>NZ_JAPUBT010000009.1 GCF_030397665.1 Janthinobacterium sp. SUN073 | reverse complement strand
TATTTCATTATTTCTTGTGAACATTTGATATTTTAAGTTAGACGCCAATCCGAAGATTGACGCTGCACTTACATCAAATGCCCACACTTATCGACTGTTAATTGTTAAAGAACGGTATTCGGTGCTACTTTCGCGCCATCGACAAAGCGTTGTGTTTGTCAGCTGCGAAGAAGAAAGAGTATGAAGCATTTCACTACATCCGTCAACTCCTTCTTTTCCTGCCCAGCCCCTGAAGGCTGTCCCTTTTGTGCCGCAAACTAGTGCGTCTCATCGGGGAGGCGAATCATATCAAAGACCGTCGAACTTTGGCAAGCGCTTTTCAAGGAAGGCGTGCATGCCTTCTTTTTGTGCAGGCGTGCCGAAGGCGGCCTGGAACAAACGGCGCTCGTAGGCGACGCCATCGGTCAACGTCGTTTCAAAGGCGCGGTTGACGCAATCCTTGATCATCATGGCAACCGAGGTCGGCATGGCGGCGATGGTCTTGGCGGCGGCCAGGGCTTCTTCCAGCAATTTATCGGCTGGCACCACGCGCGACACCAGGCCGATGCGTTCCGCCTCGACAGCGTCGATGGTACGCGCCGTCAGCAGCAGATCCATGGCCTTGGCCTTGCCGATGGCGCGCGGCAAGCGCTGCGTGCCGCCCGCGCCCGGCGTGACACCGACCTTGATTTCCGGCTGGCCGAATTTGGCGCTGTCGGCAGCGATCAGGAAATCGCACATCATGGCCAGTTCGCAGCCGCCGCCGAGCGCATAACCGGCCACCGCGCCCACCACCGGTTTGCGCACGCGCAAGATATGCTCCCAGTTGCGGCTGATATAACCCTGGGTGAAGGTGTCCGGATAGGTGTAATCGGCCATGGCGGCGATATCGGCGCCGGCGGCGAACGCTTTTTCACTGCCCGTCAGCACGATACAGCCGATATTCTCATCCGCGTCGAACTTGAGCAAGGCATCGCCCAGCTCATTCATCATGTTGTCGTTCAAGGCGTTGAGCGCCTTCGGGCGGTTCAGGCGGATGACCGCCACTTTGTCCTGGATGTCGATGATCAGGTCTTCGTATTGCATAGTGTCTCCTCTCGATGAACGGTGGCACGATTGTAGCGGCTAACGGCGGCGGTGCGGCGAGTGCGCTGCTATTATTGTGAGCCCGATCATTTATTATCGAGCAGCGTATTTTCTCTTCCTTCTTCCAGTATTGCGCCCGCCACCTGCGCGGCGACGGCAGCGCCGCCAGCGTCAATTTTCGCCGCTTGTGGTTCAGCAACGGCCTCAATTGCTTCGGCGCCCAGATCACCTCGCTGGCCCTGCCCCTGTGCGCGGTATTGTTATTGCATGCGACGCCGGAACAGATGGGGATGCTCGTCGCCCTGCAGGCGCTACCGTTTGCCCTCTTCGGCTTGCCCGTCGGCGTGCTGCTGGACCGGCGCAGCAAGCACCCGATCATGCTGTTCAGCGAAACCATGTCGGGCCTGGCGCTGGCCAGCGTGGCCGTCGCCTACTGGTGCGGCGTGCTGTCGATGCCCTGGTTATATATAGTGGGATTCATCATCGGCACGGGCTTCGTCGTCGGTGGCGGCGCCGAACAGGTTTTCCTGACATTCCTGGTGGGCCGCGACGGCTTGATCGATGCGCAATCAAAGTTTGCCGCCACCGAATCGGCTTCGCGCCTGATCGGCCCCGGCCTGGCCGGCGTGCTGGTGCAAGTCCTGTCGGCACCCGTCGCCATCCTGTGCACGGCTTGCGGCTATCTGGTTTCCGTCTTCAATCTGCGTGCCATGAGCGTGCGCGACCCGCGGCCTGCACCGTCAGACAAGCACGCCTTGCGCGACATCGCCGACGGCTTGCTGTTTGTCTGGCGCGAACCACTGCTGCGCGCGCTGGCCTGGGGCGCCGGCATCTGGCACTTCCTGTTTTACGCCAGCATGGCCTTGACGGTGCTGTTCGCCACGCGCGACCTGGGCATGAGTCCTGGCGTGCTGGGCATGACACAGATGCTCGGTGGCGCCGGCGTGCTGCTCAGCGCCTTCATCGTCAAGCCACTGACACGCCGCTATGGCGCCGGCCGCACCATTCTCATCGGACTGGCGTCCACCTCCGTGTGCTTTGCCATGACGCCCACCATCCCCGCCGCTCTGTTCGGCAGCGCGGCCGCCAGCGCCGTGGCCTATGCCGTGCTGATGTTCTTTTTTGATTGCGGCGTGATGCTGTTCTTTATTCCCTACCTGGGCTTGCGCCAGAAGGTCACACCCGACCCCATGCTGGGCCGCATGACCTCGACCATGCGCTTCCTGACGGTGGCGACGGCGCCGCTGGGCGCGCTGGCCGCCGGCTGGGTAGCGGAACACTTTGGTGTGCGCAACGGCCTGGCCTGCATCGCGGCGGGCAGTATTTTGTTGACCGTCGCCATGGTGTGGGGCACGCCGCTGCGTAGCGTGCGCACCTGATGCGATGAGCGGGCATACACTGCTGAAAGATTGCCTTGGCGACATTATTCATGCCAAAGCCTGTGAGGTTTGATTTACATCAAGGTTTTAATTGATGTAAATCCATAAGCTGTCTTACATCACTTTAGGAGCACGTCATGTTTAACACCATCTTATTTCCCACCGACGGCTCGCCGCTGTCCGACAAAGCGGCCGAGACGGCCCTCGCCTTCGCTCAATTGAACAAGGCCAAGCTGGTTAGCATCAGTGTGGTGCAACCGTTTCCGTTCTCGCCGATGGCCGATGGCGGCATCGTGCTCGACGCCGGTTTGTACGAGCAACAAATGCAGGAAGCATCGCAACGCGCCGTCGACAAGATCGGCGAAGCGGCGCGCGCCGTCGGCGTGCCCTTCGAAGGCGTGGTCGTCGTCTCGCCCAGCCCGCACGAGGAAATCGTCAATGCGGCGCAAACCTACCATTGCGACATCATCCTGATGGCTTCGCATGGCCGCAAAGGCTTGAACAAGCTCTTCGTGGGCAGCGAAACGCAAAAAGTGCTGGCGCATACCCAGCTGCCAGTCATGGTCCTGCGCTAACACCTAACCAAACCTACTGCGCGTCGCGATTTGCGGCCTGCGATGCTCACTGTGCTAAAGCACAGCTGCGCTTCTCAGCCGCAACTCACTGCCGCTCGCTACGGTTTTGTTAGGTGTTTTATTATGTAGGTACCGACCTTGCCCCCCGACGCCGCCAGGACTCTCTAGCGCGCCGGTGCCTGCTTCGGCAACAACACCCACACGGCGCCGCTCTGCTTCATGCGGCCCGCATTCTCGGCCGCTTCCGCGCCAAAGCCAAAGAAGTAATCGACCCGGATGGGCCCGCGAATGGCGCCGCCCGTATCCTGCGCCATCACCAGCCGTTGCAGGGGAATCTCGCTATTGGCTTGCGTGGTGGACAGGAACACGGGCGCACCCAGCGGCAGGAAGCGCGAATCGATGGCCACCGAGCGCTGCGGCGTCAACGGCACGCCCAATGCGCCCTTCGGTCCCACTTTGGGATCGGGCAAACGCTCTTCCTTGAAGAAGACATAGCTCGGATTGGCGTTGAACAATTCATCCTTGCGCGTGGGGTGGCCGGCGATCCACGCCTTGATGCCCTGCGCGGACGCCTGGCTCAGCGTCAGCTCGCCCTTGTCGACCAGGTAGCGACCGATGGATTTGTACGGGTGACCATTCTGGTCCGCGTACGCCACGCGCACGGTTTCCTGCGTATCGGTCAGTTGCACGCGCCCGGAACCCTGCACTTGCAGGAAGAAGGCCTCGACTTCGTCATCCACCCACAGCAATTCCTTGCCCGTGACGGACGTGGCGCGCTCGATGTCGGCGCGGGTCGCGTACGGGATCACCTTCTTGCCCACCAGCTTGCCGCGCAAGCGCATGTTTTTCAATTCCGGATACACGCCGGACAAGTCCACCGAAACGAGATCGTCAGGCACCTTGTACAGCGGTGTCTGGTAGGGACCGCCGCGCTTGCGCGCGCCATGCAGCAGCGGCTCGTAGTAGCCCGTTACCAAACCGGTATTGGCGCCATCGGCGGTGATGACTTGATTGGGCACAAAGAAGGTCTCGAAGAACAGACGGATGGCCTTGTCGCTGTCCGCATTCACCTGGCGCGCGATGCTGCACGACTCTTTCCAGTCCGGGCGTTTCACCAGCACGCCGCACGAAGCCATGAAGGCAGGCCAGGCGGCGCGCATGTCGTCGCGGGCCCAGCCTGGCAAGGCGGCAAATTTGGCGGGCACGAACGTTGGGGCCGCAGCATCCGTCGCGTCTTTGGCATCCTTGGCCTCGGCCGGCTTGGCCGGCACCGGCCTGACGACGGTCGGGGCGATGGCTGGCGCCTTGCCGCCGGTGGCAGCGGGTGGGGTGGACGGCGTGGTACAGGCGGAAAGCACAAGCGCGACGGCACCGACTGAAACGGGTAGACTACCGCGTGTCAACAGACGGCGGGTAAATACTAAGCTGCGGGTAAATAACATAGGGGTACGTATGTGGATCTTGATGATAGAGGCGCTGGTAGCGTTCTTCTTGCTGGCATTTATAGTCTGGTGGACCATGTATTCGGGCAAAAAGCCCGCGCCACCGGCGCGCAAGCAGCTCGGCGAAGAACAGGACAGCACCGAAAAGCTGAAGTAAGGGGGCGCAAGCCCCCCGGCGTTTCGTTAATGCAGGGTACGCGGCACCGACAGCACGAACTCGGGAATCGACGCTTCGAACTGATGACCATCCTCGGCCACGCAGAAGTATTCGCCGTGCATCGAGCCTTGCGGCGTGCCCAGCATGGTGCCGCTCGTGTATTCGAACTGCTCGCCCGGCTGCAGCAGCGGCTGGTGGCCGACGGCGCCCAGGCCGCGCACCTCTTCGACCTTGTTGTTCGCATCCGTGATGACCCAGTGGCGCGAAATCAGTTGCGCGCCAGCCGTGCCCGTGTTGACGACGCGAATCGTGTAGCTGAACACGTGCCGCCCCTGGTCGGGGGCCGATTGCTCGGGCAGATATTGTGTCTTGACCGTTACCGTAAATTCATAAGTCGCCATCGTCATTCCTATTCAGACATTGCCAGTCGTATATTGTGTGTCGCGCGCGCCGCATTGGCCATCGCGCGCCGTGTATTCTGCGTTCCAGTGAGGCATGGTAACGGCGTCAAGCGTAAAATAGCGCATCTTCGCATTTTCTACTCTTAGCCCTAAGCCACCATGACAACATTCCGTATCGCTCCCAGCATCCTGTCCGCCGACTTTGCCCGCCTGGGCGAGGAAGTGCGCAACGTCGTTACCGCCGGCGCCGACATCATCCACTTCGACGTGATGGACAACCATTATGTGCCGAACCTGACCATCGGCCCGCTGGTGTGCGAAGCGATCCGCCCGCACGTGCAAGTACCCATCGATGTGCATCTGATGGTCAAGCCTGTCGATCGCATTATCCCGGATTTCGCCAAGGCTGGCGCGAACATCATCACCTTCCACCCGGAAGCGTCGGATCACCTTGACCGTTCCTTGCAGCTGATCCGCGACAATGGCTGCAAATCGGGCCTGGTGTTCAACCCGGGCACGCCGCTGCACTACCTGGAACACGTGATGGACAAGATCGACATCATCCTGATCATGTCGGTCAACCCGGGCTTCGGCGGCCAGTCCTTCATTCCGCAAGCACTGAAAAAAATCGCCGAAGCACGCCGCATGATCGACGAATCGGGCCGTGACATCATGCTGGAAGTCGATGGCGGCATCAAGATCGACAACATCGGCGCCGCCGCTGCCGCCGGCGCCGACACCTTCGTCGCCGGCTCGGCCATCTTCGGCAAGCCGGATTACAAGGCCGTCATCGATGCCATGCGTGCCGAATTGGCAAAAGTGACGGGCGCCTGATGCAAGCGGGCACGGTGAAAGACCACGTACTGGCCGGCGTGCGCGCCGCCATCATCGACCTCGATGGCACGATGCTCGACACCGTGCCCGATTTTCATGTCGCCATCAACGGCATGCGCGCCGAACTGGATCTGGCGCCCATCAGCGCCGAGGCTATCAAGCTGATGGTGGGCAAGGGCTCGGAAAACCTGATCCGCACCGTGCTGGCGCTCGACTTCGACGCGGCCGGCGTGGAACAACACTTCGACGCGGCAATGGAAGGCTACCAGCGCCATTACCTGGCCATCAATGGCCAGTACAGCACCCTGTATCCGGACGTGGAAGCTGGCTTGGCGGCGATGAAGGCGGCGGGCTTGCGCCTGGCCTGCGTCACCAACAAACCGATCGCCTTCGCCCTGCCCCTGCTGAAGCAGAAAAACCTGGATGGCTATTTCGAGATCGTCTACGGTGGCGATTCGCTGCCGCAGAAAAAACCGCATCCCATGCCGCTGCTGCAAGTGTGTGCGGACTTCGACCTGGCGCCCGCCAAAGTGGTGGCCATCGGCGACTCCTCGAATGACGCGCAAGCGGCACGGGCGGCGGCTTGCCCCGTCTTGACCGTACCGTATGGTTACAACCACGGACACTCTATACACGACACCGATTCCGATGGTATAGTAAATACGCTGCTCGAAGCGGCGCATTTTATAAGCATGCACAACAGACCAGCATACTGACCCACACCACATCGTGAACACGTTTCTCATCAAAAAACACAATGTCACCCAAACCGGCTCGATTGAGGCCTGGCTTTGGCGACGCTGGCAATCCTGGCAGGCCTGAGGGCCGAGCCGTGTAAGATTGCTGTCGGCGGCACGCGCGCATTTGCGTGTTGTATGCGCCGGCAGGTTTTTTGATAACCCACCGCAGGATCTGTGCTTTTAAGCACGACGCACACGCGTACCCTGGCGGCATGGAGAGACACATGACTGAACTCGAATTCAAATCGCTGTCCCAGCAAGGCTACAACCGCATCCCCCTGATCGCGGAAGCTTTTGCCGACCTCGAAACCCCGCTCACGCTGTACCTGAAACTGGCGCAAACCCAGCAAGGCGGCAAGAACACCTTCTTGCTCGAATCCGTCGTCGGCGGCGAACGCTTCGGCCGCTATTCCTTCATCGGCTTGCCCGCCACCACGGTGCTGCGCAGCCATGGCAACCGCACCGAGATCGTCAGGAACGGCGCCGTGATCGAAGAGCACGAAGGCAATCCGCTCGACTTCATCGAACAGTACCAATCGCGCTTCAAAGTGGCCCTGCGCCCCGGCATGCCGCGTTTCTGCGGCGGACTGGCCGGCTACTTCGGCTACGACACCGTGCGCCACATCGAGAAAAAGCTGGCCGGCGGCGCGCCGAAAGACGACTTGAACCTGCCCGACATCCAGTTGATGGTGACGGAAGAACTGGCCGTCATCGACAACCTGTCCGGCAAGCTGTACCTGATCGTCTACGCCGACACCACGCAGCCCGAGTCGTTCAGCAAAGCGCGCCAGCGCCTGAAAGACTTGCGCATGATGCTGCGCCGCGGTGTCGATGCGCCCGTCACCAGCGCCTCCGTGCGCACGGAAACCATCCGCGACTTTTCCAAGGAAGACTACCTGAAGGCGGTCGCCAAGGCGCATGAATACGTGATGGCCGGCGACCTGATGCAGGTGCAGATCGGCCAGCGCATCCGTAAACCCTATGTCGATTCGCCGCTGACCCTGTACCGCGCCCTGCGTTCGCTCAATCCGTCGCCCTACATGTACTTCTATAATTTCGGCGACATGCAGATCATCGGCGCCTCGCCCGAGATTTTGGTGCGCAACGAGACGAGGGCGGACGGCGGCAAGAAAGTCACCTTGCGCCCCATCGCCGGCACCCGTCCACGCGGCGCCACGCCAGAGCGCGACGCCGAACTGTCGGCAGAACTGCTGGCCGATCCGAAAGAGATCGCCGAACACGTGATGCTGATCGATCTGGCCCGCAACGACATCGGCCGCATCGCCGAAACGGGCAGCGTGCAAGTCACCGACCGCATGGTCATCGAAAAATACTCGCACGTGCAGCACATTGTCTCGAACGTGGAAGGCACGCTGAAAGACGGCCTGTCGAACCTGGACGTGCTGCGCGCCACCTTCCCCGCCGGCACCCTGACGGGCGCGCCGAAAGTACGCGCCATGGAAGTGATCGACGAGCTGGAAATCACCAAGCGCGGCATCTATGGCGGCGCCTGCGGCTACCTGTCGTTTGGCGGCGAAATGGACGTTGCGATCGCCATTCGCACAGGCGTGATCAAGGACGGCATGTTGTACGTACAGGCCGCGGCCGGCATCGTGGCCGACTCGATCCCCGAAATGGAATGGCAGGAAACCGAAAACAAGGCGCGCGCCGTATTGCGCGCCGCCGAACAAGTGCAAGATGGCCTGGATGGGGAGTTTTAAGATGCTGCTGATGATCGACAACTACGACTCCTTCACCTACAACATCGTGCAGTATTTCGGCGAGTTGGGCGAAGACGTGCGGGTCTACCGCAACGATGAAATCACGATCGAGCAGATCGAAGCGCTGAACCCGGACCGCATCTGCATCTCGCCCGGCCCGAAAGCGCCGGCACAGGCGGGCATTTCGGTGGCAGTGCTCAAGCACTTCGCCGGCAAGAAACCGATACTCGGCGTCTGCCTGGGCCATCAGGCCATCGGCGAGGCGTTTGGCGGCAAAGTCATCCGCGCCAAGCAGGTCATGCATGGCAAGACTTCCCTCATCGCGCATACGGGCGTGGGCGTCTTCAAAGGCTTGCCCAGCCCCTTCACAGTGATCCGCTACCACTCTTTGGCGATCGAACGCGCCTCGCTGCCTTCCTGCCTGGAAGTGACGGCGTGGACGGACGACGGCGAAATCATGGGCGTGCGCCACCGGGAATACGATATCGAGGGCGTGCAGTTTCACCCCGAATCGATCCTCTCGGAGCACGGCCACGCCCTGCTGAAGAATTTCCTCGAGCGCTGATCCCATGCGCACGCCACGGCGTGCCATCAGTGTCCTCCTGCGCCATCATTGAAGAAGGAAGCATCATGCCGATCACCCCACAAGAAGCCCTGCTGCGCTGCATCGAACACCGCGAAATCTTTCACGACGAAATGCTGTACCTGTTCCGCCAGATCATGTCCGGCGAAATGTCGCCCACCATGATCGCGGCCCTCACCATGGGTTTACGCGTGAAAAAGGAAACCATCGGCGAAATCGCCGCCGCCGCGCAAGTGATGCGCGAGTTTTCCACCAAGGTGCCCATGGCCGACACCACCAACCTGCTCGACATCGTCGGCACGGGCGGCGACGGCGCGCACACTTTCAATATCTCCACCGCCTCGATGTTCGTGGCGGCGGCAGCCGGCGCGCGCGTGGCCAAGCATGGCGGACGCAGCGTCTCGTCCTCGTCCGGCAGCGCCGACGTGCTCGACTCGCTGGGCGTCAACATCAACCTGCAGCCCGAGCAGATCGCCCAGTCGATCGCGCAAACGGGCATCGGCTTCATGTACGCACCGAATCACCATGCGGCCATGAAGCATGCAGCGCCCGTGCGCCGCGAACTGGGTGTACGCACGATCTTCAATATCCTCGGTCCGCTGACCAATCCCGCCGGTGCGCCGAACATTCTGATGGGCGTGTTCCACGCCGACCTGGTCGGCATCCAGGTACGTGTGCTGCAGCGCCTGGGCGCGCAGCATGCCATCGTCGTGTATGGACGCGACAATATGGATGAAGTGTCGCTGGGCGCGGCCACCATGGTGGGCGAACTGGTCAACGGCGAAATCCGCGAGTATGAAATCCATCCGGAAGACTTCGGCATGTCGATGATCGCCAGCCGCAACCTGAAGGTGGCCAACTCCATCGAATCGAAGGCCAAGATGATGGAAGCGCTGCGCGGCGAACCTGGTGCGGCGGCAGACATCGTCGCCCTGAACGCGGGTACGGCGCTGTACGCGGCCGGCGTGGCCAGCTCGATCGAAGACGGCCTGGCGCGCGCGCGCACCGCCGTCAGCTCGGGCGCCGCCCTGGCAAAACTGGAACAATTCGTGCAGGTGACGCAGCAGCTGGGCACACCAAAGCAAGCGTAAGCTCCGCACCCTCCTTTAGAATAGCGACCATCATGTCCGACATACTCGATAAAATCCTGGCCGTGAAGGCCGACGAAGTGGCGAAGGCGAAAGCCCATCGCAGCCTGGCCAGCCTGCGCGGCGACGTGGAAAGCGACAGCGCCCTGCGCGCCAATCTGCGCGGCTTCGAGGCGAGCCTGCGCCAGCACATCGCCGCCGGCAAGCCCGGCATCATCGCCGAAGTGAAAAAGGCCTCGCCGTCGAAAGGCGTGATCCGCGCCGACTTCCGCCCGGCGGACATCGCCGCCAGCTATGCGGCGCATGGCGCGGCCTGCCTGTCCGTGCTGACGGATGAACAGTTCTTCCAGGGCTGCGTGGATTACCTGCAGCAGGCGCGCGCCGCCTGCGCCATTCCCGTGCTGCGCAAGGACTTCATGGTCGACATGTACCAGATCTATGAAGCACGCGCCATGGGCGCCGACTGCATCCTGCTGATCGTCGCGGCGCTCGACCATGGCCTGATGGCGGAGATGGAAGCGTGCGCCCACGAACTGGGCATGGGTGTGCTGATCGAGAGCCACGATGGCGACGAACTGACGGCGGCACTCAAGCTCAAGAGCGCGCTGATCGGCATCAACAACCGCAACCTGCGCACCTTCGAAACGTCGCTCGACACGACCATCAATCTCTTGCCGCGCATCCCGCAAGACAAATTGATCATCACGGAATCGGGCATCCACAGCACGGCCGATGTGCAACGCATGCGCGACGCTCACATCCACAGCTTCCTGGTGGGCGAAGCGTTCATGCGCGCACCAGACCCCGGCGTGGAACTGGAACGCCTGTTCAGTTAAACCATGGTAGGCTAGGAGCCATGAGACACGCGATCACCATCCTTGCCGCCACTGTCCTGCTGTCGGCTTGCCAGACTGCGGCCCCGCCAGGGGAGCGCAGGCCCTCGGCATTGGAGCGCACGCCCGCACCTACGCCCCCTGGCACGCCGGCCGCGCTACAGCTCGCGGCCAACATCGACGCCTACAAGTCGCTGGTGGCGCAACAGATCATGGCGGCCAACGGCGCATATACGTTCAGCGGGCGCCTGCCGCCCATGTTGCCGGCCATCGTCGTGCTCGACCTGAGCGTGGGCCCCGACGGCGAGCTGAAAAGCGTGCATGTACACCGCTCACGCGACAGCGAAGCCTCGGCTGCGGCGCTGGCCGCCGTGCGGCGCGTGCAAGAACTCTTTCCGCCGGCTGCACACCTGATGCTCCGCCACGCCAGAACCTTCGATTTTTCCGAAACCTTCCTGTTCAACGAGCAGTACCGATTCCAGCTGCGGACATTGTCCGGTCCTCAGTAAACGCGCAAGCATCGAGTTCGATGCGGTCGCGTCCCCGCTCCTTGGCCAGGTACAGGGCCGCATCGGCGCGCGACAGCAATTCTTCCAGCCCCTCCACCACCGATGCCTGACAAGCGACGCCTATGCTGACGGTACACGAAGGCAGTCCCGCATGACTGGACTCGCGCAGCAAGGCGCGTATGCGTTCGGCCACGCCCAAGGCATTATGCACAGGCATATCCGGCATCAGCACGACGAACTCCTCGCCGCCGAAACGCGCCACGCAATCCGATTCGCGCAAGGCGCCTTTGATCACGGTGGCCACATGCGCCAGCACCTGGTCTCCCACCGCGTGGCCGTAGCGGTCATTGATCGATTTGAAGTAATCGAGGTCGATGCTGAGCAGTGTCAATGGCACACGGCGGCGCCGCAGATTATCTATCTCGCGCGCATAGGCGTCGCCAAAGCCACGCCTGTTCAGCACCTGCGTCAGCGGATCGTGGGTCGAGCGGCGCTCCAGTATCTGCTGCAGCCGGCGCGTCGCCACCGTCATGAAGCCCACCGTCAGCAGCAGCGCCATGAAATTGGCGACCGCCAGATAGATGCCCGCCGGCGTGCCGGCCACCGCCAGGTTCACGCTGGCGCCGCCATGCAGCAACGCCGACACGCCGCGCGCCAGCACCACGACAGCTTGCAGCAGCATCAGCGCGCCAAAGAAAAAACTCGAGAAATGGCGTTCGCCATGACGCCATACCAGTTGCACCTGGCGCGCATAAAACAGGAAGACCAGCAGAGAGAAGACCGCGACGCGCGCCGAGAAGTCGGGGTGCACCAGCAGCCACCAGCTATTGCCGGCGATAGCCAGGGCAAGTATCAGCAGATAGGCGCGGCGACTCGTCGCCAGGCCATAGAATTTCTCCGTGCCCAGCATCGACAGGCCGATGCCGGCCACCAGCGCAGCATTGGCCGCGATCATGGACAATGCCGGCGGCAGCACCTCGCGGGTGCCGAACAGCAGGGATGCGCACACCAGCAACAGCAAACCAGCCGCCCAATGCCCCAAGCCATGCACCTCGCGCCGGAAACTGCGATACACCGAGAACATGACAATGCTCATCGCCCCGCACATCAGGGTCGTCATCAGCATGATCGTTCGTGGATCGAGGGTTTGCACGTTGGGCGCGATCTAAAAGAAACAGTTCGGCAATTTTAGTTTAGTTGAAGGAAAATTAGTTCATTTGCGGTAAATATGATGGCACAGCGCCAATATTGGTGGATAACTTGCATTTAAGAAGTTGCATCCTGAAATGAAAAACCGGCCATAACGGCCGGTTCTCTGTCTTAACGCATGACCATCAGCATCATGCCGCGCTAGGACGCTTCGGCCCCGTGGCTTTCTTTGGCGCCGGCAGCAGTGTCAAGCTGACGCCAGGCACGCGGTCGCCCTGCAATACGCTGGCAAACGTCATCAGCTCGTCGCGGCGGAAGGCGTGGATGGCCACCCTGGCGCCGACGGCGTAACGGCCCAGCAAGGTATCCAGGTTGGTGCCCGTCACGCGCAAGCCATCGACGGCCACCAGCACGTCGCCCGCCGACAGGCCGGCCACATGGGCGGCGCCGCCCTGGTGCACCTGCGCCAGTCTGGCATCGTTGCCGTCGCGGCCCAGCGTGACGTCGAGGCTGGGCTTTTCCGCCTTGCGCGCGTCGCTGTATTTCACGCCGAACGGCGCCAGCAGGCGCGCCAGCGGCACATCGTCCGTGCCGCGGATGTAGCGCTCGAAGAACGGCTTCATGCGCGTGCCGCAGACCTCATCGAACAGGGCTTCGACTTCGGCCGGCGTCACGCCGCGGCCCTTGCCCTTGTAGAAATCGCGGCCATAGCGCTGCCACAGCGCCTGCATCACGTCGTCCAGCGACTTTTCACCGTTCGTCTTGCTGCGGATCGTCAGGTCGAAGGCCAGCGCGATCAGCGAACCCTTGGTGTAATAGCTGACGATGGCGTTCGGCGCGTTTTCATCCTGGCGGTAGTACTTGCCCCAGGCATCGAAGCTGGAATCGGCCACGCTTTGCTTGGTACGGCCACTGCCGCGCAGCACACTGTTGACGGTCTTGCCCAGCAGCTTGAAATAGGCTGCCTCGTCGATCAGGCCCGCGCGCACCAGCATCAGGTCGTCGTAATAGCTGGTGAAGCCTTCGAATAGCCACAGCAGCGGCGAATAGCTTTCCGCCTGCAGGTTGTACGGCGCAAAAGCGGCCGGCTTGATGCGCTTGACGTTCCATGTATGGAAGTACTCATGGCTGCACAGACCAAGGAATTTCAGGTAGCCCTCGCCGATCTCCGTGCTGCTTGACGCCGTCGTCGGCAAGTCGGCGCGGGCGCAAATCAGCGCCGTCGAGGCGCGGTGTTCCAGGCCGCCGTAACCGTCGCCGACGGCCATGGTCATGAACACATAGCGGTCCATCGGCGCTTTTTTTGTCTTCGGCTCGAAGAAGGCGATCTGCGTTTCGCAGATGGCTTTCAGGTCGCGGCACAAACGCGGCAAGTCCAGGTTCGGCACCTTGCCCGTGACGACGATATCGTGCGGCACGCCATGCGCCTTGAAGGTGGCCAGCGCGAAGTCGCCCATTTCCACCGGGTGGTCGATCAGCTCATCGTAGTTGGCCGCCTGGTAGCTGCCGAAACCATAGCGCTTCGCCTTGAGTTCCGGCAGGGTGGTGGCAACTCGCCAGGTCTTGCAGGCCGCATCCTTCGGCTGCACGATGTGCACCTCGTGCGGCTCGGCTTCCTGGCCCAGTACACGCAGGAACACGCTGGTGCCATTGAAGAAGCCGTGATTCTGGTCCAGGTGCGCGGCGCGCACGGACAAATCCCAGGCGTAGACATCGTATTCGACCGTCAAGGCGCCCTTGCACGGAGCCGCTTGCCACGAATGCTTGTCCAGCTTGGCCAGCGCCACGGCCTTGCCCTCGGACTCGGCGCGGATGCTGACGATGTTGCGCGAAAATTCGCGGATCATGTAGCTGCCCGGGATCCAGGCCGGCAAGGACAAGACCTGGCCGATGGCGGCCGGCGACTTGACCGTCAAGGTGACCTTGAACATATGGCCAGCCAGATCGGAGGCGGCGATGCTGTAGATAATGCCGGCGGCGGGCGCCTTGGCGATGCTTTTTTTAATTGGAGCTTTTTTCATGTTTTTCTCGTGTCTGGCATGGATGTTCTAAAGTCGCCCGGGCGCGCCATGCACCGGCGACAAATCGTCAGGTGTATCAATATCGCGCAAGATGCCGCTGTCGTCCACTGTCACGTCGCATACGGCATGGCTGTTGACGATGCTGCGCGCGCCCTGGTCGCCATCGAGCGCCAGCAGCAGCGGCAAGTGAAAGGCACTGAACGCGACAGGGTTGCCGCGCCGGCCCTGGAAGACGGGCACGGCGATGTGCGCGCCATCGCCGATGGCTTGCGACAAGGCGGCGATTGTAGCCGGTTCTACGCAAGGCATGTCGCCCAGGGCAATCAGCCAGCCCGGCGCGCCGCGCACGTAATCGATGGCGCAGGTGAGCGAGGCGGCCATGCCCGTATCGGCATCATGGCAGACGCGCACCTCGCAGCCCAGCGCACCGAGCGCGCGCGCCACCTGCGTGTCGTCGGCACGCACCACCGCCAGCACGCGCGGCAAGGCGGCCAGCATATTCCTGGCCGCCGCCACCACGACCGGCAAGCCCGCATGCGGGCCTTCCGTCAACGGCTGCAATAATTTGTTCTGCACGCCGGAAGGATCGAACCTGCGTCCCCTTCCGGCTGCCAGCAAGATGCCGACCGTACTCAAAAAACTGCTACCGTCATGCGGCCGCCAGGTCGAACGGCAGCTTGCGCAGGCGCTTGCCCGTCAGCGCGAACAGCGCATTGGCGAAGGCGGGCGCCAGCGGCGGCACGCCCGGTTCACCCATGCCCGTCGGCGCGTCGCCCGACGGCACCAGGTGCACTTCGATCACCGGCATGTCGGACATGCGCGGCACCGGGTAGTCGCCGAAGTTCTGCTGCTGCACCACGCCATCCTTGAGCGTGATGGCCGCGCCGGGAATGGTCATGCCCAGCGCCATCAGCGCGGCGCCCTGCACTTGCGCCTCGATCGTCAGGGGATTGACGGCCAGGTTGCAATGCACGCCCGCCCACACCTGGTGCAGCTTGGGCGCGCCTTCCACTACCGACGCCGTCACCACGTAGGCGACCACGGAATTGAACGATTCATGCATGGCCACGCCCCAGGCTTGGCCCTTCGGCAGCTTCTTCTTGCCATAGCCCGACTTGGCCACGGCCAGGTCCAGCGCGGCGATGTGGCGCGTGTGCTTCGCGTCGATCAGCTGCTTGCGGTAGGCGACGGGGTCCATCTTCGCCACATGCGCCGCTTCGTCGATCAGGGTTTCCATGACGAAGGCCGTATGCGTCGAGCCGACGGAGCGCCACCACAGCACGGGCACGTTCGCCTTGGCCGTATGCACGGACAGCTTCATCGGCAAGGTATACGGTTCGCCCATGCCTTCGACCATGGTGCCGTCGACGCCATTTTTCACCATGAAGGCTTCGAACGGCGTGCCGGCCATGATGGACTGCCCGACGATGGTATGGTCCCAGGCGAGGATCTTGCCCTTCGCGTCGAGACCGATCTGCGCGCGGTGCACATGCGACGGCCGGTAGTAGCCGCCCTTGATGTCATCCTCGCGGCTCCACATCAGCTTTAATGGACCGCTCTTGCCCGCCGCCCGGTACGCCTTGGCGACATTGACGGCTTCGACCACGTAGTCGGACGAGGGCACGGCGCGCCGGCCGAAGCCGCCGCCCGCCATCATCGTGTGCAGGGTCACCTGTTCGGGTTTCAGGCCAGAGGTGGCAGCGATGGCCGCCTGGTCGCCCGTCTGAAATTGCGAGCCCACCCACATCGTGCATTTGTCGGCCTGCAGGTCGACGACGCAGTTGAGCGGCTCCATCGGCGCGTGTGCCAGATAGGGGAATTCGTAGACGGCCTCGATTTTTTTCGGCGCCTTGGATAATGCGGCGACATCGAATGCGCGCGCCACCGTACCCGGCGTCTTGGCCAGCGCTTTGAAGGCCGCCAGTTGCTGGTCGCTGCTGACCTTTTCCACCGCGCTGCTGTCCCACTCGATCACCAGCGCATCGCGCCCCTGCTTGGCCGGCCAATAGCCGTCGGCAATCACCGCCACGCCGCTGCCGCCACGGTCGGTTTTGACTTCCAGCACCTCCAGCACGCCCTTGATGGCCTTGGCCTTGCTGGCGTCGAACTTCGCCACTTTCGCGCCAAACACGGGCGGGCGCGCCACCATGGCCACTTTCGCGCCGGGCGGCTTGAAGTCGATGCCGAACTGCTGTTTTCCCGTGGACTTGGCGGCCGCGTCGAGCCGTTTCACGGGTTGGCCGATGATGGAAAAATCGCGCGGGTCCTTCAGCTTGACGCTGGCAGGCACGGGTTGGCGCATGGCCGCGTCGGCAAGTTCGCCATACGTCGCCTTTTGCCCGCCGGGGCCATACAGCACGCCTTTCGCGGCGCGCACCTGGTCAGGACTGACTTTCCATTGTGCGGCAGCGGCGCCCACCAGCATGGCGCGCGCCTTGGCGCCGATTTCTCGGTACTGCGTAAACGAATGGGCGATGCTGCCGGAGCCGCCCGTCATCTGCATGCCGTAGGCGGCATCCTTGTACTGCTCGCCGGCTGGCGCCAGCGCGCCCGTTACCGTCGACCAGTCGGCGTCGAGTTCCTCGGCGATCAGCATGGGCAAGCTCGTTTGCACGCCCTGGCCAAATTCCAGCCGGTTCACCTGCACCGTCACCGTGTTATCGGGGGCGATGTGCAAAAAGGCGTTCGGCGCGTACACGGGCTTGGCGGGGGCGGCATCGGCCGCCTGCGCCAGCTTGCCTGCGCCGGGCAGGAAAAAGCCCAGCATCAAGCCGCCGCCGGCCACCGCGCCGGCCTTCATGAAACCGCGCCGCGAGACGCCATCGGCCGCGCCAACCACAGCCACCGGCGCCGATGCCAGCGCCGCACCCAGGGTCACGCCGCCATGCTGCAATGCTTCCTGATTCAACCATTCGATACGCATGTCGCTCTCCTCAGGCCAGGGTCTTGGCCGCGTCCTTGATGGCCGCGCGGATCCGTTGATAAGTGCCGCAGCGGCAGATATTGCCGCTCATGGCGCCGTCGATGTCGGCATCGCTGGGCGCCTTGTTGCTGCGCAGCAGCGCCGTGGCGCTCATCACCTGGCCGCTTTGACAGTAGCCGCATTGCGGCACGTCGTGGCGCACCCATGCCGCCTGCACGGCCTTGCCCACCTGGTCGTTTTCCATCGCTTCGATGGTGGTGATTTTCTGTGCGCCGACCGAGGAAATCGGCGTGATGCAGGAGCGGATGGGCTGGCCGTCGAGATGCACCGTGCAGGCGCCGCACAGGGCCGCGCCGCAACCGAATTTGGTGCCCGTCATGTTCAGGTTATCGCGCAGCGCCCACAAGATGGGCGTGGAAGGATCGGCGTCGACCTGCGTGTCGCGTCCGTTGATATTCAAGGTAATCATCTGCTGCTTCCCCTTTTTTGGATTGTTATGGCGTCTACAAACAACACTTGATGATACGACAGCGGAAAAAAGTACAAAAAAAAGCGCGCCTTGCGAGGGCGCGCCGTCCAGCCTTCCTGGCGACAGCCCGGATTACTTAATGGTCGAGAATTTCTGTTCCAGGGTCTTCGCATCGACCGCGCCCGGAATGCGGCTGCCGTCGGCAAAGAAGATGGCCGGCGTGCCCGAGACGCGCAACTGCTGGCCCAGGGCCAGGATTTTTTCATGCGGGTTGGCGCAAGTGGCGGCGACCGTGGCTGGCGCCTTGCCGTTCAACATCCAGTCATCCCAGGCCTTGTTGCGGTCCGGTGCGCACCAGACATTGCGCGACTTGACGATGGAGTCCGGCGACAGGATGTTGTACATGAAGGTGTAGACGGTGACGTTGTCGATTTCCTTCAGCGCGTTCTGGCGGAAGCGCTTGCAATAGCCGCAGTTCGGATCTTCGAACACGGCGATCACGCGCTTGCCGTTGCCCTTGACGGATTTCATGGCCGAGTCGAGCGGCAGGTCGGAGAACTTGATGCGGTTAACTTCGTCCAGGCGCACCTTGGTCAGGTCTTGCGAGGTCTTGGCATCGAAGACGTGGCCCACGAACAGGTATTGCGCGGCCTTGTCCGTGTACAGGATATCGCCACCCGTGCGCACTTCGTACAGGCCGCCGTACGGCGTTTCCTTGACTGAATCGACCTTGGCGCCTTCGCCCAGACGCGGCTCGATCAGCTTTTTGATGCTCGCTTCCGTTGGCGTTTCCGCGCCGGCGCACGACATCATCAGGCCCGAGGCCATCAGCAAGGCGATTTTGCTCATGCTTCTGTTCATTGTTATCACTATCACTTCTCCACTTGAAACGCCTGACGGAACTGGCCTCTGGCCCGGCGAAATTATCTTTTAAACAAAACGAGCGCCGCAGACCAGCTGCGGCGACCTTGAATTTTCACTGCTACCATTATCCAGCGATATCTTAAGACTTACTGATTTTCACTGATGCCCCAATGCGTGCGCAATCATTTTCCGCTTCAGGGCCGGTAATTTATCCAGCAAGTTTAATCCCAAATTGCGAACCACGCGCAGCGGTTCCAGATCGGCGCCGAATAATCGCGCCAGGCCATCGGTGGCCAGCTGCATCAGCAGCACGTCTTCCTTGCGCGCGCGCGCATAGCGGGCCAGCACGCGTTCGTCGCCGATGCCGCGGTGCGCTTCGCGTTCGCTGATCGTCTTGACCAGCTGCGCCACGTCCGCAAAACCCAGGTTCATGCCGTGGCCGGCCATCGGATGTACCACGTGGGCGGCGTCGCCCACCAGGGCCACGCGCGGCGCCACCATGGCGTGCGGACGCATCAGGGTCAGCGGAAACGCGCGCACCAGTTCCGGCTGCAGCGGCGTGAGCTTACCCAGTTTGTCATGGCAATACGCGGCCAGGCGCGCGGCCAGGGCGTCGGCCGATTCGGACATCAAGGTATCGGCCAGCGCATCGGGCGCCGACCAGACCAGCGAAACGCGCTCGCCCGGCAGCGGCAGCAGCGCGACGATGCCTTCGCTGCCCGTAAACCACTGGTGGGCCGCGCCATGGTGCGGCTTTTCGCAGGCGAAGTTGCTGACCACGCCGCGCTGGCCGTAGGAGCGGTAATCGAGGCCGATGTCGCACTGACCGCGCACCCACGATTGGGCACCGTCCGCGCCCACCACCAGCGCGCAGGTGATGGTATCGCCGCCGTCGAGGTGCACGATGGCCGAGTCATTCGTCCATTCCAGGCGACTGGCGCGGCCCTGCAGCACGCTGACGTTCGGCGCGAATTTCAGGGCGGCGTCCAGCGCCTGGCCCAGGTTGCGGTCTTCGATGATCCACGCCAGGGTAGCCACATGGGCGCCGTAGGCGTCGAAACCGAGTCCGCCCGCCTGCGCGCCGTCGCCGTTGACCAGCATGGCGTCGACGGGCGCCACCCTGTCGGCCGCCAAAGCGCCCCACACCTTCAGCGACGACAGCAACTGGTGCGCCGTGTGATTGAGCGCATACACACGCACATCCCAGCTGGCTTCGACCGGCTTGGCGGCCGAAGTGGATGTGGAGGCGGGCGGGCTCACCGGGGATAACAGGGTGACGCTTTGTCCGGCCTGGGCAAACGCCAGCGCCGTGGTTTTCGCGATGGCGCCGTTGCCGACGATGCAAACGTCGCTGTGGCTGTGCATGAAGCGCCGCATGGTAGGGGGATTGGGACTGTTCATGCGGCCATTATAGCGTTTGCCCCACCCTTTTCAGATAGTCCGGAAGTACAGGACGCGTGCCCCAGATCAAGCGGCGCCATGAAACACGGGCAGCACGTAGTGCGCGATCTCCTGCAAGGTCTCGGCCAGCGGGCGGCGGTTCTGCCGCAGCTGCAAGCCGATATGCTGCACGCCGGCCGCACGCCGCGCATGGTCTTCCGGCGTGCCCGGATAAGCGAGCCAGCCATCCATCTGCGCGCCGATCCAGGCCGATGCTCAAAACCTGCTTTCCCAGCTTGTTCATCGCAATCATCGTCTTCTCCTCAATCCCACTGCGGCGCCAGGCCGTGCGGGTTGGCCAGGCGCTCGCCACGCTCCAGCGTCGCCATCTGTGCCATCTCGTCCGGCGACAGGGTGATGCGCTGGAAATGCAGGTTCGCTTCCAGGTTGGCGCGTTTGGTCGACGACGGGATCACGGCAAAGCCCTGCTGCAGCGACCAGCTCAGGGCCACTTGCGCCGGCGTCACGCCGTGTCTGGCCGCAATCGACATGATGACCGGATCGGCGACCACCTTGCCGTACGCGAGCGGCATGTAGGCCGTGATGTGGATGCCCTGGCTGCGCGCGAACTCGACGACGGTGCGGTTTTGCAGGAAGGGGTGGATCTCGATCTGTTGGGTGGCGATTTCTGCCGCACCCACCGTATCGATGGCTTGCCGCAGCTGCGCGTTCGTGAAATTCGACACGCCGATGGCCCTGGTCAGCCCCTGCGCCTTGGCTTCCAGCAGCGCCGCCATGTACTCGGCCACGGGAATGGCGTCCTGCGGCGACGGCCAATGGATCAGCGTTAAATCCAGCTGCTCCAGCTGCAGCTTGCGCAGGCTTTCCTTCAGGCTGGGTATCAGCTTGTCGCGCTGCAGGTTCTCGATCCAGATCTTGGTGGTGACGAACAGCGCGTCGCGCGGGACGGCGCTGGCGGCGATCGCCTGGCCCACTTCGGCTTCATTGCCGTAGATTTGTGCCGTGTCGATATGCCGGTAGCCGACGTCCAGCCCCGTGGCGATGGAATCGATGACGACCTGGCCTTGCAGGCGGTAGGTGCCCAGGCCGATTTCAGGGATGGCGGTGTGTCGGGTAGTCGTGTTCATGCGGCAGTCCTCTCAAACAAATGTCGATGACCACACTATGCGCCCATCCTTTGTTGAGAAAAATGCCGTTTATATCAAATCATATTTGACCCGCAGGCAAGTAATGTGATGACCATGCAGGAAATCGGGGAAAAGTCGCAGCCGGCTCTTGCATTCCCGTTTTGGTCTGCTATAATTCGCCACCTTGGCCTGGTAGCTCAGTCGGTAGAGCAGAGGATTGAAAATCCTTGTGTCGGTGGTTCGATTCCGCCCCGGGCCACCAAGAATTCGTAATACTTTCAAAAACGCCACCTTCGGGTGGCGTTTTTTGTTTGTGGGCCGTATAGTCATACTCCTCATTTCCCGCACGTCGTCGCCCCCCCTCCGCAATCCCCAAACGCTCTTGCATCCGGTGCAGCACATCGCTCCAACTTACCCGTCCAGTCGCATCACGCAGGTCGGAGGCAGCCAGACCACAGGAAAGTTTTCCCATGTGAAACATGTTAAAATTACATAAAAATCAACGGCGAGCCGCCTCGTGCGGAGAACTCTTATTTATACGATCAAAGGATAACGAGAATGAAAAAATGGTTCGTACTGGCCTTCACAGCCTCACTTGCCAGTATCTGCGCAGCCCAAACCAAGCCAGCTGTCAATAAAATACAAACAGTCGCTAGCACGGCAAAACAAGTAAGAAAGACTCCTGTTGCGTCATTGCCGCCAATCAAACAAGAACAAAAAAAACCGGTCAGCTTTTCAATGAGCATGATCGAAAACGGTCGCATCGATCCCGCATACGAGGGTTTTCCTGTCAGTGAAATCGTGGCAGCCGTGCAAAAAATCACAGGGGCCAGCAAGGGGGAGTTTGAGTCAACAGCCGATTTCAATGCAAGAAAGATAGCCAGCCTGAACGAAAAAGTAATTGGCGAGTCAACCCTGAATGATTACTTTGCGCTTGCTCTACCGGTTAAAAAAGGCGGGAAGTATAAGGAGGGGCTGGCATATGACTTCAATGCGGACACGGGGGGAGTACGCTTGTTTGCGCTGCCAAATAAGCTATCCATGAACGGCATTGGCGCCCCTGACTACGATACAAACAAGCGCCAATATACGGACCTGGATCAGTTCGACTTAGACTTTAAAGTAATCGCAAAAGACACTTATGAGGCCAGCAATGCTTATGGCGCAACCGTCGTCGTTGAAAAAACAATGTCGGTAAGACTTGGTGTCGCAGTAAACAAGATTCCATTTTTAAGTGCCAGACGGGAGAAAGCTTACACAAATCCTTCCCCTGTCGCGCAATTCACCCTGGAAAACGCTAACGCAGCCAAGGAGCTTCCAGCATTAAAAGCGTTGATCGTGATGAAGATTGCCTCTCCTTATCTCATCTATGATTACTTCTACGCAAAACCGACAAGAGATGACCCAAAAGAAATGTCCATGCAAAGCAAGTACCTGACTGGAAATATTTTAGGAATTGTTTTCTATTCCGGAATCACTGGTGAAGTTTTTGGACGGGTACCAGAATCCTTTGGCCGACCTGAGGTAAAACAAGAAGTAAATGCTCAAACACAGGCTGCACAGCCGGAATGACAGTAACTTTTTATCAGTAGATAACTTTACCTGCCGCCGATACCATCCCGGCCCGCACTCACTCTCAGCGGCACCGGGCAATCACCCTCTTACCACATCAAATCATCCGGAATCTGGAACGCCGCATACGGATCGTCCTCGTCCACTTGCGTGCTGGCCTGTTTCACGCGCACGACGATGGCCGGATCGCGTTCGGCGATCTTGTCGGCGATGATGCGCGGCACCAGTTCCACGGCGCCGCCCAGGCAGACGATCACCAGACGGCCCGCCACCAGGTGAGCTTGCACGGCGGCCGTCACGTAGATGCGCTCGATCTTGTTATTAAAAGTGAAGTTGTACGGCAGCTCGCCGTGGTTGCCCTTGCTCTGGCGGTTTTTTTGCACCATTTGCGCAATCTGCGCCACGATGGCTTTCTGGTTGGCGGCCGCGTCGCGCTGGGCGTTCAGCTCGCGCGCGCGTTCCGCGTTCTTGCGCTGCGTCTCGAGCGCGGCCAGGCGCACCTCGTCGACGCTTTGCGTGCCGCTCTTGCGCTCGTCCTTTTTTTGCTTGCTCTTGTCCTGGTTGGCCAGCTTGACCTTCTTCTTGTCGACCAGGCCGGCCTTTAAAAACTGCTCTTGCAACGAGACCATAACTACTCCGTATTGAGGGTGCGCCGGCCAAGGCAGCGGCATCGGCCGGTGGAAAGACGCTAGCATAGCAAAAAACAGGGCCGCTGCCGCCGCAACATGACTGCCCGGAGCCGCCGGTGGACGTCTGGCGCCTGGCGGTAACAAAAAGACACACACGAGTGGAAATTTTGTTGATAAATGTCATATAGTTAGTTACGTTCTGCATATCGGCAGTGAGCTGCCGATTGCACGTTCCCTTCCATCGCCTGCGTCTACAAGGATTTGCCATGAAACAATTAATCGCCCTCTGCATCGCTGCCGCGTTTGCCAGCACCGCCTTTGCCGCCGCACCGGAAGCGGCCCCAGTCGCCAAGACGGCGCAACAGTCGAAAATGACCACCTGCAATGCCGATGCCGCCGGCAAGAAAGGCGATGAGCGCAAAACCTTCATGAAGGAATGTCTGAGCGCCAAGCCAGCACCTGCCATGACGCAGCAAAACAAGATGAAAGCGTGCAATGCCGACGCCAAGGACATGAAGGGCGACGCGCGCAAGGCATTCATGAAAGAATGCCTGAGCGCACCCAAGAAGTAAGCGCCGGTTCGAAGCGCCAGTGTGCGCTTCACCCCACAGCGCCAGCCGAAAGGCTGGCTTTTTTTTGTTCCGAATATGGAGTTCCCTTTTGCCCTATCGCCTGCCCCCTTCCTCTGCCAGCAGCCTGCTGGCCACCGCCTGCCTCGCCATCGTCCTGAGCGGCTGTCACACGGCCACGCCGACGCCGGTCGCGGCACCTGCCGTGCGCGTGCCGGCCAGCATGCCGGCTGCTTGCACCCAGCCAGCCTGGCCCCCGGGCGAGAAACGGCGCGGCGCCCAAGGCAGAGTGACCTTGCACTTCACGGTGGAGGCGGACGGCAAGGTCAGCGCAGCGGCTGTCATCCGCTCCAGCGGCTATCCCGCCCTCGACCAGGCGGCCCGCGATGCGCTGGCCAAGTGCGTCTTCCAGCCGGAAACGCTGGACGGCAAGCCCGTCGCCAGCAAAGTGATCATGCCCTACGAATGGATCAATGCATCCGTCGACAAGACTGAACGTTGAACGCCGGCAACCATGCTTAATGATCAAGATGACATGGGGAAAGATAGCGCGTAGTATTTAGTCAACCTACTGCTCAGTACGGTTACATGGCATCCTGGAGAAAGGACGGCAGCGTGGCGGCGTCGAACGATCTCGCGCACTGGCGCGGCCAGGTCTTCAAGCACCTGCTGCAGATGGTGCTGCTGCTTGGCTTCGTGACGGCCATTCCCAGCGCCTTGCTGGCCGCGAGCGAAGCCATCTGGTCCATTGTCGCCCTCGACTTGCTGGCCATCGGCTGGATCGGCGTCATCTGGCATCTGCGCGCCATGCCCTACCGCTGGCGCGTGTGGCAATTCCTCATCGTCGCCTACCTGGTAGGCGTGGGCCTGCTGCTGAAAATCGGCCCCGTCAGCCAGATCTACATGATGCTCATGCCCGTGCTGGCGGCACTGCTGCTGGGCATGCGGCCAGCCCTGTCCACCCTGGCCCTGACCTCGCTGACCATCTTTTTCCTGGGCCTGCACCCCGACGTCGCCCTGCACCTGCCGGGCACGCCCGACTCTCCCGTGCTGCGCGCGCTGATCGTGGCCCTGAACTTCCTGTTTATCGCCGCCGTGCTGACCCTGTCCTGCGCCTTCCTGCTGCGCCACCTGGAAGACAGCAGCCAGGCCCTGTCGCAACGCAACGCCGAGCTGCGCTTGACGGCCACGGCGCTGGCCCGCCTGAACGACATGGTGATGATCGCCGAAGTGCTGGACGGCCCGCCCGGCCCCGGCGCCGGGACGGTATCGGCCACGCGCATCATCTTCGTCAACGACGCCTTCAAGCGCAGCAGCGGCTATGCGCGCGCCGAGGTGCTGGGCCGCAGCCTGCTGTTCCAGCAGGGCCCCGCCACCGATGCGGGCGAACTGGCGCGCGTCGCCGCCGCCATGGCCAGCGCCCAGCCGGCCAGGGCGGAATTGCTGAACTACAACAAGGCCGGCAAGGCGTACTGGGTCGAAGCGGAACTGGTGCCGTTTACGGATGCGGACGGCAGGCAAACGCACTGGGTGGCTGTCGAACGCGAAATCGACGAGCGCAAGCGATCGGAAGCGGACATCCACCGCCTGGCCTTCTACGACGTGCTGACGGGCTTGCCCAACCGGCGCCTGCTGATGGACCGCATCGCCCATTTGCTGGCCGCCGCGCCGCGCGACCAGTCCATCAGCGCGCTGATGTTCATCGACCTCGACCACTTCAAGCACATCAATGACGCGCGCGGCCATGCCACCGGCGACGCGCTGCTGCGCCTGGCGGGAGAACGGCTGGCACAGCTGATGCGCAAGGCCGACACGGTGGCGCGCATCGGCGGCGACGAATTCGTCGTACTGCTGGCGCACCTGGCCGATGACTTGCACGGCGCAGCCCATGCGGCGGCCCAGGTGGCCGAGAAAATCCGTACCGCCATCGCGCGCGACTTTGATATCGAGGGGCAGTCGTATCATTGCAGCGCCAGCATCGGCGTGACCCTGCTGCCGAAAGCGGGCCAGCAGGCGCACGACTTGCTGCGCGAAGCCGATATCGCCATGTACCGTGCCAAGGCGGAAGGACGCAACGGCATCGCCTTCTTTGAAGCGGCCATGCAAGCGGACGTGGAGCGTCGCCTGACCCTGGAACGGGCGCTGGCACGCGCCCTCGACATGGGCCAATTGTGCATGCACGTGCAGCCCCAGGTCGACCGCGATGGACGGGTCACGGGCGCCGAAATGCTGATGCGCTGGCCGCAGCCGGACGGCAGCTTTATCGCACCGGGCATCTTCATCCCCATCGCCGAGGAATCGGGACTGATCGTCAGGCTGGGGCACTGGGCCCTGCGCGAAGCGTGTCGCGCCGCCTGCCTGCTGGCGCAGGCGGGATCACCCGTCGCCCTGTCCGTGAACGTCAGCCCGGCCCAGTTTCGCCAGCCCGATTTCGCCTCCCGCGTGCAGGCGGCGCTGGCCGAACACGGCACGCCGGCCGGCGCCCTGATCCTGGAATTGACGGAAGGCTTGCTGATCGACCAGCGCGACGCCTCGCTGGCGCGCATGCGCGAACTGGCGACACTGGGCATCCGCTTTTCCATCGATGATTTCGGCACCGGCTATTCCAGCCTCGCCTACCTGACCTCGATGCCGCTGTACGAACTCAAAATCGACAAGCGCTTCATCGACGACACGCCGCGCGACGCGGCCATCGTGCAAGCGATCCTGGCCATGGCGCGCCACCTGGGCTTGCGCGTGGTGGCCGAAGGCGTGGAAACGCAGGAGCAGGCCGACTTCCTGGTCGCCCACGATTGCGACGGCTTGCAGGGTTACCTGTATGCGCGGCCGATGCCGCTAGCCGACTTTCTCGCCTGGCTGGCCCGGCGGCAAGCTTAGCTTTCCGACATTTCCTGTACGAAACTCCTCCGCTAGAATACCGGCCTCATAGCCTGTACCTTCACCATCCCCTTTGATTAAAGCGATCCCCGATGCGTCTGGTTCTTCCCCTGCTGCCGCTCCTGCTGCTATCTCTGCTGCCCGCCGTGCATGCGGCCCCTTCCACCACCGCCCCCACGCCCATCACCCTGGACCAGGCCATGGCCGATCCCGACTGGATCGGTACTCCCGTCGAAGCGGCATGGTGGGGCTGGAATGGCCAGCTGTATTACAAGCAAAAACGCCTCGGCTCGCCCCTGCGCGACACGTATCAAGTGGCAGGCGCGAACGCCAAACTGAATAGCGGCAAGAAGGTCGACGACGCGCAACTGGCCCATCTCGATGGCCAGCAGATGCTCGTCAACCGGGCCGGCACGCGCGCCATCTTGCTGCGCAACGGCGACTTGTTCGAGCGCGACCTGAAAAACGGCGCCTTGACGCAAATCACGCGCGGCGTCTCGGCCATCAGCGACCCGCAATATTCCGCCGACGGCGGCGCGGTACAATACCGCAGCGGCACAGACTGGTTCAGCTGGAGCCGCGTTGACCGCCTGAGCGCGCCCGTCGCCCTGCTGCGCGCGGCCAAGGACCCGGACGCCAAGCCGGAAGCGGACGCCCTGCGCGAACTGCAGCTGCGCCTGATCGTCAACCTGGCGCGCCAGAAGCAAGACCGCGACGCGGCCCGCGAACGCCGCCAGGAAGAGCGCCGCCTGGACGCCACGCGCGCGCCGGAACCGATCTACCTGGGAGATAAAGTCACGATTTCCGGCAGCGCCCTGTCGCCGGATGGCCGCTGGCTGCTGTTCGTCACGCAGGACAAGGCCGCCGAGAAGGGCAAGCTGGGCAAGCTGGCCCGCTACGTCACGGAAACGGGCTACCCGGAAGCGGACGACGAGCGCACGCGCGTGGGCCGCAACATGCCGATCGCGCAAAGCCTGAAACTGGCCGACTTGCGCACGGGCCAGGTGCGCGACATCGCTTTCGACAGCCTGCCCGGCATCGCCGTGGATCCGCTGGCGCTTCTGCGCGCCGAACAAAAGCTGCCGCCGTTGAAAGGCAACCGTCCCGTGCGCATCGACGCCCAGCGCGACGGCATCGCCTGGACCGATGACGGCAGCAAAGTTGCCGTGCGCGTGCGCGCCATCGACAACAAGGACAGCTGGCTCGCCACCGTCGACCTGGTCAACGGTGCCCTGGTGCCGGTGCACCGCATCAGCGACGCGGCCTGGGTCAACCGCCGCGCCGACGAATTCGGCTGGCTGCCCGACAACGCCACCCTGTGGTACCTGTCCGAGGAAAGCGGCTACGCCCACCTGTACACGAAGACGGGCGCCGCTCCGGCTCGCGCCTTGACCAGCGGCCAGTGGGAAGTGAGCGCCGTCGAATGGAGCCGCGACGGCAAAATCGCCTATTTCATGTGCAACCGGCAAGCGCCTGGCACGTATGACGTGTGCGCCAGCACGGCCAGCGATGGCGGCGCGCGCGAAGTGACGAATTTGAAAGGCGTGGAAAACTTCGGCCTGTCGCCCGATAACGGCAAGCTGCTGCTGCGCTACTCCACCAGCTATATGCCGGCCCAGCTGGCGACGATTTCCGTTGCAGGCGGCAAGGCGAATATCCTGACGGATACGCGCAGCGAGGCCTTCAAGGCGCGCATTTGGGTCATGCCGGAATTGGTGCAAGTGCCGTCCACGCATGGCGCGGCCCCGATCTGGGCCAAGCTGTATCGCCCGGCGCAGCTGCAAGCGGGTAAACAATATCCGATCGTCATGTTCGCGCACGGCGCCGGCTACCTGCAGAACGTCACGCAACGTTACCCCGTCTACTTCCGCGAGCAGATGTTCCACAACCTGCTGGTCGAGCAGGGTTACATCGTGCTCGACGTCGACTACCGCGCCTCGCTCGGCTATGGCAGCGCGTGGCGCACGGCCATCTACCGCCAGATGGGCCACCCGGAACTGGAAGATTTCATCGATGGCGCCAATTGGCTGGCACAGCAGCACCAGGGCGACATCCGGAACGTGGGCATCTATGGCGGCAGTTATGGCGGCTTCATGAGCCTGATGGCCCTGATGCGCGCGCCGGACGTGTTCAAATCCGGCGCCGCCCTGCGCCCCGTGACGGACTGGACCACCTACAACCATGAGTACACGGCGAATATCCTGAACACGCCGGACATCGATCCGCATGCGTATAAAATCTCGTCGCCCATCGAATACGCGGACAAACTGACGGGCAACCTCCTGATCGCCCACGGCATGATCGACGACAACGTGTTTTACCAGGATTCCGTGCGCCTGTCGCAGCGTTTGATCGAGCTCAAAAAGGATAACTGGGAAATGGCCAGCTACCCGATGGAACGCCACGGCTTCGTGCAGCCGGAAGCGTGGTATGACGAGTACCGCCGCATCTATCAGTTGTTCCAGAGAACATTGAAGTAAACCTCGATGCCCGCTTGTATGCGGGCATTTTTTATGTACAGCTTACTCAGTCAAACGGCACCGGCCTCGGCGTCGTGTCCGACGATGGCGGCAGGATCGGCAGCACGAGCTGCGGCTGCTTGCCCGTCAGGGTCTTCAGGAAAGCCACCAGCTTGCCATTTTCATCGGGCGTAAAGGTGCGGCCCAGTTGCAAACGGCCCATCACATCGACGGCTTGCGTCAGGGTCGCCGCTTCGCCATCGTGGAAGTAGGGGTAGGTCAGCTCCACGTTGCGCAGGGTCGGTACCTTGAAATTGAAACGGTCGGCATCCTTGCCCGTCACGGCCGAGCGCCCTTGCGCCGTCATCGCCGTCTTGTACGGTTCCACCACGCCCATCTTCTGGAAGGTGTTGCCGCCCACGGCGGGACCGTTATGGCAGGCGATACAGCCGCTGGATTTGAATAACTGGTAGCCGGCCAGCTCGTCTTTCGTCAACGCGCTTTTCTTGCCCATCAGCCATTGGTCGAAGCGGGAACCAGGGGTTACCAGCACTTCCTCGAAGGCGGCGATGGCGCGCGTGACTTGCTCGATGGTCAATTTATCCTGGCCGAACACTTGCCGAAATTCCGCGCGGTAGGCAGGAATCGAGGCCAGCACATCGATGGCCAGCTCATGCGTAAAAGCCATCTCGCCGGGATTGGCGATGGGACCGCCCGCCTGCTCCTGCAAATCCTTGGCACGGCCATCCCAGAACTGCGCCACGTTCATGCTGGAATTGAGCACCGTGGGTGAATTGATGGGCCCGCGCTGCCAGTTGTGGCCAATCGAAGTCTTGATGTTGTCCGTGCCGCCCATGCTCAGGTTATGGCAACTATTGCAGGAAATAAAGCCCGAGCGCGACAGGCGCGGGTCGAAAAACAATTTCTTGCCCAATTCGACCATCGCCGGATTGGCCACCTTGGCGGCAGTGATCGGCTGGATCGGTTCCTTTTCGGCGGCATGCAGCACGCAGCCGAAGGCCAGGCTGGTGATGAAAAGGATGGGTGAGAGGGTGCGGCGCATAGTCTAACTCCTGGAAACATTCCCGAATCGGCGGCACGCGCCGGCGCGGGAATGCAGCGCACCGGCCCGGTTGCCACCCGTACATCACTGATTGGATGTTGATTTATATTAACTTTGACTGCTTGGCAATGAAAATGACGGGGATCAAGGTTCTGGCCAAGTGCGAATCGTGCTTGCCATTCGGGCAAGCGTGGCACATGATGAAGGCATGCAAACGCCAACCTACTCCGTCCTGCGCGCCACGTGCGCCGCCATCCTGCTGCTGCTCACCAGCGCCTGCGGCAGCGCCCCCGCACAAGATGCGCCGCCCGCCCCCGGCAATGCCGGCTTGCTGGCACAAATCCAGGCGGAAGTGGGCGCCGCCGCCTGCGATTCCACGCAGCAATGCCAGACCCTCGCCATCGGCGCCAAGGCCTGCGGCGGCCCCGAGCGCTACCTGGCCTGGTCCAGCAAAAGCTATGACGGCAAGAAACTCAAGGCACTGGCCCAGGCGCAAGCCGAGGCGAGCCGCAAGCAGCAGCAGGCGGACGGCATGATGTCGACCTGCTCCATCGTCACGGATCCGGGCGCCACCTGCGAGGCGGGACGCTGCGTGCTGCAAAAGAGCACCATGGGCGGCAGTTCGGCGATGTAAAAAAAGCCGCTGGATCAGCGGCTTGGGGGGGGGCTGCAACGCGTCAGGACTGCAGCTGCAAGGTCTTGATAATTTTGCTTTCCACCTTCTCGCCCGCGCCCGAGGTGGCATTCTTGCTTTCCTTGCGCAACAACAATAAATGGTCGCCGCTGACGCCATACTGGCGCGTCTCGTCCGTCTTTTGCGTAAAGCTGATGACAACGAAAGCGCGCCCGCTCACGTCAAAGTGGAAATGGCTGGCCAGCGGCGTGCCGTCGGCGGCGATCCACACCTCGATGCCGCCCTCGAACTTCTTCACATACTTGCGGTCCTTTTCCGGCACCTTGTCGAGCGACAAGGTAAAGCTGAGCAGGCGCGCCGGCTTGCCCTTGTAGTTATCGATCTTCTCGCCGCTGAACACGGCTTCCTCGATTTCGCGCGACAGGGCATCGGCCGCCGACACCATGGAGTGCAGCTCCGTCGCCTTCATTTCTCCCAGCGCAAAGCCGATCGGCGTCTTGACCTTCGGATCTTTCACCCTGGCGCGCTGCTCGGCTTCCACTTTCGCCAGCACCTCCTTACTGTAGAGCACCTGCAAGCCCGCCGGCCCGCTGTCGACAGCCACCGTGGCCTGGCCGCTATCGTCTTCCGCCGCCTTGCCCTCGCCCTCGCGGCGCCAGGTTTTCGATTCGACCTGCGCCTTGATCGGCATCTGCCCCTGCAAACGCGCCAGCGCCGCATTCAGATCGGCCAGGCCATCTGCCCGCGCCGTACCGCAAAACAAACTGAACAAGCCAGCAGCCGCCAGGCCTTGCACTCCAATACATCGCTGCATTGCCACATCCCTTCAGCTCATACAAGGATGCCAAAACACCATGTTTTGGCCATCTGTTGCATTTGAACACAGCTAGCTCTGGTCAGGTAGAAAGTCTTTCTGCTATAATTCGCCGCCTTGGCCTGGTAGCTCAGTCGGTAGAGCAGAGGATTGAAAATCCTTGTGTCGGTGGTTCGATTCCGCCCCGGGCCACCAAGAATTCAGCAGTACATAATAAAAAGCCAACCTTCGGGTTGGCTTTTTATTTGCAGGCTCAAAAAAATCTTTGCCCCGGTCCATCTATGATGCCCGGTAGGCCACCGTACTTCGGGCGGCTCCGCTTGTTGCTCAGCGTTAATATACTCCACCATGCCGAGCACGACCGCCTGAGATCAGGGCCTAGGCCTATTCAGTTCTTGGCACCCATGCCTTAACCTTTGCAAACATTTTTTCATGCGCCGCGGCTGTCTCATTGCTGTCAAAGGAAGCAAGCAGCCTGGATAGGGTTGCGGCTTTATGACCTCTGAAGCTAGATAAGAGGCACCAGAAATAAGCTTGCTGAATATCCTGCGGGACGCCTCTGCCGTAAAGGTACATCAAGCTCAAATTGTACTGCGCGCCAGCATCGCCTTGATCAGCCGCCCGGCGATACCATTTAACCGCTTGCTTCTCATCCTTGGTAGGCCCGCGACTGCTGGCATACAGTACTCCCAGATTGTATTGCGCATCGACGTAGCCTTGTTCCGCAGCCTTGCGATACCAGGTCGAGGCTTCCTCTTCGTCACGCGGCACCCCTGTACCGTTGGCATAAGCCAATGCCAAACTGAACTGTCCCCGCGAACTCCCCTGCGCCGCCGCTTTTCGATACCAGCTCACCGCTTGCTGCTCGTCTTTCGGGACACCATCCCCAGTGGCGAACACCAAGCCCAATTCAAGCTGTGCGTTGGCATGCCCTTGTTCAGCAGCCTTGCGATACCAGCTCACCGCCTGCTGTCCGTCCACAGGCATGCCCCATCCGTCTGCCGCTGCCGTTCCCATACGATATTGAGCGCGAGCAAACCCATCATCGGCGGCTCTGCGATACCAACTGATAGCTTGTACTGGATCCTTGGAAACCCCATGTCCGAATTCGTACATCACTCCCATGAAAAACTGGGCGAGAGCGTAGCCCTGCTCTGCCGCCTTGCGATGCCAAGCCAGAGCCTGTTGCCAATCCTGGGGGACTCCCTTGCCTTTGCCGTACATCACGGCCAGGTTCTGCTGCGCATCGGCCAAGCCCTGCTCCGCAGCTTTTCGATACCATGAAACCGCCCGTTGCTCATCTTTTGAAGTACCCACGCCGTTGGCGTGCATCTCGCCCAATTTGTTCTGCGCCACCGCATTACCATCCGCAGCAAGTTTCGCGTAGCCCGTTAAAGACGCAGCGTAATCTTTCGTCTCATATGCCGTGTTAACTTCGTCTAATGTCGGGGACGACATAGCGGCTTCGGCAGCAAGTGCGAGTGTCAACAGACATGTCAAAAAATAGAATTTCATGTTGAATGACCTTTATCAGAAAAAATTTCTTCCAAACCATTTTGACGGAAAGTCGCTACATTCGAATGCGGGCCGAAGCGTTCGGCCGATGATCGGGATATCCACGGTAAGGTTCCCGCTGCTAGAGGTCGTTCGTGCCATCGATATCAGGGGCAAACGCCGTCGAAGTTGACGTTTATTTCGAAGAGGCACTCGGACTGGTCAGCGGATAGTGTCTCCCTTTTATGCGGCAGCCGATGACCAGAATGAGAGATCGTTGCCCTTGATCAACTATGGTTTGCTGTGCGCACACCGCACTCTGGGATGCCAGATTGATTGCACCATGTTGATTTTCAGGAATTATCTCGAAGATAAATAAAAGTGTGATTTATTTGATACCGACCAGCATCGGAATTGAAAATCCTTATATCGGTGGTTCGATACCACCCGGGCACCAAGAATTCAGCAGCACATAGCAAAAACCTTCCATCCCGCCGCTATGTACGCAAACGTACGGACTACAGCCGCCCAAGGGCCCATGCTGCAGGCAGACCACACACCCTTCCCGCCGCCAGCGCCCTGCGCGACACGGCGCAACGGCCACCTGGCCAGCTCTCCCCGCCACACCGCCATGCGAAACTCGCGCCCGACGCCGTCGAGCCGTTCCGTACATAACGGCACACTGCCAAAGGATGCATCATGAAACCTACCCTGATACTGCTCGCGCTCGTCTCTACCCTGGCCTTGACCGCTTGCCAGCGCGAAGCGCCACCCGCGCCTACCGTCGTGCAAGTCGTTCCCGGCCCGGCCGGCGCGCCTGGTCCTGCCGGCGCTACCGGTGCCAAGGGCGCTGAAGCCCCTGCCGGCGCGACGGGTGCCACCGGCGCCACGGGCCAGACCGGCGACAGCGGCATGCAAGGCAACGATGGCGCCAAGGGCGACGCTGGTGTTGCCGGCGATGAAGGCGCCAAAGGCGACACCGGCGCCAAGGGCAAGACGGGCGATACGGTGATTGTCGTTCCACCACGTTAATCCGAGCGACATCGGACACCACAACGCCAACCCCTGCGGTTGGCGTTGTGCGTATGCGCTGTACCGCACAGTAACATCGGCCGCATCAGCCTATCCTGTCCCTATTCAATGGGAGATATCGCATGCTGACGATCATACTGATGGTGGCCCTGCTGGGCCTAGTTGTACTGTTCGCGCCCGGCCCCGTGCGCCGCGCCCTGCTCGCTCCACGCCTGCTGGCCCTGTTCAAGCGCATCTTGCCAACGATGTCCGACACGGAACGCGACGCCCTCGAGGCAGGTACCACGTGGTGGGATGCGGACCTGTTTTCCGGCCGGCCCGACTGGACAAAACTGCTGGCGTATGGCCGCGCCACGCTCACGGCCGAAGAGCGCCACTTTCTTGAGCATGACGTCGAACGGCTGTGCGAACTGGTCAATGACTGGGAAACGCAGCAGCAACTCGACTTGCCACCGCAGGCGTGGGCCTACATGAAAAGCCAGGGTTTCCTCGGTATGATCATCCCGAAACAATACGGCGGCAAGCAGTTCTCCGCCTACATGCACTCGCAGGTGGTGATGAAACTGTCGAGCCGCTGCTCGGCGCTGGCGGTCAGCGTGATGGTGCCCAATTCGCTGGGACCGGCAGAACTGCTGCTGCACTACGGCACCGAAGCCCAGAAAGATTACTATCTGCCGCGATTGGCCACCGGCACGGAGATTCCCTGCTTTGCCCTGACCAGCCCGTATGCGGGTTCCGATGCGGCCGCCATCCCCGACCTGGGTGTGGTCTGCATGGGCGTTCATGAGGGTCGCGCCACCGTGGGTTTCCGCCTCACCTGGAACAAGCGCTACATCACCCTGGCGCCCGTGGCGACCTTGCTGGGTCTGGCATTCCAGACCAGCGACCCCGAACATCTGCTCTCCGATAACGATGCACCAGGCATCACTTGCGCCCTGATCCCCGCCAGCCACGACGGCGTGGTGATCGGCCGCCGCCACCATCCCCTGAACGCCGCGTTCCAGAACGGCCCCACCTCCGGCAACGACGTCTTCATCCCCATCGACTGGGTCATCGGCGGCCAGGCGCAAGTGGGCAAGGGATGGCGCATGCTGATGGAATGCCTGGCGGCGGGGCGCGCCATCTCTCTGCCCTCGTCCAGCGTGGGCATGGGCAAGATGGCCGTGCGCGGCACCGGCGCGTACGCGGCCGTGCGGCGCCAGTTCAACATGCCGATCGGCAAGTTCGAGGGAGTGCAGGAAGCGCTCGCGCGCATGGGCGCCAACCTGTACCTGATGGACGCGGCGCGTACCCTGGCCGCGCACGCCGTCGACCTGGGCGAAAAGCCGGCCGTCATTTCCACCATCCTCAAATACCACGTCACGGAACGGGGACGCGCACTCGTCAACGACGGCATGGATATCCTCGGTGGCAAGGGCATCTGCATCGGCCCCAACAATTTCCTCGCCAGCGCTTACCAGCAAATCCCCATCGCCATCACGGTCGAAGGTGCCAACATCCTCACGCGCAGCCTGATCATCTTCGGCCAGGGCGCCATCCGCGCGCATCCGTATGTACTCAGGGAAATGGCCGCCGTCAGCGAAAGCGATGGCCACAAGGCCCTGCGCGATTTCGATGCAGCCTTCTTTGGCCACGTGGGCTTTGTGCTGGGCAACCTGGCCAGAGGGCTATGGTACGGACTGGGCGGCGCGCGCCTGGCGGCCGTGCCCGACGCCGGCGCGCCCGCACTGGCGCCCTACTACCGCGCGTTGACGCGGCTGTCGACGGCGTTCGCCGTCATGACGGATATGTCGATGTTCGTGCTCGGTGGCGAACTCAAGCGCCGCGAACGGCTGTCTGCCCGGCTGGGCGACGTGCTGGCGCAGCTGTACCTGGCTTCGTCCGTGCTGAAGCGCTACGAGGACGATGGCCGGCCCGAGGCCGACCTGCCCTATGTGCACTGGTCGCTGCAAGATGCGCTGCTCAAGGCGCAGCAAGGCTTGACGGGCGTGCTCGACAATTTCCCCGCGCGCGTGCTGGCCGTGCTGCTGCGCACCTTGCTGTTCCCGTTCGGCCTGCCCCACCGTCCGCCGTCCGACGAACTGGGCAGTGAAGTGGCGCTGGCCCTGCAAACGCCGGGCGCCGACCGCGAACGCCTGCTGGCCGATGGCCATGTTGCCAGCGACGCGGCAGATCCCGTGGCTTGCGCCGAGCGGGCACTGGTCTTGCTGCCGGAAGTGCTGCACATCGAAAAGCGCCTGAAAGACACGCCCGAAGGCGCGGCCCTGCGGCACCTGCCGCAAAGCCTGTCCGCCATGCAGCCATGGCTGGCCGCAGCCAAGGCGGCAGGCACCGTCAGCTGCCAGGAGCACAATACCTTGCTGGAATATGCGCGCCTGGTCGATGGCTTGATCCAGGTCGACGATTTTTCGGCCGAGGCGGCGCAGCCAACACACTTGCCGGTACACGAGGCCGATACCGGCAGCCGCGCCGCCTAGGCGAATTTGCGACCTATACTGAATGGAGCGGGTGCGGTGCCCGCTCTTTGCAGAAAGGAGTCGATCATGACGCGCAAATTCATCGATTGCCGGGAATTTCCAAGCGACACAAATTGCTCGGTGGCCATTTCGGCCGACAGCGAGGAAGAGCTATTGGGCATTGCTGTGGAACACGCGGTCTCGGTACACCATCACCACGACACGCCGGAGCTACGCCAGCAGCTGCGTCAACTGTTCAAGGACGGCATGCCACCCGAACACCTGCCCATGACGGGACAGGCCGGCAGCAGCGGGGCCTCGCACGCGCACTAGCCTGCCAGGGCTTGCGCCGGTTTCTGCAAGCGCAAGCCCAGCACGGGGCCGATGATGAAGCATGTGGTGGCGCAGGCGCTGGCCGACGCCACGGGGCGCGATGCAGGCGATCCCCTTGCCCACCTGGCGGCCAGCCTGCTGCTGGCCAGGGCCGGCTTTCTGTCCCTGATGAAGCGGGGGCACACCGGCTTGAACGCCGCCATGGCGGGCACGCCCTACGCCTGAGGCGCCAGAGTCCGCCCGTCGTTTGCCTGCGCGCAGGCACGCGAACTTCCTTATCACATTTGCATGAGCGGTTCTTGCGTACCGCCTGGCCGCTTCCTATCATGAAACCACGCGCTGGCTGGCGGTGCAGGCAAGCCGGCGCGCCGGAACAGGCTCCCTGTTTCCCGTCACTCTTACCGTAATCACCTGCAACTGTAGGGAGGTACATGATGAATACATTGACGAATGGCCACTTCAATGCGCTGCAAGCGTCATTGAGAGGGCAACTTTTACAAGCGGACGACGCCGGCTACGACAGCGCGCGCGCCGTCTGGAACGCGATGATCGACCGGCATCCGGCCCTCATCGCGCGCTGCGCGGGCACGGCGGACGTGCGCACGGCGCTGGCGTATGCGCGCGACCACGGCCTGCCCCTGGCCGTGCGCGGCGGCGGCCACAATATCGCCGGCAGCGCCCTGTGCAACGATGGGCTGGTGATCGATCTGTCTGGCATGCGCTCGGTGCATATCGATCCGCAACGGCGCCGCGCCCACGTCGCAGGCGGGGCCACCTTGCACGACTTCGACCACGAGGCACAGGCGTTCGGCCTGGCCACGCCGCTGGGCATCAATTCCACCACGGGCGTGGCGGGACTGGCCCTGGGCGGCGGCTTTGGCTGGCTCAGCCGCACGCTGGGCCTGGCGGCCGACAACCTGCTGGCGGCCGACGTCGTCACGGCCGACGGACAATTCCTGCATGCCAGCGCGACCGAGCATCCCGACCTGTTCTGGGCCTTGCGCGGCGGCGGCGGCAACTTCGGCGTGGTCACGCGCTTCGAATTCCAGCTGCATCCCGTCGGGCCGCAAGTCACGGCCGGCCTCATCGTGTTCCCCTGGGCGCAAGCCAAGGCGGTGCTGACGAAATACCGCGATTTCGTCGACAGCATGCCCGATGAATTGACCGTCTGGGCCGTTTTGCGCAAGGCGCCGCCGCTACCGTTCCTGCCGCCCGAAGTGCATGGCCAGGACGTGCTGGTCCTGCCCGTCTTTTCACCCGTGCAGTCGGCCGCCATGCAGGAGGCGATCGAGCGCATCGGCCGCTTCGGCCAGCCGCTGGGCATGCACCTGGGCAGCATGCCGTACACGGCCTGGCAGCAAGCCTTCGATGCGCTGCTCACGCCGGGCGCGCGCAACTACTGGAAGTCGCATAACTTCACGCAGCTCAGCGACGGCGCCATCGATACCGTCATCCGCCATGCCGGCAAGCTGCCGACGCCGCAATGCGAAATCTTCCTCGGCCTGCTGGGCGCGCAGGCGAGCCGGCCGGCGCCCCAGGAGACGGCCTATCCGCACCGCGACGCCCTGTATGTGATGAACGTGCACACGCGCTGGGACGCGCCTGCCGATGACGCGCGCTGCATCGCCTGGGCACGCGACTTCTTCAACGACGCCGCACCGTATGCGACGGGCAGCGTGTACGTCAATTTCCTCACCGAGGATGAAAGCGGGCGCACGGCCGACGCGTATGGCGTGAACTATCCGCGCCTGGCGCGTATCAAGAAACAATACGATCCCGCCAACCTGTTCCGCGCCAACCAGAACATCTGTCCTGCCGCCTAGCCTGCCACGGCGCGGCGCCTTGCAATCCCTTGATCCAGGGCAATGCAATGCGCTCGCCGCGCGCTTACAATCGCCGGCTTTGCCCCTCGCCCATGCGCCACGCTCCCGAACTCCTCCTGCCTGCCGGCTCCCTGGCCAAGATGCATGCCGCCTTCGACTATGGCGCCGACGCCGTCTATGCGGGCCAGCCGCGCTACAGTTTGCGCGTGCGCAATAACGATTTTTCAACCCTGCAAGCCTTGCAGGAGGGAATTGATGGCGCGCATGCGCGCGGCAAGCAATTCTTTGTCGCCAGCAACATCTTCGCCCACAACGCCAAGCTGAAAACGTATCTGCACGACATGGAACCGGTGATCGCCATGCGCCCGGACGCCCTGATCATGGCCGATCCCGGCCTGATCATGATGGTGCGCGACAAGTGGCCGGACGTCCCCGTGCACCTGTCCGTGCAGGCGAATGCCGTCAACTGGGCGGACGTGAAATTCTGGCACCGCATGGGCCTGACGCGCGTCATTTTGTCGCGCGAACTGTCGCTCGACGAGATCGAGGAAATCCGCCAGCGCTGCCCGGAGATGGAACTGGAAGTGTTCGTCCACGGCGCCCTGTGCATCGCCTATTCGGGCCGCTGTTTGCTGTCCGGCTACTTCAATCACCGCGACCCGAACCAGGGCACGTGCACCAATTCCTGCCGCTGGGATTACAAGGTGAAAAATGCCTCGGAAGACGCCAGCGGCGACCTGGGCGGCATGCAGGTGGTGCCGCTGGAATTTCACCAGGCGCTGGCCGAGGCCGACAACAATGCGTTTTCCGCCCTGCACCAGCAGCCGCGCCACCCGCTGGCCGACCAGCCCTACTTTATCGAAGAAGCCCAGCGCCCGGGCCAGCTGATGCCGATCCTCGAAGACGAGCACGGCACCTACATCATGAATTCGAAGGACTTGCGCGCCGTCGAGCATATCGAACGCCTGGTCAAGATCGGCGTCGACTCGCTGAAGGTCGAGGGCCGCACCAAGTCGCTGTACTACGCGGCGCGCACGGCGCAAGTCTACCGCCAGGCCATCGATGACGCCGTGGCAGGCCGTCCTTTCGATATCAGCCTGCTGGGTCAGCTGCAAGGCCTGGCCAACCGCGGCTACACGGACGGTTTTTACCAGCGCCATCACACGCAAACGCACCAGAACTACATGCGCGGCGCGTCCGAGGCGGACCGCAGCCAGTACGTGGGCGACGTGCTGGGCGTGACGGATGGCTGGGCCAGGGTGGAAGTGAAAAACCGCTTCGCCGTGGGCGACCGCATCGAAGCCCTGCATCCGGGCGGCAACCGCGATTTCACCATTGCCCGCATGCTCAGCGACGACGGCAAGGAGATCCAGGTCGCGCCCGGCAGCGGCCACTTCGTGCGCATCGAACTCGACGGGGCGCTGGACAAGGCCTTGCTGGCGCGCTATTTGTAACCGCGAGTCTGCCGCGCGGGGTGATGAGCCAGTATGTAAGTGTTTGATTTGACAAGTAAAAAACCACGATTCACCGCTTAAACAATTTGTTTAAGCTTCAACATTACTATACGATACGGCCACCCTGCGCCCGGGGGCCTTATCGGATTCCCGTGCGTCCCTGACACGTTCACCGGAATCCCCGATGCCACCTGCCACACCCGCCCTGATCACCAACGACGCCGTCGTCCTCGGCCTGCTCGCCATGACCCTGGGGGCCGTCTTCTGGACCGCCTCCCGCCAAAATGGCTTCTGGAAAAAGTTTTATACCTATATCCCGTCGCTGCTGATGTGCTACCTGATCCCGGCGCTGCTCAACACCTTCGGCATCATCGACGGCAACGCCTCCGGCCTGTACGCCGTGGCGCGCGACTATCTGCTGCCCAGCGCGCTGGTGCTGCTGTGCGTGGCCATCGATTTCGGCGGCATCATCCGCCTGGGCCCCAAGGCCATCATCATGTTTCTCACAGGAACGCTCGGCGTGATGCTGGGCGCCCTCGTCTCGTTCGAAGCCTTGCGTTTGATCCACCCGGAAACGGTGGCGGGCGACACCTGGCGCGGCATGACGACCGTCGCCGGTTCGTGGATAGGCGGCGGCGCCAACCAGGCGGCCATGAAGGAAGTGTTTGAAGTCGATGCCACGCTGTTCGGCCAGTTCGTCGCCGTCGACGTGCTGGTGGCCAACGTCTGGACGGCCGTGCTGCTGTTCCTGGCCGGCCGCGCGGGCGCCTTCGACCGCTGGACGGGCGCGGATTTATCCGCCATCAATGCGCTCAAGGACAGCATCGAAAGTTATCGGGCCCAGCACGCGCGCATCGCCACCCTGACCGACATCATGATCATCCTCGGCGTAGGCCTGGGCGTGACTGGCCTGTCGCACTTCCTGGCCGGCCCCATCATCGGCTGGATCGCCACCCTGCCCGCCGAGTGGCGCTTGCAGGATTACAGCCTGACATCGAACTTCTTCTGGATCGTCGTGCTCGCCACCACCTTCGGCCTGCTGCTCAGCTTTACCAAGGCGCGCAGCCTGGAGGGCGCGGGCGCCTCGACCATCGGCTCGGCCATGCTGTACGTGCTGGTGGCCACCATCGGCATGCACATGGACTTGAAAGCCCTGTTCGACAAGCCTTTCCTGTTCCTGCTGGGCCTGATCTGGATCGCCGTGCATGGCGGCCTGATGCTGCTCGTCGCCAAGCTCATCCGCGCGCCCCTGTTCTTCATGGCCGTGGGATCGCAAGCGAACATCGGCGGCGCCGCCTCGGCCCCCGTCATCGCCAGCGCCTTCCACCCATCGCTGGCGCCCGTCGGCGTCCTGCTGGCCGTGCTCGGCTACGCGCTGGGCACCTATGGCGCCTACATCACGGGGTTGATCTTGCGCAGCATGGCGGGGTGATCCACCCGGCAATAACGACAACGCCAGCCTTCGGGCTGGCGTTGTCGTTTGTGGGCCAAGCCAGTTCCCTCCCCACATCGACCGCAGAGCCCTAAAAAATCCCCACAATGTAGCAGAAACCCCTCAAAACCAAATTTCCGCACCATTTTCGTGCGAAATCTGCGATGATAGTTGCCCAAATAACCGATTACCTCCATGGAATTCTGATGAAATACGCATCTGCTCACGAGTATGTCCAGCATGTCGCCGCACGCAATCCAGGTCAACCCGAGTTTCTGCAAGCCGTCACCGAAGTCATGGAGAGCTTGTGGCCGTTCCTGGAACAGCACCCGAAATACGCGGAACAAGGCTTGCTGGAACGCTTGATCGAGCCGGAGCGTGTGGTGATGTTCCGCGTGTCGTGGGTCGATGACCATGGGCAAGTACAAGTCAATCGCGGCTATCGCATCCAGCACAGCATGGCCATCGGGCCGTACAAGGGCGGCATCCGCTTCCACCCCTCCGTCAACCTGTCCGTGCTGAAATTCCTCGCCTTCGAACAGACGTTCAAGAATGCGCTGACCACATTACCGATGGGCGGCGGCAAAGGCGGCGCCGATTTCGATCCGAAGGGCAAGAGCCCGGGCGAAGTGATGCGTTTCTGCCAGGCTTTCGTCAGCGAACTGTTCCGCCATGTGGGCTCGGACACGGACGTGCCGGCCGGCGACATCGGCGTGGGCGGGCGTGAAGTGGGCTATATGGCCGGCATGATGAAAAAACTCAGCAACCGTGCCGACTGCGTGTTCACGGGCAAGGGCGCCAGCTTCGGCGGCTCGCTGATGCGGCCGGAAGCGACGGGCTACGGCACCGTGTATTTTGCCGAAGAAATGCTGAAAACGCGGGGCCGCTCGTTCGAAGGCATGCGCGTGTCCGTGTCCGGTTCGGGCAACGTGGCGCAGTACGCGGTGGAAAAAGCCATGGCCATGGGCGCGAAAGTCATCACCGTCTCCGATTCCAGCGGCACCGTCATCGATGAAGACGGTTTTACGCCGGAAAAGCTGGCCATCCTGATGGAGATCAAGAACCATCTGTACGGCCGCGTCAGCGATTACGCCGAACGCACGGGCGTGCGCTTCGAAGCGGGTGTGTCGCCATGGCATGTACCGGTCGACATCGCCCTGCCCTGCGCCACGCAAAATGAATTGAACATCGACGACGCGCGCACCTTGATCGCCAATGGCGTGCAGTGCGTGGCCGAGGGCGCCAACATGCCCACCACCATCGAGGCAGCCAAGGCCTTCGAGGCGGCCGGCGTGCTGTATGCGCCGGGCAAGGCCAGCAATGCGGGCGGCGTGGCCACGTCGGGCCTGGAAATGAGCCAGAACGCGGCCCGAATTTCCTGGCCGCGCGAAGAAGTCGACGCGCGTTTGCTGCAGATCATGCAAGGCATCCATGCCGCGTGCAAGCAATACGGCACGCGCGCCGACGGCACGGTCAGCTATGTGGATGGCGCCAATATCGCCGGCTTCGTCAAAGTGGCCGACGCGATGCTGGCGCAAGGTGTGATTTAAACCAATGACAAAATCTGGGGTCGGACCCTCAGGGTCCGACCCCGGCCCTTGCGTTTGGGGTTAACGCATTTCAGGCTTCATCAGGCTCTTGCGGCTGATGGTGCGGCCCGACACCATGAACTCGCCATTACCCCGGTAGTGCAGGGTTTCAGGCAGCTTGGGCGAGGTGGCCACGTGGGCTTTCACGCACTCGAAGATGAAGAAGCCGCCCTTCGGGTTGCCCGCCACCTGCGCCAGTTTGCATTCGAAGTTGGCGTAGCACTCGGCGATCAGCGGTGCGCCCACCAGTTCGGCCGGCTGCGGCGTCAGGCCGAAGGCCGTGAACTTGTCCGTGTCTTCGCCGCTGCAATTGCCGATGGCGACCACCTGGTCGACCATGTCGGCCGTGGGCAGGTTGATCACGCATTCCATGCTGCGCTTGATCATTTCATAGCTGTGGTTCGCATCGGAAATGAAGCAGCCCAGCAAGGATGGCGTAAACTCCATCAGCATGTGCCAGGCCATGGTCATGACGTCGCTTTCGCCCTTCCAGGTGGAGCTGACCAGCACCACCGGCCCCGGTTCGAGGAAGCGGCGGATATCGGCGACGGGATAATCTTCTTTGTGGTAATTTTTCATCTAGTCTCCAGGACGCGGTACGCCATAGCATAGCCCAACGGCGCCGCGTCGGGCGCGCGGCTGGCCGGTGGCGGCAGCGTATCATCCGCGCCGCGATTTGTGCCGTTCATCGCAAATTTCTCCCCAATGGAGATGTTGCACAATAGAATACACTGATCAACTACTCAAGGAAACCGCCATGCGCCCTCTGTTCCTGTTGTCAGCCCTGTCCCTTGCCTGCCTCTCCCCCCTCGCGCATGCCGACGAGCAAACCCGCACGGTAGCCGCCTTCAACGCCATCGACATCCGCGGCCCCATCAGCATCGAAGTGGAATCGGGCAAGGAGCAGAGCCTGCTGCTGCGCGGCGACCAGAAATTCCTCAGCGGCGTGATCACCGAAGTGGTCGATGGCGAGCTGAAAATTTCCATGAAGGATAAAGACATCAAGAAGACCGAGGGCGACCCGCGCGTCATCATCACCATGCCCACCTTGCGCAAGCTGATCGCGGAAGGCGCGGGCGAGAAGATCTTGACCAAGCTCAATGGTCCAAGAGTCGACATCAGCTACAAGGGCGCGGGCCGCCTGGCCGCCGATGGCCAGGTCGACTGGCTGCGCCTGAAGGCGCAGGGCGTGGGCGAAGTCGATACGAAAGCCTTGCTGGCGAAAAACGTCGATGTGAATTTCGAAGGCATCGGTTCCGTCAAGGTGTATTCCTCGGGCGAACTGAACGCCGTGGTGCGCGGCATGGGCGAACTGACCTATTACGGCAAGCCGAAGATCGTGCACAAGTCGATCGCCGGCATCGGCAGCGTCAACGCCGCCAAGTAAGATTTTTCCATAAAAAAAGGCCATCAGGCCACTGGAGACCGCATGACCGCAACACCCGATACCCAGGATACCGACGCACCGCTGGTGCTGCGCGAAGAGCACGATGGCCTCGTCACCCTGCGCCTGAACCGCCCCCTGCAATTCAACGCCCTGTCGGAAGCCATGCTGGCGGCGCTACAAGAGGCGTTCGAAGCCATCGCGCAGCAGCCGCACGTGCGCTGCGTGGTGCTGGCCGCCGAAGGCAAGGCCTTTTGCGCGGGCCACGACTTGCGCCAGATGCAGGCCACGCGCCAGCTTGCATATTATCAAACCCTGTTCGCGCAATGCTCGCGCGTGATGCAAGCCATTCAAACCTTGCCCGTGCCCGTAATTGCCCGCGTGCACGGCATCGCCACGGCGGCCGGCTGCCAGTTGGTGGCCAGCTGCGACCTGGCCGTGGCGGGCGCGTCCGCCCGTTTTGCCGTGTCCGGCATCAACGTGGGCCTGTTCTGCGCCACGCCATCGGTCGCCCTGTCGCGCAATGTGTCGCCCAAGCGGGCCTTCGACATGCTGGTGACGGGCCGCTTCATCGATGCCGACACGGCCGCCGACTGGGGCCTGATCAACGAAACGGTGGCCGACGCGGCGCTCGACGAGGCCGTGGCGCGCCTGGCGCAGCAGATCATGGCGAAAAGCCCGACGGCCATCCGCTATGGCAAGGCCATGTTCTACCGGCAGCGCCAGCTGCCGCTGGACGACGCGTATGCGTATGCGGGCGACGTGATGGCGCGCAATATGATGGAAGAGGATGCGGAGGAAGGCGTTGCCGCCTTTTTAGAGAAGCGGCCGCCCGGCTGGGCGACCGTCAGGTAGCTTAACGTTCCTGCTTCATCTGCTGCTGGACGGAAAGACTCAAGGTACCCAAGTCTTCCTTGCCCAGCAGCGGCAATTGCGCCAGCAGCTGCATCAGGGCCGAGCTGCCCGTCACGTCCAGTTCGGACGACTGCACCAGCACCGTGCCGGCGCCCGTGAAGTCGATCTGCTTTTCCTCGCCCGACAGGGTAAAACCCGTGAGCGCGCCGGCGGCCGAGGCCCAGCCCTGCACGTGGGCGTAATCGTAGTGATACGAAGGGCTGGGGCAATCTGCCCAGCCCAGCACGGCCTGCTCGTCCACGCGGCACGGCAATTCCAGGAAATGCACGGGGCCGTTCGACGAGGCGATGACTTTACCCGTGCCTATCATGGTCAGATAGCCGGGCAAGGTCGATTCCTGGCAGATCACATCCTTGGTAAAACCCAGCAGGTTTTTCGCGCGGATCGTCATGTTGGCGTTGTCCAGGTCGTAGCACGCCAGGTCGTTGCCGTTATCGCCCAGGATCAACTGGCCCTGGCCTTGCGCCACGACAAAGTGGTGCACATACTTGGGCGCATTGAAGGCATTGCGCACGATCAGGTCGAGCACACTGCTGCCCATGGCTTCGAAGCGCAGCTCGCCATAGAAGGCGATCATCTTGCCCTTGCGAATGAAGATCTGTTCCTTGACGTCGATGACATACGAAAAACGGTTCAGGTTATCGTTCTTCGGCAAGGTATCGGGATTGTAAATCGTCATGGCTTACCTTTCGCTCGCTTGGATGTAGACCGTGCCCTGGCCCGTAAACTTCACCTGGTACGATTCGCCGGACGCCTGGCCGACGAAGGTTTTCCAGTTCAGGTCCGTGACGATGGTTGAGCTCAGCTGCCCCGTGTGGCCGATATACGCTTGCGGGTCGACAAACACGGGCACGTCCGGCGTGACGGGCAAGCCGATGGCGTTGCCGTCAGACAAAATCGCCACTTCACCCGTGCCTTGCAAGGTGGTGGTAAACAAGCCCTGGCCCGAGGCCATGCCGCGCACCACGCCCTGCACGCCGCCCTGGTTGCCCAGGAACATGGTGCCGGCCGTCAGACGCGCATCGAAGGCCAGCAGGGAATCGCTTTCCACATAGAAAGTTTCGCCGCGCACGGGCACGATGCTGACGAACAGGCCGCCCTGCGCGTAAAACACGCTGCCCGTGCCGCGCGCCGACATCAGGGCATAACCCTCGTTCGTGACGGCGCGCATGGCCAGGCTTTGCACGCCCTGGCCCGCCAGGAAGGAGCGGCTGAACGCCACATCGCCCTGGTAAGACACCATGGCGCCCTTGCGGGCGAACACTTCTTCATTGCCGAGTTTAACCTCAAGCATCTTTTCATTGATCTGCTGATAGACAGGCATCGCGGGTCCTCGCTGACTTAACGTTCGGCGGGCTGGATGAACACCACGCCCTGGCCTGTGAATTTATGCTGGTACGATTCGCCCGAGCTCTGGCCGATCATGGTGCGCCAGTTGACATCAAAAACGAATTCCTGGCGGATATCGCCCTTGAAGCCGACGAAGGCGTCCGGGTCCACGCGCAGCGGGTGAGAAGGCGTCACTTCCAGCATGATCAGGTTGCCGCGCGAAATGACGGCCAGGTTGCCATGGCCTTCGACGGTGGTGGAAAACAGGCCCTGACCCGAGCTGGCACCGCGCAAGCCGGCAAAGCTGGTACCCGTCTTCAGGCTGGTGTCGTAGGCCAGCAGGCTGCTGCTTTCGATGGTCAGCTTTTCGCCGGCCAGCGCCATGACGGTGATCTCGGCCGCATTCTGCGCGAAAAACACCGTGCCGCTGCCTGAAGCCTGCATCAGCTGCATGCCTTCGTTCGTCACCTTGCGCTTGAGCGCGCCGAAGATGCCCTCGCCGCCGAGCAGGGATTTTTCAAATTTGATGCTGCCCGTATAGGCGACCATGGCGCCGGCAATCGCCAGCACTTTTTCATCCTGCAGGCGCACTTCCAGCAGGCGGTCGGTATTGGTGCGGAAACTGGTCACGCGCGACTCCCCAAGAATGCCAGGGCACAAAGCCATGGCTATCCGACAAGATACCGGTGGCGTTACCGCCATGCAAGCGCTATTCCTCCCGAACGGGGGTGAGCGAATAAAAAAAGGCGTGCCCGGAGGCACGCCTTGCGTTCACACAGCGAACGGTCTATTCAGCCAGCACCGGTTTGGCGCCGCGCGCATTCTGGAACAGCGGCACGGGATCATTGGTATTGACTTCCACCACCGTGACGCCCTGCACCACGCCGCCCACCTGGTAGCCGATGGCGCCCAGGTGGCGCTTGCCTTCGGCCAGGTTGGACCAGCTCAGCAAGACAGTCGCCGTGCCGCCCGTGTAGGCCGTGCCCGGCATCAGCGCCTTGAAGCCGCCATTCGACAAGCCCGGCGCGAGCACCCATGACGACAGCGTGTAGTCAGCCTGGCCGTCTTGCGGCGCGAAGCCGATCACGCACACCTTGTACGTGCCGGCGGCGGGCAGGCGCAGTTCCACTTGCTCATTGGAACTTTCATTGCCGCTGCTGCCGACCAGCACATTGGCGGCGTTGTAGACCTCCATGTCCAGGTCGGTATTTTCGCCACCTGTCGTTTCCGCGTCGTAAGTGGCAAAACGCGCCGCCAGGGTGCCGGCCGGAATCACCACGTTGTGCACATTCACGCCCGTGGCGCCGCCAGCCTTGCAGCTGGCCGAAGCCGTGCTGTTGTTGGCCTGGCCGATCGTGCGCGTTTCGCGCACGGCTTCCACCAGCCCCGACTTGACGCCCACCAGCGCGCCCGTGAAGCCCGTACCCAGGGTCAGCACCTTGCTGCCCGTGGCCGCTTCGCTGCTGACCAGTGGAATGGCGACCAGCGAGGTGCCGCGCGCCGTCAGCGGGCTGCGCACCGTGTGCGTGCCATCGCTCCAGCTCAGGGCGCCGTAAGTCCAGGTATTGGCCGGCGCCGTGGTGCGCGTCAGCTTGACCTGGTACTGCGCCCTGGCGCCCGGCGCCAGACTCAGGCTCGTTGGCGTCACCGCCACCGTGTAGCCGGGCAGGCTGGCCGAGACGTTGTAGACGGCGCTGCCGGCGCCCACGTTGGTCACCGTGCGCGTCAATACTTGCGTGCCCAGCACGTTGGCCGCCGTCAGTGACGCCAGGTTCAGGTTGTAGGCAGGAATGGTGCCGATGGCCTGGCAGGTGGCGGCGCTGTAGACCTTCAGGTTCAGGCCGCACAAGAAGCGTGCATAGTCGATTTCCGACACGTCGTACACGAGGCCCGGATCGGCCGCGCCGTTCGGCGCGATGTGGCCGGCGCCCTGGCCCCACGGCAGCTGGCCCGAGTTCTTCGCCGTGGCATCCCACGACACGGAACCGTTCAAGCCGTCGGAATACGTGCTGAAGGCCGTCGTCATCAGCGCCGACTTGATGGCCGCGGGCGACCAGTCCGGATGCTGCTGCTTGAGCAGCGCCGCCACACCGGCCACGTGCGGGCTGGCCATCGAGGTGCCGGAATAGAAATCCCACTCCGCCAGGGGCGCTGCGCCGCCTGCCGCCACGGCATCGCGCTGCGCCTGCGTCAGGTCGGCCGTCACGCCAGCCAGCACGTTGGTGCCGGGCGCCGACAGGTCGGGTTTCAGGATGTTCGCGTTGGCCACGTTCGGCCCGCGCGAGGAACGGTCGCTGACGATCGGCGCCTGCACCGTGGTGTCGGCGATGGTATGGATTTCGCCCAATGCCGCCGTACCATCGGGGTTGGCCGCCATGAAAGCCTTCAGCGCGTCGCCCTGCGTCTGCGCCAGGTGCACGGTCGACAGCGCATGCGCCTGGTTGATGATGGTGTTGACGCCACCGGCCACGTTGGCGATGATCACGCCCGCCGCGCCCGCCGTTTTGGCATTCGCGCTCTTGTTGACCAGCACGTTGCCGCCACGGTCGCACACCAGCACCTTGCCCGCCACTTTCGCCGGATCCAGATACGCCGAGGTGGCATCGGCCGCGCCGAAGCAGCGCAGCAGGTTGACATCCGTCGGCAACACGCCGGCCAGGCCCGCGTCGCGCGAGCGGATCAGCGGCAGCGCGGGCGTCTTCGCATTGCTCGAGGCGCCTTCCAGCTTGCTGCTGTTGCTGAGGATGACGTTGGCCGCGTACAGGCGGTTGTGGGTGGAATTGGCCACCGTTGCCAGCCAGGGGCTGATGTGCGAGACGGGCGCCGGCACGTCGGGCGCGGGCGTGGCCGGGCCGGAGTTGCCGCCCGACGTGGCGACGAACACGCCCGCCGCCGCCGCGCCGAGGAAAGCCACTTCCGTCGGCTCGTCGAAGGCGCCGCCGCCCGCGTTCGGACCGATGGAAAAGTTGATGACGTTGACGCCATCCTTGACCGCCTGGTCGATGGCGGCCACGCTGTCGGCCGTGGCGCAACCGTTGCGCCCCGTCGAGGCAGCCGTCCAGCAGACTTTATAGGCGGCGATACGGGCACGCGGCGCCATGCCGGACGCCTTGCCCAGCGACACGCCATTCGAGGTGGCCAGGGCGCCATTGTTGCCGCCGGCCGTGGAGGCCGTGTGCGTGCCATGGCCGCCGTGCCCCGTCAGCCCGGCGATGGAATCGCGCGGCGACAAAAATTCCGTCCAGTGCAACGCCGACGTGGCGGCGCGGTAGTAGCGCGCGCCGATCAGCTTGTTGTTGCAATTCTCGGTGGAGAATCCTTCGCCCGTCTGGCAAGCGCCCTGCCAGCTGGCCGGTGGCGCGCCGTACACGACATTGTTGCCGCTGTGGCTGGGCACGCCGTTCTCGTCGAGGCGGTCGGCAAAGGCCGTGTTCTCGGGCCAGATGCCGCTGTCGACGATGCCGATGATGATGTCTTCGCCCGCGTGCGCCTTGCCGCCCAGCTGCTCCCAGATGCCGCCCGGCTTGTCCAGGCCCAGGAAGGTGGGCGTGTAGGTGGTGTCGAGCCGCAGGATGGAATCGGCGCTGATGCTGGCCACGCCCCTGTTTTTCTTCAGGAGCCGCACTTCATCGTCCGTCAGCAAGGCGGAAAAGCCGTTGAAGACGACGCTGTACCGGTGCGTGATCTCGGCCGCGCTGACGGTGCCGGCCACGGCGGCCTGCCTGGCATCGAGGTAGCTCAGGTAAGCCTGCACATCGGCCGCGCCCACATTGATGCGCGCCCCGGGGGCCGGCCTGGTGGCGGCCAGGCCGTCGACCTGGCCCGTGTAGGTGGCGGCCGGCTTGTCGACCAGCTGCACGATGTAGGAGCGGCGTTCCTGCGCCTGCGCCGCAGGCGCCAGGCTGCTGGCCAGCAGGAGGATGGCGAGTGAAACGGGACGTAATTTCATCTCACGCTCCTTGCACGGTGGCAGTGGCGAACGTGCCGGCGCGGCGGCGCGACAGCATGCCGATGGCACCCAGGCCGGTCAGCATCAGCATGCAGGTCGACGGTTCCGGCACGGCGCTGATATTGATATTATCGAGCGCAAACTGACCCAGGTTAAAGGCGGGGAAATCGAGGGAATTGCTGCACGCGCCAGTGTCATTGAAAATGCACGCATTGAAAGTCAGGCCAGTGAAGGCGTAGTTGCGCAAGCCGCTCAGAAGGGAAGCGCTCTGGAAATGGTAATTGCCATCGCTGCCCTGACCGGGGAACGCCAGCGAGGTGCTGACCACCTGGCCGTTGCTGAGGGTGCCGCTCAGTTGCAGCTGGCCCCAATTCATGTTCGGCAAGCCCGTGATGGGGGCGATGAAGGAATAGTCGAAACCGGACAGGGTGAATGCCCGGTGGTCGGCGCGTGAGAAATTCACGCCGCCATCGTTGAGGATGGCCAGGTAATTACCGCTGGCGCCCTGCGGGCAGGCGGCGATATCGCACGACGAACCCGCGCGGCCATCGAGGATGGCGCCCACGCCGCTGACGCCACCGCCGGCCGCCGTGGTCGGGTCGGTCAGGAACAGCAGATTGTAGCTCGACGTATTGAGCGTCTGGCCGCTTTCATACACGTCGGGGCGCAAGTTATCGAAGGTCATGACACCGGCCATGGCCGGCGCCGGGGCCAGCACGGACAAGGTGGCCAGTGCGGCAAATACGGTGGCGGGCGAGACCCGCGCATGTGATATACGATTCATGCTATTCCCTTGATTGTTGTGGATGGATAGGTCGGCAGGTCTGACGCCCGCTGTCAGTTTTTTGACAAAAAGCTCAACAGATATAGCAAATTACATAAAATAAATATCATATTTTTAATATCATTTTTTTATCTTTTATCTAACGCTGCGAAGCTTTGTTTTGTTTGAGCTATGAAAGCTTGAGGAATCTCAACGTTATATTTAAACAATATTCATGGTCGCCCAGGCGTATGCGCCGCCATGCCGATGCGACGTCAGTCCGCTCCAAACCCGCGCTTGCTGCACCGTCACATCGCGGTACACCTGTTCCATCCTGGAACACTGCTGGGTCCGCCGGCGCCCCGCCCGACGCGCCCCTGGCACCACTCCCCTCCCCTGTGCCGATGGCATGAAGCTTGCACAACAAGGGGATCGACCGTGCTCAGGGAGCCGCATCATGGAACACTACCAACTGGCCGGCAGCGGCCGCTCAGGCACGCGGCCGGTTTGGCGCGCTTGGCGCATCCTCGCGTGCTGCGCGCTGGCGCTGGCTTTCTTCCTGCTGGCCGCCAGGCTGGACCTGGCCGAACGGCTGACGCGCGTCCTCTGGCGCCAGGAGCACTGGCAACTCGATGAATTGGCCATGAGCCTGCTGCTGCTGGTGCTGGTGCTGGCCGGCTTTGCCGTGCGACGCGGACGCCAGGTGGCGCTGCTGCTGGCGCAAAACCGCGCGCTCACGCAACGTCTGCTGCGCGCACAGGAAGAGGAACGCTGCGCGCTGGCGCGCGAGTTGCACGATGAGGTGGGACAAGATTGCACGGCCATCCGTGCCGCCGCCAGCTATATCCTGCGCGCGCGCGATGGCGACCAGGCGAATGTGCAAGCCTGCGCCGCCAGCATTGCCCGCTCCGCGGAAGCACTGCATGCGATGGTGCGCAGCATGCTGCGCCGGCTGCGCCCGCCCGTACTCGACAGCCTGGGCCTGGAAGCGGCCCTGCAGGCGCTGTGCGACAGCTGGGCCCAGCAGCACGGCATCGCTTGCCGTTTCGCGCCGCACGCCATCCCCGCCGACCTCGACGACAGCATCGCCACGGCCATCTACCGCCTGGTGCAGGAAGGCTTGACGAATGTGGCACGCCACGCGGGCGCCGACCAGGCCACGGTGGAATTGCGCGCCGATGCGCACGGCTTGCTGCACCTGGCCATCGAAGACAATGGCCAGGGTTTGTGTCAGGACAAAACGCCAGCAGATGGCTTCGGCATGTTGGGCATGCGTGAAAGAGTCGCCGGCCTGCGCGGCCATATCCGCTGGATCAGTGCGCTGGGCAACGGCTTGCGCATCGAAGTGGCCCTGGCGGCCCGGTGCGCGGCATGAACGCCATGCACAACGCCTTGCAGCCGATCCGCGTGATGCTGGTGGACGACCACCCGGTGGTGCGCACGGGCTACCGGCGCCTGCTGGAACAGGGCGGTGACATCGCCGTCGTGGCCGAAGCGGGCAATGGCGAAACGGCGTATGGCTTGTACCTGGAGCTGGCGCCGGACGTGTGTGTCACGGATTTGTCCATGCCCGGCATCGGCGGCCTGGAATTGCTGCGCAAGCTGGTCGCGCGCGACGCCGCTGCGCGCGTGCTGGTGTTTTCCATGCACGACACGCCGCAGCTGATCGCGCGCGCGTTTGACGGCGGCGCCTGCGGCTTCGTCAGCAAGCAGGCCGACCCGGAACACCTGGTCGATGCCGTGCGCGCCGCCCACGCGGGCCGGCGCTACCTGGACCCGCACAGCGCGCCCGGCGTGCTGCAGGGCACGGCCCGCATGGAAGCGCAGCGTTTGAGCAGCCTGAGCCAGCGCGAATTCGAAATCTTCCGCCTGCTGGCCGAAGGCCGCAGCGCCGCCGACTGCGCCCGCCTGCTGCACGTGAGCAGCAAGACGGTGGCCAACCACCAGACCTGCATCAAGGAAAAGCTCGACGTGGCCGGCCCCGCCGCCCTCGTGCATCTTGCGCTCCGTAATGGCGTCATCGAACAGATCCACCCTTAAAACACGTAGCGCAAGCCCGCATTCACGCTGCGCGGCGCGCCGGCCGCATAGAAGGTCGCGTTGACCATCGGATATGCGCCGTTCACGGCCGGCAGCGGCCGGGCGGCAAAATTGCCGTTGGCGTCGAAAGCCGTGGCGCCCAGCTGGGCCGCCGTCGCATATTTCCGGTCGAACAAGTTATTCACCTGGGCAAATATGCTCAGCTGCGGCGTCAGCTGGACTTTGCCATTCAGTTCCACCACGGCATAGCCGCCGCTCTTGCCCGACCCCAGGTACGCTGGCCCGCCCGCCTGGTGCTGGTTGTTTTCATTGCCGCGCGCATAGGCACTCGACACGGCTGTCATGGCCAGGCCCACCGTCCAGTCGCGTCCGCCCTGAACATCCACGTGCGCCTTGAAAATATGGCTGGGTGTCAAGGGAATCCGGTTGCCGGGCGTGATGACGATATTGCCTTCCAGGCCAGGCGCATCCGCGTCGCTGCTGCTGTTGGCACTGCCGTTGACCACTTCCCGGCTTTGATACGTCGCCTGCAGCCACGTGTAGTTGACGCCGAAGTCCAGCGCGCCCGCCTTGCCGTCCAGCGCCAGCTCCACGCCCTGGTGGCGCGTCTTGCCGAAGTTTTTAAAGTAACCAAATCCCGCCTGGTTGTCGGCCACGAACAGGATATCGTCGAGGTTTTCCGCGCGGAACACGCCCGCGCTCCAGCGGGCCACGTCGGCGAGCTTGCCACGCACACCCGCTTCCCACGTCTTCGTCACCACCTGTTTTAATGGCGGGTCGCCGGCCATGGCGTTGGGCAGGCGGCATGGGTTTTCCGGGTCGGCGCAACCGAGTTCGATGGCCGTCGGCGTGCGGCTGCCTTCGTTGTAACCGAGGTAGGCGCTCACGCCCTTCGCCGGCGCATAGGCCAGGCCGATGGCGGGATTGAAGCGGCTGAAACGGTGGTCGCCATCGAGCGAACCGCTGCCCCCGCCCGGCGTGATGGCGTCGCGGTTGCGCACCGTGCTGCGGTTGTAGCGGCCGGAAACGGTCAAGGTCAGATTTTGATTGAACGCCATGCTGTCGCTCGCATACACGCTCCACGTACGCATGCGCCCGCTCAAGTCGACCCGGTTGTCGACGGGCGTGCCGTCATCGTCGATTTCCGTGCCGTCGGCAAAGAATGCGACGGGCGTGATGCTGCGGTCCGGGTTCAGGTAGCCGAACTGACTGGTCTGGCGGAAGGTGGCGTGGCTTGTGTCATGGGCGGCGCCGGCCGTGACGGCATGGCGCGCGCCCGCCAGATCGGCCAGCACGGTGAACTGGCCGGAGAAGCCATAGTTTTCCTGCACGGTATGGCTGCGGTTGATCATGCCATTGCATTTTTCAGCCGGCTCATCGTTCAACAAGACGTTGGCGATACAGCGCCATTTCGGAAACGGCGTATTGCCTGCGTTCGCCCCGCTGGCGGGAAAGCCCGTGTAGCCGGCCGCCGCCAGGGCCGCCCGCTCGGCCGCGCCGGGCTGGTAGACGGACTGGTCCAGCGACTCGTCGTTCAGGTCGCCATTGAACGTGTGCGTGTCGATCTTGCGGTAGTACACATTGCCGGACAAGAGCAAGGCATCGCTGGCCTGGTGCTTGCCCGTCAGGTTCAACAGGGTCGACCTGTTCTGCGTCAAGTCCGGCTTGGTGTAGACGCTGCGGTAATCGCGCGCCAGCAGGCGCTGCTCCTGCAAGCCGTTGCCCGTCAGTGCATTGTCCGCGTGGGCCACGGTGGCGGCAATGTCCGTGCGCGCATCGCTCCAGCCCAGCTTGCCAAACACCTGGCGCACGTCGGACGGCGAATCGTCGCGCCAGCCCTCTTCCTTGAAGCGGTTGCCCGTCACATACCAGTGCCAGCCCTGCGCATTGCTGCCGCCATGCTCGAATTCGACGGCGCGGCGCTGGTGCGAGCCCAGGCGCGCCTCGATGGCGGTGCCGGGACTGCTGCGCCCGTCCTTGGTTTGCAGGGCCAGCGCGCCGCCCAGGGTATTCAAGCCGAACAATGGGTTCGAGCCGGGCATCAGCGTCAGCGATTCAATCGCCATGCGCGGGATCAAGTCCCAGCTGACGACATCGCCAAACGGCTGGTTCAGGCGCATGCCATCGAGATACACGGACAGGCCTTGCGGCGTGCCCAGCAGGGGCGAGGCCGTATAACCGCGATAGCTGACGTCGGGCTGGAACGGATTGTTCTGCACTTCGTTCACGACAACGCTGCCCAGGTTGCGGCGCAAGAAGGCGGAAATGTCGAGCGCACCGCTGCGGGCGATCTGCTGCGCGCTGGCCGTCTGCACGGGCGCGGCCAGGGTATCGCGCGGCTGCTCCACGGTGGGCAGCGGCATGCTGCCCGTGATGACGACGGTGGGCAAGTCGCCCGAGGTGGCCGGCTCGGCGGCTTGCGCCTGGCACAGCGCCATGGCGGCGGCGGCGAATAAAGTCAGTTTCATGCGTATCCCCGTTTTATAGTGGTTTTTATTGCGTCCAGTATCGGACAGCCACCTTCGGAGAACTAGGGAAAAATTCCCGCCGTGTACAAGCTTACCGTTGCAGGGGCAAATAGCTCTGCTTCAGCTGGCGCAACACGAAACTGGATTTGCTGTGGCGGATACCGGGAATTTTGTATAGCCGCTCGCGCAGCAGGCGTTCATAGTCGCGCGTGTCGCTCACCGCGATGCGCAGGTAGTAATCGTAGTCGCCCGAGACGAGAAACGCTTCCAGCACTTCCGGGATCATGGCCAGCGCGTGGCCGAATTCGAACAGGGCCTGGTCGGAATGGTCGTCCAGTGTGACTTGCACGATGACGGTGTCGGCCAAGCCCACCTTGGCCGCGTTGACGTTCACCGTATAGCCTTCGATGACGCCATCGTCTTCCATGCGCTTGATGCGCGCCCAGCATGGCGACGAGGTCAGGCCCACCTTGGCGCTCAGGTCGTGCAGGCTGATGCGGGCGTCCTGCTGCAGGGCCGTCAGGATGGCGAGGTCGAATTTATCCAGCTTCATTCTGTCATATCCTTATTTCACAGCAAATTTTGCTTAAATAAGCATTCTATACGAGAAAACCAGCAGCCTTTTCTGCCGCATCAGGCAGAAAATAAGGCCATGAAACCCGATCCCGCCCCCCTCCTCGCTCGCGCATCCCATAACGGCGCCAGCACCCTGATCGACACCCTGCTGGCGCTCGGCGTCGACACCGTCTTCGGCTATCCGGGCGGCGCCGTGCTGCCCCTGTACGACGCGCTGCACGCCCAGCCCCGCTTGCGCCACGTGCTGGTGCGCCACGAACAGGCGGCCGTGCACGCGGCAGAAGGGTATGCGCGCAGCACGGGCCGGGCCGGCGTGGTCTTCGTCACCTCCGGCCCCGGCATGAGCAACACCACCACGGGCTTGCTCGACGCCCTGTGCGATTCGATACCCCTCATCTGCATCAGCGGCCAGGTGGCCACCACCAGCATCGGCACGGCAGCCTTCCAGGAATGCGACGCGCTGGGCATCTCGCGCCCCGTCACCAAGTGGAACCGGCAAATCCGCACGGCCGACGAAACGGCCGACGTGGTGCACGAAGCATTTATTCAGGCCACGCAAGGCCGGCCCGGCCCCGTGCTGATCGACTTTCCCAAGGACTTGCAGCTGGCGCAGGTCATCGAAACCGCGCCGCTGCCGCCCGCCTCTACCGTCGCAGCACCTCTGCCAGAGCTCACCGATCTGGAACGGGCCGCCAGCCTGATCGCTTCCGCACGCCAGCCCGTGTTCTATGGCGGCGGAGGTCTCATCAATTCCGGCCCGGACGCCTGCGCCGCGTTTCAACAATTAGTGAAACTGGCGGCAGCACCCTGCACCCTGACCTTGCTGGGACTGGGCGCCTTTCCCGCCTCGCATCCGGCCTTCCTCGGCATGCTGGGCATGCACGGTACCCTGGAAGCCAACCTGGCCATGCACCATGCGGATCTGATCGTCTGCGTCGGCGCCCGCTTCGACGACCGGGTCACTGGACGGCTGGACGCCTTCTGCCCCGGCGCAAAGATCATCCACATCGATATCGACCCGGCCTCGATCGGCAAGGTGGTGCGCGCCGACGTGGCCCTGCGCGGCGATTGCGCCCCCGTGTTAAACGCCCTGCTGGCGCAGCTGCGCGGCCGCTTGCTGGCGGACCGCCAGCCGTGGTGGCAGCGCATCGATGGCTGGCGCGCGCAGGACAGCCTGGCTTTCGACGACACGCCGCAGGTGATCGCGCCGCAGGCGCTGATGCGCCGGCTGCAGGCGGCCTTGGACGGCCGGGACGCCATCGTCTCCACCGACGTGGGCCAGCACCAGATGTGGGCGGCGCAGCACTTGCGCTTCGAGCAGCCGCGCCGCTGGCTGACCTCGGGCGGCGCCGGCACCATGGGTTATGGCTTGCCGGCCGCCATCGGCGCGCAGATCGCCCATCCCGAAAAATGCGTGGTGTGCGTCAGCGGCGATGCCTCGATTTTGATGAATATCCAGGAACTGGCCACCGCCGTGCAGCACCGCCTGCCCGTCAAGGTGGTGTTGTCGAACAATGGCTATATGGGCATGGTGCGCCAGTGGCAGGAACTCATCCATGGCGGGCGCTACAGCCACAGCTACACGGAAGCGCTGCCCGATTTCGTCGCCCTGGCGCGCGCGTTCGGCTGGCAGGCGCACACGGTGAGCCGGCGCGAGGAACTCGACGCGGCATTGGCTACCTGTCTGGCCTCCGAAGGCCCCTACTTCCTTGACGTGCGCGTGCATGGCGCGGAAAACTGCTTCCCCATGATGGCGCCCGGCGCGGGGCACCATGAAGTGACCTTGCACAAAGGCGTCGTCTACACCGGCTAACAAATCCGGTTCAACTCCACACTCTGTATATCCAGTAGCTTTCATCGTCGCGCATGGCGCGCGCCAGCTCGGTAGGGCTCAAGCCCGTGATTTCGCGCGTCTCGCGGCAGAAATGGGCCTGGTCGGCGTAACCGCCGCTGGCGGCGATATCGGACCACGACACCTTGCCTTGCAGGATGGCGCCGCGTTCGTCAAGGAATAGCTGCTCCGCGCGGCGCATGCGGCGCAAGGTGCGCATGGGCTGGCCGGCCCAGGCCTTGATGCGGCGCTCGATATGCCGCGCGCTGCTGGCCAGGCCCGTCGAGGCCGCCTGTACGCCCAGGCGGCGCACCCAGTCTTGCACGACGCCGGCCGACACGTCGCTGCCCTTGCGCGCCGCCTGCCAGCGCGGCGCGAGAAAATCCTCCACCAGCCTGACGCGCGCCTCGTCGCTTGGCGCCGCCAGCACGGCGTCGGACAGGGCCAGCCAGTCGGCATCGAACAGCGCGGCAAGAGGGCGAAACTGGTCCAGCAAGGCATCCATCGATATGCCCGTCAACGCATGCAGGGCGGCCGGATACAACATCACGACAAACGAATGCACGGGGCCGGGGTTGTAGCTGACCAGCGGATACGAACGGGGGCCGCCGAACAGCGCGGGCGGCATGCGCACGTCCGGCAGCGACAGGCCCGGCGCGGCCGCCTCCACATCGCCCGCGACGGTCCAGATGATGCTGCACATGGGCGCGGCGGGAAAACGGTTCAGGCGCTGGGCCGGCGGCAAGGGCGCGCAGCGCGTGGTGTCGCGCACGAGGACGGCGCGCACGCAGGAAGCGAGCGCGGTACGCGGCGCGATCAGGCGGGTCAGGGGCGTAGGGGCGGCAGGCATGGCGACGATTGTACCGGCAATTTCTGGCCGCGCACGATGTCGTATTCGTTCAATACAAACGGGCCGCAATCGCGTAGAGTATGGCCATTATTACAAGCAATCCTCGTACTTTCACCGTATCGACAGGAGATGTCCATGCCGCCACTCGACCACGCCGCAGCACCCGACATTGCGCGGCCGCTGCGCCAGATCCGCCGCTTGCCGGGGCCCTTCGCCCTGCCCATCGTCGGCAACAGCCTGCAGATCAAGCTCACGCGCATCCACCGCGACGTGGAACAGTGGGTGCAGCGCTACGGCCCCTTCATGCGCGCCTGGTTCGGCCGCACGCTGGTGCTGGTGGTGGCCGACAGCGAGGCCGTCGGCGCCGTGCTGCGCGACCGGCCCGACGGTTTTCGCCGCCCCCTGAGCAGCTCCGTCGTGTCCGACGAAATGGGCGGCGTGCCCGGCCTGTTCCTGGCCGAGGGCACGGAGTGGCGCAACCAGCGCCGCATGGTCATGGCCGGCATGGCGCCCGGCGCCATCAAGGCCTACTTCCCGGCGCTGGTGACGGTGGCGCAACGCCTGCAGCGGCGCTGGCATCTGGCCACCACGCAAGGCCAGGCGATCGACCTCGATGGCGACCTGAAACGCTACACGGTCGACATCATCGCCGGCCTGGCCTTCGGCACGGAAGTCAACACGCTCGAATCGGGCGAAGACGTGATCCAGCGTCACATGGACGACATCCTGCCCGCCGTGGCGCGGCGCAGCCTGTCCATGTTCCCGTACTGGCGCTATGTCAAGCTGCCCGTCGACCGGCGGCTGGACCGCGACGTGGCGGCGCTCTCCGCCGCCGTGGCCGACCTGGTGCAGCAGGCGCGCACGCGCATGGCGCACGACCCGGCGCGCCGCGAGCGTCCGCCCAACCTGCTCGAAGCGATGATCGCCGCCGCCGACCTGGAAGGCAGCGGCGTGACCGACCGCAACGTGGCCGGCAATGTGCTGACCATGCTGCTGGCGGGCGAAGATACGACGGCCAACACGGTGTCCTGGATGATCTATTTGTTGCAACGCCATCCGCACACCCTGGCCCGGGCGCGCGAGGAAGTGCGGCGCCTGGCGCCCGACGTGGCCCATTTCACCATCGAGCAGATGGATAGCCTCGACTACGTGGGCGCCTGCGCCAGCGAAGCCATGCGCTTGAAACCCGTGGCGCCGTTCCTGCCCGTCGAGGCGCTGCGCGACACGGTCATCGCCGATATTGCCGTGCCGGCCGGCACCCTCGTGTGGTGCGTGATGCGCAACGACACCGTAGCCGATGCGCACTTTCCCGACGCGCAAGTCTTCCAGCCCGAACGCTGGCTGGCCGAAGGCGGCGAGGCGAACAACAAGCGCGCGTCGATGCCCTTCGGCGCCGGCTTGCGCACGTGCCCGGGCCGCTACCTGGCCTTGCTGGAAATCAAGATCGCCATGGCCATGCTGCTGGGCAGCTTCGACATCGCCGGCGTCGATACGCCCGATGGCGGCGAGGCGCAGGAATTGATGGGCTTTGTGATGTCGCCCATCGGCCTGACGATGCGCCTGGCGCGGCCGCAGTGATACCATGGGGGGAATCTCAGTCAACGTGCTTCCCCCATGCAAATTCACCTGGAATCACCGCAGCAAGCCGATGTGCAAACCCTGATCGCCGAGCTTGATGCCTATCAGCAGACCCTGTATCCGGCCGAGTGCGTGTATGCGCTGGACCTGGCGTCCGTGCCGTCCGATACCCTGCTGTTTGCCGTCGCCCGCGATGCCGCAGGCACGGCGCGCGCCTGCGGCGCCATCGTCGTCACACCCGATTTCGGCGAGGTCAAGCGCATGTACGTGCACCCGGACAGCCGTGGCCTGGGCCTGGCCAGGCGCTTGCTGGCCTTGCTGGAAGAACAGGCGCTGACGCGCGGCTGCCGCTTGCTGACCCTGGAAACGGGCGTCCACCAGCCCGCCGCCATCGCCCTGTACGCGCGCCATGGCTACCAGCGGCGCGGTCCCTACGGCGACTATCCCGACGATCCGTTCAGTGTCTTCATGGAAAAACCGCTGCAGGTGGCGGCATGAACGCGCCCACCGACAGCTTGCTCGACATCCGCGCGCGCCTGCGCGCCTTTGCCGCCGAGCGCGACTGGGACCAGTTCCACACGCCAAAAAACCTGGCCATGGCCCTGTCCGTGGAAGTGGCCGAACTGGTGGAACATTACCAGTGGCTGCCCACGGGCGCGGACAGCGAACTGGACGAGGCCAAACGCACGGGCATCCGCCACGAGCTGGCCGACGTGCTGATGTACCTGGTGCGCCTGGCCGACAAGAGCGGCGTCGACCTGCACGCGGCCGTGCTGGAAAAGATGGAACTCAACGCACAGAAGTATCCGGCGCAGCAAGTGCGCGGCGACGCGCGCAAATACAGCGAGTACTGATCCCCAGCCGTGCGTGGCTGATGCGCAAAAAGGCGTAGCATCGGGCCATGCGCATCCCTCTTTCCCTGCTGCTCGTCTGCCTGATCCACGGCCATGCTGCGCTGGCGCAAACCGCGCCCGTGCCGCAAGTCAAGGTGGACGCCACGCGCGACCCCGTCGACAAATCCTACCGCAAGATGCTGCAGGGCGTGGAGCGTTTCGAGCGCGACCATGCGCTGGCGCCGCAAGCGGTGCTGCGCTTCCGTTTGCTGCCGCGCCAGCCCGGCGTGGACATGACAGGCGTACAGCTGCGCATCGCCGGCGACAGCGTCAGCATCCCCCTGCCCCTGGCCGAGGACAACAGCTTTGCCCCCGTGCGCAATGCGCAGGCCGCGCGCGAAGACGCCGTGCTGATCGCCAACCGCAAGGCCACCACCATGAGCTGGCGGGCGCAAGTGATCACGCCCGGCTTGCCGCCCGGCACGCGGCGCTTGGGCGACTTGCGCCTGGAATGCCGCGCCGGCATGGATTCGGGCCTGATCTCGAACGACCCGCAAATCATCGCCTGGCTGTCCAGCATGCTCTACAGCACGGATAAAGTGTGTTCCGAACCCGATGGCAACTACCTGTTCTTCACGGAGCGGCCCCTGTTCGGCGTGACCCTCGTGCATGGCGAACGCAGGGTGTCGTTACCGTTCACCATGCTGTACGCGGGCGGCGAGCAAACGCCCGCCTCGCTGCCCTATTGCGATTGCCAGGTCTTGCTTGACCGCACGTATTACGCGCCGCTGTGGGATGCGAGCTGGCCCGACGATACCCTGCTGGAATTTACTTATATGGATGAGGTGGCGCCATGAAGTGGCTGGTCTTCGCCATGCTGACGCTGCTCGCCGGGTGCTCGGGCACGCGCGCCTTGCAGGCAAGCAAGACTGTGCCTTACGCTACGCTGGAACAAACGGTGCAGCAAGGCAGCAGCACGCGCGAGCAGGTGCGCGCCGCGCTCGGCGACAGCACGGCCATCCGTTTCGACAGCGGCAATGAAGTGTGGATGTACAACTACCCGGCCGCCGCAGGTGCGCAGGGAGAATATGTCATTTTGTTTGGCGGGGATGGGGTGGTACGGAAGGTGCGCAGCGGGGAAGTGTATCGGGTGAAGAAGTAAGAGTACCCCACAAAGTCTGGGGGGAATGCTCCCAATGGGAAGCATTCCGGTCACGCAGTGACTGACCCCGGCAGTTCGCGGGTTTTACTAGCGTACCTTTAACAGCGCCCTTGCCGCCACGCCCGCGCCCACGCCGCGCCCCACGCCGGCAACCTTGCGCTTGGGCGAGGCCTTCAATTTGAAGATGCCGATCGACTGGGCCACGCTGTCCGTGCGCTGGGCCAGGTTGGTGGCGGCCGCGGCCGCCTGCTCCACCAGCGCCGCATTTTGCTGCGTGATGCCATCCATCTGGATGACGGCCTGGTTGACTTGCCCGATGCCCTGGTTCTGCTCGCGGGTGGTGGAAGAAATCTCGTCCATCACTTCCGTCACGCGGGCCACGGAGGCGATCACTTCCGCCATGGTGGCGCCCGCATTGCTGGTCAGCACGCTGCCCGCATTCACGGTGGCGATCGAATGGTCGATCAGGTGCTTGACTTCCTTGGCCGCCGTCGCCGAGCGCTGCGCCAGGCTGCGCACTTCACCAGCCACGACGGCGAAGCCACGGCCATGCTCGCCCGCACGCGCCGCTTCCACGGCCGCGTTCAAGGCAAGAATGTTCGTCTGGAAGGCGATGCCGTCGATCAGGCCAATAATGTCGAGAATCTTGCGCGACGAGGTGCTGATCTCATCCATCGTGGTGACCACTTCACTGACGATGGTACCGCCCTTGGCGGCGACGGTCGACGCTTGCGCCGCCAGGTCGTTGGCCGTGGCCACGTGGTCGGCGCTGTTTTGCACGGTGGACGTCAATTCTTCCATGCTCGCTGCCGTCTGCTCCAGGCTGGACGCCTGCGATTCCGTGCGGCTGGACAGGTCCATATTGCCCGTGGCGATTTCCGCCGTGGTGATGCGGATATCCTCGAAATTGGCGCGCACGTCGCCGATGATGCTGTGCAGGTTGATATTGGTCTGGCGCAAGGCCGCCATCAATTGACCCATATCATCATCACGCACCTTGTCGATCACGCCCGTCAAGTCGCCACCGGCCATCTTGCGCGCCATCGTGATGGCGTCGCCCAGCGGCGCGACCAGCGAATTGTGCAGATGGGCCCAGAAATACAGCATCAGCGCGACGGCTGCGGCGGAAGCGCCGCTGAGCCAGCTGCGCGTGGCTGTGCTCGTGTCGCCATCGATACTCCACACGGCGCAGCCGAGGATGGCCAGCACCACGCCGAAGACGATGCAATGCAGGGCCAGGTCTTGCGACAGGCTCAGCTTGCGCCACTCGGCCAGCTTGGCGACCCAGCCCTGGCGCACGACGCGGCCATTGCGGATCGCCAGCCTGGCGGTGTTGCCATCTTTAAAACTTTTATACAGGGCTGCCGCTTCATTGATCTGCTCGCGCGTGGGCTTGGTGCGCACGGACATGTAGCCGATCGGGCGGCCGTTTTCAATGACGGGCGTGATATTGGCAAAGACCCAATAAAAATCGCCATTCTTGCAGCGGTTCTTGACCATGCCCGTCCAGGGCATGCCCGTCTTGATGGTATCCCACAGGTCGGCAAAGGCTTCGGCCGGCATATCGGGATGACGCAGAATATTTTGTGGCGCACCCAGCAGTTCCATTTCTGAAAAACCGCTGACTTCAATGAAATACTGATTGGCGTAATTGATGTTTCCCTGTAAATCCGTGGTGGAAACAATCGTCATGCCTTCATTTAATACGTATTCCTTTTGCGTGATAGGCGTATTGACCCGCATGTCGCTCCTCTATTTTTTTTCAACTAGCATAACAAAAACATAAAAACAATATACCACATCAAGCACCGGCGAGATATCGCCACGGCGAAAGTGACGCGGGTCAAATAATTTAATAAAAGTCAATTTATTTATGTTTTAGAATTTACTTTAATTTAACTTGATTGATTTTATTGAAATGCAAAATTCAAATTACGTGCAGATGCAATAATTAATAAAAAATTATGTATCGATGTAGCAGGCAATAAATATGGTGCAGGCGACGATAAAAAACTGCGGAAGCATTGCGATAAAGGCCGGCACATGGTGACGCCTGCCGGCAAGCATAAGGCGGCGACAATGTTCATTTCTTGAGAGGAAATAAAAACTGGCGCGAATGCGCCAGTGGGGGAACTGTCTCCAATTCGCGACACAGGCGCCGGGGAGGCGCCTGGGAAGGAATGGCTTACTTGAACGTTTTACGCGGCGGCGACTTTGGACGCGCTGGTGCAGGTTTGCGCTCCGTCGTGCCGTCATCGAGGCTGATGCGCAATTTCTGGCCCGACACGACGACCGATTTCAGGTGGTCGAGGATTTCCGGCGGCATGCCTTCCGGCAAGTCCAGCACGCTGTAGTTGTCAAAGATATCGATACGGCCGATATGCTTGGCTTCCAGGTTCGCTTCGTTGGCGATGGCGCCCACGATGTTGCTTGGCGTCACGGCGTGCTCACGGCCCACTTCGATGCGGTAGGCCGTCACGCCCGGGCGTGGACGTTCCTTCTTCGGCGCGCGCGGCGCTGGTGCTGCCTCGCCCGCGTCCGCTGGCGCATCCTTGAACGCTGGCGCGGACTTGGCGGCAAACGGCTTGCGCGGCGCGGCTGGCGGCGCCAGGTCAGGTGCATCGCCGTCACGGCTGATACGCAATTGCTGACCAGCAACCCAGACGGACTTCAGCTGATCCAGCAATTCCTTCGGCATGGTATCCGGCAAGTCCAGGACGCTGTAGTCGTCATAGATTTCGATGCGGCCGATATTTTTCGAATCGATACCCGCTTCGTTGGCGATGGCGCCCACGATATTACCCGGTTTCACGCCATGCTGATGACCGACTTCAATACGGAAAGTCTGCATGCCGGCGTCGGCAGGACGGGAAATGCGTTCCTTTTTCGGGAAGGCCGGACGTTCGCCACGCTCGCTGCGCTCGTTACGCTCGAAACGGTCGCCCCGTTCCGGACGGTCATTGCGTTCGAAGCGGTCTTGGCGTACAGGACGGTCGTCTTGCCACGTGGCTTGCTCGCGCGCCTTGTTCTTGTCCAGCAGCAGCGGCGTATTGCCACGTGCCATCTTCGCCAGGGCGGCGGCGATTTCGATGGCGGGAATATTTTGCTCGCGTTCGAAATCTTCGATCAGCGACTGGAACTGCTCCAGTTCGCCCAAGGCCAGGGTTTCACTGATCTGTTCCTTGAACTTGGCGATACGCACATCGTTGACGGCCTGAATCGTCGGCAATTCCAGCATGCCGATCGGCTGGCGGGTCGAGCGTTCGATGGCTTTGAGCAAGTTCTTTTCACGCGGGGTGATGAACAAAATCGCTTCGCCGCTGCGGCCGGCACGGCCCGTGCGACCGATACGGTGGGTATAGCTTTCCGGATCGTGCGGCACGTCGTAGTTGACGACGTGGCTGATGCGCTCGACGTCCAGGCCGCGGGCGGCCACGTCGGTTGCCACGAGGATGTCGATCTTGCCGTCTTTCAACTGCTGGATCGTGCGCTCGCGCTGCGCTTGCTGGATGTCGCCATTGATGGCGGCAGCCGAGAAGCCGCGTGCCTGCAGCTTGCCGGCCAGCTCTTCCGTGCCCAGCTTGGTGCGGGCAAAGATAATCATGCCGTCAAACACTTCCGCTTCCAGGATGCGGGTCAAAGCGTCGAGCTTGTGCATGCCCGACACCAGCCAGTAACGCTGGCGAATGTTGTCGGCCGTACCCGTCTTGGCGGCGACCGTCACTTCGGCTGGATTGACCAGATAGGTGGTGGCGATGCGCTTGATGACGGAAGGCATGGTGGCCGAGAACAGGGCCGTTTGATGGCCATCCGGCGTTTCTTTCAAGATACGCTCGACGTCGTCGATAAAGCCCATGCGCAGCATTTCATCGGCTTCGTCCAGCACCAGCGTCTTCAGCTTGGACAGGTCGAGCGAACCCTTGTCCAGGTGATCGATGACGCGGCCAGGGGTACCGACGATGACGTGCACGCCACGGCGCAGGGCCGACAGTTGCGGGCCGTAGCTTTGACCGCCGTAGATCGGCAGCACGTGGAAGCCGGGAATGTGGGCGGCGTACACCTGGAACGCTTCGGCGACCTGGATGGCCAGTTCGCGTGTCGGTGCCAGGACCAGGGCTTGGGGTGAGCTTTGTTTCAGATCAATGCGCGACAGAATCGGCAAGGCGAAGGCGGCGGTCTTACCCGTGCCTGTTTGCGCCTGGCCCAGCACGTCGCGGTTAGCGAGCAATAATGGAATCGTGGCCGCCTGGATAGGCGACGGTGTTTCGTAACCGACATCCTTGAGCGCGCGAATCAGCGGCTCGCTCAGGTTAAGGTCGGAAAATAAGGAAATTGGTGTATCAGACATGAAATCACTCACAAGTTCGCTCGAATCGCCCAATGCGAAAGAGTGTATCTGCTAGTTTACTCTTTACTGGACCTCACCGGGTGGCTGCATGCCGCAGAACGCCGTTTTTTGCGGCATATCTACCGAAAAAAGGCAGAAAAATCGGCTATCCACACGCAATAGACGCGTGATTTTGCCAACATTAAACGATACACAACAATGTGCCGCCTGCGCCTGTTCTACGTGGCAACAGCAACGGCGGGCGCCTCGCCAGCATGGCGCCCGCCCCGTTTCAGGTGCGCAAGAACTCCAGCAAGTCTTCGTTCAGGCGGTCCTTGTGCGTCGTCGCCAGGCCGTGCGGCGCGCCTGCATACACGAGCAGCTTGCTGCCGATGATGAGCTCAGCCGTGCGCCGCGCCGAGGCGGCAATCGGCACGATCTGGTCGTCGTCGCCATGGATCACCAGGGTCGGCACATCGAAGCTGGCCAGGTCGCTGGTGAAATCCGTTTCGGAAAATTGCTTGATGCATAAATAGGATGCCGGCATGCCCGCCTGCATGCCTTGTCGCCAGAAGCTGTCGCGCACGCCCTGCGACGGCTTGGCACCGGGCCGGTTATAGCCATAGAAGGCCTCGCTCAAGTCGCGAAAGAATTGGCTGCGGTCGGCCTGCACGCCGGCGCGGATGGCGTCAAACGCGGACAGCGGCAAACCCAGCGGATTTTCAGTGGTTTGCAGCATCAGCGGCGGCACGGCGCCCACCAGCACGGCGCCCGCCAGGCGCTGCGTGCCATGGCGGCCGATGTAGCGCGCCACTTCGCCGCCGCCCGTCGAATGGCCGACCAGGGTGGCGCCCGTCAAGTCCAGCGCTGCGATCAGGGCGGCCAGGTCGTCGGCATAAGTATCCATGTCGTTGCCGTCGAACGGCTGGCTGGAGCGGCCATGGCCCCGCCGGTCGTGCGCGATGACGCGGTAGCCGTGCGCAGCCAGATAAAACATCTGGTCTTCCCAAGCGTCGGACGACAGCGGCCAGCCATGGCTGAAGACGACGGGCGGGCCGCTGCCCCAGTCCTTGTAGTAAATCAAGGTGCCGTCGGCGGTACGCAGGGTATTGCTCGATTGCAAGTCAGTGGCAGTCATGGAACGCTCCTTGTCGGTGGACCAGCGGCCATTGTGGCCGCAATGGCGCGCGCACGCCGCGCGCTACGCCAGAGCATTGCGGTAGAGTAAGATTGCCGCTGTTTTGCTTTCCTGTATTCACTTTTGGAGTTGTCATGCGTTTACCCTTCGTCCTCGCCGCCAGCCTGTTCAGCACGGCCGCCCTCGCCCAACCGCTCGTTGCCGAAGCGCCCCTGCGCGCCCATCTGTCCTTCTTGGCCGACGACTTGCTGGAAGGACGCGGCACGGGCCAGCGCGGCGGCGACCTGGCCGTGCGCTACCTGGAAACGCAGGCGGCCGTAGCCGGCTTGCAGCCATTAAAAGATGGCAGCTACCGCCAGGCGCTGACCATTGTCGGCAGCAAGGCCTTGCCATCGAGCACAGTGACGTTCAGTGCGGGCGGCAAGACCTTGTCTCCCGCCTTCGGCAAGGATATCGTCTTTGGCGCGGCGAATGGCCAGCAGAAAGTGGCGTTCGACGCGCCCGTCGTGTTTGCCGGCTACGGCATCCGCGCGCCCGAGGAAAACTGGGACGATTTCAAGGGTGTTGATTTAAAAGGGAAACTGGTCATCATGATGGTCAACGACCCGCAGCCGACCGCCACCGAACCGCAGCGCTTTGCCGGCCAGTCCCTCACGTATTACGGCCGCTGGGTCTACAAGTACGAGGAAGCGCTGCGCCAGGGCGCCGCCGGGGTCTTGCTGATCCACACGACGGCGTCCGCCTCGTATCCGTGGTCGGTGCCGGCCAACGGTTTCGGCCATGAGCGCTTCAACCTGGCTGGCGCGGGCAATGCGATGGAAGGCTGGCTGCAGGAAGACATGGCGCGCACCCTGTTCCAGCAAGCCGGACAAGACCTGGACGCCTTGCGTGCACAGGCCGAAACGCGCGCGTTCCGCCCCGTGCCCCTGGACGCGACGGTCAAGGTGGCAGTCAATAGCCAGATCCGCAGCATCGAGCAATTCAACGTGGCCGGCATCGTACCGGGCACGGACCCGAAACTCAAGGACGAAGCCGTGATTTACTCGGCGCACTGGGACCACCTGGGCAAGGATGACGAGGGCAACCAGCGCGCCGGGCAAAGCGACCATATCTACAACGGCGCCATCGACAACGCCTCGGGCGCGGCGGCCCTGCTGGCCATGGCGCAAGTGGCCGTGAAACAGCCGGCGCGCCGCACGCAAATCTTCCTGTGGCCGGCCGGCGAGGAAACGGGCATGCTGGGCAGCACGGCCTACACGCGCGCGCCATTATGGCCGCTGGCGAAAACCGCCGCCGACCTGAACCTCGACAGCATGAATTTTGTCGGCAAGACGCACGACATCGGCGTGGCCGGCGCCGAGCGCAGCAGCCTGCACGCCAGCGCCGCCAAGGTCGCCAAGCGCATGGGCTTGCGCCTGGCGCCGACGATCCCCGACCTGTCCGGCGCGTTTTACCGGGCCGACCATTTTGCGTTTGCCAAGGCCGGCGTGCCCGCCTTCAACGTGGGTTCGGCAGTATTCTCCGGCGACGGCTCCTTTGATTTCGTCAAGGAACCCAAAGCCTCAGGTGAGCGCCTGGTGGCCTTCAAAAAGGATTACCACCAGGTCACGGATGAGTACCACCCTTCGTGGGATCTGTCCGGCATGGTGCAGCAGGCACAGTTCACCCTGAACCTCGGTTACGAAGTGGCGAACGACAGGAACTTGCCTACTTGGAACAAGGGCGAAGCGTTTGGCAAGGTAAAACGCTAAGAGGGTAACAATGTTTTAACCCGCAAAGCGGAAAGGCTGGGGTCGGACCCTCAGGGTCCGACCCCGGTATTTGCTATGGGGTTTGGCAATTCAAATCGCCATGATGCGTTTCAGGTCGATGAACGCCGTTTCATACAAATGTTGAAACGCGCCCACCATGACCTCTTCCACGCCTTCGGCCGCGTCGAACTCGCCCGACCATTCGGCCACGCAGGAAGCGCCGCCCGGTTCGCCCGTGACGCGCAGGGTGGAACGGTAGTTCTTGACGGGGATCGGGCCCGAGACGATGGTGTAGCTGTAGCTCTTGTCCGCTTCGCTGTAGCTTTGCAGGCGTTCGGCGATGATGGCGCCGTCCGTGGTTTTCAGGCGCCGCACGCGACCGCCATGCTCGGACAGGCTGGTCTTGATGGAGCTCGACCATTCAGCCAGCGACTGGAAGCCGCCGATAAAATCCCACACTCTTTCGGCGCTTGCCGCCAATGTTACAGAAACAATTACTTGGGCCATCTTTGATTCGGTTCCTCATCCAGGTTTGCCGGGCGCTGCGCCCGGCCGGCCGGAGATGCCCGGCACAGCCGCTATTTTAGCGCCCATGCGGCTTTACTGCCGAGTCGACAGCGCTGGCGGCGCTCCCGCTTACAGATTTTCCGACAGGAAAATCAAGGAATTGCCATGTGCCTGGGCCGCGGCGCGCTGCAGGTAGCTGTCGCGGTGGGTGCAATTGAAGCCGTGCTCGGCGCCCGGGTAGATATGGATTTCCACGTCTTGCCGGTCTTCGAAGCGCTCGGCGATCTTTTGCACGGCTTGCGGCGAAATATGGCTATCCTCGCCGCCGAAATGCATGAGCAACGGCACCTGGATACGGTCGGCCAGGTCCAGCTTGTTCTGGATGCCGCCGCCGTAATAGGCGATGGCGGCATCGACCAGGCCGGCTGCTGCCGTCTGGAATGACAGACGGCCGCCAAAACAGTAGCCGACCGAGGCCAGCTTGCCCGTCACTTCCGGGCGCGCGCGCAGCGCGGCGACGGTGGCGGCGATATCGGCGTCGGCATGCGGATTGTCGGTGGCCTGCATCAGCTCGACGGCGCGCTTCCAGCCGTCAGCGTCATAGCCCAGCTCGATGTGCGCGCCCGCGCGCCAGAACAGGTCGGGCACCAGCACCACATAGCCATCGGCCGCGTACTGGTCGGCCACGGCGCGGATGTGCTCGTTGACGCCGAAAATTTCCTGCAACAGGATGATGGCGGGGCCTTTGCCAATATGCGGCACGGCCAGGTAAGCCTGGAAGCTGCCGTCGGGGCCGGCGATATCGATCCACTGCGATGTTGTGCTCATAGAAACTCCAGTCTGAGGTTGGGGGGAATGCCACAGCCAGGCATGTTACTGGTTTTTCACGCCGCCTGCGTCCGCCCCCCTTTGCCCAGGCTCAATACATCTCGCGCAGGTAAATCACGGGGCCCGATCTGAGGATGCCAAAGACAACAACGCCCACCGTGCTGCCCAGGTAGGGATGATTGCCCACGGAAACGTCCACTCTGCCGGCCTTGCCGGTTCCGGGCGCCAGCAGCGTCAGGCGATAGGCCTGCGGCAACGCGCCTTGCACGACGGTATAGGGCAGATCATCAGCGGCCAGCTTGCTGCAGTCCAGCGTTTTCTTGCAATTGACAAACAGTACCTGCGACTTGTTGAACGCACTGATGCTGTCGAGCAGGTTCGTGATCCATTTCGTGCCATTCCAGTACTGCACTTGCACGGCCAGCCGGACGGGCAGCAACTCGGAGCCATAGCCGTGGGCTACCTGCCATTGCCCCGACAGCACGGTCATCCGTGCCTCGTTCTGTATCAATGCCGAACTGGAGCTGACGACGGCGCCGCCGGGATATGTGCTGCTGGCGCGCAGCAGCACGTCGGTGGGCGCCACCGTCACCGGCACGCCTGCCTTGCCCGGAAAACGGTAGGCGACCATGGTTCGGGCGATGCCCAGGGTGAATTTCGCGGGCGCCACGCCGGTGACGGTGGTTTGCGCCTTGCTGCCATCGGTGAGGCGGCTACTGCCATCAGGAGTACTCGGCGGAAAGGAAATCTTGCCCGTGGCCGCATCGAGGCCTTCGAGCAACACGGGCGCCAGCACACTCGGATTGAGCTCATCATAATTTTGGGTCGTCGTCTCCCCCAGGGCGCGCGCCGTCACGCGCACGCCTATCGCCTGCCCCGAGTAGGCGTAGCGGCCTTTCTCCCCATCGTTGGCACAGGTGAGCGGCGCGGCGCACGGCGTGGCGATGCCGTTGGTCGCGGCCGGCTCGTCACCGTCGTCCTTTTTGATCAGCTCCGTGATGAAGTGGTGCGGGATGAACTGCACCTTACCACTCGTGCCGCTTGCCAGCGGTGGAACGTCGCCGTTGACGGCAGGCAGTTGCCATCCCAGGTAGTTCATCAAGCTGGCCGTAAATTGAACAACCCCCACTTCCTTCCAGCTCATGCCCGTGGCGGTCAAGACACCCCCGTTGAAGCCCAGGCTGCCATCGGCCGATGGCTCGGCGTGGCCGACAAATGTGGGTTCGACGACAGTACGTCCCAGCAGCACGGTTGGCGCCGCCGATTCCCGGCCAAAGTTGGGCGTGGCTGCCTTCAAAAAATTCCGTGCCGATACGCTAACCACCGTTGCCGGCGCCACGCCCATCACGGCCAGGCCCGCACGCTGTGGCGTGGCGATCGGACTGAACACAAAATCGTACGGAGCGACAACCACCCCACCGCTGCCTTGCATCTTCAAGCCCTTGTCGCCGCCGCTGGCCGGTTCATACTTCGCGTTCAACGTCAGCTTGCCCGCGTCGGCATACAACATGGTTGCCGTGGCAACGCCAGCGTTGTCGAACGCCAGGTTGACGGACTGCCCCGTCGCACTGCACGCGCTGCTGGCGCTCGCGGCCAACGGCACGAAGGCCCCCGTCCCTTTGACCAGGAGCGGCAAGGTGCCGGCGGAGGGATTGCTGTAGCTACAACTGAGGGTCAAATCCTTGGTGGTATTCATGAACAGGGGCACGCAGGCCTGCTCGTTCGGTTTGTCTTGCAATGCACTGATTGTGAAATCCGTGGCCACGGCGGAATTATGATTGACGGAAGTGACCATCAAGCCGGTCGCCGCAAAGCTCATGTCGCAGCTGCGGCTGTTGTCCGACGCGCGCTTGCAGACGAGCGCACCGGTGGCGCCGGGCACGCTCGTCAGGCCCAGGGTGGCCGTGCCGACCGTGTACTGGCGCACGCTGGCCGTAGCCACGCCGCTGCTGCCGATCAGCGTCGACGTGCCGCCAGGGCTGACGGTGACATTCGCGCCGCCCGTGTACCTGGCGCTGCAGGCGGCATCCGCGCACGCCGTGACCTTCACGGTCTGCGGCGCGCACGTCAGGGCCGTGCCTGGATGATCGATCTGGAAATGGTGGGGCCCTGCCTGCGTGCCGGGCCCGCATTTCGGCCCCATGGGGTCAGTGTAGGGCCAGCCGCTGTTGTTCGTCACGCAGCTGCAGGGGTTGGCTGGCGTGTACGCCTTGCAGGTAATGGTCTGCTGCACCCGGCCGTGGTATCCCAATGTAATGTGATCGACCAAGGCGTTGCCGGTGATGGCCGCATCGGAATCCCCAAGGATCACGTTTCCACCTTCGACATCGCCCTTGATGGTAGCTTTGTTCTCAACGACCAGAGTCTGGGATGCCTTGACATCGCCCGTCACCACCAGGTCCGTCGACTTCAGTTGGATGGAAGGGGCCGTCAGGTTGCCGGTCACCTTGCTTGCAGACTCGATCAAGAGCGAGGTGCTGGCGGTGATGCTGCCAGCAATAACGACAGCGGAAGCGGTAACGATGGTGGTACCGGTAATAGCCCCCGTGACATTCACTCTCGATGCGAGATTGATTGGCCCTGTCGAGCTAATACCGTTGGTGACCTTGGCATCAGCCTCGATGCTCACGGAGCCGCCCTGAATAGCGCCATTCACGGTCGAACTGGCAGAGATAGTGACGGCACCCTTTGCATTAAGATTGCCTGTCACGCTGATCGGACTGCCGCCCAGCTTGATCGACGACGCGATGATATTGGCGACTATGTTTTGCCCGTTCTGCCCGCCTGCAATAAAAGTGCCACCATTGGCAATAATGCTACCGCCACTTATTTTTAACCTCGCTGGCGGATTGTCGCTGACATTGATATCGCCCTTGGCCGTCAGGGTAGCCGTGCCTCGCATCGTCAAGCCTTGGTTATACGTTATTGTCACAGGGCTGTTGACCGTCACACGGTAGCCGCTCTCAATGACAATCTCGTCATTCCATAGCATCGACAAAGAGGCGCAGGTATATTCGACGCCGCTATTGCTGCAGTCCGTGACGGCAGCACCGTTAAAATTGAGCGTTCCGGCGCGGGCTGGACCAGTACACAGCGAAAATAGTAAAGCGGCAACGAAAATGTATATGCGCACGGTGTTCGGCAATCTGATGAATGTGAGGACAAACGGTTTGTAGCAAATTTCATGCTAATCTGCATGCCAAAACCGAAGTTGCATTATGGCACTATTTCATTTATCTCATTCATTGCATGATCAAGCACAGCCCGCAAGAATTTCCATTACGTACCGTCGACATCATCGTCTACCCCGGCTTCAAGGCGCTGGAAGCCATCGGCGCCATGAAAGTGTTTGATTACGCCAACACCCATTTGCGCCTGCGCAATTTGCCCGGCGGCTACGACGTGCGCATCGCCTCGACAGCCATCGGCCCAGTCGAGTCCGATACGCTGATGTCGCTGCACGCCAGCAAGGCACTCGATGTGAACCGCCTGCCCGACTTGGCCGTCATCGTCGGCTGCCACCATGTCGAGCAAGTCTTGCAGGATATTCCCGCCCTGGCCGCCTGGGTGGCCGAGGCGGCGCCGCGCATCGACACGCTGGCGGCGCTGTGCACGGGCTGCTTCTTCCTGGCCGAAGCCGGCGTGCTCGACGGCAAGAGCGCCGCCACGCACTGGAGCGCCGTGGACAGCCTGCGCCAGCGCTATCCATTGATACAGGTCAATGCCGATGCGATTTTCGTGCGGGAAGGAAAATTCTGGACGTCGGCTGGCGTGACGGCCGGCATCGACCTGGCCCTGGCCCTGGTGGAAGACGATTTCAGCCGCGATATCGCGCTGGAAGTGGCGCGCGACCTGGTGGTGTACCTGAAGCGGCCTGGCGGCCAGTCGCAGTTTTCCGTACACCTGTCGAGCCAGATGACGACGCATCCGACCATCCGCCAGTTGCAGGGCTGGATCATGGAACACCTGGCCGAAGAGCTCACGGTGCCGCTGCTGGCGGCCAGGCTAGCCATGAGCGAGCGTAATTTTACGCGCGTGTTCCAGCGCGAAACGGGCAGCAGTCCGACGGAATTCATCGAAACGGCGCGCTTTGAAGCGGCGCGTCGCTTGCTGGAAGACAATGTGTCTTCCTTAAAACAGGTGGCCGCGCAGGCGGGCTTGCACAGCGAGGAAAGGCTGCGCCGCCTGTTTCAAAAGAAACTCTCCATCACGCCACGCGACTACCGCGAACGCTTTTCCAGCACGGCGCGCTAGGCGCAGCGAAGGTCCGCCAGGGTCTGCGAGACTCAGCGCGACTTGTTGCTGCGCACGTGGCGCGTGGCCAGCTGCTGGCGGTGCCAGGCCAGCGGGGTAAACATCAGCGCGCACAGCAGATAGGTGGCCAGCAGCGCCAGCCAGATGGCGGGCGTGGCGAGGATGGCGGCATTGCTCCACCACAAGGACAGCAGGGAGGACAGGGCCGCGCCGAGGAAGACGGGCAGCATGCGGCGCAACGTGGCGAGGTAGGCAGTGGCAAACATGAGCGGCTCCCAAAGCAAAGCGGATGCCTTCACACTAGCAGGCGCAGACGGCGAAGTACAGCCCTGCCGCCCTGCCCCATCCGTCAAGTGTTGCGCAATACGTACACGCAGATCAGTACAAGACCACGGAACGGATCGATTCGCCGCTCTTCATCAGGTCGAAACCCTGGTTGATATCTTCCAGTTTCAAACGGTGCGTGATCAGGTCGTCGATATTGAGCTTGCCTTCCATATACCAGTCGACGATTTTCGGCACGTCCGTGCGGCCCCGCGCGCCGCCGAAGGCCGAACCGCGCCATTCGCGCCCCGTCACCAGCTGGAACGGGCGCGTGGAAATTTCCTGGCCGGCCGCCGCCACGCCGATGATGAACGATTTTCCCCAGCCCTTGTGCGTGCATTCGAGCGCCTGGCGCATCAGGGTCGTGTTGCCGACGCATTCAAACGAATAATCGGCGCCGCCGTCCGTCAGTTGCACGATGGCATCAACGACGTTTTCCACCTCGTTGGGGTTAATAAAATGCGTCATGCCGAACTTGCGCGCGATGGCCTGGCGCGCCGGATTGATGTCGATGCCGATGATTTTGTCGGCGCCAACCATTTTCGCCGCCTGAATCACGTTCAGGCCGATGCCGCCCAGGCCGAACACGGCCACGTTGGCGCCCGCCTCGACCTTGGCGGAGAACAAGACCGCACCCACGCCCGTCGTCACGCCGCAACCGATGTAGCAAACCTTGTCGAACGGCGCATCTTCGCGGATCTTGGCCAGGGCGATTTCCGGCACGACGATGTAGTTCGAGAAAGTGGACGTGCCCATGTAGTGGAACAGCGGCTGGCCATTCAGGGAAAAGCGGCTGGTCGCGTCCGGCATCAGGCCGCGGCCCTGAGTGGAGCGGATGGCCTGGCACAGGTTCGTCTTTTGCGACAGGCAGAATTTGCACTGGCGGCATTCCGGCGTGTACAGGGGGATGACGTGGTCATCCTTTTTCAGGGTCGTCACGCCCGGACCCACGTCGACGACGACGCCGGCGCCTTCATGGCCGAGGATGGCGGGGAAGATGCCTTCCGGATCGGCGCCGGACAGGGTGTAGTAATCGGTATGGCAAATGCCCGTGGCTTTCAGCTCGACCAGCACTTCGCCGGCGCGTGGGCCGGCCAGGTCGACTTCTTCGATGGTCAACGGGGCGCCCGCCTTCCAGGCAATCGCGGCTTTGGTTTTCATGGGGATTCTTCCTGCTCGGTTTCAGATGCGCCATTATCGGGCGCGGGAGGGCGTGAGGCTGCAGCTGGCCCCGCGCTTGTCTGAAAACGCCGCGCATTTGTCCGATGCCGCCGCACGTTTGCGCCAGCTCAAACGTTCCAACACAAGGACGCGCATTCTTGGTGCAAGTCCCCTAATTGAGCAGTCGTTGCGTCGTTCCCGCAGGAGACTGACATGCGCCATCTGCTTTCCCGCTTTCCCCGCCCCTGGTTGCCCCTGCTGCTGGCATGCTGCCTGGCCCTGCTGGCCGCCTGCGGCGGCGGCCACGAGCACCATCCGCCCGACGCCACCACGGGTGACCTGACAATCAGCATAGTCGGCTTGCCGGCCGGCGTGGCGGGCGCCGCCACGCTCAGCGGCCCCGGGTCGTACAGCAAGACGTTGACGGCGAGCACCACGCTCACTGGCCTGGCACCCGGCGCCTACACGCTCAGCGCCGCCAGCGTGGCGCAAGGCACGCAAACGCTGGCACCCACGCCCGTCACGCAGCAGGTACAAGTCAATGCGGGGGCGACGGCCAGCGCCAGTATCACCTATGCGGTCACGGCACCGCTGGCCCTGGCCCTGCAAGAGGTGGCCAGCGGCTTGAGCACGCCCATCTTCCTCACGGCCCCGCCCGGCGACAGCCGCCTCTTCATTCTCGAACGCCCCGGCCGCATCCGCGTGCTGCAGAACGGCAACCTGCTGGCCACGCCCTTCCTCGATATCAGCCCGCTCACCACCAGCGGCGAGCGGGGCTTGCTGTCGCTGGCCTTCCATCCGCAATACGCCAGCAACGGCTATTTCTTTATTTATTACACCAACCTGGCCGGCGACATCGTCATCGAGCGGCGGCAAGTGTCGGCGGGCAACGCCAACGTGGCCGATCCCCTGTCCGCGCTGACCATCCTGACGCTACCCCACCCCACGTTCAGCAACCACTATGGCGGCTTGCTCAGCTTTGGCCCGGACGGCTACCTGTACGCGGGTACGGGCGACGGCGGCAGCGCGGGTGACCCGTCCGGCAATGCGCAAAACACGAATGTACTACTCGGAAAACTGCTGCGCCTGGACGTCAACGCCAGCACGGTAGCCCAGCCGTACGTCATTCCACCGGGCAACCCATTTGCCGGCACGCCGGGCGCACGCGGGGAAATCTGGGCGTATGGCTTGCGCAACCCGTGGCGCTACGCCTTCGACGTGCCGGCCCAGCTGCTGTATATCGCCGACGTGGGCCAGGCCAATTGGGAAGAGGTCGACGTGCGTCCCGTGGGCCAGGCGGGCAACAACTATGGCTGGAACATCATGGAAGGATTGCATTGCTACAACAGCGCCAGTTGCAACCAGGCGGGGCTGGTCCTGCCCGCCATCGAATACGGCCACGATACGGCCGGCGGCTGCTCGATCACGGGCGGCTATGTGTACCGGGGCACGGCCCTGCCGGAACTGGCGGGGCAGTACCTGTATTCGGACTACTGCAGCGGCTGGCTGAAAAGCTTCAGCTACAGCAATGGCACGCCCTCCGCCGTGACGGACTGGGGCATCACCAACGTGGGCAATATCCTGTCGTTCGGCCAGGATGGTCAAAACGAGCTGTACATGCTGAGCGGCACGGGCAAGGTGTACAAGGTTGTACGTAATTAAGTGTACATAAATAAGTGTACATAAATAAGCGTACGCAAATAAGCGTGCGCAGGCGGTCATGGCGGCGCACGCGGCAGAGGGCGTTTTTCGACGGGGCGCGGGGAACCGGCTAGAATGGGTTTTTCCCGACGCGCCCCGCGCACCAGCCCAAGAGAACACCATGGCCCGTTTGAAACTTGAATTTCCCGAAGACCAGTACTGCTATTCCTCGCAACTGACGGTACGCACCACGGACATCAATGCCGGCAACCATCTCGGCAACGATTCCATGATTTCCATGATTTCCGAGGCGCGCGCCCGCTTCCTGTTTGAATTCGGCGTGCGCGACATTGAAGCGGACGGCACCGGCATCATCGTCACCGACCTGGCCACCACCTACCGTGCCGAAGCCCATGCGCGCGACCAGTTGCTGTTCGAAGTGGGCGTCATGGATTTCAATAAATATGGCGGCGACATCACCTTCCGCATCACGCGTCCCCGCGACAGCACCCTGATCGCGATGGCCAAGTCCGGCTTTGTGTTTTTCAACTACAAGCGCAGCCAAGTCGTACCCATGCCGGAAGAGTTCGGCAGCAAGTTCCCGCAGGTGAACTGGATCGATTAAAGGACAGATTAAGCGGGTCAGCTTGCCGCCATGCTGTATGCTTGCCAGGAAGACATTGAAACTGGAGCGGCATGCAAGCAGCGATAACGGCAAGACTATGCCTGGCCCTGGCGTTGTGGGGCGTGTGGCAGACCGCCCTGGCCGCGCCGCAAACCGTCATCCTGTATGGCGACGACGACTATGCGCCGTACAGCTATGTGGAAAAGGGCATCTTCAAGGGCATGTACGTCGATATGCTGCGCGCAGCCGCCACAAGCATGCCGGAGTATCGGCTGGACCTGCAGCCGCGCCCCTGGAAACGGGGACTCGACGCACTGGAAAAAGGCCAGGTGTTCGGTCTGTTCCCGCCCGGGCGCAAGACGGAGCGGCCGTACGTGCAACCATATTCGGCCATGCTGTACCGCGAATCGGTGGTGCTGTTTTGCCATGACGCCGTCATGCGCAAGCCGCGCACGCACTTCCCGACGGACTTCGCCGGCCTGACGATCGGCGTCAACACGGGTTTTTTGCTGTCGGAAAAATTGATGGTGCCGGCCCGCCAGGGATTGCTGCATCTGGAAGCGGCCAAGGGCAACGATGCCAATCTGAAGAAACTGGCCCTGCGGCGCATCGATTGCTACGCCAGCGACCGCGGTGCGGCCCGCCACACGGCACGCCAGCTGCAAGGAGAACTAAGCAGTTACGGCTTTCAATTGCACGAAGTGCTCGAACTGTCGTCCGAAGCCACGTATATCGCCTACAGCGCGCGCAATACGCCCGCCTACAAGGCCGATTTCATCGAGAAAATGAATGCGGCCTTGCTTGCCATGCGGCAGAACGGCCAGCTGGCACGCATCGAAGAGGCTTACCTGCGCTGAATTACCAGCGCCGCACTTCGCGCGGCTGCAAGCTCATGACGGGACTGCTGCGGCCCTGGGGCTTGACGCCGAAGGTATTCTTGAACCAGTCGTCGATCATGCGCTTTTCATAGCGCAAGGCATCGTTGCTGGAATAACGATTGATATGCTGCAAATAGGACATGTCCGACAGATAAGCGTTGCCGCTGGCAATGACTTTGCCATGCTGCTCGAGCGTATAGCGCAGGCGCAGGCGGGGCCAGTCAGCACGGCCCGTCATCACGCGCACATCGAAGGCACCGCGCCGTGCCGGGTCTTCGCGTCCGGCCAGGTCGACATCGGTGATCTCGATCCTGAGGTCCTGGCCGGGGGGCAAGCTCTTGCCCAGCCAGGTGAAGTGATTCCCCAGGCCCGCCAGCACCTGTTCCCGGTCGCGCGAGCTGAACGGAACATCGGAATAGTCATCGGGTTTGTCGAACGTCACCTGCACGCCCGCCCAGGCGCTGCTGCCGGCGGCCAGCGCCAATGCGGCCAGCCATGTTTTCGCCATCGTGGAAATACGCATGTGCATTCCTTTCAGAAAAGTCACGGGCAGGCAGATGCCGCCATGCCGCATCTGCCTGCCCCGTTTGACTATAGCCTGAAGTGCAAATTTCCGTAGCGCAATACGTTTCGCGCGGCGGCACGCGCAGCGGCAAGCCGCCTGACGGGCTGCGCCCCTTACTTGCGCGCCTGGCGCTTCACCTTGATGCCGAAAGTATCGGCATACCAGTCATCGATCATCAACTTTTCATAGCGCAACTTCTCATTGTTGAAGTAGTGATTGATGCGGCTCAGGTACGACATGTCGGACAGGGCGGCATCGCCACTGCGAATCACCTTGCCATCCTGCTCCAGCACATAGTGCAGGCGCATGCGCGGCCAGTCGACCCTGCCATTCATGACGCGAATATCCTGCCCGGCACGCAGGGACGGATTTTCACGTCCCGCCAGGTCCACATCCGTGACGTCGATTTTCAAGGTCTGCCCGGGCGGCAGCGATGCGCCCAGTTTCTCGAAATGCCGGCTCAGTTCCTTCAACACGTCATCGCGTTCCTGCGGGTTGAACGGGACATCCGTGTATTGATCCGGTTTGCTGAACTGCACTTCCGTTCCTGCCCAGGCCGCGCTGCTGGCCAGCAAGGCCAGGCCGGCGACCAGGGCGCGCGTCGTTTGCTTTTGCATGATGTACCCTTTCAGGAGATGTGCGTGGCATGGTGCCACTTCTTATACCTATTCAATATAGCGCGCCGCACCCCATCCTGACGCGCAATTCATACCTTGTTACTTTTTTGATTTTGCGCCAGAAAGGCAAGACGCCGTTTTTTTTGCAGATTCATTGGCAATATTAATTAAAACAAAGTATTGTCTTGAAAATATAGTTGCCTAAGCGATAAAGCATAGATAGTGTCAGCAACCTGGATTTAAAGTGTTTTTTTGGCACGTGTGTTGCATGTTGTTAGTCAATTTTTCTTGCATATTGTTAATATTTAGCTGTCAGTCTACAATCGACAAAATGCGCCTAAAAAACGCGCAACGCCGGTAATGGCGCACAGGAATTCCTGGCGCAGGCGTCTCAACATTGCGTCAGTTATGCCTTTTAGCGGAACTCGTCCTCATGTCATTTTTGTCTTCAGCATCGCCCAAGTTACCTCCCTGGAAAGTCCTGCTCGTCGATGATGAACCCGACATCCACGACATCACCAAACTGACGCTGAGCCGTTTCCGCCTGGAGGGCCGTGCCCTGAGCTTCGTGCACGCGTACAGCGGCGCCGAAGCCAAGCAGGTGCTGGCGCGCGAAGACGGCATCGCGCTGGTCTTCCTGGACGTGGTGATGGAACGCGAAGACAGTGGCCTGGAAGTGGCGCGCTGGATGCGCGAAGACCTGGGCAACCAGTTTACGCGCATCGTGCTGCGCACCGGGCAGCCGGGACAGGCGCCGGAAGAACGGGTGATCGTCAACTACGACATCAACGACTACAAGGAAAAGACGGAACTGGACCGCACCAAGCTGTTCACCACCACCTTTGCCGCCCTGCGCGCCTACCGCGACATCATGAAGGTCGAGGAAGCACGGCTGAGCCAGCTGCATTACCGCGAAGGCCTGGAAAGAGTCATCGCCGCCTCGGCGCACATTTTCAAGCAGCGCAACCTGCGCGACTTCGCCAGCGGCCTGCTGCAGCAAGTCGTTGCCCTGCTGCGTCTGGAAACGAGCATGCTGCTGCGCCTGCGCGGCGCCAGCGCCATCTCGGGCGAGCAGGATTATGAAATCCTCGCGCAGATCGGCGACCATGAAGCCGATGACGGCATCCTCAGCCCTTCCCTGCTGTCACAACTGGACCATGCCAAGAGCAATAAAATCTCGCGCCTGCACGGCGACACCTATGTCGGCTATTTTCCGAATAGCAGTGGCAAGGCTTCGCTGCTGGTCTTGAAGGGCGTGGAAGAAATTTCCGACCTCGACGCGCAATTGCTGGAAGTGTTCTGCTCGGGCGTGGCGATCGCCTTCGACAACATCCTGCTGACGCAGGAAATCACCGATACCCAGGCCGAACTGATCCTGCGCCTGGGCGACGTGGTCGAATCGCGCTCGCACGAAGGCGGCAACCACGTGCGCCGCATGGCCGAAGTGTGCCAGCTGCTGGCGCAGGCCTCCGGCATGTCGGAAGAAGAAACCATGGTGCTGCGCCACGCGGCGCCCATGCATGACATCGGCAAGATTTCCACACCCGACGCGGTGCTGCTGAAACCGGGCAAGCTCGACGCGGCCGAGTGGGAAATCATGAAGCAGCATCCGACGGTGGGCATGTCCATCCTCGACGGCTCGCAGCGTCCGCTGCTCAAAGCAGCCGCCGTGATCGCCCACCAGCACCATGAAAAATACGACGGCAGCGGCTACCCGCAAGGGCTGGTGGGTGAAAACATCCACAAATACGCACGCATCGCCGCCGTCGCCGACGTCTTCGACGCCCTCATGCACAAGCGCTGCTACAAGGACGCCTGGCCGTTGGAACGTGTAGTGAGCTACCTGCGCGAAGTGAGCGGCAGCCACCTCGATCCGCAGTATGTCGAGTTGTTGATTGAGAATCTCGATGCAGCGCTTGCGCTGAATCAACGTTTTCCTGATTAGGGGCCACATTTAACCCAAGTACAAATACCGGGGTCAGACCCTAAGGGTCTGACCCCCGCACGCCGGCAAAACACGCTTCGGCCCAAGCCCCCAATACGGGCATTCCGGGCCAAGCGGACCTGAAAAATGTCGAGGGTACGGCAAGGAGCTGCAACGCCGCCATCGGCATTTTCTCAGGCCCGCGTCTCCGGCCCGCCGTTTTCAGGTTTTCAAGCGCTCTTCGGCTCCAATGGGAAGCGTATCTTGTAGTGCAACCCCATCCCCGGCGCGCTGACCACCTTCACTGTGCCTCCCAGCGGCCCCGTCACCAGGTTGTACAGGATATGCGCCCCCAGACCGCTGCCGCCGGAACCCCGCTTGGTCGTGAAGAAGGGGTCGAACAGCTGGCCCAGGGTGGCGCTGTCCATGCCCATGCCATCGTCGCTGTAGTCGAGTTCCAGCATCTCGCCGGCCGTCCGCACGCTGATTTTGATCTTGCCCGGTTCGCCTTCGACAAAGCCGTGCACCAGTGAATTGACCACCATGTTCGTGACGATCTGCGAGACGGCGCCCGGATAGCTGCGCAGTTGCACTTCGGGCGCGCAGTCGATCTCCACCTTGATCGGTTTGCCCTTGAGCTTCGGCTGCAAGGAAAGCAATATTTCATCGAGGTATTTGCGCAAATTAAAGCTGCGCAATTCGTCCGAGGACTGGTCCACGGCCACCTGCTTGAAGCTGCGCACCAGCGCCGCGGCGCGCTGCGTATTCGTCGTCATGATGCGCAGGGTCTGGTCGATGATGTCGAAGAATTGCCGCAAGCCGTCTTCATCGAGCTGGCCGCCGTCCAGGTCTTCGCGCGTGAGTTTCAATTCCTGCACCAGGTGGCTGGTGGCCGTCACGCATATGCCCAACGGCGTATTGATTTCATGCGCCACGCCAGCGACCAGGCGACCCAGGGAAGCCAGTTTTTCCTGGCGCACCAGTTCCGACTGCGCTTCCTGCAAGGCGCTCAGGGCGCTGTTCAGGGCCGCGTTCTGCTCTTCCAGCGCTTCCTTGGCCTGGCGCATGGCGCTGTCGGCCTGGATGCGGGCCATCGCCACGGCCACGTGGCTGGCCATGAAGGCCAGCACGTCCAGTTCCGCCTGGCCATACACGACGGATTCGTCGTAGCTTTGCACGATGATCACGCCATATTTGCGCTCGCCCAGCAGCATGGGCGCGCCCATCCAGCTGGCGATACCCACATTGCCCAGCGGCTCGTCCATCTCGCCGCTGGCCACCAGCGCCGCATAGCTGCTGGCATCGAGCAAACACGCTTGCCGGCGCGCCAGCACGTACGAACTCATGCCGATGCCGTAATGGAAGCGTTTCACGGGCGCCTGCGCATCCTTTTCATCGACGAAATACGGGATCGTGATGTCCTTGTTGTCGGGATGGTACAGGGCGATGAGGAAATTCTTCGCCGTCACCAGCTCGCTGATGATGGCGTGCAGGCGCGCATACAGGGTGGTCGCGTCGGCCGCCTGCGCCGACAGGTTGGCGATTTCATACAGCGCATGCTGCAGGTTTTCCGCGCGCCGGCGCTCGGCCACCTCGTGCGCCAGCAGGGCCGTGCGCTCCTGCACCGCCTTTTCCAGCCGGTCCATGCTTTGCATGCCTTGCAGGGCGCTCGACACGTGCGTGGCGATCAGCGCGAACAGGGCCTGGTCTTCCAGGCTGAAGCGGTGCTGGGCATCATAGCTCTGGATGACGATGGCGCCCAGCACCTGGTGCTGCTGGTCCAGCAGCGGGCAGCCGATCCAGTGCTCGGCCGCCGTGCCGCCGCCCCAGGCGCCGCCGCCGATGGCGCGCATGGCGTCGTCGTCGGCCGTCATCACCAGTTGCTTGCGATTGACGATGACCCACGCCGTGGGCGACTGCGCGGCGCTGGCCAGGCGCACGCCCTCGTCCGGGTCGGGCGCGGCGTCGAATTCATCGACAAAGTAGGGAAAGCGCACCAGGCCGTCATCGTGGTCGCTGAGCGCCACATAAAAGTTCGCCGCATACATGATGCGGCCCAGCGCCGCATGCACCGCCTGCAGGAATTCGCTGATATCGCTGCAGGTGCTCGAACGCTGCCCGATTTCCAGCAACACGGTTTGAACGGCTTCCAGACGGCTGAGACGGCTTTCCATGGGTAACTGTGTGCCTTGTGTCGATATGTTCTGAAAATCAATATTATCAGTTCAGCCCAGCCTTGGCACGGCATAAAACGCACAATCTTGCCTTGAGGCAGCGCAACACATGCCACGCCGGCATTTGCCACCTTGGCGATACAGTGGCAGACTAGGCCCCTTCCTACAGACCAGACCGTCCTCATGACCGCCACGCTACGCGCCTCGCTTCGCCCCTATACCCTCGCCGGCCTGCTGGTCTTTGCCGCGCTGGGCATGCCGCCGCTGTGCGCCGCGCCCGCCAAGGCACCGGCGGCGGAGACGGCCGATGGCGGACGCTATTTCGGTCCCCTCGTCGCGGGCAAGATGCATGGCCAGGGCCGGCTCGAGTATGCAAGCGGCGCGTTTTACGAAGGGGGCTTCGCGCGCGGCGTGTTTTCCGGCCAGGGCACGCTGCGCCAGGCGTCCGGCGTCGAGTACACGGGCGCCTTCCGCCAGGGCGCCTTCGACGGCATCGGCCGCTACACCTCGCCCAAGGGCGAGATCTATGCGGGCAGCTTCGTCAAGGGCAGCTTCGAGGGGCAAGGCCGCTTCCAGGGCGCCGACGGCGCCACCTTCGAAGGTCATTTCAAGCACTGGCGCCCGCACGGCGCCGGCAAGCTGACCGACACGGACGGTACCGTCTTCGAAGGCGACTTCGTCCAGGGCCAGCTGCAGGGCAAGGCGAAAGTCAGCACCAGCGACGGCATCCACTACGAAGGCGAGCTGAAAGACTGGAAATTCGAAGGCGAAGGCGTGCTGCGCACGGCCGACGGCGACGAATACCGGGGCGGCTTCAAGAATGGCCAGTTCGACGGCAAGGGCGTGCTGCGCTATGCAGTGGCGCAGGCGGATGGCCGGCGCGAAGACAGCGGCAACTGGACGGAAGGCCAGCTGGACGACCCGGCGGCCGACAAGCTCACGCGCGACAATATCGAGCTGGCCCTGTATAACCAGCGCACCCTGCTCGACGGCGCCCTGGCCCGCATCGCGCCGCGCGATGCGGCAAAAAAGATCAATCTGTACCTGCTGGGCGTGGCGGGCGATGGCGCGCAGGAAGTATTTCACCGCGAAACGGCCTTCGTGCAGCGCCAGTTCGACCGCGATTACGGCACTGTGGGGCGTTCCCTGATGCTGGTCAATAGCCGCAACACGGTGGCGCAGCAGCCGATGGCCACGCGCACCAGCATAGCCGCCAGCCTCGACGCCCTGGGCGCGAAGATGGACAAGGCCAACGACATCCTGTTCCTGTTCCTCACCAGCCACGGTTCGGCCGAGCACGAACTGGCGCTGGCGCAAAATGGCATGGATTTGCACAGCCTGCCCGCGCAGGAGCTGGCGTCCATGCTCAAGCACAGCGGCATCCGCTGGAAAGTCATCGTGATCTCGGCCTGCTATGCGGGCGGCTTCATTGCGCCATTAAAAGATGACAACACCCTCATCATCACGGCCGCACGCAGCGACCGTACCTCGTTCGGCTGCGACGACCAGAACGATTTTACGTATTTCAGCGAAGCGTATTTCAAGGAAGCGCTACCCAGGAGCGCCGGCTTTGCCGAAGCCTTTGACAAGGCCAGGGTGCTGGTGCAGGCCCGCGAGGCGGCCGACTTCCGCGAGGGCGGCATGGAAGCGGAAGAGCATTCCGAGCCACAGCTATTCCAGGGCAAGGCCATCGCCGCGCAGTTGAAGGCGTGGCGCGCCCAGCCGCGCTAAGCACGGCACGGCCGCCCGCCTTTCTGTACAATAGCCGTCACCATGCGTAAATTCTTCCTCATTTTGCTGCTGTTCGTGCTTCCGCTCCAGATGTCCTGGGCCGCGGCGAGCGCGTATTGTCTGCACGAGGAAGGCAAGGCGGCGCAGCACCTGGGCCACCACAGCCACCAGCACAAGGCCGATACGGACAAAAAGCCTGCCACAGATAAAAAAGTAGCTGACAAGCAATCCAAAGGCCAGCCGCACAGCGACTGCAACGTCTGCCACGGCATAGGCCATGCGTGGCTGCCGGCCGGCTCCAGCCTGCCTATCGGCGACATGGCGTCCGTCAACGCGGACACCTCCCCCTTCTTTTACGCGTCCCACATCCCGGACGCTCCCAAGCGCCCTGACTGGTCGTCGGCCACCTAGGCCGACGGGACGTTTCATTCCACTTATCGCAATACGCGCGCCTGATTAAGTCAGGCGCAATAAGTCAGGCGCAGGCCTGTGCGTCCCGTCGAATTCTTTTTCCGCACCTTGGAGAATTCGATGCACCGTTCCATCTATCTGTTATGTCTCTCCGCCGGCCTGTTGGCTGGCAATCTTGCCCATGCGCAAGCACCTGAGGAGCCTGCCGGCTCCCTGACCTTGCCCGCCGCGCTGCTGTTGGCCGAAGGCGGCAACGCCACCCTGTCAGCCGCCCGCCATGAACTGGCGGCGCAAGGGGGCGCCCTTCAGCAGGCGCGCACCCTGCCCAACCCGGAACTGCAAACCGTGCTGGAAGACACGCGGCGCGCCACGCGCAGCACCACCGTGCAGCTCAACCAGCTGATAGAACTGGGCGGCAAGCGGGGGGCGCGCACGGCCGTCGCCCAGCGCGGCGCAGACCTGGCGCAGGCGGGCCTGTCGCTGCAGCAAGCCGACACGCGCGCGCTAGTGACCACCGCCTTTGTCGACGTGCTGGCGGCGCAGGAAGGCTTGCGCCTGGCCGACAGCGCACAAGCCTTGGCCGCGCGCGCCAGCGACATCACTGCGCGCCGGGTGACGGCCGGCAAGGCTTCCCCCGTTGAGGAAACCCGCGCCAGGGTCGCCGAAGCGAGCGTGCGGCTGGAGCTGAACCTGGCCCGCAGCACCCTGGCCAGCGCCCGCAAGCGCCTGACCGCCCTGTGGGGCAACGCCACGCCACGCTTCAGCCTGGCGGAAGGTCGCCTGGAAACCTTGCCGGAGCTGCCACCCGCCAGCGCACTGGCGGCGCGCCTGGCCCAGGCACCCACCGTGCGCCAGGCGCAAAGCGCGCTGGCCCAGCGGCAAGCCATGCTGGACGTGGAACAGCGGCGCGCCACGCCCGACGTCACCGTGAGCATCGGCATGAAGCGCTCGGAAGAGCTGGGCCGCAACCAGGCCATCATCGGCCTGGCCTTGCCGCTGCCTTTGTTCGACCGCAACGCGGGCAACAAACTCGACGCCTTGCGCCGCAGCGACAAAGCCAGCGACGAGTTGGCCGCCGCCCGCATCGACGTACAGACGAAGGTCGCCGCCGCCACCGAACGCCTGGCCACGGCCCGGCTCGACGTGGAAAGCTTGCGCCAGGACATCTTGCCTGGCGCGCAAAGCGCCTACGACGCGGCCAGCAAGGGTTTTGAGTTCGGCAAGTTCGCCTTCCTCGACGTGCTCGATGCCCAGCGCACCTTGCTGCAAGCCAAAAACCAATACCTGCGCGCGCTGACCGAAGCGCAGCACGCCGCCGCCGAGATCGAGCGCCTGCTTGGCGCCCCCGCTCCCCTGTAAGGAAGACCCGACAATGAACATCACACTCAACAAAAAACAGGCAATCGCCATCGGCGCCATCGCGGCCGCCGGCATCGTGCTGTCCATCCTCATCCTTGGCACGGGCAAGTCCGGCGCCCCTTTGGTCCCTGCCGTCAAGGCGGAAGCCCATGCTGAAAAGAAAGACGAACACGGCCACGAAGAAGTGGAAGGCCGGCTGGAACTGACGGCTGCGCAAAGCCGCGCGGCCGGCGTCGTCATCGCCACGGCCGCGCCCGGCCGCATCAAGACCACCGTCGCCCTGCCCGGCGAAATCCGTTTCAATGAAGACCGCACGGCGCACGTCGTGCCGCGTCTGGCCGGCGTGGTGGAAGCCGTGCAGGCGGACCTGGGCCAGCTGGTCAAAAAGGGACAAGTGCTGGCCGTCATCGCCAGCACGGAACTGTCGGAACAGCGCAGCGAATTGCTGTCGGCGCAGCGGCGTTTGTCGCTGGCCCGCTCCACATACGAGCGCGAAGAAAAACTGTGGCGCGAAAAAATTTCTGCCGAGCAGGATTATCTGCAGGCGCAGCAGGCGTGGCGCGAAGCGGAAATTGCCGTGCAGAATGCGCAGCAAAAGCTCAGCGCGCTGGGCGCCAGTGGCGCTGCCAAGGGTCCGCTGAACCGCTACGAGATCCGCGCGCCGTTCGACGGCATGGTGCTGGAAAAACACATCACCCTGGGCGAAGCCGTCAAGGAAGACGCGAACATCTTCGTCATTTCCGACCTGTCGACCGTGTGGGCGGAAATCGCCGTGCCGGCGAAAGACCTGGCCACCGTGCGCATGGGAGGCAAGGCGGAAGTCAAAGCCAGCGCTTTTGACGCCAGCGCGCAAGGCACGATCACCTATGTAGGCGCGCTGCTGGGCGAGCAGACACGCACGGCGAAGGCACGCATCAGCTTGCAGAATCCCGACATGGCCTGGCGTCCGGGCCTGTTCGTCACGGTGGAAGTGGTGTCCGGCGAAGCGGACGCACCCGTCACCGTGCACAGCACGGCCATCCAGACGGTGGAAGACAAGCCCGTCGTCTTCGTGCAAGTCAAGGATGGCTACCAGGCCACGCCCGTGGTGCTGGGCCGCAGCGATGGCACCTTGACGCACATCAAACAAGGCCTGGCCGCCGGCACGCCGTACGCGGCGCAAGGCAGTTTTGTCCTGAAATCCGAGCTGGGCAAAGATTCCGCCGGCCACGAACATTGATCACGTCAAAGCTAAGGAAACCATCATGTTTGAACGCTTGATCCGCTTCGCCATCGAGCAGCGCTGGCTGGTGATGCTGGCCGTCGCCGCCATGGCTGGCCTGGGCATCTACAGCTACCAGAAGCTGCCCATCGACGCCGTGCCCGACATCACCAATGTACAGGTGCAAATCAATACCCAGTCCGCCGGCTATTCGCCGCTGGAAACCGAGCAGCGCGTCACCTTCCCCATCGAGACGGCCATGGCCGGCTTGCCGAACCTCGAGCAGACGCGCTCGCTGTCACGCTATGGCCTGTCGCAGGTGACCGTGATCTTCAAGGATGGCACGGACATCTATTTTGCGCGCCAGATGATCAACGAGCGCTTGCAGGAAGCCAAGGAAAGCTTGCCGGCAGGCATCACGCCAAAGATGGGGCCCGTCTCCACGGGCCTCGGCGAAATCTACCTGTGGACGGTGGAAACGCAGGACGGCGCGAAAAAGCCCGATGGCACGCCGTATACACCGACGGACTTGCGCGAAATCCAGGACTGGATCATCAAGCCGCAGTTGCGCAATGTCACGGGCGTCACGGAAATCAATGCCATCGGCGGCTACGCCAAGCAATATCAGGTGGCACCCTACCCGGAAAAACTGGCCGCCTACGGCATCAGCCTGCAAGACGTGGTGACGGCGCTGGAACGCAACAACAGCAACGTGGGCGCCGGCTATATCGAAAGGCAGGGCGAGCAACTGCTGATCCGCGCGCCGGGCCAGGTGGCATCGAAAAACGACATCGCCAACATCGTCGTCGCCAATGTGCAGGGCGTGGCGATCCGCATCCGCGACGTGGCCGACGTGGTGCTGGGGCGCGAGCTGCGCACGGGCGCGGCCACGGAAAACGGCCGCGAAGTGGTGCTCGGCACGGTCTTCATGCTGATCGGGCAGAACAGCCGCGCCGTGTCGCAAGCCGTCGACAAGAAAATGGTGGAGATCAACCGCAGCCTGCCGAAAGGCGTGCACGCCGTCACCGTGTATGACCGCACGGTGCTGGTCGACAAGGCCATCAATACGGTGAAGAAAAACCTGCTGGAAGGCGCCGTGCTGGTGATCGCCATCCTGTTCCTCTTCCTTGGCAATATCCGCGCGGCAATCATCACGGCCATGGTGATTCCGCTGGCCATGCTGTTCACGTTTACGGGCATGGTGCAATACCATGTGAGCGCCAACCTGATGAGTTTGGGCGCGCTCGACTTCGGCATCATCATCGATGGCGCCGTGGTGATCGTGGAAAACTGCGTACGCCGCCTGGCCCATGCGCAGCAAAAACTGGGACGGCCGTTGACCTTGCAGGAACGTTTTCACGAAGTGTTTGCGGCATCGCAAGAAGCGCGCCGGCCCCTGCTGTATGGCCAGCTGATCATCATGGTCGTGTACCTGCCCATCTTCGCACTGACGGGCGTGGAAGGGCGCATGTTTACGCCGATGGCCCTGACGGTGGTAATCGCCCTGCTGGGCGCCATGCTGCTGTCGATTACTTTCATTCCGGCCGCCGTGGCGCTGTTTATCGGCGACAAGGTAGCGGAGAAGGAAAACGCCATCATGCGCGCCGCCAAGCGCTGGTATGCACCGCTGCTGGGCAAGGTAATGCGCAACACGCCCGTCGTGCTGACGGGCGCGGCAGTGGCCGTCTTGCTGTCGGGCTTGCTGGCCACGCGCATGGGCAGCGAATTCGTGCCCAGCCTGAACGAGGGCGACATCGCCATCCAGGCCCTGCGCATCCCCGGCACCAGCTTGAGCCAATCGCTGGCCATGCAGCAGCAGCTGGAAAGCAAGCTGATGAGTAACCACAAGGAAATCGCGCGCGTGTTCGCCCGCACGGGAACGGCCGAGATCGCCTCCGACCCCATGCCGCCGAATATTTCCGATGGCTACATCATGCTCAAGCCCCGCGACGAATGGCCGGAGCCGAAGAAATCGCGCGAGCAATTGCTGGCGGAAATCGAAGCGACGGCCACCAGCTTGCCGGGCAACAACTACGAGTTTTCGCAACCGATCCAGCTGCGCTTCAATGAACTGATTTCCGGCGTGCGCAGCGACGTGGCCGTGAAACTGTTCGGCGACGACATGGCCGTGCTTGACAGCACGGCGGCGAAGATCGCGGGTGTGCTGGGCAAGATCCCGGGCGCAACAGAGGTGAAAGTCGAGCAGACGACGGGGCTGCCGATGCTGACGGTGCAGATCGACCGCGAGCAGACGGCACGCTACGGCCTCAATATTGCCGACGTGCAAGCGGCGATTGCCACGGCCATCGGCGGGCAAGAGGCGGGCACCCTGTTCCAGGGCGACCGCCGCTTCGACATCGTCGTGCGCCTGCCCGACAGCCTGCGCAGCGACCTGGAGCAGTTGAAACGCCTGCCCATCGCCCTGCCCCTGGGCGCGGCAGCGGAAGGCCGCGCGCGCTTCATCCCGCTCGGTGAAGTGGCCAGCCTGCAAGTGGCGCCGGGGCCGAACCAGATCAGTCGCGAAGACGGCAAGCGCCGCATCGTCGTCAGCGCCAACGTGCGCGGACGCGATATCGGCTCGTTTGTTGCGGAAGCAACGCAGCAGTTGCAGGCGCAAGTGGCCATTCCTGCCGGCTACTGGACCAGCTGGGGCGGCCAGTTCGAGCAGCTGCAGTCGGCCACGAAACGCCTGGAACTGGTGGTGCCCGTGGCCTTGGCCCTCGTGTTTGTGTTGCTGTTCGCCATGTTCGGCAACGTGAAAGATGGCTTATTGGTGTTCAGCGGCATCCCGTTCGCCTTGACGGGCGGCATCGTCGCCCTGTGGCTGCGCGACATTCCCATGTCGATCTCGGCAGCGGTGGGCTTCATCGCCCTGTCCGGCGTGGCGGTACTGAACGGTCTGGTGATGATCGCCTACATCCGCCAGCTGCGCGAACAGGGCATGCCTTTGCAGGAGGCGATACGTGTAGGGGCCATCACGCGCCTGCGGCCCGTGCTGATGACGGCGCTGGTGGCGTCGCTGGGCTTCGTGCCGATGGCGATTGCCACGGGCACGGGCGCCGAAGTGCAGCGTCCGCTGGCCACCGTGGTGATCGGCGGCATTTTATCGTCGACGGCCCTGACCCTGCTGGTGCTGCCGCTGCTGTACCGGCTGGCGTACCGCCGGCAAGAGGAGGTGGAGAAGGAAGAGGAGGCAGGTCGGATTAGGTCCGAAGGAGCGTAATCCGACACCACCACTGGCGCCAACAATAGGTCGGATTACGCGGGGCCTTGCCCCGCTAATCCGACCTACGCCTGTCATGGCCGGCGGTAGCCGCCTTCGATCCAGTTCGCCGCTGCGGTAGCATTGAACTTGAAGGCGGCCGAAGTGCGCACCTTGGCGATCTGTTCGCCGTCCGCGTCGTAGGCGCTCAGTTCCGCGTATGGGTGCTCTTCGTCGGGCACGATGTCGAACATCACCTTGATTTGTCCCTCGTCTGTGGCGACAAACAGGTTCTTGTGCAATTGCGCATGCAACTGCTGCTCGTGGCGGCGCAGCACTTCCGACGCCGTCTTGACCAGCGTGTTAAACGCGTTGACGTCGAGCGGTTTCGGGTTTTTCTTGTCGCGGCCCATGGTCCAAGGGCCCACCAGCGCCGGCTCCGGTTCGCCATCCTTGATCATGGCCACGGCCCAGCCTTCATCTTCCTCGTTCTTGATCACCCTCGCCGTCCAGCCATTGCCTACCCACAGGCGCGGCTCCTGGATCGGGGCGTCATTGTCTTGCTCGGCTGCTTCGTCGGAAAAGTCGGGGAAATCGGTACTCATGGCGGTGCTCGTGATGGAAGGTCGGGGCTAGCATGATAGTCGAAAATGCCCTCCCGTGCCGCCTTGCCGCAAGGTAAGGCGCGGCCCGCCATAGTCGATCTCGGCAATAAGACAAGCTATCAATGTAGTAGCTTTATTCTAGTAATCGAGCTTTGATATTGCTCAACTAAGACTATTATGATTTTGCAATCTGAATTATGTTTTTTATATTTCAAATATTGCATTTAGTAATGCTTGGCCTCAAGAAATTTCTACCCCTGCGGCGCCCCTCATCCCCGCACGCCGCTGTGCCTCGCCACGCCAAGCACTTCTGCCTGTCCTGATCAAATCAGCTGCGTACACCTATAAAACTTTGAGGGAATAAACATGAAAATCTTGTCCACACTGGCATGCGCGACGCTTGCTGCCGCCGCCGGCAGCGCCAGCGCCGTCCCCACATTTACGGCCGGCGGCACAACCCTGGCCGGCCAAGGGCTGGTGACATCCGTTGCAGGCGCCACCACGATCGATTTCAACAGCGGCATCCTGCCCGCCAACTACATCGACGGCGCACTGTTCACCGGCACGAACAGCAACCATGCCGCGCCTCCTGGCGATATGAGCAAGTATTTGTCGGCAGGCACTTCTTCCGACCAGCATTCGCCCGTGATCGCCAACTTCAGTAGCGGCTTGAGCTATTTCGGCTTCTACATGGGTTCGCCGGATACGTACAACAGCGTAACCTACACCTTTGCCGACCACAGTTCGACCACGCTGACGGGCACGCAACTGGCAGCGCTGGCCGGCGATCCCGCCAACGGCAATCAGTCCCTGGGCCTGTATGTGAATGCCTTCGCCGGCGTTGGCAGCAAGATCACCTCGGTTGCTTTCAACTCCACGCAGAATGCCTTCGAGACGGATAACCACGCCTTCATCACCGCCGTGCCGGAGCCGGAAACCTATGCCATGCTGCTGGCCGGCCTGGGCCTGCTGGGTTTCATGCTGCGCCGCAAATCTTCCTGACGCGGGCAGGTACTGGCAAAAGCCCGCGCTTGCGGGCTTTTTTCACTACCAGGCTAGTCATTTCTTTCAATGGCCAGCCATCAGCACATGGACATGGCAGGCCGGTTGGGCCAGGTCAGCGGCGGACCGGGCGGCACCCAGCGCGGGTCGATGGCTGGCAGTGGCGCATGGTAATTAAAGGGATTGATGATGATCGGCGGTATCGCCGATGGCGCGCCGACGGGCTCGGCGCAGGACTGCGGGGCGCTACGCTGGCGCGTGGTTCGATGGTGGGAAAGGGATAGCGATTGATCCCCGGTATCTGCAAACAAAAGCATGTTGCCCTCCTTGCGAGACTGAGGTATTCAGTATAGGACGGCTTGCGCGTATTACAAGAAAAGAAATCTTGTTCCAGATTCAGCATTTTCTGCCCGTACAGACCTCCCATACCGTGAAAATGACGGCCTGTCGCACGCCGCTGGCGGCCAGCCCGGCGTGCCCCTACAGTGTGATCATGCAACACCCCATCACCCACACATCGAGGCTTACCATGAAAAAACTGCTCACCTTCGTCCTCATCGTCATGCTGGCCTGCCTGTTCCTCGACAAGGTCGGTGGCAGCGACATGCACATGCAGTTCAACGGCGACGATGTCGACGGTCCGCTGGAATGGCTGTTCGGCCTGGTGTTTGCCGGCGGCGGCTTGCTCGTCGCCGCCATGGCGCTGGTGTGCGCCGCCGTCGTCACGGGCGTGGTGCTGGCGGGAGTGGGCGTGGTGCTGATCGCCGTGCTGGCACTCTGCGTGGTGCTGGTGCTGGCGCTGAGCACGCCCGTGCTGCTGCCGCTGCTGATTCCCGTCGCCATCGTCTGGCTGATCGTCAGCCGCAAGCACAAGCAGACACAAGCGCATCAGCACAGCCTGTAATCACTGCGCCATGAACTTGCTGAGCACGCCGTCGCTGCCGCCATCATTCTGTTCGATGCGGTTGCGCCCGCCCCGCTTGGCCCGGTACAGCGCCTCGTCGGCGCGCGCCAGCACGGCGTCGCAATCGGCATCCGTGCCGGCCATGGCGGCCATGCCGATACTCACCGTGATGGTGATCAGGATGCCGCCATCGGTGGTCAGCGAACTTTCCGCCACGCGCCGGCGCAACCGCTCCGCAAACACGGCCGCCGCCGCCAGGTCGGTGCCCGGTAGCAAGATGGCGAATTCTTCGCCGCCCACGCGACCCGGCACATCGACCTTGCGCAGCGCCTGGCACATCAGCGCGCCCAGGTGGCGCAGCACGGTATCGCCCACGGCGTGGCCATACTCGTCGTTGACGCGCTTGAAGTGATCGATATCGAGCATCAACACGCTGGCGCAGCTGGCCAGTTCACGCTGCAGCCGTGCATGCTCGTTTTCCAGTGCCGCCATGAAGTGGCGCCGGTTCGGCAAGCCCGTCAAAAAATCGGTGGTGGCCAGTTGCAGCAATTCCGCGTTCATGCGCTTGCGCTCGGTGATATCGAGCGAGGACACCATGACGAAGTCCAGGCTGTCGGCATGGCCGGGCATCACCAGCAAGCTCAGCTCATTTTGCCGCGCCGCGCCATCGAGACGCAGGAAGCTGCTCTCGCACTCGTACAGGTGGGCGCCGCCAGCCAGCGCCAGCAACGCATCGCCGAAACGGGGCAAGGCGCTGGCATCGAAATTCTGCGCCAGGCCCAGTGCGCCGCGGCGCTGGTCGCTCTCGTTGGCGCGCACCTGCGCCAGCGCGGCGCCGTTCGCATCGATGATGCGCACCAGCCCCGCCAGCCGCTGCAGCGCGTCCGGATTGGCCTGGAAGTGGGCGCCCAGGTCGCGCACGCCCGCTTGTTCGAGCGCATCGAGCGCGGAGCGCACGGCTGACCAGTCCTGTTCCCACAGGGCCACGGGCGCATGGTCGTACAGGCTGCGGAAACGCGCTTCGCCGGCACGCAGGGCCAGCGCCACCTGCGCTTGTTCGATGGCCATGCCGGCCAGGTGCGCCGCCTCGCTCAGCCGCGCCAAATGTGCCGCGCCCGGCAAGGTGGGCTGGCGGTGATACGCCATCAGCACGCCCAGCAACTTGCCCGAGCCGCCACGCACGGGCTCGGCCCAGCACGATTGCAGCTGGGCCCGCCACGCCAGTTCCATCGTCTCTTGCACATTGGCAGCGGCATGCAAGTCGCCCACGATCACGCGCTGGCCGTCGCGCAGTGCTTGCGCGGCGATGCCATGCACGCCCTGCAGGGTGTCGAGGTCATGGCCATGGCTGGACACGTTGAAAAACGCGGGCAAGCTGGGCGCCGCGCCCAGCACCAGGCGGTGGCGATTTTCATCGAGCAACAAGATGCTGCACAGCATGGCGGGATGGTCGGCTTGCACGCTCAGCACCACGCTTTCCAGCACCCGTTCCAGCGGCGCGCCCGTGGCCAGCATTTCCAGCACTTGCCGCCGCGTGTGCTCGCGCCGTTCCATCTGGCTGCGCTCGCTGATGTCGCGGAAGGTCCACAAGCGCGCCTGTTCATTGCCCAGCTGCATGCTGCGCACGTATTGCTCGACCACCCGTCCATCGCGCAGGTGCAGCACATCGCGCCGCTCGCGGTGGCCGTGCGGCGCGTGGGCGCGTGCTCCCAGGAAAGGCGCCGCCTGCTCCAGCTGGCTTTCCACATGGCGTACCAGTGCCGCGCCGTCCGCTTGCCAGTCGAGCGCGTCGGGCACTTGCCACAGGTCGCGGAAGCGCCGGTTCGAGGTGAAGATGCGGCCTGCGATGTTGTCGACCAAAATGCCGTCGATGGTTGAATCGAGGATGCTGCGCAGCATGGCCTGGCTGCGCTGCGCCGCCTCGGCCATCGCCAGCACGCTGGCCTGGCCCTGCTCCAGTTGGTCCGTCAACTGGCTCGAACGCGCCAGCGCCGCCTGGGCGCGGGTGCGGCCCGCCGCCAGCAGCCAGGCCGCCAGCGCCAGCACGATGCTGGCCAGCAAGCCGGTCCAGGCCACCAGGCGGGGCCGCGCCAGCAGCTCGCCATCGAAGCCCGGCATGGCGCGCACGCGCAAGGTCCAGGCATGGCCGGCGATGTTGACCGCCTGCTGCGACACCAGGCTGTCCGACCCGGCCGCCGCCAGCATGTCCGGCACGCTGTCATACATCAGGGCCGCCTCAGCCTGTTGTGTCCCATCATAGATTTCCAGGTCCAGCTGGCGCGCCCCCTCGCCGCCCACGCCCGCCATCAGGTCGACCATGCGGAACGGCGCAAACACCCAGGCGCGCAAGGCGGCGCGGCGCTGCGCCACGCTGGCATGTGGCAAGCCATTCTCATACACGGGCAGCACGACCAGGAAGCCATGCGTCTGGGCACTGCCGCCATCTTGCACCAGCTGGATCTTGCCCGTCATGGCCGCTTGCCCCGTGTCGCGCGCCTGTTCGAGCGCGGCGCGGCGCACGGGTTCCGACCAGATGTCATAGCCGAAGGCCAGCAGGTTGCTTTCGCTTAAAGGTTCCAGATAAGTGATGGGCGCATGCCAGGCGCGCTGGCCCGGCGGACGCACGGCATAGCCGGGATAGCCCTCCGCGCGCACACTCGCTTCGTGCCGCGCCAGCCCGGCACCGGGCAACAGCGGCAGGTAGCCGATGCCGTGGATGCCGGGAAAATGCAGGTCCACCTGCTGCACCGCCAGATAGGCATGGAATTCGCTGCGCGTGACGTCCTGCGAACTGGCATACAGTCCCTGCACGCCGTGCAGCACCTGGATGTAGGTCTGCATGCGCACGACGATGTTGCCCACCAGTTCGCGCACGCGGAAGTCAAAATCGGCCTGCACCTGCTGTTCGCTGGCATCGTGGGCATTGCGCCAGGCGCCATACGTCAGTCCCAGGCACAACGCCAGCACCAGCGCAGCCAGCACGCGCGGCCCCCCCCAGTGCGACACTGACCGAGCAAACCACGACGTGAACGCGCGTGTAGGCATGACAGGCGGACAAGCAGAACGGACATCAAACCGCTACACGGCCAGCAGCATGGCTGGCAGCGGGCTGCACGATTACCATCGGTAGTCGATGAGAATGATAGTACGTTACAGCGGGCGCCCTTGCAATGCTGAATATTGTATTAAAAAAATCACAAATTTCGCAAATGCAATAATGTGTACTTCGGGAAAATTCGATGCCATGACAACCATCCCCCGTCCGCCGGCATGAACGCCCCGCAACCCATCACGCAGGAGTCGCGTTTGCAGCAAGATAGCTGGCAGGGAACACTATGGCTGGCGCCGGACTTTGCCATCTTGCATGGCGCAGCGGGCGCCACGGACAGCCACGCCCATTACGCGCACCAGCTGATGCTGAGCACGGGTGCGCCCTTCACGGCAGAGCTCGACGGCATCGTCCACACGGCGCGGCACTTGCTGATCGAAAGCCTGCGCCCGCACGCCATCGTGGCCGCGCCGGCTTTCATGCTGACCATCTATGCGGAACCGCAGCGCCTGAGCGGACCGGCCTTGCTGGCGGCCGCCAGCAGCGCAGGCGCGCCCAGCCTCGACAGCCTGGCCGCCGCGTTGCAGGCACAGCCGCGCGAGCAGCCGGCCGACGCGCGCGTGCAGCGGGCGCTGGACCAGGTCGACGCGCTGCTGTCGGGCAAAGTCAGCGCGGCCGCCCTGGCCGAAGCGGCGCATGTGTCGCTGAGCCAGCTGGAACGGCTGTTCAGCGCCCAGCTGGGTCTGCCCGTGCGGCGCCTGGTGCTGTGGCGCCGCTTGCGCTTGGCCATCCGTTTCATCTTGCTCGGCAGCACCCTGACGGATGCGGCCCACGGCGCCGGCTTTGCCGATGCCGCGCATTTTTCGCGCACCATGCGCAGCCTGTTCGGCGTGCGCGCCGACCGCAGCTTGCGCCAGTTGCAGGTCACGCTTCTCGACTGAGACCCTGGCGCAAGCCAGCCGGCAGCTCGGGCGCGCGCACGCCCTCTTCCGCGCGGAATGGTTCGATCAATTGCGGCAGGTAGGCCACGGGATAATCGGGACGGCTGCCGATGCCCAGATCCTCGCCCCGCATGCGATAGTCCGGTGCGTCGAAGCAGGTGCCCAGCAAGCGGTCCCAGCAGGTAAAAAACAGGCCGAAATTCACGTCGCCGGCCGTGCCGTATTTCATGTGGTGGAAACGGTGCAGGGGCGCCCAGGCAAACACGTGGCGCAGCGGCCCCATGCGCATGTCGACATTCGCATGCTGCAGCAACAACTGGATCGCCACGGCAAACGCCAGCACGGCCATGACACGCTCCGGGATGCCCAGCAACAACAAGGGCAGCATGCCGCCCACCGCTTCCAGCAGCAGATGCAGCGGATGTTTCATCCAGCCATTCAAACCGTACAGGCGCTGCACGCTGTGGTGCACGGCATGCAGCTTCCACAGAAAATAATAGCGGTGGCTCAGGTAATGCACCAGGGTAATGCCGCAGTCGGCGATGACAATCGCCAGCAGCAATTGCCCCCAGAACGGCAGCTGGACTGGCCAGAACGGCCCCAGCGCCAGATGGCCAGCCAGCAGGGGAAAAGCCGCCAGGCCCGGCAGGTACAGCGCTTCATTGACGAGCGCGTGCAGTACGTCGCGCCAGCCATCGCCGTGCGCATGGTTCCACGCGCCGTCGTACGGCAGATAGCGTTCGGCAAGAAAAGATGTGAGCAGAGCCAGCAGCAGCAAAGGCGGCAAGACCCAGAGAGAGTAGTGGCACACCGCCATCAGGTAACTGGCGGCGCCAATGAAGCCGGCCCAGAAGACGGGGCCGTACAGCGCGGCAAAGAGGGATTTCATGGCAAGGCGCTCCTGTGGCAAAAACCACAGCATGGCTGGTCTCCCCGCCGCGCCGCTTGAAGAAACGGCGCAAACTGCTTATTTGACGGCCTGTTTCGCCGCCTTCCTCGCCGCGTATTGCTGGTAGCCGTTGGCGCGCAGGGCGCAGGCGGGGCAGGTGCCGCAGCCATATCCCCAATCGTGCAATTGCCCCCGCTCGCCCAGGTAGCAGGTGTGCGTGCCGCTGCGGATCAGGTCGACCAGCGGCTGGCCGCCCAGGTCTTCCGCCAGATCCCAGCTTTGCGCCTTGTCCAGCCACATCAGCGGCGTTTCCAGTTTCAAACGCGTATTCATGCCCAGGTTCAGCGCCACTTGCAGGGCCTTCATCGTATCGTCGCGGCAATCCGGGTAGCCGGAAAAATCCGTCTCGCACATGCCGCCGACGAGCACCGTCAAGCCGCGGCGGTAGGCCACGGTGGCAGCCACCGTCATGAACAGCAAATTGCGTCCGGGAACAAAGGTGTTCGGCAAGCCGTTTTCCTGCATGACGATCTCGACGTTCTGCGTCATGGCCGTATCGGAAATGGCGGCAATCAGGGACAGGTCGATCATGTGATCCTGACCCAGGCGGCTGTCCCACTCGGGCGATTGCTGGCGCATCTGTTCGAGCACGCCGGGACGCACGGTCAGCTCGATCGCATGGCGCTGTCCATAGTCAAAGCCGATGGTTTCCACGCGGCTATAGTGCTTCAAGGCCCAGGCCAGGCAGGTGGTGGAATCTTGTCCACCGCTAAAGAGCACCAGTGCGGAGTCCGTTGCTAGCATAATTTCTTTCTTTTCAGTTTTATTCTGTTCCAATAGTGCGCGGGAAAACGTGATTCCCAGCGCAAAAAATACTTATTCGTCCGCCATCAGTTTACCTATTCCGGTAACATGCAGTCAGCATTTACTCATCTGGAGCACCATGTTTTCTGCACGACCCATACGGCATACGGCTGCCGGCAAGGCGATACGACCACGAATTTTGGCACAAGTAGTGACAAAAGTAATGGGGCAACTGACACTGGCGGCCGCCGGCGGTGCCATATTGCTGTTTCCCATCGCCCATGCCGGCGCCCAGGAGGCGACGCAAGATACGGCTCCAGAGAGCGCCAGCGCCACGGAAGCGGCACCCGCGCCACTGCAGTACGAGGTCAAGGTCAACGCGCCCGGCGACCTCGATGAGTTGCTGGAAAAAAACCTGGACCTGGAACGCTTCCGCGGCAACCCGCGCATGGACCGCGAACAATTGCAGCGCCTCGTGCGTGATACGCCTGAGCAAGCCAAGAACCTCGTCGCCACGGCCGGCTACTACACGCCCGTCGTCACGGTGCGCGTCGACACCACGGGCGCCAAACCCGTCGTCATCGTCGACGTCGACCCGGGCGAACCGGTAACCATCGACAAAGTCGAGCTGGAATTGCGCGGCTTCGACCCCACGCCGCCGCTGGCCGCTTCCGAACCCTTCGATACGGAAGGCCTGAAGCGCAGCTGGTCGCTGAAATCGGGCAGCGTGTTCCGCCAGGCCGACTGGGAATCGGCCAAGCGCGCGCTGCTGCGCGAAGTGGTGCAGACGCGCTACCCGCGCGCCCAGCTGGTCGATACGCAAGCCGTGGTCGACCCGGAAACGCACAAGGTATCCTTGCTGGTGGTGCTCGACAGCGGCCCCGAGCTGCGCTTTGGCGAGCTGCGCATCGAAGGCTTGAAGCGCTACGATGCCAGCATCATCCGCAACCTCGACAAGATACGCCCGGGCGACTACTACAGCGAATCGGCGCTGCAATCGTTGCAGGCGCGCCTGCAGGATACGGGCTACTTTGCCAGCGTGGAAGTGAGTGCCGACATGAGCAGCATCCTGGGCGAGCAGATCGAGGCGGGCCAGGAAAGCCAGCAAGCCGAGGCCGCAGGTGCCAGCGCCGGGGCCGCCGCCGAAACCAAGCCTGCCAACCGCGGCCCCGCGCCACTGCTGCCGCTGGTGGTGCGCGTGACGGAAAACAAGCAGCAAAACGTCAGCGCCGGTCTCGGTTTCAGTACGAATACGGGCAATCGCGCCCAGCTCAACTATGACAACCTGAACGTGTGGGGCACGCGCTTCAAGAGCGCCCTCACCATGGAAACGAAAAAACAGGCGGCGCACGCCAATTTTTACTTTCCAACCACCGAGCGCGGCTACAACGATAGCGCGGGCGCTTCGTTCGAGCGCAGCGACATTTCCAATGAAATCACGGCCGTCACGACCATCTCTGCCAAGCGCAACTGGGGCGGCACCAACCTCGAACGCAGCCTGACGTTCGAGTTCCTCAGCGAAGACAAGACCGTCGTGGGCCTGGAACAGACGCGCAGCAAGAGCTTGCCCCTGACCTATGCCATCACCAAGCGCAGCCTCGACAGCCTGCTGTTCCCCACCAGGGGCTATGTCATCAATGCCCAGGTGGGCGGCGCCCTGCTGCCCGTGCTGACGGACGAGCGCTTCGTGCGCGTGGCCGGCAAGGCCGTGTATTACCGTCCGCTGGGTGAAAAGGGCGAGCTGATCGTGCGCGGCGAAATGGGCGCGCTGGGCTCGAAAGAAAAACGCGGCGTGCCGGCCGTCTACCTGTTCCGCGCGGGCGGCGACCAGTCAGTGCGCGGCTATGCCTACCAGGAACTGGGCGTGAAGGAAGGCGACGCCACCATCGGCGGGCGCTACATGCTGACCGGCAGCGCCGAGTACCAGTACTGGTTCAAGCCGAAATGGGCGATTGCCGCCTTCTATGACGCCGGTAACGCGGCCGACACCGTCAAAGCGGCCATGACGCCGAAATCGGGCTACGGCCTGGGCGGGCGCTACAAGAGCCCCGTCGGCCCCATCAATGTCGACGTCGCATATGGCCACGCCGTCCAAGCTTACCGTTTGCACTTTTCTCTGGGATTCACTTTCTGATGTCCGATTTGACTACCGAGGCGCCAAACGCGGCGCCCCAGCCTCCGCAAAAAAAACCGCGCCGGGCGTTGCGTTACCTCTTGATCGCCGTCGCCAGCCTGGCCGTACTGCTGGGCGGCGCCTTCTGGTTCCTGGGCCGCGAATCGACCTTGCAGATGCTGGTGCAAAAAGTGGCCAGCGCCAGCGGTGGCGACATCACAGTGTCGGGCGTGTCCGGCTCGCTGTACAACCGCATGCACCTGGGCCACGTCAGCTACCGCAGCAAGACGCAGCACATCACGGCCGACAACATCGACATCAACTGGTCGCCGTTCCAGTTCTTTTCGGAAGGCATCGCCATCAGCGAACTGCACGTGGCCAGCCTGTCCGTGGCAAGCACGGCACCGTCCGAGGAGCCGTCGACCATGCCGGCCAGCCTGGCCTCGCCCTTTAAAATCGGCATCAGCGACGCGCGCCTGGACAAGGTGACCCTCATCAACGCGGGCGGCAACACGGTGTTTGAAAAAATCCATTTCACCTTGTCGGGCGACAAGTCGCAATGGCAGCTGGAAGACGCCTCGGCGCTGACGCCGTTCGGCCAGGCCACGGCCAGCGCGACGATTGCTGCCACGCAGCCGTTCAAACTGTCAGGCAAGGCGGGCTTGACGCAGCTCAATGCCGCCGCCGGTGAAAAACCCGCCGCCTTGAATCTGCAACTGGGTGGCGACCTGAATGTGCTGAACGTGACAGCCAAGGGCAGCGCGGGCGCGGCCACGGCCGATGCCCAACTGGCGCTGGCGCCGTTCGACCCCGTCATCATCCTGCGCTCGGCCAGCATCCGTGGCCGCAACATCAATCCGGGCAAATTCGACGCGACCTTGCCGCAGGCGGACCTGAGCCTGGAACTCGATGCCGCCATCGACACCCGGCCGACCAAGCAAACCGTGTCGGGCAAGCTGGCCATCCTCAACCACGCCACGCCTGGCCCCATCGACCAGCAAAAGCTGCCGCTGCGCCAGTTCGAAGCGCGCCTGGGCGGCACCCTGACGGCCACGACTTTAGAGTCGGCCATCATCGACTTCGGCAACGCGGGCAAATTCACGGGTAGCGGCAAGCTCAACCGCGACGCCGTCGACGGCCCCATCGGCAACGCGCAACTGACCTTGCATACGGACAAGATCGACTTGCCGCATATTTACAGCAGCATCAACAGCACCAAGATCGTCGGCGACATCGTGCTCGACAGCGATGGCAAGACGCAGACCCTGCGCGCCAAGCTCGGTGAAGCCAAGTTGCGCCTGGACGTGGAAGCCACCCTCGCCGATTCCCTAGTGCAACTGCGCAAGGCCACCTTGCAAGCGGGCAAAAGCAGCGTCAACGCGACGGGCCAGATCAGCCTGAAGGATGAACACTCATTCAAGGCCGTGGCCAACGCCAGCCGTCTCAATCCCGCCGACTTCGGCGCCTTCCCCGTGGCCGACCTGAACCTCGACGTGCGCGCCAATGGCCACGTGGCCCCCCAGTGGTTGGCAAATGCGGACTTCACCGTGCGCCCCAGCAAGCTGCTCGACCAGCCCTTGTCCGGCAAGGGCAAGCTGACGGCCGATGCGGCCCATTTCAGCGGCATCGACGTGCAACTGGCGCTGGGCAAGAATAATCTCACGGCCAAGGGCAACTTTGGCGGCGCCGGCGAAAAACTCAACTGGAATGTCGATGCGCGCCAGCTTTCCGCCCTGCAGAGCGACTTGCTGGGCGCAGTGCAAGCCAGCGGCGTGGTGCAAGGCACGCTGCAGCAGCCACGCACGACGTTCGTTGCCGATGCAAAGGGATTGGGCCTCACCAGCGGCAAGCGTCCCGCGCCGGACAGCGCCATCCACGCCAGCGGCGAAGTGGGCTTGACGGGTCCGAAGAAGGAAGCGGAATTGAAAATGACGGGTTCCTTGCAAAAGATCAACCCGGCCTCCTTTGGGGCGACATTACCCAACGGCAGCGTGAATGCGGACTTTAACGGCAGCGGCCGCCTGACCAGCGACTGGCAAGTGGCCCTGAACCTGGGTTTGCGCGAATCGACCCTGCAAAACGCGCCGCTGGCCGGTTACGCCAAGTTGTCGGCCAACGCAAAACGCATCGACAGCGTGGATGCGGAATTGCGCCTGGGGCCGAACAGTCTGCTGGCCAAGGGCGCGCTGGGCGGCGCCACCGACAAGCTGACGTGGAAACTCGATGCGCCGCAACTGTCGACGCTCGGTCCCCGCTTTGCCGGCGTGCTGCATGCCTCCGGCTCCGTCAGCGGCAAGATGGACGCGCCGGCCGCGCAACTGAGCCTCGATGGCAAGGATCTGACCTTCTTTGGCGACCAGCAATTGAAAGCCGTCAAAGGCAGCGCCAGCGTGGGCGCCGGCCAGGGTGCGCTCGACCCCATGATCAGCAGCCTGGACATCACGGGCTACAGCACGCCCACCTTCAAGCTGGCCAGCGCCCAGCTGGGCACGACGGGCACGCGCGGCAGCCATACGCTCAGTGTGACGGCGCGCAATGACGATTTCGATGCCAGCGTGCAAATCCGTGGCAGCCAGAGCGGTGCCGGCTGGACGGGAACGATCGACAGCCTGCAAAACAAGGGCCGCTATGCGCTGGTGCTGCAAGCGCCCGTGCCCGTGAAAGTGGCCGGTCCCGCCGGCAGCGGCGTGGCGGGCCTGGGCCAGCCCGAACAGATCAGCGTGGGCAACACCGTCATCAAATTGCCGGCAGGCAGTATCACCATGCAAAGCCTGGTCAAGAACGGCCCCCGCTGGAGCAGTTCCGGCCAGGCGGCCGGCGTGGCGCTGACCTATCTGGCGCAAGTGATTCCCTCGCTGCAGGCGAATGCGCGCAGCGACCTGACCCTGGGCGCGCAATGGTCGCTCGATATGCAAGTGCCGACTGCCAAGCAAAAAGACCCGTCTTTGGCCGGCATGCTCCACATCTACCGCGAAAAAGGCGACGTAACGGTGGGCGTGGAACAGCCGCTGGCGCTGGGCTTGCGCACCTTCGATGCCCGCGTGGATGTCGCCAACCAGCAGCTGCGCCTGGCCGTGAAACTCGATGGCGCGCGCGCGGGCCAGAGCGATATCAATGCCACCGTGCAAATGCTGAACGGGCGTATCGGCAACGACAGCGCCCTCTCGCTGACGGGCACCACCAGCATCGATACACTGGCCTGGCTGGCGCCGCTGACGGGCCAGCCAGGCCTGGAGCTGGGTGGCGCCTTGAAAGTGGCCCTGTCCGGCAGCGGCACCATCGGCGCGCCGCAATTGAATGGCGACATCAACGGCAGCAAGCTGCTGGTGAACTGGGCCGACCAGGGCTTGAAATTGCGCAATGGCGTGCTGCAAGCCAAGCTGGCCGGCGATCAGCTGCAACTGCAGCGCCTGAGCTTTGACGGCGGCGACGGCAAGGTGCAGGCAGATGGCTGGGTACGCTTTGCGAATGGCGAAGCGAGCCTGGAACTGAAACTGATGGCCGACCGCCTGCAAGCGCTGTCGCGCCCCGACCGCACCTTGATCCTGTCGGGCAATAGCACCCTGGTACGCAACGACAAGCGCTTCAGCTTCGAGGGCAAGTTCAAGGCCAACCGCGCGTTGATCGAACTGGCGCCGCAAGATACCCCGACGCAAAGCAGCGACGTGGTGGTGCTGGGCAAGGAAGTCAAGGGCGGCAAGGAAGCGCCTTCGCTGCCCCTGAATATCGACCTGGAATTTGACCTGGGCAATGCCTTCCACCTGCGCGGCATGGGACTCGACGCCGACCTGGCCGGCAATGTGCGCGCCAGAGTCATCAACCGCGCCGCACCGCGCGTGACGGGCAGCATCAAAGTCACCAACGGCCAATACGCGGCCTACGGGCAGAAGCTGTCGATCGAACGGGGCTTGATCGCCTTCACGGGCGCCTACGACAACCCGTCGCTGAACATCCTGGCAGTGCGCAAGCGTCCCGAGGGCGAAGCCTTGTCGGAAACGAATGTGGAAGCGGGCGTGGAAGTGCGCGGCACGGCGCAGGCGCCGACGGCCAAGCTGGTGTCCACGCCGAGCGTGTCAGACAGCGACAAGCTGGCCTGGCTGATCCTCGGCCACGGCGCGGAAACGGCGGCCGGCGATGAAATGGCCCTGCTGACGACGGCCGCAGGCGCCCTCTTCGGCGGCTCCGGCGGCGGCTTGCAGGGCAAGCTGGCCAGTTCGCTGGGACTCGACGAAGTGGGCCTGTCGCAGGCGCAAGGGCTGGAAAGCACGGTCGTCACCGTCGGCAAGCGCCTGTCGTCGCGCGCCTACCTGACGTTCGAGCAAGGCACCAGCACGGCGACAAGCCTGGTGAAACTGCGCTACAAATTGAATCGCCGCATCACCCTGCAATTCCAGACCGGCACCAACAATGCGCTGGACGTGTTGTACACATGGGCGTTTGATTAGAGTGGCGGCCAACAATGTTGTCGGATTACGCGTGGCGTTGCCGCGCTAATCCGACACTACAGAAACAACAAAGGGCGCCTCGGCGCCCTTTTCTTTGCTCTACCGCAAACGGCTTACTCGGCCACGTCGAGCCCCCGCTCTATCATGCCTTCGACGTAGGCGCGCAGATATTGCTCCAGCGCGGGGCCGGACAGCACGTTGGCCGTCAGCGCGCCGTGCGGCGAGCCTTTCAGCACGCCATCGTGGTACACGCGCGCAATCCAGGCCACGTCCGCGCCCTGGGTGTAATCGAGTTCATAGTCAAACGATTCTCCGCTGACTTTGCGTGTGTAGACTTCCTTGACAATTGCCATCTGAAACAGCCTTTCTTGACGAGATTAGGATGCGGGTGCGGCACGGGATCGTCCTGCGGCACCGGGTGCACGGGCCCCGGATGGTGCCCGGGCGCTTCTTGCGGCTCCGGCGCCGGCATGGGTTCATCGACAGGCGCCGGGTCGGGCGCGCGGTGGGCGTGGATGACGGACATGGCTGGCCTCCCTGCAGACAAAAGAAGACCATACCACGAGATATGCGCCACCTGCCCTGCGCACCCCTTATTTCGCTGCCGGCTTGACGTCGGCGGCCGGCGGCGCGGCGTTCTTCACATATTTCTCCAGCCAGTTGTTGCTTTCATACAGCATCTGCATGATCGATTCGCGCGCGCGGTAGCCATGGCTCTCGTTCGGCAGCATCACCAGGCGCGCCGTGCCGCCCAGTCCCTTGACGGCCTGGAACATGCGCTCGCTCTGAATGGGGAAAGTGCCCGAGTTGTTGTCCTGCTCGCCATGGATCATCAGCAACGCATCCTTGATCTTGTCCGCATAGTTGAACGGCGACATGGCCTGGTAGACGGCGGGCGCCTGCCAGAACGAGCGCTCTTCCGCCTGGAAGCCGAACGGCGTCAGGGTGCGGTTGTAGGCGCCGCTGCGGGCGATGCCGGCGCGGAACAGCCGCGTGTGCGCCAGCAAGTTGCCCGTCATGAAGGCGCCATACGAGTGGCCGCCGATGGCGATGCGGTTGCGGTCGGACACGCCACGGCGCACCACTTCTTCGACGGCCGCTTCGGCATCGGCCACCAGCTGCGGCAGATAGGTATCGTTCGGTTCCTGCTCGCCGTTGCCGACGATGGGGAAGGAAGGATTGTCGAGCACGGCGTAGCCCATGGACAGGAAGGCGGCCGGGCCCCAGTAGCTGACGGCATTGAATTTGTACGGCGAGCCCTTGGTCTGGCTGGCGGCGCTGGCCGTCTTGAATTCCTGCGGATACGCCCACATCAGGGTCGGCAGCGGACCGTCGCGCTTGACGTCGTAGTTCGGCGGCAGCATCAGGGTGGCCGTCAAGTCCACGCCATCGGCGCGCTTGTAGCGGATCAGCTCTTTCTGCACGTCCTTCAATTGCGGCAGCGGATGGGGGAAGTGCGTGAGGGCCGTCAATTGCGCGGCACCCTGCTGTTTCAGGTTGCGTACATAGTAATTCGGCTGCTCGGTGGGCGATTCGCGCGTCGACAGCAGCCGGCTGCCGTCCTCGTCCAGCACGGCCACCACGTTTTCATAGTACGGCGCGGCGCTCTGGAACAGGCGCTCCTTCTGTTTCGTCGCCAGGTTCAAACGGTCGATGAAGGGACGGTCGCCGTCCTTCGAAGCGCCCTGGCCGTCGAGCAGGATGGAACCATCTGCGGCGATGAGCAAACGCGGCAAGCCGGCCGCGTCGGCGCGCATGACGGGCTGGCCCGGATCGTTGTAGCGGTCTTCGAAGGAGCCGGCGTACACGAGGTCGCCAGGCGTGCCCGCCACGGCGGACGGCTGGTCCGGCTGGATGCGCCACTGCTTGACGGCGCGCGTCTTGTACCATGCTTCGCTGAGCAGGGCCAGGTCGCCGCGGCCCCAGGCCACGCCCGCGTAGCGCGAGCCCAGCCTGGCCAGCACGGCCGGCTTGGCAGTGAACGGCGCCGCCTGCGTGTAGACGATGTCGCGGATCTCCGCCGTCTTGGCCGGATCGCCGCCGTCCTGCGCTTCAGCCCACACCAGGGTGGCGGGCGCATCGACGCGCCAGCTGACGGAGCGTACGCCGGCGGACACGGCGTCATTGCCTGGCGGCAGCCCTTCCTCCAGCGGCAGTGCCGCCACCGCGTGCTCCACCTTGCCATTCAGGTCGCGTACGTCGATCTTGTGGGCAAAGTCATGCGCCGGGACGATGTACGAATACGGACGCACGATGCTGGTCGTCAACAGGTGCTTGCCATCGGGCGAGGCCGACACGCGCGAGAACTGGCCCGGCGGGCCCACCAGGCGCTGCTTGCCCGCCACGTCCAGCAAGGCCAGCTGGACGGTGATGTAGTGTTCGAACAGCTGCGCATCCTGTTCGTTCTTCAACAGGTCGGGATAGGTGCGCAATTGCTTGACGCCGCCGCCCGGCACGCTATCCTGGATGGACGGACCCGTCGGGATGCCGCTCGCCACGGGTGCCCCACCCAGCTTGGCCGGCTTCAGCTGCACCAGCAGGGTCTTGCTGTCCGGCATCCAGGAAAAGCCACGGCCATACACGGTCGACAGGGGCGCGCTGGCCAGCTTGCGCGCCGCTTTCGTCTGCACGTCGAGCAGCCACAATTGCACGCCCGCATCCTTCACGCCCTTGGCGGGATCGGCATAGGCGACATGCGTAAACGCCAGGTAGCGCTGGTCGGGCGACCAGGCCAGGTCGGCGATGCGGGGCGAGGCAGGCAAGCCGCTGACCTTGATTTCCTTCTGCGTATCGATGTCGAGTAAACCCAGTCCCGTGTAGAAGCTGAAGCGGCTGGCCGAATAGGTGCGCGGATTGATGCGCAAACCCGCCAGCTTCAGTTCCGGCTGCGCCACTTCGCTAATGCCGGGCAAGGATGGCGTGGGCAGCACGGCCGCCAGGTTGCGTTTCGGGCTCAGGCTCAGGGTCGGCGCGCGCGGCGCATCGACGATGGCTTGCAGGGGCGCTGGCGGGGCTTGATAAGCGCTATCTTGCGCCATGGCCAGGGAAGATGAGGCCAACAGGCCGACAGTGATGGGCAGCAAAGGCAAACGAGTAGACATGAAACTCCAGTGTATGAAGGTGGCGACAACAAGCAAGCGCACCGCACCGCTCATGGCGGCGCATTGTGACAAGGCATAGTGCGTTCATGCCATGTAAATGTCAACCAGCAACTTTTACCGTTTGACAAGCATCGTCGCCCGTCCCCATCTCGCTTACAATCGCTGTTTTACCCGCACCCGATTGCCTACATGGAAACCACCACCCTCGCCCTGCTGTTACTGGTCCCGCTGCTGGTCTGGCGCATTTATTCGCGCCTGAAGAAACTGGTGGCGCGCCAGAAATCGCAGCTGTGGCGCCACTGGAGCGTGGCGATCGCGTTTCCCGCGCTGCTGCTGTTCCTGGCGACGACGACCAAATTCGACGTCCTGCCCCTGTCCAGCCTGGGCGCGGCCGCGCTGGCCGGTGGCTGGCTGGGCGTACTGGGCTTGAAGCTGACGCGCTTCGAGCAAGTAGGAAAAGATTTCTTTTTTACCCAGCACCGCTACCTGGGCCTGACCATCACGATGCTGTTCATCGCCCGATTGCTGTACCGTGGCATGGAAATCTACCTGAACACGCGCCAGGACGTGCCTGTGCCGCCGCCGCCGTTCGGCCAAAGCCCGCTGACCATGGCCGCCTATGGCCTGGTCATCGGCTACTACGCCATGTATGCGTGGGGCTTGCTGCGCTGGCGCCAGCGCAACAAACCCTTGGAAGCTGCCGAGTAAGAGCCTCTCCCAGTAGATGAATACATCCCCTGCTGGCGCCCCTCAGAAGCGGGGACGGCGTTGATCGTCGTCGCGTGGCTCGCCACGCGTCCTCCTCACGCCTTGTCCGCGCTCCTGATGAACTGCCAGCAGAAGACGCTCCCTACTGGGATAGGCTCTAAGCCAGGTCAGTAGTACTGGCACAGGCCGGTACACGTCGTCACCGCCAGTGCCTGACGTATCGTCGCCAGCGCCGGCGCCAGGGCGGGATCGAGATCCTGGTCCGCCTGCGCAAGACTGCCCAGCAAACGCTCGCGCAACGGCGGCGCCATCAACGCCACATTGGCCGTGGCGTGCTGCGCCGCCGCTTCCAGCATCCGTTTCTTTTGCGCCACGCTCCAGAACGGCACTTGTACGAACTGCACCACGCCCACATACATGGTGGTCGAACCCTTGCTGAAGGCACGCGCGCGCAGGCGCTCGGTTCCGCTCACCGCATCCGCTGGCTGGGCACTGAATTCCTGCTCCATCAGCGCTATCAAATGACCATGGCAATGCATGCCAAAGGCAAAAAAGGTACTCATTTCATCGCCATAATTGGCCAGGTTCTGCGTTACCTGGTCATTGCGCGCCTGCTGCAATTCGGCTCCGGACAGCGGCAGCGGCCGCTCGCGGCCAAACGTGTAGTACGCCTTGCCGATGTTGGTTGCCCGCTCGCACAGGGCCACGCTCTGGTTGATGTCCTGCAACGCCGCGACGGGCGCCCGGAACAGGCCCGGCGCATCGGTAATCTGGGCAATCAACGCTGCCACTTCAGGGTCGCCCAGGCGCGGCAAGCCGCTTTGCAGCGTCGCCTTGGCCATCAGCGCTTCCAGGCGCGCGCTGGCTTGCTGGAAATCGGTATAACTGTCGGCCCAGGCGGCGGGCGCCACAAGGGCGGAGGAAAGGCAGAACAGGCGGCCGAGGCGGCGCAGCGGCATGGAAATCAAGAAGGACATGGGATCAGGAAAACACTATTGGAAAATTGGCAATTATAGCCAATTTGTATCCACAGTGCATTTAATTGTGTTTTATGCCACATTTACCTGGGCGATGATGGTGACGCGCGGCCAGCGCGCCGCATAGTCCTTGCTGGCCAGGCGCTGCGCATAGCCGCCTTCGCTGATACGCACCGGGTTGCGCCGCACCACCATATTGAACAGGTCATCGAGGCCATGCGGCGCAACGATGCCGATCTCGCCGTCAGGCTGCAGCCAGATGCCAACCGAGGTGGCAAATTCGGGCCAGGAAGCGATGGCGTCGTCGAGCGACAGCAAGGGCGGCACGGCGTAGCCAAACTCAGCTTCGAACCACAGGTGCACCCGGGCCTGGTTGCATACCTCCCACGGCACGCTGGGCAGCACCGTTTCCAGGCGCTGGCGCAGCTGCACCTCGCTTTCCGCAAGCAAATCGTGCGCGTCGAAATACGCCACGTCGACGTCGTTCAATGCGGACGGTTGTGAGTAAGCATGCAAGGCATCCCACACCAGGTTGCGCACGGCGCCGGCACCGATGCAGCAGTGGGGCAAGCCCAGCTGCGCCACTGCGTGCAGCGCTTGCATGCACCACGGCGTGGCACGGGCGATGGCGCGCAGGCGCGCGGCCAGCGCTTCCTGCGTACTCATTCCTATGGCCGGATCTGCGGCGCCACGCCGTCGTGGCTGACCGTGCCCTCGACATTGCCGAAGTACACGTCCAGATCCTGCTTCGGGTGGAAGTTGCGCAGCTTGACTTGCAAGGTGGTGGGGTTGATCTTGGTGAACGTGCCGGGGAAGCACAGGCTGACCAGCTCGTCAGGCTTGCCCTTGATCAGGTTCAAGGTAAAGTCTTCGATGCCATTCTTCCAGGTGTTACCCGTCGTCAAAATGTATGACACCCACACGGCATTGACGAAGCCGCTTTCGCCCTGCTGGGCCGCAAGACGGTTCCACGTCTTGTAAAAGGCCTTGTCGCCGCAGTATTTCTTTTCAAATGTATTGCCATCGCCCAGGTAGGAGGCGCCGGGGCCGGCCGCGACGAACGGCGCATATTGATGGCGCACGCGCACGACTTTACCGGCGGGGAATTTCTGCTGCCACAGATAGAGGACTTTCACGGTCCATGCCGGCACCCACTCCTCGTCGTACAGCTGGGCCAGCAGACCCTCCTTGATCATGATCTTGCTTTGCGCGGCCGTCAGCGGCGCCACCTTTTTGTCGAACGGCGTGTGCGAAGGGAAATAGGCAATTTGCGCATCGGACAAGCCCAACTGGCGCAAGCGGGCCGTCACATCGTTGCTGTCGAGCTTGGCCACAAACGTGGTTTTATAGCCCTTGCGCTTGCCATCCACGTCGACAGTAAACTGCTGCGGCTGGCCGTAATACGTGGGTGAGCCATGGTAGCCGGCCGCGTATTCTGGCAGGGGGAAGAAGATCGTCTCTTCCACATCCTTGGCCGATTCATTGAGGAATTCGTACTCGACCTTGATCAAGTCCGTGCTCACGCTGAGCACTTCCTTTTTCATGGCAACAGCGTCCGTCTTGCCGAACAGGATGCCGCCCGCACTGACGGAACCGATGCCGTCGTTAGCCACGGCCGTCCCGGCCAATGCCAGCGACAGGGCCGCGGCCAGAACCAGCTTGCGCACGGCCATCACGCGGCCTTGCCCGACACGGGATCGATGCGCCGCTGCAGCACGAAAATCGGTTGTGCCCATTGGCTATCCTTTTTCTTTTTGCTCGTGATCAACGTCAGTTCCGAGGGATCGTAGACATCCGTGTTGTGCGTCAACGGCGTCGTCATCAGGTATTGCGCTTGCGTATTTTTCAGGAATTCGCCGACCAATTGAATGTTGCGGATATCGAGGTGGGCAAACGGTTCGTCGATGAAGACGAAGCCGCCGGAACCGTCTTCCGATTTCAGCAAGCCGATCAGCAGCACCAGCGACTTCATTACCTGCTGGCCGCCCGACGCTTCGCCATCGTTCATGCCGATCACGCCCTTGCCGTCAAATTTGAAACGCACGTGCAAGCCCGCCTGCGACAGCTGCACGTCATCGTTTTCCAGGCGCACGGGGTCGGCATGCACTTCGATGCCGGCCAGCTCGCCCAGCTCCTTGATGTTCTTGCTATAGGTCTTGATGGTGTAGCGCAAGCGCTCCATGTAGGCGCCGCGGGCATTGCCCGTCGCTTCGATGGCGCGGTTGTTCTGGTAGCGGCGCTCGTCCGTTTCCGACTGGCGGCCATGCAATTGATCCGACAGGCGGTGGTGCTGGTCGATGACGGTGGCGTCGAGTTCCCAGTCGTCGCGCGCCAGGCTGTTTTGCAGGCTGGCCACGCGCAAGTCCACCTGGTGCGCATTCTGGTGCTCGGCGACGAGGGCCGCGCGGCGCGCAGGGCGGCGCCAGCTTTTCGGCAAGTGGCGCCACGCATGGCGCAAGGCCAGCAAGGCGCGCGCATGCTCGGCGCGCTGTTCAATCTGCTTCTTGTAGCCGAGGCGCGCCCCCGCTTCCGCCTCGGACAACGCCAGGCGCGCGTTTTGCCACACGGTATCGGCGCGCGTGCGCGCCACGGTGGCGTTCTTCGTCAGGTTTTGCAGCTCGCCCAAACGCCCGCCCACTTCCAGGCGCTCTTCCTTGAGCGGCTTCGAGTTGCGCAGCGCTTCGGCAAATTCTTCCTGGCGCGCACTGAGTTCCTTGGCCGCGTCGACGCCGGCGATGCGCGCTTTCAGGGCGCCCACTTCGGCCGCCAGCTTGGAAATGGCCAGGGTCAGCGTGTCTTCCTGGCTTTCCAGGCCCGGCAGCGAGCGCAGCAGCGCTTCCAGGCGGCCGCTGCGGCCGGCCTGGCCGAAGCGGTAACGCGACGCTTCCACGAACAGCGAGCGGCCGCCCCGGCGTTCGCGGTGATACGCCTCGGGCGTGATCCACTCTTCGTGGTTGCCCAATTTGAAACCCGCTTCGACGGAATCGACGCGCGCGATGCGCGACAGCTGCTCGATCAGCCAGCTGGGCACGGGCGCGGAAAATTTCACCACCGCCAGCAAGCTCTCGTCTTTCGCCACAGGCGCCGTGACCAGCTCGGGCACGATGAAGTGGCGATAGCGCTCCTTCTCGGCCAGACGATACGCAGCGGCCGCATCCTTGGCCTTGTCCAGCAGGACGACCGAGGCGTAACCACCCAGCACGCCTTCGACGGCGCCCTGCCAGCGGCTGTCCGTCACTTCGACGATGTCCGACAGCATCGCGTGGGAAATGCCCGCTTCGCGCAGCGCGCGGCGCATGCCGCGCACATTGTCCGGCTCCGGCATGGCCGTCTTGCCTTGCAGCGCGGCAATCGTCGCCTGCTCGCCCGCGATGCGCGCCGACAGGGCGTCGCGCTGCTGGCGCTGCTGCAGCAATTGCGCTTCCTTCTGCTCCAGCTGGGCCGTCACTTCGGCGATGTCGCTGCCCGAGTCCGCCGCCAGCTTGTGCAAACGGTCTTTCTGCTCCAGCAGGCTGTCCAGCGGTTTCAGTTTTGCATTGATCAGCGATAGGCGGCTCTGCAAGCCGATCGATTCCTGCTCCAGCAGGGTTTCGTTCATCTGCGCGTCGGACAGGGCCTTCGCCTGCGCCGCCAGCGCATTGCGTTTATCGGTCAGCTGCTGGTCCGCCTGCGCCATCGGTTTGCGCGCATCGCGCAATTGCCGGCTGGCCTGAGCCGCCTTTTCGCGCGCCTCGTGGTATTGCAAGCTGGGCAGCACTTCTTCCAGCAGGTTGCGGCGCTCTTTATGCAGCCCTTCCCACTGGTGGTAATTGGCCACGCGCAGGCGCAAGCCTTCCAGGTTGGTCTTCGACGCTTCCAGCTCTGTTTCGAAGCGTTTCAGTTCCACTTCAGTATCGCGCTGGTGGCGCTTGGCTTCGTCGTAGGCGTCCAACACTTCCTTGTCGCCGAACACCTGAAACACCAGGTCGAGCAACTGGCGCGGCGCGTATTCGCACAATTTGTCCGTCTCACCCTGCTCCAGCGCCAGCACTTTCGACATGGCGGGCGACAGGCCCGCATTGGCCAGGCGCTTGCGGTAGTTTTCCACGCCGAGCCAGTCGTTGGCATCCGTGATGTCCTCGATCTGCACATTGCCCGGACGCATCAGATACTGGCGCTTCCAGTCGCCGCCGTTCTTCTGGATCTGGCAAAACAGGGTCACTTCATCGTCGCTGAAGAAGCCGGAACTGCGGAACGGGCGGTTCGACAGCTGCTTGCCCACGTTCTTGTTGTCGACCACGGCGCGCAGCCAGGCCGTCTGCTGGCCCGAGTGGCGCGCATAGTGTTTATACGTGCGGCCCATCGAGCAGTCGAGGCCGAACAGGGTGCGCAAGGCGTCCAGCAAGGTGGTCTTGCCCGAGCCGTTCTGCCCCGCGATGGTGATGATCTTCGCGTCGAGCGGAATATTCTTGATGCGCTGCCAGTAATCCCAGTGCACCAGTTCAAGTGATTTGATATGAAACATGGGCGCTTTCAGTGAGGGAGGTCGGACGAATCAGCATCACCGGCATCGCCGGCGTCGGGCAAGTCGCCGATCTCGGCGGACAGGTCGTCTGCCAGGTCGGCATCGGGGTCGACAGCCACCAGGCGCGCGGGCGCGCGCTTGAACACGTCGGCCAGGGCGCCGTTGATGATGCGCTCCTTCAAGACGTCGGTATCCATCATCAGGTCCAGCAGCGGGCCTTCCAGGATGAAATCGCCACGCCGCTCGATGAAGCCCAGCTTGGCCAGGGTGCCCAAATTCATGTCCATGCGCGTCTTCTTGCCCAGCTTGTCGCCGAAGTCCGACAGCAGCGCCTTGTAGGAAATACCGATCGACGCGTCTTCCGCGCGCGGCAGCGGTTTTTCCGTGCCGAACATATCGTTCTGGTCATCGTCCGCGTGCTGGTGCGTTTCCTGGCGTTCGCGCTTGGGCAGGATGATCTGCGCCCACAGCACCACCAGCAAGGCCACGCCATCGCGCGCCAAACCGAAATTATTGTTTTGCCAGACGTCGCGCGCGCCGAAGATCTTCGGTTCGATGGTGCGCGTCAGCGCCAACGTCACGTGGTCGGCATACACGTTGTCGAGCAGCTTCAAGCCGCAGGCCAGCAGGCGCGCATCGATTTCGGCGCGGAACAGCTCGTCGGACAGCACGCGCTTGACGAGCTTGTCGTCGCGGCGCAGGGTTTGATGCGTGAGCAGGCGCGCAATCAGGATTTGGGAATCGTCATTCATCGGCAGTGCCGCTATCTAAATCAAGTGAAACATTCAGTGAAAGCGAGGCGATCGACATGGCCGCCACGTGGGGGTCGGTCAGCTGGACCATCTCGTCGGTCGGTGTAAAGGTGATCGGCAAACGGGCCAGTTCGGCCGTCGAGCCTTGCAAGCTCGCTTCGGACACGTCGCCCAGCAGCGGCAGCATCGAGGCGCGGTACGAGGCCACGGCAAAGCTGGCCGGCAGCAGCGAATCCTGCACCGGTACGGACTTCGGCCCTTCTTCGCCGATGCTGGGGAAATTGCCCAGGCTGGCAAAGTTCGACAGGCGTTCGAGCAAGTCATCGAGTTCAAGCTGCATGGCGGGACCGTCGCTGATGGTGGTGGGCGCGTCCTCTCCGCTGGGCAGGCCCGTGTTGATGACACCTGCCGCCCGTTCGGACAGCAGTTCCGTTTCGGCCACGTCGATCATCTCGGCCGGCGTGCTGAACAGGGGCACGACGGGCTGGTCGATGGCGCCTTCGGCCAGGCTGGCCAGGTCTTCATGCAGCAAGAGCCAGCGCTTGATGTCCGTGGTCGACAGGCCCGACTGGCCCAGGTGCACCCGCTGGCGCTCGATCTGGTTCAGCGCGCGCGAAAACATGCCTTGCATGTTCAACAATTTACTTTGCGCGCGGCCGATCGCCTGCGCCGCCTTGTGCGTGGCGCTGTCCGCGTTTTCATCGGAAGTAATGGCCACGAGAATCTCGGAACCCTTCTCGACCCAGTCGCACGCCATGTTCCACTTCGCCTGCGCCGTGCGCAGCCGGAATTCGGAACCGGAAGCTATCGCGTCGGAAAATTCTTCCGTCAAGTCCACCAGGCGGCCCAGCAAATGTTGGAGTTGTTCAACGGACACGCCGCCCACGGCTTGCGCACCGGCCACCTGCGACAGCAAAAAGCCCATTTCCGCTTCGTCTTCCGTCTGGCCCAGGCCCAGCAGGCTGTCGATGGCGGACAGCACATTGCGCGCCATGGGCGTCACGCGGTACACGCCCTGCTGCGCATCCCAGGCCAGCAACTGGTTCGAGCGCAGGCGCAGCAAGACCGTTTCCAGGCTTTCCGGCAATAAATAGGCCAGCTTGGTGTTGATATCGGCGCGCGTATAGGCGGACGTGGCCGCATCGGACGCCAGCTCGCGCAACACCAGCAGACGCACCAGCACGCCATCAAAACCGCCATGGAACAGGGCCGTAAACACTTGCAGCAAAGGCTGCGCCCGCTTCAAGTGAAAAACTTGCTCAATTTCATCGGCCGAAATATTGGGCTGGAAATGCGCCTGCAAGGAATCGTGATGCTCTTGCTCTGTCTGATGTGCATCCGTAGCCACGGCTACACTTGCCATTATATCAATCATTCTTTTCCGGATGAGTGTTCAGCGGGCGGCGCAGCGGGCTAACGCAGCGCTGCGGGGCGGGGGCGTCAGTATATCAGTTCTGACATGCAATTTAGCGCATGGGAGGGCAGCCAGCGGGCAGTCAGGTTGCCGAGTGTTGTATTGAGGGAAACCCCAACGGCGAAGAAAGGTCGGTTCCTTCGGAATCGGATGCGCCCACTGGGTGCATCCCCCTGCCGGGTCCGACCCCGGTTTCTGCATCGGGGTTATTAGCAAGCACTTACTTCTTGACGATCTTTTGCAAGGTTTGCTCGACGTAATCGCCGTCTTCATCAGCGAACGTCACCTTCACGGGATACCATTCCAGCGACGGCGCCAGCCACAGGTCCACTTGCTGGCCCTTCTTGTCCGGCGGCGGCGCCTTGACCAGGTGGATGGCGGCCACTTCACCCAGGCCGGTGGCGACCTTGTCCTCCTTGACGACTTTGAAGGTCCACGGCTCGGCGTCGTGGCGACCGGCAACGAAGAAGCTCCATTCCGAACCAGGCGTGAATTTCTCGGGCGTGGCGCGCGCCACGCTGACCAGTTGCCAGACGGTGCTGTTGCGGTCCTGCTCGCCGCCTTTCAGCGGATAGCTGTCATCGCCCTCGCTGAAGACGATGGTCTTGCTGTCGCGCTTGAACGTGGTGGTGGCCGCTTCCTTGCGGAAGCGCTTTTCCACGAATTGAGAAGGCGCCAGGCCGAAATCGTCCACCGTGCCTTCGCTGCGCTGCTCCAGAATCTTGCCGAACAGGGCAGCCTTGGTTTCGGCCAGCAGCGAATACTTGCCATCACCCACGCGCCAGTTGCTGACCGATTCGCCGGACAGTCCGATGCCGCGCTGTTTGGCCTTGATCGAATAGACGAGGTCCGCCGATGGCGCCAGCTTGTAGGGGCGCTTGATGACGGGATGCTCCACGGGCGCGTCGGCCATGGCGGGAGTCAGGATGGCTGCCAGCAAGCTGGCCAGCACAACGCGTTTTAAAGTAGTCAAAGTCATCATTTATTTTCCTGTAGCGTCATTGACGCGAATTTGGGTCACGGTTTGCGTGGTCAGCGCCCCGCTCGCCTCGGTATTGCGTATTTGTACCGGATACCATTGCATGGACGGCGCCAGCCAGATATCGAGCTGCGACGAATAGGTGCCGGGCTTCGGTGGCCGGCGCACATGCCAGGTCACCAGACGGCCCATTTTGGTATCGAGCTCTTCCTCGCCCACCAGCTGGAAGCGGAACACGGTCGCTTCCTTTTCCTCGCCGACGAGGATATCGATATTGCCGGCCAGCTGGTTGACGTCGGCGCGGCCGATGGCGGCCAGCTGGAACGGCACCGTGGCCTTGTCCTGCGCCCCCTCCTGCCATGGCGCCGTGGCCGTCGTGGCCGAAAACGTGATGACCTTGGCGTCGCGCTTGAAATGCGTGGCCGTTTGCGCGCGGCCCTTGCGTTTTTCCGTGGCCGTGACGGGCACGATGCCGCTGGCATCGATCACCCCCTCGCTGGTCAGCACCAGCAGGTTGATGCGCGTGATCAGCATGCTCAAGCCCACTTCCAGTGTCAGCTGGTAGGTATCGCCTTTGTTGTCCCACGCCATGGCGGCCACGCCCTGCCACTTGGTACCGTCGGCATCGCGCCGGTCCACATGCAAGTCGAACTGGGCCGAGGCAGGCACATTCGTCTTGTAGTGCCGTGCCTGCTCGACGGCCGGTGGTGGCGGCGCGGCAGCTGGCGCGGGTGCGGCCGCCACGGCGGGCGCGGGCGCCGTAATGGCCGGGGCAGCCACTGCGGCCGGCTCGGACGTGGCGGGGCCTTCCGGCACATCGCTGGCGGGCGCCGTCCACTGGGGCGTTTCGCTCGACGCCAGTTCCGTCGTTGGCGGCGGTGGCGGTGGCCTGGGCTTGGGCATGGGGAGCTCGGGTGGCGGTGGCACCACTGGCAGGGGCCTGGGCGGCTCGGCGATCAAGGCCATGCTGACCATCTGCGCATGATTCTGCCCCAGCGGCACCATGCGGGCATGCGAGGTGAGCCATGCCAACGCCACGTAATGCAGTGCGCCGATGACCGCGACAAAGATGACGGTACGGCGGCGCGGTGGCGAAAAGAAGGAGTCGGGCATCATAGGCCGTAGTGTAACGCTTTCGCCCCACTTCCCGCTTCTTGCCCGCGCTCAACTCCTGATGTTTTATGTAAGAAAATGTTGGCAGCGTTGCGTCAGTTGCAAGCTGATATCTGCTACGCTAGGGACATCCACCTACCAGGAGATTTCGCATGGCAAATCCGCAAATGCCCCAAATACCGGGCGCAGCAGTTGTGACCGATACCCTCGACTTCGTCAAGAACCTGTGGGGCAGCATGAGCGTGCCCGGCATGGGCATGCCCGGCATCACGGCGCCCACCATGTCGGTGGAAGAGCTGGACAAGAAAATCAGCGACCTGAAAGCCGTCGAAGCATGGCTGAACCTCAATACCAGCATGCTGCGCGGCAGTATCCAGGCGCTGGAAGTACAGCGCGGCACTATCGCCACGCTGAAATCGATGGGTGCGTCACTGGCAGCGGCCATCACCCAGCCAGGCGCCAGCGAGAAAACCGTCTTTGAATCGGTGCCCTACGCTTCCGCGTTTTTCCAGCAGGCGACACCTGCGGCACCCGCGCCTGCACCGAAACCGGCGCCCGCACCTGCGCCCGCGCCGGAACCCGCTGCGGCGGCGCCCGACGATGCCGGCAACCAGGCAGCAGCCCAGTTGGCCAATCCAAGTGCTTGGTGGAATTTGTTACAAGATCAATTCAAGCAAGCCGTGTCGACGGCAATGTCGCCCGACGCTGCCAGTGCGGCAGCGGCCAGTTTCGGCGGTGGCGCCAAGGCCAAGCCAGCGGCCAGCAAGTCCGCCAAGCCGGCAGAAGCAGGCACGGCAGCCAAGGCCAAGGCCCCGCTGCGCAAGGCGCCCGCGAAACGCGCAGCGCCCAAGGCTAAAGCACCAGGCAAGGCCTGATACGCAAGCCGGCGATATGATCAGGCGATACGATGAATGCGGATCGCCTCGATCATGTTGTCGGCCTGGCGTTTTACGTCACCGATCGTGATCAGGCCTTCGTCGGCCAGCGCCTTGGCGTGCTCGTACGAAGACTGGAATGTTTCCAGCGTGTCTCCCTTGGCGGCGACCGGGCGTACCCAGGCAATACTGCCGACCTTCATTTTTTTGTACACTTCATTGACCACATCACGCATAGTTTCTTCCTTATTGTTGTAAAGCAACTCAAGCACGGGCGAACCCACGCTGGCCCCTAGTTTATCATCCGGCACGCTCGCGCACGGATTTTCCCCCTTTTTCCGGCGCCGGCAGCGTTTTTTCCGGCACCTCGACGGCCTGTTCCGGCCCGGGCGGCGGCGTCAGCTGCACCAGTTGCTCCATCAATTGCGCAAAGCGCTGCTGTCCCGGTGCGATTTTGTCTACATACAACAACACTTCCATGGCTTCGGCCGCCAATTCCGCCTGGTAACCGCGCTGCTCCAGGAAAGACACGATGATTTGCGCGGAATTGAACAGGATGCGCAGGTTGTTGGGCAGTTTTTCGCGTGCCGCGCGCATCCAGGCGACCGCCTCGTTGAGCTTGTCCGTCTTCCACAGCAGCACGCCCTTGTTCATCAAGTCCGACGCTTCCTTGCGCGCGGCGATGATCAGGCTGGTGCCTTCGTCGCCCATCTTCGCCTTGTCGAAGATCTTTTGCACCTCGTCCTGCACCACCTGGTTGTCGTGATTGTTCTTCACCACGTAGCACAGCAGGCCGGCCGGCGCATCCTTGACGCCGACGGCGAACAGCAGGGTCGCCAGTTCCATGCAGATACTTTTTTCGGGCCGCGCAGGGTCTTCCAGCAGCATGGCTTCGAGTTCGTCGCCGCACTTGCGCGCGCGCCGGTAATCGCCCGTTTCGTGGTGCACCATGCCTTCCGTGATCTTCGCGCGCAAACCGATCTGCTCGGGCGGGAATTCGCGCTGCGCCAGCAGCAGCCATTGCAGCGCCTCCTTGGCATCCTTCTTCAGGCCGCACACGCGCGCCAGGCCCAGGTAGGCGTCCGGCGTCTTCATGACGGAAAATTCACCGATGGAAATACACTTGCGAAAAGCCTTTTCCGCCATGCTGACATTGCCGACTTTCAAGGCGGCCAGCCCCAGATTGCGCTGGCGCGGCACGGAATTGGGCGACAGGCGCGCCGCCTTTTCCAGCACGCCACACGCTTCCTCGTGCTGGCCCATCAGCTGGTAAGCGACGGCCATCTGATCATAGGCATCGATGTAATACTTGTTTTCGACGATCACGCCCTGGAAGATCTGCCGCGCCGCCTCGTGCTCGCCGTTATTCATGCGGATCTTGCCCAGGCCCGCCCTGGCCCAGCTGTAATCGCGCTCGGCCAGCACTTTTTCATACACGGCGCGGGCCTTTTCCGGCTCGCCACTTTTCAGCAGCAAGGATGCCTTCATGCGCAGCAATTCCAGCGCGTGCAGCTTGTTGAGCTCGATCTGCGCGTCGCACAATTTGGCCGCGCGCAAATAATCCTTTTCCATGCAGGCCTGGTCGATTTCGCGAAACACCTGCTTCTTGTGCCACACGCGGTTCAGCCGCGTCAGCAGCACGCCTTCCGTGATCGGCTTGATCAGGTAGGCGTCGGGCTGGTGCTCGGCCGCGCCCATCACCGATTCCACGCTTTTCTCGGCCGACACCATCAGCCACACGCTCGACGGCGCCGTCAGATTGCGCACGCGCGTCTCTTCCAGCACTTGCTGGCCATTCTTGCCTTCGCCCAGGTTGTAATCGCACAGCACCACGTCGTAGCGCGTCTTGGCCAGCAGCTTCATGGCTTCGCCGCCGCTGGCCGCCTGGTCGATATGGCGCGCGCCCAGGTTGCGCAGGGATTCGCGCAGCAGGATGCGGATGCCGATGAAGTCGTCGACCAGCAGATAATGCTTGTCGGCCCAGTCGGTGCTGCCCGCTTCGGCGGCGGTGGCGTGGCTGTCTGTCGTCATGGCATCCTCGTTCAGGGCAGGCGCAGGATGAAACAGCCGCCGCCCAGCGCGCCGCCATTTTCCAGGGCGATGCTGCCGCTACTGCCCCGGTGCTTGTGCATCTTCGCCACTTCGCTGGAGAAATACAGGCCCAGTCCCGTGCTGTTGGTGGAAAAGTTCACGCCGGCCGCCATGCCATCCATGGCCGCGCTGCCCGCGTCGAGCAGCGCCTGCGAGTAGCCATCGCCATTGTCTTCCACGCGCAGCTCGAGCATATTGTCGTGCTCCCGCACCGACAGGCGGATCGTGTCTTTCGTGTAGCGGATGGCGTTGTTGATGGCATGCGCCAGCACGCCGATGACCAGGTCTTCATCCAGGGTCCAGATCAGCTCGGCCGGGCACGCCGTCTCCAGGCGGATGCCTTTCGAGGCCAGCAGGATCTTTTCCTGGTCCACCACCTGGTCGACCACCTGGCTCACCAGTTGCGGCTGCACGTCAAACGGGTAGCCGGGCTTGCCCACTTCCTTGTACAGGGCCAGCAGCTGGATCAGGTTATCGTTGAGGCGCTTGGTCTGGTACAGCATTTGCGCCATCTGCAGGTAGGCGGGGTCGGCCTGGGGCGCGGGCTTGGCCTGCTCGGCCGCCAGCAGCGACTCCAAAGTGCCGCTGACCACGCTGATCGAGTTTTTCATGTCGTGCACGGTCGACGCCAGGAACAGGAAAAGCTCGGGCGAGCTGTGTTGATTTTCCACCGGATATCTCCTTGGGGCCGCAGCTTGAATATTGCCAAGGATAAATTATACCGCCAGCCTGCGGACGCCAGCCAGGCGCGCGCAAAGTCCGTGACCTGACGCAACAATGCCGCCCCCGCTGGCGCAAGGGCGGCATTGGCCTGACAAGCAGGCAAGATCAGCGGCGCGCACCCGCCAGGCGGCGCACCACCGCGATCATCCGGTCGATTTCCTCATACGTGTTGTAGAAGGCAAACGATGGCCGCACGGTCGCTTCCACGCCGAAGCGGCGCAAAATCGGCTGGGCGCAGTGGTGGCCCGAGCGCACGGCGATGCCCTCGTCGTTCAGGGCGCGCCCCACTTCCGCCGGCTCGTAGCCGGCCAGCACGAACGAGGCCACGCTGGCCTTCTCGAATGCGGTGCCGATCAGGCGCACGCCGGCAATCGCCTGCAGGTGGTGCGTGGCGTATTCCAGCAGCGCGTGCTCGTAGGCGGCGATGTTGTCCAGGCCGATGCGCTGCACGTAATCGATGGCCGCACCCAGGCCCACGGCATCGGCGATATTGCCCGTGCCCGCCTCGAAACGATTCGGCACGCCCTGGTAGACGGTGCGCTCGAACGTCACGTCGGCGATCATGTTGCCGCCGCCCTGCCACGGCGGCAATTGCTCCAGCAAGTCCGCCTTGCCATACACGGCGCCGATGCCCGTCGGGCCGAACACTTTATGCCCCGAAAACACATAAAAATCGGCACCCAGCGCCTGCACGTCGACGCGCAGGTGCGACACGGCTTGCGCACCATCGACCAGCACGCGCACGCCGGCCGCATGCGCCAGCGCGATGATCTGTGCCACGGGCGTGACGGTCCCCAGCGCATTCGACACCTGCGTCACGGACACCAGTTTGGTGCGCCCGTTGAGCAGCTTGCGGAATTCATCGACGATGATCTGGCCGCTGTCGTCGACGGGAATCACGCGCAGTGTCGCGCCCTTTTCCGCCGCCAGCTGCTGCCACGGCACGATGTTGGCGTGGTGTTCAAGCTGCGAAACGATGATCTCGTCGCCGCTGCCGATGTACTTGCGGCCAAACGTATTGGCGACCAGGTTGATGCCTTCCGTGGCGCCGCGCACGAAGATGATTTCATTGGCCGAGGCGGCGCCGAGGAAATGGGCCACCTTGGCGCGTGCCGCTTCATACGCATCGCTGGCGCGCGCCGCCAGCGCGTGCGCCGCCCGATGAATGTTCGAATTCTCGTGCGCATAGAAATACGACACGCGGTCGATCACCGACTGCGGCTTGTGCGTGGTGGCCGCATTATCGAACCACACCAAAGGCTTGCCGTTGACCCGTTCGGCCAGCACGGGAAAATCGCGCCGCACGGCGTGCACATCGAACGGCGCGGGCGCCTGGCGTTGGCCCGGCTGCGTCGCCGAGGGCAGCTCGGTCTGGAAATAGAACGCGGGCTGGCCACTGGCTGGCGAGACGGGCAGCTGGCGCGCAGGCGCGCGCTGCGGCGTGACAAACAGTCCGCTTAAATCATCGGGAGCAGCCTGCCCCAGCCCCTGCTGCGCCAGGCCATCGAGCTTGCCGTGCGACGCGGGATAGCCATGCGCGCCGCCGACAAAATAGTAGGGCGACGGCGCACCAAGGCTTGATGCCCGTGGCGTCGGCACGGAGGCAGGCGCCGGCGCAATCGGCGACTCCAGGGGCGCCGTCACGGGCGGCACTTGCGCCGTCGCCACGCCGGGGACGATGGCGGCGAACGAAGGGCCGGGCTGCGGCGGCGGCCGGTTCGCATAGCGGGGCGCCGCATCGAGCACGCTGCCGGAACCACCGAGGCTGGGCGACTTTTCCAAGCCCGGCAAACGCGCGAAAAACTCGCCCGCCAGCCGGTTCAGGGTCGCTTCGTCGGGTAAAAACGGGACGGCAGGCAAGCCTGCCGCGCCATCACTTGTAGGTGTCTGGGTAGTCATGGTATTTACCGATCTCCACGTCTTCCAGTACGGCCAGCGCATCGTCGGTCAGCACGGCCAGCGAGCAATACAGCGAAATCAAATAGGACGAAATCGCGTGGCGGTTGATGCCCATGAAGCGCACGGACAGGCCCGGGCTTTGCTCGCCCGCCAGGCCAGGCTGGAACAGGCCGATCACGCCCTGGCGCTGTTCGCCCGCGCGCAGCAGGATGATTTTCGTCTTGCCGTCTTCGATGGGCAGTTTGTCGGACGGCACCAGCGGCACGCCGCGCCATGTGAGGAACTGCGAACCGAACAGGCTGACGGTGGGCGGCGGCACGCCACGGCGCGTGCATTCGCGCCCAAAAGCGGCAATCGCCAGCGGGTGCGCGAGGAAGAAGCCCGGTTCCTTCCACACTTTCGTCAGCAGTTCGTCGAGGTCGTCCGGCGTGGGCGCGCCCGTCAGGGTAAAGATGCGCTGGTCGTCGTGCACGCTGGCCAGCAGGCCGTAATCGGGGTTGTTGATCAGTTCGCTTTCCTGGCGCTCCTTGATCGTCTCGATGGTCAGGCGCAGCTGCTCCTTGATCTGGTCATGCGGGCTGCTGTACAGGTCCGACACGCGCGTGTGCACATCGAGCACCGTGCTGACGGCATTGAGAAAATACTCGCGCGGCTGGTCGTCGTAGTCGACGAACGTTTGCGGCAGCTCCGACTCGTCGCGCTGCGAGCAGGCCACGCGCACATCCTTCGGATTTTTCACGCGATTGAGGCGGTAGATACCCGCTTCCACGGGCAGCCATTGCAGCAGGTGCACCAGCCAGCGCGGCGTGATCGTGGATAACTGGGGGACGCTCTTGCTTGCATTGGCCAGCTGGCGCGCGGCGTTATCGCCCAGCGCGAACTGGTTCTCTGTTGCTTCTGCCATGACTACTCCTGATGAGAAAAGTGAATATGCTTATCTGAAAAACGAATAAAGTATCGGACGTCTCCCCAGTCTTCTCAACATGCTATCGCCATCAACGCGGCGTTTTAATCCACCAGCTCCGGTTCGCAGCGGGCCATCAATCCCGCCAGGCCGACGCCCAGCGCGACGGCCAGTTTTTCCACCGTCAGCAGCGACGGCGTGGCCGCGCCCCGTTCGATTTCGCCGATGAAGGAGCGGTTCAAATCGGCCGCTTCGGCCAGCCGCTCCTGCGACCAGCCATGCCCTTCGCGCAACTGGCGCACGGCCAGTCCAAACTGTTTGATCAACATGCTGTCCTCATGGGTGGTGGGCAAAAGCGGGGTGCGATGGCGCTGGCAAATCGGCTGCTTCCTGCTGGTTGTGCGCTTGCGTGACATGGCTGCCGGGCGCCACGCTGCGGGTCAGCCAGACATTGCCGCCGATGACGGAGCCCTGGCCGATGGTCACTCGTCCCAGGATCGTCGCGCCCGCATAAATGACCACATCGTCCTGCACGATGGGGTGGCGCGCCAGTCCCTTTTTCAGCACGCCATCAAAGCCGGCGGGAAAGCGCTTGGCGCCCAGAGTCACGGCTTGATAGATGCGCACGCGCTCGCCGATGATGGCCGTCTCGCCGATCACCACGCCCGTGCCATGGTCGATGAAAAAGCTGCTGCCGATATTGGCGCCCGGGTGGATGTCGATGCCCGTCTGCGAATGGGCCACCTCGGCGATGATGCGCGCCACCAGCGGCGCGCCCAGTGCATACAAGGTATGCGCCAGGCGGTAATGGATGATGGCCAGGATGCCCGGATAGCACAGCAGCACTTCATCGACGCTGTGCGCGGCCGGGTCGCCATGGAAGGCGGCCGCCACGTCCGTGTCGAGCTGGGCGCGGATGCGCGGCAGCGCGCGGGCGAAGCGCTGCACGATGGCCAGCGCCTGCTGTTCGATGGAGACCGTCTGCTGCAAGCCGTGCTGGCGCGCGTGGTAACTGAGTTCGCGCCGCACCTGTTCGTGCAATCCCGTGAGGGTCGTGTCGAGCGTGTGGCCGACAAAGAAATCCTCGCTCTCCTGCTGCAGGTCGAGGGGGCCCAGGCGCATGGGAAACAGGGCCGCGCACAGGGCTTTGATGATGTCGTGCAAATGCTGGCGCGACGGGAATTCGCGCGCGCCGCACTCCTGGTTGCTGGCCAGCCCTTCGCGCCACTGCGTACGCACGGCGCGCAATTCGTCGACGATCTGGTGCAGTTCCCATTGCGGCTGCGCGGCAAGGGAGGCGGGGGGTATGGCTCGCTGGTGCATGGTGGCTCCGGGAAGAGATTTAATCTTGCAGCCAGGGCAGCGCATGCCAGCGCCAGCCACCGCTGTGGCCACGCTGCTGCTGCGCGTCGAGGTCGCCCTCGAAACCTTGTGCGATGTTGAAGACGTGCGTGAAACCGGCCTTGGCGGCCGCTTCGGCGGCCAGGGCCGAGCGCTTGCCGCTGCGGCACAGCAGAACCACGACGGCATCCTTGCCGCCCGCCTTCGCTTCCAGTTCGCGCGTAAAGCGGGGATTGCGGTTCATGGACGTGCCGGTCGCCCACGCCACGTGCAGCGAGGCGGGCACGTAGCCGACGAAAGTGCGTTCCTCATTGGTGCGCACGTCGACCAGCACGGCTTTGCCAGCCTGCACCAGCTGCCATGCATCCTGCGCGCTGACGATGCCCGCATACGGCAAGCCCTGCGCCTGCGCCTGGGTGCGCGCGAGATGGAGTACTTCGTCAAAAGCCGCCTCGCCGTGCACGGCGCGGGGATCGAAAATCAGTTCTGCAGCAGCCATCGTTCCACCTCTTTATTTCGTCGTCAAAAACCAGCACGAGTCCACTGTAGCGAACTTATGTTGTTCGGAAAACAAATTAAAAAGAGTTTGGAAAGCTGAAAAACGTATATGGGGTCAGTTCCTTCGGAATCGGAATATGCCCCATTGGGGCATATTCCCCCTGAGGGTCCGACCCCAGAATTTGCCTCTGGGTGTCATCAGGAAGCGCGGCGGCGTTCGCGCAGCAGGAAGCGGGCGGGGTCCAAAGCAGCGGCCAATTGACTCTCCAGCGGCAACGGCTCGCCCTCCAGCTGGCAAGCCAGCAGCTCGGCCGCCAGCGGCGCCCAGATCAGGCCGCGCGAAGCGTAACCGAGCAAGCCAAACAGGCCTGGCCAGCGGGGCACGTCGCGCAAGCGCTCGCAGCGGCCTGGCACGCCGGGATCGGGCAAGGCGCCCGCCAGCGGCAGGCGGTCCGGCGCCATGCAGCGAAAGCCCGTGCGCCCGGCCAGCGGCGCGTCGAACGGAGCCACATCAAGGATGTCGGCGATCTTCGCGATATTGTCGTGCTGGCTATCCACGCGCAGGCTGCTGTCTGCATCGGCAGCATAGGTCGCGCCCACACACACGACGCCCTGGTATGCCGGCGTCATGTAGGCTTCGCGGCAGACGACGAACGGCAAGGATGGCAGACTGCCTTCGGCCAGGTGCGTGACCTGGCCGCGCACGGCGTCCAGCGGCAGGCCGGCCGCCTGCTCAAAATCGACTGCCCCCGTGCCCGCCGCCACGATGACGGTGGGCGCCGCCGCGATCAGGGCGCCGTCCGCATCGCGCACCAGCCACTCCTGATCGCCACGCTCCAGGCGCAGGGCGCTGCTGGAAAAGCACCGCGTGAGCAAGGTGCCGCAAGCGTCCAGCATGGCCGCGCAGACGGAAGACGGGCGCGCCCAACCGCCCTGTGCGAACCACCAGGCGCCGTCGGGCGCCGGCGCGCCCAGCATGGCGCTCGCCTCGGGCGCTTCCAGCCAGCGGGCGAATTCGCGCGGATACACGCCGCTGGCGGCGATCTGCCGCTGCACCTGCGCATGCGCGGCGTCGCGCGCCAGGTGCAGCACGCCGCTTTGCACACCCTCGATGGCGGCGCCGATGCCGCCCAGGTCTTTCCAGCGATTCAGCGAGTACAGGTAGGCGGCACGCACCAGCCGCGTGGGGATATTGTCATCCTTCGACATCAGCGGCATGAAGATGCCGGCCAGGTTGCCCGACGCCTCGCTGGCCGGCTGCGCGTGGCGTTCAATCAGGGTCACCTTCCAGCCGCGCGCGGCCAGCCGTTCGCAGGCGGCCGCGCCGGCCACGCCCGCGCCGATGACGATGGCGCGCCGCTCGGGTGCGGTGACGGCCACGTGCTCTGCGCGCCGCGCATAAAATACGGCGCGCAAGCGGCTCTCGTCGAAAACAAAGCCATTCTTTTGCAACTCCGCGCGCTGCGCCTCGTCCAGGTGCACCGCATGCAGCTGGCCGCCATCGACCATCAGGCGCGCCAGCACCGCCATGGCGGCAGGCACCCAGGCCAGCAGCACTTCATCGATACGCGCCGACAATTGCGCCAGGCAGGCATCAGGTTCGCCGATCAGCACATCGAGCGTGACGAGGCCGTCGCGCGAGACCATGCGGTGCAAGCCCGGCACGCAAAGCGGCCACTGTGTGCGCCACTGCCCGGGCAAGTGGCTGGCATCGACGGGACGCGGCGCCAGCGCGATGTAATGCAGGCGCCGCCCGCCATGCGCCGCACAGGCTGCGCCAAAGCGAGCGCCGTCAAAGTCCGTGTCGAGCAGGACCAGCGCGCGGCGCATCAATGCCCCGCGCGGCAAAAGCAGGTCGGCGCATGGTCGTTGACCATGCCGATACCCTGCATGTAGGCGTAGACGATGGTCGAGCCGACGAACTTGAAGCCCAGCTTGAGCAAGTCTTTCGACAATGTGTCGGACAAGGCCGTCTTGGCGGGAAATGCGCCCGGCTGCCAGCTGTTGACGATGGGCTGGCCATCGACATACGCCCACAAAAAGCTGTCCAGGGTCTGGCCTTGCGCGCGCAGACGCAGGTAGGCTTGCGCATTCGTGATGGCGGCGGCCACCTTCAGGCGGTTGCGCACGATGCCGGGGTCCGCCAGCAGCTGCGCCACCTTGTCCGGGCCATACGCGGCGATCTTTTCCGCATCCCAGCCATCGAAAGCGGCGCGGTAGGTATCGCGCTTGTTCAGGATGGTTTCCCAGCTCAGGCCAGCCTGCGCGCCTTCCAGGTTCAGCATCTCGAACAGCCGGCGCTCGTCGTGGCAGGGGACGCCCCACTCCGTATCGTGGTAATCAAGGTAGCGGGGATTGGCCGGATTGGCCCAGGCGCAGCGGGTAATATTCATGGTCGTGTTCTTCATGTGCGGGCAAGCACCAGTATAGTTTATCGGCCGCGCAAGAGGCGCCCCAGTTCCTGCAAGCCGTGCTGCATCTCTGCCGGGGGAATGGCGGCAAAGCCCAATAACAGCCCGGGCGGCGTGGCGCAGGCGGCACCGGCGTCAGGGTCGGCATAGTGCCCCAGAGGGCGCAGTTCGATGCCCCGCTCCAGCCCCGCGCGCGACACCGTTTCCTCATCATGGCCGCCGCGAAAATACGCGCACAATTCCAGGCCGCTGTCGGCCGGGCCGCACACGAGCTGATCGCCGAGTTCGTGCGCCAGGCCGCGCACCAGTTGGTCGCGCCGTTCGGCATTGCTGTCGCGCGTGCGGCGGATATGCCGGCCAAAGTGGCCCTCGGCGATGAAGTCCGCCAGCGCCATCTGCGGCACGATGGCCGTGTGGCGGTCCATCACGGCCTTGGCCTGCACCAGCGCCTCGGCCAGCGCGGGCGGCGCCACCATGTAACCGAGGCGCAGGCCGGGGAACATCACTTTCGACAGGGTACCCACGTAGACCACGCAGCCATCGCGGTCCAGGCTTTGCAGGGACGCCAGCGGCGCGCCCGAGTAGCGGTATTCGCTGTCGTAATCGTCCTCCACCAGCCACGCCTTGTGCTGCGCGGCCCAGGCCAGCAGGGCCAGGCGGCGCGGTAAACTCATGCTCACGCCCAGCGGCATCTGGTGCGACGGCGTCATATAGGCCAGCTTCGCCTGCGGACAGTGCGCCACGCCATACGCCACGTCCAGTCCCTGCGCATCGACGGGAACGGGAAAGACGCGCGCGCCGGCCGCGCGCAAGGGGCCGCTGGCGCCCCGGTAGCCGGGCGACTCCATCCAGGCCGCGTCGCCCGGTGCCAGCAAAATAGTCGAGAGCATGAACAGCGCCTGCTGCGACCCGGAGGTGATGACGATCTGCTGCGGCGTGCACTGGACGCCGCGCGACGCCTTCAGGTACACGCACAGCAGTTCGCGCAGCGGCAGGTAGCCGGCCGGGTCGCTGTAGCCGAACTGGTGGTCAGGCCGGCGCCAGCGCCGCGCTTCCAGGCGGTTCCACACGTCAAACGGGAAATGGTCAATGCGCGGCATGCCGACGCGAAAAGCGCGCAGCGGGCCACGATGAAACGCCACCTGGCGCATGGCCGCCACCACGCCTTGACCGCGCGCCGACAGGGGCCGCAGCAGTCCCGGTGCCGCTGTCTCCGAGGCTGCGACAGGGGTCGGCACGTCGCGACATACAAAGGTGCCGCGCCCCACGGCGCCATCGAGATAACCTTCTGCCGTCAACAGCGCATACGCATTGAGCACCGTCTGGCGCGACACGGCCAGCAGGCGACAAAAGTCACGCGTGGGCGGCAGCTGCATGCCGGGACTCATGCGGCCATCGAGGATGGCGGCCTTGACGGCCGCATACAGCTGGCGAAACAGCGGTTCGCTGGCGCCGCGCCGCAGCGGCAAGGCGGCGACGATCTGGTTCAGGTGGGAAGCTGGCATGGTGGCGCTCTTGAATTGGTAGCCTCAAGATAGCACTTATTGGCTGTTTTAAATAGCCAAGACTGGCGCTAAGATGATGCATCCCTCTTACTCTCATGGAGCACCCATGCATCAGTTTTTCGCCACCGTGGCCTGGCAGCGCGACGGCCAGGATTTCGCCGGCCAGCGCTACAGCCGCGGCCATGCATGGCAGTTCGACGGCGGCCTGACGGTCCCCGCCTCGTCTTCCCCCCTGTCCGTGCCGCTGCCGATGTCGGTGGCGGAGAATATCGATCCGGAAGAAGCGCTGGTGGCCGCCACGTCCAGCTGCCACATGCTGTTCTTCCTGTCGCTGGCAGCACAGCGCGGCTACGTCATCGACGACTACCGCGACGCCGCCGTCGGCGAGCTGGGTAAAAATGCCGCGGGGCGGCTGGCCATGACCCGCATCGTGCTGCGCCCACGCATCTCCTTCGCGGGAACATCGCCCACGCCTGAGGCATTGGCCACCCTGCACCACGACGCGCACGAGCGCTGTTACATCGCCAATTCGCTGACGGCCGACGTGGTCGTGGAAGGCGTCGCCTAGATGTACACGCCCGCCACCTTCCGCGAAGAACGCCTCGACGTGCTGCATGGCCTGATAGCCGCGCATCCGCTGGGCGCGCTGGTGCGCCACGGCGCCGATGGCCTGTGCGCCGACCATCTGCCGTTCGAGATCGCCGCACCCACGCTTGACGCCCCATTCGGCATCCTGCGCGCCCACGTGGCACGCGCCAATCCCGTGTGGCGCGCGGCTGGCGAAGAAGATGAATGCATGGTGATCTTCCAGGGGCCGCACGCCTACATCACGCCCGCCTGGTATATGGAAAAGCAGCGCAGCGGCAAGGAAGTCCCCACCTTCAACTATGCGGTCGTGCACGCGCACGGCCCCCTGCGCGCCATCGACGACGCGGCATGGCTGCTGGGATTGGTGGAGCGGCTGACCACACGCCATGAAGCGGAGCTAGCCGCGCCGTGGCGGGTGAGCGATGCGCCGGCCGACTATATCGACAAGCTGTTAAAAGCCATCGTCGGCATCGAAATTCCCCTCACGCGCATCACGGGGAAATGGAAGCTGGGGCAGAACCGCACGCAGGAAGATCAGGCCACGATGGCGCGCGAACTGACCACCGCCGCCCAGCCCGGCGCGGCGCAAGCCTTGGGCGCGCTGATCGCCGCCAACGTCAAGCCAGCCAGCTGACGGCCGCCGAAAACGTCAAAAACGACAGCGCCGTCGATACTAAAATGATGCGGGCGATGCGCGCCGTGTTCGCCCCAAAACGCTCGGACAGCAGCGACACGTTGCTGGCGCTGGGCAGGCAAGCCACCAGCACCATGCAGGTCAGCGCGAACGGATCGAGCGGCGCGCCCAGCGCGATGGCCGCGTGGCCGATGCCCCATACCAGCAGCGGATGCAGCAGCAGTTTTTTCAGCGCCACCGGCACATATTCCCCCAGCGGCGCCGGGTCGCTGGTGCTCATCTGCGAACGGGCCAGCACGGCACCGATGGTAAACAGGGCGACAGGAGAGGCGGCATCGGCCAGCAGGCCCACCGTCTGCGTCAATGGCTTGGGCAAGGCCAGTGCCTGCCACGACGTCAAGGCGCCGAGCACAATCGCCCATGGCATGGGGTTGCCCAGCATGCCCTTCATGGCGTTGACGACGGCCGTGCGGCTGCCGTACGCGCCGCCGCTACCGATGCGCGACAGGGCGATGCACAGCGAGCTGGTCATGAGCAAGTCGACGACGATGGTGACGATGACGGGGCCCGAGGAACGCGGCCCGAGCAATGTCAATAGCAGGGGCACGCCCATGAAGCCCGTGTTCGGGAAGGCCGCCACCAGCGCGCCGAAGGCGGCGTTGTTCCAGTCGATGCGGTGGCTGAGGGTCATGGCCGTGGTGACGCCCACCATGATCAGCGCGCATAGCAGGTAGACGCCGAACACGCTGGCGTCGAGCAGCTGCGCGATGGGCGTGGCGGCGCCGAAGCGGTACAGCATGCAGGGCAGCGCGAAGTACAGGACAAAACTGTTCAAGCCGCCGATGGCGGCCAGCGGCAGCAGCGTGCGCCGCACGGCCAGGTAGCCGCACAGCACCAGAGCGAAGAAGGGAAAAGTGATGGCGAGGATGGTCAGCATGGAGCGCCATTGTAGCGCGCTGCACTGGCTGGCCGCCGGGCGCAAAAAAAGGCCGCTCGCGCGGCCCAAGGAGGTTTCGGGGATAACGCCGGCAGCTAGGGCTTGAGCTGGGCGCGGATCTCGCCGGCCGGGTAGGCTGCGCTGTGCACGTTCACGTACAGCTTGCCGGCCTGGTAGCTCGCATGTTGGGACGGCGTGAGCAGGGTGCCAGCCGGCACGGCAAACATGCCTTCGGCGGTTTTCAGCAGCGGCACGATGACGGGGCCGTTGGCGCCCACCGGCGCTTCATGGATATGCGCGACGGTAGCCAGCATGCCCGTGTAGCGCACGCCGCCGCTGACACTGCGGTCGTGGGCGACGCGGATGGTGCTGCCGCCGCTGGCCGTACTGATATTGGCCGGCACTTCCTGCGTGCCCGTCAAGGTGACATCATGGCCGCCCGGATGATGCGGACCATGGGAAAAGGCGCCCAGCAAGGCGGCCAGCGCCAGCACGGTGGCGCCGTGGTGCAATGTGCTCATCGCAGATCTCCTTCAACGGACAGCGGATCATGGAGGGCGCCCGGTCCGCATAAGCGGGCCTGCGCCGCACTGGTGTTGCATACTGCGACGGTAACGCCATACCGCCGTGCCCGCTTTGCTGTGCGCCAAACTTGCTGTTCGCCTGCCGTCGCGCCTCAGGCCAGATGCCCTTCCGCCACCCAGCCCCGGTTGGCTGGCGCTGGCTTCGGTTTGGGTGCGATGCCGCTGCTTTTTTCCGCATCGAGGATGATGCTGCGCATGCTGTCGCTGGCGGCCGGCCCCGGCGCGAACGCGTAGTACTCATCATTGATGGGCAAGCCCGTCATGGCGTCGACCAGCACGGGATCGGCAGCCAGGCCCGTGTCGCGGCTGGCGATGACGAGGCTGGCGCCTTCCGGCGCGAAGTTTTCATTGCCCCAGGCGATAAAGGCCAGCAGAACGGGCTTGAAGGCGCGCCCGGATTTGGTCAGCACATAGTCGTAGCGGGGCGGCTTGGCGCAATACAGGCGGCGCGTCATCAAGCCCCCTTCGACCAGGTCGGCCAGGCGGCGCGTCAGGATGGTGGGGGCGATCTTGAGGCTTTTTTCAAATTCGTCGAAGCGCGTCTTGCCATAAAACGCTTCGCGCAGGATGAGGATGCTCCACCATTCGCCCACCTTGCCCAGGCTGCGGGCAATCGGGCAAGGCAAATTATTAAAGTTGGTATGTTTCATGACCATCTCCTCACGTTGATTCAACACAACAATCGAAAAAATCTCAGTTACAACACAAAAACATGTGTTTTCCTGCGCGACGAGGCCAGCCTCGGCACGGACAAGGCGGAGGTTGAGCGTCAGGGAAGCGGAACCGGCCTTCACGCAGCGCCTGGCTTAACAGTCAACGGTGGCCGTGATGCTCGCTTGCGGATATCGGGCGCCGGTGCCGGTCGACCCCGTACCCGCCGTCAGGCCCACGTTATACGGGGTGCTATTGGCGCAGGTCACACTCACGCTCGTATTGACGTTCACGGCAGTCGCCAGTACACCCGGGCTTTGGTCAAAGGTGATATTGGCGCTGCCGTTCAGATACACGGCCGCGTCGGCGCCACGTGGCGGCAATGCCGTGCTGGCGGCAACGATAAGGTGGGGGGAAATAACGCGCAACATGATACCTCCTGATGATCGAACATCATTAATGAGCCCGTCAATATGAAGGACGTCGAGGATAGTCACGGTATTGCCGGCGTTTTTTGGGGCACGCAAACCAGGACAACAAAAGATCAGCGCCGAGAGCCAGGAAACTGAGGACGTCGGTTTTTTGCCGCATTTACAAAACAGATTTTTTAACAATCGACATTGCTTTGAGTCAATGCATGGGTGAATTATTAGCGATCTGGGAAATCGCCGCTTCTTCTGGCGGAGAAAGCTCTTTTGAAACACGAGAAAAGCAGAAAAAAAAGAAAAAGCGAGGCATAATAAGCCACAACTTGCTTTTTGGTTAAGTCATCCATGCCATGCCATTGACCAGCGAAACCGTCAAAAAGAACATCTTGATCGTGGACGATTCCGCGTTCGAGCAGCGCATGCTGATGGAGCTGCTCGGCGAGCAGCCCTACCGTTTCAGCATCGCGTTCAACGGCTACCAGGGCTACCAGCTGGCATTGGCCACGCTGCCCGACCTGATCCTGCTCGACGTGCGCATGCCCGAGATGGATGGCTACACGGCATGCCGATTGCTCAAGGCCAATCCCGAAACGGAACAGATACCCGTCATCTTTCTCAGTGGCGCCGATGCCGCCAAGGAACGCATCATGGGCTTGCAGGTGGGCGGTGTCGACTACATTTCGAAGCCGTTCACGCCGGAAGAACTGGCCGCGCGCATCCATATCCACCTGGGATTGATGCGTAAAAGCAACAGCACCTTACCCGTCGCGGTCCCGGCCAGCGAGCGCCAGCAGCATCCCGACCTGGTGTTCGTCAATGCGGTCAAACAGCTCATTCTCGACAACCTGGGCAGCCTGCCCAACCTGTCCGACATCGCCCGCAGCGTGGGCACCTACCGCGAAAAGCTGACCCTGATGTTCCGAGAGCAGACGGGCATGACGGTGTTTGCCTTCATCCGCGAAGCGCGCATCGCCCGCGGCGTGGTATTGCTGCAGCAGACAGACATCGACGTGCAGGATATCGCCCTGCTGATCGGCTTTCACAACGCGGGCAACTTCGCCACCGCCTTCCGCGAGCGCATGGGCGTCACGCCCAGCGCCTACCGCCAGCGTCTGCAGGAGCAGACGGGCCAGCGGCAGGTGTCAAACGGGCATTAGAACTGCAGATCAGAACTTGTAGTTCAGCTTGAGCGACGCAAAGCGTCCGCGCGGGTCGGCCTGCGTATAGTCGAAGCCCGAGGCCGAGTAATCCCACGGCGCGCGCTTGTTGGCCAGGTTTTGCACGATGAAGGTGACGTTCGCCTTGGGTGTCACCTGCCAGCTGGTGGTCACGTCGAAGGTGCTGAAGGCGGCTACCGATTCATCGAGATGCGTGTTTTGCGCATAGCTGCCCACATAGTTCCAGGTGAGCGTGGACGACCACTTGCCCTGCTCCCAGGTGGCCGAGGTGACGCCGCGCCATTTCGGGATGGAGCCGAAATAGTTCGTGCCGGCGCCGTCGGTGAGCGGCGCGCCATCGGACAACGGTTCGGCAAAGCGCAGCACGCGGCTCAGCTGGCCGGCCAGGGTCAGCTTGCCCCAGTCCTGGTCGACGAAGCGCTGGCGCAGGTCGAGGTCGATGCCCGACACTTCACGCTGTCCCTGGTTGCGATACTGGCGGTACAGGGTCGTGATGCGGCCATCGGCGTCGCGCGTGATCTTCTGCGGCGCCGACGCTTCATTGGCGAGGGTCGTGGTGGCGCTTTCCGTGCCGATCACGCCATCTTGCTTGATGCGGTAGTAATCGAGGCCGATGCTCGAGCTGCTGGTCGGCGAGACCACCACGCCCAGGTTCAGGTTATTCGACCGTTCCGGGCGCAGCGCCGTATTGGCGATGGTAATGGCCGTCACGCCGCGCGTCTGCGTCGGCGTGACAGGGTCCTTCGGATCGAGCACGCTGACATAGCTGACGGCCGTGCTTTGCGTGATTTCCGGCAGCGACGGCGCGCGGAAGCCGCGCGACACGGTGCCGCGCACCAGCAGCCACGGCGCCGCCTGGTAGCGCGCGCTGGCTTTCGGCGAAAACGCATTGCCGAAATCGCTGTAATGGTCGGCGCGGCCCGCCAGGTTGACGGACAGGTCTTTCACGACGGGCACGTTGAATTCGGCAAACAGGGCCGACACGCTGCGCGAGCCGTTGATGATGTTGATCGCCGGGCGCAGCTCCGTGCCCGACAGCACGGCCGTCGAGGTTTGCGAATCCATCTTTTCGCGGCGCCACTGAGCACCGGCGGCAAAGCCCAGCGGACCGGCCGGCAGCTGCCACAAGTCTTTCGCGGCCGAGAAATCGACGGTGTCGAGGGTCGACTCGGCCGGACGCAGGGTCGACAGGCGCAGGCGGTTGCGCACGGCCTCGCTGTTTTGCGACTGGTCGAAGAAGTTATAACTGCCGTCGGCCAGCACCTTCTGGAATTCGTAGCGGTTGACGAAGTTCTGCACGGTTTCTTCCAGCTTGCTGCTCGAATGGCCCACGGCCGCATCCCAGTCCCAGCCCGCCAGGGTGCCCTTGGCACCTGCCAGCGCGCGGTAGAAGGTGACCTTGTCCTGCTTCAGGCGCGGTCCCAGGTCGAACAGGGTAGCCGTGAACGGCAGGGGCGTGGCGCCCGGATTGTTCGGGTGGCCGACAGGCAGCACGACAGGAATGGTGTCGAGCGCCTGGGTGGCGTTGTTCCACACGCGCGTGGCATTGTTGACGGTGAGCGGGGCGCTGAAGGTCTGGTCGGCGCGCGAATAGCTGTGCAGCAAGTCGACATACGCTTCCGTATCCGCGTTCAGTTTGAAGGTGGCGCGCGCGGCCGTGTGCACGCGCTGGATGCCGGGAATCAAGGTTTTATACGGCGACGGGTTATACGCCAGCACGTTCCCCGTCTTGCCGGGCGTGATGTCGCCATAATTGACCAGTTGCAGTGGTCCGCGCACGCCGCCCAGGGTCCGGGTCGGGTCCGTGCCCGCGTAATTGGTGATGGCCCAGCCCAGGCTGCCCCGCTGCTGCTTGCGGAAGTCCGCATCGCGCATCCACGCCACGTCGCTTTGCTGCAGCTTGTCGCGCTGCTGCGCGTCGATCGAGAAGACCAGGCTGTAGCCGTCTTCCTCGAGCTTGCCGAAACCCGTTTGCAGCGCCGCGCTCTTTTCATGCTGGCCCGTGCCTTCGGTAGAGCCGCCCCACTGCGCCGTGATGTCCGTGCCCGTGAATTCCTTGTACAGGATGATGTTGACCACGCCGGCCACGGCATCGGAACCGTAGATGGACGAGGCGCCATCCTTGAGCACTTCGATGCGCTGCACGGCCGCCATCGGCAGGCTGTTCAGGTCAACAAAGGTTTCCTGCAGGTTTTGCGCCGTCGCATAGCTGGCCACGCGCTTGCCATTGACGAGGATCAGGGTATTTTTCTGGCCGATGCCGCGCAGCGACAGGCCCGAAGTGCCGGCCGAGAAACTGCCCGTATATTGTTCGTTGTAGCTGTTGCCGCTGTTGGCGGAGATGGCGCGCAGCACATCCGAGACGCTGCTCTTGCCGCTGGCTTTCAACTCCTTGGCCGTGATGACTTGCACGGCGCTGGCGCCCTCCTTTTCGCTGACGCGGATATTCGAGCCGGTGACGTTGACCCGCAGCATGTCCTCTTCGGCGTGGGCAAGGGAGGGAAAGGCGGCGGCGATGGCAAGACTGATGGCGAGTGGTTTGAACATGGTTTCCTCTTATTGGGATTGAGCCTTTTTCCGATAAAAAAGGCCGAGCAGGGGCACGCGGACCGGGTGGGCCAGCGGGCAAACGACAACGAAATGAATGGGAATGACTTAGGGGATGCGTGGACGGGCACGCACCGGCATCAACTGCGCCATGCATTGCATGGTCAGCTGGTGCAGGACGGCATAAAAACAGGTGGAAGGACTAAAACTCAACATAAAAAACACCGGTAAGCGGGGAAAGGCCACTATATCCCGGTGTCTTTATGGCGTGAACGAATTAAAAATTGATTGTATATACGATTTGAATCTAAGGACTTGGCGTTGGGCTATGTCAGGCGTCGACGACTGCCGCGCACGGCACCGCGGGCACCTGCGCCGCGCGGCGTGCCTGCACGCCCCACCAGTACCAGGAAATCAGGGCATTGACCCAGTAAGCCGCATACAGCACGGCCGTCAGGTGCAGGCCGCGGCTATAGTAGAGGGGCACGGCCACGGTATTGACCAGCAGCCAGAAGGCCCAGGTTTCGATGCGCCGGCTCATCAGCAAGAATTGCGCGATGATGCTAAATACCAACACTGCGGAATCGATGAAGGGTGCGTAAGCATTCGTAAACCGGTGCAGCAGCATGCCGTAGATGGCCACGGCGGCGATACCGGCCGGCACCACCCAGGCCAGGCTGCGCCAGCCCGTGCGCGTGATTGGCAACGGTTTGCCGCCCGCGCCACGCCGCCATTGCAGCCAGCCGATGACGCAGGTGACGATGAAAAACAGCTGCAGCATCACGTCGGCATACAGATTCACCTGGAAAAACAGCACGGCAAACAGCACGCAGCCGACCATGCCGATCCACCAGGAATGAATATTATTGCGTCCGGCCAGGATGATGGAAACAGTCATCAAGACATTGGCGGCGATCTCGAGCGGGGGAGTCAAGCGGTCTTCCTTTGCGGGGCAGTGGTGGCACCGCACCACTATAGCCGATTACACTACCCGGTGTTCGCCACGCCGGAGGCGAAACCAGGGGAGAAAGCGGCAAAAAAACGCGCAAACATCGAGGAAAAGCGAACCAGGCCGGCCTTCAGCGGCAACAGCCCTTGACTTCCGTGGCCATTCTGGCAAATTGAATATCAAGTTAAAACTCCAGGAAGCTCCCTTATGCGCATGCGCCATCTCCTGTTTGCGGCAGTGCTCGGCGTATCTGCCCTGCCCGCCGTAGCTTGCCGCATGACGATGGCGCTGGAACAGTGGCCGCCGTATCTCTACCGCGATGCCCAGGGCCGCTATACGGGCCTGGACCTGGAGCTGCTGCGCGCCATTTTCAAGGAAGCGCGCTGCACCTTGCTGACCGCACCGGAACTGCCCACGGCGCGGCGCCAGCTGCTGTTCCAGAAAGGGGGGCTGGACCTGATGCTGGCCGCCTCCGACACCTCGGAGCGCCATGCGTATGCGCGTTTCAGCGTGAGCTACCGCGACGAAACCGTGGGCATCTTCGGCAAGGCCGGCACGCACGCCGTGCCGCGCCATGTCGGCAGCTTCGGCCAGCTGGCGCGCGGCAAGTCGACCTTGCTGGCGCCCAAAGTGGGCTGGTATGGCGCGCAGTATGCGGCGGCCCGGCCGACGCTGGAAAAGGCCGGTCGCCTGAATACTTTCGGCAGCTTCCGGCAGGGCATCCGCATGCTCGACGCGGGCCGCGCCGACCTGCTGCTGGGCGACGTGCTGGCCGTACGCCACGAAGCGCGCCTGCAGGGCGTCGCCTTGAACACCCTGCCCTTCCTGGTGCTGCGCGCCCCCGTGCACCTGATGCTCAATGCGCGCACGACCAGCAGTGACGACCTGGCGCGCCTGAACGCCGCCATCACGCGCCTGGAACAGCGTGGCATGCTGGCAGCGATACGCGCCCGCTATGAAGCGCCGTAGCTGCGATCAGCCCTTGCTGGCCGTTTCCAGGATGTCCAGCTTCGTCTCCCGGCCATTCTTTTGCACGCCCTGCGCCTTGTCGTAGCTTTCGATCAGCGCGCGGTACGGCGGCACGATATGGTCCGTCATGATGGCGGCGAATTCCATCGCATCGGCGCGGTTCCAGGTGCTCATCACTTCAGCCAGCACGGCATACGTATCGATCGGCACGGCGCCCGCCTGCGTCACGCGCGCCACGGTGATGTCAGTGGCCATCTTCGACCAGTTGCCCGAGGCGTCGATGATGGCAAACACCTTGTAGCCGGCCGCCAGCGCGCTGATGGTGGGAAAAGCCATGCACACGCTGGTGAGCGTGCCGGCGATCAGCAGGGTCTTGCGGCCCGTCTTTTCGATGGCTTCGACCCAGGCCGGATTGTCCCAGGCATTGATCTGGCCCGTGCGCGGGATGTAGACGGCGTCCGGATTGAAATGGTGGATTTCCGGGATCAATGGGCCGTTCGGGCCGTCGGGCACGGAAGCGGTGGTGAAGGTCGGCATATTGGCCAGGCGCGACAGCTTGGCCAGCGCCGTGACGTGGCCGCGCAGCACGTGCTGCTCGATGTCGCGCACCAGCTGGAACAAACCGCTCTGGTGGTCGATCAGCAGCATGACGGCGTCGTCGGGATCGATCATCGGTGGCAAACCGTGGAAGTTGGCGGGGGTGCTCATGGTGGTCTCCTGAAAAACCATGCCGCGGGATGCGGCATGGGTACTGCACAAATTAACTACACAAATTACGTCGCGATACGGGCGAAGCGGCCGCTGTTGAAATCCTCGAACGCCTGCGCGATTTCCGCATCCGTGTTCATGACGAAGGGGCCGTGGCCGACGATGGGCTCATCGATCGGCTCGCCGCTCAGCAGCAGCACCACGGCGTCGCTGTTCGCCTCGACGGTGATGCTGTCGCCATCGCGTTCGAACAGCGCCATCTGCGCTTCGCCCACCACGCTCTCGCCATTCACCAGCACCGTGCCATGCAGGACGATCAGCGCGGTGCTCCAGCCTTTGGCCACGGGCAGCTGCGTCAGCTTGCCCTGCGCCAGGCGCACATCCCACACCTGCATAGTCGAGAACGTGCGGGCCGGGCCATGCTGGCCATCGAAATCGCCGGCGATCACGCGCACGGAACCGGCGCCGTCGGGCAGCGCCACGGTAGGAATCGTGTCGCTGGTGATGGCCTGGTAGCCGGGCGCCGTCATCTTGTTTTTCGCCGGCAGGTTCACCCACAGCTGCACCATTTCCAGGGTGCCGCCCGACTGCGTGAAGGCGGGCGAGTGAAACTCTTCATGCAGGATGCCGGCACCGGCCGTCATCCACTGCACGTCGCCGGGGCCGATCACGCCGCCCTGGCCCGTCGAATCGCGGTGCGCCACTTCGCCCTTGTAGACGATGGTCACCGTTTCAAAGCCGCGGTGCGGGTGCGAACCGACGCCGGGCGGACGGGTGCCGGGCGCAAACTCGGCAGGGCCTGCATAGTCGAGCAGCAGGAAGGGGCTCAGCTGCTTGCCATGGCCGTTATACGAAAACATCGAGCGCACGGGAAAACCGTCGCCTACCCAGTGCTGGCGGGGTGCGCTGTAGATACCTGTGACTGTGTTCATCTCGATCTCCTTGGTGTGTGCAATACGATGAAGACAGAATACGCTTGCAACGATGGAGGCGGTAGACGGTAAAATACGCCATCAGCGTTCCAAAAATAGAACGATCAAGGAGGCGGCATGCAGGATTTGAATGACTTGTATTACTTTGTGCAGGTGGTCGACCATGGCGGCTTCGCCCCGGCCGGACGCGCGCTGGGCATGCCGAAATCCAAACTGAGCCGGCGCATCGCGCTGCTCGAAGAGCGCCTCGGCGCGCGCCTGCTGCAGCGCACGACACGGCATTTTTCCGTCACCGACGTGGGCCAGACGTTTTACGAGCATTGCAAGGCCATGCTGGTGGAAGCGGAGGCGGCGCAGGAAGCGATCGAGCTGACGCGGGCGGCGCCGCGCGGCACGGTGCGCCTGTCCTGCCCCATCGCCCTGCTCCATTCGCTGGTCGCGCCCATGCTGGCCGGCTTCATGCGCGAGCATCCGCAAGTGACCCTGCTGCTCGAAGCGAGCAACCGCCGCGTCGACCTGGTGGCCGAAGGCATCGACGTGGCCATCCGCGTGCGTCCGCCGCCGCTGCCCGACAGTGACCTGGTGCTGCGCGTGCTGGCCGAGCGCAGCCAGTGCATGGTGGGCAGCCCGCTGCTGTTCGGCGACGCCGCCAGGCCAACCGCGCCGGCCGACCTGGCCGACTGGCCCAGCCTGGCCCTGGGCACGCCGCAACAGCACTACCAGTGGGATTTGCACGGCCCGGACGGCGCGCGCGCCCAGCTGCGGCATACGCCGCGCTTCGTCACGGGCGACATGCTGACCCTGCGCGACGCGGCCGTGGCCGGCGTGGGCGTGGTGCAGCTGCCGACCATGATGATCGTCGAGCAGGTAGCCAACGGCAGCCTGCTGCCGCTGATGGCGCAGTGGCGGCCGCAGCGCGAAATCATCCACGCCGTCTTCCCGTCGCGGCGCGGCCTGCTGCCGGCCGTGCGCGCGCTGCTCGACTACCTGGCGCACAGCTTCGCCGCGCTGGAGGAAGAGTGAGGCTTTTCAGGTACGATGGCGTACCCGCCAATCGCCTGGATGCCGCATGCGTTTATTGATTTTGTCGGACCTGCACCATGAGTTATGGCGCGAGGATGCGCCGCAAGGCGACCTCGCGCTCAGCCGTCCCGACGCCGTGATCCTGGCTGGCGACATCGACACGGGCACCCGCGCCGTCGCCTGGGCCGCCAGCACGTTTGCGGGACTGCCGGTGCTGTACGTGCATGGCAACCACGAAGGCTACGGCCACCATCTGGACAAGGTGCGCCAGGAGCTGCGCGCGGCCTGCGCCGCCACGCAGAACGTGCATTTCCTCGACTGCGGCACGCACGTTCTCACCGACCAGGCAGGCAAGCAGGTGCGCTTCCTGGGCGCCACCCTGTGGACGGATTTCCGCCTGCTGGGCGACGACACGCGGCAGGCGGCCATGCACGACGCGCAAGCCGTCATGAACGACTACAAGCGCATCCGCCTGGCCAACATGGGCTTTCGCAAGCTGCGCGCGGCCGATACGGCCATGTTCCACGCGCAGCAAAAAGCCTGGCTGGCGCGCGAACTGGCGCAGCCCTTCGAGGGCGCGACAGTCGTCATCAGCCACATGGCGCCATCGCTGCTGTCGGTCGATGATGCGTATGGCAGCGAGGCGTGTTCGCCCGCCTACGCTTCGCGCCTGGACGACCTGGCCGCGCAGGCGGACCTGTGGGTGCATGGCCACCTCCACGTCACGCGCGACTACCGCATCGGCCCGTGCCGCGTCGTAGCCAACCCCTGCGGCTACAAGACGCGCAGCGGCACGCCGCAAAATCCCGCTTTTGATCCGAACTTCATCGTCGAGCTGCCGGCCCGCTAATCGTCAGGCTTCAGACGCCCCGCCAGCCACTGCTGCAAACGGTGCTTGCCGGCCCGGCGCGCCGCGCGCGGCGACGCTTCCGACTGATGCGCGCCGGCGCCGCCGCGCAGCCTGGCGGCCGCCACCAGCGGATTGCGCGGCTTGGATACAGGCTTGAGCTTGATCTTCATGTCTTCTCCTTTCAGCCCTTGATGCAAACGACCTGGCGCAAGGTATGCACCACTTCCACCAGATCGCTCTGGTGCGCCATGACGGCGTCGATATCTTTATACGCGGCCGGAATTTCATCGATCACGCCGCCATCCTTGCGGCACTCGATGCCTGCCGTCTGTTCGGCCAGGTCGAAGCGGTTGAAGCGGCGCTTCGCCTCGCTGCGGCTCATGCTGCGTCCCGCCCCGTGCGAGCAGGAACAGAACGATTCCGGGTTCCCCTTGCCGCGCACGATGAAGCTGCGCGCGCCCATGCTGCCGGGGATGATGCCCAGTTCTCCCTGCCGCGCCGAAATGGCGCCCTTGCGCGTCACATACAAATCCTCATTGCCATGCGTTTCGCGCGCGATGTAGTTGTGGTGGCAGTTGATGGCCTCCCCGTCGAGCCGGAACGGCGGAGCAAACTTCGCCAGCACGTCGAGCACGCGGCGCATCATTTCGCTGCGGTTGAGCAGCGCGTAATCCTGCGCCCAATCCACCGCTTCCACGTAGTCGTCAAATACCGTGGAGCCCTCGCTCAGGTACGCCAGGTCCGCGTCCGGCAGCTGCAGCTGGTGGCGCCGCATATCCTTCTGCGCGGCGGCGATGAAATAGCGGCCGATCACGTTGCCGATGCCGCGCGAACCCGAATGCAGCATGACCCACACGCGCTGCTCCTCGTCGAGGCAGACTTCAATGAAGTGATTGCCGCCGCCCAGGGTGCCCGCCTGGCAGATCCACGTGCGCTCGAACTGGCGCAGCATCTTGGCGATGCCGCGGTGACGCTCGACGATGTGCGCCAGGCGGTCGCCGAGGGGCCGCACGGCGCGCGCCTGGCGCGAGCCTTGCACCCGGCTCCATTCGTGCTGCTCGAAGCCGACGGGTACTTCCGCTTCGATGGCGCTGCGCAGGCGCGCCAGGTTATCGGGCAGGTCGCTGGCCGTCAGGGTCGTGCGCACGGCGTTCATGCCGCAGCCGATGTCGACGCCAACGGCGGCCGGGATGATGGCACCGCGCGTGGGAATCACGCTGCCGACGGTGGCGCCGATGCCGGCATGCACGTCGGGCATGGCCGCCACATGCGGATGGACGATGGGCAGGCTGGCGATATTGTGCAGCTGGCGCAGCGCCTGCGCATCGATATCGTCGGTGAAAATATGCACGGGCACATGGGCGCCGCGCAGTGTCTGATGAATGGGCATAACGGTATTCCTTGGTATTGTCGTTATGCCGGGGTCGTCCAAAACAAAAAACCCCGGCGAGTTTCCTCACCGGGGTTTGAAGGACACCGGCTCGGGATCGGCAATGTGCCGATGGCCCCGAGCGTCATGCGCGGGGCTAGTGGTAAGTCAACGTGCTGCCAGCCTGCTCGAACATGGGTATCCTTTCTTTTGTCTGGTTAATCTCAACTGCGGATGCTGATTCTGCACCTTATGCTGCAGTGCGTCAACCGCTTTTCATGGCGAATGCGCCAACGTTGTTAATTTGTCGCAGCCGCCTTTTCCTTGGCGATGCGGGCATCGAGCTTGGCTTCATTTTTGGCCGCGTAGTGGCTGCACGCCTGCGCATCGATGAAGGGGTTCGGCGTGGCGCCTTCCAGCAATTGCGTCAGCTTGCGGTCGCCGCCGGAGTGGTCGGGGTGGGCCGAGATCAGGATGTCGCACGGCAGTTTGGCAAAGTCCTGCATGACGCGGCGAAAAGCCGGCGTCAGGTCCGCATGGCGTTCATCGCCCAGATAGTGAAAATCGTCGGCCGCCACCGGCGTGAGGCTGGCGCCAAATACCACGTTCAGGCAGTCCTGACGCTGCGCATCCTCGCACGAGACCCAGGTCCAGCTGGTGCTGCCCGGCGTATGGCCCGGCGTGTAGCGCGCCGTGATGGTCACGTCACCCAGCTGCAGGGTTTCGCCATCGGCGATCTCGCGCACGTTTTCCACGGCCGGCATGGGATCGATTTCACCCGCTTGCGGGTCCAGGGCAAGCACCGCTCCCGCGCGCAGCGCCTCCGCGCCCAGCGGGCTGGCGACCACTTGCGCGCCGCTGTCGCGGGCCAGGGCGGCGATGCCGCCCGAATGGTCGAAATGCGCTTCCGTATTCAGGATGAACTTGATGTCTTGCAGGCGAAAGCCCAGCTCGAGGATATGTTCCTTGATGGCGGCCACCGATTGCGGCAGCGCGCCATCGATCAGGATCAAGCCGTCGCGCGTATCGATCAGCACCACGCTCAAGCCGCCCACGCCCACATAATACGTGTCGCCGTGGATGCGCGCCGGTTGTTGCGGACGGTTCCACTGCGCCGCATACGGCGAGGCGATCGGCTGCGTCAGGGGATCGATGGCCGGCGTGGCGGCATGTGCCGTCAACGGCAGCGCCATGGCGGCCAGCGCGATGTTCAGCAAGGTCTTGGGAAGGAAGAAAGGCGGCATGCGGCTCCAGGAATGCGTGTGTGCTAATCGATGCCATAGGGTAACGTCGCCACCCTGGCGCGGTCAAGCAGACGGACGCAGCGACTTGCGCTACGATAGAGGCCCATTGACTGCCGCGCGCCTTGCCGCGCCCACTGCCATGCGTTTGCTGATCCTGTCCGACCTGCACCTGGAAGTCTGGGGTGACGACACACCCGCCATCGACCTTGCCACCAGCCGCCCCGACGTGGTGATCCTGGCCGGCGACATCGCCACGGGCAACCATGCCATCGCCTGGGCCGCGCGCACCTTCGGCGCCCTGCCCGTGCTGTACGTGCACGGCAATCACGAGGGCTATGGGCACCAGCTCGAACACATGCAGGACGCCGTGCGCGATGCCTGTGCAAGCGCGAATGCGCAGGGTGCCAACATCGGCCTGCTCGACGGCGACACCGTCGTCTTGAACGGCGTGCGCTTCCTCGGCATCACGCTGTGGACGGATTTTTTACTCTTCGGCGCGGCGCGCCAGGAAGAAGCCATGCAGGCGGCGCAAGCCTACATGCCCGACTACAAGCGCATCAGCACGGGTGGTGACACGCCGCGCCTGCTGTGCGCCAGCGACACGGCGCAGCTGCACGCGCGGCACAAGACCTGGCTAGCCGGGCAACTGGCGCAACCGTTCGCCGGCAAGACCGTCGTCATCACTCACATGGCGCCATCGATGCTGTCGGTGGACGAGCAATACGCAGCCAACCTGGGCTCACCCGCCTTCGCCTCGCAGCTGGACGAACTGGTGGCGCAGGCGGACCTGTGGGTGCATGGCCACATGCACGCCTCGCTCGACTACCAGATAGGCGAGTGCCGCGTCGTGTGCAACCCTTGCGGCTACAAGCGCCCCGATGGCACGCCCGAAAATGACCGTTTTGACACAGGCTTCATCGTCGAACTGGCCGACGCGGTTTAACGCTTTGCATAACGCAGCTGCACCACGCCGCTGGGTAGCGGGCGCGTGTCTTCCAGGCGCCAGTCGCTGCGCGGCAGCGCGTCATCGAACAGGCGCACGCCCTTGCCCAGCACCACGGGCAGCACGGACAAGGTCAGGCTGTCGATGACGCCTTCGCGCAAAGCGGCGCGGATGACGGCGCCGCCATCGAGATACACATGGCGGCAGCCCCCCGCTGCCAGACCTGCCAGTACTTCCCGCACGCCGCCTTCGCGGCGCTGCTCCCCATGCCGTGGCGCGAAGTCGCGGTGGCTGAGTACCACCACGCGCTTGCCCGCATACGGCCAAGGATCGAAACCCAGCACGGCGTCATACGTGGTGCGGCCGATCAGCAGCGTATCGACTTGCTCCATCAAGGCCGTGTAGCCGGTGGCGTCGGGCGAGTCGGGAGCCAGTTCGGCCAGCCAGGACAGGTCGCCGTTTTCTCCGGCGATGCAGCCGTCGATGCTGATGCCGAGAAAGGCACTGACGAAAGGTTTTTGCATGGGTGCTCCTTCATTTAATTCTACAGTGTAGAATTATGCCCATGAAACCGCCAAAACTTCAAGCTATTGAAAATCCCGTGCGCCGCGCGGGGCGTCCACGCCGCGCCGCACCCGCACTGGACAGCGCCACCATCCTGCACGCTGCCCTGGTCCTGCTGGAAGAACAAGGCGAAGCGTTTTCCATGCGCGCGCTGGCGCTAAGCCTGGGCGTCGACGCCATGGCCGTGTATCACTACTACGCGGGAAAAGAGGAGTTATTGCTGGCCTTGATGGCGCAGCGTTTTGCCGCGCTCGATCCGCGCCAGCCGCCGTTTACGCGGCGCCAGGCAGCGCCACGGCGTGTGCTCGCGCTGTGCGCGCTGTACCTGGAACTGGTCAGCGCCACACCGTATTTCGTGCGCCTGATGGCGCGCGGGCTGGTGACGCAAGCCGACGTGGCCGAGCGATTCACGGCGCTGTTCGAGCTGGCCGTCGAGGGCCTTGAGCTGGACAAAAAAACCCGGCTGCGCGGGCGCGATGCGCTCGTCGATTTTTTACACGGCTATGCGCTGGCGGGCAGGCCGGCCAGCGAGACAGCCTGGCACGCCTCGGTCGGCCTGATCCTGGCGGGGATGCTGGCAACAAGCTGAATCTGTTACTCGGGGCGCGGGAAATGCGCGGCCCGACCCGGCATGTATAGTCAGACTGGACATTCATGCATAGACATGGCGCACATCGTCATCGAGGTGTATCACCTGCGTCGGCGCTCCCGCAAACACAGGTGCGATCAGCATGGGGCGCAGATCATCGCCAGTCAGCGCGGCATCAAGGAATACCAGCAGATTGGCAGTGCTTGCTTGCACCAGAGCCCCCTTAAAGATGGCGCGCCTACCTACATGCGTCACCAGATTGTGGGCCACGTAATATGACGGTGCCGTCATATGCTGGCGCAGTGCATCGATGGAATCGCATGCCGACACACAGACGCCATGCTGTGTCAGTGCCAGCATGCTAAAGAACAGCACGTCCGCAGGAGGTCCTGCCAACACATCTTGCTTCACCAGCGCCGCGAAAGTGTAACCATTCCTCACGTTTATTCCGTCATCAGGCAAACTTCTTGAAATCCGGCTTCCTCTTTTCAAAGAAGGCCGTAAACGCTTCCTTCGCCTCGGCGCCGCCCAGCATGGCGCTGAACAGTTTGTTTTCGTCGGCGATGGCCGCCTTCATCGGTTCCATGCGGCTTTGCTTCATCAGGCGCTTGGTGGCGCGGATCGAGGCCGCCGGCAGGGCCACCAACTTGGCGGCCTGCCCTTGCGCGTACGTCATCAAGTCGTACAGGGGCACGACTTTCGACACCAGGCCCATTTCCAGCGCTTCGCTGGCAGGGAAGGACTCGCCCAGCATCAGCTTTTCCGCCGCGCGCGGGTAGCCGGCCAGTTGCGTGAGCAGCAGGCTGGAGCCGAATTCCGGGCACAGGCCCAGCTGTGTAAACGGCATCGAGAAGCTGGCGTTGTCGGCCGCATACACCAGGTCGCAGTGCATCAGCAAGGTCGTGCCGATGCCGATGGCCGGGCCGGAGACTGCCGCCACCACGGGCTTGCTGCTGCCGTACAGGGCGCGCATGAACTGGAACACGGGACGGTCATGGTCGAGCGAGCCATCCTTCGGGCGCGCCGTCTTCATGAAATCATCGAGGTCGTTGCCAGCCGTGAAAATCTCGCGCTTGCCGCAGATCAGGATAGCGCGCACGGCGTCGTCCGTCTCGGCCGCCACCAGCGCATCGGCCAGGGTCTGGTACATGGCGCCCGTGATCGCATTCTTGCGTTCCAGGCGGTTGAATTCCAGGGTCAAAATGCCCTCGCTCTTGCTGCACAAAATATCCATGTCGTCTCCAAAAGAATAAGGGCGCCGGGGGTAATCCCGCAGCGCCCTGTTGTATTGCTTTAGCCCGCCAAACTTATACGCGCTCGAAAATTCCTGCAGCACCCATGCCGGCGCCCACGCACATGGTGACCATGCCGTACTTCTGCTTGGTGCGCTGCAGCGCGTGGATCACGGTGGCGGCGCGGATGGCACCGGTGGCGCCCAGCGGATGGCCCAGGGCGATCGCGCCGCCCATCGGGTTGACCTTCGATGGGTCCAGGCCCAGGTCGCCGATGACGGCCAGGGCTTGCGCGGCAAACGCTTCGTTCAGCTCGATCCAGTCCAGCTGGTCTTGCGTGATGCCGGCGGCGGCGCACGCTGCGGGAATGGCGAATTTCGGACCGATGCCCATGATTTCCGGCGGCACGCCGCGCACGGCGAACGAGGAGAATTTCGCCAGCGGGGTCAGGTTATGTTCGCGCAGGATTTTTTCGCTGACGATCAGCAGCGCGCCGGCGCCGTCGGACATCTGCGAGCTGTTGGCGGCCGTGACGGTGCCCTTGGCGGCAAACACGGGTTTGAGTTTGCCCAGCGACTCCATCGACGAATCGGCGCGCGCGCCTTCGTCGGTGTCGACCGTGCGGCGCGATACATCGACTTGGCCGGTGGCCAGGTTCGGCGTGCGCGTGATGATTTCGACGGGCGTCGTTTCGGCCTTGAAGAAGCCGGCTTGCTGCGCGGCGATGGCGCGGCGGTGCGATTCAACGGAGAACGCGTCCTGCTGTTCGCGCGACACTTTCCATTGCTGCGCCACTTTCTCGGCCGTCAGGCCCATGCCGTAGGCCATGCCGATGTTTTCATCGCTGAACATGTCCAGGTTCATCGATGGGTGGTGACCCATCATCGGCACCATCGACATCGATTCGATGCCGCCTGCGATCATCACGTCGGCTTCGCCCACGCGGATGCGGTCGGCCGCCATGGCGATGGCCGTGATGCCCGAAGCGCAGTAACGGTTGACGGTGACGCCGCCCACGGTCTTCGGCAAGCCGGCCAGCAGCACCGAGTTACGCGCAATATTGAAGCCCTGCTCCGCTTCCGGGAACGAGCAGCCGATGATGGCGTCGGTGATCAGGGCCGGGTCGAGGCCAGGCGCTTGCGCCAGGGCCGATTGCAGCACGCGCACCAGCAGGTCGTCCGGGCGGGTGTTTCTGAACATGCCGCGCGGCGCCTTGCCGATCGGGGTGCGGGTTGCAGAGACGATGTAAGCGTCTTGAAGTTGTTTGCTCATTTTATTCTTTCAAAGATGTTGAACGAGGTTCGTGTTCTGTCGAATGTCCGGAACTGCCTTATCGCTTCTGCGACAAATACCAGTCCACCGTCACCTGTGCCGCCAGCGTGCCTTCGGAGTCGAAGATATCGACTGCCACGGGAAACGCCACCTTGCCATCCTGTGCCAGCTGCGCCTTCAATGCAGCCAGGTCGCCCGGTACCCGGCCTTCGGCGCGCGTCGCGCCCCGGGCCAGCTTCTGGTAGGCGATGCGCGACTCCTTGGCCACCGGGCGCAAGCCCAGTATCAGCTCGGCGAAGCCGCCAGCCATGGCCGCGCCGGACGCCGTTTCGGCCAGGGTAAACAAGGCGCCCGCATGCTGCGTGCCCAGGTGATTATGCAGTTTTGGATCGTCCGGCATCGACACCTTCGAGGTGCCGGCGCCGATCTCGTCGATGCTGATCCCCAGCAGCCGCACGAAGGGCAAGGTGTCCATCATCTGTTGTTTGATACGGTCATACACCATGCTTGGCCTCACGCGCAGCAGTACTTTAAAAACGAGTGACAGGATCGTCATCGACGTTGTGCTTAGTTGCGAACCGGCTTACCGGTCTGCATCATGCCCATGATCCGTTCCTGGGTTTTCGGATGGTTCAACAGTTCCAGGAATGCCTTGCGTTCCATATCCAGCAGCCACTGTTCGCTGACGAAACTGCCCTGGTCCACGTCGCCGCCCGATACGATCTCGGCGATCATCTCGCCCAGCTTGAAATCGTGCGCCGAAATGAAGCCGCCGTCGCGCATGTTGACCAGCTGCGCCTTGATGGTGCCCCAGCCGTAACGGCCCGTGACCTGGATCAGCGAAGGGAGCGCTGGACGGAAGCCCGCATCGAACATGGCGCGCGCTTCGACCTTGGCCACGTGCAGCAGCTCGTAGGCGTTGAACACGATCACGTCGTCTTCTTTCAGGTAGCCCATTTTTTTGGCTTCCAGCGCCGATTTCGACACGTTGGCGGTGGCCGCATTGGTGAAGCCCGTTTTCAGGAATTGCAGGATATCGTTACCCTTGGCTTCCTTGTAGGCGCGCTGCGCCGCTTCCTTCAAGCCGCCGCCCGCTGGAATCAGGCCCACGCCCACTTCCACCAGACCGATGTAGGACTCGATCGAGGCCACGCGCTTCGAGGAGTGCAGCGCCAGCTCGCAACCGCCGCCCAGGGCAAGGCCAGCGACCGCGGCGATCACCGGCACGTTCGCGTATTTCAGCGACATGAAGGTGTTTTGCAGTTCGGCGATGATCGGGTCGACCGCTTTCACGCCGCCTTGCATGAACGCTGGCAGGGCCGATTGCAGGTCGGCGCCGGCCGAGAAGGCGCCGCCTTCGGCTGCGTCGGCGTGCCAGATCACCAGCCCTTTGAAGTTCTTCTCCGCTTCGGCCAGCGCCAGTTTCAGGCCATTGATGACGCCTTCGCCGATCACGTGCATCTTGGTCTTGAACGAGATGATCAATACGTCGTCGCCCGTATGCCAGACGCGCACGGATTCGTCTTCGAAGACGGTGGTGCCGGCGGTCTTGCCGTCGATGGCGCCGCTGCCCAGGACGGGCGCGCGGAATGGCTGGCGGTCATACACGGCCAGGCTCGAACGGGGCACGAAGCTGTTCGACACGGCGGAGTAGGAACCTTCCGGCGTGTGCACGCCGCCTTTTTCAGCGACCGGACCTTCGAAGACCCAGGCTGGCAGCGGTGCGTTGCACAGCGCGTGGCCGGCGTCGATGTCTTCCTTGACCCAGTTGGCCACTTGCAGCCAGTTCGATGCCTGCCACGTTTCAAACGGACCGACGTTCCAGCCGAAGCCCCAGCGCATGGCGAAGTCGATGTCGCGCGCATTGTCGGCCACGGTGTCCAGATGAATGGCGATGTAGTGGAAAGCGTCGCGGAAGATCGCCCACAGGAACTGGCCTTGCGGGTTCGTCGATTCGCGCAGCGCCTTCATCTTCTTGACCGGATCCTTTTCCTTCAGGATGCGGGCGATGATGTCGGCGGCCTTGGCGCCGCCAGCGACGTATTCACCGGTGGCGAAATCGAGGCGTTGAATCTCCTTGCCGACCTTTTTGTAGAAGCCCGCGCCGCTCTTCTGGCCCAGCGCGCCTTTTTCCACCAGCTGCGCCAGCACGGCCGGCGTCTTGTAGACGGCGGCGAACGGGTCGTTCGGCAGGTAGTCCTGCATGGTCTTGATCACATGGCCCATGGTGTCGAGGCCGACCACGTCCGCCGTGCGGAAGGTGCCCGACTTGGCGCGGCCCAGCTTGGAGCCCGTCAGGTCATCGACGACGTCCACGGACAGACCGAATTTCTCGGCTTCGTGCACGATGGCCAGGATGCCGAACACGCCAACGCGGTTGGCGATGAAATTCGGCGTATCCTTGGCGCGCACGACGCCCTTGCCCAGGGTGGTGGTCAGGAAGCCTTCCAGCTGATCGCTGATCTCGGGCTTGGTGAACTCGGTCGGGATGATCTCGACCAGGTGCATATAGCGCGGCGGGTTGAAGAAGTGCACGCCGCAGTAGCGCGATTTCAGGTCGGCGTCGAAGCCTTCGGCCAGCTTGGTGATCGACAGGCCCGAGGTGTTCGAGGCGAAGATCGCGTTCGGGCCGATGTGCGGTGCGACCTTTTGATACAGGTCGTGTTTCCAGTCCATGCGCTCGGCGATGGCTTCGATGATCAGGTCGCAACCGGCCAGCAGGTCCAGGTTGTCTTCGTAGTTGGCCACCTGGATCAGCGATGCGTCATCCTTGTTGCCCAGCGGCGCAGGCGACAGTTTTTTCAGGTTCTCGATGGCGCGCAGCACGATGCCATTCTTTGGGCCTTCCTTTGCCGGCAGGTCGAACAGCACGACCGGCACTTTCGCGTTGATGCAATGGGCGGCGATCTGCGCGCCCATCACGCCGGCGCCGAGGACGGCTACTTTTTTAACGATGAAATTGGTCATATTTTCCTCAAGTCTTAGAACAGGTCTGCGTCGAGTGCCATCAGGTTGGCCGAACCGGAACGCGCCTGACGGATCAGGGTTGCCGTTTCAGGCTGCAAGCGGGCGAAGTAGAAACGTGCGGTAGCCAGTTTGGCGGTATAGAACTTGTCGCCGCTGGACTCTTTTTCGAGGGCGATCTTGGCCATCTGCGCGAACAGGTAGCTGTAGATCATGTGGCCGACGACACGCAGGTAAGGCACGCATGCCGCGCCCACTTCGTCAGGATTCTGGAAGGCTTTCATGCCGATTTCCATGGTCAGCTTGGTGACTTTGTCGCCCAGGTCGCCCAGTGGGGTGACGAATTCGCTCATCGCTTCATCGGTACCGTTGTCTTCGACAAACGCCTTGATCTTTTCGCCGAACTTGCGCAGCTTGGCGCCGTTGTCGCCGAGGATCTTGCGACCCAGCAGGTCCAGCGACTGGATCGTGTTCGTGCCTTCGTAGATCATGTTGATGCGCGCGTCACGCACATACTGCTCCATGCCCCATTCCGCAATGTAGCCGTGGCCACCGAACACTTGCATCGCTTCCGAGGTGGCGATCCAGGCGTTGTCGGTAATGAAGGCCTTGATGACAGGGGTCAGCAGCGCCACTTCGTCGGCGGCTTCCTTGCGCACGTCGGCGTCCGGGTGGTGCAGTTCGCGGTCGATCTGCAGCGCCACGTAGGAAGTGAAAGCGCGCGCGCCTTCGGCGTAGGCTTTGCCCGTCAACAGCATGCGGCGCACGTCAGGGTGCACGATGATGCGGTCGGCCGGCAGTTCCGGGTTCTTGATGCCGGACAGCGAACGCATTTGCGTGCGGTCCTTGGCGTAGATCAGTGCGTTCTGGTAGGCGATTTCCGTCAGGCCCAGCGACTGCATGCCCACGCCCAGGCGGGCCGCGTTCATGAAGACGAACATGGCGTTGAGGCCCTTGTTCGGCTGGCCGATGATCCAGCCTTTTGCGCCGTCCAGGTTCATCTGGCAGGTCGAGTTGCCGTGGATGCCCATTTTTTCTTCGATGGCGCCGCAGGTGATCGGGTTGCGCTCGCCGACCGTGCCGTCCGCGTTTGGCAGGAATTTCGGCACCAGGAACAGCGAGATGCCTTTCGAGCCTTCCGGCGCGTCCGGTACGCGGGCCAGCACCAGGTGCAGGATGTTTTCCGCCATGTCGTGCTCGCCGGCCGAGATGAAGATCTTGTTGCCGGTGATGGTCCAGGAACCGTCCGCCTCAGGCAGCGCCTTCGAGCGCAGCAGGCCCAGGTCGGTGCCGCAGTGCGGTTCGGTCAGGCACATGGTGCCCGTCCATTCGCCCGACACCAGTTTCGGCAGATACACTTCCTTCTGGTGGTCGGTGCCGTGTTCCTTCAGGCACTCGTAGGCGCCATGCGACAGGCCCGGGTACATGGACCAGGCCTGGTTCGACGAGTTCAGCATTTCATAGAACGAATTGTTCAGCACCACCGGCAAGCCCTGGCCGCCGTATTGCGGATCGCACGCCAAGGCCGCCCAGCCGCCTTCGACGTACTGCTTGTAGGCTTCTTTAAAGCCTTTAGGCGTGGTCACGCTTTTCGTGACGGGATCGTGGTGGCAGCCTTCGCGGTCGCCGGAGTGATTCAGGGGGAACAATACTTCGGAAGTGAACTTGCCGCCCTCTTCCAGTACCTGGTTGATGATATCGGCGTCGACGTCGGCGTACGACGGCATTTGCTTCAGTTCTTCTTCCACTTGCAGGAACTCATGCAGAACGAATTGCATATCCCGGATTGGCGCGACGTATTGACCCATAATTTTCTCCTGAAGGCGTTTAACTAAAGTGTTGTACTTGTGAACTGCGTGTGCGTTGCTGCGGATACTGCCTGACGGCTTATTTGCTTGTGACGGAATTCTGGTACGACGCCAGCAAGCGGACAAATCCTGCCTGCGCCCGTTCTATGCTGCCCGGCACGCGCAGGAAGCGCGCATCGTGATGCAGGGCCAGGATCAGGCCATACATCTCGTACACCAGCTGCTGGGCGTCCGTGTCCGCTTTCAGGTCGCCCGTGGCGATCGATTGCTCGACACTGCGCAGCAGCGCACCCTGCCAGGCCCGCACCATGGCCACCAGGGAGTCGCGGATGGGGCCGGGACGGTCGTCATACTCGACGGCGCCGCTGATATAGATGCAGCCGGAAGCGATTTCCACGCTGACCCGCTTGACCCAGCGCGCAAACATCGATTGCAATCGCTGGATGCCGCGTGGTTCTTTCATGCTGGGGAAAAAGACTTCTTGCTCGAAACGATAGTGGTAGAGCTTCAGCACTTCCATCTGCAAGTCTTCGCGCGAGCCAAAGTGGGCAAACACGCCCGACTTGCTCATGTTCATTTTGTCCGCAAGCAGCCCAATGGTCAGGCCTTCCAGGCCGTCGCGGCTGGACAGGTCCAGCGCCACGTCGAGGATGGCTGCACGGGTCAGTTCGCCCTTGCGCATGAATTTGACTGAAGTATTCAAGAGGTCCGTTCTAAAAGTGATGTTGCCGATTTGGCGGACTGAAGCGAGGGTAAAAAAAAGCACGCTCCGAAAAAATCCGAACGCTCGTACTATTATCTACTACCACGTAAAAGTCAAACGGGAACTTTAGAGCCGGCGTTCTATTGGTGCAGCGCAGCATTTTTTGACTGCGTGTTTATGGCAATTTCAGGTGGACAAAAGCGTCGCGCGCCCTTGCCTTACAGCAACAAGTTCGCCTCAGGACAGGTCGCCTGCCTTGCTCAATTGACGGCGGTCGCGCTTGGTCGGCCGCCCTTTGATGGTGGTGCCCGGCTCGCGGAACAGCTTGCGCTCCTCGGCCAGCTGCTCGCGGCGGGCGATGCTGGCCGGTGTTTCGCCATACAACAAGCGCGCCACGCTTGCCGCGCCGCGCTTGTCGGACAGGCCCAGCACGGCCACTTCCCACGTCTCCGCGCCATTGTCGATGGCCAGCTCATCGCCCACGCGCAGGCTGCGCGCCGGTTTCACGCGCTCGCCGCCCACTTTGACCTTGCCCGTGTCGACGGCTTCGCTGGCCAGCGAGCGCGTCTTGAAGAAGCGCGCCGCCCACAGCCATTTGTCCAGCCTTACCGTTGTCATCTCGTTCATGCGTACTTGCCTACTGAAAAAATGCGCATCACCAGCCGGTACACGAGGAAGGCGGCTTCGTAGCCGATGCGTCGGACACGGCCGATGTGCTTGAAATCATCCTGGTGAATCACGATGCCGTCGGCCACGCCCTGCTCAATGTGCTGGCGCAGGCTTTGCGCGAACGCCACGTCCTTGATGACCACGTTCGCTTCCTGATTCAGGAACAGGCTCAGCGCGTCAATATTGCTCGACCCCACAGTCGCCCAGTCATCGTCGACCACGGCCACCTTGGCGTGCAGCTGCGTCTTGCGGTATTCGACGATTTTCACGCCGGCAGCCAGCAGTTTCGGATAAAACGAGTGCGCCACGGCATCTTGCATGCGGAATTCGCCCACGCCGATCAACAGCACCACGTCGACGCCCCGCTGGGCCGCCTGGGCCAGGGCGTGGCGCAGCTTGTGCCCGGGCGCGAAATACGGGTTGGCCAGCATCACGCTCTTGCGTGCCTGGCCCAGTGCCTGCAGGTAGGCGCGCTGGATGGTGCGGCGGTTGCGCAGGTTGTCGCGCACGACAAAACCGGCCACGACGGGGTTCTTCGCCAGCTCCTTGCTGACCACGCGCATCTTGCGATACAGTTTGATACGCCGCACCAGGTTCATCTTGCCCAAGCGCGCCCACTGGGCCTGCACTTCTTCATGGATGGCGTCCACCAGCGGGCCCTTCACCTGCACGGCGAAGTCCCAGCGCGGCGCTTCCAGGCTGATACTGTGGTCATAGTCGCAAAACATATCGTCGTTGATATTGATGCCGCCCACCAGGGCAATTTCCCCATCGGCGACGCAGATCTTGCGGTGCGTGCGCGTGATACCGCGCCGGAACCACGGGTTGAAGATGCGGTGATGCACGCCGGCCGCTTCCAGCTGCGCATGCATGGCTTTCACACGGCGATTGCCCGTGCCAAACCAGTCCGTGATCATGCACACCAGCACGCCGCGCGCGGCGGCACGCTTGAGCGCGTCGAGCACCAGCGTGCCCGTGGCGTCATCGGCAAAGATATACGTTTCGAAATACACTTCCGAGCGCGCCCCATCGATGGCCTGGACCAGCGCGGGAAAGTAATCGGTGCCGCAATACAGCAGGTCGATGTCGTTGTGAGCGATGAAATTGACTGTGCGCATGCCTGCAGTCTACGCGAGTTTCAAGGCAGCAACGATCGGCGCGTGGTCCGACAGTTTTGCCCACAGGGTGCCATGCATCACTTGCGCGCCTTCCACGTGGAAACCGCGCACATAGATGCGGTCCAGGCGGAACCACGGCAAGGCGGCGGGAAAGGTGCGCGCCGGTACGGGGACCGGTGTTTTCGTCTGGCGCCGCGCCAGGGTGCGTACCAGGTCGCCCAGGGCCGAGTTCGACGCGCGCTGGTCGAACACTTCCACCACACCGAGCGCATTGCGCAGCTTGTCGCTGAGCGTGTTGCGCCAGTCGTTGAAGTCGCCCGCGATGATGACGGGCTCGCCATTCGGCGCCGATTCCAGGACGGCGTCAATCAGCGCCTGCGTCTGGCGTCCCCGTCCCGATTCAAACAGGCCCAGGTGCACGACATAACAGTGCACGTCGGCCTGCGGCGTCTTGAGCACGCAATGCAGGATGCCGCGCTGTTCGTAGGCGTGGTCGGACACGTCGTGGTTGGTTTGCGAGGCGATGGGGAATTTGCTCAGCAAGGCGTTGCCATGGTGACCATGGTCGTACACGGCGTTCATGCCATACGCGGAATGGTGTTCGGCGCCGGCAAAGAATTCATGCTGCGACGCTTCCGGCCAATGCTTGTGGCCGTTGTTCTCGGCCCCATAGCGGGCCGCATTGCGGTCATGCTTGCCCTGCACTTCCTGCAGGAAGACAACATCGGCATTGAACAGGGCAATCGCCTGTTTTAAAGCATGCACCCTGGGCAAGCCCCGCACGGAGGAGACACCCTTGTGTATATTATAAGTTGCTACGCGGATTTTCATGCCTTGATTCTACTCCCAGACAGGCCCCGCGCGGCGCCAGCGTAGGTGCGCGTGCGCACCTAAACGCACACAATCACGCCAGCATGCGTCCCACGCCCGCCGTCACGCTGACGAGCAGCGCGGTAATGCCGGCCGCCCAGACGATCTTGACCAGCAACGGTGCGCCGCGCCAGGCCACGGTGCGCTTGCCCTTGGCAAAGGCGCCCGGATGCAGCAGCCAGCCAATTGCCATCAGCGGCATACCGATGGGCGGCGTGCGGCCAGGCACGGTGGAGCTGAACAGCAGGAAGATAAAGCACAGGCAGAAAACGATGCCCAGGGTGCCCAGCAGTTTTTGCTGCGCAGTCAAGTGTAACCAGTTCAACATGGAATGCTTTCTAGGGAAATCAGGTGGGACGCGCCAGGCCCGTCATGGCCGGCAATTGCAAAATCGCTTCCGCGTTGGACGACGAGAAACAGCGGTCAGCCGCCGCCAGATACGGCAGCCACGCGTATTGCAAGTGTTCGCGGGGACTCAGCGTAATCACCGTGTCGCGCGGCACTTGCACGCTGAACACGTGTTCCGTGTTGCGCGTCACGCCGGGCGCATAGCGGTGGCGCCAGATCGGATAGATCTCGTACACATTCGACAAGTTCCAGTCGCGCAGCACGATGTCGTGTCCATCGGCAACGATGCCGGTCTCCTCACACAATTCGCGCGCGGCCGTCTGCAGCAGCGGCTCATCGACGGCGTCGACGGAACCGGTCACCGATTGCCAGAAACCAGGCTGGCCCGCGCGCTCGATCAGCAAGACGTCCAGATCAATCGTATGAATGACGACCAGCACGGAAACGGGAATTTTATGGTTCATATCAACAATGAAAAAGGCGCCTCGTCAGCGCCTCTTTTTGCATAGCATTATCAAACAGCGGCCGCCGCAGCGGCCGCATGCCGCATTACGCTACTTTTGGCTCGGCGCCGCGCAAACGGATGTGCAGCTCGCGCAGTTGCTTCTCGTCTACTTCCGACGGCGCTTGTGTCAGCAGACACTGGGCGCGCTGGGTTTTCGGAAAGGCGATCACGTCGCGGATCGAATCGGAACCCGTCATCATGGTCACGATACGGTCCAGGCCGAATGCCAGGCCGCCATGCGGTGGCGCGCCGTATTGCAGGGCGTCAAGCAGGAAGCCGAACTTCAGCTGCGCTTCTTCGGCATCGATTTTCAACGCACGGAAGACCTTGCTTTGCACTTCTTCGCGGTGGATACGGATCGAACCGCCACCCAGTTCCCAACCGTTCAAGACCATGTCGTAGGCTTTGGCGATGCAGGCGCCCGGATTGGTTTCCAGCATGTCTTCATGGCCGTCTTTCGGCGCCGTGAATGGATGGTGGGTCGCCGTCCAGCGGTCCGCTTCTTCGTCGTGCTCGAACATCGGGAAGTCGACCACCCACAATGGCTTCCACACGTCTTCGAACAGGCCGGCTTTCTTGCCGAATTCGCTGTGACCGATTTTCACGCGCAGCGCGCCGATGGCGTCATTGACGACCTTGGCCTTGTCGGCGCCGAAGAAGATCAGGTCGCCGTCTTGCGCGCCCGTCTGCTCGAGAATCGTGGCCAGCACGTCGGCAGGCAGGAACTTGACGATCGGCGATTGCAAGCCTTCAGGGCCCTTGGCTTTCTCGTTGACCTTGATGTAAGCGAGGCCCTTGGCGCCGTAGATGGCGACAAATTGCGTGTAGGCGTCGATTTCCGAACGGGGCATGCTGCCGCCTTGCGGTACGCGCAGGGCCACCACGCGGCCGCCCTTCATGTTGGCGGCGCCGTTGAAGACCTTGAATTCGACCGTTTTCATGATTTCGGTCAAGTCCGTGAAGGCCAGCTTGACGCGCATGTCCGGCTTGTCGGAACCATACAGGCCCATCGCTTCGGCGAAATCCATCACCGGGAACGGGTTCGGCAAGTCGATGTTCAGGGTGTTCTTGAAGACGACGCGGATCATGTCTTCGAACAGGTCGCGGATTTCCTGTTCCGTCAGGAACGAGGTTTCGCAATCGATCTGCGTGAATTCAGGCTGGCGGTCAGCGCGCAAGTCTTCGTCGCGGAAGCACTTGGTGATCTGGTAGTAACGGTCGAAGTTAGCGACCATCAACAGTTGCTTGAACAACTGTGGCGATTGCGGCAAGGCGAAGAAGCTGCCCGCGTTCACGCGCGACGGCACCAGGTAGTCGCGCGCGCCTTCTGGCGTGGACTTGGTCAGCATCGGTGTTTCGATGTCGATGAAGCCCAGCGCGTCGAGGTACTTGCGCACTTCCATCGTCACCTTGTAGCGCAGGCGCAGGTTGTTCTGCATTTGCGGGCGGCGCAGGTCCAGCACGCGGTGCGTCAGACGCGTCGTTTCCGACAGGTTGTCGTCATCGAGCTGGAACGGCACGGGCACGGACGGGTTCAGCACTTCCAGTTCCGAGCAGACTACTTCGATCTTGCCCGATTTCAGGTTGTTGTTGATGGTGCCATCGATACGGCTGGTCACGACGCCCGTCACGCGCAGGCAGAATTCATTGCGCACGGCTTCGGCGACCTTGAACATCTCCGCTTGTTCCGGGTTACAGACGATCTGCACCAGGCCTTCACGGTCGCGCAAGTCGATGAAAATCAGGCTGCCGTGGTCGCGGCGGCGATGTACCCAGCCGCACAGGCTGACGGTTTGTCCCAGCATGGCTTCGGTGACGAGGCCGCAGTATTCAGTACGCATAGACATAAAATTCTCAGTTCAGGTTAGTGAGTGTTCAATCCGGCCACGTCCCGCGTGGGACGCCTGCCTTTATTCTTTGGCTGCCGGGGCCGGTACAGCAACAACTTCCGCAGGCGCTACCACGCCCATCGAGACGATATATTTGAGCGCCGCATCGACGCTCATGTCGAGTTCGACGACATCGCTGCGTTTCATCATCAGGAAAAAGCCCGATGTCGGATTCGGCGTCGTCGGCACGTACACGCTGACATAGTCGCCCACCAGGTGGTTTGCCGCATCGCCGCCCGGCACGCCGGTCAGGAAAGCGATGGTCCAGGAATTCTGGTGCGGATACGGCACCAGCACGGCCTTGCGGAAGGCATTGCCCGACGGGGAAAACAGGGTATCGGACACTTGCTTGACGCTGGAATACAGGGAATTGACGATGGGTATGCGTTGCAGCAATTTTTCCCACAATTTCACCACGTAATTGCCGACCAGGTTATTCGTCAGCAAGCCCGTGAAGAACACGATCAATACCGTCAATACCGTGCCCAGGCCGGGAATGGTGCTCAGCGCGGGAAGCTGGTGGCCGAACCAGACGCTGGGCTTCGTACTGCCGGGCACCAGCAACAGCGACTGGTCCATCGTGCTGATCACCAGATTCAAGACCCAGGCCGTAATGGCCAGGGGTACCAAAATCAGTAATCCGGTAATAAAGTATTTACGCATCGGTTTCTCGGTAATGGAACGTATCGGCGCGGCGCGCTCTCAGTCCGCTTTCGGCGCAGCGGCAGCCGGGGCGGACGCAGCTGCCGCGGCAGGCGTGCTCTCGGCGGCTGGGGCGGGCTTGGCGCCATCGGCCGGACCCGTCGGAATGGCCGTGGTGGGCGCCGTGCCGCCGCGGAAATCGGTCGCGTACCAGCCGGTGCCCTTCAATTGGAAACCGGCGGCCGTCAATTGTTTCTTGAAACTGGGCTTGCCGCACGACAGGCACACCGTCAGTACTGGATCGGAGATCTTTTGCAAGACGTCCTTGGCAAAACCACACTCGTCACAACGGTAAGCATAAATCGGCATCTCTACTCCGAGAAAATCATCAAAAACCCTGAATTATAAAGCTTTTCCGCCATTCCCAGCGGAAAATGCCCGGCCGCGACCGTTGCCGCCTCAGTCCGCCCGGCGGCGCCAGCTCATCCAGCGTTCCTTGCCGGCAAAGACGGCGATGGAATCGTCCACGGCCTCATCGGCCAGGCAGTCGAAATGCGGCGCCAGCAAGGCCTGCAGTGTCTCTCGCGACATACCGAACGGCGGCCCCTTGGCATTGTCGTCAAAGAAAAAGTAGCCGGCCAGCATGGCGCCCGGCGCCAGCAGCTGCGCCCAGCGCGCCGCCACTTGCGGCCACATGGCGCGCGGCATGGCGCACAGAAACGCCCTTTCATAGATCAGATCCAGCGGTGCTGCTGGCTGCCAGGTGAAGAAATCGGCTTGCACCACCTGCCCTGCCCGTTCGCCGACGACGGCGCGCGCGGCGGCCACGGCGGCCGGCGAAAAGTCGATGGCCGTGGCATCCCAGCCGTGATCGAGCATGAAAACCAGTTCATACGCGGAGCCGCAGCCGGGAATCAGGCAGCGCAGGGGCGCCGGACTGCCGGCAACGAAGCGGCGCAAACGCGTGGGCACGCCGCCCTGGTCCCAGGGTGTAAATTGCTTCTCGAAACGCTCGTCCCAGAAGGCGGGCGAGAGCGGGTCGCGGGTTTGAAAGTCAGCCATCACTTACGTCCTTAGCCTTTAAAACGGCAATTGATGCCAGCGCATGAACACTTGCAAGCCCAGCGCGCCGAGCGCGAAGGCGCCCACGAAGTACACGATAAAGCTCAGCAAGCGGTTCGTCTGGCGTTGCTCTGCCAGCAAGGTTTTCATCAATTCCATATCGTTTTCACGCGGTTCGCCATGCACCGTCAAGGCCTGATGCAGCAAGCGCGGCAGTTGCGGGAAGATGTGCGCATAACGGGGTGCCTCGGCGCGCAGGCGTTCCATGAAGCCTTGCGGCCCCACCTGGTTGCTCATCCATTTTTCCAGGTAGGGCTTGGCCGTTTGCCACAGATCCAGTTCCGGATCCAGCTGGCGGCCCAGGCCTTCGATATTGAGCAGGGTCTTTTGCAGCAGCACCAGCTGCGGCTGCACTTCCACGTTGAAGCGGCGCGAGGTCTGGAACAGCCGCAGCAGAACTTGCCCAAAAGAAATATCTTTCAGCGGACGGTCGAAGATCGGTTCGCAGCAGGCGCGCACGGCCGCTTCCAGTTCATCGACACGCGTGTCTTTCGGCGCCCAGCCCGATTCGATGTGCGCCTCGGCCACGCGCTTGTAGTCGCGGCGGAAGAAGGCGAGGAAGTTTTGCGACAGATAATCCTTGTCGTAATCGTTCAACGTGCCCACGATGCCGAAGTCCAGCGCGATGTAGCGGCCGAACGATTCGGGCGCGATCGACACGAGAATATTCCCCGGATGCATGTCCGCATGGAAAAAGCCGTCGCGGAACACTTGCGTGAAGAAAATCTCCACGCCATCGCTGGAGAGTTTACGCAAATCCACGCCGGCCGCCACCAGGCGGTCGGTCTGCGACACGGGAATGCCGACCATGCGTTCCATGACGATGACGCTGCTGGAGCAATAATCCCAGTGCATTTCCGGCACCAGCAGCAAGTCCGAGTTGGCAAAGTTACGCCGCAGCTGGCTGGCGTTGGCCGCCTCGCGCATCAGGTCCAGCTCGTCGTGCAGGTATTTGTCGAACTCGCCTACCACTTCCTTGGGCTTCAGGCGCTTGCTGTCGGCCCACAGGCGGTTGGTCCAGTCGGCCGCGATGTGCATCAGGGCCACGTCTTCGTCGATCAGCTTTTTCATGCCTGGACGCAAGACCTTCACGGCCACTTCGCGGCCATCTTTCAGGGTAGCGAAGTGCACCTGGGCAATCGAGGCGGACGCCACCGGCTCGCGCTCGAAGCTGGCAAACAGTTGATCCGGGTGCGCGCCCAAGGACTTGACGATCTGCGCCACGGCCAGGTCGGAATCGAACGGCGGCACCCGGTCCTGCAGGCGCGCCAGTTCTTCGGCGATGTCGAGGGGCATCAGATCGCGCCGGGTCGACAGCACCTGGCCGAATTTCACGAAAATCGGACCCAGCTCTTCCAGCGCCAGGCGCAGGCGCATGCCCCGTGGCGACGACAGGTCGCGCCAGAATATCAGGGTGTCGATCAATTTGGCGGTGCGGGGAACTTGCAGACCAGAAATCGCTATCTCATCCAGACCGTACTTGATGGAAACACGGATGATTTTAAACAGGCGCAGGAATTTCAATATCATGTAGACAAATCCGGTGAAGAGGACTGCGGCTGGACGGCGGCGGCCGCCTTTTCCAGCCGGGCAAGGCGCTTGGCCAGGCGTTCGACATCATCGCGCACGCGCGTCACGCCAGAGGAATACTCTTGCAAGGTGGCAGGACGGATCAGCATCGGCTGTTCGTCGAGAAAATATTCGGCCACGTTTTCCGCCAGCTTTTGCTGGCCCGTACGCACAAAAGCGACGACATCCTTGGCGCCCGAAACAAGGCGCGTAGCCAGCATGGGGCCGACTACTTTTTCCAGGTCGTGCTCGGCTTCCCAGCGCAACCCCTTGCTCAATTGCGAAATAGCATTGGCAAACTCGGCATCGCCTTCGATTTTTACATACGAAAACGCCCGCTCGCGGTTTTGCAGGATCAGAGGCACATCGGACAATTTGACGCGGATGGTGACGTTGGCCGGCATATCGGCCGGCGCCGCCTCCAGCATGCCGGCGCTGTCGACGCGCAGGCGCAAGGCTACGGCGCCCGTGTCGATGCAGGCCAGCTTGCCGGCGTGCACGGCCAACTGCTGGCGCGCCCACGGCTCTTGCGCCAGCAAATGGTTGATGGTCGCGATGACGGGCGTCATCAGGGAGAGATCGGAAAGTGGTGCCATCTATATACTGCGCGCCGCGCGCGCCCCTAAAAAGAAAAAACCGCCCGTAAAACAACGTGGGCGGTTTCGATCTTACCAGTTCAGCGGGAAATATCTGTCAAGCATCATGCATTGCGCATGAACTTAAGCCATTATTCAGCAAGTTTTGACAATTAATTCAATTGCTGGATGCCTGCCAGGACCCAGCCGCTGTTGCCACTGACGGGTTTCGACATATTCCACACTTCCGCGAACGGCTCGGCTGCCGCGCCCGGCGCCGAACGGATCAGGCCCGTAAACTTCACGCTGGCCAGGTAGTCGTTGACGCTCGTCTCGATGCCCAGCAGTTCGGCATCGATGGTGACGACATCGGTAAAGTCTGGCTGCGCGCCCCGTTCCTGGATTTGCATGCGCAGTTCCCCATACACTTCCGGCGACGTGAATTCACGGATATCGTTGACGTCGGCCTTGTCCCAGGCCGCTTGCAGGCGAATGAAATTGCTTTTCGCGTGACGCAGGAAGGCTTCCTTGTCGAAGTCGCCTGGCACGCCCCATGGCGCGGCAACCTCTGCTGGCTTATCCAGGCCGACACCGGACGAGACGGGCTGCAGCGGCGGCAGCGGCGGAATGCGCGAACCGATGTCAGGCACGTTGCCTGCCGGTGCAGGCTGGTTGCCGAAGCCGGCGAACGGCGCATTGCCCGAGTTGGCATTGCTGTCGCGCTTGCCGCGCACCATGCGGTAGATGAAGTAGGCCACGCCGGCCAGCAAGGCCACCATCAGCAGGGTACTGATCATGCTGGCCAGGGCGCCGCCCAGGCCGAAATGCGACAGCAGCGCGCCCAGGCCCAGGCCCAGCAAGGCGCCGCCCAGCAAGCCCTTCCAGCGGCTCGGTGCCTTGGCGGCAGGTGCCGGCGCGGGAGCTGGCGCAGGTTGCGCCTGGCGTGGTGCGGCAGCCGGTGCCGGGGTTGGCGCCGGTGCGGGCGCCTGACGGCCCACGTTTTGCGATTGGCGGCCAAACGAACGGCCACCGCCCATCGGACGGGCCAGCGCCTCACCCAGCATGGATACCGTGGTCGCGGCCAACATCATGCCGACCATAAATTTCTTCAATTTCATTCCATCTCCTAAAATCACCAACATTGATGCATTACATCTTGATGCCGGTATGCAAAGCGGCAATGCCTGCCGTCAAATTGTAGTACTGCACGCGCTCCAGGCCCGCCGTTTCCATCATGGTCTTCAGCGTTTCCTGGTCCGGGTGCATGCGGATCGATTCTGCCAGGTAGCGATAGCTTTCCGCGTCGCCGGCGATTTTCTGTCCGAACCACGGCAAGACCGAAAACGAATACAGGTCATACGGCTTTTGCAGCGGTGCTGCCACCTTGGAAAACTCCAGCACCAGCAGCTTGCCGCCCGGCTTCAGCACGCGGCGCATTTCGGCCAGCGCCACATCCTTGTGCGTCATGTTGCGCAGGCCAAAGGCCACGCTGACACGGTCAAAATAATTGTCGGGAAACGGCAGTTTTTCCGCGTCACACAACAAGGTGGGGGTGAGCAAGCCGCGATTCAAGAGGCGGTCGCGGCCCACGCGTAACATCGATTCATTGATATCGGTCAACCAGACTTCGCCCGTGGGGCCCGCCTGCCTGGCAAACGCCTTCGACAGGTCGCCCGTGCCGCCGGCGATGTCGAGCACCTTGAAGCCGGGGCGCACGCCCGCGTTGGCAATGGTGAACGTCTTCCACAGACGGTGCAGCCCGCCCGACATCAAGTCGTTCATCACGTCATATTTGGCAGCGACGGAATGGAACACCTTGGCGACTTCGCGCACTTTGTCGTCTTCTGCAACTGTTTTGTATCCGAAATGGGTCGTATTGGTCATGGTAGGCAGTCTGTTTGAACTTGCACGCATTATACAAGCGGCAGGCGCATTTCCCCCTGACGCCGGAGAAGGTATTGCCTTTCCACTGTATTTGAAGCAAGCAGTGCCGCCTGCGCATACGCCGCGAGAGCACCCGCACGGTCGCCCTGGCGGCGCAGCAAGTCGGCCCGGGCCGCATGCAGATAATGCGAGTTGGCAAGGCTGGGCACGGTTTCCAGCCGCTCCAGCCACACCAGGCCGTGTGCGGCGCCATGCGCCATGGCGCAAGCGATCACGGCATTGAGCAGGATCAAGGGTTCCGGCTTGTGCCGCAGCAAGGCGCCGTACAGGACGTGGATCTGGCGCCAGTCCGTCTGGCTGGCCGTGGGCGCTTGGGCGTGCAAGGCGGCAATCGCTGCCTGCAGCTGGTATGGTCCCGGCGCGCGCGCCGGCAAGGCAAGTTCCAGCAGCGCCAGTCCCTCGGCAATCAAGTCCCCCTGCCACAGGCGCCGGTCCTGTTCTTCCAGTGTCAACAAATACCCCTCGGGCGACAGGCGGGCCGGGCCGCGCGACGCCTGCAGCAGCATCAAAGCCAACAAACCTTGCACTTCCGGCTGGTCCGGTTGCAGGCTGTCGAGCAGCCGCCCCAGCCGCAGCGCTTCCGCGCACAGGTCCGCGCGCAGCAAAACATCGCCGCCGCTGGCGCAATAGCCTTCGCTGAACACCAGGTAAATCACGTGCAACACTTGCGCCAGCCGTGGCGGCAAGTCTTGCGCTGGCGGCAACTCGAAGGGGATGCGCGCTTCAGCGATCTTGCGTTTGGCGCGCAATAGCCGTTGCGACAGGGCCGCTTCCGCCACGCCAAAGGCGCGCGCGATCTCGGCCGTGGATAGGCCACACAGGGTGCGCAGGGCCAGCGCCACCTGCGCCTCGGGTGCCAGCGCGGGATGGCAGCAGATGAACAGCAGGCGCAGCCGATCATACTCGATGGCTTGTGGCTCTTCCATCGCGGATGCCGGCAGACTCGACAGGATGAGCTCGGCATCCATGATGATGCTCTTGCCCGCGCGGCGCACCTGATCGAGGCCTGCATTACGGGCCACGGCACTGAGCCAGGCGGCGGGCTGATCGGGGATGCCCGTGCGCGGCCACAGTTCCAGTGCCTTGCGGCACGCTTCCTGCAACACGTCTTCCGCCAGGCCCAGGTCGCCAAAGCGCCGCATCAGGCCGGCCAGCACCCTGCCCTTTTCCTGGCGAAACACGTGTTCGACGGCCGACAGGGCGTCGCCGGCCATGCTCAGGCCGTGACGGGCCGCACTTCGATGGTGCCCAGCGAGGCTGCCGGACAACGCCCGGCCCAGGCCAGCGCCTCGTCCAGGTTGGCGCAGTCCAGCAGGTAATATCCGCCCAGCTGCTCCTTGGTTTCCGCGAACGGCCCATCCGTGATGACGGGCTTGCCATTGCGCACACGCACGCAGGTGGCGCTGCGCACGGGCGCCAGCTCGGCCCCACCGCGCAGCACGCCAGCCGCTTCCAGTGCCTGCGTATAGCTGGCAAAGTCGGCCATCAGGCTGGCCATCTTTCCTTCCGGCATGGTTTCATAGCGGGATTCATCGGCGTAGATCAGGATCAGGTATTCCATGGTCTCTTCTCCAAAAGAAAAATGCCCGCAAGCGCGGGCATTCATACGACGAATGGATATGCGGCAATCCGACAAGCTTACCGCACTATTTTTTCACCTTAGTGTTTATGCCCGCAACTGGGTCCATGGACGTGGCCGGAAGATTGTTTGACCGTCATGTCTGCCTTCGCGTCGCGGCCGCTGTCACCGGGGTAGCCGGCTGCCGTCAGCTGGTCCAGGTAGGCTTGCCACAGGGTCGCTTGCTGCGCGCCCAGCTTGTACAGGTAAGCCCAGGTGTACAGGCCGGAATTATGGCCATCGCTGAAGGTCGGTTGCACGGCGTAGTTGCCGACAGGTTCCAGGCCCGTGATGCCCACCAGGCGCTTGCCTAATTGCAAGGTTTCCTGGCCCTTGCCATGGCCCTGCACTTCGGCCGACGGCGAATACACGCGCAGGTATTCGAACGGCAACGTAAATGTGCTGCCATCGTCGAAAGCCACGTCGAGCACGCGCGATTGGTTGTGCACGGTCAAGCCGGTCGGTTGGGGTGTTGCTGTTTTTTCAGTCATGACGATACTTTATGCGGATAAACGTTGAATGATGGCGTCGCGCAAGGCCGGCAACTGGGCGCGGCGCGTGGCCAGTACTTCCGGCGCCGTCTCGCGCTGGACCACCGCCCAGCTGGGGTTCGGGAAATGCGCATCGTCGCGGTAGCGGGGAATCACGTGCCAGTGCACATGCGGCGTCACGTTGCCGAAACTGGCCACATTCACCTTTTCCGGCTGCATCACTTCACGCACGGCCAGCTCGACTTGCCACACGACTTCCATGACATAGTTGCGCTCACCCGGCGTCAAGTCCGTCATTTCCTTCACGTGCTTGTTCCAGATCACGCGGCAAAAGCCGGGGTAGCCTGGATCATCGACGGCCACCACGGACAAGCGTTCGCTGCGCCACAGCAAGGTCTCCAGACCCTGCTTGTTGGCGTAGCCATCCAGCAACTGGCACAAATCGCAGCTCGTGGACATTACACCAGCACCCGTTCGATGCCGCCGTCATTGGCGCGTTTCACATAATCCGGCATCCAGTTCTCTCCCAGCAAGTGTTTGGCGATCTCGACGACGATGTAGTCGGCCGTCGTGCCCGAATCATCATTGTAGCGCGACAAGCCTTGCAGGCACGACGGACAGCTGGTGAGGATCTTCACGTCGCCCGTGAACCCATCGCCGCGCAACTTGTCGGCGCCCTTGACCATCTCTTCTTCCTTGCGGAAACGCACTTGCGTGGAAATGTCGGGACGCGTGACGGCCAGGGAACCCGATTCGCCGCAGCAACGGTCATTTTTCTCGATCTTCACGTTATCCACCGTGCTGATCAGAGAATTGATCGTCTTGCCCGACTCTTGCAGTTTCATCGGATTGTGGCAAGGCTCGTGGTACATATAACGCGTACCGTTGACGCCTTCCAGCTTGACGTTTTTCTCCAGCAAATACTCATGGATATCCATGATGCGGCAGCCGGGGAAAATCTTCTCAAACTGGTACGTCGCCAGCTGGTCATAGCAGGTGCCGCACGAGACGAGCACCGTCTTGATGTCCAGGTAATTGAGCGTGTTGGCCATGCGATGGAACAGGACGCGGTTGTCCGTCATCATCTTCTCGGCCTTGTCGAACTCGCCTGCGCCCCGCTGCGGATAACCGCAGCACAGGTAGCCTGGCGGCAAGACCGTCTGCACGCCCACTTCCCACAGCATCGCTTGCGTCGCCAGACCCACTTGCGAGAACAATCGCTCCGAACCGCAACCGGGGAAGTAGAACACGGCTTCCGTATCGGCCGTGGTCGTCTTCGGATTGCGGATGATCGGGATGACTTTATCGTCTTCGATGTCGAGCAACGCGCGTGCCGTTTTCTTCGGCAAGTTGCCCGGCATCTTTTTATTAATAAAATGGATCACCTGCGCCTTGACGGGTGGTTTTCCCGTCGATGGCGGTGGCGCCTTGGTTTGCTTCTTGGCAAATTTCTTCAGCAAATCGTGGCCCAGGCGCTGCGCCTTGTAACCCCAGCCGATCATGACCTTGCGCGTGGCGTTGATGGTCACGGGATCGGTGGCGTTGAGGAACAGCATCGTCGCCTTGGTGCCCGGATTGAAGCTTTTCTTGTCCATCTTGCGCAGCAAGTTACGCATGTTCATCGACACGTCGCCGAAGTCGATGTTGACGGGACAGGGCGTGACGCATTTATGGCACACCGTGCAGTGGTCGGCCACGTCTTCGAACTCTTCCCAATGCTTGATGGAAATACCGCGCCGCGTCTGCTCTTCGTACAGGAAAGCTTCGATCAGGGACGAGGTCGCCAAGATCTTGTCGCGCGGCGAGTACAGCAAGTTGGCGCGCGGCACGTGAGTCGAGCACACGGGTTTGCACTTGCCGCAGCGCAAGCAATCCTTGACGCTGTCGGCGATGGCGCCGATATCGCTTTGCTGCATGATCAGCGATTCGTGGCCCATCAGGCCGAACGATGGCGTGTAGGCATTGCGCAAGTCGGCGCCCATGCCCGGCAGGTTCAGCAATTTGCCCTTGTTGAAACGGCCTTCCGGGTCGATGCGCTGCTTGTAGCTGCGGAACTCGCCGATTTCTTCTTCGGTCAAAAATTCCAGCTTGGTGATGCCGATACCGTGTTCGCCGGAAATGACGCCATTGAGCGAGCGGGCCAGGATCATGATGCGGCCCACGGCTTGGTGGGCATCCTGCAGCATTTCGTAATTGTCCGAGTTGACGGGCAAGTTCGTGTGCACGTTGCCGTCGCCCGCATGCATGTGCAACGCGACGAATACGCGGCTACGCAAGATACGCGCGTGAATCGCCGTCGCTTCGTCGAGGATCAGTTTAAAAGCGGCGCCATTGAAGATCTGGCGCAGCTGGGCGCGAATTTCCTGCTTCCAGGTGATGCGCACGGTGCGGTCCTGCACCACGTCGAACAGGGTGGCGTCCGGCTGTGTTTCCAGGCGTGCATCGAAGACGGGCAGCAAACGCTCCATGCCCAGCTCGGCCAGTTCGCCCTTTACGTCGGCCAGCGGGCGGTCCAGCTGGGCCAGCAGACAGGTCCAGCGTGCCGTGACTTGCGCCAGCAACTGCTGCACCTGCTCAGCGCGGTCGCCCAGCATTTCCGCGTCATCGACCCGGTCGTCCGAGGCGTCGTCGCTCTTGCCGATTGGCAAATTACCCTTGGCAAAGAATTCACTCAGGGCATCGGCCAGTTGCAGCTTGTTCTTGATCGACAGCTCGATATTGATGCGCTCGATGCCATCTGTGTATTCGCCCATGCGGTTGAGCGGAATCACCACGTCTTCATTGATCTTGAACGCATTCGTATGCTTGGCGATGGCCGCCGTGCGGGCGCGATCGAGCCAGAATTTCTTGCGCGCTTCAGAGCTGACGGCCACAAAGCCTTCGCCCACGCGGGTGTTGGCGATGCGCACCACTTCCGACGCCGCTTGCGCGACAGCATTTTCATCGTCGCCGACGATGTCGCCAAACAGGGCCATCTTCGGCAGCACGCCCCGCTTCGACTTGGTAGCGTAGCCGACGGCGCGCAGGTAGCGCTCGTCCAGGTGTTCCAGGCCCGCCAGGCGGATGGTCGTGTATTGCTCGCCCTTGGCCGGCAAGCCGTCGAGGTAATCCTTGATTTCCACGATCGACGGGATCGCGTCGCGCGCCTGGCCAAAGAATTCCAGGCAGACGGTGCGGGCGAATTTCGGCATCTTGTGCAAGATCCAGCGCGCCGACGTGATGAGACCGTCGCAGCCTTCTTTCTGGATGCCCGGCAAGCCGGCGAGGAATTTATCGGTGACGTCCTTGCCCAGGCCCTCTTTACGGAACTTGCGGCCAGGAATTTCCAGGATTTCCGTCTTGAACGGCGCGTTCGGTTTCGTCGCGTCGCGCGTGCTCGGGTGGCGCCATTCCAGCTGGAAACGTGCCAGTGCGATATCGTGGATCTTGCCCAGATTATGGTCGAGGCGCGTGACATCGAGCCAGTCGCCGTTCGGGTCGACCATGCGCCACGAGGCCAGGTTGTCCAGCGCCGTGCCCCACAGCACGGCCTTCTTGCCGCCCGCATTCATGGCGACGTTGCCGCCGATGCAAGAGGCGTGGGCCGAGGTCGGGTCGACGGCAAACACGAAACCGGCTTTTTCCGCCGCTTCCGACACTTTATTCGTGATCACGCCCGCGCCCGAATTGATCGTCGCGTATTCGTGGCTCAATCCCGGCAAGACCGTCATTTCCACAGCGCCCAGGGTGATGAGCTTTTCCGTGTTGATGACGGCCGACATCGGCGTCAAGGGAATCGCGCCACCCGTGTAGCCGGTGCCGCCGCCGCGCGGGATGATGGTCAGCCCCAGCTCGATACAGCCCTTCACCAGGCCGGCCATTTCCTCTTCCGTGTCGGGCGTGAGCACGACGAACGGGTATTCGACGCGCCAGTCGGTGGCGTCCGTCACGTGCGACACACGCGTCATGCCATCGAAGCGCACATTGTGTTTTTCCGTGTAGCGGCCCAGCACCTTGACCGTGCGTTTGCGCAAGTCATAGGTCTTGCGGAATTCGTCGCCGAAGTCCGCCACGGCCTTGCTGGCAGCCTTCAGCAGCAGTTCCACGTTGGCGCTGCGCGCCTTGGCCACTTCCGGCGCTTCGCCACTGGCCGCGACGTCGCCGCCGGCCGCATCGATGCCCAGGCGGCGCTTGTCGACTTCGGCCAGGCGGTGATGCAAGGCGTCGATCAAGCCCTGGCGGCGCTTCGGATTGTCCAGCAAGTCATCTTGCAGGTAGGGGTTGCGGCGCACGACCCAGATATCGCCCAGCACCTCGTACAGCATGCGGGCCGAACGGCCCGTCTGGCGGGCGCCGCGCAGCTCGTCGAGCAGGCGCCAGGAGTCCTCCCCCAACAGGCGTATGACGATCTCGCGATCGGAAAACGACGTGTAGTTATACGGGATTTCGCGCAGGCGGCTTGCTGCGGGACCATTCGGCGTTTCTGCCAGTAAAGCTTGGATATGTGCGGGAGCGTTCATGGAATGTGGTGACGATGTGGACTGGACCCTAAAGGACCATTTTATCTTATTGCGCCGCACCATGCCGGAACAGCCTTAGGCCGCCTAAGGTTTAAGCACCTCATCCGCCGCCATAGCAAATACGGAAAAGCCTACTTTTGCATGAATAAAAAACCAGTTTCCATGATTTTTTGACGCAAAAATGCCAAGAATCGGACTCTACTGCAAACTATCGAACTGCCCAAAAATAGGGCAAACAGGCGTTGCATTACGCCCGTTTGCGTGCCGTTTACGCCAGCATTTGCCCGATCCGGTGCCATACGCCATCGGGCACGTACAGCAGCAAAGCCGTCATGCTCAGATAGCGCGCGCACTTGCCGATGGCCATGTAGGCCACGCTGGGCCAGAATGGCAACTTGAGCCAGCCCGCCAGGGTGCACAGGGGGTCGCCCACGATGGGCAGCCAGCCCAGCAGCATAGTCTTGGCGCCATAGCGGGCCAGCCAGCGGAACCAGCGTGTGTCGCGCTCCTTGGCGAACGCCTGCTTGGCCCGGTAGCCCATCCAGTAGTCGACGACGCCGCCCAGAGTATTGCCCAGGGTGGCGACGCCGATGGCGGCCCAGAACAGTGCGGGATTGGCCTTGATGACGGCAAACACGGCCGGTTCCGAGCCGAGCGGCAGCAAGGTGGCGGAAATAAAGCTGATCAGAAAGACCGATGTCAGCCCGACTTCCGGTGCTGCGATCAACTGCAGCAGCCAGACGATTGCGGATTCGATCATGGAACACTTCGCGATGCGGTAAGGCTCTCCATTATAATGAAGAGCAGCCTGGGCGCCGCACACATCGCGCCGACCGGCAAAGGCATACCCGCCCGCAGTTCCACAGAGCATTATTGTCGCCAGGCTATCCGCCGCGGCGCCGCCGCTATCGCCCGACACGCTCCAGACCCTTTCTGGCCCAGAATCACTTGCTAGCAGACTATGAACATCGACTACCTCAAGAAAATCCTGACCGCCCGCGTCTATGACGTCGCCACCGAAACGCCGCTGGAACTGGCCCCTGCCCTGTCGCAGCGCCTGAACAACCAGATTTACTTCAAGCGCGAAGACATGCAAAGCGTGTTCAGCTTCAAGATTCGCGGCGCCTACAACAAGATGGCCCAGCTCAGCGATGCGGAACGCAAGCGCGGCGTCATTTGCGCCTCGGCCGGCAACCATGCCCAGGGCGTGGCCTTGTCGGCCGCACGCATGGGCTGCCGCGCCGTCATCGTCATGCCCACCACCACGCCCCCCGTCAAGATCGACGCCGTCAAGGCGCGCGGCGGCGTGCAGGTGGAAATCGTGCTGCACGGCGAGTCCTACACGGACGCCTACAACCACGCGCTGACCCTGGAAAAAGAACAGAAGCTGACCTTCGTGCACCCGTTCGACGATCCGGACGTAATCGCCGGCCAGGGCACGATCGGCATGGAAATCCTGCGCCAGCATTCCGGCCCCATCCACGCCATCTTCGTCGCCATCGGCGGCGGCGGCCTGATCGCCGGCGTGGCTGCGTATGTGAAACAGATTCGCCCCGACATCAAGATCATCGGCGTGCAAACGGTCGATTCGGACGCCATGGCGCGCTCGCTGAAAGCGGGCGAACGCGTGACCCTGCCCGACGTGGGCCTGTTTTCGGACGGCACGGCCGTGCGCCTGGTGGGTGAGGAAACCTTCCGTTTGGCGCAGCAATATGTCGATGACATCATCATCGTCGACACGGACGCCATCTGCGCCGCCATCAAGGATGTGTTTACCGATACGCGCTCCATTCTGGAACCGGCCGGCGCGTTGGCCATCGCCGGCGCCAAGGCCTACGTGGAGCGGGCCAGCCTGAGCAAGCACCCCATCGTCAACCAGACGCTGGTCACCATCGCCTGCGGCGCCAACATGAATTTCGACCGCCTGCGCTTCGTCGCCGAGCGTGCCGAGCTGGGCGAGTTCCGCGAAGCCGTGTTTGCCGTCACCATGCGCGAACAGCGGGGCAGCTTCAAGCGCTTCTGCTCGCTCATCGGCGCGCGCAACGTGACGGAATTTAACTACCGCATCAGCGATGAAAAGGCCGCGCACGTGTTCGTCGGCATCCAGATTGCCGACCGGCATGAATCCGGGGCGATGGCGAAGAAATTCGAAGAGCATGAATTCAAGACGCTGGACTTGACCCACGACGAGCTGGCCAAGTCGCACATCCGCCATCTGGTGGGCGGCAAGAGCCGCCTGGCGCAGGATGAGCTGCTGTACCGCTTTGAATTCCCCGAGCGCCCCGGTGCACTGATGCGCTTCCTCGATAGCATGGCGCCGAACTGGAATATTTCCCTGTGTCATTACCGCAGCCAGGGCGGCGACGTGGGCCGCATCCTGGTGGGTCTGCAAGTGCCGCCCGATGAGATGGGAGAATTCGCCCGTTTCCTCGACACCCTCGGCTATCGTTATTGGGATGAAAGCAGCAATCCTGTGTACAAACTGTTCCTGGGGTAATAAGCCCAACTGCAAATACTGGGGTCGTACCCTGCAGGGTACGACCCCAGCCGTCGCCGTTGGGTTGAAATAGGCTACCATGCGTCCTTGACCGAACTACGCCACCCGACCATGACCACCACCAACGACCTCGCCGAACAATCTCCCCTGGGCAAAAGCTCCGCCTACCGCAGCGATTACGCACCGGAACTGCTGTTTCCGATTCCGCGCCAGGGCAAGCGCGACGAACTGGAATTGCACGGCACCTTGCCGTTCTTCGGCCTCGATATCTGGAATGCGTATGAACTGTCGTGGCTGAATCAGCGCGGCAAGCCCCAGGTGGCGATCGCCAAGGTCAGTGCCCCAGCCGATTCGCCCAACATCATCGAGTCGAAATCGTTCAAGCTGTACCTGAACTCGTTCAACCAGACCAAGCTGGATAGCCCGGAAGCGTTGCTGACCTTGCTCAAGCAGGATTTGTCGAATGGCTTTGGCGCGCCCGTGCAAGTGGAACTGACCTTGCAGGAAGATTTCGGCAAGCTCAAAATGGGCGAGTTCGACGGCGTGCTGCTGGATCGCCTGGACCTGGAAATCACGCAATACACGCCCTCGCCGCTGCTGCTGAAGGCGGCGCTGAATGAGGCACCGGTGGAAGAAAAACTCGTCTCGCACTTGCTCAAATCGAATTGCCTGGTGACGGGCCAGCCGGACTGGGGCAGCGTGCAGATCGCGTATGCGGGACCGCAGATCGACCAGGAAAGCCTGCTGCGCTACCTGATTGGTTTTCGCGAACACAATGAATTCCACGAGCAATGCGTGGAGCGCATCTTTGTCGATATCTTGCGCCAGTGCAAGCCGCAAAAACTGTCCGTGTATGCGCGCTATACGCGCCGCGGCGGGCTCGATATCAATCCGTGGCGCAGCAACTACAGCACGGGCACGATGCCGGGCAATCTGCGCAATGCGCGCCAGTAATACCAGGCAACACCACAAAACCATGCCAACAGGAATGTTGGCTGTGTTTTAAAACAACGTTGCAGTAGTGCCGCAGAGCATGTCAAAGACGCTGAAAAATCGGAAAATCGGCATTCGGCGGCGGAAAAATCTGTTCGCCGTGTGTTTTTAATCAAGAAATAGCCGATACACCCCGATGTTATTTTTTTGCTAAAATGATGGCGACATGGGCTGTAGCGCCCACTGCGCCCGCAGCGGGCGTATACTGTTGAGAATTGGCGTTACAGGCCGCGGAAACAGGCCTATAATTCGGCTCGCAAGCCCTCTGCGCATTGCACCATTTCATTGAGTGTCATGACTAATCTTAGCAAAATTTTATCCCTCGAAAACGTCCTGCTGGACCTGGAAGTGTCCAGTAAAAAGCGCGCCTTCGAGCAAGCCGGCCTGATCTTCGAAAACAATTACGGCATCGCCCGCTCTACCGTTTCGGACAATCTGTTTGCCCGCGAACGCCTGGGCTCGACAGGCCTGGGCCATGGCGTGGCCGTGCCGCATGGCAGGGTCAAAGGCAGCAAGACCCTGAAAGCGCCGCTGGGCGCCTTCGTGCGCCTGGCCGAGCCGATTCCCTTCGAGTCGCCCGATGGCAAGCCTGTCAATCTGCTGTTCTTCCTGCTGATTCCCGATCATGTCACCCAGCAACATCTGGAAATTTTGTCGGAAATCGCCGAAATGTTTTCCGACGATGCCTTCCGCACGGCGCTGGCCACGGATCCGGAACCGAAATCCGTGCATTCGCGCATCGTCAATTGGCAACCCAGTCTGCAAGCGGCGGGTTAAACTTCAGGTATTCCTCCACTCCTGAAGAAGACTGCCATGTTGCAAACGCCGCTGACGATACAACGCCTGTACGACGATAATCGTGAAAGTCTGCAACTGGGCTGGTTCGCCGGCTTTCCCGGCGGCGAACGCCTGATCTCGGGCGACGTCTCGTCGGCCGCCGACCAGGTGGGTCACTTGAACCTGATCCATCCAGGCCGTATCCAGGTCTTCGGCCACCAGGAAATCAATTACTACCAGCGCCTGAAGGTCAACACGCGCACCCACGTGATTGGCGAACTGATCGCCGGCGGTCCGCCCGCGCTGATCATCGCGCAGGGGCTGGAAACGCCGCCCGACATCCTCGCCATCTGCGACGAACAAAACATTCCCCTGTTCTCGACCCCGCTGCCGGCCGCGCAAGTGATCGACTTCCTGCGCGTCTACCTGTCCAAAAAGTTGGCGCAGCGCATCATCATGCATGGCGTGTTCATGGACGTGCTGGGCGTGGGCGTGCTGATCACGGGCGATTCGGGTCTGGGCAAGAGCGAGCTGGGCCTGGAACTGATTTCGCGCAGCCACGGCCTGGTGGCCGATGACGCCGTCGAATTCTCGCGCATCGCGCCCAACATGATCGAAGGCCGCTGCCCGCCCCTGCTGCAAAACCTGCTGGAAGTGCGGGGCCTGGGCTTGCTCGATATCAAGGCCATCTTTGGCGAAACGGCCGTGCGCCGCAAGATGCGTTTGAAACTGATCGTGCACCTGGTGCGCCGCAACGCGCTGGAAGAGGAAGTCGAACGCCTGCCCTTCCTGTTCCCCACGGAAGACGTGCTCGGCTTGCCAGTGCGCAAGGTCGTCATCCCCGTCGCCGCCGGCCGCAACATCGCCGTGCTGCTGGAAGCGGCCGTGCGCAATACGATTCTGCAGCTGCGCGGCATCGATACCTTGCAGGAGTTCATGGAGCGGCAACGTTTGGCAATGAGCGGCGATTAGCGTTGCAAGGAGTTCACCCATGCATGGGTGAACCGTTACGCAGGCGGAGAGCAAGGCTCTCCGAAACCCCTGCTACACCAGCGTTTGGCAATGAGTGGTGACTAATTACCGGGGTCCGACCCGACGGGTCTGACCCCACATTGACGCCAATGGCAACAATTAAATACAAGCAATGCTCGAACAATAATTGCAATAATTTGTAAAGAGCATTGCCTCGGGAGCGCAATGCCGATCTTTATTGTATGATCGGCGTATGCATATCGTCCTTATCACCGGAATATCCGGCTCCGGTAAATCCGTCGCGCTCAATGTGCTGGAAGATACCGGCTACTATTGTGTCGACAACCTGCCACCGGCCTTGCTGCCCAGCCTGGTGCAAACCTTGCTCGACGAAGGCACTCCGCAACTGGCCGTCGCCGTCGATGCGCGCAGCGCCGAGTCGCTGGCCAGCCTGCCGCACAATGTGGCCCTGCTGCGCGACCAAGGGCACGACGTCAAGGTGATGTTCCTCACGGCCACCACGCATTCGCTGGTGGCGCGCTTCTCGGAAACGCGGCGCAGCCATCCGCTGTCGCACGAATTGCGTCCGAACCAGAACCCGGCCAGCCGCCGCACCCTGATCGAATGCATTTCGGAAGAACGCGAGCGCCTGTCGGCCATCGAGCAATTGGGCCATGTGATCGATACCTCGGAACTGAGCGCCAATAAATTGCGCGCCTGGATCAAGGATATCGTCGCCTCCGAACGCGCACCGCTGACCTTGTTCTTCGAATCGTTCGCCTTCAAGCTGGGTGTGCCGCTGGACGCCGATTTCGTCTTCGATGTGCGGGCCTTGCCGAATCCCTATTACGACTTGGCGCTGCGTCCGCTCGACGGACGCGATGCGCCCGTGATCGCCTTCCTCGACGCGCAACCGAGCGCGCTGGAACTGCTGGCCGACATCCGCGCCTTCATCGAGAAGTGGTTGCCGTCATTCAAATCCGACAACCGCAGCTACCTGACGGTGGCGCTCGGTTGCACGGGCGGCCAGCACCGCTCCGTGTACATGGCGGAACGGCTGGCGCAATACTTCGGCCCCAACGAAAGAGTCGTGCTGCGCCATCGCGAGCGCGCTTAATCAGTCGAGGTGGCGCAGCGGATGCGCCGTGGCCGGCCAGACGGGCGCAAAGAAGCGCGCCACCATGGCCGCGTCAACCTGGTCCAGGCTGGATGGGTTCCAGCGCGGCGCATTGTCCTTGTCGACCACCAGCGCGCGCACGCCTTCAAGCACTTCGCCATGCTCGAAATTGTGGCGCACCACGCTGCGCTCCAGGCGCAGGCAATCGGCCACGCCCAGGTGGGCACCGCGCTGCAGCAATTCCAGAGTCACCGACATCATCAAGGGCGAACGCAGGCGCATGGCCGCCAGAGCCTTCGCCGCGAACGCGCTGTCGTCCTGCGCCAGCGACGCCATGATGGCCGCCACCGAGCCGGCGCCGAAGTGGCGGTCCAGCGCCGCGCGCGCCGTAGCCAAAGGAGAAGCCCCCGCCTCGGCCTGGAACGGTGCCGCCAGCGCCTTGATGGCCACCGGCAAGGCCTCGCCCGGCGTCGATTCGAACAGGGCCAGCAGCGCCCCCATCTGCGCCTCGGGCAGGTAGACATCGGCCAGCCCCGTGTACAGGGCATCGGCCGCGTTGATCGTCGAGCCCGTCAAGCCCAGGTACAGGCCCAGCTGGCCGGCCAGGCGGGACAGAAAATAACTGCCGCCCACGTCGGGGAACAAGCCGATATTGACTTCCGGCATGGCCATGCGCGTGCGGCCCGTGACGATGCGCAAGCGGTTGCCGGGCCCCGCTTGCGCCACGCCCATGCCGCCGCCCATGACCACGCCATCCATCACGGCGATATACGGTTTCGGGTAGAAATGAATCACATGATTTAAGGCGTATTCTTCCGTAAAGAAATCTTCCAGTAACGCACTGCCGCCTTGCGGTGTAGCCAGGCCCGCATCGTAAAAGAAACGGATATCGCCACCGGCGCACAGGGCTTTCTCGCTGCTGGAACGGATCACGACGGCGTCCACCTGCGGATCGTCGCGCCAGGCCAGCAAAACGGCACTCAGGGCGCGCACCATCTCCAGCGACAGGGAATTGAAGGCTTTCGGGCGGTCGAGCACGATGTGGCCCGTGCGGTTGCGGATGGAGGTCTGGACGAAGTCGCTCATGGCAAAATGAAAGAAGTGAGAGTAGGCACATTCTAGCGCCTGCACGGGCAACATTGCGTTCAAAAGGTCCAGGCGCAAAAAAGGGCGCAATGTGCGCCCTTAGTTGATCACAACCGGTTGAAAGTCGCAGGCCGCTCAGGCGGCGGCGAATTCGTCTTCCGAGTTGTCTGGCAGATGCTTGATCGCCTCTTTACCGTGCCCTTGCACTTTGGTTTTGTACTTCATCACTTGCCTGTCCAGCTTGTCGATCAGGATATCGATGGCGGCATACAGGTCGTGCGCCAGGCTTTCCACATAGACTGTTTTGCCACTCAGACGCAGGTTGACTTCGGCCTTTTGACGTTTTTCTTTCTCTTTGAGGTTATCCACGGTCAGAATCACGGCGATATCGATAACTTGATCGAAATGACGTTTCACGCGCTCCAGCTTCGTTTGTACGTATTCACGGATGGCTGGTGTGACTTCGAGATGATGTCCGCTGATGGTGAGATTCATACACACTCCTAAAGATGATCGGGTTCGTGCGGTCCATCCTATCCGGCCCGCAGAGGAACCGAAAAAAACTTACAAACACTTACGCAGACTCACTGGCGGAATTTTCAACGCTTCCCGGTATTTGGCAACAGTACGTCGCGCAATCACCATGCCTTGTTCCCCCAGCATGTCCGCAATCTTACTGTCGGATAAAGGATTTTTAGGGTCTTCTGCTCCTGTCAGTTGCACGATCAATGCCCGTATCGCCGTCGATGATGCTTCGCCCCCCGCTTCGGTGGCGACGTGGCTACCAAAGAAATATTTCAACTCAAACATGCCATGCGGGGTCAGCATGTACTTTTGGGTTGTTACCCGCGAGATAGTACTCTCGTGTAAACCCAGTGTATCAGCTATTTCACGGAGCACAAGGGGGCGCATGGCAACGGCCCCATGCGAGAAAAAGTTCTTTTGTCTTTCTACTATCGCCTGCGCCACACGCAAGATCGTGTCGAAACGCTGGCGCATATTCTTGATCAGCCACTTGGCTTCCTGCAATTGCGCGCCCATGGCGCCCTCGCCCTTGCCCTGCTTGAGCAAGTTGGCGTACATGGCGTTGACGCGCAGGCGCGGCATGACGTCATTGTTCAGGGTGACTTGCCAGCCATTGCGCGCGCGCTTGACGACGACGTCGGGCACCACGTAATCGGACACATCGGAGGCGAACACGGCGCCCGGATGCGGATTGCACTGGCGAATCACCGTCTGCGCTTCACGCAAGTCTTCCTCGTCGCAATCGAGGGCTTTTTTCAGCTTGTTGAAATCGCGCTGGGCAAACCAGGCCAGGTGCTTTTCCACGATGACGAGGGCCATGCGCCGCGTCACCATGGCGATGTGCGGCAAACGCTTGATTTGCAGCGCCAGGCATTCGGACGCGTTGCGCGCGCCCACGCCGGGCGGATCGAAACTTTGCAGCAGGGACAAGGCCGTGCGCATCTCGTCGGCGTCGATTTCCAGCTCTTCCGGCAGGCGCGCCAGGATGTCGTCGAGCGACTCTTCCAGGTAGCCATTGTCGTCGAGCGCGTCGATGATCAGCTCGACCAACGCGCGGTCGCGCAATTCGAGCACCGTCACGCGCATCTGCTCCATCAGGTGTTCGCGCAGGGTGCAGTGATGGGCCTCCAATTGCGGACGCGAATCTTCGTCGTCGGGCGCCTTGCCCCGGCTCGCCTCGCTCCAGTCGCTGTCGCCGCCGTCCGCGGCGGCCGGGCTGTCGCCCGCCTCGCCGTCAAAGGTTTCCGCTTCGGCCGGCGCCGCAGGCGCTTCCTGGCCTGGCGGCTGGGGCGGTGCTTCGGCCGGCGCGGCCGTGGAACTCAGGGCCCCGTCGGACAGCAGGCGCAGCGAACGGTCGAGCGGATCGTCGAGGCGCTCGAGCAAGGGATTGTCCGTCAGCAGTTGCTCTAGTTCCTGGTGCAATTCCAGGGTAGACAATTGCAACAGGCGTATCGATTGCTGCAACTGCGGCGTCAGTGCCAGGTGCTGCGAAGTGCGCAGCTGCAATGATTGTTTCATTGGCTCACATGCGGAAGTGTTCGCCCAGATAGACCCGGCGTACCGACTCGTTCGCGATGATGTCGTCGGGGCGTCCCGACGCCAGCACCGAGCCCTGGTTGATGATGTAGGCACGGTCGCAGATACCCAGCGTCTCGCGCACATTATGGTCGGTGATCAGCACGCCGATATTGCGCTCCTTCAAGAAGCGCACGATACGCTGGATCTCGATCACGGCGATGGGATCGACACCGGCGAACGGCTCGTCGAGCAGCACGAAACGCGGGTCGGTGGCCAGCGCGCGGGCGATTTCCACACGGCGGCGCTCGCCGCCCGACAGGGACAGCGCCTGGTTCTCGCGCAACTTTTCAATTTGCAAGTCGGCCAGCAATTTATCCAGGCGCTCTTCGATCTCGGCCTTCTTCAGGGGACGGCCTTCGACGGTCTGGATTTCCAGCACGGCGCGGATATTGTCTTCCACCGTCAGCTTGCGGAAGACGGACGCTTCCTGCGGCAGATACGACAGGCCCATCTGCGCGCGGCGGTGGATCGGCAGGCGGGAAATGTCCACACCGCTGATATCGATGCTGCCGCCGTCCGACGGCACCAGGCCGACGATCATGTAGAACGAGGTGGTCTTGCCGGCGCCGTTCGGGCCCAGCAAACCCACCACTTCGCCGCATTCGACTTGCAGCGAGACATCATGCACGACTTGCCGCTTGCCATAGGTTTTTTGCAGCCCGCGAACGATCAGGGTGCTGCCGCAACGAGTATTGTCCATTATTTCTTTCCTGGCGCGGGCGTGGCCGGCGCTTTCTCCGCCGTCGGTGCCTTGGGCTTCGGCTGGATCACCATGCGCACGCTGCCGCCATCGGGGGTGCTGGTGCCGCTGTCGGAATTTTCCATCGCAAACACTTCTTTGCGGCTGTCATACGAGATGAAGGCGCCGTTGGCCACATCGGTCACTTTGGTGCCTTCCAGGCGCGTCAGCTTGGCCTTGGAAAACAGTTTCACCACTTCCGTCTTGTTGTTGTATTCCACGCGCTCCGCTTCGCCCTCCACCCACAGGTCGCCCGCGCCATCGCGCTTCTGGCGGAAGGTGGCCAGCTTGCCGGGATCGGCCCAGAAAGTGATGAACTGGTAGCCTTGCGGGTCTTCCGTGATCAGGGCCCGGCCCGCCTTCATGGTCAAGGTACCCTTGACCAGCACGACGTCGCCCGTCAGGGTGCGAATCTGCTTGACGTCATCGACGTGGCCGCTGCGTGCCGTGATGACGGCTTCCTTCTCGGAATCGGCCTTCTCGGCATGCGCCACGCCCATCATGGCCAGAGAAAATACGGTCAACAGCAAGATATTCTTCATAGTATGGTTTCCTTGTTTCATTCTGTCATTTTGCCGCCGCGGCCGGGCGCGGTTTCGGCGGGAGGACCATGCGCAGCGCATTCTGCACTTCCACCACGCCAGTGGCGTTATTGGCCTTCATGCCGACGCCATTCATGCGCGAGGCGCCCGTCAGGATATCGACAGGCACGTCCGTTTCCATTCTTTCCTCATCCGGGAACACCGTCAGCGCTTCCGTCTTGACTGTCAGGTTCTGCGCCTTCGGACTGGCCACCCGGTCGATCACGACATTGCGGTACAGTTGCAGCCGGGTATTGTCCTGGTCGATATGCGCCAGTTCCGCATTCATGTTCATCGGCGGCATGCCTGGCGTGAGCTTGCGCACGAAAGGCTGGTCGATATCGGATGAATCGTCCAGCGGATAATGCGTGAGCTTGGTGCCCGATACGATATAGCTGGGCTTGCCCGTCAAGTCCATGCGCACCAGGCTGAAATTGGTGATGAAATAGTCGGGCTCATCCAGATGCTTGCTGGCCGTGATGTCCTGGGCATTCTTGTTCATCACTTCCAGCAGCCAGAAGCTGCCCAGCGCAAAGACGATGGCCCCCAGCACGGTAAAAATCATGCGCCAGCGATGGGCGCCTCCTGGCTTACGCATAGGGTTTCACTCTTTCAAATCTCACTGGCGGCGAGGCGATGCGCCTCACTCCAGGAACGGCGCCATGACGCGCGCATAGTTATCCTGGGCGCGCAGCAGGAATTCGCAGATCTCGCGCACGGCGCCACGGCCGCCGCCAGCTTGCGTCACATGGTGCGCCAGGTCCAGCGCTTCCGGACGCCCGCCCGGCACGCTGACGGCAAAGCCCACGCGGCGCAGGATGGGCGCATCGATGACATCGTCGCCGATATAGCCGCATTGCTCTTCCGTCAAGCCCGTCAGCGCCAGCAGTTCGCGAAACGGCGTCAGCTTGTCGTGACCGCCCTGGTGCACATGGGTAATGCCCAGGTCTTGCGCGCGGCGCGCCGTGATGGCCGAGCGGCGCGCGCTGATGATGGCCGTCTGCACGCCCGATTCCTGCAGCAGCTTGATGCCCAGGCCATCATACACATTAAACGTTTTCATCATCTCGCCATCGGGGCCGAAATGCAGGCTGCCGTCGGTGAGCACGCCATCGACGTCAAAGATCATCAGTTTGACCTTGGCCGCGCGCGCCAGGTTGTCCGCTACGCTATCCATCAGATCACCTTCGCTTGCGTCAGATCATGGATGTGCAGCGCGCCCACCAGCTTGCCGTCGGCGTCGACCACCAGCATCTGGTTGATGCGGAACTGCTCCATCACGGCCACGGCATCGACGGCCAGGCGTTCGGGCGCGATGCTGCGCGGCTGCACATGCATGACGTCGCGGATCGCCACTTGCGTGAAATCCTGCACGCGCTCGAACATGCGGCGCAAGTCGCCATCGGTAAACACGCCCACGGGGCGGTTGTCCGCATCGACGACGGCCGTCATGCCCATGCCCTTCTTCGTCATTTCTTCCAGCGCCTGCAGCAAGGAAGCGTCCACGGGCACCTTCGGCACCCGTTCGCCGCTGCGCATGACGTCATGCACGTGCGTGAGCAGACGGCGGCCCAGGGCGCCGCCCGGGTGCGAGCGGGCGAAATCCTCTTCCTTGAAGCCGCGCAAGTCGAGCAAGGCCACGGCGATCGCGTCGCCCAGGGCCAGGGTGACAGTGGTGCTGGCCGTCGGCGCCAGGTTCAGCGGACAGGCTTCTTTCTCAACAGAAATATCCAGGTGGACGTCGGCCAGCTGGGCCAGGCTGGAGTTCGGTTTGCCCGTCATGGAAATGAGCACGCCGCCCATGCGCTTGACGACGGGCATGATGGCCATCAGTTCCGACGATTCGCCGGAGTACGATATGGCAATAAAAGCATCGTCCGAGGTGACCATGCCCAGGTCGCCATGGGCCGCTTCGGCCGGATGCACGAACAGGGCCGGCGTGCCGGTGGAAGCGAGGGTGGCGGCAATCTTGCGCGCGATATGGCCGGACTTGCCGATGCCGGAGACGACGACACGCCCCTTGCATTGCAGCAACATCGCCACGGCGCGGCCCACGCTGTCGTCCGTGGCCAGGCGCGCGCGCAGCGCTACGATGGCGTCGGACTCGATCTGCAAGGTGGTACGGGCCAGCGCGACGGCGCGCTCGGTCGTCGCTTGCATGTCAATTCGATCAAAAGCTTTCAGCATTGTTTTTTCATGGGTTACACTCATGCCCAAAGTATAAACGAATTAGGAAAGCAAAAAACTTGCCAGTCACAACAAACAACGATTTCCATTGACCGCACCGGGCAACCCATGTTTTCCTCGCTTGAACTGACCCTGATGTTACTCGGCAGCGCCGTGCTGGGCGTGGTCGCTTTCAGAATGTTGCACTTGCCGCCCATGCTGGGCTACCTGGCCGTCGGCATCGTCATCGGCCCCCACGCGCTGGGCCTGGCGGCCGAGAACGAAGCCAGCCATACCCTGGCCGAGTTCGGCGTCGTCTTCCTGATGTTTTCCATCGGGCTCGAGTTTTCACTTCCCAAGTTTCTCGCCATGCGGCGCATCGTCTTCGGCCTTGGCATGGCGCAGGTGGTCACCACCATCGTCGCCACCGTCATCTTCGGCTGGTTCGTCGGACGCTACCTGTCCTCCTACATACACCTGAGCTGGCAAGCCGCCTTCGCCCTGGGCGGTGCGCTGGCCATGTCGTCGACGGCCATCGTCTCGAAAATGCTCACGGAACGGCTGGAACTGGAAAGCGAACACGGCCGCAAGATCATCGGCATTTTGCTGTTCCAGGACCTGGCCGTGGTGCCCCTGCTGATCCTGATTCCCGCCCTCACGCGCGATTCCGACAATCTGGCCGAAACCCTGGCCTGGGCCGGCGGCAAGGCCCTGGTGGTGCTGATCTTGTTGCTTTTCATCGGCCAGAAGCTGGTGCGCGGCTGGCTGACCATGGTCGCCAAGCGCCGCTCGCAGGAATTGTTCATGCTCAACCTGCTGCTGATCACGCTGGGCGCGGCCTGGATCACGGAACGGGCGGGGCTGTCGCTGGCCCTGGGGGCGTTTGTTGCCGGCATGCTCATTTCCGAGACGGAATTCAAGCACCAGGTGGAAGAGGATATCAAGCCCTTCCGCGACGTGCTGCTGGGCCTGTTCTTCATCACCGTCGGCATGCTGCTCAATATCCGCGTGGTGCTCGACAACTGGTGGCTGGTCTTGCTGCTGCTGTGCGGCCCCGTGTTGCTGAAATTTGCCCTGATCGCGGGCCTGGCCCGGCTGTTCGGGTCCAGCAACGGCGTGGCCCTGCGCACGGGACTGGGACTGGCACAGGCGGGCGAGTTCGGCTTCGTGCTGCTGAACCTGGCGGGCGGCATCAAGCTGATGGACCCGTTCGTCGTGCAGGTGGTGCTGGCCTCGATGGTGCTGTCGATGCTGGTGGCGCCCTTCCTCATCGCCAAGTCCGACGCCATCGTCATGAAGCTGGCGGCCAACGACTGGATGATGCAATCGCTGGCGCTGACCAAGATCGCCACGCGCACCATGGCGTCGCAGAAACACGTGCTGATCGCCGGCTTCGGGCGCAGCGGGCAAAGCCTGGCCACCCTGCTGGCGGAAGAAAAGATCGAGTACCACGCGCTGGACCTGGATCCGGAACGGGTGCAGGAAGCGCAGCTGGCTGGCGCCCACGTCTCGTATGGCGACGCGGGCCGGCGCGAAAGCCTGGTGGCGGCCGGTATCTACCGGGCCAGCGCCGTGGTGATCACCTATGCGAATACCCCCTCGGCACTGAAGTTACTGCATTTACTCAACGATATGGCGCCGACCCTGCCCGTCATCGTGCGCAGCCACGACGACAGCGACCTCGACCAGTTGAAGAAAGCGGGCGCGGCCGAAGTGGTGCCGGAATTGATGGAAGGCAGCCTGATGCTCGCCTCGCACGCACTGATCATGATGGGCGTGCCCCTGCGCCGCGTGGTGCACCGGGTGCAGGCGGCGCGCGAGGAACGCTATGCGTCCCTGCGCGGCTATTTCCACGGCTCCAGCGACGCGGGCGACGATGCCGAGCTGGAACGCCTGCATACGGTCACCGTCAGCGAGGGCGCGCAGTGTGTGGGCTTGCCGTTGAGCACGGTCGACGTGACCGGCTGCGGCGCGTTTGTGACGGCCATCCGCCGCGGCCGCGACCGCCTCGATATCACGCCAGAGACGCAGCTGGCCAGCGGTGACGTGGTGGTGCTGCGCGGCACTGCCGATGCCGTGGCCAAGGCCGAAACCTTATTATTGAAATAGTCAGCCGATCTGCGCCTGCCAGCTGATGACCTTGTTGCGGCCGCCCGCCTTGGCCTGATACAGGGCCTGGTCGGCATGCGCCACCAGCTGCTGCGCCACCGTTTCGATGGGTAGCAGCGCCACGTCCGCTTCCAGGCTGGCCACGCCGATCGACACGCTGACCCACGCTTGCGCGCTGCCCGGCAAGTCAAACATGGTGCCGGCAATGCTGGCGCGGATGCGTTCGGCAACAAAGGTCGCGCTGTCGAGGTCGGCATCGATCAGCAGGACGACGAATTCCTCGCCGCCGAAGCGGCCCAGCGCATCGGAGCGGCGCAATTCCGTGCGGATGCGCGTGGCCACTTCGCGCAGCACTTCATCGCCGCCCTGGTGGCCATAGGTGTCATTGACCCGTTTAAAATGGTCGATATCGATATACATACATGAAATGCAATAATTCTGGCGCCGCGCGCGGCCGATTTCTTCCAGCAGCCGGCGGTCGATATAGCGGCGGTTATAGACGCCCGTCAGGGAATCGGTCAAGCCGATGTATTTCAGCATTTCATTGCTGATCACGTTTTCCAGGCAAATGGCGATGATGGAGGCCATGTGCTTGATGAAATCCGTGCCCAGCGAAGGCGTGAAGCGCGTCACGTCGCCGCTGGCCAGGTTCAGGCTGCCAATCAGCCGCTTGTTGCGCAGCAAGGGCACCAGCGCCACGCTACGCAAAGCGTTGATCTGCGGAAAGCGGGGGCCATGCACGGCGGCGTCGAACTGTCCCAGCAGGGGCAACGGCGGCAAGGCCGCGTCCCCTTCGGCCACGGGCGCAGGCGCAGGCGAAGCAAAACCCAGCTCCGCCACGGCATGCACGAATAGCAACTGCGGAAAGGCGCTGAAATCGACGCCCAGCTTTTCCATCACCAGTACGATATCGTCATCCTCGTCGAGCAGGCTCAAGGTGACGCCGTCGAGGTCAGAGATCACGGGCAAGGTACGAAAAATGGTGCCGATCAACTCGGGAAAGGTGGACGCGCTGACGATTTCCAGGTCAAACGCCTGGTGGCGGCACATGATGTCGTGGTTGCGCTCGACCTGTTCCAGCAGGAAAGCCATGCGCGCGCGCAAGGCCTGGTTTTCGGCTTCGAGGCTGGCAATGCGCGGGTCCGGCGGTATTGCTTGATTCATAGAAACCTTAAACCCTTCTGTACGGGCGCCATGCTTAAAATGCCAGTTCGAAACCGATGTCCTGCCCCACCACGATGCGCTCGTCGCCGCCGTCGGTGACGATGGCGTTCATGCCGAAGCAGATGGCGCCATCGAGTTCGGGCTTGGCGCGATAGCCATGCATGACGTCGAGCGGGTCCGGTCCCGGCACGCCAGTGGCCTGGTCCACCGACGGGATCGGACAGCGCGAACACGGCTTGACGGGTTTTAACACGGTGGCGCCAAATTGCAGGAACGCGGCGTAGTCTTCCTCGAAGGCGCCGATATCGCCGATCACCAGATTGGGACGGAACCGGTTCATCGGCAGCGCCTCGCGGCCGGCGGCGCGCAACTTGTCATTGACGTCGTCGAGCGAAGCACTGCCGGCGATCAGCACCGGGTAGCCATCGGCAAACATGGTCGCGGCCGCCACACCGTCCGTCCACTTGGTACTGGTGGCGCGCACCACGTCCGGGTGAAAGCGCACCAGGCGGCACGGCACGCCGATGGCGTTGGAAAACCAGGTGGCCGTGACGTCGTCGCAATCGTAGGCGCGCACGCTATCGTCCCACACCTGCACTTCCAGCATGGGCGCCAGTTGCGGATGCGGCAAGCCCAGCTCGATTTCCAGGCGCAGCATGCCCGGCGCGCGCAATTCCAGCGTGGTGGCCTTGATGGACGGCACGATCAGCGCCATGCGCGGATGTTCGCGCTGGGTCAGGAAGCGGCCCTGCGCATCGACCACCATCCATTCGCGGTCGAACACGTGTTCGCTCATCAGCCCGGAATGTGTGAGCACAGCCTCCTGCAAGTGGATGCCGGCGCACGATTTGATCGGATACAGGATGATGTCGGACAGGATAGCCATGGACAAGGGACAAGGAACAGTGTTGCTGCTTCTGCCAGGAAGTTATTCAGAAGCGAAGTATGGCAGCAAAGCGGGCAAGCGTAAATCAGCCAGGCTCAGCCAATAAGGCTGGCCTGGCACGAGAAGGATCAATACGTGTAAAAAATACGCTGGATTTCTTGCGTACTGTTGGTCTTGGTCAAGGCCAGCATCAGCAGGATGCGGGCTTTTTGCGGGTTCAGGGTGTCGGACACGACACTGTCGAGTTCATCGTCGTTGGCTTCGCCATTGCGCGCCACGATGCCCTGACCGACGCGGCTCGAACGCACGATCAGCACGCCCTTTTGGCGCGCTTCCACCAGGGCCGGCTTCATTTGCGCGGCCACGCTGCCATCACCCACGCCCGCGTGGATGATGCCCTTGGCGCCAGCGGCAATAAACGCGTCCATGCCGACACGGTTCATGTTGGCGTAGCCATACACGATGTCCACTTGCGGCAAGGCATCGAGCTTGCTGATGTCAAATTCCGATTCCAGGGTGTGCTTGCGCGTCGACTGGCGGTAGAAAAAGGCCTTGCTGCCCTGGATGTAGCCAAGCATGCCCAGTTCCGGCGACTTGAAGGTGTCGGTGGTCGACGTGTTCGTCTTGGTCACTTCGCGCGCCGCGTTGATCTGGTCGTTCAAGGCCACCAGCACGCCCTTGCCCACGGCTTCCTTGCTGCCAGCGAGCATCACGGCGTTGTACAGGTTGATCGGGCCGTCAGCCGAGATGGCGGTCGATGGCCGCATGGCGCCCACCACGACCACGGGTTTGTGGCTCTTCACGGTGAGGTTCAGGAAATACGCCGTCTCTTCGATGGTGTCGGTGCCGTGCGTGACGACCACGCCATCGACATCGTTCGAGGCCAGTAGCACGTTGATGCGCTTGGCCAGGGCCAGCCAGTGGCTATTGCCCATGCTTTCACTGGCGATCTGGAACACTTGCTCGCCTTTCACATTCGCCACTTTTTTCAGTTCCGGCACGGCCGCGATCAGGCGCTCGACGCCCACGGTGGCCGAGGTGTAGCCGACGGTGGTGGTGCTGTCGGCGCCACTGCCGGCGATGGTGCCGCCCGTGGCCAGGATCACCACATTCGGCAATTTGACGGCCGCCTCTTGCGCGCGCGCGGGCGCGGTGGCGACAAAACTCATCAGCAAGGTGGCCAGCATCAGCTGTGCACAAGAATGGAATTTGCGTGAAAACATGGTGCTCCCGAGAGGTGTACTGTCAAAAATAACAAAGTCGTGTGCAAATTATATGTCATCAGTGCCGCACAAATCCCCCAATTCATGCGTCCCGCGCAAACGTGCGCGCCCTTGCTTGCGCTACAGTGGCGCCATGTCCACACTACTCCCCTTCCGCGCTTGCCTCGTCCTGCCGCTGATCCTGATCGCGCTGGGCGCCTGCTCCACGCAAACCGAACTGCGCATGGCCGCGCAGCAGGAGCAGTTCGCACGCGAGGCGGCCAGCCAGGGCGACTGGGCGCAGGCCATGCGCAGCTATGAGGCGGCCGTCGACAATGTCGAACTGGGCCGGGGCGACTTCGCTTGGCAGGCGCGACTGCATCACCAGGCGGGACGCGCCGCCAGCGGGGCCTGCCGCTACGATGCGGCCGAGTTTCATTTCCGCCAGGCCATCGCGCTGGCAAAGAAGAGCGAACGGTCGAGCGCCCTCAGCTACAAGGCGCTGATCGACCAGTATGAACGCCAGGGCAAGGCGACGGAAGCCTTGGCCGTGCGCAATGAACTGGGCTGGCCTCAATCGTGGGCGCTGGGCGCATTTGCTGACCGGGAATCGCTGCCAACGATGGCCGGCCGCCCCAATCATGAGCCGTGCAAGGCATCGCCTACACCAGCGATGAATTGAGGCAATCGACGGCTGACATTGTGAAAAAACATCTCCACATGTACATTTCTTTCCTCTATGACAAGGAATTAAGGGTTAGCGTATTCCTCAAGACCTTACTATAATCATGTTCCCACAACTGACAGGCTGCACTAATGCTTCAGAAATTCTCCTCAATTCAAATAATTAGAGCAATTGCAGCGCTGTCCGTCGTAATGTTTCATTCTCACTTCGTAGTCGCCTCATTCCCAGATGAATATAAAGTCACTCTTCCATTTGTTTATAAATGGGGTTATCTCGGCGTCGATCTTTTTTTGTCGTTAGTGGCTTCATCATTGCCCATATCGCAAGCAAGGGAAAAATTCAACCGGCATCGTTTTTAACAAGACGCTTCTTCAGAATTTACCCCCTATACTGGATATTTTGCGGGCTGGCTGTCTATCTGCAACTATACTACGGCTACAACCTTGGCGGCGGCGACCTGGGAATGTCGGAAATCATCAAGTCTTTTAGCATCTTCCCGCTGGAAAATCATCCACCCTATGCCGTCGGCTGGACGCTGGAACATGAAATAATATTCTATCTCCTGAGTGCGATTATTTTATATTTTTCCAGGTTAAGAACATTAATCATCACTCTCGCCTTGCTTGGCGGAATCGGCATGGCTTTACCCATCCTGATAAATCAGGGCACACTCCCACCTTTCTGGGATTACCACTTATTGTCTGCGACTCACATTAACTTTCTAACAGGAATTCTGATTTACAAAAATCAAGATCGACTTTTGAAATTCAAATCGGCTGGGCCGCTGCTTGCCTCTATCATTGTATTTCTCATTTGGGAAAACATGCTGGGTTGGCCAAACTCAAGCTGGAACACCTTGATTACCACATTGGGAACCAGCATATGTTCAGCCCTGTTAATTATGGCCTTCTTGAATTCAGAGAAATTAAATGCCAGCAACACAAACAGTTTTTGGCACAGCAGATACACAAAATTCATGATCGCCATTGGCAACGCATCATTCTCACTCTATCTGGTTCACTGGGTCCTTTTCATGGAGCTCGGGCGCAACAAATGGAAGATCGAGTTCGAACTGCCGGATCACTGGGCTGAAAATTATCGGATAGCCATCACTGTCGCCACCTTACTTCTGGCATTTATCATGTACAAACTCATAGAAACGCCATTGATTTCACTTGGTCATCGCATTGCAAAACGCCTGGAAAAATAGGGGGTATGCGCCAGCAAACGGCAATCCGGATACCGGACGAGCAAGCGAGTGGAGGGCTGTAGAAACACCGAATAAAGTCTGCAGCACCTTACGATTTGGTGGCGCCTGTGCTCGCCGGTGCTAGGGCATGGCCGCCAACCAGCAATTTCGTCCGTTGACGACTGCTTTGTCAGTCCTTGCCATATGGCTCGGGTTCTTTGTAGAGGATGCAGATGGAAACACGCTCATCGCTATCGAGCGTAAAGGCATGTTCGCTATGGGAAAAGCTGTCTTTGGCGACCAGATAATAATGACCGCTGGCAGTAAAGAAATCCGCATAGGACGTCTTGTAGGAAAAAAGGCCGGGCTTGTGATGATAGGTCCGCTTGTGGCGATAGCCTGGATCGAAGTCCAGGATGGCAAGAAACCCGCCGCTCTTCAATACCCGGTCAGCCTCGGCAACAGCCTTGAGAATTTCCGTCCGGTCTACCAGGTACAGGCAAAAGCCAAAGTACACCAAATCCATGCTGGCATCGCCGTGCGGAATGTGCGACGCGATCGAAACGTCCAGTTGAACATTAATATTAGGAAATTTATCCATGCCTTCGCGCACGGCCTCGGCAGAGGGATCGATGCCATGGCCCTGTGCAGCAAAAAACTGGCTGAGATCCGCCAGTTTGACGCCGTTGCCACAGCCGATTTCCAGGATATGCCCGATACGGTCACGATGACTGGCCAGGACGCGCTTGATCGTTTCGTTCTCGTAGAATGACTTCTGCTGGTTCAAGGTAGATCGATTGCGGTCAAACCAGCGATCACCCTCCCCCTCCAGAAATATCTGGCATTGCGTTTGCGCTAAGGAAGTCATCACCATGGCTAACCCTTTGAAGTCTTGTTCCTGGCCGCGAGCAGCCAAATCCCAACGATATCGGTTCCTGCAAAATGGTGCACTACTTCGCATGCGCGCACTGCAGGCATGATTTTTTCACAAACATTCAAAAAATAGTAACATCAATCCTGACACTGCGCGTCTTCTGGCTTTGATTTTTATCAGTTGTGGTAGCGGTATTTTTTGGGCCCAAACCCGGAAGCCGATCTGGGCAAGCAGCAAGGCCCGAGAACGACAAAGCCCCGCACAGGCGGGGCATTGTCAAACAGCAGGTGCGACACACCGCCTTCAAAAATCCATGGTTCCCGACAGCATGAAAGTGCGCGGCGCGCCCAGCCCCAGGCTGGTCCATTGCGGTAACGCCCAGTACGCCTTGTTGCCCACGTTGCTCACGCTGGCGCGCACGGTCAACGGCCGGCCGGCGGCACGGGTGGCATAGCGCGCGCCCATGTCAAATACGCTGCGGCCCGGTACCGACATGGAATTGTCTTCATTGATGTATTGCTTCGATGCCGCCGTCGCGTTCGCCGTCAGGGTCAGCCCCGGCACAGGCGGCGCATCCCACTCCACGCCCAGCTTGGCCTGCAGCTTGGGCACGCCCGCCGCCTGCTTGCCCTGGTTGACACCGTTATTCGTCCTGGCCAGGGTCGGGTCCACATAGGCGATACCGCCCATCAGGCGCACGTCGCGCACGGGCGAGCCAAAAAATCCCCAGTCGACGCCGCGGTTGCGCTGCTCACCGCCAAAGGAAAAGACATTGCTGACCGGATCAACATAGCTGCCGGGGCGTTTGATTTCATACACGCTGAACGTATGGGCGAATTCGCCCAGGTCGACCTTGACGCCAGCCTCCATCTGCTTGGATTTGTACGGGGCAAAGACTTCCCCCGCGTTGGCCGCCGTCATGGGAGCCGTCGCACCCTGGCTCAAGCCTTCGATGTAATTGGCGTACAGCGCGATATTCCTGGCGGCTTTGACCAGCAAGGCGACGGCCGGCGTCGTGGCGGCGGCGTCATAGCGGGAGGTTCGCGCGCCCGTCTTCACATTGAAGCTGTCGTTGAGCACTTCCTGGCGTCGCAAGCCCGCCGTCAGTTGCACTTGATCCTGCGCAAACGACAGGGTATCGACCAGTCCGACACTGGCCAGGCGCAGTTCCGTCTTCGAAATTTGCGGCGCCTCGAAGCGGGTCGCTGGACCCCAGACGGGATGGTAGATATTCGTGATCCAATCTTGCGCCAAGGTATTCCTGCGACCGAACTGCTGGTCCGTGTGGTGGTAATACGTGGCGTTGGCCGCCCATTGATGGCTGATGCCGGCTGTGCGGAACTTGCCCTTCACGCCCACTTCCGCCGATTGTTTTTCCAGCTTAAAACCCAGGTCCGCCAGATTGGTGCGGTAGTCGCCAGCCGCATTGAACACCTGGATCAGGTAGGCGCCCGTCGACTGGTAATCGGCCTTGCCGGCGCCGATGGCGGCATACGCCATCAGTTGTTCGTTCACATCATATTCGCCGCGCAGCATGGCGCCCTTGTCCTTCGTGTCATAGAAGGCCCAGCTGGGATTGAGCAAGGTCTCCGGTTTTGGCGGACGCGGCACGGGCAGGCCGGCGGCCAGGTTGACGCCACGGTTCAAACCCCGCGCGCGGTCTTCGCTGCTGTACAGGTCGGCGGACAGGCGCGCACCAACGCCGCGCCAGTCGAGTCCTACCGACGCAAGTTGTGTCTTCTTTTTCTGATGCTCGATGGCGCCTTCGCCGTCGCGGTAGACGCCGTTGATGCGGATGCCGAATTGCTTGTTTGCACCAAAGCGCTGACCCATATCTACATGTCCACCGAACTGGGAATCCGACATATACGACGCCGTCACGCGCGCCAGCGGCGCCTCGCCCGCGCGCTTGGGCACCAGATTGATGCTGCCGCCCACCGAACCGCCCGGCGGCATGCCGTTGAGCAAGGCCGAGGGGCCTTTCAGCACTTCGATGCGTTCGAACATCTCGGGAGAAGTGCGGTACACGGGCGAGATGCCGAACAGCCCGCCAAACGCGACGTCGCTGGTGCCGGAACTGAACCCGCGTATCGAATAATTCTCGCCGATGATGCCCGTCATGCCGCTGCTGAAGACGGTAGGGTCGGCAGCCGAGATCACATCGGTGATGTCGCGCGCTTGCCGGTCTTCGATGAATTTATCCGTATAGCTGATGGTGTTGAACGGGGTTTCCATGAAATCCTTGTCGCCCAGAAAACCCACGCGCCCGCCGGACGCCACTTGCCCACCTGCATAGGCATCAGTAACAGTGTTGCCTGTGCCCCAGACCGTCACGGCCGGCATGGTTGCGGCGGCCTCTGCACTGGCGCTGTGCGCCGGCTCGCGGCGCAGCGTGTAGCTGCCATTGCCCTCGCGCACGGCCTGCAAGCCGTGTCCACGCAGCAATTCATAAAATCCTTCGGGCACGCTATAGCTGCCGGACAGGCCGGCGCTGTTCTTGCCCTGCAGCAAACCTGCATCGACCGTCAGTTCGACCCCCGCCTCGGCAGCAAAGGTGTTGAGCGCCAGGCCCAGCGCACCGGCCGGCACGCTGAACGCTTGCCGGACTTGCGCCGCTTGCGCAAAGGCCTGCGGGGCCGCCACGCCCAGCGCCCCCACGGTCAGGCCCGTGACGAGCGCCAGTTGCACGGCGGTGGCGATACGGCTCAGGTTCAAGGCGGGAAGGTGGCGTGTCGCCATGCGTGTTGCCATAAGTTAAGTCCTTTTCAGATGGGATGATTGCTTGTTCTCACCCTATCTCCCGAACGAAAAGGCAAAACCCTCAATGCAAATACGAATCATTAAAAAATAGCTCGTATTATTGATACCCCCTGAGCACGTCGTCGATCACCCGTTTCAGCGACGTCACGCTGGCTGCCGTGATGTACCAGGCATCGGCATCGACGAAGACGACACGGCCATTCTTCCAGGCATTGGTCTGGCGCAAGAGCGGATTGGCCATCTGTTCGGCCGTCATGACGGGACGGTGTTCCATCACGGCCGTACGGTCGACAACATAAATGATGTCGGGATTGGCTTGCTGGATGAACTCGCTGGAAATGGGCTGCCCATGCAAGCCCGCTTCGACGGCCGTGCTGGCCGGTTTCACGCCCAGCGCATCGAAGACGAAGCCGTAGCGCGACTGCACGCCGAATGCACTGAAGGCGCCGTTGTTGTGCAGCACGATCAGCGCCCTCTCGGGACGGTCCTGCGTCACCTTGCGCGCATCCGCCACCTTGGCGTCGAGTTCCTGCGCTTTCCTGCTGGCGATGTCTTCCTTGCCGAAGATACGCCCCAGTGTCAGCAAGTGCTGCTTGACCACCTCGATGTGCTTGCTCTCGCTGTTCTGGTAATCCACGTCAAAGTGCAAGGTGGGCGCGATCTGGCTCAGTTCCTGATAGTGGTTGGCCTGGATCGACGTCATCAGCACCAGGTCGGGCTGGAGCGCGTGGATATGTTCGAGATTCGGCTGCACGATGGCGCCCAGGTCGCGGATGCCCTGGTCGTCCTTGTAGCGGGTGAGAAAGTGCGGCACGTAATCCTTCACCATGCCGGCAACCGGCACGCCCAGCTGGTCAAGGAAATCGACTTCATTCATGTCGAGCACGGCCACGCGCCGGGGACGCTGTTCGATCACCGTCGTGCCCAACTTGTGCACGATGGTGATGGGAGCAAACGCCGGCTGTGTGGCCGAGGCGGCAGGCGCTGGCGGTGCGCTCGCCGTCTTGTCGGTACAGCCTTGCAAGACGGCTAAGGCGGCGACCAGCACGGCCAGCGCGCAGAAAGATTTGTTGCAGATCATCTCAAGCTCCTGTGGGGGTAAAGTAATTGCAGACACAGCCGCGTTCGTCGCGCACGATGTGGAAATCGATGTCGTACAAGGCGCGCAAGCGTTCCCCGGTGACGACCTCGTGCGCGGGGCCGGAAAAGCGCACGGCGCCGCCCTGCATGGCGACGATGTGGTCCGAGAAATTGGCGGCGAAGTTGATGTCGTGAATCACCAAGATCACCGTGCGGCCCTGCTCGTCGCACAGGCGGCGCAGCGCGCGCATGATCTGCACGGCGTGTTTCATGTCCAGGTTGTTGAGCGGCTCGTCGAGCAGCACAATGTCCGTCTGCTGGGCAATCGTCATGGCCAGGAAGGCCATCTGGCGCTGGCCGCCGCTCAGTTCATCGACATAGGCGGCACGCAGCGCTTCGAGCGACAAAAAGGCGATCGCCTCGTCGATGGCCAGCCGGTCCTGCGGCGTCAGCGTGCCACGGCTGTAGGGGAAGCGGCCGAAGGCGACCAGCTCTTCCACCGTCAGGCGCAGGTTGAAATCAGGCGACTGGCGCAAGGTGGCCACTTGCCGTGCATAGTCAGCAATGCGCATGTCCGCGATGCTGCGCCCGCCGAGCAGAATTTCCCCCTGATCCGGTTCCAGCAGGCGCGCGATGAGCATCAGCAAGGTGGTCTTGCCGGCGCCGTTGGGGCCGATCAAGGATGTCACTTTCCCCTTGGGAAACTGCGCGCTGACGTTGGCCAGCACGCGCCTGGCGCCGTAGCTTTTTTCGATATGGTTGACGTGGATCATGCGGTGCCTCGGGTACGGACCATGAGCGCGAGGAAGTACGCGCCACACACCAGGTTGACGAGGATGCCGACCGTGGTCCGGTAGTTAAAAACGTGCTCGACCAACAGCTGGGCGGCCAGGAAGATGACGATGGCGATGGCGCAGCCCAGGGGCAAAGTGACGCGATGGCGCGCAGTGCGGGCCAGGGCATACGTTGTGTTCGCCACAAAGATGCCCATGAAGGCCGTCGGACCCAGCAGGCTCGTCGACACCGCCACCAGCACGGAGATCAGCGCCAGTTGCAGCTGCACCATGCGCCGGTAATCGATCCCCAGCGAGATGGCTTGCTCGCGTCCCAGCGCCAGCACGTCGAGCGCCGGCAAGGTTTTCAGCACGGCCACGCAGGCGGCACCCACCAGCAGGGCCGAGGTCAACAATTGTGCGGGCTGCGCCTTGTTGAACGATGCCTGGCTGAATCCCTGCAAGATGGCAAATTCGCCCGGGCTGATGCGCAGCTGGATGAACTGAGTGAACGTAGCGATCACCATCGTCAGCACGAATCCCAGCAGCAACAGGAAATACACGTTGTTCTTGCCATCACGAAACAGCCAATAGTGGATGGCCCAGGAATACGCCAGCATCAGCGCGATCGACACGACAAAATTGCCGTTGTGTCCCAGCAGCACCACGCTGTGCATGCCCATCGCGAGGATCAGCAGCGACTGCAGCAGCAGGTACACGGCTTCATAGCCCATGACGGCCGGCGTCAGGATGCGGTTGCCGGCGATGGTCTGGAACACGATGGACGACACGGCCACGCAGACGCCGCCGATGGCAATGGCGGCCAGGCGAGAGATGCGCTTGGGGATGATGTAATCGAAGTCAAAATTCGCGCCGAGGAAGAGAAAGGCCAGCGCCAGGGCAAACACGGCCAGCCACAGCGTCCGCTGCTTGAATAGCCGCTTCATCGCCGCCCCCGGATGATCAATATGAGGAACAGCAGGCCGCCCACGCCGCCAGCCGTCAGGCCGATCGGCACCTCGAACGGGTAGATCAGCAAGCGTCCGGCGATGTCGCAGGCCAGCAGCAGCGAGGCGCCGCACAACGCCACGATGGGCAGGGTGCGGCCCAGATTGTCGCCATGGCGCAAAGCCACCAGGTTCGGAATGGCCAGCCCGACAAACGGAATCGCCCCTACCGTGATCACCGTGGCCGCCACGGTGACGGCCACCAGCATCAGGCCCAGCGCCACCGTGGCCGCATAGTTCAGGCCGAGGCTGGTGGCCATCCTTTCTCCCATGCCCAGCACGGTAAAGCGTTGCGCGTACAGATACGTGAGGGCAACGATGGGCAAGATCAGATAAATGATTTCATAGTTGCCCTGCACGATGCGCGAGAAATCGCCGAGCAGCCAACCCTGCATGCTTTGCAGGATGTTGTTGCGATAGGCATAAAACTCGGCCACGGCACTGAGTACGCCGCCATACACGAGGCCGATGACGGGCACCAGAATCGTGTTCTTGAAGCGGATACGGCGGATCAAGGCCACGTACAGTACGCTGGCGGCAAGGCAAAAGGCCAGCGCGAACGCCATCTTGCCCGCCGTGCCCGCTGCGGGAACTACCGTCAGCGACACGAGGATGCCCAGCTTGGCCGCGTCGAGGCCGCCCGAGGTGGCCGGCTCGACGAATTTGTTGCGCACGATGTGCTGCAGGATGACACCGCAGACGGACAGGCCGATACCTGTCAGCACCAGCGCCGCCAGGCGCGGCAGGCGGCTGGCCGTGAGCGTCAGCCAGGCATCGGCGGACAGCGCGTCGGACAGCACGCCGGAAGACAACGATGGTGACAGCAGCTGTGCCCACTCCATCTGCCTGGCGCCGACCAGCAAGGAAGCGCAGCAGAGCAGTATGAAAAGAAAAAGCAGACGCGCGCGTGTCAACTGCCGGACTCCGGCGCGCAGGCGATACGCCAGCCCTTGGCCGCCTGGCGCTGGGCCAGGAAGTAGGCATACAAGCCATGCTGAGCGCGCAAGGTGGCTGGCGCGCCCTGCTCGCGGATCGTGCCGCCATCGAGCACGACGATCTGGTCGGCCATGGCCACCGTCGACAGCTGGTGGGCGATGACGATCACCGTGCGCTTGCCGCGCAGCCGCGCCAGCGCCTCGGCGATGGCGGCCTGGTTTTCCGCATCGAGCGCGGCCGTCGCTTCGTCGACCAGCAAAATCGGTGCATCCTTGACCAGCGCGCGGGCAATCGCGATGCGCTGGCGTTCGCCGCCGGACAGGCGCGCGCCGCCCTCGCCCACCGGCGTAGCGAGTCCCTGCGGCAGGCGGGCGATGATCTCGGCCACGCCCGCCTGGCGCGCCGCATCCAGCACTTCGGCATCGGTGGCGCCGGGCTTGCCGAGGCGGATGTTGTCGCCGATGCTGCCCTGGAACAGATAACTATCCTGGAAGATCTGGCTGATCTGCCCTGCCAGTTGTTCGCTGGACATATTCCGCACATCGACGCCGCCCACCAGCACTTCACCCTGGCTAGCGTCGAAGAACCGCGCGATCAGACGTACTAATGTCGTCTTGCCGGAGCCGGAGGCGCCGATCAGCGCCGTCATGCTGCCCGGTGCAATGTGCAGATTGATGTCCGTCAATACGTCGGCCTGCTCCTGTACATAGCGAAAACCTACGCCGCGCAACTCGACGGCGCCATCGCGCGGCGCTTGCGGCTTGTGCGCTTCCGGCAGCGGCTGCACGGCGAAAATATCGCGCGCCGCGTCGAGCGGCCCCCGCGCGCCGCGCAGCACTTCGCCATAGCTGGCCACTTCCTGCAGCGGATCGACAAAGCGCACCACCAGCAGCAGCGCCACGATGACAGAAATAGCGTCACCCGCAGCCGATGCCGCACCCAGCAGGCCCTGCAGCCACAGCGCGGCGGCGGCCAGCAAGGCGGCGAAGATGGCTTGCACGGCCCAGGCGTTAAGCACCGACGACAGGGCCGACAGATAGATCAGCCGCGAGCCGGCGTGGCGTTGCCCGTCGATGGCTAGCCGCAAAAAGCGCGTACCGTCGCCACCGCCGTTACCATTGAAGGCGCGCAAGACGGATTGCGCTTGCGCAAACTCCACCAGGCGCTGGCTGGTCTGGGCAAAATGCCGGTGGTAGGCGTCGTCGGCGCGCTGGCCCAGGTGCGCCGTGAGCCGCAAGGCGCCCGCCAGCAGGGGCAGCGCCAGCAGCGCCATGACGCCCAGCTGCCAGTGCAGCGCGAACAGCGCGGCCAGCAGCACCAGGGGTGTGACGGCGCCGCAAATGACGGGCGTGAGCACGTGGGCCGGCAGTTGCGCCACGTTCATCATGCCCTGCGTGATGACGTGGCCCAGTTTCGCCGTGTTCTCCGGCGTGAACCAGCCGACGGGCAGGCGCGCCACGTGGTCGCCCAGGCGCTGGCGCGCCCCTTGCAGCACCGTCACGCCCACGCGCACGCCCGCCTTTTCCACCTGGCGCCGCCAGCCCCAGCAGGCGACCAGCCCGGCCAGCAGCACCAGCAGCCACAGGGCCGCGCCGCCCGTGTCACCAGCCAGCAGCCGGCCCAGCGCCAGCACCAGCGCGGTGATCGTCAGCCCGCTGAGTACGCCATACGCGACGGCCATGGCACAGTAGCGGCGGAAGACAGGCGCATCGTCTCCCAGCAATTGTATGAAAGTCTTCAGCATGACGGGCTCGCCTCTTCCTGGGTATCCTGGTAACCGCCCAGCGCCCACAGTTGCGCGTAGCGGCCCTTGTCTGCGAGCAATCCGGCATGACTGCCCTGCTCGACGATGGCGCCGCTCTCGACGACGATGATGTGGTCGGCGTGCATGATGGTATCGAGCCGGTGCGCGATCACCAGCAGGGTGCGGCCCCGGGCAAAGCGCGACAGCGCATCCTGGATCGCCACCTCGTTTTCCGCGTCGGCCGCCGCAGTCGCTTCATCGAGCACCAGCACGTTTGGATCGAGCAGCACGGCGCGGGCGATGCTCACGCGCTGCAACTCGCCTCCGGACAGTTGCGCATCCTCGCCGATCACGGAATCGTAGCCACGCGGCAAGGCCAGGATGCGTTCGTGGATGTTCGCCAGGCGCGCCGCTTCCTCAACCTCGTCGCTGCTGGCCGTAGGCCGCCCCAGCGCGATGTTCTCGCGCACGCTGGCGTGGATCAGCCGCACTTCCTGCAGCACGAAACCGATGCGCCGGTACAGCTCGGGCGTGGCGATGTGGCGCAGGTCGACGCCGCCCAGGGTGATGCGTCCCTCGGTCGGGTCGAAAAAGCGCAGCAGCAGCCGCGCCAGGGTCGACTTGCCGGAACCGGAGGCGCCGACGATGGCGGTCACCGTGCCAGCTTGCAAAGTGAAACTGATGTCCGACAGCACCTTGTTCTGTCCGTCGTAGGTGTAAGCAACGTGTTCGACTCGGATCTCGGTGCCGTTCGGCAACTGCTGCTGGTCGGGCGCCGGCTGTGCCAGCACGGGTGTATCGAGCAAGGCTTGCACGCGCTGGGCGGCGCCCGTGGCGTTGTTGAGGTCGTGCGTCAGGTAATGCAACAGCAGCATGGGCGCGGAGATGCCGGGCGCCACCAGGGAGAACGGCAGGATGTCCACGGGCGCCATCCAATCCAGCGCCACGAAGGCCGTACCGGCAAGCACCACCACGCCCAGCACGGCGACGGGCGCGATCAGCGCATTGGCGTTGGCCATCGAACCGACCAGCGGACGCGTGAATGCGGCAAAAGAGTCGGCGAAAGCGTCGACGGCCGCGCGGTAGCTGCCATGCGCACGGCCCGTGGCGCCGAAAGCCTTGACCACGGGAATGCCATTGACGAACTCCACCACCGCATTGTTGATGCGCCCCATGCCGGCGACAAATTGCTCCATATTGCTTCCGCTGGCCTTCATGGCGCGGCCGAAGAACAGGAAAAATCCGGGAAATGGCAGGATAGCCACGAGGGCCAGGCGCCAGTCCATGGCGAACAGATAAATCACGGAAATGGCGATGGCGCCCACGGCGCGTCCCGTCGTCGTATAAAAATGGGCAGTGAGGCTGTGCAGGGTGTTGATGTCATCCTGCATCGCCTGCTTGACCTCGCCCGAGGCCCGGCTGGTGAACCAGCCCAGCGGCACTTGCCCCAGGCGCTGCATGGCTTGCAGGCGCAACTGGTGGGTGAGGCGGTTGTCGGCCAGATGGGCTGCCAGCTCGCCCAGCGACATCAACGCCATGCCAAGGAACAGGCAAGCGACGCTGGCGATGATGATAGGCCAGAGCTCGCCTTGCGCCAGCGCAGGGTCCAGGGCGATTTGCGCGATGTGTGCGATGCCCGCCAGCGGCACCAGGGTGAGCATGGAACCTGTGCCGGCCAGCATGGCGGCGGCGATCAGGCGTCTGCGGATGGGGTGCAGTATCCGGCTGATCGGGCCGGCTTGGCGGCTTGGGCTACTCATGGAGAAAGCGGGGAAAAACGTGCATAAGTTCAATGGATAAGGGTGGCTCTTACCCTATATCCCGAACGAGAATGCCAAACCCTCAATCGCGCGTGCGAAATTATCAGGCAGCGGCCTGGGGGATGGCTTGCACCGTGACCCAGTAGCGCGTACGCGCGACCACCTGCACCGGCAAGGCCAGCGCCAGGTTGTGCAGCGCGCGGTCCGTATCGCGCAAGGAAAACACGCCGTTGACGCTCAGGCTGGCCACGGCCGGGTCGCAGCGCAACAGGCCGGGCCGGTAGCGGGCAAGTTCCGCAAGCAGGTCATCGAGGCGCATGTTGTCGGCCACCAGCACGCCTTTCGTCCAGGCTGCGGCGCTGGCGGAGGCAGGCGCGCCAGACTGTACGATGTCGGCCGAGAAGACGGCGCCCTGGCCCGTGGCGATGCGCACGGGCCGCTCCGGCGCATGCGCGAGGCGCACCTCGACGGCGCCCTCGAAGACGGCGACGCGCGACGTGTGTTCGTCTTGTCGCAAAGTAAAACGCGTGCCCAGGGCCCGCACCGTGCCGTGGCGGCCCTGCACGCGGAAAGGCCGCTGCGCCGGATCGGGATCGTGCGCCGTGGTGACGAGGATTTCCCCTGCCCGCAGGATCAGCCGGCGCTCGCTGGCGTCGAAGCGCACGTCGATGGCGGAAGCGGAAGCGAGCATCACGCGCGTACCGTCAGGCAACATGATTTCGCGAATTTCCCCTTTCTCCGTAGCGTGGCCTGCCATGGCCACTTGCCAGGCATCCGTGCCGCGCGCCGCATATAGCATGCCGCCCACGGGCAACAGCATGGCCAGCAACTTCAGGGCACGGCGGCGGTTCAGGTAGGCGGCGCAGGCCGGTTCGCGCAGCGCATGGCGGGCCACGTCGCGCGGCACGCTGTGCAGCCTGCCTTCGAACGCTTGCAGGCGCTGCCAGGCGAGGTCGTGGTGCGGATGGGCAGCGCGCCAGCGGGCGCAATCGGCCTGGTCCTCGTCGCTGGCGTCATCGGACCACAGGCGCGCCATCCACCGGGCAGCCTGCCGGACGATGGCCGGCGCAATCAGCACTTCCATGGCTCAGGCATCCTGCCCATGCAAGGCCTGGTAGCAGGCCAGCAAGCCGGCGGCGATATATTTTTCAACGGACGAAACAGAAACGTGCAGTTCGGCGGCGATGTCGCGGTAACTCATGCCGTCGAGCTTGCACAGCAGCAAGGCTTGGCGCGCCTTGGCCGGCAGCCGGTGCAGCACGGCGTCGATTTCCGCCAGCGCTTCCAGCACCAGGGCGCGCTCTTCCTCGGACGGCGCCAGCGCTTCGGGCACCAGGGCCAGCACTGCCAGGTAGGCCGCTTCGATCTGGCGGCGGCGGTACAGGTCGATGACCATGCCGTTGGCGATCTGCGTCAGATGACGCCGCGACTCCCCGGCCGGCGGTACGCGCCCCGTCTTCATCAGGTGCAGGTACACGTCGTGCGCCAGGTCGGCTGCATCGAAGGCATTGCCCAGCTTTCGGCGCAACAAGCCCCGCAGCCAGCCATGGTGGTCGGTGTACAAACTGCGGACTTGCTGCTGAAGCGCTAACTCGGCGGTGCTCACGATACCCTTCCTGTCGCCAACGGCCGGCAAGAACAGGCGCATCGGATTATAAATGAGAATTATTCTCATTGTACGCGGAGTGACAAGGAAAGCGCAATACGGCTATGCGCAGCAAATGCTGTCAGCCCTGCTGTTGGACCGGCCTCAGCAGCCTGAAGGCGGCCCACAGCGAAGGCCGGTAGACGTGCAGTGCGGCCGCCAGCAGCACGCACCATGCCAGCGGGGCAAGCGGCCCCAGACGCTGCGCAAAAAACGCATGGCCCGCCGCCAGCAGCGACAGCAGGACGGCACTCAGATACAGCGAACGGCGCGGCAACGGACGCCAGACGCGCATGCCCAGTTCCGTCTTGATGACAAAATACACGAGGAAACCCAGCAGCTGCGCCACGGCGGCGCCCGTGGCGCCACAGGAAGGTACCAGCAAGGCGCCGATCAGCAACGTCGTCAGCAAACCTGGCGCGAAGGAGAGGATGACCAAGGCGGGCCGGCGGGCCAGATTGATGCCGACACCGGTCACTTCCGCCAGGGCATACAACAGCGGCTGGCCCACGGTGGCCACCGCCAGATAGGCGACGCCATGATAGTTGGGAGGCAAGACCCATCCGATCAGCCAGGCAAGAGCGCCCGCCAGGCAAAAACCCACGACCACGATGGCCTGCGCATGACGGCAAATGGCCGCGATATTCGACAGGTCGCCGCCGACGGCGGCCCATTTGTGCACTTGCGGCACCCAGACAATCGTAAAAATCGACTGCACCAGCCAGGCGCCGGCGGCCACGCGCGTGGCCAGCGCATAAATCCCAAGCTCGTCAAAGCCGGCAAAGAAACGCAGCAAACCCATGCCGGCCGACAGCATGGACAGGTAGAAAATACCGCTCACCAGCAGGGGCCCCGCCTCGGAAAGCAGGCGCCGCAGCAGCGCGCGGTCCATGGCGGCGTTCCAGGCTTGCGCCAGCGATGCGCGCGCATGCCACAGCAGCCAGAGCGTGACCACCCAGGTGGTGGCCACAACCAGGCTTGCCAGGTGCACGAAATTGCGCTGCGGATCCCACCACAGGACAGGCAGCAGCAACAGCAGTGTGATTTTTGGCAGCACCTGCGCCAGGCTGAATACCCAGGCGCGCTCCTGCATGCGAAATAACTGCGCGATCAGGCGATTGGCCAGGGCGCTCAGCATGCCCGCAGCGAACAGGAAGGCCAGTGCTGGTTGCGTCACATCAAATAACAGTCGCGCTACCGGCATGGCAAACACGAATATCACAGCCAGCGCCACCGGGGCGAGCAGCACGGCCGGCAGCAGGCACGCTTTCAGCAAGCCGCTACGACTCGTGCTGTAATGGTATTCATGCAGAAAGGCCTTATCCAGCCCCAGCGACAGCAGCAAACCGGCCACCGTGCACGCGGTCATGAAGAAATCCAGCTTGCCGATGTCGGCAGGGGGAAACAGCCAGGCTACGGCAGGCACGATGGCAAGGCTGCACAGCAGCGACAAAATGGGACCGGCTGAAAAACCCGCGAGACGGTTCAGGCGCATCGTTCAGCCGGGCCAGGCATCTCAGCCGTGCCTGTCGTTGGAAAAGCGATACGGCACCGTGTCCGAATCGGCCGGCACGCGCCAGTGGTCCGGTGCATCATAGCGATACGCATGGTCCACCGCATTGACGAGGATGGCAGGCGTGCTGCAGTAATTTTGCACACCATGCCAGACGCGCGGCGGCACGACGAGCAGGCCGGGACGCTTGGTGCCCAGCTTGAATTCGTTGAGCATGCCAAAGGTGGGCGAGTCCTCGCGCGCGTCGTACAGCACCACGCGCATCTGGCCTGCCGCCACGAACAGACGGTCCGTCGTGATGGCATGCGCATGCCAGGCGCTCAGTCCGCCGGGCTCCAGGGTCGAGGCGAATATCTGGCCTATCTGGGCTGCATCGGGCACCCATTCAGTCCGGAAAATTTCCGTCAGGCTGCCGTACGCCGTCAGCACGGGCTTGATTTCCTGAAAGATCACGCCATCGATCAAGAAAGGAGCCGTCGGCTTCCATTCCTTGGTAATGCTTTCACCATCCTGTTTCGCGCCAGCCAACAACCAGTTATTTTTCTCAGCCACCAGATTTACCCCCGAAATTTTATAAAAATGCGCTTATGTATTGCCAGCGTATTATCTATCGCCGCGGCATGTCCTTTAATCCCCGGCGGCGGCGTAATTCACGTATAAACGTCCCTTTGCGCCAATACCTGAGCCAGAAACCGGGATGCGGCGGCCACAACCCCAACATATAACAAAGGCGGCGCGACAACACTTTCATGGTCGTCATGGCAGACTGTAGCGGCGCAATCAGCCGTTCATGGCCCACCTTGCCATATAGCGTGCTGACCGCCTGCAAAATATTCAGCGGATCTTGCATGTGCGCCCACCAGTATGCATGCTCGCTGTGCTGCCGGTCCAGATAGGCATTGCTGCGGCTGCCAGACTGGATCAGGATGGCGCCGATGCGGGGATGGGCCAACATCGGCCGTCCCGCACGATAGACGCGGTGCAACCAGGCTTGCGATGGCCAGCAGCGCACTTCCCATGATGGCTGCCATGGCCCGATCTGCCGGGCCAGTTCACACCGCATGACCCACAGGGTAGCCGGCACGTCCATCCACGGACGGTAAGGTTGCACACCGTCCACCAGCGCCCCCACCATGTGATATCCCACCGGCAAGACCACCAGTCCCTGGCCAAAGACCAGGTCGGCCCCGGTGCGCTCGAGGACATCGATATTACTTTGCAAATGATCGGGCAACCACAGGTCATCGTGGTTCAGGAATGCCAGATAGGTGCCGCGCGCCAGGCTGACGCCCATATTGTTTGGCCCCGTCTGCTCGCCGTAATTGGTTTCCAGATTCACAAAGCGGATACGCGCGTCGCCGAACGCGGCGACCACCTCGGCAGTATCATCGGTGCAGCAGTCACCGACGACAATCAGCTCCCAGTCCTGCAGAGTGCTGGCGAGTGCCGATTGAATCGCATAGCCGAGGATATTGCTACGGTTATACGTGGCCATGACAATGGAAACGAGCGGTTGTTTCTCTGACTGCATGGCTGGCCTTTTCAAATATACAAACAAAAATGCCGCCCAGATATATTGAGCGGCATTTCGCAATGGACTGATGCAATATGTTGCTGGTGTTCGCCAGCAAGCGTCTGTGCTAGACGTTGAACAGGAAGTTCAGCACGTCGCCATCCTTGACCACGTATTCCTTGCCTTCGGCGCGCATCTTGCCCGCTTCCTTGGCGCCGGCTTCTCCCTTGTAGGCGATGAAATCGTCATAGGCGATGGTTTGCGCGCGGATGAAGCCGCGTTCGAAGTCGGTATGGATCACGCCGGCCGCTTGCGGTGCCGTGTCGCCCACATGGATGGTCCAGGCGCGCACTTCCTTCACGCCCGCCGTGAAGTAGGTTTGCAGGCCCAGCAGCTTGTAGGCGCTGCGGATCAGGCGGTCCAGGCCGGGCTCTTCCAGGCCCATGTCAGCCAGGAAAGCGCCCTTGTCGGCGGCATCCAGATCGGCGATTTCCGCTTCCATCGATGCGCAGATGGCGACGATGGGCGCGTTTTGCGATTGTGCGTAGGTGGTCAGCTGGTCCAGCAGCGGGTTGTTGGTAAAGCCCGTGTCGGAGACGTTGGCCACGAACATGGCCGGCTTGGCCGTGATCAGGCACAAGGGCTTGATCAGTTCCATTTCGTCGGCGTCCAGGCCCATCGCGCGCACCGGTTTGGCGTCGTTCAGGTAAGGCATCATGCGTTCCATGATGGCCAGCAGCTTGGCCGCGTCCTTGTCGCCCGAGCGGGCTTTCTTGTTTTCGCGATGAATCGCTTTTTCCACGGTGCCCATGTCGGCCAGCGCCAGTTCGGTCTGGATGACTTCGATATCGTCGAGCGGGCTGATCTTGCCGGCCACGTGGATGACGTTATCATCCTCAAAACAGCGCACGACGTTGACGATAGCGTCCGTTTCGCGAATGTGCGACAGGAACTGGTTGCCCAGGCCCTCGCCCTTCGATGCGCCAGCCACCAGGCCGGCGATGTCGACGAATTCCACGATGGCGTTGACCGTGCGTTCCGGCTTGACGATGGCGGCCAGCGCATCCATGCGTGGATCCGGCACTTCAACGACGCCGACGTTCGGCTCGATGGTGCAGAACGGATAGTTTTCAGCCGGAATGCCGGCTTTCGTCAGTGCATTGAACAGGGTGGACTTGCCGACGTTCGGCAAGCCGACGATACCGCATTGGAGACTCATGGAAAACCTTTAATAATCAAAGCACATGGCGCCGTCTATCGGCGTGCTTGCCGTGCTGTTAGGGAAAACGGAGCTATCGCTCGCCGTTTTCCGGGAATGGTGCGTGTGCTGCATTTCAAGGGGTCAATTGTACCCCTGACAGGCGCGCTTCAAAAGCCCGATGATGGGCAAATGACGCCAAAACAGCCGTATCGTGACGCCATCAGGCCCTGTTCTCAAGCCGTATGCAGCTTCATGGTCGCCGCCTCGAACTTGCCTTCGACGATCTGCGGCATCACCTGCAAGGATTTCTCGATCGCTTGCTCGATCAATTCCTGGTCTTCGCGGCGCGGCCGGTGCAGCACGAAGTCGGCCACCTGCTGCTGCAGGCTCAGGGTGCGCGGGTGACCGATGCCCAGGCGCAAGCGCCAGTAATCCTGCGTGCCCAGCGCGGCCGTGATGTCTTTCAAGCCATTGTGGCCGCCGGCCGAGCCACCTTTCTTCAGGCGCGCAATGCCGGGCATCAGATCGAGCTCGTCGTGCACCACCAGCACTTCATCGGCGGCGATCTTGAAAAAGCGCGCCAGCGCGCCCACGGACTGGCCCGAGCGGTTCATGAAGGTCAGCGGTTCGAGCAGCCAGACTTCCTTGCCGGCGATCGACGTTTTTGCCAGCATGGCGTTATAGCGCGAATCGCGCTGCAAGCGCGTGCCGGGCAAGCTGTTGGCAAGATTGTCCACCAGCCAGAAACCGGCATTGTGGCGGGTTTGTTCGTATTCGGGTCCCGGGTTGCCGAGGCCGACGATCAGGCGTATGGGCATGGCTGTGTCTGCAATGAAAAAGAAAACATTATCGGTGAAAACAGGCAGAAAAAAACCCGCGCGGCGAACCTGGCGGGTTTTTCCTTGCGACTACCGCATTGCTGCGGCGGCAAAATTACTTCTTGTCGGCTTCGGCAGCAGCGGCTTCGGCTTCAGCGGCAACGTGGCCAGCCGGTACCGAAGCGGTAGCGATGGTCAGGTTGTCGCCATGGGCGACAACGGTCACGCCAGCTGGCAGGACCAGGTCGCCGACGTGCAGCGAGTGACCGACGTCGATGTTCGACAGGTCAACGTTGATGAATTCCGGCAGTTGGCCTGGCAGGCACGAAACTTCGATTTCGTTGGCTACGTGGCTGATGGTCGCGCCGTGCAGTTTGACTGCTGGCGAAACGTCAGCGTTGATGAAGTGCAGCGCCACTTTCACGTGGATAGCTTGCTTAGCGTCAACGCGCTGGAAGTCAGCGTGCAGAACCAGTTGTTTGTATGCGTGGACTTGGAAGTCGCGCAACAGAACTTGCTGGGAAACGCCGTCGATTTCCAGATCCAGGATCGACGAGTGGAACACTTCTTTTTTCAACGCGTGGTACAGGGCGTTGTGATCCAGCGAGATCAGCACCGGGGCTTCAGCGCCACCGTAGACGATACCAGGGGTTTGGCCGGAAATGCGCAGGCGGCGGCTCGCTCCGGAACCTTGCAATTCGCGTTTAAATGCGATAACTTTCATGTGAAACTCCAAGAAGAACAAGGCTTGCGCCTTGTGTTATGAAGATTCCCGCGACCAGGAATCTTCGGAAATGGGCGCATACGCACCCCGAAAACTAAAACACTGCGGCGCAACAGGCAAAAAGCCGGTCGCGCCGCAGGCATTACGTCTGTTTCTATTTACCGAATTAGTCGATAAAGAGGGAAATAACCGAATCACCCTTGATGATGCGCTTGAACGTCTCGGCCAGCAGCGGCGCGCACGTCAATTGACGAATCTTGCCGCAGGCCAGGGCCGCTTCGGACAGGGGGATCGTGTCGGTCACGACCAGCTCATCGAGTGGCGAAGCCGAAATACGGTCGATCGCCGGGCCCGACAGCACCGCGTGCGTGCAATACGCCACGACTTTTTTCGCGCCGCGCTCTTTGAGCACTTCGGCAGCCTTGGTCAGGGTGCCTGCCGTGTCGACCATGTCATCCATGATCACGCAGTTGCGGCCTTCGACTTCACCGATGATGTTCATCACTTCGGACACGTTCGCTTTTGGACGACGCTTGTCGATGATGGCCAGGTCGCAGCCCAGGCGTTTAGCCAGGGCGCGCGCACGTACCACACCGCCGACGTCCGGCGACACCACCAGCAAATCCTGGTAGTTTTTCTTTTGCAGGTCGCCCAGCAAAATTGGCGAAGCGTAAATATTGTCGACTGGAATATCGAAGAAACCTTGAATCTGGTCAGCGTGCAAGTCCATGATCAGGACGCGCTCGACACCGGCTTCTTCCAGCATGTTCGCCACCACCTTGGCCGAAATCGCCACACGCGCGGAGCGGGGACGACGGTCTTGGCGGGCGTAGCCGAAGTAAGGAATCGCGGCGGTGATGCGGCCAGCGGAAGCACGTTTCAAGGCATCAACCATCAGCATGATTTCCATCAGGCTGTCGTTGGTTGGAGCGCAGGTGGATTGCAAAACAAAAACATCCTTGCCGCGCACGTTTTCGTTAATCTCGACCATTACTTCGCCGTCGGAGAATTTCGAAACGTTTGCTTTACCGAGAGGGATGCCGAGGTTTTTTGCGACCCCCTCTGCCAACGCTGGATTCGCGTTGCCGGTAAAAACCATCAGGTTTTCGTAAGCCATGGGAGTCCCAAGAGGTGATATAGAAGTCTTGAAAAGCACTAACCGGGCATAGGCCCGGTCAGTCATTGTTTAGAATATGCCGCGTGGCGACATATCTGCTTTTTCCCGCACTGGACGCCAACTTCGCATCGACAGACTACGGTGAAATGGTGGCAGGGGAAGAAGGATTCGAACCTTCGCATGCTGGAATCAAAATCCAGTGCCTTAACCAGCTTGGCGATTCCCCTACGTTACTGACTGCTTGCCGTCATGTTGGCCAGTATTATACCGACTATTTGACGCTAAGCAAAATCTTTTTTTACTCTCTACAACATGGTGAGCATCGGATGGCGACTCAGCGCTTTTGCCTTCCAGGCGATCCAGACTGGTGGCACATTGCTGAGCACCGCATCCGCTTCTTCCTGACTGCCAAACGCACTAAACACACAAGCACCGGAACCAGTCATCCTGGCCTCACCGTAAGCACCCAGCCATTTTACCGCATCTGCTACCGGCTTGAAAAGACTGCATGCTACTTGCTGTAAATCATTCTTACCAAACCCGCCCGCATCGTTTCCGTCTGCGAGGTACCTGGAAAAGTCCGCTATTGTGACGGGTTCGGTATTTCTCGTCAAGCCTTCCGCGCAAAAAATTGCGGCGGTGGGTACTTGCACGCCCGGCTCGATCACCACATACCAGCATGCTGGCGTGGCGACAGGCTGCAAGGCCTCGCCCACGCCTTCGGCAAAGGCATTCTCGCCAAAGATAAAAAACGGGATATCGGCGCCCAGCGGCAAGCCCAGCGCCATCAATTCCTCGCGCGTCAACCCCGCTTGCCACAAACGGTTCAGCGCCATCAACGCCGTGGCCGCGTCGGACGAGCCGCCCCCCAGGCCGCCGCCCATGGGCAACACTTTATCGATGGCGATATCGACGCCGCGCGGCAAGGCGCCCTTGCGGCGCAGCACCTCGGCCTGCAGCAGTTTCGCGGCGCGGATGATCAGGTCCTGCTCCTGCGGCACACCGGCGAGCGCCGTCACGCGGACAATCGCCGTGTCGTCGCGCAGCGCGAAGTGCAAGGTGTCGCCATGGTCGAGCAATTGGAACACCGTCTGCAGCAGATGGTAGCCATCGGCGCGGCGGCCGTTGACGTGTAGAAATAAGTTCAGCTTGGCCGGTGCCGGGCAATTGTTCAGGGTCGTCAGTGTCATGGTGCAGGTGCGGAAGTGGCGGGATCGAGCACGATGCGCAGCGAGACGGCATCGGCCTGCGCGCTGGCATTGCGTTCGGCATCGATACGCCGCGGTTGCGGCAAGGCGCCCGGTGTATTGTCGGCCGCATTTTGCCCTACTTCTTGCCACGACACATAGCGCAAACGCCAGCCGTCTTTGGTGGTCACGCTGTCGTTCGCGGGCGAAGCGACAAAGCGCTTGCCGTCGGCGCCCACGGCGTATCCCTGCAGCCAGTCGCGCAAGCCCGACACGGGCAAGGACCAGCCCAGCATCTGCGCGCTCAGGGTATCGACATCGGGCGCGCTGCGCGGCGCCTTTCCGCTTTGCGTCAACACGGCCTGCTGCGGCGTGACGGCAATCGTCGCCAGAGTGCTGCCGACGGGCGAATACAGGGTCACGTCCGTGCGCTGCGCCGTCTGCTGCCAGTTGAAATTGACGGTCGCCGATTCGGGCTTGTCATCCTTCTGGTACACGACATTCAAGCGGCCCGTCAGCTCCACCTGCTCGCGGTATGGGGCGACGGTTTGAGCGGATGGCGCGGCGCCGGACGAAAAGGGGGAAGTCAGGGTCGAGCAGGCCGAGAGGGACAGGCAGACGAGCGTGAGGGGAAGGAGTTTTTTTAACATGGGCACAAGGAAAAACCAGCGCCATGGCGCTGGTTTTTTATAGTTGAGTTAATCGATTCAATCACAAACTGACATTCAGGCGCGCCAGGGTGCTTTTCAGCGCATCGTTTTTCGGGTCCTTGCTTCGCGCATCGCGCCACAGTTTTTGCGCTTCATCCTTGTCGCCCTTCTGCCACAGCACTTCGCCCAGGTGGACGGCGATTTCCGGATCGCTGCGCACGGCATAGGCACGGCGCAAGGCGTTTTCCGCGGCAGCCAAGTTGCCCATGCGGAACTGCACCCAGCCCATGCTGTCCATGATGAACGGGTCGCCCGGCGCCATCTGCAAGGCTTTTTCGATCAGCGCATGGGCTTCCGGCAAGCGGATGCCCCGCTCGGCCAGCGAGTAGCCCAGGGCGTTATACGCATGCTGATTGTCGGGCGCCAGCGCCATCACGCGGCGCAGGCTCGCTTCCATCAGCTCGAGTTTATCCAGGCGCTCGGCCAGCAAGGCGTAGTCGTACAGCAGTTCCGGATTGTCGGGGAAGCGCAGCAAGGCGTTTTCCAGCACCGTGTAGGCGCTTTGCACATAGCCGGCGTCGCGCAGGAATTGCGCATCGACCAGCAACACCTGCGCCTGGCTTGCCGGATCGTCCGTTTCGATTTCCGTCAGCGCCTTGCGCGCCGCATCGAGATTGCCGCCACGGGCGATCAACTGGGCGCGGCGCAAGCGCGCCTCGACATAGCCGGCGGAAGCGCTGTTGTCGACCTTGTCCAGCCAGGCGATCGCACCGGCCGTGTCGCCGCGCGTCTCGGCGATCTGCGACAAAATCATCAGGGCCTTGAACGGATCGCGCGTATCGCCAGGGGATTTTTCAAGCACGGCCAGGAAACGCTTGAAGTACTGCTCCGCGCCCTTGGTGTCTTCCAGCTGCAACGCCACGATACCCAGCGCATACAGGGCGCCCACGTTATCGGGCGCGCTTTTCAGCAGCAGCAGGAACTGGTCGCGCGCCGGCTCGAGCTGTTTTTGTTCGACCAGCAGGCGCGCATACGCGCCGCGCACTTCGACGGCGTCCGGATTCTTTTGCAGGAAAGTGGCCAGCACCTTGCCCGCCGCCTCGGGCTCGCCCGTCACCTGCGCCAGGGTCAGCGCAGCCAGCTCGGAGTTCGGCTTGATGGCCAGCGCCTTGTTCGCTTCGCCGATGGCGCGTTCACGCTCACCGATCGACAGGGCGCCCTGCGCCAGCACCAGATGCGCTTCGAACATGTCCAGGTAAGGCTGCGCCAGGCGCGTCACCATCGAATAGGCATACAGCTTGTCATTCGAGCGCGACAGGATCTGTTGCATCTGAAACAGGGCCACGCCGCGCGCGCCCGCCGGCGCATTGGCCAGGCGCTCGGCGAAAATCGGTTCCGCCTCTTCGATCTTGTCCGTCAACACGACAAAGCCGAGGAAGAACTGCGTCGCCTCGTCCGAATCGGGCGCCAGCTCGCGCCACAGGCGGATGGCCGCCAGCGCTTCGCTGCCCTGCTTGGCGGCCAGCGCCATTTCGGATGCGCGGCGCGCCAGGCGCGGATCGCGCGTCTGCTGCGCCGCCACCATCATCGTCACGTACGGCCCTTGCCACTGGCCGCTCTTGAATTCCATCTCGGCCTTGGTCAGCTTGTACAGCAAATCGCTGCTCAGCTCGACCTTCGGCAGCTCGTCGCCGCCGGGCCCCGCCTTGGAGGTGGCGTCCGGCTCCTGCGGCGCGGCGGGCGCGGCCGCAGAGGGGCCGGCCGCGGCATCGGCGGGGGCGACAGGCGTCTGCGCCATGGCATGCGTGGCCATCAGGGCGGACAAGGTTACAATGGCGAAAGCGTTTTTCAAAGGCTGATCCTGGCTAAACGGCAAAGTTTGATTCTACGCCCAACGCGGCTATCGCGTACTTCACGTATGTAACGAAATATATACGTCGTGGCGGCGTAGCCGGCCCGGGCCAGCCCTGCGCCGGCAACCCGCCTGTTTTTACCCGGTTTTCAACCATTCGAGCCCTATGCCAGAATTGCCAGAAGTCGAAGTCACACGGCGCGGTGTCGCGCCCCACATCGAGGGCCGCGCCGTGCGCGCCGTCGTGCTGCGCCGCGACGGCCTGCGCTGGCCCTTCCCCCCGGCCCTGGGCGAACAACTGTCGGGGCAAACCATCGGCCTGACGGGGCGGCGCGGCAAATACCTGCTGATCCACTTCCGCCACGGCACCTTGATCATCCACCTGGGCATGTCGGGCCATTTGCGCGTGCTGCCGACGGGGACGGAGGCGCAAAAGCACGACCATTTCGACCTCGTCGTGGAAGACGCGGACGGCGGCAGCCAGGTGCTGCGCATGACGGACCCGCGCCGCTTCGGCGCCGTTCTGTGGCACGACGAGGCAGACGGCCCGCTCGATGGCCACGCGCTGCTGCGCGGCCTGGGTACGGAACCGCTGGAAGGCGGCTTCACGGGCCGGCTACTGTTCGAAAAAACACGCAACAAGGGCACCAACATCAAGCAGGTACTGATGGCGGGCGATATCGTCGTCGGCGTGGGCAATATCTATTGTTCCGAAAGCCTGTTTCGCGCGGGGATCAACCCGAAGACGCCGGCCCGGCGCATCGGTCTGGCGCGCTATGAGAAACTGGCGCAAGCGATCCGCGACGTGCTGGCCGAAGCCATCGTGCAAGGCGGCAGCACCCTGCGCGACTTCATCGGCGTGAACGGCCAGTCCGGCTACTTCCAGCAGACGTATTTCACGTACAACCGCGCGGGCAAGCCGTGCCGCGTATGCGGCGCGCCGATCCGGCAAATCGTGCAGGGACAGCGTTCCACGTTTTACTGCGTGAATTGTCAGAAATAGCGGTCAAAAGTAAGTCATGGAAAAAGGGAGTCAGATGGTCAGGGACCTGGAACAATACAGCGCATGGCGGCAGGACGTGCAGGCCGCCTTGCAGGCATACCGGCAAGCCGCCAGCGCGGCGGGCCTGGTCGACGGCGCTTCCGCGCTGCGCCTGGCGCGCTGTGGTTCCCGCCTGCTCGACGACCGTTTGTCTGTCGCCTTCGTGGCGGAATTTTCGCGCGGCAAATCCGAGCTGATCAACGCCATCTTCTTTGCCGGCTATGGCCAGCGCATCCTGCCCTCGGGCGCGGGCCGCACCACCATGTGCCCCACCGAGCTGCTGTACGACGCGGCCTGGCCGCCATCGATCCGGCTGCTGCCCATCGAGACGCGCGCGCAGAACCTGTCGACCAGCGACTACCGCGACCTGCCCGCCGCCTGGACCGTCCTGCCCCTGAACATCGATGCGGGCGGCGACATGCAGGAAGCCATCCGCCAGGTCAGCCTGACGAAAAAAGTCAGCGTGGAAGAAGCGGCGCGCTACGGCCTGTACGACGCCGACGACGCGGACGCTCCCGCCATGCTGGACGAAGACGGCCAGGTGGAAATTTCCATGTGGCGCCACGCCATCATCAACTTCCCCCATCCGCTGCTGAAACAGGGCCTGGTCATCCTCGATACGCCCGGCCTGAACGCCATCGGCACGGAACCGGAACTGACCCTGAACCTGATCCCGAATGCGCACGCGGTGCTGTTTATTCTGGCGGCCGACACGGGCGTCACGCGCAGCGATATCGAGGTATGGCGCAACCATATCGGCGCTGGCGCGGGGCGCCTGGTGGTGCTCAACAAGATCGACAGCATGTGGGATGAATTGCGCGGCGACGCCGAGGTGGCGCAAGCCATTGAGCGCCAGCAGGCCAGCGTGGCGCATCTGTTGACGCTGGACGCTGGCCAGGTGTTTCCCGTCTCGGCGCAAAAAGCCCTGGTGGGCAAGATCAACCACGATGCGGCGCTGCTGGAAAAGAGCCGCCTGCAGGCGCTGGAGACGGCCCTGTTCGAGGAGCTGATCCCCGCGCGCAAGGACATCATCCGGCGCCAGCTGGCGTTCGACCTGGACGCCATCGAAGCGGCGCAACAGGTGCAGGCGGCGGCGCGCGCGCGCGGCATCGCCGAGCAGTTGCACGAGCTGCACAGCCTGCGCGGCAAGAACCAGAGCGTGATCGCCCACATGATGCGGCGCATCGATATCGAGAAGAAGGAATTCGACAGCAGCCTGTTCAAGCTGCAAGCGACGCGCGCCGTATTTACCCGCCTGTCGACGGAGCTGTATACGAGCCTGGGCATGGACATCGTGCGCGACGATATCGATGGCGTGCGCGCGGCCATGCAGCGCAGCCGCTTTTTCACGGGCCTGCGCGAAGCCGTGCGCCAGTACTTCGAGCGCATCGCCAGTAACCTGGATCGCTCGGAAGGCAAGACGGCCGAGATCACGGAAATGATGAACGTGATGTACCGCAAATTCGCCTCCGAACATGGCCTGGCGCTGGCCTTGCCGATGCCGTTTTCGCTGGCCCGCTACCGCCAGGAGATCGCCGACATCGAAGCCGTCTACCATAAACAGTTCGGCACGGCGACCCTGCTCACCACCAGTCGGGTCGTGCTGATGGAAAAATTCTTCGACACCATCGCCTCGCGCGTGCGCCGCAGTTTCACCAACGCCAACGACGACGCCAGCGCCTGGCTGAAAGTCATCATGGCGCCCCTCGAAGCGCAGATCGTCGAGTACAAGGAACAGCTGAAACTGCGCTTTGCCTCGATTCAGCGCATCCACGACGCCACCGGCAGCCTGGAACAGAAAATCGCCGGCTTCGAGGCCAGCCTGGCGGCGCTCGAGCGCGACAAGGCGCAGCTGGCGCAATTGCTGGCCGCCTTGCGCGCGGCCAGCGCAAGCTGAGCACCATCAAACAACAGAACACTGGAATCCCGCATGAAACGTCTGCTGCATCCGCTCTCGCCCGCCAACGGCGCGGCACCTTTGAAAGATTACGTCGACCCGACTTTTTCCGCCACCGTCATCGCCTGGCAAAAGCAGCATGGCCGCCACGCGCTGCCATGGCAAAACACGCGCGATGCCTACCTGATCTGGCTGTCCGAAATCATGCTGCAGCAAACACAGGTCACCGCAGTACTCGGCTACTACGCGCGCTTCCTCGAACGCTTCCCCACCCTGCGCGATTTGGCGGCAGCACCGGTGGAAGACGTGATGGCGCAATGGAGCGGCCTGGGCTACTACACGCGGGCGCGCAACCTGCACAAATGCGCGCAGCGCGTGGTGGCCGAATACGATGGCGTCTTCCCCAGCGACCCGGCCCTGCTGGCCGACCTGCCCGGCATCGGCCGCTCGACGGCGGCCGCCATCTCGGCGTTTTCCAGCGGCACGCGTGCGGCCATCATGGACGGCAACGTCAAGCGCGTGTTTGCGCGCACCTTCGGCATCGATGCCTATCCCGGTGAAAAGCGCGTCGAGGAAGCCATGTGGCGCCGTGCCGAAGCGCTACTCCCGGAGACTGGCATCGAAGCCTACACGCAGGGCTTGATGGACTTCGGCGCCACCCTGTGCACGCGCAGCAGCCCCGATTGCGGCCGCTGCCCGCTGCAACCGCGCTGCGTGGCTTACGCCACCGGCCGCACCAAGGATCTGCCTGTACGCAAGCCGAAGAAAACCAGCCCGGAAAAACATGCCGTCATGCTGCTCATCGTCGACGACGGCCAGGTGCTGCTGGAGCAGCGCCCCGGCTCGGGCATCTGGGGCGGCTTGCTGTCGCTGCCCGAACTCGATGGCCATATGCTGGCCGATGCGGACTCGCCGCGAGAGATAGACCAGCAGGTACTGGCACGCGCGGTGGCGCCGTTCGGCGCAATCGAGACGCAGGAACGGCTGCTGCCCATCGTGCACGTCTTCACCCATTACAAGCTGCACATCGTGCCCTGTCGCATCACCCTGGCGCGGCGCCTGGCGCTGGCCGGGGAAGCGACGCACGTCTGGTACGACGGCGCGAACATCGCCGACGCGCCGCTGCCCGCGCCCATCAAGAAACTGCTGCTGGAACTGTTCGGCGATGCGCGCGCGGCGCAGCGCAGCATGTTCTAGTGCGACGTTTTTTACTGTTCGCGCTGACGGCGCTGTGTTTGCATGGCGCGCAAGCAGCTGACGCGCTGCCGGAGGTACGCATCGGTGTACTCGCCTACAAGGGCGGCGACGCCGTGCAGCAGGACTGGTCGTACGTGACGCGCCACCTGCAGGCGAGCATCCCCGGCATCCGTTTTACATTGGCCGACTACGACCAGGCGGGCCTGACGCGTGCCGTGCAGTCGCAATCGATCGCCTTCGCCATCACCAGCAGCGGCCATTACGTGGCACTCGAACACAGCGATGGCGCCAGCCGCATCGCCACGATTGAATCGCCGTGGACGGACTCGCCGCGTCAGGCCATCGGTTCGGCCATCGTCGTGCGCAGCGCGTCACCGCTGCATGACCTGGCCGACCTGGCGGGCAAGAACGTGATGGCGGTGGCGCCCGATGCGTTTGGCGGCTACCAGATCGCCGCGCGCGAACTGCGCGAAGTTGGCATCGATCCCACGCATGATTTTGCCAGCCTGCGCTACAGCGGTTTCCCCTCGCAGCAGATCGTCGAAGCCGTGCGGGCGGGACGCATGGATGCCGGCATCGTGCGTACCTGTCTGCTGGAACAGATGGTGGCGCGCGGCGAAGTGCGCGCCGATGAACTGCGCGTGATCACCACGCGCCCGATTCCCGGTTTTCGCTGCGCCAGCTCGTCGCGGCTGTATCCGGACTGGCCCTTCGTGGCCCTGCGCCAGACGCCGCCAGCGCTGGCGAAAAAAGTGGCGCAGGCCCTGCTGGCCATGCCGCGTACCGATGAAGGTTACAGCTGGACGGTGCCCAGCGATTACCAGATCGTCGATGAACTGTTCCGCGAGCTGCGCATCGGTCCCTACGCCTACCTGGACAAGCTGACGTTCGAAACGGCGCTGCGCCGCTACTGGGGCTGGATGCTGCTCGTGCTGGCCTTGCTGGTGGCCTGGGCCGTGCATACGGTGCGCGTGGAATACCTGGTCAGCCGGCGCACGGAGCAATTGCGCGCGGCCCAGCACCAGCAGCGGGCGCTGGAAGAACAGGCGCGCCAGCGCCAGGCCACGCTCGACCACACGGCGCGCCTGGCCATCCTGGGCGAGATGGCCAGCGCCATCGCGCACGAATTGAACCAGCCGCTGGCGGCCATCGGCAATTTCGCGCGCGGCATGGCGCGCCGCATCACGGCAGGCCGGCTCGACGCGGCGCCACTGCTCGATGGCGCGCAGGAAATCGCCACGCAAAGCGAACGCGCGGGCGCCATCATCCGGCACATCCGCGCGATGGCGCAAAAACGTCCCGCGCACAGCACGCCCTTCGCCCTGGCCGACGCAGTGGAGCAATCGGTATCACTGTTCCGCGCGGCCCATCCGCAAGCGCGGATCGATTGGCGCCACGACAGCACCAGCCCTGACGCGCGCGTGCTGGCCGACCCGCAGCAAGTGCAGCAGGTGCTGCTCAATTTGCTCAAGAATGCGCTCGATGCGCAAGTGGAAAACGACAATCCGGGTCACCCCATCGGCGTGCTGCTGCACCGCGAAAACGGCGCCTGCACGGTGGCCGTGCGCGACGCCGGTTGCGGCCTGCAGGCGACGCAGATGGCGCGCCTGTTCGAACCTTTTTTTACCACCAAGGCCGAAGGCCTGGGCCTGGGCATGTCACTCAGCAAAAGCATCATCGAATCGTTCGGCGGCAGCCTGTCGGCGCATGCCAACGCCGATGCACCAGGCTTGACGGTCTGGTTCCGCCTGCCCGAAGATACCGGTATGGAAGCAAACAAGGAAACACCATGAATGAAAGCGATGCGATCATCTTTGTCGTCGACGACGACGCGGCCATGCGCCGTTCGCTGGCCTATCTGTTCGATTCGGCCGGCTGGCAAGTGGCGACGTTCGAATCGGCGCGCGACTTCCTGCAGCGCTATGATGGCCACGCGCCCGGTTGCTTGCTGCTCGACGTGCGCATGCCTTTGATGAGCGGACTGGAACTGCAACAGGAGTTGAATAATAAAACCGGGCACGCCATATCGCTGCCCGTGATTTTCCTCAGTGGCCATGGCGACCTGGCCATGGCCGTGCAGACGATGAAGGCCGGCGCCTGTGACTTCCTGGAAAAGCCGTGCAAGGACCAGGTGTTGCTGGATGCCGTCTCGCGCGCCGTGGCCCGCAGCGTGGATGAGAGCCGCAACGCCGCCAGCGCGAATACGGCGCAATCGGCGCTGGCCAGGCTGACCGCGCGCGAGCGCGAAGTGGCGCTGCTGATGGCCGAAGGCAAAGCCTCGAAAGTCATCGCCCGCGAGCTGGGCATCAGCGACAAGACGGTACAGGTGCATCGCCATAACACGATGGAAAAACTGGGCCTGCACTCAGCAGCCGAGGTAGCCCGGTTGCTGATGGCCAGCGGCGAGATCTAGAACGCCCAACCAAACCTACTGCGCGTCGTGATTTACGGCCTGCGATGCTCACTGTGCATTCGCACAGCTGAGCTTCTCGACCGCACCTCCCTTCCGCTCGCTACGGTTTTGTTGGGCCTTCGTTATGCACGAATGATACGTGCCGGCAGCCCTTGCCGCACCGACGTGCCCGAAACGGGATCGACAAACACGTTCTTGTCGCCGCGGCTCGGGTCCGTCAATCCCAGATCGTTCAGGTTGATGCCCGCGCCGATGGCCGGCTCGTCGGGCTGACGCGACTTGCCGATGCGGTGGGCCCGCGCGCCATGCTCCTTGTGGCCAAAGCCATGTTCAATGGCGATCACGCCGCGCTGCACCCCATGGCGCAGCATCACCGTGGCCCTGGCCCTGCCGCCCGGCGTTTCCAGATATATTTCATCGCCATTTTCCAGTTTCAAACGCGCCGCATCGTCGGGATGCACGGCAACCGGATTGTCCGGGTGGATGCCGCGCAAGCGCCGTGCGCCGATGCTGTAGGAGTTCTGCAGCGCCGATTTAAAACTGATCAACTCGAATGGCCACTCGCTGGCCGGATACGCCTTGCGCACGGGCGTGCCGTCGGCAAACGCCGCCACTCTCCAGGCGGGCGTGCCGGAGAAGCGTTTGCCGCTCAAGCTGTTCTTGCTCACGCCCAGGCCCTCGTTGTACAGCATCATCGGTTTCAGATAGCGGTGTGTGGACCAGTCCTGCGGATACGGCGTCTCATCAAGCACCGGCACGGGAGCTGCCGGCGCCTTGGCATTCGCCGGTGGCGGCAGGCGCAGGCCGAACATCTCGCCATAGCTCTGGTAGCGTCCTCCGCGCGCCAGCATGAAGGCCACCTTGCGCCACTCTTCCGGCTTCAGGGTGCGCTCCAGTTCGGGGCGGATGCGGGCCACGCCAGAGAGCGCAATGTCGTCGTCGCTCGCCTCCGGCACGGCCGTCTTGCCCTGCCAGGCGATGTTGGCGCCGCCGCGCAGATACCAGTCTTCCGCGCGCAGCAAGGGGAAGCGCTGGCCATCCATGTCCTGCAAGGCCTCGGGGCCGAAGCCCGGCAAGGCCATCGTTTTGGCCAGCGCGATGAAGAACGATTCCATGCAGATGGTCTGGCCATCCGGCGTTTTCTGCACGCGCGGTTCGACCACGGGCCAGCGCGCCGTGCTCATCTTGACAGGCATGCCGCCCCAGGCGCCGGCCCAGCCCCAGCTTTCATACAGCAAGGTATCGGGCAGCAGGTAGTCGGCAAACGCCGAGCTTTCATTGATGAAGGGGTCGATGGCGACGATCAGGGGAATCTTCTTCGGATCGGCCAGCTCCTTGCCTATCTGCGCGCGCAAGCCCGTGATGCCGTAGACGGGATTGCAGCTCCACAGGATCAGCGCCTTCAAGGTGTACGGATAGCCGTTCATGGCGCTGGTGAGCCACTCGGTCGCCAGCGCGGGCGCATTCGGATACCACGGCGCCCTGGCCGGATACGCCTTGCCCGCTTCCTTCTTCAGCTTGAATTCCGAGGTTTTCTCATAGGGCACATTGCGCCCGATCGGCATGCCCGTCGCCTTGATCTCGCCGTCGAAACTCTCCAGGTTATAGCGCGGCCCAGGCCCCGCATCCTTGAAGCTGCCGCCATTAACCAGGGTGCCACCCTTGCGGTTCAAATTGCCGATCAGGGTGTTGAGCATGACCAGCGCATACGCGTTATAAAAACCCGCGCCCGACATCATGCCGCCATGCGCATTGACGGCTGCGCGCTTGCCGTGGCTGGTCAGTTCCTGCGCCAGGCCCTCGATGATGTCGCGCCCGATGCCGCAGGCGCTTGAATATTCATCCATGCTGTGGCGCTGCGCTTCTTCGTTGAGCATCGTCATGGCCGTCTTCAGGTGCAGCGGCGCGCCCGCCACCTCCAGCGGACCGTCGAAGAACAGGCGCCCCTCGCCCTTGGCCGCGTTGTGCGGCACGATGGCTTGCGTGGCGGCGTCGATCACGCAAAATGCGTCGCCATCCTTGTAGCGCTCTTCTTCCGCCAGCTCCACCGCGCCGATGTCCGAAGCGCGCAGGTAGCGGCCGTCGCGCGGATGGCCCTTTTCGTTGATGATCAAATGCGTGGCATTGCACCAGGCGGCCTCGCCCGCCGCTTCCGCCACCTTCAGGTTCGGCTGCACGAGGAAGTTGCGGTCATAGCGTTCGTGTTCGATGATCCAGCGGATCATGGCCATGGCCAGCGCGCCATCCGTACCCGGCTTGATCGGTACCCAGCGGCTGCGGTCGCCCGCGGCCAGGCTGTCGGCATTCGTCAGCACCGGGTCGACGACGACGTAGCTGAAATCGCGCTTGCCCGAACGGGCTTTCGCGATCAGGGTGCCCTGGCGCTTGAACGGGTTGCCCGCATTGCCCGGCGCCGTGCCGACGAAAATGCAGAACTCCGTGTTTTCCAGGTCCACTTTCGCGTGCGGCATTTTCTTCATGTCGCCGAACATGGCGCCCGAGCCGCTGCGGTAGGCGCCGCCGCAATACGAGCCGTGGTTGACCAGGTTCAAACTGCCGTACGACTGCTTGAAAAAGCGCGTGCCGAACGCCAGGCGGCCATCGTCAGTGCTGCACATCAGACCCACCTGGTTGACTTGCGGACCCAGTTCCGGCTGCGCCGGATCGATCGGTTTTTCCAGCTCGCGCAAGGCGCGCAAGCCCTGCACCTGGCCTTCGCCAAACAGGTCGCCGCCTTCCGTCACTTCCTTCACCAACTGATCGAAGGCGATCGGCTCCCACTGGCCGCCGCCACGCGGTCCCACGCGCTTCATGGGCGCCAGCACGCGGAACGGCGACTCCATCTGTTCCAGCACGCCATTGCCGCGGCCGCAAGCGGTCGAGCGCCCTTTCAGCCCCTTTTCCTGGAAGCGCGAGAGCGACACAAAACTGTCGCGTATCGAGGTCTGGTACGGCAGCGCCGGGTCGGCCGACATGGGGCTGTAGGGATTGCCCGCCACGCGCAGCACCTTGCCGCTTTTTTTATCCAGGCGCACGCGCACGCCGCAAAACGTGGTGCAGCCCATGCACATGGTGTAGCTGACCTGCTGGTCCGGGTTGACGGTCAATTTTCCCGTGGCCGTGTCGACGGAAAACTCGGGCGGCAGGGAATTGCCGTGCAAGCGCTGTACGGGTTTGTCCTTGCCCAGGGCGTGGTCGACCATGCGGCCGGCCGTGGTGGAAAAGCTGGCGGCAAAGGCGGCCAGGCCGCCGCCGATGGCGCCGTAGCGCAGCAGCTTGCGGCGCTTTTCGTTTTCATCTTCAGGGACGTCGTTGCGGTCGTCGTTATTTGTGTGTTCGTTCATTTTTGACTCCTCAGTGCGTGGCCATGGCAGGACGGCTGCGTGTAGCAATCGCGCGTCCCGCCCATGGCAAAAATTCCAGCATCAGCAACAGCAGCGCGATCCACAGGCCGGCCGTGCCGATGATCCCCAGCAAGCCGTCGTTCCCCATCGGCAGGTGGTAGTCGTACAGGCCCGCGCCCGTTTTCGGGATCGTCTGGCCGCCGATGAAAATCGTCCAGCGCATCATCCAGGCGCTATGCAGCGCGATCAGGCCATTCACCAGGCCACTCGTGGCCGGGCGCCAGATGGCCAGCGCCATCGGCACGATGGACGACAGCACGGCCCAGACAGCCGTGAGCTGCCATTGCGGCATGCCGGCCACCTGGGTAAACGCCATGCTGTGGCTGGCGCTCACGCCGGAGAGACTGACGAACAGCCAGCCGCCGCCCAGCGCCAGCACCAGCGCCAGCGACAGGGCCAGCGCGCGGTTCAGCGACACTTCCAGGGCCTGGTCGCGGCCCGGCAGGAAGCGGTTGAACAGCAACGCCAGGCCAACGGCCCCGACAAAGGCCGTGGCGGCAAATTGCGCCGGCAGGAAAGGCGTGAACCACAGAGGACGGGCGCGCACCACCATCACCTCCATGCCCGTGTACAGGCCCACGACAAACGCAGCGAGCAAGGTGAAGACGGCGGCGATACGGATGGCCCGCAGGGAGGCGGCGCCACCGCGCCCGGCCAGGCGATACAGGAAGGCCAGACGGTCCTGGCCCTGCCCCCGCGTGGCGAAGTCCACGCGCAGCGCCAGCCATGCGTACAGCATCAGGCAGCCCAGATACAGGGGAATGAAGAACGAGCCCCACGACATCCACGACTGCGGCTGGAAGTAAATATAGAAGTGATAGAAGCGACCCGGCCCGTGCAGGTCGGCCAGCAGCGCCACGGGCGCCGTCATGCCGCACACGAGGGACGCCAGCAGCGCGATGCGCCCCAGACGTTCATACGCCTTGCGGCCGAAGACGAAGTACGGCAAGGTCAGCATGAAGCTGCCGTAACTGAGGCCGATGAGGAAAAAATACTGCACCGCCCACGGCAGCCATGCCGCTTCGCGCGTGACGTTGAGAATTTCGGTGATGTGGCTGTCCATGGTTTATTTCCCGTGTTTGCTCGGTTGCCAAAGTGTCGCTTCGCCCTCGACGTGGCCGGCGAAGCGCGTGTCCAGTCCCAGGTAGAACACGTGGGGCTGGGTGCCCTGCTCGGGTTTCAGCACCTTCACCTTGTTCTCGGTGAGCAGCTGATGCACCATGCTTTCCGGATCATTCAGGTCGCCGAAGATGCGCGCGCCGCCCACGCAGGTTTCCACGCAGGCAGGCAGCAGGCCTTCGTCGACGCGGTGCGCGCAGAATGTGCATTTGTCGGCCTTGCCCGTTTCGTGGTTGATGAAGCGCGCGTCGTACGGGCAGGCCTGCACGCAGTAGGCGCAGCCCACGCAGCGATCGCCATCGACGACGACAACGCCATCCTTGCGCTGGAAGGTGGCGCCCACGGGACAGACGGGAATGCAGGGGGGATTGGCGCAGTGGTTGCACAGGCGCGGCAGCATGTAGGTGCCGCAGCGGTTCTCTTCCTTGACTTCATAGGTCGAGACGACGGTGCGGAAGCTGTTTTCCGGTACGGCGTTTTCCATGATGCAGGAGACCGTGCACGCCTGGCAGCCGATGCACTTCTGCACATCGACCACCATCGCCCAGCGCTGCCCGCCCTCGCCCTTGGTGGCAGCCTTGCCGGGCAGCGGCGCGATGGCCGCCCCGATGGTAACGGCTGGCAAGGCGCGCAAAAAACTGCGGCGCGATTCAATCATGACACTCTCCTTGACTATGGGCGGCAAGCCCTTGTTGACTTGCTGCCATGATAGAAAAGAAGTTGCCGTACGGATATTGGGGTGATCGGGTGGGGACCTAGATGATCATGCCAATTGACAGAGGATGTCGGATGGGTGTACGCGCTTGTAACCCAACGGCAAATGCTGGGGTCAGACCCGGCGGGGGAACGCGCCCCAGTGGGGCGTGTTGCGATCGCGAAGCGACTGACCCCAAAATGACGCTTACAGCTCGTCGAGCGAATACAGCCGGCGGTGCTCGCGGATCGCGTAGCGGTCCGTCATGCCGGCGATATAGTCGGCGATCTTGCGCGCCTGCCTGGTCACATCATCGCCATTGACTTGATAATCGGGCGGCAGCAGGGCCGGTTCGGCCATGAAGCTGTCATACAGTTCGCGCACGATACGGCTCGCTTTCACGCGCATGCGGTTGACCTGGTAGTGGCGGTACAGGTTCGCGCGCAGGAAGCGTTTCAGGTCCGTCGCATCGCGCCGCATGGCATCCGAAAAGCGGATCAGCGGGGGGCTGGCGCGCACTTCGTTCACATCGCGCGGCGCCGCATCGAGGATCAGCGCATTCGAGGTGACGATCAGATCGTCCGCCAGCGCCGTGATCAGGCGGCGCAGGGTTTCGTAGATGGCGCGCCGGCCCGACAGGCCGGGAAACGCCTGCTGCACGTCGCGCCACAGGCGGCCGAAGAATTCCACCTCTTCCAGCTGTTTGATGGTGATCAGGCCCGAACGCAGGCCGTCGTCGATATCGTGGCTGTTGTAGGCGATTTCATCGGCCAGATTGGTCAGCTGCGCTTCCAGGGTCGGTTGCGTGCGGTCGATGAAGCGCTGGGCCACGGGCCCCAGTTCGCGCGCATGCGCCAGCGAGCAGTGTTTCAATATGCCTTCGCGCGTCTCGAACATCAGGTTCAAGCCATCGAAGGCGCCGTAGTGCTCTTCCAGCGTATCGACCACGCGCAAGCTTTGCAGGTTGTGCTCGAAGCCGCCGTGCGCCTGCATGCATTCATTGAGTACGTCCTGGCCCACGTGGCCGAATGGCGTGTGGCCCAGGTCATGCGCGAGCGCGATGGCTTCCACCAGATCTTCATTCAGGCGCAGGTTGCGCGCGATGGAGCGGCCCACCTGCGCCACTTCCAGGCTGTGCGTCAGGCGCGTGCGGAACAGGTCCCCCTCGTGATTGAGGAAAACCTGGGTCTTGTATTCGAGGCGGCGGAAGGCCGAGGAATGGATGATGCGGTCGCGGTCGCGCTGGAACTGGCTGCGCGAGGCGTGCGGCGCCTCGGCAAAGCGACGTCCCTGCCCCTGTGCCGAGTGAGCCGCGTAGGGAGCAAGGAAGTCTTCGGGCAGCATGTTATTGCACTCCGGCGGCCAGGGTGGCCAGCACCAGTTCGTGGGGCGCGGACGTGATGCAGGGGCTGCCCAGCGGTTTCAACAGGATGAACTTGATGGCGCCGCCCTCGTTCTTCTTGTCCACTTCCATCAGTTCCAGCCAGCGCTCGACACCGAGGTCCGGCGCCTTGACGGGCAGGCCGGCGGCGGCGACGAGCTTGCGCAAGCGCTCCACGGCTGCCTGGTCGATATAGCCCATGCGGCAGGACAGGTCGGCCGCCATCACCATGCCGCAGCCGACGGCTTCGCCATGCAGCCAGTGGCCATAGCCCAGGCCCGCTTCAATGGCGTGGCCGAAGGTGTGGCCGAAGTTCAGGATGGCGCGCAAGCCGCCTTCGCGTTCATCCTGGCGCACCACGTCGGCCTTGATTTCGCAGGAACGGGCGATGGCGTAGGCCAGGGCGCCCTTGTCGCGCGCCATCAGCTTGGCCATGTTCGCCTCGATCCAGTCGAAAAAGGCGGCATCGATGATGGCGCCATGCTTGATCACTTCGGCCAGGCCGGCCGACAGCTCGCGCGCCGGCAGGGTTTCCAGGGTCGAGGTGTCGGCGATCACGGCGCGCGGCTGATAGAACGCGCCGATCATGTTCTTGCCCAGCGGGTGGTTGATGCCCGTCTTGCCGCCGACGGAAGAATCGACCTGCGCCAGCAAGGTGGTGGGCACCTGCACGAAGCCGATGCCGCGCATGTAACTGGCGGCCGCATAGCCGGTCAGGTCGCCGATCACGCCGCCGCCCAGCGCCACCAGGGTGGTCTTGCGGTCGCATTTGTTGGCCAGCAGCGCGTCGAAGATCTGCATCAGGCTGGCCCAGTTTTTATATTCTTCACCGTCCGGCAGGACGATACTGATCACGTCGCGGCCGTCGCTGGCCAGCGCCGCCTGCAGGCGGCCCAGATACAGGGGCGCGACGGTGGTATTGGTGACGATGGCCACCTTGTGGCCGCTGATATGGCGCAGCAGCGCATCGGCGTCGGCCAGCAAGCCGGGACCGATGGCGATCGGGTAACTGCGTTCGTCGAGGTCTACGCTCAACAACATTTTGGATTGCTCGTTCATCGAAGGCTCTGCATGAATGACGCAGTTGGGCGAGGCCTCGCATTCGAGGCTGGCCAACTGCATCAGAATTGTCTGGACCATCGATTGTACGTTAGGACGGCCCGTGTCGATGACAATGTCGGCCACTTCCATGTAATGGGGTTCGCGCTGGGTCGTCAATTCTTCCAGTTTGCGGCGCGGATCGGCCGTCTGCAGCAGGGGGCGATTCTTGTCATGGCTGGTGCGCGCCAGGATGTTGCTGACGCTGGCGCGCAGATACACGACCGTGCCCCGTTCCTTCAGGTAGGCGCGGCTGTCGGCATTGAGGATGGCCCCGCCGCCCGTGGCCATGACGATGCCTTCCTGGGCGCTCAGGTCGCGAATGACCTCGGCCTCGCGCCGGCGAAAGCTGGCCTCGCCCTCGATTTCGAAGATCCACGGGATGGTGGCCCCCGTACGCGCCTCGATCTCGTGGTCGGAATCGACAAAACGCAAGCCCAGCTTGCGGGCCAGGATGCGCCCGATGGTGGTCTTGCCTGCGCCCATGAGGCCGACAAGGAAAATATTACTGTTGGAAATTTCAGACACTTTTTATATCAATCAGAAAATAAGCGGGCACCGCCTCTACGGCGCCCGTTTCCCCTTGCGTCAAGGACAGGAGAATGTCAGTCTAAACGGGTAACTGGTGGCGTTACCCAGCGGCGTCGTCACTGTTACATTAAACGTACTGACCACATCCGCTACACAATTTGTCGGCGTCAGGCTGTTAATTGTAACGGCATGCCGGCTTCCCTGGTTACCTTGAATGTTGCCTCCGGTACGGTCATCCACGCCAAGCGTGTTGTGCGGATAGATATTTTGGATGCTATCCGGGGTGATGGAGCCGACTCCATTGATCATGTTCGTGATCGCGACAGTCGTCCCGGAAGGCATGGGATTTTGACGCAAATCGCTCAATCGCAGACTGAATTGACGCACGCCAGCGGCTGAAACGCTCCCCAGATCATAAGTGCTGCGATCCAGGCTTACCTGGGCCGACTGATCGAACAGCGTGACATTGTCGGCACGGCTGCCGCTCAGGAAGATGGCGATCTTCGCGAACAGCGTCTTGCTGCCGTCCGAAGTGCTGGCGCAGACGGTTGCCAGGCCTGGCCACAGGCTGTCGGCCGTGCCGCCATTGCTGACGTCATTGCAGGGCGTGAGCGGCGGATTGGTCGCCACGCGCGGGTTCTGGCTGCGGAAGTCGACCGAGCAGCCGCCGTTCATGGTGGTGCAGCCGCCCATGCTGGACGAGCCGATGGCGCCCAAATTGCTCTGAAATGCCACTGGCGTGCCGTCAGGAACGGGGTTGCCCGCTTGATCCGCCAGCAAGATAGTGACGGTCGTGGCAGGGTTGCCCACGGGGCTGTCATACGACCAGCCTTCCACGCTGGACTTGACGGAGCTGAGCGAAAACGCCGTTTGCACAGGCAAACCAGTTGTTACCAGGATGGAATCGGACAAGGTGGAAATGCCAGAGGCCAGGCTGGCCTTGACGCGGAAGGTGGTCGGGGTGGTGCCGGAATTGACGGTGGTGATGACGTCACCGTTGTCATCCGTGGTGTCTGTCACTTTATTGAGTGTCATGCCAGGGCCGTTCAGCAGCGCAAACGTCACTTTCTGGCCGACCAGCGGTTTGTTGAAAGTATCGAATACGCGGAAAGTCAGCGTGGCCATTTCCGTGCGCGCTATGCCGCCCTGCCCTTGAATCACGATCGATTTTCCTACCGGACTGACGGCGGAAAACTGTACCGATGCCGGCGCGACGTGGCCGATCGGCAGCGTCGCGTGATACATGGAAGCGCTGCCCATCACTGTGGCATTGACCATATCGTAGTCATTGCAGCCCAGGTCGCGGAAAACAGCCGTAGCCTTGCCGTTGACTACCGGCACGCCGCTGGTCACGCTAGCCTTGCCGGCCTGCACGCAAGTCGAACTGAAATTGACCGTCTGACCTGATCCCGTGTACAGGCTGGTGCCAGCCATGACATCGACCGTGACGTTGGTGGTGCCATAGGCCGCGATACTGGCGGGCGAAAACTGCATGTTGCTCGCTGTCAGGTCGGTGGCTCCCAGCACATAATTGATCTGGCTGCTGGCAACGGCGCCATTGGCCGTCGTCGTCGCCTGCAAAGTGGCCGCGCCGCTGGCGGACAGGCTGAATGGCCGCAGCGTGACGCTGGCCGTGCCTGTCGCATCGGTCAGTGCCGTTCCCACCGATGACGACATGACGGCCAGAGTGTTGTCAGTGGAGAACGCGACCAGGGCGTTGGCGATTGGCTTGCCGTTTAAATCGGTCACCAGGGCCTTGGCTGTCAGCGGCGTGGCGCTCGACAGCGCGTTACTGGCGCTGCCACCACTGAACAGCGACAGCGTCATTTTCGCGCCCGCAGCCTGCGCCGCCTTGACTTCATAACTCGCCTCGCCGGTGACCGTGGCGGTGCCCGCCGCGACAGTGGCCGTCAGCTTGCCCGCACCGGTGACCGTCGGATTCAAGGCCGAGACAGTGATGCTGGCATAGCCCTTGGCGTCCGTCAGCGCCGTGCCATTGCTCGACGACAGCTTTACCAGTGTGGCGTCGGAGGCGAAAGTGACTATCGTATTGCTGACCGGAGCACCATTTTTATCGATCACCAGCGCCTTGGCCGTCAGCGGCGCAGTGCTGCTTAACGTACTGGCAGGCTGGTCGGCCGCGTTCAACAGGCTCACCGTGACCGTCGCGGCCACACCACCGGTGGTACCACCGCCCTTGCCGCCATCAATGGTCGGATCGCCGCCACCGCCGCCACAGGCGGCCAGCACAGTGCTCAAGACCAGCAAAGCCAGCCAATTCAATGCCCTACTCCAAGAAGTATTGCCTAAAGAAAAATTCCGCATAGTCGCCATCAGTCCGCTTTCGTTTGCATTGTTACTTAAACGTAAAGATGTGACATTAACGTGTTGCTGGCCGATCTGCCACTATTTTCGGCGTAATAAACACCATCAGTTCCGTTTTTTCTTGACTGCGGCCCGTGCTGCGGAAAAAAACACCGAGCACGGGGATGTCGCCCAGCAGCGGCACCTTGCTGTCCGTACCCCGTTCGGACTGCTGATAAATGCCACCCAGCACCACCGTGCCGCCGTCTTCCACCATCACTTGTGTACGCACGTGCTTGGTGTCGATGGCGAAGCCGGAACGCGTTTCCTGGCCCACGCTATCCTTGTTCACATCCACTTCCAGTACCACGTTGCCGTCCGGCGTGATCTGCGGCGTGACCTCCAGGCGCAGGTTCGCCTTGCGGAACGTGATCGAGGTGGCGCCGCTGCTGGTGGCCACCTGGTACGGCAGCTCGATGCCCTGCTCGATCAGCGCCAGCACCTTGTCGGCCGTCACCACGCGGGGGCTGGAAATGATCTTGCCCCTGCCATCGGCTTCCAATGCGGACAATTCCAGGTTCAAAAAGCGGTTGGCGGCCGCCGAAAACAGGCTCAGGGCGAAGCTGGCCGGTTGCAAGCCATTGATGCTGGCGGCAGGCAAGTTGACGAATTGCGTGTTCGGCACGAAGGCGCCGGCGCCGGCCACCGTTTGCCCCGTTGCCTCGCCCACGCCCTGATACGTGCCGCCGATGGCCGCACGGCGCCCGCTGCCGCCCAGGGAAAAACCGGGCAACTGACCCGCTGCCAGTCGTTGGTCCGTAAAACCCAGGCGGGCGCCCAGGTTGCGGCTGAAACTGTCGTTCGCCTCGACGATGCGCGCCTCGATCATCACTTGCCGCGTGGCAATATCTGTCTTGGCGATCAGCTGACGGATCTGCTCCAGGCGCGCCGGCACGTCGGTGACGAACAACTGATTCGTGCGCGGCTCGATCAGCACGCTGCCACGGCGCGACAGCAGCCGGCTGCGGCCTTCCCCCGCATCGAGGCCGAACACGCTGCGGAACGCTTCCGCCTTCTGGTAGTTGAGCTGGAAGATGGCTGATTGCAAGGGTTCCAGTTCCGCGATCTGGGCGCGCGCTTCGAGCTCCAGTTTTTCGCGCGCCAGCATTTCCTCACGCGGCGCGATCCACAACACGTTGCCATTGCGCCGCATGTCCAGTCCCTTCGCCTGCAGCAGCACGTCGAGCGCCTGGTCCCACGGCAAGTTGCGCAGTCGCAGCGTCAGGTTGCCCGTCACGCTGTCGCTGGCGATGATGTTTTGCCCCGACGCGTCGGCCAGGATGTGCAGGGCCGCGCGCACGCCCACGTTCTGAAAGTCGACGGAGATTTTCTCGCCCGCATACAGGCGCGGCGCCGTCACCTGCACCACCGCTTCGTCGCCGGCCAGGGCGGCGCCATGCAGCAATAGCCAACACATCGAACACATCCACACAGACGGCTTCATGGCGTGGCCTCCGGCACACTGGCCCTGGCGTCACCCGGCCTTTGCAGGGACAGGCTGCCATGCCGTTCGCGCCACCCGCCGCCCGCGTCCGGCAGCAACTCTTTGTACTGCAGCGCCTGTTCGCTGATTTGCGTGACCCGGCCGTGGTCTGGCCCCAGATACTGGCCCACCGCCACCCGGTACACGCGCTGGCCCGCCAGCAGCAGCGCGCTCAGGCGCCCTTCCTGCTGCACGCTGCCCACCATGCTGATGGCCGGCAAGGCGACGCTTTCCAGCGGCTCGCGCACACGACGCGGGTCGGGTCCGGCCACGCTGCCATGCTGACCCGGCGCGCTTGCCGCCTGCAAGGCGCCAAAAGGGTCGGCCAGGGTGGCGGCGGCGTACGGCTGCGGCGCGACAGCGGCAAGCGGGCGCCATGCCGCTGCGGGTACGGCCGCCTGGGGCGCCAAAGCCGCTTGTGCCGCCCGTTCCCCCGCGTCGGGCAAGCGATACGCCTGCAGCACGGCATCCAGGGTCAGCAAGCGATCCTTGCCCAGGGTCAAGGCCAGCTCATGCACCGTAACGATGCGCGGCAGGCGCGCCAGGTCCCCCAGCAACGCGCCCATGGCGTGATAGCCGCCGCGCAACTGGATGGCAATCGGCAAAGCGACATACGGCGCTTGCGGCCGGGCCGCGCCCGGCTTGAACAGCGAAAATTGCAGGCCGCGCGACTGGCCTGCGGCGTTAATGTCCGTCAACAACACCGCCATCGCCTGCTGGTCGGGCAATTGCTGTTCCAGCTGGGCCAGCTCGGCGCCGGCCTGGCACCGCTGCGCACGCCACTGCGGCAACTGGCTCGCCCTGGCTTGCGCCGCCAGATACCCGGCGCGCAAGCGGCCCTCCTCGCCTTGCGCCACCTGCACGGCCGCACTCAGTCCATCGAGCCACACGGCGTGCAGCAACCCGGTCACCAGCATGCCCGCCAGGGCAGCGCAAGCGACGCGCACCGATAGCGGCCACAGCGACGCGGTCTTCAAGCTCAGCATGATCAACCTCCACGACTAAGATTGCCCAGCGGGTGCCAACGCCAGCCGTATCGTCCATTCCACGGCGCCATCTGCCGCGCCGCGCACTTCCACCAATTCCGGACGGGACCAGGGCGCGGCCCGCTCCAGCGCCAGCAGCAGTGCCGCGACCTTGTCTTGCGACGCAGCCTGCCCCTGCAGGCGCACCATCGCCGTTTCCTGGCGCACACTGTGCAAGGCCACGCCAGCCGGCATCGCCTGGGCCAACACGTCCAGCATGCGCACCCAGGCATGGCGTTGCTCTTGCAAATTGGCAATGGCCTGTTGGCGCAGCAACAGCGCCGCCGTCTCGCCCTGCACCAGCTTGCCGGAGACGAGGACGGCATTCACTTGCTGCATGGCATGACGCCAGCCTTGCTGGCGACGCAGCTGCACGTCGAGCCGCTGCTGCAGCCAGGCGCCCGCCGCCAGGGCCAACAGCAATCCCAGCACCGCCCCACCGGCCAGTTGCCACAGCAACAGCTGACTGCGTCGGCGCCGTGCCGCCTGCCGATGCGGCAACAGGTTGATGCCTGGCACTTCCGCCACGGCCGTCATCGCGCGTACCGGTGCATGGCCAGGCCCCAGGCCAGCTGATAACTGAGGCCGCCGTCCGGCAATGCTTGCCAGCCACCCTGCGCGAGTGCCGCCTGCAGGGCCAGCGCCTCGCTATCCATGACGATGGGCGTCAAGCCGGCCGCCGTAGCCGCATCGAGGCGGCGCTGCACGCTGGCGCGCCGCGCCGCCACCAGCAGCACTTCGATCTCCTGCTGCGTCTGGCCGGCAAACGGTGGCGCCGGCCCCAGCTGGTAAAAATCCAGGCTGGCGTCTTCCAGTGCAAACGGCATGTATTGGGCCGCTTCCAGTTCCACCAGGATTTCCAGCTGTTCCTCCGGCAAACCGGCGGGCAGGCGGATCGCATGCGTGATCAGGGCCGTGGCTGGCATGGCCAGTGCCACGCGGGTGCAGGCGCTGCCACTGTTGCGGCATGCCAGGCGCACGGCGCTGGCCAGGCCCTGCGGATCTTCGACATGACCTTCAAGCATCACTCCTGCCGCCAGCGCGGCGCTGCCGCAATGCCGGCACGACAATTTCCCTCGCCGGCGCCGCAACTCGACCACGCGCACGGCATCGTCCGCCATGTCGATGCCCAGCAAACCGATGCCAAGAAAACTGCGGATGGATATGTTTTTCATAGAGAAACATCAGCGTGGGAGGGGGTGCTGCCATCGGCAAGCCTAGTCCTGGCAGCGCTGGCTTGTAAACGGATTTCACGCTGGTGTCTGCGGTGCGCGGCGCCTATCTGGCCCGGCCGTGATCTGGCGCAGAATAATTGTTACCAAATCCTGGTTGCCAGCGGGCCAATACACGCTTATATAGAGTATCGACAAGTTTCAACACTCCCCCGGCAAGCGCCACGGCGCGCTGCCACCCCGGCAAGCTCGCTTATAATTGACCGGCATAATTAACCGAAAGACATACGACGCATGACATCTTCAAACTCCGCTGGCTCCGCTGGCTCGAAGCCGCCCACCAAGGGCAGCAAACCCAAACGTTTTCTGCTGATGGCCCTGGTATCGCTGCTGGGCCTGGGCATCGTCGGCGTCTTGCTGGTGGTCTTTGGCCTGGCCATGGCCTATCCGAACCTGCCGGCGCTCGATACCTTGACCGATTACAAGCCAAAGATGCCACTGCGCGTGTTCACGTCCGACAGTGTGCTGATCGGCGAGTTCGGCGAAGAACGGCGCAACATGGTGCACATCAAGGATATTCCCGATGTCATGAAGAAAGCCGTGCTGGCCATCGAAGATGACCGTTTCTATGAACATGGCGGCGTCGACTATCTGGGCATCACGCGCGCGGCCCTGCACAACCTGACGGGCGGCGCCAAGCAAGGTGCCTCGACCATCACGCAACAGGTGGCGCGCAATTTCTTCCTGTCCAGCGAACAGACCTTGAAACGCAAGGCGTATGAAGTCTTGCTGGCGTGGAAAATCGAGAAAAACCTCAGCAAGGACCAGATCCTCGAAGTGTATATGAACCAGATTTATCTGGGACAGCGCGCCTACGGCTTCGCCTCGGCCGCGCAAATCTATTTCGGCAAGAATATCCAGGATCTCACCGTCGCCGAAGCGGCCATGCTGGCCGGCTTGCCGAAGGCGCCGTCGGCCTACAACCCCGTCGTCAATCCGAAACGCGCGCGCATGCGCCAGCAATACATTCTGCAGCGCATGGCCCAGCTGGGCTACATCACGCCGGCGCAGTTCGAAGAAGCGAAAAATGAAGAGCTGAAAGTGAAGACCGACAGCAGCGCCTTCGGCGTGCACGCGGAATACGTATCGGAAATGGCGCGCCAGCTGGTCTACGAGCAATTCAAGGAAGATACCTATACGCGCGGCCTGAACGTCTACACCACCATCACCAAGGCCGACCAGGACGCCGCCTACATCGCCTTGCGCAAGGGCGTGATGGATTACGAGAAACGCCACGGCTACCGCGGCCCGGAAGCCTACATCGAGATTCCGAAAACCAAGGCCGAAGCGGATGACGCCATCGAGACGGAACTGGCCGACCACCCGGACAGCGACGACATCATCGCCGCCATGGTGCTGCAAGCGTCGCCCAAGTCCTTGCAGGCAGTCACCTCGGCCGGCGAGGAAATCACCATTACCGGGCCCGGCCTGACCTTCGGCGCGGCCTGGCTGTCGGAAAAAGCGGCGCCGAACCGCCGCATCAAGCGCGGCGCCGTGATCCGCGTCATGCAGGAAGGCAATACCTGGGTCTTGACGCAGATGCCGGAAGTGCAATCGGCGTTCGTCTCGGCCAGCACCACGGACGGCGCCATTCGCGCCATGGTGGGCGGCTTCGATTACAACCGCAACAAGTTCAACCACGTCACGCAGGCGTGGCGCCAGCCCGGTTCGGCCTTCAAGCCCTTCATCTATTCCGCTTCGCTGGAACGGGGCCTGTCGCCGGCCACCATCATCAACGATGCGCCGATCTCGTTCGACGCGGGCCAGACGGGCGGCCAGGCGTGGGAACCGAAAAACTACGACAGCAAATACGATGGTCCGATGACCATGCGCAAGGGCTTGATGAAATCGAAGAACATGATTTCCATCCGCATCCTGCACAAGATCGGCGCCAAGTATGGCCAGGAATACGCGACGCGTTTCGGCTTTGATGCGGACAAGAACCCGCCGTACCTGACCCTGGCCCTGGGCGCCGGCAACGTGACACCGCTGCAGATGGCGGGCGCGTACGCCGTGTTCGCCAATGGCGGCTACAAGATCAACCCCTACCTGATCGCCAAGGTGACCGATAGCGATGGCAATATCCTGTCGCAAGCCAAGCCGGACCTGGCGGGCGAGGAAGCCAACAGAGTCATCGACGAGCGCAATGCCTTCATGATGAACAGCATGCTCAACGATGTCGTGCGCTTCGGCACGGCGAACAAGGCCATGGCCTTGAAGCGCCCTGACCTGGCCGGCAAGACAGGCACCACCAACGATTCCATCGACGCCTGGTTCGCCGGTTACCAGGCCAAGCTGGTGGGCATCGCCTGGATCGGCTACGACCAGCCGCGCAACCTGGGCAACCGGGAAACGGGCGGCGGCCTGGCCTTGCCGATCTGGATCAACTACATGGCGAAGGCATTGAAAAGCATTCCCGTCGAGGAACGCGCCGTGCCGGAAGGCCTGATCCGCGTGGGCGACGAGTATTACTATGCGGAAAATCCACCGGGCACGGGCGTCGGCAGCCTGGAAGGCGCGGCGCGCGGCACGCCGGAGGAAGAGAAAGCCAAGGAAGCGGTCAAGAACGAATTGTTTTAAGATCGTTTGATGCAAAAAGGGCAGCCTGAAGAGGCTGCCCTTTTTTATTGCGCTGACCCGTCCTGGAATAAGTTGACACTTTTTCGTTACAGAGAAGGAGTGTCCGATGGAACAAGGGTTTCGACGCAGTCAGCGAGATTACAGCCTGGCTTTTAAATTGAGCGTTGTCGAGCAGG
>NZ_JAPUBT010000008.1:37510-250248 GCF_030397665.1 Janthinobacterium sp. SUN073 | reverse complement strand
ACAACCGCCAGCGGCGCCACTCGCGCCTCGGCAATGTTCCACCCGCGTTGTTCGCTGAAAAATTCAGCAAACAGCTACGGGCGGCTTGAAACAAGAGTGTCCGCTATTGACAGTACACCTCACCTTGCCAAGTTTGTTCTTTATCAGATAAGTTTCAGCGTGCCTGCTTGCGTGACCTGGCCGCCTCGGTCTTGATGAGCGTTAAATGCGGGCATGCATCTTGTTGATGGCGCGACTGGAGCCTCATGACGCGCCAGCCCCTGCCCGCAAGACAGAACCGCTTATTGCGCCATTATCTGGCAGAAGCGGTTTCCCATGCGCGATCTCCTTACACTCGTGAACCAATGAAAAACATCACTGTCGAATACCGTCATAACTTTCCGCTTGATCCGGTGGACGTCGTTCGCGTGTTCGATCACTCCGGCATCAAGCGGCCCACCGGCGAGCTCCCGAGAATCGCGCGCATGTTTGCCGCGCCTTGCCTGTTGCTGTCGGCATGGGTGGATGGCGAGCTTGTGGGACTGGCCCGGTCGCTGACCGACCATGCGTATTGCTGCTATCTCTCGGACCTGGCCGTCGACAAGCACTACCAGGGCCTGGGTATCGGCAAGGAGCTGGTCAAGCGTACCCAGGCCATCATCGGCGATGAAGTGTCCCTGCTATTGCTCTCCGCTCCCGATGCCATGTCCTACTATCCCACGCTCGGTTTTGAACTCGCCGGCAATGCATACGTCATTCGGCGCAAACATTGAGTGAGCGCTTACAAGAACTCTTGCACCCTTATGATACCTGTCTACACCCTCACCGAAGCCCTGGCACAAGACCCCGCTCGCGTCACCAGGACGCAATCGCTCACCCTCGACAGCGCCAAGCCCCTCATGGGACTGAAAGGCAGGCACGGCCTGTTTGCCTCGGACGCATGGTGGGACAGCATCAAAGCCGGCCGCATCCAGACGCAAACGGTGACGGGCAGCATCGAACGCACGTATTTCGCGGGCCAGGACAGCCGCCGTGGCGATCAGGTCAACAGCTTCACCTTGCGCCTGGCTGACGGTTCGACAGTCGACGAAAGCATCTATACGCACCGCAAGCAGGACATCGCGCTGTTCGTGCCCGGCGCCATGGTGACGATGGTGTATGCGCTGGACGAACTGAAGGAACAGCCGGCCGCGGATGGCAGTGTCAATGTCGCGCGTATCGTGCTGGAAATGTCCATTTCTACGCGGTAAAGCGATTATGAAGTATTAAGGCAATGCCAAAAAAATGAAGGTCATCAAGAGTAATGCTAATGATGTGGTGACCAGTTATGGGAGGGAATGACATTCGCTGGTCTCCTGGGTGAGCGTAGGGTGCAAGCTGCCGCGACAGCAATCTTCGCAAACTTGACTTAAGCAAATTTCCAACCGAAATTCGTTTGACCGCCCCCTGCGCCAGGACTAGAGTCGTCGAAGAGACCTCAACCGACTGCATCCCCACGCCATGGCCAAGCCCTTTCCCTTGAACCCCAAGAATCCCGAACGCATCTGCTGGGGTTGCGACAAGTATTGCCCGCCGGACGCCATGCGTTGCGGCAATGGTTCCGAGCGCACGCAGCACCCCATCGAACTGTTTGGGGAAGGCTGGAATGACTGGGGGCTGGCGGCCGCTGACAAGAAAGAGGACGAAAGCAAGCCTTAAGGCAAGCGCACCATGCGGCGCGCCGCTACAATCGCTCATCACGCCTGCGCTGAGAAAATCACCATGCAAGAAACCCTGTCCCGCTGGCTGGCAAGCAGTGCCGGTGACTACACCTTGGTCGAACACCCGGCCGTGCACACCATCGATGAAGCACTGAACCACGTGCCAGCCATGTCCGGCCTGATGGTGAAAAACCTGTTCGTGCGCGACGAGAAGGGCCGGCGGCATTTTCTCGTCATCGTGCCGTTCGACAAGCGCATCGATCTGGCGGCATTGGGGCGTTTGCTGACGGTCAGCAAGCTGAGCATGGCCTCGCCCGAGCGCTTGCTGCAGCACCTGGGCATCACGCCCGGCTCCGTCAGCCTGTTTGCGCTGATTCACGACAGCGCGCACGCGGTGGAACTGGTGCTGGACCAGGCCGTATGGGAAGCTGATTCTGTGCAAGCCCATCCGCTGCGCAACACGGCCACGGTGGCGCTGTCGCACGCTACCTTGCTCAGTTTCCTTGCGCACACGGGGCACGCGCCCCATATCGTGCCGGTACCGACGATTCAATAAGGTAATCTCAATGCCCGGCCACGGATGCCGCACCGCTGCGCCGGCCCGGCCGGAAACCGTGCGCGCTGGCCGACCAGGCGATCACGAAAGCCAGCACCAGCAACGCCACCATGGCCCAGGGAAAGGCGCCCGCGCCCCAGGTTTCCAGCAAGGCGCCGCCCGCCACGCCCGCGGCTGCAATCGCCCCATTCCACGCCACCACATTCATCGACAAGGCCACATCGGCGCCGCTGCCGGCCGTGTCGGCCAGCGCCGTCTGTAACAGCGTTGCCGCGCCGCCGAAGCTCAGGCCCCAGACGGCCATGCCCAGGTAGACGACGGCGGGGAGGTGCGATGCGATGCCCAGCACAAGGGCCGTCGTGGCGAACACGGCAAGGCTGGCCAGCACGCTGGCGCGCAGGTGGCGCTCGACCAGCTTGCCCGTGATCCAGATGCCGGCCATGGCCGTGGCACCAAAGACGAGCAGGACCAGGTCGATGCGTCCCGTCAATCCGGCAGGGGCCACAAACGGGGCAATGTAGGTGTAGAGAATGTTGTGCGCCAGCATCCAGGCGATGACGACGGCCAGCACGGGCCGCACGCCCGGCGTCGTGAAGACGCGGCGCAGGGGCAGGCGCTCATGGACGGACTGCCCCGGGTAGTCCGGCACTTTCGCCAGCACCCAGGCGATGAGTGCCAGGGTCAGGGCGGAAATGATCCAGAACGCGGCGCGCCAGCCCACCAGCGAACCGAGCAGGGTACCCAGCGGCACGCCCAGCGACAGGGCGACGGGCGCGCCCACCATGGCCAGCGCCAGGGCGCGGCCTTGCTGGTGGGGCGCCACCATGCGCCGCGCGTAGCCGGCCAGCAAGCTCCACGCCAGCCCGGCCGCCATGCCGGCAAAGAAGCGGGCCGCCAGGGTCAGCCAGTAGTGGGACGACAGCGCCGTGACGGTATTGAACACGAGAAAGCCGATGATGGTCAGCAGCAGCACGTTGCGGCGGCGCCAGCCGCGCGTGGCGATGGTGAGCGGAATGGCTGCCAGCAGGGAACCGAGTGCGTAGGCCGTGACCATTTGCCCGGCCAGCGCGGCGCTGATGCCGAGGCCCGCGCTGATCTGCGGCAGCAAGCCGGCGGGCAAGGTTTCCGTGACGATGCAGATAAAACCCGTCATGGCCAGGGCCAGCAGGCCGGCGACGGGGAGGCGGTCGGCCAGCGCAGCGCTGGTTCCGGTAGTGAGTGTGGCGTGATTCACGGCAAACATCCTTGTAAAGAGATCAGGCGCAGGAGTGCCCTGACCGTCATGGTGGTACATATGTATCGATCGGTATAAATATAGGCGATGGTGCGCTCCGTTGTCAATGACTTCTGTATCGAGTAGTATGTAAGTAGCATATAGGTAGATGAGAAGGAGTGATGGATGGCGCAAATGGGACGGCCGCGCACGTTCGACCGGCAGGCGGCGGTCGAGCAGGCCATGTTTTTATTCTGGCAGCAGGGATATGAATCGACTTCCTTGAGCCAGCTCAAGGCGAGCCTGGGCGGCGGCATTTCCGCTCCCAGCTTTTATGCGGCGTTCGGCTCGAAGGAAGCGCTGTTCCGCGAGGCGGCGCAATGCTATCTGGATACCTTTGCGCTGGTGACGGCGTGTTTATGGGACGATGGCCTGGCGCCGCGCGCGGCCGTCGAGTTGGCCTTGCGCCAGTCGGCGGCGATGCAGGCCGAGCCGGGGCATCCGCCGGGCTGCATGGTGGCGCTCGGCTGCATGAGCGCGCCGACGGCCGAACATGCGGCCGTGGCCGCGCCCCTCACCGCTTCGCGCGCACGCACGCGCGCCGGCTTCGTGCATTGCGTCGAGCGGGGTATGACCGGCGGAGAGTTGTCCGCGCAGACGGATGGGGTCGCGCTGGCAGCCGTGTTTGACAGTTTTTTATCGGGCGTGGCTATCCAGGCCCGCGATGGCGTGGGCTACGCCGTGTTTGACCCTGCCATCACGCAGGTGATGCGCGTGTGGGATGCCAATCGCGGTGTTGAATAACCGGCTGATTCATCAGACGCTTGCCGGGCATTATGTATTGCATTGATTGATAAATATTTCCGTTAAGAAATTTTTGAAATTATAATATGGACATTCTTTTAAGGAGTGTCCATGTTGTCTCAATTCAAAAAATCTGTATTGGCATCAACCTTATTGTATATCGCTGGCGTATCGGCAACGTATGCGGCAGAAGAAAAGCAATATCTGATCTCGGCCAAGCCCGGCAAGGAAGTATGCGTCGCGGATGAGGCCAGCAAGTCGCAGGTATGCGTTGCAGGCGGTAATTTTTCGCATGATGTGTATAGCTTGAAAATCGATGGAAGCACGGTACTCAAAGGTATCGATGACCAGCTTTCGGTGGGATTGGCTGGTAATTACCAGAATCAGGCCATCGCCTTTGTTTGCGAAGCCCAGAACATATTCCCTAAAGAAACCCCGGAAGCAACCCTGGCGGAAGTGCAAAGACTGATGCCCAATTCGCCGCCGGAAAGAATCAAGACGATTGCCGGCCTGCTTCGGCCAGGTCCGATGGGAATGGAGATCGGCAGATTGTGCAAGGCCAGCCGCAATGGCCAAGCTTTCATCACCGTGCAAGTGATGTTCGACTGATCTGACTGCCAACTGTCAACTGCCGCGCCGCAGCCAGGGTCCGGCAGGACGGCCGGGCCAGCGCCGCACTTGCTTGTCACTTACCTATCTGTGTTGAACATAAACTCCAGCACATCGTCGCCATACTTGTCGGTCTCTCCCGTCGCGGTCCAGCCCAGGTAGCGGTAAAAGCCGTAGGAGCGCGAGGCGGGGTCGCTGGAGCAGCCGAGGAACAGCCGTTGATGGCCTTGCGCGCGCAACTGCTCCATGATCTGTTCCAGCAAGGTCTTGCCGATGCCCAGACCTTCGAATTCCGGTAGCAGGGCCAGGACGATGATTTCGCCCGTGTCGCGCTCGCCAAAGCAGTAACCGACCAGCTGGCCGTCATGATGGCAGACCTGGCCGGGCAGGCTGCCTGAGCGCATCATGTCCGCCCAGGATTCGGTCGTGATGCCCACTTCCGCCAGGCGCTCCGCGGAAATGGCGTTTTGCCGCGTCTTGCCGCGCAATGCGATGAAGGCCGGGGTGTCTTCCGCCTTGGCGGGATGGAAAGTGATCGATGCTGGATGTGTCGTCATGTGTGTGTTAATGGTTGGATGGTAGTGAAGGATTGACTCCCCAGGATTTATTCCCAGGATTTGCGCATGATGCGCGCATGGCGCTGCCAGTCATAGGCTTTGGTATTCTCGATGGCCTGCTGGCCGGGATTGCCGCTATCGATGATTTCATCCTTGACGAGTATCAAGTCATTCTTTTCATTCAAGCGATATTCCCGATAGCGCTCGCAATCCTGTGCGCGCCGGGCGATGGTAATTAATTTGCTGGCCCTCCATGCATAGCTGTCCTCATAAAAGCATTGCGCCGCGCAGCCGCAATTGGCGATGCCGCCTTCGATTCTCTGGTCGGCTATGCTGATTTCCAGATTCGGAATCGCTGACAATGGCTCGTTGAAACGGTATTGTTTTGCTTGCGTATCCCACAGCCACACATCGGAACAGCGGATGCGTCCCTGGCTATCCGTGTAACCGGTCACCCACAGGTCGGCATGGCCGTCAAAATCCATGTCCAGCAGCAGCGCATGCAAATTGCCCGTGCCGCTGCTGCTGCAACTGCCAGCGACCCACTGCTTGCCGATTTTCAGCTGGTAGGTCTGTTTTTCATCGTGATTGACATAGCGGATATCGGCCGCTTGCCGCACTTTACCTGTCGCGGCTTTGTCCAGGTGCAGCGTGGCGCCATCAGCCGAGGTGGAAAGCAGGGATAAAAGTAAAACAATCAGTTTCATGGAGATATTCTTGGGCTGGCATTTGTCCTCATGCCGGAATTAAATCGTGCGGTGAACGATCATAACGCAGGATTTGGGCAATGCGCCACACCATACCCTATCGTGCATTCTGCGTCTTGCCTTGCTGTGTACAATGCCCAAAATCCCCGAACAAGGAATCTTCATGAGCATATCGACAGCATCTTTTAATGAAGCGGGCATCCTCGCTTATAACGACGGTAATTACGCCGAGGCGTTCAAGCAATTCGATGCGGCCGCGCGCACGGGCGATCCTGCCGGCCAGCATTTATTGGCCAGCCTGTCACCAGGGTCATGGCGTCGAGCAAAATTTGCCGAAGGCGGTAGAACTGTTCACGGCCGCCGCGCAGGCGGGTTTTCCACCCTCGCTGGCCAATCTGGCCCTGATGTATGCGAGCGGCGATGGCGTCGCGCAAGACATGGCCCAGTCGCTGGCTTTCGGGCGCCAGGCGGCCGAGGCGGGCGATGGCCAGTCGCAATTCAACCTGGCGCAGGCTTACCGCAAGGGCGATGGTGTACCGCAAGACTTTGTCGAAGCGGCGTTCTGGTACAAGCAGGCGGTCGAAGCCGGTTCCCTGTCGGCGCAGAATGAATATGGCTTGCTGTACGCGCAAGGGCAGGGCGTGGAGCTCGACTACGTGCAGGCGTATGCATGGATTGCCATGCCGGCCGAGGCCGGCAGCGCGCAATCGATCAAGAACCGCGACCAGTTGCTGGAAATCCTCACGTCGTCACAGCAGCAAGCGGCGCGCACGCTGGCCGCCGAATATGCGGCGCAGTACGGCGTCAATCCTCACTAGATTTCTTTGCCGGCAGCTTGCTGAGCACGCCGGCCGCATCGAGTTCATAGCTATCGAAATCGCGCGCCAGAAATAACTCACCCGAGTAATGCAGGCGCGCTTCCGCTTCCAGTTCGGCCATGCCGTCCGCATTGTGATAGCGGGCGCTGAAGTGCGTCAAAATCAGATTGGGCAGGCGCACCGACTCAGCAAACTGCGCCACGCGCTGCACGGAACTGTGCGTGGGGCCGGGGCCGACCTTTTGCAGCATGGCTTCCGTGTAGGTGGCTTCGTGCACGAGCAGTTGCGCACCGGCACAGGCGTCCGTCAGCAACGCTGGCGTGTCGTTGTCGCCGCCGATCACCACCGTGGCGCGCTGCGTTTCCACCTGGCGGAAAGCGGCGGCGCGCAGGATCGTACCATCGTCCAGGATCGCATCCTGGCCAGCCTGCAATAAGCCCCAGGCGGGGCCGGGCGGCGCGCCGGCTGCTTGCAGGGCCGCCTTGTCCAGCTTCCACCTGCTTGTTTCCAGCGCAAAACGGTAGCCCACGCTCGGGGCGCGGTGCGACAGCGCGTGGCGCGAGATGGTCAAGCCCGCTGCTTCATGCACGACTTGCGCGCAGTCCACGTCGATGTGGATCAGCGGATACGTCAAAAATAGTTCCGTGTGCAACAGGGTGGCGTCGATCCAGGCCTTGATGGGGGCCGGGGCGATCAGCAGCAAGGGTTTCTTGCGACCCGTCATGGAGGCGCTGGCCAGCAAGCCCGGCAGGCCATAGCTGTGGTCGCCATGCACGTGGGTGATGCAGATGCCGACCAGGTCGTGCACGGACAAGGGCAGGCGCTGCAGCCGGTGCTGCGTGGCTTCGCCGCAATCGATCATCCACCAGTCGCGGTTGTGCGTGGTTTGCAGGGCCAGCGAGGTGACGTTGCGGTGGCGCGTGGGCACGCCGGAAGACGTGCCGAGAAAAGTCAGTTTGAACATGCCCGCATTATGCGGCAGGCGTGCCCGCTTGCCAACGCCGCTGGCCTCAGCCTGCCAAAGGCGCGCTCAATTTGTCCTTGTAGATGCGGCCGTTTTTCATGATCAGGAACAGGCTTTCCTCGGGATGCGCGAGGAAATCAAGGTTTTTCGTCGGGTCGCCCTCGGCCACCAGCAAGTCGGCAAACGCACCCACGGCCAGCTTGCCCAGGGCGCCCGGGTAGGGCGAGCGTTGGCCGGACAAGGCCAGCAACTGTCCATTTTGCCCTGTCGCCTGCGCCAGCAGGGTCAACGGGTCGTAAAAGCGCGTGAGCTTGGCCAATTGCCGGCCCTGCGTGGGCGTGTTTTTCGCGTTGAACAGGATATCCGTGCCCCAGCCCGTCCTGATGCCGTACTTTTGCGCCAGCGCATACGCCTTCACCGTGCCTTCCGAAACAATGGCCTGGCTGGCCTTGCGCGCCGCATCGGGGTAGACATTCGCATCCGCGTCTTGCAGGAAAGGCTGCAAGCTCCACCATGTGCCCGTGTCGCGCATCATGCGCGCCGATTCGTCGTCGGCCAGCTGGCCGTGCTCGATGCTGCGCACGCCCGCGCGGATGGCCCGCTGTATGCCTTTCGGCGTGTACACATGGGCCATCACATACGTGCCCCAGTCGGCGGCCGCTTCCACGCCCGCGCGCAGTTCGCGTTCCGAATACTGCGTGCTGTCGAGCGGGTCGTACAGTGAGGCGACGCCGCCGCCGGCCATCATCTTGATCTGCGTCGCGCCCAGCATCAGTTGCTCGCGCACGCGGCGCAGCACTTCCGCCTCGCCATCGGCGATCATGGCCATGCCCGCCGTTTCCGCCATGCCCAGCGGCGCGTTGGCCGCGCGCGGGATCTCCGAGCGCAAACGGAAGTCGCCATGGCCCGAGGTTTGCGAAATCATGGCGCCGGATGGAAAGATGCGCGGACCGTCGACGATGCCTTCGTCGATGGCGCGTTGTAATGCAAAGGCGGGGCCGCCAGGATCGCGCACGGATGTAAAGCCCCGCAGCAGGGTGCGCCGCGCTTCCTGCGCCGCCACCAGATATAAATAGCCGACGTCGGACGTCATGGCCGTCACCTGGTTGATGGCGGCCAGCATGGTGTGCCAGTGGGCGTCGATCAGGCCCGGCATGACCAGCTTGCCCTGGCAATCGATCACTTGCGCGCCCTCGACTTTCTCGCCGGCCGGCGGCAGGGCGGTAATGCTTGCCCCCGTCACCAGCACATTGACACCGGAACGGGGTGCTTTGCCCGTGCCATCGAACAGGCGCAGATTGGTCAACAGCAGGGGGCGCTGGGGCGTTTGCGGTTGCTGGGCGATGGCATTGCTGGTGGACAAGCCGATGAAGGGCGCCAGCATGGCGGCCGTGCCGCCGAGAAATTGCCGGCGCCGCATGTCCGCCATCACCCGCTGGTGCAGGATGGTAAAGACGGTGCCGCCGCAGTCGCAGGCGCGCGGCTTCAAGCCGCCCGTCTGCCAGGTGTCCGCCAGATGCTGCTCTTGTGCAAGGGCCATCGCGCCATCCTTTCATCGCTGCCGCGCCAGGAGCGTGGCAGCAGGTAAAGTTAATGATTAGAAACTATTCCCATTGAAAGCCGCCAGCGGGGGCAAGTCAAGCGTGCACTTGCTTTACGGCAAAGAATGTAGCATCGGCTGTTCAAGGTGCATGCTGGCCGCTATTTTCCCCTTCGCCCGCCGTGTAATCGACAAAACCGTCGCGGCGGCAAAAACTGACCAGTTGCATGCCGGCCTGGCGCGCGATGCGGATGGCCAGCGAGGTGGGTGCGGAGATGGTGGCGACGAGCCCGATATGCATGCGCGCCGACTTGCGCACCAGTTCATAGCTGGCGCGGCTGGACAGGAAGACGAAGCCGTCATGCATGGCGATGCGGTGCAGCGCCAGGTAGCCGATCAGCTTGTCGAGACCGTTATGCCGGCCCACGTCCTCGAACACTTTCACGATGGCGCCTTCGGCCGTGCACCAGGCGGCCGCATGCACGCCGCCCGTCTTGTGCATCAGCTCCTGGTAAGGCAGCAGTTCGCGCGCGGCGCGCCCGATGATGGCGCTGCTGGCCACCAGCGGCGGCAGCGGACGCGTAATTTTCTCCGGCACCAGGTCCAGCAGGGCCAGGCTTTCGATGCCGCACACGCCGCAACCGGTGCGTCCGGTCAGCGCGCGGCGGCGGGCCTTGAGCTTGATCAAATCCGGCTGGGCGATGGTCAGCCGCACTTCCGCGCTATCCTCGCCGCAACACACATCGAGGTCATAGATGTCGCGCACGCTGCCGACGATGCCTTCGGTCAAGGTAAAGCCGACGGCGAATTCCTCCAGGTCGCGCGGCGTGGCCATCATCACCGCGTGCGCGATGCCGTTGTAGACGAGGGCCACGGGATATTCCTCGGCCACCATGTCACGGCCTGCCGTGGCCACGCCCCCCTGGTGGCGCACCATGGGCACTTCCAGAAATCCATCGCGTTCGATGGTCGTGGTATCAAAGTCCATGCTGTTCTCCGGTTAATTGATCTGATAGCGCGGGCAGGGCCTGATCGAAGGCGGCAGCGGGTCGCCATGCAATTCCAGCAGCGAGCGTTCCGTTTCGCGCGTCATGGCGTTCAGGGCCAGGCAGTTCGGTGCCAGGCCGAACGGTTCAGCGATCTGCTGCGCGATGGCTTCCAGCGCAAACAGGGTGTAGGCGACAAACACGGAAATGAGGGGCGTGGCCACGCCGATGGCGTCCACCAGGCCCAGCGGCAGCAAGAAGCAGTACATGTAGACCGTGCGATGCACCAGCACGCCGTACGGGTATGGAATCGGCGTGTTCTTGATGCGTTCGCAACCGGCCACCGTGGCGGCGAGGTCGTTGAGCTGCGTGTCGAGCATCCACAGCAGCTGCGTCTGGCCCGGCTGGCGCTGCACGGCCTCGTACAGCATGGCCCGCACCGTATGCAGTACGGCGACGGGCTTGAAGTTGACGCCCTGCAAGCGCTGCATGTCCTCGGCCGGCAGGTAGCGCGCCAGGTCTTGCTGCGGGTCCGTCTGGCGCAGCTGGTGCTTGAGTGCGTAGACGAAGGCGATCAGGCGGCGCAGCAGCAATTCATGGTCCAGGCCACTCGTTTCCTGCGGCAAATATGTGAGCGCCTGTGAAGCGAGGGCCCGCGCGGCGATCAGCAATTGCCCCCAGATATGCCGCGCCTCGACAAAGCGCGCATAGCTGGCGTTGTTGCGAAAGCCGAGGAAGATCGCCAGGCTGATGCCGACCATGGGAAACGGCGCCGTATCGAGCGGAATCTTGACGCCGAAGATGCGGCCATCCGTCAGCAGGGCCAGCGAACTGACGACCAGCATCAGCAGCAATTGCGGAATGATGGCTTGCAGCACCGAGCCATTCCAGACGAACAGCATGCGGAACCAGTTGGTGGTAGGCCGAATGATCATATTGGATGCCGCTCAATGCTTGTGGGGCACGACTTTGCCCTCGAAGACGTAGTATTGGAACAGGTTGTAGCCGATCATGATCGGCAGCATGGAACCCATGCCGATCAGCATGAAGATCAACGTCGGCTCGTCCGATGCGGCCGCCGCGATGCTCAGCTTGCCTGGCACCAGGTCGGGGAAGAAGCTGATGGCCAGGCCCGCGAACGAAGCCAGGAATAGCACGATGGCGCCGCGGAACGGTCCGCGCACGCCGTTCACGTGCACGGCCCACAGGATGTAAATGAAAGCGCTGGCGGCGATGGCGGCCAGGGCCAGCAACACGCCGAACACGCCAGGCTGCGCCCAGCGGTCGTGGCCGATGGCGCTGAAGACCATGGTGCCGGCCGACAGCACGATGGCGGCCGCGACCGTCGCCAGCACGCTGGTGGTTGCGTAGCGGCGCGCCGCCGCTTCCAGCTGGCCACCCGTCTTCTTGATCAGGTAGGTGCTGCCCAGCAGGCAATAGCCGGCCACCACGCCCAGCGCCGTGCAGGCCGTGAATACCGCACTCAGCGGGCCAGGCTGCAAGCCCGTGATGACCTTGCCCAGCACCACGCCTTGCGCCACGGCGGCCAGCAGGCTGCCCACGCCGAAGACCAGGTCCCACAGGCGCTTGTTGCCGGCCGCATGGCGGAATTCGATCGAGGCGCCGCGCATGATCAGGCTGGCGATCAGCAGCATGATGGGAATGTACAGCTGTTCCAGCAAGGTGGCGTAGGCGCTGGGAAAGGCGCCGAACAGGGCGCCGCCCACCACCACCAGCCAGGTTTCATTGGCGTCCCACACGTGGGCGATCGATTGAAAGATTAGGTTGCGTTCCTGCTCGCGGCGGGTGAGCAGGCTGAGGATGCCCACGCCCAGGTCGAAGCCGTCCGTGACGACGTAAAAGATCAGCATCAGGCCGATCAGGCCGAACCAGGCATTGCCCAGCATGGCATGCGAATTCATTTCCATTACAAACTCCTTGATTGATGGGGGCGCATTTCAATACCCCACGGCATGGGCGGCGTTCGGCAGCGGCAGCGCCAGGTCCGGGCCTTGTTGCAGCCATTTCCTGGCGAACACAAAAAACGTAAGGAACAGCACGATGTAAAACACGCAGAACATCAGCATGCTGCCGCCCACGGCGTGGGCCGCCACGTCGGAGACGGCGTCGCGCGTGCGCAGCAAGCCGTACACGACCCATGGCTGGCGTCCCACTTCGCGCACGATCCAGCCGCACTCGACGGCGATGTAGGGCAGCGGTATCGTCAGCACCCAGGCCAGCAGCAGCTTGCGATTGCGCACGAACTCTTGCACGCGCCCACCCACCTTGCGCCAGGCCACGAAGGTCCAGAACGCCAGCAGCACGAACCACATGCCGATGCCGGCCATGGCGCGAAACGCGTAGTACAGCAGCGGCAGCATGGGTGGCTGGTCTGCGCGGGCGATGTCGGCCAGGCCAGTGATCTTGCCCGTGGCGCTATGCGTGGCGATCACGCTGAGCATGCCGGGCACTTCGAGCGACCAGTCGTTCTTTTGCTCCGCCTGGTTGGGCCAGGCCAGCAAGGACCAGGCCGCACCCTCGCCATCGGGATTCGTGTGCCAGTGACCTTCGATGGCCGCGCCTTTGGCGGGCTGGGTCTTGAAGACATCGACGCCACTGGAGTCGCCGAGCCACACTTGCAACGGAGCGATGACGAGCAGCAGCATCAGCGCCAGCTTGAACGAGCGGGCGAAGAAGGCCGGTTCGCGGCGCTTGAACATATACCAGGCGGAAATCCCCGCGATGACGAACAGGCCCGTTTCCACGGCGGCCACCCACATGTGGCCCACGGCCCAGGCCATGTCGGGATTGAAGATGGCGGCCACGTAATCGGTGACGATGACCTTGCCGTCGAGCACGCGCACGCCGGCCGGCGTCTGCATCCAGGAATTGGCGACCATGATCCAGAACGAGGAAATGCTCGACCCGAGCGCCACCATTCCGGTGGCAAACAGGTGCACGCCCTTCGGTACGCGGCCCCAGCCGAACATCATGACGCCGATGAAGCCCGCTTCCAGCATGAAGGCCATGGCGCCCTCGAAGCCGAGGATGTTGCCGATGAACTGGCCGGAATGGTGCGAGAACGGCGCCCAGTTGGTGCCGAACTGGAATTCCAGGGGAATCCCGCTGACGACGCCGACGGCAAAGTTCAGCACCAGCAGCTTGCTCCAGAAGCGCGCGTGGCGGTAGTAGACGGGGTCGCTGGTGCGCAGCCACAGCGCCTCGACAACGAACAGGAACAGCGACAGGCTGATCGTCAATATGGGCCACAAAATGTGGAAGATGGCCGTCATCGCAAATTGCGCGCGCGACAGGTCCAGGGTATCGAAACCGAACATGGCGTTCTCCTGATCAGCTGAGGGCGGCCGAAGGCGACAGCAGCACGGGGATGGATTTGAAGGTCGGCGTGCGCGAACCTTCGCCCACGCTGTCCAGTGGCACCAGCGGATTGGTTTCCGGGTAGTAGGCGCCGATGCAGCCGCGCGGAATGTCGTACTCGACCAGCAGGAAGCGGTCGGCGCGGCGGGCTATGCCGTCATGCCACACGCCGATCAGGTCGACCCAGTCGCCGGCCGCAAAGCCCAGCATGGCCAGGTCGTCCTTGTTGATGAAAACCACGCGGCGTTGGCCGAACACGCCACGATAGCGGTCGTCCATGGCGTAGATCGTCGTGTTGTACTGGTCGTGCGAACGCGTCGTCATCAGCACCATCAGGCGCTCGCCATATTGCTGGCGCGCACGGTGGATCGGCGTGTCCAGTTCCACGGCGTTGACGAGGAATTGCGCCTTGCCGCTCGGCGTCTTCCACACCCGTTCGCGCGAGGCGATTTCAAGGTGGAAACCGCCCGGCTTGGCTATGCGCAAGTTGTAATCGAAAAAGTCATCGAATACTTGCTCGATGGAATCGCGCAGCAGCGCATAGTTGCCGGCATAGCGCAGCCAGTCGATCTTCTCGCTGCCGATTGTTGCTTGCGCCATGCCGGCCACGATGGCGATTTCCGAGCGCAGGTTGGGCGAGGCGGGCTGGTTCATGCCGAACGAGATGTGCACCATGCTCATCGAATCTTCCACCGTCACGCCTTGCGCCACGCCTTGCTGCACGTCGATTTCCGTGCGTCCCAAAGTGGGCAGGATCAGCGCATCCTTGCCGTGCACCAGATGGCTGCGGTTGAGCTTGGTGGCGATATGCACCGTCAGGTCGCACGAGCGCAGCGCGTCCCAGGTGCGCGGCGTGTCCGGCGTGGCCATCGAGAAATTGCCACCCAGCGCGACAAACACTTTGACTTTTTTCTCCAGCATGGCGGCGATGGTGCCGACGGCGTCGTAGCCGTGGTGGCGCGGCGGCTCGAAGTTGAACACCAGGCCCAGGCGGTCGAGGAATTCCTTGGTCGGCTGTTCCTCGATGCCCATGGTGCGGTCGCCCTGCACGTTCGAGTGGCCGCGCACGGGGCACAGGCCCGCGCCGCGCTTGCCGATATTGCCGCGCATCATCATCAAGTTCGACAGGATTTGCACGGTGGCCAGCGAATTCTTGTGCTGCGTCACGCCCATGCCCCAGGTGGCGATGACGGCCTCGCCTTTCACGTAGATCTGCGTCAACTCTTCGATCTTGTCGCGCGCCACGCCCGATTCGGCGATCAGCAAGTCCCAGCTTTCGGCGCGCAGGTCGGCCGCGAAGGCATCGAAGCCGCTCGTGTGTTCGGCGATGAAGGCGCAGTCGAGCACGCGCTCCTGGCCGTGGGCGATGGCCTCGTCATCGAGCTCGACGACGCGCTTGGCCATGGCCTTGATCAGCGCAAAGTCGCCGCCCAGGGTGGGGCAGATGAACAGCGAGCAAATGTTGGTGCTGGCGCCCGTCAGCATTTCCAGCGGATGCTGCGGGCTGGTGAAGCGTTCCAGGCCCCGTTCATGCAAGGGGTTGATGGAGACGATGGTGGCGCCACGGCGCGACGCTTCGCGCAATTCGCCCAGCATGCGCGGGTGGTTGGTGGCCGGGTTCTGGCCGAACAGCAGCAGGGTGTCCGCATGCTCGAAGTCGTCGAGCAACACCGTGCCCTTGCCGATGCCGACCGTTTCCGGCAAGCCACGGCTGGTGGCTTCGTGGCACAGGTTGGAGCAATCGGGGAAGTTGTTCGTCCCGTAGGCGCGCACGAACAGTTGATACAAAAAGGCCGCTTCGTTGCTGGCGCGGCCAGACGTGTAGAAGGCGGCCTGGTTCGGGTCGTCCAGCGCGTGCAGGTGGTGCGCCACCAGAGCGAACGCGTCGTCCCAGGCAATGGCCTGGTATTTGTCGCTGGCGGCGTCGTACACCATGGGATCCGTCAGGCGGCCATGTTGTTCCAGATCATAGTCCGACTGCTCCATCAGTTCGGTGACCGTGTGTTCCTGGAAAAACTCGGGGCGCACGCGCTTGCTCGTCGATTCGGCCGCCACGGCCTTGACGCCGTTTTCGCAGAATTCAAACGTGGACGCGTGTTCGCGGTCGGGCCAGGCGCAGCCGGGACAGTCGAAGCCGTCGGGCTGGTTTTGCTCGAACAGCGAACGGTAGTTGCCCGCGCTGACTTTTTCCTTGAACAGATTGATGGCCACGTACTTGAGGGCTCCCCAACCGGCCGCGGCATGGGTGTAGGGCGCGATGCGCGCGTCGGACTTTGGCTTGCTCATGATGACTCTCCTGGTGATATGCGATGGGACAATCACATGGTAGGGGCGGCAGGCGGGAGCGTAGGCGCACAGTTCCGGACAAAAAAACAGAGTACAGATGGAACGATGGCGATGTGCGTCGCGTCCGCGTCGGCCGTGATTTATGATGTGGACAAGGAGAAAAAACATGCACAAGGAAGAAGGGATCGACACAGCGCTGATAGCGCTGCTGGCGCTGCTGTGGGAGGCGCGGCAGGAGGCGCCGGAGAAAGCGTGGTCGCTGGCCAAGCTGGCCAAGCGGGCAGGGGTACAGATGAGCACTTTGCTGCGCCAGCTCAATGCCTTGTCCAGCGCGGGCCTGGTGACAGTCGTCACGGCGGAGAGCGGCGGCGGCAGCGCATCCTTGAGCGCGGCGGGCGCGCAGCTGTGCGCCAGCATGTTCGCGCCGCCGCCAGCAGAGTAAAGCCGAATCTGTACTCTATCGCCTGGCGCCGGACTGTACCTCTTGGCCTGCCCCCATTCGTCTTATGCTACATCCTGACGAATGCACATCAAGGGGGAAGCACAATGAACACCATCCTGTATCCGCAGCCAGCGCTCCGGCAGCCAGACCATATCGCGCCCTGCGTGGACATGCTGGGGCGCCCCCTGACGGACTTGCGCATTTCCGTCATCGACCAGTGCAATTTCCGCTGCACCTATTGCATGCCGGCCGAGCTGTACCCCAGCGATTACCCGTTTCTGCCATCGAGCGAGCGCCTGTCCTTCGCGCAGATCGACACCATGGCGCGCGCCTTCGTGCGCCTGGGCGTGGATAAAATCCGCATCACGGGCGGCGAACCGCTGCTGCGCAAGAACCTGGAACAACTGATCGAAATGCTGGCGCGGCTCACCACGCCGGACGGGCGCGCCGTCAGCATCGCGCTGACGACGAATGGCAGCTTGCTGGCGGCCAAGGCGCGTTCGCTGAAGGATGCGGGCCTGGAGCGGGTCACCGTCAGCCTCGACAGTCTTGATAACGGCATTTTCCAGCGCATGAATGGCGTCGATTTTCCTGTCGAGAAAGTGCTGCACGGTATCGAGGTGGCGCAAGCCGTGGGCTTGCATCCCGTGAAGGTCAACATGGTCGTGCAGAAAGGCGTCAACGACAGCCAGATCGTGCCGCTGGCGCGCCATTTCCGCCACACGGGCGTGATTCTGCGCCTGATCGAATTCATGGACGTGGGCGGCATCGGCGCCTGGTCGCGCACGCATGTCGTCACGTCGGACGAAGCGCGGGCGCTGATCGCGGCGGAATTTCCCCTCGTGTCGCTGGGCGAAGGCAAGCCGATCTTGCACGAAACGGCCAGCCGTTATAGTTACCTCGATGGCGGCGGCGAAGTGGGTTTCATTTCCAGCGTGTCGCAGCCGTTCTGCGGCGACTGCAGCCGCGTGCGCGTCTCGTCGGATGGCAAGCTGTTTACCTGCCTGTTCGCCCACGACGGCCTCGACCTGCGGCCCCGGCTTGACTCGGCGCAAGGACTGGAAGCCCTGTTGCGCCAGCACTGGCAGCGCCGTGGCGACCGCTACTCGGAAGTGCGCGGCGCGCTGGCCCAGGCCGGCGGCGCCCAGCGCAAGCAGTATCCCACCGTGCGCATGTCGCTGGTGGGCGGGTGAATGGTTTACAGAAATTCGGTGATGAGTTTGCCGAGCAGAATAATGGCTTGCTCGACGCCCACGCTCCACGGATAGCTGTAATTGAGGCGGATGCAATGTTTGTAGGCCTGGCTGACGGAAAACATGCGCCCCGGCCCCACCGTGATCTTGCATTCCAGCGCGCGCCGGTACAGCTGCATGGAGTCTATGTCGCCGGGCAACTCCACCCACAGCACGTAGCCGCCCTGCGGGTGCGAGATTTTCGTGCCAGCGGGAAAGAAGCGCTGCACGGCGGCGGCCATGATGCGCGCCTGCTGGGCATACGCCTTGCGGGTGCGGCGCAGATGCTGTTCGTAGCCATCGTTTTGCAGATATTCGGCGATGGCCAGCTGGGGAAACGCGGACGTAGCCAGGGTATTGAGGAATTTGAGTTCCTCCACCTTGCCCCGATAGCGCCCGGCCAGGGCCCAGCCCACGCGCTGCGCGGAACTGAGGCTCTTGGAAAACGAGGAACAGTGCAACACCAGGCCCTTGCGGTCGTAGGACTTGAGCGAGGACGGGTGGGCGTCGCCGTAATACAGTTCGTTGTAGACGCCGTTTTCGATGGCGGGCACGTCGTGCTGCTCCAGCAGCTGGACCAGGGCGCGCTTGCGCTGGTCCGACATTTGAAAGCCCAGCGGATTCTGGAAATTCGGCATCACCATGACGGCGGCGATCGGCTGGCGGGCCATGATGTCGGCCAGCGCCTCGATGCTGATGCCTTCATACGGATCGGTGGAAATCTCCACCACCTTCATGCCCAGCCGCTCGACGGCCATCAGCATGGCATAGAAGGTGGGCGACTCGACGGCGATGGTATCGCCCGGCTTGGCCACCGCTTGCAGGCACAGGTTGATCGCTTCCGTGGCGCCCACGGTGACGATGATTTCATCGGGATCGACGGCCAGGCCGTTTTCCATGTAGCGGCGGGCGATTTCGCGGATCAGCTGCGGGTTGCCCGGCGGCAGGTCGTCCGTCACGCTCCAGGCGCGGTTGCGGCGCGCCACGGTGCCCGCATACTGGTTGATGCGTTCCCAGGGAAACCGCGAAGGGTCGGGGTAGGGCGAGCCCAGCGGGATGGCGTCGTGCAAGCCGATCGAGCGCAGGGTCGACAGCACCAGGCGGCTGACGTGCACTTCGGCCGGCACGGGGCTGGGGTGCGACGCCTGCATGCACAGGGACGGCGCGGTCGTATCGCTGGTCCGCTGGCGCACGAAGTAGCCGGACTGGGGCCGGCTTTCGAGCACGCCCATGCTTTCCAGCTTGACGTAGGCGCGCAGCACCGTGGTGATGCTCAGCTTGTGCTGCTGGCTGGTCTGGCGCACCGAGGGGATGCGTTCACCGGGCAAGAGCACGCCCTTGTCCACCAGTTGCTCGATGTCGCTGACGAGCTTTTCATACAATTTCATGCAATGGTATCCATTCTTGATTCTTGCTCTACGTCATTGCATTATCGTCCAATTCATGACTACCTATAGTTACAGTAATCGCATGTTGCTTAAATGAAACTGCCATCCGGCACTTCCTGGTTTACCATCCACCTACAACATCAAAAGAGGAAACTCTGTCATGGCAATTCCACAAAGCATGCTGTCTGTCGTCGCGCGCGACGAAGTGCATTTGCAGTTCAATGTGAAGGCCGGCGTCGATATGCGACAGTTGTTCAAGTTGCTCAGTAAATTGTGGGAATCCGAGGTCACGGGCATCCTGGACCCCACCCTGAACCGCCACCATCAGTTGACGGGCGGCACGGCCAATGTGGTGCTGGGATTCAAGCCTGAGCTGTGGCGCGCCGCCTGTCCCGGCTGCGTGCCGGACAACATGGAATCGTTTGCGCACGATCTGGTGGGCGCCAACGGCAAGACGGCGCCGGCTACCCAGCACGATTTCTGGGTCTGGATCACGCAGTCGAACGCGGCCACCCTGTACGACAGCATGCGTACGACGCTCACCTTGCTGAGCTCCTGCGCCGAGCTGGCCAGCGAGCAGGTGTGTTTTCCGTATCACAATAATGTGACCTTTGACGGCTTTGCCGACGGCGTCGCCAATCCGAATCCGTTCCGCGCCCACGGCGTGGCCATCATTCCGGACGGCGAGGCGGGCGCGGGCGGCTCCACCGTGCTGCTGCAGAAATGGCGCATGGATGTGGAGCGCCTGCGCGCCTTGCCCGTGCACGCGGCGGAACAGGTGTGGGGCCGCACCAAGGCCGGCAGCCATGAATTGTCGCCGCTGCCCGTCGATTCCCATGTGGGCCGCAACCAGTTTCTGCGCGATGGCGAGGAAGTCGATATCGTGCGCCGTAATGCCAATTACGCCAATGCCGGCGAGGCGGGCGTCATGTTTGTCGGTTTCTGCCGCGATATCACGGTGACCATGGGCATGCTGCGGCAAATGTATGGCGTAGGCTATGATGGCGTCAGCAAAACGGACAGGTTGCTGGATTTTTCCACGCCGCTGTCGTCGGCGATCTATTTCGTGCCCAGCATCGATGCCTTGCTGGCCGTGGGTATTTCGCCAGCCGATCCCGGCTAAGGGCCGCCTGGCGGTTCCCGGTCCTGTCCCTATTCTTTACTTTACAAGGAGTTTTCCATGCGTATTCGTCCCGCCACACTGTTGTCCGCCCTGATCTTCGGCAGCGTCGTCTTCAGCGCTTCCGCTTCCGCCGTCGGCCTGGGTTTCCTGGCCGATACGCCGATGGCTTACCTGAACAAGAATGACAAGCCCGTCTTCGTGAAAGCCGTCGCCGACGTGCTCAATGACAAGAAGGATGGCGAAACCGTGCAATGGAGCAATGAAGGCTTGCGCAATTCCGTGCGCATCGCCGCCGAGATCACGGCCAGCGACACGGAAAAAACGGACGCGCAAACCTGCCGCAAGGTGCAGGTGGGCTTGAGCGCCAAGGGCCAGGAACAGACCCTCAAGCTGAAAGTCTGCAAAGCCGGCACGGCCGCGTGGAAAGTGGCGAAGAGCTGATTTCCCGTGCATTGCCCTTGCCGGTTCTGCGCCGGCAAGGTGCGACTTTCGTCTAAGAGCCTATCCCAGTAGGGAGCGTCTTCTGCTGGCAGCGCATCAGGAGCGCGGACAAGGCGTGAGGAGGACGCGTGGCGAGCCACGCAACGACGATCAACGCAGTCCCCGCTTCTGAGGGGCGCCAGCAGGGGATGTATTCATCTACTGGGATAGGCTCTAAGTAGGTCGTGGGAAATTATTGTGAAGTTATGACGAACAGAACCGGATGCTCTGCAAGGCGCCCGCTGCGACGCAGTGCGAGCACTGCTAGCAGCGGGCAACACCGCAGAGCGTCGGTTATGGAAGTCAGAAATCACAATAATTTATTGCGACCTGCTTAGGTAAGTCTGGCAGCGGTTAGAATCACGCTTTACCCTCACTTTTCCCAACTACATGCAGCAAAGTCGCCTCCTGTTCTTCCGCCTGGCCGGCCAGTTTCGCCGCTATGGCGCCATCGTTGCCGCCACCTTGCTGGCTGTCGGCGTGGCGTCCGCCACCGATGTGTTGTTAATCCGCCAGTTGCAAAACGTCGTCGATGCCATGCGCACGACGGCCAGCGAGCAGGTCGCGCCAGTGTCCGGCGTGATGGGCATGCTGCAGGGCTGGGTCGACCGCTTCCTGCCCGCGCACGCGGGACAGGTGGACTTGTGGGTGATTCCCGCCACCATCCTGGGCCTGGCCGTGCTGCGCATGGTGTCCAGTTTTTCCGGCGACTACGGTTCCGTATGGCTATCGAGCCGGGTGCAAGCCGATTTGCGCGAAAAAATGTTCGCCACCATCATGCGCCTGCCCAGCCGCTTCTTCGATACCACCACCACCAGCTTGACGCAGTCGCGCGTGGCCTTCGACGCCAGCCAGGTGTCGCAGGCGGGCTTGAACGTGCTCAACGTGATGGTGCGCGATTCCGTCGCCACCGTCGGCTATCTGATTTTGCTGTTCAGCATCGATGTGAAACTGGCCCTGTTCTGCATGGCCTCGATGCCCATCGTGGCCATCGTCGTGACCCTGGCGGGACGCCGCATGCGCCACCTGAGCAAGAGTTCGCAGCAAGCCGTGGGCGAGCTGACGTCCGTGCTGGACGAAAGCATCGCCGGCCAGCGCGTGGTGAAGATCTTCGGCGGGCAGGATTATGAACAGGCGCGCTTCGTCGACGTCGTCAAGCGCAACCGCCAGCTGGCCGTCAAGCATGCCGCCACCTCGGCCATGAATTCCGGCTTCATCATGATGCTCGTCGGCATTACCCTGTCTTCCGTGATTTACTTTGCCATGCTGCGCGCGCAAAGCGGCGCCATCACGCCGGGGGCCTTCGTCGCCTTCATGGGCGCGCTGATGGCGATGCAGTCGCCGATCAAGAATTTAACCAAAATCAATGAGCCGCTGCAGCGGGGCCTGGCTGCGGCCGAGTCCGTCTTCGGCCTGATCGATACGCCGCTGGAGCCGGACCCGGGGACGGTGGCCCCGGCGGCCGTGCAGGGCAATTTGTCCTTGCAAAACGTCCACTTCCGCTACAACAGCGACGATCCCGATGCGCCCACGGCCTTGAGCGAGATCACGCTCGACATCCGCGCCGGCGAAACGGTGGCCCTGGTGGGCGGCTCGGGCGGCGGCAAGACGACCTTGCTGGGCTTGCTGCCGCGCTTCTACGACGTCAGCGGCGGCCAGATCCTGCTCGACGGTGTCGACGTGCGCGACTACGCGCTGCTGGCCCTGCGGCGTCAGTTCGCCCTCGTCAGCCAGGATGTGATTTTGTTCAACGACACCATGGCGGCGAATATCGCGTATGGCGACCCGGCCCCGGACCAGAACAGAATCGAAGCGTCGGCGCGCGCCGCCTACGCGCACGACTTCATCATGCAGCTGCCGCAAGGCTACGCAACGCAGGCGGGGCAGAACGGTTCGCGCCTGTCGGGCGGACAGCGCCAGCGCCTGGCCATCGCCCGCGCCCTGTACAAGGACGCGCCGATTCTGCTGCTCGACGAAGCGACCAGCGCGCTCGATACGGAGTCGGAGCGACAGGTGCAGGCGGCGCTGGAAGTGCTGATGCGCAACCGCACCACCATCGTCATCGCCCACAGATTGTCCACCATCGAAAGCGCCGACCGCATCGTCGTCATGCAGGGCGGGCGCCTGGTGGAGTCGGGCAGCCATGCCGCCTTGCTGCAGCAGGGAGGCGCGTATGCACGGCTGCATGCGAGCCAGTTGTCTCCCGTCAAGAATGGCGCGGCTTAGAGCCTATGCCAGTAGGGAGCGTCTTCTGCTGGCAGTTCATCAGGAGCGCGGACAAGGCGTGAGGAGGACGCGTGGCGAGCCACGCGACGACGATCAACGCAGTCCCCGCTTCTGAGGGGCGCCAGCAGGGGATGTATTCATCTACTGGGGTAGGCTCTTAGAACACATGAATTTCCTGTAATACCAGCGTGGCGCCCGACGCCGCGCCTTCCACGCGAAAGGTGGCGGTGAGGTCCGACCAGGCGCCGTTCAGGGGCAGGGAATGACGCACCTCGGCGATCACTATGCCGCCATCCGGGCCGTCCGGGCGCTCGACACAGCGTTCATGCGGCGCGCCGCTGGCCAGCGCCGCCGGCGTGACGCGATACACGCTGCCGTCCGCATACGGCTCCGGCGAACCATACCCTTCGATCACGGCGCGCAGCAGCGCCGGCGTCCAGCCGTAATACGCGTCGTGCGCGGTGCGCGTATGGGCACACGCGTAATCGCCGCGCGCCAGGTCGGCGATCCAGGCATCGATGAGGTCCAGTATCTGGGTGTCGCCGGGGGCGGCGGGCAAGTGCATGGCTTTCTTTCGTGACAGGGGAAAACGTTGCCTTCCATTATGATGGCAGCCGCAGAATAACATTGCAACGGAACACAATGCACACACCACAGACGACGCGCGCGGCACTGGCCGCACTGCTGGGCATGGCCCTGGCCTTGCCGCTGGCGGCACAGGAACTGGCGCCAACGCCAACGCCAACCTTACAGGAGGAAGATCACAGCATGTACCTGGATGAAAATTTCATGCCGAGCAACCCGCGCCGCGCCGTGTATGCGCTGCGCACGCCGCCCGTGCGCGACGAGGCGCTGGGTGCCTGGCACGTGCGGCTCGAATTTCCCGATACGCCGGGCGCGCTGGCCTTTGAAACCTATGCCACCGATCTGGACCTGAGCCAGGTCAGGTTCGTGCGTTTTCGCAAGTATTACTACGAAAATGGCCAGCTGCTGCGCGAAACCTACTTCAATGCCCAGGGCGAGGAGTTGCTCGGCGGCTGCGTGTACTTCGAGAATGGCCAGGTCCAGCAGCGGGTGACTGCGTTGCCGAACGGGCGCGACAGCATCTCGGAAACGTATCACGAGAATGGCCAGCTGGCGCACAAGACGCTGTATCACGGCGACGAGATGGCCGATGGCGAGCAAGTGTCGTATGGCGCGAATGGCGCCGTCAGCAGCCGCTCGTATCGACGCAATGGCGAGATGCATGGCGTGCAGGAATCGTTTTATGCCGATGGCAAGCTGTTCCAACGGGGACAGTTCGTCGATGGCAAGCGCGAGGGCGAGTTTGTCACGGTTGCCCAGGACGGCAGCGTGCTGGCCAGGACCGTATGGGTGCACGGCCAGCCCGACGGCTGGTCGTTTGAAAGCCATGGCAATGGCGTCGTGTCGAACAAGTCGCTGTACCAGAAAGGTGCCGTGCTCAGCTTGCAAACGTGGGCTCCGAATGGCCGGCCCGTGTTTGCCTGGCAGAAAGACGCGCAGGGGCGCGACCATGGCGACACGACGGACTGGCATGCCAACGGCGTGCGCGCCAGCGTGACCCCGTTTGTCGAAGGCCAGCGCCACGGCTTGCTGCAGACCTGGTACAGCGATGGCAGCCTGCGGCAGATCGTGCCGTACGAACACGGCAAGAAGCACGGCATCGAGCGTCAGTGGGACCAGGCCGGCAAGCTGGTGCTGGAGCAGGCGTGGCAGGATGGCCAGCCCGTAGCGGCGAAGTAGGGGATCGCATGCCATATCGACAGACTATGCGGACCATGCGCCTGGCGCTGCTGGCGGCGTTGATTGCCTTGCCGCTGGCGGCGCAGGGCGATACGTCGTTCTATGACAACGGCCAGCTCAAGCAAAAGGTGACCCTGCTGCCAAATGGGCGTGACCGGATTGTCGAGACGTACCATGAGAATGGCCAGTTGATGAACCGCATCCGCTACCACGGCAAGCAGATGGCCGATGGCGAGTACGTGTCATACGGGCCGAATGGCAAGATGAGCAGCCACGCCTTCCTGAAAGGCGGCAAGATGCATGGGCTGCAGGAAGTGTTTTACGCCGATGGCAAGCTGTTCCAGCGCAGTCACTTTATCCATGACAAGCAGGATGGCGAGTTCCTCACCCTGGCCGAGGATGGCAAGGTGCTCGCGCGCAAGGTCTGGGTGGATGGCGAAGCCGATGGCTGGTCGTTTGAAAGCCATGACAATGGCCAGCTGGCGCAAAAGGCCCTGTACCGCAAGGGCAAGCTGCTCAGCATGCAGAAGTGGGACAGCAACGGCAAGCCGTCGATCGCCTGGCAGCAGGACGCGCAAGGGCGCGAGCAGGGCGATGTCACGGAATGGTATGACAATGGCGTGCGCGCCAAGGTCATCCCCATGCGCGATGGCCGGCGCCATGGCTTGCTGCAAGTCTGGGCCAGCGACGGCAGTCTGCTGCAGCTTGTGCCGTATGAACATGGCAAGAAGCAGGGCATCGAGCGCCGCTGGGACAAGCGGGGCAAGCAGGTGTGGGAGAAGGCTTGGCAGGCCGGAGCGCCAGTGCCTGCCGGGCTATAGGCACTAGGGGCGCGACCGCCTTTGCAGGTATCATGTACGGATTCCGGCCCGCCAGCAGGCGTGAAGCCGGCAGGATAACTGGAGGCAATGGTGGTGGAAGCGGAAGTTTCGGCGGTGGCCCGGGCACAGGGCATGGCCTTGCAAAACATGCGCGTCGTTATGCGCGCGGCGCAGCGGCACTCGGCGCAGATCGAGAAGCAATGCGGCGTGTCTGGCGCGCAATTGTGGGTGATGCAGGAATTGCTGGAGCGCCCAGGCCTGCGCATGGGCGAGCTGGCCAGCAAGATGTCCATCCACCAGACGACGGCCAGCAACCTGGTCGACGCGTTGGTGAAAAAAGCCTATGTGCGCAAGGCGCGCGACCAGCCCGACCAGCGCGTGGTCACGCTCACCCTGACGGCGGAGGGCCAGGCCGTGATCGCCAGCGCGCCGCAGCCGGCGCGCGGCTTGCTGCCCAGCGCGCTGGCCCAGCTGGACCCCGACAGCCTGGCGCACCTGAACCAGGGCTTGAACGCCTTGCTGGCCGTGGTCGCCCCAGACGACCGCCAGGCGGGCATGCAGCCGTTTCCGTTTACGATGTAGTATCCCGGCCAGCCTGCAACTGCAGCGGTAACCGTTGCAGCTGCAGCTGCGCCAGCGCCCCGTACAGCGGTTCGCTGAGGACGCGCGAGACGGTGCTGGCCACCACGGCGCAGGCCATCAGGCTCAGCACCATGCCGTGGCCGTCGACCATTTCCATGACAATGATAAACGCCGTCAGCGGCGCCTGCGTGGCGGCGGCCAGGAAACCCACCATGCCCAGCGCGATCAGCGCGGGCGCGTGCGGGTAGTGCAGCAGCACGGCGATATCGTGGCCGATGCCGGCGCCGATGGCCAGCGACGGTGCGAAGATGCCGGCCGGCACGCCCGACCACACGGTCAGCCATGTCGCCACATACTTGAAAGCAACAAAGGCGGGCGAGGCATCGCTGGAACCTTCCAGCATGGCGCGCGTGGCCACGGTACCGCTGCCGAACGTGGCGCCATGGCTGGCGATGCCGATGGCCGCCACCAGCAAACCGCAGACGGCGGCGAACAGCACGGGCCTGCCCTTTCTCCACGCGGATAATTTCCCCAGCGGGTTGCCGCGGGCGGAGGCCAGCAGTAGCCGGGCGAACAGGCCGCCCGCCACGCCGGCCACCAAGGTGACCAGTAAACCTGGCAGGGCCAGCGCCAGGCCGATGGGGCCAGGGTGGATGATGCCGAAGTGGGTGGCGTTGCCGTGGATGGACACGGCCATCATGCCGGCCAGCACGATGCCAGCGACGATCAGGCCGCTGTTGCGCTGCTCGGGCGAACGCGACAATTCTTCGATGGCAAACATGACGCCAGCCAGCGGCGTATTGAAGGCGGCCGCGATGCCGGCCGCGCCACCGGCCACCAGCAGCGAATGGGCGCTGACCTGCGAGTGGCGCGGCAGCCAGCGGCGCGCGGCCAGCATCACGCCGGCGGCGATCTGCACGGACGGCCCTTCGCGCCCCAGCGACAAGCCACCCAGCAAGCCGCCCGCCGTCAGGACGATTTTTGCTGCGCTGAGTTTCAGGGACACAAACAGCGAGCGCTGCTCCGGCGGCACGGCCGGGTCCAGCGTGGCCATCACTTGCGGGATGCCGGAGCCGGCCGCGCCCATCGCATAGCGTCGCGTCAGCCAGACCAGCAGGGCGGCGCAAACGGGTGTCCACAGCAGGGCGAACCACCAGGCCTTGCCGTTAAAAAAGAGAAACAGGTCCAGTGCTTCCTCCGCCAGCCACGTAAAGCCGACGACGACGAGGCCCGCGATGGCGGCCATGCCGACGACGACGGCGCGCGACCACCACAGGCGCGGGTTGGCAAATTCATGCTTGAAGGCAGAGGGGATGTCGTGCAAGTGCTTCATTGCGGCAAGTCCAGGAAGGGGCGCGCAGGGCGTCGGGAAGACTTGCCATTATAAAGATATATTTGTCCGAATGTTTTTCCTCTGCCTTATTTGTGGGCAATTGACGACAACAGCTGCGCCTCGACCAGGAAATCGACGAGCGCCCGCACTTTCGGCGCCAGGTGCGGTCCTGACGGCCACAGCAGCCAGCAACTGTGGGCTGGATGGTCGGCGATCGCGTAGTCCCTCAGCACCTCGATGAGGCTGCCGTCATCGAGTGCCGGGCGCACATGAAAGTCGGGCAGCCAGGCGATGCCCAGGCCTTGCCGGGCAAAGTGCAGCCGCGCTTCCACATTGTTGCAGATCATGGACAAAGGCAAGTCCGGCGCAGCCTCGCCATCGTCCTGGCGCAAGCGCCACTGCTCCACCTTGCCGCTGTGGCGGAAGCGGTAGTGCAGGCAAGCATGTTGTTGCAGCTCAAGGGGATGCTGCGGCGTGCCGTGGCGCGCCAGGTAGGCGGGGGAGGCCACGAGGCAGGAGCGGAACTGGCCCAGCTTGCGCGCGGCCAGGCGCGAATCGCGCGGTGCGCCGATGCGGATGACGGCGTCGAAGCCGTCGCCGACGACCTCGGCCAGCGCGTCGGAAAAGTCCAGCTCCAGCGCGATGGCGGGGTGCTGCGCGGCAAAATCGGCCAGCGCGGGCAGGAATACGCCGCCCAGTTCCGGCAAGCCCAGGCGCAGGCGTCCCCGCGGCGCGCGCGCTCCCGCCAGTTCCTCCTGCGCCGCCTGCATTTCCGCCAGGATGCGTTCGCTGCGGGTCAAAAACAGCTGGCCCTCGGCCGTCAGGCTCAGCCGGCGCGTGCTGCGCTGGAACAGGCGCGCGCCCAGCCGCTGCTCGAGCCGGGCCAGGCTCTTGCTGACGGCCGACGGCGAAATGCCGGCCTGGCGCGCGGCGGCGACAAAGCTGCCCGCCTGGGCCAGTTGCACGAACAGGGCCACGCCGGAGAGATTATCTGTTTCCTGGTTTTGCATGATTCATGACAGTTTGGTCAGTAGTGAAACGCATTGAAGCATATTTTTCTTTGTTGCGTGGCCGCTTACCATGGGCTTTTATTTGCAAGGGGAGGCAATGAAGACGATCGGTTTCAACAAGGGCAGCGGCGTGGGCGACGAGGATGGCCTGTTCGACGTGGAGGGGGCGATGCCCGTGCCCGGCCCGCGCGACGTGCTGGTGCGGGTGCGCGCCGTGGGCGTCAACCCGCTCGACACCAAGGTGCGCGCCGGGCTGGTCACAGTGCCGGACAACGTTGTCAGCCTGGGCTGGGATGCGGCCGGCACCGTGCATGCGGTGGGCAGCGACGTGACCCTGTTCGCGGCGGGGCAAGCCGTGTATTACGCGGGCTCCTTCGACCGCGCGGGCGCCAATGCCGAGTATCACCTGGTCGACGAGCGCATCGCGGGGGCCATGCCGGCGTCGCTGGACTTTGCGCAGGCGGCCAGCGTGCCATTGGCGGCGCTGACGGCGTGGCAATTGCTGTTCGAGCGTTTTGCCATCGCGCCCGGCGACGTGCAGCCGCGGGGCAGCCTGCTGGTGCTGGGCGGCGCGGGCGGCGTCGGTTCCATGCTGATCCAGTTGGCGCGCCGGTTGACGGGTTTTATCGTGATCGCCACGGCGTCGCGCGGCGACAGCATGGCGTGGTGCCGCGCCATGGGCGCCCATCACGTGATCGACCACACGCTGCCGCTGGCGGCGCAGGTGGCGGCCTTGAACGTGGCGCCTGTGCGCCACATCGCCGCCCTGTCGCACACGGCCCAGCATGTCGCGGCGCTGGTGGAGCTGATCGCGCCGCACGGCAAGCTGGCCGTCATCGACGACCACGATGTTTTCGACGCGGCGCCGCTGAAGGGCAAGAGTGTCTCGCTGCACTGGGAAATGGTGTTTACGCGGCCGTTGTTTGCTACCGACGATATGCTGGAGCAGCACCGCATTTTGCAGCGCGTGGCGCGGCTGCTGGACGACGGCGTGCTGCGCCACACGGTGCGGCAGCGCCTGTCGCCCATGGATGCGGCCACCGTGTTGCGCGCGCATGCGCTGCTGCAGCGGGGCGGGCAGCCGGGGAAAATCGTCGTCAGCGATTGAATCTGGCTTACACGAACAGCTCGTGCCGCGCGCTCTGGCTGATGGCGATGGTGGCGGGGTGGCTCAGGCGCCGTTCCGTGGTGATCGCGTAGACTTGCTCGACCAGGCTGTCGACCCGCCCCAGCGCCACCACGGCGTACTGTTCACACACCTGGGGCGCGATCACGGTGGGCGCAAAGAACAGGCCGGCGCCGGACTGGCCGAAGGCCTTCATCATGGCGCTGTCGTCGAACTCGCCCACGATGCGCGGGTGCAGATGATTGTCGCCCAGCCATTGCAGCAAGCGCCCGTAGATGGCGAAGTCTTCGCCTGGCAGCAGCAGCGGCGCGCCGTCGAGGCATAGCGGAAAGTCCCCCGTCAGGGTGGCGGCCAGCGCTGGCGTGCCGAACAGGGTCATGCCGCTTTCGCCCAGTAAATGGTTAAAGCCGCGCACGCTCAAATGGGCGGGCATGGGGCGGTCCGCCATGATCAGGTCCAGCCGGTGCACCGCCAGGTCCGCCAGCAGGCTGGCCAGCCGTCCTTCGCGGCAAATGATGCGCAGCGGCTCGGCCAGGCCCAGCGCGGGTGCGACCAGGCGGCAAGCGATCAGTTTCGACACGGAATCGGCGCAGCCCACGCGAAACGTCGTCGTCGCCGTGCGCGACTGGTCGCGCACGATTTCCAGCAGTTCATCGCCCGTGTTGAAAATGCTTTCGGCATGGCTGAGGATGCGCCTGCCCGTGTCCGTCAATTCCAGCTGGCGCCCGCTGCGGCGGAACAATTCCACGCCCAGGGTGTCGGCAAACTCGCTCAGCTGGCCGGAGATCGATTGCGGCGTCAGGTGCAGCTGTTCGGCCGCGCGCGCGATGCTGCCCGTCTTGGCCACCATCCAGAAATAGCGCAAGTGCTTGAAGTTGAGTGTCGACATGCTTTTCCCTGAAGCGAATACATCGAATTTTTCGATGTATTCGTAAATTATATTCGATTTGTTCGATGTTTATATTCAGACTATGATGGCTGCTCAATTCATGCAAGGAGAGTGCCATGGGCATCAGGATACAAACAGACAGTTGCGGAGGCCACCGATGAACGGCCTGGAGAGTATTGCAACGGCACCCATGTGGGCCGGCTTCATCGCCTTTGTTCTGGTGATGCTGGCGCTGGACTTGTTCGTCTTCGGCGGCAACAAGGCGCACAAGGTCAGCATCAAGGAAGCGGCGACGTGGTCGCTGGTGTGGGTCAGCCTGGCCCTGCTGTTCAACGGTGGCCTGTGGTGGTATCTGAACGGCACGGCCGGACCCGAGATCGCCAACCAGAAGGCGCTGGAGTTTTTCTCCGGCTACCTGATCGAGAAAGCGCTGTCGGTCGATAACGTGTTCGTCTTCCTGCTGATCTTCAGCGCCTTCCAGGTGCCGATCCAGTACCAGCGCCGGGTGTTGATTTATGGCGTGCTGGGCGCGATCGTCATGCGTGCCGTGATGATCATGGCCGGCGCATGGGTGGTAAGCGAGTTCAGCTGGGTGCTGTACCTGTTTGGCGCGTTCCTGTTGATTACCGGCATGCGCATGCTGGTGGCGGCCGATGCAGAGCCGGATGTGGCGAACAATCCCGTGCTGCGCTTTGCCCGCCGCCACTTGCGGGTAGCGGACGGCGACCATGGCGAGCGTTTCTTCGTGGCAAAGGGCGGTTTGCGTTACGTCACGCCGCTGTTCCTGGTGCTGATCCTGATCGAGGTGACGGACCTGGTCTTCGCGGTCGATTCGATCCCGGCGATTTTCGCCATCACGACGGACCCGTTCATCGTCTTCACGTCGAACCTGTTCGCCATCATGGGATTGCGTGCCCTGTACTTCCTGCTGGTGGATGTGGCTGACCGCTTCCACATGCTCAAGTATGGCCTGGCGATGGTGCTGGTGTTCATCGGCGCCAAGATGCTGATCATGCCGTGGTACCACGTGCCGGTGGAAGCTTCGTTGCTGGTGGTGGCAGTGCTGATCGTATCGAGTTGCGTGGCGAGCGTGTTCATCACCCGCAGCGACAAAAAGTAAATGCAGTACGGCGCGCCCCGCATGGCGGTGGCGCGCTCTTTATTTAATTAACTGAGAAAGTAGAAAATCATGCGTACTTATGAAGCGAACAGTCCCCAGGCAGCGGGACGTATTCTGGCCCTGATGATGGTAGTCGATGGCAACCTGGCCAGCGCCGAGCTGCAAGCGATGCACCGCAGCAAGATCCTCGAACATATCGACCTGGCGCCGGCCGCTTTTCAGCAGTTGCTGCAAGACTTGTGCGACGACATGCTGACCTCGACCGTGCATGGCGCGGTGCAACTGGCCAATGGCGTGATCGACAGCCTGCTCGATGAAATCGATGATCCCGACTTGCGCCGCAAACTGCTGCAAGCCATGTGGAAGATTGCCGATGCGGACGACTGGCTGGCCGATGGCGAAGCCGTATTGCTGGCCCGCGCCAGCGCCGTGTGGTCGGCGGAAACAAACTTCCGCGCGCATGCTGCCTGATGCACGTCAAGCCGTTTTGTGCCCCATGGCAATGACGGCGGCGCCGGCCAGGGCCAGGCCCACGCCCGTCACATCCGTCCAGGCGGGCGTGATGCCGTCCACCAGCCACAGCCACCCCAGCGCCGTGGCGATATAGATGGCGCCATACGTGGCATACACCCGGCCGCTGGCGGCCGGATGCAAGGTCAGCAGCCACACGAAGATCAAGAGGCTGATGGCGGCCGGCAACAGCAGCCAGGCGCTGCCCTTGTTGCTCAGCCACAGCATGGGCAGGTAGCAGCCCAGCAGTTCGGCCACGGCCGTGACGGTAAATAGCCCGAAAGTGCGGGCAAGACTGGTCCATTCGATGGCGTCGTTCATTGCATTCCTGTGAGTAATCTTGCCGCCATTGTAGCCTCCGGGCGGCCACGTCCCTGCTATGATCGGGTTCGGATACCCGAGGAGAACACCATGACGACCACCCCAGCGCCGCGCGCCTTGCTGCAAGCCATGTTCCAGGCCGCCATCGAAGCGGCCCAGCCATCGCACTGCATCCCGCCCCATCTGCCGCCCGCGCCCGAGGGACGGCTGATCGTCATCGGCGCCGGCAAGGCGTCGGCCGCCATGGCGCAAGCCGTGGAACAGCATTGGCCTGGTCCCCTGTCCGGACTGGTGGTGACGCGCTACGGTTACGCCGTGCCGTGTGTGCGCATCGAGATCGTGGAAGCGTCGCACCCCGTGCCGGATGCGGCCGGCATGCAGGCCGCGCAGCGCATGCTCGACCTGGTGGGGAATTTGCAGGCGGACGACACGGTGCTGTGTTTGATTTCGGGCGGCGGCTCGTCGCTGCTGGCCTTGCCGCTGGACGGCATCAGCCTGGAAGACAAGCAAGCCTTGAACCGCGCGCTGCTGGCCTCGGGCGCTACCATCGGCGAAATGAATTGCGTGCGCCGCCATTTGTCGGCCATCAAGGGCGGGCGTCTGGCGGCCGCTTGCCATCCGGCGCAAGTCATCACTTTGGCCATTTCCGACGTGCCCGGCGACAAGCTGGGCGATATCGCTTCCGGTCCCACGGTAGGCGACGCCACCACCTGCGAGGACGCGCTGGCCATCGTGCGCCGCTACGGCATCGACTTGCCGAACAGCTTGCGCGCGGTGCTGGAAAGCGGGCGCGGCGAATCCGTGAAACCCGACGATCCGCGTCTGGCGCGCACGCGCACGACCCTGGTCGCCACGCCGCAGATGGCGCTGGAAGCGGCGGCAGCCGTGGCGCGCGCGGCCGGTATCACACCGTGTATATTAGGCGACAGCCTGGAAGGGGAGGCGCGCGACGTGGGGAAAGTCATGGCCGGCATCGCGCTGCAAACGGCCATGCGGGGCCAGCCGTTTCCCGCCCCGTGCGTGCTGCTGTCGGGCGGCGAAACGACGGTCACCGTGCGCGGCAATGGCCGCGGCGGCCGCAATGTGGAATTTTTGCTGGCGCTGGGCATCGCGCTGGACGGGCAGGAAGGCATCCACGCGCTGGCCGGCGACACGGATGGCGTCGACGGCCAGGAAGACATCGCCGGCGCGCTTCTGGCGCCGGACACCCTGCAGCGCGCCTGGGCGCTGGGCATCAAGCCGCGCGAGAGCCTCGACAACAACGATGGCCACGGCTTCTTCCAGGCGCTGGGAGATAGCGTGATCACTGGCCCGACATTGACCAACGTCAATGATTTCCGGGCCATCCTGATTACCTGATTAATTAAAATTTTCCAGCACGATCTTGCCCTTGGCGGTATTGCTTTCCAATAAGGCATGCGCGCGTTTCAAATTCGCCGCATTGATCGTGCCGAAGCGCTCGGCCAGGGTGGTCTTGATGGTGCCCGCATCCACCAGCTGCGCCAGTTCTTCCAGCAGTTCATGCTGTTTGACCATGTCGGCCGTCTGGAACAGCGAACGGGTAAACATCAGTTCCCAGTGCAAGGACACGCTCTTGCCCTTGAACTTGCGCACGTCGATGTGCTCGGGGTCGTCGATCAGGGCGAACTTGCCTTGCGGCGCGATCAGTTCCACGATTTGCTCGAAATGCTTGTCGGTCTGGTTCAGGCTGATCACGTAATCGACGGGCGGCAAGCCCAGGCGCGTGATTTCCCCCGCCAGCGGCAAGCTGTGGTCGATCACGTGGTGGGCACCCAGTTCCCTGACCCAGTCAGCCGTTTCCGCGCGCGAGGCCGTGCCGATGATGGTGACGCCCGTCAATTGACGCGCCAACTGCACCAGCACGGAGCCGACGCCGCCGGCCGCGCCGATCACCAGCAGGGACTTGCCTGTCAGACTCTTGTCGCGGCTGAGCTGCAGGCGGTCGAACAGCAATTCCCAGGCGGTAATCGCCGTCAAGGGCAGGGCGGCGGCGGGGGCAAAGTCCAGGCTGGCGGGCATGTGGCCGACGATGCGCTCGTCGACCAGCTGGAATTCGCTGTTGCTGCCGGGGCGGTTGATGGCGCCCGCGTACCAGACCTTGTCGCCCACCTGGAACAGCGTCACGTCGGGGCCGACGGCCGTGACGACGCCAGCCGCATCCCAGCCCAGCACTTCCGGCTGGCCCTCTTTCGGCGCGCGGTTCTTGCGCACCTTGGCGTCGACGGGGTTGACGGAGATGGCCTTGACGGCGACGAGCAGGTCGCGCCCCGTGGCGACGGGCATTGGCAGCTCGATGTCGAGCAGGGCGGCTGCATCCGTGATGGGCAGGCTGTGGTGGTAGGCGATGGCTTTCATGCTAATCCTTGGGCTAGAGTGGGAAGGCGATGACGTATGATGGTTGCTTTCGCGTCCGGGAAAAAGAGGGCGCGTACCGAAACACTTTCAAAGGAATGCTGAAAATTGCTGCGACTCGATGACTTGCAGGTGTTTGTCCGCACGGCCGACCGGGGCAGCCTGTCGGCGGCCGCGCGCGAGATCGGCATTTCGCCCGCGCTGGCCAGCGCCGCCGTCAAGCGCCTGGAAGGGGAGCTGGGCTTGCGCCTGCTGACCCGCACAACGCGTTCACTGAGCCTGACGCCGGAAGGCACGCAATACCTGGAACACGCGCGCGAAGCCTTGCGCCTGCTGCGCGCGGGCCACGACGCGCTGTTGGCCGGTAAGGGCAGTTTCGGCGGAACCTTGAAAATTGCCATGCCGTCCGACCTGGGTCGCAACCTGATGCTGGGCTGGCTGGACGAATTCCAGTCGCGCCACCCGAAGCTGCAGTACCAGCTCAGCGTCAGCGACCGGGTGGCCGACATGGTGCGCCAGCAAGTCGATATTGCCCTGCGTTACGGCCAGCAGGACGATTCGTCCATGGTCGCCATGCCCATCGCCCCCGCCAACGACCGGGTGCTGGTGGCTTCGCCCGCTTATCTGCGTGAATACGGCCCCCTGCTGGCGCTGGAAGACTTGTCGCAGCGCAATTGCCTGCGCTTCGCGCTGGAAGATGGCATGCATGACCGCTGGACCTTTTACCGCCTGCCCCAGCGCGAGCAAGTCACCGTGCAAGTGAGTGGCAACCGCAGTGCAGACGATGCCGACCTCGTGCGCCGCTGGGCCGTGGCGGGACTGGGCATCGCCTATAAATCGCGGCTAGACGTTGCCGGCGACGTGGCGGCCGGCCGCCTGGAGGTGCTGCTGCCCGAGGTGGCGGGCGAGGCCACGCCCTTGCAGCTGGTGTGCATGCACCGGGCCCAGGTGACGCCGCTGGTGCTGCAGCTGCGCGATTTCCTGCGCGACAAGTGTGCGGAATGATGAAAATGGCAGCATTGATTACAACTCGTTGCAAATGGCAATCATGCGCGGGTCAACCTGGGCGTACCCTCAGGCATTCTGCATGAAACCGCTTGAAGGATAGCCATGAGCCCGAACCGACTGTTGCCGACGACCTTGATGTGCCTGCTGTTGCTGGCCGGCTGTGCCGCGACGGCACCGCCGGCCGCGCAGCATGCCGCCGCCGCGCCCGACAATGCCGCGCAAGGCATCGCCATGCTGGAACGGGTCAGCTGGGGCGTGAATGGGGGCAGCGTGCGCCAGTTGCAGGCGCAAGGCTGGAACGCTTACCTGCAGGCGCAGTTGCACCCAGGAAAAACGACCTTGCCGCCTGCCGTGCAGGCGCAGATCGACGCCATGACGATCAGCCAGGTGCCGCTGGATCAATTGGTGATGTCGATGGAGCAAAAGCGCAAGGAGTCGGCCGCCGTCATGGACGACATGGCGAAGCAGCAGGCGCAAAAGGATTACCAGCAGGAACTCAACCGCCTGGCGCGCGAGGCGGCCACGCGTTCCCTGTTGCTGGACGTGTATTCGCCGAACCAGCTGCAGCAACAGCTGAGCTGGTTCTGGCTCAACCATTTCAGCGTGCACCAGGGCAAGCACAACTTGCGCGCCATGGTGGGCGATTACGAGGCGAACGCCATCGCGCCGCATGCCCTGGGGAAATTTCGCGACTTGCTGGGTGCGACCGTCCACCATCCGGCCATGTTGCGCTATCTGGACAATGAAGCCAACGCCGTCAAGCGCATCAATGAAAACTATGCGCGCGAGCTGATGGAGCTGCACACGCTGGGCGTCAACGGCGGCTACAGCCAGACGGACGTGCAGGAACTGGCGCGCATCCTGACGGGCGTGGGCGTTAATCTGGGACCCGACACGCCGAAAGTCAAACCGGCGCTGCAATCGCAATACGTGCGCCGGGGCTTGTTCGAGTTCAACCCGAACCGCCACGATTACGGCGACAAGCAATTCCTCGGGCAAACGGTGAAGGGCAGGGGGCTGGCCGAACTCGACGAAGCGCTGGACCGCCTCAGCCGCAGTCCCGCCACCGCGCACTTTATCAGTGCCAAGCTGGCCCAGTATTTCGTGGGCGACAATCCGCCAGAGCCGCTGGTGGCGCGCATGGCCACCACCTTCCAGCACAGCGACGGCATGATCGCCGATGTGCTGCAGACCATGTTCAACAGTCCCGAATTCAGGCAGTCGCTGGGCAAGAAATTCAAGGACCCCATGCATTATGTGGTGTCGGCCGTGCGCCTCAGCTATGACGACAAGCCCATCCTGAACGCGGGGCCCATGCTGAACTGGCTTTCGCGCATGGGCCAGCCCCTGTACGGACGCCAGACGCCAGATGGCTATCCGCTGACGGATGCCTCCTGGGCCAGCCCCGGCCAGATGACGACGCGTTTCGATATCGCCCGCACCATCGGTTCGGGCAGCGCCGGCCTGTTCAAGACGGATGGCCCGCAGCCGCAGGAAAAGGTCGCGTTTCCCCAGCTGGCCAGCGCCCTGTACTACCAGTCGCTGCAGCCGACCTTGAGCCCGGCCACGCGCCAGGCCCTGGAGCAAGCCGCTTCACCGCAGGAGTGGAACACCTTCTTGCTTTCGTCACCCGAAATGATGCACCGCTAAGTTGAAACCGGAGGATTGCCATGCACCGTCGTGACCTGTTGAAAGCCCTGGCCGCCGCGCCCCTGTTGTCGCATGCAGGCAGCTTGCTGGCCGCACCGGCCACGAATGCCAGGCTGCTGTTCGTCTTCTTGCGCGGAGGCTATGACGCCAACAACCTGCTGGTGCCGCTCGGCAGCGATTTTTACTATGCATCGCGGCCGAATATCGCCATCGCGAAACCCGGTGCGGACAACGGCGCGCTGGCTTTGACCGCCGACTGGGCCTTGCATCCGGCCTTGCGCGAGACCATCTACCCCATGTTCAACGGCGGCGAGGCGGCCTTCATCCCGTTTGCTGGCACGACGGATTTGACGCGCAGCCATTTCGAGACGCAGGACAGCATCGAGCTGGGGCAGGAACTGGGCGGCCGGCGCGATTTTCGCTCGGGTTTTTTGAACCGGCTGGCGCAAAGTCTCAATAGCAACAATCACGCGATTTCCTTCACCGACCAGCTGCCCCTCATCTTCCAGGGCGGCGTGCAAGTGCCGAACATGGGGCTGCGCTCGGTGGGCAAGTCGGGTATCGATGCGCGTCAAAGCCAGCTCATCGCCGCCATGTACAAGGGCACGCCCCTGCAGCAACCCGTCAGCGCGGGCTTTGCCGTGCGCGACGATGTGACGAAGGAATTGACGGGGGAGATGCAGGCGGCCAACCGCAACGCCATCAGTACCAAGGGTTTTGAACTGGAAGCGCAGCGCATCGCCCGCTTGATGAAGGACAAATACAATATCGGCTTCGTCGACGTGGGCGGCTGGGATACCCACGTGGGGCAGGGCGGCGCCAACGGCTATCTGGCGGGGCGCTTCGATGAACTGGGGCGTGGCCTGGCCGCGTTTTCGCAGGAGATGGGCAGCGCATGGCGCAATACCGTCGTGGTGGTGGTCAGCGAATTTGGCCGCACCTTCCGCGAAAACGGCAACCGCGGCACGGACCACGGCCACGGCAGCGTGTTCTGGGTGCTGGGCGGCGGGATCAAGGGCAAGCAGGTGGCGGGCGAGCAGGTGGCGATTTCACAGGCGAACCTGTTCCAGAACCGCGACATGCCCGTGCTGAATGAATACCGCGCTGTGCTGGGCGGCTTGCTGCGCCGCACCTTCGGCTTGACGCCCGCGCAACTCGATCATGTGTTTGCCGGCGTCAAACCGGTGGAGCTGGGACTCGTGTAAATCAGCGAACCTCCGTGTTACGCTACGCCTGCGCAACTGGCGCGTAGCCTAGCACCTATCAAAACCTACTGCGCGTCGTAATTTGCGGCCTGCGATGCTCACTGTACCTTCGTACAGTTGCGCTTCTCAGCCACAACTTCCTTCCGCTCGCTACGGTTTTGTTAGGCGCTATAAGCCCGTACACCTTTACAGTGTGCCGGGCACGAATGGAGTGGTATGACCGATACCCAGCGCGACATCGTCAGCGCAGGCTTTTCCCTGGCCCTGATCGCCGTGACGGCCTTCGTCATGCAGCGTTTCTTTTTGCCGCTCGTGTGGGCCGGCATCCTGTGCGTGGCCACCTGGCCCTTGTACCTGCGCGTGCGCGCGGCGCTGGGCCAGCGCACCATCATCGCGGCAGCCGTGCTGACCCTGGCGTTCGCCTGCATCTTCATCATCCCTGTGCTGTTCGGCGTGGCGCAGGCGGCGCGCGAAGTGCCCGTGCTGGCCAATTTCGTCGTCCATGCGAATACCGAGGGCTTGCCCGTGCCGGACTGGGTGGCGCATATTCCGCTGGCCGGCAGCGCCATCGGCGACTGGTGGCTAGCCACCCTGAGCCAGCCCCATGGTCTGGGTCACTTCTTTGCGGGCAGCGCCGTAGGCGGCTTTCATTCCGCGCGCGACATCCTGAAAATCCTTGGCGCGGACGTGTTTCACCGCCTGGTCGACTTCGGCCTGGCCTTTTTGTGCCTGTTTTTCTTTTACAAGGATGGTGAAGCGCTGACGCGCCAGATCACGGTCGTCGGCAGCCATTTCCTGCGCCCCGAACGGTGGGGCCGCTATGCGCAAAAGATCCCGACCGCCATCCGCGCGACAGTCAACGGCCTGGTACTGGTGGGTCTGGCCGAAGGCGTGCTGATCGGTATCGCCTACGCCATCGCCGGCTTGCCGTCGCCGGCCCTGTGGGCGTTCGCCACCGGCATCCTGGCCATCATCCCGTTTGGCGCACCACTCGCTTACCTGTGCGCCGCCGCCTTGCTGGTCTTCCAGGGCAATGTGGGCGCCGCCATCGGCGTGGCCGTGTGGGGCACCGTGGTGCTGTTCGTGGCCGATCACTTCGTGCGTCCCGGCATGATCGGCAACGCCACCCGCTTGCCCTTCCTGGCCGTGTTGTTCGGCATTCTGGGCGGCGTGGAAACCCTGGGCCTCGTGGGTCTGTTCATCGGCCCCGTCGTGATGGTGCTGTTCGTCACGCTGTGGTACGAAGCGAATGTGTCTGACAAGGTGCTGCCAGTGCAAACACCTGCCAGCCCGGCCGCACCGGAACGCACACAGTAATGAGGGGTCGGCCAGCGTTGCCGCTGGCCGGTACTGGGCGTTCCCGGCGTGGCCGGGCGGAACACCTGGACCGCTACGCGGTTAAGGTGGACTTAATGCGCTTTAGATAAGATTAAAAGCCAACGGCGCATCAGCAGCACTTCAACATAGCCCGGCTCGATGCCCGTACCGCACTCGATCAGGGGATTGACGGTGTAGTAGCGCTTGCGGAAGTCGCGGCAGACGAGGATTTCGCGCTTGCCCATGCGGACGAGGAAAGAGCTTGGGGCGTATTCCAGGCCGAACCGTGAGCCAAAACCGCTATTCAATGTTGCCATGACAATTCCTTTGAGGGAGATGTGTTGAACGAGTCATCAGAATAGCATAACTACTGTATGAAAACACAGCTACTGTATGAATAAACAGTATTTTTTTATGGGTGTGGTTTTTTTGATCATCACCAGGAACATGAAAGAGGGATGAGTTTGCAAGAAAAAAATGACATGGGAATGACCACGGGCTGGGCCACAAAACTGCGCCGTTTCGTCGAGGCGCGCCTGTCACCCGAGGGCGAGCTGGGCCTGCACATGACGGTGGGCGTGGCGCTGATGCTGGTGGCCATCGTGGTGTTCCACGAGATTGCCGAAGCCGTGATGGGCATGGCCCAGATCACGGTGATCGACCTGCAGGTGGCGCAGTGGTTCAACCAGCATGCCGTGCCGTGGATCACCAGCTGCCTGCTGGTCGTCACGCACCTGCACGGCGTGATCGGCGCCATCACCCTGGCGACCCTGCTGGGCTGGTATCTGCACCGCAAGGGCGCCACCTACTGGCTGTTTACCCTGGTCATTACCATGCCGGGCGTCATGTTTTTGAACCTGCTGCTAAAGTACATTTTTGTCCGTGCGCGGCCCAGTTTTGATGAACCGCTATTGCAGACGGCCCTCAGCACGTACAGCTTTCCGAGTGGTCATACGGCCACCTCGACGGCCCTGTACGGCTTGCTGGCCGCCTACCTGATTTGCCAGACGGCGCCCGGTGCCTGGGGCAAGCGCATCGCCATCGCGCTGGGCGCCTTCCTGATGGCGTCACTCGTGGGTTTCAGCCGCATTTACCTGGGCGCGCATTACCTGAGCGATGTGCTGGCGGCCATGGCGGAAAGCTATGGCTGGCTGGCCATCTGCATCGCCGGCGTGTCGACCCTGCGCCGCCGCCGGCATATCCGGCAAACCACATAAGGGGAATGATCCTGAGTAAGATTGCAGTCATCATCAACGGGGGCGCAGGCTGCGGCTATGCGCCCGACTGGGCGCAGCAGCTGGAAGCACAGTTTCTGGCCGTGGGCCTCGACGCCGCCATCACCCTGGCGCAAAGCGGCGCCGAGATGATCGCCACCGCCGAGCAGGCCTTGCGCGATGGCGCGCCCATCGTCGTGGCCGGTGGTGGCGACGGCACCATCAATGCCGTCGCCTCCGTCGTTGTCGGTAGCGGCACGCCGTTTGGCGTCTTGCCGTTGGGCACCTTGAACCATTTCGCCAAGGATTTGAATATTCCTTTGGCGCTCGATGCGGCCATCGCCAATGTGGCGCACGGCGTGCGGCACCAGGTCGACGTGGGCGAAGTGAATGGCCGCATTTTCCTGAACAATTCCAGCCTGGGTTTATATCCCGATATCGTGCGCGACCGCGAAAAGCAACAGCGCCGGCTGGGACGGGGCAAGTGGCTGGCCTTCAGCTGGGCGCTGGTGGCGGCCTTGCGCCGCTATCCCTTTCTCAGCGTGCAATTGAAACTCAAGGACGCCGTGCATGCGCGTCGCACGCCTTTCGTCTTCATCGGCAATAATGAATACCTGATGGAAGGCTTGAATATCGGCGAGCGCGAGCGGCTCGATGGCGGCCAGCTGAGCTTGTACGTGGCGCAGCGCCCGGGCCGCCTGGGCTTGCTGAAACTGGCCTTGCACGCGCTGTTCGGCAAACTGTCGCAAGCCAAGGATTTCGATATGCTGACGGCCAATGACCTGGAAATCGCCACGAAACACCGCCGCCTGCGCGTGGCCACCGATGGCGAAGTGACCATCATGAATACGCCGCTGCGCTACCGCATCCGTCCCGCCGCGCTGGAGGTGATCGTGCCCGCACCGGCGCCAGCCCAGGAGTAGGCTATGCGTACCCTCGTGCATTTATCCGATTTGCATTTTGGCAGGGTCGATCCTGCGCTGCTGGCGCCCCTGCGCGCGCTGGTCGAGCGCCTTGAACCGGACGTCGTCGTCGTTTCCGGCGACCTCACGCAGCGCGCCCGCAGCGCTCAATTCCAGCAGGCGCGGGCTTTTCTCGACAGCTTGCCGGGGCCGCAGGTCGTGGTGCCAGGCAACCATGACGTGCCCCTGTATAACGTCTTTTCCCGCTTCCTGACGCCGCTGGTGAAATACCGGCGCCATGTGACGGACGATTTGTATCCCGAATACGTGGACGAGGAAATCGCCGTGCTGGGCATCAACACGGCCCGCTCCCTGACGTTCAAGGATGGCCGCATCAGCCACGAGCAGATCGATGTCCTGCGTGAACGCCTGGGCCGTTTGCCGCCCGGTTTGACGCGCATCATCGTCACGCACCATCCCTTTGACTTGCCCGAGCACTTCGACAAGGATGACCTGGTCGACCGCGCGCCGCTGGCGCTGCAAATGTTTTCCGAATGTGGCGTGGACCTGTTGCTGGCCGGCCATTTGCACGCCAGCCATGCAGGCGACACCTCGGCGCGCTACAAGATCGACGGCTACGCTGCCCTGATGGTGCAGGCGGGCACGGCCACGTCAACGCGGGGCAGGGGCGAGTCGAACTCGTTCAATGTCATCCGTATCGAAGACAGCGGTATCAGAGTCGAGCGCTACAGCTGGAATGAAGACAGTGCCGACTTTGAAAAGGTCAGCACGGAAGCGTTTGCACGCCAGGGCGGCGTGTGGGCCAGCTTGCGGCCGTTGTAGTGGGAGTAAAGGGGATATTGACAGACGAATAGCGCTGTATTTACAGGTTTGATCGGCAAATGATCAGCAGGCGGAGTCGTTATAATCGCGATAATATATTGTTTTGGAGAAATATATGCTAATCGACTCAAAAATGACCACTGCATCATCCGTCTCCCCGCGCGTGGCAGATACGCTTTCCCGCCCTGAAAACAAGTCCTTTGCCGCAGTATTTGCTTCGGTAACGGAGTCGGCGGCAACTTCAGCCGGGAATGCCAACAGGCAAGGCGCTGTGGCCGATGACGCCACTGGCGCCATCTACCGCAAGCGGCTGGTCGATAGCGCCAAGGCCGACCCGGCAGAAGCGGAAAAACTGCTCGCTATCAATACGGCACCGGATAACGGTGCATTTCCCCTGATCGATATTTCGAACTGGCCTACAGTGCGCTATTCCGTTTCTGGCGAACTGCAGACACCGGAGTCCGAAGCCTATTTCGCTGGCGTCGCCGCGTCGGCATCGAAGGCGCGCGTGGAGCTGCTGCAGCAGGAACGTGCGAAAGGGACACCTCCGGCAGAGATACTGGACAAGGTGCTGGCCTTGAATAGCGCCTTGTCTCCGCGATATAAAGCCATGGCGAATATCGGGTATTGAGCGCGCGGCGGGCGGCCGTTACAGCCAGTAATTCATGAAGCGCGCCGCCCACTCCTTCATGCGGTCCGAGATGGGCCGCGTTTCCCATTTCGCCCTGGTGATCTCTTCCGAGTCGCGCAAGTCTTCCTGGAAGGCGTTTTCCATTTCACGGCCGAAACTGTCGCCCAGTACGATCACGTTCAGTTCACTGTTATGCAGGAAGCTGCGCATGTCGATGTTGGTCGAGCCTACCGTTGACCAGGCGCCGTCGATGACGGCCGTCTTGGCGTGCAGCACGGCCAGTTTCAAGTGGAAGATGCGGATGCCGCCGGCCAGCAGCTTGTCGTACAGCGCGTGTCCCGCATGGAACACCAGGCCGCTGTCGGACACGCCGGGCAGCACCACGGTGACATCCACGCCCCGCATGGCGGCCGCCACCAGCGCGTCGACCGTCTGCTGGTCGGGCACGAAATAGGCGGAGGTGATGTGGATGGATTTTTTTGCTTCCTGGATGGCTAAAATATACGCCTTGTAGATTTCAAAGCCGCCGTCCGGTTCGCTGGCCACCACGCGCACCAGCTTGTCGCCCACTTCGGACAGCACGGGGAAATAATTGGCGTCCGGCAAGTCGGCCTGGTCCTGCTGGGCCCAGGTGCGGATGAACAGCCACTGGAAGGCGGCCACGGCCGGACCTTCCACTTTCACGTGGGTATCGCGCCAGCCCACGTCCTTCTTGTCGGTGGCTTTCGATTTCGAGCGGAACAGCGAGCTTTTCGCATAGGTATCGCTGATGTTGACGCCGCCCGTAAACGCCATCTTGCCGTCGACGATCAGCACCTTGCGGTGGTCGCGGTTGTTGATCTTCCAGTCGTCGCCCTTGAGCTTGGCGGGATTGACGGGATTGAAGGCCACCAGGCGCACGCCGGCCGCGCGCATGCGCTCGAAAAACGCCTGTGGCACGCCGAGCGTGCCCACGCTGTCATAGATGACGTTGACCGTCACGCCCGCTTGCTGCTTTTCGATGAGCATGTCGGCAAATTTCAGGCCCAGCGGGTCCTGGTCGAAGATATACGTTTCCAGGTTGATGCTGTTCTTCGCCTCGCTGATGGCCTGGAACATGGCGGCCATCGTTTGCGGGCCGTCAAACAGCAGGGTGACCTTGTTGCCCTTGATTAAAGGCACGCCCGTGGCCGCCTCTTCCAGCGCGGCCTGGGTTTTCAAGTCCATGCCGGACTTGGCCCAGCGCTTGTTGAGCAGGGCGGCGCGGCTATTGACGTTCAGCAAGGCGCCCTTGCCCGTGATCACATTGGGCCTGGCCACGGGGGCCAAGGTGGTGTTGAGGTTCTTGACATTGGGCAGCGAGGCGCATGCAGCCAGAGTCCAGCACAGCAGTAGGGCGGTGAGGCAGGATTGCATGCGCCTGGGGGTCATTTTTGAGCCTTGGTCGTGGGTGACAGGTTTGCCGAGTCGTCAAGCAGTGCCAGGGGTGGCGGGTTTTTCGAACCGAAGAAGAAGACGATGGGCGAGCGCAGGAAGCGCTTGCCCAGAATCTTCAACAATTGCATGCCGTGCTTGAAGCGCACCTGGCGCGAACGCAGGGCTACCCACAGGGCCAGGCCGAAGCTGACCAGCAGGTTGGCCGTGCCGATGGCGAAGATGCCCGACAGCGACTTGACGGCCAGCTGCCAGCTCATGTTGTGGTCCAGACCCACCAGCGCCGTGGCAAAGTTGGCGGCCGAAAAGGTGATGTGGCGGATATCGATGGGCAAGCCGATCAGGAAACCCAGGGTGCCGATGGAGCCCAGCAGGATACCGAAATAGAAGTTACCCATCAGGCCGCCCAGGTTATTTTCCAGGTACAAGCCCAGCCGTTGCAAACGCTCCTGGCCGATCACGCGGCCCAGGCCGCGCAATTGCGCGATGCGCTGCGCCCAGCGCGTGTACAGCGCCTGGTTGTCATAGTAGCCGGAAATCAGGCCGGCCACGAACAGGCACACGCCGGCAATCATGGCGTAAAAGATGGCGGGGCTGCCGATGGGGTCGATATCGTGCAGCAAGTGCATGGCTTTTTCCGGTGATACCAGGTGGTGGCCCGTGATCGCCTTGTAGCCGAGCGCGATCAGCCAGGCCGTGGGGATGGCCGTGGCCAGGTTACCCAGCACGGCCATGTTTTGCGTACGAAAGACCTTGTTGATCAGTTCCGCCATGCTGTCGAGGTCGATATTTCGCCCATCCTTGCTGTGCAGGCCGGCGGCGATGCGCGAGGCCGTCATGGCTGGCTGCTTGGTGGCCACCGTGAAGTGCAACAAATGGATGAACATGAAGCCGATCGAGTAATTCATGCTGAACATGAAGGCTTCGACCAGCGGCGCCGAGCGCAAATACGACATCAATATCTTGAACAGCGCCATGAAGCCGATGATCACGCCCGCGCCGGCCGACGAGAGGAACATGGCGCCCATCTCGCGCCGGTTTTCCGCGATGTAGTGCTCGCCCGTACGGCTGGCGTTTTCCGTCACATTGCGCGCCAGCAAGTTGATATTGTCGGAAAACAGGTCGCTGACCTTGTACTTGTGGTTATGCGCGCGTATCAGTTCCAGCGCCAGCCCCACGGCGCCCGCGCGGCGGCGGCTGACCGGTTGCGGGTGCAGCAAGTCTTGCGTGGCGTCCACCGTGATGGCGGCGATATCCACGTTGCTCGATGCGGGCAGCTCGCCGCTCGTGTCGACCAGGAACAGCAGCTTGCGCAGGCGGTCGATGCTTTGCGCCAGCGCCACCAATAAATAGGTGAGGGGAATGCTGGTGCCCTGGTACAGGGCCTTCTTGCGGATCTTGGCGATGACGGCATCGCACTGGTCCAGCATCACCAGCAGGTGGCGCGCGTCCTCGATGTGCTCGATATTGCCGTGCAGCAGATTCGAGTAGGCGTCCAGGTAGGCGTTCACTTCCGTGTTCTGCACCATGAATGGCGACTGGAACACTTCGATTTCACTGTGAAAGCGTGTCAGCTCCGGTTCCAGGCCCATGGCGCAGACGCGGTAGGACAGGGTGCGGATGGCGTCGAGTATGCCGGGCAGCATGATATTGCCATCGCCGACGGCCAGTTCGATGTCGTCGCTGGTAAGCACGTCGAACAGTTCCAGCCAGTCCGTGGCGGGCACGTTGCTGATCCACAAATAATCGGTCTTCAGGTACAGCACCTGGTCGAGCGCGTCGTTCAGGTACTCGTCGCCCAGGGCGGGCGGCAGCATGCGGTAGGCGATGCGGCGTTTCAATTCGGTGAAAAAACCGCTGTTCGACAGCACGCCGATGTCCGTGTACAGGCTGGCGTGGCGGCGCGCGGCCAGCACGCGCAGCACGTATTCGTGCAGGGCGCGCGCTTGCGCGGGGTTACCTTTGAGAAGCTGGCGCAGGGTGCGCACGTTGGCGATCGCGGTAGCGCTGTCTTGCGGGCGCTTGGGACGCAGTGAGTTGAATAATTCCACCAGCAAGTCGATATTGCTGGAGTTCGGGTCAATGCGTTCGAGGATAGCTAGCATGCAGAAAAAACGGGCGAGCCGCTGTCGGTAAAACCAGTAGTGTACCGCCTGCGTCAAATCGCGCAACGTTCGCCACCGAACGTTGCGTTACGGCAGGGTCTGCTTTTAACGCCGCTTTGCCGCGGATTGCCACAATCATGGTCACTCTTGCGTGTTGTCAGTGTGCGACTCTTTCCCCGGGGCTAAGCTGAAGTTTCTGTTGCACAACGCACGGATGGCTGGACAAAAAGCGAGGATAAGGTAACACTGGGATGTGACACACAGCGCATGTCCTGATCAATACCGGGAAGTTTCACCCACGTCACCGAGATATTTATCATGAAGACCTCGTATTTTGCGCTTGCTGTGATAGGGATGGGGCCATTCGCGCTGGGCGCAACGGCCCAGGCCGCCGATGGCGCGGGCAGTGCCGCATCCAGTAACGTTGCCGTGTACGGCGTGCTTGACGCGGGCATCGTTGCCGAACGGGGTTGTGCCGCCAATTGCGCCAGCAGCAAGGTGTCTGGCGGCGTCGCGTCCGGCTCGCGCCTGGGGTTGCGGGGCCGTGAAGCGCTGGGCAATGACGTGTCCGCCGTATTTGCCCTGGAAGCGGGCGTGCAGAACGACACGGGCCAGTCGGAAGACGGCCGGCTGTTCGGTCGCCAGGCTTACGTAGGCCTCGACAGCCGCCTGGGCGCGCTGACCCTGGGGCGCCAGTACAACCTGCAATACCTGGCGCTCACCGATGTGGCCGACCCGTTCAAGGGCGGCATGGCCGGCAGCGCCAGCAACCTGGCCGGCTACAGCGTGAAACGCTACGACAATACCGTCAAATACGTGTCGCCCGCCTTGCGCGGCGTGTCCGCCAGCGCCATCTACAGTTTTGGCGAGTCGCCGTACAGCAGCGCCAACAACCGCGCGTATGGCGCCACCCTCGGCTATTCGGCCGGTGCCGTGAATCTCAGCGTGTCGCACCAGCGCAAGAACAACTTCATCCTCGCCACCGGCACCTTGCCCGCCATCGACATGTCGTCCCGCAACACCCTGATCGCGGCCAATATCGACCTGAAAGTGGCCACCGCCTTTGCCGCCGTGGGCGTGAACAAGGGCTATGGCAGTTCGCCGTGGGACCCCAGCAATGCGTACAGCTCGCTGGCCCTGTCGATGTCGTCCTCGGACAGCCGCGACACCCTGCTGGGCGTGTCCGTGCCCGTGGGCGGTTTCAAGATGCTGGCGTCCTGGGTGCGCAAGGATGACCGCGACCTGGCCAATCGCGACGCCACGCAGGTCGCCGTCGGCCTCACGTATTCCCTGTCAAAACGCAGCGATTTCTACGCGTCCTACGCGAAGATCCACAACAAGAACGGCGCCCGCTACACGGTGGGCAATGCCAGCGACGCGGGACGCGGCGATGCAGCCTTCAATATGGGCTTCCGTCACGGCTTCTGAGCTGCTGTCGCCGCCGGGGCAGGGCAGCTGGCGCCCAGCCACTTGCCATTGCTCGTCACATTGACCTGTTCCGGCGTGCCGCGCGCGCTGGTCGTCACGGCCAATTGCATGCTGAACGCCTGCTCGCCGGTGAACATGACCTTGCCTTCGCCGCTCGATTTCGGGTTGGCGCACGTAAACGACACGTGCATGCCGCCCGCGATGTCGCTGTTCTTCGAGGTGCAATCGCCGGGCTGGCCCGTGGGAATCTGCTTGCGCGCGGCCATGTCCGGCGTCACGCACGCCGTCACGCGCACGGCGCCGTCGGCGCCCACGGTGGGCATGGCCATGCCGCGGCTGGCGGCCATGCTTTCCAGTTGCTTGCGTTGATCGGGAGGAAGGTTGCCCAGCTGCTGCAGCACCATGGACATGGCGTTGTCGGTGGCGGCGTCGGGTGACGCCATCTTGCTGTCGACTTGCCACAGGCCCGGCTTGATGGTGGCGGTCTGCGAGGCGGCCATGACATTGGCTTGGCTGCCTGAGGCGGCGCAAGCCAGCAGGGTCAGGCGTAGCAGGGATCGTTTCATGTTGGCGTCTCCAAAAAAGGCAGACCCCAGCATACGGCATGGCAAGCGGGGCACGCTTGCCATTGTGTTACAAACTGTGATCGGGCTCGATGCGGCGCACGTCCACGCAGGCGATGCGGCGCTCGTCCGCTTCGACGATTTCATAACGCAGATCATCGAGTTCCAGCACTTCGCCCACGGCCGGCATGTTTTCGAAGTGCGCCAGCAGGAAGCCGGCCAGCGAGTTGTAGTCGCCGTCTTCGCTGACCAGGGACTCCGTTTCGAAGACTTGCTCCAGGTAATGCAGGTCGGTGGCGCCATCGATGCGCCAGTGGCCTGGGCCCAGCACCTCCACATCGGGGAGCTCGTCCTCGTCGGGGAATTCGCCGGCGATGGCTTCCAAAATGTCGATGGGCGTGAGCACGCCTTGCACGGTGCCGAACTCGTCGACCACCAGCACCAGCTGGCCGCGCGAGCGCTTCAGGGTTTCCATGGCTTTCAGCACGCCGGCCGCTTCCGGCACGACGACGGCTTCGCGCATGCTGGCCGGGTCGATCTTGCCGTGCGAGACGAGGTCTTCGATCAGGTCCTTGCTGCGCGCGATGCCGATCACATTGTCCAGGTCATCATTGCAGACAGGAATCATGCTGTGCGGCGTTTCGCGCAGCAGTTGCAGCATCTTCTCGCTGCTGTCGTTCAGGTTGACCCACGAGACATCGCCGCGCGGCGTCATCACGGAGCGGATCGAGCGCTCGGCCAGGGTCAGCACGCCGCTGACCATGTTGCGCTCTTCCACGCCAAAGGCGGAGACATCGGGCATTGCCTTGACTTCATGCTCTTCGACGGCTTCGCGGCCCTTGCGGCCACCCAGCAGGCTCAGGACGGCTTGCGCCGTGCGGTCGCGCAGCGGCGCGTTGGACTGCAGCTTGAGGAAGTTGCGGCGCGCCAGCTGGTTGAAGAACTCGATGACGATCGAGAAACCGATGGCGGCGTACAGATACCCCTTCGGAATGTGGAAGCCCAGGCCCTCGGCCACCAGGGAGAGGCCGATCATCAGCAAAAAGCTCAGGCACAGCACCACGACGGTGGGGTGGGCGTTGACGAAGCGCGTCAGCACCTTCGAGGCGAGCATCATGACGACGATGGAAATGACGACGGCCGCCATCATCACGTACAGGTTGTCCACCATACCGACGGCCGTGATGACGGCGTCGAGCGAAAAGACGGCGTCGAGCACGACGATCTGCGCCACCACCAGGCCGAAGCCGGCGTAGACTTTCGGGCCCGTCTGGGCATGCGTGACGCCTTCGAGGCGCTCATGCAGCTCGGTGGTGGCTTTGAACAGCAGGAACAGGCCGCCGATGAGCAGGATCAGGTCACGTCCCGAAAACGAGAATGTCCATAGGGAAAACAATGGCGTGGTCAGGGTGACCAGCCAGGAAATCAGCGAGAGCAGGCCCAGGCGCATGACGAGGGCCAGGGTCAGGCCCAGTACGCGCGCCTTGTCGCGCTGGTGCGGCGGCAGTTTCTCGGCCAGGATGGCGATGAAGATCAGGTTGTCGATACCCAGTACGATTTCCAGTACGACCAGCGTCAGCAGGCCGACCCAGATTGTCGGGTCAAATAACCATTCCATGTGTGTAACCTTGTAAAGTCAATCAATATAAAGCGTGCCCGGCGGCGGATTGCCCCGGGGCTGAATGCGCTGCGTGCTGCGGTGTCAGTGGCGGACGCGCGGCGGCCGGGTGGCCTGCCGCGCGTCCGCTTCGGCAAGTGCGCCCGGTCCCGCCTGCCAAATGATGGCGCAAAACGGCGCGCCCTGGCGCGAGGTCGGGTACAGCGTGATGGGGTCGTTGTCGCATTCGTCGGCGTCGCAGTTGTCACCGGGCAAGCCCGCATGGGCGCTGGGGTCTAGGCAATCGGCGACGAAGGCAGGCGTGGCAGTAGTGCCGGCCGCGACTGCATGCTGGAATGGGGAAGGGCTGGCGTAAGCCATGCTGGCGAACGCCTGGGGTAAGGCGATGAAAACAAAAAGGCAGAGCAGGACGAGAGCTCGTCTCATATACAGGCAGATAGTTCTGGAACCGTGGAGTATAACACGGGCATATAACAGCTTGATGACAGGGACTTGCGTAACTGATAAGTATGCCGTAAATTGTGAGAGCAATCATTTCCCTGGGCAGCGAAGACGCAGCGTGGGTCCATGGCAGTTCTTGCGTTTGTATCGTATTGCGCTTGCGCATCTTTCGCATTTTTATATCGTAGTGTTACGGGGACTCTGACTTGAAACCAATTACCGCCCTCCTGCTTGCCGCCGGCATCCTCTCGCCGTCGTTCATCCTGGCCGCCACCCCGGTGGAAGCCGCACCGACCCAGAAAACCGGCAAGGCCGCACCCAACCGCGGCGCCGCCGTCAAGGTCACGTCCGTCGAAGGCATCACCGAATACCGACTGGCCAATGGCTTGCGCGTGCTGTTGTTCCCCGATGCCAGCAAGCCGACGCTGACCACCAACATCGTCTACCTGGTCGGTTCGCGCCATGAAAACTATGGCGAAACGGGCATGGCCCACTTGCTGGAACACCTGCTGTTCAAGCCCAGCGCCAACTTCGGCGTCAAGAAGGGCACGAAAACCCCCGTCGAGATCCTGAACTCGACGGGCGCGCAGTTCAACGGCACCACCTGGTACGACCGCACCAATTACTACGCCACCTTCCCCGCCAACGACGACAACCTGCGCCAGATGCTGGCCATGGAAGCGGACCGCATGGTCAACGCGGCCATCGACCAGAACGACCTGTGGAACCCGAAGACGCAAAAAGGTGAAATGACCGTCGTGCGCAACGAGTTCGAGATGGGCGAGAGCGATCCGATCGGCGTGACGAGCGAACGCATCCAGGCTATCGCCTACGACTGGCACAACTATGGCAAGTCGACCATCGGCGCCCGCTCCGACATCGAGCAAGTCAACATTCCCCGCTTGCGCGCGTTTTATCATAAATATTATCAGCCGGATAACGCCGTGCTGATGGTGGCGGGCCGCTTCGATGAAGCCAAGGTCTTGCAGCAGATCAATGCGCTGTTCGGCAAGATCCCGAAACCCACGCGCGTGATCGAACCGACCTACACGGCCGAGCCCGTGCAAGATGGCGAGCGCGCCGTGACGGTGCGCCGCAGCGGCGGCACGCAGTTTGTCGGCGCCGGCTACCACGTGGCGCCGTCCGGCAACCCGGACGCCGTCGCCATCGAGGTGCTCGGCCACGTACTGACGGACGCCCCGGCCGGCCGCCTGCACAAGGCGCTGGTGGAAACCAAGCTGGCCAGCAAGATCGAATACAACTCGGTGAGCAACCTGGAGCCGGGCTACAACCTGTTCGGCGCGCTGGTGCCCGTCGATGGCAACCTTGATGCGGCGCAAGCGGCCATGCTGAAAGTGCTGGAAGAGCTGAAATCGCAGCCGATCACGGATGCGGAAGTGGCGCGCGTGAAGCAGCAATTGAACAAACAGATCGAACTGGCCACCTCGAACACGGCGCGCCTGACGATTGCCCTGACGGAGTCCTTGGCGGCCGGCGACTGGCGTTTGTTCTTCCTGCAGCGCGACCAGCTCGACAAGCTGACGACGGCGCAGGTGCAGGCAGCGGCCGAGAAATACCTGAAGAGCTCGAACCGCACCCTGGGCCGTTTCATCCCCACCGATGCGCCGGACCGCACCGTCGTGCCAGCCTATGCCGACGTGGCGCCACAACTGGCCGGCTACACGGGCCGCGCCGTCGTGGCGCAGGGCGAAGCGTTCGACCCGAGCCCCGACAATATCGAAGCGCGCACCCAGCGCTTCACCTTGCCGAACGGCTTGAAGGGCGCCTTGCTGCCGAAGAAAACCAAGGGCAGCACCGTCAGCGTCGTGCTGAAATTGCAGCTCGGCAGCGAAGAGAGCTTGCGCGGCAAGGGGCAAGTGGGCAGCTACACGGCCAATCTGTTGTCGCGCGGCACGGATAAACTGTCGCGCCAGGAAGTGAAGGACAAGTTCGACCAGCTGGGCACGCAAGTGGCGATCACGGGCGGCGCCGAGGGCGTTACCGCCATGCTGATGGGCAAGCGCGAGAATTTGCCGGCCGCCATGGACCTGCTGGCGCAAGTGTTGCAAAAGCCGGCCCTGAACGAAACGGAATTCCTGGAATTGCAGCGCGAAAGAGTCGGCCGCGCGGAGCAGGAATTGCCTGAACCGCAGCCGCTGGCCGTGAACGCTTTCCGTCGCCTGCTCGACGCCACGCCGGAAGGCCATGTGCGCCACGTGGCCACCCTGCCGGCCGAACTGGCACAATGGAAAGCCATCCAGGTGACCGATGTGAAAGCATTCCATGGAGCCTACTATGGCGCGTCGAACGCCACCTTTGCCGCCGTGGGTGATTTCGACCCGGTCGCGCTGAAGGCGCAAGTGGCCAGCTTGTACGGCAGCTGGAAGGCGCAGCAGCCGTACGTGCGCATTCCGGACGCCGTCAAGCCCGTCAGCGGCGAGAAAGTCACCCTGGAAACGCCGGACAAGGCGAATAGCGTGCTGTTCGCCATCCAGCCGATTCCCCTCAAGGATGACGCCGCCAGCTATCCGGCCTTGCTGATCGCCAATCACATGCTCGGTGGCGGCGCCTTGCGCAGCCGCCTGGCCGACCGCATCCGCCAGAAGGAAGGCCTGTCGTACGGCGTCGGTTCGCAAGTGAGCATCCCGTCGCGCGAGCCGGCCGGCTACTGGATGGCGTACGCCATCAGCGCGCCGCAAAACACGGTCAAGGTGGAAGCGGCCCTGCGCGAGGAAATCGCCAAGGTGCTGGCCGACGGCTTCACGGAAGCGGAACTGGCCGAGGCGAAGAAGGGCTGGCTGCAATCGCAGGAAGTGGGCCGCACGCAGGATGCGGGGCTGGCGCGCGAACTGGCCGGCTACCTTGCCGAAGACCGCACCATGGCTTACGACAAGGACCTGGAAGCGAAAGTGGCTGCTCTGACTCTGGCGCAAGTGAACCAGGGCTTGCGCGAGTACCTGAAGCCATCGGCCGTGTCGATCGTGACGGCGGGCGATTTTGCCAAGGTGGCGAAAGAGGGTGACAGCGGCGCCAAGGCAACGACGTCGAAATAAGCTGTTTTACGTAGAAAACCCGCCGGCAAGTCACCTTGCCGGCGGGTTTTTTATTGATGTGTGTCAGCTTAGCGCGGTGCTAATTCCGCAACATAAATTTCCACGCGGCGGTTGCGTGCGCGTCCCGAGGCATCCGCATTCGAGGCGATCGGCTCGCGGGCGCCGCGGCCTTCCGTGACGACGCGCGTTGGCGACACGCCGCGCATGGCCAGGTAGTCGCGCGTGTGGGCCGCGCGTTCCACCGACAGCGGCTCGTTGATGGAAGCGCTGCCCGTGCTATCCGTGTGGCCGATGATGCTGACCGTGGTGTTCGGGTTGTCATTCAGGGTGGCGGCAAAACGGTCGAGGATGGGGCGGAAATTGCCCTTGATGTCGGCGCGGTTGGTGTCGAAGGAAATATCGCTGGGGATTTCCATTTTCAGGCGATTATCGGCCGTCTGCGACACTTGCACACCCGTACCCTGTGTCGCCTGTTCCATCGCGCGCTTCTGGTTTTCCATGCGGTTCGACCAGATATTGCCGACCACGGCGCCCGCTGCCGCACCCAGCAGGGCGCCGCCGGCCGTGCGGCCGCCGCTGCCGCCACCGGTGGTGCCGCCGATCAAGGCGCCCAGGCCCGCGCCGATGCCGGCGCCCGTGGCCGTGCCACGTTGCGTCGAGGACATATCCGCGCAGCCACTAGCGGCCAGTGCGATCACCAGCATGCCGATCAGGGATGTGGCGCCAGGGCCTTTTTTGAATGTTTCTTTCATGGATTTTCTCCTTGTTTTGTTATTGGGACATACCCAGGACTACCCGTACACGTTACTGCAAAATGGGCCTGCTTGCCAGCGCACGCAAAAGGGCGGCGCCCGTTTGCACGCGCACCGCCCCTCTGGCCAGTCAATTGGCCTCTATAAACCGCGCCCGCTGATCAGGCGCAGCAGCACCATGATCACGGCGACCACCAGCAGGATGTGGATGAAGCCGCCAATGGTATAGGAAGTTACCAGGCCCAGCAGCCAAAGAATAATGAGTACGACGGCGATTGTATACAGCATGATATGTCCTCCGAGGGTAATGTGTGGATGACGGCGACTGCCATGGCCTTGCAGGCGCTGGCGCGTGGCGCCGTCATCGGTTTTTTGTCATTGCGCGGCGATTGGGTCGCTGAACGCTGATGCCATGACTGAGTGTCTACTTTGTTTCGATTGCGTTCTGTACGCTGTCGTACACAAGGATCAACTATCGGGACCGGTCAGCGCGGTCATCTGCCATGCCAGGTATCCAGGCCAGCATGCCGGCCATGCCGACGGCGCCCGCCAGGCAACTGACCATGCCGCCCGTCAGCAGCAGCATCACGCCGAACACGGGTGCGCTCGCTTGCAATGGCGTCAGGTCCAGCGCGCAGAAGCCCAGCGCGGTGGCCAGGATGCCGGCCCCGATAAAGCCGAGCCAGATCCGCTTACTTCCTGCCTTGTCGTTTTCCATCGCAGCTCCTTGAAGATATTCGTTGAACTTTTCTGAGTGCATCATCTCGCGGGACGGGAAACTCATCTGTACGCCAACGAACATTGCTAAAAAGAAAACGCCCGGACAGGCCGGGCGTGTGTTCGGTTTAAACGCCGGCTGGCGGCCGCTTAGCCCATGGCGCGCAAGCCGCCGTTGACGACGCGCACGCGGTCGCCCTGGCGCCAGTTCGGCGCGGCGCTCTGGTGCACGGTGCGCGTCTTGCCGTTATCCAGGCGCACGACGATGTTGTAGCTGCGCGTGGCGCGCACGCTGCCTTCGATCTGGTTACCGGCGACGGCGCCGCCAACGGCGCCCAGCACGGTGGCCAACTGCTTGCCGTGGCCGCCGCCTACCTGGTTGCCCAGCAAGCCGCCAACGACGGCGCCGCCGGCCGCGCCCACGCCGCTGCCTTCGGCGCGCGTATTGACTTCATGGATGGCTTCGATCACGCCGCAATTGCCGCACACCTGCGGCGCCGGGGCTGCCGCATATTGTTGCTGTGGTTGTTGCTGTGGCTGCGGCTGGCGCACGGGTTGCGGCTGTTGCTGCGGCGGCAGGGCAGCCAGCGCTTGCGCGCCGGCAGGCTGCAAGTTCGCTTGCGGCTGGTTCGCCTGCAAGCTGGCCAGCTGTTCGGCCGAGGTGCTGGCCGCCAGTGGCTGGGCATCGCGCTGGGACGAGGGCAGCCAGCCCATCAGGGCCGCCGTGCCCACGCCGCAAAACAGCAGGACGGCGACGGCGGCGGCAAGCACCAGCGGATGGAGGGATTTGGTGGTGGTCATGGAGAGCTCCTTGGTTTTTTTGAAATAATGAAATGGGTAGTGCGTGTTATCCGTGCATGCAGCCAGTGTGCTGTGCCGCGTGCCCCGCTTCCGTGCGTCACCGTACATACAGGCACGGTACTGCGCCGTAGGCTAAGTAAAAATTATGTCGAGTTGTAACGACACCAAGGAAAAGCAATGCCACCAATGAACGCCAGCATGACCCTGTCCCGCGATGCAGGCCGATCCGGCTTGGGCACGCCTGCGGGCGCGCTTGATGCCGGTAACCGTTTGCTGGCCAGCCTGCCCGAGCACGACTTGCGGCACCTGACGGCGCTGTTCGAGAGCGTCACGGTCGAGGTAGGCGAGGTGCTGTACGAACCGGGCCAGCCTATCGGTCACGTCTATTTCCCCGGCGACTGCCTGATCTCGCTGCTGGCCGTGGCGGAAGGCCGCATGACCCTGGAAGTGGGGTCCGTCGGCCGCGAAGGCGTGCTGGGCGCTTCCGTCGCGCTGGGCCATGACCTGGCGCAAGTGCGGGCCGTGGTGCAACGTTCCGGTACGGCCAGCCGCATCGGGCGGGCCGAGTTCTGCGCCGAGTTCGCCCAGCTCGATTCCCTGCAGCGCCTGCTGTACCGCTACACGGACACCTTGCTGGCGCAAGCCATCCAGATTGCCGTGTGCAGCCGCTTTCACGTGCTCGAGGCACGCCTGGCCCGTTCGCTGCTGATCACGCGCGACCGCCTGCAGTCGGAAAAATTTCACCTGACGCATGAATTCCTCGCCCATACCCTGGGCGTGCGACGGGTCGGCGTAACCAAGGCGGCCAGCGCGCTGCAGCAGCAAAAACTGATTACCTACAGCCGCGGTAATATCGAAATCCTCGATTCGGCCGGCCTGGAAGCCGTTTCCTGCCGTTGCTACGCGCTGGTCAAGGACAGCGGCGCCATCGGCATGGCCAACGTCTTCGTCTGATTTTCCTCATCCTCGTGCCGCGGACGCAAAAAAGCGGGGTGGGCGCCTGGGCACCCACCCCGCTTTCTTGAGCGCCAATTACTTCGGCTTGACCTGGTTACCGATCACGCCGCCGACTGCGGCGCCGCCGACTGCGCCGACAGCGCTGCCACCGGTCAGCACGGAGCCGGCAACCGCGCCGATGCCGGCGCCGATGGCCGTGTTTTTATCCTGGCCCGACATGTTGGCGCAAGCGGTCAAGCTCAGCAGCAGAGCGGCAACGGAAGTGGTAGCGGCGATTTTTTTAATGATTTGCATGATAGTTCTCCTATGAATTCGGACCTCGTGGCGCCGGCCTGGCAGGGGGCCGGTGGAATTTCGTATCGCCACGTCTTGGTGTTTCAGGCACGATCACAGAATAGGATTGTGACAAGGCAGGGTCTGTTCGGCAACGCACATAGGGCTGTAACAATTGTAATCGTGCACGGCCAAGTGTGACTCACCGGTTTTTGCGCGGTGTCTTGCCCGGTTTCGGCGCCACCGGTTTCACGCGCGCCTGGGCCAGCAGGGCGGCGCATTCGCTGTTCTCGCCGGGACCGGCATTCACCAGCGGCAGCAGCGCCGCCACGGGCGCCACCACGGCCAGCGCCAGGGCGCCGCCAGCGCGCAGGGCCAGCACGCCCTTGTCGACGCTCACGTCGGGCTTGCTGAAGGTGCCCTGCACATACAGGGGCGAGCGCAGCGAAAAGATGCGCAAGCCCTTGCTGTCCGGCTGCAATGTCAGGTCCAGCTGCTCATTGGCCAGGTTCACCGTGCCGTCGACATGCAGTACGGCATCGTCCGTGTCGACGAGGAACTGGCGCGTGCGCATCAAGCCCTTGGTGACGACGAAATCGGCGGCCATGCAGTTCAGCTTGACCTGCTTGTCGCCCACCAGTTTGGTCAGCACGATGCTGCCGATATTCAAGCCCATTTCTTCCAGCAGCAGCTTGCTGATGCTGCCCCGGTCGATCAGCGCGCGCACTTCGCCGTTTGAACTGCCCAGCAGGCTGGCGACGGAATTGCCCGTGGCCGACAGCGAAGCGTCGCCATTGATTTCGCCCACGCTCGCTTGCAGGCCCGGCAGGCGGGGAAACAGTTGCTGGATGTGCAGATGGCGGGCGCTGGCCTTGAGTTCGGCCGCGATGCCGTTGGCGATGACCTTGCCGCTGCCGTCGAGCCTGATCTGCGACGTCAGGGTGCCGCCCGCCACGTTGAAGTTGAGCGGCGTCAGGGACAGCACGCCGTCCGTCAGCACCACATGCGTGTCGAGCTTGCTGATTGGCAGCTCGGCGTCGCGCGTGATTTTATCGGCCGTGTAGCGCACGTCGGCGTCCAGGCTGGTCCAGCGCTCCGTCTTGAAGGTTTCCACCGGCAGCACGCGGCCGGCCGGCTGCGTCGACGGGACGCCCCGTTCCTTCTTGCTGGCGCTGGAATCGGCGCCCACCAGCGGGCCCAGGTCGGAAAATTGCAGCAGGCGCGAGTGCACCTCGCCCGTCAGGCGCTTGCGCGGCGTGCTGGCGGAAAAAGCCAGCTTGCCACTGATGTCGCTGGAACCCACCTTGCCGCTGAACTTGTCGTAGACCCATTCGCCGCCGCGCGGCGCCAGCGTGCCCGTCAAATGGCCTTCCGTACTGAAATGCGGCGTTTCCGGCAGCAGCACGCCCGTCAATGGATACAGGCGCGCCATGCTGGGCCCGGATATTTTCAGGCGCACATCGAGCGCGGCCAGGTCCGCCGGGCGCGTCAGCGTGCCTTCGATGGCCACGCTGCTGCCGCTTGCGCGCATGTCGGCCTGGATGGGGAAGGGCGTGCCTTGCTGCTGCAGCGACAGCACGCCGCCCGCCTTGCCGCCGCCCTGGATGCTTTCGCCGCGGTAGGTGCCCGACAGCTTCCAGGCGATGCCGTAGCGCGCATCGTCCGCGATGGTGTCGACATCGGCGCGCATGGCGGTGTGCGTGACGGCATCGTCCAGGGTCACGCTGCCCTTGCTGAATACCACGCTTTGCAGTTCCAGCTGCCACGGCGACGGCTGCTCCTGCTTGTCGAAGGTCCAGTTGTTCTTGCCATCCTTGTTGCGCAGCAAGCGCACCTGCGGCGTGTCGAAGCGCAATTGCGGAATGATGATTTTCTTGTCCAGCAGGGCCAGCGGATTGAGCGAGAACGCCAGCTGGCTCACGCTGGCCAGCTGCGCCGGCTCATCCGTTCCTGCCATGGCGCTCGGGTTGCCCAGGCGCACGTCCTTCGCCTGCAAGTGCGGCCACGGCAGCCAGGTGCGCCAGCTTTGTTGCCCCGCAGTGCTTGGCTGCTGCCATGTCAGCGACAGGTCGCCCGCAATCGCAAACGGCCGGCCCAGCGCTTCGCTGGCGCGCGCATTGAGCCAGGGCTTGGCGCGGTTCCAGTCCATATTGAACAGGGCGACGGCGGCGACGACGGGTAATGCGATGAGTACGGTGGCACTGGCGAGGGCGATTTTCTGGCGGCGGGAGAGCGGCATAAGCTGATTCTTTCTGGACAAGTAGACACGATGCTACAGGAATCGCTACAAAACCGGTCCCGTTTCAGGTTTTGCAGGCGTGCACGTGCGCTGGCGCACGTTGCCCATGCAAGTATTGTCGATTTCTTACTCTATGTGCGGCACCGAACGGATATGCGGGGAGCCGGAGCCTATAACGTCATACATCAAACGCAGTTCCTGATTCCAGATGTACCGACGTTGAACCCTACCGCTTAACACTCTCCAGGAGAAAAAAAATGACAAACCGAGATTTCAAGATGTTCCCATTGGCCGCTTTGGCCGCTTGCGCCACCGCCGTCGTGCTGATGACGGGTTGCTCCAGCCTGAAAACGCCGGCCACGGCCGATGTCGCCGTGTCGCGCGCCGCCGTCGATAACGCCGCCAGCGCTGGCGCCGCCGACCTTGCACCCGACGAAATGCGTTCGGCCCGCGAAAAAATGCGCATGGCTAACCAAGCCTTGAAAGACCGCGACTACAAACTGGCGCGCGACCTGGCCGACCAGGCGCAAGCCGATGCCAAGCTGGCGCAAAGCAAGGCCAACTCGGCCAAGGCCACCAGCGCCGCCGATGAAATCAACGAGAACATCCGCGTCATGCGCGAAGAACTCGATCGTGCCAATCAGCAAGCTCCAAAACAATAAGCAACAACAATAACTGATAACAGGATTCCATCATGAAAAAAGCTACCTACACCACGATTCCCGGCCTGCTGGCCATGGCCGCTTTAGTTGCCGCCTGCAGCTCCGCACCGACCACCACCAGCCTGCTCGACCAGACGCGCGGCGACTACATGGCGGCGCAATCGAACCCGCTCGTGTCGACCTATGCGCCACGCGAATTCCGCGAAGCAAGCGCTGCGCTGGAAGCGGCGAACGCGGCCGCCACGCGCCAGGATGACAGCGAAAAGGTCGACAAGCTGGCCTATCTGGCCAAGCAAAAAATTGCTACGGCACAAGAGATAGCCAAACAGAAGGCAGCGGAAGCCGACATCGCCAACGCGGGCAAGCAGCGCGACCAGTTGCGCCTCGATGCGCGCACGCAGCAGGCTGACCAGGCCACGGCCCGCGCCCAGTCGGCGCAAGCGGATGCGGAAGCGGCCAAGGCCCAGGCGCAAGCGGCTGAAGCGTCGGCCCGCGATGCGCAAGCCCGCGCCGCCGGACTCGAAGCGCAGCTGGCCGACCTGGCCGCCAAGAAAACCGAACGGGGCATGGTCATCACCCTGGGTGACGTGCTGTTTGGCACGGACAAGGCAAACCTGACGGCCGATGGCACGAATACGGCGCGCAAGCTGGCCGACGTACTGAAAAACAACCCGCAGCGCACCGTGCTGATCGAAGGCTTTACGGATAGCACGGGCGGCTCCGCGCATAACCTGGAATTGTCGCAACGCCGCGCCGAATCCGTGCGCAATGCGCTGCTGGAACAAGGCATCGGCCGTGACCGCATCGCCACGAAAGGCTATGGCGCCGCCTACCCGGCCGCCGGCAATGACAGCGCGGCGAACCGCCAGCTGAATCGCCGGGTGGAAATCGTCCTGTCGGAAGATAACACCGCGATTCCCGCCCGCCGATAAGCCGCGCCGCCTGGCGCGGAAGTAGAAAGGCAGCACCGGCCGAAGCTTGGCCGGTGGATACCCATGCAAGACTTGAAAGGAAACATCATGACCCTAACATCTGTTGAGATTCCAGCTGGCATCGATACGGCCTCCATCCGCGCGGCCGCCAAAAACCTGGGCGACGGCGCCGTGACGGCCGGCTACCAGGGCGACCGCCAGGAGTTGATCGCTCTGCTGAATGGGGCGCTGGCCACCGAACTGGTGTGTATTGCGCGCTACAAACGCCATTACTACACCGTGAGCGGGCGCGACAATGGCAGCATCAAGGCCGAGTTCCTGGAACACGCGCAGCAGGAGCAGGAACACGCCGACTGGCTGGCCGAACGCATCGTGCAATTGAATGGCAAGCCAGATTTTAATCCTGCAACATTGCTTGCACGTAGCCATGCCGAGTATGATGACTCCGAAGACGTGCAAAGCATGGTGCGTGCCAATCTGATCGCGGAACGGGTGGCGATCGAGTCGTATCGCCAGATGATCGTGAAAATTGGCGACAAAGACCCGACCACACGCCATTTGTTGATCAAAATCATGGCTGTCGAAGAAGAGCACGCCGATGATATGCGCGATCTAATGGAATAGTGTTTTTGAGTAAAGTAGGTATAGTAACTACATTCATCCACAGCTAAGGAGCTAAACCATGTTGGAAAACAATATCACCACCGTCAATAACGATGTCAAAACCCTGGTCAAGGATGCGCAAGCCCTGTTCAGCGCCGCTGCCGCCCTGACCGGCGAAAAAGCCGATGAAGTGCGCGTCAAGGGTATGAAAACCCTGGACGCCGCCTTGGCCAAGGCGCACGAAGCGCAAGCATCGGCCATCGTTGCCACCAAGCAACTCGCCTCCCAGGCGGACGGTTATGTCAAGGAAAACCCATGGCGCACGGTGGCCGTCGCCGCTGGCGTCGGCGTGCTGGTCGGCTTCATCCTGGGCCGCAAGTAATCCACTGTCAGGAGCGATATGGACAAGTCTGCTTCGTCTCACCAGGGGCCGGGATTGATCGGCTCGGTCGCCGGCCTGGCCAAGAACGCCGTCGGACTGATGTTGTCGCGGCTGGAACTGGCCACCATCGAACTGTCGGAAGTGCGCAATCACATGCTGCAGCTGGTGGTCATTTTCGCGCTGGCGACGGTGGCGGGCTTGTTTGCCATCGCTTACGGCAGCGTGCTGATCGTTTTCCTGGCCTGGGATAGCCTGGGCTGGAAGATCCTGGCGATCATGACGGTCGTGTTCGTACTGCTGGCCATCGCGCTGGTCATGTATGCGCGCGCCATGCTGCGTCAAGGAAAGTTGTCCATGCCCGCCACCATGGCGGAATTGAAGGCCGACCGCGACATGCTGATGTAAGCGGCCTTACGAGGAGAATTCATGTCGGAAAACGACAAACTGGCGGCGCAAGCCGCCCGCAAGCGCCTGCTGATCGCCCAAGGTGAAATGTATCGCGTCGGCATCGTGCATGCGCGCGCCAACGTGGGTTATGCATTGCGTCCCGAATCGCTGCTGCAGGGCGTGGTCGAGACGGCGGTCGGCTTTGCCGGTCACCGCGTCGAGTCCTTGCTGGCGCCGGGCGGCATGCGTTTGCAAGGCGCCATGCCCTACGTGCTGACGGCGCTATCGTTCATCGGACGCAAGAAGCTGGTCAAGCCGGCCCTGGTCCTCGTGGCCGTGGCGGCCGTTGCCGCCAGCTGGCTGCGCCGCAAGCGCTGAACGCCAGCCATGTTGCACAGGAACGCCGTCATTGACGGCGTTTTTTTTGCCTGCACCCAAGGTCCGACACGCACTGACGCAATCCCTTACAATGATTTACGCCGCATTCCGCGCGGTGGACAGAGGGGCCATCTTGATGACGAATTCGACGACACCGATCAATCAGTTAAATCCCTCGCGCCTGCGCATCGTGCTGGTATTGCAGGGTGGCGGTGCACTGGGCGCCTATCAGGCCGGCGTCTACCACGCGTTGCATGAACATGGCCTGGCGCCCGACTGGGTGGTGGGTACCTCGATCGGCGCCATCAATGCCGCCATTTTGGCCGGCAACAAGCACGAGGACAGGCTGGTGCGCCTGAAACAGTTCTGGCAGCGCGTGGCGCACCGCGACAGCATCGACATGAACCTCGTCTCGGACCAGCAGCGCCGCTCGAACATCTGGCTGGCCACGCTCGATACGGTGCTGCGCGGCGTGCCCGGCTTTTTCAAGCCGCGTTCGTTCAGCCTGTTCCCGGCAGGAATCGCCGTCAAGCCGGAAGAGGCCAGCTATTACGACACGAGCGAGCTGGCCAGCACCCTCGATGAACTGGTCGATTTCGATTACCTGAATCAGCCGGGCGGCATGCGCCTGACGGTCAACGCGCTGCGCGTCAAATGTGGCAGCCTCACCAGTTTCGACAGCCAGCAGCAGCCGCTGACGGCCGAGCATATCCGCGCCAGTGGCGCCTTGCCGCCCGGTTTTGCCGGTGTGCGCGTCGATGGCGACCTGTACTGGGATGGCGGCCTGTACTCAAACACGCCGCTGGAAACCGTGCTCGACGACACGCCCCACGTCGACACGCTGGTCTTCATGGTGGATTTATGGAGTTCGGAAGGCCCGGAACCGACCACCCTCGATGAAGTGCAGACGCGACAAAAGGACGTTACCTTTGCCTCGCGCTCGAAGCGGCATATCGAAGATTACGTCAACACGCATACCTTGCAGCACAAATTGCGCGAACTGTACGCCAAGCTGCCCGACGACGCACACAACCGGCAGCAGACGGAAGAACTGGTAGCGCTGGGCTGCGACAGCACCATGCACATCGTGCGCCTGCCGTACGCGGGGCGCGACTGGCACATGGCGGCCAAGGACATCAATTTTTCCAGGGGCTCCATCGAGTGGCGCTGGGAGCAGGGCTACCAGGATGCCCTGCGCGCCATCAAGGCGGCCGGCTGGCTGGCTTTTGTCACGGAAGACACGCCGCTGGTGGTGCACGAACTGCCACCCTACGAGCGCGACGCCGCCTGATCAGGCGGCGTTGGAGAGAACGGTTTATGGCTGCGGATGCGCCGCTACACGCAGTTTTTCCGCGTTCGCCATGTCTTGGCGGTACGTATCTTGCGCATCCTTCAGGCAAGTGGCCCGCGTGGCAGATGGTTCCAGGCGGCAAGCTTTTTTGGCCTCGGCCAGGGCCGCGGCGATTTCCTTGCGCAGGGTGCGCAGCTGGGCTTGCGCCGTGCTGTCTTCCTGGTACCAGCGTTGCGGGTCGCCCGGCTGCGGCGTGGCCGTCTGGGCCAGTGCCAGTGGCGCCAGGCTGCAGGCGAACAGGGTGGCCAAGAGTGTGTTGTGGATAGTCATGATATTTCCTCCTTCAAATAAAAAAGGCGCCGCGGCGCCTTTTTCTACAACCTGCCCGTCAGTAATAGCAGGATCAGTATCACGACGACCAGGCCGGCGATGCCGCTGGGGCCGTAACCCCAGTTGCGGCTATGCGGCCAGGTAGGCAGGACGCCGACCAGGGCGAGGATCAAGATGATCAGAATGATGGTGCCCATGGCAACTCCTTGTTATCGTACGATGCATGCGGGATGGCGGACGCTTGCTGGCAAGCTCCGCCGAAAATTAATAGCGGTAGACGCGGCCGTCAACGACGCGCACGCGGTTGCCCGGGCGCAAATCATTCGCGCTGTCCTGCACCACGGTGCGGTATTCGCCGTTGTCGAGGCGCACGCTGATCTGGTAAGCCTGCGCTTGCTGCCTGCGGCCTTCCACCTGGTTGCCGACCACGCCGCCGGCGACGGCGCCCGCCACGGTGGCGGCCGTGCGTCCGCCGCCCGAGCCGATGGTATTGCCCAGCAGGGCGCCGGCAATGCCGCCGACCACGGCGCCGGCGCCGCTGGTCTGTCCGCCGCCTTGCACGATCTGGATGGAGTCGACGGTGCCGTACATGGCGGACTCAGGCTGGTTGGCCGGGTAATATTGTTGTGACTGGGTAGGGCCGGTGGCGCAACCACTGAGTACGGCGGTGGCGGCGAGCATCAGTGCAGCCAAGGTGGCGTTGGTTTTCATTTTATTCTCCTGACGAGGTGAGGGTGTAGTGCCATCTTAGTCACGCCCCTGTCCTTGGTCTGTACGCTGCCGCACGCACTTATTTGCTGTCGAACTGGCATTCTGGGCTGGAGCGATCCACCAAAACGTTGTTATTTCTCCCTGTCTGCCTTCCGCGTTCAAAATAAATTACTTGTGTACGGCAGCGTACAGAAGAGCGGCGGCGATCCACGTAAAACGGTAGTCATGCCAAGCAGACATGCTTGTCACCACCAGGGAGAAATACAACATGAACAAGAATAAGCTCTTCACCGCCATCGTCGTCAGCCTGGCATGCGCCGCCTGGGGCGGTCAGGCAGTGGCCGCCACGCCGGAAGCGAAAGCAGCCTACAAGGCAGCCAATGAACAGGCTGGCCTGAATTACAAGCTGGCGCATGCCGAGTGCGAAAAAATCACGGGCAACCCGAAGGATGTCTGCATCGCCGAAGCGAAGGCCGTGCGCGCCTACGATGAAGCAGTTGCTCAGGCGCAATATACGAATACCCTGCGTGCCTACACCAAGGCGCGCATCAAGATTGCCGATGCTAACTACGACGTCGATCTGGCCCGCTGCAATGCGCTGACGGGCAACGACAAAGATGTCTGCGTCAAGCTGGCCAAGTCCACCAAGGTGGCGGCCCTGGCCGACGCCAAGGCAGACAAGAAAGTCATCGAAGCGCGCAGCGATGCGCGTGAAGCAAAGAGAAAAGCCGAGTACAAGGTCGCGACAGAAAAATGCGATGCATTGGCCGGCGCAGCCAAGGATGACTGTATCAAGGCTGCAAAAACCCAGTTTGGCTACTGAGCGCCATCCGGCGCGCAGTCACCACACTGGTATAAGAAGCTCATTGTGAGCACATTGATTGACCACTCCTAAGGAAAAAACCATGAAATTCACTAAATCTATCGCTACTGGCCTGTTCGTCGCTTCCCTGTTCGCCGTTGCAGGTTGCGCTTCCACCCCAACCAAAGAAGGTACGGGCGAGTACCTGGACGACGCGGCCATCACCACCAAAGTGAAAGCCAGCATCTTCAATGAGCCTACCCTGAAATCGACGGAAATCAACGTTGAAACCTTCAAGGGCGTGGTTCAGCTGAGCGGCTTCGTAGCCCAGCCAGCCGATGCCGCCAAAGCGGGCGAAATTACCCGTGGCGTCAAGGGCGTGAAGTCGGTGAAAAACGACATCCGCGTCAAGTAATGGCCTGACCTGCGGCAGCGCCCAGCCCTACGGCTGGCGCTGCGGCCCTCCACCGACCGTCGCGGGAATCGCATGCATATCCAGCCTACAGATACCCCGCCCGAGCCGGTGGCGGCTGCCTCCACCGAGCCTGCCGGGCCACCTCCCGGCGCGCCCGGGGAGCACCTGGACGCATCCTTGCGCCTGCCGCTGCATGTCAATGCGCGCGGCCTGGCCTTGGGCATCATCGCCACCGTCAGCTTCATCTATGCGTTGCAGTGGGCGCAGAAATTCCTCATTCCCGTCATCTTCGGCATTTTCATTGCCTATACCCTCAATCCCGTCGTCGCCTGGCTGGAAAAGCTGCGCCTGCCGCGCGCCATCGGCACCACCATCGTCACGGCCCTGATACTGTTCGGTTCCGTCGTCGTGGTCGACCGCGTGCAGGGCGAATTCGAATCCATCGTGGAGGAGTTGCCGGCCGCCACACAGAAACTGTCGCGGCTGATCGCCGAGAACACGGGTGGCAAGAACAGCACCTTCCAGAAGATGCAGGCCGTGGCCAATGCAATCGAGCAAGTGGCCGCCGGCGCCGAAGCGCGCCGCAACAACCGCCGCGCCGCCGCCGAGGCGCCCAACTTCAAGATCATGGACTGGGTCTGGGCCGGTTCGCTTGGCCTGGTGGGCTTTCTCAGCCAGGCGACCATGGTCATCTTCCTCGTGTTTTTCCTGCTGCTGTCGGGCGACACTTTCAAGCGCAAGCTCGTCAAGCTGACGGGACCGTCGCTGAGCCGCAAGAAGGTCACCGTGCACATCCTGGAAGACATCAATACCTCGATCCAGAACTATATGTTCATGCTGCTTGTCACGAATGTCTTGCTGGCCGCCATGATGTGGATCGCCTTGCGCGTGATCGGCCTGGAAAACGCGGGCGCCTGGGCCATCGTGGCCGGCTTGCTGCACATCATGCCGTATTTCGGCCCGCTGCTTATCACCATCGCCACGGGTTTGGTCGCCTTTTTGCAGTTCGAATCGCTGCAAATGGTCTTGCTGGTGACGGGCACGTCGATGGCCATCGCCACCCTGGTGGGCACCTTTGTCACTACCTGGATGACGGGACGCATCGCCCGCATGAATCCCACGGCCGTGTTCATCAGCCTGCTGTTCTGGGGCTGGTTGTGGGGCGTCTGGGGCTTGTTGCTGGGCGTGCCCATCATCGTCATGGTGAAGGTGGTGGCCGAGCGCGTGCAAGGCATGGAAGTGGTGGCCGAGCTGCTGGGCGAGTAGTCTCTAAAATGCAAACGGCGCCCGCGGGCGCCGTTTTGACATGCGTCAGTCTGCTCAGGACTGGTGGCGTTTCAATATCTTGACTTGCACATCGCCATCGTCTGTCTTCGGCATATCCTTCATGCTGCCCAGTTGCAGGGCGAACTGGCGCGTGAATTCGGCGCCCAGGAAGAAGATTTGCGCCGAGTAATACACCCACAGCAGCAGGGCCACCAGCGAACCGGCCGCGCCATAGCTGCTGGCCACGCCGCTATTGCCGATATACACGCCAATCGCATATTTTCCCAGCGAAAACATGAAGGCCGTGCCCATGGCGCCGATCAGCACGTCGCGCCAGGACAGGCGTACGCGCGGCAGCATTTTATAGATGACGGCGAACAGGCTGGCGATGACGGCAAAGCCGATCAGGTTCGACAAAATGGTAAACAGCACGGCCGTGTCTTTCCACACGCCTTCCCAGAAGTTGGCGAGGATGGCCATGGCGGCGTTCACCACCAGCGACACCATCAGCAGGAAGGCCAGTACCAGCACCAGGCCGAAGGACAGCAAACGCGTGCGCAACATGTCCCAGGCGCCCGCTTCCTTCAGCGGTGGTACTTGCCAGATTTCATCGAGACTGGCTTTCAGTTCTGCAAACACGCTGGTGGCGCCAAACAGCAGCAGGGCGCTGGCGATGAGGGTGGCGATGCGGCCCTGCTCATGGTTCTTCGCGCCGGCCAGCACCAGCTGGATGGCTTCGGCACCTTGCGTGCCCAGCAAGCCCTGCAATTGCCCCATCAGCTCGCCGCGCGCGGCGGCCGGACCATAGAAAAAGCCAGCGATGGCAATCACCAGCACGAGGATGGGGGCGATGGAAAACAGGGTGTAATAGGCGAGGGCGGCGCCCTTGCTCGAGGCGCGGTGTTCCAGCCATTCGGTGACGGAACAGACGATGACACTGCGCATCTGCTTGCCGAATGGCGCAATGCTGGCCAGTCTGGGATAACGGGTAGAAAAATTCATGATGACTTTCAATGCAAAAAAGGGGCGCGAGCCCCTTTTTTTATTCACAAGTGGCGTACCACTGTTGAGTTTACTGCACGCGGCGTTCGATGGTGATTTGTTCCACTTCAACGCGGCGGTTTGGTTCCAGGCACTTGATCAGGTCGGCACGCTTCTTGTTATCGCAGGTGACGACAGGATTGGTGGAACCCTTGCCTTCGGCCGTCAGGCGGTTGGCGGCCACACCATGGGCGACCAGGTATTCCTTGACCGCATCAGCGCGCTGCTGCGACAGTTTCAGGTTGTACTTGGGCGAACCGATGCGGTCGGCATAACCACTGATGACGACGTTGTTGACGTCCGGTGCAGCGTTCAGCACGCGGGCGATTTCGTCGAGCTTGGTCTGTGTCGGACCCAGCTTGGCGCTGTCGAACGCGAACAGTTCTGTTGCCGCCATCGTCACTTTTTCAAAGCGTGGCGGTGGTGGCGGTGGTGGCGGCGGCACGACCACGACGACTTCTTCGCGCACTGGCGGCGGCGGTGGCGGTGGTGCAGGCGGTTTGTCGAACGCGAAGTTCAGGCCCACGGTGACGTAGTAGTTGTTGGCCTTGCTGCTAGGGTCGAAGGTATTGCCGCGCAGGAAACCGTGCACATTGCGTACGTCAGCCTGGAGGGACAATTGATCCGTAATGCTGGACTGGAAGCCCAGACCCACGCTGGCGTATGGCGAACTCTTCGAGCGTTCACCGAAGGCGAAGCTGGTGTCCTTGTCGCGCTGCATGCCGGCACCGACCAGCAGGAAGGGACGGAAGGCTTTACGCGAGAACATGTACAGGCCGTCTACGCCCAGCGTATTTTGCTGGTAGCGTTGACCGCCATCCTTGGAGCGGGCGTACGTGGTGCCCAGCTGGATATCCCAGTCCGGGGAAACAGGTTTGCCGAAACGCAAGCCTGCGCCATAGCCGGTTTTATCCGTGGCAAAGTCGGAATCTGGCTTGAGTGCGTTGATGCTAGGTTGAATGTACCAGGAGGGATTGATTTCCTGGGCCTGTGCGCCGAGGGCGGAGCACAGTACTGCGGCGGCAACGGCGATTTTTTTTAGATTATTCACAAGTAACTCCCAACGTTGATAAGAGATTTTCTCTGCTGCATCAATGCGACAACTGCCAGACATGCTCTGCTAGAGATAGACAACAATTCCAGGTGCGCTTTCTTGCGATAAATGCACTGCTGTTGGAGTAGAGAATACGGTTGCAGGTTCAAGCAGTCGGTGCGTTGGCGCACAAAGCATTGTGGTATATCAATGGTGTTGCGAATTCACGACAAATACTTTGCTGTTGAAAAAAACTAATTCGCCTCGGTAAAGTTTTGCAATCACGCCCACTTCCGGGCGCCGCGAGGGGCGGCAATCGTACGACTTGTTACTGGCATGCCACTGTATATTAGTAGCAATGATGAGCTTGACAACTAATATTACATTGATGTTGTATTCCTGCCGCGTCCGCTTGCCTTGTCTGGCTTCCTCCAGGCAACTTTTGCGCGCCGCAGCCAGCTCCGCCACTTTCATCAAGGAGTTACCCGTGCCTGACCTGTCCCGTGTTTTTTCTTCCCCGCTGTCTGGCAAACTGGGCCCGCTGGGTTTGCTGTTGTCGCTGGGCCTGGCTATGCCGGCCTGGGCCGATAGCGGCGTGGCCCTGTTTTCACCGAGCGGCACGGTCAAGGCCGTGCGCCAGGTGCGGGCCCAGTTCGCCACGCCGATGGTGCCGTTCGGCGACATGGGCTTGCCCGCGCCGTTCGCCATCGATTGCGGCAAGGCCGAGCCTGGCGTCGTGGCGGGCGCGGGGCGCTGGGCCGACGAGCGCAACTGGAACTTTGATTTCGAGCGCGACTTGCCCGCCGGCGTGGCCTGCAGCTTTACCTTGAAAGCGGGGTTGAAGGACCTGGCAGGCAAGCCTTTGCAGGGAACGGCGTCGTACCGATTTTCCACGGGCGGCCCGGCCATCGTCGAGGCCGTACCGTATGACGGCCAGCCGTACATCGATGAAAACCAGATCTTCGTGCTGGGCCTCGATGCCGCGCCGAACGAGGCCAGCGTGGCCGCGAACGCGTATTGCCGCGCCGATGGCATCAATGAAAAGATTCCCGTACGTCTGTTCAAAGGCAAGGAACTGGAGCAGGTATTAACTTTGCGCAAGAGCTTCCTCGACCGCTATCTGACTGTCTACTTCAAGAAGCGGGGTACGGTCTGGAAAGTGGGCATGCCCGTCGCCAGCAAGGGCGCGCCGCCGCTGCCCGTCGCCGTGCTGCAATGCAAACGCAGCTTCCCCGCCAACGCCAAGGTCTCGCTCGTGTGGGGCGAGGGCATCGCCAGCGCCAGCGGCATCGCCACGGACAAGGCGCAAACCCTGCAGTACAAGACGCGGCCCGATTTCACGGCCAAATTCAGCTGCGAGCGCAGCAACCCGAAGGAACAGTGCATCCCCTTCCTGCCCATGCGCGTGCAGTTTTCCGCGCCCGTGAGCGCGGCGCAGGTGCGCGCCATGACCCTGAAGGGCGGCGGCAAGACGTATGCGCCGACGATTTCAAAAGACGAAGAAAAGGCGGAATTCCTGTATGGCGCCACCTTCAATGGCCCCTTCCCCGTGCAAGCCAGTTTTGTGCTGAACCTGCCGTCGAAGCTGACGGATGACGCGGGCCGCGCCTTGCTCAACCGCGCGCGCTTTCCCATGACGGTGCGCACGGGCGAACAGCCGCCGCTGTTGAAGTTCCCGGCCCCGTTCGGCATCATCGAAGCCAGGGGCGACGGCTTGCTGCCCGTGACGGTGCGCAATATCGAACCCGTGCTGTCGGGCAAGGAAGTCGCCCAGCCAGCGGCCGCCACGGGCGCCACATTGCGCGTGCCCGACAATGACGACAAGTTCATCATCGAGTGGATGCAGCGCCTGGCCGGCAATGGCGACGGCGGCGAATACTGGCAACCGTACGCCCAGTATGCTGGCAACATGAGCAAATCCGTGCTGGCGGGCGCGGCCGGTACGCGTCCCATCAGCCTGCCGCGTCCCGATGGCAAGCAAACCTTTGAAGTGATCGGCATCCCGTTGCAAAAACCGGGCTTTTATGTGGTCGAACTGGCCAGCCCCATCCTCGGCAAGGTGCTGCTGGGCAAACCGACGACGGCGTACATCCGCACGGCCGCGCTGGTGACGAATCTGGCGGCCCACTTCAAGCACGGCGCGCAATCGTCGCTGGTGTGGGTGACCTCGCTGGACAAGGGCGCGCCTGTTGCGAAAGCGCAAGTGGCCGTGCGCGACTGCGCCGGCAAGCTGCTGTGGCAAGGCGCCACGGGCGCGGACGGCGTGGCGCACATCACCGGCGAGCTGGCCAATTCCAGCTGCAAGAACAATGGCCGCTACTTTATCAGTGCGCGCAGCGGCGGCGACATGACGTTCACCCTGTCGGACTGGGTGGGCGGCATCGAAGCCTGGCGTTTTAATTTACCTACGGACGACACGCGCGCCGACAACACCTTGCTGGCCACGGTATTTGACCGCACCCTGCTGCGCGCGGGCGAAACCGTGCACATGAAGCATTTCATTCGCAAGCACACGGCCGAAGGCATGAGCCTGGTCGACAAGAATAACGGTCCCGGCAGCGCCACCTCCGTCGTCATCACGCACCAGGGCAGCGACCAGAACTATCAATTGCCACTGCGCTGGTCCGCCAGCGGCACGGCGGAAAACGACTGGCTCATTCCCGCCGACGCCAAGCAGGGCGAATATAGCGTGACGATGGCTGGCCGCCCGTCCGGCAGTTTCCGCGTGGAAGCGTTCCGCGTGCCGACCATGAAAGCCGTGCTGCAGGGGCCAAAGGCACCCGCCGTGCAGGTAAAACAGCTGGCCCTGGATGCGCAAATCACCTACCTGGCCGGCGGCGCGGCCACCAACGCGCCCGTCAAGTTGCGCACGGTGCTGCAAGACAAGAGCGTAACGTTCGCCGATTATCCCGACTATAGCTTCAGCAATGGCGACGTGAAGGAAGGTCTTGTGAAACAGGGCACCGGATACGACGACGATGAAGGGGAATGGCAGGACGAAGGCCATGGCGTGGCCGGCGCCGGCGCCACGGCCGCGCGCACGCAAAGCTTGAGTCTCGACAAGGCCGGTGGCGCGCGCATCGTCATCGACCAGTTGCCGCAGCTGTCCACGCCGCGCGACCTGGTGGCGGAAATGGCTTTCCAGGACGCAAATGGCGAGACGGCATCGGTGGCCACGAGAGTGCCGCTGTGGCCATCGAATGTCGTGATCGGCATCAAGCCCGACGCCTGGGCCTTGAGCAAGGATGCCTTCAAGTTCACGGTGGCCGTGCTCGGTACCAATGGCAAGCCCGTGGCGAATGCCCCCGTTGCCGTCGATTTCTTCCAGCGCAACAGTTACTCGCACCGCCGGCGCCTGATCGGCGGCTTCTATGCGTATGAAAACAGCAGCGAAGTCGTCAAGCTGGGCCCGGCTTGCTCGGGCAAGACGGACAACAAGGGCTTGCTGATCTGCGACGTGAAGGCGCCCGCCAGCGGCAATCTGATTTTGCGCGCCCGCACGCAGGATGCAGCCGGCAACGCGGCGGTCGCCAACCGCGAAACCTGGGTGGCCGGCAGCGGCGACTGGTGGTTCAACGCCAGCGACAATGACCGCATCGACGTATTGCCGGAAAAGAAACGCTATGAACCGGGCCAGGAAGCGAGCTTGCAGGTGCGCATGCCGTTCCGTTCGGGCACGGCGCTGATCACGGTCGAGCGCGAAGGCATCCTCGACACCTATGTGCGCCAGCTCAATGGCCGGGAACCAGTGGTGAGTATCCCGGTCAAAGCGGATTACGCGCCGAATGTATATGTGTCCGTGTTTGTCGTGCGGGGCAGGGTCGATGGCGTGCAGCCGACGGCCCTGGTCGACCTGGGCAAGCCGGCCTACAAGATGGGCATCGCACCGCTGAACGTCGGGTGGCAGGCGCATGAGCTGAACGTCATGGTGGTGTCCGACAAGGAAGTGTATAAAACGCGCGACAAGGCGGAAGTATCCGTGCGCGTGCGCCGCGCCGATGGCAAACCGCTGCCGGCCGGCGCGGAAGTGGCGCTGGCGGCCGTCGACACGGGGCTGCTGGAGCTGATGCCCAACGATAGCTGGAAATTGCTCGATACCATGATGGCGCAGCGCAGCCTGCAGGTGGAAACGGCGACGGCGCAGATGCAGGTGATCGGCAAGCGCCATTTCGGCCGCAAGGCCTTCCCGGCTGGCGGTGGCGGCGGCAAGGGCGCCAGCCGCGAACTGTTCGACACCCTGCTGTTCTGGAAGGGCACGGTCAAACTCGATGCCAAGGGCGAAGCGACGGTGCAAGTGCCGCTCAACGATGCCTTGACGGGATTCCGCATCGTTGCGATTGCCAGTGCCGGCAAGGAATTGTTTGGCACGGGCAGCACGGACATCCGCAGCTCGCAAGACTTGATTTTGATGTCGGGCTTGCCGACCCTCGTGCGCGAAGGCGACCAGCTGCGCGCGGGCTTTACCGTGCGCAACACGTCGGCAGCATCCTTGAACGTGGACCTCAATGCCACGGCGGCCGGCAAGACCTTGCCGCACCAGAGCTTGAGCTTGGCGGCGGGTGAAGCGCGCGAAGTGGGCTGGGATTACCAGGTGCCGCTCGGCGCGCAAACGGTCGTGTGGGACATCAGCGCCAAGGCCGGTAGCCACACGGATAAACTGAAAATCACGCAAAAGGTAGGCCAGGCGACGCCCGTGCGCACGTATCAAGCCACCTTGCAGCAGATCGACAAACCCATCAATATGTCCGTGCAAATGCCGGCCGGCGCCTTGCCGGGCCGGGGCGGCATCCAGACCAGCTTTGTCGCCAGGCTGGGCGGCGAGCTGCCCGGTGTGCGCGAGTACATGGCCGCCTACCCGTACACCTGCTTCGAGCAAAACACGTCGAAGGCCATTGCCCTGCAAGACCAGGAGGCGTGGAACAAGCTGGCCGCCAGCCTGCCCGCCTACCTGGACAGCGACGGCTTGCTGAAATATTTTCCCATCATGGAGCAGGGCAGCGACAGCCTGACAGCCTACGTGCTGTCGGCCACCAGGGAAGCGGGCTACGCGATTCCCGAGCAGACGAAGAACCGCATGGAAGCAGCCTTGACGGCTTTCGTGCAGGGGCGCATCGTGCGCCGTTCCGCGCTGGCCACGACCGACCTGGCCGTGCGCAAGCTGGCCGCGCTGGAGGCGCTGTCGCGTTCCAATAAAGTGCCGCCCGATGCGCTGGAGAGCATCAGCATCAGCCCGAACCTGTGGCCCACGTCCGCCGTCATCGACTGGAGCTTGTTGCTGCAACGCACGCCAAGCCTGGCGCGCCGCGATGCGCTGCTGGCCGAGGCGCAGCAGATCCTGCGCAGCCGTTTGAACTTCCAGGGCACGACCATGGGCTTTTCCACCGAGCGCAAGGATAACTGGTGGTGGCTGATGGTCTCCGGCGACGTCAACGCCAACCGCTTGTTGCTGGCCGTGATGGATGACCCGGCGTGGAAAGACGACATCGGCCGCCTGGTGCGCGGCAGCATGGGCCGCCAGAAAAAGGGCCGCTGGGATACCACGGTGGCCAACGCCTGGGGCACGCTGGCCATCAATAAGTTCTCGGCCAAGTTCGAGTCGACACCCGTGACGGGCGCCAGCGCCGTCAAGCTGGGCGGCGATACGCAAGCGCTCGTGTGGAATGGCGCGGCGAAAGTCGGCCCCGTGCTGCAGGTGTGGCCGAAGGGCACGGATAGCCTGGGTCTGGCGCACAGCGGCACGGGCAAACCGTGGGCCACCGTGCAAAGCCTGGCGGCCATCCCGCTCAAGGCGCCCGTCTCCAGCGGTTACACGATCAAGAAAACCATTACGCCAGTGGAACAGAAAACCACGGGTCAATGGTCGCGCGGCGATGTCTACCGCGTGCGCCTGGATTTGTCGGCGCAGGCGGACATGAGCTGGGTGGTGGTCGATGATCCGATTCCCGCCAGCGCCACCGTGCTGGGCAATGGCCTGGGCCGCGATTCGCAGCTGCTGACGGCCGGCGAGAAATCCACAGGCTGGGTCTGGCCCACGTTCGAAGAACGGGCGTTTGATGCTTTCCGCGCCTACTACGCCTTCGTGCCGAAGGGCACGTGGAGCGTGGAATACACGGTGCGCCTGAACAATGCGGGCGATTTCAGCTTGCCGGCCACGCGCATCGAAGCCATGTATTCGCCCGAAATGTTTGGCGAGTCGCCGAACGTGAATGTGAAGGTGGGGCAGTGAAAGGGTTTGTTTTACTGATGGGCTGCCTGCTGTCCGGCCCGGTCTTCGCTGAAGCGATATTGACGCCGGCCCAGGTGCAAGCCGCCTACCGCAGCTCGGAAGCGCAGTTGCTGGACCGCAGCGGCGCGCCCCTGCAATCGTTGCGCGTGGACATGAAGGTGCGGCGCTTGCCATGGGTGCCGCTGGCCGATATTTCACCGGCCGTGCAGCAAGCCGTGCTGCTGGCGGAAGACCAGCGCTTCATGCGCCATGGCGGCGTGGATGTGTCCGCGCTGGCCACTGCCGCCTGGGACAATCTGTTTTCGAAAAAGCCCCGGGGCGCCTCGACCATCACCATGCAGCTGGCGGGCCAGCTTGATGCGGACTTGCAGGCTCAAGCGGGTGGACGCAGCCTGCGCCAGAAATGGGACCAGATGCGTGCCGCCCAGGCCATCGAAGACAGCTGGAGCAAGGCGCAGATTTTTGAAGCGTATTTGAACCTGGTATCGTTCCGTGGCGAGCTGCAAGGCATCGCCTCCGCCTCGTACAGCCTGTTCGGCAAGGCGCCGTCGGGCCTGAACCAGACGGATGGCATCATTTTGGCCAGCCTGGTGCGGGCACCGAATGCGCCGCCGGCCACCGTCACGCGCCGCGCCTGTGCGCTGGCGAAGGAGTGGCGCATGGACAGCAGCTGCCAGCTGATCGGCCAGCGCGTGCAGACGGCCTTGCAGCGCACGGCCCTGTACGCCGACCTCGCGCCGGCGCCGCAAGTGGCGCAGCAGCTGCTCAAGCAATCGGGTGCCTCCGTGCGTAGTACCCTCGATGGCCCCCTGCAGCGCTTTGCGCAGGAAAACCTGCGCCAGCAGCTTGCCTCCTTGCGCGAGCGCAATGTCAACGATGGCGCCATTATCGTGCTCGACAACCGCAGCGGAGACATTCTCGCCTATGTCGGCAACGCGGGCGGCAGCCACGTCGATGGCGTGGCTGCCTTGCGCCAGGCCGGTTCCACCCTGAAACCATTCCTGTATGAACTGGCCATCGAACGCCGGCTGATGACGGCCGCCTCCGTCATGGACGACTCGCCGCTCGACGTCGCCACGGCGTCGGGCATGTATGCGCCGCAAAACTACGACCGCAATTTCAAGGGTTACGTCAGCGCCCGCACCAGCCTGGCCAGCTCGCTCAACATTCCCGCCGTGCGCACGGTGCTGCTGACGGGGCAGGACGGCTTTTACAACCGCCTGAAGGACGTGGGCCTGTCCAGCCTGACGGAACCGGCCGAGTACTACGGCCCCTCGCTGGCGCTGGGCTCATCCGAAGTGACCTTGCTGGAACTGGCCAACGCCTACCGCGCGCTGGCCAATGGCGGGCTGTACAGCACCGCCAGCCTGCAGCCGGGGCAGGCGGGCAAGGACAGGCGCCGCGTGATGGAAGCGGGCGCCGCCTTCATCGTCGGCGATATCCTGGCCGACCGCGCCGCGCGCAGCATGACGTTTGGCTTGCGCAACGAGCTGGGGACGAATTTCTGGAGCGCCGTCAAGACGGGCACCAGCAAGGACATGCGCGACAACTGGTGCATGGGCTACTCGGCGCGCTACACGGTGGGCGTGTGGGTGGGCAATTTCGATGGCAAGCCCATGTGGGACGTGTCGGGCGTGACGGGCGCCGCGCCCGTGTGGCGCGACGTGATGGATTACCTGCACAAGAACGTGCCCAGCCACGCCCCGAAGGCCCCGCCAGGCGTGCTGCAGCAAATGGTGGCGTACCAGCCCGCGCTGGAAGCGCCGCGCCGCGAATGGTTTATCGCCGGCACGGAAAGCCCCGTCATCGCCGTATTGGGCGACACCGTCAAGCCAGCCGCCATCGTGTATCCGGCCGACGACAGCATCCTCGCCATCGACCCCGACATCCCGCCCGCCCTGCAGCGCGTGTTCTTCCAGGCGCAGGGCAGCCATGCCTTGCGCTGGGTGCTCGACGGCAAGGATATGGGCGCGGCTCTTGACAGCATCAGCTGGCGCCCCGTGCCGGGCAAGCATGCGCTGGCCCTCGTCGATGATGCCGGCAAGACGGTGGCAAGGGTGGCGTTCCAGGTGCGGGGCAATGCGCTGGCGCAGCTTGCCGTACAGGGAAAATAATCAGTTTGATGGATAATTCGCCGGGTCGATGGCCGGCGTGGCGTAGTGCCGCAGCACATCGCCGCCGTGCGGGTGTTTTTGCGTCCGGCGTTTTTCGTCCGATGGCGGGCTGACCAGCACGATGCTCGCTTCGTCCGGGTTGCGTAAATTCACCACCGCGCTGACGCCGCCATCGCGGTAGCTGCCCATCACGGCTATGGCCATCTGCACGAACAGGGTGGCCGCGCCCGTGTTGCCCAGGCGCTGGTCCGTGTCGATCCACTGTGCCGTATTGCCGCTGTCGAGTTCCATGCCGCCATCTTCCGCATGGCTCAGCAAGGTCTTGTGCAGTGTCACCAGTTGGGCCTGATTTCCGCCTGTGGCGGCGACCAGGCGCGCCGGCGCGGCGGGCCGCTCGGCTTCCGGCAAACTGCGCAAGGCTTGCTGCCAGCCTGCCTGCAAGGCTTGTTCGCGCTGGTCGCGCCGCGTGAACGGCTTGCCGTGTTCATCCGTCATCCTGACGAACGTGGGCCGGTGGATGAAGCCGAAGGTCGGCAGGCGGTCCAGCTGGGCCAGCTGCTCCTTGTTGAAGGGCAGGGGAAACCAAGGCGTGGGTTGCCAGTCTTTTGGGGGCTGATAAGTCTTGTGCTGGAGCCTGTCGACCATGCTGAACGTGCCCGTGCCGCGGATATCGGAGCGCTGCGCGAATTGTGCGGCGACGGGGAGCCATTCGGCGATGGTGGGCTGGCGCCGGGTGATGGCTGTCGGATCAGTTTCCAGGCGCGCCTGCGGCACGGTTCCCATCAACTCGTAGTAAGCCAGGTATAGCCGCCGCGCTACGCCGAAAGTATTCAAATCGTCGACGCTGTCTTCAGGCGGAGCGTCCTCATACGCAAACTTGCGCACGGCGTCGATGCGCTCGCGTCGGGCCAGCACGAACAGAGCGGAGGCGTCGGGCATTTCGGGGATGTAGCGGCCGTCCTTGACCAGTGATGGCGAATCAATGGGCCGGTACAGATCGCGCGTGGGCGTGCTGTCTTCGGAATTGAGCACGATGTAGGGTACGTCGGGGTTGGCGTCAAAAAAGGCAAACACGTCTTCCAGGATACGGTCCGGATGCTCGCTGAAGCGGCGCGGGCCGGCAATGAACAGATGCCAGTGCAGGCCGGAGGGGGCGGCGCCAGCGGCCAAACCTATTACCGGCGCATCGGGGCGGTCCAGCATGCGTGAATTAAAGATCGGTGGTTCTGCGTTAAACACGGGCACACCAAAATACATGGGGATGTACTTTGCGCCATTTTCCAGCGCATCACCACTGCGCCCCCCCGACATCCCGGATCTTTCCATGGCATCCCATGGATATTTTTCCTTGTCCTGTTCACGGATGCTGGCATAGGCGTTTCCCTTCTGCAGGGCTTCCCACAGCTTGCCCTGACGATACTTGTCCAGGGTGACGCCGAGGCCGATAACCTCGATCACATATTCCCGCTTTTCCTGCTCGCTTGGCACAGCCTGCTGCACTTGCGGCTTTGCGATGGGCACAGGCTTGGACGAATGCAGCCAGCGTGCGCCAAGCAATGCGGCCGCCACGATGGGTGGGATCAGCAACAGCCATTGCAAGTGCTTCCATATTTTGCTGCTCATCGTTGCCTCCAGCAAGAAAGGTGAGTGATTGCTCAGTGCAGCCCAAAGCAGTAGCAGTGCCAGTGCACCAAGGCCAGCACCGAGCGGATACGTCAAGCGAGGAAGCAAGTTGTTCATTTTGGGATGTCATCGCTGGCTTTGTGGACGACTGGCGTGATGACCGATTCGGTGCGTCGGCCAGTTACGGTTTCACATACGACGGTGGAGGGCAGGCCAGCTTCCAGGGCAGGTAACCAGGCCGGTAGCACTCCCGAACTGTAGTACTGGGCATTACCTTCGATAATTTGTCTGTGTTGTGTGGATTCAGATGCCCAATAGATACCAAATTGCGTCAAGAACTCTTCCCATCTGCGAATAGACGGCCGGTGAGGTATCAGTGCATCTCGTTGCATTCGCCAATCCGCCACCGCACACAAATACCGGTAAAACTTCGGATCGCTGCTCGCCTTGCCGCCACCGATGGCCACGTCATACGCCGTTACGTTGCGGTGGTTTTCCGCATTGCCGATAATGGCGCCGTGGAAGGATTTGGGGCTGACCTCGTTCTGCCAGCGTTTGCGCGCCTGGTTTGGGGTTTCCAGTGGATCGATGTACAGCAGGTCGCCGCCGCGCGGGTAGCGGGCCACGCGTTCCAGCTTGCGCCAGTCTCCCGGATCTTTGCCCAGGTTGAGCGCTTGCTCTACCTGTTTGAGTGCGGACGGACTGAAGGGGCCATAGTTGTATTCCGATTTCCGGTCGTGCAGGGGGCGAGGATCGTCGACGACTTCCCTCGGGAGTTTTTGCACGCCTTTTTTACTGGTAATGGCGATGGCCGCATCGATGGGGTCGACTTCTTCGCACGGTCCTTGCTGGTCGCGCGGCAGCTTGGCCTGGTCGGAATCCTTGGGGAATTGCCCAGGGCGGATCTCGCCGCCGTCCAGCACGGCCGCTCTGGGCACGCGCAGCGCTTCGCCATTGATCGTGCGCAAGCCTTCGCGCCGACCCGCCTCCGTGGAAAAGATATTCCATTTGCCGGGTTTGACGGGCGGCCACGGCGCCTCGTCATGGTTGCCGCGATGGCCGCGGTTGGCGGCGGCCACGTGGGCATGGTCGTCCTCGCCGTCCAGGCGCAGGGCGAAGTCGTGCGGCGGCAAGCCCACCAACACCGGCCCGCTGTTCTTGCCAGCCGCATCGAGCCGCTGTTTATTGGTGAAGACGCGCTGGAAGAATCCCGCCCCCAGTTCCGCCAGCGGCTTGCGCATTTGATACTCCTTTTCCCAATTAGTGGGACCGGCGCCCCAGATACCTCCCTCCTTCTTGCCCTTGCTTGTCGACAGGCCATGGCCGTTCTGATGATCGGGTATGCCTTGCCAGCCGATGCCTTGCATATTGTCCAGCGCCACAGTCATGTCTTCGGGGCAAAAGTACAGGTACACCTTGCCCCGGTTGTCGCGGTCCGCTTCCGCGCGCCATGCAGCGCCCGCCATGCCGTGACAGACGGCGTGATCTTTGATCTGCGCAAAGGCGGGTGTGGCGTGCTTTTTGGCCACCACGCCTTGCACGATCTGCACCAGCGTTTGCAGGCGCGCATGAAAGGTCTGGCGGTCGTTGATGGCCATGTACTGCTTGCGCATGACCGCATCCTGGCCGCCGCCGAAGATGCGGCTCGATTCCGCCGCGCCGAAAAACATGGTCGTGTCTTCCACCAGGCTGTAGGGCGGATGCGTGAGGATCAAGGTGTCGGCGGGCCGCTTGCCTTCGTCGAGCAGGAAGGCCTGTGCCAGCAGCGAGATCAGACAGCCCTGGCTGTGCGCGACGATGGAGACCACGTCATCGCTGTCGTAGTCGCGGATCATGGCGATGAGCGCGGCCAGGCGCTTGGCGGCCAGCACCATGTACATGCGGCCCGGCGCCGTCATCAGGGGCCGCACGGGATCGCCGCCCACGTCGTAGGGCGAGAACAGCCCCTTGTTCCACATGTCGGGCAGGGTGTTGGTGGCGTTGCCGAACGGGCCGCCGTTCTTCGACATGTCCTTGTCGAGGCGGTTGCCGTAGCGGTCCGTGTTCTGGCCGTTGACCACTTTGCTGGCGTTGCCTTGTTCGCGATAGCCCCAGTAAAACGGAATGACGGGGCTGTACGTCGTGTCATCAGGCTGGCGCTTGAAATAGATGGCGTCCGGATCGGCGATCACTTCACGCTTGTCGGATTCCTGCGGCATACGGTACGCGGCTGGGGTGAACACGTGGCCACCGCCGTACATGCGCGCGTCGAGTCCCTGGCATAAACCCTTTTCCACTGCGCCAAAACTGGTGCCCACATCATTGACGCCATGGATGACGATGACATTGCCCGGCAGCTCAGGGCGGATGCGTACGATGGCGTCCTGCATGCGGCCGCAATGGAGCAGGGCGGTGCTCTTGCCGCTGGTGTAGGGAAGTTTGGGATACGCCATCGCCGCTCCATGCTGACCAGACAGGACAGTGTAGAGGGCGGGATGGCGGGGTTAATTGCGTTTACGCAAGCTTTGCGGGAAAGAATGCGGCCTTACGGCGCACTGAGGATGTTCGTCAGCGCAATGCGATACGCAGGCTGCACATCGCCATCCTTGTCCAGCTTGTCCGTCATGATCACGCCGTAACCCTGCGCGTACCACACGTATTCACCGCTTTGACCCTTGCTCTTGCCGCCCACGTCACGCAGTTCGAACTTGCAGGCGTCGGGGAAGCGGCGCCCACCCAGTTCCAGGCGTTCCCAGCCCAGGAAGGTGATGGAGAAATCGCGTTTATCCGTGCGCGTGGAGGTGGTGATCTTGTCGGACAGGCCCGCCAACGGGTAGTGGGTGCTCGTCTGCGTGTCCGAGAACTGCACGCGCACTTCCTGGCCGGGGCGCATGTTGGCGGGGATGGCCGATTGCGGCGCGTAGACGTTCTTGCTGCGCACGCTGCCGTCTTCGTTGTAGTGAATCGTGCCCGTCAGGAATACCTGGCCGTCGCGGATGTCCTGGTAGGACGTGGCCAGCAGCACGCCGCCGTCGAGGATCAGCTGCGTGCCCTTGAGTTTCTTGCCCTCGAAGGTTTCCTCGACGTTGACTTGGGCGTCGCCATTGTTCTTGCTGAACTTGATGCCCGTCGTCAGCTCCATGCACTCGCCCACCGTGGGCGCCGCCTGTACGCCGGCGGCCGCCAATACGCCTGCCGCCACCATCGTTTGCCATGCTGCTTTCATTGTCATCCTTGCTATTTCTAAAGGATGTGATGATAGCTTGCCTGGCAGTAATGTGGCGCAGCCCTGGAGGCCGACTTAGCGGGCCGGTGCTGCCGGTGTCGCTGGCGGCGAGGTGGCCGGTCCGCTGGCTGCCGGGGTGTCCTGCGTGGCGACGGGCTTACCGCGGCGGCTGCGCTTGTCCGTCCGCGCCTTGGCCGGCTTGGCGTCGTGCACCAGCTTGCCTTTGTTGTCGAGTTTGTCTGACTGGTCCGATTTCTGTCCCGGATCGTTGGGATTATTGGTGTGGTTGCCCGTCTGGTTGACATTCGTCGTCGACTGGGCTTGCACCCAGGCGCCGCCGACGGTCATCAGGGTGGCGGCCAGCAAGAGAGCGGCGGTTTTCATGGCAGTGTCCTCTGCAAGTGTTGATGTGAGCTGGCATTCTCACACAGGAGTCCGCCGGAACAGGTAGGACGGCGCCGCATGGCTGTGTCGGCTATTTGCCTATGATTATCGAAATTGCTCCATCGAGATATCAAATCGCTTGAGCTTGTCGTACAGGGTTTTCTTCGGGATATTCAAGGCAGCCGCCGCATCGATGACGTTGCCATTGTGGCGGCGCAAGGCTTCCTCGATGATGGAGATTTCGAAGGTGTCGACTTGCTCGGCCAGCGACGCTTCGCGGCAGCCGGCCGGGCTCAGGGTGTCGTCGAGCAAGCCCAGCACGAAGCGGTCGGCCACATTGTGCAGCTCGCGCACATTGCCGGCCCAGCGCTGCGCCATCAGCGACGCGATCAGCTCGCCGCTGACGAGGGCGGCCGGCTGGCTGTAGCGCAAGGCCGCCTGCAGCACGAAAAACTCGAACAGCAGCGGGATATCCTCGCGCCGGTTGCGCAGGGCGGGCAGCGTGAGGCTGGCCACGTTCAGGCGGTAATACAGGTCGGGCCGGAACTTGCCCTGTTCAGCCAGCACGCTCAAGTCTTCCTTGGCGGCGGCAATCACGCGGAAATTCACGGATATCAATTTGTTCGAGCCGAGGCGCTCCACTTGCCGTTCCTGCAGCACACGCAGCAGTTTGACTTGCAGGGCCAGCGGCATGCTTTCGATTTCATCGAGGAACAGGGTGCCGCCATTCGCGTATTCGATCTTGCCGATGCGCTGGCGCTGCGCACCTGTAAATGCGCCTTCCTCATGGCCGAACAGTTCCGACTCGAAGATCGATTCGGGCAGGGCGCCGCAATTGATGGCCACGAACGGGTGGTCGCGCCGCTCGCTGAAGTCGTGCAGGCAGCGCGCGATCAGTTCTTTGCCGGTGCCCGTTTCACCGAGGATGATGATGTCGGCCGATTTCGGCGCCAGGTTCAGCACCAGCTGGCGTACTTTGGCCATGGCCGCGCTGCGGCCCACGATGCGCGCCTCGATGCCGACCCGTTGTTCCAGCTGGCGGCGCAAGTCCATGTTTTCCAGCACCAGGTGGCGTTTATCCAGGGCGCGGCGGCACACTTCCACCAGCAAGTCGGCGGAAAACGGCTTTTCGATGAAATCGTAGGCGCCACGGCGCATGGCGCCCACGGCCATCGACACGTCGCCGTGGCCCGTGACGAGGATCACGGGCAGGCTGGCATCCTGCGCCACGGCGATATCGAGCAGTTTCAAGCCATCCATGCCGGGCAGCTTGATATCGCTCAATAAAATGCCCGCAAATTCGGGCACCAGCCAGGGCAGCGCTTCCTCGGCCGTGGCGACGGCCGTCACTTGCAGTCCGGCCAGTTCCAGCGATTGCCGGGCGCCCTTGCGCACGACGGCGTCGTCTTCCACCAGCAGCACTTGCATGCCTTCAAAATTATTCTCATGCATCAGATGTTTCCTTCGTCTCTATCCCCCGGGTCGCAGCTCAGGGTGATGGTAAATTGTGCGCCGCCCCCTTCCTGCGCGCTGCGGTTGCGTACGGCCAGTGCGCTGCCGGCCGCGCGCAGTATGCCTGCGCTGATGGACAATCCCAAGCCCAGCCCGTGTTCCTTGGTGGTATAGAAGGGGTCGAAGATCTTGTCGAGCGAAGCCAGCGGAATGCCGGGACCATTATCGGTGATATGGATGATGGCCAGTGTGCCTTCGCGGCGCACCTGGAACCAGATCTGCACGGGCTCGCTTTCCGGCACGGCATCCATGGCGTTGGTGATCAGGTTGCTAAACACCTGTTCCAGGCCGATGGCGTTGCACAGCACGATGATGTCGTCTTCAGGCCAGCTTTCATGCAGGGTCAGGCGCTGCGAATGCTTGCGCGTGCGGATTTGCAGCATGCTTTGCGCAAACGCCTGGCGCACGCTGACGGGTTTGCGGGCATCGTCGCTGCGTCGCGCAAAGCCTTTCAGTTGCGAGGTGACATAGCCGAGACGCTTGACGAGGTCGGAAATGGTGGACAGGTTGTCCAGCGCATCGTCGATGCGCCCGCGTGCCAGGAAAACCTTGGCATTGTCGGAAAACGTCTGCAGGGCGGCCAGCGGCTGGTTCAGCTCGTGCGTGACGCCGGCCGCCATCTGGCCGATGGCCGCCAGCTTGCCGCTTTGCACCAGTTCCGCCTGGGCATAGCGCAAGGTTTGCTCGGCCCGCTCGCGTTCGGCCACTTCCGCCTGCAGCCGGCCATTCGCGTGCACCAGGTCGGCCGTGCGTTGCTCGACCTTGATTTCCAGCTGTTCATAGGCGCGCGCCAGGGTTTGCTGCGCATTGAGCTTGTCGGCGATGCGGCGCCGGCGCTGGCGCGCATACATCAGGGCCAGCAGCAGCAAGGCCCAGCCCAGCGCGGCGGCGATCGCCGCGTTGCGCGCCGCCTCGTTGACCTGGTCGAGTTCGGCCAGCACGGTGATCTGCCATTGCAGCGGGCCAAGAGCGCGGTTCACGGCCAGATAGTCCGCCTTGTCGGCGCTGCCGGACAGGGCCGGCGTGTCGCCCGACTGCTGGCGCTCCAGGGTCATGACGCTGGCGCCGTCGGTGAACTGGCGCAGCACCTTGTGCGGCAAAATGGGCAGGTTTTCCTGCAGGAACTGGCGCTGCGCGCTGATATCGTTCTTCGCGGCCGGCGACAGGGGCGCCAGGGTCTTGAACTTGAAGGCGGGTGTGGTGGCCAGGATGATCACGCCATTCGCATCCTTGACCCAGATCTGTTCGCCCGCACCGGGCGTGCGCCACGATTGCTCGATCCAGTCCAGGTTGACCTTGGCGGCGACGACGCCGATGATGCGCCCGTCGCGCAGCACGGGCTGGGAAATGAAATAGCCGGCCTCGAAGGTGGAAAAGCCGATGCCGTAGAAGCGGCCGATGCCGCCCGCGATGGAATTCTTGAAATAGGGACGGAAGCCGTAGTTGACGCCCACGTAGGAGCTGCGGTCTTGCCAGTTGCTCGATGCCAGGGTCGTGCCCTTGTCGTCGAGCACGTAGACGGCAAAGGCGCCTGCGCGGCGGTTCATGTCGACCAGGTAGGCGTTGATCTGCGTGACTCTGTCGGCGCTGGGCTGTTCCAGCAATTGCGCCACGGCATCGCTCTGGGCCACGGCCAGGGGCAGGAATTCGTATTTGTTCAGGGCGCCGCCGATGGACGCCGCATACAGTTCCGCGCGCGAATCGAGCGTGCGGTGCAATTCATCGAGCTGGCGCTGCTTGACCCAGGCATACGACGCCCACGTCAGCAGGACCAGCGACCCCACGGCCAGCAGGGGGGCGAGCGCGGGTCTCAAGGGCCATTTGCCGAGTGCCATGGTGCTCCGTGTGTCGGGTTGAAGAGATGTGACCCCAAAGCGAAGGACTGGGGTCGGACCTTAAGGTCCGACCCCGGCATTTGCTTTGGGGTATGGTCGCACGACGACTAATCTGCCGTACTCGCCATCGTTTCCGCATTGTGATGACGCTGCTGCTCTTCCATCACCATCTCGCCCAGCATGCGTTTCAAGCGGTTGAACTCGGGGTCGCTCGGGTCGCGCGGGCGGGGCAGGTCGATGGCCACGTCGCGCTTGATGGTGCCGGGACGGTAGGTCATGACGATGGTGCGGTCGGCCAGGTAGATCGATTCCTCGATCGAGTGCGTCACAAAAACGATGGTGGTACCGAAGACTTTCCAGATTTTCAGTAATTCATCTTGCAGGTTGCGTCGCGTCAAGGCATCCAGCGCGCCGAACGGTTCATCCATCAGCATGATGGGCGAATCGAGGGCCAGCACGCGGGCAATCGCCACGCGCTGGCGCATGCCGCCCGACAAGTCTTTCGGGTAGCGGGCACGGAATTCCGTCAAGCCCAGCATGCTCAGCAGCATGTCGACCCGTTCCTTGATCTCGGCTGGCGTCTTGCCGGCGATTTCCAGGCCGAAAGCGATATTGCTCTCGATGGTCATCCATGGGAACAGCGCGTATTCCTGGAACACCATGCCGCGGTCGGGACCGGGTTCGGTGATCAGCTTGCCGCCGGCCAGGATCTGGCCCGACGTCGGCTGCGAAAAGCCGGCGATGGCGTTGAGCAGGGTCGACTTGCCGCAGCCGGACGGTCCCAGCAGGCAGATGAACTCGCCGCTGGCGATTTCCAGGTTGATGTCCTTCAGGGCAATGACGTCGGCGCCGCCCGTGGTGAAGATTTTATTGACTGCATTGATATTGATCGTGGTCATGGCCGTTCCTCTCAGTGTTCCAGGCCGCGGTGCCACTGCAGCAAATGATTATTCAGGGCATTCATGGCCATGTCGATGGCCAGGCCGAACAGGCCGATGGTAAACATGCCGGCGATAATCTTGTCAGACCAGAAATATTCGCGCGCTTCCAGGATGCGGAAACCGAGGCCGCTGTTGACGGCGATCATTTCCGCCACGATCACGACGATGAAGGCCGTGCCCATGCCGATGCGCGCGCCGGCCAGAATATATGGCGTGGCCGCTGGCAGGATGACGCGGCGGAACATCGTCATCTGGCTGGCGCCCAGGTTGCGCGCGGCGCGGATGTAGATGCCGTCGACCTGGCGCACGCCGGCGATGGTATTCATCAGCACGGGGAAGAAGGAACCGATGCTGATCAGGAAGAAGGCGGGCGGGTTGCCCAGGCCGAACCACAAAATCGCCAGCGGGATGTAGGCGATCGGCGGAATCGGGCGCAGCACCTGCACCAGCGGGTCGAACAGTTTATAGATGGTCTTGTTGGTGCCCATCAGCAAGCCCAGCGGCAAGGCCAGGCCGGCGCCGATGGCGAAGCCGCCCAGCACGCGCGACAGGCTGGCCCAGGCGTCGTGCGGCAGTTCGCCGGAGAACATCCACACCAGGTAATTGCCCGCTTCGGGCGTGTACGCTTGCATGGGGATCAGGTATTCATACCACTTCACGACCACGGCGACGGGCGAGGGCAGGATTTGCGGGTTGATCCAGCCGAACGTGGACAATGCTTGCCAGAACAGCAGCACGACCACGGGCACGATGGCACCGTGCGCGAAGCGTTTCATCATTTGAATATTCATCGTGATACTTTCAGATTAGCGTGGAGCGTAGGTTTTCTTGGCTTTTTCCAGCAGGTCCAGCTTGACCCAGTCCTTGGCGGCAGGCGGCTTGGCCATGCGGCCCACGCCAAATTTCACCATGTAGTCGGTGGTCAGCTGCACGTGGCTCTGCGTGATGTCTTCCGTGAAGATGGCGTTGTCGATGGCATCGCGGTAATCGTCGGACGTGATCTGGTTCTTGAACATCGATTCGCGCACGTATTTCTCCGCCAGTTTCGGGTCGGCCAAAAACGCCCGTGTGGCGGCGACGAAGCAATCCATGAAGCGCTGGGCCACGGCCGGCTTTTCCTTGTACATTTTTTCCGTCATCACGAGGGCGCGCACGGGCTCGCCCAGTGGCGTGTCGTAGGGCTTGAGGATGGCCGCGCCGTATTTCTTGTGGATCGCCTGCGTCGAGTAAGGCTCGGACTGGCTCATGGCGTCGATATCCTTGGTCAGCAGCGCCTGGTTCAGGTCCGGGTAGCCCATGTACAAAATTTGCACGTCTTTGCCCGGCTTGTCGGACCAGGTCAGCTTGGCCTTGGAGAGTTCGGCAAACAGCAGGATTTCCTGCGGGCCGCCACGCGTGACGCCGACTTTCTTGCCTTTCAGGTCGGCAATGCCCTTGATGTTCAGGTCAGGACGCCCGACGATCTGCACGCCGCCCTTGGCGAAGCCGCCCACCAGGTACACGGGCAAGCCCGTGGCGCGGCCCGTGATGGCCGCTTCCAGCGCGCTGGCGGAGACGTCGATTTCGCCGGCGATCATGGCCGGCACGATGTCGAGGCCCTTGGCGAAGATGCGTTCCTCGATTTTCAGGTCGTATTTGGGCGCGATTTCCTTCATGTAGGCAACGGCGCCGTAATGGGCGAATTTCAGGTTGCCCAGGCGGACCAGGTCGGCCGCGTGGACGGCGAGCGGGAATTGTGCGGCCAGTGCGACGGCCACGGCCAGTGCCTTGGTGTTCAGGAAGGACGAGATACGGAAGGTGCGTGCCATGCTGTTGTCTCCAAAAAAGGTAGATGGTTTTATATTGGGTCAGGCTGCCGCTCTGGTGGCGGTTATGAAAATATAAAAGCATCTTCCGTGCCAGTGGAGCGCATTTTGGCGTTTATTGCAAGTGATTGTTTATAAAGGTTTAATTTGATTCCATTGAAAGTGGGAAATATCGATATTCCGTCTTTCCGCACGGCGAGGGGAAAGCTTGTGCGGATTGCCGCATTCCGGGCGCTGCGCATGCGGGTCAGCAAGCAGGTGAACCTTCACGGCGTGGCCGACTCCAATCGTAAAAAAACGCGTTGCAAACAGGCTGGCAACGCGTAACTCCCCCGTGGAGTAGGGGCGGCGGCGCGCGGGCGCCTGATCGATCACCAGTTGGCGGGTTTATTTCGGCGCCGTGGCGGGCGGCAGTGCCGGCGCGGTGGCCGGGGCGGTCAGCGGCGCAGGTGGCGTCACGTGGCCGGGACCGGTTTCCGGTACGGCTGGCGTGACGGGGGCGGGCATCACTTGTGGCGCGGACGTGGGGTTGGGCGCCGTTTCGGGCAGTGGCGCATCTGCCGGTTTTTTACAGGCGGACAGGGTGACGAGCAAGGCGGCGGTCAACAGGGCAGGTATTTTCATGATGATTCCTTTGCAAAAGTCGAGATATCGCGATGCGGCGGTGGGCGCCACGCGTGAAGCTTGAATTTATGGCAAGAATGGCGATGCTTCTGTTCGCCACTTCACCTTGAGCGCAGAAATGTCACTGCATGTAGATGCTTTTTAGAAATAATTCAGTGAGGAAATATTTTTCACTTTCTTGTTCCTAATGTTCGTTAACGCACAGACCAGAGAATAGCAGGGTGGCATTCTGTGTCCAGACGCTCAGGATTCGTGGTGTTCTGGTATAAAAATTGCCAAGAACTTAACAATCCGGGCTACCGGCAATCGTTTAAAAGGAGTATTCAAATGCATGCAATGACTCAGTCTCACGTGAAGAGCGAATTAAAGGCAGCGCACCAGGAACTTCGTAGCCCCGAAAAAGGCTCGCAAATGGTAGAGCGCGCAGCACCCATCCCCCCGGAGCGCCTGAATCCCATTTCCATGGCACCGATCGAGCGCGTGCGTTCCACATCGGCCACCCTGCGCCGCATCGAAAACATGCAAAAGCTGATCGGCGAATTGTCGCTGCACGAGATGCTGGCCGATGAAATCGCCTGGTTCCTCAAGTTTTCGCCATCGGGCGCCCGCAAATACATCCGCGACTTGCGCGAAGCGGGCGTGATCGAACTGGCCCGCTACATCGAAGGCACCGCCACCTACCTTGGCAAGGCAGTGTACCAGCTGACGCCGGACCCTGAGCGCGTGCGCGCCTTCCTGGCCGCCATCGTCCAGCCCAAACGCGAAGGCGCGCCACCACGCAAGGACCGTCCCGGCCTGCGCGAGCAAAGCATGGCAGGCAGCGGCCGCCACTTCCACATCCTGGCCGATGACACGCATTACGCCATCCGTGTCAACCGCGGTCCCGTGACGCGCGATCCGCTCGTCGCTGCCCTGTTCGGTGCGCCGCAGCAAAAAACGGCCGAGTAACACCCGACGGTTTTGTCGAGCGTTGAGAGCTTGTAGTGAAAGCCGGGTTACGTCCCGGCTTTTGGCGTTGCAGCCAGCCCTTTGGATCTTGGCGGATTGAAAAGATGTTAATCAACCCCATGTGGGCTGGACTGCCCGCTCGTCCCGCTGCGGGTTCATTCGAAGGAGCTTGTCCTTGTCTGCCTACACCGTCTCCCTTGGCCTCATTGCCATCGCTGTCCTGAAGCGGGCCGCCGCATGAATCCGCTGCTGTGGATCGCCCTCGTCACGGCCGCCATCGTCTTGTCGCTGTGGTTTCCCCGCTGGCGTCTGAAGCGGGCCTTGGCCAAGCCCTTGCCGCCCGAAGGCCTGGCCGTGCTGGAAAAGAATATTCCCGTCTATCCCCGCATGCCGGCGCCGCTGCAGGAACAATTGCGCCGGCTTGTCGTGCAATTCCTGTACCAGAAGAAATTCGTCGGCTGCGGCGGCTTGGAGATCACGGACGAAATGCGCTACACCATCGCCGGCCAGGCTTGTTTGCTGCTGCTGAATCGCCAGACCCAGGTGTATCCGGAGCTCGACACTATCCTCGTGTATCCCACGGAATTCATCGTCACGCGCGATGAAGTGGGGCCGGGCGGCGTCGTCACGCCTTCGGCCAACGGTTTATTGGGCGAATCCTGGGGCGATGGCCGCGTGGTGCTGGCCTGGGACCACGTGCAGCGCGGGGCGGCCGACTGGACCGATGGCCACAATGTGGTGCTGCATGAATTCGCCCACCAGCTCGACAGCGAATCGGGCGCCGCAAATGGCGCGCCCTACCTGCCCAGCGTGTCGAGCTACCGCAGCTGGGCCACCGTGCTGTCGCGCGACTTCGACAACCTGCGCCACGACGCTATGTATCAGCAGCAAAGCGTGATGGACCATTACGGCGCCACGAATCCCGCCGAATTCTTTGCCGTGGCCACGGAAACCTTCTTTGAAAAGCCCTACCAGATGGCTGAACACCACGGAGAACTGTATGCGCAATTTTTGCAGTACTACAAGGTCGACCCGCGCGACTGGATGGCGCCGCCCGTGGAAGCCGAGCACATGGCCTCGCCATTCCCCAACTTTGCCCAGCACTGGTAAGCGGGGACTTTAACCTAGCAGCCGCTGTTTCAGCGCGGGATAGCTGCTGCGCGAGACGGGGATGCCCGTGCTGGTCTGCGTGTCGAGCGCGTATTTGCCGCCCGCGGCGATCTGCAGCCGCTTGAAACCCAGGCTGTTGACGATGTAGGAGCGGTGCACGCGCAGGAAGTGGGGCGGCAGCAAGCCCATGAGCTTGTCGATAGCCAGGTCGTGAAAGCACTGTTCGCCGTTGCGCAGCACGATGTTGCTGTAGTGGCCATCGGCTTGCACATGGTCAATGTCGGCCATGGCGATCCATTCCAGCGCGCCCCGTTTTTTGACGGCCAGCGAGGCGGTTTCCGTGTGCCGCCCGGTATAGCGTTGCAGTGCCTTGTGCAGGCGTTCGCGACTGAAAGGCTTGGCAACGAAGTCGAGCACGCCGAACTCGAAGGCCGTGATCGAGCGTTCAGCGTGGGCCGAGACGATGATGGTCTGGAACGGGGCTTTTTGGGCCAGGCGCAGCAGGTCGTAGCCGTCCGCGCCGTGCAGGTGCAAGTCCAGCAGCAGCAAGTCGACCTGCTCCTGCGCCTGATCCTGCGCCAGGGCGGCCAGGGCTTGTGGCACATTGTCATGCAGCACGACATTGCTGAGGCGCGTGCCGAAATGCGCGCGCACCTCGCGTTCGAGGCCTTGCGCGATCAGCGGCTCATCTTCCAGTATCAACACATTCATGGCGCCGCCGGTAAGCTAAAGGTGAGGCGCCAGCCTGCCTGCTGCTGTTCGCTGGCATAGTGGGCGGCATCGCCGAACACGGCGTGCAGGCTGGCGCGGATGTACTGTTCGCCCACGCCGCTGCCCGCATGCGGGCGCGCTACGCCTTCGGGCAGGATCAGGGTAAGTATTTGCGTTTGCGCATGTTGTGCGATGCGCAGGACAAACACAGCGCCATGGCGATAGCGGTTGTGGCTGAACGCGTTTTCCAGTGCCGTCAGCAACAGGGCGGGTGGCACGGTAATGCCCGCTGCCTCGCCATCGAGCTGCAGGCTGCACGGTTGCTGCAGCCGCGTGCCCATGATGCTCAGGTAATTCTGGCACAGGGCCAGTTCCTGCGTCAGGGCAATGCTGGGCTGCTGGGCAAACTCGTTGAGCATGCGCAACTCAGCGCCCAGCGCTTCGATGAATGTTTCGGCCGCCTGCGGCGATTGCGCATTGAGTTCGCTGATCAGGCTCAGGGAATTCATCAGGAAATGCGGCTGCATGCTTTTGCGCAAGAGCTGGTTTTCCAGCTGCCGGGCGCGCGCCGCCTTGCTGCGTACACGCAGCAGCTGCGCCAGCAATTGCGCGCACAGGGGCAGCAGCAAGAAGCACACGACGAGGGCAAAGCCGCCTTCGGCAAACTGGCTGCCCGTCAGCAGGAACAGGGCGCACGAGGCCAGCCCGATCAAGGTGCCGCCGCGGCTGCCCGGCAGGCGGCGCCTCAGGGCGTCCAGGTTGAGTGCCAGGCTCGCTGCCAGGGCCGTCAGAAACATCCACCAGCAGCGCGAGTCGAAATGCGCGGGCAGCGCGCCGGCCAGCGCGATGCCCGCCAGCAGTACCACCGCCGCCAGCGGCCAGCGCGGCAGGCGGTAGGCCGTATAAAAATACAGGGGCAGCAGGGCGGAAAATAGCCAGGTCAGGGCGCTGACGGCGTACAGGCGCGGCAAATGCCAGGGGTAGACATAGCCGGTAATGCTGCGCCAGAGTTCCACCACCAGCAGCAGCGCCGCCACCAGGCATAGCGCGGCAAACATGGCCCAGTGCCGCTGCCGCTGGTACAGCACCGTCAAGGCCAGGAAGAGCAGGGCGACGGCGCCCAGGGCCCCGGCCAAGAGCAGGGGCGGCAGCCGGTACCAGGCCAGCGCCGCGCGATGGTCTTGCCGGTCGACCAGGAACAGCGCATAAAAGGGCGACGTCAGGTGCGACGGCACCTGCTGCGTCGACAACAGCAACCGCAGATGATGCTTGCCCATGGTCAACTGCTGTGGCGTCAGGTGGATGGCAAAATCGATGTCGCCCGCGCGCTCCCCGCTGGCCAGGCGGGCCGGTTGGCCATTGCTGCCGATCAAGTGGCCATCCAGCCAGAGCTCGCTCGAAGCCAGCGCCGACAGCACCAGCAGCTGCGTCGACGACGGCGTGGCGGCCAGAGTGACGTCGCGCTCGAGGCACAGCAACTGGCCCGGCCGGAAGAGCTGGCGCAGCGAAGCGGCGGGCGCGGCGGCACTCGCGCCGCAGGTGCGCCAGCCTTCGTCCAGCGATAACCGGTCCATGCCCATGGCGAAACAGGGCAAGGCCAGGCAGCAAGCGAGGCAGTACCGCAGCAGGTAGTGGAAGAAGGAGGGCATGGCGGGCATTGTAGCTGTTCATTTGCCAACCCTTTGCAACATTTTCATCGTCTTCAGTGCCGTTCATGCGGGCCACGTGCATTTCGTGCACGGCCCGCCAAAAGTGTGTGAAAGACACTTACCATGCATCAGCGCCGTGCTGTGCTCACGGCCCTCACCATGGAACAATGACTATGCAAAGCAGCAAATACTACGCTTTCGCCGGCACACTGGCGCTGTTGTGCGGCGTGGCGCAGGCCGCCTCCGCTCCCTCATCTGCTCCCTCCGCTGCGCTGGCCGCGCGCCTGGCGGATTTCGACGGCTGGGTCGCCCGGCGCATGGATGCGCAGCGCATCCCGGGCGTCACCGTCGGTTTCAGCCAGGGCGAGGTGGAGTGGGTAAAAGGCTATGGTTATGCGGACCTGGAAAACCGCGTGCCGGCCACGGCCCGCTCCAGCTACCGGCTGGCGTCCGTCACCAAGCCCATGACGGCGGTGGCCGTTCTGCAACTGGTCGAACAGGGCAAGGTCGACCTGGATGCGCCCGTGCAAACCTATGTGCCGTATTTTCCCGTCAAAGCGTTTCCCGTGACGGTGCGCCAGTTGCTGGGCCACCTGGGCGGCATCGATGCCTACCGCGACAGCAAGGTGGAGCAGCATTTCAAGGAGCACAAGGATACGCGCCAGTCCATCGCCGTTTTCGAGCAATTCGACCTGATCGCCGAACCTGGCACGCGCTTCCGCTACACCAGCTATGGCTATAACTTGCTGGGTGCCGTCATCGAGGGCGCCTCGGGCGAAAGCTATGGCGGCTATATGCGGCGCCACGTGTGGGGGCCGCTGGGCATGGACACCATCGTGATGGACGACCCGGACGCCGTGATCGCCCACCGCGTGCGCGGTTACCGGCTGGCCGGCAAGGAATGGAAAAATTCGGAATTCGTCGACATCAGCAGCCGCTTTTCCGCCGGCGGCACGCGCGCCAGCGTGCCCGACATGCTGGCGTTCGGCAGGGGCGTCCATGAAGGCAAGATCCTGTCGGCGGCTAGCGTTGCCGCCATGGTGCAGCCGATGGCCACGCGCGCGGGCCGCTTGACGAATTACGGCATGGGTTGGGAAATCTTCCCCACGGGTGGGCGCTACGCCATCGGGCACAGCGGCCAGCAGCCGGAAACGGTCACCTATTTGTACAGCTTTCCCTCGCGCAAGCTCACTCTTGCCGTCGCCGCCAATCTCGAGCGCGTCAATCCGGAAGGGTTCGTGCAGCGCCTGTTCGAGGTGGTCACGGGAGAGCCGTGGCAGCTGAAAACGTATATCGCCGATGCCGGCGCGCAGCGCGCTTACCAGGTGGCGGAAGGCCTGTTCGAGGAGGGCAGGGCGCATGCCGAGCGCACGGATCAAGCGTATGCCGATGCGGCCGCCACGCGCGAGGCATTTACGCAAATCAACCGGCAAGCGCTGGCACCGGACGCCAAGGCGGCGCGCACCTTCATCGAGGCGGCCCGCCATCCCGCAGGCGGCCGCGTGTTCCTCACGGCCGGCGCCAGCATGGCCGCTGCGCTGCGCCAGTCGGGCATCGACCTGGACACCTATTCACGCGGCGGCGCGCTGGCGTTTGCGCGCGACTATGTCCTGTTGTCGCAAAGCAAAGCGGCCGGCACCTTGCCCCGTTTTGACCCCACCTTCGAGCAAGCCATCGTGGCCCTGGCCGCCAGTTGGGACCACACGGCCGCCATCGCCTGGCCGGGCGCACCCGCCTCCATCGCCGCACTCGATAGCCAGCTGCGCACGGCCTTCCGCGGCCAGCGCGCCTATCCCGATTTCGTACCCGAGTTGCAGGAGCTCGCGCAAGCGTCGGCCGCGCGCGGCGAGACAGACGCGGCACTGGCGGCCAGCCGCCTGGCCGTGGAACTGTATCCGCTCAGCGATCGCGCGCATGCACTGCAGGGCTTGACCTTGCTGGGTGCCGGCAAGTGGGAAGCGGCCCTGGCCCCCCTGCGCCTGGCGCTGGCGCGCGACCCGCTGGGCGCGGCCAGTCCGGCGGCGCTGAACCTGGAAGCGTATCGCTTGAAAGGCAGCGGCGCCGTGGCGCAAGGCATGGCCGTGCTGCAGGCGGCCGTGAGCCTGCATCCGCAGAACGCGAATCTGCACGACAGTCTGGCCGAGTTTTATGTGGGGCAAGGCTTGCGTCCGCAGGCGGTGGCAGCCTATCGCCAGGCGCTGCAGCTCGACCCCAGCTATCCGGGCGCCGAGGGGGCCAGGGCGGCGATCATCCGCCTTAGATGAATTCTTTATAAGCAAGGCTGAAAAGATTCCTTTTTGGAAATAAGGGCGCCGCGGTCTAATGGCGGCATTCATTGTCCACCAGAGGAATCCCATGCAGACCCGCCTTCATTTCGCCGCCCTGTTATTCACCAGCATCGCTTACACGCAGGTGGCGCAAGCGGACCAGCTGGCCGCCATCAAGGCGAAAGGCGAGCTGGTCTGCGGCACCTTGGGTACGGACGAACCGAACAGTTTTATCGACGCCAAGTCGCGTCAGCTGGTCGGCTATGAAGTGGACTTGTGCCGTGCCATCGCCCAGGGCCTGGGCGTCAAACCAGTCGTGAAACAGCTGGCCGTGGCTGCCCGCATTCCCGAATTGCAGCAGGGGCGCATCGATATCCTGACGGCGTCCTTGACGCACAACAAGGAACGCGAAGCGCTGATCGATTTCTCGCTGTCCACGTTTTACACGGGCCAGCGGGTGCTGGTCAAAAAAAGCAGCAGTATCACGACGGTCGCGGGCCTGGCCGGCAAGAAAGTGCTGACCGTCAAGGGCGGCACGCAGGAACCGAACGTCCGCAAGGCCGTGCCCGGCGTGGAGGTGGTGACGTTCGAGACGGCGGGCCAGGCGTATTTGGGCTTGCAGCAAGGGAAGGGCGTTGGCTATGTCGATGATGAAGTCTCGCTGCTGAACAACTACGCCAAGCTGGGCGCCGCGCAAAAGGATTACCTTGTGCTGCCGCAAAACATCAGCCAGGAAGTGTTTGCCTTCGGCATCCGTAAAGGCGAGAAGGGCGTGAAAACAGCCGTCGACCAGGTGCTGCGCGGACTGGAAAAATCGGGCGAGGCGGAAAAACTGTTTTTCAAATGGTATGGCCCGACGAGCAATGTGAAATTCCAGAAGCGCAATTTCAGGATCGAATCGGACAAGATCGACGCCTGAACCTTGCCTGACGCTTCCGCATGTTTGATCTGAACTTTTTGCTGTCCGGCGACTACCGCGACTGGCTGCTGTCCGGCTTGCTGCTGTCCTTGCAACTGATGGGCATTACCTTGCTGTTGTCCCTACCGCTGGCGTGCGGCGTGGCCATGCTGCGCCTCGCGCCGTCGCGCCTGCTCAATGGCCTGGGCGCCGCGTATGTCGAGCTGATCCGCAACGTGCCCTTGCTGGCCCACTTCCTGTTCTGGTATTTCGGCGCGCCCGAACTGCTGCCCGACTCGTGGAAGGAGCGCTTGTATGCCGGCAATATCGAAGCGGCCAGCGCCATCACTGCCCTGACTGTATACACGGCCGCCTACATGGCGGAAGACATCCGCAGCGGCATCCGCGCCATTCCCGCACAGCAATTCGAGGCAGGCCGGGCGCTGGGCTTCAGTTTTCTCGCCACCATGCGCCTGTGCATCGTGCCGCAGGCGCTGCGGCTGGCCGCGCCGCCGCTGCTGTCGCAAACCTTGAACCTGTGGCAAAACACCAGCATCGCCACCGTCATCGGCGTGGCCGAGCTGATGTACCAGACGCAACGCGTGGAAGCGGCCTCGTTCCGCAGCGTGGAGGCGTTTGTCTTCGCCAGCGCGGCCTACCTGGCCGTTTCGCTGCTGATCGCGGGCCTGGCGGCCTTGCTGCAAAGGAAGGTGTCCTGATGCTGGAACTCATCCACGATTACTGGCTGTATTTTCTTGTGGGACGCTATCCCGAAGGACCGCTGGGCGGCCTGGCGCTGACGGTATTGCTGGCCAGCCTGGCGCTGGTGCTCAGCCTGCCGTTCGGCTTGCTGCTGGGGCTGGCGCGCCTGAGTCCCTGGCGGCTGCTGCGCTGGCCCGTCGCCGCGCTGATCCACGTGGTGCGGGGCATCCCCTTGCTGCTCGTCATCTTCTGGGCCTATTTCTTCCTGCCCAGCATCACCGGGCATGAAAGCGGGCAATTCGGCACCATGCTGGCGGCCCTTGTCATCTTCGATGGCATTTACCTGGCGGAGATCGTGCGCGCTGGCGTGCAAGCCGTGCCCAAGGGACAGGTGGAGGCGGCCCGTTCGCTGGGCTTGAATTACCTGGACAGCATGCGCACGGTGGTGCTGCCGCAGGCGCTGCGCCACATGTTGCCATCCCTCGTCAACCAGTTCGTCTCGACCATCAAGGAAACCTCGCTGGGATACATCATCGGCCTGGCGGAGGTGTCGTTCATCGCCTCGCAAGTCAATGGCCTGGTGCTGACCAAGCCCGTGCAAGTGTATTTTTTGCTGGGCATGACGTACTTTGTTTTATGTTTCAGCCTGTCACGCGCCGCCTTCTGGCTTGAGCGGCGCCAGGCGCGTCTTTTGAAAGCGGCAGCATGATTACCTTTGACAACGTCAACAAATACTATGGCGACTATCACGCCTTGAGCGATATCAATGAACACGTGGCCAAGGGTGAGGTGCTGGTCGTGTGCGGGCCGTCCGGCTCCGGCAAGTCGACCCTGATCCGCACCATCAACCGCCTGGAGGCGATCGCTTCGGGCCGCATCACGGTGGCGGGCCAGGATATTGACGCGCCGGGGCTGGACGTGAATGCCTTCCGCTCGCACATCGGTTTTGTGTTCCAGCAATTCAACCTGTTTCCCCATTTATCGGTGCTGGACAATTGCGCGCTGGCGCCGCAGCGCTTGCGCGGCCTGACCCGGCGCGAAGCCGAGGAGCGGGCGCTGGCCCTGCTGGAACGGGTGGGACTGGCGCACAAGGCGCGCGCCATGCCGGCGGCCCTGTCGGGCGGCCAGCAACAGCGGGTGGCGATTGCCCGCGCGCTGGCCATGCAGCCGCCGCTGATGCTGTTTGACGAACCCACCAGCGCATTGGACCCGGAAATGGTGGGCGAGGTGCTGCAAGTGATGCGCGACCTGGCGCAGGGGGGCATGACGATGGTGTGCGTGACGCACGAGATGGGTTTCGCGCGCGAGGTGGCGGACCGCGTCTGGTTCATGGACCATGGGCAAGTGCTGGAGCGGGCCACGCCCGAGGATTTCTTTGTGCGGCCGCAACATGCGCGCGCACAACAATTCCTGTCGGATATCCGCAGCCCGTTCAGCGCGTCTGCTTGAGTGAGCATATGATTGGGCATGGGAGTAAGAGGCTGTGTGCGTAAGCGAACGGTATCCTGGCGTTGTCTGGCGCACGCTATCGAGGCGGCGCATGGTGCGCCAGCAGCCGACCAGGAGGGTCGTATCATGTCACGCATCATCGCAGGTCATTTTCAGTTGCAGGAACAGATAGACGCCGCGCGCGCCGCGCTGAACCAGGCGGGTTTTTCCGATAGCCGCATCAGCGCCTTCTTTGTCAACCAGCCGGGCCAGCACGACTTGCACGCGCTCGGCGGCGACCGCGACATCTCGCCCGGCGCCAAGGAGACACCGGAAGGCGTGGTGGAAGGCGTGGCCGTCGGCGCCGCCGTAGGCGCGGGCATCGGTGCCGCCGCCACCCTGGCGACGGGGCCGCTCGGTCCCGTCGTCGGCGCGCTGGTGGGCGCCCACGTGGGTTCGCTCTACAGTTTCAATAAAATGAAGGAGGCGGGCGAGTCCGAAAAACATGGTGAAAACAAGGGCGAAAACCGCCGCCAGCCACGCCATCCTGGCATGCTGATCGCCGTCGCGCTGGGCGGCCTCGACGAGCGCGAACGGGCGCTCGAGGCACTGCACCGGCTGGGCGCCGAGCATATCGAGGAAGCGGAAGGCACGATCGCCAATGGCGACTGGTACGATTTCGACCCGCTCAGCATTCCCGTGCTGGTGGCGTGAAGCGGCGCCCTTGTGGCGCACGATGCATAAATGCCGCGCTGCATGCAATTTTAGGTATGATCCTTGTTAGTATTGCTAATTATTGGTAAACAATGCCGACAGGGATAGTTTCCGCGCGCCCGTAGTGACACTGGACCAAGGTGACTGCCTGTAGTACTTGCCTCGCATGCTAACGAGTATGGATAGGGGGTCGCGTCATGACACAGGCATGGTTCATTCTGACACGGGCCGATGGGCGCGACATTTGCGCGCCCTCGCCGGCACAGCTGGCCGATGCGCTGGCCGAGGTCTACCGCGGCGCCACGCCGGACGGCAGCCCGGCCGCCGTCTTGTTGCGCTTTGGCTACGACGACGGCTTGATGTATCAGGTCGAGGTCGCTAGCGGAGGCGAAGTCACTTTCGAGGAATGGTCGGACCGCGATTGCGAAATCGCCCTGGCTTCGCCGCGCCACATGTCGGCCCTGCCGCAGGGCGACGCGCTGCAGCTGTGGCAGTGGCTGGCGCAGCGCCAGGTGGCGAAGATCCGCAGCCAGCCCTGGCAGGGCGGCTAGTCCCCGTTCTCAACAGGCCCTAGTGTGCCATCAGCACGGGGATCGTCATGCTCTGCAAAATCGTGCGCGTGACGCCGCCCAGGATGGTTTCGCGCAGGCGCGAATGGCCATACGCTCCCATCACCAGCAAGTCGGCCGACAGGTCGGCCGCCTGCGACAGCAGCGCCTCGCCGATATCGCCGCGCCGCACGCCGCCGCCATCGAGCAGATGCAGCCGCGCTTCCACGCCGTGGCGCGCCAGGTAGTGCGTCAGCTCGGCGCCCGGCTGTTCGCCGTGTTCGGCCGCATGCACCTGGGCATCGAAGATGGCCACGTGGACTTGCCCGGCGCGTTGCAGCAGGGGCAGGGCGGCGCTCACGGCACGGCTCGCTTCCTTGCTGGCGTTCCAGGAAATGAGCACATTGCGCGCGGCCGCCGGCGGCGCCAGCAGGGGCAGCGGCGGCGCATACGGCACGATCAGCACAGGGCGGCCAGAATGTAGCAGCACGTAGGCGGGAAAGTCGCGCATCACGGACGGCGATTTATCCTTGGCATTGTATTGGCTGATGACGACCAGGTCCGCATAGCGGGCCAGCAGGCTGATGCCGCCCGCCGCCTCGTCGTCGAGCACGCGCTGTTCGAACGAGGCGACGCCGGCCGCGCGTGCCTGTTGCTCGAAACCGTCAAGGGCGCGCGTCGCCCGTTCGCGCAGGAAGTTCAAATGCAAGCTCAGGTTCGGGTCGGCATCGAGGTCGGGCTGGTTCTGGTACAGCAGGCGCGATACGCCCGTCAGCGCCACGCCCGTCAGGTGGCCGCCGCACGCCTGGGCGATGCTGGCTGCCGCTTCAATGCGGGCGGCGCGCCCGGCGCTGTCGTCGATGTGGAGCAATACGGTTTTATATGTCATGGCCTGTCCTCTCGCTGTGCGGTAGGGGCCATTCTGGCACAGTCCGGGACGTCGGCCGCGCACGACTGCATCAGGCTGAGCACTTGATCTGGCGCAAAGCTGGCGATAAAAACTGCTCCTACACTTGATCCCACGCAGAACAACCATAACAAGCGGGGAGAGACAGCAATGAAGGAACAAAAGGTAGCACTGGTCACGGGCGGCATGGGCGGCCTGGGCACGGCCTTGTGCCGCCGCCTGCATGCGGCGGGCTTTGCCGTCGTGGCGGCACATACGCCGGGTAATGCGCGCGTGGCAAGCTGGCTCGACGAGCAACAGGCGCAGCAGTATTATTTTCACCCGCTGGCCATCGACGTGAGCGACTTCGCTGCCTGCAGCGAAGCTGTGGCAAGCGTGCTGGCGCAGTTCGGCCGCATCGACGTGCTGGTCAACAACGCCGGCATCACGCGCGACCAGAGCATGCGCAAGATGGAATTGCCGCACTGGACCGAGGTCATGCGCACCAATCTCGACAGCCTGTTCAACATGAGCAAGCAGGTGCTGGAACCCATGCTGGAAAAAAAATGGGGCCGCATCATCAATATATCGTCCGTGAATGGCCAGAAGGGCGCGTTTGGCCAGTGCAACTACGCGGCCGCCAAGGCGGGCGTGCATGGCTTCAGCAAGGCGCTGGCGCTGGAAGTGGCACGCCACGGCATCACCGTCAATACGGTCTCGCCCGGCTACCTGCGCACGCAGATGGTGACGGCCGTGCCGGCCGATATCCTGGAAACGAAGATCCTGCCGCAGATTCCCCTGGGCCGCCTGGGCGAGCCGGACGAGGTGGCGGCCCTGGTGGCTTACCTGGCATCCGACGAGGCGGCGTTCGTCACGGGCGCGAACATCGCCATCAATGGCGGGCAGCACATGAGTTAAGCAGCGTGCAGCTGGATATTTGAAGCAGGGCAATGGCAGTAGAGGAGACCCGTCCACCCAGCCGGCACGCACGATGCTGGCGGAGGACGACAGGCAACATGGTAGTCACGCTGGAAAACAGGGGGCAGGGCAGCGATGCCTTGCCCTTTGTTGTTGCGCAACCGTCATGCTCGCGTCATGCTACGCCGCGCCGGGCTTTTTCCAGCCGCGTCTGGCAATCGATGCACAGGCGCGCTTCCGGGCGCGCGTTCAGGCGCGACAGGCCGATGGCTTCGCCGCAGTTGTCGCACAGGCCGTAGCTGCCATCGGCAAACTTGGCCAGCGCATGCCTGATGGTGGCCAGCTGCGCCAGATTGTGCTCGGCCGCTTCGCTGACGAGGGCGTTCAAGGTGTGTACGCTGGCGTTATCGGCCGGCGAGGCTTCGATTTCATTGAGCAGCGAGGCGCGCGCATCCGCTTCGGCCGCCTCGTTCTCGATCTGTTCCAGCAACGCCAGCTTGCGTTGCTCCAGCACGCCTTGCAGGCGTTGCAACTGGTCTTGCGGCAATCCATTCATGGTTGTCACCCGGTAGAGGTTACTTCCATTATGGTAGTCCAAGATTGGACGCTCTGCTTGCGCTACTGCCCGCGCCGCGTTTGATGCGGCGCAGGCAGGCATGGGCTGTTCTATGCTGGTTCTTTCAGGCAGTTGACCATCCAGGCGACGCCGAACTGGTCTTTCAGCATGCCGAAGCGCTTGGCCCAGAACGTTTCCGCCAGCGGCATCTGGATGTTGCCGTCACGCGCCAACGCGTCGAAGGCCCGTTCCGCTTCCTCCGGCGTGTCGAGGGTCAGGCAGACCGAGCAGCCGCTCATGCCCTTGGCGCCATCCTCGGTGCAGCCGCCGTCCGAGCCCATCAGCATGGTGGCCCCCAGCTGCACGGAGCCGTGCATGATCTTGTCGTACCAGTCTTCCTTGACCTGGTCCTGAGCTGGCGAGCCGCGATACGGCATCAGGCACAGGTCTGTGCCATGCAGGTGCTGGCGGTAGTATTCCAGCGCTTGCGCGCAATTTCCATTGAATTGCAAATACGGTTCGATACGCATATTGGCCTCCTCTGGTGGTCCCGCAGGCACGATTGCCATGCGGGGACGTCCCAGTATAGGCGCTCGCCGGCCAAATTCAATCAGTCCGGTGCCATCTCTTGCAGCCGCTCACGCACCTTGCCCAAGGTGCTGAGGATACGCTCGGGATTGCCGGCCAGGACGGCGCTGCCCAGGTGCAACAAGCTCGTCGCCAGGCTGATCCAGTGCCGCACGTCGTCGTTGCGGGCGATGCGCAGGCGCACCGTGTCGAGCAGGCCGCTGAGCTGGCGCTGCGCCGTTTCCAGGCCGGCGACCGTATGCCCGGCGGCATCGGCATACAGCTGGTTGGCTTGCTGGCGCAAGGCCACTTCCAGGGCGAAGACGGCTTGCGCCTGACTGTGGCTGATACCGTTTTCTCCCTGGCTGGCGCGCTTGCGGATGGCGCGCATAACGGCGCCATGCAGGGTGACGGCCGCCTGCGACAGGCTGTCGGCCAGTTGCTCGACGCGCATGGCGCTGCTCAGAGCCGCTTCGCGGCGTTCGCTGCTGCTGCTCCTGTTTACCGATCCGTCCATCTTGCCTCCGTGGTGGTGAGGGCGGCAGCGAGTTGGGCGTGTTCGCGCCCCAGTGCCGCCAGTTGACGGCGCGCCAGGGTATGGCGCAATCCAAGCAGGCGATATTCCTCGGTTTTGCTTTGTTGCATGTTTTTCGCCAGCACGGCCAACAGGCGCTGCTGCGGCGTGTCGGCATACGCGATTTCCACGTCCAGCAAGCCGAGCACCATGTCGCGCTCGTTGTCGCCGCTCTTGTCGTACAGCGCCAGCAAGCTGTCGAGCGCGGCCAGCAGAGCTTGCAGCGGGGCATCGCCATCGTGCAGTACCTGGGCCAGGTGCGCCTGCTGGCTGGCCGCGCCGCCCAGGTTCGAGAGTTGCTGCAGCAGCAAGGTGTAGGCGCTGACATGCCGGTCATCGATGCCGCTGCCCGGCCAGGCGCGGATGGCGGCGCCGGCACTGGCCAGTTCCGGTTGCACGTCATAGGCATCGGCTTGCGCCAGCCGGCCCAGCGCCTGCAGGTACAGGCGCACGGCATGCGCCAGGCGCGCGACATCCGCTTGTGCGGCACGGCGCTGGGCATCGAGCAGGCGTTCGCGCGCGTCTTCGGCGGGCGACAGATAGGGGCGGGCGCGCTGGTAGCTGTCCACGTGGCGCTGCGACAGTTCGCTGAAGGCGTTCAGGGCATCGGTGCCGGCGGCCAGGGCGCGCACCTGCGCCAGCTCGGTGCGTGGAGTGGCGCAGCCGCACAACACGGCAGCCAGGAAGAGGCTCAGGTACAGGTTCAGGCCAAGGGCGCGGCAATGGCGGGCGGGCAGGACGGACACGTCACCTCTCGACAGGAAATACTGTATGGAAAGGTATTGTCGTGCCGGCCTGCGCTGTTCGCCTTGTGCGGGCGCAAGCGTGCTGCGATCAGGCGCCCGTCAATTGATCGCGCCAGCCCAGTCCGGCCACGGTATCGCCCGCGGGACGGTATTCGCAGCCGACCCAGCCTGCGTAGCCGACCTGGTCCAGCAGCTTGAACAGATGGCGGTAGTTGATTTCGCCCGTGCCCGGTTCGTGGCGGCCCGGCGTGTCGGCGATCTGGATGTGGCGGATCAGGGGGAGCAGGGCACGGATGGTGTTGCTCAGTTCGCCCTCCATGCGTTGCATGTGATAAATGTCGTACTGCAAGAAAATATTGCTGCGCTGACAGTCGGCGATGATGTCGGCCGCCTGCTGACTATGGTTCAGAAAGTAAGCGGGCATGTCGTAGCGGTTGATGGGCTCGATCAGCACGTGGATGCCGTGCGGCCGGCAGGCGTCGGCCGCATATTGCAGGTTGCCGATCAGGCTTTGCCGCGCCCGTTCCAGGCTCATGCCGGGTGACACGATGCCGGACATGCAGTGCAGCTGTTTCGCGCCCAGCGCCAGCGCGTAGTTGAGCGCCAGTTGCACGTTGCTGCGGAATTCTTCGCCCCGGCGCGGATCGCAGGCGATGCCCCGTTCGCCGTGTTCCCAGTCGCCGGGCGGAAAATTGAAGACGGCAAGCTGCAGATGGTGGCGTTCCAGCCGCATGGCGATCTGCCGCGCCTCGATGGCATAGGGAAACAGGAATTCGACGGCATCGAAGCCCGCTTCCCTGGCGGCGGCAAAGCGGTCCAGGAAGGGCAGTTCGGTAAACATCATGCTGAGGTTGGCAGCGAAGTTCGGCATGGCAGCACGCAGGTGAGGACGATGGACACTATCCTAGCCCAAATTGGCAAAAGATGGCGTGCATGAAAAATGCGCCCGCCAACTAGGTTGGGGGCGCATCTCAAGAAATACAAACGGGGCCTGAAAGCGTAGCGAGCGGGAGTGATATTGCGTTGAGTAGCGCAGCCGTACTGGAGTACGGCGAGCAACGTAAACGCAATAGCGCCCCGCGCAGTAGCTTTAAGGCCGCGTTTTAGCGACCGCGGCCGCCGGAACGGTGATTGGCCGCCGAACGCGGCGCATTGCCCGAACGGTTGCCGCCGCCACCGCCGCCCGCCGGGCCGGCGCTGCGTGGCTTGGCGCCGCTGCCGCCGGTTTTCACGCGTACCACGGCGCCTGCTGGCGCGCGGCTGTTGTTGCGGTGACCGCCGGTGCCGCTGCGCAATTGCACAGGCTGGGCGCGGGCGTTCAGGTCTGGCTCGAAGCCTTCGATGACTTCGCGCGGCAGGGTTTGCTTGATCAGCTTTTCGATGTCTTTCAACATTTCGTGCTCATCCACGCAGACCAGCGACACGGCTTCGCCCTTGGCGCCGGCACGGCCCGTACGGCCGATACGGTGCACATAGTCTTCCGGAATGTTCGGCAAGTCGTAGTTGACGACGTGCGGCAACTGGTCGATATCGATACCGCGCGCGGCGATGTCGGTGGCGACCAGCACTTGCAGGGTGCCATCTTTAAATTCCGACAGGGCGCGCGTGCGCGCCGACTGGCTCTTGTTGCCGTGGATGGCCAGGGCGCCGATGCCATCCGCGCCCAGTTGTTCGACCAGTTTATTAGCGCCGTGCTTGGTGCGCGTAAATACCAGTACTTGCGTCCAGTTGTTCGACTTGATCAGGTGGGACAGCATCGGGTGCTTCTTGTCGCGGTCGACCGGATGGATCTTTTGCTGGATGACTTCCACGGTCGAATTGCGGCGCGCTACTTCGATCATGGCTGGCTTGTTCAGCAAGCCGTCGGCCAGGGCCTTGATCTCTTCCGAGAACGTGGCCGAGAACAGCAGGTTCTGGCGTTTCGGCGGCAGCACGGCCAGCACTTTCTTGATGTCACGGATGAAGCCCATGTCGAGCATGCGGTCGGCTTCGTCGAGAATCAGGATTTCCACTTTCGACAGGTCAACCGTGCCCTGGCCCATGTGGTCCAGCAGGCGGCCCGGCGTGGCGACGAGCACGTCGACGCCGTGTTTGAGCTGCTTGATTTGCGGGTTGATGCCGACGCCGCCGAAGATCACGGTGGAGTTCAGCTTGGTGTATTTGCCGTAGGTGCGCACACTTTCCTCGACCTGCGCGGCGAGTTCGCGCGTCGGTGCCAGGATCAGGGCGCGGATCGGGCGCGTGGACGTGTTGCTGGTGATGGCCGCGCCATTCGCGTCAGTCGACAGGCGGTGCAGCAAGGGCAGGGTGAAGCCGGCCGTCTTGCCGGTACCGGTTTGTGCTCCGGCCAGCAAGTCGCCGCCAGCCAGCACGGCGGGAATCGCCTGCGTCTGGATGGGGGTCGGCACGGTGTAGCCGTGTTCGGTAACGGCACGTACGATAGCGTCGGACAATCCGAGGGAGGAAAAGGACATGGTAACTTTATTGTGAGATCGGCCTGTCGCCATCGGGGGGCGCCAGTCGCAGGCAATCAGATTAGGGGTCGAAAGACAGCGGCAAGGGGACTGGTCATATGTGCCGCACACGCGAAGTATAACAGCATGGCAAAAAAGCGCCGGGTTTGTTTCAGGTACGCAATGCCACAGGTAAAGGAAATGCGTGGCTATGGCGCGCTCCGGATCATCGTTATTCACTATTATTCTCTATAGCACTCCATGCGCGGGACTCACCGTGGCGCCGGCGTGTTCATTCCCGGAGGAATATCATGCGTATCGCCGATCTTCGCATCGCCACCCGCCTGTATGGCGGTTTCGGCACCATCGTCCTGTTGCTGGCCGCCCTGGTCACCGTCGCCACGCTGAATGTTTCGCGCTTGGCCGACGCCAATGCCATCAATACCCACACTTACCAGGTGCTCGCCGAAAACAGCGCGATGCTGGAAAGCCTGATCAACATGGAAACAGGCCAGCGCGGCTACGTGATCACGGGTGCGGAGGCGTCGCTGGAACCGTACAAGGCGGGGCAGGCCGGGTTTGGCACGCACTTGGCCAAGGCGCGCGACATGACCAGCGATAACCCTGCCCAGCAGGAGCGCCTGGCGAAGCTCGATGCTGCCAAGCAAGCCTGGTTGGCCGGTGCGCTCGATCCCGTGATCGCCATGCGGCGCGCCGTGGCGCAGGGCACGGCGGCCATCGAGCCCGTGCTGGCGCTGGAGAAAGAAGGCAGGGGCAAGCAGGGCATGGATGCCATGCGGGCACTGCTGGGCGAGATCGGCCAGGCGGAAACGGTGCTGCTGGCCCGGCGCTCGGAAGCGGCGGCGGCCCTGCAGGCGCGCACGCACTGGACCTTACTGGGCGGCGGCGCGGCGGCGCTGATCCTGGCCGCCCTGATCGCCTGGTGGCTCGCCCGCAACATTTCCGGCCCGCTGCGCGCGGCGATCGACGTGGCCAGGCAGGTGGCGCACGGCGACTTGACGGTGCAGGTGGACGTGCGCTCGAAGGATGAGACTGGCGAGCTGATGCAGGCATTGAAAGACATGACGGCCAGTCTGCTGCGCATTGTCACCGAAGTGCGCGGCGGCACGCAAGCCATCGCCACGGCGTCGCGCCAGATTGCCTCGGGCAATATCGACCTGTCCGCGCGCACGGAACAGCAGGCCAGTTCGCTGGAAGAGACGGCGTCGTCGATGGAGGGACTGACCAGCACGGTACAGCGCAATGCGCAGAATGCCAGCGAGGCCAACGGCCTGGCGGCGTCGGCCTCCACCGTGGCCGGCAAGGGCGGCGCAGTGGTGGCGCAAGTGGTGGACACCATGGGGTCGATCAACGACTCGTCGCGCAAGATCGTCGACATCATCGGCGTGATCGACGGCATCGCCTTCCAGACGAATATCCTGGCCCTCAACGCGGCCGTGGAAGCGGCCCGGGCGGGCGAGCAGGGACGCGGCTTTGCCGTCGTCGCCACCGAGGTGCGCAACCTCGCACAACGTTCGGCTGGTGCCGCCAGGGAAATCAAGGCCCTCATCAATGACTCGGTGGCGCAGGTGGAAAGCGGCGCGCGCCTGGTCGACGAGGCGGGCCACACCATGCGCGAGATCGTCGACAGCGTGCACAAGGTCAGCAGCATTGTCGGGCAGATCTCGGCCGCCAGCGACGAGCAACGGGCTGGCATCGAGCAAGTCAACCAGGCGATCGGCGAAATGGACCAGGTGACCCAGCAAAACGCTGCGCTGGTGGAAGAGGCTGCCGCAGCGGCGGAATCCATGCAGGAGCAGGCCGCCCGGCTGGCCGATGCGGTGAGCGTGTTCAGGACCGCGCAGGTGGATGCCATTCCGGCGCTCGCGTCCCGGCCCGCCGCGCGCCGTCCGGTGCCGCTCAAGGTGGCGCACGCGCCTGCCCGCGTGAGTGGCAAGCCGGTGGTGCGCCATGCGCCGCAAGTTCCGGCCGGCAAACAGCGCTCGGGGGAAGATGAGTGGGAAGAATTTTAATGAGGTAATGCATGCGACAGATGTCGCACGTAGTGCTTGCGTTCGTGTGACTGTTGTCGCATAATTGTGTCAACAGTCACTAAAAGAAATCTCCATGAGCACGCCCTCCGTCACCGAACTGTCGTTATTGAAAGCCTTGTGGAAAGACCATCCGCTGTCCGCGCGTGAATTGCACGCCAGGGTGGAAGACGAGCTGGGATGGTCGTTTTCGTCCACGCGCAAGACGCTCGAGCGCATGCTGGACAAGGGCATGCTGCTGCAGCGTAGCGTGCATGGCGTGCTCGTGTATGAGGCGAACGTGGACAAGGTGGCCACCCTGGCCGCGTTTGCCCACGACTTTGGCCGGCGCGTGATGGAAATCGACAGTCCCTTGCCGGTCAGTATGTTTACGGGCAGCAAACTGGTGGACCAGCAGGAACTGGCGGCGCTGGAACAACTGCTGCAGGACTGGCCGCTCGAGGGAAAGGAATAAGCGATGCTGCTGTTTTCTCTCACGCTGTTGCAGGCCAGCGCCGCCTGTCTCGTGACCGGCCCGCTGCTGTGGGCAATGCTGAGCCTGGCGCAGCGGCGCTGGCCCGCGCTGGCGGCGCAGCGCAGCGTGTGGCTCGGCGCCCAGCTGGTGCTGGCCGCCGTGTTTGTGCTGCCGCTGCTGCCGGACACGCGCCAGCTGAGCGTGGTGCCCGAGGTGAACGTGCCCGTTTTCCTGGCCAGCGCAGCGCCCGACGTGCCAATGGCCATGGCGGCGCCAGCTGCCGGGCTGTCATCCGCTGCTTTGTGGCTGGCCCTGGTGCCACCCGCCTGGGGCCTGATCTATCTGCTGGGCGTCGCTTGCGCAGTCTGGCGCTGGCAGCGTGGCCACGCCATGTTGCGTACCTTGCTGCAGCTGGCGCGGCGCCGCCGGCTGCATGGCATGGATGTGCTGGAAGTGGATGCGCCGATCTCGCCGATGCTGGTGGGCATATGGCGGCCGCGTTTGCTGTTGCCGGCGCACCTGGCGCAATTTACGCCGGAACAGCAGCAACTGGTGATCGCCCATGAGCTGACCCATGCACGCCGGCGCGACCCCGTGCTCCTGCTGCTGGCCAAGCTGCTGCAGGCCCTGCTGTGGTTCAATCCGGCCGCGCGCTGGCTGGCCGGCCAGTTGGCTTGGGCGCAAGAACTCGGTTGCGACCGCCAGGTACTCGCAGGTTGCCCGCCGAGCCAGCGCCAGCAATATGCGGCGGCCCTGGTCAGGCAGCTGGGCCTGCAGACCCAGCCGTTGCCGGGGCTGGCCTTTGGCGGCGGCGGCATGGCCGAGCGCCTGCTGCGCATGCGTGACGGGCAGGCACGCCCGCCTGTGGCCTTGCGGGTGCTGACGGCGCTGCTGCTGTGCGCGATCGGCGCGGCCAGCCTGGCGCTGCAGCCGGCACTGGCGTGGGCCGTGGCAGTCACGCCGGCAGCCACGCCGACAGCTGCGCTCATTGGGCCGGCGACGGCGCCAGCTACCTGGCGCAATCCCCTGGGCAGCATGCGCGTGACCGGCTTCTTTGGCGTGGTGCGCCAGCTGACGCCGCAAGGCCATAGCGGCATCGATCTGGGCGCCAGGCGCGGCACGCCCGTGCATGCGGCGGCCGACGGCATCGCCAGCGTCAGTGCAGATGAGCGCCTTGGCAAGGCCGTGCGCATCGACCATGGCGGCGGCATCGAGTCGCTGTATGCCCATCTCGACCGGGTCACGCTGACGACCGGCATGGCCGTCACGGCAGGGCAGGCCATCGGCACCGTGGGCGCCACCGGTCTGGCGACGGGGCCGCATTTGCATTTCGAGGTGACCCGCGACGGGCGCCTGCAGGATCCGCAACAGTGGCTGGCCGATCTCGATGTCAACGCCACCGCGCGCGCCCTGCGCCTGCGCAAGGAGCAGTTTGGCCGCTAGTTTTACCTGGCCGCAGGTCGGATGAGCGCGCGAGCGCAAGCCGACCGCAAGCCGACATCACCACAGACCTTTCAGGATTTCCCATGCGATTGAGTATTCTATTGTGCAGCCTTGCGCTGCCGTTGACGGCGCACGTCCATGCCGAAGACGACCTCCCCTCCGTGACGGTCAATGCCGGCAAAGTGGATCAGCGCCGCAACGACACCGTCGCCGCCATCGTCATCGGCCACGAGGAATTGATACGCCAGGGAGACCGCGTCCTGGCCGATGCCTTGAAGCGCCTGCCCGGCATTTCCATCGGTGCGCCAGCCGGCACGGCTTCGGGCACGACTGGCGGGCAAATCCAGCTGCGCGGGCTGGGCCAGGGTTATACCCTCGTCATGCTCGACGGCGTGCCCGTGCCGCCCGGTTTTTCGCTCGACTCCCTGGACCCGGAACTGGTCGAGCGCGTGGAAATCATGCGCGCCGCCACGGCGCAATTTTCCGCCCAGGCGATCGCCGGTTCCATTAATATCGTGCTGAAAAAATCCGGCAAGCGGCGCGAGCGCACCTTCAAGCTGGGCACGTCCGGCAGCCACGGCATGCCCGCCGGCAGCGCCACCGTGCAGTGGGCGGACAAGGACGGCCGCCTGTCTTACGCGCTGGCCGGCACGCTCGCGCACACGGGGCGCCGGGGCTTGTTCGATGAATGGAACCGCGCATATGATGCCGATGGCAGACCCACGGTGGTGCGCCATTCGCCGCTGACCGAGCGCGTGACCAGCGATACGTTGGAGCTGGCGCCCCGTTTGCAATGGGCGCTGGCGGGCGAAGACAGCCTGGCCTGGCAAAGCCTGGTCAGCTTGCGCCGCCTGGCCAGCCGCCGCCAGGTGGTGGAAACGTCTTACCTGGGCGGCCATACCGACTATCCGGACAACGACGCCGCTTTCAGGCAGGACAGCGGCACCGTGCGCAGCGATCTGCACTGGCTGCGCAAGCTGGGGCAAGGAGCCAGCCTCGATATGAAACTGGGCCTCGATGTCAACCACCGCGGCAGCGATTATCTGTTCCAGGGCGTCAGTGCCGCGCCCGGGCCGGCGAATGTGCGCCGGGTCGATGCGGGCGTGGACGATGTGGGCGTGCAGACCAGCGGCGCCTATCGCCGGACGCTGGGCGAGGGCCACGCACTGGCGGCGGGCTGGGATGCGGGGCACCGGCGGCGCGCGGAGTTTCGCCGCGAGCGCCAGCTGTCGCCGGGCGGGCCGCCTGTGCTGCCGGACGAAGACTATGCGACCACGGTGCGGCGCCTGGCCCTGTTCGCGCAGGATGAATGGGAAGTCTCCGCGCGCTGGTCGCTGTATCTGGGGCTGCGCTGGGAAAGCTGGCGTACGGCCAGCGCCACCGGTGGCGCTGGCCCCGTCGACGTGCGCGCGCAGGTATGGAGTCCCGTGCTGCAAAGCCTGTGGAAGCTCGCCGGCAAGGATCAGCTGCGCCTGGCCGTCACGCGCACCTACAAGGCGCCGCAGATTTTCCAGCTGATCCCGCGCCCTTACCTCAACGACAACGGCAATAGCCCCGCGAATCCCGACAACCAGGGCAACCCGGCGCTGCGCCCGGAACTGGCGTGGGGCCTGGACGCGGCCTACGAATACTATCCTGCGGAAGGCGCCATGCTGGGCGCCAGCGCTTCGCTGCGGCGCATCGGCGACGTGATGCTGGACCGGCTGTACCAGGACAAGGGGCGCTGGGTGGCCACGCCCGTCAATCAGGGCAGGGCGCGGGTGCGCGGCATCGAACTGGAAGCGAAGCTGCCGTTGACGGCGCTGTGGGCGGGCGCCCCCGCGCTGGACTTGCGGGCGAACGTGGCGCGCAACTGGTCGACGCTGGACGCCGTCGCCGGTCCGGACAATCGCCTCGATGGCCAGCTGCCGTGGAGCGCCAACCTGGGCGCCGATTACCGGCTGGCCAGCAAGCCCTTGACCCTGGGCGGCAATCTGCATTACCAGGGCGGTGGACCGTCGCGCGAGTCAAGCCAGCTGCTGGCCTGGCAAGGCGCCCGGCGCGAACTGGATCTGTACGCGTTGTGGACCTTCAGCGACCAGCTGCGCCTGCGCCTGTCGGGCGCCAATCTGCTGCGACAGCTTGAGCGCACGCGCAGCCTGTATGCGGATGGCGGCGGCAGCCTGCTGCGCACGGTCGATACGGGCAGCTACCGCACGCTGCGCGTCATGCTCGAAGGCTCCCTGTAGGTTCTATTTAGTCGTCGATCTCTTCGACGGCATAGCGTACGCCCTGCGCATCGAGCCAGGCGCGCAGGGCGGCCAGGCCGTGCCACGGGTCCGGGCGCAGGTGCTGGCACACATACAGGCCGGCGTCCGTCAGCCTGGCTTCGGTATCGGGCCTGGCGCTGCCGGGCGGGCGCGGCGCCGGCGCCGCCAACTCTGGCAACCGCGCGAGGTGCTGGCGCTGTTCCTGCGTCAGGCTGGCCGTGATCCTGAATTCAAATCCCATGTTTTCTCCTTGAGGTGTGGGTTGCTGTTGCGCTTATTTCGTATCATCGAAAAAATTGCATATAGCTTGGCATTCTTTCCGTTTTTGTTTTCAAAATATCTCGTTCATACTGCATAGCACTGGCTCGGCACACACAGCGTGACGCAAGGGCAGGAGCAGAAGCACCGTACAACGACATCCCTCTTCATATTCAATTATTTTCACTAAGGAAAACATCATGCCTGTCGCCACCGCCCAAGCCGCACAAAAACTGCTGACCCCGAACGATCATACCCTGATCATGATCGACCACCAGTCGCAGATGGCGTTCGCCACCCGTTCCATCGACCTGGCCCTGCTGCGCAACAATGCCGCCCTGGTGGCCAAGGCGGCGGCTGAATTCAAGGTGCCGACGATTTTGACGACGGTGGCCGCCAAATCGTTCTCCGGCCCGATCTTCGATGAGATCCAGTCCGTCTTCCCCGAGCAGGCGCCGATCGACCGCACCAGCATGAACACCTGGGAAGATGCGCGCATCGCCGACAAGGTGAATGGCTACGGCAAGGGCAAGATCGTGCTGGCCGGCCTGTGGACGTCGGTGTGCATCGTCGGCCCCGCGCTGTCGGCGCTGGAGCAGGGTTTTGACGTCTACGTGATCGCCGACGCCAGCGGCGACGTCTCCGACGAAGCCCATGCGATGGCCATGCAGCGCATGCTGCAGGCGGGCGCGCAGCCGCTGACGTCCGTGCAATACTTGCTGGAACTGCAGCGCGACTGGGCCCGTGGCGAAACCTACGACGAGACGGTGGCGACGGCCGTGGCGCACGGCGGCGGCTATGGCCTGGGCCTGATCTACGCCAAATCCATGTTCAACGCCAGCGAAGGCCATTGAGATTTCATCGATGTATCGTCCAGCACCTGATTCAGGAGAACCAGCATGAGCGCAAGCACGATTTTACTCAATGGCCGTTTCCACACGGTCGACAGGACGCAGCCGCTGGCGTCCGCCGTCGCCATCGCCGATGGCAAATTCCTCGCCGTGGGCGACGTGGAAGACGTGATGCGCCATCGTGGTCCCGCCACGCAGTTGATCGACCTGGCTGGCCGCACGGTGATTCCCGGCCTGAACGACTCGCACCTGCACCTGATACGGGGCGGCTTGAACTACAACCTGGAATTGCGCTGGGAAGGCGTGCCCTCGCTGGCCGATGCCCTGCGCATGCTCAAGGAACAGGCGCTGCGCACGCCAAACCCGCAGTGGGTGCGCGTGGTGGGCGGCTGGACGGAGTTCCAGTTCGCGGAAAAGCGCATGCCGACGCTCGATGAAATCAACGCGGCCGCGCCCGATACGCCCGTCTTCATCCTGCACCTGTACGACCGCGCGCTGCTGAATCGCGCCGCCCTGCGCGCCGTCGGCTACGATAAAAATACGCCGAACCCACCCGGCGGCGAAATCGTGCGCGACGCTGCCGGCAACCCGACCGGCCTGCTGATCGCCCGGCCGAACGCCATGATTTTATATGCGACCCTGGCGCAAGGCCCGAAGCTGCCGCTCGACTTGCAAGTCAATTCCACGCGCCAGTTCATGCGCGAACTGAACCGGCTCGGCATCACCAGCGCCATCGACGCGGGCGGCGGCTTCCAGAATTATCCCGAGGATTACGCCGTCGTCGACGAACTGGCGCAAAAAGAGCAGCTGACCATCCGCATCGCCTACAACCTGTTCACGCAAAACAAGGGTGCGGAACTGCAGGACTTTCAGAAGTGGACCGGCATGGTCAAACCCGGCGACGGCACGGATTTTTACCGCCACAACGGCGCCGGCGAAATGCTGGTGTTCTCCGCCGCCGACTTCGAGGATTTCCTCGAACCGCGTCCCGAGCTGGCGGCCGGCATGGAAGACGAGCTGGAAAAGGTCGTGCGCCACCTGGTCGAGCAGCGCTGGCCGTTCCGCCTGCACGCCACCTATGACGAATCGATCAGCCGCATGCTCGACGTGTTTGAAAAGGTCAACCGCGACACGCCGTTCGGCGGCTTGCACTGGCTGTTCGACCACGCGGAAACCATCAGCCCGCGCAATATCGACCGGGTCAGGGCGCTCGGTGGCGGTATCGCCATCCAGCACCGCATGGCCTTCCAGGGCGAATATTTTGTCGAGCGTTATGGCGCGGATGCCGCCAAGGCCACACCGCCCGTGCAGCGCATGCTGGACGCGGGCGTACCGGTCGGCGGCGGCACGGACGCCACGCGGGTCGCCAGCTACAACCCGTGGACGGCGCTGTACTGGCTGGTCTCGGGGCGCACCGTGGGCGGCCTGGCCCTGACGGAGGCGGCGGGCAGATTGTCGCGCGACACGGCGCTGGAATTGTGGACGGCGGGCAGCGCCTGGTTTTCCAGCGAGCAAGGCAAGAAGGGGCGCATCCGCGAGGGCATGCTGGCCGACCTTGTCGTGCTGTCGGCCGATTATTTCGCCGTGCCGGAAGAGGCGATCAAGTCCATCGAATCCGTGCTGACCGTGGTGGGCGGCAAGATCGTCCACGGTCAGGCGGAATTTGCGACCCTGGCGCCGCCACCGATTCCCGTGCTGCCCGAGTGGTCGCCCGTGCGCGCAGTGCCGGGTCATTACCGGCCTGCGGCCAGGCCGGCGCAAGCCTTGCTGCCGCACCAGTGCGCGGGCGCCTGCGGCGTGCATGCGCATGCCCACGACCTGGCGCGCAAGTCGGCCGTGCCGATTTCCGACTTTTCCGGCTTCTGGGGCACGCTCGGCTGCAGCTGCTTTGCCTTCTAGCAGGTGGCCAGGCCTTATTTGGAAATACGCAAAATGGCCGAGGCGAGCCGCGTAAAGCAGGGGCTCAGGTCGCTCTCGGTGGCGGCATAGCAGTACAGGCCCACGGGTTCGGCCGGCTTGCGGCAGCGCACTGGCGCATCGGCCGTATTGGCCATGCAGCGCAGCAAGTCTTCGCCCACCTCGTTGTCCGGGCCTTCCTTGGCCTTCAGTCCCGCGCCCATGCCCAGGGTAAATATGTAGGTGTTTTCCAGGCGCGACTTGCTTGCCATCGCTTCGGGCAAGTTGCGCGCTGCACGGTGCACATTGTCGTATTGGAGCGTGCGTGTGGAAATGTCTGCCGTTACCTTGCGCGGCGTATTGGTCAAGATGGGAAATTCCCCTGGCGCCGCGGCATCGGCCTGGGCCTTCGTTAGGTGGGCGTTATACCAGGCAGGCAGCTTGTTGATCAGGCTAGCCGCGCACGAGTTGGTGGGGGGGAGACTTTGCGAGGCAGCATCAATGCGATACAGCCCGCTCGTTGCCCTGCCGCTGGAGGGCAGCGTGGCCGAGACGGCCAGCGCCCCGGCCTCCGTGCAGTTGCCGCTGGTGGCGGGGAAAAAATACGAGGACAAGGCAGTGGGCGCACCGTCGGAAAAGAAGACGATGACGCGCAGGCTGGAGCGGTCGGACTGGCTGATGCCATTGAGCTGTTCGCGTGCCCGCCACATGCCTTCCGAGTAATTCGTATTGCCGCTAAAACCGTAGTTATCGATCGCAGTGCTCGCTTGCGTGCGGTTGAAGCCCCGGTCGAGCTTCTTGATCGGCAGGTCGATGACGGTGCCGCTGGAAAAATGCAGCAAGCCGATCCGGTCCACGGTGGAATTGAATTTGTTCAGGAATGACTTGCCGGCGGCCCGCACGGCGGCCGCATTGCTGGACAGCGACCCCGACGTATCCATCACCAGCACCATGTCCAGGTCCTTGCGGATGGTTTGCGCGCTGGCGGCCACGTTCAGGGTCTGGAAGCCGAGTATGCCCATCAGCGAGACGGGCAGGGAGGCGGTGGCCGAGACGTCGATGGTGACGGTGCCCCTGTCGAAAACCACGCCGACGGGATTGAGTACGGGCGTCGAGAGCAGGAATTTGTCGGGATAGTTGATGTCAAAAAATTCCTTGGCCGATTGGCGCGCGTTGGTCGCCTGCGCTGCCTGTGTGTCGCCCAGGGTCACGCCGCGCGCCGCCGCCAGGCTGGCCGAGTCGACGGCCGCATTGAGTTTGGCCTTGACGAAGTAGCCGAGCGCCGAATCGATGGCCAGGCCCGCCGAGGCGATCAGGACGACGGCCGACAGCGCCACCATGATCAGCACTTGGCCGCTTTGCCGCTTGTGTGGAATGCGCATCAGAATACCGTCATCGAATTAAGGTCGGGGCCCAGGATGGGCGTCGTGCTGTTGCCAATTTTCAATGTGCCGAACAGCATGTCGAAATTGTAGAAAGTCTCCACGGCGTAGATCAGTTCGCCATCGGACAGCTGGCCCGACATCAGTGACACTGCGGGGGCACTGTCGGCCTTGGCGATATTGGTGCACGTGCCATTGCTCCAGCTGCCGCAGCGCCACACCTGGCTGGCGGGCAGGTAGCCGCTCACTTTCGCGCCGGCGTCCCAGCGGTACTGTTCCAGCACGATATTGCGCAAGCCGCTCTTCGCCGTGTAGCCCATGATCTTGGTGATATAGATCATGCCACGCTTGTTCATGTCCAGCGGCGGGGTGCTGGCGGCCAGCGCATTCATGATGGTCTGGCCCGAGCCGCTCAGGTCGGTGGTCGAGCGCGAAGCCAGGTTGGCGCCTTCGCGGCTGATGTTGAGCAGGATGATCTTGGTCTGGATGGCGCGCGACAGGTCGACCACCATGAAGAGCAGCAGCGCCAGCAGTGGCAGCACGATGGCAAATTCCACGGCGGCGATGCCGCGCGCGGCACGCCGCGGCAGAAGGCGGGGGCGGCGCATCATAGGCCGCCAAAGCTTTCATTGCGCATGGTGGCGGCGACGACGTTGGACGATTTGCCGTCCTTGTAGAAGGCGGCCATCATCGGCGTGGCGAATTTCCAGTTGTATGCGACGGAGATGACGACGATATCACCCGCGTTGCCGAACATGCCGGCACTGGTGCCGCTGACGCCGTTCACCGTGATGACGGGATTGACCTTGTCGTAGATGCCCATCGAACTTTCCTTCATTTTTTGAATGACCGCCTGGTAGCGCTGCTGGTTGCTGCTGGCGGGATCGAGATCCTTGTTGCCCGTCACGGCATAGCGCGCGCCTTCGCGTACCGCATGCTGCATGGTGAGATTGGCGAAATATGCCATGCTCAGTTCGATGATGCCTATCATCAGTAACAAGAAAACCGGTGCAATGATGGCGAATTCGACGAGGGTGGAACCGCATTGCCTGAATCTGCCTGGCAGGGGGCGGAGGGATTTGGCCTGGTTGAGCATCATGTCTGGTATCCGTATCAAGGCTCGCGCCGGCATTGGTGTGATGGCGGGCCTGTTGCCCATTTGGCGGGCTTTATTGTATCGCGCTTCGAGCGTACAAGGTTGGCACCAAAGTGCATATAAATCAAGTTTCTTGTAATAAATGTAGTTAATTGATTACTCCATACCCCTGAGTAACGTTCCTGAGAGTAAGATGCAGAGGCTTAAGAAATTAAAAAATAATCAACCATTCTCCTGGCGACCCAGTCGATGGTGTTTCTTGAAAAGTGAATAAATCAGCATGCTGCAACAGCAACAACTGCAAGAGGAACCAAATGCCGATACGGCATTGCCAATGGTTGATCATGCAGATTTGATCATGATCTCTGGCATGCGCCTGCTGCTGTCGGTGACGGCCTTATTAACGCTGATCATCAACCCCGGCAAGCTGGGCGTGCCGAATCAGCTGGCCTGGTTGATCCTGTGTTCGTATGTGCTGCATAGCGCAGTGCTGTTTGTTTTTCTTTATTTCAAGCATCCGGTAGTGCATGGCAAGTTGATATGCTGGCTCGACGTGCTGTGGTGTGGCCTGATCGTGTATGGCACCGGTGGCGCCGAAAGCTATTTTTTCCCTTTCTTTTTCTTCGTCATCCTGGCGTCGTCGTTTCAGCGCGGACTCGATGAAGGCGCGCGCATCACGCTCGCCTCCTGTGTTCTGCTGGTGCTGGCATCGGTGGCATCGACCCCTGAACTGATTATTTCGCACCTGTTGCTGCGCACGACCTTTGTCATGGCGCTCGGCTACATGATTGCGTACTGGGGCGGCCTGGGGCTGTTGCAGAAGCGCCGTCTGGCGTTGTTGCGCGAGGTCAGCCAGCAATCGAATCCCCGCTTTGGCGTCGACCACACGGTGGCGTCGGTCTTGCAGAAAGCGCGTGCCTTTTTTGACGCCAGCAGCTGTATCCTGGTCATGCGCGAGGGCGATGCGGCGCAGTGGCAGTTGCGTACGGCGCTCGAAGAGAGAGGCGGACACGCGGGGCGTGTCAGCCAGCTGAGCGAAGCCGCGGTGGCGCCGCTGATGGTGTTCGATGCCAGCCAGAGCGTGCTGTACGCGCCGTCGTTGCGCGCGCGCCTGGGGCTGGCCAGCGTGCTCACGGGAGTCGAGCGCGGCAGTGCGAAGTGGCAGCGGCTCGATGCGCATGGGCCGCAGGGCACGGCGCTGGCCGAATTGCTCGATGCGCGCTCCTTCATCAGCGTGCCCCTGCCTTTGCATAAGGGACTGGGCCGTATCTACGTGATCTCCGCGAAGAACCGGCTGACCCGGGCCGACGCCAGGTTCCTGCTGCATATCGTGGCGCAAGTGTTTCCCCTGATTGAAAACATCGCCATTCTCGACAAGCTGGCCTCCGGCGCAGCGTTCCGCGAGCGGCAAAAGATTGCGCGCGACTTGCACGATTCGACCATCCAGCCGTATATCGGCCTGCGCCATGGCTTGAGCGCCTTGCGCGCCAAGGCGGCCGCCGACAGCCCCTTGCTGGCCGATATTGAGAAGCTGATCGACATGAGTGGCCAAGTGATTGGCGACCTGCGCCGGATGGCGCAGACGGTGCGCGGCGGCGCGGAGCGGGAACAGGTGACCTTGCTGGTGGCGCTGCGGCGCCAGGCGGAGCAACTGAAGAAGTTTTTTGGTATCACGATCGAGATCGTCTCGGACGGCGCGTTTGATCTCAGCGACCGGCTGGCAGCCGAAGTGTTCCAGATCGTCAATGAAGGCATGAGCAATATCCGCAAGCACACCACCGCCCGCGAGGGCCGCGTGACACTCGTTTGTGATGCGCATGCCTTGTCGATATCGATAGAGAATGCCGGCGAAACGTCGTCCCGCGTCGAGTTCATGCCTGCCTCCATTGCTGAACGCGCCATGGCGCTGGGCGGTCGGGTGCAGGTCAGCCAAGGCGCTGATGGCGCCACCGCCGTGCATATTGAAATTCCAGTCTGACGGCAAGAGCGTCACGGCTGACCCGTTAAAGGCCATCGTATGTCAAGTCTGCATCCCATCCGCGTCATGCTGGTTGATGATCATAAAACCATGTTGTGGGGACTGGAAAAACTGCTGGAAGAGGCGCAACCGGCGATGCAGGTGGTCGCCAGCACCAGTACGATAGGCGGCGCGCTGGAGCTTGCCGAGAGCTTGCGCCCCGATATTGTCGTGCTGGACGTGGACCTCGCCGGCGTGTGTTCCGTCGACTTCGTCCCCGCGCTGTTGGCCAATGGCGTCACCCGGGCGGTGATGTTCAGTGGCACGCGCGACCAGGAGATGCTGGGCCGCGCCGTGCGCAGCGGCGCGCGCGGCGTGATCGGCAAGGAGGCGGCGGCGGAGCAGGTGATCGATACCATTGCCCGGGTACATCGCGGCGAATTGTGCCTGGACCAGGCCTTGCTGGGCAGTCTGCTGGGAGCGCTGATCAAGCCGGCGCCAGCGCCGGCGCCGCCCGATCCCGAAATGGCGCGCATTGCCCAGCTGACCCTCAAGGAACGCAAGATAGTCGCCATGATGGTCGAAGGCAATGGGGCACTCAACAAGACTATCGCGCAGCGCGCCTTCATTTCCGAGCAAACCTTGCGCAATCACTTGACATCGATTTACAGCAAACTGGACGTTGCCAATCGCCTGGAACTGTATGTGTACGCGGTGAAGAACGGGCTGACCACGCCCCAGGAATGCTGATGTCAGTACAAATGTACTGATGCCATGTAGGAAAAAGAGCTCTTTTGTACCAGCAATAAAATTACTTTTGTCTGATTAGTATCAATGTGTATTTCCATACAATACCGTCATCAGCAATCGGTGATTGTCGCTGAGTTAGCCAGACTGAAAATGCGAACGGTGACAGGAGCTGGAAATGTGCTTGAACGATGGTGGGACGGGTGAGCTTGCGTACTTCTTGCAAGATCAAAGTGGTAACTCATTTTTCGAACATGCTTTGCTGCTGTCGCTGATGGCCGTGGTGTTCCTGCTTGCGTTGCTGGCTATATGCAAGGGTTAATAAGTGAGCAATTTACTGCTTGCATCAGCAGTCCCACATGACGTTGTTAACACTTACTCTGAATGGATTAATCATGAATTTCATTAAAAACTTTATCGCTGAAGAAGATGGCGTGACCGCAATTGAATACGCACTGATCGCTGCGCTGGTCGCTGCAGCGCTGGTGGGCGGCATTGGCCTGTTCACGGATGGCTTGAAAGATGCATTCACCAAAATCGGCGCCAAGCTGTCTGGCGCGTCGATCTAAATTCCGTTCGAGGCGCGCGCTCACTGTTGTCTGTACGCTCGCGCCGCTTCAACAAGCCCTGTTTCCACGCCTGGACCAGGGCTTGTTGAACTTTAGGTGCCAGTGTCGTGCGATGCGATGTATTCGCTTCATGAGTTCCGCCTGTATTCGAAGAAATGATGAATGCTCACTCTTTTTGGATGTTTTCGCCTGCCCTCGTTCTTTGGGGCTTGCTTGCCGCTGCCGTCTGGCATGACGTGCGCAGCCGCCGCATCCCGAATCGCCTGGTGTTTCCCGGCGCACTGATGGGCCTGCTGCTCAATAGCCTGCCGGTGCACCTCGACGGCGTGCTGGCGCCGGTCTCCGCGCCACTGGGTTTGCCAATGGCGCTGGCCGGCTTTGCCGTGGGCCTGGCGCTGCTGCTGCCCATGTATGCGATGAAGGCGATGGGGGCCGGCGATGTCAAACTGATGGCGATGGTCGGTGCCTTTCTTGGCCCCTATCCGGTGGCCATCGCCTTGCTCTTCAGCTTGCTTGCAGGCGGCGTGATGGCGGTCTTTGTTGCGAGCTGGAATGGCACGCTGCTCAGGGTGACGACAAACAGCTACCATTTGCTGTTGCAAAGCCTGATGCGCGGCGTGGCCGGCGACTTGCCGAGCATTGATGCACCAGCGCTGCCTAGCGGCAAATTACCGTATGCGATCGCCATTGCTACCGGTACATTCATCTATCTTGCCTTGGCGGCGCGCGGCAGTCTCGGAGTGTTTGCGTGACGCCTGTCGCCCCGCCGTCCTTGCCTGTCTTGCCAGCCGACGCCAGGGCGCCGCGCACCGTCGAAGAGACGGGCTTGCCCTTCTTTTTCCTGGTCGAACTGCTGGCGAAGGTGCTGTTCCAGCGGGGCCAGTTGCACCTGCCCGAGCTGGCCAGTTACGTCAAGCTGGGCCTGGGCGTTATCGACCCCGTGATGGTCTTCATGCGGCAGGAAAAAATGTGCGAAGTCATGCGCCGCGGCGCCAGCGGCACGGATGCCGACATCCACTACCAGTTGACGGACAGCGGCCGCCAGCGCGCCCTCGAGTGCCTGGCGCGCAATGCCTATGCGGGCCCATGTCCCGTGCCGCTGGCTGCCTACAACGCGCAGGTGGCGGGGCAAAGCGTGGCCAACATGCATGTCACGCGCCCGCAGGTACAGGCCAGCTTCGACGGCGTGGTGGTCAATCCTGCCGTGCTCGACCAGTTGGGCGCGGCCATGAATTCCGGGCGCGCCATTTTCATTTACGGCGCCGCCGGCAGCGGCAAGACGTATCTGGCCGAACGCCTGCAAGACTTGCTGCAAGGGGCCATTGCCCTGCCTTACGCCATCATGGTCGATGGCGAAGTCGTGCCCTTTTATGACCCGGTGCTGCATCTGCCGGCGGCGCAGCAGCCGGAAGCGCCGGCCGGCATCGAGCGCGCCGTGCAGCTCGACGCGCGCTGGGTGCGCGGCGTGCGCCGTCCGGCCGTGCTCACCGGCGGCGAGCTGACCCTGGAAATGCTGGACCTGCGCTTCGACAGCGTGACGCGTTTGTACCGCGCGCCGCCGCACCTGAAAGCCAACAACGGCATTTTCATCATCGACGACCTGGGGCGCCAGCGCTGTTCGCCGCTGGAACTGATGAACCGCTGGATCGTGCCGATGGACCGCGCCATCGATTACCTGTCGCTGCACAACGGCCACACCTTCCAGGTGCCGTTCGACGTGGTGGTGGTGTTTTCCTCGAATTTCCTGCCCGAGCGCCTGTCGGATGCGGCCTTCCTGCGCCGCCTGGGCTACAAGATCGAAGTGCCGGCGCTCAGCGCAGCGCATTACGAAACCGTCTTTCGCCAGACCTGTGCCGCCTATGGCGTGCCGTTCGACGCGGCCGCCTTTGCCTTCCTGCTGCAGCGTCATGCGCGCGGCGCGACGCCCTTGCTGGCCTGTTATCCGCGCGACCTGCTGCGCCAGGTACGCGACCTGGCGCGCTACGAGGGCACGGCGGCGCAACTGAACGAGCAAGTGCTGGACTGGGCCTGGAACAACTATTTTGCCGGCGCGAATCAGCGCCATGGCGCCGATGACATGGCCGTGCAAGAGCGGCGTGAACCGAAATCAAGCTGAAGTCAGAGGAAAAACGATGCGAAATACCCGTGCTTTACTCATGTTGCTGCTGGCCCTGGTGCTGGCCGGTGCCGCCGTGCTGACGGCGGCGATCTGGATGGGCGGCCAGAGTACGCCGTCGAGCCAGAAGATCGTCGTGGCCCTGGTCGATATCGGCGTGGGCACGAAGATCAGTCCGCTCATGTTGCGCAGCATGGACTGGCCCGCAGGGGCGCAGCCGCCCGGCGCCTTTGCCGACAGCAAGGCGCTGGACGGGCGCATCACGCGCACGGCCATCAGCCTCGGTGAACCGGTGCTGGAAAGCAAACTTGCACCGCCGGGTACGAGTGGTGGCCTGTCGTCCATCGTGGCAGACGGCAAGCGCGCCATGACCGTGCGCGTCAACGATGTGGTGGGGGTGGCGGGCTTTGCATTGCCTGGCAACTTTGTCGACATCCTCGTCAATACCCAGGATGACCGCGCCAAGGCCAGCGGTGGCGCCGAACTGGCCATTTCCAAGATCGTGCTCGAACGCATCCTGGTGCTGGCCGTGGCGCAGGAATCGAACCGCGATGACAACAAGCCCAAGGTGGTCAATGCCGTGACCCTGGAGTTGACGCCGGACCAGGTGGAAAAGCTCGACCTGGCGCGCAGCGTCGGCACCTTGTCGCTGGTGCTGCGCAACCAGATCGATCCGGCGCCCGTCAACACGGGCGGCGCCACCAAGGAATCGCTGCTGGGACTCAAGCCGCTGGAGCCGGTCGCCGCGCCGCGCGCGGCTGCGCCAGCGCGGCAGGCGCCGCGTGCTGCCGCACCACCGGCCGAGAGCGTCAAAGTGATCACGGGCATGGACACCCGTGTCCAGCAATTTTAAAAATTTCAGAACCAGGGATAGTTGATGACCTCATTTCGTACCCGTATCGTCAGGCCCCGCTTGACCTTGGCCCTGGCCCTGAGTGGCTTGACGGCGAGCTTGCTGTGGCAGCCCGGCGCCAGCGCCGCGCCCGCCGTGCGCAAGGTGGACGCCGTCAGCCAGTCGGCCCCTCTGTCGCTGGGGGCCGATATCGCCCGGCTGGGTCCGCCGATCCGCTTGTCCGTTGGCAAGTCGACCTTGCGCAGCCTGACGCGTGCCGTCTCGCAGATCGCCGTCAATGATCCGAAGGTGGCGGGCGCCAGGCTGCTGGGCAGTTCCAGCGAGCTGTATATCTGGGGCCTGGCACCGGGCAGCACCAATCTGATTCTGTGGGACAAGGATCACCGTCCCGTGATCGTCGATATCGAAGTCGGTGTCGATGCCGACGGCTTGCAGGCGCAGCTGGCGCTTGTGTTTCCCCGTGAGACAGATCTCAAGGCCAGCTCGGCTGGCGGCGCGATCGTGCTGACGGGCATGGTCTCGGATGCCGTCAAGGCCAGCCAGATCATGGCCATGGCCACGGCGTTCGCACAGCGCGGCGCCGGCGACGCGGCGGCGCCCATTACCACCGCGGGTGTGATGCCAGCGCCCGCTGCCACCGGTGCCGCCGGTGCTGGCGCCGCCGGCGTGAGCGTGATCAACATGCTCACCATCGCCGCGCCGCAGCAGGTGATGCTGGAAGTCAAAATTGCCGAGGTTTCGAAAACCCTCGTCGACCAGCTGGGCGCCAGCATCGGCGCGCGCGCCAGCAGCGGCAACTGGACCTACAGTTTCCTGTCGAACTTGTTGAGTGGCAATCCCAGCATGATCGATGGTTTCAACGGTAAAAACGGCAATTTCCTCACGCTCGATGCGCAAAAGCGCGACGGCCTCGTGAAAGTGCTGGCCGAACCGAACATCATGGCCATCAGCGGTCAGGAGGCCAGCTTCCTGGCCGGTGGCAAGATCTACATACCCGTCTCGCAAGACAGCGCCACCAACAAGATCACCCTGGAAGAAAAGGAATTCGGTATCGCCGTCAAATTCACGCCCACCGTGCTCGATGGCGGGCGCATCAACCTGAAGGTGGCGCCGGAAGTGTCGGAACTGAACAAGGACGGCATCGGCATCACCACGGGCGGCACGGCCGGCAGCGCCATCCTGCCGGCGTTTACCACGCGGCGCGCCACCACCACCGTGCAATTGTTCGACGGCCAGAGCTTTGCCATCGGCGGCTTGATCAAGAACAATGTGACCACGAATATCAAGGCGCTGCCGATGCTGGGCGAGATTCCTGTGCTGGGCGCCTTGTTCCGCAGCAGCGATTTCCAGACCGACCGCACCGAACTGGTGTTCATCATCACGCCGCACCTGGTCAAGCCGCTGGCCGGCGACTACGTGCTGCCGACGGATGGCTATGTGGCGCCAAGCCGCGCGCAGTTTTTCCTGCAAGGAAAGATGGAAGGCGACGCCAGGCAGCCGCAGCCTGCCGCCGACAAACAACCGGGCGCCGCTGCGGCGACCGGCTTCGACATTCAATAGGAGAGTGAGCATGCAGCGTCCTCCATTCCATTCCCTGCTGTGCGTGCTGCTGGCGTCGTTTGCCGCCAGCGGCTGCGCCACCACGCCGCACTTCGACCGCAACTTTGGCCGCAGCGTCGGTTTGCTGCGCGCCCAGCAAGTGATCAACCCGCAGGCGGGCTTGAACCGCGACCCGGTGACCGGCCTCGATGGCAAGGCGGCGGTGGCGGGCTACAACGCGTACCAGAAGTCGTTCACCGCGCCGGTGCCGCAATCGGGCGGCATGACGATCAGCCTCGGACGCCAATGAACATGTCACCGTCACCACAGAACAGGCAAGGCAAATCGTGAAAATCGCCATCATATCCCGGGATGAAAAAGCATTGGCCGAGCTGGGCCGCCTGGTCGGCAACCGCAATCCGGCGGACGACGTCGAGGCGCGCAGCGGACCGCTGGAGCAACTGTATTCGGCGCAAGAGCTGCCCGATGTGCTGATGTTCGACCGGCCCGGCAACGATGGCGCCGACCTGGCCGCGATCGAACGCCTGAGCAATCAGTTTCCGCGCCTGGCCGTCATCCTGCTGTGCCCGCAGCATTCGCCCGACTTCCTGCTGCAAGCCATGCGTGCCGGCGTGCGCGAAGTAGTGCCATCGCCGGCCACGGCCGCCAGCGTCTATCCGGCGCTCGAGCGCATCGAGGAAAAACTCGAGCGGCGCGACAATGGCAATGGCAAGGTGCTGGCCTTCATTTCCTGCAAGGGCGGCAGCGGCGCCACCTTCATCGCCACCAACCTCGGCTATGCTCTGGCAGCCAGCGGCCACAAGCGTGTTGCCCTGCTGGACCTGAACCTGCACTTCGGCGATGCCTCGCTGTTTGTCTCCGAGAGCAAGCCGCTGGCCACCCTGGCCGATGTGACGCGCGACATCCACCGCCTGGACCCGTCGTTCCTCGCCTCGAGCATGCTCAATGTGCTGCCCAATTTCAGCGTCCTGGCGGCACCGGAAGACCCGGCCCACGCCAGCGAAGTGCTGCCCGAACATATCGACGCCATCATCAAGCTGGCGCGGCGCCAGTATGATTTCGTGGTGCTCGACGTGGGGCGCAACCTCGATGCCGTCAGCGTGCGCGCGCTCGACCACGCGGACCTGATTTTCCCCATCCTGCAAACGACCTTGCCGTACATCCGCGATGGCAAGCGCCTGCTGGGCATGTTCCGATCGCTGGAATACGACAAGGACAAGGTGCGCCTGATCGTCAACCGGCACGACAAGGGCGGCGAAATCCGCTTGCAGGACCTGGAGGCGGCATATGGCACCACGATCGACCGCACGGTGCCGAATCATTATGCGTCGGCCGCCGCATCGGTCAACCAGGGCATGCCGATCTTGCAGCTGGATAAGAACAGCCCCATCACGCGCTCGTTGCAGGAGTTTGCGGCCAGCCTGACGGGCGTCAGCGCCGAAGCCGTGCCGCAGGGCTGGCTGAGCCGCGTGCTGCGGCGCGCCTAACACCACTCGAACAGGATTTCTCATGGCAACTTCTCCCGCCTCCAGTCTGTCGATCCGCGAGCGTCTCGGTAACGGCAAGATCGCCACCCTGACGCCGCAGCGCGCGCCGTCCATCGACAACCGCAGCTACCGCGAGCTGAAACAGCGCATCCACGCGCTGCTGCTCGAGCGCGTCGACCTGGAAAGCATGCAGCGGCTGACGCAGGAACAGATCCGCGACGAGTTGCGCAGCCTGGTCGAGCGCCTGCTCGACGAGGAAGCCGTGGTCATCAATGATGTCGAGCGCAAGAATCTGACGCGCGACATCCGCAACGAGATGCTCGGTTTTGGTCCGCTGGAAACCTTGTTGTCGGACCCGACCGTGTCGGATATCCTCGTCAATGGCCACAAGCAAGTGTATGTCGAGCGGCGCGGCAAGCTGGAATTGACCGATGTTGTGTTCAATGACGATGCCCATCTGATGAAAATCATCGACAAGATCGTCTCGCGCGTGGGCCGCCGCATCGACGAATCGAGCCCCATGGTCGATGCGCGCCTGCCCGATGGATCGCGCGTCAACGCCATCATCCCGCCATTGGCCATCGACGGCCCCGTGATGTCGATCCGGCGTTTTTCCGTCGATCCCCTGCGCCTGGCCGACCTGGTCGCCTACACCAGCATGACGGCCGAGATGGCCGAGGTGCTGCAGGGCCTGGGCAAGGCGAAGATGAATATCCTCATTTCCGGTGGCACGGGCAGCGGCAAGACCACCATGCTGAACGTGATTTCCGGCTTTATCGGCCATACCGAACGCATCGTCACGGTGGAAGACGCGGCCGAGCTGCAATTGCAGCAGCCGCACGTGGTGCGCCTGGAAACGCGCCCGCCGAATATCGAAGGCAAGGGGGAAGTGTCGCAGCGCGCGCTGGTGCGCAATGCCTTGCGGATGCGTCCCGACCGCATCATCCTGGGCGAGGTGCGCGGCGCCGAAGCGCTCGACATGCTGGGCGCGATGAACACGGGCCATGAAGGCTCGATGGCCACCATCCACGCCAACACCCCGCGCGACGCCATTACGCGCCTGGAAAACATGATCAGCATGGCGGCCGCCAACCTGCCCAGCAAGGCCATCCGCCAGCAGATAAGCTCGGCCATATCGGTGGTGGTGCAAGTGTCGCGCCTGATCGACGGCAAGCGCAAGGTCACGTCGATCCAGGAAATCACGGGCATGGAGGGCGATGTCATCACGATGCAGGAAATTTTCAGCTTCAAGCAGACGGGGGTGGGGGAGAGCGGGGCGGTCGTCGGGTATTTCTCGGCCAGCGGCATCCGTCCCCATTTCCTGGAACGCCTGAAGAGTTTTGGCATCGGCATTTCCACCGCGGTCTTCGAGCCGACCGGCAGCGGGCGCTGACGCGGCATGGGCTATCTCTCGTATCTGGTGTATCTGTTGATCTTCCTGGCGGTCATGCTGCTGGTTGGCGCCGTTTACTTCAACCTGCAGGCGCGCGGCGCCGGCGCCGGGCGCGTGGCGCGCCGCTTGCGGGCGATGAATACGGCCAGCGACGACGCGCAGAAAACCGTGTCGATCACCAAGAACCGGCTGCTCAGCTCGCATGCGGGCGTACAGGGCTTGCTGGAGGCACTGCCTGGCGTGCAATGGCTGGACCGCTTGCTGTTGCAGTCGGGTAAAAACTGGGATGTGGGCAAGTTGCTCGGCTACTGCCTGTTGGGCTTGCTACTCGGGCTGCTGCTGGGCAGCCTCAGCCCCTTGCCCTGGTATCTGCGTTTGCTGCTGAGCCTTGCCTGCGCGGCGCTGCCGTTCTTGCTCGTGATGCGCGCCAAGGCCAGCCGGCTGGTGCGCATCGAGCAGCAGTTGCCCGACGCCCTGGACATGATGAGCCGTGCCATGCGTGCCGGCCACGCCTTTCCCACGGCCCTGAAAATGGTCGGCGAAGAGATGACGGGCCCCCTGGCCGAAGAATTCCGCGCCGTGTTTGATGAAGTCAATTTCGGCGTGGCGATGTCCGATGCCCTGTCGGGCCTGGCGGCGCGAGTGCCCAGCACGGACCTGCGCTATTTCGTCATCGCCGTGCTGATCCAGCGCGAAACGGGCGGCAACCTGACGGAGTTGCTGAACAGTATCAGCGCCATCATCCGCGACCGCCTCAAGCTGCTGGGCCAGGTGCGCGTGCTGTCGGCGGAAGGGCGCATGTCGGCCTGGGTGCTGGGCTCGCTACCATTTGGCGCCGCCCTGATGATGCATCTGATGAATCCGCAATTCCTGTCCGTGCTGTACACCGACAGGGGCGGACGCAAGATGGTGGCGGTGGCATTCTGCCTGCTCCTGGTCGGCGTGCTGGTGATCCGCAAGATCGTGCGTATCCGTGTGTGAGGCAATGAAATGAGGCAATTGAAAAGGCGAGGGACGGCAATATGAGCGGCATGCAGATAGGCCTGTTGGCGGTGCTATTTCTGATTGTATTCGGCATCGTTCTGGTGGTGCTGCGGCTATTTGCGGGCAATGTCGTGCAAGTGCGCCTCGATACGCTTGACGGCAAGAAGGTCGATACCGACAGGGGAAACCGCACCAGTCAGCGCTGGATGGCGCGTGTCGTCAGCCTGACGCGTCCGCTGGCCAAGCTGTCGGTGCCGGAAGAGGGCTGGGAAGAATCGCCGGTCCGCATCCGCTTCATTAATGCGGGGTGGCGCAAGAGTACCGCGCCGGCGCTGTTCTACGCCGCCAAGACGGGCTTGACTTTGCTGTTCCCCATTCTGATGTATCTGCTGCTGCGCCATGGAAACCACAATCTGTTCTTCTGGATAGTGGCAGCGGCGGCCATCGGCTATTACCTGCCCGACATGTGGCTCAAGCATTGTTTGACGGAGCGCCAGCGCGAGGTCTTTGAAACCTTCCCCGATGCGCTGGACTTGATGACCGTCTGCGTCGAAGCGGGCCTGGCGATGGATGCGGCGTTGGCCCGCGTGGCACAGGAAATTGGCATGAAAAGCATGGTCCTTGCCGAGGAATTGCAATTGGTGACCCTGGAACTGCGCGCCGGCAGTACCAAGGACAAGGCCTTGCGCAACCTGGCCCTGCGCACGGGCGTGGAAGATGTCGATGCACTGGTGACGCTACTGATACAGGCGGAGCGTTTCGGTACCAGCATCGCCGCCTCGCTGCGCGTGCAGTCTGAGCAGCTGCGCACCAAGCGACGCCAGCGTGCCGAGGAAACGGCCGCAAAAATCGCCCTTAAATTGCTGTTTCCCCTGATCTTTTTCATTTTCCCCGCATTGATGGTCGTCCTCATGGGACCAGCCATCCTGCAGATTTACCGTGTCTTGTTACCGGCTATGAAGGGCGTATGAGCATGCCCGTGCGTCTTTTCAGCCTGCTCCTGCTGCTCTGCCTGTTACAAGGCTGCGCGAGTGCGCCCGCCGTGCCCAAGTGGAACATGCAAGCGGTGCAGCGCATCAGCCATTCCGCTGGCCAGAATGCCGTCACGTATTTTGAACTGGGCAAGTTCTACCAGGCACGCGGCCAGTTGGTGCTTGCGGCCGAAGCCTTTGCCGCCTCGATCGCCCTTGACCCGCAGCAACTGGCGGCGCGCAATGCGCTGGCCGTGCTTGACGCGCGCCAGGGCCGGCTTGAACAGGCCGCCACGGCGCTGCTGGTGCTGGTGCGCGATTTCCCTGAGGCTGCCCAGCCCCTGAATAATCTCGGTTATGTGTATTACCTGCAAGGGGAGCTCGCGCAAGCGTCCAGCATGCTCGAGCAGGCCATGGCGCGCGATGGCGGCACGGCACTGGCGCGCAATAACTTGCAACTGGTGCAGGCGGCGCAGCTGGCGTTGGTGCCGGCCGCGCCGGCAGCGCCAGCCGTGGCCGTCGCGCCGGAGGCGCTGGCCGAGATCGAAATCATCAATGGCAATGGCATACGCGGCATGGCGGCGCAGGTGCGCGTGCGCGTGCAGGCGCGGGGCATGGCGGTCAGCCGGCTGCGCAACCAGCCCGGTTTTCGCCAGGAACGCAGCCAGATCCTGTACGCGCCCGGCCACGCACGCCAGGCCGATGCCTTGCGGCAAGCGCTGGCGCAGCGGGGGGAGGCCATGCAACTGGTGGCTGTCGCCAGCCTGGGGCGCGGCGCCGGCATCCGCCTGATCCTGGGGCGCGACCAAGCTTGAACAAGATAGCAGTAACACATGATCAGCAGCAAAATAACAGGGAGAAGTGCATGTCTGGATTGATGAGTAGCGGTGTGCCGGCGCGCTGGGCGCTGTGTCTGGCTGCCGGCACGGCAGTGACGTTGCTGGCCGGCTGTGGTGGGGGCGGTTCCGGCGGCAGCGATTGCAGCACCTTGGACCCGAGCCGCAATCCGAACCTGCCCGGCTGCGTGGTGCCACCCGTCACGCCGGTGGTTCCCGTGACACCCGTCGTGCCGTTGCCGGCGACCCTGGCGCTGAGCCTGAAAGACGGGGCCGGCAAGGCGACCACTTCGGTCAGCCCGGGCAACAGCGCCACCGTGCAAGCTGTCGTGAAGGATGGCAAGGGTGCGGTGCTGTCGGGCGTCTTGCTGACCTTGAACAGCAGCGACAAGAGCGCCAGCTTCACCCCGGGTGCGGCCAGCGCCCTGACGGACGCGAACGGCGTGGCCAGCATCGTCATCGCGGCCGGCAGCCAGAGCGGCGCTTTTGCGCTGACGGCCAGCGCCACGGTGAATGGCAGCGTGGTGACGTCGAATATCAATTACACGGTGGTCTACCCGACCCTGACCCTGGGCGGCGTGGGCGTCGTGCCGGCGACCCTGTCGGCGGGCGGCACGGCTGGCCTGAGCGTGACGGTGATGAATGGCGCGGCCGTGTATGCACCGGTACAGTCGGTTGTCTTCAGCTCGCCTTGCGCCGCAGCCGGCAAGGCGGCCATCAGCAGTCCTGTGAATACGGTCAATGGCGTGGCCAGCACGTCATACATCGACAAGGGCTGCGGCGCGCCGGACGTGATCACGGCCAGCACCGTCTTCAATGCCACCACCTTGAGCCAGACGGGCACCCTGACGGTGCAGACGGCCGCTGCCGGCCAGATCGGCTTTGTCTCGGCGCTGCCGCAAAACATCGCCCTGAAAGGCACGGGCGGGGCGGGCCGGCAAGAGTCGTCCATCGTCACCTTCAAGGTGCTCGACAGGAATGGCAATCCCGTCAGCGGCAAAACGGTCAATTTCTCGCTCAACACCACGGTAGGCGGCCTGAGTCTCAATCCGGCGCAATCGACCAGCGGCGCCGATGGCAGCGTCAGCACCACGGTGGCTTCCGGCACCATGAGTACGCCGATTCGCGTCACGGCCACCCTGCAAGGCACCAGCCTGTCGACGGTCTCGGACCAGTTGGTGGTGTCCACCGGCGTACCCGAGCAGGACAGCTTTACCTTGAGCACGTCCATGTTCAATACGGAAGGCCGGGATTATGCCGGCTGCACCGCGCCGACGGGCGCCACCATCACGGCGCGCCTGGGCGACCATTTCCGCAATCCCGTGCCCGATGGCACGGCCGTCAGCTTCACGGCCGAAGGCGGCACCGTCGATGCATCCTGCCTGACGGGCCTGGTCAACACCACCTTGACGGACGGTACGGTGATCACGCAGAAGGGCATACCGGGTTCGTGCAGCGTGCGTTTCTGCCCCGGCAACCCCCGTCCGCTTGACGGCCGCGTGACCATCCTGGCGGTTGCGCTGGGTGAGGAAAGCTTTGTCGATGCGAATGGCAACAATTTGTATGATATCGGCGAAAGCTATGTCGACCTGGGTGAACCGTTCCGCAATGACCGCGCCATTGTTAGCAGCAACGCCAATTTCAAGGATGACGCCTACAGCACGGGCAATGCCGTGCGTGCCAATGACGAAATGCCAATCGACTCGAATGGCAACGGCATCTGGGACCAGGCCGGTGATGGACAGTACAATGGCATCCGACGCGCTGCCTCCAGCGCCAATACGACGGTCGCCAACACCGTGCATATACGCCAGGCACTGGTGCAGGTGCTGTCCGGCAGCACGGCGCGTTTCACGCCGCTGGGCGCTGCCACCATTGATCTGGACAAGTGCGTCGATGGCACCGTGTTCGAGAACAGGGTACGGACCTTCCCGCTCGCCATCCGCGATAGCAATGACACCGTGTTTGCCATGAATCGTGCCGCCGTCACGGGGCTGGCGATGGATTTGCCTGGCAATCCGCTGCCGGCCGGCACGACGATCAGCTTCTCGGCGAGCAATGGCAGCATCGTCAGCAGCGCCAGCTTTGTCGTGCCGAGCATGGACAGCGCCAGTTCCGCGAGCTGGATCTATCCCGTGCAGATGATCAGCGACGTGACCCAGATCGGCACCGCGTGCCAGCCAAACAGCGTGCGCAACGGCCTGTTGACGGTGCGCGTGCAAACGCCGAATGGCGTGGTGACAACGGCGCAATACGCCGTCAGCGACTGACCGCGGGTCACTGGGCAAAAAAAAGCTGCCGGAGTTTCCTCCGGCAGCTTTTTTTACATCAGTCTGCGTCTGGCGATCAGGCGAAAGGCGTCAGCAGGGTGATCATCTGGCCAAAAATCTTCGGGCTGGCGGCGATGACGTCGCCCTTGTACAGGTAGTCCGATTCGCCGGAAAATTCACCGACGATGCCGCCCGATTCCGTGATCATCAGGGCGCCGGCAGCGATATCCCAAGGCTTCAAGCCTTTTTCGTAGAAGCCGTCCAGGCGGCCGCAGGCGACGTAGGCCAGGTCCAGCGCGGCCGAGCCGGCGCGACGCACGCCCTGGCTGCGTTCGCCCATGATCGCGTACATCTTCAGGTATTCGTCCAGCGCGCGGGCGCTGCCGGCCACGTAGCCGGTGCCCAGCAGGGCGTTCGAGATGCGGTCCAGCTTGGTGACGCGGATGCGTTTTTCGTTCAGGTAGGCGCCGGCGCCCTTGGTGGCCGTGAACAGGTCGTTGCGGACCGGATCGTAGATGACGGCTTGCGTGACGACGCCGCGATGCGCGAGCGCGATCGAGATGCAGTATTGCGGGAAACCGTGGATAAAGTTGGTGGTGCCATCGATCGGGTCGATGATCCACTGATATTCATTCTCGTCGTGCGAGTTGGCGGAAGCTCCCGATTCCTCAGCCAGGAACGCGTGGTCCGGGTAGGCTTTGGACAGCACCTCGATGATGGCTTGTTCGGCCGCCTGATCGACGTCGGTGACGAAATCGTTATGTTGTTTTTCCGTGACGACGACGCGGTCGAGGTCAAAAGAGGCGCGATTGATGACGGCGGCGCCGCGGCGGGCGGCTTTGATCGCCGTGTTGAGCATTGGGTGCATGTGAGCTTCCGTTAAAAGCACGCGACCGCCCATGGCCGCCTTGCGGCGCCGGTACGATAGAGTGCAAGAATGAATTAAAGAGCGGAGCGGTGCCGAAGTGGTTAAAATCCCGGCCTGGCGTCAGCGTTTTGTGACTCCGTTTCCCGAAATTTCCTGTATCGATACCGCGCAATAGCGCTATTTTAAATGAATCTGCCCGAAATCAACACGTCTCTTTTCAAACGCCTGCGATTTATTCTTGTCGAAACTAGTCGTCCTGGCAACATTGGCGGCGTCGCGCGCGCCATGAAAACGATGGGTTAAGCGTTGCACAAAAGAAAGCCTGTGCCTATGCGGCTTTCCTGTCAGTCGTAGCATTGTGTGCAAAAAATGCGCAGAATATGTGAATTTTGAAATTTTTCATGTCACAATTTGCATCGATGCGTAGGTGATTTTTCCTCATGGCGGAGCGAGTTGCTTGCCAGTTGCACGAGTTGGGCGTTCCAAGCGACTACCCATCGCGCCGCTTGCCCTTTTTCTTGCCGGTTTCTCGCGTTTAGGAAACGCTCCATAGCCAAGTTAAGCCGAAGCCGGGCATACATTTTTCTAATACCGCACATTTCACAATCACCACACTTCTCAAGCGTTGTCTGCATCAGGGCGATTGGCGCTTTCTTCATTTGCTCAACTCAAGTTAATTGTGATGTGCACAGTTCGGCTGATGGCAATCAGGTATTGGGTGCGCCAGATAGTTGCCAAATAGTGGGTAAAATATTGATACAAAAATTATAGCAGTTTCCACGTAGAGTTCCGCGATTGCTGCTAGTTTTGCGGCTGTTTGTATAGGTGTGACCTCTGGCCCACGGCACTTAACAGCTATTACTTCAAGACGTGTGCAGGTAGCGGGTGTCGTTTAAACCGACATTGCGCTAGAGATGTTGGCAGCATGGGCTGCCAACTGCCAGGTCACTTCTTGGCGAAGCCTTTGCGCAGCATGCCGCTCATTACTTCGATCTGAGCGTCCAACTCGCCAGCAGATACAGCAGCTTTCAGCGTTTCCAGCGTCGGGATCAGGTCAGCTTGCGCGGTCATCTCGATAGCAACCTTACCCTTCGCCAGTTCCAGCGGTTTAGTGCCGTATTTGACGACCAGGCACAGCTTGCCGCTGTCATCAGTAAACCACCAAGGCTTAACGCGCTTCGGCATTTCAATGCGCTTGCTCTCGCCGGACTCTTGATCCTTCACGGTGCAAATGCGCGTTGGCGCGTACACGCCGCCGTCTTGCTGGGCTTGGGCGTAAGCGACCTGTTCGTTCAGTTTCGTGATCAGCATGTCACGGCGACGTGCGATTGGCGATACAGGGGCAGGGCGTTTTGCGGTAACGATTTTCAAGCTGTTCAGCAGGGACATATTTGCCATCCTTAGTAGTTGTTCACGGAAAGGATGGTGTAGTATTGTTGATATAAAATCAACAAAATAATGACTTTTTGGGTATGGTTTGTTAAAACATTATCTTTCGCCTACTATCTGTTAAAGGTGGTTTAGTTGTCGGTTGAACCGACAGTACAAGAGCAAGGCTCTAGACGGTATATGAAAGCAAGCGTTAGGGCGCTTAAGAATGGTGCCTTTTTAGACCCGATAGTGTTCGTTGTGGGCCATAATAACGGTCATTGTTTTCCAACAGAAAGCCCTCGAACATGGCCGCTTTACATGAATTACTGGATACCTACCGACAAGCATCCGTTAGTGAACGCGAAAAAGGTACTTACTTTGAAGATCTGATCGTTACCTATTTCCGCAACGAAGCTACTTACCGCGACCTGTACGACAAGGTCTGGTCATATACGGAGTGGGCAAAAGAGCACGGTTTGGATGGTCGCGATACCGGCATTGATCTTGTTGCGCGAACTCAAGGAACGGCAGAAATCCACGCAATTCAATGTAAATTTTACGCAGACGACTACAAGGTTCAAAAGGCCGACATTGACAGCTTCTTCACTGCCTCAGGCAAGAAACCATTCACTCGCCGCCTAATCGTCACCACGACCAACAATTGGAGCGAGCACGCCAACGACGCGTTACAAAATCAGCAGCCGCCTGTCAACAAAATCGACTTGAACGATCTCGAAAACAGTCAGATTGATTGGGCAAAATACCGCCCGCACCAAGCGCCAGTCATCAAAGCAAAAAAGACTCTGCGTGAACACCAGCAGACTGCCTTGAACGCCGCTGAGCATGGGTTAATGACTGCTGACCGCGGCAAGCTCATCATGGCTTGCGGTACCGGCAAAACTTTTACCAGCTTGAAGATTGCTGAAAAATTGGCTGGTGCTGGCAAGCGGGTGCTGTTCTTGGTTCCGAGCCTTTCTTTGCTGTCGCAAACACTGACTGAATGGACGCAGGAAAGCGCCACGCCGCTACACAGCTTTGCTGTCTGTTCTGATAGCGATGTCGGGAAGAAGCGAGCGAAAGACGAGGATGTGGTTCAAACCTTTGCACATGAGCTGCGATACCCAGCCACGACAGAGCCAGCACGGCTGGCATTAGAAATGGCAAAGCGCCATGACGACGAACACATGAGCGTCGTTTTCTCTACCTATCACTCGATTGATGTTATCAGCAAGGCTCAGAAGCTATTCGAGCTTGCTGATTTCGACCTGATTATCTGTGACGAAGCGCACCGCACAACAGGCGCAACATTTGGCGATGATGATGAAAGCAGTTTCGTTAAAGTTCACGACGCTGACTTTATCCATTCCGCCAAACGCATCTATATGACCGCGACGCCGCGCATTTATGCCGACACCGCCAAAGCAAGTGCAGAGAAGGACAATGTAGCGATTTGCTCGATGGACGATAAAGCACTGTATGGCGAGGAACTGTATGTCATCACGTTTTCCGAGGCCGTCAAGCGCGGCCTGCTGGTCGATTACAAGGTCATCGTCCTGGCCGTGGACGCGAAGCACATTAGCAGTCGCCTACAAAGCTTGCTTGCCGATGAAAACAATCAACTCAAGGTGGACGATGCGGCCAAGATTATCGGCTGCTGGAAAGCCCTGAGCAAGCAAGATACGCAAGACGATTTGAACGGCGATACAGATCCTATGCGCCGCGCCGTGGCGTTTTGCCAGGTCATCGAATCGCAAAAAAATGCCATGACGGCAAAAACGCACAAAGTCAGTTCAAAGAACATCGCTGGCATGTTCCAGGCAGTCGTTGAAGCCTATCAGGAAGAAGACGAGTTTGAGACCATCGCACGTCTGACCTGTGAAGCGGCCCACGTTGATGGCGGCATGAGCGCCAGTCAGAAAGAGGAAAAGCTGACATGGTTGAAAGCCGAAGCCCCGGATAACACCTGCCGCATCTTGAGCAATGTACGTTGCTTGTCCGAAGGCGTGGACGTGCCGGCACTGGACGCCGTGCTATTCCTGACCCCACGCAATTCGCAAGTGGACGTGGTGCAATCGGTGGGGCGTGTCATGCGCAACGCTCCCGGCAAGAAACGCGGCTATGTAATCCTGCCTGTCGTAATCCCGGATGGCATGGAGGCGCATGAAGCGCTGAACGACAACAAGACCTACAAAGTCGTGTGGCAAGTGTTGCAAGCCTTGCGTTCACACGACGACCGCTTTGATGCGATGGTCAACAAGCTCGATTTGATTGGCAAAGACCCGAAAAAAATGGAAGTCATCGCCGTCACCGACAAGCTCAACAAGAAAGCCGACAAGGGCAGTGGCAAGAGCAAGACCAATACGGGCAAGGGTCAGTTTGGTATTGGTCAAGACCATGCTGAATACAAGGTTCCGCAGCAAGCAACTTTGGAATTTGAAATTGGTGAAATTGAGCGCGCCATTTACGCCAAGGTGGTGCAAAAATGCGGCAATCGCCACCACTGGGAGGACTGGGCGAACGACATTGCGAAGATAGCCCAAACTCACATCACCCGCATAACGACCATTGTTGAAAACCCGGACAATACTAAAGAACGTGCTGCGTTTGACTGCTTCGCAAACGAATTGCGCGACGATTTGAACGACAGCATTACCGATGCCGAAATCATCGAAATGCTGGCGCAACACTTGATAACCAAGCCGGTATTTGACGCCCTGTTCAAGGACTACAGTTTTGCCAAGCACAACCCCATGTCTCTTGCCATGCAAGGTGTTCTGGACGTGCTGCACGAGCATCACCTGGAGAAGGAAGCCGATACGCTCCAACGATTCTACGACAGCGTAACAATGCGCGCCGACGGCATACAAAGCGCTGAGGGCAAGCAGAAAATCGTGGTCGAACTGTACGACAAGTTTTTCCGCAACGCCTTCCCGAGAATGACGGAACGCCTGGGCATCGTCTATACGCCGGTGGAAGTGGTGGACTTCATCATCCACAGCGTCAATGGCATTCTGAAAAGTGAGTTTGACCAGACGCTTGCCAGCGATAACGTCCATATCATCGACCCCTTTACTGGCACCGGCACCTTCATCACGCGACTGCTGCAAAGTGGCCTGATAAGCAAAGCAGAGCTGCCCAAGAAATACGGCAGTCAAATCCACGCCAACGAAATTGTTTTGTTGGCATACTACATTGCCGCAATTAACATCGAGTCCGTTTATCACGATATTGTTGGCGGAGAATATCAACCGTTTGAAGGTATTTGTTTGACTGACACTTTCCAGCTTTACGAAAAAGAGGATTTGGTCGATCAAGTTTTAGTGGTGAATAGTGCACGCCGTAAGAAACAAAAAAAGCTTGATATTCGTGTAATTATCGGAAATCCGCCATACTCTGCGGGTCAGGCTAGTGCAAACGACAATAATCAAAATGTTGCGTATTCTGGGTTGGATGAGAAAATTCGAAATACGTACGCATTAAGATCAAACGCCACAAATAAAAACTCTCTTTACGATAGTTATATTCGGGCAATTCGTTGGGCAAGTGATCGCATCGGCAATAGCGGAGTAATCGGATATGTGACGAACGCTGGTTTTTTGGATGCAAATACCGCTGATGGTTTGCGTAAATGTTTGGCCGATGAATTTAGTAGTTTATACGTGTTTCATTTACGCGGAAATGCTCGAACATCAGGCGAGCAACGTCGCAAAGAAAAGGATAATGTTTTTGGTCAGGGCACTCGCACACCTATTGCGATCACATTATTCGTAAAAAACCCTGCCGCAAAGACCCATGGACAGATTTACTGGCACGACATTGGCGATTATTTGACTCAAAATGAAAAATTGGAAAAGATTTGTAATTACACAAGCATTGCCGGGATTAGTGAGAGCAATGGTTGGGTATCAATTACACCAGATGAGCACGGAGACTGGATAAGTCAGCGAGACAATAGTTTTAGTGATTTTATTTCACTTGGCGACAAAAAAGATAACGGAATAAAAACGGTTTTTTCCACCTATTCAATGGGGATAAAAACCAATCGCGATGCATGGGTTTATCAATTCTCAAAAAAATCGTTATCAATAAAAGTAAATGAGATGATTTCGTTCTTTAATAGTGAATCCCACAGATATGAACAATTTTTCTCTAAAGTCTTATTGGATAAGCGAACTCCTGTTGAGGATTTTATTAACTTGGATCCATCGAAGATAAGTTGGTCGCGAGCGCTCCGAAATGATATATCTAAATTTTCCATTCGAGAGTACCGTGATAACACAATGACTGTCGGCCTCTATAGACCATTTACTAAACAATATCTATATTTTGATCGTTACTTTATCAATGATGTTGCGCTAGTGCCAAATTTTTTTCCAGCAGCGAATATACAGAATATTGTAATTTGTGTAACTGGCAGGGGGGCGACAAAAGATTTTTGTGCTTTCGTGACAGACAAAATACCCGATCTTGAAATGATATCTAAGGCTCAATGTTTTCCGCTGTATATCTATAGCAAGGAAGACCAAGTATCGCCCAAAGATTCGAAACAAGCTGATATATTTGCTGATACCCCCGTGGAAAAACTTGGAAAGGCCACTATACAAGGGTTTGCCCGCAATGACGGCATTAGCCAATCTGCTTTGAGTCACTTCCAAATCGCTTATCCAAACGAGGTAATTGGAAATGAAGACGTGTTTTATTACGTTTACGGCTTGCTTCATTCTTCTGACTACCGAGACCGTTACGCTGATAATTTGACTAAGGAGCTGCCACGCATTCCATGTGTTAAGACCGCTACGGATTTTTGGAAATTCTCTCAGGCTGGACGCAAACTTGCTGATCTTCATATTAATTACGAATCGGTCCCGTGTCATCCAGTAGGATATGAAGGCGGCGGTTTGCTTATGAGTGGGCTGGATGATGCTGATTTCCGAGTAACACAAATGAAATTCGCAATTAAGACAGACAGGTCCCGTGTGGTCTACAACCACAAGATCACTATGACCGGCATTCCATTGGAAGCTTACGACTATGTTGTTAACGGTAAACCAGCTTTGGAATGGGTAATGGAGCGGCAATCAGTCACCACACATAAGGACAGCGGCATCGTTAACGATGCCAATTTGTGGGCGACTGAAACGATGGGCAATGCTCGCTACCCGCTTGAATTATTCCAAAGGGTTATTACGGTAAGCCTTGAGACGATGAAGATTGTCCGTGCGTTGCCGCCTCTGGAAATTATGGCTAGCATATCATCCAACTAGCGCCTGACTAGCACTGTCACCCTACGCGACGGTGCTAGTATCCGCTTTGGAGTCTTCCTTCTTGTTTTATATGTAATAAGTATTTTAAAAGATATCTTTCTTCTTAAAATATAAGGAAATTGCTAAATTCTTACATTGTCAGCTAACCTATTGAAATTAAAGGCAATTACTTGCCATCAGTTTTCGGTTGATTTCTAAAACAAAAGGTTGCATCCTCGGGTGCATTAAATCCTTTTGTTTTCTATATGGCACAAGCAAAGACACTCACAGAAAAAGAACTCAAGCGAATTCTCGCTTTCATTGCAATTAAACGGCACGCAGCAAGAAATCGCGCAATGCTGTTGATGACGCATTTAGCCGGTATGCGCGTTGGCGAAGTAGCAGCCCTGCGGATCGGTGATGTGCTCTCGGAGGATGGACGCGTTAGATCGGAAATTCGATTGTTGCCAGAACAGACCAAAGGGAGCAGGGCGCGGACAGTCTTTTTAAACGAACGCCTGCAAAAGGAAGTGTCAACCTACCTTGCTACGCTTAAGCGGGTGCAGGGCGATATGCCGCTGTTCTACACACAGAAGCGTCTGGCCTTTAGCTCCAACACCCTGTGCCAGCACTTCCACTTTCTCTACAAGGAAGCCGGGATTGATGGTGCTAGCAGCCACTCAGGCCGCCGAACTTTCATTACAAATCTTGCCAGCAAGGGCGTTGGCGTACGAGTGTTGATGGCTTTGGCAGGGCATCAAAATATAGCAACCACGCAGCGCTACATTGATGTGAATGACGACATGCAGCGGGTAGCTGTCGAACTTGCTTAGATCGGCTGATGCGTATTTTTTTGCATACAAAGATCTTCTGCTAAATATGGCAGGAGGTAGTTGCAATGCGATATGTTGAATTCAGTCAAGCAAGAAAAACAAAGCCGAAGGCTGCAGCCGAAGTTGACCCCGTTGACCCCGCAAACCCAAAAGTTGTTCGTATTCCGGCGGGGGCTGGGCCTGTGCTTGTTCGTGCCATTAGACGGAAGGCATATGTCATCAGTGACGGAGCAGCCACTGTGTGCCAACCTTCAAAGAAGCCTTGAGCCTGCGGATGCTGTGTTGCATGCATGGGCACTTACATTGAACTGTTTGCGTCGAATGTGTTACTGTTGTGCAAGAGAGATGTGGTCTTGGTGACCGCAGCAGCAATTTTCAATACAGCATGAATCAGCCTGTTTCGCCTTCCCGAATGGATTTCTACATGGTCGTGGGAACTATCTGCCTTCATGGGGCGATGATGGTTGTCAACGAGCTGTTTTTCCGACGCGCAGAATTTCTACAAGGCATCGGTTGGATTTACATTCCAGCTGGCACACGGCTTTTATGTACACTGATGTTTGGACGGGCAGGGGCGATTGGACTGCTTGTAGCTGGCTGGTTTGCCTGTTATTGGTATTACTTCCCAGGTGACGCGCTACGCGCAACAACAGGTACAGTAGCTGGTGCTATTGGGCCGTATCTTGTCTATGTAGCAGCGCAATCTCGATTCGGTTTGCAGGCATCATTGACCAATCTAACGCCACAACGCTTGCTGCTCTGCGCACTGGGTTGTTCAGTTGCGAGTCCATTACTCCATCATCTATGGTTCTCGATACATGGGGGTAACCAACTGGTGCCCGGTCTCTTTGTTATGGTGATCGGTGATCTGGTTGGCAGCTTAATAGTTCTGTATACGGCCAAGTGGCTGCTATCGCTGTTGCCGATGCCTCAGCGACGAATGCGCTAGTGGTAGGCTATGTGCTAAAATTTGTAGCAATTGCAGTTGTCGGTTGGTCCGACAATACCCGAGTAGTTTTAAACGATTTTATGACACATCCTAAACGACCTGCCGATATTTATATGCGTTTCTTGCAGTTGGCAGAAGCGTTGCGTGGTTTGCCGTCCCTGCCTTCGCTCGATCCCCTTGAAGAACGTATTCTTGCTATCGTCGCCCGTGCTGGACAAGATGAGCAGCGGCTGTCTGTCCGTGACATGATGGCCAAAGACGAATTCGGTTCACCCGCTACCGTTCACAGTCGGCTCAAGTCCATGCGTGAGAAGGGCTGGATTATGCTGTCCGACACTGAGGACACGCGCCGCAAGCAGATCGAGCTTACTCAGGCTGCGCTGCTGCACTTCGACAAGCTATCGAAGTGCTTGATACAGGCTGCGAACGGCTAACGACTATTGCCAGCACCTTCACAACCGCTGTAAGAGCGTAAGCATCGACCGTCCAAGAAATAATTTATAAATCGCCACTGATAGTCTGGACGCTCTTGAGTTTGAATTTTCTCGTCGAAAGTGCACAAGGGGGCCGCTGGGATTTTGCAAAAATCAACTGTTCCCATAAAATTCCGTATCCCTGATGCGGCCCCAAGTTTCATTCAACCGAGATATGGTCAGATAGGGATAGCAAGCGAAAATCGGCTATCATAAGCTACCAAGGTACCTTTATAGGGCATGATGAACACGTTATCGTTACTGTATGTTGTCCAATTTGGATAAGCTTTTGCTCCATCATAAATCAGCGTATATCGTCCAGTGACCAGATCGTATTTGCGAATCTGACTCTTGTAGTTATCGCTGTTTAGGTTGGTATAGACATACAAATAACCATTCAAAAAGACTGCGTCGTTGAGATGATAGTCACTAGGGCCCTTCTCAAAGCTAACTAAGGTGTTCATGAATCGACCAGTACCGTCACCCAATAAAATACGCGGTGTTGTCTGAAGTTCTCCAGTGCCAAGAAATAAGTCAAGCAAGCCGTCGCCGTTGAAGTCAATCAATTCAACATCAAACGCGCCGTTATAGTATGCCTTGTCAAACATCGTGTAATCGGCATTTGATGCAATAAACCCTGTAGGAGCTTCGCGGAAGCCGCCTTTGCCATCTCCACGCAGCATTACAAAGCTAGAACGACCGTCTCGTGAGCGATTAAGGTCACTCACGAGTATGTCTATATTGCCGTCACGGTCGACATCGCCAGCAGATGCGCCATGGCAGTAACATGTAATCGGCGCAGGGGTATTTTTATAGGTGCCGTCGGGTTGGCTAAGAATAATGCGTGGTTGTTCGCCAGGCCAGCTTGCTATTGGGCCAAATTCCGCACCATGACACGATAAGAACAAATCGGGTTTACCGTCGTTGTTGAAATCTGCCACAAGGACACGACGTGGGGCTACACAGCCAGTCGTGTCTGTCAGTAACGTTGACGTCACATCAACAGGCTTCCCATCCATATACTTGTAAAAATGTATGGCACCTACTGGATTGGGTTTTGTCGGGTCGATCGAAAACCTGTTGGTGGCAACAACCAACGATAACTCACCCGTTTGTAAGAAGTCACCAAAAGCAACCCCGCTGCCTGCAGACTCATTGTAGGCATTCGTACTTACATATGTCGGCATCGCCTTTGGTGCTGTATTCAGCGATTTTGCATTAAGATTTGATGTCGCCATAACTGGCAACGGAACAGCAAGCGTAGCTGTTGCGATCTTACTGCCGCCTGCACCCGTGCAGGTTAGTGTGAACTTAGTTTGACCGGGCGCCGCAGTTACAGCAGTGGCGCCGGAAGTCGTACTCGTCGATAGCGCGTCAGATCCGACGCAGGACGTTGCATCCGTAGAGTTCCAAGTAACAGACACATTGTCACCAGTCTTTGCCTTATTCGTGCTAAGCGTTACGGTTGCAGTCGGGGCATTTGCAACTTGGGGTGGTGGAGTGGGTACCGACGAAGCGGAACCACCTCCGCCACAAGCTGTAAGAGCCAGCGTGAAAATTGCTCCAAAAAATAGGCTATGCTCATGCTTAAATCTCATTTGTTCTCCGATCTTTTCGTGATGTGATTGCCGCCGTGACCTAAGCGCAATGATTGTGCGCGTGCCTCGATGTGAAAAATTTTCTCGATATTAATTGCTGTAAAAGTAATTAATAAATGGTTTTTATTTTTAAAATTGGAATAAAATATATTGCCAAAAAGAACGATTTTTTTGGTTCTTGATTGGTGGCATTGGCATCAAGTATGGCTGGCTAGCCGAGGTGGCGATGTGAAACAAATTGTAGGAAGCCCCGTTTGCAGGGCTACTTTTAAATCGAGGATTTAGTCGTTAATTCCTAGCCCAAAGGTTGAATCTAAGGACACGATCTTGTTGTTCCGTGGCATTACCCAGTCAACCCACAAGTAGTTGTTCGGGAATCGACCTGTATGGTTATATACCAACTTACTTGACAATGTTTTGTAATCAATTTTTTGGATGCCGAAGGTTTCGTAGTTCTGGTCCACCATCGACATATAAATCGTGTCATTCACGAATACAATGTCTAGTGACAAGACCAGTGGATACCCGACCACGCTAGGCAGAATTGTCACCGCTGCGTTGCTAAAATCGTTGTTGCCAGGGTTCTTGAAGATTGACGGCGCAAAGCTAGCGATCGATTTATCGTTGGTGCCGCCGAGCCACAGGTCAAATTTTCCGGCATTATCAAAGTCGATTAGCTCTACGCTATAAATTTGCAGAGGGCAGCTAATAGCGCAAGTCAAACTGTTCTTTTCGGTGGATGGAGGCATCCGGCGGTAGTCAGCAGTGAACGTGCCATTCTTGTTGTTGATCAGAAAGAACGGCTGACCATGGATAGCTGAGTCAGTTACGACTATATCGGCATAACCCTTGGTGTTCATTTCAGCAGCCGAAGCACCGTGGCAGTAACAGTCAAACCCCATGTCAACGTTCTTATAAGTGCCATTGACCTGACTCAGTAACATCCTTGGATGTTCACCAAACTTACCACCAACTGGTATTTCCCCGTCGATACCATGACAAGCAGCAAACACGTCTGGTTTACCGTCACCGTTAAAGTCGGCGACGATTACTTTGCGCGGAGAAAGACATCCGGTGGTGTCATCTAATACCCTAGCGGTCTTGTCCGTCCAGGCACCATTCGCGTCTTTCTGGAAGAAGTAAACCTTACCAGGAACGAGTGAACCGAATCCGTTAGCACCAGCGAACACGTTGCTAAAGGCAACCATAGACATCTTGCCTTCTTGGAAAAAGTCGGCAAACGCGACGCCAGAGGTAATAAGTTCATTGTTTTGCGCCAGCTTCGGATACGTTTGCGGATCAATGTTCATATCCTTGGCATTTGCATACGATGATGACTTGACTGCGATAGGAGGTAGAGCTGGTGGGGGTGTGACAACAACCGGTGGTACTGGTGTGGTTGATGGCAACGCAGTACCGCCGCCACCGCATCCAACCAGAGCTAGTGTGATCATCGTTCCAAAAATTAGACTATATCCATGCTTAAATCTCATTTGTTCTCCGACTTGTTAATTGTTGTGATTGTTGTCGTTAGCTTGACACAATCGTTGGCACGCTTGCTTCGAGGCAGAAAATTTGCTCGGAATAAAACGCTATAAAAATTATAGCAGAATGGGTGCCGTGAATTTCCAAATGGCAATAAAAATGTTGTTCAACTGGATTTTTGTTGTCTTTGTGGTCACAGTAGCGATGGACTAGCTGGCTTGTGTTGAGCCACGCCAAGGATTGACGAGTTCGTCACGCCAGCGCTTTTTCTAGCTTGGGTGAGGTGTGCTACTAGCCTGACCTGTTTTTGCAGTCAGGCATCGATCTCGTGTCGCCTATGCCGATTGCGGTTAGAAGTTATCGGCCGACCCGATAACTTATTAGCCTACGTCCCTTCTTTTTTCAGTCAGCTTTTTTCTCTAGCATCCATTCTGGCCACGCACTGTCGCTGGTACCTGAAGCATCAAGGCGTGTACCTTTGTAGAGACGCCCATGATCTGGAACTTTGTTATGGAAAGCATGAAAGTGCAGTACCGTCTCTGCATAGCCTTCAGCATCCTCGCCTTCTTCAACATTTACCGCAAACACGCGCCAGTTGCTGCCGCCATAGGGGCGCAGTGTGCTAAACATATCTGGCAATTCGCTTTTTTTAATCGAAAAAACGTCTGTCGTCTGTTGTGCCTTTGCAATATTTTGTACAGACTTTTCCATGGCATTAAATAAAGCTTTTTGCTTCGCTACACTGGGAGCCTTATATGGATTTGGGTCATTTTTTTTCGCTTGCTCTTTTTCGTATCCAATACTTTTTTCCTTCGCCGCATTTAGTCCTCCGCAATCAAAAATCCATTGCGCGAATGTGTGCTCATCTTTCTTTAATTCATAAGCATAATTTAAAATCTTAGCATCAGCGGAAGCCTGTCTAGTATCATTGCCACGATATTGGCGAGATAATAAATGAAAGGCTGTTGTTTTCTTATTTTCTGCTATTCCGATTTTTTTACGCAGCTCTTGCATCAGGATGTAAGTTTGATGTGCGGCGACATTTTTAAAGTATTTGTCGTGAATTCCAATAATTTTAGCCAAATCATGAACGGCCCGGGATTGTACTTTTTTTGTGAAATTAGTTTTTTCTTTTTCGGCGGATTTTCCCGCTTCAGAGATTTTTTCAAGATCAGAAAGAAATTCATAAACCACCGCATCCATCACAAGAATGCTATTCGATATTTTCTCCGGCTTGCTTGTATCGATTGTGGAATAGTTAAAAGTCGCTGTAATAATCTGGCTTGATGGGCTAACGACAACAATAGGATAACTTGGAATGGATGTGTTTGCTAAAATATTAATATTTTTCGTTTTATCTAGTGATACTCCATTCGGATTGCTTACATTATCTACTACAACGGTAAGGTTCGGATTGATGTAGCCGGATTTGATGGAGTCGTTGATAGACATATTTTCCTTTTAATTTGAGTTTTTGTTTAATCCCGACCGTCTGATCGGATAACTGAACTTTAATTAAAAGGAATGTCGAGATATAGCCCGTCCGCTATGCCGACGCCAGCGTTGTCAGTGCTGACGTTGGCGTTTGCTACGTTAGAGTTTGCGTTTTCTTAGCAAACGTCATACTTTCTAGCCAACCAGTGATAGTCCGTTCGGCTTGGAGTTCAGACAGCGATATGCCGAGATCCTTTGCCGCCGCTAATATTTCGGCCTTCATGCTCAAGGCTGCTTGGCGCCGACTGGTAAATGGCTTTTTCACCGCCAACTCTCCTGCTAGCTTGCGGAGTGGGTCATATTTTCCGCTACGGCCTTTTGCCGCTACGGCAGCTCGATCAGAATTGCGGTGCGCAATGATCTGGCCTACGGCCGGCTCCAACACCAACGAGTTCTCTAGCATCCCCAACTGGTACATGGCATTGGCGATTTGTGCCCACGCATTGACCTGGGTGTGCTGCTCATCTGCTGTCGTTGCTTCTGCAACGTGATCTATGACCCTCAGAATCAATCGTAGGAATATCTCGTAAGTTTGCTCGGAGTGTTCGGCGTAGATGTCGAGGCCGATGGATGGTGGGCTGTCTGGAGTGGCAGCAGCAATTGGCGTCATAACGTCGGTCCAAAAGTCAGCGCTCGTTTTTTCCGGCTGAAGTATGCAGTACACATGCGCAAGCCTTGCCAGTATGGCGTCTGTAGCTTCGTCGATAGATTCCGACGCCAAATCAAATGCTCCAATCTTCTGTGCTTCGCTCATGCGTTTCTCATTTCTTCGGTGTTATGGGATGGTAAACATTATAGCCAACTGTATCCGCGTGGTCGTTGCCGGTGCACAGTCACGATATAGATGATAGTTAACGGATATCCGACCCGACGGACTTGATAATAAAGCAATGGCATTATTGTGCCGAACATATCGCATGAACCGACAAGTTGCCGAATGACAGGCGACTTCTTCATGACTATCTATCTAATTACTTTCAATACAATAGGGTAAGATTAGATAATGGTTATTCTTTAATTGAAGGCATTTATTTAATCGAATTGTCCATCAAGAAGTAGTTTGAATGATTCCGAAAGAATGTTTGGATAATAATGTTGGACTACCAAGCAAAGGAAACGATTCGCCAAGAATCGTCAAAGAATTCTGATTGAGTCGTTGGTTGTCTTGGTAAATTGAAAGAAGATAGATAAAGCAAAAGAAATAAATATCTAGCAGGTGACGCCTGTATTCTTTATTTGCTGCTACATGACCACGAGGGCCAAGTTGACTTGGCCCTTTTTTTATATTGATCTATTGGCAATCTCTTCGTACCATCCAGATTAAATATAAGAAAGCCTTTGGTCAGGCTTCAGGAGCTAATAATGAATAATAACAAGAGTCGGACGAGAACCGGCCAATATATCCCCAATTTCGATAATCCGCGTATCCGTAAACGTGTCAAAAAAGCCCTTGGTTGGGCTGCTGGCTGTGTTCGGTCAGAGCCGCGAGAAATGGCAAAGAATTGGATTGATGTCAATCTGGGGCAGCAGCAGAATGAGCTTGGAGCTTGGTTACGCGCAAAGCTTTTAATCTGTCAGGATAACTTCTACTATTTCGGTGTTGATGGCGGCAAGTGCAAGGAATATTCACTCAATCAGTCTGGTTGGGATGAGGTAAGCGGCATGCTGCTTGGTATCGAGGATGCAAACGCAGCTGCGCCCATGCAGAAGGAAGGAAAGGGAAAATCACTGCATGACATGGAGCTGATACATGCCTGGGCACGCGACGTGCACAAGAAGGAGTTCGACAGCAAAGACTTCCAGTATGAAGAAAAGCAGTGTGCCCGCCTGTGGCATCCACTCCAGAATCTGAAAAAGGACGCCAAAGCCTATGTCTGGAAAAAAGAAGGGTTGAGCTTCGATTATGACATTCAGGCTTGTGCACCTACGTTGATTCTTCAACACGCACAGCAACTAGGGTTTGATGAGTGGCCGCATGGCATTCAAGAGTTCCTTGCTGACCCGCGAGCATTCCGCAAGCATGTCGCTGAAGTGGCCGGTTACGACTACAACGACGACAAACAAGCCAAGAAGGTTAAGGCTCTGGTAAATGCCATGTTTTGTGGCGCAAAGCTGGGCGCTAACAAGGATTTCGCTCTGTTCCAACTACTTGATGAGAACTACGAGAGAGTCAATGCATTGAAGAATGATACTCGCTTGATGCTGTTGAAAGATGACATCAAGCGCTGCTGGAAAGTCATCGAAAGCGAGTCCATGTACACTGTCAAGAACGAGAATGGACGTAAGCTGGCTTTGAATAGCAAGCGCAAGTGGGGGCGTTACTTTGATCTGGAGCGCCTTGTTCTGGATGCAGTACGTTTTTACTTGATTAAATCAGGGGTTAAGTTCTTTTTGGAGCACGACGGATGGCGTACAGATCAGGTAATTGATGTTGAGTCCCTTCAGGAGCACGTCTTTGTCTCAACTGGTTATCGAATCAAGATTGCAGGTACTTCATCACGAATTATTGAAGAATCACTTCCTGCTGACTTGGAATCAATCCCGAATAACTACCAAGAGGCACATGAAGCGAAAAACCAAGAAGGTATGGCACTGTGTCAATTATCCCCTATTGTATTGAGAGTTAATGCCGAGAAAGATTATTGCGAGATCGTGCAGATTCCATCTTTATTGTCGAGGCTGAGGAATAAACTGCTAATCTCGCAGAATATGAATAGGCCTAATGGTTGAACGTCAGAACTCAGCGAAGCATGACAATAGTAAGGCTGAAAATGCAGGCAGCGCTGAAAAGTTGTCGGCTCAATAGACAATTGGCAAGGTTGGGTTGACGTGGTTCAAGCCACGTCACTCTGTTCATGGAGGTTAGTCCAGATTCCGTGCCGGATTACTGGCGTAGTGGTTTGACTGCACGTGTTGGCACGGTTAGGTGGGTTTGCAAACGAAAAGCGTGATGCTGGCTGTGCGTACAACGTCACGCATGCTGATCGTTCAAGCGCTGTTGAAAACTGCCAGCGCTTTGCTGGCTACTTCGCTCGGCTGAGAATGCAGATATACCATCGTGCTGCTGATTTGCTTGTGGCCCAGAAACTTTTGCACCATCGTAATATCCATGCCTGAACGGAGTAGGCGAGTTGCAGTCGTATGTCGAAACGTATGACTGGTGATCTTGCCACCTTCTTCCGATATGCCAGCACGTTTTACCAAGTCTCTCAGCCAAGACGACAGGCCGTTTTTGTCGCCGCATTTAGTCGGGAATACGAAGTTGTTGGTTCGCGCTGGGTAGCGACGTTCCATGACGGCCCGTAATGCTTTGGACATCAGAGCGAGAGTATTGTTGCCGTTTTTGAGGCGACGCACCAAGATTGTGTTCCGGTCGAAATCGATGTCTGACCACAGTAAGTTGCTGGCTTCGGAAATGCGAGCAGCCAGGTGCGACAGGCAAACGATGATATCGTGGTTGTCCTGCCGACATCTGTCTGTGTTCGCGTTTTTGCCTATGTATTTGATGTCGGGGGAAAGCTCGGCCAGGATTGCAGTTTCTTCAGCAAGTGTGATCACTCGGAAGCGCGTTAAAGCTGGCTTGATACGGTCTAATTTAGGTCCAGGTGATAGGCGTTTCTGCACGCAGTAGTTGACGAGCGCATTCCAGTACGTGATGAATAGCGCGACTGTGTTTGTTGCCCGGCCAAGCGTGATCATCTCATGTACTGCGGCCTGAACTTGGTGCTTCTGTATCGACTTCATTGGGCCATCAGGCAATAGTTTTTTCCAATGCCGCATTTGTTGCTCGGCAACGCCATAACCCCTTGTGTGCTTGCGAACAGCCAAAAAACCGTCGATTGCGTCATACAGCGTGACAGGGCGTTCACCAAGCACCTTAATTTGCTGAACGGCTTCGTGGTCCCACTTACGAGCGATCTTGGTCGCCAAGGCCTTATCATCCGTTTTAGTCGAGCGATTCAGCATTACTCCATCGATCATCTTCCGCCATTGCCAAATTCCCTTGCGTTGCACTAATGACATTTTTAAATCCCGAGTTAATGCAATACTGGCACTGTGCAAAAAATGCGCAAATTCTCCTATGGCGCGGTGTGCAAAAAATGCGCAAAACAGCGTCCTGGAGCGTGTGCAAAAACAGTATTGCAGAGGTCAGGCAGGATGCGTTCAGGTGTATAGAAGATCAAGAAGAAATTGATAAAAAGACAATTAAATGCGATTTTTGAGAATTGCGTCTTCGGATGTCAGTACAGGTTAAAATTCAGGCTTGTGGGGCAGCGTAGGGGTAATTTCGCTGTAATTCCTTGTTTATCGATACTGCACAATTAGCCATTTAAATGAATCTGCCCGAAATCAACACGTCTCTTTTCAAACGCCTGCGATTTATTCTTGTCGAAACTAGTCGTCCTGGCAATATTGGCGGCGTCGCGCGCGCCATGAAAACGATGGGTTTTTCCGATCTGGTGCTGGTCAACCCCCGTTTTCCCGATGCCTTGACGGATGCGGAAGCGGTGGCCTTCGCCAGCGGCGCGCAGGATATTTTGTCGGGCGTGCGCATCGTCGGCTCGATCGCCGAGGCGCTCGAAGGCTGCAATTACGCGGCCGCCGTCTCGGCCAGATTGCGCGAATTTTCGCCGCCCGTGACCGCCCCGCGCGCCATCGCCAGCCAACTGGCCGCCAGCGAAGACTTGCACGCTGCCGTCATCTTCGGCAACGAGCGCTTCGGCTTGCCCAACGAGATCGTCGAGCAGTGCAACGTGCTGATCAACATTCCCGCCAATCCTGCGTATTCGTCGCTGAATCTGTCGCAGGCGGCGCAGGTCGTCGCTTATGAATGCCGCGTGGCGGCCCTCGGCGATGGACAGCTCGCCAGTCCCGTCGGTTTCCATGGCGACGCCGCCAGCCTGGCGCAGGTCGACGGCATGTACGATCACTTGCAGCAGGCGCTGGTGGCCATCGATTTCCTCGATGCCGACAACCCGAAAAAGCTGATGCCGCGCTTGAAACGCCTGTTTTCGCGCACGGGACTGGAGACGGAAGAAGTCAACATCCTGCGCGGCATCGCGCGCCATATCCTGGCGGTGGCGAAAAAGGCGCCATGATCGAGACGCGGCTGCTGCGCCAGTTCATCGCCGTCGCCGAGGAACTGCACTTCCGGCGCGCGGCCGAACGGCTGCACATGGCGCAGCCGCCCCTGTCGCAGGCGATCTTGCGGCTGGAAGACTTGCTGGGCTACCCCGTATTCGAGCGCACCAATCGCAAGGTCAGCCTGACGCCGGCGGGCGATGCTTTCCTGGCCACGGCGCGCCAGGTGCTGGCCAGCCTGGAAGAGGGCGTGGCGGCCACGCGGCGTGTGGCGCAGGGCATCGACGGGCACTTGCGCCTCAGTTTCATCCACATCACGCCGTACGTCCACGTGCTGGACGCCTTGCGCGCGTTTCGCGCCGCCTCGCCCGCCGTGCAATTCACCTTGCGCGAAGCGTCGACGCAGCAGCAGGTCGAGTGGCTGGAAAAAGGCGAGGTCGATATCGCCCTGCTGCGCGCGCCGGGGCGCAGCACGCCGGGCTTGCGCATCGAGCGCCTGTCCGGTGAAGACATCGTCGTGGCGCTGCCATCCGATCACCGTTGTGCGGGCCAGGCAAGGGTGGATCTGGCGGACCTGGCCGATGACGATTTCGTCGCCTCGCCGCGCGCGCTGGGCCAGGGTTTTCATGATCAGCTGGCCAGCCTGTGCCTGCATGCGGGCTTCGTGCCGCACGTGGTGCAGCAGGCGCGCCGCTTGCAAACGGTGCTGGGACTGGTGGCGGCCGGATTCGGCGTGGCCCTGCTGCCGGCCAGCCTGGGCGCCTGCGCGCCAGCGGGCGTGGTCATGCTGCCGCTGGCAAGCAGCGCGCCCGCGCCGCTGCGCCAGCTCGACCTGTACATGGCGTGGGACCCGCAGCGCACGTCTCCCGTGCGCGAGCGGCTGCTGGCGCAGCTGCGGCTGTCCGCCACTCAATGAGACTTAAAATGAGACGTTAAGCGTCTCGTTTCAAGATAAATAAGATATTTTACAGATGACGGCCCAGGGGCCAGCATGGCGTTTTTGATTGTCGGGAATTGCCATGTCCATCGTTTCATCGCGCAACCGTGCGCTGCCTCCCTCTATTTATTGGCTGTCGCTGTGCAGCTTTGCCTTCGGCTTGTGCGAATTCATCGCCGCCGGCTTGCTGTCGCCCATGGCGCGCGACCTGCACGCCAGCGTGGCGGCGACCGGCGGCGCCATCGCCGCGTATGCGCTGGGGGCGGCCATCGGCGCGCCCGTGCTGACGGCCATGCTGGCGCGCCGCCCCACGCGCCAGATCCTGGTGGCCACCATGCTCGTGCTGGCGGCCGGCAGCGTGGCGATGGCGGCCGCGCCGGCACTGGGCGCGCTGCTGGGTGTGCGCTTTGCCGTCGGACTCGCGCATGGGGTGTTCATGGCGGTGGCTTCGCATGCGGCCACCAGCCTGGTCGACCCGTCCCGCGCGGGCAGGGCGCTATCCATCGTCTGGCTGGGCCTGACCCTGGCGCTGGCCGGCGGCGTGCCGCTGGGGACGTGGCTGGGCGCCGTCTCGTCGTGGCGCTGGGTGTTTGCCGCCATCGGCGTGCTGGCCCTGTGCGGCGGCGCCGGCTTGCGCTGCGCCATGCCGGCCGCGCGCCAGCAGGCTGTTGCCGCATCGCCGTTGGCCAGCCTGTGCGCCATCCTGCAGCTGCACCTGCTGCTGGCGGCTGGCGTGGCGGCGCTGGTCAGCGTGGCCACCTTCAGTTTTTTCACGTATGTTTCTCCCTTCCTGCTGCAACTGGGCGGACTCGATGCGGGCTGGCTGAGTGCCGCCATGCTGTGCTTTGGCGCGTGCGCCATCGGCGGCAATCTGCTGGGCGGCTGGTGCGCGGATCGCCCCCACGCGCTGCGCGCCACCATGCTGGCCCTGGCCGCGCTGGCGTGTAATCTGCTGGGGTTCTATGTGCTGCGCACGCATCCCTTTGCCATGCTGGCCCTGTGCGGCACTTTGGGCATGCTGTTCTTTGCCCTCGTGACCCTGTCGACCATGCTCCTCTTGCTCCTGGCACAACGGCATTGCCCGGGCAGCGACGCCGTGGCGGCGGGCCTGAATATCGCCGCCTTCAATGCGGGCACGGCCTTTGGAGGCGCGCTGGGCGGCGCGCTGATCGTCGCCTTCGGCTTGCCCAGCATCGCCATCGGCGGCGCGCTGGCGGCGCTGCTGGCCATGCCGCTGCTGTGCTTCCAGTCGCGCAAACTAGACGCGCCGCTCTAGTTTTTGCGTTCAAACGCCCCCTGCCTTTGGCGTACACTGGCTTGCAAAAGGCCGTACAAAACAAGGGGACACATGGGATTGCAACGCAGATCGTTTCTGAAACTGGGCGTGCTGGGCGCCTGCGCGCTGGCCGCCGGCGGCGCCGCCTACCGCGCGCTGCGGGGGCCGTTGGCGCCTGGCCGCTTCGTGCTCGATGGCGCGGCGCGCGCGGCGCTGGTGGCCATCGTGCCGGCCATGCTGGGCGAGGCCTTGCCGCACGGGGGCGATGCGCGCAGCAAGGCCCTCGACGGCGCCATCGCCGGCGTGGACACGGCCATCCATGGCTTGCCCCTGGCGGCGCAGCAGGAAGTGCAGGATTTGTTTGGCTTGCTGGCGCTGGCGCCCGCGCGGCGCTTCGTCGCCGGCGTAAAAGATGGCTGGCGCGAAGCCGACCCTGCCCAGGTGGCCGCCTTTCTGCAGTCGTGGCGCACGCACCGCCTGGCCACCCTGCAGACGGTCTACCTGGCCCTGCACGACCTGATCCTCGGCGCCTGGTACGCCGATGCCGCCCATTGGGCCACTATCGGCTATCCGGGACCGCTGCCCGAGCTGAGTTAAGAGAGCATCCATGAGTACATCCCCCATTCCCGACCCCATCGCCATCGGCGTGGCCAGTGGCTGGAACGTCACCGACGCCAGCACCCTGGCCGCCGACCGCAGCTTCGAGGCCGATGTCGTCGTCATCGGCAGCGGCGCCGGTGGCGGCGTGACGGCGGAAATCCTCGCGCTGGCCGGCTTGAAAGTGCTGATCGTCGAGGAGGGCGGCTTGAAGTCCTCGAAAGACTTCAAGATGCGCGAAGCGGACGCTTATCCTGCCCTGTACCAGGAATCGGCCGCGCGCAAGACGCGCGACAAGGCCATCAACATCCTGCAGGGGCGCACGGTGGGCGGTTCGACCACCGTCAACTGGACCTCGAGTTTTCGCACGCCGCCCGGCACGCTGGAATACTGGCGCCAGCATTTCGGTTTGTCCGGCTATTCGGTGGACGCCATGGCGCCGTGGTTCGCCATGATGGAAAAACGCCTGCACGTGAGCGACTGGATCGTGCCGCCGAATGAAAACAACGATTTATTGCGCCGCGGCGCCACGGCGCTGGGCATCCCCACGGCCGCCATCCGGCGCAATGTGAACGGCTGCTGGAACCTCGGCTACTGCGGCATGGGCTGTCCGACGAACGCCAAGCAGTCGATGCTGGTGACGACGATCCCCTCGGCGCTGGCGCTGGGCGCGGGCCTGCTCGTGCATGCGCGCGCCGAGCGTTTCAGCTTCAAGGGCGAGCGCATCGACAGCTTGCAGGTGACGGCGCTGGACGCCGCCGGGCAAGTGCCGACGGGCGTGCGCCTCACGCTGCGCGCCAAACACTTTGTGCTGGCCGGCGGCGCCATCAATTCGCCGGCACTGCTGCTGCGCTCGCAGGCGCCCGACCCGCACGGCTTGCTGGGGCAGCGCACCTTTTTGCATCCGACGGTGATCTCGGCCGGCCTGTTCCCCCAGCGCGTCGATGCCTATGCGGGCGCGCCGCAAACGATTTATTCCGACCATTTCCTGCACCTGGCGCCCATCGATGGCCCCATCGGCTACAAGCTTGAAGCGCCGCCTTTGCACCCGCTGCTGATGGCCACCACCATGGGCGGCTTCGGCGATGAACATGCGCGCACGATGCGCGAATTTCCCCATGTGCACGGCTTGCTGGCGCTGCTGCGCGACGGCTTTCACCACGACTCGGCGGGCGGCAGCGTCTCCATCGACAGCTTCGGTGCGCCCGTGCTCGACTATCCGATCACGCCCTTCATCTGGGATGGCGCGCGGCGCGCGCTGCTGTCGATGGCGGAAATCCAGTTCGCCGCCGGCGCGAACAGCGTGTATCCCGTACACGAGCTGGCCCGCCACTACACCAGCTGGGCGCAGGCGAAGCAGGCCATCGGCGATTTGCCGATGAAGGCGCTGTTGACCAGGGTGGTGTCGGCCCACGTGATGGGCGGCTGCGCCATGTCGGACGATGTGCGTCTGGGCGTGACGGGGTCCGATGGCCGCTACCACGGCGTGCGCAACCTGTCCGTGCACGACGGTTCGCTGTTCCCCACCTCGATCGGCGCCAATCCGCAACTGACGCTGTATGCACTGGCGGCGCGCCTGGCCAGCGGCCTGGCGCGGGAGTTGACGGGCAAGCCGGCCCCCGTGCCCATGCCTGTCGCCGCCCCGGCCGCCGCATGATCGCGCGCATCCTCAAGTGGCTGATGCTGCTGCAAGTGCTGGCCGTGCTGGGCGTGGCGTATCTGGCGATGCAGGCGTGGGGCGTCGCCTCGCCGGCCATGGCCGTGCTGCTGGCGGGCGCCATGCTGCTGGCCGTGCGCGCGCTGATCGTGGCGCGCAACTTTTGGGAAAGCCGGCGCCTGGGCAGCCCCGTGCCGGCGCCATACCAGCTGGGTGCCCTGGGCGCCGCGCGGCTGTTTTTCGGCGAGCTGCGCGCCACCCTGTGGACGTCGTCATGGGGCATGCTGCGTCCGCGCCTGCATGTGGCCGACATGATCCCATCAGGCCAGGGCTTGCCGGTGCTGCTGGTGCACGGCTATGTGTGCAACCGCGGCTACTGGACGCAGCTGAGCCGCCAGCTGGCGCGGGCGGGCATCGTGCACAAGGCGATCGACCTGGAGCCGATCGATGCCAACATTGAGGACTTCGTGCCGCAGGTCGAGCAAGCCGTCACCGAGCTTTGCGCCCGCACGGGCAGCGACCGCGTCATTCTCGTCGCGCACAGCATGGGTGGCCTGGTGGCGCGTGCCTGGCTGCGCCATTACGGCGCGGCCCGCGTGGCGCGCATCATCACCATCGGCACGCCGCACCACGGCACGGCGCTGGCCAACCTGGCGGCGGGCGCGAATGCGCGCCAGATGAGTCGTATCGGTGGCGCACCCAGCGGCTGGCTGGCGCAGCTGGCCGCCAGCGAGACGCCGGAAACGCGCGCACTGATCACGTCGATGTACTCGCATCACGATAATATTGTCGCGCCGCAAACGTCCGCGCACTTGCCCGGCGCGCGCAATATTGCCTTCGGCGGCATCGGCCACGTGGCGCTGGCCAGCGATGCGCGCGTACTGCGCCAGCTGTTAGCGGAAATCACTATCAAGTACGAAGTCGCCCAGCCCCCGTCCAGCCCCCATTTTTCCTGAATCCTGTTGTGTTTTATCAGCATGGCAAGACTGTCTCTTTTGACTCTGCTGTTGCCCAGGTTTAACAGGTACAGGCCCAGAAAATGCTGTTTTCCACTGGCGTACTGTATTAAGCTAGCATCACGAAGGTGACGGCCAGCAATGATTGCCGAGGCCGTATGCGCCGCGCCACAGCGATCCGCATGCGAGATATTTGCGGGGATGCATGGCAGGATGTTGTAGGATTAGCATGTTGCCGCGCAAGCGGAAAGATGGGTGCAGGCAAAAAATGAGACTATGCCGTTTTCATGGGGGGTGCTAATTGTCCGCACGTATCCTGATTATCGAAGATAACGCCACCAATATGGAATTGATGGTGTACCTGTTACGTGCCTTTGGGTACACGCCGCTGGCCGCCTATGACGGCGAAGAGGGCGTGCGCATGGCGCGCAGCGAATTGCCGGACTTGATCATCTGCGACGTGCATTTGCCCAAGCTCGATGGCTATGGCGTGGTGGCCGAGCTGAAGAAAGACCCGCTGCTGCGCAAGATCCCGGCCCTGGCCGTGACGGCGCTGGCCATGGTGGGTGACCGCGAACGCCTGCTCGAAGCGGGTTTCAATGGCTATATCGGCAAGCCGATCGAGCCGGACCTGTTCGTGGCGGAGCTGGAATCTTTTTTACCCGGGGCGCCGTCGACGCCAGTTAAAAACGACATAGCTACCATCCTGATCGTCGACGATCATGTGCTGAACCGCGAATTCCTGACCGCACTGCTGGGCTACGGCGGCCACCGTCTGCTGGAGGCGGCCAATGGCGCCGACGCGCTGGAAATATTGCGCACCGAGCGGCCGGACCTGATCATCTCCGACATCCTCATGCCGAACATGGACGGCTACGAATTCGTCACGCGCGTGCATGCCGATCCCGCGCTGATCGACGTGCCCATCATCTTTTATACGGCCACCTACCGCGAGCAGGAAGCGATTTTGCTGGCGCAGGCATGCGGCGTGCGCTGGGTGTTGCCCAAGCCGTCCGACCCCGAAGTCATCGTGCGTACGGTCAACGAGGCGCTGGGACTGATGCCGGCGGCCGCCCAGGCGCCCGTTGTGCCGGGCGCTGGCGGTGCCGCGGCCCTTTCCGCCACTGGCAAGCTGGCCGCCATCGATCATCAGGTCAGCGGCTATCTCGACGAAGTCGAGTCCAGCAGCCAGCAGATTTCGCAGCTGGCCAGCCAGCGCGAAGGCCATGCCGCCATGCCCGAAGACCTGGGCATCATGACGGAGCGCCTGTCGCGCTCTTTGTCGAGCCTGCAGGCGGTGAGCCTGCGCCTGACGGCCCTGATCGAGCTGGGCATCGAGCTGGGCGCCGAACGCGATCCGCGCGCCTTGATCGAGGCGGGCTGCAAGGTGGCGCAGAATATCTGCGTCTCCAAGTATGCCTGCATCGGCGTGCTGGAAGAGGGCGCCGAAAAGCTCAGTTATTTTTCCTCCTGCGGCGCCGAGAAAGACCTGGAGCGCATTGCCAGCGCGCCGCGCACGGGCATCCTGAACCGCTTGCTGGAACAGCGCCAGCCCTACCGTGTCAATGGCTTGAAGGGCGACCCCGGCGCGCTGGGCTTGCCCGACACGCACCCGCCCGTGCACTCCTTCCTGGGCGTGGCCATCGCCTCGCGCGAACGCAGCCACGGCTGGCTGTACCTGGTCGACAAGCTGGGGGCGAATGAATTTTCCGAAGTCGACGAACGGGTCGCCGCCACGGTGGCGGCGCAGATCGCCGTCGCCTACGACAACCTGCTGCTATACGACGAGATCAAGCGCCACCACGAGCAGCTGACCCTGGACATGGCGGCGCGCATCCGTCTCGATGAAGACTTGCGCCGCTTCCGCCTGGCGATGGATGCCACGGCCGACGCGATTTTCCTCGTCGACCGCGCCGGCATGTGCTTCGTCGACGTCAACCAGACTGCCTGCCGCATGCTGGGCTTTGAGCGCGAGGATTTCCTGCGCGTGGGGCCGGGGCGCGCGAACGAGGGCGAGACCCAGCTGGAAGAACTGTACAACAAGCTGCTGGCTGGCGACCAGGGCGGCCCGATGACGGAATTGCAGCTGCAGCGCAAGGATGGCTCGCCGCTGTCGGTGGAAGTGCAGCGGCGTACCCTGCGCTCGGGGCAGAGCTGGATTCTGGTGGCCGTGGCGCGCGACATCACCGAGCGCAAGGATGCCGAGCAGCGCCTGATGAAGCTGGCCCATTTCGATACCTTGACGGGCTTGCCGAACCGCAGCCAGTTTTACGCCTCGCTGACCCATTCGCTGTCCCAGGCGGCCGAACACCAGTGGGCCGTGGCCGTGCTGTTCATGGACATCGACCGCTTCAAGAATATCAACGATACCCTGGGCCACACCATCGGCGACGACCTGCTGCGCCAGTTTTCCAGCCGCCTGGTCGATTGCCTGCGCGTGCGCGATACCATCGGCCGCTTTGGCGGCGATGAATTTGCCACCATCCTGGTGCTGCCAGAAGGCGTCCAGCATGCCGTGGGCGTGGTCGAGAAGATCCGCGAAGCGATGCGCAAGCCCTTCGACTTGCAGGGCCACGAGGTGACGGTGACGGTCAGCATCGGCATTTCCGTGTTCCCCGAAGACGGCGTCGATGCCGATACCCTGATTCAGTATGCCGACACGGCCATGTACCGCGCCAAGGAGGCCGGGCGCGATGCCTTCCGCTTCTTCACGGCGGAAATGAACGCGCAATCGATGGCGCGGCTGGACATGGAAAATGCCCTGCGGCGTGCCATCGACAACGAGGAATTCGTGCTGTTCTTCCAGCCCAAGGTGAATATCATCTCGGGGCGCATCAGCGGCGCCGAGGCGCTGATCCGCTGGCGCCGCCCCGGCCACGGCATGGTTTCGCCGGCCCTGTTCATCCCCCTGCTGGAAGAAACGGGACTGATCGTGCGCGTCGGTAACTGGGTGCTGGACGAAGCCTGCAAGAAGATCAGCGAATGGGGCGCCAGCAGCATCGGCCCCGTGCACCTGTCGGTGAATGTGTCGGGCATCCAGTTTTTCGTCGGCGGCCTGGAAGAAGAGGTGCTCAAGGCGATCAGCAAGCACGATATCGCGCCCGACCTGCTGGAACTGGAGCTGACGGAAAGCTCGCTGATGTCGAATGCGGAGGAAACCATCGCCGTGCTGCGCAACCTGAAGGCGCTGGGCATCCAGATTTCCATCGACGATTTCGGCACCGGCTATTCCAGCCTGGCCTACCTGAAGCGCTTCCCCATCGACAAGCTGAAGATCGACATCGCCTTCGTGCGCGAAGTGACCAGCAATCCGGACGACGCGGCCATCGTGCTGGCCATCATCAGCATGGCGCACAGCATGAAGCTGGAAGTGATCGCCGAAGGCGTGGAAAGCGATGCGCAGCTGGCTTATTTGCGGCGCCACGGCTGCGACGAGATGCAGGGCTATTATTTCAGCCGCCCCGTGCCACAGGAAGAATTCGAGCAGATGCTGATGGCGGGCAAGCTGCTGCAGGCGCCGCAGGATGCGGGCAGCGAAGAGCAGCAAACCTTGCTGATCGTCGACGACGATGTCTTCATGCTCGACGTGCTCAGCGACTTCCTGGCGCAGGACGGCTACCGCATCCTGACGGCGCAGACCGCCGCCGAGGGCTTCGACATCCTGGCGCGCCACAAGGTGCAGGTGATTCTGTGCGACCAGTGCATGCCGCTCATGAGCGGCACCGAATTCATGGAGCGTGTCAAGCACCTGTGCCCCGATACGTTCCGCATCATGCTGTCGGCTTTTGCCGACCTGACGCCCATCATGGCGGCCATCAACCGTGGCGCCGTCGACCGCTTCTATACCAAGCCGTGGAAAGGCGCCGTGCTGCGCGAGAACATCCGCGAAGGCTTCCGCCTGCACACGCTGCTGCATGGCCCGGTGAAAGCGGCCGCCTGAGCTTGCCGGGCAGGCCGCTGTGTGCGCTGGCTCACGTTGAGAAGCCGCTTTGTATCGAATTAGACTCCCGTCTCTAGTTTTGCTCACTAGAATAAAAAGCATCCATGAAGTGGCATGGCCTTTCATATGACGGGAGCGGGCGATGGTGAAGAAATTGAAGGAATTGACGGAAGACAAGGAGTTGGCGAGCACCGTGCGCTCGTCCGCGCAGCAGATCTGGCAAGCGGGCCTCGGTGCCTTCGCCAAGGCGCAGGAAGAGGGCGGGCGCGTGTTTTCCAAGCTGGTCAAGGAAGGCACGCAATTCCAGAAGCGCGCCGAAGACAAGGTGGCCGATGTCGGCGACAGCGTCAGCAAACTGGCCGATGGCGTGGGCAAGCAGGCCAGCGGCTCCTGGGACAAGCTGGAACAGGTGTTTGAAGAGCGCGTGGCGCGCGCCCTGGCCACCATCGGCGTGCCGATGCAAAACGATATCGCCGCGCTGCATGCCAAGATCGATGCCTTGAGCTTGCAGGTGGCGGCGCTGTCGGGCAAGGCCGCGCCGGCGCCCAAGCCGAAGGCCGTGGCCAAGCCCGCCGTGAAGGCGGCGCCGAAAGCCGCACCGAAAGCCGCACCGAAGGCGAGCGTCGCCAAGACCCCGGCCAGGGCCGCGGCCAAGCCAGTGAGCAAGCCAGTGAGCAAAGCTGTGAGCAAACCCGCCGCGAGAGTGGCGGCGAAGAAAAAAGCGCCGCCGGCCTGAGCTGGCGCAGCATTCCTCCAGCCTGCTCGCGCAGGCTTTTTTTTGCCTGCGTTTTTCGCCGGCGCCGTGGGGCGCAGTGTTTCATTACGGCTATCTTAGGTGGTATGCTTGAGGCAGAACACAGAGAGATTGCCCGCCATGCTACAAAAAGCACCACGCCGTACCCGCGAACGCATCCTGGAGTTGTCGCTGCGCCTGTTCAATGAGTTTGGTGAGCCGAATATCACGACGACCGTGATTGCGGAAGAGATGAATATTTCGCCGGGAAACCTGTATTACCACTTCCGTAACAAGGATGACATCGTCAACTCGATCTTCGTCCAGTTCGAGGCGGAAATCGAACGCATCCTGACCGTGCCTGACGGGCGCCGCTCGAATATCGAGGATGTCTGGCTGTATTTGCACCTGATGTTCGAACTGATCTGGCGCTACCGTTTTTTCTATCGCGACCTCAACGATTTGCTGTCGCGCAACCGCAAGCTGGAACTGCACTTCAAGCTGATCCTGGCGCACAAGATCAAGGTGGCCACGCAGCTGTGCGAAGATTTGCGCAGCGAACAGTCTTTGGAAGCGTCGGACATGGAAGTGGCCGCGATGGCGACGAATATGGTGGTCGTCGCCACCTACTGGCTGTCGTACGAATATGTGCGCAACCCGCGCAAGTACAGCGAGCAGCAATCGATGTCCGATGCGCTGGCACGCGGCTGCTACCAGGTGTTGTCCCTGATCGGCCCGTATTTGCGCAATGAAACGCATTTGCTGTTTCGCAAACTGTCGGAAGAGTATGTGACCAAACTCAAGAACGACTGACGCGGCTGCTGGCGCCACGTCGTCATTTACAGGAGAGATATATGGCTTGGAAACAATTTCCCTATCCGGACGCAGCCTATGTCTACACGCCGCAGACCCTGGAAGCGGCTTGGGCGCGCCTGCATGCGGGCGATGTGGAACCGTTTCCCACGCATCCGGCGCTGGTGCAAGCCTGGCTGGCCTTCCACGCGGGCGATTTCGAACGCGCGGTGAAGCTGGGCCTGGCTGTCGGCGTGCCCGGCTATGCGGTGGCGCACAAGGCGACCTGCATCTATGCCACGCACCTGGAAGTGGACGACCGCCAGAAACTCGACATGTACGAAGAAGTGGCGGAGCGCTGCGAGCGCCAGCAGAGCGAACAGCCGGACAACCCGGCCGGCTACTACTGGCATGCCTATAGCCTGGGCCGCTACGCGCTGGGCACCTCCGTCGTCAAGGCCCTGGCGCAGGGCATGGGCGCGCGCGTGCGCAACAGCCTGGACCGCACGATGACGGTGGCGCCCATGCATGCGGAAGCGCATATCGCGTTTGGGATTTATCATACGGAAATTATCGACAAGGTCGGCGCCATGATCGGCAGCCTGACCTACGGCGCCAACAAGGAAGATGGCTATCAGCACTTCAAGACGGCGCTTGCCCTGACGCCGTATTCGGCGCTGGCGCACAGCGAGTATGCGCGCGCCTTGAACATGCTTGACGGAAAGAAAAAGCTGGCGGAAGCGCTGGCCCTGTATGAAAAGGCGGCCGAGTGCGTGGCACTGGACGCCAAGGAACGCCTCGAGGTCGAGGCGGCGATCGATGAATTGAAAGGGTAGGGACTACTGTGATCAAGGCTTTATGTGTGTACTGTGGCGCCAACGCGGGCGTCTCGCCCGACTATGCGGTGGCGGCGCGCGAACTGGCGCGCGTGCTGGTGGCGGAAAATATCTCGCTCGTGTATGGCGGCGGCAAGGTCGGCCTGATGGGCGTGATCGCCGATGAAGTGCTGCGCCTGGGCGGCGAGGTGACGGGCGTGATTCCCACTCAGCTGGTCGAACGCGAAGTGGGCCACATGGGCTTGACGCGCCAGTTTATCGTGAAGGACATGCATGAGCGTAAGGCGATGATGGCCAGCCTGTCCGACGCCTTCATCGCCATGCCCGGCGGCTATGGCACCCTGGAAGAGCTGTTCGAGATGCTCACCTGGGCCCAGCTGGGCTTGCACGCCAAGCCCATCGGCTTGCTTAATGTCGACGGGTTTTATGACGGCTTGATTGCTTTCGTGCAAAACGGCAAGGAACAGGGCTTCATCCGCCCGCAGCACGCGGCCTTCCTCAATGCCGACGCCGATCCCGCAGCGCTGGTGCAACGCCTGAAGGAGTGCGCGCCCTAGGCCCTGGAAAGTGCTTGAGCGCCGCGCGTCACGACCACAGGCGCTGGCCCGACAGGTCGAGCTGGGTCAGGTACAGGCGCACGTCGAATTCGTACTGGTGGTATTGCGGTTCCATATACGTGCACAGCTTGTAGAACGGCTTGTCATGTTGCTTTTCTTTTACATGCGCCAGTTCGTGCACGGCGATCATGCGCAGGAACTCCAGCGGCACTTCCTTGAACATGGTGGCCACGCGGATTTCATGCTTGGCCTTGAGCTTGCCGCCCTGCACGCGCGAGATCGACGTATGCAAGCCCAGCGCATGCTGGATCACGTGGATCTTGCTGTCGAACGCCACTTTGTTGATGGGTTCGGCATTGCGCAGGAATTCATTCTTCAAGTCTTGCACGTACTGGTACAACGCCTTGTCGTTGCGCACATCGTGCGCATTCGGGTAGCGTTTTAACAGGACTTCGCCCAGCTTGTCCTGCGCGATCAGTTGGTGCACTTGCGCTTGCGTTTGTTCGGAATAGGCGCTCAGGTATTTCAGGGATGGCTGCATGCGGGGAAGGGCGGGGTGGGGGGTAAGGCGAGAATGTACCATACCGCCGCGCCCCGCGCTGCATCAGCCCCGGTACGGGGCTGCCAGGGCCGCCCCGTGCCGTCGGTGCCAGGTCAGCCAGGTCAGCCCTTGTCGTCTTCGTCCTTGTTGCCCTGCCGGCTAGCCTTCGACTGTTGTTGCTCGGCGTTGCCGCCGCGTGCCGTCGTGCCGCCGCGGCTTTCATTGGCGCGCTGGGCCGATTGCCGGCTTTCGCCGCCCTTGCGGCCGATTTCCGCCATGTGTTCGCGATTGCGGCTGACGGCTTCACCGCCTTTCTGCCCGGCCCGGCGTGCTTCTTCCGAGTCGAACTCATGCGCAGTACCCTTTTGATGGGCTGCCTGGCCGCCCTTGCTGGCAATTTCGCGTTGCTGCTCCTCGTTCATGGCGGCAAAGCCGCGCTTGCTCGTGCCTTTGCTGCTGCCCGCTTCACCGGCTTTCTGGCTGCTGCCAGCGCCTTTGCCCTGCTCATTACTGTTAGCCATGTCGCTCTCCTTGCTGTCGGGTGGGGTCACTGTTCAATGCGCCTGATCGGATTGCCTGCCGGTCTCGCGGCCATGGCCCGCGCCATCGCGGTGGCCAATGGCATGCATTTTTTCGATCATGTCACGCTGGCGCTGCGTGGCTTTTTCTGTTTCTTCGGCCGTCTTGCGCACCACTTCGTCGGCGAAGGCCACGGCCGTGCGGCTCGCTTCGGGCAGGTGGTTCTCTGCCGTGCGGTTCATCTCGACATTGGCGTTGGCGACCAGGTTGCCGAGTTGCTGCTGGTACTGGCGCAGCTTGTTGCTGCCCGGCTGCAACTGGGCGGCGGCCAGCGACATGAACTCGCCCGTGTCGTGTGCGCACAGCAGTTGCTGGCTGGCGCTGCTCCATTCCTGCAGCAAGTCTTGCGCCAGCCGCAGATGCAGCTCGCTCAGTTGCTGCGCCGTATCGAACAGCTTGCGCGATAGTTCTGTGGCGAAATTGCACTGGGCCTCCAGGTGGGACTTCAGGGCGGGGCTGAGACTGGGGGGGATACTGTTGGTGAACATGTTCTACCTCAATGAAAATCTGGTCCGAGAAACACCCGGTGTACCGGATGCGACGTGTGCTGAAACAAGCAAAGAGATAGACGCCGGACGGCGTGCCAGGTTCCACGCCAGGTGCCGGTTTGGCGCGAGAATGGCGTCTGGGCGCCTGAAAAAAGCGATGACTTTGTGCCAGATCAAAGGAACGTCAATCAGCTTGCCGCTGAGGGCAGCCACGCTGCTTGTGTGGAAAATGCAGGTTTACAGGCCCGGCCGTGCGACAATAGCCGGCTCGCGGCAGCGCAGCCGATGGCCGGCGCGCGTGGCTGAGCCGAGCATAGCCCTATTTTTTGCCTTATTCCGCGACCATGACGCATCCCGAATACATCCTGACCCTGTCCTGCCTGGACCAGCGCGGCATCGTGCACCGCGTGTCCGGCTTCCTGGCCGAACACGGCTGCAACATCCTCGATTCCGCCCAGTTTGGCGACCAGGAATCCCAGCTGTTCTTCATGCGCGTGCATTTCGCGCTGGAAGACGGCGCCGTCAGCGACGCCCAGTTGCGCAGCGATTTCGCCGAGCTGTCGCAAGTCATGCAGCTCAATGGCCAATTCCATGGCCAATTGCACGATGCGCGTGTCAAGCCGCGCGTCATGCTGATGGTGTCGAAGATCGGCCATTGCCTGAATGATTTGCTGTTCCGCTACAAGAGCGGCTTGCTGAACGTGGAAATTCCCGCCATCGTCTCGAACCACATGGAGTTCTACCAGCTGGCGGCCAGCTACAATATTCCCTTCCACCACTTGCCGCTGGCGGCCGGCGCGCCGGAAGCGGCCAAGCTGGCACAGGAAGCGAAGATCATCGAGCTGATGGACACGCACAAGATCGACCTGGTGGTGCTGGCGCGCTACATGCAAATCCTGTCGCCCGGCCTGTGCCAGGCGCTCGACGGCCGCGCCATCAATATTCACCATTCCTTCCTGCCCAGCTTCAAGGGCGCCAAGCCGTATGCGCAGGCGCACCACCGCGGCGTCAAGCTGATCGGTGCGACGGCCCATTTCGTCACGGGCGACCTGGATGAAGGCCCGATCATCGAGCAGGATGTCGAGCGCGTCGATCATGCGATGGATGCCGAGACCCTGACGGCCATCGGCCGCGACGTCGAGTGCGTGGTGCTGGCGCGCGCCGTGAAATGGTTCGTCGAGCACCGCATCCTGAAAAATGGCGACAAGACCGTGGTATTCCGCTGATACCGCCGCCCGTACAATATTGACATCCACTTTACCGAGACAGAAACACGATGGCCCTCAAAGCAACAATTTTCAAAGCCGATCTGCAGATCGCCGACATGGACCGCAATTACTACCAGGATCATGCGCTGACCCTGGCGCGCCACCCGTCCGAAACGGACGAGCGCATGATGGTGCGCCTGCTGGCGTTCGCCATCCACGCCGACGAGGCGCTGACCTTCACCAAGGGCTTGTTCGACACGGAAGAGCCGGACCTGTGGCAGAAGGACTTGACGGGCGCCATCCAGCTGTGGATCGAAGTGGGCCAGCCGGACGAAAAGCGCATCCTGAAGGCTTGCGGCCGTTCGGAACAGGTCATTGTCTACAGCTATGGCGCAACCAGCCACATCTGGTGGAAGCAGATTGCCAACAAGCTGGAACGGGCAAAGAACTTGACCGTGATCAACCTGCCATCCGAGGCGGCGCAAGACATGAGCAAGCTGGCGCAGCGCAACATGCAGCTGCAATGCACGATCCAGGATGGCCAGATCTGGCTGACCGACAGCGTCAACACGGTCTTGATCGAGCGCGAACCGGTGAAGCCGGCGCGCTGATTTTGACTGTTTGAAACGCAAAAAGCCCGGATCGCTCCGGGCTTTTTGCGTTGCGGTAGCGCTTTTATGGGGCCGCGTCTTCGTCGTTGCTGACGATCACCAGCAGTTGCGCCTGCTGTGCGCCGATGCTGCGCGTGCGGTGCGGAATCAGGGCGTTGAAATACACGGAGTCGCCCGTGTGCAACTGCACGGTTTCCTGGGGAAACTCGATTTCAATCGTGCCCTGGTGCACGAACAGGAATTCCTCGCCGGCATGTTCCTTGAAGGCGGAGGCGACGAAATCGGGCGCCGGATACACCATGAAGGGCAGCATTTTCTTCGGTGCCACGCCGGCCGCGATGCTGGCGAAATGCGGCAGCGGCGGCATCGCGCCCGCGCTGCCCGGATCGCCGGCGCGCGTGATGGTGACGGCCGCCTGCCGGTGGCTGTCGCTGAACAGCTGCTCCACATCCACCTGCATGGCGTGCGACAGTTTCAGCGCCACGGCGATGGACGGAACGCTCAGGCCTCGCTCCACCTTGGACAGGTAACTCTTCGTCAAGCCACTCTTTTCCGCCAGCTGTTCCAGGGTCCAGCCCTTGTGTTTTCTCAGCAGTTTCAGACGCATAGCCATGGTTGCATCGGTCGATTTAAAAAAACTATTGTACCCCATGACACAAAGTGTCCTAAAATACACTTAGTTTCCTTGGATTGGGTTGCGCGGCCACTGCCGTGCATGCCGGGAAGCGTAGTCAGCATGAGTGAAGGAAAGACGATGCAGAAAAATACTCCGTATGAAGTCGCCGCCCCGGGCGCCAGCCTGGGCTTATCGAAAGACGCACTGGTGGCCATCGCCGAGCGGCGCCTGGCCAGCGTCACGCAGGACAGCCCGTGGTCGGCGCTGCAAACCCTGGCGCTGTCCTGCCGTATCCTGTTCGATGGCGGGCATGATTCCGGCCTGGCAGGGCAGATCAGTTGCCGTGGCGGTCAGGACGGCACGTTTTACACGCAACAGCTGGGCCTGGGCTTCGATGAAATCACGGCCAGCAACCTGATCGAGGTCGACCACGACCTGCGCGTGGTGCACGGCGAGGGCATTCCCAACCCGGCCAACCGCTTTCACAGCTGGATCTACCGCCAGCGCCCGGACGTGGCCTGCATCATCCACACGCATCCCACGCACGTGGCGGCGCTGTCGATGCTGGAGCAGCCGCTGATCGTGTCGCACATGGATACCTGCCCTCTGTTCGACGATTGCGCCTTCCTGCCCTCGTGGCCGGGCGTGCCGGTAGGAAATGAAGAGGGCGAGATCATCGCCAGCGCCCTGGGCGACAAGCGCGCCATCCTGCTGGCCCATCACGGCCAGCTGGTGGTGGGCCGCACGGTGGAAGAGGCGTGCATGCTGGCCTTGCTCATGGAACGGGCAGCCCGCCTGCAATTGCTGGCCATGGCTGCCGGCACCATTTTGCCGCTGCCGCCAGCCCTGGCGCGCGAGGCGCACGACTGGATTTCCACGGCGCGGCGCGACAGCGTGACCTTCGCCTATTACGCGCGGCGCGCCTTGCGCCAGCATGCCGATTGCCTGGCTTAACGACATTCACTGGAGGACATCACATCATGCAAACCTTATTTCAAGGCATCATTGCCTACCCTGTCACCCCGTTCACGGCCGCTGGCGGCGATGTCGACTTGCCGCGCCTGCGGCAACTGATCGAGCGCCTGATCGCCGACGGCGTGCACAGCATCGCCCCGCTGGGCAGCACGGGCGAGAGCGCCTACCTGCAGGACGGGGAGTGGGATGCCGTGGCCGCCACCTCGCTGGCCACCGTCGCCAGACGGGTGCCCACGGTGGTGGGTATTTCCGACCTGACCACGGCGGGCGCCATGCGCCGCGCCCGCTTTGCGGAAAAGCAGGGCGCCGACGCGGTGATGGTCTTGCCGGTGTCGTACTGGAAACTGAGCGAGGAAGAAATCGTGCGCCACGTGGCGCGCATCGGCGATGCCGTGGGTATTCCGATCATGCTGTACAACAATCCGGCCACCAGCGGTATCGACATGTCGCCCGAGTTGATCGTGCGCATCTGGCGCGACGTGCCGAATGTGACGATGGTCAAGGAAAGCACGGGCGACATCCAGCGCATGCACCGGCTGGCGCAGCTGAGCGGGGGCGAGTTGCCGTTCTATAACGGCAGCAACACCCTGGCCTTCGCTGCGCTGGCGGCCGGCGCCCACGGCTGGTGCACGGCCGCGCCCAACCTGCATGCGGGCTTGCCGCTGGCCCTGTATGCGGCCGTGCAGGCGGGCGACTTGCCGCGCGCGCGCGAACTGTTCTTCCAGCAATTGCCATTGCTGCAATGCCTGATGAAAGGGGGCCTGCCGCCCACCGTCAAGGCGGGGCTGGCGCTGCGGGGCTTTGATGTGGGTACGCCGCGTGCGCCGCTGCAGCCGCTGGGCGAGGCGGCCACGCGCGAGCTGGCCGCCGTGCTGGCCAGCCTGACGGCTTAATTCGGCGCAGCGCCCAGGCGCTTGATGCTGCTTGAGCGCTGCATGCTGCGGCTGATGCGCGGATCGCCGTAGTAGTTCACTTCGCCCGAGCCGCCGATGCTGATGCTCAAGTCATCCTTGGCCCATACTTCGGCCTCGCCCGAGCCGCCGATGCTCACCTGTACCTCGCGCGCGGCCAGGCGCCCCGCCTGGATATTGCCCGAGCCGCCGATCGACGCCGTCAGTTGCTCCGTCTTGCCGCTGGCCTTGACGTTGCCGCTGCCGCCGATGGCCACAGCCACCTGGCGGCTGTCGAGGTCGCGCGCATTGATGGAGCCCGAGCCGCCCACGTCGAAGCGCAGTTTCTCGGCGCGCAAGCCCGTTGCCGTGACGTTGCCCGAGCCGCCCACGCTGATGCGTTCCACCTGGCGCGCCTGGATGATGATGGTCAGGCTGCTCTGGCGGAAGTTGGCATTGCGCTTGGCGGGGCGGATGCGCAGGGTGCCGTTTTCCACGGCTGTCTCGATCAGCGGCAGGATATTGTCGTCGGCCTCGATGGTGACGCTGTCCGTGTTGCCGATACGCAGCTCGACCGTGCCCGGCACGTTCAGCGCCACGCCATGGAAGCTGCCCACTTCGCGCGTCTGTTTTTGCAGCTTGCCGCTGCCCTGGATGCTGTTGCCGGAGATCCAGTCGAGCGGCGACGCCAGCGCCGGCGCGGCCGGGATGGCCAGGGCGCAGACGGCCAGCAGCAGGGTGGTCACGGCGCGGGCATGGCGCGGGTGGAAAAGTGGCTGTGTCATTCTTGCTCCCTCTTTTGAATTGGACTGCGTGCATGGTATGCCAGCCGGTGGCGCCCGCGTACCGCGCTGCGACAGACTGCGCCAGCGGCGGCATGGAATGCAGGAGGATGCGACAGGATGGCATGAGGTATCATGCGGGTATTGGACATACGACGAGCGGTACGCGCCGCTCACACTACTGGAATTACATGCTGATCATCACCATCAAACAGGGCAAGGAAAAGAGCTTGCTGGGCCAATCGTGGATTTACGCGTCCGCGATTGAAAAAGTCGAAGGCAAGCCGCAGGAAAAAATGAAGCCCGGCTCGACGGCCATCGTGCAAAGTTCGTCGAAGCAATTCATCGCCCGCGCCGCCTACAATTCGAAGTCGCAGATTCGCGCGCGCATCTGGAGCTTCAAGGAAGACGAACCGGTCGACCACGCGCTGATCAAGCGCCGCGTCAAGGCCGCCATCGAGAAAAAACTGCCGGCCATCAAGAAGGCGGGCGAAAACCAGCTGTTGACCCTGATTAAGGGCGAAGACGAGGGCTTGCCCGGCCTGGTGGTACAGCTGTTTGGCGGCGTGCAAGGTTATCTGATCTGCGAATTCAATGCCGGTGGCGTCGATGCGTGGAAAGTGGCCATCGTGCAATCGCTGATGGCATCCACCGCTTGCGTCAACGTGTACGAGCGTTGCGACGACCTGATGCGCAAGGGCGAAGGCTTGCCCCTGATCGACGGCGCCCTGGCCGGCGAAGAGCCGCCCGATGAAGTCATGCTGACGGACAATGGCGTGCGTTATGCGCTGGATTTGAAAACGGGACATAAAAGCAAGTTCCGTTGAGAGCGGCTGCCTGACAAGAAAAAAGCCGGCGCGAGCCGGCTTTTTCATGTCTGCTACTCCAATGGCACGCTGCGGTAGCGATTCACTTCCAGAGCGCTCACCGCCGGCGCATCATTGCCCCACGAAGCGCGCAGATACGTCACCACGGCGGCGACTTCCGCGTCATCCATCACGGGGCCGAACGGCGGCATGCCGTAGGGGCGCGGGTTGCCGCTGGTGCCGGGCGCGAAGCCGCCGTTGAGCACGAGGCGGATGGCGTTGACGGCCGAGTCCGTCGTCAGCGCGCGGTTGCCGGCCAGCGGCGGGTAGCCGGGTGGTACGCCCTTGCCGTCGGCCTGGTGGCAGCTCGCGCATTGCGCCTCATACAGTTTCGCGCCCAGCGCCAGTTGCTGCGTGGCTTGCTCCGAGGTGCCGCGTGGCGCCTTTTTCGCCGCTTGCGCGGGGCCGGGCAAGCTTTTCAGGTACACGGCCATCGCCTGCACGTCGGTGGTGCCCATGTGCTGCAAGCTTTGCCGCACCACTTCCGCCATGGGGCCGAAGACGGTGGCGCGCGGCGAGACGCCTGTTTGCAGCAATTCCACGATATGCGCCGTGTCCCAGTCACCCAGGCCCGCTTCCGCGTCCGACGTCAACGACGGCGCATACCAGCCCAATACGGGGATCAAGCCGCCCGACAGGCCGTCGTCGCTGCCGCCCAGGGTGGTGCGGCTGCTATGGCAGGCGCTGCAGTGGCCCAGGCCCTGCACCAGGTAGGCGCCGCGGTTCCATTCCATGCTTTTAGTCGTGAGCGGCTGGTACACGCCCGGCTTGAAATACAGCGCGCGCCAGGCGGCCAGCGCGATCTGCTGGTTGTAGGGGAAGCGCAGCGCGTGCGGCGCGTTCGCCTGCCTGTGCGGCGGCACACTCTGGAAATACGCGTACAGGGCGTCGCTGTCCTCGCGCCGCACCTTGGTGTAGCTGGTGTACGGAAAGGCCGGATACAGCAGCCGGCCATCCTTCGACTTGCCGTTGTGGATGGCGCGCCAGAAATCGTCGGCCGTCCAGCTGCCGATGCCCGTTTCCTTGTCGGCCGTGATGTTGGGCGAGAGTACCTTGCCGAACGGCGTTTGCAGTGCACGGCCGCCCGCGTACGCCACGCCGCCGCGCGTTGTGTGGCACGCCATGCAATCACCCGCCCTGGCCAGGTAGGCGCCGCGCGCGACCAGCTGTTGCTGGCTCAGGGTGCTGGCAACGGCGGGCGGGCCGATGTCGTCGTCCGGGTATAGCAGGAACTTGGCGCTGCCGCCTGCGATCAGCACCAGGCCGGCCGCGATCATCCATTTCTTCATGGCGCCACCTGCGCGGTAGAACCTGGCACGCCGCCGCAGTGCAGCGGCAAGGGCAGGGCGATGCCGCTGGCGGGGCGCGCGTCGGCGCTGGCCACTTGCGTGCCCAGCCAGGCCGAGACGGCGCCCACGTCCGCGTCCGACAGGCGCTGCGCCACTTGCGCCATGCAGTCGGGCGCATGGGCGCGGCGGATGCCGTTCTTCCAGGCGCCCAGCTGGGCGTTGATGTAGTCGCGCGGCAAGCCCAGCAAGCCGGGGATGGCGGGCGCCACGCCGGCCAGTTTCTCGCCATGGCAGGAGATGCAGGCGGGAATCTTTTTCCCACTGTCGCCGTGCAACACCAGCTGCTTGCCACGCGCCAGGGCTGTCGTGCCGGCGCTGCTGGGCTGGGCCGGCGGCGGGGCGGGGTGCTGCGCCGCAAAATACTCGGCGATTTCGCGCAGGTAATCGTCGGGCAAGTGCTCGACCATGTAGTTCATCATTGGATACTGGCGCCTTCCCTCGCGGAAATTGAGCAGCTGGTTGTACAGGTAGCCGGCCGGCTTGCCGGCGATGCGGGGAAAGAAGGCGTCGTGGCGTTCCTTGGGCGCATGGCAAGCCGTGCACGCCTTGATGCGCTGTTCCAGGCTGTCGTGGCCGGCTGGCACGCTGGCCGGTGCGGCCAGCGCCATGCCGGGCAAGGCGCAAGCCAGGGCCAGCAGCAGCACGAGGGGGGAATGCGGTAGCATGGGAAGTTGCATGGGAAAATAACCTGTCTCGTCGGTCGATATGGCGTGCCGGTGTTGTTGCCCGGATATTATTACCCTAGCATATAACGGGCGCTGTCACTGTGACAGGATCAGTTGTGCAATAAAAATACGGATCAGTTTGAGGAGCAGGGTTGAAACGCTATGAAGAATTGGCGGAAGAAGTCGCCGCCATGATCAGCACGCAGCTGTTGCTGCCTGGTGATAAGTTGCCTTCCGTGCGCCAGCAGCATGCGCGGCGCGGCGTGAGCCCGTCGACGGTGTTCCAGGCGTATTATTTGCTCGAAGCGCGCGGCATGATCGTCTCGCGTCCCCGCTCCGGCTATTACGTGGCGCCGCAGCGCGCCGCGCTGGCGCCCGAGCCGGATAGTTCTCGCCCGCTCGACGCCAGCACCACTGTCGACGTCAGCGACCTCGTCTTCGAGGTGCTGGGCGCCGTGGGCGCGCGCGATATCGTGCCCTTCGGCTCGGCGTTTCCCAGTCCGCATCTGTTTCCGATGGAACGGCTGGCGCGGGCCGTATCGGCCAGCATGCGCCGCCTCGATCCGTGGAGCACGGTCACGGATTTATCCCTGGGCAATGCGGAATTGCGCCGCCAGATCGCCCTGCGCTACCAGCTCGACGGCGTGCTCGTTTCCAGCGACGACATCGTCATCACGAATGGTGCGCTGGAAGCGCTGAACCTGTGCCTGCAAGCCGTCACGCGGCCCGGCGACACGGTGCTGATCGAGTCGCCCAGCTTTTATGCCTGTCTGCAGGCGCTGGAACGGCTGGAACTCAAGGCCGTCGAGATCGCCACCAGCCCGCGCGACGGCGTCGACCTGGCGGCGCTGGAAGAGTTGCTGCAACGCCACCAGCCCAAGGCGTGCTGGCTGATGACGAGTTTCCAGAATCCCCTGGGCAGCCTGATGCCGCCGGAAAAGAAGCGCGCACTGGTGGCACTGCTGGCGCGCCATGGCGTGCCGCTGATCGAGGATGATGTGTATGGCGAGCTGTATTTTGGCAAGCAGCGCCCCGGCCTGACGAAAAGCCATGACAGCGCGGGACTGGTCATGCATTGCAGCTCGTTTTCCAAGACCCTGGCACCCGGATTCCGTTTGGGCTGGGCCGTGGCGGGCCGCTACGCGCGCCAGGTCGAGCGCTTGAAACTGACCACCAGCCTGTCGGCGCCGATACCGCTGCAGATGGCGCTGGCCGATTACCTGGTGCACGGCGGCTACGACCGCCATTTGCGCCAGTTGCGGCTGACCCTGGCGGCGCAGCAAAACACCATGCTGCAAGCCATCGCCGTGCATTTTCCGCCCGGCACGCGGGTCACGCGGCCGCAGGGCGGTTATTTTGTCTGGGTGGAAATGCCTGCCGGCATCGATGCGCTGGCCTTGCACCGCAGCGCGCTGGCGGCCGGCATCAGCATCGCGCCCGGTCCCATCTTTTCCGCCACGCGCGCGTTTCGCCATTGCATCCGCCTCAATTACGGCCACCCGTGGAGCGCGCAGCTGGAAGAGGCCATCGCCACGCTGGGGCGGCTGGCGGCGCAGCAGCTGGCGCCGTAGGGGAAGTCAGCCGGGACGGCCGGGCAGGGCGAGAAAGGCGGTAAAGTCGGGCGCCACCATGCTGGCGGCCCCCGTTTCGTGCGACCACAGCACGACTACCGGCTCGCCCGATGGGCCGATGTGGCCATAGTCGAAACAATAGCAGTCGCCCGTGCCGAATTGCGCGAAGGGCAGCAGGCTGGCGCAATCGATGCCGCTGCCGGCGAAGTTGTCCAGCCACGCCTGCCAGCCTTCGCGGTAGTGGCGGTCGATCGATTCCCAGGTCTTGCGCGGATTGTCCGCGTCGTAGACGGGAAACAAGGTCAGCGCGCCCAGTGCGCGGCCATTGTTGGCCAGCAGCCACGCGGCGTGCGATGGCGGCAACGGGCGGCCCAGCGCCTGTGCCGCAGCGGCGATGGCTGCGACGCTGGTGCCGATGCTGTTCTTCCTGCGCATGCGATGAACGCTGGAATCAGGCCGCCGAAGCGGGCGCCGCGGGCGGCGCAGCGGCCGGGCGCGGGGCTTTTTGCGGCGTGACTTTGCCGCCGTCGGCGATCCAGCGACGGTACACGCGCAGGGCCACTTGCGCATCGTCGGCCGCGTACAGGATCTGCTTTTCCGTCAGGCGCGAGGTGGCCCAGTTGGTGGTGGATATCTTTTTCGATTTCTGCAGGTGCAGGCCGAAGAACTTGGCCACGGCCGTCTTGGCGCCCAGATCGTTGCGCTGGCCGCCGCGCAGGGCGACGGACAGGTCGAGCACCTGAGCTGGAACAATGCCCAGTTTGTTGCGCAGGCGCTTGACGTCGTCGGACAGGCCAAAGCCCACCTTCAGAGTGGTGGTCGATTCGAGGATGGCTTTGAGTTCGGCCAGGGCCGGCGCCGGCGTGCTGCCCACCTGGAACAGGTAGGCGATGTCGTCGGTGGCCAGCTGGATCAGGTGCGGCCCCGTGGAGGACTCGCCCTTGACGAAAGTCGGCTTCGATTCCGTATCGAAGCCGATGGCGTCCGCGGCCAGCAGGGCGGCCATGGCCGCTTTTGCATCATCACTGGTGCGTACCAGCTTGACGTGCTCGAGTGCAATGCCTTGATACGGGGGCAGTGGCGGTGCGGCAGCTGTGTCCATGAAACCGGATCAGCCTTTGCGCGAGAATTTCGCGGTCAGCTGATTCAGTTTTTCCAGGCGCAAACGGTTCGCTTCTTCGGCGGCGGCCGCATCGCGTTCGGCTTTCTTGCGCTCGGCTTCTTTCTTGAAGCGCTGCTGCAATACTTGCGTGGCGTGGTCGCGGTGGGTTTGCGTCACTTCCGCGCCGGCAGTGCCGTCGAGGTCGTAGCGGATCTTGGCTTTTTCCATCATGCGCAGGTAGCGCAGCGAACCCGTGTGGATGCCCAGCGCCGTGCGCATCAGCTTGCGGTCCAGGTCCGGCAGACGCGCCAGGATCTGCTTGTCTATACCGATCGACAAGGGCAGGCAATCGCGGAATGGCGGGAATTGCTCCTGGAACTGCTTCAGCAGGGCGCGCGCGGTCAGGCCGGCAGGTGCCGGCGTGGGCGCCGCTGCGGCCGGCGCCGCCGCTGGGGCTGCATCGACTGGCGTGTCAGGAGTGGTGGCTTGCTGGTCTGGCGTGGAGCTGGTCATCGACATCATTGGTTGGGCTATAAAAGGGGAGCATAGCACGCGCCACAGGCAAGTGCATTGTCTTTTTTGGCAACTTGCGCAGAGATAAGCGGGTGCGTACTACAGTGCCCGCAGCGCGAAATGCGGGAAATGTGTATAATGTCGGCTTGCGCTGATGACTGGACCCCGTATTTGACGGTCTGGCTCAGGTGTGCAGGGGATAGGAGCAGTGCGGTGCAGGGCCCAATTATTAGTATTTTTGATATCGGATATTTTGCTTATCAATTATCCAGATAACTGGCCTTCGTGCATAATCTTGCTCTCCGCTGTGTCTTCACTGAACAACAATAGATTCAAGCCCGTTCTGGTACGGGCTTTTTTTCATTCCGCAATGTACATCGCTTATTTATCTGATCCGGCTTCGGCCCCGCCGCCCTCATTACGGGATGCGCGGGCTTTGAGCGCCCCGATAAGCAGGCGCCGCTGCCGTTAACGGCAGCCGCAACAATACGCTCCATCGAGTCCGGTTTCGCAGGCTTAGGTGGAATCATTCACTTCGCGCCGACACCATCTGGTCTCGCATTAAGAGATATCTCATGAAGAATACGCCAAAAACTTTAACGTTGTCCGCCAAGGCGCCACGCCCAGCCGCGGCACCACTTGCCGTACCCAAAACGACTTTATCTTACTTCATCGATAATGCGCAAGCGAATCCGGAAGCCACCGTCACGACGGCGCCCACCGTCGTCACCGTGGTGAAGAAAAGCCGTTCGCGCCTGGCCGCCGTGCCACCGGCCGATGCGGCTGTGGAAGCGGCCGTCAGCGCCCCGGCTGCCGAGGCTGTTGCCGACGTGGCCGAGACCGCCGAAGCCGTACCGGCCAAGACGCCAAGCGTGAAGATCGCCCCCGGCGCCAAGGCCCCGGCCGCGCCGCGCAAGATCAGCGAAAGCGCCGCCACGAACAAAGTGGTGACGGCAGCCCGTTCGAAAGTCGTGCGCGCCAAGCCTGAAGTGGCGCCCGTGACCATCATCACCGGCGCGCAAGTGGTCAGCAAGACCACCGACGCCGATGCCCTGGCCGCCATCGATACCTCGAATTACTTCTTGCCGACCGTCAAGGTGCCAGGCCGCCGTGGCCGAAAACCAAGCGAATTCACGCCGGAAAACGATGAAGTGGCAGCACTCAACGCCGTCGAACGCGCCGAATTGAAGGCCGTGTCGAAAGCGCGCGACCGCAAGGCCAAGGGCGGTCTGGCGGACGCATTGGGCGATCCGGAAGCCTCGGCAGCGGACCTGGAACGCCGCCGCAAGCAAATCACGGGCTTGATCAACATGGGCAAGGAACGCGGTTTCCTCACCTATGCCGAGATCAATGACCAATTGCCGGAAAACATCATCGATCCGGAAGCGATCGAAGGCATCATCGCCACCTTCAACGACATGGGCATCGCCGTCTACGAGCGCGCCCCTGACGCGGAAAGCCTGTTGTTGACCGACAACGTCGCCACCGTCACCAGCGACGATGAAGTGGAAGCGGCTGCCGCGACCGCCCTGTCGACGGTCGACTCCGACTTCGGCCGCACCACCGACCCCGTGCGCATGTACATGCGTGAAATGGGCGCCGTGGCGCTGCTGACGCGCGAAGGCGAGATCGAGATCGCCAAGCGCATCGAAGGCGGCCTGAAAGACATGATCCAGGCGATTTCCGCCTGCCCCACCACCATCGGCGAAATCGTTGCACTGTCGCAAAAAATCGCGCGCGACGAAATCAAGGTCGATGAAGTGGTCGACGGCTTTGTCGACTTGAACGAAAGCAATGCCCCGGCACCCGCCGCCGCTCCCGCGCCCGCTAGCGCCAGCGGTGACGACGAGGAAGAGGAAGAAGAAGCCGAGGAAGAGGACGGCGACGCCAATGGCGGCGCTGCCGGTTTCTCCAGTGAGCAATTGGCCCAGCTGAAAAAAAATGCGTTGGAGAAATTCAACGTCATTTCGACGCAGTACGACAAGATGCGCAAGGCGCCAGAGGGTTACAACTCGAAAGCCTACATCAAGGCGCAGGAAGCCATTTCGCAGGAATTGCTGGGCATCCGCTTCACGGCCAAGGTCGTGGAAAAGCTGTGCGACACCTTGCGCGGCCAGATGGAAGAAGTGCGCCACATCGAGCGCGCCGTGCTGGAACTGTGCGTGAACAAATGCGGCATGCCGCGCGCCCACTTCATCAAGGTATTCCCGGGCAATGAATGCGACCTGGAATGGGTCGACCGCGAAGTCGATTGCAAGTATCCGTACAGCGCCATCCTCAGCCGCAACGTGCCTGCCGTCAAGGAACTGCAAAAGAAGATGATCGACCTGCAAGCGCGCGTGGCCCTGCCACTGGCGGACCTGCGCAAGATCAACAAGCAGATGGCTGCCGGCGAAAAGCGCGCGCGTCACGCGAAACGCGAAATGACGGTCGCCAACTTGCGCCTGGTCATCTCGATCGCCAAGAAATACATCAACCGCGGCTTGCAATTCCTCGACCTGATCCAGGAAGGCAACATCGGCTTGCTGAAGGCGGTCGATAAATTCGAATACCGTCGCGGCTACAAGTTCTCGACCTACGCCACCTGGTGGATCCGCCAGGCCATCACGCGTTCGATCGCCGACATGGCCCGCACCATCCGCGTGCCGGTGCACATGATCGAAACGATCAACAAGATGAACCGCATCTCGCGTCAGATCATGCAGGAAACGGGCAGCGAACCGGACCTGGCGACCCTGGCCGTCAAGATGGAAATGCCGGAAAACAAGGTGCGCGAGATCATGAAGATCGCGAAAGAGCCGATTTCCATGGAAACGCCGATGGGCGAGGATGGCGATTCGCAACTGGGCGACTTCATCGAAGACAACACCACGCTGGCACCGCTGGATGCCGCACTGCACGCATCGATGCGCAACGTGATCAAGGAAGTGCTCGATTCCCTGACGCCGCGCGAAGCGAAAGTGCTGCGCATGCGTTATGGCGTGGAAATGTCGAACGACCACACCTTGGAAGAAGTGGGCAAGCAGTTCGATGTGACGCGCGAGCGCATCCGTCAGATCGAGGCGAAAGCCATGAGCAAGCTGCGCCAGCCTTCGCGTTCGGACAAACTCAAGACTTTCCTGACGCAAAACTAAGCGTAGGGCAAGCACACAAAAAAAGAGGCGCAAGCCTCTTTTTTTTTCGTCCATCCCTAGCGTTGGCTTACATGAAACGCGTGCGCGCGCCCAGCAGGCCCAGGCGATAGTTGCGCTGCAATTTGTACAGCACCACGCCGCTGGCGGAGATGAGAATGGTGATGAGCAGCCAGTCCAATGGATTGCTGCGCTGCGGTGCGGGCGCCGCTTGCGACGGTACGGCGAAGGCCTGGAACTTGTGCCCTGTGTAGATGGCGCCGACCACCAGGCCCGCATCGGTGATCTTGTTGGTCAGGTACAGGCCGTCGTCGCGGCGGCGCACCGTCATCACGCCTTCCTTGTAGACAAAGGTCATCGGCTCAAAGCCTTTGATGCTGACGCTGCCGACGACGTGTCCGGCCGCGTTGACTGCCGTGGCGTAGCTGTCGCCCTGGCCGATCATGGCACCCAGGTCGAGCATGCGCTTGCCATCCCAGGCAAACGCGTGCCAGCGGCGCTTCTCCGTTTCCGACGCGCCCACGACCAGGCCGGCGTCATTGAGGGCGGTGGCTGAACTGATGCGTCCGCCGGGCAGGGTACCGATTTCCTGCATGCCCGTGCCGGGGCGGTAGACGAAGGCGCGGCGGTAGCCGTCGCCGCGCTGCGCCGTGCCCACCACCACGCCATGTGTGTTCAAGCCGCTGGCATAGCTGCTGGCGCCGCCCAGGGTGCCCAGGTCTTGCAGGCTGTGGTCGGCTTTCGTCACAAAGGCGTGGAAATCGCCGGCGCTGGTGTCGGCATAGCCGGCGATCATGCCGTCGCGCGTGATGGCCGTGGCATAACTGCTGGTGCCGCCCAGGGTGCCCAGGTCGCGCATGCCGCCCGCCGCGTCGTAGCGGAAGGCGTGCCAGGCGCCGGCGGCCGTCTGCGCCGAGCCCACCACCACGCCATGGGTATTGATGGCCTTGGTAAAGCCTTCATTGCCACCCAGGGTGCCCAGTTCGCGGATGCGGCCATGCTGATAGGTCACGGCGCGGCGCCGTCCTTCTTCTTCCATGATGATGCCGGCCACCAGGCCGGCCGGGTTCAGGTCGGAAGCGATGCTGCCATTGCCATCCCTTTCACCAAAGCCGCGTTCGGCATAGATGGTGGCGCTGGCGGTGGGGATGGCGGCCAGCAGGAGCAGGCCGAGCAGTGGGGCGGGGAAGCAGGCGAACCGTGGCGGCATGATAGTTTCCTCAAAGAAAAAACTTACTATACTTTTTTATGTCGCAAATGCATACTTAATTTACTACCTTTTTTGCTAATTTTTGTGTTTTAGCATGATCGGCACGGCGCTGGCCTGCCTGCTGGGGCAGGTGGATGGCCAGCGCCGTGCCGCGGCCCGCCTGGCTGTCGATGCGCAGTTCGCCGCCCAGCGCATGCACACGTTCGCGTATGCTTTTCAGGCCGAAGGCGGCCCGCTTGCCGTGGTCGCCCGGCTGCATGCCGATGCCGTTGTCGCTGATGCGCAGGACGATGGCGTCCGCATCTTGCGCCAGCGCCACTTCCACTTCGCTGGCCTGGGCGTGGCGCACGATATTCGACAGCGATTCCTGCAGCACGCGGAAGATGGCCGATGTCTGGCGCTGGTCCAGGCCCAGGTCGGGCGCCTCGCTGTCGAGCGTGAGCCGGTAGCGGATGGCGCCACGGCTCTCCATCTGGCGGATCAGCCACTCGGCCGCGGGGCCCAGTCCCAGCTCCAGGGTGCTGGGATGCAAGTCATTGATGATGGTACGCACGGAGCGGATGGTGGCGTCGATGGTGTCGAGCACGCGCTGTGCGTGGCGGTGCAGGCGCGGGTGGGTGGTGGCCGTGCGCGCGTGCAGCAGCGACACATCGATGCGCAGCACCATCAGATTCTGGCCCAGGTCGTCATGAATATCGAGCGCGATGCGGCGTCTTTCCTGTTCCTTGATGGTTTGCTGGTGGTCCGTCAGTTCGCGCAGCTGGGCCAGGGTACGCTCCAGGTTTTCCTCGTTGCGCTTGCTGTCGGTGATGTCGACGGCCATGGCGATGATCATCTGCGGCCGGCCTTGCGCGTCAAACACGGGTTTCTTGTGCGTCTGCACCAGGCGATTTTCCTGCAACTGCGCGTTCCAGACCAGTTCTTCGCGGATCACCACTTTGCGGCTGGCAAACGCTTCCTGGTCGGCCGCGTGGAAGCCCGTGTTCTGATCGCTGGGAAAGTGTTGCAGGTCGCGCCCTTCGGCGATGTCTTGGTGGAGCACGCCCCATTGCTGCTCGCAGGCCTGGTTCATCAGCACGATGCGCGAATCGGCATCTTTCAGGAACAGCGACAGGGGCATCATGGAAATGATGTCCTGCAGCCGCTCTTCGCTGCGCGCCAGGGCCGCTTCCGTTTGTGCGCGCATGGCGATTTCCGCGGAGAGCTGGAGATTGACATCGAGCAATTGGGCCGTGCGCAGGGCCACGCGGCTTTCCAGCTCCGCATGGGCCAGGCTCAACGCGTGTTCGGCCCGCTTGTGTTCGGTGATGTCGCTGGCCAGCACCAGTGCGCCCGTCACGGTGCCGTGCTGGTCGTACAGGCGCCGTCCGCTGAGCATGGCCCAGCGCTGCGTGCCGTCGCCATGCTGGTATTGCAGTTCGCCCATGCAGCTATCGCTCGCCGTCTGGCGTAGCGGACACAGGCGCAGCAAGGTGGCCTCGTCGTGGAATTCCTCCATGGTGTGGTACAGCAGCTGCCCGGCGGGGACGCCCAGCATGTCGCACAGGCGCTGGTTGACGTACAGGATGCGGCCTTGCGCATCCGTTTGCCACATGCCGTCCTGCGCCGTTTCGCTCAGGTGCTGGTAGCGCATGAGGCTATCGTCCAGTTGCGAACGCGTGCTGGCGAGGTGGGCGCGCAGCCTGCGCATCAGCCACATGGCCGTGCCGGCGGCGGTCGCCAGCAGCAGGGTCAGCCAGACATGCTCCCAGAAGTCGAGCGCCGGCCAGGCCGCACCGGCCAGCCAGCCCAGCATGATCAGGATGAGGGCGGCGCAGGCCGCACTCAGCGTTTCAATCGACCATTTGCTCATCCGCGTCCCTGGCGTCATGGTTGGCCGCTGCGGTGTGCATGGGGCCGAAGTTGGGAAGGTGTCTACCGCTAGTGTAATACCAATTGTTGTTTTATTGAGAATATTTTGCAATTGGGCAAGCAAAAGGGCCGGCCCTTGCGGTGCCGGCCCTTGTCTGCCGATGGCAGCCTGGCGTGATCAGCCCGTGTTGCGCAGGCCGGCCGCCACTCCGTTGATCGACAGCTGGATGCCGCGGTGCACCCTTTCGTCGATCTTGCTTTCCGCCGACAGGGCGCGGTTGCGCTTGATCAATTCCACTTGCAAGTGGTTCAGCGGATCGAGATAGGCGAAGCGGTTCTGGATCGAGCGGGCCAGCAGCGGATTGCCCGCCAGGCGCTCCGTGTTGCCGGTGATGAGCTCCAGGCAGCGCAAGGTGTTGCCATGTTCGTCCGTGATGCGCTTGTAGATGCGTTCGCGCAATTCCTGGTCTGCCACCAGTTCCGCATAGCGCGAGGCAATCGCCAGGTCCGTCTTGGCCAGCACCATGTCCATGTTCGACAGCAAGGTGGCAAAGAACGGCCATTCGGCGTACATGGCGCGCAGGGTGGCGATTTTTTCATCTTTCGACGCGCCGTCGGCCTGGTCGATCCAGGCCTCGATGGCGCTGCCGAAACCGAACCAGCCCGGCAGCAGCAAGCGGCATTGGCCCCAGGAAAAGCCCCAGGGAATGGCGCGCAAGTCTTCGATGCGCTGGTTGGCCTTGCGCGAGGCGGGGCGCGAACCGAGGTTCAGCTCGGCGATTTCCGCAATCGGCGTGGCCGAGAAGAAATACTCCGTAAAACCCGGCGTTTCATACACGAGGTGGCGGTAGGCGTGATAGGCCAGGTCCGACAGCTGCGCCATCACGGCTTCGAACTGCGCCAGCTCGCTTGCGTGGGCCGGATTGGCTGCCTGCGGCGCCAGGCTCGCTTCGAGGGTGGCAGCGACCAGCAATTCCAGGTTGCGCCGGCCGATTTCCGCGTTGGAAAACTTCGAGGCGATGATTTCGCCCTGTTCCGTCAGGCGGATCTGCCCGTTGACGGTGCCTGGCGGCTGGGCCAGGATGGCTTCATAGCTGGGTCCGCCGCCGCGGCCCACCGTGCCGCCACGGCCATGGAACAGGCGCAGCTTGACGCCGGCCTTCCGGAAATCCGCCACCAATGCCAGTTCCGCCTTGTACAGTTCCCAGTTGGAGGTCAGGAAGCCGCCATCCTTGTTCGAATCGGAATAGCCGAGCATGACTTCCTGCAACTGTCCCTGCTTGGCGATCAATTGCTTGACCAAGGGCAAGGCCATGACCTCGCTCATGATGCCGGCCGCGCGCTGAAGGTCGGGGATCGTTTCGAACAGGGGAATGACCATCAGCTCGCACGTGCTCGCGCCAGCTTGCCAATCGGTGCGCAGCAAGCCCGTTTCCTTTTGCAGCAGCAACACTTCCAGCAGGTCGGACACGGTTTCCGTGTGCGAAATGATGTAGTTGCGGATGGCCCGTGCGCCATAGCGCTGGCGGATGTCGCGCGCCGCGCGCAGGATCGCCAGCTCGGAATCCGTTTCCGTGGCGTAGGCGATGTAGGGCGAATACAGCAGCCGCGGCTGGCCCAGTTCGCTCAACAGCAGTGCCTGCTTGTCTTCCTCGGACAGGGACGTGTAATCGGCGGCCACGCCGCTTTGCGCGAACAGGTCGGCCAGCACGCGCTCGTGCACGTCGGACGTCTGGCGCATGTCCAGCGATGCCAGGTGGAAACCGAAGATGTCGGCCGCGCGCGCCAGCGTGGCCAGGCGCGGACGCACCAGGGCCGCGCCGTGGTGCGCTTCGAGCGAGGCGACGATGGTGCGCAAGTCGGCGACAAACGCGGCCGCGTCCGGATAGGCGGCGGCCGGCCCCACTTCCTTGCGCAGGATGTTGGTGGCGCCCAGGGCGCGGGCCGTGGCGGCCAGGCGCGCATAGATGCCGATCAGGGCGCGGCGGTACGGCTCGTCGCTGCGGTGCGGCGAGGCGTCCGGCGACTGGTCGGCCAGTTCCTGCAGTTCGGCGCTCACGCCCACCATCAGGGTCGAGACGGACAATTCCGCGCCCAGCGCGTGCGCTTCGTCGAGGTAAAAGTCGAGGATGGTGGTGGCGTGGCGCGCCAGCGCGTGCTGCATGGTGCCCGCGTTGACGTTCGGGTTGCCGTCGCGGTCGCCGCCGATCCAGCTGCCCATCTGCACGTAGGCGGCATTGATCGGCTCGATGGTGCCGTCGCCGTTCGGGTATTCGGCGGCGATGTCGTCCTCGATGTCGTCATACAGGCCCGGCAGTTCGCGCAGGAAGGTGATGCGGTAGTAGGACAGGGCATTTTCGATTTCGTCGGCCACCGTCAGCTTCGAGTAGCGCAGCATGCGCGTCTGCCACAGGGTGGAGACGCGCGAGCGCAGCAGCTGCATGTTGGCGTGCCGCTCTTTCGGCGTCTGCGGCAGGTCGCGCTCGGCCAGCAGTCGGGCGATGTCGTGCTCGGCGTCGAGGATGCTCTTGCGCTGCACTTCCGTCGGGTGGGCCGTCAGCACGGGGGAGATCAGCGCATCCTGGAAGAAGGTATCGACCGTCTTGCGCGGCACGCCGGCGGCGCGCAGTTTTTTCAGCGCGAAGCTGACGCTGCCCTTTTGCGCGGGCGAGCCGGCCAGCAGGTGGGCGCGGCGGCGGCGGATGTGGTGCTGGTCTTCCGCAATGTTGGCCAGGTGCGAAAAATAGGAAAAGGCGCGCACCACGGAAATCGTCTGTTCGCGGCTCAGTTCTTTCAGCATGGCGTCGAGTTCCAGCGCGGCGTCCGCGTCCGCTTCGCGGCGGAAGCGCACGGACGTCTGGCGTATGGTTTCCACCACATTGAAGACGGCGTCGCCTTCCTGTTCGCGCAACACGTCGCCCAGCAGGCGGCCCAGCAGGCGGATATCTTCTTTCAGTGGCGCGTCCTTGTCGGAAGCGGCCGCTGGAACTATTTCTGGTGCTACTGCGTCATTGAGCATAATAAAGAACCAAAGTAAGTGTAAAAGCAAGGGAATGTGGATCGCACCGGGCGTTTGGCCGCAGAGGGGAGGGGCGCATGATAAAATTTGTGGTCTTCAACATGGACGCTAGCCTGACTTGGCCTTCTAGGCCAAGGGATAACGATTATAGCGACGCCGGGTGCCTTTTCGATATAAATTGATATCGGACGGGCGAATTGGCAACGATAATGACAACCACAGCCACAGCGAAAGAACTTGTTTTGAAAGCATCCGAATTGACCCCGAACGAATTGACCCAGAATATTCCCGCCCGCCTGGTGATCGCCACGCGCGAGAGCCGCCTTGCCATGTGGCAAGCTGAACACGTGCGTGCGCGCCTGGCCGCCCTGTATCCGCAGTGTAGCGTTGAAATTCTCGGCATGACCACGCGCGGCGACCAGATTCTGGACCGCGCCCTGTCCAAGGTAGGCGGCAAGGGCCTGTTCGTCAAGGAGCTGGAAGTGGCGATGGAAGAAGGCCGCGCCGATCTGGCCGTGCATTCGCTGAAAGACGTGCCGATGGAGTTGCCAGAAGGCTACAGCCTGGCCGCCATCCTCGAGCGCGAAGACCCGCGCGACGCGTTCGTCTCGAACGACTACGCCAGCCTGGCCGAGCTGCCGCACGGCGCCGTGGTCGGCACCAGCAGCCTGCGCCGCCAGTCGCTGATCGCCGCGCGCTACCCGCATCTGACGATTTTGCCCCTGCGCGGCAACCTCGATACGCGTTTGGGTAAACTGGATCGCGGCGATTATGCCGCCATCATCCTCGCCGCCGCCGGCCTGAAACGTCTGGGCCTGGCATCGCGCATCCGCGCCGTGCTGGCGCCGGAAGACAGCCTGCCGGCCGCAGGCCAAGGCGCCATGGCGATCGAGATTCGCAGCGGCCGCGTCGACGGCGCCGACCTGGTGCGCCTGCTGGCGCCGCTGAACCACACGGCCACGGCGCAAGCCGTCACGGCCGAGCGCAAGGTGTCGAAGATTTTCGGCGGCAGCTGCCAGATTCCGCTGGCCGCGTTTGCCACCGTCGAGGGCGAACAGATGCGCTTGCGCGCCATGGTCGCCACGCCCGATGGCGCGCGCATAGCCAGCGCCGATGTCAGTGGCCCGGCCAGCGCGCCGGAACAGCTGGGCGAACAGGTGGCCGAATTGCTGCGCGGCCAGGACGCCGCCGGCATCCTCGCCTCGTGCGCCGTTACCCCCGACAACCATGAAGGCCTGGCGCCGCATGCCTGACAGCGTGGTGATCACGCGGCCCGCGGCGCAGGCGGGGCCGCTGGCCGCCCGCATCGAGGCGCTGGGCTGGCCCGTGACCCTGCTGCCGCTGCTGGAAATCCACGCGCTCGATGGCGAACAGGAATGCGCGCAGCTGCAAGCCGTGCTGGCGCGCCTGATGGAATACGACCTGGTGGCGTTCGTTTCGCCCAACGCCATCGATTGCGTCTTTGCGCACCTGCCCGCCTGGCCGCCAGGTGTGCCGCTGGCCGTGGTGGGCGAGGGCAGCAAGATGGCCTTGGCCGCGCATGGCGTCACGCACGCCAACGCCAGCATCACCAGCCCGTTTGACACGGCGCGCAGCGATTCCGAACATCTGTTGCTGGCGCTGGACTTGCCGGCGCTGCGCGGCAAGCGCGTGCTGATCGTGCGCGGCGACGGCGGACGCGACTACCTGGCTGACGGCTTGCGCGCGGCCGGCGCGCAAGTCGAGTTCGTCACGGCTTACCGCCGCAAGGTGCCAACGCTGACGCCGGCCTTGCGCGCGACCCTGGAAAACCTGTTGCAGCATAATAATGACTGGATCATCACCAGCTCGGAAGCGTTGCGCGGTTTGCTGGCGCTGCTGGGCGAAATGGGGGATGAAAAGATGGCTGTTGCAAAAATGCAACAGCAGCATTTGATCGTGCCGCACGCGCGCATTGCACAAACGGCGGCGGCCCTGGGTTTTGCCCGTGTCACCTTGACAGGATCAGGCGACGCAGGAGTGCTCGCCGCGTTACAATCACGACCATGAACGAAATGCCTACACTCTCCGAACCGAATGCAACGCCTGGCAGCGCCGTGAAGACGGCGCCGCAGGCGGCCGACCAACCTGCTGGCCGCGCGCCGACCTTGCTGGAACAGCTGCAAAAGCCCATGAGCATCGCCGTCATCGTGCTGGCCGTGCTGCTGGCTGCGCAAAGCTGGTCGACCAGCAAGCAGATCCGCAACCTGCGCGAAGAAGTGGCCAAGCGCCTGCAAAAGGGCGATGTCAGCAATGCCGAAACGGGCGTGCTGGCGCGCAACGTGCAAGAAGGCACGAAAGAGCTGCAAATCAAGGTGGGCGCGCTGGAAAATCGCCAGAGCGAAACCCAGAGCCAGCAGCTGGCGCTGGAACAACTGTACAACGACCTGTCGAAAAACCGCGACGAGTGGGCGCTGACGGAAATCGAGCAAGTGCTGTCGACGGCCAGCCAGCAGCTGCAGCTGGCAGGCAACGTGCCCGGTGCGCTGATCGCCCTGCAAAACGCCGACCGCAGCCTGTCGCGTTCCGACAAGCCGCAATTCATCACCATCCGCCGCGCCATCGGGCGTGACATGGAAAAACTCAAGGCCCTGCCCAGCGTCGATTCGACGGGCGTGGCCCTGCGCCTCGATGCCGTGATCGCCCAGATCGACGCCTTGCCGATGCTGTCCGACGAAACGCCGGCCTTGCCGGCGGCGCCGGAAAAGCCGGGCAAGGCCAAGACCAAGGCCGGGGCCAAGCCCGTGCGCGATGCCAGCGGCAAGCTGGTCGGACCGCCGGCGCCGGAACCGCTGCTGCAAACAGTGCGCGACGGCTTCAATACCTGGAGCGGCGACATGTGGAATGACGTGCGTCAATTGATCCGCATCCGCAGAGTCGATACGCCGGAAGCGCTGATGCTGTCGCCGACGCAATCGTATTTTTTGCGGGAAAACGTCAAACTGCGCCTGCTGAATGCCCGCATGGCTTTGTTGTCGCGCAATGAAACGGCTTTCCGCAACGACTTGATCGCCGCCCAGGATGCGCTGGCCAAGTATTTCGACACCCGCGCCAAGAGCACGCAGACGGCGCAAGCCTTGCTGCGCCAGGTGCAGGGCAGCAACCTGGCCATCGAAATGCCAACCTTGTCCGACAGCCTGACGGCTGTGCGCAACTACAAAGCGAAGTCCTGAGCCCATGCGTCTATTTCTCTGGTTACTCGCCCTGATGGCCGCGGCGATCGGTATCGCCGTGACGGCCCGTTTCAACCCCGGCAACGTGGTGCTGTTCTATCCGCCGTACCGCATCGATTTGTCGCTGAACTTCTTCCTGCTGCTGCAGGTGGCGCTGTTCGTGCTGCTGTACCTGCTGGTGCGCGCCGTGCGCGCCACCGTGCGCATGCCGGCGCAAGTGGCGGCCTATCGCCAGCGCAAGCGTGAGCGCGATGGCAACAAGGGCTTGCGCGAAGCCTTGAAAGCCCTGTTCGAAGGCCGTTTCGGCCATGCCGAGAAGGCCGCCCTGCGCGCCGCCGAGCTGGAAGAAAATGCCGGCCTGGCCGCGCTGATCGGTGCGCGCGCCGCGCACCGCATGCGGCAGTCCGAGCGCCGCGACAGCTGGCTGGCCCGTGTCGAAGGCGATGCCAGCCTGAAAACGGCCCGTTTGATGACGGTGACGGAATTGCTGGTCGATGACCACCAGCCGGAAGCGGCCCTGGCGGCCGTGCGCGAACTCAATGCCAGTGGCACGCGGCATATCCACGCGCTGCAATGGTCGCTGAAGGCCGAGCAGCAGGCGAAGAACTGGCCGGAAGTGCTGCGCCTCGTGCGTTCGCTCGACAAGCACCGCGCCCTGCATCCGGCCCTGTCCTCGCGCCTGCGCGAGCTGGCCTACGACCATTTGCTGTCCGATCCTTCGCATGACGCCGAATCGCTGATGCGCGTCTGGTCCACCGTGCCCAGCACCGACCGGGTCAAGCCGTATATCGCCTGCCGCGCCGCCACGGCCCTGAATGCGCGCAGCCTGCACGATGAGGCGCGCCTCGTGTGCGAAGAGTCGCTGGCCGCCGACTGGGACGAGCGCGTCGTGCGCGCCTACCGCGAAGCGGCGGCGCCGGCCGGCACGCCGGCCCTGCTGCTGCAGATCGAGCATTGCGAGCAATGGATGAAACAGCGTCCGCTGGATGCGGAACTGGCGCTGACCCTGGGCACCCTGTGTCTCAAGCAAAAACTGTGGGGCAAGGCCCAGCGCCACCTGGAGCAGGCTTTGTCGGATGCGAACGAGCCGCAAATGGTGCGCGACGCCCACCTGAAGCTGGCGCAGATGCACGATGCCTTGCAACAGACGGAACAGGCCGCCGCGCATTACCGCCAGTGCGCGCTGGCTACCATCCTGTAACCTGTTTCTCCAGACGTAAAAAAGCCGTTCAGTGCAGACTGAACGGCTTTTTTTATGGGCGCACTCCATGGAAGAGTGCGCTGTTACTTTACTTCTTCGGGATGGCCGTGCCTTCCGGCAAGGCATACGCGATCAGGGTATCGCTCATCTTCGTGCCCAGCGAACCGTGGCCGCCGGCCATGACGACGACGAACTGGCGTCCCGACTTGTTCGACACATAGCTCATCGGCGTAGCCTGGCCGCCGGCTGGCAGGCGGGCTTTCCAGATCACTTTACCGTTGCTGACGTCGTAGCCGCGGATGTAGTAGTCGAGCGTGCTGCTGAGGAAGGTCACGCCGCCACCGGTGGTGACCATGCCGCCCAGGCTGGGCACGCCCAGTGGCAAGGGAATCGGCACGGGACCGCTGTCGCGCGTGGTGCCGTTCTTGTGCATCCACACTTTTTTCATGGTGCGCAGGTCGACGGCGGCCACATAGCCCCACGGCGGTGCCTGGCATGGGAAGCCCAGCGGCGAAAGGAAGGCCTTGATTTCCACGGCGAACGGTACGCCCGTCTGTGGCTGCAAGCCCATTTCGCCGCCCGTGCCGCCCTTGGCCGTCGTTTCGGCGCGTGGCACGAGTTTTTCCAGGAAGCCCATGTAGTCAGGATTGACGATCAACAACTGGCGCACGGGATCGATGGCCGCGCCGCCCCATTCGAAGATGCCCAATGGGCCCGGCGAGATGACGGCGCCCTTGCCAGCCGTTTGCGGCGTGAACGGGCCTTCATAGCGGCGTTCCTTGAAGATGATGCGGCAGGCGAGCTGGTCGAACGGCGTGGTACCCCACATGTCCGCTTCGCTGATATTGCGCTCAGGCAAGAAGGTGAGGGCCGAGAACGGCTGCGTGGGCGACAAGGTGTCGCCAGCGGCAGGATTGCTCGTCGGCACAGGTTTTTCCGGCGCCGGCACGACCAGGCTGCCATCGCGGCGGTCGATCACATAGATGTCGCCCCGTTTCGTCGTGGCCACCACGGACGGGACTTTGCCTTTCGGCGTGTCGATGTCGACCAGCGAAGGCTGGCCGCCGATATCCATGTCCCAGATATCGTGGTGCACGGTCTGGTAGGCCCAGCGTACTTTACCGGTCGCCAGGTCCAGCGCGACGATGGCGCTGTTGAATTTCTCGCCATTCTTGTTGCGGTTGCCGCCCCAGGTGTCGGGGGTTTCATTGCCCATCGGAATGTAGACCATACCCAGCTTTTCATCGATGCTGGCCACGCCCCAGGAATTGGGCGAGTTGTTGGTGTAGTTCTTGCCTTCAGGGAAGGGCTTGGTATCTTCCGGCGTGGCCGGGTCCCAGTTCCACAGCAGCTTGCCGGTGACGGGATCGTAACCGCGGATCACGCCCGATGGCTCTTCCGTCGAATGGTTGTCCGTCACGCTGGCGGCGATCACGGCCACGTTTTGCGCCACGGCCGGTGGGGACGTGGGCATCAGGAAACCGCGCTTGATCATGGCCATGTTTTTATACAGGTTGACGACGCCGTTGTTGCCAAAGCTCTTGCACGACTCGCCCGTATCGGCATTCACGGCGATCATGGTGCCGTCCATGGTCGGCGCCAGGATGCGGCGCGGGCATTCCATGCTGGCAGCCTGTGGCGCCGGATTGTTCTTGGCGCGCCCCGCGTTCACGTCCCAGTAGGCGACGCCGCGGCAGATCATGTGCTGGTAGCTGGCCGCATCGCGGTTGATCTTCGGATCGTGGCGCCAGATTTCCTTGCCCGTGTCCGGGTTCAGCGCGATGACGATATTGTGCGGCGTGCACAGGTACAGCATGTCATTGACCTTCAGCGGCGTGACTTCATTGGCGATCTCGCCCGGGTCGCTCAAGCCCTTGAAGTCGCCCGTGTGGTAGGTCCAGGCTTCTTTCAGGCCGGAAATATTCGCGGGCGTGATCTGCGCTGCCGGGGCGTAGCGGTCGCCATAGCCGGAGCGGCCATACGCGGACCAGTCGTTGTGTTCGACGCCGGGCGCCAGGTCGCCCGTGGCGGTGGCGGCCATGTTTTCGGCCGGCACGTCGCCATGCAGGTCATGGTAGTCCTGGAACAGGGCGATGACGCCGGCGATGACGGTCAGCGCGACGGCGGCGGAGAGCGCCGTCTTGCCCGCTTGCGGCTGTTTCTCGGCGGCGGCTGGCGCCAGGCGGCGGCTGACGAAGGGCAGCAGCAGCCAGACAGCGGCGGCAAACCAGATATCGAGGCGCGGCAGCAATTGCCACCAGTCGAATTTCACTTCAATCACGGACCAGATGAGGGTGGCGAGCAGCAGCAGCGCCATGAATGGTTGCGCGCTGCGCTTGCCTTTGAAGACGAGCACGCCGGCAACGAGCATGCCTATGCCGGCCAGCAAGTAGTACCAGGAGCCGCCGAGCGTGGCCAGCCAGATGCCGCCGCCCAGCAGGGCGAGGCCGAACAGAATGAAAATAACGCCGGTGACCTTTAATAAAGGACCGGGTCGGAAAGAGGGAATCATCATATTCCTTTTTGCAAGGATTTATCGGTGGCGCGCTGAGGCGCCATATTGAATTCAGGGAAGGCGTCGATTGCAGAATATACAAAGTTTGGAATCACCAGAATGTGATAGTTTATCAGAATTGATGATTTTCTTTCGGTCGTGCCGTTTTTTTGGCAGGGCCGCCATTTGAATTAAATGAATGCTTAAAATAAAAGCAAATATTATGCTGGATGAGGGAAGTGTGGGGCTGGCAGGCCGCCTGAACGGTGGTGAATAGGGCGTGTTGAAACGCTCGCGTAATAATGCCGATGTGTCGTGGGATGAAAGATAATAAAGCTGTTGTTATAAGTGGCTGCAAAAAATGCAATGTCGATCAGCATAACCATGCTGGTGGAGTGGTGATATTGAAATGAAAATAGACAGATAATCAAACGGCATTAACTCAGGGTGGTGGTAGTATTACTTAAGTGTTTATACTTATTATTGTCGATGGTCTGTTTATTTTCTCTGAGGCAGGCTGCGCACGCTGGCGGGCCGTGCATGTCACTGTTGTTGGCTGGATGCGCAAAACGCCGGCAGGCCGCTGCTGCATCGCACAAGCCGCCTGTACTTCGCTATAATTACGCGGTTAAAACACAATCCGCTAATGAGGAACCCCATGAGTTTGAATAACGTCTCTTCCGGCCGCGACCTGCCGAACGATTTCAACGTCGTCATCGAAATCCCGATGAATGCCGATCCGATCAAGTACGAAGTCGACAAGGAAAGCGGCGCGATCTTCGTCGATCGCTTCATGGGTACCGCCATGCATTACCCGTGCAACTACGGCTACGTGCCGAACACCCTGTCGCCGGATGGCGACCCGGTTGACGTGCTGGTCATCACCCCGTTCCCGCTGATCCCGGGCGTGGTCGTGCGCTGCCGTCCTATCGGCGTGCTGAAAATGACCGACGAGTCGGGCGAAGACGCGAAAGTGCTGGCCGTGCCAGTCGACAAGGTCCTGTCGATCTACAGCCACTGGCAAAAGCCGGAAGATTTGAACGAACTGCGTTTGCGCCAGATCCAGCATTTCTTCGAGCACTACAAAGATCTGGAAAAAGGCAAATGGGTCAAGATCGACGGCTGGTATGGCCCTGACGTGGCCAAGGAAGAAATCCTGAACGGCGTCGCCGCGTTCAAGAAAGATGCTGAAAAAGCATAAATAACGGGGCGCTTCACTGCCGCCCACCGTTCAAAACGCTCCCCGCCAGCCATGGCCGGGAGCGTTTTTATTTTTCTAGCCGCGAAACGGGCTGTGTTCGTTCAATTCATCGAGGTAGGCATCGATGCCGCCCCGTTCGCGCTCGAGGAAGCGCTGCACGGCGTCGGCAAAGGCCTGGTGCGCCAGCCAGTGGGCGGACCAGGTCTTTTGCGGCAGGAAGCCCCGCGCCATCTTGTGCTCGCCCTGGGCGCCCCCTTCGAAGGTGGCGATGCCATTGGCGATGCAAAACTCCAGCGGCTGGTAGTAGGCCGTCTCGAAATGCAAGCAGGGCACATGCTCGAGCGCGCCCCAGTAGCGGCCATACAGGGTGTCCTTTGTATAGATCACCAGCGAGGCGGCAATGGCCCGGCCTTCGCGCTCGGCGATCACCAATAAAATGTTCTGCGGCATGCTGGCACCGATGCGCTGGAAGAACTCCAGGCTTAAGTACGGCGACGAGCGGTGTTCCGCATAGGTATTGCTGTAGCAGCGGTGGAAGAGTTTCCAGTCGGCATCAACAGCATCGACGCCGCATACTTGGCGCAGGGTCACGCCCGCTTCCTGTACCTTGCGCCGCTCGGCGCGGATATTCTTGCGTTTCTTGTGTTCCAGTGTGGCGAGGAATTGTTCGAAATCCGTGTAGCCGGGATTGAGCCAGTGAAATTGCACGCCACTACGCATCAGGTAGCCGGCTTCTTCCAACTGGCGCGCTTCGCTTTCCGGCGGGAACAGGATGTGGCAGGACGACACTTCGGCCGCTTGCTGCTGCGTCTGCAGGAAGGCCAGCAGGGCCGCGCGCGCCTGGCCATCGCGGGCCAGCAAGCGCGTGCCGCTCACGGGCGTAAACGGGATCGCGGACAACAGCTTCGGGTAATATTCCAGGCCATGTTGCTGATACGCCTCGGCCCAGGCCCAGTCGAACACGTATTCGCCATACGAGTGCAGCTTCAGGTACAGGGGCAGGGCGGCGGCCAGCACATCGCCTTGCCACAGCACCAGGTAATTCGGCTGCCAGCCCGTGTCCGCGCTGGCGCAGCCGGACTCGTGCAGCGCGTGCAGGAAGGCGTAGGAAAGGAAGGGAGTGGCGTCCGCCTGGCTGGCCAGCAGTTCAGACCAGGCCGCTTCGCCAATTTCAGCCAGGGTAGTGACGATAGCCGTGCGATAATTCATTGTTGTAGTGTGCATTCATCACTCTCGGGGCGCCGCCGTCGGCCTGCGCGCCCCTGTCTTGTTTAATAGAACGAAAATATCCATCATCATCATGACAGTCAAAGTCGCAATTGCTCAAATGAATAGTACGGTCGGCGATCTGGCCGGCAACCGTGCCAAGATCTTCGACCTTTCCCGCCGCGCATTTGACGCGGGTGCCGATATCGTGCTCACGCCGGAACTGTCGCTGGTCGGCTATCCACCCGAGGACTTATTACTGCGCAATGCATTCTACGCAAAAACGCAGGAAGCGTTTGCGGGGCTGGCCGCGGACCTGGCCCAGTTCAAGGATTTGCATGTGGTGGTGGGCTTGCCCCTGCAGGACGAGAAGGGCGTGCGCCACAACGCCGCCTCCGTGCTGCTGAACGGTGAAGTACTGGGCACCTACCGCAAGCACGATTTGCCGAATACCACCGTTTTCGATGAAAAGCGTTATTTCACCTCGGCGGACCAGGCTTTCGTGTTTGGCGTGAAGGGCGTGCGTTTCGGCATCAATATCTGCGAAGACACGTGGTTCGAGCACGCGCCCATGCGCACCCGCGCCGCCGGCGCGCAAGTGTTGCTGGTGCCGAACGGCTCGCCGTACCACATGAACAAGCAGCATCTGCGCTATGAAACCATGCGCAAGAACGTCAGCGCACAAGGCATGGCACTCGTGTACGCCAACCTGGTCGGTGGCCAGGATGAGCTGATTTTTGACGGCGACTCGTTTGTCATGGACGCGGCCGGCACCATTTGCGCCCAGTTGCGCCATTTCGAGGAAGACTTGCAGCTGGTCGAATTCGACGGCGCCACGCCCGTGCCGCAGGCCCTGGCCGCGCCGTTGACGACGGAGGCGCAGGTGTACCAGGCGCTGGTGCTGGGCGTGCGCGACTACATCGGCAAGAATGGCTTCCCTGGCGTGCTGATCGGCATGTCGGGCGGCGTCGATTCCGCTCTGACTCTGGCCATCGCCGTCGATGCGCTGGGCGCCGACAAGGTGCGCGCCGTCATGATGCCATCGCAATTTACGGCCGATATCTCGTGGATCGATTCGCGCGACATGGTAAAACGCCTCAATGTGCGCTACGATGAAATTCCGATCAAGCAAACCTTCGACGCCTTCCGCGCCACTTTGGCTACCGAATTTGCGGGGCTGGCGGAAGACGCGACGGAAGAGAACATCCAGGCGCGCATCCGCGGCACCTTGCTGATGGCCCTGTCGAACAAGCATGGCAGTATCGTGCTGACGACGGGTAACAAGAGCGAGATGGCGGTCGGCTATTGCACCCTGTACGGCGACATGGCGGGCGGCTTTGCCGTCATCAAGGATATCGCCAAGACGCTGGTGTACCGTTTGTGCGCCTGGCGCAACAGTATCTCAAGCGTGATTCCCGAGCGCATCCTGACGCGCGGACCATCGGCCGAGTTGCGCGCCGACCAGCTGGACCAGGATTCCTTGCCGCCGTATGACGTACTCGACGGCATCATGCAGCTGTACATGGAAGAAAACCGGCCGATCGCCGAGATTATCGAGGCTGGCTACCCGCCGGCCGATGTGGCCCGGGTCACACGCCTGATCAAGATCAATGAATACAAGCGGCGCCAGTCGCCGGTGGGCATCCGCGTCACGCACCGTGGCTTCGGCCGCGACTGGCGCTACCCGATTACCTCGAAATTCTACGAATAACGTGGGGAACCCCGCCAAACCTACTGCGCAGCTCACTACCGGGCATCCGTTGCTCACCGTACTAAAGTACGGCTCCGCTACTCAACCCGGTATTGAACTTGCTCGCTACGGTTTTGCGGGGTCCCGTTAAGCCAGCTAATGAAGAACTGACGATTACCAATAAGGAGAAAGCCATGAAACAGATTACCGCCATCATCAAACCATTCAAGCTCGACGAAGTACGCGAGGCCCTGGCCGATGTGAACGTGACGGGCTTGACCGTGACGGAAGTGAAGGGATTTGGCCGCCAGAAGGGCCATACCGAGCTGTACCGTGGCGCCGAGTACGTGGTCGACTTCTTGCCGAAAGTCAAAGTGGAAGTGGTGGTGGACGACAGCGTGTCCGAACTGGTGGTCGACGCCATCATCAAGGCGGCCCGTACGGGCAAGATCGGCGATGGCAAGATCTTCGTGCGCGACGTGGAGCAGGTCATCCGCATCCGCACGGGTGAAACGGGGCCGGACGCGGTGTAAGTGTTTCAGCTTGGGCCGCTGACCTTCAGCGCCCCAAGCGCATGTCGAATTTCCAGCATATCAGGCGCAGTATCGTGATACCGCTGGCGCTGGTCCACAGCGCGAAGTCGTGCTGGGCGCCGAAGTGCATTTGCAATAAATAAGCCCAGCAGCCGAAAAAGGCGCAGATGGCGTACGGTTTGCCGTCGCGAAACACCATCGGCACTTCGTTGCAGACGATGTCGCGCATCACGCCACCAAAAATCCCCGTAATCACCCCCATCATCGAGGCGATAAAGATCGGCATGCCGGCGCGCATCGCTTCGGCCACGCCCGCGATGGCGAACATGCCCAGGCCGATGGCGTCGGCGATGACGATCAGGCGTTCCGAGACGATCTGGCGCAAATGCTGGATCAGGGGCGCGGCCGTCAGGGCCAGCACAAAAATCAGAATCGCGTATTCCTGGTGCGAGACCCAGAACAGGGGCCGCTTGTCGAGCAGGATGTCGCGCAGGGTGCCGCCGCCGAACGCCGTGATGAAGGCCACGACAAACACGCCGACCAGGTCCATGCGCTTGCGGCGCGCTTCGATGAAACCGGAAAACGCACCCACCAGGATGGCGATGACCTCGATGATCTTGATCAGCGAGCCAGGCGGTAGTTGGGGTGGCATCATGGGTGGAGCGCTTGAGCAGGAAATAATTGTCACAGGTTAACATGACACGGCCCCGAATGGTGACAAACGGGGCCGTGTGCAGGGTGTAACTTGTGACTGAATTGTGATTTCTTGCTGGCAAGCTCAGCGGATGGGTTGCAGCGCGGAAGAAAGCAAGACCACCAGCGCCCCATCGCCCCCTTCGGAACGGCGCGCCTGGCAAAAGGCGATGACTTCATCCTTTTGCACGAGCCAGCTGTGCACCATCGATTTCAAGACCGGTTCCTGGCCTTTCGAGCCAAAACCCTTGCCATGGATCACGCGCACACAGCGCAGCTTGCGCCGCGTCGCCTGGTTCAAGAAGGCGCCGATGCCGTCGCGCGCCTCGTCGCGGCGCAAGCCGTGCAAGTCCAGCTCATCCTGGATGGGCCAGTGGCCCTTGCGCATCTTCTTGACCACGTCCGGTCCCACGCCGGGGCGGGCGTAGTTCAGGGCCGGATCGTTTTCCAGATAATGGTCGACCTCGAACAAGTCCGACAGCGACTCGCGCAGCACGGCCGCAGCGTCCTCTTCTGGCGTGAGCTTGCGTGCCGGCTGCTGGGCCGCCATGGCGCCCGCCTTGGGCACGCTGGGCACGTAGCGGTCCGACTCGGGCAGACGCTTGACGCCGCCGATGCTGGCCTTGAACAGATTGCTTTCCACGGCTTGCACCTTGACCTGCTGGGCGCGCTCAGCCGCGGCTTGCGCGCGCGCATCGGCCTGCTCCTTGAGCTGCTTGCTGACCGCTTTCAGGTCGGCAAAGTCTTTCATCGACGCCATGCGACGCTTACTCCTGGCCTTCCAGGTAGCGCTGGGCATCCAGTGCTGCCATGCAACCCGTGCCGGCGCTGGTGATGGCCTGGCGGTAGATATGGTCTTGCACGTCGCCGGCGGCGAACACGCCCGGCGCGCTGGTGGCGGTGGCCATGCCTTCCAGGCCCGTCTTGGTCTTGATGTAGCCGTTGTGCATGTCCAGCTGGCCTTCGAAGATGCCCGTGTTCGGCTTGTGGCCAATGGCGATGAACACGCCGTGCACGGAGAGCGCTTCGACCTTGCCGTCGATGGTCGACTTGATGTTCAAGCCAGTCACGCCGCTGTCGTTGCCCGTCACTTCATCCAGGGTGTGGTTATATTTCAACACGATCTTGCCTTCGGCCACCTTGGCGTTCAGGCGGTCGATCAAAATCGCTTCGGCGCGGAACTTGTCGCGGCGGTGGATCAGTGTGACTTTATTGGCGATGTTCGACAGGTACAGCGCTTCCTCGACGGCCGTGTTGCCGCCGCCAACGACGGCCACTTCCTGGTTGCGGTAGAAGAAGCCATCGCAGGTGGCGCAGGCGGACACGCCCTTGCCCATGAAGTGCGCTTCGGATGGTAGGCCCAGATATTGCGCGGATGCGCCCGTGGCGATGATCAGCGTGTCGCAGGTGTATTCGTGGCTGTCGCCCTTCAGGCGGATCGGCTTTTCGTTGAGGAAGGTGGTGTGGATATGGTCAAACACGATTTCCGTATTGAAACGCTCGGCGTGCTGCAACAAGCGCTGCATCAGGTCCGGACCTTGCACGCCCATCGGGTCGCCGGGCCAGTTTTCCACGTCCGTGGTGGTCATCAACTGGCCGCCTTGTTCCACGCCGGTGACCAGCATCGGGTTCAGGTTGGCGCGGGCGGCGTAGACGGCGGCGCTGTAGCCGGCTGGGCCGGAGCCGAGGATCAAAACGCGGGCGTGTTTGGTAGTGGTCATGGGAGGCTTCTCTATGAGTGGGGTCTGTCCGAATTGGGGGCATACGCGCGAAGAACAAGGACGTATTGCGCTTGCGCAAGCAATCCAAGATTATAGACCAAGCCGCCTGTGGCGACGAATCGTGGGGCCGTCCGGGGCATATATGGCTTAGAATACTTCCTTATTATGGGAAATTCCCTTTCAGAAACATTTACCACCTTGCAGCGCTTCCCAGAATGACTAAACCAGCCCAGGCCAATCAAAATAGCTACACCCGAAAACCGGTCGAACGCCGGCCTCTGCCGAACCGGCTGGTGCGGCTGCTGTCCGAGGCGCGCTGGTTCGCGCTGGCCGCGTTTGCCCTGTATTTCGTGCTGATACTGGCCAGCTTCAACAAGCTCGATCCGGGCTGGTCGCATGCGACCTCCGTCGACAAGGTGGCCAACCTGGGCGGCAAGCTGGGTGCGACCTTCTCCGATTTGTTGCTGTATATCTTCGGCTTTTCCGCCTGGTGGTGGTGCGTCTGGCTGCTGCGCACGGTATGGAATGGCTATCGCCGCCTGAGCAAGCGCTTCCTGCTGGAAGAGGAAGAGGTGGAGCGCGAGCACCATGTCGAGATGCTGATCCGCATCGTCGGCTTCTCCATCATGCTGATCGGCAGCATGGGCCTGGAATACCTGCGCATGGCGAAAAGCCTGCACGTGCAGCTGCCGCGCGAGCCGGGCGGCGTGCTGGGCCAGCTGGTGGGCCACTCGGCCCACGTGGCCTTCGGCTTCACCGGCGCCACCTTGCTGTTGCTGCTGCTGTTCGGCCTGGGTTTCAGCCTGTTCTTCCACGTCTCCTGGTTGCAAGTGGCCGAGCGCATCGGCGGCGCCATCGAAGACGTTTTCAACTGGTTCGTGCTGCGCTACCAGGACCGCGAAGACCGCCGCCAGGGCGAAGTGGCCGCCGTGCGCCGCGACGAAGTGGTGGTCATCGAACGGGCCAAGCACGTGGAAAAGCATGTGGCCGCGCCGCCCGTGAAGATCGAGCCGCAGGTGGTGACCGTGGTGAAATCGGAGCGCGTGGAAAAGGAGCGCCAGGCGCATCTGTTTGAAACCCCCGGCGACGGCAAATTGCCGCCGCTGTCGCTGCTCGACGAGGCGCCACCCGTGGTGGAAACGGTTTCCGTGGAAACCTTGGAATTTACGAGCCGCCTGATCGAAAAGAAATTGTCGGACTTTGGCGTGGATGCCAAGGTAGTGGTCGCTTACCCCGGCCCTGTGGTGACGCGCTATGAAATCGAGCCGGCCACGGGCGTCAAAGGCAGCCAGATCGTGGGCCTGGCGCGCGACCTGGCCCGTTCGCTGTCGTTGACGTCGATTCGTGTGGTGGAAACCATTCCCGGCAAGAACTACATGGCACTGGAATTGCCGAACAGCAAGCGCCAGATCGTGCGCCTGACGGAAATCCTCGGTTCCAAGGTCTACAACGATGGCGTGTCCAGCCTGACGATTGCGCTGGGCAAGGATATCGCCGGCAAGCCCGTCGTGGCCGATCTGGCCAAGATGCCGCACTTGCTGGTGGCCGGTACCACCGGTTCCGGTAAATCCGTGGGCATCAATGCGACGATTTTGTCGCTGCTGTACAAATCCGACCCGCTCGACGTGCGCCTGATTCTGATCGATCCGAAGATGCTGGAAATGTCCGTCTACGAAGGCATTCCGCACTTGCTGGCGCCCGTCGTGACCGACATGCGCCAGGCGGGCCACGCGCTGAACTGGGCCGTGAACGAGATGGAACGCCGCTACAAGCTGATGAGCAAGATGGGCGTGCGTAACCTGGCCGGCTACAACGCGAAGATCGCCGACGCGAAAAAGCGCGAAGAACATATTCCGAATCCGTTCAGCCTGACGCCCGATTCGCCCGAGCCGCTGGATAAACTGCCGACCATCGTCATCATCATCGACGAGCTGGCCGACTTGATGATGGTGGTGGGCAAAAAAGTCGAGGAATTGATCGCGCGTATCGCGCAAAAGGCGCGCGCTGCCGGTTTGCACTTGATTCTGGCCACGCAGCGCCCATCTGTAGACGTGATCACGGGCTTGATCAAGGCGAACATCCCCACGCGTATCGCCTTCCAGGTCTCGTCGAAGATCGACTCGCGCACGATCCTGGACCAGATGGGTGCGGAAGCCTTGCTGGGCATGGGCGACATGCTGTACATGCCGCCCGGCACCGGCTTGCCGATGCGCGTGCACGGCGCGTTTGTGTCCGATGAAGAAGTCCACCGCGTTGTCAGCTATCTGAAGCTGCAGGGCGAACCGAATTACATCGATGGCATCCTCGAAGGCGGCACCCTGGAAGGCGATGGCGCCGAAGGCGGCGCGCCGGGCGAGGGTGGCGGCGAGGCCGATGCCCTGTACGACCAGGCGGTGGCGGTGGTGCTGAAAAACCGCCGCGCCTCGATTTCGCTGGTGCAGCGTCATTTGCGCATCGGCTACAACCGCGCCGCCCGTCTGCTCGAGCAGATGGAGCAGAGCGGGGTGGTATCAACCATGCAATCCAATGGCAACCGGGAAATCCTGGTGCCGGCGGCGAGTAGTGAACAAGGGTAAACAGAATGAAGAATACGACTTTCGCAACAAAAATGATCATCGGCGCGGCCAGCGTCGCCTGCAGCCTGCTGTTCGCGGCCAGCGCCTCGGCCAGCGCGCTGGAGCAGTTCAAGAGCTTTGCCGCCGGCACCAAGTCGGCCAAGGGCGAGTTCGTGCAGCGGCAAGTCAAGAAGGCGGACGCCAGCGGCAAGGCGAAAGTATCGACCCCCGCCAGCGGCACGTTTGAATTCGCCCGTCCAGGCAAGTTCATCTGGACTTATCTGAAACCGTACGAGCAATTGCTGCAAGCGGACGGTGACAAGCTGTATATCTACGACAAGGATTTGAGCCAGGTGACGGTCAAGAAACTGGGCGACGCGCTCGGTTCCTCGCCGGCCGCCATCTTGTTCGGCAGCAACGATCTGGAAAAGAATTTCACCCTGGCCGAAGCGGGCACGCGCGATGGCCTGGAATGGCTGAAAGCCACGCCGAAAGCCAAGGACACGACCTTCGACGAAATCACCATCGGCCTGCGCAATGGCGTGCCGGAAGCGATGGAATTGCGCGATTCGTTCGGGCAGACGTCGGTGCTGGCGTTCAAGAATTTCCAGAAAAATCCGGCTTTGTCTGCCAATCACTTTAAATTTGTCATGCCCAAGGGCGCGGATGTCATCAATAATTGATTATTGAACTCCTGTTGTTGACCGGCCTCGCAGCGATGCGGGGCCTTTGCATTCTTACCCGGTAAATATTATGGCGGATCTCTTTTCCACCGCACCGCGCCAGCCGCTGGCCGAAGCCTTGCGGCCGAGCACTCTCAACGAAGTCATCGGCCAGACGCATTTGTTGGGCGTGGGCAAGCCGCTGCGTCTCGCTTTCGAGGCGGGCAAGGCCCATTCGATGATTTTATGGGGGCCGCCCGGCGTGGGCAAGACGACGCTGGCGCGCCTGATGGCGAACGCGTTCGACAGCGAATTCATCGCCTTGTCGGCCGTGTTTGCGGGCGTGAAAGATATTCGCGCGGCCATGGACCAGGCGCGCCACAGCCTGGACCAGTTTGGCAAGCATACTTTATTGTTCGTCGACGAGATCCACAGGTTCAACAAGTCGCAACAGGATGCCTTGTTGCCCTTCGTCGAATCGGGCCTCGTGACGTTCGTTGGCGCGACGACGGAAAACCCCAGCTTCGAGGTCAATTCGGCGCTGTTGTCGCGCGCGCAAGTGTATGTATTGAAATCGCTCAACGAAGACGAGATGAAGCTGCTGCTGGCCAAGGCGCAGTCCACGGCGCTGACGCACTTGACCTTTGACGAGGCGGCCGCCGACACCCTGATCGGCTACGCGGACGGCGATGCGCGGCGTTTCCTGAATTTACTGGAACAGGCCGAGACGGCCGCCAGCTCGACGGGGACGACGAAGATTGATGCGGCCTTCGTCGACAATGCGCTGACCCTGAACTCGCGGCGCTTCGACAAGGGTGGCGACAATTTCTATGACCAGATTTCCGCGTTGCATAAATCCGTGCGCGGCTCGAACCCGGATGCGGCCCTGTACTGGTTTTGCCGCATGATCGATGGCGGCGCCGACCCGCGCTACTTGTCGCGGCGCATCGTGCGCATGGCCTGGGAAGACATCGGCCTGGCCGACCCGCGCGCGCTGACCATGGCCAACGACGCAGCGGCAACCTATGAACGCCTGGGTTCGCCCGAAGGCGAACTGGCGCTGGGCCAGGCCGTGATCTACCTGGCGATTGCCGCGAAAAGCAATGCCGGCTACAACGCGTTTAACACGGCCATGGCGTTTGTGAAGAAGGATAAATCGAAGGAAGTACCCGTGCACTTGCGCAATGCGCCGACGAAACTGATGAAGGAACTCGGCTACGGTCACGCCTATCGCTACGCGCACGATGAGCCGGACGCTTACGCGGCCGGCGAAACCTACTTCCCGGACGGCATGGCCGAACCAGGCTGGTACCAGCCCGTGCCGCGTGGCCTGGAAAGTAAAATTGCCGATAAACTGGCCTGGCTGCGCGAGCTGGACAGGAAAGCAGGAAAACCAGCCGGCAAGGGCTGAATTACAAGCCCAGCAAGCTAAAACCGTCATCCTGCGGCGCGTAGCCGACCAGTTGGCGCGTCGCCGCGATCGACAGCCGTTTGTAGCGGTTGTCCGACACGCCATGCACGACGTGGTAGCCGGGCGCCACGTCCGCCGCCACGCAGCGGGCCAGTAGCTGCACCACGTCGCGTTCGCTGATGAAGGCGGCGATGTCGCGCGCGCTGTGCTGTTGACCTGGCGCAAAGTGGGCCACGTTGGCGATGCGCACGGCGATCGCCGTCATGCCATGCTGGTGCGCGAACGCGGAGGCCACGCCTTCGCCAAAGGCCTTGCTGGCGCCATACATGTTGGCCGGCCGGGCCGGCATGTGCTCATGCACTTGCATATCGAGCGGATAGCCCTCGATGGCTTGCGCGCTGCTGGCAAACACCACTCTTTTCACTCCCTGTGCCTGTGCCGCGCGGAAGATGTTGTGCGTGCCGATGATGTTCGGCTGCAGCAATTGCGCATCGAAATCGGCGCTGGCGTGCGGCACGCCGGCCAGGTGCAGCACCACGTCGATGCCGGCGCAGGCGGCCAGGCAGGCGGCGTAGTCGCTCACGTCGAGCTGCATGGACGGGCAGGGCGCTTCGGCCAGCTTGCCTGTCTGCAGGTCGGCCAGGCGCAGGGAGAATTCCCCGTGCCGGCGCTTCCAGAAAGCGGTGCCGATGATGCCGGCGGCGCCCGTGACGAGGACGCGCAGTGGTGGTGCTTGAATCATGTATTCCTTGTGATTAATGTTTGAGGGCGGTGCCGATGCAGCCAGCGCAGCAGGGTGGGGCGGGGTGCGGCGGTCCCATGCACGCGGATGCGTCCGCTACCCACGGCTTCGACCAGCACCAGGCCGTCATTCGGTATCGTGTAGCGTTCGCCGCTGCGCAGCACGCAATCCTCGAACTGGGCGTAGGCCGTGATCCAGGCCATGCCGGACAGGCATTCGATGACCCTGGCGTGCGCTTTTTCCAGGCGCAAGGGCCGTTCGCTGCGTAATTCGTGGTCGGTATGCATGGCATCGCTCCTGTTGTGCTGACAGGAACAGCTTAGGCCCTTGCTGCAAACCATGACAGATGCAGGAAAACGAAATTGTGATGCATACAGTGCCCCTTGCCGTACACTGTGCTTGTCAAAAAATCGGGCAACTGTATCTGTGCGGGCCGCGCGCGGCAGCCGCATACTGAAGGGATGAACATGAGCGCGCATTTGAATCTGTACGAGCACCTGGCCAACGAGCTGGGCGCCTTGATCGACTCGCGCGTGTTCGCGCCCGGCGACCGCCTGCCATCGATCCGCCACCTGGCGCAGCAAAAGCGCATTTCTGTCAGTACGGTGATGCAAGCCTTGCGCCTGATGGAAGACCGCGGGCAGGTCGATGCGCGGCCCCAGTCCGGCTATTTCGTGCGCCACCGGGCGCCGCGCCGTCCCTGCAGTGCCGACGCCCAGCACTTGAAGGAGCCGGCCTTTGTCGGCATCAATAATCTGCTCATGCGCGTGCTGAAGGACAATGAAACGGCGAATATCGTGCAGCTGGGCACGGCCTGGCCGCCCGATGAGATACTGCCCGTCAAGCGCATGCAGCGCACCATCAGCGCGGTGGCGCGGCGCGAGCCCGCCTTGTTGAGCAAGGTCAGCTGCTACGACGTCAGCGAAGGCAATTTCTTGCGCCAGGTGACGCGCCGCGCGCTGGACTGGGGCAAGCTGGACCTGCACGAGATCGTCGTGACGAATTCCTGCACGGAAGCGATCAGCCTGTGCCTGCGCGCCGTGGCCAAGCCGGGCGACACCATCGCCATCGAGTCGGCCACGTATTTCGTGCTGCTGCAGATGATAGAAAGTCTGGGCATGAAGGCGCTGGAAATTCCCACCGACCCGAAGACGGGGCCGTCGCTCGATGCGCTGGAGCTGGCCTTGCGCGCCGGCCTCGTGCAAGCGTGTCTGTTCGTGCCGAACGCCAACAATCCGCTCGGCTGCGTCATGCCGGAAGCCAACAAGAAGCGGCTGGCGGGACTGCTGTCGGAATTCAATATTCCGCTGGTGGAAGATGATGTATATGGCGACCTGTGCTTTGCGCCGCAGCGTCCGTGGCCCGTGAAGGCTTACGACACGAGCGGCAATGTGCTGCTGTGCTCCTCTTTTTCCAAGGCGATTACGCCCGCGTCTCGCGTCGGCTACGTGCTGGCCGGGCGCTTCGCGCAGGAAGTGGCCTTGCTGAAAACCGTGTCGAGCGGCGCCACCAGCCATTTCTTCCAGGCTGTGCTGGCCGATTTTTTGGAAGGCAGCAGCTACGACCAGCAGTTGCGCAAGATGCGGCGTACTCTGGTGCAGCGCATCGCCCGCATGTCCGACGCCGTGGCGGCCAGCTTTCCGGCGGACTGCATGCTGTCCGAGCCGCAGGGCGGTTTCGTGCTGTGGGTGCAGATGCCGCCGCAAGTCGATGCGCTGGCCCTGCATGGCCAGGCCATCGCCGACGGCGTGGCGTATATGCCGGGCCAGCTGTTCTCGGCGTCGGGCAAGTTCAGCAATTATCTGCGCCTCAATTGCGGCAATGCGTGGACGCCGCGCATCGAGCAGGCGATTGGCCGCCTGGGCCGCCTGGTGCATGAGGCCTTGTAACTATTCTTTGCGTTTCAGTCCCTGTTTTTCACCGTTCGCTCCCTGTTTCTCGCCGCTGGTCGCAAGCCGGTGGCGTTGTTTGCGGCCGTTGGCTAAAGTACCACCATACCAGCAGCAGTCAACTACACAAACCAACCAGGAGTCACATCATGCACGCACTGAAAAACATGGAAATCACCTTTGTCGCCGCCGCCATCATCGCCATCGGCGCCAGCTTCGCCAGCGCCGGCGCGAATACGGTGGAAGTGAGCGCCAGCAGCACCGTGATTGCCCAGGCTGCCGACAGCGCGATGCCTGTCGTCACCGTCAGCGCCCGCCGCCTCACCGCTGCCGAAAAAGCCGCCTTTATCTGAACACAAGTTGTATAGCGGGCGCGAGTGCCCAGCCACACTGCCATGACGATGGTGGAGCGTGCGCAAAACTCATCGAAGTGAACAGGGTCTTGGTACAATGAGTGCTTTCGATACATCGGCACCGCCATCCACCCATGATAGATATCCAACTTCTCCGTAAAGACATCGCCACCGTCGCAGAACGCCTGGCGACGCGCAACTTCCCGCTCGACGTGGCCGGTTTTACCGCCCTCGAAGCCGAACGCAAGGCGATCCAGACGCGCACCGAGGAACTGCAGGGCAAGCGCAATGCGCTGTCCAAGCAAATCGGCATGTTGAAAGGCAAGGGGGAGGACACCTCGGCCGTGATGGCGCAAGTGGCCGGCCTGGGCGATGAGCTGAAAGCCGATGAAGCAGCGCTGACCCTGGTGCAAGCCAAGCTGAGCGACTTCATCATGGCCGTACCGAATTTGCCGCACGAATCGACGCCAGCGGGCGAAAACGAAGCGGGCAACGTGGAAGTGCGCAAGGTCGGCACGCCGCGCAGCTTCGACTTCGAAGTCAAGGATCACGTCGACGTGGGCGCCCCGTTGGGTCTGGACTTCGAAGTGGCCACCAAGCTGACCGGTTCGCGCTTCTCCGTCATGAAGGGCGGCATCGCCCGTTTGCACCGCGCGCTGGCGCAGTTCATGCTCAACACGCACGTGGACGAGCACGGCTACACGGAATGCTATACCCCGTACATGGTCAACGCCGATTCGCTGCGCGGCACGGGCCAGTTGCCGAAATTCGAAGCCGATCTGTTCTCGGTGAAAAAGGGTGGCGCGGAAGGCGAGGGCGAGACCTTCTACCTGATCCCTACCTCGGAGGTGACGCTGACCAATATCGCGCGCGATGAAATCCTGGCGCTCGATCAATTGCCACTGAAAATGACGGCCCACACGCCATGCTTCCGCTCGGAAGCGGGCAGCTACGGCCGCGACACGCGCGGCATGATCCGCCAGCACCAGTTCGACAAGGTGGAAATGGTGCAAGTGGTGCATCCGGACACGTCGTACCAGGTGCTCGATGAAATGGTCGGCCACGCGGAAGCCATCTTGCAACGCCTGGGCCTGCCATACCGCGTGATGTCGCTGTGCACGGGCGACATGGGCTTTGGTGCCACCAAAACCTTCGACCTGGAAGTGTGGTTGCCGGCGCAAAACACCTATCGCGAAATCTCGTCCCTGTCGAACTGCGAAGCCTTCCAGGCCCGCCGCATGCAGGCGCGTTTCCGCAACGCCGCCGGCAAGCCGGAACTGGTGCACACCCTGAACGGCTCCGGCCTGGCAGTGGGCCGCACCCTGGTCGCCGTGCTGGAAAACTACCAGCAAGCAGACGGCAGCGTCGAGATCCCGGCCGTGCTGCGTCCGTATATGGGCGGCCTGACGCATCTGAAGGCTTAAAAATAGTCCTTTTCTTTTTGTCGCGGGCTGCTATAATCTTGCCTTCCCGCAGCAATGCAGGAAAAGACCGCAGTAAATGGAGAGGTGGCAGAGTGGTCGAATGTACTTGACTCGAAATCAAGCGTACGTTAAATCGTACCGTGGGTTCGAATCCCACCCTCTCCGCCAGAACAAATAGAGAAAGCTCCCGCAAGGGAGCTTTTTTTATTTGTGCCGGCGGAAAGGAGTACGCCCCCTGCGGGGCGTACGCGTGGGATTCGAAGCCCCGCGCATATTTGCGCGGGGCTCTCCGAATCGCCCAATTGGTTTCTCGGTTTGGCGGCCAGCCCTCAGTTGCAAATCGCCAATAAAACCCCTACCCAACCCAACAACACCCATGCTAAAATAGCGCCTCGTTCAAACCGGCACGCCAGTTTGAATGAATAGACCGCAGTAAACGGAGAGGTGGCAGAGTGGTCGAATGTACTTGACTCGAAATCAAGCGTACGTTAAATCGTACCGTGGGTTCGAATCCCACCCTCTCCGCCAGAATACATAAGAGAAGCTCCCGCAAGGGAGCTT
>NZ_JAPUBT010000008.1:21077-37410 GCF_030397665.1 Janthinobacterium sp. SUN073 | reverse complement strand
GGAGAGGTGGCAGAGTGGTCGAATGTACTTGACTCGAAATCAAGCGTACGTTAAATCGTACCGTGGGTTCGAATCCCACCCTCTCCGCCAGAATACATAAGAGAAGCTCCCGCAAGGGAGCTTTTTTTATTCCCGCAAGGTCAAAAAACCACCAGCGGATCAAACCCAGGTAGAAAAACCGCCCAAAGCGCGCAGCGCAAGGCGTTTTTTCCTCCATTCAGGCTTTGAACGCCAGCGCCGCCACTAACGAACGCAAGCTAGTGCACCAGCCTCGCCACCGCAAACGCCACGCCCGACAAGGCAATCATCGTCCCCACACACGACAGGATGACAGCCGATTTCGCCTCAGCCACATCTGACTTGGTCGCATAATTGGAGCGCACCACAGCGACGTCCAGTTTCAAGCCACTGACATCCGTCTTGAGAACGCCGACATCGGTCTTGAGAACAGTGACATCCGTTTTCAGACCAGCCACATCCACCTTGAGGTCCGCAACATCCACTTTGAGGCCAGCAACATCGACCTTCAAACCAGTAACATCCACCTTGAGACCAGCAACATCCGTTTTCAGCCCCGCGACATCCACCTTGATGCCAGCCACATCAACCTTCAAATCAGCAACATCCAGTTTCACACCAACCATGTCTTTTGCGAGTGCGTTGACCTGCTCGTCCATGGTGCAATCCTCCGTGCGTTCCATTCCATGCTCCTCGCTTTTTTCACCCCTGTCAAACAGTGTCCCGAGGGTATCGTGCATGGCCCTGCTACTCCTTGCCAAGCGTTGCGCCAGTGCCGTCGCGCGCTGCAGGTCGACTATTCCGTCGCCCTGTAGCTGGTCCGTGGCAGTCAGCAATTCGACGGCGATCTGTTCTGCAGCCATGCATCGATCTTGCGCTGGCGTGCCTGGTGCGCCTGTGCGTCAGGCCACACCCTTGTATCGCTCAGCTTGTGCATGCTGTTCATGCCGCGTCCTCGTCAACTTCGGGGTGGTGCCGATGCTGTCCACGTTAGCCCTCGCCATCGCCGCCCACCTTGACCCAGCTCAGCCTATGGTAATCTACCGTATCCCCATCCTGCCCCCATACCAAAGCAAAGCAATGAGCCGATTCTGGAGCAACATCGTCAGCGAGCTGACCCCCTACATCCCCGGCGAGCAGCCGAAACTGCCCGACCTGGTCAAACTCAACACCAACGAAAACCCCTACGGCCCGTCGCCGCAGGTGCTGGCCGCGCTGCACGCAGCAGCCAACGACAGCCTGCGTCTCTACCCGGACCCGTCCGCGAGCGAATTGAAGCGAACCCTGGCCGACTACCACGGCTTGAATAGCGCGCAAGTGTTCGTCGGCAATGGTTCCGACGAAGTGCTGGCGCTGGCCTTCATGGCCTTGCTCAAGCACGATGCGCCTTTGCTGTTCCCGGACATCAGCTACAGCTTCTATCCCGTGTATTGCAAACTGTATGGCATCGATTACCGCACAGTAGCGCTCGACGACGCCATGCGCATCCGTCCGGAAGACTATCAGGGGCCGTGCGGCGCCATCATCTTCCCGAATCCCAACGCGCCCACGGGCGTGGACTTGCCGCTGGCCGGCGTGGAAGCCTTGCTGCGCGCCCATCCCGACGCGGTGGTGGTGGTCGATGAAGCGTATGTGGATTTCGGCGGCGAGAGCGCCGTGGCCCTGGTCGAGCGTTATCCGAACTTGCTGGTGGTACAGACGTTCTCGAAATCGCGCTCCTTGGCCGGCTTGCGCGTGGGCTGTGCCTTCGGGCATGCGGACCTGATCGAGGCGCTGGAAAGAGTCAAGAACAGTTTCAACTCGTATCCGCTGGACCGGTTGGCGCTGGCCGGCGCCGTCGCTTCGCTGCACGACGAAGCGTATTTCCAGCAAACGCGCCAGGCCGTCATCGCCAGCCGCGAACAGCTGGCGGCGGACTTGACGGAGTTGGGCTTCGAGGTGCTGCCGTCCGTGGCCAACTTTGTCTTTGCCCGCCACCCGCAGCATGACGCGGCACAACTGGCCGCCGGCTTGCGCGCCCGCTCCGTCATCGTGCGCCATTTCAATGCGCCGCGTATCAGCCAGTATTTGCGCATCAGCATCGGTAATCCGGCTGAGTGCGCAGCGTTGATGGCGGCATTGCGCGAAGTGCTGTGACGCCATGCTGACCTTCGTACCTGCCAGCATCGCCGATGGCGAGGCGCTGGCCAGCCTGCGCGTGGCCGCCATGCGCGACAGCCTGGAGCGCATTGGCCGCTATGATCCGCAGCGCGCGCGCCAGCGTTTCCTGTCCACCTACGACCCCGCCTGTACCTGGCAGTTGTGCCATGGCGGCGCGCTGGCCGGCTTCTACGTGTTGCGCCCGCAAGCGGATTATTTGCTGCTCGACCACTTCTACCTGGCGCCGGAATGCCAGCGGCAAGGCATGGGCGCGGCCGTGCTGGCGCGCGTGTTTGCCGAGGCCGATGCGGCCCGCAAGAGCGTGCGCGTGGGCGCCTTGCGCGGCAGCGAGGCAAACCGCTTCTATGTGCGTCACGGCTTCGTGCCGGATGGCGAGGAAGAGTTCGACCTGTATTATCGGCGCGCTCCCACGCCTTGATGCTGCCGGCGGCGACTGTTTGTGCAACAATAATCGGATTCATTCATCGACAGGACGGACAATATGGCAAAAGTGGCATTCATCGGTTTGGGCGTCATGGGTTTCCCCATGGCAGGTCACTTGGCGGCGGGCGGGCATGACGTCACCGTGTACAACCGCAATCCGGCCCGCGCGGCCGCCTGGCTGGAGCAGCACAAGGGCAGCAGCGCCGCCACGCCGGCCGCCGCTGCAGCGGGCGCCGAGTTCGTGTTTACCTGCATCGGCAACGATAACGACCTGTACCAGGTGATCCTGGAAGAGGGCGGCTTGCTGTCCGCCATGGCGCCGGGCAGCGTCCTGATCGACCACACGACGGCCTCCGCCGAAGCGGCACGCACGATCCACGCGGCGGCGCAAGAGAAGGGCGTGTTCTTCCTCGACGCGCCCGTGTCCGGCGGCCAGGCGGGCGCGGAAAACGGCAAGCTGACGGTGATGGTGGGCGGCGACGCGCAGGCGTATGCGCGGGCCGAGCCCGTCATCGCCCTGTTCTCGCGCGCCGTCACCTACATGGGCGCGTCCGGTTCCGGCCAGCTCACAAAAATGGTCAACCAGATCTGCATCGCCGGCCTGGTGCAGGCGCTCAGCGAAGGCATCGCCTTCGCGGAAAACGCGGGCCTCGATGCAGCGCTGGTGGTGGACGTGATTTCCAAGGGCGCGGCGCAGTCGTGGCAGCTGGAAAACCGGGGCAAGACCATGATCGAGCGCAAGTTCGACTTCGGTTTCGCCGTCGACCTGATGCGCAAGGACCTGGGCATCTGCCTCGCCGAAGCCAAGCGCAATGGCAGCGACCTGCCCGTGACGACCTTGACGGACCAGTTCTATGCCGAAGTGCAGCAGGCGGGCGGCAACCGTTACGACACATCCAGCCTGATCACCCGTTTGAACAAAAAGTAATCTTTCAAGCACCAGCAACGGCGGCGCGTCCCTGCAAAGGGCCGCGCCGCTTGTCGTTTACGGGGTGAGAAATAAAAAAACGTCAGTTTCCGGAACATCCGGTTTCGATTTTCATGGAAAAACATGGACTTCGCTAGCTCATCGTGTATTATTAAAAAACGAGATGAAATGTCCCAATTTTTAAAACATTATGAGCGGACCCGCATGAAAACCAACTCCTCAGCGATAACACGCGTTGTCGACAAGAACATTCCCTACCTGTCTTCCGCCGTCGCCATCTGGCGTCCCCGCGCCGTGCTGCGCAGCTGGCCCGGCGTGGCCATCGCGCTGGTGATCGCCCTGTCGGCCACCTTTATTTCCAGCAATTACGGCGGCCCGCAACTGCTGTATGCGCTGTTCTTCGGCCTGGCCTTCCACTTCCTCGCGTCCGACCCCACCTGCAAGCCCGGCATCGAATTTTGCAGCAAGGTGCTGCTGCGTACGGGCGTGGCCCTGCTGGGCGCGCGCATCACTTTCAATCAGATCGCCTCGGTCGGGGTGACGCCACTCTTGATCGTCGTCGGCGGCCTGGTGGCGACTTTAGGCTTCGGCTATCTGCTGGCCAAATGGCTGAAACGCCCCATCACGGAAGGCATTCTGTCGGGCGGCTCGGTCGCCATCTGCGGCGCCTCGGCCGCGCTGGCCATCTCGGCCGTGCTGCCGCAAACCAAGGAAAACGAAAAGTTTACCCTGCTGACGGTGGTGGGCGTGACGTCGCTGTCGACCCTGGCCATGATCGTCTACCCGCTGCTGGTCAAACTGCTGGGCTTTGACCCGACGGAAGCGGGCGTGTTCATCGGCGGCACCATCCACGACGTGGCGCAAGTGGTGGGCGCCGGCTATCTGGTCAGCAACCACACGGGCGACGTCGCCACCTTCGTGAAACTGACGCGCGTGGCCTGCCTCGTGCCCGTCGTGCTGGGCCTGTCGATCATGTTCAAGCGCAAGGATGGCAAGAGCGAAGTGGATGCGCCGCCGCTGGTGCCGTTTTTCCTGATCGGCTTTGTCTGGCTGGTGATTACCAACAGCCTGGGTCTGATCCCGCAGGAAGTGAATGGCTGGATCAACAATGCCTCGCGCGCCTGCCTCGTCATTGCGATTGCCGCGCTGGGCGTGAAAACCTCGTTCCAGTCGCTGGCCTCGCTGGGCTGGCGTCCCGTGATCATGCTGGTGATGGAAACGGTGTGGATCGCCGCCTTTGTCGCCATCGCCGTCCTGCTGACGCGCTAAGCGAGTCGGGCCCGCCATGAAGATCCTTGTCCTCGGCGCCGGCGTGGTCGGCACGGCATCGGCCTGGTATTTGCGCCAGGCGGGCCACGACGTACGCGTGTTCGAGCGTCAGGCGGGCGCCGCGCAGGAAACCAGTTTCGGCAACGGCGGCCAGATTTCCGTTTCACACGCGGAACCGTGGGCGAATCCCGCCACCCTGCGCAAGGTGCTCACGTGGCTGGGCAAGGACGACGCGCCGCTGCTGTTCCGTCCCCGTCTCGATGTGCTGCAATGGCAGTGGGCCTTGCACTACCTGCGCGAATGCCTGCCGGCCAGGGTGTCGCGCAATATGCGCCAGATCGTCGCCCTGGCCGAGTACAGCCGGCAGAGTTTGCAGACGCTGCGGCGCGAGACGGGCATAGCCTACGACCACCTGGAGCGGGGCATCTTGCATTTCTATACGGAGCAGCAGGAGTTTGACAAATCACAAGCGGGTGCCGCGCTCTTGCGCGAACTGGGTTGCCCGCGCAACACCGTCAGCGCCGATGAAGTGATCCGGCTGGAACCGGCTCTGCGCCACGCGCGCAGCCGCATCGTCGGCGGCGACTTTACGGCCAGCGATGAATCGGGCGACGTGCATCTGTTTACCACGGCCCTGGCCGCGTGCGCCGCCAAGGCCGGCGTGGATTTTCAGTTCGGCACGGCGGTGACGCGGCTGCTGGCAGATGGCGAGCGCATCACGGGCGTGGAATGCATCGACGCGCAAGGGCGCCACCGCCTCGAGCACGCGGATGCCGTGGTGGTGGCCATGGGCAGCTTTTCCGCGCCCCTGTTGCAGCCCTTGGGCATCCGCTTGATGCTGTATCCGGGCAAGGGCTATTCGGCCACGTATCCGATCATCGACCCCGTCAGCGCGCCGTCCGTATCGCTGACCGACGATGGCCATAAATTGGTCTTTTCGCGCCTGGGCGAGCGCCTGCGCGTGGCGGGTACGTGCGAGCTGAACGGCTACACGCGCGAACTCAATCCCGTGCGCTGCGCCGCCATCACGCGCCGCGTGCAGGCGCTGTTTCCCCACGCCTGCGATTACAGCGACCCCGTCTACTGGGCCGGCCTGCGCCCCCTGACACCGTCGAACGTGCCGTACATTGGCGCCACGCGCTACCGCCAGCTGTTCCTCAACACGGGGCACGGCACTCTGGGCTGGACCATGGGCTGCGGCGCGGGCAGGGCGCTGGCCGACCTGGTGTCGGGATGCCGGCCTGAAGTCGATTTTGCGTTTTGCGGGGAAACCCAAGGAAAAAGGCTGGGGTCGGACCCTCAGGGTCCGACCCCGGATTTTGCTTCTGGTTTAAATGAATTGCACAGGAGATCAAGATGAGAGACGACGCCACCCCCAGCCAAGCACCCGGCGGCCTGACCCTGGCCGGCACCACCTACCAGTCGCGCCTGCTGGTAGGCACGGGAAAATACAAGGATTTCGAGGAAACGCGCCTGGCCATCGAGGAGAGCGGCGCCGAGATCGTCACGGTGACGATCCGCAGGGTCAACATCGGCCAGGAGAAGGGCGAGCCGAACCTGCTCGACTTCATTCCGCCGTCGAAATACACGATTTTGCCCAACACGGGCGGCTGCTACAACGCGCGCGACGCCGTCTACACCTTGCAACTGGCGCGCGAACTGCTGGGCGGGCACCCGCTGTGCAAGCTGGAAGTGCTCGGTGATGAAAAGACCCTGTTTCCGAACATGCCGGAAACGTTAAAAGCGGCCGGGGAGCTGGTGCGCGACGGCTTCCAGGTGATGGTGTATTGCAGCGACGACCCCATCCAGGCGCGCATGCTGGAAGACCTTGGCTGTATCGCCGTCATGCCGCTGGCGTCCCTGATCGGCTCGGGCATGGGCATTCTGAATCCGTGGAATTTGTCGCTGATCATCGAGCAAGCCACGGTGCCCGTGCTGGTCGATGCGGGCGTGGGCACGGCCTCGGACGCGGCCATCGCCATGGAACTCGGCTGTGACGGCATCCTGATGAATACCGCCATCGCGGCGGCGCGCGAGCCGATCCGCATGGCGCGCGCCATGAAATTGGCAGTGCAGGGCGGACGCGAGGCTTACCTGGCCGGACGCATGCCCCGGAGAGTGAACGCCATGAGCGCCTCGCCTTCGTCGCCGATGGCCGGGCTGATCGCCTGAGCCAAGTTTGCAGCACCGTAGTTGATTTGCGTTTCAAGCGTTTATAAAAACCACAATACCTGGAGATGACATGAAACACACACTCGTAGCGGCGGCCGTCCTGGCCACACTCTTCGCTGGCGGCGCCAGCGCCCAATCGTCCGTCACCGTGTACGGCTTGCTGGACGCTGGCCTGACGTCCGAACACGGCGGCGCGGACGGTTCCGTCACCAAGCTGGCCACCGGCGTGCAGTCGGGCAGCCGCATCGGCTTCAAGGGCACTGAAGACCTGGGCAACAATCTGAAGGTCAACTTCTTGCTGGAAAATGGCCTCGACCTCGATACGGGCGCCAACCGCCAGGGCGCGCTGTTTGGCCGCAAGGCCTATGTGGGCCTGTCCGGCGACTTCGGCGCCGTCAACCTGGGCTTGCAACACAACCCGCTGTTCACCGCGTTGGACAATATCGACCCGTTCGAGACGGGCCTGACGGGCGCCTCGCTCAACCTGATGAGCGTGGCCAGCCTGCGCACGAAAAATTCCATCATGTACGAAACGCCGAAGGTGAAGGGTTTGTCGGCCGCCATCATGGTTGGCCTCGGCGAAAAGCCGGACAGCGCCAGCCTGGGCCGCACCATCGACTTTTCCATCGACTACGCCAACGGCCCGCTGGTGCTGACCCTGGCGCACGACAACCGCAAGGATAGCGAGCTGAACACAGCCAAGGTGACTTTGCTGGGCGGCACCTACGATTTCGGCCCCGCCAAGTTGCACGCCGCATATGAGACGGACAAGGACGATGCGGGCACGGATTTCCGCAACTATATGCTGGGCGTGTCCGCGCCGGTCAGCGCGGCGGGCAGCGTGATGGCCTCGTACATCAAGAAGGATGACCGCACGAATGCCCGCCGCGGCGGGCGCCAGCTGGCCATCGGCTACACGTATGCCTTGTCCAAGCGCACCAATCTGTACACCTCGTACGGGCGCATCGGCAACGATGGCGCGGGCACCAACTTCGTTGGCGACGCTTCCAGCGGCGGCAGCGTGCCCTTGCCTGGGCATAACTCCAGCGCCTTCACGGCAGGCATGCGCCTGAAATTCTAAGGCGTAGCGCAGGAGGTCTCGATGGCGGGCTGTCTGTTGCGGATAGTCCGCCATTGTTGTTTCAGCAGTGGCGCAAAGTCACGGATTCCGGATTCAGGAATGAAACAGTCCGATTTTTCATGAATTTTCATTGACAGCGTATTTCGTAAGCGTTAAATTGAACACGTATTTCAAATATCGGAACAAAATATACCGATTTTTCATAAAACCGTAAGGAGACTGAGCCATGACTGATTTGTCCGACCAAAAAGCCGCCGCTGCCGTTCCAGTAGGCCCGCAAAAGATGACGCCTTCCGAAGCGTTCGTGGAAACCCTGGCCGCCAATGGCGTGACCGACATGTTCGGCATCATGGGCTCGGCCTTCATGGACCCGATGGACATCTTCGCCCCGGCAGGCATCCGCCTGATTCCCGTGGTGCACGAGCAGGGCGCCGGCCACATGGCCGACGGTTACGCCCGCGTCTCGGGCCGCCATGGCGTGGTCATCGGCCAGAACGGCCCCGGCATCAGCAATTGCGTCACGGCCATTGCCGCCGCCTACTGGGCGCACACCCCGGTCGTCATCATCACGCCGGAAACGGGCACGATGAGCATGGGCCTGGGCGGCTTCCAGGAAGCGAACCAGCTGCCGATGTTCGAGGAATTCACCAAATACCAGGGTCATGTGACCAATCCGGCCCGCATGGCGGAATTCACGGGCCGCTGCTTTGACCGCGCCATGTCGGAAATGGGGCCGACGCAACTGAACATCCCGCGTGACTATTTCTACGGCGAAATCAAGGCCGAGATTCCGAAACCGAACCGCCTGGACCGTGGCGCGGGCGGCGAACACAGCCTCAATGAGGCGGCGGAACTGCTGGCCAAGGCCAAGTTCCCCGTCATCATCTCGGGCGGCGGCGTGGTCATGGGCGAAGCGATCGAAGAGTGCAAGGCGCTGGCCGAGCGCCTGGGCGCGCCAGTGGTGAACAGCTATCTGCATAACGACTCGTTCCCCGCCAGCCATCCGCTGTGGTGCGGCCCATTGGGTTACCAAGGATCGAAGGCGGCCATGAAACTGATCGCCCAGGCCGACGTCGTCGTGGCTCTCGGTTCGCGTTTGGGACCGTTCGGCACCTTGCCGCAGCACGGCATGGATTACTGGCCGAAGAACGCGAAGATCATCCAGATCGACGCGGACAACAAGATGCTGGGTCTGGTGAAAAAGATTTCTGTGGGCATCTGCGGCGACGCCAAGGCGGCGGCGAAGGCGATTCTTGCCCGCCTCGATGGCAAGACGCTCGATTGCGATGCGACGCGCGAAGAACGCTATGCCACCGTGCAAGCCGAGAAGGCCGCGTGGGAAAACGAACTGGACAACTGGACGCACGAAAAAGATGCGTACAGCCTGGACATGATCGAAGAGCAAAAGAAAGAGCCGGGCAATTATCTGCACCCGCGCCAGGTCTTGCGCGAGCTGGAAAAAGCCATGCCGGAAGACGTGATGGTGTCGACCGACATCGGCAACATCAACTCGGTGGCCAACAGCTATCTGCGCTTTGAAAAGCCGCGCAGCTTCTTTGCGGCGATGAGCTTTGGCAACTGCGGCTACGCGTTTCCGACGATTATCGGCGCGAAAGTGGCCGCACCGCACCGTCCGGCCGTGTCGTATGCGGGTGACGGCGCTTGGGGCATGAGCTTGATGGAAACCATGACCTGCGTGCGCCACAATATTCCCGTCACGGCCGTGGTGTTCCATAACCGCCAGTGGGGCGCGGAAAAGAAAAACCAGGTCGATTTCTACAACCGCCGCTTCGTTGCCGGTGAACTCGACAACCAGAGCTTCGCGGAGATCGCACGCGCCATGGGGGCCGAAGGCATCACGGTCGACAAGCTGGAAGACGTGGGTCCGGCCTTGAAGAAGGCCATCGACATGCAGATGAATGAAGGCAAGACCACCATCATCGAAATCATGTGCACGCGCGAGCTGGGCGACCCGTTCCGCCGCGATGCGCTGAGTAAACCGATCCGTCACCTGGATAAATATAAAGACTACGTGTAAGCAGTCAGTTCGATCCTTGTATGACCCCGGCAATCGCGCCGGGTTTTATGTGCCGGAATCATCTGCATGCTTCCATGGTTCCGGCACTTTTTTTACCGAATTGGAGTACCCATGAAAGCCCTGCACCGCATCATCGCCCAAGCCCGCGCCGTGCCGAAAAACATCGTCTTGTGCGAGGGCGACGATGCGCGCGTACTGCAGGCGGCCGCGCGGGCGGCAAGCGAAGGCCTGGCGCACATCACCCTCGTCGGCAAGCCGGCCGCCATCCTGGCCCTGGCGCGCGAACACGCGCTGGACCTCGATGCCGTGCGCCTGATCGATCCGGCAGCGTCCGAGGAGTCGGAACACTATGCCCAGCAATTGTTTGTGCTGCGCCAGGCCAAGGGCATGACGGTGGAGCAGGCGCGTATCGCCGTGCAAGACCCGCTGTGCTACGCCAACCTGATGGTGCGCCTGGGCGACGCCGACGGCTGCGTCGCGGGGGCCGTGCACACGACGGCCGACGTGGTGCGCAGCGCCATCCAGATCATCGGCGTCGACCCGGCCTTCAAGCTGGTGTCGAGCTTTTTCCTGATGATGCTGTGCGAACCTTTCCACAGCCTGAAGGGCGGTTTCATCTTTTCCGATTGCGCCCTCGTGGTCGACCCGAAAGCCGAGGAGCTGGCCGACATCGCCATGGCCGCCGCCGACAGCGCGCAAGCCTTGCTGATGGAAGAACCGCGCGTGGCCATGCTGTCGTTTTCCACCAGCGGCAGCGCCCACCACGCGGCCGTCGACAAGGTGCATGCGGCCACGGACCGGGTCAAGGCCCAGCGTCCGCTGCTGGCCATCGATGGCGATGTGCAGCTCGATGCGGCCATCGTGGCCGAGATTTCCCAGAGAAAAGTCAAGGATTCCGTGGTGAATGGCCGCGCGAATGTGCTGGTATTTCCCAACCTGGATGCGGGCAACATCGGCTACAAGCTGGCCGAACGCATGGGCGGCGCTGTCGCCATCGGCCCGCTGCTGCAAGGCTTGAACAAGCCAGCCAACGATTTGTCGCGCGGTTGCTGCGCCGACGATGTGTATAACGTGATCGCGGTCACGGCCGTGCAGGCCCAGGGTGGACGCTGAGTTGTTCAGCCTGCCTGTGCTGGCGCTGCTGGGCGTGGTGGCGGCGGGCACGTATTTCCAGACCGTCACGGGCTTTGGCCTGGGCATGATCGTCATGGGCGTGGCCAGCGGTCTGGGCCTGGCGCCCGTGCCCGCGCTGGCGGCCCTCGTCAGCTTGTTATCGCTGGCCAATTGCCTGGTGGCCTTGCCGGGCGCCTTGCACCACCTGGACTGGCGCGCCATCCGCGCGGCCAGCATTGGCTTGCTGCCGGCCATGGCGGCCGGCGTGTTGTTATTGGGATACCTGGACCAGGCGTATGCGCCCGTCCTGAAACTGTTATTGGGCGCGGCCATCGTGTATGGCGGCGTCAGTATTTTGCTGCAGGCGCCGCCGGGACCGGGCGCGGCGGATAAACGCAGTTTCTTCATCAGCGGCGTGTGCGGCGGCCTGTTTTCGGGCCTGTTTTCGCTGGCTGGCCCGCCCCTCGTGTACCAGTTCTACCGCCAGGAAATGAGTTTAAAAACCATCCGCTACAGCCTGATCTTTTTGTTTGCCATCAGCGCGGGCGGACGCTCGCTGATGGCGGGCAGCCAGGGCCAGCTCGATGCGAAAGTGTTACTTTTGTGCATGCTAGCCCTGCCTGTCGGCGTGCTGGCCACCATGGCCGGCAAGCGCTACCCGCCACCGATCGCCCAGCGCGGCATGCGCCGCATCGCGTTTGCCGTACTGACCTTGATCGGCCTTTCCTTGATGGCGGCGGCCGTGCCGCAATTGCTCGCCTAGCGAGCGCGGGTTCAGGGCCGTACTGCCGCGTTGGCGAAGAAGCGGTAACCGGCGTTGCGCGCCGTATTGATGGGCAGGGAAAGCCCGGTGGCGAGCTCGGTCTTGCGGCGCAGGCGGCGGATCTGCGTGTCGAGGCGGCGCTGATCGTAGTCGAGGAAATCCTCGCCCAGCGACTGGACGATTTGCTGGCGGCTGACGATGCGCTCGGGCTCGGCCATCAGCACCTGCAGCACGGTCAAGTCCTGCTGCGACAGCGCGATGGCGTCGCAACCGGGCGGCAACAGCCGGCGCGGCCCCAGTTCGAGTATCCACGTGGGCGCGGTCACCGGTTCGCCCAGGCGGCGGCGCAGGCTGCTCAGGGTGGCAGCCAGTTCATTGAGGTCGGTATTTTTGGGCAGATAGTAATCGGCGCCGTCGATCAAGCCGCTTATCTTGTGTTGCATCGCGCTGCGCGCGGTAAAGACGACAATGCCTAGTTGCCGGCCCTGGGCACGCAGCGCGCGGACCAGTTCCATGCCGTCGCCATCGGGCAAGCCCAGGTCGATGACGGCAATATGGTGCTGCGTGGGAGCGTAACAGGCTTGAAAGTCGGCCAGGTTGGCGACTGCACTGACGCGATAGCCGCAATCGCCAAGAAATTCGGTCAGTTCTTGCCGCAGGACGGCTTCATCTTCAAGCAGAATAAGGTTCAACATGGGGCAAGGATACCCGATCGTTTTCGCGGCGTGAAGGTCTGACTGAAATTACCCGCCCTGTTTCCCCGCTTTACCCGTGGCGTTGTCGGTGTCACCGCTGCCGCTGATCGTCCTGGTCATCGTGCTGGCCACATGGCTCACACTGCGCGGACACCATCCGGCACGCGCCTTCCTGCTGATTTTCGGCATCTTTTATGCGGCTGTCCTGATCAGTTTTCTGCGCAGCATGGCGGTGCTGCGGAACAGCGCCGGCATGGATGGCATCGTCAGTTTTTCGCTGCATGTACCCGTGCATATACGCGCCTGGATACATCGCGATTCCCGACTGAATCAGTCGGGAATCGCTCAGGTTTGCTCACTTATAAATCTGGAATCTTTGTTATATTTTCCCTAAAGAAATTTCTGTAGCTTTTGGCCACATTTGTGTGGTGAAAGGCAATAGGGATGGAAGCGAGGGGGGAGGCTGTCTGTGCGCATGGCGCATGCATGGCCGATATCGCCATTTCCGCCACCTCACCCGCCGCCATGGGCGCGGGTGAGGTGGCGCGTGGGTGCTCCGTATACAAATACCAACAAGGATAGACTGCATGCATCGTCACGGATCATTGAATCACATTTATCGACTCGTCTGGAGTCATGTTCTGAACGCCTGGGTTGCCGTTGCCGAGACGTCTCGCGGGCGCGGCAAGGGCGGACGTCGCAAGTTGGCCGCGGCCGCGGCCGCCATGGCGGCGTTGACGCTGGGAGGCCCCGCTTGTGCCGGACCCACGGGTGGCCAGGTAGTGGCCGGCTCGGCGACCATCACGCAGTCCGGTGCGACAACGACGATTCAGCAGACGAGCCAGCAAGCTTCGCTGAACTGGGCCAGCTTCAATGTGGGCAGCAAGGAAACCGTCAACTTCGTGCAACCGTCGGCCAGCGCGCTCGCCGTCAACCGCATTCTCGATAGCAATGGTTCGCAGATCCTCGGGCGCCTCAGTGCCAATGGCCAGGTCTACCTGATTAACCCGAACGGCATCCTGTTTGGCCGCACCGCGCAGGTCAATGTGGGTGCTCTTGTCGCTTCGACCCTGGATGTCGAGAATGCCAGCCTGGGCGGCAACAAGCATGTCTTCAGCGGCAAGGGAAGCGGACGCATCGTCAATGAGGGCACCATCCGTGCTGCCGATGGTGGCTATGTCGCGCTGGTGTCCGCGAAGATCAGCAACAGCGGCACTATCGCTGCCCATGCCGGCAGCGTGCTGATGGGTGCTGGCAGCCAGGTTACGCTGGACCTGGGTGGTCCCGTCAAGCTGCAGGTGACGCAGGGCGCGCTCGATACCCTGATCGACAACGGCGGCGCCATCCGTGCCGATGGCGGCCAGGTCTACCTGACGGCCAAGGCGGCGGGCGCACTGGCCTCCAGCGTCATCAATAATACGGGCGTGATCGAAGCGCATACCCTGGCCACCGGTGAAAAAGGCCAGATCGTGTTGTTGGGCGATATGAAGAAGGGCAGCGTCCATGTCGCCGGCGTGCTCGACGCCAGCGCGCCGCAAGGCGGCGACGGCGGCTTCATTGAAACGAGCGCAAATCGGGTGGACATCGGCGCCGCGCGTGTCACCACGGCTGCACCGCGCGGCAAGACGGGCACCTGGCTGATCGACCCGAACGACTTCACGGTCGCCGCCAGTGGCGGCAACATGACGGGGGCCGATGTGTCCAATGCCCTGGCCAGCAATAATTTCTCCATCATGACGACCAGCATGGGCACGACGGGCGGCCGAGGCGATATCTATGTGAATGACGCCGTCAACTGGTCGGCCAACAAACTCACGCTGACTGCCGAGCGCAACATCAATATCAATGCGAACCTGAACGCGACCGGCACGGGCCAGCTCGCATACCAGTACGGGCAAGCCACGGCCGATGGCGCAGGCAGCTCCTACAGTGTTTCGCTGGGCGTCGCCGTGAACATTCCGCATGCCAGCGCATTTACCTGGCAAAAGGGCAGTGGCGGACGCGTGAACAATCTGGTGCTGGACAATGGAAAGATGCGTATTGGTGACGGCGTGGAAAATTCGTTCACGGACGACGGTCTGCTGAAAGGCCCAGCCTATTTCGATAACTCGACCACGGGCCGTAGTGGCTGGTTTCAGCTCACCTATCGCGCGCGGCCATTCGAGTTTGCGATTGCCGCTGGCGGGGACGGCAGCAACTCATGGAATGGCACTGGGGAAGTGCTGGCCTCCAATTTGAATGGGGGCGGGGCGGGGATGGGCTCGGCAGGAAGCTATTTGAATGCACTGAGTAATCGTTCGCTGAATATTGCCGGTTATCAAGAGGGTGTCGGTACCGTGACGACGACGGGAACGTTGACTTTCCAGACCTTGCAGCAATCTGCCGGCGTGACGCACAGCTACACGTTGAAGACAGGAGACGCCTATATCAACATGGATAGTCGCGTCACCAACCAGAGCAGCGCGCCGCTGACGAATGTACGCATGTGGCTGGGGACTGGCGACGACTTCATCGGCGTGTCGGACCAAAATTTCAAGACCAAGGGGACAATCAGCGGGGGCGCATTCGTGCCCTTGACTGACGCGAATGCACCCTCGAATGCCATCATGGTCAGTGAAGTCGGTAGCGGTACCAACGGGTCGGCCGCGCTGTTTTATTCGACAACAGCTGGCGTGAATACCGTCCATAGCGCTTGCTGCCAGTTTTCCAACGTTGTGTTCAAGGATCCGAAAAGTTCATCGATCGCTTCTGCGCAGAATGATGGCAGCTATGCCATCTTCATGCGGGTGCCGGACCTGGCTCCGGGGCAGTCTGGCGGTCTGTCGGTTTATTATGCTGCGGCGCCCATTTCGCAATTATCGTCCGCCATCGTCTCGGTCGACGATGCCGCCGGTAATACCCCCAAGTCGGTGTATCTGCGCCTGACGCCTGGTAGCAGCATCTATGGCAACATGCCGATCTTTAATTATGCGCTGTATGACGCGCTCGTGGACGGGCGACTGGTCACGGATGCCGGCGTTAGCGGCACCATTAGCTGGCTGGGTGCGCCTTCCGCCACCTCATCGACCGGCCTCTACACAATCACCTATGGCACCGGCCTCACCTTGGGCAAGGCTGGTTATACCTTGACGCCGGGCGGCCCGGTCTACTGGACGGTCACACCCCGTCCGTTGAACGTGGCCGTGACGAAGACCTACGACGGCAGCGGCACGTTTAATGCCGGCTTTGTGCTGTCGGGGCTGGTCAATGGCGACAGTGCGCCTAGCGTGACGGGTTCAGCCAGTGTCGGCAGCCGCAACGCCGGCCGTTACAGCAGTTTTGACTCCAGCACCTTGAGTCTGTCCAGCAGTAATTACGTGCTGAACGCCAGCGGCGTCAGTGCCAGCATCGACCCTCGTCCCATCATGGTGGCCGCCGACGCGAAGAGCAAGGTATACGGCAATGTCGATCCGGGCCTGACGTACCAGGTGACGAAAGGCGCGCTGGTGGACGGCGACAGCCTGTCCGGCGCCTTGCGCCGCGTGGCCGGTGAAAACGTGGGCAGCTACACGATCGACGCTTCGGCTCTGGCCAACGGCAACTATGTGGTGACGGCGCACGACGGCGCCTTGAGCATCGCCGCGCGTCCGATCACGGTAACGGCCGATGCGAAGAGCAAGGTCTACGGCAACGT
>NZ_JAPUBT010000008.1:0-20977 GCF_030397665.1 Janthinobacterium sp. SUN073 | reverse complement strand
CAAAGTCTACGGCAACATCGACCCAAGCTTGACCTATCAGGTCACGCAGGGCAGCCTGGTCGCGGGTGACAGCCTGGGCGGCGTGCTGCGCCGTGCTGCCGGTGAAAACGTGGGCAGCTACACCATCGACGCCTCGGCCTTGGCCAACGGCAACTATGTGGTGACGGCGCACAACGGCGCCTTGAGCATCGCCGCGCGCCCGATCACGGTGACGGCCGATGCGAAGAGCAAGGTCTACGGCAACATCGACCCAAGCTTGACCTATCAGGTCACGCAGGGCAGCCTGGTCGCGGGTGACAGCCTGGGCGGCGTGCTGCGCCGTGCTGCCGGTGAAAACGTGGGCAGCTACACGATCGACGCCTCGGCCTTGGCCAACGGCAACTATGTGGTGACGGCGCACAACGGCAGCTTGACGATAGACGCCGATCCGTCATTGGAAAATGCAATTCGTTTGGCGCGGCGCCAGGTCACCACTGGCACCAACGATGTGGCGGCTGGCACGACGGCTTCCGCTGCTGGCCTGGCTGTGCCGGGCGTCGCGTATGCAGCCGATGGCGTCAGCAGTGTGCCAAACGGCGGCGTCAGCCTGATCGGTGGGCTGGCCCTGGTGCCGGTGGTAGAAGAGGCGAGATCCGCGCCAGCGGCTACCGGCACGGCGCCAGATACGCTGCTGGCCGCGTTGCCAGCGTCGGGCAGCAGCGGCATGCCAGGCATTACCCGCATCTTTGTCGTCAACGGCGGCATTAACGTTGCTCCCGCCGTCCCGGTCTCCGAGGGCGTGGCGCAATGATAGTACTGACTCAATATGAAAAAACATCTATGAAAAAACAACAATATCCACAACGCACCGCTGTTGCCATGGCGCTGGGATGGGCTTTATTGCATTTTGCACCGGTAGCACAGGCGCAAGTTCCCCCTGACGCGGGGCAAACCCTGCAGCAGTTGCAGCCGCCGATTGCACCGCCACGCGAAAGCCAGCCACTGAAGATTCAGGCGCCGCTGGGTTCCGCTGCCATCGTACCGGGAGGCGCGACGGTAGTTTTGCGATCGCTCAAGTTGACGGGCAATTCCGTCGTTGCCGAGGAAGCGCTGCGCGCGGTATTGGGCGATGTCACGGGCAAGACCTTCGACCTGGCCGGTTTGCGCGGCCTGGCCCAGCGTATCACTGACTTTTACCAGGCCAGTGGCTACCCGTTTGCCCGCGCCATCCTGCCGCCGCAAGACCTGGAGCACGGCGACTTGCGCATCGACGTCATCGAGGGGCGTTATGGCGCGGTGCAGGCAGAATGCGATGATAGCGCCCTGGCGCAGCAGGCGACGGCCTTCCTCGATGGTTTACGTCCCGGCAGCGTGATCACCAGCGGACCGCTGGAACGGGCCACCCTGTTGCTGGACGATTTGCCCGGTATCCAGACCAACGCCACGATGCGTCCTGGAACGCTGGCGGGGACGGGCGATTTGATCGTCCAGGTTGCCCGCGACCAGCGCGTCAGAGGTGACATCGGCCTGGACAATGCAGGCAGCCGCTACACGGGGAAAAACCGCGTGCGTGCGAATGTCGACATCAATAGTCCCTTCCTGCTGGGCGACCAGCTCACCGTGCGTGCGCTGCTGAGCGAGGAGAAATTGTGGCTCGGCTCGCTTGGCTACAGCCTGCCGTTGGGAGCGTCCGGCTTGCGCGGCAACGTAGCTTACTCGCACACCAGCTATGAGCTGGCGAAGGAATTTGCCAGCCTGCATGCGAACGGAACTGCGAAGGTTGCAAGCGCTGGCCTCAGCTATCCCATTTTGCGCTCGCAAAAGGCCAATCTGACCTTGATCGCCACCTATCAATCGAAGGATTTGCACGATAACCGCGACAGCACCCAGACCTACGAAAGCAAGTCCAGCCAGTCCATGCCACTGGCCCTGCAATTCGATTACCGCGACGTGTTCGATGGCATCACCTACGGCAGCGTGAGCTGGACTCCAGGCAAGCTGAAACTTGATGCGGGCTTGACGGCCGTTGATGATTACAAGAGCAACGGTCGTTTTCACAAGGTCAATCTCGATGTGGTGCGCCTGCAATCCTTGCCCGCCGGTTTCAACCTGATGGCCCACCTGAGCTGGCAGCAAGCCAACAAGAACCTGGATTCGTCCGAAAAGCTGAGCCTGGGCGGCGCCAGTGGCGTGCGCGCGTATCCATCCGGTGAAGCCACGGGCGACGAGGGTGGCCTGGCACAGCTGGAACTGCGCTATGACGCTGGCGCCTATACGCCATATGCCTTCATGGATGCGGGGCGCATCACGGTCAACGCCAAGCCGGTGGTGGCCGGTGACAACCGGCGCAGCCTGAGCGGCGGCGGCCTGGGCTTGCGCTACCAGCGGCAGGCATGGAGTGCTGACGTGGCTCTGGCCTGGCGCACCATAGGCGGCCGTTCACTGTCGGAAACGAACAGCGATCCCAAACCGCGCGTCTGGCTCAACCTCGAGTACCGCTTCTAACCGGCAAGCTGCAAGGCGCACGATTAACATGTGCGCCTTGCAAAATATGCAAACAGCCGTTATATTCCCCGTTCTTTCCAGAACCTCTTCTTTATTGGAGCCAAAAGTGCCTCGCTACTTCGCCATCACCTGCTAACGCTGACGAAATGCTCTTGCAGCATCGTTCGGCGCGTTGACGCCCCCGATTGCTGCGGCACTGCTCTTTCCGCACACGTATCCAGGACCACTGTCCTGATCGTCCACGCCCGAACACGTCGTCAGTATCCCTGACCCTGTATGGACACGCCCCGGTGAACGCGGCGTGGGACGCTATGTTTTTACAATCTTTACCCTTATTCAAATACCCGCGCACGCCGCACCTGGAAGGCTCGCGCCTGCAGGATGGTGACGACGGTTCCGACCAGATGCCCCTGAAAAAGCTGGCCGGCCAGTACGTCGTCATCGAGGAAAAAATCGATGGCGCCAACTCTGCCGTGTCGTTCAGCGATGCGGGCGAGGTGCTGCTGCAGTCGCGCGGCCACTATCTGGCGGGCGGCGGCAGCGAACGCCAGTTCAACCTGCTCAAACCGTGGGCGCACGCGCATGAACACGCCTTGCTGCATCTGCTGGAAGATCAGTATGTGCTGTTTGGCGAATGGTCTTACAGCAAGCATTCCGTGTTTTACGACCGGCTGCCCCATTATTTCAACGAGTTCGACGTGTACTGCCGCCGTACGCAAATGTTCCTGTCGACGGCGCGCCGCCACGCCATGCTGGCCGGCTCGCCCGTGCTATCCGTGCCCGTGCTGTATGCGGGCGCCATGCCCGCGTCGCCGAAGCAGTTGTGGCAACTGCTGCGCCATTCGTTGGCCAAGTCCCGCCTGTGGCGCGACGCTTTCGAAGGCGTGGTGGCGCGCGAGCGCTTGCCGCTGGACCTGTGCTGGAAGCAGACGGACAAGTCCGACCACGCCGAAGGCCTGTACCTGAAAGTGGAAGACGACGCGCAAGTGCTGGCCCGCTACAAGCTGGTGCGGCATGACTTTACGCAAACCATCCTCGACAGTGGCTCGCACCACAGCACGCGTCCTCTGATCCCGAATCTGCTGGCCGACGGCGTGGACTTGTACGCGCCGCAGCCGCTGGTCACGTGGGAAAGCCTGGGTTTACACACCTGCCGCTCGCTCGACGAACTGGCAGCATTATCAAGGAGTACGCAATGATGAACTGGAAAACCCTGCAGCAACTGGTGCCGCAAGCGGGCCAGTCGCCCGACTTCAGCGCCTGCCTGGCCGCCTTTCCGCAGCTGGAACTGGCGAAAACGACGCCGCAAAACCCCGTGTACCACGCGGAAGGCGACGTGTGGACGCATACGATGATGGTGGTGGAAGCGCTGCTGGGCATGCCCGACTACCAGCAAGCCACGCGGGCGGAACAGGAAATCGTGTTTCTGGCCGCCTTGCTGCACGACGTGGCCAAGTGCAGCACCACGGTGATCGACCCGGTGACGGGCGCCATCGGTCAGCCCGGCCACTCGCGCAAGGGCGCGCTCGATGCGCGCATCGCCCTGTGGGATATTGACGTGCCGTTTGCCGTGCGCGAGGAAATCTGTCGCCTGATCAATGTGCATCAGGTGCCGTTCTTTGCGCTGGAAACATCGCGGCGCGGCGTCACGCCGGAATTTACCGTGCGCGAACTGTCGTGGCAGGTCGATATCCGCCTGCTGGCGATGCTGGCCGAAGCCGATATTCGCGGCCGCATCTGTCCCGATCCGCAACGCATTTTGGATGCCATCGAGCTGTTCCGCGAACTGGCGCGCGAGGAGGGCTGCTACGGCCAGCGCCGCGCCTTTGTCGACGACCACACGCGCGTCAAATACTTTCGCGGCGCCGAGGCGCATCCCGACTATCCGCTGTTCCAGGAAGCAGGTTCGCACGTGATCGTCATGTCGGGTTTGCCTGCCTCCGGCAAGAACACGTGGGTGGACAAGCATCATCCGCGCCTGCCCGTCGTGTCCTTCGACGATGCGCGCATCGCACTGGGTTTGAAGCACGGCAAGAATGAAGGGCAGGTGGGCGACTACGCGGAAGAGCGGGCGCGCGAACTGTTGCGCAAGGGCGAACCGTTCGTGTGGAACGCCACGCATCTGTCCCGGTTGATGCGCGAAAAGACGCTCAACCTGCTATACAAATACCATGCGCAGGTGGAGCTCGTGTATCTGGAGCAGCCGCGCAAGGAATTACTCAGGCGCAACGGCCGGCGCGATACGTCGCTGAGCAACAAAAAGCTGCAGGGCATGCTGTGGAACTGGGAAATCCCGCTGCCGATGGAAGCGCACACCGTGCGTTACTGTGTGGATTAGCCCCGCAGCGCTCAGGCGCCGTTGAAAGCGCTTGACCGGGTGAGCGCCACGGGCCATGCTGGGCGCATGACACTTGTTTTCCCTTCTTTCCTGTAAACCAGCCGCAGCGCCGCCCCGCAGGGGGCGGGCCGCCGCATGGCCATCTTTGATCTCATCACATCATCTGCGAGCGATGCCGCCCCGGCATGGGGCTTGCCTGCGCTCGCCACAAGGAAAAGAACATGAAAACAATGCATCTCGCCGTCGCCGGCGCCTCCGGCCAACTGGGCTCCCTCGTCGTCAATGAACTCATCGAGCTGCGCGCCAGCCGGCCCGGCATGACGCTCACCGCCATCACCCGCACACCCGATCGCCACCAGGCTTGGCTGGAGCAGGGCATCGGCGTGCGCTTCGGCGATTACGACCAGCCGCAGGATCTGGCGGCAGCCTTTCACGGCGTCGAGCGTCTGTTGCTGATCAGCACGAATACCATCGACGGCACGGGTCGGCGGCTGGAACAGCACCGCCATGCCATCGAAGCGGCGCGCCAGGCCGGTGTCGGGCATATCGTCTACACCTCGTTCCTGCAGCCGGAAGAGGGCAAGAGCTCGCTGCTGAACGACGACCACCGGGCCACGGAAGCGTTGCTGAAAGAGGGCGGCATCGGCCACACGATCTTGCGCAATGCGTTTTACCAGGACTTGCTGCTGGTAGTGCTCGGCACCGCGGCCGCGGATGGCCAGTTGTGCACGGCCATGGGACAAGGCCATGTGTCGTACGTGGCGCGCGAGGATTGCGCCCATGCGGCAGCGGCGGCGTTATCGGATGGCTACCTTGGGCGCCGCATCCTGGACATTACAGGTCCCGCCGCCCTCGATGCGCAGGCGCTGGGCGCCATCGCCGCCCAGGTATTCGGCAGGTCCGTCCAGGTCGTGGCTCTCGATGCGGAAGAGCGCGTGCGCCATTTCATTGCCGGCGGCATGCCGGCGCCGATGGCGCAGATGCTGGCGGGCATCGAGCGCTGGCTGGCCACCGATGCGATGCACATCGTCAGTGACGACTATGGCGCGTTGACGCGCAGGCAGGCATCATCCGTGCAAGCCTTCCTGCAGGCACTTGCGCCGGCATAACGATTACTTTTTCCGCCCGCCGAGCAACTGCGCGATCTCGCTGAACAATTCATTGTTCAGCGAGGCGGGCAGGGTGGTGGCCAGGCTGCGGCTGTAGTAGGCGCCCAGGTCCAGGCCCAGGCCCAGCCCGCAGATTTCCACGGCGCCCTGCGCTTCGCGGCGCGCCACCACTTGTTTCAAATGATGGGCCAGGTAAAACTCGTCGTTGGCCAGATTCGTGGCCGTATCCATCGGGCAACCGTCGGAGACGACGAGCAGGATGCGCCGCCGTTCCGGCCGTGCCAGCATGCGCGTGCAGGCCCAGTCCACGGCTTCGCCATCGACGCCTTCGCGGTACAAGTCCGCTTTCAGCAGGGCCGCGATATCGGGCCGCGCGCGGCGCCAGCGCGTGTCGCCATCCTTGAACACCATGTGCACGAGTTCATTTAAACGCCCCGGATTCGCGGGTGAGCGGGCGCGCATCCAGTCGCGTTTTACTCTTCCCCCATTCCACGCGCCCGTCGTAAAGCCCAGCAACTCCGTCTTGACGCCGGCCTGGTCCAGCGCGCGCAGCAGGATGTCGAGCAGCACGGCCACCGATTCCGCATGCGTCTTCATGGAGCCGGAGCAATCGACGAGAAAGGTGACCAGGCAATCGGCCTGGGGCAGGAATTGTTCCTTGCGGAACAATCTGCGCTCCGAAGGCGAGCTGATCAGCTGCGCCAGGCGCCGCCCGTCGATGTAGCCTTCTTCCTCGCCAAACGACCAGCCATCGCGTTGGGGCACGGCCAGCAATTGCGTGAAACGCCGCGCCAGGCGCGCCGTGTTGATGCCCAGGCTGGCGATGCGACCATCCATGCGCTCGCGGTAGTCGAGCAGCAGGGCGCGGCGCACGAGATCGCCCGCTTTTTCTTCGCGGTCGTATGCCGTGGAGTACGCGCGGTAGGCACCATCGCCATCGCTGAAGGCGCGGCTCTCGCCCAAAGGCGCCGCATCGGGAAGGTGGTCGTTGTCGCTGTCGAAATCGAGCAGCAGCTTGAACGCCGCCTGCGCCTTGGCCTCGCCTGCCTCGTCCTGGCTACCGTCGCGCGCCGTTTGCGCCTCTTTCAGCATGGCGTCGACGGCATGGGCGATGGCCAGCGCATGGCGCGCAAAGGCCGCCTGGTTCGCGCGGTGGCGGCGCAAGCCCGCCAGGTCGCCGCTCAGTTGCGACGACACCGACCAGCGCGTCGCCTCGATAAAATTTTCCGTTTTTTCCAGCACGGGCCTGGCCGTCAGGCGCGACCAGCACATCTGGAACACAGTATACAAGAGCAAGCCCGAAGCGCCTTCGGCCAGGCCGGAATCGTAAAACGCGTGCGACCAGGCAGTAAAGCGGTGGCGCAGGTTGGCGATGACGCCAGCGTGGTGCTCTGGCGCAAGTGTTTCCACCCTGAGCTGTTCCAGCAGTTCGAAGACGAGGCGCGCCACGCCTTCGGGCGGGCACAGCGACTTGTGCAGGGCCGCATCCGTATGCAGCAGGCGCAGGGCCACGCTGTCGGCCGCGCCGCGCATCGAGGGCAAGTCCTGCAGCGCCGCATCGGGCTGCAGATGGGCGGCGTGGATAGGCAGGGGGCGGTGACCGTCGTGCAGGCGCCGGCCCCGGTAGCGTATCGAGGGAGAACCACTGAGCGCGCGGATGGCGCCCGCGCACAGTTCATCCGTTTCCTGCTGCTCGCGCGTGTAGGGGGCAGGCGCGGTCGCGTCCGTACTCATGCCTGGCTCGCCAGCAATTCCTCATTGAAACAGCGCTGGAAATACTCGGCCACCATGGGCCGTTCGGCCTCGTCGCATTTGTTGAGGAAGGACAGGCGGAAGGCCAGCGCCGGGTCGCGGAAGATCTGGCAATTCTCCGCCCAGGTAATCACCGTGCGCGGCGACATCAGGCAAGCCAGGTCGCCCGCCGCATAACCGTGGCGCGTGAGGCTGGCCACGGCCACCATGGAGGCCGCAAGCTGGCGGCCCGCCGCATCGTTCATGGCGGGGACTCTGGCCAGCACGATTTCCGTTTCTTCCGCCTGCGGCAAATAGTTTAACGTGGCAACGATGTTCCAGCGGTCGATCTGCGCGTGATTCAGCACTTGGGTGCCGTGGTACATGCCGTTCAGGTTGCCCAGGCCCACCGTGTTCGAGGTGGCGAACAAACGGAAGTGGGGATGCGGTGTGATGACGCGGTTCTGGTCGAGCAAAGTAAACTTGCCGTCGCGCTCGAGGATGCGCTGGATGACGAACATCACGTCGGGGCGGCCCGCGTCGTATTCATCGAAGATCAGGGCCACGGGGCGCTGCAATGACCAGGGCACGATGCCTTCCTGGAATTCGGTGACTTGCTGCTGCTCGCGCAGCACGATGGCGTCCTTGCCGACCAGGTCCAGGCGGCTGATGTGTCCGTCCAGATTGACGCGCACGCAAGGCCAGTTCAGGCGCGCCGCCACTTGCTCGATATGCGTGGACTTGCCCGTGCCGTGCAAGCCTTGCACCATCACGCGGCGGTTGTGGCTGAAGCCGGCCAAAATCGCCAGGGTCACATCCTTGTTGAAGCGGTAGGCGGGATCGATGTCGGGCACGTGCGCGTCGCGCTCCGTGAAGACGGGCACGAGCAGGTCGCTGTCGATATGGAACAGGCCGCGCACGGACTGCATGGTTTGCGCCGCTGCGGCGGGGGGATGTTGGCGTGAATCTGGCACCTTGTTCTCCTGATCTGGCCGCAGCATGGGTGCCGCAGCGGTTATGAATTACCTGCTTGCAATGCGTCGTCATCCCCGCCCGTCGTCGGCATGGTTTCCGATTCGATGGCGGCCAGGGCTTGCGCGGCGCGTTGCAATGCTGGCAAGAAATGTAAAGCCTTGTCGTGCGTCAAACGGATGATGGGCGCCTGGATCGCCACGGCCAGGTTCGAGCGGCCGTTCGGGTTCGGCACCAGCACGGCCACGCACAGCAGGCCGGGCAGGAATTCCTCGTCGTCCAGCGCATAGCCGTTGCGGCGCACCAGTTCCAGTTCGCGTTCCAGCTTGACGGGGTCCGTTTCCGTCTTGTCCGTAAAGCGCGTCAATTCCATGTGGCCCAGCAGGCGGCGCCGTTGCACGGGCGTCATTTGCGCCAGGAACAGCTTGCCGCTGGACGAGCAGTGGGCCGGCACGCGCGAACCTGGGTGCAGGTAGAAGCGCAGCGGCGCCGCCGTTTCCACGCGGTCCAGATACACCACTTCACTGCCGCTGAAGGCCGTCAGGTTGCAGCTTTCGCCCACTTCCTCGACCAGCTGGCGCAAGACCATGCGGCGGGCACCATGGAACGTGTTGTTGATCAGCAGGTTCGATGCCAGCCGGCGCAGGCGCACGCCCGTGCTGTAGTGGCGGCCATCGCTTTCGCGCTGCAGCACGCCCACGCTTTCCAGCTGTTGCAGCATGCGGTGCAGGGTGGGTTTTGGTAGCCCCGTTTCTTCCACCAGCGCTTGCAGCGACAGCAACTGGTCTTTTTCGGCAATCACTTCCAGCAAGGCAAACAAACGCATCGTGGGCGTGTCGCCTTCCAGTTTTTCCGGCTCAAGTTTTGGGGATGAAATCATGTCCATGGTGGCCTCGGTGTGGTGTCTGTCGTGTTATTTCATTTTCGAACTCAAATTGTACCGTTTCCTCGAAATTCTGTTTGACTTTTGATTGTCGAGCGCTTAAATTGAATTGTATATCAAATTTCGGAACAAAATATACCGTTTTTTAGCAAATAAGTGCCACATCATTCAATGACAGACCAGGAGACACCCATGAACGACCTGACAGACCAAAAAGCAGCCGCCGCACTGAAAGTACATATTGATATCCCCACCGGCCCGCAAAAGATGACGCCTTCCGAAGCGTTCGTGGAAACCCTGGCAGCCAATGGCGTGACAGATATGTTCGGCATCATGGGCTCGGCCTTCATGGACCCGATGGACATCTTCGCCCCCGCCGGCATCCGTTTGATTCCCGTCGTGCACGAGCAGGGCGCCGGCCACATGGCCGACGGTTACGCCCGCGTCTCGGGCCGCCACGGCGTGGTCATCGGCCAGAACGGCCCTGGCATCAGCAATTGCGTCACGGCGATTGCCGCCGCCTACTGGGCGCACACCCCGGTCGTCATCATCACGCCGGAAACGGGCACGATGAGCATGGGCCTGGGCGGCTTCCAGGAAGCGAACCAGCTGCCCATGTTCGAGGAATTTACGAAGTATCAAGGCCACGTGACCAATCCGGCCCGCATGGCGGAATTTACGGGCCGCTGCTTTGACCGCGCCATGTCGGAAATGGGCCCGACGCAACTGAACATCCCGCGCGACTATTTCTATGGCGAAATCAAGGCCGAAATCCCGAAACCGAACCGCCTGGACCGTGGCGCCGGCGGAGAGCACAGCCTCAATGAGGCGGCGGAACTGCTGGCCAAAGCCAAGTTCCCCGTCATCATCTCGGGCGGCGGCGTGGTCATGGGCGAAGCGATCGAAGAGTGCAAGGCGCTGGCCGAGCGCCTCGGCGCGCCAGTGGTGAACAGCTATCTGCATAACGACTCCTTCCCCGCCAGCCACCCCCTGTGGTGCGGTCCATTGGGCTATCAAGGTTCGAAAGCGGCGATGAAACTGATCGCCAAGGCCGACGTTGTCGTGGCCCTCGGTTCGCGCCTGGGACCGTTCGGCACCTTGCCGCAGCACGGCATGGATTACTGGCCGAAAAACGCCAAGATCATCCAGATCGATGCGGACAACAAGATGCTGGGCCTGGTGAAAAAGATTTCGGTGGGCATCTGCGGCGACGCCAAGGCGGCCGCCAAGGCGATTCTCTCCCGCCTGGATGGCAAGACGCTCGATTGCGATGCCACGCGCGAGGAGCGCTTTGCCACCGTGCAAGCAGAAAAAGCCGCGTGGGAAAACGAACTGGACAACTGGACGCACGAAAAAGATGCGTACAGCCTGGACATGATCGAAGAGCAAAAGAAAGAGCCGGGCAATTATCTGCACCCGCGCCAGGTCTTGCGCGAGCTGGAAAAAGCCATGCCGGAAGACGTGATGGTGTCGACCGACATCGGCAACATCAACTCGGTGGCCAACAGCTATCTGCGCTTTGAAAAGCCGCGCAGCTTCTTTGCGGCGATGAGCTTTGGCAACTGCGGCTACGCGTTTCCGACGATTATCGGCGCCAAGGTGGCCGCACCGCACCGTCCGGCCGTGTCGTATGCGGGTGACGGCGCCTGGGGCATGAGCTTGATGGAAACGATGACCTGCGTGCGCCACAACATTCCCGTCACGGCGGTGGTGTTCCATAACCGCCAGTGGGGCGCGGAAAAGAAAAACCAGGTCGATTTCTACAACCGCCGCTTCGTTGCCGGTGAGCTCGACAACCAGAGCTTCGCGGAAATCGCGCGGGCCATGGGCGCCGAAGGCATCACGGTCGACAAGCTGGAAGACGTGGGCCCGGCCTTGAAAAAGGCCATCGACATGCAGATGAATGAAGGCAAGACCACCATCATCGAAATCATGTGCACGCGCGAGCTGGGCGACCCGTTCCGCCGCGATGCGCTGAGTAAGCCGATCCGTCATCTGGACAAGTACAAGGACTATGTTTAATTAGGTGAGCCAGCCTGTGAGGGTGGTCTGCGACCAAATTCTCACAAATTGTCACCAAAACATCACAGTTTCATTAAAGAATACAAGGCGTCCCGTTTTTTGGATTATTTGATTTGACAAGGCCATGCTTAAGGCTTAAATTCAATAAAAGACAAAAAACGGAACGTAGCGTATCAAAAACGATTTACGGAGACCACCATGAACCACCCTGTACCGCACACCGACGCCGTGACTACTGATTTCCTGCAAGCGTTCGGCGATGCCTGGAACTGCCACGATATCGACGCCCTGATGGCCGCCATGGCCGACGACTGCGAATTCCACGCCGTGGCCGGTCCTGACTTGCTGGGCAAGAGTTTTATTGGCCGCGATGCCGTGCGCGCCGGCTTCGAGTTGGCCTGGCAAACCTTCCCCGACGCCGCCTGGCTCAACCCGGAACACTTCGTCAGCGGCGAGCGCGGCGTGACGGAGTCGACCTTTGCCGGCACCAAGGCGGACGGCACGCGCATCGAGGCGCGCATGGTCGACATCTTCACTTTCCGCGATGGCAAGATCGCCGTGAAGAATGCCTTCCGCAAGGATCGTCCACCGGTCGCTACCGGCAACAAAGCCTGAGCCAGCACGTTCACCAGGAATGACCATGAACAAACCTGTCGACACTCCATCTGACGTATTGGGCAACAGCACCGCCGCCCGCACGCCTTACGATCCCGCCTTCGATCCGCTGGTGGCCCAGCGTCCCGGCCACGGCAATGCCTACGCGCCCACCTACTGGATCGGCACGGCCGGCGAGCCGCCCGCCGACGACGGCCCCATCACGCATGACATCGACGTCGACGTGGCCATCATCGGCTCGGGTTTTACCGGTCTCTCCTGCGCCATCTTCCTGGCCCAGGAACACGGCATCAAGGCCACCGTGCTGGAAGCGAACCGGGTCAGCTGGGGCTGCAGCACGCGCAACGGCGGCCAGGCGCAATGCACGACGGGCCGCCTGAAACGCTCGCAGTGGATAGACCGCTATGGGCTGGACACGGCCCTGAAACTGCACACGGAAGTGTGCGACGCGATGCAAACGTTCAAGAAGATCACGGCCGACATCGATTGCGAGCCGCAGCCGGGTGGCCACCTGTACATCGCGCACAAGGCGAAAGCCATGCCCGCCCTGGTCAAGGAAGCCAAGCTCATGCGCGATGTCTTCAAGTACGACGCCCGCATCCTCGACGCCGACACCGTCAAGCGCGAATTCGTTGACGACAAGGAAGCGGCCGGCGCGCTGCACGAGCCCGAAGGCATCGGCATCCACGCGGGCAAGCTGGCTTTCGGCTACCTGCGCAAGGCGCGCGCGCTGGGCGCCAAGGTGCACCCGTCCAGCCCCGTGATGGGCTGGGAAACGCGCAACGGCGTGCATTATCTGCAAACGCCGGGCGGCGTGGTGCGCGCCCGATCCGTGGCCGTGGCAACGGGCGGCTACACCTCGCCGCATCTGCATCCGCAAGTGAAGAACCGCTTGTTGCCGATTTTGTCGAATTCGCTCGTCACGCGTCCGTTGACCCCGGCGGAAATCGAGGCGTGCAATTTCCGCACCCACCAGGTGATCACGGATACGCGCATCCTGCGTCACTACTATCGCTTGATGCCGGACAACCGTGTGCAGATCGGCAGCCGCAGCGCCATTACGGGCGCCGATGCGCCGGACGATAAATACAAACAGTTTTTGATCAACGATCTGCACCGCAAGTTCCCCGCGCTGACCGGGATCGGCATCGATTATTCGTGGTGGGGCTGGGTCGACGTCAGCCACGACATGATGCCGCGCATCGTGCAACCGGACCCGAAGCAATCGATCTTCTATTCGCTCGGTTACGGCGGCAACGGCGTCATGTATTCGGCGCAGGCGGGCCGGCGCATGGCCGAGCGCATCGCCGGCAAGGCCAGCGACACGGGTTTGCCGATCTTCAATTCGAAACTGCCGTACCCGAACATGATGGAACTGGTCGAGTCGCAAGCGTTCGCCCCGTTCCGCCGCCTGGGCCAGCGCTTCCTGTACCGCTGGTATCACTTGAAGGATGAAGTGTTTTAAATAGTAATAGCTGTAGCCGTACTAAGCCGCCGCATGGTTGACAAAGAGCAACCAGCGGCGCCTCCCGCATGGGATGAGATTGCCCGCACGTTCACACATAACAATAACTTGGAGTGAGACATGAACACATACACGAGCAAAAACACGGTATTTTCAACGATGCGCCGCGCCGTCCTCGGCACCCTGGTGCTGGGTGTCGTGGCCGCTTCCAGCGGCACGGCCTTTGCGCAAGGCAAGGAAGTGACGATTGCCTACCAGGAAATCAACGGCCCGTTCCTGGTGGCCATAGCCAGCGGCGAAGTGGAAAAAACCACGGGCTATAAAATCAACTGGCGCAAGTTCGATTCGGGCGCCAAGGTGGCCACGGGCATGGCGTCGGGCGACGTGCAAATCGGCGTCATCGGTTCCAGCCCCCTGACGGCGGCCGTCAGCCGCGGCGTCGATCTGCAGCTGTTCTGGATCATCGACGACATCAATGAAGCCGAAGCGATGGTGGCCCGCAATGGCGCCGGCATCAGCAAGCCCACCGACTTGCGCGGCAAGAAGATCGCCGTGCCATTCGTTTCCACTACGCACTTCCACACCATGTTCGCGCTGGAAACGTGGGGCATCAAGCCATCCGAAGTGAAATTGCTCAACATGCAGCCGAACCAGATCGCCGCCGCGTGGGAACGGGGCGACATCGACGCCGCCTTCGTGTGGGACCCGGCCTTGAGCAAACTCAAGCAAAACGGCAAGGTGCTGGTGACCTCCGGCGAACTGAGCAAGAAGGGCAAGGCCACGTTTGACGGCATGGCCGTCGAGCGCGCCTGGGGCGAAGCGAATGCCGACTTCATGGCCAAGTTCGTCAAGGTGATGGCCGCTTTTGATGCCGACTACCGCGCCAATCCGAAGGCGTGGACCATCGATTCGCCGCAAGTGAAAGCCAACGTCAAGCATTCGGGCGCGGCTGCCAAGGACGTAGCCGCTTCCGTGGCCCTCTACGCCTACCCATCGCTGCAGGAGCAGGCTTCGCCGGCCTGGCTCGGTGGCGGCGCGAAGGGCGGCGTGGCGCAAGCCTTGCTGGCCACGGCGCAATTCCTCAAGGGCGAAGGCAAGATCGACACCCTGGCAACAGATTACGCCAAATATGTGACACCCAAGTATGCACAGGCCGCCGGCCTGCTGAAGTAAACGTTGTGCGATGGCGCGCCTGCGGGCGCGCTGACTCGAACACAATGCGTTGAACTGAAGTTACTACACCTATGCGGGGATACGATGGAAAACCTGTACGTCAAGGATGTCAGCGTAATTTATCCGGGCAAGACGGCCGGTGAACGCGTACATGCCTTAAATAATATCAATCTCACCATCAATAGCGGCGACTTCGTCGTCGCGCTCGGTGCTTCCGGTTGCGGCAAGACAACCTTGCTGAGCCTGATGGCGGGCTTTATCGCCCCATCCAAGGGCGAAATCATGCTCGGGGATAATAAAGTCGAAGGACCGGGCGCCGACCGTGGCGTGGTGTTCCAGAAACATGCCTTGCTGCCATGGCTGAACGTGATGGAAAACGTGGAATTCGGCCTCAAGCTGCAAGGCGTGGCGAAATCCGTGCGGCGCGAACAGGCGGCGAAAAACCTGGCGCTGGTGGGTTTGAAGGACTTTCACGATAATATGATTTATCAATTGTCGGGCGGCATGCAGCAAAGGGTGGGCATCGCCCGCGCCCTGACCAGCAATCCCGCCATGCTGCTGATGGATGAACCGATGGCGGCGCTCGACGCGCTGACCCGCGAAACCATCCAGGAATTGCTGCTCGATATCTGGGCCAAGTCCAGCACCATGTTTTTCTTCATTACCCACAGCGTCGACGAGGCGCTGTTCCTGGCGAACCGGCTGATCGTCATGTCGCCCCGTCCGGGCCGCATCACGCATACCTACGAACTCGATTTCAACAAGCGCTTTCTCGAATGCCGCGATGCGCGCGCCGTGAAATCGAGCCCGGACTTCATCGCCATGCGCGAAACAGTGCTCAACATCATTTATGGCGACGAGCGCGCAGTCAACAAAGAGCTGGAGGTGTCCCATGCATAGCCCATCCGTCGTGGGATTTCCTCCCACCACCGCCAAGCGCGCCGGCTTTTTTGCGCGCCTGTTCGCTCCCCGCTGCGCCATGCCAGGCGAAGCGTTCGGCGCGCCGGGGCAGGGCAATTCCAGCCGCATTGCCAGCGTCACCGTCATCGTCGTGCTGTTGTTATGGTTTGGCGTGACGGCCAGCGGCATGGTGAAACCCTTGTTCTTGCCTTCGCCGCAAGCCGTGTACGAGAAATTCATCATGGCGGCCACCACCGGTTTCGGCGGCGCTACCCTGTGGGAACACACGGTCGCCAGCCTGGTGCGCGTGTTCGGCGCCTTCGGCCTGGCTTGCGTGCTGGCCATTCCCATCGGCGTGATGATGGGCGTCAATCGCGTGGCACGCGGCATCTTCGATCCCTTGATCGAGTTCTACCGTCCGTTGCCGCCGCTTGCTTACTTGCCACTGGTCATCATCTGGTTCGGTATCGGCGAATTCTCGAAGGTCTACCTGATCTTCCTGGCCATCTTCGCGCCAATGGCCATCGCGGCCCGCGCCGGCGTCAGCTCGGTGTCGCTGGAGCAAATCCACGCGGCCTATTCGATGGGCGCCACGCGCTTCCAGGTCATCGTGCACGTGATTCTGCGTGCCGCCATCCCGGAAATTCTCACCGGCATGCGCATCGGCATCGGTGTGGGCTGGACCACGCTGGTGGCGGGCGAGATGGTGGCAGCCACGCGCGGCCTCGGCTACATGGTGCTGAGCGCCTCCGAGTTCCTCGCCAGCGATGTGGTGATCATGGGCATTATCGTGATCGGTTTCTTTGCTTTCCTGTTTGATTTGATGATGCGCTACCTCGAACGTACCCTCGTGCCATGGAAGGGCAAGGTGTAAGACGTTCCCGGGAGTGGCGCGCACGCCACAAGTGTTGCCGCCGCTCCCTTTTTTTAACCAGCAATAACTCAGCCATACCCCGTACGTATCCTCCAGCGCGCTTGCCTCTTGGCTGCCGCGCCGGGCCGCTGCATTTCCAGATTGACTTATGGCATGCAGCCAACCAGACTGATTTGATGATGTATCGATGCTGCTTGACGGTGTTGCCCAAATAAAACAAAGCCGCGCGGCAGGAACAGGCCGCAGCAGGCGAGGGCGCACCGAGCTTCAGATATTACTAGGAGACAAAAATGATTAGCGACAACCACAACAACACGGGCTTGCAGCACTCGCTGAAGCAACGCCACATGAGCATGATCGCCATCGGCGGCGTGATCGGCGCCGGCCTCTTTGTCGGCAGCGGCGTGATCGCCAAGGCCGCCGGCCCGGCCGCCATCCTTTCCTTCCTGCTCACGGGCGGCCTGGTCGTCCTGATCATGCGCATGCTGGGCGAGCTGGCCTCGTCCCTGCCCGTGGTCGGTTCCTTTTACGAATATGCGCGCCTGGCCTTCGACGACAAGCCGAAAGTGTCGAAATTCCTCGGCTTCATGAGCGGCTGGATGTACTGGTATTTCTGGGTCGTCGTGGTGGCCCTGGAAGCCATCGCCGGCGCCAAGCTGGTCAACTTCTGGCTGCCCGACGTGCCATCGTGGGCCATCAGCCTGGTGTTGCTCGTGTCGATGACGGTGCTCAATCTGTTCTCGGTGAAAGCGTTTGGTGAATTCGAATTCTGGTTCGCCTCGATCAAGGTGGTCGCCATCGTCGTCTTCCTGTTCGTCGGCGCCCTGTTCATCACGGGCAGCTTGCCCAACAGCATCCCGACTCTGGGCTTTTTGACCAGCAATGGCGGCTTCATGCCGCACGGCTGGGGACCCGTGCTCAGTGGCGCCGTCGCCGCCACGGCCTTTTATTCGGGCGCCGAAATCGTCACCATCGCCGCCGCCGAAACGTCGGACCCGGCCAAGGCCATCGCCCGCGCCACCAATTCCGTCATCACGCGCGTGCTGATGTTTTATGTGGGGTCCATGTTTGTCGTCGTCTGCATCGTGCCCTGGGATTCGCCGGCCATCGCCACGCCTTTCGTCAGCGCCCTGACCGTCATGAACATTCCGTACGCGGCCCACATCATGAACGCCATCATCCTGACGGCCGTGTTGTCGGCCTTGAATTCGAGCTTGTACGCCTCCTCGCGCATGATCTTCGCGCTGACGCGCCGCGGCGACGCGCCGACCGGCCTGGTTAAACTGAGCAAGAATGGCGTGCCCATTCGCGCCATCCTGTTCAGCACCCTGTTCGCCTACTTCGCCATTGCCGTATCGTATGTATCGGCCGACCTCGTGTTCCCCTTCATCGTCAATTCCTACGGCATCCTGATCCTGTTCGTCTACCTGCTCATTGCGATATCTCAATTGCGCCTGCGCCGCCGCCTGGAACGCGAATGTCCCGAACGCATCAAAGTGCGCATGTGGCTTTTCCCCTACCTGACGTATTTCACCATCATCGCCATGCTGGTGATCCTGGGCGCCATGAGTGTGTCGTCCGATACGGAGCAGCGCGTGTCGTTCTGGTTCGGCCTGTTGAGTGTGGTCATCATGAGTGTCATGTACTACATCAAGAAACTGGTCAACGATGACCGCAACGGCGGTGCCTCCGCCGACACCAAAGTGGAGCTCAAACATGTCTGATACGACCTTGTTGCCTGCCAGCCGGCGCCGCTTCCTGGGCACGACGGCCGCCCTGGGCGCCGCCGCCGTGGCGGGGCCCGCGTTGAGCGCGTCCGTCACCTTGCCGTTTGAAAATGGCGAGCGCGAACTGGTGGCCTTCCCGCAAAAGCGCCCGCTGATCTTGCTGACCAGCCGTCCACCCCAGCTGGAAACGCCGTTCAGCGTCTTCAATGAAGGCGCGATCACGCCCAACGATGCGTTTTTCGTGCGCTATCACTGGAGCGGCTTGCCTACCAGCATCGATGGCGACAGCTACCGGCTGCGCATAGCCGGCCTGGTGAAGACGCCACTGGAGCTGTCGCTGGCGCAACTGAAACAGCTGGCCGAACCCGTCGACGTGGTGGCCGTGACGCAATGCTCGGGCAACAGCCGCGGCTTCTTCGCCCCGCGCGCGAATGGCGGGCAACTGGGCAATGGCGCCATGGGCAATGCCCGCTGGACGGGCATCCCCCTGAAAACCGTGCTGGAAAAGGCCGGCATCGCCTCCGGCGCCGTGCAAGTGGCTTTCAATGGCCTGGAAACGCCGCCCGTGGGCGATGGTCCCGATTTTCAAAAAGCCTTGTCCGTCGAGCACATCATGGCCGGCGACGTTCTGCTGGCCTGGGCCATGAATGGCGAAGACATTCCTTTCCTCAACGGCTATCCGCTGCGCCTGATCGTGCCCGGCTACTACGGCACTTACTGGGTCAAGCACCTGAGCGACATCACCGTGCTCGACAAGCCCTTCGACGGCTTCTGGATGAGCACCGGCTACCGCATCCCCGACAATGGCTCCGGCTTCATCGAGCCGGGTACACCGGTGGGCAAGACGACCCCCATCAGTCGCCTCAACGTGCGCTCCTTTATTACCAGCGTGCAAGATGGCGCGCAAGTGAAGGCCGGGCGCGACCTGGCCCTGCGCGGCATCGCTTTCGATGGCGGCCAGGGCATCAGCGAAGTGGCGATTTCAGCCGATGGTGGCCACAGCTGGCAGGAAGCAAGGCTGGGCCAGGACCTGGGGCGCTTTTCGTTCCGGGAGTGGAGCATGGTCTTGAAGGCGCCGCGCAAGGGCAAGCACGTGCTGATGGTGCGCGCCGTCAACCGCATCGGCCAGAGCCAACCGATGAAAGCCCTGTGGAATCCCATGGGTTATATGCGCAACGTGGTGGAAACCACGCGCATCGACGCAGTGTAAGGAGAGCCATATGAAGATCTTGTTTGCCGCGCTGGCACTGTCGGTGGCGGGCAGCGCCTGCGCGCTGGAAATCCATTTGCCACCGGAAACGGCGACTTACAAACCCAGCGAATTGCCCGGCTACCAGCTGGTGCAGCGCAACTGCATGACCTGCCACGCGGCGCAGTATGCATCGAGCCAGCCGCCCGCCTCGCCGCGCGCCTACTGGGAAGCGACCGTCAAGAAGATGAAAAAGCCGTTCGGCGCCCAGTTTGATGACGCGGACATGCCCGCCATGGTCGACTACCTGGTGAAAACCTATGGCGCGGAGCGGGGTGCCGCCGTACCTGCCGCCGCCATGGCCAGGCCAGCCGCAGCGGCTGTCCCGGCCGCCAGCGGCAAGGATGTCAACACCTTGCTGGCGGCGAATGGCTGCATGGCATGCCACGCCCTCGACCAGAAAGTGGTCGGCCCGGGTTTTGCCGAGGTGGCAGCCAGATACAAGGGCAAGGACGGCGTCGCGGCCGTGGCGGCGAACATCCGCAGTGGCGGCGCCGGCAAATGGGGCCCCGTGCCCATGCCGCCATTCAGCCAGCTCAGCGTCGCCGATGCGGCGACCCTGGCGAAATACGTGCTGTCCAGGTAGCGCCTGGCCAGACCAGTGCAGTAGCGCACTTCCTCTCTTCTTTCTCTCCACAGGCCTGCAACACCTCAACCCCTGGCTGAGGTGTTGCAGGCCTGTCACGCCAGTGTTCCTCGCGGAAATTTAAGCAGCCGCTCCTTCCCGTAGCGCATCGTCAAAAATAATTTATATATCAATATTCATGTATTGAAAATTTATTTTTGCAAGTATGTGACATACCAAGACGCCAAAAGAAAGTGTGTCATGGGAGTCGTATCCCCGTACAGAAAAAATAACATTGTTTTGTGTTGCCGTATTGCTAACGCCTTGCCCAATTTCCAGATGTGAGGCGTGCAAGGAATAGCATATTGATAGTGGTGATGTTGCAATATTGTTGTGTTTAGACAACGATTTTCTTAGTTGAAACGCGCATTTTCATAGGATTTTTCGTATTTTAGGACTATCGCCATTGAGGTCGCACCAATGTGGTGAACGAGGTCATCAGATAGGTATTTTCTCGCCTGACGAAGGGCTAAAATGGATTAATGTTGCTGAGCGGAACTTGATTTTCCAGTTGCTATAAAATTTAACACTGATGTCAAAAAGATACTCCTGTTTCAGCTTTTGTATCCCCTCGTTGGTGCAGCCGGAAGCGGCGTGTCTGGCGCGGGCGCACCGCCAGAAAGGATGACCTTGAACACAAAATTACTTCCCCTGACCCTGCTGGTTCTGATCCAGTCCGCCTGGGCCGTCGATCCCCCCAGCGCAGGCAGCCAGCTGCAGCAGATTCCCGTCGCGCCCCAGTTGCCGAAGGCGGCACCGGCCATCCGCGTGCAGCAGGGCAATGTGCCGGCCACCACGCTGGGCGATACC
>NZ_JAPUBT010000007.1 GCF_030397665.1 Janthinobacterium sp. SUN073 | reverse complement strand
GAATTTCTTCGACAGAACCGTTGCGATTGCAGCGGTCAGCGTGGTTTTACCGTGGTCGACGTGGCCGATGGTGCCGACGTTGACGTGCGGCTTGGTCCGTTCGAATTTACCTTTTGCCATTTTGAACTCCTAATGATTTGATTAGATTGCTCAGGCACACGCCCGACGGTCTGGTTTGAATTGCTTCTGTGCTGCCTGCTGCGAATTCTGGTGCCCTTGACGTGGATCGAACACGTGGCCTCTCCCTTACCAAGGGAGTGCTCTACCACTGAGCTACAAGGGCTGTAATTTGTTGCATGCGATGCATCAAGCATCTGAACGGAAACTGGAGCGGGTGAAGGGAATCGAACCCTCGTCGTAAGCTTGGAAGGCTTCTGCTCTACCATTGAGCTACACCCGCGAGGTATCGTTCACTTATCTTCACTTACTTGCTACTACCCAGTTTTCCTTGCAAAAACTTGGTGGAGGGGGCTGGATTCGAACCAGCGTACTCATAGAGAACAGATTTACAGTCTGTCGCCTTTAACCACTCGGCCACCCCTCCGCGGGAACCGCAGAGTATGAAGCATCTACTCACAACTGTCAACCTTATTTACTGATGCCTGACTGCTGCATTTGCGTATAAAGAAGAAGTTGGCTGCTTCGGGGCGTGATTATAAGCTCCCGATTTGAGAATGTGCAAGGGTTGGCGTGAAAAAGTCGACTTTTTTTCGCATTTTTTTATCGCCCCTGGCTGCAAGCCGCATTTTCCCGTCATTCGCCTCGTATTTCTCCCTTTCACCGGGCGTCAGGCGGATGCATCCAGGAGTTGCCAAGGGGCTTATATTTACGCAACAACTGCTGATGCAAGCCCGATAGCACGGGCAATTTGGGGTTGCGTGGGTCCAGGCGGCGCACACCGGCAATAAACGTCAGCGCCTGCTGCCCCATGCGCTCATCCCAACCTTCGTGTTCCAGGCATTTCAGTACCGCCACGGCCGCATTGAAGACCACTTGCGGATTGTCGGGCAAGCGTGTGACGGCTTCGCCCATCAGATCGACGGCGCCGCGGAAATCGCCGTCTCCCGCCTTGGCGGCGCCCGCTGCCACCATATCGGCCACTTCCTGGCGGCTTTGCCGCGCCAGCGCCTTGGCCAGCTCCTCACGCCCCGCCAGTTCGAACACGGCCATGGCGCGCGTCATGGCCGCGCTGTCGGGCGCATTGCGCATGACTTCACGCATCACCTCGGCCGCGCCGTCTTCGCGCCCATGCGCCAGGCAGTGGCGCGCCAGCTCCGTTTTCAGCGTATTCGAGCTGCCCACGCTATGCCGGTTGGCGGCCAGGGCGGCGTCGAGCGATTGCTGCAAGCGTTCCTCGTTGCCCGTATGCGCATGCAGCATGGCGCTGCACAGGGCGCTGCACAGCTCCGCATTCTTTTGCCCTCCCATCGACTTGTCGAGGTCGCGGATCACGGCGCCCACCTGCAGCGGGTCGCCCTTGCGTACCAGGGTCTGCACCAGGCGCACATGGTCTTCCGGGTCACGGAACTCCGAATACTTGGCCTTGCTGACCACCAGCTTCAGGGCTTTTTCCGCCATCTCGATATCGTCGGCCGCCAGGGCCGCCTCGCCCAGCCGGCGCAAGCGGCGCACGGCATGCGGCGACAGGGCCACCGCCTCGCTCAGGGCCGCCTGCGCCAGTTCCGGCTTGCCTTGCGCCAAGTGCGTGCGCGCCAGCCAGTCATACGCGTCGAGAAAACGCTTATTGTTTTCCAGCAACCCTTCCAAGGTGCCCTGTGCCGCTGCGTACTCGCCCAGCAGAAATTGCGTCTTGGCCTGCCCCAGGCGCGCCCAGCCGATGGACTTGGCTTGGTACAGGGCTGCGTAGATCGGCTCGGCGTCGGCCGCCTCGCCCAGCAGCAAATGCAATTCCGCGCGCAGGCGCAGGAAATCGGTGGCGTAACGGGGATACAGGCTGGCGCCCTCGGCGCAGGCGGCAATCGCCGCGCGCTCATTGCCCACGTCGATCAGTGCATACACGGGCACGAAGGCATTGCGCTTGTCCAGCGCGCGACCGATGCGCTCAAGCATGTTCTCAGCGGTGAAGGGCTTGAGGATGTAATCGGTGGGCAGCAGCTCGACGGCGCTGACTACCTTGGCAAAGCTGCCTTCGCCCGTGACCATGAAGAACATGGTCGACGCATGCATCAATTTGTGATGGCGCAAGTCTTCCAGCATCTGCTGGCCATCCTGCCCGCCGTCGAGGTCATATTCGCACAGGATCAAATCATACGATTTGCTGCCCAGCATGCGGATCGCCTGGCCCGAGCTGGCCGCGTCATCGATCTTCGCCAGGCCGCACAGGTTGAGCATATTGTGCAAGCTGGCGCGCATGCCCGGATGCGGCTCGATGATCAGTGCGCTGAGGCCCTTGAGTTCTTTCATGTCGTAATGTCCGAAAACTCCGCGGCGCGCCACACTGGTGCGTGGCGCCGGCCAGCATGAGGCAGCCGAGTATATGACGGCGCCGCGCGCAAGGGAATGGTGTGCTGCCGAAAAACGCCAACTCAGGCAGTGGCGCGCTCCGGATGCCACAGTTGCGGCTCGTTGTCGATCAGGTCCAGCAGCGCCGTCACCACCTCCGGATCGAACTGGCTGCCGCTGCGCTGTTCGATGTACTCGCGCACTTGCGGATACGGCCACGGCTCCTTGTAGGGCCGCTCATGCAGCAAGGCGTCAAAAACATCGACCACGGCAACGATGCGCGCGGCCAAGGGAATGTCGCGTCCCTTCAGGCCATTCGGATAGCCGGCGCCATCGAAATGTTCATGGTGGCCGCCGGCGATCTGCGCGCCATATGTGAGGTAGCTGACGCCGTCGACCATGTTGGCGGCCCGCTCGAGGATGGTGCGCCCGACGCTGGCATGCAGCTGCATCTGTGTGCGCTCCTCGTCCGTATGCTTGCCCGGCTTGAGCAGCACGGCGTCCGGCGTGGCCACCTTGCCCACGTCGTGCAGGATGCTGGCCAGGCCGATCATGTCGAGCAGCTGCGGCGTGAGCTCGTCGGCATACACGCCGCGCTGCTGCATGCGGCGGGTGATGGCGTCGGACAATTGCTGCACCCGCCGCACATGGCCGCCCGTGTCGCTGTCACGGAACTCGGCCAGGTCGGCCAGCGCCACCACGGTCGCTTCCTGCGCCTTGCGCAGCTGGCCGAACATGTACAGGTTGTCGAAGGCGGCGGCGATGCGCTGGCAAAATACTTCCAGCAAGTCACGCTGGATCTGCGCCAGCGGCCAGGGCGGCGTGACGGAGATGGCCAGCTCGCGGTTGCCTTCCGTGTGGATGAACAGCACATTGGCCGGATGCTCGAACTGGCTGCGCTTTTCCGCAAACGCCTTGGCGATGGTGGCGGTGAGCGCATGTTCGGCCGGCATGGCTTCCGACTCGGCCAGCATGGCATAGGTGCCCGTGGCGGCGACCACCTCGGGCCGCCCGGCGCCGCCCTGCATCAGACACAGCACGCCGTCGGCACCCACGTCGAGGATGGCGCTGACCTGGTTCAGCACGCCGGAGGCGAATTCGCGCAGCGAATGGATCTGGTACAGATTGGTGGCGCCGGCGAGGATCTTGCCCAGGCCAATGCGGCTGCGCTCGAGCATCATCAGGCTCTCGTAGGCACGCAAAGCCGAGATGACGGTGGTAAACAGCTTCTGCGTCGTCAGTTCCGTCTTGGCCTTGTAATCGTTGATGTCGTATTCGATGATGACGCGCTGCTCGGGCGCCTGGCCCGGCTGGCCCGTGCGCAGCACGACGCGCACGATGGAGTTGTTCAGGTCGGCGCGGATGCGCTTGGCGAGGATCAGGCCTGCATCATCCGTTTCCATCACCACGTCGAGCAGCACCAGCGCGATATCGGGCGTATCACGCAAGATGTCATACGCTTCGCGGCCGCTGTAGGCGGAGAACAGTTCCAGTTCGCGCCCCTTGAAACTGACATTGCGCAGCGCCAGCCGCGTGACCGCATGCACATCGACATCATCATCGACGATCAGGACACGCCACAGGCGCTGGTCAGGCGCGGCCAGCCCGGCAGGACTGGCCACCGGCTCATCTTCGTCGAGCAGCCAGTTATCATCTGCATCGGCTGTGAGGTCGGTCATGAATACTCCTAATGGATAAGGTCGATGTGGACGCTGCGTTGACGCATATCAAGCATAATCAGATTAGATGCCGCTTACAACAGGATTCTTCACGCCATCCTCGCCAACGGCCGGCGCCGGCGCCGATGCGCCGCCACGCGTGCTGCCACCACAATTGTCCTGGCCCGGCCCGACCGCCTGGTAGCGCACTTCATACTTGCCAGCGCTGAGCTGTTCCACCAGCAGTTTGTCGTTCGCGAGGATGTACAGATAGCGCACGTTCGAGCGCCGCTCCGTGTCATACAGTTTGACGAACATGGGCGCGGCATTGTGGCTGTTGTCGATGCTGATGGCCAGCTCTTCGCCTTTGTTACCGATCAGGAACCCATCGACATAGCCGGAATGCGTCGGCCAGGGCTCGCCATTCGGCGCCACCAGCGCTGCGGACTCGGCCTTGCCTGTGCCATCGCAGGCGGGCTGGATGGCTTTCAGGCTCAGCTGGGAAACGGCCAGCACGCGGATCTCGGGCGTCTTCGCTTCCTGGGGTTCCGGTGCATATGGCTTGCCCACCGCCCAGCTGTCGACTGCCACTGCTTCGCCTTTCGATGACGGCGGCGCGGCGCTGGCCGCTGGCGCATGGGGCTGGGCGCCATCATGGGACAGCCCGCTCCAGGCCGATGCCAGCGCGACCGGCACGGGCTGGGAGGTATCGAGCATCAGCAAGGCGCCCAACCAGCCCAGCAACAGGCAGACAAGCAGGCTCAGCCACCAGCGCCAGTTGCGCCAGACGGGCTGCAGGCCGCGTCGCGGCTTGCCCCTGGATGGCGGCACATCCTGCGCCCAGGCGTGCTCATGCGACTGGGCATGGCCTTTCGCGCGGCCATCGCGGCCCTTGCCTTCTTCGTGATGGGTGCTTTCCAGCCATTCGATTTCCCACTCCTCGGCAGCGATCCACTCGTCGTGTTCCCTGCGGCGTTGCGGATCGGACAAGGTGCCATAGGCGCTGTTGAGGATCGCCATGATGCGGGCGGCCTTTTCGTCGCCGGGATTCTTGTCCGGGTGGTATTTCTGGCTGAGGGCTTTGTACGCGGCACGTATGACTTCCTGCGGCGCCAGGCGCGCCACCTTCAGGTTGTCATAGTGTGTATGTATCTTTCCCATCGTTCTATCTTGAAATCGGTGCGCGGCGACGGGTTCTTGCAGGATGGAACCGTGCTGTGTCGGTCATCATAAACGATATGACAAGATAATAACCACCGGCGGACAGGAAATTACAGGGCGACACTCCCCTGTCTTGATATTGCCGCGATTACAAGCGATGACTGCGGTCAGCGGACAACAGGACTTCCGGCAACGCCACGCGGTGCCCCACCGCCAGCACCTTGAACAATTCCCCCATCTCGGCCGGCGAGACCAGCTTGTGCACGGCGCTGGCCTGCGGCAAGTACGTTTTGACCTGCTCAGGATCGGTGCGCAGCAGCAAGTCGCCGATGCCAGCGCCCAGCAGGAAGGACGCCTGGTTCATGTACGCGAGCACATCGAGGCCGGCGTCCTGCGCCGCCACCGCCATGGCCGTGAAGTCGACGTGGGCCGTGATGTCTTGCAAGCCGGGCAGATAAAACGGTTCCGCATGGGCGTGGTGGCGGTAATGGCACATCAGGGTGCCCGTGGCCCGCAAGTCCAGATAATACTCGTGCGCCGGGAAACCATAGTCGAACAGCACGGCCGCGCCGCCCTTCCCATTGGTCAGCATGCGCGCCAGCGAACGCATGAAGCCGCAGGCGACGCCGTGGATTTCGCTGACATAGCCGACCGGCAAGGCATCGGCCTCGGGCACCTGGGCGGCGATCTGCGCGGCCACGTCGGCGCCGGCCGGGCGTTCGACAAACACGAACTGGCCATCGGCGATGCTGACATCGAGTTCGCACCAGCCGGCGGGGGTCTTGCTGATCAGGTTGACGGGCATGGCGTCCAGCACTTCATTGCCGAACACGGCGCCTTCGAAACTGTCGGGAAAACCGTCGAACCACACCACTTGCGGGAAGGCGGCCAGCGCCAGCTCCTGGCGCGCGCGCAATTCGCCGGATAACTCGACGATCGCATACTGTTCCACATGGATGCCGGCGCTGGCCGCTTCCGTCAGGATGTCGCAGGCCAGCTTGCCCGTGCCGGCGCCGAATTCGAGGATGCGCGGGGCCGTTTGCGCCATAATAGCGGCTGCCACATGGGCCAGGGTGGCGCCGAACAGGGACGAAATCTCTGGCGCGGTTGTAAAATCGCCATCTTTGCCCAGCTTGGCGGCGCCGCCGCTGTAATAGCCCAGGTCAGGCGCATACAGCGCCAGCTCCATGAAGCGGGCAAAGGGAATGGCGCCGTCATTGCGCGCGATTTCGGCGGCAATCTGGTGCTGCAAGGCATGGGACGCGGCCAGCGCGTCGCTATCGGGTACGGGAAGAGACATACCCGCATTGTAGCGAATCGACGGCGCATGCCGCCAGTGTGGCATCCACCGAATATCTCAACCATAGCAAAGACATGACAGAAGCAACGACAACGCCATTCGACAGCACTCCCCGCGTCGCCCTCGTCACGGGCGCCGCGCGCCGCATCGGCCGCGCCATCGCGCTGGGCCTGGCGCGCGACGGCTGGGATATCGCCGTCCATTACCGCCACTCGCGCGAGGAAGCCCTCAGCCTGGTGGCGGAAATCACGGCGCTGGGCCGCCGCGCGCAAGCATTCCCCTGCGACCTGGCGCAGGAAGACGCCGTGCGCCAGCTATTGCCGCAGGCACAGGCGGCGCTGGGGCCGGTTACTTGCGTGGTCAACAACGCATCGTTGTTTGAATACGACAATGCGGGCGATTTTTCCGTCGCCGCGCTCGACGCCCACATGCACGCCAACCTGGCCGCCCCCATCCTGCTGGCGCAAGCGCTGTACCAGGCCACCCCGGCAGGCGAACAAGCCGTGGTCATCAACTTGCTCGATCAAAAACTGTACAATCTCAATCCTGATTTTTTGTCGTACACCCTGTCCAAGGCGGCGCTGCTGTCGGCGACCACCATGCTGGCCCAGGCGCTGGCGCCGAAAGTGCGCGTGGTGGGCATCGCCCCCGGCATCACCATGGTCTCCGGCGAGCAGACGGAAGCGAACTTTGCCAAGGCGCATGAAAACACGCCGCTGGGCCGCTCCAGCACGCCCGAGGATGTGGCCGACAGCGTCTGTTACGTGGCCGGCGCGCGCGCGCTGACGGGCACGACCCTGCTGGTCGATGGCGGCCAGCATTTGATCGGCTTGCCGCGCGACGTCATGTTTTTAACCAAATAATCAGCAGTCCTACCCAATAAAAACATTAGCATTCCAGCATCCCCTAAAAGGTAAAACTATGTCGTCCGCCCTGTCTCACCCTCGCCTGGCCGATTGCCGCCGCCTGTTCCTGCGCAATTACGAAGTCCTCATCAACATCGGTGTCTATGACTTCGAGAAAAAGGGCGAGCAGCGCGTCCTCATCAACGTCGACCTGTACATTCCCCTGGCTCTGTCGACGCCCAAGGATGACCAACTGGAAGAGGTGGTCGACTACGACTTCATGCGCGAAACCATCGCCAAACGTATGGCGCAAGGCCACGTGCAGCTGCAGGAAAGCCTGGTCGACGACGTGCTCGCCGCCATGCTGGCGCACCCGCGCGTGCGCGCCGCGCGCGTATCGAGCATGAAGCCGGACGTGTATCCCGACTGCGAAGGCGTGGGCGTGGAAGTATTCAAGATCAAGGATGAAGCATGAACAACATGAGCAATGCCGCAGTGATGGAAACGACGACCATGGCCGTGGAATTCCCGGCCAATGTGGAAGCGCAGAAACTGGCGCGCAAGAAGGCGGAAAAGATCGCCCTGGAAAACAACAAGCTGCACAAGCGCTTGTGCCGCCTGGTGGGGCAAGCCATCGGCGACTTCAATATGATCGAAGACGGCGACAAGGTGATGGTCTGCCTGTCCGGCGGCAAGGATAGCTACGCGCTGCTGGACATCCTGATGACCTTGCGCGAACGCGCGCCGATTCATTTTGATATCGTCGCCGTCAACCTCGACCAGAAGCAGCCGAACTTCCCACCGGAAATCCTGCCCGCCTACCTGACGGAACTGGGCGTGGCCTTCCACATCGAAAACCAGGATACCTACAGCATCGTCAAGCGTTTGATCCCGGAAGGCAAGACCACCTGCTCGCTGTGCTCGCGCCTGCGCCGCGGCATCCTGTACCGCGTGGCCGATGAGCTGGGCGCCAACAAGATCGCCCTCGGCCACCATCGCGATGACATCCTGGAAACGTTCTTCCTGAATATGTTCTTCGGTGGAAAATTAAAGGGCATGCCGGCCAAGCTGCAATCGGACGACGGCAAGCACATCGTCATCCGCCCGATGGCGTACGTGAAGGAAGAAGACACGCAGCGCTATGCGGAAGTCAAGGGCTTCCCCATCATCCCATGCGACCTGTGCGGTTCGCAGGAAAACCTGCAGCGCAAGCAGATCAAGGGTTTGATGCGCGAATGGGACAAGAAATTCCCCGGCCGCGTGGAAAGCATCTTCTCGGCGCTGTCGAACGTGGCGCCATCGCACCTGATGGACCCGAAACTGTTCGGCTTCAAGGACTTGAAGGCCGATGGCGTGGCCAGCCCCATGGGCGACATCGCCTTCGATGAAGAGCCGTGCTCGACGCCGACCACGTTCGGTACGATCCCGCTGCAGGCGCTGTAAGCCGCTGTTACAAGCTTGTTTCGCCGCCACCGCCCAGGTGGCGGCATCCCTCCTCTTTCCCCCTGCGTCCATTTGCTGTACCGTAGTCAGCTCTGCCGGTACGCGATGTGTCACGCGCGCATTCCTGCCCGGCGGTCTGCACGCATTCTTCCGACAACCTCACTGGAATGAACCATGACGCCATCCGCGCTCAAGCGCCCCCTGCTGTTCTCCCTGCTGGCCCTCGGCCTCGCCACCGCCTCCGCCGCTCCTGCTCCTGCTCCTGCTCCCGCGCCCACCGACCGCCAGGCCGACCGCTGGGATCTGACGGCGCTGTATCAAAACGACGCCGCGTTCGACGCCGATGCGAAACAGCTGGCGGCCCAGCTGCAGCAACTGGGCGCCTGCAAGGGGCAATTGAAAGCCTCGCCGGCCCGCCTGAAAAGCTGCCTGGACCTGGTCGCCGATGCGCGCAAGCGCGTCAACACGCTCTATACCTATGCGGCGCAGTACTACGACCAGGACACGGGCGACAGCAAGGGCAACCAGCTGAACCAGCGCGCCGCCCTGCTGGGCAACGACTTCACCCAAGCAACGACCTTCTTGCAGCCGGAAATCCTCACCCTGGGCGCCAAGCGCATTGATGCCATGCTGGCCAAGGACCAGGGTTTGCAGCTGTACCGTTTTCAATTGAGCAACATGCTGCGCAGCGCGCCGCACACGCTCGACGCGGCCGGCGAACAGCTGGTGGCGCAATTCGGCCTGGCGACGAGCTCGGCCGCCAGCATCTACCGCACCCTGGCCAATGCGGAAATCCCGTGGCCGACCGTCAAATTATCGGATGGCACGCAAGTGCGGCTGGACCAGGCGGCCTATACCAAATACCGCGGCGACGACCAGCGCGCCGACCGCAAGCTGGTGTTCGATGCCTTCTTCGGCAAATGGAAAGAGTATGAACGCACGTTCGGCGAAACCCTGTACGGCCAGCTGAAAACGGATGCCGCGTATGCGAAGGTGCGCCATTACGCCGATTCGCAGAGCGCCGCGCTGGACGCCGACAATTTGCCGCCGGCCGTCTACCAGACCCTGATCGAGCAAACCAACGCCAACCTGCCCACCCTGCACCGCTACTTCAAGCTGCGCGCGCGCATGCTGGGCGTGAAAGACCTGGCGTATTACGACGTCTATGCGCCGTTGCTGAAAAGCGAGCGCAGCTTCCCGCTGGCCGACGGCAAGCGGATGATGCTGGACTCCGTCGCGCCGCTGGGCCCAGACTACGTGAAAGCCCTCACGTCGGCCGTGGAGGCGCGCTGGATGGATGTCTACCCGCGTCCGCGCAAGGTGGCGGGCGCCTACATGAATGGCGACGCGTATGACGTCCACCCTTTCGTGCTGCTCAACTACACGGACAATTACGAAGCCGTCAGCACCCTGACACACGAATGGGGCCACGCCATGCACTCGGTGCTGGCCAACAAGGCACAGCCATCGATCTATGCGCCGTACAGCATTTTTGTGGCGGAAATCGCCTCGACGACGAACGAAGCGCTGCTGCTCGACGCGCGCCTGAAACAGGCCAGGGACGACGACGAACGCCTGCTGTACCTGGGCGCGGCGCTGGAAAACCTGCGCGGCACCTTCTTCCGCCAGGCCATGTTTGCCGAATTCGAGGCGGCCATCCACGGCAAGGTGGATAAAGGAGAGTCGCTGACGGGCGAGCAGATGACGGCCATCTATGCCGGCATCCTCAAGCGTTACCACGGCGAAGCGCAGGGCGTCATGAAGATCGATCCCGCCTACGCGCTGGAATGGGCCTACGTGCCGCATTTTTATCACGGCTTCTATGTGTTCCAGTACGCCACCTCGATCGCGGCGGCGCAGGATTTCGCGCAGCGCATCCTCGACAAGGAACCGGGCGCCCTGGGCGCCTACCTGAAAATGCTCAGTTCCGGCGGCTCGGCCTACCCGTATGAGCTGGTGAAGGCGGCCGGCGTCGACCTGGCCTCGCCGAAACCGTACCAGGCGCTGGTGGCGCGCATGAACGGCATCATGGACCAGATCGAGACGATTGAAGCGAAGCGGGGGAAGTAAAACCCAACGTCTGAACGGCTGGGGTCAGACCCGAGGGTCTGACCCCGGAGTTTCCACTTCCGCCGCCGCAAACGCCGCCGCATCGCTCTCGAACATGTCTTCCAGCTCTTCGCGCGCCTGGCGCGTGAGGGACATGACTTTTTGCTGGTCCTGGAAGTGCGGCGCCACTTCCAGCAGGGTCTTGAGGTTATGCGCGCGGAAGATGCCGGCCGCGCGCTGCGCCCGTTCCGCGCTGAATCCCACCTGGCGCAAGGTCTGCTCGCCCAGCAGCAAAGCCGCGGCGAAAGTCTCGCGCTCGATGATGGTCACGCCGCGCTTCATCAATTCATAGTAATGCGTGACGTTGCGTGCACGCGCCAGTATCGTCAGCTGTGGCAGGCGCAGGCGCACGGCATCGACCAGCGCCAGGCTGTCGTCCACATTGTCGATGGCGATCACCAGCGCCTTCGCCTTCTCGATACCGGCCGCCACCAATAAATCCACGCGCGTGGCGTCGCCATAAAACACTTTAAAGCCGAACTTGCGCAGCAGCTCGATCTGGTCCGGGTCGTGGTCAAGCACCGTCACGCCAATCTTGTTCGCCGCCAGCAGGCGGCCGATGATCTGGCCGAAACGGCCGAAACCGGCGATGACGATGGGATTGTCCTGCGCCTCGATATGGTCATCGGGACGGCGCTTCTTGTCGCCTTGCAGGCGCGGCGCGACGAACTTGTCGTGCGCCAGCAGCAGCAAGGGCGTGGCCACCATCGACAGGGTCACCACCACGACCAGCAGCGCGGCCGTCTGCGGCGCAAACACGTGTGCGGCTTCGGCGGCGGCAAACACGACGAAGGCGAATTCGCCCCCTTGTGACAGCAGCAGCGCAAAGAACAGCTGCTGGCCGCGGGGAATGTCGACAAACTTCGACAACCCGTACAGCAAGGCGATCTTGACCGCCAGCAGACCGGCCACCAGGGCCAGGATCAGCAAGGGTTGGGCACGCAGCACGCCGAAATCGACGGACATGCCCACGGCGATGAAGAACAGGCCCAGCAGCAAACCCTTGAACGGTTCCAGGTCGGAAATGAGTTCATGGCGGTATTCGGAATCGGCCAGCAGCACGCCCGCCATGAAGGTGCCCAGCGCCATCGACAGGCCCACCGATTCCATCAGCACGCAAATGGCGATCACCAGCAGCAGGGCAAACGCCGTGAAGATTTCGCGCAAGTCCGTTTTGGCGATGAAGCGCAGGATGGGGTTGACGAGAAAGCGCCCGCCGATCACCAGCGCCGCCAGCACGGCGGCCAGCTTGGCCACGCGCAGCCAGCCCGGCTCACCACTGTGCGTGACCAGGCCGCCCAGCAGCGGCACCAGCGCGATCATGGGAATGGCGGCGATATCCTGGAACAGCAAAATGGAAAAGCCGGCGGAACCGGCCGGGGTGCTCATCAATTTTCGTTCACCCAGGGTGGCCAGCACGATGGCCGTCGACGACAGCGACAGCCCCAGCGCGCCCACCAGCGCCGTGCGCCAGTCCACGCCAAAGGCCATGGCCACGGCGCACAGTCCCGCGCTGACGACGCCCACCTGCGCCCCGCCCCAGCCGAAAATGGGCCGGCGCAGCAGCCACAATCGTTTGGGTTCGAGCTCCAGGCCGATCAGGAACAGCAGCAGCACCACGCCGAATTCGGAAAAGCTGAGGATCACCTCGACATTCTTGATCAGGCCCAGACCCCAGGGACCGATGACGACGCCGGCCACCAGGTAGCCCAGCACGGCGCCCATGCCCAGGCGCTTGGCCAGCGGCACCATGATGATGGCCGCCACCAGGTAAAACAGTATGTTGATGAGAAAGCTGTGGTGTTCCATGCGGATTCCGGAAAAACGTGATTGGAATCGCAATCATGCCTGAAGTGGCGCGCCGGCGGGGGTCAAGGCTGCGGAGCGTCGATGCGCGCGCGCAGTTCGTCGAGATTCACGCGCGACAGATAGCGTTCGATGTTTTTCCACACGGCGTGGTAGCCGTAACCGCCATTTTTCAGCTCATCGATCGCCTTCTCGCGCGGCCAGCCCTGGTACAGCATGCGGTACATGGCGGCCATCATGCCCGTGCGGTCGGCGCCGTGCAGGCAGTGCAGCAGCACGGGCCCATCCTGCCCGGCGGCGCGGATGGCACGCATGGTCGCTATCACATGCCGGTCGCCGATGGCCCAGGTATTGATGGGAATGCGCACGGCGCGGATGCCGCTGCCATCGAGCACCTGCGTATCGGAGTGGAAGGAGCGCAGGCTGATCACCGTCTTCACGCCCAGCGCCTGCAGCTGGGCCACGTCGGCACTGTCCAGCATGGCGCTGCGGTACAGGCCCGGCGTGACCTGGTGCAGGTTCGACACCTGCGGCAGCGGCGTCGCCCAGTCCGCAGGGCGTGGCGACGATGATTGTGCCCCGGCCGGCGCGGCGGCCAGCCCCAGGGCGAGGGTCAGTAGTACTGCATGCAACATCATGGCTTCCTTGTTATCGCAGAACGGCGCCAGCGCGACCGTCGTCCAGCACCTGCGCCAGCACGTCCAAAGCGGCGCGCGGGCGGCCCAGCGCCAGCGCCTTTGCGCGCATCGCTTGCAACTGTTCAGGGTGCTCAAGCAACAGGCGCACCCGGTATTCCAGGGTCACGCCATCGAACGCTTTCAATGCCACGCCCTGCTCCAGCAGATAGTCGGCGTTGCGCTCTTCCTGGCCGGGAATCGGCGCGTTGACGATCATGGGCAAGCCCAGCGCCAGGCATTCGGAAGTGGTCAGCCCGCCCGGCTTGGTGATCACCAGGTCGGCGCACGCCATCAGGCGCTCTACTTCGCGGGTAAATCCTTGCGCCAGCAGGCGGCCCGGGTACTGGCCGGCCAGATCCTGCAGCGCCGCCAGCGCGGCGGCGTTTTTCCCCGCCAGCACGATCAACTGGAAGTCGCCGTCCAGCGCCAGCAGGCGCGCGGCGACGGTATCGAGGCTGCCCAGCCCTGCCCCGCCACCCATCAGCAGGATCGTCGTGCGCTGCGGATCGAGGCCGAATGCCTGCGCGCACTGCACGCGCTCGGGCACCTGCGCAAACGCGGGCATGATGGGGATGCCCGTCACGTGGATGCGCTCGGCGGGGATGCCTTCGTGGCGCATGCGGAACGCCACCTCGTCGGTGGCGGCAAAATAACCGCGCATCCGTTCGTGCACCCACATGCGGTGCAAGTCGAAATCGGTGACCTGCACCCAGATGGGGCAGGCCAGCTGTTCCTTGCGCAGCGCGCGCGATAGCAGCTCGGCCGGCAGGAAATGCGTGCAGATGATGGCGTCGGGCTGGAAGGCGGCGATCTGCGCCATCAGGGCACGCGTGTTGAGGCGCTCGATGCCACGGCGCAAACGCTGCATCGAGCTGTCGCGCGGCGCATCGTGGCTGGCGTGATACAGATAGCCCCACAGCGCGGGCGCCTTGTTGACCAGCTTGATGTAAAAATCCGTGTACAGCTTGCGGAACGCGGGCGTGACGAAATCCATCACATCGAGGTGGCTGGCGATGGCGGCACTCCCCCCGCCGTCATCCTGCGTGGCATACGCCTCGATGGCTTGCGCCGCGCGCAGGTGGCCAGCGCCGGCCGAGACGCTCAACAGGAGAATTCTTTTCTGTTTTTTTTCTGTCATGGGAAACCGATACATGGAACAGGTGGGCGCTGACGCGGAGGATAGAAAGAATAGCATTTCCGCGTCACGCTCATCATGAGCCTTGTCAATCCATGAAACTGACGGGCGCCACGTCGACGCGCATGACCGGATACAGGTTCAAGCGCTCATCCCACGAGGCGTGGCGGCGGGCGAAAAACTCCAGGCGCGCATGCGGATTCCTGGCAAACTCGGGTTCGTCGGCCAGCTTCTGCCGGAACTGCGCCGCCAGCGCCGGGTCGGCCGCCAGTTGCGCGCGTGCCACATCCTCGGCCACATAGTCCTCCATGTATTCCTTGCGCTCGAACGCCGTATTGAAGCTGCCCCAGGCCAGCAGCGAGTCCGGCGCGCGCGGCTCGAGCAGCGCCATCACCAGGCGCGCCTTCGGCTGGTTGACGGGCACGTACAGCGCGCCCGCATCGACCAGGCGTTCTTCCTTCTGCCATTCGCCCTGTACCGCCAGCGTCTGGCGTCCCTCGAACGACTGCGCGCCAAACTTCACCTGCGTGGCGCGGAAGACTTCCACATTCTGCCTGGCGAAGATGCTGCGCATTTCCTGGTAGGCGATGCCGTGCTGGCGCAACTTGGCGCCCACCATGGCCGCCTGCGCGCGTGGCACCAGGTAACCGGCCTTCGGCGTGGCCACCTGCAGGTCGGGCACGATCTCGTCGCGCAACGGCACGTTCCAGATTTGCGGCGTCTTTTCGTCATAGCGCGTCATCAGCGCGCCCGACACCTCGGACGGCGTGCGCGTATAGGCATAGCCGCGAAACGCGATCATGCGGCTTTTCTCAGTGGTTTTATACGTGAGCGGCAAGGTGCTGCCGGCCAGCTGCGTCGCGCGCAGGTCCGCTTCCATGGCGCTCTGCCGCCATGCGGCGCCGTGCTGCGCCATCTGCGACAGCAGGGAAATGATGGTATTGCGCGTGATGCGCACGCGGGTCGGGTAGTCCTTCCACGAGTGGGTTTCCACCAGCACGCCGAAACGGTTACGCAACATGAAATAACCGTGCGAAAAGCGCGGGTTCGGCGTCGAATCGACAAAACCCGACTGCGGATTGTCTTCTTCGGCAAACGACATGTAGAACGGCTTCGGATCGGAACCCTGCTTTGCCAGGTCGGCCAGCACGCCGTCGCGCAGCGCCGTTCCCGCCGCACGCAAGGCCGCATCGCCCGCATGCACGGGTTCGACCTGGATCGAGATATCGGGTTCGAACTGCGCGCCGTCCGTCACGTGCAGGTCGACATACGCCAGCGGATCCCAGGCATTGACCAGCGCCAGCATGTGCTGCATCTCGGGCGTATCGGCCTTCATGTATTCGCGGTTCAGATTGTAGTTTTGCGCCGTGCTGCGCCAGCCCATTTCCTGCGGCCCGCGCTGGTTTGGGCGGTTCCAGTTACCGAAGCGCTCATGGCCGTCGACATTGAACACGGGCACGAACAGCAGCACCTGCTTGTCCAGCGCGCCGGCGGCCGCCTTGCCTTCCAATACTTCGCGCAGGGCCAGGAAGCCCGCATCCTTGCCGTCGATTTCGCCCGCATGGATGCCGCCCTGTACCAGCAGCACCGGCAGCTTGCGCAGCCTGGCCGCCTCCGGCGTCAGCGCGCCCGTGCTGGAAACGGCCAGCGCCAGCATGGGGCGGTTTTCCGGCGTGCGGCCAAATTCAAAGCAGCGCACCTGTTTCGGATACTGGTCTTCGAAGCGCCGGCACAAGGCTTCCACTTCCTCGTAGCGGCCCGTATTCCTGAAACCCGAGTACTCGGCCGCCGTCTTCAGGGAAAACAGCCGCATATCGCGTGCGGCGTGCGCGTTGACGGCAAACAGGGAAAACACGGCGGCGGACAGCAGGACACGGCGTAGCATCGGACTAGCTCCATCAAGAGGGACAAGCGGGCAATTATAGAGGCGCGGTCAGCTAAAAACGCAGCGAAAAATAAAAAAGCCGGAACAGCGTCAGCTGCTCCGGCCTTGCTCTGGCAAGTAAATTACGAACCGAAATGGTAGTTGAATTCTACCCAACCCTGGCGTCCTTGCGGGCTATAGCTGCCCACCGGGTAGTACGGCCAGCCGCCGCTGTCGTCGCGCTTGATCTTGTCGAACACGTTGTTGACGATCAGCGACAAAGTGGCGCGGTCGTTGATGCGGTACACGGTACTGATGTTGGCCAGCGCCGTCGGCGTCAGGTAGCCGGTACCGCCGCCGTTCGGGATCTTGCTATAGCGGCTGACCAGCAAGGTGTTCGACCAGTCGCCCGCAGCCCAGTTGACGCTCAGGTTCAGCTTGTCGCGCCAATCCGAATTGTTCAGCGATTTGAGCTCGTCGATCTCTTCGTCGCCGGCAAATTGCTGCGATTTATTGCTCAGCACCTTGGCGTAATTGGCCTTGAAGGCAAAGCGGCCATAGTCCGCCGTGCGCAGCAAATACTTGACGCTGATGTCGATACCGCTGCTGCTCTGCTTGGCCGCGTTGATCGGATTGACGGTGATGGTCTTGATCTCGCCGGCGCGGTTCAGGGCATTGGCCGCGAAACGCTCGACGCGGCCCAGGGTATCGGCGCAGGTAGGCGAATTGATGTCGAGCTTGCCCAGGCGGCAATCGGCTTCGTCGCGCAGGATCCTGTCGGCACTCAGGTTCGTCACCAGGTCGTCGATCTTGATGTTCCAGTAATCGACGGAGACGTCGAAATTCGAACTTGGCGACCAGACGGCGCCCACGCCGAACGACTTGCCCTTTTCCGACCGCAGATCCTTGCTGCCGTTCTGCACATAGTCGGCGCCAGGTGATTTATTCGCGTAGTCGCAGTCCTCGATGGCCTGTCCGGCAGCGCCGCAGCGGTAGTAATCGGTGGTGCTCGAGTAGTAACCGGTGCCGCGCGCCTTGTAGATGTAGTTCATGTCCGGCGCGCGGAAGCTGGTGGCGTAATTGGCGCGGAACAGCAGCTCCGGCGCGGGACGCAGTTCCAGGCCGCCGTTGTAGGTGAACTTGCCATCGCTGCGGCCGGCAAAGCTGTAGCGGTCGTAACGGCCGGCCAGGGTACCGGTCAGCTTTTCATGCAACGGCAGGTTCACTTCCGCGCCCAGCGCATAGCGGGTACGCGTGCCGGCCGTGATATCGGATTTGGTGGCGACGTTGAAATAACCGTCGTTCAGGCGCGCATCGGGCACATTGCTGAAGCCCTGCTTGCCCACTTCGGCGATGGTGGCGATCTTTGCCACGCCAGCGGGCAGCTGGAACAGGTCGCCATTCGTGGCCAGGCTCAGGGTGTTCGTCCAGGCCTTGTCGTCGCTGTCGGAATTGCCCGTGATGCTGTCGAATTCGGCCGCCGTCACGCGGCGCGACAAGCGGCCCGGATCCGGTGCGTAGATCGGCACGCCGGCTGCGTCGGTGCCCAGTTTCGGGCCCAGGAAGAAGCTGTCGATATTGGCCAGCGCGCGCGGCGTGTGGCTTTCGCTCTTGTACACCGAGGCGTTGTAGTTCGCTTCATACTGCCAGGATGATGTGCCGGGAATGCGGCCCTTGGCGCCCAGCGAGATGGCGGTGGCCAGGTCGTCCCACTTGCGGTTGTAGCGCTCCACGCCGCCCATTTCCTCAGGCGAGATATAACGCGTCCACGCTTCGTAGCGGTTCGTATTCTGATTGCGGAAATAGCTGCTGCCCGTCGACGACGACGTCCATGTCGGGCCGCGCGTATTGTTCTCGGTCGAGTTCTTGCCGATCAGGAAATCGGCGAACAGGGTCGTTTCCGGCGACAGCTCATAGTTGGCGCTGCCGAACACGTTCTGGCTGCGGTTCTTCGTTTGCGTGGTCCAGTAGGTGGGGCCCACTTTCGGGCTGGCGCAATAGCTGCCGTTCTTCGCCTTGTACTTGACGACGCTGCCGCCGAACAGGTCGCCGAACTGCTTGCAGGTGTCGCCCAAATCCACGTAAGTGCCGGAGGTGCCTGCTTGCACCACGCGGCGCGACGCGATATTCGTCGGCGTGCCCGAGCGGGTGGCCATGAAGTCACGCTGCAGGCTAGACAGCGGATCGCGCTGGCTCAGCTCCACGCTGAACAAGGTATGCAGCTTGTCGAAATTGCCGCCGCCCGTCAGCTGCACGCGCTGGTTGCCGGCGCCGCCACGCGTGGTGCCGCCCGCCTTGACGTTGATATCGAAACCTTCCGTCTGCTTTTTCAGGATCACGTTGACCACGCCGGCGATCGCGTCCGAGCCATAGATGGCCGAGGCGCCGCCGTTGAGGATCTCGATACGGTCGACGATGCTCGACGGGATATTCGCCAGGTTGGTGAAGTTGACCGTGCCTTCATAGGCGACGGGGAAGTCGGCCAGGCGGCGGCCGTTCAACAGGATCAGGGTATGGTTCGGCCCCAAGCCGCGCAGGCTGATGGTATTGGCCGACGGCGTGAAGGTGTTGCCGAAGTCCTCGCCTTGCGTAAAGCCGCTGTTCTGTACCTGGTTGGTCAGCGCATCGAAGACGTTCTTGTACCCTTGCTTGGTGATTTCATCGCCCGTCAGGATGGTGACGGACGATGGTCCCTCCAGACTGGCGCGGGGAATGCGCGAACCGGTGACCACGACGGCTGGCGGGGTGGCCGCTGGCTGCTGATCCGCTGCGGGCGCTTGCGTCTGTGCGTGCGCCTGCCACGCGGAACCGCCCAGGATGGCCAGTACGGCTACGGTGAGCGGTGGTAACTTGAATTGTATAGGCATCTTTGGGCTTCTCAAGGTTAGGGAGAAGGTGAAAGATATCAAGATGCCAGCAATTACAGAACGAATGGATTCATCTTTCCATATATCAAAATTGTTATATGGAAAGATTCATGAGCAGGAAAACGCCAGGCACTATCGCAAGATCATGGCAGAAGCAAACGCTTTAATGGCGAATGATGGCAATTTCCTTGTAGGCCGGCCGCAGCAGACGCATGGCCGTGTCGGCCGGACTCTGCATCGAACTCAACAGCCTGGTCGCGCCTGTGGCCGGCGTGCAGCTGCCGCTGCTGCGGTAGCGCAGCGCCGCCGCCAGCATGCCTTCCGCCGCGTCGCCCAGCTGGTGCTGATAATCATCCGTCACGTCGCAGGTCGGTGCCATGCCATCGGCAAAGTCGCCAAAGCCCTTGGCGTTGACGCCTTGGAACTGCACCGCGAAATAGGTGGTGCCGCAATTCGGTGCAGGGTAAAAACCGTAGGGTTTGCCGCACGTCGTGCCGCCGATCAGGTTGACTTGCACATTCACGCCGCGCAAGCCGTTGATGATGGCTTCGCTGGCCGAGCAGGTATTGCCCGTTGTCAGCAAGGTCACCCGCGTCAGCCCCAGCGAGGGCAAGGGCGTGCCCTTGGGGAGGGGATTCGGGCCGGGAAAACCCTGGCTTTGCGCATGGAATGGCACGGGCGCTTTCGGCCGGGTCTTGTCATTGAAGAGCACCTGCTCGAAGGTCTTGCCGGTGGTGACTTGCGGGCCGGCAATCATGTAAGCGAGTTCGCTGGCGACATCCAGATAGCCGCCGCCGTTGTAGCGCACGTCGAGCACCAGGTCGCTGATGCCGGCCGCCTGGAAGCGGCGCATGCTCTCGACCAGTTGGCGCTCGGCGACATTATTGTGGGTGTTGAAGGTCAGATAGCCCACCTTGCCCGTGGGCGTGTCGATGATGCGCTCGTTCTGCACGGCGCTGGTGCTGACCTCGACCGCCTGCAGGGTGGCGTTTCGCACCGTTCCGTCACGGCTGAAACTGAGCGCATGTGTGCCTTGCGCCTCGGGGAACAGGCCCGTGTTGATGATCTTCACGCTGGCCGCGTCCGCGGCATTGACGAAATCAACGCCATCGATGGTTTGCAGCAGGTCGCCGCGCTGCAAGCCCGCCAGGGCCGCCGGCGAACCTGGTTCGACGATCGAGATCACCGCCTTGCGCGGTGGCGTGTTACGCGTCAGCGCCAGCAGCATGCCGTAGCCCAGTTCGATGCCATTCTGCGCCTTCTCCCACTCTGCCGTTGGAGTCGTGAAATGGAACTGGTCCTTGGGCTTGCCGGACGCCGTCGTGGCCGTTGTTTTCAACACGTCGAAATACGCGATGGGCGTGGTGAAGCTTTGCGGCTGGTACGAGGTCGGCACTTCGCGGTACCACAGATACGTTTCATCGATCCAGCTGCGCACCCACGTCAGTTCATCGAGCAAGGTGCCCGGCTTGTCGATGCTGCTGCCGCTGCGCGGTGCCTCGCAGCGGTTCGCCACCGTCGATGCAGCGACCAGCGCCGCAGGATCCGTCGGCGTGACGGGCGGGACGATGGCCGCGCTGTCGCTGCCGCCACCTCCACCGCCGCAGGCACTCAACAGCAGCGCAATGGAAAGGACAACAGGACGAGCGAGGGGCACAGGCAGGGAAGAAAAGCGCAGGGAACGCATGATAAACTTTCCGAAAAGAAATTATCGAAAAATTATAATGCGTTTTGCAAGCAAGCGTTGTTTTCTTTGACACAGAAAAATGGCGCCCGCAGGCGCCATTGTTACAACGTCATACTAAAACCATCACGCCACGCTGGCCGCCACAGGCGCTGCCACGACGGGCGGCAGCGGCGTCGGCGCGTTGAAGGCGATCAGCAAACTGGCTTCCTTCTCTTTCGCCGCCTTCAAATGACGCTCCTTCACGTGACCATAGCCGCGGATGTCTTCCGGGATGCTGGCAATGGCCACGGCTTGCGCCAGCTTGGCCGTCGTCAGTTTCGGCAGCAAGCCGCCCACCGTCGCGCGGTATTCAAGAATCAGCGCGCGCTCCGTCTTGCGCTCGGCCGTATGGCCGAACACGTCGAAGGCCGTGCCGCGCAAGCCCTTGAACTTGGCCAGCACGCCAAACGCCTTCAGCATCCACGGGCCATATTCCTTCTTGATCAAATGGCCCTGGGCATCCGTTTTCGCCATGATCGGCGGCGCCAGGTGGAACTTGAGCTTGATGTCGCCCTCGAACATGGCGGCGATCTTCGCCTGGAAGGCGCCGTCCGTGTACAGGCGCGCCACTTCGTACTCGTCCTTGTAAGCCATCAGCTTGTAGAAGTAGCGGGCCACGGCTTCCGTCAGGCGCAGATGCGGACCATTCAGGGCGCTTTCGGCGGCGCGCACCTGTCCGACGAAGTCCAGGTATTGCTGCGCATACGCGCGATCCTGGTAGGCCGTCAGCAAGGCGACTCTTTTTTCGATGATGTCGTCGAGCGTGTCGATGCGCTTGAATTCCACCACTTTCGCTGGCGTCGTCATGCGCACCAGGCTGGCCGTATCGTGGGCGCCCGCGCGGCCCCAGTTGAAGGCGGCCTTGTTGAACGCCACCGAGACGTTGTTCAAGTCGATGGCCTTCATGATCGACGCCTCAGTCAACGGCACCTTGCCCTTTTGCCAGGCATAACCGAGCATGAACATATTCGTCGCGATGGAGTCGCCCATCAGCGCCGTGGCGATCTGGCCCGCATCGATGAAATCGACGTAATCCGTGCCGCAGGCCTTTTCGATTTCCATGCGCGCGGAAGCACCGGGGAATTGCCAGTCCGGGTTTTTCACAAACGCGGCCGTCGACGAGCTGGTCGAGTTGATCATGGCCCAGCTGCGGCCCTCTCCCATGCGCGACAGGGCGTCGCGGCTGGCCGTGACGATCAAATCGCAACCGATCACGAGGTCGGCCGCACCGGTGCCGACGCGCGTCGAGTGGATGTCTTCCTGGCGGTCTGCCAGGCGCACGTGCGACATCACGGGGCCGCCCTTTTGCGCCAGGCCGCTCATGTCGAGCACGGAACAGCCCTTGCCTTCCACGTGCGCCGCCATGGCCAGGATCTGGCCGACAGTGACCACGCCCGTGCCGCCGATGCCGGTGACCAGAATGCCGAACGGCTCGGCCGTCGAAGGAATGCTTGGCGTCGGCAAGGCTGGCGCGGCTGGTGCGTCCTTGTCGGCGGCAGCGGCTTTTTTCGGCTTTTTCAAGCCGCCGCCTTCCACCGTCACGAAGCTGGGGCAGAAACCCGTCGTGCACGAGAAATCCTTGTTGCAGGACGACTGGTTGATCTGGCGCTTGCGCCCCAGTTCCGTTTCCAGCGGTTCCACCGACAGGCAGTTCGATTGCACGGAGCAGTCGCCGCAGCCTTCGCAGACGGCTTCGTTGATGACGGCGCGCTTGGCCGGGTCCGGGTATTCATTGCGTTTCCGGCGGCGGCGTTTTTCCGAGGCACAGGTCTGGTCGTAGATCATGGCCGACACGCCCGGCATGTCGCGCAATTCGCGCTGCACGTCCATCAGTTCCGAACGGTGGCGCACGGTCACGCCTTCGGCCCAGGCGTAATCGGACGGGTATTTTTCCGGCTCATCGGTGACGACGATGATGGGACCGACGCCTTCGGCGGCGATCTGGCGCGAAATGATGGCCGGAGATAATGGGCCATCGAATTCCTGGCCGCCCGTCATGGCCACCGCATCGTTGAACAGAATTTTGTAGGTGATATTCACCTTGGCAGAGACGGCGGCGCGGATGGCCAGGATGCCCGAGTGGAAATACGTGCCGTCACCGAGGTTGGTAAACACGTGCTTTTCATTCGTGAACGGCGCCTGCCCCACCCAGGTGACGCCTTCCGCGCCCATGTGGGTAAACGTCGACGTTTCGCGGTCCATCCACAGCACCATGTAGTGACAGCCGATGCCGGCCAGCGCGCGCGAACCTTCCGGCACCTTGGTCGAGGTATTGTGCGGACAGCCGGAACAGAAGAACGGCGTGCGGTCTTTCTGCGGATCGGGTTTCACGCTGATCGCTTTCAGCACATTCTCTTTGGCTTCCAGGTAGGCGATGCGCTCCTTCACGCGCTGCTCGACGGGGTGGCCGGCGTAGTAGCGCGAAATGCGGCTGGCGATCGCGCGCGCGATCATGGCCGGGTTCAGTTCATACGTGGCCGGCAGCAGCCAGTCGCCGTGACCGGTGCCCTTCTGGTTGCTCCATTCGCCCGTGTCGTCGAACTTGCCGACCACGCGCGGACGCTCGCCATCCTTGAGGTTATACAGTTCTTCCTTCAGCGCGTATTCGAGGATCTGGCGCTTTTCTTCCACCACCAGGATCTCGTCGAGACCCTTGGCAAATTCGTGCACACCATCCGCTTCCAGCGGCCAGGTCATGCCGATCTTGTACAGGCGGATGCCGATGTCGGATGCCGTCTGCTCGTCGATACCGAGATCGGCCAGCGCCTGGCGCGTGTCCAGATACGATTTGCCGGCCGTGATGATGCCGATGCGCGCCTTCGGGCTGTCCCAGATGATTTTATTGAGCTTGTTGGCACGCGCATACGCCAGCGCCGCATACCATTTGTAGCTGTTCATGCGTACTTCTTGTTCCAGCACCGTGTCGGGCCAGCGGATGTTCAGGCCGCCCGCAGGCAGCTCGAAATCCGTCGGCAGCACGATCTGCACGCGGTCCGGGTCGAAATCGACGGCGGCGCCCGACTCGATGATGTCGGTCACGCATTTCATCGACACCCATAGCCCCGTGTAGCGGCTCATGGCCCAGGCGTGCAAGCCGTAGTCGATGTATTCCTGCACCGACGACGGGTACAGCACGGGAATGCCGCAAGCGTTCAGGATATGGTCGGACTGGTGCGCCGTGGACGAGGACTTGGCCGCATGGTCGTCGCCGGCCAGCACCAGCACGCCGCCATGCTTGGCGGAACCGGCGTTATTCGCGTGTTTGAACACATCGCCGCAGCGGTCGACGCCGGGGCCCTTGCCGTACCACATGCCGAACACGCCGTCGTATTTCGCGTCTTCGAACAGATTCGTTTGCTGCGTGCCCCAGACGGCCGTGGCGGCCAGGTCTTCATTCAGGCCGGGATGGAATTTGACGTGGTGCTCGTCGAGATATTTCTTGGCCTTGATCGCCGTCATGTCGACCGACGTCACGGGCGAACCGCGGTAACCGGTGATGTAGCCGGCCGTATTCAAGCCAGCCTTCAAATCGCGCTCGCGCTGCAGCATGGGCAGGCGGATCAGCGCTTGCGTGCCCGTCATGAAGGCGCGGCCACGCTCCAGCGTGTATTTGTCGTTCAGGGAAATTTCAGACGCGGGCGCGCCCGGCTCAAGACTCGAGCCCTTGATTGGTGCATTCATTACTTGTCTCCATTATTCTCTGTGCTACGCGTGCAAAGTCGGTTGAACTCACACGTACCGGCTGGGCTTTATGAGCGCGCCGGTGCGGAAAAATGACTTGTTTGTCGTAGACTACCACAGGAATGCGCACAGTTCTTTTGCTGCACTGCACTCCCGGGCGGGCACTTCTTTTACTACTTTTTGTTACAGCAGCGATTTATGCCGCGTTCGTATCTTTCAGCACGCCGCGCTTGATCTGGTCCAGCTCGATCGATTCGAACAGGGCGCGGAAATTACCTTCGCCGAAGCCCTGGTCGCCCTTGCGCTGGATGATCTCGAAGAAGATCGGGCCGATCACCGTCTGCGTGAAGATTTGCAGCAGCAGTTCGCGTTCCGTTTCCGTGCTGTGGCCATCGATCAGGATGCGCAGGCGGCGCAGCTCTTCCAGCTGCTCGCCATGGTTCGGCAGGCGGCGGTTGACCAGTTCATAGTACGTTTCAATCGTGTCCTGGAAATCGATACCCGTATCACGCATGCCTTGCACGGAGGCGTAGATATTGTCCGTGCCCAGCGCGATGTGCTGGATGCCTTCGCCGTGGTACTGGTCCAGGTATTCGGCGATCTGCGACTTGTCGTCCGACGATTCGTTGATCGGGATGCGGATCTTGCCGCAGGGCGAGGTCATGGCCTTCGACTTGAGGCCCGTCAGCTTGCCTTCGATGTCGAAATAGCGCACTTCGCGGAAGTTGAACAGGCTTTCATAGAAGCTCGCCCATTCCTTCATGCGGCCACGGTGCACATTGTGCGTCAGGTGGTCGATATACGTCAGGCCATGGCCGACGGGGTTGGCGACGGCGCCGGGAATGGCGACGAAATCGACGTCATAGATGCTGATGTCGCCGATACCGCCCGGTGCAGCGGCGCCTTCCTTGTCGGCGCCCTTGCCGCGCCAGCGGTCGACGAAGTACAGCAGGGAATCGCCCACGCCCTTGATGGCGGGGATATTCAACTCCATCGGACCCGTTTTATTGTCGAAACCCCAGGCGCCCAGTTCCAGCGCGCGGCGGTACACAAAAGCCGCATCATCGACGCGGATGGCGATGGCGCACACGGACGGGCCGTGATGGCGGGCAAAACGCTGCGCGAACGAATCTTGTTCGGCATTGATGATGAAATTGATGTCGCCCTGGCGATACAGGGTCACATCCTTGTGGCGGTGGCGCGCGATGGCCGTGAAGCCCATGTTCTCGAACAGCTTGCCCAATGCTTTTGGGTCTGGTGCTGCATACTCGACGAACTCGAAACCATCGGTACCCATCGGGTTATCCCAAGGCTGAAATTGCATGATGTCTCCTCCAAGAAGTAGCGCACAGTATAGGCGTGGGTCACGGGCATTAAATGCCAAAGATCTCCCGAACAATCATGATTTGCGCAATAATATTGCGTGAAACGCGAACCACCGGAGGGAGCATGAGCAAAATTACGCTGGATAAAACGGACCGCAAGATCCTTGCCGTCCTGCAGGCCGATGGCCGCCTGTCGAATCAGGACGTGGCCGAACAGGTCAGCCTGTCGCCGTCGCCATGCTTGCGCCGCGTCAAACGGCTGGAAGAAGCGGGCGTCATCCGCCAGTACGTGGCCCTGCTGGACCCGGAAAAGATCGGCCTGGGCTTGCTCGCCTATGTGAATGTGCGGCTGGAAAAGCACAGCGACGCCACCGCGCACAGCACGGCGCGCGTGCTGGCGCCCAACCTGGTGACGAATACCTCGCCGCGCGCCGACTTCGCCGTGGCCGTGGCGCATTGGCCGGAAGTGGTGGCCTGCTATGCGATGACGGGCGAAATGGATTATTTATTACGCGTGCACGTGGAAGACATGGAGCACTTTTCGCGCTTCATGATGGCGACCCTGCTGCGTCACCCGGCCGTGCTGGACGTCAAATCGAGCTTTGCCTTGCAGCGCATCAAGGATACGACGGCCCTGCCCTTATTGTAATGGTGGCTCGGGCTTCTTCTTGCGCCCCGGCAAGCGATCCCACAGTTTGAATGCGGCGCGCGCGTTGGCCTTGAACGTGTAGTCGAACATGGCGAACTGCTCCTGCACGGCTTCCTGCAGCATGCTCGTCGGGTTCGGCGGCAATAGTTTCAAATAGGCATCAGCTTCGCCATAGTCGCGCTGAATTTCCATGCCCGCCTTCTTGGCGATATGCATCATCGTCTTGTTGGACGACAAACAATGCATGTACAGGGTATCGACATCGTTGTTGCGGCAGTGTATCGCCGCCCGCTCGAACAGTTTCGAACCGACGCCCATGCCGCGCATGGATTTCGACACGGACACGCCAAACTCGGCCACTTGCTCCTTATCCGTCACGACACTTTTCGCCGGCGACTTGTCCTTCGGCGCGAACGCCAGATGCCCCACGCCCACCAGCTTGAACAGGCTGTTGTAGACGCCATAAATCATGTCGCGCGAGAAATCCATCTTCTGCACGTACTGGGCGACGAGTTCATCGGGCAAGGTGCTGCCAAAGCGCAGCAAACGGTCGCTTTTCTCCAGCGACAGAAAATGCTTCATCATGCGGCGCCGGTCGCGCTCATGCAACTGTTTGACGAGTACGGTCGGGCGCCCGCCGCCGCTACGACTGAGCCAGCGGCGAAACGGATTTTGAAACAGCTTGGGTAAGGTCACGACGACTCCTGGGGCGGTGCTGCGGCACGTCAGGCCGATATTGTGCAGTGCAACATTATGGCGCCATTGTAGCCTATTCGCGCCATTCAAGCCTGGGCCAGGAATGCTTGCACGGCGGCCACCCGCGCCGCATGGATGACTTCGGGAATGCGTTTCGGCTCCGTACAACCTTGCGCCAGCGCACCCGCGTTGACGGCGCGCGCGGCGTCCAGCCCGCCCTGCAGCCGCGCCGCCGGCGCAAAGTCGCCGGTGACCAGCCCATGGCACGCCACCGCTTGCAGCAGTTGCACAAAGCGCTGCGGTTTACGCAAGCCATCGCAGCGTTCGCACAAGCTCATCACGGCTTCGGCGTGCAAGTCCAGGGCGCCATTGATCTGGTCCAGCTCGCGCGCCGCCATGACGGCCAGCTCGCGGCACTCGTTGGGCACGCGCAGGCGCTCGCTCAGTTGCTCGATGGCATCCTTGCTCACATGCAGCATCAAGGCGGCGAAGCGCACGGGCAATTCATGTCCTTGCGCGGCCGCATGGTCGATGACCTGCAGCAGGCGCTCGCTGAGCGTGATTTCTGGCACGATGCGCTGCAGGGCGCCGCACTCGTGCAGCACCGTCAGCATGCGCGACGGGTGGCTTTCCATCAGCCCCTTGGCCAGTTCCTGCCACACGCGCTCGGCCACCAGGGCGTCGACTTCGCCGTCCAGCACCATCTGGCGCATCAGGTCCAGGGTGGCGGGCGCGACAGTGAACGTATGAAAACGGGCGGCAAAACGGGCCAGGCGCAAGATGCGCACGGGGTCTTCGCCGAACGCGTCGGAGACGTGGCGGAAGATTTTGTTCTCGATATCCTGAATACCGCCGAACGGGTCGGTCAACGTACCGTCCTCGGCTTGCGCGATGGCGTTGATGGTGAGATCACGGCGCACCAGGTCGTCTTCCAGGGTGACGTCGGGCGCCGTGTGGAAGACAAAGCCCCGGTAGCCGGGGGCCGTCTTGCGCTCCGTGCGGGCCAGCGCGTATTCTTCCTGCGTCTTCGGGTGCAGGAAAACAGGAAAATCCTTGCCGACGGGCCGGAAGCCCTGGCGCAGCATGTCCTCGGGCGTGGCGCCCACGACGACGTGGTCGTGGTCTTTCACGGGCAAGCCCAGCAGTTGGTCGCGCACCGCGCCACCGACCGTGTAAATCTTCATGGTGAACTTCTCTTATTCAGGTAATTCCGCGTCGTGCTTGGGCGCCGTTTCCGTTTCCGCCAGCGCTGCCGTGATCCAGCAGGCCACGGCCGGGTGCGCCTGCACGCGCTCGCAATACGCGTTCAGCGCCGGCGCCAGACTCACGCCATACGTGCGGAAGCGCATGACGACGGGGGCGAAATACGCGTCGGCGATGGAAAACTCGCCAAACAGGAATTGGTGGTGGCCAAAGCGCGACAAACACTCTTCCCAGATTTCGCTGATGCGGCCGATATCCGCCTGCGCGGCGGCCGTGCGGCCACGGCCCGGCAACTTGGCCTTGATATTCATCGACATGTCCGTGCGCAAGCCCGTGAAACCGGAATGCATTTCCGCGCAGACACAGCGCGCCATGGCGCGCGCGGCCACGTCTTGCGGCCACAGGTGTTTATCGGGAAACTGCTCGGCCAGGTATTCGCAGATGGCCAGGCTGTCCCAGATCGTGATCTCGCCCGCCAGCAGCACGGGCACGCGGCCGCAGGCCGAATACTCGGCGATTTTCGTCGCCGTGTCGCTCTGGTCGAGCAGCACGCGCACTTCCTGGAACGGGATGCCGAAGGCCGTCATGGCCACCCATGGGCGCATCGACCAGGACGAATAATTCTTGTTGCCGATGATGAGGGTCAGGCCCGGCTCGCGCGCGGCGGCCAGGGTTTGCGTCAGGCTGGGATCAAGGATGGTCGTTTGCATGGTTGGCTAGCTTTAGTTGGATGATGGCAAATCGGCAGAAACGGCGCTATTCTTCGGTCCCACGGTGCCCAGGCGCGCCTTCAGCGACTGCGGGCGCTTCTCGAACAAGGCCGCATAATACGTGGCGTTGGCCATCACGTTTTTCACGTAGCCGCGCGTTTCCGTGTACGGAATGATCTCCGCGAAGACGGCGCCTTCCAGCGGGCGCGTCATGGTGGCGCGCCAGATGCGCAAGCGTCCCGGCCCCGCGTTGTAGGCGGCGCTGGCCAGCACTTGCGAACCATCGAGGCCACCGAGCACCATGTTCAGGTAATTCGTGCCCAGCAAGACGTTGGTGCGCACATCGCTCAAGGTTTCCGTGACGAAATCGGTGAGGCCGATCTTCTTGGCGACATAACGGGCCGTCGATGGCATCACCTGCATCAGGCCCGAAGCGCCCACATGCGATTGCGCATCCATGATGAAGCGCGATTCCTGGCGGATCAAGCCATACACCCAGGCTTTATCCAGACCCAGGGTTTGCGTGGCCGGATGCATGACGTCGTCGTGCGGCGTCGGGTAGCGCTGCGTATAGTCCACTTCCAGGCGCGTGCGGTCGGACGTATTGACCATGCGGTCGAGCACATTGTTCTGGCGCGCAAATTCCGCGGCCGCCAGATGCTGGCGATCCGTCATCGAACGCAATTCCCAGTTCCACTCGCGCGTGCCTTCGAAGCGCAAGCGCATGTTGAAAAATTTCAGCGCCCGCTGCAAGCCCGGATTGGCGGCCATGGCGGCGATTTCTGTCGGGCTGACGGGCTGGCCCGGCGGCGGCAACACCAGATGGTTGCCCAGCTCTTCGTTGGCCAGCAAGCCGTAGAAATTCGACTGGTCAGCAATCGTTCGATACAGGGTGTCGGCCTGCGCATTCGGGCGGCCCGGCGTTTCCGCCTGCTGCGCGCGCGCCAGCCAGTAGACCCAGGTGGGGTCCGTGCGCAGGGAGGCCGGCATGGCCTGGATGGACGACTTCACCACAGGCCAGTTGCCTTCGCGCAAGGCAATGCGCGTTTTCCACTGCATCTGCTCCTGGGTCAACGGTGCGCCATTGGATCTTTGCCAATATTCAAACGCTTCCGGCGCCAGCGCATACGATGCCTGCAGGGCCAGGTTGGCCCAGCCGATGGCCTGTTCCTGCGCGGTCAGCTGCGCGCTGGCTTTTTGCAAGGCCACCACGCCCAGTTTCAGGGTGCTTTTCGCCATGCGCCCGATGGCCACCAGGTACATCTCGTGGTCGGCGCGGCTGGGGCCTGGGCCCTTGGCCAGCATCAGCGCCGGCAAATCGATGGCTTGCGCCATCTTCGCGTCGGATGCGCCCAGCAGCAGCGCGATGCGGCGCGCCGGGCCGGTGGCATTCGTCTGGCCCGCCAGGCGGATCTGCGCCCACAGGTCATTCGTGTCGAACTGGCCATTTTGCGCCAGCACGGCGATCAGGCTGCCGCACGCTTCGCCATAGCCGGGCGGCGAGACCAGCAGATTGCGCGCCTCGGGCGCCACGTTCTGGCCTTTGGCCGCGCGCGACATCAGCGCATAGCACTTGAGCTGGGTATCGTCGTCGAGGGCGAATTGCGGGTATTGCTCGTCGAACACGACCCAGTCGCGCTTGCGGCCCAGCTCCAGCAGCCAGTCGTTGCGGAAACGGTCGGCGATGGCGCTGCCCTTGTAGCGGTTCAGGTAATCGCGAAATTGCGCCTCGGTCAGCAGTTTGATGCGCGGTTTCAGCCGATAATAGTCAACATACGATGGAATCTGGTAATTCGTCAGGCGCCCCGCATAAAAGTCGGCTTTTTCGGCGTCATCCTTGCGCGCGGCGTCGCGCAGCAGCAGGAAGGCATCGTCCTCGCTGCGCGTGTCGGGTGCGGCAGGAGAGACGGTGGCGGACACCTGGGCCAGGGCGGCCAGGGGAGACAAGGCCGATGCAACACACAGCATCGTGCCGGCAATCCATTTCAGTGGGGAAATCAATGTACGACTCTCAATCTTAACTTGATGGTGATATGAATAGCGACCCTAGAATAACATGCGATCCGGCTACACGGCCACCCATTGCGCCACAGGACAAAGCCGGCTTGCGCAAGGCCCTGCTGGCGGCCCGCCGCGCCCTGCCCGACGCCACGCGTGCGGGGTGGGATGCGGCCATCGCGCAGCGCCTGCTGGACTGGTGCGCACAGGAAAAAGTCGAGGAGCTGGGCGTGTACTGGCCCCTGCACGGTGAGCCGGACTTGCACGATGCATATGCACAGCTGGCCGCGCGCGGCGTGCAATTAAGTTTGCCCGTGGTGCTGGAAAAGCATGCGCCGCTGGCATTTTCCGACTGGACGCCCGGTGAAGCGATGGTCAAAGATGGCATGGGCGTGGCCGTGCCGGCCCAATTGCGCCTGCGCCCGGCGCCCGCCACCCTGCTGGTGCCTTGCCTGGGGTTTAATGAGCAACGTTTCCGGCTCGGCTATGGCGGCGGCTATTACGACCGCACGCTGGCGCAAACGCCCCGTCCGCGCACCCTGGGCATCGCCTATGCCTGCCTGGCGGTACACTTTCCCAACGGCGAATACGACATCGCCCTCGATCACATCATGACCGAGGGCGATCTTTACTGTCAGGCGCTGTAACCCCGAGGGATTACTTGACCAGCCGCTGCCACAGTGCGGTAGTGGGCGCCGCCTGGTTCATGCTATAAAAATGCAAGCCTGGCGCGCCGCCTTCCAGCAAGCGCTCGCACAAGCCCGTCACCACGTCCAGGCCAAAGGCCTTGATGGACGCGCTGTCGTCGCCGAAGCTGGCCAGTTTCAGACGCACCCAGCGCGGAATTTCCGCGCCGCACATGTCCGAAAAGCGCATCAATTGCGTGTAGTTCGTGATCGGCATGATGCCGGCCACGATGGGCACGTTGATGCCCATCTTCTGCGTCTGCTCGACAAACTGGAAATACGCGTCGGCATTGTAGAAGTACTGGGTGATGGCCGCATCGGCACCGGCCTGCACCTTGCGCGCGAACGCCTGCAGGTCGTCTTGCGGCGAACGGGCTTGCGGATGCACTTCCGGATAGGCGGCCACTTCGATATGAAAATGATCGCCCGTCTCGGCGCGGATGAATTCCACCAGCTCGTTGGCGTAGCGGAACTCGCCCGAGGCACCGTAGCCGCTGGGCAAGTCACCGCGCAAGGCCACGATGCGGCTCACGCCGGCCGCCTTGAAGTCGGCCAGCACGGCGCGGATCGATGCGCGCGAACCGCCCACGCAAGAAAGATGGGGCGCGGCTTGTTCGCCGGCCGCCAGGATCTCGCGCACGGTATCCAGCGTGCCCTGCTGCGTGGTGCCACCGGCGCCGAACGTCACCGAGAAATACTTCGGCTGCAATTCAGATAACTTGATACGCGTGGCGCGCAGCTTTTCCGCCCCTTCCGGGGTTTTCGGCGGGAAAAACTCAATACTGAAATTATGCTTTTCCATCGTCATTACTCAAAAGTAAGGTCGACAAGGCCCAGGAAATGATGCTGTACAGAATGGCACCACCCACGGCAGACCAGAAACTGGCGACATGGAAACCATCGATCACCTGCGCCACCAGCCAGAACAGGAAGCCGTTGATGATCAAAATGAACAGGCCCAGCGACAAGAATGTCACGGGCAAGGTCAGCAAGATCAGCAATGGGCGGATCAGCGCATTGACCAGCCCCAGCACGGCAGCGGCCAGCAGCGCGGTCCAGCCGCTGCTCATCGTCACCGAGTGCATCAGGTAGGGGACGGCAAACAGGGCTGCCGCATTGATAAACCAAATCAGTAGCAAGCGCATTTCTCTAGCCTGTCAAAAAAGATATTGAGACAGCACAGTAACGGCTGTCTCTAACGATACACCGATCAGTCTTGTTGCCTCAGGAACCGTAGCGAGCGGATGCGCGGCGTGGCCGAGAAGCGCAGCTGTGCTTTAGCACAGTGAGCATCGCCGGCCGCGCCCCGCGCCGCGCAGTAGGTTCATGAGGCAACCATCTTAATAGCGGTAGTGCTCGGGTTTATAAGGACCTTCCGTGCGCACGCCGATGTAGTCGGCTTGCTCTTGCGTCAGTTCCGTCAGCTGCGCATTCAACTTTTTGAGTTGCAAACGGGCGACTTTTTCGTCCAGGTGTTTTGGCAAGGTGTACACGCCGACCGGGTAGTTGGCCGTGTTCGCGTACAGCTCGATCTGGGCGATCGTCTGGTTGGCGAACGACGAGCTCATCACGTACGACGGGTGGCCCGTGCCGCAACCGAGGTTGACCAGGCGGCCTTCGGCCAGCAGGATGATGCGGCGGCCCGACGGGAAGATGATGTGGTCGACTTGCGGCTTGATGTTTTCCCACTCGTATTGCTTCAACGAAGCAACGTCGATTTCATTGTCAAAGTGACCAATGTTGCAGACGATGGCCTGGTCTTTCATGCGCGTCAGGTGATCGTGCGTGAGGATGTGATAGTTGCCCGTACAGGTAACGAAGATGTCGCCGTGTTCGCAGGCGTAATCCATGGTCACCACGCGGTAGCCTTCCATCGCCGCCTGCAGTGCGCAGATCGGATCGACTTCCGTCACCCATACTTGCGCCGACAGGGCGCGCATGGCTTGGGCCGAACCTTTACCGACGTCACCGTAACCGGCGATGACGGCCACTTTACCGGCGATCATCACGTCGGTGGCGCGCTTGATGCCATCGACCAGGGACTCGCGGCAGCCATACAGGTTGTCGAACTTCGATTTCGTGACGGAATCGTTGACGTTGATCGCAGGGAAGGCCAGCTTGCCTTCCTTGTGCATTTGATACAAGCGGTGTACGCCGGTCGTCGTTTCTTCCGTCACGCCGAGGATTTCTGGCAGACGCTTCGAATACCAGGTCGGATCGGCCAGCAAGTGCTGCTTGATCGAGTTGAACATGCAGATTTCTTCTTCCGAACCGGGATTGGCCAGCACCGACAGGTCGGTTTCCGCGCGCACGCCCAGGTGCAGCAGCAGGGTAGCATCGCCGCCATCGTCGAGGATCATGTTCGAGTAGACAGCCTTGCCGTCCACGTTCGGCCATTCGAAGATGCGGTGCGTGTATTCCCAGTAGTCGTCCAGCGACTCGCCCTTGACGGCGAAGACAGGCGTGCCGGCGGCAGCGATGGCGGCGGCAGCGTGATCTTGCGTCGAGTAAATGTTGCACGATGCCCAACGCACTTGCGCGCCCAGTGCTTCCAGGGTCTGGATCAGCACGGCGGTCTGGATGGTCATGTGGATGGAACCGGTGATGCGCGCGCCTTTCAGGGGCTGCGCTGCCGCGAATTCTTCGCGGATGGCCATCAGGCCAGGCATTTCCGTTTCAGCAATCTTGATTTCTTTATTGCCCCATGCGGCCAAAGTGATATCGGCGATGGTGTAGTCGTGTTGCGATTTGAGTACGGCGTTCATCACGCCCTCCTTTCAGTTGAAAAAGGTACGTGAGCGCAGTTGCAGGATATTCCGAGCCTGGCGAATTTCTTCGTCGCAACGCTCCTCGGACGCTGCATCATAACATTGGCCATGCGCCGGCGGCAACCATTAGTCAAGCGGGCCGGCCGCCTGACAGGTCCGCGACGCGCGCTGGCGCGCTATGGTTTCTGCGGCGGCCAGTTCTTGCCCTGGCTGAGACAGCTGGCGCGCGCATCGGCATCGAGGCGCCGCGTTATTTCATCGGCCAGGTCACGCAGGATGGGGATCATGTCCTTATCGGCCTTGCTGCCGTCGGTCGGATAATTCGCGGCGCGCATGGCCCATTTGCAGGTGATCACGGGATCGGGCTTGATATTCGCGCGCCAGGCATCGGGATCCGTGGCGAGAAAACCACTGTCCGCATAGATGGTGAGCACATGCAAGGCCTGGCGTACCGACATTTGCCCCATCAACTCGGTAAGTTCGGGCCGCATCTGGACCGGCGTTGCCAGCGAGCCCTCGGGGAAAATAAATTTGCCGCCCGCCGCCAGGATCAGCACGGCATGGCCATCGCCAGCCTCCGCCTTGTCCAGCCATTGCCCCACCGTCAGCGTGGCCGGTGCCGCCACCGCCAAGGCAGCGGACAGGCCGAATGTGGCAAACAGAGCAACAAACAAGGAAGATGCGCGCAACAAGGTCATGGAATTCCCCAATTGGTTTATTTGCAATGAATTGTAACGTATCCCTACGGCAACGCCGTTCCGTACGCACCGTCGCGTGCGCCCATGAAAAAAGCGCCCGCGGCCAAGATGGCCGGGGCGCTTCTCATGCAAGCAGGCTAGATTACTTCAGGCCGGCGGCGTCGCGCAGGAGGGCGACCTTGTCCGTGCGTTCCCACGTGAATTCCGGCTCTTCGCGGCCGAAGTGGCCGTAGGCGGCGCTCTTTTGATAGATCGGGCGCAGCAGGTCGAGCATTTGCACGATGCCTTTTGGACGCAAATCGAAGTGCGCCAGCACCAGCTTGGCGATTTCCGCGTCAGGAATCACGCCCGTGCCTTCCGTGTAGACGGTGATGTTGATCGGCTTGGCCACGCCGATGGCGTAGCTGACCTGCACCTGGCATTGGCGCGCCAGGCCGGCCGCGACGATGTTTTTCGCCACGTAACGGGCCGCGTAGGCTGCCGAACGGTCGACTTTCGATGGGTCCTTGCCCGAGAACGCGCCGCCGCCGTGCGGGGCTGCGCCACCGTAGGTGTCGACGATGATCTTGCGCCCGGTCAAGCCGCAATCGCCTTGCGGACCGCCAATGACGAAACGGCCCGTCGGGTTGACGAGGAATTTGGTCTCCGTCAGCCATTCGCGCGGCAGGATCGGCTTGATGATCTCTTCGATGACGGCTTCTTCGATCTGCTTGTGCGAAATTTCCGGCGCATGCTGGGTCGACAGCACGACCGTGTGCACGCCGACGGGGCGGCCATCGACGTAGCGCAGGGTCACTTGCGATTTCGCATCCGGACGCAGCCATGGCAAGCGGCCATCCTTGCGCAACTGCGACTGGCGCTCGACCAGGCGGTGCGCGTAGTGGATGGCGGCGGGCATCAGCTCGGCCGTTTCATCGCAGGCGTAACCGAACATCAGGCCCTGATCGCCAGCGCCTTGATCCAGGTCAATACCCGCACCTTCATCGACGCCTTGCGCGATGTCGGGCGACTGCTTGTCGTAAGCCACCAGCACGGCGCAACCCTTGTAGTCGATGCCGTATTCCGTGTTGTCGTAACCGATGCGTTTGATGGTTTCGCGCGCAACTTGAATATAATCCACATTGGCGTAAGTGGTAATCTCGCCAGCCAGCACCACCAGGCCCGTGTTGCACAAGGTTTCGGCGGCCACGCGGGCGGTCGGATCCTGGGCCAGGATGGCGTCAAGGATGGCGTCGGAAATTTGATCGGCAACCTTGTCGGGATGGCCTTCCGAGACGGATTCGGAAGTGAAGAGATAGTCGTTTGACATTGCAAGCTCCTGTTTACTATGTGAATGTTCTGTCGCAGTAAAGAGGATATTGCCTGCGACGCTTTAGCGATATTTATATTCCGCTTCGCAAGTTGTCTATTAACTCAGCGGGTACTGCATACGTGGTATTTTACGCTTCTTAAAAAATTTTGGCACAGCAACACGCCATTCCTGGAAACAGCTTATTCATGTTAGTCCCAATTTTCCGCTTTTTATCCCTCTTTCCCCTGCCCGTCCTGCATGGCCTGGGCGCTGTGCTCGGCTGGGTGATTTACGCCATTTCCCCGTCTTACCGGCGCCGCATGCGCGAGAACATGCAGGGTGCGGGGTTTTCGCAACACTTGCACACGGCCGTGGCCGAAGCGGGCAAGAGCGTGCTGGAATTGCCCTTCATCTGGTGCGCCCCAGCCGAGCGTGTAGCGCGCCATGCCACGGTGGAAAACTGGGACCTGGTGGAAAAAGCGTTGCAACACGGCCGCGGCATCGTCTTCCTGACGCCGCACCTGGGCTGCTTTGAAATCGTCGCCCAGCAAATCGCCCTGCGCACGCCGCTCACCGTGATGTACCGCCCTCCCAAGCGCGCCGCCCTGAAACCGCTGATCGAAGGGGCGCGCGCGCGCGAAAACCTGATGCTGGCGCCGGCCAATATGTCGGGCGTGCGCATCTTTGCCAAATGCCTGAAAAAAGGCCAGCCCATTGGCCTGCTGCCGGACCAGGTGCCGCAAGAGGGCGAAGGCGTGTGGGCCGATTTCTTCGGCCGCCCCGCCTACACCATGACCCTGCCGGCCAAGCTGGCGCAGATGGGCGGCGCCGAAGTCATCATCACCTACGCCGAACGCCTGCCGGGCGGGCGCGGCTATATCGTGCATTTCGTGCCATTTACCGAATCGCTGGACAGCACTTCGGCCCAGCAGGCACGCACCATCAATGCGGCCATGGAACAACTGATCGCGCGCAGCCCGGCGCAATACCTGTGGAGCTACAACCGCTACAAGGTGCCACGCGGCGCGCCGCCGCCCACGCCGGCCAGCCCCGATGCCGCCAGGGAGCAGGCATGAGACTGCTGATCGCCTTCATGTGGCTGCTGCACTGGTTACCCCTGCCCATCCTGGGCCGCTTCGGCGTCGGCGTTGGCAGCGTGTTGTTTCTTGTCATGCGCAAGCGGCGCGCGATCGCCCTGACGAACTTGCGCCTGTGCATGCCGCAATTGTCGGAAGCGCAACGCGTGGCGCTGGCGCGCCAGCATTTCCAGGCCTATTCGCGCAGCGTGTGGGAGCGCAGCATCCTGTGGTGGTCGTCGGAAGAACGCCTGAACCGCCTGATCAAAAAGGTGCCCGCCTTTCCGGGCCAGCAGATCGCGGCCAAGCCCACCATCCTGCTGTGCCCGCACTTCGTCTGCCTCGACGTGGCCGGCGCCGCCACGGCGATGGAAATTTCCGCTTCGTCGATGTATGTGCAGCAAAAGAACGCCGCCTTCGACCAGGCCCTGCGCGCCGGCCGTTCGCGCTTCAAGCCGCCCAAGCTGTTTACGCGCCAGGACGGCATCAAGACGATTCTGCGCGCGCTGCGCGACGGCTTGCCGTATTTCATGCTGCCGGACATGGATTTCGGCGAAAAGGATGCGGAATTCGTGCCCTTCTTCGGCGTGCCCGCCGCCACCCTGACGGCCACGGCGCGCCTGGCGCTGGCCGCCAAGGCGCAAGTGATTCCCGTCATCGCCACCTTTTTGCCCAATTATCAGGGCTGGCAAGTGACGTATTACCCGGCCTGGGACGACTATCCGGGCGACGACATCACGGCCGCCACGCGCCGCATGAACGAATTCATCGAAGAGCGCGTGCGCGAAGCGCCAGCCGAATACTTCTGGACGCATAAACGCTTCAAGACGCGTCCGCAAGGCGAAGCCTCGTTCTATAACCAGCACAAGTGATACGGCAAAACATGAAACTCCACTTTACCAAGATGCATGGCGCCGGCAATGACTTTATCGTCATCGATGCCATCAATCAAGATATCGACTTCACGCCGGCCCAGTGGCAGCGCCTGGCCGACCGCCGTTTCGGTATCGGCGCCGACCAGATCCTCGTGGTGGAAAAGCCGCGTCTGCCCGGCTGCGACTTCCGCTACCGTATCTATAACAACGATGGCGGCGAAGTCGAGCAATGCGGCAACGGCGCACGCGCCTTCGTCAAGTTCGTCAGCGAAAAAGGCTTATCCGACAAGGCGAGCATCCGCGTGGAAACCATGGCCGGCATCATTGCGCCGCGCCTGGAGGCGGATGGCAGCATCACGGTCGACATGGGCGCGCCTGTGCTGGAACCGGCACTGGTACCGTTCGATGCGGCTGGCCTCACCGGTGTAGCGGAAGGCAGCGACACCTTGTGGCCGCTGGACCTGGCGCTGCCGGGCCACAGCACCCCCGTGCTGGTGTCCGTCGTCTCGATGGGCAACCCGCATGCCGTGCAGGTGGTCGACGATGTCGATGCGCAAGACCTGGAACAATCGGGCCCGCTGATCGAGCACCATCCGCGCTTTCCCCGCCGGGTCAACGCCGGCTACCTGCAGATCATCGACCGCCATCACGTGAAACTGCGCGTGTATGAACGGGGCGCGGGCGAAACCTTGGCTTGCGGCACGGGCGCCTGCGCCGCCGCCGTAGCCGGCATCCTGCGTGGCCGGCTCGATTCCCCGGTGCGCATCAGCGCGCGCGGGGGCGAACTGTCGATCGCCTGGCAAGGCCCGGGCCAGCCTGTCCTGATGACGGGCCCGGCCGTGACCGTATTCGAAGGCACGATCGAGCTGTAAGCAAATAAACGTCAGGCCGCCAGGAACTGCTGTTCCTGCGCGACACCGAGTTCGGCCAGGTAGCACTTCAGACGGTACAGGCGTTGCCGGTAATTGCCTTCCGGCCCCGTCACGCCGCAATCGACGCGTTCGAACAGGCGCACCACCTGATCGAGCAGCTGGCGCTCCTGCGCCGTGCGGATCAATGCCAGGCGCCGCTTGCCGCGCCCATGCGTGGCACTGATATCGATCAGCAGGCAATGTCCCTGGTCGGCCGCATGCAGATCGAGCAGCAAGGCCTCGGCACGCGACAGGTGAAAGCAGCGCGCCAGCGCCAGCCGCGCCGCCAGCAAAGGGTGGCTCAGGCCCAGCTGGCGCAGTTGTCCATCGGCGTGCAGGGCGGCACACTGGCCCCAGTCGCCGGACTCGCCGTCTGGCGCGATCTTCGCCAGCGCCGCCTCCGCTTCACTACTGCCTTGCGCCTGCGCCTGCAGCAGCCAATAGGCGGCCCGCACATCGTTGTTGACACCGTCGCGGCGATTGCGCCAGGCATGCATGCCGCACTCGAGCTGGGCCGGGCCATGTCCCAGGTCGGCGGCACGCTCCAGGCAGGAATGGGCTTCGACCACATTGCGCTGGGAAAATTCCGGTTTTGTATAGATGCGCGACAGCACGAACCAGGCTTCGGCCAGGCCCTGCTCGCCCGCCTGCGTCAGCCAGCGCACGGCCCGCTTGAAATTGGCCGCGCCGTTGCGCGTGGCCAGCCGCTGTCCATGCGCATCCATGCGCGCATAGCCGAGTCCCAGCTCCAGCTGCGCCGTGCGGTCGCCGCCATGCGCGGCCAACTCGCAACATTGCCACCCCTCGGCATCGCCGCCTGGCGCCAGTGCCTGGGCGCAACGCGACAGCAACTGCACCTGCTGCGGGTCCAGCGCGATCGTGCGCGCCCCGGCGGCGGCCTGGCGCTGCAACAGCTCGCGCGCCAGCGGCAAGCCTTGCGACAGGAAGCCGGCATGGTTGCCCTGGCTCCAGGCCTGCTCCAGCCAGGCGTACAGCGGCGTATCGCCATCGAAGGCGTGCTTGCCAGCGACGCCGGTATCGGGCACGCAGGCTGCGGACGTTCCTTCTTGCATGGATAACAACCATTGCGCATCGGGCAAGCCGGCATGCACGGCGGCGTCCAGCGCCACGCGTGCCTTGGCGCGCAAGGTTTCACAACTGCTGGCGGCGTTGCCCAGCACCAGTTGCGCCAGCACCAGGCCCGCCTGCACCAGGCCCGCATCGAACGCCTGCGCGTAATACGGAATCAGCGTCCTGGCTGCCGGTTGCGCCACTTCGAACGGCACGTGCGTACCGATCAGCAAGCATGCTTCCTGGCTATCCTCCTGGGCCGCCCGCGCCAGCCAATGCAAGGCGGTCGGCAAGCTCTGCGGCACACCCTGCCCGAACAGATACAGCCGTCCCAACGCCAGCTGGCAAGCCACATCGCCCGCGCGCGCGCCCTTGATCAATCCTAATGTTTCGCGATTTGCCATCGATTCTCGATATTGAGTCAATGATTCTAATAATAGTGCGCCGTCTCCGGACCCATCAGCGCAGGCCGTCCCTTAGTGTAACGTCCTTGTGTCATAAATCCGCCACAGCCGGCTTAAGAACTTGATTCAACGCAACAATGTCCTGGCCAGGACACGCCAATATGGCAAGGTGCCGCCACCGTGGCGATGGGAGAACGCCGGCCATCGGCGCAGGATCGGCAAAAACGGCGCGTTACAAAAATACAACAGGGCCATGGATTTATACCGCTTTTCACCAATCTTTTCACGCATATTTGACCAATCCCGCACGTCTTGCGCGCCAACGAATTAAGGTTCATTCATCGAAACGCGGTAATTGGCGCATTTCAATCTGCTCGGATCTCGGACGGAACTCACTTTTAATAGGGAATAAGACATGAAAAAATCACTCGTTGCCCTCGCACTCTTCGGCGCCTTTGCCGCAACCGCACAAGCGCAGTCGTCCGTCCAAATCTACGGCACGGTCGATGCTGGCCTGGGCAAATTGACTGGTGAAACCACCAAAGTCACCAAGCGCGACAACAACAAGCTGGGTTTCAAGGGCACGGAAGATCTGGGCAATGGCCTGAAAGCTATTTTCCAACTGGAAATTCGCTATGAAACCGATACGGGTACGCTGGAAAGCAACTCCCGTCCGCTGTTCCAGGGTCAAAGCCGCGTCGGCCTGCAAGGCAACTTCGGTACCGTACGCCTGGGCCGTGGCCTGACCGCCTTCCAGGAATCGAGCACCGCGTTCGAACCATGGTCGGGTATGCCTACGCCAGCCGGTTTCCAGACCGACATCACGGTCGCCGGTTACAGCAGCGATCCGCTGAGCGCAGATGGCAACTCGAAAAACCGCTTCTCGAACGCCGTGTTCTATAACTCGCCAGTCATCAGCGGCTTCCAGTTCAACGCCACCGTGGCCGCCAAGGAAGCCAATAACAATGCCGTCGTTCCAGCGCGTGCGCCGATCAACGCATTCACATTTGCCTCGGGTAACTACGCCGTGGCAGCAAACGTTGCACCAGCGTCGAATCCGTACTCGATGTCGGCTACCTATACCAACGAACAGTTCGCCGCTATGGCCGCTTACGAGCGTAATGGCCTGCAAGCCAAGCTGTGGTCGGTTGCCGCATCGTTCAATCCGAGCAAGGAATTGAAACTGATGGCGTCGTACCAGCATCAGGATGATGGCAACTTCAAGATCATCAATACAGATACCAAGGCATGGTTGATTGGCGCCAATTACGACGTCGGCCCTGGCAAGATCCGCGCTGGCTATGGCCAGAAAACACCAGATGGCGTCGTCAAGACCAAGCAAGCATCGCTGGGCTATGACTACAATCTGTCGAAACGCACCTACCTGTACGCGGATATTTCGAACAAGAAAGCAGCCGTTGTTAACAGCATCAACTACACCGTTGCGAAAAGCGTCAACTACATCGGTCTGGGCGTACACCACAATTTCTAATGCCCCGCACGTCACCCGCCACGGGTGATTGCTGAGCAAGAAATGCAAGGCGGCATGGGTAACCATGCCGCTTTTTTCATGCGCGCGCGGAAAATGCATAGGCGCCCAGCCCTTTGCGCCTATGCCGGCGCACTCTCGGTTAGAATGAAGCGTTTATCCTTCACTGACAGACATTCTCAATGACCGCCACACTCGATTCCAGCACCGTCGCCCAGTACCTGAGCGAGCATCCGACTTTCTTCGCAGAGCATACCGCGCTGCTCGGCGAGGTCAAGCTGAGCAGCCCGCTGACGGGACGCACCATCTCGCTGCAGGAGCGACAGATGGAAGTGATGCGTGACAAATACAAGGCGCTGGAGCTGCGCATGTCCAAGCTGAGCCGCCTGGCCGAGGAAAATGGCGACATCGCCAGCAAGTTCCACGGCTGGAACCAGGCCATGCTGCAAGTGCGCAGCGATGCGGCCATGCCGCGCGTGCTGGTCGATGCCCTGCAAAGCAATTTCGACGTGCCCTATGTCAGCCTGCGCCTGTGGCAAGTACTGCCGGAACACGCCAATGGCTGGTTCACGGAAGATGTCACGGCCGACGTGCGCATGTTCGCCAACAGCCTGCAAGCGCCGTACTGCGGCAGCAACCGCGATTTCGAAGCCGTGCACTGGTTGCAGGCGGATAAAATCGAATCGACCGTCATGATCGCCCTGCGCGCCCCGAACACCACGGGTACCTTCGGCTTGCTGGTGCTCGGTTCGCCCGACAGCGAACGCTTTACCTCCAGCATGGGCACGGACTTCCTCGTGCACATCGGCGCTACGGCCAGCGCCGCCCTGGCCGCACTGCGCGCCGGCTCGCCTGCCTGAGAACGCCGTGGGCGAAGCGCGCGGCAAGGCCGAATGGCTGACCAGCTACCTGGCGCAGCTGGCCACGCAGCGCAAGCTCTCGCCCCACACGCTGGATGCCTATGGGCGCGACTTGCGCGCCTTGCTGGAACTGAGCGGCAATACGCCCTGGACGGCGCTGGCGCACAACGAAATACGCCGCTACACGGCCAAGCTGCACAGTGGCGGCCTGGACCCGCGCTCGATCGCCCGCAAGCTGTCGTCGTGGCGGGGCTTTTTCAACTGGCTCAGCGGCGAGACCCAGCTCGACGCCAATCCCGTCGACGGCATCCGCGCCCCCAAGCGGGCCAAGACCTTACCCAAAGCCCTGTCGGTGGACGATGCCGTGCGCCTCGTGGCGCCCGCGCAACACCAGCAGGGCGCCGCCGAACCGGAGCAACTGTGCAACCGCGCCATGTTCGAGCTGCTGTATTCGAGCGGCTTGCGCGTCTCCGAACTGACCAGCCTGGACACCCATTACTGCAAGGCCGACGGCGGCCAGCCCGCCTCGCTGGGCTGGCTCGACATGGCCAGCTTCGAAGTCATCGTCACGGGTAAAGGCAGCAAGATGCGCAAGGTGCCCGTTGGCAAGGCCGCCCTCGTGGCGCTGGCCAGCTGGCTGGCCGTGCGTCCGCCTGCAAAGGATGGCAGCGCTGCCTTGTTTTTAAGCACGCGCGGCACGCGCATTTCGCCGCGCGTGCTGCAACTGCGCCTGAAGGCGCACGCGCTGGCCACCGAGATTCCCGCGAACGTGCACCCGCACGTGCTGCGCCACTCGTTCGCCTCGCACGTGCTGCAATCGTCGGGCGACTTGCGCGCCGTCCAGGAAATGCTGGGCCATTCCAGCATCACCTCGACCCAGGTCTACACGGCCCTCGATTTCCAGCATCTGGCGCACGTCTACGACCAGGCGCACCCGCGCGCCAAGCTCAAGTAGGCAGTCGCAGTCGTGGGCCAGCCTGATCCATATCAAGCGGATGGGCGCGCATTTGCAAGCATTTGCAAAATTCCGGCATAATCGTCCGCATTCTTCCGCTTGCGCGGTGGCACCATCGATTACAGCATAGGCATCCTTCATGGCACTGATTCCAACCACCATCCTCACCGGTTTCCTGGGCGCCGGCAAAACCACCTTGCTCAACCGCATACTGCAAGAAGACCATGGCATGCGCATCGCCGTGATCGAAAACGAGTTTGGCCAGGAAAACATCGACAATGAAATCCTGGTGCAGGATAGCAACGAGCACATCATCGAGATGAACAACGGCTGCATCTGCTGCACCGTGCGCGGCGATCTGATCGTGGGCTTGACGGAACTGGCGCGCAAGCGCGACGCCGGCCTGCTGGCATTCGACCGCGTCGTCATCGAAACGACGGGCCTGGCCAATCCCGGCCCCGTGGCGCAAACCTTCTTTGTCGACGAAGAAGTGGGCAGCCACTACATGCTCGACGCCATCATCACGGTGGTCGATGCCCGCCATGCGATGAAGCAACTCGACGATTACGAGGAAGCCCAGCGGCAAGTGGGCTTTGCCGACAAGCTGCTGCTGTCAAAAACCGATCTCGTCAGTGAAGACGACGTGGCCACGCTGACGCGCCGCCTGAAGCGCATCAATCCCCGCGCGCCCATCGCCAAGGTCGATTTCGGCCGCGCACCGCTGGCCGAAGTGCTCGACATCCGCGGTTTCAACCTGAACGAAAAGCTGGAACTGGACCCGGATTTCCTGGCCACCGAAACGGCGCACGTGCATGATCACGACAATGCGCACGACAAAGCGCACGACCATGCGCATAAGCACGCAGATGAGCACGGCCACGAGCACAAGCACGAGCACAGCGACGCCTGCGCCACCGATTGCGGCCACGCGGACCACCACCATGCGCAGCACAGCGACGATATCGCCGCCTTTGTTTTCAAGAGCACACAACCGTTCGACAGCGCCAAACTCGACGAGTTCCTCGGCGGCCTGGTGCAAGTGTATGGCCCGCGCATGTTGCGCTACAAGGGCGTGCTGCTGATGCAGGGCGCCGAACGCAAGGTGGTCTTCCAGGGCGTGCACCAGCTGATGGGCAGCGACCTGGGCGCCAAATGGGGCGAAAACGAAGTGCGCGGCAGCAAAATGGTGTTTATTGGCAAGAATCTACCAAAAGACATTTTTATTCGCGGACTCGAACAATGTTTGGTATAAACTAGCCGGGTTTTGCAAAATACCCGTTGCAAAGCAGAAACAAAAGGGGAAGTTAAGCACGCTTTCCCGCTGTCCGACACCCGTCTTGCTGGTATAAACCAACAAGTGGCCGCCTCTGATCGGCTAGGCAACAAATCGGGATGGCAATATAAGGCAAAGCGTGCCAAAATCAGCGACGAAAACGGCCCATGTCGTTCGCCTGTCATGAAATGCTGGCAAACTGCCGCTGGCCGCATGCCAGGCATGCAAGCGATCCACCCAACACGCCCGTTGTCGCGCGCATAGCGCGACTGGCATAGAGCGGTAAAAAGTTATCAACATGGCACCATAGCCTGCCGGTAGTCCTGGCTTTCGCCGGCAAGCCAAGGTCGCACGCAGTACAGCGGGACAGCAATGCCAAGCGGAACCTGTACAGTTGCTCGGTATCGCCGCATCAACTGATCAATTTGAAAACTCTGTCGTATCGAAGGTAAGCGAAGTTATGACCAAAACTAATAAATCGACCCCGGCCGCCAGCCAAGACATCCCTCTCATCAGCGAAGATCAAATTCGCGCCATGAGTGAAGATGACTACATGAATCCGGCACAACTGGCATTCTTCAAGGCACGCCTGCAGCAGCTCGAAAAAGACTTGCTGAAAAACGCCGGCGAAACCACGGAACACTTGCGTGAAACCGTGCTCGTACCGGACCCTGCCGACCGCGCCACCATCGAGGAAGAGCATGCGCTGGAACTGCGCACGCGCGACCGCGAGCGCAAATTGCTGAAGAAAGTGCAGCAATCGATCGCCAGCATCGACGCCGGCGACTATGGCTGGTGCGAAGAAACGGGCGAGCCTATCGGCATCCCGCGCCTGATCGCCCGTCCGACCGCCACCCTGTCGCTGGAAGCCCAGCAACGGCGCGAATTGAAGCAAAAACTCTACGGCGACTGATCGCCCTTCTCCTTGCGTCGCCGCCCCGGCGGCTGCGTGGCGGCAGCAAAAAAAGCACACAACCTGCGTTGCGTGCTTTTTTTTCGTCCAGCGCCGACTACACTGAAGCAAGCACTGCTGCTTGCAATTGCCTTTTCCATCCCCACTTTTGAGCCATGGGCGCGCAACCGCATGACCTTGCACGCATCGGCACGAATCTTTTGAGGTCACTATGGAACAATTTCACGGCACCACCATCCTCTGCGTACGGCGCGGCAAGCAAGTCGCCCTGGGCGGCGACGGCCAGGTCACGCTCGGCAACATCGTCATGAAGGGCACGGCCCGCAAAGTGCGTAAGTTGTATCAGGGCAAAGTCCTGGTCGGCTTTGCCGGCGGCACCGCCGACGCCTTCACCCTGCTCGACCGTTTTGAGGGCAAGCTGGAAAAGCACCAGGGCAATTTGCTGCGCGCCTCCGTCGAACTGGCCAAGGACTGGCGCACCGACCGCGTGCTGCGCCGCCTGGAAGCGATGCTGCTGGTGGCCGACAGCGAGTCGACCCTGGTCATCACGGGCAATGGCGACGTGCTGGAACCGGAAGACGGCATCGGCGCCATCGGCTCGGGTGGCACCTATGCCCAGTCCGCCGCCAAGGCGCTGCAGGAAAACACGGACTTGTCGCCGGCCGAAGTGGTCAAGAAATCGCTGACCATCGCCGCCGAGCTGTGCATTTATACCAATATGTCGCACATCATCGAGACCTTGGACTGAGTCCAAGCCCCCGAGCAAAGAATAGAAAGCCAACTATGATCATGAACATGACCCCGGCGGAAATCGTCACCGAACTCGACAAGCACGTGGTGGGCCAGGCCAAGGCCAAGCGCGCCGTCGCCATCGCCCTGCGCAACCGCTGGCGCCGCCAGCAGGTGGCCGAGCCCCTGCGCCATGAAATCACGCCCAAGAACATCCTCATGATCGGCCCCACGGGCGTCGGCAAGACGGAAATCGCGCGCCGCCTGGCCAAGCTGGCCGAGGCGCCGTTTATTAAAATCGAAGCGACCAAGTTCACCGAAGTGGGTTATGTAGGCCGCGACGTCGACACCATTATCCGCGACCTGATCGACATCGGCATCAAGCAGACGCGCGCGCTGGAAATGAAGAAAGTGCGCGCACGCGCCGAAGATGCGGCCGAAGACCGCGTCATCGACATCCTCGTGCCGCCCGCACGCGACTTCGGCTTCACGCCGAATACGGCCGCGGCCGTGGACAGCGGCAGCGGCGACACCACGCGCCAGACATTCCGCAAGCGCTTGCGCCAGGGCGAGCTCGATGACAAGGAAATCGAGATCGAGCTGGCCGAGGCAGGCCCGCAGATGGAAATCATGGCGCCACCCGGCATGGAAGAAATGACGGAGCAGATCAAATCCATGTTCTCGGGCGTGGGCGGGCAGCGCAAGAAGGCGCGCAAGGTCAAGATCCGCGAAGCATTGAAACTGCTGGTCGAGGAAGAAGCGGCCAAGCTGGTCAACGAGGATGAACTGAAACAGAAGGCCATCCAGAACGTCGAGCAGAACGGCATCGTCTTCCTCGATGAGATCGACAAGATCGCCTCGCGTTCGGAGTCCGGCGGCGCCGACGTCTCGCGCGCGGGCGTGCAGCGCGACCTGCTGCCGCTGGTCGAGGGCACCACCGTCAACACCAAGTACGGCATGATCCGCACGGACCACATCCTGTTCATCGCCTCGGGCGCCTTCCACCTGGCTAAGCCGTCGGACCTGATCCCGGAACTGCAGGGGCGTTTCCCCATCCGCGTGGAACTGGAATCGCTGTCGATCTCCGACTTCGAACGCATTTTGACGAGCACCGACGCCTGCCTGACGATGCAGTACGAAGCCTTGCTGGCGACGGAAAACCTGACCTTGAAATTCGCCCCGGAAGGCATCACGCGCCTGGCGGAAATCGCCTATGCAGTCAACGAGCGCACGGAAAACATCGGCGCGCGCCGTCTGCACACGGTGATGGAAAAACTGCTGGAAGAAGTGTCATTTACGGCCAGCGAAGGCAGCAGCAGCACGGAAAACCTGCTGGTGATCGATGCCGCGTATGTCAACGAACGCCTGGAAGCGCTGTCGGTCAACGAAGACCTGTCGCGCTACGTGCTGTAATCAGGGAGGGGAAAACCGATGGCAAACAAGGCATTGGCGACGCGGCAGAAAATGCAGTTCCGCGTCGAACCCTCGCAAAAACCGCGCAACCCCGTCGCCACCGCCGCCTTGCAGCGCGCCGCTGGCGCGCACGTGAAAACCGTCTCAGGCCAGCGCCAGCAGGAAAAACGCCTGCTGGCGAAATTGCTGCTGAAGGTGGAAACGGATAAATAAGCCGCCTGCGGACACCCCCATCGGGGCGTCCGCCATCAGGCCATCGTCTGCTGAACGTCCCCCTTAGAAGCGGTAGGACGCGCCCAGCGAAAACATGTCGACCTTGCTCGTTTGCTTGTCGTTGTACTTGACCGGCACGCGATCCCAGTCGAGGTGCAGCGACCAGTTCTGGTTCAGCGCATATGCCGTGCCGATGCCGTAGGTCAGGCCGGCCTTGTTCTTCTTGTCCGAACCGCCGCCCAGATAGTCGACCTTGCCCTGCGTGTACGCCACGCCGGCGCGCCCGCTCAGGGTGAAGGCATCGAACTGGTAGCCGAGCACGCCCTGCACGCCGAGGCCGGAGAATTTGCCGCGACCGGCAACCTTGCCGGCGCCCGTGTCGAAGCCGGACTTGACCTCGCCGCCTGTGTACCCCACCAGTTCAACCGAAGGCAGGGCCACGCCGCCCTGAAACGGCAGCGCGTCGAAACTGTAACCCAGGTAGGCCTTGCCATTGCGCTTGCTGCTTTTGTCGCAATCGGCTTGTCCTGGCAGGCAATCGAGGCCGCTATTGGCGCGAAAGCCATAGCTGGCGCCCGCGTAGACGGGACCCGATGCAGGCTCGGCAGCGGCGGCATGCAGGGGGGCGATGGTGGCCAGCGCCAGCAGCGCTGCGGGAAAACGGAAAGATGGGAACATGGATAACCTCTACAAGTGGATGGATTGCCTGGTTGTAGCGCGCTGCGCGAGCCACAAGCGGGAGTGTCATCGCTTTTGCCGAAAAGTACTATCACCTTGTGCAAAGTGTCATTAAGGGCTACATTCGGTACCGTCATCCGCCACCAAACTTGTAAAAAAAGGATATCTCGTGAGTTCACCTGAACTGGTTTTGCGCGTGCTGCGCACCCAATTGCGTGCCGCCGGCATCACGTACAAGGTATTGGCCGAGCGCATCGCCATGAGCGAATCGAGCGTCAAGCGCATGTTTGGCCAGCACGACATGTCGCTGTCGCGCCTGGCCCTGATCTGCAAGGCCTCGGGCATCGCCATGGAAGACGTGCTGCGCGGCGCGGCCGACATCACGCCGCATGCCGACACGCTCACGCTGGTGCAGGAAAAGTCGCTGGTGGCGCATCCGCGCCTGCTGCTGGTGGCGATCTGCTGCCTGGGCCACTGGAGCCTGGAGCAGGTGGTGGAAACGTATGCGCTGACGCAGGCCGAATGCATCGGCTGCCTGGCCGAGCTGGACCGCCTGGGCTTGATCGAACTCAAGCCGCTGAACCGCTACAGCCTGCGCGTCTCGAACGCCTTCCACTGGCTGGCCGACGGCCCGGTGCAGCAGTACTTCCGCGAACACGTGGTGGCCGATTATTTCAGCGGGCATTTTGACGGCGCCGGCGAAACCCTGATGTGCATTCCGGCGCGCCTGTCGCTGTCGAGCGCGCAGGAGCTGGTGCAAAAGATCCGCCAGCTGGCCGAGGAACTGGCGCGGCTGCACCAGAACGACCGCCGCCTCGCGCCCGCCGAGCGCGACGGCTTTACCCTGCTGCTGGGATTTCGCTCATGGGAATTTGCCGCCTTCACGGCCCTGCGCCGCAGCGCGGCCCCCGCCAGCTACCAAACGGGCCCCAGGAACAGATAAAAGGTGCTCTCGCCGCCCTTCGATGCGCCCGAGGCCACGTACACGGGGCCGAAACGCGTATCGACGGAGATGAAGGCGCTGCTGGCCTGCGTGAACTTGCTGGCTTTCCAGCGCTCGTTCTGGTCGAAGCCACCGCCCATTTCCAGCGAAAAGCCGGCCCGCACGGCGCCGCCCAGGGTACTGGGCAGGGAAGCGATGCGGCGCGCCATCACCACGCGCGCCAGGGCGATGCTGCGCCCGCTCACCGATTGAAAATCCGTGCCGGACAGGCGCAGGAAGCCGCCCAGGCTGAGCGGCGCCTCGCCGCGCTGCGCGCGCGCCCATTCGCCATACACGTGGCCGGCCCAGTTGCCGTAACCGAACGCCTTCAATGCCGTCAGCGAAGAGCGGCCCAGCGGCGCTTCGCCCGAACCCGTGGTCGAGGCGCGCGTCCAGGTAGCGTCGAGCAGCGCGCCGCGCGTGGGGAAGCCCGGCGAATCGAGTGTATCGACGCGGAACTGGACAAACTGGGTGGTGCCCAGCCCACGCGACTCGGGCTGCGTGGGATCGGCCGGTATCGCCAGCTTGCTCTTGATCTCCGTGCGCGTGACACCGAACTGCAAATCGCCCCAGGTACCGAACTCGCGTCCCAGCACCAGCGCCGCCGTCTGGCCGCTATACGCCACGCGCGCGCCGCGTCGGCCCTGGTCGAAGACATCCATCGCCGACGAGGTGTACTGCAGTTGCGGTGCGATATACCAAGGGTTGCCTGCGCCCAGCGGCTGCCAGAACTGCACGCCATAGCCGCGCGCATTGCCGATCTGCGCCATGCTGCGCAACTCGCCGCCCCAGCTGTTCAGGTTCGAACGCACGTGCAGCAGCTTCAGGGCGAAGCTGTTGCTGTCTCTGAAATCGCTGGACAGCTCCAGGCCTACGCGCAGGCGGTTGCTGGCCCATGGGGCTTCGACCGCCTTGATGGTGACCGTGCGCTGGTCACCGGCATCGACCACGTCCGTCTCCACGCGCGCCACGTCGCCGCGGCCATACAGCTTGGCCGCCGCCTTGAGCACATCTTCCTGGCTGACGGCCTGCCCTTCCACCAGGCCCGATTGCGCCTGCAAGATGCGCGGATTGATGTCGCCTTCACTCTCCACGGCCAGGCGCGTGAGGGGCAAGGCCACGTCCAGCAAGGCCGGCGCCGCCAGGCGCAGCTGCTCGCGCGCCGCATACTGTTCCGGCGGCAGGGCCAGCGGCGCCAGGCGGGCGGCCAGCGCCTGCGCCGCCTGTTCGCCGGCGCGCATGGCGCGCGCATAGTTTTCGAAGTCGAGGAAACTGACGCCCGTCAGATCCGGCGCCACCAGGATATCCTGCGGACGCAATTCCTTGAGCGAGCGCTGCACGTTCTGCTCCGTGAGAATCTGCAGCATCTGCTGCGCCACGCCGATGGCGCTGCCCAGGTCTTTTTCCGGCGCCAGCGGCGTGCCCACGTTGACGGCGATGATGATGTCGGCACCCATGGCGCGCGCCATGTCGACGGGCAGGTTGCGCACCAGCCCCCCGTCCACGACCAGGCGATTATTCACGCGCACGGGGGCAAACACGCCAGGCACGGCCAGCGAGGCGCGCATCGACAGGAACAGCGGCGTGTCGACCAGCTCCACCAGCTCGCCATTGACCAGGTCGGACGCCACCGAGCGGAAGGGCAGCGGCAGCTGGCTGGCGGGGCGGTCGCGCATGCCGGCCGGCAGCAGCCGGTTCAGCGCCATTTCCAGCGCCGCATTGCTGGCCGCGGCCGGCGGCGTGGAAATGCCGTTGCGGCTGATGCCAAACTCGATGCGCGACGGCAGCAATAAATCTTCCTCACGGCGGCGGAACGCCAGTTCGTCGCGCGGCGGCCGGTCGGCCACCACGCGTGCCCAATTGGTCTCGCGCGCCATCTTTTCCAGGTCCGCCACGGAAGCGCCGGCCGCATACGCACCGCCCACCACGCCACCCATGCTGGTGCCGACCACCATGTCGATCGGCACATGCAGCTCCTGCAGCACTTTCAATACACCGATATGCGCGAGACCGCGCGCACCGCCGCCCGACAGCACCAGCGCGATGCGCGGGCGCGCCGCCACGGGCGCAGGAGCGGCCAGGGCGGGAGCGGAGGCAACGGTGGCGGCGGGAACGTCAGCGGCGGCACCGGCTTGCGGCAAGGCGCACAGCGCCGCCACGCAGCCTGCTGCCAGGACGGCACGGATCGAAAACATGAGGACTCCTGTCGCGATGGCGGCACGGCGCCATCAGCATGGTGGTAATGGGGTGATTCCGAAAATCAGCTCAATTCGACGGCGGCGTGCTGGTGGGGCTCACCTGCGGCGGCGCCGGCATCATGGTTGCCGGACGCTGCTGCTCCATCGGCAACGGCGGCGGCACCAGATTCGTTGCCGACGCCGGTGCCGGGCTGGCAGACACCTGCGCCGGCAAGGCCAGCGCCTTGTCGTCGGCCACCAGGTCGATGCGCTTGCTCACGCCGCCATCGCGCAGCAGCACATGGCGCGCATGCACTTCCAGCACCGTCACGCCGGGCACCACCTCGGCGCCCTCGGGCAGGGCCACGGACGGCTTGCCGTCGGTGGCGATGATGGCCACGCTGCCACGGCCATTGCCGGCCGCGACCACGCCCTTGAGCTGGTAGTTGCTGGCCGTGGCCACGCTGACCTGGCCGCCGAACAGCGAAGCGCCCGCCTCCACGCTGGCATCCTGCACCACCGGCACGGCGGGTGGATTGATGGGGCGCTGCGGCGCCTTGAACAGCTGCATGGCCCAGTAGGCCAGCGACACGGACAGCGCCACGACGGCGAGCAAACTTGTAAATTGAGGCAAACGCTTCATGGCTTCCTTGAGTTTCTTATCTGACGAGCTGATTGATTTCGATAATCGGCATCAGCACGGCCAGCACGATCAGCAGCACCACCACGCCCATGGCCAGGATCAGGGCCGGTTCCAGCAGGCCCGCGATGGTCAGGGTGCGGCGTTCCAGGTCCTGCTCCTGCGCGCTGGCGGCGCGTTCCAGCATGGCCGGCAGCTCGCCCGTGATTTCGCCCGCGCGTATCATGTGGATCAGCATGGGCGGAAAATGCTTTTGCGCCGACAGCGCGCGCGCCAGGCTGACGCCCTCGCGCACGGCGCCGCTGGCCTCGGCCACCAATTCCTGCATCGCCACATTGGTCAAGGTATCGCGGCTGGTGTCGAGCGCACGCAGGATCGGCACGCCGGAGCCCGTGGTGATGGCCAGGGTGCTGGCGAAACGCGCCGTATTCAGGCTGCGCTCGAACTTGCCGTACAAGGGCGCCGTCAGCAGCCAGGTATGCCAGCGCCGCTTCAAGGCCGGCTGCTGCAGCGCGCGGCGCCAGGCGAACCAGGCGCCAATCAGGACGATGCCCACCACGATGCCATAGTGGCGCACGAAGTCCGACAGCGCCAGCATGATCACCGTCAGCATGGGCAGCTTCTGCTTGGTATTGGCAAACACGGAAACGATCTGCGGCACCACGTAGGTAAGCAGGAAGATCACGATGGAGAACGCCACCACCGTGACGATGGCCGGATAGGTAAAGGCCAGCTTGACCTTCTGCACCAGCGCATTGCGCCGCTCGATGTAGTCGGCCAGGCGCGACAGCACGCGCGACAAATGGCCAATCTGCTCGCCGGACGCCACCAGCGCCCGGTAGATTTCCGCGAAATCGCGCGGATGGCGCGCCAGCACGTCGGAAAACGCGGCGCCGCCGATCACTTCCGAGCGGATCGAGGCGATCAGGTCGCGCAGATACGGCCGCTCGGCCTGTTCCAGCAGCGCGGAAAACGCCTGCTCCAGCGGCAGGCCCGCTTCCAGCAGACTGGCCAGCTGGCGCGTAAACAGGGCCAGCTCGGTGCTCGACAGGCGCTCGCCGAAGCCGCGCCGCTTGGTGACACCGGCGGCGTCGACTTGTGCCGCGATCGGTTCGACGGCCAGCGGCACCAGGCCTTGCACGCGCAGTTCGGCGCGCGCGGAACGGGGACTGTCGGCATTGAGCACGCCCTTGCGGGTGGCGCCCTGGGCGTCGACGGCTTCATAACGGAATGCGGGCATGGTGGCGGGCCTAGTCTTTGGTCACGCGCAGCAATTCAGCCTGCGTGGTGGTGCCGTCGCGCAGCCAGCGTTCGCCGTCGTCGCGCATGCTCGTCATACCGTCTTGCAGGGCGACCGTGCGCACGTCCGCTTCCGAAGCGCGGTTGTGGATCTGCGCGCGGATCTGTTCCGTCGTACGCAGCAGCTCGTATACGCCCACGCGGCCCTGATAGCCCGTCTGGCCGCACTGCTCACAGCCGACTGCCTGCCAGTATTGTCCATCGAAGGTTTTACACGCGCCGCACAATTTGCGCACCAGCCGCTGCGCCAGCACGCCCAGCAAGGACGACGACAGCAGGAACGGTTCGATGCCCATGTCCAGCAAGCGCGTGACGGCCGCCGACGCGTCATTCGTGTGCAGGGTCGCCAGCACCAGATGGCCCGTCAAGGATGCCTGTACGGCGATCTGCGCCGTTTCCAGGTCGCGGATCTCGCCGATCATGATCACGTCGGGGTCTTGCCGCAAAATCGCCCGCAGCGCCTTGGCAAAGGTCATGTCGATGCGCGGATTGACCTGCGTCTGGCCCACGCCGGCCAGGTCGTACTCGATCGGATCTTCCACCGTCAGGATGTTCGTGGTGGTGGCGTTGAGCATCGACAGCGCCGCGTACAGGGTCGTCGTCTTGCCCGAACCGGTGGGACCGGTGACGAGCACGATGCCGTGCGGCTGCGTGATCAGGCCATCGAACTGTTTCAGCATGGGCGCGCTCATGCCCAGGTGCTGCAGGTCGAGGCGGCCCGCTTCCTTGTCCAGCAAGCGCAACACGGCCCGTTCGCCATGCCCGGTGGGCAGGGTCGAGACGCGCACGTCGACGGGCTTGCCTCCCACGCGCAGGGTGATGCGGCCGTCCTGCGGCAAGCGCTTTTCGGCGATGTCGAGCTGCGCCATGATCTTGATGCGCGAAATGAGCGAACCGTGGATGGCCTTGCGTGGGCGCACCACGTCGCGCAGGCTGCCATCGATGCGAAAGCGCACGACGGAGGTCTGCTCGAACGGCTCGATGTGGATATCGGACGCGCCTTCGCGCAGCGCCTGCGTGAGCAGCGCGTTGATCATGCGGATGACGGGCGCGTCGTCGGACGATTCGAGCAAATCCTCGATGGCCGGCACGTCCTGCAGCAGCTTGGTGAGATCGAGGTCGGCGTCGAATTCATCGGCCATCTGCGAGGCGTCGCCGCCACCGCCCGCGTAGGCGCCGGCGATGGCCGCATCGAGTTCGCCGCGCGGCAGCACCGTCAACTGGATCTGGCCGAAACGGCGCGACACTTCGGCAATGGCCGCCGGCGCCGTGGATGCCGCCACCAGCACTTCGACCGGGGCGCCATCGACGGCGCCGGGCCGGGCCAGCAAGCCGAAATCGCGCGCGTAGGCGTAGGGAAGCAGATTGCTCATGGCTGTCCCATCACTTCTGTGGCTGTTGCTGCTGATACTGCTGCAGCAGCGGCTGCGGCGGCGTGGCCGCGTTGGCCGGCGCGCCTGGCGGCGGCGTCGGTGCCGGCGGCACGGGACGCGTCACCATGCTGCCACCCACCGGCTGGCCATCCTGCAAGGCCGGCAAGACGGGCGTGCCCAGGTCTTTCAGCATCAGGTTGCCCGTGGCCGGCACGGCGGCCGTCTCGGCCGAGCGCATGTAGTCGTAGCGGTCGGCCGCCAGGCTGCCGCTCTGCTCCTTGTTGCGCACGATGACAGGGCGCAGGAAGATCATCAGGTTGGTTTTCTTGCGCTCGCGCGTCTGGTACTTGAACAGGTTGCCGATCAGGGGAATGTCGCCCAGGCCGCGCACTTTTTCCGCGTTGTCGCCCGTGCTGTCCTCGATCAGGCCACCGAGCACGATGATCTGGCCATCGTCGGCCAGCACATTGTTTTCGATCACGCGGTTGTTGATGGTGATGCCGCTGACGGCCGTCGACGTGGATTTGTCCACGCTCGACGTCTCGTGATAGATGCCCAGCTTGATCGTGCCGCCCTCGGAAATCTGCGGGCGCACCTTCAGGGTCAGGCCCACTTCCTTGCGGTCGATGGTCTGGAACGGGTTCGTATTGGTGCCGGCCGTGCTGGTGTACTGGCCCGTCAGGATAGGCACGTTCTGGCCCACCTTGATGGTCGCCAGTTCATTGTCCAGGGTGATCAGGTTCGGCGTCGACAGGATATTCGCATTGCCGTCCGATTCCAGCGCATGCGCCACGGCGCCCAGGCCCAGCGCGCCGTTGATCTGCTTGAAGATGCCCAGGGTCAGGCCGCCCGTGGGCAGGGTCTTGCCACCACCCGTGGCGATGGCGGCGATGTTGTTGTTGGTGCCGCCGGCGAACGACTGCAGCGCCCCCACGCGGTAGTTGCTGCCGCTGTCGCCCGACAAACCCAGCCACTGCACGCCGAATTCGGACGCCTTGGCCGACGTCACTTCGACGATCAGCGCCTCGATGTAGACCTGGGCGCGGCGCACGTCGAGCTGGTCGATCACGGCGCGCAGGTTGCGGTAGACGGCTTCGTTGCACGTCAAAATCAGGGTATTCGTCGACGCGTCGGCCTGGATGAAACCGGCCGCGCCGCCGGACGACAGCTGCTGCGGCCCGTTGTTCAGCGAAGCGCCACCCGTGCCGCCGCTTTGCGTATTGCCGCCCAGGCCAGTGCTGTTCATGCCGCTGTTGTTCTGGCTGATCTGGTTGTTCGTGTTCTGGTTGCCGACGCCCTGCTGCGCCGTGGCGGCCGTGCCGTCCGACGTCACCACCGAGCGCAGGGTCTGCGCCAGCTTGGTGGCGTCCGCATTTTTGAGGTACACCACGTGCACATTGCCCAGCTGCGTGGTGGGCTGGTCCAGCTTCGAGATCAGCGACTTGGCCAGGTTGGCGCGCGCCGCCGACGGTGCGCGCAGCACCAGCGAATTGGTGCGCGGGTCGGCCAGCACCGAGACCTTGCCAGCGTCGGCCCCTGCGGCACCGGCCGCATTCCCGCCTTCCATCAGTTTATTCACCATCGAAGCCAGGTCGGACGCGATGGCATAGCGCACGGGGATCACGTCCAGGTCCGTCGAGGCGGGCACGTCGAGCGCGGCGATGATCTTCGCCAGGCGCTTGAGGTTATCCGCGTAATCGGTGATCACCAGCGAGTTGTTGCCCGGATTGGCGTTGATCGTGTTGTTCGGCGAGATCAGGGGCCGCAGCACGGCCAGCAGGTTGGCCGACGATTCGTAGTTCAGGTAAAACACCTGGGTGGCGATCTGGTCGCCCTTCACCTGGCTGGCGCCGTTGCCCACCTGGGTCGGCACGGATTGCAGCTTGGCGTCCGCTTCCGGCACCACTTTCGCGTAGCCGTCGCCGGAGACCACCGCATAGCCCTGCAGGCGCAGCGCGGAGGCCAGCAGCCCGAAGGCCTGTGTCTTGCTGATCGATTTTTCCGACACCAGGGTGATCGTGCCCTTGACGCGCGGGTCGATGACGAAATTGATGTTGGTGTAATGGCCCACGGCCTTGATCACCGATTCGATGTCGGCGCCGACGAAATTGAGCGCCGCTTCATCGCCGGGCGCGGCCCAGGCGGGTGCCGGCATGCCGGCCACGGAACAGCACAGCAAGGCGGCGGCCGACAGGCGGCGCAGCGAAAAGGAGAAAGTATGGGGGCTCACGGATGGTTTTTTCATTGTCTGAACTCTAAGGCGATGATGTTTTTTTCGCTATTGCTACGGCGCTGTCCCAGCAAATTCAACAAACTCGCCAAGGTCTCTTCATATCCTGCTGCGGCCTGGGCCTGGCCGGAAAACTGCATGCGCCCCTGTTGCAGGCTGCCGCTGCCGTCGAGCAGCAGCGGTCCCTTGATGGAGCGCAAGGTCAACGTCGCCTGCTGCCCCTGCCAATCGAAATCGAGCTCGTAGCTGCCCAGCGGACGCAAGGACGACAGGCGCGAGGCCATGTCCGTCATCTGCAAGGTGGTGCGGCCGACGGCGGAAAACTGCCGCTGCTCCAGGGCCAGCTGCAGGGTGCTCCACGACAGGCGCATGCTGCCCGTCGGCGCCACGGTATTCAACGGCGCACCGAGGCCACCGAGGCCATCGGCCGGCAGCAGCAGGGCCGCCGGGCTGACCTGCCAGTGCGACCACGAACCGCGCAGGTTCACCGGCTGCGACAGCGCCTGCGGGTTTTGCAATTCCACGTCCGCCGATCCCCACAGCACCGAGGGCGAAATGCGCCAGCTGAAGCGCCCCGGCAGCAGCGGCGTCACGGCGCCGTTCGCGCTGGCCGCCCCGCCGATAAAGGCCGAGCCGCGCCACAGGGTACCTTGCGCGTCGCCCAAGGTCAAACGTCCGCCCGTCTGCTTTTCCACGATGGTCGCGACCCAGCCGGCCGGGAAAAATACCAGCAGGGTGACGCAGACGCTGACGATGATGGCCAGCAGCCAGCCAAGCAAGCGCCTCATCGTGCCGCGCCCGGACTCTGGTGCAGGGTCAGGCTGGCATCGACCAGCCCCGCCTTGCCCTGCGCCGTGATCTTCGCTTCCTGCACCGCCACGCGGCCTTCGCGGCGCAAGCCGTCCAGCCACAGCATGACGCTGGCGAACGGCACGCCGTTCAACTGCACGCGCGCGTACTCACCCGTCAGCGACAGCGATTGCGGCACCAGGCCGCGCGCCTTCAGCGACGCGTCTATGCTGTCACGGCTCATGGGAGCGACCTGCACGGGCGCCTGGCGCGCCAGTTCGCCCGCCTCGCGTGCCAGCGCCTGCAACTGGGCCGCGTTCTGGCGCAGCTCGGGCAAGCTCTTTTGCAAGGCGATGCGGCCCGTCCAGGCCGGCTCGAAAAACACCGCGTAGACGAGGGCCAGCCCCGCCACCACGCCACCGATGGTCAAGAGCTTGCGCTCCTGCGGCGTGCGCTCGGCCCAGAAGGCCTGCACGGCCTGCTGCTGCCGCATCAACGCGGCGCGCGCCTGGTTTACTGCTGCACTCATGCTTTTGCTCCCGTGGCCGGCGTGATCTTCCACACGCCCGGCGCCGTTTCATTCAAGGCCAGCTTGCGCGCGGCCAGGCCGTCGCGTACCTGCGCCTGGGCGCTGGCATCGACCATATCCGGTTTCAGCGTGACGATCAGGCTGCGCTCGCGGTATTCCAGCGAGGCCACCACGCCGCGCCCGGCCAGCCCGCCCAGCGCCTCGCCCAGCGCCGCGCTCATGCTGGTGAAATCATCCATGCTCGCTTGCCCGCTTTGCAGGCGGGCGGCAGCGATATTGCGCCGCATCTGCTCCGCTTCCAGTCCATACACGGGCGCTTCATTCGGATACGCGGCCTTGAAGGTTTGCTGCATCGAGGTGCGCACGGTGGCGGCCTCGCGCTTCAGGCGCATCCATTCGATATTCATGCCGGCCAGGTTGACGATCACGGCCAGCAGCGCCAGGCGCAGCGGCCAGCGCCAGCGGCGCCACTCGGTGGCCGATCCCGTGGCAGTACCCAGCGCGGGGGCCAGGTCCAGCCCAGCGCCCTTGGCGCCGGCGATCCAGTGCGCCCAATGGTCGCTCTCCAGCGTCACGCCCTGCAGGCCGGCAGCGAGCTGTTGATATTGCGCCAGCTCGGCCTGCGCCACGTAGAGCGTCAGAGGCACGTCGCCGGCAAACGCGCGCGTCGTCAGCAGCGCCTGCTGCGGCTGGGCCGGCAAGACCAGGCCCAGCCCCTCTTGCGGCGCCTGGCGCAAGGCCAGCTCCAGGCCGTCGCCGGCCGCGTGCAACGACGCCGTCACGCTGCCAGGCTGCAAGGGCAGGCATAGCTGCGACGGCAGCAGCGCCACCTTGCGCGCGCCCTGCGCCAGCAACGCTTGCACCAGTACCCCGGCCCAGGCGCGCTGCGCCACGGCGACCGTGCGCATGCCGGCAGCGTCGGGCGCACCGGCGGCCAGCAGACAATCCTGAGTGTCACCGAGGATATGTTCTTCCACCAGACCCGGCAAGGCCGCGCGCAGGCGGGCGCCAGCCAGCGGCGGGGTTTTCAGGCGCAGCAGAGTCACGTCGGCCGCCGCCAGCAGCAAGACCACCTGCTTCGCGCCGGCAATCAGCTGCCCCAGGCTGCCCAGCGGCGCGCTGCCCTGCTGCAGCAGGGCGCCGCCGTCGCCGGCCAGCACGAAGGAGCAGGCCGGCGCGCTGTCGATGGACGCCCTGGCCGGGTGACGGATATACAATATTGTCAAAGTGACTCGCTTTCAGGGGTTAATTTTCCCGCAACCAGACCAGGCTGGTGGTGCGCTGCGGATCCGTTTTTCGATTGACGAGCGCCACGGCATCGAGGGCGGCGCGATCCAGCCGCACGCGGATGACCGTCAGGAAGTAGCGGCTCTTCACGTCGAGTTCCACGGTAGCAATCAGTTCGGCATTAATATTATTCTTGAAGTTTGCCAAATCAACAAACTTTTTGCGCGGATTGCTCAGGGTCAGGGCGCTGGCCTCGGACAAGGACATCATCGTCACGGCCGCCAGCACCTCGGCCGGCGCCGTATTCACATTGACCGGCGTGAGTTCCGGCAAGATGATGACGAAATCGCGCAACTGCTCGATCATCTGCGGCGTATAGCCGGGCACGGCCAGCAAATCCTCGACCTGCGTGAACGCCACCGGCTCGCTGCTGCCGCCCGATGGGGGCGCGGCGGCGGGCGTCTTGCCATCGCTGCCGCTGTCCATGGCGCGCAGTTTCGGTTTCGCGCGCAGCACGGCATCGGCCGTGGCCTGCGCCAGGCCGCTGTCGAGCCGCAGGTTCGACAGCAAACGCTGGTAAGCCAGCACCTGCTTCGGATTGATGCCGCCCGTGGCGGCGACCAGGTTGCTAATATTAAACCGCGCCTGCGCATCGAGCGCGCGGCCCGAGACGGTGGCGTCAAATTTTTCCGTGTCAACCTTTTCGCGGTCGACGTAATCGTCGAGCCGCGCTTCCTCGATGGGCGTGGCCCACACGCCGTCCAGCGCCGTCTGCGTGGGATTATCCTGCCGCAGCCAGAAGCGGGCGAAGTCGACCATGCCGCGCATGGCCCACTGCGTCTGCAGGCGCAGGCGCTGGTTTTCCATCGAGCGCACCTGCACTTGCTGCTGCCAGAACAGGCTGGCGACGACGGTAATGGCCAGCGCCGTCAGCAGCAGGGCCGTGATGACGGCCACGCCGCGCTGGCGGCCGGGGCGGATAAACGGCTTCATCCCGGCCCCAATAAAAAGACTTTGGACAGGCCCGCATCCTGGCCCGGCATTTGCAGGGTCACTTCCAGGCCCGGCACTTGCGTGGAGATGGTGGCGCCGGCCGTCAGCACGTTCCAGGCGCCATTGCTCCAGCCGCGCATGACCATGCTGCCGACGCCATGCATCAAGGCCACGTCGGCGTTGGAGGTATCGGTATCGTCGCGCGCCGCCTGCCACAGGGTGTCGAGCACGGCCAGGTCGCGCGTGCCGTTCGACTCGCGCCGCGTCAGCACGCCGCCGCGCAGACGGTAAGTGACCACTTGCAACTGTTGCGGCTCCTGTTCCGATGCGGCCAGGCGCACCAGGGTCAGGCGGTCATTTTCCGCCGACAGGTTCAGGCGGCCATTCAGCAGGGTATTGCTCTGGCCGGCACCAGCCAGATGGTCGCAATCGCTTTGCATCTGGGCAAACGCCAGTTGCATGCCGCGCGCCTGTTCCAGCTGGCTGGTCAGCACTTCACGCGAACGCATGATGCTGTCCAGGCCGCGCCAGCCCAGCACGGCGACCATGGCCAGGATGCCGATCGCCACGAGCAGCTCGATCAGAGTGAAACCCGCGACGGAAACAGTGCGGCGCGCCATCAGTCGTTGAACGCCAATAACACCAGGCGCACGATGCGCCGGGCCGGGTATTGCACGTCGTACACATTCACGCGCACTTGCCGGATGCGGGGATTCGGCGTGGCCACCACTTCCTCCTCGCAGATCAGTTTTAAATCGCCCTGCGGGCAGTCGACCGTGCGCTTGCCCGTCTGCGGAAAAGTTTTTGCCAGGCGCAGCCGCACCAGGTGGTTTTCCGCCGACCAGGTGGCCATCATGGCACTGCGCAAGCCGTCGCTGTTCTGCGTCAGGCTGCCGACGGCGCGCAGCGAGGCGCCCAGGGCCGTGCCGACGATGACGAGGGCCACCAATACTTCCAGCAAAGTGAAGCCGCGCGGGTGGCGGCGAAATGAGCGCCGCATCATTGCTCGACCGTGAAGTGGCCGATGCCGTCGGCGCGGATGGCCACGCTGCGCTCGCCGCTGGCCAGGGTCAGCACGAAAGGCTTGTCGACCGGTTCGCGGCCGAAGATGATGCGCAGCGGCTGGGCCACGCTGTTCGACGGCTGCACGCTGAGCAGCATGGGCGTATTGCTGAAGCTGCGCTCGCGCAGCAAATCGTCCTGCGTCACGGGTTGCCACAGCTTTTCATTGAGGACCAGGAAACGGTATTGATTTTCGTCCGCCTCGAACGCCACTTGCCGGCTGCGCACGATGGCTTCATCGCGCGCCAGCTGCAGCAGCAGGGCGATGCGCTCGGCTTCCTTTTGCAGCGCTTGCTGGCCATTCGGCATGGCGTTCAGCGACACCAGGCCCAGGGTCACGCCGATGATGACCATCACCACCAGCAATTCGATCAGCGTGAAGCCGCGCTGGCGCAGCTGGCGACCGGTGGTCATGGCAGGCATGCAATGGAAAACTTACAGTTCCCAGGAGCCGATATCGGCATCGTCGCCGCTACCGCCAGGCTGTCCGTCGGCACCCAGCGAAATGATGTCGACTTCGCCCTTCACGCCCGGCGACAGAAACTGGTATGGGTTACCCCATGGATCCTTCGGCATCTTTTCCAGGTAGCCGCCCGCTTTCCAGCCATTCGCGGCCGGTCCCGTGGTCGGTTTTTCGATCAGCGCCTGCAGGCCCTGTTCGGTGGTCGGGTAGCGCTGGTTATCCAGGCGATACAGTTTCAAGGCTTGCATCACGGTGGCGATGTCGACTTTCGCCGCCGCCACTTTCGACTCGCCCGTGCGGGCGATCAGCTTGGGCACCACCAGCGATGCGAGGATGCCCATGATCACCACCACGACCATGATTTCGATCAAAGTGAAGCCGCGCGCGCGGCGCTGGCGTATCGGATGGTTTGCTGCGTTTTGCATATGAAAGAGAGAAGAAGGTGAGTAATGAGAGCAGAGTATAAAGCGGAAATATGACAAAGCCTGTCATATGGGGAAAAATTTGTGCGGGGCTACTCAGAGCGGCAAGACCACTACACCGCAAACGGCGCAGCCGGGGTCGCGCGCGACGCGCATGCTGCTCCATTCCATGTGCAAACCGTCGAGCAGCAGCAGGCGCCCGGCCAGCGATTCACCCACGCCCATGATGAGTTTCAGCGCTTCGGCCGCCTGCATGGCGCCCACCACGCCCACCAGCGGCGCGAACACGCCCATGCTCGAGCACGCCTCGTCCGTGAACTGCTGTTCTTGAGGAAACAGGCAGGAATAACAGGGCTGGGTGCCCGTGCGCGGGTCGAACACGCTCACTTGCCCGTCGAAACGGATCACGGCGCCCGACACCAGCGGCACCCGGGCCGCCACGCAGGCGCGGTTGACGGCGTGGCGCGTGGCGAAGTTGTCGGTGCAGTCGAGCACCACCGTGGCGGACAAGACCAGTTCAGCCAGGCGCGCGCCGTCGAGGCGCTCCTGCAAGGCGACGATGGCTATCTCGGGATTGATGCCAATCAAGGTTTCGCGCGCCGACAGCACTTTCGGCTGGCCCACGCGCTGCGTGGTGTGGGCGATCTGGCGCTGCAGGTTGGTCAGATCGACCGTATCGTCATCGACCAGGGTCAGCTTGCCGACGCCGCTGGCGGCCAGATACATGGCGGCCGGCGAGCCCAGCCCGCCCGCGCCGATCACCAGCACATGCGCATCGAGCAAGGCTTGCTGGCCTTCGATGCCGATCTCGTCTAACAGGATATGGCGCGAATAGCGCAGCAGTTGGTCGTCGTTCATGGTTTTACGTCTACTGCAAACCCAGATCAAACCCTGGGGTCGGACCCTCAGGGTCCGACCCCGGCACTTGCATTGGGTTAAGCATCACGGCTTCTGCACTGGAATCTTTTTATCGTCCGCCTTGATGTCGGAAGCGATTTCCGGCTTGGCGCCGATCTTCTCCGCCTTCGGGTCCACCTTGGCCAGCTGCACCGGCAAGCCCTGGAAGTGGTTCAAGGCTTGTTGCAGCTGGAAATCATCCTTGGCGCCGTATTCGAGCGGCTTGCGCTTTTTCGCCGTGGCGATCAGGCGCTGCTCTTCTTCCAATTGATCCTGCATGCCTTCCATCGTCGGCTTGGCCGCTTCCGGCTTGCCGTCGTTGCTGCTCAAGTGTTTTTCCAGGTCCGCCTCGCGCACACGCAGGCTGTTCCAGCCGTCGCCTTCGGCCGTTTCATCGACCAGCAAGTCGGGCACGATGCCACGCGCCTGGATGGCCCGGCCTTTTGGCGTGTAGTAGCGGGCCGTCGTCAGCTTGACGGCCGTGTCGGCTGTGATCTGGCGCAAGGTTTGCACGGAACCCTTGCCGAACGTTTGCGTGCCGATGACGGTGGCGCGCTGGTAATCCTGCAAGGCACCGGCGACGATTTCCGACGCGGACGCGGAACCGGCATTGACCAACACCACCAGCGGCACGGTTTTCAGCGCGGCCGGCAGCTTGGCCAGCGGGTCGGCCTTGGCGCCCGGCGGCGCATAGAATTCGCGGCGGCCATAAAACACTTGCTTCGACTCCGGCAACTGGCCCTTGGTGGAAACGATCACGGAATTACCCGGAAGAAATGCTGTTGCCACGCCGATAGCGCCCGGCACGACGCCACCGGGATCGTTGCGCAAGTCCAGCACCAAGCCCTTGAGCTTGGGGTCTTGCGCATACAGCGCATTGATCTTTTTGACCATGTCATCGACGGTCGGTTCCTGGAACTGGGCGATGCGCAGCCAGGCATAGCCGGGCGCGACCATCTTGGCCTTCACGCTTTGCACGCGGATTTCCTCGCGCACGATGGGGAACACCAGCGGCTTGCTTTCGCCCTTGCGCGACATGGTCAGCACCAGCTTGCTGCCGGGCTGGCCGCGCATCTTCTTGATGACGTCCTCCAGCTGCAAGCCCTTCAGGGGGATATTGTCGAGGCGGGTGATCAGGTCGCCAGCCAGGATACCGGCCTTGGCGGCGGGGCTGTCCTCGATGGGCGAGACGACTTTCACGTAGCCGTCTTCCATGCTCACTTCGATGCCGATGCCGACAAACTTGCCCTGCACGCTTTCGCGCATTTCCTTGAAGGCATTCTTGTCGAGGTAGACGGAATGCGGGTCCAGCGACGAGACCATGCCGGAAATGGCTTCCGTCAAGAGTTTCTTGTCTTCCACCTTCTCGACATAATCGGACTTGATCAGGCCGAAGACGTCGGACAGCTGGCGCAGCTCGTCGAGCGGCAGCGGGGCATTCGTGATTTTCTGCGCCACGGCCGGGAACTGCAGCGACATGCCGATGCCGGCCAGGACGCCCAGACCGATCAGGCCGATACTTTTGACTTTGATACCCATGTATTCTTCGCAATCTACAAATTCGCTGGGGAACTTAAAACTTCACCCAGGTGGCGGGGTCGAAGGCGCGGCCCTGATGGCGCAATTCAAAGTATAGCCCTGATTCCTCGTTGCCGCCGCTATTGCCCGCGCTGGCAATGGCGTCGCCACCCTTGACGGCATCGCCCACGCGTTTCAGCAAGGATTGGTTATTGCCATAAATACTCATGTACTGGCCGCCATGGTCGACGATGATCAAATTGCCGAAACCGCGCAGCCAGTCGGAAAACACGACGCGGCCGCCAGCGATGGCGTGGATTTCGCTGCCTTCGCCCGTGCGGATGAACACGCCCTTCCAGCTGGGGCCGTCACCGCGCTTGCTACCGAAGCGGGCGGCGATCTTGCCTGCCACGGGCGCGCGCAGCTGCCCTTTCATGCTGGCAAAGGCACCGGCCGGCGCGGCTGGGCCCAGGCTCGGACGTTCCGGCTCCGGTTCCGGCTTGGGTTCGGGCTTGGGCGCGACCTTGGCCACCTGCGGCGGTTCGTCATCGTCGATCGGTTCCAGTTTCACGGGCGCTGGCGGCGTCTGCGGCTTGATCTTGCCCGATTTGTTTTGTTGCTCTTTCGCCAGGCGTTCGCGTTCGGCCTGCGCCTGGGCGGCCTTGGCGCGCGCGGCCAGCAGGCGTTCGCGTTTTTCCGCCGCGATCCTGGCATCAGCGGCGGCCTTGGCGGCGGCGCGCTGCTCAGCCAGCAATTGCTGGCGTTTCTTTTCAGCGGCGGCGGCGGCGGCCTGCTCTTCGATCAGTTTCGCCAGCTTGTCGACCAAGTTGCCCATGCGCTGTTCGTCGCGCTCGACATTGCCCACTTCCTTGCGTTGCGCCACCAGGCGCTGCGACAAGCTCGTCAGCAAGGCGGCGCGGCGCGCCTTCTCTTGCACCAGCAGGGCCTTCTGGTCGCGCTCTTCCTGCGCGATTTCCTCCAGTTCATCCTTGGCGTTCTGCACGTCCGCCTGGTTTTTCTCCACCGCCAGCAAGTTGGCGCGCAAGGCGTCGAGCAGGCGCGCCTGCGCCTGCGACACATACGCCATCAATTGCAAGTCGCGGTTGATGCGATTCGGATTGTCGCCCGACAAGAGCAGCTTGATGCGGTCTTCGTTGCCGGCAACATATTGTTCACGCAGCAATTTGGACAGCTGTGCTTTTTGTTTTTCGACGGTGGCCGTCAATTGCCGGTGCTCTTGCCCCAGCGCATTGAGTTTCACGCCCGTCTCGCTTTGCTCCTGCGCCAGGTCGCGCAAGGCGCGGTTGGCGTTGGAAATGGCCTCTTCCGACTCGGCCAGGGTATCGGCCGCGTCATCCTTGGCGCTTTCCGTGCGGCTGATGTCGCGCTTGAGCGCCGTCAGCTTTTGTTGCAATCCAGCACGTTGTGCTTCCGCGGCCGCTTTCTGCTTGCTGCGTTCGGTGGGCTTGGCACCCTGTGCCACGCCGCTGGAGAACAGCAGCGCTGCGCACAGCATGGCGCCGGCGCGCCACGCCGGCAGGGGTCGTTCAGCAGAGGGGGCGATCGCTGTGCCGCGGAAGAAAGACAACAAGTTACTTGGCCTTCCCTTGGTTCGCCACGGCCGCTTGCGCTGCCGCAATCGCTGCCGGGTCGCCCAGGTAGTAGTGACGGATCGGTTTCAGGTCGGCGTCCAGTTCATACACGAGCGGCTGGCCGTTCGGGATGTTCAGGCCGACGATATCGCTGTCGCTGATGCCATCGAGCATCTTGATCAGCGCGCGCAGGCTGTTGCCGTGGGCCGAAATGATGATCTTCTTGCCGGCGCGGATGGCCGGAGCGATTTCCTCGTCCCAGGACGGCATCACGCGCGCCACGGTGTCTTTCAGGCATTCGGTCAGCGGAATCGACGCTTTCGGCAAGCCGGCGTAGCGCGGATCGTTGAACGAGGCGCGGTCATCGTTCGCTTCCAGCGGCGGCGGCGGCGTGTCGTAGCTGCGGCGCCACACCAATACTTGCTCGTCGCCATACTTGGCGGCTGTCTCGCCCTTGTCCAGGCCTTGCAGGGCGCCGTAGTGGCGTTCGTTCAAGCGCCAGTCGTTCTTGATTGGCAAATACATCATGTCCATCTCGTCGAGCGCCAGCCACAGAGTGCGAATGGCGCGCTTCAGGACGGAAGTGTAGGCCACGTCGAACGTAAAACCTTCCTGCTTGAGGATCTGGCCGGCGGCCTTGGCTTCGTTGACGCCCTTTTCCGTCAGATCGACGTCGGTCCAGCCGGTGAAGCGGTTATCGAGATTCCAGGTGGACTCGCCGTGACGCATGAAAACGATTTTGTACATAGTTCTATCTTCTCAAGGGGTTCAAATCAAAAAAGCAAAACGTAAAAAGACCTCGTCCAGCTTCTATTTTATAATGCGCGGATTGACTTAAACCATTGGACCCTACGTGAAATTCATTATCGACCACATTTTTCTGTTTGCCATCGTCATTATTTCCGGCGGCGCCCTCCTCTGGCCACTGCTGTCGATGCGCGGCAAGCGCGCGACCGTGCTGGAAGTCACGCAACTGATTAACCGTGGCAAGACCATCATTGTTGACGTGCGCAGCGCGGAAGAGTTCGCCACGGGCCACTTGCCTGACGCAAAAAATATGCCGCTGCCGGAACTGGCAAAACGCCTGGGCGAGCTGGAAAAATTCAAAACGCGCCCCATTGTAGTGGTTTGCCAGAAAGGTTCGCGTTCGGCAACGGCCGTCGGCCTGCTGGGCAAAGCCGGTTTCGCTGAGGCAACGAGCCTGGAAGGCGGCATCGACGAGTGGAAAAAGCAGGGTTTGCCATTGAAAACCTTGTCGCTGGCCAAGTAAGCCGGCCTTAACTGAAGGAAGCATCATGACCGTACCAGTAATTGTTTACAGCACCGCCGTGTGCCCGTATTGCGTGCGCGCCGAGCGCCTGTTGGAATCCAAGGGCGTGGCCGTGCAAAAGATCCGCGTCGACCTCGACCCGGAAGAGCGCATCAAGATGATGGAACGCACGGGCCGCCGCACGGTGCCGCAGATCTATGTGGGCGATACCCACGTGGGCGGATTCGACGATTTGTATGCGCTCGATCAAGCTGGCAAGCTGGACCCCTTGTTAAATGGCACGGCAGCCTGATATAAAGCGGGTTCGAGAAATTGCTTGGTTTTTTGTCGTATTGTTTTGATACAATTGCCCTCGCACCTGATCTGGCCGCGCCTACCCGGCGCGGTTTACATACCGCAAGCACCATATTTGAACGGTGTGCCGTTCTTGTCCCTTACAACGAAAGCGTTCCATGTCTGACGAAAATCTGCAACCAGTCTTCCAAATCCAACGCGTCTACCTGAAAGACATGTCGCTGGAACAACCAAATTCCCCAGCTATTTTCCTGGAACAAGAAGCGCCAGCCATCGAAGTAGCTCTGGACGTGGGCGCTGCGCCTCTGGCCGACGGTATCTTCGAAGCCACCGTGACCATCACCGTGACGGCCAAAGTTGGCGAAAAAGTCGCTTTCCTGGTCGAAGGCAAGCAAGCCGGTATCTTCGAAGCACGCAACATTCCTGCCGATCAACTCGATCCGCTGCTGGGGATCGGCTGCCCGAACATCATCTACCCTTACCTGCGCGCCAACATCGCCGACGTGATCACCCGTGCCGGCTTCCCGCCAGTGCACCTGGCCGAGATCAACTTCGAAGTGTTCTACCAACAACGTCTGCAAGCTATTGCTGACGCCGCTGCAGCAGCACCAGCAGCCAGCGAAACGCACTAAGCTCTTGCAAGACCCCGCCGGCCGTCATGGCTGGCCTGACACGGCGGCCTGGCCGCCGTGTTTCGTTAAGGTTCAAAATATCATGTTGAAAAGTGCGCTCTTGAGCAAGTTCCGCTGGATCGCCGGCGCCGTGCTGCTGCTGGCCACCGCCGCCAGTCACGCCGTCGATTTCAAAACGGTGGGAGCAAACCCCGTGATCCTGTACGACGCGCCGTCCGCCAAGGGCGGCAAGCTGTACGTGGCGCCACGCGGCATGCCGCTGGAAGTCGTGCTCAGCTACGGCGAATGGGTCAAGGTACGCGACGCCAGCGGCGAAATGGCCTGGACCGAAGCCAAGGGCCTGTCGGCCAAGCGCAACGTCGTGGCGCGCGCCGCGAACCTCAAGGTTCGCGCCAGCCCCGATGACACCGCCTCCGCCATCATCCTCGTCGACAAGGGCGTGCTGCTGGAAATGAGCGAGCAACCGAGCTCCGGCTGGGTCAAGGTGCGCCACAAGGATGGCCAGAGCGGCTACGTCAAGACCAGCGAAGTGTGGGGCTTGTAAGCACCGCGCCCGTTCCCCCTGCCCCGTTGAGGTTGCATGCAAGTTTCTCCTGAAGTCACTCCCGATATGATTCCCGCCGCCCGCAAGATCACCATCCTGGGCGCCGGCGCCTGGGGCACGGCCGTGGCCATGGCCCTGGCCGGCCGCCACGACGTGCTGCTGTGGGGCCGCAACGGCGAGGCCATGACCGCCATGGCCGCCAACGGCGAAAACAGTTATTTGCCCGGTTTCCCTTTGCCGCCGCAACTGCGCATCAGCGCCGATTTCGACGCCGCCGTCGCGCATGCCGGCGGTGAGCACGGCCTCTTGATCGCCGCCTGCCCCGTGGCGGGCCTGCGGCCGATGCTGCATCAATTGAAAGACAAGGCCATCGGCAACCTGGTATGGCTCTGTAAAGGCTTTGAAGGCGGCACGGGCCTGCTGCCGCACCAGATCGTGCAGGAAGTGCTGGGCGACAAGATCCCCGGCGGCGCCCTGTCCGGCCCCTCGTTCGCACAGGAAGTGGCGCGCGGCCTGCCGTGCGCGCTAACCATCGCCTCGCACAGTGCCGCCTTGCGCGGCGCCGTCGTCTCGGCCTTGCATGGCGGCACCATCCGCGTGTATGCGAGCGACGACCTGGTGGGCGTGGAAGTGGGCGGCGCCGTGAAAAACGTGCTGGCGATCGCCACCGGCGTGGCCGACGGCCTGGGCTTGGGCTTGAATGCGCGCGCCGCGCTGATCACGCGTGGCCTGGCGGAAATCACGCGCCTGGGCACGGCCCTGGGTGGCCAGACGGAAACGTTCATGGGCTTGACGGGCATGGGTGATTTGATTCTGACCTGCACGGGCGACCTGTCGCGCAACCGCCGGGTCGGCCTGGGCCTGGCGCAAGGCAAGGCGCTGGCCACCATCGTGGCCGAACTCGGTCACGTGGCCGAAGGTGTGCCGTGCGCCAAGGCCGTGCGCGAACTGGCGCGCCGCATGGGCGTCGACATGCCGATCACCAACGCGGTGGCCGGCGTGCTGTTCGATGGCGATTTGCCGCACATCATGGTGCAGCAACTGCTGTCGCGCGATCCGCGCGCCGAGGCGGCCTGAGGTGGCCTGAATCGCCAGGGAAAACCTAGCGCCCCGCCTTGGCCATCAATATCGTCAACAGCAATAAACTGTCTTCGCGCGCTTCCAGCGCATGCGCCTGGCCGCCGTGCAGATACAGCATCTGCCCCGGCCCCAGTATTTGCACGCCGCCATGCGCTTCCACCGCCACCTGCCCTTGCAGGCACAGCAAGGTGATTTCACCGAGGACATGATGCTCAGGCATGGTCTTGCCCTTGGGCATGCACATGCGGATCAATTCCAGCTCATCCGTCTTGGCCAGCGCGATGGCGGAAAACTGCGACAGGTCGTCGCCGTCCCTGCGCAGTACCTCGATCACCTGTCCTGAACTTGCGTGCTCCAGCGCCATCATGTGCTCCTTCAGCAATTACTCGGGGACTTCCTCCGGCTCTTTCGCGCCGCGCATCCATTCGACCAGCGGCCACGCATCCTTCAAGCCTTCCGCCAGGGTCGGCAGCAGTTTTTCCGGTTCGTTCACGGGCAGCGGCACTTCGGTCCAGACAAAAAAGCTTTTGAGCTTGATGAATTCGATATGTTCGGCGTCCGCCTCGAAACCCTTGGGCGGGCGCTGCAACTTGCCCTCGTTCTGGATGGTGCCGAAACGGGCTTTCAAGCGCTTATTTTTCAGCACTTTGGAAAAACCTGGCGCGTCGTTGACCATGTGTTCGCGCAGCGCCTTCAGGCGGCCTGCTGGCGGCATGTATTCGCCGGCGCCGAACAGTAAATGTCCCTGGCCATCGATCTGCAGATAATACGTGGGACCGCCCGCCTTGCTGGGGCGGCGCATGTCGTTCGGCGCGATGGCGGCCGAAAAACGCGTTTTATACGGGCTCTTGTCGTGCGCGAAACGCACGTCGCGGTTGATGCGGAACAAGGCCTTCTTCGGATTGCAGTATTTCACGGCCGGATCAAACTTGCCGAGTTCAGCAATGAGTGACGTCACCAGCGCCAGGAATTCTTCGCGCAGGATATCGTAGCGGGGCTTGTTCATGACAAACCAGGGACGGTTGTTGTTGTCGCTCAGTTCACGTAAAAATTGGGTCAAATCACGCACATGCATGTGTCAAATTCCGATCAGCAACTATTTGGAAAGCTCTTTCGGGATGGGGCGCTTGCCCACCATCACATCGAGCGCCGCTTCGCGATTCTTGCGCAGCACCGTCATTTTAGCTTTTTCGCCGGGCGGCAGTTGGGCGATCAGGTTCAGCATTTCCGTCGTGTCGCCCACGGGCTTGCCTTGCACCGTCAGCAGGATATCGCCGGGCACGATGCCCGCCTTGTCGGCCGGGCCGTTGCGCACCACGCCGGCGATGATGGCGCCGCTGGTGCGCTGCAAGTTGAAGCTTTGCGCCAGCTCAGGCGTGATGTCCTGCGTTTCCACGCCGATCCAGCCCCGCACCACGTGACCATCCTTGATGATGGCTTCCATCACCGTCTTGGCCGTCGAGACGGGAATGGCGAAGCCGATGCCGACGGAACCGCCGCTTTGCGAGTAAATCGCCGTATTGATGCCGATCAAGTTGCCGCGCGTATCGACCAGCGCGCCGCCCGAGTTGCCGAAGTTGATGGCCGCATCCGTCTGGATGAAGTTTTCAAAGCTGTTGATGTGCAGGTTGTTGCGGCCCAGCGCGGAGATGATGCCCATGGTCACCGTCTGGCCCACGCCGAACGGGTTGCCGATGGCCAGCACCACGTCGCCCACGCGCGCCAGTTCCGACTGGCCCAGCACGATGACGGGCAACTTGTCGAGGTTGATCTTGATGACGGCCAGGTCCGTTTCCGGATCCAGGCCCACCACCTTGGCGGGCGCCTTGCGGCCATCGGTGAGCACCACTTCGATTTCGTCGGCGCCTTCGACCACATGATTGTTGGTCAGCACATAGCCTTCATGGCTGACGATGACGCCGGAACCGAGGCTGTTTTTCAAGTCCTCGCCATCCTCAGCGTCCGGGTCGCGCTCGCCGAAGAAACGTTTGAAAAAGGGATCGCGCGCCAGCGGATGGGCGCCGCGCTTGGGCACTTGCAGGGTGAGGATGTTGACGACGGCGGGCATGGCGCGCGCCGCCGCGTCGCGGTAGGAACCGGGCGCCAGGCTGCTCGACGCCGTTTCCACCACGGGCACCGGCTTGGCGGGAGAGCCCAGCTGCTGTACCCGGCTGGCCGGGCGCAGCGCGCCATACACAAAGTACAGCGCCAACGCGATCGTCACGGTTTGCGCAAACAATAACCAGAATCGTCGCATAGTTCTCAGCCCAGGTCAGCCGGCCGGTGCCGGAACGGCTTATTTTGCCAGATTGTTGCTGTTGCGTGCGTTCTGCTGCAGGGAATCGCGGATTTCACGCAGCAGCACGATGTCTTCCGGCGTGGCCGGTGCCGGTGCCGGCGCGACCGGTTCGCTGCGGCGGGCCTTGTTCATCAGGCGCACCATCTGGAAGATGATGAAGGCAAGAATGATAAAGTTGAGCAAAATGGTCAGAAAGTTACCGTAGGCCAGCACGGCACCCGCCTTTTTCGCTTCCACCAGGGTCATCGTCGTGGCTTGGCCGTTCAGGGGCAGGTAGTAATTGGCGAAATCGAGGCCGCCGAAAATGCGACCGATGGGCGGCATGATCACGTCTTGCACCAGGGAATCGACAATCTTGCCGAAGGCGCCGCCGATGATGACACCGACCGCCAGATCGACGACGTTGCCTTTCATTGCAAATTCTTTAAATTCCTTCATCATTGCCATGAATTTCTCCTTCGGATATGTATAAAAAACATGCCGATCATACTATTGATTCCCAGTGCCACCAACTTATGGTTGTCGGCGAGACCAATTCGTGCACAGCCGGCGCATCTAGTTCGAAAGAACTAGCCACCTCCTGCAAAAGTATATAAATTATGGTACAAGCAACGTTTTTGTTCTATTCGTTGTTTGCTTCACTTATAATTTGCGGTTGCCAGAAGTGGATTTTTCACTTCCGGATAATCAACAAGAAACTGGCATGGGCTGCGCCATAGTCCGAAGTTCCGCAGGGATGTTGCCACTTTACCGCGCAAAGACGCGGGTTGCGGCAATCAGTGGGAAAGAGCTTCGGCGACGGGTTTTTCGCGGCTGCCACTCATAATAAAGATTCGCATTTTGACTGATTGGGGTTTGCATGAGTAACGAAAAGCAGGTCGATTCAGGCCGTCGCGGCTTGCTCGTCGCCACGTGCGCGGCGGGCAGTGTAGTTGGATTGGCAACCGCGGGAGCCTTGGTAAGCACCTTCCAGCCGTCGGAGCGCGCGAAAGCGGCTGGCGCGCCGGTCGAAGTAGACATCACCACCTTGCAACCCGGCGAAATGCGCACCGTCGAATGGCGCGGCAAGCCGGTCTGGATCCTGAAGCGCACGCCGGAAATGATCGCGTCCCTGAAAAAGACCGATGGCAAAGTCGCCGATGCCAATTCGCAACGCAATCCCGCCGAATTCACGCCCGAATACTGCATGAACGAAGCGCGCTCGATCAAGCCTGAAATTCTCGTCGCCGTCGGCATCTGCACCCACCTGGGCTGCTCCCCTTCCTCGAAATTTGCCCCCGGCCCGCAACCGTCGCTGCCCGATGACTGGGAAGGCGGCTTCCTGTGCCCTTGCCACGGCTCCACCTTCGACATGGCAGGCCGCGTGTTCAAGAACAAGCCGGCGCCGGACAACCTGCAAGTGCCGCGCCATATGTACCTGAGCGACACCAAATTGCTGATAGGTAAAGACGAGAAAGGCGAGGCTTGATCATGGCAGCTTTTAAAGAAACGAAATTCCCGGCAGACGCTCCCGTCGCCGAAAAAGCGCTGGGCTGGGTCGATGACCGCTTTCCCCTGACCAAGCTGTGGAACGACCAATGGGGCAAGTACTACGCCCCGAAAAACTTCAATTTCTGGTACATCTTCGGCTCGCTGGCCATGCTGGTGCTGGTCTTGCAGATCGTCACCGGCATCTTCCTGACCATGCACTACAAACCGGATGCGGCCCTGGCCTTCAATTCCGTCGAGTACATCATGCGCGAAGTACCGTGGGGCTGGCTGGTGCGCTACATGCACTCGACGGGCGCCTCGGCCTTCTTCATCATTGTCTACCTGCACATGACGCGCGCCCTGCTGTACGGCTCCTACCGCAAGCCACGTGAGTTGATCTGGCTGTTCGGTTTCGCCATCTTCCTGTGCCTGATGGCCGAAGCGTTCTTCGGCTACCTGCTGCCATGGGGCCAGATGTCGTACTGGGGCGCCCAAGTGATCGTCAACCTGTTTGGCGCCATCCCGTTCATCGGCCCTGACCTGTCGTTGTGGATCCGCGGCGACTATGTCGTCTCCGACGCGACCCTGAACCGCTTCTTCGCCTTCCACGTGATCGCTATCCCGCTCGTACTGCTGGGTTTGGTTGCAGCGCACTTGATCGCCCTGCACGAAGTGGGCTCCAGCAATCCGGACGGCATCGAAGTGAAGGAAAACCTGGGCGCCGATGGCCACCCGCTCGATTCGATTCCTTCGCATCCGTACTACACCGTGCATGACCTGTTCGGCGTCTCGATCTTCCTCGTCATTTTCAGCGCCGTCGTGTTCTTCGCGCCGGAAATGGGCGGCTACTTCCTGGAATACAACAATTTCCTGCCCGGCGATTCGCTGAAAACCCCGCTGCACATCGCGCCAACCTGGTACTTCACGCCGTTCTACTCGGTGCTCCGTGCCACCACGGCCGACTTCATGTACGTGCTGATGGGTGCCGTGGCGGCCTATGTGGTGTTCATCTGGCTCAAGTCGCGCCTGTCGACGACCGTCAAGTCGGCCATCGCCGGCATCGCCATCGTCGCCATCATCGGCATGCTGCCGCAAGTGCTCGATGCGAAATTCTGGGGCGTGGTGTTCTTTGGCGGTTCCGTCGTGATCCTGGCCTTCCTGCCATGGCTCGACCATTCGCCCGTGAAATCGATCCGCTACCGTCCGAGCTGGCACAAATATGTGTACGCCATCTTCGGCCTGTCGTTCCTGATCCTCGGCTACCTCGGTACCCAGGCGCCAACGGATACGAAAACCATCGTGTCGCAAGTGTGCACACTGATTTACTTCAGCTTTTTCCTGCTGATGCCATGGTGGAGTGCAATGGGCAAGTTCAAGACCGTGCCGTCGCGTGTGACGTTTCACCCGCACTAAGCCGCTCTCACGCCACGCTCAAAGGACATACATCATATGAAGATTGCAAAAAAACTGCTCGCCATCCTGGCCTTCGTGCCAGCCATGGCTCTCGCCAGCGAAGGCGGCTTTCCGCTGGACAAGGCGCCTGACCGCCAGACCAACATGGCAGCGCTGCAACATGGCGCCAAATTGTTCGTCAACTATTGCTTGAATTGCCACGCCGCCGTGTCGATGCGCTACAACCGCCTGCGCGACCTGGGCTTGACGGAAGACCAGATCAAACAGAATCTGTTGTTCTCAGGCGATAAAGTCGGCGACTTGATGACGACTAGCCTGGCACCGCAGGACGCCAAGGCCTTCTTTGGCGTCGTACCGCCGGATTTGTCGGTAATTTCGCGCGCGAAATCATCTTCCGCTGGCACTGGCGGCGACTACCTGTATACTTACCTGCGTACGTTCTATAAAGACGACACTCGTCCGACCGGCTGGAACAACATGGTCGTGCCGAATGTTGCCATGCCGCATGTATTATGGGAATTGCAAGGTGTCCAGACTGCCAAGTTCGTGGAAGAGACGGATCCCCACGAGCCAAGCAAGAAGATCCACAAATTTGCCGGTTTCGAGCAGGTCAAGCCCGGCACGTTGAACAAGATCGAGTATGACAATGCGGTAGCCGACCTGGTCGGCTACATGGAGTGGATGGCCGAACCGGCACAGCAAACACGCAAGCGCCTGGGCGTGTGGGTGTTGCTGTTCCTGTCGGTATTTGCTCTGCTGGCATGGCGCCTTAACGCGTCGTTCTGGAAGGAAGTCAAATAAGTGAGGCGCCGGCCATAGGCCGGTTTATGCCTGTTTCTGCATTGTCCGCATGAGTGGACAAGCGACCTGGGGTGAGCCGTTCGCGGCTTCACCCCCTTTGTTTCTAAGGAACTATAAAAAATGATGGTTCTCTATTCGGGTACAACCTGCCCATTTTCGCAACGCTGCCGCCTGGTCCTGTTTGAAAAAGGCATGGACTTCGAAGTGCGCGACGTCGACCTGTTCAACAAGCCGGAAGATATTTCGACCATGAACCCGTATGGCCAGGTGCCTATCCTGGTCGAGCGCGAACTGATCCTGTATGAATCGAACATCATCAACGAGTACATCGATGAGCGCTTCCCGCATCCGCAACTGATGCCGGCCGATCCGCTGATGCGTGCCCGCGCGCGCCTGATGCTGTTCAATTTCGAAAAAGAACTGTTCGTGCACGTGCACGTGCTGGAAAGCGAACGCGCCAAGAGCAACGACAAGGCCCACGACAAGGCACGCGCGGAAATCCGCGACCGCCTGACGACCCTGGCGCCGCTGTTCCTGAAAAACAAGTACATGCTGGGCGACGAATTCTCGATGCTCGACGTGGCTGTCGCACCGTTGCTGTGGCGCCTGGACCACTACGGCATCGAACTGTCGAAGACGGCCGCACCGCTGATGAAATACGCCGAACGCATCTTCTCGCGTCCGGCCTATATCGAGGCATTGACCCCTTCCGAAAAGGTCATGCGCCGCTAAAGATAATCCCGGCAGGCCGCGCCTGCCGGGATATCTGCGTCTTTTGAATTACCGGTGCGCCCGCCTCATGCTTGATGGGGGCGCTCCCGCCTCACAGTGCCTACCATGTCTGAAATCTCAACCAAACCTTATATGCTGCGCGCCATCTATGAGTGGTGCACCGACAGCGGCTACACGCCTTATCTCGCGGTCAAAGTCGATTCGCGCACCACGGTACCGATGGAATACGTGAAAAAGGGCGAAATCGTGCTCAACATCAGCTTCGGCGCCACCAGCGGCCTGAAGATGGACAACGACGCCGTCCGCTTCCACGCCCGCTTTGGTGGCGTCTCGCGCGAAATCTACGTACCAGTCGACAACGTGATGGCCATCTACGCCAACGAAAACGGCCAGGGCATGGCCTTCGAGCCCGTGCTGGGCAACGATGACCCCGACGCGCAACCGACCGACAGCCCCGCCTCCGCCGACGTGCCGCCGCCAGCGCTGGCTCCGGTCTCCAGCGCCCCGACCCTGTCGTCCGTGCCAACCAGTTCCCCCGAACAACGCGACAACGCCACGCCCGGTGACGACGAGCCACCAAAAAAAGGCGGCCGCCCGACCCTGACACGCATTAAATAGCGTATAATTCGCAACGCGCAGTTTTTGCCGACTTAGCTCATTTGGTAGAGCAGTTGATTTGTAATCATCAGGTGGCCAGTTCGAAACCGGCAGTCGGCACCAGAATATCAAGGGCTTACAGAAATGTAAGCCCTTTTCTTTTGGGCCAGTACCAACCAAGTGCCAACGCCAACTTATTTATAGTTGCGCCTCGCTTGATTACAAGCAATCACACCTCACGTACTACTTTCCATCTTGGATTCTTGTCAACGTCCCTGGCAAAGATGGGCGTAAATCATCGTGGTTTCCAGACTGGCGCACAGTGGCCCCCTTTTTGCCGCATGGCGACATGCAGAAGAACGTTGGCCGACGTCCCCGTCCAGCGACAAAGCCATCCAGCCGATACGCTGGCGCTTATCGATTTCGTTTGACAATGATCAAAAATACTGTACATTTATACAGTTAAACTGATTTAATCTACTTTCCGCACATATTGCATAGGCCAGAGCATCATGCACGGCAATATGTTGACAGCGATGTACTTTGTGCGTAGATTGATCTCAAATAGCTATCCAAATTGCTCAAAATTGATGCGATGGAGGCTCAAAATTATGCAAAACTTATACTCCGAAAAGAAGGCCGCGCAGGTTGCCGCCTACTTCCTATTTCAAGCCCAAGGCCGCCTTCCTGTACTTAAGCTGATGAAGTTGCTTTATCTAGCAGAACGGCGCTCATATGAAATGTACGGCGATCCGATCATTGGCGACAAGCTTGTTTCTATGGATCACGGACCAGTTCTGTCTCAAACATTGAATCGCATTAACGGAATGTCCTCATCTGAAGATAATGGGTGGGATGCGTGGATCGCGGATCGTGAGGACCATGCTGTGGCTTTGCGTGACGGAAGTCGGATTCGCTCGCCGGAGCAAGACCTTCTGGAATTATCTGAAGCCGAGTTTGTAGTTCTCGCAGAAACTTGGAAAGATTTTGGTCACTTGAGCAAATATCAGATTCGCGACCTCACCCACAAAATTTGTCCGGAGTGGGAAGATCCTGAAGGCTCATCAGTACCCATCACGCTAGAAAAATTGTTCGAAGTACTTAAATTCAATAATGAACAGACACGGTTGCTGAAAAAACAATTACGCGAGCAGCAGGCGATCAACGCCGCTTTTACATCGGCGGCATGATGCCCGGGTGGTTACCGCGAGCCAAGGAAACACTCCTCATACCATCTGGCCCTGGTGGTTTGTTTCATTTATTTGTAGTACTAAATGACCCAGCGCCCATCGATGGCTATCCTGATAACATGTGCGCGCTGGTATGCGTTTGTTCGACCTATCCGAACGTCCCGTTCGATGCAACTTGTGAGCTTCAGGTCGGAAGCCATCCTTTCGTAGAACATCAAAGTCACATCGCCTACAAGCATACTCGGCTGGAGCCTGCGGCAACATTGTCGCAATTGGTGAAGAGCGGGGTGTTTCGTGTGCATCGTCCTTGCGGAGACCCGCCTTTTTCAGAGATCAAAGCCGGGCTGAATGCATCGAAGTTCACGAAGGGTGCCTTCAAACGACTATCAATTTAGTGGCGATCGAGGTGTCAACCCTGTATCAATGGCATAGTTAGAGGATGTGATGATTTTGGTCCAGTTCGAAACCCGTACCCGACACTAGAATTAAGTAGAAAATCATGGGTTACGTGCTTCGGCAGCTAACCTCTTTTCTTCTCAGGCGCCGGCAGGATGCTCCTGGAGCCATTGATGCTCATCGCGCCCCGAAGTGAGCACATAGCGTGGGACGCAACGCGGACTATCTCCACCCACACGCCAACAAAACCAACTGAAGTCCCGGCTTTAACCGAAAGCAATGTTGACAGCATGATGGCGGCCTTTGCCAGATTCGCAATCGCATTGCTGCATCGCGCAATGACGCCCAGCGCATTTAGGCGCACTATGGGCACTTGCTGGCGAAGAACAACTTTCCGATACTTGGTTTGCCTACCTGGGGAAACATCATGTCCGCACACACTTACAAGCTCATCGAACTGGTGGGAACATCGACCGAGAGCAGCGATCAGGCGATACGCGATGCCATTGCCAAGGCGGCGCTGACGGTCAAGCATATGGACTGGTATGAAGTGACCGAGTCGCGCGGCCATATCGTCGATGGCAAGGTGGCGCACTTCCAGGTCACGCTGAAGGTCGGCTTCCGGCTCGAATAGGGTAAGGCGGCAACTCACCGCCGCCCAACCGCTCCCCGGCTCTCCAGCCAATCCCGGCCGCCGTTGTCCAGCGCGGCTTCGATCACCTTTTCCGGCAAGCTGTAGACAGTCGCCCAGCTGGCGCGGCCATCCTGCGTGTTGGCGGGAAAGCTGTGCGTCTCGATGGGCCAGTGGTATTTGCGTTTCAGCGCTTTGACGATGGCGGCCAGGGAGACGCGGCCTTGCAGCGGTTCGGCGCCGGACTGGTCGCGGTTCGACAGCAGCACGGCCAGGACCTGGCCGCGGCCCGTGCGTGCGCCGGGGAAGGTGGGAATTTTGTTTGCCATGGCCTATTTTACCGGGCGAGATGCGATATGCCGCACCTTTGATCTGGCGCAAGCGCCGCACCGGCTTTGCGGCCACGATGGGTATTTCGCCAGGCCTGCCGGCGCCCCTCCGGCAGCCTGGGCCACTCATCACGGGGCACAGGAGCCTATCATGCACAGCCTGAACATCCACGCCATGCAATGGCAACCCGTTGCCGATATTTCCGCCGTCGACCCGCTGCTGCCCGCGGATCTGGCCTGCTTCCGCGAATTGCGCGACGTGCTGCAGCGCTATGGCGCACTCGACCGCTTCGGTATTTCCCTGATCCACCGCCATTTCGACATCGCCGACGACGAGGAGCTGATGGAATACACGGATGTGGAAGAACGCACGCTGACGGTCAAACCTGTCAAGAAAAGCGACATCGACTGGCCGCACACGACCATTACCAACTGGAAATTGACGGAAGGCGAGGAAGTGGCGCGCATCGGTTGCGGTTGCGCAAGCAATTCGGGTGGCCACCTGGGCTATCACCGCGGTACCTGAGGCGGGCCGACGCCGCCCGCCAAGCGGCGTCGGCCTTTCTTACACTTCGCCCTATCCAGCTCAGTCCGCTTTGCGCAAGTAGTTGATTCAATTTACTTTTTTTGTGTGGCATGCAAGCTGCTTATCCCTGTCTACGAGATGAATCCAGGCAAGTCATTCTGGATTCTTTGTCCCCCGGATTTTCCGAGACTGACCACGATAAGAGGCTGCGATGAACGTCGATCACACACGAAGCAAGACCCTGGGCTGGCTGGGCGCACTGGCGGCGGCAAGTCTGCTGGCCAGCGGCCAGGCGCAGGCCGGCGCGTACGGCCTGGCCGTCAATGAGTTGAACAATTTCCGCATCACCACCAGCGCTGGCGCGTTGTCGCTGGCCGGCGCCAACCGCAATGCCAGCGACAGCGCCTTCTTCGAAGGTGGCGTGGCCGTCAATCCGCGCGCCGTCAATACAGGGCCGGCCGCCAACGCCGACGTGCTGCAAGTGTGTTCGGGGGGCGGCTGCAGCGGCTTGCCGCAAAATCACTACGCACCCAGTCCCAGTTCCACCCTGGAATTCGCGCGCGGCGATGCGCACGCCTTCGGCAATATGCTCAATGGCGGCGCCAGCGTGCAAGCCGTGGCGGAAGCACAGCGCAACACGGTCGGCGCCGCCACGGCCACGGCTGGCGACACGCTCACCGGTTCCGTCAACCTGACCCTGTCGAGCGCCGGCTTCATCACCTTCAGCTTCATGGGACGGCGCGACCTGCGCACCAGCGTGACGACCATGGGTGACAAGTCGAACGTGTCGATCATGGATATCTTCAATATCTCGTGCAATGCCGCCAGCCCTGCCGGCTGCCTGTCGAACGCGAACGCCGATGGCGTGATCTTCCAGTTCGCCCCCGATGGCAACCCGAACAATGGCAGCGATATCAACGGCAACCATGGCGCCGGCAGCCTCGATCCCTTCAGCCTGAACTTGACGGCCGGCACGAATGATCCCGCTACCGGGCGCGCCTTCACGAATGGCTTTTCGATGTTTTCCCTGACCTCGAACTTCGCCCTGCCCGCCGGCAGCTATACCTTGAACTTTGCCAAGTCCACGCGCACCGACATCGTCGTCATCGATCCCCAGGTCGTGCCGGAACCAGGCAGCCTGTTCCTGCTGGGCATGGGACTGGCGGCCCTGGCGTTTACGCGCCGCCGCCAACCGACATAATCAGCAGTATGAAAAATACGCGGCGCCCGCAAAGGCGCCGCGTGTTTTTCGTGCAGGCAGAAATGTTTTAACCGAGCCGCGCCAATGCCTGGCGCGCCAGTTGCAACTGCTGCAGATAATAGCGGTGCAACATGGCGGGGTCGCTCAGGTCGCGCCCCAGTACCAGGCGCAGCTCGCTGGCCGGGCAGTCGGCGGCCTGGGTCTGCACCTGAGTTTGCACCTGCAGCCCCAACTGCCGGGCCAGCTGGCGCGCCGCCTGCTCTTGCGCGGGCCGGTATTCGACGCGCGTGCGCGCCACCTGGAAGCTGGTTTCATTGGCCAGGCGCACCACTTGCACGGGAGCGCCGGCCAGGCTGCGCGCCAGCGCGGCGGCCATGCCCGGCACGCCGTTGCCATTCACAATTTCCAGGCGCGGGTGCGGCGTGGCCGCCGCCGGCATGGGCCGCTCAGGCACTGCGGCGGGTACGCTGCGCGCCGTCGCCGGCACGCGCTGCAGCTGGGCCATGCCATCGCTCTGCGTGATCTCCACGCGTGCCATGGCGGGCACCTCCGGCAGCGACGCGGGCACGGGCACAACCTTCGGCGCCGCCTCGCCGCGCAAGACCGCCAGGTCGCGCCGCAAGTCATGTTCCCGCAAGCTGGCCGCCTGGCGCCGCATGAGGGCGGCGCGCTCGTATTGCCCCAGCCGTTCGAGCACCTGCGCCAGATGCTGCCAGGCTAGCGCATTGAGCGGATCGAGCAAACACGCCTGTTCCAGCGCAGTCAACGCTTGCGCGTCGCGCCCGCTCAGAGAATAGGCATGGCCTAGATTGCTGAACAGATAGGCCTGCTGCGGCCGCGCCATGCCCGTTTCCTGCGTCAGCGCCTGCCACTGGGCGATGGCGGCGGCGTGCTCGCCCCGCTGCGCATGCAGCACGGCCAGGCCGTTGCGCGCATTCACGTGGCGCGGCGCATGGCGCAGCGCCTGCTCATAGGCCGCCTGCGCGGCGGGCAGGTCGCCCCGCTCGAAATGCTGGCGCCCCGCGACATAGGCGGCATCCGCGTCAGGCCACGCCGGCACCGGTGCGTGGGCCAGTTGCGTGGTACAGGCGGCCAGGCCAAGGCAGGCACAGGCGGCGGCCAGGCGGGAGAGCATCAAGCGCATGGTGACTCCTTTCAGCGGCTGGCCATGGCCGGTACGAGCACGCGATAGACTTCGATCACGGCCGGCCCCATGAGCACCAGCATCAGGGTGGGAAAGACGCAAAATATCAGCGGGAACAGCAGTTTCAGGGCGATCTTCGCCGCCGCCTCCTCGGCCAGCAGACTGCGTTTGCCGCGCAGGTTTTCGGAATGCACGCGCAGTGAATCGCCCATGCTGGTGCCGAAGCGTTCCGATTGGATCAGCATGGCGACCAGGGTGTCGACATCCTCCACGCCGCTGCGCAGGGCCAGGTTGCGCAGCGCCTTTTCCTTGGAAAAGCCGGCGCGCATTTCCATCAGTACCAGTTGCAATTCCTGCGCCAGCACCATGCTTTTGATGTGGATCTCGCCCGATACCTTGACCAGTGCGCGCTCCAGGCTCAGGCCCGCTTCCACGCACACGGTCAGCAAGTCGAGCGCATCGGGGATATTTTCAAAGATGTCGCGCTGGCGCCGCTTGGCCGTGCTGGCCAGCACCAGGTTCGGCAGGTAATAGCCGATGGTGGCGCTGACGCACAGCAGCAACAGCAGCACGCTGCGCATCTGCGCCGCCATGGCGCTGGCCGCGTACAGCCCCAGCACGGTGGGAAACAGCAGGGCCAGCACGGTTTTCGCCGCAAAGTACAAGGCGGGCGCGCTCGCTTGCCGCCAGCCCGCGTTCATGAAGCGCGTGCGCAGCGGCGAGCGCTCCCAGCCCTCTTCCGGCAGCGACAGCTTGCTGAACGGCTGCGCCACGCGCGCCACGCGCTCCACCCAGCCAGAGTCGGCCACCGCATCGCTGGCCGCCGGCGCCGTGGCGCCGAACAGGCGCTGGCGCAAGGCGCCGGGAAAGAAGATCAGCCACGCCAGCAGGGCCAGCGCCACCACCACGACGAAGACAATCACGAGAAACAGCAGTTGCGAAGCGCTCATGCCACCCCCTGTTGTTATATCCTGATACGTATCACATTGCGCATCCAGACGACACCCAAGGCCACCATGCCGGCCGCGTACCACAGCAATTTGATGCCGCTGGGATCGGTCCACAGCAGGCGGATGTATTGCGGGTTGACCAGCGCCATGACGCCAATCATCACCACCGGCATCAGTCCCAGCACCCAGGCCGACATGCGCCCCTCGGCCGACAGCACGCGCACCTGACCCAGCAGTTTCAAACGGGCGCGGATGATACGCGCGATGCTGACCAGCACTTCGGCCAAGTTCCCCCCCGATTCGCGCTGCACCAGCACGGCGATGACGAGGTAGCGCAAGTCCGTCAGCGGAATGCGCGCGGCCAGGTTTTGCAACGCCTCGTTCATCGGCACGCCGTAATTGATTTCTTCATGCGCCATCTTGAATTCGCCGCTGATCGGCTCATTGAGTTCATCGCCCACCATTTGCAGCACATTCGAAAACGAGTGCCCGGCGCGCAGCGCGCGGGCCAGGAAATCGGCCGCTTCCGGCAGTTGCGCCTCGATCTTTTTCAGCCGCGCCGCACGCGCGCGCAGCACGAACAGGCACGGTCCGCTCACGGCGCTGGCCAGCAGCAGCAAGGCGCCGGGAAAAGGCATGGACCAGGCCGCCAGCAGCAGCAAGGCCGCCAGCAACAAGGTACCCGTGACGCCGATGAATTGCGCCACCGACCAGGACAAGCCCGATTGCAGCAGCAGGTGGTCGAGCTTTGCCGCCTGCGGCGCGCGGCGCAGCAAACGCTCCAGTCCGGGCGCACGCGCATAGCGGCGCTGCTTGAGGATGGAGACCCGCTCCCCACCCGCCTCGCCGCGCGCCGCCATCAGCCGCAAGCGCCGGTTGATGCGCCGCGCCGCGCTGCCATGCGTGCCCGACCACCACAGCCAGGCGCCTTCCACCATCAGGATGCAGGCGGCAAACAGCAGCACGGCAAAGCCGTAGAAGACCAGGTCCATGATGCGCCCTCCCTTATTCGTAGATGCGATCCGGGTCGAAGACGCTGTCGGACACGGGCGCGCCGAACATGCGCAAGCGCTCCGTGAAACGGGGCCGCACGCCCGTGGCGCAGAAGTGGCCCTGCACCTTGCCCTCGGCATCCACGCCCGTCTGCTCAAAGCGGAAGATTTCATGCATGGCGATGATGTCGCCTTCCATGCCCGTCACCTCCTGCAGGCTGACCAGCTTGCGCGCGCCGTCCGTCAGGCGCGACACCTGCATCACCACCGTCACGGCCGAGCAGATCTGCTGGCGCGTGGCGCGCGGCGTCAGGTTCACGTTGGCCATGCCGACCATGTTCTCCAGCCGCGCCAGCGCATCGCGCGCCGTGTTCGAGTGGATGGTCGCCAGCGAACCCTCATGGCCCGTGTTCATCGCCTGCAGCATGTCGAGCGCCTCGGCGCCGCGCACCTCGCCCAGGATGATGCGGTCGGGGCGCATGCGCAGCGCATTGCGCACCAGCGCGCGCTGGCTCACTTCGCCCTTGCCTTCGATATTCGGCGGGCGCGTTTCCAGGCGCACCACGTGCGGCTGGCGCAGCGCCAGTTCGGCCGCATCCTCGATGGTGACGATGCGCTCGCTGCCGGGAATGAAGCCGGACAGCACGTTGAGCAGGGTCGTCTTGCCGCTGCCCGTGCCACCCGAGATCAGGATGTTAACCTTGGCCTGGCCCAGCGCCTGCAGCACCTGCACCATGGGCGGCGTCAGGCTCTTGTAGTCGAGCAGGTTGGCGATGCTCAAAGGCTGCACGGCAAAGCGCCGGATCGACAATATCGGGCCATCGACGGCCAGCGGCGGAATGATGGCATTCACGCGCGAACCGTCGGGCAGGCGCGCATCGACCATCGGGCTCGATTCATCGACGCGCCGTCCCACGCGCGAAACGATTTTTTCGATGATCTTCATCAGGTGCGCATTGTCGTGGAAGGTCACATCCGTCAGCTGCAGCCGCCCGCCCCGCTCCACGTACACCTTGTCGCAGGTATTGACCAGGATGTCGGACACGCTGGCGTCGGCCAGCAGGGGTTCGAGCGGGCCAAAACCCAGCATCTCGTGCTGGATGTCGAGCACCAGGCTATGCCGCTCATGCTGGTTCAGCACGATGCGCTCTTCCTCGATGACGCGCTGTACCAGCAGCGCCAGCTCGTGCTTGAACTGCTCCGCCGTCAGGCGTTTCAGGCGCTCCAGGTCGATACGGTCGAGTATCGTCTGGTGCATGGTTTTTTTGAGTTCCTGGTAGGCGTGCAGCGCCAGCGCGCCTTGTCCATTGCTGGCGGGGCGCACCGTTTCATTTGCCGCCAGGCGTTCGCGTAAAGTCATCTCGGCTCCCATGATGGCCCCCGGCGGGAGCCTTGACATCGATTGCTGTCCTAAGCCTCGCTGCGGCTGAACAACCGGTCGAACAGGCCGCGGCTTTCCGTCACGCGGCGCGCCGTCACCAGTTCCACCAGTTCGGCCAGGCTACGCGCCACGGCGCTGGTGCGCGACAGCTGCAGCAGGGGGATACCCTGGTTGACGGAGTCCGTGGCGGCGATGTAATCGTTGGGCACCGTGTGCACCACTTCCGCGCCCAGCGCCTGCTCCAGGTCCGCCAGACGCAGACGCCCGCCCTTTTCATAGCGGTTGACGATCAGGCGCAGGCGCTCGCCCGGATAGCCGAGCGAGCGGAAAATGTCGAGCAGACGGCGCCCGTCGCGGATGTCGGGCAGGGCCAGCTGCAGCACCGGATAGATGGCGTCGGCGTTGTCGAGCGCGCGCAGCGACAGCGCATCGATCTGGCGCCCCACGTCGAGCACGATGTAGTCGTAGTGCTGGCGCGCCACGGCCAGGATGCGGTCCATGTGCTCGGGCTGCATGTCGACCTTGTGCGCAGGGTCGTCGGCCGCCGCCAGCACGCCGAAGTTCGGCGTCACATGCACCAGGCACGAGGCGAGAAAGGCGCCATCCATGCGCGCGATCTGGGCGCAGATATCGGACAGCGTCATGGCAGGCTTCTGGTCCGACACGTACAAAGTGGCGTCGCCGAACTGGCCGTGCAGATCGATCAGCAGCACCTTGCAACCGGCCAGGCTGGCCAGCGCGTAGGAAAAGTTCGTCGACAGAAAGGTGGCGCCGCTGCCGCCCTTGCACGAAATAAAGGCCAGCACCTTGCCGTCGCGCATCTGCGTCACGCCGGCCTGGATGTCGACCCGGTCCATCGCCTCGTGAAAGGCCTTGTGCACCAGCGGCAGCTGCAGCACCTCGCGCATGCCGGCGCGCATGGCGCGGATCAGCACATCCTGCTGCTGGCCGCGCGTGAGCAGCATCAGCACGGCCAGCGGATACTGGCGCGCCAGGCGTTCGAGCAGGTCCGCTTCGTCGGCGTCAAGGCCGCTGGCGTCGACGATCACCAGCTCGGGCGCTTCGGGCAGCATGCGCTCGACGGCGTCGCGCAGGCCGCTGCGCCGCTCCAGCAGACGCAGCACGGGCATGCGGGCCGCGCCTTGCGCGGCGATTTCTTCGTGCAAGCTGGCGTCGCGGCTAATCATCAAGGCTTTCATCGCACTTCCTCGCTTCTTTCTGGTCTACACAGTCGGCTGCCACCGTCTGGTGGCGTTCAGGGACAGAAATTCGGGTTGTCCGGATAGCCCAGCGACTCGGCCACCGCCATGGTGCTCCCGCCAGGCAAACGCACGGCCCCTGCGCCGGAGGGAAACATCATCCCCAGCAGGGGCAGGACGGGCTGGTATGGCACGCGCTCGCAGCGCGCGCCATCGCCCGGCACGCACAGGCGCGCGCGCACGAAGCGGATGCAGCTGGCGCCATGCGGATCGTCCAGGCAATTGATGCGGTTGCGTTGCGGACAGCCTGGCATCACCATCACCGGCACCGCCGCCAGCGCGGCGCCACCGCCGCTTTCCGACAAATAATCGATGCGCACATGCGCGTCGCTGATGCCGCCGCCCAGCGGCAGCGTTCCCGGCGTGGCGCGCAGCACCGCTTGCGTGCGCACGGCCTGCATGGCGCCGGCATTGCTGAAATCGGTGACGGCGGCGGCGCGCGCCGCGCGCCGGGTAATTTCATGCACCATGTTCCACACGTACACGGCGCGCGCCAGTTCCAGCATGGCGAACAGGAACAGAAAGAACAGCAGCGCCAGCATGGCGAACTCGACAGCAAAGACGCCGTCCTGGCGACGCCGTATCGGATGCGGTTTAATGAACATAGCGCAAGGTCGCATTCGCGCTCAGGGGGATAGGCGCCAGCTGCGGCAGCCACTTGCGCGTCATCTCGGGCAGGAAGGTGACGGGCATGTCCACGGTCACCTTGATGCGCACCTGCTGCGGCGCCGTCGTGTAGCTGCCGCAGCTGTAGGAATCGGTGGGATAGATGCAGTCGACGCTGACCCGGTATGGCTGCATGCCCGGCCAGCTTTCGGCCATCGCATCGACCACCATCTGCCGGGCAAACACGGCGCCCTGGTTCGCCGCATCCCCACTGGCCATCTGCAGCAGCGGCATGGTGGCCATGTAGCGTGCCGCATCGTGCACGCTCTTTTGCAGGGCCGTGTACACCAGCAGCGCGCGGCCGAACAGCAGCACGAAGGGCAGCAATGCCATGAAAAACAGCATGATCAGCGCCAGCTCGATGGCGGCGACACCGCCCTGGGGCCGCGCCGCGCGGCATGGCGGCCTCATTGCAGCAACTCCGCGGGACCGGCCAGCGTGCCTTCGGCCACCAGGCCCGCAAATTCGGCGCTCAGCACACCATTGCTGGCGGGCGCCGTCATGTAGAAGCGGCCGACGCCCAGCACCTGGGCCAGCACGTCGCTGCCGGCCGGCAGCGGACAGGCCAGCAGCGGGATGTGCAGCAAACGCCGCAAGGCCAAGGCCGTGTTTCCCGTCGGCGCCGTCTGGTAGGCCGTGGTCAGGTACGGCGATTTATCGGTTGGATACAGGGACTTGGCGACCGGCGCGGCCGGGGATGCCGGATACAGCTTGGGCCAGTCGCTGGTGGAAAACGGCAGATAATCGCCGGCCGGTTTCGGGTTGCTGTACCTGGCCGCCCTGCCAAACGACCACAGCGGCCCGTAACTGCCCACCGTGGGCGGCGTCGCATTCGACTCCGGATCGGCCACGGACAACAGCGGATTGCCGGTGCTCAGGGCGCTGGGCGCATCGGGCATGTTCGTCATCCACCAGTTCGCGGCCGTATTCGGAAATGCGCGGATATTCGTATCGGGCGGCGCCGTGACGGGATGGCAGCCGCTGCCCGCAAGCTGGTTGAAGCGCGCATTGAAGGCGGGCAACAAGGTGGCGGGAAACGGCCGGTGCACATGCACCGAGCCACTGCCGATGCGCGGGTACAGCACCGTGCCGCTGCACACGAACGGCAACACGCTCGACTCGCTGACCTGCAAGGACGGCCCCACGACGCCCGGCTGGCCCACCGGATTGAGCACGAAATGTTCGGCCGTGGCGCCATGCGGATTGAGCTTGAGCAAGTTGTACGCCACGCCACGGCGAAAGCCATATTCCAGCAGTTCGACGGCTGGCAGCAGTGCCGCATTCATGCGCGCGCTGGCAGCACTGCCCGACAGCGCGCAGACGGCCAACGGCGTCAGGTGCAAGCTGGTGCGCCCGGCCACGGCGCGCGCGCTCGTGTCGAGGGTGCGCAGCGCCGGCGACCAGGCGCCGAGGAAGGCCGTCGCCACCCTGCCCAGCGACGGATCGTTAGCCTGCGTATCGACGCGCACGAACAGCGCCGTGGCGGGATTGGGCACGGCGCCCGCCGCATGCCACTCGGTGGCAGACGCGTCGGGTGCGCTGGCGAAGCGGATGCTGGCGTCCGACAGGATGGCGCCCTGCATGCGGCGCCGCCATGCGCTCTTGTCGGCCGCGCTGCTCTTGGCTTTCGTCACGGCGTTGGCCAGCCCTTCGGCCGTGCCCACCAGTTCCGCGGCGGCCGCCAGCGCCGCGTTGTCAGCCAGGTTCTGCAATTCCGTCTTGCGGCCGATGACTTGCCCCACGTCGAGCGCCAGGCCGATAAAGCCCAGCACCACGATGAGCAGGATGGAAAAGGCGATCAACATCGCCCCGCGCTGGCGCTGGCGTCTATTTGCCATTGCCGCCTCCCAGCATGAATTGCACGGGCTGCGGCACCTGGCCGTTCGGTTCGGCAAACGAGGCGCGGTAGCGCTGCATGACGGCGTGCGCGCTGGGGCCATCGAGGCCATCGGCCGGCGTGCGATTGCCGGCGCTGGCCGGATCGCGCACCTGTTGCGCCATGGCCAAGCGCACGGCATCGCCAAAGCGCCGGTCCAGCTGCGGCGTGCTGCCGTGCGCGCAGGCGGCCAGTTGCAGCGCCAGCAGCAGCGCCGCCAGGCGCCGCAGCGACATCAAAAGCGAGTTCGGCATGGCATCTCTCCCCGTCTCATTTCAACTCGAAACCGTTGGCCGCGCGCAGTGGAGGCACGGACGGCGGCGCCAGCGTCCCTTCCATCTTGCCGCCCAACATCAAGTCCGTGCGCGAAGGGGGCGCCAGCTGCGCCGTCGGCAGCACGGCCTCCGCCGGCAAGGGTTTGACCAGGTGTGCGGTAATGACGAACAGCAATTCCGTGCGGTCATGCTGGAAATCCGTGCTGCGAAACAGCGCGCCCAGGATGGGCACTTCGCTGAGCCAGGGCACGCCCGTGATGTTGCTCACCTGGTTGTTCTTGATCAAGCCGCCGATGGCGTAGCTCTGGCCGTCGTACAGCTGCACCGTGGTCGAGGCGCGCCGCGTGGTGATGACGGGCAGGATCGAGCGCCCGCTGACACCGGCGGCGGAAATGCCGACGCCTTCGCGCGACAGTTCCGACACTTCCGGCGCCACCTTCAAATTGATGCGCCCACCCGACAGCACGGTCGGCGTAAAACGCAGGCCGACGCCATACTCGCGCTCTTCCAGCGTGATCTTGTTGTTGTCCTGGCCGACGGGAATGAAGATCTTGCCGCCAGCCAAAAAACTGCCTTCCTGCCCGCTGATCGCCATCACCGTCGGCTCGGCCAGGATGCGCACCAGGCCATCCTGTTTCTGCGCCTCGATGGTCAACTGCTGGCCATTCGATTTGCGCACGTCGAGCAAGCCATTGGCCGTGCCGCTGAGGAAATTCGACAGCAAGGTGGTGGCCCAGCTGCCGGACGCAAAACGCAGGGTGGCGCCCACTTCCAGGCGTTCCAGCAGCGACTTCGACACTTCGGCAATCTGCACGGCCAGCATCACTTGCTGCGGCGCACTGACGTCGAGCATATTGATGACGCGGCTGTTCGCGCCGCCCGTGCCGCCACCGGGCGCCGCTGCGGCGACAGGCAAGGCGGCACCATCGGCGGGCTTGGGCAACGCCAGCGGATGCGTAGCGCGGCGCACATACGCGTGCGCCAGCTCGACGGCGCGCAGCACGGCGCCCGCATCCTGCACCGTGCCCGACAGCACCAGGGTATCGGCCACGGCTGTCACGCGGATGGCTTTTTCTTCCGGCATCAGGGCCGCCAGGGTCGCTTGCAAGCCGGCCGGGTCCATGCTGACGCTGACGTTCACCACGCTGCACACGCCGCTCTTGCCCTGGATGATCATATTCGTGCTGCCCACATCGACGCCGACCACATATAAAGTGTCGGGCGCCACCAGCATGGCTTGCAGCACGGCCGGATTGCCGACACTGCGGGCCAGCACCGCCTCGGGCAGGCGCAGCATGCTCGACTTGCCCACCTGCAGCTGCAAGTTGCCGGGTGTCGCCGCTTCGCCGCCGCAGCGCGGGCCAGGATCGGCCGCCGCGCCGGCAAGCGGCAACAGCAGGCAGCACAGTGTCAGCAGGGCGCGGTTCATGAGCGTGTCCATGGTTGGCTAAAAACATTCGCGCGACTGGCGCGTCCCGTCGATGACGCCGCTGCACTGGCGCGCCGGCTCCGGCGGCGCCTTCGCCACGCGCACCGGGCGCGGTGCCACGGCAAGCACGGGGGCAGCGGCAGGAGCGGGATCGGCTTCGTGCGGTCCACCCAGCAGGGTCAGCTTGGTGGCGCCCGCCGTCACACCCGGCTGCGGGTCGACCTGGTTGCGCAGCACCAGCGACAGGCTGCCCACGCTGCGCGCCAGGTCCAGGTTTTCAGCCTGTTCCGGCGTCACTTCCAGCGTCACCGCATTGACCACGCGCGGCTTGGTCTCGTCGCGCCCCACCTCCTGCGCCACGGCCAGCACCAGGATGCGTTCGAGCACGATCTTGGAAATGTTGCGGCTTTGCGGAAACGCGCGGTCGCCGGCATCTTGCTGGGTACTGACGATGATGTCGACATAGTTGCCCGGCAAGGCGAAGCCGGCCACGCCGATCACGTCGTTGACGCGCACGGTGATGGCACGTCGCCCTTCCGTGATCAGGGCCGACAGGCCGCCCAGGGTGCCCACCGGCGCCAGCTTGGCTTCGCTCAGCGGCTCGCCGCGCAGCACGCTGGTTTTCAGCACCCGTCCCGCCAGTGGCGCCGGGTCTTGCAGCGCGCCTTGCGGCAAGCTTTCCGCCGGCCACTCGGCCAGGCGCAGCATCTCGGGCGTCAGGCGCTGGCCCAGGTTGACATCGCTGGCGGCGACGACGATCTTGCCCTTGCCGGCCGGCGTCTGGCGCAGCAGCCAGTGCGAGGCCAGCAACACGGCCAGCAGGCCCAGCACCACAGCCAAACCCATCATCAGGAGGGCGCGCCGGTTTTTCATGCGATACGCTCGCACAGGCTGGCGGCCGGCATGTCGCAACTGGCAAACAGGCTGCTCCAGGCCTGTTCCAGGGCGGCCACCGTCAGGCGCGCTTCACAGCCGGCAAAGCCGGCAAAGTCGCCTATGCGCGCCAGCAATTCACCAGGATAGCTGGCCAGCAAGGGCCGTCCCTGCGCGCCATGCAGCTGCAGCAGGTGATTCAGGGCCAGCTCGTCGATGGCCATGCCGGCCAGACGGCATTGCTGGCGGAACAGGGCGCGATAGGCGCTCTCGGCCAGCGGCCCCACCTGCACCTTGTAGCCGATGCGGCGCAGCAAGGCAGGATCGAACAGTTCGCCCGGCGGCACGTTCGTGGCCAGCACCAGGGCATTGTCGAACGGCACGCTGATCTGCACGCCGCCGGGCAGGCCCAGCTGGTCGCTGCCCCGCGCCAGCGGCTGCATCAGCCGCGTCAGCAATTCTTGCGCGCCCAGGCGCTGGCAGCCCAGGTCGTCAATGATCAGCATGCCGTTATTCGCCCGCACGTGGGGCGGCGCCTGGTAGCAGCCGCCGCTGGCGTCATGGCGCAGCTCCAGCATGCCCGCGTCGAGCTCGGCGCCCACGTGAATCACGGGACGCTGGCACAACACCCAGCGAATATCCGTGCTGCGCCGCTCCAGCGCCTGGCGCGCATGGCTGACATGCTGCGGCGCGGGCGGCAGGTGCTGCGCCGGATCGTACAACTGAATGATGTCCTGGCCGACGACGATGGCGTAGGGCACGGCCACCAGCCCGTGCAGCAATTGGCCCAGTTGCAGCGCCAGGGTCGACTTGCCGCTGCCGGGCGGACCGTACAGCAGCAGCGAGCGCCCCGAATGCAGGGCAGCACCCACCACGTCGAGCATGCCCGGCCCCGCATGGGCACTGCCCAGCACGGCGGCCAGGTCATCGCTGCCGACGCGCTGTTCCTGTACCAGCCACGACTGGCGCGCCACCATGGCGCGGTACGCTTCCAGAGTGACGGGGGCGGCGCCGATATACGCGCAGCGCTCAAGGAAGGCGCTGGCGCGCTGCTTGCCGGCGCCCGTCAGCTGATACTGCACGTCGATCTCGGATTCGCCGCGCCAGGCCACTTCGGCCATCTGCTCGGCCACCATGAAATCGAGCACTTCGCGCAAGACATTGATCGACAGGCGCAAGCGCGTCGTCATTGCGGACAGGTGCGTCTTGCCGCTCACAAACATCAGCTTGGCGATCAGTTCAACCACCAGCGGCCGCTCCAGGCCCGTTTCGCGCAAGCTTTTCGGCTGCGGCGGCAAGGGCGGCATCAGGTTCGCGTCGGCGGGGCGCGGCGTACTCTCGGTGCTCATGGAATAGTCGACCTCGGTCATCCTGTGTCTCCAAGCCGGTTAAGACTGCATTGAACAGAATTCATTCTAGCCAGCGGGAACTGGCGCCCATTGATTCAGAGCAATGAATAACAATCAGAAATAATGTCGCCCTTGCACCACCAGACAACCCAGGGCAATGGCCAGTCCGTACGGCATGTTGCCCACGCTGGCACCGCTCCCCAACGCAGCAGGCGCCAGAGGAATGCCGGCCATGCGCGCGATCATCGGCCACAGCAACTGGCGCAGATTGCCCAGGCAGGCGCGCCACTTGCCCTGGTACGTGATCATCAGCACGGCCATCAGGCCGCCCAGCACAAAGGTGGCGAAACAGATCTGCAGCACGGGCCACGGGCCGGCAAAGGCGCCCACCATGGCGATCAACTTGACGTCGCCAGCGGCCATGCCGCGCAGCACATATAAAGGAAGAAACAGAAAGAAACCCGTCGCCATGCCGCCCAGCCACAACGACGGCACGCTTTGCGGCCACAGCCACAGGTGCAAGGCCAGCGCGGCGAGGATGCCGGACAGCACCAAACCATTCGGTATCTTGCGGCGGATCAAATCACTGACGGCGGCCCCCGTCACAAAACACAACAACAGCAGGTCGCACAAGGCAGTTGCAGACATGGCATACCTCCTGAAAAAAACCCGCCACCGGCCGGCCGATGGCGGGCACCCGCTTAGGGCGTCAACACCAGGTTCGACGAAATGTCGGTGAGGACGGCCAGCAAGTTGGTCTTGATCAGCAAGAAACCGGCCGTGATGGCGGTAGCCATCAAGGCCGCAATCAAGCCGTATTCGATTGCCGTAATGCCATCCTCATCCTTGACAAACTGCTGTACTGCCGACAGGAAGGTATGCATGACAAGCTCCCAAAAGTGAATCACAAGTCCCTGGCGCAATCGGGTGTGAAACATTGCCCATTCCTGCTAATATGTTTCCTGCCGTAAATTTCTGCGCCATTGGATTGACTATAAAGCGTCCACGGTTTGGCAAATTGACGCGCCACAAGTTTCCATATGGAAATTATCAAACCTTGTTGAAATGACGGCTGACGCAAACAAATGTTGCGATCAGGATTGAAAGTCTTCGTCAAGGCAAGTTTTTTGCAACGCGGTGCATGAATCTCATGTATTTACATGAAATATTGCATACGTTAATTGCCTATTAGGCAAAAAGACATTATCCTGCTTAGCTCTTCTTTGGAAAGGCCTCTCGCCCTGCGGTAAAGAGCGTCATGCCACCAAATAAATCTTGGCTTCTTGTAGACGGACGCGAACATGCTCTTGCTTGATGCAATGCTGCTATGACGACACTTGTGTGACTACTTTCCCGAGAACGACAATGGATTCCCTACTGAAACACATGGTGGACATGACCGGGCACCGTGACCACACGATGCTCGACATCTCCGTGATATCGGCGGTTCAGGAGCTCGCTGCCGCGTCGCAGACCCGTGTGCTGGCACTGACCAGCGTGCGTGGCCAGGTGTTCGTGCGGTCGCGGGCCATCATCGTGGCAGGCAGCGTGGCCCGCATGGAAGAGCATAACGACCCTACCCTGCCAGGCGAACCACTGTCGGACTATCCGGCGCTGGCCGCCTGCATCGCGCGCCATGAAGCGAGCGCCGATACCCTGTGCGCCGACGGCCGCCACCTGCTGTGGCTGCCCATCTGGATCGGCGACCAGGTCACCACCTGCCTGGAAATCACCAACCCCACGCCCTATACGGGCGCCACCATCCAGGTGATTGGCGGCATCGTCAGCGTGTACCGCAATTTCCAGAACCTGCTCGACTACAGCGAACGCGATTCGCTCACCGGCTTATTGAATCGCAAGACCTTCGACGACCAGCTGGCGAAAATCCTGCAAAGCCGCGGCGAACCGGAAGCGGAGAAGCCGCTTCCCGTCGATGAAGAACGGCGCCACCATACGGACACGGAGCGGCAATGGCTGGCCGTGATCGACGTCGATCATTTCAAACTGGTCAACGATAAGTTCGGCCACCTGTATGGCGATGAAGTGCTGATCCTGATCGCCAACCAGCTGCAATCGTCGTTCCGCTCGCAAGACCGCATCTTCCGCTTCGGCGGCGAGGAATTCGTCGTGCTGCTGCGCTCAATCACCCTGGAAAATGCGCAGAAAATCATCGACCGCTTCCGCACCAATGTCGAAGCGCATGACTTCCCGCAAGTGGGCAGAGTCACCGTCAGCGTGGGCTTCGTCAGCATCAACGCCTATGAGGCGCCCGTCATCATTCTCGGCCGCGCCGACCAGGCCCTGTACTACGCGAAAAGCCATGGCCGCAACCTGGCTTGCCATTACGACGAGTTGGTAGCGAAAGGTTTATTGACGACCATCGCCTCGAACGATACGGCGGAATTCTTCTAGGCATCCGCGAGGGAGAGAAAGCGCATCGGATCGACCTGCCACTTGGCAGCCGACTCATGGCCGACGATCTTGTCGCCGCCGCCGAAGCCGAAGCCGCGCGACAGGTCGACTGTCTCGGGCTTGATGTAGGCATTGCTCTTCGTACTGAAAAACACATTCACCTTCGGCGCCAGCAGGTTGCTCTCGTGCGCCTCGATGACGACGGCCAGGCGGCCCGATTCCAGCATCACCATGGTACCCACCGGATAGATGCCCACGCAGCGCATGAAGTCCTGCGCAAACACGGGGTTGAAATGGAATTTGCTCCACTCATAAATCTTGCGCAAGGCTTCGGCGGCGGCGATGCCCTTGTGGTAGCTGCGGTCGGACGTCAACGCGTCATACACGTCGACGATGGCGGCCATCTGCGCCAGCTCGCTGATGGCGTCGCCAGCCAGCTGGTCCGGGTAGCCGCTGCCGTCGCGCCGCTCATGGTGGTGCAAGGCGATGTCGAGGGGAATGGCGCCCAGCTCGGGCGAGCGGCACAGGATATCGTAGCCATCGCGCGGATGGCGCTTGATCAGGGCAAATTCTTCCGGCGTCAGGGGGCCAGGTTTGTTCAGTACGCTATCGGGCACCAGCGCCTTGCCTGTGTCGTGCAGCAAGCCGCCCAGGCCGGCCTGGTGCGTGGTGGCGCCATCGACGCCCCGCGAGCGGCAAAACGCCACCAGCAGCGCGCACACGCTGACGGAGTGCAGGAAGGTGTAGTCGTCCTTGTTCTTGATACGCAACAAGCCGACGAGGGCGCCGGGATTGCGCAGAATCGACTCGGTAATATCTTGCACCGTGTGCTGCACGCGGTCGATTTCGACGGCCTTGCCCAGGCGTACATCGGCCATCACCGTGCGCACCAGGCTCGATGCCTGCCGCCGCACCTGCGTGGCACGCGCCAGTTCCATGCTCAGCGACACGCGCGTGACCACCTGCGGCGCCGCCGCGGCGATCTGCACCAGTTCGCGTTCCGTCTCGGCCCGCGCCTGCGCCACAGTGGGCGCATCCTGCACATCGAGGCCCTTGCCGCTGTCGATCACCACGTCGTGGATGCCGGCTTGCACGATCTTGCGGATTTCATCGTCGCTGCGCAACAGGAAACGGTTGCGCACGAACGGATGGGTCATCCAGTCGCAGCTGAGGTCATGGACGTACATGCCCACTTTTAATTGAGACGAATCAACTTTCTTGAGCATGCTGTCATCCCACAAGTACGCGTCTGGAGCACCGAAGGCGCTAGAATGAGTATAACAAAATTGTTATTCTGCTGGCCGCATTCGGCGCTGCGGCGCAACACCCTGTTTTTTCCGATCACCGCACCCTCAACGCACCGCTCTTGGGACCCATGGAACTGCGCCAATTACGTTACTTTGTTGCCATCGTTGACCACGGCTCGCTGTCGCGCGCGGCCCTGATCCTGCATGTGGCGCAGCCGGCCCTGACGCAGCAGCTGCGCCAGCTGGAAGAAGAACTGGGGGTACAGCTGCTGCACCGCTCGGCCCAGGGCGTGCTCAGCACGGACGCGGGCAAGGTATTTTACGAACACGCGCAAGCGATCCTGAAACAGGTGGCCGACGCCCGCTCGGCCGTCACGCAAAGCGCCACGCGGCCGTCCGGCAATGTCACCCTGGGCTTGCCGCACAGTATCTCCGGCGCGCTGGCCCTGCCCCTGCTGCTGGCCGCGCGCGAACGCTACCCCGAAATCACGCTGCAACTGACGGAAGAAATCACGGGCAACCTCAATGAACAGCTCAGATCGGGCCGCATCAACCTGGCCGTGCTGTTCGACGATGGCCAACTGACGCCGTTTGCCTGCAGCCCCCTGGTGGAAGAAGAGATGCGTTTCATTTGCCGCAGCGCTTCGCCGTTCGCGCCCGCCGGCCATGCCGTGTCGTTCCAGCAAGCCTTGAGCGCCACCCTGATCCTGCCGGGTCTGCAGCATGGCGTGCGCCCGCGCATCGACAGCCGCGCGCGCGAACTGGGCCTGGAGACGGCGAACGTGATCGAGATCAACTCGATCGCCATCCTGAAATCGGCCATCCTGGCCGGCATGGGCGCCACCATCTTGCCGGCCGCCCCCCTGCTGGCCGAACTGGACAGCGGCGCCATGCGCAGCTATGCCATCCACAGCCCCGTGCTGTCGCGCACGGTGGCCCTGTGTGCGTCGAAGAACATTCCCCTGACGAATGCGGGCAACGCCGTGAAAAACCTCGTGCTGCAAGTGGCCGCCGAGCTGTGCGGCAGCGGGCGCTGGGTGGGGGCACACGTGCTGTAACGAGCATTATTTTTCCAGCAATAATTTCTCAAAAGAAATAAAATGATGGTCTTATTCATTTCACCATCGTCATCATGTTATTGCTTACCACTTCCTTGCGCCGCCTGGCGGCAAGCGCCGCCCTGCTGCTGCTGATGCAGGGCGCCCAAGCCGCGCGCCCTCAATCCGAATTTCCCTTGCGCGAGGTGCTGCTCGGCGATGTTGCGCAGCCCATCGAAAGAAAAGAAATCGAGGTGGTGGTATTTATTGCGCCGGAAAGTTGCACGCCCAAGACCCATGAAAGTACCTGGGGCACCATCGTCTCGTCGGACAACACGTCCCTGTTCAAAAGCTGGGCTTGCCGTGCCTATGTCGACGCTGCCAAGGATCCGAAAGAAGAATTCGCCTTCGTCCCCATGCCGCCCGCGTTCAAGCAGCCATCCATCCTCGACACCGTGCAGGGCCTGCCTGCCAGCACGACGGGGCGGCGCTACGTGGCTCTGGTGGACTGGAAATATGCCGATACCACGCTAGGAAAATGCAATAGCTTTGGCTGCTACTCCAGCCTCGTCATGCTCATTGAAACGGTGGTATACGACCGGGTTGCAGCCAAAACGATCTGGCATTCCATCGAAACGACACGCGCCGCGATGAAGGGACTCAGCTACGATGTCAAAGAGGCAAATCGTATAGGGCCACTGCACGTCGCCATTACGCTGAACGCGATCATCGAGCGCAAAACCGTGCAACAAGCCGAGGAACAAGGCATGCGCCGTACGACCGCCCTCGAGCCGTCGAATGTGCCAGGACAGGCGGGCACGGCACTCAACAAAAAAGCCAATCTGATCTTCTTTAACCGCATGCCGCAAGAAACAGTGGATAGCGAGAAATTCGACAGTGGCAGGAAATTCTATAATATCGAGGCCAGCCATCTGCAGGGCCGCGCGAAAAAAACCTCTTACTATAATGACTCCAGGACCCATGTGGCGCTGGAACTGCCGCCGGGCACATACGAAATCGCCTTCTACAAAGACCGCAAGACCTTCGATATCAAGGAAAATGGGCCTCCCGTCTACCTAAGCTTTGATAACGGCATCTTCAGCACCATCAGTATTAATGAACTCAGCCCCCAAAAAGCCCTGGAACTGACGCAAGACTCGCTCAATGCCCTGCTGCCCGAGTTGACGCCAGTGGCCTATCCATTGCGCGCACGCAAGCTGCAATGGACGCAGCCCTAAGCGTGCCCTGCATGCATGGCCTGTCTTGCGGCGCAAGGCAGGCCATCATTTTTTCTTATACCCCCATCGCCAAAGCGTATTTGCCCCTTCCCCTCGGTCGTTCTACACTGACCACATTAACTATTTTAAATTTAAAATAGTTATGTGCCGCCCACACGCGGCCATCCCGTCTGCACAGCGCGCGCCTTACCGGGTGCGCCCCTTGTACAGCCGCTATCTGAAACACCCTTTTGGAGACAGCCATGTCCGTGACCACGGAAAACGGCTCCGCAGCGTTCGCTAGAAACGCCGGTGCCGCGCCATCTACGCCCCCCGACACTTCCCGTTTGACCAGCGTCAGCCTCGACGACAAATATACGGCCACTTCCGGCGCCATCTTCCTGTCCGGCATCCAGGCCCTCGTGCGCCTGCCCATGATGCAGCGCCTGCGCGACCAGGCCGCTGGCCTCAACACGGCCGGCTTCATTTCCGGCTACCGCGGTTCGCCCCTGGGCGGCCTGGATGAAAACCTGTGGAAAGCGAAAAAGCAGCTGGAAGCGCACCACGTGCAGTTCGTGCCTGGCGTCAACGAAGACTTGGCTGCCACGGCCGTCTGGGGTTCGCAGCAGGTGGACCTGATCGGCCCGGCCAAGTACGACGGCGTATTCGCCATGTGGTACGGCAAGGGCCCGGGCGTGGACCGCTGCGGCGATGTCTTCAAACACATGAACCATGCGGGCACATCCAAACTGGGCGGCGTGCTGCTGGTGGCCGGCGACGACCATGGCGCGTATTCGTCGACCCTGCCGCACCAGTCCGACCATCTGTTCTCCGCCTCGATGATCCCGGTCTTGTATCCGTGCAATGTGCAGGAATACCTGGACCTGGGCATCCACGGCTGGGCCATGTCGCGCTTTTCCGGCTGCACGGTAGCCTTCAAGGCTCTGGCCGACACGGTCGAGTCGTCGGCCTCCATCGATGCCGACCCGTTCCGCGTGGAAGTCAAGATCCCGCAGGATTTCATCATGCCCGAAGGCGGCCTGAACGCGCGCCTGTCGAGCATCCCGCTGGGCCAGCAGGCGCGCAGCCAGGAAGCGCTGATGCAGGACTATAAGATCTACGCAGCCCTGGCCTACGCGCGCGAAAACAAGCTCAACCACACCACCATAGCCAGCCCGAACGCCAAGCTGGGCATCATCGCGTCCGGCAAGTCCTACCTGGACGTCCTGGAGGCGCTGGAAGAGCTGGGCATCGACGAGCAGATGGCGGCCGACGTCGGCATGCGCCTGTTCAAGGTGGCCATGCCATGGCCGCTGGAACCGGACAGCGTGCGCGAATTCGCGCAAGGCCTCGATGAAATTTTAGTCGTGGAAGAGAAGCGGCAAATCGTCGAATACCAGCTCAAGGAACAGCTGTACAACTGGCGCGACGACGTGCGTCCGCGTGTCATCGGCAAGTTCGACGAAAAAGGCGAATGGGTGGCGCCGCGCGGCGAATGGCTGCTGACCTCGAAGGCGGACTTTTCCGTCTCGCAAGTGGCCAGAGTCATCGCCAGCCGCATCGCGCGCCTGATTTCCGACCCCGTCACCTGCGACCTGATCAAGGCGAGATTAAGTTTCCTCGACGCCAAGGATGCGGTATTGAAAAAGGCCGTGAACACGCCGTTCCGCCCCGCGTTTTACTGCTCCGGTTGCCCGCACAACACCTCGACCAAGGTGCCGGAAGGCAGCCTGGCGCTGGCCGGCATCGGCTGCCACGTGATGGCCACCTCGATTTACCCGGAAATGAACAAGCTGACCACGCACATGGGTGGCGAAGGCGCGCCGTGGATCGGCCAAGCCGCATTCTCCGAACTGCCGCACGTGTTCCAGAACCTGGGCGACGGCACCTACTTCCATTCCGGCTATCTGGCCATCCGCGCCGCGCAGGCGGCCAAGGTCAACATCACCTACAAAATCCTCTACAACGACGCCGTCGCCATGACGGGCGGCCAGCCTGTCGACGGCTTGATTACCGTACCGATGATGGCGCAGCAGGTGGCGGCCGAAGGCATCGCCCGCATCGCGCTGGTGACGGAAGATTTGAGCCGCTACAGCGACCGTTCGAACCTGCCCGCCCACGTGACCTTGCACGACCGCAAGGACATGGATGCCGTGCAGCGCGAATTGCGCGAAGTGCAAGGCGTGTCCGTGCTGATCTACGACCAGACCTGCGCGGCCGAGAAACGCCGGCGCCGCAAGAAAGGCGAATATCCGGACGTGGCCAAACGCATGGTCATCAACGACGCCGTCTGCGAAGGCTGCGGCGACTGCGGCGTGCAATCGAACTGCGTATCGATCTTGCCGAAAGAGACGGAATTTGGCCGCAAGCGCACCATCGACCAATCCTCGTGCAACAAGGATTATTCGTGCGCCAAGGGTTTCTGCCCCAGCTTCGTCACCGTCGAAGGCGGCAGCCTGAAGAAGACAAAAACGGGCGCGGGCAAGACGGGCGAGACGGACAACTTCGGTCCGCTGCCGGAACCTGTCTTACCCGCCTGCGACGCGCCGTACAATATCCTCATCAACGGCATCGGCGGCACGGGCGTCATCACCGTGGGCGCGCTGATGGGCATGGCGGCCCACCTGGAAGGCAAGGGCGCGTCCGTGCTGGACATGACGGGCATGTCGCAAAAGAACGGTTCCGTCACCTCGCACGTAAAAATCGCCAAGTCCCCCGCACATATCCGCGCGCAGCGCATCGCCACCGGCGAAGCGGACCTGATTCTAGGCTGCGACATGCTGACGGCCGGCGCGCAGGATGCCGTGTCGAAAATGCGTCCTGGTAGAAGCCTGGCCGTCGTCAACCTGCACGAGCAGCCGCCGGGCACGTTTGCGCAAAATGCCGATTGGCAATATCCGACGGCGGAAGTGCGCCAGCTGATCGAGGAATCCGTGGGCGGCGCGGACGCGGCCGACTTCATCGACGCGACCAAACTGGCGACGGCGCTGATGGGCGACTCGATTGCCGCCAACCTGTTCATGCTCGGTTACGCCTGGCAAAAGGGCCGCATCCCCTTGACGCAAGCGGCCCTGCTGCGCGCCATCGAACTCAATGGCGTCGGCATCGAGTCGAACAAGAAGAGCTTTTTGTGGGGCCGCCGCGCCGCCGTGGATGTACGCAAGGTGACACAAATCGCCACGCCGTCGCAAGCGATCCTCGTGCAAATGCCGCAAAGCCTCGATAGCGTCATCAAGAAGCGCGTGGAATTCCTCACCGCGTATCAAAATGCCGCGTATGCGGATGGTTATTCCACCTTGGTGAAACAGGTGCGCGACCGCGAGAATACCCTGGGACTGGGCCAGAAGCTGTCGACCGCCGTGGCGAAGAACTACTTCAAATTGCTGGCCTACAAGGACGAGTACGAAGTGGCGCGCCTGTACACGGATGGCCGTTTCGTGGAGCAGTTGCAGCAGCAGTTCGAGGGGAATTTCTCCGTGAAATTCAATCTGGCGCCGCCGCTGTTCGCCAAGAAAGATGCGAAAGGGCATCTAGTGAAAGCGGAATTCGGTTCCTGGATGTGGCGCGCCTTCAAGCTGCTGGCCAAAGCCAAGGGCTTGCGGGGCGGCACGTTTGACATCTTCGGCTACACAGCTGAACGCAAGATGGAACGCGCCCTGATCGTCGAATACCGCGAACTGCTGGCCGGCCTGCTGGTCAACCTGACGGCGGAGAATGTGGCTACCTGCGTGGAACTGGCATCCCTGCCCGAAAAAATCCGCGGCTTCGGCCACGTCAAGGAAGCGGCTGTCGATACTTACCGCAAGGACAAGGCGAGGTTGCTGGCGGTGCTGGCACAAGGTAGCAAGAGCGCGGCGTAAACCCTGCCGCATGCAGCGCGTGGTGCCCTGCGCCGCTACCGGGATGTTGCCGGTGGCGGCGTTTTTACGTTCAGGGCTGGTAATCGTTGCAGGTCCATTTTCATTGTAATAAAGATATATTTTATGTAAGATTCATGCGCGCAAGTGCCATGTGAACGAAGACGCTCGCCTATCCCGACTCAACGCCCCAGGACAAACAATTGGATTTCATCGATTCGTACAGAGCGCCCGCCTGCCGTATTGTCGCGGCAAAGGAGAGTGCCATGAAAGCAATGCTGTGCCTCAGTTTGCTGGCTTTCTGCTCTGCGAGTGCGGCCAAAGAAAATAAGTGGCAATCATTTACCTTCAGCAAGACCGTGTTGCAAGATGGCACCGTTCTGGGGGCAATACTATTGCCTGTTCGCCTGGACGATCAACGCTGCTTGATGCAATTTGATACAGGGGCGGGACGCAGCATACTCTACCAATCCTTGAAGCTTGCTCCCCCTCATGCCCAGCATGCGACTGCTTCCTATACGCTTCAAATCGGCACCTTCAAGTTGCCCACACCGTTCTTGCCGCAGTCGCCAGCAACGGCTGGAACCGGGACCGTGGCCACATGCAAGGCAACCACGCTCATTGGAACGCTGGGAAATGATGTATTGCAAGATCAGGCCATCAGTCTGGATCTTTCCCAACAGCGCTTTCGCATTGGCAAGAATGGGACTGAAGCGGAACCCAATGACACGATCGTGGATCTTGAAATAACAGCGGCACATGATGGCTTCGTGCCCATGGTCAAAGCCGAGGGATTCGCGACTGGCACGCAAAACCTGCTGTTTGACACGGGCAGTGCAAGCATGGCACTCGGCATCTTCCGGGAAAGTGACTGGCTGCAGGCAGTGGGCCGGACGAGCCGGGAAGGCGCGCAGGTGATAACCGCCAACGCCTGGGGCAAACCGCTGACGTGCTTTCAAGCTCCCATCACGCGCAATATCCGCGTGGGCCTCTTCACGCTACCGGAGGGCGCCGTGGCCAGTTACTGCACCAAGGACAATGTTGCCGTCTTTGCTAGCAGACCCGAATTCGGCCTGCTAGGCTTAAGTCCGTTCGCAGACAAAACGCTCGTCATTGACTTCATGAAGAGCCGATTGCTGATACGTGCGAATACGACGGACACGCCTGGAAAATAAATACGCAGCGCCTCTCTTGCCGCGCCTTACGTATCTGACGCGTCCGCGCAACGCCCCACGGTCGCCCCAGGCAACAGCACCGGTTGCCAGATTTCCTGCAGCCGTTCCGGCGGCGTGCCGGCCAGCAGGGATTGCAGCATTTCCACCATCTTGGCGCCGGCGCGGCGCAGGTCGGGCTGGTCGATGGTGGTGACGTTGATGCCGATCAAGGTGTCTTCCACATTGCCCCAGACGATGACGGAGATTTCCTTGCCGATTTCGATGCCCGCATCCATCAGGGCACGCACCACGCCCACGCCGGACAGGTGGTTGTCGACGATGACGGCCGTGGGACGGGGCGAACAGGCCAGCAATTGCTGCATGGCCTGGTAGCCGCTGCGGCGATCAAAAGTATTGTCGAGCAAATAGTGGGGGTCCAGCGGCAAGCCCGCCTGCGCCATGCAGCGGATAAAGCTTTCCTTGCGCTCATAGGCGAAATGCAAGTCCAGCGGCGCGCTCAGCAGGGCGATGCGCTGGTGGCCATGCGCTGCCAGGAAGGACACGGCCAGGTCGATGCCCGTGTCGTTATCGTAGTCAAAATACGCGTACGGCGCGTCGATGCGCGTGCGGCCATTCGCGACAAAGGGAAAGCCCACCTTCGTCAGGTAGGCGATGCGTTCATCGACTACTTTGGTGCGGCCCACCACCAGGCCATCGACCTGGCGCCCGCGCACCATGGTTTCATACGAGGGCTGTTCATTCTGCGGCGACACGGGGGCGATGATGAGACTCATCTTCGACGCTTCCACGGCGTCCGACATGCCATTCACCACGGAAAGAAAGACGCTGTCGCCCAGGTCGCTGGGCAGCAGGGGATAGATCATGCCCAGTACATTGGTACGGCCGACGGCCAGGCTGCGCGCCAGCGGGTTGGGCCGGTAGCCGACTTTCTTGGCGGCGGCCAGGACGATTTCACGGGTGCGGGAATTGACTTCCGGATAGCCGTTCAACGCCCTGCTGACTGTCGTTTTCGACATGCCGAGGGCAATTGCGAGGCTCTTGAGATTCATGTGTTAACTACCTGTCTGTATGGCAAAAAAAACCAACTCTGACCGTCAATTATAGCCCAGAGCGCCCAGCAGGCCGCGCATTACCGTGCGTCACCATGGTAAAAAAACAACAACACATTGACTATTTAAAAAGCAATGTTTTAAATGTGACCAGTCCTGTCATCTTCGCAGCGGGGTATCTGCCGTGGCAGACAGACAAAGGAAAGCAAGGGAAGCGTGCACTCACTGTGACCATAGAATCGCCAGCTTCGGCATGCCAGTTCGGCAACACAGGGCGCGCAGAAAAATTATCAAGAAAACATAATTAACTGGAACTGTGCGAGAATTTGTCCTACTCTTGATTCAGGTAAAGATTACCTGCAGACATGTCGCGCCCCCCCGGCCTGCATTCTTCCTCTTCTGCGCACGCCTGGACATACTTTCAAAGGTGAACAATGTGGTCACGCTAACGTCCGTCAACAATCTGTCAGCCTCGCTGGCCACGGCGCAACGCCGGGTCGAGCAAGGCCAGAACCAGGTACAGCGTGACAGCGAACAGCTGGCGCAAAGCCGCCAGTCGCTGGCGCGGGAACAGGAGTCGTTGAGCCAGACGCAGCGCAGCAGCCAGCAAGCCCAGGCCGATGCCCCTGTCACCGTGAAGGCGCCGCAACTGGACCAGGCGATCAAGGTGGCCGTGCCGCAGCAAGCGCTCCCCGCCACGCCGAAAAGCACGCCTCAGCTGAACAGCTATGGCCAGACCCTGGGCCGCCTGATCGACGTGACGGCGTAAATTACCGAAGCATCTCTTCTTCCAGCATCGCCAACCACCACTTCTCGCCCTGCTTCGGCTGCCGTAAATCCACCGTCTCGCCCATCTGCGGCGTGGCCAGGTGCACGCCCTGCTTGGCCGCCAGCCCCGTGATGCGGTCGAACGGTTCATGCCAGGCGTGCAGCCCCAGGTCAAAGGTGCCGTTATGCACAGGCATGAGCCACTTGCCGCGCAAGTCCAGGTGGGCTTGCAGGGTTTCTTCCGGCTGCATGTGCACGTCCGGCCACAACTTGTCATACGCGCCCGTCTCGATCATGGTCACGTCAAACGGGCCGTACTTGTCGCCGATCTGTTTGAAACCGCCGAAATAGCCGGAGTCGCCGCTGAAAAACACGCGCACGTCCGGCGCGTCGATGACCCACGACGCCCACAGGGTTTGATTGCCATCAAACAAGCCGCGCCCCGAGAAATGCTGCGAGGGCGTGGCGACGAGTTTCACGCCGACAATCGTGGTGCCCTGCCACCAGTCGAATTGCCGCACCTTGGCAGCCGGCACGCCCCAGGCAACCAGGGTATCGCCCACGCCCAGCGGCGCAACAAAATGTTCGGTCTTGGCGGCCAGTTGCAGCACGGCGGCATGGTCGAGGTGGTCGTAATGGTCATGCGACAGGATGACGGCCTTGATCGGCGGCAAGTCAGCGATGCTGATGGGCGGCTGGTGGAAACGCTTCGGACCTGCCCATTGCACGGGCGAGGCGCGCTCGGAAAATACGGGATCGGTGAGGAAGAATTCGTTGTTGAGTTTCAACAGCAGGGTCGAGTGGCCGAGGCGAAACAGGCTGTTGTCCGGCGCGGCCAGCAATTGCGCCTGGGTCAAGGCTTGCACGGGCACGGCAGCGGCCGGCACTGTGCTGTCGGGCTTGTCAAAGAGAAAGGTCCACATCAGCTTCAGCGTTGCCGCCGTGCCCAGCGTGTGCATCTGCACGGGATTGCGGAACTTGCCGTCGTGGCGTTGTAAGGATTCAACAAGCGCCGCAGGCTCGGCGCGCAAAGTGCAAGAACTCATGATGATCAGGACTCCCAAGAATAAGATGCGATGCATATGCGATCCGGTCTATAAAACACAAGGATTAAATTACACTACACAGTGTAGTTCCTATTTCTGGCAAAGTAAACCAGGAGGTGTAAAATATTGTTTTCAAAGGAGATTTCCCGCCATGGCCGCACCGCAACGCCTCACCGACCGCAAGCGCGTCGCCATCGTCGATGCCGCCATCGCCGAGTTCCGCGAGCACGGTTTTGACGCGACCAGCATGGACAGGATCGCCGCCACGGCCGCCGTTTCCAAGCGCACCGTGTACAACCATTTCCCCAGCAAGGACGAACTGTTCGCGGAAATCCTGCGGCGCATGTGGGAAAGCAGCGTGGCCCAGCCCGCCGTGCCCTATCTTGCGGACCAGCCGCTGCGCCCGCAGGTGCTGGCCCTGGTCGAGCAGAAAATGGGTTTGCTGTGCGACCCGGCATTCATCGACCTGGCGCGCGTGATCTTTGGCGAAACCATCCACTCGCCCACGCGCGCGCAAGCGATGGTGGCGCGCCTGAATGAAAAGGAAACGGGCCTGTATCTCTGGATCCGCGCGGCGCAGCAAGATGGGCGCATCAAGGCGGGCGAGACGGTGGAAGTGGCGCACCTGCTGATGTCGCCTTTAAAAACCTTTGCATTCTGGCCACAGATCACCCTGGGTGAGCCTCTGCTGGGCCCGGCACGCCGGCGCGAAGTGGCGGAACTGGCCGTCGATATCTTCCTGTGCTACTACGGCGTGGCAAAACAGACGGCATAAACGGGCGGCAAGTGGGCAGAGATGGTCTGCCAATGCTCGCCCTCGTCACTCGAATACCAGGCGCCGCCCGTCGTCGACGCCATCAATAAACCGCGCCCATCGTCGGCCAGCGCCAGCCCATGGCGGTAGATCAGGTCGTAGCAATGCTGCTGCGGCAATCCCGCGCGCAACACCTCAAACGTCTTGCCACCATCGCGCGTGCGCGTCACGGCCAGCGCGCCGTCCAGCGGAATGCGCAACACGTCCGCCTGCGCGGGCACGAACCAGGCCGTGTCGCCATCGCGCGGATGCACGGCCACGGCAAAGCCGAAATGCGACAGCGGCGCCGTGGTGACTTCCTGCCAGTGCCAGCCCGCGTCCTGCGAGCGCCAGATGCCGTTATGGTGCTGGCACCACAGCGCGTCCGGCGTGCCGGCGCTGCGCACGATGCGGTGCGGGTCTTGCACGGCTTCGTTTTCATCGAGCTCGGGCGGCATGTAGTCGGCGCGCATGCCCGTCGCGCTCAAGGCCCAGCTGGCGCCGCCATCGCGCGTTTGCCAGACGCCGCCGCAGGACACGCCGACCAGCACCTTGCTGCTGTCGCGCGGATCGACGCAAATGCTGTGGATGCCGGGCACGTCATAGCCGCCGCCAAACCATTGCGCCCGCTGCGGCACGTGCCACAAGGACTCGACCAGCTGCCAGCTGTCGCCGCGGTCGCTTGAGCGGAACAGGCCGCCAGGCAGGGTGCCCGCCCACAGCACGCCGGGCTGGTCCGCGCCGCCGGCCGCCAGCGACCAGATCTGCCGCAAGGTCCAGTCCACCGTATCGCCGCTGTCTTCCGGCTTGGCGGGATAGGCGGGCACGGCGATCTCTTGCCATGTGGAACTGTCCCTGTCCAGGCGGTGCAGCTTGGCGCCGAAGTGCCCAAGGTTCAGGGCCGCGTACAGGGCGCCGTCACGGCCATCGTGCAGCAGCATGGAGACGGGGTCGCCGGCAAACTGCACCAGCGCCAGCTGCCAGGCGTCGGCCGCATCGACATCGAACTGGAACAGCCCCTTGCGGGTGCCGAGATACGCGCGTTGGCTCATGTCAACCTCCGGAAAGTGCCTGCAAAATATACACCTGGCTGTCGGGCCGCAAGACGTCGTCCAGCACGCGCCGCTCGCGGCAGCGCGCGCCATCGATGAAGATCACCACGTTGGGGCGCAACGCGCCCTGCTCGTCGAGCACATAGCCACGCAGGCGCGGCTGCTGCGCAAACGCGGCATCCAAGGCGGCGCGCAGGCGTGGCGCGGCCACGTCCACGGTGGGAGCGTCCAGGAAACGTGCCAGTTGCTGGGTAAAATGCAGATGCGCCATGCTGCCCTTCGACGTCGTCGGCCTCGACTCATTCTAGTCCGCTGTGCGGCCAATACAATTAAAATAGAGGCAAGCACACAAGGAGGCCAGGCATGACGATTACCCCGGAAGAACTAGCGGTGCTGATGCAGGAAGTGGAAGTGGCCGATCCCATCGATTTTGCCGACCTGCCTTTCGACGAGCAGGAATTGCGCGGACTGATCGCCAACCACCTGTGCGAGATGGCCGATGCCATGGAAAGTTTCAGCCCGGAAGATCGTAACCTGGCCCTGCTGGCCGTGGCGGCCAAGCTGGTGCTGGAAAACCTGGTGCTGCACGTGCAACTGCTGCGCCGCCACGGCTTGCCCGTGAGCGACAGCGTGGACGCGCTGCTGCAGCGGCTGAAGGGTGGCAAGCCGTCGTGAATTAATTGCCCGTGCGTACGGCGCGCGCCTGGATGGTGAGATCGCTGTCCGCCACGGCCACGCAGGGCAGGATGTAGCCGTCTAGCCGCTCATCGGGACTGATACCGGGCCAGTCCACCGTGTAGCGGATTTTTCCTTCGGGCATGTGGCACAGACAGGTGCGGCAGGTGCCGTTGCGGCAGGAACTGAGCAGGCGAATACCGGCCAGCTCGGCGGCAGCCAGGATGGTGCTGCCCGCATCGGCCGGGAATTGCCAGCCTTGCGGGACGATGGTGATGGTAAAGGGAGGCGCGCTCATGCGCCCAGTTTAACAGTCCGCCAGCGTGGTCCAGCTCGCGCCAGCCGCATGGCTGCGCAGCACGGCCTCGGCAAAGGCCAGGCCCGCCACGCCATCGGCCACCGTCGGCAGCCAGCGGGCCGCCTCCGGCACGGGCAAGCCCGCTTGCAGGGCGCGGATGGCCAGGGCCGCATCCAGGTACAACTGGGCGAACGCTTCCAAATAACCTTCCGGATGGCCGGCCGGCACGCGCGTGGCGTGGCGCGCGGCCGCACTGTCGACCCGGCCCGGGCGCAGCAGATGGCGGTTACCGCCCTGCGGCGTACACCACAGCGCGTTCGGCTGTTCCTGGTCAAAGTCCAGCTGCGCCTTGCTGCCGAACAAGCGCAGGCGCACCGTGTTTTCGCAGCCCGTCGCCACCTGGCTGGCCCACAGGGTTCCCTTGGCGCCATTCGCATAGCGCAGCATCACCTGCACGTGGTCGTCCAGGGTACGGTGCGGAACAAAGGTCGACAGCTCCGCCAGCACGGCATGCGGCGTCAGTCCGCTGACGAACTGCGCCAGGTGATACGCGTGCAAGCCCACGTCGAGCAGGGTGCCGCCGGGACCGGCCTTGTGCGGGTCGTTATGCCAGTTACCCTCGTTCATGCCGCCGGCCGCGATCGCGTCGGCCAGCCAATCCTGCGAATACTCGACTTGCACGAGGCGCAGCTCGCCGATCTCGCCCGTCTCGACCATGGCTTTCGCATGGCGCAGCAAGGGATAACCGCTGTAGGTATGCGTGAGCGCAAACAGCAGGTTCTGACGTTGCGCCAGCGCCGCCAGCGCCCGGCCCTCCGCCAGCGAGATGCCCAGCGGCTTGTCGCAGATCACGTGGATGCCCGCCTCCAGGAAGGCCGTGGCGACGGGCGCATGTAAATGGTTCGGCGTGACGATGGCCACGGCCTCGATGCCGTCCGCCCTGGCAGCCTCGGCCTGCGCCATGGCGCGGTAATCGCTGTAGCAGCGCTCCGGCGCCAGGTGCAGCGCGGCGCCGCTGTCGCGCGCGCGCTGCGGGTCGGACGACAGGGCGCCCGCCACCAGCTCGTACTGGTCGTCGATGCGCGCCGCGATGCGGTGCACGGCGCCGATGAACGCGCCCTGCCCGCCCCCTACCATGCCCAAGCGTATCCGTCGCTGCATGTCGTCTCCCTATTTCAAGCCAAGCAAGTGATGGATTTGATCCTGGTCAACCGCGCTGCCCGCGAAATCGTCGAACGCGTGCTCGGCCACGTGGATGATGTGTTCGCGGATGAAACGCGCCCCTTCGGCCGCGCCATCTTCCGGGTGTTTCAGGCAGCATTCCCATTCCAGCACGGCCCAGCCGGGGAAATCGTACTGCGCCAGCTTGGAAAAGATGGCCTTGAAATCGATCTGCCCATCGCCCAGCGAGCGGAAGCGCCCGGCCCGGTCTTGCCAGTCGCCATAGCCGCCATACACGCCCTGGCGCCCGTTCGGCCGGAATTCCGCATCTTTCACATGAAACGCCTTGATGCGCGCATGATAAATGTCAATGAAAGCCAGGTAATCGAGCTGCTGCAGCACGAAGTGGCTGGGGTCGTACAAGATCGAGGCGCGCGGGTGATCGCTGACGGCGGCCAGGAAGCGCTCGAAGGTCACGCCATCGTGCAAATCCTCGCCCGGATGCAGTTCATAGCAGAGGTCCACGCCAGCCGCATCGAAGGCATCGAGGATGGGCAGCCAGCGTTTCGCCAGTTCCGCGAATGCCGTTTCCACCAGGCCGGCGGGGCGTTGCGGCCACGGATACAAATACGGCCAGGCCAGCGCGCCGGAAAACGTCACGTGCGCCTGCAAACCCAGGCGCTGCGAGGCGCTGGCCGCCCACAGCAATTGCTGCGTGGCCCAGGCCGTGCGGGCAGCCGAGTCGCCACGCACGTGCTCGGGTGCAAAGCCGTCGAACAACGCGTCGTAGGCGGGATGCACGGCGATCAGCTGGCCTTGCAAATGCGTCGACAATTCCGTTACCTGCAAGCCGTGGCGCGCCAGCAGGGCTTTCACATCGTCGCAGTACTGCTGGCTATTGGCCGCTTGTTCCAGGTCGAACAGACGTGGCGCCGTGGGCAGCTGCAAGCCCTTGTAACCGAGGCCGGCCGCCCACTGCGCCAGGTGCTCGAGCGAGTCGAACGGCGGCTCGTCGCCGAGAAACTGGGCCAGGAAGATGGCCGGGCCCTGGATGGTTTTCATGTCAATGTCCTGTTAACCCAAACCGAAACCCGGGGTCGTACCCTGAGGGTACGACCCCAGCCCTTGCTTTGGGGTGTCGTTAAAAAGGCGAGTTCGGAAAGTAAAACTGCTTGGCGTTCTCGCGCGTGATCAGCACCGAGGGGATGATCGTGTTGGCCGGCAATTTATCACCTTTCAGGCGCGCTTCCGTCGTCAGCTTGATGGCGTCGTACATGAACTTGGGCGAGTACGACACGTCGGCCACGATCAGCGGGTCGGAACCGTCCATGATCTTTTTCACCGCGCCCTTCGCGCCCGCGCCGCCGAACACTTGCTTGATGTCCGTGCGCTTGGCTTGCGCGATGGCTTTTTGCACGCCGATGGCCATGTCGTCATCGGCGGCCCAGACGGCGTCGATCTGCTTGAAGCGGGTCAGATAATCCTGCATGACCTTGAAGGCATCGTCGCGGTTCCAGTTGCCGTACTTGGCGTCGAGCACCTTGATGTCGGGATGGCCTTTCATGACGGCAGAAAACGCGTCAAAGCGCTCGTTGTCCAGGGTGGTCGGCATGCCGCGCAGCACGACGATATTGCCCTTGCCATTCAGGCTCTTCGCCAGGTACTCGGCCGGCAGCTTGCCAAACGCCGTATTGTCGCCCGCAATGTACGCATCCTGCGCCTGCGTGTTCGTCAAGCCGCGGTCCACCACGGTCACGTACACGCCCTTGTTTTTCACTTGCGCCACGGGCTGCGTCAGCGAGGCCGACTCGATGGGGAAGATCACCAGGGTGTTGATCTTGTTCACCGTCAACATGTCCTGCAACTGGTTCGCCTGCTCGGGCGCCGTGGCGGCCGTCTTGACGATGATTTTCAAGCCCGGATGGGCTTTTTCCAGCTCCGCCTTGGCCTGGTTCGCCCACCACACGATGCCGGACGTGAAACTGTGCGTGGCCGTGGGAATGGCCACGCCGACGACCAGCTTCTCCGCCGCCTGCGCCGGCCCCATCGCCCACGCCTGCATCACCAGCACTGCCATCCCTGCTACCCCTGCTACCCGTCTAAAGCTCTTCATGCTGCTCTCCTCCAAGGTTGTGGGCGCCCGGTGGCCGCCCTTTCAGAACGCCGCTGTGTTTTTATTTGCGGCCTCGCTGCAGGAAGGCGACGGCGATGATCACCACGCCTTGCACTGCGGCATTCAGGTAGACACTGATGATGCTGGTCAAATTCAGGATATTGCTGATCACGGACAGCAGGATGGCGCCGATCACGGTGCCGACGATGCGCCCTTCTCCCCCTTTCAGGGCCGTGCCGCCCACGACGACGGCGGCGATCGCTTCGAGTTCCCACAGCAAGCCCGTCGTCGGCGTAGCCGAGCCCAGGCGCGGCACGTACAACACGGTGGCGATGCCCACGCAGACGCCCAGCAGCATGTAGGTGGCGATCTTGACTCTGTCGACGTTGATGGCCGCATAGCGCGCCACTTGCTCGTTGGAACCAATCGCCTGCACGTGGCGGCCAAAGGTGGTGCGATTGAGAATGATGGCGCCGGCCGCCGCGACGAACAAAAAGATCCAGATCGGAATCGGCGCGCCCAGCACGCTCGTGTAATACACGGGGCTGTACAGCTCGGACAGGGTGGCGTCCAGGGTCAGGGCACCGCCGTCGGCCAGGTAAGTGAGCACGGCGCGGAAGATGCCCAGGGTGCCCAGGGTGACGATGAACGGCTCGATATTGCCCTTGCTAATGAGCAAGCCATGCATCAGGCCGAATCCGGCGCCCAGGATCAAGGCCATGGCGATGCCCAGCACCAGCATGGTGATCGGTGCCAGGTCGCCGCCTGCGCCTTGCGCCAGCGCATTCATGAAATAGATCATGCAGCCGGCGATCAGCGCCGCCATCGAGCCGACCGACAGATCGATGCCGCCGGAGATGATGACGAAGGTCATGCCCACGGCGATGATGCCGATAAACGCCGTGCGCGTGAGCACGTTCATCAGGTTGTCCAAGGTGGCGAAGTCGCCGTTGAGCAAGGTGCCCGCGATGCACAGCGATAACAAGCCCAGCACGGGGCCAAAGCCCTTGATGCGCGCGCCCAGCTTGGCGACGGTGGATACTTCAGTAGTGTCAGTGCGTGCCGGTTGCATGGGCAATCAACTCCTCTTCGGTCAGGTGGTCAGCAGACAGGGTGGCTTGCAGGGTGCCGGCGCGCATCACGGCGACCCGGTGGCACAGGCCGATCAATTCGATCAGTTCCGATGAAATCACGATCACGGCGCGCCCTTCGGCGGCCAGGCGGTGGATCAAAAAGTAAATGTCGCGCTTGGCGCCCACGTCCACGCCACGGCTCGGTTCATCGAGCACGACGACACGGGGGTCCGAATGCAGGTATTTCGCCAGCGCCAGCTTTTGCTGATTGCCGCCCGACAGCATGCGCGCGCGGCTGTCGAGGTCGCCCGTGCGGATATTGAAGTCAGCCACGGCCTGGGCCAGCGCAGCTTTTTCCGCCGCGACATCGAGCCACGGCCGCGCATAGCGCCGCAGCGTCATCATGGTGAGGTTTTCGCGCAAGCCCAGGTTCACGTGCAAGCCCTTGCCCTTGCGGTCTTCGCTCAAATACGTCATGCCGTGCTGCATGGCTTGCTTGGGCGTGCGGATGTCCACGGGCTGGCCATTGAGCTCGATCAGCCCCGCGCTGCGCGGGCGCAAGCCCAGCACCGCCTCGAACGATTCCGTGCGCCCCGCGCCCACCAGGCCCGCAAAACCCAGCACTTCACCGGCGCGCACCTCGAACGACAAGTCTTTCGACCAGCCGGGGACGCTCAAGCCATCGACCTTCAGCAGGATCGGGGCGTCCGGCGCCAGTGGCACTTTCGCGGGAAACATGTCGGACAATTCGCGCCCCACCATCAGGTTCGCCATTTGCTGGCGCGTGAGGCTGGCCGTCGGCTCGCGCGTGACGAAACGCCCGTCGCGCATGACGATGACCTCGTCCGTGTTGCGCTCCACTTCGTCGAGCTTGTGGGAAATGTAGAGAATGGTGACGCCGTCGCTTTTCAGCTGCGCCATGACGGCAAACAAACGTTGGGTCTCCGACGACGTCAGGGTGGCCGTCGGTTCATCCATGATCAGGAAGCGGGCGCGGCGCGACAGGGCCTTGGCGATTTCCACAAGCTGCTTTTCGGCGACGATGAGGTCGCGGATTTTCGTCTCGGGCGACACCTCCAGCCCCACCTGTTTCAGGTAGCGCGACGCTTCTTCGCGCATGGCGGCTTCGTCGAGCAGCCAGCCACGGGTTTTCTCATGGCCCAGGAACATGTTTTGCGCCACCGTCAGGTGCTCGGCCAGGTTGAATTCCTGGTGGATCAGCACGATACCGGCGCTTTCCGCCGCACGCGAACTGGTGAAATGCCGGGGCTGGCCATCGATCAGCAGCTGCCCTTCGCTCACGCTCTCGTAGCCGGCGAGGATTTTCATCAGGGTCGACTTGCCGGCACCGTTTTCGCCCAGCAAGCCATACACGCGCCCGGGCGACAAGGTAAAACTGACGCCATGCAAGACGCGCACGGGGCCGAAATCCTTGCAAACCCCCTCGAAACCGACGGCAACGCTCACTATGCACTCCCTCGCAAAATTAATCGGTGTTGCAGCAGCACGCCAGGCACGCTGGCCGCCGGGTTAGCCAGCCGCTGCAGCAATAATCGCGCCGCCGTCTCGCCCAGTTCGCGCATCGGCTGGGCGATGGTGGTGAGACCGGGAGCTATCTGCGCGGCGATGGCGATATCGTCGAAGCCAATCACGGCCACGTCTTCCGGCACGCGTTTTCCCAACTGGCGCAGCGCGCTCAAGACGCCGATGGCCAGGGTGTCGGAGACGGCAAAGATGGCCGTGGGCGCGTCTGGCTGGGCCATCATGCGCAAGGTGGCGGCCGTGCCCGCCTCATAGTCGAGGCTTTGCACCGTGTGCACCCATTGCGGCCGCACGGGCAAGCCGGCGGCAGCCAGGGTGTCCAAATAGCCTTGCTGGCGTTGCCGCGCATACAGATAGCGCTCGTCCGAATTGATCAGGCCGATGCGCGTGTGGCCGCGCGACAGCAGATGTGCGACGGCGTCGGACGCGGCGCGGTGGTTGTCGATGCCGACATAGGGCACGGCCACGGCGGGGTCGAATTCGCAGCAGGCCACCCACGGCAGGCTGACGGATTCATGCGACAAGGCATGCTGCACCGTGTCCGGGTCGAGGCAGATGGCGCCGTCGGCGCGGTGCATGCGCAGCAAGTCGAAATAGGAACGCTCGCGGCCCGCATCCGCGCCCGTGTCGCACAGCAGCACAAAGTAGCCGTGTTCGCGCGCCACCGTGTCGATGCCGCGCACGATCTGCGCATAGAACGGGTTGCCCACGTCGGGCACCATGGTCAGCAGCATGCGGCTCTCGGCCGTGCGCAGGCTGCGCGCCAGGTGGTTCATGCGGTAGCCGAGCGCCGCCACGGACGCGAGCACCTTGTCGCGCGTGGGCGCCCGCACCCCTGCCTGCTCGTTCATCACGCGCGAGACGGTGGCCACCGACACCCCCGCATGCGCGGCGACGGCGCTGATGGAGACGGTTTCTGTCGGCAAAGAGGATGGAACGGCTGGCGGCATGGGATTTTTCATATAAATGTAATCGATTACATTTATAGGCCAGTCGCGCGCGCGATGCAAACATTATCGATGCTGCAATGCGCAAAAAAACGGCCCCGTGCGAGCCGTCGGAAACAGCTATTTCTGGGGCTGCAAGGCGTTCTGCTGCACAGCAAAACCGGCGCGCACGGCGGCGAGGGCCGCCACCCACAGGATCAGGCCAGCACCGAGGCAACCGACGGGATGGATGGGGCCGTGGCGCACGGTGAGCGGATAGCCGATGGCCCACACGCACAGGGCCATGCCGATGGCCAGATGGCGGCGCGCCTTGAACAGCCAGGCCAGCGGAAAGAAATGCAGGCCCACGATCAAAATGACGGCGGGGATGAACCACGCCTGCAAGCCCAGGTTTTTCAAGACATTGCCGACGATGAAGATGGCGATCCATTGCCCCGCGTTCACGATATTGAATAGCCGGCCCACGCGCTTGGCCTGCGGCGATTGTTCCGCCGCCGCATGCGCGGCCCGGTGGCGGCGAAACTGCCGCCACGCCAGCATGAACAGCAAGACGGTGATGCCGGCAACCGGCAGCAACCTTAACGGCTGCGCACCATACGTCTGCACGCACCAGGCGGCCACCCAGACGCCGCCAAACAGGGAAAAGAACATGGCGCCAATGGCACTACGGGCAAGCGCGGCGGCAGGGTCGGGCTGTGGCAGGGTCATGGCAGGATCTCCCGGTCAATCAAAGTGATTACTTCATCATCGCGCAAAACGTTTCGGGATTGCCGTCAAGAATGACACCGCTGGGCCAGCGGTGGCTGCGCTGCTGGGCGCGCAGCAAGGATGCGGCCAGGGCCGAGTCGCCATCGACGGCGTAGACGAAGACGGGCATGTTCAGGCTGGCCGCGTCGGCCAGCAAATTCGGATTGGCGTCCAGGCTGCGCGCATCCACGTGCACGCCGGCGGGCATGCCGATCTGCTGCTGCACGCGCTGCAGCCACGGTTTGTCCAGCTTGGGTGGGCGGGCATTTTTCGCGATGTAGCGGCTGACCCGGTTCGCGCCGGCCGCCTGTGCGTTGCGCGCGTCAAACACGAGTAAACCCAGGTAGCCTTGCGGGTCGGCGCGGCGCGCGCACGCGAGGTTGTTCGGCACGCCCGAGGTCAAAAACCAGTTGCCATGCTTGATGTTTGCCCGCAATTGCCCCACCAGGGTGGCGATCGGCGCGCATGACGACACGACATCCTTGATTTCCGCGTTCAGGGTCTTGGCCGGGAATGCGGTGGCCAGGTCGGCGACATCGGTCACAAAAGGCGGCGTTTCCGCCGTGAGCACGCCGCGGTTCTTCATGCTGGCGGCGCGCCAGTCGTCGGCCGTCAGTTGCTTCACGGTGCGGGGCGAGCCCGTGTCGACGACCCGGCCCGTCAACAGATCGTGGTGCACCACCCAGCTGCCGTCGCCCAGCAGTTGCAAATCCGTCTCGACGCCGTCCCAGGTGCCGAAATACGTGTTGCGCAGGGCGCTCAGCGAGTTTTCCGGCGCATTGCCGGCGCCACGGTGGGCGTGCACCTTCATGCCCAGGCAGTCGGCCTGGACAGCCGTACTGGCCATGCAGAGCAGCAAGGCCAGGGCGGCCGCCTTATTTTTTTTCTGGGTGATAACCATATTCGATTCCCTGCAAAACATTGATGCGGATCGCTTCGTTGACGGGGTAGCTGTAGCCCTGCCCCACCGCCACGACGTGCGTGATATTGGCCAGCAAGCCCTTGCCGGCGATTTGCCAGCGCGTGCTGTCGTCGGCCGCCTGGCGGTTCCAGTCCAGCATCTGGCGGAACAAGTCGCTGCGCGTGACGTTGTTGTCGAGCAAGGACAAGATGCCCCAGGTTCCCAGGAAGGCGCCGGCCAGCACGCCCGTGGCGATCCACGCGGAACGGCGGCTCAGCTGGCCATCGGCGCCCGCCTGCTCGCCCCGGCGCGCCGCCAGCACCAGCAAGCCCACCGTGGCGATCAGGTACAGCAGTTTCGAAAAGTGGCCGATGGCGCCCAGCAGCGAGAAGAACAGGGCCACGGGCGGCACGATGGCCGCACGCGCCGCTTCCTTGCCCTCTGCATAGTACTTGCCGCCCACTTCGAAGTCGCTGCGGCTGGCGCGGTATTCCACCAGCTTTTCCGCCGTCTGGCGCGCGGCGAACTGGTCGAACAGACGGCTGAACTCGGCGGGGCTGGCATACGCATCCTGCACCACGGCGCCCTTCGGCAGCCGCAAGCCCTTGCTCGCTTCGCTGCCGTCGCCGCCGTCCGGCCCGTCGCGCAGCACGGCCTGGATGCCGGGGCGGGCCACGAAGGCGGGGAAGGACAAGCCGGGCGGAATGCGCTCGCCCTTGATGTTCAAGCCCTTGTTGGCCGCTTCCGACGCATAGCGGCGCTTGACGGCGGCGCGGAAACTCAATTGATCGGCCGGATGCCAGTTGGCCGAGACGGGCACCTTTTTACGCACATTATTGACTACCGCCGCGCGCCGGCGCGCCGGCACCGATTCCGGTTGCCAACCATGGCGCGACAGGCTTTGCCGGTAATCGTTCCAGGCCGATTCCTGCTGCTGGCGCAAGCCCGCATCGTCGTCGGGAATGATACCCGAATACAATTTCCACTTCTCGTGCACCTCGCCAATCGCCTGCTGGTACTTGTCATAGTAACCGGCCGCGCCGCCGGCAATCTTGCGGACGTTGAAATTGATCAACTGTTCCTTGGCGGGCTCCATGCGCTCGTCGAGATGGCCGACCGAGACGGCCAGGAAGGGGAACAGCGCCAGGAAAGCCTTGCCTTCGGGCTTGGCAAACAGGGTGGGATCATCGACCAGGCCCTGCAATTGCAGGCTGCCGCCCACCAGCGAGCGCTGCATCAGGGTGGTGTTGAAGGCCAGGCGGCGAAATTGCGCATCGCGCGTTTCGACCAGTACCGTGACCGTGGTTTTCAAAATGCCGAATACGACCGCCGCCGTGGCGACGCAGCAGAAGATGATCTTTTTCCAGCTGGGGCCGCTGCCATTGTTCTTCAGGCGGCGGCGCCACATCAGTTGCAGCACCACCAGGGCGGCGGCGATGCCCGACAGGCTGCGGCCATAGAATTCCACGCCCTCCACGTCATGCGGCTTGACGTCGCCGCCCACCACGTCGAGCAGACGGGCATTGAAGCCCAGCTCGAAGCACAGATAAATGATCGTCAGGACGATCAGGATCAAGGTCTGCCGGATTTGCAGACTGCGCAAACTCGCGGCCATCTTATTTCCTCAAATCGATGACGACGGGCTTGATCTCTTCGGCCTGGAAGATCATCGGCGCCGCCGGTGCAGAAACTGCGCTGCGCGGTGCGGGCAAGCCGATGGCGGCGGGCGCCGCCGTCCTGGCCGGGGTCTCCTGGCGGCGCGGCCTGGCGCTGGCGCGGCTGCCCGTTTTCGGCGCGGCGCCGGGCGCCGGAGCGGCGGCCGGCGGCGCGGGAATCACGCGGCCGCTGTCGTTGCCGGGCATGTTAACGATGGAGGGGCCCGTGCCGCGCAAGGCGTCGTCGGCAAACGGCTGGGCGCGCGTATCGACGCCGGGCGGCACGGCCACGCTGGCGTTGAGCAAGCGATTGTCCGTGTAGATCATGCGCGACAGGCGGTTGTAGTTGGGAAAGTCGATATTCAGCGATTTCGCGTCCGCCGCCAGCTCCACGCGGGGGCGGTCCTTGCAATTGCCGACCGTCCACTGCAGCACGTCCGTGCCCTGGAAAGCCAGCACTTCATAGCGGTAGGCGCAGCCGCGCTCCTGCGTTTCCACGATCACCACGGTGCGCTCGCCCACGTTTTCCACCCTCGCCACGCGGGCCGTGATGGCGTTGGCCAGCGGCACGACGCGAAACGCCTGCGACAGCTTGATCGAATACTTGCCTTGCGGGTCCTTGCGCAAGGTGCCTTCCGTGCCGTCGCGCAGGCGGAAGGTGGACAGCGGCGTGCCGAACAGCTCGGCCGTATCGATGCCCATCAGCACGCCGCCACGGCCGTTCGGCGTCATGGCGCAACCCGTCAACAGGACGCCGGCGGCCAGGCCCATGGCCAATTTGCGCCAGTGCGCGGATGCAAAATTCTTATACGTTGTCATGCTTTATAACTCTCTCTTATTTCTGAATCAGGGATTGATCACGGCCAGGGGATTGCCCGGTCCCGGTGGCGGCAAGACTTTCTGGCGGTTGCGCGACAGCACAGTGAAGGCGCCCAGGGTGTCCGGTCCGGCGACGATTTCCAGCTGCTCGCGCTGCAGCCAGGTGCGGATTTCCGCTTCTGTTGCCTCGGCGCGGAACAGCACGCGCGTGCGCACGCCCGTCTCGACGCCGCTACCGCCGTTGCGGAATTCCGCATTGCCGACCACCGCCTGATCTTTCGGCAGGAACAACCAGGCCGATTGCACCACCATCACGCTGGCGGCCACGGCCGTGACGAGCTTCAGCCAGCGGTTCGCATTGGCCGCCCGCATCGGCGTGGCGATCGGCACCGGCGTCTGTGGCGCGGCGGCATCGGCCGGGGCGATCTGCAACTGCTGCAGCCCCTGGCGCAGCAATTGCCGGTACGCCACGCGGCCATCCTTGCCCAGTTCGCTCGACAAAGGCGTGCCCGTCAGCGCATAGTCGCCGCCGGGCAAGGCCACGCGGGCGATCACGCCGGGCGCCGCTGCCGCCCGATTCGCGCGGCCCTGCGTTTCCAGCCAGCGCACCGCCTGCAGGCGCTCCTGGCTGAACACGCCCAGGCAGGCGCCCAGGTCCGTCACGGCCAACGTCACGGGCATGTCGCACAGCACCAGCCCCGCACGCGGGTCGGCGGGCGCGTCGCGCTGCTCGACCACCAGGCCGCAGGCATCCGCATACGAAGCATCTGGCGTGACGAGCCAGCCGCGCCAGCGCTGCCGCGAGCTGTCCCAGGCATCAAGCAGCACGGCACCAAAGCCGGGACAGCGCGCCAGCAAGTGGATCTGTCCGCCCGCGATGGGCCGCGCGGCCAGCGGCGCGGCGTCGCTGCGGCGCGCAAAGCGTTCCATTAAGTGTTCCGGTATGGCAATGCCGCGCCAGTCGGGGGTATCGCCGCTTACCTCCGCGTCCAGCAATTCGGCGGACGATGGGGGAGATGGCAGGCGCGCGGCAACGATGGCCAGCGAGGGCGTCAATGCAGTCATGCCGGTGGCCTTTCATCAGGGTTCGGGGAGGTGGCTATCGGGTCCAGGTGCAGGGATAACGCAGCCACGCACAAGATATCCAAAACTATTTGCGCCGCCTGCATATCGCCCGCGCTCAGGGCATCGCCCACGCGCAGCTTGAGCAGGTTCAAGACCCAGCTGCCCAGCAAGGTGGCGCGGTGGGCCGGTTCGACGATCTGGCGCCCGGCGCTGTCCGCGTCACCCTTCTGCCTGTGCACCAGGCCCAGCTTGCCACCGTGGTAATGCGCGGAAGCGATCTGCTCGGCCAATTCCTTGACGGGCACGCCGCCGCAGCCGCAATGGCGCAGCAGCAAGATCAAGTCACGCGGCAAGGTGGCGATAAAAACGTCGGCCGCCTCGCGCACTTGCTGCGGCGTCAGCTGGTAGTCGCGCAGCGGTTCTGCATAGGCGTCAGGCGCCGGCAAGTCGCAGCCCTCCCGCGCATCGGCATCTTCGTCATCACGCTGCTTGCGCAACTGGTCGATGATGAAGCGCTTGAAGTACAGGAACAAAGCACCGATGTGGTGGGGCGCGGCGTCGCTGTCGCTGTGGAGGACTTTTTCGATGAAGAACTGGTGGCGCAAATCCGCCAGGGAATCACCGAGCGAGGCCGCCTCGCGCGGGCGGCACGGCGCCAGCGCGGCGATGACGCGCTGGTAAAACTCACCCAGTTCGCCTTGCGACAGCTGCGGACGGCGCGTCCAGAAAGCATGAATCCGTTCAAATTGTTCCGATTGCACAGCCGGTCCGATCGTGTGTTGGGGCGGCACGCGCCACTGGCCGGCGGCGATGCGCACAGGCAAACAAGCAATGCGCTGGCCAGACAAGAGAAACTTGTCAGTAAGGTAAAATGCATTTAAGCAATTTTCTCATATCACAGTAAAAATCGCTAACTTTTGTTACTTTCACGACAATTCCCGAGAAGCCCATGCATCGCCTGATTCCCCTGTTGTTCTCCATCCTGTTTTTGCTAGGCAGCAATGTCGCACAGGCAGCAGTGCCAGCGGCTCCCGGCAAGCGCATCGCCCTGGTGATCGGCAACGCGGCCTATCCGCAGCCGCTATTGAATCCCGTGAACGATGCGCGCGCCATGGCCGAGCGCCTGCGCCGCCTGGGCTTTGAAGTACTGTTGCGCACGGACATCAATGCGCAACAGCTGCAAAAGGCGTCGGCCGAGTTTTCCACGCAGGCACGCGGCGCCGATATCGCCCTCGTGTTTTACGCAGGCCACGGCGCGCAGGCGGGCGAGGCCAATTACGTGTTGCCGCTGGGCGCCAACATGAATGCACTGAGCGCGGCGGCCATCGCCGCCCAGGGCATCTCCGTCTCCAGCCTGGCGGGCGATTTACAACGCACGGGCGCGCGCGGCGCCGTGCTGATCCTCGACGCTTGTCGCCAGGAATATACGCGCGGCGGCGCCATGCTGCCCGTGCCCGGCGGCAGCAATGCGGTCAGCCACGGTTTTGCCGACACGCAAGCGCCACGCGGTGTGGTGATCGCCTATTCGGCGGGACCGGGCGCCCTGGCACGCGATTTCTGGTCGCCCGATTCGCGCAACAGCCCCTACACGAGCGCCCTGCTCGACGCGCTCGATGCGCCCGGCTTGCCGATGAGCGACGTCTTCTCGCAAGTGGCGGCGCGGGTCGCCGCCATGACGCACGATGTGCAAAAACCCCGCGTCTCGTTCGGCGAAACATCGGCGCGCCTGGTGCTGAACATGGGCAGCGGCAAGGGCGTCAGCCAGGCAACACCGGGCGTGCTGGCCGGCGCGCAAGGCCAGGGCGGCATGCGCGCACCGGTCCCGGCGCCAGCGGTGGAAAAGCCGGCCGCCCCCGGCGCCAAGGTGTGGCCTGGCAACGTACTGCAAGATATCAACTATGAAATCCGCATGCAGATCGCGGCGCGGCCATTTCCCCGCCAGCAGCTGGAAAAGCGCGCACGCGGCGGAGATCTGGTGGCGCTGACGGCGCTCGGCTATGGCATCGGCGGCGGCGATGCTGGCGTCAAACAGCCGAAGGCGGGCATACAGTGGCTGGAAAAGGCGGCGGCCAAGGATTTCCCGATTGCCCAGACCTATCTGGCCGAATTGCTGATGGTCAAGGGCGATCCTGCCTCATTAAAACGCGCCGGCGTGCTGCTGGACGCCGCCTCCCAGGCGGGCTACACGGCTGCGCACGCCTACAAATTCGACCTGGCGCGGCGCACGGGTGCGCCGCCGCAGGATGCGGCCCGGCATTTGCAGGATGCCTTCATGGGCTTGATGAAGGATTACCAGGGCGCCGCCAAGGACGTTTTACAGGCGCCGAAAAAATAGTTTCAAATAATTTTAGATTTCCCTGAACTGCCCCCGTTATCCGTGGGTACATGCAATACAGCATGACAGTGACCAGGGAAATCCCATGCAAACATCGATCCCAGCAGCAAGCACCACCGGCCAACGCGGCCGCATCATGACCTACCAAGCGAGCGGCCTCGGCACCGTCAGCATGGATGGCGTGCAATATCCATTTGAAGTCAGCAAGCACTGGCGCTCGGACACCGCACCAGCCCTGAATGCCGTGGTTGATGTCTGCCTCGATGCCACCGGCGCCATCGAGACCCTGCGTGCCGTTTCTACGCAGCAATTGGCACAGGAAGACATGGCCATCGCGGCAAAACTGGCGCGCGCCAAGGGCCATCAACTGTGGAGCAAGGCCGTCGCCATGCTGGGCCTGCCGGTACTCGCCAGCATCGGCGCCCTGCTGGCAGGCGCCTTCCTGTTCAATGTGCTGGACATGCGCCTGTATGGCAACAGCAGTTTCAGCTTCTGGGAAATGCTCGGCATGCCCATCGACAATCTGGAGCGTCTGTCGCAAGGGGCCAGGAGCAGCTTTACCTCGGGCCGCTTCTTCTTCCTGCTGGCGATCGGCGCCTGTTTTACCAGCCTGTTCATCCACAACGCCAAGGCCGCCCTCGGCAAGGCCGCCCCGCTGCTCTTCCTGCTGATCTACACCGCCAAGCTGACCATGACCGTGCGCGACTCGGTCAGCGCGTCGACCGCCGGCGTGCAAAGCCTGCTGGGCGGACGCAACAATGAGATCGCCAGCCGCATGGCCGATGAAATGCTATCCCAGGTCTGGCACAGCATGTCGTTCGGCGCCGGCAGCTACCTGTTGCTGGCGTCTGCCACCGTCCTGGCCGCCTACGGCTATGGCGAATACAAGCGCAAGACCATCGGCTAAGCCACCTCACACATTCACTCAAGGACATATCATGAACCGTACCCTCCCCGCCCTGCTCGCCATCGCCCTGCTTCTGTCCGCCTGCGGCAAAACCGACTCCGCCGCGCCGACCGCCCCTGCCCCCGTCGCCACCAGCACGGCCGACCTGGCCGCGAAAGCGCAAGTCAAGGCGGCGGCCGCCAGCCTGCCGCAAGCGGACGCTGCCACGCCAAGCGCCAGCTATGTCGACATCACCAGCGGCAACCAGTTGATGTACAGCTACATCGCCCTGTCCGGCGTGCCGCCCGATTATGCGGCCGTGGCGCAGCGCATCTCGCGTGAATATGCGGGCAGCAACGACGCCTTCCGCAAGCAGGAAGTGCTCGACGCGCTGAAACCGCAGATCGACGCCAAGGTCAATGAGACCAAAACGAAGCGCTACCTGCGCTACCAGATCAACGGCCAGGGCGCGCTGTCGCCGTACGCGATGGACAAGGCCGCCTTCCCCGCCAAGTTCGCCGACGCGGGCACGTATTACTACATGTACGACAACGGCGACTACAAGCTGGCGTTCACGAATGGCGACGGTTACTCGCTGCTGAAAGTGGACCAGGAGGCGGCGCGCAAGATCGAGGCGGCGCGCAGCGGCTACAAGGACTTCGCCATCGTCGTGTATGCCTACGCCCAGGAAGCGGACATGGCCAGCAACCAGGTCAAGGCGCAGATCGTCAAGGTGGCGATCAAGCTGAACGGGCAGGAAATTCCTGTGCAGCAAGCGCTGTAAACCCAAGGGCAGGTACCGGGGTCGGACCCTCAGGGTCCGACCCCAGCCTTCGTTTGGGTTCACGACCTCGCCACTTGCAGTTACACTATTCGCCAACAACATCGAGAGTGAGACATGGGCGAACAGACACTGGCGGAACAACAGCTGGCCAAGGGCCGGCAACTGCAGCAGCAAGGCAAGCTGATCGAGGCGATCAACGCTTACCAGACCGCGTATAAACAGGACCCGGCCCTGGCCGAAGCGCAGCATTTCCAGGGCCTGGCGATGCTGGAGCTGGGCCAGGGCACCCTCGGCCTGGGCCTGTTAAAACTGTCGCTCAAGCAACAGCCGGACAATGCCCTGTTCCACTACAACCTCGGCAATGTAATGCGCGGTACGGACAACGAGGCGGCGCTGGCCAGCTACGCCACGGCGGCGCGGCTGGCGCCGCACGAGCACGATTTCGCCATCAGTCACGCAGAATTGCTGCTGGGAAAACAGCGTCTGATGGAGACCATCGCCGAACTGGAACGGGCCCACGCCCTGCGCCCGCAGCGTTGGCAAACCCTGCAGGGCCTGGCCGAGCTGTACTACCGCACGGGACAGCAGGCACTGGCGCTGGAGCGTTACGCGCAGGCCCTGGCGCTGCACCCGGCACTGGAACAGACGTGCCGCATCGGCTTTGCCAGCCCGCAAGCGGAACAGACAGAAACGCTGACACCGCTCGACGTCGCGCCATCGCTGCAGGATTTCCTGCGCGAAACGGATTTGCACATCCTCGACGATTTCCTGCCCGACCCCACCGCCTGGCGCGCCCAGGCGCTGGCTCTGCCATTCGAGCAGCAGCGCTATGCGGGACAGAACTATCCGGGCAGCCAGACGGCGGGCCAGCCCAGTCAAGCCATCATGGAACGCATCGCCACGGCGCTGGGCCGCCCCATCCGTTTCATTTCGCCCGACAACGGCTCGTATCGCCTCAGCTATGCGGACGCCATGGCGCGCACGGATATCCACGTGGACAATGAGACGGGGAATAATTTCAATTTCTATGCGGGCGTGCTGTATCTGAACCCGCCCGAGCAGTGCCAGGGCGGCACCACCTTCTGGCGCCACCAGCCCAGCGGCTGGTACCGGCGCCTGCCCGAGGCGGACGTGAAGGCGGGCGGCTACGCCAGCTTCAAGGATTTCCAGAAACGCTGGCTGCCAAACAGTAAAGTACAGAAATTCAACGACTTGCAGGAACAGCGCGACAGTTGGCAAGCGCTGCTGGAAGTGCCGATGCGCCACAACCGATTGATCGTGTACAAGGGCCACTACTTTCACTCGATCAGCAATGTGTTTGGCGACACGCCGGAGAATGGGAGATTGGTGCAGCTGTTCTTTTTTGAAGTGCCCGACTGAACCCCAAAAGCAAGATCCGGGGTCGTACCCTGAGGGTACGACCCCAGTATTTGCCGTTGGGTTTAATACATGTCCGCGGCGGTAGCCCGTACAGCCTTCAACAGCATATCCGCGCCCGGCGACAGCAGATGATCCTGTTGGCGGATGATGCCGAAGGCATCCATCTTGCATGGCAGCTCGATGGGCAAGATGCTCAGCACGTTCAACGATTCGTAATAATGCGCCACTTCCGTCGGCATCACGTGCAGGGAATCCGTCTGCTGCAGCAAGGACGTGATCAGCAGCAAGGCGGTGGTGTCGACCACGTCGACGGGCGGCTCCAGGCTGGCGCGGCGGAACATCATGTCGAAGCGGTGGCGCAGGATGCTGCCTTGCGGCGGCAAGATCCACGGCTGGCCCGCCAAATCTTTCAATTGCAGATTCTTGCGCGACAGCAGCGGGTGGCCATTGCGCGCCACGGCGCTGGCCGGCTCTTCCGTCAACTCCTCGTAGATGAGGCCCGCGCTGCTTTCCTTTTCCAGGATGCGCCCGATCATGAAATCGAGCGTGCCGTGCTGCAGCATGTCCATCAGGGTGTTGCTGTGCTCCAGGTGCACGCCGATGCGCATCAAGGGCGCCTGCTGCTTGATGCGGGCAATCGCGCGCGGCAGCAAGGCCATGGCCGGCGTCATGATGACGCCCACTTCCACCTGGCCCGTCAGGCCCGACTTCAGGGCGACGATGTCGTCATGCGCCAGGGACAGGCTCGTCAAGGCCATGCGCGCGTGGCGTATCATCGTTTCGCCGTAGATGGTCGGCTCCATGCCGCGCGGCAACCTGTCGAACAGGCGCACGTCGAGCATCTCTTCCAGGTCCTTGATTTGCTTGGACGCGGCTGGCTGCGTCATGTGCAATTCTTCCGCCGCGCGGTGGATGTTGCGCTGTTCGTCAAGGGCGATCAACAGCAGCAATTGCCGCGTCTTCAGGCGGGCTCGCAAGAACCAGTTGGGGTTGAGGGTATCCATGAATAAATCATATCATGATCGATATCAGTTTTAACTCAATATCGATATTCCAGATATCGGTGTGTCTCCTTTTTGAGCGTCGTCAAACTGCGTTCAGGATGCCTTGCAGGCGGCGCTGGGGTTGGCTGCCGGGCCAGCCGTTTGATGGATGAATTCGATCGTGCCATCGGCCTTGTATTTCAGCTCTTCCACGGCCACGGAGCGCCGGTATTCTCCGCCGCCGGGCAACTTGTCGTTGTGATAGAAGATATAGGACTTGCCGTTAAATTCGATGATGGCCTGGTGGATAGTTTTCACCACGGCATTCTTGTCCATGATGGGGCCACGGAAATGCCACGGCCCCGTGGGCGTAGGCCCTGTCGAGTACGCTGTTTCTTCGGGGAAGTTGCGCGAGTACGACAGGTAGTAGGTGCCCGCATGCTGGTGCATGTAGGCTGCTTCCGTGAACGCATCCATGCCGAAGGTCAATATCGGGCCGTCGAGCTCCGTCATGTTCGCTTTCAGCTTGGCATACTTCAAGACCGTGTTGCCCCAGTAAATGTAGGCCTGGCCATCCGTATCGATGAAGACGGCCGGGTCGATGTCGTCCCACGGGATCGCCGTCTGTTTCGTCATGTCGTTCGTGATCAGGGCGCTGCCGCGCGCGTCGACGAACGGCCCCGTCGGGCTGTCGGAGACGGCCACGCCGATGGCCTTGCCTGGGATGGTTTTATGGTCGACGGTCGAATAGAAATAGTATTTATTGCCGCGCTTGACGATGTCGCTGGCCCACGCATCCTTGCCGGCCCAGGCAAAAGTGGAAAAGCGCACGGGCGAACCGTGATCCGTCCAGTTGGCCATGTCGCAGGAGGAATACACGCGCCACTCGTTCATGCGGTAATCCGTGTCGGTAGCGCTCGCTTCATCGTGGCCGACGTACAGGTAGACCCTGCCATTGTCGACCAGCGCGGCCGGATCGCCCGTGTAGATGTTTTTCACGATGGGGTTGGCCGCCTGCGCACCAAGTGCGGCACAGGCGAGCGCTAGCGCCATGCCGATGGCTACGGCACGTTTATTCTGCTTCAACATCAATTAACTCCCGTTGGTATGTTTCTGGCCCATGGCCATCAGTCTTTGCACGACGCAAAAGACGAACAGCAAGCCGCCGATGACGATCTTGGTCCACCACGAGCTGAGCGTGCCGTCAAAGGCGATCAGCGTCTGGATGGTACCCAGCACCAGCACGCCGGACAGCGCGCCAGCCACGTAGCCGTAGCCGCCGCTGAGCAGGGTGCCGCCGATGACGACGGCGGCTATCGCGTCCAGTTCCGTGCCTTGCGCATGCAAGCCATAGCCGGACAGCATGTAGAACGAAAACAGCACGCCACCCAGCGCGGCGCAAAAGCCGCTGAAGGCATAAATGAAAACCTTGGTGCGGCCTACTGGCAAGCCCATCATCAGCGCCGACTGTTCATTGCCGCCGATCGCATACACAGCACGGCCGAACGGCGTGGCGTGCGCCAGCCAGATGGCCAAAAGTAACGTCGCCACGGCGATCACCACGCCGGGCGAGACGAAGCCGCCCAGGAAACCCAGCTGCGTCTGCGACATGGCCACGAACAGCGGGTCGGTGATGGTGATGGAATTGATGCTGATCAAGTAGCACAGCCCCCGCGCCAAAAACATGCCGGCCAGGGTGACGATGAATGGCTGCAATTTGAAGTAATGGATCAGCGCGCCCATGCCGGCGCCAAACACGGTGCCCAGCACCAGCACGGTGGCGACCACCAGCAAAGGCGGCCAGTGCGCCACGTTGAGCAGCCAGGCGGCGATCATGGTCGACAGGGCCAGCACGGAACCGACGGACAGATCGATGCCGCCGGAAACGATCACGAAGGTCATGCCGACGGCAATCACCAGCAAAAAGGCGTTATCGATCAATAAGTTAAAAATGACTTGCGTCGACAGCAGGCCCGGATAGGCGGCGCCGCCCAGGCCCAGCATCACCACCAGCAGCAAGACCGTGACGAGCGAGGTGAAATACGGGGTGTGCAGCAAGCCCTTCATGCTTTTCTCCGATGCAGCAATTGCTTGAACTCCGACGATTGCGACAGGCAGACGAGGAAGACGACGACCGACTTGACGACCATGTTCACTTCCGGCGGCACGCCCAGCGAATAGATGGTGTAGGTCAGGGTCTGGATGATGAGCGCGCCGATCATGCTGCCCACGAGACTGAACTTGCCGCCGGCCAGGGACGTGCCGCCCAGGGTCACGGCCAGGATGGCGTCCAGTTCCAGCATCAGGCCCGCATTGTTCGCGTCGGCGCTCTTGATGTTCGAGCTGATCATCAGCCCCGACAAGCCAGCGCAGGCGGCGCAAAACACGTAGACGAAAAAGATCAGGGTCGCCGTCCTGATGCCGGCCAGGCGCGCGGCGACAGGGTTGATGCCGACGGCCTGGATGAACAGGCCCAGCGCCGTTTTGCGCATCAGCACGGCCGTGATGATGAAGACCGCCGCGACGAGGAACAGCGAGAACGGCAAGCCGAACAGGTAACCGCTGCCGATGAAGAAATACGGCTGGTAGTAGACGGTGACGATCTGGCCATCCGTCAGCAGTTGCGCCAGGCCGCGCCCCGCCACCATCAATATCAAGGTGGCGACGATGGGCTGCAAGCCGAGACCGGCCACCAGCACGCCATTCCAGGCGCCGCACAGCAGGGCCGCGCCCAGGGCCGCCGCCAGAGCCCAGCCCATGGGGATGTTGCTCACGTAGGTCGGCACGCCGTTGTCCATCACCATGGTGCCGCCGATCAGCATGGCGGCCACGGTGCCGGACAGGGCCACGACGGCGCCCACGGAAATGTCGATGCCGCGCGTGGCGATCACCAGGGTCATGCCCAGCGCGGCCAGCATCAGCGGCGCGGCGCGGTTGACGATGTCGATCACGCTGCCGTACAGATGGCCATCGCGGATCTCCAGATGGAAAAAGCCGGGGATGGCGAAGAAGTCGACCAGCAACAGCAGAAACAGCGCGGCCAGGGGGCGGCTCAAAGGGTGGTGCAAGACGGTATTCCCCGTAAAAAAAGCCGGGCGCGCCAAGGGCACGCTGGAGGGTGTGGATAAACTCATGTGGCGTCTCCGGCGATCACTTGCAGCACGGAACTGTCGTCGAGTTCGCCGCGCGCATAGTCGCCGCAGGCCTTGCGGTCGCGCATGACCAGAATACGGTCGCTGCAGCGCAACACTTCCGGCAATTCGGACGAGATGAACAGAATCGCCATGCCCTTGCGGCACAGTTTGCTCACATAAGTCATGATTTCCTGCTTGGCCCGCACGTCGATGCCGCGCGTGGGTTCGTCCAGGATCAGCATGGCGGGCGAGGTCACCAGCCAGCGCGCCAGCAAGGCTTTCTGCTGGTTGCCACCCGACAGGCTGCCAATCGGCGTTTCGATACTGGCCGTCTTGATACCGAGCGCCTTCACATACTCGTCGGCCAGCGCCTGCTGACGCTTGAACGGAATGGCGCGCAGCAAACCCGTGCGGGCCTGCAAGGCCAGGATGATGTTTTCGCGCACGGACAGCGACAAAATCGCGCCCTCGTGCGTGCGGTCTTCCGAGCAAAAGCCGATATCGCGCGCAATCGCGTCGCGCGGCACGTTGAAGTGGCGCGGCTGGCCCTGCATGGTGATGCTGCCGGAATCGGCCTTGTCGGCGCCAAACAGCAAGCGCGCCAGTTCCGTGCGGCCCGACCCCAGCAAGCCGGCCAGGCCCAGCAATTCGCCCTGGCGGATGTGGAAATCCATGGGCAGCAAGGCGCCCTTGCGGCCCAGGCCCTGCGCTTCGAGCACGGTGGGACCAAAGCTGGCCGCATCCGCCTCTTGCGCCAGATCCAGCGCCTGTTCCTGCGTGTCGGCCGCCACACCGATCATTTTATTCACCAGCGCCAGGCGCGACAGCTCGCTGCACGCATATTCCCCCTCGCGCTCGCCATTGCGCATGACGGTGATACGGTCGGAGATGGCGTAGGTCTGGTCGAGAAAATGGGTGACGAACAGAATCGCCATGCCCTGCCCCCGCAAACGGCGCAGCACGGAAAACAGCAGATTGACTTCCGCCTCATCCAGGCTGGACGTGGGTTCGTCGAGGATCAGCACGCGGGCCGAAATGTTCAGCGCGCGCGAGATGGCCACCATTTGCTGGATGGCCAGCGGAAAGCTGGACAGTTGCGCCGTGACATCGATATCGATCTGCAATTGCTGCAGCAAGGCACGTGCCTGCTGCTGCATGGAGCGCCAGTCGATGGGACCAAAACGCGCACCAAAGCGGCGCGGATAGCGGCCGATAAAAATATTTTCCGCCACCGACAGGTTCGGACACAGATTGACTTCCTGGTACACGGTGCTGATGCCGAGCGCCTGCGCGTCCGAGGTGGAGGCGGGGGCGATAGGTTTGCCATCGAGCAAAATCTGGCCGCTGTCGGGCGTGTAGACGCCCGTCAGCACCTTGATCAGGGTCGACTTTCCCGCGCCGTTTTGCCCCATCAGGGTGTGCACTTCGCCCGGATACAGGCGCAGGGCAACATCGCTGAGGGCTTTGACGCCGGGAAAGGCTTTACTGATGCCGCGCAACTCCAGCAGGGGAGCCGGCGCGGCGTTGTGATGCGCTTGCGTCTTCATCATGCGGCAAGCTTAGTACTTACGGTTCGGAAATTCCTTGGCGGCCACCTCGGCAGGGAACACGCCTTCCACCGTCGTGATGCGCGCTGGCACGGGCTTGCCGGCCACCACATCGCGGGCGATGGACATCAGTTGCGGGCCCAGCAGCGGGCTGCATTCCACGGTCACGTTCAGCTTGCCGGCGATCATGGCCTCGAACGCGCCTTTGACACCATCGATGGAGATGATGATGATGTCCTTGCCCGGCTTCATGCCCGCTTCTTCGATGGCCTGGATGGCGCCAATGGCCATGTCGTCATTGTGCGCGTAGAGCACGTTGATCTTCTTGCCTTCGGCCTTCAGGAACGCTTCCATCACTTCCTTGCCCTTGGCGCGCGTAAAGTCGCCCGTTTGCGAACGGATGATCTTCATCTTCGGATTCTTGCCCACCACTTCCAAAAAGCCCGCCTTGCGGTCGATGGCCGGCGCGGAACCGACGGTGCCCTGCAGTTCGACGATGTTCAAGGTGGCATCCGGGGTTTTCTTGGCGTGCTCGAGCAGCCATTGGCCGGCGCGGCGGCCCTCTTCCACGAAGTCGGAACCGATGAAGGTCACGTACAGCGATTTGTCGGCCACGTTGACGGCGCGGTCCGTCAGGATGACGGGAATCTTGGCAGCCTTGGCTTCGCGCAGAACGGTATCCCAGCCGGACTCAACGACCGGCGAAAAGGCGATCACATCGACTTTTTGCGCGATGAACGAGCGCAGGGCCTTGACCTGGTTTTCCTGCTTTTGCTGCGCATCGGCAAATTTCAGGGTGACGCCGTCTTTCTTGGCGGCCTCCTTGATGGAGACGGTATTGGCGGTGCGCCATTCGCTCTCGGCGCCTACCTGCGAAAAGCCCATGACGAGGGGCTTGGCGGCGAAGGCGGAAGAAGTAGCGGACAGTGCCAACAACATGGCGCTGGCGAGGAGTGTGCGGCGTGTCAATTTCATTCTTGTCTCCAGTTTTTTTTGGAATACCATCACAGCCGGATGCAGGATGGGCGGTTTTTTATGAACCCATGGTAGGAGAAAGCAACATAGCCATCCAATCAATTCTTTTTCGCTTGCGATACCGATTTACGTATCGCCTGGCATACCTCTCCTGGCCCCTCAGCGTTTGGCGGCCGGCAATTGGCGGCTTTGATAGCGGTTCAAATCGCGCGCATCGACTTGCGGCCAGCCGTCCTGGTCCCACGTCATGGGCAGGATCTTGAGCTTCTGCAAGTAATTGTCCGCCGTCTCATACGCGTGCAGCACCAGGTAATCCTTGCCGTCAAACGTGTACGCACTGTTGTGGCCCAGGCCTTGCCAGTCCTTGTCGCCCTGCAGCACCACGGTGCCGCCGCCCTGCGCCATGTCGCGGCCATCCTTGTCCAGGTACGGGCCTGTCACACTTTTCGAACGCCCCACGGCCAGGTGATAGGTGCTTTTTTCCTTCTGGCAACACAGGCCCCAGGAAACGAACAGGAAATAGTCATCGCCACGCTGGAAGATGAACGGCGCCTCGATTTCCTCGGGCGCGGGCTTGAATTCGCCCGCGCGTGGCGGCAGCGGCGCCCGGCGCGCCAGCGAGTGCCACTCTTGCGGTTCCGCAATCGTTTTCCAGTCCGCATTGAGTTTCACCAGCTTGATGCCGTTCCAGAACGAGCCGAACGACATCCACGGCGTGCCCTTGGCATCGGTGATGATGTTCGAGTCGATGGCGTTCCACTCGTCGCGCTCGGGCACCGATTGCAGCAGCATGCCCTGGTCGACCCAGCGGTAGTCGGGCGAGCGGGGGTTCAGCGTGGTGTTGACGGTCACGCCGATACCGGACGTGTTCTTGCCGAAGCCGGAGACCGAGTAGTACAGGTAATATTTGCCGTCGTGAAATTGCACGTCGGGCGCCCAGATATGGTCGTCAAAGCTGGGAGCGGCTGTCTTGGCCCACGTGGGCTGGCCCGCAAAGACGCGCCCTTCGGGCTGCCAGTCGAGCATGTTTTTCGAACTGTAAAAGGTGATGCCGGGGCCCGTGCTGTACAGATAATACGTGTCGCCTTCCTTCGCCATCACAGGGTCGTGCACGCTCACTTGCGCGGCATGGCAGGACAGCGCCAGCAAGGTGGCGGTAACAGCGGCCAGGCCGCGCTTGAGCGTTTGCATCATTGTTTTCCTTTGACTTTGACTTGTTAGTTGCCCGTGCGGGCGCCCCACAGCGACACGCCATCGGCGGACTGCACCGTGAACGTGACGACAAAGGCGCCAGCATTGCCATTCCACTGGCACGACAGCACGCCATGGAACAGGCCGCCGGACACCAGGGTAATGGCGATCAGATTGTTGCCCTGGTGTATCCACCTCCCCACCTGCGCGCCCGTGATGGTGCCGTCCGCCAGCAAATTGATGGTTTGCGACAGCTTGAGCACCGTGGAAATATCCTTGCCATGATTGACCAATTGATAGCTGCCCGCCACGTCCGCTGCCACCACTTGCGCCGCCAGCGACGTGGCGCTGCGACTCAATGGCACATAACGGAATGGCGCCGCCACCAGCCAGCCATCGCCATTCATGAACAATTCGTGCACGCGGATCTCGTGCAACTCGCCCGTATTCGGGAAGCGCGTATGGAAGATCAGGAAATACTGCTGCGTGGCGGCATCGTATACCGCCGAATTGTGTCCTGGCGACACATATCCCAGCGGCGTGCCCGTCTCGCCAGCGGCCAGCGCGAATTGATGGTTGCCCATCAGCTTCTGGCCAAAGGGCGCGATGCTGGCGTCGTCGAACAGGGGCAAGGCGGGGTTGGACTTGACCTGGCGCATATCGTTGCCCTTGCCATCCACGTACGGGCCGTCCGGCGCGCGCGAACGGGCCACGCGCATATTGTAGGCGCCGTTGGCATCCAGGCCGCCAAACGACGTAAACAGGTAGTAATACTGCGTTTGCGGGCTGTACAGCACGTAGGCGCCCTCGATGCGGCTATGGTTGCCGCCGATCACGTGCTTGCCATAGCCCTGCCCCGCGACAGGCAAGCCCGTGGCCGGGTCCATGGCGAGGATGAAGATGCCGCCCGAATACGAGCCGTAGATCATCCACAGCTTGCCGGCAGCGTCGCGGAAGATGTTCGGGTCGACCACGTTCGGTTGCGTCAGCGCATCGTAGATAGTCACGCCATCCTCGCTGATCTGGCCCCACATGCCCGATTTCAGGAAAATCTTCTGATTGACATATGGGCCTTCCACTTTGTCCGCCAGGGCCAGGCCCATGGCGGAACGGGGCGAATCGCCCTTGCAGCTGTTGTAGTACATGGCGAACTTGCCATTGTCGAGCGCGATCACGTCGGGCGCCCACAGGCCCGTCACTTGCGTCCAGGCAAAGGTGTCAGCCAGGCTGGTGACGACATTGTTGAACAGGGGGTTGCTGGCATTGACGCCGTCGGCCATCTTCGTCCAGTTCATCAAGTCGGTGGATTTGGCGGCCGCCAGGTGCGAGCCGAACACATAATAGGTGCCGGCCACCTTGATCACGGACGGGTCGTGCACGGAGACATTGCTAAAAATGATGGCGCCTTGTACTGGTGGAACGACAGCGGGAGGGACGACCGGCGGCACCACGGGCGGCGTGACGGAGACGACAGGCGCGCTATCGGACGAACCACCGCCACAGGCGGCCAGGGCCATGGCGCTACCCAGCGCCAGCACAGCTTCTCTTCTGTTCATGGAATACTTTCTCTACAACGTGCAGCACGATGCGGCTGGCCGGCGCGGGAAAGCTCCCGCACCGGCACAGAGTAGACAGCAGGAAGCCAGGCGTTTATTCGACGGCGACCACCACCACGGCCTTGGCCGGGATAGACACGGTCAGCTTGCCTCCTTGCGCCTTGGCATTGAACGCCACCGGCTGCACGGCTTGCGGTTGCGCAAAGCTGTTGACAGCATCCATCTTGCCGGCGGTCAGTACGCGGCCCGTGATGCTGGCCACTTGCTTGCCGGCCAGCGCCACATTGACGTCGACGGCCTTGTGCGGGTTCGTGTTGACCAGCGACAAGTACACCTTGCCATCCTTGCCGCGCGCGGCCGAGGCGCTCACTTCCGGAATGCTGACCTTGCCCAGGCTGTATTTGCCATTGCCAGCGATGGCGACCGGCAGGGAGGTGGCATCCTGGAACGGCACGTACATTTCAAACGCATGATACGTGGGCGTCAGGAAATATTTATCCTTGTCCGTGATGATCATCGCTTGCAGCACGTTGACCATTTGCGCGATATTCGTCATGCGCACGCGGTCCGCGTGTTGGTGGAAAATATTGAAGTTCAGAGCCGCGACCAGGGCATCGCGCAAGCTGTTTTGCTGGAACAGGAAACCCGTATTGGTGCCCGGCTCGACGTCGTACCAGGTGCCCCATTCATCGACGTACAAGCCCGTCTTTTTCGAGGGATCGTTCTTGTCGATGGCGGCGAGATTGTTCTTGATCAAGCTATCGATGCGCAGGGTGCGGCTCAGCGTGGAAATCCATTCATTTTCACCAAAGCCGGTGGCAGCGCCCTTCTTTTCCCAGATACCGGTCGGCACCGTGTAGTAGTGGAAACTGATGGCGTCCATCATGTTCGGCTTGATCTCGCGGCTCAGGGTGGCGGACCAGCTGATGTCGTCGTCATTGCCGCCGCTGGCGATGAATTTCGGACGCGCGCTTTCCGGCGTCTTCATGAAGGTGTGATAGTGCTTGTACAGATTGGCGTAGTACTGCGGGCGCATATTGCCGCCGCAACCCCAGGCTTCGTTGCCGATGCCAAAGTAATCGACCTTGTACGGCTGGGCGCGGCCATTCTTGCGGCGCAGCTCGGCCAGGGTCGATTTGCTGTCCGACGTCATGTATTCTAGCCACTCGGACATTTCCTGTGGCGTGCCGGACCCCAGGTTGCCGTTGATATAGGTTTGCGCGCCCAAGAGCTCGGCCAGGTCGAAGAATTCATGCGTGCCGACGGCGTTCGACTCTTCCACACCGCCCCAGTTGGTGTTGACCTTGGTCGGGCGCTTCTCGCGTGCGCCGATGCCATCCTTCCAGTGGTATTCATCGGCAAAGCAGCCGCCCGGCCAGCGCACCAGGGGCACGTGCAACTGTTTCAGCGCGCCCAGCACGTCATTGCGCCAGCCTTTGGTGTTCGGGATCGGCGAGTCCGGCCCCACCCACATGCCTTCGTAGATGCCCGTGCCCAGGTGCTCGGCGAACTGGCCGTAGACGTTCTTGTTGATCACGGGACCGGGCTTGGCCGCGTCGATGGTGACACTGACGGGCGCGGCAAAGGCGCTGCCGGCGGCCATGGCCAGGCTGAGGGCCACGATGCGGGTGTTGATGAATTTCATGCTGTCTCCTGTTTTTTAGTGAAAAGCAAGGGCCGGGGTCAACCCCCGGCACAATCTGGAATGGCGATGCCTCTCCTGCCGCAGGGTTGGGGCGGCATGAGGGGTGTTTCAAAAGGGGAAGGTAGCTGCGGGCAAACCCGCGCCAGACAAAACGCCCAGGGCTAGGCGCAGGGGCGAAGACAGTACGCTAGTACATCAGTACGATGACTTCCGCCCCTGCAACAACGCCCTGGACGTTTTGTCAAACCCAGCCGGCGTCGACGATGAACTCTTGACTGGAGCACATCGCTCCGTCATCGGAGGCGAGGAACAGCACCATGGCGGCGATGTCCTGAGGCATCAGCTTGCTGGGCAAGCACTGGCTTTTCTTGATCTCCACTTCCGCCGCCTCGTCGACCCACAGCTCGATCTGGCGCTGCGTCATGACCCAGCCGGGCGTGACGGTGTTGACGCGGATATTGTGGGCGCCATAATCGCGCGCCAGGCCCCGCGTGAGGCCCACGACGGCCGCCTTGGTGGTGGCATACACGGGGTAGCCGCCCGACTTCATGTGCCAGGAAATCGAGCTGACGTTGATGATGGAACCGCCGCCCCTGCGCTTCATGCCCTCGAAGACGGCCTGGCAGGTAAAGAACATGGGACGTTGATTGATCGCAATACGCTCGTTCCAGTATTCCAGGGTGACGTCCTGCGCCTGATGGCGCTGGTCGTTGGCCGCATTGTTGATGAGGATATCGAAGTCGCCCAGCTTCTCCGCCAGTTCCGCCATGACGGCTTGCAGCGATGCAATATCCGTGATGTCGCAATGACGGAACAAGGGCGCCGTCAGGCCCGCTTCGGCCAGGCGGCGGCACAAGGCCTCGCTCGCTTCCACGGCAATGTCGACAAACGCCACCAGCGCGCCCTGGGCCGCAAACTCCGCCACCAAAGATTCGCCGATGCCGCTGCCGCCACCCGTGATGAACACGCGCTTGCCCTGCAAGCTGCCATATTTCGCCAATTGCTTCATCTTGTCTCCGCCTGTGTATTTTTATTTTTGATGATTAAAGTTTGCCCAGCACGCCATCGTGACGGCGCCAGATACTGAGCGGATTATCATCGCGCAGCGACTCCGGCAGCAAGTCCTGCGCCAGGTTCTGGTAGGACACGGGGCGCAGGAAGCGGTTGATGGCCGCTGTGCCAACCGAGGTGCTGCGGCCGTCCGACGTGGCCGGGAACGGGCCGCCGTGCACCATGGCCGTCGACACTTCCACGCCGGTCGGGAAACCGTTGGCCAGGATACGGCCCACGCGGCGTTCCAGCACGGGCAGCAAACGGCGCGCATCAATCAGGTCGCCGGCATCCATCTGCAGGGTGGCCGTCAGCTGGCCTTCCAGGCTTTCCGTGATCGCCAGCAATTGATCCATGTCGCGGCAGGCCACCAGCAGCGAGGCGGGACCGAAGACTTCGTCGCGCAGATCGTGCCTGGCTAAAAATGCCGCGCCCGAGGTGACGAACAGGGCGGCGGCGCCCTTGCCTTCCTCGCCAGCGTTTTGCACCAGCGGTGTCACGTCGGCATGCTGCGCCAGCGCGGCCACGCCCTTGGCATAGCTGCTGGCGATGCCGGCCGTCAACATGGTGGCGGCCGGTGCCGGCACCAGCGCGTCGGCGGCGGCGGCGGCAAAGGCCGTAAAGTCGGCCCCTTCCAGGCCCAGCACGAGGCCGGGATTGGTGCAGAACTGGCCCACGCCCATCGTCAGCGAGGCGGCAAAACCGCTGGCGATCGCCGCGCCACGGGCGGCCAGCGCCTGCGGCAGCACGAACACGGGGTTGATGCTGCTCATTTCCGCATATACGGGTATCGGTTGCGCACGTTCCGCCGCCACCTTCATCAGGGCGATGCCGCCCGAACGCGATCCCGTGAAGCCCACCGCCTGGATGGCTGGATGGGCGACCAGGGTTTGGCCGATGCCATTGCCCGTGCCTGTCAGCAAGGCGAACACGCCTGCCGGCAGCTGGCAAATCTCGATGGCTTTGACGATGGCGCGCGCCACCAGCTCGGAGGTGCCAGGGTGGGCCGAGTGGGCTTTCAGCACGACAGGGCAGCCGGCGGCCAGAGCCGAGGCCGTATCGCCGCCGGCCACGGAGAAGGCCAGCGGGAAGTTACTGGCCGCAAACACGGCGACGGGGCCCAGGCCGATCATGCGCAAGCGCAAGTCAGGACGCGGCGGCGTGCGCTCGGGCAAAGCTGAATCGATGCGCGCATCGGTCCACGAGCCTTCGCGCAGCAAGCCGGCGAACAGTTTCAGCTGACCCACCGTGCGGCCACGTTCACCTTCCAGGCGCGCGCGCGGCAAGCCGCTTTCCGTCATGGCGCGCACGATCAAGTCGTCGCCCAATTCGCCGATTTGCGCGGCGATGGTGTCGAGAAAATCGGCGCGCTCGGCGTCGCTGGTGGCGCGGAAGGGATCGAACGCGGCTTGCGCCAGGCGGCAAGCGTCGTCGATTTGCGCGGCGTCCACCATGTGAAAGGCAGGCGCGATATGCGCGCGCGCGGCCGGGTCCCACGCTTCGAAAGAGCCGCCATTGCCCTTGACGGCAACGCCGCCGATCAATGCATCACCGGTGATATTGAAACTCATAATGTACTCACTTTCGCAAATGCGGTTGGGAAGACGTCGAGGCGGTTGCGCAAGGCAGGGCCAAAGGCCGGCGCTTCGATTTCAAAGGTTTCGCCCGGCGCCACGCTCACGCCATCGGCAAAGCTCAGGGTCGCCGTGCCAAAGAAGTGCACGTGCACGTCGCCAGGGCGCTTGAACAGCGGATACTTGAAGTGATGGTGTTCCAGGTTGGCAATCGTGTGCGACATATTGTCTTCGCCGCTGACAAAGGCCTTTTCCCAGCGCACATTGCCGGCCGCATCCAGCACGCGCGAGGTGCCGGCGATGTGCGCGGGCAATTCGCCCACCAGCAAGGCCGGACCCACGCTGCACATGCGCAACTTCGAATGGGCCAGGTACAGATAGTTCTGGCGTTCCGTGACGTGGTCCGAGAATTCATTGCCGATGGCGTAGCCGACCCGGTACGGCTGGCCATCGTCGCCGATCACGTACAGGCCGGCGATTTCCGGCTCTTCGCCGCCATCGAGGGCAAAGTCCGGCATGCGCAGCGGCTGGCCGCTGGCGCGCACGATGGAGCCGTCGCCTTTATAGAACCACTCGGGCTGGGCACCGGCCGTGCCGTCGGCCGGCTTGCCGCCTTCCACACCCAGGCGGAACATTTTCATCGAGTCGCTCAGGGAATCGGCATCGCCGCCAATCTTCTTGTGCATGGCGTCGCGCGCACCGGCACTGCCCAGATGGGTCAAGCCCGTGCCCGTCACGTAGCAGTGCGCTTCGTCGGCGTGGTCGAGCGGCGGCAACACGCGTCCGGCAGCGGCCACGTCCGCATAGACATGCGTGGTGTTGCCGACGGTGGCGTTGACCAGCTCCGCCAGGTTGACCTTTTTGCGGATAGCGTCTTGCGCCAGCGCATACGTCGTGTTGTAGCCTTCGATGACGCGGATGACGTCGTCTTGCAGCAGGCCGACGAGGCGGCCGCCATGTTCATTCGTAAATTGCAGCAACAGCATAATTGTCTCCGCTTAATGTGAGTGGCGCGGCACGGCGGAACCGCGATTGCCGACCAGGAAGTCGAAATCGCAGCCTTCGTCGGCCTGCAACACGTGTTCGATGTACAGCTGCTGGTAGCCGCTCTTTGGTCCGGGCGCGCTGCCCAGTTCGCGGGCCGCCAGGCGCTCGGCGATTTCCGCGTCGCTGATGTCGATGTTCAGGCTGCCGGCGTGGCAATCAAGGGCGATCATGTCGCCATCCCTGACGATGCCCAGCGGGCCGCCCGCCATGGCTTCCGGCGCCACGTGCAGCACGACGGTGCCGTAGGCCGTGCCGCTCATGCGCGCATCCGAGATGCGCACCATGTCGGTGATGCCTTGCGCCAGCAGTTTCGGCGGCAAGCCCATGTTGCCCACTTCGGCCATGCCCGGATAGCCTTTCGGGCCGCAATTCTTCATGACCAGCACGGAGTTCGCGTCGACATCGAGGTCCGGATCAAGGATGCGTGATTTGTAATGTTCAAAGTCTTCGAAGACGACAGCCTTGCCCCGGTGCTGCATCAGATGCGGCGAGGCGGCCGACGGTTTCAGCACGGCGCCGCGTGGCGCCAGGTTGCCGCGCAACACGCAAATGCCGCCATCGGCCAGCAGCGGGTTGTCCAGGGTGCGCACCACTTCATCGTTGTAGATCGGCGCTTCGACGCAGTTGTCCCAGATCGACTTGCCATTGACGGTCAGCGCATTCTTGTGCGGCAGCAAATCGCCCTCGCCCAGGCGGCGTATCACGGCCGGCAAGCCGCCCGCGTAGTAGAACTCTTCCATCAGGAAGCGGCCCGACGGCAGCAGGTCGACGATGGTCGGCGTGCCACGGCCGACCTTGGTCCAGTCTTCCAGCTCCAGGGGCACGCCGATGCGCCCGGCAATCGCTTTCAAATGGATCACGGCATTGGTCGAGCCGCCGATGGCGGCGTTGACCTTGATGGCGTTTTCAAACGCCTCGCGCGTCAGCACTTTCGACAGGCGCAGGTCTTCGTGCACCATTTCAACGATGCGGATGCCCGACATGTGCGCCAGCACGTAGCGGCGCGAATCGACGGCGGGAATGGCCGCGTTATGCGGCAACGAGGTGCCCAGCGCTTCGGCCATGCTGGCCATGGTCGAGGCCGTGCCCATGGTGTTGCAGGTGCCTGCCGAGCGCGACATGCCCGATTCGGCCGACATGAACTGGTGCAAGGTGATCGACCCCGCCTTCATCTGTTCGTGCAACTGCCACACGGCCGTGCCGGAACCGATGTCCTTGCCGTTGAGTTTGCCGTTCAGCATGGGGCCACCGCTGACGACGATGGTGGGAATGTCGACACTGGCAGCACCCATCAGCAACGCCGGCGTGGTCTTGTCGCAGCCGACCAGCAGCACGACGGCGTCCATCGGGTTGCCGCGGATCGATTCTTCCACGTCCATCGAGGCCAGGTTGCGCGTCAGCATGGCTGTCGGGCGCAGATTCGATTCGCCGTTCGAGAAGACAGGGAATTCCACGGGGAAACCGCCCGCCTCCAGAATGCCGCGCTTGACGTGTTCGGCCAGCTGGCGGAAATGCGCGTTGCACGGGGTCAGTTCGGACCAGGTATTGCAGATGCCGATGATGGGTTTACCATGAAATTCGTGGTCAGGTATGCCCTGGTTTTTCATCCAGCTGCGGTACATGAAGCCGTTCTTGTCCTGCGAGCCGAACCACTCGGCCGAGCGCAGGGCTACCTTCTTTTTTGTCTCAGACATGCCATTCTCCTGGTTGTGCCATGCCGGATCTAAGGTCGTCGGCCCGGGCAGCGATGTTGGAATACTAAAGAATCCTGCCATGCCTTTCCAATCAATTTTTAATGCGTTCCGATATCGAAAACGGTATCAGCATGCGCCAATGAAAACGCCCTGCGGGCGCGTGGCGGCAGGGCGTGGGCTGTTTTGGCCGGGGTGCCTACTCGGCAGAAAAGCGGTACACCGTGTGCGTCTGATACACCTGGCCCGGCCGCAAGATGGTGTTCGGGAAGTGGGACTGGTTCGGCGCATCCGGGAAATGCTGGGTTTCCAGGCACAGCGCGCCACGGTAACTGTGGGCGCGCAGCTTGCCGTGCTGGCTGCCGTCGAGGAAATTGCCCGAATAAAACTGGACACCGGGCTCCTGCGTGTACACCTGCATCACCCGGCCCGATTGCGGCTCGCGCACGCTGGCGGCGAGCGTCAGCGCCTGGCCTGGCTGTTGATTGAGCACAAAGTTATGGTCGTAACCGCGCCCGATGCGGATCTGCTCATGCGGCAAGTCTATGTTGTCGCCGATGACGGTACTCCGGCGCAAGTCGAACGGCGTGCCCGCCACGTCCGCCAATTCGCCTGTGGGGATAGCCCCCGCATCGACGGGCAGGTAGCGGTCCGCGTTGATCATCACCTCGTGGCCGAGGATGGTGCCCTGCCCCGCCAGGTTGAAATAGCTGTGGTTGGTCAGGTTGATCGGTGTGGCCTGGTCCGTCACGGCGTGGTAGCGCAGGTGCAGCGCGTTGTCGTCGTCCAGTTCATAGGTCAGCGTCACGTCGAGCTTGCCAGGGTAGCCATCTTCGCCGTGCGGGCTGCTGCGCGTCAACGTGATGCCGACCGCGCCATCCTTCGTGAACGGCTCGGCCTGCCACATCACTTGATGAAAGCCCTGCGTTCCACCATGCAAGTGATTCGGCGGGTTATTCACGGCCAGCTGGTAATCCTTGCCGTCCAGACTGAATCGTCCCTCGGCGATGCGGTTGCCGTAGCGGCCGATGACGGCGCCCAGGAACGCGCTGTTGGCCAGGTAGGGTTCGAGACGCTCGAAACCGAGCACCACGTCGGCAAACGTGCCATCGCGGTCCGGCACCTGGATTGCGCTGATGATGGCGCCAAAGTCGAGCACCTTCACTTGCATGCCCTGGCGGTTCGTCAGGGTAAACACCGTCACGGGCTGGCCGTCGGGCAGGATGCCGAACGGCGCTGGCGTCACTGAAGCAGTATCAACTGGGGTCATGGCGTCGGGTCCAGGTTTTACAGGGTCGATGAACGGCCAAACACGGGCATGCCCTGTGCATCCCAGCGCAGCGGTTTGACGAACGTGTGGCGGTCCGGGTTCCACAGCGGGTCGCCGACAATTTCCGTGTAGGTGCGGGCATGGTACACCAGCAACACGCCGTCGCCATCGTCGGCCGTGGTGAAGCTGTTGTGGCCTGGGCCGTAAATGCCGTGCTCGTAGCAGGTGGAAAACACGGGCTCGGGCGACTTCGTCCACGCCGCCGGATCGAGCAAGTCGGCGGACTCGTTGGCCCACAGCAAGCCCATGGCATAGTTTTCATCGGTGGCGCTGGCCGAGTAGCTGATGAAAATCTTGCCGTTGCGCTTCAGCACGGACGGTCCTTCGTTGACCCAGAAGCCGCGGATTTCCCAGTCGAATTCCGGTTTGCTCAGCATCACGGGCGGGCCGGCCAGTTGCCACGGCGTGGCCATCGGCGCGATGTACAGGTTGGAATTGCCCTCGATGGCCACATCTTTCTGCGCCCACAGGTAGTACAGCACGCCGTCGTGCGTAAAAGTGGTGGCGTCCAGGCAGAAGGTGTCGATGCCCGTATCGATCTGCCCCATGAATTCCCACTCGCCTTCCATTGGGTTGGCGTTGGTATTGCGGATCGCATACATGCGGTGCTGGAACAGTTTATCTTTGATTTCGCGGCTGGGTGCGGCGGCGAAATACACATACCAGGCGCCCTGATTGAAATGCAGCTCGGGTGCCCAGACCAGCTCGCTGTATGGCCCCGTTTCCGGCTTGTGCCACACGTCGAGCGTTGGCGCGCCGGCCAGGCCGGCAATGCTGTCGGCGCGGCGCAGTTCGATGCGGTCGTACCGGGGCACGGAGGCCGTAAAGTAATAGTAACCGTCGCTGTGACGGTAGATATGCGGGTCGGCGCGCTGTTCGATCAGCGGTTTCAAGATGTCTGCCATGTTGTTTACTCCACTCAGTTATTCTTACGCGGCGACAAAACCGCGCTTGTGCATCTCTACCTTGACGCCACGGTAATAGTCATCGCTGATGCGGTACTTGAACATCAGCAAGCCCATCAGCAAGTGAAAAAAGCCGGGGATGATCGACAGCATCAGGGCGATGCCGTTCAGGGCGAATTGCGTTTGCTCATGGTTGGGCTGGTAGTCGAAATAGGACAGCAGCATGCCGACCAAAAAGCCCGCCACGGCCATGCCCGCCTTCTGGCACACCGAGATGCCGCCAAAGGCGAAACCGGAGACGCGCTTGCCCGTCTTGACTTGACCATAATCGATGGTTTCGGCAATCGCCGACCAGAACACGGGCGCGTGCAAGTCCACCACAAAGGACAGCAGGAAATACAGGGCGAAAGCCAGCACGGTGTCGCTCGGCTTCACAAAAAAGTAGATCGCCAGGCTGATCAGCGCGACGCCGATTTGCGAGTAGCGGAACAGCTTGACCTTGCAGTAAAACTTGGTGATCCAGGTCGAGGCGATCATCGCCAGGATGGCCGCCACCACGCCCGTGGTCAGGAAGGCGGCCACGGTTTCCGTGCTGCCGCCCAGATAGTATTTCGCATAATAAATGGCGACGGAGCCGCGCACCACGTAGCCGACCGTGCCCGTGACGCACACGCCGCACAGCACCAGCCACTGGTCGTTCTGCAGCAGCACCTTCAATTGTTCCAGCAACGATTGTTTTTCCACCACGTGCACGACGCGCTCGGTGGTGGTGAAATAGCAGAACAGGAACAGGGCCACGCCCATCACCGCCATCACGGCCATGGCCGCCTGGTAGCCGACGGCCGGGTTGCCGCCGCCCCAGCGCTGCGACAGGATCGGCACGACGATGGTCACCATGAAGGCGCCGATCTTGGCAAAGAACAGGCGGTAGCCATTGGCCGACAGGCGCTCGTGCGGATCGCTGGTCAGGCCGCTGATCAGCGAGATGTAGGGGATGCCCACGCCGGCCGTCATGATCGTCATCAGGATATACGTCGAATACGCCCAGATCAATTTGGCGTCATAGCCCCATTCCGGCGTGGTGAACACAAAAAACACGCTGACGCCGAACGGCACGGCCAGCCACAGCAGATACGGGCGGTAGCGGCCAGAGGCAAAGCTGTAGCGGTCGGTGATCTGGCCCATGACGAGGTCGGCGATGGCGCCGATGACTTTCACGGCCACGAACAGCAGGGCCAGGTCCGTGGTTTTCAAGCCATAGATATCGGTATAGAAAAAGGTGATGATCAGCATCATCGACGAGATGACGACATTGAGCGCCATGTCGCCCGCGCCGAAGCCGACCTTTTCAACGGTGGATAATTTTTGCGTCTCCATGCTTTCCGTCCATTCTTTTGATGATGAATCGTGTCTGACTGCCCAACTGCAACGCCAGGGGCGCTGCAGGCCGAAACCATGGCAACGCCCTTGGATACTGCTTTTTTCACTCATGTAAAACGTTCAGGGCAAGGCGCGTTGCCGAAGACAGTACGAGGAGTACGGCGAGGCAATGCAACGCAGCCATGGACGTTTTACATTTTCCAGCGTAAAGACAGGCCGACTGTCCTGTCATAACGGCGCGTATCGCGCGGATACACGCCTGCCTCGTTCCAGTAATCCTTGAATTTGGTGTCGAGCAAGTTATTGCCATCGAGGGTCACGGTGAACTGCTCGTTGATCTTGTATGACAGCGATCCGTCGAGCTGAGCTGTGGCCGCCACTTTCAAATCCAGGCCGGGGCCGCCCTGGTTGTAACTGTCGATGAATTTCGAGCGCCAGTTGTAGGCCAGGCGGGCCGACCACGCATCTTTTTCGTACAGCAACACCAGGTTGTAGGCATAGCGCGACACGCCCGTGATGGCATGGCTGCCCGTCTCGTCGTCGGTGCTGCCGCTCATGTAGGTGCCGTTCGCCTGCAAGCCCAGGCCGCTCAACAGGCCCGGCAAGCCGTCATAAAACTGCTGGTAGCCGATTTCCAGGCCCTGCAGCTTGCCGGCGGCCGTGTTGTACGGGCGGTCCACGTCGTAGGTCTTGCCGGCGATGGTTTCGCTGGCAATGCGTTGCTGGATATAGCCGTCGAACTTGTGGTGGAACACGGTGGCCGTCACGGAACCGGCTGGCGCGAAATACCATTCCAGTGCCGCATCGACATTGTCGCCCGTCACCGGTTTCAAATTCGGATTGCCACCCGCGCCCGTCGCCTTCACCGTTTCCGTCGAATTGACCAGGGCCACGCCCGGGTTCAGCTGTGCAAAGCCCGGACGGCTGATGGTGCGGCCCGCGGCGAAGCGGCCAACCAGGTCGGCGCGCAGCTTGATTTTCAGGGCCACGCTGGGCAGCACGTCGGTGCTGGCCGTATCGCTGATGACGGGCGTGTAGACGCCATCTTGCGAACTGTTGCCTTGCAGGCTTTGCTCGGTGCGCACGACGCGCACGCCCACGGTGCCGTCGACGGGGTAGGCACCCAGTTTAAAAGCGATCTTCGCCTTGGTGTAGATGGAATACGTCTTTTCCGTATCCTTGAAGAACGAGCCCGGGTCCATGGCGCGCGCCGCGCTGCTGCCCGTGACGGCTTGGCGGATGGTGCCCGTGTTATTAAGCAGGAAGCTGGCGCACGGTGTGTACCACTGCTTCAAGCCATAGTCGGGACCGCCGCTGGACATCGGTTCCGACAGGCAATTGAGGCCGGGAATCGACGTCACGCTCTGGCGATTGAACGGAAACGCGGCGCCGGACACGTCCGGTGCTTCCGCATTGCCTTCATAGCTCTTGATCGATTCGGCTTCGCGCTTGACGCCGCGCACGCCGACGCTGATTTCCTTGAAGAAGCCGCCGGCACTGGGCGTGTACGCCAGGTCGGCGCGCACATCGTTCGAGCTGCCCTTGTCTTCGCCGTAGCGGTCGAAAAAGCCCTTCAGATAGTAGTTCGACGGGTCTTGCAGATCGATGCCCGTGTAGTCGACGTGCAAGGTGCCGTTCCGGTTGGTATTGATGCTGGCATTCGGCACGACGGTAATCGCATCGAGAATCGGGTTGCGCCAGGTAAAGGTGCTTTGGGTGCTGGCCACTTCCGACGTGAAACGCCATTCCGGGTTGATATCCCACAAGCCGCCCACGGCAAATTGATGCGTCTTCGTCTGGTTCTTGTTCGCCTGCGTCGACATGATGGTGTTGACGTTTTTGGAGGTCAGCGTTTGCAGCTGGTTGCTGCCGGGAATCTTGGTCGCCGACACGGGCGTGCCCCACCATGGCAAGCCGACGAAGTAATCGGACTCGGCGTCGAGCAGGAAGCGTGTGGCCATGCCTTCGGCGTACAGTTCAACGTCGGCGTTCGGGCGCCATTGCAGCACGGCATTGGCGGTGCTACGGCGGCGGTCGCCCTTGATCGGCAACAAGCCCACCTGGTCCGGCCCAGTCAAACCGGGCGACAGGAAACTTTTATCCACGGGCGCCGTATTGAACGCGCGTTCTTCATGGTAACGGTGCTGCTGCTGTGACAAGCCCAGCAGCGCGCCCACTTCGCCGATGCCCGTCTTCCAGCGATTCGACAGCATGCCACTGATGTTCGGGTCGGTGGCTTTCGACTTGTCGCTGTAGACGGCACGTGTGTTGACGCTGGCGGTAAACTCCTTGAAATCGAACGGGCGATTCGTGCGCACGTCGATGATGCCGGCCACGCCGCCTTCGACCTGGTCGGCGCCCTGCGATTTGTACACATCCACGCGCTGCAGCATGGTGGCGGGAATGTCGGCCAGGTTGACGTAGCGGCCCGTGGTGGTGAACAGTTCGCGGCCGTTGAGCAGGGTCGTGACATCACGCAAGCCACGGATCATGACGGCGCTCGCTTCACCCGAATCGCGGCGGATCTGGATGCCGGAAATGCGCGCCAGGGTCTCGGCCACGTTATTGTCAGGGAATTTGCCGATGTCGTCAGCCACGATGGAATCGATGACCTGGTCCGAGCGCATCTTGATCTGCTGGGAATTTTGCGCCGAGCGGCGCACGCCGCTGACGGTCACGACCGACACTTCCGCCGCAGGCTCGGCGCTGGCATCGGCCGCCACCGCCTCCTGCGCCCAGACCGAAGCCGTGCTCAGCAGGCCGATACCGGCCAATGCCGCAACGGCAGCCTTCAAGGTGAATGGACGAAGGGAAGTGGCCGCGAGCGGACCGGTGGCGTGGCGCATCATGAATCTCCAGATATTGTATTGATATTGTTGTATCGCTTGCATGTCGTGCGCATGCTCGGCGTTTATCTTAGGGGCTGGGCGATAATCTCTCCAATCAATTTTTCCACTGTTTCGATATCAATTTTGATATCGGTGGCTGGAGGACTTTGGAGCTCGTCAACAGACAACGGCAGGGGCGTCAGGGACGTTTCAGGCAGGGCGGCGCCAAAAAAAGCAGCTCAAGTGGCGGAGCGGTGGAGCGGGGCTAGAGCAAGACAATCGCTGAACGCAGCAACTTGCCCAATTGCGGCAAGCCTTGCGCTTCGTAAGTGGCAATCAATTCGGCGGCGGATCTGGGCGGTTTGCGCAATCGCCCCCGGTTTTCCTTGACGACACTGAGCATGCGTATCGGAGCGAGCTCATACTGCGCCACCAGAAAATCATCGGGGTGCAAGACTTCAATGTTGTGCCCGCGCATGATCGCGTCCGGGAAGTCTTTGAGATTGAATGTGACGATGGCGTCTGCATGCCCCACGATCGCAGCCGCCAACACGTGCCGGTCGTCCAGGTCGGGCAAGATCAAGGTATCGATCAGGTATTCGTACGCTTCGATCACGCCATCCTCCACTGCCTCGGCCATCAGCGCGCTGGTGCGCGCCAACGCCGAAGGGTCGAGATCAGGCCGCTTGAGCAGCAAGTTGCGTTGCCACTCCTCCTGTATCTGCGCAGTCCAGCGTGCGCTGAAGATACCGTCCGCCGCCAAACTCAACAATAGATCGCGCAAGGGTGCCGGATATAACACACAGGCATCGAGGACGGCAGTGTAACGGTAGTATCCGGCCATCAATACCCCAGTTCAAGCTCCTGCGCCTGATCTGCCAAGGCTTGCAAGGCCTGTTGCGAGCGGCGCTTGCGCTCATCCTTGTATTGCACCACATCCTCAAAGCGCAGCCGGCGGTGCGTACCCACCTTATGATGGGGAATTTTCCCTGCTTCAAGCAAGCGCACCAGATACGGCCGTGACATATTCAGATACATGGCCGCTTCCTGGGTCGTCACATCAAGCTCTTTGGGCATGACCGTCACGGCCTTCCCTTGCGCCAAGGTGCCCAGCACATCCGCAAATAGGCGCAATACATTCGGCGGCAAGCGCAGCAAAGGGGCGTCGCCCAGGTCCTGCGCGCCCTCTTCCAGAACGGCAATCTGCACGGCACGCGAATGATCGAGCGCACTGACCAGGCAGCGCTGCGCCGCTTTCGCCAGTTCCAGGTCTTCCTTATTTTCCAGACGATCAATCACATTCGACATGGTATTCCTCCCTGCTTCCCGTTCCAGCTTACGAGCCAAACGCAATAAACGCAACCAAAATAGTATAACAATTTGTGCAGGAACAAGCACGACACGACACCAGAACGGCAAGGCGAACAGACACAGGGGGCCTCATCAACTGCGAACAGAGGGGGAAAAATGGAGGGAACGACGGGGACATCTTGGTGCGGCTGGCGGGGATCGAACCCACGACCCTTGGCTTCGGAGGCCAATACTCTATCCACTGAGCTACAGCCGCGTAGGGGGAATTTCTGAAGTGATGCGAAGGATACCGTTTTTCTTTACCTACGTCTACGGAAACTGTCGTATCGCTGGCAATTGCATGTCGCTGCTCAATTTTTGTGCCTATAATTGTGGGTTTCACAAAGGTTTACATCCAAGCATGTAAAAATGCTACCTTACACGGCCATCAGTTTCAAATCTGGACTAAGGACATCATGAGCGACGCACATAACGAACAACAATCAGCGATCAAAACGCCTAAGCAATTGCTTGCCGCCGTAGCTGGCTTCTTCCTCGTCACCGTCATCGGCATCATCCTGCTGGTACAGTTCGTCACGGCGCAAAAACTGACGGGTGCCGGGACGGACAGCCAGTCGCCGGAAGCCATTGCCGAGCGCCTGAGCCCCGTGGCCAACGCCGGCTTTACCTTCAAGGATGCCAGCGGTCCGAAGGTGCTGCAAGGCGGCGAAGCCGTCTACACGGCCACCTGCGTGGCATGCCATGGCGCCGGCGTGGCCGGTGCACCGAAATTTGGCGACGCGGGCAGCTGGTCGGCCCGACTGGCCCAGGGTTACGATACGGTCCTGAAGCACGCCATCGAAGGCTTGCGCGCGATGCCGGCCAAGGGCGGCAATCCCGACCTCGACGATGTGGAAGTGGCGCGCGCCGTGGTCTACATGGCCAACGCTTCGGGCGGCAAGTTCAAGGAACCGGAAGTGCCGGCACCGGCCGCAGCCGCTGACGGCGCTGGCGCACCAGCGGAAGAAGCCAAGAAATAAGCGCGATGCCGCTTCAGGCGGCGCGTTGAAGCGGCCCCAGGGGGTGCTTCGGATGTAAAAAAGCCGCCCGGTTCAACTGAACCGGGCGGCTTTTTCATGTCCGTTCGCGCGCGCTACAGCTTGAATGCGCCGATGATCTGTTCGAGCTTGCCGGTCTGCTCCTGCATCGAATGGGCTGCCGCTGCCGCCTGCTCCACCAGCGCGGCATTTTGCTGGGTGTTGTCGTCGAGCTGGACGATGGCCTGGTTGACCTGGCCGATGCCCGTTTCCTGCTCCTGGCTGGCCAGCAGAATCTCGCCGATGATGTTGGCAACCTTGTCGGTGCCGGCGACGATCTCGTGCATGGTGGCGCCAGCTTGGTCGACCAGCTTGGTACCGGCGTTGACGTTGTGCACCGATTCAACGATCAGCGCGCCGATTTCCTTGGCCGCCGTGGCCGAGCGGTGCGCCAGGTTGCGTACCTCGGACGCCACCACGGCAAAGCCGCGGCCCTGCTCGCCGGCCCGGGCCGCCTCGACGGCCGCGTTCAACGCCAGGATGTTGGTCTGGAACGCGATCCCGTCGATGACGCTGATAATGTCGGCGATTTTCTTCGACGAGTGTTCGATCGCGCCCATCGTTTCGACCACCTGCGTCACCACCGCACCGCCCCGCGCCGCCACCTTCGAGGCGTCCAGCGCCAGCCGGTTGGCCTCCTGGCCGCTGTTGACGTTCTGCCTGACGGTGCCGGTCAACTCCTCCATCGACGCGGCGGTCTGCTCGAGCGCGCTGGCCTGGCTTTCGGTACGGGCCGACAGATCCTGGTTGCCGCTGGCGATTTCACGCGAGGCCAGCGCGATCGACGCCGTGCTGGTGCCGATTTCGCGCATCATCTGCTGCAGCCGTTCGATGAAGGCGTTGAAGCTGCCGGCCACATCGTTGAACTCGCTGCCACCGCCGCCCGGCAGGCGCCGCGTCAGGTCGGCGTCGCCGGCCGACAGCGCATCGATATTGCTCTTGAGTACGCCCAAGCGTCCCATGAACAGGCGGATGCTGCCGATGAACATGGCCAGCAGCAGCAGGGCGATGGGGATCTGCACCATGCCCAGCTTGCTCAAGATGCGGTCGCTTTGCTCGGTCAGCTGGCTGGTCGGCAAACCGGTCGCCAGCACCCACGGACTGCCCGGTATCGCCTTCAGGAACAGCGTGTGGGGCGTGCCGTCGCTGCGATACTCCGATTCGGCCACGCCCTGCGCGTCCAGCTTGGGCAGCAGGCGGCCGATTTCCGCCACCATCGGCGAACTGGATGCCAGATCCTCGACTTTCTTGAGTACGATCTCGTCCTTGATATACGTACTGTTGCTGATGATCTTGCCGTCGCGTTCGACGATCAGGATCTGGCCGTGGATCGCTTTCTCCATGTCGGCCACCAGGCGGTTGAAAAAGCCCAGCGTGACATCGATGGTGGAAACGCCGTACAACTCGTTGTCCTTGTAGATCGGCATGGCGCAGTTGGTGCGCGGCTGCGCACTGGCGTCGTCCTTGTAGGCCTTGGCCCAGTCGCAATGCCCCTTGGCAGACTTGAGCCCGCCCAGATACCAGCTCTGCTCGAAGTACTTCAGCGACTCCGGCGAGTTCCAGTGGGTGTTGACGACCAGCTTGTTGGAGGCGTCGCGGGCGAAAAAGGTGCTGAACTTGTCGCGCTCGGGATCGCGCTTTTTCGGCAGCGGCCAGATGCCGCCGCCAAACACATTCGGATCGGAATACTGGTCGACCAGCCCCGGCAGCAGGACATCGATCGCCGCGCTGTCCATCAGCGCCACCGTCTGGGTGATGCTGCGCTGCTGCGCCTCCACCTGTCGCAACTGCTCGGTAATCCTGGTGGAAATTTTGCTGACGTCAAAACCGACCACCATGCCCTCGGTGCGTTTCAAATCCGGCGTGACGAAAAAATGGATGACAGCCAAGGTCATGACCAGCAACACCACAAAAACAAGACTGAACAGGGTGATAAAACGGGCTTGGCTGGTACGAAATATGTCTCTCACAATGTTTCCTTTTTGATGACATATGGGGCGCTACACAGGTTTATTCTTGTTTTCATCCAGATATAGGCGCTTCAATCTTCGTTGTCAACGAGCAAGGAAAATCACTGCCAACGCACGCAACACTTCGCTGTATACGGCTGGCAAGCAAGCAAAAAAAATGCCGCCCGGCGTAAACCGGGCGGCATTGCTAACATATTTCTATCCAGCCGAAAGATGGCTTACCACATGATGACGCGGTCTTTCGGTGGCAGATACATCTTGTCGCCCGGTTTCACGTCGAAGGCTTGATAGAAGCCGGGCTGGTTGCGCATGGTGCCGTTGGCGCGGAACTGGCCTGGCGAGTGCGGGTCCGTTTTCAGCAAGACCAGTTGCTGCGCTTCACGCATCTTCATGCGCCAGACCTGGGCAAAACCCGCATAGAAACGCTGCTCGCCCGTGAAACCGTCGATGACGGGGGCTTTCTTGCCATTCAGCGACAATTTGTACGCCTTATACGCGATCGCCACGCCGGAATTGTCGGCGATGTTCTCGCCCAGGGTCAGTTCGCCGTTGACGAAGTGGCCAGGGATGGGGCTGAAGCTGTTGTACTGCGCCACCAGTTGCTTGGTTTTCTTGGCGAAGTTTTTATGGTCGGCCTTGGTCCACCAGTCGCGCAGGTTGCCGTCGCCGTCATATTGGGCGCCCTGGTCATCGAAACCATGGCTGATTTCATGGCCAATCACGCCGCCGATGGCGCCATAGTTGACGGCGTCGTCCGCCTTGGCGTCGAAGAACGGCGCTTGCAGGATGGCGGCCGGGAAGACGATCTCGTTCAGTTCCGGGTTGTAATAGGCGTTCACGGTCTGCGGCGTCATGCCCCACTCGTCGCGGTCGATAGGCTGGCCCAGCTTGTTCAATTCGCGGTTGTAGTTGAGCAGGTGCGAACGCTGGATGTTGCCGATCAAATCGTCCGGCGCCACCGTCAGGCCCGAGTAATCGCGCCATTTGTTCGGGTAGCCGATCTTGGTGGTGAACTTGGCCAGTTTAATTTGCGCCTGTTTCTTGGTGACGGGGCTCATCCAGTCGAGCTTGTCGATACTTTGCTGATAGGCCGTCATCAGGTTTTTCACCAGCGCTTCCATGCGCACCTTGCGCTCGGCCGGGAAATATTGCTCCACGTACAGCTGGCCCACGGCTTCGCCCAGCGCGCCTTCGACGGCGCCCACGCCACGTTTCCAACGCGGACGCATTTCCGTCACGCCCGTCAGCGTGGTGCCGTAAAACGCGAAGTTTTCATCGACATACGCTTTCGGCAGGTAGCCGGCATTGGCGTGCAGCAAGTGCCACTGGAAGTACGCTTTCCATGTGTCCAGCGGCGTCTTGTTGGCGATCTCGGCAAAGCCTTTCAGGTAGCTGGGCTGGCTGACGATCACGTAATTGACCTTGCCGGCGATACCCGTGTCCTTCAGGTAGCGGGCCCAGTCGTAGCCTGGCGCCACGGCGGCCAGTTTCGCCAGTTCCACCTTGTTGTAGGTCTTGACGGGGTCGCGGTTCTGCACATTGCTCCATTGCGCCTTGGCCAAGTCCGTTTCCAGCGCGAGGATAGCCTTGGCGTTGGCAGCAGCATTCGCGTCGCCGGCCAGGCTGAGCATTTTTTCCACGTGGGCCAGGTATTTGGCGCGCGTGTCGGCCTTGCCCGCTTCCAGGTAGTAATCGCGGTCAGGCAAGCCCAGGCCGCTTTGCACGATGTCGGCCACGTATTTGGTGGAATCCTTGGCGTCCTGGTGGATGCCGAAGTCGTACGGCGAGGTCACGCCCAGTTTGCTGAAGTGGGCGATCACGGCTGGCAACTCGGCCTTGTCCTGCAGTGCGGCGATCTTCGCCAGCTCCGCGTTCAAGGGCGTCAGGCCCAGGCTTTCCAGCTTGGCTTCATCCATGAAACTGTTATAAAAATCACCGATTTTCTGGGCATTCGAGCCGGCCGCGCGGGCCTTGTCGGCGCTGGCGCCTTCGACGATGCCGCGCAGCTGCGTTTGCGTATCGTCGGCCAGCTTGGCAAAGCTGCCCCAGCTCGACTTGTCGGCAGGAATCACGGTTTCCGCCAGCCATTTGCCATTCAGGTGCTGGAACAGGTCGTCCTGCGCGCGCACGGCAGGATCGACGTATTCGACGGCGATGCCAGACGTCAGCGCGGCGGCCGCGACGGCGGGAGCGGCAGCGGCTTTCTTGGCCGTATCAGCGGCGCCAGCCATGCCGGACACGCCGGCCAGCAAACTCAGGGTCAATGCACTTAACAAATAACGATTCACGGTTGTCCTCTATATTATATTGTGTGGAATATAAGGGTCAGAAGGCCCAGGGCTTCTGGCCCGGTTTTTGACTGTAGCATACCGGCTGAAATGACAGAAAGAACTTTGGCCAGAATGCAAAAAAGACCACGCAAGGTGGTCTCTTTTGTTGCTACAGGATTACGTTTTCATCACGACAGGGCTTACCAGATAATGACGCGGTTTTCCGGGGCGACATACATCTTGTCGCCCGGTTTCACGCCAAACGCTTCATAGAAGCCAGGCTGGTTGACCATGGTGCCATTCGCGCGGTACTGGCCCGGCGAATGCGGGTCGGTCTTGATCTGCACGATCTGCTGCGCTTCGCGCATTTTGCTGCGCCAGACCTGGCCAAAGCCCATGTAGAAACGCTGGTCGCCCGTCAAGCCATCGAGCACGGGCGCCGGCTTGCCACCCAGCGAGATCTTGTAGGCTTTGTAGGCGATCGCCACGCCCGAGTTGTCGGCGATGTTTTCGCCCAGGGTCAGCGCGCCGTTGACGTGGTAGCCCGGCAATGGGCTGTAGCCGTCGTATTGCTTGGTCAGCGCATCGGCCTTGGCCGCGAAGTTCTTGCGGTCGGCCGGGGTCCACCAGTCGCGCAGATTGCCGTCACCATCGGACTGGCTGCCCTTGTCGTCGAAGCCGTGGCTGATTTCATGGCCGATGACGGCGCCGATGGCGCCATAGTTGACGGCGTCGTCCGCGTTGGCGTCAAAGAACGGCGGCTGCAGGATGGACGCGGGGAAGACGATTTCATTCATCGTCGAGCTGTAATACGCGTTCACCGTCTGCGGCGTCATGCCCCACTCTTCGCGGTCGATCGGTTTGCCCAGCTTGGCCACCTGGCGCGCGGAACCAAAATTGGCGGCGCGCATCATGTTGCCCACCAGGTCGCCCTGGACGATTTGCAGCTTCGTGTAATCGCGCCATTGGTTCGGATAGGCGATCTTCGGCGTGAACTTGGCCAGCTTGGCTTGCGCTTCTTTCTTGGTGTCAAGGCTCATCCAGTCCAGGGTGTCGATGCTGTCCTTGTAGGCTGCCAGCACGTTTTTCACCAGTTCCTGCATGTGCGCCTTGCGCTCTGCCGGGAAATATTGCGCGACATACAGCTTGCCGACGGCTTCGCCCAGCACGCCTTCGACGGCGCCCACGCCACGCTTCCAGCGCGGCTGGTTTTCCGTCACGCCACTGAGTACCGTGCCGTAGAAGGCAAAGCTCTCATCGACGAAGTTTTTCGACAGGTAGCTGGCATAGCTGCGCAACAACTGCCATTCGAAATACGCTTTCAGGGTGTCCAGGTCGGTGCTAGCCAGCACCTTGTTGTAGCCGGCCAGGTAGCTGGGCTGGTTGACGATGACGTAATCGACCTTGTTGGCGATGCCCAGCGCGGCCAGGCCGGACTTCAGGTCGTAGCCAGGGGTCAGGTCGTTGAGCTTGTTGATATCGGTCTTGTTGTAGCGCTTTACCGGGTCGCGGTTCTCGACCTTGGTCCATTGCACTTCAGCCAGCGATGTTTCCAGCGCAACGACCGCCTTGGCGCGCGCGGCGGCGTTCTTGTCGCCGGCCATGGCCAGCATTTTTTCCACGTGCGCCTGGTACTTTTCTTTGATACCAGCCTGCTTGGCTTCCAGGTAGTAGTCGCGGTCGGGCATGCCCAGGCCGCTTTGGCTCACATACGCGGCATATTTCGTCGAGGCACGCGCATCCTGGCCCACATACACGGCATACGGGGTCGACACGCCCGTCTGGCTCAGGTGGGCGATCAGGGCGGGCACGCCCTTCTTGTCGCGCAGCGAGCGAATGCGGTTCAGTTCGCCGGCCAGCGGCTTCGTGCCCAGCGCATCGAGGCGGGCTTCATCCATATAGCTGGCGTACAGGTCACTGATTTTCTGCGCTTCGGAACCGGCCTTCTTGTTTTTATCTTGTTGCGTGGCTACGATGATGCCGCGCAATTGCGGCGTGGTGTCATCGCGCAACTTGGCGAACGAACCCCAGCTCGACTTGTCGGCAGGAATCTCGGCCGTGGCCAGCCACTTGCCATTCAAATGGGTGAAAAAGTCATCCTGCACGCGCACGGCGGGGTCGATGTACTGTACGTCGATGCCGGAAACGACGCCAGCGGCGGCAGGCGCGGAAGGTGCGACATTGGGCGCCACGGTCGGTGCCGCCACGGCCGATACGGGTTCGGCGGCATGGGCAAACGCAGCCAACAGGGTCAGGGTCAGACTGCTCAAGAGATAGCGATTCACGGATTGTCCTTATGGGGCATATCAAAAAAGACCGGGCAGATAGCTGCGGGCGGATAGCCCGCCGCGCCAGGCGCTGCCGGAATGTAGCACGCGACCAGGCCATTTGGCCATCCTTTGCCCCGGGATTGCCTCTCAGTTAGCCCCTCAGTTGGCGGGTAGCGTCATGCCGGCGCCCCCGCTGCCCATGCTCACGCCTCCCTTGCCGCCCTTGCGCCCGCCGTGTTCGCCAGCGGGCGCGCCGCGCGATTCATTGTGGGGTACGGCGGCATCCATCACGCGCGCCATCTGCCCGGCGATGAACTGGGCCACCGCCTGGCGCTGCTGCTCGTCCAGGGCATCGTTGACGCTGAGCCACCACTCGCGCACCTGCTTTTCTTCAGCCAGGCTCTGCGTGCTTTCCGTGTCCAGGCCGGCGAGCAGGTCGCGCAACTCCAGCCGGGGCGTTTGCAAGCCCTGCGTCACAGCCGCTTGCAGCCGTTCGCGGCGCGCCTTGCGTTCGCGCAAGAGTTGACGGGTTTTCCCTTCCACCTGCTGCCACAAGGTGGTCTGATTCGCATTGAGTTTCAATTCCATCCTGAAATCGGGCGCCATCGGCAACAAGTCTTCCAGGCGCATCTCGGCGATTGGCACGGCCGAGGCGGTCAAGGCGGTAGTGCCCAGCAGGAAAGCCAGGCCGAGACGGCGCACGGCGGGGAGAAAGGTCAGCGATGTCATGGGGGCTCCGGATAAAAAAAAGCCTGCGTCCGCAGACGCAGGCAAAACCACTTCGGGTCGAGAATGCGAATCCACTATAGGGCCGCCGCACACGCTTTTTTTCGACTCTTACAAATGCTTACTCCCCTCAAGAGTAACTATACATCGCATACAAAACCGCAACATATGGCAAGCTGACAGCCCCGTTTTCGCGCGTAGACTGGGCCCAGCCACGCTTTTTCCACGGCCGGCCCACACCGGCAGAGATTCAGGTCTATACTTTCAGGAAAGCGCCGCTCCACGGGGACTGGCGCTTATGCAAGACACGCTAGCTGCAAAGGTGCAATGATGGGCAAACTCAAAAATACCGGCTTGATTGGCCTGGGCGTGGTGGCCGGCGTCGCCGTGTCGCTGCAATTTTCGGCCATGGCACAAAAGACCGTCGAGCCGCCCCTGCCGCTGGAAGAGTTGCGCCAGCTGGCCGATGTGTTTGGCCTGATCAAGTCCGATTACGTCGAGCCGGTGGAAGACAAGAAACTGCTGGAAGACGCCATTTCCGGCATGGTCGCCTCGCTCGACCCCCATTCCGCCTACCTCGACAAGAAAGCCTACGCCGAGCTGCGCGAAGGCTCCGAAGGCAAGTTCGTCGGCCTGGGCATTGAAATTGGCCTGAGCGAAGACGGCTACATCAAGATCGTCTCGCCCATCGAGGATTCACCCGCCTACCGCGCCGGCATCAAGGCCGGAGACCTCATCACACGCCTGGATGGCCAGCCCGTGAAAGGCGTCAGCCTGGACGACAGCGTCAAGCGCATGCGCGGCGAACCGGGCACCAAGGTGTCGCTGACCATTGCCCGCAAGGATGAACCACAGCCGCTGGCCTTCACCATCACGCGCGAGGAAATCCATCAAAAGAGCGTGAAGGCGAAGATGGTCGAGCCGGGCTACGCCTGGCTGCGCGTGTCGCAATTCCAGGAACCGACCGTCGACGACATGGCCGCGCAGATCACGGCCCTGTACCAGCAAGACCCGCACATCAAGGGCATGGTGCTGGACTTGCGCAACGATCCGGGCGGTGTGCTGCAGGGCGCCATCGGCGTCTCGGCCGCCTTCCTGCCGAAGGACGCGGCCATCGTCTCGACCAACGGCCAGCTGCCGGACTCGAAACAGGTGTTTTACGGCCGCGCCGAATACTATACCTTCCGCTCGGAAGGCGATGCGCTGGCAAAATTGCCGGCCGCTATCAAGAAAGTGCCGCTGGTGGTGCTGGTCAACACGGGGTCGGCCTCGGCCTCGGAAATCGTCGCCGGCGCCCTGCAGGATTACAAGCGCGCCACCATCATCGGCACGCCAACCTTCGGCAAGGGTTCCGTGCAAACCATCCGCCAGCTGACGGCCGACACGGCCGTCAAGCTGACGACGGCCCGCTACTACACGCCGAACGGCCGCTCGATCCAGGCCAAGGGCATCGTGCCCGACCTGCTGGTCGATGAAAATGCGGACGGCGACGGCCTGAACGGCTTGCGCATCCGCGAAGCAGACCTGACCAAGCACCTGAGCAACGACCGCGACCAGGAAAGCGCCAAGGCCGCGCCCGTCAACGACGAGTTGGAAGAGCAATTGCGCATCATCGCCCTGGAAAAGACCCGCAAGCCGCTGGAATTTGGCAGCCAGGACGATTTTCAATTGCACCAGGCGCTGAACCACCTGAAGGGTTTGCCGGTGCAATTGGCCAAGGCCGAACCGGTGGTGGTGCAAGCCGACGTCAAGAAAGAACAGAAGAAGTAAGCAGCAGCGCCAGCAGCACAGAGGGGGGCGCCATGCCCCCCGATAACCGCTCCACGCGACAAAAATCAATCTTCCGCCACACTTCCCCCTCTCCCGCAACACGAAACTCTCTACAGTCGAGCCCGTTTGTGTAAAATTTGCTTCACTTATCGGCAGCGCGCCGATTGCCAAATTTGAAAGTTTAACCATGAAACAAGTCGTCATCAGCGGTACCGGACTGTACACGCCGCCATTTTCGATCTCCAACGAAGAGCTGGTCATCTGCTTCAATGCCTACGCAGAAAAATTCAATGCCGATCACGCCGACGCGATCGCCGCAGGCACGGTGACTTCGCTGGAGCTGTCGAGCGTGGCCTTCATCGAAAAGGCGTCCGGCATCAAGTCGCGCTTCGTGATGGAGAAAGAAGGCATCCTCGATCCGGCGCGCATGGTCTCGCGCATCCCGGAACGGGGCGATGACGAACTGTCCTTGCAGGCGGAAATGGCCGTCGCCGCCGCACGCGATGCGTTGGCGCGCGCCGGCCGCACGCCGGCCGACATCGACATGGTGCTGGTGGCCTGCAGCAATATGCAGCGCGCCTACCCCGCCATGGCGGTGGAAGTGCAGGATGCGCTGGGCATCGACGGGTATGGTTTTGACATGAACGTGGCGTGTTCGTCCGCTACCTTCGGCATCCAGCAAGCCGTGGCCGCCGTACAAAGCGGCCAGGCGCGCGCCGTGCTGGTGTTGAATCCCGAAATCACCAGCGGCCACCTGAACTGGCGCGACCGCGACAGCCATTTCATTTTCGGCGACGCCTGCACCGCCATCATCGTCGAAGCCAAGGACACGGCCGTGTCCAAGCACCAGTTCGAGATCATCGGCACGGAACTCAAAACGCGCTTCTCGAATGCCATCCGCAACAATTTCGGCTTCCTCAACCGTTTTGACGAGTCCGGCGTGGGCAAGGCCGACAAATTATTCCGCCAGCAAGGCCGCAAGGTCTTCAAGGAAGTGTGCCCGATGGCGGCCGAGATGATCAAGGCGACCCTGGCCAAGGCCGGCGTGGAAGTGGCGCAAGTCTCCCGCTACTGGCTGCACCAGGCCAACCTGAACATGAACCTGCTGATCGCGCGCCTGATCCTGGGCCGCGACGCCGAGGCCAACGAAGCGCCCGTGATCCTCGACACCTACGCCAACACCTCGTCGGCCGGTTCCATCATCGCCTTCCATACCTATCAGGATGATATGGCGGCAGGCGCAATGGGCGTCATCTGCTCGTTCGGCGCCGGCTATTCCATCGGCTGCGTGGTCGTGCGCAAGGTGTAAGCGTCGGGGGCGGGATGCGCCTGATTGCCTCAATTAGGCGCAGATCGCAGTCGATGGCATGCGTTCGGTGCCAGCTGGACGAAGATATAGCGCAAATTTTTTGTAAAAAAAGCGGCAGGAAAATTCCAGCCGCAGCTTTGTTGCGTTTATACTCGATCGCTGAACACCCTCTTTTTCCATCCGCACGTCTCCATAAGGAACCCACCACGCATGCCCCATGACATCAGTCTGATCACCACCATCGCCGCCGCCCTCGGGTTCGGCCTCATCTTCGGCTTCATCGCCGCGCGCCTGAAACTGCCGGCATTGGTCGGCTATCTGGCCGCCGGCATCATCATCGGACCGGCCACGCCCGGTTTTGTGGCGAATGCGGAAATAGCCGGGCAATTGGCGGAGATCGGGGTGATGCTGATGATGTTCGGTGTCGGCCTGCACTTTTCCATCGACGATTTGTGGGACGTGCGCAAGATCGCGCTGCCCGGCGCCATCTTGCAGATCGGCGTCGCCACGGCGATGGGTATGGGCCTGGCCCACTGGTGGGGCTGGACGCTAGGTGGCGGACTGGTCTTTGGCTTGGCCCTGTCCGTGGCCAGTACCGTGGTGCTGCTGCGCGCGCTGGAAGAACGGGGCATCCTCGACTCGCTCAATGGCCGCATCGCCGTCGGCTGGCTGGTGGTGGAAGACCTCGTCACCGTCCTGGTGCTGGTGCTGCTGCCGGCGTTCGCCGGTATGCTGGGTGGCAAGGTCGCGCCGGGAGCCGAGGCCACCAGCCTGTGGCAAACCCTGGCCGTGACCCTGGGGCAAGTAGCCGGTTTCATCGTCTTCATGCTGGTGGTGGGCCGCAAGCTGTTCCCATGGATTTTGTGGCAAGTGGCGCGCACCGGTTCGCGCGAACTGTTTACCCTGTGCGTGATCGCCGCCGCCGTCGGCATCGCCTACGCTTCCACCAAACTGTTCGGTGTGTCGTTCGCGCTGGGCGCCTTCTTCGCCGGCATGGTGCTGCGCGAGTCCGAACTGAGCCACCGCGCCGCGGAAGAGTCCTTGCCCCTGCGCGACGCGTTTGCCGTGCTGTTCTTCGTTTCCGTCGGCATGCTGTTCGAGCCGAATATCCTCATCGAGAAGCCGCTGCAGGTGCTGGCCGTGTGCGCCATCATTATCTTCGGCAAGTCCATCGCCGCCTTTTTGCTGGTGATGGCCCTGCGCTATCCGCCAAAAACAGCCATCATCGTCTCGGCCAGCCTGGCGCAGATCGGTGAATTCTCGTTCATCCTGGCGGCCCTGGGCCTCTCCTTGGGCCTGATGCCGCAGGAAGGACAAAGCCTGATCCTGGCCGGCGCCATCCTGTCCATCGCCCTCAACCCGCTCGTGTTCAGCATGGCCAAGCCGCTGCTGCGCGTGATCGGCAACAGCGATTTCGCGCGCAAGTTCGAACGCACCACCGACCCGCTGGCCGAACTGCCGATGACGGTGCCGCAGGAAAAGCTGTCGGGTCAAGTCGTGCTGGTCGGCTACGGCCGCGTGGGCCGGCGCATCGCCGCCGCCCTGATGGAACGCGGCATTCATTTTGTCGTCGCCGAGGAAAACCGCGAAATCGTCGACCAGCTGCGCAAGCAGGGCATTCCGGCCGTGGCCGGCAATGCGGGCGAACCGGCCGTGCTGATCCAGGCGCACATCACGCACGCCACCATGCTCGTCATCGCCACGCCGGACACCTTCCACGTGCGCGCCATGATCGAGACGGCGCGCGCGCTGAACCCCGCCATCCTGACGGTGGTACGCACGCACAGCGAGGAAGAGGCGGAATTGCTGCGCGCGGAAAACGCGGGCAAGGTCTTCATTGGCGAGCACGAGCTGGCCAATGGCATGGCCGAGCATGTGCTGCAGAGTTTTGAGACGGCCAAGAAGGGGCATGGCCATTAAGGTTCTTTGATACCGAACCTCTAGCCCATGCAAATGCCGGGGTCGGACCCTCAGGGTCCGACCCCAGTTTTTTCCGGGTTATAAACTGGCGGCCAGCTCCGCGCCTTCCCGTATGGCCCGCTTGGCATCGAGTTCCGCCGCCAGCGCGGCGCCGCCGATTTTATGGAAGCGCGGGCCGCCAGCCTGTAAGGGCTTGCCATCCTTGCCGACGGGCGGCATGAGTTCCGTCAAGCTGTCCTGGCCAGCGCAGATGACCACGTTGTCCACCGCCAGCAGGCGCTGCTCGCCGCCCACGGTGATGTGCAAGCCTTGCCCGTCGATCTTGTCATAGCTCACGCCAGCCAGCATGGCCACGCCATTGCGCGCCAGTGCCGCGCGGTGCACCCAGCCCGAGGTCTTGCCCAGGCCCGCGCCCACTTTCGACGTCTTGCGCTGCAACAGGAAAATCTGCCGTACGGGCGCAGGAGCCACGGACGCCACCAGGCCACCGCCGGTGGCCGCATTCAAATCCACACCCCACTCGCCCGCCCACGTCGCCACGGATTGCGGCAGCGGGTGCGCCGGGTCGTGCAGCAAATACTCTCCCACGTCAAAGCCGATGCCGCCCGCGCCGATGATGGCCACGCGCGCGCCGACGGGTTTCTTGGCTTGCAGCACATCCAGATACGACAGCACTTTCGGATGCTCGATGCCGGGAATGGCCGGGAGGCGCACCTTGATGCCGGTGGCGACGATGACGTCGTCATAGCCGCCGGCCAGCAATTGCTCACGCGTCACGCGCTGCCCCAGGCGCAGCTTGACTTCCAGCAGCGCCAGCCGGCGGGCAAAGTAGCGGATGGTTTCCGTAAATTCTTCCTTGCCCGGTATCTGCATCGCCACCTTGAACTGGCCGCCCACGCTGTCGCTGCTGTCGAACAGGGTCACCTCGTGCCCGCATTCGGCGGCCACGCAGGCGGCGGACAGGCCGGCCGGCCCGGCGCCGACGACGGCCACCCGGCGCGCTACGGCCTTTTTCGCGTACACGAGTTCCGTTTCATGGCAGGCGCGCGGGTTGACCAGGCAGCTGGCGCGCTTGTTGGCAAAAGTGTGGTCCAGACACGCCTGGTTGCAGCCGATGCAGGTGTTGATTTCGTCGGCGCGGCCTGAAGCGGCCTTGGCAACAAAGTCAGGATCGGCCAGGAAAGGGCGCGCCATCGACACCAGGTCGCAGTCACCGCGCTCCAGGATGGCGTTCGCTTCGTGCGGCATGTTGATGCGGTTCGAGGCCACCACGGGAATGCTCACTTCGCGGCGCAGCCGGCCCGCCACGGAGGCGAAGGCGGCGCGCGGCACGGAAGTGACGATGGTGGGCACGCGCGCCTCATGCCAGCCGAAGCCCGTATTCAGAATGGTCACGCCGGCCTGTTCCAGCGCCCTGGCTACCGTCACCACGTCCTCCCAGGTGTTGCCGCCTTCGACCAGGTCGAGCAGGGAATGGCGGTACATGATGATGAAGTTGGGACCGACGGCGGCGCGGATGCGGCGCACGATCTCCACGGGCAGGCGCATGCGGTTCTCGATCGTGCCGCCCCAGCGGTCCTGGCGCAGATTCGTGCGCGCGCACAGGAACTGGTTCAGCAGATAACCCTCGCTGCCCATCACTTCGATGCCGTCGTAGCCCGCCTTTTGCGCCAGGCGCGCGCAGCGCACGTAGTCGCAGATGGTGCGCTCGATGCCCCGCTCGCTCAAGGGACGGGGGCGGAACGGAGAGATCGGCGATTTTTTCGCCGATGCCGAGACGACGAAGGGCTGATAGCCATAGCGGCCCGCATGCAGGATCTGCATGACGATCTTGCCGCCCTCTTCGTGCACGGCGCGCGTCACCTTGCGGTGATTCGGCACATCGCCGAGGAAATTCAAGGTGCCGCCAAATGGCAGCAGCCAGCCCTGGCGGTTCGGCGAGATGCCGCCCGTGACGATCAGGCCCACGCCACCGCGCGCCCGTTCGCGGTAAAAGGCGGCCAGCTTGCCATAATGATAGAACCGGTCTTCCAGGCCCGTATGCATGGATCCCATGATGACGCGGTTACGCAAAGAGGTAAAACCCAGGTCGAGCGGGGCCAGCAGATGGGGATAGGCAGTCATGGTCGGTCCGATAGATGGTGGTATGCAGGCCGTACGGTAACAAGCATTGCTGGCCAGCGCAGCGACTTTCTCTAGACCGGGAGTTCTAAATCGCCGGGCGCGCCCGCCGACGATGGGCACAGCTTGTGCCGGGCGGTACTTTCCCGTAGGCTAGGTGGCATGACGCGACTCTTCCTCTGCCTGCTGATGCTGTGCACCGTCCCCGCTACCGCGCTGGCACAGGCGCAACGCCTGGACAAGCTGAAGGTCGAGGTCAAGCGCATCGAGGTCGACGGGCAGCGCATGTATGAAGTCGATGCCAGCGGCAGCGTGCAGGCACCGCCGATGTCCGTGTGGAAAACCCTGACCAGCTACGAGCGCATGAGCGAATTCGTGCCCGACCTCAGCTCTTGCCGCGTGCTGTCGCGCAACGGTAATGAAGTCATCATCGAGCAACAGGGCATGGCGCGCTTCCTGTTCATGAACCACGCCATCCATCTGGTGGTGCGGGCCACGGAAACGCCGTTGACCTCCATCGACATCGCCCTGATCTCCGGCGACATGCGGCATTACGAATCGCGCTGGAATTTGTACCCCATCCCCGAGACGGGCGGCACGCGCATCGTCTTTTCCAGCCGGCTGATGCCGGGCTTCTATGTGCCAGGCATGCTGGGCACGACCATGATACGCGGCGATATCGAGCGCATGATGGCGGCAGTACTGGCACGCATCGACAGCCAGCACGCCGATAAATCCGGATAATTCAGGCGGAATTACGCCAGATACGTGTCGCGGTCGCGGATTTCCGCGAAATTTTCCAGGCTGCCCAGTTTGACCGTGACGGGGTTCAGGCTGGCCTGCGGTTGCATCGAGCGCCAGGCGAACAGCCATTCCTGCTCGGGCGCTTCGGCGCGCGTCTTGGTGAAGGCGGCGCCCAGGGCGGCGCGCTGGCCATATTCGACGACGCCGTCGATGCCGGCCCAGCTGGGCAAGGTGCGCTGCACGGCGCGGTGCAGGCGTTCGCCGAATTCTTCCGTATTGTGGATGATCAAACAGGCGTCGGCCGGGGCGAACAGGTCGAACAGTTGCTTGTCCCACACTTGCGAAAAGCTGAGGGTCAGGCAATTGCCCGCGGGCATCAGACGGAACTGGCCCAGGCTCAGCGCCAGATCGAGTTCGCTGCGCTGGCCGTAGCGGTGCAGGGTGGGGGGACGTTTGTAATCGTGCATGCTGGACTCGTTCTTCAATAGTAGGGTAAAACCGGCGCGGTCGCTTAACGGGGCGGGCGGATATGGCGCCGGATGCGCTGGGCCCTGGCGGCCAGGTAAATTTCGCGCAGTAAGTAAATAAAACAGCCGATCAGGCAAATCACGGCCAGCACAAAGAAGGCCGCGATGTATTTGTCCAGGGTCAGATTCATAATATCGCCCAGAAACAGCATGGCGATGATGACGCAGACGAAGAAACCGCAGGCCGTGCTCAGCGAAATCGAGTAATTGATCAGATGGGTACGCTGATACAAGGTATCTAGCTCATCCATATAGAAATCGTTGTAACCGATGTCGAGCCGGTCTTCCAGCACGCGCGTGCGGTCGATGATGCGGCCCAGGCGGTTGGTCAGCACGACCAGCATGGTGCCGATGCCGGTCAGCAGGAAAACCGGCGCAATCGCCAGCTGAATGATATGGCCGATGTCGCCGATCTGTATGTTCATGGGTAAAAAAAGGTAAGGTCGCACTGCCGCCCGCGGAAGGCGGCGGCACAGGCGCTAGTGTAGCAGGTGGCGCACGCCGGCTGGCCGCTTTGCCAACCGGCATGTTTAGATGTCATGCGAAGCCACGCCCCGGGACGAAGCGCTCGGTGGCGCGCACCAGCGCCGAAGCGATGCCGTGCTCCAGCGCGCCATGGCCCGCGTCCGGTATCATCTCCAGCTGCGCGCCGGGCCAGGCTTGCTGCAGGCGGTAAGCCGACAGGGGCGGGCAGATGGCGTCGTAGCGTCCCTGAACGATGACGGCCGGCAAGTGCGCGATGCGCCCCATGTTGCGGATCAGCTGGTCTTCTTCGAAGAAACCGAGATTGGCCATGTAATGCGATTCGAGCCTGCCCACGCCCAGGTCCAGCGCATCGTTCGGCGCATCTTCCGGCTGCGGCATCAGGTAGACGCGGCGGCCCTCGAAGCGGCTCCAGGCGCGCGCGGCAGGCCAGTACACGGCGGGGTCGCTGCTGAGGATGCGTTGCACGTAGGCGGCCAGCAAGTCGCCCCGCTCCTCTGGCGGAATCGGCGCGGCAAATTCTGCGTACAATTCCGGATAGAACCAGCGTACGCCTTCGATGAACCAGTCGATTTCCGCCTGCGTGCATAAAAAGATGCCGCGCAGCACGAAACCGAGGCAAGCTTCCGGATGCGCCTGGCCATACGCCAGCGCCAGGGTCGAGCCCCAGGAGCCGCCAAACACCAGCCACTGGGCGATGCCGAACTGGGCGCGCAGCACTTCGATATCCTCGATCAGCAACTGCGTCGTGTTGTTGCGCCATTCGCCCAGCGGCGTGGACTTGCCCGCGCCACGCTGGTCGAACAGGATCACGCGGTAGCGCTGCGGATCGAAAAAGCGACGGTGCTGCGGCGACAGGCCCGCGCCCGGGCCGCCATGCAGGAACAACACGGGAATGCCGTCGGGATTGCCGCACTCTTCCCAATAAATGGTGTGCAGGTCATCGACCGCCAGCATGCCGTGCCGGTTCGGCATCAGGGCGGGAAACAGGGGCGACAGGGAATCGGGCATGGCGGTCCTTAGATGGCAGTCAGGGGCCAGGCACGATTCCTGGCAACTGTTCCAATTATAGTGCGCCCCCGGCGCCTCAGGCCAGCGGCAAGGGCAGGCGGTTCGACGACTTGATTTCGCGCATCGACAGGCTGGACTGGATTTCCGCCACGCCGGGGAGGCGGCGCAACACCGTCGAGACGAATTCGCCATACGCTTCCAGGTCGCGCGCCACCACTTGCAGGAAATAATCGGCTTCGCCCGCCACATTGTGGCACGACAATATCTCGGGAATCGTCGCGATGGCTTGCTCGAACTGCGACGGCTGCTCGCCGCCATGGTTGGCAAACACGACCCGTACAAAGGCCACCAGGCCGATGCCCAGTTTCTTGCGGTTGAGCAAAGCCTGGTAGCCGGTAATAAACCCTTCCTCTTCCAGGCGGCGCAGGCGGCGCCAGACGGGGGTTTCACTGAGCTTCAAGCGCTCGGCCAGGCGCGCGTTGGACAGCCTTCCTTCATCCTGCAACAGCCTGAGTATTTGCAAATCGGTGGCGTCGAGGCTAACTTCTGAAATTTTCATCTATTTTTTGTTTTTATAGGAGTGGAATCTACCCGAATACTAGGGCATGCAGGGCAGGAAAAGCAAGCACATTTCATCGCGACAAGAACATAATGGGGCCCGGCGAGCATGCGGCAAGCTGCCGTTGCTCCCGCCCTTACTTTTTGCCTGTGACCGAGCTGCGCCATGTCCGATTCTACCTTCCTGATGTACCTGCTGGCACTGGCCGGCGCCTTTTTATTACCGGGCCCCGACATGGCGCTGGTGCTGGCGACGGGCGCCGCGCGCGGCGTGGCGACGGCGCTGGTGACGGCGCTGGGCATCGCCGGCGCGCGCGCCGTGCACGTGGCGCTGTCGGGCGCGGGCCTGGCGGCATTGATGGTGACGCATCCGCAAGCCTTGCAATGGGTCAAATGGGCGGGCGCCGCGTATCTGCTGTACCTGGCGCTGCGCCTGCTGCAGTCGGCCCTGTCAACAAGCACGGCACAGGAAAAAGCCGCCCCCGCCACGGCGCACGGCGCCCGCGCCAGCCTGGTGCGCGGCTTCCTGACAAATCTGCTCAATCCGAAGGCACTGCTGTTTTGCAGCATGTTCCTGCCGCAATTCGTCGTTGGCAGCGAGCAGGTCGGCATGCAATACCTGCGTCTGGGCGCCGTCCTGGTGCTGGTGGGCTTGCTGTTCGATGCCCTGTACGCCGTACTGGCCGCACGCCTGGCGCGCCGCCTGCGCGGCAAACCTTCGCCTTACGGCAAGTTCGTGCTGCCCACCGTGTTCGTGCTGCTGGCGGGGCGGCTGGTGCTGGGCTGAACCGGCGCCCCGCTCTCAAAAAAGACGGGATAAGCCGTCAGTAATTCCTGTTCCCGGCGGTTCACGCTGGCAAACAGGCGATGCGTGGGTGCCAGTGTCCGGCCCGCCTCCCAGCTGCGCCAGGCATTGGCAGTATCGAACTGCGCATACAACGCATCGCCCAGTTCCTTGTAGCCGCCGGCCAGCTGCGGCCGCGCTTGCAGCGCTTGCAGATACAGCGTGGTCGCCTCCGGCCATTGCCCCGCCTTGCCGCGCATGCTGGCCTCAAACAATGTCAGCATGGGCTGATCCTTGCCGACCTGCGCGCGCAATGCCTGCACTGCGGCGAGGCCGGCCTTGATGGCGTCCTCGTCTCTGGCGGACAGCGCACGTATCAATTGCTGTGCCTGCTCATTGGTTTCCAGCGCCAGCCTTTGCTGCGGCGACAATTTCCCCACCGGGGCGCCTGTGGAATAATTGTCTTCCATCATGATCAGCAAGGCAGCAAAAGGCTGCTGCCCGGCAAACGCCTGCTCCGCCTGCGCGCGCATTGCCGGATGCGCCTCGGCCGCCAATGGCTGCAGCCGCGTTGCCTGGTCCAGCACGCGCGCCAGAACGGGAGCGTCGGCGCCGGCCCTGCCCGGCCGGTAGCCTTGCAGCGTAAAGGTCGCGGGTGCATCCGCCTGCACGGCACTGACACGAAAGCGGCGCGTGAGCGTGCCTCCCACCTCCTGATAGTGCAGCAGGAATCGCATGGGAATCTGCCGGCTGTCGGCAAGCATTTTCAGCACCAGCGGGTGACCGCCCCAGGTATAACGCAAGAACTGGGCAAACGCCTTGCTGTCCTGCCCGTCGCCTGCGCTATGGGCCGGCCCCAGACGCAGCAAAGGGTGCTCATCGAGCGACCACAGCACCTCGCCATCGAGAATGTTGGGCACCAGCCGGCCTCGCACCTTGCCGGCCCGGACCGACAGCGCCTGCTCCTCGTAGGCTTGGGGCGTGACCTGATCGGCCCGCTTGGCGACAGTCAGCACGTCGGCAATGCCCAGCCGGTGGCGCATCTCGCTCTGGCGCAGCGCGACAACATCGAACAGCGAGTATTGCTCGTAAGTCCCCGCTGCCTTGTCGATAACATAACGCCGGCGCGTGGAAAAATCGAGCACGGATAGCGTCTTGCCATCGCTGACGCTGATGTACTGCTGGCCCAGCACCACGTCACTTTCCTGCACTTCCTGCGCCGGCAAGCGGCTTTTCACGCCGGGGCGATTCTCGCGCTCGGTGGTGACGCTCACATGAAACGAGACAGCGGCCTGGGCAGCAGCAGCGGCCAGGAGAAGGACGGCGGCCAGGCTGGCGCGGCGCAAGGCAAAAAGTGCAGTCATGAAGGGAAGCGGAAAGGGAAATGCTGATTCTAAGGCAAATCCCGCACTCCCCTTGTTTTGCTTGCAAGCATAAAAAAAAGACAGCCGCAGCTGTCTCTCTGTTTTACCTCAACAACGATTACGACATGTGCTGGCCGCCGTTGATCGAGATATTCGCGCCAGTGACGAACGCTGCCTCGTCGGAGGCCAGGTAAGCCACCAGGCCGGCCACTTCTTCCGGCTTGCCCAGGCGCGCCATCGGAATTTGCGGGATGATTTTGCTGTCGAGCACTTCCTGCGGAATTGCCATGACCATCTTGGTACCGATGTAACCTGGCGAAATGGTGTTGACGGTGACGTTCTTGCGCGCCACTTCCAGCGCCAGCGACTTGGTGAAACCGTGCATGCCGGCTTTCGCGGCCGAGTAGTTGGTCTGGCCGAAGGCACCCTTCTGACCATTCACGGACGAGATATTGATGATGCGGCCCCAGCCGCGTTCCACCATGCCGTCGCAGACAGGCTTGGTCATGTTGAAAACGGAGTCGAGGTTGGTGCCCATCACGGCATCCCAGTTCGGCTTGTCCATCTTCTTGAACGTCATGTCGCGCGTGATGCCGGCGTTATTCACCAGCACGTCGACAGGACCGATATCCTTTTCCACGGCAGCCACGCAGGCGGCAGCCGAATCGTAGTCGGCCACGTCGCACGGATACGCCTTGAAGTCATAGCCCATGTCCTTGGTCGTCGCCAGCCAGTCCGCGACCTTCTGATTGCCTGGAGAATAGGTCGTGACCACGCGATAACCGAGCGCCGCCAGTTTAAAACACACCGCTTCGCCCAGACCACCCATGCCACCAGTTACCAATGCAACTCTTGCCATTTTTCATCCCCTCAGTGTCGTTCTGTTGCTAAAAAGTTAATTAATTAGGTAAGGCAGTCCACAACCGTTGCATCACGGCGGCAAACCGCACCGTACCCAAGCGTAGCGAGCGGCGATGATTTGTGGCTAAGAAGCGCAACCGTGTTTCAACACGGTGAGCATCGCAGGCCGCAAAGCGCGCCGCGCAGTAGCTTGGGGGCGGTGCCAGCTACTTAGTCGCGTTCGATCGCTAGAGCAACACCCATGCCGCCGCCGATGCACAAGGCGGCTAGGCCTTTCTTGGCGTCGCGGCGTATCATTTCGTGGATCAGCGTGACCAGGATGCGCGCGCCGGAGGCGCCGATCGGGTGGCCGATGGCAATCGCGCCGCCGTTCACGTTGATCTTGCTGGTATCCCAGCCCATTTCCTTGTTGACGGCAATCGCTTGCGCGGCGAACGCTTCATTGATTTCCATCAAGTCCAGCTCTTCATGCGTCCAGCCGGCTTTTTTCAGGCACAGACGCGAAGCGGAGACAGGGCCCATGCCCATGACGGCCGGGTCCAGGCCCGACGAGGCGTAGGCCTTGATGCGTGCCAGCGGCTTCAAGCCCAGTTCTTTCGCTTGCGAGGCCGACATCATGATGACGGCGGCGGCGCCATCGTTCAGGCCGGAAGCATTGCCGGCGGTGACGGTACCGTCCTTGGCGAACGCGGGGCGCAGGCCGGTCAGCGATTCCAGGGTCGAGCCCGGCTTGATGTATTCGTCGCTGTCGAAGACCACGGTGCCTTTTTTGTTGGCGATTTCCAGCGGCAGGATTTCATCCTTGAACTTGCCCGCTTTTTGCGCCGCTTCCGCCTTCAGTTGCGACTGCAGCGCGAATTCATCCTGCTCGGCGCGCGTCACTTCGTATTTCTTGGCGACATTTTCCGCCGTGATGCCCATGTGGTACTGGTTGTACACATCCCACAGGCCGTCGACGATCATGGTGTCGACCATCTTGAAGTCGCCCATGCGGAAACCGTCGCGCGAGCCGTTCATCGCGTGCGGCGAGGCGCTCATGTTTTCCTGGCCACCGGCGATGATGATGTTGGCGTCGCCACATTTGATCGCTTGCGCCGCCAGGTGCGTGGCCTTCAGGCCGCTGCCGCATACCTTGTTGATGGTGAATGCCGGGATGGAGCTGGGCAGGCCAGCCTTGATGACAGCCTGGCGCGCGGCGTTCTGGCCGACGGCAGCCGTCAGCACCTGGCCCAGGATCGCTTCGCCGATCAGGTTCGGGTCGATGCCGGTTTGTGCCAGCAAGCCCTTGATTACATGCGCGCCCAGTTCGGACGCAGGAATCTTGGCCAGACTGCCACCGAATTTGCCGACTGCGGTACGGCCGGCGGCCACGATTACGACATCATCCATTTATTTCTCCGATATGCAGGCCACGAGGGCCAAGGTGAAGGTGTTAATACAATCCAATGAATCCGGGAAGACACAGCAAGCTGTGTTTCATTCTAGCGCGGCATACGCCGCAGTTCCAGCGCCACACCGCAGGCGGCAGCGATGGCAGCCTGCCCTGCGGTGGCGGCGGGCGGCCTGGCGCGGCGGATAGCCGCTGCCGGGCCGCGACGCGCCTACGCTTGACGGGCAGGACGCGTGTTTTTATTTTTATCATACCCTTCATCGGCGCCGCCGAAAGTGGTTTTTAGAAAATTATTGAAGGGAATAATCAGGGGCGCGGGCGTTTGCTTTACCACCTGCAACAGCTCGTCGAATTTTTGACGCGATGCAGCAAACTCACCCTTTGTCACAGTGTCGAATTTTTGCTGGGCTTCCTGAGCAACATCCTTTGCCTGACGGTTATATGCACCGATGCGTTCGATGGCCAGTTGCGACTGCGTGCGCGACAGTTGCAGCAGCGCTTGCGGGTCCTTCGCGGACAGCAGCTGATTGCCCGCTACCGTAGCGGCCGCCAGCGCCGCGCGGGCCGCATCGAGCTGCAAATCCAGCACGCTGGCGCCGCTGTCGACGGCGGCCTGGACATACGCTTGCGCGCTGATCAATTGTGCTTCCACCACGGCCTTGCCGGCCAGTGCCCATTGCTCGGAAAATGAAAACATCGTGTTCCTCCCCAAAGAGTAGGCAGCGCCATGTTGCGCCGCACAGTGCTCAACTGTAAGCGGTGGTTCATTGCTGAACCTTGATATTTATCAAGCTTTGCTGTTGGTTTGTGCCCACCAACATGGATCAGGACAACAACTTGATACCGTCAAGCGAGGCCGCGCACTGCTCGCGTATCACGCTGACGAAATCGCGCACATATGCCTTGTCCTGCAACTGCTCCGGCACGGACACGTACAAGTCGCTCCACAGACCGTGCTCGCCCACCGGACGCGCCACCACATAATCGTAATCGACGTAATTCTTGATGGCCCAGTTCGGCAAGGCGGCGATGCCGCGCCGGCTCGCCACCAGCTGCAGCACGGCCACCGTCAGTTCGGCTGTGCGGCGCTCGAACTGGATGCCGGCGGGCCGCAGCACTTCGCGGATCAGATCGATGCGCTCTTCCGGCACGGGATAGGTGATCAGGGTCTCGCCCGTAAAGTCGGCCGCCACCAGCCGGCGCTGCGCCTGCAGCCGGTGCTTCTGCGCCATCACCACCAGCATTTCAAAGCGGAACAGGGGAAACACGGTGAAGTCGGGGCCGTAAGGCGAACCAATCACGAGATCGGCATCGCCCGAGCGCAGCAAGTCCGCCGGTTCGCTGTGAAAGCCCGATACCAGGTCAATCTCCACTTCCGGCCAGCGCTGGCGGAACGCATCCATCACCGGCATCAACCAGTCGAAGCAGGTATGGCATTCGAGCGCCACGCGCAGCTGCCCCTTGTCGCCCTGCGACAGGCGCGCCACGTCGCGCTCGGCCAGCTCGATCTCGGGCAGCAGCTTGTCGGCCAGGGCCAAGAGACGGCTACCCGTGGCCGTAAAGGCGATCGGCATCGACTTGCGCTCGAACAGGGGCGCCTTGTAGCGCTCTTCGAGCAAGCGGATCTGGTGTGACAGCGCCGACTGGGTCAAATTGAGCAGCTGCGCGGCGCGCACCAGGCTGCCGGACGAACGCAAGGCACTCAGGGTGCGCAGGTGGCGGATTTCTAGCATCGGGAAATGGGGGGAAGTACGTGAATTATTTTCATGTTATTCGGCAAAATGTTTCGTTTTGATTATAGACCAAGTTGCCGCACACTCTAGCGCATTCACATTAAATCTCGATGACATCATGCCCATTCGTACCCACATCCTTGGCTTTCCCCGTATCGGCGCCGCGCGTGAACTGAAACTGGCACTGGAAAGCCATTGGCGCGGCGAGGTGTCCGAGGCCGCCCTGGAAGCGACGGGCCAGCAACTGCGCGCACGTCACTGGGCCTTGCAACGCGATGCCGGTCTCGATTACGTCACCGTGGGCGACTTCGCCTTGTACGACCAGGTGGCCAGCCATATCCAGCTGCTGGGCTGCGAACCGGCGCGTTTCAACTTTACGCCGGAGCAATCACCGCTGGCGCGCTATTTCACCATGGCGCGCGGTGAAGCAACGCATGCGCAACACGCGGACTGCGGCCACGCGCACCATAGCAACGCCGCAGGCACTGCCGCGCTGGAAATGACCAAGTGGTTTGACACCAATTACCACTACCTGGTGCCCGAATTGTCGCCGCAGACCCAATTTTCGCTGGCTTGCGAGCGTCTGCTGGCGGAAGTGGCCGAGGCGCAAGCGCTGGGCCACCAGGTCAAGGCGGCCCTGATCGGCCCCCTCACTTTCCTCTGGCTGGGCAAGGAAAAGACGCCGGGCGAGTCTGGCTTCCATCGTCTGGCCCTGCTGGAACAATTGCTGCCCGTGTACGGCGCCCTGCTCGACCGCCTGAAACAGCAAGGCGTGACCTGGGTGCAGCTCGACGAACCGATTTTGGGCCTGGACTTGCCCCACGCCTGGCGCAGCGCTTTTGAGAGCACCTACTGGCAGCTGAACCAGGTGGGCGTGAATATCTTGCTGGCCACATATTTCTCGCCGCTGGAAGAAAACCTCAGCCTGACCTGCCGCCTGCCCGTGGCCGGCCTGCACGTGGACGGCATCCGCGCGCCGCATGAATTGATCAGCGTGACGGACTGGCTGCCCGCGCATAAAGTCTTGTCGATTGGCATCGTCGACGGGCGCAACATCTGGCGCACCGACCTCGACGCGGCCCTGGCCGTGCTGCAGCCGCTGGCAGCGAGGCGCAACGGCCAGCTGTGGCTGGCGCCGTCGTGCTCGCTGCTGCACGTGCCGTTCAGCCTGGACGCGGAAACGGAGCTCGACGGCGAGATCCAGAGCTGGCTGGCGTTTGCCACGGAAAAGCTGGCGGAACTGTCCCTGCTCAAGGGGGCACTGGAAGGCCATCCCGATGCCGCCGCGCTGGCCACCTCTCGCCTGGCCATCGCCGGGCGGCGCGCCAGCCCCCGCGTCCACCGTGCCTCGGTCACGCAGCGCCTGCAAACGCTCACGCCCACCGTCGACCGCCGCGATTCCAGCTTCCCCCTGCGCCAGGCCGTGCAGCGGGCGCGTTTGCAACTGCCCGACTTCCCGACGACGACCATCGGCTCCTTCCCGCAGACGGCGGCCATCCGCACCGCCCGCGCCCGCCATCAACGGGGCGAACTGGCAAGCGCCGAGTATGAAAACCAGATGCGCGCCGAAATCGCCCACGCCGTGGCGCGCCAGGAAGCGCTGGGCCTGGACGTGCTGGTGCATGGCGAAGCGGAACGCAATGACATGGTCGAATACTTTGGCGAGCAACTGGACGGGTTCGCCTTCACGCGCCTGGGCTGGGTGCAATCGTACGGCTCGCGCTGCGTCAAGCCTCCCGTCCTCTACGGCGATGTGCAGCGCCCGGCCGCCATGACCGTCGCATGGACGGTGCACGCGCAAAGCCTGACGCATAAACCCATGAAGGGCATGCTGACGGGCCCGGTCACGCTCTTGCTATGGTCGTTCGTGCGCGACGACCAGCCGCGCGCCAGCACGGCGCTGCAACTGGCCCTGGCCATCCGCGACGAGGTGCAAGACCTGGAAACGGCCGGCATCGGCATCATCCAGATCGACGAGCCGGCCATCCGCGAAGGCTTGCCGCTGCGCCGCGGCCAGTGGGACGCCTACCTGGACTGGGCCACGCGCGCCTTCCGCATCGCCGCGTCCGTCGTCAGCGACACGACGCAGATCCACACGCACATGTGCTATGCGCAGTTCAACGACATCCTGCCGCAGATCGCCGCCATGGATGCCGACGTCATCACGTTGGAGACGAGCCGCTCGGACAGGGAGTTGCTGACGGGCTTGGGCCAGTTCCAGTATCAGAACGAAATCGGCCCCGGCGTGTACGACATCCACTCGCCGCGCCGCCCCTCGATTCTCGACATGGTGAAATTGCTGCAAAAAGCCAGCGCCGTGATTCCGCCAGCCAACTTATGGGTCAACCCCGATTGCGGCCTGAAGACGCGGGGCTGGGCGGAAACGGAGGCGGCTTTAAAAAATATGGTCGCGGCGGCGCAGCAGATGCGCGCGGCGGCATGACATAAGCCGACCCAGGCCGCATGCAGGGCTGCTTTCAGGGTGGCGCACCGGTTTTCCGGGGCGCCGCCCATTTTTTTTGACATGAAGTAGGTGTTGCCCTGCGGAATAGCACGCGCCAGGCCCCTGATGCTGATTTTTTTGCAGTAGAATGCAAGAAATTTACTGCTCCCATTGTTGCCGTACGGAACATCTGGCCTGCCGCAGTTTCACTTTGATAAATGTTTATGTCCAAAAGCCCGTCGCAGAAGCCTATCGAAATCAAGATTTCCACCGTCGTCGCCGTTTCCGCCATTGTCCATAGCGCCGATACGCAGGCACTCGATGCCGCCTTGCGCGACATGACGGGAGGCGTGGCGGACTTTTTCGAAGATGACCTGGCCGTGCTGGACGTGGCCGACTTGCCGCCTGGCGGCATGCCCGTCGATTGGGCTTCGCTGGTGGCACTGCTGAAAAAATACCGCTTGAATGCCGTGGCCGTGCGCAATGCGCCGGCCGAGATGCAGGACGCCATCCTGGCGCAAGGCTTGAGCCTCGATAGCGGCAAGACGCGCGACGATGCGCCGCCCAAGGATACGCCCACGGCGGCCGCCCAGGCGGGCGCCGAAGCGCAAGTGATGGTGATCGACACGCCCGTGCGTGCGGGCCAGCGCATTTATGCGCGCGGCTGCGACCTGATCATCACCGCCGTGGTCAACAATGGCGCCGAAATCATCGCCGACGGCAGCATCCACGTGTATTCCTCGCTGTATGGCCGCGCGCTGGCCGGCGCCTCGGGCAATGCCCAGGCGCGCATCTTCGCGCTGGCCATGGAGCCTGAACTGGTGTCGATCGCCGGCGTGTACCGCACGTTCGAGGATGGTTTCCCTGCGGAAATGGCGCGCGGACCCGCGCAAATTCGTTTGGCTGGAGACAGAATCGATATACACTCTGTCAATCCGGTCACTCCCGTGAACCGCTCTTAAGCTGCACAATTCAAGAGATATCTGAAAAGGATTATTTGTGGCAAGAATTATTGTTGTGACGTCCGGCAAGGGCGGTGTCGGCAAGACGACCTCTAGCGCCAGTTTTTCCACTGGCCTGGCCATGCGCGGCCACAAGACAGCCGTGCTCGACTTCGACGTGGGCCTGCGCAACCTCGACCTGATCATGGGTTGCGAGCGCCGCGTCGTCTACGACCTGATCAATGTGATCAACAAGGAAGCCACGCTGAACCAGGCCCTGATCAAGGACAAGCACTGCGACAACCTGTTCATCCTGCCTGCGTCGCAAACGCGCGACAAGGATGCCTTGTCGGAAGAAGGCGTGGAACGCGTGTTGAACGACCTGATCAACATGGGTTTCGAGTTCATCATCTGCGATTCGCCGGCCGGCATCGAGCATGGCGCGCTGATGGCGCTGACGTTTGCCGACGAAGCCATCATCGTCACCAACCCGGAAGTGTCGTCGGTGCGCGATTCGGACCGCATCCTGGGCATCCTGCAAGCCAAGTCGCGCCGCGCGCAGACGGGCGGCGAACCGGTCAAGGAACATTTGCTGATCACCCGTTACTCGCCGAAGCGCGTGGAATCGGATGAAATGCTGTCCTACCAGGACGTGCAGGAAATCCTGCGCATCCCGCTGGTGGGCATCATTCCGGAATCGGAACAAGTGCTGGCCGCCTCGAACCAGGGCAATCCCGCCATCCATTTCAAGGGGACGGACGTGGCGCAAGCCTATGAAGACGTGGTCTCGCGTTTCCTCGGCGAAGAGGTCGAGTTGCGCTTTACCAACTATGAAAAGCCTGGATTACTCCAGCGCATTTTTGGGGCGAAGTGATATGGCCTTGCTTTCTTTCCTGTTTCCCCCCAAGCCGAAGACGGCGACCGCCGCCAAGGAACGCCTGCAGATCATCATCGCCCGCGAACGCAGCGGCCGCGGTGGTCCGGACTTCCTGCCCGCCCTGCACAAGGAATTGATCGCCGTCATTTCCAAGTACACCAAGGTCAATGCCGACGACATCAAGATCTCGCTGGACCGCCAGGGCAACCTGGAGGTACTCGACGTCAACGTGGTGCTGCCGGACGCTTAAGGTCTTTACTCCGGCCTGACCGTGAGCAATTCCTGCGCCACCGCGGCGCAGGCATTCACGTGCTGATTGCCGATCTGGCGGAACACGGCATAGCCGATGGCTGCCGCCACCGCCTGCCCGGCGAACGGCACGAAGCGCGCCACCTGCTTGGTGGCAATCTTGACGCCACTGCGCTTGAGCAGGTGGAGGATCAATTCGCGCGACACCAGCTTTCCCACCAGCATGCCGCCCATGCCCACCGCCGCGCGGTAGGCCATCATCTTGAACTGCGGGTTGAGGCGCTCGATCTGCTCGGGCGTCAGGCCGAATTCGTGGTTGATATCATTGATCAGCATGGAAAACAGGCCGACATCGGACATCAGGTCGATGCCGGGTATGGGAATGGCCGAGGCGCCCGCCGACATCACGGCACGCCGCTGCACCAGGCGCCGGCAACGCTCGCGCACTTGCTCGATTTCGGCATGACTGGCCGGTATCAGGGTCCAATCGGTACTGCTCTTGTCTGCCATGCGCGTTTCTCCGCTAGTAAGGGGTAGATGAACAAGTGTAACGTAAAGAATGTGGCCACCGATTTCACTGGACACAGTTGCAATCTCTGTTATATTTCACTTGAGCATTCCTTAACATTACGATAAGCAGAGCGGACCGTCTGTTTGTTGCTACACACTCCAGCCCATTATGCGAATTGCCGTACTCGATAGCGACCATAGTCAGGCAGAACTGATCTGCCAGGTGCTCACCGCCGCCGGCCACGCTTGCCACGAGTTTCAGAGTGGCAAGGAAATGCTGGGGCAACTGCGCAAGGACAGTTGCGACATGCTCATCCTCGACTGGCATGTGAGCGATCTGGATGGCGCCGAAGTATTGCGCCGTGCCCGGGAAAAACTGGCGCCGAAGGCGCCCGTGTTGTTTATGACCAACAGTTCCGGCGAAGACGATGTGGTGGCGGGCATGACGGCCGGTGCCGACGACTACATGATCAAGCCCTTGCGGCGCAGCGAACTGACTTTGCGCACCCAGGCGCTGCTGCGCGTGGCCTACCCGGCGCAGAATGGCGCCGAGTATTTGCAATTTGGTCATTACACGTTTGAAACCCGCCCCGGCCGCCTGCTGAAGGATGGCGAAGTGCTGGACGTGACGCACAAGGAATTCGCCCTGGCGCTGCTGTTTTTCCGCAACATGGGCCGTCCCCTGTCGCGCGCCTACATCCACGAAGCCGTGTGGCAGCGCGACACGGCCCTGCCCTCGCGCACCATGGACACCCACGTCTCGCGCGTGCGCAACAAGCTGCAACTGAAACCGGAACACGGCTACCGCCTCGTGCCCGTCTACAGTTATGGTTATCGCCTGGAAAAACTGGGCGGGTGACGCCCACGCATCCGGGTGAAAACAGGCGAACTGCTCAAAGAGCGGGCACAAGGCGTTATAATGTCGGCATAAGAATTCCCAACAGCCCTGAAATGCAACTGCTCGCCGTCGGCCTCAACCATACCACCGCTCCAGTGTCGCTCCGCGAACAGCTGGCGTTTGCGCCTGAGCATCTGGGTTCGGCGGTGATGGCGGCGCGCACCTGGTTCCAGCGCATCGACCTGCGCGACAACGACGAAGCGGCCATTCTCTCGACCTGCAACCGCACCGAGCTGTATGCGGCCAGCCATGTGCCCAATCCGCTCGACGCGGGTGCGCATTTCCTGGCCGATTATCACCAGCTCAATTACAGCGAGCTGCGCCCCCACTTATACATGCTGCCGCAGCACGATGCCGTGCGCCACACCTTCCGCGTCGCCTCCGGGCTGGACTCGATGGTGCTGGGCGAAACGCAGATCCTGGGGCAGATCAAGGATGCCATCCGCACGGCCGACGAGGCCGGCGGCCTGGGCACGTATCTGCACCAGTTGTTCCAGCGCAGCTTTTCGGTCGCCAAGGAAGTGCGCAGCAGCACGGAAATCGGCGCCCACAGCGTGTCCATGGCGGCCGCCGCCGTGCGCCTGTCGCAGCGCATCTTCGACAAGATCGCCGAGCAGAACGTACTGTTCATCGGCGCCGGCGAAATGATCGAATTATGCGCCACGCACTTTGCCGCGCAAAACCCGAAAAGCATCACGATTGCCAACCGCACCATGGAACGGGGCGAGGAACTGGCGCACCGCTTCAACGGCAAGGCGATCCGCCTGGCGGACTTGCCAGAAATGCTGCACCAGTTCGACATCGTCATCTCATGCACGGCATCATCGTTACCGCTGCTGGGCCTGGGCCTGGTCGAGCGCGCCATCAAGGCGCGCCGCCACAAACCCATGTTCATGGTCGACCTGGCCGTGCCGCGCGACATCGAATCGGAAGTGGGCCGCCTGAACGACGTCTTCCTGTACACGGTCGACGACCTGGGCAAGGTCGTGCAGACGGGCCTGGAAAGCCGGCAAGCGGCCGTGGCGCAAGCCGAGACCATCATCGAGACGCGCGTGCAATCGTTCATGAGCTGGGTCGACGACCGCGCCATGGTACCCGTCATCCAGCACTTGCATGAAAACAGCGAAGCGCTACGCCTGATGGAAGTGGAACGGGCGCGCAAGATGCTGGCCAAGGGCGCCGACATCGACGCCGTGCTGGAAGCGCTGTCGAAAGGCTTGACGGCCAAGTTCCTGCACGGTCCGCAACAGGCACTGCACCAGGCGCAAGGCGACGAGCGCAAGCAACTGGTCACCCTGCTGCCGAAACTGTTCCGCCCCCGCCGTTAGCGCAGCCCCGCTGGCCGCCCGCGCGCGGCTACCCCTGCCCGCCTGCCGGGCCTGCCGGACCCGCACCATCCCTACACTCTTTTACCGCGAATCGCTATGAAACCATCCATGCTGGGCAAACTCGATCAACTGGCGAACCGCCTGGTCGAACTCGACGAACTGCTGATGCATCCGGACGCCACGTCGAACATGGACAGCTACCGCAAGATGACGCGCGAGCACGCCGAACTGGGCCCGCTGGTGGCCCTGTACCATTCCTACCAGGAAGCGGGCAACGATATTGCGACGGCGCAAGAGATGCTGGGCGACCCGGACATGAAGGAATTCGCGCAGGAAGAGATCGAGGCGGCGAAAGCCACCATGGCGCGCCTGGAACGCGAATTGCAAACCATGCTGCTGCCGAAGGATGTCAATGACGAGCGCAATATTTTCCTGGAAATTCGTGCCGGCACGGGCGGCGATGAATCCGCGCTGTTCGCTGGCGACCTGCTGCGCATGTACTCGCGCTTTGCCGAACGCAACCGCTGGCAGGTGGAACTCGTGTCGTCGTCCGACTCCGACCTGGGCGGCTACCGCGAAGTGATCGTGCGCGTGGTCGGCAATGGCGCGTATTCCAAGCTGAAATTCGAGTCGGGCGGCCACCGCGTGCAGCGCGTGCCGGCCACAGAAACGCAGGGCCGCATCCATACGTCGGCCTGCACGGTGGCCGTGATGCCGGAAGCCGATGAAGTGGAAGACGTCAACATCAACCCGGCCGACCTGCGCATCGACACCTACCGCGCCTCGGGCGCGGGCGGACAGCACATCAACAAGACCGATTCGGCCGTGCGCATCACCCACTTGCCGACCGGCATCGTGGTGGAGTGCCAGGATGACCGCAGCCAGCACAAGAACAAGGCGCAAGCGATGAAAGTGCTGGCCGCGCGCATCAAGGACGTGCAACTGCGCGAGCAGCAGTCGAAGGAAGCGGCCACGCGCAAGAGCCTGATCGGCTCCGGCGACCGCAGCGAGCGCATCCGCACCTATAACTTCCCGCAGGGCCGCCTGACGGACCACCGCATCAATCTGACCTTGTATAAGCTGGACTTCATCATGGATGGGGATTTGACGGAGCTGACGAATGCGCTGGCGGCGGAGCACCAGGCGGAGCTTTTAGCAGCGCTGGGCGATTAAGTAACCCACGCAAGGGCCGGGGTCGGACGGGGACGCCGAGTCCCTGAGGGTCCGACCCCGGATTCTGCCTTTGGGTTTAAGTAGCGGCTAAGCAATAAAAAACCGGCCTTGTGCGAAAATGACCAGCTCGATTCCATCCACCTCACCGTGTCGCCCATGAAAAATTCACGCACCGTCCTCCTGTCGATCGCCGCCCTGTGTTTCCTGATGCTGGGCGTGGCCATGTATTTGCAGCATGCCATGAACATGGCGCCGTGCCCGCTGTGCGTGATCCAGCGCTACCTGTTCCTCGCCATCGGCATCGCCTGCCTGGCTGGCGCGGCCGCCAACCGGCCGAAAATCGGCGCCGGCATCGGTGTATTGGCGGCCTTGGGCGGCCTGGGCGTGGGCGCCAAGCATTTGTACGTGCTGGCGCACCCCGGCTTCTCGTGCGGCATCGACCCGGTGGAAACGGCGCTGAACAAGATCTTCACGGCCGAACTCATGCCCTTCATGTTTGAATCGTATGGCGCCTGCGAAAACGCCGGCGAGCCGTTTTTCGGCCTGTCGATCCCGCAATGGGCGTTCATCTGGTTCGCCATCTTCGCCATCGGCCTGCTGTGGACCTTGCTGCGCCGTCAGAAATAATTGAAAGTACCATGCCAGAAACACTGATCCCCGCCGGCAGCACTGTCGGCGCCCTGCAAATTCGTCCGCTGCTCGACCCGCTCGACAACCGCATCCTGCTGGGCCACGCGCTGGGCTTGTCGCGCGTCTCGCTGATCACACAATCGGAGCGCGTGCTCACTTCCGATGAAGCCGAACGCCTGTCCGGCTTGCTGGCGCGCCGCCTGCAAGGCGAGCCGATCGCCTACATCGTCGGCCAACGCGAATTCTTCGGCTTGCCATTCGAAGTCAACGACGCCGTGCTGATTCCCCGCCCCGACACGGAAGTGCTGGTGGAACTGGCGCTCGAGCGCCTGCCGCCCGGCGGACGGGTGCTCGACATGGGCACGGGCAGCGGCGCCATCGCCGTCGCGCTGGCGTACACGCGGCCCGACGCCGTGGTCACGGCCCTGGATGTCAGCAGCACGGCGCTGGCTGTGGCGCGCCGCAACGCCAGCGCCAACGGCGTCAACATCACCTTCATGGCCAGCGACTGGTTCGAAGCGCTGGGCACGGAAAAATTCGACCTGATCGTCTCGAATCCCCCCTACATCGCCAGCGGCGACCGCCACCTGGCAGAAGGCGATTTGCGCTTCGAGCCGGCCGGTGCGCTGACCGACCACGCCGATGGCCTGTCGGCCCTGCGCACCATCGTCGCTGGCGCCGCGCGCCACCTGGCGTCGGGCGCCTGGCTGCTGATGGAGCACGGCTATGACCAGGCGGCATCCGTGCGCGGCTTGCTGGCCGATGCCGGCTACAGCAAAGTACAAAGCTGGCGCGACCTGGCCGGCATCGAGCGCGTCAGCGGCGCCCGCCTGGGCTGACCCATCCACGTGCGCGGGACTTGATCCGGCAACGCGCCAGATGCTCCGCAGTTTGTTAAAATATCAAGCGAATTCCTGACCGAAGCGCCGCCCCTCTTGCCCGGGGCGGACGCTGGCGACGCGGCGTTTTTTGGGCCGGCGCCGACGCATTTGCCAAAATTCGGTTAATCTCAGCACAAATTATTTATATGCTGCACAAGAAAGGAAGCTCAAATTGCCCAACCTGTTGACTCGCCGCCTGGCATTGCTGACCGAAGATGCCAACCGCGCGCTGCTGGGCGGCTTGCGCGGCATCGAGCGTGAAACCCTGCGCGTCGACCCTGCTGGCCATCTGGCTTCCACGCCCCACCCCGCCGCCCTGGGCTCGGCGCTGACGCATCCTGAAATCACCACCGACTACGCCGAAGCGCTGCTCGAATTCATCACCCCGGCTGAAAGCGACATCGCCGTCACGCTCGACAAGCTGGGTACCGTGCACCGCCATGCCTACAGCCGCCTCGGTGACGAGTTGCTGTGGAGCCAGTCGATGCCCTGCCAGTTGCCGCCCGAAGCGGACATCGAAATCGCCAACTACGGCAGCTCGAACATGGGCATGCTCAAGCACGTCTATCGGCGCGGCCTGGCCTTGCGCTACGGCAAGGCCATGCAATGCATCGCCGGCATCCACTACAACTATTCGCTCGACGAACAGCTGTGGCAAGTGCTCGCCAGCAACCCGGACACCAGCGCCAGCCCGACGCAGGCAGCTGCCTCGCCGAAAGACGTGCAGTCGGAAAGCTACCTGGCGACGATCCGCAATTTCCGCCGCTACAGCTGGCTGCTGATGTACCTGTTCGGCGCCTCGCCGGCGCTGTCGGCCGGTTTCCTGCGCGGCCGCGCGCACAAGCTCGACACCTTGTCCGACGACACGCTGTTCCTGCCCTACGCCACCAGCCTGCGCATGAGCGACCTCGGCTACCAGAACGATGCCCAGTCGGGCCTGCGCCCGCACGAAAACAGCCTGGAAGACTACGTCAGCGCCCTCACGCATGCCGTCAACGACCCGTATCCGCCGTATGCGGCGCTGGGCACGAAAAAAGATGGCGAGTGGATTCAATTGTCCACCAACGTGCTGCAGATCGAAAATGAATACTATTCGACCATCCGCCCGAAGCGCGTGATCCGCACGGGCGAGCGCCCCATCCAGGCCCTGTGCCTGCGCGGCGTGCAATACATCGAAGTGCGCTGCATGGATGTCGACCCGTTCGAACCGGTCGGTATCAGCCTGGAAACGGGGCGCTTCCTCGATGCGTTTTTGCTGTTCTGCGCGCTCGACGACAGTGCGCCCATCTCGGCCGAGCAAAGCGCCTGCTACACGCACAATTTCGCGCGCACCGTCAAGGAAGGCCGCACGCCGGGCCTGACCCTGCGCCGCGACGGCGCAGACATCAGCCTGCAGGCCTGGGGCGAAGAATTGCTGGCGCGCATCGCCCCCGTGGCGGCCTTGCTCGACGCGCGCATTGGCGGCACGCAGCACGCGGACAGCCTGGCGGCGCAAGCCGTCAAACTGGCAGACCCGGACACGACGCCATCGGCCAAGGTATTGGCCGAGCTGCGCGCCAATGGCGGCTCGTTTGCCGCCTTCGGCCTGCGCCAGAGCGAACGCCACGCCGCCTACTTCCGCGCGCAGCCGGCCACACCGGAACAAAGCGCGTATTTCGACCAGATGGCCGCCAGTTCGCTGGCCGAGCAGCACGCCATGGAAGCGGCGCCCGCCGGCAGCTTCGACGATTTCGTCGCCGCCTACCGCGCCAGCACCCTGTGTTCGCACACCTGACCTTGCACAAAACGCCCCAATGCTGACCTTCTACAATGAATTGCATAGCCAGCACCGGGGCCGCTTCGAAATGTTTCGCGGCACCATGGTGCCCTGCTTCGAGACGCCCGAACGGGCCGACATGGTGGTGGCCGAACTGGGACGGCGCAATCTGGGCCGCATCGTCACACCGCACGGTGTACCGCTGACGTCGCTCGAACGTATCCACACGCCCCGTTACCTGCATTTCCTGCGCCACGCCTGGCACGACTGGCTGGCGCTCGACCCGGACAATGCCAACAAGGATGCCTTGCCCTCCGTGTGGCCCGTGCGCACCTTGCGCAGCGATATCGAACCGGACGACTTCACGGCCAAGCTGGGCCTGTATTCGATGGACAATGGCACGCCGCTGACGACCGGCACGTGGACGGCGGCCAAGACGGGCGCCGACTGCGCCGTCAACGCGGCGCACGCGCTGCGCCTGGGAGAACGGGCCACGTTCGCCCTGACGCGCCCGCCGGGCCACCATGCGGGCAGCGATTTCTTTGGCGGTTACTGCTTTCTGAACAACGCGGCCCTGGCCGCGCAGCACCTGCTCGACGACGGCGCCAGCAAGGTCGCCATCCTCGACATCGATTACCACCACGGCAACGGCACGCAGAGCATTTTCTATGCGCGCAACGACGTGCTGTTCGCCTCTGTCCACGCCGATCCGCGCAGCGAATACCCGTTTTACCTGGGCCACGCCGATGAAACGGGCAGCGGTGCGGGGCTTGGCTACAACGTCAACCTGCCGCTGCCTGCCGGCAGCACCACGGCCAGCTGGTTCGCCGCGCTGGAAACTGCTTGCCTGCGCATCAAGATGTACGCGCCCGACGCACTGGTGGTGTCGCTCGGTGTCGACACCTTCGTCGGCGACCCGCTGTCGCACTTCGCCCTGCAAAGCGGCGACTACCTGCGCGTGGGTGAACGCCTTGCCCATCTGAACCTGCCCACCGCCTTCATCCTCGAAGGGGGCTATGCGGTGAAGGAACTGGGCATCAATGTGGTGAATGTGCTCGAAGGGTTTGAAACCGCAGAGTAATTCTGGGGTCAGACCCCCGTCCACGTTGACGGTGAGCCTGGCGTTAGCGGTGTTGAGGGTCTGACCCCGGCTTTAGCATCGCTACATATTCCGGAACAAGGCCATGAACGGCTGGCTCACGGCCAGGGTTTCCGGCCGCGTTTTCAGACGCAATACACCGCGTCCCACCTCGTCGCGCGTGACCGCCGCCACCATCTTCATGTTGACGATGGTGGAGCGGTGAATCTGCTTGAAAATCGCCGGATCGAGCACGTCGAGCAGTTCGCGTATCGGCTTGCGCAGCAGCGCCTCGCCGTCCGCCGTCATGACGGCCGTGTACTTGGTGTCGGACTGAAAATAGGCGATATCTTCCACCATGATCAGGCGCGTGTCCTTGCCGCTGCTGGCCGTCAGCCACACCAGCGGCGGCGACTTGGCCGCCGCCGGCAAGGCGCGGCTCAATTGCTGCAGCAGGCCGGCCAGCGCGCCGTCGCCCGCCTGGGCCTTGCCGGCCCGCACCTGCAGGCGCTGCAAGGTCGCTTGCAGGCGCTCACGGGCGATGGGTTTCAATAAGTAATCGACGGCGCCCTTGTCGAAGGCATCGATCGCGTACTGGTCGTAGGCGGTGACGAACACCACCTGGGTGGCGGGACTGGCTTCGAGCGCGCCAGCCGCCACTTCCAGCCCCGTCAAACCCGGCATGCGGATATCCAGGAAGGCAACGTCGGGTCGCAGGGTGGCGATGGCGTCGAGCGCCGTGCCGCCGTCGTCGCAGGCGGCAACGATGCGCAGTGCCGGCCACTCTTCGGCCAGCAAGGCCACCAGCGCATCGCGCAGCAGGGTTTCATCTTCGGCGATGACGCAGGTCATCTCAGGCGGATGCATACGACACTCCTTGCGCCGTACTGTCCGGCACCGTGATGGTGGCCGTCACGCCATCGGGGAAATTGGCGACAATGGCAAACGCGGCGGTATTGCCATAGGTCAGGCGCAGGCGTTCGCGCACATTGCGCAAGCCGATGCCCGTACCGGCGCCGTCGTCGCTGAAACCCTTGCCGTCGTCGGCCACCGTGACGATCACCGTGCCGTCACCGCTGCGCGCCATGATCCAGATGGTGCCGCCGCCGCTCTTCGGCTCCAGGCCATGCTTGATGGCGTTTTCCACCAGGGTTTGCAGCATCATCGGCGGCAGCTCCGCCTGGCGCAGGTATTGCGGCACCTCAATCTGCAGGTTCAGGCGCGCGCCCATGCGGATTTTCAAAATATCGAGGTAGGCACGCGCCCGTTCCAGCTCCGTGCCCAGGGTCGACATGGCTTGCTCCGTGCGCGGCAGCGAGTGGCGCAAATACAGAATCAGGTTGCCCAGCATCTCGTCGGCGCGCACGGGGTCGCTGCGCGTGAGCAGCTGCGCGCTGGCCAGCGTGTTGTACAGGAAGTGCGGCTCGACCTGCGCGTGCAGCAGGCTCAGCTTGGCCACCGTGAGTTCCTTTTCCGTCACCGTCTGGCGCGCTTCGGCCTGCTCGCCGCGCCGGCGCTGCGCCACCCGGCGCGTCATCGCCCGCGTCACCGCTTCCGCGTTTTCCAGGTTGCTGCCATGGTCGACGAGGAACCAGTCGGTCCAGGCATTGCGCGCCGGCTCGCAGATCAGCGTCACGCTGCCCGCCTCGCCATTCGGCGTGACGGTGGCGAGGATCTGGTTCGGCCGCGGCTCCAGGAAACCCAGCAAGCGCATGCGGGGCAAGCCCGTGTGCGTGTACGGCGCGGCGCGGCGCACGCGGGCCTGCACCTGCAAGCTGTCGCGCGCGCTTTCGACCACTTCGCTGCCCGGCAATTCGCGGATGGCCGCGTCGATCATGTCGAACGCCTCACCCGCCTCGAACGGGATCTCGATCTGGCGCCGCTGGCGGCTCGACAGGGTGCCGGGGTTGACGGCGCCGGCGATCAGGCGCACGCGGCGCACGTGCGAAAACGCATTCGTGATGACGGCGCCGGCCAGCAGTGCGCCGATGCTGACAAAGAAGCCTTCCGTATGCCCGAAGATATAGCGCAGGAAATTCTCCACCAGGATCGCCGTGGCGATGATGTAGGTGAGCATCGTGGCCAAGGTGATGCGCAGGATAAAGAAGAGGCTAGTCATGATTTTTTCCTTGGGGTGTGAAGTGGGCCCAGCATAACCATCGCCCCCGGCGACGGTGGCCATTATGCGATGGAAGGGCAATACTGGCGACAAAGGCATCAAAATAAAGCACAAATCTGCATCGCCTGAAATTAAAATCGCTTGCAATTAAATAGTGCGCGATATATATTGTGTACATGGACGCCGGCAAGCGCTTCTGCAGACGGGCATCCTGGGGCGTTAGCCCATGAAACAAGTAGCACACTATTTAGTAGCCAACTATTTATCCATCTAAAGGAAATCATCATGTCGATCAAACAAGTCCTGTACCGCGCGCAAGCCACCGCTACCGGAGGCCGCGAAGGCCGTGCCGTGTCGTCCGACAATGTGCTGGATGTCAAGCTGACCACGCCGAAAGAACTGGGCGGCAATGGCGCCGTGGGCACCAATCCGGAACAACTGTTCGCCGCCGGCTACTCGGCCTGCTTCATCGGCGCCATGAAATTCGTCGGCGGCCGCGACAAGATCACCTTGCCGGCAGACCTGTCCATCGAAGGCAACGTCGGCATCGGCGCCATCGACACGGGCTTCGGCATCGAAGTGGAACTGAAAATTTCGCTGCCGGGCATGGAGCGCGCCGCCGCCGAAGCGCTGGTCGCCGCCGCCCACATCGTGTGCCCTTACTCGAACGCCACGCGCGGCAACATCGACGTCACCCTGACGATCGTCTGAGCGCACCTGGCATCAGTTGCTGCGCGTCACCATCAAAACCGCACTGCCATGTAGGCAGCGCGGTTTTTTTTCACGTGTACCTTTAGAATGGCGCTCTTTTCCTGATTTTTCCGGAGTACGCATGATCAGCTGGCAATGGAACACGTTCGACGAACTCGGCCCCCATGATTTGTACCAAGTGCTGGCCTTGCGCCAGCGCGTGTTCGTCATCGAACAGCAGTGTATTTACCCGGACCTCGATGGCCATGACCAGCCAGCCATGCACTTGTTGGGCTGGCAAACGGTCGATGGCCAGCGCCGGCTGGCCGCGTATCTGCGCGTGCTGGCGCCGGGCGCCAAATACGTGGAAATGTCGCTGGGCCGCGTGCTGACGGCGCCCGAGGCGCGCAGCACGGGCGCCGGCAAGCAGCTGCTGCTTGAGGGCATCGCGCGCGCCGAACGCCAGCACCCTGGCCACGCCATTCGCATCGGTGCGCAGCAGTATCTGGAGCGCTTCTACCAGTCGTTCGGTTTTGTCACCGTCAGCGCCCCCTACGACGAAGACGGCATACAGCACATCGACATGCTGCGCGCGGTGGAGACGGCAGCATGACGACGGCCCTCATTTCCTGGAGCGGCGGCAAGGATTCCTGCCTGGCCCTGTGGCGCGCACGCAACGCCGGTATGCGCGTGCCGCTGCTGATCACGGCCATGGATGAAGATGGCCGCAAATCGCGCTCGCACGGCGTGCCGCCCGAGCTGCTCGAAGCACAGGCAGCCAGCCTGGGGGCGCGCCTGCAGCGCTATCACGCCAGCTGGGCCAGCTACGAAGAACAATTCATCGCCATGCTGCGCGCGGCGAAAGACGAGGGCATAGCTCACGCCCTGTTTGGCGACATCGACCTGCAGCCGCACCGCGACTGGGAAGAAAAAGTCTGCGCCGCGGCCGGCCTGACGGCCCATCTGCCCCTGTGGGGCGAAGCGCGGCGCGCGCTGGTCGACGAATTTCTCGCCGCCGGCTTCAAGGCCATCGTCGTCTGCATCAATGGCCAGCACCTGCCACGCGAGTTTTGCGGGCGCGAGTTCGACGCTTCCTTCCTCGCCGACCTGCCGCCCGGTGTCGACGCCTGCGGCGAAAACGGCGAATTCCACACCTTCGTCTACGACGGCCCCGCCTTCAGCGCCCCCGTGGCGTTGCGCCGCACGCAGGTGCTGCAATATGACGCGCCAGCCGATCTGGGCGGCGCCACGTATTACTTCCAGGAACTGGCGCCAGCCTGACGCAGACAGGGCCCGCAAAGCAAAAAGGGCGATTCCGTGGAATCGCCCCTGGTACTGGCTGCCCTGCGCGTGCCTACTTCTTTTTCTCCACGCCGATCAGCTTGACTTCAAACAGCAAGCCGGCATAGCCGGGAATCTTCGGCGGGCTGCCCGCCTTGCCATAACCGAGGTCATACGGAATGGCCAGGGTGCGGGTGCCGCCCACCTGCATGCCGACCAGGCCGCGGTCCCAGCCCAGGATGACGTGGCCGATACCCAGAGGGAAATCGTAGCTGGCGCCAGCCTGGTTCGTATCGAACTGCGTGCCCTTGTTGCCCGGCTTGCTAGCGTCGTACAGCCAGCCTGTGTAAAGCACGCTCAGGGTATCGCCCGCCGCCGCCGCCGTGCCGGTGCCGACCACCACATCGGTAATGGTCAGTTCTTTCACCTGCGTATTCGGATCGAGCACGACCGGCTTTTCCGTGTTTGCGGCGGCGCCGCAGGCGGTCAGAGCCACGGCACAGGCAATCGTGGCGATCATTTTAAATACCGATTTCATGGTTTCCCTTTAAATATTGAGTGTGGCTCGATCCGTACGGTGCGGACCGGTGCGAGCAGCAGTTTAACAGGTGTCGCCAGCCTCATTTGTAAGCAGACGTAAGCACGGCGGAAGATTGTGCGTCAATACAACATTAACAAAATATCCATTCCGCCGCGCCGTCGGGCCTAGATTTCCACCTGCGTGCCCAGTTCGATCACCCGGTTGCTGGGGATCTGATAGTAGTCGGCCGCCGTGCGCGCATTGCGCGACATGGTGACGAACAGGTGCTCGCGCCACGGCATCATGCCAGCACCCGGCGTCGAGATGATGGTCTGGCGCGCGATGAAGAACGACGTTTCCATCATCTCAAAATCCATTCCCTGCTCGGCGCATTGCGCCAGCGCAGCCGGAATATCCGGTTCATCCTTGAAGCCGTAATGCACATTCACCTGGTAGCACTGGTGGCCCAGCTCCACCACGCGCACGCGCTCGGATGGCAACACCCACGGCTCTTCATGCATGAAGACAGTGAGGAAAATGACGCGCTCATGCAGCACCTTGTTATGCAGCAAGTTATGCAGCAGCGCATGCGGCACGCCATCCGTTTCACCGCGCAGGAAGATGGCGGTGCCGGGCACGCGCAGCGGCGGCGCGATGAACAGCGACGAGAGGAATTCGTTGAGCGGGATGGCGTGCTTTTCCAGGTTCTGGAACACCAGCTGGCGGCCCCGTTTCCAGGTCAGCATGATGATGAACAGGACGGCGCCCAGCAACAGCGGGAACCAGCCGCCGTGGAACAGTTTCAGGGAACTGGCCGCGAACAGGTTCACATCGATGATCAGGAAGAAGCCCGTGGCGGCCCAGCACAGCAGCAAATTCATCTTCCAGCGGTAGCGGATGACGAAGAAGGTCAGGATCGTGGTGGCCAGCATGGTGGCGGTGACGGCGATGCCGTAGGCGGCGGCCAGCTTTTCCGACGAGCCAAAACCGACGACGGCCATCAGCACGACGGCCAGCTGCAGCCAGTTGACGGCAGGAATGTAAATCTGGCCGATTTCGCTTTCCGACGTGTGGCGCACGCGCATGCGCGGCAAGAAGCCCAGCGCGATGGCTTGCTTGGTCATCGAGAAGGTGCCGGAAATGGTCGCCTGCGAAGCGATGACGGTGGCCATGGTCGACAAAATCACCAGCGGATACACGCTCCAGGCGCCCAGCTGCTGGTAGAACGGATTGGAAATGGCTTCCGGGTGCGCCAGCAGCAAGCCGCCCTGGCCCAGGTAGTTCAGCGCCAGCGCGGGAAAGGCGATCAGGAACCAGGCCATGCGGATCGGCTTCTTGCCGAAGTGGCCCATGTCGGCGTACAGCGCCTCGGCGCCCGTCAGTGCCAGCACCACGGCGCCCAGCGACAGGAAGGCGATGCGGCCATTGTCCAGCAGGAAAGCCACCGCATGCAGGGGATTGACGGCGGCCAGGATGCCTGGCGACTTGATGATATTGACCACGCCCATAAAGGCGAGCGCGACAAACCATATCAGCATGATGGGAGCGAAGAAGCGGCCGATGCCGGCCGTACCGTGCGACTGCACCGAATACAGCGCCACCAGCACGGCGATCGTCAGCCACACCACATACGGACTGAAGGCAGGCGTGGCCACTTCCAGGCCTTCGATCGCCGACAGCACCGAAATGGCCGGCGTGATCACGCTGTCGCCATAGAACAGGGTGGCGCCAAACACGCCGATCACCATCAGCGGCACATGCCAGCGCGACGACTTGCTGACGGACGACAGCACCAGCGCCATCAGGGCCATGATGCCGCCCTCGCCGCGGTTGTCGGCACGCAGCACCAGGGTCACGTACTTGAGCGAGACGATCAGGGTCAGGCCCCAGAAGATCAACGAGACGATGCCCAGCAGGTTGTTATGCGTGACAGACAGGCCGTGGGCCGGGTCGAATACCGTTTTGAGGGTGTATAGCGGACTGGTGCCGATATCGCCATAGACGATGCCGACGGCAGCCAGTGTCAAGCCGACCAGGCCGCTTTTTTTGTGTTCCGACGTCAAGATTGCACCCGTTTTTGTTTTGTTGCATCGCACAATATGATAGGTATTAGCAAATAGCAAGAGTATTTTTGCATGGTTCCGCAGCTGCCCCAAAGTCGTGGTTTTGTACCGCTCCGCCTTGCTGCGCGGGCTTGCGGCCATTGATTTGTTGCCATTCTACGCCTCGCCAGCGGCGCCGGGCAGCCCCCGATGTTTTCAGCCATAATGACAGACTGTCTACTCTCCAGCGAGCCCCATCATGAATCCAGGCATGTTGTACGCCTCCCTCGCCTTCCTGTGCTGGGGCCTGTTTCCCCTGTATTTCCATGCCATCGGCGAGATCGCACCACAGGAAATCCTGGCGCACCGCATGGTCTGGTCTCTGTTGTTTCTAGGCATCGTGCTGACCGTGCGCCGCCAGTGGAGCTGGCTGGGCAGCCTGAAAGCGCAGCCCAGGGTCGTGGCCGGCTTCGTCGCCAGTGCGTTTTTGCTGTCCGCCAACTGGTTCATCTATATCTGGGCCGTCAACAATGGCCATGTGGTCGACGCCAGCCTCGGCTACTTCATTACGCCCCTGATCAATGTCATGCTGGGCTTTATGCTGCTGCACGAGCGCTTGCGCCGCCTGCAGTGGCTGGCCATCGGCCTGGCCGCCTGCGGCGTGGCCTGGCTCACCTGGCAGGCGGGGCAAGTGCCGTGGATCGCCCTGCTGCTGGCGGCCACCTTCGGCGGCTATGGTTTGCTGCGCAAGACGGCCGCGCTCGGTGCGCTGGAAGGCCTGTCATTCGAAACCTTGATTTTGTTTCCCCTGGCGCTGGCCTACATGCTGTGGCTGGCCTGGCACGGCCAGAGCGGCTTCGTCAATACAGATTCCACCGCCACGCGCGCGCTGCTGCTGGCGTCCGGCCCCATCACGGCCATCCCCCTGCTGCTGTTTGCCGCCGGCGCGCGCCGCCTGCCGCTGGCCGTGCTGGGCTTATTACAATACATCGCCCCCACAGGCCAGTTGCTGATCGGCGTGTGGGTCTTCCACGAATCGTTCACGCCCGAACGCATGCTGGGCTTCCTCGTCATCTGGACGGCGCTGGCCCTGTACGCGGCCGAAGGGCTGTGGAGCAGCCGCCGCGCGCGCCTGGCAGCCTGACCGACCCGCTCCGGCAGCGTACAGCGCTGGCCGGAAGCGGGCGTTTACCGTATCCTGTCCGTCTTTGTATATCACCCGAGATTTCTAATGGCAAATTACGTCTACACCATGAATCGCGTGGGCAAAATCGTCCCGCCCAAGCGCCAGATTCTGAAAGATATTTCCCTCTCCTTCTTCCCAGGCGCGAAGATCGGCGTGCTGGGCCTGAACGGCTCCGGCAAATCGACCCTGCTGAAAATCATGGCCGGCATCGACACCGACATCCAGGGCGAAGCCGTGCCGATGCCGGGCCTGAACATCGGCTACCTGCCGCAGGAACCGCAACTGGACCCGGAAAAAACCGTGCGCCAGGAAGTCGAATCGGGCCTGGGCGAAGTATTTGAAGCGCAAGCCAAGCTGGAAGCCGTGTACGCCGCGTATGCCGAGGAAGACGCCGATTTCGACGCCCTGGCCACGGAACAGGCACGCCTGGAAGCGATCATCTCGACTTCCGACGGCGGCAATTTGAATTTGCAGCTGGAAATGGCCGCCGACGCGCTGCGCCTGCCGCCCTGGGATGCCAGCATCGGCGTGCTGTCCGGCGGCGAAAAGCGCCGCGTGGCGCTGTGCAAGCTGTTGCTGTCCAAGCCCGACATGCTGCTGCTCGACGAACCGACCAACCATCTGGATGCGGAATCGGTCGACTGGCTGGAACAATTCCTGCTGCGCTTCCCCGGCACCGTGGTAGCCATCACCCATGACCGCTACTTCCTCGACAATGCGGCCGAGTGGATCCTGGAGCTGGACCGCGGCAGCGGCATTCCATGGAAGGGTAACTACTCGACCTGGCTGGAGCAGAAGCAAGCCCGCCTGAAGCAGGAAGAATCGACGGAATCGGCACGCCAGAAGGCGCTGCAAAAGGAATTGGAATGGTCGCGCCAGAACCCGAAAGCGCGCCAGGCCAAGTCGAAAGCCCGCCTGGCCCGCTTCAACGAGCTGTCCGAGCACGAATACCAGAAGCGCAACGAAACGCAGGAAATCTTCATTCCCGTGGCTGAACGCCTGGGCAATGACGTCATCGAGTTCAAGAACGTGTCGAAAGCGTTCGGCGACCGTTTGCTGATCGATAACCTGAGCTTCACCGTGCCGCCAGGCGCCATCGTCGGCATCATCGGCCCCAACGGCGCCGGCAAGTCGACCCTGTTCAAGATGATCACCGGCAAGGAACAGCCGGACAGCGGCGAAGTGGCCATCGGCCAGACGGCGCGCGTCTCCATCGTCGACCAGAATCGCGGCGACTCGCTGTCGGACAGCAAGACCGTCTTCCAGGACGTGTGCGGCGGCGCCGACATGTTGACGGTTGGCCGCTTCGAAATGCCGTCGCGCGCCTACCTGGGCCGCTTCAACTTCAAGGGCGGCGACCAGCAAAAAATCGTCGGCAATCTGTCCGGCGGTGAACGTGGCCGTCTGCACCTGGCAAAAACCCTGCTGATGGGCGGCAACGTCCTGCTGCTCGATGAACCGTCGAACGATCTGGACGTGGAAACCCTGCGCGCGCTGGAAGACGCCTTGCTGGAATTTGCCGGCAGCGTGATGGTCATCTCGCATGATCGCTGGTTCCTCGACCGTATCGCCACGCATATCCTGGCATTCGAAGGCGATTCGCAGGTCACCTTCTTTGACGGCAACTATCAGGAATACGAAGCCGACAAGAAGAAACGTCTGGGTGACGAAGGCGCGAAACCAAAACGTATCCGCTACAAACCGCTCAGCGTATAAATCGGGTGCAGCAATGCAAAAAGGCAGTTACCTCGCGGTAACTGCCTTTTTTTTCAGCAAACTTCTAAACCATTAGAAGTTGTAGCGCGCGCCTAGGGCCAGGCCGGTAGCCTTGCGGCCCTGGTCGGCGCTCTTGCCGAAGTGTTCCACTTCCGCCGTCAGCGAGACTTTCTCGTTGATCGCGTACTGGGCACCTACGGAAGCGTACACGCCCGTCTTGTCGTTGCCGCTGATGCCGGTCGACAGGCCCGTGCCGCTCAAGCTATTCTTGACCTTGGCCACACCGAGCTTGCCGAACACGCCGACTTTATCGCTCACCGGCATGCTGGCCTTGCCGGCCAGGTAGTAGCCGTGCGAATCGCTTTTCACGGAACCGTTGCCGGTGCTGGTGACATAGCTGTAATCCTTGCTGCCGAAATCGGCGTAACCGCCCTCGACCGCCCAGGTTTTATCGAAATCGTAACCGGCGAAAACCTTGGCGCCCGCCTTGTAGCCGCTGTGATTATCGGCGCTGGTGGCGCCAGGAATATCGAAGCTATAACGGTTGCCCGTGACGCCGGCACCCACATAGGCGCCTTCGGCGTGCGCGGCGCTCATGCCGGTCAGTGCAGTAGTCGTAGCGATCATTGCAAACAGGATTTTCTTCTTCATCATGTTCTCTCTTTCAATTAGTGAATGGTGCCTGGATTCGCAGTTCAGCGAAGTGCGATGACTACACAATAACAGCCGAAAAAAGCTACGTCTTTCTCCATTCCGTAAGAACTGTGACAAGATGTAAGCAGACATTTCAAACTGACAATAACCATAAAATGCGCACCGTTGAGCGAACTTAAGATAGACTTAAGAGAAATTTGAATTTCAGACAAACAGGAGAGGTGCATGCACAAACGCCAGTTTCTCGCCGCCGCCATGGCGGCCACCGCCCTGCCCGCGATCGCCCGGGCGGCGCCCGCCGGCCTGCACGGTCCGGCCTTGCTGACCATCACGGGCAGCATAGCCAAACCCAACCGGGGTCCGTTCGACGCCGTGCGCGACCAGATGATGCACAAGCAGAAAATCAGTTTTGAGCGGGCGCGGGCATTCGACTTTGCGGCGCTGGCGAACTTGCCGGCGCGCACCATCCACCCCACCCTGGAATACGACGGCAAGGCGCATGCCCTGCGCGGGCCGCTGCTGGTCGATGTCTTGAAGGCGGCGGGCGCCCCGGAGGAAGATGATGTGCGCCTGCTGCTGCGCGGCGTGGATGGCTATGCGGCGGCGCTGACCGTGGCCCAGGCGCGCACGCAGCGTTTTATTGTCGCCACCCACCTCGACGGGCAGGCGATGGCGCTGGGCGGCCTGGGGCCGCTATGGGCGATCCATGATGCCGACCGCATCGCGGCCGTGGCGGCACTGCCCCTGGCCGAGCGTTTCGCCAGTTGCCCGTGGGCGCTGTATCACATTGGCGTGGAGGCGGGTTGAAGCAAATTAAGCGTAGGCTTCGGCCATCGACATAACCCTTGGCGCGATGGTGATGCCGTGCTCCTCGAACAGCGCCGTGATGGCGGCCAGGTTGAGTGTGCACTCCTCGGTTTTCCAGCCCTTGAAGATATCCGTGCCATCCTTCTGGAAATGCAAATCCAGCACCTTGCCCCCATCCTTGTGCAGGTAGGGAGAACTATAGGTGTTCTCGTAGCCGAGCACCTTCAATTGTCCCAGCAAGGCATGCGGTGGATGATCGGGATCGGTGGCGAGGAAAATGCCAAAAGTCTTGCCCGGTGGTTTGGCGGCGATGTCGACTTCATAAATGCCGGAGGCCTTGCTGACAGACGTACTCTTTAAAAATAACATACTACACTCCCCGCGCGTGGTGTCCTGCGCCTGAAACGGACGGCAAGACATGGGCGGTGCGCAATGATTCCCATCGTCAAATCTTATTGCTAATTTGCATCTTTGTCGACAAATCGGCACTTTTATTTGGTAAGTCGTGGTTATCTTGTCGCGGATACCAGCGTAAATTATCAATAAAGCCAGTTATCATTGCGCCAATACCCGGCCTGCTGCATACTTTTGGCTTGCGTAAAGATTGCCTTCCCGCCTGCCACTTCCTCGTCTCCATGCGCCTTCTGTCGATCAAGTACCGCCTGCTCATCCTCCTGACCCTGATCCTGGGGGCGGGCTTCATGGCGACCAGCCTGGCCAGCTACCTGGCCTCGCGCCAGGCCATCGAGCATGGTATCGCCGACCAGACCTTGCCGCTGACGGGCGACAACATTTACTCGGAAATCCAGAAGGACATGCTGCGCCCCGTCTTCATCTCCTCGCTGATGGCGCACGACACCTTCGTGCGTGACTGGATACTCGCTGGCGAAAGCAACCCGGCGCAGATCGTGCGCTACCTGGCCGAGGTCAAGAAGAAATACGGCGCCATCACCAGCTTTCTCGTCTCGGACAAGAGCAGCAAATATTATTATGCTGAAGGCACGCTGAAATCCGTCAGCCCGGAAGCGACGCGCGACCTCTGGTACTACCGCGTGCGCGCCATGGACAGCACCGATTACGAGACCAATGTCGACGTGGACATGGCCAACCGCGACAGCATGACCATCTTCATCAACCACCGCGTTTATGATTACGATGGCCAGTTCATCGGCGCCACGGGCATCGGCCTGACCCTGGACACCATGAGCCACATCATCGACCGCTACCAGGCGCGCTTCCACCGCAACATCTACTTTGTCGACGGCGCCGGCGCCCTGGTACTGGCGGGCAAGACCATGCGCGAGGGTCGCGGCAACATTCGCAATTTGCCCGGCGTGAGCAGCATTGCCGACCAGATCATCAACCACCAGAGCGCACCGACGCACCTGTCGTACCAGCTGGGCCGTGCGCAAATCCTCGTCAACTCGCGTTTCATTCCCGAGCTGGGCTGGTACCTGGTGGTCGAGCAGAATGTCAGCGATGAAGTCAAGTCGCTGCAAGGCGTGTTCATCCTGAATCTGGCCATCAGCTTTGGCGTCACCCTGCTGGTACTGCTGCTGACCTTGCTAACGGTGAACCGCTACCAGCGCCGCATCGAACGCATCGCCTCGACGGATGCGCTGACGGGCTTGCTGAACCGCCAATCGCTGGAATTGCTGTTCCAGCGCGCCATGCTCTTGTCCAAACGCAACGAACAACCGATGTCCGCCATCCTGTTCGACATCGATTTCTTCAAGCGCGTCAACGATACCCACGGCCACCTGTGGGGCGACAAGGTCATCCGTGGCGTGGCGGACGTGGCGCGCGCCACCGTGCGCGAAAGCGACGTCATCACGCGCTGGGGCGGCGAGGAATACCTGGTGCTGCTGAATAACTGCAACCTGGCGCAGGCGATGGACGTGGCGGAAAACCTGCGCGCCGCCGTCGAGCAGCACGATTTCGGCCTGCCCGCGCCGCAGCTCCCCGTGACGATCAGCCTGGGCGTGGCCGAATACCGGCCCGACGAAAGCGAGTCAGCCTTCTTTTCGCGCGCCGACAGCGCCCTGTACCAGGCCAAGCATCACGGCCGTAACGGCGTGCACGCCGCCTGATTCATCCCCCGCGCTTGCGCCTGGCCAGATCTTGCGTGGGCGCCACCAGCGCCCGGTACAACTCCCCCGTGGCGGCATCCCAGCTTTGCACCGCCTGCTGCTGGCGTTGCACGGTGGCTGCATCGCCGCGTGCGATGGGGCCGGACAGCGCGGGCGCGGCGCCCAGGCGAAACACATTGGCCACCGCTTCCGTCACCAAAGGCTGGGCCAGTTCGCGCGCCACCGGCTCGGCAATGCCGGCTGCCTGGTAGGCGCGCAGGGCGGCGTCGAGCACCGTCACCAGGTAGTTGCTGGCAAACACGGCAGCGGCGTGATACAGGGTCTTGGCGGCCGGGTCGATGGGCACGGGGCGCGCGCCGATGGCATTCAAGGCCGGCGTGAGGAAGGCCAGCGCCAGCGGATCGCCTTCGACGCCGCAAAACGTGCCATCAAAGGTGGCGGCCACCTGCTGCGGGTCGGCAAAGCTGCGGATCGGGTGGGCGCTGGCCACCGACGCCCCGGCCTGCGTGGCCGCCAGCAGCACGTTCGAGGCCAGCGCGCCGCTGCAGTGAAACACGATGGCGCCCGCCTGGCGTCCCTCGGCCACCAGCGCCGCGCAGGCCGGGACGATCTGGTCGTCGGAGACGGCAAGCAGGGTGACATCGGCGCGCCGCAAGGCCGCATAGCTGGCGACAGGCGTGCCGGCGCCCATGAAATCGACGGCCGCCTGCGCCGAGGCGATCGAGCGCGTCAGCACGTCCTGCACCGCGATCCCGTCCACGCCGGCGAACAGACGGCCCAGCACGCGGCCCACATGGCCGGCGCCGATGATATTCAGGGTGACGTCCATGGCTGCCTAGAAGCTGGAACCGGGCTGGCGCAAAAATTCCACTTCTTCCGGCGTGGAAGACCGGCCGAGAATGGCGTTGCGGTGCGGGAAGCGGCCAAAGCGGGCGATCACTTCCTGGTGCCGCTGCGCATAATCGAGCATGCCATCAAAGCCGGGCTGCGCCTGCGACAGCAGCTGGAACAATTCGACGGCGCGCGCCTGCATGGCCAGGTCTTCCGCATGTTCGAACGGCAGGTAGGCGAAGGCGCGCAGCATCGGTGGCAATTGCTGGTCCTGCCCCGCCTGCGTCAAGGCGACGGCCAGCGCCAGCGCCTGGACGTCGCCGGCAAAGGCGCGCGGCGTGCCCCGATAGACATTGCGCGTCAACTGATCGAGCACGATGAGGCGCGCCAGCGCGCCGTGCGGCGTCGCGTCCCACGCGCGCAAGCCGCCCTCGATGGCGGCATCGATCAGCGCGCCGAAACGCGCGCGTATGTGCGCGTCGAAGGCGTCATCCTTGCGGAACCATGCCACGCGCGACTGGCCGTAGTCAGGGTTATCCGGCGGCAGGAACCAGAAATCGAGTACGTCTTGGGCCTGTGCATCCATGTCCATCCTTTTCAGTTGCGTGCGTGCGACAGCTGGAAGCCGGCGATGCCTTCGAAGAGGGCCAGTTCGGCCGACATGGCCGACAGGCTGGCGCCCGTGTTCTTGCCATGCGCGATGGCGACAAAGCGCCATTCCTGCATGCCGTCCGTGCTGCCGATGGTCAACGAGCCGCCGGCGATGTCGTAGCCGCGCTTGGCGGCCATGCGCCGCAGCGCATCTTCGCGGGGAATGAACCCTTGCTTGAAGCGCATGGTGATGGCCACTGCGTGGCGCGACGGCAGCCAGTTCTCCAATTTTGACAGAAAAATCATCGCCATCGCGCACATGAAGGCCAGGCCCATGGCCGACAGATAAAAGCCGATGCCGACCATGATGCCGATCACGGACGAGGCCCAGATCGAGGCGGCCGTCGTCAAGCCGCTGATATTGAAGCCTTCGCGCATGATGACGCCGGCGCCGAGGAAACCCACGCCCGTGACGATCCCCTGGATGATACGCGTGGGGTCGCTGCCGACGATGGCGCCATGGCCGCCATACCAGAACTCCGGATAGCCGCCCAGCACCGTCAGCGCGGCCGACGCCATGCAGACCAGGCCATACGTGCGCATGCCGGCGGCACGCCCGTGATACGAGCGCTCATAGCCCACCAGCAAGCCCAGCAGCAACGCGCCCAACAGGTTCAGCAGAATCACGCCATTCGTTGCCAGCTCGGCCGGCGACCAATACGCGCGCAGGAAGTCGATGGTCGGCATCTAGGGCTTTTTCGTCAGCTGCTTTTCAAACGCCACATCGAGCTTGCTGACGCGGCGCGCCTTTTGCGGTCCCAGTCCATTCACGAAGGCGACGAAGGCATCGAGTTCCAGCGGCGGGCACAGGGGCGGCAAGCCCGGGCCTTCGGTCAGGAAAAACAGTTCATCGCCCGTGCGCGCCATCGTGTAGAGGCGGTGGCCGGTGCGTTCCTTGAGCCGCTCGATGGCGGATGTGGCGCGGGTCGAACGCATCAGATGGCTCCCGTACGCTGTTCCAGCCACGCCAGCGCAGGCGCATCGGCCGGCGCAGCCAACAGCGGCGCGAGGCGCGCACGCACGGTGGCGTGGTAATCGTTGAGCCAGGCCGCCTCATCGTCGCGCAACAGCGAGCGCTCGACGCAGCGCGTATCGATCGGGCACAGGGTCAGGGTTTCAAAACGCAGGAATTCCCCGAACTGCGTCGTCCCTGCGGGAACGTTCAATACCAGATTCTCGATACGGATGCCCCACTGGCCAGGGCGGTAGATACCCGGTTCGATGGAGGTGATCATGCCCGGTTCCATGGCCGTCTGCGGCTCCGGCATGGCGGACTGGGAAATCGATTGCGGCCCTTCATGGACATTCAGGAAAAAACCCACGCCGTGGCCCGTGCCATGGCCAAAGTCGATGCCCTCGGCCCACAACGGTGCGCGGGCAATGGCGTCCAGCATGGGCGACTTCACGCCGCGCGGGAACTGCGCACGCGACAGGGCGATCATGCTGCGCAAGACCAGGGTGAAATCGCGCCTGTGCTCAGCCGTGATCGTGCCGACGGGAACCACGCGCGTGATATCCGTGGTGCCGCCCAGGTACTGGCCGCCCGAATCGATCAGCAGCAAGCCGTCGCCTTCGATGGTGGCCTCGCTGCCCGCATGGGCGTGGTAATGCATGATCGCGCCGTGCGCGTTGAAGCCGGCAATGGTACCGAAACTGGGGCTGACAAAACCGGCACGGCGCGCGCGGCATGCCGTCAGGTGTTCGTCGACGCCGATTTCCGTCAAGGACGCGCGCTGCGGATCGGCCAGGGTGCGATCCAGCCAGCTGAAAAATTCGCACAGGGCGGCGCCATCCTGCTCCATGGCGGCGCGCACGTGCGCCGCTTCGCTCTCCGTCTTGCGCGACTTGGCCAGGGTGGTGGGATTGATCGATTCGACCACCCGCACGCCCTCGGCCACGGCCTGGCGCGTGCCGAACGTGATGCGGCGCGGGTCGAGCAGCAAGGTGGCGCCGGCCGGCAACGCGGCCAGCGCGGCCGCAGTACGGTCATACGCGGCCACGTCCACGCCTTCGCTTTCCAGGGTAGCGCGCAGGATAGCGGGCAGCTTGCCGTCGGCGACGAACAGAGTGGCGCGCTCGGGCCCCACCAGCGCATGCGCGAGGAAGACAGGGTTGTAGTTGACGTCGGCGCCGCGCAGGTTGAACAGCCAGGCGATATCGTCGAGGGTGGAAATGACGTGGTGGCTGGCGCCGTGCGCCGCCATGCTGGCGCGCAGGGCCGCCAGTTTGTCCTGGCGCGACAGGCCCGGATACGCGGCCGCGTGTTCCACCACGGGCGCGGCGGGCATGGCCGGACGCTGCGGCCAGACGGCTTGCAGCACATCGGTATCCGTGCGCAGGGTCACTTGCTCGCCCAGCGCCTGCTGCAGCAGGCGCGCATTGGCCAGGCCCAGCACGGCGCCATCGACGGCCACCGTCTGCCCCGGCTGCATGGTCTCGCCCAGCCAGTCGATATACAGCACGCTGGCGCCGGACGGGATTTTCTTCAGGACGATGCCGCTGCCGGCCAGTTCGTCTTCCGCCTGCTCCCAGTAGCGGCCATCGGTCCACACGCCGGCAAAATCCTGCGTCACGACCAGGGTGCCGACCGACCCCGTAAAGCCCGACAGCCACTCGCGGCCCTGCCAGCGCGCCGGCAGGTACTCGGACAAATGCGGGTCGGCCGAGGGCACGATGCAGGCGTCGATGTGCTGCGCGCGCATGGCGCTGCGCAGTTGCGACAAACGGGAGGCGGGAGTGGATTGGTCAGGTGTCTGCATGGGAGCGAAAATGGAGCGGTGCCGGGAAGCGTCTATGATACCGCGATTAGCAGCCGGGCTGCACTCGGTGCAGCACCATTAGCGCCCCGGCGGCGGCGGCGATTTTTTCCAGCAGCGCCTCGTCGTAGGGAAGCCACGGCACGGCGCCCAGCTTGCTCCCCTTCGCTACCACCTCAATCGCCGCCTCGGCACCATCCTTCGTGACCCTGCCGGTGGTCAGGTGGATCGCATGCCGGCCCACCATCAGGTGGCGCGCTTCGAGCGCCATGCGGCCATCCTCGATCTGGTCCGCGAATACCTGTTCCAGCACGGCGCGCCGCATGCCCGCCATCGGCCCCGGTGCCAAGTTGGCCAGGTAAAACAGGCGCTGTTCGCGCTCCACGCTTTGCTCTTCCTCCACCAGCGCCAACGCGCTGGCGCTGACCAGCAGGTCCGCCGCGCGACACGCTTCCGAATACGCCACCGGCGCCATCGGCATCATCTGCGCAGGCGCCAGTCCGTTTGACGTGCAAGCGCCGCCCGCACCCGGATACACGCGTCCCTCGACGCGCAGTGACACGCGCCAGGCGCCGAACTGGCGCGACAAGCCTTCATCATGGTCCAGACGCCAGCCTTCGCGGCGCGCCAGTCCCAGCAAGGTGCGCAGCGACAGCTGGTAGCCGGCAAATGGGGCACTGCCGTCGCCGGGCGGTTCATATATTTCGCGATAAACCTGGCGCAGCGGCTGGCGCAGGCGCCGCTGCGCGAGCAGCGCTTGCCAGGCCGCGCGCTCTTCCCCGTTGCCATGCAAGGGGTGCCACAGGCCGATCTCGCCTTGCGCAGGCAAACCCACCGGCTGCCCCTGTGCGTCGATTGCGCCCTTCCCGTCAAGCATAAAGGCCGACCCATCGCCCGTGCGCCAGACCAGCGCGCGCGCCACCGCGTCGATATCGGCATCGTCGCGCAGGGCGCGCCATTGGTCCAGGCGAAACCACACCTCGCTGGCGTAGCCCGCTTCCAGGCGTCGCGCCAGCATGGCCTGGCGCCGCTTGCCCATGGGGCCCGGCATACCGATCCTCCAGGCGATATCGGGCCGTTCGGCCAGCGCCCGTTCGGCCGGTTTCAGATTGCGTTCCAGTTTCTTGCGGATGCCCGCATGGCGTACCTGGGCCAGCGCCGCGCGCAGGGCCTGCAGGCTTTCGGGCGTGGGGATGGTTTCCACCGCATGGCCCAGCGCCATCGCCAGCGATTGCGACGGCGCGCTCTTGGCCGCGCCGGGTGCCACGCATGCCAAAGGCAGCAAGACGGTGATCACGGGCCTGAACCATGCATCATCGCGATAGGACGCCACCCGCGCGGCACGCGCCAGCACCGGAGAGTCTGCCGTGGCAAAGGCGGCATCGGCCGCATACGGCACGCTGCCGTCATGGATGGCGGCGATATGGCGCACCGCCTGTTCCAGTATCGTGCGCGCAAAATCGACATACGCCGCATCGTCGGCCAGCACTTCGGCGGGGTCCGCCTCGCCGATGCTGTCGCGGTTCCAGTGGCCGCTGTAGCGCGAGCCGGCCAGCGCCAGCAGGGACGCTTGCGCCAGCTGCGGCAGCACGGTGAGTTCCTGCAAGGTCAAGGGCATCGGGTAACGCGCATGGCGCTCGTCCATCATCTGCCCGAACTGGGCCGGGACGTCGCCACCGGCCAGCCGCGCCAGCAGCCAGGCGGCAAAATGCTGTTCGCCCCAGCGCGCAGGTTCATCAAGGATGCGCAGGGCCAGGCGCGCGCTGCCCTCGGGTACCTCGCCGTGCAGGCAAGCCAGGCAGCCGATTGCGTAATCCCAGTCGTGCACGCGGGCCGCGTCCAGCGCGTCGAGGAACATGTCGCCTGCCAGCGCCGGTGCCAGGTTCACGCTGCTCGCTTGTGCCAATAGCGCCATCGCCAGTTCGCGCCGCGCAGGATCGTCATGGCCGAAGCCCGCCGCGCGGTGCAACGCACCCCAGATGGCGCCCAGTTCTTCGGGTGCCCAGTCTTGGAAATCGACCGGCGGCCCCGTGAAACGCGCATGCTCGACAAAGCCGCCATCGAGGCGTGCGCGCAGCGCCGCGGCGCGAGTGGACTCAGATGGCATCATCGGCCTCGTAGCGGCGCAAGCCTTCCAGGTCCAGCACGCGGATGCCGCCATAGTCGAGGCGCAGCAAGCCTTTTTTTTCCAGCACCTGCAGAGCCTGGTTGGCGCGCTGGCGCGAAGAGCCGGACAGCAGGCCGATCTCTTCCTGCGACAGCTGCACCAAGGTATCCACGCCAGGGTACAGGTGCGAGTTGAACATCGAGGCCAGGCAGCGCGCCACGCGCGTGTTCAGGTCGAGCAGGCGCTCGTTTTCCACCATGCCGATGAACTGGCCCAGGCGCTCATTGAGCTGCATCAGCAGGAAACGCGTGAATGGCAGACTCGTTTCCAGCAGCCAGTGGAAGGTGGCGCCGGGCAGGCGCGCCACGCGCGTGTCGCGCAGCGCCATGGTGTCGTATTTGCGGATTTCGTTTTTCAGCAGCGAACCTTCGCCGAACCAGCTGCCGGGCGGCACGCCGATGAAGGTCATGGCCTTGCCGGAGGCGGAAAAATTATTCATCTTGACCATGCCGCTGATGACGCCGATCCAGTTGTCCACCGGCTCGCCCTTGCGGCAGACAAAGCCGCCTTTCGGCACGAAGGTTTCAAACACGTCCGCCTCGACGCGGGCCATTTGCACGGGATCGAGCAACTGCGCCCAGTTGGCCGCGCGCACGGCATCCTTCAGCGTGATATCAGGGTAGGTCATTGTGCGATGCACCATCGAAAAGTGGGTAAATGTCCCCGAAAAGACAACTCGGCAAACTAACGCAAGCTACTATCATTGCACAAACGCCTTATACATAAAAACACAGAGCGCCATCCAACGAGGTGGAGCCTGAGACAAGCAACAGGGAGACACTGGTGCAAACGACTACCACAGCAACGATACCGACTTTTCCGCGGCGCTTATTGCAACACGGGACAGTACGATCCGACAAGCCCGCATTTCGCGAAAAACACCTGGGTATCTGGCAAACCTGGACCTGGCTTGAGGTCAACGACGAGGTGCGCGCCCTGGCCTGCGGCCTGGCTGCCATCGGTTTTCAGCGCGGCATGAACCTGGCCATCATTGGCGACAACCGTCCCCGCCTGTACTGGGCCATGCTGGCAGCGCAAAGCCTGGGCGGCGTGCCCGTGCCACTGTATCAGGACGCGCCGGCCGCCGACATGGCCTATGTGCTGCAGGATGCGGAAATCCGCTACGCCATCGTCGAAGACCAGGAGCAGGTCGACAAGCTGCTGGAACTGAAAGCGCTGTATCCGCACATCGCCCATATCGCGTACGACGATGAACGGGGCATGCGCCATTACCGCCAGCCGGAGCTGATGTCCTTTGCCGCCCTGCAGGTGCTGGGCCGGGCCTATGACCGCGAGCATCCGGGCTTCTTCGACGCCGCCGTGGCAGCGGGCCAAGGTAGCGACTCGGCCGTCATCCTGTACACCTCGGGCACCACGGGCAAACCGAAGGGCGTGTGCCAGAGCCACACGGCGCTGCTGGCCGCCGGCGTTGGCGGCGTGGCCTTCGACAAGCTCACCGACGAGGAAGACATCCTGTCCTACCTGCCCATGGCATGGGTGGGCGACTGCCTGTTTTCGCTGGCGCAGGCGATGGTGGCCGGCTTCACCGTCAATTGCCCCGAATCGGGTGACACGGTGATGATCGACATGCGCGAAATCGGCCCCACCTGCTACTTTGCGCCGCCGCGCGTGTTCGAAAACATGCTCACCAGCGTGATGATACGCATGGAAGACGCCAGCAGCATCAAGCGCCACATGTTCAGCCATTTCATGGACGTGGCCAAGCGCTGCGGCGCGCAGATCCTGGATGGCAAGCCCGTGCCGCTGGCGGACCGCCTCAGCTACAAGCTGGGCGAGCTGCTGGTCTACGGTCCCCTGAAAAACGTGCTGGGACTGTCGCGCGTGCGCGTCGCCTACACGGCCGGCGCCGCCATCGGCCCCGACCTGTTCCGCTTCTACCGTTCCATCGGCGTCAACCTCAAGCAATTGTACGGTTCCACCGAAACCTGCGCCTATGTGTGTCTGCAGCCGGACGGCAATATCAAGTTCGACAGCGTGGGCCTGCCCGCGCCGGGCGTGGAAGTCAAACTGGCGGCCAATGGCGAAGTGCTGGTGAAGTCGCCCGCCACCATGAGCGGCTACTTCAAGCGTCCCGAAGCCACCGCCGAAGTGATCGATGCCGACGGCTACTTTCATACCGGCGACGCGGGCGTGTTCGATAGCGAAGGCCACTTGAAAATCATCGACCGCGCGGCCGATGTCGGCAAGCTGACGTGCGGCACCATCTTCGCGCCCAACTACATCGAGAACAAGCTCAAGTTCTTCCCCTTCATCAAGGAAGTGGTGGCCTTCGGCCATGCGCGCGACCAGGTGTGCGCCTTCATCAATATCGATATCGAAGCGGTGGGCAACTGGTCGGAGCGGCGCGGCATCGCGTATGCCGGCTACACCGACCTGGCGGCGCGCGCCGAAACCTACGGCTTGATCCGCGACTGCATCGAGCAGGTCAACGCGGAACTGGCAACCGATCCGCTGATGGACCGCACGCAGGTGCACCGCTTCCTGGTGCTGCACAAGGAACTCGACCCGGACGACGACGAACTGACGCGCACGCGCAAGGTACGCCGCAAATTCATCGCCGAAAAATACGCGGTGCTCATTTCCGCCCTGTATGAGGGCAAGGCAACGCAATACATCGAGACCCAGGTGAAATTCGAGGATGGCCGCACCGGTTCGACCAGCGCCAACCTGCAGATCTGGGACAGCAAAACGTATCGGCCCCAGGGCCTGGCCGCATGATGGAGCACAGCACGATGCAAATGAATGAACCCGACGCCCATTTCGGCACGGCCCGCAAGACCGGCCCCGTGATCCTCGACCTGAAGAACATCTCGCTGTCGTTCGGCGGCGTGAAAGCGCTGACCGACATCTCGTTTGACGTCAAGCAGCATGAAATTCGCGCCATCATCGGCCCGAACGGCGCCGGCAAGAGCTCGATGCTGAACGTGATCAATGGCGTGTACCGCCCGCAGCAGGGCGAGATCATTTATCGGGGCGAACACCGGCGCGGCATGGACTGCTACGCGGCCGCCAAGTCCGGCATTGCGCGCACCTTCCAGAACATCGCGCTGTTTAAAGGCATGACGGTGCTGGACAACATCATGACGGGGCGCAACCTGAAGATGAAGTCGAATTTTCTCTTGCAAGCCCTGTACTGGGGCCCGGCGCGGCGCGAGGAAATCGAGCACCGCAAGAAAGCCGAGGAGATCATCGACTTCCTGGAAATCCAGGCCATCCGCAAGACACCCGTAGGGCGCCTGCCCTACGGCTTGCAAAAGCGCGTGGAGCTGGGCCGCGCACTGGTGGCCGAACCGGAAATTTTGCTGCTCGATGAACCGATGGCCGGCATGAACGTGGAAGAAAAGCAGGACATGTGCCGCTTCATCCTCGACGTCAACGACCAGCTGGGCACGACCATCGTGCTGATCGAGCACGACATGGGCGTGGTGATGGATATCTCCGACCGCGTGGTGGTACTCGACTACGGCAAGAAGATCGGCGACGGCACGCCCGACGAGGTGCGCAGCAACCAGGATGTCATCAATGCCTACTTAGGCGTGGCGCACTAGACGAGGGATAGCAATGAATATCAATTTTTTCTTTGAAGTGCTGATCGGCGGCCTGCTGTCGGGCGTCATGTACGCGCTGGTGGCGATCGGTTTTGTCCTGATCTACAAGGCCTCGGGCGTGTTCAATTTTGCGCAGGGAGCGATGGTGTTTTTCGCCGCCCTCACCTGCGTCGGCATCATGGACAAGTTCGGCCTGTCGCTATGGCTGGCCATTCCGCTGACGATGCTCACCATGATAGCGCTGGGCATGGCGATTGAAAGGGTGGTCTTGCGCCCGCTCGTCAACCAGCCGGAAATCACGCTCTTCATGGCCACCATCGGCCTGACCTTTTTCATCGAAGGCCTGGCGCAGCTGATGTGGGGCTCGCAGGTGCACAAGCTGGACCTGCCCATCGAAGACGTACCGATGCAGTTCCTGATGGACCGCTTCGACATCAACATCTCGCAGTTCGACCTGATGGCGGCCGGCATCTGCGCGCTGCTGGTGATCTGCCTGGCCCTGCTGTTTTCGAAAACCAAGGTGGGCCGCGCCCTGCGCGCCGTCGCCGACGACCACCAGGCGGCGCTGGCGGTCGGCATCCCGCTGCAGCGCATCTGGGCCGTGGTGTGGGGCGTGGCGGGCCTGGTGGCCATGGTGGCCGGCTTGCTGTGGGGCGCGCGCAACGGCGTACAGTTCGCCCTCACCTTCATCGCCCTCAAAGCCTTGCCGGTGCTGATACTCGGCGGCTTTACTTCCGTGCCGGGCGCCATCGTCGGTGGCCTGATCATCGGCGCCTCGGAAAAGCTGGCCGAAGTCTACCTCGGCCCCATGGTGGGCGGCGGCATCGAAGGCTGGTTCCCGTATGTGCTGGCCCTGCTGTTCCTGCTGGTGCGCCCGGAAGGCCTGTTCGGCGAGAAGATCATCCGGCGAATATAAGGCCCCAAGAGCATCGTAGGTCGGATTAGCCGAAGGCGTAATCCGACAAACACCCCAACAGCCAGTAAAGGACACGCCATGATTTACCGTGAAGCAGGACAATTCAAGACCAGCTACCAGGCTGACAACCAGATTTTCCCGATCCGCCAGGACCGCCTGGCGCTGACGGCCACGCTGCTTGTCGCCGTCTTCCTGCTGCCGTATTTTGCCTCGCCCTACATGCTGTCGGCGATCCTGATTCCCTTTCTGATCTTCGCGCTGGCAGCGCTGGGTCTGAACATATTGACCGGTTACGCAGGCCAGCTGTCGCTGGGCACGGCCGCCTTCATGGCCGTGGGCGCCTTTGCCTCGTATAACTTCATGGCCCGCCTGCCGGGACTGCCGCTGCTGGTGTCGTTCATCCTCGGTGGCCTGTGCGCGGCCATGGTGGGCATCGCCTTCGGCCTGCCCTCCCTGCGCATCCGCGGCTTTTACCTGGCCGCCTCCACCCTGGCGACGCAGTTCTTCGTCGTCTGGTGCCTGACCAAGATCCCGTATCTGACCAACTACAGCTCCTCGGGCGTCATCACGGTGCAGAAAATGACTATCCTCGGCTATCAGTTCGATACGCCGCAAAGCAAATACCTGCTGGTGCTGGCCATCGTCGCCGGCATGGCGCTGCTGGCCAAGAACATGATCCGCTCCAACGTGGGCCGCTCGTGGATGGCCGTGCGCGACATGGACATGGCGGCCGAAGTGATCGGTTTCAGACTGATGCGCACCAAGCTGCTGGCGTTTGCCGTCAGCTCGTTCTACTGCGGCGTGGCCGGCGCCCTGTATGCGTATGCCTACCTGGGCACGGTGGAGCCGGAAGCGTACAACCTGGACCTGTCCTTCCGCATCCTGTTCATGATCATCATCGGCGGCGTCGGTTCGATCCTCGGTTCCTTCCTGGGCGCGGCCTTCATCGTGCTGCTGCCCGTCTTCCTGAACACCATCGCGCACGGCCTGGCATTGCCGACCAGCGTGGCCTCGAATCTGGAACTGATGGTGTTCGGCGCGCTGATCATCTTCTTCCTGATCGTCGAACCACACGGCCTGGCCAGGCTGTGGCAAATCGCGAAAGAGAAACTGCGCCTGTGGCCTTTCCCGCACTAGGCATTTGTACCTTGCAGTCTGATGTCGGTTGACTTGAAATCAAATAAAACAAGAGGAGACACACAATGAAACACATCAAATCGCTCATGCTGGCCGCCGCCATCGCCAGTGCCGCACTCACCATGGCCGGCAGCGCCCAGGCACAGGACAAGGAACAGTACATCGCCCTGCCGTCCTACCGCGTGGGTCCCTACGCGGCCGGCGGCTCCGGTTTCTACGGCGGCGCCATCGACTACTTCAACCTGGTCAACCAGGCCGGCGGCGTGAATGGCGTCAAGATCAGCTGGGAAGAATGCGAAACCGAATACAACCCGTCGCGCGGCGTCGAATGCTATGAGCGCCTGAAAACCAAGCAGGGCGGCGCCACCCTGGTCGAAACCCTCTCCACCGGCGTCGCCTACGGCATTCTGGACCGCGTGGCACAGGACAAGATCCCCATGACGATGATCGGCTACGGCCGCTCGGATGCCGCCAACGGCAAGGTCTTCCCGTATGTGTATCCTCTGATCTCCAGCTACTGGAGCCAGGCCGCCGCCATGATCAAATACCTGGGCGACAAGGACGGCGGCATGGACAAGCTGAAAGGCAAAAAGATCGTGCACCTGTACCACGATTCGGCCTTCGGCAAGGAGCCGCTGCCCGTGCTCGAAGCGCTGTCGAAACAGTACGGCTTTGAACTGGTGAAAATTCCCGTCGCGCCGCCAGGCAGCGAACAGCAATCGCAATGGCTGCAAATCCGTCAGGCCAAGCCGGACCACGTGATCCTGTGGGGCTGGGGCGTGATGAACTCCGTTGCCATCAAGACGGCGCAGCGCAACGGCTTCCCGCGCGACAAAATGCTGGGCGTCTGGTGGGCCGGCTCCGAGGAAGACACGATTCCATCGGGCGACGCGGCCAAGGGCTACACGGCGATGACGTTCAATACGCCGGGCAACTACCCCGTGCTGGACGACATCCGCAAGAAACTCTACGCGTCCGGCAAGGGCAACCTGTCCGACCAGTCGCGCGTCGGCTCCGTCTACCACATGCGCGGCGTAACAGCCGGCATCCTGTGGGTGGAAGCGATCCGCGTGGCGCAGGAAAAATTCGGCAAGGGAAAGCCTGTCACGGGCGAGCAAATGCGCTGGGGCCTGGAAAACCTGAACGTCGACGACGCGCGCCAGAAGGCCGTCGGCGCACTGGGTATGTTCCCCACCGTGAAAACCAGCTGCGACGACCATGAAGGTTCGGGCGCCGTGAAAGTGCAGCAGTGGGATGGCAAGAAGTGGATCGCCATCACGCCGAAATGGATCGTCGGCGACAAGGCCCTGGTGCGTAAACTCGTCGAGGAATCGTCGGGCAAGTACGCCGAAGAGAAGAAGATCACGCCGGCGTGCATGAAGTAATGCAGTAGGCGAGAGGAACCGGACCGGCCACCGCCGGTCCCGTGTTTAACATTTTAAAGAAGCAGCCATGACACCCACTGCCACGCAAACACCAGACACCCCACCGCCCTACCTGTCGGTGAACAATATCGAAGTCATCTACGACCACGTGATCCTGGTCCTGAAGGGCGTGTCGTTGCAAGTGCCGCAAGGCAAGATCGTGGCGCTGCTGGGCGCCAACGGCGCCGGCAAGTCGACCACCCTGAAAACCATCTCGACTCTGCTGCGCGGCGAACGCGGCGACGTCACCAAGGGCGAAGTCCAGTTCAAGGGCGAGCGCGTGGATCAATTGACGCCGAATGAGCTGGTCAAGCGGGGCCTGTCGCAAGTGATGGAAGGGCGCCACTGTTTCGGCCACCTCACCATCGAGGAAAACCTCCTGACGGGCGCCTACACGCGCAGCCTGTCGCGCGGCGAGCTGAAAGACGCGCTGGAGAAGGTGTATCACTATTTCCCGCGCCTGAAAACGCGGCGCAGCAGCCAGGCCGGCTATACCTCGGGCGGCGAACAGCAGATGTGCGCCATCGGCCGCGCGCTGATGGCCAAGCCGTCGATGATTTTACTGGACGAACCGTCGATGGGCATCGCGCCGCAGATCGTCGAAGAGATCTTCGGCATCGTCAAGGACCTGAACCACAAGGAAAACGTGTCGTTCCTGCTGGCCGAACAGAACACCAACGTGGCGCTGCGCTACGCCGACTTCGGCTACATCCTGGAAAACGGCCGCGTCGTGATGGAAGGGCAAGCGCAGGAACTGGCCAGCAACGAAGACGTCAAAGAGTTTTATCTGGGCGTCTCCAGCGCCGGGCGCAAGAGCTTCCGCGACATGAAGTTCTATCGCCGCCGCAAGCGCTGGCTGGCCTGACACAGGAGCAGACGTCATGGACCTGGAACGGGCGAAGCAAGTATGCCGCGGCTTTCCCGGCGCGACAGAAGACATCAAGTGGAGCAATGTGCTGGCGTTTTGCGTCGGTGGCAAGCTGTTCGCGCTGTGCGGCGCGGAACACCACAGCACGCGTGGCATCAGCTTCAAGGTCGATGCGGAGCGCTTCCTGGAATTGACGGACCGCCCCGGCTTTCGCCCGGCGCCCTACCTGGCGCGGGCCAAATGGGTGCTGGTCGCCAGCCCCGACGCGCTCGACGACGACGAAATGGCCGCCCTGCTACAGCGCTCATACAGCCTGATTGTTGCGGGGCTGACGAAAAAAATGCAACGTGACATTGGAGAATCAGCAACATGACCGATACGCTCGATAGTCTGGAAGCACGCGCCCCCGAAGCGCGCGAACGCGAATTGATGGCCGGCCTGCCGCAGTTGATCGCGCGCGCGCAACAGGCGCCGGGCTGGGCCCGCATTCTCGATGGTGTCAACGCGGCCGACATCACCAGCCGCGCCGCGCTGGCGCAGCTGCCCGTGACGCGCAAGTCCGACCTCAAGCAATTGCAGCACGATGCCTTGCCCTTCGGCGGCTTGAACACGACGCCGAAAAACGCCCTGGCGCGCGTGTTCGTCTCGCCCGGCCCCATCTTCGATCCGGAAGGCCGCGGCCCCGACTGGTGGCGCTTCGCGCGACCCATGTATGCGGCCGGCGTGCGCGCCGGCGGCTTGCTGCAGAACTGCTTTTCGTATCACTTCACGCCGGCCGCCTTCATGGTCGAAGGGGGCGCCGCACGCATCGGCTGCACCGTCATCCCGGCCGGCATCGGCCAGACGGAAATGCAGGTGCAGGCGATGGTCGACCTGAAGCCCGACACGTATATCGGCACGCCGTCATTTTTAAAACTGATCATCGAGAAGGCGCGCGAAATGGGCGCCGACATCAGCAGCGTCACCAAGGCTGTGATGGGCGCGGAAGCCTTGCCCGAATCCCTGCGCAGCTGGTTTGCCGAGAACGGTGTGCCGCACGTGTTCCAGACCTATGCCTCGGCCGATATCGGCAGCATCGCCTATGAAACGGCCAGCAATGGCAAGCTCAATCCGGGCATGGTCGTCGATGAAAACGTGCTGCTTGAAATCGTCCATCCGGGCAGCGGCATTCCCGTCGCACCGGGCGAAGTGGGTGAAGTCGTCGTCACCGTCTTCAATGCCGACTATCCGCTGATCCGCTTCGCCACGGGCGATCTGTCGGCCGTACTGGTCAATGCGCCTGACTCGCCGTGCGGCCGCACGAATACGCGCATCAAAGGCTGGATGGGGCGTGCGGACCAGACCACCAAGGTGCGCGCCATGTTCGTGCATCCATCGCAGGTGCACGAGATCGCGCGCCGCCACCCGCAAATCAGGAAGGCGCGGCTGGTCGTGTCCGGGCGCATGGCCAACGACGAGATGGCTTTGCATTGCGAAGTCGACGATCCGACGGACGCCAGCGGCGTGGAAGCCATCATCGGTTCGATCCGCGAACTGACCAAGCTGCGCGGCGACGTGGTGCTGGTGGCCGTGGGCAGCCTGGCGCAGGATGGCAAGGTCATCGACGACATGCGCGATTACAAATAAGGCCGATTTGCGGGATAATACCCGCATTGACCATCAGCCCCATTCATCGCCATGCAAGAGTCCATGCAAGAATTTCATCACAACCGTGCCCGTGACCTGATCAAGAACGCGGAACTGCTGTTCGACCAAGATACCGTGCAGGCGTCGATCACGCGCATGGCCGATGTGCTCAACACGCGCTTCAACGCCGAGGATTCCAAGGAATTCCCGCTGGTGCTGGGCGTGATGGGCGGCGCCGTCGTGTTTACGGGCAACCTGCTGCCGCAACTGAGCTTCCCGCTCGAATTCGACTACATCCATGTGAGCCGCTACGGCGACGACGACAAGGGTGGCGAAGTGGTGTGGAAAGTCATCCCCCGTTCGAACGTGGCGGGCCGCACCGTCATCGTGCTCGACGATATTCTCGACGAAGGCGAAACCCTGGCGCACGTCAAGCAGCGTTTGCTGGACATGGGCGCCTCGGAAGTCATCCTGGCCGTGTTTGCCGACAAAGCCATCGGCAAGAAAAAACCGGTACAGGCGGACATCGTCGGCCTGGTGATCCCGAACCGCTTCGTCGTCGGCTTCGGCATGGATGCGTACGGCTACTGGCGCAACCTGCCGGGGCTGTGGGCCATCAAGCCAGAGGATTTGAAGCAGGAATAACTCACAGCAGGTTTTCACCCCAGTAGCAAAGACTGGGGTCGGACCATGAGGGTCCGACCCCGGCCCTTTCACCGTTGGGTTACAGCTTCAACCGCGCGCGCGCCGCATCGTATTCGGCTTTCAGGCGCGCCACCATCTCTTCCACGCTCGGCACGTCGTCCATCAAGCCCACGCCCTGGCCGGCGCCCCAGATGTCGCGCCAGGCCTTGGCGCTGCCGGAGCCAAAATTCATCGAACTCTTGTCCGCTTCGGGCAAGGCTTCCGGATCGAGTCCGGCCGCAACGATCGATTTTTTCAGATAATTCCCGTGCACGCCCGTAAACAGGTTCGTGTAGACGATGTCCGAGGCTGCGGATTCGACGATGGCGTCGCGGTAGCCGTCGCTGACGTTCGATTCCTTGGTCGCCAGCCAGCGCGAGCCGATGTAGGCAAAATCGGCGCCCATGGCCTGTGCGGCCAGCACGGCGTCGCCCGTGGCGATGGAGCCGGACAGCGCCAGCGGACCGTCAAAGAATTTGCGCACTTCACCCACCAGCGCGAACGGCGACAGGGTGCCCGCATGGCCGCCAGCACCGCTGGCCACCAGGATCAAACCGTCGACACCCGCCTCCAGCGCCTTTTTCGCGTGGCGGATCGAAATCACATCGTGCAGCACGATGCCGCCATAGCTGTGGATGGCGTCGAGCATTTCCTTGGGCGGCGCGCGCAGCGAGGAAATGATGATGGGAATCCGGTGTTTCACGCACACTTCCACATCATGCGCCAGGCGGTCGTTCGACTGGTGCACGATCTGGTTGACGGCGATCGGTCCCACTTTTTTATCGGGATTGGCGGCCTGGAAGGCGGCCAGCTCGGCCTGCAGCTCCGTGAGCCACGTGTCGAGCAATTCGGCGGGACGCGCGTTCAGGGCCGGGAAGGAACCGACGATGCCGGCCTTGCACTGCGCCGCGACGAGGGCCGGGCCGCTGGCGATGAACATCGGCGAGGCGATAACGGGTAAGGAAAGGTTTTGCAACGCAACAGGCAATGCCATGGCGGACTCGCTGGAAAGTTGATCGGGATGAAAGACACACTGAGCGTTGATTATAGTGCAGAAAAAGTACGATCGTGCTGAATTTATCACCTATCCGCTTCAGCCCTCGTTGAGCAAGTACTCACCCTCGACCCGTGCCGCCGCAGCCCTCACCAGTTGCGACACGCCCCACTCGGCCAGCGCGGCCGCCTCCTGGCGCAGGAAGCGCCGGTTGGCCTCTTCGAAGATGGGCATGCCGCCCAGCAGGGCCGGTATGGCGGCGAGGGCGATGCGCTGACGCTCCAGCAGCAAAAATTTCAGCAGCACTTTCACCGCATTCTGCGCATTGCGCACGGGGTCGGACGACAGGTAATCGAGACGCGAATACGCGCGCTGCAGGGCGCCGGCAGCGTCCTCGAACGGCCGCCCGTGGCCGGGAATGACGACGCGCACGTCCAGGCTGGCGATCAGGTCCAGGGTGGCGCGCGCTTCCAGAAAGCCGGAGCCGCCATCGAGTTCGGGGAAGATCACGCCAAAGCCGTTTTCCCACAGGGCGTCGGCGGAGATCAGGATGCCCTCGTCGGCGCAGTAAAAAATCAGCGAGTGCGGGTCGTGGCCCGGTGCGCCCAGCGCCTGCCAGGCCATGTCGGCCAAGGTCAACGTGTCGCCGGGCGAGACGGTGGCGTCAAAGCCGAAGCGCGGGCATTGCTGGCCCGTGGCCTGGAAGCTGAGGGCATCGACATCCCATACTCGTACCTTGTCCGCTTCCGAGACGGGTATGGCCGTCTGGCAGCGATATGCGGCTTGCAGCAGCGCGTTGCCGCCGCAATGGTCGGAGTGCAGATGGGTGTTGAACAAGCGGTCCAGTGGCCGCCCTTGCAAGCTATGGCGCAGCAAGGCCAGGGTCTGCGGCGCATGCGTGACATAGCCGCTGTCGATCAGGGCCGTGTCGTCCCGGCCCTGGAACAGGATATTGTTCGACGACAGCCAGCCGCGTTCGAACACCTGCATGGAATCGGGGAACAGCGCTGGCGATCGCGGCATGGGCTTCCTCAGTAGTCGGGCTCGAAGTCGAGCAAAGATTCGCGTCCCGGCAATTCGGCCCACACGGCGCGCTTGAAGTCGTCGTCAGCCTTGCTCCAGGCGATGATCTCGTCGAGCGTGCGCAAGCAGCCTTCGCACAAGCCGCTGTTGCGATTCATCTTGCACAGGCTGACGCAGGGCGACGGCACCGGCGACGGCAAGGGGAGCGGAACGGCTGGCGGAGGTGGGGTAGCGACCATCATGGAGCGGCATCGTAAACGTGAAGGCTTTCATTATGCCGCGAAACCGTGCCGGCGAGGCGATGGCACTGGCATGCAATGTTTCTGTCACTATATTTTTCAGCGCAAAACATGATTAAAAAGCCATCTGTTGCACATTTATTTTAGGCCGCGTTTTCACTCTGCGGGCATCCGTCCTACAACACGATCAGGCCAGATCCTGCTTGACTTGAGATATTTCAGAACTATACTACCATCCATACAGATGGCAATTGGATGCCACGTGGAGTTTTTGGAGAGATATGGCCAAGCAAGACAGCAAGCCCAAAATTGGGGAATCCGAGAAAATCACGATCAACCTCGGTTTGATCGACCTGGGGCAGATCGATTTGCTGGTCCAGGAGGGATTTTATTCCAACCGCACGGATCTGATCCGTACGGCCATACGCAACCAGCTGGGTATCCACGCCGACGTGGTGAAACAAACCGTCGCCCGTAAAAGCCTGGTATTGGGCATGCAGCATTATTCGCGCGCCGACCTGGAAGCGATCCAGGCAGCCGGCCAGCGCCTGCAGATCCAGGTGCTGGGACTGGCCAGCATCGCCAGCGACGTCTCCGTGGAACTGGCACTGGCCACCATCGAGTCGATTTTCGTATTAGGTGCCCTGCACGCCAGCACCGTCGTCAAGACGGCGCTCGCAGGGCGAATTCACTAGCGTATTGGTTCGCGGCGATGACCCGGCCGATGCGCGGCACCGTTAAGGATGGTCATGAAACTACCTCTCAACATGTTAGCGCAGATGCGCGCAGCGACCCGTAATCTGATGGGCAGCGGCCCCGCCGCCGCCACCGAAGCAATCCAGCAGGCGCTGTCTGCGGCCGGCCTGACACCGCAGGCAGCAACCACGCAAGCGCCGCCACCGCAGCCGATGCGCGACATTAATCCACCACCGGCGCCACCACCGGCACCGCCATCAGCGCAGGCCCGCGCCGCGCAGCCGCAAGCTGATGCCGCGCCGGAAGCGGCATCGGTGCCGCCCACGCCCGCGCAGGCGGCGCAGGAATTCGCGCAGGATTTCATGGCGCGCCTGGGCGTGCCCGCCGGCCTGGGCCAGCACAGCTTCGACATGCCCAGCTTCGAGATGCCGAATTTTCATCCGCCCGGTTTCAACGCGCCGGCCACCGCGCCGGCGCAGATGCCCGCTGGCGCGCAGTTCATCGACGGCGTGTACCGCAACCATGCGGGCACGCGTTCGTACAAGCTGTATATCCCCAGCAGCTACCACGGCCAGGCCATGCCGCTGATCGTCATGCTGCACGGCTGCACGCAGAACCCCGACGATTTCGCCGCCGGCACGCAGATGAATGCGCTGGCCGAAGAAAAGGAGTGTTTTGTCGTCTATCCGGCGCAGACGCAGGGTGCCAACAGTTCGCGCTGCTGGAACTGGTTCAACGCCATCGACCAGCAGCGCGACCAGGGCGAACCGTCGCTGATCGCCGGCATCGCGCGGCAAGTCATCGACGACTACCCGGTGAATGAACGCGAAGTGTTCGTCGCCGGCCTGTCGGCGGGTGGCGCCATGGCCGTCATCGTCGGCACCTTGTACCCCGACCTGTTTGCCGCCGTCGGCGTGCATTCGGGCCTGCCCTTCGCCTCGGCGCAGGACTTGCCGTCGGCGCTGGCCGCCATGAAGGGCGGCGCCATGCCCATTGGCCAGCGCAAGGCGCCGGCGGGCGGCGTGCCCATCATCGTTTTTCACGGCGACCGTGACACCACCGTCAACCCGCGCAATGGCGATGAACTGATCGCCCAGGGCGTACGCAGCCAGGCGGGCGGCAAGGCGGCCAAGGCCGACTCCATCGACGGTAGCGTACCGAATGGCCACCGCTACACGCGCACCACGCACAGCCAGGCCGATGGTTCGCCGCTGGGAGAACACTGGGTCATCCACGGCGCCGGCCATGCCTGGTCCGGCGGCAGCAATAATGGCAGTTACACGGACGGCAAAGGGCCGGACGCCAGCCGCGAGATGTTGCGCTTCTTCAAGACCGTCAGCTAATCCTTCAGCCGATATTTTCGGTGTAGGGCGCGATCTGCCGCTGCTTGTCGGCGATCTCGCACACGCCATCGGCATAGCGGCTGGAGATGGCGATGAACTGGTCCTGGATCTGCAGGAAGGCGTCGACGATCTCGGCGTCAAAGTGCGAACCGCGCCCCTCGACGATAATCTGCACGGCCTGTGCATGCTCCATGCCCTGCTTGTAGATGCGCCGACTGATCAGGGCGTCATACACGTCGGCCAGCGCCATCAGGCGCGCCGAAATCGGGATGGCTTCGCCAGCCAGACCTTGCGGGTAGCCGCTGCCATCCCATTTTTCATGGTGGCTGTAGGCGATCTCTTTCGCGTACTTGAGGAAATCGACCTCGATGCCCAGCTCGTGTTCGGCCGCCAGGATGGCGTCGCGCCCCAGGGTGGTGTGCGTCTTCATGATGGCCATTTCGTGCGGCTCGAAACGCCCCGGCTTGAGCAAAATATGGTCGGGGATACCCACCTTGCCGATATCGTGCAGCGGCGCCGTCTTGAACAGCAGTTCGATATTCTTGTCCGTCAAAAAATCGCGGAAACGCGGCAGGCCGCGCACTTTCTCGGCCAGCGCCTTCAGGTAGTGCGAGGTGCGGCGGATATGGTTGCCCGTCTCGCTGTCGCGCGTCTCGGCCAGCGACGCCATGGCGTGTATCGTAACGTCCTGCAGCGCCGCCACTTCCTGCACCCGGCGCTCCACTTCCGTTTCCAGGTAATGATTCTGGTCGCGCAAAAAATCCTGCATCTGCTTCATCGCCAGCTGCGTCTTGATACGGGCCAGCACGATGGGCGCCGAAATCGGCTTGGTGATGTAGTCGACGGCGCCCAGGGCCAGGCCCAGCTGCTCGTCGGCCACTTCGCTCATGGCGGTCACAAAAATCACGGGTATGCCGGCCGTGGCGGGATCGGCCTTCAGCGCGCGGCACACATCGTAACCACTCATGCCCGGCATCATGATGTCGAGCAGGATCAGATCGGGCTGGTCGCCGCCGGCGGCGATTTTCAGGGCGCGCTCGCCATTGACGGCGATCTTGGTCCGGTAATCGTCTTCCAGCACTGCGCGCAACAGGTCGATATTGTCTGGCGTGTCGTCGACTACCAGGATGGTTGGCTTGCTTGCTGACGCTCTCATTCCCGTCCTTCGCTCTGCATAGTTATCCTTGTCACAGTGTCAGCTCCAGCGCATCGGCCACCTCGCCCAGCTGCGCCAGCGCACCTTCGAAATCGTATTGTCCCAGCATGCGCTTCAACTGGCGCGCATGTTCCGCCTGCCCGGCCGCGACCAGCACGGGACCGATGCCATCGAGATGCTTGACGGCCTGCGCATCGTCCTGCTGCAGCAGTTGCGACAGTTCGCGCAAGCCCGCCTCCAGGTGTGCCCGGTCCACCGCTGCCACCACGGTGTTGCCCGGCTCGGGCACATTGCCGCGCGACTGCATGGCCAGCACGATCTTCGGCAGCAGTTCGTCGAGCGCCAGGGTGCAGGCCGCCAGCGCCTGCGGCAAGCCGTCATGCGATCCCAGGCTGAGCAAATGCTCGACCCGCGCCGCGCTGTCGGCCAGGCCACCGGCGCCGATATTGCCGGCCAGGCCCTTCAGGGTATGCGCTTCCCGGATTGCCGTCTCGAGCTGGTTGTTCTCGATGGCGGCGACGATGCGCTGCATGGCATCGAACTGGGTTTCCACAAAACGGTCCAGCAATTTTCGCATCAACGTGGCATTGCCGCCCACGCGCCGCATGGCCTCCGCCATTTTCAGGCCGGCGATCACGGGCAGCTCCGCTTCCGGCTGCGCCACCACCACCGTCATTTCCTGCGGCGCAGCCGGCGCGATCCAGCGCGCCAGGGTACCGAACAGCTGTGCCACGTCGATCGGTTTGGCGATGAAATCGTTCATGCCGGCGTCCAGGCATTTTTCCTTGTCGCCGACCATGGCATTGGCCGTCATGGCGATCACGGGCAAATCCGAATAACGGGGATCCTGGCGCAGCTTGCGCGTGGCCTGGTAGCCATCCATCACCGGCATCTGGCAATCCATCAGTACGCCGTCATAGGCGTTTTCCTCGATCTTCGCCAGCGCGATGGCGCCATTGCTCGCGATGTCGACACGAATGCCGGCGTCGTTGAGAATATGCTGCGCCACTTCCTGGTTCACCTCATTATCCTCCACCAGCAGCAGCCAGGCGCCGCGCAGGGCGCGTTCGTCGTCGCGGTAGCTGCTCTGGCGCTGCGTCTTGCGACTCTGCCCTGTCACGCCGCCAAACACGAACGATATCTGGTCGAGCAGGGTCGAGGCGCTGACCGGCTTGTTCAATACGCCATCGAGCGGCAATTCCCGCTGGCGCGCCGCCTCCAGCAGCGCTTCGCGATGGAAGGCCGTGACCATGATACAGGCCGGCGTCGCATCGATGCCGGCGGCATCGGCACGGATGCCGGCCAGCGTATCGAGGCCGTTCATGCCCGGCATTTTCCAGTCCATCAGCACCAGCCCGTACGGGCGCCCCTCGGTGCGCGCCTGCGCCACGGCACCGATGGCCAGCACGCCGCCAAACACGGCACGCGCATCGAAACCGAGCGCCGTCAGCATGCTGACGAAAATTTCACGCGCGCTGGGGTTGTCGTCGACCACCAGCACGCGCAGGCCCTGGAACTGCGGCGGCACCGGCAGGCTGTCGCGCGGCACGGCGGCCAGGCCGAAGCGGGCCGTGAAGAAAAAGGTGCTGCCCACACCCGCTTCGCTGACCAGGTCAATCTCGCCTTCCATCATTTCCACCAGGCGCTTGCTGATGGTCAGCCCCAGGCCTGTGCCGCCATGGTGGCGCGTGGTGGACGTGTCGGCCTGGGTAAATGCCTGGAACAATTTGCTGCGCTGGGGCGGCGTCAGGCCGATGCCCGTGTCGCGCACATCGACGCGCAGCACCGCCGCATGTTCTTCCAGCTGCTGCAAGCGGATGCTGACGACGATCTCGCCCTTGTCCGTAAATTTGATGGCATTGTTGGTCAGGTTGATCAGCACCTGGCCGAGGCGCAGCGGATCGCCCTGCAATGCGTTCGGCACGTCGGGGGCGATGTCGAACAGCAGTTCGAGCCCCTTGTCCTGGGCACGCATCACGGACAGGTCGGCGATCTGCGCCAGCACGTCCTCGAGGAAAAAATCGACTTTTTCAAAGGCCATCTTGCCCGCCTCGATCTTCGAGAAATCGAGGATGTCGTCGATGATGGCCAGCAGGTTCTTCGAGGCCGATTCCACCTTTTCCAGGTAGTTGCGCTGGGTCGAGGTGAGCTCCGTCTGCAGCGCCAGGTGGGTCATGCCGATGATGCCGTTCATCGGCGTGCGAATTTCATGCGACATATTGGCCAGGAAGTCCGACTTCATCTTGGTCGCATCCTCGGCCACTTCGACGGCATGCCGCAGATCCTGCTCGACGGCCAGGTTGGTGCTCATGTTTTTCAGCGCCTGCAGCAATTCGCCCGTCTCATCGCGCGACGTCACTTCGATGACGGAACTGAAGTCGCCTTTGGCCACGCGCGTAGCGATCGCCACCGCCTCGCCCAAGGGACGCGTGATCGAACGCGCCGACCAGGCAAAGGCCAGGCCGATCAACAGGGCTGCCAGCCCGATACCGCCCATCAGGATCAGCGATGTATCGATATCGTTGCGTATCCTGGCCGCGCTGTCGCGTATCAGTTGCTGCTGCAAGTCATCGAGCTGGCCCACATACAGCAGCACTTTTTCCAGCACCGGCAAGGTCTGCGTCCGCATGGCCAGTTCCGCGGCAGCGTCCTCGCCGCGCTCGACCAGTTTGAACATCGTCTTGAGCGAAACATAGTAGTCGGCACGTGCCAGGTGCATCTGTTCCAGCAGGCGCCGTTCTTCCGGCCGCGCATCGAGACCATCGAGGATGCGCACCTGTTCATCGATGCCTTGCTTGATCGCTTCCAGGTGCGCCTGATTCGCCTGGCGCCGTGCCAATTCGTGCTGGTTCGGCAGGCTGGGAATGCGTGTGGCCGCCTCGCGCGCCAGCCCATGGATCTTGCTGGTGGCCTTGGCGGCGACCCAGTCGCGCTGCAGGATATCGTCGGTCTCGGCGCGGATGGCATAGATGCGGCTACCGGCCAGGACGATGACGACCAGCATCAGCACGATCAAAATGGCATAACCGGCATTGATACGCACGCCGATGCGGATATCCCTGAAGCGCATAACTTTCCTATAAGAAATTCTTAAAAATTGAAGTCTGAACGTATTCCCCTACGGAAAGCAAGGTTTATTGCAAAGCAATTTGTACCGAAGCGCTTAATTGGTCGAAGTGACCGTTTTTAGAGGAGGGGTCAGGGTGGCAATATGCGCTTGCAGGCAGGCCGGGCACCAGCAACCGATGGCGCGATTGCCGGGCACGGGAACGGCCGGCGGCAAGGCCGTGCACCAGCATGGCTCGCTGGTCTGCGGGTCAGTCTGGCCACACTGGAAGGTGGCGCCGCAGCGGGTGCATACGCTCATGGCTGTGTTTGAATTGGCAAGTGTGTGTCATGCTGCATCAGGATGCGACGCAGATGTAACTGGCAGTAAAAAGGCTGGTTGGGGGACATATCGGGCCAGACTATAGGATCATCAGGGAAAATACAACAAGATCGCCCTATAATGCCTCCAGGATTTTCTTCTTCCCTGTAAAATCGCACAAATCTATTTTCCGGACTCGCCATGAATCAACTAGCTAACTTGAACCTGGACATGAATGACGACTTGACGGCGGTGTCGCCGCAAATCAAGGCGCAGATTCTGGCCGAGGCCCTTCCCTACATTCGCAATTTCCATGGCAAGACCATCGTCATCAAATACGGTGGCAATGCCATGACGGACGAACGCCTGAAGCACGGCTTCGCGCGCGACGTCATCCTGCTCAAGCTGGTCGGCATGAACCCGGTGGTGGTGCACGGCGGCGGACCGCAGATCGACAACGCGCTGAAAAAAATCGGCAAGCAAGGCACCTTCGTGCAAGGCATGCGTATCACCGATGAAGAAACCATGGAAGTGGTGGAGTGGGTGCTGGGCGGCGAAGTGCAGCAGGATATCGTCATGCTGATCAACCATTACGGCGGCCAGGCTGTCGGCCTGACGGGCAAGGATGGCGGCTTGATCCGCGCGCGCAAGATGCAGATGCCGGACCGCGAACATCCGGGCGAATTCCTCGACATCGGCTTTGTCGGCGAGATCGACGCGATCAACCCGGCCGTCGTCAAGGCGCTGCAGGACGATGCCTTCATTCCCATCATTTCGCCGATCGGTTTCGGCCAGGATGGCCAGGCTTACAACATCAATGCCGACGTGGTCGCCGGCAAGATCGCGGAAATCCTGAAAGCGGAAAAGCTGATCATGATGACCAACATCGCTGGCGTCCAGGACAAGCAGGGCAACCTGGTGACCGACCTGTCGGCGCGTGAAATCGATGAGATGTTCGCCGATGGCACGATCTCGGGCGGCATGCTGCCGAAGATCTCGTCCGCGCTCGACGCAGCCAAGTCCGGCGTGAACACGGTGCACATCATCGATGGCCGCATCGAACACTCATTATTGCTGGAAGTGTTGACCGAGCAGGCTTTTGGTACTATGATCCGTTCGCACTAAAAAAATCGCAATGCATCACAGCGAGTAGTTTGGCGGCGCAGATCACCTGGCGCCGCTTTTAATTTGCCCTTGTAGCTCAGTGGTAGAGCACTCCCTTGGTAAGGGAGAGGCCACGTGTTCGATCCACGTCAAGGGCACCAACTATATCTCCCCGCAGCTGAAAAAATGTCCATGGCGGCGTTGTCCTTCCTCGCCGTACATTCGTACTGTCTTCGTCAGTCCGCCTTGCCCTGAACACTCCCCATCTGCTCTGCTATCTGTAGCCCGCGTCTACTCCGCGTCTTAATACACCCGCTCTACCTTCAAACCTTTCTTGCGCAGCAGATCCGGCACGCTTTTCGTTCCCACCAGATGCAGCACGCCGATGGCGGCCAGGCTGTGTTTTTCGCGCGCCAGCAGTTTGGCGATGCCGTCGGCCAGGGCCGGATTGCGGCCGTCCAGCAGTACTTTTTGCACGAATTGCGCGGCAAACGAGGGGTCTGTCGCCGCTTTGGCGGCCAGCTTGTCGAAGGCGGCCGCGTCGGCCGTGCGCCAGGCGTTGGCGATCTCGCGCGCTTCCTGGCTTTGTTCCTGGTCCTCGATCGAGGCCACGCCGTCTTCCAGGAAGCGGCACTGGTCAGCCGGCGTCATCGCGCCAAACAGCGCCAGCTGGCCTTCCATCGATTCGAGTTCCAGCACGGGGATCTTGCGCGCCTTGGCCTGCTGCGACAGATAATTGTCGACCGCCAGGTCGGAGCGATAGCCGAGTGTGGAAAACTCGCCGATGGCCAGCATGCTGGCCAGCATCCACGGTTTCATCGGCGCCACCGATTCAGCGGGAATACCGTATTTTTGCAACAACGGCGCCAGACGCGGCGCCAGGGTCTGGCGGCAGTCGGCCGGCACTTGGCTGCCCGGCGCCTCCATGCCGTATTTCAGCACGGCGCCCAGGGCGGCGCGCGGGTCGGCGCCGGGATCGATCTCCAGCGCCAGTGCCCCGGCACCTTCCAATGCCTGCGTCACCGTCGGCTCGAGCGGATAAAAGTCGGGGGCGCCGACGTGGATGGTGCCGAATAAATACAGGGTGTGGCCCGCGTCCTGCACCTTGAACAGGGCGCCCCGGTTTTGCGCCACGGGCGCCGCTTCGGCGAAGGCCGCCGGCAACGGCAGCAAGAATAATCCGCAAAACATCACTATAATCTGGCTTCGCATGGTTTTCCTGATTGTTGAATTTTTCATCTTGCTTATCATCTTGCCTAAAGACGCCTGTGCCTGTGTCCCATCTTAACCGCTCGTCGCCGGTCTGGCTGTTTGACCTCGACAACACGCTGCACAATGCCTCGCACGCCATCTTCCCCACCATCACGGCCAATATGAACACGTATATTGCCCGCGTGCTGGGCGACGGCGTCACGCCGGCTGACGACGCCATCGTCAATGCGGCGCGCGCGGCCTACTGGCGCCGCTATGGCGCCACCTTGCTGGGCATGGTCAAGCACCATCAGGTGCAGGCAGCGCACTTCCTCCACGAGACGCACGCGTTCGACGATTTGCGCGCCATGATACGCGCCGAGCGGGGGCTGGGGGCTTTACTCAAACGCCTGCCTGGCCGTAAAATTTTACTCACCAACGCGCCGCTGCGCTACTCGAGCGACGTGATGCGCCATCTGGGCCTGCACCGGCACTTTGCGCAGCATATCGCCATCGAGTCGATGCATGTGCACCGCCAGCTGCGGCCCAAGCCATCGACCCTGATGCTGCGCAAACTGATGCGCAAGCACCAGATCCGCCCTGGCCGCTGCATCCTGGTGGAAGACACCCTGGCCAACCTGAAGAGCGCAAAAAGACTGGGCTTGCGCACGGCCTGGGTCACGCAATACCTGAAAATGGCTGATCCGATCAGCGTGGCGAAGCTGCCCAAGGCGTTAAATCGCCCCGCTTACGTCGATGTCAAAGTAAAATCTGTCCGGCATTTGGTACGCCGCCTTCACCGCCTGCGTTGAAGGGGACTCCTGGGCTTCCGGTTGACGCCGGAAGCCGCACCGCTAGCGGCGGTGACGGATATCCCCATCAAGGCAGCATTTTTTTTAACGACAAGAGAAAATATGGCAAGCACACCGCCGGGCCAACGCAGGCTACAAATTCTTCAGGCCCTCGCCGCAATGCTGGAGCAGCCGAAAGGCGAAAAGATCACCACTGCCGCACTGGCGGCCAGACTGGCCGTGTCGGAAGCGGCCCTGTACCGCCATTTCGCCAGCAAGGCGCAAATGTTCGAAGGATTGATCGAATTCATCGAGTCGAGCGTTTTCGGCCTGATCAACCAGATCGCGGAAAAGCACAGCGACGGCATGACGCAGACGCGCGATATCATCGGCATGCTGCTCAATTTCGCCATCAGCAATCCGGGCATGACGCGCGTATTGATCGGCGATGCGCTGGTCAATGAAGACGAGCGCCTGCAAGTGCGCATGAACCAGTTCTACGACCGCGTGGAACTGGCGCTCAAGCAGGCCTTGCGCGTGGCCGCCGCCGAAGGCCATGGCAAGGAAAGCGAAGTGGCGGCGCGCGCCACGCTGATCGTCAGCTTCGTCATCGGACGCTGGCACCGCTATGCCAAGAGCGGCTTCAAGATCAATCCATCCCAGGACGCGGCGCTGCAAATCGCCATGCTGCTGGGGTAAGTCATCGCTGCGGCTGTCCCCATGCATACCGACTGTTTCGCCCTGCTCGACGACGCCAGCACACCTGGCGCCGGTTCGCGCCTGTACACGGGCCTGGTGGCGGTCTTGCTGTGCACCGAGGGGGAGCAGTGGCCTGCCCTGCTTGAAGGGCTGCAAGGGGCCTTGGAACGCGGCCAATACGCCGTCAGCGTGTGCAGCTACGAGTTGGGCGCGCACTTGCTGGCCATGCCGCCGCGCGCGGCAGGCATCGATACGCCGCCGCTGGCGCAAGTGCTCGTCTTTGACCATTGCACGCAGCTGTCGCAAGACGAGGTGGCGCAGTGGCTGAACGCGCGCCTTCACGCGAACGCCGCGCCGGCCGGCGTGGCCGATATCCGCGCAAATGTGGATCAAGCAGAATTTACGCGCGCGCTGCAGCGCATCCACGACTACATCGTGGCCGGCGACACCTACCAGGTCAACTACACGTATCGTTTGCGCTTCGACGCCTTCGGTTCGCCCCTGGCCCTGTATGCGCGGCTGCGCGCGCGCCAGCCCGTGCCGTATGGCGCGCTGGTGATGCTGCCCGATGGCGGTGCCCTGCTGTCGCTGTCGCCGGAACTGTTCGTGCGCCATGCGCAAGGCGAGCTGACGGCGCGTCCCATGAAAGGCACGGCACCGGCCGCTCCTGCCGAACAGGTGGAAGAAAATGCGCGCCGCGCCAGCGCCCTGGCCCATGACCCGAAGAATCGCGCGGAAAACCTGATGATCGTCGACCTGCTGCGCAACGACATCGGCCGCATCGCCGTCACGGGCTCCGTCAGGGTGCCGGCCCTGTTCCAGGTGACGCGCTACAGCAGCGTGCTGCAAATGACCTCCACCGTACAGGCGCGCCTGCGCGAAGATGCCAGCTTGGCCGACATCTTCCAGGCCTTGTATCCCTGCGGCTCGATCACGGGCGCGCCGAAACGGCGCACCATGGAAATCATCGCCGAACTGGAACCAGCGCCACGCGGCATCTATACGGGCGCCATCGGCTGGTTCGACCCGCCTGCCGCCGGCGCTGGCCACGCGGTGGGCGACTTCTGCCTATCCGTGCCGATTCGCACCCTGGCCTTGCAAGCGCCTGGGGCGAACGGCGTGCGGCGCGGCGAAATGGGCGTGGGCGCCGGCATCGTGCTCGACAGCGACCCGCGCGATGAATTTGCGGAATGCCAGCTCAAGGCCCGCTTCCTGACGGGCCTGACGAACGACTTCGAACTGTTCGAAACCCTGCACGCCAGCCGCAACCATGGCTGCCGCCAGCAGGAGCGCCACCTGGCGCGCCTGGCCGCCTCCTGCGCCTATTTTAATTTTGCCTGGGATGCGCAGGCCGCCCGCGCCGCGCTGCAGGCGGCTTGCGCGGCACGGCCAGACGATGCGCCCTTCCGCCTGCGCCTGGCGCTGCGCCAGGATGGCCAGTTCACAGTGCAAAGCGGTACGCTCACCGCCTTGCCGGAGACCGTGAACATTTTGCTGGCGCCCGACGCCACCACAGCGGACGACCTGTTCCTGCGCCACAAGAGCAGCGTGCGTGCGCGCTACGACGCAGCCTGGCGCGCGGCCGAGGCGCAAGGCGGCTTCGACATGCTGTTCTTCAATGAACGGGACGAGCTGACGGAGGGTGGGCGCAGCAATGTCTTCGTGAAGCTGGACGGCCGCTGGCACACGCCGCCCCTGTCCTGCGGTCTGCTGCCCGGCGTGCAGCGCGCGGCCATGCTGGCCGACCTCGCCTGGAATGCGCAGGAAACCATCATCACGCGCGCCATGCTGGCGCGGGCCGAAGCCATCGTCGTGTGCAATGCGCTGCGCGGGGCGATGCCGGCAAAACTGATTACTTGATGTCAACCTGCATTTCGTAACCGCCATAGATCATCCGCTTGCCATCGAACGGCAGCTTGGCCGGATCCATCATCTCGGCCAGGCGCGGGTCTTTCATGACCTTGTCGTTGATTTCATCGCGCTTGGCGCGCGACTCATACACGATCCAGGAAAACACCACCACTTCGCCATCCTGCAAGTCCACCGCCTGCGGGAACGAGGTCAGCTTGCCCGGCTTGACATCGTCGCCCACGCATTCGCGAAATTCCAGCGCGCCATATTCGCGCCAGACGGCGCCGCAACTACGCGACATGGCCAGGTAAGCATCGAGCTTGGCTTTCGGTACGGGCACCACAAATCCATCGACATACGCCATGATGTTCTCCTCTGTTGTGACAAACGCGAACAACCAGCTTAGGATAATGATGGCAAGACGACAAGCGCGGCATTAAAAAAAAAGCAGGCGATCAAGCCTGCTTGTGTGTCGGCAACTTACAGCGCCAGCGCTTTTTCCACCGCGCCAACGAGTTTCTTGTCCTCCGGCGTCACCTTGCTGGGGAAGCTTTCCACCACTTTACCGTGGCGGTCGATCAGGTATTTATGGAAATTCCAGGCCGGCGTCTTGCCCGTCTGCTTGATCAGGTCCACGTACAGCGGATTCGGCGCGGGGCCGGAAACCGCCGATTTGGCGAACATGGGGAACTTCACGCCATAGGTGTTGTAGCAGAAATCGGCGATTTCCTTGCTGTTGCCAGGCTCCTGCTTGCCGAAATCGTTCGACGGAAAGCCCAGCACCACCAGGCCCTTGCTGCCGTACTTGGCGTACAGCGCTTCGAGCCCTTCATACTGGTTGGTAAAACCACAATAACTGGCCGTATTGACCACCAGCACGACCTTGCCCGCGTACTGGCACAGGTTTTGCGGCGCCTCATCCTGCAAACGGTTGAAGGTCTGCTTGAGGATGGCGGGACAGGCCGCTGGCGCGGCGGCAGCTGGCGCGGTGTCGGCAGCTGGCGCGGTGTCGGCGGCATGGACCGGCACGGCCAGGCTGGCGCCGGCGGCAAGGGTGGTGAGCGCAAACAGCTGGGCAAGGGTCTTGGACATGAGGGGCACCATGGTTGAACGGAAAAAAACCATTCTATGCCAAACACCGCCCACGCGCATGAGGGCCACAACAACAGCGATAGCTTGAGCGACATCAACGACCGTGCAGTACTTGCCCAGCGCACAGTTTTTTTACCTATGCTCGGCCTTCCTGCCCTTGCCTTGTGGAGTCACCATGTCCTTCCCGCACCTGACCACACTAACCACCACCCTGCTGACCGCCAGCTTGCTCGTCCTGGCGCCTGGCGGCGCGCACGCCGCCACCGCCGCCAAAGCCGTCAAGCCCGCCGCGAGCAAAGATGCCGCCGCCCTGCCCGCCTACCAGGCCGACCTGAGCCAGACCACGGTGTCCGGCCTGTCCTCGGGCGGCTTCATGGCGGCGCAATTTGCCGTCGCCTATTCGGCCACGGTGGCCGGCGCCGGCATCATCGCCGGCGGCCCGTATTTCTGCTCGGGCCAGCCGGGCCGCTTTCCCTACATTCCCTACCTGACGAATGCCCTGACCACCTGCATGAATCCGGGCAGCGCACAGGTGGCGCCGCCCGTGGCCAGCGAATTGCTGCGCGCGGCAAACGATTTTGCACGCGCCCGTCTCATCGACGACACGGCCAACCTGAAACGCCAGCGCGTGTATCTGTTCAGCGGAACGAAAGACCAGACCGTGACGCGGCCGGTGGTGGAACAGGTGGGAAAATTCTATGCATTGGCGGGCACGCCGGCGGCGCAGATCCGCTTCGTCGATACGGTCGGTGCGGGCCATGCCATCATCACGGACAACAATCAGGACAAGCCGTGCGCCGTGACGGACTCGCCCTTCATCAATGACTGCGACTTCGTGCAGGCGCGCGACATCCTGCAGCACCTGTACCCGGACCTGCAACCGTCGTCGACCACCCTGACGGGCAAGCTGATCGCCTTCAACCAACGCAGCTTCATCCAGAACGCCTACTCCAGCATGAACAATACGGGCTACGCCTACATCCCGAAAGCCTGCGACAGCGAGAGCTGCCGCGTGCACGTGGTGTTCCACGGCTGCCTGCAAACGACGCAGGCCATCGGCGACCGCTTCTATACCAGCACCGGCTACAACCAGGTGGCGGACGCCAACAAGATCATCGTGCTGTATCCGCAGGCCGAACCGAGCCCCGTCTACCCGTACAACCCGAAAGGCTGCTGGGATTTCTGGGGCTATACCAGCATCAATCCGATCGACCCGGATTTCTACCGCAAGAGCGGCACGCAGATGGAAGCGGTCAAGGGCATGCTCGACCGCCTCGCCGCGCGCCGCGGCTCGCGCTAGGCAGCCTTAGATACCGCCCATGCAGATGTATTTGATGACTAAATAATCTTCGATACCGTAGGTCGACCCTTCACGGCCCAGGCCCGATTGCTTGACGCCGCCGAAGGGCGCGATCTCGTTCGAGATCAGGCCCGTGTTGACGCCAACCATGCCCGTTTCCAGACCTTCGGCCACGCGCCAGATGCGGCCGATGTCGCGCGAATAGAAGTAGGCGGCCAGGCCGAATTCCGTGTTGTTCGCCAGGGCGATCACTTCATCATCCGTCTTGAAGCGGAACAGGGGTGCCAGCGGGCCGAAGGTTTCCTCGGTGGCCACGCGCATGTCGTTCGTCACGTCGGCGATGATGGTCGGCTCGAAGAAGCCGTTACCCAGCGCATGGCGCTTGCCGCCGGCCAGCAGGCGACCGCCCTTGGCCAATGCATCGGCCACGTGCTCCTCCACCTTGGCGACGGCCTTGGCGTCGATCAGCGGGCCTTGCGTCACGCCCGCCTCGATGCCATTGCCCACCTTCAGCTTGGCCACGGCGGCCACCAGTTTGTCGGCAAACGCGTCATACACGCTGTCCTGCACGTACAGGCGGTTGGCGCACACGCAAGTCTGGCCCGCGTTGCGGTATTTCGAGGCGATGGCGCCTTCCACGGCCGCATCCAGGTCGGCGTCGTCGAAGACGATGAACGGCGCATTGCCGCCCAGTTCCAGCGAGAGTTTCTTGATCGTTGGCGCGCACTGCTCGGCCAGCAAGCGGCCCACCTGGGTCGAGCCCGTAAACGTCAGCTTGCGCACGATGGGGTTCGAGGTCATTTCGCCGCCGATGTCTTTCGGCGCACCCGTAACGATGCTGAACACGCCCGCAGGCACGCCCGCGCGCTCGGCCAGCACGGCCAGCGCCAGCGCGGAAAACGGCGTCGCTTCGGCAGGCTTCAGGACCATCGGGCAGCCGGCGGCCAGGGCCGGGCCGACTTTGCGCGTGATCATGGCGGCCGGGAAGTTCCACGGCGTGATGGCGGCGCACACGCCGATCGGCTCCTTGGTGATGACCAGGCGACGGTCCGGCCACGGCGATTGCAGGGTATCGCCCGCGACGCGCTTGCCTTCTTCGGCAAACCACTCGATGAACGAGGCACCGAACTGCACTTCGCCCTTCGCTTCCGGCAGGGGCTTGCCCTGCTCGGTGGTCATGATCAGCGCCAGGTCGTCGGCGTTTTCCAGGATCAGGTCATGCCAGCGGCGCAGCACGGCCGCGCGTTCCTTGGCCGTCTTCTTGCGCCAGGCGGGCCAGGCGGCATTGGCCGCCTCGATGGCGCGGCGCGTCTCGGCCGCGCCCATCAGTGGCACCGTGCCGATATGCTCGCCGGTGGCGGGATTGCTCACATTAATCGTCTGGCCACCATCGGCATCCGCCCAGGCTCCATTCACGTAAGCCTGGTGACGCAACAAGGTAGGATCTTTCAACTGCAGCATATGGATCTCCGGTCTGGTTTGAATTATCGACGAGGGATACTATGCCACAGCGCGGCCGATTCCGCAGGCGCGGCGCTGAACTGCCCTGCCCTCTACTCGACCTTGAAAGACGACAGTTTCGGGTCCGGCGCCGGGTATTCCAGCTTCATGCCCTGCAGGGTTTCCAGCAGCAGCGAGGCGACCACCAGGTTGCGCTGCGTCTTGGAGTTCGATGGCACCACGTACCACGGCGCGTGATCGGCATCGGTCTCGCGAATCGCCGTTTCATAGGCGCGCTGGTAGCCATCCCACTTCTTGCGCTGGGCGATATCGTTGGGATCGAACTTCCACTGGCGGTCGGGATCGTCAAGCCGCTCCTGCAGCCGTCCCCGCTGCTCGTCCTTCGAGATATGCAGGAAGACTTTCAGGATGACGGTGCCCGTTTCGCTCAGCATGCGCTCGAAATCGCGGATCTGCGCGTAGCGACGCTGGCATTCGGCCTTGTCGATCATGTCCTGCACCCGCGTGACCAGCACATCTTCGTAGTGGCTGCGGTTGAAGATGGCGATCTCGCCCTTGACGGGCACGTGCTGGTGCACGCGCCACAGGTAATCGTGCGCCAGTTCGATATCGGTGGGGCCCTTGAACGCCACGGCGCGGATGCCCATCGGGTTGATATTGCTGAAGATAGCCTTGACCGTGCCATCCTTGCCCGAGGTATCCATGCCCTGCAGGACCAGCAGCACTTTTTTCTTGTGCTGCGCATACAGCATGCTCTGGCACTCGGCGATCTGCGCCGTCAGGGCCACGGTTTCCTCGCGGTCCAGCGCCTTGCACTGGGCTGGCGTCAGCTTCTTGTTGGCCGCCTTGGTGGCGGCGCCCAGCAGGCGCTTGCCGGCGAATTCCTCGTTCAGCTCGAAGCCCTGGCCGGCGCGAAATTGCGTGCGCGCCTTCATGCCGCCACCGTCAGCTTGCGGTGCTCAATTTTTGTGCAGTGGTTCATCACCACGTCCAGGCCAGCCGCCCGTGCCAGTTGCGCCGCCGGCTCGTTGATGATATCGAGCTGCAGCCACAAACAGCCTGCCTTGACGGCGATGGCTTCTTCGGCGATGGGCAGGATATCCTCGGACTTGCGGAAGCAATCGACGATGTCGATGCGCGCCGGCGCCACAGCCGCCGCGGCCTCCATCAGGGTGGCATAGGCGCGCTGGCCCAGCACTTCCTTACCGGCGAGGGCCGGATTGACGGGCAGCACGCGGTAGCCATGCCGCAGCAGGTAATCGGCCACTTCGTGGCTGGCGCGTTCGGGCTTGTCGGACATGCCGACGATGGCGATGATGCGGCTGTCTTGCAGGATGCGGGCGATGTTGGACATGGTTTCTGTAGTTGGGCGTGCGACATTGCCCGCCTAGCGTAGCAGATTCCCGTCGCGCCGGGAGCTAGCCAGAAGACTTAGAAGTCCGCACGGCCGCCATCTGCGCGACAAAAGCCTGCGCACGCGCCGTCACGGCCGCGTAATCTCCCGTGGCGCCCGGGCCACTCAGGCTGCCGCCGATACCCACGGCCACGGCGCCGCTGGCAAACCATGCATGCAGGTTCTCCACCGTCACGCCGCCCGTCGGCATCAGCGGCGCTTGCGGCAGGGGCGCGCACAGGGCCTTGATGTAGGCGGGGCCGAACATCTCGGCGGGGAAGACCTTGACGATGTCGGCGCCCGCCTGCAGGGCCGTGACGATTTCCGTCGGCGTCATCGCGCCCGGCATGGCCAGCACCTGGTAGCGCTGGCACAGCGTGATGGTTTCCACGTTGACGCCGGGCGAAATGATGAACTGCGCGCCGGCCAGGATGGCGGCGCGCGCCGTCTCCGTATCGAGCACCGTGCCCGCGCCCAGCAGCACGTCGTCTCCATGGCGTTCGCGCAGGGTGCGCAGCACGCCCAGGGTATCGGGCGTGGTGAAGGCCACTTCCAGCGCCGTGATGCCGCCGGCGATGCACGCCTCGGCGATCAGCAGCGCCGCATCGGGCGAGCCGGCGCGCACGATGCCGACCATGCCCCGCTCGATAATGCCCTCGAAAACCGCGTGTTTTTGCATATGCTCTCTCCTGTCAGGCCGGCAGGGCGCCAAAGCGCACTTCCGGCAAACCGCGCAAGCCAGGCTGGCGCGCATGAAACAATCCCCCGGCCAGCGGTTCGCCCGCCAGCTGAGCCGGCGTCAAACTCTCCTGAGCGGTGGTGACGAACAATTCGTCGTAATGCGGGCCGCCCAGGCTCACGCAGCTGGGCTGCGAGACGGGCAAGGTGATCGCGCGCTCGACGCTGCCGTCCGGCGCGAAGCGCAATACGCGTCCCGCGCCCCATTGCGCGCTCCACAAGTGGTCGTGCGCATCGATGGTGGCGCCGTCGGCGGCGCCGGGGCCGGGATCGAGCACGGCAAACACGCGCACCCGGCTGGCGTCGCCCCCCAGGTAATCGTCCCAGCGGTAGATCGCCTTCTTCATCGAATCGCAAAAATACATGGCCGTGCCATCGATGCTGAAGCAGATGCTGTTCGAGATGGCGATGGGCGGCAGCGGCAGGCGCTCCAGGCTCAAGTCCAGGTTGAGGCGGTAAAAGCTGGCGATGGCATCGCGGCACGGGCGTTCATCGAGCGTGCCGAAGACAAAACGTCCCTGGCGGTCGCAGCGGCCATCGTTCAGGCGCGTCATGGGCAAGTCCCCCTCCACCGTGTGGAAGGGCGTGACGGCCCCGCTGCGCGCGTCAAACCACGCCAGGCGCGAGGCCAGTCCCAGCAGCAGCACCTCGTCGCTGTGCGTCAGCGCGAAGCACGCCAGACGCTCGGGCATGGCCCAACTCTGGCGTTCGCCCGTGGCCAGCACCAGCGCATGCAGCTGGCAGCCTTCGATATTCGTCCAGAAAACGCGGCCGCTGCGTTCGCACCAGCGCACGCCCTCGCCCAGGAAATTCTGCGCATCGACCAGTAATTGGGCCCGTGTCCCCATCATTTTTCCTTTAACTGTGTATAACGCATGATAAAACCGTCGCGAGCGGAAGTCAGTTGGGGCCGAGACGCGCAACTGTGCTTGAGCACAGTGAGCATCGAGGCCGCAAATGACGACGCGCAGCAGGTTTGATCGTGCGTTATCAATGTGATTCGCGAGGCACGGCCGAACCGCGGCAGCCGACGAGGAAGTCCAGGTCCGCGCCTTCGTCGGCCTGCGTCACGTGCCTGATGTACATGGACTGGTAGCCGCCCTTCATGGCCGGCTCGGGTACGCGCCACTCTGCGCGCCGGCGCGCCAGCTCGGCCTCGTCGACGTCCAGGTGCAAACGCCGTCCCGCCACGTCGAGTTCAATCATGTCGCCATCGCGCACCAGCGCCAGCGGCCCGCCCACGGCCGCTTCCGGCGCCACGTGCAGCACCACCGTGCCATAGGCCGTGCCGCTCATGCGCGCATCCGAGATGCGCACCATGTCGCGCACGCCCTGCTCCAGCAGTTTTTTCGGCAGTCCCATATTGCCCACTTCGGCCATGCCCGGATAGCCCTGCGGGCCGCAATTTTGCAGCACCATCACGCAGCTGGCGTCGATATCAAGGGCGGGATCGTCGACGCGCTTTTTATAGTGCTCGATGCTGTTGAAGACGACGGCGCGGCCACGGTGCTGCATCAGCTCCGGCGAAGCGGCCGAAGGCTTGATGACGGCGCCGCGCGGGGCCAGGTTGCCGTGCAGGACGGCGATGCCGCCCTCGTCCTTGAATGGCTGCGCCAGCGGCGTGATCACCTCGGGATTGAAATTTTCCGCCTCGGCCACGTTGACGGCCATGCTGGCGCCCGTGACGGTGAGCGCCTCGCCATGCAATTTGCCAAGCAGGTCGCGGATGATCACGGGCAGGCCGCCCGCATAGTAAAAATCTTCCATCAGGTACTGGCCCGACGGCATCAGGTTGAGCAGGCAGGGAATGTCGCGGCCCAGGCGGTCCCAGTCGGCCAGGCGCATGTCCACGCCGATGCGCCCGGCGATGGCCAGCAGGTGGATCACGGCATTGGTCGAGCCGCCGATGGCGCCATTGACCATGATGGCGTTTTCAAACGCGTCGCGCGTGAGGATCTGCGACAGTTTCAGGTCTTCATGCACCATGTCGACGATGCGCCGGCCCGTCAGTTGCGCCTGCAGCTTGCGGCGCGCATCGACGGCGGGAATGGCGGCGTTGCCGGGCAGGGTCACGCCCAGCGCCTCGACCATGCTGGCCATGGTAGACGCCGTGCCCATGGTCATGCAGTGGCCGGCGGAGCGCGACATGCACGATTCGGCCTGCTTGAATTCGGCGGACGTCATGCGCCCGGCGCGCACGTCTTCGGAAAACTTCCACACGTCGGTGCCCGAGCCGATCGGTTTGCCGCGATAGTTCCCGTTCAGCATGGGGCCGCCCGACAGCACGATGGTGGGCAAGTCCACGCTGGCCGCGCCCATCAGCAGGGCCGGGGTGGTCTTGTCGCAGCCCGTCAACAGCACCACGCCGTCGATCGGGTTGGCGCGGATCGATTCTTCCACATCCATGCTGGCCAGGTTACGGAACAGCATGGCCGTCGGGCGCAGATTCGTCTCGCCCAGCGACATGACGGGAAATTCGACGGGAAAGCCGCCCGCTTCGAGCACGCCGCGCTTGACCATCTCGGCCAAGTCGCGGAAATGGCCATTGCAGGGCGTCAGCTCGGACCAGGTATTGCAGATGCCGATGACGGGACGGCCATCGAAAGCGTCGCCGGGATAACCCTGGTTCTTCATCCAGCTGCGGTGAATAAAACTGTCCTTGTCGTCGCCGCCAAACCACGACTGCGAACGCAAGGGACGCTTGTTCTTGTTGTCACTCATACCGTCTCCTGCCGGGAAATCAAGCCGCGCGCGGCGGCGATCAGCAGCGCACCGTGACCGGCCAGATGGTCTTGCTGCTGGTCGTCGACGATGATGCGCTTGCCATAAAAAAATCCGTGTTCTTCGATCAGCAGCCCGAGCGCCTGCCGCAGCATGGGTTTACCGGTAATAACGAGCGGGGTATCGGGCCGCATCTGGATGGCGGTGCTGTTGCGCAGCGCCAGCAAGTCGCCGCTGAGGACGGCGCCCATCAGGAAATTGGCCCGCTCATTGCATTCGACGGCGCTGAACTGACCCAGCGTGCGCACGCTGAAGCAGGCGCGCGCCAGTCCCGTTTTTTGCGCCGCGGCCGCGCCGGCCAGCAGCATTTTCGGCACCAGGGTCTGCGCAAAACCGCCGTCGACCGATTGCTTGATCAGGGTGTGCTGCGTGATCGCCTGCAGCAGCTCGCCCGCGATGGTGGTGCTGCAGCCGAGGATGCGGCGCTGCTCGTCCACGCTGATCAATTTGGTATGCGAACCGGGCATGATCAGGGTCGCCGCGCCGCGCAACTGCAAGCGCTCGAGCAGCGCGACGACTTCCGTCTCTTCGCCGCGCATCATGTCCATCGCCTCGACGTTATGCAGGCCGACGGCGCCATGCTGGTTGCGCACGCCGGGGATCAGCCACAGGGGCTGCGCCAGCACGTCGGGCAAGTCCACCGTCTGCATGCCTTGCGCCAGCTGGGCCAGGCCGGCGGGCGCCGGCAAATGCGGCACTTCCCGCACGCCCATGGGCGAGCTGATCATGCCCGAGGCCAGCGCCAGGTCCACGGCGGACGGCGCGATGCCGGCGCTGGCCAGCACGCTGGCGATGGTGTCGCGCAGCGCCTGTTTCAGCGCGCCGTTATGGCCATCGATGGCGGTATTGCGCACGCCCGTTTCCAGCTGCGCCTGGGCGACGACGGCACCGGCGCGCCACAGCAAGGTACGCGTATTGGTGGTGCCGGCATCGATGGTGAGTATGTTCATGGGCAGGTTCGCAGCGTCGCTAAGAGCAAAAATAAATGAGGGAAAAACTACCCCATGGTAGAACTGCCCCGCATATCTGACCAATCACTTATTTGACATCATTGATACCGGTTCGGATATGTCAAACGCGTCGAGATCCTGCACGCCCAAACGGTAGGCGAGCTTGAAGCGCATCACCTGTCCCGGCTGCACTTGCACGCCCCGCGCCAGCAGGGAAAAACAGCGCGCATCGGAATACAGATGGCAGCTGTCCTGGCTACTGGAAAAACGCAAGACCCGGCCCGACGCGGGGTCGGCAACCCGTGCCGCTTCGCGCAGCTGGCCGCAGCCCGTCCAGTAAAAGTCATGCCGGAATCCCGGCAAGTTCACCAGCGCGGGCCAGGCCAGGCGCGATGCGAGCGGCGCCGGCTGGCGAAAGTCAAACGCGCTGCCCGCCACATCGAGCGGAGCATCGCTGGCGCTGCCGCCAGGCCAAGGCCAAGGCCAATAATGGTCGGCGGCCAGGCGCAGCACATGGTCGCCCACACTGGCATGATGGCCCTGCAGATTGAAGCGGGGCGCGGCAAGCGCGAAACGGGAAACGCTATCGGCCGTAGCGGCGCAGTCGAGGTGCAGGCTGCCATCGTCGTCAAGCCGGTAGGCCAGGCGCACCGACAGGCCGTCGTGCGCCAGGTGCAGCAGCAAGTGGCCGTCCACCGGCGGCGCGCACCGCCAGCCCGTGGACGACCGTGCCGCAGGGGGCGCCGCGTCCAGCACATCGGCCAGGCGGCCATAGCGGTCGGGTGCCCACCAGGCCCGCACGCTGGCATCGTGCGCGTCGATGGCCACGCGCATGCCGCGCGCGTTGTGCAAGGTAAAAATCGTCATGGCGGTGGCTGGCTGCGCTGCTGGAATTCGCGCGGCGTGCAACCGAGTTCGCGCTTGAAGACGGCGTGCATGTACTGCACCGTGGTAAAGCCGCAACGCACGGCCACCTCGGCCACCTGCCCCGGCCCGAGCGCCAGCAGGGTCTTGGCCGCATCGAGCTTGAAATGCAGGATCTCGTCGTGCACGCTGCGCCCCAGTTCCTGGCGGAAGTGCGCTTCGAGCGAGGAGCGCGACACGCCCACGTAATCGGCCACCTGCTCCGTCTTGATGCCCTGGCACGCGTACTGGCGGATGAAGTGGCGCGCCTGCATCACCTGCGGATGCTGGAAGGGCTGGTGACGCGTGGACGCGAGCACGTTCAGGCCGGCCGGCGGCACCAGGATGCGTGTGCCGGACAGGCGCGCGCCATTCAACATCTGGTGCAGCAAATGCGCCGCCGTGCGGCCCATTTCCTCCGTGCCCTGGATCACGGAACTCAATGGAATGCGCGTGAGCATGCGCGCCAGCGGGTCATTGTCGATGCCGATCAGGGCGACTTGCTCCGGCACGGCAATCCCCGCATGCATGCAGGCTTGCAGCAGCTGACGCGCGCGCGCGTCGCTGACGGCGATGATGCCGACGGGTTTTTCCAGGCTGTTGAGCCAGGCGATCTGCTGCTCCACCGCTTCGTCCCACGCGGGCGCGCTGGTGGCGACGCCCCGGTACACGTCGGCGCGCATGTGGTCGCGCTCCATCAAGGCGCAAAACGCCGTTTCGCGCTCCTGCGCCCAGCGGTTGACATCGGCCTCGGGCAGGCTGAAACAGGCAAAGCGGCTCAATCCCGCTTCCACCAGGTGCTCATAGGCCAGCTTGACGATCTTAAAATTATCGGTCGCCACGTATGGGATGGCGGCCGGGTAGTCCTCGGCGCGCGCATACGAGCCGCCCACGGCCACCACGGGCAGGCGGCTGTGCGCCAGCGCCGCGCAGACCGCGGGATCGTCGAAATCGGCGATGATGCCGTCGCCCTGCCAGCGCTCGATGCCGGGCAGGCGGCAGCGAAAATCCTCTTCCAGGAACAGGTCCCACGATACGCGCGTGGTGTTCAGGTAGGCGGCAATGCCCGCGATGATGTCGCGGTCGTATATCTTATTCCCGTTAAACAGCAGCGCGATCCGGTGCGCGGTCGGTAACTTCATGCTGGTGTCTCCTCCATGTGGCAGCCAGGCCTTTCGGGGCCCGCTAGCGGCGCCCGGCGCGCGTGCTAACATCGACCCACACGGCGAGGGTGAGGATACTGCCTTTCACGATCATCTGCCAGTAAGTGTCCACGTCCAGCATGGACATGCCGTTATCCAGGCTGGCCATGACCAGCGCGCCGATCAGGGCGCCGTACACGGTGCCCGAGCCGCCGCGCATCGAGGTGCCGCCGATGAAGCAGGCGGCGATGGCATCGAGTTCGCTGAAGGTACCGGCCGAGGGCGAACCGGCCGCAAGGCGGCCCGTGTTGATCAGGCCAGCCAGCGCGCACATCAGGCCCATGATGCCGAAGATCCACAACTTGACGGCTTTCACGTTGATGCCGGACAAACGCGTCGCCTCCATATTGCTGCCGACGGCGTAGATGCGGCGGCCGAACACGGTCTGGCTGGTGATATAGCTGAACAGTCCCAGCAAGGCCAGCAGCAACAGCACGGGCAGCGGGATACCTTCATAACCGTTCAGGGTTTGCACGAAGGCGTACAGCACGGCGCCGATGACGGCCAGGCGCAAGCCATCGGCCCAAGGCGCCGTCTGCGGCAAGCCATGCTGCGCGCGGCTGGCGCGCGCGCGCCACGTCAAAAAGGCGGCCAGCAGGAACAGGCCGACGCCCAGCACGATGCCGGGCGCCGCGGGCAAGTAACCCTGCCCCAGGTAGACCATCGGCTCGGAGACGGGTGCGATCGTGATGCCGCCCGTGATGCCCAGCAGGACGCCGCGATACGCGAGCATGCCGCCCAAACCAACGATGAAGGACGGGATGCCCCGGTACGCCGTCAGGTAGCCATTCAAGAGGCCGATCACCAGGCCGCAGCCGAGTACCGCCGCCAGGTTCAGCGCCAGCGGCCAGTGCTGCGTCACGTCCAGCACGGCGGCGATGCCGCCCAATAGCCCCAGCAGGGAACCGATCGACAGGTCGATCTCGCCGGCGATAATCACCAGCACCATGCCGCAGGCGAGGATGCCGGTGACGGACATCTGGCGCAGCAGGTTCGACAGGTTGCGCGGCGTGAGGAAACTGCCCTGCGTCTTCCACGAAAAGAAGGCCCAGATCAGCGCCACGGCGATCAGCAGGGCCAGCATCTTGTATTGGGTGAACAGCTGTTTGATACTGTGCGGTTTCATGCTGCGGGTTCCTTGTTTGCGGTGTTGGCGGCGGGCGCCGGACGCTGGTCCAGCGCCGCCGCCAGCACGGTTTCCTGGCTCAGGCCATCGTTGATAAAGTCGCCGCGCAGGCGGCCTTCGCCCATCACCAGCACGCGGTCGGACACGCCCAGCACTTCGGCCAGTTCCGACGAGACCATGATGATGGCCACGCCCCGGTCGGCCAGCGCCAGCATCAATTTGTAGATTTCATATTTGGCGCCCACATCGACGCCGCGCGTGGGCTCATCGAGGATCAGCACGCGCGGGCGCGTCAGCAGCATCTTCGCCAGCACGGCCTTTTGCTGGTTGCCGCCCGACAGGCTCGTGATGGGCAGCGACGGACTGGCCGCCTTCAGTTCCAGCTGGGCGATCTCGCCGCGCACGGCCGCCAGTTCCGCCTCGCCATCGATGCGCGTGGCGCGCACGAATGTCTCCAGCACGGCCAGGGTGATGTTCTGCCCCACGTCGAGGTCGGGCACGATGCCGTGGTGCTTGCGGTCTTCCGGCACCATGGCCAGGCCCATGGCAATCGCCTTTTGCGGAGACGAGGTGTCGATGCGGCGGCCATCGAGCCACACTTCGGCCTGGCACGGCCCCTGGTAGGCGCCGAACAGGGCCGAGACGAGCTCCGTGCGCCCCGCCCCCACCAGGCCGGCGATGCCGAGGATCTCGCCTTTGCGCAGGGTGAACGAGATGTCGTCGACCCGCTTGCGCTGCGGGTTGTCGGCATCGATGCAGCTCACGTGGCGCGCCTCGAACAGCACTTCGCCGATACGTGCCGGCTGCGCGCGTTGCGGGTACAGCTGGCTCATTTCGCGGCCCACCATCTGCGCGATGATGCGCTCGACGTTCATCTGCGCCATCGGCGTGGTGGCGATATGCTTGCCGTCGCGGATGACGACGATGGTGTCGCAGATGGACGCCACTTCATCGAGCTTGTGCGAAATGTAGATGCAGGTGACGCCCTTGGCTTTCAGGGCGCGCAGGATATCGAGCAGCACGGCGATTTCCGACGCCGTCAGCGACGACGATGGCTCGTCGAGGATCAGCAGGCGCGCATTCTTGTTGAGCGCCTTGGCGATTTCCACCAGCTGCTGGTGGCCGCCGCCGTAATTCATCACGGGCTGCGCCACGTTCAGTTCGGGAATGTTCAGTTCGCGCAGCAGCTCGTCGGCGCGCTTGTACATGGCCGCGTAATGCATGCGCCCGCCCGGCAGGGTGAGCTCGCGGCCCATGAAGATATTCTCGGCCACGGACAGCTGCGGCACCAGCATCAGTTCCTGGTGGATGATGATGATGCCCGCGTCTTCCGTGTCGCGGATCGATTGCGCGCGCAGGGGCTGGCCCTCCCACAGGATCTCGCCATCCCAGGTGCCATGCGGATAGACGCCGGACAGCACCTTCATCAGGGTCGACTTGCCGGCGCCATTCTCGCCGCACAAGCCGATGCACTCGCCGGCCCGCACCTGCAGGTCGATGCCGTCAAGCGCGCGGACACCGCCAAATTGTTTGACGATGCCTTTCATTTCAAGCAGATAGTCGGACATGCTCACTCTCGTTGCGGATTACAGAAACTACACCGGTTGTAGCTGGTACTCCAACCCCAACGTCGAAAGACCGGGGTCGGACCCTAAGGGTCCGACCCCAGATTCTGCCGTTGGGGTGAAAGATGACACAGGCGATCAATTACCCAGCTGCGCCTTGGTATAGAAGCCGTCATCGACGAGAATGTTCACATTCGCCTTGGTCAAGGGCGTTGGTTTCAGCAGCACCGTGCTGACTTTCTTCAGGCCGTTGTCATAGCTGGAGTTGTAGGCCGGCTTTTCATTGCGCGCCAGCTGGATGGCCAGCTTGGCCGCTTCGGCAGCGATGGTTTTCAACGGCTTGTAGACGGTCATCGATTGCGTGCCGGCGATCACCCGTTTCACCGCCGCCAGGTCGGCATCCTGGCCCGAGACGGGCACCTTGCCAGCGAGTTTTTGCGCGGCCAGAGCCTGGATGGCGCCGCCGGCCGTGCCGTCGTTCGAGGCGACGATGGCGTCGATCTTGTTGCCGTTGGCCGTCAGCGCGTTTTCCACGATGGACAGCGCTTCGGTGGCGCTCCAGTCCTTCACCCACTGCTGGCCGACGATCTTGATGTCGCCCTTGTCGATGAATGGTTTGAGTACCTTCATCTGGCCTTCGCGCAGCATCTTGGCGTTGTTGTCGGTCGGCGAACCGCCCAGCAGGTAGTAATTGCCCTTCGGCTGCAGCTTGGTCACGCCTTCGGCCTGCATCTCGCCCACTTTCTCGTTGTCGAACGAGATGTAGGCATCGATATCGGCATTCAGGATCAGGCGGTCATACGACAGCACCTTGATGCCGGCCTTTTTCGCTTCCTTGACGGTGTTGTTGAGGACTGTGGCGTTGAACGGCACGATCACCAGCACGTCCACGCCGCGCGAGATCAGATTTTCGATCTGTGAAATCTGGCGCTGTTCGCTGGCGTCTGCCGACTGCACGAAGACCTTGGCGCCCTGCTTTTCGGCGGCGGCGATGAAGAAATCGCGGTCACGCGTCCAGCGTTCCACGCGCAAATCGTCGATGGAAAAGCCGATCTTCGGATTTTTCGCGTCGGCCAGGGCGGCGCTGCTGCTCAATGCCAGCATGGCGGTCATGATGGCTGCACTGATGATCTTGTTCATTACGTGTCTCCTTGTTGGATTTTTTTAACGACGTTTTTTCACTACGGGTGTTGCGGCTTCATAAATCAGTGGTTATGGCGCGGCAGGGTTTGCCCCACGGCGCGGTATTTCAGTGCCAGCTCCATGCAGGCGCCCGTTTCCAGCTGGCCCACGCTGGCGCGATAGAGCTCCTGCCACGGCGTGGCGCTGTCGTTGACTGGCGGCGGCAGCTCCTGGGCGCGGCGCGCCAGCTCAAAGGCGTCAACCAGCATGTCGCAGCGGCCTGCATTCAAGTCCACGCGGATGATGTCGCCCGTGCGCAGCAGCGCCAGGCCGCCACCGACCGCGCTTTCCGGCGAGGCGTTCAGGATCGAGGGGCTGTCCGAGGTGCCCGACTGGCGCCCGTCGCCCAGAGTCGGCAGGTTCAAAATGCCGGCCTTGAGCAAGGCGTCGGGCGGCTGCATGTTGACCACTTCGGCCGAACCGGGCCAGCCGACAGGACCGGCGCCGCGCATGACCAGCATGCAGCTGTCGTCAATGTTGAGTGCCGGGTCGTTGATGCGCGCGTGATAGTCGCTTGAACCGTCAAAGACGATGGCGCGCACCTCGAACACGCCTTCGCTGCCGGGGCGCGACAGGTAGCGCTCACGGAAAGCGGGCGAGATCACGCTGGTCTTCATGATGGCGAAGTCGAACAGGTTGCCCTGCAAGGCCATGAAACCCGCCTTTTCCTTCAGGGGCGCGGCAAACGGGCGGATCATCTCGCGGTCCGCGCTTTCACGCCCCGCCAGGTTGAGCGCCATGCTCTGGCCCGTGACCGTCAAACGCTCGGCATGCAGCAAGCCCGCCTGCTGCAGCTCCCACATCACGGCCGGCACGCCGCCGGCGCGGTGGAAGCGCTCACCCAGAAATTTGCCGGCCGGCTGCATGTTCAGGAGCAGCGGCACGTCGTAGCCATGTTCCATCCAGTCGCTCGAATGCAGTTCCACGCCCGCGTGACGGGCCATGGCCATCAAGTGCGGCTGGGCGTTGGTGGAGCCGCCGATGGCCGCGTTGACGATGATGGCGTCCAGAAAGGCCTCGCGCGTGAGGATGCTCGACGGGCGCACGTCCTCATGCGCCAGCTCGACGATGCGGCGCCCCGTGGCATAGGCGATCTGGCCCCGCTCGCGGTACGGCGCGGGGATGGCCGAACAGCCCGTCAGGGACATGCCCAGCACCTCGGCCAGCGCATTCATGGTCGATGCCGTACCCATGGTGTTGCAGTGGCCGGCCGACGGCGCCGAGGCGGCGGCGATCTGCAGGAATTTGTCGTTGTCGATCAAGCCGGCGGACAGCTGGCGGCGGCCCTTCCAGATGGCGGCGCCGGAACCCACCAGTTCGCCATCCATCCAGCCATCGAGCATGGGACCGCCCGACAGCACGATGGCGGGAATGTCCACCGTGGCGGCGGCCATCAGTTGCGCCGGCGTGGTCTTGTCGCAGCCCGTGGTCAGCACCACGGCGTCGATCGGGTAGCCATGCAGGATTTCCACCAGGCCCAGATACGCCAGGTTGCGGTCCAGCGCGGCCGTGGGACGGCGGCAATTTTCAAAAATCGGGTGCAGCGGGAATTCCATCGGGATGCCGCCCGCATCGCGGATGCCGTCGCGCACGCGCTGCGCCAGTTCCAGATGGATGCGGTTGCAGGGACTGATATCGCTGCCGCTTTGCGCAATGCCGATGATGGGCCGCCCTGAACGCAGTTCCTCGGCCGTGATGCCGTAATTCATGAAGCGCTCCAGGTACAGCGCCGTCATGTCGATGTGCTCGGGATTGTCGAACCAGTCCTGCGAGCGGAAGCGCCGCGACGGGCGTTGGGCTGGAATGTTCATGCGCCGTACCAGCCGGCGTCGACATAGTATTCGCGTCCCGCGCACTTGGCCGCGTTGTCGGACGCGAGGAACAGCGCCAGCGCCGCCACGTCTTCCGGCTCCACGCGCGTCTGCAGGCACTGTCCCTGCAGGATCAACGCTTCCGCCTCCGGCGTATGCCACAGCCGCTCCTGGCGCGGCGTGCGCACGGCGCCGGGAATGATGCAGTTGACGCGGATGCCGTCGACACCCAGGTCGCGCGCCAGGCCGCGCGTGAGGCCCTCGATGCCAGCTTTCGCCGTCATGTAGATCGACAGGTTCGCTTGCGCCAGGTGCCAGGAAATCGACCCCAGGTTGAGGATCACGCCACGGCCCTTGGCGCGCATGGCCGGCGCCACTGCCTGCGCACAGAAATACTGGTGGCGCAGGTTGACGGCGATGCGCTCGTCCCAGTAGGCGGGCGTGACGTCCTGCAACTGGTGGCGATCATCATTGGCCGCATTGTTGATGAGGATATCGGTACCACCGCTGGCGTTTTCGATCTCGGCGAAGGTGGCGGCCAGGGCGCCCAGGTCCGTCAGGTCGCAATAGCGGAAAACGGGTGGCTGCGGCAGGTGTGCCAGCTTTTCCTGCAGCGCCAGCGACGCCTCGCGGGCAATGTCGAGAAAGGTGACGTGGGCGCCCTGGCGCGCGAACGCCTCGACGATGGCCACGCCGATACCGGTGCCGCCGCCCGTGATGACGACGCGCTTGCCGGCCAAGCTAGGGTAAGTTGCATGCTGCATGGTGTCTCTCTTTTAAAAAAATCGGATCAAAGCACGCCGCGTTGCGCCAGGTTCTGATACAGCGCGCGCACGCCGAACGTCCAGGGGGTAATCGCATCGCAGCGCTGCACTTCGTTGACCAGCGCGCCCAGCGCGGCGCTGGCAATCGTCACGCGGTCGCCCAGGTGGTGCGTAAAACCGCCGCCCTGCGCGCCGCGGTCCTTCACGGGCGAGAACATGGTGCCGAGGAACAGCATGAAGCCGTCCGGATACTGGTGGTACTGGCCCGCCGTCTGGCGCACCAGGTCGAGCGGGTCACGGCTGATCTCGCGCATGAAGCTGGCGCCTTCGAGCACAAAGCCGTCGTCCGCGCCTTCGATCAGCAGCGACACTTCGGCCTGGCGCACGGTCTCGAGCGTAAAACACTCGTCGAAGAGGCGGATGAAGGGACCGATGGCGCAGGAGCCGTTGTTGTCCTTGGCCTTGCCCAGCAACAGGGCGCTGCGCCCTTCGATATCGCGCAGGTTGACGTCGTTGCCCAAGGTCGCCCCCAGCACCTCGCCACGGCTGTTGACGGCCAGGACGATCTCCGGCTCGGGGTTGTTCCAGGCGGACGATGGCAGCAAGCCCACCTGCGCGCCGCAGCCCACCGACGACATCGGCTGCGCCTTGGTAAACACTTCCGCATCGGGGCCGATGCCCACTTCCATGTATTGCGACCAGGCGCCGCGCTGCTGCAGCTGCTGTTTCAGCCGCTGCGCCGCCTCCGAGCCGGGTTTCAGGGCCGACAAATCGCCGCCCAGGGTCGTTTGCAGCGCAGTGCGCAAGCTCGCGGCGCGTGCCGCGTCGCCGCCCGCCTGTTCTTCGATCACCCGTTCGAGCAGGCTGACGGCGAAGGTCACGCCGCAGGCCTTGACGGCCTGCAAGTCGCACGGCGCCAGCAGCAGCGGCTCACCTGCCGGTGCGGCCAGCGCCTGCGCCAGCAGCGCCTGCACGGAGCCGAGCGCGATACCGGGCGCATGGCGGGCGATATCGAGCGCATCGCTGCGCTCGAACAGCTCGGCCACCGTCGCTACCGTCTGCGTGATGTCGACCACCTCGCCGCCGCGCACGGCGACGACGCAGGGTCCGTCACGCCAGATGCGGCCGATAAGGAGGGCCTGCGCCAGGTCGGCGGGCAACAGGGAAGCGGGGGAAATCGGCTGCATGGCAAGCTTTCAAAAGGTCGTGACGGGATGGCCGGTCTTCAAGTCCGGACCGATTCTGCGCGCCGGCCTGTGTCGCCGCAATTACGAAAATCACCAAATTGAATGATGATTATTGGTATTGCAGCGCACCAAAAAAAGCCGCCGCCCGGCCCCCGTTTCCGCCCTGTCAGCATGCGGAAAGGGGCGACATGGCGCATTGCATCAATTGGCGTATCGATACCGTTTTGGATATCGGCTATGCGAAAAAAGTGATTGGTGAGGGATGGATGGACAAACTAGTATCAGCCGTGGCCTGCAATCGGCCATCCGCACGGAGCCCGCCCGGTGGGACGACGGCCCTGGCACATTCAACTATCGAAGACGGTGGAGACCTGAAATGAAAACAACAATGAAAATGCTGACCGCGAGCCTGGCGCTGGCCATCTCCGGCATGGCGGTAATGCCTGTGGCTAGTGCCGCCGACAAGGGCGCGATCGGCATCTCGATGCCGACCAAGTCGTCCATGCGCTGGATCGCCGATGGCGACAACATGGTCAAGGTATTCAAGGAGCGCGGCTACAAGACGGACTTGCAGTTTGCCGACGACGATATCCCGAACCAGCTGGCGCAGGTGGAAAACATGATCACCAAGGGCGCCAAGGTGCTGGTGATTGCCGCCATCGACGGCACCACCTTGTCGAACGTGCTGCAAAAGGCGGCCGACAAGGGTATCAAGGTCATCTCGTATGACCGTCTGATCCGCGGCACGAAAAACATCGATTACTACGCCACCTTCGACAACTTCCAGGTCGGCGTACTGCAAGCGGGCTATATCGAATCGGCGCTGAAACTCAAGGAAGGCAAAGGCCCGTTCAATATCGAATTGTTCGGCGGCTCGGCCGACGACAACAACGCGCACTTCTTCTACAACGGCGCGCTGTCGGTCCTGAAACCGTACATTGACAGCGGCAAGCTGGTGGTGCGCTCGAAGCAGATGGGCATGGAAAAAGTGGCCACCCTGCGCTGGGATGGCGCCGTGGCGCAAGCACGCATGGACAACCTGCTCAGCGCCTACTATGGCAATGCGCGGGTCGATGCGGTGCTGTCACCGTATGACGGCTTGAGCATCGGCATCCTGTCCTCGCTCAAGGGTGTCGGCTACGGCACGCCGAAACAACCGTTTCCCGTCGTGACGGGCCAGGATGCGGAAATCCCGTCGGTGAAATCGATCATCCGCGGCGAACAGGCATCGACCGTGTTCAAGGACACGCGCGAACTGGCCAAGGTGACGGCGAACATGGTCGACGCCATGATGTCGGGCAAGGTACCGACCGTCAACGATACCAAGACCTACAACAACGGCGTCAAGGTGGTGCCGTCCTACCTGCTGAAACCGGTCACCGTCGACAAGGCGAACTGGAAACAGGTGCTCGTCACCGGCAGCGGCTACTACACGGAAGCGCAAGTGAAATAAGCATCCACGGTACTGAAGGCCCGGCGCTGCCGGGCCTTTCGCTTCATGCACGATCCAGAACAAGACTGCCGCACGACCGATGCCGACCAGCGCGGCCGTGCCAGAGAGGTTATATGACGAACACTATCCTGGAAATGCGCGGGATACGCAAAACATTCCCGGGCGTCGTGGCGCTCGACAATGTCAACCTGCGCGTGCGCAGCGGCGAGATCCACGCCATCGTCGGCGAAAACGGTGCAGGCAAATCGACCCTGATGAAGGTGCTGAGCGGCGTCTACGGCCATGGCAGCTATACGGGCGACATCGATTACCTGGGCCAGACGCGGCACTTTCGCGGCATCAAGGACAGCGAAGAAATCGGCATCATCATCATCCACCAGGAACTGGCGCTGGTGCCCCAGCTGTCGATCGCCGAGAATATCTTCCTCGGCAACGAGCCGGCCCGCATGGGCGTCATCGACTGGGAATACGCGCAAGCGAAGACGCGCGAACTGCTGCACAAAGTCGGCCTGAAAGAGTCCCCGGACACCCTGATCACCAACCTGGGCGTGGGCAAGCAGCAGCTGATCGAGATCGCCAAGGCGCTGTGCAAGGACGTCAAGCTGCTGATCCTCGACGAGCCGACGGCCAGCCTGAACGAGAGCGACAGCGCGGCCCTGCTCGACCTGCTGCTGGGCCTGAAAGCCCAGGGCATCGCCTCGATCCTGATCTCGCACAAGCTCAATGAAATCTCGCGGGTGGCCGATGCCATCACTGTGCTGCGCGACGGGAACACGGTCGACAGTTTCGACTGCCGCACGGAGCCCGTCAGCGAAGACCGCATCATCGAAAAAATGGTCGGGCGCGAAATGGCCGACCGCTATCCTCCGCGCACACCCAGCATCGGCGAGACCATTTTCGAGGTGCGCGACTGGCGCGTCTTCCATCCCGAGCATGCCGACCGCCCCGTCATCAAGGGCATCAACCTGCACGCCAAAAAGGGCGAGATCATCGGCATCGCCGGCTTGATGGGCTCAGGGCGCACGGAACTGGCGATGAGCATATTCGGACGCGCCTACGGCCAGCGCATCAGCGGCACGGTGCTCAAGAATGGCCAGGAAATCGACGTCAGCAGCATCGGCAAGGCGATCGCCCATGGCCTCGCATATGTCACGGAAGACCGCAAGGGCCTGGGCCTGATCCTCGAGGAAGACATCCAGAAGAACACCAGCCTGGCCAACCTGGATGCGATTTCGAAGCACATGGTGATCGATGAGCAGCGTGAATTCAGCGTGGCCGAGGAGTTCCGCCGCAAGCTCAAGACCCGTTGCTCGAGCGTGGCGCAAAAGGTAGTCAATCTGTCCGGCGGCAACCAGCAGAAAGTGGTGCTGGCGAAGTGGCTGTTTTCGCGCCCCGACATCCTGATCCTCGATGAACCGAGCCGCGGCATCGACGTGGGCGCCAAGTACGAGATCTACAGCATCATCAGCGAGCTGGCGGCCGAAGGCAAATGCATCATCATGATTTCCTCGGAAATGCCGGAATTGCTGGGCATGTGCGACCGGATCTATGTCATGAACGAAGGCCGCTTCGCGGCAGAACTGAGCGCGGCAGAAGCATCGCAGGAGCGCATCATGCGCGCGATCGTTACACACGGAGAAAACAATGGACAATAAACTGACAGCAGGCGCGCCGGCAGCAGCAGCGCCAGCGGCCGCGCCGCAAGCGAAAAGCTATGCCGGCTTTTTGAAGAACAATATGCGCGACTACGGCATGCTGCTCTCCCTGATCGTCATCATGGGCTTTTTCCAGTACATGACCGATGGCACCCTGATGCAGCCGCTGAACCTGACCAATCTGGTGCTGCAAAACAGCTACATCGTCATCATGGCGCTGGGCATGCTGATGGTCATCGTGGCCGGCCATATCGATTTGTCCGTCGGCTCCGTGGTCGGCTTCGTCGGCGCGCTGGCGGCCGTCCTGATCGTCAACTACGAGATGAACTTTATCGCCGCCAGCATCATCTGCCTGCTGGCCGGCGCCGTCATCGGCGGCGCGCAAGGCTATTTTGTCGCCTTCTTTAAAATCCCGTCCTTCATCGTCACCCTGGCCGGCATGCTGGTGTTCAAGGGCCTGACCCTGGCCCTGCTGGCAGGCCAGTCGGTCGGTCCCTTCCCGGAAGGCTTCCAGATGCTCAGCTCGGGCTTTTTGCCCGACCCGTTCGGCGGTGAAAACCTGCGCGGCCTGTCATTGCTGCTGGGCGTGATCGCCGCCGCGGCGCTGATTATCACTTCGCTGCGCAGCCGCGCCAAGCAACTGAAGCACGGCATGGAAAACGAGCCGCGCGCCTTCTTCCTGCTGAAAAATAGCATCTTCGCCGCCGTGATGGTGTATTTCAGCTACCTGCTGGCGTCGTACCGCGGTTTTCCCAACGTGCTGGCCGTGATGTCGCTGCTGATCGTCGCCTACACCTTCATTACCAACCGCACCGTGCTGGGCCGCCGCGTGTATGCTGTGGGCGGCAACGAGAAGGCGGCGCGCCTGTCCGGCATCAAGACGGAACGGGTCAGCTTCTACACCTTCGTCAACATGGGCATGCTGGCCGCGCTGGCCGGCCTGATCTTCGCGGCGCGCCTGAACACGGCCACGCCGAAAGCCGGTACGGGTTTTGAACTGGACGTGATCGCCGCCTGCTTCATCGGCGGCGCCTCGGCCTCGGGCGGCGTTGGCAAGGTGATGGGGGCCGTCATCGGCGCCTTCATCATGGGCGTAATGAACAACGGCATGTCCATCATGGGCATCGGCATCGATTACCAGCAGGTGATCAAGGGCCTGGTGCTGCTGGCGGCCGTGTTCATCGACGTGATCAACAAGAACAAGTAGACCGGTTCGAGCCTTAGGGGGCTCAGGCCGGCGTTCGCGCCGGCCTTTTTATTTTGCCGCCAGGCGAGCGGCCCTATCCCCCCACCACGCCGCTTCCTCGAACACGGAAAAGCCCGACAAATCGGCATGCGCGAACAGGATGGCGCCATCGTGCTCGCGCAGCGCCTTCAAGCCCGCATTGCTGCGAAATCCCGGTAACGGTGCGGCCATGGCATGGCCGCGCACGGTGATGTCGACGCGCTCGACGCAGCTGGCAAAATCGCGTCCATACGCCGTTTTCAGGTCGACGCTGGCCAGCGCCAGCAATTGCTCGGGCGTGGCCACATCTAACCATTTGCGCGCTTGCTGCGGCGTGCGGTCGGACAGGGCCACGTAGGCGCTGAAGACGGTTTTCTCGGGCGGACGCACACGGATATCCTGGTGGGTCGAGACGACGTAGCCGAGGCCCGGTTCCTGGTACACCACGTTGTCCCAGCACAGGGGCGCATGCGGCAGTTCGTCGGGAAAGCGTTTCAGTAAAAAGTTCGCCACCATCCATGGCGCATAGGCGGGCGTGTGCAGCTTCGCGTCAAAGCCGTAGCTGGCAATGTCCGGCACCACACGCGCCGCCACATACAAGGGCATGGCGCAGATGGCCTTGCGTGCGCGGACCAAATAGGTGCGTGGCTGGCCGTCGACCAGTTCCAGGCACAGCGCTTCCACGCCCTGATCCGTCGTCTGTACGGAAACCACCGTGCCCGCATGACGTTGGACACCCGAGGCCTGCTCCATGGCCGTGGCCACCGGTTGCATGCCACCGGGCCAGGTCAGCCAGGCGCCATTGCCGGCATTCGCCGCCTGTCCCCAGCGGCTGCAGTAGTAATGCAGGCCGGCCCAGGCCGAGACCTGGTCGTAGCGCGTGCCGTAGTCGTCGCGGCAGCAGTAGTTCAAATACCAGTGCAGGGTAGGCGAGGTATAGCCTTCGCGTTCCATCCACTGCTTCAAGGTGATGGTGTCGAGCGCCTGCCAGGCGGGATCATGCGACGACTCCACGGTAGGAAAGACAAACACGCGCTTGCCGTCATTGCCGCGCGCCTGGCGCAGCTGCGCCACCTGCGCAAAGAAGCGCTGGTGCTGCGCCAGTTCCGCAGGCGGCACGCCTTCCGTGGGAATGAAGCCATCCTGCCAGTGACCGTTGAACAGCAATCGTTCTTCCGGCGCGTGCAGGATATAGCGCTCGTCGTAAGTCGGCTTTTCCGCCTGCGGATCGCGCTGGATAATCCCCAGGTCGAACAGGATCTCGCGCACATGGGTCGATTCGGGCGAAGGCAGCGGCAAGTAATGGCCACCGGTCGGATAAGCCAGGTCGCCGAAGTGGCCGCCGGCCGCGTTGCCATAAGGCTGCGGACCGTCGATCATCAGGAAATCCTGGTGCCCCAGCTTGTTCAGGCGCCAGGCGGCCGTCAGGCCGGCGATGCCGGAGCCGAGGATGGCCACGTCGGTGCTCAAGGTGCGTGAAGGTGGCGGCAGCGCCGTGCGCTCGCGCAGCAGCGTGCGCAAATAGTGCCCCTCGCTGCGGCCTGGATACAACACCTTGGGCGTGATTTCCTGCCAGCGCAAATACGCGGCGATACTGCCGATGCCAGCCGCGGCCGCGGCCGTGCCACCGGCAGCCCACAGCATGAAGGAACGGCGCCGCATCAGCGAATCACCCGGTTCCAGTCCTGCTCGAATTCATGCACGAGCGACTGGGTATTCAGGCGATTCGGCGCCATCGGCAGCGGCTGCATGTCGGGCGGGAAGATGAACATCTCGCGCGTGGTGTCCGCGTTCAGGTAGCGCATCGGCAGGCGGTATGTCGTCGGCGGTGTGTAGTCGAGCTGGGGTGAAGCGAGGATAAAACCCCATTCGCCGAACGAGGGTACATAGGCGTGGTAGGGCCAGGTGCGCATGCCCACTTCGCGCAGGGTCGAATTGATGGTCCAGTAGGCGTGCGGGGCAAAAAAGGGCGAAGTCGATTGCACCACCATCAAGCCCTTGACCGCCAGGTGTTTTTTCACCAGGTCGTAGAAGGGCACCGAATACAGTTTGCCGAGCGCAAAGCTGGACGGATCGGGGAAGTCGACGATGGCCGCGTCGAACATGTCGCCGTTATTGCGCAGCCAGACGGCGGCATCGGCATTGACGACGGTGACGCGCTTGTCGGAGAACGAGTTGTTATTCAGCTTTGCCAGTTCCGGGCGCGTGGTAAACGCGGCCGTCATGGCCGGGTCCAGGTCCACCACGGTGACGTGCTCGATCTGTGGATAACGCAGGATTTCGCGCAGCGCCAGGCCATCGCCGCCGCCCAGCACCAGCACGCGGCGCGCCCACGGCAGCGCTTCCAGCACGGGGTGTACCAGCGCCTCGTGGTAACGGTACTCGTCGCGTGAGGAAAACTGCAGGTTGCCGTTGATGTACAGCCGCGTATCGTCCTTCCAGCGCGTGATCACCAGGCGCTGGTAGGGCGTGGTGGTGGAATACACGATCTGGTCACCGAACAGGCCATGTTCGCCCCAGGCCACCATACGGTCCGACATGGCAAAGCCGGCGATCAGCACCAGCATCACGACGCAGGCGCGCAGGAAGCGCCCCGTGAGGTTCTTCAGCTCCGCGCGGAACACGTAAATCGTCCACAGGCCCACGCCAACATTCAGCATGCCGAACAAAAAGCCCGTGCGCACCAGTCCCAGATACGGCGACAGTACCAGCGGGAACAGCAGGGAGACGGCCAGCGCACCCAGGTAATCGAAGGTGAGCACACGGCTGACAAGTTCACTAAATTCCGTCTGGCGCGAATTGAGAGCGCGCATCACCAGCGGCACTTCCATGCCGACCAGTGCGCCGATCAGGAACACCATCACATACAATAAGGTGCGAAATGGCGCGGCCATCCACGAAAACGTCATGAACAGGATGGCGGCCGACAGGCCACCGATCAAGCCCACGGCCAGCTCGATGTCGACGAAGCGCGAGAGCACGTCGTCGTCCTTTACATACTTCGAAAAGTGAGCACCCACACCCATGGCGAACAGGTAGCAGCCGATGATGGTGGAAAACTGCAGGATGGAGTCGCCGAGCAGGTAGCTGGACATGGCGCCGGCGATCAGTTCATACGCGAGGCCGCAGGAGGCGACCACGAAGACGGACAAGATCAGAATTTTTTTGTTCATGGGACTTTTTTTGTTCTAATATGCGTTGACGTTATCAAATACTCATTGCGAGGAAAGCCGTGCCCGCCATCCTAAACTATCTGATCCATCTTTTACTGGCCGCCGGGCTGTTGATTGTATTTTTTATCATCTACACGCGCGTTACGCCCTACAACGAAGTGCTGCTGATTCGCCAGGGCAACCAGGCGGCGGCGCTGTCGCTGGGCGGCGCGCTGCTGGGATTTTCCGCCACCATCGCCTCGTCCCTGATGCACACGGCCGACTATCAGCAATTCTTCGCCTGGGCCTTCGGCGCCATGGTGGTGCAGTTGCTCGCCTATGTGGTCACCACGCGCTTGCTGCGCATGTCGAAGGACCAGATCGAATCGAACAACAGCGCCTTCGGCGGCTTGCTGGGCGCCATTTCCCTGTCGATCGGCGCCATCAACGCCGCCTGCATTTCCTGACACCGTTTTATCTTATTCAAGGACATTCATCATGAGCCTCGGCAGCTTTATCAAGAAGCAGTTTATCGACGTACTGCAGTGGAACGAAGAAACGGAAGGCGTACTGGCCTGGCGCTTCCCCATGCAGGATTTCGAGATCCAGAACGGCGCCATCCTGAATGTGCGCGAATCGCAGGTCGCCGTCTTCGTCAATGAAGGCAAGATCGCCGACGTCTTCGGTCCCGGCACGCACAAGCTGACGACGCAGACTTTACCGCTGCTGACCAACCTGAAAAACTGGGACAAGCTGTTCGACTCGCCCTTCAAGTCGGATGTGTATTACTTCAGCACCCGCGTACAGACGGGCCGCAAGTGGGGCACGCCGCAGCCGATCACCATCCGCGACAAGGATTTCGACATGATCCGCGTGCGCGCCTTCGGCATGTACTCGTACCGCATCGCCGACGCCCGCACCTTCTTCACCGAGATCAGCGGCACGCGCGAAGTCTATACGCGCGACGAGGTGGAAGATCAATTGCGCGGCATTCTGATGTCGAGCATGGCCAGCTCGCTGGGCGGCGCGAACGTTCCCTTCCTCGACATGGCGGCCAACCAGGCGCTGATGGCGCAAGAGGTCAAGGATGGCCTGGCGCAGGCGTTTGCCCGCTATGGCGTGGGCCTCGATGAATTCAACGTGGCCAGCATCAGCCTGCCCGAGGAATTGCAGGCGGCGCTCGACGAGCGCATCTCGGCCGGCATGAAGGGCGGGCTGGGCGCCGACAAGATGAGCGGCTACACCAAATTCCAGGTCGCCAACGCGATCCCGCTGGCGGCGCAGAACGAAGGCGGCATGGCCGGTATCGGCGCCGGTCTCGGCGCCGGGCTGTCGATCGGCCAGGTGATGGCGCAAAGCATGGGCGGTGCGCTGCAGCAGCCGGCTCCGGCCGCACCTGCGGCACCACCGGCCCCTGCGGAAGAACCGATCGAGGCACGCCTGGAAAAGCTCAAGGGTCTGCTCGACAAGGGTCTCATTTCGCCGGCCGACTACGACGGCGCCAAGGCTGAACTGCTGAAAAAACTGATCGGTTAAGCGCGACTGCATGCAAACTGTTTCCTGTCCCAGCTGCGGCGCGGAAGTTCATTTCCGCTCGCATGCTTCCGTGCTCGCCGTGTGCGAGTACTGCCACAGCACCATCCTCAAGGACGCCGATTCCGTCAGGGACGTGGGCAAGATGTCGACCGTCCTGGAAGACTATACACCGATCCAGATCGGCACGGCCGGCGTACACGACGGCCTGCACTTCACCGTCGTCGGGCGCATCCAGCAGCGCTACAGCGCCGGCACATGGAACGAGTGGTATCTGCTGTTCGACGACGCCAGCACGGCCTGGCTGGGCGACTCGTCCGGCCTGTACACGCTGACGCGTGAGCGCAGCACGCAAGATACCCTGCCCGTCTTTGGCGAGCTGGCGCCGGGCAAGCGCTATACGCTCTGCGGCGAGCCGTACACGGCGGCCGAGATCCGCAATGCCGAATGCATCGCCGGCCAGGGTGAATTGCCGTTCAAGGTGGGCGCCGGCTGGCGCATCCAGGTGGCGGACTTCCGCAACTACGCCAGCTTTGTCACGCTCGACTACACGGACGGCCCGCAACCCGTCGTCTACCAGGGCGTTGCCGTCACCCTGGATGGCTTGCAGTGCCAGCTGCTGCGCGATGACGACGCCATCGCCAGAAGCGCCGGCAAGTACCGTGGCAAGCTCGATGCGCTCGACTGCCCCTCCTGCGGCAGCGGCATCAAGTACGTCCCCGGCGCGGCGGCGCAGCTGGTGTGTCCCGCCTGCCACGCGCAGCTCGACGCCAGCGGCCCGGAAGCACAGGTGCTGGCCATCGGCAAGCAGGTGCACGACAATGCCGACATCACGCTGGAGCTGGGCGCCAGCGCGAAGATCAGCAATGCCGACTTCACGGTGATCGGCATGATGCGCCGCGCCGACGATGAAGGCAGCGAGTGGAACGAATACCTGCTGTACAACGCGCGCGCCGGCTTCTTCTGGCTGGTGGAGACGGACGACGGCTGGTCGCGCTCGAACGTGCTGCCGAACTGGCCCAACTGGGCCTCGCTGGACGCCGCTACCTGCACGCTCGATGGCGCCACCTATCGCAAATTGTATGACTACGGCTCGCAGGTGGTGTATGCGGCGGGCGCCTTCAACTGGAAGGTGGCCGTCGGCGACAGCACGCGCGTCCACGAATTCGAGCAGGGTCAGACAAAACTGGCGACGGAGCTCACCGGCGAGGAAATGACCTGGTCGCGCTCCGTACCCGTCGCCTATGACCAGATGGCCGCCTGGTTCGGCGCCGCCTTCCATGGCGCTGCCAAGGTACAAAATATTAAACTGAGTCACCGCGGTATCGCCAAGGTCTTCATCGTCATCGTGCTGGTCTTGAATGCGATCCCCATGTTTGTCTCGTTCTCCAGCACCTTGATGTGGAGTTTGCTGGGCTGCCTGGCGCTGTTCCTGCCCGCCGTTTTCCTCGACAAGAATGCAAAGAATCCTCCATGAGTAAATACGTGATCTATGCCTTGATGGTGACGTTTTCCGTCACGGCCGCCAACTGGGTGCGCATGTTCAAGGTAGCCGGCAGCAGCAGCGGCAGCAGCTGGAGTTCGCGCACGGGCAGCGGCGGCGGCAGCTATGGTGGCGGCTCCAGTGGCGGCAGCCACAAATAAGCATGACCGCCACACCGCATCTGCCCCTGGGCATCCATCTGCTGGCCGACTTGTCCGGCATCGCACCCGAACGCCTGCGCGACTGCGCCGCGCTCGAACGCCTGCTGCGCGCAGCGGCCACTACGGCCGGCGCGCAGGTGCTGCACAGCCATTTCCACAGCTTTGGCGCAGGCCAGGGCGTCACCGGCGTGGTGCTGCTGGCCGAATCGCACATTTCCATCCACACCTGGCCGGAATGCAGCTTTGCCGCCGTCGACATCTTCATGTGCGGCGCGGCGCAGCCGCAACTGGCGCTTGACGCCATCCAGGACGCACTGCAGGCGGCGCACTGCCAGCTGCAATCCGTGCGGCGCGCCCCGCCCGAGCACTCCTAGCGTCGCTGGTGGATCGCGTGGCGATCGCTTACACTGTCGGCTGATCCTCCAACCGTGACTCCCATGCGCCGTTCCACCCTCCTCGCCCTGCCCCTGCTACTGCTGGTTTCCGCCTGCGACGACTACACGGCGCCCAGCCTGTACCAGGCCACCACGCCCGAGTGCAAGACGTGGACGGAAGGTTCGCGTTTCGAACTGCCGCGCGGTATCAGCGTGTATGCCACGCCGCCCGTCACCTTGAAGGAAGGCGGCACGGAACTGGCGCTGATCTTCACCTTGCCCGTCGGTACGCAAGCCAGTTTTACGCGCCTGTCCTTCCTGCTGGAAGAGCCGAAACAAGCACCGTTCGCCGAAGCGAAGATACTCACCATTTACCAGCGCGGCGTGAGCCGCAAGGCGGAAATGGTCGACGTCATCGAAACACTGCCCATCATGTTTTCCGCCGTGGGTTCGAGCGCAGAAACCCAGTGGCGGCTGCGCCTGCAACTGCCGCGCCAGCTGCCGCAGCGCTTCGATCTGTCGATGCCCGACATGCTCGTCGCCGGCAAGCGCTACCCGGTGCGCACGTTTACGTACCGCTATTTCCCCGAGCGCCAGGCATACGGCATGTGCAGCTGAGGTTGACGGCGGCGCACGCCGCTGGCACACTGGCATTTTCCATCACACCTCAGGAGTAGACAACATGCGCCATTCGCATACTGCCGTGCTGTCGGCTGCCTGATCACCGTTTTTCCCTGCGTAGCCTGTTAGCTCGCAACTCCCCATACGCGTGATCGCGTAGCCGACGTCCCCCTTCTTTCGTGCCAGTCATCGCGACTGGCGGTGCCTGCACGCGCAGGCTACATGTCCGCACGCGGACGACAGAATCTGGAATCACGCTACCATGATCGCATTCGATTTTGCGCAACTACGCCTTATCGGGCTGCAGCAGGCCATCGCCAGCGCAGCCGCCCAACTCGACGTATCCTCCCCACTATCTTCTTCCAGCGCGCAGCTGCTGCGCGTGAGCGCCGTGCACCGCGACAGCATCGGCGTGCACGACGGCGGCAAGGAACACCCGGCGCAGATCCTGCCGCGCCTGCTGCACGAACTGCAGGCGAAGGACGAGGTCCTCACGGTCGGCGACTGGGTCGCCGCCGAACACGATGCGCACGGCGCGCTGTGGATAACGGCGCACTTATCCCCAGTCACGCAAATCGCCCGACGCGGCAATGACGGCCGCCGCCAGGTACTCGCCAGCAATGTCGATACGGCCCTGCTGGTGATGGGACTGGATGAGGATTTTAATCCGCGCCGCCTGGAGCGCTACCTGGCCATCGTGCTGGCGGCGCAAGTGACGCCCGTGGTGGTGCTGAGCAAGGCCGACGTAGCCGACGACGTCGCCGGTAAACTGGCGCAGCTGAAACAGCGCCTGCCGCCCCACGTGCCGCTGTTGGCCGTCGATACGCGCCACGCATATGACGTGGCCATCCTGGAACCCTGGCTGGGCGCCGGCCAGACCCTGGTGCTGCTCGGTTCATCGGGCGCCGGCAAGTCCAGCCTGACCAACACCCTGTGCGCGGTGGATCAAACGACCAACGACGTGCGCCATGGCGACGGCCGTGGCCGGCATACGACGACGGCGCGCTCGCTGCACCTGTGCGCGGATGGCGCCTGCATCATCGACACACCGGGCTTGCGCAGCTGGCAGGCCGATGCCGACGCGCAGACCCTGGCGGCCACGTTTTACGACATTGTGGCACTGGCAGCGACGTGCCAGTTCCGCGATTGCCAGCATGCCAGCGAACCCGGTTGCGCCGTGCGCGGCGCCATCGATGCGGACCGCTTGCGCAATTATCACAAGCTGCTGCGCGATGCCCTCCGTGGCGAAACGACGCCGCTCGAGCGCAGCGCAGCGCGCGCCAAGTGGAAGGTGACGATGAAGGCCTTCAGGCAGCGCGACAAGAAAGGGATTGCATGAACAGCCGACCCGCAGCCAGGATGCTGGAATATATCAAAGTTGCAATTGAGAAATATGCAAGGTATAGTCAAATGCAGTACCAGCAGACATGCGCCGCACGCAATGCCCGCGGCCCGCCAACCATGAAATGAGGATGCACTGTGTTCAAGGGAAAAACCGTTTTACTTCTGAGTACATTGTCAGCTTGCCTGTTCGCCAGCGGCTCGCTGTTCGCGCAGAAGCTGATCGTGCCGCAAGAGATTCACTATGCCGACAAGGTCTACACGTTGGCGTTTACCGCGCCGCAGGGTCGCAACAGCCAACGGGCCTTGTATGAATATACGACGAATGGCGAAGCGGTGGAAAAATGGAGCAGCCTGATTACCATACTCTACGAAGGCAATTCCAAGACCGATCCCCTGGCCTTCTCGGCAGCCCTGCTCAAGTCGCTGGCAGCCACCAAGCCGGAACCGATTTCCTCCGTCACGGTCGAAAATGGCCACGTGCTGATGCGGTCGGTATATGAACCGGATGCGGCCAACCCCGTGTATGAATCGAACGTCAGCAAGAGCTTTCATGGCGCTGCCGCCTGCGGTGGCCTGCTGCAGTTTCAGTATGCGGTAAAAACACCCCCCGGCGAAGACCAATCGGCGGCGGGCAAGCAGGCGACGCTGAAGCTGGTCAATGAGGGCAATGCCAGCCTGGCTGTCCAGTTGCGCGATGGTGCCTGGCAGCCACGCTGCGAATAAGTCTAGCGGCTGAGGCATAAAAAAAGGCAGCCCGCAGGCTGCCTTTTTGTTTTACTGCATGCGAGCAAATTAATGCTTGCGCAACTTCTGGATCGCTGCCAGCTGCGCAATCGCGCTGGCCAGCTCGGCTTGCGCTTGCGCGTAGTCGATGCCCGAATCCTTGTTGTGGATATTTTCTTCCGCCAACTTCTTCGCTTCCAGCGCTTTCGCCTCATCCAGGTCGTGACCGCGGATCGCGGTATCGGCCAGGACGGTCACGGTATTCGGTTGCACTTCCAGCAGGCCGCCGGCAACGAAGACGAACTCTTCTTCAGCCTGGCCGACTACCTTGATGCGGACCGCGCCCGGACGGATGCGGGTAATCAAAGGCGTGTGGCGTGGGTAGATACCCAGCTCGCCCTGTTCACCCGGCAACGCGACGAATTCTGCTTCGCCTGAAAAAATCAGTTCTTCAGCGGAAACCACGTCAACGTGAATTGTGTGTGCCATGTGTATCCTATCGGGTTGAAGAACCCCGCCTTCTAAGGGGCGGGGTTAGGCCCAGACTTAACTTAGTTAAGTTTCTTGGCTTTTTCGATTGCTTCTTCGATCGTGCCGACCATGTAGAACGCTTGTTCCGGCAGGTGATCGAGTTCGCCCGAAGCGATCATTTTGAAGCCCTTGATCGTGTCTTTGAGCGAAACGTATTTACCAGGCGCGCCGGTAAAGACTTCAGCGACGTGGAAAGGCTGCGACAGGAAACGCTGCATCTTACGTGCACGGGCAACCAGCAGTTTGTCTTCCGGTGCCAGCTCGTCCATACCCAGAATCGCGATAATGTCGCGCAATTCTTTGTAGCGTTGCAGGGTCGTTTGCACGGCACGCGCGGTGTCATAGTGCTCTTGACCAACGATCAACGGATCGAGCTGACGCGAGGTCGAATCGAGTGGGTCCACGGCTGGGTAGATACCCAGGGAAGCGATGTCACGCGACAGCGCAACGGTCGAATCCAAGTGAGCAAACGTGGTAGCAGGCGATGGATCGGTGTAATCATCGGCTGGAACGTAGACGGCCTGGATCGAGGTGATCGAACCGGTCTTGGTCGACGTGATACGCTCTTGCAGACGGCCCATTTCTTCAGCCAGGGTCGGTTGGTAACCCACAGCCGACGGCATACGGCCCAGCAGTGCCGAGACTTCGGTACCAGCCAGCGTAAAGCGGTAGATGTTGTCGACGAAGAACAGAACGTCCTTGCCTTCATCACGGAACGATTCAGCGATCGTCAGGCCGGTCAGCGCGACGCGCAGACGGTTACCTGGCGGCTCATTCATCTGACCGTAGACCATCGCGACTTTGGAGTTCTCTGGGTTTTCCAGATCGACCACTTTCGCGTCAGCCATCTCGTGGTAGAAGTCGTTACCTTCACGCGTACGCTCACCCACACCGGCGAACACGGACACGCCGCTGTGCGCTTTGGCGATGTTGTTAATCAATTCCATCATGTTGACGGTCTTGCCTACGCCAGCGCCGCCGAACAGACCAACTTTACCGCCTTTTGCAAACGGGCAAACCAGGTCGATCACCTTGATGCCGGTTTCCAGCAGTTCTTGCGATGGCGACAGTTCGTCGTATGCAGGAGCGGTGCGGTGGATCGACGCGACTTGCTCGTGCGACACTGGGCCGCATTCGTCAATCGGGTTACCCAGCACGTCCATGATGCGACCCAGGGTTGCTTTACCGACTGGCACCATGATAGGTTTGCCGGTATTTTGAATCATCATGCCGCGACGCAAGCCATCGGACGTGCCGAGTGCAATGGTACGGACAATGCCGTCGCCCAACTGCTGTTGTACTTCCAGGGTCAGTTCCGAGCCTGCCATCTTCAAGGCATCAAATACCTTAGGCATCGCGTTGCGGGGAAACTCAACGTCCACCACAGCGCCGATACACTGAACGATTTTGCCATCAGCCATGTTCGTTCCTTCAATATAGTTAAATTCGTTTAAACCGCAGCCGCACCGGCGACGATTTCGGAGAGTTCTTTGGTAATCGCAGCTTGGCGGGTCTTGTTGTAGATCAGCTTCAGTTCGCCGATCACACTACCCGCGTTGTCGCTTGCAGCTTTCATCGCGACCATCCGTGCCGATTGCTCGGACGCCAGATTCTCCGCGACTGCCTGGTACACCAGCGCTTCTACATAGCGCTCCAGCAATTCGTCGATGATGCTTTGCGCATCCGGCTCGTAGATGTAATCCCACGAGTGTGCGCTCTTGTCGGCGACCATCTTGTCAGCCGTCAGGGGCAGCAACTGTTCGACCACTGGTTCCTGCTTCATCGTGTTGATGAATTTGGTGTAGCACAGGTACACTGCGTCGAGCTTGCCTGCCTGGAACTCTTCGAGCATGACCTTGACAGGTCCGATCAGTTTGTCCAGGTGGGGCGTATCACCAGTTTGAATGGCAGAAGCGACGATCTTGACGCCGATGCGATTCAAAAAACCCAAACCCTTGTTACCGATGGCAACTGCTTCAATCCGGTTGCCAGCTGCTTCCAGCTCGCGCGACTTCGACGTCACCTGGCGCAGGATGTTGGTGTTCATGCCGCCGCACAGACCCTTGTCGGTCGTGACAACGATGAAACCCACTGCCTTCGCTTGCGTACCCTGGGCAGCTGCCAGGAACGGGTGCGTGTATTCCGGATTGGCATTCGCCAGATTGGCGGCGATATTCCGAATCTTGTCACTATAGGGACGAGCGGCCCGCATCCGGTCTTGCGCCTTGCGCATTTTGGACGCGGCGACCATTTCCATCGCCTTGGTGATCTTCTTCGTATTCTCTACGCTCTTGATCTTGCCTCGTATCTCTTTGCTTGATGCCATGAGTCCTTACTCCTTCTGCGCGTAGGGCGGCGCCTCACTCGAGGTGGGCGCCGCCTGGCCGCTTAATATGCGCCGGATTTCTTGAAATCAGCAATGGCCGCCGACAGAGTTGCTTCGCTGTCTTTGTCGAGTTGCTTGGTTTCTTCGATCTTGGCCAGCAGAGCAGCTTGCTTGGTCTTCATGTAAGCGTGGACACCAGCTTCGAACGACAGCACTTGCTTGACTGGCACGTCGTCCATGAAGCCTTTGTTCACCGAGAACAGCGATACGGCCATCAGCGAGATCGACAGTGGCGAGTACTGGGCTTGCTTGAGCAATTCCGTCACGCGGGCACCACGGTCCAGCTGCTTGCGGGTCGATTCATCCAGGTCCGATGCGAACTGCGCAAACGCGGCCAATTCACGGTACTGCGCCAAGTCGGTACGGATACCGCCGGACAGGTTTTTGATGACCTTGGTCTGGGCGGCGCCACCGACGCGCGATACGGAAATACCGGCGTTAATCGCAGGACGGATACCGGCGTTGAACAGCGAGGTTTCCAGGAAGATCTGACCGTCGGTAATCGAAATCACGTTGGTTGGAACGAATGCGGACACGTCGCCAGCTTGCGTTTCAATGATCGGCAGTGCCGTCAGGGAACCGGTCTTGCCTTTGACGGCGCCGTCGGTGAACTTCTCGACGTAGTCGGCATTCACGCGTGCTGCGCGTTCCAGCAGGCGGCTGTGCAGGTAGAACACGTCGCCTGGGTACGCTTCGCGACCTGGTGGACGGCGCAGCAGCAGCGAGATTTGACGGTATGCAACAGCTTGTTTGGACAGATCATCGTAGACGATCAGTGCATCTTCACCGCGGTCACGGAAGTATTCGCCCATGGCGCAACCGGAGTACGGCGAGATGTATTGCATGGCGGCCGATTCCGAAGCGGAAGCGGCGACAACGATGGTGTATTCCATCGCGCCGTGCTGTTCCAGCGAGCGCACGATGTTCTTGATCGACGAGGCTTTTTGGCCAATCGCGACGTAGATACATTTCATGCCCTGGCCTTTTTGATTGATGATCGCATCAATCGCCACAGCCGACTTGCCGGTTTGACGGTCGCCGATGATCAGTTCGCGCTGGCCGCGGCCAACTGGAACCATCGCATCGATCGACTTCAGGCCGGTTTGCATTGGTTGCGAAACGGACTCACGGGCGATCACGCCCGGAGCGATTTTTTCAATCGCGGCCGTCAGTTTCGTGTCGATGGCGCCTTTGCCGTCGATTGGCTGACCCAGCGCGTTGACAACGCGGCCGAGCAGCTCAGGACCAATTGGCACTTCCAGAATGCGGCCGGTGCATTTCACCGTGTCGCCTTCGGAGATGTGCTCGTAGGCACCCAGAATCACGGAACCGACGGAGTCGCGTTCCAGATTCATTGCCAGGCCAAACGTGTTGCCTGGGAATTCCAGCATCTCGCCTTGCATCACGTCCGACAAACCGTGGATGCGGCAGATACCGTCGGCGACGGAAATAACCGTGCCTTGATTACGCACTTCAGCGCCGCCGTCAAGACCTTGGATCCGGCTCTTGATCAACTCGCTGATTTCAGATGGGTTGAGTTGCATACTAACTCCTAAAAGTGTTTCTCTCAGCTTGCGCGAGGGGTAAGGGTCTGTCTTAGCTGGCCTGCCGAAGCGCGTGTCTTACGACACCAGTGCAGCGTGCAGTTGCTGCAGCTTGGCGCGCACCGAGGTATCGAGCACTTGGTCGCCAACAACCACGCGCACGCCGCCGAGCAGCGATGGATCCACTGTGACGGCAGGGTTGAGCTTACGACTGAATTTCTTTTCCAGCGTTGCGACCAGCTCGGCCGTTTGGCCTTCGCTCAGATCGAAAGCGCTCGTGATCTCGGCGTCAGCCGCACCTTCCAGACCATTTTTCAAGGTATGGAATTGCGCGCCGATTTCCGGCAGCAGGCTGATGCGGCCATTTTCGATCAACAACGTGACGAAGTTTTTGACTTCTTCATTGAGCGGCGATTTCAACAACGACAGGATGGTGGCGGCGACGTCGCTTTCCGAAACTTTCGGATTGCGCGCGTACGCCTGTACCTCGGGGTGGCTACCGATCTGTGCCAGTTCGGACACCAGTTCGGACCACGCCGCGAGGTTGCTTGACTCCTTACCAGCTTGGGCTACGCGGAACAAAGCTTCCGCGTAGGGACGGGCGACGGTTGCGAGTTCTGCCATGATTACAGCTCGACAGCAAGACGCTGCAACATTTCGGCGTGAGCCGTAGCGTTGACTTCACGCTTCAAGATCTGCTCGGCACCCTTGACAGCCAGGTCAGCCACCTGAGCGCGCAATTGTTCGCGTGCTTTCGACAGTTGCTGTTCGGCGTCCGACTGGGCTTGCGCAATGATACGCGCAGCTTCAGCTTGTGCATTTTGCTTGATCTCTTCAGCAACCAGCTGCGCGCGCTTTTCAGCGTCCGCAACGCGTTGCGACGCTTCTTCACGTGCACTGTTCAATGCCTCTTGCGCACGCTTTTCAGCGACAGCCATCGAAGCCTGACCTTGATCGGCCGCAGCCAATCCATCCGCGATTCGTTTGGCACGCTCATCCAACGCATTATTCAGCGCTGGAAATACGAACTTCATCGAGAACCAGACCAACACCGCGAAGGTGATCATCTGGCCGATGAGCGACATATTGATGTCCATACCTTTGCTCCTAACTAAAAGTTTCTCCTAGGGTTGGAGCGAATTACTGAGCAACAGCCGTCAGAGCGGACAGGAACGGGTTAGCGAACGTGTACAGCAGAGCAACACCAACGCCGATCATCGAGATAGCATCCAGCAGACCAGCGATAACGAACAGTTTGGTTTGCAATTGTGGCATCAGTTCTGGTTGACGTGCCGAAGCTTCCAGGAATTTGCCACCCAAGATAGCGAAGCCCAGAGCGGTGCCGATTGCGGCCAGGCCGATGATGATTGCTGCTGCCAGAACGGTCATGCTTTGTACTTGTGCGATCAGAGCTTGCATAAAATTCTCCTAAATTTAAAAACGAAAGATACTAAAAAAACAAAATATAAAGTTGCTGATTAATGTTTCTCAACCGCAAGGCTCAGATACACAACCGTCAACGCCATAAACACAAAAGCTTGCAAAGTTACAATCAAGATATGGAAAATTGCCCATGGACCACCCAACGCCCACTGTGCCCACCAAGGCAACAACGCGATCAAGATGAAAATCAGTTCGCCGGCATACATATTGCCGAACAGTCGCAGCGACAGGGAGATCAGTTTTGCAACCAGCTCAACCATTTGCAGCAAGAAATTGACAGGTGCCAGGGCGATCGTGGCGACCAGGCCATTCGCATGGAATGGTGCCGTGAACAGTTCCTTGATCCAGCCGCCCAGGCCCTTGGCCTTGATCGAGAAGGCGATCACGCACAGCACGACCGACAGCGACATGGCGAAGGTGTGGTTGACGTCGGCGGTCGGCACGGCGCGCAGTTTATGCACGCCAAACCAGCTCATAATCTTCGGCAACAGGTCGACCGGCAGGAAGTCCATCGCGTTGAGCAGCCAGACCCACACAAAAATAGTGATGGCCAGCGGCGCGATGACCTTGCTTTTCGCGTGGAAGGCCCCATTAATAGTGTCATTGACGATTTCCATGACCATTTCGACGAAGTTTTGCAACTTGCCAGGGACACCAGCCGTCGCGCGGCGCGACGCCATATAGAAAACAGCCAGGAAAACGAAGCCCAGAATGGCCGAAATCCAGAATGTATCCAGATTGATCATGCCGTCGGCACTTCTCAGGTGGGCCAGATGGTGACTGATGTATTCGGTGGCGTTGGCCGGGGCAGCATAGCCCGCTTCAATAGCGTGTTCTGTGGTCATAATGAATTTAGATTTGTCGTTTCAGAGCACAACAGGCCCCAAAACCAATGATTAAACAGCGAGCAATGAAAACCAGTATGCTAAGGTTGCCACCGCGAAACCCAAGATCAGCCATAACCAGGCGGCCGACTGAAACAACACCAGTGCTAATATAAACAGCACCGCTGTGATAAATATTTTCATCACTTCTGCGCGCAAATGCGCCCGGAATGCCTTATTGGCGTCGCTAGAACCGCGAACGACCAGCAGGGCATACACCAGGCTACCGATGACTGCGATAGCACCGCCGTATGCGGCGGACCAGCCTCTGACACTGCCACCGAAAAACAGGGTGACTGTGGCAAAGCTGATAGCGATTGCTAACTGCAATGCAACTACTTTGTAGACGGGTTTGGCAATACTTTGTTGTGAATCACTCAATTGCCAGGTTCCCAGAAAAATCTACACACGCAAAGACACGGGATTATAGTTGGCTTTGATCTATAGAGTCAAACGTTGCTGCACCGCAGCAGGGCGATTGCTGCGTGAAACTGACGCTTTACCGACTATTCGCCGCCATTTGCACCACTATATGGCAAAGTCGCTTGTCTGGCCGCTTCCAGCCGTGTTATCAAGGAATTACGTGGTGCATCTGGAAAGCATGGCCGGATTGTCCACACCGCACTCCCCATGTCTTTGCAGCTTGCTATTTAACCACGCAAGCGGGTCAACAAGCCATCGAGCACGTCAAGATCGGCAAAATCGATCACCAATTGGCCACGGCCTTTGTTGCCCATTTTGAACACCACGGGCGTGGCCAGCGCGTCGGACAACTCTTCTTCCAGGCGCGCGATGTCGCCGGACTTTTCCTTTTGCCGCGGCTCGACCGGGTTGGCCGCTTCCTCGACCGTGCGGGTGACGAGCTTTTCCGTTTCGCGCACCGACAGGCGCTTGGCCACCACCTGGTTGGCCAAGGTGATCTGGCTGGCCGCATCGACCGCCAGCAAGGCGCGCGCATGGCCCATGTCGATATCGCCGGCCATCAGCATGGTCTGCACGGGACTGGCCAGGTTCATCAGACGCAGCAGGTTCGACACCGCGCTGCGCGAGCGTCCCAGCGCAGTGGCCGCTTGCTCATGCGTAAAATTGAAGTCGGCGATCAGGCGGTGAATCCCCTGTGCCTCTTCCAGGGGATTCAAGTCTTCGCGCTGGATATTCTCGATCAGCGCCATGGCGGCGGCGGCCAGGTCGTCCACATCGCGCACCAGCACCGGCACTTCCGTCAGGCCGGCCAGCTGCGAGGCGCGGAAACGGCGTTCACCGGCAATGATTTCATATTTGACAAGTCCGCTCAGGGTGTCTTGCCCGATCGGGCGCACCAGGATCGGCTGCATCAGTCCTTGCGCCTTGATCGAGGCGGCCAGTTCATTCAAGGCCCCTTCGTCCATGCGCGTGCGCGGCTGGTATTTGCCGGCTTGCATTTGCGACACGGGCAAGCTGGAGGGTTGATGCGTGTCCGGGCTGGCAAAGTCGCCGCCGCCACCCAGGAGGGCGTCGAGTCCGCGACCCAGTCCTTTTAATTTTTTCGTAGCCATGCTGTCCTAACTAACTAAGGGGTCAGACCCTCCGGGTCCGACCCCAGTATTTTTCTTGGGGTTGGCAGTTTTTTAGCCCAACCGCTAAAGCCGGGGTCAGACCCAAAGGGTCCGACCCCGATACTGCTGTTTACATATGTTTGATGCGCTCGACCATCTCGGCGCCGAAGGCGATATACGCCTGGGCACCTTTCGAGCTGGGGTCGAAGGTCACGCCGGGCAAACCGTACGATGGCGCTTCGGCCAGGCGGACATTGCGCGGGATGATGGTCTTGAAGACCTTGTCGCCGAAATGCTGTTCCAGCTGGGCCGATACCTGTTGCGATAATGTCATGCGCGGATCGAACATCACGCGCAAGAGACCAATGATCTTCAAGTCCGGGTTCAGGTTGGCATGCACCTTCTTGATGGTGTTGACCAGGTCGGACAAGCCTTCCAGCGCGTAGTACTCGCACTGCATCGGGATGATCACGCCATGCGCGGCGCACAGGCCGTTCAGGGTCAGCATCGATAATGCCGGTGGGCAATCAACGAGGATGAAGTCGTATTCGCCGTCCACTTCGGCCAGCGCATCCTTCAGGCGGCGTTCGCGGTTGTCCAGTTCGACCATCTCCACTTCGGCGCCGGCCAGTTCGCGGTTCGACGGCAGGACATCGAAGCGCCCCGCTTCCGAACGCTGGCGTGCCGTCTTGACATCGGACTCACCCAGCATGACTTCATAGGTCGACGCCTTCAGGCCGGCCTTGTTGATGCCGGCGCCCATGGTCGCATTGCCTTGCGGGTCGAGGTCGACCAGCAGCACGCGCTGGTTCAACTTGGCCAGACCGGCGGAGAGGTTGACGCTTGTTGTGGTTTTACCAACACCACCCTTTTGATTTGCTACACAAAAAATTTTGGCCATGTATCTTCTAGTTGTAAAGAGATGCAAACTTCATCGTGCGCTCCGGCACCCGACCGAAACGATTTATACTATTTATTTCATTTATACGATATAAATCGTTTATACGGTTTATATCATTTATACCGTATAAACTGTTTATATGATTTATACCGTTTAATTGTTTGGCCTTTACATTCTTGCTATAAAGACCAGATGACGCTCTGCATTTAGCCCTGGCACCTGGATTGCGCGTAATTGGGTCACTTTCCAGTCTGCCGGCAGTCGCTCACGCTCGTCTGGCGGTGCCACCCCTTTCAAGGCGATGAATTGCCCGCCCTCGGCCAGCACGTGGTGCGACCAGTTGACGAAGTCGGACAGGTCGGCAAAGGCGCGCGAGGTGATCACGTCGAATTTCTGCGGCACTTCCAGCTGTTCCACGCGCTTGGTGTACACGGTGACGTTGCTCAAGCCCAGTTCCGCTTTCACTTGCGTCAAAAATGCCGTCTTTTTATGCACCGTGTCGATCATCGACACCTTCACATCGGGCCGCGCGATGGCCAGCACCATGCCCGGCAAGCCGCCACCGGCGCCCACGTCGAGCACGTTTTTGGCATCCGCGAACGCGGGCACGGCGGCCAGCGAATCGAGCACGTGCAGGGTCAGCATCTGCATCGGATCGCGCACCGACGTCAGGTTGTACACGCTATTCCATTTGGCCAGCAAGGCCAGGTAATCGAGCAGTTTTTCCGTCTGATCCGCGCTCAGGTCCAGCCCCAGCGCGGCGATGCCTTCATTCAAAATGGGGGCCAGTGCGGCCCGGTCAAACTGCTTCATTCAACAACCTCGTCCTTTAAAGTGGTGGTCTGCGCGGCACCGAAGCCGCGCTTTTTCAAATGCACCAAGAGCAGCGAAATCGCCGCTGGCGTCACGCCTGAAATGCGCGAGGCCTGGCCCAGGGTTTCCGGGCGTTGCTTGTCGAGTTTTTGCCGCACTTCGACCGACAGCGCGCCGATATCGAGGTAGTTGAAACCGGCCGGCAAGGCCAGGTTTTCATAGTGTTCGTGGCGCTCGATTTCCTTGCTCTGGCGCTCGATGTAGCCCGCATATTTGAGCTGGATTTCCACCTGCTCGCGCACGGCGGGGTCCTGCACGCCGGGGCCGGCCAGGGCCTGGCCTTCGATGCCCGTCATGCTCATCAGCGTGTCGTAGGCGACGTTCGGACGGCACAGCAAGTCCGCCAGCGAATACTCGCGCTCGATGGCCTGGCCGACGATGCGTTCCGATTCGGCGGCCGCCAGGATGCGCGGATTGACCCACGTGGAACGCAGGCGCTGCAGTTCCAGCGCCACCGCTTCGCGCTTGGTTTCGAACGCTTGCCATTGGGCGTCGCCCACGCAACCGAGGGTGCGGCCGATTTCCGTCAGGCGCATGTCGGCATTGTCTTCGCGCAGGCTCAGGCGGTACTCGGCGCGGCTGGTGAACATGCGGTACGGTTCCTGCACGCCCTGGGTGATCAGGTCGTCGACCAGCACGCCCAGATACGCCTCGGAGCGGCCCGGTACCCAGGCTTCCTTGTCCTGCGTCAGCAGGGCCGCATTCAGGCCCGCCAGCATGCCTTGCGCAGCCGCTTCTTCGTAGCCCGTGGTGCCGTTGATCTGGCCGGCGAAGAACAGGCCAGCCACGGCCTTGGTTTCCAGCGAGGCTTTCAAGCCGCGCGGGTCGAAATAGTCGTATTCGATGGCATAGCCGGGACGCAGGATGTGGGCGTTTTCCATGCCCTTCATCGATTGCACCAGGGCGATCTGCACGTCGAACGGCAGGCTGGTGGAAATGCCGTTCGGATAGAACTCATGCGTCGTCAAGCCTTCCGGCTCGAGGAAGATCTGGTGCGATTCCTTGCCCGCGAAACGGTGGATCTTGTCTTCGATGGAGGGGCAATAGCGGGGACCCACGCCCTCGATGATGCCCGTGTACATGGGGCTGCGGTCGAGGCCGGCGCGGATGATGTCGTGCGTCTGGCTATTCGTATGCGTGACCCAGCACGGCACCTGGCGCGGGTGCATGGCCGTGTTGCCCATGACGGAAAAGACGGGCACGGGATCGAGGTCGCCTGCCTGTTCTTGCATCACGGAAAAGTCAATCGTGCGGCCATCGATGCGCGGCGGCGTGCCCGTTTTCAAGCGGCCCTGCGGCAGTTTCAATTCCTTCAAACGGGCGGACAGCGAAATGGCGGGCGGGTCGCCGGCGCGGCCGGCCGAGTAATTATTCAAGCCCACGTGGATCTTGCCGTCGAGGAAAGTGCCGGCCGTCAGCACCACGGCGCGCGACAGGAACTTCAGGCCGATCTGCGTCACGGCACCGATGACCCGGTCGCCTTCGACGATCAGGTCATCCACCGCTTGCTGGAACAGCCACAAATTCGGCTGGTTTTCCAGGCGCGTACGGATGGCGGCCTTGTATAAAATACGGTCGGCCTGGGCGCGCGTGGCGCGGACTGCCGGGCCTTTCGAGGAGTTCAGGATGCGGAACTGGATGCCGGACTCGTCGGTGGCAATCGCCATCGCGCCGCCCATGGCATCGACCTCCTTGACCAGGTGGCCCTTGCCGATGCCACCGATGGAGGGGTTGCACGACATCTGGCCCAGTGTCTCAATATTATGCGTGAGCAATAGCGTCTTCTGCCCCATGCGGGCGGAAGCGAGGGCCGCCTCGGTACCGGCGTGACCACCACCGACAACGATGACGTCGAATTCTGTAGGAAATAACATGATAAATAGGTAACAGTGCAAGTAAAAATGCGGGAAGAGAGCTCCGATTATAGAGTCTTTTTGCGAGCGCAACCTTCCTCGGGCCAATTTTTGCTTAATTTTTACTCAGCATGGGCGAGTCAACGGGGATTTCTGTTTCACGTGGAACACTTACCGGACTCGCGATGGGGCTGCAGCGGCGAGCAATGTTTGCTACAATTGCCGCATCGTCCGTATCCGTGGTCACGCCAGTGGCCATAGTGACGATCATCCAGGAGGACGGCCTCCCCCATCATGGGCACACACCGGGACGGCCCGCTCTGTATAAGGAGCCGCCATGGCCTGGATACTGTTACTTATTGCCGGCATGCTTGAAGTCGTGTGGGCATACTCGATGAAACTCTCCGAGGGTTTCACCAGACTCACTCCCTCCGTGATTACCGTGGTCATGATGATCGCCAGCTTCGGCTTGCTGTCGTTCGCCATGCGCACCCTGCCGCTGGGCACGGCCTATACGATCTGGACCGGCATCGGCGCCGTCGGCGCCTTTATCGTCGGCGTCGTCTTTCTGGGCGAGCAACTCAACACCATGCGGGTGTGCGCCGCCGTCCTCATTGTGTGCGGCATCGTGCTGATGAAACTGTCATCCAGCCACTGAGAGGAATCCCCATGCTCCTCGAAAACTATTTTCCCGTCCTGCTGTTCATTCTGATCGGCATCCTGGTCGGCATCGTGCCCATGCTGCTGGGGCGCGTGCTCGGTCCGCACAAACCCGATCCGCAAAAACTGTCCCCGTACGAATGCGGCTTCGAAGCGTTCGGCGACGCCCGCATGAAATTCGACATCCGCTTCTACCTGGTCGCCATCCTCTTCATCCTGTTCGATATCGAGGTGATCTTCCTGATGCCGTGGGCGGCCAACGTGAACGAACTCGGCTTGCCCGGCTTCTGGGCCGTCATGGGTTTCTTGAGCATCCTGGCCATCGGCCTGGCATATGAATGGAAACGCGGCGCGCTGGAGTGGGAATAGCGTTCCACGTGAAACATGCGCACGGCGGGAAAGCGGAGTAAGCTTGGCTACTGTCCTCACTGTCAGGAGTCTGCATGTCCGCCTTCCAGTTCCGCACCGTGCCGCATCTGATCGTTGAACCAGGCGCCGCCACCCAACTGGGCACGCACATCGCCCATCACTTCCCCACGGTGCGCCGCGCCCTGCTCGTCACCGACGCGGGCTTCCTGCGTACGGGCCTGGCCGATGCTCCCCTGCACAGCCTGCTGGCGGCGGGTATCGAAGCGCACGTCTTTGCCGACGTGCAAGCCGATCCCTCGGAAGCCATCGTGCTGGCCGGCGTGGCCCACGCGCAGATGTTTCACGTGGAACTGATTATCGGCCTCGGTGGCGGCAGCTCGCTGGACGTGGCCAAGCTGATCGCCGTGCTGGCGCCGGGCCACCAGGAACTGGCGCAACTGTATGGCATCGGCAATGTGCATGGCCAGCGCCTGCCACTGGTGCAATTGCCGACCACGGCCGGCACGGGCTCGGAAGTGACGCACATCGCCATCGTCACCACGGGCACCACCAGCAAGATGGGTGTGGTCGCGCCGCAACTGTATGCGGACCTGGCCATCCTCGACGCCAGCCTGACCCTGGGCTTGCCACCCGCCGTGACGGCCGCCACCGGCATCGATGCCATGGTGCATGCGATCGAAGCGTACACCAGCCGCCTGCAGAAAAATCCCCTGTCCGACATGCTGGCCACCCAGGCGCTGTCGCTGCTCTCCAGCAACCTGGTCACCGCCTGCCGCGATGGCAGCAACTTGCCGGCGCGCCAGGCCATGCTGCTCGGTGCCATGCTGGCCGGCCAGGCGTTTGCCAATGCACCCGTGGCCGCCGTGCATGCGCTCGCCTATCCCATCGGGGGACTGTTTCACGTGCCACATGGCTTGTCGAATGCGCTGGTGCTACCGCACGTGTTGCGGTTCAATCTGTCCCACGCGGCACCGCAGTATGCGCAACTGGCGGCCGTCGTGCAGCCCGGCATTGTGGGCAGCGAGGAAGCGCGGGCCGTGGCCCTGATCGACGCCATGCAGGCGCTGACGCACGCCACCGGTATCGCGCGTACCCTGCGCGAGGTGGGCATCGCGGCCAGCGATCTGGATAGGCTGGCCGACGACGCCATGCTGCAGACGCGCTTGCTGGGCAACAATCCGCGCGTCGTCACGCGCGAGGATGCCCGCGCCATCTATGCGGCCGCGCTATGACACTCAGTCGGGCACATCCACCACCGTCCCCGTCACACTGATCGCGTTGCCGGCCGCTGGCGTCGACGCTATCGCCGGCACGTTGACAGTCGTGATCAAGGTTGACGCATCGGCGCGCGTCACCGTGCGCACCACCTGCGATGGCGGCAAGGCTTGCTTGGCAGACAAATGCGCATACATGGCATCGAGCGCCCGGTTCAGGTACACGTGTAGCGGCACGATCAGTGTCGGCAAGGCGCTGCTGAAGGAATCGAAGTGGTTGGCATGGGTCACCTCGATATAGCGCAGTTTGCTATTGCTCCCTTCCACTGCGGCGTTCAGGCCAAGATAGGCGCGCGAAGCGTGATTGACGGGAATCAGAGTATCGCTGCGGCCGTGCACGATGATGGCCGGCTTGCCGTTCAGTTTGCCGCTGGCCGCGACCTCGGCCATGCCTGCCCGCACGCGCACGCTCTGCCCTGCCAAAGTGCCTTCCAGGTTGGCACCGCTGATGGCATCGCGCCCCGTCGCCAGGCTGCGCAGGCACAGGAAGCCATCGAGCGACTGGTCCGCCAGGCTGGTCGAGGGTGACACGCCGGCCGTGTAGCCCTTGGCGCCGCCCACGCTGTTCTCGTACACGACACTGCCGAGGATGCCGTTTTGCGCGGCAAAGCTGGCCGCCTTTTGCGCCGAGGTGAACGCGATGGGGTTGCCGCCGCCATCCGTCTGCGCAAACGTGAAACCGCACACCTTGTCCGTCACGGAAAATTTTCCGTAGGCATACGCGTACGTGACGGCCACCAGGATATTCGTGCCCGCGTGCGCCGCCTGCAGGGGATCGGAATCGACCAGCCAGCCATACGCGCGCAAACGCTGCTTCGCATCCGCCTGCTGCGCCGCCAGGTCCGCGCCATTCAGCAAGCCTTTCGCCACCAGCGCCGTACAGCGTCCCGCATTGCCCGCCACGGAAGCGATGCATGGCTGGTACAGCGCCGCATAGGTGGCGTAGTCGAACAACGCACGCCCCGGTGCATTCACTACCACCCCACCCTGGCGCACGCTGTAGGCACTCGACGCCGCCGGCTGGACTTGTGGCTCGCTGGCGGCCACGCCGCTGATCAAGCCTTGCGTATCCTGTTCCGCCGCCAACAGGGCCGAGCCGGCGCCGTTGGAAATGCTCGAGGCGATCGTGATGGTGTTCTTCGGCGTCAGGCGCACGATGCGCGAACTGCCATCGCGGGCCAGCACGCCATAGCGCTCGTTCAAGACGTAATACGCCATCTCGACCGCCTGCAAGGTCACCTTGCCCCAGTCCTTCTCCGGGTTCTGCTGCGAGTGTGCATGCTTGAAGGCGATGCGGTTCGGTTTGGCCCCGCCCCAGGCGAGGCGATCCGCATCGCTCAAGTCCGGTGCGAAGAGCGCGTTCTTGCCGGCGGCCACCCTGCCCGCGCGCACGCCGTTCTGCAGATTGACGCTGTCGTCTTCAAACACATACAGGCCCGTGCCGGAACCCTTGTCCGCATACGCCACGGCGCAGCCCTTTTTCAAACCCCATTCGCCCGAACTGCCGATGGCGCCGTAGATGCCGCGCGAGCCGCTCGATGTGCCCGTGACGATGCAGGCACGGTCCGGGTCGAAGCTGGCCGGCACCTGCACCATCAAGGTGACATTCTTCCTGCCCGTACCATCATCGGCATAGGCGATGTATTCGCTGCCCGCCACCAGACCCTCGCCCGTGCCCACGTTTCCGGACGCATCCACGTTCGGTCCGTACAGGGTGCCATAGCCGCTGTTGGCGGCAATGTCGAGCACGGCGCGGTAGTTGGCGTAGATCGCATTGCGGCGCAGTTCGAGCGGCGTCGGCTGCTCCGTATTCGCATACGCGGGCGTGGCGCCCGCCAGCCCCGTCTTGCCCAGGCCGGCCGTGAGTAAATCATTCGTCTTGCCATCGTAGTCGGCGCGCGTGATGGTACCCAGGTAGCCGGGCATCTGGTTCAGCTCTTCCGGTGCATGGTTGCTGCCGCAGGCTGCCAACGCCAGCAGGGTGCACAGGCTCATGCCAGTCGTGCCCGCGCGCGTGATCGTCATTTGCATGGTGGTTCTCTCCGTTGAGGTAACAGTGGACGCACAATGAAAAACGCCGGACGAATCGTCCGGCGTTGCTTGAAAATCAGACAGCGGCTTTGGCTGGCCTGCCGCCGAAGCGCGCGATGGCTTCGCCGACAATGCCGCGCCGGAACAGCAGCACGCAGATGACGAAAATCACGCCCGTGACCATGCCCACCGATTCGCCCAAGGTGCCGAACCACTCGATGCCCGTGTGCGTAGCCAGATAGGTGCCGACATCGCCCAGCTTGTTTTCCAGCGCGATGATCAGCACGGCACCGAGGATGGGACCGGACAAGGTGCCCATGCCGCCCACCAGGGTCATCAGCACGACCAGGCCCGACATGCCCCAGTACACATCGGTGAGGGTTTCAAAGCCCAGCACCAGCGTCTTGGTGGCACCGGCCAAGGCGGCCAGCGAAGCGGACAGCACAATGGCCATCAGCTTGTACTTGTTGACGTCGTAACCGAGCGAGATGGCGCGCGGTTCGTTTTCCTTGATGGCCTTGAGGACCTGGCCGAACGGCGAGTGGATGGTGCGCACGATCAGGGCGAAGCCGGCGATGAAGATGGCCAGCACGAAGTAATACAGTACGGTGTCATTGCCCAGGTCTATCATGCCCAGCAAGGTTCCACGTGGAACACCCTGCAAGCCATCTTCGCCGCCCGTGAACGGCAGCCGCAAGGCGAGGAAGTACACCATCTGCGCCAGGGCCAGGGTGATCATCGTAAAGTAAATGCCCTGGCGGCGGATCGCCAGACCACCAATCACCAGGCCCAGCAAGGCACCCGTGGCGACGCCGGCCAGCAAGCCCAGTTCCGTTGGCCAGCCCCAGGTGCGCAGCGCGTAGCCGGTGACATAGCCGGCGCCGCCGAAGAAGGCCGCATGGCCAAATGACAGCAAGCCCGTGTAGCCGATCAGCAAGTTAAAGGCACAGGCAAACAGGGCAAAGCACAGCAACTTCATCAGGAAGACGGGATAGCCGTAAAACGGGGCCGCCAACGCCAGCAGCAGGGCAATGGCGTAGCCTACATTCTTATTCATCGTGGTAGCTCCAATACATGACTGATGAGGATTACTTTTCTTTGCCGAACAGGCCGGCGGGACGCAGCAGCAGCACGATGACCATCACCACGAAGACCACGGTGGCTGAGCCTTCCGGGTAGAACACGCGGGTCAGGCCCTCGATCACGCCCAGGCCCAGGCCCGTCAGGATGGAGCCCATGATGGAACCCATGCCGCCGATCACCACCACGGCAAACACGACGATGATCAGGTTCGAGCCCATCAGCGGCGAGACCTGGATGATCGGTGCCGCCAGCACGCCGGCGAAACCGGCCAGCGCCACGCCGAAGCCAAACGTCAAGGTCACCATCAGCGGCACGTTGATGCCGAACGCTTCCACCAGTTTCGGGTTTTCCGTGCCGGCCCGCAGGTAGGCCCCTAATTTGGTTTTTTCGATGACGAACCAGGTCGCCAGGCAGACGGAGAGCGAGGCGATCACCACCCAGGCGCGGTAGTTCGGCAGGGTCATGAAGCCCAGGTCCGTCGCGCCGGCCAGCGCTTCAGGCACGGCATACGGCTGGCCCGAGACGCCATAGAAGGAGCGAAACACGCCTTCCATGATCAGGGTAATGCCGAAGGTCAGCAGCAAGCCGTACAAATGGTCAAGCTTGTACAACCAGCGCAACATGGTCTTTTCGATCAGGATGCCGACCAGGCCGACGAGAATCGGGGCGATGACCAGCATGGCCCAGTAATTGATGTCGAAATAGCTGAGGCCCATCCAGGCCAGGAAGGCGCCCATCATGTACATGGCGCCGTGCGAGAAATTAATAACGTTGAGCAAGCCGAAGATGACGGCCAGACCGAGGGACAACATGGCATAGAACGAGCCGTTGACGAGACCCAGCAGCAGCTGGCTCATCATCGCTTGTATTGGAACGCCGAAAATTTCCATGGCATCACAGTATAAAAAGCACCGCCGGGTAGCGGTGTGGTATCAAGGGAAACGCGCCGCCGCAAACAAGTGCGGCGGCGCAAGGCGAACCCTGCGAGCGAAGCGCGTGCAGGACAGAGCGCCCGCGCGGCGGCGGGCACTCTATGGATGTTGCTACAGCCTTACTTCCACAGCGAACACTTCGATTCAGCCTTGGTCACATACGCTTGCGCACCGGGCACGGTGGCAACCACCTTGTAGTAATCCCATGGGTATTTCGACTCGGACGGTTTCTTCACTTCCATCAAATACATATCGTGCACCATGCGGCCATCGGGGCGCACTTCGCCATTCTGGGTAAACATGTCGTTGATCTTGGTCTTTTTCAGATACGCCATGACTTTCTCGGTGTCATCCGTGCCGATCGCCTTGACGGCTTTCAGGTAGTTTGCCGCGGCCGAATAGTCGGCCGCCTGCAGCATCGACGGTTCCTTCTTCATCTTGGCAAAATAGCGTTTCGACCAGGCGCGCGTTTCCGCATTCAAGTCCCAGTACCAGCCATCGGTCAGGTACATACCTTGCGTCAGGTTCAGGCCCAGCGAATGGATGTCGTTGATGAAGATCAGCAGACCGGCCAGCTTCATCGATTTCGTCAAGCCGAACTCGTTGGCCGCCTTGATGCTGTTGATGGCGTCGCCACCCGCATTGGCCAGGCCCAGGATTTGCGGCTTGGCTGCCTGCGCCTGCAGCAGGAAGGAAGAGAAATCCGAGGCGCCCAGCGGATGCTTGACGCTGCCCAGCACCTTGCCGCCGGCCGCCTTGACGACCTCGGCCGTGTCTTTTTCCAGCGAATGGCCAAACGCGTAATCGGCCGTCATGAAATACCAGCTCTTGCCGCCCTGCTTGACGATGGTGCCGCCCGTCCCGCGCGCCAGCGCTACCGTGTCGTAGGCGTAATGCACGGTGTAAGGTGTGCATTCTTCATTCGTCAGGCGCGAAGAGCCAGCGCCGATGGCAATGAAGATTTTTTTCTTTTCCGCCGCCACCTTGGCCATGGCCAGGCTGGCGCCGGAATTGGTGCCGCCGATCAGCATGTCGACGCCTTGCTGGTCGAACCATTCACGCGCCTTCGAAGCGGCGATGTCGGCCTTGTTTTGATGGTCGGCGGAAATGAATTCCACCTTTTTGCCGGCCAGTACCACGCCGGCATCGGCGATCGCCATCTTGATGGCTTCCGCGCCACCGAGGCCGTCGACGTCGGAATACACGCCCGACATGTCGGAAATAAAACCGATCTTGATGGTGTCGCCCGATACCTGGGCGTGCGCGGCAGCGGAAAAGCCCAGGGCGCAAAGAGTGGCGGTGGCAATGGCGATAGCGTTACGTTTCATAGTGTCTCCGTTGGGATTATTGTTTGCTATTTAAACGATTGCTCGACGACGATACAGAACTACATGGGCATTACACGCCAAGCAGCTCGGTCAATACCGGCATCTTGGCTTCCAGTTCGGATGCAGCAAAAGTCTCGACGATCTGACCGTGCTCCATCACATAAAACCGGTCTGCCAGCGGTGCGGCAAACCGGAAATTCTGTTCCACCATCACAATGGTGTATCCCTTCGCTTTCAGGGTGGTGATCATGCGCGCCAGCCCTTGCACGATGACGGGCGCCAGGCCTTCGGAAATTTCATCGAGCAGCAGCAGGCGCGCGCCCGTGCGCAGGATGCGCGCCACGGCCAGCATCTGCTGTTCCCCGCCCGACAATCGCGTGCCCTGGCTGTGGCGGCGTTCCTGCAAATTCGGGAACATGGCGTAGATTTCCTCGACCGACATGCCCTTTTCGCCGCTGGCCAGGGTCGGCGGCAGCATCAGGTTTTCCTCCGTCGACAGCGAGGAAAAAATGCCGCGCTCTTCAGGACAATAGCCGATGCCCAGGTGGGCGATTTTGTGCGTGGGCAAACCTATCGCTTCGACGCCATTGACTTTGATGGAACCCGTGCGCGCCCCCGTCAGCCCCATGATGGCGCGCAAGGTGGTCGTGCGGCCGGCGCCGTTGCGGCCCAGCAAAGTCACCACTTCGCCCTGCTCCACTTTCAAATTCACGTCATGCAAGATGTGCGATTCGCCATACCAGGTGTGCAGTTGTGCAATTTCCAGCGCGGGTGCCTTGTTGCTAGCGGTCATCAATGTGCCCCTTCCAGTTCGGCGTGGGTGGTGCCCATGTACGCTTCCATCACTTGCGGATTGCGCGACACTTCCGCGTAACTGCCTTCGGCCAGCATGGCGCCGCGCTGCAGGACGGAAATCTTGTCGCAGATGCCAGAGACCACACTCATATTGTGTTCCACCATCAAAATGGTGCGGCCGACCGAGACTTTCTTGATCAGTTCGGTGACGCGGTGCACGTCTTCGTGACCCATGCCCTGGGTCGGCTCGTCGAGCAGCATCATTTCCGGCTCCATCGCCAGGGTGGTGGCAATTTCCAGCGCCCGCTTGCGTCCGTACGGCATGTCAACCGTGATGGTGTCGGCAAACTCCGTCAGGTCGACTTCGGCCAGCAAAGCCATGGCGCGGTCATTGAGCTGGTTCAAGGCACGTTCGCTTTGCCAGAAGTGGAACGAGGTACCCAGTTGGCGCTGCAAGCCGATGCGTACATTTTGCAGCACGGAGAGATGCGGGAAGACGGCGGAAATCTGGAAGGAACGGATCACGCCCATGCGGGCGATCTGCGCCGGTTTGGCTGCCGTAATATCTTTCCCATTGAACAGGATCTGTCCACCGGTGGGGACCAGGAATTTGGTGAGCAAGTTGAAACACGTGGTCTTGCCGGCGCCGTTAGGACCGATCAAGGCGTGGATATGGCCCCGCTCTACCTTCAGGTTCACCTCGCTCACTGCGGTGAAACCCTTGAATTCCTTGGTCAAATTTCTTGTTTCCAAGATTACGTTTGACATCGTGTCTCCTAGTTGTACTTTTTGTACTACTTAGTCATTTTTATAATACACAACTTAAATTTAACGCACAATACAGTATAACTACGGGGATTTTTCACCAGCCCGAATAGCGCAAACCCGCGCTTTGCCGCGGTCATTTCCAGGCCGCATGTATCATTTGCGCCGCTTTTTCCGCAATCATCACGGTGGGCGAGTTCGTGTTACCAGAAGTAATGTACGGCATGATGGAGGCATCGACAACGCGTAAGCCATCCACGCCGAGCACGCGCAGCTGGCTGTCGACCACGCTCGACGCATCGCCTGCCACGCCCATGCGGCAGGTGCCCACCGGGTGAAAGATGGTGGTGCCGATCTGGCTGGCCGCCTGCGCCAGCTCTTCCTGACTCTGAAATTGCACGCCAGGCTTGTATTCCTGCGGCGCAAATTTTTTCAAGGCCGGCGCGGCGGCGATGGCGCGCGTCAGGCGCAAGGCGTCGGCCGCCACGGCGCGGTCTTGCTGGGTACTGAGATAGTTAGGGACGATCTTCGGCGCCGCATAGCTGTCGGCCGACGCGATCTGCACGTGGCCACGCGAGGTGGGGCGCAGATTGCAGACACTGGCCGTAAACGCGGGAAACGCGTGCAGCGGTTCGCCAAATTTGTCCAGGGAGAGCGGCTGCACGTGATATTGCAGATTCGGCGTGGCTTGCTGCGGATCGGACTTGGCGAACGCGCCCAGCTGCGACGGCGCCATCGACATGGGCCCGCTCTGAAATAGCGCATATTGCAAGCCGATCTGCATCTTGCCGACAATATTGCTGGCCATCACGTTCAAAGTCTTGACGCCCTGCACTTTAAAGACCATGCGCAGCTGCAAGTGATCTTGCAAATTGCCGCCCACGCCAGGCGCATCCAGCACGGGCGTAATGCCGTGTTCGTGCAGCAAGGCGGCCGGGCCGATACCGGACAGTTGCAGCAATTGGGGCGATCCGATGGCGCCTGCCGTCAGCAGGGTTTCCCGTTTGGCCGTCGCCTGCCACTGCGTGCCGCCGCCCGTAAACACGATGCCCGTGCAACGGGGCCCCGATTCTGTCGTCTCCAGCAGCAGACGTTCCACGTGGCAACCCGTCATGATGGTCAAATTCGGGCGCCGCGATGCCGGTTTCAAAAACGCTTTGGAGGTATTCCAGCGGATGCCGCGGCGCTGGTTGACGTCGAAATACGCGCTGCCGCTGTTGTCGCCACCGTTGAAATCGCTGGTTTTCGGAATGCCGACCTGCTGCGCCGCGTCGCGGAAAGCATTCAAAATATCCCACGACAGCCGCTGTTTTTCGACGCGCCATTCACCGCCCGCGCCATGGTTTTCCGAGGCGCCGCCGTAGTAATCCTCGCTTTGTTTGAATAGCGGCAAGACTTTGTCCCAGCGCCAGGAGGCGTCGTCCGTCAGGTCCGCCCAGTGATCGTAATCGCCGGCCTGGCCGCGCATGTAGATCATGCCGTTGATGGAGGAGCTGCCCCCGAGCACTTTTCCGCGCGGATACATCAGGCTGCGCCCGCCCAGGCCCGCGTCCGCCTGTGTGGAATACAGCCAGTCCGTGCGGGGATTGCCGATGCAATGCAGATAGCCGACGGGGATGTGTATCCACACGTAATCGTCCTTGCCGCCCGCTTCCACGAGTAAAACGTTGGCATCCTTGTCGCGTGTGAGCCGATTGGCCAGCACGCAACCTGCCGTGCCGCCGCCCACGATGATGTAATCGTATTCGCCTGCTGATTCCAATGAAGCTCCTTTCGGTATGCCATCAAGCTGTCGCGCGGCGTGTCTCCCCGCCGCGTCCCGTTACCAGAGTCTGTCTTTCTTCATGCATGCATGGCTGTTGAGCCACATTGAGATTACCACCAGTGCTGGGCCAGGGCGACATTATTCGTGGCAAGCCTCGCGACAAGCTAAAAACTGGGAAAAACAGGGACTGCAAGCTGTGGATAACCGTATGGATATCCACAGGGACGATATGTGCGTAAACGAAATTTTTTCCGGCGGCGTTTTTTTGTCCAGAAACCGTCCCAGGCAGATACAACGCTTACTCAGCGCTTATCCGCATGCCAAGCGATTGTTTACAAGGATAAATCTGGACTTATCCACAGAAGATGGCGCCGTTAACTACTATTACTATTCTTGTATACGATCTTGTTAAGGTAAACCCGACAACGCGTGCTTTGCCTGTGCTTCGCCTTCCAGAAGGTTCACAAACCTGTCCTCAAAAAAGCCGACGAGCTGCTTTGGCCGACAAAAAAAAATCCAGCCAACAACTGAGCGACGAAAACCGGCACGGCCGGCATCACGCGCACTGCCAAACCGTTTTACAAAATGGGAACGTCAACAGACCTGGTCAGGCACAGGGCCAGCAAGCCATTCGATATCGAAAAGAAGGGGAATTTGAAGCGATTGTGGATAAGTCACTTGATATCCACAGGATGACTTGTGAGTAAACACGAACTTTTGCGCAGACCCGCATTTTATACAAATTTGCTCCTCGCGTGATACAGCGATTATGCACGCTTTATTTTGCGCGTAAACGATTGATCCTGTTGAAAAAAAGTGACTTATCCACAGAAAAAACCGCGTTTACTATTACTACTATTTTTATATATAGATCTATTGTAAACCGACAAAAAAAGCGGAAGTCCGGGGATATTTTCAAAAAGCATGCAAAAAGCATCCCAAAAAAAAAGCCAACGGCGACAGCGCGACCCACTGCCAAACCGCCTTCCAGGAATCACCTGGATGCCAACGTTCGCGAAAGAACAGCGCCCGTGGTCGCTCAAGCTTAATTGCCAAACTTGATTGCCAAACAGGGATCTGAGCGTACGAAGCACGTCAAACATGCCACTACAGCAAGAAAACCCGTGATTTTTGCTTGCTGCTGTGGATAAGTGCCTGCATATCCACAGGATGAGATGTGGGAAAAGTCGATCTTTGTCCACAGCCCGATTTTTATCCCAAACAAGTCCTCCGTAGATACAATGCTTGTGCGCCTACTTTTTTGTGCGCTAAGTCGATGATTTTTCGGCGGTATACCGACTTATCCACAAAAAAATGGCCGTTTACTATCACTACTATTTTTATGTATACATCTTTATTTAAAACACAGAAACAAACGCGAACGGTGGAAAAGTCGCCGAAACGGCTGTTTTCACCCTGTCAACCGTCTGGCAATTCAAAAAACCTGTAAAAACAGCATGAATTCACACAAAAAAATGCGTTTAGGCATCATCAGTGCCTTGCACGAAGAACAGCAAGGGCTGGTAGAAGCCATGCAAGGCCCCCAGAGGCGCTCGCACGGCATGCGCGACTACACCCTGGGGACCCTGTGGAATATCGACGCTGTGTGCGTCCTGTCGCGTCTGGGCAAGGTTGCCGCTGCCATGACGGCTTCTATCCTTGTGGAAAAGTACGGAGTTACCCACATCGTCTTCACCGGCGTGGCCGGCAGTGGGGATAAACACGTGAAAGTCGGCGACATTGTGGTGGCCGAAGCGCTGCTGCAGCACGATATGGACGCCCGACCTTTATTTCCCCGCTTCGAAGTGCCGCTGACGGGACTGCAGCGCTTCGCCACGGACCTGGAACTGAGCACGCAACTGGCAGCTGCCGCGGAAGATTTTCTGCGTGACGATGTTTCCAGCGTGCTCAAGGCGGCCGATATCGCGGCGTTTGGCTTGCAGCACGCGCAAGTCCACCGCGGCCTGATCGCCAGCGGTGACCAGTTCATCAGCAGCGCCGCGCATCTGCACCAGCTCAAAGTGGATATCCCCGACCTGCTGGCCGTCGAGATGGAAGGCGCTGCCGTGGCGCAAGTATGTTTTGAACTGGGCGTGCCATTTACGGTCATGCGCACCATTTCCGACAACGCCAACGAAGAGGCGGCCGTCGACTTCATGCGTTTCGTGCAAACGGTCGCTTCGCCGTATGCGTTCACGGTGATCCAGCAGCTATGCCAGCGCCTGGCTGGCTGATTTTCATTCAAGCGTGCATAAAAAAAGGGCAGAACCACTGGTTCTGCCCTTCCGCGCTAATTGCCTGCTTAAAATTTAGACACTTAACATCATTAAACTGGCGTTACCGCCGGCCGCCGTCGTATTCACGCACAGCGCCCGCTCAGCGACCAGGCGCCACAGGGGGATGATACCCTCCTGCGTGGTGGCGATGGTGCCCACCAGGGCACCTTCCCGGGCCGCCAGCAGCGGTTTGAGCTGGCCATCGAGGCTCGGCTCGATCATGGCGATCTGGAAATCATGCTTGACCGACTCCAGGCTGCTGACGACCTGGATGCGGTCCTTCAGCGCCGCAGGCAAGTCGCCCGGGATCAACTCCGGCGATTGCGCCAGCACCAGGGCCTGGTTTCCGGTGGCCAGGACTGCCGCCAGCTGGTTCATCAAGGTGCCGGAGGTGGCCGCCGCGCACAGAATCGTGCCCCGTGCCGCAAAGCTCAGGGTATTGCGCTCGCCTGTCGGGCCTGGCAAGACGGTGGTGCTGCCCAGCAAGGTCGTGCGTGCGTATTCCTGCGCCAGTTGCTCGACCTTGTCGTGGCCATGCATCTTGGCCCACACGGTCAGCGCATCGAGCGCTGGCGGCGCCTGGCGCTGGTGCTGCGCACCGGCCGGTGCATTGCGCTGCAGGCGTTTCAGGTACAGGGGGCCGCCCGCTTTCGGACCTGTCCCCGATTTGCCTTCGCCGCCGAACGGCTGCACGCCGACGACGGCGCCGACGATGTTGCGGTTCACATAAATATTGCCCACATGCGCGCGTCTGGTAATGAAATCGATGGTTTCATCGATGCGCGTATGGATGCCCAGGGTCAAGCCATAACCGCTGTCGTTGATCGATTGCACCAGTTGCGGCAGTTCGGCCCGCTTGTAGCGGATCACGTGCAGCACGGGGCCGAAGACTTCCTGCGTCAATTGCGCCAGCGACTTGATTTCCAGCACGGTCGGGGCGACGAACGTGCCTTTGACGGTCGGCAAATCGAGCGAATAGTGATCGATGGCCACGGTTTTCATCTTGTTGATGTGCGCCAGCAGATTGCTTTGCGCTTCCGCATCGATGACGGGACCGATATCGGTGGCCAGGCGGTCAGGATTGCCAACGCGCAATTCCTGCATGGCGCCTTTCAGCATGTGGATGGTCTTGTCCGCGATTTCCGCTTGCAGGAACAGCACGCGCAAGGCCGAGCAGCGCTGGCCAGCGCTATCGAAAGCGGACGACATCACGTCTTGCACCACTTGCTCCGGCAAGGCGGACGAATCGACGATCAGGGCATTCTGGCCACCCGTTTCGGCGATCAGGGGAATGTCGATGCCTTCGGCCACGGCCCGCGCTGCCAGGTTGCGGTTGATCAATTGCGCCACTTCCGTCGAGCCCGTGAAAATCACGCCTTTCACGCGCGCGTCATTGCACAGGCCGGCGCCGACGACTTCTCCGCTGCCGGGAAGGAATTGCAGCGCACCGCGCGGCACGCCCGCCGCATGCAGCAGTTGCACGGCGCGGTGGGCGATCAGCGGCGTTTGCTCGGCCGGCTTGGCCAGCACCACGTTGCCTGCCGCCAGGGCGGCGGCCAGTTGGCCTGTAAAAATGGCCAGCGGGAAATTCCACGGGCTGATGCAGGTGACGGGACCGAGCGCCAGGGTCGCCGGCGCGTGTTCCACCTGCGCCGCGTAGTAGCGCAGGAAGTCGACGGCTTCGCGGATTTCCGCGATCGCGTTCGGCAAGGACTTGCCCGCTTCGCGCACGGCCAGGGCCATCAGCTCGATATGGTGTTCTTCGAACAGGTCGGCCGCGCGTTGTAACGCTTGCGCGCGGACCGAAGGCTCGGTGGTTTGCCACTCGATGGCATACGCGCTGGCGCTGGCCAGGGCGGTTTCCACGTCGGCCGGACCTGCTTCCATGACCTTGCCCACGACATCGTCGTGCTGGGCCGGATTGTGCAGCATGTGCGTGGGGCCATTCAGGCTGACGGCGCCATCGATCAGCGGCGCTGCCTGCCATTGTTGCTGCTGTGCCAGACCGGTGGCCAGGGTGCGCAAGGTGTCTTCATTCGACAGGTCCAGGCCGGCCGAATTCTTGCGCTCGCTGCCAAACATGTCCAGCGGCAACGGGATCGACGGGTGCGGCAAGCCGCCCTGCAGGCGCGCCTGTTCCAGCGGATCGCGGATCAGGCTATCGATGGCCACGCTTTCATCGACGATCTGGTTGACGAACGATGAATTGGCGCCGTTTTCCAGCAGGCGGCGCACCAGGTAGGCCAGCAGGGTTTCATGCGAGCCGACGGGTGCGTAGATGCGGCACGGCTTGTCGAGATTGTCGGGGCCGACGACCTGGTCGTACAGGGTCTCGCCCATGCCGTGCAGGCACTGGAATTCGTAGTCGCTAATGCCGTCGCGCTTCGCCCAGGTATAGATGGTCGCCAGGGTTTGCGCGTTGTGCGTGGCAAATTGTGGGTAGATCAGGCTGCTGGCGGCCAGCAGTTTTTGCGCGCACACGAGGTAAGAGACGTCCGTGTAGACCTTGCGCGTGTAGACGGGATAGCCTTCCTGGCCATCGACTTGCGCGCGTTTGACTTCCGCATCCCAATACGCGCCCTTGACCAGGCGCACCATGAACTTGCGGCCGCTGCGGTGCGCCAGGTCGACCAGGAAATCGATGGCGAAGGGGCAGCGTTTTTGATACGCCTGCACCACGTAGCCGATGCCGTCGAAACCGGCCAGGTCCGCATCGAAAGCCAGTGCTTCCATCAGGTCGAGCGACAGTTCCAGACGGTCCGTTTCTTCCGCATCGATGTTGAAGCCGATGTTGTACTGTTTGGCCAGCAACAGCAGCGCTTTGACCTTCGGCAGCAATTCTTCCATGACGCGGGCGCGCTGGGCGCGGCTGTAGCGCGCGTGCAGGGCCGACAGTTTCACGGAAATGCCGGGGCCGTTGCGGATACCGCGCCCGTTCGACGCCTTGCCGATGGCATGGATCGCCGTTTCGTACGAGGCATAGTAGTTGGCCGCGTCGGCTTGCGTCAGGGCCGCCTCGCCCAGCATGTCGTACGAGTAACGGTAGCCGCGCGTTTCATTCTCGCGGCTGTTCTTCAATGCTTCCTCGATGGTTTGCCCTGTCACGAACTGGTTGCCCAGCATGCGCATGGCCAGGTCGACGCCTTTGCGGATCAGCGGTTCGCCGCCTTTGGCGATGAGCTTGGTCATGGCCGAGCCGAGACCCGATTCGCTGCTGGTACTGACCAGTTTGCCCGTAATCAGCAAGCCCCAGGTGGCCGCGTTGACGAACAGCGACGGCGATTCGCCCAGATGCTTCTTCCAGTCGCCCTTGCTGATTTTGTCGGCGATCAGGCGATCAGCCGTTTGACTGTCGGGTATACGCAACAGCGCTTCAGCCAGACACATCAATGCAACACCCTCTTCCGACGATAGCGAGAACTCGTGCATCAGCGCATCGACGCCGGAGGCGCGTGTGCGTTTGTGGCGCACGTTCGAGACGAGGCGGTGTGCCAGCGCTTGTCCCTCGGCCGTCGTTTCGGTACTGCTGGGGCGCACTTGTTGCAACAGCCACTGCACGGCGGAAACCTCATCGCGCCTATAGGCGGTGGTGATGGCGGCGCGTTGGGGTGTCGCTTCGGGCAGGATTTCTGCCTGGAACGCAGCAAAAGGAATCGGGGTAAAAGCCGAGGGGCCTGCAGGGTGCATAAGTGCTCTTTACAAGGAAAAGGGGGACGAAAACTGACGCAATTCTTGCTCTTTTTTGGTGCAAAAAAATACAGAAAGTCGGACGTTAAGATGATTCGATTGTAAAGGGGATTCTTATGGATTAATTCTGGTAATACAGGGGGCTATCAATAGATAGTTTTTGATGCGACAATTTAACCAAATAATATTAATTTGGGGGGTGATAGGAATGCTGGACAAGATCAGTAAGAAAATCTTGATGGAATTGCAGAGCGATGGACGCATCAGCAATGTGGAGCTGGCCGCGCGCGTGAACTTGTCGCCGGCCGCCTGCCTGGAGCGCGTGCGCAAATTGCACGAATCCGGTTACATCATGGGCTATACGGCCCAGTTGAACCCACAGCTGCTCGACGTCTCGCTGCTGGTGTTCATCGAAGTGGTGCTCGATCGCACGACACCGGAAGTGTTCGACGCCTTCAAGCATAGCGTACAAATCATTCCAGAGGTATTGGAATGTCATATGGTCGCTGGCGGTTTCGACTACCTGGTCAAGGCGCGCGTCAAGGACATGGCCGCCTACCGCGAATTCCTGGGCAAGACGCTGTTGCAGAAAGGTGTGCGGGAAACCCACACTTATGCCGTCATGGAAGAGGTCAAAAACACCACCAAATTGCCAATTAAGTGACCTTGGTGTAGCCGCCCCACTTTTCTGATTGAGCTATCGGAACAAATGTTGTAGGGTAGAACTACACACTGCTATCCAGTAGCCGCCTGAAACGCCGCGCAGACGGTCACTTCAGGGTGCAAGGTGGGCAATCGTGCCCACCCGCATACGGCTACAGCACGTCCCTTTCGCGGGACGTGACGGGTTCGCGCAGCGGGGGACAAATGAAGCAGTTGCAGCATCAGCTGGTGCGTTTCTTTGCATTCACGATCCTGGCCATGGCCGTGGCCTGTTGCCTGGCCTATCTGCTGCTGCTGTCGGGCGGCGACCATCCTTATCTGATTGCCTGCGTGGCTGCCGCCATCGGCGCGGCGCTGCTGGCGTTCGCCAGCCGTCCGCGCGGCGAGCCTGGCTTGCACCAGTTCGCCGACACGGTGGGCAATGCCATCGACGCCATCATGATCGGCGCGGCGGAAACCTCGTATTTTGTCGATTCCGTCAAACAGAAGGTGGAACTCGATGTCCGCACGGCCAGCGACATCGCCGACAGTTCCGCACAAAATGCCGTGATGACGGAAAAGATCGCCGCCAATGCGGAACGGGCCGCCAAGGTGGCCGCTGGCGTGCGCGTGGAAAGCGTGGCGGCGCGTGCCGAAGTCGATCAGGGGCTGCGCCGCATCAATAAGGCCCGCGAGGAAGCGCAAGGCGCCTCCAGCACCATGCTGAGCTTGCAGGATAAATCCAAACGCATCACGGGCTTTACGGAAGCCATTTCCGATATTTCCGCGCGCACCAACTTGCTGGCGCTGAACGCCGCCATCGAGGCGGCGCGCGCCGGCGAACATGGGCGTGGTTTTGCCGTGGTGGCCGGTGAAGTGCGGCAATTGGCGCAGCGCACCAAGGAAGCTTCCGATGAAATCAGCGTGATGGTGCGCGAAATCAATGAACAGTCGGAAAAAGCTGCGCGTGGCATGAGTTCGCTGGCGGCGGGCGTGACGGAAGCGGCGCGCAATGTGGAAAGCGTGCATGCCTCGCTCAGCCATATCGAGGAATCGTCGGGCGAGTCCGAGGACGCGATCGGGCAAATCGCCCGCGCCTCGCGCGAACACGTCGAGACGACGCAGCTGATCGCCGACGCCATCGAGCAAATCCGCGACAGCATGCTGTCGACGAATGTCGAATTGCCGCGTGCCACGCAGTCGGCCATGGCCCTGGCAGAGCGGGCCGAGGCGATCGCCGGCGCTTTGGGCGAATCGAGCGTGGCCACGCCGCACGATGAAATCCGCGAGACGGCCCAGCGCGCCGCGCGCGAGGTGGGCAAACTGTTCGAGCAAGCGATCGCGTCGGGGCGCATCACGCGCGAAGCCCTGTTCGATCGCCACTACCGGCCCATCCCGAACACCAATCCGCCCAAGCACAACACGAAATTCGATGCGTTTACGGACAAGGTGTTGCCGGACCTGCAGGAAGGCGTGCTGGCGGCATTACCCCATCTGGCGTATGCGGGCGCCGTCGACAACAATGGATACTTTCCAACGCACAACAAGAAGTTTTCCCAGCCGCTGACGGGCGATTACGCCACCGATATGGTGAATAACCGCACCAAGCGCATCTTCAGCGACCGCACGGGCAAGCGCTGCGGCAGCAATACCAAGGCCTTCCTGTTGCAAACCTATAAACGCGACACGGGCGAAGTCATGCACGATTTATCCGTGCCCATCCACGTCGATGGCAAGCATTGGGGCGGTTTCAGAATCGGTTACCGCTCCAGCAACCATGCATAGCAAAACGCCTGATGAGAGATCATCAGGCGTTTTTTTTAGCAGGCTACGGTTTATTCAATATGCGGCTTGGGCGCCACGCCGCCGCCGGCCGCCGTGGCCGTCCGTAAAGTGGGCGTGTTCATGCTTTCCAGATGATTACGCAGCCATTTGTGGGCGGGGCTGCGGGCATCGCGTTCGTGCCACAGCATGTCCAGGTGGACGGCCGGCAAGGTCAATGGCAAATCCTTGTACAGCAGCGACTCCGTCATGCCCGTCGAGGCGATCAAATGGCGCGGCAAGACCGTGATCAGGTCGGAATTGGCGACGACTCTGCCGGCCGTGAAGAACTGGTTGACCGTCAGCAAGATGCGTCGTTCGCGGTGGATCTGTGACAGCGCTTCGTCGATCAAGCCATGCGCGCGGCCGGAAAAGCTCACCAACAAATGGTTCGCCGCGCAGTAGTTATCCAGAGTCAATTCCTTGTCGGCCAGCGGATGGCCGCGCCGCATCACGCACACATACTTGCCGGAATACAGGCGCTCATGGCGGATGGGCGAACCCGTTTCGCTCGACAATTGTGCCGCCACGCCGGGAAAGAAGCCCACGGCCAGGTCGATATCGCCACGCAGCAGCATCGGGCGCGGCTCGCGCGTGGTCAGCGGCATCATGCGCACGTTGACGCCCGGTGCCTCCCGTTCGATCGAGCGCATCAGCGAGGGCAGCCAGAAGGCGGCCGTTGCATCGGCCATGGCCATGCGGAAAGTGGCGTGGGTCTTCGACACGTCGAAGGTTTCCGGCGTGACAGCCGCTTCCAGGCTGGCCAGGGCTGAGCGTACGGATGGCCACAGCGCTTCGGCGCGGGGCGTGGGTTTCACGCCATATGCCGTGCGGATCAGCAATTCGTCACCAAGGCTCTCGCGCAGGCGTTTGATGGCGTTCGATACCGCCGGCTGCGTCATCGCCAGGTGGCCAGCTGCGCGCGTCAGGTTTTGTTCCGTCATGACGGCGTCGAAAACACGCAGCAAGTTCAGATCCAGCGTCAGAAAACTCATGGAAAGCCCAAGATAAAAGTTGAATTGATTACGTAAGAGTGTAAACCGCGCCGCGCACGAATATTTTCACTCGTCAAAAAATATTACCGTTTTCCATTCACGATTCATATAATTGGTATCAAGAAATGGAATTAGATTTATATGTTGCACTGCACTATAGTACTGGCAAATTCTATAATGCACTGGAACAGTATGTCTACCTTCGCCTCCGCCCTGTACGCAGTATCCGCACCCGTGCTGGAGATTTCCCTGCTGAACGCCCTGCAACTCGTGCTGGTGATCGTCGCCGTGGGCGCGTTCGCCCTGCTGTTCAAGCCTTTGCTGGTGGGCATTGCCCGCGCCATGGTGCTGGTGGTGCGTCCCAAGCTGAGCCGCGAAGAGCGCCTGGCGCGCCAGCAGATGCGCGAAGCGCAAGCCTTGCAGCGCACCTTGGGCAAGATGGATGGCGTGTCGCCCAGCAATGCCGCTGAATTGCGCGCCCTGTCGACGCGCGCCTGAGCGCTAATTTGTTGCAGCATGACCAGCCGGCCTGCGCCGGCTTTTTTTACGCCCGCGTTTTGCTTCAGGCCGCTTTAGGCCATATCGCCCAGCAAATGCGCGCGCAACAAGCTGTCGGCCGGATGGGCGCCGATCCAGATCTTCAGCAGCGCATTGTAAAAGGCCAGGTCCGGCACCATGTCGCCCACCTGCTTGCCGTTCAGCTTGCACAACGTTCCCTCTTCCGGCAGCCAGTCCACGGTCAGGATGTCGCCTTTTTTCAGGCCGGGCACCATGGCGAACATGGCGCCGAACTGCATCGTCTGGCTCAGCAGGCGCGTGCGGTCGGCCTGGTCGGAGCTGCGCTTCAAGCCCTGCATGAAGGCTTGCCCCAGTTCGTCGGAAGTGATGTCGCGCAGCATGACGATTTCCAGACGGCGCGGCCCGGGCAGGGCCAGGATGTCGGCCAGCTGGGTTTTCTTTTCCGGCAGGTACAGCGCAATCGTGTAGACCTTGAAGATGACCTTGTAGCGCACGCCGGCGCCGTTGAGTTTCAGCTCGCGGCTGGCCAGCTGCACGGTCTCGTCCAGTTTGACGCCGCCTACCTCGACGGCCAGCGCTGCTTGAGCCAGGCCGGCGCACAGGCAGGCGCAAGCCAGGGAGCGGCCCAAACGGGATGTGCTTATTTGCATCTTCTACCTCCGTGGAAACCATGTGCTGTGGATAAGTCAGCACACAGTGTAGAACAGTTGGCAGAAGCTGGCGCCACGCAGAAGTGGCGCGGGAGAAAGGCTTAAGGCTTGGCGGGCAGTTCCGCCTGCAGGCGTTCGTACTTGGCCATCAATTGCTCCGGGCTTTCGCGCCAGGCGGGATTGAAGGGGATGCAACTGACGGGGCACACTTGCTGGCATTGCGGCTCGTCAAAGTGACCCACGCATTCGGTGCACTTGTTGGGATCGATCTCGTAGATTTCCGCGCCCATGTAGATCGCGTCATTCGGGCACTCGGGCTCGCAAATGTCGCAATTGATGCATTCGTCGGTGATCAGTAATGCCATGATTTCACTCTTACTTATTGCGATGATGCAGCGTTGGCGGCAATCTTGTTTTGCAGCCAGCGGTTCACCGAGGGGAAGACAAACTTGGAGACGTCGCCGCCCAGCGCCGCGATTTCGCGCACGATGGTGCCCGAAATGAACTGGTACTGGTCGGACGGTGTCAGGAACATGGTTTCGACATCGGGCAGCAGGTAGCGGTTCATGCCCGCCATCTGGAATTCGTATTCGAAGTCGGAGACGGCGCGCAAGCCGCGCACGATGACGCGCGCTTCATGCTTGCGCACGAAATCCTTGAGCAAGCCGGAAAAGCTTTCCACTTGCACATTCGGATAATGACCGAGGACTTCGTTGGCGATTTCCAGGCGTTCGTCGAGCGAGAAAAACGGTTGCTTGTTCTTGCTGTCGGCCACACCGACGATCAGCTTGTCAAACAGGCCCGATGCGCGGCGCACCAAATCTTCATGACCGCGCGTGAGCGGATCGAATGTTCCTGGATAAACGGCTACAACCATTGCGGCTCCCTGATGATGCACCAATATAGACGCGCATTATGCCTGAATTTGGTGCCGCGCCTCGGGCCAGGGAGCCTTTTTGCCTCATTTATAGGCAGATTCAGGCAGTTGCCGGCACTTTGTTGTAAGTTAGCAAATGATAATAAACGGTGCCTGCCTTGTCGGCGCGGATGACTTCCCACGGCGCCATCCACTCGGGTTTGTCCAGTTCGCTGCTCTCGTCGAAGACCAGCGGCAAGCCCGATTCCGCATAGACCATGCCGCCTTCCTTGAGCAGGTTGGCGCACAAGGGCAGCACTTTGGCCAGGAAATCCTGCTGGTAGGGCGGATCGAGGAAGATCAGGTCGAAACGCTGGCCGCGCGATGCCAGGCCTTGCGCCGTCAGCAACGCGTCGCCGCGCAGCAGTTGCACATTCTCGGCGCGCAATTTCGCCTTGTTTTCTTCCAGCTGGCGGATCACGGGCGTGTGTGTGTCGACCATGGTGACGGACGCCGCACCACGGCTGGCCGCCTCGAAGCCCAGTGCGCCGCTGCCGGCGAACAGGTCCAGCACCTGGGCGTTGGCCCAGTCGCCGTCGCGCAAGTGGTTGATCCAGTTGAATACGGTTTCACGTACGCGGTCCGGTGTCGGGCGCAGGCCCAGTGCCTGCAAAACAGGCAGCACGGAACGCTTCCACTGGCCGCCGATGATGCGCACCTGGTTCGGTGGCGGCGCGTGGTGGACGGGGACTTTGGCGGGTTTTTTAATCTTTTTTTGCATGGGGATTTCTTCAATTCGGTGGCGGCCACTATAGCATATGGCCCCACCTCCCCTGCTGGCGCTGCCTGTCTATTTGGGTTGCGCGGCCAGGGAATTGAAATCATCGATCCAGCCCTGCATGCGCTTGACGGCGTGGGCTTTTTGCGCCGGCGTGGCGATCTTGATCACCGTCAAGACCATCTGCGCCGTGCTGCTTTGGTAGGCATCGAAGAAGGCCTTGCGCTCGGAATGTTCCAGGCGCTCGAAACTGTCCTTGATCAACGTCGTGATCAAGGTTGCGGCCGCTTCCTTGCCGAGTTTTTCCTGGTGGACTTTCTTGACCAAGTTCAACACATTCTGCTGGCGCCGCATGCGTTCGTCGAGCCAGATCTCATTGTTCAGCGGCCGCGCGTCGGACGCCTTGCGGATGATCGCTTCCTGCTCGCTGCTGAAGCTGCCGAACCACAGCTCGAATTGCTCCATGGCTTTCTTGTAGCGCAGTTTCTGGCGCTTCTCCTGGTCGCCGCTCAGGTATTTCTTGCGGTAATCGTCATTGTTCGACTTGAACTTCTTTTCCATCTGGGCGATTTGCTCGGGCTTGAGCGAGCGCGCCAGGTCGGCCAGTTCGGGCGCCGCCTTCAGCAGCAGCGCCTGGGTGCGCTGCTTGACCTCGCCGTAGTCGGCCATCAGGTCCGCCTGCGTGATATTGCCTTGCAGCTGCTTCTGGCCCGTGCGCAGGATGTCCACGTAATCCTTCAATTGCGTCTTGCGGTGCCAGTCGAACAGCTTGTCGATGTCGTCGCGCACCCAGCCCTTCTGGTCGCGGTCCAGATCGACATACGCATTCAGCCACCAGTACAGCACGGTATCGCCGTTGTTGTAGGCCAGGCGCAAGCCGCTGCAGCCGGCCATGACGACGAGCATGAGGGCCAGCACGGCATATGTAAAACGCCCAAAGGGCGTGGAAGTGGGGGCCTGCATGTTAAACTTTTTCATATTCTTAACTTATAAAAGACGGTCTATGAACGTTGTCATTCTCGCTGCCGGTATGGGCAAACGCATGCAGTCGGCACTGCCCAAGGTATTGCACCCGCTGGCTGGCAAGCCGCTGTTGTCGCACGTCATCGACACGGCGCGCGGCCTGGCGCCGTCCCGATTATGCGTGATTTACGGGCATGGGGGCGCCGCCGTGCTGAAGTTGCTCGACGGCTACAAGAGCAGCCATGCCCTGACGATCGACGCCGCCGAGCAAACGCAGCAGCTGGGCACCGGCCATGCGGTGCAGCAAGCGGTGTCCTTGCTCGATGACAGCGTGCCGACCCTGATCCTGTACGGCGACGTGCCGCTGACCAGCGCCGCTTCCCTGCAGCAACTGGTGCAGGCGGCCGGCAACGACAAGCTGGCCATCTTGACCGTGGAACAGGACGATCCCTTCGGCCTGGGCCGCATCGTGCGCGACAATGGCGCCATCGTGCGCATCGTCGAGGAAAAGGATGCCACGCCAGAAGAGCGCGCCATCCGCGAAATCAACAGCGGCATCATGGTCGCGCCCACCGTGCAGCTCAAACAATGGTTGTCGGCCTTGTCGAATGACAATGCGCAGGGGGAATACTATCTGACCGATATCGTCGCCCAGGCCGTCGCCGATGGCGTGGCCGTCACCTCGGCCCACCCGGCTGCCGTGTGGGAAGTGGCGGGCGTCAACAGCAAGGTGCAACTGGCGCAGCTGGAACGCATCCACCAGAACAATATCGCGCAAGCGCTGCTGGAACGGGGCGTGACCCTGCTGGACCCGGCCCGCATCGACGTGCGCGGCGAACTCATTTGCGGCCGCGATGTCACCATCGACGTCGGCTGCGTGTTCGAAGGCAGCGTCGAACTGGGCGACGGCGTGCGCGTGGGCGCCAACAACGTCATCATCAACGCCACGGTGGCCGCTGGCGCGCACATCAAGCCGTTTTGCCATATCGAGGACGCCGTCGTCGGTGCCGCCTCCATCATCGGCCCCTACGCGCGGCTGCGCCCCGGCACGGTCCTGGCGGAAGACGTGCATATCGGTAACTTCGTCGAAGTGAAAAACAGCCAGATCGCCGCGCACAGCAAGGCCAACCACCTGGCCTACATCGGCGACGCCACCATCGGCTCGAAGGTCAACATCGGCGCCGGCACGATCACCTGCAACTACGATGGCGTGAACAAGTTCCGCACGGTGATTGAAGACGACGCCTTTATCGGCAGCGACAGCCAGCTGATCGCGCCCGTCACCGTCGGCAAGGGCGCCACCCTTGGCGCCGGCACGACCTTGTCGAAAGATGCGCCGGCCGGCAAGCTGACGGTCTCGCGCGCGCGGCAAGTGACCATCGACGGCTGGACGCGCCCCGTGAAAATCAAGAAGTAAGCGCCACGTTCCATTTTGCACACAGGCAGGCCGCGCGGCCTGCCTTTTTTATTTGTGGATAACTATGTGGGTAAGCGGCTGCACAAGTGGCGGATAAGTCTGTGTGCAAGCCCGTGCATAAGCTGTTGGCAAGTTGCTTCCTACCGCCTGGCATGCGCCTGTCGCTGCCTTTTTCTTCGATTGCCGCTCGCCGCAAGCACCGCAGCGGCATTTATCCCCGTATTGTGGATAAGTCTGTGCGTAAGCCTGCGGATAAGCGCTGGATAGTCTGGGTACAAGTGGGGATAACTGTCTTTTTGCCACCGGCTTGTCTATTGTTGTTGTGGGTAAGCCTGTGGAAAAGCGCGTGAATAGGCGGTGGATAGCATGTGTGCAAGTACTGCCATTGATCAGGGCAGGCCTGGCCCGGCATCGGGATACACGGCGTTGCGCTGGTCCAGGTGTTGCAGGCGTAGCAGAAGGGAAGAATGTGAGGTTGGGCAAAACCTGAGCGATTCCCGACTGATGCAGTCGGGAATGCGGAGCCATCAGGCGGGCAGGCGCAGGGCGAAGCTGATGGTGCCGTTGTTGCCGGCACTGTCGAGGGTGACCTGGCCGCCGTGCAATTCGGCGATGCGCTGAACCAGGTACAGGCCCAAGCCTGCGCCAGGCTTGTGCTGGGCGATGCGGCCGCGGAAGTATTTCTGGAACAGGCGCGGGATTTCATCGGCAGGCAGGGGCTCGCCCGCATTGCTGACGACGATTTGCACGCGGCCGTCCCCGAGCGTGGTGGCTTGCACGCGAATCGCCTGGGTCTGCGGCGCATGCCGGTCAGCATTGCTGAGCAGGTTGCGCAGGGCCACGCGCAGCAGGCTGGCATCGGCCACGACGCTGTCGGGCAGCGCCTGCACGCTGGCATCGATGCGGCCATCGGGCCATTCGGCCAGCACGGCGCGCAGCAGGGCGCGCAAGTCGCATGGCTGGGGACGGAACGTCGCCGCGCTCGTTTCCATGCGGTCGGCGCTCAGGTATTCATCCACCAGCGCCGTCATGCGGCCGCTCGCTTCGCGCAAATTCTGGCAGCGCTGCAAGGTTTTTTCCCGTGGCGCCTCCGTGTTGCGGGCAATTTGCTGGGCCGTGGTGTTGATGATGGCCAGCGGCGTGTGAAATTCATGCGACACCATGGCAACGAAATCCTGCTGTTCTTCGCGCGTGCGGGTTTCCACTTCCAGGGCGGCACGCAATTCGCCTTCGAGTGCGGCGCGCCGGCCGATTTCCTGTTGCAGCGCCAGCGTGCGTCGCGCCACCTGCTCTTCCAGGCGTTCATTGAGTGCGCGCACGGCACGCACGGCGTCGGCCTGTGCCCTGTCCTTGGCGCGGCGCAATTCCGCGTAGCGGCGGTTGAGGCGCAGGCTCATCAGCATCATGTGGACAAAGGCGCCCAGGGTGGCCGCATGGTTGGTCCAGAAATTCGGCGGCACCACGGCCATGTTGCGCAGGAAGCTGATGATGACACCGGCGTAGAAGATGCCGAAAATGAACAGAAAGGCATGCGCCGGGCGATGGCCGCGCAGCGCCAGCCAGCTGGCCAGGCCGATGAACAGCACGATCAGCGGCAAGGCCGTCATTTGCACCACCAGCACGCCTGCAGCATAGTCGCCGCGCAGCACCAGCAGCGCCCCGAACAGGGCGGCGGCGGCCGTGATGCCCACCACGGCACGGCTGAAACGGGGATACAGGGCGGGCAGCTCCAGTTGCAAGGTGGAAAAACGCGCGCCGACGGCAATCGACATGGCCATCGATACGCCCAGCATGGGGTCGGACAAGCCGTTCGGCATGGCGAAGATTTGCTGGGGAATGGCGATCGTCAGCGCTTCCGTGGTGGCATTCGTCAACACATACAGCAGGTACCAGCCGCTGTGGGCTTCGCGTGTCATGCGCCAGAAAAAGATATGGAACAGGATCAGCAGCAAATAACTGCCAAACTGCAAGCCGTAATACAGGTATTCGCGGCGCGAGGAAGCGTCGAAGCTGGCGCTGGGCAATAACGTCAGCTCCGTCGACATGGCTTTCTTGGTGTGCAGGCGCACCAGCCAGCGCTGTGGCTGATCCGCTTGCAGCTGCACGGGAAACACCACCTGGCGCGCATCGATGGGCCAGGCGTCGCGGATCACATCGGCGCCCGCCTCTTGCCGCAGCCAGTGTCCGGCCTGATCCTGGCGATACAGGCGCACGTCATCGAGTACGGCGTTGCTAAAACGCAATACCCATTCATCGGGCGACTGCGCCGCGCGCGTCACCTCCAGGCGCAGCCAGATGGCATCCTGCGTGTAGCCGGCACTGACGGCGCCAGGCAGGGTGCGCCAGCCGGGTGCGCTCAGCGCGGCTTCCGGACCCAGCTGGCCGGAAGTATCGCGCAGCATCTGCATGTGGCCGCTGGCCGACACGGGCTGCCCGCTGGCTGGCAGCAGCAGTGGCGCCGATACGGGCGCGGCCACGCCGGCCAGCGCTTGCAGGGTGGCGAAGAACAGAACAATGGCGAACAGGATTTTCATGGCGCAGGAGCTTACCATGCGGGGCATGACGCCCCTGCGGCTTGCTATTACCTGCCCAAGAGCGCCGACCTGGATGAACTGGCGGCCACCCTGAGCGCGCTGGCGCGGCGCCTGGGTGAACCGGCCGCTGCTGCCATCGCAGCGCCCGTCACGGCCTGAGTGCTGGAACTGGGGCCGCGCCGCCTGCTGCCGCCCGGAGGCGACGCCATTGCGCTGTCACAACAGGATGTGACGGTGCTGCACGTCCTGATGGCCGAACCGGAGCGCATCGTCAGCCGCCAGCAGATCGTCCAGTCGCTGGGCGAGAATTTCCTCTTGTTCCCTCCGCGTGCGGCTGTGGATAAGCCTGTCGACAAGTGGTGCAAAAGCCTGTTGGCAAGCTGTGTGAAAGCGGTGCAAAAGTCACCGTGGCAATGCCTGGCTCGTGGGTATGAAAGAGTGGCAGCACGCTTGCCGGGGCACGGCCCCGTCCAGTCTGACGATGGCTGGAGAAAAATCGTCCCGCCATCGCTCATAGAGCCTGGCCTGCTTGTGTATAAGCCTGTGCAAAAGTGCCGTATAAGCGGTGCGCAAGACGCGTATAAGCATGTGGGCAAGCGGTGGATAATCGGCACATGGAAAATCAGACAGCGATGCGCGTCTCGAACTTGCTGCGAAACGTGGAAAAATAGCTTTTCACGTTGCGCACATTCGCATGCGCGGCAAACAGGCGGTGCGCCAGCGCGTGATACGCGGGCATGTCGGCCACCTGCACCATCAGCACGAAGTCGGGCCCGGGCGAGACGCGGTAGCATTGCAGCACCGCCGCTTCCTGCGCCACCAACTCTTCGAATTCCGCCATGCGTTCCGCCGCTTGCACGTCGAGCGTGATTTCCACGATGGCCGTCAGGCGCGCACCCACCAGCTGCGGCGCGACGATGGCCACTTGTCGCTCGATGACGCCGCTTTCCCGTAAATGTTTGACGCGTCGCAAACACGTGGGCGCCGAGACATGCACCGAGCGCGCCAGTTCACTGTTGGTTTGCGATGCATCAATTTGCAAGGCGTTCAGGATGCGACGATCAATCTCGTCTAGGGTAATGTTGTGTTCGCTCATGATTTTGATGAATTGAGAAATATATCGAGTTTAAATGAAATAATATTTCATCGTAAAATAGTCGTGAAATATTCAGTCAAAAATATACGGATTTAGAAAGCATATTTCATGCACTCTGCATTAGCATGCGTGCATTGATGAATTTTTAGACAGAGGTTTCCATGTGCGGCATCGTCGGCGCGGTAGCGCAACGTAATATCACTCCCATCCTGCTCGAAGGCTTGAAGCGCCTGGAATACCGTGGCTACGATTCCTGCGGTATCGCCCTGCACGCCGACGGCCGTTTGCAGCGTTCGCGCTCCACCTCGCGCGTGGCCGAGCTGGAAAAGCAGATCGCCGAAGAAGGCTTGAGCGGTTTTACGGGCATCGCCCACACGCGCTGGGCCACGCATGGCGCCCCTGTCTCCTTCAATGCCCATCCGCATTTTTCCCCAACGGAGGAGAACGCCCGCGTGGCGCTGGTGCATAACGGCATCATCGAAAACCATGACGAACTGCGCGCGGAACTGACGGCCCTCGGCTACGTCTTCCAGAGCCAGACGGATACGGAAGTGATCGCCCACCTGGTCGAGCACATGTATAACGGCGACCTGTTCGAGACCGTGCAGCAGGCCGTGAAACGTCTCGACGGCGCGTATGCGATCGCCGTCTTCTGCCGCGACGAGCCGCACCGCGTGGTGGCCGCGCGCCAGGGCTCGCCCCTGATCGTCGGCCTGGGCAATGGTGAAAACTTTGTCGCCTCCGACGCCATGGCGCTGGCCGGCACGACGGACCAGATCATCTATCTGGAAGAAGGCGACGTGGTCGACCTGCAACTGTCGCGCTGCTGGATCGTCGATGTCGATGGCAAGCCTGTCGAGCGCGAAGTGAAAACCGTGCATGCGCACACAGGCGCGGCCGAGCTGGGTCCGTACCGCCACTACATGCAGAAGGAAATCTTTGAACAGCCGCGCGCCATCGGCGACACGCTCGAAGGTGTGACGGCCATCATGCCGGAACTGTTCGGCGACAAGGCCTATGCCATCTTCAAGCAGATCGACCGCGTGCTGATCCTCGCCTGCGGCACCAGCTCGTATGCGGGCATGACGGCGAAATATTGGATCGAAGCGATTGCGAAAGTGCCCGTCAGCGTGGAAGTGGCCAGCGAATACCGCTACCGCGACAGCGTGCCGCACCCGAACACGCTGGTGGTGACGATTTCGCAAAGCGGCGAGACGGCCGACACCCTGGCCGCCCTGAAACATGCGCGCAGCCTGGGCATGCATCACACCTTGACCATCTGTAACGTGGCCACCAGCGCCATGGTGCGCGAATGCGCGCTGGCCTACATCACGCGCGCCGGCGTGGAAGTGGGCGTGGCGTCCACCAAAGCCTTCACCACGCAGCTGGCGGGCCTGTTCCTGCTGACCCTGTGCCTGGCGCAAGTCAATGGCCGCTTGAGCGAAGAACAGGAAGCGGCGCACCTGAAAGCCATGCGCCACCTGCCCGTCGCCATCGCGTCCGTGCTGGCGCTGGAACCGCAAATCATCGCCTGGTCCGAGGAATTCGCACGCAAGGAAAACGCCCTCTTCCTGGGCCGCGGCATGCACTACCCGATCGCCCTGGAAGGCGCGTTAAAGCTGAAGGAGATCTCGTATATCCACGCCGAAGCGTATCCGGCCGGCGAGCTGAAGCACGGCCCGCTGGCTCTGGTGACGAATGAAATGCCGGTCGTCACCATCGCGCCGAACGACGCCCTGATCGAGAAGCTGAAATCGAACATGCAGGAAGTACGCGCCCGTGGCGGCCAGCTGTACGTCTTTGCCGACGTCGACTCGCGCATCAGCTCCGGCGAAGGCTTGCACGTCATCCGCCTGCCCGAGCACTACGGCGACCTGTCGCCGATCCTGCATGTGGTCGCGCTGCAATTGCTGGCCTACCACACGGCACTGGCGCGCGGCACGGATGTGGACAAGCCGAGGAATCTGGCCAAGTCGGTGACGGTGGAGTAAACGTCACATGGGAGGACACCAGTATTCCTGCTCAATAAAGTCGTAAATGGTTCATTAAAGTCGTAAATTAGCCATTAAAGTCGTAAATTGAGTAGGAGGGCGGGAGACTTGATCGAACATTGACGTACTTAGTTTTGGAGCCAAGTTCTAATTTACTCATAGATGACATAAGGATTGAAAATCCTTGTGTTGGTGGTCCGATTCCGCCCCGAGCCACCAAGAACAGTGTCAAACAGAACGCCAACCCATGCAGGTTGGCGTTTTTGTTTTCAGGACAGAAAGTCCTCACGTCCGGTCTATTTCCGGAACCACATCCCTCCCTCTTGCGAAGTCACTGTACACCCCTCTTTACAAAGCCGAGAAACCTTTGCGCTCATTCAAAGCTGTCACCAGTGGACATGTATAGTCTTCGAGCGGTAAGCTGAGGAAATTATTGTTTTCACATGTACCAGTATCGCTATTTCGGCTTCAGCGAAAAGCCTGCTTTTCCCCTAACTTGCGAAACACTTACCTTGATCAATGGCCTACATTAATCCGCAGACCCAGAGTCTGAAGCTTTGCTTCCAAAGTCACTATTCATTGCCGTATTTCCAACGCGAATATAAGTGGGAGTCACGGCATATGGCCGAGATGTTGAATGACATCCAAAATGCCTTCCTACTGAATTACGAGCCAACGCACGCCAGAAAAGAGGTATCTGGTTACTCGTCATACTTCTTGGGATCGATCATTACTTCGGCTGAAAAGGATGGCAAGAAACCGCTAATCGACGGCCAACAGCGCCTTACATCGACATTCCTGCTGCTTGCGTACCTTGAACGCTACCGCCGCGACAACCAAGTACAAAATGCTTTAGATCTCTCCACACTCCTCGGAAGTGTAAGCTTTGGGGCCATGGACTATTCAATTGAGTTCTCGGCGACGCGGAAATCCATTTTCGATTGCTATTTAGATAACTCAAAACCGGTCGATGATGCAATGCGCGATGCAGAGGAGGTCCCAGACCTGAACGATGGGGATAGGAAATTGCTCGATGCACTCCGAACAACTGAAGGCCTCCTTGATCAGAAAGTACGCACTGCCATCGCGTACTTCATAGACTACGTCGTAGAGCGTGTACTGTTAATCGACATTTCGGTCGCGAGTGAGTCGGAAGCACATCGAGTGTTCGTCACTATGAATGATCGTGGCCTGCGCCTGGGCCCGATTGACCTGCTAAAAGGTCAAATTCTATCCAAAATACCAGTCGCCGCAGATGCCCAATCTTGCCACACCGCTTGGGTGCGAACGATCAATCAACTTCGCGCACTAGACCCAGAGGAAGATTCGCTTTTCTTCCGCAATCTGTTCCGAGCAAAATGGGCAGACACAATGCGCGGAAAATCCAAGGGTGATGCAGCTGGAGACTTTGACATCATCGGCGAGGCTTACCATCGCTGGTTTGAATCAAATACTACTCGAATGGCGATATCAACTGGAGATGATTACGTCCGTTTTGCTAGAGATGACATTCCAAAATTTGCTGATATCTATGCATTTATCAAGAATGCAGAGATGGAGCTCAAACCAGGATTCGAATGTATCTATTTTAATGCCGCTCGAAAGTATAGTTTCCAATCCATGGTCCTCCTTGCGGTCGTAAAGGTTTCCGATAACACAACAGATTGGCAGAAGAAAATCGCGCTTGTTGCAAGACTCATTGATGTCATTCTCACGACCCGCACGATCGAAGGCAAGGAAAACAACTACGACAACTTGAAGGAACTATCGTTTGTCTTAGCTCGTGATATCCGCGATAAGGATTACGCTGCGCTGTTGGCCTACGTGCAGGCAGAGTGGCCAAAGTACATATCTCTCCTGCCGGATCTCGCCAAGCTGAAATATGCAAGGGCAGATCGATCAGACATCCTGTACTTGCTGGCAAGGATCGCATGCCATCTTGAGGATGCTTTCTCGCTTACGAACCGCGTTGGCTTCACAACATATTGGCAACGCGACCGAGGCATGAAAACGTTCGATATCGAACATCTCTTGAAGGAACCATTCGACACAGCAGCCTTGCCGGCCATACATGGTTTTTCGGATGCAAAAGACTACGACGGGTCTCGGAACTTGTTTGGCGCGCTGGTGCTCTTGCCTCGATCAAGAAATCGCTCGCTGCAAGACAAAGCATATCGCGATAAATTGGCCGCCTATGCCACAGAAAATGTCCTTGCACAGACCTTGTGTGATGCTTTGTATCAAAACAATCCAAACGTGACAGCGTACATTCAAGCAAATTTGAACATAGGTCTTGCCGCCATCTCAGATTTCTCGAAGGATAATATTGTGCATCGTGCCGACGCTTACGTTGCAGTCGCACAGCAGGTCTGGCAAACGCCGTAAGTAGTACCCTTGTCAGGGCGCGAGAGCAACATCCCGACTAACATCGATTCATGAATCGACCGTGCCTTCCGGTATATATCATTTTGATGGTTGAATCCAGCCAAAGCCCAAGTCCTCACAAGGTCTTGGGCTTTTTTTATGACTACAGAGAAAGGACTTCCAGCAATGATGAACCGCGGTGCAGTCACGCCAATCGTGATTTACGCCATTCGCAATGATTTGACGCTGATGATTTTGGCCATCATAGCCTGTAGCAGTTCCTCAATCAGATTTCTGAGAGCGGAATTCCGTTGGCAGAGCTCGGAAACGTTAACATAGAAACCACCCATCACATCTTTCTCGATGCCCCGGAGACGTACTCTGATCGGTTGCCCCAGCTTCGCGTCCGAGGCAATCAAGCAGACCGCCCAACCAATGTTTTCACGCCATAGGAAATCACCAGTTTTATGGCCGATCGATCGAGCCACCTGATCGCGCAGGCATGCTTCCCACACCGGGACGAGGACGATGTCGATCTCGGTAAGCAATCGCGTTACAACGGGCGCTATCTCGGTAACGTATGACCGGGCTTCATCGATGCAGATCTTCCCGAGAAGATCTACGACCCGGCTTTGCTGCGCAGAAGCCAGCAGTTGCGGTGCGCTGAATACCTCCCTTAACGCAACCGCCTTGTCGATACTGGCGCCAATCCCTTGCCAGTTCGCGTTGCCCAAGGTTGCAACGAGCACCATCCACAGCGTGCCATCACCTACCACATTATCGAACGTCAACCGCCGATCGTTCGAGTAACGCAGTTCGACGGCACGCAATAGTCCGCCTGATCCAGCCCTCTTCCCACGGAAGAGTATGTTAAACACCTTCAGAGCCCACTTCTCTGCGACTTCCTGGCTTACCCAGCCCCTACGTTGACCTCGCAGGGCCACAGCAAGCGGGAACGATACCGCCTGAACCATTTGCGTCGCAGAGCATCGCTCTGCAAATTGCGGCGATGACATCTCGGTCAAGAAAGTGGTGATCTGTGCTGCCAACCGTTCCCGGAGGCGATCTTCAATTTGTGCAGATTGAGACTTGTCCACCAACCTCTCAAAATTTTTCTTGGAAGCGCCTTTGTCGTTGTCGTGCTGTGGCTCCTCGTAGGTTTCCTCGTCTTGAAATGCCGGTGAATCCACAATGTTGCGCTCATCGGAATCGAATAGCAGACGAATAATGCCAGTAAGCGACAACGAGCCTGCACCAGCCTTACCGAGATTTGGCAAGCCGTCGTGGGACGCCTTCATGTGTACGATCAGGTCTGCCGGATTGACGGGCGTAGCGGGAGTGTCATCCTTGGACTTGTCGATGCGCCCATATCCAAATCCGGGGTCAGGGAAAGCTGCGGCATCATTGAATAGAGCGAGCGCAACTTCTTGCAGATCGTCGAGCATCTGACGCTGCTCTGAGGAGGTCGCGCTTCGCTCCAGCCCTTTGAATGGCTCAAGCAGCCGAGCCGAGTGGCTCGCATGCTCCAGGGCGGCAACGTCATTCACCCACAAGGACAGTGTTCTCCATTGCTCAGTTCCACGAGAAATTTTCACAAAAGCAAATATCGTTGCCGTCGCAATAGTCTCTGGAAGTTCACACCCCCAAGACCCTACTGCTCCCTGCAAACGCTCCATAGGAAGACGAAGGTCACCGAGGAGGAGTTCAACAATCATGTCCGACTCGGGGGCCGGGGAGATTACCGCATGCAAAAGCCGGAATTCACGATCCAACAACAATGTCTTTAGTCGGAACACCAGTTCAATGGCATCTGGCTTGATCATATTGACCGACTTTGGCAAGAGCACATCCACCGGATCATGTGCTGGTGCGGCGAAGACACTGAGCACGCTTTCAAAGTCATTGAAATTGGGTTGGTCGTATGCGACCAGGGCCTCGATGTTGCCGCCATTGTCGGGGGCCTGTAGCCAGGCTGCAGCAGAACAGTTGGCAGAGCCCATGACAGCAGCCGGTCCACCAGGCCCGTCGAACCAGTAGAACTTCGCATGCATGGATCGATCTGCTGTCGCAGGAATAATGCGCAACTCAAGTGGAAGATCCTCCAGTTGGTCGGGCGCAAAACTGGCGTTCGCTGGTGTAAGCACCACCGTCGCCCGCTTCACACCGAAGGTCGAATGTGCCCAGCGTAAGAACGCACCAGATTCATCTGTCGATCCAGTGAGGATTTTCACTTCGTCAAACTGCCGACCGGCCCACCGTTGCGCGAGCGCTGAGGCCAAGGAAAGGCCCTGCCGACAGTACAACACGGCACTATCCGATTCCGAAGTTGCTGGTGTCAGGCTAAGCCATGGTATGTCCTTCATGCGACGTACAGCGTCTTGCTCAAGCCCATTACTGCTCCAGGACAGTACACTGTCGAGGAAAGAATGCAACCAGCCACCCTTATCGGCGTGACCAGGTCCCACTATCCAGGTAGAGCCTAATTCCTGGTTGCCCCCCCAACCCGAACTAGTGACATTGCCGCTACCCAGCATCACCAGCCCATCCTTCGGTCCAAGCCGCAAGAACACCTTCGGGTGAAATGCTCCCGAGTGGTTCGCGCCTGCAAGCAGGTAGTTCCTACCAAGGTGCCAGAGTTGCCCAGCCGCCAACTCCATTGAAACGGCGATTTGAGTTCGGTCCGCGAGCACTAGGATGTCGCTCGACCGCCCGGCCCAAAGATCAGGTAACACCACTTGTTCGAAGAATATGGGATCGAACGAATAGGTCAGCAACAAGGTCTTGTGAAACGACTGCTCGCGGCAAAAAAGACGTGGGTTCATATCCGTACTCCCTCGGACAACACCTTAAAGGCCCGTTTGAGGACCACGTCACCATCTGTAGTAATGCCGTCAGCATCGATCAACTTCAGCTGTCCGAGCCAGCCCAAGGCTTGCTGAATGCGTGATGCCGTGCGCCCAGCGGTGAAGCCCTTCCGCCGGGAATACCAATGGGCCCCCTCGGCTGTAAGCAGAGCGCCGTCCCGGCTGATATCGACTTGCAACCGCGACCATGTGATCTGTAAGTGCTGCTGCACCGTTCGGTAGGCGAGTTCGGCAGCGACCTCCCGGATTGGCCGATCCTCACGTTGGAAACGCTCTAGTTCGGGTAAGATAACATCACGCAGGCCCATCCGCCGCCAGCCCTGGTAAGAGAGGCTGCCGGACTCTTTATCACTCTCGCGCACAGTCGGGCCAACTCGAATGACTGCCAGAATCCAGGCAACGACGGCAAGGGTCAATGCGCCAGCGCCTGAAGTCAAGGCGCGCTTGCACAGCAGCGGCTCAATTAGGTTTTCACTCCAGCGGTTGATGCCATTGATGGTCACGCTATCAGCGGACAGGCGATCCTCGATGCGTCGATAAATCTCGCGGAATGACAGCGACGCGACTGATTCGACGGCGCCCAGCAAACCCAGATCACGCAAGACCAAATCGTGCTCGTCACTACGCTCCATCAGCCCCCCGACGATCACATCGCGCGTCACGCCGCCCGAGCCACCTTCAGGACTTGCCATGATCTCGTCCATCACTGCCGCGAGTACTGCCTCCTGTGTAACAGCGATGGCGTCCCGCACACAATAAGAAGTCCAGCCATCGGCCACTTGATCGAGCAGGGGTTCGCCAAAACGATTCATCGAACAAGCGGTATCGAACAGGTCGCTTTCGGTGGGGCGCGCCTTTAGTTTGGAGGCAAGCGACAGCAGCGCTGCGTAGGTGCTGATACGAGCACGCTCCTTGGCCAGAGGTCGAGCGGGAACGATGGCCGCCAGCAGTAGCTCGCGCTCGTCATCAGGAATTTGATCGATGCGCGTGACGGCTCCCAATTCACGTACGTCGTCGATCGATACCTGCGTCAGGTTCGGCTCGGCCATTAAGCGTTCGATCAGCGGAACACGCGCCAGCCGCTGATGCACCGTAAGGGCTAGGGGGAGGCCCCGTGTATCGACCAAAGCTGGTACCAGGTTTTCCCGCCTACTGCTCAGTCCGAGTTGATCAGAGGGACCCGCGTAGATCGTGGACGCCGGCGATTTTACGAGAGCAGAGACTTGCACTTGCGGTGTATTTTCGTCGAGGCGCGCCTGTGCCTGATCTGCCCCGATGAGGCCACTTATCGAACGATCTTGGGTCAGATTCCCGAGCACCAATGCAGACTCGATTCGGGCGGCGAAATCCGTGAAGGCTTGCCATTGGTCAGCCTTACCGCTCTGTCCGTAGCAATGGATGAGCCATGCTCGAAATGAGAGATATCGGATCGACGGCGTCACCGTGGTGACGCCGTCCAGCAAAGTACCACCGATGAACTGAACCGGTAGACGAAGACCGAGTAGGTCTAATCCACCAGTGATAACAGCTCCGCTATTGATCCAATCGGGCGCCTGGAGGCTTGTGGTGATAGTCATCTAATCCTCAGTCTTCATCTTCAGATGTCCCGTGTTCGGATGTGGTGAAGTTTCCTATATACATCCCATCGTAATACTGACACCTACAGAACCAATGGCACCTACGGCACCAACGGTGTGTATGAGCTTAATCACATCACTATCCTCGGCGCAGCAAAAAATGGACGATCCAATCCTTCGCTAGGTCACCGTACATTGTCCAACATGGAAATGTACTGATACCGCCGGCCGTCTTGACCGAGCAGTCAGTGCGAAATGGACGCGCATCCCGAGACGGCTTGCCAGTTTTTTGACCGGTAGCTGTTGATACCGACGTCGAATTACCCCAAGCTGCCAGAAATTTCTGCCCCACCCGAATGTTTGTAAACGAAGGCTTGGCGCAGAACCCGGCCGAGCGTGCATGGGGCAGTCAAAGTCGGCAGGGTGGATCAATATTCAATCGGCGCCAACATCATAGCTCATAAGCAACGTTCAATCTGATGTTTCCCTACTCATGCTTCATTCAAGAAAAGTTGCCTGAGCTCGGCAAAATAAAATAGATCACTGCACGGGCTTCATGATGTATCGTCGTAGGGAGTCGCCAAATGCCGGCGGAATTAAATAGACGATTCTTGTCCAGCAAGATGTCGCAAGCTCAACGCATGGCTCAGGAATTTTTTCATCGACGTTCTTATCTTGACGCTCAGATAGAAAGAGTCTAATGACCGACACCGCCAGTCTGTTCGAGGGAACCGGGACGCTAACCTGGCTTCCCGACGAGACACTATTTAGCCTTTGTAGCCGACACCATTACTTCTGGGGACGTCGGCTGGGAAGCGACACAAACACCATGTTGTTCGGTCACAGGCGCGGTGGTGCGCAGCATGATCTGCCGAGTTGTATCGATGAGTTCGTGGCTCGTACCAATGGGCAATTTGGCACCGCTGGGTATGTCTGTTCTGATCGAACTTTGCTGCGCTACTATCGCAAATTTATTGATCAGAGCGATGAAGACCGAGTGGTCGTCGTGCTACGCAGCGTATCAGTGGCGAACTTGAAATTTCAGATGGGAATTTTGACTAGCCGATTTCGTGCGAATCACCCACTCAAGGCTTGCGTCGACTGCATGGAGATCGACCGACACGCAGTTGGTTGGGCCTACTGGCATCTGGAACATCAATATCCAGGTGTATGGGTATGCCCTGTACATGGGCGCCTTCTTAATGAGTCAAATCTGAAGGCTAATGGCGTTGAGCGGTTTCTTTGGCATCTGCCAGATGTAGCTCATTTTCGGACTTTTGGTAGCGGGTTGGGCGCTGATATAGCACCGACCGGCACTTTGTTTCGAATATCCAAGCTAACGGTGGATCTGCTTCGAGACGAAACGTTGGGTCGCCTCGATGTGGCACAGTTGCATAGACTCTATCGAGCAGAACTCGATGGGAGAAATTTGCTGACCGCCAAGGGCGGGTTTCGACTTCGAGAGATTGCCAGTCAGTTTGAGGCTCATGTCCGGCCACTACGTCAATTACCAGAGTTTGCTGCGCTGCCAGCGACAGTTGATGAGGCCTATCATCAGCTTTCGCGTCATTTAAGAACCCCGAGAACTGGAACACATCCCCTGCGCCACATCGTGATGATCGATTGGTTAGTTGGAGATTGTGAGCGTTTCCTTGAGCGCTACGCTCAGGTCGTATCGAAGTGGCAGGTTCACGCTTCCCAAGGAAAACATGACGAATTTGAGCCGCACCTGGCTCTTCTACATGGCGACAAAAAGGAAGATTTGGCCGCACTTATCGAAGACCATGGCAGTTCCGTCCGTGCTGCCGCTGCTGAGCTCGGTATCGATACTGCGACTGCGATGGCATGGGCCGCACAAATGGGTATCCAGGTTTCACGTCGGCCGAAAAAGCTCAAACACGAGATTCGAGAATCCTTGATCACCCGGTTACGCGGAGGCGCCGAAAAGGCCGCCGTAGCAATAGAATTTTCGATATCCGTCGAAACCGTCACGCACGTGCTTCGTACTGAGATTGGCCTCCACTCGGCATGGAAAGAAGTACGTTTCCAGCATGCCTTGAATAATGCCCGTGCCTTGTGGGAAGGGCTGACGAGCTCGCACGCGCACCTCGGCATCAAGCTTCTACGGCGTATGCATCCTGCTACGTACGCTTGGCTCTATCGGAATGACCGGACGTGGCTTGTGGCACAGTCGCCAGCGCATGTGACTCGAACCTCCAAAGACTCTACATCAGTGCGATGGGACATGCGAGACGTGGATTTGAGCGCTGCGGTCGAGCGAGTCGCGTTGGCATTATCTTTGTCGCTGGGGACAAAAAAATTAATGCTCTGGCACCTCTATCAGGAGATACCGGAATTGAAGGCGAAGCTATCGTCTCTGAGTCGTTTGCCGCTGACTGTTTGGGCTATAGAGCGAGCTTTAGACCGGCGGGATCTGAAAGGTAGCCAAACACCCTTGGATTTCTGAGATTGTTCGCTCTGACGCCGGATTAACCCACGTGGGTGGGATTCTGTGGCCAAGTTGTAGATCTTGATGATGCCGTCAGAAATCGCATATAGACCGAGTCTTCGTGTTTTCAACCACCCTCACCAAGTATGAGCATGCCCGTTTTAGAACACGAGCCGCCGCAGCTACGGCTACAGCCAGAGATCGCTACGCACACTTCCGAGTTGACTGGCCAACTGGGCGACGCATGCCCAAATGCGTGCAGGTGGGACGGCTTCCAGATGAGCGGTTTCCTCGACCGCCATCACAACCACCTGCAGGGGCGTTTCGTCTAGGAAGTGTAGTAAATGGGATTTGTGGTTAGCCGGTACTTGGCCGGTAGCCAAAGCATGCTGTAACTGGTCGCTATGCAGTTCGCCCCTGTAACTGACACTAGCGTTCTTTGCCGCCATCCACAAGCCGCGCTTTTTCTCCCTGGCTTCGATCGATGGCGGGGAAAAACTGAGTCCGAGTACCCCGAGCAGCTTAACCACGCGCCCGAAACTCAAGTCACTAATAGTTCCAGCTTCCAGCTGCTGCACCGTCTGGCGCGACAGACCAGCCAACTTCGCTAAGCGTTGCTGCGTCAAACCGAGTGCCAGGCGACGGGCGCGGACTACTTTGCCGACTTCGTAGATATGCATGAGCTACCGTTCTGTGAATGTACAAAATATTTTACATCTGTTTGCAACATAGGCATAAAGGACATGCCGTCTTGAGCCCGGCGCCGAATCGCTCAATGATGGCATCATCCCCCTGGGAAGCGGCGTATTTTTTAAGCTGGGGCGAGCTGCGCGGCGCAGTTTCAGGGATGGAGGTAGTCGAGTCGGTTGACCTGGAGCTCTGTGATACTTGCCGGCCCATGGCGGAGCCAAATTACGCCGGTAGCGACATCCGCCCTACAGCCGGTGCAGGCTTCACGCTTACCTGCTCGCTGCAGCTCTCTATACGTCTATTTGACAAAAAGAACCTCGACTTCATAGTTTTAAATTACCAATATATTGTGAAGACTTCACGGTCTCCAACACGGAAGATTCTTACCAATATATTGGGAGAATTGCTTGGATCCAGCGATCGCTTATGGTCAGGTACTGCGTGTGCTCAGAAAAGAAGCGGGGATGTCGCAAGAGCAACTTGCATTCGCTGCAGACATTGAGCGAAATTTTGTGAGCTTGATCGAGCGTGGAATCAATCAGCCTACGGTTCGCGTCATTTTTAAACTGGCTTCTGCACTTCAAGTCTCACCTTCAAAGATGATTGGCTTAGTTGAGGAAAAACTTGCAATGTGACGTAATGGTAAATGTAGTTATTTAGAGCATTGCATTGGATAAGTTTTCGTGAAAAATCGTTGCGCTAAGATACCTCAAAACGCCGGTGATAGGACGTAACTTAATTTTCAAGATGTAGGTTAAAAACAAGAACGGCAGTTGATGATCGCGCTTTTCCCATTGCCCGACGAGCTGGATCGCTCATATTTAGGTCGCTTACTTCGTACCAATGGGCTAAGAACTGAAGCGGAAATTATAAGCTTGCTAGCGCAGTGGGCGAGCGTCGCAGAACCTTCAATTCAGGGAATTTGCTGCATCGACTTACTCGGCCGGGCTGCCCACATGGAGCTAATGCAATTCGTCCGTAGTCATAGCACGCTACCGCTGCGTAGAGCGATCACTTCCTATATGCCAGATCTGGCTCACGGAAATCCAGAGAGCCGATCAATGCTAAGGTTGACCGGCATGCGGTTGGCCCGCCCAGCAGCGTATTTTTGCGTTGATTGCGTTGACTCCGACCAAAAAACACACGGAATGAGTTACTGGAGACGGGATCATCAGTTACCAGGCGTGACATCTTGTTGGGAACATCGAACACCATTGCGATATGTTGACGACACCGAAGCATTTTTAAAGCCCCCATCACGATTTGAGAAAAATAGCCATGTCGTAGATGAAGTGTGGGCCAGATCGGACCTGGAACACGACGGAATCCAGCGCTTCTTGGCTATTTCACGCAAACTGATAAGCTTCGAGAAGCCCATAGCCGTAAAAATAGCGCGAGAAGTGCTGCACGAACGTGCATTGGATCGAGGGTGGAGTACGCACGCTGGGAGCTCCGAAAAAAAGCTATTGAGTGACCAAATTTTGATGGAGTTTCCGAGAGACTGGCTTGCGACAGTAGTGCCAGCGCTCGCCGAAAAGGCATTCGGGATTCCACTGAATCAAGTCGATGGCGTCTTGTATTTATCCACTTCGGCGTCCTCAGTTGCACCCTATATTTTGGCATGTTGTGTCTTGTTCGATTCAGCGGATCATGCGATTTTGGCTCTAACAACTGGCTCACCAGTCCTCCGGAGACGAAGGCCTCGCGAACCAAGTGTTCTCATGGATGACATTGAGCTTAAAAAATTATATGTACGCGCAAAAGGACAGTATAAATCTGTAATGTCCTATATATTGGGTAACAAGAATTCCAATACCACATTGACTCGCTTGCGGGTATTGGGTCTTCCAGATATCTCCTCCCAAGACGATCAATCGGTGCTGTTTTCAGCGGCGATTTCTTTCTTTTTGGATAAAAAATCGCTTGCTGAAAGTGCTTCGCTTGCCGGTGTTGATCTAGAGAAATTTGAGAATTTCATTCGACAAAGCGGCAGTAATCTGACAGCACTGCTGATGGAGATGAAGTCCCCTCGGCGCGGTCCGGGGACCGGTGTTCTGCGCATCAAACAACGTACACCGCGCGAAGTTCGAGCACAATACATCGTACACAATGACGATGAACTGTGCCTTACGGCATCATCTAAATGTAAAGTTTAAATTTCAGTTATGCCGCTCCAAAAAAGCGCCCAATAGCCATCGTCACGCGGCATGAGATCTTCAAAGCGAGACATCCGTTTTGGATCATTCGACAACAGCGCTGCGATGGCGGGTGCAAGAGGGGCAAGGTATGTGAGTGATGCTTTCCTGAAATCCTCCATTCTGAGGTCGTCGTCCTTACGTTCGAATGCGACGCGATGAGCTGCGATCCACAGGGCGATAATAATGCGAGGAAGGCCGCCCGTCAGTTCGATGATTAGTTGTCGGAATCCGACAGTCGAAGGCAGCTTCTTGAGAACGTATTGATATTCGCAAAGATGGGGGAAAAATACGTCGCAAAAGCTTGGGTCATCTGCATTTCGGAAGTGAGGAAAATGGTGATAGCCAGCCGTCACAATTCTCTGCGTTGTTGCTAATCGTTTTGTCAGCGCACCAACTCCGTCAGGAGTACCTGATAGAAATACGGGCATCTGCCACATGTTGGTGAAGTTCAATATCGATTTCAAGGCGGCATCTTCGATAATACGCAGTTCGCGACCCTCTTCGGTTTTCTTTGATTTGGCTCGCTGCTCAAGGGTTTGAATTTTGAACAGGTTTTGTATTTCGTCCAGGTGCAAGGCTCCAAGAAAATGGCTTAAGGCTACTTGTCGCCATTCATCTAGCATTTGAATGCCATTGCGGCGATTTTTGGAAAGCGCGGCGGCAAAGCGTGTGCCGTTTGTGGCACGGTCCCAGCTCATCATTAAATTTGCTGCCAGGTCTGCGGATCGGCCGGTCGCTGGTACATCAGTAGAAAGCCACACAACTTGTTTTAATCCGTTGGCCATATGAGGAAATGTGTCATGATGAATTACTTGGCGAGGATATAAATTGAAGCTGCGCAGTGCTGCTTCGGTCTTCCCAGCTCCAGATAAACCGACTGCAAGGGCTGCGCTTGCAGGCGCTCTTGGTGTGTTATAGGCGCCTGGCTCGCCACCGACCATGCGCCAAGTGTCTACCAAATCTGGATTACGATAACGATAGCTTTGACGAAGCATGAGATCGATGGTCGTGTGTAGTTTTGCTCCTTCAAGTGACGGGATGTGCAAGTCACGAAGACGCATCAAGTAATGTAAGCGTATATGAACCGGAATCTCCTTGAGGTTAGCCGGCCTGGGCGGCAATTGTAGAAGCTTCGTGAGAATTTCTGAACGCGACAAGATGGGCCCCAGACCTTGCGTCAGTCGATTACCTTCGTATGGGTCATAGATCATGAGCTCTCTCCTGCGGCGTTGACTGCCGCGAAGACATCTTTCATATGCTCCAAATAGGTGAGCTGCGCCTCGTCAACGGTGGCAGTCACTGCGGCAGACGGTACCGTGGGGGAAGTCACTGAGGTCTGGTTTTCTATCTGTCTGGATTCCATCATGGTGGGCACTTCTCCGCTGTACCGTTCAATTGCTTCCTCAGTAAGAGATCGGGCGTTGGCGATAAGTGCTTCAACCCTCTGATGCGATTTCATAGCTTGTAAAACTCTGGCGTGCTCGATGTCGGCGGCGTTCAGTTTCCCAACCATGAATGCGTCGAGCACTTCGTCGAATGTTTGTTCTCTGGACGCAATGGTCTGTTGAGAAAGGCGTAAATCCAGCAGACCAGAGCCTGCTAGGTTCGGTGTCCAGATGCGCGAGACGGATCCAGGAAAATGGCTAATATCAATATTCCAACTGCCGAAATTTCGTGCGTGCGCTGTCCATTGCTCATCGTTGATTTTTTCCGACTCATAGTGCAAACCGCAAAACCGAACACCGTTACTGGAGACTAATCCACGCTGTTGCGGCAGAAGTTCGCTGATGAGTTCTGACTGTGGAAACGCTCTGCGCGTACCGATTCCTACTTCGTGACCCCAGCGCCAAAGGCCCGCTGGGCTGGGCATCACACCTGCCGATGCCATGTGGGTATCGATCCGCTTTGTGCGGTTTGCCGTTAAATTATATTCTGCAAAAACAGTGTGCAAATATTCGGTGTATTCGCGCACCGTCAAGACGGCTTCGCGTGGATCAAAGCGCCGCAGTTCGTATTCTTTGCGACGTGCATCGATAGCTCCAGGCAGCCATAGATGTTGCCTGTCTTTTTCAATACGGTGCAGCACTTCGACTAGTCCCTTCAGGTCTGGCCGATATGGTGGTGCATAGCTCAGACATGGAATTAGCTTTATGCCGGTCTGGCGGGCGGCATGCGATAAATATTCCCCTCTGTCACACATCAGTACTGCGGGCATCGTCGGCGCGGGATACAGACTTAACATTGGTTCGTATTGCCATAGGTCAGCCAACAATGCAGGATCCGCAGCGGCGCTGAACAGGCTTACCTTGGCAGTATCCCAGCTTGGCCCGGTTAAACACACGTAGAATCCGACGATCGCAGTCGACCAAACATCCACGATAATGTAGACCACAGGACGACCAATGATCCAGGCTCTATTGACACTCGACCTGAGATAAATATCGCCGATTGTTGAGTCGATCGCCCAAGTATGGCCAGGACCTGCGACGCCTTTCCAGTTGCGACCGGTCATACCTCTTAAGCTGCGTGCGTAGTGGCCAGAGGTAGTCCGATCCAATAGTCGTTGGAGTCGCGGTACGTCGGTAGTCAGAACCCGCTTCACCTGACTACGGTTAGGATATTCTCCTTGCTTAAGTTCAAGAGGAACATGCAAGCCATTCTCCATGCGGTATCGCTTAACAAATTGACTGTCCAGGATGAATTTATAGCGGGCGGGAAAATCGGGCTTTGGACTTGGGATTTTTTTGTCAGCGATCATAATCCACTGACGCCATTCTGTACTCATTCCGGGCTGCGTGGGAGGTAGCATATTTCCGGATGCTTTAGCTGCATACTCCCCGATCGTTTTTCGTCCAGCTTTCTGACGCCCGTTCGGATCGCAAGGACGTGCGACCCCAGGAGCACCGCATCGATATCGGCGCGGCTTTAAGCTTATGGCAGAGAAGCCCAAGCGGCACAGAAGTGACCAGAGTTTGTAGATTAGCGACTTGCTTGCTCCCGTTCTTGCGGTTGCAGCATTAACTAAGCTTGCCACACCGCCGTCTTTTAGAATTGCGGAGCTCAATGTGTCAAAATCGAGAAAATCTGACATGACCGCGACTCGATGAACATACCGATCCTGATCTGACTTTGAGAGAGTGAATTGCTCGCGCTCGATGTCAACTACTTTGATCATATTGTCGCTTCTGAGGTCATCGAGCTGCGCATGGCCCACCCAGATCAGTTCGCCGACTAAGGGAAGTGGCGCCTGCTTTCTAGGAGACTTAGTCACGTCTTGCTTTTTTCTTCCCCGAGTTTTCCCATTCGGGGAGGTAGAGCCTGAGAGTCTCGCGAGAATGGTCTGGTTTATGCGCGGCGCGTCGAGCACAACGCGATATATGCCTTCCCACGCTCCCGACGTGATTTCAATGACTTGATTGTGGATTAGCATGACCAAGCTGACCTCCCCGAGGTGATAGGATTCAGTAGCCGAAATTCTGCCGGATCCAGCAGAGCGAGCGGTTCGTGCGGGCGCCAACCTCTACGCAGATCGATTGGCAGGCGGCCAGACCAGACCGCCTGCCAAAGGGCGAGTTGGGCTATGTTCTGGCTCCCAAACTCCGCAGCCAAATATTCCAGCGCAGCGGTCATAGATTTTCCGCGTAACCTATCAGCTGCCATGGCGACGAAGTCAATTCCTGGCTCATCCGCTTGAGGTCCCAGTGCCCAAGGCACACAATTACGAAGCGTATCCGCCACCAGCCCGTCATAAAGATCGGGTGTGACAAGTAACCACCGGACACCCCGTGCTTTCCAATACATATATTCGATAGCGAGCAGTTCCTTGGTACGTTTCTTATCAGCCGCACGATTGGGCTTGACGGCGACGGCCAGAAGCGTAAGTTTGCCGTCTGGTTGCCTTATGGTGAGCAGCAGATCTGTCGTCATCACCCAATTGACAGAACGTCCAGCACCGTTCACCTTGGGATGTTTAACCTGCAGCTCCATTGCAATGTTGAGTGAGCCAGCGTATTGACCTGCAATTGTCGAGTCATCGGGGGGCGATAGCTTGTGCTCACTTTCTTCCAAACTCAAAGGAAATTGCTCTCTGATGTCGGCTATGCCGACGATCATAGTGCAGAATAGAAATGTCACCCACTCAAGGTCACTGAGCAGCTCCCGTTGCCTACCTCGCCAATGTTGAAGATGAGAGCGGCCGGAACTGGCCGGGTCGCTGCGACCGACGCGATGCCAAGGCACATAATGTTCATTGGTGCCTTTGCCTCGTCCAAGGCGCCGGTAGCGGTCGAGCAAATCAGGGGTAAATCGTTTTTGGGTTTTCATCAAGGTTCCTATCGTCCAAAGAGCTGTTCGCGAATCACCGCTAAGTGCGGGAAAGACGAGCGCAGGTTCGCTACAAGCGTATTGCTGCGCAGGCCAATGAGTCGCGACGTAGCCGCAAACGTAAAGTGAAGGAAGAGGACGCACGAACCCACCCGCCCCGTGAAAAGAAGGGGCAAGGGTGTTGACAGTGGGTTCGGGAGAGACGATACTTGACGCAGGATGAGCCAATATCCATGCAGCAAATACAAAGCCCGAGAGTTGACGCTCTTGGGCTTTGGTCATTTACGGCCCCGCTTTTTTTGCTAAATCTGCGTGGCTAGGTCATAGGCCGCCTCCGGAATTAGGATCTTTATAGTCATTATGGGGAACAGACCCCGTTGGTTCGCCGGCCCTCGCAATAAAAGCCCGTTCCCTTTGTGCTGCGAGCCAAAGGGCAACGTCCCTTACGAGGGCAAACTTCCCTTTTCTGTGCTCAATTTCGAACACTGCGATGGGCACCGTTTTCCGTGACACCGCTTGCCTGAAGGCGTCTTTTGAGGCGTAACCAAGCACCAGCCGCAAGTTGTCGTTTGACACGATGGGGCCGTACCGATTCATCAGTTCTCGTTCAAGGACAACTGCGAGTGGTTCGTCAAAGAGAGGTTGGTGCATTTCACCTTCGTTGTTACGGTTGGTCACACCAAATACGGTTTTGGTTATACCAAATGTTAGCGTCACCCCTCAAAAAATACTAGGTCGTATATTTCAAGTAAAAGTTACTCTAGTTTTCTTAGAAAAAATAACGTAACTCATTGAAATAAAATGATTTAATGAAGATACTCTCCAATTTTGCTACAAGGTGCAAAACCAATGATGGAGGAAAATATAAGACGTATGCGCGCCACCATCAAACGAATCCGAACCATATATTGGTTTCAAGGTGTTCGGATACGCTTGGGAGCTCCGACGGCCTACGCCGTCGAACGTTTGATTGAGCCGGAAGGTTTCAGACAGAACAACGCAGGGAAATATTTCCATTCGAACAAGTGGGCATCATACCGACATGGTCTGACTACCCCGCGCGCAGCTCTGGTGGTTCGAGCGAATGACCTCGTACCTGGATCGGCCAAAGAACTCAACCACGTCCTATGGAAAGCCTTGGATGTCTCCTCCAATGCCTTACTTGACGGCCCTGGATGGTTACGGCAACTTGCTCCCGGACTGCAGCTCCTGATATTTACCGAAGATGATGAGGTTTGCACCTACGGTGGACGACCATTTTTCGCAAAACTTGAGGTGTACTGTCAATAGCGGACACTCTTGTTTCAAGCCGCCCGTAGCTGTTTGCTGAATTTTTCAGCGAACAATGCGGGCGGAACATTGCCGAGGCGCGAGTGGCGCCGCTGGCGGTTGTAAAAGCTTTCGATGTATTCCTGTATTGCAGCTTTCGCATCGGCCCGGGTCGCGTAACGTTGATGGTGCACCAGCTCGTTTTTC
>NZ_JAPUBT010000006.1 GCF_030397665.1 Janthinobacterium sp. SUN073 | reverse complement strand
CGGCAGCAGTCTCGCCACCGCCCTGTCTTTAAATTCTTGTCCGTATCGTGCCAATTCATGCTCCAGTCAACGCTCCCAAGTTTACCAAACCTATCGGAGCGACAACCATTCTGACACCGGGGGGGATGCCGGCGGCGATATCTTCCGCAGCCGCGTCACGCCAGCCGTCGACCCGGCCAACTACGCGGCGCCATCGGTGGAAGCCATCCTGGAAAGCTCGGCGGGACAATAATTCGGGAGGCAGCATGCGCAAAGTCATCCGTTTGGGCGACGCCACGTCGCATGGCGGCAAGGTGCTCAGTTGTGCCGCCACGTATTTTACGGTCAATGGGATTGCGGTCGCCTGCGTCGGGGACTTGTGCAGCTGCCCCATCAAGGGGCATCAGGGCTGCAAGATTGCCAGCGGCTCGTCCCGGCACACCATCAACGGCATCGCCATTGCCTTTGAAGGCGATACCACCACCTGCGGCGCCAAGTTGCTCGCTGGTGGTGTCAACTTCCGCACCTCCTGACGTCCGCTCCTCCCTGTATTTCCTGGTAACTATATAATCTGCGCTTGGGCGATACCCGCCCCTGAACGTCGATTGAAGGAATGCCATGCCAGGATATTTCATGCGCTCTGTAGCGCTCTTTACCGTATCGGCCGTGTGCATCTCAGCCAGCGCCGCCGAGGTGGTGGCAGTGGATGCGCAGCAGCGCGCGTCCTTGCTGGAATTTTATGCGCAGCAATATCCGGGTGAGCCCGCTGCGCGCACCGTGTTCGAGAGCGTGCCCGTGGTAGGCGGCCGTGGCAGCGAAGTGGTGGGCAGCGTGGAAACGTCGCCGTACCGTGGCCATGGCGCGCTGTGCCGCACGCAGCGCACCAAGTTCGTGCAGCACGGTGAGGGCAAGCAGGCGCGCTGGCAGGAGGCGGGCATGGAGTATTACGCCTGGCTCGACCGTGGCACCTGCCGCGCGGTGGCTGAACCAGTGCGCATGCTGCAACGGATACCCGATGTGGAGCTGGAAGGCGTGTTGCTGTACCAGAAGCCACTGCTGGAGCGGGCGCGTTTATTGATGGCGGGTAACACTGCCTGCGCCCCATTGCGGGCGCTGAAGTTTACGCTGGCGGCCGTCGACGTGGGCGCCGCCGCACCGCGTGCCGAAGAGCGCTATGCGCTGGTGTTCAAGAGCGACCGCGACAGCTACGCCCGTGTCTGGCTGCGCAAGAGCGGCGCCCAGTATGACGCCTGGAATGTGACTTGCCCGCCAGTGCTGTAAGCTGCGCCTCCTCGATTTATTTTTTTTGACTGTTGCAACCATGAACGAAAATTCCACTTCCGCCCGCAGCTGGGGCACCATCGTCACGCATAGCGACGAGATGGCCATCATCTACCGCTATGTCGACACTTTCCATGACGACTGGGACCTGTCGTCGCAACCGGACCGCATCATCATCGCCTGGCGTTATGAAGATGAAACAGGCATGCCCGCGCCGAACGAGCGCGAGCACATGGAAGAGCTGGAAGCGGCGCTGGCGCCCGTGGTGGAAGAGGGCGGCTTCGCCACCCTGGCGCTGGTGTCGACCGGTGAAAACTTGCGCGAATGGATTTATTACACGCAGTCGGGCGAAGAGTTTTTCAACCGCCTCAACACGGCGCTGGCGCCGCGTCCGAAATTCCCGATTGAAATCCGCAGCGCGGCCGACCCCGCCTGGTCCACGTATGCGGGCTTCATGGCTGCTCTACCGAAATAATCAGACCAGCGCAGCCGTCACGATGCGCGTGGCGGCCGTGATGATGTCCTGATTCGTGTCCGCGTTTTTCTGTTCGCGCGTGTAGTACACGGCGATGACCAGCGGCGCGCCGCTGGCCGGGTAGGCCACGCCGATATCGTTGACGCTGCCATAGGCGCCCGAGCCCGTTTTATCCGCCACCTGCCAGCCGGCGGGCACGCCGGCGCGGATGCGCTTGTCGCCCGTCGTGTTGCCGCGCATCCAGGCGTCCAGTTGCTGGCGCTGCGGCGCCGGCAAGCTATTTCCCAACAACAATTGCTGCAGGCTGTGCGCCATCGACGCAGGGCTGGCCGTGTCGCGCACTTCGCCGGGGATGGCGCTATTGAGTTCCGTTTCCCAGCGTTCCAGCTGGAACACCGTATTGCCGATGCTGCGCGCAAACGCCGTCACGGCTTGCGGCCCGCCTAATAATGTCATCAAGAAATTGGCTGCGCTATTGTCGCTGTACTGCAAGGCGGCGGCGCACAGGTCGGCCACGCTCATGCCGTCGGCCAGATGCTTTTCCGTGATGGGCGAATAGGTGACCAGTTCCTTTTTCTCGTAACGCACGTGCTGCTCCAGCAAGCCCGGCTGGCTGACGCCGCGGGCAAGCACGGCGGCCGCCAGCATCGCCTTGAAGGTGCTGGCCAGGGGAAAGCGTTCGTCGGCGCGGTAGGCAACGCGCAGCTCGCTGCCGTGGCGCCAGGCGGCAACGCCAAGGCGTCCGCCAGCGGCCTGTTCCAGCGCGGCCAGTTGCGTGTGGGCGGCGGCGAGGCTGGTGGAGGGCGCGGCAAACAGCAGCGGTGCCGGGCACAGCAGGGCGGCGCCGCTGGCCAGCAGGAGGGTGCGGCGGACGTGGTTCAGGGATTCAGTCATGGTTGGTCGGTGTTGTTGGAGTGGAAAGGGTGGTCAGCAGTTCGCCGATGGCGAGCAGGTTGGCCGGTTTGGTCAGATGGTGGTCGAAGCCGGCCGCGCTCGATTGGCTGCGGTCGTTTTCGGCGCCCCAGCCCGTCAATGCGACGAGCACGACGTTGGCGCCGACCGGTATGCGGCGCAGCGCGCGCGCCACCTCGTAGCCGTTCATGCCGGGCAAGCCGATGTCGAGGAAGATAACGTCTGGCAAAAATTGAGGCGCCACGGCCAGCGCCTGCGCGCCGTCGTGGGCCACTTGCGTGGCATGGCCCATCATGTCGAGCACGGCGGCCAGGGTATCGGCCGCATCGATATTGTCGTCGACCACCAGCACGCGGAAACGGGGGCCGCTGGTGGCGCTGGCCGGCACGGCCGGTGCGGCGGATGCTTTCGCTTCCTCCAGCAGCAGGGGGAGGCGCACGCTGAAAGTGCTGCCCAGGCCGGCGCCGGGACTGGCCGCCGTGGCGCTGCCGCCATGCAGCTCGGCCAGGCGCCGCACCAGCGACAGGCCGATGCCCAGGCCGCCCTGCGCGCGGCCCATGTTCTGTCCCACCTGGGTAAACATGTCGAAGATGGTGGCCAGCGATTCGGCGGGAATGCCCACGCCGCTGTCCTGCACCTCGATCAGCGCCTCGTTGCCGTCGCGCCGCGCGCGCAAGCTGATGTGGCCGCCGGCGGGCGTGTACTTGGCGGCATTGTTGAGCAAATTGCCCAGTACTTGCGCCAGCCGCGTGGGGTCGGCCTCAAGCGGCAGCGCCTGCTCGTCGAGTTGCACCTGCAACTGGTGGTGGCCCGCTTCGATCAACGGCATGCTCGTTTCCACGGCGCTGGCGATGATGGTTTTCAAGTCCGCGCGTTCCAGCTTGAGTTCGATCTGGCCCCGCGTGATGCGGGCCACGTCCAGCAAATCATTGACCAGATGCACCATCTGATTGACTTGCCGCTCCATCACGTCGCGCACTCTCGCCACGGTGGCGGGCTTGTCGGCGGCCAGGCGCATGATCTGCAAGCCGTTGCGGATGGGCGCCAGCGGGTTGCGCAATTCGTGCGCCAGGGTGGCCAGGAATTCCGTCTTGCGCCGGTCCATTTCGGACAGGTTGTCGGCCAGCTGGCGCAATTGCTGCTCCGAGCGCTTGCGTTCGCTGATGTCGCTGAACAGCACCGTCAGCAGGCGGCTGCCGGGGCCGCCCAGGCGCGCGGCGAAGACCTCGAACCAGCGCTCCATGGCGACGGCTTCGTTTTCATAGCGCACGGGTTCGCCCGTCTTGACGACCTGGTCGTACAGGTCGAACCAGTGCTGGTCGTGCTCGGGCACGAAGCTGCGGATGGTCTTGCCGATGGCATTGTCCAGCCCCGACTGCTTGACGAAGGCGGCATTGCCTTCCAGGTAGCGGAAGTCCACGGGGCGGCCTTGCTCGTCGTACAGCATTTCGATGACGCAAAAGGCCTGGTCCATCAGCTCGATCAGGGTGCGGTAGCGTTCCTCGCTGCGGCGCAGCGCATCTTCCACCTGTTTCTGGCGCGTGACGTCGAGCAGGACGCCGGGAAATTGCAAGGGCGTGCCATCGGGTGCGTATTCCGCGCGGCCCCGCGCGATGACCGAGCGGTACTGGCCATCGCCGGCAGTGACGCGGTAGCTGGCTTCGAACGGCGTGTGCGCCTGCAGCGCTTGGGCAATCTGCGCGCTGACTTGCTCGCGGTCATCGGGATGGATGAGGTCCAGGTAGCGCGCCAGTGGCGCCGCCGTGGCCGTATCGGCATGGACGGAGAACAGGCGCGCCATGTTGCTGTCGGCCGTGACCCGGTCGGCCACGATGTCCCAGTTCCAGGTGGCCACTTCACCGGCCTCCAGGGTCAGGCGCAGGGTTTCCTCATTCTGCTTGCTGGCCGTCAAGTCGAGCGAGATGCCGGACAGGGCGATCACGTTGCCGGCGCCGTCGCTGGCGCAGGTGCCGCGCATGTGCGCCCAGTGCAGCGATCCATCGGGCCAGCGCACGCGGATGTCGATCTCGAAATCGCTGGCGCTGGCGATGGCTGCGTGCACCACCGTTTGCCAGTGCTGCAGCTCGCCGTCGAGCATGGCGCCCGTCAGCTGCGCGTAGTCGATGTGGCTGGCAGGCGGCAGGCCCAGATTGGCCTTGAACGCGTCGGAGCAGGCCATGCTTCCGCTGCCCAGGTCGATCTCCCACGTGCCCATGCGGCCGCCCTGCATGGCCAGGCGCAGCCGCTGTTCCGTCTGCCGTTGCTGCGTCACGTCGCAATGCGAACCCAGCCATTCAACGATGCTGCCGTCGGGCGCCAGCACAGGCAGCATGCGCACCACCATATTGCGGTAGGTGCCGCTGACGTGGCGCAGCCGGTATTCCGCTTCGAACACGCTCGTCAGATGTGACGGCATGACGTAAGGCAAGTTGCGGTCATCCGGATGCAGGGCATTGAGCCAGCCGCGGCCCAGCAGTTCGGCTTCCGTCTGGCCCGTGAAGGCACGCCAGGAGGGCTGGTCGGCATCGAACTGGCCGAAGCTTTTCGTGCTCCAGACGATGTCGCAATGGGCGCGCAGCAGCAAATGGGCGGCCTGGGCGGCGGCAATGGAGGAAGGGACGGCGTTGCTGGGCTGGCTCGGTTCTGGCATGGAGGCGATCGACGATGGTGCGGGGTACCGCCGCCGCACTGGGATGGGGCGGCATGGCAGCTCAATTCTGGCGATATTACAACTATTTTTACCCTCAGGGTTGTCTTGCAGGACGCCAATTCTGCTTTCTGCAGGCCACGAGAAAAAGGCGCGTCCTGCGGCAAATCATCGGGTGAAACAGCCAGGCAAGGGCGCTGTTGTGGCTGAATAACCACTAGTCGGCCCTTTATGTTGATGAATGAATATTTTACATAACAATATTCTTGCAGCGCATAAGGCGCTTGAATTAAATTGGCGCCTTACTTAAAAGTTGGTGTTCATCAGACATCCCAGAGATGCGGCCGCCACCGCTGTCAGCTTGGACGACAGCCAGGGCAGAGCCAGTGACGCCAGGAGCGGAGAAACATCCGCTCGCGCTGCCGCACCATGACGGTGCAGAGAACGCCAGCGCCGTACATAAGCCGGAGACAGGTTGGAAGACAGATTTCGCAATTCTTTTTTAAACTTCTGGGAAACAACATGATCAAGATGTCCAAGATGCACCAGCGTTTGTGCGCCAAAAGCGCCGCCATGCTGGCACTGTCCGCTGCCTTGCCTATCGGCTCGGCGTATGCTGATGAAGTCGCTGCTGATACGACCCCTGCCGCCAGCCAGCTGGAAACCGTGACCGTGACGGCGCAGCGCCGCAAGGAAAATATCCGCGACGTGCCCGTCTCCGTATCGCTGCTGCGCGACGAGAAGCTCGACGTGCTGGTATCCGGCGGACAAGATATCCGCGTGCTGGCCGGCAAAGTGCCTAGCCTGAACGTGGAATCGTCGAACGGCCGCACCTTCCCCCGCTTCTACATCCGCGGCTACGGCAATACGGACTTCAATACGTTTGCATCGCAACCTGTTTCCCTGATCTACGACGATGTCGTGCAAGAAAACCCCATTTTGAAGGGTTTTCCGATTTTTGACGTGGCTGGCGTCGAAGTGTTGCGCGGCCCGCAAGGTACCCTGTTCGGCCGCAACACGCCGGCCGGCGTGGTCAAGTTCGAATCGGCCAAGCCGAAGCTGGAGAAGGTCGAAGGTTATTACAACGTTTCCACCGCCACGCACAACACCAGCAATGTCGATGGCGCCGTCAACGTCCCCCTGAGCAATGAATGGGCCTTGCGTTTTTCGACCCTGCGCCAGCACCGCGACAATTATGTCGACAACACGTTTACGGGCAAGAAAGATGCGCTGGACGGCTACAATGAACACGCCGAGCGCGTGCAACTGCTGTACGCACCGAACACCACGTTCAACGCCCTGTTCAATGTGCATCAGCGCACCACGACCGGCAGCGCGCGCCTGTTCTTCGCCAATGCAATCAAGAAGGGCACGAATGACCTGGTCGATGGTTTCGACCCGCAAAAATCGTACACCAATGGCCAGAACTTCCAGCGCCTGCGCACCAGCGGCGCCAGCGCCCGCCTGAGCTGGGACCTGGACAGCGTCAAGCTGTTCTCGATCACCGGCTATGAAAAGGTCAACAATTACCTGAGCCATGGCGACATCGACGGCGGCGTACCTGGCCCTTCGAATAATTTGCCATTCCAGGTAGAGACGGCTGGCGGCATCAGCGGCGTCACCCAGTACAGCCAGGAATTCCGCGTCGAATCGAAAAACGCCGGTCCTTTGAACTGGCAGTCGGGCCTGTACTTCTTCGATGAAGATGCCAACGGTTTCACCGACAACTTCAACAGCGACACGGGCGCGCTGACCTCGCACGTGGCCAGCCATCAGAAAAACAAGGCCTGGGCCGCTTTCGGTTCCGTCAACTACGCCGTCAACGAAGATTTCATGTTGCGCGGCGGCTTGCGCTATACCAAGGACAAGAAGGATTTCAACACGGTCGAGGCGGACCGCGTGAAGCAAATCTCGCCCACCAGCGCCGATGTCAGCAAGGGCAAGGTCAACTGGGACTTGAGCGGCACCTATAAATACAATAAGGACGTGAACTTCTACGCCCGCATCGCCACCGGCTTCCGCGCGCCGAGTATCGCGCCAGCTGGCGACAAGGTGCCTGTCACCATCGCTGATGCGGAAACCATCCTGTCCTACGAGGCCGGCATCAAGGCTGACTTGTTCAACCGCCGCGCCCGCGTCGCCTTCAGCATTTACGATTACGAGATCAAGAACCAGCAACTGACCGTGGTTGGCGGCAGCTCGAACGTCAACCGCCTGATCAATGCTGCCAAGACCAGCGGCCGTGGCGTTGAGCTGGACCTGGAAGGCTTCGTGACGCCTAGCCTGAAAATGTCCCTGGGTGGCAGCTACAACTTCACCCAGATCAATGACGCTGGCCTGGCCGTCAGCAAATGCGGTTTTGCTTCCTGCACCATTCTTGATCCGATCAATGCCGCCGGCAACGTCGTTATCAACGGCAATCCGCTGCCACAGGCGCCAAAATGGATCGTCACGGCCACCGGCCGCTATTCGATCCCGCTGGAAAACGGCGAACTGTTCCTGTTCACGGACTGGGCATACCGCAGCAAGATTAACTTCTTCCTGTACGAAGCGGCCGAATACACGGGTAAATCGTTGCTGGAAGGCGGCTTGCGCGTAGGCTACATCTGGGATGCCGGCAAGTATGAAGTGGCCGCTTTTGGCCGCAACATCACCGATACCCGCCGCATCACGGGCGCCATTGACTTCAACAACCGCACGGGCTTCATCAATGAGCCACGTCAATTTGGTGTGCAGTTTAAAGGCAACTTCTAATTGCCTGATACGAGGCGCCGGCCCTTGCGGCCAGCGCCTGCTTCAACCCGCCCGGTTTGCGCCGCGGCGGGTTTTTTTATGTGCGCTCGGGAAGGCGCGCCAGCCGCTGCGCCCAGGCGGGAATGGCTTGCCGCCAGAAATCTTCCACGTCGTCGGCGCGCACGTCGAGACCGAGGAAGCGGGCGGCCGGCAGCAGCGCCGACGCCAGCAGTTCGCCGGCATGCGTGCCCGTATCGAAGGCGAGGGCGCCCGTCTGCTTCGACAGTTTCTCGCCGCTGGCATTGTTGACGACGGGCACGTGCAGAAAGCCCGGATGCGGCAAGCCCAGCACATCCTGCAGATACAGCTGGCGCGGCGTGGAATCGAGCAGATCCGCCCCGCGCACCACCTGCGTGATGCCCTGCACGCCATCGTCAACCACCACGGCCAGCTGGTACGCCCAGTAACCATCGCCGCGCAGCACGATGAAGTCGCCCACCTCGCCAGTCAGGTCCTGCCGCTGCGGACCATGCCAGCGGTCAATAAAGCCATACACGGCTTGCGGCCCTTCTGGCACGCGCAACCGCAAGGCCCGCGCCGCCTTGCCCGGCGCCAAACCATGGCGGCAGGTGCCCGGATACACGGCGGCCCCGCCCTTGGCGACACCCGCCTGCAACACCGAATCGTGGATTTCCTTGCGCGAACAGGCACACGCATACACGAGGCCAGCGTCCTGCAAGCGCTTCAGCGCCGCCTGGTACAGCGGCAGCCTGCGGCTCTGCCACGTCGCCTCGCCATCCCACGTCATGCCGCAGCGTTGCAAGGTGGCCAGGATCGCCATATCGGCGCCCTCGACATTGCGGTCATAGTCCAGATCCTCGATGCGCAGCAGCCACGTGCCGCGATGCACCTTCGCATCGAGATAGCTGGCCATGGCGGCAACGAGCGAACCCATGTGCAGGGGGCCGGAGGGAGAGGGGGCGAAGCGGCCGATGTAGGGGGCGGTGGGAAAAGAAGTGTTCATTCGTGCAGGCGCAAGCGGCTACGTCGGTAGTCTGCGCTTGTGGAGTTGGTTATGGTTGGAGCCAAGTATCGGGGAGCGAACGTGGCGTGTCAAATCGGTTGGCAGGTTAGTTGATTAACAAATACTCTATTTTGTTGAAAATCTCCGCTATCTCCTCTTTGCAATAGTGGGGGTCATTTAATTCACGCCATTGGATTCCCTTTAATTTCTTATTTTCCTCATGAAATTTATCTCTAAAGCTAACTACAATGCTTCCATTGTTTGGCCAGTTATTTTTGCTTATGCTTTTTAGTACATTTCCATTTTCCATCTCATTGATTAATGCAGTCATTATGTTATTAGGCATATGCTCTAGTTGCTTTGCCCATTCGATATTTTTGTTTTTTATTTTTTCAATATTTTTTTTGTTTTCCTTAAAAATTTCTTCTTCTTCCCATGATGTTGGGTATGTGAAATCGTATATGGGGTTTTCTTTTGTTCCATTATTTTTCCAGTGTTTTTTGTTTTTCATTTTAACTTATATCTTTCTTCTTATTCCCGGTGAGAGACTGCTTATGTCTGATGGGGAAACGTAATACTGTGTTGCGCCACCGCTACCAAATTGTGTATTTGCTTTTGCCATTCCTTTTGCTACGCAAATGTCCTTATTTACACGATAAACTTGTACTTCAGTTCTCATCGCTCGTGGGTTGCCCATGCTATCCTTTCCTGCTGTTACCTGGGTCAGATCATGATACTTCTTCACGTCGCCGGCTGATTTGATTAGGGTATGATTTGTGACACCAAAGCCTGGATCTGCTCCTGGTGATAGGGAATATAAAATTGTCCCCTTTTTCAATACCATATTGGTGTAAGTATCTACAAAAGCATAAGGATTGTTCGGGTAGGTTGCGGTTCCTTGAGTTGCCCGTGCTTCAGATGCGGGATCTTTCCCGACGCAAGGGTTGCAAGGTGTATTCTTTGGACACCGAGCAGACAAACCCAATGGATCGATCCATTGGGTTGGCGACTTCACATAGGTATAGCCATTCAGCCCTCCCAGTAATCCTATTGGATCTTGCGTCAGGTACCTTGCAGTACTGGCGTCATAGTACCTATAGCGATTGTAAAACAGCCCAGTCTCTTGATCCTCATACTGCCCCTGAAACCGCAGCGGCTGCTCGATTTCACCTTCGACGTGCAGCAAACGCCCCCACGCTTTGTAACGCCCGCTCCAGACCACGTTCCCTTGCGCATCCGTCAACTCGCGCGGCGTACCCAGGTGATCGCAGTGGTAGTGGGTGATGCTGTCGTGTGCTGCCGCGTCATCGGCTGCCGCCTGGGTACCTTGCCATGCCGATACATGCAGCGTTTCGGTGTCCACATGTTCTTGCTTAATCGTGGCCTGCAGTTCGGCGTCGTGCCGGGTGGCAGGCAAATCCCATTGGGCCACGCGCGGCAGGTGGACCGCGCTTGTCTGGCGGCAGGCTGGCGAAGCGATACTGGCCAGCGGTACGAAGCTGTCCGGCTCGTACAGGTATGTGATCGTGTCTTCTTGCCCAAGTTCCTGTGCCAGCGTGTCGCCATCCCAGACGAAGAAGGTGGTGGTGGCGTTCGTGCGGGCGGGCTGGTCTTTGGTGATGTCTTGCTGCTTGCTCCAGCGTGCTTCTTCTACCCGCTTGACGATGCGGCGGCTGAAGGCGTCATAGAAATAGTGGGCGCGGTGGCGTGACTGGCGTTCCGTCCTGGTGGTGTGGCTGAGGCGGTTTTCGGCGTCGTATTGCAGTTCCAGCTCGCTCCAGGTCGACTCCCTGCCTGGCGGATGGAAGCGCTTGCCGATGGCGTTGCCTTGCTCGTCGTAATCGTATTCGATATCGCCGTAGCGTTTCAGTACGTTGCCGGAGGTAGGAGCCTTGTCGAGCAGATTGCCTGCCGGATCGAAGGCGAAGTGTTCGTCCAAGCCCGGTTGCACGGCGGCCAGCAGTTGGCCGACGGGGTCGTACGTATAGCTGAGTTTGCCGAGCGGGCCGGTAGCGGTGGCGCCTGTTTGAAAAATGGTGGTCAGGTTGCCCTGCGCATCGTAGTCGAAGCGGCGTTCGCGCACGGGGGCGGGCGCGTCGGCGCCGCGTGCCAGAGTCATTTGCGTGAGCCGCGATTGCGGGTCGTACTGGCGCGTGGCGAGCAAACCGCTGCTGCCCAGCTGCCGCTGCTTTTCCCGGTGCAGCTTGTCGCGCTCCACGTCGACCACGGTCTGGCCCTGCCACAGCACGCCATGCCAGTGGCCGGAACCATAACGCAGGGTGTCGATGCGGCGTCCGTTCGGCAAGACCGTCTGGATGCGGTTGCCCAGCTCGTCATAGGCGTGCGTCATGACGAAGCTGGCATCCGGCACGCGCGGGGCATTGGGCAGCCTGCCGGCATCGGGTAGGGATTGCAGAAAATATGCGCTGCGCTCTTCGGTCAGCTGGCCCAGCGCATCGTGGAAGAAACGCTGTTCGGCTTGCGGCGCGGATACGGCCGTCAGGCGGCCCAGTGCATCGTAGGCGTAGCGCACCACGCCGTCCGCCGTGGTCTTGACTTGCAACAAACCGAGTGCGTCGCGCAGCAGCTGCGTGCGCTGGCTGCCGCACTCGCTGGCGGTCAGGTTGCCGGCCCGGTCATAACTGTATTGCGTGCGCTTGCCGTCAAAGCCCGTTTCCGACGTCAGCCAGCCTTCCGCGTGATACGCGAGCCGGTAGCTTTCGCCCTTGGCGTTGATCAATTCCGTCAGTTGCAGCGCGCTATCGTAGCGATACTGTAAAGACTGGCCAATGGCGTCCGTGCGCTCCACGGGCAAGCCCTGGCCGTTGTAGCGGTAGCGCGTCTGCTGGCCGGCGCCATCCACGTGCAAGACCAGATTGCCGTCTGCATCGTAGGCGTAGTGTTCCCGTGTTTTGTCTGGTGCGATGAGCCCGGTCAGGCGGCCGAGGCCATCGTACTCATAGCTGCTGACGTGGCCCATGGCATCGCGCGCAGCCGTCAATCTTCCCTGCTTGTCGTAGCTGTATTCGCTGCTGTGGCCAGAACAGTCCGTGTAGCTGGTAAGCAAGCCCTGGCGGTTGTACTGGAAATGCTTGCTGCCGCCCCTGGCGTCGGTCAGTTCCACCAGCTGGCCGCGCTGGTCGTAGCGGTAGCGCGTGACGTGGCCCAGCGCATCCGTGATGCTGACGGGGCGGCCTGCCGCATCGTATTCGCGGCGTGCGGTGTTGCCCAGCGCATCCGTGAAGGAGACGGGCTGGTTCTGGCCATCGTATGCGATGTTGCTGCCGTGCCCTTTGGCATCGGTGCTGCGGGTCAGATTGCCGGCTGCATCGTAGGCGTAGCGGGTGGCGGCGCCGTTGGCGTCGATATCGGCCAGCAGCATGCCGTCGCGGTCCCACTCGCGCCGGCCCAGCGAGGCGGCCTTGTCGCCATTCACGCGGCGCACCTCGGTGACCAGCCAGTTGGCGTCGAATGTGTATTCAAGGACGCCGCCGTTTTCCGCGACGCGGCTGGTGTCGTTGTCCACGTAGTCGATGCGTGTGTGCTCGCTGCCATCTTGGGCGCGCGTGGCGATGGCGCGCGCCTGGTAACTGTTGGCCACGGTGACGGGGAAACGTTCGGCCAGCTCCGGTTCGCTCAAGGGTGAACCGCTCCAGCTGGCGCGCAGCGCGTCCAGGCTGATCCATTCCAGTACGTACGTAAAACCCGTGTAGCTGCTGCAAGAGGTGAGCAGGTGGTGACGATAGCTGTAGCGACGCGTGTCACCGAGCGCATTCGACTGGCTGATCAGGTTGTGGCGCGGCGCGAAGGGCGCCAGGGTATCGTTCGTCTCGACGGCATAGGCGTAGCGGACGTGGCAGAGGCGGCTGCCGTCTGGCAATACTTCGTCGACTCTTCCTATGTGGATGGCTTTTTCCGACTCCCCGCGCATGGCTTCGAGCATGCTGCCATCATCGCCGCGCAGGCGCAGCAGCACTTCGCCCGGTTTGGCATCGATGCATCGGTCGATGCTGATGCCGCGCCCATCGCGCCCTTCGCTACGCACGAGTGCAAAGCGTTGCGTGGCGACGGGAGCGGACGGGGCCAGCATGGCGTTGACGCCGTCGTAGCCGTGCGGCAGCCAGCCGCCTTCAGCGCGCGCGTAGCGGTCGACGCTGCCGTCGCGCCACAGCACGGTAAAAGTGTCGGCGCCGTCGCGCGTCAGCGTAAAACCTTCCTTGCGGCTGTCGTGCTGCTGGCCCGCTTCCAGGTGGGGCAGGCGCAGGGCGCGGCCGCTGTCATCGTGCAACACGATGCCCGCATCGCACAGCGACAGGCTGGTGGTGTAGGGCGTAGACCAGCGCGCGCCCAGCAAGCCCCAGTCCTCGCATGCGGCGCCGGAACGGTAGCAGCGCGTCCAGGCGATGGGGATGCTGCGTTCGAGCGCGAAATCCGTCTGGTACAGGATTTCCTGTCCCGTGCCGAAATGCACGGGCTTGCGGCCCTTGACGGGTTTTTTTGCGGGGCCGCTATCCTTTGGGCAGCAGTCGGATGGCGGCTCCGATTTCGGCTCCTTCTTGCCGCGGCTCTTGCCGTCGTCGCCGCCGTTTTTCGGGGGAGGTTTGTCGAGTTTTGGGGGCGGCTTGTCCGGTTTTTTGCCGACAATCTTTTCCTTGACCTTGTTGATGGTCGGCGCCGCTTTTTTGCCGAGAAACTTGCTCAGTATTTTTCCGCCTGGAACCTTCCCGAACACCGCTGTTTGCAGTAATGTGCCTGCCGCATTCGTGACGATGTCCGAGGCCGTATTGAGTAAATCTGGTGTCTTGCCTGTCAATACATAGTCGGCTGCCTGGTCCAGCACCGTGGCCGATGCTTCCATTGCCGTTCCGCTGGCAACGGTCGCTGTGCCGGCAACGGCGCCTGCCGCCGCCCCCGCTTCCATCGCGGCAGCAACGGGGGCGCCGACTCCCGTTGCCGCGACGCCCACGCCGGCGACTCCCAGCACGGCGCTGCCTGTCAGGACGGCGCCGCCTGCGTCCACCAGGTCTTCGGCGGCGCCATGCATGCTCTTCGAACCATGATCCTTGTAGTCTTGTGCCGCTTCCCGTATCGCCGCCTTCAGTTCCTTGAGCACGGGCTTGGCCGCCTCCCCACCCCGTTCATAAATCTTGCCCACGGTATTGCGCGAATTCATCCACACTTCGCGTCCCATCTGCACCAGATTGGCGCCATTGGCGCGGTGGATGGGGCTGGCGACCTTGGTGTCGACCTGCTTGCCGACGGTGCCGCTCTTGACGCCGCCCGCCTTGCCGGCCGCGTCGCCCTTGACGGTGGGAATGATGCTGCGCTGGTGCAGGATGACGGGTTCGCTGTGCGACTTGACGTTGGGCGAAGCGTTCTGTGCCTCCGCAAACTCACCGATGATGCTGTAGGGAATAGGGGGCGTGCTGGAGCCGACGGGCGTCTTGCAAATGTCGGGGCTGAGGCTGACGCAATAGAAGCGCCCCGACTTGGTGACGGTTTCATTCGTCATGGTTTCTTGCCCTGCCCGGCGGCTTCGCTTAGCGCTTCCTGCGCCTGTTCCAGCAGTTCGATGCGGGCGATCTGCGCCGGTTCCATCAGGTGCAGCAGGCGCGAGGCGACCTGGCCCGCATCGGCCGGCACGATGGCACGCCACACCAGTTCCACGCTGGCCGCCTCGGGATCGACCAGCACCGTATCGATGGCCAGGCGCCAGACGAGCAACTGGTCGTTCTTGTCTGTCAGCAGCAGGCACAGTACTTGTTCAGGCAAGGCGAAGTGCAGCACGGTGTTGCCGCGCTGGTCGATGCGGGCCGAGCGATGGTCGTGGCGGCACAGATTGGTCAGCGTAAATTGCTCCCGTCCCGCCAGGTACGGACATTGCTGGTCGGGCGGCGTGCTGTTCCAGTACGCGAAATCGAAGTCTTCCGGCAGGGTAGGGACTTCGTCGGTATCCCATTTTTCCTTGACGACGATGCTGCCGGCCAGTGCGCGGCGCGGCAGCCAGCCACGGCCGATAACGGCCAGCCCCGCCGGCGCGGGCAGCTCCTTGCCGCCGGCGCCTTGCCAGAACTGGGCGGCCGTGCATGGCAGAGATGCATCCGTGATGCGCGGTGCCGGCACCTCGTCGATCTGTTTCGCATCCAGGTACCAGTGCCGCGCAAAGCCCCGTCCCAGGGGATTGGCCTGGCAGGAATCGTGCGCCGCCGCGTTGCAGTCATCGGCCTCGATGCGGCATTGGCCGCCATATGCGTAGGCGTAGTGCAGCGGCAGTTGCAGGAACGCTACCGGTGCGGATAGCTGCCACGGATTGGGCCGCAGCAAACCCACCGTGGCGATGCGGGCGCAGCCCTGCGCCAGGCGAGTGAGGATGGCTTTCTTGCGGAAGGCGCGCTCGCCACTCACTTGCAGGGTCTTGTCGATCAGGGTCTTCTTTTCTGACCGCACCTTCAGGTTGACGAGAAATTGCGGCATCGCCTGCCCGCGCGGCGCGTGCGCCACGCCATTGACGATCACGTCGCAGCGCGGTTTATACGGCGCGAAGTCGCTTTCCTGAACGGTGCCCGCCTGCGTGTCGCCGTCCAGGTGCTGATCTTCCGTGGCCAGCGGTGATTGGCGCGCCATGGGCAGCAGGCTGGCCAGGCCGTCCGCGCCGCAGGGGCCCAAGGTGTAGCCCATGCGCGCCACCACCACATGAAAGGCCTCGCCAAACTGGTCGACCATGTCGAACTGGCTGGCCGCGTGCGGCGTGCGGTTGTCGAAGAGCAGGTTGGGGATGTTGAAATGGGCTGTGCCGGCGTCGTTCATCGTCAGCCCGGGTTGTTGTCGATGTCGTCGCCATGGATCTGCACCTTCGATCTGCCGCGAATGATGATTTCATCGGCAACCAGTTCGATGCGTCCTGGCGTGATGGTGATGCTGGACGTGCCCACTGTCATTGTGTGCGAATCGGTGGCCGTGAGCGTGCTGTCGGCGCCGACGATGACGCTTTTCGTCAGGCCGACTTGCTCGGCCTGCGCCAGCACCACAGTGGTGTTCATGGCGCCGATGACGGTGGTCTGGTAGGCTGCGCCGATGGTCAGCACCTTGGCCAGGCCGATCGTTTCATCCTTGGCCAGGGTCACCCGTTCCGAACGGTGGCCGTCGATCTGCACCTGCTCGTTGCCGCCCACGTGTTCGCGGCGGTTGTCGCCGATGTCGATGTGTTCGTCATGGTCGACGCGCTCACGGCGGTTGTTGTGCACGGTGATGTCTTCATCGTGGTCCACCGTTTCCGTGCGGTCGCGCTTGACGTGCACCGTTTCATCGCGGTCGATGGTTTTGCGCCGGTCATTGCCAACCCAGTGCGACTCGTCGTGCTCGACTTCGATGCGCTGGTCTTTTTCCGCATGCAGCCATAGCTCTTCCGCATCCTTGCGGTCCTCGAAACGCAAGGCATTGGCGTGCGCGGAGGAACCTTTTTTTGAGGAGCGGCTCAGCATGCCGCTTTGCGTCTTGTTGGCCGGTAGCTCCCATGGCGGCATATTGCGCGCGTTGTAGACGCAGCCGATGATGATGGGCATGGCGACGTTACCGTCGAGAAATTGCACGGCCACTTCCATGCCCACCCGGGGCAGGCTGATGTGGCCGAAATTCGGGCCGGCCCAGTTTGATATCACGCGTATCCAGGGCGAGCTCTTGTCGTCGAAGGTGCCCAGGCGGTCCCAGTGGAATTGCACCTTCACCCGACCATAACCGTCCGTATGGATTTCCTCGCCGGGCGGCCCGACGACGGTAGCTGTCTGCACGCCGTAGATCTTTGGTTCGCGGCTATGAAAATTGCGGCCGGGGCGCCAGGGAGTGGCGCGCGGGATGCACGTAAACGTGTTGCTGTAGTGCGAGGTGGCGCCGTGCCCTTGCTGGTAGTTGTTGCTGGCGTAGTGGTGCACGGACAGGATCAGGTATTCGCCAGCTGCGCTGTCGAAATGCCCGTCCAGGGTGAACCAGCGTCCCGGCTGCGCCGTGCGGTCATTGCCCTGCGCCTCGAACCGCTGGCCCTGGGCATCAACCTCTTCCATGCGGCGCTGGGCCAGGGCTTCGCCATCGTCGATGTTTTTAAAACCGTAGCTGCCCGTGTTTTCATACACTTCCAGGGACGGCACGGCGCCTTGCCGGTTCAGCGAGTCGCGGCTGGCGCGGGCGCTGCGCGGATTCTTGAAGTTGAAACTGGCCACCGTCATCTGGGCCGGGGCCATGCGCCGCACCGTGCGCCATTGATGCACGCCATCGTCTTCCAGGGAACCGGCCTGGTGCTGGAAGGGCATGGCGCTCGATTCTCCATCGATGGGCTTGCCGGTAGTGCTGTCGTCGTTCAGCCACAAGGTGTGGCCGTCAAGGCGGTGTTCGTAGCGGTAATGCCAGCCCAGCTGTTCCCAATGGCGGTGCAGCAGGTTGTGGTCGCTTTCGTTGTGCTGGCACGTGTAGGTGATGGCGGGATCCAGGCCGCTGGCGGCCAGCTTGTAGTCGCGCATCAGGTAGTCATCGAAGACCTTGTCCGTTAGCGCCGCTACCGTCAGGCCGTGGAAGGCGACATTGTTTTGCCGCAAGTGCAGATGCGCCAGCCATGGCTCCAGCACCATTTCATAAAAGGCGAAGCCGCCGTCCGTGCGCAGGAAGCGGAATTCGAACACGTAACCATTGAAGTAGCGCAAGGTACCGTCTTCGCGCACCAGTTCGATGGTCACCATCTTGCCCATCACCTTGTCGAGCGCGATGGCGGCGTTGTCGGACAGCACTTCCACCACATGGGAAAAATCGCGCGACAGGCTTTCGCTGGCGGCCAGGCTGTTGGCCAGGAACTGGATGCCGGCGGGGCCGTCGCCATGCGGAAAGTGCAGGCGCAGCAGGCGCTGGCCCTGCATGTCGCCCGTTAATGCCGTCCATGCCGCCGTCGTATCGGGGAACTGGCTCATCGCGCATCGCTTCACGGTAGGAATCGTTGAGCGACTGTAGCAATAGCGAACACAAGCGTTTTGCGCCGCCGCAAGGTTCAATCTTTGAGTGATGGCATCAATTGCATTTCGTAATGCATGTCGTCGCGGTGGCGCGGTGATGCTGCATCGCCGAGGAAACTGTTGCAGCCGAGTCCGCCTTGTGGCGCGGTCGTCAATGCCAGTCCCCGCACCTCGCTGGCGTGCAGCACCAGCACGATCTGGTAGCGCACGAGCGGCTGGCCGAACAGCATCAGCATGTGCCGCAGCGCTTCGCTGCCAGGGGCGCGCGGCAGGAAGCTGGCGTGTTGCTGCGCCGTGAGCGGACCGAGGCGCAGGCGTACGGCCAGGTCGGGGCGGCGGCAGCGCTCGCCGATGGTGGCGCGCTGGCCCAGCACGGCATTGGCCATGCCCAGCGCTGTTTGTTCGCGCGGCGCCAGCGCGTCCATGGCGCCCGTCGCTTCGTCGATGTGGCAGGCCACGCCAAAGTGGTCGCTGAGGATGCGCGCCATGACGATGGACGAGATGTTGCGTTGCTGCAGCAAGCCGCTGTACAGGCCGATCGCCACCTCATCCTGGCCCTGGCCCGGCTGGCACGCGGCCAGGTCCAGCAGGCGCGACAGGAAGGCGCCGCTGTGACCGGCCTGCTCGATGCGGTATTTTTGCCACGCCTGGTAAAACAGGGTGACGGCACGGCTGGAAAACAGGTCGAGAAAAGCGCGCGCGCTGGTGTCGCGCTCGCTATGCTGGTGCGCGGCGATGCGCTCCGAATAGTGGCTGGGCAAGCTGCCCTGGCAGCCGAGCAGGCCCATGAAGGCGGGCGTGAGGTGGATGTGCTGGCTGTGGCCGGACAGCAGCGCTTGCAGCAAGGCATCGGCATCAGCGATGCCGTTGGTCGTGAGCGCCTCGATCTGGCTGGCGGGAAAGCGCAGCGAAACGCTGTTGTCGAAGCGCAGAATCTTTGCCAGCGCCGTGTGCTCATCGATGCCGTGTTCGGCCAGCCACGCCAGCAGCAGGCGCAGCGCCTGGAAGCACTCGAAGCGCTGCGGCGCGTCGAGCAATTGCTGGATCACGCTGGCGTGGCGTCGGCGCTGCGTTCCGGGCATCGGATGAGTTCCTCGCCGCTGCGCTGGGACAGCAGCGTCAGTTGGCTAAAGCAGTTGAGCTGGCTGTTCAGGGCGAAGTAGCGCTGCAGCACCTGGGCAAAAATATAGATGCTGCTGCCGACGAAGGCTTGCTCGTCGATGCCCAGGCGGATGGCAATGCCGGGCATCAGGGTGGGAAACGGCACGGTCGGCATCCACGCGCGCGTGCTGCCGTGTTCCAGCGTGACGATGCCCTGGATCAGGCGCTGCGTGGTGGGCGAACGGGGCAGGTCGTACAGGCTGAGCATTTTCTGGAATTCGCCCAGGCCCGCTTGCGTCAGGCCCGAGTAATTGAGCGACAGGTGCGCAATCAGGCGCCAGTGGGCGCCGTTGTCCGCCAGGAAGCGCATGCTGGGCGTGGGCTTGCGCAGGAAGCGCGCGGGGATGCCGTCGGGCACGTCTTCGGCCAGCAAGTCGCCGCAGGGCAAGCCGTAATGCAATTGCGTGGGCAAGTCGCGGTTGCTGCACAGCAGTTGCGTCGAGACGGTGGCGCAGGCCGCGTTGTCTGGCGAAAACTGCGGGTCGATCAGGCTCAGGCGCATTTCATGGCCGGGGCTGATGGCTGCCACGGTTTCGTCGCGGCGCGCCAGCCAGTATTGACCATGCTCCTGGCCCTGCTCTGCCTGAGAACCCTGCAGCGAGGCATACAGCGGCAAGAAGGTGCTCAGGCGCTCGCCGGCCTCGTCCTTGCGCACCACGGTAACGGCCTCGATGCTATGAACGTCGTAGGCAAACGCATGCGTGGCATCGGCCAGCAAGGCGTAGTCGGGCTCGGTATGCGTGAGGCGGATCGGCACGCCGGACTTGGCAAACAGGTTGACGACAGGCGTGCATCCCGGCAAGAGGTTGTCGCGGCTGACGCCGGACAAGAGCCGCGCCTCGTGGCTGTCGCTGCGCACGCCCTTGAGGGGCAGGTGCAAGGTGAACTGGCGGCATTGCTTCGGCAACAGGGCCGCCAGCCGGGACCAGGTGATATCGATGAAATGGAATTTTTCCGGAAAGGCGAAATACTCGGTCAGCAGGCGCAGGGCCGGGTGCGAACGGGCGGAAATGGGGATCAGCGCGTCGTTTTCTTCGTAACCGGCCGGCGCCAGCAGCGTGCCATTGACGGCCAGCCAGGGATTGTGTTCATCCAGCGCCACGTACGCGCCCGCGCCGCGCAGGAAAAGGGCATCGAGCAGGGCCGCGCGCACGGACGGTTCGCCATCGGCAAACAGGCGCAGGCTGGAAAAGCCGGCCTGGTCCAAGTGGTAGTTGTCGCTGCTGCTGGTGAAGTGAATGCTGAGCAGGGCGCTGGCGCCGTCGGGCAGGCGCAGGCCGGGCGGCGCGTCGATGATGGCAGAAAAATGCAGGCGAGAAATGGCCAACGGCGCCAGGGTCACGTCATACGCGCTGGTGAATTTGCAGGCCACGCCTTGCACCGGCTGCGAGCGCAGCACCGTGCCGCGCGGGACATGCACAAGCTGGGCCAATTGGCCGCCGCCCGGCGCTTCGTCGGCGGCGATGCGCACGATGGAGCATGAGGGAAACGGTCGCAGATAGTGCGGGTACAGGGTGTCGAGCAGGGAATGCGTAAATTGCGGATAGGCGTCGTCGAGGCGTTTTGACACGCGCGCCGTGAGCAGGGTAACGGACTGGATCAGGCGTTCGACATGCGGATCTTCGCAGGTGTCGCCGGCGATCAGCAGGCGCCCGGCCGCTTTCGGATAGCGGCTGGAAAACTCGCGCGTGTACTGGCGAAACAAGCCCAGCTCACGCTCGTAATACGGCAGCAGTTGTTCCACGGTCGCGCTCTCCGCCAGCTGGAAAGCTTCATGCTGGCATCAGGCGCGACCGTGGATGTTGATGCGTGACAATGATTCTTAGAAATGGTACTCCGCGCGTATCATCGGCGTCTTCGCCGTCTGGCCCACATTGCCCGTGGTGGCGGCCGAGTTGCCGAACTTGTTCTTCCAGTACTGGTATTCCAGGCCCACGCGGAAGGTGTTCTTGGCGCTGCCGAGGGCCGCGCCCACGTCGTACATCACTTGCATGTCGATATTCGTTTCCACCGCCGTCTTGCGTCCCACTTCATCCTTGCCTTTGGAGTCGATGAGGTTAAAGAAACCTTCGAACGAGAACAGCGGCGACAGGGGAATGGCCCAGGCGCCCGTCAGCATGGCGTGCGTTTTATACGTGTAGCGGCCCGTCACTTGCGAGATGGGCGGGAAGGCGCCGCTGGGGGCGTTGCTTTCACGCAGCAACAGCAGGCTGGTGTTGAAGAAGCCGGGCACGTCCCACATCAAGGTCGGGCCTGCCACCAGCATGCGCTTGCGCGAGTTGTAGCCGACGTCATTTTTCGTGTTGACGTCGAAACCCAGGGTGACGCCGACGCCGCGCACGGGGCCGAACTTGATGTCACTGCCGCGCACCTTGCCGATGTCGATGGTGTTGCGGTACACCAGATACGCCTCTTGCGCGCCGGAGGTTTTGCCCAGCGCGCCAGGGTCCTTGCTGTCGGAGATCAGGAAATCGAGATTGACGAAGTTGCTGCCGTATTTGTAGCCGCTGGCATGCGTGATGGCAAAGATGTTTTTCTTGATGTCATCGGGATTGAACGGCTCGCGGTAGTCATTGCCGGCGCGCCAGCTGAGCGAGGTATCGCTCCATTCGGCAGCCTGGGCGGTCGCTCCCAGGCCCAGGGTCGTGGCAAGGCACAGGCAAGGCAACAGACACGGTAAGATTTTTGGCACTTTCGGCTCCTGATGGCGGTGTTGGAAAACGGATACAAGGGATGGCGGGGCGCGTAGGGCGCATGATGCGCTGCGTTGCCGCAGAATGCGCGCCGTTCAATCCATGATGCGAGAGGCGCGGCGTCAGATAATATGCAGTATTTACATACCTACTATCATTTCTTGCATATAATCATCGCATCTTCCAGCCCTTGTGGGGCAAGGCGGGGGCTGCAAAGCAGCTAATTTTTTTCAAAATTGTATACAGGTGTTGTTTTTTTGTAGAAATAGAAATGGACTACAAAATGCCAGCCCCCCAGCATCCGCGGATGCCGATACGATAGCTATCGCGATGGCTTGATGCCGCGCTGATCGATAGACGGACAACTTAGCGAGGCACGAAAAAAACAATGACGGCACGTCTGGAATTACACGACATCAGCAAGCGCTATCCGTCCGTGGTGGCGAATGACGGCATTCACCTCACCGTGGCGCCCGGACAGATTCACGCCGTGCTCGGCGAGAACGGTGCCGGCAAATCGACCTTGATGAAAATCATCTATGGCGCCGTGCAGCCCGATGGCGGCCGCATCCTGTGGAATGGCCGCGAGGTCGAGATCGCCAACCCGTCGGCCGCGCGCGCGCTGGGCATTGCCATGGTGTTCCAGCACTTTTCCCTGTTCGACACGCTCACCGTGACGGAAAACATCGCCCTCGGTTTGCCCGCAGGCACCAACATGGCGGAACTGGCGCAGCGCATCGAGGCGACGGCGCGCCAGTACGGCCTGGACCTGGAACCGCAGCGCCACGTGCACACCTTGTCGGTGGGCGAATGCCAGCGCGTGGAAATCGTGCGCGCCCTGCTGGCCAAACCGCAACTGTTGATCCTCGATGAACCGACGTCCGTGCTGACGCCGGGCGCCGTGGAGAAACTGTTTACTACCTTGCGCCAGTTGGCGGCCGAAGGCTGCAGCATCCTGTACATCAGCCACAAGCTCGACGAAATCCGCGCCCTGTGCCATACCTGCACGGTGGTGCGCGCCGGCAAGAACGCTGGCGTGTGCGACCCCACCCAGGAATCGGCGGCCAGCCTGTCGCGCATGATGATCGGTGCCGAACCGCCCGCCGTCACGCGCGTGGCGCGCACGCCCGGTGCCGTCATGCTGAGCGTGCGGCAGCTGGACTTGCCGAAGAGCCACCCGTTTGCCACGCAGTTGACGGACATCAATTTCGACGTGCGCGCTGGCGAGATCGTCGGCATCGCGGGCGTGTCCGGCAATGGCCAGCAGGAATTGCTGGCGGCCCTGTCGGGTGAGGACATGCGCGCGGCCCCCGCCAGCATCGTGCTGAACGGCACGCCGGCAGGCCGCTTGCCGCCGGGACGCCGGCGCGCGCTGGGCTTCGGCTTCGTGCCGGAGGAGCGGCTGGGACGCGGTGCCGTGCCCGACATGGGGCTGGCCGACAACGTGCTGTTGAGCTTGCAGACACCCGCCACCATCCGCCACGGCTTCGTGCGTCATACCGTCATCGCGCAGCGGGCGGCCGCCATCATCGCCCGCTTCCAGGTGAAGGCGGGCGGGCCGCAGGCGCTGGCGCGCAGCTTGTCTGGAGGCAATTTGCAGAAATACATAGTCGGACGCGAAGTCATGCGCGAGCCCACCGTGCTGGTGGTGGCGCAGCCGACCTGGGGCGTGGACGTGGGCGCCGCCGCGCAAATCCGCGCCGAATTGCTGGCACTGCGCGACGCCGGTTGCGCGTTGCTCGTCGTCTCGGAGGAACTCGATGAATTGTTCGAGATCAGCGACCGCCTGTTGGTGATGGCGAAAGGAAAGATTTCACCTTCGCTGGAGGTGGGCGAGGCCAGCGTGGCGCAGGTGGGGCAATGGATGAGCGGGCTGTGGCCGCAGGAGGCAGTCCATGGTTAAGTTTGCCTTGCGCCTGGAAGCCCGGCCAACCCCGTCGCGGCTGATGTCGTGGCTGTCGCCCGTGCTGGCCGTGCTGCTGACTGTGCTGTGCGGCGCGCTGCTATTTGTTGCGCTGGGACACGATCCGCTGGCGGGACTGGCCGTCTTCTTCGTGGAGCCCTTGCGCGACGCGCACGGCTGGTCCGAGCTGGGCATCAAGGTGGCGCCGCTGCTGTTGATCGCCGTGGGCCTGGCCATCTGCTTTCGCGCCAACATTTATAACATCGGCGCGGAAGGGCAGCTGACCCTGGGCGCCATCTGCGGCGGCGCGGCAGCCCTGTACCTGGACGATGGCGTCGGCGGCGCGACCGTCATCGGCGTGTCCCTGCTGGCTGGCATGGCGGGCGGCATGGCGTGGGCGGGCCTGGTGGCCTGGCTGCGCGACCGCTACAACGCCAGCGAAATCCTCGTCTCGCTGATGCTGGTCTACATCGCCCAATTGCTGCTCAGCTATCTCGTGTATGGCGTGCTGCGCGACCCGGAAGGCTTCAACTTCCCTCAGTCGAAACTGCTGTCCGACGGCTTGCTGTTGCCGATGGTGATCAGCGACACGCGCTTGCATGTGGGTATCATCTTCGCCTTGCTGGCCTCGCTGGGCGGCTGGCTGTATTTGTCGCGCAGCATTTCGGGTTTTCGCCTGCGCGTGGGCGGCATGGCGCCCGCCGCCGCGCGGTATGCGGGTTTTTCTTCGCGCAAGACTTTGTGGTCGTCCCTGCTGATCTGCGGCGCCCTGTCCGGCCTGGCGGGTGCCTGCGAAGTGCTGGGACCGATGGGGCAGTTGACGCCCACGGTCTCGCCCGGCTACGGCTTTGCCGCCATCATCGTCGCTTTCGTGGGGCGGCTGCATCCCGTCGGCGTCCTCTTTTCCAGCTTCGTCATGGCCCTGTTCTATATCGGCGGCGAACTGGCGCAATCGCGGCTCGGCTTGCCCAGTGCCATCACGGGCGTGTTCCAGGGCATCTTGCTGTTCGCCTTGCTCGCTTGCGACGTGCTGATCCAATACAAATTGCGCTGGAGAAAACATGGATAACCTGGCCCTGACGATAGCGCCCTTGATCGCCGCCAGCATCAACGCGGGCACGCCGCTGATGCTCGCCGCGCTCGGTTTGCTCGTCAATGAAAAGGCGGGCGTGGTGAACCTGGGCGCGGAAGGCATGATGCTGGTCTCGGCCATCACGGGCTTTGCCGTGGCCGTCAACACGGGCAGCCCCACCCTGGGTTTTCTGGCGGGGGCGGGCGCCAGCATGGTGCTGTCCGGCTTCTTTGCCTGGCTGACCGTATGGCTGGGCACGAACCAGTACGCGACGGGCCTGGCCTTGTCGCTGTTCGGCGCGGGCGCCTCCACCTACATCGGCCTGAAGTATGTGGGCAACAGCTTGCAGAACGGCCGCTTCGGCATCCCCTTCCTGGAAGACATTCCCGTGCTGGGACCGGCCCTGTTCCGCCAGCATCCGATGGTGTATCTGTCGCTGCTGCTGTGCGTGGCCATCGCCTGGTTTCTGTACCGCACGCGGGCGGGACTGGTGCTGCGCGCCGTGGGCGAATCTCCCGCGTCCGCGCATGCGCTCGGCTATCCCGTGCGCCGCATCCGCCTGGCGGCCGTGCTGTTCGGCGGCGCCTGCTGCGGCCTGGCCGGCGCGTTTTTATCGCTCGTGTACACGCCGCTGTGGGTCGAGGGCATGGTGGCGGGGCGCGGATGGATCGCGCTGGCGCTGACCACGTTTGCCACCTGGCGCCCCGCGCGCGTCGTGGGCGGCGCCTACCTGTTTGGCGGCATCACCATTCTGACCTTCCATGCGCAGGCGCTGGGCGTGCCGATCGCCTCGCAGCTGCTGTCGATGCTGCCGTATGTGGCGGCCATCGTCGTGCTGGTCCTCATTTCCAGCAATGCCAATTACATCAAGCTCAACATGCCCGCTTCGCTGGGGAAAAATTTCAATCCCGGAAATTAATCACTCACCACAAGGAAAACCATGTCCAAGAAATTACTGTGCGCCGCCGTTTGCAGTGCCATTCTGATGCCTGCCATGGCCGCCGCACCGGCCGCTGCGCCGCTGAACGTCGGTTTTGTTTACATCAGCCCCATCGGTGACGCGGGCTGGACCACCCAGCATGACCTGGCGCGCAAGGAAATGGAAAAGGCGCTGGGCAACAAGATCACCACCAGGTTTGTGGAAAACGTGCCGGAGAGCGCCGATGCGGAACGCGTGATCCGCGACCTGGCGCAAACGGGCAGCAAGCTGGTCATCACGACCTCGTTCGGTTACATGAATCCCACCTTGAAAGTGGCGAAGCAATTTCCTAATGTGAAGTTCATCCACCTGACTGGCTACAAGACGGCCGTCAACGTGGCCAACACGAATGCCCGTTTCTACGAGGGCCGCTACCTGGCCGGCGTGCTGGCAGGCAAGATGAGCAAGACGCATGTGGCCGGTTATGTGGCGGCGTTTCCCATTCCGGAAGTGTTGCAAGGCGTCAACGCCTTCACGCGCGGCATGCGCAGCGTCGACCCCAAGGCGGAAGTGAAAGTGGTGTGGGTAAATAGCTGGTTCGATCCGGGCAAGGAACGCGACGCGGCCATCACCCTGATAGGCCAGGGCGCCGACGTGGTCACCCACCACACGGACTCGACCGCCGTGGTGCAGGCGGCGGAAGAAAAGGGCAAGTATGCGATCGCCTACCACTCGGACATGAAAAAGTACGGACCGAAGGCGCAGCTGGCCGCCGTCACCCACCATTGGGGCGAGTACTATACGAAGCAGGCGCAAGCTGTGCTGGACGGTACGTGGAAGTCCAGCAGCACCTGGGGCGGCATCAAGGATGGCATGGTCAAGCTGGAAGGCATCAACGCCGCCGTGCCCGCCGATGTGAAACAGTTTGTATTGGCGCGCGAGAAAGACTTGGTGGCTGGCAAGCTCAATCCTTTCAGCGCGCCGATCAAGGATAACGATGGCAAGGTGCGCCTGGAGAAAGGCGTGCTGGACGATGCGGCGCTGACGAAGATGGATTATTTTGTCGAAGGCGTGGCAGGGAAAGTTTCCGGAAAGTAATAGGTTTGAGTTTGAACTTGCTGTAATATTGCCGGAAACGGGAGCAAGGCCGGGGATACATGCGCATTCCCGGCCCATCCACATAGCTGAGCCTGCATAGGCCCGTACCGGAGATCGACCCATGGACAGACTGGAAGTATTCAAGATTATCGCGCTGCAAGCGAGCAAGGGCGAGTTGACGTTCCCCGCCAACGTCAAAGCCACCTTGAAGCTGCAGGAAGCGCTGGATGACCCCGATTGCCATATCGAAGCGGCCGCCCGCATGGTCATGGCCGAGCCGCTGCTATCGGCGCGGGTCGTGGCCTTGGCCAACTCGGCCGCCTACAACCGTTCCGGCAATGAAATTGCCAATGTGCGCGCAGCCGTCTCGCGCCTGGGATTTGCTACATTAAAGTCGATGGTGGCGTCCGTCATCGTGCGCCAGCTGGGCAGCCAGATTACTGACCCGCAATTGCGCGCCAAGGGGGCCAAGCTGTGGGAGCACACGGCCCACGTGGCGGCATTGAGCCAGGTGATTGCCCGGAAAGTCACACATGTGGACGTGGAAACGGCCATGTTCGCCGCCATCGTGCACGAGGTGGGCGGCTTTTATCTGCTGTCGCGCGCCGAGGAGTATCCGGGCTTGCTCGACGACAACACGGAAGACTGGATCGAATACGGCGAAAAACTGATCGGCCGTGGCGTGCTGCGCCAGCTGCAAGTACCCGACATGGTCTTGCAGGCCGTGGAAGGCATGTGGCATGGCGGCAGCCCATTCCCGCCCCGCACCTTGGGCGCGACCCTGGTGCTGGCCAACGATCTGTCGCCTGTCGGCTCGCCCCTGCACCCGCCGGAAAGCGCCGAGCGGCGCCTGGCAGCGGCGAAGATCGACTTCGGGATTGGCGGCAGCACCCTGCACACGATCCTCGAGGAATCGGCCGAAGAGATCGAATCGCTGGCGGCGGCCCTGCTGGTCTGAGGCTTCCCCATGGTCTATCCCCGCCCTTGCTGCGGGGATTTTTTTCGTCCGCATTTTGATCCATCTTTCCCCATGGCATACAATCGCCGGCCCGGCTATCCGCCGGACCGCTTTCCTCCTCTTACCCAAAGGATCTTATGCAGAAGCTGTTTTCTTCCCTCGCCTTGACTGCGCTGGCGTTTTCCGCCCAAGCCGCTGCCGGTTTGCCCGTGGTACAGGAAGCGCCGCTGCGCGCCCACCTGGCCTTCCTGTCCAACGATTTGCTGGAAGGCCGGGGCACGGGCCAACGGGGCGCCGACCTGACGGTGGCGTATCTGGAAACCCAGGCGCAGATGGCCGGTTTGCGTCCCGTGCGCGGCAACAGCTACCGCCAGAGCGTGCAAATCGCCGGCGTGAAGTCGCTGCCTGCCGCGAGCAGCCTGCAGGCGCTGGCCGGTGGCAAGGCCGTGCCGCTGGCGTTCGGTCCGGACTGGGTCTGGGCCACGGGCGACTCCGTTGCCGCCCACACCTTCGACGCGCCGCTGGTGTTCGTCGGCTACGGCATCACGGCACCGGAAGAGGGCTGGAACGATTTCAAGGGTGTCGATGTCAAAAACAAGATCGTCGTCATGATGGTCAACGACCCGCAGCCGACCGCGCTTGATCCGAACCGCTTCGCAGGCAAGGCGTTGACCTATTATGGCCGCTGGACCTACAAATTCGAAGAAGCCAAACGCCAGGGCGCCGCTGGCGTATTGCTGATCCACACGAAACCGTCGGCTTCGTACGACTGGAGCGTGGTGCAGAACAGCTGGAGCGGCAGCGAGCGCTTCCAGTTGGCGGACCGTACTGCCGGCACTCCCCTGCAGGGCTGGATCGAGGAAGACGCGGCGCGTCGCTTGTTTGCGGCCGGCGGGCAAGACCTGGACGCCTTGCGCGCGCAAGCGGAAAGCAAGGACTTCAAGGCCGTCGCCTTGAACGCCAAGTTGAGCGGCGAAATGAAGTCCATCGTGCGCAAGGTGGAACAATTCAATATCGCCGGCATGGTGCCGGGCACCGACGCTGCATTGAAGGATGAAGCCGTCATCTACAGCGGCCACTGGGACCACCTGGGCCAGCAAGGTGACTCTCGAGACACGATTTACAACGGCGCCGTCGACAATGCCTCGGGCATTGCAGGCTTGCTGGCCATGGCGCAGGAAGCCGTGAAGCAACCGGCGAAGCGCACGCAGATCTTCCTGTGGGTGGCGGCCGAAGAGCAGGGTTTATTGGGCAGCGCGGCCTATGCGGCCGACCCGCTGTGGCCCTTGAATAAGACGGCGGCCGCGCTGAACCTCGATAGCTTGAATTTCGTCGGCGCCACGCATGACATCGGCGCGCAAGGCAGCGAGCGCACGGACTTGGGGGCGATGGCGGCGGCAACCGCCAAAGCCATGGGCATGCACATTGCCCAAGCGCGTCCCGACCTGGCCGGCGGCTATTTCCGCAGCGACCATTTCAGCTTTGCCAAGGCGGGCGTGCCCGCGTTTTCCATCAATGGCGGACGCGAGTACATCAAGGACGTGGCAGAGTCGAAAGCCAAGGCGGCCGCCTACGGCCCCCGCTACCATCAAGTCACCGATGAGTACGATGCCAGCTGGGATTTGTCCGGCATGACGCAGCAGGCGCAATTTACGCTGAACCTGGGGCAAGCCGTGGCCAACGCGGCGAAAATGCCGGCGTGGAAGGCGGGCGACGCGTTTGGCAAGGCGCGCGAGCAAGCAAAATAAACCCGGGGTCAGACCCTCAACAGCGCCAACATCAAGGCTGGCGCTAACTCACCCGGGGGTCTGACCCCAGCTTTCGTTGCGTATGGCGGTACTTGCTCCACACGATCAGCAGCAACAGCGGCATGGCGCCGCCCACCATGCATAGGGCGGGCCAGCCGCCAGCGGCAAAGCTGGCGCTGGCCAGCGCCGAGCCGGCCGAGGCGCCGATGAAGCCGCCCGCGATGAACACGGTGGTGACTCTTGCCCGCGCATGCGGCGCCAATTTATAGATGATGGACTGGTGCGTCACTTGCAGGCCCATCACGCCCATGTCCAGCAGGACGATGCCGATCAACAGCAGCACCAGCGAGTGGGCGCCGAAGCCGATCAGGGCCCAGCCCGCGATCGAGGCGACGGCCAGCAGCCAGGTGGCCTGGCGCGCGTAGCCGCGGTCGGCCATGCGGCCCGCCGTGTTGGCGGCAAAGGCACCCGTGGCACCCGCCAGGCCGAACAGGCCGATCTGCATTTCCGAATAGTGATAGGGCGCGCCGCTGAGCAAGAAGGTCAGGCCCGTCCAGAACACGCTGAAAGTGCCCAGGCCCAGGCCCGAGAACAGGGCGCGCTGGCGCAGCAAGGGTTCCTGGCGGATGATGTCGGCCAAGGAGGCCATCAGCTTGGCGTATTGCAGCTTGCCACGTGGCGCCTCGTTCGGCAGGATGCGGCGCAGCATGACGAGCAGGGCGGCCACGACGATGGCGGCCAGTACGTAGACGCTGCGCCAGCCGCCGCTGATCTGCGACACCGTGCCGGAGACGGTACGCGCCAGCAAGATCCCCAGCAACAAGCCCGTCATGACGGTGCCCACCATGCGGCCCCGGCTATGGTCGGGCGCATACGAGGCCACCATGGCCGTCACCACCATCAAGGCGCTGGACGTGATGCCCATCAAGACGCTGGCGATGGCAAAGACGATGATGTTCTGGCTGGTGGCGGCCAGCAGCAGGGCGCCGATCTTGGCGATCAGCATCCACGTCAGTAATTGGCGGCGGTTCAGCACGTCGCTGAGGGGGACTAAAAAGACGATGCCCAGCACATAGCCGATCTGCGTGGCCGTGACCAGGTAGCCCGCTTGCGGCACGCTGACGCCAAACGAGGCGGCCAGCATCGAGGTAAGCGGCTGCACGTAGTACAGGCTGGCGACGAGCACGCCGGCGGACAGGGCGAACAACAGGATGCGCGTCGACGTCAGCAAGGCGCTGGCGTCGATAGTGGATGGTGCTGATTTCATGCGATACAACTTTCTTGGAATGACGCTTTTGGACGAGCATGATAGCGGGGCTACGCATTTCCTGCCGGGCAGGGCCGGTTTTGCGGCTGTAACGTAGACAAGAGACAGGCAAAAAAATCCCGGCGATCGTTGCCGACGGCCGGGAAAAGGGTATACGGGGATATACCGAAGGAGGAAGATTTACTGCTGCTGCGCCAGCTCCGCATGCACCTGCGCCGTGATTTCGTACGAGCGCAGCCGGTGCTGGTGCTCGAAGATCTGCGAGGTGATCATCAGCTCGTCGGCGCCCGTTTCGGCGATGAAGGAAGCCATCTTTGCCTTGACGGTGTCCGGCGCGCCGATGGCCGTGCACGACAGGACGGAATCGAGCATGGCGCGTTCCTGCGGGCCCAGCTGCTCCAGATAACCGGGCACGGGCGGTTGCAGGCGCGACGGGCGGCCCGTGCGCAGGTTGACGAACGCCTGCTGCATCGAGGTGGCGCGCAGGTGCGCCTCTGCATCCGTGTCGGCGGCGAACACATTAAAGCCCAGCATCACATACGGTTTGGCCAATTGTCTGGAAGGCTTGAAGTGCTCGCGGTAATACGCCACCGCTTGCAGCATCATCTGCGGCGCGAAGTGCGAGGCGAACGCATACGGCAAGCCCAGGTGGGCGGCCAGCTGGGCGCCGAACAGGCTCGACCCCAGTATCCACACGGGTACTTTCGCGCCCTTGCCGGGCACGGCCAGCACGCGCTGGCGCGGCTCGTCGGACATGTAGTCGATCAATTCCTGCACATCCTGCGGAAACTGTTCCGCGTCGGACTGCAAGTCGCGGCGCAGCGCGCGCGCCGTCGTCTGGTCGGAGCCGGGCGCGCGACCCAGGCCCAGGTCGATGCGGCCCGGGTGCAGCGCTTCCAGCGTGCCGAACTGTTCCGCGATGACCAGCGGCGAGTGGTTCGGCAGCATCACGCCGCCCGCACCCACGCGGATGGTTGTCGTGCCGGCCGCCACATGGGCGATGACGACGGCCGTGGCGGCGCTGGCGATGCCGGGCATGCCGTGGTGTTCGGCCAGCCAGTAGCGGTTGTAGCCCCAGCGTTCACCGTGCTGCGCCAGGTCCAGCGTGTTCTTGAACGACTGGCTGGCGTTGCTGCCTTCGGCGATGGGCGCGAGGTCGAGTATGGAAAATGGAATCATGGTAGCGATATCGGGACGTGGTGGAAAATCACAATGGACGATTTGTCTATCCCCTGACGCTGGCAGGGTCACGCATGACGGCATGGCGGGGAAGACAGGCTGTGCACATGATAATGCGAATCGGGAATTTGCGTACTGATCGGTAAAAAACTCGCTAGGCGATGAACGCGATCCAGGATAAACAGGTGCCGCTGAGCAAGTGCATCGGGCTGTACGTGTACAAGTCTGAGGCATGGACTGGGAAGCGTTGCAACCGTTCCTGAAAACCCCATGCGCGGCCGCAGGTGAACATCAGCATCGATGCGCAATACTCGCTGGTGCCGGCAAACCCGGGTTCATCCCGGAAAAGCAGCTGCTGCTGAGCTTGCAAATGTACACGGCTGTCTTGATCGCACTGGCGAAATAGCCGCTTGTAAAAATGGACGGAAGTCATAGACTGCAAGCCTGAGACGAATCCGGGCGCCGAACTTTTTATGCGCATGCGGGTCTGACGTTTCCATATAGGAAGGGAGCAGCTATGCATGAGCAACAGGAGGCCCGGCTGGCGCCAGGCAGGGCAGGCGGGGTGGTGCCGCGCCTGAACCCGGACGAGGAGTGGTCATGAACTGGCCGCTGGAACTGGAAGTGGCGCATAAGCTGGCGCAGATGCGGGGCTGGCTGGAACAGGAACGTGCCGGTGCCGTGCGTCTGCGGGGCGTGGACTGGTTTGCGTGGGCCACGGCGGGCGCATCGAACAGCCATAGCCATACGGCCGAGTGCGGCTGCGCGGAAGTGCTGGTGACGCGCGACGCGGCCTATATCCTGACGGACGAAGCCGAAGCCATGCGCATGCGCGAGGAAGAAGTGCGCGGGCCATGGACGTGGCAAGTATCGCCCTGGATGCAGCCGCAGCTGTATGAGTTGCGCGAGCATTTCGTGCAGCATGCGGCAGGTGGTGCGCCTGTCTTGTCCGACCGGCCAGGCTTGCATGAACGCAGCCTGCCCGTGGCCCTGCGCGAAGAGCGGCTGGTGCTGCTGGAATCGGAGCAACAGCGCTATCGCCAGGTGGGGCAACTGGCTGCCGGCGCGGCCGCCGATGCGCTGCGCCAGGCTCGCCCCGACTGGAGCGAGCAGGAACTGGCTGCCGCCTGCGTGCGCGCGCTGTGGCTGCGGGGCTTGCAAGCCGTGCATGTGCTGGTCAGCGGCGCGGAGCGCCAACAGCGGTATCGGCGCGCGCCGCCGGCCCAGGTGGTGCTGGGCACGCAAGCCGTGCTGGCCCTGTGCGCACGGCGTTTCGGCCTGTGCGCCAGCCTCAGTCGTCAACGCCGCTTCAGCCCGGCGCAGCATCGTGCCGATGGCGCGGCGCTGGTGATGGGCGATGCCGATGCCGCCATGCTGGCGCTGGAAGCGGTGGCGCTCGACGCTTGCGAAACGGGCCATGCGCTGAGCATGGTGTATCACGCGCTCGACAGCGCCTACGCGTACGCAGGCCAGCCCGATACGGTGCGTACCAGCCGGCAGGGCGGCATCCATGGCTACCTGGCGCCCGAAGTGGCGGCCGGCGCGCACACGGAAATCCTCCTCAAGCGGGGCATGGCGCTGGCCTTCCACCCCAGCCTGCCCGGCAGCACGGTGGAAGACACCTTTCTGCTCGACGGCAACCAATTGCACAACCTGACGCATGACCCGGCCTGGCCCTCGGCCATGGTGCAGGGGCGCAGTCGCCCGCTCACCCTGGCCTTGGCCTGATGCGGCCCTGTGCAGTCGCCATCGGCAGGGATCTGCAGGCATCGGCAAGCCCCGGCACCAGTCAATAGCGCTGCATCACGCCTTTTTGCACGCTGACCCGGTCGCCGATCTGGAAGGCGGGCTGGGTATTTTGCATGAAGGTGCGCGTCGTGCCGTCGTCCAGGCGCAAGGTGACGCGGTACAGCATATTGCCCGCCGCACCCGAGGTGCTGCCAGCGGTGCCCGATGTGCCCGCCTGCATGTCGGCACTGCCTTGATCCATGCCACGCGGCACGGTTTCTATCGACTGCACCGTCGCTGAACTGATGTTCATGCCGGACTGATCCGTATCGCTGCGCATGCTGCTGGCTGGCATGCTGCTTTGCGGCGTCGTGCCGGCCGGTGCGGCATAGGTCTCGCCGCTATTGCTGCGCGCCAGGCTGGTACTGTCCGTGGAATGGCAGGCTACCAGCAAGGTACAGGCCAGACCGGCCAGCAGCAGGGTTGTTTTCGATCTCATCTTGGTCTCCTCATGGTCGAACACTCAGGATCGGCACCCGCGATGATGCGGATAGCAGCGATTGCTGCATGTAAGAGCATGGCGGCGCCGGGATGTTCTGCAGCCGTCATCAGCGATTGAGCTAGATCAAGTGTCTAATTGCCGCGCTTGGTATAAACGATGCTGGTAATCACTAGGTCGTGCGCCCGCACGATTCCTCACTGTTGAGTCGGGAGAAAAAATGTCATCTGGTCCTACCGCAAAACTGATCGATGAACTGGTGCTGGCCGTCGTCGGCACCGCGCGCGATGCCCGTGCGCGCCATGTACTGGCGCAGGCCTTGCATGGCCTGGTGCGGCTGGCGCGCTCGGAACAGTTGCTGGACATGCAGCGCGATGCGGCACGCGCCATGGGGGCCGGCAGCCGGCGCGAGACGCGCGCCCTGATGCGGCGCCTTGGCGCGCGCAGCCAGGGGCAGTTGCCGCTGGCATTGCAGGATAGCGAAGCGGACCGCGCCTGACGGGCGGTCATGCCCCATTCAGGCAGCTGGTTGCGGCGACTCCTTGCCGAGGGCAGAGGCGACCATTTTGGGCCAGAGGAAACACAGCGGCAGGCAGACCGCCGCCGCGGCTGTGATATCGACCACCCAGTCGCTCACGGCGCCATGGCGGTACGGCAGGAAACTCTGGATGAACTCGTCCAGCGCGCCCATGGCCGCCACCATCAGCACCGATAGCAGCGCCCGGCGCGCCATGCCGCCGCCCGTGCCGCTGAACAGGATCAGGGCCAGTACGCCATAGCCGAAGGAATGCAGCACGCCGCCTGACGCATATTCGCCCACGTCCGCGCGCACGCCCGGTATGTCGCCGACCAAGATCACCAGGGCATACAACACCAGGGCCGTGCGGTAGCGCAGGCGTGCGTGGCGGTCGGAAAAACAGAGTTCGGGCAAGGATACAGGCATGGTGCGTCAGGACAGGTGGAAAGGCAGTCACAATATCATGGCCATGGCGAGCCACCGTGTTTTTGCGCAACAGCTTGCCGATCAGGCAAAAAAAGGCCCGCGGGGACGCGGGCCAAAAACCCAAATGAAATGGGTCAAGAGTTGAGAGTTGCTCGGTGCTCACCATGTCGCGCGCCTTGCCGGTGCCCGCCACGGTCATGAAAGGGGAGTGGTGTGCCATCGCGGCACACCTGTCTGTAGTCAGGCATATCGGTTGCCTGTACAGCAGATGAAGCAAGTATAGGGGGCGAAAATGACGGGCCTATGACACGCCGCAACATTTTTTGCAGCGCAGGCATATTGTCTGGAAAAATCGGGCGGCATGGCAAGAATGGCCATGTTTCATTCGTGATAGCAAAAAAAAAGCCCGCTGGTGAAAGCGGGCTTAAAACTATTTTCTTGGAGGAGAATAGTGGAGACAGGTGCATTATGCTGCGTCGCACGATATGTGTCTAATGATCTTTTTAGATATGCATTATTATTTTTTGATATAACTCGCCTGTTTCACTCTTTCACGGGCACCGTGTAGTTGAGTGCCATGCGTCCGCCATCGACATAGATGGTCTGGCCCGTCATGTAGGTGGCGTCGTCGCTGGCCAGGAAGGCGGCGATACCGGCCACTTCTTCCGGTTCGCCGCAGCGGCCCAGGGGCGTGCGCGACAGGATCGTGTGGCGCGCCTCCGGGCTCGACAGCACCGCCTGCTTGGCCAGTTCCGTCAGGATGGTGCCCGGTCCGATGCCGTTCACGCGCACGCCGTACGACGCCAGGTTCAGAGCCATGACCTTGGTCAGCTGGTTGATGGCGCCTTTCGACACCACATACGGCACCTGGTTCGGAATCGCCAGCTCCGCATTCACGCTGGACATATTGATGATGCAGCCGCTGTCGCGCTTGACCATCTCGCGCGCCACGGCCTGGCCGCACAGGAACATCGATTTCAGGTTGATGCGCATGACCCGGTCGAAATCGTCTTCGCAGACATCGAGGAAATCGGCCGCGTGCGTCACGCCCGCATTGTTGATGAGGATATCGATGTGGCCGAACTGCGCCAGGGTTTGCTTCAGCATGGCGTCCACGTCCGCCTTCTGGCTGACGTCGGCGCAAAAGAAGCGCGCCTGCGGACCGAGCGCAGCCGCCGCCTGCGCGCCTTCTTCCTTGATGTCCACCAGCATCACTTGCGCCCCTTCGGCGATCAGGCGGGTGGCGCACGCCAGGCCGATGCCTTGCGTGGCGCCCGTGACGATGGCGGTTCTATTGACTAGTTTCATGTAATCGCCTCGGCGGGAAGGAATCAGAGAAGGATGGGTTCGTTCGGCAACTGGTTGCCGCGCGTGCCATTGGCGGGGAAGTGGCTTTGCAGCAAGGTATTCAGCTGCTGCAAGGCATCGAGCGTGCTGTCGTGGTAATTGCCATCCTTGAAGCCGCCCGTCATGGTGCGGCATACGGCTTGCCACTGTTCCGGTGTGATGCGCCGGCCCACGTTGCGGTCGGCCACGATATCGACCTGGTGTTCGGCCAGGTTGATATAGATGAGCACGCCGACGTTATCTTCCGTATCCCACACGCCATACTGGGCGAACAGTTCGCGCGCCCGCTCGCGGTTGCTCACGCCCTGGTAGGCCATGCCAGGCGTCAGGGCCGCCTCGACGATCAGGCGTACTTCCGCCTGGTGCATCGCTTCACCGTCGGCAATCGTCGTCTCGATGGCTTTCAGCGTGCGTTCTGGAAACGCCTGGCGCGCCGTCGCCGGCGTGCCGCGCAAATGTTTTAAAGCGCGTCCACAGCGCTGTCCGAATGTCAGTTGTTTCGTCATTACCAATCTCCCGAGGCGCCGCCGCCGTCAAAACCGCCGCCGCCACCACCGAAACCGCCGCCACCGCCAAAACCGCCGCCGCCGCCGAAGCCTCCGCCGCCACCGCGGTTGTTCAGCGCCTGGCTCAAAATGCTGCCCAGCACGACACCCGTGGCGCCGCTGGACCAGTTGCTGCCGCGCTGCAGCCGGTTCGGCCCGCCGCGCGAACGGAACACGGTCAGCACGACGAGAAAACCGAAGAACAGCAGCGGCAGCCAGAAGGTCAGGCCACCCGCTTCCACGCTGGCCGGCGCCTTTTGCTGGGCGGGAGCGGGGAATTGCTCCTGGTTCAGCAAGGTGGCAATCGACCCCACGCCAGCGACCAGGCCGCCGTAATAGTCGTTTTGCTTGAAATGCGGGGCGATCACGTCTTGCAGGATGCGTTTCGATTGCGCATCCGTCAGCACGCCCTGCACGCCGCGGCCCGCTTCGATGCGCAGGCGGCGCAGCGAGGATGGATTGTCTTTCGCCACCATCAGCAGCACGCCGTCATCGACGCCCTTGCGGCCCAGCTTCCAGGCATCCGTCACGCGGATGCTGTATTGCTCGATGGCTTCCGGTTCCGTGCTCTTGACCAGCAGCACGGCGATCTGGCTGCCCGTCTTGGCTTCGTAATCGGCCAGCACGCCTTCCAGCGCCGCTTTTTGCTTGGCATCGAGCATGCCAGCGTTGTCCGTCACGCGCGCGGCCAGCGGCGGCACGGGCTGCAAGCCCTGTGCGCCGGCCGGCGCCATCGTCCACAGCAGCAGCGCCGTCGCCAGCGCCGCGAGGTAGGACCAGGCTTTCATCTTATTTGCCAAAGTTGACGGTCGGTGCGGTCGAGATGGCTTTTTCATTTTCCACCGTGAACGACGGCTTGACCTTGTAGCCGAAGACCATGGCCGTCAGGTTGTTCGGGAAGCTGCGCGCATGCACGTTGTAATCCTGCACGGCGACGATGTAACGCTGGCGCGCCACGGTGATGCGGTTTTCCGTGCCTTCCAGTTGCGACTGCAAGTCGCGAAAGCTGGTATCGGCCTTCAAGTCCGGGTATTTCTCGGACACTACCATCAGGCGCGACAGGGCCGACGACAGCTGGCCCTGCACTTGCTGGAATTTCTCGAACGCGGCCGGGTCGTTCAGCACTTCGGGCGTGATCTGGAAACTGGTGGCGGCGGCGCGCGCCTTGGTCACCGCTTCCAGCGTTTCGCGCTCGTGCGTGGCATAGCCCTTGACGGTATTGACCAGGTTGGGGATCAGGTCGGCGCGGCGCTGGTACTGGTTGACCACTTCGCCCCAGGCGGCCTTGGTGGCTTCATCCTTGCTCTGGAAGTCGTTGTAGCCGCAGCCCGTCAGGATACCTGCCAGGACGGTGACGCTCAGCGCCAGGCGCAGCCATTGGGTGAATTGTTTGGTGATTTGCATGATGGTTTCCGTGCAGAGTAAAGGGGATGCGGCAAATATACCTGAAACGGCCTGCAATGTCGGTTTAATCAGCGCCGGCCGCCGCCACCGGCTGACTTGACAGGTCCGCGCCGCGTTACAATACGGGGTTTGCAACTGAATATAGAGAAGGTGTGCCGTGAATTTCATCAATAAATTATCCGCCGCATGGACGGCCAATAATTCCCTGCTGTGCGTGGGACTGGACCCCGACCTGGCGAAACTGCCGGCCGAATTGCGCGATTTGCCTGATGGAATCACCACCTTTTGCACGCGCATCATCGACGCCACGGCCGACCTGGCGTGCGCCTTCAAGCCGCAGATCGCCTATTTCGGCGCGCTGGGCGCGGAAAAGCAGCTGGAAGACATCTGCCGCTACGTGCGCGAACATTACCCGCACATCCCCCTGATCCTCGACGCGAAACGGGGCGACATTGGCGCCACGGCCACGCAATACGCGCGCGAAGCGTTCGAGCGCTATGGCGCCGACGCCGTCACCGTGAACCCCTACATGGGTGAGGATTCGCTCGATCCCTACCTGGCGTGGACAGACCGCGGCGTGATCATCCTGTGCCGCACCTCGAACCCGGGCGGCTCGGACCTGCAATTCCTCGACACGGATGGCGTGCCCCTGTACCAGCGCGTGGCACGCCTGGTGGCCGAGAAATGGAACAAGAATGGTCAGTGCGCGCTCGTCGTCGGCGCCACCTTCCCTGAAGAACTGGCGCAAGTGCGCGCCATCGTCGGTGACATGCCGCTGCTGGTGCCCGGCATCGGCGCCCAGGGCGGAGATATTGCCGCCACGGTCGGCGCGGGCCAGACGGCGAACGGCATGGGCATGATGATCAGCTCCTCGCGCGCCATCATCTACGCCACGCCGCAAGCGGGCGAAGATTTCGCCGACGCGGCGCGCCGCGTGGCCATTGAAACGCGCGATGCGATTAATGCGCATCGTTCTGCATAAAAACTATCTACAGTTAGCCTCACAGCGCCTAACAAAACCGTAGCGAGCGGAAGGGAGAGGTGGTCGAGAAGCGCAACCGTACTAGAGTACGGTGAGCATCGCAGGCCACCTATACCGACGCGCAGTAGGTTTGGTTAGGTGCAACTAATCGCGCTGCGGTGCGACGATCTCCGCGTAATCGTACAGCTCGCCCAGTATCTCTTCTCCCCGCTCATCGACCGATTCCGACAGCACGTCGATTTCCGTAAACAGCATTTCGATGGTGCGGGCACCGGCGTCGCCGTCGAACAATCGGGCGGCGCGGTGCTGTTCCCAGCGCAGGCTTTCCGCTTCGCTCAGGGTTTGCGGGAAATTGCGGGCGCGGTAGCGGAACAGCAATTCCTGCAGGCGCTCGTCGGCAAACGAGGGGCGGGCCGTGGCCAGTTTGGCCGGCGTATCGCGGCGCAGCGATTCGAGCAGGCGGCGGTCGTCGTTGCTGACGAAACCATTGTACAAATCCTCATCCACGTCCAGCGCGACGTTCGCGCCCGGGCGCTGGAACACTTCGGCCCAGATCGCATCCATGTTCGGCGCCGTGGCGGCCAGCTGGGCGTTGACCTTCGCCGCATCCACGTCGATGCCCCATTGCGCGGCCATGGCCGGCGACAGGGTCTTTAAATTGCCGACCAGCATGGGTGACTTGTTCAAGTGCACGCTTTTCACGGGCAGGCGCGTCATGCCTTCCTGCATGGCATCGTTGCGCGTGAACAAACGCGTGCGGATGGTGTCGGCGTCCAGACTGAACAGTTCGCGCGGGTCGTAGGCGCAATCCCAGACGAGAATTTCATTTTTGTTGCTCGGGTGCGTGGCCAGCGGCCAGACGACGCCCAGGCAGCCTCGTTCGGCGGGGAACATGCCGGACACGTGCAGGAAGGGCTGGCGCTCGCTGGCGGCCAGGTGCATGCCCATTTCACTGGCGACCTTGTCCTTCTTGTGCAGGGCCAGGCAGAATTCGAACAGTTTCGGCTGCTTTTCGCGGATCAGGCGGGCCAGGGCGATGGTGGCGCGCACGTCGGACAGCGCATCATGCGCCGCTTCGTGGGCCAGGCCATTGGCCTTGCTCAAGTGTTCCAGTTTAAAACTGGTCTGGCCATCGTCGCGCTTCGGCCATTGAATGCCTTCCGGGCGCAGCGCGTGCGTCATGCGCACCACGTCGAGAATGTCCCAGCGGCCGCAATGGTTTTTCCATTCGCGCGCATACGGGTCGATCAGGTTGCGCCAGAACAGGAAACGCGTGACTTCATCGTCGAAACGGATGGTGTTGTAGCCCACGCCGATGGTGCCAGGTTCCGAAAAGGCCGCTTCGATGGTGGCGGCGAACTGGTGCTCCGGCACGCCCAGCTGCAAGCATTGCTGCGGCGTGATGCCCGTGATCAGGCACGATTGCGGATCGGGCAGGAAATCATTGGCAGGTTGGCAATACAGCATGATGGGGTCGCCGATCTCGTTGAGTTCGGCATCCGTGCGGATGGCGGCGAACTGGGCCGGGCGGTCGCGGCGCGGCTGGGCGCCAAAGGTTTCGTAGTCGTGCCAAAGAAATGTCTGGTTAGTCATTGATATCGTTGCTTGCTTAATTGTTATCTTAATTGTCCGGGCCGCTTCAGTTTTCTGAAAACCTGCCGATACTACACGAGAGGATGGTCATCACGGCGTTTCCCGCATGGTGGCATACATTGTCCGTTCAAGGAGGTCTATCGTGTCAATTCCCATCGCCGCAAGCGGCAATTCCACCCCTTCCGTGACTTCCGTCAGTACGGGCGTTGCCGGCAAGGATGATAAAGTCCAGAAAAAGGATGGCGTCAACACTGAAATGAGCGTGAACGATCGCACCAAGCTGCAGTTGAACGCCTCCATCATGCAGGCGTCGCTGAACGTCTCGATCGGTTCGGAAAACGAGCCGCTGGCGCTGCTGTACAAGACGGCCATCACGAATATCAATGAAGCGCTGAAGGGGCAGTACGGCGAGGACGCGATCCAGAACGCCGCTTCGCAAGATAATAGCGCCGAAGCGACGGCGAGCCGCATCGTATCGCTGTCGACGGGTTTTTTTGACGCGTTCAAAAAACAGAACCCCGACATGGACGACGATACGGCCCTGACCAAGTTTATGGACACCATCAGCGGCGGCATGGAAAAAGGCTTCAAGGAAGCGCGCGATATCCTGGGCGGCTTGAAAGTGCTGAATGGCGATATCGCCGGCAATATCGACAAGACGTACGAGCTGGTGCAGAAGGGCTATGCGGATTTCATCGCCGCGCACAGCAGCAAGAAGGATGAGGCCGCCAAGCCGGATGCAAGCAAACCGGCCGACAGCAAGGCTGTCTGAGCTACAGCATGACCCGGTTGCGTCCGCCTGCCTTTGCCCGGTAAAGGGCAGCGTCGGCGGCCGCGATCAGCGCTTCTTCGTCCTGTTCGGCCACCAGGCTGGCCACGCCGAAGGAACCCGTGATGTGTGGCAGCGCGCTGCGCATGTCGGCGAAGATGACGGCGTGCTGCATGCGTTCGCACAGGCGCTCGGCCACCCGCAGGGCCACGTGTTCGTTGGTATCGGGCAAGATCACCATCATTTCCTCGCCACCATAGCGCACGGCAAAATCCGTGGGCCGCAGGGCCGCGCCCAGCACTTGCGCGGCGATGCGCAGCGCCTGGTCGCCCGCCTGGTGGCCGTGCGTGTCGTTGAAGCGCTTGAAATGGTCGAGGTCTATCATCACCAGCGACAGCGGCGAGCCGCTGGCGTGGGCGGTGATGATCATGTTCGGCAGTAAATCGGTCAGCCAGGCGCGGTTGTACAGGCCCGTCAGGCTGTCGACCATCGATAGCTGGCGGTAGAATTCGCCCAGTTTCTGGCGCCGGCGCAGCAGAGCATTGGCGGCGCGGATGCGGAAGGACAGCAAGCGCAGCAGGTTGCGCGCCAGGCCGTTCGATTGTTCGATCAATTCCCAGACGACGGCCGCGTCGATCACCAGCAAATCGGTTTCTTCCAGGGCGGAAATGGCGGCCAGGTTGCTCGCTTCATCGAGCACCGATTGTTCGCCCACGCTTTCGCCGGGCAAAACCTTGCTGACGGTGCCATCATCCATGCCCGTGTGGGTGTCGGCCGCCACGGCCAGCGAGCCGCGCAGGACGATGTACAGGCTGGTGCCCTGGCTGTCGGCAATGGCTTCGCCCGCTTCGAGGCGCATGACGGGACAGTGCGCCAGCATGGCGGCCGTCTGGCTGTCCGCAGCATCGCTAAATAGCTGTAAATCGCCGATGTTGCAGCCTGAAGCACCGAAGTTGCCGATCTGTTCCACAATCATACTTTCAAAAAGCCGGTGCGCGCGAGCAGAGGACCGGTATCTTCATGATAGCGTAAAGCGGCCTTGGCTGTAACGGCAAAGGCTTGCTTGACGTCACTTACTGTGGGAAATACGACAATTATTTCATTCTCGCGCCCATGCGCTGGAATGCTGCTGGTTTTGGCATTCTTGTTGCCGCGCGCGAAAGGCGGGGCGGATGTGCAAAGGCAGCCTTGAACGGCTGCCTTGGTCACTGAAGAGTACTGCGGTGGGGGAAGTTACTCGGCGGTTTCTTCCGCTTCGGCCGTATCGATCACGGCATTCTTGCCGGTGGCGTGGCGCTTGCTGTCTTGCAGGCGGCCCAGGGCACTATCGATGGCGCGTTTCAGTTTGTCGGTGGCGCCGGCAACGGATTGATGCACGGTGGCGTTCTGTTCGGTCACGGCAATCGGTTGATAGCCAGCAACGCGGGCTTCCATGACGCAGCGAATATCGTCGGCGCCGCCTTTCGGGCCATTCGTGTCGCTGATGTGGACTTCGATGCGGGTCAGGTTGTCGCGGAAGCGGCTCAGTGCGCTTTCAAGTACGGATTGCACATGTTCGTTCAGTCCAGCGGTGTTGGCGATGGTGCTGTCGGTATGAATATTGATTTGCATATGCTTACTCCTGTCAATTCAAAAAAAACCCATCTCAGGCGTGCTGCGGCCTGGTTGCTGCCTCATGCACATGACCTCTGTGCATGGAACTTATCTTACTCCTCTTTCCAGTATTTCAAGAGGGTGCGCACGATTAAGATGGGCTTAACCCTTCAGCCAGGTCAAGTTTCCGCTACGAAATTATTTTTCAGCCATTGATGAGCCCGGCGGCGATATTGATCGACAGCCCCAGCACGACCAGGTTGAAGAAAAAGCTCAGCACGGATTGTCCCAGCACGATCTGCCGCATCAGGCGCGTCTGCACGCAGACATCCGACGTTTGCACGGCCACGGCGATGGTGAAGGCGAAATACAAAAAATCCCAGTAATCGGGGTTTTGCTCGTCGTCGGGAAACTTCAGGGGGCGCAGCGCGGGGTCGGCCTGGTAATACAGGTGGGCATAATGAAAGCAGAACAGGGTGCCGACGAGAAACCAGGAACCGACCAGCGTCAGGATCGTCAAGCCGTAATGCAGCGCGCGCTCGTCCGGCGCCATGTCTTTCATCGAAGACAGCTGCGAGACGATGGCCACCAGGCTCATCACCGATGCGACGGACAGGGCCGACAGGACCGTGGTGGCCCGCTCATCCTGGCGCGCGGCCATCACCTTCACCTTGTGATGGTTGGCGCGCATCATCATCCAGGCCATCGTCGCCAGGTAGAACCAGACGGCAACATTCCACGCCGTCAACAAACGCGTCATCTGTTGCCAGGACGAGGGCAGCAGCAGGCCGGCCGTCACGCCGATGGCCGTGGCCATGCTCAGGTGGGGGCGGCTGCGGATGAAGCTGTGCAAGGGAAACGTAATTTTCATGGTGCGAGCTAGCAGTGGCAATAGCGCATCTTAGCTCTTAGCTTGCGCTTGCGGTGGCCATTCTGGCGGCTGCTTCCTTCTCGTGGTGGGGGAAGCGGTCCATGCGCGACAGTACGGGGAACAGCACGGCCCAGATGCCCGTCACGGCCAGGGTGGCGGCGCCGCCAAAGAGCACGGCGCGCACCAGGCCGAACCAGCCGGCCGTCAGGCCCGATTCGAATTCGCCCAGCTCGTTCGAGGCGCCGATGAAGACGGCATTCACGGCGCTGACCCGGCCACGGATTTCGTCGGGCGTCTCGAACTGCACCAGCAGGTGGCGGATGTAGACGCTGACCATGTCACCGGCGCCCATCAGGAACAGCGCCGCCAGCGCCAGCGGGAAATAGCTGGTGCTGCCCAGCACCAGGGTGCCCAGGCCGAAGACGGCCACGCCGCCGAACATCCACGCGCCCACGCGGCGCGTGATGGGAAAGATGGCCAGCGCGATCGAGCACAGGGCGGCGCCGGCGCCCGGTGCCGTGCGCAGCAGGCCCAGGCCGCTGGGGCCGATATGCAGCACGTCATGCGCGAGCGCCGGCAGCAGGGCCGTGGCGCCGCCGAACAGCACGGCAAACAGGTCGAGGGAAATGGCGCCCAGCACGATGGGTTTCGACCAGACGAAGCGCAAGCCTTCGAGCAGGGTATGCCAGCTGACGGGTTCGCGTTTCACCACTTGCGGCGCCGGCGTGGTGGCGCGCATCAGCAGCACGGACAGCACCAGCAGCGCGGACGACATCAAATACACCACCTTGGGGCCGAAGTAATACAGCAGGCCGCCCAGGGTGGGCCCCAGGATGATGGCCACATGCGAGCTCGACGAGCTGAGTGCGACGGCGCGGCTGAAGTGTTGTGTGGGCACCATGTTCACCAGCACGGCTTGCGTGGCCGGCATCATGAAGGCGCGCGCGCTGCCGAACAGCACCAGCACGGCAAACACGGGCCAGACGATGGAAATATTGCTTAACGTAAACGCCAGCAGGGCCAGCGCGCAGGCGAGCTGCGCCGCCAGGCACCAGGCGATGATGTTGCGGCGGTTGTAGCGGTCGGCCACGTGACCGGCCGGCAAGATCAGCACGAGGAAGGGCGCGAACTGCGCCAGGCCGATCAGGCCCAGGTCGAACAGGCTGCCCGTGAGCTGGTACACCTGCCAGCCGATGGCCACGCTTTGCATCTGCACGGCCACCGTGCCCAGCACGCGGGAGGAAAGGTAGCAGGCGAAATTGCGGTGACGCAGGATGGCGAGAGACATGAGATTTCCAGGGAACAGCGGGGTAGGGCGGTGGCGGCAGCGGGCGCCGCGCCAGCCGCGTCCCGCTGTCCGGAAGGTGATGCTTACTTGGCCAGGTCGGCTTCGGTGGTGAAGGCGTCCGCGTAGAACTCGTCGGTTGGAAGTTTACACAATTGCACGAAATCGCGGTTGGCCGATTCGACGACGATCGGTGCGCCGCAGGCATACACTTGATACGCGGACATGTCGGGCAGGTCGGCCATGACGGCCTGGTGCACGAAGCCCGTGCGGCCGCTCCAGGCATCTTCCGGCAAGGCTTCCGACACGACGGGCACATAGGTGAACTGCGGCAAGTCCGCGGCCCACTGGCGGCACAGCGCATCCATGTACAGGTCGTGCGGACGGCGTGCGCCCCAGTACAGGGTGATCGGGCGCGGGGATTGCTCGTTGATCATGTGCTCGACGATGGCTTTCAGCGGGGCAAAGCCCGTGCCCGAGGCCAGCAGCACGACGGGCTTGTCGGAATCTTCGCGCAGGAAGAAGGTGCCCATCGGGCCTTCGAAGCGCAGGATGTCGCGCTCTTTCATGCTGCCGAATACCTGGTCGGTGAACAGGCCGCCCGGCATGTGGCGGACGTGCAGGCTCACGGGGCCGCCGTCGACGGGCGCGCTGGCCATGCTGTAGCTGCGGCGTTTGTTATCGCGCAGCATGATTTCGATATACTGTCCGGCGCGGTAGTTGAGGCGCTCGCTGGCTGGCAACTGCAGGGTCAGCACGACGACGTCGGGCGCGACTTTTTCGATCGTGGTCACGCGCGACGGCATTTTCTTGATCGGGTAGTCGCTGCTGCCCGCCACTTCGCGCGCCTGCACCACCAGGTCGCCCTGGGGCACGGCGCAGCACAGCAGCGAGTAGCCGGCGGTCGCTTCATCTTCCGTCAGGGAGCGGGCCTGGTATGGCTTATGCTGTACATTGCCGGACACGATCTTGCCCTTGCAGGAGCTGCAGGCGCCACTCTTGCAGCTATACGGCAAGCCCACGCCGGCGCGGATCGCCGCCGACAGGACGGTTTCGTCCGCTTCACAGCTGAATTGGTGGCCGCTGGGCTGAACAGTAATTTGAAAAGTCATACAATCCTTGAGATGAAAAATATGTTAATGCACTCTTTGCGCAAGCCGGTGGGCTTGCCGCGCTTGCTGATCCTGGGTTGCGGCGACGTCGGCATGCGTCTGTTGCCTTTGCTGCGCGCGCGCTTTCGCGTCTTTGCCGTCACCAGCCAGCCGGCGCGTTGCGCGCAGCTGCGGGCGGCCGGCGCCGTGCCCATCGTGGCCAACCTCGACGACCGCGCCAGCCTGAAGCGGCTGGCGGGACTGGCGACGATGATCGTGCACCTGGCGCCGCCCCTGTCGTCGGGCTTGCTGGACCGGCGCACGCGCAATCTGGTCGCCATTTTACCCGAGCATGCACGCCTGGTGTATGTGAGTACCAGCGGCGTGTATGGCGATTGCGGCGGCGCCTGGGTCGATGAGACGCGGCAGGTTGCGCCGGGCAATGCGCGGGCGAAGCGGCGTGTGGATGCGGAACAGGTTTTGCGTGGCTGGGGTGCGCGCCGCGGCGCCAGCGTGGCCATCCTGCGCGTGCCCGGCATCTATGCGGATGATCGCCTGCCCCTGAAGCGCCTGCGCGAAGGCACGCCGGCCCTGGCCGCTGGCGACGATGTGTACACCAACCATATCCATGCCGATGATTTGGCGCGCATCATCGAACGGGCCTTGTGGCGCGGCAAACCGGGACGCGTGTATCACGCCAGCGATGACAGCGAACTCAAGATGGCGGAATATTTCGATGCCGTGGCCGATACGTTTGGCCTGCCGCGCCCGCCGCGCCTGCCGCGTGCCGAGCTGCGGCAAGTGGTCACGCCGATGCTGCTGTCGTTCATGTCCGAATCGCGCCGCCTGCACAATACGCGCCTCAAGCACGAGCTGGGCGTGCGCCTGCGCTACGCGCGCGTGGCCGATGCCTTGCAGTCGCTGTCCGCCGATACGGTCGGCATCGGGTAAAATGACCGGTTATCTGCGCACTTTGCCGGACCGGTGCGCAGCGCGCCGTTGCGGCGGCGCGCCATTCACTTAAGGACTACAGCATGAGCACCCTCACTTACGAAGAATACCTGGACGAGGTCACCACCGTCCTGACGGAACTGTATGACCTCGACGACGACGCCGCCATCAAGCTGGTCGTGGCGGCGCAGGATGCCGAATTTTTTGTTCCGCACGATGCGCATGAGGAAATGCGTACCGCCGAGCAAGCCAAGAAAGATGCGGTCACCCTGTTCGAGCGCAAGCAGAATCGCCAGCAAACGCAGGAAAAACAGCAACAGCGCGTGCGCCAGCAAAAGAAATAAGAGCCAGCCATCGGCCGCCAGGCCGCTGGAGCATGGTGCAGTGTGGGCTTCGGCGCAACACCGGGGCCTTGCCATTTGATGCAACGCAAACGCATCTTGGCGAGCTGGCGATATGGTGAGCAAAGTCGTCACGCGTCCTGGCTAGTTGTGGTGGACTCGGCATCTACAATTAGCGCGACGCAGTTTCCCCGTTAGCAGGAGCGATCCATGCGAGCTACGAGTCACCCCAGCAAGGAACAGGTGCGCGCCTATATGCGGCGTCGCGAACGTGCGCTGCAGCCGCCACCGCCGCCCGATGAAATTCGCCGGCAACTGGCCTGGTGCCGCGTGGACGCCTTCCCCGGCACCTGCCTTCCGGCCACCCCGGCCGGCGTGGCCGCGCAAGGCTGGCATTTATCCGCCGACATGGCCCGCCTGGGCACACTCATGGCGATTGCCTGGCTGATGCGCAGCAGTGTTCTTCATTGTAAAAATTGATGACTTGCAGCAAATTTTTCCGATTTGGGTTATCCTCTAGCACATTCCAAGTGCGTCAATTCTCTTCAATTATCACAATTTTGCTTTAAGTTACGCAAAAATCAACAATAGCGTGTATTATATTGTTTGTGGCGTAAAGGCCGCATAAGTGATGGCGCTTTTTAGTGTGTTTACCCTGAATTATTGCAGAAGAGACATTCGGTTTCTTTTTGCCTTAATACAACAAGTACGGATTTTTGATCATGTCTCTCAAACAAATTACCTCTTTGCCTACCTACAACCCGAATCGCGTCCTTGATGCGATCATCGACAAGCTGCAACTGAAAAACGATGCCGCCCTGTCGCGCGCGCTGGAAGTGGCGCCACCGGTCATCAGCAAGATTCGTCACAACACCTTGCCGATCGGCGCCACGATCCTCATCCGCATGCATGAAATCAGCGATTTCAGCATTCGTGAACTGCGCGAGTTGATGGCTGCCTAAGAGCGCCTGACAGACGGCAAACTGAGAGGTGCCGTCTGGGTACGTCAGGCTTGCCGCGTGCGGCAGCCACATCTGTTTTTGCTATTGCGGTTCGCGGTTCAACACCGGACGATCGACATAGAAACGCCCCATTTCCAGGCTGGTCGAAGACGACTTGAGCACCGCTGCTGCCAAGGTGGCGGGCGCGCCGGAAAATGCCGTGCTGGCAGCGCCCGTCGCGCGGCCCGAGTACGCTGTCGCCTGCACCGCTGCACCGGAAAACGCCGTCTGCACGGCCCGGCCCGAGTACGCTGTCGCTTGCACTGCGGCACCGGAAAATGCTGTTTGTACAGCCCGTCCCGAATACGCCGCCTGTACTGCGCGCCCCGAATACGCCGTTTCTGCGCGGATATAATCTTCCCCGAACGTTTGCTCATACAGCTGCTTCATGCGCTCGCCCACGCGCTGGTGTGCCGCTTCGTCGTCTTCGCCGCGCAGGCCGATGTACGGAAAGTGATGCAGGAAGTAGCCGAACACCTGTTCGCAGTCCGCCGCATATTTCAGGGTGTCGAGGATGTGGTAGTGCCAGAAGGTATCGACGTCCATCAGTGGCGCTGTTTCTTCTTGCGGAAACTGTTTCATCAGGATCAGAAAGCGCCGGTACTCGAACTCCACCGCATTGGCCTTCTCCAGGCTCCATCCTTCGCCTGACTCCCGGTGCATCAGCTTGACTTTGATCGCGTCCAAATTCAAATTGGCAATTGCCTTGAAACTGTCGTTCGTATCCATGAATGTCCTTGTGGTAAAGAGCGTTGTGGGAAATACAGTGCAACAAGGGAGAGTGGTGGGTGTGTACTCCTGGTAAATAGTCGAGGAATGCCTGGCGCATGGCGGGCAGGCGCTGAGTTGTTCTACATCAATATTGCATCAAATGACAAAATACGCAAGCTGAGCTTGTTTCAAGCGGAGCGCGCCTGTCAGGCGCTGGCGCGGCCATCTTCCTGGTAGGGAAATGCCGTGGCGTCGGCGCCCAGCGGCACGCTGACATGCACGCTCATGCCGGCGCCAGGGCTGCTTTCGATGTAGAAAGTGCCGCCCAGCAACTTGATGCGTTCCTCGATGCCGACCAGGCCAAATGAGCCCTGCTTGTTGCGTCCGTCGATGGCCGCGCCCACGCCGTTGTCGCTGATGCTCATCGATACGGTGTCGCGGCACTTTGCCAGCTTGACTTGCACGCGGCTGGCATTGGCATGCTGGGAAATATTGCTGAGTGACTCTTGCAGGATGCGGAACAGGGCCGTGGCGCATTGATCGCTGAGGCAGATGTCGTCATGGCTTTCGCTGATTTCGCAGGCGATGCCCGTGCGCTGACGAAATTGCGCCACCTGCCATTCGACGGCCGCATTCACGCCCAGGTCCAGCACGGTTGGACGCAAGTCGTTGATGATTTGCCGCACGCTTTTAATCGTGGCGTCGATCTGTTCCAGGGTCGAACGGGCGCGCGCGTTCAGGTGCGGATGGCGGCGCTGCGTGCGCGAGGCCAGCATGTCGGCGTCGATGCGCAAGACCAGCAGGTTCTGGCCCAGGTCGTCGTGGATTTCGCGCGCGATGCGCTTGCGCTCCTCTTCCTTGATCTGGTCGGCGTGGGCCGCCAGGCGGCGCAGTTTCTGGTGCGACAGCTGCAGGCGGATCTGGCTGGCGCGCAATTCCGCCGTCATGCCCGTCGCCATCTGGATGGCGCGCCGGCGCGACGACGCCAGGGTGTGAAACAGCAGGTACAGCAGCATGGCGCTGGCAAAACCGGTCATCAGGGCCAGCCACGGCAGGAAGGCATCGAAGCGCGTATACAGGTCGCTCTTGCGCACGCTGAACAGCGCTTGCCACGCGCGGCCATTGTGCTCGATCAGCATCGTGCTGCTCAGATAGCGGCCCGAGTTGCCGGGTAGCCACCATGGCGCATGCATGCCCGCCGTGGTGCTGTCGAAGATGGGGCGCATGTCGTGCGGCAGCTGCAGCGGCAAGTCCGGCTGTTCAAGCGCCTGTGGGCCAATATCGAACAGGGTCAGGCGGACATTGTGTACCGGCATGTCGGCCAGCGCGCTGCGCATCATCGTCACCAGGTCGTAGCCGATGCCGACGGAACCCTGGTAGGCCGCGCGCCTTTGCTCCACCGTGCCGGTCGGCATGCCGAAGCGGTACACGGGCAGGCGCATGGCCATGCCCGTCAACTGCGGCCGGCCTTCCATCGGCACGGGGGCGCCGGAATTGCAGATCTGTCCGGTATCGCGCGACTGTTCCAGCGTTTCGGCGATCAGGGGCCGCGAAGCGATGTCATAGCCATACTTTTCCGCAGCGCTGGCAATCGGCTCGATGTAGACCAGCGCGGAATAATGGGGGCGCGGGCCGGGCGGATGGATGGCAAACGCCGGATAGCCGTCGCGCCCGGGCGGATAGTCGCGCTGCATGGCCGCTTCGAAGGCGGCGCGCTGCGACTCGTCGAGTTCCTGGCTGTAATTGAGATTCATCACGCCCGGGTAGTTTTGTTGCAAGGCGAGGTTCGCCACGTAGCGGTGGAATTGCTCGCGGCTCACGTGTTCGTTGGCGTGGAACAGGCTGGCCGTGCCGCGCAGCAGGTTGGTATACGACTTGAGGCGCGATGCGATGTTTTTCTGGGTATTGCGCGACAGATTGTTGAATAGCTCGCTGGCATCGTTTTCGATCGACAGCGAGGCGGCCATGTAGAACAGCAGGCCCACCATCATCGACATCACGACGCCGATCAGCCACTGCGGCCTTTTCTCCAAGGATAACTGTTGTTCACCGGCAGTAGAGGACATCGCCATCCGCATCAGGAAGAGGAATCGGGTGCCGCCTGTGTGCTGGAGGCTGTACCAAGTTGCATAATCACTATCAGCATTGCAAATTGCTCAATAGCTGCCTAATATACAAAATTATCGTGAATATAGTCAACAGGCAATATTTCTGTTGGGAACGAAAAAAAAACCGCCGCAGCGGTTTTTTTGTGAGCAACATGACGGCTTATTTTGCCGGCTGCCAGCTGTCTTTCAGGGTGACGATGCGGTTGAAGACGGGCTTGCCCGGCAGGCTGTCGACCCGGTCGGCCGCGAAATAGCCGTGGCGCTCGAACTGGAAGCGCTGTTCCGGCTGGGCCAGTTCCGCGCCCGGTTCCAGCCACGCTTGCACCACTTCCTTGGCCAGCGGGTTCAGGGCCAGCTTGAAGTCCTTGCCGCCCGCGTCCGGCTGCGGGTCTGTAAACAGGCGGTCGTACAGGCGTACTTCGGCGGGAATCGCCGTCGGCGCGCTGACCCAGTGCATATTGCCCTTGACCTTGTAGGTCGAGCTGCCTTCGGTGCCCGACTTGCTGTCTTCAAAGTAATTGCAATGCACGGCGATGACTTTACCGTTTTCATCCTTGTCGTAGCCCGTGCATTCGATCACGTAGCCATAGCGCAGGCGCACGCGGCTGCCCGGCTTGCCGTCGATCGGCGGATACAGGCGGAAGTAACCCTTGTTCGGCACTTCCATGAAGTCGTCTTCCTCGATCCACAGCTCGCGCGAGATGGGGAAGGTGCGCAAGCCCCGTTCCGGGAAGTGCGGGTGCACGGGCGCCGTGCATTCCACGCTCTCGTTTTCAGGGAAATTGTCGATGATCAACTTCAACGGACGCAGCACGGCCACCGTGCGCGGCGCCTTCGGGTCCAGGTCTTCGCGCAAACAGCCTTCGAGCACGCTGTAGTCGATCCAGCCGTCGGACTTGGTCACGCCCGTGCGTTCGCACATCAATTGAATCGCTTCCGGCGTGTAGCCGCGGCGGCGCATGCCCACCAGGGTCGGCATGCGGGGGTCGTCCCAGCCGTCGACGATGTGCTCTTCCACCAGCTGGCGCAGCTTGCGCTTGCTGGTGACGATGTAGGTCAGGTTCAGGCGCGAGAATTCGAACTGGCGCGGCACCGGTTGCTGGAAGAAGCCGCCGGCCGACAGGGTTTCCAGCAGCCAGTCGTAGAATGGGCGGTGGTCCTGGAATTCCAGCGTGCAGATCGAATGCGTGATGTTTTCCAGCGCGTCCGAGATCGGGTGCGTGTAGTCGTACATCGGATAGATGCACCAGGCGTCGCCCGTGCGGTGGTGGTGCGCATGGCGGATGCGGTAGATGGCCGGGTCGCGCAAGTTCATGTTCGGCGAACTCATCGCATCTTCGCTCATCTTCGCGCGCAGGATGTGCTCGCCATCCTTGAACTGGCCGGCCTTCATGGCGCGGAACAGGGCCAGCGATTCGTCGCGCGGACGGTCGCGGAACGGCGAATTTTTGCCGGCCTGGCCGAAATTGCCCCGGTTGGCGGCCATGTCTTCGGCGCTCTGGCTGTCCACATAGGCAAAGCCGGCCGTGATCAGGTACTCGGCCATCGCGTACAGCTGGTCGAAATAGTCGCTTGCGTAGTGCAGGTGGCTCTGGCCATCGGCATGCTTCGGTTCCCAGTCAAAGCCCAGCCATTTCACGCTGTCCATGATGGTGTCGACGTATTCCTGCTCTTCCTTCGCCGGATTGGTGTCGTCGAAGCGCAGGTTGCACTGGCCGGCGTAATCGCGCGCCAGGCCGAAGTTGACGCAGATCGACTTGGCGTGGCCCACGTGCAGGTAGCCGTTCGGCTCCGGCGGGAAACGCGTGATCACCTGGGGCAGACCGGGACGCACGTGGGCGCCGGCAGCCAGGTCGGCTTCGATGATGTTACGCAAGAAATTGGGCGCCAGCGCTGGCGCGGCGGTATTCGGTTTATCGTTGCTCATTGATCAATGCGGAAGAGTGACAGTAAAAAGCATTTTACCGTACCGCAAGCGCTTTATAAGCACGTATTTGCCCCCATATCCAGCATGCAAGCGACGCGGGCGCCGTTCTATAGGATAATCTGCCTTTAATTAGCAAACAAATCGTGACCCCGGAGCCATTTATGGAAAATTTATATAACGTCCTCGGTGTCGCGCCCAATGCCAGCGACGATGAAATCAAGAAGGTTTACCGTTCGCTGGCCATGCGCTTCCACCCCGACCGCAACCAGGCCCCCGGCGCCGAGGCGCGCTTCAAGAGCGTCACCAAGGCGTATGAAATCCTGGCCGACCCGGCCAAGCGTGCCGAATACGACCAGAGCGTGAACCACCGCATCATCATCGATCCGGAAGCGGAAGCGTATGCCCTGTGGTGCGGCGTGTTCCGCTTGCATGGCACCGTCCTTCCAGCAGACTGAGTCTGCCGGCAGCCGCCACCGGGCGGCCTGAATGACATTTAAAAAACAACAACGGCGCTTTTATGTCGATAACAGCGCCGCGCATTACATTGGAAAGCACAGCATGAGAAGAGTACACCCTGAATTCGCGTACCAGTCGCGCGAGCTGGAAGGCCAGATCGACGGCATCCTCGGCGACCCGCCAAACCGCAAGAACTACAAAAGCATGGTTGACGCGCTGGTGAGCGAGTACGCCAGTGGCGGCGGCATCGAAGACGTGAATATGCTGGCCTTCGCGCTGGTCGACCACATCACCTTCAGCGACCCGAAAGGCTTGCTGGCCGAAAGCGAAGACTACGAATTCGGCGACCCGGCCCGCGTGTTTTCCATGGCCACGTGCGCCGCGCCGGAAGCGGCGAAGATGTATGCCGCCATCGAAGAGAGCTTCCCCGACCTGGCGCGCCAGGCCATCATCACGGCCTTTTTGCACAAGAACCCGCGCCTGTGGGACGACGACGACCAGTCGCTCGACCAGCTGGCGGCCAATGACGACGGCGACGACGAGATTGATGACGACGAAGCCACCGACGATTTCGCCCAGATGTTTGACCAGGATGGAGATGACCATGGCCGATAACAAGGATGAACAAAAAAGCAACCTGCCCGCGCTGACCAAGCAGGTCATGGAATTGGTGCTGTCCGGTTCGCTGGGCCACGCCGAGCAGGCGTTTGCCGACGCGGCCGACCAGTACGGCGATCTTGCCGTGGTGGAAGTGCTCAATGCCATCCCGCCGCAAGTGACGGCGCTGCACCTGGCCGGCTTTGACGGCGGCAAGATGTCGCTGGCCACCTTGCTGGTGCCGCCGAAGGCCTGGGCCGACAGCCTGGCCTTCATCGCCGCCACCTGGAGCGACGACCAGATCGAGGACGATCCGGAACGCATCGCCGAGTCGCTGTTCGCGCACATCCACGGCGTGGTGTTTTCCACCGACGACGCCGAGCGCCGCCGCGAGCTGCTGCTCGAAGCGTCCGCCACCGACTGGGGCGCCACGGCATTCGCCATCCTGTTCTCGATGGCGCCGAAGGAAATCCTCGAAGTGGCGGGAGAGATCGTCATCAAGGGACCGTACGTGACGGGCGTGACCTCGTCCGACAACGACGTCGTGCCGCTGGCCATCGAGCTGGCGCAAGCGAATGAAGACGGCTGGGATCGTTCGCTGTTCGAACTGTTCCCCGACTTCCGCCACAGCGCCGACCTGGCCGATGCCGAATTCTCGGACGACCCGGACGAAGAGCCGACCATGTTGCAGCGCAGTACCAAGGAATTGCTGTACCGCCTGCGCAAGCAAGTACCGAGCACGCGCAGCGCGCCGCGTTCCAGTACGCGCCGCAGCCTGGGCACCGGCATTTTCTCGTAATGAAAGCAGGGAACGTCTAATGCTGCCAGCAATTGTTGTAGAGAATCTTCCGCGCCTGGTGCGCGCCATCAAGCTGTTGCCGAACGACCCGCGCGAGGATGCGGCGCTGGACCTGGCCGACGAGTTGACGGGCATCACGGCCATGGTGGCCGAAAAGTTCACGAATGAACGCACGGCCGACGGCATCCAGAAAGCGCTGTTCCTGACGGTGGGCGGCGTGTCGCTGGGCCTGGAGCAGGCCGTCACGCATGAAGGCGACCAGGCCGCCCTCGATTTCCTCGTCGAGCACGGCGCCGAGCACGCGTTTCAGGTGGGCTTTCGCCTGATCAAGGAATTGTCGCAGCTGCCGGAAGATGCCCTCGTCGGTGAATACGACCAGGACCCCGTCTACCTGCAGCGCCGGCTGCGCGAGCTGTTCATCGATATTTGCCAGGCCGACCCGAACCAGAACTGGGCCGGCTATGAAAAGTATGCGCTGCAGTTGCAACAGCGCAAGGAAGTGCAAGCCGTCGTGCGCCTGGCCAGCTGGCTGCGCCGCCACCATGACAATGGCCCCGTCAGCGACAGCGACCTGAATGCCGAGGGTGTGATTGCCGTGGCCATCATCTTCGCCATCGAGGGCGGCGGACGCATCATGGCGCGCACGGGGCAAAAGGAGTTTGAACGCTTTGTGCGTTCCGTGCGCAAGAACAAGCCCGACTTCGAGGAAGGCTGGGCCGCCCTGGTGGCCAAGGTGCCCGTGCAGCATCATCCGGTGTTGCTCGACCGCATAGAATCCTACCGCCGCAGCTGCACTGTCGTGCATAAAATCCTCACGCGGGCCAGCATGAAAAGCCTGTTCGAGGACCTGGAAAATTATGCGGGTTCGGAGTTGGACGCGGATTATTCGTGACCGCTGGTGTCGGATTACGCGGCGGCTTCGCCACCGCTAATCCGACCTACGCTCCCCCTTCCAGCGCCGCTGCCTCGGCCAGCTTGACGAATGCCGCCACCAGCGGCGACGTCTCTTCTTCCCGTTGTGCCAGTAACAGACTGGTGGTCGCCTGCGGGTCGGCGATGGGGCGGTAGCACACGCCATCCATGCGGATGCGGTCGAACGAGGCGGGCAGCACGGAAATGCCGCAGCCGGCCGCCACCAGGCCGATGATGGTCGACGCTTCGCCCGCTTCCTGCGTCACCTGGGGCACGAAGCCTGCCGCCTTGCACAGGCGGAAGATCTGCGGATAAATCCCCGTGCCCGCATCCTTGGGGTACATCACAAAACCTTCGCCCGCCATATCGGCAATGGCAATGGCCTGTTTTGCCGCCAGCGCGTGGGCGACGGGCAGCACGAGGAACAGCGGGTCCTGGCGCAATTCGGTGAGGCGGATGTCGTCCGGGTACGTCGTTTCCGGCGGGCGCACGAAGCCCAGGTCCATCGTCCTGCCCGAGATCGCTTCCAGCTGATGCAATGTCGCCATTTCATGCAGGGTCAAGGTGACGTGCGGAAATTGCTGGCGGTAGCGGTTGATGACGGTCGCGAAATACGGCGTAAACGGCGTGGAAAATGTAAAGCCGATGCGCAACTCGCCCGCTTCGCCCCGCTGCGCCCGGCGCGCCGTGACGGCCGCCTGCTCCGACAGGGCCAAGATGCGCCGCGCATCGTCGAGGAAGAGCGCGCCCGCCTGCGTCAGGCGCACGGAGCGCTTGTTGCGCTCGAACAACTGCGCACCGAGTTCCGCTTCCAGCGCCTGGATTTGCTGGCTCAGCGGCGGCTGGCCGATGTGCAGGCGCTCGGCCGCGCGCGTGAAGTGCAGCTCTTCGGCGACGGCGACAAAGTAACGCAGGTGGCGTAGTTCCATATAAGTAATATTTTAAAAGTATGAGTTGGGCCTTGAATATATATTGGACGATATGAGTTGGCAATCCTAAGATGAAGACTCGCTTCCTTTCCGAAACACGGCCATGTCTGATTCATCGCTTGCCTTTGCCCCCGCCGCACCTTCCGCCATCCCGGTTTCTGCTCCCGCTCCCCGTTCGGCTATCGCCAAGGGATCCATCGAATTCAAGCGCAGCAACCGCGCCCTGTTCTTCGGCGGCTTTTCCACCTTCAGCTTGCTGTATTGCATCCAGCCCCTGTTCCCGCTGCTGTCGCACCAGTTTCATCTGACGCCGGCGCAAAGCAGCTGGTCCTTGTCCGTGTCGAGCGGCTTGCTGGCCATTTCCTTGGTGCTGCTGAGCGCCGTCTCGGACCGGGTCGGGCGCAAGCCGCTGATGGTGGCGTCGATGTTTTCCGCCGCCATCTTGACGATCTTGTCCGCCTTCGCGCAGGATTACGCGCAATTGCTGGCGATTCGTGCCGCGCTGGGCATCGCCCTGGGCGGCATGCCGGCCGTGGCCATGGCCTACCTGGGCGAGGAAATCGAGGGACCGTCGCTGGGCCTGTCGATGGGGCTGTATATTGCCGGTAGCGCCTTTGGCGGCATGTCGGGGCGCTTGATCGCTTCCATGCTCAGCGATTTCCTCTCGTGGCGCTGGGCCCTGGGCGTGCTGGGCGTGGCCGGCGTGCTGGCGGCGGCGGAATTCTGGCGCAGCCTGCCCGCATCGAAAAACTTCGTGCCCAGTACCCGTGGCTGGAATGCCTTGCCGCACGCGATAAAACAGCATTTTTCCGACCGGGGTTTGCCGTGGCTGTTCTGCCTGGCCTTCGTGCTGATGGGTTGTTTTGTCAGCCTGTATAACTACATCGGCTACCGCCTGCTGGCCGCACCGTTCAACTTGCGCCAGAGCACGGTCGGCTTGCTGGCCTTTTTGTACCTGATCGGCATCTTCAGCTCCGTCTGGGCGGGCCGCCTGGTGGACCGCCTGGGGCGCCGCGGCGTGCTGTGGATCATGCTGTCGGTGATGCTGGCCGGCATTTTGCTGACCCTGTTCGATTCCCTGCCGCTGATCGTCATCGGCATGGCGCTGGCCACGTTCGGCTTCTTTGCCTCGCATTCGATCGCCAGCAGCTGGGTCAGCCGCCGCGCGCGCGCGCCGCAAGCGCTGGCTTCGGCCTTCTATCTGCTGTTCTATTACCTTGGTTCCAGCCTGATCGGTTCCGCCTCGGGCATGATGTGGGGCTTCGACGGCTGGACGGGCGTCATCATCATGCTGGGTCTGTGCCTGGGCGGCGGCGTGCTGATCGCCTTGCGCTTGCGCCATCTGCAACCGCTGGGCGCGCGAGAAGCGGTGGGCTGAGGCGGCTATTTGGGGCAGTTGCCGATCATCGTTTCCCCCTGCTTGCCCGCGCGCGTGGTCACGCACAAGGTGCCCAGCGCGCTGGTGATCTTGTAGGTGCGGCCGCCCTTGGCCGCATTCGCGCCAACTTCCTCGATTTTTGACGCTTCATACCATTTCGGCGGCACGGCCGCGTAGGCCTCGGCAAAGCCTTGCTGCATGCGCTTGAAGCCCGTGTCGTCCAGTTTTTGCTCTCCCCGCTGCGGGAATTCCTTGCGCAAATCCCTGTCAATCTTGCCCACATCGCGTTTGGCTTGCGCCAGGATATCGGCCGCGCTGGGCGCTGGCGGCGCCGTGATCGCTTCCGGCGTTGCAGGCGCTGGCACCTGCTCGACGGTGGGGGCGGGCAGGGGGCGGCTGACGGGCGCCGCCATTGGCAGGCGCGGCGGGCGCGCGGCGGCTGGTTTGATGCTTGGCAACGGCAGGGGCTTGGGCTGCGCCGGGAGCGTGTGGCGCAGCCAGGTGATGGCCGGACCTTGCCGCAGGTTCTCGTCAGAGGCAAGGTGGGGCCGCGATTGCAGGATGACATAGGCCAGCCCCGCGTGCAGCAGGACGATCAGCAGCAGGCCGGGCGCGCGGCGCGGCAGGGTAGTCAAGGAGGACATGGAGGGCGTGGTGGTTCAGGTACGCCAATGTATCCGAGGCATCTGATTATTATCTAAAATGTCACAAGCGCTTACAAAAAAAGTGCCTCATGGAAATTTCAATGCCGTGGCGGGCGCTGGGGAACCCTGGATCGGCCAGACGATCCAACTGCAGATAGCATGGGAGGACACATCATGATGCAGGTAAAGGAAGTGGCACGGCGCTTTGGCGCCATCGAACACGCGATCGGTCAGGCGGCCCAGCTGTGCGGCAAACAGCAGGGCATGCCCATGGACTTGAAGGATTGCATCAAGCAGTTGGACCAGCAAAAGAGTGCCGTGCGGCAAGCCATCGACACGCAAGACGATGCGCGCATCCGCGAGGCGGTCGACCAGATGGAGTCGCTGGGCGACCGCGCCAAGCGGGCCTGCGGCACGGCGTCCAGCGTGACGCCGGAAATGAAGAGCGCCGTGCTCAAGGTGCACGATGAACTGTCGGACCTGAAGCATCAAATGCACTAGCTTACATCTGGCGGAACAGATGGGCATATAGTGGACTGACGCGCAGTTGCGCCGGGTGCTGGCGCAGGGTCAGCGACAGCTTGCCGGCCTCGTCGCGCACGGCCGTGGCGATGGCGCTGGCGTTGACGATGGTGCCCCGGTGGATTTGCCAGAATTGTTGCGGGTCCAGCTGGGGCAGCAGCTCCTTCAGGCTCGTGCGTATCAGTGCTTCGCTGTCCTGGCACACGACGTTGATGTATTTGTCCAGCGCTTCGAAATACACGACGTCGGCCAGGGCGATCATGCGCACGCTGTTGCCGACGGCGGCCCGTATCATTTGCAGGCGCGGCGCCGGTGGCAGCATGGCTTGCAGCTGGCTCAGCAGGCGGGCCAGGTTGTCGTCGCTGGCGGACGCTGTTGCCGTCGTCGCCAAGGGTGCCGTCGTGGCGGATGCCGCTGGGGTTGCTGTTGTTGTACCGTTGCTGTTGCCAACGCTGCTGTCGCGCAGGCGCTGCTGCAGGCGTTCCACCGTCTTGCCCAGGCGTGCATCGTTGACGGGTTTTAGCACGTAATCGGCGGCCGCATGTTCGAAGGCGGCCAGTGCGTATTCATCGTAGGCCGTGACGAACACGATATGGGGGAAAGGAACGCCATCCGGCCACTGCTCCGCCAGTTCTTCGGCCGCTTCCAGGCCCGTCTTGCCTGGCATTTTGATGTCGAGAAAGAGGATATCGGGCTGCAGTGCCAGGCCTTGCCGCAAGGCTTCCACGCCGTTGGCGCAGGTGGCGACAATGGCGAGTTCCGGCCACAGCCGCTGCAAGGCGTGCGCGAGGGCGGCGGCAAGGATGGGTTCGTCTTCGGCGATCAGGGCGCGTGGCGCGCGCAGGGTGTGGTGGCTCATGCGAGGGGACTCGTGATGGTGGGTGGAAGGGGGAGTGTCAGGCGGGCGATCGCGCCTGCAGGATGGTTGGCGGCCAGCGACAGGCTGGCGGCATCGCCATGCATGCCGCGCAGGCGTTCGCGGATATTCGCCACGCCCAGGTGCGTGCCCTTGGTCTGGCCCGGATGATCGAGGCCCAGGCCATCGTCGCTGACGGTGAGAATGAGGACGCCAGCGTCCGTGGACGCCTGCACGTGGATATGGCCGCCTTCGATCTTCGGTTCCAGGCCGTGCTGGATGGCATTTTCCACCAGCGGCTGCAGCAGCATGGGCGGCACTTTGATATCGCGCAAGGCCTCGGGCAAGTCCAGCGTAAAGCGCAGGCGCGCGCCCATGCGGATGGACATCAGGCCCAGGTAGGCTTGCATCAGGGAAAACTCCTGCTCCAGGGTGGTGGACCCGGCGCGCGAGGAAGAGAGGGTGGCGCGCAGATACTGGATCAATTGATCGAGCAGCAGCTGGGCGCGGTCCGGGTCAAAACTGATCAGGCCCTGCAGGTTGGCCAGGGTATTGAACAGCATGTGCGGTTCGATCTGTGCCTGCAGCAGCTGCAGCTGGGCCTGTATAGCCTGGCGCGCCACGGATTCGGCGCGGGCTTTTTCCTGGGCTGCCGTCATTTGCAGGCGGGCAATCTTTTCGCGGCTGGAGAAAAACAGCACGGCGCCGCCCGTGGCCAGCAGGGTGAACACGAGCGTGCCCATCATCTGCGTGGGCAGCAGGTTTTCGAAGCCGCCCACGTCCACGCCCGTCAGCCAGCTGAACAGGGCTAGCCCCAGCATTTGCGCCACGGGCACGGACAGCAGGATGATGAGCATGAAGGGCAGGAATCTGGGCCGCTGGCTTTCGCCCCACAGGGTCAGACGCATGCCGTCGATCAGCAGGAAGGCGATCGTGCCGATGCACATCGAGGCGATCAGGTTTTGTCCAAAATGGCTGCCCGGGTTGAGGATGTATGTAATGACCAGCGCGCAGATCACGTTCAGCACCACCGCATAGCGCGCGTCGAGCAGCATGCGGTAGTAGGGGAAGCGGCGCCTGGCGGGGGCTTCGGCGGAAGGGGCGTCGGATTTCATGGAAGTGTCTGCTGGTAGCGATGGGGCATTGTGTGCCAGCGCAGGCCAGCGCGCAACAGGGCTGCGACGAAACGGGCTTGGCGCATCGCCATTCGTAGCGGCGCGTCGCCAAACGGGGCCGCTTTACTTTTCAGGAGTGGCGCGGGATAGTATGGCAAGACGTCCTGACCGACAATTTCATCACGATAAAGGAACACCATGTGGCCCTATCCACGCACCCTGGCGCACCGCGGCGGCGGTACCCTGGCGCCTGAAAACACCCTGGCCGCCCTGCGCTGCGGCCTGGCCTACGGCTACCGCGCCGTGGAGTTCGACGTCATGCTGGCGTCCGACGGCGTGCCCGTCGTCGTGCATGACCCGGAGCTGGGCCGCACGGTGGCCGGCAGCGGCCATGTCAACGATTACACGGCCGCGCAGCTGGGCGCCATGGAAGCGGGCGCCTGGTTCGGCCCGCAGTTCGCGGGCGAGGGCGTGCCCACGTTTCACGCCGTGGTGGCGTATTGCAAGGCGCAGCGCATCTGGATGAACATTGAAATCAAGCCGGCACCCGGCGTTGACGTGGCCACGGGCGCGGCGGTGGCGCGGGCCACGCGCGATTATTTCGGAAAGGAAATTGCTGCAGGAGAGTTATTGCCGCTGCTCTCGTCGTTCAGCATCGCCGCACTGGAAGCGTCACGCCAGGCGGCGCCGGAACTGGCGCGCGGCTGGCTGGTCGAAGCCATTCCCGCTGACTGGGAGCGCATGGCGAAGGAACTGGGCGTGGTGGCGATCCATTGCGACCACCAGCAACTGACGCGCGCGCTGGCGCTGGCAGTCAAGGAGGCGGGATACGGGCTGTTCTGCTACACCGTCAACACGTCCGAAAGGGCCAGCGAGCTGCTGGCCTGGGGTGTGGACGGGTTTTGTACGGACAGGATCGATTTGATCAAGCCAGTCTGAACGTAACCCAAAGCAACATCTGGGGTCGTACCCTGCAGGGTACGACCCCAGTCTTTGCCGTTGGGTTCAGCGTCTAGAAAGTCACGCGCATACCGACCGTCACATTGCGCCCCATCAACGGCGCCGCATTCTTGATGAACGAGGTATGGCTGTACGCCAGTTCGTTCGTCAGGTTGTTCGCCTTGATGTAGAACTGGGCGGGCGTCGTGCCGATGCGCGTGTCGTAGTTGGCGGACAGGTTCAGCATGTTGTAGCCCGGGGTTGCCGTTTCGAATGCCGCCACTTTATCCTGCTTGCCCACGCGGTAGAACTCGGCCACGCCGCTCCACGCCTGCCAGTTGGCGTCAACCTTCACGCCGACGCGCTGGGCGGGGATGCGGGGTAAATTGCCGCCACCGTCGGCCAGCTTGGCCCTGACGTAATCGCCGAACACGCTGGCGCCGAACATGGGGTTCAGTTGCTGGCGGATCTGGCCTTCGACGCCCGTAAACGTGGCGTCGCGCTGGGCGTACTGGATCAGCTGGAAGCCTTCGTGGTTGTCCAGGGTGGAGCCGAAGATGTAGTTGTCGACCTTGTTGCGGTAGGCACTGGCCGAGAAGGTCGTGGCGCCCGCATATTTGCGCAGGGTCAAGTCGATATTGTTCGACGTTTCCTTGCCCAGGTTTTGGTTGCCCAGCTCATAGGTGGCCGTGGCCATGTGCACGCCATGCGCATACAATTCCTCGGCGCTGGGCAAACGGTGCGTGCGGGAAATGGTCGAACCGAGCGAATACTGGGGCGCGAATTTCCACACGGCGCCCAGCGAGATCGAGGTGCCCTTGGCGCTGCGGTCTTGCAGGGTGGCGCTGTCGACCGTGATGTCTTGCCATTCGTGGCGCAAGCCAGCCTCGAAGCGCCATTGGTCGAGCTTGTATTCTTCCACCAGGAAAGCTGCGTGTTTCTTCGTTACCGTTGGCGCTACATACGCTTCTTCGCCCAGGGCGGAGAAATCGCGCTTCGACGTTTGCAGGCCGACCACGCCGCGCCAGCCGAAGACGGGATGGTGTTCCATTTCCAGGCGCGCATCGTGGCCCTTGTTCTTGAACGTGGTGGCGATTTGCGTGCCTTCGATTTCGTCGTGCTTGTAGTCGGTGAACGCGGCGCGCAGGCGCAGCTTGGCGAAGCCGGGCACGGGATCGCGCAATTCGCCGCGCACATCCCAGCGCTCGCTTTTCAGCTTCACGTAGGGCACGCTGCCGTGCTCGTGCTCATGTTCCTCTTCAGCACCGTGGTCGTGGCCGTCGTGGCCGCCGCAATGCAGGTGCGCGCCGTGCGGGTGGCAGCTCTCGAATTCGTGGTTGTGGCCCGGCAAGCCGTATTCCGCGTGCTGGCTGGTGAAGGCCAGGCCCAGGAAGCCGCGTTGACCCACCCACGACACGCCCACGCTGCCCGTGTCCGTCTTGTTGTAGCTGCCGGCCACTTTGGAGCCGCCTTCCCAGCCGCTGCCGACCTTGTATTCCTTCGCATCGCGCTTGACGCCTTCCGCGTGGAAGGCGATGTTGCCGGAGCCGCCAGTGACTTCAAAGGCGCCGGCCTTTTCGCGTGCGGCCGAGTTGGCGCGTACTTCCGCGCTGCCTTCAAAACCTTTCGCCGGCACGCGCATGGGGATTTTCTTGTCGATCACATTGACCACGCCGCCGACGGCGCCGCCGCCATAGGCCAGCGCGGACGGGCCGCGCAAGACTTCAATCTGTTCCGACAGCATCGGTTCAGCGGCCACCGCATGGTCGGGGCTGATGGTCGACGCGTCCTGCACTTCGGCGCCATCGGACAGCACCTTGACGCGCGGGCCATCCATGCCGCGGATGATGGGACGGCTGGCGCCGGCGCCGAAATGGCTGGACGTGATGCCGGGCTGTCCCGCCAGGGTCTCGCCCAGGGTCGCAGCCCTTGCCAGCACCAGTGCTTCGCCTTCCAGCACGGTCACTGGCGTGCTCATGTCGTCACTGCCCAGGGCCAGGGCGCTGGCCGAAACGGTGACGGCGGGCAAGGTGGCGGTTTGCTGTGCCAGAGCGCTGGCAGGGGCGGCAAAGGCCAGCATGATGGCCAGCGCGAGGGGAGTGGGTTGGTGAGGACGGACGGACATGGGCAAGAGTTCCTTTATCGGCTATCGGTGTTTGCGGGGTTTGGGCAGGCGCTTGCCGGATGGGGTGACTGCCCGAAGATGATAATGATAACCCATTATCATTACTGTGTGACAGTTTTTCCGGGCGGTGGAAGAAGGCGGATGGTGTATTCTGTCGGCTATGGAACGCACAACACGTCAAAAAACCGCTATTCAAGCCGCCATCGAGTCGGCCCAGCGCCCTCTGTCGGCGCAGGAAATCCTCGAACAGGCCAGCTTGCAGGTGACGCAGCTGGGCATTGCCACCGTTTACCGCAATTTAAAATCGCTGGTGCTGGAGGAAAAGGTGCACGTGGTGACCTTGCCGGGCGAAAACCCGCGCTATGAGTCGAACACGGCCGCCAATCACCACCACCACCATTTCCAGTGCACCACCTGCCAGCGCGTGTTCGACGTGCATGATTGCCCGGGCGACTTGAAGCGTATGGCGCCGCAAGGCTTTGTCGTCGAGCGCCACGAATTGACCTTGTACGGCCGCTGCGCCGATTGCAATGCCGCCGCCGGCGCCACGGCCGCAGCGGGGAGCGCCGCAGTTGCCACCACTGTGCACGCCTGCGCCAGCCACCACGACCCGGCCTGAGCGGTCCAGCCCTCCGTGTTGGCACGGGCGCAACAATGCCCATGCCTGCCATAATTGCCGCACCCCATATCACGTATAATCTTCCCTTTAAAGCTGCCGCCACTCTTTGCCAAAAAAACATGAAATCATCTGAAATCCGCGACAAGTTCCTCAAATTTTTCGAATCCAAGGGCCATTCCATCGTCCGTTCCAGCTCCCTGGTGCCAGGCAACGATCCGACCTTGCTGTTGACGAACAGCGGCATGGTGCAATTCAAGGATGTGTTTACGGGCACGGACAGCCGTCCGTACACGCGTGCCACTTCCGTGCAGCGCTGCGTGCGCGCCGGCGGCAAGCACAACGACCTGGAAAACGTGGGTTACACGGCGCGCCACCATACTTTCTTTGAAATGCTGGGCAACTTCAGCTTCGGCGACTATTTCAAGCGCGACGCGATTCAATACGCGTGGGAACTGCTGACCAAGGTGTATGGCTTGCCGGCTGACAAGCTGACCGTCACCGTCTACATCGAAGATGACGAAGCGTACGACATCTGGGCAAAAGAAATCGGCGTGCCTGTCGAGCGCATCATCCGCATCGGCGACAACAAGGGGGCGCGCTACGCGTCCGACAATTTCTGGCAGATGGCTGATACGGGCCCATGCGGTCCGTGCACGGAAATCTTCTACGACCACGGCGCCGACATTCCTGGCGGCCCGCCGGGATCGCCGGACGAAGACGGCGACCGCTTCATTGAAATCTGGAACCTGGTGTTCATGCAGTTCAACCGCGACGAAGCGGGCGTCATGCACAAGCTGCCGAAGCCGTGCGTCGACACGGGCATGGGCATGGAGCGCCTGGCCGCCGTGCTGCAGCACGTGCATTCGAACTATGAAATCGACCTGTTCCAGCATTTGATCCGCGCCGCCGCGCGCGAAACGGGCGCCACGGACCTGGAAAACAAGTCGCTGCGCGTAATCGCCGACCACATCCGCGCCGCCGCCTTCATGATCGTCGATGGCATCATCCCGGGCAGCGAAGGCCGCGCGTATGTCTTGCGCCGCATCATCCGCCGCGCCTTGCGCCATGGCCACAAGCTGGGCCAGACCAAACCGTTCTTCTACAAGCTGGTGGTGGATCTCGCCATCGAGATGGGCGGCGCCTATCCTGAGCTGGAAGAAGCGAAAGACAACGTCGCCAACATGCTCAAAGCCGAGGAAGAGCGTTTCGGCGAGACGCTGGAAACGGGCATGAAAGTGCTGGAAGCGCAACTGGCCAAGGATGCCACGGGCATCGACGGCGCCACCGCTTTTACTTTGTACGAAACCTATGGCTTCCCGCCGGACCTGACGGCCGACATCTGCCGCGAACGCAATATCAGTTTCGACCAGGTGGGCTACGAGGTGGCCCTGAAGGAAAGCCAGGAGCTGTCGCGCAAGGGTGGCAAGACGCACAAGGACAGCAAGGTCGAGTACACGGGCGAGAAAAACACCTTCGTCGGCTACGATCAATTGACGTTCAGCAGCAAGGTCGTGGCGCTGTACGCGGCCGGCACGCCGGTAACGGAATTGAAGGCCGGCCAGGATGGCATCGTGGTGCTCGATACCACGCCGTTCTACGCGGAATCGGGCGGCCAGGTGGGCGACCAGGGCGTGATCGCCTCGGGCGCGGGCAGCTTTGCCGTCAGCGACACCTTGAAAGTCCAGGCGGACGTATTCGGCCATCACGGTGTGCTCGAGTCCGGCGTGTTGAAAGTGGGCGACGCCGTCTCGGCGCAAGTCGATACGGCCAAGCGCGCGCGCACCATCCGCAACCACTCGGCCACGCACTTGATGCACAAGGCCTTGCGCGAAGTGCTGGGCAGTCACGTGGCGCAAAAGGGCTCGCTGGTCGATCCGGATAAAACCCGTTTCGACTTCAGCCACCATGCGCCGATGACGGCGGAACAGATCGTCGCCGTGGAAACCATCGTCAATAAAGAGATCCTGGAAAACCGCGCCACGCAGGCCCACCTGATGTCGTTTGACGATGCCGTCAAGCATGGCGCGATGGCCCTGTTCGGCGAGAAATACGGCGATGAAGTGCGCGTGCTCGACATCGGCAGCTCGAAAGAGCTGTGCGGCGGCGTCCATGTGCAGCGCACGGGCGATATCGGTCTGTTCAAGATCATCGGCGAAAGCGGTGTTGCCGCCGGCATTCGCCGCGTGGAAGCGGTGACGGGCGAGGGCGCGCTGGCGCTGGTGCAAACCATCAACCGCCGCCTGGTCGAAGCGGCGCAAGCGCTGAAGGCGCAGCCGGAAGAGCTGACTGCCCGCATCGGACAGGTGCAGGACCATGTGAAGGCGCTGGAGAAGGAACTGGCCGCGCTGAAATCGAAACTGGCTTCCGGCCAGGGCGATGAACTGGTCACGCAAGCCGTCGATGTGAACGGCATCAAGGTGCTCGCCGCCGTGCTCGATGGCGCCGATGTGGCCCGTCTGCGCGAAACCATGGACAAGCTGAAAGACAAGCTGAAGACGGCTGCCATCGTGCTGGCCAGCGTGACGGACGGCAAGGTCAGCCTGATCGCCGGCGTCACGGCGGACGCGACTTCCAAGGTCAAAGCGGGCGAGCTGGTGAACTTCGTTGCACAGCAAGTGGGCGGAAAAGGCGGCGGACGCCCCGATATGGCGCAAGCGGGCGGCACCGATCCGAGTGGTCTGGCGAACGCCCTTGCCGGCGTACCGGCCTGGGTCGGCGAACGCGCAACACAGGCGTAAGCTAGAGGATATGCGGGGTTTGCGCCCCATAGCCCCTTGAAACGGCCCGCAGACGATGTTTGCGGGCCGTTTTGCCGTGTGGAATCTCGTTGTGACCCCACAACAGCCGATGAACTATTTTGGTGCAGCGCGTCAATGCCCCTGATTTAGAGTAGTATGTCGAAAATCAGTACAACAAAACAATGGTGGGATATTGATGATGAGCGACACACTACTTGATACCGAGATTATGGAATTTCACAAAGAACTCGACGCGCGCGGCTTGAATTGCCCGTTGCCGATTCTGAAGGCGAAAAAGGCTTTGTCAGAGCTGCAGAGCGGGGAAGTGCTGCGCATCATGGCAACCGATCCCGGTTCCGTGCGCGACTTTCAGGCTTTCGCCAAGCAAACGGGCAATGCCCTGCTGTCGCATGTGCAGACGGGCACCGAATTCGTCTTCCTCATGCAACGCAAATAATTCTGCCAGCCGGGGCCGCCGTGGCGCGGCCTGCTGGATACCTTGCCGTACCGTTTTTGCGTCACTTTCACGCCCTTTTGCTGCCCTGCAGCGTAGCGGCAGACTCCCCTGAAATCCCCGAAGCTGGACAGTTTAGATGGATTGCTCTAACAAAAAATCGCACGATCGTGCTTAAATTCGGTTCAGGATTCAAATTTCTCTTATAATCGAACGCACAATCAGCACTTGATCCGTCATTTTTATAATTTCCCAAAGGCATAGCTATGAAAGTCTTGGTACCCGTCAAACGCGTGGTCGACTATAACGTCAAAGTCCGCGTCAAGAGTGACGGCACTGGCGTCGATACCGCCAACGTCAAAATGTCGATGAACCCTTTCGATGAGATCGCGCTGGAAGAAGCGATGCGCCTGAAAGAAGCCGGCAAGGTCACGGAAGTGGTCGCCATCTCCTGCGGCGTGACGCAGTGCCAGGAAACCCTGCGCACCGCCATGGCCATCGGCGCCGACCGCGGCATCCTGGTGGAAACGACGACCGAACTGGAACCGCTGGCCGTGGCCAAGCTGGTGAAAGCCCTGGCCGAGAAAGAGCAGCCGCAACTGATCATCCTGGGCAAGCAAGCCATCGATGACGACAGCAACCAGACCGGCCAGATGCTGGCAGCCCTGCTGGGTTGGCCGCAAGCCACGTTCGCTTCGAAAGTCGTGCTGGAAGACGGTAAAGTCACCGTCACGCGCGAAGTCGACGGCGGCCTGGAAACCCTGGCATTGACCTTGCCAGCGATCATCACCACCGACCTGCGTTTGAACGAGCCACGCTATGTGACCTTGCCAAACATCATGAAGGCCAAGAAAAAGCCGCTCGAGACCGTCAAGCCGGAAGACCTGGGCGTCGACGTCGCGCCACGCCTGAAGACCCTGAAAGTCGTCGAGCCAGCCAAGCGCTCGGCCGGCATCAAGGTACCGGACGTGGCCACGCTGGTCGCCAAGCTGCGTACCGAAGCCAAAGTCATCTAAGCGGCTTTGCCGTCTACCCAGAACAATTACAGGACATATCATGGTCGCATTAGTTATTGCTGAACACGACAACGCTACCTTAAAGGGCAGCACCCACCACACCGTGACCGCGGCTGCCCAGTGCGGCGGCGACGTGCACGTGCTCGTCGCAGGTTCGAACGCCTCGGCTGCCGCCGCTGCCGCCGCGCAAATCGCCGGCGTGACGAAAGTCATCGTGGCCGACGCGCCATACTTCGCCGACGGCCTGGCCGAAAACGTGGCCGAGCAAGTGCTGGCCATCGCCGGCAGCTACAGTCACATCCTGGCGCCAGCCACCGCCTACGGCAAGAACATCTTGCCGCGCGTGGCCGCCAAGCTGGACGTGGCGCAAATCTCGGAAATCACCAAGGTCGATTCGCCTGACACCTTCGAGCGCCCGATCTACGCCGGTAACGCGATTGCCACCGTGCAATCTGGCGACAAGGTCAAGGTCATCACCGTGCGCACCACCGGTTTCGACGCCGCTGCCGCCACCGGCGGTTCGGCTGCCACCGAAACCGTCGCCGCCGTTGGCGACAATGGCAAGTCCACTTTCGTGGGCCGCGAGCTGGCCAAGTCCGACCGTCCTGAACTGACCGCCGCGAAAATCATCGTGTCCGGCGGCCGTGGCATGGGTTCGGCCGAGAACTTCCACATCCTGGAGCCGCTGGCCGACAAGCTGGGCGCCGCCATGGGTGCTTCGCGCGCCGCCGTCGATGCCGGCTTCGTGCCGAACGACTGGCAAGTGGGCCAGACGGGCAAGATCGTCGCGCCATCGCTGTACATCGCCGTCGGTATCTCGGGCGCGATCCAGCATCTGGCCGGCATGAAAGACTCGAAAACCATCGTCGCCATCAACAAGGATCCGGAAGCGCCGATCTTTGCCGTGGCCGACTACGGCATCGTGGGCGATCTGTTCGAGATCGTGCCGCAACTGGTTAAAGAACTGGGTTAATTTAAACCCATCAGGTTTTGTATATCACGAAGCCACGCCGGCCCGCCCCACACGGCGAGCCGCGCGTGGCTTTTTTCTTGGAGAAATAGATGAGCTATCAAGCCCCGCTGAAAGATATGTTGTTCGTCATGAACGAATTGGCCGGCCTGGCCGAAATCCATACTTTGCCTGGCTGCGAAGACGCCACGCCCGACACGGCCGAAGCCGTGCTGGAAGAGAACGCCAAATTCTGCGGCGCCGTGGTGGCCCCCCTGAACTGGCCCAGCGACAAGGAACCGAGTTTCTGGCACGACGGGCAAGTGACCACCTCGAAAGGCTTCAAGGAAGCCTTCAAGGCGTATGGCGAAGCGGGCTGGCAGGGCGTGCAGCATCCGACCGAATTCGGCGGCCAGGGTCTGCCCAAGCTGCTGGCCACGCCCTGCATCGAAATGCTCAACTCGGCCAGCATCTCCTTCGCCCTGGTCGCCCTGCTGTCGGACGGCGCCATCGAAGCGCTGCTGACGGCCGGCAGCGACGAGCAAAAGGCGGTCTACCTGGAAAACCTGGTATCGGGCAAGTGGACGGGCACCATGAACCTGACGGAGCCGCAAGCGGGCTCCGACCTGGCTGCCGTGCGCACGCGCGCTGTGCCGCAGGGCGATGGCACCTATAAAGTCTTCGGCACGAAGATTTTCATCACGTATGGCGAGCACGACATGGCGGAAAACATCGTCCACCTGGTGCTGGCCCGCACGCCGGATGCGCCCGCTGGCGTGAAAGGCATCTCGCTGTTCATCGTGCCGAAATTCCTTGTCAACGCCGACGGTAGCCTGGGCGAGCGCAATGACGCGCACTGCGTCTCGATCGAACACAAGCTGGGCATCAAGGCCAGCCCCACGGCGGTATTGCAGTTTGGCGACCACGGCGGCGCCATCGGCACCCTGGTGGGCGAGGAGAACCGCGGCCTCGAGTACATGTTCATCATGATGAACGCGGCCCGCTTCGGCGTCGGCTTGCAAGGCATCGGCCTGGCCGAGCGCGCTTACCAGCAGGCGGTGGCGTTCGCCAAGGACCGCGTGCAGTCGCGCGACCTGGCCGGTTCGCCCGGCCCGGTGTCCATCATCCACCACCCGGACGTGCGCCGCATGCTGATGTCGATGCGCTCGCAGACGGAGGCGGCGCGCGCGCTGGCCTACGTGGGCGCGGCCATCAGCGACGTGGCGCACCACCATCCGGAGGCCGAAGTGCGCGCGGAAAGCCTGGCCACGTATGAATACCTGGTGCCCGTCATCAAGGGTTGGGCCACGGAAATGTCGCAGGATGTCACGCGCGACGGCGTGCAAGTGCATGGCGGCATGGGTTTCATTGAGGAAACAGGCGCCGCCCAGCATTACCGCGACGCCAAGATTCTCACCATCTACGAAGGTACGACGGCCATCCAGGCCAACGACCTGGTGGGCCGCAAGACGGTGCGCGACGGCGGCGCCGTGGCGAAGGCCATCATCGCCCAGGTGCGCGCCACGGAAGCCCAGTTGGGCGAACTCTCCGGCGCCGACTTCCAGGCCATGCAGCGCCACCTGGCCGAAGGCAGCGCCGCGCTGGAAGCGGTGGTGGAATACGTGGTGGCGAACATGAAGACGGACATCAAGGCCGTGTTTGCAGGCAGCGTGCCATATCTGAAGCTGGCCGGCATCGTGCTGGGCGGCTGGCAAATGGCGCGCGCGGCCGTGGTGGCGCAGCAAAGGCTGGGAGAAGGCAGCGGCGACGCCTCGTTCTACAAAGCAAAAATCGCCACGGCGCGCTTCTTTGCCGACCACATCCTGTCGCAGGCGCCAGGCTTGCGCGCCACCATCATCGATGGTAGTGCCGGCGTGATGGCCTTGTCGGAAGAGCAGTTTTAAGCTTAGCCAACTCAACTGCAAATGCCGGGGTCGGACCCTGAGGGACTCGGCGTCCCCGTACGACCCCAGTCCTTGCTTTTGGGTTCAGCTTACCTTCTGGCAATACCATTACCGGAATTGCGTACCAAGTCGCCAGCCGCCAATCCAGGATCCTGGTCAAATGCGAAGTCAGCCTTGGCGCCCGTTTCGTATTGCACGGTGACGGTCCAGGTCTTGGCATTCTTCATGTGGCCTTCGACTTGCTTGCCCGCGAAAGCGCCGCCAGCGGCGCCGGCCAGGGTGGCCAGGTCCTTGCCGCGTCCGCCGCCCACCTGGCGGCCCAGCAGGGCGCCGGCCACGCCGCCACCGATCATGCCCAAGGCGCCGCCTTCACCGGCCTTCTCGGTGACATTGACTGCCAGGACCTTGCCGCAATCGGCGCAGATCTGGTGTTGTGGCTGCTTGGAAGGCTGGCTGGCGTAGGAATTGCCCGCTTTCTGTGCGGCCTTGGCATTGATGATGGCCTGGTCGTATTCGCTCTTGGCGTCGCGCAGGCATTGCATGCGGGCTTTTGAGCTGGTTTCTTCTGTGCACAATTTCTTGTCGTCCGCATAGCGCGTGCTGGCTTGTTTGGTATCGTAGGCGTATTGCGCCTTCGGCGACAGGTTTTGCGCGAAGGCGGAGGTGCCGAACAGGGCCGTGATGGCGACTGCGAGGATGAGTGGGCGACGAATCATGATCTTCTCCTAGGGGGTGTTGAATATGCCAGTAATGTCGGCATTGTGAATGCAGTATAGGGGAAAATCATGATTGCTTACCAACACTTACATGTGCGCGTGCCGCGCGCCATGCGATGTCATTTCTGCATGGGAATTAACCGTAGGCGCCGCCCGTGTACAGCAAGTCGAACAGGCGCGCCATGGTGGCGATCAGCACGCCTGCGCCTAGCATCAAGGTAGCGACCAGCACCACGGCCAGGGGCCAGCCCGTGTCCGACAAACGGCCGGAGGCGGCGTTGTAGCGCGCGTCCCACTTGTCGTCCGGCATCAAGCCCAGCACCAGCGCTTCCAGGAAGCCGACCAGGGCGGACAGGGTCAGCGGCAATATCTGGTAAAACCAGTCGGCCTCGGGAAGCAGCTGGCGTAGCAGCAAGGAGGCGGGCAGGGCGGCCAGGTGCAGCCAGCCCCAGCGGTCTTTGCTGCCATGCAGGTAGAAGCGGTGCGCGCCCAGCATGCCCAGCAGGAAGGCCAGCAAGGTGGTGAAGGCCTTGTTCTTGTGCGACTGTTGCAAAATGGTAGCGGTGGTCATGGGACTCCAGAGTTGCTCATCGGTAAAGATTGCCAGTATCGGCCATTGTCTCGCACAACGATAGCACTTTCCTGTGGCGTTTATGCAATGATTTCGCGTGATTTCAAGCCATGGCCGGCACGATAGGCGCAGACGCCTATTGCGTCTTCGGCCATCACTGGTCATAATGTTTGATTAGCCCAAATTACACGCCCGTCATCATAACGCTTGCTGCCTGGCGGTAAAGCGCGCTATAATTTGCGGCTTTTTCCGCCTCAGCACACTTTTTGGAAATATTATGGTCGTTATTCGTTTAGCTCGTGGAGGCGCCAAGAAGCGCCCGTTCTTCAACATCGTCGCTACAGATTCGCGCAATCGCCGCGATGGTCGCTTCATTGAGCGTATCGGTTTTTACAACCCGATGGCGCAAGGTGGCGAAGTTCCACTGCGTATCACCGCAGACCGTCTGGCCTACTGGCAAGGCGTTGGCGCACAATTGTCGCCAACCGTTGCTCGCCTGGTTGCCAGCAACAACAAAGCAGCAGCTTAATTAGATCACTGGTTTGACGGTCAAGACTGCATCCGGGGTGAAAGTCCCCGATGACCTGGTACAGGTAGGCTATGTCTCCGGTGCTTATGGCATTGCTGGCGGAATCAGGATCACTCCTTTCTCCGACGACGCGGATGCATTATTAAGCGTTAAAACCTGGTGGTTTGATAAACCGACCTTGCATGATGTTGAAGTCAGGCAAGCGAAGTTACACGGCGGCGACGTCGTGGCCCAGCTGGTGGGTGTGGTCGGGCGGGATGCCGCAGAAGCGCTGAAAGGCGTCTCTGTGCAAATTCCGCGTAGCCATTTCCCGACGCTGACGGCCGATGAATTTTATTGGTCCGATCTGATCGGACTGACAGTCGAGAATTTGCAAGGCGAGTGCCTCGGCACAGTGCACGACATGATGAGCAATGGTCCCCAGTCGATCTTGCGCGTTACGCCCGTTGCCACTGCCGATGAGACCGTTGAAAAGGCGCCTGAGCGCCTGATCCCGTTTGTTGGTCAGTTTGTCATTAACGTTGACAAGGCCGCCAACAAGATCACGGTCGACTGGGGCCTCGATTATTAAACCGCCTGCGCATAATTTTGCGCCGGGCAAACATTGCAGGATGGTGAACGATGCAATTTGATGTCGTGACCCTGTTCCCGGAAATGTTTGCCGCGCTGACGCAGTCGGGTGTGACCCGGCGTGCCTTCGAGCAGGGGAGATGTGGCTTGTCGCTGTGGAATCCCCGTGATTTCACCACCGACAATCACCGTACCGTGGATGACCGCCCGTATGGCGGCGGCCCTGGCATGGTGATGATGGCGCGTCCCCTCGAAGCGACAATTAATGCCGCGAAGCAACGCCAAGCCGAACTCGGCCTGGCGGCGCCCCGCGTGGTGTTCATGTCGCCGCAAGGCCGTGCGCTGACGCACGAGCGTGTCACGCAGCTGAAAGCCGAACCTGGTTTGGTGATCCTGTGTGGCCGCTATGAAGCCGTGGACCAGCGTTTGCTGGACCGTTGCGTCGACGAAGAAATCAGCGTCGGCGACTTTGTTCTGTCGGGCGGTGAGTTGCCCGCCATGGCGCTGATGGATGCGGTGATCCGCCTGTTGCCGGGTGTCTTGAACACCGAGGCATCGGCCATCGAGGATAGCTTCGTCAATGGCTTGCTCGATTCGCCGCACTACACGCGGCCGGAAACATATGAAGGCATGGCCGTGCCGCCCGTCTTGATGGGTGGCAATCATGCCGAGATCGTCAAGTGGCGCCGCCAGCGCATGCTGGAAGCGACCGCGACGAAGCGGCCTGACCTGCTGGTCAGTGCACGCGCCGCCGGCTTGCTCAGCAAGACCGACGAAAAATTCTTGGCCAGCCTGTAAGCCGTCTCCGGACGGCCTGCAGGGTGGCCAGTAGTGCCGGGCATGTTGCCCAAATTGTGTTACCCATCCTCTACCGGGCGGATACTTGCTATCCACAGTGCGCCGGCATGATGGTTTTCGGAGTTATAAAATGGACTTGATTCAACAATTAGAGCAGGAAGAAATTGCTCGTCTGGGTAAAACCATTCCTGAATTCGCACCAGGCGATACCGTTATCGTCAGCGTCAACGTAGTCGAAGGTACGCGCAAGCGCGCCCAGGCTTACGAAGGCGTCGTTATCTCCCGTCGTAACCGTGGCCTGAACTCGAACTTCATCGTTCGCAAGATCTCGTCCGGCGAAGGCGTTGAGCGTACGTTCCAACTGTACTCGCCGCTGATCGCTTCGATCGAAGTGAAACGCCGTGGTGATGTTCGCCGCGCCAAGCTGTACTATCTGCGTGAGCGTTCGGGTAAATCGGCGCGTATCAAAGAAAAATTGCCAAATCGCCGCGTTGTGGCGAAAGCAAGCGCGTAATATCAGCGTCTGCGTTGGGAAAAGGGGTGCCTCTCGGCGCCCCTTTTTTATTCCGAATTGTCTATGGGACAAGCTGCATGGCCACCATCGCATTTGATCCACAACAACTCGCCATCGATTCGATCGCCGGCGAGGCGGCGCTGGACGCCGTGCGCCTGACGCCGGACTGGCTGCGCCAGCGCCTGGCCGAACAGCCCGAATGGCAGCCCGAGATTACCCAGGATTTCCTGTCCGCCCGCGCCGTGCCCGTGCGCGCCGCCGTGCTCATTCCCCTCGTGCAACGACCGCAGGGCTTGACCATCTTGCTGACCATGCGCACGGACCATCTGAGCAGCCATGCGGGCCAGGTCAGCTTTCCCGGTGGGCGCAGCGAAGCCTTCGATGCGTCGCCCATCGCCACGGCCCTGCGCGAAACGCAGGAAGAAGTCGGCCTGGCGCGCGAGCACATCGAAGTGCTGGGCCACCTGCCCGACTACCTGACGGGCACCGGCTACCAGGTCACGCCCGTGGTGGGCCTGGTGACGCCGCCGTTCGAACTGCGCGCCGACCCGTCCGAAGTGGCGGAAATCTTCGAAGTGCCGCTGGCCTTCCTGATGGATGGCCTCAACCATCAGCGCCTGTCGGTGGAATTGCCCGGCGGGCGGCGCTCGTTCTACGCCATGCCGTACGAGCGCTTCTACATTTGGGGCGCCACCGCTGGCATGCTGCGTAATCTGTTTCACCTCTTGCGCGCGTAAAATGGTGCCGCGCACGTAATAAGTTTGATTCCAGCACGGCACTGCGCTATCGTAGCGGGCATTGCGGTATTGCTGAAAAAGACAAAAAGGACCATTGATGACATTTCTCTCCATACTTTGCGCATTGCTGATCGAGCAGCTCAAACCTTTGCGCGCGGACAATCCGATCTACGCCGAAATCAAGAGCCTGGCAATGCGCATGGAGACCTGGTTCAATGCCGGCCATGCCAACCATGGCCGCATGGGCTGGTTCCTCATGATCGGCGTGCTGATGGTGCCGACGGCAGGCGTGTACTGGCTCTTGCAGCATTATCAGCTGACCCTGCTGGCCTTTGCCTGGAACGTCCTCATCGTCTACCTGACCCTGGGCTTCCGCCATTACAGCCACTACTTCACCTCGATCCAGCTGGCCTTGAGCGCCGGCGACGAAGCGACCGCGCGTACCTTGCTGGCCGACTGGACCAAGCTCGACACGGTGGGCATGGAAGCGAGTGAAATCGCCCGCATCGCCGTGGAAAAAGCCCTGATCACCACGCATCGCAATGTATTTGGCGTCTTTTTCTGGTTCCTGATGCCGCTGGGCCCTGCCTGCGCCGTGATGTACCGCGTGGCCGAATACCTGGCCCGCGCCTGGAACGAGCCGGAGCACATGCGTAATGAAGCGTTCGGCCAGTTCGCCGCGCGCGCCTTTTACTGGATCGACTGGATCCCCGTGCGCCTGACGGCCGTGGCGTTTGCCGTGGTCGGCAATTTCGAGGATGCCATCTATGCCTGGCGCAATTTCGCCCAGCGCTGGCAGGACGAGGCCATCGGCATCATCCTGACGGCCGGCGGTGGCGCCATGGGTGTACGCCTGGGCACGCCAGCGGAAACGGCGGCCCGAGTGCTGGTGACCCCAGACATGGCCGTCGATGACAGCGACAGCGAAAGCGATATCCTGCCCGGCGAAGAGCCGGGCGCGCGCGCCTTGCAGAGCACGGTCGGCCTGGTCTGGCGCGCCTTGCTGCTGTGGATGCTGCTGCTGCTGTTGATGTCGGGCGCCGTTTTCCTCGGCTGACGCGGGCGCACACGCGCCACCCATGCGCCTTGCGCGTGGAACAAGGTTAAAATAGGGGCTGGCGCGTTACGCGTGCCGGCCCCTGTTTGCAGCGTCAGGGCAGATCGAGGTAGAACCCAAGTCTTCTATAAGATATAATACTGGCTTACCGCAGCAAACGTAGTTGAATTACCAGCCCGGCTTACCCGCCGGGGCCATTCACGCAATCCAGTCCCGACAAGCCACATGGCCGAGTTATCTCAAAAAACAGGGGAACTCTCAGACGAGTTCTTCATCCTTGGTCTCACCAGCAATGGCAAGCAATTCCGACCCAGCGATTGGGCCGAGCGCCTTTGTGGAGTGATGTCCTGTTTCAATCCCGAAGGTGGCGGGCGCAATGCGCACCTCCAGTATTCGCCCTACGTGCGCCCGACCGTCGTCAATGGCGTCAAGTCGGTGGTGGTCAACACCAAGCTGCGCGAGATCGAGCCGATGGCGTTTCACTTCGTGCGCGAATTCGCCAAGGATAACGACCTGCAGATCGTCGAAGCCTGCTTCCTGCCGCCCCCCGAAGAAAAGTAAGACCCGTTTCATTTGATCTAGCGCAAAGCCCGCCACGGCCGGGCGGCGTAGCGTGGACACTCTGCCTCAAACGGAGTGGCGACATGCGTATCGGCGACATCTGTACCCTGCATACCATCCATTGCCAGCGTGACACCAGCGTGCAAGACGCGGCGCTGCTGATGCGCCAGCATCATGTGGGCGACCTGATCGTGGCCGAACAGCCGAACGGCGAGCGCGTCCCCATCGGCATCCTCACCGACCGCGACATCGTCATTTCCGTCATTGCCCTGGGCCTCGACCCCGCCAGCCTGCTGGTGGGCGACATCATGAGCGCGCAGCTGCTCACCGCCAGCGAAGACGAAGACGTCTACGACATCATCGAACGCATGCGCGTCAACGGCATCCGCCGCCTGCCCGTGGTCAACAGCCTGGGCGGCCTTGCCGGCATCGTCAGCATCGACGACCTGCTGGCCTTCCTGTCCCAGGAGACGGCCGAGCTGGCACGCATCAGCAGCGGCCAGCTGGTACATGAAAAACGCATGCGCAAATAAGCCCGTATTGCGCAATTCCAGTCAAATCCTCTTCACCCGAAAATGCTACAGTCGCTGCTCGTTCAATGGGAAGCGTCCATGCACTATCTGGCCAAGGCACTCTGGTATATCGAATCGCATTATGCGGAGAATATCTCGCTCGGCGATATCGCCTACGTGGGCGGTGCCTCGCCGTGTCACCTGACGCGCGCGTTTGGGCTGGCCACGGGCCACTCCGTGATGCGCTATGTGCGGGCGCGCCGGCTCAGCGAGGCGGCCCGCGCGCTGGCGCAGGGCGCGCAAGACATTCTCGCCGTCGCCCTGCAGGCCGGCTACAGTTCCCATGAAGCATTTACGCGGGCCTTCCGCGACCAGTTCCAGATCACGCCGGAAAAGGTCAGGGCCCAGCGCCACGTCGCCAACCTCGCGCTGGTGGAGGCCATCAAAATCGATGTGGCGCCGGGCGTGGTCCTGGAGCCGCCCCGTTTCGAGCAGGGGCCCGCCTTGCTGGTGACAGGTCTCGTTGAACGTTATCGCGCGGAAACGTCTGCCGGCATTCCCGCCCTGTGGCAGCGCTTCCTGCCCCATGTGGCGCCCGGCCAGCTGGTGTATGGCGTGTGCTGCAACAATGACGATGCGGGCAATTTCGATTACCTGTGCGCCATGCCGGTGAGCGACTTTTCCCTTGCCCCCGAGGGCTGGACGCGGCTGCGCATCGCGCCGCGGCGCTATGCCGTGTTTCATCACCGCGGGCATATTTCCACCATCCGCTCCACCTGGCGCACGGTGTGGAACGAGTGGCTGCCCCGATCCGGGCTGGAGGTGGCGGACGCGCCCGATTTTGAACGCTATGACCAGCATTTCGATCCCGCCAGCGGCATCGGCGGCGTGGAAATCTGGCTCCCCTTGAAAGCCTGAGCATGTTTCCTGCCTTGTCCGCGCCGACTGCCGGCGGCACCGCGCTGCGCCAGCGCCTGTTGCAAACCGCCGCCGCGCTGGCGGCGGGCATGCCCCTGTACTGGGTGCTGGGGCCGCAGCCGATTGGCTGGCTGGCCTGGTGTGCGCCGCTACCCGTGCTGTGGCTGGCCCTGCGTTCGTCGCGCCGCGATGCGGCCTGGATGACGTTCCTGGCCGCCTTGCTGGGCCTGTCATCGAACGTTGCCTATTTCTGCCTGCTCATGCCTTTGCCGACCGTGCTGGCCGTGCTGCTCGTCAAGGCACTGCTGTGGCTGCTTGTGGTGCTGGTCACGCGGCGCCTCGTGCTGCGCTACCGGACGTCCTGGACGGTGCTGGCCTATCCCGTGCTGTGGGTTGCCATCGATACCTTGATGGCCGCCTTGCTGCCGGATGGTAACTGGGGCAGCCTCGCGTATTCGCAAGCGGATAACGTCGCCGTGCTGCAGACGGCGGCCCTGGCGGGCGTGCCTGGCATGCTGTTTGTGCTGTGCCTGGCGCCATCCGCGCTGGCCTTGCTGCTGGCGGGCGGGCGGGCGTATGCGCCAGCGGCGGGCGCGAGCGTGTTGTTGCTGGCGGCCGCGTTCGCCGCTGGCGCCTGGCGCGTCCACGGCGCGCCGCCGCCAGGCGGGCCGCTGGCAGGGCTGGTGGCCATCGATGACTTTATCGGCCCGGCCACGCCGCCGGCGCGCGCGCAAGCCATCTGGGACCAGTACGCGCGCCACGTCGAAGCGCTGGCCGGGCAGGGCGCCAGACTGGTGCTGTTGCCGGAAAAGATAGCCGTGATGTCCCCCGCGCAGGCGGACGCCGTGCGGCAGCGTTTCCAGGCGCTGGCGCGCGGCACGGGCGCGTGGATCACCCTGGGGCTCGGCGTGCAAGACGCCGCCGGCCGGCGCAACCTGGTCTGGCTGTTCGCACCCGATGGCGCCGCGCCTGTCAGCTATCAAAAACACCATCTGGCGCCGCCCGAGCGCGATTTTCTTGCTGGCAGTGCGTATGCCGTGCAGCCGGTGGCGGGGCAGGCCATGGGCATGGCCATTTGCAAGGACATGCATTTCGCGCCCTTGGGCCAGGCGTATGGCGCGGCCGGAGCGCAAACGATGCTGGTACCGGCCTGGGATTTCCAGCTGGACGCCTGGATGGGCGCGCGCATGACCGTGGTGCGCGGCGTGGAAAACGGCTACGCGGTGCTGCGCGCGGCGCGCGAGGGCGTGCTGACGGTCAGCGATGCATATGGACGGGTGTTGGCGGGGCGGGCCAGCAGCGCCATGCCGGGCAGCACCTTGCTGGCGCCGCTGCCGGCGCATCCGACCATCTCCACCTGGGCTGGCTGGCTAGGGCCGCTGTTCGGCTGGCTGTGCGTGGCGCTGAGCGCGATCCTGCTGTGCCTGGGCCGCCGCGCCGTGCCCGCTCCGTGACGGGAAACACCACTTTGCTGCAATGCGCAAAACCGCATCGCGCCGCCTTCTTTTATATTTTTCGCACGCGGCCACATAATCGCCGCCGATGATTACAGCGCCGCCGTGATTATATCGGCGCGATGCCGCCATATATATTGCAGTGCAATAAGTGGTTTTATCTGGTATTGAGAAAATATGGCAATTGGTATTAATTGGTACTTAATTCGGCCACGAAGTCATACATATCGCCGCGGAAGTAGGAGCGGCAAAATTCCACGGCGCGGCCATCGCGCAAAAAGCCCAGTCTTTCCACCGACAAGCCCGCGTCGCCTTCCTGCGCCTGCAGCAGGCTGGCCTGTTCTCCCGTCAACAACAAGGCGCTGAGGCGCTGCAAGGCGCGCACGGGCCGGTTGCCCGCCTGTTCCAGCGCGTCATACATGGACACATCGACGGCGTCGAGCGCCGGCAGGCAGCTGGCGACGATGGTCGCGTACTCCAGGCACATCGGTATCTCGTCCGCATAGCGGATGCGGTGAAAGCGGTACACGGGCGCGCCCGGCGACAGCCGCAGGCGCAAGGCCTCTTCCGGCGTGACGGTGCCCTCTGCGCGCTTGAGCCACACGCTGCGGGGCGTGCGCCCGCGCGCCCGCATGTCCTCGGAAAACGAGGTCAGCTTGGCGAAATTCTTCTCGATGCGCGTATTGATGAAATTGCCCGAGCCGGGGCGCCGCACCAGCAAGCCCTCGTTGACGAGGCCGTCGATGGCCTTGCGCACGGTGATGCGCGAGACGGACAGGTCGCTGGCCAGCTGGCGCTCGGCCGGCAGGGCTTCCTCGGGGCCAAGGATGCGCTTGTCGATCGCTTCGCGCAGCGCGCGCTGCAGTTGCTGGTACAGGGGCAGGCTACTCGTCTGCCCCAGGCCTTGCATGATGTGAGCCAGGGTTGTCATACGCTGAGGGTCTCCGTTACGGCGCGTTGCAGACGCGCTCTGTATCTGTTTTGTGTCGCTGGATAATACCAAAAAAGGCCGTTATAAAACCAATTTGAATTATCAGGCCGGCAATTTATGCCTGGCCTCGCTGGTATTTACGTCGCTCATACGGGCTACAGATTGATTCAGGTGAAGTGGTCTGTGTGATTCAAACAACGTTATAAAAAAAAAGTTGCAACTGGTAGTGTTCTGGTATTGGATAGTAGTATATTGGCGTTGAATTGGTTTTGTAAGTGGTTGTACCGAAGGGTCTGCAGCATGCCGGCGAGAGTGGGCGGGCTGGAAAGAAGATCTACGTTAAAAATGAAAAGGGTCCAATCCTGGAGCCTAAATCAAGGGGGAGTACATGAAACGCAATTTGACACTTGCAGCTGCCGTCGTGAAATCCGGATCGCGTCGCCGTACGCCGATCGCTACGGCTGTTGCCGTGATGGTCGCTGGTCTGGCCTTTTCGGCGCAGGCGCAGGAAGCACCCGCCGACGACGTGTCCACCGTAGTGACGGTGACCGGCGTGCGTGCCTCGCTGGAAAAATCGCTGAAGCAAAAACGTAATGCGGATTCCGTGGTGGAAGTGATCACCGCCGAAGATATCGGCAAGATGCCAGACCGTAACGTGGCTGACGCGATCCAGCGCCTGCCAGGTGTGAATACCCAATCGTCTGCCGGTGGCGAAGGCGGCTTCGGCGAAAACGACCGCGTCAGCCTGCGCGGCACCAGCCCCAGCTTGCAACAAACTCTGTTCAATGGCCACGCCATCAGCACGGGCGACTGGTTCGTACTGAACCAGTTCGGTGGCAACGTCGGCCGCAGCAGCAGTTTTTCCTTGCTGCCATCCGAGCTGGTGAGCTCGGTAGTGGTGAAAAAGAGCGCGACAGCCGATCTGGTGGAAGGTGGCGTGTCCGGTGCGATCGACGTGATTACCCGTCGTCCGCTGGAGTTCAAGAACAAGCTGACCGCCGAAGGCTCCATTCAAGCCAACTACAATGACCTGTCGGAGAAAACCCAGCCGCAATTCTCCGGTATGGTGAACTGGAAAAACGACGACAATACCCTGGGGATCATGGTTCAGGGTTTCTCGCAAAAATCGGAAGTGCGTCGTGATGGCCAGGAAATCCTCGGTTACACGGCGATTGCCGCCGACAAGGCTGCCGCCAAGGCGCATCCTGACCTGGTGGGCGTCCTGGCTCCGACCTTCATCGGTGCGAGTTTCTTCGAGCAAAAGAAAACCCGCGAAGGTGGTGCATTTGACATCGAGTTCAAGCCGAACAAGGATCTGACGCTGGATTTGAATGGCTTCTATTCGCAATTGAAGGCGCCGCATTCGAACACCAACCATTTGGCCGCGCCGAGCGGCTCGATTAACGCGGGGATGGTGCCGACGTCCTACACGGTGCGCAATAATACGCTCGTGGCGGCGAATTTCACGCAGAATGCCGGCGAGGTCGATAATATTTATCGTCCTGACGCAGGCGGTGAAACGTACTACCTCGATTTCAACTTCAAGTACCGTGCCAGCAAGGACCTGACCTTTACAGGCAAGCTGGGCAAGACCCACGGCGTGGGCTACGACCGTGACGATGTGTACTACCAAAACAAGGTCGATGGCGGCATGAACTATGCGCTCAATGGCATGAGCCCGGCTACCGTCGCCTACCCGGGCGGCACGACTACCGCGCCATTGGGTACGGCATGGATCGGTGGCGGGGAATCGCAGTCGGTTGACAAGGAACTGTATACTCAGATCGATGGCGAATTACGCCTGTCAAACGGCATATGGGATTCCATCAAGTTTGGCGCACGCTTCACTGACCATAAACGTACCGCCGAGCATCCGTTTGAAACGGGTCCTGGCGCGACGGGCTTGAACAGTGCCGGCCCGATCTGGAACGGTACGCAGTACCCGAGTAATTTCGCGTCCAACCTGGGCGGTAATTTGCCGACCAACTATTTCCGCTATGACGGTGATGCCTTGGCAAAATGGGCGGCGATTCCCGGCAACCGCAATCCTGACCGCGTAGCTCGCCATAACTGGCGCGATGAATTCAAGCTGCAGGAAAAAACCCAGGCAGTCTACGGTATGGCCAATTTGGCTGGCGATGACTGGAGCGGTAACTTCGGCGTGCGCGCAGTCCGCACCAAGCAGTCCACTACTGTTAATTCCAGCGGTGGTCCGATCACGGGTTCCGCGTTTGGCGCCTACTCGCAAAACACCTTCGAGCGCACCTATAACGACTTCCTGCCGAGCGCCAACATCAAGTTTGATGTCAACCGCGATCTCGTTGTGCGCGCGGCCTTGGCCAAGACCATTGCGCGTCCTGACTATAGTGCGCTGGGCGGTGCCGTATCGCTGAATGAGGATTCCCTGAGTGGCACCAAGGGCAACATCAATCTCAATCCCGTGCGTTCGAACAATGCCGAAGTCAGCGCCGAGTGGTATTTCGCGCCAAAATCGGCGGTCTCGGCCGGTATTTTCTACATGGATTTGACTTCGATCGTGGCGCAACGTAACGTCAACGCTACCTATTTCAATACCAAGGTCGGTGCTGACAGGGTGTTCCAAGTTACCGAGTCCTACAACACCAAGGGCAAGAACAAGGGTATCGAGTTGAGCTATCAGCAACCGGTGCTGGGTGATTTCGGCGTACTGGCCAACTACACCTATGCTGATGGCAAGCTGAACGATGGCAGCGAATTGCTGAACGCGTCGAAGAACACCTACAACCTGACCGCTTTCTACGAAGCCCATGGTTTTAGCGCGCGCCTGGCTTATAACTATCGTTCGGCTTACAAGGCGGGCGTGGACCGTGGCGCCAGCCAGCACGTCGACGACAGCAGCACCCTGGCAGGTTCGCTCAACTACAAGATCAACGAACATTTCACGATCACGTTCGATGCGCTTAATCTGACCAATGAAACCATCAAGATGTACGCGGAAAACAAGGATCAGCCACGCGCTTTCTATAGCAACGGCCGTACCTTCTACCTGGGCTTGCGCGGCAAGCTGTAAGCAAGACGATCAGGCCTGATGCGCCCGCGTCAGGCCAGGTCTTCCTCGGTCTTTCAAGCAAGTTCCTGCTTCAGGGGCTTGCTTTTTTTTTGCGCTCACCGGTAGTGCTGCTTCTGTCTTTTTCACGCCAGGGCTGTCCCCGCAGGTCGCCAGCATGACTTGCGTCCGCTAAGCTTGTATCCGGCGGCGTAAGGTTTTTTGCCGCCTCCTTGCCGCAAGCAGGAAGGCGGTTTTTCCTATTTAGAATTGTTTGATCATGACTATTGCACCTCAACGCTACCTTGCCCTCGACGTCCTGCGCGGCCTGACCGTGGCCCTGATGATCGTCGTCAATACACCGGGCGACTGGGGCAGCGTGTATGCGCCGTTCCTGCATGCCGAATGGCATGGTTTTACTGTGACGGACCTGGTTTTTCCCAGTTTTTTGTTTGTCGTCGGCAATGCGCTGGCCTTTGCGTTGGGGAAATATGAGCACCTGGGCCATGGCGCCGTGCTGGCCAAGTTGTGCCAGCGCAGCGCGCTGATCTTTTTACTGGGCTTCCTGCTGTACTGGTTCCCCTTCTTCAAGCTCGACGATGCGGGCCAGTTCGCCTGGTCGCCCCTGTCGCACACGCGCATTCCCGGCGTGCTGCAGCGCATCGCCGTGTGCTACCTGGCCGCCGCCCTGATCCTGCATTACTGGAAGACACGCGGCGCGCTGGTCTTTTGCGCCTGCGCCTTGCTCGGCTACTGGGCCATCCTCGCGACCTGGGGCGACTACAGCTTGCACGGCAATGCGCCGGCCAAGCTCGATCTGATCCTGCTGGGCGACAGCCACCTGTACCACGGCGAAGGCATCGCCTTCGATCCGGAAGGCATCCTCGGCACTTTGCCGGCCATTGTCAATGTGATTGCCGGTTATCTGGCGGGCAGTTTTTTACGTCAGGCGACACCGGCTCGGCTGCGCTCCAGCTTGGTTCAGCTGGCCGTGGCCGCTGCCATCTGCGTGGTCGTGGCCCTGTGCTGGAATGAAGTATTTCCTATCAATAAGAAGCTGTGGACCAGCTCTTACGTAATGCTGGGCATCGGCCTGGACTTGCTGCTGCTGGCGCTGCTGATGTTCATCATTGACGTGCGTCAAATGACGGGTTGGACGTATTTTTTTGAAGTCTTCGGCAAGAACACCCTGTTCATCTACCTGGTGTCGGAAGTGCTGGTGATCATCGCGTTTACCGTGCGCATCGGCAGCGGCAACCTGTACCAGTGGCTGTACCAGCAGTGGTTTACGGGCTGGGCGCCGGCGCGCGTGGCTTCCTTGCTGTTTGCCGTCAGCTTCATGCTGCTGTGCTGGCTGATCGCCTACGCCATGGACAAGCGCAAGATCTATATCAAGGTCTAGAACTTCAGCTTCAAGCCGCAACGGGTGGCCAGCGCGGTGAAGAGCAGCAACAGGGCGGCGCCGCGCAGGAAGAGCAGGCCCACCAGGGGGCCGGCCAGCACGTGGGCCACCGTCGAACCGAGCACCTGCGGCACGTTGACGACGCATGGTGACGATCAAGCAGCCGCGGAAGGCATGCACAGGCTGGTCAATCGTTCAGGTGCAGGTGCGGGGGGCGGTGGCTGGCGGCATGGAAGGAGGAAAAGGTCGAAAAAAAAGCAGCCCCGGCCTGAGCCGGGAACTGCTTTGCGCATGCTGCGGGGAGCAGGAATTACTGCGCCGCTGCTGCCGGTGCCGCCGCTGCCGTGGCAGGACGGTTCAGCCACAGGATCCAGTAGCGGGCCAGATCGCCCACGCCGTCGCCGCCCTTGACCGTTTCCAGGACCTTGATGGCGTCGTCTTTCTTGCCGGCCATGGCGTAGGAATAGCCGAGGCGCAGTTTGGCGTCTTCTGGGCGCTTCAAGCCGCCCTTGGCGATGCCTTTCTGGATCAGGTCGATACCTTTGTCGAACTGGTCCATCGTCACGAAGGCGTAACCCAGGTTGATCAAGCCCGTGCCATCCTTGCTCTTCATGGCCGAGGCTTCGCCGCTGGCGATGCTTTTCGCATCGTCGGCGGCAGCCTTGTTGGCTTGGTCGCGCAGTTTCTTGTGCTTGGCGGCATTCGCGCCCGTGCCCAGCACGCCTTTGGCAAAGCCCGCGTCGAGGACTTTTTTCGCTTCCGTCGGGAAGGCATTCTGCAAGGCGATTTCAGCCATGTCGCTGTAATCTTGCGGCGGCATGGTGCCCACGGCCTTGAATTGCAGGCGCAGTACGTCCAGCGCGAAGCGGTCCGAATAGCCGGCCTTGCTTTGCGTGCGGCTCAGCAAATCGCTCCAATAGTCATCCGACGGGTAGTAGCGCACCAGGTTTTCCATGGCGATCAGGTAGGTGGCCGGGTCCTTGCTCTTCGAGCCCGTATTGGCCAGCAATTGCAGTTCTTCGATGGTCGGCGTCTTGCCCGCTTGCTGCTTGGCCGTCAGGTCGGCCATCAGTTCCTGTTTCGCGCGCGCGAAATCATTGCTGAAGTAGTAGGCGCGGAGGATGTAGGGACGCACGGTGGCCACGTCGCCTGTTTCCGTCTGGTAACGGGTGAACCACTTGATGGCGTTCGGATAATCCTTGGCGTTGTAGTGGTAGTTGGCCAGCGCCTGGATGAAGTCGCCCTGGACTTTCTTGTCCAGCTTGCCCGATTCGATCACCGCTTCCAGTGCCGTCATGGCCATGGCCGTATTGTTGGTGGTGGAGGCCAGCGCCACGCGCAGGCGGTTCAGCACGAACAATTCGTAGGGCGTCAGGGCGGGAATGGCGGCTGCCTGGTCGATGCGGCTTTGCACGTCGGCGTAGTTTTTTGCATCCATCGATGCCTTCACGGCGTCCGGATCGAGCAGCTTGAATACTTCAGGGCGCACCGTGTCGACCGGGGCGGCGGCGGGTGCACCGGCGGCAGCGGCTGGCTTGGCATCCTGGGCGTGCGACAGGGCTGGCAGGACGTTCAGGCCGATGGCGGCCAGGATCAGGCTGAGACGGGCAAGACGGAATTGGGACATGGGTTATCCTTCAATCAATAACAAAAATACGCACCTGCAATGGCAGCCGCAACATCGTGCAGTGGCATTGCCAGAGGGGCAAGGAAGCTCGAAAAAACACATTTCTGCCAGTCTGCCTGCATAAGTCAAACAGAAGCGGCATGATACAGAGCGGCTATTGTCACATAAACTGCTGGGCTGGTGCGGCAAACGTGCGCGCCAGTGCTTGCCCTTTGGCATCGAACAGCAGGCAGCGCTGCGCCGGCAGATGCAGGCGCATGGCATCGCCCGCCTGGCGCAAGCCATCCTCGGCCGGCAGCTTGACGGCCAGCATCTCGGCCAGCATCCCGGCCACACCAGGCATGCTGGCGTAAACGATGGCCACGTCGCCCAGGTATTCGACATGGCTGACACTGGCATCGATCACGTTGTTGTTCACCGTCTCCTTGTCCTGCAGGCTGACATGCTCGGCGCGCACGCCCAGGGTCAGCGGGTCGCCCGGCGTCACGCCATCACCGTGCACCTCGACCTCGATCACGGCGCCGCCGGGCAGGCGCACGGCCACCGTGCCGGGTCCGCAGGCGACAGCCTCGCAGGCGATGAGATTCATCTTCGGCGCGCCCAAAAAGCCGGCCACGAACAGGTTGCCGGGATGGTTGTACAGCTCGTGCGGACTGCCCACCTGCTCGATGCGCCCGCCGTTGAAGACGACGATGCGCTCGCCCAGGGTCATCGCCTCGACCTGGTCGTGCGTGACGTAGATCATGGTGGTTTTGAGTTCCTGGTGCAGGCGCGAAATCTCCACGCGCATCTGCACGCGCAGCGAGGCGTCGAGGTTCGATAGCGGCTCGTCGAACAGGAAGACCTTGGGCTTGCGCACGATGGCGCGGCCGATGGCCACGCGCTGGCGCTGGCCGCCCGACAGGTCCTTCGGTTTGCGCTTGAGCAAAGGCGTGATCTGCAGGATTTCGGCCGCGCGTTCGACGGCGGCGCGCACCTCCGCCTTCTTGTGCCCGGCCAGGCTGAGGGCGAAGGCCATGTTTTCGAACACCGTCATGTGCGGATACAGGGCATAGCTCTGGAAGACCATGGCCAGGCCCCGCTCGGCCGGCGCGATGTCGTTGGCCAGTCGGCCGCCGATATGCAGCTCGCCGTCCGTGATGTCTTCCAGCCCGGCGATCATGCGCAGCAGGGTCGATTTACCGCAACCGGAAGGCCCCACGAAGACGACGAATTCGCCATCGCGGATATCGAGGTCGATGCCGTGGATGACAGGGTGCTTGTCGTCGTACAGCTTGACGATATTCTCTAAAACGATATGTGCCATGTGGTGGTTCTATCCTAGCTGGCGCTGGCTGGCGCTTGAGGGGGATCGGCCTTGCTCAGGTCGGGTTTGTCCGCGTCTTCCTTCGGCCCGACGCGCATGAAACGCGACAGTATCAGCACGGGCACGGCCGACACCAGCACCCACAGGAAGAAATTCTTGTAGCCGAGGGCCATCTGGATATCGCCGCTGACCATCTTGAACAGCACGAAGCCCAGCTGCATCACGCCGGTGGCGAACGCATAGTGGGCCGTCTGGTATTTGCCCACCGAGACGACCTGCATCATGAACAGGATCAGGCCGACGAAGCCGAAGCCGTAGCCGAACATTTCCACGCTGAGCGCGGCCGTGATCAGGGCCAGGTCGCTCGGCATGCTGTGGCTCAGGTAGTAGAACACCAGGTTGGGCAAGTTCATGGCCAGGATCAGGAAGAACATGGCGCGCTTCAGGCCCAGCCAGGAAGTAAAGTAGCCGCCGCCTATGCTGCCCAGCAAAAAGGCCACGGTGCCGGCCGTGCCGTACACGGCGCCCACTTCCACCGTCGACAGGCCCAGGCCGCCCAGTTCGCGCGCTTCGCGCAGGAACAGCGGGCCGATGGTCTGCACCTGCGCCTCGCCGGCGCGGAACAGGATGATGAAGGCGATCATGCCCCAGATGCCGGGCTTCTTCAGGAAGTCCACCAGCACTTCCCACAGGGTGCGGCTGATGCCCGCCACGCTCTTGTCCTTGACGGCGCTGTTGCGCACCTGCGGCAGCGACCAGATGTGGTAGGCGGCCAGCGACAGCATGATGGCGCCGATGATCAGGAAGATCACCGACCAGGCCTGTTTCTTGCCGATATGGTCTTCCAGGTAGCCGGCCAGGATCACCAGGCCGCCCAGCGAGATGAACTTGCCCGCGTTGAAGAAGGCGCCCTGCCAGCCCGCATAGGCGGCCTGCTGCTTGTTCGACAGGCTGGCGATATACAGGCCGTCGCAGACGATGTCGTGCGTCGACGAGGCCAGCGCGGCGACGGCCAGCACGGCCACGCAGGCGGCGAACCACAGCGGCGTCTGCAGGGCCAGCGCGATCAGGCCCAGACTCAGGCCGCCGAGGAACTGGAACAGCACCACCATGGTCTTTTTGCTGGGCGCCAGTTCCAGGAAGGGGCTCCACAGGGGCTTGAAGACCCAGGCAAAGCCGATCAGCCCTGTCCAGCGCGCGATCTGGTCGTTCGGCACGCCCAGGCTCTTGAACATCAGGCCGGCGACCAGGGCCACGGCGTAAAACGGCAGGCCTTGGGCGAAGTACAAGGTGGGCACCCACGAAATCGGGCTGCGGACGCCGCCCTTGCTACGGTTGTTGCTGCTGGTCTTGTCGTTCATGGATGCTTCCTCGGGTCGTCTTGATAGTCGGGTATTGCGTTCGGTGCAAAGGCGCGATTACTGACAGCGCCGCCTGGCCTCGGCCATGATGATGCGGTCGGCCGCCTCCTGCGCGTACACGCCGCTGACGGTCGGGTAGCGTGCGGCCATGGCCGCCAGGCGCTGCAGCCGCGCACCCACCGCCTGCAGCGGCAGGGCGCCAGAGGCCAGCGCGGCGCTGACGTCGTCCAGCGCGGCCGGCAACTGCGCGGCATCGGCCAGCAGGGCCATGTCGGCGCCGGCGGCCAGGGCGCGCGCGCCGACATGCCCGCCCTGCGTGTCGATGCCAGGCGTGAGCAGCACGCCGCCATAGCCCCACTGCTGGCGCAGCAAGCCATGCATCACCGCGTGCGACAGGCTGGCGGGCTGGCGCGCGTCGAGGGCTGGATAGGTCACGTGCGCGCTCAGCATCGAGGCCGTCTGCGTGGCGGCCTGGCGAAACGGCACGAAATCGTGTTCTTCCAGCTGCGAGCGGGTCTTGTCGACGCTGGGCAGCTGGCCACCGGCACCGTGCTGCGGCAGGTACAGCCTGGCGCAGCACGCCACGCCCTCGGCCTGACAGCCCGACGTCCAGGCTTGCGCCATGGCGGCCGCTTGTGCCGGATCGCCGCCAAACGCTTGCGCCGCGCCAGGCGCCTGTGCGGCGCCGGTGTCGAGATTGATCAGGGGCGCCAGCAGCCAGTTGATGCCCAGCGCGCGCAAGCCGCGCGCCGTCGCCGCGCCCGTGCCGTTGGCCAGCTCCGCGTCGCCGACGGCGCACAGGTCCATGGCGCCCGGCGGCTGCGGCAGCCAGGCCGGGTAAGCCGCAGGCATGCCGGCCGGGTCGATGGCGATCAGCGCCTGCGGACCTAGGGCGCGGCGCAAGTCCGCGCTCAGGCGCGTCAGCTGCGCCGCGTCGCGCAGATTGGCCGCGCGCAGGCATACGGCACGGATGCCATGTTGCTGCAGGCATTGCGCCATGGCCGCATCGAGTTCGGTGCCGGGGATGCCCGTCATCAGCAGCTGCCCGGCAAGCCGGCGCAGGTCGGTAGTGATGGCGGCGCTCATTTGACGGCGCCGTCCATGCCGCGCATGAAGAAGCGCTGGGTAAACAGGAATGCCAGCAGGGTCGGCACGATGGTGATCAGGGTGCCGGCGGCAATCACGCGCGTGCTGCTGCCAAACGTGCCGCGCAAATACAGCACGCCCACCGACAGCGGGAATTCATCGGGTTTGCTCATGACGATGGAGGGCCAGATGTATTCATTCCACGATTCGACGGCCGTCAGGATGCCGACGGTGGCCAGCCATGGCGTGATCAGGGGCAGCATGATGCGGCTGAAGATGACCCACTCGGAGGCGCCATCGACACGCGCGGCGTCGATCAGGTCTTGCGGCACTTCCTCGAACGCCTGCTTGAGCAGCAAAATGGCCACGGCCGTCACCACGTTGGGCAGGATCACGCCCGTGTAGGTGTCGACCAGGCTCATTTGCGTGATGGTGATGAAGTTGACGAGGAAGTTCACCTCCGACGGCAGCACCAGCGTGGCCAGGATCAGGCCGAACACCAGCTTGCGGCCACGGAATTTCAGGCGCGCCAGCGGATACGCGGCCAAAGAGCACAGCAGCAGTTTCCAGAACACGGTGAACACGGCGATCAGCACGGAGTTCTTGAAGAACGACCAGATCGGGATCGCATGGAACACTTCGATGAAGTTCTCAAAAGACGGCGCCTTCGGCCAGAAGGTGGGCGGGAAGGCGAAGATATTGCCTTGCGTGGAAATGGCCGTCACCAGTGTCCACCAGAACGGGAAGACGCAGACGACGGCGATCGCGCACAGCACGGCATAGTGGCCGAGTATTTGCAGGCGGGTTTTCAGGGGGCGGGAACGGAGTTTCATGGTCATTCCCTCTTAGCGGTGCTTGGGTTTCAGATAGCGCAGGCACAGCAGGGCGATGGCTATACAGAACAGCGAGACGACGAAACTGGCGGCCAGCGCGCGCGGCAGTTTCAAGTGCTTGAGGCCTTGGTCATACGCGTAGTACAGCGCCGTGAAGGTCGAGTTCATCGGCCCGCCCTGGGTCAGCACGTCGACTTCCTGGTAAGCCTTCAGGGCCGCCAGCACGGACAGGATGGAGCACAGCATGATGGTCGGGCGCAGCATCGGCACGGTGATTTTCCAGAAGCGCTGCCAGCGGTTGGCGCCATCGAGCATGGCCGCTTCCTGCATGTCCGACGGGATCGATTGCAGCGCCGCCAGGTACATCACCATGTACCAGCCCAGGCCGCGCCACAGGGTCACGAACATGACGGCGAACAGGGCCAGGCTGTCGTTCGTCAGCCAGCCCACGGGCGCGTTTACGAGTTTTAACGTCATCATCACGTAGTTCAGCGCGCCCTGTTCGTGGAACATGAAGCCCCACATGATGCCGACCACGGACACGGTGGTCACCACGGGGACGTAGAAGGCGGCGCGGAACAAACGGATGCCGGGCAGGCGGTTGTTCACCAGCACGGCCAGCACGATGGCGCCCACTTGCACGAAGGGCACCATCAGCAAAAACATCAGCGAATTCTTCAGGCCCGAGACGAACATCTCGTTGTTGAAGATGTAGCGGAAGTTATCCAGGCCGACGAAGCGCGTCTCGCGTATCAGGCTGTAGTCGGTGAACGCCAGCACGGAGCCGTAGCCGACGGGCCAGAAGGAAAAGGCGGCCAGCAGCAGCAGGGCGGGGGCGAGAAACAGCCAGGCTTGCAGAGTGTGGCGGTGGGCGAGTTTCATGCTGTCCTCAGTGACGCGGCAGAGTGGCCAGCTTGCGGTTCCAGATGGCGACGGCCTGGTCCAGCGCCTGCTTCACATCCTGCTTGCCCGTCACGCCCGCCTCGACGGCTTTGACCAGCGAGCGGCGCAATTCGTCGTAGTCGTCGATGCCGGCCACGTACAGGGTGCGCGAGTGGCCCATCGACAGGGCGCCGGCAGCGACGGCTTTCTCGGCCGCGCCCGCGTTTTTCGGCGTGGACAGGAAGAACGGGTCGGCCGCCGCCTTGACGGTGGTGGGGAAGACGCTGGCCTGCCTGGCGAAGGCCAACTGGTTGGCGTCGTTCGTCAGGAAGCGCGCGAACTTGCCGACCGATGGCAACAGGCGCGCCGGCACGCCTTTCGGAATGGCGAAGTGCACCAGCCAGCCGCCGTCGGCGATGCCGGTGGGGCCCAGCGGCGCGGGCGCCACGTCGGTGATGGCGTAGATGTCTTTCGCATCGCCGCGGATGCGCTGCATGGCCGTGGGCGGCGCCAGCAGCATGCCCAGGCGGCCGCCCTTGTAGGCGTCGATCACGGCCGGGAAGTTATCTTCGGCGAACAGGCTTTCCTTCAGCAGGCCGCCCACTTTATAGGTGTCGGCCAGTTTTTGCACCAGCGCCACGTGCTGCGGCGAATTGAAGACGGCGCGGTTATCGGTGATGACGGCCAGGCCCTGCTGCATGAACAGGCCGTCGATTTTGGAGAGGGCGGGGGCGATGCCGGCCTTGCCCGTGCGTTGCGCGATCTGGCGTGCGAACGCCAGCTGTTCATCGAGGCTGGCGGGGCCGCGCGTGAGGCCCGCTTGCTTGAAAATATCGGTATTGAAGGCGATCACCGCGACATTGCTGTACATGGGAAAACCGTAGGTGCCGCCCTTGAAGCGCAAGTCTGCCAGGGCGCTGGGAATGTAGCTGGCGCGCGCTGGCGCGATCAGGCCATCGACTTGTGTGAGCAAGCCGTCGCGCGCAAATTCGTCGGCCCAGGGCACGTTCAGGCTGACCAGCGCGGGCGGCGTGCCGGCCACGATGCGCGTGACCAGCTTGGTCTGGATGACGTCCCACGGGAAGTCGATCCATTCGATTTTGACGTCGGGATTCTGCGCCTCATAGCGCGCCACCACTGCATTGAAATACGGCGTGAACTTGGGCTTCATGCTGAAGGTCCAGAATTCGATTTTCTCGGCAGCCCATGCCTGTGGCGCGAGCAGGCCCGCGCAGGCAAACACCGCCAACAGTCTCTTGATCATTATTATTATCCTGGCGACTGACCCCGCAAGTGCCGGGGTCGGACCCTCAGGGTCCGACCCCCGTCTCTGCCTTTGGGGGGGGTAAGTTACTACTTGTTGCTTAGTTTGTTTTTGTTACTTTGCTCAGGTGGCGCGGCGCATCCGGGTCCATGCCGCGCGCGGCCGACAGTTTTGCCGCCATCACGTAGAAGGACTGGATGGCGACGATCGGATCGAGATCCGGCGTGGCCGCCACGGGCAGGGTCAGGTCGCGCTCGGCCACGTCGGCGGGCGCCGCCAGCAAGACCTTGGCGCCACGGCCGCGCATCTCTGTTGCCAGTTGCAGCAGGCCGGCTTGCGTTGGGCCGCGCGTGGCAAAAATCAGCAGCGGGTAGCCGTCTTCGATCAGGGCCATCGGGCCATGCTTGATTTCGGCGCCGCTGAACGCTTCCGCCTGCAGGGCCGAGGTTTCCTTGAATTTCAGTGCCGCTTCCAGCGCCACGGGGAAGCTGATGCCGCGCCCCACGACCATGATGTTGCGCGCCGGCGCCAGCACGTCAATCGCCGGCGACCAGTCGACGCGGGTCGCTTCGAGCAGCGCTTCGGGCAACGCTTCCAGGCCCGCCTGCAGCTCAGGATCGTTCTGCCACTGGGCCACCAAGCGCGCACCGGCGACCAGGCTGGTGATGAAGCTCTTGGTGGCGGCGACGCTTTGTTCCTTGCCGGCGCGCAGGGGCATGGCCCATTCGGCGGCGTGCGCCAGCGGCGAATCGATGTCGTTGACGAGGGCCACGGTGGTGGCGCCGCCGTCGCGGAAGTAGCGGATTGGTTCGACCACGTCCGGGCTCTGGCCCGATTGCGAGATCGAGATGGCCAGCGTATCGCGCGTCACCAGCGGCGACTTGTTCAGGGTCACCAGCGACATCGGCAGCGAGGCGACGACGCGGCCCAGGCGCGCCATGATCAGGTAGGCGACGTAGTTGCAGGCGTGGTCCGAGCTGCCGCGCGCGATGGTCAGCGCGGTCGAGAACGAGGTGCTCCTCAATTTGCGGCCCAGTTCCGCGTAGCGTTCCGTATCGCTGGCCAGTTGCAGGGCGACGCATTCGGCGGCGGAAATGGCTTCTTTAAGCATCATTGAGGTCACAGATTTCTCCTTCTATATACACAGCTTTGAGTTTGAGATCGCGATCGAGTACCACCAGATCGGCGTAAGTGCCGGGGGCCAGCCGGCCGCGTTCTTCCAGGCCCAGGTAATCGGCGGCATTGGTCGACACGCGCTTGGACGCGTCGGCCAGGTCCAGTCCCAGTCCCACCAGATTGCGCAGCGCCTGGTCCAGGGTCAGGGTGCTGCCCGCCAGCGTGCCGTCGGGCAGGCGCACGCCGCCCATGCATTTCTGCACGGCGTGGCGGCCCAGCATGTATTCGCCGTCCGGCATGCCGGTGGCGGCGGTCGAATCGGTGACGCAGTACAGGCGCGGGATGGCGCGCAGGGCCACCTTGATGGCGCCCGGGTGCACGTGCAGCAGGTCGGGGATCAGTTCCGCGTATTCGGCGTGCGCCAGGGCGGCGCCGACCATGCCCGGCTCGCGGTGGTGCAGGCCGCTCATGGCGTTGAACAGGTGCGTGAAGCCCATGGCGCCATGTTCCAGCGCGGCCACGCCATCTTCATAGGAACCCAGCGTATGGCCGATCTGCACGCGCACGCCGGCGTCGGCCAGGGCGCGCACCAGATCCAGGTGGCCGGCGATTTCCGGCGCCACGGTAATGACGCGCAGTTTGGCCAGGGTTTGCAGGCGTTCGATTTCGGCCAGGGTGGCTGCGCGCGCGTAGTTCGGCTGCGCCCCGAGCTTGCCGGAATTGATGTACGGGCCTTCCAGGTGGGCGCCCAGCACGCGCGCCGTGTTCGGGCGGCGGTGGTTGGCGGCGATGCCGATGGCCGTCAGGGCCACGTCGATATCTTCCGGCGGCGCCGTCATGGTGGTGGCCAGAAGGCTGGTGGTGCCGTGGCGCGCATGGATGGCCGCGATGGTGTAGACGGCTTCGCCGCCTTCCATGATGTCCTTGCCGGCGCCGCCATGCACGTGCAGGTCGATAAAGCCGGGCAAGATATAGTCGTCGTTATTGGTCGACGGGTGGAGGGAATCGCCCGTGATGCTGTCGACGCGCTCGCCGAAGGCGATGGCGCCGTGGATCCAGCCGCCGGGGGTAAGGATATTGCCTTTGATAGTGCTGCTCATCTGCGCGACTCCGCTACGAATTCATAATAATCACTGCGGCAATACGAGTGGGTCAGTTCCACCGCTGCGCCGTTGTCGAGATAACTGACACGGGTGATGTGCAGCATGGCTTCACCCGTCTTGATATTGGCCAGCTTGGCCTGTTCCGCCGTGGCGTTGACGGCGCGGATATGCTGCAGCGCGCGCATCGGGATGGTGCCGCGCGACTCCAGGTAGCCGTACAGCGAATCGGTCACCTGCTGCGGGTCCGGCATGTACAGCGCGGGGATGGTGGTCGTCTCGATCGCCATCACCACTTCGTCGGCCGTGCGCAAACGGCGCAAACGCGCCACCGGCATGTGCGGCGACAGGCCCAGCGACAGCAGTTCCAGCGGCGCCGCCGCGCCGATATCGCGCTGCAGCCAGCGCGAGCCGGCCGTGAAGCCCCGCTGGCGCAATTCTTCCGAAAAGCTCGTCAGGCGCGACAGCGGCTGCTCCAGCTTGGGCGTGATGTAGGTGCCCGAGCCGCGCCTGCGCGTCAGCATGCCCCGGTCGCACAGCATGTCGATGGCTTTGCGCGCCGTGACGCGCGAGATTTCCAGGATGTCCGACAGCACGCGCTCGGAGGGCAAGGCCTGGTTGGCGCGCCAGTCGCCGCTGGCGATGCCGTCCGACAGCATGTTCGCCAGCTGCATGTAGAGCGGCGTGTCGCTGGCGGGATTCGGTTTGAAGGCGGACAGTTTGGTCAGCATGGTCATTGCTCCTGCAAGTGCTTGCTGATCAGGCGCAGGCCGCCTGCGGCCGAGTCGCCCTGTGCCGGCACGACCAGTTGCAACAGTGCCGCCGGCAGGTAGCCAGACAAGGGCGCCGCCAGGCCGCCGCACAGGGCCACGGGCAAGGTGCCGGCCGGGTCGAGCGCCCTGGCGATGAGGGCGATCTGCTGGCCCGCGTCGCTCAGGATGGTGCGCGCCACCACGTTGCTGGCCGCATGTTCGAGCACCAGCCGCGCCAGTTGCGCGAAGTTGGTCTGGCTGGCGGCGGCCAGCCACACTTGCATGGCGTTGCGCTGGCCGCCGCAAGCGTCGATGACGGCCGTGGCGAAGGCGCTGCCGGGCACGCGCCCGTCGACCACCTGCTGCGCGTGGTTGATGGCGCGCATGCCGATCCAGGCGCCGCCCGCTTCGTCGCCGGAGGGAAAGCCCCAGCCGCCCACTTCGTGGCGGCTGCCGTCCGCGTGCAGTACTTCGCCCACGCTGCCGGTGCCGATGGCAACGATGACGCCCGGCTGGCCCGCGTGCGCGCCCAGCAGGGTGGTCAGGGCATCCGATTCGAGTGCCACCAAGGCATAGCCGGGATTGTGTTCGACAAAGCTGGCGGCCCATTGCTTGTTGTGCACGCCGGCCAGGCCCAGGCCGATGGCCATGCGCTGCAGCGACGGCTGTTCCAGGCCGGCGGCGCGGAAGGCCAGGGTGACGGCATGTGCCACGGACGTCCAGGCACGCTCGATGCCGTGCATCAGACCGGAAGGGCCGCTTTGTCCCTGCGCCAGTTCCTGGCCATCGAGGCGCGCCAGGCGTACGCGGGTGCCGCTGCCCCCGCCGTCGACGCCGATTATGTATTCGATCATGTTATGCAGTCCCGCGTTTGGTTGATTGCGCCTGTCTGGTTTTTTTTGTCGGGCGGCGAAAAAGCTGAAGGCACTATATTGTCGCCTCGATGGCTTGTCAACAGGTATTTAAGTGGTATTAACAAATGCCTTGTTCGATGCCGTGCCATGCCCGAGGCGGTGATTGCAAGTTGCTGTTAATAAAGGCATTTTTGTGTTTGATGAATGGTATTGAAATTGGCCTTGTTTAATGCCAATTTTTTCAGACTGGTCTATGTCTGGTGTTGCGCTATTGCTTGTATGCATGCTTGGCAAGGGACGCCATGAAGAGTAAAGTCCGCCTTTTACACCTGAGTTGGAAGAGCATGATGAACGACAAGGCAGCAAAGAGCGAGTACTGGGACGACTGGCAGCAAGAGGCGCTGGCCGCCGGCGTGTCGGCGCCGCTGGCCAAGCTGGGCATGGAAATGATGCGCACGCACCGCAAGAACCGCTGGCCGAAGGATTTCCTGGGCCGTGAAAGCGATGGCCCGGTCATGCTCGAAATGTGCCTGGAAGATGAAGCGGAAACGGAATTGTTCTTTATCGAGAACCTGTATCCCTACGATGCGGAGCTGATCGAAAAGACGCGCCGCCGCCTGTGCCTGCACTGAGTGTGCGCTGATGCCTGACCGGAACGGCCGCCTTGTGCGGCCGTTTTGCTTTTCGGGTGGCATTTTCATGGGGGAGTGTCATAATGGCCCAGGCATTTTCGCCCAAGCATGGAGTAGATGATGAGCAAGGCACAGGACAGCAAGAAAGAAGCCAAGAAGGAACCGGCCAAGAGCATGAAGGAAAAGAAGGAAGCCAAGAAGGTCAAGAAAGAAGAGCGCAAGCGCTGATCATGCGCGTGCGCCGTTCATTGATGCGCCCCTGGCGTGCGCCGGCCTTGCTGGCGGCGTTCGCCTTGCTGGCCTTCGGTGTCCCCGTGTCCGGCGTGCTGGCGCAGCAAAAGGCAGCGCCGTCCACGTTCGGGCAAGTGGTGGGCAATGCCGTGCTGTGCATCGACCAGATCGACAACAAGGCCTTCTATGCCTATTTGCTGACGGCTTTCGGCCCCGCCTACAAGCATGAAGGCGGCGCCTACTGGTTCCGCACGGACGCCACCTTGTGGGGCGCACCCGTTACCGACGTGATCGTCAGTGACGACACGAGCCCCCTCGTCTTCATGGGCGTGGTGGCGGATTCGACGCCGGAAAAGCTGGAACCGGCCATCCGCAGCGCCTCGGGCCTGCGTTTCAATAAACTCGACAATTCCGCCTTCCCTGTCCGTGGTTCCGTGCCTGGCAGTAAAATCGTCTACTTCCGTAGCAAGGCGAAAGTGTATTGCGCCAAATACAAGCCGTTGCCGCCCGCCCGCACCCGCTGAGGGGTTCGGCTTGCCGCCGCGCATTTTGATCGTTTCATCTGCAGGGTCTCCATGTACACGCATTATTTCCAGCTCAAGCAATCGCCGTTTTCGATCGCCCCCGATCCGCGCTACCTGTTCATGAGCGAACGCCACCGCGAAGCGCTGGCGCACTTGCTGTATGGCGTGGGCAGCGGCGGCGGCTTCGTGCTGCTGACGGGAGAAATCGGCGCCGGCAAGACCACCGTGTGCCGCTGCTTCATGGAACAGATTCCGGACAATTGCCAGCTCGCCTATATCTTCAATCCGAAACTGTCCGTCGAAGAATTGCTGCTGTCGATCTGCGAGGAATTCCGCATCGCCGTGGCGCCCGGCGTGGCCAGCGTGAAAGGCTATGTCGACGCCATCAATGCGCATTTGCTGGCCAGCCATGCGCAGGGCAAGAACAATGTGCTGATCATTGACGAAGCGCAAAACCTGTCCACCGCCGTGCTGGAGCAGCTGCGTTTGCTGACCAACCTGGAGACGAGCGAGCGCAAGCTGCTGCAGATCATCCTGATCGGTCAGCCGGAATTGCGCGCCATGCTGGCCCGGCCCGAGCTGGAACAGCTGGCGCAGCGCGTGATTGCCCGCTATCACCTGGGCTCGCTGACGGCCGAGGAAACGGCCAGCTATGTCCGCCACCGCCTGGCCGTGGCGGGCAGCACGGCGCAGACGCCGTTCGCACCGCGCCTGATGGCGCAGATCCATGCCTTGAGCAAGGGAGTGCCGCGCCGCATCAACCTGTTGTGCGACCGCGCGCTGCTGGGCGCCTACGTGGAAAACCAGCCGCAGGTGACGCGCCAGATATTGCGCCGTGCCGCCGAGGAAGTGTTTGCCGAAGAGGGCAAGCCGGCTCCCGGACGGGGCTTGCGCTGGCCGCACGTGGCCGGTGGCGTGCTGGCCGGTGCGCTGGTGACGGCTGCGCTGGCCTGGCATTTCATGCCGTCCCCGTCCTCGTCCGCCGTGCCCGCTGCACCTGCCGTGGCCGTCTCCGTGCCGGCCGCCTCCCCCGTGGTGGCCGCCGCCGCCGCGCCCGCCAAGGTGCTGGACCGCAACGCCATGCTGCGCCAGCTGGCCGCCCTGTGGGGCGAGCAGTTGCCGGCCGGCGACGCTTGCCAGGCGGGCGCCCGCGCCGGCCTGCGCTGCCTGCACAGCCGGGGCGGCATCGCCGAACTGCGCGTGCTGGATACGCCCGCCATGCTGGCCCTGCGCGACGGGGAGGGTAGGGAACAGCTGGCGCTGCTGACGCGCTTGCAGGGCGAGACGGCCACCTTGATGCTTGATGGCAAACCACACAGCCTGCCCCTGGCCCAGCTGGCGCAACGCAGCGATGGCAGTTTCACGACCTTCTGGCGCGCCCCGCGCAGCTGGCGCGACGAAGTGCCGCTGGGTGCCCGCGGCGCCGACGTGGACTGGCTGGCGCGGCGCCTGGCGCAGCAGCGTGGCTTGCCGGCGCCGGCCGCCAATCTGCCGCTCGATGCCGAGATGCAAGGCCAGCTGCGTGCTTTCCAGCAGAGCCAGAACCTGCGGGCCGATGGCCTGGCGGGTCCGAAAACGTACATACGCCTGAGGCAACTGGGTGACAACGCGGAGCCGCGCCTGAGCAGCGCAGCTCCTGCCGTGGCAGCACCCGCTGCGACGGCGATGGTGGCGGGGAAATAAGATGTCCTACATACTTGAAGCATTGAAAAAATCGCAGGCCGAGCGCCAACTGGGCGAGTTGCCGTCGATCCACGCACCGCAAGTGCAGTTGCATGATGGCGCAGCGTCCGCTTCTGCGCGGCGCACCCCCGTGTGGCTGGCGCTGGGCGGCGTCGCCGTGGCCGTGGCTGCCGCACTGCTGCTGTGGCAGCCTTGGCAGGCGGACGCGGCGGCGCCTGCGGCCGCTGCTGTCGTGCCAGCCGTGCTGGCCCAGGCCGTGCCCGCTCCCTTGCCCGTGGCTGCCCCGCCAGCGGCGGTCGCACCCGCGCCTGTGGCGGCCTCCGTGCCGCCAGCGGCCACCGCCGCGCCCGTGCACCATGCCAGGCCCGTGGCGGAACCGAAGCAGGAGACGCCCGGCCAGGTCGTGTCGCCGCCCGTTGCGGCCCCGGCGCCTGCAGTGCCGCCCACGCCCGCCGCCGAGGAAAGCGTACCCGGCATGCGCGACCTGCCCGAGCCGATACAACGGCAAATCCCCGCCATTGCCATCGGCGGCTATATCTATTCGAAGAATCCGGCCGACCGTCTGTTGCTGATCGACAAGGTGCTGCGCCACGAGGGCGAAGAGCTGGCGCCCGGCCTGGTGCTGGAAAAGTTGCAGCCGAAGGCGGCCATCTTCAGTTTCAAGGGCTACCGCTACCGCGTGCCGTATTGACTTGTTGTGCATCAAGGCCGGGCCACCATAGCTGAACCAACCTGGCCTGGCCTGGTCGAACCAGGGTCGCTGCGCCCGTGTGCGCGGCCGGGGAGTTCCCATGATTGCTGCTGCCGATGAGGGTGTGCTTGATGCGGATGCGCCGGAAAACCTGGCGCGCATCGAGCATATCGTCGTGTTGATGATGGAAAACCGCTCGTTCGACCACATGCTGGGCTACCTGAGCCTGGAAGGGGGGCGCACCGACATCGACGGCTTGCAGGCCAGTCATGCCAACGTCCATGCGGGCGTGACGTATCCTGTGCACCATTTGCGGCGCACGGCCTTCGGCCCGCAGCAAGACCCGTCGCATACGGGCCTGTCGGTGGCGCAGCAATTGCAAAACAATAACGGCGGCTTCGTCGACGACTATGCGCAAACGCATCCGGGCGACCCTGACATCGACCTGGTGATGGGTTACTACAATGCGGCCGATTTGCCCATGTATGATTTCCTGGCGCAACAGTTTTGCGTCTGCGACCGCTGCTACAGTTCCGTGCCGGGCGCCACCTGGCCCAACCGCCTGTATGCCATCAGCGGCAAGGCGGCCGGCAGCCGTGACAGCAAGCGCGTGCCCCTGTACGCGAACAAGTCCTTCGTGCGCCACCTGGACCGGGCCCAGGTCGGCTGGAAATTCTATTCCGCCTGGAAACCCTGGAGTTTGGCCTTCAGCGACGATCATTACCGCTCGTCCGAGTGGTATGAGCCCTTCGGCTCCAGCGGGCGCCGTTATGGCTTCATCGGCGATGCACTGGCGGGTACCTTGCCCTCGGTCAGCTGGATAGATCCGCATTTTTTTGAGAATGACGACCACCCGCCGGCCGATATCCGCGCCGGCCAGGCGCTGGTGGCGCAGGTTTACCAGGCCCTGTCGCGCGGTCCCGCCTGGCCGCGCACCTTGCTGATCCTCAGTTATGACGAGCATGGCGGCTTTTTCGACCATGTGCCTCCGCCCGCCGCCGCCGACGACGACCCCGCGTTTCGCCAGTACGGCGTGCGCGTGCCCATGCTGCTGGTGTCGCCGCTGATCGCGCCGGGCAGCGTCAGCCACGAGGTAGTCGATCACACGTCGATCATCAAAACCATCCTGCAGCGCTTTTGCCGCGCCGCCGATGGCGGCTTGCCCCAGATGGGCGCGCGCGTGGCGTCCGCCAGCGGCCTGGGCGCCGTGCTGACCCTGGCGCAGCCGCGCGCGGCGCCGGCCGTGCCCGCTACGGTGCCAGCGCAGCGGGCCGCATGGAAAGCGGATGTGCGGGCGCACGACTTCGCCCCGCTGGAGCAGGCCGGCGAGATGGCTGCCGTTGCCGCCGTGCCCGTGCAATCCGATGCCGAGGCGGGCGTGATCGCTGCGCATCGGCAATTGGCGCGCTGGGCCAGGAATGCGCAGGCAGCGCCCGGGCCGGCGGGCCGGCGCCGGCGGCAGGGTGGCAAACCGGCGCCCGCCTGAGTTGGGCAATGAGCCGGGCAATGCATGGCGCCCGCGCCGGGCGCCGGCGCCGGTAGGGCTGCGTATAATCACTGCTTCTCAATCAAGGAGTGATCATGCACGATGCGATGCCCGCCCACCCGGTACTGGGTGTGATCGGCCGTTCCGGTAGCGGCAAGACGACCCTGCTGGAATTTGTGGTGAAGGAACTGGCGGCGCGGGGCTTGCGCGTCAACCTGGTCAAGCATAGCCACCATGACCTGGCGCTGGAACCGCCGCAAAAAGACAGCGCCCGGTTGCGCCTGGCAGGAGCGGCGGAAGTGCTGGTGGCGTCGCCGTACCGGTTTGCCATCGTGCATGAACTGCGCGGCGCGCCGGAACCGAGCCTGGCGCAGCAATTGGCCCGCATGGGGCCGGCGGACCTGACCCTGGTCGAAGGTTTCAAGACGGACCCCATTCCCAAGCTGGAAGTATTCCGCCCGGAAGTGGGGCAAGCACCTCTGTATCCGCATGACCCGCATGTGATCGCCGTCGCCTCCGACAGCCCGGCGCCGGCCGACTTGCGCGAGGGCGTGCAATGGCTGGACTTGAATGCGCGCGAGCACGTGCTGGCCTGGCTGCTGCTGCAGTTGGAAAATAAGCTGGAAAAATAAGCTAAAGGTTTGCCGCGGCCATCCGTTAATACTGGTAGAACCTCATTGGAGAAATGTATGGACGTCGGAAGCATTGCTCAACTGTCAACCACGATGGCGGAGACAGGCACACGGCAAGCCGTCGGTTTGGCTGTCCTGAAAAAAGCCCAGGATATTCAAAGTTTGACTGCCACTGCCTTGCTGCAAGCGTTACCACCGATACAGTCGGCGCCGAGTCTGCCGGCTCACCTCGGTAACCGCATCAACACGACAGCCTGAGCGCAGGTCTGTAGCGCCCGTCTGGCGCTTTGCCGTGCCCATGCCCACACCACCGTCATCGACGGTGGAGAGTGGGCGTGTTTGTCTGTCTCTCCGCCTATTTCCTGCTCCTGTCAAGTTGACTAATTGACCATGGTTCGCCATGGCACGGCCGATTCAGTAAAATGACGTCCATCACCTCGCGTTGCCCATAGTGCAGCCTGGGGCGTGCCATTACTTTGATCCATGCAAGAGGAATCCCCATGAACAAACGTCAAGCTCTCATCGCCGCCGCCCTCGCGGGCCTCTGCGCCGGCACCACCGTCAACGCCACCGCGCACGATGGCCCCGCCCCTGGCGACAAGGAAAAATGCTACGGCGTCGCCAAGGCAGGGCAGAACGATTGCGCCTCGTCCGACGGTGCGCATTCCTGCGCGGGCCAGGCGGAGGCGGACAACTTGCCCACGGAATGGACCTATGTTGCCAAGGGCACGTGCGAACAGGCGGGCGGCTCCGTCAAGCCCATCAAGGCCGGCAAGGCCGCCAAACCGGCCACGCAGCCGTAAGCTCTCGCCGCTTGCCCATGCCGCAGCCACTTCGAGCGCTTGCCGGCGTCGGCCTGCGCGCCGCGCACTACCGCGATTTTCTGGCGCGCCGGCCCAAGGTTGGCTGGCTGGAAGTACATACCGAAAATTATCTGCAGCCATCGGGCTGGGATAGTCATGTGCTGCGAACCCTGCGCCAGGATTACCCGATCAGCCTGCATGGCGTGGGTCTGGGCCTGGGTTCCGCGCGGGGCTTTTCCGAGCCCCATTTGCAGCGCGTGCGCGCCGTGGTGGAGCGCATCGAGCCGGCCCTCGTGTCGGAACACCTGAGCTGGGGTGCCGTGGCGCAGCAGCAACTCAATGATCTGTTGCCGCTGGCCTTGAATGGCGCGGCCCTGGATTTACTGTGCGCCAGAGTGGGGAGGGTGCAGGATGTGCTGAAAAGGCCGATCTTGCTGGAGAATGTCTCCACTTACCTGCGTTTTGCCGACGATGCCATGAGCGAGGCGCAATTCCTGGCGGAACTGGCGCGCCGCAGCGGCTGCGGGCTGCTGCTCGATATCAACAACTTGTATGTGAACCAGTGCAACCACGGCGAAGACGCCCTGCTTGCCATGCAAAGCATCGCGCCGGGCAGCGTGGGCGAGCTGCACCTGGGCGGCCATTTGCTGATGCCGCACGCCGTGATCGATCACCATGGCGCCGCCGTGGCCGAGCCCGTCTGGGACTTGTATGCGGCCGCCTTGCTGCGCTTTGGCGCCGTGCCCACCCTGGTCGAATGGGACACGGATTTGCCGCCGCTCGATATTCTGCTGGGCGAAGCGGACAAGGCGCAAGCGATGCTGGCGCAGCACGAGCAACATTCGCCATGGCATGGGGGGCCGGTGCTGCCACCGCCACCGCCCGTGTCGCTTGACGCGCTGGCGGCCGGCCAGCATGCGTTTGCCACGGCCTTGCTCGATACTACGGCAACGTTGCCATCGTTCGCGGGAGAGTCGGTATCGGAGCGTTTCTCTTTGTGCCGCGGCAACTTGAGCGCCACCTGGCGCCGTACCCTGGGCCACGCCTATCCCGTCGTGCTGGCGCTGGTGGGCGAGGAATTCTTTGGCGGCCTGGCGCGCGCGTACGGCCGCCAGTATCCGTCAGATAGCGCCGACTTGAAGCAGTTTGGCGCCCGTTTCGCCGATTTTCTGGCCAGTTTTCCGCCTGCGGCCGAGTTGCCCTATCTGCCGGACATGGCGCGCCTGGAATGGGCCATGCACCTGGCCCATTACGCGGCCGATGCGCAAGTGCTGGCGCCCGAGTCGCTGGCCGCCCTGCACCCCGATCAGCTCGAAGCGCGCCGTTTTAGCCTGCATCCCGCTTGCGCCTTGCTGGCATCAACTTGGCAAGTGGCGGCCTTGTGGCAGGCGCATCAGGAAGGTGATGGGCAAAGCGAAGGGCCGGGGAGGTTTCCGCAAGACATGCAGGTGGCGAGCTGGGCACTGGTATGCCGGCCGCACTGGAAGACGCAGGTGCTGGTAGTGGATGCGGCCGCGCATGCGGCCTTGCTGGTGTTGCAGCAGGGGCAAACGTTTGGCGCCGCGCTCGACGTGGCGTTCGAGCGGGACCCGGCATTCGACCTGGCGACACATTTGCGCCAGTGGCTGGCGCATGCCGTGTTGACGGCGTAACTCGTTACTCGAAGGCCCGCAGCAGGCGCGCTTCGCCTGTCTGATCGCGGTACAGGGCGTTCGCGGCCAGGGTGGCGTCCATCATGCGCGTGACTTGCTCTTCTTCAAAGCGGGCCAGTTCGGCCGTGGCCGCGACGAGGGCCAGTTGCAGCCTGGCGCGCGCGCTCTGGTACAGGCTGCTGGTGTATTTGTCTGTGTTACGCAGCAATTCTTCCGCGTTTTCTATTACCTGGCGCAAGTCGCCGATCAGGCGTTCCTGGCTGCGCGTACCTTGTTCGGGCTGGTCCATGGCGCTCCCCTTCTGCAATCGATATTTATCTGACAATAACGACGTGTCGCAGCTTGACTAGGGCAGCCGGGCTGGCAGCGGTGCTGGCTGGACGCATGGGGCTGCTTTCGCACCCCATGCCGGGATCAGGCGGGAGCGACGACCGTGATACGGATATCGCCCACGCTGACGACCTGGCCGGCGCGGATCTTGGCGGTCTTGCGCAATTCCTTCTTGCCATCGACCTTCACCACGCCGCTATCGACCATGACCTTGCCTGCGCCACCGCTGTCGCACAAGCCGACCAGCTTCAACAGCTGGTTCAGCTCGACGAACTCGGATGTTAAATCAAAGCTTACTTTTTGCATTGTATCCCTTATTGCAATGATGTGTTTTCAACACTTGATGACGACCTCAACTAACTCGTAGTTTACCTGAAGCCGCCAGCAATGCAGGGTGGAAGTCAGCTTTTGTTGGGCTGCGTCATCGCCAGTGGCACGATCCACGCACTGAATTGCTCTTCCGTTACATAGCCCAGGGCCAGCGCCGCTTGCTTCAGGGTCGTGCCTTCATGCTGGGCCTGCTTGGCGATTTGCGCCGCCTTGTCGTAGCCGATGTGGGGCGCCAGCGCCGTGACCAGCATCAGGGAGCGCTCCATCAGTTCGGCGATGCGACCATGGTTCGGCGCGATGCCGTGCGCGCAATGCTCGTCGAAGCTGCGCATGCCGTCGCCCAGCAGGCGCGCGCTTTGCAGGAAGTTGTGCGCGATCAAGGGCTTGAAGACGTTCAGCTCGAAATTGCCCGAGGCGCCGCCCACCGTGATGGCGACGTCGTTGCCGAACACCTGGCAGCACAGCATGGTCAGTGCTTCGCACTGGGTGGGATTGACCTTGCCCGGCATGATGGAACTGCCTGGCTCGTTTTCAGGGATGGTGATTTCACCGAGGCCGGAACGGGGGCCGGACGCCATCCAGCGCACGTCGTTGGCGATTTTCATCAGCGCCGTGGCCAGGGTTTTCAGCGCGCCATGGGCGGCGACGAGCGCATCGTGGGCGGCCAGCGCGGCAAACTTGTTGCTGGCCGTCTCGAACGGCTGGCCCGTCAGGCGCGCCAGTTCGGCCGCGATGCGGCCGGCAAATTCCACGTGGGCATTCAAGCCCGTGCCCACGGCCGTGCCGCCAGCGGCCAGCTGCAGCAGCGGCGGCAACGCTGCCGTGATGATGTGCTCGGCGAAGTCCAGCTGTGCCACGTAGCCGGAAAATTCCTGGCCCAGGGTCAAGGGCGTGGCATCCTGCAAATGCGTGCGACCGATCTTGACGATGTCGGCAAACTCCGTGGCTTTCGCGTCGAGCGTGGCGCGCAGCTGGCGCAGCGGCGGCAAGACCGTGTTGGCGACGCCCAGCGCAGCCGCCACATGGATGGCGGTGGGAAAGATGTCGTTCGAGGACTGGCCCAGGTTGACGTCGTCGTTCGGGTGCAGCAGGCGCGCTTCTCCCCGCAAGCCGCCGATCAGCTCGGAACCGCGGTTGGCCAGCACTTCATTCATGTTCATATTGCTTTGCGTGCCAGAGCCCGTCTGCCAGACGGCCAGCGGGAATTCCGCGTCATGCTTGCCGGCCAGCACTTCGTCGGCCGCTTGCGTGATGGCGATGGCCTTCTTGCCATCCAACAGGCCCAGGTCCAGGTTGACGTGGGCGGCCGCGCGCTTGACGGTGGCCAGGGCGGCGATCAGTTCAGGCGGCATCTTTTCCGTGGAGATATGGAAGTGCTCAAGCGAGCGCTGCGTTTGCGCTCCCCAAAGCCGGTCGGCGGGTACGTCGATCGGGCCGAAACTGTCGCGTTCGATTCTGCTACTCATGGCATCCCTTTCATCGATGGAGGTGGATCGAGTGTACTCCAGACGTCAAAAAGACACAGGATGATGCTGTATTGCATCATTTTTGCCCTGGCCCATCTATATTTTTGCGATTTCCTGCCGTTAATGACAGACGAGTTCCCCTTCCTATCTTGTTATCAAAGCGATCAGTCCATGCAAAGCAGCATTGTTCCCCGTTGGTCCCTGATCGCGTGCGCCGCCGCCAGCCTGGCCTTGCCGCCCGTGATGGCTGCCGAACTGGGCGAGATGGCGGTGCTGTCGCATGTGGGGCAGCCCTTGCTGGCCGAGATTGAACTGACGGCCCTGACTCCAGAAGAGGCTGGCGGCGTGGCCGTGCGCCTGGCCTCGCCCGATGTGTACCGGGGCGGCGGCATCGGCATGGAGCCGGCCTTGCAAACCTTGACGATCAGCCCGCTGGAGCGCGGTGGGCGGCAGTATGTGCGCGTGACTACCCGGCAAGCGATCCAGGCGGGTCATGTGCATTTGTATTTGTTATTGGGCAATGGTAGCGGCGCCGTCGTGCGTCTCGGTACGCTGTGGCTGACGCCGGCACCGCCCGCCGCTGCCGCTGCGGCTACCAGTGCGCCGATCAGGCCCGTCATTCCGGCGCCCGTGCCTGCGCCGCTGCCGCGCGCTGCGTCCGGCGCGCCGCCGCCCGATGCCGCCGCGCTGGCAGCCCGCGCGCGCGCCGAGGGGCTGGTGCGTCCGGCGCGCGTGTTCGTGCCGCCGCCTGCCGTGCCTGCGCCGGCCGCTCCCGCGCTGCGTCCGCCGCCATTGCGCCGCGCCAGGGCGCCCGTCGCCGCCTGCGCGCCCCAGGCAGATGCTGGGCAGGCACAAGCGTGCGTGGCGTTGGATGAGAAAAACGCGGCCCTGAATGACAAGCTCGGTGAATTGGAAGGCAAGATCGGCGCCTTGCAAAAAGCGCTGGCGCTGCCCGCCGCCACCACCGATGCCGTGGCGCCGGCTGCCGCGCCGGCCGAGGCGGAGGCGCCGCATGCCAAGCCCAAGCCCCTGCACGCGGCGCCGGCAGCCGACAAGGACAAGGGCAAGGCAGCGGGCGGCAATGGCTTGCTGTGGCTGGGGTTTGGCACTCTGGCCTTCCTGCTGTTGACGGCGGCGATCGTGTATGTCGTGCGCAAGCGCAGGCAGGCGGCGGGGCCGGGTGCGCCGTCGAAATACTGGGTTCTGCTGCGCAAGCCGTTCGGCCGCAAGAAAGAGGTGCCGGTGCTGACGGAGGCGGTGGAGGAAGGGCCGGCCGCCCAGCCGGAAACGGAGCCGTTCTCGCGTTAATGCTGCTGCAAGGTCGCGCTAAAAAATTGATATAAAAAAAGATATTCAAAAAAGACAGAAAAATGCTGTTCCATCGTGTTGCCTATTTTTCAAAGATGGTGATATGATTAACTCAGTGGACTTGCTCTACGACAAAACAGCCCCAGCCTGTCGCAGTCACCAACGATAGTGTGGCGCGGCAAAACAGGTGTAGCGTTGCATAAACGCCTGGGACTGGAAGCGGTTTGCGATGCCGACGATGTGCTCGCGAACGCCGGATGCAACCGGCAGCGAGGCGACGCCAGGAGATACCTGGGGTTCGCCTTCCAAATTTCCCCTCCTGGCTTTTTGAGTGTCGCAGATGGCGCACTCCCTGGCACGGCGGCAGACGTAAAAAAAGCACCCTCGGGTGCTTTTATCGTTTCTGGCATGGCAAGCTTGCTTATTTACATGCGGGCGCGCGATCCTGGCATGATGTTCGACAGCTGCGTCATCCACGGTTCCGTAATGGCGCGGATTTCGCGGTCATTGGCCAGGATTTGCTTGAGCAAGTCGATCTTGCGCAGGCGCGAGGCGCCGGCCTGGGCAGGCATGCTGCCCGTCTTGGTCGCGCTGGCGACGCTGGCGCACTGGTTTTCCAGGGTATCCAAGCCATCCCAGTCGCTCGAACGTGCGGCCACGACCATTTTGTTGGTCATTCCTGCAATATTTTCATACATCGAGAGAACGTCGTTGGAGGTCATGAGCACACCCGTAACTAGTGAATGGATTACCGCTTGTCCAGATTAGCGGCAGGTTCAGCGGGAACTTGAGGGTGTTTTTGAAAAAAAAGTGAAAATAATGTGAATAGTTTTGGCTGGCTGCCGGAATCGCCCGCAAAACCCGCATGGATACTGGGATGGCGATTCCGGCTGCGATCGGTTTATTTGACGAGTTCTTCCAGCCCAGCGCTCAGTTCGGCAGGCGGCGGCATCCTGTCCACCAGCACGGACGGCGGTAAACCGAGCGCTTCAGCCACTTCATTGGGGTAGCAGGCGATGATTTCTTCATTGCTCAACGCATTTTCCTCGATGCGCGCGCGCCAGGAGGCCAGGTGCACGATGGCGGCCAGGCGGTTCAAAGGCGCCTTGGCCAGCGGATCGGGAAAGGCGGCGATGGCCTCGGCAAAGGTGGCGGGGAACTTCCAGCGGCGCGTCAGTTCGGCGCCCACTTGCGCATAGTCATAGCCCAGCGACACCCGTTCCGCATCGAGCCGGCGCGCATCGAGCGGCGGCGCGATCTTGTCGAGCTGCATGGCTTGCTCGGGCATGGCGGCATGGATCACCAGTTGACCGATCGCATGCATCATGCCGATGGTGAATGCCAGGTCCTGGTTGTCGCCCGTCTGCCTGGCGATCCAGCGGGCCGACACGGCGCTGTGCAGACTGTAGCGCCAGAACTGCGGCAGATTCAGGCCAGGCACAGTCTTGTAGCCGCTGACCAGGCCCGAGCTGATGACGAGGGTGCGCACGGTCACAAAACCGAGCATCAGCACGGCGTCTTCCACCGTGCCGATGCTGCGCGAGACGTGGTAATAGGCCGAGTTGGCCAGCCGCAGCAGCTTGGCGCTCAGCACCGGGTCTGCTCCCAGCTGGCGCGCGATGTCCTCGGTGGCAATGGCGGGGTTGTCGAAACTGCGCACCAGTTCATTGACGATCTTCGGGGCGGCAGGCAGGGCGTGGGGTTGCTGGAACAGCGCTTCCAGTTGCATGGCAATCTCCTTGGCGTACACGCGGCACGGGGTCGTGAAACTATAGGCCGATTTTTTGTCCGCATGCAAAAAAGTTTAGTGACGGTTTTTGGGCCCAAAAAAGGTATGATTTCAGGCTATGATTTTCTTGTTTTCATCGAAAGGATCGCCATGCACGGTTTGCGTTTTTCCTGGTTCCGGACGCCAGTCCAGGCTGCCATCGTCCTCGCCCTGGCCGGCGTCTCGCTGGCCGGTTTGCCGGCCCAGGCGCATGGCCAGGCCGCCGGCGCCACTGCCGCTGTCCCCGTCAAAGTCTTGCCTGGTGACGATTTCTATGACTACGTGAATGGCGACTGGCTGCGCAGCACGGAGATTCCCGCCGACCGCAGCAGCTGGGGCTCGTTCGCCATGCTCGCCAACGCCACCAACGAGCGCATCATCGGCCTCGTCGAAGGCCTGGCGGCGGCGCCACAGGCGGATGCCTCCGCGCGCCAGGTCAGCGATTTTTACCGTTCCTGGATGGATGAAGCGGCTATCGAAGCGAAAGGCTGGGCGCCGATCAAGCCACTATTGAGCAAGATCAATGGCATACGCGACCAGGCGGGCCTGGCCCGCGCGTTGGGCGAGAGCTTGCGCGCCGATGTCGACCCGCTCAACGCCACCAATTTTTATACGGAAAACCTGTTCGGCCTGTGGGTGGCGCAAGACTTGAACGACACCACCCGCAATGTGGCTTATTTGCTGCAGGGCGGGCTGGGCTTGCCCGACCGCGCCTTTTACCAAGGCGACAGCGCGCGCATGCAGGGCTTGCGCACGGGCTACCAGGCGCATATCGCCGCCATGCTCAAGCAGGCCGGCTACAGCGATGCGCGGGCCCGCGCCGCACGCGTGTTTGCGCTGGAACAGCAGATTGCCGCCAGCCACGCCAGCCGCGAAGATTCGGCCGATGTTGCCAAGGGCAATAACGCGTGGCGCGCCGCCGACTTCGCCAGCAAGGCGCCGGGCCTGGACTGGAAAGCCTTCTTCCAGGCGGCCGGCCTGGGCCAGCAGACGGATTTCATCGTCTGGCATCCGACGGCCATGACGGGCAGCGCCGCGCTGGTGGCAAGCGTGCCGCTGGCCACCTGGAAGGATTTCCTGGCTTTCCACGCCATCAACCATTTCAGCACGATTCTGCCGAAGGCGGCCGCCGAGCAGCGCTTCGCCTTCTACGGCAGCACCCTGAGCGGCACGCCGCAGCAGTCGCTGCGCAGCAAGCGGGCGCTGGCGGCAACCAACGCGGCCCTGAGCGACGCCGTCGGCAAGCTGTACGTGGAACGTTATTTCCCGCCGGAATCGAAAGCCCGCGTGCAAGACATGGTGACGAATATCGTCGCCGCCTTCTCGCGCCGCATCGACAAGCTGGACTGGATGGCGCCGGCCACCAAGGCGCAGGCGCAGGAAAAACTCAAGACCCTGTACGTGGGCGTGGGCTATCCCGAGCGGTGGGACAGTTATGCGGGCTTGCGCGTGGTGCGCGGCGATGCGCTGGGCAATGTGCAGCGGGCGGAACAGTTTCACTATCGCCAGGAACTGGCCAAGCTGGGCCTGTCGCCGGACCGCAAGGCCTGGGCCATGCCGGCACAGCTGGTCAACGCCGTCAACCTGCCGCTGCAAAATGCGCTCAATTTCCCCGCCGCCATCCTGCAGCCGCCGTTTTTCGACCCGCAAGCGTCCGATGCGGCCAACTATGGCGGCATCGGCGCCACCATCGGCCACGAGATCAGCCACAGCTTCGACGACCAGGGTGCTCAGTTCGACGCCCAGGGCAAGTTGCGCGACTGGTGGACGCCGGCCGACCTGGCGCATTTCCAGTCGGCATCCCAGCAGCTGGTGGCGCAGTTCGCGGCCTACAAACCGTTCCCCGACCTGGCAGTGAATGGCCAGCTGACCCTGAGCGAAAACCTGGCCGATCTGGCCGGCGTGGCGGCCGCGCATGATGCGTTCACGCTGTCGCGGCAGGGCAAGCCGGCGCAGGCGGACGCGGACCGCGATTTCTTCATCGGCTACGGCGTCAGCTGGCGCAGCAAGGCGCGCGAAGCGGCGGCGCGCCAGCAAATCCTCACCGATGGCCATGCGCCGGCGCAATACCGCGCCGCCACCGTGCGCAACCTCGACGCCTGGTATCCGGCCTTCGACGTCCAGCCGGGGCAGCAGCTGTACCTGGCGCCGGAGCAGCGCGTGCGCGTCTGGTAGCCGAGGTTGACGCTGCCGCCTGTGAGCCGGCCGGCAGCGTAAAATGCGCCCATCGATGACAGGAGCGCCATGAAGCCGACCCCACCGCAAGACCCCATCCACGCCATCACGGGGCGCACGCTGGCCCATTACGATGCCAGCGCCGAGCAGTTTTTCGAAGGCACGCGCGACCATGACGTCAGCCAGAACATCGCCGCGCTGCTGGCCGCCATCGGCCGGCCCGCGCCCCTGGATATCCTCGACCTGGGCTGCGGCCCCGGCCGCGACCTGAAGGCGTTCACGGCCATGGGGCACCACGCCACAGGCGTCGATGGCTGCCCCCGCTTCGTCGAGATGGCGCGTGCCTACAGCGGCTGCACCGTGTGGCAGCAGGATTTCGTCGACCTCGACTTGCCCGCCGCGCACTTCGACGGCGTGTTCGCGAATGCCGTGCTGTTCCACGTGCCCAGCGCCGCCTTGCCCGGCGTGCTGCGCGCCCTGTATTCCTGCTTGAAGCCCGGTGGAGTACTGTTCAGCTCGAATCCGCGCGGGCAGAACCAGGAAGGCTGGAATGGCGCGCGTTACGGCAGCTATCACGACGAAGCGACGTGGGCCGCGTACGTGCAGGCCGCCGGTTTTACCTTGATCGAGCAGTACTACCGTCCACCCGGCTTGCCGCGCGACCAGCAGCCGTGGCTGGCCACCGTGTGGCGTAAGGATTTGACGGCCTGATCGACGATGTTGGCACTGTGTTAGGAACCGTACAGAGCCTTTGATCCCCACTGCGTACTATGGACACATCGACACGCAGCAAGCAGTTTGCAACAGCGTGTGAGCCGCAGTACCGGCCCTTGCGGGCTGGACAACAGATGTACCAACTACAGTGAGGATCCATCATGAACAAAGATCAAGTCGAAGGTAAACTGAAGGAAGTCGGCGGTAAAATCCAGGAAGCCGCTGGCAAAGTCGTCGGCAGCGAAGAACAGCAAGCCAAGGGCCTGGCAAACCAGGTTGAAGGCAAAGTGCAGAAGAAAGTTGGCGATGTGAAAGATGCGGTGGAAACGGTAACCCGCAAGCCATAATTCTGGCAGCAATAATGTAAAAAACCGCCGCCTGTCGCAAGACAGGCGGCGGTTTTTTATTGGATGCAGCGCAAGCTTACTGTGCTGGCTTCATCAGGTTCTGCTTGAAGAACATCTCAATTTTCCTGTACACGTGGCGCTGGCCCGCGCGCGACGAGATGCCGTGCTTGGCGCCCGGATACGTCATCAGGTCGAACTGCACGCCGCGGTTCACCAGCGCGTCGATCAAGCGCGTGCTGTTGCTGAACAAGACGTTATCGTCGGCCATGCCGTGCACCAGCAGCAGCGGCGACTTCAGGCCGTCCAGGTGGGCGAACACGGTGCTGGCCTTGTAGCCGTCCACGTTTTCCTTCGGCATGCCGAGGAATTGCTCCGTGTAGTGGGTGTCGTACAGCGACCAGTCGGTCACGGGGGCCACCGAGACGCCCATGGCGATCTTGTCGGAGGCAGCCGACAGCAAACGCAGGGTCATGAAACCGCCGTAGCTCCAGCCAAATACGCCGATGCGCTTCGGATCGACGAAGCTTTGCTTGCCCAGCCAGTTGATGCCCACCAATTGATCCGCCACTTCAGCTGCGCCAAGGTTATGGTAGATGGCGTCCGTGAAGGCGCGCTCGCGGCGCGACGATCCGCGGTTATCCAGGCGGAAGACGACAAAGCCTTGCTGCGCCATGTACTGGTCGAAGTTGTTGCCCCAGCGGCGAGCCACGTGCTGCGAGTGCGGGCCGCCATACGTCGACAGGTAGACGGGATAGCGTTTGCTGGCGTCGAAGTTCGACGGCTTGACGATGGAATAGTGCAAGGTCTGGCCATCGTTGGCCTTCAGGGTGCCGTACTCGGTCGGCAGGTGATCGGCCTTGTACTTGAAATATGGGTGACTGGCGTTGAGCGCGTTTTCTTCCAGCCAGCCCACCATGGCGCCGTCCGGACGGCGGATGCTCACTTGCGGCGGCGTGGCCGGGTCGGAGTAGGTGTCGACAAATACTTCACCATTGCGCGAGAACGTCGTGTCGTGCCAGCCAGCGGCTTTCGTCACGCGCTGCGGCTTGTCGGCCATGCTGCCGTCCAGCGCCAGGGCGTAGGTCTGCTTGTCGATCACCGCATCGCGGTTCGACGCGACGAACACTTTACCTGTTTTCTGGTTCACGGCCAGCACGCTGTCGATGCCCCATTCGCCGGAAGTCACCGGGTGCAGCAGCTTGCCGCCCATGTCGTACAGGTACAAATGGTTGCGGCCCGTGCGCTCGGACGACCAGAGGAAGGTGCCGTTCGACAGGAAGCGCAGGTCGTCATGGATGCTGACCCAGGTCTTGGACGTTTCCGTCAGCAGGGTGCGCTGCGCCAAAGTACCGGCATCGACGGCCACCAGATCGAGGGTTTTCTGGTCGCGCGACTGGCGCTGGTACACCAGCGACTTGCTGTCCGCGCTCCAGTCGGCGCGCACCAGGTAGATGTCCGGGTTTGTGCCCAGGTCCACCTGGCGCTGCGCGCCCGTTTCCGGCGAGACGATCAGCAGCTGCACCAGCACGTTCGGGTCGCCCGCGGCAGGGTAGCGCTGCTCGACGACGTCGGTGCGGTCGGCGAAGATTTCGAAGCGGCGCACGACGGGCACGGGTGCTTCGTCAAAGCGTTTATACGCGATGGCGGAATCGTCGGGGGCCCAGTAGTAGCCGGTGCGCTGGCCCATTTCTTCCTGTGCCACGAATTCGGCTTCGCCGTTGCGGATCGTGCCCTTGCCATCGGTGGTGAGCTGGCGTTCCTGGCCCGACTTCAGGTCGATCACATAAATATTCTGGTCGCGCACGAACGACACGTAGCGGCCTTTCGGCGAAATTTTCGGATCGAGCACATTGCCCTTGGCGACCAGGCGTGCCTGGTCCGGGTGGGCCACATCGACCAGATACAGATTGCCGGCCAGCGGCACCAGCAGCTGCTTGCCATCGGGCGACCAGCTGTAGCTGAGAATGCCGTTCAGGCTGGCCGTGCGCTCGCGTTCGCGGCGCGCCTGCTCTTCGGGCGAAATCGTTTCATTCGGCACCAGCGCCTTCGAGTCGACCAGGCGGTGCGTGCTCTTGTCCTTCAGCTTGAATTCCCACAGGTCGAGCTGGAACTGGTTGTCGGCGCGGCCGCGCAGGAACGTGACGCGCTCGCCGTCGGGCGAGACCTTCAGGTTGCGCACGCCGGGGCCGGCCAGCGCCGGATCGGCGTGGATGCGTTCCAGGGTCAGCTTTTCAGCCGATGCGGGAACGCTGGCCATCGCGGCCAGAAAACAAAGAATAAAACGCATGGATGTCTCGGTAGTTGGAAGGGGAAGGGCACTGCATGTAAAGGCGAGCTTGAGCGTTGCCTAAGCGTAAGACGATACCAGAGCATGCCTGTTTATGCGATAGCCCCGGCCACGGAATAAACCGTTTCTGGCCGTATTTCCTTCGTCAAAAATATCCCGCAGCCGCCCATTCCATGGCGCCTGTCCCGTTCAGGCCAATATCGTACCTTCTATCACGGTCAGGCATGCGCCGCCTATCCAGGCGTGGCCATCGCGGAAATTGACGGACACGCGGCCGTCGCGCTGCAGACAGGTGCCCTGGCGCACGCGGTAGTCGGCGCCTGCCAGCAGGTGCGCGATGCAGGCGTTGGCGCTGCCCGTGACGGGATCCTCGACCAGCGCGCCGTGCTCGCTGAGCAGCGCGCGCACTTCGTAATCGGCCGGCCCGCCGGCGCCGTGCGCGCCGTAGAGGGCCAGTCCGTCAGCCATTGACGCCGCCAGCAATGCCGTCAGCGCCGCGATGTCGGCATGGACGGCCAGGCAGGCCGCGGCGCTTGGCAGCGGCACGCACAGCCAGCGGATGCCCATGTCGACGACGGTGCCGCCAGCGGCCGCCGCGTCGCCCAACGCCGTTTGCAGCAGCGGCAGCAGCGCGGGGACAAGCGCGCGCGTGGTGCAGGGCGGTGCCTGGAACGCCAGTACGCCGCCGGCGCCGCGTTCTATCTGCACCAGGCCAACGCCGCATTCCTGCACGATGCGCGCGCCCTTGGGCCGCATGCCCGCATCGAGCAGGGCATGCGCCGTGCCCAGGGTCGGGTGGCCGGCGAACGGGAATTCCATCTCGGGCGAAAAAATCCGCACGCGGTAATCGGCGGCGGGATCGCGCGGCGCCAGCACGAAGGTGGTTTCCGACAGGCCGGTCCAGCGTGCGATCGCCTGCATCTGCGCGTCATCGAGGCCATTCGCGTCGAGCACCACGGCCAGCGGATTACCCAAGAAGGGCACTGTGCTGAAGACATCGACTTGCCTGAAGGGGCGTTGTTGCGGCATGGCGGTTTCCTTGCTGGTTTATCGGGCGGCGCGCAGGCGCTGCAGCGACAGCCGGTTCAAGTACCAGGTCAGCAGCACGGCGGCCACCGTCAAGCCCGTGACGAGGCCGATCCAGAAGCCGGCGGCGGCCATCGGTTCGGCCGGCGACCAGATGAAGCCTTGCGGCGCGAGGCCCAACACATAGCCGATGGGCAGCGAGAAACCCCAGAACGCCAGTAGCTGGATCAGCATCGGCTGGCGCGTCACCTTGTAGCCGCGAATGGCGCAGGAAGTGGCCACCTGGGTAGCGTCGGACAGCTGGAACAGGGCGGCGAACAGCAGCAGCTGCGCGCACAGTTCCTGGACCTGCGGATCGGACGTATAGGCTTGCGCGATCTGGTGGCGGAAGACCGTGATGACGGTGGCCGAGACGATGGCCGCCGTCAGCGACATGGCCACGCCCACCCACGAAATGAAACGTGCGCGGCGCAAATTGGCCTCGCCCACGGCATGGCCCACGCGCGTCACCAGCGCGATGCCGAAAGTGAGCGGCACCATGAAGACGACGGACGAGAAATTGAGCGCGATCTGGTGCGCCGACACCTGGATCACGCCGAAGCGGGCCACCAGCAGGCTGATGACGCCAAAGGCGCTCACTTCGGCAAAGTAGGTCACGCCGATGGGCAGGCCCAGGCGCAGCATGGGGCCGATGGACGACGGCTGCGGCCATTCCCAGTGCGTGAATGGATACGTGGCGTGGTAGGCGGGCGCGATCCTGATCCAGGCCAGCATGGCCAGCAGCATCATCCACACGCAGCAGGTGGTGGCCACGGCGCAGCCCACGCCGCCCATCTTCGGCATGCCCCAGTGGCCGTAGATCAGCAGGTAATTCACGAGAATGTTGAGCGCCAGCGCGGCCAGCGCGATGACCATCACGGGCTTGGTCTGGTTGATGCTGGTGCTGTAGCCGTACAGCGCGCGGTAGGCGGCGAACGGCGGCAGCGCGCAGCTGATGATGTGCACGAACAGCTTGGCCTTGGCCGCGACGGCGGGTTCGAGCATCAGGTGGTCGAACACCAGCGCCGCCATGTTCGTCAGCAGGCAGGCCACCAGGCCGACGAGCAGCGCCTTCCATAGCGACTGGCGCACGATGTGCGGCACCTGGTCGTGGCGCGCGGCGCCGATTTCATGCGCCACCAAGGTATTGATCGCCATCATGATGCCGCTCACGGTGACCAGCACGATGGACCAGATGGCCGCGCCCAGCGACACGGCCGCCAGTTCCTCGGGATTCGTATGCCCCGTCATCGCGACGTCGGCCGCGCCCATGCCGACGGTGGCCAGCTGGCCGATCAGGATGGGCCACGCCAGCTTCCACAGCGAAGAAATTTCAGTACGGACGGCGGGCAGGGTGAACGATGTGGTGTGTGGCATAGGCAGCAACCTTGACTAAATACAATATTCTACTGGCATTCGCCGTGCTTGTCCGACGCGGCGCCCCAGGCGCCCGGGCGTGCGCTGATCGCTGTGCGCGGATACCAGGCAAATGGCAATCACAGGCTTCGTGCGGCCTGTGATTGCTTTTAGTAACAATTTATTGTGCTTTTCCCATACTTTGTTACACCGTTTTTTCTACGGATGGCTACACTGACAGCAGTTGTCATGCCGATCACTTGTCCGTGGGGCGCGATGCTCTTGCGCGTGACTTGAACGTGTGATATCGAGCGCGTTATCGCGCTTTCCCGTGGCCTTGTATTTGTTACACTAGCACCCTGGCGCAACAGCCAGGCAAATCATCACCAAAGAATGAAGAATGGAGTTAATCATGACGGGCCCTTTCAAACACACGCTGGCATGCGCGGCGACCTTGCTGCTCTCGCTGGGGGCGCATGCAAGCGCCCATGCGGGCGATATCACCCTGTTCGAGCATGATAATTTCCGCGGCCGCGCGGTGAACCTGCGCGAGACGACGGACGATCTGTCGCGCTTTGGCTTCAATGACAAGGTGTCGAGCATCCTGGTGCGTTCAGGGACCTGGGATGTATGTACCGATTCCGGCTTCCGTGGCAGATGCAAGACCCTGGGGCCAGGGGAGTACAGCTCGATGCCGGGCATGAACGATGCTATCAGTTCGGTGCGCGAGGCGGGCCGCGGCGATGGCTACAATCCGGGACGCCCGGGACGCGATCCAGATCGCGGCAACGGCGGCTATGGCCGTGGCGGCAGCCTGGAAGTGTATTCGGGCGCGGGCCAGAATGGCGGCTCGGCGCGGTTGAACCGCGATACGGACGATTTCGTCAGCATCGGTTTCAACGACCGCACCACCAGCATCGTCATCAACAATGGCTACTGGCAGCTGTGCAGCGACTCGAACTATAACGGCGTGTGCCGCATCTTCGGGCCTGGCCGTCACGACGACCTGGGACGCGGCCTCGATGGGCGCGTCTCCTCGGCGCGCATGGTCGACGAGCGCGAAGCGCGCCGCCAGCAGCAGTACGAGCAGCCTTACCAGCAGCCGCAGTATCAGCAGCCGCAGTACCAGCAACGCGGCGCCGTCATGCTGTTCCCCGAAGCGGGCATGCGCGGCGAACCGCTGGCGCTGGACCGCGATGCGGAAGAACTGGTGCGCTACAACTTCAATGACCGCGCCTCGTCCATCATCGTCAACGAGGGCCAGTGGGAAGTGTGCAGCGATGCGCACTTTCGCGGCCACTGCGAAGTGATCGGGCCGGGAGAATACGGTCGCCTGAACAGCATGGAAAACCAGATTTCTTCGCTGCGCCGCGTGCGCTAAGCCTTTTTTTGCTGCCACATGCACCGCCCGCGCGACCCGTGTCCCGCGGGCGGTGTTGTATTGTGTGCACGCGCCGTCGGCGCCAATTCGTGTACTCTTCTCACAGGCAGTTCAACCATGGGGAGCAAGCGCGGTGGAATACAAGGACTACTACAAGGAGCTTGGCGTCGAGAAAACGGCGACCGAGGCCGAGATCAAGAAGGCGTACCGCAAGCTGGTACGCAAATACCATCCCGACGTGAGCAAGGAACCGGACGCGGACAAGCGTACCAAGGCCCTGAACGAGGCCTACGGCGTGCTGGGCGACGCGGAAAAGCGCGCCGCCTATGATGAACTGGGCCGCAACCAGGGTGCGCAGGGCCAACCATTCCGGCCGCCGCCGGACTGGGGTTCGGGCTACGAATCGTCGGGCGCCGACGACAGCGACTTCTTTGCCGACCTGTTTGCCCACGTGGGCGGGCGCCGCCGCGCCGGCGGCAGTTTCCATATGCAGGGCGAGGACAGCCACGCCGCCATCACCATCGATTTGCACGACAGCTACCACGGCGCCAAGCGCCACATCGTCATGCGCGTGCCCGAAGCGGATGCGCAAGGCCACGTGGTGACGCGCGAGCGCACGCTCGAAGTGACGATACCGAAAGGCGTCACGGAGGGCCAGCAGCTGCGCATGAAGGGGCAGGGCAATCCCGGTAGCGGCGGCGCGCCCGCTGGCGACCTGTATCTGGAAATCCGCTTCCAGCCCGATGCACGCTACAAGGTGGAAGGGCGCGACGTGTTCGAGACGGTGCCCGTCACGCCATGGGAAGCGGCGCTGGGCGGCGAAATCGCCGTGCCCACGCCATCGGGCACGGTGGCCGTCAGCGTGCCGCCCAATTCGCAGACGGGACGCAAGCTGCGCCTGAAGGGGCGCGGCATCCCCGCCGCCCAGCCGGGCGACCTGTATCTGCTGCTGGCAGTGGTGCTGCCGCCGGCGAACGATGACAAGGCGCGCGAATTGTATGCAACCATGGCGCGCGAGATGGCTTTCAATCCGCGCCAGAAGCTGGGAGGGTAAATCATGACAAACAAGGTAATTGGCGAACTGCTCGAAGATCGAGCCCTGAGCCTGGAGGAACTGGCGCGCGCCTGCGCCGTGGAGCCGGACTGGGTGGTGCGGCATGTGCAGACGGGCGTGCTGCTGCAAAATGGCCCGCCGGCGGGGCAGCTGACGGCCTGGCGCTTCACCAGCCTGGATCTGGTGCGCGCGCGCCGCCTGCACGAAATCGAATCCGTGTTCGATGCGAACGCCGAACTGGCCGCGCTGGTGGTCGATCTGTCGGAAGAAGTGGCGCGCCTGCGCCGCCGCCTGCACGTGCTGGGCGTCGATTAGACCGTTAGCCCTTAGGCCGGGTCGCCGTGCCGCTGCACGGTGATCCTGCCGATATAAAACTGCCCATCGATGACCACCCGGTGCGGGATGCCGGCCACGTCGAAGCCGGGGCCGCCGTCTTCCATCCATTCCTGCGCCAGCGAGTCGAACTGCTGCGGCGTCATGCGCAGCATCTGCGCCGTGATGACGAAGCGCGCGCCTGGTTTCTGTTTGTTGACGAAGTCGTCGATGCCGGCCATGGTGAATCTCTTCAAGGTTGTGTCTGAAATCGGGGGGCAACCCGTCCCAATGGGACGGGTTGCGATCCCGTCGGGTCTGACCCCAGCAGTTGTTTGGGGCTTGCCCACGCATGATACCCGCCCGCGCGCGCTTCTAGAAGACTTGTTCCAGCAGCGGCAGCTGCTCCGCAAAGCGCTCCGTCAGCCACTTGCCCGCCTGGCCGGGCGGCGTGTCGGCGCGCTGGATCAGGTAAATCGGATAATTCTCGCCATTGTCGACGGCCAGCGGCAGGTGCACCAGCCGTCCCTGCGTCAAATCTTCGCGCACCATCGCTTCGGGCATGTTGCCCCAGCCCAGGCCCGCGCGCAGCAAGGCGTGCTTGGAACCGAGGTCGCCCAGGCGCCAGTTGCGCAATCCCAGTACGCCGAAATCCTGGCCCTGCGTCAGGTCGCTGCGGTCGCTGAGCACCAGCTGCACGTGTTCGCGCGCCACGTTGGAGGCGATCGGCCCTGCCAGCTGCGCCAGCGCGTGGCTGGGTGCGGCCACGGGAATCAGGCGCACGTGACCGACGGCCAGGCGCTCGAAGACGCTGGCCGTGGCCGTCATCCAGCCACCGAGGCCGATGTGGCAACTGCCATCCATCACCAGCTGCGCCACGGCGCCCATGGCTTCGATGCGCAGGCGCAGGGCGACGGTGGGGAACTGCGCCTGGAACGCTTCCAGAATGCGCACCAGCACGCAGGTGGGGAACATCACGTCGACCACCACCGATACTTCCGCCTCCAGTCCGCCGGCCAGCGCCTTGGCGCGCGCGCGCATGCCATCGACCTTCAGGGCCACGGCACGTGCATCGGCCAGCAGGGCCTTGCCCGCGTCCGTCAGCGTGGGCTTGCGCTTGCCGCGGTCGAGCAGCACCACATTCAGTTGTTCTTCCAGGTTGGCGATGGTGTAGCTGATCACCGACTGCGTGCGGTGCAGCTGGCGCGCAGCATGGGCGAAGCCGCCCGCGTCGATGACGGCGACAAACACGCGTAACTGGTCGAGCGAAGGCTGGCCCGGTTCTCTCATGGAAACTCCCTATCTAAAAATTCGATGCTAATCATTGATATTTATGCGGTTTCATCGATGGTAGACCCGAACTATGCTGTGTGCAAGGGCTGCGACGTGGCCCATCCCCTCATCCATTTCCACAGGAGCAATTCATGAGCAAGGTCTTGTACATCAATAGCAGCGTGCGCAACAGCGGTTCCCTGTCACGCCAATTGTCGGGCGAATTCGTGGCGAAACTGGCCGCGCAAGGCGCCAGCGTGGTCGAGCGCGACCTGGCCGCGCAACCCGTGCCGCACCTGACGGAACAGGTGATGGGCGCCTTCTTCACCCCGGCAGAGCAGCGCAGCGCGCAGGCGGCCGCCGCCGTGCAACTGTCCGATACCCTGGTCGACGAATTGCTGGCCGCCGACGTGCTGGTGCTGGCCGCGCCCATGTACAACTTTTCCGTGCCCTCGACCCTGAAGGCGTGGATCGATCACGTGGCGCGCGCGGGCCGCACCTTCCTGTACACGGCGACGGGCCCCGTCGGCCTGGCCACGGGCAAGAAAGCGGTTATTTTCACGGCCAGTGGCGGCGTCTACAGCGCAGGCCCGGGCGCCGCGTATGACTACCTGAGCACCTATCTGCGCACGGCGCTGGGATTCATAGGCATCACCGACATCGAGTTCGTGCAAGCCGAAGGCGTGGCCATGGGCGAGGATGCCGTCGCCAGTGCGATCGCCAAGGGCCGCGCCTCGATCGAAGCCCTGGCCGCCTGAATCAGGCCTTCAGAGGGGTTGCCAATCTGCCATGGTTGACATAAGCTTGCCGACGGCACGCCCCGTGTCAGCCCGGCGAGCGGTTCGCCATGAAAGTCCCCCATGCACAAGTTGGCCAGTGCAGTACTGTTCGGATGTTCCCTGCTGGCGGCAGGCATGGCGCCAGCGCAGACTGCGCCAGCGGCGCCAGCCCACGTGGGCCGCCACGCCTCCACGCCCGAAGATATGCGCGCCATCGAAAAAGTCGTCGCCGACTTCCAGGCGGCCCTGATCGCCAAGGATGTCAAGCTGCTGTCGTCGCTGATGCTGCACACAAACATCCTGTTCGCCTCGCCGGCCGACGACGCTTTCATCAAGAAAATGCGTGACACGACGGACGTCCACTTTGACGGCGTCGCGGCGGCCGGCTATATCGGTTTCGCCAACTTCATCAAGCGCGAACCGCAGCGCACGGAAGAAAAATTCTACAACGTCAAGATCACCCAGGACCGCCATGTGGCGTGGGTCAACTTCGACTACGAATTCCTCGTCGGCGACACATTGTCCAACTATGGCGTGGAAGCGTGGCAAATGGTCAAGCGCGACGGCGAATGGAAAATCCTCAGCGTCGTCTGGTCCATGCATGCCGCCGCCGAGGCAGGAAAATAGGCGCCAGCCATGCCGCATCAGTCGCGCGGCAGTGTGCGGATTTCCAGCGTGCCACCCGCGTTCAGTACAGGGTTGCCCAGCAAGAATTTTTTCGCATCGTCTATACTTTCAGCTTGCACAAGTAGATAGCCTGACAAGTGTGGCTGCACTGGCCTGGCCGGTGCAAACAGATGCTTGTGTGTCGTCATGCATGCAGATGATGTAGTCATGCATCCTTTTCTCCTGTGCCGCGTGATAAAAAGAGAGCTGAATTGAGTATCCTGAGCAATCGCGAGCGCATGTTTTTTACCCTCACCGCGTCAGTCCGTAGAGACAAGCTGTCCGGCCATGTCATTTTTGGAGCGCACATCGTGCCGATAAAGTATGTTGATTTTTATGAAGTGAATTACACGGCAGAGCGCTTGCGGGGCTGCAAACTATGGGGCGCGTACGTCGCCATCTATGCCCCCTCGTCCAACCCCATGCACCGGGTGAATCTGCTGCGCAAGCGCCGGGTGTCGGCCGACCACCAGTTTACGACGGAAGCGGACGCCATGGCGGAAGCGGGCGAGGTGGCCGTCAAGCTGGTCGAGCGGCGCCAGCGCCGCTATGTCTTCCACCCCTGACCTGACTTGTCCAGGCGCAAGTTATTGCGATTTGCAAGGTTCATGGCGGCTCCCGGATTGGCGTGATGGCGATGTTGCCATTATCATGCAATACCCGCCACGCACGAGGACCGCCATGAAACGCCAGCTGCACCTGCTCGTCATCGACCCGCAAAACGATTTTTGCGACTTGCCCGCCGCCTGGCTGCCGCAGGATGCCGCGCCGGCCCTGGCCGTGCCCGGCGCCCACGCCGACATGCTGCGTGTGGCGCAGCTGATCCGTGAAGGGGGCGGCGGGCTGACGCAGATCAGCGTGACCCTCGACGCCCACCACCGCTACGACATCGCCCATCCCGCCTTCTGGCGCACGGGCGATGGCGGCCCCGTTGCGCCATTTACGCAGATCAGCGCGCAGCAGGTGCGCGACCGATTGTTCCTGCCCGCCGCCAGCGGCGCCTTGCCGCGCGCGCTGGCCTATCTCGATGCCTTGCAGCAAGCGGGGCGCTATCAATTGATGGTGTGGCCCGTGCATTGCGAGATCGGCAGCTGGGGCCAGAATATCCACGTGGCCGTGCGCGCCGCCTACAACGCCTGGGAAGTGAGCAACTTGCAAGTGGTGGCCAAGCTGAGCAAGGGTTCGAATCCGTGGACCGAGCATTACTCGGCCGTCATGGCGGAAGTGCCCGATCCTCAGGACGCGGCCACCCAGCTGAACCGCGCCTTCCTCGATACCCTGCTGCCGGCGCAGCAGATTTATGTCACGGGCGAGGCGGGCAGCCACTGCGTGAAAGCCAGCACGGAACACATCGCCGACTACCTGCAAGCCCAGCAAGGCAAGCCGGCCCTGTCGCGCCTGGTGCTGCTGACGGACTGCATGAGCCCCGTTACGGGCTTCGAAGCGCAGCAGCGCGACTTCCTGGCCACCATGCACGAGCGCGGCGCGCGGCTGGCCACGTCCGCCGAGGTCTTGCCTGAATTGTTGGCCAATGCGCTGGCCTGAGCCATTGTCGAGCGTGCCCTGCTGAAATGCTTGCGGTGGCGTACTATTCTGGCTTCAGGAAGTTGGAGAAAACACACATGACCCCGATAGTGCGCAGTTTGCTGGAAACCGATCTGTATAAATTTACAATGTGGCAAGCATTGCTGCACGGTCATCCGAATACCCATACCGAATACGAATTTGTCTGCCGCAACGCCACCGCCTTTCCGCTGGCCGAACTGAAGGGCGAGCTGGAAGAACAGCTCGACCACCTGTGCTCGATGTCGTTTGCCGACGACGAGCTGGCCTATTTGCGCACCCTGCGCTTCATGAAGAGCGATTTCGTCGACTTTTTGACGGTGTTCCGCTTCCAGCGCAAGTTCATCGACGTCAGCACCGATGGCGACACCCTGCTGGTGCACGCGGCCGGGCCGCAGGTGCATGTGATGGGTTTCGAGATTTTCGTGCTGTACATCATCAATGAACTGTATTTCCGCCGCTTCGACCTCGACGCGGCCATGCGCGAAGGGCGTCACCGCCTGGGCTTGAAAGTGGCGGCCGTCAAGGAATTCGGCAAGCTGCCACGGCGCAAGCATCCGTTCGAGTTTTCCGACTTCGGCGTGCGCCGTCGTTTTTCCGGCGCCTGGCACGACGAAGTGGTGCAACGCCTGGCGCATGAAGTGCCGGAATATTTCAAGGGTACGTCGAATGTGTACCTGGCGAAAAAGCTGGGCATCGTGCCGATCGGCACCATGGCGCATGAATACATGCAGTCGTTCCAGTCCTTCGGCGTACGCCTGCGCGATTTTCAGAAGGCGGCACTGGAAGACTGGGTGCAGGAATACCGGGGCGACCTGGGCATCGCCCTGACGGACGTGGTGGGCATGGATGCCTTTTTGGCCGATTTCGACCTGTATTTCGCCAAGCTGTTCGACGGCTTGCGCCACGATTCGGGCGACCCCGTCGAATGGGGCGAAAAGGCGCTGGCCCATTACGCGGCCCTGCGCATCGATGCCAATACCAAGCGCCTCGTGTTTTCCGACGGCCTGGACCTGGACAAGGCCTTCGCCCTGTACCGGCACTTCGCCGACCGCATCATGACGGGCTTTGGCATCGGCACCAATCTCACCAACGACGTGGGTTTGACGCCGCTCAACATCGTCATGAAACTGGTGCGCTGCAATGGCCAGTCGGTGGCGAAATTGTCGGATTCGCCGGGCAAGACCCTGTGCAAGGATGAAACCTTCCTCGCGTATTTGCGCCAGGTGTTTCACCACCCTGCGGCGTAATGGCAGCGGGGCAAGCGCTGCCTGCTTAAAACCCCGTGACCACCGTGTTCATGTGCTCGACCTGGGGCGGGGCGGCGAAGAATTCGCCCACCAGGCCGCGCCATGCCTGGAAGTCGTCGCTGCCGCGGAAATGCACGGTGTGGTCTTCCAGGGTGCTCCAGCCGACCACCAGGCGGTAGGCATCGCCATTTTCGATCGAGCGCTCCAGGCGCATCGATTCGCAGCCGCGCGCGCGCTGGAACAGGGGCACGGCTTTGGCGACGGCCGCTTCGAAGGCGTCATGCGTGGCCGATTTGATCTGGATGTGGGCAATTTCATAAATCATGGCAAGTTCCACTGTGGAATGAAGGAAGCTCGATCTTGCCATAGTTTGGCTGCGCGGGGGAGGGTGTCAGCCCGCCAGCGCGTGTTTGCCTGCACCTGTGCCTGCATGTCGGCTTGCCGCGTGGCTGGCCGTGCGCTGTTCGATATCGCAGCCGTTGCAGGCCTGCACGATGGCGTGCGCCCGTTCGCGTTCCTGTGGCGTGCCGATGGCGACGACGAGGCGGAACATGCCGCGCCACGCGGCCTTGCCCTGTACGGGCACGGCTTCGTCGTCGACCGTGTCGAGCTGCACGGCGTGCGCGGCGAAGCCATCGTCGAGCAGGGCGCTGCGGGCCTGCTGCGCATCGCTGAAATGGTCGAAGATACGGATCAGGGCCGCAGCGACAAGAGGGTTGGCAAGGGGGCTGGTGGAGGTGCTCATGGCCAGGCTTTCAAAGAGGGTCTCTTGGATTTGACCTGCGAGCCTTGAAATAATTCTGGCTCAGCCTCTAAATGCCTGCATTCAGTGGCAAAAGTTTGATAAATATCCAGTATGGCTGCCAAGTCGCGCTAAGATACGCCTTGCGGGATCAATCTTTCATAGGAGAACTAAATGGCAGCGAAGAAAATTCTGTTTTTGACCGGCGATTTTGCAGAAGATTATGAAACGATGGTGCCATTCCAGGCCCTGCTGATGCTCGGGCATACCGTGCACGCCGTTTGTCCCGGCAAGAAAAGCGGCGAGACGATCAAGACGGCCATCCACGATTTCGAGGGCGACCAGACCTACACGGAAAAGCCGGGCCATTTGTTCACCCTGAACGCCAGCTTCGACGAGATCGATCCGGCCGACTATGACGCGGTGATGATCGCCGGCGGCCGCGCGCCCGAATACCTGCGCCTGAACGAGAAAGTCATCGCCGCCGTGCGCCATTTTGCCGATGCGGGCAAGCCTGTCGCGGCCGTGTGCCACGGCGCGCAATTGCTGGCCGCCGCCGATGTCATCCGTGGCAAGCGCATTTCCGCCTATCCCGCCTGCGCGCCGGAAGTCAAACTGGCGGGCGGCACGTATGCCGACATCGCCGTCACGGACGCCGTCACCGATGGCCAGTTCGTCACGGCCCCCGCCTGGCCCGCGCATCCGGCCTGGCTGGCGCAGTTCGTCAAGCTGCTCGGCACCGAGATCCGTTTGTAACCTTTACCTGCCCGGCAGGCCGCAGCGCTTGCCGGGCGCCCCACTTTTCAGATTCGAGTTCTTCATGCATGCGCCGCGCAGTCAACCTTCCCGCAAACAACTTCCAGCGTCGCGCTGGCGCCAGCGCCGCCTGGCGCAAGCCGCATCGGGCTTGAGCGCCGCGCAGGAACGCCAGCTGGCCACCCTGCATGAGATTTCCACCTTGCTGGCGGGACAGCACGCCATCGATGCGCTATGCCGTGGCTTTCTGCACCACGTGATGCAGTTCGCGCAGGCCGAAGGCGGCACCGTGCGCATCCTCGATCCGCAGCACGATACCGTGCACATCATCGTGCATGAGGGCATTTCGGACGCCATGGTGGAAGAGGAACACTGCATCCGCAACAACGATTGCCTGTGCGGCGCTGCCGTGGCGCAGGGCGTGATCCAGATCCGCGATTTCCGCCAGGTCGATGCGCTGCAGCGCTTCCGCTGCCAGGACGAAGGTTTTATCGCCATCGCCGTCTTTCCCATCCTCGCGCGCGACCAGGTGGTGGGCAGTTTTTCGCTGCACTTCGCGGGCCCGCAAGCCGTGCATGCGCAGCAGCAGGGCTGGCTGGAAACGCTGGGCCAGAGTCTGGGCATCGCCATCGAAAACCAGCGCCTGATCGCGCGCGAAAAGGAATTTGCCGTGGCGCGCGAACGCAGCCTGCTGGCCGAAGGCTTGCATGACAGCATCGCGCAAAGCCTGAACTTCATCAGCCTGCAAGTCCAGATGCTCGACGATTCCGTGCGCCGGGGCCAGCTCGACGAAGCGGCCGAAGTGCTGCCGCTGATGCGCATGGGCGTCGAACAAAGCTACCAGGACGTGCGCGAATTGCTGGTCAATTTCCGCACGCGCTGGCATGGCAGCGACCTGGAAAGCAAACTGTCCGAAGTGCTGGCCAAGTTCGAGCTGCAGACGGGCGTCGTCGGCACCCTGGACATGAGCGGCAATGGCGCGCCGCTAGCGCCGGAGCAGCAGTTGCAGATCCTGTTCATCGTGCAGGAAGCGCTGTCGAATATCCGCAAGCACGCGCAGGCCAGCAACGTGGCCCTGCGCGTGGTCAACGGGCGCGATTTTGCGCTGCAGGTACGCGACGATGGCGAAGGCTTCGCCGCCAACCTGCGCGACAAGAAAACGGAATTGCAGATCGGCTTGCGTATCATGCAGGAAAGAGCCGAGCGGCTCGGTGCGCAATTTGCCATCGACAGCACGCCCGGCGGTGGCACGACGATCTCGCTGGCCTTGCCGGCAGCCCGGCGCCAGGCCGCGTAACAGAAGATTCATTCTTACCAGGTAAAAGATACAAATACGTGAACGCTCCAATCAAAATCCTGCTGGTCGACGACCACACCTTGCTGCGCAGCGGCGTCAAGCTGCTGCTGCAGCGCAATCCTCTATTCCAGGTGGTGGGCGAGGCATCGAACGGACTCGACGGCGTGCGCCTGACGGCCGAGCTGCTGCCCGACGTGGTGCTGATGGACTTGAACATGCCCGGCGTAACGGGCGTCGAGGCGCTGCAGCTGATCTTGCAGGACATGCCGCAGATGGTCGTGCTGATGCTGACCGTGTCGGAAAACGCGGCCGACCTCGGTGCGGCCCTGCGCGCTGGCGCACGCGGCTACTTGCTGAAAAATATAGAAGCCGAGCAGCTGGGCCAGGCCATCTGCCGCGCCGCCGCAGGTGAATCCGTGATTGCCGACGCCATGACGGCCAAGCTGGTGTCGCAGTTCCGCGCGGGGCAGAACGCGCCCCAGGCCGACTACGACAAACTGACGCCGCGCGAACGCGAAGCCATGGCTTGCCTGGCGCAAGGGCTGAGCAACAAGGAAATCGCGCGCCAGCTGGACGTGGCCGAAAGCACGGTGAAAATCCACGTGCAAAACATCCTCAAAAAGCTTAAGCTCAGCAGCCGCGTGCAGATCGCCGTTTACGCGGTGGAGCGCGAACTGGGTAAATAAAGATCAAACAATGCGCAAATAAATGGCAAAAAATGCGCGATTGTTTGATCTGTATGGCGTTCCGGCCTAGACAACCCTAGTTCCTTTGACGTATGGCCTTGACGATGCCTGCGCATTACACTCTTAGTCATTCGCTAATCTAATAAGAGAGTGTCATGCATAAGGTCAACGTCGATGGCTTGCTATCGAGCCAGGCTCTGTTCCGCCATATTTCCCCTTCGCAATTAGAGCAATTGCGCCAGGATGTCGTGCGCGTCGAAGTGGAAAAAGGCAAAGTGCTGTTCCGCAAGGGCGAAGTGGCGGAAGGCGCCTATGTGGTGGTCTTCGGCCTCGTCAAGCTGAGCGTGTTTTCCATGGAAGGTACCGACAAGGTACTGGAGTTGATCCGTCCGGGCCAGAGCTTCGGCGAAGCCATGATTTTCCTCGATGAACCGTATCCGTTCTGCGCCGAAGCGCTCGAGCATTGCCTGCTGCTGCGCATCCCGCCGCACGCGCTGCTGCGCCTGCTGGACCAGTCGCCGCGTATCGCACGCCAGATGATGAACAGCCTGTCGCACCACCTGATGGGTTTTATCCGCAACGTGGAACGCTGCTCCGTGCAAAACGCCACCCAGCGCGTGGTCGAGTACCTGTTGCAGGCATCGGACCAGCAGCGTTCGAACGAGGTCAAGCTGGACTTGAAGAAAAGTCTGCTGGCATCGTTCCTGAACCTGGCGCCCGCCACCCTGTCGCGCGTGCTGCACCAGTTGACGGACTTGCATTTGATTAAAGTCAGCGGTTCGCTGATCCAGATCCAGCCCGATGCCTTGAAAACGTATCGCCACGGCTCCGCCACGGCCATGCTCAATTAAGTCCTATTTTTCGATAGGCAAGGTCAGCCGCCAGAACAGCAGGGCGAGCAAGCTGACCGCCGCGCCCAGCGCGCATACCGCATGCCAGCCCGCCAGCGCATACGCGCTGGTGGCGGCAATCGCACCGAGTCCGCTTCCCACCGCATAAAACAGCATGTAGCACGCCACCAGGCGGCTGTGCGCGTCGCTGTCCTGCTTGAAAATCAGGCTCTGGTTCGTTACGTGGATGGCCTGGCCCGCCAGGTCCAGCGCGATGATGCCGACGATCAGGGGCCACAGGGCCGTGCCGGCAAAACCGAGCGGCAGCCACGCGGCCAGCAGTAGCAACAGGGCCGCGCCCGTCGTCCACTGCGCGCGGCCCTTGTCGGCCAATGCTCCCGCACGCGCCGCGCCCAGCGCACCGATCACGCCGACCAGGCCAAACGCGCCGATGGCCGCGTGCGTATAGCCTTGCTCAGTCAGTGGCAGCACCAGGGCGCTCCAGAAAATATTGAAGACGGCAAACATCAGCAGCGCCAGCATGCCGCGCACGCGCAGCACCTTGTTGTGCAGCAGCATGTCCAGCATCGAGGCAATAAGCGCGCCGTAGGCCAGCCGTTGACTTGCCGCCTGCGCCGGCGGCAACTTGCGCCACAGCAGCAACAGCAGGGCGCAGGCGATGGCCGCCGAGACGAAATACACGGCGCGCCAGTCGGCCAGATCGGCCACCACGCCGGACAGGGTGCGCGCCAGCAGCAAGCCGATCACCACGCCGCCCTGCGCCATGCCGACGACGCGGCCCCGCTCATGGCTGGCCGCCGCGCTGGCCGCGTAGGCGATCAAGCCCTGCGTCATGGCCGTGCCCAGCAAGCCCACCAGCAGCATGCCACCCAGCAAGGCGGCCGTGGAACGGGTGCAGCCCAGTGCCGCCAGGGTGATGGCAAGCAAGCCCAGCTGGAACAGGGTCAACCGGCGCCGGTTCAGCATGTCGCCCAGGGGCACCAGCAGCAGCAGGGCCAGCGCGCAGCCGAGCTGCGTGGCCGTGATGACCATGCCGCTGGCGGCGTCCGTCATGCCGAATTCGTGCGCCAGGGTGGCGAGCAAGGGCTGGGCGTAATACACATTGGCCACGCTGAGGCCGGCCGCCGTGGCAAACAGCCAGACGAGAGGGGAAGGAAGTGCCGCTGTGATGGGTAGTGTCGTGTCGCGCATGGGCTGGCCTGCAAGTGGTTTCAAATTAAAACCAGTTGGAGTCTACGGTGATTAGTTTTAAAATGCAACCACTCAATCCTGGAGCATGCCGATGGCCAAGCGCAAGAGCCTGAAAACCGACCCCTGTCCCGTGGCGCGCGCGCTCGACGCGATCGGCGAGCGCTGGTCGCTGCTGATCGTGCGCGACGCCTTCGATGGCATGCGCAGGTTCGGCGAGTTCCAGAAAAGCCTGGGCGTGGCGAAGAACATCCTGGCCGACCGCCTGCACACGCTGGTGGAAGAGGGAATTTTTACCATTGCGCCCGCCTCGGACGGCACGGCTTACCAGGAATATGTGCTGACGGCCAAGGGGCTGGGTCTGTTTCCCGTCGTCGTCGGCTTGCGCCAGTGGAGCGAGGCGCAATTGTTTGAACCAGGCGCGGCGCACTCCACCCTGCTGCAGCGCGGTTCGGGCTTGCCCGTGCGCAGGATGGACGTGCTGGCCGAGGATGGCCGCGTCTTGCAGGCCGGTGATACCGTCGTGCACAAGGTGTCGCCACCATGACGCGCGTGGCTGTGCTGGGCGCCGGCATCACGGGCGTCACCACGGCGTATGCGCTGGCGAAACGGGGCGTTAATGTCACCCTGATCGAGCGCCACCGCTACGCGGCCATGGAAACGTCGTATGCGAATGGCGGGCAATTGTCGGCCTCGCACGCGGAAGTGTGGAACCACAAGGCGACGCTATGGAACGCACTGAAATGGATGGCGCGGCGCGATGCGCCGCTGCTGCTCAATCCGACTCCCGGCTGGCACAAGCTGAGCTGGTTTGCGGAGTTTCTCGCCGCCATGCCGGACTACGAGCGCAACACCATCGCCACGGCGCGCATGGCGATCGCCGCGCGCGAACACTTGTTTGCGTGGGCGCAAGCGGAAAACATCGCATTCGATCATCGCCGCGCCGGCATTCTGCACGTGTATCGGGACCAGCGCGGCTTCGAGCGGGCGGCCGGCGTGTCGCGCCTGCTGGCCAAGGGCGGCTTGCAGCGGCGCGCCGTGAGCTTGCTGGAAATGCGCGCCATCGAGCCGGCCCTCACCGGTGACTTTTACGGCGGCTACTACACGGACAGCGATTCCACGGGCGATATCCATAAATTCACCAGTGGCCTGGCCGACGCCTGCGTGCGCCTGGGCGTGGCGTGCCGCTTTGGTGCACAGGTCACCGCGCTGGCGCGCGAGCACGGCAAGGTGCGCGTGACGATGGGCGAGGACAGCGTGCTGTTCGACGCCGTCGTCATCTGCGCGGGCACGGCCAGCCGCGCCATGGCGGCAATGCTGGGCGACCATGTGAATGTGTATCCCGTGAAAGGTTATTCGATCACCGTGCAGCTCGATGATGCAGCCAGCCGGGCGGCCGCGCCCCAGGTCAGCCTGCTCGACGATGCGACCAAGCTGGTCAGCAGCCGCCTGGGCGAAGACCGGCTGCGCGTGGCGGGAACGGCGGAATTCAATGGCGTCAACTATGACATCCGCGCCGACCGCATCCGCCCGCTATTGCAGTGGGTGGAGCAGTGCTTTCCCGGCATCAATACGCGCAAGGTGATCCCGTGGGCGGGCTTGCGCCCCATGCTGCCCGCCATGCTGCCGAAAGTAGGGCCGGGCAAGGCCCCTGGCGTGTACTACAACACGGGCCACGGCCACCTGGGCTGGACCCTGGCGGCGGCCACGGCGGAGATGGTCGCAGAGGTGGTGCTTAGTTCTTCGGCAACAAGTCGCTGAGCGCGGCGCGGCCCTTGACGGTGAGGAAGGGGCCGACCTTGCTGTAGGGCAGTAAAAAATCGTTTTCGCAGCCGCTGCCGTTCGAATCTTCCCAGAACGACACGCCCTCCCGTTTCAATGACAGGTGGAAGCGGCCACGGCCGTCGTAATCCGTGCCCTTGCACTCGGCGTCGATTGTCACATTCTTGAAGAGGGCCTGGCGCAGGCGGTCCGGCAATTCGGCCTTGTCGTCGCCATCGCTGGCGCTGGCGCCGAACCAGTTCCACACGTCCGTTTCCTGGCCCGTTTTCACGTCCCAGGTGCGGAACCGGATGGAGATGCCGCTGGCGCCATAGCCGGCCGGCCAGCGGTAAAACTTGATCGTCACCCAGCGCGGCGACCAGTAGGTCGGCTCCGCATACACTTCGTCTTCCGTCGTGAAACCGTTGCGGCCCAGGTATTCGCGGCGCGTGGCATAGAAGTCGGCCAGGTCCTTTTTACTTTTTGCCAGCACGGCGCGCAGCTGCGCATTGATTTTCGCCACGCCATCGCCGGGCGCCATCAATTCCACCGTGATGGTGTCGCCCACTTGCAGCTTGCGGTATTGCTTGCCTTCAACGGTAACGGGTTTACTGACCTTGGTGCTGGGGAAGTCTTCCAGTGCCAGGTTGTAGGCGTCGCTGGCACACGATGGGTGCTCGCGGTCGCCCGCCGCTTCCAGCAGGGTCAGGGCCAGGGGCAGGGTCTTGCCGCTTTTTGGCTCCGTCCAGGTGCCGATGAGCTTGCCGCCCTGCGGCGCGTTGAGTTTCCACGTGCCCGTGGTATCGCCCTTGGCATCGGATTCGCTCCAGTCGCTCTTGCCGTTCGGCATGGACAGCATGATGGCTGTCTTGTAGCGCGTGTAGTAATAATTGCCGCTGCGGTCAGATCCTTGCGTGGGGCTGGGCTGGTTGAAGCAAGCCACGATATTCGCCTTGCCCAGCGTGCCCTGCCACACGCCTTGCACGGGCGGCTCGGCCGCCATGGCGATATGGAAGGCGGGCAGGGTCAGGCAGGCTAGCAGAAAGCGGCGCATCGGTTAATCCTCTCGTGGGCGAAGGCCGATTCTACATGGCCCCGCCCACGAAATGCCACACGTCAAGCTATGCGCCGGGGCGCTCCTGCGCCACCACGGCCATCGCCGCACCCAGGTAGTGCAGCATGGCGGCGTCGACGAAGCTGCCTTCCATCAGACGCGGTTCCTGCTGGTGCGCCTGGCGAAATTTCAGCTGCGTGGCCGGGTTCGTGCCCGCATACGCGCGGAACAGTTCCAGCCACTGCCGCGCCAGCTGCAGCACGGACGGGTCGGTGGGCGGCGTGTGCGCATCGATGGCGGCGCGCACGGCGGCGATCAGGGCCGGCCACTCGCCCGAACGCTTGCCGTAGTTGGCGAGTAGATACGCGTATTCCTGCTCATCGAGGAAAGGCCGGTACAGCGCCATGCGCGAGGCATTGAAGGCGGCGATGACGAACTGCATCAGTTCCGCATCGATGCTGGTCGTCGCCTGCATCGATGGTTCCTGCGCGTGCATGTCGTTCAGGCGCGCGAACAGGCCAGGGTGGGCGCCCGTGTCGCGCACCAGCTTGACCATCCATTGCGTGGCCAGCGCCTGCGCCCGCGCATCGTCGGGGCCGGCACCCGCGTCTTTGACGGCGCGCACTTTCGTTACCAGCGCCTTCCATTCCTGTTCCACGGCTGCATTGGACAGCAGCGGCATCTGTTGCAGTTCTTCGTGACTAAAATATTTGTCGTACATGGTCATCAACTCCATTGTGGTGAGCCACTCGCTCAGTTCCGGGGCAAGCCCTTGCGCCAGTTGCGCCTGCAGGGTGCGCAGGCGTACACGCAGGGTGGAAGCCTGCGCGATCTGGCGCTCCAGCATGGCGATCTGCCGCGCCACGATGGAGGAGAGCGGCAGATCCGGGCCGGCGAGTGCGTTGGCGATTTCGGCCAGCGACAGCCCGAACTTGCGCAGCGCCATGATCCGGTGCAGCCGGTCCATGTCGCCGTGCTGGTACAGGCGGTAGCCAGCGGGTGTGCGCGCCGAAGGCGAGAGCAGGCCGATGCTGTCGTAGTGGTGCAGGGTGCGGATAGTCAAGCCAGTGAGTCTGGCCAGTTCACCGATTTTCAACAGCATTGCTTGCTCCTTCCTTGGTGCGTACGGACAGCATCGACCATGACGTCACGTCATGGTCAAGCGATATTTTCAGCTGATTGTCAGCCGCTGCCGCAATTCCTGCAACAGGGTGCCCGTTTTCGGCGTCAGCTGGCGCGCCAGCGGCCAGGCCAGGTACAGGGGCAAGCCTGGCGTGGCCAGTTGCGGCAGCACTGCCACGATGGCGCCCGTCGCCAGGTGCTCCTGCACCAGCCAGGTGGCCAGCTGCGCCACGCCCAGGCCCGCCAGCACGGCGGCCGTGCGCGCTTCCGCGTCGCCCACCGTCATGCGCGGCGACGCCAGGCGGTATTCCACCTGCCCGCCATGTTCATCGTGCGGGAACAGCCACGGCATGGGCGAACCGTCGCCGCGCCCGTAGGCGATGCAGTCATGCTGCTCCAGATCCGTGATGGATGCTGGCGTGCCGCGCCGCGCCAGGTAGGCGGGCGCCGCGCACAGGATCAGCTGCTCGTCGCCCAGGTGCATCTGTCCCAACGCGGCCGGCCAGTGCGAGGGCGCGCCGATGCGCACGGCGATATCGATGCGCTCCTCGAACAGGTCGACGAAGCGGTCGCTGAAGGCGATCGACGGCTGCAGGCGCGGATACTGCGCGCATAGATCCAGCAGGGCCGGCATCACGCGCAGCCGGCCATACGCGGCGGGCACGCCGATGCGCACCTTGCCCGCCAGTGCCGTCGCGTGTTCGCCCAGCACGTCTTCCGCATCCATCAGTTCCTGCAGCACGCGCTTGCAGGTGGCGTAGTAGGCGCGGCCCGCGTCGCTCAGTTTCAAGCGGCGCGTGCTGCGCTCGAACAGCAGCACGCCCAGCCGTTCTTCCAGCCGCGCCACGCTCTTGCTGACGGCGGAGCTGCTCAGGTGCAGGCGTTCGGCCGCCTTCGTAAAACTGCCCGCGTCGGCCGTGGCGAGGAAGGGCGTGAGGCCCTTCAGATGTTCCGATGAAAACATGATCCGCGAATTTTATTCATGAATAAGGTGAAATAGTATCGCGGATAAGAATTTCAGTCGCGGATATGATGGATTTTTCTTTCGGAGGCTTTCTAACATGCAAAAACACGCCCTCATCATCGGCGCCAGCGGCGTCATCGGCAGCAAGCTGGCCACGCATCTGCTGGCGCAAGGCTGGCAGGTCACGGGCGTCTCGCGGGGACGCACGCCCGTGCCCGCCGGTTGCACGGCCCTGCAGCTCGATGCGACGGATGGCGCGGCCGTCGCCGCCGCGCTTGCGGGCCTCGATGCCAGCCACGTCTTCTTCACGGCCTGGGCGCGCCAGGAAAACGAGCAGGAAAACATCCGCGTCAACGGCGCCATGGTGGCCAATGTGCTGGCCGCGCTGGGGCCGAACGGCCACCTGCGCCACGCGGCGCTGGTGACGGGACTCAAGCATTACCTGGGACCGTTCGATGCGTATGGCCAGGGCGCCGTACCAGTCACGCCGTTCCGCGAAGAGCAGGGCCGGCAAGCGGTCGAGAATTTCTACTATGCGCAGGAAGACCGGCTGTTCGCGGCCGCCGCCCGGTACGGCTTTACGTGGAGCGTGCACCGCCCGCACACCATCATCGGCTACGCGCTGGGCAATGCCATGAACATGGGTTTGACGCTGGCCGTGTACGCGAATTTGTGCAAGGCCAGCGGCGCGCCCTTCGTCTTTCCCGGTTCGCCCGCGCAGTGGCACGGTTTGTCCGACATGACGGACGCGGGCCAGATCGCGCGCCACCTGGCGTGGGCGGCGGACAGCCCTTGCGCGCGCAACGAAGATTTTAATATCGTCAATGGCGACGTGTTCCGCTGGAAGTGGTTGTGGCCGCGCCTGGCCGCGTATTTTGGCGTGGCAGCGGCGGACTTGCCGGAAACGATGGCGCCGCTGGCTGAGCGCATGCAGGACGCGCCCGCGCAGTGGCGCGCCATTGCGCGGCAGCATGATCTGGCGGAAGCGGACATAGCCCTCCTGGCTTCCTGGTGGCATACGGATGCCGACCTGGGACGGCCGATGGAAGTCATGACGGACATGGGCAAGAGCCGCAAGGCGGGTTTCCTCGATTACCAGGATACGCAGGATGCCTTCATTGCCCTGTTCGAGCGCTTGAAGGCGGAGCGCGTCATTCCGCGCTGACGTTGCCAGTCGCGGCGGGCGGCGCGGGCGGCGTTGCCGCTGCCGCCGCATTGCTCTTGTGCCGCTGCGCCCGCTGCCATTCCAGGCCCGGGCGGTCGACGCGAAATTGCAGCAGGCGCCCCTGCACCACTTCCGTCACATACGCCGTGCGGCCGTCGGGGCCGCCGAAGGTGATGTTGCTGGGCTTGGCGCCGGGCACGCTGATCTCGCGCAGGATGCGCCCCTGCGGCGAGAGTTTGACCACGCTGCCCTTGCCGTAGCGCGTCACGTACAGGTTGCCGTCGACGTCCACGCGCATGCCGTCCATGCCGAAATCGTCGAACCTGATCAGCAATCGTTTGCCGCTCAGGCTGCCGTCCGCCGCGATGTCGTACATCCAGATATTGCGCTGCACGCTTTCATTCACGTACAAAATCTTGCCGTCCGGGCTCACTTCGATGCCGTTGGCCGTGCCCATGGTGTCGAGCGCCAGGGTCACCGTGCCGTCTTGCGCGATGCGCCACACGCGGCCCGTGTTTTCCTTCCAGTTCGGGTCGCTCGCGTACAGCACGTCGTCGGCCGTGATGGCGATGTCGTTCGGCTGCGTCATGCGCGGTTCGCGCGCGTGGATGGTGAGCGCGCGCGTGGCCGGATCGACCAGGTAAATCGTGTGTTCCATATAGTCGGCCAGATACATCTGGCCACGGCTGCCGAAGCGGATGCCGTTGGCGATGCTGGTGCCGGGCAGGGTCAGGTACACCTCGCCACTGCCGCCGGGGCTGACCTTGCCGATGGTTTGCTGGCGCGCAAAGTTGACGGCGTAGATATTGCCGTCCGCATCCACGGCCGGGCCTTCGATGCCCTTGGTGAAGGAGTGCGCGGGCGTCAGGGTGGTGGCAAGGAACAGCGTCTCGTGCGCGGGCGGGCTGGCGCAGGCGGACAGGTTGGCCAGCGCGGCGGCCAGCACGGCGGCGCGCAGCGCCGGCAGGGCGAATCGGGAATGAGGCATCAAGGTTCTCTGTGTGGCAAGGGTGGCGTATGTTACCCGACGCGCGGTGACGCAGGCGCCTGGCTAGGCCGCCACCACGACCAGGTCGGGGAAGTCGTCTTGCCAGCCGTCCCATTCGTCTTGCAGGTGGGCGTGCATGCCGGCGGGCTCTTGCGCCTGCTCAAACGTGTCGGCGCTGGCGAGCAGAAAATGGGCGATGGCGCGCAGGGTGGCCGGGTCGGCGTGGATGGTCACGTCGGAGCAGGGCAGCGGACGTTCGGCGGCCTCGTCTTGCAGATAGCAGTGCAGCGATAAGTGTGGGGTCATGGGTGTCAATTGTTGATGTAGGCGCCCAGCATGGCGTGTGCGTTCAGTGCGGCGCGGGCCGCTTCCTGTTCCCCGGGCTGCAGGTACCAGAAGATCCAGCCGGCATGTTCTTCACAGCGGCCATGGGCTTGCATCGCACCGCGCAGCGCTTGCTGGCGCTCGGGCGGCAGCGCGTCCAGTTTTGTTTGCGTGAAACCATTGATGGGATATACATCGCGCAGGTGCGCATCTTGCAGCCCGCGCCGCTTGATGGCGGACCAGTTGTTTGCAGGGCAAGGAATGCCAAAGGTCATCGGATGGGCCTCATCGAGCTGCCGGTAGCCGAGTGCGTAGCCGGTGCCATAGCCCTGCGTTTCAGCGTAGCAGTACACATATTCGCAATGCTCAAACAGGCCGGGTATGGCCCGCGCACCGTCGAACAACGGCGCCAGCGCAAGCTTGCGGGCGCATATGGACAGAACCAGCTCCGAGCCCGATAAATACATCGCCTGCGCGTCGCAGTTGACGGCCTCGTAAGCTTCGTCGGGCGGCACGATACGCGGCGAAAGCAGTCCGATGCCGTCGGTATCGGGCGCAAACAGCATCTTCTCGTAATTGCGCTGTGAGAACTTGACGATCTTGCCGCGCTTGTTGCCGTAGCGCTCGACGGGTTCGCCGATCTGCGCGAACCAGGCGAACAGCTGCGCGCTGGCCGCGGCGGGATTGAAGGGGCTATTGTTCTTGAGTTCGCCGACGAGGAAATGGTATTGGTCCATTGGCAATGCAGGGGGAGGGTTGCGACAGGCGCATTTTTGCACGGAATGCAACATGTTGCCAACGCGCGCGCGTGACTATTTCGTCAGGCGGCCTGATGCGTATGTAGTTGATTTAATTGGAATTTACGCCGCATTGTGCTTACTTCGAAGCGTATTGCGGTTACACTAAGTCTGGCTATACTGCAATGATGACCGTGGTGCTTGTTCACTACGTCGCTGGCAATCCCACGGAGGCCTCATGTCTTATGCGAACCCCACCACCCACAATGGTTTCGTGATCTCGGCCTATGCCTGCGAATTGCCCGAGGGGTGCTGGCAGGGACAGTTGGTGCTGAGCAAGTACGGCTTTGAAGATGTGCGGCAAGCCAATCTGGAAAATCGCAGCACGCAGCACGAGGCGGAGCAATCGGCCCTGGCCATGGGCTGGCAGCTCGCCAATTACGTGCTACCCCTGCGCACTGTTGACGATAAGTAACCGAATGCTTTCATTTCATGAGGAAAATAGAGTATCGTGCTCAGCTAGAAAGTAATACACCGTATGCAGCAATAGAGCTGGCGTGCGCGGCGAGGTCTGAGTGAACGCCGCGGAACGAAGAGTTGTCCTTGAGGCCGGCCCCCACAGGCCGCACACCGTCACCATGCACCACCCAGCACTCCCGCCGGATCCTGAGGATGCACCCGCCCAGCAGTTGCCCTCCGAGCAAAATCTGCAGGCATTGCATAACCGCGAAGTCAAACTGCTGCGCGAGACGATCAATCAACTGTTGATCATGGCCAAGATGCAGTTGCAGGAAAAGGATAAATCCGACGCCTTTGGCCTGTTGATCATGCAGTTGCGCGAAGCCAATCAAAATCTCGTGCTGGCGACGTTTGGCGCGCAGGATATGCAGGCGTCCGCCGAAGCGACAACCGTGCGCCAGACGGAATTTCTGGCCATGCTTGCGCATGAGTTACGCAATCCCTTGCAGCCGCTGGCGATGGCCAATGATTTGCTGGCCAAGAAGGTCGACCTTGATCCCCAACTGGTGGATGTGCATGGCGTGATCGGCCGCCAGGTGGCGCATATGGCGCGCCTGATCGACGATTTGCTCGACGCTTCGCGCGTCAGCAGCGGGAAGATCACCTTGCAGCTGGCGCCCATCCTGCTGAGCGAGATTATTGCCAGTGCCGTGGAAGTTGGCCAGGCCAGCATCAGCCAACGCCAGCAAGTGCTGAGCGTGAGCATGCCGAAGGAAGCCCTGGTGATCGAAGGGGACCTGGTGCGCCTGACGCAAGTGTTTGCCAACTTGCTCATCAATGCCAGCAAATTTACGCACGAGTTTGGCCATATCGACATCGTCGTCAGGCGCCACGATGATTTGGTGGAAATTGCCGTCAGCGACGATGGCGCCGGCATCGCCCTCGATATCCAGCCCTTCATCTTCGACTTGTTTACCCAGGGCTTCCGTTCGCTGGAACGGGCGCAGGGTGGCTTGGGCATCGGCCTGTCGCTGGTGCGCATTATTACCCAGCTGCATGGCGGCACCGTGGATGTCTTCAGCGCCGGGGTCGGCTTTGGCAGCCAGTTTGTCTTGCAGTTGCCCCTGTCGTCGCTGGCGCCGCCGCTGCAGGACTTGCAGGCGGTACCTGCGGCGTGCGCATTGCCGCGCCGCATATTACTGATCGAGGATAATGTCGATGCGGCGGAAATGCTGGCGCTGCTGCTGACGCAGGACGGCCACCATGTGGACGTGCGCAATGACGGCCCCAGCGGCTTGCGCGCCGCGCTCAACGCGCCCTACGATGTGATCGTGTGCGATATCGGCTTGCCGGGCATGGATGGCTTCCAGGTCATCAGTTCGGCACGCGCGGCCTTGCCGGCACCGCTGCCGTGCTTTGTCGCCGCGTCAGGCTACAGCCAGCTTGGTCAGTTCGACCGCGCTGGCGAGGCAGGGTTTGACCACTACCTGGTAAAGCCCATCAATATCGACGCTTTGTCGAAAATAATCACGGCAACGGTTCCGCGCTGATGGGCGAGGAAATCCTGATGCTTTTGTTTAACATGGTCCATGCACCGAAAACCGCAGAGAAAAGATCCGATTATGGCCACAGTCCATGAACAGCGGCAGCGCAGGATAGAACACGCGCTGTTACGCGAACCAGGTGCGGTGGTAGACGTCAGTATTCGCCTGTGGGAGCAACTGGCCACTGAATTGAATCAGATCATTGGTGAGCGGGGCGTGGAGTCGATGTATGCCCGCAGCCTGCATCAGAGTCAGAAACAGTTCAGCTGGTTGACGCCCCATCCGCCGCAAGCACTGGAAGCTGCCATGACCGCCTTGCGCGCCAGCTTGCAAGCGCAGGCGGACAGCGCCGCCTGCGCGGCAAGCACGGCGATGATGATGCACTTCATCAACACCCTTATTTTATTAATTGGCGAACTCTTAACGAATAGCATCCTCCTCAAAGCCTGGGGTGATGACGTTGTGAATAATGCTGGAACGGAGCCGAACGAATGAACAAAGTCACCATCCACCGCCTGGCTACTGGCGTGCCGGGGTTGGACGAACTGCTGGGCGGCGGAATACCTGAGTTTTCCTTCAACCTGGTGGCGGGCACGCCCGGCAGCGGCAAGACGACGCTGGCGCACCAGATCATGTTTTCCCTCGCCACGCCCGAGCGCAAGGCGCTGTTTTTCACGGTCCTGGGCGAGCCACCGCTGAAGATGCTGCGCTATCAGCAGCAGTTTCCCTTCTTCGATGTGGACAAGATCAACCAGTCGATCAAGTTCGTCAATCTGTCGGCCGACTTGCTGGAAGGCGATTTCGACCGCGTGCTGGCGCGCATCGCCGAAGAAGTGGCAGCGTTCTCGCCCAGCCTGGTCTTCGTCGATTCCTTCCGCTCGGTAGTGCAGTCGGCCAAGGCCATGGACACGGGCGCGGCCGGCCTGCAGAATTTCGTGCAGCAGCTGGGCGCGCAAATGACCAGCTGGCTGGCCACGACCTTCCTGATCGGCGAGTACCTGGCGCCCGAGGCCGAATCGAGCGCCGTGTTCACGGTGGCCGACGGCATCCTGTGGCTGTCGCAGCTCGTGCACCGCGATGCCATGGTGCGCAAGATCCAGGTGGTCAAGATGCGCGGCCAGGCGCAAAGCCTGGGCGTGCACACCTTCCGCATCAATGACAATGGCGTGGAAATCTTTTCCCGCGCCGTGCTGAAGGCCAGCGGCATGCAAGAGGTCAGCATTTCCGGCAATGAACGCCTGTCGCTGGGCGTGCCGGAGCTCGACGCCATGATGGGCGGCGGCTTGCCGGCCGGCTATTCGCTGCTGCTGGTGGGGCCGTCCGGTTCCGGCAAGACCGTGCTGGCCACGCAATTCCTGACGGAAGGCGTGCGTTGCGGCGAGCCGGGCGTGATCGCCGCCTTCGAGAAAAGCCCGAACCAGCTGCTCAGCCATCAACTGAATGCGCTCGTCAGTTCCGGCCAGATCGGCGTCATCAACACGCGCACGCTCGACCTGTCGCTGGATGAAATCCTGCATGACCTGGTGAGCATGATCACGCGCATGAAGGCCAAGCGCGTGGTGATCGACTCGCTGTCCGGTTTTGAAATGGCGCTGGCCTCGATGTTCCGCGAGGATTTCCGCGAATCGCTGTACCGCCTGGTGGCGGCCTTGACGGACATGGGCGTGTCGGTGCTGATGACGGCCGAGCTGGAAGACCAGTACACCATGTTGCGCTTCAGCTCCTACGGCAACGCCTTCCTGGCCGACGCCATCGTCATGCAGCGCTACATCGAGCTCGAAGGCCAGTTCAAGCGCGTGGTATCGGTGGTGAAGGTGCGCGGCAGCGGCCACAGCAAGGATATCCGCTTCTACGATATCGACGCCGGCGGGCTGAAGGTCGGCGCCGCCCTCAGCCAGTACCAGGGCATCCTGTCGGGCGAGCCGTACCGGGCCTAGACGCATGCGGTTGGTGACGGCTGAGTTGAGGCGTATGATGCAAGTGCGGCCATGCCGACGGTGATGGCTGTACCCAAGGGGACGGATGATGCGTCTTCTGGGTTTCCCAGCTGATCAAGAGGAGATATGATGGACAAAGCCGAATTCATCCTGGCCGCGAAAGCCATGGAAACGCTGGAGATGTATCAAACGTTTTATGGTCACTCCAGCGAATACCAGGCGCACCAGCAGGAAGTGCTGAAACTGCTGCGCCACAAGGGCGCCTCCCTGCTGGTGTCGGAACATGGCCCGGCGAAGTTCCTGCTGGCCTTTGCCGATGCGCTGGAAGCGGCCAGCTTGCCGGGCGAGTATGTGCCACTCAGCCGCAGGTAGGGCGAACCCGCCCCGGCAGGCGAGGGCGGGCGGTTAGCCGTTCGCTCCCTCGTTGCGCCACACCCTGGGCAGGCACACGGTAAATACCGTGCCCGATTCCAGGCTCGACTCGGCGCCGATGGTGCCGCCGTGCGCGCTGGCGATTTCACGCGCGATAAACAGGCCCAGGCCGATACTGGTGGCGTTGGGCGCTTTGTGATCGTCGGAAATGGCCAGCTGTACCAGGGGATCGAAAATGCTCTTCAGCGAAGCCTCCGGGATCTGGCGGCCGAAATTCTTCACTTGCACCACGACTGTATCGGCGTCGCCGCAGGCCGTGATGCTCACCGGCTGGTCGTCGCTGCGATATTGCGCAGCATTGTTGAGCAAATTGGAAAACAGCTGGGCCAGGCGGGCCGCATCGAAGTCGCCGATCATCTCGCCCGTGGTGCTCAGTTCAAACTTGCACTGCGGATGAGCGGCCGAGGCATCCTCGACGGCTGTCTTGCAGATTTCCCCCAGGTCGCCCAGGCTGGGCGAAATGGGCATGCGTCCCCCTAGTTGCGTCCTGGCAAATTCCAGCAGATCGTTGACCATGGTTGTCATGGTGGCCGCGCTGCGGGCAACCCGTGCCCCGATCTGCACCGTGGAAGACGAGCTTGCACTCGGCCTGCTCAGCAACGCACCGGCCATCGTCATCGTGCTCAGCGGACTGCGCAGATCGTGGCTGAGGATGGCGAGAAAGGTGTTGCGGGTGCGGTCGCTCTGCTGCGAGTAGCGTATGGTCGATTCCTGCAGCGCCTGGTCGATCGCTTCATTGAAGCGCAAGATATCTTGCGTCGCCGTTTTCGTCGTCACCGACACCTGTGCCATCCACAGGCGCAGCACGCTGGCCCGCATCGCGCGAAATTCGGCCGTCAATTGCGGCAGCGTAAATCCAATCTGCTGGCGCAGCGAGCCATGCGTGGCCGCTGCCGTTTCCTTGCCCGCTATTTCCGACACGCCCGTGATCGATTTCTTTTTCCGCTGCGTCGCGTTCTCGATCACATCCATGTCGCGCACGATGGTTTGCAGCATCTGCTTCGCATGATCGCGTAATTCGGCTTTCGAGATGGCGTTGCCAGGAATGGGAAGCGACCTGGCGAAGAGTTCCCACTCTTCCAGGATCGGCTCCAGATGGCCGGTAATAAAGCGCGATAGTTTCACGGTAGACCAATGCGGTGATGGAAGAGGAGCCAGTGTACGCTGTTGCGGTGAGGGAGGGGGATTGGGGTCTGCTTTGGGTGTCATCTACGTATGACCCAGCAATTCAAGAGCAGGTAAGGGCATTGACATGGTAATGCATCCGCATTACCATGTGGGCATCCCTTTTAACCGGAGAGCATCATGTCCGCTAACCACGACATCGAATCCACGCTGACCGACCGCTACCAGACCACTGTGCCGGAAACCGTGCGTCGCGCCTTGCGGTTGGGCAAGCGGGACAAGATCCACTACGCCGTTCGCCCGAATGGCGAAGTGGTCATGACGCGCGCCGACGCTTCTGCAGGCAACGACCCGGTGCTGGGGCAGTTCCTGGGCTTCCTGGCACGCGACCTCGTCAGCCATCCGGAACGTCTGATGGCTGTGGATGCTGCCTTCGTCCAGCGCCTGCGATCGCTGGTAGGTGATGTCGAAGTCGAGCTCGATGTTGCCTTGCCGGCGGACGATGAATGAGCACGGACAAGACGGCGCCGCTGGTCATTCATGGATGGACAGTATTTGTCCATCCTCTATTCCTTGCGCAGATTGAGGCGCTGGTTCTGCAGGTCGAGTCGCTCAAGCAGAAGGATCCGGTCGGCTACGTGAAGAAGAACGCCAGCAAGCGGCTGGCCGCTATCGCCAAGTTGGCGTTCGATGTCATTCCACAAGATCCCACGCGCCCCGAGTATCGGCAAGGCGGTACTCTCGGTAATGCGCATAAACACTGGTTCCGGGCCAAGTTTTTCCAGCAATACAGATTATTCTTCCGCTATCACGCAGCTGCCAAGGTACTCGTGTTTGCATGGGTTAATGACGACGACAGCAAGCGTGCCTATGAGAGCAGCGATGACGCTTGCCGGGTGTTCCGCAAGATGCTGGAGGGCGGGCACCCGCCCGATGATTGGGATATATTGCTTGCGGAGGCCAGGGCGGAGAACGCCCGTCTGCGGAGCTTGCTTGCAGGGATTGAGGAGTAGGTAGCGATTGTTGCAGGCTGGGCTAAGGCCCAGGTCACTCCAGGCTGCCCGCTAGCTAGCAAATCGATTCAGCTATGCTTTTGCCGCTGCGCAAGTTAAAGCCGAAGTAGCACCTATAGCCGTCATGATCCCGAACACAGGAAACTTTTTCCTTGTCGCGCTGCCGATAACCTTTCTCCAAACTGCAGCGCTCTTTCGAATCCGGAGCCATGGAGTCAAACATGTCCTTGGCCACGCTCCCCGTGACCATGAAAGAAATCTTGCGTTCATGCGATGTGGGCGGCTGTTGCTCGCCCAAGGTATTTGAATACATCAGATAAGAACCCTTGAACGGTTTGTATTCGCCCCAGTCGCTGTCGCTAGCCGCATAAGCCAGTGAAAACAGGGTGAAGGCGCCCCACGCCAGAGCCCACTGCTTTTTCATGTCAAGCTCTCAGTTCCAGATGAAAGTGATGGTCCGGAACCTGCGGCAGGATGAAAAACCCGCGCTTGTCCTTGGGCTGAACTTCAAGCATGCTCGACTCCGCAGGCGCAACGGTGGGGGGGACTGGCATTGTTTCGCAGTCCGTTCCAGCTGGAATTGCGGTATCGCAAACAATTGCGGGCTGGAACAGGATTTACCGCCGCCATGGCGGAAAGAACACCTTGCCCGGCAAGTGTCGCGGTAGCTTTTTTATATCTTTTGTGACGATGTGTGAGTATGTTGCTGCCGATTTCGTGCACACTTCACTAGATATCAAACCGGGAGTGTATCCATGACCAGGTCACGCAGCCTGCCGCCACGACTGCCGGGAGCGGGTTTCCGGGTTTTTTCCTTGTTGCCGCAGGCCATTTCATTTGTCGTGCTGGTGTGCCTGTCGCTGCTGGCGCTCCAGCTATGGATGACCTTGCGCGCACGCGAAGTGCAGCTCAATGAAGCGGCGCGTGAAAGCGCCAATCTGGCGCAATCCGTCGCGCAGCATGCGTATGACACCATCAAGGAGGCCGATACGGTGCTGGTCGGACTGGTGGAACGGGTGGAGGCAGACGGTATTTCCGATCTTGAACTGACCCGTATCCATAAATTGCTGGTTACCCGCGTAGGCGAGCTGCCGCAGCTGCACGGCATCTTCATCTATGCCAAGGATGGCAGCTGGCTCGTGAACTCACAAAAAACGCTGTTGAGCAATCTGAATAATTCCGATCGAGATTATTTCAAATATCATCGAACACATGATGACCGGGGGCCTTATGTCGGCCCGCCCGTGCGCAGCAAATCGACCGGGGACTGGATCGTCACGGTATCGCGGCGGATCAATATGCCTGACGGCAGTTTCGGCGGCGTGGCGCTGGCGACCATCGACATGAATTATTTCAGGCTGTTTTACGAACGTTTTGCGATAGGTGAAAAGGGGGCTATTTTCATTGCGAATGGAGCGGGCATTCTTTTGTTGCGGCGGCCGTTCGATGAGAGCTTGCTGGGACGCGATATTTCGCAGTTCCCGGTGTTTCATGATTATTTACCCAAAAGTCCGGTTGGCACGGCCGTGATCCGGTCGCGCGTCGATGGCGTGACGCGTATCAATAGCTACCGCAGAATCGAGGAATACCCGCTGGTGGTTTCTGCCGCATTGTCACAGGATGAGGTGTTGGCCGAGTGGCGCCTTGACGCGGTCTTGCAAAATGCAGTTGGTGGGGTATTGGTGTTGCTGATTGCCTTCATCGGCTACCGCGTGGTGCGGCAAATCGATTTGCGGGTCAAGAGCGAGGCGGGGCTGGTCGCGGCGCGGAATGAGCTGGAATTGATCAATGAAACCCTGGCCCGCCTTGCCAACCAGGATGGATTGACGGGGCTGGCGAACCGGCGCCATTTCGATCAGTCGCTGCTTGCCGAGTTCAGCCGTGGACAGCGTGAAAAAAGCGCTCTGGGACTGGTCTTGATCGATGTCGACTTCTTCAAGCAATACAACGATATCTATGGCCATGTGGCCGGTGACGAGTGCTTGAGAAAAATTGGCAGTGTGGTGGCCTATAGCATGCGCAGACCGGGCGACCTTGCTGCGCGCTATGGTGGCGAGGAATTGGTCATTTTATTGCCCGGTACGGATCTGGCGGGCGCATTGGCGGTGGCGGAAGGTGTTCGCCATGCCGTGCAGTCGCTGGGAATCGAGCATCGGGGCAATCCTCTTGGCGTGGTGACGGCCAGCGTCGGCGTGGCGGCGTTTATGCCAGTGCATCTGGAAAACCAGGCAGTGGAACTGATTGAGTTCGCTGATAAAGCCTTGTACAAGGCCAAGGCATCCGGCAGAAACCAGGTCTGCTATGAGTCTGCTTGCGAGCCTGCCGAGCAGGCTGCGACTGTTTTTGCGTTTCGATAGCAAGTTCTGAATGCTGAGGGTCGCCGTCAGCTTTGTGCTGCGTCCTGAGTGGCGCGTATGCCAGCCTCGTCCATGTACAATCGGCAAACTACGGATCGACGTATCCGCCCCTTCATTGCGGAGTACGCTTGAGCGTGACACACATATTGCAAACCTGGCTGCTGGCCTGGCGGGAAGCTTTCACGTGCATCGGCCTGGGACTGCGCGATGCGCGTCATGCGGGCTTGTGGTGGCGCTCCGCCCTGTGGTGCATGGCGGTCGTGGTGCTGTGGCTGGGACTGTATAGCTGTTTCGGCCGTTTTTTTGTCGAGCTGAGCGCCATGCTGGCGCTGGTGTCCGTCGCCGGCTTGCTGGGCCTGGGCGTGATGGATGGCGTCGGGACACTCGCCAACGGACCGGCCACGCTCTCGCAGATGGGTAATATCGCCGGCGGCCTGGGCAGCGCCGCCAAAGCCCTGCTGTCGATCGGCCAGATCGCCCTGGCGCTGCTGGCGCTGGCTGCTTTTTTCTATGTGATGGTCTTTATCGTCGGCGCCATCGGCACGGCGCGCTTGCCGCTGCGCTGGTTGTTGCTGGAGCGCGCCAAGGCCGTGGCGGCGCGCCGCTATGTTGCGTGGCAAGCGCCGGCCGGCCTGGATGCCTCCGCCGTGCGCCCCGCCTGGCGGCGGCGCCTGTTGCTGCTGCTTTCCCTGCTGATACCCGTATGGGCGATGTGCGTGCTGATCTCGTACTTGCTGGCCTGGAATGTGCAAATGATCTACGGCACGGCGGCCGCGGAGGTGCTCAGCGTCGAACAAGAAACGGCGTTGCGCCGCGAGCAGCGTCCGGTGATCTTTGCCCTGGGCCTGCTGTTGTGTTTGCTGATGCTCATACCGGTCCTCAATTTATTGTTGCCAGCCTTGCTGTGCACGAGCGTGTGCCACTTGCAGCGCCGCGGCTGGCGCGCAACGGGGTCACCAATCAAAGTGGAGTGAAGATGACTGAACACGCAAGACGCGCCACCCTGGAGCGCGCGATTGAAATCGCCGCCGCCACCCATGCCGGCCAGACGGACAAGGGCGGTGCGCCCTACATACTGCACCCCTTGCGCGTCATGCTGCGCGTCGCCCCTGGCGCCCAGCAGATTGTCGCCGTGCTGCATGACGTGGTGGAAGACAGCGACGGAAAAATCACCCTCGATGACCTGGTGCGCGAAGGATTTTCCCGGGAAGTCATCGACGGCGTGCGCGCCGTGACCAAGGTCGAGGGCGAGTCGTACGAAGCATTCATCACCCGCGCGGCCCAGGACCCGGTCGGCAAGGCCGTCAAGCTGGCTGATCTGGCTGAGAACAGCGATTTGTCGAGGATAGGGGCGCCGACGCAGAAGGATCTGGAGCGGGTGGAGAAGTATCGGCGGGCGATGGAATATTTAAGGGGTGATGTTTTTTAACTTCGAAATGGCGCAACGCCATCGCTTCAACTGGCAACAAGTCCACCAACGTACGGACCTTTGATCCTTCGCAATGCTCAGAAAATGCATAGCGGTAAGAATTGTCGAGCGCACAGATTTCTTTGCGAGCGTGCAAGGAGTCCTGCCACGGGGGCATCGTGCCATTGGTTTGAGCTGAGTCCGGGATTTTGCATTCAGGAGTACGCATGCTGGAATTGCAGCCAAAGGATGGACGCGGCTATTTCAATCTTCCGCAACGACCTGAAGGCGCGGGATATTACACCTACGGGACGCCGCCGAATGGCGCCGGCCAATATGCGCATCCCAAACTGCTTTCGCTCCTGTTTTTGGTTGAGCATCAATGGCAAGGTATCGATAGCCGGAAAATTGGTTTCGGAAATATCAGCCTGGCTGATGGTGTTCCCTACAGTGAACATAAAAGTCATCGAAGCGGAAAAGACGTCGACGTCCGATTGCTTCGCAAAGACAAAATGAATAGCCCTGTAACAAGGTTTGACTCTCAGTACGACCGCGATGCCACGGCCCGGTTAATCCGCATATTTTTTGAATTCAGCTTTGTCCACGTTATTTTTTTTAATGATCCCACTATTCCCCGGGTAAGACCCCTCATACGGCACGACGACCATTTCCATGTCACGATCAAGTAGCAAGGCAGATGATATGAAACGCCTTCTCGTTGTTTTTCTTCTTCTTGTTTTGGCTACGGCCATGGCCCAATCCGCTCCCAAATGGTTATTTTCTTACCAGTCATTCAAAGGCCGCTATGCGATTTATGGCGGAAGCCTGAGCGATCCGCAGCCGCCAACCAGGAAAGACAAGCGCATCGCGTTCTGGATCGACGGCAAGGCGGCGAAACAGCTATTTGATGCGATGGGGCCCGACTTGCGCAACGCGTGCGGCGTGGATGGCGAATATCGATTGCGCCAGCGGGCGGAAGTGAGCTGCTCCTACCATCCCCGTGATGGCCATCATTGCGACTTCGGCTTTGATTTGCTGACGGGGCGCAGCATTGGCGGCTCCGTATGCTGAGGCGCGCCAGCCTGCTAGGCGTCACGCTACTGTGCCTGCTGTTGGCGCACCAGGCTCGGGCCGTATGGGCGTTTGCAGAGAGGAATTTTTCAGCTTCGTACGCGATCTATGGCGGATATCTTGACGAAGCCGTCGCCCCGGTTGCGGGCGATACCAAAGTCGCGTTTCGATTGACGGGAGCCGCTGCCAGAGACATGTTCGACGCCATGAGGCCGGATTTGCCCAATGGCTGTCCCGATGCGCAAATACGCATTCGCCATCGTGACATGCTGCTGTGCCGATATCGGCCAAAGGATGGCCACTACTGCGATTTTGGCTTTGATTTGTCGACGGGGTTGAGTATCGGAGGAGCGGTTGGTGGGGCGGCGTGTGGCGAGTAGTGGGGGCGGCGGTGGACCTTCAAGGGGCACCGGGTACGAGCAAGTGCCTTGCGGATGGCCTGCTCGACGGGGCGGTCTATCAGCGCCAGGACGATGACCACGGCAGCGGTAACAATCAGTCCCTCCAGTAAAGCAGGATCCGGAAAAAGTCGCTGATTGGCGATGGCGGCAGGTACCGTTGCGCGCTTCCAGAGAAGCAGCAGCAGGGCGGCGCCAGCGGCGAGCAGCATGGCTGGCCGACGATGGTGCAAGCGGGCGATTTGCCCCGTCAGCAGCAACGCGATACCCCAGGCAAAAGGATAGGCGCCGTGGTCGAACAGGATCATGCGCTCGTCATAGTAGACGCCGGTGTACCACGCAAAACGGGAGAAGCCGAAAAGACCATAGACGACGAGGGCCACAGCCAGCACGAGGAAACCGGAGGAAAGCGGGCGCGCAATTTTCATGGTTGGGATTTCTTTGCCAATGCGTCGAGATCGCGTTTGCTCAGGTGGCCCTTCTGCTTGCTTGGTTTGATCATCGTGCCTTTGCTGGATATGGCTCGCTGGCCGTGCTTGTAGTCCTGCATTTTTCGCCGCTGTGGCTTGTCTGGTCACTCTTGTAGATGGTTTCAGCGGGCATGAAAGTGCAAGTTTTTACATGTATAGATGTAGCATATTTACTAATTCTATTGGCGTCAACCTGGTGCTCGGCTATGGCCTGTTTTAAGTCCTGCGGAGCGAGGGGAGTTCCGTCTATGGCCACAACAAGAGTCTTCCCTGGCTGTGTCAATACGGATTGACTGGCTGCTTTCGGGGACGGAAGCGGACGGAGCAGATTAGCGCTCTGAATCGCCACCAGTAGCTTAAGACCGTGATTTTCAGCGCGGGAATTTATACCGTACCAGCAGCGTAGGTCCTTTCCCGCCGGATGGCGTCAGCAGTATCTCGTCACCCGGCTGCATCTCTTCATACATTACCGTGCAACAGGTCGGCATCGAGTGGCCGCGCGCGGGATAAACGCCAACGTCGGTGTGCAGGGTCGCAGCGCGTACGTCCACGCTGGTTTCGCCGGCCTTTGCTGCTTCTTGCAGCTGCTTGCGCAGTGCGGTGACGAAGTCCCCTTTGCTGAGTCTGGCAGGTGCCTGGGTTGCTTGCGGGCGAGCGGTTGCGTCGTTTTTCATGTTGGTTTCCTTCAGTGAATACATTCCCGCCACTATATCATCGGCCCCTGACACAGAGCGAGGTCCGGCATTCGTATACAGCCTGAGCCGCTAAAGTTGTCGTTAGGAAAAACCGCCTGCGGCACAAGAGCCAGTCAGACGAATCGGAGAGGGTTGCGCTTGCAAGCGCAACCCGGTTTTGCGGCGCCGAGCTGCGCTCGCCGAAGTCCCGCAAAACCCCCGCGTCCGTACCGGACGCGGATGCGCTGCCCGCGCTCTGCATGCATGGAATAAATAAAAAGGGCCTCCCCGCCAAAACGGGGAAGCCCTTTTTATTTATTCAGTGGTGGAGACGGCGGGAATCGAACCCGCGTCCGCAAGCACTCCACAGACAGTTCTACATACTTAGCACTATCATTTAATTTAACTCAGCCAGCACGGATGTGCACGTTATGGGCAAGCGAGTTACCTATTATTTAGTCGGACGCTAAGTAACCCAGCATCAGACGAGTCCCTGTAAATGACTCTAGAGCTTTTGACGGCCCACCCCAGGGACGAGGTGTTCTAGAGCTAACAGCAATTAAGCTGCCAGTGCGTACGAGTTATCGTTTGCAGTTAAGTTTTTTCAGGTTGTATTTACGAGGTAGCCCGCCCTCGGTATGCCCTGCGCTGCTTTGCAACCCACGTCGAAACCAGGTCGTCCCCACAGAACCTTCATTGTAGCGCAATCTTCACACTCTTGCATGATGCATTCGTTTGTTGGCGCGCCAGATCAAGTGGAGGCCGATTTACGCCGCCAGCTGCCGCGCCTGCGCCGCCTTCACCACGCCAGTCACCAGCTCGAGCAGGGCCTGCGGCGTGTCCAGCAGGTGGTCGGCCTTCCAGTGCTGTGGCTCGACGGGGCCGCAGTAGCCCCAGGCGCAGGCGACCGTGCGCATGCCGGCGGCGCGGCCGGCCTGGATGTCGCGCAGGTCGTCGCCCACGTACCAGCAGTCTTCTGGCTGCAATGCCAAGCGGCGCGCCGCTTCCAGCAGGGGGGCGGGGTGCGGTTTCGGGTGCGCCATGGTGTCGCCCGAGATCACGCAGCCGGCCGCGCCCAGGCCGATCTGGCCCACCAGCGGGTCGGTGAAGCGGGCGGCCTTGTTGGTGACCACGCCCCAGGCCAGGCCCAAGGCTTGCAAGCCGTCGAGCAGGGCGGGGATGCCGTCAAATAAACGGCTTTCCACGGCCAGGGCTGCTTCGTAATTGTTCAGGAAACCGTCTTTCAGGGCTTCGTAGCCGCTTTCACCCGGGCCTATGCCATAGGAGGCGCCTATCATGCCGCGCGCGCCGGCCGAGGCGGTGGGGCGCAGGATGTCATACGGGGTCGGCGCCAGGCCGGCGCGTGCGCGCAGCAGGTTGATGGCCGCCGCCAGGTCGGGCGCGGTGTCGGCCAGGGTGCCGTCGAGGTCGAACAGGATGGCGCGCGGGGCTGGCAGATGGTCTGTGATCATGGCGGGCAAAAGGTGTCAAGTAAGAATGAAAAATGGCGGCCGCAGCCGCCTTGTATTGTGCGTGATGGTTACAGCGGCCGGGTGCAGGCCACCAGATAATTGACGCTGGTATCGCTATTAAGTGAGTAAATCTTGGTCAGCGGATTGTAGCCCATGCCGCGCATGCTGTTGACGTCCAGGCCGGCGCTGCGCAGGTATTGCGACAGTTCGGACGGGGTGATGAATTTGTCATAGTCGTGCGTGCCTTTCGGCAGCAGGCGCAGCAGGTACTCGGCGCCCAGGATGGCGAACAGATACGCTTTCGGGTTGCGGTTCAGGGTCGACAGGAAGACGTGGCCGCCCGGTTTCACCAGCGTGGCGCAAGCCTTGACGATGGCGGCGGGGTCCGGCACGTGCTCGAGCATTTCCATGCAGGTCACGACGTCGTACTGGCCCGGCTCTTCCTCGGCCATGGCTTCGGCGGCGATCAGCTTGTAGCGTACCTTGGCGCCCGATTCCAGGCTGTGCAGGTCGGCCACTTTCAGGGCCTTGTCGGACAGGTCGATGCCGGTCACGTCGGCGCCCTTGCGGGCCATCGATTCGGCCAGGATGCCGCCGCCGCAGCCGATGTCGATCACGCGCTTGCCGGCCAGCGGCACTTTCGCGTTGATCCATTCCAGGCGCAGGGGGTTGATTTCGTGCAAGGGACGAAACTCGGAAGTGGGGTCCCACCAGCGGTGGGCCAGCTCACTGAATTTTTGGATTTCGAGAGGGTCGGCGTTCATAGGTCGAATAATAGCGGCAATTTTACAATCGGGCAGCCACGGACGAAAAAAAACCCCGCCTTGGCGGGGTTTTTCATGCTGTCCTTGACTTGCGCGATGACTTGCAGCAAGCCAAGGGCTCAGCTATTACTTGTTGCGGGTACCAACAACTTCGATTTCCACGCGACGGTTTTTCGCACGGCCTTCGGCAGTTTTGTTATCAGCAACAGGTTGTTTCTCGCCTTTGCCTTCGGTGTACACGCGGTTGCTTTCAACGCCTTTGGTGACCAGGTAGGCTTTGACAGCATCAGCACGACGTACCGACAGTTTTTGGTTGTAAGCATCGGTGCCGACGGAGTCGGTGTGACCCACAGCGATGATGACTTCCAGGTTGATGCCGCCCAGTTGTGCGGACAGCTCGTCCAGCTTGGCTTTGCCTTCTGGCTTCAGCGTAGCTTTGTCGAAATCGAAGAATGCATCAGCAGCGAAGCTGACTTTTTCCGAGGTAGGAGCAACGACGACTGGTACTGGTACGACAACGACTGGTGCCGGTGCTGGTACGACTGGCGCTGGCGGAGCCACGCATTTGCCGTCTTGCAGGGTTTCTGGCTCTACGCACAGTGGCACGTCGCAACCTGGCACCGCGTCAGCAGGTGTCCAGTAGCCGGTGCGCCAGCACAGACCGAATGGATCGCGCACGATCACGCCGCGGGCATCTTGCACGTAAGCGCTTTTTGGGCTTGGTGCTTTGATGTCAGTGGTAACTGGCGCGAATGGTGGGGAGGTTGGGGTTTGGGCCGAAGCCGAGCCAGCAATCACTGCGGATGCAGCGAAAAACAGCGTTACAAATTTATTCATTCTTTTTTCCTTTCGGGGGGTGATATCCGCAGAACAACACTGCGCTACTGGTGCTACGTGCCAAGATTTTATCATGTAGACCATATGCGCTCGTTTCAGATTGCGAAACTAGCAATTAACTTCCCAGTCATTTTGCCACACGCATCAGGGGCACACGACCGTGGTTAAATCAAAGCTTGCCCGATTTTAGACCGCGCGTTGTTTTTGCGCAACGAAAATGCTTATTTGTAACGCATCTGTAACAATTGATCGCTTTTTTTGCCACTTTGAAGGGCAGGCGTCTTGAACTGCTATTGCCATTGTGCATTATCGGCAGGCCGGCGTGCACGCCCCTGGTGCAATCTGACAATATTGTCGGCATGGCCAATTTGTACAGGTAGCTGGGCGCGCATGCTAAAATCGTGTGCTTGACTGTTAAGAGTGTCGAGCAAATGCCCACGGCGGCACTGCATGGCCAGGAAGTACCCCTGCGGTACGCGTACTGGTTGTGCCGCCAGCCCGCCGATTTGCCCGGGCACTCTGCGACATGGAAGCCGGGCCGCGCCAGCAGCGCGCGGTGCGGCGTCCACGACGACAGCCACCCAGGATATGCAGTATTGCGTCATACATTGCGTAACAGATAAGTTAACCACAGCCTGAGATCAGTCGAACCGCCAATGGATCAATTCGCAAAAGAAACAATTCCTATTTCCCTCGAAGAAGAGATGCGCAAGAGCTACCTCGATTACGCCATGAGCGTGATCGTCGGTCGCGCCTTGCCCGATGCGCGTGATGGCTTGAAGCCAGTGCACCGCCGCGTCTTGTTCGCGATGCATGAAATGAATAACGTGTGGAACCGCCCTTACGTCAAGTGCGCCCGCGTGGTCGGCGAAACCATGGGTAAATACCATCCCCACGGCGATGCCTCGATCTACGACACACTGGTGCGTATGGCGCAAGATTTTTCGCTGCGCTACATGCTCGTCGATGGCCAGGGTAACTTCGGTTCCGTCGACGGCGATGGCGCCGCGGCGATGCGTTACACCGAGTGCCGCCTGGACAAGATCGCCGGCGAACTGCTGGCCGATATCGACAAGGACACCGTCGACTTCCAGCCCAACTACGATGGCAAGGAAAAGGAGCCGACGGTCTTGCCGACGCGTATCCCGAACCTGCTGATCAATGGCTCGTCCGGTATCGCGGTCGGCATGGCGACGAACATTCCGCCACACAACATCACCGAAGTCATCGACGGCGCGCTGCACGTGCTGCGCAACCCGGAATGCACGATCGATGAATTGATCGAGATCATTCCCGCCCCCGATTTCCCTACCGCCGGCATCATCTATGGCGTGTCGGGCGTGCGCGACGGCTACCGCACGGGCCGCGGCCGCGTGGTCATGCGCGCCAAGACCCACTTCGAAGAATACGGCAAGGATGGCGGCCGCATCGCCATCATCGTCGACGAGCTGCCATTCCAGGTCAACAAGAAATCCTTGCTGGAACGCATCGCCGAAAACGTGCGCGACAAGAAGCTCGACGGCATTTCCGACATCCGCGACGAATCCGACAAGTCGGGCATGCGCGTGGTGATCGAGCTGAAACGGGGCGAAGTGCCGGAAGTGGTGCTGAACAACCTGTACAAGCAGACCCAGTTGCAAGACACCTTCGGCATGAACATGGTGGCCCTGGTCGATGGCCAGCCGAAGCTGCTGAACCTCAAGCAGATGCTGCAATGCTTCCTGTCGCACCGCCGCGAAGTGGTCACGCGCCGCACCGTGTTCGAACTGCGCAAGGCGCGCGAACGGGGCCACGTGCTCGAAGGCCTGGCTGTCGCGCTGGCCAATATCGATGACTTCATCGCCATCATCAAGGCCGCGCCGACGCCGCCGATCGCCAAGGTCGAGCTGATGGCCAAGGCCTGGGATTCGTCCGTCGTGCGCGAAATGCTGGCCCGCACGGGCGACGGCACGACGCCAGGCGGCATCGATGCCTACCGTCCGGAAAACCTGCCGAAGCACTATGGCATGCAGATGGATGGCCTGTACAAGCTGTCGGACGACCAGGCGCAGGAAATTCTGCAAATGCGCCTGCAGCGCCTGACCGGTCTGGAGCAGGACAAGATCGTCAACGAGTACAAGGACGTGATGGAACATATCGCCGACTTGCTCGACATCCTGGCCAAGCCGGAACGCGTCACCGTCATCATCACCGATGAAATGACGGCGGCGAAAAACGAATACGGCGCCGGCAACAAGGACGTGCGCCGCTCGCAGATCGAACTCAATGCGACCGACCTGGAAACGGAAGACCTGATCACGCCGCAAGACATGGTCGTGACCCTGTCGCACACCGGTTACATGAAGGCGCAGCCGATTTCCGAATACCGCGCGCAGAAGCGCGGCGGACGCGGCAAGCAGGCCATGGCGACCAAAGAGGAAGACTGGATCGACCAGCTGTTCATCGCCAATACGCACGACTACATCCTGTGCTTCTCGGATCGTGGCCGCATGTACTGGCTGAAGGTGTGGGAAGTGCCGCAAGGCTCGCGCAATTCGCGCGGCAAGCCGATCGTCAACATGTTCCCGCTGCAGGACAACGAAAAGATCACCGTGATCCTGCCGCTGTCGGGCGAGAACCGCACGTTCCCGGAAGACCATTACGTGTTCATGTCGACCAGCCTCGGTACCGTGAAAAAGACGCCGCTGAAGGACTTCAGCAATCCACGCAAGGCCGGCATCATCGCGGTCGACCTGGACGACGGCGACTTCCTGATCGGCGCCGCGCTGACCGATGGCCAGCACGACGTGATGCTGTTCTCCGATTCGGGCAAGGCAGTGCGCTTCGACGAAAACGATGTGCGTCCGATGGGCCGTACGGCGCGCGGCGTGCGCGGCATGAACCTGGAAGAAGGCCAGCACGTGATCGCCCTGCTGGTGGCCGAGAACGAGCAGCAGTCGGTGCTGACGGCAACCGAAAACGGTTACGGCAAGCGCACGCCGATCACCGAGTACACGCGCCATGGCCGTGGTACGAAAGGCATGATCGCCATCCAGACCAGCGAGCGCAACGGTAAAGTGGTTGCCGCGACCCTGGTCGATACCAGCGATGAAATCATGCTGATCACCACCGGTGGCGTGCTGATTCGCACCCGCGTGTCGGAAATCCGCGAAATGGGCCGCGCGACGCAGGGCGTGACCCTGATCGCCGTGGAAGACGGCACCAAGCTGTCCGGCCTGCAGCGCGTGGTGGAAACGGATATCGACGAAGTCGAGCTGACGACGGAGGCGGGCCTGGAGGCCGCGGCCGCGCCGGCAGCGGCTGAACCAGCCGATCCCGTTGATCCTGTCGATCCGGCCCAGCCGGAGTAAGATGATTGGGGCTCTTTCGGGAGCCCCAATTGCTATGGGTGCGCCACTTGCGGCGCCAGCCTGCGTACCCCAGATTGTTCCCCGCTTTTGTAAAGTCCCGCATGCCATGAGAAAAATCGTCGCCACCTTCTTCGCCGCGTTTTCGCTGGCTTTCCTTGCGACCCTGCCGGCCCTGGCTCAGAGCACGCAAGCCACGCCCGCTCGCCAGGCCGCGCCCAGCCCCGCCATGAAAGTGGCCGTGCGGCGCATGCTCGACGCGATGCAGTTCCCGCAGCTGACGCGCAGCATCTTCGACCAGATGCTGCAATCGGTGCCCGCCATGATCCGCCAGTCGGCGCAGCAGCAAATCAACAGCAACCCGAACCTGGACGAGCAGCGCAAGGCGCGCGCGCTGGCCAGCGCCGAGGAGGAAATCCCCGTCGCCATCGCCACCCTGACGCAGGTGCTGGCCGACCCGACCCTGATCGATGAGCTGAGCGCCGAAATGGTGCCCTTGTACGCGCGCTTTTACACGGTGCCGGAAGTCGAGCAGCTGACGGCCTTCTACAAGACGCCGCTGGGACGCAAGATGCTGGCCACCATGCCGCAACTGTCGGCCGAATCGATGGCCATCAGCCAGCGCGTGCTGATTCCCCGCGTGAATGCCGTGCTCGAGCAAGTCATGCGGGCGGCCACGCAGCCGCCCCAATAATTTCATTTTACTAAGGACCGTATCGTGACCCATATCTACAATTTTTCAGCCGGCCCCGCCGTCCTGCCCAAGGAAGTGCTGGCGCAAGCGGCCGCGGAAATGCAGGACTGGCATGGCAGCGGCATGTCGGTGATGGAAATGAGCCACCGTGGTCCCGAATTCATCTCCATCTACCAGCAGGCAGTAGCCGATCTGCGCGAACTGCTGGCCGTGCCCGAGAACTACAAGATCCTGTTCCTGCAGGGCGGTGGCCTGGGCGAGAACGCCATCATCCCCATGAACCTGGTGGGCCTGGCCGCGCAGCAGCCGGCCACCGTCGACTTCGTGCACACGGGCTCGTGGTCAGGCAAGTCGATCCAGGAAGCGGCCAAGTACGCCAACGTCAACGTGGCCGCGTCGTCCAAGGCCACGCGTTTCACGGGCGTGCCGCCCGTCTCCGAGTGGCAGCTGACGCCAGACGCCGCCTACCTGCACATCTGCACCAATGAAACCATCGACGGCGTGGAGTTCCAGCAGGCGCCAGGCGTACCGGCAGGGACTACCATCGTGGCCGACATGTCCTCGCACATTTTGTCGCGCGTGATCGACGTGTCGCAATACGGCGTCATCTTCGGCGGCGCGCAAAAGAATATCGGCCCGGCCGGCCTGACCCTGGTCATCGTGCGCGAAGACTTGCTGGGCAAGGCGCTGTCGATCTGCCCGTCGGCCTTCGACTGGACCATCGTGGCCGAGCATGAGTCGATGTACAACACGCCACCCACCTACGGCATCTATATCGCCGGCCTGGTTTTCCAGTGGCTCAAACGCCAGGGTGGCGTGGCGGCCATGGAACAGCGTAATATTGACAAAGCGGCGCTGCTGTACGCGGCGCTCGATGCGGACGACTTCTACCAGAACCGGGTCGATCCCGCATACCGCTCGCGCATGACCATCCCGTTCTATCTGCGCGACGAAAGTCTGAACGACGCATTCCTGGCCGGCGCCAAGCAGCGCGGCCTGCTGCAACTGAAGGGCCACAAGTCCGTCGGCGGCATGCGTGCATCGATCTACAACGCGATGCCGATCGAGGGCGTGCAAGCCTTAGTGAATTATCTGAACGAGTTTGCCGGACGCTGAGTCGCCTAGACGACCGCGCCGGCCCGCCGCCGGCGCAGGCCGCGCGGCCATGATTGAAGTACAGCTGACGAAACAAACCACCATGACCGATAAATTGAAACCGCTGCGCGAACAGATCGATGCGATCGACGCGCAAATCCTCGAACTGCTGAACCGCCGCGCGCAAATCGCCCAGCAAGTGGGCCACGTGAAGGCCGAGACGCAGGCACCCGTGTTCCGCCCCGAGCGCGAGGCGCAAGTGCTGCGCGGCGTGGCCGAGCGCAATCCCGGCCCCATGGGCGACCGCGAAGTGCAGACCATCTTCCGCGAAATCATGTCATCCTGCCGCTCGCTGGAAAAGCGCGTCACCGTGGCCTACCTTGGCCCGGCCGGCACCTTCAGCGAGCAGGCCGTGTACCAGCAGTTCGGCAGCGCCGTCGAAGGCTTGCCGTGCGCGTCCATCGATGAAGTGTTCCGCTCCGCGGAGGCGGGGACGGCCGACTTCGGCGTGGTGCCGATCGAGAATTCCTCGGAAGGCGCCGTCAACCGCACCCTGGACATGATGCTGCAGACCAGCCTCATTATCAGCGGTGAAGTCGCCATTGCCGTGCACCACAGCCTGATGACGAAGAGCGGCAACATGGATGGCGTCACGGCCATCTGCGCCCATTCGCAGGCGCTGGCGCAGTGCCAGGTGTGGCTGAACCAGAATTACCCGCACATCGCGCGCCATGCCGTGGCCTCGAACGCGGAAGCGGCGCGCATGGCCGGCGAAGATGGTACTGTTGCAGCGATTGCCAGCGAACTGGCGGGCGCTCAGTACAAGCTGGGCGTGGTCAAGGGCCATATCCAGGACGACCCGCACAACCGCACGCGCTTCGCCGTCGTGGGCACCTTGCAGACGGCGCCGTCGGGCAAGGACCAGACCTCGCTGGTGCTGGCCGTGCCGAACAAGGCTGGCGCCGTGTACCAATTGCTCGCGCCCCTGGCGAAACACGGCGTGTCGATGACGCGCTTCGAGTCGCGCCCGGCGCGCATGGGCAGCTGGGAGTATTATTTCTATGTCGACGTGGAAGGCCATGTGCACGACGCTGCCGTCGCCCAGGCGCTGGCCGAGCTGCAGAGCAATGCGGCGTTTTTCAAGGTGCTGGGGTCGTATCCGGTCAGTCTGTAACCCGGTAAAGGCCTGGGTCGGACCCGCTGGGGGAATTCGTCTCAATGGGACGAATTCCGATCCCGAAGGGACCGACCCCAGTCATTGCTTTGGGGGTTCATCAATCATTCACCAACTTTTAAAGAACACCATGTCTAAAAATATCGGTCCAGAATATGTCCGCGCCATCGCCCCTTACCAGAGCGGCAAACCGATCGCCGAAGTCGCGCGCGAATTCGGCCTCGACGAGGCAGCCATCGTCAAGCTGGCGTCGAATGAAAACCCGTACGGCATGCCGGAATCGGCCAAGCAGGCGATGATCGCCGCCATCGATGACCTGGGCCGCTATCCGGACGCCAACGGCTTCGACTTGAAAGCCGTGCTGTCGAAGCGCTATGACGTGCCGGCCGACTGGATCACCCTGGGCAACGGCAGCAACGACATCCTGGAAATCGCCGCGCACGCGTTTGTCGAGCATGGCCAGTCCGTGGTGTACTCGCAGTACTCGTTTGCCGTGTACGCGCTGGCCACACAAGGCCTGGGCGCGCGCCACCTCGTCGTGCCGGCGCAAGCCTACGGCCATGACCTGGACGCGATGGCGGCGGCGATTGCCGACGACACGCGCTTGATCTTCATCGCCAACCCGAACAACCCGACCGGCACTTTCCTGACGGCCGCGCAGCTCGAAGCGTTCCTGCAAAAAGTGCCGCAGCACGTGGTGGTGGTGCTGGATGAAGCCTACAACGAATTCCTCTCGGCCGACGAGCAGTACGAATCGACGGCGTGGGTGCGCCAGTATCCGAACCTGGTGGTGTCGCGCACCCTGTCGAAGGCCTATGGCCTGGCCGGCCTGCGCATCGGCTTCGCCATCGCCCAGCCGGTGCTGACGGACCTGATGAACCGCATCCGCCAGCCGTTCAATGTCAACTCGCTGGCGCAGGCGGCCGCGATTGCCGCCCTGAACGACAAGGCCTTCCTCGAGCAGAGCGCGCGCAACAACGCGGCCGGCTACCAGCAGTTCATCGAGGCATTCACGCAACTGGGCCTGGAATTCGTGCCGTCGCACGGCAATTTCGTGCTGGTGAAAGTGGGCGACGATGACGAAGCGGGCGCGCGCGTGAACCTGGCGCTGCTCCAGCAGGGCGTGATCGTGCGCCCCGTGGGCAGCTACGGCTTGCCGCAATGGCTGCGCATTTCCATCGGCCTGCCGCAGGAAAACGCCATTTTCATCGCCGCGCTGACGAAAGCGCTGGCCTGACGATATGACGACGCCTGCACTGAAAAAAGTCGTCATCTTCGGCGTAGGCCTGATCGGCGGCTCGTTCGCGCGCGCCTTGAAGCACGCGGGCGCGGTCGCCACCGTGGTCGGCATGGGCCGCTCGCCGGCCTCGCTGGCGCGCGCGCTCGAACTGGGCATCATCGACGAAATCGGCGGCGACATGGCTGATGCCTTGCTTGGCGCCGACCTGGTGCTGGTCGCCGCGCCTGTGGCGCAGACGGGTGCCATTCTGGCATCCATCGCGCCGCATCTGCAACCTGCTACCATCGTCACCGACGCGGGCAGCACGAAAAGCGACGTGGTGGCGGCCGCGCGCGCGGCGCTCGGTGGAAAAGTCGGGCAATTCGTGCCCGGCCACCCGATCGCGGGACGCGAGACGAACGGGCCTGACGCGGCCATCATCGATCTGTATCAAGGCAAGAAAGTGGTGCTCACGCCGCTGGCGGAAAATGCCGCCGCTGACGTGGAACGGGTGGCGGCCGCGTGGCGCGCCTGCGGCGCCATCCTGCATACCTTGACGCCCGAAGAGCATGACAAGGTGTTTGCCGCCGTCAGCCATCTGCCGCATTTGCTGGCCTTTGCGCTGGTCGACGACATCGCCAACAAGCCGCACGCGGGCCTGCTGTTTCAATACGCGGCCAGCGGCTTTCGCGACTTTACGCGCATCGCCGGCTCATCGCCGGAAATGTGGCGCGACATCAGCCTGGCCAACCAGCCGGCGCTGCTGCACGAACTGGACGCCTACCTGGCGCAGTTGACGACCTTGCGCGCCCACCTGGCCGCGAACGACGGCGCCGCCATCGAAGGCGTGTATGCGAACGCCCAGCACGCGCGGCAACAATGGATCGAGGCGATTGAAACGGCGGAAATACCTGCCGCGCCCACACGATAAATACTCAAGGATTCCAGCATGACCCAGACCAAGCACTACCCTCACCATATCGATTTGCAGCCGGTGATGCATGCCGAAGGCACGGTGCGTTTACCCGGCTCGAAAAGCATTTCGAACCGCGTGCTGCTGCTCGCCGCGCTGGCCAGGGGCACAACGAAAATCGTCGACTTGCTCGCCTCCGACGACACCTTCGTCATGCTCACGGCGTTGACGTCGCTGGGCGTGAAATGGACGCAGGATGAATTGACGGGCGATCCGGCTACTGCTCACCAGGTGCATCACGTGGAAGGCTGCGGCGGCGTCTTCCCGCACCACGCGGCGGACCTGTTCATGGGCAACGCCGGCACGGCGATCCGCCCGCTGACGGCGGCGCTGGCCGTCATCGGCGGCGACTACACGCTGCACGGCGTGTCGCGCATGCACGAGCGCCCCATCGGCGACCTGGTCGACGCGCTGAACGCCGTCGGCACGCAGATCGAATACACGGGCGAGCAGGGCTTCCCGCCGCTGCGCATCCGCCGTGGCCACATTCACGCGCAGCGCATCGCCGTGCGTGGCAACGTGTCGAGCCAGTTTTTGACGGCCCTCTTGATGGTGGCGCCGCTGATGGCGCGCGACCATGCGGTGACCATCGATGTGACGGGCGAGTTGATTTCGAAGCCGTACATTGAAATTACCCTGAACCTGATGCGCCGCTTCGGCGTGACGGTCGAGCATGACGGCTGGCAGTCGTTCACCGTGCAGCCAGGCCAGCAGTATCAAAGCCCGGGCACGATCCACGTGGAAGGCGACGCTTCGTCGGCGTCGTATTTCCTGGCGGCCGGCGCCATCGGCGGCGGTCCCGTGCGCGTGGAAGGCGTGGGGCGCGACAGCATCCAGGGCGACGTGCGCTTCGTCGAAGCCTTGCAGCAGATGGGCGCGACCATCACCATGGGCGAGAACTGGATCGAGGCCCGCTCGAACGGCGTGCTGAAAGCCGTCGACATGGATTTCAACCATATTCCCGACGCGGCCATGACGATCGCCGTGGCCGCCCTGTACGCGGACGGCACTTCGACCTTGCGCAATATCGCCAGCTGGAGGGTGAAGGAAACGGACCGCCTGGCCGCCATGGCGACGGAATTGCGCAAGCTGGGCGCGGAAGTGGAAGAGGGCGCGGACTACCTGCGCGTGACGCCACCAGCCTCAATCGCCGCAGCGACCATCGACACGTATGACGACCACCGCATGGCCATGTGTTTCTCGCTCGCCTCGCTCGATGGCGCCGCGCGCCGCGGCAACGCCATGCGCATCAACGACCCGAAATGCGTAGCCAAGACCTTCCCCGAGTATTTCGCCGCGTTTGCGGGGATTGCCAAGGATACATTGATATAACCCAAAACAAGTGCCGGGGTCGGACCCTCAGGGTCCGACCCCAGTCTTCGTTTTGGGTCTCGTTTTTAAAGTGACAAAATAATGCTGACCTCCAACATCCCAGTCATCGCCATCGATGGCCCCACCGCTTCCGGCAAGGGTACGGTGGCGCACCGCGTGGCCGACAAGCTGGGTTTCCATTACCTGGACTCGGGCGCGCTGTACCGTCTGACGGCCTTGAGCGCGCTGCGCCGCGGTACCGACTTGCGCGACGAGCACGCGCTGGCCAAGCTGGCCGAGCACCTGCCCTGCCATTTCGCGGGCGGCGAGATCTTGCTGGCGCAGGAAAACGTTACCGAGCAGATCCGTGCAGAAGAAGTGGGCAATACGGCGTCGAAAATTGCTGTATTGCCAACGGTGCGCCATGCCCTGGTGGGCTTGCAGCTGGGTTTTCGCAAGACGCCGGGCCTGGTGGCCGACGGGCGCGACATGGGCACGGTGATCTTCCCGCATGCCCAATTGAAGGTGTTCCTCACGGCCAGCGTCGAGGCGCGCGCGCAGCGGCGCTACAAGCAATTGATAGACAAGGGTTTTTCTGCTAAGATGGAAGACCTTCTGATGGATTTGCAGGCGCGGGACGAACGTGATACTCACCGTGCGATTGCGCCGCTGGTCCCCGCGGAAGGGGCGCATGTCCTCGATACGTCGGAAATGACGGCAGATGTTGCCGTCGAAACCGTGTTGAAATGGTATGCAGCTGCAGCAAAATAGCGTGTTGTTGTGCTATGTGGTGCCCGTTGACGGCTCCTGGCCTGTCCGGGTGTGTCAAAAACCTAACCCAGTTTAAGTCGCGTCGTGCGATCTCTGCTGGATAACCTGTGTGAACCCTATGTCTACTGTTACAACTAACGAATCTACCGGTATGGAAAGTTTTGCTGCGCTCTTCGAGGAATCGTTGTCGCGTCAAGATATGCGCTCCGGCGAAGTTATTTCCGCTGAAGTCGTGCGCCTCGACCACAATTTCGTGATCGTGAACGCTGGCCTCAAATCCGAAGCATTCATCCCTGTCGAAGAATTCAAGAACGACCACGGCGAACTGGAAGTCAAAGTTGGTGACTTCGTTTCCGTGGCGATCGAATCGCTGGAAAATGGTTTCGGCGATACCATCCTGTCGCGCGATAAAGCCAAGCGTCTGGCTTCGTGGCTGGCTCTGGAAAAAGCGATGGAATCGGGCGAAATCGTCGTCGGTACCGTCAATGGTAAAGTCAAAGGCGGCCTGACCGTGTTGACCAACGGCATCCGCGCATTCCTGCCGGGCTCGCTGGTTGATACCCGTCCTGTCAAAGACACCACCCCATTCGAAGGCAAAACCCTCGAATTCAAAGTGATCAAGCTGGATCGCAAGCGTAACAACGTGGTTCTGTCCCGCCGCGCCGTCATCGAAGCTTCGATGGGCGAAGAGCGTCAGAAACTGATGGAAACGCTGAAAGAAGGCACGGTCGTGACCGGCGTCGTCAAAAATATCACCGACTACGGCGCGTTCGTGGATCTGGGCGGTATCGATGGCTTGCTGCACATCACCGACCTGGCATGGCGCCGTGTACGTCACCCGTCGGAAGTACTGACGGTTGGCCAGGAAATCACCGCCAAAGTCCTGAAATACGATCAAGAGAAAAACCGTGTTTCGCTGGGCGTGAAACAACTGGGCGACGATCCTTGGACCGGTCTGTCCCGTCGTTACCCACAAAGCACCCGTCTGTTCGGTAAAGTAACGAACCTGACCGACTACGGCGCGTTCGTTGAAGTGGAACAGGGTATCGAAGGTCTGGTACACGTTTCCGAAATGGACTGGACGAACAAAAACGTTGCTCCTAACAAAGTTGTCCAACTGGGCGACGAAGTAGAAGTGATGGTTCTGGAAATCGACGAAGAGCGTCGTCGTATCTCGCTGGGTATGAAACAGTGCAAAGCCAACCCTTGGGATGACTTTGGCGTTACCCACAAGAAGGGCGATAAAGTCCGCGGCGCGATCAAATCGATCACCGACTTCGGCGTGTTCATCGGCCTGGCCGGCAACATCGACGGTCTGGTGCACCTGTCCGACCTGTCCTGGACCGAAACCGGCGAAGAAGCCGTGCGTCGCTTCAAGAAAGGTGACGAACTGGAAGCCATCGTTCTGGCCATCGACGTTGAGCGCGAGCGCGTTTCCCTGGGCGTCAAGCAACTGGAAGGTGACCCATTCAACAACTTCGCAGCCATGAACGACAAAGGCTCGCTGGTAACCGGTACCGTTAAATCGGTTGAGCCTAAAGGCGCCGTGATCCAACTGTCCGAAGAAGTTGAAGGCTACCTGCGCGCTTCCGAAATCTCGCGCGACCGCGTTGAAGATGCTGGTACGCACCTGAAAGTCGGCGATACCGTCGAAGCCATGGTGTTGAACATCGACCGCAAAGCCCGTGGTATCCAACTGTCGATCAAAGCGAAAGACAACGTGGAAACCCAGGAAGCCATGCAGAAGATGGCAGCTACCGACAACAACGCAGCTTCGGGTACCACCAGCCTGGGCGCCTTGTTGAAAGCTAAGTTCGATAACAAGAACTAAGACTGCGGATACGGCAGATGACAAAGTCCGAGCTGATCAACCGCCTCGCTGAGCGTTATTCTCAGCTGGTGGCGAAAGATGCGGAGTATGCCGTCAAGACCATTCTCGATGCGATGACCAACGCCCTGGCGACCGGTCAGCGTATCGAGATCCGCGGTTTTGGCAGTTTTGCCCTGAACAGCAGGCCCCCGCGCATCGGCCGCAACCCGAAATCCGGCGACAAGGTGATGGTTCCTGAAAAACGGGTACCCCACTTCAAGCCGGGCAAACAGTTGCGCGAGCGGGTGGACGCGATGGTCGGGCAACCGATTATCGAGGATTAATCGTCTGCTGGAAGGCGACATAGAAAGCGGCGTCCTTGGATGCCGCTTTTTTTTGTTAATATGCTGTAGAGCACTGCTCAAACCTACTGCGCGGCGCGCTTTGCGGCCGGCGATGCTCACCGTACTAAAGTACGGTTGCGCTTCTCGGCCACAAATCACTGCCGCTCGCTACGGTTTGATCAGCACTCTACGTTTGTGCCATTTTCCCATTTGCCATGCCGCACTGGCATTTTTTTGTTCTTTCTGGACCTATCGATGAAAATCATCTCCACCATCGTTGGCTGTGTTCTTTTCGTCCTGTTCTTCAGTTTTGCGCTGAAGAATGCGCAGGTTGTCGACCTGCATGTTTTCCTCAATTATGAAATTCGCGGCCCCCTGGTCCTGATGCTGCTGGGCTTTTTTGTTGCCGGCGCCAGCCTGGGTGTCCTGGCCCTGACGCCGACCGTGTTCCGTCACCGCCGCGAAGCGAGCAAGCAAAAAACCACCATTGCCGCGCTGCAAACCGTTGGCGTGGCCAGCAATGTCCAGCCGCAACCGGACAGCGTGAGCGCGCAGTAAGCGGCGCCGTCGCTCCTATCTCTCTTACTCGAATAAAAACAATCGCATGGATTTTGAACTCTGGTGGCTCTTGGGTATCCCGGTGTTTTTCGCGCTGGGCTGGATTGCCGCGCGCGTCGACATTCATCAACTGGTGTCCGAATCGCGCAGCTTGCCGCGCAATTACTTCAAGGGCTTGAACTTCCTGCTCAATGAGCAGCATGACAAGGCCATCGATGCCTTCATCGAAGTCGTCAAGCTGGACCCGGAATCGGCCGATATGCACTTTGCGCTGGGCAACCTGTTCCGCCGCCGCGGCGAAACGGAGCGCGCCATCCGCGTGCACCAGAATTTGCTGGCGCGCCCGGACCTGCCGCTGGAACAGCAGGGCCATGCCGCCTACGAACTGGGCATGGATTACCTGAAGGCGGGCTTGCTGGACCGGGCCGAGGAAACCTTCAATAGCCTGATCGACACGCAATATGCGGCCCAGGCGCGCCGCGCGCTGCTGGAAATTTATCAGCGCGAAAAGGAATGGCCACGCGCCATCGAAGCGGCCGTGGGCTTGCAGGAATCGGGCGCCGGTGCGCGCCAGAAGGAAATCGCCCAGTTCTATTGCGAGCTGGCGCATGACGCGCTGGTGCACATGAAGCCGGACGAAGCCATGCCGCTGCTGGAAAAAGCCCTGCAGACGGACCGCAAGAGCGTGCGCGCCACCATCCTGACGGGCGACGTGCTGCTGGCGCGCGGCGACGTGGAAGGCGCGCTGACCACCTGGCGCCGCGTGGAGCAGCAAAGCGTGCCGCACGTGGCCCTGGTGGCGCAGCGCCTCATGGATGGCTACACCAAGGTGGGCCGCGCGCAGGAAGGCGTCAACCTGCTGCGCTCCTACCTGGAAGAGGCGTCGTCGATCGACTTGATCGAGGTCGTCTTCAAGGCCGTCATCGAACTCGACGGCGTGGAAGCGGCGAAGCAGCTGGTCAGCGCCGAGCTGCGCCGCACGCCGACCCTGCTGGGCCTGGATAAACTGCTGGAAGCGCGCATGATGGATGCGCCGGCCGCCATCTGGTCCGAGCTGTCGATGGTGAAAAACCTCGTGCACGGCTACACGCAGAAGCTGGCCCGCTACCAGTGCAGCCATTGCGGCTTCAAGGCACGCCAGTTCTACTGGCATTGCCCGGGCTGCAATCGCTGGGAAACTTATCCCCCGCGCCGCACCGAAGAACTCAACGTCATGAACTAACCCGACACGCCACCTTGCCTTAGTGCAACGTGGCGTGTACTTGTTTGCAGCATCTATCTTTACAAATACGGCACAACCATGAAAATCACCATTATCGGCACGGGCTATGTAGGTCTCGTGACGGGCGCCTGCCTGGCGGAGCTGGGCAACGACGTTTTTTGCCTCGACCTGGACGCACAGAAGGTCGCCTTGCTCAATAGCGGCGGCATCCCCATCCATGAACCGGGGCTGGAAGAAGTCGTGGCGCGCAACCGCGCCGCCGGCCGCATGACCTTTTCCACCGACGTCGAGGCAGCCGCCGCACACGGCGTGATCCAATTCATCGCCGTCGGCACGCCGCCCGATGAAGACGGCTCGGCCGACCTGCAATACGTGCTGGCAGCCGCGCGCGGCATCGGCAAGTACATGACGGACTTCAAGGTCATCGTCGACAAGTCGACCGTGCCCGTCGGCACGGCTGAAAAAGTGCGTGCCGCCATTCAGGGCGAACTGGACGCGCGCGGCGTGGCCGCCACGTTCTCGGTGGCGTCGAACCCGGAATTCCTCAAGGAAGGCGCGGCTGTCGAAGATTTCATGCGCCCGGACCGCATCGTCATCGGCGTCGATACCACGCCGGACGGCGAGCGCGCGCGCGAATTGCTGAAAATCCTGTATGCGCCGTTCAACCGCAACCACGAGCGCACCCACTGGATGGACGTGCGCTCGGCCGAATTCACGAAGTATGCGGCGAACGCCATGCTGGCCACGCGTATTTCCTTCATGAATGAACTGGCGAACCTGGCCGACAAGGTGGGCGTCGATATCGAGGCCGTGCGCCACGGCATCGGTTCCGACCCGCGCATCGGCCACAGTTTCCTGTACGCAGGCTGCGGCTATGGCGGTTCCTGCTTCCCGAAAGACGTGCAGGCGCTCGAGCGCACGGCGCGCGGCTACGGGCAGGAGTTGCTGATCCTGCGTGCCGTCGAAGCCGTTAATGACAGGCAGAAGATGGTGCTGGGCGGCAAAGTGGTCACTCGCTTCGGCGCAGACCTGACGGGCCGGCATTTCGCCGTGTGGGGACTGGCCTTCAAGCCGAACACGGACGACATGCGCGAAGCGTCGGCCCGCGTGCTGCTGGCGGACTTGCTGGCGCGGGGCGCCACGGTGGCCGTGTATGACCCCGTCGCCATGCCCGAGGCACGCCGCGTGCTGCAACTGGACTTGACGCCGGAGCAGTTGGCAAGGGTGCGCTTTGCCGACAGTCCGAAGGATGCGTTGCAGGACGCCGATGCGCTGGTCATCGTGACCGAGTGGAAAGCCTTCCGCAGTCCCGATTTCGAACAGGTCAAGGCGCGCCTGAAGCAGGCCGTGATCTTTGACGGACGCAACCTGTTCGAGCCGGCCGTCATGGCCGAGGCGGGCATTGAATACCACGGCATCGGCCGCTCGATCCTGACACGCGCATGAGCGCCCACGAGGTGGCCGCCTTGACGGCGCCGGCCGCGCTGGCCCAGGTGCGCATGCTGGTGGTGGGCGATGTGATGCTGGACCGTTACTGGTTCGGCGATGTCAGCCGTATTTCGCCGGAAGCACCGGTGCCCATCGTGCGTATCGAGAAGCGCGAAGAGCGCCTGGGCGGCGCGGCCAACGTGGCGCGCAACGCGGCCGCGCTGGGAGCGAAGACGGGCTTGCTGGGCGTGGTCGGCGATGACGAGGCCGGCAGCCAGGTCGAGCGTCTGCTCGAAGGGGACGGCATCCACAGCTATCTGCAGCGCGATGCGGCAATTTCCACCATCATCAAGCTGCGCGTGATCGGCCGCCAGCAGCAAATGCTGCGCATCGACTTCGAGGATGCACCCAGCGATACGGTGCTGCGCGACAAGCTCAAGCAATTCAATGCGCTCTTGCCGCATTACGACGTGGTGATTTTGTCGGACTACGCCAAGGGCAGCCTGGTGAACGTGGCCGAAATGATCAAGGCGGCGAGAACGGCCGGCAAGATCGTCATGGTCGACCCGAAAGGGGATGACTTCCGCCGCTATGCGGGAGCGTCAGTGCTCACTCCGAACAAGTCCGAGCTGCGCCGTGTGGTTGGCAACTGGAGCACGGAAGAGCAATTGACGGAACGCGCGCAGCAGATGCGTGCGCAGCTGGGCCTGGACGCCTTGCTGCTGACCCGTTCCGAAGAGGGCATGAGCCTGTACACGGCCGATGAGGTGCTGCACATGCCTACCGATGCGCGCGAAGTATTCGACGTCTCGGGCGCGGGCGACACGGTGATCGCCACCATGGCGGCCATGCTGGGCGCCGGCATGGGCCTGGGCGACGCCGTGCGTACGGCCAACCGGGCCGGCGGCATCGTCGTCGGCAAGCTGGGCACGGCTACCGTCACGCGCGAAGAGCTGTTCCCGCAGTAATATGCTGTCCTGCCTGCGCCGCATCGTTTGATCTGGCGCAGGTTTTCCCCTCCTTCCTCTGTCCCGTCTTGTCAACCGTATCACGTCACAGCCGTTAAAGCCGTTAAGGCGCTGCTCCTCCCTTGCGTTCGAGTCATCTTGAAACCACACCACGGAGAGATACCCATGTTCAAAAAAATACTGCTGGCCATCGTCACCCTGATCGCGACGATGGGTTTTGCCTTTGCCCAGGTTGATGTCAACAAGGCGGACCAGGCGGCACTCGACAGCGTCAAGGGCATCGGCCCCGTCACGTCGAAAGCCATTCTTGATGAACGCGCCAAGGGCGGCGCCTTCAAGGATTGGGCCGATTTCGAAAGCCGCGTAAAAGGCATTGGTCCGAAAAGTTCCGTGAAACTGTCCGAAGCGGGCTTGCAGGTGAATGGTCAGGCCAAGTCTGGCGCGCCAGCGGCCCCGGTGGCGAAAGCCGCCCCGGCAAAAAAGGAAGCTGCTGTGAAGCAAGTTGCAGCGAAAGAAGCCGCACCGAAGCCAGCTGCTGCGACCGACACCGCTGCGGCGCCAGCCAAGACAGCCGCTGAGACGAAAAAAGAAGCTGCTGCTGCCAAGAAAGAAGCGAAGGCTGCCGCTGCTGCCGCGAAGAAAGAAGCGAAGCTGGCTGCAGCCGAGGCGAAGAAGGCTGAAGCCGAGAAAAAGTAAGCGTGTTGCTGTAAAGCGTGTTGCGTGGTGGTGCCGCGCAGCACGAGAAGAAAACCCTGCGTGGTACCGGCCGCGCGGGGTTTTTTTTATGCGCCGGCCACGTTGCCCTGCCGATGCGCCTACAGCTGCGACTCGATCGGCAGCCAGCGCATCACGGAGACCAGCATGCGGCGCCAGAAGCCTGACTCCGGATCGTGCGTCCACACCTTGGCAGGCTGTTCGGTGGCGTCGGACCAGCGCAGGGCGCCGTTGTCGAGGAATAGACGGTAGCTGGTGTCGCCCGACGTCGAGTGCAGGAACAGCGCACGCATGTCGGCCCCCAGTGCGGCATCGTGGAACAGCACGCCCATTTCCGTGTTCAGCTGGGCCGAGCGGGGATCGAGGTTGAAGGAGCCGACGAAGCCCCGCTGGCCATCGACCACCACGGCCTTGGTATGCAGGCTGGCGCGGCTCGAACCCATCAGGCTGATGCGCTTGCGGTGCAGGGTCTTCAATTCATACAGGTCGACGCCACCGCCCAGCAGCACTTCGCGGTAGCGCGCATAACCCGCATGCACGAGGGCCACATCGGTAGCGGCCAGCGAGTTGGTCAGGACACTGACCTTGACGCCGGCGGCAACCTTGTCGGCCAGGCTCTGCGTCAGCGCCGCGCCGGGCACGAAGTAGGGCGAGGTCAGCAGCGCTTCTTCGCGCGCCTCGGTCAGCAGGGGCAGCAGGCTGTGCATGAGCCAGTGCTCGCTGCGCTGCAAACTGGCCACGGGCGCGGCCTTTTCCGGCGGATCCGACAGTACTTGTACCTGCGCGCTCCAGTGCAGGCGCAGCCGGCCATCAAGGTGGGCTTGCAGCTGGCCCGCATCGGTCAGCTGCCGCAGGTAGGGCGAGGCGCCCAGTTCACCCGTGAGCGCATCGAGGCGGGCGCGTACAGCCTGCAGTTCCGGCGCGCCCGCGTTCTTGCCAGCGTGCAGGGCGCCGATGGGGATGACGGCGCGGCTGTTCCAGAAGCGGTCGAAGATGTCGCTCGTCTGCTGTACGGCGGGGCCCACCAGCAGCAAGTCGGCATCCTGGAAATTGACTTGCTCGGCGGCATCAAAATATTCATCGCCGATATTGCGCCCGCCGACCAGGGCCACCCTGCCGTCGACGATCCAGGCCTTGTTGTGCATGCGGCGGTTCAGGCTGACGGCGCGCAAGGCCATTTCCACGGCACGCAACCAGATGCCGTCGCGGTTGCGGCCCGGATTGAAGATGCGTACGTCGATCAGCGGATGGCTGTCGAGCGCGAGGATGGCGGCGTCCTGGCCGCGCGCATTGATATCGTCAAGCAACACGCGCACGCGCACGCCGCGGTCGGCCGCGCGCAGCAGTTCACGTACCAGCAGGCGGCCCGTGACGTCGTTATGCCAGATGTAGTACTGCAGGTCGATGCTGCGGCCCGCTTCGCGCGCGCTCAGGGCGCGCAGGGCGAACGCTTCCAGGTTGTCGTCGATCAGGGCTGTGCCGCTCTGTTCCGCGCGTTGCGCCAGCTGCGGCGCCAGCACGCGGTCGAGCAGGGTAGCGTCGGCTGCCACGGGCAATGCCGTACCCGGTGCTCCCAGCGACCGTTCGGCGAAGCGCCCGTAGCTGTACAGCGCGGCGATACTGAGCCCGGAAAACAGGGTGGCCAGCAGCAGCAATTTGACGAGCATGCGGCGCACCGTCAGTGGACCGCGCGCAAGCTGCGGCGTGCGGGTGGGAGGGTGGTCTGGCGCATGCGGGTGTCTTTCGTGAGCGGGACGGGAAGTGGCCGATTGTAGCAGTTTCTATAATGCACGATTTTCATCCTGGAACATCCTTGCCTGCCGTCAAAAATGCGAGAATGGCCAGCTCAATCAATCATCGGGGATGCAGGCATGGTACGGATTTTGACGGCAATGACGGCAGCCATGCTGTCGGCTAGTGTGGCGGCGGCGCCGGGCGCCGAAGCGGCGCAGCAGCAGATACGGCAGGTGGTGGCCGACATCTCGCCGCAGCGTATCGAGGCGCACGTGCGCAAGCTGGTGGGCTTCCAGACGCGCCACACCATGTCCGATACCGTGTCCGACACGCGCGGCATCGGCGCGGCCAGGCGCTGGATCAAGGAGGAGCTGGAGCGCTGCGGCGCGCAGGCGGGCGCACGCCTGCAGGTGGCGTTCGACAGCCATGTGGCGCCCGTCTCGAAGCGCATCGCGCGGCCGACGGAAATCGTCAACGTGGTGGCGACCCTGCCGGGTAGCCAGCCGCAGTCGGCCGGGCGCATCTATGTCGTCAGCGGCCACTATGATTCGCGCGCCACGGACGTGATGGATGCGCAGGGCGACGCGCCCGGCGCCAACGACGACGCCTCGGGCACGGCGGCCGTGATCGAGATGGCGTGCGCGATGGCGCGCTACCAGTTCGACGCCACGCTTGTCTTCATGGCCGTGGCGGCCGAGGAACAGGGGCTATTGGGTTCCGGCCATTGGGCGCGGCAGGCGAAGTTGAACAAGCTCAACATCGCCGGCATGCTCAATAACGACATCATCGGCAGTTCGCGCGCCGACGATGGCACCATCGACGGTGGCCAGGTGCGCCTGTTTGCCGAGGGCATCCCCGCCGTGAAGGAAATGAGCGATGGCGTGCGCGCCCTGGTGGCGACGGGTGGCGAGAACGACTCGATTTCGCGTCAGCTCGCGCGCCATGTGAAGCAGGTGGGCGAGCGCTATGTGCCGGGCTTCAAGGTCAACGTCATCCAGCGCGCCGACCGCTACCTGCGCGGCGGCGACCACATGCCGTTTCTGGCGCAAGGGTATGCGGCGCTGCGTTTCACGGAGTCGCACGAGGATTTTGCCCACCAGCACCAGGATGTGCGCGTGGAAAACGGCGTGCAGTATGGCGACTTGCCGCAATTCGTCGACTATGACTACGTGGCGAAAGTGGCGCGCGTGAATGCGGCGGCGCTCGCTTCGCTGGCCCTGGCGCCGGCCGCGCCTGCCGGCGTGCAGGTGCGCACGGCCCAGCTGGAAAACGCCACTTCACTGGTATGGCAGCCGAACACGGAGCCGGACCTGGCCGGCTACCGCATCGTCTGGCGCGCCACGACGGCAGACCAGTGGCAGGGCGCGCAGGACGTGGGCAATGTCACCGAAGCCAAGGTCAAGCTGTCGAAAGACAACTATTTCTTTGGCGTCCAGGCCATCGATCGTGACGGAAATGTCAGCGTGGCAACATACCCCATGCCCTTGCGTTAAGCACTGTTGACGGGCAGGCGCGCCAGAAAACCGTGAATCTGCGACACGACCGCCGCGCCTTCGCCGACGGCGGCCGCCACGCGCTTGGTCGAGCCGGCGCGCACGTCGCCGATGGCGAAGACGCCCGGCACGCTCGTTTCCAGCGCGGCGCGCTCGGGCAGGTCCGCTCGATACTCGGTATGGCCGTGGCCATCGGCGCGGCATTCGGCGCGCGTGACGTCGAAGCCCGTGCGAATAAAACCCTGTTCGTCGACGGCCACGGCGCAGTCGTGCAGCCAGTCCGTGTTCGGATCTGCGCCCACAAAAAGAAACACGCGGCGCACGGCGCAGTCGCACTCTTCACCAGTCTGCTTGTTGCGCCAGCGGGCGCCCGTCAAGCCATCCTCGTCACCTTCGAGGGCGATGATTTCCGTGTGCGTGTGCAGGGTGATGTTGGGCGTAGCGGCGATGCGCTCGATCAAATAGCTCGACATGCTGGCCGCCAGCCCTTCGCCGCGGATCACCATGTGGACTTTGGCCGCGTGGCCGGAGAGAAACACGGCCGCCTGGCCGGCCGAGTTGCCGCCGCCGACCAAAATGATCTCTTCCTGCTTGCACAGCTTGGCTTCGATGGGCGAGGCCCAGTAATACACGCCCCGTCCTTCATATGTTTTCAGGTTCGCCAGCGAGGGGCGGCGGTAGCGCGCGCCGCACGATAGCACCACCGTGCGGGCGCGCACCTGGGTGCCGTCGCACAGGGTGACGCGCAGGGGCCAGCTGTCGCACAGCAAATTGGCGGCGCTGGCCGGGGTGGCGATCTCGACGCCGAACTTTTGCGCCTGCACATAGGCGCGTCCCGCCAGCGCGCGACCGGAAATGCCGGTGGGAAAGCCCAGATAGTTTTCGATGCGCGCGCTGGCGCCAGCCTGGCCGCCATAGGCGCGCTGTTCCAGCGCCAGCACGCTCAAGCCTTCGGATGCCGCATACACGGCCGTGGCCAGGCCGGCGGGGCCGGCGCCCACTACCAGCACGTCGAAGATCTTATCGCCGGACAAATCAGGCAACATGCCCAGGCAGCGCCCCAGTTCCGCATTGCCGGGATTTTTCATGACCTTGCCGTCGGGACAGACGACCAAGGGCCATTCCTGCGGCGTGGGCTGGTAGCGCTCGGCCAGCGCGGCGGCGGCCGCATCGCTGGCCGGGTCCAGCACCGTGTGCGGGTGCCCATTGCTCGATAGAAAACTTTGCAGGTGGAACAGATTGCCATTGCCGCGCGGCCCCACCAGCACGGGGCCGCCTGAATTGACTTCGATCAGGGCCACGCGGCGCAGGATCAGGGCGCGCACGATGCGCTCGCCCATTTCCGCTTCCGCCACGATCAGTGCGCGCAGCGATTCCGAGCTGATGACGAGTACTTCCACGTCGCCCACGGCATGGCCATTGACGAGGGCGGGGCGGCCCGACAGTTGCGCCACTTCGGCGATGAAGTGGCCGGGGCCGATTTCGCGCATCAGCGAGGTGCGGCCCAGTCCCTCATGGCGCGTGACGGCGACGTGGCCTGCCAGGATGACCAGCATGCCGAAGCTGCTGCTGCCCGCCTCGAACAGGGTGGCGCCATCCGCGTAGCGGCAGACCTTGCCATAGCGCTGCAAGCGGCGCAGTTCGGCCTCGCTGAAGACAGGGGAAATCTGGTGCATGCGGCCCTGGATGTCGAGGTTGCTGGCCTGGACGGGATCGTCCTGCGTGGTTTCGGGGATGAATTCGGGTGCGCTGCCGCTCATGACTGATCCATTGATTGAATAAGCAAATTACTAAAATAACTAACCGTCACGAGTCTAGCGCATGCGCGCGCGGCCCGCTGGCACACCGCGCACGGCCGCCCTGGCATGGTGCAAAGCCAGGGGCCATGCGGCCTGGCGCGTGGGCGGCCGCAGTAGGGGCAGCCTGGCGGGGCGGCGGTTTTTAGCCATACGCCGTCCAGCATCTCATATTAGAATGGGTCTTTGTTGAAATTACTCAAACAGACACGATGGCTTACAAGACACTTGAAGATACGATAGGCAATACTCCGCTGGTGCAACTGACGCGCTTGCCGGGCGCCGATGCGATTGCGCGCAACAACGTCATCCTCGGCAAGCTGGAAGGCAACAACCCGGCCGGCTCCGTGAAGGACCGCGCCGCCATGTCCATGCTCAAGCGCGCTGAAGAGCGCGGCGTCATCAAGCCGGGCGATACCCTGATCGAGGCCACCAGCGGCAATACGGGCATCGCGCTGGCCATGGCCGCCGCCTTGCGCGGCTACAAGATGCTGCTCTTGATGCCAGACAATCTCAGCGTGGAGCGCCGCCAGAGCATGGCCGCCTACGGCGCCGACATTCTGTTGACGCCGAAGACGGGCGGCATGGAATATGCGCGCGACCTGGCCGAGCAGATGCAGAAGGATGGCCGTGGCATCATCCTCGACCAGTTCGCCAACGAAGACAATTCGCGCGCCCACTACGAAAGCACGGGACCGGAAATCTGGCGCGATACCAATGGCCAGGTCACGCATTTCGTCAGCGCCATGGGCACGACGGGCACCATCATGGGCGTGTCGCGCTATTTGAAGGAACAGAATCCCGCCATCCAGATTATCGGCGCCCAGCCCGAGGATGGATCGCAGATTCCCGGCATTCGCAAGTGGCCGGAAGCGTACTTGCCGAAAATTTATGACAAGTCGCGCGTGGACCAGGTGGAATACGTGAGCCAGGGCGTGGCCGAGCGCATGGCGCGCAGCCTGGCGGCGGAAGAGGGCTTGTTCTGCGGCATCTCGGCAGCCGGCGCGTGCGAAATCGCGCTGCGCATCTCGCAAACGGTGGAAAACGCAACGATCGTGTTTGTCGTCTGCGACCGCGGCGACCGTTATCTCTCGACCGGCGTGTTTCCTGCTTGATAGTTTAATGTCGGCCAGAACGGCCTGAGAACTGCTGTAAATACCCCCTCCCCATGGCGGGGAGGGAAAACCTGCGAAACTGGCAGGATCAGCCTTGTGGCGTTTCGCCTTCTTTTGGCTTGAATTGCTTGTCGCTGATGCGGAATTTGTTACGACGGTCACCCATCAGGTAACGCAGGTCGCGGATGCTCAGGTCGCTCACTTCGTGCATGCGGATCAGCAGCGATGCGCCGACAGGCAGGCGGTGGTGACGGATTTTGCTGATGACCGGCGGCGCCACTTCCAGCGCGCGGGACAAGGCTGCGTCGTTTTTCAGGCGCAGGTTTTCGATCAGGGTATCGAGCAATCTGTTTGGGTTGTACTGGAGCAGATCGTCGGAGTCCGAATCGCTGTTCATATCAATGCCGACTTGGTTTGTCATGATGTTAATGTTCCTTCTGTAGTTGCACTGCAAAGTAAAAAACACTCGGAGCTCGCTCTTGCTGCGTTCATGTTCATTCTTTACTAAAAGGAACAAATTCACACACGGTACGATCCGGGATACAGTTTTTCATGATATATACACAATTGTACAGCAGGATTCCATTTCAGGCCGGAAAGCTCTGTAATCTTGCTTTGGATAAAATAGGTGTTGTCATGTTGCAACAGCTATTTATTCTTTATTATGCTCCATGATAGAACAAAAATTGTACTTTGACAAAAGTTAAGTATAGAACCATTTCTGTATTCCGTGCCGTACAAAGGCTGGCGAGCGAGGCTGGCACATGTTATCGGCCCCACCATAGACCTGTTTGCTGGTCGCTTCAACATCGCTTACGCTTTCTTACAAGTAATATTATAACTTTACACTGACTTTCGGTTAGCGTGCGCGCACTTGGCTGATGGCCTTGCCCAAGTCAATCACTGACATGGCATAAAAATAACTTCTGTTGTACTGAGTTATAGCAAAGAAGTTATTGGTTGCCAAGTGATACTCAGTTGCTTCTGAACCATTTTGCAGATCGATCAGGCCGTACAACATATTCTGGGGCGTGGCTGCGACCGTACTCACGCCGGCCTCCTGCAATTCCTCCAGCCTGTACTTGGCTTGCAAGCCCTGGCCGATGAACTTTTCCCAGGCGTGGCTGGACGAGACGGTGACTCGATACGTGCTGATGGCAGGGTCATCGCGCCGCCAGCCGTGTTCGACGAGGAAATGCGCGACGCTGCCGATGGCGTCGGCGGTGGAATTGCGCAAGTCGATGTGACTATCGCCATCGAAGTCCACCGCGTATTTCATGATGCTGCTGGGCATGAACTGGGGCAGGCCGATGGCGCCCGCATACGAGCCGAGCAGGGTCAAGGGATCGATGCCATCCTTGCGTGCGTACAGCAGCGCGTTCTCCAGTTCGCCCTTGAAAAATTCCATGCGCGCGGCGCGCGTTGGGCTTTCCGGATAGGAAAACGCCAGGGTCGTCAGCGCGTCGAGCACGCGGAAACGGCCCGTGTTGCGGCCGTACACGGTCTCCACGCCGATGATGCCGACGATGATTTCGGCCGGCACGCCATATTCGCGTTCGGCGCGCGCCAGCGCTTCCGCGTTCTCTTCCCAGAATTTCACGCCCGCATTGATACGCACCGGCTCGATGAAGCGGGCGCTGTACGCTTGCCAGTTCTTCGGCTTGCCCGGCGGCGCCGGTTTCATCAGCTGCACGGTCGACTCGACATAGCGCACCTTGCCGATCAGGGTATCGAGCTCGGCGCGGCCAAAGCCATGCTTGGCGGACATCTCATCGAGGAAGGCGCGTACTTCTTTCCAGTTGGCATAGTCAACAAACTCGCCTTCGAAGTCGAATTTCGCCGGTGCTTTTTTAGCCGTCGCCTTGGCGGGCGGCGCCTTGGCCGCGCGCACGGCACGGGCGCGGTCAGCGGCGGAAATGTTGCTGTTTTCGCCAGCGTGCGCGGTCGCCAGGCACAGGGGAAGGGAGAGGAGCAGGGACAGGGCGGAGGTTTTGATCGGTAACAAGGAGCGTCTCATCGGCATTGGGTTAACAGGTGGCGCAAGCTGCGCCGCGCGCGGGATTGTTCGTCTGGGTTGGCATTACCATACTTCATCGTGGCATAGATTGCCAGAAACTGTGCGATGGCGGCGTGCGCCTCGGGTGTGGCCTTGCCTGCTGCCAGGCGCGCAGCATAACCGTGCGGCCCTTCATGCGGCGCACGGCTGTAGCCGCGCTGCGCCTGCTGGCGGCAAAACTGCAGGTACAGGGCGTCGAGCGGATCGCCTTGCCGCGCCTGCCGCCACCAGACCAGTGCGCCGACTACGGCGGACAGCAGGGCCAGCACGGCGCAAGCGAGTGCCAGGGTCGTCGACGGCAGGTTTTTCAAGCGATCGAGCATGGCGCGCTGGCGTTGCGGCGTGGTGTCGAGTACCCAGCTGCTCCAGGCGTGCTCGGCCTGCTGCCATTGCTGGCGCCATGCGGCAAGTGCCCCTGTCGTGCCGCCATCGAGGCCGGCCAGGGCGCGCCAGGCCGTCAGCGGCGACGTGGCCGCTGGCAGGGCGGCATCGAGGTTGCGCTCCGTGCGCAAGGGCGCGACGGCGCTGGTGGGGTCGACGCGCACCCAGCCCCGGCCGGCCAGCCATACTTCGCTCCAGGCATGGGCGTCGGACTGGCGCACGCTCACACTGTTGTTGGTGCCGTTGCGCAAGCCGCCCTGATAACCCGTGACGACGCGCGCGGGAATGCCCATGGCGCGCATCAGCACGACAAAGCTGCCCGCGTAATGCTCGCAAAAGCCCGCTTGTGTTGTAAACAGGAAGTCGTCGACGCCATGCTTGCCCAGCAGCGGCGGCTCCAGGGTGTAGCGGAACGGCGCGCGGCGGAAGTGCTCCAGCACGGCGGCGATGGCGTCGGCGGGCGCCAGCGCGTGCGCGCCGCTGCCGCGCAGTGCGCGTGCCCAGGCCATGCTGCGCGGGTTGCTGTCAGCGGGCAAGGCCAGCCATGGCTGTTGTTGCGCGAGCGACAGGCCGGCCTGCAGCCGGTAACGGGGTTGGGAACTGACGCGGTAATGCACGGTCGAAGTAATGGGTTGTATGGTCAGCACTTCCAGCGCAGACGACACGACATATGGATTGCCAGGCAAGCGTTCGATGCTGCGCGGTAAGTCGAGCGCGAAGATGCGCCGCTGGCCGTTCGCTGGCAAGGTCACTTCGTAGTGGCTGGGCGGCCCTTCCAGCGCGATGTCGATGCGGCTGTCGCTGGCGGGCGTGCGCCGGCCAGCGCCCATGCGCGTCCAGGTGGCGCCATCGTAGTCACCCAGCACCACGCCGCGCCAGTACAGCTGGTCTTGCGGCGGGAGCGGCGTGGAAAAGCGGGCCGTAAAGACGGGTTCGTTTGACAGGGCCAGCGAGGCGATGGCGCCCGGCTGCATGCTGTCGGACAAGCCTGTGCGCGCCTGCGCGCCCTCGTGCAGCGCGCCCCACAGGGGACCGTCGGGGCGCGGCACGGCAAGAAACAGTACGGCCGCCAGGGGAATGGCCAGCGCCAGCATGCGTCCCAGCAAGCCCAGCCTTTGCGCCAGACGCGGCTGCAGCGTGCCGTACTGGGCCGAGAGCAGGGCGGCCAGCAGCACGAGGACGGTGGCCAGCATCCAGGCGGCGCCGAGGATGCCTTGCGCATGGAAAAAGTTGGCCAGCAGCAAAAAGAAACTGAGGAAGACGAGCACGAAGATGTCGCGCCGGCCATGCATTTCCAGCGACTTCAAGGCCAGCAGCAGGGCCAGCATGGCCACGCCTGGATCGCGTCCCAGCAGCGTGCCATAGCTGGCGTACACGCCGGCGATGCCCAGCAGGGCCAGCGGCGCCAGCACGGCGAGCGGCGGCTGGCGCCGGCCCCGCACGGTAATGACGGCGCGCCACAGCAGCGGCACGGCTGTCGCTACCGACAACCATGGGGGCAGATGCAGCGCGTGCGGCGCCAGCACCATGGCGGCGGCCAGCAACAGCAGCACCATGTCGGCCTTTTCGCGCGGCAAGCCGCTCAGCCAGGCTTTCATGGCATCGCCTGCGCTGGCGGAAAATCGTGCGGCGAACCATGCAGGGCCAGTGCGCGCAGGCAGGCGTCGCGCTGGCTGGCGCCCAGGGCCGGCGCCAGGGTCAGCGCACCCAGGCGCAAGCCATATGGCAAGCCCGTGCTTTCCGCCTGCAGCACCCAGGCGGCCAGGCGCGACAGGCGCGCTTCCGGCGCCAGCGCGTGCAGGTCCGCGTGGTCGAGCACAAGGTTGCCATGCGTGCCGTGCGCTGCGCCCTCTGGTGCGTCGGCGTCAGGCTGGAATTGCTTGCTGAATAAATGCTCGCCATCATGACGGGCGATCTGGCGCCAGGCCAGGCGCTGCAAGGGGTCGCCCGGCTGGTAGGCGCGCACGCCGGCCAGTTCCAGGGCGCCGCCGGGCAAGTCTGACCAGCCTGGCCAGCCTGGCGGCCGTGTCTGCTGTATTGGGCCGGCCGGCCAGGGCAGCGGCGGTGCATCTTGCTCGGGACGCGGATACACGAGCACGCGCGCCTCGGGCTGCCAATGGCACCAGGCAACAAACAGGCCCAGTGGAAAACTGCCGGACAGGCGCACGGCTGGCGCATTGAGCCAACCCCGTTGTCGGGCCGGCATGCCGATGCTGACGGCCGTTTCGCCGTGGGCGGCGATATCGGCCAGGCCGGGTGCCGCCGACGAACCGCTGACGGCCAGGCCGGGTGCCGCCGACGAACCGCTGACGGCCAGGCCGATCGCATGGCGCGGGCGGCTGCTGCGGTTGATCAGGCGCAAGGTGAAAAAGGCATGGCTGCCCGCGAAGACGGGCTTGCCCGGCGTGGCGGCCAGCGCCAGGCCCGCCAGGTTGCGGCTGCTAAACAGCATGTCGGCGATGGCGCAGGCGGCCGCGAAATACGTGAGTGCATAGCCCAGGCCCAGGCGGTAATTGACGGCGGCGATCCATAGCGCCAGCAGCAGCGCGGCAAACGCCAGGCCCGCACGCGAGGGGCGGACGTGCACGCGCTGCGCGCCCAGCCAGGGGCGTGCCGGCAGCCATGGAATAGTGCGCCAGCGCATGCCGATCAGACGGGGATGCTCAACAGCAGATGCTGCAGCAGCGCGCGGCTGTCCACGGACCCCTGCGCCGCATGCAGGCGGTGGGCGCAGACGGGCAGCAGCACGGCTTGCACATCGTCGGGCGTGACGTGGTCGCGTCCGGCCAGGGCGGCCCAGGCGCGCGCCGCCTGCAGCAGGGCCAGCGCGGCGCGCGGGCTGAGGCCGTCGGCAAACACGCCGGGCGCGCGGGTGGCATGCACGAGGGCCAGCACGTAGTCGACCACGGCGGGTGAGGCGTGGATGGCGCGCAAGCCCGCTTGCGCCTGCAGCAATTCTTCCGCGTTCATGACGGCCGGCAATGTTTGCAGCATGGCGCGGCGGTCGGCGCCCAGCAGCAGCGCCCGTTCGGCGGCCGCATCGGGGTAGCCGAGTGTGACGCACATGAGAAAACGGTCGAGCTGCGATTCGGGCAGGGGGAAAGTACCCAGCTGGTGCGCGCAGTTTTGCGTGGCGATGACGAAAAACGGCTGCGGCAGCGCGTGCGTGACGCCATCGAGCGTTACTTGCCGCTCTTCCATCGCTTCCAGCAAGCCCGATTGCGTCTTCGGCGTGGCGCGGTTGATCTCGTCGGCCAGCAGTACTTGCGTGAACAGGGGGCCGGGATGAAAGATGAAGCTGCCGCTGCCCCGGTCATACACGCTCATGCCGGCCACGTCGGCGGGCAGCAGGTCGCTGGTAAATTGCTGGCGCTTCCATTGCAGGCCCAGCGAGATGGCCAGCGCATGCGCCAGCGTGGTCTTGCCCACGCCGGGCACGTCTTCGATCAGCAGGTGGCCGCCCGCCAGCACGCAGGCGAGGGTCTGGCGGATCTGCAAGTGTTTGCCGACAAGAACTTCGCCGATTTGCTGCGCGGCCTGGTGTATTTTCGAAAACATGTTATTTCTATCACAGTACAACGGATTATTTAATTTACAATCGCTTTGGCCAGGTCAAACGGCGGCGCCCGCCAGCCGCGCGCTCGTGGTAGATTAGCGTGACAGCAAAGGCGGCAAGGGCGGCACAGACCAGCCAGTGATTTTATGCGAGAACGCGCCAGGCAGGCAGGAATGCTCTGCGGTGATTCCGGCGCGCGTTCCCGGTATGGATAGAGAGCAGAGACAGAGGTAACCAGTACAGCGCATGAGCACAGCCATTTATACCCATCCCGATTGCCAGCGCCATGAAATGGGCGACTGGCACCCTGAATCGCCGGCCCGCTTGCAGGCCATCAACGATCAATTGATCCTCGCGCACATCAGCGACCTGGTCGAGCACCGCGACGGCGTGCGTGCGCAATTGTCCGACATCGAGCGCAACCATAGCGCCACGGCCATCGGCCTGGTGCGCGACAATGTGCCGTCCGAGGGCGACTACTATCCGCTCGACGGCGACACCTTGCTCAACGCGCACAGCTACGAGGCCGCCCTGGCGGCGGCAGGCTCGGCCGTGACTGCCACGGACGCCGTTATCGATGGCGAGATCAGCAACGCCTTTTGCGCGATCCGACCACCTGGCCACCATGCGCGGCCCAGCGAGCCCATGGGTTTCTGCCTGTTCAACAATGTCGCCATCGCCGCCAAGCATGCGCTCGATGTGCGCGGCCTCGACAGAGTCGCCATCGTCGACTTTGACGTTCATCATGGCAATGGCACGGCCGAATCCGTGGCCAGCGATCCACGCATCCTGATGGTAAGTTTTTTCCAGCACCCGTTTTATCCGTACAGCGATGTCGAGTCCTATACGGATACGCGCGTCAACGTGCCCGTGCCGGCCCGCTCGAAGGGCGATGCCGTGCGCCAACTGGTGCTCGACCACTGGCTGCCGGCGCTGCACCGGCAGCAGCCGCAGATGATTTTCATTTCCGCCGGTTTCGATGCCCACCGCGAAGACGATGTGGGCGGCATGGGCCTGGTGGAGGCCGACTACACGTGGCTGACGCAGCAAATGATGGCCGTGGCCAATCAGTATGGCAAGGGCCGCATCGTCAGCTGCCTCGAAGGGGGCTACAACCTGTCGTCGCTGGGCCGCAGCGTGGCGGCGCACGTGAAGGCGCTGGCGGAGCTGTAACGGTGCAGCGAACTACAGCAAGCTGGGACGGCTGCTGGAATTCGTGTGGCGGTGGGTCTGGTAGTCGAGCGCGTCGCCGGCCATGAAGCGGCGCCACGCTTGCGTGTAGACGAGCGATGATTTCTCCGCGTCGAAGCTGTCGAGCTGGAGCATGTCGCGGTGGTGCTTGATTTCATTGACCAATTGGTCATACAGCATTTGCAAGCCATAGCTGTCGGCGCTCTGGCGTTTCAGGCGCTCTTCCAGCTGCGCCACTTGCCCCTGTAATTGCCGGCATTCCTTCTTCCAGTCATTGCGCGGCACGCGCTTGGGCGCCTTGCCAGTGTCTTCCATCATCATATCGAACTATTCCCATTGCATATCTCCCTGGCGGGAGCCAGCCTGGAAATAATTGCTTTTCATTTAAGAGGCGATATTAGAGCATACTTTTTTATTGCTTGCAGTAAATATAAAAAACCTTGTGGAAATATTTGATCCGGCTTCGCGGGCGCATATCACTGGCGCTGTACTGCCTTCAAGGGCGCAGCGGGGGCGGCTACGGCCATGTTGACGTCGTCGGCGTAAGTGATGGTCAGCAGGGTATTGTCGTCCCAGCTCTGGTCATGCAGCGGCGGCACGTAGCGCTGGCGGTCGTCCGTGACGCGGATGTCCAGCGTGCGCTCGCCCGAGCGCGCCTGCACGGCGGCGAGGCTGCGCGGCACGGGATACAGCACGTGGATCAGCGACGAGTGGCACGGTCCGCCCGCCAGGCGGAACAGGTTGCGCCGCACAAACGGCAGCTGGTCCTGTTCGACGGCCCAGCGGATTTCGCATTCCAGGCGCAAGTCGCCCAGGCGGCGCACGTTCGCGGGCAGTCCCGGCGTATGGATGTCGGCGCGCCAGCGCAGGGTGTCGCGCTTCTTGTTGCTGACCAGGTCGGCATTCGCATCGTAGGCCGTCTTGTCGCGCGTCAAGGTGAAGCCGCCATCGGCCGCCAGGGGCACGGGGATCGACAGGTTGTCGGCCGACAGGTGCAAGGTCACGCCATCGAGCCTGGCCTGGGGCGTGGCGGGAACCAGCATGAAGCGCAGCGGCGCGCCAGGTGCCAGGCGCTGGTGGTCGGCATACGCGTCGAGTCCCTTGAGCATGGTGCGGTAGGGGCGCAAGTCAGGATCGCGCGTGCCTTGCACGTCGACAACCTGCTGCATTTCCTGGCTGGCCGTGTCGCCAGACGCCGCCGTTTGTTCCTGAGCCAGGGCGGGCAGCAGGCAGGCGCATAGGGGGGCGAGGAGGAAAAAACGGGGAAGATGCATGGAATGCGTATCAGGTTAAGCGTGCAATGGGGAGGCCGGTCAGGCTGGACGGACTGCGGATCTTATCATTCAAGTAACTGCCAAATTATCACCAATTGTCTCGTTCGCGTCGCACGGCTGGCGCTGGCGGCGGAAAATGGGACGTCGTGGCGGCAACCACGTAAAATAGCGGATTGACTGAACGAACTGAAGGCAAGAGCATGGCGATACAATGGTACCCAGGACACATGAACGCGGCCCGCAAAAAAGCGGCCGAGACCATGGAAAACACCGACCTGGTGATTGAAGTGGTGGACGCGCGCCTGCCGGCAGCCAGTTGCAATCCCATGGTGGACGAGTTGCGCCTGTTCCGCCAGCGCCCTTGCCTGAAGATCCTCAACAAGACCGACCTGGCCGATCCTGCCGCCACGGCCGCCTGGGTCGCTTATTTCAATGCCCAGGAAGGCGTGACCGCGTATGCGATGACGACCAAGAAGCCGGGCGACGTGGCGCGCATCCCTGACCTGGCCAAGTCCCTGGCGCCGCACCGCGGCGTGCCGACGAAACCGCTGCGCATCATGATCATGGGCATCCCCAACGTGGGCAAGTCGACCCTGATGAACGCGCTGCTGAAAAAGCGCGTGGCGAAGGTGGGCGACGAGCCGGCCGTGACCAAAATGCAGCAGAAATTGTATCTGGATAAGAACACCATCCTGGTCGATACGCCCGGCATGCTGTGGCCGAAGATCGCCATCCCCAGCGACGGCCTGATGCTGGCGGCCAGCCACGCCATCGGCTCGAACGCGCTGATCGAAGAAGAAGTGGCCGTGTTCCTGGCCGAGGAATTGCTCAAGCGCTATCCGGACTTGCTGGTGGCCCGCTACGGCACCAAGATCGGTGAAGTCGACGCCATCGGCGTGGTCGAAGGCATTGCCGCCAAGCGCGGTTTCCGCATCAAGGGCGGCGACTACGATTTCGAGAAAGCCTCGCACACCTTGCTGCTCGACTACCGCAGCGGCATCCTGGGTCGTATCTCGCTGGAAACGCCGGATACGCGCGCGGCCCTGCTGGCCCAGCACGCGGCGGAGATGGCGGAAAAAGCGGCGAAAGCGGCAGAGATTGCGGCCGAAAAGGCCAGGAATTCTGCGCGCGGCAAGCGCGGCACGTAAGTAAAAAAAGCCGCTAGTTAGCGGCTTTTTTTAGACCCAATAGCGACGACTGGGGTCGGACCCTAAGGGTCCGACCCCGGCATTTCCGCGTTCGGGTTTCATTGGGCTGCGTTCCCAAACCTGAAACTGGTCACTGCCAGCGCGCCAAAAAAATCCTCCTCGTGGTACACGACGTGCGCCGCTTCCTGCTCTGCCGCACCGAGCGCCACCATCAACGGCAGCAGATGGTCTTCCTGTGGATGGGCCTGGCGCGCACCGGGCGCCTGGTCCCAGGCCAGCAATTGCGCCAGCCTTTGTTCTGGCGGCAAGGCCATGGCCTGGCGCAGCCAGGCGTCGAACTGCTGCGAGGCGACGGCGCCCGCCTGGCCGAACTGGCGCAGGTTGTGATAGGACAGGCCGCTGCCGACGATCAGCACGCCTTGCCGGCGCAAGCTTGCCAGCGCGCGACCCACCTCCACGTGCGTCAGCGGGTCATAGCCGTGTTTCAGCGACAGCTGCACCAGCGGCACGTCCGCCTGCGGGTAGATGGGGAACAGGGCGCTGAAGGTGCCGTGGTCGAAGCCCCGCTCGTGGTCCAGGCGCGCCGGGTGGCCGGCCGCGTCCAGCAACTGTTTTACCTGCGCCGCCAGTGCCGGCGCGCCGGGCGCCGGGTACTGGATCTGGTACGTATGCGGCGGAAAGCCCGAATAATCGTAGATCATGCCCGGCTTGGGGCTGGCCGAGACGAGAAACTGCGGCCCTTCCCAGTGCGCCGTGACCACCAGCACGGCCTTGGGACGCGTGCCGAGCTGGCGCGGGATATCCTGCAACGACGCTTCCAGCACGTCGTAGCGGTCGCCGAACTGGTCTTTCATGAATGGCCACGGGCCGCCGCCGTGCGACAGGAAATAAGTAGGGAAGGTGTGCTCTTGCATGGCGGCTCCGGAGTGGAATGACTGATGCTACCGATGATAGTCATGTGCGGTCAGTTGATCAAGATCGCAATTATTGATATATCATTTCCATTTTGTTGATGATGGGATGGTCATGGATACCTTGCGCAGCATGCGCGTGTTTCGCGCCGTGGTGGAGCTGGATAGTTTCGTGCGCGCCAGCGAGCGCCTGGATCTGTCGCCGGCCATGGTCAGCAAGCACGTGATGCACCTGGAACGCCACCTGGGCGCGCGCCTGCTGAACCGCAGCAGCCGCCACCTGAGCCTGACGGAAATCGGCAAGGTGTACTTCGAACAGTGCCGCGACATGCTCGATAATCTCGATGAAGTGGAAGCGACCGTGGGCCGCACGACGGTGGTGCCACGCGGCATGTTGCGCCTGAGCGCGCCCGTCTGGTTCGCCAACGCCATCTTTACGCGCACCCTGGTGGCTTACCGCGAGCGCTTTCCGGAAGTGACGTTCGACATCGACTTGAGCGGTCGCGTGGTCAACCTGGTGGAAGAGGGATTCGACCTGGCCCTGCGCGTCAGCCAGGCGCCATCGCCGAGCCTGATCGCGCGGCCCATCGGCAGCATCGCCTTTCACCTGGTGGCCGCGCCCGCCTACCTGGCGCGCGCGGGCCACCCTGTGGCGCCGCAGGATCTGACGCAGCACGCCATGATCAGCTATTCGCTGTTATCAAATGGCAATGAATTGATGTTTGATGGCCCGCAGGGGCACGAGACGGTGAAGTTTACGCCTGTGCTGCAATGCAATAACGAAAGCCTGCTGCATGCGGCCGCACTCGACGGCATGGGCATCGCCTTGCTGCCATCGTGGCAAACGGATGCGGACCTGGCGGCGGGGCGGCTGGTGCGTCTCTTCGACGATTTCAACCTGGCGGGTGGCAAGGTGTACGCCGTCTACACGAGCCGCCGCTACCTGTCCTCAAAAGTGCGCACCTTCATCGACTTCCTGGCCGATGAAGGGCGCCTGGGCAGCTGACGGCCCCAGCGGCGCACGCCGTGCGTATAATGATTCGCTTTTGCCATCCTCCCGTTACACTACCGTGCGTGCCCCGGTAGCGCACCCAGCTTACCGCCATGATGCCTGCCCTTCCCGCCCTGACCATCGCCACGCGTACCTTGCTGCTGTGCGCCCTGGCCATGCCGGCGTGCGCGCAAGAGCTTGAATCGCCGGCCGCGCCGCCATCCGTGCAGCAGGACGGCGGCGCAGCCGGTGTCACGCATGGCGACGTGTCCACCGAACTGGCGCAGGGCGGCCAGCACAGCGTGCGCGGCGCCCTGTCGCGCGACCAGGGGGGCATGATGCTCGATGTGGCCATCGACGGGCTGCGCAATGGTAATTACCGCGATGGCAGCGTGTTTCACCAGCGCGGCTTCAACGGTGGCGCGGAATGGAAGCTGCGCCAGGGCCGTTTCGGCTTCAGCGCCGACCAGCTGAACCAGGAGACCCGCTATCGCGCGCCCGAGGCGCCGTTCCTGGCCTTGCTGGCGGCCCGCCCGGAAGACTTGTACCGCTATGAAGTGCGGCGCGCCAGCGCCTTCGTGCAGCGCTACGTGGGCAATGTCGAACTGGGCGTGGAGCTGTCGCAGCGGGAAAAGCGCGCCACGGCCCAGTATGCGGGCGAGGACGGCAGCAGCGAATCGAGGTACAGCAGCCGCCGCCGGCAACTGGCGCCCCGCGTGCGCCATTACGGCAAGGTGGGCGGCGTGGGCACGGATACGGAAGTGGGCCTGGACCTGATGCAGTGGGAGCGGCGTTCGGGCCGTGATGGCGATGCACGGCGCCGGCAGTATTCGCGCGCGCTGCTGCTGCGCGAAGAGCTGGCGTTCGGCGGTGCATATGTGCCGCGTCTGCTGCTGGGCTTGCGGCATGAACAGTTCCAGCTCGATCCGGCCGACATGCCCGCCGGCGGCAGCGACTGGGAAAACCAGAACGCCTGGGACGTGCAGGGCAGCCTGCAGCTGCGCCCGCAACTGAGCGTGTACGCCAAGGCCGCGCGCAGCTACCGCATCGATGACGATGGCTATACCCGCGCCGGCTACCGCCCTCTGGCGGGACAGCTGCGGCGCGAAACGGAAGTGGGTGCTACCTTCGGCGACGCGGCGCGCAGCGCTTCCGTGCGCGTGTTCAGCGAGCGCCTGAGCAACCAGATCGTCTTCGACCCGAGCCTGGGCCAGCTGGGCTTTGCGGGCAACCTCGACCCCTCGCGCCGCGCTGGTATCGCCATCGAGGCGGGCATGGCGCTGGCGCGCGACTGGCGCCTCGACGCTCAGGTACGGCAAGTGCATGCGCGCTATGACGATTACACCTACGACGGCCCGGATATCGCCCTCGTGCCCAAGACCCTGGCCAGCCTGCGCCTGTACTGGACGGGGCAGGCCGGCGCCAGTGCCGACGTGGGCGTGCAATGGCTGCGTGCCCTGCGCTATGGCCCCGATTTCGACAACAGCTGCCTGGCGCAAGTGCCCGCATTCGCCACCGTGGACGGGCGCTATGTGCGCAAGCTGGGTGCCTGGGAGCTGGAACTGGCCGGCAGCAACCTGGCCAACCGCCGCCATTACGGCGATGCGCCCGGTTGCCATTCCAGCATTTACCTCAACGATGCGCGCCAGCTGCGCGTGTCGGCGCGCTACCATTTCTGAGACAGAGGCGCAGCGGGGCTTAAATGCGGCTTAAGCGGGCGCAGAGCGGGGCGATAAATACGGCTTTTTTCCGCCCGGGCTTCATAGTCCAGCGCAAAAAGTGGTAATCTCGCCCCGTTCACGACTACTTTATGATGAAGGATTATTATGCGTTTTCTGCGTTTCTTGCGCCCCCTGCTTGCCGCCGTCACCCTGGTGGCGGCCACCGGCGGCGCCATGGCGGCCGATACCGGCTTTACCACGCTCCCTACGCCAGTGCGCACGGACACGGGCAAGAAGGTGGAAGTGGTGGAGTACTTCATGTATTCCTGCCCGCACTGCTACGTGCTCGATCCGCTGATGCATGACTGGGTCAAGAAACAGGGCGACAAGATCGCCTTCCGCCGCATCCACCTGGCCGCCACCGGCCCGAAAGACCCGCAGGCGCACGCGTATGCCACCCTGGAAGCGATGGGCCAGCTGGACCAGTTCCACGACAAGATCTTCCGCGCCATCCACGTCGAGCGCAACCGCCTGAACCGCGATGACGCCATCCTCGACCTGCTGGTCAAGAACGGCATCGACAAGGCGAAATACCTGGATATGTTCAATTCGTTCGGTGTGCAGACCAAGCTGAAACGCAACGAGCAGCTGATCGCCGCCAGCAAGATCGAAAGCGCGCCGACCATCGTCATCGATGGCCGCTTCGTCACGTCGCCGGCGCAATTGTCGCGTCCAGGCCAGTCCGAGCGCCAGACGCAGGATGCAACCCTGCGCGTGATGGATGAACTGGTGGCGCGCACCCTGAAAGAGCGCGCTCCCGCGCCAGCGAAGAAGTAAGCGGAGAGCGCCATGAAACAGCTGCCCTGGACCTTGTGCGTACTGGCCCTCGCCCTCGTGGCGTGGCTGGCGCTTGCCGTCGTCAACGTGGAAAACCAGCGTAATGCGCTGGTGACCAAGGCATGCGTGGACCCCGCGTTCAAGAACGAGGTCGACGCAAAATGCCTGGCGTCCGTGCAGTCGCGCGAACACTGGTGGCAGCATCTCACTTACGCCATGACGCATTTCCGGTCATAGAACACCGGATAAAATCTACTGCGCGTCGCGCTTTGCGGCCGGCGATGCTCACCGTACTAGAGTACGGTTGCGCTTCTCGGCCACAAATCACTGCCGCTCGCTACGATTTTCTCCGGTGTTGTGACGATGAGGGATGGATAGGAAAACTGCCCGCTTTGTGCGGGCTTTTTTACGTCTGCTGGTTGCGGGTATCATGAAGCCACAACCATTCCGGAGGAACGATGAAGGAAGTGATCCTGATTACCGGCAGCAGTCGCGGCATCGGCGCGGCGACTGCGCTGCTGGCGGCGCGCCAGGGCTATGCCGTGTGCATCAACTATGTGCGCGACGCGCAGGCGGCCGAAGACCTGTGCGCGCGCATCGTCGCTGGCGGCGGCGAAGCGATCGCCGTGCGGGCTGACGTGGGCGAAGCAGCGGACGTGGAACGGCTGTTCGACGAAGTCGATGCGCGCCTGGGGACCTTGACGGCGCTGGTCAACAATGTGGGCGTGCTGGAGCAGAAATGCCGGCTGGCCGACATTTCCGTGCAGCGCCTGGAACGCGTGCTGCGCACCAACGTGATCAGTTATTTCCTGTGCTGCCAGCAGGCCGTGCGGCGCATGTCGACGGCCAATGGCGGGCAGGGCGGGCGCATCGTGAATGTCTCGTCGGTAGCCGCGCGCATTGGCTCCCCGGGCGAATACATCGATTACGCGGCCTCGAAAGGCGCCGTCGATACCTTGACCCTCGGGCTGGCGAAGGAAGTGGCGGCCGAAGGCATCCGCGTCAACGGCGTGCGGCCCGGCATCATCTATACGGACATCCACGCGTCTGGCGGCGAGCCGGGGCGGGTGGCGCGCCTGGCGTCCGGCGTGCCGATGCAGCGCGGTGGCGAGCCGGAAGAAATCGCCGATGCCATCCTGTACCTGCTGGGGCCAGGAGCGAGCTATGTGACGGGCAGCATTCTCGACGTGGCGGGCGGACGCTGATTTTCAAATTTGGTGAGCGATTGCTTCAATTGACAGGCTAATTATCAAATAGGGTGATTAAATCCAGAATGGCGGGGTGCCAACTGCACACCGATCAACCAACCTGGATTTATCATGCCGACCCTTGCTCCCGCCATCCTGGCCCTGTCGCTGCTGGCCGCCGCGCCAGCCCATGCCGCCGCCAACCTGCCCACGCCGGCCCACCTTGCCGGTGCCGCCGTCACCGACACGGTGGCGCTGGCGGCGCGCCGCTATGCCGCGTTCTGGCAGAGCGGCGATCCGGCCCTGGCGCGCCTGGCGCTGGCCGACGATTTTATTGACCGCACCCTGCCCGCCGGCCGTCCGCAGGGATTGGCCGGTCCGCTGCAGGCGTCGCAAGTGTTTCACGCGGCCGTGCCGGACTTGCAGGTGGCCATCGAGGAGATGCTGGTGGCAGGAAGCCGGGTGACCCTGCGCCTGCATTTCACGGGCCGCTTCACGGGCGTCTTCCCTACGCCGCAGGGCGAGCTGCGCGGCCAGGGACAAGCCATCGACTTTTACGCGTTTGATCTGTACCAGGTCGACGCGCAGGGGCGCATCAGCGACAACTGGCACCTGGAAGACAACCTGACCCTCTTGCGCCAGCTGGGCGTGCTGCCGCAGTAAGGGCGGCCGTCAGGCTTGCAGCGCGGCGAATTGCCGCAGCAGGAAGTCGGCCAGCAGGGCGACGCGCGGTGGCTGGAAGCGGCTGCGCCGATACAGCAGGTGCAAGGGGACGCTGTCGGCAAAATATTCGTCGAGCACCGTCTGCAAGCGCCCTGCGCGCAGGTCGTCGCCGATGTCGAGCAGGGATTTGTAGGCATAGCCATGGCCGGCCACGGCCCAGCGGCGCAGGATTTCCCCGTCGTTGCTGTGCCAGGCCCCTTGCAGGCGCAGGCTGTGGCGCTTGCCGTTTTCGCGGTAGCGCCATTCCTGCGGCGCGCCGTCGCCCGCCGTCAGCACCAGCGTCGGCAGCGACGCCAGGTCGCGCGGCGTGGCCGGCAAGCCCACCCTGGCGGCCAGCGCGGGAGATACGCACACGACGCGCCGGCCAGGGTGCAGCAGGCGCGCCACCATGTCGCTGTCTGGCAGTTCGCCGTAGCGGATGGCCAGGTCGACGTCGTCCTGCACCAGATTGGCCGTGGCGTCCGTCAGGGTCAGCGCATGGCGCAGCTGCGGGTGCAGCGCGGCAAAGCGGTCGAGCATGGGCAGCAGCAGCTGGCGGCCGATGTTGGACGGCGCCGAGATGCGCACCTGGCCGCGCACGCCGCCGCCCGCATGCAAGCCGTCTTCCGCCTGCGCCAGCAAGTCCAGCGCCTGTTCGCTGTACTGGCGGTAGTGCAAACCCTCTTGCGTCAAGCGCAACTGGCGCGTGGTGCGTTCGAACAGCGTGGCGCCCAGCGCCGTTTCCAGGCGCGCGATGGCGGCGCTGGCGGCGGCCGGCGACAGGCCGTGCTTGCGGCCGGCCGCGGAAAAGCTGCCCAGCGCCGCAGCGTCGAGGAACAGGGCGATTTCCGCCAGGCGCCCGGCGCCGCCGCCGCGACTCATGCGGGGTGTGCCGCAGCAGGCTTGGGCGCGGGTGCCGAGTGGGGTGTGATCACCACGGTGCAGGTGGTGCCGGCCACCAGGACCTGGTTCCTGTCTTGCTCGTCGATGTGGATGCGCACGGGCACGCGCTGCGCCAGGCGCACCCAGTTGAAGGTGGGATTGACGTCGGCCAGCAATTCACGGCCCGTGGCGGCGTCGCGGTCGGTGATGCCGCGCGCGATGCTCTCGATGTGGCCATGCAGGGTGCCGCCGCTCATCAGATTCATTTCCGCCTTGTCGTCCTGCGCCAGCATGCCCAGCTTGGTCTCTTCGAAGTAGCCGACGACGTAGTACGAGGCGCTGTCGATGACGGCCAGCTTGGGGGCGCCGACGGCGGCGAAATCGCCCTTGTGCACGTTCAGGTTCGTCACGTAGCCGCTGACGGGCGCACGCACGGTGGTGCGTTCCAGGTTCAACTGGGCCAGCGCGCGCGCGGCCACGGCGGCCTGCACTTGCGACGAGGCCGAGCTGGCGGCAAAGGCGGCGCTTTCGCGGCTTTCCGTCGAGATGATGCTGGCGTCGAGACTGGCGCGGCGCTGCGCTTCCTTGCCGCGGCGGCCCATTTCCGTTTTTTGCGTGGCCAGCACGGCGTCGGCCTGCGCCAGCGCGCTGGCATAGCGTTCCTTGTCGACGACGAACAGCACGTCGCCTTTTTGCACCACCTGGTTGTCGCGCACCAGCACGTCCGTGACGGTGCCGGCCACGTCGGCGCTGATGTTGACGATATCGGCCTTGATGCGGCCGTCGCGCGTCCACGGCGACTCCATGTAGCGGTCCCAGACGGTCTTGCCTATCCACAGGGCTGCGGCCAGTAGCAGCAAGGTGATGGCATAGCGGGTCAGTTTGTTTACCATGTCGGCAGCTTTTCCTTGATTGAGTTGAACATTCTTTTTATTCGAAGGTTATTTGTACAGCGATAAAGCCAGTGCGCCGAAGATGGCGATGAAGATGCACAGCCGCGCCAGCGACGGATGCCACACCATGCGGTACACACCCAGCCAGCCCAGCACGCGGTCGAGCAGGGTTTGCAGGCCGATGCTGAGGATGAACAGGGGCAGCAGGGTAGGAATCAGGATTCCGAACAGGGCGAATTCACGTGGCATGGTGGTCTCCGGCGCCAGGCGCCATATGGTCGAGTAATGAGGTGTAGATCGAATGCAGGTCGACCAGTGCGGTCTGCAGGCGCACGTCCCGTTCCGGCAGCGTGTCGCGGGCGGCTTGGGCGGAGCGCACCACGGCGCCCGCCTGCAGGGTGGCGGCCAGCGCCCCCTGCAGTTGCGCGTCGCCGCGCGTGCGCAGCCAGGCGGCGATGCTGTCCACGCAGCGCTGCAGGGCGTCACGCGCAGGGCTGGGCTGGGCGCTGGCGATCAGTTCGCGCAGTTCGATCACCGAGTGGCCGATTTCCAGCAGGGTCAAGGCCTGGCGCACGACGGCGCGCGTGGCCACGCCCGGCGCCGGTCCTGCCGCCGCATTGAGCTGGCTGAGGAGGTCGCGCACGCGGTTGTCGAATCGGTGCTTGACTCTTCGCGCGGGCGCCGTGCACGCATGCAGCGCTTCGCGCCACAGGGCGCGGCCGATGTGGTCCTTGTGGCCCATCGTGTGCTCGGGCAGCAGCACGGCAAACACGAGGGCGGCCAGCATCAGGCCGATGATCAGCGCCATGCCCGTGTTCAGGAACGCCGCGCCATCGACGCGCATGACGTTCAGCGGCGCCATCTGCGTGATGAAGGTCGACACGCCCAGGCCCACGCCCAGCTTGGCGGGATTGGTCATCAGGTACAGGCCGACGGCGAGGAAGGGGGTGAAACTGAGTACCAGCATGGGGAAGCCGTCGCCGTGCAGCAGCACGAAGTACACGCAGACGAGCGATAGCGGCATGGCGATCAGAAAGCCTGTCAGCACTTGCCGGATCATCATGATGGGGCGCGGCGAGGACGAGGCCAGCGCGCAGAACACGGCCGCCATCAGCATCGCCGTGCTGGCGTAGGGCCAGGCGAGGAAATAGGCGCCCAGCGCCAGCAGGGCCAGGCTGATGGCCGCGCGCGCGCCGCTGGCGATGACCAGCGCGGGCGGCGTCTTCGGCGCATACGCCTGCGGCGTGCTGACATCGAGCGGCGTGTCATGGACGAGGCTGAAATACACTTCGTGAAAGCGGCTCATGTCGCGCGCGAAGCGTTCCAGCAACTCGCACACGGTGTCGAAGTCGATGCGCTGCGCATGCGCGACTGGAGCCGCTTCCATATCTGTGCGCGCCTGCGTCAGCGCCGTTTGCAGATGCCGCTGCATGGTATCGAGCGAGTCTTGCGAAGGCGTCGCTTGCAGCGCCTCGGCGACGATGGCGTACAGGGGCGCGCACGCCTGCATGACCTGGGTTTCGCCATCGCGCTGCAGGCGGTCGAACAGGCGGTGAAAGGTATAGAAGGTGGTCAGCGCCGTCATGAAGGTGGCGTTGAAGGCGTGCAGCTTGCGGTTTTGCGCACGCACGTGACCCACTTTGCTGGTCACTTCGAACAGCGCGGCCGAGCGGCCCAGTTCCAGCGCCGCCACGTCGGCGGCAAACTGCAAATGCGTCAATTCCACCTGCGCCGGCGTGAGCTTTTGCTGCAGCACGTCCTGGCAAAAGGTGAGGAACTTGCCATAGCGCGCCTGCACCGTGCGCATCACCTGGGTGCCCTGGTGACGCGGCAGCAGCACGCTGGAGACGACGGCCGAGCAGATGATGCCCAGGCCGACTTCGGCCACGCGCGTGACGGCCAGCGAGAACACCTGCATCGGTTGCTCGATGGCGGGCAACACGATCATGCAGGCCGTGTAGCCGGCCAGCACGTACACATACGACTGGGCATTGCGGTGCAGGGCCGATCCGCTCGTGCACAGGCCCACCCACAGGGCCAGGCCGGCGAACAGCAGTACGGGCTGCTGCGGGAACAGGCCGATCAGGGTCAGCGCGGCCAGGCAGCCCAGCAGGGTGCCGCACAGGCGGTAAAAGCTTTTTTCCAGCACCATGCCGCTGCTGGGCAGGGCCAGGATGATGGTGGTGGTCATCGCCGTGCTGGGCGAATCGAGTCCCAGGCGGTAGGCCAGCCACAGCGCGCAGAACGCGGCGATCAGGGTTTTGCCGACGTAGATCCAGCGTTCGCCTTCCGTCGTGCGCCAGTCCTGCAGCGCCAGCGCCAGCCAGTGGGCCGCCCGGCTCAGGGGGCCATATGTAGGTGTTGTGGCTGGCGTCATCGATAGGCTATCAGTTCTGGTTGTTGAGATTATTCAGGTTGCGCAGCTGGCGCATGTACAGCTTGTCGAGCACTTGCAGCTCTTCTTCCGTAAAACCCTCGTACAGGGCCGAGGTTTCCTGGTACACGTCGGGCAGCGCCGTTTCGATCAGCGCGCGGCCCTTGTCGGTCAGCGAAATCATCACCGAGCGGCGGTCGCCGGGACGCGTGCCGCGGTGGATCAGGCCGCGCGTTTCGAGGTCGTTGCACACGCGCGTCAGGTTGGCCGGCTTTTCATGGCACGCCATGCCCAGGGTGCAGGCGTTCGAGGTTTCGTCATCCGTGCCGTACAGCACGGCGAGCACCATGTAGCTGGCATCGACCAGGTCGTGCTTTTTCAGCGCGGCATTGGTCAAGTCCTTCATGCCTTTTTGAATGTGGTACGTCATGCGCAACAGGCGCATCAGTTCCATGGGGAAGCCTGGCATGCGCGTGCGGATGTTTTGCAGCCGCTTGGAGGTGGCGTCAAAAGCGGTCATGTCATATTCCTTCATGTGTGAATAAAGTTCCGATTGTATCTTGTTGAGCTAGTGCAATACCAGGATTGCAAGCTTAGATCCCGCCTCCCAGTGCATTCATCAAGGAAACGTACAGATCCAGTTCGCGCGCTCCATTTTGCGCCTGCTGCTGTTCTTCCGCCAGCAGCGCCACCTGCGTGTTGAGCATGGCGATGGCGTCGCTCATGCCCGCCTTGTAGGCCTTTTCCGCCAGGTCGCGCGCGCGCTGTGCCGTGGCCAGCGCCTGCACGGTCAGCTGGTGCTGCTTTGCCAGCGACTGGGCACGGGTGACGGCGTTGGCCACGTCCGACATGGCGTTGATGACGGTGGCGTTGTACTGTTCCACGGCGCCGTCGTACACGGCCGTCTGGCTGCCCAGCTGGGCGCGCAGGCGGGCGCCCGCAAAGATGGGCAGGCTCAGCGCGGGCGAGATGCCGCGGATGTCCGAGTTGGCGTCCAGAAAGTGACTGAAACCGAAGGCCTGGAAGCCGGCAAAGGCCACCAGGTTGACGTTCGGGTAGAACTCGGCTTTGGCAGCGTCGATGCGCTGCGCCGCAGCTTCGACTCTCCAGCGCTGGGCGGCGATGTCGGGGCGGCGGCCGATCAGGTCGGCCGGCAGGGCGGAGGGAATGGCCAGCGGCTGGTCCAGGCGCAGCACGGGGCGCGTGAGCGCCGCGCCGGCGGCCGGACCCTTGCCCGCCAGGGCCGCCAGCTGGTTGCGCAGCAGGGCCAGCGATTCGGCCGACTGTTCCAGCTGACGGCGTCCCGCCGGCAGGGTGGTTTCGATCTGCGCCACGTCAATATCGGTGCCGATGCCGGCCGCCTTGCGCTGGCGCGTGATGTCGAGGATGCGCGCGCGCTGCGCCAGGCTGCGTTCGATCACGTCCTGCAGCTGGAATTCATACGATAGCTGGATGTAGGTGCGCACCAGCGCCGTTTCCAGGGCCAGGCGGGCCATCTGCGATTCGGCCGACGCCAGTTGCACGTCGCCCAGGGCGGCGGACAGGGCGGCGCGGTTGCGGCCCCACAGGTCCAGGTCGTACGACGCCGTGACGGTGGCCTGGTTGCGCCAGGCGTAATTGCCGGCCAGCGGCGCCGGCGTGCTGCCATGCTGCGAATACAGTTCGCGGTTGATGGAGACATTCGCATCGGCCTGCGGGCGGGTCTTGTCTTCCGCCGCACCGGCCAGCGCTTCGGCCTGGCGCACGCGCGCCTGGGCGCCGCGCAGGGTGGGGCTGTCGGCCAGCGCCTGGTCCATCAAACGGTTCAATTGGGGGTCGTGCAAGTCTTGCCACCATTGCGCGCGCGGCCATTGGATGGCGGCGCTGGCGGCGGCATCCATGGCCTGGCTCGCTTGCAGCTTGTTGGCGTCGAGCATGGCCGATTGCGGCGCGATATGGCCCATGTCGGCGCAAGCGCTCAAGGCAAGGGTCAGGCTGGCGGCAAGCAAACGGCGGTGCAGAGACATGCAGGGACTCCGGGAGAGATAGTGTTGGGGGTGCTGCTGGGTATCACAGCTCGCCGCGGGAGCTTCGGGAGTGGCCCGAGTGCTGCGCCGCAACTGAGGTGTATTACTGTGACTGAAACCGGCTGACTGGTTTCTTATTTTACGACGTGCCTGGTCGTTTGCGCGACATCAAAGTCCGCTTCCGTTTGCGGAATCAGGCCAGCCTTGCGGGCGGCGTAGAACTCGGCCATGACTTGTTCGCGTGTCACCTGGCTGGCGGCGGTGGCCGGCATTTTCGGGTAGTCGACTTCGCTGGTGGCGATTTCGCCGGCGTTGCGGGCACGGACGTATTCGGCCGTGACCTGCTCGCGCGTGAGTTGCTGGCTGGTGGCAGGCGCGGCGCTTTGGGCAAAAGCCGAGGTGGCGGTAGTGATGGCAAACAATGCTGCGATGAGTGATTTGGCTTGCATGATAAGACTCCAAAATGTGCATGATGGCTGGGTGGATGGGCCGGCTCGCCACGTACCGGTCGGTTCGGTGGCAAGGCGCTGGTGGGCGCCGTGCCGCCGATGAAGCAATTTCTGGATGAGAAGATGCTTACTTGAATTAACTATAGCAATGAATAGTACATTTGTGAAGTAATTTCTGAAAATATTTGTGCGATGCCGCATTTTCCCTGTGGCAAATGCCGTGCAGGCGTGCGCCGCTGGCCAGGGCAGGGGAGTAAGCTGGTTTTTTATGCAAGGGAGTCAGCCAGGATGGCCGCGACATCGACATCGATCATGTGACGCGCCTGGCGCCCGTACCGCCGGCAGAGGAGGGCGAGGGGGAATTGCTGCGACGAATTACTGTCCCTCCTGCGCCATCAGCGTAAAATGCAGGCAAGGCGGCGTGCGTGCCGCCATGGCCAGCCGGCCGGCACAGGATAGGATGTCAGAGGATGCAAACGCAGATGTCGGAAGAGAAAGAAAAAGACGTGATGTCGATGTACCGCGAGACGCGGCCGCGCGAGTTTTTTGGCGAAAAAAGTAACACCAATCACCTGGCCTGGAGTGTGCTGGTGATGTTGCTGGCGCTGGCGTTCTGGCTCGTCGTGGCCCTGGCGGCGGCGGAAAACCAGCGCTATGCGCTGGCTACGAAGGCGTGTCAGGATCGCGTGTTTCCTGCGGAAATCGACACGTCTTGCCTGAAGCAGGTCAAGTCGCGCGATCATTGGTGGCAGCATGTGGGCCATGCGCTGGTGCGCATGGGCGATTGAGTCGGGCGCAAGCTGGCTGAACGACTTGGCTGAACCTGGCGGCGGCGAAGGCCGCCGCGGTGATGGGGAGAGAGTGCGGGAGGCATCATGCCACGCGATCACTCGCGCGAGCAGCCGCAATGGCTGCTCGCGCGCCACAGTGCCTTGACGGCGCGCCAGTTGCTGCGCGCCTATGGCTTGCTATGCCTGTTTTCCCTGACGATTGCCGCCGCCTTTGCGCTGCGCGGCATCTGGACCATTCCCGTCTTTTCGTTCGCCGAACTGGGCCTCGTGGCCATCGCCCTGCTGCATTACCTGCGCCATGCGCGCGACTATGAGCACATCGCCCTGCGCGACGGCGAGCTGATCATCGAACAGGTCAGCGCCGGCCACTGCCGGCGCCACCACTTTTCGCCGTGGCGCACGCGCATCGATGTGCCGCAATGGCCGCGCCAGTTGATACATATCAACGATACCGGTGCTGGTGGGGCGCAGGTGGACGTGGGCGTGTACGCCACGCCCGAACGGCGCCGGCAGGTGGCGCAGGAACTGCTGGCCCTGCTGCCACCGCCAATGTCGTCGCCAGCGCCACCGTAATCGCCTTACACGGCCCGCGACGGGCCTTCCCACAGATTGATATGGCCTTCGCGCGCCTGTACGTCGATGGCGGCCAGCTCGTCGGCCGTGAACGACAATTGCTGCAGCGCGGCCACGTTTTCGCGGATTTGCGCGCTGCTGCTCGCGCCGATCAGGGTCGACGTGACGCGGGGATCGCGCAGCACCCAGGCCAGCGCCATCTGCGCCAGCGTCTGGCCCCGCTGCGCGGCGATCTGGTTCAGCGCGCGCACGCGGGCCAGGTTTTCCGCGCTCAGGTGCTGTTGTGTCAGCGAACCGCCGCCAGGGCGGTTGACGCGCGCATTCTGCGGCACGCCGTCCAGGTATTTGTCGCTGAGCAGCCCCTGCGCCAGCGCCGTGAACGTGATGCAGCCCATGCCTTGCTCTTGCAGGGTGTCGAGCAAGCCGTCTTCCTCGATCCAGCGGTTGAGCATGTTGTAGGCCGGCTGGTGGATCAAACACGGCACTTTCCACTCTTTCAGCAGGGCGGCCGCCTCGGCCGTTTTTTGCGGCGAATACGACGACAGGCCCACGTACAGCGCCTTGCCCTGCTGCACGGCGGTGGCCAGCGCGCCCATGGTTTCTTCCAGCGGCGTGTCGGCATCGTAGCGGTGCGAGTAAAAGATGTCGACATAGTCGAGGCCCAGGCGCTGCAAGCTCTGGTCCAGGCTGGCCAGCACGTATTTGCGCGAACCGCCGCCCTGGCCGTACGGACCGGGCCACATGTCCCAGCCCGCCTTGGTGGAAATGATCAGTTCATCGCGGTACGGTAAAAAATCGTCGCGCAGCAGCTTGCCGAAATTGCTTTCCGCGCTGCCATACGGCGGGCCGTAGTTATTTGCCAGGTCGAAGTGCGTGATGCCCAGGTCAAACGCCGTGCGCAGCATGTCGCGCTGCGAAGCCAGATGGTTGCTGTCGCCAAAGTTGTGCCACAGTCCCAGCGACAGCAACGGCAGTTTCAACCCGCTGCGCCCGCAGGTACGGTATGGCATGCTGTCGTAGCGGTTCTCGGCGGCGTGGTAGGTCATGGCATCTCCTTGTCAATGAATCGCCTATTTTGGCGCAAAATCAAGGTGTCCGTGCATGCGCCTTGCGCGCGACGGGACGCGCTTTACAATAGGCGTTGAGGAATCTCGCAAGGAGCGGTCATGGAAATCGAATTGAAATTGTCGCTGGCACCGGAAGACGCGCCCCGCCTGCGCGCACACCCGTTGCTGGCGCAGTCCGCGCCAGGGCCACTGGTGCTGCAGATGCACGATATCTATGTCGATACGCCCGATTTGCAGCTGTGCCGCCATCAGGCGGGCTTGCGCGTGCGCCAGGTGGACGGGCGCTGGGTGCAAACCCTGAAGGCGGGCGGCACGGTCAGCGGCGGCTTGCACAGCCGCCACGAATGGGAGGGCGAGGTGCCCGGGCCGCAACCGGACCTCGCCGCGCTCGACTCTGCCATCGGCCGCAAGCAGCCCATCCGCACGCTGCTGCGTCAGGATGCCATCCGCGACGCCTTGCGGCCCGTGTTTACCACGCGCATCGAGCGCACCGTCTGGCAGCTGCGTACGCCGCAGGGCGACGAGATCGAATGCGTGCTGGACCAGGGTGTCATTGAAAGCGGTGTGGACGGTGCCGATGGTGCCAATGGTGTCGATGGTGAGGGATACAGCGTGGCCGTCAGCGAGATCGAGCTGGAGTTGAAGCAAGGGCAGGCCGCCAGCCTGTTCGACGTGGCGCTGGCGCTGCTGCAAGAGGTGCCGCTGCAGCTGGGCCACATGAGCAAGGCTGAACGCGGTTACCGCCTGGTCGCGCAGCAACCCTTGCGCGCCGTCAAGGCCCAGCCACTGGCGCTGGACGGGGCGATGTCGGTGGAGCAAGCGTTCCTGGCCATCGCCGGCAATTGCCTGGAGCAGGTCAGCGGCAACCAGGATGGCGTGGCGGCGGGCGCGGATGTGGAGAGCGTGCACCAGATGCGCGTGGGCTTGCGGCGCCTGCGCTCGGCGCTGGGCATGTTCAAGTCCCTGCTGGTGCTGCCGGACGCCTTGAAGAGCGAACTCGACTGGCTGGGCGGCGCGCTGGGCGAGGCACGCGACTGGGATGTGTTGGCTGGCAATACCCTGGCGCAACTCGATGGCGAGGCGCAAGCGGATGCGGCAGCGCTGGCGCAGGCAGCGCACGCGCAGGCGCGGCTCAAGCATGTAGAGGCCGCCCAGGCCGTCACCTCGGCGCGCTGCACGGCTTGCATGCTGGGCTTGCAGCGCTGGCTGCAGGCGCGCGCCTGGCGCGACAGCTGTTCCGCGCGCCAGGTGCGGCGGCTGGACGCGCACGTTTCCCCGTTTGCCCATGCTACCGTGCGCAAGGACCAGCGCCGCCTGATGAAGCGCGGCAAGCGCCTGCTGCATGCTTCGCCGCAGCAGCGCCACCAGGTGCGCATCGCGGCCAAGAAGACGCGTTACGCGACGGAATTTTTTGCCTCGCTGTTTGCCACGCGCACCGTGCAACCGTATGTGGGGCGCTTGTCGGCCCTGCAGGATGAATTGGGCTGGCTCAACGATGTGCAGGTGGCCGACCGGCTGCTGCTGCAATTGCCGGATGTCCAGGCCGACCAGGCTGACCAGTTCGCCCAGGATGGGCTGCGGCTGCACGCGGCCTTCATCCGCGGCTATCTGGCGGCGCGCGCGCAGGCGCAGGGCAAGGATGGGCGCATGCACAAGGCCTGGCGGCGCTTCAAGGCGGCCCGTTTGCCGGCTTGAGCGCAACACGGAAGAACTCGGAGCCGTCAGGACGGGCGCCTGCCGCCCGCTCGCGTTTGCGCCAGCGCAGCTTCAGCTCACAGTTTGCTGTTCTGGCAGCCGGCACTGACGCATTCGCGCACGCGGTCTTGCAGGAATTGCGCGCGTTCGATGGTGGTCTGGGTGGCGCAATCGAGGTTGACATAGAAGTCCGATGCTTCGCGTTTGGAACAGCTCTTGTTGCGGTTGCTGATCCACGCCAACTGGCCCGATTTCAGCTTTTGCTTGCCGCTGGCATCGAGCTGGGAGCTCAGCTTCTTGTAGTTGGCGTTGAGTTCCTTGTCCGCTTCCTGGTACACCTTGTTCAGGCAATACAGGCCGTCGAAGTCGTTGCGCGGCGTGTCGCAGGCCGAGTTGGCGAAGGCGGAACCGGAGGCAAGGACGAGCAGGGCAAGCATGAATTTTTTCATTGTTTTCTTTCATCAAGGGATGGCGGCGAGGCTTGCCGGCGAGCACGGGCGTGCGCTTGCGCATCTTACAATATTCCGCATGCTGATCTTGTTCGTTTGACCAGTGTGTGCCGCCTGCATGTACTTTCTGCGTGGACATAAAAAAGCCCGCGCTCGCAAGCGCAGGCTTCTTTCCAGTACACGTCACTGCGGCGCAGGCCGCGGACACGTCCGGTTTACGTTGTCAGGAACCGCTTACGCGAAGTTCTTGGCAACGAATTCCCAGTTGACCAGGCCCCAGAACGTTTCCACGTACTTGGCGCGCAGGTTGCGGTAGTCGATGTAGTAGGCGTGTTCCCAGACGTCGCAGGTCAGCAGTGGCTTGTCGCCGGTGGTCAGCGGGCAGCCGGCGTTCGAGGTGTTGACGATGTCGACGGAACCGTCGGCTTTTTGCACCAGCCAGGTCCAGCCTGAACCGAAGTTGCCCACGCACGACTTGGTGAATTCTTCCTTGAACTTGTCGAACGACGACCATTTGGCGTTGATCGCGTCAGCCACGGCACCGGTAGGAGCGCCACCGCCGGCCGGCTTCATGCCGTTCCAGTAGAAGGTGTGGTTCCATACTTGCGCCGCATTGTTGAAGATGCCGCCCGACGATTTCTTGATGATCTCTTCCAGCGACAGATTCTCGAACTCGGTACCCTTGATCAGGTTGTTCAAGTTGGTGACATACGCCTGGTGATGCTTGGCATAGTGGTATTCCAGGGTTTCTTTCGAAATATGCGGCGCCAGAGCGTCCATTTCATACGGCAGTGGTGGCAGAGTATGTTCCATGTGATGTCCCTTTATGGTGAGTGTTCGGAGTCTTCCGGCCCAGGCCGGAGGGTTGAGCCTGCGTGCTTGAACCAAGCATTCTTGCTGAACGAGCCACTATTGTAAAGCGGATGCGCCATTGCTGCAGATTCCCACACGCGTCGTGGATGCCGTTGGCGTAGTGATTCTCGTTCAGCTTGAACCGGGCGCCGTGCGCCCGTCCGCCAGCCCTAGCGGATGCGGCGCGTGGTTTCCCTGACGATCAGTTCCAGCGGCGGAATGGCCGCCTGCACGGCTTCGCCATTGATCAGTCCCAGCAGCGCTTCGGTGGCGATGCGGCCGATGTCGTACAGCGGCTGGTGGATGGTCGTCAGCGGCGGCGTCGTGTAGGACGAGCCAGGCAAGTCATCGAAACCGACGAGCGAGATGTCGTCGGGCACGCGGATGCCCTTGCGGTACAGGCACAGGCGTACGCCGTAGGCGGACAGGTCGTTGGCGGCGAAGACGGCGCTGAATTGCTGCTGCGTATCAAACAAGTGGTTCATGGCCAGCATCCCGCTTGCTTCGTGGAAATCGCCTTCCACCATCAGCTTCGGATCGATGGCGATGTCCGCTTCGCGCAGCGCGCGCTGGTAGCCCGTCAGCCGTTCGGCCGCATCCGTGTTGTTGGCGGGGCCGGAGACAAACGCGATGCGGCGGTGGCCCAATTCCACCAGGTGGCGCACGGCCAGGTAGGCGCCGTATTCGTTGTCGAGCTTGAAGCCGATGGCGCTTTTCGTCGCCAGCAGGCGGCCCGTCGAGACGATGGGCCGCTGCTGCGAGAAATCGAGCACGCTCTGGTCTGAGATGCGCCCGGACAGCAGGATGATGCCGTCGACCTTCCGCGCCAGCAACAGGCGGATGCGGTCGGCCTCTTCCTGCGCATTCCAGTGTCCGCTGACGATCACGGACGCGTAGCCCGTGTCTTTCAAGCCGTCGTCCACGCCGCGCAGGCTTTCGTCGAAGAAAGGGCTGGAAATATCCTGCACCACGATGCCGATGGTCATCGAGCGTCCCTTTTTCAAGCCCTGCGCCATCTGGTTCGGCGCAAATTTCATATGCGCAATCGCCGCCAGCACGGCGTCGCGCTTGTCGTCGGACACTCTGGCCGTGCCATTCAGGATGCGCGAGACGGTGCTGGGCGACACGCCGGCCTGGCGGGCCACGTCGAGCAGGGTGGAGGGGGGAGCAGCGTGGGCGCTATCGTTCAAGGTGATTCCTGGGTATCAAGATGGCTGGTTGTCAGTGCTCTGAAAACCTTTTCAGTGAAAGATTACCATAAATGGTCAAAGGGCCGTGGGTCGGCGCTTGAAAACGTTTTCACAAAAAACAACGGCAGCTCACATGACGAATTTTTGCGCTTTTTCATAGGAGAACACGCGCCACGGCATGCAGCTTGCCACGCTGCCCTCAATAAAAATGACAACTTTTTCGGTTGACTTGATTTTCTTTGCGGTGTTAAATGGACGCATGTTGTGAAAACGTTTTCAAGATAGAAGACGCTCAATAAACGGAGATGAAATAATGAAGTCAAGCATTCTTGGCGCCGCCCCTCTGGCCGCGCTGACCCTGGCCTTTGGTGTGGCCGCCGCGCCCGCAGCCGTCCCGCCGGCCGCCGTCCTGCCGGCGCTGGCACCGGCGACCATCACTGTCGCCTCGTTCCCCGACCTGGACCGCGCCGTCAAGACGGCCTTGCCCCTGTGGGAAAAGCTGTACCCGCAAGTGAAGGTCAAGCTGGTCAGCCTGCAGATCGACGACCACCACAACTCGATGACGACGGCGCTGGCGGCCGGCGCGCGCCTGCCCGACGTGATGGCCATCGACTTCCGCTATGTCGGCAGCTTCGCCGAATCGAAGGGCATGGAAGATTTGCTGCAGCCACCGTACGGGGCAGGGCAGTACCGTGCCCAGTTCGTGCCGTTCACCTTCGTGCAGGCGACCAGTTCGCGCGGCACCCTGGGCGCCATGCCGGCCGACCTGGGGCCGGGCACCCTGTTTTATCGCAAGGACTTGATGGACAAGGCGGGCATCAAGGAAAGCGATTTGACGGCCTCGTGGGAGTCGTATATCGCCGCCGGCAAGAAGCTCAAGGCCGCCACGGGCACCTATCTGCTGGCCGGCGCCAGCGACCTGGCCGACATTTATATACGCGCCAATCTGAAAGATGGCGAAGGCATTTACTTCGGCGACAAGGGCCAGGTGCTGGTCGACTCGCCCCGTTTCGTGAAAGCCTTCGAACTGGCCAAGGCGGCGCGCGTGGCGGGCATCGACGCGCGCACCGTGGCCTGGACGGGCGAGTGGGCCGAAGGCTTCAAACGCGACAAGGTGGCCAGCCAGATGATGGGATCGTGGCTCAGCGGCCACCTGGCCAAGTGGCTGGCGCCGGCTTCCGCCGGCCAGTGGCGAGCGGCGACCCTGCCGGCCGGCGCGCTGGCGTCGTATGGCGGCTCCTTTTACGGCATCCCGAAAAAAGCGGCGAATAAAACCCAGGCCTGGGAATTCATCAAGTTCATGACCGTGAACAAGGATATCCAGCTGCACTCCCTGAAAGAGATCGGCGCCTTCCCGGCCCTCAAGGCGGCGTATGCGGACCCGATGATGGACGAGCCGCAAGCGTATTTCGGCGGCCAGAAGACGCGCCTGCTGGCGCGCGACACGGCGGCGAAGATTCCCGTCATCCGCGTTGACAAGTTCGACGCCGTGGCGCGCGACATCGTCAACATGGAACTGGAAAGCGTGCTGGCGCAAAACAAGGACATCAAGACGGCGCTGGCCGACGCCAAGGCCCTGATCACCCACCGCGCGCGGCGCTAGGAGCAGCATGACTACCTCCATGCCTTGTACCGAGGGCGCGCCCGCTGCTGCTGCGGCGCGGCCCGCCAGAAAGCGCTTCAACATGAAGCAGTGGGCGCCGTATATTTTCATCAGCCCCTTCTTCATTTTGTTCGCCGTCTTCAGCCTGTTCCCGCTGCTGTTTTCCATCTATCTGTCGTTCAACCAGTGGGAAGCGGCCAGCGGCGTGGAAGCCATGCAGTGGGTGGGCCTGGATAACTACAAATATGCACTGAGCGATCCGTGGTTCTTGCGCTCGCTGGGCAATACCATCTGGCTGGCGCTGGCCTCGGGCGTGCCGCAACACCTGGTGGCCATTCCGCTGGCGGCCTTCATCCACAACAGCTTCAAGCGCTCGCGCAACCTGGTGATCGGCATTTACTTTTTACCGTTCATCACGTCCAGCGTGGCCATCGCCATGGTCTTCAACACCCTGTTCTCGCGCGACTATGGGCAGATCAATGTGCTGCTCCAATGGTGCGCCAGCCTGCCGCTGGTGGGCGGCCTGTTTCCGGCGGAATCGATCGACTGGCTGGGCAGCTCGCTGTTCATCAAGCCGGCCGTCGCCTTCGTGATTTTCTGGCGCTACCTGGGCTGGAACCTGGTGCTGTATTTGTCCGCGCTGCAGGTCATTCCCAAGGATCTGTACGAGGCGGCCACCATCGACGGCGCCTCGACACGCCAGCAATTCTGGTACATCACCCTGCCGCAGCTGCGCCCCATGATCTACCTGGCCGTCACGCTCACCATCATGGGCAATCTGCAGCTGTTCGAGGAGCCGTTCGTGCTGGTGGCCGAATCGAGCGGCGTGAGCCAGTCGGTGATGACGACGGCCATCTTCGTCTACAAGACGGCGTTTTCCTCGGGCGACTTCGGCACGGCGTCGGCCATTTCCTGGCTGCTGTTCCTCATCATCGCCAGCACCACCTGGGTGAATAACCGCATCTTCAGCCGCAACGAGCGCAGGGAGGCCAAATGAAAACCACCCGCTGGACGGCCTACGCCATGGTGGCCATTGGCGCCCTGATCATGGTCGCGCCGTTCTACTTCATGTTCGTCTTCGCCACGCACACGAGCGCCGAGATCTACAGCCTGCCGCCGCCGCGCTGGTTCGGCACGGCCCTGCTGAATAACATCGAGCTGCTGCAGGAACGCCTGCCGTTCTGGCGCAATATCGGCATCAGCCTGTACGTGGCCCTGATGACCACGGCGCTGACCTTGTTCTTTTGCTCGCTGGGCGGCTATGCGTTCGCCATGTACGAGTTCCGCTTCAAGCGGCCCCTGTTCACCCTGGTGATGGCGTCGATGATCATCCCGTCGTTCATGAACATGATTCCCACCTTCATGCTGATGGATTTCCTCGGCTGGCTGGACCAGCCGCGCGCCCTGTACGTGCCGGGCGCTGCCGGCGCGCTGGGTATTTTCCTCATGCGCCAGTACATCGGCACGGCGATCCCCAAGGACTTGATCGAGGCGGCGCGCATCGATGGCTGCGGCGAATTCGTCATCTACTGGCGCGTCGTGCTGCCGCTGATCGGCCCCGCCATGGGCACCCTGGGCCTGATCACCTTCATCAACTCGTGGAACAATTTTATTACGCCGCTGGTCGTCATGCGCTCGGTCGAGAACTACACGATCCCGCTGGCCCTGCGCAGCATGCAGGCACCGAACAACACGGAGTGGGGCGCGCTGATGACGGGTGCCGCCATCGCCGTGCTGCCGCTGCTGCTGATGTTTTTTGTCGCCTCGAAGCGTTTAATTGAAGGCCTGACCCAGGGCGCCGTCAAAGGCTGATCCACACATTTATCTCAACCCCTCACACTGACATGACCACCATGCATAACGACGACATCGACACCAACTTCCCCGCCACCTTCACCTGGGGCGTGGCCACCAGCGCCTACCAGATCGAGGGCGCCGCCGCCATCGACGGCCGCGGCCCGTCCATCTGGGATACCTTCAGCCATGCCGACGGCAAGATCATCGACGGCAGCAATGGCGACGTGGCCTGCGACCACTATCACCGCTACGCGGAGGACGTGGAGCTGATCGCCAGCCTGGGCGTGAACGCCTACCGTTTTTCCATGTCCTGGTCGCGGGTGCAGCCGACGGGTTCCTGCGCCTGGAACGAGGCCGGCTTCGACTTTTATGCGCGCCTGCTCGACGCCCTGGCCGCCAAGGGCCTCGATGCCCATTTAACTCTGTACCACTGGGACTTGCCGCAAGCCTTGCAGGACGAGGGCGGCTGGCTCAATCGCGCCACCTGCTATCACTTCGCCGCCTACGCGGCCGAGGTGGCGCGCCGCTTCGGGCACCAGGTCGCCAGCATCGCCACGCACAATGAACCGTGGTGCACGGCCGTGCTGGGCCACGGCACGGGCCAGTTCGCGCCCGGCATGGCCGATCCGGCCGCCGCCGTGCAAGTGTCGCACCACTTGCTGCTGTCGCACGGCCTGGCCATGCAGGCGATGCGCGCCGCGAATGTACCGGCAAAACTGGGCATCGTGCTCAATCAGTGGACGGCCACGCCGGCCACCGACAGCGCGCAGGACCGCGAGCTGGCCGAACTCGAATATGCGCGCTCGGTGCAGTGGTATATGGACGCCATCTTCAAGGGCCGCTACCCGGCGCTGGCCCTGAAACACGCCGACGCTTCTGCTTTGTCCATCTTTGAAAACGATTTCACAGATATCAAACAGCCCATCGATTTCCTCGGCGTGAACTACTACACGCGCGCTTTCATGAGCGCAGAGACGCCGCCGCGCAAGCCCGAATGCAAGCTCGGTGTCAACGACATGGGCTGGGAGACCTATCCGCAGGGCTTGACGGAGCTGCTGGTGGGCCTGCACCGCGAATACCGCCTGCCGCCCGTCTACATCACGGAAAACGGCATGGCCGTGGCCGACAAGCCCGTCGACGGCAAGATCCACGACGCGCCGCGCATCGAATACGTGCAGCTGCACCTGGACGCCTTGCGCGCCGTGATCGCGCAGGGCATCGACGTGCGCGGCTATTTCTACTGGAGCCTGATGGACAACTTCGAGTGGAACTCGGGCTACGCCAAGCGCTTCGGCATGCTGTACGTCGATTACGCCACGCAGCAGCGCAGCTTCAAGGACAGCGCCCTGTGGTACCGCGATTTTATTATCGCCCAGCGTGCGTCCCATGCCGTTGCCCTGGCCGGGGAGCACTGACATGGCCGCCATTTCCCTGCGCGGCATCCGCAAGACCTACGGCGACGGTCCGGAAATCGTCAAGGGCCTGGACCTCGATATCCATGACGGCGAATTCATGGTCTTCGTCGGGCCGTCCGGCTGCGGCAAGTCGACCCTGCTGCGCATGATCGCGGGACTGGAAGACATCAGCGCGGGCCAGCTGCGCATCGGCGACTTGCTGGCCAACGACGTGGCGCCGGCCGAGCGGGGCATCGCCATGGTCTTCCAGAGCTACGCCCTGTATCCGCACATGACGGCGCGCGAGAACATGGGTTTTGCCCTCAAATTGGCGGGCAAACCGGAGGCAGAAGTGCGCGCGGCCGTCGGCAAGGTGGCCGAGATTTTGCAGATCACGCACCTGCTCGACCGCAAACCCAAGGCTTTGTCAGGCGGCGAGCGCCAGCGCGTGGCGATCGGCCGCTCCATCGTGCGCCAGCCCAAGGTGTTTTTGTTTGACGAGCCGCTGTCCAACCTCGACGCCTCGCTGCGCGTGCAGACGCGCATCGAGCTGGCCAAGCTGCACCAGGAACTGGGCACCACCATGATCTATGTGACGCACGACCAGGTCGAAGCCATGACCCTCGGTGACCGGGTCGCCGTTTTCCACGGCGGCCACCTGGAGCAGGTGGGCGCGCCTTTGGACCTGTACCGCCATCCGGCCAGCCAGTTCGTGGCCGGCTTCATCGGCGCCTTGCGCATGAACTTTTTGCCGTGCGCCGCCGTCCCGGCACTGGCCAGCCAGCTCGGTGGCGAGGCGGGCATGCTGGTCGGCATACGCCCCGAGCACCTGCGCCTGGTGCCGCGCAATGAGGGCTACGGCGCCACGGTCACGCTGATCGAGCAGCTGGGCGACGCGCAGATCATCCACGCGACGCTTGACGGCCGCATCGACGGCGGCCCGCACGCGGTGGCCATCAAGCTGCATGGCGAGGCGCGCCACGCGCTGGCGCAGGGCAGCGCCATCGGCTTCGCGCCGGAAGAGGGCCATGCCTTTTTATTCGACACGGCCGGGCGCGCCGTGGCCACCCATTGACCCCGCACGGAGGCGACATGACTTCAGATTGACACCCAAAAAATGTGCAGCAATAGCCAAAGAGCTATGTGATCATCATTCAACCAGCGGTACAGGAGACAACAACAATGCAACAGCTCAAACGCAATACCATCGCCCTCAGCCTGGCGCATGCGACCTTCGCCCAGTTCATCTTGCTGGGCAGCGGCGCCGCCATGGCCCAGGAAGCGGTCAGCACCACGGCAGCCACCGACGCGGCAAAACCGGCAGCCGAACAGATGGACCGCATCGTCGTCACGGCCACGCGCCGCAATACCTTCGTGCAGGAGACGCCGCTGGCCGTCACCGCCTTCAACCAGGACACCCTGCAAAACAATCAAGTGAAAGATCTGGCATCGCTGGCGACCATGGTGCCGAGCCTCGTCGTCGAGCAGCATGGCGATTCGGGCGGCGTGCACGTCTACATGCGCGGCGTCGGTTCGGCCAACCACACGGAGCTGGGCGACCCGGCCGTCGCCTTCTATGTCGACGGCGTGTATTCGCCGCGTCCCCAGGGTGCCACGGCGCTGATGTACGACTTGAGTCACGTCGAGGTGGCACGGGGTCCGCAAGGCACCCTGAATGGCCGCAATTCGACGGCGGGCGCTGTCAACCTCGTGTCGGCCGCGCCCAGCACGGCCAAGTTCATGGGCTCGGCCGGCATCACGGTGGGCGACTACCGCCATTTGCAGACGCAGGGCATGCTCAATATCCCGTTTTCCGACGACGTGGCGCTGCGCATCGCCGCCATCAAGGATAGCCATGACGGCACGGTGGATTTCCGTCGCGGCTCGAACGTCATGCCGGGCACGGCCAAGTATGGCGCCGGCGACCAGATGGGCGTGCGCGCCTCGCTGTTGTGGAAGTTCACGCCGCAGTTGCGCGGCACCTTCATCGCCGACTACTTCCTCGACCAGGGTTCCGGCAACGTCTACCTGGCGGCCGAACCGAAGCCGGGCGAGAAGCTGCGCTCGGCCCTGATCGATACGCCGGGCACGCTGGACCAGTCGATTTTGACCTACAAGGGCAAGCTCAATTACAAGCCGACGGAGGCGCTGGACTTCACGTACCTGGGCAGCTGGAGCCGCTACAAGCGCCAGAACAGCAACGACTCGGATGCGGGCCTGTTCCCCGGCTTCAAATCGGAAAACCGCACCGACTGGGCGCAGTTCGACAGCTATTCGCACGAGCTGCAGGCGCGCTCGGACGACGATGCGCCGTTCCAGTGGGTGGCCGGCCTGTTCCTCTTCAATGAAAAGAACAAGGTGCGCTTCGATATCGACCGCAGCCAGATTTCGCAGGCGGCCGTGCAGCAGGATATCGCCAACGGCGCCGTGATTTTCGTGCAGCCCACCGTGGGCCAGTATGCCTCGGCCATGTCCTTCATCCAGGGCGACCGCCAGCTCAAATCCAAGGCTGTATTCGGCCAGGTCAGCCAGCAGGTGACGGACCAGATCAAGCTGACGGCCGGTGCGCGCTACACGAAAGACCATAAGTTCGACATCGGCGGCAAGAACTGGGCTTGCCCGAACTGGCCCGCGAATACGCCGCTGGGCACCACGGTGCTCACTGCCGACCAGCTGCGCCAGCTGGTCACGCCCGGCACGGGCCTGGCCAACACGCACAATATCGGACCGGGCGGCGCCATCACGGCCGCCGCCTGCGGCAATACGCCGGGCGACAATACGGCCGACCTGAAATACGGCCAGGCCACCTGGCTGGGCCGCATCGAGTACAAGCTGCGCCCCGACATTTTGCTGTTCGGTTCCGTGACGACGGGCTTCCATTCGCCGGCCATCGGCGACGGCGGCGCCACCACCAAGCCGGAAAAGCTGACCAGTTATGAAATCGGCTTCAAGTCGGACTTGCTGAACCGCGAACTGACCCTGAACCTCGATGCCTTCCTGATGAAGTACAAGGACAAGCTGGAATCGCAGGTGGTCAACAGCGTGCTGGCCAACTTCAATGCGGCCGGCGCCACCGTCAAGGGGCTGGAAGCGGAGTGGGTGTGGCGGCCAACGAAGGTCGACCGCCTGACGGGCAACGCTACCTGGCTGAAAGCTGTGTATGACGATTTTCTCTCGTGCGACGTCGACGCGGCGCGCGCGAATGGCCAGTCTTGCGGCTCAACGGCGCCACTGGTGAACGTGGGCGGCAGCACCATGAAGCATGCGCCGAAGTTTTCCACGACCGTCCAGTACGAGCATGATTTCGCCGTCGCCGGCGGCCAGCTCACGCCGCGCGCCTCGGTGCACTACGAAACCATGTCGTATGTGGGAGCGGGGGCCTTCAACGGCGACGTGCCGGGCCATGCGGGTGTCAAGCGCCAGGAAGCCTACACGACGCTGGACCTGAGCCTGCGCTTCCAGCCGGCGAACAAGGCTTACACGGTGGAAGCGTTCGTGCAGAACGCCACGGACAAGGCGGTCAAGCTGGACGTCAATGAAATCTGCACGGACGTGGGCATGCCATGCCAGCCCACGCAGCAGATCTACGGCGCCTTCTACAACGCGCCGCGCACGTTTGGCGCGCGCGTGTCGATGAAGTTCTGATGTTGTTAACCCCAACGGCAAAAGAGCTGGGGTCGGACCCTGAGGGTCTGACCCCGGGGTTTGCTTCTGGGGTTACATAAACGGTATGTGGCAGCTCTCAGTAGCATGTTTTTGCCGGGTGACGACACCCGGCCTTTTTTATTCCAAAGTGGCTTGCACGCTGGCGATGCCGATCTGCGCGCTGCCTTCGGCCAGGCGCACATTGACGTTCTGGCGCGCCTGCAGCTGTGCCGGCGAGCGCACGATGGCGCCTTTTTCGTCGCGCAAAATCGCGTAGCCGCGTTCCAGGGTGCGCTGCGGGTTGAGCAGTTCCAGCTGCGCGGCCAGGCCGTCGAGGCGGTGGCGCCGCTGCGTCACCAGCTGCGCCATGGCCGCGCCGCCGCGCCGCTGCATGTCCACCAGGCGGGCGCGCGGCGCCGTGACGTCGGGCCGCAAGGCGGCCCAGCGCGAACGCAGGCGTTCCAGTGCGTACTGTGACTGGTTCACGGGCGCGCGCGCCGCATGCGTCATGGCCGTTGACAGCGCCAGCAACTGCAAACGCTGCTGCTGCAACTGCGCCTTCGGGTTGAGCAGGCGGCGGCTGTGGCGGTCCAGCGTTTGCGCCGCATCGTCGAGGCGGCGGCGCATGGCGCGGCGCAGGTCGGTCGCGTCGGCGCGCAGGGAAACCATCCAGTCGGCGCGCGGCGTGGCCGCCAGTTCCGCCGCCGCCGTCGGAGTGGCCGCGCGCAGGTCGGCCGCGAAGTCGGCGATGGTGAAATCGGTCTCGTGGCCCACGCCGCTGATCACGGGCATGGAACAGTCGGCGATCGCATGGGCCACAGCTTCATCGTTGAACGACCATAAATCCTCGATGCTGCCGCCGCCACGGCACACCAGCAGCACGTCGCACTCGGCCCTTGTGGATGCCGTGCGGATGGCGTGCGCGATTTTTTCCGGCGCCTGCTGGCCCTGCACGGGTGTCGGGTACAGAATGATGCCCACATGCGGCGCGCGTCGCTTGAGCGCGATCAAGACGTCGCGCAGGGCGGCCGCCTGCGGGCTGGTGACGATGCCGATGCTGCGCGCGAACATGGGAATGGCGCGCTTGCGTTCCTGGTCGAACAGACCCTGCGCGGCCAGTTTTTCTTTCAGGCGCTGGAACGCTTCGTACAGGGCGCCCACGCCGGCGCGGCGGATGGCTTCCACGTTGATCTGGTAATCGCCGCGTGCGCCGTACAGGGTGACGAGGGCGCGCACTTCCACCTTGTCGCCTTCGCGTGGCGTGAAGCCGGCAAACTGGGCGCGGCCACGGAACATCACGGCGCGCACCTGGGCGCCGTCATCCTTGAGGGTGAAGTACCAGTGGCCAGAGGCGGCGCGCGTGAAGTTGGAAATCTCGCCGGCGATCCAGGTCAGGGGAAACGAGCGTTCCAGCAGGCGTGCGACGGCCTGGTTCAGGGCGCTGACGGTCAGCACGGGCGGGGCGGCAAAGCCGCTGTCAGTCGGGGAGTCGTTCATCATCAGGCAAGGGGAAAGAAGCAAGCTGTCCACATATTATCGGCGAGGTCATGCTTATGTCATATATCGCGCAAAACAACAAGTTCTATTTCTAAGTATTTGATTTCATGCAGAATTCCCGTATGCCTGATTTGCGTGCACAGGGAAAAAAACCTTTAATATCAAGTACATCAGTGCAGCCCCTGCCACTTACGCACAAAGTTATCCACAGAAAGTGTGCGGAACTTTTTGCCTTGGATAATTGTTGCCGGACAGGCCCCTTTCGGTAAAAGAAAATGCCCTGCCACATTTTTACGCACGGAAATAAAGTACATAGGAATCAAGTGCTTAGTATGCCATGCATGGCCTTGCGCACAATCTTATCCACAAAAAATGTGCAGAACTCGGCGCCGGCGCGTGAATGATCCACTGAAACGGCCATGGCATGGCTTGCCTGAATTTTGCGCAGCATAAAAATAACCATATAAATCAAGGGTGTAGCATCCAGGTGTACGCCTTGCTCACAATCTTATCCACAGAATGTGTGCAAAACTGCATAAACCGTTTCGTGGTTTGTCCGGGTTTTCCACTGCATGCACAGGTAGCATCGCTGCCTTATTTTTAAGCATTGAAAAAAACTCCTTTTAAATCAAGGGTCTTGCAGGGAGTCAATCGGCTTGCTCACAATCTTATCCACACTTTATGTGTGGAACTGCATTTTCGGTGGAAAAGTATTGTTTGACGATGGTTTTTGGCATGAAAACCTCCGTTTTTCACGCCCTGCTATTTTTTTATGCAGGGAAATAAAAACGATATAAATCAAGGTACTTGGCATCTATTCTTGCGCTTGCGCACAATCTTGTCCACAGATTGTGTGCAGAACTTTGACGTTTGAAATGCCGCGTGTTTCGCTCTGCCTGCCACTTTTTTACGCATTGACTTAATATCCTTTAAAATCAATGACTTAATTTAATTCCTTGGCTTTGCGCACAATCTTGTCCACAGTAAATGTGCAGAACTCTATAACTATTAATTTGTTGACATTGACTACTGTCGATAAGCTGCTATGCCTGTATTTTGCGCAGAACGATATTTTCCATGTGAATCAAGCACTTGCATGCTGGACTTCATGCTTGCTCACAATCTTATCCACACAAAGTGTGCAGAACTGTGCGCTGGCCGCGCCCGCTCGCCGCGCGGTGTGGACAAGTACGCATGCGGGCGCCACTTGCCGCCGGCGCGGCAACGCGCTACATTGCGCCATTCCTGCGCGGACGTACAATCGGTCTTCGGCGCTCGGTACAATACAAGCTGTTCGGGCGGTTCACCGCCTTCCCTTTACCAGGAGTTTCTTTTGCTCGCTATATTTCAAGCCGCTGGCTGGCCCATCTGGCTGTTGTTGATCGCTTCCATCGTCGCCTTGGCCCTGATCATCGAGCGCCTGCTGTATTTGCGACGCGCCAAGATCCTGCCCCGCAAGCTGTTCGATGAAGTGGTGCAGGTGTATCGCAGCGGCAAGATCACGCCGGACACGGTAGCCAAGCTGGAAGACAATTCGCCGCTGGGTGTGGTGCTGGCCGCCGCCCTGCGCAATGTGGACGCGCCGCGCGAGGTGATGAAGGAATCGATCGAAGAGGCGGGCAGTGGCGTGGCCCACACGCTGGAACGTTTCCTGACGACCCTGGGCACCATCGCCACCCTGGCGCCGCTGATGGGCCTGTTTGGCACGGTGATCGGCATGATCGAGATTTTTGCCTCGCCCGGCGCCACCGCGTCGAACTCGGCGCTGTCGCACGGTATTTCCGTCGCCCTGTACAACACCGCGTTTGGCCTGGCCATCGCCATGCCGGCTCTGATCTTCTACCGCCACTTCCGCGCCCTCGTCGACAGCTTCGTCATTGACATGGAGCAGCAAGCGGTCAAGTTCGTCGACATCGTCCACAGTGGCCGCCAATGAACTTCCGCAAAGGCAAGGGGCGGGAAGACCCCGAAATCAACCTGATCCCGTTCATCGATGTGCTGCTGGTGATCCTGATCTTCCTGATGGTCAGCACCACCTACAGCAAATTTACGGAGCTGCAGATCACCTTGCCGACGGCCGACGCCGAGCAAGCCAAGGACAAGCCGCAGCAGATCGACGTCACCATCGATGCCAAGGGTAATTACACGGTGAACCGCGAACCCGTCTCGTTCCGCGACGTGGCCGGCCTGGCCGATGCCCTGCAAAACGCGGCCAAGGCGGCCAACGGCGGCAAGTCGCCCGCGCAGACGCCCGTGGTGGTGGTCAACGCCGACCAGTTCGCCATGCACCAGATGGTCGTCCACGTGATGGAAGCGGCGCGCCTGGCCGGCTATGAAAAGCTGACGTTTGCGGCGCAGGCCGGTGGCAAGTAAGGCAAACCTCCAACCCCAACCGAAGTGCCGGGGTCGGACCCTCAGGGTCCGACCCCAGGTGTTGATTTTGGGTTCCAATTTTAGTTGACACCCATGCCCACATCCTCCCCCGCCAAGCTTGAAACCACATTGACCCGCGCCTGGCTGACGCGCGGCCCGCTGGCGTGCGCGCTGTGGCCAGTTTCCCTGCTGTTCGGCGCCTTGAGTGCCGTGCGGCGTGGCCTGTACCGCGCCGGCCTGTTGACATCGACGCGCCTGCCCGTGCCCGTCGTCGTCGTCGGTAATATTTTTATCGGCGGCACGGGCAAGACGCCGTTGACGATCTGGCTGGTGCAAGCCTTGCGCGATGCGGGCATGCGCCCGGGCGTCATTTCGCGCGGCCATGGCAGCGCCGACAGGCTGCCGCGCGCAGTGACAGCAGCTTCCACGCCGCAGCAGGTGGGCGACGAGCCGCTGCTGATCTTCCAGCGCGGCGGCTGCCCCGTGATGGTGGGGCGCGACCGCGCGCTAGCGGGCAGGGCGTTGCTGGCGGCGCATCCGGACGTCGACGTGCTGGTGACGGACGACGGCTTGCAGCATTACGCCTTGCAGCGCGACGTGGAAATCGTGCTGTTCGACGGTCGCGGCGCCGGTAATGGCTGGCTGCTGCCAGCCGGTCCCTTGCGCGAATCGCCGCGCCGCCGGCGCGATGTGACGGTGATCAATGCGCCGGAGCTGGCACCGGATCTCGTTGCCCGTGTCGCGCCACAGGGCACTCTGGTGGTGCAGATGCTGCTGGCCGGTGGCGTGGCCGAACGCATGGCGAACCGCGGCGAAAGCCTGCCGCTTGAAACCCTGGCGGCCAGCGGCCAGCGCATCGTGGCGGCGGCCGGCATTGGCAATCCGCAGCGCTTCTTTGCCATGCTGCGCGGCGCCGGACTGGATTTTACGGAACTGCCTTTGCCCGACCACCATGACTTCCTCGACCAGCCATTTGCGGCACTCGACACGGATCTGATCTTGATCACCGAGAAGGATGCAGTAAAATGTGCGCAAATTGAATATCTCAAAGATGACCCGAGACTGTGGGTCGTCCCCGTCAGTGCGCGCATCGATAGCGCGCTGGCCCAACAAATTGTGGAGAAATGTCGTGGACGCTCGACTGCTTGATATCCTGGTCTGCCCTGTTTGCAAGGGTCCGCTTGAACACGATAAAAAGGCGCAGGAACTGATTTGCCGCGCCGACCGCCTGGCCTATCCTATCCGTGATGGCATCCCCATCATGTGGGCGGACGAAGCGCGTACCCTGCAAGACGCAGTGGAATAACGATGGCGTTCATCGTCATCATCCCGGCCCGTCTGGCCTCGACGCGCCTGCCGGGCAAGCCGCTGGCCGACCTGGGCGGCAAGCCCATGGTGGTGCGCGTGGCCGAGCAGGCAGCCCTGTCTGGCGCCGCGCGCGTCATCGTCGCCACCGACCATGAATCCATTCGCGCCGCCTGCGCCGCGCATGGCGTGGAAGTGTGCATGACGCGCAGCGATCATCCGTCGGGCACGGACCGCATCGCCGAAGTGGCGCGCACGCTCGCTTTGCCGCCGGACGCCGTCGTCGTCAACCTGCAGGGCGACGAACCGCTGATCGATCCGGGCCTGCTGGCCGCCTGCGCGGCGCAGATCAGCAGTACCGTGCCCATGGCCACGTGTGCCCATCCGCTGCACGATGTGCTTGAGGCCTTCAATCCGAACGTCGTCAAGGTGGTGCTGGACAAGAACGGCCGCGCCTTGTATTTCTCGCGCGCGACGATTCCGTGGCACCGCGACGGCTTCGCGCAGTCGAAAGACAGCCTGCCGGCCGGCTATGTGCCGCTGCGCCATATCGGCCTGTATGCCTACAGCAATGCGTTTTTGCAGGAATACCCGCAATTGTCTGTTTCGCCGCTGGAAGCCATCGAGGCGCTGGAGCAGTTGCGCGTGCTGTGGCACGGTGTTGCCATCGCCGTGCATGTCACGGACTCGGCCCCGGCCGCCGGCGTCGACACGCCGGAAGATCTTGCCAGGGTGCAAGCCCACTACGGCGCCCTGTAGGCGCTACCCGCAAAACGGCAGGCGTGCAAATGTAATTTGTGCGCCTGCAGTAAAAACCACATTTTGAAACGTCCGTCTCGCTAATTGCTGGCTTTGATCAATCAGGGCATAGCAATTCGATAGCAAACTGGCGCTCCGGGGATTTTTTGTGGTAAGTTTCGTAGGGAAAGATAGCCATAGCAACATCATCTAAAAAAAATAATCACACATACCACCATCCAAAATCTGTTTTTTAGGAACTTTCAATGCGTCTGATACTTTTAGGAGCACCCGGTGCCGGCAAGGGCACCCAAGCTAACTTCATCAAAGAAAAATACAACATTCCACAAATCTCCACGGGCGACATGCTGCGCGCGGCGATCAAGGAAGGCACGGAACTGGGCCTGGCAGCGAAAAAAGTCATGGATGCGGGCGGCCTCGTGTCGGATGACATCATGATCGGCCTGGTCAAGAACCGCCTGCAGGAAGCCGATTGCGCCAATGGCTACCTGTTTGACGGCTTCCCGCGCACCATCGCGCAAGCGGACGCCATGAAAGATGCCGGCATCAATGTCGACTACGTGCTGGAAATCGACGTGCCTGACGCGTCGATCATCGAGCGCATGGACGGCCGCCGCAGCCACCCCGGTTCGGGCCGTGTCTACCACGTCAAGTTCAACCCGCCGAAGGTCGACGGCGTCGATGACATCACGGGCGAACCGCTGATCCAGCGCGACGACGACAAGGCGGAAACGGTCAAGAAGCGCCTGGACGTCTACCACAACCAGACCAAGGTCCTGCTCGGCTACTACAACGACTGGGCCAAGTCCGGCCTGCCGGGCGCGCCGAAATACCGCCGCATCGCCGGCGTCGGTCCGGTCGAGCAAATCCGCGACAGCGCCTTTGCCGCCCTGGCGGAATAAGCAGTTTTTCAAAAGCGGACCTGAGTGTCCGCTTTTTTTCTGCCCGCTTTTCAGGCAGACTGCCAGCATGGCTGGATGCATAACGTTTTCGTGGTTCAGGTTTTTTGCAGGTCGTGTTTTCCTGGCTGCGCGTGCCTACCCGGTGCGGTCTGCAGCTGTTGGCAATGACGTCGGATAAAAACAGAAGGGGACGATATGGCAGCCAGTTTGTGGTTTGCGGTAGCCTGCGGCGTGGTCGCAGTCATTTACGGTTTGGTGTCGCGTAGCTGGATTCTGCGCCAGGATCCCGGCAACGCGCGCATGCAGGAAATCGCGCTGGCCATCCAGCAGGGCGCGGCCGCCTACCTGGCGCGCCAGTACCGCACCATCGCGTTTGTCGGCGTGGTGCTGCTGATCGCCATCTATGCGCTGCTTGGCCTGCACACGGCGCTGGGCTTTTTGATCGGCGCCGTGCTGTCGGGCGCCTGCGGCTTCATCGGCATGAATGTCTCGGTGCGGGCGAATGTGCGCACGGCGCAGGCGGCCACGCTGGGCATCAACCAGGCCCTGAACGTGGCCTTCAAGGGCGGCGCGATCACCGGCATGCTGGTGGTCGGCCTGGGCCTCTTGGGCGTGACCCTGTTCTACTGGCTGCTGGTGACGACGGGCGCGCCCGGCCTGACCCAGCATGACCTGATCAAGCCGCTGATCGGCCTGGCGTTTGGCGCCTCGCTCATTTCCATCTTCGCGCGGCTCGGCGGCGGCATCTTCACCAAGGGCGCCGACGTGGGCGCGGACCTGGTGGGCAAGGTGGAGGCGGGCATCCCCGAGGATGATCCGCGCAATCCGGCCGTCATCGCCGACAACGTGGGCGACAACGTGGGCGACTGCGCCGGCATGGCGGCCGACCTGTTCGAAACCTATGTCGTGACCCTGATCGCCACCATGCTGCTGGGCGCACTGCTGATGGCAGAGGCCAGCAGCACGGCCATCATCTATCCGCTGCTGCTGGGCGCCGTTTCCATCCTCGGCTCCATCGTCGGCTGCTCGATGGTGAAGACCAAGCCGGGCGCGAAGATCATGTCGGCTCTGTACACGGGACTGTGGTGGGCCGCCGGCCTCTCCCTGGTCGGCTTTGCCGTGGTGACGTGGCTGCTGTGGCCCGACGACGCCATGCGCTACAAGATGCTGGGCGCCACCGTCGTCGGTATCGTGCTCACGGGCCTGATGGTGTACATCACCGAGTACTACACGGGCACGGATTTCAAGCCCGTGCGCCACATCGCCGAAGCGTCGACGACGGGCCACGGCACGAATATCATCGCCGGCCTGGGCGTGTCGATGAAGTCCACGGCGTATCCGGTGCTGGCCGTCTGCGTCGCCATCCTCGTCTCGTATCAATTGGCCGGTCTGTACGGCATTGCGATCGCCGCCACGGCCATGCTGTCGATGGCGGGCATCATCGTCGCGCTCGACGCGTATGGCCCCATCACGGATAACGCGGGCGGCATCGCGGAAATGTCGGGCTTGCCCGACTCCGTGCGCGCCATCACCGATCCGCTCGACGCCGTGGGCAACACCACCAAGGCCGTCACCAAGGGCTACGCCATCGGTTCGGCCGGACTGGCCGCGCTGGTGCTGTTTGCCGACTACACGCATGCGCTTGAATCGGTGGGCCATCACATTACGTTCGACCTGTCGAACCCCATGGTCATCGTCGGCCTCTTCATCGGCGGCCTGATACCGTATCTGTTCGGCGCCATGGCGATGGAAGCCGTGGGCCGCGCGGCCGGTGCCGTGGTGGTGGAAGTGCGCCGGCAGTTCCGCGACATCAAGGGCATCATGGAAGGCACGGCGCGGCCCGAATACGACAAGGCCGTCGACATGCTGACGGCGTCGGCCATCCGTGAAATGATCGTGCCCTCGCTGCTGCCGGTGGTAGTGCCCATCGTCGTCGGCATGCTGCTGGGGCCAGCGGCGCTGGGCGGCCTGTTGATGGGGACCATCGTCACGGGCCTGTTCGTGGCCATTTCCATGACCACGGGCGGCGGCGCCTGGGACAACGCCAAGAAATACATCGAGGATGGCCACTTCGGCGGCAAGGGGTCGGACGCGCACAAGGCGGCCGTCACGGGCGACACGGTGGGTGACCCGTACAAGGATACGGCCGGTCCGGCAGTGAACCCCTTGATCAAGATCATCAATATCGTGGCCCTGCTGCTGGTGCCGCTGCTGCCGGCCACGGGCTGGCTGGCCGTCAAGGCGCCGGCGCCCATCCACGCGCCCGTGCCGCCCATCCTGGCGCCGGCCACACCCGTGCAAAGCTTGCCCGCGCAATAAGAAGGCGCGTTTCCTGCAGCCCCGTGGCCAGCGCCGCGGGGCTGTTTGCGTTTTGTGCCTGAGAAACTTTCCTGCCGTCCATATCTTCAGCGTATCAAAGGTGAGCAATTGTTACGGCGCCTTTGCTTGTGCCCGCCCTCTGCCAATAATGGGGTGAGCTTTACACAGTCTGGCATGGATGGCAGGAGGATGTCATGGACAGCAATAACACAGGCCGCTGGGCGTCGCTGGCGCTGGCAGCGGTGATGGGACTGGCGGTGGCGGGCGGCGCCTGGGCCGCGCCCGGGGGGCATTCCGGACACGGCGGCCATGGCGGTTTCCACGGCGGCCACGGCCACTTCCACGGCCGTTCGCACGTGGGCGTCTGGGTGGGCTCGCCCTGGTGGTACGGCTATGGGCCGGGCTGGTATGGCGACCCGTGGTATGGCTATCCTTATCCATATGGCCGCACGCTGGTCGTGCAGCCGCCGCCCGTCTACATCGAGCAGGGCGGCGAGCCGACCGCGCAACTGTGGTACTACTGCGCGCGGCCGCAGGGCTATTACCCCTACGTGAAAAATTGCAGTACGGCATGGCGTGCCGTGTTGCCGACCAGCGTGCGCTGACGGGGAGATGAGCATGAACACGAGAGCGTTGATGGGGCGTGCCGGCTTGCTGGCGCCCCTCTTGCTGACCGCTTGCACGGTGCTGCCGGAAGGGCCGTCGGCCATGGTCTTGCCGGGCACGGGCAAGAGTCTTGAACAGTTCCGCGGCGATGACGGCAGTTGCCGTGGCTATGCGCAGGCGCAGCTGGCGGGCACGGGCGCGGCCGACAGTTCATCGTATGGCATGCAGCGCCGCTACGATAATGCCTATCAGCAATGCATGTATGCGAGTGGCCACAAGGTGCCCGTGGCCGGACAGATGCTGAGCGGCGTCCCGGCGAATGCCGCCACGCCGCCACCTGATACGCCGCCGCCCCGCTATTAGACCTTAAAAACGCGAGGTCAGGCCGACGAACATGCGCCGTCCCGGCACGTAGTAGGAGACCAGGCCATCGTTGGCCGGTCCCTTCTTGAACAGATTTTCCACGCCGCCGCGCACGGTCCAGTTTGGCGTGATCTTGTAAGACACGATGGCATCGACGATGGTGTAGGCCTTGTTGGGCTTGCGGCGCGTCGAGGAGCGCGCTTCGGCGTCCAGTTCCTTGCCCGTGTACTGGGCCGACACTTCGCCAAACAACTGATCGTTCACTTGCCAGCCCAGCGCCGAATACAGCGACACTTTCGGTGTCGACAGCAGGTTGACGCCTGTCGTCAGGTTTTTTGCTTCCGCCATATAGGTCAGGTTGTTACGCCAGTTCAGGTTCTTCGTCAGCGGAATGGTCAACGTACCTTCCAGCCCGCTGGTGCGCGCCTTCTGGATGTTGGTCATCTTGGTCCACCATTCTCCCTGGAAGAAACCCAGCGGCGTGTAGTCGATCTTGTTCTTGAAATCCGTGTGGAAATACGTCAAGCCTGCATCCCAGCCGTTGTGTTCATACGCCACGCCGAATTCGGCCGCCGTGCTCGTTTCCGGCTTCAAGTCCGCATTGCCGGCCATGTAGCAACCGCCCGTGATGTAGCCCATCGGGCGCAAGCCGTTGCAGCCGTTGCCGCCCGACTGGGTGGCGGCGCCTGGCGAATTTTCCTTCAGGCTTGGGGCGCGGAAGCCTTGCGACACGCCGCCCTTGATGGTCCAGGCAGGTAGTGGGTGGTACACCAGGTACAGGCGCGGGCTGTAGTGGTTGCCGAACTTGCTGTGGTGATCCAGGCGCAGGCCGGCCGTGGCCGTCAAGTTTTCGCGCAGGAATAGTTGATCTTCCGCGAACAGGGCCGAGGTGGTGCCGGACAAGGTCGCGCCGCTCACGGGATTGCCCAGGTAATCGGTGGGCACGGTGCCGATGGTGTCCGTATTCGTCAATTCCTGGTGTTTCCATTGGCCGCCCATCACCAGCAATTGCTCGATGCCCCAGCCCAGGCGTTTTTCCAGGGTCGCGTCCAGGGTGCTGTCCTTGGACTTGGCCACCGTGCCGATGAACTGGTTGTCATAATCGTTGTGGTACAGGTTGACCTTGGCCTTGCCGAAGTCATAGCGGCCTTCATAGCCGAGGCTGGCGCTCTTGCGTATCAGCTTGCTGGCGCCCCAGGCTCCGAACAGTGGCCTGCCATTGGCGTCGACGGTGGGCGAATCGCTCGCTTCCTGGCGGCCATAGCTGGCGTCCAGCGACAGGCTGTGCTTGTTATTCAGTGCCCAATTCAGCTGGCCTGTGACCGTCTGGTTGCGCTCGCCGCCGATGCCGCCCGCCTTGCCGCTGCTGCGCTCATCGGGATTTTGCTTCGATTGCGCTACGCCGATGCGCATGCCCACTGACTCCGACAGGGGGCCAGCCAGGTTCACGCCCAGCTGGTGCGCCGTGCCGCGGCCGCTGTCCTGCGGCTGCGTGTAGTTGGCCGTGGCCGACCCGTTCCACTTGCCCGGCACCTTGCGCGTGATGATGTTGATCACGCCGCCCATGGCGTCCGAGCCGTACAGCGAGGACATGGGGCCGCGCACCACTTCGATGCGCTCGATCATCTCGGGCGAGATCCAGTTCAAGTCCTGGCGCCCCAGGTCGGGACGGTAAGCCGTGTCGGCCGAGCTGCCCATGCGCTTGCCATCGACCAGGATCAAGGTGTATTTATCGGGCAAGCCGCGCAGCTTGATCTTCGATTCCTCGCCCGTGGGGCTGGTGCCACCCGTCACGCCGGGGATGCGGCGCAGCAGGGTGTTGAGGTCATACACGGGCTGGCGCTCGATTTCCTCGCGCGTGATGACGCTGATACTGGCCGGCGCATCCTTGATGTCGATGGCCGTGCCCGATGCGGTAACGACTACCGTGTTCATGGTGGGATCGGCGGCCACATTGCCTTCGGCCCAGGCGCTGCTGACGGCCAGCGACAGCAGGCAGGGCAGGAGCAGGGCGGCACGGGCGGGAGCGGCGACGGGGGCTACGATGGCGGGACTACGCTTGGTCATGGTGGACTTTCCGGATGTTGTTATTTCCTGGCTGCCTTCCGGGTGGCTCGGGTATAAATGAATGAAAAGAGAATAAACTGCGCTCGAATTCCGCTAATGAGAATAAGAATCGTTCTTATTGTAATGCCATACTGGCAAGAAGGAAAGTGCTGAAAGGAAATAAAACACCGTTGCAAGGTGCGCATCGGTGGTGTGCGGCACGTGCAAACGTGAGAGTGTTACCCTGGCTGGCATCTGGCGCGGCGTATGCCAATAATGAAAGTAGTGTGATCGGTGTTTGGGGAGGCAGCATGAAGACGATGATCAAAATGATGTCGGCGCTGGCCTGCGGCATGTGGCTGCTGGCTGGCGGCCATGCCTGGGCGCAGGAGCCGGCGGCGCCGGCCGAGTCCTTGCCTGAGTCCTTGCCCGTGTGCCAGCTCGACCCGCGCGACAGCGGCAAGCTGGCCGTGGAACCGTGCCGCCCGGCGCCGCCCGTGCAGCCGCGCCGTTCCGTGGGGCAGGTAATCGGCCGCATGCCCGTGCAGCGCACGGCGCCACCCGTCGTGCCCATGGCACCCCTGCCGCCCAGCCCGAGCGTGCCCATGCCGCGCGCGCCGCAGCCCATCGGTGCCTGCGACACGGGCGGTTGCCGCGATGCGGCCGGCGCGCGCTACAACGGCGCGGGCAATGCCACGCTCGATGCCAACGGGCGCATCTGCCACCGCAACGGCGCTTTCATGCAGTGTTTTTAGCCTTGCCACTGGTTGCCGTTGCAAGTTTTCGCTGAACGCGCGTAAAAGTGGCTACAATTGTCGCCGACATTACGTTTACGTAAACGTAATGATGGCATCATGCACCATGCAACCATCGGGCGCCGGGAACACGGCCCTCATCACTCAGGAGATTTCATGCAGATTCAGGACAATGTATTCATCATCACGGGCGGCGCATCGGGTTTGGGCGCCGCCACGGCGCGCATGCTGACGGCCGCTGGCGGCAAGGTCGTGCTGGCCGATGTGCAGACGGAGGCGGGCCAGGCGCTGGCCGCTGAACTGAACGGCGTGTTCGTGCAGTGCGATGTCACGTCGGAAGAAGACGGCATGGCCGTGGTGGCAGCGGCAGGTAAGCTGGGTACCTTGCGCGGCCTGGTCAACTGCGCCGGCGTGGCGCCGGCCGTGAAGACCGTGGGCAAGGATGGCCCGCATCCGCTGGCCCTGTTCCAGAAAGTCGTCAACATCAACCTGGTGGGCACCTTCAATATGTGCCGCCTGGCGGCCGATGCCATGGCGAAACAGGATGCGACCGCTGAAGGCGAGCGCGGCATCATCATCAACACGGCGTCCGTGGCGGCCTACGATGGCCAGATCGGCCAGGCCGCGTATGCATCGTCGAAGGCGGCCGTGGTGGGCCTGACCCTGCCGATGGCGCGCGACCTGTCGCGCAACGGCATCCGCGTGATGACGGTGGCACCCGGCATTTTCGAGACGCCGATGCTGCTGGGCATGCCGGCCGAAGTGCAGGACGCGCTGGGCAAGATGGTGCCGTTTCCATCGCGCCTGGGCAAGCCCGGCGAGTATGCGCAACTGGTGAAAGCCATCGTGGAAAACGTCATGCTCAATGGCGAAACAATTAGATTGGATGGCGCGATCCGCATGCAGCCCAAATAAGCCCGGCGTGATTTGATGTAGGATACCCCCGTATGGGGCGTACAGCCTTGCTCGGCTGTGCGCCCTTTTTTTATCGGAGAATCCATGATCACATTGAAGCCGCTGGCGCTGAGCCTGACCTTGCTGGGAGCCTTGGCTGCCCATCCTTCCTTTGCCGAAGTGCCGCAAAAGGCGCCGGAAATCGCCACCGCGTATGCGGAAAAAAGTGGTTGGGCAGCGCAGAAATTCATGGTCGCCGCCGCCAATCCGCTGGCCGCCGATGCCGGCTACCAGATGCTGAAAAAAGGCGGCAGCGCCATCGACGCGGCCATCGCCACGCAGCTGGTGCTGACCCTGGTCGAACCGCAATCGTCGGGCATCGGCGGCGGCGCCTTCCTGCTGTACTCGACCGACAAGGGCGTACAAGCGTTCGACGGGCGCGAAACGGCGCCCGCCGCCGCCGACGAACACCTGTTCCAGAATGCCGACGGCAGCCCCGTCTCGCGCGCCACGGGCGTGGTGGGCGGGCGTTCCGTGGGCGCGCCGGGCGTGCTGCGCATGCTGGAACTGGCGCACAAGGAGCACGGCAAGCTGTCGTGGGCGACCCTGTTCGCCCCCGCCATCAAACTGGCGCACGGCGGCTTTCCCGTCAGCCAGCGCCTCAACGGCCTGCTGAACTGGGACCAGGCCCTGAAGCGCGACCCCGTCGCCGCCGCGTATTTCTATGACAGCGAGGGCAAGGCCTGGCCCGTCGGCCATGTGCTGAAGAACCCGGAATTGGCGCGCACCCTGCGCGAGATCTCACGTGGCGGCGCCGACGCCTTTTACCAGGGCCGCATCGCGCGCGACATCGCTGCCAAAGTGGCGTCGCACCCGACCAATCCGGGCAAGCTGACGGCGGCAGACATCGCCGGCTACCGCGCCAAGGTGCGTGAACCCGTGTGCAGCGACTACAAGGCCTGGACCGTGTGCGGCATGCCACCGCCATCGTCGGGTGGCATCGCCATTGCGCAGATGCTGGGCATGCTGGAAGTGAAGGACATTCGCCCGTATGCGCCCGTCGACGGCGTGCTCGATGTGCAGGCGATCCATTTGTTTTCGGAAGCGGGGCGCCTGGCTTACGCGGACCGCAACCGCTACGTGGCCGATACGGACTTCGTGCCGCTGCCGGGCAACGGTATCGCCTCGATGCTGGATAAAACCTACCTGGCGCAGCGCGCCTCGCTGATCGGCGACAAATCCATGGTGAAAGCCTTGCCCGGCACGCCGCCCGGCATGCAGGTGGCGTGGGGCATGGATAACGCCTTGCAGCGCCCATCGACGTCGCACCTGGTGGCGGTGGACGCCTTCGGCGGCGGCCTGTCGATGACCACCAGCGTGGAAGACGCGTTCGGCTCGCGCCAGATGGTCGACGGATTCTTGCTGAATAACCAGCTGACGGATTTCTCGTTCGATTCGCGCGATGCGGATGGCCCCATCGCCAACAGAGTCGAAGCGGGCAAGCGTCCGCGCAGCGCCATGTCGCCCACGCTGGTGTTTGAAAAGGGCACGCACAAGCTGGTGCTGGCGACGGGTTCCCCGGGGGGCTCGTCCATCATCAATTATGTCGCCAAGGTGCTGGTCGGCACCATGGACTGGGGCCTGAACGTGCAGCAGGCCATCAACCTGCCGAACTTCGGCAGCCGCAACGGCCCGACGGAGCTGGAAAAGGGCCGCGCGCCGGCCGCCCAGGTCGAGGCGCTGCAAGCGCTGGGCCACGAGGTGCGCGTCATCGAACAGAATTCCGGCCTGCAGGGCATCATGCGCCTGAATGCGCACGGCAAGGATTTCTGGTTTGGCGGCGCCGACCCACGCCGTGAAGGCATGGTCAAAGGAGATTGAAACTTTTCCACAAAGTATCAAGACCCTGCTAATCTGCCGGCATGGGAATGCAAAATAAAACAGGCTTGATACTCACGGGAGGGGGCGCCCGTGCCGCCTACCAGGTGGGCGTGCTGCAGGCAATTTCGGCGATATTGTGGGAAGCGGGCTGGGCGCCGGCGCGCAACCCGTTCGACATCATTTGCGGCACCTCGGCCGGCGCGATCAACGCCACGGCGCTGGCCTGCCGGGCCGACAACTTCGGCGAGGGTGTGCAAAAGCTGCTCGACGTGTGGCAGCATATCCAGGTCGAGCAAGTCTACCGCGCCGATTCGCTGGGCGTGATCCGTTCGGGCGCGCGCTGGCTGTCGCTGCTGTCGTTCGGCTGGCTGCTGCGCCAGTGGCATGCCTCGCCGCCCAATTCCCTGCTCGACAATACTCCGCTGGTCAGCCTGCTGCACCGCATGCTCGACCTGCCGCGTCTGGACGCGGCGCTGGCCGATGGGCTGCTGCATGCGCTGGCCGTGACGGCGTCGTCGTATTCGGGCAGCCGCCACATGACGTTTTACCAGACGGGGGCCGAGATCGCGCCGTGGGTGCGCACGCAGCGGCTGGCCTTGCAAGACCAGATCGGCGTGGAACACTTGCTCGCCTCGGCCGCCATCCCTTTTATTTTTCCCGCCGTGCCCCTGTACGTGGGCGGCCAGCGTGAATACTGCGGCGATGGGTCCATGCGCCAGCTGGCACCGATCTCGCCGGCCATCCACCTGGGGGCGAACAAGGTGCTGGTGGTGGGCGCGGGACGCATGACGGAACCGGCGCCCGCCGCTGCCGAAGCGGCGCGCTACCCCAGTCTGGCGCAGATCGCCGGGCACGCGCTGTCGTCGATCTTTCTCGATGGCCTGGCCGTCGACATCGAACGCCTGAACCGCATCAACCTGACCCTGTCGATGCTGCCGCCCGAGTTGCTGGGCAAGACGGCCTTGCGGCCGGTGGAATTGCTGGTCATCGCGCCGTCCGAGCGGCTCGACGCCATCGCCAGCCGGCATATCGGCAGTTTGCCGCGTCCCATCCGCACCATGTTGTCGGGCATCGGTGCGGCCGAAGCGCGCGGCGCGGCGCTGGCATCGTATTTATTGTTCGAATCGACGTATACTAACGAGCTGATCCGTCTTGGACAGCGCGATACGCAGGCCCGCAAGGACGATGTACTGGCGTTTTTTGGTTCTTGAGACGGCCCTTGGAGCGGCGTGCGGGTTTTTCGCGTTTTTTTTGACAGGACGATTGTGCTGGTATTTCGACGTGTTTGCGAAGTGGTATTGCTGTTGTCTTTGCTGCTGCCGGGCGGCCCGGCCTCGGCGGCGCCTGCGCCCACCCTGCGTTTCGATCAGCTCAGCGTCGACCAGGGCCTGGCGCAGGAATCGGTGCTGGCCATCGCCCAGGACCGGCAGGGCTATATGTGGTTCGGCAGCCAGTCTGGTCTGAGCCGCTACGACGGCTATCGCATGGTCGTCTACAAGAATATCGAGGGCGACAAGACCAGCCTGGCCGACAACTGGGTGGGCGAACTGCATGTCGATAGCCAGGGCCAGCTGTGGGTGGGCACCGACAATGGCCTGGACCGCTTCGACCCCGCCAGCCAGACCTTCACGCATTACGTCCCGGCCGAAAAGAGCAAGCGCGGCAACGGCAACCGTCACATCCACGCCATCCTCGACGATGGCGCGCGCGGTTTCTGGATCGCGACCTCGGACGGCTTGCAGCATTTCGACCCCGCCACGGGCGCTTTCCGCACCTGGCACCATGAAGAAGGCAACCCGCACAGCCTGGGCGACAATGAAATCAAGGCGCTGGTGCTGGACGCGCAACGGCGCCTGTGGATAGGCACCGTCACGGGCCTGGACATGCTGGCGCCGGGCAGCGACCGCTTCGAGCATTTCGCCGTCGACACGGAGCCCGGCTCAAAATATAACGTGATCCAGTCGCTGCTGGTGGACCGCCAGCAGAATCTGTGGATCGGCACCATGGCCGGCGCCGAGCGCTGGCGCCTGGGCGGCGCCGGCCAGGCACCGCAGTCGCGCCTGCGCCTGAATGAAAAACAGGGCTTTTCCGCCATTCGCGTCGCCAGCCTGTACCAGGATATCGACGCCACCGTCTGGCTGGGCAGCAATGCCGATGGCCTGTTCCGCTGGCTGCCCGAGAGCGATACCTTCCTGCAGTACCGGCACCAGACGGGCGACAAATTCAGCGTCGCCGACAACCAGCTGTCGTCGCTGTACCGCGACCGCGCGGGCACCTTCTGGGTCGGCTCCTGGTACAACGGCGTGAGCCGGGTCGACCTGGGCAGCGGCGGCTTTTCGCGCATGGCGCGTGCGCCCGGCGATGTGGGCGCGCTGGCGGACAAGAAAGTGCGCGCCGTGGCCGACGCTGGCAATGGCAAGCTGTGGCTGGCCACCAAGGGCGGCTTGAAACTGTACGACACGCGCGACGGCAGCTCGCGCCTGTTCGACCTGCGCAGCTCGCCCGGTATGTCGCGCGACGAGCAGGTCACCACCCTGTACAAGGCGCCGGACGGCGTGCTGTGGGTGGGCGGCTCGACGGGCTTGCACCGCTTCGATCCGGCACTCGGGCGTTTTTTTACCATGCGCTTTGCCGCTGGCGATCCGAACAGCGACACCATCCGCAATATCGTGAGCGACCGCAGCGGCATGCTGTGGGTCTCGACGCGGGGCGGCGTGCACCGTTTCGACCCCGCCAGCCGGGCCTTTACTACCTACCGCCACGATCCGGCCAACCCGAACAGCCTGTCCGACAACATGGTGCGGCCCGTGCTGGAAGACGGCAAGGGGCGGCTGTGGATAGGTTCTTTCCACGGTTTGGATTTGCTGGACCGCGCCAGCGGCCACTTCCGGCATTTCCGCCACGATCCGCAAAACCCGCATAGCCTCAGCCACGACGAAGTGCATTTTCTGCACGAGGACAAGCGCGGCGTGCTGTGGGTGGGCACGGCCAATGGCTTGAACCGCATGGATGTCGACGCCAAGGGCGAGATCCGCTTCCGGCGCTTCCTGCGCAAGGATGGCATGGCCGACGATGCCGTCGCCAGTATCCTGGGCGACGATAACGAGCAACTGTGGCTGAGCACGAATAGCGGCATCACGCGGCTCGACATGCGTAGCGGCCTGTTCCGCAACTACGACAGCGCCGATGGCACGGTGGAAGGCTCGTACTTCGATGGCGCGGCCCTGCGCGCGGCCGATGGGACCATGTATTTCGGCGGTTTTAACGGCATGACGGCGTTCGTGCCGCAGGATATCCACGACAACCGCGTGCCACCGCTGGTGGCCATCACGGAACTGCAGATCTTCAACAAGCCGGTGGCCATCGGCCGCGGCGAATTCGCGCACGTGCTCAGGACGGCCATCGACCATACGCGCCAGCTGGTGCTGACCAGCCGCGAAAGCGTCTTTTCGCTGGAGTTCGCGGCCCTGCATTTCGCCGCGCCCCAGCGCAATATGTTCGCCTACCGGTTAGAAGGCTTCGACCAGGACTGGGTCATGACGGATGCGGGGCGGCGCTTTGCCACCTATACCAACCTCGATGCGGGCAATTATGTGTTTCGCGTCAAGGCGGCCAACAAGGACGGCGTGTGGAACGAGAGCGGCGCCACGCTGGCCATCACGATCCTGCCGCCGTTCTGGAAAACCTGGTGGTTTCGCACCCTGATGACGGCGCTGCTGCTGGGCGCCGTGTATGGCGCTTACCGGCAGCGCGTGCGCGCGCTGCGGCGCCAGCAGAACGAGCTGGAAAAACTGGTCGGCGAACGCACGGCCGAGTTGCAGAGCAAGGAAGTCGAAGTGCTGGCCCAGTCGGAAAAGCTGGCGCAAGTCAACAGCAGCCTGACGAAAAACGAGGAAAGCCTGCGCCTGGCCAAGCGCAAGGCCGAGGATGCGACGCGCCAGAAGTCGGAATTTTTGGCCAACATGAGCCACGAGATGCGCACGCCGCTGGCCGGCGTGATCGGCATGCTGGGCTTTGCCCTGCGCGACGAGCAGCTGCACGATGCCACGCGCGAGCAGATATTGCGCGGCCAGGCCAATGCCCAGTCGCTGCTGGTGATCATCAATGACTTGCTCGATTTTTCCAAGATCGAGGCGGGCAAGCTGAGTATCGAAAATATCGACTTCGCGCTCGGTGCGGCCATCGAGGCGGTCGTCAGCCTGTTCGAGGAGCAGGCGGCCGCGCGCAGCATCGGTTTTGCCATCGATTTTGCGCCCGACCTGCCGCCCTTCGTGGTGGGCGACCCGACCCGTTTGCGCCAGGTGCTGGTCAATCTGGTCGGCAATGCCTTCAAGTTCACCCAGCGTGGCGGCGTCAGCGTCTGCGTCGAGCGGGCCGGCGTGGCCAGCGGCAGCGGCGGACGCCGTGTCAACCTGATCCGCTTTACGGTCAGCGACAGCGGCATCGGCATCGATGCGGACGCGATGGCGCGCCTGTTCCAGAAGTTCGAGCAGGCCGACGCCAGCACCACGCGGCGCTACGGCGGCACGGGGCTGGGCCTGGCGATCTGCCGCCAGCTGGTCGAACTGATGCAGGGCGAGATCGAGGTGGCCAGCACGCCGGGGCAGGGCAGCACCTTTGCCTTCACCTTGCCGCTGGCCGATGGCGTGGCGCCGCCGCTGGTGCCGCAGGTGGCGCTGGCGCCGCACAGCCACCAGTTGCGCGTGCTGTGCGCGGAAGACTTCCCCACCAACCAGATCATCATCCGCGTCATGCTCGAAGAACTGGGGCACAGGGTCGATGTGGTCGCCAACGGCGCGCTGGCGGTGGCGGCGTGCGTGCATACGCGCTATGACCTGATCCTGATGGACGGGCGCATGCCGGAGATGGACGGCGCCACGGCCACGCGTTTGATCCGCGTGGGCGGCTGGCCGGACCAGCCCGTGCGCGACCAGGAATTGATGATCGTGGCCCTGACGGCGAATGCCAGCGATGAAGACCGCAGCCGTTATCTTGGCGTTGGCATGGATGATTTCCTCAGCAAACCCGTCGACGAGGCGGCGCTGCATGCCTTGCTGGCGCGCGCCATCGAGCGCCAACTGCAGCGCGGTTTCATGTTGCCGCGCATGCCGTCGAACGTGCCGCGCGCCGCCCCGCGGGGGCAGGCCGAACTCGATGCCCTGTTCGGTATCGCGCCGGCTGCCCCCGTCGCGGCACCCTCCCAGTCCATCCGCAGCGGTGAACTGCAACGGCGCATCCGCGTCGCCTTCGTCGCCGACCTGGAGGGGCGCCTGCGCGAACTCGACGCTGCCCTGGCGGCGCAGGACAGGGACAGTGCCGGGCGTCTGCTGCACGGCTTGAAGGGCAGCGCCGCCTATCTCGACGAAACGCAGCTGCACATGCTGTGCACGGAAATGGAAGAGGCGGCGGACGGCGGGCGCTGGACCCAGGTGGCCCTGCATTTGCCGCAATTGCGCGCACTGTTGGCGCAAATAGCCGTTTCGGGCAAGGAAATGTAAAATAGGCAATGCCGGCCTTCGAGCGTGCGGCGAAACTGGGTAGAATACGGCCAGGCCCCTGACGCCGCCGGCAATGGAGAAAGCAATGAAAGTACTGGTGGTTGACGATGATGTCGTGTCGCGCATGGTATTGATGCATCTGATCGACAGCTGCGGCGTCCACGATATCGTGGAAGCCGAAGATGGCGCGGCGGCGTGGGAGCAGCTCGAAGGGGGCTTGCGGCCGTCGCTGTGCTTTTGCGATTTGCGCATGCCGCGTCTGTCCGGCATGGAGCTGCTGCAGAAAATCCGCTCCGACAGCACGCTCGACGCCATGCCGCTGGTGCTGGTATCGTCGGCGAATGATCAGGATACGGTGCGTGACGCCGTGCAGGCCGGTGCCGCGGGCTACATCGTCAAACCGTTCCAGCCGGAGCAGGTGCGCCAGCATATCGATGCCTGCTTCGACGTCTCCGCATTGCCGGCCGAGGCGCCGCGCGACACCTTGCAGCGCCTCGGTATCGACAGCGAACGCCTGCTGGCCTATCTGACGGGTTTCCAGGGGCAGGTCGGCGCCGCCAGCGAACAGGTCGACGCCTTGCTGGCGCGTGGCGAACCGGCCCAGGCGCGCCAGCAGCTGGAACGGTTGCACCTCGGTTGCCGCACCCTGGGTTTGCATGGCGCGGAGGCTGGCATGAGCGCACTACTGCAGTCGGCGGTGCTCGATGGCGGCCAGATACAGGCGGCCTTGGCCGCGTTGGCGCGCAGCGTGGCGCAGCAGGTGCGTTTGCTGCGCCAGCAGGACAGGATCGACTGAAACACCATAACAAAACCTACTGCGCGTCGCGATTTGCGGCCTCCGATGCTCACTGCCTCGGCGGCCCCGTGCTAAAGCACAGCTCCGCTTCTCAGCCACAACTCATCCCGCTCGCTACGGTTTTGTTAGGTGTATTGAATTTGCTGTTTTCTGCTTGCCGGGAAAATACTTTAGGTTTAAAGTATCTGCTTCCGGGCCATGTGCACGCGCCCGCTACCAGCCAGGATGAGCATGAGCAGCGACCCTTCGCCCAGCACCGCATCTCCCCAGGACGACTTTGCGCACGCCCACTTGCCGCCGCGCGCCCTCTGGCCGCAGCTGTGCCTGGACTTGCCCGAGCTGCAGTATCCGCCCCGTCTCAATTGCGTCGCCGTGCTGCTCGATGCGGCAGTCGCCAGCGGTGGCGGCGGGCGCACCGCCATCCTTGCCGACGGCCAGCGCTGGACTTACGCGCAGCTGGCGCGGCAGGTCGACCGCATCGCTCACGTTCTGCGCGCCGACCTGGGCCTGATTCCCGGCAACCGCGTGCTGCTGCGCGGCGCGAATACGCCGATGATGGCCGCCTGCCTGCTGGCCGTGCTGAAGGCCGGCTGCATCGCCGTGCCGACCATGCCGCTGCTGCGTGCGCGTGAACTGGCCACGATTATCATCAAGGCGGAAGTGAACGCCGTGCTGTGCGCGCAGGGCTTGCGCGGGGAACTCGATGCCGTGCCCGGCTTGCCGCCGATGTTGTGCTTTGGCGCCGACGACGCGGAACTGGAACAGCGCATGGCAGTTCACGCCACCCCGCCCATCCCTTTTCCTGCGCACGACACGGCAGCCGACGATGTCTGCCTGATCAGCTTTACCTCGGGCACGACGGGCGTGCCCAAGGGCACCATGCACATGCAGCGCGACCTGCTGGCCATCTGCGACTGTTTCCCCCGCTCCATGCTGCAGGTGCGCGCCGACGATATCTTCATCGGCACGCCGCCGCTGGCCTTCACTTTCGGCCTGGGCGGCCTGCTGCTGTTCCCCCTGCGCTTTGGCGCTTGCGCCGTGCTGCTGGAAAAACTCACGCCCGAGGGGCTGCTGCGCGCCATCGGCGCCTATCACGCCACCATCTGCTTCACGGCGCCCACCTTTTACCGCCAGATGGCGCCGCTGGTTGTACAGCACGACGTGCGCAGCCTGCGCCTGTCCGTGTCGGCCGGCGAGGCGCTGCCGCTGGCCACGCGCGACGCCTGGCAGGCGGCGACGGGCCTGGCCATGACGGACGGCATCGGCGCCACCGAGATGCTGCACATCTTCATTTCCGCCACGGGCGAGGGCATCCGCCGCGGCGCCATCGGCAAGGCCATCCCCGGCTACCAGGCATGCATCGTCGACGACGCGGGCTTAGCGCAGCCGCCCGGCGTGACGGGCCGCCTGGCCGTGAAAGGCCCCACCGGTTGCCGCTACCTGTCCGACCCGCGCCAGCGCGAGTATGTGCAGAACGGCTGGAACCTGACGGGCGACACCTTCGAGATGGATGCCGACGGCTATTTCTATTACCGCTCGCGCAGCGACGACATGATCGTCTCGGCCGGCTACAACATCGCCGGCCCGGAAGTGGAAGAGGCGCTGCTGCGCCATCCGGCCGTGGCCGAATGCGGCGTGGTCGGACGCGCCGATGCCGAGCGTGGCCAGATCGTCGAGGCGCACATCGTGCTGAAGGACGGTTTCCAGCCCAGCGACCTGCTGGCGGCCGAATTGCAGGACTTCGTGCGCCAGCAGATCGCTCCGTATAAATACCCGCGCGCCATCCGCTTCCTGCCTTCCCTGCCGCGCACGGAAACGGGCAAGTTGCAGCGCTTCAAACTTCGCACGGACACCCCATGAACATCGTCTGCATCGGCGGCGGCCCCGCCGGCCTGTATTTCAGCCTGCTCATGAAAAAGCAGAACCCGGAGCACCGCATCACCGTCATCGAGCGTAACCGCCCGTACGACACGTTTGGCTGGGGCGTGGTGTTTTCCGACCAGACCCTGGGCAACCTGGCCAACGCGGACGAGCCGACCGCGCGCGCCATCCTGCAGGCATTCAACCACTGGGACGATATCGAGATCCATTTCAAGGGCGAGACCGTGCGCTCTGGCGGCCATGGCTTTTGCGGCATCGGCCGCAAGCGCTTGCTCAATATCCTGCAGGCGCGCTGCGAGGAACTTGGCGTGCAACTGGTGTTCGAGACGGAAGTGCAGGACGACCAGGCCATCGCGCGCCAGTACGGCGCCGACCTGGTGATCGCCAGCGACGGCTTGAACAGCCGCATTCGCACGCGCTATGCGGCCAGCTACCAGCCCGAGATCGATCAGCGCCATTGCCGCTTCGTCTGGCTGGGCACGCGCAAGAAATTCGAGGCCTTCACGTTTGCCTTCCGCCAGACGCCACACGGCTGGTTCCAGGCGCATATCTATCAATATGACGGCGAGACGTCGACCTTCATCGTCGAAACGCCCGAACACGTGTGGCGCGCGACGGGGCTCGATAGCATGAGCCAGGAAGAGGGCATCGCCTTTTGCGAAGCGCTGTTCGCCCAGGAACTCGACGGCCACGGTTTGCTGAGCAATTCGCCGCACTTGCGCGGTTCGGCGCAGTGGATCACCTTCCCGCGCATCGTCTGCCGGCAATGGGTGCACCACCATGACGGCGTGCCCGTCGTGCTGATGGGCGACGCTGCCCACACGGCGCATTATTCCATTGGCTCCGGCACCAAGCTGGCGCTGGAAGACGCCATCGAGCTGGCGCGCTGCTTCGGCCAGCATGCCGACGCCGCTGCTGGTACGGATGCCGCGCTGGCCGCCTACCAGCAGCTGCGCGCCATCGAGGTGCTGAAAATCCAGAGCGCGGCGCGCAATTCCATGGAGTGGTTTGAAAACGTCGAGCGCTACAGCGCCATGGAAGCGCCGCAGTTCGCCTATTCCATGCTCACGCGCAGTCAGCGCATTTCGCACGAAAACCTGCGCCTGCGCGATCCTGCGTACGTGGCCGATTACGAACGCTGGCTGGCGCGGCGCGCGGGCGAACAGGCCGGCGTGGAAATGCGGGACGAGGCTTTGCCGCCCATGCTGACGCCCTTCCGCTTGCGCGGCGTGCTGCTGAAAAACCGCATCGCCGTCTCGCCGATGGCGCAGTACAGCGCCGTCGATGGCGTGGCGGGTGACTACCACCTGATGCACCTGGGCGCGCGCGCCATGGGCGGCGCGGGACTCGTGTTTGCCGAGATGACGTGCGTGTCGGCCGATGCGCGCATCACGCCCGCCTGCCCCGGCATGTACAGCGAAGCGCATACGCAGGCGTGGCGGCGCATCGTCAATTTCGTGCATGCGAACAGCGATGCGAAGATCGCCCTGCAACTGGGCCACGCGGGGGCGAAAGGCTCGACGCGGCCCATGTGGGATGGCATCGATCTGCCCTTGAAGGAAGATAACTGGCCGCTGCTGGCGGCCTCGGAACAGCAATACCTGGCCGGCGTGTCGCAGGTGGCGCGCGCGGCCACGGAAAGCGACCTGGCGCGCATCGAGCAGGACTTCGTGCGCGCCACCCTGGCGGCCGCCGTCGCCGGTTTCGACTGGCTGGAACTGCATTGCGCGCACGGCTATCTGCTGTCGAGTTTTATCTCGCCGCTGACCAACCGCCGCACGGACGAGCATGGCGGCAGCCTGGAAAACCGCTGCCGTTATCCGCTGCGCGTGTTTCGCGCCATGCGCGCGGCCTGGCCGCAAGATAAACCGATGAGCGTGCGCATCTCGGCCCACGACTGGGTCGAAGGCGGCATCACCCCCGACGACGCCGTCGTCATCGCGCGTTTGTTCAAGCAGGCGGGCGCCGACCTGATCGACTGTTCCTCGGGCCAGGTCAGCAAGCTCGAACAACCCGTGTACGGACGCATGTTCCAGGCGCCGTTCGCCGACCGCGTGCGCAACGAGGCGGGCATCGCCAGCATGGCCGTCGGCTCGATCTTCGAGGCCGACCACGCCAACAGCATCATCGCCGCCGGGCGCGCCGACCTGTGCGCCGTGGGCCGGCCGCACCTGGCCAACCCGGCCTGGACCCTGACGGAAATGGCGCGCATCGGCTACAGCGGCGCCGGTGCAGGCGCAACCTGGCCGAAACAGTACCGTCCTGGCCAGCAGCAGCTGGAACGCAATCTGCAGCGCGAGCGCCAGCTGGCCGCCGCCAACACGGGCCTCACCCCGCAACAGGTGGCCGCGCGGCTGCTGGAAGGATGACATGAGCAAGCAAGCATTGATGGACACGCTGTCAGAAAAACACGCGCTGGTGACGGGTGCCGGCAGCGGCATCGGCCTGGCCTGCGCGGGCGCCTTGCTTGACGCGGGCGCCAGGGTCACGCTGGCCGGGCGCGACGGCGCGCGGCTGGCGCGTGCGCGCATGCAGCTGGAAGAGGCGGGCCACGCGGGCAGGGTGGCCATCTGCGTGCTCGACGTGAGCGTGGAAGCGTCCGTGCAGGCGGGCTTCGCGCAGGCGGGGGCGCATTTCGGCCGCATCGATATATTGATCAATAACGCGGGCCAGGCGCACGCGGCGCCATTCGGCAAGACGGATGCCGCCATCTGGCAGCAGATGCTGGCCGTGAACCTGACGGGCGTGTTCCACTGCTGCCAGGCGGCCATGCCGGCCATGCTGGAAGCGGGCTGGGGACGCATCGTCAACGTGGCGTCGACGGCGGGCTTGAAAGGCTACCGCTATGTCAGCGCCTATGTCGCCGCCAAGCATGGCGTGATCGGCCTGACGCGCGCGCTGGCGCTGGAAGTGGCGCCGCGCGGCGTCACCGTCAACGCCGTCTGCCCCGGTTACACGGAAACGGAGATGGTGGTGCAGGCCGTGCAGAATATCGTGCGCAAGACGGGGCGCGGCGAAGACGCGGCGCGCGCGGAACTGGCGGCTGGCAATCCGCAGCAGCGGCTGGTGCAGCCGCACGAAGTGGCCGATGCGGTGGCCTGGCTCTGCCTGCCCGCGTCGTCCGCCATGAATGGACAATCGATCGCCGTCGCCGGCGGCGAAGTCATGTAACTGAATGAAGACCATGGATAAAGAAACCGATAACGTGCAGGACGAACCCGTGCTGGACCTGGCGAGCCGGCTGACGCAGGACCACCACCAGTCGCTCAAGCTGTGGCTGCGCATGCTCTCGTGCACGGTGAAAATCGAAAACGAGGTGCGCACGCGCTTGCGCGCCAGCTTCGGCATTACCTTGCCCCGCTTCGATCTGATGGCGCAGCTCGAACGCTTTCCCGAGGGCCTGCGCATGGGTGAACTGTCCAAGCGCATGATGGTCACGGGCGGCAATATCACGGGCATCACCGACCAGCTGGAGCAGGAAAAGCTGGTGCTGCGCGTGGTCGACCCGAAGGACCGCCGCTCGTACAGCGTCAAGCTGACGCCAGCCGGCCGGCGCGCCTTCGACGAGATGGCGCGCGTGCATGAAGGCTGGATCGCCGAGCTGCTGCAGGGCGTGACGCCGGACGACAAAACCCGCTTGATCGACCTGCTATCGCAGATGAAGCAGCAGCTCAATGACATTTCCATAAAGGACTGACCATGCGCCACTTACCCGGCCAGCCGCAAGACCTGCCAGGCAACCGCGCCAGCCTGGGCCATTACGCCGCGCGGCATTTTCTGTTTTCCGTCGACGCAGGCGTCGCCACCTTGACCTTGCACCGGCCCGAGCGCAAGAATCCGCTCACCTTCGATTCGTATGCGGAATTGCGCGAGCTGTTCCGCGCGCTGGCACATGCGGACGACGTCAAGGCCGTGGTGATTACGGGCAGCGGCGATAATTTCTGTTCGGGCGGCGACGTGCACGACATCATCGGCCCGCTGACGCAGCTCGACATGCCCGGCCTGCTGGCGTTTACCCGCATGACGGGCGACGTGGTGAAAGCCATGCGCGCCTGCCCGCAGCCCATCATCGCCGCCATCGACGGCATTTGCGCGGGCGCCGGCGCCATGCTGGCGCTGGCCTCCGATATCCGCATCGGCACGGCGCGCAGCAAGACGGCCTTCCTGTTTACCCGCGTGGGCCTGGCCGGCTGCGACATGGGCGCCTGCGCCTTGCTGCCGCGCGTGATCGGCCAAGGCCGCGCCGCCGAACTGCTGTACACGGGCCGCTCCCTGGCCGGCGCCGAGGCCGAGCGCTGGGGCTGGCTCAACCGCCTGGTCGAGCCGGAAGAACTGGCCGAGGCGGCGCGGCTGTTCGCCGCCGGCCTGGCCAGCGGTCCCACCTTCGCGCACGGCATGACGAAAAAAATGCTGCAGCAGGAGTGGAACATGGGCGTCGACGAAGCCATCGAGGCGGAAGCCCAGGCGCAAGCCATTTGCATGGCCACCAACGATTTCCACAGGGCCTATCACGCCTTCGTGGCGAAGGAAAAACCCCAGTTCGAGGGCGATTGACATGAGCAGTACACGCGATACCACTTATCTGGATTGGCCATTTTTCGAAGCGCGCCATGCCGCGCTTGAGTCTGAGCTCGATGCCTGGGCGACTCTGCACCTGGACGACGCCCATGGCGCCGACGTCGATGCGGCCTGTCGCGCGCTGGTGGCGCAATTAGGGCAGGGCGGCTGGCTCGCGCATGCTACCGGCATCGACGGCAAGATCGATACGCGCGCCATTTGCCTGATGCGCGAAACCCTCGCGCGCCATAACGGCCTGGCCGATTTCGCCTTTGCCATGCAGGGACTCGGTTCCGGCGCCATCGGCCTGTTCGGCAGCCTGGAGAACAAGGCGCGCTATCTGCCGGACGTGGCCAGCGGCAAGCGCATCGCCGCCTTTGCCCTCTCCGAGCCGCAGGCCGGCTCCGACGTGGCGGCCATGGCGTGCGCGGCGCGGCGCGACGGCGACGAGTATGTGCTCGACGGCGAAAAGACGTGGATCTCGAACGGCGGCATCGCCGACTTTTACGTGGTGTTCGCCCGCACGGGCGAAGCGCCCGGTGCGCGCGGCATCAGCGCCTTCATCGTCGATGCCGACAATCCCGGGCTGGAAATCGCCGAGCGCATCGCCGTGATCGCGCCGCATCCGCTGGCACGCCTGCGCTTTGCCAATTGCCGCGTGCCCGTGTCGCAGCGCCTGGGCGAGGCGGGGCAGGGCTTCAAGGTGGCGATGGCGACACTGGACGTGTTCCGCACGTCGGTGGCCGCCGCCGCGCTGGGTTTTGCGCGGCGCGCCTTCGATGAAGCGCTGCGCCACGCGACCAAGCGCCAGATGTTCGGCCAGACTCTGGCGGATTTTCAATTGACGCAGGCGAAATTGGCACAGATGGCCACCGGCATCGACGCGGCCGCGCTGCTCACCTACCGCGCCGCCTGGCAGCGCGACCAGGGCCGCAAGGTGACGAAGGAGGCGGCGATGGCCAAGCTGACGGCCACGGAAACGGCGCAGCAGGTGATCGACGCGGCCGTGCAACTGTTCGGCGGCATGGGCGTGGTCAGCGGGCATCCGGTCGAGCGCCTGTACCGCGAAATTCGCGCCTTGCGCATCTACGAGGGGGCCAGCGAGGTACAGCAATTGATCATCGCGCGCGAATTGCTGCGCGAGGCGGCGGTGGACGCATGAACGGCATGAACCGCATGAATAACGAGGGAAGCAATATGCAAGTTTTACAACCACCGGGATGGGCCAGGCCGCGCGGCTATGTGAACGGCGTGGTCGCCAGCGGGCGCACGGTGTATGTCAGCGGCATGATAGGCTGGGATGCGCAGGGGCAGTTTCACACGGACGATTTCGCGGCGCAGGTGCGCCAGGCGCTGCAGAATATCGTCGCCGTGCTGGCCGAGGCGGGCGCCTTGCCCGAGCACATCGTGCGCATGAACTGGTATGTGCTCGACAAGAAGGAGTACGTGGCGGCGTATCCGCAAATCGGCGTGGCCTACCGTGAGCTGATCGGCAAGCATTTTCCTGCGATGACGGCGGTGCAGGTGGCCGGCCTGATCGAGGATCGCGCCAGAGTGGAGATCGAGGTGACGGCGGTGCTGCCCGACTAAGAGCCCGTGCTGAAATACTGCACATCAGCATTGTTTCCGACAGGCTGGAGCGCCATCTGCCATGCTCGCGCCTGGCAAGCTGTCAATGGCGCGCGCCAGCCTGTATAATGCCGCTGCGCGTGTCGCCATCGTACAATGGATAGTACAAGGTCCTCCTAAGACTTAAATGCAGGTTCGATTCCTGCTGGCGACACCAGATTTCCACGCAGCGCGCGTCGGCAGCCTGACTTCATGCGGGCAACAATTACAGGTCGATAGCGATTGAAGTCCGAGATATCGGTACAATGCGTGCTTCATTCATCTAATCGGCAGCTGTTTTGCGCACCACGCGGTGTGCAGGAAACGGCGCCCGAGCACTCTTACTCATTATGGCTGTCATTTCTCTTTCATCGGCGCAACTTGCGTTCGGTCACGTCGCGCTGCTCGATCACGCGGAATTTTCACTGGAAAACTCGGAACGGGTGGGCTTGATCGGCCGCAACGGCACCGGTAAATCCTCGCTGTTGAAGGTCATCTCGGGCAAGTTCAAGCTCGATGACGGCTTGCTGGTCATGCAGCAAGGCATCAAGATCGCATATGTGGAGCAAGAACCGCAATTCGACCCGGACATGTCGGTGTTCGACGCCGTCGCCTCCGGCATGGGCGAATCGCAAGCCTGGCTGAAGGAATACGACGAGTTGACGGGCCAGTTTGGCCAGGGCAATGACGACGAATTGATGGAACGCATGCACGACATCCAGGTCAAGCTCGATGCGGCCGATGCGTGGAGCTTGCCGAACAAGGTGGAAACCGTGCTCGACCGTCTGAACCTGACGGGCGACATGCTGATGAAAACCCTGTCCGGCGGGATGCAAAAGCGCGTCGCACTGGCGCGCGCGCTGGTCTCCGCGCCTGACGTGCTGCTGCTCGATGAGCCGACCAACCATCTGGATTTCAGCTCCATCCTGTGGCTGGAAGGCCTGTTGCGCGATTTCAAGGGCAGCGTGCTGTTCATTACCCATGATCGCTCCTTCCTCGACAACGTTGCCACGCGCATCATCGAACTGGACCGCGGCCGCTTGCTGTCGTACCCGGGCAACTTCACGGCGTACCAAGTACGCAAGGCCGAGCAGCTGGAAATCGAAGACGTGGAAAACGCCAAGTTCGACAAGTTCCTGGCGCAGGAAGAAGTGTGGATACGCAAGGGCGTCAAGGCGCGCCGCGTGCGCGACGAAGGCCGCGTGCGCCGCCTGGAAGCGCTGCGCCTGACGCGCAATGCGCGCCGCGACCAGCAGGGACAAGTCAAGCTGGACGTGTCGGCCGGCGAACGCTCGGGCAAGATCGTGGCGGACCTGGAAAACGTCTCGAAGATCTATGGCGACAAGGTCATCGTCAAGGATTTCAGCGCCACCATCTTGCGCGGTGATAAGGTCGGCCTGATCGGCGCCAACGGCGCCGGCAAGACCACCTTGCTGAAGATGATCCTGGGCCAGGAAGAGTCCGACACGGGCACCATCCGCCTGGGTACCAAGCTGCAAGTGGCGTATTTCGACCAGATGCGTACGCAGCTGAACGAAGAAGCGAACCTGATGGAAACCATCGCGCCGGGCAGCGACTGGGTAGAGATCAATGGCCAGCGCCGCCACGTGATGACGTATCTGAACGACTTCCTGTTTGCGCCGGAACGCGCGCGTTCGCCCGTCAAGTCGCTGTCCGGTGGCGAGCGCAACCGTTTGCTGCTGGCGCGCCTGTTCGCCAAGCCGGCCAACGTACTGGTGCTCGATGAGCCGACCAATGACTTGGATATCGATACCCTGGAATTGCTGGAAGAGTTGCTGGAAGAATACACCGGCACCGTCTTCCTCGTCAGCCATGACCGTACCTTCCTCGACAACGTCGTCACCCAGGTGATCGTCGCCGAAGGCGAGGGCAAGTGGCGCGAATTCGTCGGCGGCTACACGGACTGGGAGCGCGTGCGCACCTTGCCGATCGCCACGGCGCCAGCCAGCAAGCCGGCCGTGAAGGTCGAGGCTGCCGCACCGGCGGCCAAGCAGAAAAAGCTCAGCTACAAGGAGCAGCGCGAACTCGACGAACTGCCTAACATCATGGCAGCGCTGGAAGACGAGCAAGCCGTGCTGGCAGGGCAATTGTCGCATCCCGATTTCTACAAGAAAACGCCGGCCGAAGGCAAACGCCTCAATGCGCGCGTGGCGGAAATCGAGAAAGAGTTGCTGGCAGCGCTGGAAAAGTGGGAAGCGATCGAAGCGCGCGCCAAAGGCTGAGTTGCCTGTCGTTGATTGCCGCCTGCGGCAATTAATATCAAAATTGATACTGTAGTGATAAACTCTGGCTGAAGCGGGTGTTGTCGCCCGACGCGTGTAGCGTGTCGGGCGGCAACATACTCTCCGTTACAGACCCCGGAGCGGCATTGCGTCTTGTTGATGCATCAAAGACAATATTGCTGATACTATTCCCCGTGTTGTTACTGTAGCGGCGCCAGCCGCAAGCAATCTTCATTTGCCAGCCATCACCAGACCGGAAACGGGGGAGCGCCTTCATGTTTGACCGACTCGCGCTGCCACGCGTGCTGCCTTTTTTTACTTATCTATTTTTTATTCTTATTGCTGATGTGTTAATATGGGCGGGCTATGCTCAGGGGCAACTACGCTATTTGTATGTGGTAAAAATTGGCGTCGTTCTTGCTCTGCTATGGTTATATCGCCGGCACTATACGGAGCTGGCCTGGCCCGGTCCGGCGCTCATGGGATGGCGTGCCATTGTCTGGGCCGTGCTGGCGGGCATCGTGGTGCTGGTGCTGTGGCTCAACCTGGGCGCGTCCTGGATGATCATCGGCGAGTCGGCCGGTTTCGACCCACGCTCCGGGAATGGCTACGACTGGCCGCTGCTGGTGGCGCGCATCGCCGGTGCCGCGTTGGTGGTGCCCGTGATGGAAGAGTTGTTCTGGCGCTCCTTTCTATTGCGTTGGTTACAATCGCCGAATTTTCTGGCCGTTGAACCGTCACTGCTGAGATTTCGCTATATTGTGATTACGGCGATACTATTTGGCTTTGAGCATAATTTGTGGTTTGCGGGCATTCTTGCCGGCTTGGCATATGGGTGGCTCTACGTGCGTTTTCGCACCCTGTGGTCGGCCATCATCGCGCACGGCGTGACGAATGGCTTGCTGGGTGTCTGGGTACTCATGACTGGGCAATGGGCTTATTGGTAATCGCGTCATCGGCGCCATTAATTAATGCAGTTAATGCAGTAATCACAAAGATGAAAAAAATGTTGAGCTTGACTGAAAAAAAGTGCGCTGCCTGTGATGCAGCGCGAGCTGTTTTCCGCACGCCGCGCCTGGGTGCGCTGTCGCTGCTGATCGGCGCCGCCTTCAGCACGGCCGTCCATGCCGAAATCAGCGACACCATCCATCCGTTCATCCAGACGTCGATTGCCTATGACGACAACTTGCTGCGCCTGAGCGAGTTTCCGGGGCAAACGCCGGATCTGAGCGATACCAGCCGGACCGTGCAGGGCGGCTTCCTGTTCGAACGTCCCGTCGGCCGGCAGTTGTTCACGGGCTACGCCAAGCTGAGTCGCGTGACCTTCAACCGCTTCACGGAACTCGATCACAACGGCAAGGACGCGCTGGTCGATTGGGCTTGGCAGTTGGGCAACCACGTACAGGGTCATCTGGGTACCAGCTACCTTGAAACGCTGACGCCATTTGCCGATACCAATTCCAAGGAGCGCAATTTGCGCACGCAGCGCCGCCATTATGCGGATGTGACCTGGCTGTTCCATCCCAGCTGGCAGGTGCGCGCAGGTGTTTCGCGCTTCGATGCGGACTATGAATTGCTCGCGCAAAAGATCAACAACCGCTCGGAAGATGCGACCGAACTCGGTCTCGACTATCTCGCCGCCAGCGGCAGCAAGGTGGGCGTGCAGCTGCGCCGCCTGAAGTCGGACTATCAATTCAAGGGTGGCGCAGGGTTGGGTTTTCCCGATAACGATTACACGCAGGATGAAATCAAGGCCAATGTGCTGTGGCTCGTCAGCGGACCGACCAAGCTGTCATTCCTCGGCGGCTGGGTGCGGCGTACGCATCCGCTGTCGGGTTCGGGCAGCAGCAGCGGCGCCAACGGCCGCCTGATTGCCGATTGGGTGGCGACGGGAAAATTGCGTTTCAATGCGGCACTGTGGCGCGAATTCCAGGTGGTCGAAGGCGGCATCGTCGGTAGCAGCCTGAACAAGGGCGCCAGCGTGGCGGCCTTCTGGAGCGCTACGGCCAAGGTGGGTATCAATGCCCAGCTGCAGCACGAGAAGCGTGATTTCAGCACCATCAATGGCTTCACGGCCTTGAATGGCCTGTCCGATGCGAGCACCAGCAGTTCGCTGGGCCTGACTTACACACCACTGCGCAACATCACGCTGGAAGCGGATGCATTTCGCAGCAGGCGCAGCGGCAATCCTATCGTGGGCAGCAATAGCTACCGATCCAAAGGGGTTTCGTTCTCCGCCAATGTTCAATTCTGAAAAGTAAAATGACGATTAACGATATACCCCTGATTTCCTTTTTTCAGCGTGTGCTCGACCCCCTGGTCATCATGTTCACGCTGTATGGATGCTCGATCGTACTCGGTTCTTCCTTCGACGGTTATGCCTTGGTATTGATGATACTGGCGTTTTTCATTTCATCGTCCATCTATCAGCAGATCGACCCGTATCGCGCCTGGCGTGCCGGGCGCATGTGGGCCTATGCGCGTGACGTGATCGTCGGCTGGGCCGTCACGGCGCTGATCCTGGTCATGCTCGGCGTGGTCAGCGGCCTGGCGCAGCACTATCATGTCAAGGTCGTGTATGCCTGGTTTGTCATCACACCGTTGCTGCTGATTTTCCTGCAACTGGCGGTGCGCCGCGCGCATTCCATCCAGGGCAATGGCGACGAAGTGCGCTCTGTCGCCATCATCGGCGCGAACAATGTCAGCGTGCGCTTTGCCGACGCCATCAGCAAGCACCCGAACCTGTTCATGCAGGTGGAAGGCTACTTTGACGACCGGGAAGAGGAGCGCTGGCCAGAGGGCATGTATCACCCGATGCTGGGCCGAATGGATGAGATTGCCGCTTACGTCCGCAGCAAGCAGACCAAGATGATTTTCATCAGCCAGCCTATCTCGGCGCAGCCGCGTATCCGCAAGTTGCTCGATGAATTGCAGGATACCACCACCTCGGTGTATTTCCTGCCGGATATTTATGTATTTGACCTGATGCAGGCGCGTTTTGACAATGTGTGCGGCATGCCCGTCATCGCCATCTGCGAATCGCCATTTACAGGCTGGAACAGCACGATCAAGCGCATGAGCGACCTGGTGCTCGCCTGCCTGATTCAGTTGTGCCTGCTGCCACTGATGCTGATGATTGCCATCGCCGTGAAGGTGACCTCGCCCGGTCCCGTCATTTTCAAGCAGCGTCGCTACGGCCTGTATGGCGAAGAAATTATCGTCTATAAATTCCGTTCGATGACGGTGTCGGAAGATGGTGCCAAGGTGGTGCAGGCCACCAAGGATGACCAGCGCCTGACGCGCATCGGCGCTTTCCTGCGCCGCAGTTCGCTCGATGAGTTGCCGCAGTTTATCAATGTGTTGCAAGGGCGCATGAGTATTGTTGGCCCGCGACCGCACGCAGTTGCGCACAATGAACAGTATCGCAAGTTGATCAAAGGCTATATGTTGCGCCACAAGGCCAAGCCGGGCATTACCGGCTGGGCGCAGGTCAATGGCTTGCGGGGCGAGACGGAAACCCTCGACAAGATGGAAGCGCGCGTGCATTTCGACCTGGACTATCTGCGTAACTGGTCGCTGTGGCTGGACCTGTGGATCGTGGTGCGCACGGTGCAAGTGGTGCTGAAACGGGAAAATGCCCATTGATGGTGCGACAGACTATCAAGAAGATTGCCGCACAGCCAAGCATTGTGGCGTGGCGACAACTCCCAAGTTGCCTGGCGTCTGGCTTTTATGTTGACCAAAGAAAATTAGTTGCATGATTTGTGATTTCTATAATTCTATTGCATAATTTGTACCTGTTGCATGCTAAAGTGATTGCAGGACCTGTAAGATAACGTGCTGAAACAATATAGTGTATGCATCGTTTTGACCCGCCTGCCCGAAAAGCGTGGCAGCGTTTGAAACATGTTGAACCCTCTGAGATGGCGAGTCCGATGAAAATGAAACGAATTGATGTACAACAACGCATCCTGACCGCTGGCGTTATCCTGTTGACAGTGGCCGGCCTGGCCGCCTGTGGTGGCGATAAACAGAAGAAGGTGGGCCAGGCGCTCGCCAGCGTGAATGGCGAAGAAATCACGGCGCTGCAGCTGAACGAGGAATTACAGCGCGCCGGCGTGCCGGCGGCGCAGCAGGAAGCGGCCAGCAAACAATTGCTCGAAGCGCTGATCGACCGCCAAGTGGTCGAGAATGTTGCGTTGAAAGAAAAGATCGACCGCGATCCGAAGGTCATGCAAGCCATCGAGCGGGCCAAGGCGCTGATCATCAGCCAGGCCTACATGCAAAAGAAATTGAGCGGCATGGCGCCTCCGAGCAAGGCCGAAGTGGAAGATTACTTCAACAAGCACCCTGAATTGTTCAGCAATCGCAAGCAGTTCGACATGCGCCAGTTGCTGATCGCCAGCAAAGATATGAACGATGCGCTCAAGCAAGTGATCGACAAGAGCAAGTCGCTCGATGAGGTGGCTGCCTGGATGGAGAGCAACAAGATCGGTTTTGCGCGTGGCCAGGTGTCGCGCACGACGACGGATCTGGCGCCGGAACTGGTTACCAAGTTGCAAGCCATGCCGAAAGGCCAGCTGTTCATCATCAATGAAGGTGAACGCGCGATGCTGATGACGATCGTCGACATCAAGGATGTGCCGGTCAAGCTGGCCGCCGCCGCGCCGCAGATCGAGCAGTACCTGGTCAATACCAGGACCAAGGATGCCGCCAAGCAAGAAATGGAGCGCCTGCGCGCAGCGGCCAAGATCGAGTATCTGAACCAGCCTGCTGCTGCAACTGCGGCATCGGGTGCGGCTTCTGCAGCCTCGGCAAGCGCCAGCGCTGCGGCTACCGCACGGGGCGTTGCTGGCCTGAAATAAGCATGCCTGGCACCCTTGATATTTTGCTTAACTAACCGTAGTGACCGACGAGATCGAGCTGATGATGAAACGACTGATACTTTTGATAATGACTTCACTGCTGGCCTTCACGCTGGGCAGTGCCAATGCCGGGGAAGTCGTGCTCGGCGCGGGCGACGTGCTGAAGATTTCCGTCTACGGCAACCCGGATCTGGGCGTGGAAACGCGCGTCAGCGAAGCGGGCGACATCACGTTCCCCTTGATCGGCCAGATCAACGTCATGAAAATGCCCGTCGCCGAGGCGGAAAAGAAAATTGCCAACAAGCTCGAAACGGGCGGCTTTGTGAAAAAGCCGCAAGTCAATATCATCGTTACCTTGTTGCAAAGTCAGCAAGTGTCGGTGCTGGGCCAGGTGAACCGACCGGGCCGTTATCCGGTCGATGGCCGCCGCAGCCTGCTTGACTTGCTGGCGCTGGCCGGTGGCATCGGTCCCGAGGGCGGCGATACGGTCAGCCTGATCCGCAAACGCGATGGCAAGACCACTACCGATGTCGTCGATGTCGTGGAAATGGTGCGCACTTCCGACCTGAACCGCGATTTTGATCTGGCCGCCAACGATGTTGTATTTGTAGAACGCGCTCCACGCATCTATATTTATGGTGAAGTGCAACGTCCAGGCCCCATGCGCCTGGAGCGCTCGATGACGGTGCTGCAGGCGCTGTCGGCCGGTGGTGGCCTGACCCAGCGCGGCACCGAGCGCAACATCCGCATCAAGCGCCGGGGGGCGGACGGCAAGTTGCAGATCATCGATGCCAAGCACGATGACCTGCTGCTCAGCGACGACGTGGTGTATGTGAAGGAAAGCTGGTTTTAAGAGCCTATTCCAGCAGTGAGCGTCTTCTGCTGGGATAGGTTCCAAGTGATGGTGGCAGGTTTGCTGCCTATTTTGTACCAATTGTTTTGCGATGATATGAGACGGTTTCTATGAATTTCTCCCAGTTTTTACTGATATTGCGCGCTCGCCAGCGCGTCATCTGGATCACCCTGGTGATCGTGGTGGCGACAACGCTGGCGATCAGCCTGCTCCTGCCCAAGACGTACAAGGGCACGGCATCCGTGTTGCTCAACTACAAGGGCGTCGATACCGTCACGGGCCTGGCAATGCCGGGTCAACTGATGGCCGGCTACATGGCGACGCAAATCGATATCATCAGCAGCAAGAACGTTGCCCTGCATGTCGTCGATTCTCTGAAGCTGGCGCAAAATCCTGCCGTCATCGCCCAGTTCAACGCTGCCACGGGCGGCGAGGGCGCGGTGCGTGACTGGCTGGCCGATCTGTTGCTGAAAAAACTCGAGGTCGTACCTTCGCGTGAAAGTAGCGTTGTGGAAATCAGTTTCAGCGGTTCGGACCCGAATTTCGTGGCCGCCATCGCGAATGCCTTTGCGGAAGAGTACCAGCGCGTCAGCATTCAGTTGAAAGTCGAGCCTTTGAAAAAAGCCTCGGCCTATTTCAATGACCAGACGCGCCAGATGCGCGATGTGCTGGAAGCAACGCAAAGCCGTTTGTCCAAGTACCAGCAGGAAAATGGCATCGTCAGCCTGGATAACCGCGTCGACGTGGAATCGAACCGCCTGAACGATTTGTCGCAGCAACTGGTGATGGCGCAGTCGCAGTCGATGGAAGCGACCTCGCGCCAGCGCATGGCGCAAGGCGCATCGTCGCTCGAATCGCCTGATGTGGCGCAAAATCCGATGATCCAGAATTTGAAGATTGCCCTCGGCACGGCCGAATCGAAGTTTGCCGAGATTTCACAGCGCCTGTCGCAGAACCACCCGCAATACATCAGCGCCAAGGCGGAACTCGATAAATTGCGCAGCGACCTGGCAGCGGCTATCCAGGTCACTGCAGGCAGCGTGAGCAACAATGCGCAGATTTTGCAGCAGCGCGAAGGTGCCATCCGTGGCGCCCTTGCGGCGCAAAAAACGAAGGTGCTGGAACTGAACCGCACGCGCGATGAAATGGGCGTGTTGATGAAGGATGTCGAAAGCGCCCAGCGCGCCTACGACGCCACGTCGCAGCGTTTTTCGCAGACCAGCATCGAAGGCCAGGCCGAACAGTCCGATATCTCTATCCTCAATCCTGCCGTGCCGCCGGTTGTGCCGGCGGGGCCGAAAGTCATCCTCAACACCGTGCTTGCCTTCTTCTTTGGCGGCTTGCTGGGCCTGGGCTTGAGTATTCTGCTGGAAATGCTGGACCGCCGCGTGCGCTCCGAACGCGATCTGTTCGATGCGCTGCAAATTCCGGTGCTGGGCGTGATCGCCTGGCAAGCGCCGAAGCGCCGCCGCTTCAAGTCCCTGAAGTCGGTGTTGTCTAGCCGCTTGCGTTTGAATTAATTCGATAGGAAACACAATGAATCATCCTGCACTGGCTGGTCATGTACCAGCACCTGGCACCCACACTGCGCACGTTGGCGATTCCAGCATGGGCGCCTTGCTGCTGGAGTCGGGCAAGATCACGCCGGAAAATGCCGAACGCGTGCTGCGCATGCAGAAGGAACTGGGCATCCGTTTTGGTGAAGCGGCGCAGCGCCTGGGCCTGATCACCGAAGCCGATATCGAGCAGGTACTCGCGCGCCAGTTCAATTATCCCTACCTGCCGCGCGGCACCGGCAATTTTTCGGACAAGCTGATTGCCGCGTACGAGCCATTTGGCCAGCAAGTCGAAACCTTGCGCGCCATCCGCAGCCAGCTGATGCTGCGCTGGTTCGCGCGCGGCCACAAGGCGCTGGTGGTGGTGAGTATCAATGCGGACGATGGCGCCGCCATCTTTGCCGCCAACCTGGCCGTGGTCTTTTCCCAGCTCGGCGAGCAAACCTTGCTGGTCGATGCGAACTTGCGCGCGCCGCAACAGCAGGAATTCTTCGGCCTGAAAGGGCGCCAGGGCCTGTCGGACCTGCTGGCTGGCCGCGGCGACCTGGACGCGATCGCCAAGATCGATTCGTTTGTTGCCCTGTCGGTCATGAGCGCGGGCACCTTGCCGCCGAATCCGCAGGAATTGCTTAGCCGCACTTCATTTGCCACACTCAACGAGCAAGTCGCCTCGCGCTATGACGTGGTGCTGTACGACGTCGCGCCATTCTCCAGCGGCTCGGACGCGCTGGCCGTTGCCGCGCGCGCGGGCGGCGCCTTGCTGGTGGCGCGCAAGAATGCCACTGGACTGGCCGATCTGGCAACCTTCGCCGAACAGCTGGAGCGTAACGGTGTTGAAATTGTCGGTACCGTCATGCAAGAGTTTTAACCCCGCATTATCGCTGCCCCTGTGCATATCGTGCCTAAGCAGGCATGATATGCATGCTTCCTCTCCCCGAATTTGCTCGGCCGCCATGTGCGGCCATTTTCATGATGTGAACAAGCGGCACACGCATTCTTTTCGTGATGAAATAGAGCGGCTTGGCCTGGTGTCGTATCAATTACCGCTTATGATTAAACTATTGCTGCTTGAACGGGCCGTCGCTCGGCAAGTATGGCCGCTTGCGATCGGATAGGGGGAATGCTCGCCGGTGGCAACACGATGCACGTATTGACTAGGCGAGGCCATGCTCAACATCAAGCCAGGCCTGGTTTCTATTGCGCCAGCAAGGATGGGAAATGTATAGTGGCAAACGATGTATTTCCACAATAGAGGGATGGCAACATGAAATTTCTGTTCGAAACAGTCCGACAATTGAGCAGCGATCACAGGGGGCCAGATGCCGGCAGCGCCATGACGGGTGCAGGACGTTTGCGTCGGGGCGCGCTGGGCGTGTTGCTGGCCGCGGCGATGGCCGTTGCCGTGCCTGCCGGCGCCACTTGCCTGGACAAGGCGCCCTTGCGCGGCGTCAATCTGGCCGGGGCAGAATTCAATGGTGCCAAGATTCCCGGTACCGTATTCAAGGATTTCATGTATCCGAGCGCGAGCGATATCAGCTACTTTGCCAATCTGGGCGCGAACATGCTGCGCCTGCCGTTCCGCTGGGAACGCTTGCAGCCTGTCGCGGGCGGTCCGCTCGACCCGACACAGCTCAGGTTTATTGCCAAGGTGGTGGAGACGGCAAAATCGCGCGGCATGTGCGTGTTGCTCGATGCGCATAACTATGGTGCCTACAACAATATTCCATTGGGCAGCCCTGGCGCCACGACCGAGGACTTCGCCGATTTCTGGGTACGCATGAGTGCAGCTTTCCCTGATGTTGATACGGTCGCGCTTGGACTCATGAACGAGCCGGTGCTGACGAGCCTGAGGCAATGGGGCGAAACGTCCAAGGCCACGCTGGCAAAATTGCGTGAAAATGACGCGAAACACCTGGTCGTCATTGCTGGCGGTACCTATAGTGGCGCGCATGACTGGGCCACGCCGCGCGACGGCGTGTCCAACGCCACGACTTTTGCTAGCGTGAAAGACCCGCTGGCGCGCACCTTGATCGAGGTGCACCAGTATGTCGACTCGAATTACTCGGGAACCAAGGCCGATTGCATCTCACCGGCCAAGCTGACTGATATCCTCGAAAAGGTCAGGGTCTGGGCCGTGGCCAACAAGCAAAGTGTGTTCATGGGCGAATTTGGCGTTGCCGACACGCCAGAGTGTCGGCCCACCTTGCAGGCGGCGCTGACGTCGATGCGTAATGCTCCATGGGCCGGTTGGACGTACTGGTCAGCGGGCGCGTGGTGGGGCAAGAATTATATCTTCAGTGTGCAGCCGGTCGTGGGCGTGACGCGCAATTCCCTGACCCTGCTGCAGGCCGAGTGGCAAAAATAGACCGTGGCGTAGCGTGCCACGTCGCTTGTTGCGCACGCATGGTTGCGCCAGTTGGAGCGGTCATGCGCCCCGTTTTATCGCGGAGCTTGCCGCTGAAGTACGCGTGTTACCGTTCGTGTAAGTCCGTTTCCGTCGTGGCAGCTGCGGCAGGTTAAAGTTGACCAAGAGAATCATTTTTCCGTATGGCAAGTGATTGATTGCACAGGGATTTGTCTCTTTTGCCAATATTTTCGCGTGGACGAAAAAATAGCCTGCCCAAATGCGGTATTTCAGCTTGACCAGCGTCGCGGCTCCGTTATAATCTTAATGTTTTGTTAAAATAGTTTCTTATCCTTTAAAGGTTTCTGGGGGAGCTATCTTGCAAATACGATAGGCCGAGGTTTAACCGATGCCAACGATGCGGTGCTGTACCATTCGGTAAGGCAGGCGCTTTTGATACGACAGTCATTCATGGGGTAGTAATGCAAACCTCTTCCTTAAGCTCGCGCGGCGCCGTGATACCGTGGTGGAAGGCCGCCATTCCCGAATGGGGACCGGTCGTGGTCGGTTTGCTGGCCCTGTACGTCCCGTCCTTTTATGACTTGATCACTGGCTTGTGGATGAGCGAGGAGCAGGCGCATGGCCCGATCATCCTCGTGCTGTCGACCTGGCTGCTGTACCGCAAGTGGCCGGAAATGATGGCAAGAACCGAAGGCCAGCCTTCGTCCAAGGCAGGCTGGGTCGTCGCCGTGGTGGGCCTGGTCATGTATGTGCTGGGCCGCTCGCAACAGTTTTCCATCTTTGAAATCGGCTCCTACATCGTCCTGCTGGCTGCGGTGCTGCTGATCAAGCGCGGTACCCTGGCCTTGCGCATCATGTGGTTTCCCCTGTTCTTCATGCTGTTCATGATTCCCTTGCCTGGCATCCTGGTGGCGATGTTGACGATGCCGATGAAGACGGCTGTGTCGTATGTCACTGAACATGTGCTGTTTTTCCTTGGTTATCCGATCGCCCGCAGCGGCGTGATTTTGCAGATGGGCCAATATCAGTTGATGGTAGCAGATGCCTGCGCCGGTTTGCACACGCTGTTTACGCTTGAAGCCCTGGGTTTGTTCTACCTCAATCTGGTGCGCCATACGTCTGCCCTGCGCAACGGCGTGCTGGCCGTACTGATCGTGCCGATTTCCTTTACGGCCAATGTGATCCGCGTGATGACCTTGACCCTGATTACGTATTATTTCGGCGACGCGGCAGGGCAGGGCTTCCTGCATGGTTTTGCCGGCATGGTGCTGTTCATATCCGCCCTGTTGCTGATCCTGGGCGTTGATTGGCTGTTGCAGTCGTATGTGCAGCGACGGGAGAAAAAACATGCTTGATACACTGCAAGGTATGCAGCGCAAGACGCTGTTCGCGGGCCTGCTGCTGGGCGTGCTGATGGTATCGACCTCGGTGCTGACGAAGATAGTGACGCCCACGGTCAAGATGTCCGAAGGCAAGCCCACGCTGGACCTGACGGCGCTGGTGCCGGCCGAGTTTGGCGAGTGGCATGAAGAGCGCGATGCGGCAGCCGCCGTGGTCAACCCGGAAGCCGAGGCTGCGCTGGCGAAGATTTACACGCAAACGCTGGCGCGCACCTATGTGAACGCCGCTGGCGAACGCATCTTGCTGTCGGTCGCCTATGGCGATGACCAGCGCGGCGAAGCGACGCAGGCACACCGCCCCGAAATTTGCTATACGGCGCAAGGCTTTGCCATCACCAGCAATGACGTGGGCACGCTGAAGGTGGCCGAGCGCAACATTCCCGTGCGCCGCCTGGTGGCAGTCAGTGGCAGCCGCAATGAGCCGATTACCTACTGGGTTACCGTTGGCGACCGCGCCACCTTGCCTGGCGTGGGGCGCAAGCTGCTCCAGCTGTTCTATGGCCTGGGCGGCAAGGTGCCCGATGGCTTGCTATTCCGCGTCTCGAGCATCCAGGCCGACAAGACGGCGGCATATGCGTTGCAGGATCAGTTCGTCAATGCCCTGTTTGCCCATATCGGCAAGACGCCGACGGAAAAACTGGCCGGCAAGTTCGATGACTAGCAATACCACGGCGTGCAGCCTGACCAATCTGTCTTATTAACCGATGATGAAACAAGCATGACTCTCTACGCCCGCACCCCCCACGCCAGCCAGCCCGACGCTGGCGAGGAGAGCAACAAGCGCCATTTGTTGCTGGCCATCCTGATCGCCGCCACGGTTTACCAGGCGGTGCTGTGCTTTGTGCACACGCATTTCTTCAAGGCATCGACGGCGCTGGTGGCGTTTTCCGAGCTGTGCATCTACGTCACTTGTGCCGTGCTGCTGTTGCGCCGCATCGAACTGTCTTTCGTGGCCATCCTGACCCTGATCGCCTCGTATTTGCTGCTGCTGGCCTTGCTGCGCAGTTCGCTCGATCCCAAGGGTTTCCGCGACATTATCATCCTGGTGCTCTTCTATTTTCTTGGGCGCAATTTCGGTGACGAGAAATTCGCCGACCGGCTATTGAAAATCATTATCTATATCGTGCTGGCGGTGGGTTTCTTCGAGTTGCTGCTGGTCGATGTGTATTCCAAGCTGTTCAATGTGTATTCGTATTACCTGGCGCAAGGCAATATCTCGACCAGTACCAACTGGGCTGAAGGCAGTACCCTGGCACTGAACGGCATCCGCCCGGCAGGCATCGGCCGCACCATCCTGCCTTTCCTGTTGGGCAGCCATCGCGTCTCGTCCGTATTTCTCGAACCTGTCTCGCTCGGCAACTTTGCCGTAATCGTGGCCGCATGGGGCTTGTCCAAGGGCCGCGAGCAATGGCGTTCGATGGCCTTTTTCCTCGGCGCCGCCGCCATCATGATCACCCTGGCCGATTCGCGCTATGGCCTGGTGACTGTGGGCTTGATGGTGCTGATGCGCCTGCTCTTCTCGGGACGCGGCAATCGCCTGGTGATGATCCTGCCTTTCGTGTGCGGCGTCATCCTGATCCTGTTCGGCCTGTACTACGATGGGCGCTACAGTGACAACATTCCTGGTCGCTTGTATTCGAGCGGCATTACCATGGTGCGTTTCGGCACGGCGGAAATTTTCGGACTGGCCGGCTACAACATCAACTTCGGCGATATGGGCTATTCCATCATCCTGACGCGCTTTGGCCTGTTTGGCTGCGTGGTGCTGTGGATCGGCCTGTGGATGATCAAGATGCGCGACGAACACGGCGAGCGCTTCCGTACCTACATCGTTATCTATATGTCGCTGATCCTGTGCATCAGCGGTACCTCCCTGTTCGCGCTGAAGTCGGCCGGCGTCCTCTGGTTCTTGCTCGGTTGTTGCGCCGTGCGCGACAAGAAATGGCTGGCCTCTCCGTTGCGCTCCGGCCAATTTGTTGCCGGGAAAGCCCATTATGCCGATTAAAGTTGCACATGTTGTTCGCCAGTACTATCCATCGATCGGTGGCATGGAAGATGTCGTACAAAATATTGCCCATTACCAAGCCCGTTGCCACGGCCACATTCCCACCATCATCACGCTGAACCGCGTATTCGTGAACCCGGCCGACATCCTGCCGGCAGAAGAGGTGGTCAATGGCGTGCGCGTGATCCGCATTCCCTACTCGGGCTCCACGCGCTATCCGTTCTCGCCCAGCGTGGTGCGACTGCTGGGCGATTATGACGTGGTGCACGTGCATGGCGTCGATTTTGCCTATGATTACCTGGCCGCGACCAAGTGGCTGCACCGACGTCCGCTGGTTGCCTCCACCCATGGCGGCTTCTTCCATACCAGCTTTGCCTCGCGCCTGAAGACGATCTTCTTCCATACCGTCACGCGCGCCACCTCGCACGCCTATGCGCGCGTGGTCGGCACCAGCGACAACGATGGCAATCTGTTCGGCAAGATCATCAAGGCGCCGCGCCTGACGGTGATTGAAAACGGCGTCAATGTGGAGAAGTACCACGCGAAGGGTTCCGCGACGAAGTTGCCGTGCATCATGTATTTTGGGCGCTGGTCGTCGAACAAGGGTTTGAAGGAAACGCTGGACCTGTTTGCCGGACTGGCCGCGCGCCATCCTGAATGGCGCCTGGTGATTGCCGGGCGCGAGTATGACCTCAGCCGCGCCGACCTGGAAGCGCTGGCGCGCGAGAAGGGGATTGCCGAACGCGTCAGCATCGTCGCCAATCCCAGCGATGCGCAACTGGCCGAGCTGATGTCGCAGTCGAGCTACTATATTTGCCTGTCGCGTCATGAAGGCTTTGGCATTGCCGCCATCGAAGCGATGAGTGCGGGCTTGACGCCCGTGCTCAGCGATATTCCACCATTTCGCAAGCTGCTGGAAAAGGCGCAGCTCGGTATCTTGCACACTGGCGACGTGGCGCAGACGGTGGCGGCAATTGCCGCCGCGCATGCGCAAGACCAGGATGCGTACGCGGCGCGGCGCATGCAATTGCAGCATTTTTCCGAGCAGTACAGCTGGAATCATATCGGCGGGCGCTACGTGGCCATCTATGAAGAACTGCTGCGCAAGCGAAAATAAGCTGGCGTCAAAGATTTTTCCTTACCGGTACTGTAGTGTAAACGGTAATTGTTTCAAGCTGCATGTCGTAATGTGCGGACAATAAAGATTAATTTAATTATAATAGTGCTGCGCGGCGGTGTATTGACGCATCGATCGCAGGGGCAGCCGAGACGGCTATGTTTTTCCTTCATAACCGGTGAGCTATCTCAGTGAACAAGAAAATCGATTCAATCTCCGGCCTGGCCGGTTTTGCCGCCCTGATGGTGATTTATGCCCACATGGGGAGCGAAGGATTTTTGCGCCTGTCGCACCATTTCAATAACCTGGGCGTGATGACTTTTTTCTCGCTCAGCGGCTTTCTCTTGTCTTACCTGTATCTCGACAAGAAATTCTGTGCCGAGGACGTTACCGCCTACAGCCTGGCGCGCTTTACGCGCATCGCGCCCGCCTACCTGTTTACGATCCTCGCGTCCTTCGTCATCTTCACGTTCTTCGACCCGCAGTTCGAGTATCAGATCGGCGCGCACAATTTGCTGCGTCATCTGTTGTTCATTGGTAACGAGTCTGTCTTCTGGACGATAGGCCCGCAAGTGCAGTTCTACGTCCTGTTCCTGCTGCTGTGGAGCGCGACGGCCCACTATGTGTCGAGCAAGAATGCCATGCCACTGATCTTTATCGTCTTCGCCTGCGTGCTGCTGATCTTGCTGCGCCGCAGCCTGCCGGGCACGTTTGTGGGCGCCAATCTGCACTACTTTGCCTTTGGCGTGCTGGCCGGCGTGGTGCGCCGGAAGATGCACATTGAATTTCACCAGCCGCAGTTGATCAATATCATCCATGTGAGCTTGTTGCTGCTTTTCCTGGGCGTCGAATGCGGCATCATCCAGCTCAGCGAGCGCATGACCCATGACAACCTCAGTACGCTGGCGATGGCGGTGCTGGTGGCCTTCTTTATTTTCGCCTTTTCCTTTGACTCCCTCAGCGCGCGCCTGCTGTTCGGCAATCCCTTGCTGCGGCTGATGGGCAGCCTGAGTTTTTCACTGTACCTGCTGCACATGCCAGTGCTGTACTGGGTCAAGAAACTGTATCCGGACGAGATTGCCCATCCCGTCGTCGTCGCGCTGACTTTCGGGCTGATCATTGCGCTGGCGACCCTGTACTTCTATACAGTGGAACGCTATTGCGCACTGGCCGTGAAAAACCTCGGCAAGAAGTACGCCGGACGGATCGAGGGCATGTTCACGCGCCTGGGCGTCAAGAACAGGGCGACCGTGGGCTGACGCCATGTCCATTTTTTTCTCTCTTTTTACTGATCGAGCGCCGACTTGAAAATTTTGCTTGTGTGTGCCGCCTTTCCTCCCCGCGGCAAAGGGGGCGGGCCGGAAGGCTCGTTCATGATCGCCAGCGGCTTGCTGGCCCAGGGACACGAGGTGCGCGTCGTCACTGTCGGCGACGCCGCCGGCGTGGAACAGTACAAGGGCGTGGAAGTGCATATCATGCGCTCGCCGAATGTGTACTGGGACTACTTTTTTACCAAACGCCCGGCAGCCTTGAAGATGTTGTGGCATGTGCTGGAAAATTTCAATCCGCGCGCCTACTGGCGCTTGCGCCCGCACGTCAAGGCTTTCCGGCCCGACGTCGTCATGACGGTCAGCATTGAAAACATCAATGTGGCAACCTGGTTGCTGGCGCGCATGCACAAGGTGCCCGTGGTACACGTCATTCAGAGTTACTTTCTGGCTTGCTGGCGTGGCGGCCTGTTCAAGAACGGCGCCAATTGCACGGGCCAGTGCGGCAGTTGCAAGGTGTTGTCAGTGGGAAAGAAACCGATGTCGCACCTGGTGGACGGGGTCTTTGGCGAAACGCGTTTTGTTGTCGATCAACATCTGGAACTGGGCTACTTCAAGCACGCCACTTCGGCCGTCATTCCCGGTCCCGTGTTCCCCATCGCGGGGCGGGTGCCGAAGGCGCGCGACGGCAAGCTGGTTGTTGGCTACATGGGCGTGCTGGCGCCGCACAAGGGTGTCGACGTGCTGGCCGATGCGGCGCGCCTGATGGGGCCGAACAGCAATGTGCGCTTCCTGATCGGCGGCACGGGCGAGGACGAAGCGTATGTGGCCAGCCTGCGTGAAAAATTCGGCGATGCCGACGTCGAGTTCATGGGCTGGGTCAAGCCCGATGACGTCTATCCGCTGTTCGACGTGCTGGTGGTGCCGTCGAAGTGGAAGGAGCCGTTTGGCCGCATCGTCGTCGAAGCGCTGGCTTACGGCGTGCCCGTCATTTGCGCGCGTTCCGGCGGCATCGCCGAGAGCATCCGTGAAAACGAGAATGGCTACACCTTTGCCTCGGGCCAGCACGACGAACTGATCACCTTGTTACGCGACGTGCTGGAACCGGACGAGCCTGCGCGCATGCGCCTGGCGCAAAATGCGCTGCAGCATTCGCACCGCTTCGATATCGGCACGATAGCCGCGCGCATCAGCGATTTCGTCAGCGCGACCGTGGCCAGCTACAAGGCACGTCCGTGAGCGGGGCAGCAGCATGAGCGAGAGCAAAGCCGAAGGCAACGTCAAGGCGCCTGGCATGGCGTCCGGCTCCTTCTGGGCCGTGCTCGACAATCTGGCCCAGCAGGGCTTGTCCTTCATCATCTTCGCCATCCTGGCACGGCTGCTCAACCCTGCCGAATTCGGCTTGTTGACGATTGCCCATTTGTTCATCCTGTTCTCGCGCCTGGTCGTGCTCGACGCACTGGCCATGCCCGTGATACGCGCGAAAGAACCCGATGACGGCGCCTATTCGGCTCTGTTCTGGCGCTGCACGGCAGCCGGCCTGTTGCTGTGCGCCTGCATGTTCCTGAGCGCCGGCCCCGTCTCGGCGCTGTTCAGCGCACCATCGCTGGCGCCCGTGCTGCAAGGCATGAGCCTCTCCATCCTGTTCTTCGGCATGGTGCGTTCATATGAAGCGCGGCTGGTGCGGCAGATGAAATTCAAGCAGCTGGCCATCCGCTCCACCGTGTCCGTCATGCTGGGTGGCGTGCTCGGCATTGCACTGGCCTTCCGTGGCTGGGGCGCCATGTCGCTGGTGGTGCAGCAAGTGATGGCGGCCGGGCTGGCGCTGCTGCTGGTGGTGCTGCAAAGCGGCTGGCTGCCCAGCCTGGCGTGGCGCGCGCGGCCCAGCCGCTACTGGCATGATGTGCGCCAGGTCAGCGTCTCCGGCATCTTGTCCTTTGCCAACAGCAATGGCGATTCCTTGCTGGTGAGTATCTTTTTGGGGCCGTATGCGACCGGACTGTACAACCTGGCCAAGCGCCTGACGTCGGCCGTGTACCTGGTCATCACGGCGTCGCTGCTGCGCGTGTCGCTGCCCGTGTTCGCCGCCGCCAGCGGCAAGCCCGAGCAGCTGCGCCAGGCTTATCTGCAATTGCTGGCGATGATGCTGTTCCTGATGCTGCCCATGCTGCTGTTCCAGGCCGCCCTGGCCGAGCCGCTGGTGGCAACGGTATTTGGCCAGAAATGGTTGCCTGCCAGTAGCACCATCGCCGCGCTGGCACTGCTGTATTGCCTCTCTTCGGTCGCGGAACTGAACAACTATGTGCTGTTTGCCCTGGGACACAGCCGCTGGCCGCCGCTGCTCGGTATCTTGCAGCTGAGCCTAGCCGTGATCTTGGCCGCCTGCTTCAGCCAGTATGGCTTGCTGGCGATGAGCTTGTCGTTTGCCGCCGCCTACCTGCTGATGTTGCCGTGGTCGCAGCACCTGGCATGCAAGGCCATGGATTTGCCCTGGACGTCCTTCCTGGTGGCGCTGCAGCCTGTCCTGGCGGGCGCTGCGGCACTGTTGCTGACCTTGTACGCGATGGCGCGCTGGTGGCAGGGCAGCGCCATCGTGCTGCTGGTGCTGGCCCTGTTTGCCGGCGCCATCGCCTACCTGCTGCCGATGCTGCTGCTGGGACGCGCGCTGCGCGGCACGGCAGGGGGCTTTGATCCATTCTCACTGCTCAGGCAATTACGTAATTTGAAGCACCGCGGCGCGGCCGCGGATTGAAGGAGGCGCACAAGCACCATGGAAGCACCAGAAACCATCAACATCAGCCGTTTTCCCGTGCTGAGCACGACGCGCGAGTGGCTGGCGCAGCACTTGCTGGGCATCATCGCGCGCGGGGAAAAGACGGCGCTGTTTTTTGCCAATACCAACTTTATCGTGAAGAACCGCTTCGTACTGGAAGCTGACTCCTCGCGCCGCTACCTCATCGTCAACGATGGTGTCGGCATGGATATCGCCGCCAGGCTGATGCAGGGGCGCCGTTTCGCCGCGAATCTGAATGGCACCGATTTCACGCCGTATTTGTTCGAGCAAAGCGCGCAGCCGCTGCGCGTGTTCATGCTGGGCGCGCAACCCGACATCCTGGCCAAGGCGGTGACGCATGTGCGCACCGTGCTGGGGCAGGACGTCGTCGGCAGTTGCGATGGCCATGCCGGCATCGGCAGTGCGCCCGATCTGGTGCGGCAAATCAATGCGACGCGCGCCCAGGTCGTGCTCGTGGCGATGGGCAACCCTATCCAGGAGCGCTGGATACTCGCACATCAGGATGCCCTGGACGCCAACGTACTGGTGGGTGTGGGCGCGCTGTTCGACTTCTGGTCCGGCGGCAAGCGGCGCGCGCCCGCTTTTGTGCAGCGCATCCACATGGAATGGTTTTACCGTCTGCTGCAAGAGCCGCGCCGGCTGCTGCGCCGCTATACCTGGGACATCCTGGTATTCCTGCGCGAATGCGCCAGGTACCGCTGACGCGGTCGCCACAAAAGATGGCAGTCTGGCATGTTGCAATGCGCAAAAAATAATATGAAAAAGGTAATAGTGTTGCCAAATTGGTGATATTCTATCGCTTCGGGTAGGCGCACGCAGAGTTCGGCGTCCCCATAGACATTGGAGCGTGAAATGAAAGCAATGATTTTGGCCGCAGGAAAGGGGACGCGCGTGCGCCCGCTGACCTATGACTTACCCAAGCCCATGATCCCCATCCTGGGCAAGCCCGTGATGGCCTATCTGATCGAGCACCTGGCCAAGTATGGCGTGCGCGACATCATGGTCAATGTCAGTTACCTGCATGAAAAGATCGAAGAGTATTTCGGCGACGGCCACCAGTATGGCGTGCAGATCGGCTACTCGTTCGAAGGCTATATGACCGATGCCGGCGTGGTGGTGCCGCAGCCGATAGGCTCGGCCGGGGGCATGAAGAAGATCCAGGAATTCGGTGGCTTTTTTGACGATACCACCATCGTCCTGTGCGGTGATGCGGTGATCAACCTCGACATCCAGTCGGCCCTGTTCGAGCATCGCCGCAAGGGGGCGCTGGCCAGCGTGATCACGCGCGAAGTGCCGTGGGACAAGGTGTCGAGCTATGGCGTGGTGGTCAGCGACAAGGATGGCCGCATCAAGGCGTTCCAGGAAAAGCCCAGCCAGGAAACGGCCCTGTCGAACCATGTCAGCACCGGCATCTATATTTTCGAGCCTGCCGTGCTGGACTTGATACCCAAGGACACGGTCTTCGACATCGGCTCGGACTTGTTTCCCTTGCTGGCAGAAAAAGGCTTGCCTTTCTACGCCCAGTCGCGCACGTTCAGCTGGATCGATATCGGTAACATCAAGGATTACTGGGAAGTATCGCAAAGCGTCATGATGGGGGAAGTGGCCCACATGGACGTGCCCGGTGTACAGTTGGAAGAGGGCATCTGGGTGGGCTTGAATACGAGCATAGAGTGGGAAGGCACGCACATCGAAGGGCCCGTGTATATCGGCTCGGGCTGCAAGATCGAGGCGGGCGCCACCATCATCGGCCCCACCTGGATCGGCCATGGCAGCCATATCTGTTCCGGTGCGCGCGTGGTGCGCAGCGTGCTTTTTGAATATACGCGCGTGCTGCAGAACATTGCTCTGGAAGAAGTTATCGTCTTCAAGGAATACAGTGTCGACCGCAACGGAGACATGAAACACGTGTCCGAATGCCTGACCGATCAATGGTCGAACGCGCGCGACCGGCGCAGCAAGCGCCGCAACCCCGTTGAACTTGCATTATTGAAATAAATAGAGGACGTCCACCATGAAGATTTATCCCGTCATCCTGTCCGGCGGCGCCGGCAGCCGCCTCTGGCCCCTGTCGCGCGCAGCGCTGCCCAAGCAGCTGTTGCCGCTGGTATCAGATAAAACCATGCTGCAGGAAACGGCGCTGCGCCTGGCTGGCTGGCCGGAGATGATGGCACCGTTGCTGATCTGTGGCGACGAGCACCGTTTCCTTGTGGCCGAGCAGATGCGCGATATCGCCATCGAACCGTTGGCCATCATGCTCGAATCGGTGGGCCGCAACACGGCGCCGGCCGTCGCCGCCGCCGCCTGGTATTTGCAAGCGCTCGACCCGCAAGCCATCCTGCTGGTGTTGCCTGCCGATCACGTCATTGAAGACCGGGCGGCCTTTCATGCGGCCATCGAAAATGCGCTCCAGGCCGCCTCGCAAGGCGCGCTGGCCACCTTCGGCATCGTGCCGACGGCGCCGGAAACGGGGTATGGCTACATCCGTCGCGGCGCAGCCATCGCAGGCAGCGAAGCGTGCTACCAGATTGACCGTTTTGTGGAAAAACCCGATGCACAGACGGCGGCCGGTTTTGTTGCCAGCGGCGACTACTTCTGGAACAGCGGCATGTTTCTCTTCAGCGCCGCCAGCTATTTGCAGGAATTGACGCAATTCCAGCCCGCCATGGCCGGCGCCACCGAAGCGGCAGTGCGCCTGGCTTACCGCGACCTCGATTTCTGCCGCCTGAGCGAGAAGGAGTTCGCCGCCTGTCCGGCCGACTCCATCGATTATGCCGTGATGGAACACACGAGCCGTGCCGTGGTCGTGCCGGCCGATATCGGCTGGAGCGACGTGGGCTCCTGGTCCGCGCTGCGCGAGGTCTTGCCGCGCGATGCAGCCGGCAATGCCGTGCGCGGCGATGTGTACCTGGATGACGTGAGCAATTCGCTGGTGCGCGCCGAAAGCCGCATCGTGGCGCTGATCGGCGTGCAGGACGTGGTCGTGGTGGAAACGGCGGACGCCGTGCTGGTGGTGCACAAGGACCAGGTGCAGCGCGTCAAGCAAGTGGTTTCCCACTTGCAAAGCACGGGCCGTACCGAGCATTTGCAGCACACCAAAGTGTATCGCCCATGGGGGTGCTACGAAGGCATCGACCTGGGCGACCGTTTCCAGGTCAAGCGCATTACGGTCAATCCTGGCGGCAAGCTGTCCCTGCAGATGCATCATCACCGCGCCGAACACTGGATCGTCGTCAGCGGCACGGCGCAGGTGACGTGCGGCGATGAAGTCAAGTTGCTGAGTGAAAACCAGTCGACCTACATTCCTATCGGCATGACGCATCGCCTGGAAAATCCCGGCCGCCTGCCGCTGCACCTGATCGAAGTGCAGTCCGGCAGCTACCTCGGCGAAGACGATATCGTGCGCTACGAAGATGTCTACAAACGCGTCTAGTACTTAGGCACGCATGGAGCGCCAGGGCGACGGTTCTGGCGTTCCGACGTTTTCATTGAGCAGCATTTGCCGGCAATATTGCTTGGTAAAGCCAAGTCTTTCAAGGTAGATTAGCAGCATGCCGCAAGCGTCTCTTGCCCCTTCGACCAGTACAGGCCAGTCTCTCCGCTTTGAAATACCTGCTCTTACCCTTGCTCGCCAGCGTCCTGGCGCAGACCGACGCCCGCGCCCAGTTTGTCGCCCCCGCCATGTCGCCGGCGCTATCGGCCGGGCAGCTGGCGCTGGTGGTCAACGACGATGAACCCAATAGCGTGGCCATCGCCGACTATTATCGGCAGGCGCGCAATATACCGGCAGCCAATATCGTTCACGTGCGCATCGCCAACCGTCCGCATAAGCTCAGCGCCGTCGAGTTCGCCACTCTGAAAAAGCAGATCGACAGCCAGCTCAGCCCTGAAATCCAGGCCGTGCTGATGGTCTGGACGGCGCCGTACGCCGTCGAATGCAATTCCATCACTTCCGCCTACACCTTGGGCGTCGATGCGGGACTGTGTGCACGCAGCTGCGGTGCGGGCCAGCCCAGCCCCTATTTCAATGCCGCGCACGGCCTGCCGTATGCGCAATACAAGATGCGCCTGAGCATGCTGTTGCCCACCGAATCGGTGGCGCAGGCGCGCCAGTTGATCGAGCGTGGCGTCAGCGCCGGTTTTCGCCTGCAGGAAGCGAATGCGTATTATTTGACGACCGGTGAAACGGCGCGCAACAGCCGTGCGCCGTTTTTCCCGCCGGCAGGACGTTTGCCGACAAAAAAATTGAACATCAAGCGCCTGCGCGCCGACGAGCTCGACGGCGCAACGGACATCATGGTCTACCAGACGGGCATGGCGCGCGTGGCCAAGCTCGACACGCTCAAGTTTGCACCGGGCGCGCTGGCCGATCATTTGACGTCGTATGGCGGCGACTTGTTGGGAACGGGGCAGATGAGCAGCTTGCGCTGGCTCGAGGCGGGCGCCACGGCCAGTTATGGTAGCGTTAGCGAACCGTGTAATTACTGGCAGAAGTTTCCGCAACCGACGGTGCTGCTGCAGCGCTATCTGTCCGGCGATACGGCGATCGAGGCGTACTGGAAGAGCGTGGCCTGGCCGGCGCAGGGCATCTTCATCGGCGAACCGTTGAGTACGCCATACCGACGCTGACAGGTATTACTTAGCTGCTGCGGCGGCGCAGCGCCAGGCTGACAAGGGCCAGTCCGGCCAGCAGCATGGCCCAAGTGGACGCTTCCGGGATGGCCGGGATATTCGGATCGACCGGCGTCACCACTGGTGGCGTGACGATGGGCGGCGTCACGACGGGCGGCGTCACGCCCGCGACGGTCGGATTGGTGCCAAACACGCCAGGGTCGCCGGAAGCGCCGCCAGTGGCGTCGGGGCTGACGAAGCTGGCAGCTGCCAGGCGTTCGGTGCCGCCAGCATTCGCCGCAGGCCAACCGACCCAGCCGGCCGGCGCGAATGGCTGCAACGTTGATGCCGCATTGAAACTGTCCTTGCCCGTGCTGGTCAAGGCGCCAGGTATGGAAGCGAGCGGACGGCTGCTCACGGTGCTGAACTCCAGTGCATCCGATGGCAAGCGTTTCACGCCGGTCTTGGCATCGTCGCTGGGCAGGCTGCGGTGGTAGGCGGCATCGTCACCGACGCTGCTGACCGGGCCGGGACCGACGCCATCATTCTTGAATTCATCGTAATTGATATCGCCATTGGACAGGCTGCATGGGCTGCTCACGCCTTCCATGCTGACGCCGGATGCGCCCTGGCCCTGCGCTTTCGTGTTTCCATCTTGCATGGACTGCGAGCAATTCGGTTTTTTGCCAGGCGGCACGGCTTGCGGATTGACATAGTAACCAGTGTAGGTATCCGCCTGGGCCGGCAGCAGGGGCAGCAGCAGAGATCCTGCAAGCAACAGTGTTGAGTATGAAGGGTAACTATTTTTTCTCATGATCAATCTTTCCTATCTCTGCTGTTTGCCCATTGCCGCGGCTGCTGTTTGCCGCCAGATGTTTATCTAGCGCAAACAGATGGTAGCATACTTGCACTCTACGCAATTTCCCATAGTTTATTTTTATTATCAATTCATACAGTTATGCATACTTTTATGCAACAAAATATTGTGTGATAGTCCAGCTTGGCATTCCTGTACGTGCAAAGTGCATGCATTCCCGTCAACTTTTGTCATCAAGCCGTCACGCTTGAATATTACTATGAATTAATAGTAAAAAGACTATTCAATTGACCAATGTTATTGCCTGAAATTCAGCGCCGCCTGCTTGTATTGGCAGACCGGAACTTTAAATTTCCACCAGGAATTTTTATGAAAAATAGTTACACTCCGGCGTGCCCTGCATTGCCCGGACTGTCCCTGCGCGCCGCGCCGTGGCGCCTGACCCTCATGGCCGGCTTGCTGTCGTCGCTGGGCATGCCGGCACTGGCCGCTTCCGATATTGTCATCAGCCAAGTGTATGGTGGTGGCGGCAATACGGGTGCGTTGTACCGCAACGATTTCATTGAATTGTTCAACCGTGGCGCCAGTCCCGTGAACCTGAGCAACTGGAGCGTGCAATACGGCGCCGCCGCCAGTACGAGCTGGTCCGTGACGGCCTTGCCGGCTATCGATTTGCAACCTGGCCAGTATTTGCTCGTGCAGCAAGCCAAGGGCGCGGGCGGCACGCAGGACTTGCCCACGCCCGATGCCGCGGGCAGCCAGGCCATGTCGGGCACGACGGGCAAGGTGCTGTTAAGTAATAGCAAGACGGCCCAAGTGGGCGCCAGCCCCACGGGCGCAGCCGTCATCGACCTGGTCGGCTTCGGCACGGCCAATGGTTTCGAGGGCAATGTGGCACCCGCGCCATCGAACACCCTGTCGATTGCGCGCGCGAACGGCGGCTGCAGCGATACGGACGACAATGGCTTGGACTTCGCCAGCGGCAGCGTGACGCCGCGCAACACGGCCTCGCCGCGCAATGTCTGCGGCGGCCCCGTGGTGCACCAGATCATCACCAGTTGCCCCGCCAGCCTGGCCTTGGCCGTGGGCAATGGCGGCAACGCCGTGCTGCGCGCTTCCGACGTCGATGGCGTCGTCAATGCCGCCATCTTGGGTTCGCCCGCCGTGGCCGGCATCAGCCTGGCCAGTTTTAGCCCTGCCGGCATGGCTGGCGAAAGCGCCAGCGTGAGCCTGCTGGTGGCCGCTGGCGTGCCGGTGGGCAATTATCCCGTCACCGTCAGTTTCAGCAACGACCAGCAGCAGACAGCCTCGTGCAAGGTGGACGTGGCCGTGCAGGGCCTGGCCGCCATCAGCCATACGATTCCGCAAATCCAGGGCAGCGGCGCGGCCAGCCCGTACGCCAATTCCGTGCAGACGACCGAAGGCGTGGTGACGCTGAATGTGGGCACCGGCTTCTTCATCCAGGATGCGGCCGGCGACGGCGATCCGTCGACTTCGGACGGCATCTTTGTCTACACGGGTAGCACCGCCACCAGCGTGCAGCCAGGCGAACTGGTGCGCGTGACGGGCACGGTGTTTGAATATACGCCCACGGGTGCCAAGAATTCCTACACGGAATTGAAAGACGTGACGGCCATCCTCACGCAAAGCGCGGGCCACGCCGTCGTGCCGACGAATGTGGTCTTGCCCAACGACAACCTGGCGGCCGTGGAAGGCATGCTGGTACGCTTCACGCAGCCTTTGACCGTGTCGCAGAACGCCTACCTGGGCGCGCGCGGCGAATTGACTTTGTCGGCGGGACGGCGGGAAGTGCCGACCAACCGTTACCCTGCCGGCTCCGCCGAAGCGCAAGCCTTGATCGCGGCCAATGCGAACAACCTGATCGTGCTCGATGATGGCATCTTCGTTGCACCGCCGACGATACCGTATATCGGCCAGGATGGCACCGTGCGCAGCGGCGATACGGTGGCCGACCTGACGGGCGTGGTCGACTTTGGCGCCATCGGCGGTGGCGGTGCCGCGTACAAACTGCAGCCGACGCAAGCGCCGCAGTTTTCGCGCGACAACCCGCGTGCGGCCAGCCCGGAATTGCCTGTTGGTAACGTCAAGGTGGCCAGCGCCAATGTGCTCAATTTCTTCACGACCTTTACGAATGGCAGCAACGTGTTTGGCCAGACGGGACAGGGTTGTACGCTGGGCACGTCGACAAGCAAGAGCAATTGCCGCGGCGCCGACAACCTGGCTGAATTCGTGCGCCAGCGCGACAAGATCGTCGCCGAACTCAAAGCCATCGACGCCGACGTGGTGGGCTTGATGGAAATCCAGAACAATGGCGAGACAGCCGTCACCTACCTGGTCGAGCAACTGAATGCGGCCATCGGCGGCGTGAGCTATGCCGTGGTGCCGAAGCCTGCTGCCACGGGCACGGATGCCATCCGCGTGGCGATGATCTACAAGCCGGCCAAGCTGGGCCTGGTGGGCGGTGCCTTGTCGGATGCCCATGCCATCAACAACCGTCCGCCGATGGCGCAAACCTTCCGCGCTGGCAATGGCGAGAAATTCTCGCTGATCGTCAATCATTTGAAATCGAAGGGCAGCTGCCCTTCGGGCGGGCCGGACGCGGACAACAACGATAGCCAGAGTTGCTGGAACGCCACGCGCGTGCAGCAGGCGCAGCGGCTGGTGGGCAGTTTCGTGCCGCAAGTGGCAGCCACTGCCGGCGACGCGGACGTGCTGGTCATCGGCGACCTCAATTCGTATGGGGCGGAAGACCCGATCCAGGTCATCACGGGCGCCGGCTTCGTCAACGAACTTGAACGTTTCGTGCGCCCGTCCGGCATGCCGTATTCGTATGTGTTTGGCGGCCAGAGCGGCTACCTCGACCATGCGCTGGCCAGCGCCGCACTGAGCCCGCAAGTGGCCGGTGTTGCCGAGTGGCATGTCAATGCCGACGAGCCAGAAGTGATCGACTACAACATCGATGCGGCCAAGCCGCAAGACTTGTACAACGCCTTGCCCTACCGTGCCTCGGACCACGACCCCGTCGTCGTCAGCCTGGACTTGCAGCCAGCCTACCGCGACATCACGGCCGCCGTGGCGCAAGCCAGCTCGGGCCTGACGGTCAACCGCGTGACGCAGAAATACACGGGTACGTTTTCCTTCACCAACACGGGCACGAGCGCGCTCAGCGGCCCGTTCCAGGTGGTGTTTGGTGGCTTGCCGGCTGGCGTGACCCTGGCCAACGCCACGGGCAGCCATGCGGGCGCCGCGTACGTCAGCGTCAACGCGGCCAGCCTGGCGCCAGGTGCGACGGCTTCGTTTGCCGTCAGCTTCAGCAATCCGTCGAAAGTGACGATCAACTACTCGGCCAGCATCTTCGCCGGCAACTTCTAAGGACATCACCATGTTTGCAACGACACTCAACCGTACCTTGCGCCACGCCGTGCTGGCCGCCTTGCTTGCTGGCAGCTCCAGCCTGGCGCTGGCGAACACGCTCAGTTACCACGTGGAAATCGACACCAGCCAGTTTTCCGGCGCCGGCTTCCTCGATTTTGCCTTTATCGCCGGCAACAGTCCCGCACCGGGCGCCAGTGCCGTGCTCAGCAATTTCTCGGGCGCGTTCGGCGCGCTGGCGTCGCAGGAAGGCAATGTCAGCGGCAGCGTGCCGGGCACCTTGACCTTCGGCAATAGCGGCGCCTACAACGACTGGTTTCATAACGTGACCCTGGGCGGCAAGTTCGCATTCAACGTGGTCTTCGGCGGCGACTTCCTGAACACGGCCGGCAACGCGGGCACGACCTTTGGCGTGGGCTTGCTCGACGCCAGTGCCGGTTCTTACCTGGGTAATGTGAATGGCAACCTGGTGCAGTTCGAACTGACGCCGGTCAATGGCGGCTTGCCCGCCAGCATCGCCGGCAGCACCTATGCCAGCATCGCGTCGATCTCGGCCGTGCCGGAGGCGTCGGAATGGATGATGCTGACGGGCGGCCTGGCGCTGATCGGTTTTGCCTTGCGCCGCCGCCAGACCGTGTGAGCCTGTCGGTACGGCGCACGATTTGCGCTAGGGCAAACTTGATGGTTTCCTCCGGTGTTTTGTTGTTTTTAGTGCAAATAAAAGATTGCATTAAGCATAAGCTGCGTGGTAGCCTGCCATGCATCAGACAGGCAGGCGCCGCCTGTGCGTAGCCACCAGCGGCGCACAGGGAGGTAATGTATCGAATGTAGGCACGAAGGAGTTAGCGGATGCATGCAGCACACAGGCAGAACCTTGAGGCAACGCGCCATGCGCGCGGCTTTACCTTGCTCGAATTATTGGTCGTCATCGTGATCATCGGCTTGCTGGCGGCGTATGTCGGCCCCAAGTATTTTGCCCAGCTGGGCAAATCGGAAGTGACGGTGGCCAAGGCGCAGATCGAGGCGTTTGAAAAATCGCTCGACACCTATCGCCTCGATGTGGGGCGCTACCCGACCACGGAAGAAGGCCTGGCCGCACTGCTGGTGGCGCCGCCGGCTGCCGGCACGCGCTGGAATGGACCGTACCTGAAAAAGGCCGTGCCGCTCGACCCCTGGGGCCATGCCTATCAATACCGCGCGCCCGGCAGCAAGGGCGAGTACGACATCGTTTCGATGGGCAAGGATGGCCAGCCCGGTGGCAGCGGCGACAACGCCGACATCAGCGCGCAATAGCGCCAGCGCCACTCCTTCCTCACGGACACGCCATCATGCAGTTTGAAGTTCGCGCGCTCTCCACGGACCAGGCAGCGGCCACCTTGTCGACCTGCGTGATTGACGCGCGCGACGAAGCGGACGCGCGCCGCCAGGCCGAGGCGCGCGGCCTGTTCGTCAGCGCCATTCGTCCCCTGCGGGCCACGCCGTTCAGCGCGGCCGGACGGCAGCGCGCGCGGGCGCTGCCCTTGCTGTTGTTCAGCCAGGAATTGCTGGCGCTGCTCAATGCGGGCCTGGGCATCGTCGAAGCGCTGGAAGCCTTGCTGGAAAAGGAAGCGTCGCCGGCCACACGCAGCGTGCTCACGCGCCTGCTGGAAGGCTTGCGCGAAGGCAAGCGCTTTTCCGCCGCACTGGCGGAGCAGGCCGAACTGTTTCCACCGCTCTACATCGGCATCGTCAAGGCGGCCGAAGGCACCAGCGACTTGCCGCGCGCGCTGTCGCGCTATATCGACTACCAGCAGCGCATCGATGCGGTGCGCTCAAAAATCGTCAGCGCCGCCATCTATCCCACCATCCTGCTGGCCGTGGGCGGCGGCGTCAGCGTCTTCCTGATCAGTTATGTGGTGCCGCGCTTTGCCGAGGTTTACCAGGGCGCGGGGCGCAACCTGCCGTGGATGTCGCAAGTCATGCTCAGCTGGGGCCAGTTCGTCACCGAACACGGCCTGGTCCTGCTGCTGGCGCTGGCGCTAGCCGGCAGCGTGTTGCTGACCGCCGTGCGCCGCGTGCTGCGCCACGGCGGCGTGGCGCGCCTGCTGGCGAAACTGCCCGGCATCGGCGAGCGCGTGCGCATCTATGAACTGTCGCGCTTGTACCTGACCCTGGGCATGCTGGCCGAAGGCGGCATCACCATCGTGCAGGCAATTTCCACCGTGCAAGCGATGGTCTCGCCGCGCATGCAGGCGTCCCTGCAGGGCGCGCGCGGCGCCATCGAGGCGGGCCAGCCCCTGTCATCCGCGTTTGAACAGCATCAACTGACGACGCCCATTTCCCTGCGCATGCTGCGCGTGGGCGAGCGCACGGGCGACATGGGCCCCATGCTGACGCAGTCGGCAGCCTTTTACAACGGTGAAATCAGCCGCTGGATCGACCGTTTTACACGCACCTTCGAGCCGCTGCTGATGGCCGCCATCGGCCTGATCGTGGGCGCCATCGTGATCCTGCTGTACATGCCCATCTTTGACCTTGCCGGCGATATTTCATGATGCACACCAGTCCCGAACCCAGGGCGCCCGGCGTGACCATCGACGCTGCGCTGATGCAGCACGCGCGCGTCCTGAGCCGGCAATCGAAGCGCAGCCTGGTCGAAGAATTGCAGCACTTGAGCGGCATCGAGGCGCGCGCCGTGGTGCGCGAACTGGCGCGCCCGTTCGGCCTGGCCGTGCTGGAAACGGCCGACATGCTGGCATACGCTCCCGCCTTCGACCTGCTGCCGCTGTCGCAGGCATTGGCGCGCCATAGCGTGCTGCTGCGCGGCGCCGACGGCCATCTGCTGGGCGTGATTGCCGACCCGTTCGACCTCGACCTGCAAACCTGGCTGGGCGCGCGCGCGGGGCAGGGCGTTTTGAACGTGCGCCTGGCGCTGCAGGCCGACATCGGCGCCTACCTGTCGAAGCAGGAAGAATCGGCGCGCGCTGTCGACAACCTGCTGCCCGGTGCGGCCGCAGACACCCGGCGCGACGGCAAGACGGCCGCCGTGCTGTCATTCGCCAGTGTTTCGGAAGCGGCCAGCCCCGCCGTCAAGCTGGTCAACTCGACTTTATACGATGCGCTGAAGGCGGGCGCCTCGGACATCCACCTGGAAAGCACGGCCGGCGGCCTGGCCGTCAAGTACCGGATCGACGGCGTGCTTGATCACGCCACGTCCGTCAACGGCATCGAAGTGGCCGAACACATCATCTCGCGCCTGAAGGTGCTGGCCGAACTCGATATCGCCGAGCGCCGCGTGCCGCAGGACGGCAGCTTCCGCGTCGAATCGGGCGGGCGCGAAATCGATTTGCGCGTTTCCGTCATGCCCAGCATCCATGGCGAGGACGCCGTCATCCGCATTCTCGACAAGCGTGCCATGATCGAGGCATATGGCGCGCTGACGCTCGAAGCGCTGGGCTTTGACGCCCAGTCGCTCGAAGCGTTGCGCGCGCTGGCGCAAGAAGCCTACGGCATGTTGCTCGTCACCGGCCCCACGGGGTCGGGCAAGACCACGACTTTATATGCGGCGCTGACGGAAATCCATAACGGGCGCGAAAAGATCATCACCATCGAAGACCCCGTCGAATACCAGTTGCCCGGCATTTTGCAGATACCCGTGAATGAAAAGAAGGGGCTGACCTTTGCCAGGGGCTTGCGCTCGATCCTGCGCCACGACCCCGATAAAATCATGGTGGGCGAGATCCGCGACCGCGAGACGGCGGAAATCGCCGTGCAGTCGGCGCTTACCGGTCACCTGGTGCTGACCACCGTACATGCGAATAATGTGTTTGACGTGTTCGGCCGTTTTACCCACATGGGCATCGACCCGTATGCGTTTGTCTCGGCCCTGAACGGCATCTGGGCGCAGCGCCTGATCCGCACCAACTGCCCCCATTGCGCCACCGAATACACGCCGGACGACGGTGAACTGGCCAGCGTAGGGCTGGCGCGCGCCGACGCTGATACATATCAATTCAAGCAGGGCAAGGGCTGTGGCGACTGCCGCGGCACGGGCTACAAGGGCCGCCGCTCGATCGCCGAAATTCTCGTGCTGACCGATGAAATCCGCGAACTCATCGTCGACAAAAAACCGATCCGCCAGATCAAGGCGGCAGCGTATGCGAATGGCACGCGCAGCCTGCGCCTGGCGGCGCTGGAACTGGTCAAACGGGGTGCCACCACCATCACGGAAATCAAGAGGGTCACCCTGCATGCGTAGAGCTTTTGGAATGGGTTTGCGCCTGGGCGTGGCGGCGGGCAGCGTCAGCCTGTGGCGCAGCAGCCGCTGGCGCGCGCCCGCCTGGACCTTGCTGGGCGAAGCCGCGTATGTACCGGACGCCGGTCTGGGCCCGCATGGCGACTTTGCCGCCCTGGGCCAGGCGCTGGAGCAGGTGCTGCCGGCGGGGCACTACGCGCGCTGGCCCTTGTCCGTGGTGCTCGACGATGGCTTGGCGCGACTGTGGCAGGTGGACATGCCGCAGGGCGCCGCGCGCCTGGCCGACATCGAGGCGGCCGCCGCGCTGCGTTTCCAGTCGCTGTATGGCGATGCGCCTGGCCTGTGGCACAGCAGCCGTGCCTGGGATGCGCGCGTACCGTTTTTCTGCGCCGTGCCCCGTGCGCTGCTGGAGCAACTGACGCGTGTGGCCCTTGCGCGCAAGCTGGCCTTGATTTTCATCACGCCGCAATTCGCGCGCCACTGGAACCGCTGGCACGGCGCGCTGAAACCGGGCGCCTGGTTTGGCCAGTTGCAGGAGAACACCTTGACCCTGGGCGTGCGTCACGAAGGACGCCTGCGCGCCGTGCGCGCGTTGCCTGTCCCCCCGGACGCCGGCCATGGCTGGCTGGAGCAGACGCTGATGCGCGAAGCGCTGCTGCAAGGCGTGCCCGCACCGGTGCTGCTGCAGCTGTGCGGCGCGCCGCCGGCTGGCTGGCTGGTGCGGGCGGAAGCGTTCCACTGCCAGATTCTCTCCACGCGGGACGGGGACGGCGCCTTGTCGCCATCTGCCCGGCTGGCGCGCAGCGCAGGCCTGGCATGACGCGTCTCGATATCGATTTTGCGCCACCAGGCTGGCGCCGCAGCCTGCAGCGCGTGCCCGCCTGGGCGTGGATCACGGGGATACTGGGCCTGGCGCTGACCGTCACGGCGGCGTGGGCCGGCAGCGACGCGCTGCAGCGCCAGCAAGCCAGCGAGGCGCGATGGCAGCGCGCGCAGCAGCGCGTCGCGCAAGCCACGCAGGGGCCGGCACCCGTGGCGATCGTGCCGATTGCGCCGGCGCAGGCGGCGGCCGTGAATGCGGCCATCCTGCAACTGAATCTGCCGTGGCGCGACCTGCAGGATGCGCTGGCCAGCGCCACGCCGCCCGCAATCGCGCTGCTGGCGCTGGAGCCGGATGCGCGCAAGCGCGTGCTGAAGATCACGGCCGAGACGACGGGCAGCGATGCCATGGTGGCCTACATCGCGCAATTGAAGCAGCAGGAGCTGTTCGGCGCGCGCGTGCAGTTGCTGCGCCATGAAATCAACGCGCTCGATCCGAACAAACCCTTGCGCTTCCAGCTCGAAGCGCGCTGGGGCATGCCATGATGGCCATCGACCTCCATACCTTGCGCCTGCGCGCGCAACTGCTGCTGCGCCGCGTGGGCGCGCCCGCCTGGCTGGCCGTGGCCTTGCTCGCGCTGGGTGTGGCCGCCTGGGTCTGGGCCTGGCAGCAGCGCGCCGTGGCGGCGCGGCTGGAAGCGCGGCCCTTGCCGCAGCCATCGCTGGCTGTCGCCATCGTGGCGCCGCCAGTGACGGCGAGCGAGAACCTGGCGCGCTTCTATGCAACCCTGGGGCAGCAGCGCCACGCGGAGCAGCAGGTCAAGCAGCTGTTCGACCTTGCCGCGAAAAACGGCTTGCAGCTGGCGCAGGGCGAATACAAGAGCGGCTACGACAAGGCCAGCCGCGTCGCCACCTACCAGGTGACCTTGCCACTGAAGGGCAGTTATGCGGCCGTGTGGCAGTTTGCGCTGCAGGCGCTGCGCGCCATGCCGTTCGCCTCGCTCGACGAACTGAGTTTTCGCCGCGAGCAGATCGCCGATACGCAACTCGAAGCGCGCTTGCGCCTGACCTTTTATTTAGCTGACAGCGCGGGAGAAGCGCCATGACGCCGCGCCACTGGCTCATGCTGGCCGGCGTGCTGGGCGCGGGCGCCTTGCGGCTGTTCGGCGAGCGCCAGCCCGTGGCCGAGGTAGCCGAGGCGGTCGAGCGGGCCGTGGCGCCCGCGCGCCAGCGCGCTGCCAGGCCACCAGCCGAGCCACCGGTCATCCTGGCGCTGTTGCCGCGCAGCGAGGTGGCTGGCGAGGATGGCGACACCTTTGGCGGTGCCGGTAGTGTCTTCCAGCGCCAGGACTGGACCCCGCCACCGCCGGAAGTGACCGTGGCCCCGCCGCCACCACCGCCGATGGCGCCGCCCGTGCCTTTCGTCTACCTGGGCAAGGTGGCCGCCGACGGCGCCTGGGAAGTGTTTCTATCGCGCGCCGACAAGACGTATATCGTACGCGCCCATACCGTCATCGATGGCGCCTACAAGGTCGTGGCGATCGCGCCGCCCGTCATGACGCTCACTTACCTGCCGTTGAACCAGGTTCAGCAGCTCAACATTGGAGTTTCCGAGTGATGCCTCGTTCCTTTTCATCGGCGCCGTTGCTGGTGCTGCTGGTGCTGCTGTCCGGCTGCGCCGGTCAGCAGGCCTACCGCGACGGGCGCGAGCTGCTTGCGCAGAATCACATCCCGGCCGGTCTGCAAAAGCTGCAGGAAGCGCTGCAGCAAGACCCCGGCAACGCGCAATACCGCAGCGCTTATCTGCAGGCGCGCGAACGGGCCACCAGCACCGGCCTGCAGCAGGCCGAGCGTCAGGCGCAAACGGGGCAGGGTGAGCTGGCGCGCGCGGGCTTTCTGAGCGTGCTGGAAATCGACGCGCAGAACGAGCGGGCCAACAGCGGCTTGCGCGCGCTCGAACGCGAACAGCGCCAGGGGAAATTGCTGGCCGATGCACGCGCGGCGTTGGAGGCAAAACAATACGACCCGGCGCGCCAGCGCCTGAACGCCATCCTGACGGAGCAGCCGAACCATGCGGGCGCGCGCGCGCTGCTGCGCGAAGTCGATGAAAAGACGGCGCCGCCTATCGTCGAATCGGGCCTGGCCAAATCGTACAAGCAGCCGATCACCATCGAGTTCCGCGACGCGCCATTAAAACAGGTGTTCGAACTGATTGCGCGCCGCTCTGGTCTCAATTTCGTCTTCGACAAGGACGTCAAGGCCGACGCGAAGACGTCCATCTTTTTGAGGAACAGCACGGTGGAATCGGCCATCTACTTCCTGCTGGTGACGAACCAGCTGGAGCAGCAGGTGATGGATGCGAACACCATCCTGATTTACCCAAATGTGGCGGCCAAGCTGAAGGAATACCAGGAAGTGCTGGTGAAGACCTTCTTCCTGGCCAATGCCGATGCCAAACAGGTGGCCAACACGCTCAAGACCATCCTCAAGACGCGCGACGTGGTGGCCGATGAAAAACTCAACCTCGTCATCGTGCGCGACACGCCCGAGGCGATCCGCCTGGCCGAGCGCCTGATCGCGCTGCAGGACGTGCCCGAGGCGGAAGTGGTGCTGGAGCTGGAAATCCTCGAAGTCAAGCGCAGCCGCCTGCTGGAACTGGGCGTGGCCTGGCCTACGGGCCTGACCCTGACGCCGCTCTCCACCTCGGGCGGGATGGGCCTGACGATCAACGACCTGAATAGGCTGAACCAGCGCAGCATCGGCGTGAGCGACCTGTCCGTGACGGCGAATGTCAACAAGACGGACGGCGATGCGAACATCCTGGCCAATCCGCGCATCCGCGTGCGCAACCGCGAAAAGGCGAAGTTCGTCATCGGCGACAGGGTGCCCGTGGTGACCACCACCATTTCGCCGGGCACGGGCGGCTTCGCTTCCGAATCCGTCAGCTACCTGGAGGTGGGCTTGACGGTGAACGCCGAACCGACCATCTACCTGAATAACGAGGTGGGTATCCGCATCTCGCTCGAAGTGAGCAACCTGGGGGCGGCCACCGTCACACGGAGCGGCTCGACCCTGTACCAGATCGGCACGCGCCAGGCGTCGACCATGCTGCAATTGAAGGATGGCGAAAACCAGGTGCTGGCGGGCCTGATCAACAATGAGGAGCGCAGCTCGGGCAACAAGGTACCGGGCCTGGGAGATATCCCCGTGCTGGGGCGGCTGTTCGGCAGCAGCAAGGACGACAGCCAGAAGACGGAGATCGTGCTGTCCATCACGCCGCACCTGGTGCGCACGGTACAGCGTCCGGAAGCGAAGGAATCGGAATTTTCGGCCGGCACGGAAGGCAGCTTTCGCCGCCGTCCCGACATGGCGGCCAAGGTGGCCACGCAGATGCCTGGTACGGTGAGCGTGCGTTCCGGCCCGTCCGCCGTCGGCATGCAGCCGGCGCCGCTGCCACCGACCTTGCCACAGAGCGTGCCGGCGCCGGAAGTGGCGCCGTCGCCCGAGCCGGCCGCGTCGCCTTTGCCGATATCGTCCGGCCAGCCCGTGCCGGTCGCCAAATGAGACTGGCGCGTGCACACGGCGGTTTTACGCTGATCGAACTGCTGGTGACCCTGGCCATCCTGGGCGTGCTGGCCACGCTGGTGATCCCCGTCACGCAGGTGGCCATGCAGCGGCGCCAGGAGCAGGAGCTGCGGCGCGCCTTGCGCGATATCCGCCAGGCTCTGGATGCGTACAAGCGCGCTGGCGACGAAGGCCGCATCCTGCGCACGCCCGATGCCAGCGGCTACCCGAAAAGCCTGGAAGTGCTGGTCGAGGGCGTGCCGGACCAGCGCAACCCGAAGCGCAGCAAGATGTTCTTCCTGCGCCGCGTGCCGCGCGACCCGTTCAATGCCGATGCCAGCCTCAGCGATGCGCAGACGTGGGGCCGGCGCAGCTACGCCAGCGAGGCGAGCGAGCCGCACGAGGGGGACGACGTCTACGATGTGTATTGCACGTCCAGCAAGACTGGCCTGAACAATGTGCCTTACCGGGTATGGTGAACCATGGCTGCCGATAAGCATGCCGCGCGCGCGCGCGGCTTTACCCTGATCGAATTGCTGGTGGTGCTCGGTATCGTGGCGCTGCTGCTGACCCTGGCCGTGCCGCGCTATGTTCCCAGCCTGGACAAGGCCAGGGAAACCGTGCTGGCGGATAACTTGCGCAATCTGCGCATCACCATCGACCAGTACCACGGCGATACGGGCCGCTATCCCGATACCCTGGAGCAACTGGTGGACAAGAAATACCTGCGCGCCATGCCCATCGACCCCATCACGGAGAGCGAATCGACATGGCTGATCGTGGCGCCGCCCGACGATACGCCGGGCCAGGTGTATGACGTCAAGAGCGGCGCGCCTGGCAAGGACCGCAACGGCACGCCGTTTGCCGACTGGTAGCTGCGATGCATGCTCGTGCGCACCGCCAGCGCGGCTTCACCTACCTTGGACTGATCATCCTGGTGGCCATCCTGGGCTTGGTGGGCGCGGCCGGCCTGAAGATGGGTTCCCTGCTGCAGCGCCAGGCGGCCGAGCAGGAGCTGCTCGACATCGGCGCGCAGTTTTCAGATGCCCTGCGCAGTTATGCCGCCGCCACGCCCCCGGGGCAGCCGCAGCAGCCGCCGACGCTTTTCGCCTTGCTGCGCGACCCCCGCGTGCCGCAGCTGCGCCGCCATCTGCGCAAGCTGTATGTCGACCCCATCACGGGGCGTGCCGAGTGGGGCTTGCTGTACCAGCCCGGCAGCAATGGCATCATCGGCGTGCATAGCCTGTCGCCGGCCGCAGCGTTGAAAGTAGGGAACTTCGAAGCCCGGTTTGCCGGCTTCGACGGCAAGGCGCGGCTCTCGGAATGGCATTTCATGGTCGACGCACAAGCGCTCCAGCCGGCGGCGCAGGCTGGGGAAGCCGGCCTGGAAAATGCATCGGCCGCACTATCGCCAGGCGGTGCCGCCGCACCGCCGCCATCGTTATTTTCCAAAACTATTTCTGCGCAGCAAGAAGACGCGCCGCCAGAAGCGCCCCAGCTTCAGGATCCGGCCGAGCTGCCAGCCGACGCAGCCGCAGCGCCAGTGCCCCGATAGCGGGCGGCTGGCAGCGGGACGACGCGTGCGGAATTATTTACCTATGGAAAGTGCTCGATACAGGCAAATAGTTCAGTCCGTAAATGGTTATCTCGGATGAAACTTTGATAAAATATTTATAAGTAATTAGATGCATTTATGCTACCATTCTGTTCAGTACTTTCAGTACTAAAACTCTTGGTGGCCCGCGCATCGCTGCCATAAATTACTTTTTAAGGGATAAACTATGAAATTGAAATTTATCGTTGCCGGCATTCTGGCTGCGGCGTCGTTCAGTGCTTCTGCAGGTGATCAAGTCATCAATGTTAATGCCAATGGCCACGCGCATGCCTTCAACGCTGTCGTCGGCAATGGCATCCTGTTCGGCGGCCTCGATGAAATCCTCCTCACCGGCTTGGGCGCTGGCAAGTACAACATCGGCTTGTCGATTACCGGCCAGAACCTTTCGTTTGATGCGCTGACATCGAACTTGAACGGCAAGCTGGGTGAATCATTATCGTCTGGCAGCCTGCGCTTCTTTGGCGTGGAATACACCGGTGTCGGTCCGTTCAAGCTGCAACTGTTCGGTGAATCCTTTGCTGGCGGCAATTACACGGGGACGTACACCGTCAGCGCCGTGCCTGAGCCAGCAACCTATGGCATGCTGTTGGGCGGCCTGGGCCTGTTGGGCTTCATGGCGCGTCGCCGTGCCGCAAAAAAGGCAGCCTGATCACACTGTCTTGTCGTAGCGCCAAACCCGCCCGCATCTCGGCGGGTTTTTTTTCGCCCCGCCACATTGCGCTGGGCGTCTTGCCGATGGCAAGGCGCAGGCAGCGGGGCCAGCGCCGCGGGTCAGGCGCTGCGCTTGAAGTCGCGGAAGCGGAAGCCAACTAAAAAGAGGGTGGCAAAGTACGCCACGCCGCACAGGCTCACCAGCAGGGCCAGCGCGCCGGCCCGCAGCAGCGGATGGGCTTGCATAGCGATCCAGTCGATGCGCATGGCGCCAGCATACGCCACGCCGCCCATCACGATGAGGGCCGGCAGCAGGCGCAGGAAGAACTTGGCCCAGCCCGGTTTCGGCTGGTAGATGCCGCGCTTGCGCAAGCCCCAGTAGAGAAAAGTGGCGTTCAGGCAGGCGCCCAGGCCGATCGACAGGGCCAGGCCGGCCACGGCGATGTAGGGCACGAACAGCAGATTCATCAACTGTGTGGCGATCAGCACGCCGATGGCGATTTTCACAGGCGTGCGGATGTCCTGGCGCGCATAGAACGCGGGCGCCAGGGTTTTCACGAGGATGATGCCGATCAGGCCCAGGCTGTAGGCCACCAGCGGCTGCGTCGACATGGTCACCGATTCGGCCGTGAATTTGCCGTAGTGAAATAATGTCGCGATCAGCGGCGTGGACAGCGTCGCCATGCCGACGGCGGCGGGCAGGGCCAGCAGGAAAGTCAGGCGCAAGCCCCAGTCCAGCAGGGCCGAGTATTCCGTCTTGTCGCCATCCACATTCGCCTTCGACAGGCTGGGCAGCAAGATGGTGCCCAGGGCCACGCCCAGCATGGCGGTCGGGAACTCCATCAGGCGGTCCGCATACGACAGCCAGGAAATGCTGCCCTCCGTCAGGCGCGAGGCGATGCTGGTGTTGATCATCAGGCTGATCTGGGCTGCCGAGACGGCGAACACGGCCGGTCCCATTTTTTTCAGCACGCGGCGCACGCCGCCGTCGGACAGGCCGATGGCGGGATTGAGCGACAGGCTCGGCAGCATGCCGATCTTGATCAGGGCGGGAATCTGGATGGCCACCTGCAGCAGGCCGCCGGCGAACACGGCAATGGCCATGGCGTAGATCGGCTGTTTCAGGTGCGGCGCGAGGAACAGCGAGGCGGCGATGAATGATAAATTGAGCAGCACCGGCGTGAAGGCGGGAATCTTGAATTCGCGCCAGGTATTCAGAATGCCGCCCGCCAGGGCCACGAAAGACATGCAGGTAATATAAGGGAACATCAGCCGCGTCATCCACACGGCCGCGTCAAAAGCGCCCGCATCCTTGGTCAGGCCCGTGGCGATCGCATACACGAACCACGGCGCGCCGACGATGCCGATGGCGGACACGAGCAAAGTGGCCCAGACCAGCGTGGTGGCCACATGGTCGGCCAGTTGCTTGCTGGCTTCCTGGCCGTGCTGGTTCTTGTATTCCGACAAGATTGGCACGAAAGCTTGCGAGAACGCCCCCTCGGCAAACAATCGGCGCAACAGGTTGGGGATGCGGAAGGCAACAATGAAGGCGTCCGTGTAGGCGCCGGCGCCAAAGGCGCGCGCGAACAGGCTTTCGCGCAATAATCCGGTTACACGGGACAGCATGGTCATGCTGGAGATGGCGGCGAGGGTTTTAAGCAAGTTCATGGGGGCAGATTATAGCCGCGCATGGCCCTGGAAAATGCTTAAAATATGGTAACAATCGCTGTTGATTCACCGTTGTCAGGCCCATTTTCAGGTGTTTTTGGCGTCACACACGGTTTTTTGATTTGCCCCCGCTTGAAAATATCGCTATAATCGAAGGCTGTACAGAATTCTGTTACGCAGACACTAATGTTTGACAGGCACTGGTTTGGCACACATGGTTCGGCAGACGCACAGAACGCACCGGTTGGCAAACACTAATGTTTGCAAACGCACTTTGACCCTGTTTTAGGAAATTCCATGGCAAATACCGCACAAGCGCGCAAACGCGCTCGTCAAGCAGTTAAGCAAAACGCACACAATTCGTCCCAACGTTCGACCTTGCGCACGGCTATCAAAGCTGCTCGCAAAGCGATCCAGGGCGGCGACAAGGCAGCAGCTGCTGCAATCTTCCAAGCATCCGTGTCGACCATCGACCGTATCGCTGACAAGAAGATCATCCACAAAAACAAGGCAGCTCGCCATAAGAGCCGTCTGGCAGCTGCCCTGAAAGCACTGTCCGCTTAATATTCGCCAGCAGGCAAGCCACCATGGTGGCCTTGCCTGTGCCGGTACGCTGGCATTGGTTGAAAAGCAAAAACCCGCAGATTCGTTCTAGCGGGTTTTTTCGCGTTCTTTCGCGGCCGCGGCCAGCACTGTCTAGCGCGTCGCGGGCAGGTTGCCGATGCTCATGCCTGGCTTGATGTTTTTTTGCTTGAACCAGCCGAGGTTCATTTCCAGCGCATAACGCACGGGCACGGTTTTGGTCGAGCAATGGCTGTCGAGCGTGTGCGCTTGCATGTCTTCGATGTTGACGATCTTGCCGCTGGCATCGATAAAGGCCACGGACAGGGGCAGCGGCGTGTTTTTCATCCACATGCATTGCGTGGACGGGTTGCCAAAGACGAACAGCATGCCTGCATTGGCCGGCATCTTTTCACGGTACATCAAGCCTTGTTCGCGTTGCTCTTCCGTAGCGGCCACTTCTGCCTGGATCAAATGCATGCCGGCCGAGAGCTGCAAGCTCTTGCCTTGCGGTGTTTGCGCTTGCGCAATGCTGGCACACGCCAGCAGGGTGATGGACAGGCTGAGACAGCGAAGGGAAGTTTTCATGGCGCGGGACGGTGGCTGCGAAGCGGCGATTAAGCCATGCTGGCGGCTGCCTGGTCAAGCATGCTGCCCGGCCGCAGCGAAAGCGTGGGGTGACAGCAACATAGTCGCTGCCGTCACCCCATGAGCGACGCTTATTTCACCGGCTTGCCTGCTTCAGCGGCCGGCTGCTTCGTCTTGCGCGGCTGCGGAATCAGGCGCGGTGCATCGGTTGCGGCCGAGGCGTTGACCGAGGCCGCCGCCGGCTTGACGGCATCGGTGGCAGCCGAGGCATGGCTGGCTGCCGATGCCGGTGGCGGCTTGACGGCATCGGTCGCTGCGGAAGCGTGCACCTTGGCGCCCGATTGCGCCAGTGCGGCGCCGGCAAGCAGAGAGGCGGCCAGCATCAGTATTACTTTTGTCATCATCTTTCCTTTTCCGTCATGTTAAGGTCAGATGATTTTAATGCATTATCTAAAAATAAATAATGCTTATTGGAAAAATTTCAGTGCCGAAGCCGTTTTTCTTGTCCTGTTCACGCTTTTCCAATGTTCTCGGCCGGCACTTCACACCATTCGCCGGGTAGCAGAGGGTGGCTGGCCAGCGAGAACGGGCCGATGGCGCTGCGCACCAGGCGCAGGGTTGGCAGGCCGACGGCAGCGGTCATGCGCCGCACTTGCCGGTTTTTTCCTTCTTTCAACGTGATCGCCAGCCACGAGGTCGGCTTGTCGGCGCGCGCGCGGATGGGTGGATTGCGCGGCCACAGCCATTCCGGCTCGGCGATGCGCACGGCCTTGCACGGCTTGGTGATGAAGTCGCCCAGGTCCAGCGGCGCCTGCAGGCGCGCCAGGCTGGCCGCATCGGGCACGCCATCGACCTGCACCAAATAGGTTTTCGCTTCCTTGCGGTCGGGGTGGCTGATCTCGTGCTGCAGGCGGCCGTCGTCCGTCAGCAGCAGCAAGCCTTCGCTGTCGGCGTCGAGCCGGCCGGCCGGGTAGATGCCGGGAATGGTCAAATGGTCCGCCAGGGTGAGGCGGCCGTCCTGCGGCGAAAACTGGCACAAGACCTGGAATGGTTTATTGAAGAGGATGAGTGGCATGCTGGTCGGGGAATGGATGTAAGCGGTGGTGGCTGCTGGTCGGCGCCGCAAAAGCGTGGCGCCCTGTAAGATAGTGGTGCATAATGTGAAACACAGTCTTATGTCTTATAGAAGACATGAGCGGTATGGCAACGAGGTTCTTTGGCGCCGCAGATGGTCCGGCTGTTCTTTCCCTGCTAAAGTGCGTTGTTGCCGCCATGTTCGGACTTGTTTTTGTAAACTCTGCAACCGCAGAGCGCGTCGCCGGCCCGTGTTGCCCGCCAGCGGTGTGTCCCACTTCGGAGATCACGATGTATCAACATATCACTGTACCTGCTGACGGCCAAAAAATCACCGTCAACGCCGATTTTTCGCTGAATGTACCAGATAATCCCATCGTTCCCTTCATTGAAGGCGATGGCACGGGCATCGATATCAGCCCGGTCATGATCAAGGTGATCGACGCTGCCGTGGCCAAGGCCTACGGCGGCGCGCGCAAGATTAGCTGGATGGAAATCTACGCGGGCGAAAAATCGACGAATGTGTACGGTCCCGATGTGTGGCTGCCGGAAGAAACGCTGGCCGTACTGAAAGATTACGTCGTCTCCATCAAGGGCCCCCTGACCACGCCCGTCGGCGGCGGCATCCGCTCGCTGAACGTGGCTTTGCGCCAGCAGCTCGATTTGTACGTCTGCCTGCGCCCCGTGCGCTACTTCACGGGCGTGCCGTCGCCCGTGAAAGAGCCGGAAAAGACGGACATGGTGATTTTCCGCGAAAATTCGGAAGACATCTACGCCGGCATCGAATACCAGCAAGGCTCGCCCGAAGCCAAGAAATTGATGGATTTCCTGATCAATGAAATGGGCGTGACGAAGATCCGCTTCCCGGCCACGTCCGGCCTGGGCATCAAGCCCGTCTCCATCGAAGGCACGCAGCGCCTGGTGCGCAAGGCCATCCAGTACGCGATCGATAATGACAAGCCATCCGTGACGATCGTGCACAAAGGCAACATCATGAAGTACACGGAAGGCGGCTTCCGCGACTGGGCGTATGCGCTGGCGCAAAAGGAATTCGGTGCCGAGCTGATCGATGGCGGCCCATGGTGCAAGTTCAAGAATCCGAAGACGGGCCGCGACATCATCGTCAAGGATTCCATCGCTGACGCGTTCCTGCAACAAATCCTGCTGCGTCCGGCCGAATACAGCGTCATCGCCACCCTGAATTTGAACGGCGATTACATTTCCGACGCGCTGGCGGCGCAAGTGGGCGGCATCGGCATCGCGCCCGGCGCCAATCTGTCCGACTCCGTGGCCATGTTTGAAGCGACGCATGGCACGGCGCCGAAGTATGCGGGCAAGGATTACGTGAACCCCGGTTCCCTGATCCTGTCGGCGGAAATGATGCTGCGCCACATGGGCTGGCTGGAAGCGGCCGACCTGATCATTTCTTCAATGCAAAAATCGATCGCCTCGAAGCGCGTCACCTACGATTTCGCCCGCCTGATGGAAGGCGCGACGCAAGTGTCGTGCTCCGGTTTCGGCGATGTGATGATCGAGCACATGTAACACGCGGGGCAGGGCAGGGTGCAGCGCACCCTGCGGACGAAAAAAAACCCCGTCAGGAGACGGGGTTTTTCACATCTGAGGGCCGGCGATGCTTAGGCTGCTTGGATGTTGGAAGCTTGCTTGCCTTTAGGGCCTTGCGTGACTTCGAATTGAACTTTTTGACCTTCTTTGAGGGTCTTGAAACCGTTCATGTTGATTGCGGAGAAATGAGCAAACAAATCTTCGCCGCCATCATCTGGAGTGATGAAGCCAAAACCTTTGGAATCATTGAACCACTTAACTGTACCTGTTGCCATAAAAAGAACTTTCAAAATTAAAACAAATCACACGAGCCATAAAAGCAAGAAGCTTCTTGCCCCCTCCTCGACGTCTCACTTCTTATCAAGCTGTACATTACTGCAACAGTCGATACAGCATTGTTGGCGGAATAAATAATGAAGTCAAGCGCTTTTCCATCGATATTGCCAAATTCTTCACGGCAACCAAAAAAGCAACTCTTGATTTTGACAGCAAGGTCGCCATCTGCGCACTATTAAGAAAACGCGTAAGATTGAAAACAATTGGAAAGGCGTAGATATTGCGCATGACAACCACTGTGAAAGCATTAGAATAAGCGTATGGCAACCAAGCATGACTCAGAAACCCTGCTGGAGCGGCAAGTGCTGAAGCCGCCGCCGCTCTATCAGGTAGCCTTGCTCAATGATGACTACACCCCGATGGAATTTGTGGTGGCCATCATTGAGGAGTATTTCAACAAGGACCGTGAAACGGCGACGCAAATCATGCTCAGTGTTCATCGCTACGGCAAAGGAGTGTGCGGCGTGTTCTCTAAAGATATAGCGTGTACCAAAGTGGAGTTCGTTTTAACGCATGCGCGCAAGGCAGGGCACCCCCTGCAGTGCGTGATGGAGGAAGTATGATTGCGCAGGAATTAGAAGTTAGTTTGCACATGGCGTTTGTCGAAGCTCGGCAGGCACGGCATGAATTCATCACGGTTGAGCATTTACTGCTGGCACTGCTGGACAATCCCTCCGCTGCCGAGGTGTTGCGTGCCTGCGCGGTCAATATTGAGGACCTGCGCAAGACCCTCACCAATTTCATCGGCGATAACACGCCGACCGTGCCTGGCACGGGCGAAGTCGACACCCAGCCGACGCTTGGTTTCCAGCGCGTCATCCAGCGCGCCATCATGCACGTCCAGTCCGCCTCGAATGGCAAGAAGGAAGTCACGGGCGCCAATGTGCTGGTGGCCATCTTCGGCGAAAAGGATTCGCATGCGGTCTACTACCTGCACCAGCAGGGCGTGACGCGCCTGGACGTGGTCAATTTCATTTCGCACGGCGTGCGCAAGGACCAGTCGACGGAAAGCGCGAAAGCCTCCGAAGGCGTGGAAGACGCGCCCGTCGAGGGCCAGCCGAAGGAAAGCCCGCTCGACCAGTTCACGCAAAACCTGAACAAGGCCGCTGCCGAAGGCAAGATCGACCCGCTGATCGGCCGCGAGGAAGAAGTCGACCGCGTGATCCAGATCCTGTGCCGCCGCCGCAAGAACAATCCGCTGCTCGTCGGCGAGGCGGGCGTGGGCAAGACGGCCATCGCCGAAGGCCTGGCCTATCGCATCACGCAAAGCGACGTGCCGGAAATCCTGCAAAATGCCGTCGTGTATTCGCTGGATATGGGCGCCTTGCTGGCCGGTACCAAATACCGCGGTGACTTCGAGCAGCGCCTGAAAGCCGTGCTCAAGCAATTGAAGGACAATCCGAACGGCATCCTGTTCATCGATGAAATCCACACCATCATCGGTGCGGGCTCGGCCTCGGGCGGCACCCTGGACGCCTCCAACTTGCTGAAACCGGCACTGGCGAATGGCCAGTTGAAATGCATCGGTGCGACCACGTACACGGAATTCCGCGGCGTGTTTGAGAAAGATCATGCGCTCTCCCGCCGTTTCCAGAAAGTGGACGTCAACGAGCCGACCGTCGAGCAAACCATTCAGATTCTGCGCGGCCTCAAGTCGCGCTTCGAAGAACATCACGGCGTGAAATACTCGGCCTCGGCCCTGTCGACGGCGGCCGAACTGGCGGCGCGCTTCATCAACGACCGTCATCTGCCCGACAAGGCGATCGATGTCATCGATGAAGCGGGCGCGGCGCAGCGCATCTTGCCGAAGTCGAAGCAAAAGAAAACCATCGGCAAGGCCGAGATCGAGGACATCATTGCCAAGATCGCGCGCATTCCGCCGCAAACGGTCAACCAGGACGACCGCAGCAAGCTGCAGACGATCGACCGCGACTTGCGCAATGTCGTGTTCGGACAAGATCCCGCCATCGACGCGCTGGCGTCGGCCATCAAGATGGCGCGTGCCGGCCTGGGCAAGACGGACAAGCCGATCGGCTCCTTCCTGTTTTCCGGTCCGACCGGTGTCGGCAAGACCGAGGTGGCCAAGCAACTGGCCTTCATCCTCGGCATCGAGCTGATCCGTTTCGACATGTCGGAATACATGGAACGCCACGCCGTCAGTCGCTTGATCGGCGCGCCGCCGGGCTACGTCGGTTTCGACCAGGGCGGCTTGCTGACGGAAGCGATCACCAAGAAGCCGCATGCGGTCTTGCTGCTCGATGAAATTGAAAAAGCCCATCCGGACATTTTCAATATCCTGCTGCAAGTGATGGACCATGGCACCTTGACGGATAACAATGGCCGCAAAGCTGATTTCCGCAACGTGATCATCATCATGACCACCAATGCGGGTGCGGAAAGCTTGCAGAAAGCCTCGATCGGTTTCACCAATTCCAAGCAGGCAGGCGACGAGATGGCCGACATCAAGCGCATGTTCACGCCGGAATTCCGTAATCGCATCGACGCGACCATCAGCTTCCGCGCACTGGACCAGGACATCATCCTGCGCGTGGTCGACAAGTTCCTGATGCAGCTGGAAGAGCAGTTGCACGAGAAAAAGGTCGAAGCCGTGTTTACCGAGAAGCTGCGTGCTTTCCTCGGCAAGAAAGGCTTCGATCCGCTGATGGGCGCGCGGCCGATGGCACGCCTGATCCAGGATCTGATCCGCAAGGCTCTGGCCGACGAGCTGTTGTTCGGCCGCCTGGTCACCGGCGGACGGGTCACCGTCGACCTCGACGACAAGGACCAGGTCTTGCTGGAATTCCCGGAACCGCCAGACGCGGCGCCGACGGCAGCACCGGAAACGGTGGAAGTCGAGTAAGAACACCGAACCAAACCTACTGCGCGTCGCGATTTGCGGCCTCCGATGCTCACTGTGCTAAAGCACAGCTCCGCTTCTCGGCCGCAACTCGCTGCCGCTCGCTACGGTTTTGTTCGGCGTTCAGAGCGTTTCTGCTCTTGTCGAAAAACCCGCCCACGCAAGTGGCGCGGGTTTTTTTACGTTTTTGTGGGCAATAAAGAAGGTTTTCTTTGGTCGCGCTTATGCCAGAATTGCTGTCCGGTATCGACATGATGTCCATGCCCCCTGACCGCTATCTGGATGCCCACATGAAAATTTCCCGTACTCTCGCCTTCCTGTTGTTTTCCGCCGGCCTGCTGGCTGACGCTGCGGCCGCCGCCGCCGCCGCCGCCACCGCGCCTGCCGGCAGCTATTTCCGTTTTCCCGCCGTACGCGGCGACACCGTCGTCTTCACGGCCGAAGGCGATTTGTGGAAAAGCAGCGTGCGCGGCGGCGCGGCGCAGCGCCTGACCACGCATCCCGGCTATGAAACGAACGCGGCGATTTCGCGCGACGGCCTGTGGCTGGCCTTTTCCGCCGCCTACGAAGGGGCACAGGAGGCGTATGTGATGCCGCTGGCGGGCGGCTTGCCGCGCCGTATTTCCTTTGATAATGGCGGCGTGCTGGTGCTGGGCTGGACGGCGCAGGGCGAAGTGCTGGTCAGCACGCAAAACACGGACGGTCCCGCTTCGCGCCGTATCGTCGCCGCCATCGATCCCGTGAAACAGACGCGGCGCGTGTTTCCCGTGGCTGACGCCAACGACGCCGTGCTCGACGATGCGGGCAAGACGCTGTTCTTCACGCGTTTCGGCCTGGCTGTGACCAACGACAATGTGCGCAACTATCGGGGCGGTGCGCATGCCACCCTGTGGCGCTACGACCTGGACGGCAAGGGTGAGGCCGTGTGCATGCACGCGGAGCCTGCCGTGTTGGCGGGCAACAACAAGCGCCCCATGTGGTGGCAGGGTCGCGTGTATTACATCAGCGACGCGGGCGGCAGCGACAATCTGTGGAGCATGCTGCCCGACGGCTCCGACCGCCGCGTATTGACGTCCCATAAGCAATGGGACGTGCGCAATGCTTCCTTGGGCGATGGCAAGATCGTGTATCAATTGGGCGCCGACCTGCAGGTGCTGGACCTGGCGGCAGGGACGGACTCATCGCCGTTGCCGATCAACCTCGTATCCGATTTTGACCAGCAGCGCGCGCGCCAGATCCGCTCGCCGCTCGATACCTTGAGCAATGTGCAGCTGTCGGGCAAGGATGAGCGCATCATCCTCACTGCAAGGGGCCGTGTCAGCATCGCCGGCACGGGCAGCCTGCGCCGCGTCGATATCGCCATTCCCGAAGGGGCGCGGGCGCGCGATGCCGTCTTTTCCAGCGACGAGAAATCCGTGTTCGCCATCGTCGACACGAGCGGAGAGAACGAAATCTGGAAGTACGCCGCCGATGGTTCGGGCAAAGGTGAGCAGCTGACGACGCAGGGCGACAACCACCGCTGGAAACTGTACCCGTCGCCGGATGGGCGCTGGCTGGCGCACACGGACAAGAAGGGCCGTTTCTGGCTGCTGGACCTGGCGACCAGGGGCAACCAGCTGATCGACGACGCGGGCAAGGCGGGCGTGGACAAGCACGACGAAGTGCAATGGTCGCCCGACAGCCGCAACCTGGCCATCGTGCGCGTGGCCAGCAACGAGCAGCGCGAGCAGATCGGCTTGTACAACCTCGCCTCGAAACAGCTGCAATTCGTCACCAGCGACCGCTACACGTCCGGTTCGCCCGTGTTTTCACCCGACGGGCGCTGGTTGTATTTCCTGTCGGCACGCAATTTCCAGCTGGCCAACGGTTCGCCGTGGGGCGACCGCAACATGGGCCCCGTGTTCGACAAGCGCATTGGCGTGTATGCGCTGGCGCTGCAGCCGGGCAACCGTTTTCCGTTCCAGCCCGACGATGAGCTGAGCCGTCCGGGTGTGAAACCGGCCGAGACGGACGATGAAAAGGCGGCCGAACTGGCGGCGGAAAAGGCCCTGGAGAAGGCGGGCGGCAAGACGAGCGTGAAGAAAGCGCCGGCGGCCCTGCCGGACGTCGTCTTCAAGGGCCTGGCCGAGCGCCTGTATGAAGTACCGCTGGCGGCGGGCAATTACGGTGCGCTGGCCATGGATGACAAGCGCCTGTACTTCATCGAGCGGGAAAGCGGCGAGAACAAGTCCAGCCTGAAAACGCTCGCCATTGGCAATACCGGCTCCAAGCCGGAACTGCTGGTGGCCAATGTGCGCGAATTCGACCTGGCGCAGGATAAAAAGCATTTGTACTACCGCACTGTAGCGGCCACCGGCCCGGGTGAGATGCTGGTGATCGAGGCGGGCGCCAAGCTGCCGTCCGACCTGTCGAAGGCGAAAGTAAAAGTCGACGACTGGACGTTTGTGTCGAACCCGCGCCTGGAATGGAAGCAGATGTTCAACGACGCCTGGCGCTTGCACCGCGATTTCCTGTACGACGCGAAGATGCGCGGCGTGAACTGGAAGGCGGCGCGCGACAAATATGCGCCACTGGTCGAGCGGGTCACGGATCGGGCCGAGCTCAATGACGTGCTGGGCATGATGGTGGCCGAAGTAGGCGCCCTGCATTCGCAGATCCGTCCCGGCGAATTGCGCCGCACGGAGCAGGAAGGCACGCCGGCCGGCCTGGGCGCCGTGCTGGCGCGCACTGGCGACGGCTACCTGGTCGAGCATGTCTACCGCAGCGAAGCGGAATTGCCCTCGGCGCGCGCACCGCTGTCGCGCCCTGAAGTGGATGTGAAGGCGGGCGACGTGATCACGGCCGTCAACGGCAAGGACGTGCTGGCCGCGCGCGATATCAGCGACCTGCTGCTGAACCAGGCCGACAAGCAGGTGCTGCTGCAGGTCAAACGGGACAATGGCAAGGGCGCGCCGCGCGCCGTCATCGTCACGCCCGTCAACATGGCGAAACAGACGGCGCTGCGCTATGGCGACTGGGAATTGAGCCGTGCCGAACAGGTGGCTGCCGCCTCGCAGGGGCGCATCGGCTACCTGCACCTGCGCGCCATGGGCGCGAACGACATCGCCTCGTTCGCGCGCGACTTTTACGCCAACATCAACCGCGAAGGCCTGATCATCGACGTGCGGCGCAATAACGGCGGCAATATCGATAGCTGGATCATCGAAAAACTGCTGCGCAAGGCCTGGGCATACTGGGCGCCGCCGGGCGTGCAGCCATCGTCGAACATGCAGAACACCTTCCGCGGCCACCTGGTGGTGCTGGTCGATGAACTCACGTATTCGGATGGCGAGACCTTCGCCGCCGGCATCAAGGCATTGAAACTGGCACCGCTGGTAGGCAAGCGCACGGCCGGCGCCGGCGTCTGGCTGAGCGACAATACGCGCCTGGCCGACAATGGCATGGCGCGCGTGGCGGAAAACGGCCAGTTCGGCATCGATGGCCAGTGGCTGATCGAAGGCGTGGGCGTGGTGCCGGACGTCGAGGTGGAAAATCCGCCGCACGCCACTTTCAATGGCGCCGACCGCCAGCTGGAAGTGGCGCTCGACATGCTGGCGAAAAAACTCAAGGAGCAGCCGCGCCCCGCCTTCCAGGCGCAGCCTATCCCCGCGCTGAAGTAGTCGCGTTACAGGCCGCAGGCGGCCTTGAACTGTTGCGCGCGGCGGCGTGATACTTCCACCACGCTGCCGTCCAGCAGGTGCAGGTCGATGCCATCGGCCGCATTCGGCGCCACTTGCGCCACCTGCGCCAGGTTGACGATCTGGCGCCGGTTGGCGCGCAAGAACAGGGTGGGGTCGAGCTTTTCTTCCAGCTGGTTCAGGGTGCGCAGCAGCAGCGGATGCTGTGCACCAAAATGCACGCGCGTGTAGTTGCCTTCCGATTCGAGCAGGCGGATATCGTCAAACGCGACAAACCAGCAGCGTTCCCCATCCTTGATGAAGACCTTGCGCGGCGCGGGCGGCGGCATGGCTTGCGCCCGTGCGCCGGCACGCGCCAGGGCCGTGGCCAGGCGTGCCGCCTGCACGGGTTTTTGCAGGTAGTCGAGGGCGCTCACTTCAAACGCCTGCAGCGCGTACTGGTCGAAGGCCGTGCAAAAGATGACGTCGGGCGCATCGTCCAGCGCGGCCAGCAGGTCGAAGCCGGAGCCGCCCGGCATCTGCACGTCGAGCAGCAGCAGGTCCGGGTGCAGTTTGCCGATCTGCGCGATGGCGTCGGCCGCGCTGGCCGCCTCGCCGACGATCTCCACGGCGCCCCGCTGCACATGCGGCGCCAGCAGGCGCCGCAGCTCGGCGCGCGCCAGGCGCTCGTCATCGACCAGCATTACCTTGAGCGGCTGACCGTTCATGCCAGCTCCGGCACATGGATGGTGGCGTATATCCAGCCCGCCTGCTGGCGCAGTTCCAGGCTGGCGTGCTCGCCGCAAGCCAGCTGCAAACGCTGGCGCGCATTGCGCAAGCCGACGCAGGTGGAGTTACCTGGCTCGCGCAAGGCGCCCGTGTTGGCGACATCGATCCGCAGCATGGTGGCGCCGTCGGCAGGGCTGGAACGCTGCGCTGCAATGCGGATGTCGCCGCCATCGGCGCTTGTTTCCACGCCATATTTGACGGCGTTTTCCACCAGTGTTTGCAGGGCCATGGGCGGCACGCGCACGCGATCGATGCCGGGGGCGATGTCGAAGCTGACGCGCAGGCGATCCTCGAAGCGTATCTGTTCGATCGCCAGGTAGGCGCGCACGGCGTCCAGTTCGGCCGACAGCGGCACCGTCGCATGCTGGCTGGACTGCAGCGCGTGGCGCATCAGGTTGGCCAGCTGGTCGATCATCTGCGCGGCCGCCTCGCGGTCTTCGAAGATCAGGGCGCGCACGCTATTGAGGCTGTTGAAGAAAAAATGCGGATTGACTTGCGCCTGCAGCGCGCGCAGTTCCGCATCCCGTCCATGCAACTGCAGGCGCAGGGTTTCCGCTTCCAGGTGGGCGGCGCGGCGCAGCGACAGCGCGGTGAAGTAAAACACCGTTCAGGTCAGGAATACCCCGAACCAGAACAGCAGCGCACCGGGCAGCCATGCCAGGCCGCGCAGGACGTCGGGCGGATACATGACGTGGAAGGCGGTCGTCACGCTGGCCGTCTGGATGGCGGCCAGCAAGGCCAGCGAGGGCAAGATGCGTTTCCAGCGCAAGCCGTTCGCCGCCCAGCCGCGCCGGCGCAGGACGCCATGCCAGAGGTGCGACAGCAACAGCCCGCCCAAGCCCCCCCAGCAGGCAATCGTCACGACGATGCGCAGCTGCGAGGAGCCGCCATACACGCTGTTGAACAGGGTAAGTGCGCCCCAGCCGGCCAGCTGGAAGGTCCAGTACCAGTTGATCCTGGCCAGCAGCGGCGGCCGGTGCAAGGGTGCGTTCATTGCCTAGTCCAGGAACTGTTCGATGCGCGCATGCATCCAGTCCGGCTGGTCGTACATGATGAAATGGCGCGCCGTGTCGGCCAGCGCGATTTTTACGCCCGGCAGCTGTGCATACTGTTGCTGGAAGGTCGCTTCGATGGCGGCGCGCGGCGCATAATCCTTGTAGGCGATCCAGGTGCCCAGCACCAGCGTGGGCGACGTGATGCGTGCCACATCCTGGCGCAGGTCGCTGGCCATCAGCGTGCCCATGGTGCGGATGACCGTTTCGCGGTCCGAGCGCTGGCCCCAGCCGATGATGCGCTCCACGTCGGCCGGCGCGCTGGCCATGCCGGCGACGGTGCGGCGCTGGCTGGCGCTGGAGCTGGCCACATCCTGCGCGCGCATGGCCGATTGCATCTGGCTCGACATGGCTTGCAGCTGTTCCGGCGTGGCGTTTGGCATCTGCGTCACGCCCAGCGCCGGCAGCGAGTCGACGATCAGCAGCTTGCCCGTCTGGGCCGGATGATCGATGGCCATTTTCAACGCCAGGAAGCCGCCCAGGCTATGCCCGATGATGGCTGGCCGGCCCAGTTTCTGGGTGCTGATGTAGTCGGCCAGTTGCTGCTCCGCCTGCGCCAGCAGGTCGCCTTCGATGGGCGCCACGCCGGCAAAGCCGGCCAGGGTCAGCACATGGCAGGCGCGTCCTGTTTTCGGTCCGCACAGGCGCGCCACCGTGCCTTGCCAGACTTCGCCCGAGGATGCCAGGCCGGGAATCAGGATCAACGGGCGGCCCTGGCCCGTGACGTCGACCGTGAATGCAGTCGGGGCCGCGGCCCGGCTGGCACCCGCCAGCAGCACGGTACTGAGCAAGATCAATGTTTGCAATGTTCGTTTCATGATGTGTTCCTCCTTGACGACGATGCTAGCGGGCCAGGCGGCCCGCCGCCAGCACCGCGGGATGAGCGGCGGCAGGCAGGGATGAACGGTGCAAAAGATGCGGGTGCCGCTGCCGTACAGGTGCTGGCAGGCGTGGCGCATCGTTTTGAGCCATGGTCGTTTCCGTGCTTGAACACTCAGCCGGCGCGCAGGCGGCGCCACAGGGTGGTGCGGCTGATGCCGAGGTAATGGGCGGCCGCATCGCGGCGCCCGCCGAAGCGCGCCAGCACGGCGCTGGCGCTTTCCTCCTCTCGCTGCTGTGCAACGGCGGCAGCCGGCGCCGGCAAAGCCGTGGCCGGGCTGGCGTCTTGCGCCAACTCCGGCGCCACACCCAGCACGAAGGCGGGGGTCAGCGCCTGCAGCGGTTCGGCGGCCAGGAACAGCGCCAGGCGCTCGGCCAGGTTGCGCAGTTCGCGCACGTTGCCGGGCCAGTCGTAGCGGCGCAGCAGCGGCGCGCAGGCGATGATTTCCGCGTGCAGGTTGGGGTGTGGCCGCGCGCCCAGCGCGGCCAGCGCGTTTTTCAGCGACCATTCTGCCAGGCCTGGAATATCGCTGGCGCGTTCGCGCAAGGCGGGCAAATGCAGGCGCAGCACGGCCAGGCGGTAGAACAGGTCGGCGCGGAAGCGTCCTTCGCGGATACGCTGCTCCAGGTCGCAATGCGTGGCGCTGATGATGCGCACATGGATGGCGATGGGCCGCGTGCCGCCCACGCGCACCACTTCGCGCTCTTCCAGCACGCGCAGCAAGCGCGTTTGCAGGGCCAGCGGCATTTCGCCGATTTCATCGAGGAACAGGGTGCCGTGGTTGGCCGCTTCGAACAGGCCCGCATGGCCGCCCCGGCGCGCTCCCGTGAAGGCCCCATCCTCGTGGCCGAACAGTTCCGATTCCAGCAAGGACTCGGCGATGGCGCCGCAATTGATGGCGATGAAGGGCCGGTTCGCGCCCAGGCTGCGCGGGCTTTCGCGGTGGATCGCCTGCGCCACCAGCTCCTTGCCGCTGCCCGTCTCGCCCTGGATCAGCACCGTCGCCGGCGAGCGGGCATACAGCACCACCGACTGGCGCAGCGCTTCCATCGCTTCCGATTCGCCGCGCAAGTCGTGCAGGCCGTGGCGCGCGCGCAGGGTGTCGGCCACCACCGTGCGCCGTCCCCGGTTCGATTCGATCTGGGTCAGGCGGGCCAGTTCCAGCGCGTCGTCGAAGGCGCGCCGGATGGCCGTGGCCGAATACACGAAGACGGCGGCCAGCCCTGCCTCCTCGGCCAGGTCGGTGACGAGGCCCGCGCCGACGACGGCTTTGACGCCGGCCGCCTTCAATTCATTGATCTGCGCGCGCGCGTCTTCCTCGGTGGCATAGGTGCGCTGCGCGATCTGGAAGCCGAAGGTGGCGGCAAATTCGGCCAGTTCCGGCATCGGATCCTGGTAGGTGACGACGCCGATGTCCGGCGAGATGCGCCGCGCGCGCGCCAGCGCCTGCATCACGTCGTAGCCGCTGGCCTTGGCGATGATGACGGGTACCGACAGCCGGCCTTTCAGGTAGGCGCCGTTCGAACCGGCCGCGATGACGGCGTCGCAGCGTTCGGTGGCCATGCGTTCGCGGATGTGGCGCACGGCGTCGTCGAAACCCAGGTTGATCGGTTCAATCGTCGCCAGGTCGTCGTATTCGAGCGTGATGTCGCGGAACAGGTCGAACAAACGCGAGACGGAGACGGTCCAGATGACGGGTTTGTCGCGGTGGTCGAGCGGAGGTTGGGGAGGGCGGCGCATGCTTTATTCTAAACGATTTGTTTCATTTTATTCCCATGCAACGGCGGTGCAACGGGCGTGTTGCAAGTGGTCTGTGGCGTTTCAGATATTGCCAATAAGGAATATGAAAAAACCCCGGGAAACTGGTTTATGATCTGACAGCACTATGATGCCTGACGAATATATTGCTCAGGTGCATTCCGACCGCTAACAACCGACCCATGGTGTTCATGAACCGCGTACCGACCAGTCCCGATTTCATCGCCGATGCCTTGCAGCTGATCGCCTTGCCCGCCTGCGCCTGCGATGCCTGCGGCATGGTCGTCGCGGTGAATGGCGCCTTGAGCGCCTTGCTGGGCAGGGATGTGTCGGGCTGCCTGCTGGCCGACTGTTTTACGGACGCCTACCGCGCGTCGAGCACCAGCATGCTGCGTGGCGCGCTGGGTGCGGCCGGGCGCGAGCGGCACTGGGACAGCAGCCTGGAGGGAATCGATGCGGCCATCGCCGTGCAGGTATGGGCCAAGCCGCTGCCGGTGGGCGATGGCTTGCCGGGCGCGACCCTGGTGTTTGCCGACATCAGCGTGCAGCAGCGCGACCAGCAAGCCTTGCGCAAGACCTTGCTGGAACAGCAGGCCATCCTGGAAAGCGCGGCCGTCGGTATCGTGTTTTCCAGGGGCGGCTTCATCGAGGAGTGCAATATCCGCGCCGCCGAGATGCTCGGCTATGCGCGCCACCAGTTGACGGGCATGCCGGGCGCGGTGCTGTATCGCTCCGCCGAGCATTGCCGCAACTTGGGGCTGGAAGCGGCGCCGCTGCTTTCCAAGGGCAAGCCGTACCGCACCGAACTGGAATTGCGGCGCCAGGATGGCACGCTGTTCTGGAGCCGGCTGCACGGGCGCGCCGTCGATCCCTTGAATACCCATGACGGCACCGTATGGATCATCGAAGATATCAGCGACCACCGGCGCGATGAAGACCAGCTGCGCCGTGCCATGCTGGAAATGCAGGCCGTGATGGACAACGCGCCGCTGGCCATCGGTTTCCAGCGCGACAAGGGCGTGCTGCGCTACAACCGCCGCTTCGCCGAATGCTTCGGCTTTGATGGCGACAGCGGCGTGGGCCTGGCCGTCGCCGACCTGTACCCGTCGCGCGCGGCCTATGAGAACGTGGTGCGGCAAGCGTCGCCCTTGCTGCGGCGCGGCCAGCCGTTCCAGGGCGAGATGGAGATGCGCCGCCGCGACGGTTCTACATTCTGGGCGCTGGCATATGGCTACGTGCTGAACCCGGAGAGCCAGACCGACCGCGGCTTGCGCGACACGATCTGGCTGTTCGACGACCGCAGCGCGCAGAAAGCGGCCGAGGAGGCCACGCGCCAGCTGATGCTGGAGCAGCAGGCCATCCTCGACAATGCGTCCGTCGGCATCCTGTTTTCGCGTTCGCGCCTGGTCTTGCGCTGCAATCCCCGCTTCGCCGAAATGTTCGGCTACGCGCAGGAGGAGATGACGGGCTTGCCCGCCGCCGAGCTGTTTCCCTCACCCGCCGCCTACGCAGCGTTTGGCGTGCAAGCCACGCCACTGCTGGGACAGGGCTTGCCGTACGAGCAGGATGAAGTGCTGTTCCGCCGCCGCGATGGCAGCCTGTTCTGGTGCCGCATCCGCGCCAAGGCCGTTGACCAGGAGCATAGCGAGCAGGGCACCATCTGGATACTCGAAGACGTCACGGACAGCCGCCAGGCGCAGATGGAAGTGGCGGCCATCATGACGAATGCCTCGGTGAGCATCCTGTATACCAAGAACCGCCAGATCACGCGCTATAACCTGGGCTTTGCCACGATGTTCGGCTACAGCGGCGACGAGGCGCTGGGCCTGCCCGGGCGCGCGCTGTATGTGTCGCAGCAGTCCTACGAGTTGCTGGGCGCGGCGGCCTTCCCTTTCCTGTCGGTGGCCAAGCCGTTCCAGACGGAAGTGGAAATGATGCGCCGCGACGGCAGCACCTTGTGGGCGCAGCTGATCGCCTATGTCGTCAATCCGGACGATCCGGCCGCCGGCACCATCTGGATCATCGAAGACCGCACGGAAGCGAAGCGCGCCGAAGAATCCTTGCGCAATGCGCTGCTGGAAAACCAGGCCATCCTCGACAGCGCCGTGCTGGGCATCTCGGTGGTGGAGGGCGGCTACAATTTGCGTGCCAACAGCAAGATGGAAGAGCTGTTCGGCTATGGACCCGGCGAGATCAACGGCCTGTCGGTGCAGGCCCTGTATCCGGACGTGGCTGCGTGGAAGACGGCACGCGGCGAGACGGCGCGCGACTTCGAGGCCGGCAGGGTGCACATGTCGGAATACCAGCTGGTGCGCAAGGATGGCAGCCGCTTCTGGGCGCGCCTGTCCGGCCGGCCATTCGACCTGGCGCATGCGCATGGCCGTTCCGTGTGGCTGGTCGACGACGTGACGGCGCGCCGCGAGGCGGCCGAGGCGGTGCGCCGTGCGCGCGACGAACTGGAGCTGCGCGTGCACGAACGCACGGCTGAACTGGCCGGCGCCAATTTGCTGCTGCAGGGCGAGATCGCCGAGCGGCGCCAGGCCGAGGCGCGCGTGCATCACATGGCTTACCACGACAACCTGACGGGCTTGCCGAACCGCGCACTGTTGTCGGACCGCCTGGAGCGGGCCATGCTGTCCTCGCAGCGCTCCGGGCGCAAGCTGGCCGTGATGTTCATCGACCTGGACCGCTTCAAGACCATCAACGATTCGCTGGGCCACATGACGGGCGATGTGCTGCTCAAGGAAGTGGCTGCCCGGCTGTGCCACGCGGTGCGCGCCAGCGACACGGTGGCGCGCCTGGGCGGCGATGAATTCGTCGTGCTGGTGCCGGGCATCCGCGACAGCGACGAGGCGGCGCGCGTGGCCGAGAAGGTCATCGAGGCGCTGACGCCCGCTTTTCCGCTCGATGGCCATGTGCTGCACGTCACGCCGTCCATCGGCATCTGCGTGTATCCGGACGATGGCGGCGATGTCGACGCCCTGATGCGCCATGCCGATGCGGCCATGTACCACGCCAAGGGCAATGGCCGCAATAATTACCAGTTCTTCACGCAGACGATGAACCAGGCGGCGGCCCTGCACTTCGACCTGGAAAGCAGCTTGCGCACGGCGCTGGCGCTGCAGCAGTTCGAACTGTTTTACCAGCCCATCATCGATATCGCCACGCGCCGCCTGCATGGCATGGAAGTGCTGCTGCGGTGGCGCCGTCCCGGCCATGGCCTGGTGCTGCCGGACCGCTTCATTCCCATCATGGAGGAAAACGGCTTGATCGTGCCGGTGGGCGAATGGGTCATGCGCCAGGCCTGCGAGCAAAGCATGGCCTGGCAGCGCCAGGGCTTGCAGCCCGTGCCCCTGGCGGTGAATTTGTCGCCGCGCCAGTTCATGCACAAGGGCCTGGTGACGGCCATCGGCGCCGTGATGCGGGAAACGGGCATCGATCCGGCGCTGCTGGAATTCGAGATCACCGAGACGGCGCTGATGCAGCACGGCGAGCATACGCTGGAGATTTTGCGGCAGATCAATGGCATGGGCCTGCGCCTGTCGATCGACGATTTCGGCACCGGCTATTCCAGCCTGGCCTACCTGAAGCGCTTCCCCGTGAAAAAGGTCAAGATCGACCGTGCCTTCATCAAGGACCTGGAACACAGCGCGGAAGACCGCGCCATCGTGGCGGCCATTATCGCGCTGGCCGACAGCCTGCAATTGTCGACCGTGGCCGAGGGCGTGGAGACGGAAGAACAGTTCGCCCTGCTGCAGGAGAAAGGCTGCCGCTATGCGCAGGGTTATCTGTTTTCCGCGCCCGTACCAGCTGCAAATGCGCAATCGCTGCTGGAACGGTTTCCTGCTTAGTCGATGGTGGCAACGACGGGCGCATGGTCGGACGGCTGCTCCCACTTGCGGGGCACGCGGTCGATCACGCAGGCCGTGCAGCGGGCACTCAGGGCGGGCGAAAGCAGGATATGGTCGATGCGCAAGCCCTTGTTCAGGCGGAAGCCCAACTGGCGGTAGTCCCACCAGCTGAACGATTTTTCCGCCTGTTCGAACAGGCGGAAGGCGTCCGTCAGGCCGATGTCGAACAGGCGCTGCAGGGCGGCGCGTTCCTTGTCCGAGACCAGCACCTGGCCGGCCCAGGCGACGGGGTCGTGCACGTCGCGGTCGTCGGGGGCGATATTGTAGTCGCCCACGACGGCCAGCTGCGGGTGCTGCCGCGCTTCTTCGGCCAGCCAGTCGTGCAGGGCGGACAGCCAGCCCAGCTTGTACTCGTATTTGTCCGAGTCGACGCTCTGGCCGTTCGGCACGTAGGCGCAGACGACGCGCACGCCACCGATCGTGGCGGCCAGGATGCGCTGCTGCGCATCTTCATAGAGGGGATTGTTCTTCACCACGTCGGTGATCGGCAGCTTCGACAGGATGGCCACGCCGTTGTAGGTTTTCTGGCCGCTGAAGACCACCTGATAACCAGCCGCCTCGATCTCGGCGACGGGGAACTTATCATCCGTGAGCTTGGTCTCTTGCAAGCAGAGTATGTCGACCGGATTGTCGGTCAGCCACTGCAGCACTTGCGGCAGGCGCACTTTGAGTGAGTTGACGTTCCAGGTGGCGAGTTTCATGGGAAAAATCCTTGCTTGAATAGATATCGATAAGCGCGAATCTTACCGCATGCGTGTCGCCGGCGTCCTGCGCGCCGCTTGTCGCGCAAGCACATTATTTTCCCACGGGGAAAAAGAGTGTTCATAAAGTATTTATATTTAGCCAATCGTGGCGCATGAATATTATGTTTTTGTGTATGATTGATCAACCCCTGTGTTTGATTTGGCATAAGTGGCTGGCGTGGCAGGCTGCGTCTCGCCGTTTAACGCGACAAAGGTGTAAAGTTTCTCGCTGAAACGCGATAAAAACTACTAAAATGGCACAATGTAACAACTGTGTCACACGGCTTTGTTACAGCCAAGTTGAGAACCGAACAGGAAGCAGTTGTAATTAGTTGTAATTGCTATTCCGATTACATGACCACTGTGCCGAGGCGGAGCGTCAATTCCGTTTCCGGCGCCGCCAGACTTGTTATGTAAATTGCAGTACTATATCTATGAGACTGTTTTACGACATCAATAGATGGTACTATTTTGAAATGTTGCAGTTTTAATAGTGAGACTTGCGCGTAGCATTTGCAAAGGAAGAAAATGCGAACTGCATTTGAAGCGTGGGCGCAGCGTGACGGCCACATTGTGCGGCGAAGAGAAGACAAACCGGATGAGTACCTGATTTTCGAAACCCAGCGCCGCTGGGTTATCTGGCAGGCAGCTCTGACGCATGGCAAGACGGCGGCCAAGCCGCGCGTGAGCGCTGCCGAAAAGGCGGCGAAAGCCCAGCGCGCGCTGGAAATGTCCTCCGATGAGGCGACCGTGCGCAACAAGGTGCTCAATGAAGTGCTCGACGCCTTCAACGGCGCCGATGGCGCTGCCGGCATGGAAGGCATACTGAAAGTGATCCAGGGCCTGAAGATGAAGCAGAAGGCACTGGCCGACGACAAGAGCGAAGATTCAACGGCTTGAGGGGACGGCGATGCGTTATCGACACTACAAGGGCGGCATTTATGAACTGGTGTGCGAAGCCACGCTGGAAGCGGATCTGACGCCGATGATCGTGTATCGCGCTGCGGACGGTTCCATCTGGACCCGGCCGAAAGACGTGTTTTTTCAACTGATCGAAGTCGAAGGCGTCATGGTCCAGCGTTTCGCTCCCATCAACTGATGGCCGCCTGCGTGCGTGCCCGGGATTATTTCATGCGTAAACTGCTGCCTGCCGTTTTGGTGCTGGGCTTTGCCTGTACCGCGGCGCATGCCGAAACCATCGGTTCGGTCGACACGGTGTTCAAACTGATCGGCCCTGACCACAAGATCGTCGTCGAAGCCTACGACGATCCCCGTGTCGCTGGCGTCAGCTGCTATCTGTCGCGCGCCAAGACCGGTGGCATCAAGGGCGCCGTCGGCCTGGCCGAGGACAAGGCTGATGCGGCCGTCGCCTGCCGCCAGGTGGGGCCGCTGCAATTCAAGGGCAAGCTGCCGCGCCAGGAAGAAGTGTTTACCGAGCGTGCCTCGCTCTTCTTCAAGCATGTGCGCGTGGTGCGCATGGTCGACAGCAAGCGCAATGCGCTGGTCTACCTCGTGTATTCCGACCGCCTGATCGAGGGCAGCCCGAAAAACAGCGTCACCGCCGTCGCCGTGCCCGCCGACCAGCCGATTCCCGTCCGTTAAGCGAGCCAGCCATGCGTGTGCCGCTGTCCGCCCCCCTTGCCGCCTTTGCCGCCGGGACGCTGTTGTTCGCTCTGGGCGGCTGCGCCACCTTGACCGGCAATACCGAGCAGATGGTGCTGGTGCAAACCATCCAGGACAACCGCGAGCTCAATGGCGCCGGCTGTATCCTCAGCAACGACGTGGGCAAGTGGTTCGTCACCACGCCGGGGCGCATTACCATCCGCAAGAGCCAGGAGCCTCTGAAGGTCGATTGCCGCAAGCACGGTTCACCCGCCATCGCCACGGACGATCACATCGACCCCAAGCTCAATGCCAGCGTCTGGGGCAATGTCATCCTGACCCTGGGCGTCGGTTATTTCGTCGACCGCAACACGGGCGCCGGCTTTGACTACCCGTCGATCCTGACCATCGTCATGCAAGACCCGGCCCGTCTGGCGCCGCCGCCCGCGCCGATTTCGTTGCCGCCGCCTGCGGCCGCCGTGCCGGAAACGGTGGTGCAGCCAAAAGTGGCGCCATCGCCTTTGCCCAATCCCGTCGTCTACTGATTCAAATACACCTAAAAAAGCCGCCATGGTCAGTGACCATGGCGGCTGCCTTCTTACGTAACGACGCCTGACAAAACCGTAGCGAGCGGGAGCTAGTGGTGGCCGAGAAGCGCAGCTGTACTTTATGTACAGCGAGCATCGCCGGCCGCCAATAGCCCCGCGCAGTAGGTTTGGTCTGGCGTTCTCTTACACGCGGTTGATCAGGAAGGTCGTCAGCAGGGGCACTGGACGACCGGTCGCGCCTTTTGCGCCGCCCGATTTCCATGCCGTGCCGGCGATGTCCAGATGCGCCCAGGTGTACTTCTTGGTGAAGTTTTCCAGGAACGCCGCTGCCGTCACCGAACCGCCGCCTGGCGTGCCGATGTTCGCCAGGTCGGCGAAGTTCGACTTCAGCTGCTCGTTGTAGGCCTCTTCGATCGGCATGCGCCATGCCGTGTCGCTCGACTGCTTGCCCGCTGCCAGCAGTTCATTGGCCAACTGGTCATGCGCCGCATCGCTGCGCGTAAACAGGCCGCTGTTGTGGTGGCCCAGGGCGACGACGCAAGCGCCCGTCAGGGTGGCGATATCGACCACGGCTGCCGGCTTGAAACGTTCGGCGTAGGTCAGCGCGTCGCACAGCACCAGACGGCCTTCGGCGTCGGTGTTCAGCACTTCGATGGTCAGGCCGTTCATCGAGGTGACGATGTCGCCCGGCTTGGTGGCGCGGCCCGACGGCATGTTTTCGCACGCGGCGATGACGCCGATGACGTTCAGCTTCAGGTTCATTTCGCCGATGGCGCGGAAGGTGCCCAGTACCGAGGCGGCGCCGCACATGTCGTACTTCATTTCATCCATGCCAGGACCGGCCTTGATCGAAATGCCGCCCGTGTCGAAGGTGATGCCCTTGCCGACCAGGACCACTGGCGCATCCTTGGCCTTGCCGCCCAGGTGCTTCAGGACGATGAATTTCGGCGGCTGCTCGCTGCCGTTGGTGACGGACAGGAAGCTGCCCATTTTCAGCGCTTCGAGCTGTTTGCGGTCCAGCACTTCGACGTCAAACTTGTAATCCTTGGCCAGCTGCTTGGCCGTGTTGGCCAGGTAGGTTGGATTGGCGACGTTGGCAGGCAGGTCGCCCAGCTTGCGCGTCAGGTCGGAACCGTTGCCGATGGCGATGGCTTGCGCCAGCGCGCCGCGCGTCGCTGCCGTTGCCGGTGCCGCCAGGGCGATCTTGCGCACGCCTGCTGGCGCCGGATCTTTTTTGCTTTTTTGCGAGTCGCAGCGGTATTCGCTGTCGTGGGCGGCTTGCACCACGCAACGGATTGCCCAATTTACGTCGCGCTCTTTCACTTCCGTCAGCGGTAATGCGATAATGGCGTCCGCAGCGCCCAGCGAGCCGAAAGCCTTGAGGGCCGCTTGTACACCGGTAGCGAAGCTTTTTTCGCTGACAGTTTCGTCGCTGCCCATGCCTACCAGCAGAACACGTTCGGCGGCGACGCCATCGACTGCGCGCAGCAGCAAGGTGCTGCCTGGCTTGCCGCTGATGTCGCCGGACTTCAGCGCAGCCGAAATCGCACCCTTGCTGTCCAGCGATTTTGCCGCTGGCGACAGTTTTTTGTTTTCGAATACCGCAACCGCGATGCATCCGCTTTTGGCCGTGCCGAGGGTGCTCTTGGTATCGAATGCTTTTATGCTAAAGTCCATTTGGTTCTCCGTTTTCATTTACTAGTAACGTGTTACTCAACTAACTGACCCGAATTATAAACTCCGAATGATCTTTCAACGCGCCCTTCGACGTGAATTGGCTAGTGCCGCCGGGGCCACCTTCACTGTTTTGTTCAGCATCCTGCTCACCTGGATGCTGATCGGTATTCTCGGCAAGGCGGCGGGCGGCAAGATTGCGTCGGCCGACGTCATGTCGCTGATGGTTTTTTCCGCCCTGATGCAGCTGCCCACCATCATCATCCTTACCGGTTTCATTTCGGTGCTGATGGTCGTCACGCGCAGCTACAAGGAGTCGGAGATGGTGGTGTGGTTCGCCTCCGGCCTGAGCCTGTCGCGCTGGATCTGGCCCGTGCTCAGCTTCGGCCTGCCGCTGGTGCTGGCCACCGGCGTCCTGAGCCTGTACGCCACGCCGTGGGCGCAAAAGAAAAGCGATGAATACGTGTCGCGCTTTGAGAAGCGCGAAGACCTGCAGAAAGTCACGCCTGGCCAGTTCCGCGAATCGGCCGGCAGCAACCGCATCTTTTTCGTCGAGGGCGTCAGCGGCGAGAAGAATGTGGTGCAGAACGTCTTCGTCAATACCGTCGATGAAAAAGGCAGCGCCGTCGTCGTCGTCGCCAAGGAAGGCGTGATCAATACCGACGCCAAGGGCGAACGCTTCCTGGTGCTCAAGAGCGGCCGCCGCTACCAGGGCGTGCCGACACAGGCGGACTTCCAGACCATGGAATTCGAGCAGTACATCATGCGCATCGAGAGCAAGCAGCAGGAACTGGGCGCGGAACTGGGCGTGCGCGCCATGAGCACCATGGCGCTCATTGCCGATCCGAATCCCTACACCATGGCTGAATTGCTGTGGCGCGTCAGTGCGCCCATGATCGGCCTGATGCTGATCCTGCTGGCCATTCCGCTGGGCTTTGTCAATCCGCGCGCCGGCAGTTCGGCCAACCTGATTGTGGCCCTGCTGATTTTCTTCACCTACAGCAATCTGATCAAGGTCGTCGAAGCGAGCGTGAAACAGGGGCGCCTGACATTCGGCCTGGCCTGGTGGCCGCTGCACCTGCTGGCGGCACTGGCCGTGGTGGCGCTGTTTGCATGGCGCCTGAATGTGAATCACCGCTATCATCCGCTGGTCCTGCTGGCGTCCTTCAAGCGCGCGCGCCGCGCCGGCAAACCAAGTAAAGCGGTATCGAAATGAAGATTTTACAGCGCTATTTTGCGGTCTCGATATTCCAGGCGGTGCTGTTCGTGCTGCTCGCCTTTTTGGCACTGCAAGCCTTCATCGACCTGACGGGCGAGCTGCCCAAGGTGGGCCGCAACGGCTACACCATCCAGTATGCCTTCCTGTATGTGCTGGTGCTGGTGCCGGGGCATGTGTACGAGGTGATGCCGATTGCGGCACTGATCGGCACGATCTATACGATGGCGCAGTTTGCGGCCAGCTCCGAATTTACCATCATGCGCGCCTCGAGCATGTCGACGGCGATGGCGGCCGGTTTCCTGTTCCGCATCGGTATCGTCTTCGTCGTCATCACCTTCATCTTTGGTGAGCTGATCACGCCGCGCACCGAGCCGCTGGCCGAACGCCTCAAGCTGACGTCGCGCGGCGCGGCCGTGTCGAGCGAATTTCGCTCGGGCCTGTGGACCAAGGACATGGTCAAGAGCGACGGCCTGACGGGCACCGTCACCGGTTCGCGCTTTTTCAATGTGGGCGAAGCGCGTCCGGACGGCCAGCTGAAAAACGTCAAGCTGTATGAATTTGATACCGATATGCGTTTGCGCACCCTGACCGTGGCCAAGGGGGCGACGTATCAGGGCAATAATATCTGGCGCCTGACCGACGTGACGGAAACCTCGTTCTCGAACAGCGCGGCGACCTCGCCCGGCTTCGAACCGAAGCTGACGAACTACTATGGGCAGGAAACGAGCCTGGTGCGCACGGTGCAGAGCGCCAGCAAGGACATGACGTCGGAAGTGACGCCGAAGATTCTGACGGTGTCGGCTTCCGATCCCGAGCGCATGTCGGCCAGCGAACTGGCCGTGTACACGCGCCACCTGGCCGAGAACAAGCAGGAAACGGAACGCTTCCGCATCGCCTTCTGGAAAAAGCTGATCGATCCGCTGGCCATTTTCGTGCTGATGGCGCTGGCGCTGCCGTTCGCCTACATGCACACGCGCAGCGGCGGCATCAGCCTGAAGATCTTCATCGGCATCATGATCGGCGTGAGCTTCATGCTGGTCAACACCCTGTTTTCGCATCTTGGGCTGCTCAGCACCTGGCCGGCCTTCCTGACGGCGGTGGCGCCGAGCACCCTGTATCTGCTGCTGGCGCTGGGCGCCCTGTGGTGGGTGGAGCGGCATTGATGGAGACGAACGTGCAACAGGCACTGATCTTGTTTGCCCATGGCGCGCGCGCCGCATCGTGGGCCGCGCCCTTCGAGCGCCTGCGTGATCTGAGCCAGGCGCGCCTGCCCGGCACCAGCGTGCACCTGGCCTTCCTGGAGCTGATGACGCCGCGCCTGCCCGAACTGGTGGCGACCCTGCTGTCCGAGTTGCCCGCCGGCGCCATCCTGGACGTCACCGTGGTGCCCGTGTTCCTGGGGCAGGGCGGGCATGTGCTGCGCGACTTGCCGCTGTTGCTGGAAGAACTGCGCCAGCAGCATCCGGCACTGCGCCTGAAGGTGGTCGAGGCGGTGGGCGAGAACGCCAGCGTGCTCGCTGCCATCGCCGATTACTGCGTGGCGGCGCCAGGCTCCAGCCCTCTGCCTTGAGCGGCATCGACATCGACATCGTCTACCTGTGGGTTGACGGCGCCGATCCCGCATGGCGCACGCGCCGGCGGCACGCCTATGCCGCCTGGGCGCAGGCGCATCCCGGCCAGCTGGCCCTGCACGGTAACGTGGCGGGGCGCTACCGTGACAACGGCGAACTGCGTTACAACCTGCGCGCGCTCGAGCGCTTCTTCCCAGATCACGGCCATGTCTATCTGCTGACGGACCGCCAGGTGCCTGCCTGGCTGTGCGCTTCACCGCGCCTGACGGTGATCGACCATGCCAGCCTGATGCCCGATGCCTCCCTGCCCGTGTTCGACTCCGGCCATATCGAATCGTACCTGCACCATATTCCTGGCTTGTCCGAGCGCTTCCTGTATCTGAACGACGACGTTTTTTTTGGCGCGCCGTTCGAGCCCGCATTCTGGTTTGGCGGGGAAGGGGACCGGCGTTTGAGTGTGTTTACGGAGAGCGCGCAGCAACCCGATTTACAGGGCTTGCGCGCCGACGTGGCGGCACCCGTGAATTGTGCCACCCTGTCGCGGCAATGGCTGTCGGCGCAATACGCCGATTACCGGCATGAACCGCGCCTGTATGCGCATGCGCCGCGGCCCATGCTGAAAAGCGCGCTGCATGCACTGGAAGGGCTGGCGCCGGCCATGTTTGCCGGCGTGCGCGCGACGGTGTTCCGTTCCTGGCAGGTGCCGGCATTGCTGCCCGACCTGGTGCCGCGCTGGATGGTGCATCAAGGCGTGGCACGGGCGCGCATGCTTGACCCGCTGCATATCGCCAGCGGCGATGTGGATGCGCCGCAGCAGCTGGAGGAGCTGGCGGCGCGTTTCGGCAGCTTGCCGTTTTTCTGTATCAACGATACCTGCGACGAGGCCGAGGACGACGATCCGCGCCTGCTGCGCGTGGCCGCGACCTTGCAGCGGCTGCTGCCGCTGCCATCTTCCTTTGAAATCTGAAGACGGTCAGGCCGCTTTCCTTTTTGGCGCCAGGCTGATGCGGGCGGCGGCCGTGCTGTCGGACAGCGAGGCGAGGAACAGCAGCAGATAGGCGCCCAGTTCGAAGACTTCCTCGCCCAGCAGCGCGTAAGCGTCCGGCATGCCGTGAAATACCTTCTTGTCGAAAGGCCAGCCAGCGACCATCAGCAAGCCGCCGATGGCCGTCAGGATGGTGATGCGCATGCTGAAAATCCGCGGCGCAAGGGCAAACACCTTGCGCGCGCGCGGCGCAAAAAAGATCAGCAGGCGTATCAGGATCAGCAATTCCATCACGCGCAGGGCTTTTTCAAGCTGCGCCCAGGCGGGGGCCGTACCGAACTGGTCGATATCGAGTTCGCGCAGCAGGAAGCCGAACAGCAGGGCCGACAAGCCCGCGTGCATGAGGAAACGCAGGGACTGGCGGTCAGGCTCCTGCCATGCGCGCACGCCGTGCACAGTGCAGGCCAGGGCCAGGAACAGCGCCTGCAGCCATTCCAATAAATGGTTTTCATCGTCGATATTCGGAAACACCGTCCACAGGGCGATGGAGGCGAGCATGCTGAGCAGCACAGCGCTGGCGACGCCGGCATTACTGCGGCTGAGCGAAATCAGGGCTTCGCGCATGGAAGTGAAATTCATGGTTGGATCGTAACGGCTAAAGTTGCGCGGCGGCGGTATTGCAGCCTGCGGGCGCAGCTTTTTTCGGGGAGACTGCCGCGCGGTTCCCGTCAACGGGGAGGCCGCACAGCAAGCGCTATGGCGGGGTGTAGCGGGAATTTCATTGCAATTACGCAATAACTTCTCGAGAAAAGATGCGTGAGCATCGTATCATGTTTCTTTTGAAGACGTCGGTTACTGACTTTAAAGTCGGTAAAATACGGTGTATTTATTCAGGCATGGCGCGCCAGAACAGCAGTGTCATCTTCGATGGCCTGGTGTGCGCGCGTGGCCATGGCGTCGCCCAGCATCACCAGAACGGGGCCGTGGGTGTCGCCCAGGCCGTGCGCCAGGGCGCTCAGCGTCAGGCGCACGATGCGCTGGTCCGGGCGGCTGCAGTTTTCAATCACCACCACGGGCGTGTCAACGCGCCTGCCCTGGGTCAGCAGGCGTTGCGCCGTGGCGATGGCTTCGCGTCCGCCCATGTATTGCACCAAGGTATCGCAGTCGGGAATGCGCGTCTGCTCCGGTTCGCCCGGCGCCGTGCTGGATGTGAAAAAAGCCACGCTGCGCGAGACGCCCCGCTTGGTCAGCGGTTGCAAGGTGGCGGCGGCAGCCGCCAAGGCCGTGGTAATGCCGGGCACCACTTCGACAGCGATGCCCGCTTCTTCCAGCGCCCGCAGCTCCTCGTCGGCACGGCCGAACAGCATGGGGTCGCCCCCTTTCAGCCGCACCACGACGGCGTGCTTGCGCGCGTTGTCGACCAGTTGCTTGTTGATGAAGGCTTGCGCCGTCGACAACTGGCCGCAGCGCTTGCCGACCAGAATCTTTTGCGCCTGCGGACACAGCTCCAGCATCTCTTCTGTGACCAGCGCGTCGTGCAGCACGACGTCCGCTTGCGCCAGCAGGCGCGCGCCGCGCAAGGTCATCAGGTCTTGCGCGCCGGGGCCGGCACCGATCAGGTAGACCTTGCCGGGGAGTGATGTGGAGTTGTTCATGGTGCTTTCTTTCCTTAGTCGAGACGAATCATTCCCGCCGCGACGGTCTGGTGGGTCACTTCATCGATCAGGATGAATGCACCCGTGGCGCGGATATCGGCATACGCGTCGGCCGCCAGCGCCTGCTGCACGTTCAGGCTGATGCGCGCAATATCGTTCAGCTTCAAGCCTTCGGCAGGATGGCGCTGTTGCGTATTGATGTCGAGGATCGACTCGATCGCCGTCACTTTTGCCGCCGTCTGTTTCGTGCCGTGCTTGATCCAGTACTTGCGGCGCAGGTCCAGCGCGTCTTCGGACAGCCAGCATACATCGGCCACCACCTGTTTCAGCAGGGTGGCGGGGCGGTCCGCTCCGGCCAGCAAGTCGCCGCGCGAGATATCGAGGTATTCATTCAGCAGCAGGGTCACCGACTGGCCCACCACGGCCGTCGGCAGCGAGCCATCCAGCGTGACGATATCCTTGACGGTGGCCGTCTGGCCCGACGGCTGCACCACGAGGGTGTCGCCGATGCTGACCTTGCCCGCTTCGATGCGGCCCATGTAGCCGCGGAAGTCGTTCGCTTCGTGGCCGTTGTGGCGCGCCACCAGCTGCACCGGGAAGCGGAAAGGCGTGTCGTGCGATTCGTCGTAGACGGACAGCGATTCGAGCAGTTCGATCAGCGTCGGGCCCGTGTACCAGCCCAGCTTGTCGCCGCGTTCGACGACGTTGTCGCCGGTCAAGGCGGACAGCGGGATCGGCGTGATGTCCTTCAAGCCCAGCGACTGGGCAAATTCGCGGTAGGCTGCGACGATGCGCTTGTACACGGTTTCATCGTAATCGACCAGGTCCATCTTGTTGACGGCGACGACCACGTGCTCGATCTGCAGCAAATGGGCAATCGTCGAATGGCGCTTGGTCTGGATCAGCAATTCCACGCTGCCGTCGTCACCGAGTTTGACTTTCGACACGTCGATCAGGATGATGACGGCGTCGGCCGTGGACGCCCCCGTGACCATGTTGCGCGTGTACTGTTCATGGCCCGGCGTGTCGGCGATGATGAACTTGCGTTTCGGCGTGGCGAAATAACGGTAGGCCACGTCGATGGTGATGCCTTGCTCGCGTTCCGCTTCCAGGCCGTCCGTCAGCAGGGACAGGTCGACCGTGTCGCCCACCGTGCGCTTGTGCTTGGAGCGCGACATGGCGTCGAGCTGGTCGGCGAAGATGCCCTTGCTGTCGAACAGCAAACGGCCGATCAGGGTGCTCTTGCCGTCATCGACGGAACCGGCCGTAATAAAGCGCAACATGCCGCGTTCAACGCTGTCGGTGAGAGTGGTGTTGGAGATTGCTGCGTTCATTAGAAATACCCTGCTTTCTTGCGTTTTTCCATCGAGGCTTCGGAAGTCTGGTCATCCATGCGGGTGGCGCCCCGTTCCGTGATTTGCGTGATTGCCGTCTCGGCGATGATGGCGTCGACCGTCGCCGCGTCGGAAGACACGGGGCAGGTGCACGAGATATCGCCCACCGTGCGGAAGCGCACGACTTGCGTTTCCACCGTTTCGCCTTCGCGCGGCGGCGTCAGATCCGTCAACGGTACTAATAAACCGTTGCGCGGGATCACCTGGCGCTCGTGCGCGAAGTAGATCGGCGGCAATTCCAGCTTTTCGCGGGCAATGTATTGCCACACATCCAGTTCGGTCCAGTTCGAGATGGGGAAGACGCGCATGTTTTCACCGGGATGCACGCGGGTGTTATACAGGTCCCACAATTCGGGGCGCTGGGCTTTCGGATCCCAGGCGCCGAATTCGTCGCGGAAGGAAAAGATGCGTTCCTTGGCGCGGGCCTTTTCTTCATCGCGGCGCGCACCGCCGATGCAGGCGTCGAATTTGTATTCAGCAATCGTTTCCAGCAAGGTCACGGCTTGCGCCGCATTGCGCGAATCCGTGGCCGGGTTGCGCAGGCGCACGGTGCCGCGCTGGATCGAATCTTCGACGGAGCCGATGATCAGGCGCTCGCCCAGCTCGGCCACTTTCTTGTCACGGAAGGTGATGACTTCCGGGAAGTTGTGGCCCGTGTCGATATGCACGAGGGGGAATGGAAACTTGCCTGGACGGAAGGCTTTCTCGGCCAAACGCAGCAGGACGACGGAATCCTTGCCGCCGGAAAACAGCAGCGCGGGGTTGGCCGATTCGGCCGCCACTTCGCGCAGGATGTGGATGGCCTCTGATTCAAGGCTGTCGAGGTGACGCTGGTTCAAAATATTGCTCATATGGTGTACTTTCTTGTTCTGCTGAGTCTGTTGTGTCTGTTCAGGCTGCCACGGATTTGATGCGTATCAACTTGCCGTCCACCATGTGCAGGCCGCATTCCTTGGAGTCCGGGTTTTCCCACCACCAGCGTCCGGCGCGCACATCTTCGCCCGGTTGCACGGCCCGCGTGCACGGTTCGCAGCCGATCGACGGGTAGCCCTGGTCGTGCAGCGCGTTGTAGGGCACGTCGTTGGCGCGGATATAGTCCCACACATCCTGCTCGGACCAGTCAGCCAGCGGATTAAATTTCGTCATCGCGTGCGCCGGATCGTCTTCCTGCACGTGCAGTTCGGCGCGCGTGGTGGACTGGGCGCGGCGCTGGCCCGTGACCCAGGCCTTGTTGCCGGCCAGGGCGCGGCCCAGTGGCTCGACCTTGCGGATGCGGCAGCATTCGCGGCGCATCTCCACGCTGTTGTAGAACGCATTGAGACCGTTCTGTTCCACGTAGGCCGCCACCGCTTCCGGCTGCGGGCGGTACAGGGTGATGTCGTGGTCGTAGCGGGCCTTGACCTTGTCGAGCACGGCCAGGGTTTCCTGGTGCAGCCGGCCTGTTTCCAGGGAAAAGATGCCGATTGGCAGCTTTGCCTTGAGAATCATGTCGGTCAGCACCATGTCTTCGGCTGCCAGGCTGGACGCGAACACGGCCGGCGCAAATTCCGCGGCGATGCGTGTCAGCGTTTGCTCGGTGGCGTCAATCAAAGAAGTCAAATCGCTCATGATGGGTCCTCAGATGCCGGCCGCGTTGTCGAGGTCAGGATTCTGGCCTTCGCGCTGGTGACGGCGGAAAAGCGGCGATTTCTGATCCCACGAGGCCTGGTAAGTTTCCGAAAAGACCGACAAACCTTTTAAAGCGTCATGGATGCTGCGGTCCGGGCGCGTCGCATACGCGTCGAAGCCGACCCTGTGCATGGAAAACAGCTGGTCGCGCAGCACGTCGCCGATGGCGCGCAATTCACCCTGGAAACCCAGGCGGGCACGCAGGTTGAAGGCGATGGAATAGCCTCGGCCATCCGTGAATTTCGGGAAGTCCACGCCGATGACGGGCAGTTGCGCCACGTCGGCCGCCAGTTCTTCCGGGCGCTCGTCGCTGGCCAGCCAGACGCCGATGTCGGGCAGGCGCGCGGCCAGGGTGTCGCGCTGGGCTTGCCACACGGGCAGCGGTACGATGACCTTGCCGGCGGGCACGACCACCGTTTCCGGCGTGTCGGTCTCATCGAGGCGCAGCAAGCCCCAGGTATTTGGCACCACGGCGGCGTTCTTGATGATTTCTTCGCGTACTTCAAACATATTCGTCTTCTCCCACCAGGTTGCCGACCGTGATCGGCGTTGCATAGACATGTTCCTTGAACGGCGCCAGGCCCAGGCGCTGGGCCGTATCGACGAAGCGCTCGCCTTCGTGGCGGTCGCGCACGTAGACGTGCAGCAGGCGGCCGATGACTTCAGGCATCTGCAGGGAAGAGAATGATGGTCCGATGATCTTGCCGATGGCGGCGTTGTTGCCTTGCGCGCCGCCGATCGACACTTGATACCATTCGCTGCCATCCTTGTCGACGCCCAGGATGCCGATGCTGCCCACGTGATGGTGGCCGCAGGCATTGATGCAGCCGGAAATATTCAGTTCGATCTCGCCGATGTCGTGCTGGAAGTCGATGCTGTCGAAGCGTTCCGCGATGGCGGCCGCGATCGGCAGCGACTTGGCGTTCGCCAGCGAGCAGAAATCGCCACCGGGGCAGCAGATCATGTCGGTCAGCAAGCCGATGTTCGGCGTGGCCAGGCCGTGCGCCTTGGCTTCCTGCCACAGCTTGAACAGTTTCGATTGCTCGACGTCGGCCAGCACCAGGTTTTGTTCATGCGTCACGCGCAGTTCACCAAAGCTGTAGCGGTCGGCCAGGTCGGCCGCGAAATCGATCTGCTCGGCCGTCGCGTCGCCCGGTGGCACGCCCGTTTTTTTGAGCGACAGCACCACGGCCACATAGCCGGGGCGCTGGTGTGGCTTGACGTTGCGCGCCAGCCAATTCACATACGCCTTGTTGTCCGCGTGTTCGGCCTTGTAGTCGAGTTCCGGCAGGGCAAGGTAGGCGGGCGGATTGAAAAAGTCCGCCACGCGCTGCATTTCCTCGGCCGTCAATGTTTCCGGGCCATCCTTCAAGTCGACCCACTCCGCTTCCACCTGGCGCGTGAACTCTTCCACGCCGATGGCTTTCAACAGAATCTTGATGCGCGCCTTGTATTTGTTGTCGCGGCGGCCGTGCAGGTTGTACACGCGCATGATGGCCTGGATGTAGGTCAGCAAATGCTGCCATGGTAAAAAGTCGCGCACGACGCTGCCCAGGATCGGCGTGCGGCCCATGCCGCCGCCGGCCATCACCTTGAAGCCCACCTCGCCAGCGGCGTTGCGCACGGCCGTCAAGCCGATGTCGTGCACGGCGATGGCGGCGCGGTCTTCCTCGGCGCCATTGATGGCGACCTTGAATTTACGCGGCAGGGCGATGAACTCGGGGTGGAAGGTGCTCCACTGGCGCAACACTTCCGCGTACGGGCGCGGATCGATGATTTCATCGGCGGCGACACCGGCGTACGGGTCCGATGTTGTATTACGGATACAGTTACCGGACGTCTGGATCGCGTGCATTTCCACGGACGCCAGGTCCGTCAGGATATCGGGAGTCTGTTCCAGCTCAATCCAGTTGAACTGGATGTTCTGGCGCGTGGTGAAATGGCCATAGCCGCGGTCATACTTGCGCGCGATGTGCGCGAACATGCGCATCTGCGTCGACGACAGCAAGCCGTACGGCACGGCGATGCGCAGCATGTAGGCGTGACGTTGCATGTACAGGCCGTTTTGCAGGCGCAGCGGGATGAATTCCTCTTCCGTCAGTTCATTGGCGATACGGCGCGCAACCTGGTCTCGGTACTGGGCGATGCGCTCTTTGATGATGAGGTGGTCGTACTGATCGTAATGGTACATATCAATTCCTAAAAAAGCCGGGGTACTGGAAGACTGCCTGGGATGATGTTCTGGATACTGCTCTTGTCTTTAATAGATTAGCTTTATTGCCACGCCGGTCAAGGTCATCGCCAGCAGCACTCTTAAAAACTTCTCCGGCACGGAGCGGGCCACCCAGGAGCCGAGCGTGATGCCGGGCAGGGAGCCGACCAGCAGCGAGGCCAGCAATTCCCAATGGATGGAACCGAGCCACCAGTGGCCCAGGGCGGCGATGGCCGTCAGGGGCACGGCGTAGGCGATATCGGTGCCCGCCACTTCTGCCGAACTCATGCGTGGATACAGCATCACCAGCAAGGTGGCGCCGATGGCGCCGGCACCGATCGACGAGATCGTGACCAGAGTGCCCAGCACGGCGCCTGAAATGATGGTCGCTGCGGCAAGCTTGTTTCCTTGTAATTGTTTTTCAGGGTGGGCATTGATCCATGTGAGCATGCGGCCCTTGAAAACCAGCGCGACCACGGTCAGCAGCACGGAGCCGGCGATCGAGTAACGGATGATCTGGCCGATTTCCGGCGACAGGGTGCCAAATGATTTCAGCGCCAGGGTCGACACGACGGCGGCAGGCAGGGCGCCGATGCACAGGCGCTTGACGATATCCCAGCGGATGGTGCCACGCAGGCGGTGCGTCAGGGTGCCGGCGCTCTTGGTGATCGAGGCGAACGCCAGGTCGGTGCCCACGGCCACGGAGGGCGGCACGCCAAACAGCAGGGTTAACAGCGGCGTCATCAGCGAGCCGCCGCCCACGCCGGTCATTCCTACGAGTAATCCTACGGCAAATCCTGAGACTATATAAGACAAAGTCATGCTTGCACCCCCAAAGTACCCGCAATAGTAATAAACTTAGTGTTTATTCCAAACTACTTAGTACGCATTTGCTTATATGCGATATGCGTATATGCATGAACGCAAAATCATGGGTGGGGCGGAAACTCGGCAAATTACGGCAATCTAGGGTAAACCAGCAATGAATCTCCATCAACTGCGCTTCGTGCGCGAAGCGGTCCGTCAGAACTATAACCTGACGGACGCCGCCAAGGCCTTGTTTACGTCGCAACCGGGCGTATCGAAAGCCATCATCGAGCTGGAGGAAGAGTTGGGCGTGGATATTTTTACACGCCACGGCAAGCGCATCCGCGGCTTGACGGAGCCGGGCCGCCTGGTGCTGGAATCGGTCGAGCTGATCATGCAGGAAATCGACAGCATGAAGCGCATCGGCAAGGAATTCGCGGCGCAGGACAGCGGCAGCTTTACCATTGCCACCACGCATACGCAGGCGCGCTACACCTTGCCCAAGGTGGTGCAAGCCTTCATGCTGAAGTTCCCCAAGGTACGCTTATCTTTGCTGCAAGGCAACCCACGCCAGATCGCCGAGATGGTGCAGCGCGACCAGGCCGATCTTGCCATCGCCACGGAATCGATCGCCGCCATCGATGGCCTGATTACCTTGCCCTGCTATCAATGGGAGCACGTGGTGGTGGTGCCGGTCGACCATCCGCTGCTCAAATCGAAGTCCGTGACCCTGGAAGAAATCGCCGCTTTCCCCCTGATTACCTATGACAGCGCGTTTGCCGGACGCAACAAGATCGACCACGCTTTCGTGCTGCGCGGCCTGAAACCGGACATCTTGCTGGAAGCCATCGATGCCGACGTCATCAAGACTTATGTCGAGTTGGGCATGGGGATTGGTATCATAGCGGGTATGGCCTTTGATGCCGAACGCGACAAAGGCTTGCGCTCCATCCCTGTCGGCCACCTGTTCGGCATGAATGTGTCGCGCGTGGCCGTCAAGCAGGGCGCGTATTTGCGCAGCTATATTTATACCTTTATCGAGTTGCTGACGCCGACCCTGAACCGCAAGCTCATTGAGCAGGCGATGAGCGGAGATAAAGAGCACTACGAACTATAACAATGCATGAAGTCGGCCGGGCGATGTGCCTGGCCAAGATTATTTAAGAAGAGAAGAAACAATGATTACCGATCAGCTTGCCAAATATTACGCCACCATCGCGCAGCAATACGAGCGCGTCTATGACAAGCCCGAACGCCAGGAAGACCTGGAAGTGTTGCGCGACAAGGTTGCCGACGTGCTGGAAGGCCACACCGTGCTGGAACTGGCCTGTGGTACCGGCTACTGGACGGACGTGGTCGCCGAGTCGGCCGAGTCCGTACTGGCCACCGATATCAACGATGAAATGCTGGCGCTGGCCCAGGCCCGCGGCTTGCCCGACAACGTCACCTTCGCCAAGCTCGACGCATTCAACTTGCCCGATGATCTGCTGGGCAAGTTCACGGCCGTGTTTGCCGGTTTCTGGTGGTCGCACGTCAAGCGCGAAGACCAGGACAAATACCTGAAGCAATTGCGCAACAAGCTGGGCAAGGATATCCTGCTGGTGCTGATTGACAATTCCTATGTCGATGGCAGCAGCACGGTCATCGCGCGCACTGACTTGCTGGGCAATACCCACCAGTTCCGCACGACGGATGCGGGCGAGCGCTATGAAGTGCTGAAGAATTTCCCGTCGGATAGTCATCTGCGCAAGAAGTTTGCCCACTCGGCCCGTGAAATCCGCATGAAGCGCCTGGAATACTACTGGCTGCTGAGCTGCCGCCTGAAGTAAGGCCGGCACGACAAGATAAACCGCCTGCGGGCGGTTTTTTTTCGCCTGTTGTTTTTATGTGACACGGCGTTGTGCTAAAAAGCAACAACTTGTCGATGTCATATTGTTGAAGTATTTCGTGGGCATGATTCGGTTCAGCAGCTAAGCAGCTCAGCAGCAGCTCAACTTGTCCAACCTAATGTAGAGAATCTCAAGTGAAAAAAATTACTCTGGCAGCATTGATCATCGGCACCTTCGCAGCAGCGACGGCGCAAGCACAATCGAACGTCACCGTGTATGGCCTGGTTGACCTCGGTATTGCCAAGACCACTGGCCAGCCGACGGTACAACGCGAAAACAATGCGTCGCGCCTCGGTTTCAAGGGTACGGAAGATCTGGGTGGCGGCCTGTCCGCAATTTTCAACCTGGAAAGTGAATTCCTGGCCGACACCGGCGCGCAAAAGGGCGTGTTGTTCGACCGTCAAGCGTATGTGGGCTTGAAAGGCGCTTTCGGTACTGCCATCCTGGGCCGCACCAAGAATCTGGTCGATGGCACCATCGCCCGCGTCGACCCATTCAACACCTACGGCGTGGTTGGCAAGAACAATGAAACCCTGCTGCGTTCGGGCGTCGGCTCGTCGCGCGTGAACAACGCTGTGACCTACAACAGCCCGAGCTTTGAAGGTTTCGTGGGCAGCCTGCAATACGTGCTGAGCGAAGTCAACAGCGCTGACGCAGGCGTCATCGGCCTGGCAACCTACGACAATGGCCCGATCAGCTTGCACGCCGGCTACGAAAAAGCCGTGCAAGCAACGGCGACGGCCGCCAAGCCTGACCTGTGGTCCATCGGTGGCGGCTATAAATTCGGCCCAGCCAAGATCACGGCCGCCTACTCGAAAGGCGACACCAAGGTGGCTGCCAACGGCGAATTCAAGTCCTACCTGATCGGCCTGAACTACACGGTTGGCGGCGGCGATGCCAAAGTGTCGTATGGCAAGCAAGAGCAAAGCAACAACAAGGTCAAGGATCAGGACACCATCAAGGAATTCGGCGTCGGCTACGACTACCACCTGTCGAAGCGTACCGACGTGTACGCTTACGCTGGCCGCGAGCGCGTCAAGTCGCTGACTTCGTACCAAGTTGGTATCGCACACAAATTCTAAGCATCCGTTGATGTGATGGATGACAAAGGCGCCTGCGGGCGCCTTTTTTCGTTATGACGTGGCTGTTTCCATCACTTCCGCCTGCATGGGCAGCGAGATTTCGATGCGTGTGCCGCCCAGTTCGTTATCGGCGCCGATATGAATGCTGCCGTTCAAGCCCCACACCCGTTCGCGCATACCCAGCAGTCCCAGGGCCGTGGCTTTTTCCAGGTCATGTTCGGCAATGCCGCGGCCGTCATCCTGAATGGTGATCGCCAGCGAGGAATCGATGCGGTGCAGGGCGATGGTGATGTGGCTTGCCTCGGCATGGCGCGCGATATTCGTCAGCGCTTCTTGCACGATGCGGTAGATGGCCGTGCTGCGCGCGTCGTCGAGCACGAGGTCGGCCTCGTCGGCCAGCAAGTCAAAATGGATGGCGCGGCGCAACAGGAAGTCGTGGCGCAATTTTTGCAGCGCGAAATACAAGCCTCCTTCATCGAGCGCGCGCGGACGCAGGTTGCTGGCGATGCGCCGCAGCGAAGTGATGGCCGTCACCAGCAAGCCGTCCATGCTCTGCAGCAACGCTTGCAGGGGGCCGGTGGTGTCCGAGTGCTGGCGCACCAGGGTCAGGTCGCCACGCAGGGTGGCCAGCAATTGCCCCAGGTCGTCATGCAGTTCGCGCGCGATATGCTTGCGTTCCTCTTCGCGGATGGATTGTAGCGCGCTCGACAATTCACGCAATTGTGAAAAGGAGCGGGCCAGCTGTGCATGCATCTGCTGGCGCGCGCTGATATCGCGCACGATGATGGTAAATACGCTGTGGCCGTCTTCTTGCATGGCCGAGAGCGAGCCTTCGAGGGGAAACATGGCGCCATCGCTGCGCCGTCCCGTCAGGGTGTAGTCGGTGGCGCGCCGGCCCGTCAGGCGCAGCTCCTGACTGATGTCGCCAAACGGCGGATCGCCCTCGTGCCTGCCCAGGCTGCGCAAGTCGCGCAGGATGTAGTGGCCGAGGTGCCTGCCGCGCATGCCGTCCGGCGTGTCGTCGAACAATCTGGCTGCCGCCGCGTTCGCAAGCAGGATGAATTGCCCGCTATCGATGCTGATGATGGCGTCGCTGGCGCTGTCGATGATGGCTTGCCCGCGCGCCTGTCTTTGCCGGCGGGCTTTCAGCGGAGGAAACAAGCACAGCAATAGCGCCGCCGCCATGCCCAGCGGCAGGATGCGCAGCAGTGTGGGACTGCCTCGGTCGGGCATGGGCTTCTCCTTGCGAACGTGTACGAAGGCAGGCAAGACAGCGATGGAGCGTTGGACTTCATGTAGCCTATGCCTGCTGGGGCGGCGCGGCTTGATGTGGCGCAGGAAGGGGGGTGGAAGAGATCAAGGCGCCGCGCCGGCATGGGCCGGGCGGCGGCGCGCGACTTACATTTGCTTGAACAGGTGCAAGAAGCTGCGGCTCACTTCGAGCTTGTCGGATTTGCCTTTGATGAGTACCAGGTGGCGGCCGCGGATGTCGCGCGTCACGCCTTCGATGGCATTCACGTTGACCAGGGTAGCACGGTGGATTTGCCAGAACAGTGCAGGATCGAGCTCTTCGGCCAGATCGCGCACGGGCTTGCGGATCAGCGCCTCGTACTTGGCGGTTTGCACGCAGGTGTATTTCTCGTCCGAACGGAAAAATAAAATCTCTTCCACCGGGATCATGCGCAAGTCCTGGCCGATGCTGGCCTGTATCCATTGCAAATAGGTGGGTTTGGCCGTGATTTTTTCCGCCAGCTGCGACAGCATGGCCGTCACGCTGCTGTTGACGTCCAGCGCAGGCTTGTTCAAGTGCGTTTTCAGGCGCTCCACCGTCACCAGCAAGCGCTCATGCTCGGGCGGCTTGAGCACATAATCGACGGCGCCCCGCTCGAAGGCTTCGACGGCGTGGGTGTCGTAGGCCGTGACAAAGACGATATGCGTCTTGCTGCCAATTACTTGCGCCGCCTCCATGCCCGTCTTGCCCGGCATGCGGATATCGAGGAAGGCAAAGTCGGGCCTGAGTTGCTCCACCAGTTCGATCGCTTCGTCGCCATTCTTGGCTTCGCCGATGATTTCCAGTTCGGGCCAGGCCTGGCCCAGGCGCAGGCGCAGCTGGTCGCGCATCAGTCTTTCGTCGTCGGCAATAATAGCGGTAGGCATAGGTCTCAAGTGTGAACAGGCGAAGATTGATTATTCAATGATTTAGCGTTTTTATCAACTGTCTTATTTAGACAGCTGATATGGCACTTCGATCACGGCGCATACACCGCTGGGCTGGTTGGGCGTGATGGTCAGGCTGCCCTGGTCGCCATGCAGCAGCTTCAGGCGTTCGCGGATGGTGGGCAAACCCAGTCCCGTGCCATCGCTGGGCACCACGCCAAAGCCCAGGCCGTCATCGGTGACGATAACGCGCAGCTTGCTGTGCGCCACTTCCGCCACGATGCGCAGGGTGCCGCCTTCCGGCTTGACTTCCAGGCCATGCTTGATGGCATTTTCCACCATCGATTGCAGCATCATGGGCGGGAACGCGGCGCTGCGCAGGCCATCTGGAATCTGGAAATCGACGGTCAGGCGTTCTTCCATGCGCATTTTCAGCAGGTTCAAGTACGCTTGCACCATGTCCGCTTCGCGGCCCAGGTTGGTAATCAGGGCGTTGTCGCGCATTTGCGGCAGCACGGCGCGCAGATACTGGATCAGGCTGCGCTGCATCTTGGCAGCGCGCGGCGGGTCGACCTGGATCAGGTGTTCGACGGAGGCGAGTGTGTTGAACAGGAAGTGCGGCTCGACTTGCGCCTGCATCATCTGCATCTTCGCTTCGCTGAGCTGGCGCTGCATGGATTCCCGTTCGGCTGCCTCATTCGCCGTGACAGTTTCCGCTTCGGCACGTTTTTTGCCGCCAACCAGGGCTTTCATGGCGAACAGGGCCAACACCAGCAAAGACACAAAACTCTTGAACCAGGTCGACGCTTGCTGGTGGTAGCGCGACACTTTTTGCTCCGCAGCATCATCGACCGCTTCTTCGATGGCATTCGACAGCTCTTCGCCGATTTGTGGTGGCAATTCAATATGGACTTCTTCCCCCGAAGCATTGGTGGTCACGGGATAGCTGGGTTTGGCTGGAGCGGCCGGTGGTTGAGGCGGCTCAGGCGGTACGGCACTGGCTTGGACGTCCGCCTCGGCGGCATCGGCTGGATCGCTGGCTGCATCGGCCGCGCTGCTGCGCCGGTTCTTGCTGTTGCGGGGATTGAAATGGATGCCGGTATCGTCGATCAGGATATTGGTTTCGCCCGTGCCCTTGCTGCTGCGTTTATGCGACTTGATGACCACTTCTTCGTCCGGGCTGGACGAGAACAGCTCATCTTGCAAAATGGAGCCGGCGATCAGGGCCAGCGCCGCGAACAGGAAAAATTTCCACCAAGACAGTTGGGTAACCCAGGTTGTCGTCGCGTCGAATGCCCGTTGCACCCAAGCGAGGATGGTTTTCAACAATTGGGGCAGGCTGGAAATCGGAAGCATGGGGGCACTTTCAAGTACAAGAGTTAATCGACGCAGCGGGCAAGTTTAACCCCTTGTTGAGTAGCGTCAGAGTCTGATATTGCCACTGTGCCTAAAGACCACGAACTACGCCAGCCGATTGCGACAGGCTGCACAAAAAGGCGCTTGAAGTGAAGACAATGCTTGCTGGGCGGTGAGGGTGGAAAAATAGCCCTTGCGGGGCGTGCGGGGCAGGGCTATAATTCGCCCCCTCGCTGAACGATGCATGCAAATGCTGAGTGAGGCGGGTAAAAAAGAAGGTTGACGAAATTCTGAAAAAGCTTCATACTCTTTCTTCTTCGCAGCTGACAAACACAACGCTTTGTCGATAGCGCGAAAGCAGTACCGAATACCGTTCTTTAACAATTAACAGTCGATAAGTGTGGGCATTTGATGTAAGTGCAGCGTCAATCTTCGGATTGGCGTCTAACTTAAAATATCAAATGTTCACAAGAAATAATGAAATAGGCGCTACGC
>NZ_JAPUBT010000005.1 GCF_030397665.1 Janthinobacterium sp. SUN073 | reverse complement strand
GCCAAGGGCGGGTCTGCCGCCAAGGCCGCGCCCGTTGCTGCCGCTGCGCCCGCCAGCGATGGCTTGAAAAAGGAGCTGGCCCGCAGCCAGTCGCAGCTGGCGCAAGAGCGCGCGCAGCGGGAAGAACTGGCAGCCGAGCAGCAGCGCGGCGCCGCCGCCGCGCAAGAGGCCACCGCCAACCTGGCGCAGTACCGCCAGGCCAGCGAACAGCTGGCCGCCACGGGCAAGCAGATCGAAGCGGAGCGCGCGCGCCTCGACGGCGAAGTGACGGCGCAGCGCGGCGCCCTGGCGCGCTGCGAGAGCAAGAATGCCCAGCTGTATGCGGCCGGACAGGAAATCCTGCAAGCGTATGAAGGCCTGGACGTGCTGGGCGTCATGCAAGCGCGCCAGCCGTTCGCCGCGCAAAGCAGAGTCAAGCTGGAACAAATCGCCCAGCAATATGGCGACCAGCTGTACCAGGGCCGCTTCGATGCGCGTCAGACAGAAACGCCGGCCGCCGCAGCGCTGGCATCCCCCCAATCGGATTGACAGGTATTGAGGGCGCGACAGCCTGAATCAGGACAGGCGTCGCGTCCGGCCGCCATCGCTGACCTTTCCATGCCCGGCATCCGTATCCGGCCTGCATTGGGTTTTCCCGCCGGTTTGTCATGGCAACGTCATATTTCTTCGATAACATGGCAAGACTGACAATTCGGCGCCCGCTCCGATTCCACATCCCATGCATGTACACCTCACTTAAATTGTTATGGCAAGAACGGTCGTGCCCATCGCCATGTCTGCATTGGTGGCCGGCATGTCACTGCTGACGCTGGATGCTGCCGGGCAATCGCACTCCTTGCGCCAGCCGCATGCCGGTGCAAGTACGGCGCAGCCGCTGCAGCGCCTCGCCCATGAGAGCCGGGTGTTTGACATTCCGGCGCAACCGCTGCAATCCGCATTGACGACGTTTGGCAATCAGACGGGTTTTTCTGGCTTGTACGGTTCGGCATCGACTTCAGGACGCATATCGGCTCTGGTGTCGGGAACTTACACACCGAGGGCGGCGTTGGCCATGATGCTGGAAGGTACCGGGCTGGCAGCCTACTTTACCGCCATGGATGCCTTCGTCCTGGAGCCTGCGACGGCGCCATCGTCTGTCGCCGCCGAACGCGACGTGAGTTATGACGGGCCATTGCAGACGCAGGTAAGGGAAATATTTTGCCGCGATCCTTTGACTGCGGGCGGCGGCTACAGGATCGCCTTGCGCTTTCATCTGGATGCCAGGGGGCGGATCTTGCGACCGCTGTTGCTCGATTCTACCGGCGATAGCGCGCGCGACAAGGCTATCCTCGCGGCCTTGCAGCGTGTCGATGTCGGCTATGGACCTGCTGATCTGTCAAAGCCGTTTTTCATGCTGATCCTGCCGCAGGCATTGACGGCTGCCCGCGCCTGCGCTGTTCATTAAAGTCAGAAAACGATGAACAAATCCGACTTCCTTCCACTGCGCGAGTTCCTGGCGCGCCGCTACGATGACTTGAAGCGACGCCTCACTCTACATCTCGGCAGTGCCGACCTGGCCGGCGATGCCTTGCAGGACACCTGGTTGCGTCTGGAAAGTGGCAAAGAATCCCACGCGCCGGTACAGTATCCATTGAGCTACCTGATGCGCATGGCAACCAATTCTGCGCTGGATCGCCTTCGCGCCGAAAAACGTTTTCTGAGCGGCGATGAAGTGGATCAGGTCTTGAATACACTGGCCGATCCGATGCCGGGCCCGGCGCAAACCGCCGAGGCCCGTTCGGAAGCGGAACGCCTGGCACTGGTAATCCAGAAAATGCCGCTACGCCGGCGCCATATCCTGATTCTGATACGCGTGGACGAAATGCCAAGGCAGGAGGTGGCAGACCGTCTCGGTGTTTCATTGAGCCTGGTGGATCGCGAACTGAAGCGCGCACATGAGTATGTTATTGAACAGATGCAATGAATATGAAAAATACAGTGCAGTTTTTGTCCTTGAAAGACGTCTTATCGGTAGACGGTCCCCTTTTCGAGCCCCCCATGCCGCTTGACTTATCTGCCGGAGCAATTCCCAGTGCGTGACGAGACGCCCGGTGCCGGCCGTCGTCCCGATGCGCTGGAGTTGCGTGCGCACGCATGGTTGCGGCTACTCAAGTCCGGCAATGCGCGGGCCGCCGATGCGCAAGCGCTGGTGCGCTGGTGCGCGCTCAGCGAGCGACATGCGCAGGCATTCAGGAATGCCCAGCGCATGTGGCATGACTTGTTGCCGGCCGCGACGCTGGCGGGCATGCACGATGCGCAGCTGGCGCAATTGCGCACGTCCGTGCACAGCAAGAAAATTGTTCCCATGTCACGCCGTGCCTTCCTCGGCGGCGCGGTGGCCGCCGTGGCCGTCGCCGGTGTGGCAGTGCTTCGTCCCCCGCTCGATTTGTGGCCCTCCGCTGCGGATGCCTGGCAGTCGGATTACCGTACGGCGACCGGTGAGCAACGTGGCCTGGCACTTGCCGATGGTGTTCAGGTCGAGATGAATACGCGCAGCAGTATTGCATTGCGGGTGGCAGGCGGCGACACAGTCGGTATTGATGTCATGGGCGGCGAGGTTGCGGTCGATGTCACGCGGCGCGAGCGCGATTTTACGGTCGCTGCCGCAGGTGGCCGCACGGCGGGCCGTGATGCGCGCTTCGAAGTGCGCTATCTCGATGAGGAAGTGTGCGTGACCTGTGTCGCCGGTTCCGTCAATGTCGAGGCGGCAGGCAGAAGCATCATGCTCGTGGCGGCGCAGCAGGTGGTCTATGACAAAAATGCCATCGGAGCAGTACAGCAGGTCAGTCTGGCCGATGCCTCGGCCTGGCGTGATGGCGTGCTGAGTTTTCAACAAACGGCGCTTTCCCGGGTGGTGGCGGAAATCAACCGCTATCGTCCGGGGCGTGTCGTGTTGCTGGCAAAAAAGATGCGTGATCGTCCGGTCGATGGGCGTTTCAATATTCGCCACCTGGACAAGGCCGTCGCACAAATTCAACGTCTGTTCAGCCTGGACGCCACGTCCTTGCCGGGCGGTGTCGTCATTCTCAAGTAGGGCAGGATAGCGACGGGAGGCGGCTATCGCGCCGCCCTCAAAATTGGTGTACAGCTTTCCGTATTGGTATTCGTCTAGATGCAAGAGCGGTCGAAAATTTTTCTTCCGCAATCATCTTTCCATCACGATCCATCACTGAAAGAACTCCCATGCCGTCCATTTGTTTTGCACCGATGCTCCCAGCTTTGTCGCAACGTCGAGATCGCACCGAAAAACTGGCGTGGCGCATCAAGCCTTTGGCGCGAGCCATCACCTTGATGCTGGCGACGGGCGGCGCCATGAGCAACGCGTATGCGCAGCAAGCCTTCAGTGCGGCCTGGATGGCGCAGAAAGGGGCGATACGCAGCGTCGCGGAGGCCACGGGAAAATTGCCGAATGGCATGGCGGTCATGTCCCTGAACGGCGCCGCGCCGCAGCAACAGGGCACGCAGCAGCAACAGCAACGTGCGTTCGCCAATCTTACCTTGGCAGCACGCAATGTCGCCGCGCAACAGGCGCTGCAAGCAGCGGCGCGTCTTGCCGCCGCCAGCGCCGGCGCCAGGCCGGATGGATTGGCGGAAGGTGGCCTGAAGGTCGACAGCAACAGTCTCACGGCAGGCTGGCTCAATGCAAACGCTCCGACGCAGACTGCAACGGGCGGCAAGACTGTCGTCGAGATCAGGCAGACGGACGACAAAGCGATCCTGAACTGGGAAACCTTCAATGTCGGCAAAAATACCATCGTCAATTTCAACCAGAAGGGCGGCAGCAAGGCGGACGGCAGCAACAATTGGATCGCCCTGAACCGTATCAACGATCCCAACGGCAGGCCCAGCGAGATAGCGGGGCAGATCAAGGCCGACGGTTCGGTGTACATCATCAACCGCAACGGCATCATCTTTAACGGCAATAGCCAGGTGAATACGCGCACCCTGGTGGCCAGTACGCTGCGCCTGAGCGACCAGCAATTCAAGCTGGGTATCAACAATGCGCAGACCCTGGCCAATCAGGGCAATGATTTCCCGGTTCCCCAGTTCGGAGAATTTACCACGCAGAAACCATCGATATACGGCGCGTCAGGCTATGTTGCCGGTAACGGCGTCGTTCCGGACAAGCTGGGCCTGGTGGACCGGTTCGACCCCGGCACGGCGCCTGGAGAGGTCAGGGTGGAGGCGGGGGCGCGCATTGAAGTCGATAATGGCAGCAAGGTCATGCTGTTCGCGCCCAAGGTCAGCAATGCCGGTTATATCTCGGCGCCCGATGGCCAGGTCATCCTGGCAGCCGGCGAAAACGTGTATCTGAAGACCCCATCGACACTGGACCCGAATGCCGTGCGCGGCCTCGATGTCGCCGTATCGGCGGTCCCTGGCTGGGTATTTACTGGTGGACAGATGCAGGCTGCGCTGGGCTTGGGAACCGCGTACGCGGATTTCAATTACGTCGCAGGTCTCCGCGACGTTGTCTTGCCTGAAATGGCCGCGCGCGCCAAGGCGGTCGGCTATGAGGTGAGCAATACCGGCACGGTGCGGGCCGATCGCGGCAACGTTACGCTGCAAGCGCAAGACGTGCGCCAGGACGGTGTGCTGATGTCGACCACCGCCTTGAACAACCGCAATGGTTCCATCCTGTTGCGCGCCTGGGGCCTGGGCACGCATATGTATGCCGACGGCATTGACGATCTGTACAACTGGTCGGCCGGCACGTTGACGCTGGGCCGCGGCAGTGTGACCCAGATTTTGCCGGACACATCGGACAAGAGTGAAATCGAAACGTCGGCCCTTGCCACGCGCTACCAGCCAGGCTGGGTTGGCATGTACGGTCAATTGATCGACCTCAAATCGCAGGCAGGCGTCGTTGTTCCTGCCGGCACGATCAACATGGAATCGGCCGTCAATCCGATCTTTACCCAGCAGGCCTGGCGCAAAGGGAGTGTGGGCGACGCCAGTCGTATCTATCTCGACGGCGATGCCTACCTGAGCGTGGCTGGTTTGCAAGACATGCTGGTGGCGATGTCGCGCAACTTCATCGAAGCGGAGTTGCGGACCAATGAATTGCGTGATTCGCCACTGTTGCTGGACTCCTGGTTACGCGGTAAAAAAGTGATTGTCGACCGCCGCGCGCATGGCGTGTTCGACCATGCGCCGATGGCCGGCGTGAAGTGGGTCCAGAAAAAGGATGCGAGTGGGCAATTGGTGTACCTGCCCGGCGCATGGGTAGGCACGCCGCTGGGCGACATGGCAGGCTGGGTGGGTGTCGGCAAGACCGATCTGAATGAACTGTCGGCGGATGCCGGAAAAGTCATGTTACGTGCAGGTGGCGCCGTCATTACGCGCGGCGGTTCGATGATCGACGTAGCGGGTGGCTCGATCCGCTATACCGACGGCGTCAACACCGCCACCAGGCTCCAGGGAGCCGACGGCCGTCTGTATGCGATGGATCAAGCCATGCCCGATATCGACTACGTAGGTATCGCCGGCAATTTCACGCGCAAGAGCGCGCGCTGGGGGAAGGCGGAGACCTGGCGGAATCCCTTGATTGGTGGCAACCGGCTGGAAGCCGGCTATACGGAAGGGCGCAAGGCCGGCGAGGTACAGATCTTTGCCGGCGATGCCATGGTGCTCGAAGGCGATGTGTGGGGTGGCGTGGTGGTGGGCGAGCGCCAGGGACAGGCACCTGGCGGCAACACGGGCGGCAAGCTGGAATTGGGCGGCGGCACTGTCGACGACCGCCCCTGGTCGCCGGGCACCATCATCGTCAGCCATGATCCGCAACGCCTCGGCAGTGCATTCAACGCCACGACGGTGCTCGGTTCGGACTTCTATCTTCCCGTCGATCCGGCCAGGCCGCAATCAAAAAAACTGACCTTGCTCGCCGACGGCATGTTGAGCAATTCTGGCTTGGGGCAGCTCAATTTCAACATCATTCGCGGCGACTTTGAAGTGGCGAGCGGTGCCAATCTGGCATTCATGCCCGGCACCGCGCTGTATGTTTCCGGTGCCGATGGGTCGACCGGCAATATCCGCATCAACGGCATGATCCGTTCCGCCAACGGCTCCATCGTCCTCGATTCCGTCAACGGACAACTGGATATCGGTGCCCAGGGCGCACTGGATGTGTCCGGGCAATGGATCAATGCGTGGCGGGACGGCATGCCGGCAGGTCCATGGGCCATGAATGGCGGCGCCATCCGGCTCAATGTCGGCAAAATGACGGCGAAAGGCGATGCGCTACTCGATGTCTCCGGCGGCGGCCGTGCAGACGCTGGCAAGCATGGCTTGCCGACTTTGCGCGTGGGAAATGCCGGCTCCGTCACCCTGGCCGGCGTGACGCCGGAGATGGACCTGGCGGCACTGAATTTGCGTGCATATGCAGCCGGTTCATCCGGCAGCCTGTTCATCGAAACGGCTTCCTCGGTGCAACTGGGCGGAGCGGCGGCCGAGCCGACGGCCGTGCTGCTGCCTGCCAGCCTGTATGCTGAGCGCGGTTTCGGCAATGTCTCTGTCACTACGCGCGGCTCCGGCAATATTGCGGTGCCGGACGGCGTGACGGTGGCGCAGCAGGCCGCCGGCATCGACTTGACTTCGTTCGCCTACCGCGATGTCGCGACCGGCCGCAGCTTGGCCGAGGTGGCGCCGGTCACGGTGCTGCGACAGGAAGAGCGGCTGCGGCGCAAGCCGGGCGGCCTGGCGTTGTCGACGGAAAACGGCACCATCCGCGTGGGCAAGGACGCGGCGATCATTGCCGATACCGCTGGACGGTTGCAGCTCGGTGCCGGTGGCGTCAGCGGTGCGCTGGAGGTACTGGGCCGCCTGGAAGCCCCGGCGGGCAGCATCGAACTCAGTGGCGCCAGCGTCGCAGTGGGCGCGGATGCACAATTGCTGGCGCGTGGCGTGGCATCGATTCATACGGACAAGTCCGGGCATTTGCAGGGCGAGGTCAAGGCCGGCGGCGTGATCGATATCCGCGGCGCCGAGGTGACACTGGCAGCCGGTTCGCTGCTTGACGTGTCGGGCGCCCATGGGGAGATCGAGCAGGCCGAGGCAGGCAATGCGCTGGGACAGCTGGGGTATGCCAAACGCGGGCTGGCAAGTGACGGAGGTTCGATACGCGTGCGTGGCGCAGGGCTGATGGCCGGCACGCTGGCAGGCCAGGCCGGTGGCGCTGGCGCCCAGGGCGGCACCCTGGCGATTGCGCATGCGACTGCGGTGACTGGCGCCAATCTGGCGGAGCGCGTACGTGGCTATTTTTGCATGGCCGCCGGTTTATGTAGCGCCGATAAAATCATCGGCTTCGATTTTGCCACGATGGTGGACCCGAGTTTGCCTCCCCTGGTCATCAGCAAGGAACTGTACGAACATTTAGGCTCGGCATCCAGGCTTGCCCTTGCCGTGACTGCCACTGGCGCGGCGGGCGGAGGGCCGGGCACTGCCATTGATTACGCGGCATTTGGCATGAATGATACCGTGCTGGACTTGTTCCGCGATTATGTCGGCCTGGATTTGCGGTCCTTGACGCCGGTCAATTCACTCATGGTGCTGCGGCCGGCATCGTTTTCCCGGGGCGGCTTTGCCAATCTCGGACTGGCCTCCGCCGGCGCGGTGGAATTGGGGGACGTGCAGCTTGCCGCCGCCACGAGCATTACGGTCGACGGCACGCTGCGTCATGCAGTCGGGGAGTCGGGCCATGCCAGCCTGACAGCGGCGTATCTGGGACTCAAACAGACCTCCGCCGTCGCCGCGCCGGCCGCAAGCGCACGGCGCACCGGCAGCCTGACATTGAACGCGGACGTCATCGATGTCGTCGGTGGCCAGAGCGGCGCCGCTGGCATCGTCGGGCCCGTCAGTATTCGTGGCTTTGCCCAGACGGCATTGCATGCACCGGAGTTGCGTTTCAGCGCCGCGAGCGCCCCGATCGATGCCAGTGCCAGCACTGCCGTGCTGGACGTCGATGGCGCGCTGAGCATCGCCGCGGGACAGATCTATCCATCCATGGCGGTGAATGGCAAAATTCTGTCCGGTGTAGCGATTGCCGTGGAGCGCCTGGGCACCGCATCGGGCCTGCCATTGTCGGCGGGAGGCACATTGCGACTGGAAGCGCCCGTCATTGAACAGAATGGGGTCTTGCGCGCCCCCTTCGGCCAGATCGAATTGATCGCCAGCAATCAACTGACACTCGGTGCCGGCAGCATCACCTCCGTCTCCGGTGCCGGGCTGATGGTGCCGTATGGCACCTTGTCCAACAACGAGCACTGGCAGGATCCCACCAAGCCGGCCGATGGCAGCAATCCGGCCACCGGTTCGCTCACATCGCCGCCCGAGAAGCGCATCAGCATGGCTTCACCGAACATCAACCTGGCCCAGGGTGCGGTGGTCGACATTCGCGGTGGTGGCGATCTGTATGCATGGGAGTTCGTTCCCGGCCCAGGTGGTTCCCACGATATCCTCAACATGCCCGGCATGTACGCCGTGATGCCGGGCCAGCCGGTAACCGCACCTGTTGCCGGCGTAGCATCGGGCAACCGTATCTGGCTCGCCGGTGGTCCCGGCCTGGCAGCCGGCTGGTACGCCTTGCTGCCGGCGCGTTACGCCTTGCTGCCGGGCGCTTTTGCGGTGCAGTCGACAGGCCATGCATGGGCCGGCCCGGTCGCGCCGGGCTTTGCCACGCCGGAGGGGCACCTCATCATGCAAGGCAAGAGCGGCAATGTGTATGGCGGCAGCGAGGACACGCAAGCATCGGCATGGCGCGTCATGTCCGGCAGCACGCTGCGCAAATACACCGAATACAACGAGGCCTTTGCCAATAATTTCTTTGCCTCGGACGCGTTCAAGCTCACGCAATACCGCCTGACTGGCCAGGACATCGTCACGCCGCGTCTGGCGCGCGACGGCGGCGGCGTGGTCTTTGATGCCAGCAATCGCCTGACGCTCAATGGCAGCTTGCTGTCGCAGGCGGACAAGGGCGGACGGGGCGGCCTGGTCGATATCGCCGGCAAGAAGATCGCCATCGTGGGGGCCGGGCAGGATGCCGGCACGCTGCAGGCGGAAGGCTACCTCGTCATCGACGCAGCAGGCCTGTCGAATTTCGGCGCCGGCAGCTTGCTCATAGGCGGCACGCGCACAGGTGATCTGCTGGGCACGCAGGTCAATGTCACCGCCAGCAATATCGTCGTGCGCAATGGCGCCGGTTCGGAACTGCATGGCCCGGAAATCATCCTGGCCGCCAGCGAGCAGGTCGCCATTGATGCTGGCAGTGTCGTCAGTGCCAAAGGCGGCGCCAGCAGCAGTGGCAATCTCATCGTCAAGCCCATGCAAGCCGCGGTGTATACGGACCCGGACGGCAATCTCGACGACAACTACGATGGGGTGGTCGATGCGAAGGATGCCAAGGATGACGTGCTGACCGCGCCGGCCAAGGACTGGGGCGCACTGGTCCGCGTCGCCAATGGCGAGGCGATCAAAGTGATGCGCCAGAACGTCGATACCACGCGGGGCGGTCTGCTCACTGTCGGTGCCGGTGCGGTACTCAATGGCGGCGGCGCCTTGCTGCTTGACGCCACGCGTGAAACCGATCTTGCCGCCTCCGCCCGCATCGCCGGCACCCATCTGTCGGTCGCGGCCGGCCGCATCGGTTTTGGCGGCGGCAGCGGCCTGGTGCTCGACACCGCAGCCCTGGCACAACTGAGCAATTCCAGGCACCTGACCTTTCGCAGCTACTCCAGCTTTGATTTCCATCAATCGCTCGACCTCGGCGCGGCAGGCCTCGCTACGCTGACATTCGATGGCGCGGCGTTTGCCGGTCACGGCGGCGACATCACCGTCAAGGGCGACGCCATCGCGCTGGAGAACAGTGGCGCCAATCTGGTCGCGACCGGCAATGGCGGCGGCACACTGAAACTCGACGCCGGCACCCTGATCCTTGGCGCAGGCCAGAAGAGCTTTGCCGGATTCAATGCCATTACCCTGGGTGGCCGCGAGCAGATCGTCGGTGCGGCGAAGGGCGGCATCGATACCGGCGCCATCGCCCTGACCTTGAACACGCCTCTGCTGACCGGCCGCGACGGTGCGGCGCAAAGCATCAGCACGGGCGGCGCATTGCAGGTGCTGGCAACGGCCGGGGGCAATCCGGCACAACAGCATCTGCAGGACAGCCTGGGCTCGCGCCTGAGCCTGTCCGGCGCCAGCGTCCTGTTCGGCGGTCGCGCCGTTGCGCTTGGCGGCAGTATCGACATGACGGCCACCAACGGTGATCTGATTCTTGCCGATGCCGCACAAGTCGATGTCGGCGGCTATGCCAAGCAATTCTTCGACGTGGCCGAATATGCCGATGCCGGCAACATCAAGCTGTCGGCGGTGGGCGGCGATGTACGGCTCAAGCGCGGCAGCAATCTGAATCTGGCGGCGCACAAGCTTGGCGGCAATGCGGGCGCCCTGCATATCGCCGCGGCCAATGGCGGCACCGTTGTGCTCGATGGCAGCATACGCGCCCAGGCAGGCGGTAGCGGCGGCAATGCTGGCAAAGCGGGTTCTTTCTCGCTCGATATTGCTGAATTGAGCGATTTCGCCGGTTTCAGCCAACGCCTCAATGAGGCAGGCATGAATCGTTCACGCCAGTTCCGCATCCGCCAGGGCGACATCCGGCTCGATGGCACGACCACGGTGGAAAACTTCGGCCTCAGCGCCGATCAAGGCAGTATCAGCGTCAGCGGCACCATTGACGCCCGGGCGGCATATGGCGGCGCGATTCGCATCACCGGCGGTGACGGCGTGACGCTGCACCACGGCGCGCAATTGCTGGCAGGCGCCACCGGTGAATTCGGCAGTGGCCGCGTCACCGTCGAAGCGACGGGCGGCCAGCTGAACTTGCAAGGCGGCAGCATCGATGTTGCCGGTAACGAAGGCGGCAAAGTCAGGTTGCGTGCGCAACAGAATGCCGCCCACAATGATCTCAACGCCACGTCACTGAACACCAGCATCGTCGGCGCCCGTTCCGCGGTCCTCGAAGGCGTCGCCACCTACAACGTGGCCGACTACGACGGCAGCACGGTCGATTCCGTCAAGGCGGCCGCAGTCGCCGATGCTGCCCGCTTCAACGCTGCCGCGCCTGCCATCGCAAGCCGGCTCGGCAGCCATGTTGCCATCGCCTCCGGCATTGTCATCGAAAGTGCGGGCGACCTGAGCATGAACGGCGACTGGAATTTGCATGACGACTTTGCGACCGCGCGCCAGGGCTCGCTGACCTTGCGGGCAGGCGGCAACCTGAGCGTCCAAGGTCATTTGAGTGATGGATTCGACCATGCCGACCGTAGCGGCACATTGCAGGAAGGTGCTTCGTGGAATCTGCGCCTCGTCGCAGGTGCCGACCTGGACTCCGCCAATACCCTGGCAGTCAAACCGCTGGCAGCACAAGGCGTTGGGAGCGGCAGCATCATCATCGGTACTGCCGACAGCAATCCGGATGCCGCGATCGACAATGGCGCGGGGAAACTGATACGCACCGGTAGCGGTGACCTGGAAGTGCGGGCAGGCAGGGATGTGACGCTGGCGCACAAGGAATCCGTGATCTATACGGCAGGTCGCAAGGACATGACGACGTGGGGCGACTTCACGACGGCGAATGCGGGTGCAGCCTACGGTATCGAAGGCGGCAATCTCGATATCGGCGCGCAGGGCAGTATTACGGCGCAGCCTGCCGGGCAGCGCTTCACGGAGTGGCTGAACCGGCAGGGGACCTTGAACAAACAGCGTTACTTCAGCGAGTACGAGAGTAATGTCTATGGCATGCGGCCAGATGGCAGCTATGGGCTGTTGATGTTGCCGGCTGAACAATCGAGCTGGTGGGTCAATTATGCTGCCTTCCAGCAAGGCGTGGGTGCCCTCGGGGGCGGCAATGTCAGCGTCAATGCCGGTGGCGACCTGAACAATCTGGTGGTGGTGCTGCCGACGACGATGCGCATGCGCGGCGGTCTTGCCGCCAGCGAAGCGATGACGATGGAAACGCGCAATGGCGGCAGCATGAACGTCGAAGCTGGCGGCGTTATCCGTGGCGGTCAATATTACATTGCGCGGGGCACGGGCGATATCAAGGCCGGTGAAACCGCTGTTGGCAATAGCGTTTCCGTCGTCTGGAATGATGGTGAGCCTGATCGCCGCGACTTTACATTTTCCGTCGCTCCCATACTGGCGCTCGGCGACGCCACGCTGACTGTACGCACCGCCGGCGATCTGCGCCTGCAAACCGTGATCGATCCGCTGCTTGTCCGTTATGGCGACGACGGTACGGGGACGCTACCGAGGATGGAATACGCCGCCTACATGAGCGGCTATACCGATCGCACGGCGCTCAAGCTGGTTTCCACCGGGGGGGACATCACCTTCGTCAATCAGGCCGATTTTGTGTTTCACGACCTGTCCTTGAAGCCTGCCTATACCGCTCAGAATAATTTGATTGGTCATGGGGGCAATCGTTTCCCCGCCCGCCTGGCAGCTTTTGCGCTCAATGGCAGTCTGGAAATACAAGGGCCGCTGAGGGGCATGGCCAGCAGCACGAATGATGTGCAATTGATCGCGCAAGACGACATACGTTTTGCGACGCAAAATCGCGACGAACTGAGAGAATTGCGTATCTATGGCGATGTCGAGGCACAAGTGGTCATGCCATATGCGACACCTGGCATGATGCCTTCCCCTTTCATGCCAGGCAGCCAGGCTCAGATTGCCATGGATGCCTTGCTGGCGAATCAGATCGACAGGCCGGGCGCATCGTATTTCAGCGATCCCTACATGCGTGCCATGAGCAATCCTGATGTCTTGCCTCTGGCGCGCGATTTTGTGCCTAGCCGTATTTATGCGGGAACGGGTTCCATCCTGGGACTGGACTTGACGGCGAATGAACAGACCTGGATACGCGCGGGCCTGGATATCCGTGGGGTACGGCTCAATGCGCGCAATATACGGCCGAGCGATGTGACGTTGCTGGAAGCCGGCAACGATATCCTCGCGATGACGAATGTCCGTGCCGCGATCATCAATCAGGCCAGCGATACCGGCAGCATCGCAGTGCAGGGTCCCGGCGCCCTGAGCTTGTCCGCCGGGCGCGACATCTATGCGGATAACTTGAAAATTCAAACCCTGGCGAACCAGCGCTACACCGATGCGGACAATCGGCCGATGGCGGAAACGCAGATCAATGGCCTGCCATCCCAGGGCGCGTCGATCACGCTGATGGCGGGCATGCACAGCGCTACCGGCTACGACGCCTTTGCCAGCGCCTACCTCGATCCATCCAGGGTCGCCGCCATGCCGGAGTATCTCAAAGCCGCAACGGCCGATGGCGGCGTGCTGCCGATCTACCTTGCCGACACCATCGAAACACGGGCAGGCGGGCAGCAGAAAGTCACCCGCCGTGGTCTGGATTCCTACATGAAGGACATGACAGGGCAAGACCTGGCCCCAGTCGAGGCCTGGACGCGCTTCCAGTCCTTGCCCCAGTTGGCGCAACAGCAATTCCTGCGCCAGGTTTTCCTGCTGGAGTTGCGCGAAGCTGGCCGCGATCAAGGTGAGCCCGGCGTCGATGGCGTGCCGCGCAACGGCGGCTACAACCGCGGCTACCAGGCCATCGCCACCTTGTTCCCGGGCGATGGATGGAAAGGCAATGTTTCAGCCAATAACATGATGCTACGCACCATGTCCGGTGGCGACATCAACGTCCTCACGCCAGGCGGCGGTGTGCAAGTCGCATCGCTGGGAGCCGCCGTGCCGGCCGGCTACGGCCTGGTGACGCTGGGCTCCGGCCACATCAATGTGTTTGCCAAGGACGATGTCGTCGTCAACCAGTCGCGTATTCTGTCTTTCGTCCCGGAAGCCACGCTGCGTGGCAGCGACCAGATCATTTGGTCCAGCCGGGGCGGCATCGATGCCGGCCGCGGCTCGAAGACGGTGCGGGTACCCTCGGCGCCGGAGGTTGTCACCGATGTCGATGGTCACACCATTGTTCGCGAAAAATCGGACATGAGTGGCAGCGGTATCGGTACCGTTGGCGATGGCGACGTCGACCTGATCGCACCGGAAGGCGTCATCAATGCCGGTGATGCCGGTATCCGTGTTGCCGGCAACCTCAACATCATGGCCTTGCAGGTGCTCAATGCGGACAACATCAAGGTCAAGGGGGAAGCCAAAGGCTTGCCAGCGGTGGCCTCGGTGAACGTCGGCGCCTTGAGCAATGCCAGCGCGGCGGCATCGCAGGCCGCGGCGGCGGCACAGGACGTGCTGCAGCGCGAGCGCAACGATGCCCGCAGAAACCTGCCGTCGATCTTTTCGGTGCGCGTACTGGGCTTTGGGAATGAGCTATTGCCGGCGCATGGCAATGTCGACGCGGCGCCATCGCATGGCTCGCTGCAGGGCGGCGCCCGCTACGATGCGAATAGCGCATTTCAGGTCCTGGGACAGGGCGATCTGACTCCTGCGCAGCTGGCGCGGTTGACGCCGGCCGAGCAGCGTCAGATCAGGAAATAGGCGGGCGCATGACATTTTCGTGACAAACGGCATACGCGGGCGACAAATCCCGTCTGTATCATAGTCCCGCTGGAAAACATGGCGATGCTGCCGGTCTGGCGGGGCGTGAGCGTGGCATCGTCCGTGGCGGACGTTGCCAGGGTAAACCGACGCATTATTTTGACCAGGAAGAGCATGCAGCATTCAGATGAGCAGAAAAAAACCGTATCCGCCGTTCCGCCCGGCATCGTTCAACGCGGCATCGAGCGCCTGTTGACAATGCTGGCCACCCTTGGTGTGGGCATGACGGTAGTGGCAGCACAACTACCCGCCGCGTCGGCGCAGCCTGTTCCACAGCAATGGATCGGCTATGCGCAGATGGCGGGAACGCAATTTGAAGCGTGGCTCAGTGACCCTGCCAGCGATGCCGCGGCGCGCTTGCAGGCATGGATGCAAGGCGGGCAGGTCGTGCCGCCGCCAGTGATCGTGCGGGTGTGGGTGGCGCCATCGGGCCAGGTTCAGCGTGTCGAGTTCGCATCGCTGGGCCAGGCGCAGGCCGATGCGGACTTGCGTGCGCTGATGACTGCCCGGGCCTTGCCTGCAGCGCCGCCGCCAGACATGCGCCAACCGATGATGCTGGAATTGACCTTGCATCGCAGTGAAGCCCATTAAATCATGGTGCTTGCTTGCGCCCGGCGCGGGAAAAACCTGGAGGTAACGGCAATGCCGCACGTCACGCCGGATGGCATGAAGTTTCGATACAGCAAGCTGCTGGCGATGGCCCTGGCTTTGCTACTTTCCATGATGCTCGGTGCTTGCGGTTCCATGCAAAGTTCCTGGTTGTGGAATGCCCCCGATTTTTCCGCGCTGGCCAAAAAATATGGGCCGGCAGTCGTCAATGTCGGCGTGGTCCGCGACCTGGCGGCGCAACGGGCGGACAGTGCGACCCCGGTGCAACATGGCGTGCAGGAAGACAGTCTGGGCTCCGGCTTCATCGTCAGCGAGGATGGCTATATCCTGACCAATGCCCATGTGGTGGCACGCGGTAGCCAGATCAGCGTCAAGTTGACCGACCGGCGTGAATTCAAGGCGCGCCTGATAGGGACGGATCGCGTCGCCGACGTGGCCTTGCTGAAGATCGACGCGCGCGGCTTGCCGACGGTACGTATCGGCGATCCGAATATCGTGGATGTCGGTGATTGGGTCCTGGCGATCGGTTCTCCTTTTGGTTTCAGCAATTCCGCCACGGCCGGCATCATCAGTGCCACACGCCGGATTCTGCCTGGCGCCGATTACACGCCATTCCTGCAAACGGACGTGCCGGTCAATCCCGGCAATTCAGGCGGACCGTTGTTCAACCGGCGCGGCGAAGTCATCGGCATCAATTCGCGTATTTACAGCAATAGTGGCGGCTATCAGGGACTGTCGTTTGCGATTCCGATCGACGCGGCAATGCGGATCAAGGAGCAGTTGCAAGCCAGGGGCAGCGTAACGCGCGGCCGTCTGGGCATGACGGTTCAGGAAGTGAATCAGGCCCTGGCGGAGTCGTTTCACTTGTCGCGTCCGGCTGGCGCGCTGGTCGGTTTTGTGGAGCGGGGCGCTGCGGCGGATCGCTCGGGCGTGAAATCAGGCGACGTCATCTTGCGCGTCAATCAGCATGACGTGATCCAGTCGGCCGACGCATTGATCTTCATTGCCGATGCCGTGCCGGGAGAAGAGGTGGCGTTGACGGTATGGCGTGATCGCACGGCGCTGACGCTCGTCGTGGTGCCCGATCGCGCAGACGCATCGCGCCCGCCGCCGGCCAGGCCTGACATGCAGGCGCCGTTGGGACTGGTCGTCCGGCCGTTGCTGCCGCAGGAGCAAGTGGTGTTGCGCATAGACGGTGGCTTGCTGGTGCAACGGCTGAACGCCGCAGCCTTGCGCGCCGGCGTAAAAGCTGCGGATGTGATACTTGCCGTGAACGGTAGAACCGTGGGAACGATCGAGGAGCTCGCTGCAGAAGTGGGCGAGGGAGACGGTGCGGTGGCGCTGTTGATACAACGCGGTGCGACACGCTTGTTTATTCCGATCGAAACAAAAAAACCGACGCCGCGCGACGCCGGATAGTCGCTCTTCATGGACGGTGAATGCCTGCAGGCCCCGGTAAAACAGCACGGCGGCCGATTGCGCCGTCAGGCCTGGCATCGGATCGCGGACCTGCCTTCAGGGAGTGGCATATATAATATGAACTTCAGGAACGGGCGAGTCTATGTTGAGTGATGGGGTTGGGATGCAGTCGAAGGAACAAGAACAATTATTGCAACAAAGCCAAACGGCTTTTGATGCCTACTATGACGCGCTGGGTGCCTCGCTGGTGAACTTTGTCGAGCGCCTGGGCATCCAGCCGGCGCACGAAGTGTTGACCAACGCGGCCGAATACCTGCCGTACATCGATGCGGCCATGCGTACCATCGTTATCCGCGATGAGAGCTGGCAGTGGGTGAAGACCATGCTCGGCTACTTTATCGGCGAATACTTCGTGCAGGGCCATGCGGGCTGCTGGTATGTGGAAACGCGGGCCGAATCGCCACATTTCTGCCGCATCATGGTGGGTGGCTTCGAGCATGGCTTGCCGCCGGATGCCGCCATCGATCCGGAACAATTGGCGCTCGATTTCCTGGCGCAGGCGGCGCCGCGCGAGCTGGCAACCCTGGTCGCGGATGCGCAAGCCCGCCTGAGTTGAATTGCTGTCGATAAGGATGCCGGATGAAATGGATACCCCGTCTGAGACTGGCGCGCTGGTGCCTGCCATCCATTGCCATTGTGCTCGTCGCTGCGGCGCCCCTGGCTTTTTCTCAGGACGGCGGCCACACCGCGTTTGACACCGATTACGCATTCGACGCCGGTTCGCGCATCGCGCTCGAGGCCGTAACGCCTGTGCAGGTCGACAACCTCGCCGTGCTCGGCAAGGTATGGGGGTTCCTGAAATACCATCACCCCTTGGTCACTGCAGGCGGGCGGCAGTGGGACTACGAACTCTTGCGTGTCATGCCGCGGGTGCTAACCGCGCCCGACAGGGCGGCGGGCGATGCCGTGCTGCGGGAATGGATCGCCGGTCTTGGGGCACTTGCCGGTTGCGACCCCTGTGCCGTCCCGGCGCAGGGCGAGCTGCATCTGCGTCCCGCACTGCAATGGCTGGACGATGCGAGCTTGCTGGGCGCGGGCCTGCGCGCCGATCTGCGGCACATTTATCTGCGCCGGCCGGCGTCGGCCAGCCAGTTTTATCTGCGCTTGCAGGAGCAAGTGGGCAATCCCGTCTTTGAGCATGAGATCGCCTACGAGAATATCGCGCTGCCCGATGCCGGCTTTCAGTTGCTGGCCTTGTTTCGCTTCTGGAATATCATCGAATACTGGTCGCCCTACCGCGCTACGACAGGCGAAAACTGGGATGAGGTCCTGCGCCAGTCGCTGCCGCGCATCGCGCTGGCCAGGGACCGCGCCAGCTATCAGCTGGAAATGATGGCCGTGATCGCGCGCCTGAACGATTCCCACACTAATCTGTGGAGTTCGCTGCACGTGCGTCCGCCCGTGGGACAATGCCGGCTGCCAGTCAAGCTCCGCTTCATCGGCAATAGCGCCGTGGTGGTGGGCTACCGTGAGGCCGAAGCCGAAGCGGCGACGCGATTGCAGGTCGGCGATGTCATCGCCAGCGTCGATGGCGTGCCGGTGGCGCAACTGGTCGCCGCTTGGCGGCCCTACTATGCGGCATCGAATGAAGCGGCGCGGCTGCGCGACATGGCGGGCAAGCTGACCACTGGCGCTTGCGGTGCAACCCGGCTGCAGGTACGCCGCGAGCAGGGGGACGTGGAATTGACGGCGCAGCGCGTGCCAGCCGGGCGGCAAGCCGGGCAGGATACGCATGACAGGGACGGGGAAACGTTCCAGCGCCTGGGCGACGATATCGCCTACCTCAAGTTGTCGACCCTCAAGCGGGCCGACGTGGCGGCGCATATGGCAGCGGCGGCGGGCAGCCGCGGCCTGATTATCGACCTACGCAACTACCCGCGCGAGTTTGTCGTCTTTGCCCTGGGGTCTTACCTGGTCGACCGGCCTACGGAGTTTGCCCGCTTTACCAAGGGCGACCTTGGCAACCCCGGCGCCTTCCACTGGACGTCCGCCGTGGCCTTGCACCCGCAAGCGCTGCGCTATGCGGGCAAGGTCATGTTGCTGGTCGATGAAGTGAGCCAGAGCCAGGCCGAGTACACGGCCATGGCCTTGCGCGTGGCGCCGCGCGCGAAGGTGATCGGCAGCACCACGGCTGGCGCGGATGGGAATATCTCGCCGTTTGCGCTGCCTGGTGGCTTGAGTACCCTGATCAGCGGCATCGGCGTGTTTTATCCGGACCGGCGCCCCACGCAGCGCGTGGGCATCCTCCCCGATATCGAGGTCAGTCCTACGCTTGCCGGCATACGGGCCGGGCGCGACGAGGTGCTGGAGGCGGCTATTGCCGAGATACGCCGGCAATAGCTGTTCTTGCTGTTGCCGTGGACTTAAAACTCTTCCCACTCGCCTTCGGCAGGGCTTGCTGCCTTGCTGCTGGCGCGCGTCACTGGCAGACGCAGGGCAGGGGCCGAGGCCTTGCGGGCAGGTGCGGCCGAAGTTGCTGGCGCGGCCGGCGCGCTGCGCTGTGCCGCTTTCATGCTGAAACGGTCGGTCGCCGCCGCGTTGGCGTCCAGGCGGAACACGCTGACCACCTGCGCCAGTTCGCTCGCCTGTTCCTGCATCGCTTCGGCTGCGGCCGACGCTTCTTCCACCAGGGCTGCATTTTGCTGCGTCACCTGGTCCATTTCGGAAATGGCCTGGTTGACTTGCTCGATGCCGGCGCTCTGCTCTTCGCTGGCGTTGCTGATCTCGCTCATGATGGAGGTGACGAAGGCGATGCTTTGCACGATTTCTTCCATCGTCTTGCCGGCCTTGTCGACCAGGTCCGTGCCCACGTCGACCTTTTGCACGGAGTCGTCGATCAGTCCCTTGATTTCTTTCGCCGCCGCTGCCGAGCGCTGCGCCAGGTTGCGCACTTCCGTTGCCACCACGGCAAAGCCGCGACCCTGTTCGCCGGCGCGTGCCGCTTCCACGGCCGCGTTCAAGGCCAGGATGTTGGTCTGGAAGGCGATGCCGTCGATGACGGAAATGATGTCGACGATTTTCTTCGACGAGGCATTGATCTCGCCCATGGTGGCGACCACTTCGGCCACCACGGCGCCGCCGCGGCTGGCGATGCCGGCCGCGTCGCCGGCCAGTTTATTTGCCTGGCGCGCGTTGTCGGCATTCTGTTTCACGGTCGAGGTCAATTCTTCCATCGACGAGGCCGTTTCTTCCAGCGAGCTGGCTTGCTGTTCCGTGCGCGACGACAGGTCCTGGTTGCCGGCGGCAATTTCTGCCGACGCCGTGGCGATGGTGTCGGTGCCGCTGCGTACCTGGCCGACGATGCCGACCAGGCTGTCGTTCATGGTTTTCAGTGCATGCATCAGCTGGCCCGTTTCATCGCGGCCTTGCGCCGTGATGATGCTGCTCAGGTCGCCTGCTGCCACGGTTTCCGCCACTTTCACGGCATCGCGGATGGGGCCGGTGATCGAGCGCGTGATCCACCAGGCGAAACCGATGCCCATCAGCACGGCCAGCACGCCCATGGTGATGAGGAAGATGCGGGTGCCGCTGTAGGCTTCGATGATGCTGGCACCGACGCCGTCGGCGGCCTTGATCTGCATGCCGGCAAAACGCTTCACTTCAGCCAGGTAGGCCACGGTGATCGGCGCGACTTCCTTCTCGAACACTTCTTTGGCGCCCGCCACGTCGCCGTCGGCCTTCATCTTGAAGGCGCGTGCGCGCGTCGTTACATAGTCGGTGCGCACCTTGCGCACGACCTTGAATTGCTCGATCACGGCCGGGTTGAGCAGCGAGGCGATGATGTCGTCCTGCAGCTTGCTGGAGCGGTCCGCATCGACTTTCAAGTCTTCCTCGATCTTGGCGCGCACGACGGGATCGGTGATTTCAAACGAGGCCACGCCGCGCACGCTGTTCAGTTCAATGATCTTCGACCATTCGGCCACCATGCGCTGGTTCTTGATGCTGGTATTGATGAGGCGGTAGGTCAGGTCGCTGGCCGTTTGCATGCGCACCAGGGCGGTGATGGTCAAGGCGGCAAGCAACAGCAATACGACAGCAAAGCCGACGCCAAGGCGGCTGCCGATGTTCAGGTTTTTCATGTAAGTCCTAACAATGTAATAGTCATGATCGCCGCCGCCAGCAGGGGCGGACAGGCGCCGCAAGGCGCAGGGGATCGGGGTCTTCGGGTGCCGCGTGATTGCATTGCGGCGCGCCGCGCTGTGCACGGCGTTGGAGGTAAAGCAAGGGGTGTGGCGGCGTGGGGAGCCGCTGACCAGCAACCGCAAGTATAGCATTGACGCACGGAAATAGTTTTTCAAAGCAATTTTAATTACTTATTGATATTAATTCATTGTTGCTTTTTTACATCAAGTACCTAGTTCATAAGTACTATCACTTACATTTCTCCTTACTTTTCCCCGCGCCGACTGATAAAATACTAATGATAATCATTCGTATTAAATAATCGACCAGGGAATTGTATGCAGCAACAGCGCAAGCCAGGATGTAAACCGATCACGCTCGCCGTACTGGGCGCCTTGACCTTTGGCGCGACGCCATTGGCGGCTTGGGCACAGGAAAGCTTGCCCGCCGTCACGGTGACGGCATCGAAGGACAAGGATGGCTATGTCGCCGCCACCTCCGCCAGCGGCACCAAGACGGAAATGGCCCTGCGCGACGTGCCGCAGACGATCAACGTGGTCCCGGCCGCCGTCATCCGCGACCAGAACGCCATGTCGATCCAGGACATCATGAAGAACATCCCCGGCGTGGGCTTGTCCACGGGCGATGGCCAGCGCGACCAGGTGTTCATCCGCGGCTTCACGGCCATCGGCGACCAGTTCGTCGACGGCTTCCGCGATGACGCGCTGTATTTCCGCGACCTGTCGAATGTGGAGCGGCTGGAAGTGATCAAGGGCCCGGCCGCCGTGCTGTACGGCCGCGGTTCCTCGGGCGGCCTGGTGAACCGCATCACCAAAAAACCGGGTATCGATATCACGGACGTGGCCCTGAGCCTGACGAACATGGCCGGGCGGCGCGGCGAAGTCGACGTGGGCCGCGTGGGCGAGACGGTGGACTGGCGTGTCACGGGCGCGCGCGAAGTGTCCGACAGCTACCGCGAGCAGCAATTCATCAACCGCACGGCGCTGGCGCCTTCCGTGGCCATCCGCCTCTCTGGCGCCACCAAATTGCTGTTGCAGGGCGATTACCTGGAAGACCGCCGCCTGACGGACTTCGGCATCCCGTCCTGGCACGGCCGTCCCGTCGCCGTCGCTGCGGGCACCTATTATGGCGCCGCCAACGCCCGCGATGCGGACTTCAGCCAGTCGCGCGTGGTTTCCACGGCCGCCACGCTGACGCACAAGTTCAGCGACAGCTTGTCGCTGCGCAATGCCTTCCGCTATTACGATTACCACCTGGACCGCAACAACACGAATATTTCCGGCAACGTCGACGAGGTCACTGGGACGATGAAGCTGGGCCACGCCAAGCTGAACCGCGACGAGAGCGGCTGGTTCAACCAGACGGAACTGACGCAAAAGCTGGTCACCGGCAGTTTGCGCCATGAAGTACTGTATGGCGCCGAGTTCGGCAAGCAAAACAAGGATGCCAACAGCTGGGCTTCGACCGTGGTGGCGACAAATGTCTCGATTTTCAATCCCGTCCTGCTCCCGGTCGACCGCAGCAAACTGGGCGCGCGCAGCGATACCTTCGGTACCTACGACACGGCCGCCGCCTACGTGCAGGATGCCATCGCTTTCAGCGACGAGTGGAAGGCGCTGGCCGGCTTGCGCTACGACCGCTACAAGCAGCAGTCGCGCCTGGCCAATGCGCTTGGTGTGACGACAGCCAACCTGTCGCGCACGGATTCGGCGTTCAGCCCCCGCGCCGGCCTCGTCTGGCAACCGAGCGCGGCGCAGTCGTACTACGCCTCGTGGAGCCGCTCCTTCCAGCCCAGCGGCGAGAACTTCGCCCTGGCCGCCAACAATGCCGACCTGGCGCCGGAAACCACGCGCAACACGGAAGTGGGCGCCAAGTACGACCTGTGGGGCGGCCGCGCGAATGCCACCGTGTCGCTGTTCCGCCTGGAGCGCGACAATATCAAGAGCAGCGATCCGATCACGAACCGCATCGTGCCCGTCGGCACGCAGCGCACGGACGGCCTGGAACTGACCTTCAACGCGGATTTGCACGATGGCTGGAAAATGATGGCCGGCTATGCTTATCTGGACGCCACGATCACCGATTCCATCGCCGTCGACAAGAGCGTCAATGTACCGGGTGGCATCATCGCCAGAGAAGTGCCGGTCAAAGGCAAGCGCGCCACCCTGACGGCACGCAACATGGCCAATTTGTGGCTGACGAAAGACCTGGGCCACGGCTTCACCGTGGGTGGCGGCGCGAATGCCGTCGGCAGCCGTTTCGCCAATCCGGGCAACACGGTGGTCTTGCCCGGCTACGTGACGGCCGACGCCATGGCCGCATACCGCACGGGCCGCTATGAAGTGCAGCTGAACGTCAACAATATCGGCGATACGCGCTACATCGTCTCGGGCCACGGTTCCAGCCCGAACCTGAGTTTGCCGGGCGCGCCGCGCAACGTGGCGCTGACCTTGCGCTACAGCCTGTAAATCAGCTTGTAGTAAGTTCGGTCCCATCCCAAAAACCCGCTTGCGAGCGGGTTTTTTTCATTGAGGGGCGCTGCGCCGGGCAGGCTGGCATTGTTTAGAGGAACTATTCGGTACCGCTCAAATAATGTTGACTATGTGCAATTTTCTCCGGCGGACTGAGCCTTGACGGGGTTTGAGGGGTAAAATACTGTCATACGGCACAGGCATGGTGCTTATATCTTAGTGATATGACACCACTACGACGTTGTATGACTTTTTATTTACTCACATCATAGAGGCCTGAATATGGTTCAGATGTCCAGGCGCCAGTTCCTTCGGGTAACTGGCGCGACCATTGCTGGTTCCAGCCTCGCCCTGCTCGGTTTCGCACCGGGCCAGGCGATGGCGGAAGTGCGGCAATACAAGCTGTCTCGCACCACCGAGACACGCAATACCTGTCCTTACTGTTCGGTAGGATGTGGCGTCCTGCTGTATGGTCTGGGCGACGGCGCAAAAAATGCCGTCTCCAGCATCATCCACGTGGAAGGCGATGCCGATCACCCGGTGAACCGCGGCACCCTGTGCCCGAAAGGCGCCAGTCTGGTCGACTTCATCCACAGCCCGAACCGCCTGAAAGTGCCCGAATACCGCGCACCGGGCGGCACGGAATGGCAACCGATCTCCTGGGATGTGGCGCTCGACAAGATCGCGCGCCTGATGAAGGATGACCGCGATGCCAACCTGATCGAAAAGAATGCCGACGGCAAGACCGTCAACCGCTGGCTCTCCACCGGCATGCTGGCCGCGTCCGCCGGCAGCAACGAGGTGGGGTATTTGACCCACAAGACAGTGCGCAGCATGGGGATGCTGACCTTTGATAATCAGGCGCGTGTATGACACGGACCGACGGTGGCAGGTCTTGCCCCGACGTTTGGCCGTGGCGCGATGACGAATCATTGGGTCGATATCAAGAATGCCGATGTGATTTTGGTCATGGGTGGCAATGCAGCTGAAGCACATCCTTGCGGATTCAAATGGGTAACGGAAGCGAAGGCGCATAACAAGGCCAAGCTGATCGTTGTCGATCCGCGTTTTACCCGTACCGCATCCGTGGCAGATTACTACTGCGCCACGCGTACCGGCACGGACATCGTCTTCCTCGGCGCGATCATCAATTATCTGCTGACGAACGACAAGATCCAGCATGAGTACGTGCGCAACTACACGGACATGCCTTTCATCGTGCGCGAAGACTATGCGTTCGAGGATGGCTTGTTCTCGGGTTTCGACAAAGAAAAAGGCAAGTACACCAACAAGGCCACCTGGGATTACGAGATCGGCGACGACGGCTACGCCAAGGTCGACCCGACCCTGGAACACCCGCGCTGCGTCTACCAGATGATGAAGAAGCACTACTCACGTTACACGACCGAGATGGTCGAACGGACGTGCGGCGTGTCGCCCGACAAGTTCCACAAGGTGGCGGAAGCCCTGGCTTCGACCGCCGTGCCGGGACGCGCCGGCACCATCTTGTACGCGCTGGGCTGGACGCACCACTCGACGGGCGCGCAAACCATCCGCACGGGCGCCATGGTGCAGTTGCTGTTGGGTAATATGGGTATCGCGGGCGGCGGCATGAACGCCTTGCGCGGCCACTCGAACATCCAGGGCTTGACCGATCTGGGCCTGATGTCGAACCTGTTGCCAGGTTATATGACCTTGCCGAACGAAGCCGAACAGGACTTCGACGCGTATATCGGCGCGCGCGCCACCAAGCCGCTGCGGCCGAACCAGCTCAGCTACTGGAGCAATTACCGCAAGTTCCACGTCAGCTTCATGAAGACGTGGTGGGGTGATTTCGCCACGGCCGAGAACAATTACGCCTTCGACTACCTGCCGAAACTCGACAAGCCGTATGACTTGATGCAAGCCATCGAGAACATGCACCAAGGCAAGATGACGGGTTATATCTGCCAGGGCTTCAACGTGCTGGCCTCCGCGCCGAACAAGCAGAAGGTCACGGAAGCGCTGTCGAAGCTGAAGTTCCTCGTCATCATGGACCCGCTGGCCGTGGAAACGGGCGAATTCTGGAAGCCGCACGGGCAATACCACGAAGTCGATCCCACCAAGATCATGACGGAAGTGTTCCGCTTGCCGACCAGCTGCTTCGCCGAAGAGCGCGGTTCGCTGGTGAGTTCCTCGCGCGTGCTGCAGTGGCACTGGCAGGCGGCCGAACCGCCGGGCCAGGCGCGCAGCGACCTGGAGATCATGTCGGGCCTGTTCTTGCGCATGCGTAGCATGTACAAGAAAGAGGGCGGCAAGTTCCCCGATCCTATTCTCAACCTGACGTGGAATTATGCGCAGCCGGAGAACCCGCAGCCGGAAGAAATCGCCCGCGAATTCAACGGCCGTGCGCTGGCCGACTTGTACGATCCGAAGGACGCCACCAAGCTGCTGGTGAAGAAGGGCGAGCAGCTGGCCTCGTTTGCGCAATTGCGCGACGACGGCACGACGTCGAGCGGTTGCTGGATCTTCGCCGGCAGCTGGACGCAGGCGGGCAACCAGATGGGACGGCGCGACAACAGCGACCCGACCGGCATCGGCCAGACGCTGGGCTGGGCCTGGGCGTGGCCGGCGAACCGCCGCGTGCTGTACAACCGCGCTTCATGCGACTTGAAGGGCAAGCCTTTCGATCCGACGCGCAAACTCATCGAGTGGAATGGCACGAACTGGAGCGGGGCCGATATTCCCGACTTCAAGGCCGATGAACCGCCGGAAAACGGCATGGGTCCGTTCATCATGCTGGGCGAGGGCGTGGCGCGCTTCTTTGCGCGTGGCGCCATGGCCGAAGGACCGTTCCCCGAGCATTACGAGCCGTTCGAAAATCCGCTGGGCTACAACCCCATGCATCCGAAAAACCCGCAGGCGACCAGCAATCCGGCCGCGCGCGTGTTCGCCGATGATCGGAAAATGTTCGGCACGCACGAGGAATATCCGCATGTGGCGACCAGCTACCGCCTGACCGAGCATTTCCACTACTGGACCAAGCATGCGCGCCTGAACGCCATCATCCAGCCGCAGCAATTCGTCGAAATCGGCGAAGAGCTGGCCAAGAGCATCGGCGTCGTCGCCGGCGGTGAAGTGCGCGTCAGTTCCAAACGGGGGCACATCATCGCCAAGGCCGTGGTCACCAAGCGCATCAAGGCGTTGATGATCGAGGGCAAGCAGGTGCATACCGTGGGCCTGCCGCTGCACTGGGGCTTTACGGGCGTAGCCAAGCCGGGGTATCTGATCAATACCCTGACACCGGGCGTGGGGGATGCGAATTCGCAAACGCCGGAATTCAAGTCCTTCCTCGTGAAGGTGGAAAAAGCATGATGGGAGCTCAATAATGGCACTGCAATCCTTAGATATCCGGCGCCTGTCGGCGACCACGGTGACGCCGCCGCAAGCGCGCAGCCCGGTGACGGGCACCGTGGCCAAGCTGATCGATGTGTCGAAATGCATCGGCTGCAAGGCTTGCCAGACGGCGTGCATGGAATGGAACGACTTGCGCGACGAAGTCGGCGAAAACCATGGCACCTATGACAATCCGACGGACTTGACGCCGCAATCGTGGACGGTGATGCGTTTTGCCGAACACGAAGACAACGACGGCAACCTCGAGTGGCTGATCCGCAAGGATGGCTGCATGCACTGCGAGGATCCGGGCTGCCTGAAGGCCTGTCCGGCGCCGGGCGCCATCGTGCAATACACGAACGGCATCGTCGACTTCCACCAGGAAAACTGCATCGGCTGCGGCTACTGCGTGGCCGGCTGTCCTTTCGACGTGCCCCGCATTTCGAAAAAGGACGACCGCGCCTACAAGTGCACGCTGTGTTCGGACCGCGTCGCCGTGGGCCAGGAACCGGCCTGCGTGAAGACCTGCCCGACGGGCGCCATCGTCTTCGGCACCAAGGAAGACATGAAGGTGCATGCGGAAGAGCGCATCGTCGATCTGAAGTCGCGCGGTTTCGAGAACGCGGGACTGTACGATCCGCTGGGCGTGGGCGGCACGCACGTGATGTACGTGCTGCACCATGCCGACAAGCCGAAGCTGTATTCGAACTTGCCGGAACGCCCGCGCATCAGCCCGATGGTGGGCTTCTGGAAGGGCTGGTCCAAGCCGCTGGCAGTAGCCGGCATGGCGGCCACGGCACTGGCAGGCTTCTTCCATTACACGCGTGTCGGTCCGAACGAAGTGAGCAAGGACGAAGAGCACGAAGCCTTGGAAGAGGCCAAGCGCATCCGGGAGGAACAGCATGAAGCATAGTGACCTTCACGATGGCAAGCTGCGCGACAAGGATGGCAATCCCTTGATCGAACGCTACAACCCGAACGAGCGCACGAATCACTGGGTCACCGCCATCACCTTCGTCATGCTGGCCCTGTCCGGCCTGGCCATGTTCCATCCTTCGATGGCGTGGCTGGCGAATCTGTTCGGCGGCGGGCAATGGACGCGCATCCTGCATCCGTTTGCCGGCCTGGTGATGTTCGTCTCGTTCGCGATCCTGGTGGTGCGCTTCTGGCACCACAACAAGTTCGAGGACGGCGACAAGCAGTGGCTCAAGCAAATGGATGACGTGCTCAACAACCGCGAGGAAAAGCTTCCGAAGATCGGCAAATACAATGCCGGCCAGAAGATCCTGTTCTTCGTGTTGCTGGTCAGCATGGTCGGCTTGCTTCTGTCGGGCATCGTGATCTGGCGCGCGTATTTCGCGTTCTACTTCCCGATCGACGTGGTGCGCTTTGCCGCCTTGCTGCATGCCGGTTGCGCTTTTGCCATCATCTGCGCCATCATCGTGCACATCTATGCGGCGATCTGGGTCAAGGGCTCGGTCGGCGCCATGGTGCGCGGCACCGTCACCTACGGCTGGGCGCGCAAGCACCATCCGAAGTGGTTTGAAGCGGTGATGCGCAATACAAAAGACTAAGTTCTTGATATTGATGCCACCGGCATTACCCGGGGTCAGTCCCAGGACTGACCCCTTTCTTTTTATCGATTAAAATACTTTTACATCCCCTTTCTTGATGGGAACTCCATTGGTACAACGCATTCTTCAGCCAGGCGAAATCGAAGGCCTGGACCACAACGCGATTCCGCGCCTGCTGCTGCCGCAGCCTGACAGCCTGTTCAAGGCGCGCGCCTTGCGCTTGCGCGAACTGGCGCAAGGCAATATCAAGGGCATCCCCGTCGACGCGGGCATGCAGGGTTACCTGGTGCTGATGGCCGCGCTGGCCGACGCGCAGGCCGCCGTGGTGGGAAAACTGGCGCCCGGCGCCGTGCCCGCCGCCGACCCGGACGCGCTGCGCCGCGCGATGCAGCATCGCATGCCGGTGCTGCCCGTGAATGGCGCCCGTCCGCCCGTGTGGCGCGTCATCTTTGCCAGCCTGCTCGATGAATTGGCCGCCACGGCGGCCAGCCAGCCGGCATTGTCGGGCGGCCTGACCCAGGTGCTGGCGCAGCTGCGCGCGCTCGACGCGCCTGCGCTGGATGCCTGCGCCGATGCCGTGCTCGATGAAAACGGCGACAACCTCAATCCCATGCACGCGCCCTTCGTCGCCGCCGCGCTGCAGATTTTATGGTCAGTGTCGGCCAGCGAACTGCGCGCCGCGCGCGTGCCGGACCTGGAAACGGGCACCCTGTGCCCCGTCTGCGGTTCGCACCCCGTCGCCAGCGTGATCCGCATCGGCGGCCAGTCGCAGGGTTATCGCTATCTGCACTGCGGCATTTGCGAAAGCGAATGGCATATGGTGCGCGTGAAGTGTTCGACCTGCGAACAGAATGGCAAGATCGCCTACCAGGGCCTGGACGCGGCCGATGCAGCACCGTTCGACCCCGTGGCCGCCAAGGACGACAAATTGCCCAACAAGGCGAATGATCCGAAGAAGGTGGCGCGCGCGGAAACCTGCGACGACTGCCATACCTATCGCAAAGTCTTCAACCAGGAACACGATTACAACGTCGAACCGCTGGCCGACGATCTGGCCAGCCTGATGCTCGACCTGCTGGTGGGCGAAGCGGGCTACCAGCGCGCCAGCGGCAATCCGCTGCTATGGCTGGGTAAAAGCACGGAACAGCCGTCATGACGACGGGGCAAACCGTGCGCCTGCCGTCGGTCGACCGCATCCTGGGCGACGCGGCTTGCCTGGCCCTGATAGCACAGTACGGCCGCGTGCAAACCCTGGCCTGCGCGCGCGCCGTGCTGGCTGAACTGCGCACGGCCATGCTGGCCGGCGCAGTGTGCGAGGAGGGCGCATCGATCACCGCCATCGTCGCGCAAATGGCCGAACGCCTGGAATCGCAATCGCGCTCGCAGCTGCGCGCCGTATTCAACCTGACGGGCACCGTGCTGCACACGAATCTGGGCCGCGCGCTGCTGCCCGACGCGGCCGTGCAAGCCGTGGTGGAAGCGCTGCAGTGGCCGATGAACCTGGAATTCGACCTGGAGACGGGCAAGCGGGGTGACCGCGACGACCTGGTCGAGGAATTGCTGCGCGAACTGACGGGCGCCGAAGCGGCCACCATCGTCAACAACAATGCGGCGGCCGTGCTGCTGATGTTGAATACCTTGGCGCAGAATAAAGAGGTCGTCGTCTCGCGCGGCGAGCTGGTGGAAATCGGCGGCGCCTTCCGCATCCCCGACGTGATGACGCGCGCGGGCGCCGTGCTGCGCGAAGTGGGCAGCACCAACCGCACCCACCTGGCCGATTACGCCAATGGCGTGAATGAAGACACGGCCCTCTTGATGAAGGTCCATTGCAGCAATTACGCGATCACCGGTTTCACGAAAAGCGTGGAACTCGATGAACTGGTGCCGCTGGCATCCAAACATGGCGTGCCGACAGCCGTGGACCTGGGCAGCGGTACCCTGGTCGACCTGGCCCAGTATGGCTTGCCACATGAAACGACGGTGCGCGAAACCATCGAAGCGGGCGCCGACCTGGTCACCTTCAGCGGCGATAAATTGCTGGGCGGCCCGCAATGCGGCGTCATCGTCGGGCGCGCCGACCTGATCGCGAAGATCAAGCGCAACCCCCTGAAACGCGCGCTGCGCGTGGGCAAACTGACCCTGGCGGCGTTGGCCCCGGTGCTGCAGCTGTACCGCGCGCCGGACTTGCTGGCCGAACGCCTGACCACCCTGCGCCTGCTGACGCGCCCCGCGGCCGCCATGCGCGCGCAGGCGCACACCGTGCTGCCGCTGCTGCAACGCGCGCTGGGCATGCAGTACGTGGTGACGGCCGAAGCCATGCAAAGCCAGATCGGCAGTGGCGCCTTGCCCGTCGACCAGCTGCCCAGCTTTGGCCTGGCCGTGCGCAGCGCCCCGGACTCGCGCCTGAGCAATCCCCTGGGAAGGCTGGAACAGCGTTTGCGCGCCTTGCCGTGCCCCGTGATCGGGCGCATCGGGCAAGACACCCTGTGGCTGGATCTGCGCTGCCTGGAAGCGGCGCACGAGACGGCCTTCATCGCGCAGCTGGCCGAGTTATCCGCATGATCGTCGGCACGGCAGGCCATATCGACCATGGCAAGACGACGCTCACGCGCGCGCTGACGGGCGTGCACACGGACCGCCTGAAGGAAGAGCAGGCGCGCGGCATCTCGATAGAACTCGGCTATGCCTATCTGCCGCTGGCGGACGGCACGGTGCTGGGCGTGATCGACGTGCCGGGCCACGAAAAATTCATCCGCACCATGGCGTCCGGCGTGACGGGCATCGACTTTGCCCTGCTGGTGGTGGCGGCCGACGACGGCATCATGCCGCAGACGCACGAGCACCTGGCCATTTTGCGGCTGCTGGGCGTGACGCGCGGCGCCGTGGCGCTGACCAAGATCGACCGCGCCGATAGCGCCCGCGTGGCGCAGGTGGAGCTTGAGATCGAGGCGCTGCTGGCCGGTACGCCGCTGGCGGGTAGTCCCATCTTCCCCACGGCCGCCAGCCGCGACAACGATCCCGGCGTGGCGGCCTTGCTGGCGCACCTGACGCAGGTGTCGCGTAGCCTTCCGCAGCGCGATGAACGGCGCTTGTTCCGCCTCGGCGTGGACCGCGTGTTCACCTTGTCGGGGCAGGGCACCATCGTCACCGGCACGGCGCTGGCGGGACGCGCGCAGGTTGGTGACATGCTGCAGCTGGCGCCCGGCGGCGCGCAAGCGCGCGTGCGCAGCATCCATGCGCAGAACCGCGCAGCCGAGACGGGCATGGCAGGCCAGCGCCTGGCGCTGAACCTGGCCGGCATCGAGCGCGAACGCATCGAACGGGGCAACTGGATCGTCGCGCCGGAACTGGCGCAATGCTCGGAGCGCCTCGACGTGGAACTGACCCTGCTGCCCGACGCCGGCGTGCAATTGAAAGCCTGGTCGCCGCTGCATGTACACCTGGGCGCGGCGCACCAGCTGGCGCGCGCCGTCATGCTCGATGGCGAAACCCTGTCGCCGGGGCAGACGGGCAGGGTACAACTGGTGTTCGAGTCGCCCATGCACGGCGTGCCGGGCGACCGCTTCGTCGTGCGCAATGCGCAAGCGACGCAGACGGTGGGCGGCGGCATGGTGCTCGACCCGTTCGGCCCCGCGCGCAAGCGCCGCAGCCCGGCGCGCTTAAGCTGGCTGGACGCGCTGGCCGCTTTTGTCGCACAGGGCGATATTGCTGCCCTGCTGGCGCAAAGCCCGCTGGGGCTGCGCGAGTCCCTGCTGGTGCGCCTGTCGCTGTTGCCGGCGGGAGCCCTCGCGCTGCCGCCCGATACGCGGCGTATCGCCCTGCGCGGTGGCGACGCCCTGCTGCTGGCACCGCCAGCGTTGCTGGCGCTGGAACAGCGCGTGCTGGCCGCCCTGACGGTGTTCCATGCGCGCGCGCCCGACGAGGCGGGGCCGGAACTGTGGCGCCTGAAGCGCATCGTCGACGCGGAGATGGAAGACGCCTTGTGGAGCCATCTGGTCGAAGGCTTGCTGGCGCGCGGCGAGGTGCTGGCGCGCGGCGCCAGCCTGCATCTGCCGACGCACAGCGTGGAACTGACGCCGCAGGAGCAATCGCTGGCCGAGCCCTTGCTGGCAGCGTTGGAACAGGGGCGCTTCGAGCCGCCGTGGACGCGCGACCTGGCGCGCGACTTCGGCCTGGCCGAGGATGACGCGCGCCGGCTGTTGCGTAAACTTGCCAAGGCAGGGCAGATCAGCCAGGTGGTGCACGACCTGTTTTATCACCAGGCGGCGCTGGCCGAGCTGGCGCAACTGGTGCGCACTCTGACCGAAAAAGCGGAGCTGGACGAGAATCTGGCGCCCGGTTCCGGCGCCGTGGGCGCGGCCGCCTTCCGCGACGCCAGTGGTCTGGGCCGCAAGCGGGCGATCCAGGTCCTGGAATTCTTTGACCGCGTCGGTTATACTCGCCGTGTTGGCAATGGGCATCTATTACGTCCGCAAGCGCTGTGGTCCTATACCGCAGCCTTGGCCAACAGCTAAGTACTAAGTAGGGCGTAATAAATTATTGTGATTTCTGACTTCCATAACCGGCGCTCTGCGGCGTTGCCCGCTGCTAGCAGTGCTCGCACTGCGTCGCAGCGGGCGCCTTGCAGAGCATCCGGTTCTGTTTGTCATAACTTCACAATAATTTCCCACGACCTACTTAGCTCAGGCACCGCGGAAAGCACACTCATCCGGTGATGTGGCCGGGCTTCAAACCCGGTGGAGGGCGTCAGACGTTCTCCCGTAGGTTCGACTCCTACTGTTTTCCGCCAGTGATTCTTCCCTTTCCCCTGCATGCTGATCGTCCCGGCGTTGGCCTGTTGCCACGTTGCGGAAAATAAATGGTGTAATTAATAATATGCGGCGATGCTGGCGCGGGCCGATGGTAACATCGGCGGAAATCCCCTGTAGCAGATGAAAGCAAGCATGAAACAAGCAAGCATGGCACGGCTGCTGGCAGTGGCGCTGCTGATGCCGGCGCTGGCCGCGGCGGCTGGCCTGCGCATCGTCGGCGAGCACTTGCCGCCATCGAGCATGATGGAAGGCAATGTCGTCGTGGGACGCGAAACGATGAAGGTGCGCGACATCATGGCGCGCGCCGGCATCGCCTACAGCATCGAGTTGTTGCCGTGGAAGCGCGCGTATGCGCAGGCGCTGCGCGAGCCTGATACCTGCATCTTTTCCACCAGCCGCACGCAAGAGCGCGAAGCGCAATTTCGCTGGATCGGCCCCCTCAACGAAGCGGAATGGGTACTGTATGGCCTGGCCGAGCGGCATCTGACGCTGCGCACGCTGGCCGATGCGCGCGGCCTGGTGATCGGCACGGTGCTGGGCGACGCACGTGACGACTACCTGCGCCAGCATGGCCTGAACGTGGCGCCCGTGACGCAGGAGTGGCTCAATCCGCAAAAGCTGCTGCTGGGGCGCATAGACCTGTGGGCCGTGGGCATGGCGGTGGGCAGCAAGCCGTTTGCCGGCAAGGAGTGGGAGGGCAAGGTGGAGCCGCTGCTGACCTTTAATCGCGTGCAGACTTACCTGGCCTGTAACCTCAAGGTACCCGAGGCGCAGGTGGCTGCCATGCAGCGCGCCGCTGCCGCCATGCGCCGCGACGGCAGCATGGCGCGCGAGCATCATCGCTGATTCAGTGCACTGATTCAGCTCTCCAGCCACTGGCGCACGCAGTTGCGTCCTTCGCGCTTGGCCTGGTACAGGGCCTGGTCCGCATGGCTGTAGGCCGTCTCGAACGGCGTGCCGGCGCGGTTCCAGCTCAGGCCCACGCTGACGGTGATGGCGCGCGTGATGGGCGCCGCATGGCGCTGGCGGCCGACGCTCTCGCAGATGCGCTGCGCGATTTGCGCCGCCTCGTCGCGCGACGAGGTGGGCCAGACCACGGAAAACTCTTCACCGCCGACCCGGCCGATGGCCGTCTCCTGTCCCAATAATCCCTTCAGGCAGTCGACCACGGCCTGGATCACGCCGTCGCCGGCCGGGTGGCCGAAATCGTCGTTGACCTGCTTGAACAGGTCGATGTCGAGCACGATCAGGGCCATGTCGCCCTGCGACAGGCAGCGCGAAGCATGCTCGATCACGGCGCCGCGGTTCAGGGCGCCCGTCAGCGGGTCGTGCGTGGCGCGGTATTCGAGCTGGCCGGCCAGGGTTTGCAATTGCCGGTTCAGCAAATGCATGTCGCGCTCGGCGCGGTCGCTGCGGCCGATCAGGCGCCGCGTCTCGCGCATCAGCCGTTCGTAGTGATTGATCAGTTCACCGAGCACGCGGCGCTGCGCCTCGCCGCTGGCATGGACGTCGGCGTGCATGCGCCGCGCGGCAGCCAGCGCCGCCGCTTCCACGGTGAACAGGTCGGGTTCCAGGCCGGACTCGGAGATGGCGGCGTGCATGCTCTAGCTGCCTCGCACGGGATGGTCGCAGAAATCGAGCGCCGTGAAATCCTGCTGCAGCTCCTGGCCGAACTCCAGGATGGTGTCATCGTCTTCGTCGTGATACCAGTTCAGGCGCACCTGGTTGCCATCGATGGCCGCCTGGTTCAGGGTGTCGAACAGGGTAAACAGCATCTTTGTGCTGGAGCTGTTGAAGTAGGCCAGCGAGACGTTGACGGTGATGGCGCTCTCGCGGCAGGCGTCCAGATAGGCGCGCACGGTGGCGATCAGCGGGCCATAGAAGGCGGCCGCGTTTTCCGGATAGGACTCGCCCTTGATCGACAGGGTGTGCTGCTCGAAACGGAAGTCGATTTCGGGCGAACACGGGGTCGCGGCGATGAACAGTGGTGACGGTAATTGCATATGCTTTCCTGAGTCGGCTCTTTCAAATGATGGCTTTGATGCAGAAGATGGTGTGCCCCGGCTCCTGTGGGTCCTGGACGAATTCGAATTCCAGCGGCTCGCTGGCGTCGCGCGCCATGGTGAGAAAACCCAGGCCCGCGCCCTTGCTGTCGGCCGGCGCTTCCTCGCGCAGGGCCTTCTTGTAGGCGAGGCGGATTTCTTCCATCGTCATCGTGTGCAGCGGCTCCAGGCGGGCGCGGATCTGCGCCACGTTGTCCGTCGAGACGGGGTTGGCGCACAGCAGAAAGAAGCTGTCGCCGCGCGTGCCGATGCAAAACGAGCCGCGCCGCATCTGCTGGTCCAGCTGCGCATCGGGCGTCAGGCTGTCGGCGGAATAGTGCATGATGTTTTGCGACATCTCGATGAACGAGGAAAAGATGCGCCGCCGCGTGGGTCCGGCCGCGCCGGCCGTGTCGAGGCGCGCCTTGATGGTTTCGGAAATGGCGCTCACCACGTGCTGCGAGAAATAGCCCACGTAAAAAAAGATGATGTTGCGCTTGCGCGCCACATCCCAAAACTCGTTGAATTCTTCGTACAGCACGTCCGTGCTCCTGGCTAGCCGGTGTCCCGGTTTCTTGTTGATAATGTGGTTCGATGGCGCCAAAACTACAGGCGGAAACAGAAAAAGGTCAGGTCGTCGCGGCGCGGTTGCTTGCCTTGCCAGGCGGCGCTATCCTGCAGCAGCGCCGCCGCCACGTCGCCGGCGGGAGCGTCGCGCTGCGCCAGCAGCTGCTCGCGCATGCGCCGCTTGCCGTAGGCGATGTCGCGCGCGCCGCCGATCTGGTCGAGCAAGCCGTCGGTCGTGATGAACAGCAGGCTGCCGGCGGGTATGGCGAGCGTCTCGTTGTGCCAGCAGTAGCCGGGCGGCGTGTCGACATAGCCCACGCCCATGCGCGCGCCGTCGATGGCGCGCACGGCCTCTTCGCCCGGCACCACCACGTACAGCGCCAGTTTCGCCCCCGCGAAACGCAGGCTGGCGCTGGCGTCGTCGTAACACAGGAAGGCGCAATCCATGCCGTCGTTCGAACCGGCGTGATGGCCGCTGGCGGCGCCGTCCTGGCCCAGCAAGGTCTTGATGGAGCGGCTGACGGCGCCGATCAGGGCGGCCGGATCGCGCGGCCCCAGCTCGCGCAGTGCCTGGCTCAGGGCCGACGAGGCGATCAGGGTCATGAAGGCGCCCGGCACGCCGTGGCCGGTGCAGTCGGCGATGGCGGCGAACCAGCCGCCCGCGTGGCGCTCGAAGAAGTAAAAATCGCCGCCGACGACGTCGCGCGGCTGCCATTCCAGGTGCGCGTCGGGCAGGGTGGCGCGCAATTCCGCATCCGAGGTGCGCAGCCGGGCGCGCTGGATCACGCTGGCGTAATCGATGCTGTGCATGATTTGCCGGTTCTTTTCCGCCTGCATGGTGGCCACCACGTTCATCAGCTGCAAGCCGAAACCCACGCCGGCCAGCGCGCCATCCACGGTGATGATGAAGCCGTCGGCCAGCGCCTTTTCGCCCGCTTCCACGGCGCGGAAGGTGAGGTCTTCGATGCTCATGGCGCCATCGACGATCAGCGGTTCCTTGTCCATGAAGGCGATGCAGCTCTTCTTGCCGTACACCTCGTGATAGAAGGGCTTGGACATCTGCGACATGAAGATGTTGCGGCTGATCAGGCCGATGGGCTTCTGCTGCTCCGTGACTGGCAAGCTCATCATGTCGCGCCGTTCCGTGAATAGCTCCAGCACGGCGAAATTGCTGGCGTCGGCCTGCACCGATTCCGTGGGTATGCACAGATCGAACGCCACGGAGGTGCGATAACGGGGAAGATGCAATCGAGAAGCGTTGAACTCCACAGCGGCTACCTTTACATGACGAGCGGACCCTTGTTGTCGCGACGGCAAGGCGACTGACAAACAGGCAATATCATCATGGTAGCCCTGGAATGTGACGGCTTGATTACCAGCTTGTCAAAACCGTATGCAAGATGGCTGCATGGCAAGCTGTTGCGGGCCCTACAGGCGCCGGGCCAGCGCCTGCGCCTGCTCCAGCCAGCGCGCGCGCTGCACTTCGGTGGAATCGAGGATGGGGCCGAAGCTGGCCACCTTGACGGGCTTGACGCCGCAAAATTCCAGCGTCGTCTTGCGCAGCTGGTGGATGCCAGGCATGTGGTAAACCCAGCGGAAATACCAGGGCGGCGTGTCCATCGTCACCAGGAGCTGGGCCGTGCGGCCCTTCAGCAGCTGGGCCGGGAAAGCCTTGCCCGGGCGGTACTTGAAGGCAAAGCCGGGCAGGAAGACGCGGTCGACAAAGCCCTTCAGCAGGGCCGGCACGCCGCCCCACCAGATGGGGTAGGCGAACACCAGGTGTTCGGCCCAGCTGATGGCTTCCTGGGCTGCCAGCAAGTCCGCTTCCAGCGGCTGTACCTGGCGGTAGCCTTCGTGCAGGATGGGGTCGAAGTCCAGCTGGCCCAGGCGCAGTTCGCGCACGCTGTGGCCTGCGTTGCGGGCCTTGGCGGCGTAGGCTTCGGCCAGGGCGGCGCAGAAACTGTCGCTGGACGGGTGTCCGAGGAGAATGAGAATGCGCTTCGGTGTAATGTTGCTCATGCTGCAGGCTTTCTATAAAAGAACAGCTTGCATGCTAAAGCCTGCCCCTAGTGGCAGAGTCAAGCGGCCGCTGGAAGGTGCTGGCGCGTCAGGCAGTCGCGGATTTCCGTGTCGATGTCGGCCAAATGCGCGTCGAGCTGGCGCAGGCGGGCGAACTCCTGCTGTATCTGTGCGCGCTTGGCGGCGATGTGCTGCGACAGAGCGGCCCAGTCCGTGTCGTCGCCGGCCAGGATGGGCAGCAGTTCGGCCAGGCGGAAGCCCAGCGCTTGCGCCTGGCGTATCAGTCTGACTTGCGCCAGGTCTTGCTGCGTGTAGACGCGGTAGGCGCCCGAGCGGCGCACGTCGCCCAGCAAGCCCAGCGCTTCATAGTGGCGCAAGGCCTTGGGCGAGGTGCCCGTCAGGCGGGCGATTTCTCCGATGTACATGCTTGTCCCTGGTTGAGCTGCGGCGCACGCAGTGTAGCGCAGGTGGCTTGCCAGGCGCTACCTTGCGCGCCGCCTCAGGAGGCTTTGCGCGGCGGGACTTTCTTCGCCGTGCAGTCGGCGCAGGTGCCGTACAGGGACAGCGCGTGCTCGTGCAGCACGAAGCCCCGCTCGGTGGCGATCTCGTTCTGGCGCAGTTCGATGCCTTCATCGACGAATTCATCGACCTTGCCGCAACCCGTGCAGACCAGGTGATCGTGGTGCTGGCCTTCATTCAGTTCGAAGACGGCATGGCCCGATTCGAAATGCCGGCGAAACAAAATGCCCGCTTCGGCAAACTGCATCAGCACGCGGTAGATGGTGGCCAGGCCCACGTCGATTTTTTCAGCCAGCAAGAGTTTGTAGACATCGTCCGCACTCAGGTGTTTGATGCCCCCTTCTTGAAACAGCTGCAGAATCCGCAAGCGGGGGATGGTCACTTTCAAGCCCGATTCACGCAGTTCCCTCAATATATCCATGTCTCCCATTCCTTTTTGTAGTCGCTGAGCGAGGTACACCATTATATCGCAAATGATAATCATTACCATTCTCATGTGTGTGCTGGAGATAGTATGCTGCGCGGGCCGGCGCTCATCCAGTGACATCGGCGCAAGTGGCCATTGCGTGGCGGGCAACTTGTAGCAGCAGTCCTCGTTGCGGATGGAAAAGTGGCGCTCGAATCGCTACACTGTGCAGCAGTCAATAACAATGGAGGGGGCATGGACCGATTTGATGCGATGCGTCTGTTTACCCGCATCGTCGAGTTGCGCAGTTTCACGCAGGCGGCGCATGACCTTGGCTATCCGAAGGCCACCGTCACGCATGCGATCAAGCAACTCGAAGCGCGGCTGCGCGTGCGCCTGCTGCAGCGGACCACGCGGCAAGTGACGCCCACGCCCGATGGCGAGGCGTATTATCAACGCTGCGTGCGCCTGCTGGCGGACCTGGAAGAAACGGAAGCCGTGTTTTCCTCGGCGATGCAGCAGCCGGCCGGCAAGCTGCGCATCGACCTGCATGCGATGCTGGCCATGCATTTCGTCCTGCCCGTGCTGGATCGGTTCTGCGCCCGCTATCCCTTGATCGAACTGGAAATCGGCATGGGCGACCGCCTCGTCGACCTGGTGCGTGAAGGCGTCGATTGCGTGCTGCGCGTGGGTGAATTGAGCGACTCGTCGATGGTGGCGCGCCGCGTGGCGCTGCTGGAACAGCTGACGTGCGCCAGCCCCGCCTACCTGGCCGCGCACGGCACGCCGCAGAATCTGGCGCAGCTCGATGGCCACCGCGCCGTCAATTTCTTTTCCGCCCAGACGGGCAAGGTCTGGCCCTTCGATTTCAAGGTGGCTGGCCAGCGCCACAGCGTGGCTTTGCCGGGCACGGTGTCCGTCAATAATGCCGACGCGTATCACGCCTGCTGCCGCGCGGGCCTGGGCCTGATCCAGGCGCCCCGCTACCACCTGGAACAGGCGCTGGCCGCCGGCGAGCTGGTGGAAGTGTTATCGGCCATGCGTCCCGACCCGCTGCCGGTGTCCGTGCTGTATCCCCATCAGCGGCAACTGTCGCCGCGCGTGCGCGTGTTTGCCGACTGGCTCGCCAGCCTGTTTGCCGAGGTGGTTTGATTTTGCAATGCCGCATTTTCTTGACCTTGGTAAAGAAAAAAATCCCTCTGATGATGCCATCTAGCACTATTTGATGTGGATCAAAGTTTTTGTTGCACTGCACTCTTAGACTTCGCAGCGTTACTTAACGACAGAGGAAAACATAATGAAAACGTCCGCAACTGCAGCAGCAATCGTCCTGGCCGCCATCGGCGCATTCGCCGGTAATGCAATGGCGCAGGAAAGCCCATGGCTGGTCCGTGCCCGCGCCGTGCATATCGATCCGGCCAACAAATCCACGCCGGTCTTGGGCGCTGGCGCATCGGACACGATCCACGTCAGCAGCAAGACGATTCCTGAAATCGATATTTCGTATTTCTTCACACCCAACATCGCTGCCGAGCTGATCCTGACGTATCCGCAAAAGCATGACGTCACCCTGGGTGGCCAAAATATCGGCACGTTCAAGCATTTGCCGCCGACCTTGTCGCTGCAATACCACTTCATGCCTGAAAAACAGTTCAGCCCATACGTCGGTGCAGGCGTGAACTATACGAATATTTCGAGCGTGAAACTGCTGAATGGCGCTGGCCGCCTGGAGCATGACAGCTGGGGCTTCGCGCTGCAAGCCGGCGTCGACTACAAGCTGGACAAAAACTGGTCGCTGAACTTTGACATCAAAAAAGTACAGATCCGCAGCGACGTCTTCGTCGGTGGCGCCAAGGCCAGCGAAGTCAAGATCGACCCTGTCCTGATCGGCGTAGGCGTCGGCTACCGCTTCTAAATAGTGATGGCGCCCTCGGGGCGCAGGCAATAAAAAAGGACGGCTTCGCCGTCCTTTTTACGTTCGGTGCACGCCGTTTATTTTTTCAGCGTCTTTTCCAGCGCCAGTTGATAGTCCGTCTTTTCGTAGCCAGCCAGGTATTTGTTCGTCGCGTCGAGGAAGGCGCGCGAGCGGTAGGCCGCTTCCAGATCCTTGACCCATGGCTTGGCCTTGTCGGCCGTGCGGATGGCGACCAGGTTGATGTAGCTGTCCGAGATCTTTTCCACGGCGAGGGCCGACGTCAGCTTCATGCCGGCGGCCAGGGCGAAGTTACCGTTCACAAAGGCGTAGTCGGCGTCCGCCAGCGAACGCGGCAGCTGCGCCGCTTCCAGCGGCACCAGTTTCAGCTTCTTCGGGTTTTCCAGCACGTCGCGCTCGGACGCGCGCAGCGGGTCGACGTTCGGTTTCAGCTTGATCCAGCCCATCTTGGCCAGCATCACCAGCGCGCGCGCCTGGTTGGTCGGATCGTTCGGCATGGTGATGGTGGCGCCGTTCTTGACTTCCGCCAGGGTTTTTTGCTTGCCGCCGTACAGGCCGATCGGCATGGTCGGCACGGTGATCAATGAGCTCAATGGCAGCTTGTTATCGGTGGCGAACTTGGTCAGATACACGATGTGCTGGAACACGTTGGCATCCAGCGAGCCTTCGGCCAGCGCGTAGTTCGGCTGCACGTAGTCGTTGAATTCGACGATCCTGACCTTGTAGCCCTGTTTTTCCAGGATGGGCTTGATGCCCAGCTTCAGCTGGTCCGAATACGGACCGGAGCTGGTGCCGATGACGAGTTCTTTCGGGTCCTTGGCATGGGCAGCGGTGGCGAAGGCCAGGCTGGTGGCGGCCAGGAGCAGGGTGCGGCGAAGGTGGTTCATGTAGGTCCTTGTTTCTGAATTTGAATTAACGTTTGTCGAGGCGCTTGGCGATGCGCGTACCGGCGAACTGGATGGTTTGCACCAGCACGATCAGGATGGCCACGGTGACGACCATGATGTCCGTCTCGAAGCGGTAGTAGCCGTAGCGGATGGCCAGGTCGCCGATGCCGCCGCCGCCCACCACGCCGGCCACGGCTGAATACGACAGGAAGCTGATCGACAGCACGGTCAGGGCCAGCACCAGGCCGGAGCGCGCTTCCACCAGCAGCACGCGGAAGATGATCTGCATTTCCGAGGCGCCCATGGCGTGCGCCGCCTCGATCACGCCGCGCGGCACTTCGCGCAGGTTCTGTTCCACCAGGCGCGCCAGGTAGGGAATGGCGGCGAATGACAGGGGCACGGCAGCGGCCAGCGGGCCGATCGAGGTGCCCGCGATGATGCGTGTAAACGGCGTCAGGGCGACCAGCAAGATAATGAACGGGAAGCTGCGCACGGTATTCACCAGCCAGCCGAGGATCATCGACAACGGACGGTTTTCCAGCGACTGGCCTTCCGAGACGAGGAACAGCACAATGCCCAGCGGGCCGCCGATCAGGATGGCGGCGCTCAATCCTATGCCCAGCATTGTCATGGTCTGGCCCAGCGCCACCGAGATTTCCGGCAGCAGCTTGACGACGTTATTGATCGATTCTTCAAACATGTGTTGCATCCTTCCATGCGGTGGCTTCAAACGCCTCGGTACCGTAATACGCCAGCTCGCGTCCCAGCGCCGTCTTGCGCGGGGTGGCCGTGTCGCTCAAATCGAATTGTTCGGCGATGGCGCCGTTTTCCACGACAGCCACGCGGTTGCAGATGGCGCCCAGCACCGACAGCTCATGGCTGACGATGACGATGGTCACGCCGAGGCGCGCATTGATGTCGCGCAGGGTGTCGAGCAGGGCGCGCGTCGTTTCCGCGTCCAGCGCGGACGTCGGCTCGTCGCACAGCAGCACGTCGGGATGGCTGGCCAGGGCGCGAGCGATCGCCACGCGTTGTTTCTGCCCGCCGGACAGTTGCGCCGGATAGCTGTGCAGCTTGTCGGACAGGCCCACCAACGCCAGGCATTCCTCAACCCGGGCGGCGATCTGCTCGCCCTTGGTGGTGCCATGGATTTTCAAGGGGAAGGCGACGTTGTCGAAGACGCTGGCGTTTTGCAGCAGGTTGAATTGCTGGAAAATCATGCCGATGTTCTGGCGCGCGTCGCGCAATGCGCTCTTGCCCAGGCGGGTCAGTTCGCGTCCGGCCACGGTAATGGTGCCGCTGTCGGGACGTTCGAGCAGGTTAATCAGGCGCAGCAAAGTCGATTTGCCGGCGCCGCTCTTGCCGATCAGGCCGAAAATATCACCGGGATAGACTTCCAGCGTGACCGATTTGACCGCGTGGAACTGTTCGCCCTTGGGCAGCGCGAAGGTCTTGTTGGCGCCATCGATGCGAATCACCGGCGTACGGTGTGGTGTGGTCATGCAGTGTTTCCTTTTTTTATTGGACCGTGACAGGCTTGCTTGCAGGGGCCAAATCGCCCGGCCTGCCACGTCGGTTGCGTAGTATACCTCCGATCGTGTTATTACTCCTACGACAGAATCTTGCTTTGAATATGCAAATAATGTCTATATGGGTGTTTGGCGAGAGTAAAAGCGGTTTTTGTGCGATCAGCCGATGGAAAATTCGACGGGAATCGATAATTCCAGCGGGTCCGCCCGTTCCTTGGGGATGCGCGGCAGCGGCGCGGCCCGTTGCAAGGTGTCGAGCGCGGCCTGGTCCAACGCGGCGGAACCCGAACTGCGCTCGATGGCGGCCGCCAGCACCTGGCCGTCCCGGTCGATGCGGCAGCGCAGGTACACCACGCCCTGTTCCCGCTTCGCGCGCGACGCCGTCGGATAGCGGCGGAAGCGCTCCATGCGCGCCAAAACCTTGCCTTCCCAGCTAGATACGCCGCTGCGCTGCTCATGCGGCGCGGGCGGCAAGGCAGGCGAAGGTGGTGCCGCCGCGACAGACGCCGTGGCCGCCGGCACCGGCGAAACGGGGGCGTGGCGCACCTCGGCGACGGCCGCGACGGCCTCGGCCTGCGGCGGCATGGGCGCCGCATCGGGCTGTGGCAGTAAGAATTGCGGGATGGCTGGCGCTGCCTTTTTGGCAATGCTGCGTGAAGGCGCGGCGGCCGCGCTGACCTGTTCAGCAAGATTCTGCTCCAAAGGCCGCGGCGGGGCCGCCGCCGGCAGGTATAGCAGCATGGCCGGCTGCGCCGCGTCGGGCACGATGGCCAGCACAGGCGATGCCGGCGCGCGGTGGTACAGCGCCCAGCCCAGCAGCGCGCCATGCATGGCGAATACGGTGGCGATGGTCAGCGGACGGCGCCAGTCCGTCGGCGCTGCCTTTTCTTGCGTGCTTGCTGGCGCTGGCCCTTCCGGACGGCCCAGCAGGTAGATGATGACGGCGATCTCCATCGCGCCCACCAGGGCGATGACCCACCAGGGCGGATGGCCGAGGCACATGGCGACAAAGCCGATGGCCATGCCCAGGCAAGCGAGGGCCTTGCCGCGCCGCGATACGGCCCGGTGTTCGCGCCACTGGCGCAGCGGCGCGCCAAAGCGCGGATGGTGCAGTAGCCAGTGCTCCAGGCGCGGCGATGCACGGCTGAAGCAGGCCAGCGCCAGGATCAGGAAGATCGTCGTCGGCATGACGGGCAGCAGGGCGCCGATCACGCCGAGCGCCACCATCAGCATGCCGGCCGCCGTCCAGGCCCAGCGGCGCAGCCGTGCCGTGTGCGCTTCCGTGCTTGCCCGGGTCACTGGTTCCTCCATCAGGCGCAGGCCTCCACGTGGCCGTGCATGCGCAGGAAGGCGGCGCGCGCACCGTCGATGACGCGCGCTTCGCTTGCGTCATCGAGTACGGCCGTATCGAGCACGGATGTAAACTCGCGCCAGTGGCGCGCGCGCCCGTCCGGATGGCCTGCCAGGTGGCGCGCGCCGTGGTGTTCGTCCAGGCCGATCTTGCCGGCCAGTTTGTAGAGGATGGCCGCGCCCAGCTTCGAGCCTTCGCTCACATACAGCCATCCCAGTGCCGTGGCCAGGTCCAGCTGCGCGTCGAACGGCGCCGTGGCCGCATCGGCCGGCAGGGGTGTGTCGAGGTCGCGCAGGTCGGCCGCGATGCTGGCATAGCGGCGGCGCTGTTCGAGATCTGGCAGCAGGGCGGCCAGCTGCGCGTTGTCATACAGCGCGTCGACGTCGCGCAGGAACGCGTATTGCGCCTGCAGGAAGCGCGCGTAATTCTCTCGGCTGGAGAAGGGTGCGCTGGCCATGATGCGCTGGTCGAGCAAGTCGTGGGTGGCCATGGTGTCGGCTTTCAGGCGCTGGCTGCGGGTTGGCGCCGCGTTAATCGGTACGGCGTTGGAAATCGTGGTATCGCTTGCAGTGTGCATGGAATATCTGCTCTCTATTATAAGGATGAATCAAATTAGAAACGTACGCCGAGTGTGACGCGGGCCGTGCGGCCAGGTCCCGGCATCAGGCTCAGGGTCAGCGGATCGAGGTAGTAGCGGTCCGTCAGGTTGTCCACGGCCACGTCGACGGTGGCGTTGGGCGTGATCTTGTAGCTGGCAAACAGGTCGGCCAGCGTGTAGGCCTGCGTCAGCACTTGCGGCGAAGTGCCTGTCCACGTCTGCCATACGGCCTTGTCGTCCTGGCGCGCCAGCGGATGGCCGACATGCGTCAGGCGCGTGCCCACGGTGAGTTTTTCCTGCAGCCAGCGCGTGCCCAGGGTCAGGTTGGCGCTCAGCTTGGGCTGGATATGGTTGCTCACGTAGGAGCTGGTAAAACCGATGGGCGAGCAGTCCGGCGTATTCCAGATATCGGATTTCCAGCTGCTGGCCTTGCGCAGGTAAGCCGCCGTGGCCGCGTCGCAGATCAGCGTCTTGCGGTTCCAGGTGCCGGAGAAGTCGGCAAACATCGTGCCGCGGTCGTACGACGACTGCAGCTCGATGCCCGAGACGCTGTATTTGTCCGTGTTCGCCATGGAGAAATTCTGTGCGTAGGCCGGCAGGTCGGGTATCGGGCGGCGCGTGATATAGCCGTGCGTGACGTTGTCAAAGTACGAGACGCGCAAGCGCAGCTTGTCGGCCGCGCTCCATACGCCATCCTTGACCAGGCTCACGCCGATTTCGCGGTTGTGGCTGCGCTCGGGCTTGAGCGGCGACGAATAGGTGGCCGAAAAGCCCATCGTCGACTCGTACAGGCTGGGCATGCGCAAGCCGCGCGCGTCGCGCAGGAACAGGCTGACACTGTCGGACAGGCGCGCCGTCAGGGCGAAGGTGGGAGAAAAACCGTGGTCCTTGCGGCGAATCGGCGTGCTGTATTTGAACAGGCCGGGGATAGCGTCGCGGAAAACATAGCCGTTGCCGCTCCACTGGTCCACCTGCGACAGGTCCAGTGGCGCCGGCTCGGCGCCATAGTTTTCCACCATGCCGCCCACCAGCGCGGGATTGGTGGCGGGCGTGAACTTGCCCTGCGCATCCTGGTACCATTTCGCGGCGCCAAGCTGCTCGCCTTCCTTGTTCCACATGGTCACCCATTGCCAGCCCTGCGGCTGGTACTGCTGTTCCGCGCGGCGGTTGCGGTCGCGCGAATCGAAGCGCTGGAAGCGCCCGCCCGCGTCCACCGTCAGCCAGTCGCGCGCCTGCCACTGCAGCGAGGCGAACGCGCTTTGCTCGTGGCGCTTGCCGTTGCGCAGGGTGTGATTGGTGTTCAGGTCTTCGTCGAGGATGCGCACGCTGTCGGCCGGGCCGATATCCTCGTTTTGCAGCGACAGGCCGTATTCCAGCTTGAGCGCGCCCATGCTGGTGGCGAAGCGCGAGGTGTTGGCGATGTCCGCACCGACCCTGCGCGCCTGGTTCTTCGCCAGGTACAGCACTTCCACGCATTCCTTGCATTCATGGTCGCCGGGATTGGGCTTGCCCTCGAGCGGATTGCTGAAGATGTCGCCGTTGCGCGACTTGCTCTGCATGTCCGTCAGCCACAGGTTGGCCTTCAGGTCGATGAGGTTCTGGCCTTCCGGCTTCCAGTCGTAGCGGGCCGTCAGCGCGTTCGTGCGTACCTGGCTCGGGTCCCACTGCGGGATGCTGCCGGTGCTGTTGCGGTAGATTTGCGAGGGCATGATTTCGCCATAGCTGCTGTCGAAATAGCGGTAGCCCAGTTCCAGTTTCTGTTCGTGCGGCAGGCGCAGGTTTGCCTTCAGCAGGGCCGAAGTGGTGCGATTGGCGGTATTAAGCACTTCGTCGCCCTTCTTGAAGAACTGCGTCACGCCATTGTCGCCGCCCCACTCGTTGAGCAGCTGATAGCGCCCGAAGCCGCGCGTGCCGGAAAAATAATTACCGATGCTGCGGTGGCTGATGGCGGCCACCAGGTCGTAGTCGTCCTGGCGCGTGGCCACGGCGATGCTGCCAAAGCCGCTGCGCGGGTCGCCCAGCTTGTTGCGGTGCGTGCGTGGCGCGCTGCCGAAATCGCTGGGCGCCGTGACGCTGTTGTCCTGGATGCCGCCGCGCAGGCGCACGCCCGTGCGCTGGCCTGGCAGGATGATGTCCTCAGGGCGCAAGGTCTGCATGCTGACCATGCCGCCGATGGCGCCCGCACCCTGCGCCGACAGGTTCGGGCCTTTGTCGATGCGGATGGCGCTGATCAGGTCCGGATCGATGTAGCTGCGATCGGCGATGCCTGCGTAGCCGCGATAGACGGTTGACGATTGCAGGCTGCCGTCAATCAGCACGGGCACGCGGCCCTGGCCCTGCATGCCGCGCACGTTGACGTCAACGGCGCCGCTATTGCGGCTGTCGCCCACCTGCACGCCGGCCACGCCCTTGAATATGTCGGCCGGCGAAGTGCCGCGGAAGCGTTCGATCTGCTCGCGGCCGATGTACACGGAGGAGGCCTGCGTAGTGTAGGGCAGGTCGGCTGGATCCGTGTCGTCCGCCTCGAACAGGCCGCTGCCGCCCTGGCCGTTCACGCGCAGGGTGCCGATCTGCACCGCGCTGGCGGCCACGGGCGCGGGCGCGCTGATGATGATGGTCGTGCCGCCTTGCAGCTGCGCCTGCAGGCCGCTGCCGGCCAGCAGCTGGCGCAGCGCGTCCGGCAGCGAATGGCTCCCCTGCAGCGGGGCGCTCTGGCGGCCCTGCGTCAGGCGGGCGTCGGCCAGCAGCACCATGCCAGCCTGGCGCGCCAGTTCATTCAGCGCGCGACTCAAGGGCTGCGCGGGAATCTGCCACTCCACGACCGCCGCAGGTGCCGCCGTGGCGGCGTGGATGGCGGGTGAGGCGAGGGCCATGCTGATGGCCAGGAACAGGGGCGAGAGACGGGCATGCAAGGGATGGCGCGGTGGAGTCATGTGCATCGTTTTTCCTATGGTGATGTGTTGATCATTCATAGTTAAAACGAATGAGTATCATTTACCCTGACGTGCGGAATGCATTTATTTCGCAGCATGTGAAGGTGTCAGCGAGCGACGATATGCAGCTTGCCGTCCTGGCGCAGCAGGCGCACTGGCAATGCCAGCGGCAGGGCGGCGGCAAACTGCGCCGGCTGCCGCGCGTCGAAGCTGCCATTCAGGCGCATGCCCGCCAGGGCCGGGTCGTCCAGCTGCAGGCCCGTGTCGCCATAGCGCTCGAATTCGGCCAGCGCCTCGGCCAGGGTGGCGTTCTCGAAATTGAGCCGCCCGTCGCGCCAGTTGCCGACGGCTTGCGCGCTGACGCTGGCCAGCGCACCCATGCCCTGCGGCGTGACGGTGACCGTATCGCCCGCATGCAGCACCGTCGCCTGGCCGGCGCCCGTGCCTTCCACGCGCACCGTGCCCTGCGCCACGCTGACCTGCGTGGCGGCCCCCACGTGGCGCACGGAAAAATGCGTGCCCAGTACGGTTGCGGTGGCGCTTCCCGCCAGCACCTGGAACGGGCGCGCCGCGTCGGCGTGTACATGGAACATGGCCTGGCCGCGCAGCAGGCGCACGGTGCGCCGGTCGCGGTACAGGGCCACGTCGACGGCGCTGCCGCTATCGAGTTCGATGCGGCTGCCATCAGGCAGGATTTGCGTGGCAAACTGGCCGCGCGCCGTACTGTAATCATGCTGGAAGCCGGGCCGCTGCAAATGGCTGGCCAGCGGCCACGCCAGCGAGCCGCACAGCAGCAGGCAGCCGCCGGCCAGTGCGCCGCGCGGCAGGCTGCTGGCGGCAAGGCGGCATTGAGCCAGGCGCTGCCGCAGTGACATGGGCGCCGGCGCGGGCAGGGCGGGCTGGCTGAATGCGGCTACGCGCTGTGCGGGCAGGCTGGCCAGCAGCGCGTCGGTGCGGGCCAGTTCGTCCCAGGCCTGCTGGTGACGCGCGTCGGCCTCGATCCATTGCCGCAGTGCCGCCAGTTCGTGGGCTGTCAGGCCGTCGTCGTGGCGCAGCAGCCATTGCGCGGCCTGGAAGTCGATCTCGTCTGCCGTGGGAGTTGTCTGTGTCATGCGCTGTCTTTTCCAGTCACGCGGTCGGGCAAGCCTCTTTTGCAGGCGAGCATGCCGTTGATGATATGTTTTTCCACCATGTTGACGGAGATGCCCATCTGGGCGGCGATCTCGATCTGGCTCAGGCCATCGAACTTATACAGCGCGAAAGCCTGGCGGCAGCGCGGTGGCAAGGCGTCGATGATGGCCAGCAGGCGTTCCATGGTTTGCCGGTCGTGCAGCCGTTGTTCGGGTTCATCGGCGCGTGGCGCGCGCAGCTGCATGTGCGGCTCGTCGAGCGCGTCATGGGGCCGCCTCTGGCGCAAACGCTGTTCGTCGATGGCGATGTTCTTTGCCGTCACGTACAGCAGGGCGCGCTGGCCGCTGTCGGGCGGTGCGCCGCTGTGCAGCGCGTGGCCGCCCTGCGGCTTGCGCGCCAGGATGCGGGCGTAGGCTTCCTGCACCACGTCCTGCGCCTTGTCGCGGCAGCCCGTGGAGCGCGAAATCAAGCGCAGCAATTCCTGGTAATAGCGTTCAAGCACCGCGCATGTCCCCGTGATCAAAGCGCGCCATGATAGCAAGCCCATCAAATAATAACAAGAATCATTCTCATCTGATGCTTTATTTGAGGCGCCGGATAACGCTGGATATTTTTGGCAATGCAGACAATAATCGGCAGCAGAAGGTGCTGTCGTGGTCATCATCGTTGTTATTATCGATTTTATCGATAATAACTAGGTATATTTTGCGTTTTACATCGATCTTCATGCCATGCATAATCTGTTGTAACTGAAGCCAGACAATCAGCCGCATGCGTCGTTCGCCTGCAGCTGCTTGCGGTTTTGACATCCTCCACTCCCTATCAGGAATCCACAATGAAAAAACTGCTCGCTTTTATCGCCGCCGCCGGCTTCTCGCTGTCCGCTTTTGCCGCGCCTGAAGTCTATGTCATCGATGGCAGCCACACTTTCCCCCGTTTCGAGTACACCCACATGGGCTTCTCGACACAGCAAAGCCGTTTCAATAACACCACCGGCAAGGTCACGCTGGACCGCGCCGCCAAGACGGGCGCCGTCGAAGTGCTGATCGACACCAAGTCCGTCGATACGGGTTCGACCCTGTTCAACTCGCACATCCAGGGCGAAGACTTCCTCGACACGGCCAAATACCCGGTCGCCACCTACAAATCGACCAAGTTCAATTTCGACGGCGACAAGCTGGCCTCCGTGGACGGCAACCTGACCCTGAAAGGCGTGACCAAGCCAGTCACCCTGACCGTCACCTCGTTCGCCTGCGCACCGCACCCGATGCTGAAAAAAGACGCTTGCGGCGCCAATGCCACGGCCAAGATCAAGCGCTCGGAATTCAACGCCGGCAAATATGCGCCAGCCGTCAGCGATGACGTGACTTTGACTTTCGCTATCGAAGCGATCAAGCAGTAATTGTTGGCTGCATGATGCAAAATGGCGGCGGACTTCGGTCCGCCGCCATTTTTTTGTCATTGGTAGGTCGGATTAGTGCGGCAACGCCGCACGTAATCCGACATGAGCCGGCATGCAAGACGATCACGACAAGTGATGCACCTCCTGCTGCCCATACACGGGCGTGTGCAAACCCTCCATGCGCGCCTTCAGTTGCAGCGACAGGTATTGCGAATAGTGGCGCGACTGGTGCAGGTTACCGCCGTGGAACCACAGCGCTTGCTGCTGCGTGGGCTTCCACATATTGCGCTGTTCTCCCTCCCACGGACCCGGGTCCTTCGTCGTGGCGGAGCCGAGGCCCCACACCTTGCCCACTTTATTCGCCACTTCGGGTGAGATCAGGTCGGCCGCCCAGCCATTCATGGAGCCGTAGCCGGTGGCGTACACCACCAGGTCGGCCGGCAGTTCCGTGCCGTCGGACAGCAAGATGGAATGGCTTTTCAGCTCCTGCACGCCGACGCCGCTTTTCAGCTTGATCTTGCCGTCGGCGACCAGCTCCGAGGCGCCCACGTCGATGTAATAGCCGGAGCCGCGGCGCAGGTATTTCATGAACAGGCCGGAATCGTCGTCGCCGAAGTCGAGCATGAAGCCCCGTTCTTCCAGGCACTGGTAAAAATCCGCATCGCGCTCGCGGATGGCCTTGAAGACGGGCTTCTGGAAGTCGGCCAATATCTTGTACGGGATCGAGGCGAACGTCAGGTCGGCCTTGGCCGTCGTCATGCCGGCCGCCAGCGCCCGTTCCGAATACAGGTCGCCCAGCGCCAGGTCCATCAGCGAGTCCGACTTGACGATGTGCGTCGACGAGCGCTGCACCATGGTCACGTCCACACCCGCTTCCCACAGGGCGGCGCAGATATCGTGCGCGGAATTGTTCGCGCCGACCACCACCACCTTCTTGCCGACATACGCGTCCGGCCCCGGATGCTGCGACGAGTGCTGCTGCTCGCCCTGGAACACGTCCATGCCCTTGAACTTTGGCATGTTTGCCTTGCCCGACATGCCCGTGGCCAGCACCAGTTGTTTCGGTTTCAGGGTGACGGGCTGGCCGTCGCGCAGCACCTGCACAGTCCACTCACCGGTAGCTGCGTCAAAGCTGGCCGATTCGCATGACGTCGAACCCCAGTAATTGAGCTCCATCACCTTGGTGTACATTTCCAGCCAGTCGCCGACCTTGTCCTTCGGCGTGAAGACGGGCCAGTTGTCCGGGAACGGGATGTAGGGCATGTGGTCGTACCAGACGGGGTCGTGCAGGCACAAGGACTTGTAGCGCTTGCGCCAGCTGTCGCCCGGGCGCGCGTTTTTCTCGATGATGATGGTGGGGACGTTCAGCTGGCGCAGCCGCGCGCCCAGCGCGATGCCGCCCTGGCCGCCGCCGATGATGACGCAATAGGGCTGGCGCGCGTAGCCCAGTTCCTTTGCTTCCTGTTCGCGCTGTTCCAGCCAGCTGCTGCGGTCCGTGCGCGCGCCGTGTTCCGCGCCCATGGGCCGCCGGCCGCCCTTGGCTTCTTCAAAACCCTTCAATTCGCTCATGGTGGTGAGCAGGGTCCAGATCTTGCCGTCGCGGATGCGGATGAAGCCCACGCCGCGCGCCACGTTTGTCTCCACCGTGATCCAGCTTTGCAGCACGCCGCCCGCTTCCACCGCATGTTCGCCGTCGGCGATGCGGATGGAGACGGGCTGCACGGCGCCCAGCTGGGTGGCCAGCATGGCGGCGATCTGCTCGCGTCCTTCCAGGGTTTTCAGGTTCCAGGTAAACAGCACCAGGTCGCGCCAGTAGCCATCTTGCTCGAACAGTTGCGCGGCGCCCGTGCCGTCGCTGGCGCGAAGACAGCCTTCGAGCTGCTCCAGGATCCCGGCCACGGCCAGGTCGTGCGGGTTGATTTCGGTTTGCATCGTGTCTCCTCCAAGTCTGCTGACTTTATGATGGGATGCGGCTGTGTTGCCGCTGACGATGTTGTAACACTGGCGTTCCGGCGCCGCATCTCGCATTGCAGCATGGCGGCTATTGAGACGGAAATCTCAGCTTTTTCTGTTGCTTACTGCCGGTGCGGCGGCACGATGTGCAGCTGCTTGATACGCCGGTACAGGGTGGCGCGCGAGACGCCCAGCATGGCGGCCGCCTGCAGCGGGCGCCATTTGGCGGCGTTCATGGCGTGGACGATGCGCGTGCGCTCGGCCAGTTCCGGCGGCGTGTATTCCGGTACGCCGTCCGCGACGGGCGCCTCGCGTGTGGCGCGCAGGCGCGCGCTGGCCTGGCGCAGCGGCGCGCGCACGCGGGCGTGCAGCCAGGTGCCGCCGCCGGTCAGGCGCAGCGACAGCAGATTGTGTCCCGCGCGCGCATCGAACAGCCGTTCGGCGCGCACTTCCAGCACCTCGGCGACGGGGCGCGGCAGGGTGTCGAGACCCCCGATGACGTCGCGCGCGCAGCCGTTGGCGGCGACGACGTCGCCATGCTCGTCGATGGCCAGCAGCATCTCCGGCTGCACTTCCACGAAGTGGCGGTTGCGGTGTGCCAGCAGGATGCAGCAATGGCTGTAGGACTTGAGAAAAAAGCCGTCCTCGATCAGGGTCGCGCCCTGGCGCACCAGTTGTTTCACCAGGCGCTGGCTGTCGCGCGCGTCGGGCGAATTCAATGCCGACGCATCGAGCACGCCGATCAAGTCGCCGTGCGGCGAAAAAATCGGTGCGGCGCTGCAGGTCAGGCCCGTGAAGGCGGCGCGGAAATGGTCGCTCTTGTGCACGGTGATGGCTTCCTGGTCGAGCAGCACGGAGGCGATGCCGCACGTGCCTTCCTCTTCTTCCGACCAGCACGAACCGGGGTACAGGCCAGCCTTTTTGAAGTCCTTGCGCTGGTCCGTGTCGACCACGTAGTCGATCGTCACGCCGCGCGCATTGGCCAGGATGACGCAGTAGCCCGCTTCGCGCACCATGGCGTGCAAGCGTGGCAGGCATTGGCCCGTGGAGCGCAGGAAGCCTTCCTCGGATTGCTGGATGGCGCGCAGTTCGGCGCCCGTCAGGATGCGCGGCCCCGTGGTGGAGGCGGGATCGAGCCGGTAGTCGTCCAGCGAGCGCCGGTACGAGGAGGCCAGCCTGGCCGTGTCGGCTCCCGGATTGACGATACGCCCGGCGATCAGGTCGCGCACGCGGTCGATATGGCTGGTTGGGCGGACGTAGGGCATGGCGCTCTCCGGTGTCTCGGGTCTGGTTTTTATGGTGTTGTCGTTTGTAGCACGAAGCGCGGGGCCGCGCATCCTGCGCTGCAGCATGGCGCGCGCGTGAGACGTTCGTCTCAGCGCCTGGCCCGCACAATAGAATGCTTTACAACAATAAAAAAGAGCATCTCTGATAACATCCGCTCAAATTGACAGTCGGCTAGCTTCGCGCAAGGGATATCTATGGCAATGCAAGCGATGTTCCCGGTGCGCCGTTCACTCGTCCTGGCCCTGCTGGGCTGGAGCGCCGCCTGCGGCGCCGCCGGCCAGCTCGATCCCGATGGGCAGAGCAGCATGGAAAAAGAGGTGGCCCGGCGCGCCGCCGTCGAACCGGCCCTCGGCGCCGACTGGCACATGACGCGTTCCGTGGAAGCGGGCGTGCAGGTGGCCGGCGAGAGCAATCTGTTCTGGAAGCTGTCGAATACGCCGGCGCGCAATCCCGATTTCGATTTCAAGCCCTATTGGTACGAGTTGTATGTCAAGCCGGCGCTCGGCTTCAAGCGCAACCTGAGCGACGGCAGGCAGCTGTATGCGCGCGTGTCCGCCGTTGGCTCGGGTACCTTGCGCCACGATCCGTTCGGCGCGGGCGACACGGGCCGCATCTCGATCGAGGAATTCGTCGCCGGCATCCGCATGCCGCTCGGCGGCACGCGCGCCATGCTCGACCTGTCGGCCGGCGCGCAGAATTTCACGCTGGGCACCGGCATGCTGATCGCCAATGGCGGCTCGAACGGCTTTGAGCGTGGCGCGCTGAAACTGGGGCCGCGCAAGGCCTTCCAGAATTCCGTGGTGGCCAAGATAAGCCAGGACGCGTTCAGCGCCCAGGCGTTTTATCTCGACCCGAATGAAAACCCCGACAACGATAGCGGTACGCGCGTCGTCGGCGTCGATGTCAGCTACGCGCCCGCGAACGACCGCAAGGCCGGCATCGCGTATGGCAAGGTGCCGCGTTCGCATGCCGCGTATCCGCAGGCGGCGCCAGACGGCATCGGCGCGCCGCTGGCCGTGCCTGACGGCCGCAAGGATCTGCAGTTCGTGTATGGCTACGCGCGCGTTCCCGTATTGCCCTCCGTGCTGTCGAAAGGCTGGTTCGGCGTCGATGCGGCGCGCGAATGGAATACGCGCGAGCCGATGCGGGGCTGGGGCTGGCGCACGGAAGGGGGCTTTTCGCTGCCCGACGTGGCGTGGACGCCGAAGTTCACCCTTGGCTACCAGAGTTTTTCCGGCGACGATCCGCACACGGCGCGCAACGAGCGCTTCGACCCGCTGTTCTTCGAAGGCACGCCGGGCGCCTGGGCTTCGGGCAGCAAGGCCACCTGGGTTTTCGTGAATGCCAACGTGAACGCGCTGCAGGCAACCATCGAGCTGCACCCGACGCCGAAAGATACCGTGACCGCCTACCTGGCCCAGGTGCGGGCCAACCAGATGGGCAGCCCGCTGCAGTTCGGCCAGGCCACGCGCCTCGATGTGCCGGGCGACGCGCCCGTGGTGATCGCCGGCGTGCTGCGCCCGATGCTGGCCAACGATGTCTTCGTCAAGTATGTGCGCGTGGTGAGCCCGAATACCTATCTGACCCTGGGTTTCAGCGCCTCGTTCGCGCAGTCGGGCGTGAACCAGCTGGTGAATGGCCAGGCCAAAACGTGGACGGGCTGGCTGGCGAACGTGGTATGGGTTTATTAAGTATTTTGTTGATCAAGGAGAGCATCGCATGAACGATTTTCCCAGCATGAAACGCCTGGCTTTGGCCGCCGCCTGCCTGGCGCTGGCCGCCGGTGCCCACGCGGCAGAGACGACGGCGCCGCTGTCAGCCGCCGCCAGCGACCCGGCTAGCCTGCAATGGATGGTGGGCGCGCCGCCGCCGGCCGATAAAATCATCCGCTTCGACGATGGCAGCTATTTCAATTTCCCCCAGCTGCGCTGGAGCGTGTCGCACTTCCGCCAGCTGATGCCGACGGTGGACGTCGCGCGCGGCTTGAAAGCGCCCGTGCCATTGAAACGCGCGCTGCGCAAGGATATCGACAGCCTGCGCTTCACGCCCCTGGGCGCGAAGGAAACGATGACCTGGGAGCAGTCGCTGGGCGCCAACTACACGGACGGCATCGTGGTGCTGCACCGGGGCCGCATCGTGTATGAACGTTACCTTGGCGTGCTGAAGGAAAGCGGCCAGCATGGCGCCATGTCGGTGACGAAGTCCGTCATGGGCACCATCGGCGCGGCCCTCGTGGCCGAAGGCAAGCTCGATGCGGACAAGAAAGTGGCCGAGTATGTGCCGGAACTGGCCAAATCCGCGTTTGGCGACGCCACCGTACGCCAGGTGCTCGACATGACCACGGGCCTGAAATTCAGCGAAGATTATGCCGACCCGAAAGCGGAAGTGTGGCAGCACGCGGCGGCCGGCAGCCCGTTGCCCAAGCCCAAGGATTACACGGGGCCGCGCAGCTATTTCGAGTACCTGCAAACGGTGCGGCACGAGGGCAGGCATGGCGAGGCGTTCGGCTACCGCACCGTCAACTCCGACGTGCTGGGCTGGATCATCGCCCGTGTCACGGGGCAGAACGTCAACGAGTATCTGTCCGAGCATATCTGGCAAAAGCTGGGCGCCGAGCAGGATGCCTATATGACGGTCGATTCGACGGGCACGCCGTTTGCCGGCGGCGGCTTGAATGCGGGCCTGCGCGACCTGGCCCGCTTCGGCGAAATGCTGCGCAACGATGGCCGCTACAACGGCCAGCAGATTCTGCCCAAGGCGGCCGTCGAGGATATCCGCCGCGGCGGCGACAAGCAGCTGTTCGCCAAGGGCGGCTACGATTTGCTCAAGGGCTGGAGCTACCGCGACATGTGGTGGGTCACGCATAACGACCATGGCGCCTACATGGCGCGCGGCGTGTACGGCCAGCGCATCTATGTCGATCCGAAGGCGGAAATGGTGATCGTGCGTTTCGCTTCGACGCCGACGGCGGCCAATGCGGCGAACGACCCGACCACCACGCCGGCCTTCGAAGCGCTGGGCAAGCTGCTGCTGGCCAAGCCGAAATAGGCTGCCAGCCGTGCGGCGGGCTGGGCACAACTGGAATACACTGTCCTTTCGTCATTAATTGTTGCCTGAGTGGCAACTCGCGCACCGCACGCAAGGGAAGCACACCGTGGAAACCAGCTCGCCAGATCAACCGCGCCCGCCGCTCTGGCGGCGCCTGCTGTGGCCAGTCGCCCAGCTGGGCTCGGCCTTCAAGCTGACGGGCACGCATCTGCTGCACCACGTGATCGGCGCCAGCCTGATCGCCGCGCTGATGCTGGTGCTGGAAGGTTTTCACGTGCTCGAATGGCTCGATGCGGCCATGCTGCGCGCCAGCGCGGCTCAGGGGCAGCTGCTGGAGCGGGGCAAGGACCCGGGCGCTGCCTACCGGCCCGGCATCATCGAAATCGACCAGCCCGCGTTCGAACAGGTCTTCGACGAGCGTGAACCGCTGGAACGCACGCGCCTGGAGCAATTGATCGCCAGCGCCGCCGCGCGCGGCAGCAAGGTGCTGGCCGTCGACCTCGACTTGGCGCCGGCCGTGTATGAACAGCACAAGGCGGGCGAGCGGCCGCTGGACCGCTTGCTCGACCAGTTGGCCGCCGATGGCCAGCAACTGGTGCTGATCCTGCCCGAACAATCGGACCGGAATGCGAACCTGCCGTGGATACGCGCGCGCTGCGCCGCCGGCATCCACTTCGCCAGCCCGCGGATCCGCGAACGCATGGGCGCCGTCACGCGCATCGAGCTGAAAAGCCCCGTGCTGGCGGCCGTGGCCTTCGAGCTGGCGCATGGCGCCGACGAGCAAGAGCAGAAGCAACCGATGCCGGCCGTCTTGTCCCAGCAAAAGGAAGTGCTGGCGCTGGCCGGCCGCGTGTGCCAGCTGGCCCGGCGCACAGGCAGCGAAAAGGAATTGGCGCGCTGGGCGTTCGAACCCGTCATCCACGGCGACGCGAAGGATGCGGCGGAGCAGAACGCCGTCACCGCGCCGTTTCACCCGGCCGCCGTGGCGCCGCCATTCCTGAACCCCACGCGCACGCGCGTCCAACTGATCGATGGCCAGGCCGGCGTGGCGGCGAATGCACTGCGCAAGAACGTCGTGTATATCGGCAGCACCTATGACGTGCGCGACCGCTATACGACGGCCGAAGGCGAGCAGGCCAGCCTGCATCTGCACGCGGCCGCCCACACCTCGCTGGGCATCGGCACGGCCGACGTCAACAAATATGCGGTGTTCGTGGCCGATATCGTCATCGGCGTGCTGCTGGGCTGCCTGTTCGGCGGCCTGTGGACCCTGTACGGCCGCGCCGAACTGGCCATCGACAAGCGCATGGAAGACCACGATTTCAGCCGCTTGCACCGTGTGGGTACTTTGCTTGAATTCTATGGCATCCGCCTGATGCTGGCGCTGGTGTGGGCCTCGCCCTTCGTCATCGGCGCGCTGGCCATCTACCTGTCGCGCGGCTTGCTGGAGCAGGGCTGGTGGGTCAATCCCGGCCCCCTGATCGCCGGCATGTTCCTGCACGCGATGTCGCTGCGCGACGAAGCCCACCACCCGCACGAGGAAGTGCCGGGCCTGTCCGTCTGGGCCCAGCTGCGCCGCACGCATCCCGGCATCGTGCTGGTGCAGGCGCCGCTGGCGGTGGTGGTGTTGATCATCGCCGTGATTTAGCGCAAACCGTGGCGCCGCTGCGGCGCTACACTGGGCGCCTTCTCACATTGCAGGAGGATGCCATGCTGAGCGGAGGATGTTTATGCGGCGACGTGCGCTACGAAGCGGGTACGGGCGCCTTCCATGAAAGCGCCTGCCACTGCTCGATGTGCCGCCGCGCCTCGGGTGCGCCGTTTGTCGCCTGGTTCAGCGTGCCGAGGGCGAACTTCCGCTGGCTGCAGGGACAGGCCACGTCGTATGCTTCCAGCGAACACTGCACGCGCAGCTTTTGCCCGCGCTGCGGCACGCAGCTGACGTTCGAGGATGAGCGCGATCCGGACGAGGTCGGCCTGACCACCTGCAGCCTCGATGAGCCGGGGCGCTTTCCGCCGCAAAGCCATATCTATACGGGTACACAAATAGAATGGGTGAAGTTGGCCGATGGCTTGCCACGGTATCGCGGGTTGCGTAGCGAGGGGTAAATCGCCTTTTAACCCAAAGGCAGAGTCTGGGGTCGGACCCTCAGGGTCCGACCCCAGACTCTGCGCCGTTGGGTTTGTAAAAAAGATCAGCCGATCAGCTTCAACCCCGGCGGCAGCGCCTCGCCCAGCATGCGGCGGGTAACTGCTTCGTCCAGTTGCGTGACTTCGCTGACCATCGCTTGCCACAGGGGTGGGGCGCCCACGGCTTTCAGGCGGGCCAGGACAGTGGCGCACAAGTCGTCGGCGATGTCGCGCGAGCGGTCGCCCGTCATGCGCGCCAGGTGGGTGGCGGCAAACGCCGCCGGTTCCGTCTTTTTCCAGTCCAGCGCCAGCAGCATCGCGAGCCATTCGGCCACGGTGGCGCTGTCGACCACTTCGTGCGCGCTGCCGTGGAAGGGCTGGCGCGCGCCGACCCTGGCCAGCGCCCACAGGGTATTCGTATCCGCCGCCTCGCTATCCGCCTTCTGCAGACGCTTGATCAGCCAGGCGCCCACTTCGGCCTTGTAGGCGCCGGGGATGCGCTCGAGCGAGGCGCCCAGGCGCAGCATGTCGTCGTCGCTGCCGTTCACCAGGGTGACGGGGCGGCTGCCGCGCTGTGCCGCATCGGCTTGCAGGTTGAAGGCGAAGTCGTCGAGCAGCCGCAATTGCTGCTGCGTGCTCAAGCCGCCGGCGACCCTGCGCCACAGGGTCCACCATTCTGCGCAGACCTGGTTGTCCTTGTGATGCTGGATGCCCGTGTCGAACAGGGCCCACAGCTGCTCGATGCGCCACGGGTCGAGCGCGTCGCCATAGCCGGGACGCAAACAGTAGCCGGCCAGGTTCAGCCAGACACGTTCATGCTCGGCGGAGCGGCGCCGGCCACGCGCGCGTTGTAGCAAGGCGTCGAACAGCTGGCGCAGCAGCGGCGTCTCCCAGCTCTCGCGTCCGCCCAGCCCCCGTTCCAGGTGCTGGCGCAGCTGGCGCACTTCCTTGGTGTCGACCTTTTGCGCCTTGCCGCCGAAGATGCGCTCGATTTTTTCGATGGCTTCCTTCACGTGCGGCGAGGCGGTGGACGTTTCGGCGTGTTTTTCCTCTTCGCCCCGTAACTGGAATTCCAGCAGCCAGCGCTGGCCGGCATCGGCTTCGGCCACGCAGTGTACTTCCAGCGTGCCCACTTCCGTCATCACGGTAGCCAGTTGCACGGTGATTTCGCGCTTGTCGCCGGCATCCTGTTTATCATGCAGCACGCTAGCCAGCGGTGGCAGGCGCAGGTACTCGCCTGCGTCCAGGTCGACGATGTCGCCCAGCTTGGGCGGCGTGCCCGCTTCCGAGATCGAGGACGCCAGGTGGAAGCGCACGGGCCGGCCCAGGCGCAGCGCGAACAGCCGCTCGCTCAAGCGGATTTCCTCGCCGCTGGCGCTGGCACGGGGCAGGATGCAGACGGCGCGGTTGTCTTTGCCCGCTTCGCCCAGCACGAGAAAATAACTGCGCGGCGAGCCGCCACCGATGCGCGGCGCCTGGCCACGCCGCGCCAGCGCGTAGGCGACGGCGCCACGCGCCACGGCCACGTCGGGATTGTCGTTGTGCAGGATGGTGAGGGGCTGACCCCTCCAGTGTTCCAGGGTGGCGGCCAAGCGGCGCGCCAGCGCATCGGCGCGGAACACGCCGCCGTTCAGCAGCAGGGTGTCGGGCAGCTCGCCCTGATGCTGGTGCAAAAAGCTGGCCAGGTGGCGCGTGATGGCCGCGTCCTGCGCGTAGGGCAGACCGAATTCGACGATGCCGGCGCGGCCTTTTTTCGCCGTCTCGCCCAGTTCCACCTTCGGGAAAAAGCCATCGACCACCAGGGCCGCCACTTCCTCGCGCGTGACGTCGGCGGAACGGCTGGCGCCAATCAGGCGCGAACCGGCGCCCAGCAGGGTGACAGTGGCGCTCTCCGGCGCGTCGTTCGACAGCAGCAGTTCCTTGGCGGCGCGGCAGCGCTCCATCAGCTGCGACAAGCGCGCGGCGGACAGCTTCATGCCACCTTCGACGCCTGCCGCCATGCGCGTTTCCACCAGGTGGGCCAGCGCCAGGTCCATATTGTCGCCGCCGAGTATCAAATGGTTGCCCACGCTGCTGCGCGTGAGCTGCGGTTCGCCATCCTCGTCGAAGGCGACGTCGATCAGGCTGAAATCGGTGGTGCCGCCGCCCACGTCGCAGACTAGAATGCGGCGCGTATCGGCCAGGTCTGCGCGCAGGGTGTCGCGCCTGCGCTGCAGATAATCATAAAAGGCCGCCTGTGGCTCTTCCACCAGGCGTAGCGTGGGCAAGCCCGCCAGACGCGCCGCTTCCAGTGTGAGTGCGCGCGCACCCTCGTCGAACGAGGCGGGGATGGTCAGCACCAGTTCCTGCTCTTCGAGCGGAGAATCCGGGAAGCGGTGATTCCAGGCGGCGCGCACGTAGGCGAGGTAGCTGGCGCTGGCCGCCACGGGCGACACCTTGGCCACGTCGGCATCGGCGCCCCACGGCAAAATCGGCGCCTGACGGTCCACGTTCGCATGCGACAGCCAGCTCTTCGCACTGGAAACGAGCCGGCCCGGCACTTGCGCGCCGAGCTGGCGCGCGAGCGCCCCCAGCACGGCATGCTCAACGTCCTGCTGCGGCCACGGCAGCTGCAAGTCGCCCACCGCCAGTTCGCCGGCAGCGGGGTGGTAGCGCAAGGAAGGCAGCAGGGGGCGTGCGCCCACTTCGCCGGGAGCGAGCAGCTGTTCGATGGCGAACAGGTTTATGCCCGCCTGCGCATCGGCCGCATTGGCATAGGCGACCACCGTATTGGTGGTGCCCAGGTCGATGCCGACCAGCCAGGCCGGCTTGCCCACAGCGCCGCGCATGCTTATTGCTGCGGCGTGCCGCGCACGTCGAATTCCACCTTCCAGCGTTCGGCGCCGTCAGGGGAGACGGCCAGCAGCTCCAAGGTGCCCGCTTCCGTGACTCTGGCGTGCAGTTTGACTTGCACCACGTCGCCAGCCGAGCGGCCTTCGGCGGACAGCGTCGCCTGGATTTCGCTCAGTTCCTGCAATTCATCGGGGCCCCAGAAGTCGAGCAAGTCGCCGATCTGGTCGTTGCGGCGCGTGGACGAGGCGAAGAAGCGGAAGTGCACGGGCTCTCCCACCACCAGGCCGAATTGCTGGCCTGGCAATTCCAGTTCGCTGCCTTCTTCCATGCCGAACGGCGCCACGCACAGGGCCTGGATCGGCGGTTCCATGCCGGGAATGGCGGGCATGGCCGATTCGATGGCCACGTAGAAGGCGCTGGCCGTGCCGCCGCGGATGCGCACGCCATGGCCGCGCCGCACGTAGCTGTAGTAGGCGGCGCCGCGCGCGACGGCCAGGTCCAGGTCGGCCCCGGCCAGCATGCGCGCCGGTTCCGCGCCTTCCAGGTACAGCCAGTCGTTGACTGTCGCCATGATGCGCTGCACCAGCAAGTCGGACTTGAAGACGCCGCCGTTGAACAGCACGGCGGTCGGGTGCAAAAAGCTGGCATCTTGCGACTGGCGGCCCGCGAAGCCTTCCAGTTCGCTGGTGGCCGCCACTTGGCGGCCCAGGAAGGCTGCCAGGTGGCGCGTGATGGCCGCGTCCTGCGCATACGGCAAGCCCAGTTGCGTCAGGCCGGCGCGCGTGCGCACGGCAGGGCGGCTCGATGCTTCCACCTGCGGGAAGAAACCGTCGAGAATGAAGGTGGACACTTCCGCGCGCGTCAGTTCCGTGCGGATGGAGCCGCCGATCAGTTTCGAGCCGCGGCTGGGCACGACGATCGGTGCCACATCGAGGCCGCTGTCGGCCAGCAGGCTTTCCTTGGCGCTGCGGCAGCCGTAAGTGAGCGCGCGCATTTGCCAGGCGTCCAGCTGGGTGCCGTTGGCGGCCAGCTTGCGGGCCACCAGGTGGGCCAGCGCCAGGTCCATATTGTCGCCACCGAGCAGGATGTGCTCACCGACGGCGACCCTGTGCGGTTCCAGCACGCCATCGCGTTCCAGCACGGCGATCAGCGAAAAGTCGCTGGTGCCGCCGCCCACGTCGACCACTAAAATGATGTCGCCCGGCTTGACTTCCTTGCGCCAGCGTCCTTCGCTGGTCTGGATCCAGCTGTACAGGGCCGCCTGCGGTTCTTCCAGCAAGGTCAGCGAGGTGTAGCCGGCCGCCTGCGCCGCTTCCATCGTCAGCTCGCGCGCGGCCGGGTCAAACGAGGCGGGGATGGTGACGGTGATTTCCTGCTGCGCGAACGGCGCTTGCGGGTGGGCGTTGTCCCAGGCTTGGCGCAAGTGCGTCAGGTAGCGCGTGGCGGCCGTGATGGGCGAAATGCGCGCCACCTCAAGCGGCGCGTCGTTCGGCAGAATCGCCGCGCGGCGGTCCACGCCAGGGTGGCACAGCCAGCTTTTCGCGCTCGAGACCAGACGAATCGGCGTGGTGGCGCCGCGGCTGCGGGCCATTTCGCCGACGACGAACGGCGCTTCGGCTTCCTCGGTGACCCAGGGCAGGGCCAGGTCGCCCGCCGTCACTTCGTCGGCGTGCGGCAAATACACGAACGACGGCAGCAGCGACAATTCTTCTACCGTGCCGGGCGCCGACAGTTGCGGGACTTTCAGCACGCCGTGGCTGGAATTTTCGCCATCGCTTTCGACCAGGTTCACATACGACAGGGCGCTGTGGGTGGTGCCCAGGTCGATGCCGATGGCGTAGCGCGGGGTGTTGTTGGCTTGATCGCTCACAGTTCCACCTCGGCTGGCGCCAGGATGGCGGCGTCGTGCTGCTCGCTCAGTTTCGGCAGGCGCACGCTCGAAGCGCGCCAGCCGCGGTGGCTGAGGGTGCCCGTGAACGGCGCGGAACCGACGACGTTGCCAGTCAGGCGTACCTGGGCACTGTCAAAGCCTTCCTGCAGGACGATGCGGCTGCCTTCGGCTTCCTGGCGCACGGCGTCGATGGTGAAATACTCGCGCATGACCTTGGCGCAGCCTTCATGCACGACGCGGGCGGCCGCGCCGATGTCGGCATCGGCATGGCTGCCCAGGTTTTCCTGGGTGAAGTCGATCAATCGCGCTTCGCGTTGCAGCAGGGTCAGCAGTTGCAGGGCGGCGTCCGGCGTCGCTTCCTTCAAAATGACGGGTGCGGCGGCCGGCGTTGGCACGGGGGCAGGCGCAGGAACAGGGGCCACCGGCGCCACCTCGGGCAAGGACAGTTTTTCCACGCGGGCCGCATAGGCGGCGTCCGACAGGGTGCTGAAAAAGGCGCCAAAAGCCAGCGGGACTCTGCGCCAGAACGATGGGTGGGACGATGAGGTGCTCATAGGGAACTCGTTTCTCTGATCTGTAGGGTGGCGTCGGCGGCGCGCCGGGTGGCGGGGCCGCTTCGCAGGGTAGTGCGTGTGCCGGCCCCGTCGTACATATCGGGCCGGCTGCGTTTGCCCGCATGATACCAGCTACCGGCCCGCCGCCAAAGCCGCCGGCCCCGGCGCAGCCAGCCTGACGCATGGTTTTTCTTTGTTCCTGCGCAAGGAAACGCTCGATTCCGGGCCGTTTCGACTAGAATCGCGCATTATCTTTTCGCCAGACCTTGATGCCATGGCTACCGACTTTCCCCTCGACTTTTCCCTATATCTGGCAAGCAGCACATATATCGACAGCGAGCACCCAGCCGTGCGCGCCAGGGCGGCCGAGCTGGCTGTCGGCGCAGTGGGTGACGCCGCCATCGCGGCCCGCTGCTTTGCCTTCGTGCGCGACGAGATCGCCCACAGCTGGGATTATCAGCGCAATCCCGTCACCTGCCGCGCTTCCGACGTCTTGCAGCATGGCACGGGTTACTGTTATGCAAAGAGCCATCTGCTGGCCGCGCTGCTGCGTGCCAACGGCATTCCTGCCGGCCTGTGCTACCAGCGTCTGGCCGTGGGCGAAGTGGGACCGCCATTTTGCCTGCATGGCTTGAACGCCGTGTATCTGCAAGCGTTTGGCTGGTACCGCATCGATGCGCGCGGCAACAAGCCTGGCGTCGACGCGGCGTTCGTGCCGCCACGCGAGCAGCTGGCCTTTCCCGTGCTGGCGCCCGACGAGCGCGATTTGCCGGAAATCTGGGCGGAACCATTGCCGCAGGTGGTGGCGTCCCTGACCGGCCATGCGACGGTGCAGGACGTGGCGGCGCACTTGCCCGATATCGAATTGTTGCCTCTGCAAAAATAATCCAAAGAAAGAAACCATGAAAAAAGTGTATATCAGCCTGATCGGCCTGTTGCTGCTGGCCGGTTGCGGCGGCAAGGGCGAGAGCGCCGGACAGTCCAGCGCCGCGCGCCTCGATGGCAAGGAAAAAGGCAGCGAGTTTCTTGCCTATGAGCACAATGTCAGTGTCGATACGAATGAGGCGCAAGTGCGGCCCCTGTATGAACAAGTGGTCGCCGCCTGCAAGGCCGACACGGACAATGGCTGTCTGCTGCTCGACTCCAGCATTGACGGCGGCCGTTACGTGCATGCGCGCATCAGCATGCGCGCCAAGCCGGCCGGCATCAAAAAGCTTGTGGCGCTGGTCGCGGCCGGAGGTGATGTCACCAGCCAGGGCACCAAGGTGGAAGACCTGGGGCGTCCCGTGCTCGACAGCAAGAAACGCCTGGACATGCTCAAGCAGTACCAGGCGCAATTGCAGGACCTGGAAAAGCGCTCGGGCGCGAATGTCGATGCCCTGATCAAGGTGACCAAGGAACTGGCCACCGTGCAGGTGGAACTGGAGCAGGCGACGGCGGCCAATGCGCTGTTGATGCAGCGCATCGACACGGACTTGCTGAACGTGGCCATCAGCGCCGAAGGCAAGCAGTCGTTCTGGCGCCCCGTCAAGCGCGCGCTGGGCAATTTCACGGAAAACCTGTCCGAAGGCGTGGCCAACGCCATCACGGCCATGGCGTATATCCTGCCATGGCTGATCGCGTTCGTGCTGCTGTTCCCGCTGGGCCGCAAGGGCTGGCGCCGCTTGCGCGGCATCAAACGCTAGGCGCGCACCGCAAATGTGAACAGGGCCTGCGCGTTGCAGGCCCTGGAACGGCGTCACACGCTTGCCGCAGCTTGATTAGACGCTGCGGTTTGCCGTGATGGCAGACACGACTTCGGCCGTTTTTTTCGGACGCTTCTTGATATTGCTGCCCGTACTGCCTTCATCGTCAACCTTGACCTGGCTCGTGCTTACGCCATCCGCCGGGGTCGTAGGTGCGGCACATGCGCTCAACAGCAACAGGGCGCACACGCCCGCGATCATATTTTTCATGAGTGAACTACCTAAGTGAGTTAAGTAAAGGGAAAGAAGCAAGTGCCACGCTGATTTCAGTTTACTTACGCCGCCAAGCAATGCGACGCAAGAGAATCACATCTTAGTGCGCTTATCAAGAAAGCTCAATTAGTTTTTAAGTAATTATATTATTGGCATTTCCTCGCCGTTTTTCCTGTCGACGGCGCACCCCTCCCCCGGATTCCCCAGGAAGTGGCGCTGCCGCACCAAAACGGTGGGCCGCGCGCCACCCTTGCTGCCCATTCCCCGCAACTCCAGGGCAATGTGCCTGGCATGCATTCTGCTTTAACAACATCGTATGCCCAGTCCGTCACCCCACGAACCATTCACAGGAGTCCCCATGTCACGACGCATTATCCTGAAAGCGGCTGCCGCCGGCGCATTCGCCCTGGCCACGTCCACTTGCATGCAGGCAGCCTTGGCCGCTGATACCATCAAGGTGGGCATCTTGCACTCCCTGTCGGGCACCATGGCCATTTCCGAAACGTCGCTGAAAGACGTGGCGCTGATGACGATTGCCGAAATCAATGCCAAGGGTGGCGTGTTGGGCAAGAAGCTGGAAGCCGTCGTCGTTGACCCCGCGTCGAATTGGCCCCTGTTCGCGGAAAAAGCGCGCCAACTGGTGGCGCAAGATAAAGTGGCCGTGGTGTTCGGCTGCTGGACGTCTGTCTCGCGCAAGTCGGTTTTGCCCGTGTTCAAGGAACTCAACAGCCTGCTGTTTTACCCCGTGCAATACGAGGGCGAGGAGCTGGAAAAGAATGTGTTTTATACGGGCGCCGCACCGAACCAGCAGGCGATCCCCGCCGTGGAATACCTGATGAGCAAGGATGGCGGCGGCGCCAGGCGCTTCGTGCTGCTGGGCACGGACTATGTGTATCCGCGCACCACCAACAAGATCTTGCGCGCCTTCCTGAAAAGCAAGGGCGTCAAGGATAGCGATATCAGCGAGGTCTACACGCCGTTCGGCCATGCCGACTATCAAACCATCGTCGCCAACATCAAGAAGTTTTCCACGGGCGGCAAGACGGCCGTCATTTCCACCATCAATGGCGATTCGAACGTGCCGTTCTACAAGGAGCTGGGCAATGCGGGCCTGAAAGCCACGGACGTGCCCGTCGTCGCGTTTTCCGTGGGTGAGGAAGAGCTGCGCGGCATCGATACCAAGCCGCTGCTCGGGCATTTGGCGGCGTGGAATTACTTTGAATCCGTCAAGAACCCCGTGAATACGGCCTTCATCAAGCAGTGGAAGGCGTATGCCGTGGCGCAAAAGTTGCCGAACGCGGGTTCGGTGGTGACGAACGACCCCATGGAAGCGACTTATGTGGGCATCCACATGTGGGCGCAAGCCGTGGAAAAGGCCAAGTCGACGGACACGGACAAGGTCATCGCCGCCATGGCCGGCCAAAGCGTCAAGGCACCATCGGGCTTCACCCTGACCATGGATGCGACGAACCACCATCTGCACAAGCCCGTGATGATCGGCGAGATCAAGGCCGATGGGCAATTCAATGTCGTGTGGAAAACCAAGGAGCCGATACGCGCCCAGCCGTGGAGCCCGTATATCAAGGGCAATGAGGGCAAGCAGAAGCTGTAGGAGCTCTCACCCACCAGCAAATGCCGGGGTCGGACCCTGAGGGACTAGGCGTCCCCATCCGACCCCAGTCCTCGCCTTTGGGGGAAGCGTTCGCCCCGTGCAGTTTTTCCATGGAATTTACAATGAGGTTCATCCCCAAACTGCTGGTCCTCTCCTGCCTGTTGCTATCCTCGCTGGCGCAGGCCGCCATCCCTCCAGAATTACTCAAGCCGCTGTCCGGCGACGACCCCGACAGCAGGATCGGCGCCGTGGCGCAGATCGCCGCCCTGGCCACGCCCGAGGCCGCTCGCGTACTGCAAGCCTTGCAGGACGACGCCTTGTATGCCGCGCCCGATGGCAAGGTGTATGTCGTCGATGGCGAGCAGGCGTATGACCCGGCGATCGGCCAGAACGTGCCGCTGCCGGACGGCATCGATAGCGTGATGGTCAACAACCGCTTGCGCGCGGCCGTGGCGGGCGCCTTGTCGGGCCTGCAGCTGCTGGCGCCGGAACGGACGGTACGGCTGGCGGCCGCGCAAGCCTTGCAGAAGGCCGTTGATCCCGCGCAGCTTCCCCTGATCCGCACCGCGCTGGCGCGGGAAAACGACGCTGACATCAAACGGATCTTGCAGGTGCTGATCGCCAGCGCCAACCTGCATGCGCCCGATGCTGCCACGCGCAAGGCCGCCGTGCAGGACCTGGCCGGCAGCAGCGATGCGCGCTTGCTGCCCGTGCTGCAAGCCATGCTGGAGAAAGAGGGGGAGCCCGACGAAGCCGTGCAGCTGGCCGCCATCGAGACCATGCGCCAGATCAAGGGACGAGTGTCACGCATGGAATTGGCCGGCAATGTGTTCTACGGCATTTCCCTGGGCAGCGTGCTGCTGCTGGCGGCGCTGGGCCTGGCCATCACCTTCGGCTTGATGGGCATCATCAACATGGCACATGGCGAATTGCTGATGATAGGCGCTTACACGACCTATCTGTGCCAGCTGTTTTTCCGCAGCTACTTGCCGGCCGAGCAGGACTGGTATTTGCTGGCTGCCTTGCCGGCCGCCTTTGTTGTTGCCGGCCTGGTGGGCGTGGCGCTGGAACGCACGGTGATCCGCTGGCTGTATGGCCGGCCGCTGGAAACCCTGCTGGCCACCTGGGGCATCAGCCTGATCCTGATGCAGGCGGTGCGTACGATCTTCGGCGCGCAAAACGTGGAAGTGGCCAACCCGGCCTGGATGTCGGGCGGCGTCACCGTGCTGGGTGGCCTCGTGCTGCCGTACAACCGGCTGGCCATCATCGTCTTCGCCATCGTCGTCGTCATGGCCGTGTGGTTGATCCTGAACAAGACACGGCTGGGCCTGTTCGTGCGGGCCGTGACGCAAAACCGCCGCATGGCCGATTGCGTGGGTGTGGCCACGGGCAAGGTCGACATGCTGACCTTCGGCCTCGGTTCCGGCATCGCGGGACTGGGCGGCGTAGCGCTGTCGCAGCTGGGCAACGTGGGGCCGGACCTGGGCCAAAGCTACATCGTCGATTCCTTCATGGTGGTGGTGCTGGGCGGCGTGGGCCAGCTGGCCGGCACCGTGATCGCCGCGCTGGGCCTGGGTGAAGTCAACAAATTTCTTGAGCCGGTGGCGGGTGCCGTGCTGGCGAAGATCGCCATTCTCGTATTCATCATCATTTTCATCCAGCGCCGGCCGCAGGGCCTGTTTGCCATGAAGGGACGCAGCGTCGAATGACTACCTCCTACCCGATAAAGCAGGGCCTGTTCACGCGGCCCGTCTGGCTGGCGATTGCCGCATGCACGGTGCTGGCGGCGCTATTGCCGATTTTTAACCTGGCGTTTGCCGAAGGGCATGCGCTGCACGTGTCCGCCTACACGGTGGCGCTGGTGGGCAAGTTCATGTGCTACGCGCTGGCCGCGCTGGCGCTGGACCTCGTCTGGGGCTACACGGGCATCCTGTCCCTGGGCCACGGCGTGTTCTTTGCGCTGGGCGCATATGCGCACGGCATGTATCTGATGCGCGCCATCGGCGACCAGGGCCAGTACCACAGCAGCTTGCCCGACTTCATGGTCTTTCTCGACTGGAAGACTTACCCTTGGTACTGGGCCTTCACGGAACACTTCTGGTATTGCATGGCCCTTGTCGTGCTGGTGCCAGGCGTGCTGGCTTTTGTCTTTGGCTATTTTGCGTTTCGCTCGCGCATCAAGGGCGTGTATTTTTCCATCATCACGCAGGCGATGACGTATGCCTTCATGCTCTTGTTCTTCCGCAATGACACCGGCTTTGGCGGCAACAACGGTTTCACGGATTTCAAGACGATCTTGGGCCACAGCATCACGGCGCCCGCCACCCGGGCCGTGCTGTTCCTGCTGACGCTCACCTTCCTGCTGGCGGCGCTGGTCGGTGCGCGCGCCATCGTGCGCTCGAAGCTGGGCCGCGTGCTGCAGGGCGTGCGCGACAGCGAGGCGCGCTTGATGTTCCTCGGCTACAACCCGCTGTGGTTCAAACTGTTCGTCTGGACCCTGTCCGCCGTGCTGTGCGGCATCGCCGGCGCCCTGTATGTGCCGCAGGTGGGCATCATCAACCCGTCCGAAATGTCGCCCGCGAACTCCATCGAGATGGTCGTGTGGGTGGCGGTGGGCGGGCGCGGCACCTTGCTCGGCCCCATCCTGGGCGCGTTTACCGTTAACGGTCTGAAAAGCTGGTTCACGGCCGTCTTGCCGGAACTGTGGCTGTTCGCGCTGGGCCTGCTGTTCATCGTCGTCACCCTGTTCATGCAGCAAGGCATGCTGGGCGTGTTGAGCAAGCTCAAACGCAAGCCCGTCGTGGCAGAGGAGGCCGCATGAGCATCCGCATGTTGCCCGGCATGGCCAGCGCGGAAGCTGGCCCCACGTATTCGCGCGTGAAAGGCGAGGGCGTCGACACCACGCATGGCGCCATTTTGTATCTGGAAGACATCAGCGTGTCGTTTGACGGCTTCAAGGCGATTAACAAGCTGAGCCTCGATATTTCCGTGGGCGAATTGCGCTGCATCATCGGCCCTAACGGGGCGGGCAAGACGACGATGATGGACGTGATTACCGGCAAGACGCGGCCCACCTCCGGCACGGCCTGGTTCGGCCAGACCATGAATCTGGCGACGATGACGGAAGCGCAAATCGCCCACGCGGGCATCGGCCGTAAGTTCCAGCGCCCCACCGTGTTCGAACAGCACACTGTGTTCGATAACCTGGAACTGGCCATGAAGATGGACAAGCGCGTGGCGCCCACCCTGTTTGCGCGCTTGTCTTCCGAGCAGGCGGGCAGGATCGAAGCCATATTGCGTTTGATCCGCCTCAACGGTCACGAGGCGCGGCCGGCCGGCTTGCTGTCGCACGGGCAAAAGCAGTGGCTGGAAATCGGCATGCTCTTGATGCAGGAGCCGCAGCTGATCCTGCTGGACGAACCGGTGGCCGGCATGTCGGACGCGGAAACGGCGCGCACGGCGGAATTGCTCAATGAATTGCGCGGCAAGCACTCGATCATGGTGGTCGAGCACGACATGGGTTTCGTCACGGACATTGCCCAGCAAGGCATCGTCACCGTGCTGCACGAAGGGGCAGTGCTGGCGCAGGGCCGCATGGACGAAGTGCAAGCCGACGAGCGGGTCATCGAAGTCTATCTGGGGAGGTAACCATGCTCGAAGTGCAACAGTTAAATCAATACTATGGCTCCTCGCATACCTTGCGCGGCATCAATCTGTCGGCGCGCAAGGGCGAATGCCTGGCCTTGCTGGGGCGTAATGGCGTGGGCAAGACGACCTTGTTGAAATGCCTGATGGGCGTGCTGCCCGTGGCGCAGGGCAAGGTGGTGTTTCAGGGGCGCGACATCACGAAGCTGGCGCCACATGCGCGGGCAAAGCTGGGCATCGCCTACGTGCCGCAGGGGCGCGACATCTTTGCGCGCCTGACGGTCGAGGAAAACTTGCTGATGGGTATGGCGGTGAAGCGGGGCAGGCAAGCCTCGCGCATCGATCCCCATGTGTATGAACTGTTTCCGGTGCTCAAAGAGATGCTGCAGCGGCGCGGCGGAGATCTATCTGGTGGGCAACAGCAGCAGCTGGCCATCGCCCGCGCACTGCTGGCCGAACCGCAATTGATCATCTTCGACGAGCCGACGGAAGGTATCCAGCCTTCCGTCATCAAGGATATCGGCCGTGTCATTTCCTTGTTGAAACAGCGGGGCGACATGGCCATCGTGCTGTGCGAACAGTATTTTGATTTCGCCCGCGAACTGGCCGACGACTTCATCGTGCTGTCGCGGGGGCAGGTGGTGGCCAGCGGCAAGGCGGAACAGATGGATGGCGAGGAGGTGAAGCGGCACCTGGCCGTGTAGCAACTACACCAATTGCAGCCAGCCCAGCACGGCGCCGGCCGCCAGCAGCCACAATAAATGGATTTTCGTGCGCCAGATGATCAGGCCGGCCACGATGGACAGGCTCCACAGGGGCCAGTCCGTGCGGATGTCATGGTTGGCGCCGCCCAAAATCATGCCGGTGGAAATCAAGAGGGCGACGACGATGGGCGCCATGCCTTGCTTGAAGGCGCGCACGGGGCGCAGGTCGCGGTTGCGGTAGCCCCACTGGGCCGCCACGTAGGTGAGGGTGGTGCTGGGCAGCATGATGCCCACCATGGTCACCAGCACGCCCAGGTACGCGGCCGTGTAGCTGCCCGCATTCATGCCCACGTTCCAGCCCATCAGGGCGACGAACAGCACGTTCGGGCCGGGCGCGGCCTGGGCGATGGCGATCGATTCATTGAATTGCGCCTGCGTCAGCCAGCCGTGCTGCTCGACGAGGAAACGGTGCATTTCGGAGGTGGTGGAGATGGCGCCGCCGATCGACATCAGCGACAGCATCAGGTAGTGGCCGAACAGGTTCAGCCAGTCGCCCGTGCTCAACACCAGTTGCAGTGGCGGATTCATGCGGACAGCTTTCGGTAGGTCAGCAGGCAGCCGATGCCGCCCAGGCCCAGCAAGATGTACAACAGGGGCCAGCGCAGCACGGCCACCATCAGCACGCCCAGCACGGTGATGGACAAGGTCAGCCACAGGGGCAGCGGATGTTTGACAAGCGCGGTCGCCAGTTTCACGCCCGTGGCGGCGATCATGCCGGCCGACACGGCGGCCATGCCGCGCAGGGCGCCCGCCATCTGCGGATTGTCACCGAAGCGCGTGTACAGCACGCCCAGCAGCAGCACGATGACGAGGGGCACGGCCAGCATGCCGGCCAGCGCCGTCAGTGCGCCCTGCAAGCCGAAATAGCGCCCGCCCACCATCAGTGACAGGTTGACGACATTCGGTCCGGGCATGATTTGCGCCACCGCCCAGTCTTCCAGGAATTCCTCTTGCGTCAGCCAGCGCTTGCGTTCGACCATTTCGCGCTGGATCACGGCCAGCACGCCGCCGAACCCCTGCAAGGCCAGCCAGGTGAACGAGAAGAACAGGTCGGCCAGCGATGCCGGTTGCGGGCGGGACCGGTCGGGTGGGAGGGCGGCAAGGGGGGATGAGGGCATGGCTGATTATCGCCGTGGCCGATTGCGCTTGTCCATCGCTTTCGGCTCCAGTTGTGCCTGCAAGAAAAAAACTGTGGCTCATGTTTCCCTGCCATTGACATCGAGAGTTTATCAGCAATACTTTATCGGCAACACGACCACTGTTCCTGTCAGCGCTGGTGCGGTTCGTACCGCTACGCCGTCTCCACCCCTCCGTTCCCCTTCGCAGGAGTTGTTCATCATGCCTAATTCCACAGAAACGCTGCATATGCCCGTCAAAACCGTGGTGCCGCATGCCCGGGTCGATCAAAAGATGTGCGACATCGTCAATCTGGGCATCGCCGTGCAGGCCGCCTTCAGTACCTTGTGTGCGCTGGAATACCTAAAGTCATACAATGTCGCCCCGGAATTGATCGAACGCGTGCTGCTGCATCCGGAGCAGCGCCGCCAGACTGTGCATTGAGTATCCGCACAGCAACTGTGTTGCCGGCAGCGCCAGTTCGGTGTTGTCGGATTGATCATTACGGCTCAGTTATGCACAAATGATGGGTTAACGAAATTGGCGAAATAATTTTCTTGTGATTATGTGTGAATTTCTAAGTAGTTGATTTTAATGGTTTTTATTTTTGCTGTTTGATTGAGCAGTTTATTGAAAGCCGCACGGGCTGTGGCTTTGAAGCCTGTCAATAGGCGCTTATCCACAAAGATATCCACAGTCCGTGTGGATATCTGAAAAAGCGCTTAACAATCCGCTACTTAGGAAATAGGCGCCGGTCAGCGCATGCGATCGGCCAGCAAGATGGGCCAGAATGGGGCATGTTGCAAGCCTGTATGCCTATCCAGTGCTTTTGTTTTTATGACTGAAAGTAGCGGCAGATGGTCAGGGCTTGCCGCCGGCCGGTTGCGCTGGCGCGTCGCCGCAGTGGGCCAGGGCGGCGGCGAGGTCGGCGACTTGTTGCTGCGCTTCGCGCAAGGTGGCGTAGGTGCGCAGCGAGGCGATCACGGTAGTAAACAGCTTGCGCGTGGTCAGGTCGGTCTTGCACCAGAAATCATTGATGTCGTAGTCGATGATGATGCGGTGTTCCAGTGCCTGCCCAGGCTGGCCCGTGCGCAGGATGATGCGCACGGCACTGTTGTGCAAGTCTTCGCGAATCTGGCGCGCCACTTGCAGCCCGGCATCCTGGGTTTCCATGATGACATCGAGCAGCACCACGGCGATATCTTGTGTGCTGCGCAGCAAGGCGAGCGCCTCGGCGCCCGAATATGCGTGCAGAAAGCTCAGCCTGCGGCCCTGGAAACTGGCCTGGCTGAGGGCGAACTTGGTCACCACGTGCACATCGACATCGTCATCGACAATCAGCACGCGCCATGGCGCCGCGTTGGCGGACTCTGCCGCGGCGTCTGCCCGCCCGAGTGGCTCTTCGACCAGCCAGTCGGGTTCGTCCGCTCCCTTGGCGGCACTGTCGCTATCCATATTCATGCATTTATCCACCGTTGATCGTGCTCACTCACTCCACACTATGCCAGTCTGCGGGGTTTGTCAAAACAATGCGGTTCAGGCAAGACGGCCTGGAGCAAGATTGCTGATGCACAGAAAAATATATTTTCATGGTGTTCGAGTAACTTTGCTTTGGCGCAAAACCATGATTCTAAGTCATTGATTTCATTGGGGTAAAAAATTGCCTGTGAAATCAGCAAATTGTTGAAAGCCGCATCTATACTCGCGTTGCGGCTTGTCAAGAGGGGCTTATCAACAACTTTATCCACAGTTGCTGTGGATATCTGAAAAAGCCGTGCAAAAACCGGGGCTTAGCGCCCGTTTGTGCGGCAGGGTGGAAGCATTCACGCTGCCAGCCCCAGCCCGCTCAACTGGGCAAAGGCATGCAGGAAGCGCTGTTTGGCTTCGGCTGGACCCATGGCGTCGATTATACCGGGCAAGGGGGCGATGCCGTCAAGGTAAGCCCAGCGCTCGGCCGAGTGCGGCATCAGGTCGCGCTTTTCCGTGGCCAGCGCGATCAGGTCGGCTCGCTTGATGGGGGCGTAATCGGAAAAATCCAGGCCGTACGTGGCGGCGATGATGGCGCTGACCTTGTCTTCCAGTATGGCAAATTCCGGCAGCAGCACTTTCAAGGGCTTCACCATGTCGCCCAGGTAGGCTTCCGCCGCGTCGTGCAGCAGGGCGGCCAGGCGCAAATGGGGCGGCACCAGTTCGGCGACGATCAGGCTGTGCTGGGCGACAGAGTAAAACACTTGCGTCTGTCCATTGAAGCGGCACTGATAAGCGAGGCCGTGGGCAATGTCTTCAATGACTACCTTGTCGATATGCGGGCGCAAGGGATAAAAACGGTTGCCGGAGTAAGTGGAAACGTAGTCGGTGGTAATCATTGCCTGTGCTCGGATATGCAAGATGGCTCATCGTACACCCGATGGCCCAGGCTTGCCCCGGCCGCCACGCGTGTGGCGGGCTGCTGAGCCTATGCATCTTGGCAAATCCTTTCATTTATTTCATATCATTCATTGTTCTTTCTCAATACACTGTAGCAATCTTGTTTGTCTGAAACTTCATAGGGGCAGGGCAATGACGGCGCAACCTTCGGCAAGACCTTCGTATATCTATCAGGGCGGTTCGGTGATGATGCACTCGCCGCTGCAATTGAAACAGTCGGAAATGTACGGTTATTTCGTCAGGGGCGACCTGGCGAAACTGCAAGCGACCGTGAATACCACCCTGAACCAGGTGGCGGGCAGCAAGATGACCCTGAAAGCCCTGTCGCCGTATGTGATGCTGACGTTTACGCGCGTCAACCATGCGGATTCCGCCAATCCCGTCGACCAGGCCAAGGGCTGGATCACGGAAGTCGACATCGTCACCTGGATCATGGTGGGCCAGATGGATGCGGCGGGCAAGCTCGCGCATATCTATTGGTACCCGTGCCATATTTTCGTCGATGACGCCATGGCCCTGATCAACGGGCGCGAACTGTTCGGCTATCCGAAATACCTGTGCGACTACGAGATTCCCGCCGCCGGCAGCGAGCCGCTGCGCTGCGCCGTCGTCGCCAAGGGTTTCCAGCATTTTTCGCCGGAAACGAAACTGGCGCTGCACCCGCTGCTGGAAGTCAATGCCACCGTGCAGACGGGGCTGCACAAACCCGTCAACAGCTTCCTGGAACTCATCGAGCAGGCCTTCCAGATTTTCCTCTCCATTCCCGATTTCTTCGATATGGACCAGGCCGGCTGGGCCGACATCCTGTCGCTGTTGCGCAAGCCCCGCATCGACCAGATTTTCCTCAAGCAATTCCCCGACAGCGCGGGCGTGAAAGCCGTGTACCAGGCCCTGGTGGCCGCGCCGGCCGAAATCAACCGCCTGCACAGCGCGCGCCTGCTGGGCTACGAGTATGAATGCACCTTGCACGCCTTCGACAGCTTCCCGCTGGACCAGACCCTGGGCTTGCAGCTGGGGCCGCAGGCGGCGATATTGCCATTCCATGTGAACTTCGACTTCACGGCCATGCCGGGCGAGGAATTGGTCGACAATTCGCAGATCGCGCCGGAAAAGATCGCCATCCTCGGTGGCGGCGTGGCGGCCATGACGGCGGCCTATTATTTGACGAGCCAGCCGGGCTGGGAAAACCGGCACGCCATCACCGTCTACCAGCTGGGCTGGCGCCTCGGCGGCAAGGGCGCCAGCGGGCGCAATGCGCAAGTGGGCCAGCGCATCGAGGAGCACGGTTTGCACATCTGGTTCGGCTTTTACGCCAACGCCTTCAAGATGATCAAGGAAGCGTATGCGATCCTGGAACGCCCGCCCGGCGCGCCGCTGGCCACCTGGCGCGACGCTTTCAAGCAGCACGATTACGTGGCCCTGTCGGAAGACGTCAAGGGCCAGTGGCGCAACTGGTCCATCGTCTTTCCCACCTTGCCGGGCGAGCCGGGCGAGGGCGGCGAAGACATCACCCTGTGGCAGATGGCCATCGCCATGGTGGGCTGGATCGAGCAGTGGATACGCCAGATCCGCCAGGTGGCCGATGCTGACGCGCGCATAGAGCGTGCCAGTGCCAGCGCCAGCGCGTCGCAGGGAGAGGGCGTGTGGCCGGGCTGGCTGCGCCGCCTGGCCGACGAGGTGGTGGGGCAGGCCGATGAACTGGGACTGGACGTGGGCCTGTCCGTGGGCGCCCTGGCGGCGCTGGTGGCCGACCTGGCGCCGGACTCCACACGCCACGACCAGGCCCGCCACCAGCTGCTGGCCAGCACCCTGAACGGCATCCGCGCCTGGCTGCGCCTGCGCTACCGCGCGCTGATCGACGGCGACGATGCATTGCGCCGCCTGTTCACCTGCCTCGACCTGGGCATCACGGTCATGAAGGGCATGTTCGAGGATGGCGTGTTCAAGCACGGCTTTGACGTCATCAACGACATCGATTTCCGCGCCTGGCTGAGAAAACATGGCGGCGACGAGCAGTTCAGCGTCAATTCGGCGCCCGTGCGGGGTTTTTACGACCTGGTCTTCGCCTACGAGGGCGGCGATTTTGCCAAGCCGAACATCGAGGCGGGCACGCTCTTGCGCGCGATGGCGCGCATCGGTCTGGCCTACAAGGGCGGCATCATGTTCAAGATGCAGGCCGGCATGGGCGACACGATTTTTACGCCGATGTACGAGGTGCTGAAAAAAAGGGGCGTGGAATTCAAATTCTTCCAGCGCGTGGAGGAGCTGGTGCCGGGCGCGGGCGACATCGACAGCATCCGCATCACGCAGCAGGTGCAATTGAAGGACCCTGCCGCCGGCTACGCGCCGCTGGTGGACGTGAAAGGCCTGGCTTGCTGGCCCAGCGCGCCCGATTACGCACAGATCGAGCCGGCCCAGGCGGCGCTGCTGCAAGCGCAGGAAGTCAACCTGGAATCGTACTGGAGCGACTGGCCGCAGCAGTATCAGCAGGCGTTCGGCCGCCAGCTGCCCGCCACGGTCTTGAAGAAGGGCGTCGACTTTGACAAGGTGGTGTTCGGCATTTCCATCGGCTCGTTGCCCGCCCTGTGCCCGCAACTGCTGGCGCAAAGCCCGGCCCTGCAACTGGCGGCCGAGAAGGTGAAAACGGTGGCCACGCAGGCTTACCAGGTGTGGTTGAACAAAAACCTGGCGCAGATGGGCTGGACCACGCAGCCGAAAGGCCAGCAACCGGTGCTGTCGGCCTTTACGGAGCCATACGACACGTGGGCGCCGATGGATCAATTATTGGCGCACGAAGACTGGCCGGCGGGGCTGGAACCGAAAAACGTCTCGTACTTTTGCAGCGCCTTCCCCGTCGACAGCTACCCGCCCATCACCGACACGGGCTTTCCCGCCCGCTGCGCGGCCAGGGCGAAACAGGGCGCGCTGCATCAGCTGGAGCGGGAAATCGGTGCGCTGTGGCCCGAGGCGGGCGCGCCGGGCGCGTTTCCGTGGCAATGGCTGGTCGATGCGAAAGCTGGCACGGGGCCGGCGCGCTTCGACAGCCAGTACTGGCGCGCCAACGTCGACCCGTCCGAGCGCTACGTGATGTCAGTGGTGAACAGCACGCAGTACCGGCTGGCCACCGACCAGTCGGGCTTCAGCAACCTGTTCCTGACGGGCGACTGGATCAAGACGGGCCTCAACGCGGGCTGCGTGGAAGCGGCCGTGATGGCGGGCATGCAGACTTCGCGCGCGATGACGGGCTATCCGGCCGTGATCCAGGGCGAGACGGATTTCTAGCCATGCTGCGCCCGATGCTGCTGTGTCTTGTCCTGCTCCACCTGCACGCGGCTGCCGCGCCGGCCGGCGCGCTTCTGCTGTGGCCGGGCGCGCCGCCCGGCGGCGCGGCGCCGGGCCCGCAGCGCGACAGCGCCAAGGGTTCCATCACGCAGGTCGAACAACCGTATTTGATCGTGCACCGTCCGGCGCAGCCGAATGGCATGGCCATCCTGCTGGTCAGCGGCGGCGGTTATGCGCATATCGAGGCGGGCAAGGAAAGCGGCCCGGCCGCCAGCTGGCTGCAGGCGCAGGGCGTCACGGCGTTTGAACTCGTGTACCGCTTGCCGCAGGAGGGCGGCGGGGTGGCCGCGCCCTTCCAGGATGGCCAGCGGGCCATGCGCGTGATCCGCGCGCGCGCCGCCGAGTGGCGCATCGACCCGGCGCGCATCGGCATGCTGGGGTTTTCCGCCGGCGCGCACCTGGCCGGCATGACGGCCGTGCAGCCCGACGCGGCCCTGTATGCGCCCGTCGATGCGATCGATGGCGTATCGGCGCGGCCCGACTTTGCCGTGTTGCTATACCCCGTGCTGACCATGCAGCCGCCATTCGACACGACGCATGCGAAGAAGCAGTTGCTGGGAAGCCACCCCACGCAGGCGGCGCGCGACGCGCTGTCGGTGGAACTGCACGTCGATGCGGGCACGCCGCCCACTTTCATCGCGCAGGCGCTCGACGACCCGATTGCGCCGCCCGAGAACAGTCTATGGATGGCCGCGGCCCTGCGCCGCGCGGGCGTGCCCGTCGAGCTGCACCAGTTCCAGAGCGGCGGCCATGGCTGGGGCCTGGGCAAGCCGGGCAGCGAGCCGGCCGCCTGGCCGCAATTGCTGCTGGCGTGGCTGCAATCGCATGGCTGGCTGCCTCAAGCGCCGGGCTGAGCTTCCAGGTCGCGCCGCGCCACGTCCAGCGCCGCCTGCAACTGTGGCAGCAATGGCCCCACATTGTCGAGCTGGCCGTTCGAGGCCAGGGTTTCCATCTGGTGGCACAGGCCGTGCAGGGTGGGGCGGCTCAGGTAGCCGGCGCTGCCCTTCAAGGCGTGGAAGGCGGCAGCGGCCGCGCTGGCGTTGCCATCGCGCACGGCGTGGCAAGCCAGGTCCAGGCGCCGTGGCGCTTCCATCAGGAACGCTTGCGCGATGCGCTGCAAGTGCTGCGGCGACAAGCCTGCCAGCGGCAGGATGTGCACGGGCGCCGTCATGGGATCGGCCGGCGCGGATGGCTCGTCGTCGGCGTCGTCCAGGCCGAACTGGCGCGCCAGCGTGTCGTCGTCGACCGGCACGGCCGGCGGCAGCGCATGGCCGCGCGCCAGCAGCAGGTCGATGATGGCGTCGATTTTCTGGAACAGCAGCGCTTCGTCGACGGGTTTGCTGAGGAAGTCGTCCATGCCGCAGGCCAGGTAGCGTTGCCGGTCATGTTCGCTGGCGTTGGCCGTCAGCGCGAGGATGGGGATGTGCGCGTCGGGAATGGGGAATTGCGCGTTGCCGCCGTCGCGGATCAGGCGCGCGGCCTGTTCGCCATCCATCAGCGGCATGCGGCCATCCATCAGCACGCAGTCGTAGGCGCCCGTGCCCAGCGCGCGCAGCGCCTGTTCGCCATTTTCCACGATGGTCACCTCATGGCCCATGCTTTCGAGCAGGGTGCCGATGATGATCTGGTTGGTGCGCACGTCTTCGGCGCACAGGATGCGCAGGCGGCAGGCATGGCGCGCCTGATGCGTGGGCCGGCGCGCGTCGGCCGCCGGCGCGCTGCCGTCATGCAGCGGCAAGGTGAAATGGAAGCGCGAGCCGATGCCGACCCGGCTTTCCACGCCGATGCTGCCTTGCATCAGTTCGACCAGTTCCTTGCAGATGGCCAGGCCCAGTCCCGTGCCGCCGTAGCGGCGCGTGGTGGAATGGTCGGCCTGCTCGAATTTCTGGAACAAACGCGGCAAGGTGTCCGCGTCGATGCCGGGGCCCGTGTCGCTGATGATGAAGTCGATCTCGCTGCGGCCATCGCGGCGCGGTGGCGTGCGGGCGCGCCGCACTTCCAGCAGTACTTCGCCATTGGCCGTGAATTTCAGTGCGTTCCCCAGCAGGTTGATGAGAATTTGCCGCAGGCGCGTGGGATCGGCGCGCACGTAGCGCGGCAGGTCCAGCGCCAGTTCGCGGCGCAGCAGCAGGCTCTTGGCGTCGGCCTGGCCCTGCACGATGCCGGCCGCGTCGCCGATCAGCGCCAGCAGGTCGAAGTCCACCGTTTCCAGGGTCAGCTTGCCCGCGTCGATCTTCGAGAAATCGAGGATGTCGTTGAGAATGGTCAGCAGCGAGACGCCATTGTGCAGGCCGATGCGCAGGTATTCCTGCGTGCGGCCTTTGACGGACTGGTCGCGCAGGGCGAACTTCAGCATGCCGATCACGCCGGCCAGCGGCGTGCGGATGTCGTGGCTCATGGCGGACAGAAAATCGATGCGGTGGCGGCTGACCACTTCCGCGTGCTCCTTGGCCTTCAGCAGGGCGTCGTTGCTGAGGGTCAGCGCCAGGGTGCGTTCCTGCACGCGCTGTTCCAGGTTGTTGCGCAGCAGGCGGATCTGGTCGGCCAGGGCAAAGGCCAGCAGCAAGCCGTCGAGCGTGCCACCGAGCAGGGTCACCAGCTGGGCGTTGGCCACCATGGCCGGCATCAGGCCCAGGTTGGCCGGCAGGATCAGGAAGCCGGGCAGCATCAGGGCGACGAAGGCCAGCACGAAGAAGCGCGCCGGCTGGTAGCCGCGGCACCAGACGACGATGCCGCAGATCAGCGCCAGCAGCATCCAGATGCTGATGACGATGGTGGCCAGGGTGTGCGCATACGACAGGGCGAAGAAACAGCTGGGCAAGAGCAGCAGGGGCAGCACCAGGTTGACCTTGCTGAGGTGGTACAGCAGGGGCGAGTAGTCGCGCAGGCGCAGGAAATGCATGTAGAACAGGGTGCTGAAGACGGGCAGCAGGAAGAACGGCACGTAATGCAGCTGCAGCTGGTGCCAGTCGAACAGGTCGGCAAAGACGTGGAAAGTCATGGCCCAGGCCAGGCCATACGTCAGCACGTACAGCGCGTAATACGCCGAGGCTTTGTCCAGGGTGATGGAAAAAATGAAGAAATTGAACAGGCCCAGCGCCAGCAGGGCGCCGATGGACGCCACCATCAGGAAGTTTTCCTTGCCCACCAGATTGCGGTAGTCCTGCTGCGTCCTCACGCCGAACTGGGGCGCGCGCGCGTAGTAGGGGCTGGAAAAGCGGATCAGGATGTCATACGTGGCGCCCGGCGCCAGCTGTACGTTCCTGCCATAGTGCAGCAAATACTCGTGCGGGCGCTGGTAGCCCGTCAGCAAGGTGAGCGGCGCCGCATGCGGTGCGGGGCCATACACGTGCAGGTCGACCAGGTCGATCAGGGTGTCGTTCGGGTCGATGACCCAGGCCGCGACGCTGCTGTCGTTGCGCACCTGCGCATGCAGCCAATAGGCGCCGCCGAACAGGTCGACCCGTTCGGCCGGGCGCTGGCGCGTCAGCCAGGCGGGCAGGGCGGCCGCATCGGCAGGCGCGGTGTCATTTCCGGCGAAAAACAGTTGCCCGCCGCTGCCCAGGTGCGCAATGCCTTGATTGCTCAGGGACAAGGGGGCCGCCCGCGCCGTGCTTGCCAGGCCCAGCAGACCGAACAGCAGGCCGAACAGGAGCGGCCAGCCGCATAGCCAGACGCTGACGCGGGAGCGGGAAGCGCGGTGGCGGAAGAGGGGCGGGTGGATAGGCATCGATGAGTGTGGTGATGGTCGCGCGGGAACTGGCGGCAACGCCGTTTGTTGTTGAGTAGCCATTTTAATCGACTCTTGGTGGCGCACGGGTACTCATGTCCTGCCGGCATGGCGCGCCCTCCGGTATCATGACGCCTTTTGCCCGCGAGTTCACCATGCTCAGTCCCGACCAGTTCCTGGCCTTCCTGGCCGCCGCCGTTTTGATCACCGCCAGCCCCGGCCCCGACAACCTGATGGTGCTGGGCGTGGGCATGTCGCGCGGGCGCCGCCAGGGCATGGTATTCGGCCTGGGCTGCGCCCTTGGCTGCCTCACGCACACGCTGCTGGCGACCATCGGCGTGTCGGCCCTGCTGGCCGCCTCGCCCACGGCATTTACGGCGCTGAAAGTGGCTGGCGGCCTGTATCTGGTGTGGCTGGGTATCGGCGCCTTGCGCAGCCGTGGCGGCGCCAGAGTCGATGGCGCGGGCGCCTTGCCCGACGAGTCCTTGCTGCGCCTGTTCGGCAAAGGACTGTTTGCCAACAGTATCAATCCGAAAGTCGTGCTGTTTTTTCTGTCGTTCTTGCCGCAGTTCATCGTCGCGGGCCAGGGCAATGCCAGCTGGCAAACGGCGCAGCTGGGCCTGGTCTTTACGGCGCAGGCTTGCGTGCTGTTCGGCCTGCTCGGCTATTTTTCCGGCGCCGTCGGCCTGTGGCTCAACCGCCGCCCGCGCGCCGGCCTGTGGCTGGACCGCGTGGCCGGCACCATCTTTATCGGCCTGGGCTTGCGCCTGATCCTGGCGCGCTGAGTTTTTGCCGGGCGGTAATGCGAAACGCCAGTTCCATCTGGTCCTGCACGGCCATGGCGCCGCCCAGGATGGCGAACGGCACGATGCCGAAGTCGCTCTGTTTCAGCAGCAGGCTGCCGCTGGCCTGCAGGCGTCGTCCATCGGCCGCTTGCTCGATCCGCACTGGCAGCTGCACCGTGCGCGTCACGCCATGCAGGGTGATATCGGCCTCAAACACCTCTTTGTCCCCGGTGCGGCGCGCCTCGATGCTGACCCACGGATAACGCTCGGCGTCCAGCACGCGCACCAGCATATTGTGGCGCGTGCCGGCGATGGCGTCGGCCGACGGCGTCGTCGTCAGCCCGGCCGCCTGGCGCAAGCCCTCTTCATCCACCGTCATCTGGTCGAGTCGGAACTGGAATTGCGCGCGTCCCGGCGCGGGCGCCACCACGCCCTGCAAGGTGCGGCTGGCGATCACGTGGTCATGTCCCAGGCGGGCCAGCGCGCCGCCGCGCCGCACGGTGATGGTCAGCAGGGATTCCTGCGGGACGATATGCAGGATGCGCATGCCCGGCTGTTGCCACGCGGGCGCGGATGTGGCGGATAGGGCGGCAGGGACAGCCGGCGCCTGGACGGGAGCGGGCGGCAAGGGCGTGCAGGCCGCCAGCACGGCGCAGGCGAGCAGGAACGTGGTGCGGATGGCGGACGGCAGGCGGTGGTTCTGGCTGGGCATGGGCAGAGAAGAAGGCAGGGACGATGGGGGAATAGTACGCGATCGGCGCGGCGGCGCGCGTGCGATGTTAGCGCTACGTCATAAGGCGGTCATATGGCGCTGCTATGATGCTTTTGTTGGCACACAGCATGCGTTGCGCACATCACTACGTTCCGGGAGCGATAGGATGCAGGCATGACTCAACAGCTTAGCCGGTGAGCTCAAGCATCGGCACCAGACACGTGAAACTTGTTTTATAGTAATGATTGCAGGGTGGGGGCAGGGTAAATGCAGGGATAGTGCGGGGATTTAATGAAGTCCTAAGCCTGAGTCAACGAAGGGCTGGCATAGTGGATACATGGCGCACGGAAACCCCGAGCGCAGGGTTGCCGGACACCTCAATGACCGGCACGATTTCCGCTTTCTTGTTTTCCCCAGTTTATCCCTGCGCTCTGAAACAGCGTTTCAACCGGCTACCGCAATCTGCGAAGCCGGTTTTTTTTGCCTGCGTTTTCATCGGTGCTCATCGCTTCCCGGCGCCGCGGCGCCGGGAATTCCACTTAGCCCGTTTGCTTGGCCAGCCACGCATCGACCGCCGGCAGGCGCTCGGTGCGCACCTTGATGCGGTACTTGATGCCGGCCACGGAACTGTCGGCGTCGCCACGCGCGCCGGCCGGCAGGTTGGCCTGCGCATACGCTTCCAGCTTGGCGATCATCTCCGGCTGCGCCGAGCCGGCGGCCAGGCGCGGGAAGTAGCGGCTGCGCGAACTGGCGTCGATGCGCGCATTGACTTGCTCCAGGTGCGCCAGCGCGAAGTCGAAGGCCAGTTCCGGATGCGTGCGCGACACGCGCGAGATCATGGCCGGGCTGTTGGTCACGCCCGGTTCATCCGTCAGCGCCAGCGCCAGCGCGCGCTGCGCCAGGGCTGGATCATCGCTCGACGCCAGCAGGTCGTACAGCTGGTTTTTCACCAGCGGCGTCTTTTCCTGCTGCGCCCTGGCGTGCAACTGCTCCCAGGTGGCGGCGTCCGCATGCTGGGCCACGACGCCCAGGATGGTGCGGCGCAGCGGCGCTGGCATGGCGGCAGGATCCTGTTCGCTGGCCGCATAGCGGCGGCGCGCCTCGGCCAGCACGCCCGGTTCGCCCATGTCGCCCAGAATGGCGATCAGTTGTCCGCGCAGGGTCGCCACGCTCGATGCTTCGCCCGCGCGCGCTTCCCAGCCCGTTTGCGCCATCATGGGCGCCAGGCGCGCCATGGCGAAGCGGCCAAAGGCCTGCTGGCGCGCGGGGTCGCCGGCGTATTGTTCGTACAGGCTGTTGAGCGAGGCGGCTACCTTGCCCAGCACCTGCGGGTCGGCCGACAGCGGCGTGGCTTTGATCAGTTCCAGGAAGCCGGCCGGGTCTTGCAAGCCCGCCATGCCCAGCGACTGGCTGTCCGACAGCAAGCCCAGTTGATCGATCGGCGCCAGGCGCGCGAAGCTGCCCGCCAGCGCGCGCGTGCCGGCTGGCGCGTACAGGGTGCGGTAGTAGCCGCTCTGGCCCGCGTTCACCAGCAGGGCGCCGCAACCGGGCACGTTCAGGGTGGCCTTGCCATTCCTGACCAGCACCGTGGCCAGCTTGCCGTTGCCGACCGTCGAAGCGATTACCGGCACTTTCCATGACAACGGTTTCTTCTCCGGCTGGTCCTTGCTGAACTCCGTCTGCGTCAAGGTCACGCGCGTGCTGCCCTTCCTGCATACGGCGTCGCCCACCGTGATCATCGGTACGCCCGGCTGCAGGGTGAAATCATGGGCGATGGCGCTGACGGGCTTGCCCGCGGCCGCATCGACTTCGCGCCACAGGTCGTCCGACACCGTATTGCCATACGCATGCTTGCGCATGTAGCTGCGCACGGCCGTGCGCCAGGTATCGGCGCCCACGTACGCTTCGAGCATGCGGATCACCGCTTCGCCTTTTTGATAGGTGATGCCGTCGAAGGCCTGGCTGGCTTGCTCCACGGTGGCGATGCGCTGCACCACCGGATGCGTGGTGCGCAGCGCATCCTGGCTCATGGCCGATTCGCGCCCGCCCACGTTGGACAGGGCCGTGTTCCATTCGGGGTGCAGACGCTCCGTGGTGCGGCTTTCCATCCACGACGCAAAACCCTCGTTGAGCCACAGGTCGTCCCACCAGCGCATGGTGACCAGGTCGCCGAACCACTGGTGCGCCATTTCATGCGACAGGGTGGTATAGATGTTTTCCTTGTCCGACTGGGTCGAAATGGCCGGGTCGAGCAGCAGGCCGTATTCGAACGTGAAGACGGCACCCCAGTTCTCCATGGCGCCGAAGAACTGGCTGCGGCCCGGCGCGGCGATGTTGTCGAGCTTGGGCAGTGGGTAGCGCACGCCGAAATAATCGTTGTATTCGCGCAGCAGGGCGGCTGACTCGTCGAGCGCGAAGCGGCTTTGCGCCAGCGCGCCTTTCTTGGTGATGACGCCTATTTCCGTACCGTCGCTCATGGCCGTGGCGCGCTCGAAGTCGCCCAGGCCGAAGAACAGCAGATACGTCGACATGCGCGGCGTGGTGGCGAAGTACACGTGCTTCATGCCATAGCCCATCTCCTCGCTGCGGGCAATCGGCATGTTGCTGACGGCCATCTGGCTGCTCGGCACGACCACACTGAGATCGAAGGTGGCCTTGTAGTCCGGCTCATCCCACGATGGCAGCATGCTGCGCGCATCGGAATTTTCGAACTGCGTGTACAGCGCGCGCTGGCGCCCTTGCGGCGTGTCGTAGTCGAGCGAGAACAGGCCCGTGGCCTGCGTGCCGATCTTGCCGCTGTAATCGATGCGCAACAGGTACTCGCCCTTGGCCAGTGGCTCGGCAAAGTGCACGGTGGCCGTCTGCTTGTCCGCATCGAACTCGATCTTGCGCGTCACCTGCTTGCTGCCGCCCTGGCCTTCGATGGCGGCGGCGGCAAATGCCAGGTTCAAGGCATTGAAGGTGATGCTGGCCGTTGGCCTGTCGACGGCCACCTTGATGGCGGCTTCGCCCTTGAAGGTGGAGGCGGCGGCGTCTGGCGTGATCGAGACTATATAGTGCAAGGGCGTGACGCCGCGCGGCAGCTGCGTGGTGGTGCTGGGCGCATGGCTGGCCGAGACGTACCTGGCGGCGGGAGCGGCGTGGCTCGCATGGGCTGCGGTGATGGAAGCCAGTGCCAGGACGGCGGCGGCCAGTTGGCTGCGCCGGAAGCGCGGAGTCGGTGTGCGATGCATGGTATGCCCTTGGTTCATGGATAAAACGCCCGCCAGCCGGATAGGCTGCGGGCGTTGATGACGGTTTGGGGGACATCGCTGGAACTGGTGGCCAGCGTTCCCGTACAGCAATCTAAGGCGAAACGGGGGCAAAGTCAACGCGCCAGGGGCGGCGCACGCCTGCCGTGCGCTGGTATGATGGACGCCTGACTGTACTGCCACAGGCCAGTCCCGCAGCTGATTGGCCACCACCATAACGAGACGAGACCCACGCACATGAAACTGACTATCAGCCCCCGCACGCCCAATCCGCGCCGCGTCACCATGTTCATCGCCGAGAAAGGCATCACCGGCATCGAGGAAGTGGCGCTCGACCTGATGGCGGGCCAGCACCGCGATCCCGCCTTCCTGGCGAAAAACCCGCTGGGCCGCGTGCCCGTGCTGGAGCTGGCGGACGGGCGCGTGCTGACCGAGACGCGCGCCATCTGCACCTACCTGGAAGGACTGCAGCCGCAGCCGAACCTGATGGGCGAAGGATTCGAGGAGCGCGCCTTCATTGAAATGGCCGACCGCCGCGTGGAACTGCACCTGTTCAGCGCCGCCGCCAACTGGGTGCGCCATGGCCATCCGGCCCTGGTGGCGCTGGAAAACCCGCAGTTTCCCGACTTCGCCACGGCGCAGGCGGGCAAGCTGCGCGAAACGGCGCAGTGGCTGGACCAGGTGCTGGCCGGCCAGCCCTACATCGCCGGCGAGCGCTTTACGATTGCCGACATCACGGCCTTCTGCGCGCTGGAATTTGCGCGTGGGCTGATGAAGTACCGGCCGGGCGCGGAAGGGTTACAGAACCTGCAAGCCTACCGCGACCGCATCGCCGAGCGCCCCAGCGCGCAAGCGAAGTAAGCTCCCGAAAAAGCCGGGTAGGTCGGATTGGCGCGTGAGCGCGTAATCCGACATCACCACTTACTTCAGCTGCTCGTGCAGGAAGGTGTAGGTCAGTGCCCACATCAGCGCCTGCTGGTCGTTGTTGGCGGCGCCCGCATGGCCGCCTTCCGTCTTTTCCCAGTACAGCACGTCGTGGCCTTGCTCTTCCATCTTCGCCACCATCTTGCGCGCATGGCCGGGGTGAACCCGGTCGTCGCGCGTCGAGGTGGTAAACAGCACGCGCGGATACTTTTTGTCCTTGAAGACGTTCTGGTACGGCGAGTACTTGCTGATGTAGGCCCATTGTTCCGGCACGTCCGGGTCGCCGTACTCTCCCATCCACGAGGCGCCCGCCAGCATCTTGTTATAGCGGCGCATGTCGAGCAGCGGCACCTGGCTGACGACGGCGTTGAACAGGTCGGGACGCTGCACCAGCACGGCGCCCGTCAGCAGGCCGCCATTGCTGCCGCCCATGATGCCCAGGTGGCGCGGACTGGTGACCTTGCGCTTGATCAGGTCTTGCGCCACGGAGATGAAGTCGTCGTATGCGCGCTGGCGGTTTTCCTTCAAGGCCGCCTGGTGCCAGCGGGGGCCGAATTCGCCGCCGCCGCGGATATTTGCCAGCACGTACACGCCGCCTTTTTCCAGCCACGCCACGCCCGTGGTGCCGCTGTAGCTTGGCTTCAGCGACACTTCAAAGCCGCCGTAGCCATACAGCACGGTGGGGTTGCGGCCGTCGAACTTCGTCTTCTTTCCCATGATGGCGAAATACGGCACCTTGGTGCCATCCTTCGACGTCGATTCGAATTGCTCCACCTTGTACGGCGTCGCGTTGTAGTAGGCGGGCAGCGACTTGATTTTCGTGCGTTTGTCGCTCTGTGCCGTGGCCAGGTACAAGGTGGTCGGGTTGAGGAAGTCCGTCACCGTCAGGAAGTACTGGTCCGAGTCGACGGGGTCGAGCGCGCTGACGGCCAGGGTGCCCAGCTTCGGCGCGTCGACGGCGCGGCGCTGCCACTTGCCGTTCACGTGGCGCAGTTCCGTCAGACGGTTCTTGACCTTGTCCAGAGTCGTCACGAGGATGGCTGACTTGGTCGGCGTGACATTGTCCAGCGACGACGTGGCCGTGGGCGCGTACAGCACTTCCAGCGCCTGTTTGCCCTGCATGAAGCCCTTGAAGTCTGTCGCCAGCAGCGAACCTTGCAGGTAGGTCTTGCCGTTCACTTTCCAGTCCGAGCGCAGGGTGATGATCAATTGGTCGCGCACGGTGAAGGCCGTGGCGTCGTCCGGCTTCGGCACTTTCTTCAAGTCGGCGCCGTCGCGCAGGAACATTTCGCCGCTGTAGAAATCGATCTGCCGCTCGATGAATTGGTGTTCGTAGCCGGGCGTGAAGTCCTTGTAGGCGCCGGCGCTCAGGTCGTCGGCCTTGGCTTCATACAGCGTGTGTGCCTGCGCCAGCGGCGTGCCGCGCTGCCACTCTTTGATGATGCGCGGGTAGCCCGAGCTGGTCATCGAGCCGGGGCCGAAATCGGTGGACACGAACAGGGTATCGGCGTCGATCCAGCTGGCGCTGCCCTTCGCTTCCGGCAGGGTAAAACCGCCGTCGACAAAGGCACGTTTGGCCACGTCGTATTCGCGCACCACCTTGGCGTCGCCGCCGCCGCGCGACAGGGAAATGAGGCAGCGTTCGCCCTTCGGATACAGGCAGGAGGCACCGCCCCAGACCCAGTTTTCATGCTCGCCGGCGGCCAGCTGGTCGAGGTCGATCACGGTTTCCCAGGCCGGTTCGGCCAGCTGGTACTGCGCCAGGGTGGTACGGCGCCAGATGCCGCGCACATGCTGGGCGTCGCGCCAGAAATTGTAGTAATACTCGCCTTCCTTGCTGACGTAGGGAATGCGTTCCTTGGAATTGAGGATGGTTTTCAGGCGCGCCTGCAGGGCCGGGAAGCCGGGCCGGGCTTCCAATTCTTTGGTGGTGATGGCATTGTGCTGCTTGACCCAGGCCAGCGGCTTGTCGCCGAGGACTTCTTCCAGCCACAAGTGGGGATCGGTGTTGGCGGCGGCAGGGGCGGGGGCTTGTGCGTGGGCGATGCCCGCTGCGGCCAGGCCGAGCAGCATGCTGCTGGCAAAGATACGATATGACGACATGTAAGGTTCCTGGTTGGTCCGATGGAGGCCGCGTTGCAGGCAAAACGGCGCAGCCATGGTGCCATGGATTGCAGTGGGGAACCAGTGTCTATGGACGGCTACTTAAAAAAATAGTTACTTTTCCAATATTGTTTGCTGGAAAAGGGCGAGGCCGTAGAATCTGCGGCGTGTTGGCTCTTCAGGGGGCGCCAGTCCGTGCTGTTGCCCGGCGGATGTTGTGGAAGTCAGAGGGCACACGCTTGTTTAGTGATCGCTATGCGTAGGTGCGCCCGTGTCGTTTTGTTTGTCTTTCAGTACTTCAATGCCGAGTACGAAAAAGGGAATAAAAAGCGGCAGGAAATATATCAGCCATCCTGGGATATAGTAGCCTCGTCTCCGTTCATATTCTTCCCATGGTTCCTTGATCGAATTGACCGATGGATGCAGAGGGTCGTAATAAATGGAAAAAGCATGGCCAGGTCTGATATCTGAACACGAGGAAAGCGATAATTCCGCATTAGAAGTCCAGCCGTAATATCTTTTCCCATTGATCACATAGGAATAAGATACCGTGCCATGGTTTTCGCATGCCGTACCATTGACAGTCGCTGGGCTGATGACTGCGCGCTCGGCCAGTCCCTGGTATTTTTCCGCTTTTTCATGGCAGCCCACGAGTGGCACGAGGAGCGCGATGAATGCCAGAATGAATTTAATGGAATGCATGAAAGTAAAATCAGGACTCAGCAGTTTTATTGCGTGAGTATAACAACACGACGCCTGCGAAAAAATAATGGATTCGGTGGCTGTTGCCGTACCCTGACCCGCGACGTTCACGGCAACTGATTGACCCACACGGGCGCCGACCAGACGATGTTGCCGTCATCCTGCGTCAGGCGCGCGTAATAGAAATGGGGGCCGGGCGCGGGCGTGAGGGTGAGCTCGGCCTGATCCGATACCTGCGTGACGGAACCGTTACCGCCCGGCACACCGTGCAAGATGGCGATGGCCGCCGCTTGCCGCCCCGCGCTGTTGCTGAAATGGGTGGCCAGGTGCAGCGGGCCGTGGTTGTCGAAGCGCTCGCCCATCAGCCTGTCATTCGCCGTGAACAGCAGCTGTGCGTGCTTGTCCATGGTGGCAAAGACGCGGCGCGCGCGCAGCGCGTCGAGGACGCTGTCGCGGGAAACGGGCATGCCGGCGGCCGGGTTGGCCACCAGCACGGCCGTGCGGTTGCCATACGACGCGCCCCAGTTGGCGCAGTGGTTGTCCTGGTTGCTGCTGAAGGCCACGTGGTAGCCGGCCGCCAGGGCCCGGTTGCAGGCCGCCTCGTAATTGCTGCGCCGTGTCTCCGTTTCCTCGTCGTTGGTGGAAAAGGCGGACGTGTTCATCACTTCGCACAGCACCATGGCCGTGTCGCCATCTTGTGTGTAGCCCAGCGGCTGGCCGTTGACGAGAAACTGGCCCGCATACGCAGGGTGGTTGAACTGGCCGAGCCAGCCCCGTTCGCGCATCAGCGCATACAGGGCGGCGTAGTCGCTTTTCGGCGTTTCCATGTCGGCCAGCAATTCTCCGCTGGCATTCCTTTCCCAGCCCAGCAACTGCTCGCTATTGAAGATATTTAAATGGCCGCCCTTGTTGATGACGCCCCATTCCATGCCGTACAGGGCCAGGAATCCCGGGTGGGCAGCCGTGTAGGCGGCCGCTTCGGCCAGTCCCGTCTGGTACAGGGCCTTGGCTTCTGCCGGCACGGCGGCGGCGTTGGTGCCGTCCGAGCCGTCATACATATGGTTGTGCTCGGATGTCAGCAAGGCGTCCAGACCGTGATCCTGTGCATACTTATAGGCATCGATGGGGCCGAACGGCGCCGTTTGCGGCTCCTGCGCGCCATGGCAGGCGTCCAGTGCCGCGCCGCCGTCGCTGTGGCGCGTCTGGCTGTGCAGATTGGCGTAGACGATGCGGTAGTCCACCTGGTCACTCAGGCTGGACAGGTGTCGCAGGCCCGCCTGGAAGGCGGGCACCCTGAGTGCCGTGCTGGCGCCCCGTCGCACCTGGATTTGCCATTGCTGCTCCACTTGCGCCTCCTGCGGTGTGCTGGCATCGGCCACGGCCAGCAGGCGCAACTGGTACAAGCCATCGGGCGCCAGCATGCGCCGTTCGCGCGCATCGGCGTCGGCGCGGCCATCCCAGGATACGGTGACGCTCCGGCCACCGGCTGCCACTTGCTGCGTGCCTGACCAGCGCCGCAGCACGGCCCCTTGCGGGCCGGGGCCGGACAAGGTCAAGGTCCAGCGCACGGCGTGCGCGCGGCCTTCGTCCGGATAACTGAGGCGCACAATAAATGTACGCGCCTGCGTTGTCCGCGCAGCGGCTGCGGCGCGGAAGGGCGCAACGACGGTGGCATCGAGTTCGCTATGTTCACGGGGCTCGGGGGAGCCATCTTGCGCCGCAGCACTGTTACTCCAGGCGATCAACAACGTACCCACACAGGCGCACGCCAGCGCACGCGCCACGCCGCGCCATGGCTGCACTTGCCGCAGTTGCCCGACCATGCCGGCCTCCGCTTCATGAGCTTCATGGTAATTAGACAAACATTGCCACGTTTGAGTTCCTTTTCGCACCAAGAAGAGGCGTGCCTGCACCGCCAGGTGCCATGATCTGGCGCAAAGCCGGTGCGCATGGTGCCGCGCGCCCCTGGGAAAGCTGGCACGGCGCTTGCTACACAACAGATACGGATCAACGGCGATCCCCTGAATAAACGCACAACGGTCCAACGACGGACCACCTGGACAACGGCGTCCGCTCTGGCTGATTTTTTTCATCGGCGGGGGCGGGCGCCGTTTTTGTTTGCATTTTTGTTATTTTCGGGATACTTCGGGAACCTATCATGGCCAGCCAAAAAGCAACGCGCATCGCGCTCTTCTCCCTCGCCACGCCGCCCATGCGGGCATTCCACCTGACGTGGATGGCATTTTTCGTGTGTTTCTTCGCCTGGTTCGCCTGCGCGCCGCTGATGCCCGTCATCAAGGGCGAGTTCGGCCTTTCCCTGGCGCAAGTGGCGAATATCAATATCGCGGCCGTCGCCATCACCATCCTCGTGCGCCTGATCGTCGGACCCTTGTGCGACCGCTACGGCCCCCGCAAGACGTACACGGGCTTGCTGCTGCTGGGCGCCATTCCCGTGCTGGGCGTGGCTGCCTCGCAAAGCTATGAAAGCTTTCTGTTCTTCCGCCTGGGCATCGGCGCCGTCGGTGCCAGCTTTGTCATCACGCAATATCACACCTCGGTGATGTTCGCGCCCCGCGTCGTCGGCACGGCGAATGCGGCCGCCGCCGGCTGGGGCAATGCGGGCGGCGGCGCGGCGCAGGCGCTGATGCCGCTGCTGCTCGGTGCCGTGCTGATGCTGGGCGTGTCCGAATCGCTGGGCTGGCGCATCGCCCTGCTGGTGCCGGGCGTGCTGATGCTGGTGATGGCAGTGCTGTACTGGCGCTATACGCAGGATTGCCCTGAAGGTAATTACTCGGACTTGCGCGCCGCCGGCGTGGCCATCGAAGGAGGAAAAAAGGGTGGCTGGGCCAGCTTCAAGGCAGCCAGTTCCAACTATCGCGTGTGGCTGCTGTTCGTCACCTACGGCGCCTGCTTCGGCATCGAGATTTTCATCCACAACATCGCCGCCGTGTATTACGTCGACCATTTCGGCCTGTCGCTGAAATCGGCGGGCCTGGCAGCCGGCAGCTTCGGCTTGCTGGCCCTGTTTGCCCGCGCCCTCGGTGGCTGGATGTCGGATAAATTGGCCCTGCGCGGCAATCTGAACAGCCGCGTGACCCTGCTGTTCATGCTGATGATAGGCGAAGGCGTGGGCTTGCTGTGGTTTGCCAAAGTCGACAGCGTCACGTACGCCGTCATCGCCATGCTGGTCTTCGGCCTGTTCACCCACATGGCTTGCGGCGCCACGTATGCGCTGGTGCCCTTCATCGACAGCAAGGCGCTCGGTGGCGTGGCCGGCATCATCGGCGCCGGCGGCAACGTGGGCGCCGTGGCGGCCGGTTTCCTGATGAAGGGCACGGGCGACATCCGCCAGACCCTGATCATCCTCAGCGCACTGGTGGTCGTCTCGGCCCTGTGCGCCATCGCCGCCCGTTTTACGGGGCTGGCGGCCGAACCGAACATGGCTGCGGCCTGAGGAGACAGCAATGAACCACCCCCTGAAGATCGTCGTCCTCGGCCATGGCATGGTCGGGCACAAATTCCTCGAACGCCTGGCGCTGGAAAACGCGCCGCACTTGTCCGTGACGGTCTTGTGCGAAGAGCCGCGCCCCGCCTATGACAGGGTGCACCTGTCCGAATTTTTCAACGGCAAATCGGCCGAGGACCTGTCCCTGGTGGCGCCCGGCTTCTTCGACAAGGGCAACGTCGTGCTGAAACTGAATGCGCGGGCCGTGTCCATCGACCGCGTGGCGAAAACCGTCACGGCCAGCACGGGCGAAGTGCTAGCCTACGACAAGCTGGTGTTCGCCACGGGCTCGACGCCGTTCGTGCCGCCGCTGCCGGGCAAGGAGCGCGATGGCTGCTTCGTCTACCGCACCATCGAAGACCTGGAAGCCATGCTGGCCTGGGGCGGAAAATCAAAGACGGGGGTGGTGATCGGCGGCGGCTTGTTGGGCCTCGAATGCGCGAAGGCCTTGCGCGATTTGAAGCTCGACACCCATGTGGTGGAATTCGCCCCGCGCCTGATGGCCGTGCAGGTCGATGAAGGCGGCGCGCGCGTCCTGCGGCGCAAGATCGAGGAACTGGGCGTGACCGTGCACACGCAAAAGAACACGCTGGCCATCGTCGACGGTGTAGCGGCCACGCACCGCATGCAGTTCGCCGACGGCAGCCACCTGGAAGCGGACATGATCGTCTTCTCGGCCGGCATCCGTCCGCGCGACGAACTGGCGCGCGCTTGCGGCCTGGACGTGGGTCCGCGCGGCGGTATCGCCATCGATGACCGCTGCGTCACTTCCGACCCCGATATTTATGCGATCGGCGAATGCGCGCTGTGGGGCGGCCTGGTGTTCGGCCTGGTGGCGCCTGGCTATGAAATGGCGCGCATCGTGGCGCGCCATGTGCTGGAAGAGGAGGGCGAAGCGTCGTTCAAGGGCGCCGACATGAGCACCAAGCTTAAACTGATGGGCGTGGACGTGGCCAGCCTGGGCGACCCGCACGGCAATGCGCCGGGCAGCCGCTCCTACCAGTTCATGGACGAGCGCAAGCAGATCTACAAGAAGATCGTCGTCTCCGATTGCGGCAAATATCTGCTGGGCGGCGTGATGGTGGGCGACGCCAGCGAATACGGCACGCTCTTGCAAATGATGTTGAATAAAATCGAGCTGCCGGCATCCCCCGAATTCCTGATCCTGCCGCAGGCCGACGGCCAGCAAAAAGTCGGCCTGGGCGTGGATGCCTTGCCCGAGTCGGCGCAAATCTGCTCGTGTAACGACGTGTCGAAAGGCGCGCTGTGCGCGGCCGTGGCCGATGGCGCCACCACCATCGGCGCATTAAAATCCTGCACGAAAGCCGGCACGGCCTGCGGCGGCTGCGTGCCGCTGGTGACGCAGATCATGAAGGCGGAAATGCAGAAGCAGGGCCTGGCCGTCAATAACCACGTGTGCGAGCATTTTGCGTACTCGCGCCAGGAATTGCACCACCTGGTCCGCGTTGGCAAGATCCGCAGCTTCGGCGCGCTGCTGTCCGCGCATGGCCAGGGTCTTGGTTGCGACGTGTGCAAGCCCGTGGCGGCAAATATCCTGGCCTCGTGCTGGAACGATTTTGTCCTGTCGCCCGTGCATGCCAGCCTGCAGGACAGCAACGATTATTTTCTCGGCAATATCCAGAAGGATGGCACCTACTCCGTCGTGCCACGCATGCCGGGCGGCGAGGTGACGGCCGACGGCTTGATCGCCGTAGGCATGGTGGCGAAAAAATACGGCCTGTACACCAAGATCACGGGCGGCCAGCGGGTCGACCTGTTCGGCGCGCGCGTCGACCAGTTGCCGGCCATCTGGGAAGAACTGATCGCGGCCGGCTTCGAATCGGGCCACGCCTACGGCAAATCCTTGCGCACGGTGAAATCCTGCGTGGGCTCCACCTGGTGCCGCTACGGCGTGGCCGACAGCGTGGGTTTTGCGATCCAGCTGGAAAACCGCTACAAGGGCTTGCGCACGCCGCACAAGATCAAGTTCGGCGTGTCCGGCTGCACGCGCGAGTGCGCCGAGGCGCAGGGCAAGGATATCGGCCTGATCGCCACGGAAAAAGGCTGGAATCTGTACGTATGCGGCAATGGCGGCATGAAGCCGCGCCATGCGGAACTGATTGCATCGGATCTCGATGAAGCCACCCTGGTGCGCTATGTCGACCGCTTCCTGATGTTTTACGTGCGCACGGCCGACCGCCTGCAGCGCACCAGCGTGTGGCGCGACAATCTGGAAGGGGGCCTCGATTACCTCAAGCGCGTCATCATCGACGACAGCCTGGGCATCGCCCACGAGCTGGAAGCGGACATGCAGCACGTGGTCGACACCTATGCCTGCGAGTGGAAGGAAGCCATCTCCAACCCCGCCGTGCGCCAGCGTTTCCGCCATTTCGTCAACAGCGAGAAAAACGATGAAAATGTGGTATTCGTGGAAGAGCGGGGCCAGATCCGGCCCGCCACGCTTGACGAGCGCCGCAGCACCGTGATCCCCATCCTTGCCGTGGAGGCTTGAGCCATGAATGCGATGAATGAACTGACCGGCGCCACCGCCGACAACTGGATGGCCGTCTGCCCCCTGACTGACATCGTGCCCGACACGGGCGTGTGCGCGCTGCTGAATGGACGCCACGTGGCCGTGTTCCGCGTCGGCGATGCCGCGCCGCGCGTGTACGCCATCGACAATGTCGACCCGAACGCGGGCGCTTCCGTGCTCTCGCGGGGCCTGGTGGGCAGCATCGGCGAGCGCGTCGTCGTCGCCTCGCCCATCTACAAGCAGCATTTCGACCTGGCCAGCGGCGAGTGCCTGGAAGCGCCCGAGCATTCGGTCGCCGCCTGGCCGGCACGCGTGTTCGGCGGCATGGTGTGGGTGGCGCTGTGAACACCGCCGCGCGGCCGTCTTTAGTCGTGGTCGGCAACGGCATGGCCGGCATGCGCACGGTCGAGGAGTTGCTGAAACTGGCCCCCGACCTGTACGACATCACCGTCTTCGGCGCCGAACCGCACGGCAATTACAACCGCATTTTGCTGTCTCCCGTGCTGGCCGGCGAAAAGACGGTGGACGACATCATGCTGCACACGCGCCACTGGTATGCGCAAAACGGCATCACCCTGCACGCGGGCGACCCCGTGGTGCGCATCGACCGCCAGGCGCGAAAGGTGGAGGCGCGGTCCGGCGTCACGGTAGCCTACGACCGCTTGCTGCTGGCCACCGGCTCGACGCCGTTCATCGTGCCCGTGCCGGGCCACGCGCTGCCCGGCGTGATCGGTTTTCGCGACATCAGCGACGTCGACACCATGCTGCAGGCGGCGCGCACGCACCGCCACGCGGTGGTCATCGGTGGCGGCTTGCTGGGGCTGGAAGCGGCCAACGGCTTGCAGCGCCAGGGCATGGATGTGACGGTGGTGCACATGAGCGGCGCCCTGATGAACCAGCAGCTCGACGCACCCGCATCGATGCTGCTGAAAACGGCACTGGAAGCGCGCGGCCTGCGGTTTTTGATGCAGGCGCAAACGGCGGAAATTCTTGGCACCGACCGGGTGCAGGGCGTTCGCTTTGCCGACGGTACGTCGATCCCGGCCGACCTGGTGGTGATGACGGCCGGCGTGCGCCCCAACATCGCGCTGGCGCAAGCGGCCGGCCTGCACTGCGAGCGGGCCATCGTCGTCGATGACTGCCTGCAAAGCTATGACCCGCGCGTGTACGCGGTGGGCGAATGCGTGCAGCACCGCCGCGCCACCTTCGGCCTGGTCGCGCCCATCTGGGAGCAGGCGCGCGTGTGCGGCGCGCACCTGGCCGGCGCGGGACACCGGCGCTACGTGCAGCAGGCCAGCGCCACCAAATTGAAAGTGACGGGCATCGATCTGTATTCGGCCGGCGACATCATCGGCGGCGAAGGCAGCGAAGACCTGGTGCTGCGCGATCCGCGCCGCGGTGTCTACAAGCGCCTGGTGGTGCAGGGTAGCCGCCTGGTGGGCGCCGTACTGTATGGCGAGGTGCAGGACGGTCCCTGGTATTTCGACCTGATCCAGCAGCGCCGCGACATCAGCGCGCTGCGCTCCCATTTATTGTTTGGCCAGGCCCTGTGCGGCCAGGCCGCCTGACAGCGACCAACAGGATACGCCCATGACAAGCTGCACGCCCGTAAAAACCACTTGCCCGTACTGCGGCGTCGGCTGCGGCGTGGAAGCGACACGCCTGCCCGACGGCGCCATCCGCATCGCCGGCGATGCCGCGCACCCCGCCAATCTGGGGCGCCTGTGCGTGAAAGGCTCGGCGCTGGGCGACACCCTGGATCTGGACAACCGTTTGCTGCAGCCGCAAGTGCGCGTCGATGGTGCGTTGCAGCCGGCTTCATGGGACGTGGCGCTGGATAAAGTGGCCGGCGGCTTGCGCGCCATCATCGATGCACACGGCCCCGACGCCGTGGCCCTGTATGTCTCGGGCCAGCTGCTGACGGAAGATTATTATGTGGCCAACAAGTTCATGAAGGGCTATGTGGGCAGCGCGAATATCGACACCAATTCGCGCCTGTGCATGTCGTCGGCCGTGGCGGGACACAAGCGCGCGTTCGGCGAGGATATCGTGCCGGGCTGCTATGAAGACCTGGAACTGGCCGACATGGTGGTGCTGGTGGGCTCGAACACGGCCTGGTGCCATCCGATCCTGTTTCAGCGCATCGCCCGCATCAAGGAAAGCCGGCCACACATGAAACTGGTGGTGATCGACCCGCGCCGCACGGCCACCTGCGAGCTGGCCGATGTCCATTTGCCCGTGAAGCCGGGCACCGACGTGTGGCTGTTCAACGGCTTATTGTGTTATCTGGCGAGGGAAGGCGCGATCGACGATGCGTTCGTCACGCGGCACAGTTCCGGACTGGATGCGGCGCTGGCGGCCGCGCACGTGGATTGCAGCGATCCGCTGCAGGTAGCGAAAATCTGCAAGGTCGACCCTCTTGCCTTGCTGGCGTTTTACCAGGCGTTTGCCGCCACGCGCAAGGTCGTCACGGCGTTTTCGCAGGGCGTGAACCAGTCGTCCTCCGGTACGGACAAGGTCAACAGCATCATCAACTGCCACCTGGCGACGGGGCGCATCGGCCAGCCCGGCATGGGGCCGTTTTCGCTGACGGGCCAGCCGAACGCCATGGGCGGACGCGAAGTGGGGGGGCTGGCCAATATGCTGGCGGCGCACCTGGAACTGGATAATCCGCTGCACCGCGACACGGTGCAAACGTTCTGGGATGCTCCCCGCATCGCCAGCAAGCCTGGCTTGAAGGCGGTGGAACTGTTCCACGCCATCGAAGCGGGCAAGGTGAAAGCCGTGTGGATCATCGCCACCAATCCCCTGGTCAGCATGCCGGATGCGGACCAGGTGCGCCGCGCGCTGGCCAAGTGCGAACTGGTGGTGGTGTCGGACATCAGCGCCGAATCGGACACGAATACGCATGCCGACGTGTTGCTGCCAGCGCTGGGTTGGGGTGAGAAAGATGGTACGGTGACCAATTCCGAGCGGCGCATCTCGCGCCAGCGCGCCTTCTTGCCGGCGCCCGGCGAGGCGCGCGCCGACTGGGACGTGCTGTGCGAGGTGGCCACGCGCATGGGCTATGCGGGCTTCGATTTCACCTCGCCGCAGGCTATCTTCGACGAACACGCGCGCCTGTCCACCTTCCGCAATGTGGGCGAGCAGGCGCGCCTGTTCAATCTGGCGGGCCTGGACAAGCTGGATGCGGCGCAATACGACGCGCTGGCGCCGCAGCAGTGGCCGCAGGGCAGGGCGCGCTTGTTCGGCGACGGCCGCTTCGCCCATGCGGACGGGCGCGCGCGTTTCGTGCCCACGCCGCCGCGCGCGCCGCGCAATGCGCCCGACGAAGAGTATCCGCTGATCCTCAACACGGGCCGGGTGCGCGACCAGTGGCATACGATGACGCGCACGGGCAAGGCGCCGAAATTATCCGGTCACGTCGCCGAGGCCTTCATCGACCTCCACCCGCAGGATGCGCTGCTGTACAGCGTGCGCGAAGGCGAGCTGGCGCGCATTTCCAGCGCCTGGGGCGCGATGGTGGCGCGGGTCGTGCATGGCGGCGGGATCGCGCGCGGCCAGGTCTTCGTGCCGATCCACTGGAGCGATGCGAATGCCTCCGACGCGCGCGTGGGCGCCGTCGTCAACCCGGTCGTCGATCCCGTCTCGGGCGAGCCTGAATTCAAGCATACGCCCGTGCGCATCGAGCAGTTCCGCGTGCACTGGCATGCGTTTGTGCTGAGCCGCACGCCCTTGAACCTGGACGGCGTGGCGCACTGGACGCGCATCCAGGGCGAGCAATTCCTGCGCTACGAGCTGGCCGGCCGCCAGCGCATCGAGGATCTCGGCGCCTGGGCGCGCGCGCTGCTCGGCGTCACGGACGACAAGGCCGACTGGCTCGATTATGCCGACGCCAGCGCCGGCGTGTACCGCGCCGTGCACCTGGATGAAGGGCGCATCGCGCAATGCGTGTACGTCTCGCCGCGTCCCGACCTGCCGTCGCGCAGCTGGCTGGCGGGCCTGTTTGCACACGCGCAAATGGAGGCGGCGGACCGCGCCGGCGTGCTGCTGGGCCAGCCCATCGGCAAGGGCGTCGACGCCGGGCCCACCGTGTGCTCGTGCTTTGGCGTCGGGCGCAACACCATTTGCGCCGCCATCCAGGAGCAAAAACTGACGACGACGGCGCAGGTGACTGCCTGCGTCAAGGCGGGCGGCAATTGCGGCTCCTGCGTGCCCGAGATACGACAGTTGCTGCTTGAGGCGCGCAGCGCGGCCTGAAAATCTGTCCTTTCCGGCACGGCTTTGTTATATTGCCAGCTCTATAACAGAGAGGCAGTGTGATGACAGTAGCACAACACCCCACGGTCTGGCTGACGGGCTTGAGCGGTGCCGGCAAGACCAGCATCGCGCTGGCGCTGGCGCAAGCGCTGAAGGCGCAGGGCCGCGCCGTGGCGCTGCTCGACGGCGACCAGCTGCGCCATGGTCTGAACCGCGACCTCGGTTTTACGCCGCAAGACCGGCATGAAAACATCCGCCGCACGGCCGAAGTGGCGCGCCTGATGAACGGGGCGGGATTGGCCGTCATCGCCGCCTTCATTTCGCCGTACCGCGCCGACCGGGCCATGGCCGCCGACATTATCGGCGCGGCGCATTTCATCGAAGTCCATGTCAGCACGCCGCTGGCCGTGTGCGAGGCGCGCGATCCCAAGGGCCTGTATGCGCAGGCGCGCGCGGGGCAGTTGGCGCAATTCACGGGCATTTCCGCGCCTTATGAAGCGCCGCTGGCTGCCGCGCTGACCCTGGACACGGGCATGCTGGCGCTGGACGAGTCGGTCGGGCGCCTGTGCCGGCATTTGCAGCAGCGGTTGTGACGGCGTGGTGACGATGCGTATGAGATTGCGCAAATTGCTGCGCCGACGTCTGCCGGCCAGCCTGAAGGCGCGCATGAGCGTGGTCGTCTTCCTGCTCGTGCTGGCGGCCGTGGCTTCGCTGGCGCTGGCCACCCTGAGCGTGGCCGAGCGCGGCATGCGCGACGTGACGGGACGCCAGCAGTATATATCGCTGGCCAGCGCCGCCGTTTTCATCGATGAAGAACTCGACGCGAAGCGCAATGTGCTGCGCGCGATGGCGGATAGCCTGGCGGCCACCGGCGCGCACGATGGCGCCGGCCTGCAGCGCTTCCTGGCCGCGCAAACGGTGCTGGGCAAGGAATTCTACACGGCCGGCGTGGCGGCCACCGATGGCTCCCTGCTGGCCAGCATGGGCCCCGTCAAGCCGCAGGCGGGGATGAACCTGAAAGGCCGTCCGTATTTCGACCAGACGCTGGCGACCCGGCGTTCGGTGATTTCCGCGCCGCTCAACGGCAGTATTTCGGGCATGCCCATCGTGGTGGTGACGCAGCCCGTGTTCGACGCGCAGGGCGCCATGCGCTATGTGCTGGCGGCCAGCGTGAACCTGCGCCAGCCCGATTTCCTGGGGCGCCTGGGCGCACTCAAGCCGGGCCCGGGCGGCTATCTGTACATCATGACCAGCGAAGGCGTCATCGTCGAGCATCCCGACAAGTCGCGCATCATGCAGCATATCGACGCGCATGGCCCCATCAGCGAACCGACGCGGCGCGCCATGCAGGGCTTCGAGGGCTGGCTGACGGGCACCACCACGCAAGGCGTCGATGCCTTGTTTGCCTATCACCGCATCGCCTCGACGGGCTGGATACTGGCGTCCGTCTATCCCATGAGCGACGCGTTCGCGCCGCTGCACGCCATTCGCAGCAAGATCCTGCTGGCCGCCGTGCTGCTGGCGGCGCTGGCGGGACTGGCCGGCTGGCGCGTGGTGCTGCACCTGTTGCAGCCACTGGAGCGCTTGCGCCGCCAGGTGCACCAGATCCGCCGCCAGCGCCTGGGCATCGAGGCGCTGCAAATCGAGCGGCGCGACGAAATCGGCGACTTGAGCCGCGATTTTTACTCGCTGGTGGCCGAGCGCGAAATCGCCGAGGCGCAGACGCGCGACAGCGAACGGCGCTTGAAGCTGCTGACGGACCATGTCCCCGTGGTGATCGTCTACATCGACCGCGAGCATCGCTACCAGTTCATCAACGCCACGTTTGAAAAATGGTTCGGCCGGTCACGCAAGGAAAGCATGATGCAGTCGATACGCGACGTGCTGGGCGAAGAAGCGTATCAATTGCGCGAAGCCTACCTGCAGCGCGCCTTCTCGGGCGAGGAGGTTGAATATGAATTCACCATCGACGGCGGGGGGGAGGCGGGCCGGCGTGCCTTCCAGACCAGCTATGTTCCCGATGTGGGCGAAAGCGGCGCGGTGGAGGGCGTGTATGGCCTGATCCACGAAATCACCAAGACCAAGGCGGTGCATACGGCGCTGCAGTTTGCCGCCGCCACCGACACGCTGACGGGCATCGCCAACCGGCGCCGCTTCGACGAACAGCTGGTGCAAAGCATGCAGCGCACGCGCGTGGCGCGCGCGCCGATGGCGCTGGCCTATCTCGATATCGATCGTTTCAAGGCCATCAACGACAGTTTGGGACACAAAACGGGCGACGAGGTGCTGAAGGAATTCGCCGCGCGCCTGGTGCGCAGCGTGCGCGCCAGCGACCTGGTGGCGCGCCTGGCCGGCGATGAATTCGTGATCATTTTCGAAGGCGTGAACGGCGCGGCGGAAGTGCGCCAGATCGGCGCGAAGATCATCGATGCCATCCGCCAGCCCTTCGACCTGGCCAGCGGCCCGCTGCCGGTGACGACCAGCGTCGGCATCGCCATCTTCCGGGATGGCGCGCTGACGCCGGCGCAGTTGCTGGACCTGGCTGACCAGGCCCTGTATGCCGCCAAGGGGCAGGGCCGCGACGGCGTGGCGCTGCTTGAGGCGGCGCCGTAGGTATTACAGAGTGGCAGTCCAGTGGTCGAGCTGCTGCGTGATGGCCGTGACGCCGCCGCAGACGATGACCAGCACATTGCGGTAGGGCGCCAGTTCCGGCACCTTGCCGTAGACGGCGGCCAGCGCCGCGCCGCAGGCCGGCTCCACCACCAGGCGCTGGTCGTCAATAAAGCGCTGGCAGGCATCGACGGCGGCCTTGTCCGAGACCACCACGCTGTGCAGCAGGCGCGTCTGGCTGATGGCGTAGGCTTGCGCGCACACCTGGCGCGCGGCCAGCGAGGTGGCGATGCTGCTCACGGCGGGCAGGGCCACGTGTTCGCGCGCGGCCACGGCGGCGGCCAGCGAGGCCGCGCCTTCGGTTTCCACGGCCACCAGGGCCACGTCGTCCCAGCCGTTGCGCTGCAAGCCTTCGGCCACGCCGGCCAGCAGGCCGCCACCGCCCACCGACAGCACCACCGCGTCCGGTTTCAGGCCAGCGCTGGCCACTTCATCGATCATGCCCGCGTGGCCCTGCCACAGCAGCGGATCGTCGAAGGGATGCAGGAAAGCGTCTTGCGGCGTGAGCATGGCTTGCGCCAGCGCGTTGGCCTCTTGCCAGGCGGCGCCGTGCACGATGACTTCGGCGCCTTCCTGGGCGATCAGGGCCCTGGCCCGCGCGCTGGTCGTTTCCGGCACCACGACGATGACGGGAATGCCCAGCTGGCGTCCCGCGTAGGCGACGGCGATGCCGGCATTGCCGCCGGAAGAAGAGATGAAGCGGCTGGCGCCGCGCCGCGCGTATTCTTCGCAGGCGAGGCCGATGCCGCGGATCTTGAAGGAGCCGGGCGGCTGCAAGGCTTCGAGCTTGAGCCAGATGGCGCGGTCGCTGTGCAGGCTCAGGGCGCGCGAGTTGAGCAGAGGGGTTTCGATGTGCAGGGCCATGCGTGTTCCTGGTAAACGGTCAGGCCAGCATCATAGCCGAAGCGCCCGTGCCACCGTGCTACCCTTGCCGCAAGCCGCCTTAATTCAGGGGCGCGCTCTTGAGCTGATGCGTGCGCGCCACTTCCTTCATTGCCTCGAGCAGGTCGTCGCGCAGCTGGCGCGGCAGCTTGCCGAAGAATTCCTCGTCGTTCTGGTCGGCCATCTCGGCCAGCACGGGCACCAGCGCTTCGCCTTCCGTGGTCAGCTCGATCGAATGCTGGCGGCGGTCGGCCAGCAGGATGGACTTGCTGACCATGCCCTTGCTTTCCAGGCGGTCGATCAGCTTCGACACGGCGCCCTTGCTCATGCCGGACACTTGCGCCAGCACTGTGGGCGAGGTGCAGCCCAGGCGGAACATTTCGCGCAGCACCACCCATTCGGACACCGTCACGCCGTTGGCTTCGGCTTTTTTCTGGAAGCTGTGGGAAACGTGGTTGGAGACGAAACGCAGCCAGTAGCCGAGATGGGCTTCCAGCTCGCTGACGGGAACGCTGTTGGGATGGGCGGCGTGCGGCATGCCGGCCGTTTCAAAATTATGGCTCATTTCTTTTCCTTCACTGGGCGGCGTTACCGGCATGGTTAGGGCCTTGACGCTTGCTGTCGAGTGGTTTGTTTGGGAATAATCATCGTGCTTGAGGTAGTTTTAACACTGTTTTCACAGGAAATCACTGACCAACAAAGAGTTTTTCCTCATTTCCTTGCTCTGGATAGATAAAAAGCAGTATCAAGCGAGTAATCGTATTGCCGGAGAGGAAGATTAAAAAAATAACTCATGTTGCATCAATGGTAACAGCTTTTTTTGCCGAATTGATAAATATTTCAGATCATTCGCTGCGCTTGCCCCTACCTGCCGCTCAGGCCACCACCACCTTTACGCCCGCGTCGCGCAGTACGTCGGCAAAGCGGGCCGGTGGCGGCGCATCCGTAAACAAGATATCGATTTGCGCCAGATCGGCCAGGCGCACCAGCGCCTTGCGGCCGAATTTATGCTGGTCAGCCACCAGCCACACTTCGCGCGACTGCTCGATGATGGCTTGCGCCACCTTCACTTCGCGCGCATCGAAGTCGCGCAGGCTGCCGTCTTCGTCGATGCTGGAAATGCCGATGATGCCGATGTCGACCTTGAACTGGCGGATGAAGTCGATGGTGGCTTCACCCACGATGCCACGGTCGCGTCCGCGCACCACGCCGCCGGCCACGATGACTTCGCAGGCGGCGTTGTCGGCCAGGATGGCGGCCACGTTCAGGTTGTTCGTCACCACGTGCAAGCCCGTGTGCTGTCCCAGCGCGCGCGCCACTTCTTCGGTGGTGGTGCCGATATTGATCAGGAGCGAACAGCCATGCGGCACTTGCGCCGCCACGGCGGTGGCGATGCGCCGCTTGGCGTCGCTGTTGAATACCTGGCGCTGGCTGTAATCGATGTTTTCCACGGACGAGGGCAAGCCCACGCCGCCGTGATAGCGGGCCAGCAGGCGCGCTTCTTCCATCTGCTTGACGTCGCGCCGCACGGTTTGCGGCGTGACGTCGAGTTGCTGGGCCAACTCCTCGACCGACATGGTGACTTTCTGGCGCACCACTTCAAGCAAGCGGCGCTGGCGGGGATTCAAATTCATGGGTGTGTCTCTTTAAAATTGCATAAGCGAACAAAATCGAACAAATGTGGGTGAAAACATGTTGCTATGAGTTCGATTTATGGCGTAATCTTATCCATATTGCATTCGTATGACATCCGTATTGATCTTAACCACAGTCGCCGGGTGTGCCTAGTCTTTCTTGGTCGCTTGTCCTTGATAACGATGGAGTCCCGATGGCCTCAATGCAGCAGGGAATCGACGCAGTGCCGCAGCCGGCGATGGCATGCGACGTACTGGTGGTGGGCGGCGGCATCAACGGCGCCGGCATCGCGCGCGACGCGGCCGGGCGGGGTTTGTCCGTGGTGCTGTGCGAAAAAGACGACCTGGCCGCGCACACCTCGTCCGCGTCCACCAAGCTGATACACGGCGGCCTGCGCTACCTCGAATACTATGAATTCGGCCTCGTGCGCAAGGCGCTGATCGAGCGCGAAGTGCTGCTGCGCTCGGCGCCGCACATCATGTGGCCCTTGCGCTTCGTCATGCCGCACGCGCAGGGCCAGCGCCCCGCCTGGCTGATACGCGCCGGCTTGTTCCTTTACGACATGCTGGCGAAGCGCGAAATTCTGCCTGCCTCGCAAGGCATCGACCTTGAGCGCCACGCGGCAGGACAACCGTTACAACCCCAGTTCAAGCGCGGCTTCGTGTATTCCGATGGCTGGGTCGATGATGCGCGTCTGGTGGTGCTGAACGCCATCGACGCGGCGGACAAGGGCGCGACCATCCTGACGCAGACGCGCTGCACGGCCTTGCGGCGCGATGGCGCGGGTGCGGACGCTTCCTGGCAGGCCACCTTGCAGCAAGGCGATGGACGTGAGTTGTCCGTGCGCGCGCGCAGCGTCGTCAATGCGGCCGGGCCGTGGACGGCCGAGTTCCTGCAACAGGCGGCGCCTGGCGGACAGGGCCGGCATTTGCGGTTGATCAAGGGCAGCCATATCGTCGTCAAGCGCTTGTTCGAGCATGATCACGCGTATATCTTCCAGCATCCCGATGGACGCATCGTGTTTGCCATTCCGTATGAGCATGATTTCACCCTGATCGGCACCACCGACCTCGACTACCAGGGCGAGCGCGGCAAGGTGGAAATCGATGACGCGGAAATTCGTTACTTGTGCGAGCTTTCCAGTTACTATTTCAGCAAGCCCGTCGTGCCGGCTGATGTGGTCTGGACGTATGCGGGCGTGCGCCCGTTGGTGGAAGACGCGTCCGCCGACGCCAAGGCCGTCACGCGCGATTACCGCTTCGAACTGGACCAGGAAGGCGCGCCGCTGCTGAGTATCTTCGGCGGCAAGATCACCACCTTTCGCAAGCTGGCCGAGGAAGCGCTGGATTTACTGGCGCCCTCGCTGGGCAATACGCGCCCAGCCTGGACGGCCAGCGCTTGCCTGCCCGGCGGCGACGTGTTCGGCAGCGTGCCGCAGAACCGGGCCGTGCGCGAATTCGGCCAGTTCGTGCAAGGCTTGCAGCGCGACTATGCGTGGCTGCCGGCGGCGCTGGTGGCGCGCTATGCGCGCGCCTATGGCACGCGCATCCATCTGATGCTCGAAGGGCGCAAGGATGTGGCGGCCATGGGCGAGGAAGTCGCCGCCGGCCTGTACGGGGCGGAAGTGGACTATTTGCGGCGCCATGAATGGGCCGGCAGCGCGGCCGACATCCTGTGGCGGCGCTCCAAGCTGGGCCTGCACCTGCCGCGCGAGACGGCGGGCAGGCTCGACGCCTGGCTGTTGCAGCACCCTTTGTCGTAAGCAGCACACGTTGGCGACCACGCCCCGCAGAGGGTGCCGCGAAGAACAGGAAACCATCACTGGAGGAGACGCGCGTGCAACTGGTACTGGACAAGATCAGCAGGAAGCAGGGGGCTGACGATTATTTGTATCCGATGTCGCTGGCGCTGGTGCCGGGCGCCATCAACGTCTTGCTGGGCACTACGCGTGCCGGCAAGACCACCCTGATGCGCGTGATGGCGGGCCTGGACAAGCCCAGCGGGGGCACGGTGACGGCCGACGGCGTCGACGTGACGGGCGTGCCCGTCAGTAAGCGCAATCTGGCCATGGTGTACCAGCAATTCATCAACTATCCGGCTTTTACCGTGTACGATAATATCGCCTCGCCCTTGCGCTTGCGCAAGGTGCCCGAGGAACAGATCCGCACGAAAGTGCTGGCGCTGGCCGAGCGCCTGCATATCACGCCGTATCTGCAACGCACACCCGGCGAACTGTCGGGCGGCCAGCAGCAGCGCACGGCGCTGGGACGCGCGCTGATCAAGGATGCGTCGCTGTTGCTGCTCGACGAACCGCTCGTCAATCTCGACTACAAACTGCGCGAGGAATTGCGCCGCGAATTGACGGAACTGTTTTCCAGCGGCAGCACGACGGTCGTGTACGCCACCACGGAGCCGCTGGAAGCGCTGCAGCTGGGCGGCCACGTGGCCGTGCTGCACGAGGGACGCTTGCTGCAGCAGGGGCCGACGCTGGACGTGTTCAACGCGCCCAATTCCATCGATGTGGCGCGCACCTTCAGCGATCCGCCCATCAACCTGATTCCCGCGCGCGTCGATGCGCAGGGCGTGGCGCAGGCGGCTGATGGCCTGTCCATTCACCTGAGCGGCGAACAGCGCGCCCGCCTGGGCGACAGCACGGAGGTGATCCTCGGCGTGCGCGCGCACAGCCTGTATCTGTCTCCCCAGTCCGATGGCGACGTGGCCATCGCAGCGACGGTGGACCTGGCGGAAATCAGCGGCTCGGAAACCTATGTGCATGCGCGCCGCGGCGACTTGGCCCTGGTGGCGCAACTCGGTGGCGTGCACAACCTGGAGATCGGCAGCGCTTGCACCGTGTATTGCCAGCCGCATGCCTTGCTGATTTTTGCCGACGATGGCGGCCTGCTGTTCGCCCCTGTGCAAGGAGGAGTGTGACATGGCGCGCATCGAACTGGTCGACCTGGCCCACGCCTACAAACCGAACCCGGCGGCACCCGCCGACTATGCGCTGCGGCCCATGAGCATGGCGTGGCATGACGGCGGCGCGTATGCCTTGCTGGGGCCTTCCGGCTGCGGCAAGACGACCTTGCTCAATATCATCTCCGGCCTGGTGAAACCGTCGCATGGCAAGGTGCTGTTCGATGGCAAGGATGTGACGCAGTTGCCGACCGAAGCGAGGAATATCGCGCAAGTGTTCCAGTTTCCCGTCATCTACGACACCATGACCGTGCACGACAACCTGGCGTTTCCGCTGCGCAATCGCGGCTGGAAAGAGATCGAGGTGAAAAAGCGCGTGCAGCAGGTGGCGCAGATGCTGGAGCTGACGAGCGACCTGAAACTGCGCGCCAGCGGCTTGTCCGTGGACGCCAAGCAAAAGATTTCGCTGGGACGGGGGCTCGTGCGCCCCGACGTGGCGGCCGTGCTGTTCGACGAACCGCTGACGGTGATCGATCCGCATTTGAAATGGCTGCTGCGCCGAAAACTCAAGGAAATCCACCACGAACTGAAGTTATCGTTGATCTACGTCACGCACGACCAGGTGGAAGCCTTGACCTTTGCCGACCAGGTGGTCGTCATGACGCAGGGCGAAGTGGTGCAGACGGGCAGCGCGCAAGCGCTGTTCGAGGAGCCTGAGCACACCTTTGTCGGCTATTTCATCGGCAATCCGGGCATGAACTTGCTCGATTGCACTCTGGACGATGGCGGGGCGAGGGTGGCGGGCCAGCCGCTGGCCGTGTCCGCCGCCGCCCGCGCGGCCCTGGCTGGCGCGCAAGGCAAGATCACGCTGGGCGTGCGGCCGGAATTCGTCGAATGCCTGCGGGCGGGCGCGGGTGGCGACCATTGCCTGGATGCCACGGTGACTGCCGTGCGCAACATGGGCACGCATTACCTGGCCGAATTTCAGCTGGGCGGCGCCACGGTGGCGGCCAAGTTGCGCGCCATCGATGCGGTGGCAGGGGAGGCTGTACGGCTGCGCTTTCCGCCGCAACGCACCTTGTTCTATGTCAACGATAAGCGGGTGGCCTGATGATACATAACGGTAAAACCGATAACAACCGCCGCGCCTGGCTACTGATCCTGCCCGTGCTGCTGTGCGTGGCCTTTTCCGCCATCCTGCCCCTGATGACCGTGGTGAACTATTCCGTGCAAGATATCCTGAGTCCCACGCAAAAGGTGTTTGTGGGTACGGAGTGGTTCCGCATGGTCATGCTCGACGGCGACTTGCACAGCGCCTTGCTGCGCCAGTTGCTGTTTTCCGGCTCCGTGCTGGCGATCCAGATTCCGCTGGGTATTTTGATCGCCCTGTGCATGCCGGCCGAGGGCTGGAAGGCGTCGCTGGCGCTGGTGCTGATCGCGCTGCCCTTGCTGATACCGTGGAACGTGGTGGGCACGATCTGGCAAATCTTTGGCCGTGGCGACATCGGCCTGATGGGCTACACCCTGAATCAGCTGGGTTTTGATTACAACTACAACGGCAACTCGCTCGACGCGTGGCTGACGGTGATGGTGATGGATATCTGGCACTGGACGCCCCTGGTGGTGCTGCTGTGCTATGCGGGTCTGCGCGCCATTCCCGACGCGTATTACCAGGCGGCACGCATCGATGGCGCCTCGCGCCTGGCCGTGTTCCGCTACATCCAGCTGCCGAAACTGCGCAATGTGCTGATGATCGCCGTCTTGCTGCGCTTCATGGACAGTTTCATGATCTACACGGAACCGTTCGTGCTGACCGGTGGCGGTCCCGGCAATGCCACCACCTTTTTGTCGCAATACCTGACGCAAAAGGCCGTGGGCCAGTTCGACCTGGGACCGGCTTCCGCGTTTTCCCTGATTTACTTCCTGATCATCCTGCTGTTCTGCTTTGTGCTGTACACGTGGATGCAGAGAGTCGGCACGGGAGACCAGAAATGATGCACAAGAAAATCAGTGCCACCATCCTGATCGTCTTCCTGCTGGGTTCCTTGCTGCCCATCTACTGGATGCTCAATATGTCGCTCAAGACCAACGAAGAAATCGTCGGCGTGCTGAGCCTGTGGCCCGAACACCTGACGTTCGCCAATTACAAGACCATCTTTACCGACCCATCGTGGTACAGCGGCTACATCAATTCCATGATTTACGTGGCGCTGAACATGGTGATGTCGGTCACGGTGGCCTTGCCGGCCGCGTATGCCTTTTCGCGCTACAACTTTGTCGGCGACAAGCATCTGTTCTTCTGGCTTTTGACCAACCGCATGACGCCGCCCGCCGTCTTCCTCGTGCCGTTCTTCCAGCTGTATTCGACGGTGGGCCTGATGGATACGCATCTGGCTGTGGCGCTGGCGCACATGGTCTTCAACGTGCCGCTGGCCGTGTGGATACTGGAAGGTTTCATGTCCGGCGTACCGAAGGAAATCGACGAGACGGCGTATATCGACGGTTACAGCTTCCCGCGCTTTTTCATCCGCATCTTCTTGCCGATGATCAAGTCGGGTGTGGGCGTGACGGCCTTCTTCTGTTTCATGTTCAGCTGGGTGGAATTGCTGTTGGCGCGCACCTTGACATCCGTCAACGCCAAGCCCATCGCCGCCACCATGACGCGTACCGTCTCGGCGGCCGGCATGGACTGGGGCGTGCTGGCGGCGGCAGGCGTCTTGACCATCGTGCCCGGCGCGCTGGTGATCTGGTTCGTGCGGCATTACATTGCCAAGGGTTTCGCGATGGGGAGGGTGTGATATGGAAAACAATACTGATAGCACAGCCAGCCTGTTCGGCTGGATGGCGTGGACGCCGGAAGTGGCCATCTTCTTCATCTGCATCGGCTTGATGCTCGCTGGCATGACGGTGTGGCAAATCCGTTCGCCCAGCATCGCGCGCAAGGGCTTCTTGCCCATGCCCACCACGCGCGGCGACCGTTTGTTCATCGGCTTGCTCACGGCGGCCTACGTCAACCTGGCCTGGGCGGGGTTGACGGAGATGCAGCAGGCCATCGGGGCTGCCATCAGTTTTGTACTTTTATTAGTGGTAATGCGTTGGGGGTGAGCCGGCTTGCCGGTGTTGATGGAGGCCGGACCGTCAGCAGGCGGCCGGCAATACAATAAAAGGAGATTCACGATGAAATTGAAGTTCACGGTCTTCGCGGCGGTGGCCATGCTCGTGTCGAATGCGGCCCTGGCCGACGCCAAGCAGGCGCAAACCTGGATCGACAAGGAATTCCAGCCATCCAGCCTGAGCAAGCAGCAACAGCTTGCTGAAATGAAATGGTTCATCGATGCGGCGGCCAAGCTGAAAGCCAAGGGCATCAAGGAAATTTCCGTGGTCTCGGAAACCATCGATACCCACGTCTACGAATCGAAGACCCTGGCCAAGGCCTTCGAGGAAATCACGGGCATCAAGGTGCGCCACGACATCATCCAGGAAGGCGACGTGGTGGAAAAGCTGCAGACCTCCATGCAGTCCGGCAAGAGCATCTATGACGGCTGGATTTCCGATTCCGACCTGATCGGCACGCATTACCGCTATGGCGCCGTCGAGCCGCTGTCCGATTACATGGCCGCCAAGGGCAAGGAATTCACCAATCCCGGTCTCGATTTAAAAGATTTCATCGGCATCAGCTTTACCACGGCGCCCGACGGCAAGGTGTACCAGTTGCCCGACCAGCAATTCGCCAACCTGTACTGGTTCCGCGCCGACTGGTTCGCGCGCAAGGATTTGCAAGCCAAGTTCAAGGCGAAGTATGGCTACGAGCTGGGCGTGCCGCAGAACTGGTCCGCGTATGAAGACATCGCCGACTTTTTTACCAATGACGTGAAGGAACTGGATGGCAAGAAAGTGTATGGCCACATGGATTACGGCAAGAAAGATCCATCCCTGGGCTGGCGCTTCACCGATGCCTGGCTGTCGATGGCCGGCGCGGCCGACAAGGGCATCCCGAACGGCTTGCCCGTCGACGAGTGGGGCATCAAGGTAGCGGCCGACAAGTGCACGCCTGTGGGCGCGTCCGTTTCACGCGGCGGCGCCACCAATTCGCCGGCGGCCGTGTATGCGCTGACGAAATACATCGACTGGATGAAGAAATACGCGCCGCCGCAGGCGAACGGCATGAATTTCTCGGAAGCGGGTCCCGTGCCGGCGCAGGGTGAAATTGCCCAGCAAATCTTTTGGTACACGGCATTTACGGCTGGCATGACGAAACCGGGCTTGCCGGTGGTCAACAAGGACGGCACGCCGAAATGGCGCATGGCGCCGTCGCCGCACGGCCCGTACTGGAAAGAGGGCATGCAGAACGGTTACCAGGACGTGGGTTCCTGGTTCCTGTTCAAGTCCACGCCGGACGACCGCAAGGCCGCCGCTTGGCTATATGCGCAATTCGTCACCTCGAAAACCGTGTCGCTGAAGAAATCCATCGTCGGCCTGACTTTTATTCGCGATTCCGATATCCGCCACGATTATTTTACGAAACACGCGAACGAGTACGGCGGCTTGATCGAGTTTTACCGCAGCCCCGCCCGCGTGGCGTGGACGCCGACGGGCAACAACGTGCCCGACTATCCGAAGCTGGCCCAGTTGTGGTGGAAAAACGTGGCCACGGCGATTACGGCGGAAAAAACGCCGCAGGCGGCCATGGATAATCTGGCCGAGGAAATGGACCAGGTCATGGCGCGCCTGCAGCGGGCGGGCATGAAGGCGTGCGCGCCCAAGCTCAATGCCAAGGGCGATCCGAACCAGTATCTGTCGGACCAGCACGCTCCATGGAAAAAGCTGGCGAATGAAAAGCCGAAGGGTGAAACGATTGCCTACGATAAATTATTGCAGGCTTGGAAAGAAGGCAAGGTAAGGTAGTCGTGTAAACTTCTGCCGCCGTTGTCCCGGGGCACGGGTGCTTGCCCGTGCCTCTTCACTGTATAGACGTAGTAGCGACCATGACCAAATACATACTTGCTTTAGACCAAGGTACCACCAGTTCGCGTGCCATCCTGTTTGATCATGCGGGCCGGCCGCACGCCAGCGCGCAGCGCGAATTCCGCCAGATTTTCCCCCAGCCGGGCTGGGTCGAGCATGACGCGAACGACATCTGGGCCTCGCAGGAAGGCGTGCTGCGGCAGGTGCTGCGCGACAGCGGCGTGGCCGCTTCCGATGTGGCCGCCATCGGCGTGACCAACCAGCGCGAAACGACGGTGCTGTGGGACCGCGCCACGGGCGAGCCCGTCGCCAACGCCATCGTCTGGCAAGACCGGAGAAATGCCGCCTATTGCGAGCAACTGGTCGGGCAGGGCAAGGCGGACCTGATCCAGCAAAAGACGGGGCTCGTGCTGGACGCCTATTTTTCCGCGACTAAATTGAAATGGCTGCTCGACAACGTTCCCGGCGCCCGCGCGCGCGCCGAGCGGGGAGAACTGGCCTTCGGCACCATCGACAGTTGGCTGATCTACAAGATGAGCGGCGCCCACTTGACGGATACGAGCAACGCGGCGCGCACCATGCTGTTCAATATTCATACTTTACAGTGGGACACGGATCTGCTGGCGCTGCTCGACATTCCCGCCTCGCTGCTGCCAGACGTCGTGCCATCGAGCGGCGTGGCCGCGCACACGCGCGTGGACTTGCTGGGCATCTCCGTGCCGATCGCCGGCATCGCGGGCGACCAGCAGGCCGCGACGTTCGGCCAGGTGTGTCTGAAGCCGGGCATGGCGAAAAATACCTACGGCACGGGCTGCTTCATGCTGATGAACGTGGGCAAGCGCCCCTTGCCATCGAAAAACCGGCTGTTGACGACGGTGGGCTGGAGCCTGGGCGCGGGCAGCGACAAGACCGACTACTTGCTCGAAGGCAGCGCCTTTATCGCGGGCGCAGCCGTGCAGTGGATGCGCGATGGGCTGGGCATCATCCGCGACTCGTCCGAAGTGGAAGCGCTGGCCACCAGCGTGCCCGATTCGGGCGGCCTGGTCTTCGTGCCCGCGTTCGCCGGTCTCGGTGCGCCGTACTGGGACCCGTATGCGCGCGGTACCCTGATCGGCATCACGCGCGGCACGGGCAAGGCGCACATCGCGCGCGCGGCGCTGGAAGGCGTGGCGTACCAGAACGTCGATGTGCTGTCCGCCATGCAGGACGACGCGGGCATTGCGCTCTCCGAATTGCGCGTCGACGGCGGCGCGGCGCGCAACGACATGCTGATGCAGTTCCAGGCCGACATCTTGAATGTGCCCGTGGTGCGTCCCGTGGTGACGGAAACGACGGCCCTGGGCGCCGCCTACCTGGCGGGCCTGGCCGTGGGGTTCTGGGAATCGCAGGAAGAAATCGCCGCCCAGTGGCAGGTGGGGCGACGTTTCGAACCGGCCATGGCGGCCGACGAGCGCCTGACGCGGCTGCACAAATGGCGGCGCGCCGTGGAGCGCTCGCGCGACTGGAGCGAGTGAGCTGGTATCAATGGCGCATGAAATACACGGCGTACCCCACCGTTTCGCGCGGCACGGAATACAGGTCGCGCAGTTCAACATAGGGCGCGTGCACCTGGCCGCTGACGGTGATGCCGGCCCGCTCCAGTGCCAGGCGGAAGCGGGGCACGTGAAAATATTGCGTGGCGACCATGGCCGTCTTCCAGCCGTGCTGGCGCATGAGAAACGCCGCGTTGCGCGCCGTGGCATCCGTGGTCCAGCCTTGACTATCCTCGATGATGGCACTGGCAGGCACGCCGCGATTGATCAGATAGCGGGCCATCGATGCGGCCTCATCAAAACCTTCCTTGCCCGTCGCCCCGCTGACGAGGATGCGCGGCGTCCGGTGTTCCTGGAATTGCTGGAGTGCCACGTCGAGCCGCGCCTGCAGGCGGGGGCTGGGCGTGCCGTCGGGCAGGATGGTGTTGCCGGGCACGACGATCACGTCGGCGGGCGCCAGTTTGTCGTGCAGGCCCGCCAGCACCAACGCGGCGGTAGAAAGCAGGAAAACACCCGCAGTCGTCAAGCCCAGCACAGTTATTTTTCGCATCGTTCATCATCAAGTAGGGAATGGACGCATGATACCCGCCCATGCCTGCCCGCGTCAGTTCGCCTGCGCTTGTCGCGCGCGCTGGTTCGACAGATAAATATTATCCTTTTCCAGCGGCTTGCCCTCGCGCACGGCAGCCAGCCAGTCCTGCGTGCTGGCGACGGCGGCGAAATTCGAGTGGAATACGGCGCTGAAGACGCGGTGGATTTCCTCGGCGCTGGCCGTGCCACCCGCATTCGCGTAGGGCAGGGTGCCGGTAGCGTCCTGCAGGAACTCGACTTGCAAGCCGTCGTGCGCGGCGTGGTAGATGGTAGCGGCGTCGCAGTTGTGCGTCATGTAGCCGGTCACCGTCAGGGTGTCGATGTTGCGGTTCTCCAGCCAGGCGCGCAAGTCCGTGCCCGCGAAGGCGCTGCCCATGACCTTGTTGATACGGTGGTCGGCGGCAAAGGCGGCTACTTGCGGGTGCAGCTGCCAGCCGTCGCTGCCCTTGGCGAAGATGGGGGAAGTTTCCGGCGCATCGTGCTGGACGACGATGACGGGCACGCCGGCGGCGTGGGCGGCGGCCATGGCCTGGACGATGTTGGGCAGGGAAATGTCGACGGACGGATATTCGATGGGCATGTCGCCCGTGAAGTATTCATTTTGCACGTCGATGACGAGCAGGGCGCGGCGTGGGGCGGTGGATAATTCGGTGGACATGGGTTCTCCTGAGATGGTTGAAAGAGGAAGGACTTCCCCGATACAGTCATTTTCAAGCCGTGCGTTACAAACAAAAAGTGGCCTGAAGGCCTATCTGCGATAAAATCGGGCCATGCCTACAATTTCCGATACTTCCGCTACTTCCGCTCCCTTGCGCATCGCCGTGATCGCCTTCGATGGCATGACGCCATTTCACTTGTCCGTGCCTTGCCTCGTGTTTGGCGCCCAGACGGACGAGGCCGATCTGCCGCCTTTTCACGTGCGCGTCTGCGCCGCCGATCCCGCGCCCTTGCGCACGGCGGCCGGCTTTTGCATCACGCCCGAGTTCGGCCTGGAAGGGCTGGAGGATGCCGATATCGTCATCATGCCAGCCTGGCACGACGATTGCCGCGATGCCGCACCGTCACTGGTCGCGGCGCTGCAGGCGGCCAGCCGGCGCGGTGCGCGCATGGTGGGCCTGTGCCTGGGCGCGTTTCCCCTGGCGCAGGGGGGCTTGTTGGATGGCAAGCGCGCGGCCACGCACTGGGGCATGGCGGAGCAGCTGGCGGCCCGCTATCCCAGGGTCAGGGTGGACCGCGAAGTGCTGTATGTGGACGATGGCGCCGTGCTGACGTCGGCGGGCGTGGCGGCCGGTCTCGATTGCTGTTTGTACCTGCTGCGCCAGCTGGCCGGCGCCGAGGTGGCCAACCGCGTGGCGCGCCGGCTGCTGGTGGCGCCACACCGCCAGGGTGGGCAGGCGCAATTCATCGAGCGCCCGCTGCCCGTGTCCGGCAGCGAAGGGCGCTTTGCCGAGGTGCTCGCCTGCGTGACCGCCAACCTGGGCCAGGCGCACAGCATCGACGCGCTGGCCGAGCGGGCCGCCATGAGCCGGCGCAACTTCACGCGCCATTTCCGCCAGGCCACGGGCACATCGTTCAAGCAGTGGTTGCTGAACCAGCGTCTGGCGCATGCGCAAGGCCTGCTGGAAAAAAGCGCAGCCTCGATCGATGTCGTAGCGCAAGAGGCCGGCTTCGGCACGGCCTTGTCGCTGCGCCAGCATTTCCGGGCAAACTTGCAGACGTCGCCGTCGGCGTATCGCAAGCTGTTCCGGCAGCAGCTAGGCCATGTGGGACAACCATAGCGTGGCCGGGTCGCGGCTGCCCTGGGGCAGCATCGCGCTGACGGCAATTTGCCGCGCGACAAATGCTGTGGCATCGAAATCGTAGCGCTCCTGGAAGGACACGGTTTCCGCGCTCATCAGTTCGGCATACGTCTGCATCAGGGTCGAGGCGCAAACATGCTTGCCTTGCTCCACATAGGTGGCGATGGCGGCCAGCAGCACGGGATAATCGGTATTTTCCTTGCTGCCGCCAAAGTTGAACGACAACTGCCCGCAGGCGCGCCAGATGGGGTCGAGTTCTCCGTCCGGCACCGGCTGCGTGCGCAGCCATTGCAAGGCCTTGAATGGCGGGCCGCCAAAGGACGGTGGCGAGATGATCGCCTGGATGGCCACCTTGACGGCTTCCCCGATTCTTCCCGCGCGCACATACTGGCCATGCAGCAGCACCAGGGCGTCCGTATATTCGGGAACGACGGCCAGCGCCGCTTCCAGCAGCGCGATGGCCGCCGCCGGGTTTTGCTGCGCAATCAATTCCTTGGCTTCCAGATAGGCGGCGCGCGGCGAGGCGGGATCATCGGCCAGCGACGGCGTGCCGACATACTCGTCCTCCGCGGCTGCATAGGCTTGCAGAAATGCCGCCAGGCTGGAAAAGTGCGGCTGGATGCGCCACTCGTCGTGCCAGGTCTCGACCACGATCGGTTCGGACGCTTCGCGCCCGATAGGCCAGTAGAGGCCGAAGGTGTCGCCATTGCCCAGCGCGCCTTCGGAAAACGGGGTGAAGCCGAGCGGTGGAAACGCTGTCGTGTGTTGCCAGTCTTGTTCCACCGAAATGTGGGCGAGGTTCGCAGGTTGTTGCATGGAGGCACCGGAATATAAAATGCCAGTGTAGGGCAAGCTGGCAGCGCCAGGCGCGCGTCTCGGTGCACCTGCCTGCTGATAAAATAGGGGCTTATTCACCCGGGCACCCTCGCCATGTCCAGCACACCACAGCCTGCCATCGACCTCAGCTTTCGCAGCTATGCGGAAATCGGTGCGCCGAACCGGCATGATTTCGTGCAACTGGTGCTGCCCCTGCACGGCCAGCTGTTGCTGGACATCGACGGCAGGGCGGGAAAGGTGGATGCGCAGCAGGGCGTGGTGATCCCGGCGCACACCTGGCATGCCCAGTATAGCCAGGTGGCCAACCATTCCATCATCCTCGACGTGGGTGCGGCCACCGTGACCAAGGGCTGCTGGCAGCTGCTGCTGGAGCGTCCTTATACGGCGATCGGGCCGGGCGCCCGCAAGCTGATCGAGTACCTGGGCGTCATGGCGCAGCAGCAGGCGCTGACGCCAGCCATCGTCGCGGGCTGGACGCCGCTATTGCTCGATACCTTGCTGCTGGGAGAGCCGCAGCCCCGTTCGCGCCTGGGCGCGCTGGTTGCCCGTGTGCAAGCCGAGCCGGGCTTGCCGTGGTCGACGGCGTCGATGGCGCGTTTTGCCAGCCTGAGCGTCAGTCGCTTGCACGCGCTGTTCCGCGAGGAAATGGATGCCAGTCCACATGCCTGGCTGTTGCAGCAGCGCATAACGCGGGCTTGCGAACTGCTTGCCGCCAGCGACGCCAGCCTCGCCGGGATCGCGCTGGCGACCGGCTTTTCCGAGCAGAGCGCGCTGACGCGGGCCATGCGTGACAGCATGGATGTCACGCCTGCCGCCTACCGGCGCGCATGTCGCGAGAAACAGTCAATAAGGCAGTAGCTGGCGCCAAGAATGGACGCGGCAGACTTGCCACAATCTCCTTTTCAGGAGATTGAGCATGCATCAAGAAAACAAGAGCCGGCTGGGTATGCTGGCTGGCATCGGCGCGGGCGCGCTATGGGGGCTGGTGTTCCTGGCGCCGGCGCTGATCCCCGCATTCCGGCCGCTGGAAATGTCCGTGGGCCGCTACCTGGCGTATGGCCTGATCGCGGCCGTGCTGGTCGCGCCGTCGTGGCGGCGTCTGCTGCGCACACTGACCTGGCGCGAATGGCGCGGGCTGATCTGGCTCAGCCTGACAGGCAATATCGTGTATTACGTGCTGCTGGCCAGCGCCGTGCAGACGGGTGGCGTGGCCATGACGTCGATGGTGATCGGCTTGCTGCCGCTGGTCGTCACGCTCGTGGGCAGCCGCGACCGGCATGCCGTGCCGCTGCGGCGCCTGCTTCCCTCGCTGCTGCTCAGCATTGCCGGCTTGCTGTGCATCAGCTGGCAGTCGCTGGCCAGTCCCCGTCATGCATCGCTGCCGGGTTTGCTGTGCGCGCTGGCGGCGCTGCTATCGTGGACGGTGTACGCGGTCGGCAACAGCCGCTGGCTGGGGCAGTTGCGTTCGGTCTCGGCGCACGAGTGGAATTTACTGACGGGCGTGGTCACGGGTGGTGCCGCGGTACTGCTGGCCATCCCCGTTGCACTTGCCGCACCTGTCCAGCATGGCGCCACGGCCTGGCTGCAGTTTGCCGGTGTCGTCACGGGTGTCGCGCTGCTGTGTTCCGTCCTTGGCAATGGCTTGTGGAACCATGCCAGCCGCGTCTTGCCGCTGACCCTGATGGGTCAGATGATTGTCTTTGAATTCCTGTTTGCCTTGCTGTACGGCTACTTGTGGGAGCAGCGCTGGCCCACGCTGGCCGAGGCTGCGGCCACCATGCTGCTGCTGGCGGGCGTGCTGGCATGCGCCGCAGCGCATCGGCCGCCTACTTGCGCGGCTCGTGTATCCGGAATTTCCTGACGACACCCGCCTGGTCGAACATGACGGCCACTTCGCGCGTGCCTTTTTCACCCAGCAGGGGGAGCAGCCGCGTCACCTTGGGGGTTTGCAACTGGTTCTTGTAGACCCAGACTTCATAGCCGGGATCGAAGCTGACGACGGTGGCGTTGCCCAGGGCCGCGTCGAGGTCGAGGCGGGTGGTCTTGCCGACCTGGATGTTCTGATAGATGGCGCCATTGTCGGGCGCGCGGTTGACCTTGTATTCACTGGCGGTGCACATGGCCACGGCCAGGCCCGCGAGGCAGGAAGCTGCCAGTTTTATCAATGTGTTCATATGGACTCCCGGTGTGCATCACTGCTTCCAATCTCAGAGGGGACGGGCGTGATGTCAGGAGGGAGTGTGCTTGGGTCGCCACGAATGTGCTACCAGATTATACAAAGGCGCACAAAATGATGCCTTTGGTGCCGGCTGGTGCTACCTTTAGCGGCTCTGCAGCACGTCGGTCGAGAGCGCCAGGGTTTCCTTGATTTCTTCCATCACCACATAGCTTTTCGATTGCGCGGCGCCCGGCAGCTGCAGCAGCATGTCGCCCAGCAGTTTGCGGTACTCGGCCATTTCATGGATGCGCGCCTTGATCAGGTAATCGAAGTCGCCCGACACCAGATGGCATTCTTGCACTTCGGGAATTTGCAACACTTCGCGGCGGAATTGTTCGAAGGCGGACGCCGACTTTTGATTGAGAGTAATCTCCACAAAGACGAGCAGCTTGGCGCCCAGCGCGGCCGGGTTCACCTTGGCATGGTAGCCCGTGATGACGCCGTCGCGCTCCATGCGCTTGACCCGCTCGATGCAGGGCGTGATCGACAGGCCCACCTGTTCGCCCAGGTCTTTCATCGAGATGCGGCCATCCTGCTGCAGGATGCGCAGGATGTGGCGGTCCAGCTTGTCGAGGCCACGTGCCGATTCTTTAAGGATTCTCATGATTTATTGCTGAATATCTCGATTTATACGTGAACAAATACTGGCTCTTTCCCAATATGATAGCGGTTAATCTGGCAATAGCCTAAAAAATATAATGAGGAAACTATGCGTATCGTGATTCTGGGTAGCGGCGTCATCGGCGTCACCAGTGCTTACTATCTGGCCAAGGCAGGACATGAGGTGACCGTCATCGACCGCCAGCCGGGCCCGGCACTGGAAACCAGCTTCGCGAATGCGGGGCAAATCTCGCCCGGCTACGCTTCGCCATGGGCCGCGCCCGGCATTCCCCTGAAAGCCGTGAAGTGGATGATGCAGCGCCACGCGCCCCTGGCCATCTCGCTCGACGGCAGCGCCGCCCAGCTCAAATGGATGTGGCAGATGTTGCGTAATTGCACACCGGAAGCGTATGCGGTGAACAAGGAACGCATGGTGCGCCTGGCCGAATACAGCCGCGACTGCTTCAAGGTGCTGCGCGCCGAAGCGGGCATCACGTATGAAGGCCGCCAGCAAGGCACGATGCAATTGTTCCGCACCGAAAAGCAATACAACGACGCCGCCAAGGATATCGAAGTGCTCAAGGATGCCGGCGTACCGTATGAAGTGCTGCAGCGCAACGAGCTGTCGCGCGCCGAGCCGGCCCTCGAAGCGGTCAAGCATAAACTGTTCGGCGGCTTGCGCCTGCCCAACGATGAAACGGGCGATTGCCAGCTGTTTACCACGCGCCTGTCGGAAATGGCCGAGGCGCTGGGCGTGAAGTTCCGTTACGGCGTCTCCATCGATGCCTTGCTGACGCAGGGCAACGAGATTGCCGGCGTGCAATGCGGCGCGGAAATCGTCAAGGCCGATTCCTACGTGGTGGCGCTGGGTTCCTACTCGACGGGCTTCATGAAGCCGCTGCTCGACATTCCCGTGTATCCATTGAAGGGCTATTCGATCACCGTGCCGATCGTCAACGCGGCCAAGGCGCCCGTGTCGACCATCCTCGATGAAACATATAAAATTGCCGTGACGCGTTTCGACGACCGCATCCGCGTGGGCGGCATGGCGGAAATCGCTGGCTACAACCTGAACCTGAACCCGCGCCGCCGCGAAACGCTGGAAATGGTCGTCAACGACCTGTTCCCCGGCGGCGGCAACACGGCCGACGCCACGTTCTGGACGGGCTTGCGTCCGATGACGCCGGACGGCACGCCGATCGTCGGCCGCACGCCGCTGCGCAACCTGTTCCTCAACACGGGCCACGGCACGCTGGGCTGGACCATGTCCTGCGGTTCGGCGCAATTGCTGGCCGACCTGATGTCGTCGAAACAGCCGGCGATTCTGGCCGACGACCTGTCCGTCAGCCGCTACAGCGGCGCGCAGCGCGGCGGCAAACTGCAATACGCGGGAGCCTGAGATGGCGGCCAGCATGCCTGCAAAGGAACGTAGCGGCGCCATCCTGACGGTGGACCTCGATGCCGTGCGCGCCAATTACCGCTTGCTGCGCGACAAGGCGCATCCGGCCGCCTGCTCGGCCGTCGTCAAATCCGACGCATATGGCCTGGGCGCCGCGCAAGTGGGCGCGGCCCTGTATGAAGAGGGTTGCCGGCACTTTTTTGTGGCGCATCTGGAAGAGGGCATCAGCCTGCGCCCGCACGTGGCGCCCGACGCGGCCATCTTCGTGCTGCACGGCCCGCCCGTCGATACGGAAGGCGAATTCACGGCCCATGGCCTGACGCCAGTGCTCAACAGCGAGCCGCAGGTGGCCGGCTGGCGCGCGCACGCCAAGGCCTTGGGGAAAACCCTGGACGCCATCGTGCAGGTGGACACGGGCATGTCGCGCATGGGCCTGTCGCCGCAGGAAATCGACGCCTGGCTGCTGGATGACCACTTTCTTGACGGCATCAAGGTGCGCTACATCATGAGCCATCTGGCCTGCGCCGACGAGCGCAGCAACCCGATGAATGGCGAGCAGCTGGCCCGTTTCATCGCCATCCGCGCCCGTTTACCGCAATACCGCGCCAGCCTGGCCAATTCCTCGGGCATCTTTTTGTCGCCCGACTACCACTTTGACCTGGTGCGCCCCGGCGCTGCCTTGTACGGCATCGGGCCGCAGGGCGGCGAACCGAATCCCCTGCGCTCGGTCGTGCGCCTGCAAGGCAAGGTGCTGCAGACGCGCACCATCGCCGCCGGCGACCACGTGGGCTACAGCCGCCGCTACACGGCCAGCGCGCCGCGCCAGGTGGCCACCGTCTCCGTCGGCTATGCCGATGGCTGGCTGCGCAGCATGAGCAACCAGGGCCTGGCCATCGTCGACGGCGTGAAAGTGCCGCAGATCGGCGCCATTTCCATGGATTCCATCACCCTGGACGTCAGCGCCATCGCGCAGGAGCGCGTCGCGCCGGGCAGCCTGGTCGACCTGATTTGCGCCGAACACCCGGTCGACGCCGTGGCGGCCATGGCCAATACCATCGGCTATGAAGTGTTGACCAACCTGGGCGGGCGCTATTACCGCGAGTATCAAGGCCTGGCGCAAGCTGCACGCTAGCGCGCAAAACCGATAATTGTGTGGCAAGATAGCCCTGACGTGCATCGCACCTCAGGGCTTTTTCTTAACCATCATCGGGGATTTTCATGAGCCAATATCAAGTCGCAATCATCGTCGGCAGCCTGCGCAAGGATTCCTTCAACCGCAAGCTGGCCGACGCCATCGTCAAGCTGGCGCCGCCCGAGTTTTCCTTCAAACATATCGAGATCGGTGACTTGCCGCTGTACAACCAGGATGACGATGGCGCGCAAGCGGAGCAGGTGCTGCGCCTCAAATCCGACATTACCGCATCGCAAGCCTTGCTCTTCCTCACCCCCGAATACAACCGTTCCATCCCCGGCGTGCTGAAAAACGCCCTCGACCACGGCTCGCGCCCTTACGGCCAGAGCGTGTGGGGCGGCAAGCCGGGCGCCGTGCTGGGCGTCTCCGTCGGCGCCACGGGCACGGCCCTGGCGCAGCAGCATTTGCGCAATGTGCTCGCTTACCTGGACGTGCCGCTGCTGGGCCAGCCAGAGATGTTTATCCAGGCCAAGGAAGGCCTGTTCGACGAGCATGGCGGCATCGGTCCGGCCAGCCTGGGTTTCTTCCAGGGCTGGATGCAGCGCTACGCGGACTGGGTACGCAAGCACGCCGTGCATGCCTGAATGGCCCAGGCTTGTCGGGCGGGGACAAATGGGGCAATAAACCGTTGTCCATGGCACTTTGTTGCTGTATGGACATGTATAATGGCCTTTTTTTTCAGGCGCAATCCCACGCTGCCCCGTCTCTTCCATGCCGCTTCAACCTGTGGCGCAACCTCTGTTGCGCATCAATCTGCGCCGTCTGATCGTGCTGGTGGCGTTTGCCAGCGCCGTGATCTCCCTGGTTAACAGCTTTTATGCCACGTATCAGGTGCAGCGCCAGTTGCTGATCGATACGACCCTGGAGGCCAACCACGCGTATGCGCTGAAGCTGGCCAGCAGCACGGAGAACTTCCTGCTGGCGGCGCGCCAGCAGCTGGCCTACAGCGCCAGCCATCTGCCCCGGCATTTTGCCGACCCGGCTGCCCTCAAGATGGAAGCCGAACGCTTGCGCGGGCAGACCAACAGCTTCAATTCCGTCCTGATCGTCGATGCGCAGGGCAAGGTGCTGGGCGTGTCGCCCGAGACGCTGGCCCTGCAGAACAGCCAACTGGCCTCGGAAGGGGCGCGCCTGGCGCTGCGCGAACGCCGCCCGCTGATCACCCGGCCGTATATGTCGTCGGTGGGCAACCTGGTGGTCTTCATTTCCCATCCCGTGTTCGATCACGGCGGACGCTATCTGGGCTATGTGGGCGGTTCGATTTACCTGAAGCAGAAAAACATCCTGTTCACCTTGCTGGGACAGCATTACTACCGCGATGGTTCGTATTTATATGTGGTCGACCAGAGCCGGCGCCTGCTGTACCACCCCGATCCTTCGCGGGTCGGCGAAGTGGCTGGCAAGAATACCGTGATCGACGCCATCCTGCGCCAGGAAAGCGGCAGCGGGAGCACCGTCAACAGCCGGGGCACGGACATGCTGGCCGGCTATGCCGTGCTGCCGTCAACGGGCTGGGGTATCGTGGCCCAGCGGCCCACGGCCGCCACTTTGGCGCCGCTGAACCAGCTGATGCTCAACACCCTGTGGTATTCCTTGCCCATTGCCTTGCTCAGCCTGCCGTTCATCTGGTGGCTGGCACGCCTCATTTCGCGGCCCCTGGTGCAACTGGCCGAAGGCGCCAGCCGCATGGACGCGCCCGGCATGGCCGAGCGCATCGGCGGCATCCGCGCCTGGTATCTGGAAGCGGCGCAGATCAAGCGCGCCTTGCTGGTGGGAATGTCCTTGCTGCAGAAAAAGATCGGCAAGCTGAAATTCGACGTGCAGACGGACCCGCTGACGGGCCTGTCGAACCGGCGCGGCATGGCGGCGGCGCTGGATGCCTGGCAGGCGCAGGCGCGGCCGTTTTCCGTCATCGCCATCGACATCGACCATTTCAAGCAAGTCAACGACCGCTGGGGCCATGCGGTGGGCGATGAAGTCATCCTGCACCTGGCGCAACTGATGCGCGCCTGCTCGCGCGATGCCGACGTGCTGTGCCGCAATGGCGGCGATGAATTCATCATGCTGCTGCCCGAGGCCGACCTCGACGTGGCGCTGCAGGTGGCCGAGCGCCTGCGCACCCGGGTGGCCGCCGCCGAGATCCCCGGCGCCGGTCCCGTCACGGTGTCGCTGGGCGTCGTGTCGTCGGAACAGGGGGCGGGCAAGGTGCTCGGTGCGGACGCCGTGCTGCTGGCGGCCGACGCGGCCCTGTATGTGGCCAAGGAAAATGGACGCAACCGCGTGGGTCTCGCCGAGCCGGCCTGAGGCGTTTTTGCGCCGGATCAGATTGACCTTGTCATTCGGCAAACGTCAAACTGATCCTATGTTTTCTCCCGTTTCTGAGTCTGTTATGTTTTGCCCGAAAAGCCTAGAGTGGAGGCCTGGGTAAAACAGACGTCACACGTCGGGAAGGCAACACATGTTAGGGCTCACTGCATTGGAACTGGCGCGCGTCCAGTTCGGCTTCACCATCTCGTTCCACATCATTTTTCCTGCCATCACCATCGGCCTGGCCAGTTACCTGACGGTACTGGAGGCGGCGTGGCTGCGCACGCAGGATGGCGTGTACCGCGACCTGTACCACTTCTGGTCGAAGATTTTCGCCGTCAATTTCGGCATGGGCGTCGTTTCCGGCCTCGTCATGGCTTACCAGTTCGGCACCAACTGGAGCTTCTTTTCCGATTACGCGGGCAGCATCACAGGCCCGCTGCTGGCCTATGAAGTGCTGACGGCCTTTTTCCTGGAAGCGGGCTTCCTCGGCGTGATGCTGTTCGGCTGGCACCGCGTGGGGCCGGGCCTGCACATGTTCGCCACGGCCATGGTGGCGCTGGGCACCTTGATTTCCGCCACCTGGATCATCGCCTCGAACAGCTGGATGCAGACGCCGCAGGGCCATGAAATCATCGACGGGCGCGTGGTGCCCGTGGACTGGCTGGCCGTCATCTTCAATCCCTCGTTCCCCTACCGGCTGCTGCACATGAGCGTGGCGGCCTTCCTCGCCACGGCCTTGCTGGTGGTGGCGTCGGCCGCCTGGCACTTGCTGCGCGGCAATGACAACGCGGCCATTCGCAAGATGATGACCATGGGCTTGTCGATGCTGCTGATCGTCGCGCCCATCCAGGCCGTGATCGGCGACCTGCATGGCTTGAACACGCTGGAGCACCAGCCGGCCAAGCTGGCCGCCATGGAAGGCCACTGGGAAAACAAAGGAGGCGAGGGCACGCCGCTGATCCTGTTCGGCTGGCCCGACATGGAGCGCGAGGAAACCCTGTACAAGGTGGAAATTCCCCGCCTGGGCGGCCTGATCCTGGCGCATGACTGGAATGGCACGATACCCGCGCTGAAGGAATTCGCGCCGCGCGACCGGCCCCCTTCCGCCGTCGTCTTCTGGTCTTTCCGCATCATGGCGGGGCTGGGCATGTTGATGATCGCGCTGGGCATCTGGAGTGCGTGGCTGCGCTGGCGCGGTACCCTGTGGCGCTCGCGCCTGTTCCTGCGCTGCGCCCTGTGGATGGGGCCCAGCGGGCTGGTGGCCATGCTGGCCGGCTGGTACACGACCGAGATTGGCCGCCAGCCGTGGACCGTGTACGGCTTGCTGCGCACGCAAGACGCCGTCTCGGCGCACGGCGCCACGCAGCTGGGCATCACCCTGGTGCTGTTCATCGTTATTTATTTTGCCGTCTTCGGCACGGGCATCGGCTACCTGCTGCGCTTGATCCGCGTGGGGCCGCAGCCGCATGAAGGCGAGCGCGTCGAACAAGGCGGACCGGGCCAACAACGTACACCCGCGCGGCCACTGTCCGCAGCACAAGGAGGAAATTCGCATGGGCATTGATCTGCCACTACTGTGGGCCATTATTATCTTGTTCAGCATCATGATGTATGTGGTGATGGATGGCTTTGACCTGGGCATCGGCATCCTGTATCCGTTTTTCCAGGAGAAGAGCGAGCGCGACGTGATGATGAATACGGTCGCGCCCGTCTGGGATGGCAATGAAACCTGGCTGGTGCTGGGCGGCGCGGGCCTGCTGGCGGCCTTTCCGCTCGCCTATTCCGTGGTGCTCAGCGCCTGCTACCTGCCGCTCAGCTTCATGCTGATGGGCCTGATCTTCCGCGGCGTGGCCTTCGAGTTCCGCTTCAAGGCGCGCGAGCATGAGCGCCATGTGTGGGACAAGGCGTTCATCGGCGGCTCGGTGGCGGCCGCCTTTTTCCAGGGCGTGACCCTGGGCGCCTACATCCAGGGCATGCCGGTCGTCAACCGCAGCTATGCGGGCGGCGCGCTGGACTGGCTCACGCCGTTCTCGCTGTTCACGGGTGTGGGGCTGGTGGTGGCGTATGCCTTGCTGGGCAGCACCTGGCTGATCATGAAGACGGACGGAGGCCTGCAGGCGCGCGCGGGGCGCATCACGTGCACGCTGGTCTGGCTGCTGCTGGGCGTGATCGCCATCATCAGTCTGTGGACACCCTTCGTCGATCCGGCTATCGCCGCGCGCTGGTTTGCGCTGCCGCAACTGTTCTGGTTCCTGCCCGTGCCGCTGCTGGTACTGGGCGTGGGCTGGCTGCTGCTGCGCACCGTGCGGCGCGGGCGGCAGACGGCGCCGTTCCTGTGTACCCTGGCGCTGGTCTTTCTCGGCTACACGGGCCTGGGCATCAGCGTGTGGCCCAACATCATCCCGCCGTCGGTATCGATATGGGAGGCGTCGTCGCCGCCGCAAAGCCAGGGTTTTACCCTGGTGGGCGCGCTGTTCATCATCCCCATCATCCTGATGTATACGGTGTGGTCATATTATGTGTTTCGTGGCAAAGTTCAGCCGGAAGATGGATATCACTGATGAAACAATTGGAACAGGAACAACAATCATGGCGGAAACGACTGGCGTGGCTGGCCGGCATCTGGCTGACCAGCGTGGCCACCCTGGGCCTGGCCGCGTGGGCGATGCGCCTGCTGATGCGGGCGGCGGGGATGGGCAGCTGACGGGCATCCGCTGCGAGGTCGGTGGCCAGCTGCACCCGCTGGCCTTCCTCGGCTGCCGCGAACTCAACTACGGCCAGCGCAGCGCATTGCCGCTGCAGCCGTTCCGCCTGAGCGTGCCGGAAGCGGCGCTGGCGGGCTTGCTCGACGAGCCGTTCAACAGTTTTATCCAGACTTGCCGCGCAGACGACTTGCAGTACGAGGAAAGCGACTTGCCCGAAATTAAGGAAGCGGGCTACCCCGACATCACGGCCATGCTGGCGGGGCAGCGGCCGCTGCTGGCCGACATGTTGCTCGACTTCATGATCGGCGACCTGCTGGCCGCCATCGGGCGCGCCAGCGGCTACCGGCCACCGCGCGCGCGCCATTGGGGCGACGTCGAGGCGGCCGATGGCCGCGCGTATTTCACCATCAATGAAGTGCAGACAGTGACTTTTGCCGATGGCCAGGCCCTGTTCGAAGGGCAGGGATATTATGGCGTGTACGTCATCTGGCTGACGCACGGCGACGGGCGCAAATAGGGGCTTGACCTTCCTCATGTGGGAAGGTTTATAGTCCTGCCATGAACCGTGCCTTTTTCCGCTCACTCGCCCGCTCGCTGCTCTGGCTGCTGGCCGTCACGCTGCCCATGCAGGGCTTTGCGTCGGCCATGCGCAGCTGCTGCGTGGACGAGCTGGCAGTGGCGGTCACGCTCGCCGCCGCGGCAATGCAGGCGCCACAGTGCCATGACATGAGCGACATGGCCGACATGCGGATGGCGGACCATCCGATGACCATGGCCATGGACGATGGCGGCGCCATGCAGCATGGCCACGATTGCAGCAACCATGGCGCTTGCACCGTGGGCGCCACGGCGCCACCGGGCATGCCCGCCTTGCACGCCCTGACCCTGCGCGCGCCGCCTCCGGCGCTGGCGCCCGATTCCCTGTTCGCCGGGCATATCCCGCCTGGTCCCGAACGTCCCCCGAGAAGCACGCACTCCGCCTGACCGCCCGTTGAACCTGGCGGTGCCGCCGTCGCACGTCCCTGCACGTTGCCGCGGCCGCGCCAGCGTTCCAGTCGCGCACCTGCCGCGCCATACCCTGTCAATCAAGGAATACCATGAAATACCTGTTCAGCTTCGTGCTGGCTGTGCTGCCGCTGGCCGCCGCAGCGCAATCCACGTCCGCCCCGCAAGAGGCGCAAGCATCCGTGCCGGCCACCACCTACCGCTCCGCCTTCGCCGGCTACCGTCCCGCCGCCGAGGACGATGCCACGCCCGACCAGGCCTGGCGCGCCGTCAACGAGAAAGTCGGCAAGGCTGGCGGCCACATGGGCATGATGAGGATGGAAGGCCACACCATGCCCATGCATAAGCCCAGCCCCAAGCCGGAGGCGAAGCCGGTCGCCCAGCCGGCCCCGCAACATCAGCAACACCAGCATGAAGGACATTGAGATGGCCCGTTTCACAAAATCAACTTGCCTCACGCCGCTGTCGCTGGCGGCTGTCCTGCTGCTCAGTGGCTGTGCCAGTTTCAGCGAGGATGGCGGCATGCGGACCGTGTCCACGCTGGCCGACGTCCGCACGGGCGCCCCTGCGGCATTGACGGACCAGGGCGGCGAGGAAAAATTGGCCTCCCTGCTGGCCCAGCCCCTGGACGCCGACAGCGCCGTGCGCATCGCCCTGATGAACAACCACGGCATGAAAGTGGCGCTGGCCGAACTGGGCGCGTCCGAGGCGGACCTGGTGCAGGCGGGGCGCTTGCGCAACCCCGGCCTGTCGTTCGGCCGCTCGCACGGCAGCCATGGCAATGAAATCGACCGCGGCGTCAGCTTCGACCTGGCCGGCTTGCTGACCATGCCGATGCGCGTCAACATCGAGCGGGGCCGTTTTGAACAGGCCAAGCTGCAGGCGGCCAGCAGCGCCGTGCAGCTGGCGGCCGACACGCGCCGCGCCTACTTCAATGCCGTGGCCGCCGTGCAGACGGAAGCGTTCATGCAGCGCGCGCTGCTGTCGGCCGAGGCGGGCGCCGAACTGGCCACGCGCTTGCAGAAGGCGGGCAACTGGAGCCGCCTCGACCAGGCGCGCCAGCAGGTGTTTTACGCGGACGCCGTCGGCGACCTGGCCCGCGCGCGCCACCAGGCCACCGCCACGCGCGAGCACCTGACGCGGCTGCTGGGCCTGTGGGGCAAGCAGGCCAGCTTTACTTTACCGTCGCGCCTGCCCGACTTGCCGGCCCAGGTGGTGGACGCGGGCAATATCGAGGCGCAGGCGATGGAGCAGCGCCTCGACGTGCAGATGAGCAAACTAGACGTGCATGCCACGGCCGACGCGCTGGGCCTGTCCAAGGTGACGGGTTTCGTCAATGTGCTCGACGTGGGCTATACCAACAAGAGCAGCAGCGAGGCGCCGCGCGAAAACGGTTATGAAGTGTCCCTCGAATTGCCCCTGTTCGACTGGGGTTCCGCGCGCAATGCGAAGGCGCAAGCCCTGTACGAGCAGTCGCTGCAGCGCACTGCGGGCACGGCGGTGCGGGCCCGCTCGGAAGTGCGCGAGGCGTATTCCAGCTACCGCACGGCCTACGACCTGGCGCGCCACTACCGCGATGAAGTCGTGCCGCTACGCAAGACGATTTCGCATGAAGTACTGCTGCGCTACAACGGCATGCTGGCCAGCGTCTTCGAACTGCTGGCCGATGCGCGCGAGCAAGTCGCCAGCGTGAACAGCGCCATCGAGACCCAGCGCGATTTCTGGATCGCCCAAACGGCATTGCAATCGGCCATCAATGGCAGCGGCCCTGCCGACAAGGAATAATGATGATTACACGTAGAAACTTTTTCATGAACGCGGGCGCCGTCGCCCTCAGTGCCGCGGCCGTCAGCCGTGTCGGCGCGGCGTCGCTGCCGGAAGCCGTCAGCATGGCCGGCGCCGACACCAAGGCGCCGCCACCGCCGCCGAACGGGCGGCCATACAACCCCGTCGTCACCCTGAATGGCTGGTCCTTGCCTTGGCGCATGAACAACAACGTCAAGGAATTTCATCTGGTGGCCGAACCCGTCGTGCGCGAGCTGGCACCGGGCATGATGGCGAACCTGTGGGGCTACAACGGCCAGTCGCCGGGGCCGACGATTGAAGTGGTGGAGGGCGACCGCGTGCGCATCTTTGTCACGAATAAATTGCCGGAACACACGAGCGTGCACTGGCATGGCCAGCGCTTGCCCAACGGCATGGATGGCGTCACGGGCCTGACCCAGCCGGGCATTCCTCCTGGTAAAACTTTCGTGTATGAATTCGTCGCCAAGCGGCCCGGCACCTTCATGTACCACCCGCATGCCGATGAAATGACGCAAATGGCCATGGGCATGATGGGGTTCTGGGTGACGCACCCGAAAGACCCGCATTTCATGAAGGTGGACCGCGATTTCGTCTTCTTGCTCAGCAACTACGATATCGACCCGGGCAGCTACACGCCGAAGATCATGACCATGACGGATTTTAATCTGTTCACGTTCAACAGCCGCGTCTTCCCCGGCATCGATCCCATGGTGGTGCGCCAGGGCGACAAGGTGCGCGTGCGCGTGGGCAATCTGACTATGACCAACCACCCGATCCACATGCATGGCCATGAATTCGAGGTGACGGGCACGGATGGCGGCTGGACGCGCCCCGAGTCGCGCTGGCCCGAGGTCACCACGGACGTGGCCGTGGGCCAGATGCGCGCCGTGGAATTTACGGCCACGGACCTGGGCGACTGGGCTTTCCACTGCCACAAGTCGCACCACACGATGAATGCCATGGGGCATGACGTACCCACCATGATCGGCGTCGACCACCAGGGCGTGGCGGCGAAGATCAACCAGCTCGTGCCCGGCTACATGGTGATGGGCGAACGGGGCATGGCTGACATGGGCGAGATGCAGATGCCGATTCCCGACAACACCTTGCCGATGATGGCCGGCGACGGCCCGTTCGGCGCCATCGGCATGGGCGGCATGTTTACCACGGTGAAGGTGCGCAAGGAGCAGAAACCGGGCGATTACCGAGATCCGGGCTGGTACAAGCACCCGGCAGGCAGCGTGGCGTATGAATGGACGGGTGCCTTGCCGGAACCGGTGCGCAGCCAGGGTGCAGGCAAAGCGGCGGCGAAAGGCGACGTCGAGATGACGGTGCGCAAGCCAGCCGGCCACAGCGGGCATTAATCGACGGTATTTCCTGGATGACAGCGGATGGCTTGCCTAGCATGGCAAGCCGTTTCGCATGTTGTTGCAGATCAATGAATTGTTGTTTGGTGACAATTCGAGCATTTTGTTTCGTGGTTTTTCTTTATATTCAAGCCAGTAAGCTCCAGTTACATCGAGTATCGGCCAGTCTACGGGAGAAATCATGTTGAACCGGATGAAGGTGGGAACGCGCTTGCTGGCGGCATTTTTTTGTGTCGCACTGATGGGGGCCATCGTGGCCGGCATCGGCATCTTCAACATGGGCAAGATCGATACCATGGCGGGGCAGATGTACAACAGCGAATTGCTGGGCCTGTCGCACATCAAGGAAGCCAATATCGCCTTGATCAAGGTGGGCCGTGCCCGTAGTAATTTCTTGCTGGCCACTACCGCAGAGGAGCGCGCCACGCGCCAGGCCGACATCGCCAAATTCCTCGAATTAAATAAAAGTTACCTGGACAAGGCCCGGCCGCTGTTCGTCACGCCGGCCGCCAAGGAACTGTTTGCCCGCTTCGCCGCTGTCCAAGCCGAGTATGTTGCCACCATGCAGCAGGCGCTGACCCTGGCCGCGGCCGAGCCACTGGCCCAGCGCAGCGCGCAACTGGTCGAGCTGCTCAACAAGACGCGCCAGCATGCGGACGAACTCGACGGTGTGCTCGATAAATTGTCGCTGCAGAAAGAAGAGCGCGCCAAGGCGGCGGCCGAGCAGGCGTCGGGCGTATACCAGGCCAGCCGCAGCTTCATGATCGCGCTGGTGCTGGGCAGCATGGCGGCCGGCCTGGCGCTGGGTGCGCTGATCACGCGCGGATTGACGCGCCAGCTGGGCGGCGAACCGGCGTATGCCGTCAAGATCGCGGGCGCCATCGCCGAGGGCGACCTGACCGTCGATATCCGTACGGCCAGCCATGACAACGCCAGCCTGTTGTTTGCCATGAAAGCCATGCGCGACAAGCTGGTGGGCATCGTCAGCCAGGTGCGTGCGGGCACGGACACCATCCATACGGCCTCCAGCGAAATCGCCCAGGGCAATCTCGACCTGTCGTCGCGCACGGAAGAACAGGCCAGTTCGCTGGAAGAAACGGCATCCTCGATGGAGCAGCTGACGTCGGCCGTGCGGCAGAATGCGGATAACGCGCGCCAGGCCAATGCGCTGGCCGGCGCCGCTTCCGACGTGGCCGGCAAAGGCGGCGCCGTGGTGGGGCGGGTGGTGCAGACGATGGAATCGATCAATGCCTCCTCGCGCAAGATCGTCGACATCATCAGCGTCATCGACAGCATCGCCTTCCAGACCAACATCCTCGCCTTGAACGCGGCCGTGGAAGCGGCCAGGGCGGGCGAGGAAGGGCGCGGTTTCGCCGTCGTGGCGTCCGAAGTGCGCAACCTGGCCCAGCGCTCGGCCAGTGCCGCCAAGGAAATCAAGACTCTGATCGGCGACTCCGTCGAGCAGGTGGAAATCGGCTCCAGGCTCGTGCATGACGCGGGCAAGACGATGGATGAAGTCGTCACCAGCGTGCGCCAGGTGGCCGACATCATGCAGGAAATCACGGCCGCCAGCGCCGAACAGAGCGCCGGCATCGAGCAAGTCAACCAGGCCGTCTTGCAAATGGACCAGGTGACGCAGCAGAACGCGGCCTTGGTGGAAGAGGCGGCGGCCGCCGCCGAATCGCTGCAAGACCAGGCGCAGATCCTGACGGAACTGGTGGGCGTGTTCCGCCTGCATGCCCAGGCGCAACAGCTGGCCGTGGCGCCGGCCAGCAATGTCACGCCGATGCGCCGGCCGGCGCCGGCCGCCAGGCAGGGCGTGCGGCGCCTGGCCTGAACCCGGCAGTATCGGCGCAACACGCACACCTGGGCTTGGTGGTAGGCTGTCGCTATTGCGCATTTGCCACTTCGGGTCTTCCATGTCTTCTCTCTGCTTGCCGTTGCTGTGTTTCTCCCTGCTGTCCCTGGCGCCATTGGCGCAGGCGCAGGAGGGTGATCCCGTCCTGCCTTACCGGCCTTCCGTGGCCAGTCCCGCCCAGCTGCCCACGCCGGGCCAGCTGGAATTCGAGGCCGGCGGCTTGCTGTCCAAAACGGACGCCACGCGCCGCGCCAGCCTGCCATACACGTTCAAACTGGCGTTCACACCCGAATGGGGCGTGCTGCTCGAAGGCGAGGGCATCGTGCGCGCGCGCGATGACACGGGCCGGCGCGAGACGGGCGTGGGCGACACGACCGTCGTGCTCAAGCGCGCCTTTTTGCTCGACAGCGCCACGGCGCTGGGCCTGGAACTGGGCTGGAAGTTGCCGACGGCCAAGGACAGCATCGGTAGCGGCAAGAGCGACGTGTCGCTGAACGGCATTTTCAGTCGCGACCTGGGCGCCGTGCACATGGACGCCAATCTGAACGCCACGCGCCTGGGCGCATCCGACCCGCATACTGGCAAGGTGCAAACGGGCTGGGCGGCCTCATTTTCCACGCCCGTCAGCGCGCGCTGGGGCGCCACGGCGGAAGTCTCGGGCACGCGTTTGCGCGGCGCGCCGGCCACGGCGCAGTTGCTGCTGGCGGCCACCTGGAGTCCCACGCCACGGCTGGCCATCGATATCGGCATGGCGCGCGGCTTGACGGCGGCGTCGCCGGACTGGTCGCTGTTTAGCGGCCTGGTCGTGCCTATTGGCAAGCTGTGGTGAGATTGGGACGCGATTCCTTATGTGTCCTTGCGCACAAACAGTTGGTCACACAAGGTCTACAATTGCGGCATAACTGATAAAAGGAGTGTCCTCATGAAAACCCTCATTCTCGCCGCCGTCCTGCTGTCGGCAGGTACCGCCGCTGTTGCCCAGGTTTCCGTCACCATCGGCCAGCCCGGCTTTTACGGACGCATCGACATAGGCGACTATCCCGCGCCGCAATTGATCTACGCCCAGCCCGTCATCGTGCAGCGCCCGCAATACTATGCGGCGCACCCCATCTATTTGCGCGTGCCGCCCGGCCATGCGAAACACTGGTCCAAGCACTGCCGCAAGTATAATGCCTGTAACCAAGAGGTCTATTTCGTCCAGGATAGTTGGTATAACAACCAATATGTGCCCCGTTACCGCCAACAGCATGGCGACCATGGCCGTCCCGATTACGGCGACCGCGACCGCGACCGTGATCGCGGCCATTACGACAAGCATGATGACAAGCGCGATAAACATGAAGGCAAGCGCGACAAGCATGATGACAAGCCGGGCCGAGGCAATGGCAATGGCAATGGCAATGGTCACGGCAATGGCAACGGGCACAGGGACTAAACAAATAAGCAGGAGGATCTTTGCATAGTAAAATCGTCATCGTAGGTGGCGGCGCAGGCGGCCTGGAGCTGGCCTGCAAACTCAGCCGCAAGCTCGGCCCCGGCCAGGTGACCCTGGTCGACAGCCGCCTGTACCATATCTGGAAGCCGTCGCTGCATGAAGTGGCGGCCGGCACCCTGGATATACACCAGGAGGGTCTGTCGTACCAGATGTTGGCGCATGACAATGGTTTTACCTATGTCTATGGCCCCCTGATCGCGCTCGACGCCGCGTCGAGCAGCCTCACCGTAGGCGCCATCGCCACCGACAAGCATGAACAGCTCTTGCCGCAGCGCACGGTCCACTATGATCAGCTGGTGCTGGCCGTGGGCAGCACCTCGAATTACTTCGGCGTGCCCGGCGCCAAGGAAAACACGATTTCCCTGAATGCCACGGAAGACGCCGAACGTTTCCGTCTGACCCTGCTGAAACTGCTGGCCATGGCCGAGCAGCGCCAGGGCGACGCGGGCCATCCCGGTGTCGATATCGTCATCATCGGTGGCGGCGCCACGGGCGTGGAGCTGGCGGCCGAATTGCGCGAAGCGAGCGGCGTGTATGCCGCGTATGGTTTCCAGAATCTCAACGCCATCAAGGATGTGCGCATCACCCTGCTCGAAGGGGCGCCGCGCATCCTCGCGCCGCTACCCGAGCGCGTCTCCATCGCCGCCTCGAAACTGCTGCATCAACATGGCATCAGCGTGGTGACCGATACGCGCGTCACCACGATCGAAGCCGACAAGGTGACGGTGGCCAGCGGCACCAGTTATGCGGCCGACATCTGCGTGTGGGCAGCCGGTATCCGCGCGCCCGAATTCCTGGCCACGTTGGGCTTGCCGACCAACCGCGCCGGCCAGCTGGAAGTAACGGGCATGCTCAATGTGCAGGGCCATGCGAATATCTTCGCGCTGGGCGATTGCGCCGCCTGCATGGGGCCGGACGGCAAGCTGGTGCCACCGCGCGCCCAGGCCGCCCACCAGCAAGCCGATTACCTGCTGAAAACTTTCCTGCTGCAAGCGAAGGGCAAGCCGCCGCAAAGCAAGCCGTACGAGTACCTGGACTACGGTTCGCTCGTGTCGTTCGGCCGCACCACCTCGGTGGGCACCCTGATGGGTTCGCTGAAGGGCCTGAGCTGGTTCGTCGAAGGCTTTGTGGCGCGCATGATGTATGTCAGCCTGCACCTGATGCACCACAACGCCGTGCTGGGCAGTGTGCGCACGGCCGTCATGGCCATGGGCCGCTTCCTGATCAAGCGCAGCACGCCGCAGGTCAAGCTGCATTAATTGAATGGGTGTCAGAGCAGAAAGGGGCCTCGCGGCCCCTTTTTATTTGCTGCGCGTAATCGGCGCCGCTTCGCAGCGGCCCCGCGTCATGGGAAAGGCGATGGTGGTGAGCTTGCCTTTCAACGTGCCTGTGATGCTGGCGTGCAAGATGCGCTCGCTGTCGTGGCGGTAGAGGATACGGCTGGGGAAGTCATTGTCCAGGTTGGCGAAGATGAATTCATCCGGCTTGTCCTGGCGCAGCAAATTGAAGATCACGGGCGGCTGGCCCGACGGCTGCACGATGTAGGCCAGCTGGCCCGGTTCCGTCAGGCGGATTTGCACGAATTCAAAGGCCGTCGTCTTGCCGCCCTTGACGGTGCGGCTGGTGCCCAGGAGGGTGCCGCCGGCGGCCGTGCTCCATTGTTCGCCGGAACCGGGCTCGGCGCCGTCGACATTCCAGCAGCCTGCCAGCCAGGCCAGCTTGTCCACGGTTTCCGGCGGTGGCACGGTGTTGTCGGCGCCCTGGGCACTGCCCAGGGTCAGCAGTGCTGCCAGCAGGGTGGGGATCAGTCGTTGCATGCGGTCTCCTGTTGTCGAAGCGTTCAGCGGATGAGGGCGCCTGGCAAGGACTATTCTTTCGGATTAATGCGCGGCAAGACGACGGTCAGCGCCGTGCCGCCTTGCGGGTTGGCTGTCAGGCTCAGGCTGCCGCCCAGGTAATGCACGCGCTCGCGCACGGAGCGCAAGCCGTGCTTGCTCATTTCGACGGGTTCGCTGGCCGGCAGCCCCACGCCATTATCCTTGACGGTCATCATCAGTGCTTCGTCGTTGTCGTCGATGATGATGTCCACCTCTGTGGCGTTGGCGTGCGTGGCGATGTTGCTGAGCGCTTCTTCCAGGGTGCGCAGCAGGGCCACGCCCACGTTGCGGGGGCAAATCAGTTCATCGTCGGGCAGGCTGCAGCGCACGGTAATTTTGTGCTGGTCGGCAAATTGCGCGGCCAGTTCGCCCAGCGCGACATTGACGCCAAGAAACTCCAGCTTGTCGTTCCACAGCTTCATCTGCATTTGCCGGTTGGTTTCAATCACATTCAGCAGCAATTGCTTCATGGTCGCCGCACGGTCGAGCAAGGCCGCTTCCTGCGGCATTTTTTGCGTCAGCAGCGACAGGTGCATGGTCAGCGCCGTCAGCGAGGAACCGAGGCTGTCGTGCAGCTGGCGCGACAGGGCGCGCCGTTCATTGTCCCAGCTGGTGTTGACATGACCGAGCAACTCGCTGAGATCGGCGGCGCGTTCCGCATCGGCCTGGGCCGCTTCCTTGTTCGGATCTGTTTGTGCGGACATAGCGCCCCGTGAATGGTGAAAGGTGGACCAAATTCAAGTGGAGGATCATACATGAGGATTTCATCGCAAGGCGCATGGATGGAAAATTTCTGTCTTTTCGGCAATTTTAATCTCCGCCCATCATTTTTATATCATAGGCAAGATTATCGTTTGCGCCAGGGGCGCCGTTCCCGCCGTTGCGTACGGCTGCGCACATACCGGGGCGCCGCGCGCTGCCATAGTGGGGCCATGCATTCTCCCCATGCAGCATAGCCGCTCCGCGGCGCAGGGCGCAGCACCGGCCCGCTTATTGAAACGAAAGGACATGCCATGAATATCGATACCATCGTCGACCAGGAATACCTCGACAAAAGCTTCCGCGACATCGTCAATGCCCCCATCAGCGCCCTGCGCGGCGTCAGCGCCAAGGATGCCAAGGCCTTGCAGCAAGCGTTCGGCGTGACCACCGTGCGCGAACTGTCCAACCTCAATTTCGTCAAATGGGCCAGTGCGCTGGCCATCCTGGCCGATGAAGAGGGCATGAGTGGCGAAGAGCGTGCCAAGGAAGAGTTGCTCGACGATGCCGTCGAAATGACCTTCCCCGCCAGCGATCCGATTTCCGTCGATGCGGGCATCACGCGCATCGAAGTGGCGCCGGACACCGTGAATGCGCAAACGGACCACCAGCATGCGGGTCAGCATGAAGTGACGGCGGGCAAGAAATAACGCCTGCCAGGCAGAAAAAAACCGGCTGGCCGTGAGGCTTGCCGGCTTTTTTCATGTGCCGCGCGAAAAGCAAGTTCAGGCGATCGAGGGGATGCTGTTTTTCTGCATGTTGACCTGCGACGCGATCACTTCGTGGGGCGAGCAGCAAAAGCGGTTCTTGCCGGCACGCTTGGCTTCGTACAGGGCCGTGTCGGCCGCGCCCAGCAGGGATTCGACGGTGCTGGCATCGTCCGGGTAGATGGCGATGCCGATGCTGGTCGACAGGCGCAAGGTCAGGTCGTTGATGAAATACGGCTCGGAAATGACTTCGATCAGCTTGGCGGCCGGTTCGCGCGCATCGCCCTTGCCGGCCAGGTTGCCCAGCACGATGACGAATTCGTCGCCGCCGATGCGCGCTACCGTGTCTTCCTTGCGCGAGGCGCCCACCAGGCGGGCCGCCACCATTTTCAGGATGTCATCGCCATAGCCGTGGCCGTAACTGTCGTTGATGGCCTTGAAGCCGTCCAGGTCCAGGTACAGGATGGCCGACTTGCCGCGGCTGCGGGCCGATTGCTGCAAGGTGTGCTCGATGCGGTCTTCCAGCAGGCGCCGGTTGGGCAAGCCCGTCAGCGGGTCGTGCAGCGCCAGTTCCTGCTGCTGCTTGCTGTATTGCGCCAGTTCCTTGTACAGCAGGCGCACTTCCAGCATGTTGTGGATGCGCTTGTGCACTTCCATCAGGTCGAAGGGCTTGCTGATGAAGTCGCGCGCCCCCGCTTCCAGGGCGGCGATCTTGAAACTCGGCTGCGCCGTCAGGGCCAGCACGGGCAGATAGCCGCCATGCTCGATTTCCTTCAAGCCTTTCATGACCTGGAAACCATTCAGTTCCGGCATTTGCAGGTCCAGCAAGATCAAGTCGTAGCAATGCTCCCGGTGCAGGGGGCAGACCTGGGCCGGACGCATGGTGGCCGTGACATTGGTATAGCCGGCATCGCGCAGGATTTCCAGCATCAGGTCGACATTGTCGGGCGAATCGTCGACGACCAAAATTTTGGCTTTCAAAATCTCATCTTGGCTGGGCATGTAGGGTCTCGGTTAATACGGTCTATGCAACGCTGGCTTCTACCGCTGATGATCGGCTGACGGCGGTGGGAAAGATAGTAGCGCCTTGCAACAAGATACGGCGCACAACAGCGCTTGAACTCGCTTCTGCCACTGATGGCAGCCAAGGCTGCCTGTCTCCTGCCTGCCGTGCAGGGTGTGCTTCTGCATTTCAGTGTAGCAAACTTCAGCTTAGTTGCTTGTAGGACAGTGCCGCGTCTGGAAGTAGGAAGGCCAACCTGCAAAAATAGTCATTTTGTTCTGCAGTATGTATTTCTTTGCATCATCTTTTCAAGAGTGGGCCGTGACACGCGTGGCGACCAGTTGCGCCACGGCCGCCACCAATTCGGCCGGCTCCAGCGGTTTCGAGACCCAGGACTGGAAACCGTTGGCCAGCGCCCGCTGGCGATCCTGCGGTTGCGCGAATGCCGTCAGCGCCAGCGCGGGCAGGCGGGCGGCGTCAGGCGGAGCGTGCGCGCGGATTTGCGCCAGCAAGTCGAAACCGTCGGCATCGGGCATGCCGATGTCGCTGACCAGTACATGCGGGCGCACCTGCTCCAGCAGTTGCAGCGCCTGCGCCACGCTGCCGGCGCTGTGTACTTCGGCGTGATTGTCGCGCAGGATGCGTTCCGTCAGTTCGCGCGCATCGGCTTCGTCATCGACCAGCAGCACCCTGACGCCGCGCAAGTCAGGGCTGGCGGACGGGGCGCCGCCCTCCTGGCGCGCGGTAGCGGTGGGCGTGTCCAGGGGCAGGCGCACGGTAAAGCTGGCGCCCAGCATGTCGCCTGCGCTGCTGGCCGTGACCGTGCCGCCATGCTGTTCCACCAGGTGCTTGACGATCGCCAGTCCCAGCCCCAGGCCGCCGTGCCGGCGCGTGGTGGAGGCGTCCGCCTGGCGGAAACGGTCGAATACGTGGGGCAGGAAGTCTTTCTTGATGCCCACGCCGTTGTCGGCCACCGTGATGGCCAGGCGGCTCGCCTCGCGGCGCACGCCGATATCGACCCGTCCCCCTTGCGGCGTGAACTTCAGGGCATTCGACAGCAGGTTCCAGATCACTTGCTGGATACGGCCGGGGTCGCCCATGATCGTGCCCGCATCGCTGGCGATGCTGCTGTGGATGGCGATGTGCTTGGCGTCGGCCGCCGGGCGCAGCGTTTCGATGGCCGAGGCGATGACACTGGCGGGCGCAAGGGGCTGCAGGTCGAGCAGCACCTTGTCGGAGGTGATGCGGTTCATGTCGAGCAAGTCTTCGATCAGTTGCGCCTGCGCGCGCGCATTGCGTTCGATGCTTTGCAAGCCGCGGTGCAGGTCGGCCTGGTCGCGCGTACCGCGCCGCAGCACCTGGGCCCAGCCCAGGATGGCCGACAGCGGCGTGCGCAGTTCATGCGACAGGGTGGCGAGAAAATCGTCTTTCAGCTGGTTCGTGCGTTCGGCTTCGGCGCGCGCTTCGCGTTCGCTGTCGAGCAGCACCTTGCGCTCGTCGGCGGCGCGCGTGGCGGCCGCGTACAGGCGCGTATTGTCGAGCGCGACGGCGGCCTGCGCCGCGATGGCCGAGACGATGCGTTCGCTGCGCGCGCTGAACATGCCGGCCTGCGGATGACCGAGCAGCAAGCGCCCCAGCAACAGGCCCGAGCGCGAGCTGACGGGCAGGCTCAGGCAGCTGCGCAGCGGCGGCATGCCATCGGCGCTGGCGTCGGGTGCGGCCAGCAAGTCGTTCTGGCGCATGGCCGGTCCCTGGCGCAGTTCCGCGGCGATGGTGTCGGCCTGGCGCAGGCTGATGCCGTTGACGGCGCGCGCCGCAGGGTGGGCATCGCCCGCATCGTCATAATACAAGGCGCCGAAGCGCGCGCCGCTGATGCGCGTGGCCGCATCGACGGTTTCCTGCAGCAGGGCTGGCAAGTCGAGCGTGCTGGCCAGGGCCGCGCCCGTATTGTTGAGCAATTCCAGCACGCGCGTCTCGTCGCGCAAGGCTTCCTGCGCGCGCTTGACCTGGTCGACGTCGGTACTCGTGCCAAACCAGCGCAGCAGTTGGCCGCCACGGTCGCGCACGGGATTGGCGCGCGTCAGGAACCAGCGGTACTGGCCGTCCGCGCCGCGGATGGGGAACTCCATTTCGAACGGCGTCCCATCGCGCAAGGCGGCCTTCCAGCCTTGCAGCATGGGCGGCAGGTACCGCGTGTCATAGGCGATGCTCCAGCCGTCGCCCGCCATCTGTGCGGCGCTGGTGCCCGTGTAGTCGTGCCAGCGCTGGTTGTACCAGGCGATGGTGCCGTCGAAGCTGGCGATCCAGGCCAATTGCGGGATGGAGTTGGCCAGCGCGCGCAAGTCTTCTTCGCTCTGGCGCAAGCTTTCCTCGGCCGCCTTGCGCTGGCTGATGTCCTGGATATACGTGGTCAAGCCTTCGCTGGACGGGAAGATGCGCACTTCCAGCCAGCGCCCCAGCGGCGGATACAGCAGCTCGAAACTGCAGCTGTGCTGCTGCGCCATGCTGCGCCGGTACTGCACTTCCAGTTCCGTGCCCTGCAAGTGGGGGCAGGCTTGCCACAGGCTGCTGCCCGCCAGCTGGCTGCCGGGCGGACGTTGCGGCGCGAGCATGTCGGCGCCGCGCGTATTGATGTAGCGGATGGTCCAGTCGTGGTCGAGCAGGCAGAAGCCGTCGGTAATGCTCTCCAGCAAGTTGGCCAGGCGCTCGTCTGACAGGCTCAGCGGCGCTGATGGGGGGAGCAGATCTTGCTTGTGGTCATGCTTAGCCATCGGAAATCCTGCAACGGTGAGTCTGCCGCACGGGCTGGTGCCTCGCCGGGCCGCCGTCGCCAAGCTCAATGCGTTGGTCATGATGGAATTGCCTGCCGTCATGCATGAGCGGAGACACGAGCGCCCCTGTCTGCTGGTATTGTAGCTCCAAGCGGCGTGGCGCCACCGCACGCTTGCGTGCCGCCTGCAGATAGCACTGGACAGACGGGAAGGCAGTCCCTATAATCCCGCTTCTTTCGAGACAGCAACTTCTCGATGCGCTGGATGCCACTGTGAAAGCCGTTGTGTCCATCGATGAAAGGCGTGCGCTTTTCGGCAGTGAAAAGGTGGCTGATGGTGCGGGGTGGTATTCTGCAAAAATCAGCTAAGCGATTGAAAAATCGAACTTTTCAAAGCGAAATGAATACGCTATAATGTTTGCCTGCGCGGCTGTAGCTCAGCTGGATAGAGTACTTGGCTACGAACCAAGGGGTCGTGGGTTCAATTCCTGCCAGCCGCACCAGAATACTGAAAATCAGACTTTGCCTGGTTTTGTTGTAACAAGTTTCACCTCCATGTTGTTCATGGAATGTTGTAGAAGTTTTGCGGCTGTAGCTCAGCTGGATAGAGTACTTGGCTACGAACCAAGGGGTCGTGGGTTCAATTCCTGCCAGCCGCACCAGTATTACCAGGGTGGAGTTCACTTCATTCTGATGAAAGTTTCAAGCTTCGCGCCGTCAGGCGAAGTGTGTCAGAGTTTGCGGCTGTAGCTCAGCTGGATAGAGTACTTGGCTACGAACCAAGGGGTCGTGGGTTCAATTCCTGCCAGCCGCACCAGTATCAGCAGTAAAGAAAAACCCGGAAAGCATGCTTTCCGGGTTTTTTTTCGTCCAGCCAAACTGTTGCTTGAAACACGCCGCCAGCAGCGCGGCATGTTTCAGTCCGTTAACGGGGCGTCAATTCGGATAGGGCTGGCCTGAGGAGGCCTGGTTGCCCAGGACGATGGTGGTCACCCACAGTCCGCCATTCGTCACGGGTCCCGTGAACTTGAATAGCGAGGCGCCCGAATGTGCCTGGTCCGGCACATTCGATGCCAGGGAATTGAGCCCCGAGGTCGTGAAGGTGCACGAGGTTTCTTGTCCAACTGCATTTTGTTCCGCGTTCAGCACCGGCGTGGCGCCATTGAACAGGGACAGGCCGCAATTATCCATTTTGGAACCGTAGGTGGCAGACTGCGTGTAGTTGAAGGTCACCACGCCGTCCAGCAGGGTGGCGGCGGGGAGGGATGACAGTTTCGCCGGCGTGATGCCGGTGAGCGTGGCAAACAGGCTGGCCTGGTTGGCCCTGGCAAAGGCTTTTGACAGCGGTACGGCATTGATCTGGAACGGGAAGGCGCTGACAGGGCCATTCGGCGTTTTCAGGGTCCAGACATATACCTTGCCCGGCGCGACTTTCGTCTCGTCGATGCAAGCCGTGCCGGCGCCCAGGCCCGGCGTGTTGGCGGGCAGGCTGGCCAGGTCCTGGCAGCTTTGAATGGCTTCCGCGTTATTGTAGAAAGCGCTGGCGGCGCCATTGCTGTCGGCCACCCGCATATGGGTGTAGCCGGTCGCTGGCAGGATCAGCTGCAATTTGCTGCCGGCCGTGCCGGGTAGTTGGAAGTCGCCAAACGTCGTCAGGCCCGGTCCCCGCACATCGATCTTGTTGATGGCGGGATTTTCCTGCAGCACGGTGTCGAGTTCCACGTGCGCGGCCCATTCGCGCGCAAAGCTGGCCGTGCCCGCGCCATCGACACTGCGCTGGATGCGCGCATTCATGTGCATGTCCAGGTGGCCGCTGCCGGCCAGTTTCCAGCCGCCGGCGCAGGCACTGGTGTCGCTGGTCTTGACCAGTTTCCAGTTGAGCATGCCCGCGTCGCCGCCTATGCGCAACTGCACCCATGCACTGCTCGGCTTGCCTGCGGTAAAGGTGATGGCCGTCGCCCCGGCGCCAAGGCGATTGCCGATGAAGTCCGCGACGCGCGTTGTCGAGGTGCTGGACGAGGAAGTCAGTGTGGCAATTTCATCCGTGCTCAAGGGCTGCATGTTGACGCTGGCCAAGCCCAGTACTTCGATCATCAGCCCCGCATGGGCGGCCTGGTCCGTGCTGGTCAGGGCCGACACGATGTCCGCCTGGCCCACCCCTGCCCCCAGATTGAAGGTGCTGTCGATAAACGGCGACACTGCCGCCGTCGACGGTACGACGAAGTCCGTCTTCGGATACAGCGCGCTGAGCGAGGCCATGCAGGCGCGGATTTCCGGCAAGACGCTGGCTGCGGCGCTCGCCTTGGTCAGGTCGGCATCCGATGGCGGTGTCGCCGCCGGTATCGTCGCAGCGCCGCCGGCGGCGGCAGGCAAGGTCACGCTGCCCAGCGCGCTGTTGGTGGCAATCAGGGTGACGGTCGCCATGGCGCCTTGCGCTTCCGCAGGTGCGACGAGGATCTGGTCCAGCACGGCGTCCATGCCCGTGCCGTTGGCAACAAAGGCGCCCGTCAGCGGATTGGCATTGCCGGTATTGATGGGTTTGATCATGGCGATGACGGCGGCCACGGCCGCATCGAGCCGTTGCTGGGTCGCCGCCGTGGCCAGCGCCGTGGTGCAGGCGGCCGAGACCGTATTGGCGACGGGTGCGCAGACGGTGGCCAGGGCCGTGCCGCCGGGCTGGCCCGACGCCGTGGAGACGATCAGGTCCGTCAGCGGCGTGATGTTGACGGTTTGCCCCGCCGCGGTGGCGATGGAATTGAGCGTCACTTGCTTGCCGCCGGACGTGCCGGTGATACTGAGGAAAAACGGCGCCGTCATGCCGGCCACATCGACCGTAAAGGCTCCGCCGGCGCCGGTGTTGACCGCCACGGACACTTTGCCCTTGCTGTCGATGGCCACGACGCTGCCCGCGACGGGCGCGCCGACGGCTGCCGTGCCGCTGAGCGTGGTTGCCAGTACGACGGGGGGAACTGGTGGCGCCGGGTCGGCGGGGGTGCTGCTGCCGCCGCCACAGGCGGCCAGCATGAAGGTGATGGTGCAGGCGGCAGCCAGCGGCAATAATAGGTGCAAATTCTTTTTCATGACATCCCCTTGGTATTTTTTTTGGAATTACTGCCAGTAAACATTCTCAAAATTTTCCATGAATTGCAATTCATTTTTCATGGATGCATTGATAATGACTAAGAAGAAATAAACCTGTCGGTTTTGCGCCGCAGTCAGAAAATAAATGTGATGAAAGATGCAAGTGAGCGGAGCGGGTCGGCCCGTGAAAAATAGGGGAGGCCGTCAATTGTGAAATAGTGCCGCCACGCCCTTTGCCATTCTGCAAAGCCCTGCTATAATCTTGTCTTAGGCGGCTGTAGCTCAGCTGGATAGAGTACTTGGCTACGAACCAAGGGGTCGTGGGTTCAATTCCTGCCAGCCGCACCAGAATATCGGGGATCAGATTGTATAATCTGATCCCCTTTTTCGTTGTCCGGACGCTTTATGCCGCCACTCTGGTGGCGTGCCGGTATTGCTGGCGGAACGCGCGCGGCGTGACGTGCCTGGCGGCGCGGAACTGGCGGTTGAAATGCGCAAGGTTGCGATAGCCCGCCTCTTGCGCGATGACGGCGATGGCGAGATTGCTCTCGATCAGCTGTTGGCAGGCGCGGCCGATGCGCAACCGCGCCAGGTACTCGCCCGGCGTGCAATGCGCGTGGCGCTTGAAGCAGCGGTGGAAAGCGCCCAGCGACAGGGCCGCCTTCTGCGCCAGGCTTTCCAGTGCGATCTCTTCCCGGAAATGCGCGTGCATGAAATCAAACACGCCGGCCATGCGCTTGTGCTGCCCATCGGGCAGCGGCGCCTGCGCCATCGAGGCCAGCGGCCGCGCGCCCGTATCGCCCGCCAGGTCCAGCAGCACGTTGAGCAGCAGCGGCAAGCGCTGCGGCACGGGCAGGGCATTCAGTTGCAGCAGTTTATCTGCGCTGCGCGCGCTCGCTGCCGGCGAAAAGTGCAGGGCAGGGCCGGCCCGGGCCGCCAGTTGCCGCAAGCTGTGCAACTCGGGAAAACAGGCCGCCAGCTGCTCCACCCATTCCAAGGAAAACCACACGACAACGGCCAGCATCGGCTGCGCGCCGTCGATGCGCTCGCTGGCCGACCACGTGTGCGGCAAATTCGGCCCCAGCAGCACCAGGTCGCCCGGCTCGAAGTCGCCCAGGTGGTCGCCGATGTAGCGCTGTCCCCGCGCATTGACGGTCAGGGTCAGCTCGAATTGCGGGTGGTAATGCCAGAGGAAGGGAATGGTGTCGAGTTCGCGCCACAGCAAGCCCCAGGAGTGGCCTGTTGGTATCGTGACTTGTTCGAATAAAGGCGTCATTCTGACGTTTGAAGCGGATGAATAGTCAGGATAGTATCAGTATTGGCCGCTCAGCGCGCATTTCATGGCGCCGTGCCATCGCACAATCTGTCTCACACCAACACAGGAGACAGCCATGCAAGACAAATATCAATACGGCGAAGACCGTCCCGGCAACCCGTCCGTGGCCTACACGGAACAGACGCAGTTGCGCGACATCGAGAAACAGCTGCCCCTGCGCGTGCTGTCCGACAGCGAATTTTTGCACTGGCAAACCTACGGTTATGTCATCGTCAAGGATGCGGTGTCGCCGGAACAGGTGCGGCGCACGACGGATTTCCTGTGGGAATTCCAGGGACTGGACCAGCACGATCCTGCCACCTGGAACCGGGACCAGCTGCGCGACCACGCGATGAAGGAACTCAACGGTTCCGGCATGGTCGAGGCCTATCACAACCAGACCCTGTGGGATAACCGCCAGACCCAACGGGTATATGACGCCTTCGTCGACATCTGGGACCGTGAGGATTTGTGGGTGACCATCGACCGCGCCAACCTGAACACGCCGAACCATGGCAAGCGCAAGTTTGGCGGCTTCATCCACTGGGATGCGGACACCACGCTCGACCCGCTGCCCGTCAACGTGCAGGGCGTGCTGGCCCTGTCCGACACCTCGCCCGAGAGCGGCGGTTTCCAGTGCTATCCGGAACTGTTCAATAATTTATTGAGCTGGCGCAAGACCGTGCCGGCGGATCGCAACCCGTGGCAGCCGGACTTGGCGACGGTGCCGTATCCGATGCAATTCATCGCCATGAAGAAAGGCGAGTTGTTGATCTTCAACAGCCTGCTGGCGCACGGCATCCGCCCGAACACGTCCACGGACCAGGTGCGCCTGGCGCAATATATTTCCTTCACGCCCGCCCAGGAAGACAATCAAAGTCTGCGCGACTGGCGTGTGCAAAGCTGGCGCGAGCGCAGCGCGCCGCAGGGCTACGCGTTTCCCGGCGACCCCGAGGAAAAGGAAAAGCTGCGCTATCCGCAGGCGTGTTTGACTGCGCTGGGCGAGCAGATCCTCGGCGCGCGCGACTGGTAAGCCACGTTCTGTCCGCCAGTCTTGCCTGCCGGATAGACAATTGCGGGTAAATGCACGATCATGGTTCGACTTGCCATCGACCGAGGAAACGCATGAGTATCATTACCTGCATCGAAGACTTGCGCGTGCTGGCCCAGAAACGGGTGCCGCGCATGTTTTACGACTACGCCGATTCCGGTTCCTGGACGGAATCGACGTACCGCGCCAACAACAGCGATTTCGCCAAGATCAAGTTCCGCCAGCGCGTGGCCGTCAACCTGGAAAACCGCAGCCTGGCCTCGACCATGGTCGGACAGGCGGTTTCCATGCCGGTGGCCCTGTCGCCGACGGGCTTGACGGGCATGCAGCATGCGGATGGCGAAATTCTCGCCGCCCAGGCCGCTGAAAAATTCGGCGTGCCGTTCACCCTGTCGACCATGAGCATTTGCTCGATCGAAGACGTGGCGGCGAACACGACAAAACCGTTCTGGTTCCAGCTGTACGTGATGAAGGACCGCGAATTCATCAACCGCCTGATCGACCGCGCCAAGGCGGCCAAGTGCGGCGCGCTGGTATTGACGCTCGACTTGCAGGTGCTGGGCCAGCGCCACAAGGACTTGCGTAACGGCCTGTCGGCGCCGCCGAAACTGACGATTTCCAACATCATCAACATGGCCACCAAGCCGCGCTGGGTGGCGGGCATGCTGGGCACGAAGCGGCGCGGCTTCGGCAACATCGTCGGCCACGCCACGTCCGTCTCGGACATGTCGTCCTTGTCGGCCTGGACGCAGCAGCAGTTCGACCTGAGCCTGTCGTGGGCGGACGTGGAATGGATCAAGCAGCGCTGGGGCGGCAAACTCATCATCAAGGGCATCATGGACCCGGAAGACGCGCGCCTGGCCGTCAACAGTGGCGCCGACGCGCTGATCGTCTCGAACCACGGCGGACGCCAGCTCGACGGCGCGCAGTCGTCGATCGAAGCCTTGCCCGCCATCGTCGACGCCGTCGGCAGCCAGATCGAAGTGCACATGGACGGCGGCATCCGCTCGGGCCAGGACGTGATCAAGGCCGTGGCCCTGGGCGCCAAAGGCGTGTACATCGGCCGCCCGTTCCTGTACGGCCTGGGCGCCATGGGCGGGCCGGGCGTGACCAAGTGCCTGGACATCATCCGCAACGAACTCGACCTGACGATGGCCTTTTGCGGCTTGCGCGACCTGCAACAGGTGGACAAGAAAATCCTGCTGCCGGGCACGTTTTAAGCCGTCACGCGCACGAGCGTAAAACCTTCCGATGCGGCGGGCGGCACGAAGTGGCGCGTGATGGCGTCAAAATCAGCGTCGCTGGTGGAGAACGGGTGCAATCCGCTGGCATTGCGCTGGCGCAAGCGCGCCTTGCATTCGTCGTCCGTCACGTCGAGGTAATGCAGCACGTGCGGCGTGCCCGCCTGCTGGAACAATTCGCGCATCCAGGCGCGGCTGGCCGGTGTATTCGCGGGGAAATCGAGGACGACGGATACGCCCGCCTGCAGCATCTGCAGGGCCAAAGGGGCGATGGCCGCGCGCAGCCGCGCCGCGCATGCCGCGTAGTCGGCCAGGCTGGCGATCTGGCCCGGATACAGCTGCGCCAGCAGACTGTCTTCGCTGATGCGCACGGTGTGTGGCGCGCAGGCCAGCCGGGCGGTCAACGTGGATTTGCCGGATGCAATCTTGCCGCACACGAGGTGCAAGGTGGGGGAAACAAAGCCTGCGAGACGCCAGATGAAGCAAAGCCGCCTTGCAGGCGGCTTGGTCAATGTCATTCCTGCCTAGCCACCATGGTTTGAATGGTGGCAATAATCGATGACAGGGGCGGGAATGGCGATTGCATGGCTGAACGATGCCATGGAATGGCTGGCGCTGTCAATTGCTGATGCGCGTCCATGGCTCGCGGAATGTGGCCGCATCGAGCGGCCGCGCATGCGGGTCGTCCGGCTGGAACAGGCCGCCGATCAGCATATCCTGGATGGCGCCCGTGAAACCGCCGTAGGGAGAGGCGCGGCCCCACTGGCGCCGTGTGCGGGCGAAGACGACGGCATCTTGCTGCGCGGCCAGTTGCGCCAGCGCAGCCTGCAAGGTGGCGGCCGCCTCTGGCCCCATGTCCGTGGCGATGGCGCACACCAGGCGCTGGCCGAATTGCAGGGGCTTGCCTGCCAGGCCCAGCAGCGATTCGTTGGCCAGCGCGAGGAACAGGTCGGGCGCCTGGTCGTCTTTTTCGCAGAGGGCCCAGGTGGGCGCCCACGCTTCCAGGGTCATGAAGCGCGCTTGCGTCGTAGCCGCCGTGTGCGTCCACTTCGCGTGCGATTTGGCGTCCCAGCCCAGGCGTCCAAACGCAATCGGCTTGCCCTTGGGATTGTATTGATGGCTGCGCACGCCGGCCTTGCCCCGCGTTTGCGCGATGAGACCATCGAGGCTGGCGGCAAACGGCGTCCATTGCGCCGCATTCCACAGCGGTGCCGCATCGGGCGCGGCCAGCAGCAGGAACACTTCGTACTCACGGGAAAAAAACGTCATGTGGATTCGTTATGGTTGCAGTTGAGATATGGCCGCCCTCTGGCTGGGGCGCAGCAGGTAGACGCCATACAGGCACAGGGGCAGCACGGCCAGCAGGGCGATAGTCGGCAGGATGGAGGCGCCGTCTTCGGCCGGGTTCGGCAAGGTGGCCGTTACCAGCGCGTAGTCCCATAGTCCATGCACGAGGACCATGGGCCATACCGAGCGGGTGCGCAGGCGGATGGCAGCATAGCCGACGCCCTGCAGGGTGGCGGCGACGGCTTGCCACAGGGCGCCGCTGACGTCGCCCGTGGCCAGGCCGTTGGCCAAGTGGGCCAGGCCGAACAGCGCCGATGACATCAGTACGGCGGGCCAGACGGCGTAGCGGTCCAGCATGCCCTGCAGCAAGATGGCGCGGAACATCAGTTCTTCCGAGATGGCCACCAGCGCCGCATTGCATGCCACGATCAGCAGCACGCGCGGCTGCGGCCAGCCGCCGGCCCAGGCCAGCAGCAACATCAGCAAAGCATACAGCAGCGGCGGCCAGACCAGCCACGTGGTTTTCCATGGCTGCGGCGCACCCAGGCCCGCTTCGCGGCGCCGGCTTGATGCCAGCAGCAGCGCCAGTGCGAACACGGCGGCCAGCGCCCACGACAGGCCAATACGGCCGGTGACGGCTGCGCCCGGCAAGGCGTAGCCGGCCGCTTCCAGCCAGCGGCCGCCCATGCTCAGGCCCAGCCAGATGGCCAGTGCGCCGATGGCGAGCGGCATGGTGAGGTGGATTCTAGGGATGGACATGGTCGGCTTCGGTGTGTGCTGCTTCTTTTACTGCATGCATGAGCGGATCATGAAGTTGCATCTATGATATGGAGAAACATTGCCATAGTACATTAGAAGCCGCGCTGCAAAGTTGCCACATCATTACAATTGCATGGAATAATAAGCATTGCCCGTCTCAACCTTTGATTGGAGTTGTATGGCCTACGCGAAAATCCTCACCACTGCACGCCTGATCCTGCGCAAGCCGCAGCCATCCGATGAAGCGCACTTCTACGCCATGCATGCCGACCCCGAAGTGATGCGCTATTTCAGCGAACCGCCATGGCAGGATGCCAGCATTGCCGCGCGCAAGCTTGCCGAGGACATCGCCGCTTTCGAGAAAGAGGAATTCTTCCGCTTCGCCGTCACGCTGAAGGCGACGGGCGAATATATGGGCAGCTGCAGCCTGTTTTCCGAGCACCGCCAGAACCGCCGTGCCGAAATCGGCTATGCGCTGGCGCGCCCGCATTGGGGCAAGGGCTATATGCAGGAAGCCCTGTCGGCACTGCTGGAATACGCCTTCGTCGAGCGCGACTTGAACCGGCTGGAAGCCGATATCGACCCGCTCAATACGGCTTCGGCCAGCGCTCTGGAACGCCAGGGCTTCAAGCAGGAAGGTTTCCTGCCCGAACGCTGGATCGTTGGCGGCCACGTCAGCGATACGGCCCTGTACGGCTTGCTGCGGCGCACGTGGGAAGCGCGGCGCAAGGACGCCGCGTGAGCCACCGCGGGAAGCCGCGATTGCCGCTCACCGATCATCCCCTGGTGACCTTGCGCCACCTGGAACGTAGCGACGCGCCCGCCTGGTATGCCTACCTGGCCGACCCTGTTGTCGTCGAGCACACGAGCTGGGACTTGCGCAGCATCGACGACTTGCAGTCCAATTTCGATGACTATGCATCGGCCCAGCCGTCCTCGCCCATCCGCCTGGCCGTGGTCCTGCGCGACGGTGGCCGGCTGGTGGGTACCATCGGCTTGAATGCCATTTCCCCGCAGCACCGCACGGCGGAAATCGCCTATGACCTGGCGCCTGCTATCTGGGGCCAGGGTGTGGCCACGGCCATTGTGAACGCTGTCGTGGACTGGGGTTTCCAGCGTCTGGGCTTGCTGCGCATTCAGGCGACCGTACTGGAGAGCAATGTACGTTCGATCCGCGTGCTCGAACGCTGCGCTTTCGAGCGCGAAGGTTATCTGCGCTGCTACCGGCAGATTCGTGGAAGATCCGGTAACTTCTGGCTGTATGCGCGCATTGCCGACGTTCCACCAGTGGCAGGCTAAGCATCCCGCTGGCAACGCAGCACAGCTATGACGTGGTACGGCGCCCGGGATGGCGTACTGGCTGGCGCAGGAAGCCAGGCAATTTGAGCCTGGCAGCACGTTGGGCTGCAGCGAACGCGAGCGTCCCGACGAGATCGGTTTCCTGGCGCGCGGCCTGGAAACCACTTTTGCCGAACTGCAGGCGGTGTTGCGGCGCGAACAGGCCTTCGCGCGCCACGTCAGCCACGAACTGCGCACGCCGCTGCCCCTGATGCACAACACCCTGGCGCTGGCCCATGCGCAGCTGATGATGTTGCTCATTAATAATTGCCTGGCGCATGCGCCGTTCCATGTCGACCCCGCCATCGCCGTTGACGCCATGCTAGCATGGCGGCCATCGCTGCAGTGCTATGCGGCAAATCAGGGAAGGGGGAGCACGGTGGCAATGTCAGAGGCAGGTATCGCGGCCATGGCCGAGGCAATCTTCGCCAAGCCCGGCGCGGCCGTGGCAGAAGCGTATTCGGCGCCGGAACGGGAAACGCTGCATTTTCACTCGCCTGCCGAGCTGTGCGCGTATGCGGCCAGGCTGGAGGCCGAAGGCGCCAGCGAGGTGCTGCTGGCCGTGCATTACCCGGACATGGGCGGACACTTTGCTCCGCGCCGTATCGCGCTCGACCCGGCCAAGTGCGATGGCCTCACTTACCGTTACGTATGCGAAGGCTGGGGCGTCATCCGTGTGTATCTGCGCTTGTCCAACGGCAAGGGCCTGGACTCGAACGTGGGCGCCAATTCGCAGAGGCGCGCGGAAAAATGGCAGCGCCATTACCCGGCATTCGGCCTGACCGACGCCTGGGATTGGGATGCCGTGGGTCGCCACGAACGCCGGCTGATTCGCGTGTTGAAAAAGGTCGCCGCACAGGAGGGCCAGTCATGACGGAGCTGATGCGTATCAACCCCGCCGCCATCTTTTGCCGCTCGCTGGCGCAGTTGTCCGCCATGCTCGACAAGACGGGTACGGCGCCGCAACTGCTGGCGGCGCGTTTGCACCCGGACATGCTGCCGTTCGCCCAGCAGGTGCGCGCGGCCGTGAGCTTTTCCCTGCGCGGCTGCTGCCCGCTGGCGGGCCTGGACGTGGCCGATTTCAGCGCCGCCGCCAGCCTGCAGGAACAGATCGCGCAGACCATGCGCTACCTCAAGACGATCCCCGCGGAGCGCTTTGACGGGCCGCTTGACCGCCTCTGCCGCGACCGCGCCGGCTTCGCCGACATCGCCTTGCCGGCAGGCGAGTATTTGAATCTGTACATCCTGCCGAATTTCTACTTTCACTTCGGCATGGTGTATGCGATCGCGCGCAGCGCCGGCGCGGCCATCGGCAAGGGTGATTTCGACGGTTATCACGCATATGCGCCCGGTTTCAGCTTTGAGCGATCTACCGCGCCATAGTTCCTACAAGCCCGCTTCTTTCCATGAGGACAAACCGAGCCGCTTCAACAGCCGGCCCGACAGCCCGCAACTCCAGCAACTGATCTGGATTTGCCGCTGCCGTGCGGGCGCCGTATGCCAGGCTTGCTCTGCGTAGTCGAGCAGGGCCTCGCTGAGCGGGGAGGCGTCGGCTGTCGCAGGCAGGCGTGTCATCAGTTCAAACACGCCATGGGTGGTCTCCCTGATCTGCAGCAAACCGGTCAGCAAGGCGCGCAGCACGGCGCCGTCAATGGAACCGCTCGCTTGCGTGAACCGTTGCTGCCAGGATAGGCCGCGAACGCGCCACAGGGCCAGCAGCGCGGGCACGTCGGCGGACTGCAGTTGCCCGATCAGCTCGTCCGCATCGAGAAACAGGTCGAGGCGCTCGTATTCATCGTCGTCCAGTCCCAGCAGTGCATCGAGTTCCTGCAAGTCGCTCATGCCACCACGTTCACGGGCGCCCCGCGTTCAAACGCTTCCACGTTGCCGATCAAGATGTCGGCCAGCTTTTGCATGGCCTCGCCACTGGCCCAGGCCGTGTGCGGCGTGAGGATGAAGTTGGGCAGGCGCAAATTGAGCAGCGGGTTGTCGGGCGGCGGTGGTTCCTTCGATAACACGTCGAAGCCCGCGCCGGCGATCACGCCACGGGTCAACGCATCGGCCAGCGCCGCTTCATCGACCAGGCCGCCCCGCGCCGTGTTGATCAATAGCGAGGTCGGCTGCATGCGCGCCAGCTCTTGCTCTCCGATGATGTTGCGCGTCTTGTCCGTCAAAGGCAGATGCAGGCTGAGCACGTCGGAGCTGGCCAGCAGTTCGTCAAAACTCACTTCCTTTACGTCGTCTTCCTGGATCGGGGAACGGTTGTGGACGATCACCTGCATGCCGAAGGCGCGCCCCAGCTGGGCCACGGACTTGCCCAGCGCGCCGTAACCGAGCAAACCCAGGCGGCTGCCGGCCAGGTCGCGGATCGGGTGGCCGAACAGGCAGAAGCGGTCCGATGCCTGCCACAGGCCCGCTTCCACGTCCGCGCGATAAGCGACCAACTGGCGGCGCAGGGCCAGCATCAGGGCCAGCGTATGCTCGGGCACGGTGGCGCGCGCATAGTCGCGGATATTCGCCACGACGATGCCCCGTTCGCGGCAGGCGGCCAGGTCGAGGATATCCGTGCCGGTGGCGGCCACGGCGATCATTTTTAAATCCGGCAACTGGGCCAGCTCGGCTGCGCGCAGCGGCACCTTGTTCGTGATGGCGATCGTGGCGCCTTGCAGGCGGGACACCGTCTGTTCGCTGCCCTTGGTGTGCGCATACTCTTCCCAGCTGTGCGCAAAGGCGGGCGGACGCACAGTGGCGATCAGGCTGTCGCGGTCGAGGAAGACGATGCGGTGGGACGATGTGCTTGCTGCGGTCATGGCTGGGCCTCGGTCTGGGCGGCACGCGCGGGAAGATTGCTCTTGCCCTTCAGTTGCGTGGCCGGGTGGTTGGTAAACATGTCGGCGACCCATTCGACAAACACGCGCACCTTGGCGGACAGATGGCGGTTGGGCGGATAGATCACGTGGATGGGCAGCGGGTCGGATTCCCATTCATCGAGCAATTCCACCATTTTGCCCTGTTCCATCAGCGGCGCAAGCATGAAATGCGTCATTTGCACGATACCCAGGCCCGCCAGGCCGGCCGCCGCGTAGGCGTTCGAGTCGTTCAGGGCGATATGGCTGGGCATGGACATCTGGATGCGTTCGCCCGCGCGCGTGAAATCCCAGTCAAACGTTTTGCCCGTCTTGGCGGAGAAAAAATTCACACCCCGGTGCTGCGCCAGGTCGTTCGGGTGCCGCGGCGTGCCGTACCGCGCCAGATAGCCGGGCGCGGCGCAGGTGATGAAATGCAGCACGCCGACACGGCGCGCGATCAGGTTCAAATCGCCCAATTCTCCGCCGCGCACGGCGCAGTCGACGCCTTCCTCGATCAGGTCGACGGGACGGTCGCTGCAACCGAGTTCCAGCGAGATGTCCGGGTAGCGGGCAAAAAAATCGGGCAGGGCGGGGATGATCAGTTCGCTGGCCAGGGCCGTGGGCGCATCCACGCGCAGCCGCCCGCTGGGACTCAAGCGCGTGCGCGACAGCGATTCCTCGGCCTCGCGCACGTCGGACAGGATGCGCACGCAGCGCTCGTAATACGCCGCGCCGTCCGAAGTAATGCTGACGTGGCGCGTGGTACGGTTGAGCAACTTGACCGACAGGCTCGCTTCCAGCGACTGGATCAGGGTCGATACGGTGGCTTTCGGCAGCTGCATGTTTTCCGCCGCGCGCGTAAAGCCGCCCGCATCGACGACTTGGATGAAAACTTCCATGGCTTGCAGCTTGTTCACTTGATTCCTTATCATGTTATGCGCGATTGTTCGTAATCCTGAACAATCAATTCGTCATTGCACTCTTTATCAGATTGTAGATCAAGTCTATAGTTGTTGTACTGCAGCATAAATGTGATGCCGCAGGAAGTACAACAGGAGAAATATCATGGGTCATCGGAATGGAAACTTTGCAGTATTCGCCCTCGTGGCGAGTGTACTGGCTTTGGCCGCGATGGTATCGACGGATGCATATTCACTGGCGGCGCAAAGCGAAGCCAGCGGGTATAGCGCCCTGACCCATGAAGTGGGCGGCGTCGCCCTGTTGTGCCTGAACGACACGGTGCTCGATGTTGCGGTGCAGCCGGTGGTGGCGCAATGAGCGTTGCCGACACCGCGGCCGAGCTGGCACCTGGCCAGGCGCTGAAGATACGCGACATCGAGGTGCAGGGCGCGCAGGATGCGCTCGCCGCGCGCGTCTACACGGCCGGCGTGCCGGGCGCCAGGCAATCGAGCCTGATCGTCTTCTTCCATGGTGGCGGCTTCGTTGCCGGCGACCTGGAGGACGCGGACGACTTCCTGCGCTGCCTCGTGCTGAGCAACCCCGACCACGTGGTGCTGGCCGCCAACTACACCTTGGCGAAGGTGCGGCCATTCCCCGCCGCTGTGGAAGACGCGCATGCCGTGCTGTTGTGGGCGAAAAAGAACAAGTCCAAGCTGGGCTGGACGGGCAAGCAGATGGTGGTGTCGGGCATCGAAGCGGGCGCCAACCTGGCCGCCGTGTGCGCCATGATGTCGCGCGACCGGGGCGGACCGCCGCTCGCGGGCCAGGTGCTGATCATGCCCATGCTCGACCCCGGCCTGTCGACCTGCTCGATGCGCAGCTTGCCCAGTTGTCCCGACCTGGCGGAAGTGGCCGATCAATGCGCCGCCGCCTACCGTGGCTACCTGCCGAATGCCGCTGACCGTACCCATCCGTACGCGTCGCCATTGCAGTCGAGCCGCCTGAAGAACCTGCCGCCAGCCTTGATCCTGTCCAGCGAAGATGATCCATTGCGCGACGAAGCTGAACAATACGGCAGCAAACTGATCGCCTGCGGCATCAAGACCACGGTGCGCCGCATGGCCGCCGCGCCGTTGCAGGATGCCGGTGCCCGCAACGAGTGCGCCTGCAAGGTGCAGGTATTGAGTGAAATCGCCAGCTTTGTCGCTGGACTGGGGCAGGAGCCCGAGTCATGAAGCCGCCATCTGCGGCACCGCAAAAAAACTTACACTAACTAGTTTACTTTTTGAGTTTCGGTTGCTACACTACGCAGTGTAGTTCCCATCTTGTCTGCGTTGTGCGCTCGCACAGCCAGCTTCGTCGTCCCCGTCCGCTTTTAACCCGCTGGCGGCCTGTTTACCTTTGATCGAGCGCCGTCGGGCGCCATGGCACCACTTTTCACTTTGTCAGTTGGGTTGCTTCCTGCCGCCCATACCATTAGAAATTTTCATAAAACAGGGAAATAAAATGAAAAACGTTCAACAATTTTCCACTCTGCTGAAGCCCCTGGCTGCCTCGCTCGCGCTGGCAGGACTGGTGGCAGTAAGCCTGGCCGGCTGCGATTCGGCCAACAGCAAGGTGCCCGACGCGCCAGCAGCCGGCGGCCCGCCCATCTCGGCCGCCGCCGTCATTGAAAAACAGATCACGGAAACGCAGGAATTCTCGGGCCGCCTGGAAGCGATCGAGCGCGTGGAAATCCGCTCGAGAGTCGGCGGCTTCATTACCGCCGTCAATTTCAAGCCGGGCAGCGAAGTCAAAAAGGGCGAGGTGCTGTTCGTCATCGATCCGCGTCCGTTCCAGGCTGAAGTCTCGCGCGCCGAAGGCACGGCAGCTTCCGCCCGCGCCAAGGCGGAACTGGCCAAGCTGGAACTGTCGCGCGCTGAAAAGCTGCTGGCTGAAAAAGCCATCGCCCAGCGCGAATTCGATGAAAAGGCCTCGGGCCTGAAAGAGCTGGATGCGAACGCCCGCTCGGCACAAGCCGCGTATGAAGCGGCCAGGCTGAACCTGTCGTACACGCAGGTGCAGGCGCCGATCAGCGGCCGTGTCAGCAAGGCCGAAATCACCGTCGGCAACCTGATCGACGCTTCCGCCATCCTCACTTCCGTGGTGTCGACGGACCGCATCTACGCCAGCTTCGACGGCGATGAAGATACCTATCTGCGCGTGGCCGGCACGGCGCAAAAGGGCACGCCCGTCACCGTCAAGGTGGGCCTGGCCAATGAAACGGGCTTCCCGCATGAAGGCAAGCTGGAATTCGTCGACAACCAGCTCGACCCGGCCACGGGCAGCGTGCGCATGCGCGCCACCTTCGCCAACGCCGAGCGCCAGCTGGTGCCTGGCCTGTTCGCGCGCATCTTGCTCGACGGCGGCAACGGTCCGCAGGCGCAAAGCACGGCCCTGTTGATCTCCGACCGCGCCGTCGGCACGGACCAGAGCCGCAAGTATGTCTACGTGGTGGGTGCCGACAACAAGGCCGAGTACCGCGCCGTCAAGCTGGGCCCGAACTCGGACGGCTTGCGCGTGGTGCGTGAAGGCTTGAAAGCGGGCGAAAAGATCGTCGTCAACGGCTTGCAGCGCGTGCGCCCCGGCGCACCGGTGACGCCGCAGATGGTGGCCATGGATTTCGATCCGACCGCGCCCGTCGCCCCCGCAAAACCTGAAGCAAAAGACGCCAAGATCGCCGCGAAAGCCGCATCGACTTCCAAGGAATAAACATGAATTTTTCCCGCTTTTTCATCGACAAGCCGATTTTCGCGGCGGTGCTGTCGATCGTCATATTCGTGGCCGGGCTGCTGTCGATATTCGGCCTGCCCATCTCCGAATATCCGGACGTCGTGCCGCCATCCGTGGTGGTGCGCGCGCAATACCCGGGCGCCAACCCGAAAGTGATCGCCGAAACCGTCGCCGCGCCGCTCGAAGAGCAGATCAACGGCGTCGAGAACATGCTTTATATGTCCTCGCAAAACACGTCCGACGGTTCGATGATGTTGACCGTGACCTTCAAGATCGGCACCAACGTCGAGCAGGCCGAGACGCAGGTGCAGAACCGCGTGCAGCGCGCCTTGCCGCGCCTGCCCGAGGAAGTGCGCCAGATCGGCGTGACGACCGTCAAATCGTCGCCGAATCTGACCATGGTGGTGCACCTGGTCTCGCCGAACAAGCGCTATGACGACATGTACCTGCGTAACTACGCGGTGCTGAACGTCAAGGACCAATTGGCCCGTCTGCCCGGCATGGGCGACATCCAGATCTTTGGCGCCGGCGACTATGCCATGCGCATCTGGCTCGACCCGCAAAAGGTGGCGGCGCGCGGCATGACGGCCAATGACGTCGTCGACGCCATCCGCGAGCAGAACGTGCAGGTGGCTGCCGGCGTGATCGGCGCCTCGCCAGCGAAGAACTCGGAATTCCAGCTGACCGTCAATACCCAGGGCCGTCTGCAGACGCCCGAGGAATTCGGCGCCATCATCGTGCGCACCAATGCCGACGGCGCCATCACGCACCTGAAAGACGTGGCGCGCGTGGAAATGGGCGCCAACAGCTACTCGCTGCGTTCGCTGCTGAACAATAATCCGGCCGTCGGCATGGGTATTTTCGAAGCGCCGAACGCCAACGCGCTGCAATTGTCTTCCGACGTGCGTTCCAAGATGGAAGAGCTGAAAAAAGACTTTCCGCAAGGCGTGGAATACCGCATCGAGTACGACCCCACGCAGTTCGTGCGCTCGTCCATCGAAGCGGTGATCCATACCCTGCTCGAAGCGATCGCCCTGGTGGTGCTGGTGGTGATCATCTTCCTGCAAACCTGGCGCGCCTCGATTATTCCGCTCTTGGCCGTTCCCGTGTCGATCGTCGGTACCTTTGCCGTGATGCTGGGCTTCGGCTTCTCGATCAACACGCTGTCGCTGTTCGGCCTCGTGCTGGCCATCGGTATCGTCGTCGATGACGCCATCGTGGTGGTGGAAAACGTCGAGCGCAACATCGAGGAAGGCCTCTCGCCGCGCGACGCCACCATTCAGGCCATGAAAGAGGTCAGCGGTCCTATCGTCGCCATCGCCCTGGTGCTGTGCGCCGTGTTCGTGCCGATCGCCTTCGTGCCGGGCCTGTCGGGCGAGTTCTACCGCCAGTTCGCGCTGACCATCGCCATTTCGACCGTGATCTCCGCTTTCAGCTCGCTGACCCTGGCGCCGGCCCTGTCGGCCGCGCTGTTGAAACCGCACGATGCGCCGAAGGATGCGCTGACGCGCGGCATGGACATGGTCTTCGGCCGCTTCTTCGCCTGGTTCAACCGCTTCTTCGGCCGCGCTTCGCACCGCTATGAAGCGGGCGTGAAGGGTGTATTGGGCCGCAAGAGCGCCTCGCTTGGCGTGTATGCGCTGCTGGTCGTCGCCGCCATCTTCACCTTCAAGTCCGTGCCGGCCGGTTTCGTGCCAGCGCAGGACAAGCAGTACCTGGTGGGCTTTGCGCAATTGCCCGACGCCGCTTCGCTGGACCGCACGGAAGATGTCGTGCGCCGCATGTCCGATGTCATCAAATCGGTGCCCGGCGTCGAATCGACGATCGCCTTCCCCGGCCTGTCGATCAACGACTTCACCAATGCGCCGAACGCCGGCATCGTCTTCGCTACCCTGAAGCCGTTCGACGAACGCACTACCAAGGAATTGTCGGGCGGCGCCATCGCGGCCGAGATCAACAAGCGCCTGGGCGGTATTCAGGACGCCTTCATCATGGTCTTCCCGCCACCGCCGGTCAACGGCCTCGGTACCATCGGCGGCTTCAAGATGATGATCGAAGACCGTGGCAACCTCGGTTACGACGCGCTGTACAACGCCACCCAGGCGCTGGCCGCCAAGGCCTACCAGACGCCGGAACTGGCGGGTGTGTTCTCGGGCTACCAGATCAACGTGCCGCAGCTGTTTGCCGACGTCGACCGAGTGAAGGCCAAGCAGATGGGCGTGCCGCTGGCGACCATCTACCAGACCTTGCAGATCAACCTCGGTTCGCTGTACGTGAATGACTTCAACCAGTTTGGCCGCACCTACCAGGTGCGCGTGCAGGCCGATGCGGCGTTCCGTTCGCATGCGCAGGATATCGCGCAGCTGAAGGTGCGTAGCAACAAAGGCGAAATGATCCCGCTGTCGTCGCTGATGCGCGTCAAGGATAGCTATGGTCCTGACCGCGTTCAGCGCTATAACGCTTACGCCGCAGCCGATTTCAACGGCGGCGCCGCCCCTGGCGTATCGAGCGGCCAGGCGCAAGCGGCGCTGGAACGCATCGCCAAGGAAGTGCTGCCGCAGGGGATTTCGTATGAATGGACGGAGCTGACTTATCAGGACATCTTGTCCGGCAATACGATGATCTATGTCTTCCCGCTGTGCGTGCTGCTGGTGTTCCTGGTACTGGCCGCCCAGTACGAAAGCTGGACCCTGCCGCTGGCCGTGATCCTGATCGTGCCGATGTCCATCCTTTGCGCCTTGCTTGGCGTGAAACTGACCGGCGGCGACAACAATGTGTTCACCCAGATCGCGCTGTTCGTGCTGGTGGGGCTGGCGTCGAAGAATGCGATCCTGATCGTGGAATTTGCCCGCGAACTGGAAGAGCATGGCCGCAGCGTCGTGCAAGCGGCGCTGGAAGCGTGCCGCCTGCGCCTGCGTCCGATTCTGATGACGTCGATCGCCTTCATCATGGGCGTGGTGCCCCTGGTGTTCTCGCACGGCGCCGGTTCGGAAATGCGCCATGCCATGGGCGTGGCGGTGTTCGCCGGCATGCTGGGCGTGACCTTCTTCGGCCTGTTCCTGACGCCCGTGTTCTACGTACTGCTGCGCACCCTGGCGCAGCGTTTTGAGAAAAAACCAGCCGCCGCTGCCGCCAAGCCAAGCGCTGCGCCAGTGCTGGACCTGGAAGGAGATATATATTGAAAACCAAGGAAATCATCGGGCGCGTCAAGCCCGTCTTGAGCGCCATGGCCGCCGCCGTGCTGCTGGCCGCCTGCGCGGCGCCGGAGTTCAAGCAGCCGCAGATCGAGACGCCGACGGCGTTCAAGGAAGCGCAAACCTTGCCGGCCGTGCAGACGGCGGCCGATGGCACGCGCTGGAAGCAGGGCGTGCCCGCCGAGCGCCAGGCGCGCGGCGAATGGTGGCTGGCATTCAATGATCCGGCCCTGACCAGTCTGATTAATGAGGCCACGCAGGCGAATGCCAACCTGGCCGTGGCCGCCGCCCGCGTCAAGCAGGCGAGGGCGATTGCCGGCATCGCCGAAGCGGACCGCATCCCGCAAGTGGGCGTCAACGTGGGCGGCCAGCGCAACCGCGCTTCCGCCGTGTCGCTCGGCTTGCCGAACGGCGCGCCGGTGGCGGCGACCAATGTCTACCAGGCCAGCCTGACGGCCAGCTACGAAGTCGATTTGTTCGGCCGCGTGGCATCGAACGTCAGCGCCTCGCGCAGCGATGCGCTGGCCGTGGAAGCGACTTACCGTTCCGTGCTGTTGTCGCTGCAGGCCGACGTGGCGCAAACCTACTTCCAGCTGCGCGCCACGGATGCCGAACTGGCGACATTGGCCCAGACGGTGCGCCTGCGCGAGGAAAGCGTGCATGTGAACCAGCGCCGCTATGACCTGGGCGACATCGGCGAATTCGATTTGTCGCGTGCCCGCACGGAGCTGTCGACGACGCGCGCCGAGGCCATCGGCCTGCAGCGCCAGCGCGCCACCGGCGAGCATGCGCTGGCCGTCCTGCTGGGCAAACCGGCCGCCAGTTTCACTGCGAGCGTCAACCCGCTGCAAGACAGCGGCTTCCTGCCCGTGATCCCGGCCGGCATGCCGTCGTCCCTGCTGGAGCGCCGTCCCGACATCGCGTCGGCGCAGCGCACCATGGAAGCGTCGAATGCGCGCATCGGTGTGGCGAAATCGGCCATGTTCCCGGCCCTGACCCTGAATGCGTCCGGCGGCGGCGCGTCCGATACCTTCTCGGACATCTTCAAGTGGAGCAGCCGCTCCTGGCTGCTGGGCGCCCTGATGTCGATGCCGATCATCGACGGTGGCCGCAACAAGGCGGCCGTGAGCCGCAGCGAAGCGCAGCTGGAAGAGTCGGTGGCGACGTATCGCCAGAGCGTGCTGGTGGCCTTCGCCGAGGTGGAAGACAACCTGGCCGGCTTGCGCATCCTGTCGGGCCAGACGCAGCAGATCGACGAAGCCGTCGTTTCGGCGCGCCGTTCGGCCGACCTGGCGCAAAAGCTGTACGACGCGGGCCGTTCCAGCTACCTCGATTTGCTCGACGCGCAGCGCAACCTGGCGGCCATCGAGCGCAATGCCGTGCAATTGCGCGGCAACCGCGCCGTCACCACCGTGGCGCTGATCCGCGCGCTGGGCGGCGGCTGGGGCGAAACGGAGCCGCAGGTCGCGGCCAACTAGTTTCCCGGCACCGCGGGCTGGAGTGTCCGGCCCGCGGCAAGGGATGCCTATCGAGAACGGCGTCGTGCGCTTGCATGGCGCCGTTTTTTTCACCCGGTGCTGATGCCGAAATAAATACACGAAAAAGCGGACGAAAAAAAGACAGGGAAAACCCTGTCTTTTTGGCTTGCGCGGGCGCGATTACTTGGCTGGCGCTGCTGCCGGTGCGGAAGCTGCTGGTGCGGCCGGAGCTGCTGGCGTTGCCGCTGCCGCTTTTTTCGCCTTGTGATGCTTGGCTTTCTTGTGCGTCGCAGGCTTGACGGCGGCGGCCGGCGCTTCGGCCTTGACGACTGGGGCGACGACAGGAATCGGTGCCACTGGTGCGACTGGCGCGACGGCTGGCGTCTGGGCGAAAGCGGCGGTGGCGAACAGGCTGGCGATCAGGGTGGCGATAACTTTTTTCATTTTAAGATCCTTGGTATATGTGGTCAGTCAGGTGTGTCGGAATTACTTGGCTGGTGCTGGGGCTGGTGCAGCGGCGGTGGCCGATGCCAGCTTTTCGTCAGCCTTGGCTTTGGTTTTCTTGGCCTTGTGGTGCGCCTTGGCTTTCGTGGTGGCCGCTTCCGCTTTGGCGCTGGCGACGTCCGTTTTCGCGGCGACGACGGCTTTCGCTTCTTTCGCATCCGCTTTGACGACCGTTTGCGCTTCCTTGGCGTCCGCTTTCACGACGGCCTTGGTATGGGCCGCTTCCACTTTGGCGGGCACCGAGGCTGCTGCGGTAGCATGCGCTGCCGGAGCTGCCGGGGTTTGGGCGAAGGCTGCGGTTGCGAACAGGCCGGCGATCAGGGTAACAATTGCTTTTTTCATGGTGCAGTCCTCGGTGGTGGTTTGTCTGGTATGTCTGTTGGTGGCGGGATGATTCCCGTGTCACTGAGCATAAAACGCGCCCCCGGACGCTTGCGTTGACGCTCATTACAAACGCTTACATCTGCGTTGCATCCGCCTTCAGGATGGCTTTGAGGATGTCTTCCGAACGGCGCTGTCCATAACCCTTGCCATACGCGCTCGATGCGATGCTGACGACCATGCGGCGCGCCGGTATCACATAGATCTTGTTGCCGCCATTGCCCGAGGCGAAATGCACGGCGATCTTTTGTCCTCCGATGTCCTGCGTCTTCGCGTACCAGAAATAGCCATAGCTGTCGGCGTAGCGGTCCACGGCGCCGATGGTCACGCGCGGTGCCAGCGCGGTCTTGATCCATGCCGCATCGATCACCCGTCGGCCATCGACCACGCCGTCGTCGAGCACCATCTGGCCAATCTTCGCCGTGTCGCGCGCGCGCAGCGACAGATTGCCCTGTCCTTTCGGGTGCTTGGCCACGTCGCGGCCCCAGCTCCAGCGCGTGATGCCCAGCGGTGCGAACAGCACCTTGGCGGCGTAGTCTTCCAGGTCGGCGCCGCTGGCGTTTTCCACCACTCTCCCCGCGATGTAGGAACCCAGCGAGTTGTAACGGTAGATGCTGCCCGGCTTTGTTGCTGCCGGCACGCCGCGCACGAAGGCGGCGGGATCGGGCGCGGCATCGAGCTTGTCTTCATTGCCCGGCGACTGTTCGTCTTCATCAAAGGCCGCCAGGCCCGAACGCATGGTCAGCAAGTCGTCGAGGGCGACCTTGCCGGCCGGGCTGCCAGTTACTTCGGGCCAGTACTCGCCCACGGTTTTTGTTGTCGCCAGCTGGCCCCGTGCCACGGCGGCGCCCACCAGCAGCGCGGTGATGCTCTTGCCGGCCGAACGGATGTCGTGCAGGGTGTCGGCCGTCTCGCCGTTGTAATAGCGTTCGGCGACGATGGCGCCATCGCGCAGCACGACGACTGCGCGCAAGTCGCCATGGCTGTCGCCGTCCTGGGCTTGCAGGGCTTGCTCCAGGGTGGCGGGGGTGTCTTGCGCGCTGGCGGCGCAAGGCAGGCACAGGGCGGCAATCAGGAGCAAGGGCAGGTGGCGCATGGGCTGGGCTTCGTGGCAATCGTCGGAGTGCCAGTGTCCCTCATGTGCGTCGTTTTGTCGCGCGCAAGCTGGCCTGTTCGATGAAGTTTGCATGAACGAGCGCCATGCAAAAAGGACAGCCGAAGCTGTCCCTGGTAGTGCAGGCGAAGAGGCCACGCTAGCGCAGACCCGGCGGACGCGCTCCCGTGGCTGTGTTCGCGATTACTTCGCTGATGCTGGCGTTGCCGGAACGGTTTCTGCCGCTTTCGCTGCATCCGCTTTCACTTTGGCTTTGCTGGCCTTGTGATGGGCCTTGGCCTTGGTGGCTTTGGCATCGGCCTTGGCGCTGGCGACATCGGCTTTCGCATCGGCGGCGACAACCGCTTCTTTCGCGTCGGCTTTCACGACAGCCTTGGTTTCCTTGGCTTCAGCCTTGGCCACGGCTTTCGTGTGGGCCGCTTCCGCCTTGGCCGGAGCCGAGGCTGCCGGGGCGGCAGGGGTTTGAGCGAAGGCTGCGGTAGCGAACAGGCTGGCGACGAGGGTGGCGATAACTTTTTTCATTTTATTTTCCTGGCAAGTGGTAAGTGATGGTGTGTCGATTACTTGGCTGCTGCTGGTGCTGGAGCAGGTGCAGGTGCTGCAGCGCTGGCCGAAGCCAGTTTTGCATCGGCCTTGGCCTTGGTGTGCTTGGCTTTGTGATGCGCCTTGGTTTTGGTGGCAGTTGCTTCCGTTTTGGCGCTGGCCACTTCCGTCTTGGCGGCGACGACGGCTTTCGCTTCTTTGGCATCGGCTTTCACGACGGCTTTGGTGTGGGCCGCTTCCACTTTCGCAGGAACCGAGGCTGCCGGGGTGGCAGGAGCTGCTGGCGTTTGAGCAAAGGCAGCGGTAGCGAACAGGCCGGCGATCAGGGTAGCGCTCAGGTTGAAAATGCGTTTTTTCATGGTGCAGTCCTCAGTGGTGGTTTGTCTGGTATGTCTGTTGGTGCCGGGATGATTCCCGTGTCACTGAGCATAAAACGCGCCCCCGAACGCTTGCGTTGACGGACCTTACAATCGCTTACACTCCGATCCATGCAGGTGGCACTGATGCTCCGTAGAGGGGACTTCATGCCGTACCGGCGCCCGCCCGTCGCATGCCTCCCTGGTGCCGGGAGATGGGCGCTAGAATGACGATAAGTTCACTCACACGCCTGCCATGTCCAAGCCTTCTTTCCTTTCCTTTGCCGCGCCGCCCGTACTCCACGATCCGCGCCTGGTACGCCTGTACATGCGGCAGACCCTGCTGCGTTTTTACGGCGCAATACTGTTGCCGCTGGCGCCAGTAATGGTGATGATGATGCTGTTGTTGAGGTACTTGCCGAAAGGCGGAACGGTCAGCTGGGTGCAACTGGTGAGTGGTGTTTACATGCTGCTGTTACCTGCGATCGGCGCCCGTTCCATGGTGCTTCAGCAGTTGCGCAAGTTCAGCGAAGAAGGCGTTACCCTCAGCAAGGAGCTGATCTCGGCCCGCGTCTCGCGCGAGCTGGCCTCACCCTTCGATATCTTCACCAGTTTCGACCTGTGCGCGGAAGCGCTTTCCGGTCTGGCCACGGGCCAGGCGCTAGGTCTGGCGGGGCCGCCGGCCTTTGCGCACGATCCGTTCAAACGCATCATCGTGCTGGGACGATCGCGCCCATTTTTTATGTTCGGCGCCACGGAGGTGCGCCTATGTGCCGAAGAAGGGCAAGGCGTGCGCATCCGCGTGCGGCGCATCCTGAGTGCGCAATGCCTGTGCATGCAGACCGGTAGCGCATTGCGCGCCGTGGAAGCGGTAACAACACAATTGCAAGCCAGCCTTGCGCGGCGTCGGCGTGCTCAGGATGCCGTGTTGCGCGAACAGGCGGCCGAACGCGAAGCTTTGCAGGCACGCCTGTCTGCCCTGCAGGCGCAAGTGGAGCCGCATTTCCTGTTCAATACCCTGGCCAATTTGAAATACCTGATGCGCACGGACACGTCCGCGGCACTGGAGATGCTCGACCATCTGATCGGCTATCTGCAGAATGCCTTGCCCGACATGCGCTCGATATCGTCGACCCTGGGGCGCGAAATCGATTTGGCGCGCGCCTACCTGTCGCTCATGCAGATACGCATGGGCCAGCGTCTGCGCTTTTTCATCGACGTGCCGGAAGGTCTGCGCGCCTTGCCGATGCCGCCGGCCATGCTCATTTCGCTGGTGGAGAATGCGCTGCGGCATGGATTGCAGGGATTGCCGCATCCAGGTTCGCTGCGTATTGGCGCCGTGCTGCAAAGTGGCACGCTGGAAGTGACTGTCCATGATGACGGCGCTGGTCTGGGTGGTAGCACGGGACATGGCCATGGAGTGGGGCTGTCGAATATCCACGCCCGGCTGGCATTATTGTATGGCGATGCGGCCACGCTGCAGGTGCTGCAGGCACAACCGCGCGGAGTGACGGCCATCGTGCGCTTGCCGGTTTCGTCAGGAGCTATCTGATGCCGCGCGCCTTGATCGTTGAAGATGAGCCGCTGCTGCGCGCGGAGCTGCGCGACCAGTTGCAGTTGCTGTGGCCATCCTTGCAGATTGCGGGCGAGGCAGGCGACGGTATCGCGGCCCTGGCCTTGATCACGGAGCAGCAGCCGGACATCGTTTTTCTCGATATACAGATGCCAGGCTTGAATGGCCTGGAGGTGGCACAGCATCTGCCCGCCCGCTGCCAGGTGGTTTTTGTTACCGCGTATGCGGAATACGCGCTGTCGGCGTTCGATGCGGGGGCTGTTGATTATCTGGTTAAACCGCTGGCGACGGCGCGGCTGCTGCAGATGATACGGCGCTTGCAGGCGCGCGGCGTGGCGGCAGCGCCGCCGCCGGCCGCCGTGTGGCAGCAAGTGTTTGCGCCGCCGTCCTACCTGAAATGGATCAAGGCGTCGGCCGGCAATACCTTGCGCCTGCTGCTGGTGAGCGAGATCGATTTTTTCCAATCCGAAGGAAAATACACGCGCGTGGCCAGCGCTGGCGGCGCAAGCTTGATCCGTCTGAGCCTGAAGGAATTGCTGGAGCAACTGGACCCGGCGCAGTTTGTGCAGATCCATCGCAGCAGCATCGTCAACCTGCATGCGATCGAACGCATCGACAAAGACGGTACGGCGATGTATATCCGTCTGAAGGGCGGACATGGCTCACTCTCTGTCAGTGAAGCGTTTGCGCGCCAGTTCCGGCAGATGTAGCGACAGCGCTGCCCATGCACAAAAAGACAGCCGAAGCTGTCTTTTTGTGTGGCGCAAAAAACGCGCGGTACTGATTATTTGGCTGCTGCTGCGGTCGCTTCAGTTTTGGCTTCGTCAGCCTTGGCTTTGGCTTTTTTCGCTTTTTTATGGGCTTTCGCCTTGGTGGCGCTGGCGTCGGCCTTGGCGCTGGCGACATCGGCTTTCGCATCGGCGGCGACGACGGCTTCTTTCGCATCGGCTTTCACGACGGCCTTGGTTTCTTTTGCTTCTGCTTTGGCCACTTCCTTGGTGTGCTTGGCTTCGGCCTTGGCCGGCGCTGCTGGTGCTGGGGTTTGAGCAAAGGCTGCGGTAGCGAACAAGCCGGCGATCAGAGTAGCGATTACTTTTTTCATGGTGCAGTTCCTCGAGAAGTGGGTTGTAGTTCAGGAGATGCATTTCCCCTGTCACTGAGCCAAAAACGCGCCGTGCGGCAATTGCGTTGACACGCCATTACAAATACTTACACTTGCCGTGTGACCGCCTTGCAGCCAGGCCTGCGCGCATCGACGCACTCTGTTAGCGGGCGTACCGCGCGGCCTGGACTCGATGCCATCATCACCGCATGAGTCCGCCATGAAAGCCGCCCTGAAACCCTGTCAAGCCAGGCGCAATTGCGCCGGCAGGCGGCGAGGACACGGGCAAAAAACCGGACGCCACCGTGCGCAAGCGGGCACAGCGGATCAACAGGAGAAACCGATGCCAAGCAAATCCATGCCCGACAGCGTCTTGCCGGCCAGTTTCAAGGTCAGCCATGCGGACCGGGTGATCGACCAGGACAGCGGCGCGCGCAAGATCGATCTGGTGCGCTATTACGCGCTGGTGGGCAAGCTGATGCTCGTGCATTTGCGGGGCCGGCCCGTGTCGCTGGTGCGCGCGCCGGCCGGCGTGGGCGGCGAGCTGTTTTTCCAGAAGCATGCCGATACCGCAACCATGCCCGGTGTCAAACAGCTCGATCCCGGCCTCGATCCCGAGCATACCGCCATGCTGGAAGTGGCCAGCGTACAGGGCTTGTTGTCGGCGGCGCAGTGGAATGTGGTGGAGTTTCACACGCAAAACGCGCTGGCCAGCGCCTACGATACGCCGAACCGTCTGGTGTTCGACCTGGACCCGGGCAAGGGCGTGGCCTGGCCCGCCATTCGCGAAGCGGCCGTGCTGCTGCGCGCCTTCCTGACGGAGCTGGGGCTGCCCGCCTGGCTGAAAACCAGCGGCGGCAAGGGCTTGCACGTGGTGGTGCCGATCCGCCCGAAATACGACTGGGACACGGTCAAGGCGTTTTCGCAAGCCATCGTGGCGCACATGGCGCAGCAGATACCGGCGCGTTTTGTCGTCAAGAGCGGTCCCGCCAACCGCGTCGGCAAGATCTTCATCGATTATTTGCGTAATGGACGAGGCGCCACCACCGTGTGCGCGTGGTCGGCCCGCACGCGCTCCGGGCTGGGCATTTCCGTACCGCTGGCCTGGGAAGAGCTCGACAAGCTGAAGGCGGGCGATCAATGGACGGTGAGCAACGTCCACAGCCGTCTCGACGTGGGCAATGCACCCTGGGCTGGCTATGCGCGCAGCGCCAGGGGCATCGATGGGGCCATGCAGAAACTGGGTTTTACTGCGGCGGCCTGAGCGGCAGGCTGGCGCGCGCCAGTTGCAGGGCTTCGTCGATGGCAGCGTTGAGCTGGGGAATCTCGACGGGTTTGGTCAGGTAGCGGAAAAAGCCCGCGGCCAGGCCGTGGTGGATGTCGCCCTTCATGGCATTGGCCGTCAGCGCGATGACGGGGATGTGCGCCGTGCGCGGATCGTTGCGCAGGATGCGCTGCGCCTGGTTGCCATTCATGCCGGGCAGGTTGATATCCATCAAGATCACATCGGGGCGGCGCTCCAGTGCCAGCGCAATGCCATGGCGCGCGTCGGTGGCCGAGATCATGCGCAGATGGGGCAGGAAGCTGATGATGTCTTCCACCAGGCGCAGGCTGGCCGGATTGTCTTCCACGTACAGCAGCAGGGCCTGGCCGTCGGCATCGTCGGCGGCGTCGCCAGCAGGTTCGACCAGCCCCTGCGTGTCCAGCGGCATCCTGGCGGGCGGCGCGGCCATGGTGTCGAGTTCGATCCAGAAGACGCTGCCCACGCCGACGCAGCTGTGCACGCCCATGGCGCCGCCCATCAGCTCGATCAGGCGCTTGGTGACGACCAGGCCGATGCCCGTGCCTTCCTCGCTGCCCGCCTCCTGGCCCAGCCGGTTAAACGGCTGGAACAGTTCGGCCATCTGCGCGTCGTCCAGGCCCTTGCCCGTGTCGCGGATGGCGATGCGCACGCGCTGCGCGGCGGGTTGCGAGATTTCCAGCTCCACCTTGCCGGCCGTGCGGTTGTACTTGATGGCGTTCGACAGCAGGTTCAGCAGCACTTGCTTGAGGCGCGTATGGTCGGCCCTGACGGTCAGCGGCGCGCAGACCGAAAAGACCATCTCGAGCTGGCGCTGCTGCGCCTGTTCTTCCACCATCACGCGCACTTCCTCGATCAGCGCGGGCAGCGCCACCGCCTCGATCGACAGGCTCAGGCTGCCTGACTCGATCTTCGCCAGGTCGAGGATTTCATTGATCAAGGTGAGCAGGTGGCGGCCCGAGGTGACGATATTTTGCACGAAGGTGCGCTTTTGCAGCACGGTCGCGGGCAGCGATTCGTTGGCCAGCAACTGGGCAAAGCCAAGGATGGCATTGAGCGGTGTGCGCAATTCGTGCGACATGCTGGTGAGAAAGCGGTCCTTTGCCTGGCTGGCCCGCTCCAGTTCGATTTTCTGCTCATTGAGCGTGTGTTCGATGCGCTTGCGCTCCGTGATGTCGCGGATGGCGGACGACACCAGCACGCCTTCTTCCGTTTCCAGCGGCGACAGGCTGATTTCGACGGGAAATTCGGTGCCGTCACGGCGCAAGCCATACAGTTCCAGGCCTGCGCCCATGGAGCGGGCGCGCGGCGCCGTGGAAAAGGCTTGCCGGTGTTGCGGATGATCATGCGCGTAGCGGGCCGGGATCAGCACTTCTACATTGCGTCCCAGCAGCTCCGCGCGCGAATAGCCGAACAGGCGTTCCGTTTGCGAGTTGACGAGCACGATCTCGCCATCGCCATTGACGATGACGATGGCGTCCGGCGCCGATTCGAGCAAGCCGCGAAATTTTTGCTCGGCCCGGCGCCGGTCGCTGACGTCGCGGATGGCGCTGATGACGAAGGTGCCGATCTCCGTCTGGATGGGCGAGAGGCTGATTTCGACGGGGAATTCGACATTGTCCTTGCGTAAACCCAGCAATTCCAGGTCGGCGCCCATGGTGCGCGTACGGGGCTGGTCGAAATAGCGCGCGCGGTGCCCCACGTGCGCGTGGCGCAGGCGTTGCGGCAACAGGCTATCGATTTGCCTGCCGCTCAATTCTCCTTCCGCATAGCCGAACAGGCGCTGCGCCTGCTGATTGGCCAGCACGATGGCGCCCGTGGCGTTGACCATGATGACGCTGTCCGGCGTCGATTCGAACAGCACCCGGTAGCGCACGTCGACAAACTGGGCGTCGCGCGCCGCCTTCAGCAAGGTCGTGTCCTTCATGGTGGAAATCAGGTAGCAGGGGGCATCCGGCGTGGCGCGTGCGGCCTGGCAGGCCACATCGACGTAGATGAGTTCGCCATCCTTGCGCCGCCGCAGCGATTCGCGGTCATAGCTGCCCTGCAGCGCCAGTGTCTCGGCGATCAGCGGGGCCGCTTCGGCCTGTCCCGGCAGCGAGATCAGTTCCCACAGCGTGCGGCCCAGTGCCTCGTCGCTGGCATAGCCGAAGATGCGCTGCGCGCCGATCGTCCAGCGCACGACGACATGCTCTTCATTCGTGATGACGACGCCGCCAGGGGCGCCGCTGAGGATAAGCTGATCTAACTCGGCATCCATTGTTTTCCCGCACGTATGACAGGGCTTGCCGGACGGCAGGCTGTGTGCATACGCTAGCGAGAAGCTTGATCAAAGTCAATGCATTTATATGGTTGCCTATTTTCGCTGGCCGGGATGGGCATCAGGCCTTCTTGCGCCTGGCTGGAGGCGGTTTGCGGGCGGGCACGGCGGGCGCCTTCTTGCCCAGACTTTGCTGCAGCAGGGCGACCAGGTCGATCACATTGCTGCCGTGCTCTGCTTCCGGCTCGGGCGCGGGCGCGGTGATGGTCTTGGTTTGTTTCGCCTTGATTTTCTTCTTGACCAGCGCCAGCACGTCTTCGCGATAGCTGTCGTGGTATTGCCCGGGTTGCCACGTTTCGCTCATGCCCTCCACCAGCGACAGGGCCATCTTGAGTTCCTTGTCGGTAATACCCGCCGCCTTCAGGGTACTGCCGGGCAAGTCCAGGTCATCCGTGGGGCGCAGCTCATCGGCGTAGCGCAGGGTGTTGAGCACGATGGCGTCACCGACGCAGACGAGCGCGCACAAGTGCTGCTTGGTGCGCATGACTACGCTGGCGATAGCCACTTTATCGGCCTTGCGCAAGGTTTCGCGCAGCAGCGCATAGACTTTCTCGCCGCCCTTGGCGGGCAGCAAATAATACGGGTGCGCATAAAAGGTCAGCGGCACCTCGACCGCATCGACAAAGGTGTCGATGGCGATGGTTTGCGTGGCATTCACATTCGCCTGTTTCAAGTCTTCTTCGGACAGCACCACGTACTCATCCGTCTTGTATTCATAGCCCTTGATGATGTCGTCCCATTCGACTTCCTTGCCCGTGCGCTTGTTGTAGCGCTTGTAGCCGATGGGCGCGAAGTCGCGCCGGTCCAGCATGGATAAATCCAGTTCATGGTCGAGGCTGGCTGAAATCAGCTCGACGGGGATGTGCACGAGGCCGTAGCTGATGGCGCCTTTCCACAATGCGCGCGCCATGGCCTAGTTCCCCACGCTGCCGGTGACGGGCAGGATGATGCCCGTGATGTAGCTGGAACAGGCGGGCGAGGCCAGGAAGACGTAGGCGGGCGACAGTTCCTCGGGCTGGGCCGGGCGGCGCATGTCCGTGTCGGCGCCGAATTTTGCGATGTCCTCGGGCGACTTGTCGGCCGGATTGAGCGGCGTCCAGACGGGCCCCGGTGCGATGGCGTTGACGCGGATGCCTTTGTCGAGCAGGTTGCCGGCCAGCGCCATGGTAAACGCATGGATGGCGCCCTTGGTGGTGGAATAATCGAGCAAGTGCCTGGAACCATGCAAACCCGTCACGGACCCCGTGTTGATGATGGATGCACCGCGCTGCAGATGGGGCAACACGGCCTTGGCCATGTGAAAGTAGCCGTAGACATTGGTTTTCATGCTGAGGTCGAAGCGTTCCTCGCTCAGGTCCAGCAAGGATTCGGCGTGTTCCTGGAAGGCGGCGTTGTTGACCAGTATGTCGATGTGCGTGAACCGTTCCAGCACCTGGTTGACGGCTTGCTGGCAAAAGCCCTGCTCGCGCACGTCGCCGGGAATCAACAGGCAGCTCTGGCCTTCCGCTTCCACATAGCGCTTCGTTTCGTTGGCGTCCGCGTGTTCGTTCAGGTAAATGATGACGACATCGGCCCCTTCGCGCGCGTACAGCACGGCCACGGCGCGGCCGATGCCCGAATCGCCGCCCGTGATGATGGCCACCATGCCGGCCAGCTTGCCGCTGCCGCAGTAGTCGGGCGCCAGGAAGCGGGGCTTCAATGACATCTGCGCTTCGCTGCCGGGCTTGATCAGGTGCTGGGCGGGCAAGGGCGGGGCAGGCTGGTTGCGGCTGCCCGTCTGCACGGGTGACTCGCTTTCCTTGCCGGACTTGGCGGCATCGTGCTGCTTGTCTTCCTGATCCTGCTCCTGCTGTATGCTGCGCTGCAAGTTACCGGCGGACTGGTCCTTGTTCTCGTTCATGCTGGCCTCCGTGGAAACGAAACTCCAGTATCGGCGCGGCACCGGCATCGAACGGTGCGCTTGCTAACAGAGTGGCGCAAACGGGTGTAAAATTAGATGATGATTGACATCATAGTGGAGGCGGCATGAAAGTGAGCAGGGAACAGGCGGCGCTGAACCGCGAGCGCATCGTGGACGTGGCGGCCAGATTGTTCCGCGAGAAGGGTTACGACGGCATCGGCGTGGCCGACCTGATGAAGAACGCGGGCCTCACGCATGGCGGCTTCTATGGTCATTTCGCGTCCAAGGAAGACTTGATGATCGAGGCGTGCCAGCATGCCTTGAACAAGTCGCTGGAAGGCTGGCGGGCGAAGGTCGCCAGCGACCCGCAGCGGGCGCTGCCGGCCATTATCGAGAACTATCTGACCACCAGGCACCGCGACCAGCCGGGCGGCGGCTGTCCGGCGGCGGCCATGGGCGTCGATGCGGCGCGCATGTCGCCCGGCGCGCGTCCCGCGTTTACGCAAGCCACGCGGCAGCAGTTCGCGCTGCTGGAAGGCTTGCTGCCCGATGGCGCACCGGAAGCACGGCGCCAGCAGGCGATCGCCACGTTTGCCGCCATGGTGGGCGCCATGGTGCTGGCCCGTTCCGTCGATGACGAGGCCCTGTCGGCGGAAATCCTCGAGGCCGTGAAGGCGCAATTGCTGCCAGACTGAACATATCCCCCTGTCAGCCGGCCGCGTCGCATGATAGGCTTCGGTTTTCAGATTTCGGGATCATTCATGCTGCTCTGGCTCAGGCAATACCGGCGTCCTCTGTTGGCCGGAGACATCACCGCCGGTATCGTCGTCGCCATGATGATGGTGCCGCAGGGCATGGCCTACGCGCTGGTGGCCGGCTTGCCGCCCGTGGTGGGCATCTATGCCAGCATTCTGCCGCCCGTGTTGTACGCCTTGTTCGGCAGCAGCATGACGCAATCGGTGGGCCCCATGGCCATCGTCTCGCTGATGACGGCCGCCGCGCTGGCGCCGCTGGCCGACCCAGGCTCCTCCCTGTATATCGTCCTGGCCGCCCAGCTGGCCTTCATCAGCGGCCTGGTCCTGCTGCTGTGCGGCGTGCTGCGCCTGGGCTTCATGGCCAGCTTTTTATCGCGTCCCGTGATCAGCGGCTTCAGCAATGGCGCGGCGATCCTGATCATCTGGGGCCAGATCACGCCCTTGCTGGGCGCCAGCATTCCCCACTGGCATGCACCCAGCCTGGTCCTCGGGCTGTCCGGCCTGCTGTTCCTGTGGCTGGCCAAGCGTTACGCGTCGCGCCTGCTGCAGCGCTGTGGCTTGAACCCGGTGGCGGCCGACGTGGGCGCGCGCCTGGCGCCGATGGCGCTGGTGCTGGCCGGCATCGCGCTCGTCGCCTATGGCGGCCTGGAAGCGATGGGCGTGCAGACGACGGGCCACGTGCCCAGCGGCTTGCCGGGCCTGAACCTGGCCACCTCCGGCGCCCATTGGCGCACCTTGCTGTCGCCGGCGCTGCTGATCGCCTTCATCATCTTTTTGATGAGCATGTCCGCCGCCCAGACCCTGGCGCAAAAACGCGGTGAAAAGCTGCATACGAACCGCGAACTGCTGGGCCTGGGCGCGGCCAACGTGGCCAGCGCGCTGTCGGGGGGCTTTCCCGTCACCGGTTCCATCTCGCGCTCGGCCGTCAATTTCCAGGCGGGTGCCAACACGCCGCTGGCCAGCATCATCACGGCGGGCTTGCTGGCGCTGGCGCTGGTGGCGCCCACGGGCTGGCTGGCCCTGCTGCCGCTGCCGGTCCTGGCGGCCACCATCATCTTTGCCGTCAGCAGTCTGCTGGACTGGGACACCCTGAAACTGTCGTGGCGCTATGACCGCAGCGATGCGCTGGCCCTGCTGGCGACCACGGCCGGCGTGCTGGTGCTGGGCGTGGAAGCGGGCGTGGTAATCGGCGTGCTGCTGTCGATGGGCACCCTGATCTGGCGCGCCAGCCGTCCGCACATCGCCGTGCTGGGACGCATCCCGAATAGCGAGCACTTCCGCAACGTGGAACGCTACGAGGCGCAAACGTTACCAGACGTCTTGCTGCTGCGCATCGATGCGGGGCTGTTTTTCGGCAATGTGGAAGCCGTCACCGAGCGCGTGGAAGACGAATTGCGGGGACACCCGACGGCGCGCCACCTGGTGCTGGTGCTGTCGGCCGTCAACCAGATCGACAGCACGGCCTTGCTGGGCTTGATCGAGCTCAACAGCGCGCTGGCCAAGCGCGGCATCAGCCTGAACCTGGCCGAAGTGAAGGGCCCCGTGATGGACCGCCTGCGCCAGAGCAGCCTGTTGCAAGACCTGAGCGGCAAGCTGTACCTGAGCACGGCGCTGGCGACGGCTGATTTAAGTGGAGAACATGCATGACGATGGAACTGAATCTGCATGGCGAGGCGCATGTGATGGATAGCCTCCTTGCGCTGGAACAGGCGCTGCAGCAAGCGCGCGCTCTGGCGCAGTGCGAGCTGTGGCTGACCCTGGCGACCGATGCGGCACAGGGCCCGGCCCTGTGCATGCTGCGCAATGGTGGCAACGCCTGGCTGATGTATCTGTCGGGGCAGGATGACCTGAGTTTTCACTCGCTGGGCGATGAGGAGGCAGACGGCGTTTGCAGCTATCTGCTGGCCAATGGCCAGGTGGACGAGTATCCGGAAGCCTGGTGCGTGGAGGTGGAACATTGCCAGCGTGCCTTTGTCGCGTTTTTCAGGACAGGCGGCGCGCAGCCGGCCAGCATCGCGTGGGAGGCGGATTGAGATGCTGCAAACCACGCAAACCATCCTCGCCGACATCGACCGGGACTTGCTGGCCGCGCTGGACGCCAGGGCAGGTTTATTGACGCTACGCGCGATCTTGCTGCGCTACCACGCCAGCGGCGTGACGGCGGCGCAGGTGGCCGCCTTGCTGCAGGACCTGCGTCCCGCCACACAGGACGGCCCGCTGGAGGACGTGATACTGGACGCCCTCGACATGGTGACGGGCTGGTGCACGCCGCAGCTGCGGGTATGGGACGGGGTGGGGGAAAACCGTGCATCCTGAAAAGTTCAAGCAGGTGGCGGGGCTGCCAACGGCCGAACGCCATGCCTATTTTGTGCGCAAGGTAGCTGATACGCAAGAAGTGTGGGGCTTGTACCATGCAGGCTGGGCCACGGCGCAAGTCTACGGCAAGGTCGCCATCCCGTTCTGGCCGGAAGCGGCCTTTGCGCAAGCGTGCACCAGCGGCGACTGGGAATATTTCCAACCGCGCGCCATCGCGCTCGACGATTTTCTGAATAAATGGCTGCCCGGCATGGCGGAGAATCACCAACTGGCGTTCGTCTTTCCCGTGCCGCAAGGCAGCGCCAGCGTCGCGGCGCCTGCCGATCTGCTTGCCGACCTGCGAGAGGAAGCCAGACAATATGAATAATCAGGAAGAACGCCTGGACGCCTGGTACGACGGCTCGGCCATTTGCCTGATCGCCGTCGGCGCGCACGGCGATCCGCTGGACCTGGGCGACGACGAAGTGCGCGCGCTGATCGCCAGGCTGGAGCTGTGTCTGGCGCAATCGCAAGCCGATGCCGGCCCTGCTGGCCAGGGCGAGAACTAGGCCAAGCTAGGCCGCACGCAGCGCGACGCCGTCGAAGAGGGCGTCGATCAGCTGATCGGCGTGCAATTCCGCCTGCTGCGCCGTCATCGTGTCGATGCCGTAGATGCCCTTGAGCAGGTTCATCGACGATTGCACGGAGGTCAGCATGCCGGTCATCATGATGCTGCCATACTCGACGGGATAGCGCTTGAGCAGCCCCTGTTCCTGGCATTCGAGGATCAGCGCGTCGAGCCGCGCGTGGAAGGGCTTCATGTAGGTGGCGATGATCCAGTCCAGTCTGGGACCGCCCTGGGCCACTTCCTTGAAGACCAGCGCATGCGCGGCCGGGTGCAGCACATTGATCACGGCAAAGGTCTTCAGCTGCGCTTTCAAGTGCGTCAGCGGGTCGGCCGACGCCAGCGTCTGGTCCACCGTGCGGGAAAACTCTTCCGCTTCCGCATACGCGCCCGCCACGACGGCGCGCCACAAGCCCTCCTTGCTGCCGAAATGGTAATTCAACAGCGGCTGCTTGACGCCGGCCCGCTGCGCGATCGACAGCACGGACGCGCCTTCATAGCCTTTCTGCGAAAACTCGATCTCGGCCGCCTGTATCAGCCTTTGCTTGCCATTCGCTTCCGGTGCCGCTGCCGGCGGCATGTCGGCATTGAACAGCGTGGCTCTCCAGGCGGGGCCGGCTTGTGTGGATTGCTTGTCGTCTGCTGTCATCTTTTTCATTCAAGGTCACGCCACCGGGCTGTTCTGCCCGGATTCCATTTCATCCTGTCGCGCAGCCGCAACGCTGCCGCTTGCGCGCCATTATACGGCGCGCGCGCCGCACGCCGGCGTCCGATGCGTGCCGTGGAATTGCTGTTGACTTCAAACTTATAACTATATAAGCTGTGCTGATACTTATATAAATTGACGTGGCGGACCGACCGTCATGACAGGAGGCAGACATGCATGAAACAGACGTACCGGTGCTCATCGTGGGCGCCGGCCCCATAGGCATGCTCATGGCCGCCTTGCTGGCGGACCGGGGCATCGCATCCTTGATCGTGGAGCAGCGGGACGATCTGCACCTGGCGCCGCAAGCCCATGTCATCAACAGCCGCACGCTGGAAATCCTCGCGGAAATCGGCATCGGCGACGACGAGCTGGCCGGTATCGCCACGCACGCGGATGGCGCCAGCCATGTGACGTGGCGCCGCACCCTGGCCGGTGGCGACCTGGCCAGCATCGATATCGGCGGCCCCGCATATGCGGCGAAGCTGGCGCGCTCCAGCGGCAAGATCACGCGCAATATCCCGCAGCACCAGCTGGAGCGCCTGCTCTTCCAGCACCTGTCGCGGCGCGTGCCGTGCCGCACGGCCTTCGGCCACACCTGGCTGGGCGCGCAGCACGGCGAGGATCACGCCATCTCGCGCCTGAAGGATGGCGCCACGGGCAAGGAGTACCGCGTGCGCAGCGACTGGATCATCGCGGCCGATGGCGCCGGCAGCCGCGTGCGGCGCGAGTGCGGCATCGCGATGGAGGGGCAGACGGACCTGGCCAATTTGATCACCATCAATTTCGAGGGCGATATCCGCCATCTGGTGCAAGACCGGCCATCGATCCTGTTCTGGATCATGTCGGCCCGCAGTCCCGGCACCTTCATCGTGCACGACGCGGCCCGCTATTCGGTGTTCATGACGCCGTATTTCCCCGCCTGCGAATCGCCGCGCGACTATCCCGTCGAGCGCTGCGAGCGCATCGTGCGCGCCGCGCTGGGCGACGACGCCATGCCGCTGCGCGTCACGTCCACGTCCAGCTGGACCATGCAGTCGCACACGGCGCAACGCTACGCCCAAGGCCGGGCTTTCCTCGTCGGCGATGCGGCGCACCGCTTCCCGCCCACGGGTGGCCTGGGCCTGAACACGGGCGCGGCCGACGCGCACAACCTGGCCTGGAAGCTGGCCCTGGTCATCCAGGGCAAGGCGGGGCAGGCGCTGCTGCAAACCTATGAAGAGGAGCGGCGACCGGTGGCGCTGGCCAATGGCCAGGCCAGCACGGTGAACCACCACAAGATGCGCGAAGTGAGCGATGCGCTGGGCTTGAATATGGACCATTTGCCGCGTCTGGCCAGGCTGCGCGCCAGCCTGGCGGCGCGGATCCTGCCGCGCGCCGTGCGCAGCGGCGTCAAGCGGCTGCTGGTGGCCCCCATCGAGGCGCGTACGGACAAGGTGCAACTGGCGGCCGGCGGCCCCCATGCATTGCAAAGACGGCGGGTGCAGCAGGCGGCGGAAAATCAGTTCGCCCATTTCAATACGATAGGACTGGACCTGGGCTACCTGTATCGCAGCGCTGCCGTGCGCGGCGACGGCAGCCGCGCGCCGCAGGCCGGCGATCCGGTGCTGGAGCACCTGCCATCGTTCTACCCTGGCGCGCGCTTTCCCCATTTCCATCTGGCGGCGCCCGCCGGCGTGAAGCTGTCGTCGCACAGCCTGCTGGGCGGTGAACGCTTCGTATTGGCGGGCATGGGGCGCCACGCCGGGGCCGTGCATGCCCTGGCGCGCCAGGTCGCCGCCGCGCTGGGCGTGGCGCTGCATGGGGCCGATCTCGACGCGCTCGTTCATCCGGACGAGGCCAGCCGCCTGGCCGGCTTCAACCAGCGGCAGCCGGACGGCCTGTTCCTCGTGCGTCCGGACGGCCATATCGCCTGGCGCCATGCTCACGCGGACCTGCCGCAAGCCGATGAGGTGATCGGCATCTTTGCCAGCCTGTTCCATCTTGGTTTGCCCGCCCGGGCGGCCGCTCTTCACTGAAGGTATCGCCGTGATTTCAACTCAAACAGATAGCCACCGCGCGCGCGGCGGCGAAACGGCGCCTGTCGCCATCGTCGGCGCCGGCACGGCCGGCTCCGTGCTGGCGCTGCTGCTGGCCCAATATGGCATCCGCAGCGTGCTGGTGGAGCGCGGCACGCAAGCGGACCCGCACCCGCGCGGCAACGTCTGGTCGATACGCTCGATGGAAGTGCTGCGTTCGATCGCGCCGGATCTGGCGGACGATTTTCGGGAAGCGAGCGCGCCGCCGCTCAAGCTGCGCTACATCACCTGGTGCACGTCGCTGGCCGGCGTGGACCTGGGCCGCTGCGTGCCGCTCGGCGATCCCGGCCACACGGCGGCCTTGCTGGCATGCAGCCCGTGCCGACCCTTGCACCTGTCGCAGAACGTGGCCGATCCCATCCTGCGCGCGCAAGTGCTGGCGCAGCCGCTGATCGAATTGTTGCCCGGGCATGCGCTGGTCGCGCTGTCGCAGGACGCGCAAGCGGCCACGCTGACCCTGCTGCACTGCGCCAGCGGCACGACGAGCCGGCGCGCGGCGCGCTACGTGATCGGCGCCGATGGCGCGGCCAGCGCCACGCGCGAGGCGCTGGGCATCGCTTCGGCGACGACGCCCTTGCAAGCGGTGGCGCAGATACATTTCCGGGCAAATCTGGCGCACCTGACGTCGGCCCGGCCCAGTCCCCTGTACTGGATACTCAACGCCGACGTGGCCGGCGCGCTGTCCGCGCACACGGCCGACGACAGCGAATGGGTGCTCAGCTGCGCCGTGCTGCCGCCGCAGCTGACGGCGGCCGACATCGGCGACGCGCAGGCGCTGGCCATGGTGCGCGCGGCCATCGGCGACGCCGGGGTGCCGGTGGAACTGATGTCGGTGCGGCCGTGGAGCATGGAATTGCGCCGCGCGGCGACGCTGCGGCGCGGCCGCGCGCTGCTGATCGGCGACGCGGCGGCTGGTTTTTCCGCCATCGGCGGCTTCGGCATGAACCACGGCATCCAGGATGCGGCCAGCCTGGCCTGGCGCCTGGCGCTGCTGCTGCGCGCCGGCGATGCGGCCGCCTTGCGCGACGTCTTGCTGGACAGTTATGTCAGGGAGCGCCAGCAGAGCATCGACGACCATGCGCGCCGCACGCGCGAATTGTCCGGCCTGTCGGACCAGGTGATGGGCGCGGCGGGGCTCGATCCCGCGGGACTGGGCAAGCTGGCCGCGCTGTCGGCATCGGCCCCCGTGCGCCTGTTGCCGCGCGCGCTGGCGCGCAAGCTGGTCGGCGGCTTGCTGGCGGGCGGCCTGAAACCGCTGGCCAGGCTGGCCGAGGTGTCGGACGATGGCGCCGCATTGCGCGCCCGCGTGCGGCGCGCCATCGACCGGCAGCGCGAAGTGTTTGTCACGCTGGGCATGGACCTGGGCCACGCGCTGTCCTGCGGTTTTGTCTGCCGCGAGCCGCATCCGCATCCCCGTTCGCCGAATGAACATACCGAGTACTGGCCCACCACCAGTCCCGGCGGCCTGATTCCCCACGCATGGAGCGGGCAGCGCGGCAGCGACCTGTCCACGCGCGACCTGGCGCGCCAGCATCCGCTGACCCTGCTGGTACAGGCCTCGCAACGGGCCGCATGGCTGGCCGCACTCGATGCCGTCAATGCGCAATGGGGCATACGCATCGCCTGTCCCTGCATCGACGACAGCGACGCGGCCCAGTTCCGCCTTGCCGCGCCAGCCTTCGCGCAGGCGCTGGAAATGGAGCCGGACGGCGCGCTGCTGGTGCGCGGCGACGGCGTGGTGGTGTGGCGCAGCCGCCGCCGCTGCGCCGCGCCCGCGCAGACACTGGCGGACGTCTTTGCCACCCTGTTTTCCCACAACAATTACCAATCCTGATGCGCAGGACAGACCCCACCAAGGAGACACCATGAGCCATACCATGCAGCAATTCCCGATTCCCTGTCCCGACCCGCAGGCGCGCCAGCCGGCCAAGCTCGCGCACATCGTGCTGGCCTCGCGCCATTTCGAGGCAACCATCGACTGGTGGGCCATCGTGCTGGGCGCGCGCATCATGTTCCGCAACGAGCTGCTGTGCTTCCTCTCGTATGACGAGGAGCACCACCGCCTGGCCCTGATCAATACGGCCAATTTCAGTTCGAAACGGCGCGAAAGCACGGGTCTCGATCATGTGGCGTTCACCTACGCCTCGCTCGACGACCTGCTGCACACCTACGAGCGCCTGAAGAAGATCGACATTACGCCCGTCTGGTGCATCAACCACGGGCCGACGACGTCGATGTATTTCCGCGATCCGGACGGCGTGCAGGTGGAACTGCAGGTGGATAATTTCTCCAGCCAGGAAGAACTCGACGTGTGGTTTCACTCGGGGGCGTTTGAAAAGAACGCCATCGGCGTGGAATTTGACCCCGACTACCTGCTGGAGCGGCACCGGCAGGGCGAGGCGGAGCAGGTCTTGCTCGGCGCGGGCAATGTCGTCAGCCGCCGTTTCGTCACGCTGCCATGAGGCTGTGCACCTTTTCCGCGCCGGGCATCGAGCGCCATGCGGGCGTGGCGCTCGATGGGGGCTGCCTGCTCGACCTCACGGCCCTGCATGCGTCCGATGCGCGCTTCGCCAGCCTGCTGGCGATCATCGAACACGAGGCGGCCACCTTGCCCGCGATTCGGGCCAGCCTGGGGCGGCTGGCCGGAGCATCCGTCAGCGCGCACATCCACGCCGTGCATGCCGTCATGCTGGAGCTGCCCTTGCAGCCGCCGCAAATCCGCTGTTTCAGCGCCTATGCCCAGCATCTGAAGAACGCCTTCGACCAGATACTCAAGCGCAAGAAAAATCCGCTGGCGTCCCTGCTGCTGCGCGCCCTGTTCAAGATTCCGCCGTCTTTTTATGCCGCGCCCGCGTACTACAAGGGCGTGCGCCTGAACCTGTCCGGCCCGGGCGACACGATCGCGCCGCCATCGTCCGGTCCCATGCTCGACTACGAGGCGGAACTGGGCGTGGTCATCGGTCGTGGCGGCAAGAATATCGCGGCCGGCCAGGCGATGCGGCATGTGTTCGGCTACCTGATCTTCAACGATTTTTCCGAACGCTCGCAATTGATGAAGGAGATGGGTTCACGGCCCAGCGCGGGACCGGCCAAGGGCAAGGATTTCGATGGCAGCAACAGCCTGGGGGCCTGGCTGGTGACGCGCGACGACATCGCCGACCCGCACGCGCTGCAGGTGACGGTCAGCGTGAACGGCGAATTGCGGGGCAGCGGCACGACGGCCTCGATGAGCCACAGGATAGAACGCATCGTCGAGTACGCGTCATGGAACGAGACCTTGCAGGCGGGCGAATTGCTGGCCACGGGCTGCGTGCCCAACTGTGCGGGCATCGAACAATGGCGCTTCCTGGCGGCCGGCGACCGGGTCGAGGTGGCGATCGAGGGCCTGGGTTCGCTGACGAACCTCATCGGCGGCAAGCAGGAAGGAGGGCAATAAGCGCAGGCGTTTCAAAAAGAGTGTTATCCAAAAATTATAAATAACGGAGACTTGCATGCAAACGAAACATCTGGCCATCGCGATGGCCGGCGCGCTCGCGCACACCCTGGCCCAAGCGGACAATGGTTTTTTCCAGGTCGGTTATGGCGCTGAAGCGCGCGGCGTCGGCGGCGCGTCGGCGGCCGTCACGCGCGAAGTGCTGGGCGGCGCCAGCAATCCCGCCACCACCATATGGATCGACGGGGCCGGCGAACGCCTGGAAGCGGGCATGGCCATCATCCAGGGCAGGACGCGCATGTCGCGCAGCACCGCCGCCGCGCCCCTGCTCGACACGCACACGGACAGCGAACGGGCTTTCGAACCCGTGGGCGAATTCGCCTATGGCACCCTGATCAGTCCTACCCTGTCGGCCAGCGTGGTGGCGTATGCGAATGGCGCCTCGACCTTCTTGCCGGCCGCGACCACGGCCTGTCCCGGCACGCTGGGCAATGCCATGTGCGGCGCGGGCAAGACGGGCGTCAGCATCCGCCAGCTGATCGTCGCGCCCAGCGTGTCGATGAAGGTGGCGCCCGACGTGTCGCTGGGCGCCTCGCTGCTGCTGGTGGGGCAGTTGTTCAAGGCGGAAGGCTTGCAGATGCTGGCCGCTTCGTCGCAGTCGCCGGGGCGGGTCAGCAACCAGGGCACGGCGACGGCCCACGGCCTGGGGCTGCGCCTGGGTGCGTACTGGCGCGCCAGCGAACAACTGGGCCTGGGCGCGTCCTGGTCGCCCCGCGTGCGCATGAGCGAGTTCGGCAAATACCGGGGCTTGCTGGCCGACGCGGGACGCTTCGACGTCCCGGAAAACTATCTGATCGGCCTGTCGCTGGCGGCCACGCCGCAGCTGTCGCTGCTGCTCGACTACCAGCGCATCAATTACCAGGGCGTGGCGGCGCTGGCGAACCGGCCTTTCGATGGCGGCAATCCGTTCGGCAGCGCGGGCGGCGCCGGCAACGGCTGGCAGAACATGGATGTCTGGAAGGGCGGCATGCGCTTCCAGGCCACGCCGCGCCTGCACCTGTCGGCGGGCCTGTCGTATAACACGGCCGCGTTTGCCAGCGCCAGCACTTCGGCCAACATCAATTCGCCATCCACGTTCCGCCGCCATTACACGCTGGGCGCCGGCTATGCGGGCGGCGGCGCGCAGTGGTCCGCGTATTACCTGTATGCGCCGCAGGACACGCGCAGCGGCCCCTCCGCGCTGGCCGCCGCCATGGGCTCGTCCGGGCGGGAAAGCATCGGCACGCGCCAGCAAATCATCGGCCTGCAATACAGCCATGGCTATTGAGTACCCCTATTGACCACCCATTGATCACCTTGGAAATCCTGACCCCATGAACGCTCGCATCACACCACTAGCCGAGGCCCAGCCCACGTCCCTCGATGACCGCTTCCTGCTGGAAAAGGGGCAAGTCTATCTGACCGGCAACCAGGCGCTGGTGCGCATTGCGCTGGACCAGCGCCGGCTCGACGCCGCCCTGGGCAAGAACACGGCCGGCTTCATCTCCGGCTACCGCGGCTCGCCGCTGGGCCGCTTCGACATGGAATTGTGGCGCGTCGCGCCCGTCCTGAAGGCGGCGAACATCCACTTCCAGCCCGGCGTGAATGAGGACCTGGCCGCCACTGCCGTCTGGGGCAGCCAGTTCGTCGGCAGTTTTCCCGGCGCCAGGGTCGATGGCGTGTTCGGCATCTGGTATGGCAAGAGCCCCGGCGTGGACCGCGCCGGCGATCCGCTCAAGCATGGCAACCTGGCCGGCACCTCGCCGCTGGGCGGTGTGCTGGTGCTGGCGGGCGACGACCACAGCGCGAAGTCGTCCACCACGGCGCACCAGTCTGACTTTGCGCTGATCGCGGCCGGCATTCCCGTGCTGTACCCGGCGAATGTGCAGGATATCCTCGATTTCAGCCTGCGCGGCATCGAGATGTCGCGGCAGACGGGCTGCTGGGTGGGCATCAAGCTGGTGACCGATGTCGTGGAGTCGGCGGCGGAAGTGGCGGTGGGTCAGCTGGCGCCGCTGCCCCAGCCCGCGCCGGCCCCGCCAGGCGCTTCCCTGCACATCCGCAAGTTCGAAATGGCGCCCGCGGCGGAAGAGCGGCTGTACGTGCACAAGCTGCCGGCTGCCGTGGCGTTTGCCCGGATCGCCGGCCTGAACCGGCTCGTGTGGCCGGCGCCGCAGGCGCGCGTGGGCATCATCACGGCCGGCAAGTCGTATGCCGATACCATGCAGGCGCTCAAGCGCCTGGGCGTCACCGCCGACGGGCCGGCCGGGCAGCGCCTGCGCCTGCTGAAGATCGGCATGGTGTGGCCGCTGGAAGACCAGATCGTGCGCGACTTTGCGCAGGGGCTGGAAACGATACTGGTGGTCGAGGAAAAGCGCCCGCTGCTCGAAGCCCAGCTCAAATCGATCCTGTTCGACGCGCGCCTGTCGCCGCCGCCCGTGGTGCGGGGGAAATTCGACGGCGCGCCGGAATGGTCGAGCTTGCGGGGACGGCCGGAGCTGCCCATCTGCTACGAACTCAACACGGCGCAGATCGGCGCCGCCATCGCGAAACTGCTGGGGATGGCCGTGGTGGAAGAGAGCGCGCCCGCCTGCCAGGCGCCAGCTGGCGCCGTACCGCTGCGCAAGCCGAGTTTTTGCGCCGGCTGTCCGCACAATATTTCAACCCGGCTGCCGCAGGAAAGCCGGGCGCTGGCGGGCATCGGCTGCCATACCATCGCCATGCTGAACGACCCCCTGAAAACCAATACGGTATCGCACATGGGCGGCGAGGGCGTGATGTGGATGGGGCAGGCGCCGTTTACGGACGAGGAACACGTGTTTGCCAACATGGGCGACGGCACCTACTTCCACTCCGGCTACCTGGCCATCCGGCAGGCCGTGGCGGCCAATTTGCGGATGACCTACAAATTGCTGTTCAACGGCTTCGTTTCGATGACGGGAGGCCAGCCCATCGATGGTGACATCAGCGTCGACAAGGCGGTGGCGCAGCTGCAGGCCGAAGGCGTGCGCAAGATCGTCATCGTCACGGACGACGTGGCCGCGTATGCGCAACGCCGCCAGGCGCTGAACGTGCCCATCTGGGACCGCACGGCGATGGAGCGCGTGCAGCAGGAACTGCGCGCCTATCCCGGCTTGTCCGTGCTGATCTACGACCAGGCCTGCGCCACGGAAAAGCGCCGCCTGCGCAAGCGCGGCCAGCTGCCCGATCCTCAGGTGCGCACCTATATCGACCCGGAAGTGTGCGAAGGCTGCGGCGACTGCGGCGAACAGTCGGGCTGCCTGGCGATCGAACCGCTGGACACGCCGCTGGGACGCAAGCGCAAGATCAATCAATCGTCGTGCAACAAGGATCTGTCGTGTGTGCAGGGTTTTTGCCCCAGCTTCGTCACCTTGCACGGCGCGACCTTGCGCAAGGCGGCCGGCGCGGCGGCGCTGACGATTCCGCCGCTGCCCAGCCCCGTCATCGCCGACCGTTTTGAGCCGGTATCGCTGCTCGTCGCCGGTATCGGCGGCACGGGCGTGGTGACCATCGGCGCCGTGCTGACGATGGCGGCGCACCTCGATGGCAAGGCGGGCAGTTCGCTGGACTTGACGGGCATTTCGCAGAAGTATGGCGCGGTGGCGTCGCATATCCGCCTGGCGCCCACCGCCAGCGAACTGCATGCGGCGCGCATCGGCGAGCACGAAGCCGATGTGTTGCTGGGTTGCGACCTGATCGTGGCGGCCGGTGCCGAGGCCATGTCGCGCCTGCGTCCGGGCCTGGCCAGGGCCATCGTGAATACGGAAGTGGTGCCGACCAGCGATTTTACGCGCCAGCCCGACTGGTCCGCCGATGCGGACAGCCTGGCGCAAGGCATGCGCAGCGTGCTGGGCGAGCGTGCGCATTTCGTCGATGCCTCGGCGCTGGCGCAAGCGTTGCTGGGGGACGCCATCCTGTCGAACATGCTGCTGCTGGGCTGTGCCTGGCAACAGGGTTTGCTGCCCGTGAAGCTGGACGCGATGCGCCGGGCGATAGAGCTGAACGGCGTGGCCGTCAAGGCCAACTTGCGCGCGTTCGACGTGGGCCGCTGGCTGATCCACGACCCGGCCGCCGTGCGGCGGCAAGTGCTGCCGGCCCAGCAAGTGCATTTCGCGCGGGCGCAGCAGCTGAGCTTGCCGGCGCTGATCGAAGACCGTTGCGCCAGGTTGCAGGTATACCAGGATGCCGGGCTGGCCGCGCTCTACCGCGAGCGGATGCGGGGCATGCGCGCGGCGCTGGGCCAGGACGCGGCGTCGGAAAAGATCCTGCGCCAGGCCGCCACGCAGTATTTCCGCGTGCTGGCCGTCAAGGATGAATTCGAGGTGGCGCGATTGTACAGCCGCAAGGAGTTCCGCCAGTCGCTGGCCGGCAGCTTCGAGGGCGACTTCCGGATCCGCTTCCACCTGGCGGGCGGGCCGTTCGGCAAGACCGATGCGGCCACGGGACAGGCGCGCAAGACGGCCGTGGGCGCCTGGGTGTTGCCGGCCTTCCGGCTGCTGGCCAGCCTGCGTTTCCTGCGCGGCGGGAAGCTCGACCCGTTTGCGCGCGGCGCGGAAGCGGCCTTGAACCGGCGCATCCGCAGCCTGTATGAAGACGACTTGGCGCGCATCGCGCAAGGCAAGGATAGCGGCGGGCAGATGCTGGAACTGGCTTCCTGGCCCGAGGGCATACGCGGCTACGGCCATGTGCGCGCACGCATGGCCGACGCTGCGCTGGCCAGGCGCGCCGGCATTGCGGTATGCTCCCCGCTGACAGCTGTTCAGCCTACCTTGTAACGGACTCAATATGCCAACTTCGATGCCTGCCCCAATACTGACCTCCTTGACTTCCTTGACATCCCTCGCCAGCGTCGGCGACTTGCTGGCCCTTGAAGCGGCCAGCGATTTGCCGCTCGATGGCGTCGCCAATACCTACGACTTGCTGCGGCGGGGCGCGGCGCTTGCGCCCGATGCGCCGGCGCTGTCCTTTTTCATGCGCGCACAAGACTATGCGCATGCCCATGTCTGGAGCCATGCCGAGAATCTGGGGCAGATCACGCGCGCGGCGAATATGTTCCGCAAGCTGGGCCTGGAGCGGGGCGAGCTGGTCGCCTTTATCCTGCCGAACCTGCCGGAAACCCACTGGACGATATGGGGCGGCGAAACGGCCGGCATCGTGATGGCGATCAATCCCATGCTGGAAGCCGGCACCATCGGGCAATTGCTGCAAGCCGCGCAGCCGCGGCTGGTGGTCACCGTGGCGCCCGCCAGCGGCCAGGAACTGTGGGACAAGGTGGCGCAAGCCGTTGCCGGTATCGCCAGCCTGCAAGCCATCGTGGCCGTGTCGACCGAACACTATGGGACGGCGGCGCAGGGCGCAGGCGAGGCCGCACCGCAGCAGGTCGACTTGCCCGTGCACGATTTCCACAGCCTGCTGATGCGCGAAAGCGCGCAGCAGCTCGATTTCGCCGCGCCGGCACTGGACGATGTCGCTTCCTACTTTTGCACGGGCGGCACGACCGGCATGCCAAAGATCGCCGTGCGCACCCATCTGACGGAAGTGGCCAATGCGCTGCAGGTGACGGCCGTGATCGGCGATGCGCTGATGGGCCCGGGCGACACCATGTTTTGCGGCTTGCCCCTGTTTCACGTGAATGCGCAGCTGGTGACGGGCTTGTCGAGCTGGAGCCACGGCGGCCATGTGCTGCTGGCCACGCCGCAAGGCTACCGTGCGCCGCAGCTCATTTCCCTGTTCTGGGAAATCGTCGCCCACCACCGGGTGGTGGCGTTTTCGGGCGTGCCGACGATTTATGCGGCGCTGCTGCAGGCGCCCAGCGCGGGACTGGACCTGTCCTGCGTCAAGCTCGGCATCTGCGGCGCGGCACCCATGCCGCAGGAACTGTTCAAGCGCTTCATGGATACCTTCGGCATCCGCATCGGCGAAGGCTACGGCTTGACGGAAGGCGGCTGCGTATCGACCCTGAACATCCCGGGCGGCGATTACCGCTATGGCTCGATCGGCTTGCGCCTGCCGTGGCAAGGCGTGCGCATCGCTATCCTCGATGCGCACGGCGCCCACGTGCGCGACGCGGTGGATGACGAAGTAGGGGCCTTGCTGATCCGGGGGCCGAATCTGTTCAAGGGCTACCTCGATCCCGTGCATAACCGGGGCATCTGGGTAGCCTGTCCGGATGGGGAGGGCAGCCAGCAGGACTGGTTCAATACGGGCGACCTGGGCCGCATGGAAGCGGACGGCCATGTCTGGCTTGCGGGCCGGACCAAGGAATTGATCATCCGCGGCGGCCACAATATCGATCCGAAGTGGATCGAAGAGCCGCTGTGCCGCCATCCGGCGGTGGCGCTGGCCGCCGCCGTGGGACGGCCCGATGCCTATGCGGGCGAGCTGCCCGTCGCGTATGTCCAGCTGCACCCGGGCGCGACGGCCACGCCGGAGCAGCTGCAGCAATTTGCGCTCGAGCACATACCGGAACGGGCCGCATTGCCGAAAGCTATCCATATCATGGCGGCATTGCCGACCACGACGGTGGGGAAAATCTTCAAGCCCGACTTGCTGCGGCGCGAAATCCTGTCCGTCGTGCAAGCGGAGGCCAGCGCCTTGCAGCTTGAGCTGCTGACGCTGGAAGCGCACCCCGATGAGCGGCACGGCACCGTCATCGAATGGAGCGCCGCAGGCGACACGACGGCATTCCAGGCCGCGCTGGCGCGCTATACCTTCCAGCACCGGGCGCGGGCGCTCTAGCCTATGGCGGACCGCCAAGCCAGCGCCTTTTCCATCGCCACGCTGGCCAGGCTGATGCCGCTGGGGTGCGCATACGCTTGCCCGCGCATGGCAACAAAACCGGCGGCACGGTAAAACGGCACGGCGTTGAACGACGCGGACAGCTGCAGGCGGACTATGCCGCGCCCGCGCGCCAACAGCTCCAGCGCCGCCAGCAAGCGCTTGCCGATGCCCAGGCCCGCACGGGCCGGATCGACGAATACGGCATCGACTTCCTGCTTGTCCAGGTCCAGCATGGCGTAGCCGGCAATGGTCTCGCCCTGCATCGCCACGATGCCGCCCATACGGCGATCTGTTCCGGCGCATAGTGGGCGGCACAACCGACGCGCACGGCCACCGTGCGCAAGGCCCACAGGGCGTCGATGTCAAGGGGCAGGGCGTGGCGCAGGGTGATGGGCATGGACGCTTCCAGGCAAAAGGATCATGCTGTCACTGCGCCGGCTTGTCCGGATCGATGTAGTACGAACCCGGCGGCGCACCCGGCACTTTCACCCGGAACTTCAAGCCGGACAGCAGCTTGTCCCACAAGGCGATGGCCTCTTCGTCCGTCAGCGACGCGGCTTCGGCGGCGCCGACCATGTTGTGGGCGACTTTGGTGTACATCTTGACTTCCAGCACAGATGGATTTGCGATGTCTTTCGGTTTGCCTACCAATGCCCATTCAAAATCATGTACTCCATCAGGGCGCAGGATGAGTGACTCTTCCCCCTTCCAATGCTGAACGTCCCGCTTCCCTTCGCGTAACAAGTTCCGCTTGGGATAAGTCGCTCCCTGTATGTCTTTTGCACTCTGTATGCGGTTGAGCAAGGATAATTCGCCACGCAGGCGCTTCTCAAATTCTTCTGAAGAGTAATCGCCGTATGCATCCTTGTTGGAACTCACCGAAAAAGTCACATCAGGAATACTTGGAAAATGAATTCCGACGTTATCAATCTCTTGCTCTTTATATAAACTTTCTGCCAGGAAGCCATGTTCGAAGCAAACGCCAGGATCTGAAGGAATTTCCTCCGTATCACGCAACCGTATGTTTTTTGCGAGAAGCAGTTGTCGACGAGAAATTTCTTCTTCTCGTTCACCGATATCCACATCTACAGCATCTCCAGCAATAAATGTAAAATCTCCTTTTGTAATATAAGTTTTAAAAAATAGAAATTTCATTTCCTTTGCATGAATACTGTTGTAATAGCGTAATTGCCAACTATTTTTAATTGGCCCTTCAAGGTTGTATGTTATTTCTGCGCTTTTATTTTTTTTAAAAATTTCTTCTATGTCTTTTTTTATTTTATAATGTAAATTATCTGGTGTTATTTTTTCAACATCAATAGTATTGGTTCCAATAATAAGTTTTGATTCGACTGGAACTTTCAAGGCGTAGCGGCCGAAACATAATAATTTAGTTTCTGAAAACATTTTTTCTAATCGCCCATTCAATTTCGTTTTTTCAGACACGATTTCCTCCTTGATCATAGAATTTTTTGTGCAGGAAATTATCGGGGAAAATATGAAAATTATTAAAATATATTTAATAAAAACTGGTTTCATTTTTTATCCCAATTTGCTAATTTTGCAATTTGAATTATGGAGTAAAGCATAGATGCGAGCACGTTTTTGTTCAAGTAACTATTTTGGTGTTCATAGCCGCCACCATCTGCTAATCCATGACGAAAAATATTTCCTGTAATATGGCGGGCAGACCGGATTGCTGGAACTGTTTCATCTCCAAGTTCTTTTGCAGGCTGCAACTTGAGTTTTAGTATGTGTGACCCTGCTTGAACGGTTAGGGTTCCTTTTGCATCATCGTTGGTTAGTTTCCATTTCTCTGCATGAGGAGCAGTAAATTTCTTAAAAAAATCTGTCAGTCCACCACCCATACCGTTAGTAACTTTGAAGATTACCTCGCCATAAGATAGGTAGTCTTTTGATTCACAGTAACTAGCGTATGTTTGTTTGTGGAAGTATTTTTCGATGGACTGTGAAAATGCAAAAGCATCTTTTATTCGCTGGGTTACATTTTTTAGTCCGCCACCTTTTTCATTGGAAATGTTCGCTGGATTTACCCACATTGGATTAATAAGGCGCCACCAATTATTGCTTGGTCGTAGATAAATGCTATCGAGTGCGTTCTGGCCTTCTTGCGGCCAGCTCCATAAAATTCGATCTTTGTCGTCCACGACTTTAAGCCAATTCGCTCCGTAGGCAACGCCTGGCATCATTTCCAATGCAGCTGGAGCATTTGCTACCATTGCAGTTGCATGCTCTCCGTCAATTCCCAGAACTTGTGCCGTTTTTTTATTGAATGGGCCAGATTTTTCCAGAAAACCGAAGCGCATACGTTTATAGGCGCTTGCGGCACCTATCGACGGCATGACGTTATGATAGACGCCAAGTACTTTTACTTCCTTGTCGTTAACAAGATTTCCATAACTTGGATGCATTAAGGTGCGGGCAAGCAAACCTCCCATGCTATGTGTGACGAGAATGACCTCTTCGCATTTGAATCCGCAGCCCACATAGCCTTTGACAAGTCCACGTATCCGCTCAGCGATGACGCCAGCAGAGGTAGCATTGCTCTGCAAGAAGTTGTAGCCCATGGCGTGAACAGGATACCAGCATGGAGATATTTTTTTTAGATCAGCCTCGGTAATTGCAGTACCGGATGTGGCACCGAAGGCGCTGGGTGCTTGTAGCACTAATTTTGAAATTTCAGGATATGGACCTTGATTTTTCTTAGAGTGAATATCTCTTATCTGCCAATGGGGGAGAATATTTTTGTCTTTGATAATGTTATTCATGAAAAATTCCGCAGTCTTTAGCATTTCACCATAAGCCCCAATAAAAAGTATCTCGCTCCAGCCGCGCCAACGTGCAATTTGTGCCGGTGTTTCACGCAAGGCTGGGGGTAAGGAGGTATCTACTATTCCTGGAATATTGTACTTTGCATTCTCTTTTATTTTTCTTGGACTAATGGCAATCAATGGCGGCACTCCAGCAAAATCATGTGGAATGTTGGTGTGACGAAAATCGGAAAGTCCTGTGATGTTGCCACTTGGTTCAAATCTTCCTTGATTTGTGCTGTAAATATAATATTCGACCTCGGTTTCATTTGGATCGAGGGCCATCTGTCGATCTCTCGGTGATGCATTTTTATACCATCCACCGATGCCATAACCTTCTACGACACTCCATTTTCCGGCCACGCTCATCATGTCATCTGGCCTCCAGGTGATGTTATCGCTTTTGTCCAGCTCTTTCTGGCGTACCTTGCTCATGCGTAAATTACTACCCATCACGCCTGGTAAAAAGATGATAGGAATTATTTTCCCAGGAGGAATGGTTACGTCATGACGAATCGTGTCGTTTATTTCAGTCATACTGACGGTGTACTCAGCCCATCCGCCAACAGTCTGCCGAAATTCGCCTTGGTGATTGCCGTGTTCATTCAGATCCGTATCGTCACTCATGGAAGTTCTCCCTTATAGCGTATGGTGTAGCTATCCATGCCGTCTCCTTTCTGTACTGGGGTGAGCCCGTCACTGCTACTCTTTTCACTGATTCTGTGGCCATCTTCGCGTATTAACTCAAAAGCTATATCGGGAGCTGGTGTGCCATCGACTTGCAGCAGTCGAACGGCCTGATCAAAACGCGCTACTGGCCTCTCATTAAATTCCTGCGACACGCTCTTCGGCGCCAGGGTTTCCAGGTTGCCGTTGAAGAGCACGGGGGATGAAGTGAAGAACTGCACCTTGTCGCTGATTTCCAGCATGTGGTTGGCGCCGTGCAGGCGTATGCCTTTCTTGCCCTTGATGTTGACCCAGTCCGCTTCGCTGATCAGCGACAGCACTTTCCGGGCGAGGATTTCCACCTCGTCGCTGTGCGCTTCGATGGACACCTTGCCGCTGGCGGCGATCAGTTTCATGCCGGCCTTGTGCACGAACAGGCTGAAGCTCCTGGCGATGCTGGCAAACATGCTGTCGCCGCTGGCGAGTGAAATATGCTTGCTGCTGCTGAGCGCCACATGCTCGCTGGCGGCCAGGTGGACGGACTGGGCCGTGCTCAGTTCGATGCCGGCCGGGCTGGCCAGCAGCAAATGTGGCTCGGACAGTTCCGGGAAATCGTCGCCGGCGCCTTTGATGGCGGCGTTTTGCCGCTGGATGGAATCGGCCACGGCGCCCTGTTGTGCGGCGCTGTCTTGCGCACCCGCGTCGACAGCCATGCCGGCCAAGCCTTGCTGCAGTTGGCGTGCCTGCGCCAGGCGGGCTTGTGCTTCGTCGAGCTGTTTGACTGATCCCGTTCCTGTTGATGTTTCTGTGGTGATCAGCATGCCTTTGGCTGCGCGCAGGGCGCCCCAGGCGTTGCTGGCCAATTCAAAGCCGACGCCGCGCGCTTCCTTGCGTCCGGCGTTGTCGTCGATGCGGGTGATGTTGCCCAATGACAGACGGCTATCCTGGTGCTCGCTGCGCAGCTGTGCCTGGATCGCGCCCTTGGTGTCGTCGAGCACGAGATGGTTGGCGCCGCGGGCGCCCAGTTCGCGGCTGCGCAAGCCGGACAGGGCACGCTGCTGTGGCAATTGCCATGGCGGCGGATTGGCGCTGTTGTAGACCACGCCGATGACGATGGGATGGTCGATATTGCCGTCCTGGAATTGCACGACGACTTCCTGGCCTACACGGGGCAAGGCGATTTGTCCCATTTGCGGCCCCGCCATCGGCATCATGACTCTTATCCATGGCGAGCTGCGTTCATCGAATGTACCCAGGCGGTCCCAGTGAAATTGCAGGCGGATGCGTCCCAGGGCATCGGTATGGACTTCCTCCCCGGCCGGCCCGACCACCAGCGCCGTCTGCACGCCGGCAACGATGCATGGCGTGCTGTTGTAGCCACGGCCCGGCCGCCAGCGGATGTCCCGGCGCACGCACATCATATTGTTGACATAGTGGGAGGGGGCGTTCGGGCCAACCTGATAATTATTGCTGGCGCTATGCAGCACTGACAGGATCAGGTAGTCGCGTTCGGCAATACTGTCAGGGCGTTCCTGGCCAGGCTGGTAGTGTTTTTCCTCGGCGCTGAAATGCCCATCGAGGCGGAAACAAAGGCCGGGCTGTGCGCCACGATGATTGCCGGCCGCCTCGAAATACTGGCGCAGATGGTCGCTTTCTTCCATGCGGCGTTGTGCCAGCGATTCCCCATCATCGACATTCTTGTAGCCATAGGCGCCCGTGTTTTCGTACAGTTCGTGGGCAAATACATCACCCTGGCGATTCAGGGAGTAGCCGCTGGCAAGGCGTGGCTGCGGATTTTTATAGTCGAAACTGGCCAAGGTCAGCTGCCCGGAGCCGATCCGGCGCACGGCTTGCCACTGTTGCAGACCATCGTCTTCCATGGAACCCGATTCGGAGTGGAAACGCATGGCACCGTCGCCGGCTACCGTGGCGATCATGTCCGCCAGGGTGCTGTTGTCTGCGAGCCACAGCGTATGCCCATCGGCGCGGTGTTCGTACCAGTAATGCCAGCCCAGCGCCTCCCAGCGCCGGTGCAGGTGGTTGTAGTCGGTTTCATTGTGCTGATTGGCGCAGGTGAGCTGCGGATCGTCGCCATGGATGCTGGTTTTCCAGTCGCGCTGCCCGTAGTGGGCAAAGGTCGTCTCGGTCAGCTGCATCACGCTTTGGCCATGAAAGGACACATTGTCCTGACGCAGCCGGGCAAAGGCCAGCCACGGTTGCAGCACCATGCGGTACCATGCAAAGCCGCCATCGGCGCGCAGCAGGCAAAACTCGCCCACATAGCCGTTAAAGTGGCGCAGCGTGCCATCGTCGCGCAGCATGGAAATGGTCACCATGCGGCCCATCATGGCCTTGAGTGCGATGTGCGCGTCATCGGACAGCAATTCGGCTTCGAAACGGAAGTCGCGCGATACCTCTTCCCTGGCAGTGAGCGAATTGACCAGCAGGATGGCGCCGGCCGGCCCATCTTCATGGGGGAACTCGATCTTCAGCAAGCGCCGCTCTTGCGCGGCGAGGTCGAAGGCCGATAGTGCCGCCTGGATGCTTGCATGCATGGCCTGCCTCCGTTATAGCGATGTGATCAGGTGGGCGCCGCAGGCGGTGGCATCGCCGTCATAGGCATACGGCTTGCCCATGTGTTTTGCGCCGGCGCCGTCCGGCGTGATGGGAAAGTTGCCCTTGCACTTGGGGCAGAAGGTTGTGTCATCGGCCAGCGCCGCCGTCTTCCCCATCACGGTGGTGCCGGATGATGCGCTGGTGACCTTGCCGCCATGATCGGTTGCGTCTCCGAGCCGGATGACGCCGCGTCCCGCATGTTTCATGCTTGCCTCGCTTTCCAGGGATGACTGCTCAAGCCAGTTGCAGCAAATAACGTACTTCGGCGCCGCCTGCCTTGCCTTGTGCTGTTTGCAAGAACGTCGTCCAGCCAAGGCGCCGTCTTTCTGACGGGTTGGCGCTCAGGAGCAGGGGGGTAATGCATGGCGGACTCAATATCAGCCGCACTTCATATTGCAAGTCCGGCACGCCAAACAGCGTCAGCATTTTTGCCAGTGCCGCCGCACCTGCGCTGCGCGGCAAAAAGCGTTGCAGGCTGGCGGGATCCAGCGGGCCGAGATGCAGGCAGATGCGCCTGTCCTGGCGCCACAGCCGCAGGCCCAGCGTTGCGCCGCGCGCCAGCGTAAAATTGACACTGCCTAACAGGCTGCGCCGGTTTTTTTCCAGATAGTCCCAGCCACCGACAAATGGTTGCAGGGTGACGGGGACGCCGCAGTATTCGGCCAGCACGCGGCCCATCGCTTGCGCGGAGACGGGACGGCAGCGCAGCAGACCCGCGTACCAGGCCGCGACGTCCTGCGTCACGGCATCCGGTTCGGCCCTCGGCGGCAGCGCAGTGCGCCGCACGCCGCCCAGTGCCAGCAGCAAAGGCAGTTGTGCATCTTTTGCCTGGGTCTGCAGCGTCGATTCCAGCCGATACTTTTCCCACGCCTGGTAATACAGCGCGACCATGCGGTGCGAAAAGATATCGAGGAAGGCCGAGACGCCGGCATCCTTGCTCGACAAGCGGTAGGCGGCGATGCGTTCCGAGTGATGCAAGGGCAAGGTGCCGCCAACGCCCAGAAAACGCATGAACGTCGGTATCAGGACCAGTTGTTCATTCTCGTCAAGCGAGAGCTGTTCGATTTCACTGGCGGGGAAACTCAAGGACAAGCTGTTTTTGAAGCGCAATACCTGGCTGAAAGCTTGCACATGGGATACGTTCTGCTGACGTAGCCAGCACAGCAGAATACGCACCGCCTGGATGAACTGGTAGCGGTATGGCTCGGCCATCAAGTGGCGCATCACACCAGATTCTGCAGTCCGCTTCTTGGTTTGCATCGGATCAGCTCCTCTCCGCTTTGCAGTGACAGCACCACCAGTTCGATGAAACTGTTGATTTGCACGTACAGCCCAAGGAAGTGATCGATCACTTGCACAAACAAGTGCATGCCGCTGCCGACGAACGCTTCCTCGTCCAGCGTGATGCGCACCTCCACGCCATGTGCCAGCGAGGTGCCGCGCTTGTGCCGCAGCCATGTCGTGGTCGGCGAGTGCGCCAGCGCGGCGATGCCGCCGATCTGGCGTTGCGAGCTTGCCGATTGGGACAAGTCATACAGCGTGAGCATTTCGCGCAGCGCCGGCAGCCCCTCCTGGACCAGCGCGTGATGATTCAGCGCCAGGTGCGAAATCAGGCGCCAGTGCAGGCCCGCGCCAGGCGAAAAGCGGCGCGGCTGGCTGGGGCGTCGCAGCATGTGCAGCATGGGGCCGCCGCCGCACGGTTGCAAGTCTCCTTGCGGCTGGCCGTATTTGAGCGACAGCGGGAGATCGCGGTTGCTGCACGTCAGCGACAGCGACAAGCTGGCCTTTTCATGGATCAAGGGATTGAAGTCGCTATCGACCAGCGTGATTTTCTTTTCATGACCAGGACTTTTGATGGCCAAAGCCGTATCGTGGCGCATGACCCAGTAATGGTCTTGTTGCGCCGTGCCCTCGCCATGGCGCAGGCTGTACAGGGGGCGAAATTCGCTCAGCGTGCTTTCGCCTCCCCGTTGGCGCAGCAAACGCACCGCATCGACGGAGACGACTTCATAGCCATGCGCATGGGTAGCATGGGCCAGCACGGAGTAGTCGGTTTTTTGCCGGGTGACGGAAATCGGCACGCCTTCCTGGCGGAAGAGATTGACCGCCGGACTGCAGCCCAGCCTCAAATTTTCGCTGGAAATGCTGGACAACATGCGCGCCGTAGCGGAATCGGGCCGCAATCCGGCCATGCACAGATGCAGGGTAAAGCGCCGGCAAGCAGGCGGCAGGGCCGCACTCAGCGCAGCGATATCGATATCAAAGAAATTGAATTTTTCCGGATACGCAAAATACTCGCTCAGCACGCGGTAGGCGGGCTGCGAACGCGCACCGAAAGGTATCAAGCCATCCGTGTCGGCGAAGCCGACGGGCGTCACAGGCACGGCGGGCAAGGCCATCCATTGCAGCGCGTCGATCGACACGAAAGCGCAGACTGTATGCATGAACAAGGCATCGCGCAATGCGGCGGAAAAAGACGCTTCGCCATCGATGAAAACGCGCAGCGATGCGGGTGCCGCGTCGAGATGCCGGATGCCGATGTTCAGCGAGGAAGTCGCTGATGCTGGCAGGCGTACGCCTGGCGGTGCCTTGATCATGGCGTCGAAAGCCGCGCTTTCCAGTGCCGATGCTCCTGTCGTCAGGTCGTAGACCGTCTTGAAGCGGCAGCGCACGCCGCGCACGGGCGTTGCATCCATTTCACTGCCGGCCGGCAGGTGCAATAGGCCCGCTCCGGCCGCCGGGGCGGGCTGGTGCACGATCGTGCACGATGGAAAGGGCCGCAGATAATGCGGGAACAGGGCTTCGAACAAGGCTTCGGTAAATTGCGGATAGTCGTCATCGAGCCGTTTTGAGATGCGCGCCGCCAGCATGGCCACCGATTCGATCAGGTGTTCGACGTGCGGATCTTCGCAAGACTCGCCGGACATGTGCAATTTGCCGGCGATTCTCGGATAGCGCTCGGCAAACTCCCGGCAATGCCGCCGCAGCATCACCAGCTCGCGTTCGAAATACGGCAGCAAATCCTCCATCTCTTTTTTCCTGTGTCTTTGCGGTGGAATGGCCAGTATCCGAGCGTTTTCTCAACGGTAAATTGCGTTTGCGCAAGTAATTGAACAGGTTGCTGCGCAACATCAAGGGCTTCCAGGCTAACAACATCAGACTGGCAAGGCAGCAAGATTCCAACGGTCAACATGGAGAACGCAATGACATTGCCATCCAAATTACTTTGGTCCGAAGGCCTGGCCATCGGCCCCCAGCAATTCCAGCAACTGGACCGCTACCATGAAGCGCGCCTGCAGCGTCTGGCCTCGTTGATTAATCCCCATTTATGGGGCGTGCATGGCGTCAGCTGGAATGCGGATGCACTGGCCAACAATAGCCTGCGGGCGGATGCCATGTCGCTTGTCTTTCAGGATGGAGAGCTGTTTGAGGCGCCGCTTGGCGATGTATTGCCCGGTGCTGTGGATCTGTCCAAGCTGCCTTCCAGCGAACATAGTTTTACTTTTTATGCCGCGCTACCGGCGCTGCAGGCACATGGCGGCAATGTGAGCTCCGCAGGCGCGCGCTATGTCCAGGCCGATATCGAGACTCCGGATCTGTACAGCGAAGCAGTCAGCATCGAGGTGGCTTACCTGAAAAAACGCGTGTACCTGCTGTCGCAACTGGACCCCCTGAATGATTACTTTGCCATCCCGGTGATTCGTCTGTACCGTGCCGGCAACGGCGGCTTCGAAGTCGATACTTCCTTCATTCCACCTGGCCTGACCATCAGCGCCGAGTCTACGCTGCAGAAAATGCTCGAGTCGCTGATCGACCGCATGGGCGCGAAAATTGAAGCGTTGTACAGCCGCCACCGCCAGCCCGGTAACCATACGGTGGAATTTCATGGCGGCGATGTTTCCTCGTTCTGGATGCTCAATACCTTGAGCACGGCCAGCGCCACGCTCAGTCATTGCGCCAGTTACCGGCGCCACCATCCCGTGTATTTGTTTGAAAAATTGATGGCATTGGCCGGTGGCTTGATGACGTTTTCGAAAAAATACACACTGAGCGATTTGCCGGCCTATTCTCACGATGATGCGGCTCCCGGTTTCGGCAAGCTCGATGGCATCATTCGCGACCTGATCGATACGGTGCTTCTGTCGCGCTACTTCCCGATCGCGCTATCGAACGACGCGCAACAAAACACCCACTATCACGGCTTGCTCGATGCCAAGCGGATTGACCGTCAGACCGAACTCTGTCTTGCGGTAAACGCCGATATGCCGGCGCTGGAACTGGTCGCCACGGTGCCGTTGCAGTTCAAGATTTCATCTCCGGACAATATCGAGCTATTACTGGGCCGGGCACTTCCGGGTGCCGAGTTGCGTCATATGGCCCAGGTTCCCGCTGAAGTGCCGGTGCGGCCCAATACGTATTACTTTTCGATCGAGAACAAGGGCAGTATTTATGACAGCATGATCAAAGCCCAGGCGATTGCGATTTATGTGCCGTCCGGCATAAAAGGACTGAAGCTGGAATTATTCGGTATCAGCGGCACCGCCGCGTAACGATGCTGGGTGTGGTGAGCGGGTGGATTGTCAAAAGATTGCCCTAAGGAATAGACTTGCCCCTGCAGTTGACGTTATCATGTTTTTGTAAGTGTCGGTGGCTGATCAGCCAGCGCATGGGTGAAACATGGTGACAGGCGGGAGTAAGCATGGGCATGGCGAATGATGCGTGATGTGCCGGGCGGTGGGCAGGGCAGGGCAGCGGTGCGCCGCTGCTGCCGCGCATTGCTGCTGGCGTTGTGCGTCGCCGCGCCCTGCGTCGCCTTGCCGGCAGCGGCGCCGGCCGTCGCGCCGCCGCACCAGGGGCAGCGCGTGCTGTTCCTCAACGCTTACGATTATGGCCGCGCCGGCGTGGAATCGTACACGCGCACCTATGTGGCCGCCATGGTGGCCGCGGGCCTGGCCAGCGAAGACATCATGGTCGAGCACCTGAACCTGAATACCCAGGGCGACCCGGCGCTGCGCAACGAAATGCGTGATTTGTTGCTTTTAAGATACACCCAGATGATGGGGCGCAAGGCCGACCTGATCATCGCCATGCAGCAGCCCGCGCTCGATTTTTTGCTGTCGGACCTGGCGCCGCTGGCGCGCGGCGTGCCCGTGCTGGCGATTAACACCTCGGGCTTGGCCTTGCCTGCCGGCAGTCCGGCTGCCATCTGGCAGCAAAAGGCGAATGTCGACTTTCCCGGCACCCTGGCGCAAGCCATGGCGCTGTTCCCGGAAACCAAAACCATCGTCATGGCCGTCGGCACCAGCGAAGCCGACCAGGCCTTGAAGCGCAGCATGCAGCAGGCGGCGCTGGCGTGGCAGGGCAAGGTGGCCATGCGCTACCTCGATGACCTGACCCTGGAGCAGATGCGCGCGGCGGTGGCGCACTTGCCCGCCGATAGCGTGCTGGTGGCGGGCAATGTCAACCGCGACGTGGCCGGCATCATCGCCACGCCCGTGCCGTTTTCCGTGCAACTGGCGCGGCTGGCCAATGTGCCCACCTTTGGCATGTACAACGCGACGGTGGGCAAGGGCATCCTGGGTGGCTCCATCCTGCACATCGAAGGGGCCGCGCAGCAGGTGGCGCAGATGTCGCTGGCTGTGCTGGCGGGCAAGGCGCCCGCCGCGCCGGGCGCCTTGCTGCCGCCGGCCCGTCCGGTGCCCATGTATGACTGGGACCAGCTGCAGCGCTGGGATGCGGACATCAGCCGCCTGCCGCCGCACACGCTGTTCTTCAACCGGCCGCCGCAACTGTGGCACGAGCACCGCGTCGCCGTGCTGCTGGTGGGCGGCGTTTTCATCGTGATGGCCGGCTTGCTGAGCGCCTTGCTGCTGCAGCGGCGGCGCCTGCGGCGCGCCGAGAGCGAGGCGCGCGAGAGCGAGCAGCGCTTCCGCATCCTGGTCGAGCATGCGCCGGAAGCTATCCTGGTGTACGACCTGGACCTGGACCGCTTCGTCGACGCCAACGGCAGCGCGCAGCGCATGCTGGGCCTGTCGCGCGCAGCGCTGCTGGCACGCGGGCCGTTCGACCTGTATACCGGCAAGCAGCCCGATGGCTTGCCGCTGGGGCTGATGATGGAAGAGCATCTGCGCCGCGCCATGCTGGGCGAGCCTGTCCTGGTGGAACGCAATGTGCGGCGTGCCGACGGCAGCATTTTTCCCTGCGAGGTGCGGCTGGTCAAGTTGCCCATGGAAGGCCGGCGCCTGGTGCGCAGCGGCATCGTCGACATTTCCGAGCGCAAGCACAGCGAGCAGGAATTGCTCGGCTACCGCGACCACCTGGAAGAACTGGTGCAGCAGCGCACGGCGGCCCTGTCGGTGGCCGTCACCGAGGCCGAATCGGCGAATCGCGCGAAAAGCGTCTTCCTGGCCAACATGAGCCACGAATTGCGCACGCCCTTGAATTCCGTGATCGGTTTTTCGCAGATGATGGCCGATTCGAGCAGCATGTTCGAGGAAGAAAAGCATAACCTGGCCATCATCAACCGCGCCGGCCACCACTTGTTAACCTTGATCAACGACATCCTCGAACTGTCGAAAATCGAAGCGGGCCGCATGCAGCTGCAAACGGGACCCGTGGACTTGAATGGTTTGCTCGACGAGGTGCTCGAGATGGTGCGCATGCGCTCGAGCGAGCAGGGCATCGCGCTGCAGATCGAACGTTCCGGCGTGCCGCCGCTGGTGCGCCTCGATGGCGCGAAGCTGCGCCAGGTGCTGCTCAATTTGCTGTCGAACGCGCTCAAGTTCATCGAGCAGGGCAGCGTGACCTTGTCGCTGGCGTGCCAGGCGGCAGAAGGTGGGCAGATGGCGCTGGCCTTCGCCGTGCGCGATACGGGCAGCGGCATCGCGCAAGCGGACCTGGAGCGCATCTTTGAACCGTTCGTGCAGGCCGACAGCGCCGTGGCGCAGGCCGGCACGGGACTGGGGCTGACCATTTCGCGCGAATTCGTGCGCCTGATGGGCGGCGAGCTGCGCGTCGACTCCACCTTGGGGGCCGGCTCCGTATTCCGTTTCGACCTGCGCGCGCCGGTGCAGCAGCAGCCGGCCATCGCGGCGCTGGCACCGGGCCGCGTGGCGCGCCTGCCGCCGGGCCAGCGCGGGCGCATGGTGCTGCTGGTCGACGATGACGACAACTGCCGCAAGCTGCTGGCCGGCTTGCTGGCGCCGCTGGGCTTCCAGCTGCGGGAAGCGGCGGGCGGGACGCAGGCGCAAGCCATGCTGACGGCGCAGCGCTATGACATGGTGCTCAGTGACTGGCGCATGCCGGACATGGATGGCCTGGCGCTGACGCGCTGGCTGCGCGCGCAGCCGGCGCTGGTGCAACCGCGCCTGGTGATCATGACCGCCTCCGCCTTCGAAGAAGAAAAGCAGGAGGCGCTGGCGGCCGGCGCCGACGGCTTCCTGCGCAAGCCGATCGAACAGGAACACCTGTTCGCCATGCTTGAGCAGCAACTGGGCGTGCGCTTTCAGCGCACCGCCGGCGCGCCGCCGCGCGTGCCGGCGGCGGCCTTTGACTTGCCGCAGGCGCTGGGCCAGCTGGGCGCGGCCGAACGGCAGGCGCTGCTCGAATCGGTGCAAGCCCTCGATTTGCGGCGCAGCGCCATCGTGCTGGCCGGCGTGGCGACCGGCCTGCCGCAGCTGTCCGCGCACATCGCCGCCATGCTGGAACAGCACCAGTACCAGCCGCTGTGCGCCTTGCTGGCGCAGCTGGCCAGCGAACCGCAGGGCGAAGACGCATGACTTTTAACGCATCCAAAGGCGCCCGTTTGGGCGGCGTGTCCATCGTGCTGGCCGTCAGCGTGGCGCTGACCTTTGTCGTCACCGTGCTGCTGCTGGTGTTTGCCGTGCTGTTTTACCAGTCCGAACGCGAGCAGCGCTGGCAGCACCTGCATCGCAGCCTGGCCGTCAGCGCGGACCAGCTGGCCGTGGCCATCGAACTGCCATTGTGGAACCTGGATGAAAAGCAGATGCAGGCCATCATGCGCAGCATGCTGGGCAAGCGCGACCTGGTGGCCAGCTCCCTCACGCCGGGCATCGGCAAGGAGGCGCTGGTCCTGCGCCGCACTGCGGACGGCGCCATCGACAGCCTTTCCGCGCTGTCCGCCGAACCCGGCTGGCTGGTGCAGCGGCGCCCCGTGACGGTGGGCGGACAAGTCATCGGCAGCGTTGCGGTGTACGCGACGCCGGCCCTGCTGGACGCGGAGCTGCGGCAGCGCGCGCTGGGCATCGGTGCGATGATCGTGGCGCTCGACGTGATCCTGGTGGCCAGCATCTGGCTGCTCATGTGGTGCCTGATGCTCAAGCCCCTGAAGGTGATCGGCCAGTACGCGGCGGGCGTCAAGGCGGGGCAGGGCGAAGCCTTCGGCACGCCGCCGAAAGCGTGGTTCCTGGGCGAGCTGCGTACCCTGTACCGCTCCATCCGCGACATGGTGGCGCTGCTCGACAGCCGCTACCGCGCCCTGCAGCGCAGCGAAGAGCGCGTGCAGATGGCCACCGGCGCGGCCAGCATCGGCATCTGGGACTGGAACGTCATCAGCGACGCCTTGCAGTGGGATGAGCAGATGTACGCGCAGTTCAAGGCCGACGCGGCCAGCAGCATGTCGCCGGCGGCGATCTGGCGCGCGGCGCTGATGCCGGACGACGTACCGGTGGCCAAGGAAGCCCTGCGCGCCGCGCTGGGCGCCGGCCAGGCGTTCACGCACGAATACCGCATCTTGTGGCCCGATGGCGCCATCCGCTACATCAAGGCCGATGCCGTGATCTTCCGCGACGGGCGGGGCTTGCCCATGCGCCTGGTGGGCTCGAACTACGACATCACGGCGCACCGCGAGGCCGAACTGGAACTGCTGCGCCACCGCCACCACCTGGAAGAACTGGTGGCCGAGCGCACGAACGCCCTGTCGGTGGCCGTCAGTCAGGCGCAGGCGGCGAACCGCGCCAAGAGCACCTTCCTGGCGAACATGAGCCATGAACTGCGCACGCCCTTGAATTCGGTGATCGGCTTTTCGCGCCTGATGGCCGCCTCGCCCAACATGCAGGACGATGAAAAGCGCAACCTGGCCATCATCCACCGCTCCGGCAATCATTTGCTCACCCTGATCAATGAAATCCTCGAACTGTCGAAGGGCGAGGCGGGGCGCTTGCAGGCTCAGGCGACCGTGGTGGCGCTGGCGCCCCTGTTGCAGGAAGTGATGGACATGCTGGACATGCGCGCCGAGCAGCAGGGACTGGCCCTGCGCCTCGATTGCGCGGACCTGCCGGCGGCGGTGCTGCTCGATGCGACGCGCTTGCGCCAGGTGCTGTTGAACCTGATGTCGAATGCCGTCAAGTTCGCCGGCAGCGGCGAGGTCACCTTGCGCGTGCGCGGCGAGCGGCGCGATGGCGATCAATGGATGCTGTCGTTCGCCGTCAGCGACACGGGCATCGGCATCGCGCTGGAAGACCAGCAGCGCATCTTCGAACCCTTCGTGCAGGCCGACAGCGCGGGACCGAAGGATGGCACGGGCCTGGGCCTGGCCATCTCGCGCGAATTCGTGCAGTTGATGAAAGGCGAACTGACGCTGGAGTCCATGCCGGGGCAGGGCGCCACCTTCCGCTTCAGCATACCCGCGCAGGCGGCACAGGCGCCAGTGCCGGCTCTCGTGCCGCCGGCCATGCCGGCGCAGGCGGCTGTGCCGCCGGCGCTGCAGGCGCAAGACTTGCTGCTGCTGGCCGGGGCAGAGCGCGCCGCCTTGCTGGTGGCGCTGCGCGAATTGAACCTGGCCAGGGTGGCGCAGCTGCTGGCGGCCCTGTCGCCTGCAGCGGCACCGTTGCTGGTGCCGCTGCAGGCCATGCTCGAGCAGCACCAGTACCGTCAGTTGTGCGTCTTGCTGGAGAGCGAGGGCGCGCTGGCGCATACATGAAAGTGTGGGCTGACAACATCGGATTCGATGAAAAGACGGACTAAGTGCCGTGGATGGATGGTGCTAAATTGCAATAAAGATTATGATGATAGTACGTAGTTCATCGCAAAAGAAATGTCTTGTCCAGCGTGGCAATCGACCGCCGCGCCTCATCCAAAGCTGAGAGAACTGCTACATGCACCGCGATTTTTCCGAAGTGAATGCTAAGGGCGAAGTACTGATCGTTGAAGATACACCGGCTTCGCTGAAGTTGTTGAGCGACTTGCTGGGCGGCGCCGGCTATGCGGTGCGTCAGGCACCGAACGGTGAACTGGCCCTGTGGACGGCCCAGGCGCGCCCGCCGGAGCTGATCCTGCTCGACGTGCGCATGCCGGGCCTCGACGGCTTTGAAGTCTGCCGCCGCCTGAAGGAGATACCGTCCCTGCGCCAGGTGCCGGTGATTTTCCTGTCGGCCCAGTACGATACGGACGACAAGGTGCGCGGCTTTGCGCTGGGCGCCGTCGATTTCATCGCCAAGCCCTTCCAGGCCGAGGAAATCCTGGCCCGCACCGATGCGCACGTGCGCCTGGCGCGGGCGCAGCTGCAGCTGGCGCAGGAGCGCGCCAACCTGGAGCGGCGCGTGGCCGAACGCACGGCCGAACTGGAACAGGTGGCCAGCACCCTGGCGCGCGAAGTGCAGATTCGCCGCGCCAACGAAGAATTGCTGCGCCTGTCCGGCCAGGTCTTCGAAGCCACCCAGGACGCCATTTTGATCACCGATCCGGCCGGCGTCATCGTCACCGCCAATCCCGCGTTTACACGCATCACCGGCTACGCGGCGCAGGAAGTGGTGGGCACGGACATCATGCGCCTGCACGCCGAATACACGGGCGAAGCGGTGCTGCTGGCCTTGCGTCAGGGCTTGCGCAGCAGCGGCTGCTGGTCGGGCGAAGTGCAGACGCGGCGCAAGAGCGGCGACACCTATCCCTGTTTGCTCAGCGTGTCCACCGTGCATGGCCCGGACGGCACCGTCGTAAACTATGTGGGCGTCTTCCTCGATATCAGCGAACGCAAGGCCGAGCAGCACTTGATCGACTTCCTCTCCTACCACGACGCGCTGACGGGCTTGCCGAACCGCGTGCTGCTGCGCGAGCGTTTCGAACAGGCGCGCGCCAACGCCCTGCGCGACAGCCAGCAAGTGGTGCTGATGTGCCTGGACCTGGACCGCTTCAAGAACATCAACGATTCGCACGGCCAGGCCGTGGGCGACAAGGCGCTGCAAGTGGTGGCGCGTTTTCTGTCCGGCTGCGTGCGCGAGGGCGACACCGTGGTACGCCAGGGCGGCGACGAATTCCAGATCCTGCTGCAGGACGATGCCCTGTTGGGCCGCACGCTGGCGCTGGCGCAAACCATCCTGGCCGGCTTGCGCGAAGAGCTCAGTGTCGGTGGCGAGCGCCTGGCGCTGACCACCAGCATCGGCATCGCCATGTGCCCGGCCGATGGAGACAGCCTCGACGACGTGCTGCGCCACGCCGACACGGCCCTGGTGCGCGCCAAGGAAATGGGGCGCGACCATTACGCCTTCTTCACGGAGCGCATGGGCAGCGATATCCGCGCTCGCCTGGCCATGCAGCAGCAGTTGCGCGGCGCCATCGGTCGCGATGAATTCACCGTGCATTACCAGCCGCAAATGTGCTTGCACACGGGCGCCATGCTGGGCGCGGAAGCCTTGCTGCGCTGGGATAACCCGGTGCTGGGCAAGGTGCCGCCCGGCCTGTTCATCGCGCTGGCCGAGGAGTACGGCTTGATCACGGCCATCGGCGAATGGGTGCTCGAAAGCGTCTGCGCGCAAATCCGCGCCTGGCACGACGCAGGCCTGGGCAGCATCAAGGTGGCCGTCAACCTGTCTGGTAAACAGTTCGCGCAGGATCGCACGGTGCCTTTCGTCGAGGCGGTATTGCGTAAATACGGCATCGCGCCCGCCTGCCTGGGTATCGAGATCACGGAAAGCACGGTGATGGGCGATCCGGACAAGGCGGTGGCGGCGCTGACGCGCCTGAAGGATATCGGCGTGGGCATTTCGCTCGACGACTTCGGCACCGGCTATTCCAGCCTGGGCTACCTGAAGCGTTTTCCCATCGACGTGCTGAAGATCGACAAATCCTTCGTCGACGACGTCACCACCAGCAGCAGCGACGCGGCCATCGCCCGTTCCGTCATCTCGCTGGCACACAACCTGGACATGCGCGTCATCGCCGAAGGCGTGGAAACGCGCGAACAGGTGGACTTCCTGACGGAACACGGCTGCGACGAAATGCAGGGTTATTATTTCAGCCGGCCCCTGGCTGCCGCGCCATTCACGGCCTTGCTGCGTGAACGGCGCACCCTGGCCGTGGCCTGAGCATCCACGCCGCGGTGCGGCCGATGCACCATGCCGGTGCGTCCGCAGCGGCGCGGTGCAGGATGCTCACTTTTCTTTCCCCTGACGCTGGCACATATCCTGCTTAGGTAATCGCTTATTTACGCGATTGCCCCGCATGCCAGACAGTACCTATCCAGTCATGCCTTCACAGCCCAGCGCGCACGGCGCCTGGCAGGCGCATTTGCGTCTGGGCTTTGCACTGCATGATGGCGTCAGCCGCCTCGTCGAGCGCACGCACAGCGGCCCTTTGCGCGTGCAAAAACCCCTGTACCCGGAAGGCGATGCCGTCTGCCACGCCATCATCATCCATCCGCCCGGCGGCGTGGTGGGTGGCGACCAGCTGGCCGTCAACGCCACCGTGGGCGCAGGCGCGCATGCCTTGCTTACTTCTCCCGGCGCCGCCAAGTGGTACCGCGCGAATGGCCATGTCTCGGGCCAGCACATTGCGCTGCGTGCCGGTGCCGGCGCCGCCATCGAGTGGCTGCCGCAGGAAAGCATTTTCTTCGACCAGGCTTGCGTGCGCCTGCGTCACGAGGTGGAACTGGCGGTCGGCGCCAGCTACATCGGCTGCGACATCGTCTGCCTGGGGCGCAGCGCCTCGGGAGAAATTTTTAACACGGGCAGCATCAGCCAGCAGGTGCAAATCCGCCGTGGCGGCAAGCTGCTGTGGTGGGAGCAGGGCGTGCTGGCGGGAGGCGGCGCCCTGATGGCCAGCCCCCTGGGACTGGCCGGCCACACGGTATGCGCCACCCTGATCGCCGTCGGCACACCCGTTTCTCCATCCGTACTGGCGGCCGTGCGCGAGATCGCCGTACCGGCCGGCGCCGTGTTTGGCGCCACCCACATGAAATCGCTGGTGGTAGTGCGCCTGCTGTGCGGCGACAGCGAGGCGGCGCGCCGGATCATGCTGGCCGCCTGGCAGCTGCTGCGCCCCGCCATGCTGGGACGCGACGCCGTCGTGCCCCGCATCTGGAACACTTGAACTAGGAAACCCATGGACCTGACTCCCCGCGAAAAAGACAAGCTGCTCATTTTTACGGCCGCGCTGCTGGCCGAACGGCGCCTGGCGCGCGGCTTGAAATTGAATTATCCGGAAGCGGTTGCCTTGATCAGCGCCGCCATCATGGAGGGCGCGCGCGATGGCAAGTCGGTGGCGCAGCTGATGTCGGACGGTACCAAGATACTCTCGCGCGCCGACGTCATGGACGGCATCGCCGAGATGATCCCCGATATCCAGGTGGAAGCGACCTTCTCCGATGGCAGCAAGCTGGTGACCGTACACCATCCGATACCGTAAGCACACAAGCGACATTGACAGGAGGCGCTCATGACCCCAGGTGAATACAAATTGGAAGAAGGCGAAATCAGCCTCAATGCGGGCCGCGCCACGGCTACCGTGGTGGTGGCCAACCGGGGCGACCGGCCGATCCAGGTGGGCTCGCACTTTCACTTTTTTGAAGTCAATCCGGCGCTGGCCTTCGAGCGCTGGCGCGCCTACGGCATGCGCCTCAATATCACGGCCGGCACGGCCGTGCGCTTCGAACCGGGCCAGCAACGCACGGTGGAACTGGTGGCGCTGGCGGGCGAACGCAAGGTCTACGGTTTCAATGGCGCAGTGATGGGCGACCTGCAAGACACTCCACCGGGAAAGGATTGAGATGGCCAGCATTCCCCGCAGCGCATATGCCGAAATGTTCGGCCCCACCAAGGGCGACCGCATCCGCCTGGCCGACACGGAATTGTTCATCGAGATCGAGCATGACTATGCGATCTACGGCGAAGAAGTGAAATTCGGCGGCGGCAAGGTGATCCGCGACGGCATGGGCCAGTCGCAGCGCTGCGCGGCCGAGGTAATGGATACCGTCATCACGAATGCCGTCATCCTTGACCACTGGGGCATCGTGAAAGCCGATATCGGCTTGAAAAATGGCCTGATCTTCGGCATCGGCAAGGCGGGCAACCCGGACATCCAGCCCGGCGTGACCTTGCCCATCGGCGGCGCCACCGAGATCATCGCGGGCGAAGGCCTGATCGTCACGGCCGGCGGCGTCGACACGCACATCCACTTCATCTGCCCGCAGCAGATCGAGGAAGCGTTGATGAGCGGCGTGACCACCATGCTGGGCGGCGGCACGGGACCGGCCGTGGGCACGGCCGCCACCACCTGCACGCCGGGGCCGTGGCATTTGCACGCCATGCTGGCGGCCGCCGACGCCTTCCCGATGAACCTGGGCTTCATGGGGAAAGGTAACGTCAGCCTGCCGCTACCGCTGGAAGAACAGGTGCGCGCGGGTGCCATCGGCCTGAAACTGCACGAGGACTGGGGCAGCACGCCTGCCGCCATCGACAACTGCCTGTCCGTCGCGGACCGCATGGACGTGCAGGTGGCGCTGCACAGCGATACCCTCAACGAGGGAGGCTTCCTGGAGCACACGCTGGCCGCCTTCAAGGACCGCACCATCCACACGTTTCACACGGAAGGGGCGGGCGGCGGCCATGCGCCCGACATCATCGCCGCCGTGGGGCAGGCCAACGTGCTGCCGTCGTCGACCAATCCGACGCGCCCGTTTACCGTCAATACGCTCGACGAGCACCTGGACATGCTGATGGTATGCCACCACCTGGACCCGGCGATTGCCGAAGACGTGGCCTTTGCCGAGTCGCGCATCCGCCGCGAGACCATCGCTGCGGAAGATATCTTGCACGATATCGGCGCCATTTCGATGATGTCGTCCGACTCGCAAGCCATGGGGCGTGTCGGCGAAGTGATCATGCGCACCTGGCAGACGGCGCACAAGATGAAGGTGCAGCGGGGGCCGCTGGCGCCCGACACGGCGCGCAGCGACAATTTCCGCGCCAAGCGCTATATCGCCAAGTACACGATCAACCCGGCCATCACGCATGGGATTTCCCACGTGGTCGGTTCCATCGAGGCGGGCAAGATCGCCGACCTCGTGCTGTGGAAGCCGGCCTTCTTCGGCGTCAAGCCATCGATGATTTTAAAGGGCGGCATGATCGCCGCCGCGCAGATGGGCGACCCGAATGCCTCGATTCCCACGCCGCAGCCCGTGCATTACCGCATGATGTTCGGCGCCTTCGGCGGCGGCCTGAAAAAGTCGTTCACGTTTGTGTCGCAGGCGGCCTATGACCTCGATATCGGGCACCAGCTGAAACTGAACAAATCCGTCATCGCCGTGAAAAACATGCGCGGCTTGCGCAAGCACGACATGATCCATAACAGCGCCACGCCACACATGGAAGTGGACCCGGAAACCTACGCCGTGCGCGCCGACGGCCAGCTGCTGGTGTGCGAGGCCGCCGCCGTGCTGCCGATGGCGCAGCGCTATTTTCTATTTTAAGCGGGAGACAAGCATGCTGACTTTGCATACCAAACTGGGACCTGGCGATGAACGTACGCCGTTTGCCCAACTTGTGTTGCCCTATGACCAGCGCGAAAAATGCCGGCTGCGCGCCGTGCTGTCGAATGGCGACGAGGTGGCCGTGTTTACCGTGCGCGGCACGGTGCTGCGCGACGGCGAGCGCATGACGGGGCCGGAAGGGCTGGTGGTGCGGATCGTCGCAGCGCGCGAACCGACTTACCTGGTGCGCTGCGCCGACGCGCACACGCTGCTGCGTTGCGCTTTCCACCTGGGGAATCGCCACACGCAGGCGCAGGTGGGCGACGGCTTTTTGCGCATCCGCAAAGACCCCGTTTTAAAGGAGATGCTGCAAGGCTTGCAGGCGATTGTGACGGAAGAAAGCGCGCCGTTCGAACCGGAGGCGGGCGCGTATGGCGGCGGCCATGGCCACCACGATGGCCACGGCCAGCACTTGCTGGCGCCCGTGCCGCTGCGGCAGAAAATTCACCGCCCTGGTGACACTGCATGATGCAGGCCTCGGCCCTGCTGCATTTGCTGCAGTTCGCCAGCCCGGCCTTGCCGATCGGCGCCTACAGCTATTCGCAGGGGCTGGAAGCGGCGCTGGAGTCAAACCTGGTGCACGACGCGGCCACGGCGCGCGCGTGGATCGCCCAGCATCTGGCGCTGGTGGTGGCGCGCTGGGAAGCGCCGCTGTGCTGGCGCTTGATGCAGGCGTTCGAGCAGCAGGATTTGTGCGCCGTGCAGCGCTGGAGCGAGCGTTTCATCGCTTCGCGCGACACGGCGGAATTTCGCGCCGAAACCATCCAGATGGGGTATTCCTTGACCCGCCTGCTGGCCGAGCTGGGCGTGGCCGACGGCGTGCTGATCGACATGCTGCAAGGCCAGCCGGAAGTGGTGCTGCCCACGGCCTATGCCTGCGCCGTGGCGGCGCTGGCGATTCCGCGCGAAGAGGCGCTGCTGGCCATGCTGTTCGCCTGGGCGGAAAACCAGGTGCTCGTCTGCGTGAAATCCGTGCCGCTGGGGCAGGTGGCGGGCCAGCGTTTGTTGCTGTCGCTGCGGCCGGAGCTGGAAGCGGCGGCGCTGACGGCGCAAACCTTGCAAGACGACGACATGGGCAACTGGGCGCCGGGCCTGTCGCTGCTGTCGATGCGGCACGAAGTGCAGTACAGCCGCCTGTACCGTTCCTGAACTATTCAATGAGAGAGCAAACATGACATCGATTACCTCCAATCCCCTGCGCGTGGGCATAGGCGGCCCGGTCGGTTCGGGCAAGACGGCCCTGTGCGAAATGCTGTGCAAGGGCATGCGCGAGCGCTACGACATGGCCGTCATCACGAACGACATCTATACCAAGGAAGACATGGAAATCCTGCTGCGCGCCGATGCCTTGCCGGCCGAGCGCCTGATGGGCGTGGAGACGGGCGGCTGCCCGCACACGGCCATCCGCGAAGATGCATCGATCAACCTGGAAGCGATCGCGCGCATGCAGGCAGATTTTCCGCATCTCGACTTGATCCTGGTCGAATCGGGCGGTGATAACCTGGCCGCCACCTTCAGTCCGGAATTGTCGGACCTGACGATTTACGTGATCGACGTGGCGGGCGGCGAAAAAATCCCGCGCAAGGGCGGGCCCGGCATCACGCGATCCGATTTGCTCATTATCAACAAGACGGACCTGGCGCCGTATGTGGGTGCCAATCTCGACGTGATGGCGCAGGATGCCAAGCGCATGCGCGGCGAGCGCCCCTTCGTGTTTACCAACCTGCGCAGCGGCGACGGCGTGCAGGTGGTCATCGATTTTATCCGCGAGCAAGGTTTGCTCGATCAACCAGGCAAGGAGCTGCAATGAGCGCAAGACTGATGACAAAAACGACCGCCGTGGCGGCGCTGTGCCTGCTGGCGCTGCCCGCCATGGCCCACCCCGGCCATGGCGACAGCGTGGGTTTTCTGGCCGGTTTCGCCCATCCGTTCACGGGCATCGACCATTTGCTGGCCATGCTGGGCGTGGGCATCTGGGGCGGCCAGCAGCGCTGCGGCCTGGGCCAGAGCGCCACTTTCCTCGGCATGATGCTGCTCGGCGCGCTGGCCGGCATGGTGGGCTTGACGGTGCCCGGTCTGGAAACGGGCATCGCCGCCACGGTGGCGCTGGTGGGGCTGGCCATCGCGCTGGCGCTGGCTTTGCCGAACTGGCTCGGCATGCTGCTCGTGGGGGTGTTTGCGCTGGCGCATGGCAATGCGCATGGTCAGGAATTACCGGCTGCCTCGGCCGCGTGTGGCTTCCTGCTCGCTTCGGCCATGCTGCTGTGTGCGGGACGTTTCGCCGGCCAGGTGCTGGCCGGGCGCGTGCTGCGCGTGGCCGGCGTGGCCTTGACAGCCGCCGGCGTGGTGCTGATGGGAATAAATTAAGCGCCGGGGCGCTTGTCGGACAGTACGATGGGCGCTGCCTTTTCCGGGTGCAAGCCCTGATGGCCCGCATACACGGCGGCGATGGCGGCCATGTCGGCCTCCTTGTCGCCCGTCAAGTAGATATGGTCGACGACGCCCAGCACCTTGTTCGGGTAGTCGATATACACCAGCAACAGCGGCACCTTGGCAGCCAGGGCCAGGTGATAAAAGCCGCTTTTCCAGTTCGGACGGTAGCTGCGTGTCGCTTCCGGCGTGATGGCCAGCCAGTACCAGTCGGCGGCCAGCATGCGCTCGGCCTGGCGTTGAATCGTGCCGCTGGTGGTGCTGCGGTCGACGGGTTCGCCGCCCAGGTAGCGCAGCACCTTGCCCAGCGGGCCGCGGAACAGGGAATCCTTGGCCAGCCAGCGGAACGGCAGCGACAGCGCCCATTTGCCGAACAGGCCCACCATGAAATCCCAGTTCGACGTGTGCGGGTAGACGACGACGATGCCGCGCGGCCCCGGCAGGGGACGGAAGCGCATGCGCCAGCCAAACAGCCGCAGCACGCGCAAGGCGCAGCGCTGGTGCCAGGTCGGCAAGTCGCCCATCTGTACAAATAAATCGTCCATTGATACCCTTCAGTGACACTGTTTTTAATCGGATGGCGCTGCTGGCCATTTTCCTTGAAGCAAAAATTCTGCGCAGGCATTCTATACGGGGCTGGCGGTGGCGACAAGCAGCCGGGGCCGCTATTCATGCGGTGTCGGGCCGGCTGTTGCTGCTATTTTAACGATGCTTTGCCACGGTGGTGGGCACTAAATGCACACAATGTGGTCAAAACTTGATGCAGCATTGATCCACCCGACAGGGAGCCATGGCATGAAAAACAGTATCGGGGAACTAGCTGGGGAGAATGTCCGAACGGACAAAGTGATGGCCGAGCTCGTCGAACGGGGCGTGGCGTTTCATCACGCCCTGGGCCGGACGGTGGCGACAGCCTACTTGCGCGAGCACGCGGTGCCGGCCGAGGTGATACGCCGCGTCTTCAGCAGCGTGCAGGCGCGCCGTCCGCCCCGGCCGGCGCGGCGCCGATGGCGCTGAAGGGCAGGCAACAGCGACGACCTGCCGCAGCCGTCGCCCGCAGCGCCGTTCAAGCCTGTGCCGCCAGTGCCGGGTAGTCCGTGTAGCCGGCCGCGTCCGGTGCGTACAGCGTGTCCGGGTTCAGCGGATTCAAGGGCGCGTCGCTGTGCAGGCGGATGGGCAGGTCGGGGTTGGCGATGAACCACAGGCCGAAGGCCACGGCATCGGCTTCGCCCTTGGCCAGCAAGGCTTCGGCCGCCGCCTTGTCCATTTTCTCGTTGGCGATGTACACGCCGCCGAACTCCTGTTTCAGGTACGGACCCAGGCGGTCGTCACCGAGTGCTTCGCGCGCGCAAATGAAGGCGATGCCGCGCTTGCCCAGCTCGCGTGCCACATAGCCGAAGGTGGCGCGCGGGTCCGAGTCACCCATGTCGTGCGCGTCGCGGCGCGGCGCCAGATGCATGCCCACTTTGTCCGCGCCCCAGACTTCGATGCAGGCGTCCGTCACTTCCAGCATCAAACGGGCGCGGTTTTCAATCGAGCCGCCATAGTTGTCGGTGCGCAAGTTAGTGCTGTCTTGCAGGAACTGGTCGAGCAAATAGCCATTCGCGCCGTGGATTTCCACGCCGTCGAAACCGGCTTTTTTCGCATTCTCGGCGCCCAGGCGGTAAGCCGCCACGATGCCGGGAATCTCTTCCGTATCAAGCGCGCGCGGCGTGATGAATTCCTGTTTCGGGCGCAGCAGGCTGACATGGCCGGCCGGCTTGACGGCGCTGGGCGCCACGGGCAGGTCGCCATCGAGAAAGACGGGCGCGGAAATGCGGCCCACATGCCATAGTTGCAGCACGATCAGGCCGCCCGCGTCATGTACGGCCTTGGTGATGTGTTTCCAGCCTTCCACCTGTTCCTCGGACCAGATGCCCGGCGTGTCGGCATAGCCCACGCCTTGCGGCGTGACGGCCGTCGCTTCCGAGATGATCATGCCGGCCGAAGCGCGCTGCGTGTAGTACTCGGCCATCAGGGCGTTGGGTACGCGGCCCGGATTGCCGGCGCGCGAACGCGTCAGCGGCGCCATGATGATGCGGTTTTTCAGTTGCAGGCTGCCAATGGTGATGGGGTCAAATAAAGTTGCCATGATTACTATCTTTCCTGTCGAGAGTGCCGCGGGCGGCGATATGGATGGGGCTACGGTTACAAACCTTGCTGCATGTGCTGTAGAAAAGCCTGGAGGGTGGCTTCGTTGCGTTTAAAAAAGCTCCATTGGCCAACTTTCCTGGCTGAAATCAAATCGGCCTTTTGCAAGGTGGCCAGGTGGGCCGAGACCGTCGATTGCGACAGACCCAGCTTGCGGTCGATCAGTCCGGCACAGACGCCGAAGTCGAGTGGGTGCTCTTGCTCGGCGAAATGCTGCTGCGGCTCCTTCAGCCATTGCAGGATCTGTCGCCGCACGGGATTGGCCAGCGCCTTGTGGATGGCGTCGATGTCCATGGTGTTTCTCCTGATCGATGTTCGTCTGTAGACGATATATGGTTCGTCTTTTGTGAATTTCAATATCGTAATTTTACGATATAAGTAAAAAGCCTGCTGGCGGCGTGGATTTTTCAAGCAGGGCCGCCCGGCAGGGATCAGGCGAAGTGGAACAGCAGCAGGGCGATGACGGCGGGCACCGTTTGCAGGTAGAGGATGCGCGTCATGACAGTCACTGCGCCCCACACGCCGGCCACGGCGATGCAGGCCAGGCCGAAGACGGTGAACGCATGGGCGATGGCCGCGTCCGGGTGAAAAAAGCCCAGCGCCAGCGCCGCGACGAGAAAGCCGTTGTAGCAACCCTGGTTCGACATGGCGGGACGCACGATCTCCGCTTTTTCCCTGGACAGGCCAAACACCTTGCGTCCGCGCGCATCGAACAGCACGGTTTCCAGCAGCACGATGTAGACGTGCAGCAGCAGGATGAGGGCGGTAAGGATTTGGGCCAGAAGCAGCATCATTGTTCCCGAGAGTGAGTGGATGCAGCGATTATGCTGCCATCAGCCTATTTTTTGACTACAGCACTGGAAAAAATGTGCTGGCGGCAAGAGCTTGCACCCGATGGTATACTTTTCCTTTTGCTCCTGTGGGGACGACCCCGCTTGATGTGGGGGCTGTATGGCGGGGACGACCCTGCCGCCTCAGGAGAAGTGCATGGCGTGGATTATTCTGGTACTGGCCGGTTTGCTGGAAATCGGCTGGGCCATCGGCCTCAAATACAGCGCGGGGTTTACCCGCCTGCTGCCGTCCGTACTGACGGCTGTTTCCATGCTGGGCAGCGTGGTGATGCTGGGCCTGGCCTTGCGCACCTTGCCGTTGGGCACGGCGTATGCGATCTGGACGGGCATCGGCACCGTGGGCACGGCCATCTTCGGCATCATGGTGCTGGGCGAACCGGCCAGCGCCGCGCGCATCGCCTGCATCGCATTGATCGTGTCCGGTATCCTGGGCTTGAAACTGCTCAGCCCTCAATAAAGGATGCCAGCATGAGTCTCACCATGACGTATTTCTACCTGGCCATCGCCATCATCGCTGAAGTCATCGCCACCAGCGCCTTGAAGGCGTCCGAGGGCTTCAGCCGTTTGTGGCCCAGTGTCATCACCGTGATTGGCTACAGCATCGCCTTCTGGTGCTTGTCCCTGACCTTGAAGGTCATTCCTACCGGTATCGTGTATGCGATCTGGTCCGGCGTGGGCATCGTGCTCATTTCCGCCGTGGGCTGGTTCTGGTTCAAGCAAAGCCTCGATACGCCGGCCTTGATCGGCCTGGGGCTGATCATTGCCGGCGTGTTAGTGATCAATTTGTTTTCAAAGTCCGTCGGCCACTAATCAAAAGCTGCTGGCAACCCGCGCCAGGTAATACCACTCGGCATTGGCCGCCGCATTGACGTCAGGGAAGAGGATGTAGGCGTCGAACTCGGCCGTCACGGGCGTGCCGTCCGCGCGCACGCCAATTTGATCACCCTGTTTGACCTTGTCAAAGCTGGACCAGGTCTTGATGAAGCGGTCGTCCGCGTGCAGCTTGTCGTGCACGACGACCATGTTCAGCGCTTCCATGTCCGCGTCGGCGATCGGTTCAGGCTGTGGCGCACCGATAAAGCCGAGGAAGGCGAGCGTGTTCATGATGGCGCGGTAGGCAACATCCGGCGCGGCCGGGTCCGCGTGCTGGCCGCATTCCAGGGTCAGCGCATAGCCGCCCGTCGAGCGCATGTATTCGGTGGTGCCCACGCCATAGCGCAAGACCAGGCCCACCTGGTCGCTATTGCCCAGGCGGCGCTGCACGCCCTGGCCATACGCATGCAGCCAGCCATCGACGAAGCGGCGTACGCCCAGGCGGCGCGCCAGCGCGCGTTCCTTGTCTTCGTGCTGGAATGGTTGCAGCGGGCCATCATTGTTGCGCGGCCCGACCATGACGAAGGGCTGACTGTCGGCATTGAACGAATGCAAGTCCAGCAGCACGTCGTGCTGGCCCAGCAAGGGGCACAGCCAGTTGGCGATGCGGTCTTCGAAATCCTGTGGATGGTCGTTCGGGAACAGGTTGCGGTTCAGGTTGCGGTCGCCGCTGCGCACGCCCTTGGCGTAGGCCAGGGGATTGGTGATGGGCACGAAGGTGACGCTGCCGGCCACGATGGAGAGGGCGCCGCTGTCGAGTTCAGCCATCACGCGGTGGATGCCCTTGGTGCCGCAGGTTTCATTGCCGTGCACGGCGCCCGTGACGATCAGGCGCGGGCCGCTGCCCTGGCCCGTGTAGTTGATGGATTTGAAGTGGAGTGCGCTGCTCATGCTGGACATATCCTATGCTGTTGCGGGAAGGGAAAGCGGGGTCGGCATATTTTAGCGGGATTCGCCGTGCACGCCTGCAAAAAGTTGGCCATGGCAAGGTGCGGCGTGGCATGATCGGCGCCACCGTTGTTTTTCCTTGCCGATCCCATGCCGTCTTCTTCATCTTCTTCCCGCCTGTATGGCCTCGATACTTTGCGCGCGCTGGCCATCGTGCTCGTCTTCATGAATCATTATGTGCTGTTCGTCAGCGAGGGCGGGGCGTTTGGTTTCTGGGGCGAAATCGGCTGGGTCGGTGTGGACCTGTTCTTTGCCCTCAGCGGCTATCTGATCGGCAACCAGATCTTTGCGGCCCTGCGTAGCGCGCACGGATTTTCCTTGTCCCGCTTCTATGCGCGGCGCTTCCTGCGCACCTTGCCCAGTTTCTATGCCGTGCTGGCGCTGTACTATCTGTGGCCCGCGTTTCGCGGCGAGAGTGCGCTGCTTCCCCTGTGGAAATTCCTGACGTTTACGCAAAACATCAATCTGACGCCGGGCACGGCGTTCTCGCATGCGTGGTCGCTGTGCGTGGAAGAGCAGTTCTATGTGCTGCTGCCGGCCGTGGCCTTGGCTGTCGCGGCCTGCCGCAGATCGCTGCTGTGGGCGTGGCTGGCCGTGGCCGCCAGCTTGATCGTCGGCATGCTGCTGCGCGCGTATTTGTGGGATGAATATGTGCAAGTGCCGCGCGGCGGGCTCGGCTATTACAAATACATTTACTATGCGTCTTGGTGCCGCTTCGACGAACTGGTGGCGGGCGTGGCGCTGGCGCTGCTGAAGAATTACCACCCCATTGCCTGGACGCGCCTCACGTCATACGGTAACCGCATCTTGCTGGCGGGAATCGCTGGCACGGCGCTGATGTTTTACGTGTTTCTCACCGATCACTATGGTTATTGGGTGACCGTGCTCGGCTATCCGGCCCTGGCTGCCAGTTTTACTTTGCTGCTGATCGCCGCGCTGAGTCCCGGCAGTGCGCTATATCAACTGCGCGTGCCGGGCGCGGCCAGCCTGGCCCTGTGGTCGTATGCGATTTATTTGCTGCACAAGCAACTGTGCATCCTGCTGCGCCCGCTCTTGCAGGATATCGGTTACGGGCCGGACAGCCTGCCGGCGATCCTCGTGATGATTATTCTCAGCATTGCCACGGGCTGGCTTTTATATGCATTGGTGGAAACGCCGTTCATGCGCTGGCGGGCACGCTATGTTCCCGCCAATCATGCGTGACGGCTACATCTCGATCATTACATATCGATCACGTCGAGTCCCCGTGGCGTGCCCACCAGCAATTCCAGGATCGCATGCACGCGCAGATTCGTGTCTTCATGTGCCGTGTTGAAGATCAGGGCGCGCAGGCCGGGCACGGCTTCCGTGATGTGGTCGCTGGCGTAGGCATGGATCAGTAACAAGACCAGGTCGGTGGCGCCCGCGCCGGGCTGGCGCCGCAGCCGGTCGTGGATCACGTTCAGCAGCGCGCGCTGCATGCGCGGCGTGGGATTGGTGATATAGGCGAAGACGCTCGGCGTGTTGGCGATGGCCGCGCAGATGCGCCGCTCGATCTCGTCGGGCTTCACGTCGGAGGCGATATCGAAATACGCGGCTTCCCAGCGCGTGCGCGCGTATGGGTGATTGGGCGGGAAGGAGTCGGCCGTTTCAAAACCGCAGATGCGGCTCAGGGTTTTCAGCCAGGCTAATATAGTGGAGTTCATGCCGCGATTCTAGCGGCATTCCGCGTGTGCCGGGCCGACTCTCTATAAAGAGGGCTGACGCCCGGGAAGCGGATGAAAAACAGATTAAAGTTTCCTGTAAAACAGCCCTTGTCATTCTGGGAAAGCCTCTCTATAATGCTGGTCTTCGGGGCGGTTAGTTCAGCTGGTTAGAATACTTGGTCGACATCCAAGGGGTCGGGGATTCGAATTCCTCACCGCCCACCAGAATTTTGCAGTAGATAGTTTTTAAGCTGGCGCAAGCCGCAAGCGGTCATTTGAAATGCAATGATCAAAAAAGTTTTACGGGCGGTTAGTTCAGCTGGTTAGAATACTTGGTCGACATCCAAGGGGTCGGGGATTCGAATTCCTCACCGCCCACCAGAATGCAGTTAGAGAGAAAGGTAAAACCGGTTATGACACCGCGAACTACTACCAAGCTTTGGGAGTGACGCTAGTCGAACGGGTTTCCTTTGTCTCAAGAAAGTGAAAAACGCGGCTAGTCCGCGTTTTTTTGCGTCTGCGTTTTCCTTTCAGTATTTTACCCATCACATCGCAGTTTTACCTGGCGCCAGCGCCGATATGGAGATCAATATGCTTACAATCCGACTTCCCGATGGTTCCGCCCGTCAATTCGACGGCCCGGTCACCGTGGCCCAGGTTGCGGCCAATATTGGTGCCGGCCTGGCCAAGGCTGCCCTGGCCGGCAAGGTCGACGGCAAGCTGGTCGACACCTCCTATCTGATCGAGCAAGACGCCGAACTGGCGATTGTCACGGACAAGGATGCCGATGGCCTGGAGGTGATCCGCCACTCGACGGCCCACTTGCTGGCGTATGCCGTCAAGGAACTGTTCCCGGACGCGCAAGTGACCATCGGTCCCGTGATCGACAACGGCTTTTACTACGACTTCGCCTACAAGCGCCCGTTCACGCCGGAAGATCTGGTCGCGATCGAAAAGAAAATGGCGGAACTGGCCAAGAAAGATGAGCAAGTCACGCGCAAGGTCGTCGCCCGCGATGAAGCCATCGAATACTTCAAGGGCATCGGCGAAGCCTACAAGGCTGAGCTGATTGGCTCGATCCCGGCCGACCAGGAAGTGTCGCTGTATTCCGAAGGCAAGTTCACTGACTTGTGCCGTGGTCCGCACGTGCCATCGACGGGCAAGCTGAAAGTCTTCAAGCTGATGAAGCTGGCCGGCGCCTACTGGCGCGGCGACTCGAAAAACGAGATGCTGCAGCGTATCTATGGCACGGCCTGGGCCAAGAAGGAAGATCAGGAGCTGTATCTGCACAACCTGGAAGAGGCGGAAAAGCGCGATCACCGCAAGCTGGGCAAGCAACTCGACTTCTTCCATTTCCAGGAAGAAGCGCCGGGCCTGATCTTCTGGCATCCGAAAGGCTGGTCGATCTGGCAGCAAGTCGAGCAATACATGCGCAATGTGTACCAGGTCAACGGCTACCAGGAAGTCAAGGCGCCGCAAATTCTCGACCGTGGCCTGTGGGAAAAAACCGGTCACTGGGATAATTACCGTGAAAATATGTTCATCACGGAATCGGAAAACCGCGCCTATGCGCTGAAGCCAATGAATTGCCCCGGCCACATCCAGATTTTCAACAATGGCATGCGCAGCTACCGCGACCTGCCATTGCGCTACGGCGAATTCGGCCAATGCCACCGCAACGAGCCATCGGGCGCCTTGCACGGCATGATGCGTGTGCGCGGCTTTACGCAGGATGACGGCCACATCTTCTGCCTGGAAGAGCAGATCGCCGGCGAAGTGACGGCGTTCCACCAGCAGGCGATGGATGTGTACACGGCTTTCGGTTTTACGAATATCGACGTGAAGCTGGCCTTGCGTCCCGATAACCGCATCGGCACGGAAGAGTCGTGGGATTTTGCCGAGGAATCCCTGCGTTCGGCCCTGCGCGCCTGTGGCGTGGAATGGACGGAATTGCCGGGCGAGGGCGCTTTTTATGGTCCGAAGATCGAATACCATCTGAAAGACAGTCTGGGTCGCGCATGGCAAGTGGGCACCGTGCAGATCGATCCGTCGATGCCGGGTCGCCTGGGCGCCGAATACGTGGCCGTGGACAATACGCGTCAGGTGCCGATCATGCTGCACCGTGCGATCGTCGGTTCGCTGGAACGTTTCATCGGCATCCTGATCGAACACTATGCGGGCGCCATGCCGTTGTGGTTGTCGCCGGTGCAAGTGTCGGTGTTGAATATTTCCGACGCTCAAGCCGACTATGTACAGGAAGTTACAACAAAACTGCGCAAAGCGGGGCTGCGCGTGCAGGCTGATTTGCGTAACGAGAAGATTACCTATAAAATACGTGAACATTCCGTACAAAAATTGCCTTACATCTTAGTAATTGGCGACAAAGAGCGGGATGCAAATACAGTGGCCGTGCGGGCGCGGGGCAATATCGATCTGGGCGTTATGTCCGTCGATGCCCTGATTGAGCGACTCAAACATGAAGTCGACACCAAGGCCTGACGAGGAAACTCGCTGCACGACCGTCTTACAAGATTTTTAAAGGAAATTACAATAGCTACTGACAAGTCACATCGCATCAATGGCGAAATCACTGCCCCTGAAATGCGTTTAAGCGGGGTCGATAACGAGCCACTCGGTATCGTAAGTTTGGCTGAAGCCTTCCGCCTGGCGGAAGAGGCAAACGTCGACCTGGTGGAAATTGCGCCTACCGCGCAGCCACCGGTTTGCCGTTTGATGGACTACGGCAAATTTAAGTATTCGGAGCAAAAGAAAGCTCACGAAGCCAAATTGAAGCAAAAGATCATCCTCGTGAAGGAAGTCAAATTCCGTCCGGGGACTGATGATGGTGACTACAATATCAAGTTGCGTAATCTCATCAAGTTCCTTGATGAAGGTGATAAAACCAAGATCACGCTGCGTTTCCGTGGTCGTGAGATGGCGCATCAGGATATTGGCTTCCGCATGCTGGAACGTCTGAAAGCCGATCTGGAGCCGTATGGCCAGGTCGAGCAGTTCCCGAAGATGGAAGGCCGCCAAATGATCATGGTTCTTTCGCCTAAGAAGAAGAAGTAAGCTACAATAGCGTTTTACTGTGAGTCGACGTGATTTGCGCCAGTCTTGGTGCGGCACCCGATTCCAGGCAGAATTTGCGCGGCCCTGACAGCAATGTCCGGGCCGCGCGAACTGTAGCGGACTCGCATCCGCTGCACAGCATGTGAAAGCAGGCATCTAAGCGCAGCGTCGTGTTGCCACCTGCAATCCTGTTATAAATGGAGCTGTCCGTAAGAGGACAGATTGCTATGCCTAAAATGAAGACCAAAAGCTCTGCGAAAAAACGTTTTCGCGTGCGCCCGGGTGGTACTGTTAAATGTGGTCATGCGTTCAAACGCCACATCTTGACCAAGAAAACCACCAAGCTGAAACGCGCTCTGCGCGGTACCACCAATGTCGCTGCGTCTGACGTGAAATCCGTCTACCGCATGATGCCGACTGCTTAATCTCACACTCAATATAAGGAGTTACTATGCCTAGAGTAAAACGTGGGGTTACAGCTCGTGCCCGTCATAAAAAGATTCTTGTACAAGCTAAAGGCTACCGTGGTCGCCGCAGCCGTGTATACCGTGTTGCCAAGCAAGCAGTTATGCGCGCTGGCCAATACGCTTACCGCGATCGCCGCAACAAGAAACGCGTTTTCCGCCGCCTGTGGATCGCCCGTATCAACGCCGCTTCCCGTGAGCATGGCGTAACGTACAGCGTATTCATGAACGGCTTGAAAAAAGCAAATATCGAACTGGACCGTAAAGTCCTGGCCGATATGGCTGTGATGGACAAGCCAGCATTCGCTGCGATTGTCAACGCAGTTAAAGCAAAAATCGCTGCGTAAGCATCGGTCATTGCACGACGTCATCCGTAGGGTGGCGTCATAAAGAGCGGGGCAGGGGTTTTAACACCTTATGCCCCGTTTCCGTTTTTGATTGTTGGATTTTAGATAACCGAGTCCAGAATTGATGTCCAAAACAGGAAATGCCGCATGAACTCCCTAGAAGAACTCGTCGTCTCGGCCCAGGCTGACTTTATCGCCGCCGCAGACGCTGCCGCACTTGAAAACGCCAAAGCCCGCTACCTGGGCAAGACTGGCCAGATTACCGAAATGATGAAGGGCCTGGGCAAGCTGGACCCGGACGCGCGCAAGGCGCAGGGCGCCCTGATCAATGCCGTCAAAGTGCAGATCGAAGACGCGCTGACGGCGCGCCGTGATGCGCTGGCCGATGCCCAAATGCAAGGCCGCCTGAACGCCGAAGCGATCGACGTGACCCTGCCAGGCCGTGGCCGCATGCCCGGCGGCATCCATCCCGTGATGCGCACGTGGGAGCGGGTCGAGGAAATCTTCCGCTCGATCGGCTTCGACGTGGCCGACGGCCCCGAAATCGAGAACGACTGGACCAACTTCACGGCGCTGAACAGCCCGGAAAACCATCCAGCCCGTTCCATGCAAGACACCTTCTACATCGATGGCAACGACACCGATGGCAAGCCCTTGCTGCTGCGCACGCATACGAGCCCGATGCAGGTGCGCTATGCGCGCACGCATACGCCGCCGATCAAGGTCATCGCGCCGGGCCGCACCTACCGCGTTGACAGCGATGCCACCCATTCGCCGATGTTTCACCAGGTCGAAGGCCTGTGGATCGCCGAAGACATCAGCTTTGCCGACCTGAAGGGCGTGTACCTGAATTTCGTCAAGGCCTTCTTCGAGACGGACGACCTGCAAGTGCGCTTCCGTCCGTCGTACTTCCCATTTACGGAACCGTCGGCCGAGATCGACATCGCCTTCGGCTCGGGTCCCTTGAAGGGCCGCTGGCTGGAAGTGTCGGGCGCTGGCCAGGTGCATCCGAGCGTAGTGAAGAACTTTGGCCTCGATCCCGAGAAATTCATCGGTTTTGCTTTCGGCTCCGGCCTGGAACGCTTGACGATGCTGCGCTATGGCATCAACGACCTGCGCCTGTTTTATGAAGGCGACTTGCGTTTCCTGAAGCAGTTCAACTAAGCATTGTTCCGTTTGATTCATGGCGCTTGAGCGCCTGTGCGCTCGCGCTGTGAGCTTTGACCCTTTGAAGGCTTGATTATGCAATTTTCCGAAAACTGGCTCCGTACCATGGTCGATCCGAAGATGACTTCGGACGAACTGGCCCATCTGCTGACCATGTCCGGTCTCGAAGTCGAGGACGTCGATCCCGTCGCCCCGCCGTTCTCGAACGTGGTGGTGGGTCTGGTCCTGGAGATGGAAAAACATCCGAATGCGGACCGCCTGAATGTGTGCCAGGTCGATGTCGGCACGGGCACCATGCTCAACATCGTCTGCGGCGCGCCGAATGTGCGCCCGGGCTTGAAAGTCGTCTGCGCGATGGCGGGCGCCGTGCTGCCGCCTGGCGCCGATGGCAAGCCGTTTGAAATCAAGGTGGGCCAGCTGCGCGGCGTCGAGTCGCAAGGCATGCTGTGCTCCGCGCGCGAACTGAAATTGTCGGAAGAAAACACCGGCTTGATGGAATTGCCGGACGACGCGCCGATCGGCCAGAATTTCCGCGATTACTTTGCTTTGAACGACTTGAAATTCACCATCAAGTTGACGCCGAACAAGGCGGACTGCCTGTCCGTGCTGGGCGTGGCGCGCGAAGTGTCGGCCCTCACGGGTGTGACCCTGAATGTGCCGCAGTTCCGCACCGTGCCGGTTTCCAGCGACGAAATCCTGCCCGTCAAAGTCAGCGCGCCGGACCTGTGCGGCCGTTTCACGGGCCGCGTCATCCGCGGCTTGAACGCCCGTGCCGCCACGCCGGACTGGATGAAGCAGCGCCTCGAGCGCAGTGGCCAGCGTCCGCTGTCGGCCCTGGTCGACATTTCCAACTATGTCATGCTGGAACTGGGTCGTCCCAGCCACGTGTTTGACCTGGCGAAGATCCACGGCAGCCTCGATGTGCGTTGGGGCAAGGCGGGCGAATCCGTCAAGCTGTTGAATGGCAACACCATCGCCGTCGACGAATGGCTCGGCGTCATCGCCGATGAGCAGGAAATTGAATCGCTGGCCGGCATCATGGGCGGCGACGCCAGCTCGGTGTCGGACGATACGGACAGCATCTACCTGGAAGCGGCATTCTGGTGGCCGAACGCCATTCAAGGCCGCGCGCGCCGTTTGAATTTCTCGACCGATGCGGCGCACCGCTTCGAGCGCGGCGTCGATTTCGCCACCACCGTCGAGCACATCGAGCGCATCACGGCCCTGATCGTGGAAATCTGCGGTACGCCGGCAACCACCGTCGGCCCCGTCGACGACCACGTGGTGAACTTGCCGCAGCGCCAGCCTGTATCGATGCGCACGGCGCGCGCGCAAAAAGTCATCGGCGTGCCGCTCAACGATGAGCTGATCGCCGATATCTTCACGCGTCTGGCCCTGCCATTCACCCTGGCGGACGGCGTGTTTTCCGTGACCTCGCCCAGCTACCGTTTCGACATCGAGATCGAGGAAGACCTGATCGAGGAAGTGGCGCGCGTGTACGGCTTTGAAAACATCCCGACCCTGCCGCCCGTGGCCGCGAACGTGATGCAGATTGCGCCAGAAAATACCCGTTCCCTGTTTGCGGTACGTCATGAGCTGGCTGACCTGGGCTTCCAGGAAGTGGTCAACATGAGCTTTGTCGATACGGCATGGGAGCGCGATTTCTCGGGCAACACCAATCCGATCAAATTGCAGAACCCGATCGCCAGCCAGATGAGCGTGATGCGTTCCTCGCTGATCGGCAGCCTGATCGCCAATGTGCGCTATAACCTGAACCGCAAGACGAACCGCGTGCGCATCTTCGAAGTGGGCGCCATCTACCAGCGCGATGACAGCGTGGAAAACGGTCCCTTGTCGGTGGCTGGCTACGCCCAGCCGAAGCGTGTGGCGGCCATGGCCTACGGCGCGGTAGCCGACGAGCAGTGGGGTCAGCCAGCCCGCACGGTCGACTTCTTCGACGTGAAGGCGGACCTGGAAGCGCTGTTCGCGCCGCTGGTCTTGCGTTTCACCAAGGCGGAGCACCCGGCCCTGCATCCGGGCCGTTCGGCCAACGTGGAACTCGATGGCAAGGTCATCGGTTTCATCGGCGAATTGCACCCGCGCTGGATGCAAAAGTACGACTTGCCGCTGGCGCCCGTGCTGTTCGAAGTGGATGCCGCCGCACTGACGCAAAGAGTCGTGCCCGTGTACCAGGAAATCTCGAAATTCCCTGGCGCCAGCCGCGACCTGGCCGTGGTCGTCAAGCAATCGGTAGCGGTGCAGGATCTGCTCGACAGCTTCCATGCCGCCGCCAAGGCAAGCCCTGCAGCGCGTATCGTGCAAGCCATTGTTTTATTTGATGAATATCGTGGAAAAGGGCTGGAAACGGATGAAAAAAGCCTTGCTTTCCGGATTAGCTTGCAAGATACTCAAAACACCCTGCAAGACGATGTCGTCGATGGCCTGATGGCTGTCCTGATCGATGCGGCCAAGCAGGGCCACGACGCGAAACTGCGTTCGTAATACCGGACTGGCCGTCGCCTTGCGTGACGGCCTTTCCGTCGTCAACCGTAGACGAGCTTGCCATGTGGCGGGCTCGGGCGCACAGAAAAGGCAGGGCAGGAAAATTAATAACAGCGACGTTGATTCCGCCGTACTGCAATCCGCACTGGCCGCCGATCTGCATCGGGCCATGCTGGTTGCCAAGGTGCGCCAGGAAGCGGAAAAAGATTTACCCACCTTGACCAAGGCGGAACTGGCCGAACTGTTGTTCGAGCAAGTGGGCCTGAACAAGCGCGAAGCGAAGGATATGGTCGAGACCTTTTTCGACGAGATCCGCAATGCGCTTGAGCGTGGCGAGGCTGTCAAGCTGTCCGGCTTCGGCAATTTCCAGTTGCGCGACAAGCCGCAGCGGCCGGGCCGCAATCCGAAGACGGGCGAAGAGATCCCCATCACGGCGCGCCGTGTCGTGACTTTTCATGCGAGCCAGAAGCTGAAAAGCATGGTCGAAGAGACCAGTCCGCTGGCACGTGCTGCCTGAGTGAGTGGCGATGAACGAGCGCATCAGTAAAACCGAGTTGATCGCCTTGCCGCCCATTCCGGCGAAACGCTATTTCACGATCGGCGAGGTGAGCGAGTTGTGCGGCGTCAAACCGCACGTACTGCGCTACTGGGAGCAGGAGTTTTCCCAGCTCAAGCCGGTCAAACGACGTGGCAACCGCCGTTATTATCAGCACCATGAGGTGCTGCTGATACGCCGTATCCGCGAATTGCTGTATGAACAGGGCTTTACCATCAGTGGCGCGCGCAACAAGCTCGATAGCCGTGGCGCATCGCATGCCGTCCTCGACGAATTGCCTGTGCTGCCGGCCATGCCTGTCGTGCCGCAGGAAGTACCGCTGGACCGCGTGTGGATACGCAATGAATTAATTGCGATTTTAAACTTGCTAAAATAAGATTTGTACCAATATAGGTCTGGTTGTCCGATACCGGATGAGCATATTGCATGGGCTCGTTGCCCAGGCGTTGCCGGTAGCCTGCGGCGCGCCATATTTTGAATATAATGTTAATGTTGCGTTTTTGTTAGTGACGCTAAGCCGGAGCAGCGTGCAGGTTCCGGTAGTCTTTCCCAGGCCAGGAAAATTTAAGGGGAAACAATGATACGCGTTGCCATTTGTGATGATCACCAAATAGTACGAGCTGGATTCAAGCAGATTTTTTCGTCGTCAAGCGATTTCAGTGTGGTGGCGGAAGCCGGTACCGGGCGTGAAGCGCTCGATATCGCCCGCCGCGAAATATGCGATGTATTGCTGCTCGATATAGCCATGCCGGATCAGAGCGGCATCGATACCTTGCGCACGATCCGCCAGGGTCAGCCGGAATTGCCCGTGCTGATACTCAGCGGCTATCCCGCGCAGCAATACGCGCTGAACCTGTTCAAGATGGGCGCGAATGGCTATCTGAACAAGGAATGCGAAGCCGATGAGCTGATGACGGCCGTGCGCACAGTATTCCAGGGGCGTCGCTATGTCAGTTCCACCGTGGGCGAGTTGCTGGCGCAGTCGTTCGACCGCGACACGAATGCCGCCCTGCATACGGAATTGTCGGACCGCGAGTTCCAGGTCTTCCTGCGCCTGGCGCGCGGCGCCACCGTGTCCGATATCGGCGTGGCCTTGTCGCTGAGCATCAAGACGGTGAGTACTTACCGTACGCGCATCATGGAAAAAATGGGCTTGCAATCGAACAGCGACTTGACCTATTACGCAATGAAAAACAATTTGCTTGACTAGCGCTGCGGTGCGATCATGGAAACATGATCGCTCAGCCCGCTAGCCAGCACGACTTGTGCAGTGCAGCAGTCTGTGGCGAGGACTATAATTGGCCGGCGCCGGCGCTCTCTCCCGCGCCGAACCTTGCTAAGGATGCACATCAGGATGTATTTCACCGCTGAACCGGCCCCGAATCACCGCCTGCCCTTGTACAAGACGATCCTGTGCGTCACTTGCGCCTTGCTGCTTGTGCTCAATGGTTTCAGCCTCTACCATAACTTGCAGTCGCTGAAGGGCACCAACGCCTTGCTTAGCCAGAGCGCCCGCGTGGCGGACCGCTTGCAGTACTTGAACGTGCTCGTGCTGGATGCGGAAAGCAGCTTGCGCGGCTATTTCATTTCCGGCTCCGAAACGTATCTGGGGCCGTCGAAGACAGCCACCACCGAAATCGACAACGAATTGAACGAGTTGCAAACCTTGCTCGCGGGCAGTCCCACGCAGCTGAAAAACCTGGCGCAATTAAAGAGCTTGATCCGTCGCAAGATGTCGATGCTGCAAGAATCGATCGAGGTCTACAAGCAGGGCGGGCTGGCTGAAATCGTCAATATCTCGCGTGTGACCGATGACCGCGCCACCATGGACGAAATCCGCCTGCAGGTGGTGATCATGACGCGTGAACAGAATGAAGCGCTGTCGTCCGGCAGCGCCGCCTTTTATCATGAGTACCAGAAAGCCGTGCTGCTCGGCATTGGCATCAATGCCCTGGCCATCCTCGTGCTGATCATGTTTTACCAGCTGGTGCGGCGCAGCTTCCAGAACCGCGCGGCCGTCGAGTATGCCCTGCAAAATGCCAACGACACCCTGGAATCGACGGTCAGCAAGCGCACCGAGCAGTTATCCGTGCTATCGCGCCATTTGATCAGCGTCAATGAAGTGGAGAAGGCGCGCCTGGCGCGTGAGCTGCACGATGAGCTGGGCGCCAATTTGACGTCGATCAGCATGGACCTGGGCGCCGTCACGCAGCAGCTGGCGCACACGCAGCCTGAACTGGCCGCGCAATTACGCCGCGCCAAGGCGACCCTGCTGGAAACGGTGGAACTGAAGCGCCGCATCGTCGAGGATTTGCGCCCCAGCCTGCTCGATAACCTGGGCCTGTGCGCCGCCATCGAAAGCTATTGCGAGGATTTTGCGCGCATGAGCTCGGTTCGCTGCGAAACGGACGTGGCCATCAATATCGATAACCGCGAAGCCACCCTGACGATCGCCCTGTTTCGCATCGTGCAGGAATCGCTGACGAACATCCTCAAATATGCGCGCGCCGGCATGGTCAGCGTGACATTGAAGCGCAATGAACACGGCCTGGTGCTGCGCGTCATCGACGACGGCATCGGCATCACCGAAGATGCGCTGCAAAAACCCATGTCGCACGGCTTGCTGGGCATGCGCGAGCGGGCCTTGCTGCTGGGTGGCACCCTCACCGTGCGCCAGGGGCCGGAAGGCAAGGGCACGTGCGTGGAAGCCGTGATTCCACTGCCGCTGACGCCGGAGCCGGAAGAGCTCGACGAGGACGCCAGCGTGTGATTGTTTCTGGATGCAAAAAAATGGCCGGGCATGCAGCCCGGCCATTTTTTTATCTATGCAGATCAGCAGCGGTTCAGCAGCGTGACACGTCGCGCAGCAAACGGTCGTATTCCGTCTTGGCGACCTTGTAGCACTCGCCCGCATAGCATTCCAGGCCGGCGCGGTCCAGCACCGTGATATTGCCACGGCGATAGTGAATCAAGCCTTCATCTTGCAGCTTGCCGGCGGCGGCCGTGATGCTTTCACGGCGCACGCCCAGCATGATGGAGATCAGCTCTTGCGTGACTTTGAGTTCGTTCGATGGCGAACGGTCCAGGCGGTCCAGCAGCCAGCGACACAGTTTTTGCTCGATGGAGCTGTGGCGGCCACCGACGGCATTCTGCGCCATTTGCGCAAACAGGGCATTGGTATAGCGCATCAACAGCTGGGGCAGGGCGCCGCCTTGATTGAAGGCGTCGCGCAAGCTTTGTGTTTTCAGGCGATAACCGTAGCCGGCACTTTGCACGACGGCCGTGCACATGGCGCGCTCGCCGGCCAGCAACGAGGCACCGGCCACGCCTTCATGGCCGACGACGGCGATTTCCGTCGTGGCGCCATCTTCCATCACGTACAGCAGCGAAATGATGGCGGTGGTGGGGAAATAGCTGTATTCCAGGTTGTTACCGTAGGCATACAGCTCCTTGCCGAAAGGCAGTTCCACCAGTTCCAGGTCTTCGAACAGCGATTCGAGCGCGGCGCGTGGCAGGGCGGCCAGCAATTCATTTTGTTGGGCACTGCTGAGGCTAACCCGCGACGCAAGCTTGATTTCCCGACCAGCCGCCGGCATGGCGCGCGGCAGCAACTGGTTCTTCTGGACCGGGGTGATAAGTTGAGTATGGCTCATAGTATTCCTCACAGGCTTTTTACATCGGAGTGCGACTGCCGCGTTGCTGGTCGAAAGCGGTGCCGCATCCATCGGATAACGGCGTTTTTTTTCGACCGCGCGGTGCAGATCGCGATGTAGCTACTTTAAAAGCTTATGTAAGTGGCGAACATAAGATTAGCAGTCGCCACTTTGTAGTCTCTTTTGAGGTGAAATTGTAGTCCTTGTCCTACACGCACACTTTAGCTTAGCTAGCCTTGCGCCGTTCTGCACGATTTTGTGATATGACGCGCGGCTTATTGGCGCTCCACAGGCCGGCCGGACGCACGCTGGGCAAGCCGTCGCGCATGCTCGTGGCACTCGCCAGGCGCGCGGCTGGCACCTCATGTTCGCCCAGGCGGAAGCGGCTGACGGCCTGCGTCAGCGCCTCGCCTTCCTGATGCAGGCGCTGCGAACCGGCGCGCGCCTCGTCGACCAGGCCCGCGTTCTGGCGCGTCATGTCGTCGATCTGCGCCAGCGCCTGGTTGATGCGGGCGATCTCGCCATTCTGCTCGGCACCGGCGCTGCTGATGCGCCCGATCACCACAGCCACCTGCTGCACCGCATCGACGACTTGCCGCATGGTGTTGCCGGCGGCATTGACGAGGTCACCGCCCGCATCCACGGTGGCCACGGAGTCGCCAATCAGGCGCTTGATTTCCAGCGCCGCCTCGTTCGAGCGCTGCGCGAGGCTGCGCACTTCGGAGGCGACGACGGCAAAGCCGCGTCCTTGCTCGCCCGCGCGCGCCGCTTCCACAGCCGCGTTCAGGGCCAGGATATTCGTCTGGAAGGCGATGCCGTTGATGACGCCGATGATGTCGACGATCTTGTGCGAGCTGGCCTTGATCGAGGCCATGGTCTCGACCACGGCGCCGACGGTCTGTCCGCCTTTCAGGGCCACGTCGGCCGCCGTCGCCACCAGCGTGCGTCCCTGTCCTACATGGGCTTCGTTGCGGCCCACGGTGGCCGTCAGCTCGCGCATCGAATCGACGGTGGCGCCCAGCGCGTCCGCTTGCGTGGCCGTGTGGCCGGACAGGGCGGCGTTGCCCTGGGCGATATCGGCGCCGGCCGCCGCGATGACGGCCGCGCCGCCGCGGATTTCCTGCACCAGGGTGGCCAGGCCATGCGTCATGGCGCCGAAGTCGCGTACCAGGTCGCCGATTTCGTCATGCGCCTGCGAGGTGATGCGCTGCGACAGGTCGCCCGCCGCCGCCGCGCCGACGGCCACGCGCAATTGCGTCACGTCGCGCGCGAAGGCGGCATAGAAGCCCGCGCACAGGTAGGCGGCGGCCAGCAGCACCAGCAGCATGGCGGCCAGGATCAGACTGCGGCGCGCCTCGTCGCGCGCGATGCGCTGCGCCAGCAAGTCGTCCAGGGCGCTGGCGGAGGCGCCGGACAGCGCGTGCAGGGCGTCGATGGCTTGCATGCCGGCCGCGTGGAATTGCGCGCCCGAGGTCTGGTCGTAGGAATTGGTCACTTCATTTTTCGTCCGTTCGAGGAAGGCCAGGGCCGTCGGCACGGCTTTCAGCGCGCCTTGCAGGCTGGCGCGCAATGCCGGCCTGGCGGCGAGGATTTCGTCGAAGCGGGCCGGCAGGCGTTCCAGTTCGTGGCGCGCGATCAGGGCGTTGGCATTGACGAGTTGATCTTCATTCGCTTCGAACAGGCCCGTGTCGATGTAGGCCGCGCCGCGCCCGGCGATGTCGGACAGGCTCTCGGCCAGGTCGGGCAGAGTGGCCGTGAAGACGGCGCTCAGGTGGTTGGCGCCTGCGTCCGGGTCGACGCTCAGGTGCGAGCGGTCGGCCACCAGCTGGCCCAGTTTGGCCGCCTGGCGCAGCAGCGCCGTGTGCGCCGCGTAGCTGTCGCGCGCCGCGAGGCCCGCCTGACGGCCCAGCAGGGCTTGCCACTGCTTCGTCAGCTCGGCCGCCTGGGGCAGGCCGGCGCCGGCCGGCAAGCGCGCCAGGGATGCCAGCGCGGCCGTGATGCGCGCATTCAGGGCCGTGTTGTCCATGCCCGCCTTGCCGCTCAGGCGCAAGTGTTCCAGGCCGCGCCGTTGCTGCAGCAGCCGCGTGCCTTCCTGCAACTGGCGCACATAGGCCACGCCTCGCTGCGCATCCTGCGCCTGCGCCAGCGACTTGCCCAGCTCCGAGATCAGCAGGGTGGTCGCCAGCGCCAGCGGCAGCAGGAAGACCAGGCAGACCAGCATGAATTTGGGCAGCAGGCGCAAGCGCTGCATGAGTCGGATGGCGGGAGTGAGGAGGATTTTCATCGGTTTTCCAGGGAAGAGTGGCGACATTTCTGCAGCGCAATGTTGCCTGTGGATTGTGACCCCTTGATGAAGTGGGCGATTTTGCTTTCCGCCAGAGTGAAGCAGTTCACACGGAAGTGCGATCCTTCTGTAAAATCGAGGGTTTTTTGCGAGGGCCATATTATGGTCACCAATATGGCCAACGAGAACGACATCACTACCCCCGATTCCAGCGACAATGCGGACAACGCCGCGGCGTCAGCCAGCAGCAAGGCGCCTGCCGTGATCGCGCGCGAAGTGGCGCGCCGCCGCACCTTCGGCATCATTTCCCACCCGGATGCGGGTAAGACCACGCTGACGGAAAAACTGCTGCTGTTCTCGGGCGCGATCCAGATGGCCGGTACCGTCAAGGCGCGTAAATCGGGCCGTCACGCGACGTCGGACTGGATGGAAATCGAGAAGCAGCGCGGCATTTCCGTCGCCTCCTCGGTGATGCAGTTCGAATTCCGCGACCACGTCGTCAATCTGCTCGACACCCCCGGCCACCAGGACTTCTCGGAAGATACCTATCGCGTGCTGACGGCAGTCGACTCGGCGCTGATGGTCATCGATGCGGCCAAGGGCGTGGAAGCGCAGACGATCAAGCTGCTGGCTGTCTGCCGCATGCGCAATACGCCCATCGTCACCTTCATGAACAAGATGGACCGCGAAACGCGCGATCCGCTGGATCTGCTCGACGAACTGGAATCGGTGCTGAAGATCCAGTGCGCGCCAGTCACCTGGCCTATCGGCATGGGCAAGAACTTCCGCGGTGTGTATCACCTGCTGAACGACGAGATCATGCTGTTCAAGGCCGGCGAAGAAAAAGCCGACGGCGCCTTCGAAATCATCAAGGGCATTGACAATCCGCGCCTGCAGGAGATGTTCCCGCTGGAGATGGACCAGTTGCGCATGGAAGTGGAGCTGGTGCACGGCGCGTCGAACCCGTTCAACCTGGAAGAATTCCTGTCCGGCGTGCAGACGCCCGTGTTCTTCGGTTCGGCCATCAACAACTTCGGCGTGCGCGAGATTCTCTCCGCGCTGGTCGACTGGGCGCCGGCGCCGCGCGCGCGCGATGCGACCGTGCGGTCGGTGGCGCCGTCCGAACAGCCGTTTACGGGCTTCGTTTTCAAGATCCAGGCGAACATGGACCCGGCCCACCGCGACCGCATCGCCTTTTTGCGCGTGTGCTCGGGACGTTTCGAGCGCGGCATGAAGGTCAAGCACTTGCGCCTGGGGCGCGAGATCAAGGTGTCGAACGTGGTGACCTTCATGGCATCGTCGCGCGAACAGGTGGAAGAAGCGTACGCGGGCGACATCATCGGCTTGCCGAACCATGGCAACATGCAGATCGGCGACAGTTTTTCCGAAGGCGAGATGCTGACCTTTACGGGCATTCCCTACTTCGCGCCGGACTTCTTCCGCTCCGTGCGCATCCGTAATCCCTTGAAGATCAAACAGTTGCACAAGGGCCTGCAGCAGCTGGGCGAAGAGGGCGCGGTGCAGGTCTTCAAGCCGGTGCAGGGCGGCGAACTGGTACTGGGCGCCGTCGGCGTGCTGCAGTTCGAGGTAGTGGCCAGCCGCTTGCTCAACGAGTATGGCGTCGATGCCGTGTTCGAAGGCACCAGCATCAGCAGCGCGCGCTGGGTCAGCTGCGACGACAAGCGCATCCTGCAGGACTTCGAAAACGCGCTGGGCCACAACGTGGCCTACGATGCGGCCGGCAACATGGCTTACCTGGCCACGTCGGGCGTGAACCTGCGCCTGACGGAAGAGCGCTGGCCGAAGCTGACGTTCCACGCGACGCGCGAGCATTCGGCCAAGCTGGCTTGATAGCCGACAGCTGGGGTCAGACCCGCCGGGTCTGACCCCATACTACACCGGCAAAATCGTGCGCGTACTCCAGTCGCGCCGCTCCAGCAGCAATGCCGTCAGCTGCGCCGCCGTCATGGGGCGCGCAAAGAAGTAGCCCTGCACGTTGTCGCAGCCGGCTTTCCTCAAAAACTCCACCTGCTGCAGCGTTTCCACGCCTTCGGCCACCACTTTCAGATGCAGGCTGTGCGCCATGGCGATGATGGCCGTGACGATGGCTTCGCCTTCGCCGGGCAGGTCGTGCACGAAGCTGCGGTCGATTTTCAACTGATCGATCGGCAGGCGCTTCAAGTACGACATGGAGGAATAGCCGGTGCCGAAATCGTCGATCGACAGGTGGATGCCCGTCTCCTGCAGGCGCCGCATCAGTTCCACGTTGGCGTGGATATTGTCCATCAATACCCCTTCCGTGATTTCCAGCTCCAGCAAGCCATGCGGCAGCTGCGTCTCCTGAAGGATGGCGCGGATGTCGTCCATCAATCCCGGGTCGCGCGCCTGGCAGGCCGACAGGTTGACGGCCACGTGTTCGAGCGAATCGAGCAAGCCGGCCTTGCACCAGCTGGCCGCCTGGCGGCAGGCGCTTTGCAGCACCCAGCGACCCAGCTCGACGATGATGCCGCTTTCCTCGGCCACGGGAATGAATTCGCTGGGGCTCAGTTGCCCCATCTCGCGGCAGTTCCAGCGTATCAGCGCTTCCACGCCGACGATGCGCCCGCTGCGCAAGTCGATCTGCGGCTGGTAGTGCAGATACAGTTCCTCGTTTTGCAGGGCGCGGCGCAGGTTCGCCTCCATGCGCAGGCGGCGCTGGGCGCGCAATTCCATTTCGGCCTTGAACACGGCATAGCGGTTCTTGCCCTGGTGCTTGGCGTGGTACATGGCCGTGTCGGCATTGCGCGTCAGGGTGGCCACGTCCTGCGCATCGAACGGATACAGGCTCACGCCGATGCTGGCGCTGACATACAGCTGGTGGCCTTCCAGCGCGAACGGCGCGGCCAGCACGGCGAGGATCTTGCGCGCCACGCTGGCCATTTCCGAGGCGTCGTCGGCCGGTTCGACGATGACGACGAATTCGTCGCCGCCGATGCGGCAGATGATGTCGGTGCCGCGCAGGATCTCCACCAGGCGCTCGGCGACGAGTTTGAGCAGCTGGTCGCCGCAGTGGTGGCCCAGCGTATCGTTGACCACCTTGAAGTTGTCCAGGTCCAGCAGCAGCAGTCCCACGCTGCTGTCCTGGCGGTCGGCGCGCGCCAGCGCGTAGGCCAGGGCGCCGTTGAATTCATGGCGGTTCGGCAGTTGCGTGACAGGGTCGACGTGGGCCAGGTAGTGCAAATGGCTTTCCGCGTGCTGGGCGGCGGTGCGCGTGCGGCGCACCATCAGGACCGTCAGGCCGAACGCACACAGGCAGACCAGCAAGGTGAAGGCGGCAAATTGCGCCAGGCTGCCCCACAGCGGCGCCAGGCTGGCGCGCAGATATAGCGCGCCGCCGCCGGGCAGGTTTTGCAGGAGGGCGGCGCTGCCGTCCAGGTAATCGATCTGCAGGCCGCTGCGCGGCGCCGTGGGCGCGGCATCGCTGGCGCTGCGCGCGTAGCGGGCGAATGGCGTGCCATACGGACTGTAGAGCAGTGCTAGCCGGACATGCGGGGCGGCGGCGAGGGGAGCGAGGACCTGTTGCGCCGCAAGGCGATCATCCCGGCGCATGGCCTGGGCAGCGGCTGGCGCCAGCATGTCGGCCTGGATGCGCAGGTCGCGCTGGAGCGATGTCTGGAGGGAAAACAACTGGAAGAGGATCAGCAGCAGGCTGGCCGTGGCCAGCATGGCCGCCGCGGCCAGCAGGTTCAGCCTGGCTATCCGGTCACCGCGCAACTGCACCGAGGGCAGCATCAATGGCACCATCATGACGCATTCTCCTGCCGGCCACGTTTGCCGCCACCCCGTGTGATCCCGCCTCGCCCTGCCATACTTGTCGTTCCAGTCTGATGAAAACCGAAGTGAGCCGGAACTCTCAACGTGTTGCTAAGGCCGATATATTGTCATTTCGCGGCGCGAAAGTACAGGGCGTGCGGTAATTTAATGGCCATGCCGCAGGCCGTTGGCCACATGCAAGACGACAAGTCAGGCGGGAAAAGCGGGAGCGTATCTTTCTAATAATAATACAAACTGAATTTTAATCCTTTTTTTGCCGCTGGTTTTTTTCCATAAAAACATGCTGCTGGTAAACAAAATGTCATGCAGAGTAACTTGAATGCCTGCAGCCGTCACGGCAGGGATTAACTTTTTGTCTGTATCGGTCATTGCAAGTCATTGATTTTAATAAATTTTAATGAAGAATGCGAGAACGCTATGGCCTTGCTCCGCGAGTTCGTCCATAATCCGCTGATGATGGACGTTCTGATGCTGTTTATTTTGTCTGCCGCGGCCAAGTAAACTGCCGCCAGCAAAACCGGACGTCGCCCTAATGATCAATAGTGAGGATATCTTGGAAAAAAAACCAAAAATTATTTTGTCGTCACAAGACCTGGAACGACTGGAAGCGTTGTTGTATGCCTTGGGAAATAACTTGTCGCCAGACAAGGCTGCCTTGCTCGATGAGCTGGGCCGCGCCGAGGTGCTCGAGCCGCAAGAAATTCCGCCCACCGTCGTGACGATGAATTCCACCGTGCGCTTCACGGTGGAAAACAAGGAGGAGTTCTGCCTGACGCTCGTGTATCCGAAGGATGTGGAAGGCCAGGCCGACCGCATTTCCGTGCTGGCGCCCGTCGGCAGTGCGCTGCTGGGCTTGTCTGTGGGCGACAGCATCGCCTGGCCCATGCCCGGTGGCGTGGTGAAGGTGAAGATCGAGGAAATCGTGTATCAGCCTGAACGGGCTGGCGAATACCACCGCTAGGCATCGATGCGGTGATGGCGGACGGCGCCTGCCGTTCGCCTGCCTGGCCGTGCCGGGAGCGGATTTAACTGTTTCTCTGCACGCGCACCACCAGCCATCCGGCCACGACGGTAAACGTGACGATGATGGCAACGATGATCCAGAAGCCCTGCGGGTGCTGGGCCAGCGGAATTCCCCCCACATTCATGCCCAGCATGCCGGCGATGATATTGATCGGCAAGGCCAGCACGGTGACGATGGTCAGCACGAACAGGCTGCGGCTGTTTTCCTCGTTGACCCTGGCGGCAATCTCTTCCTGCAGCAGCTTGATGCGTTCCTGCAAGGACGACATATCGCTGAGCACCACGGAAAATTCTTCCGTCGACTGGCGCAGTTCCAGGCTGTCCAGCTCCGACACCCATGCCGGCGGGCGTTGCAGCAGGCGGAACAGGGCTGCCGGTTCCGGCGCCAGCAGGCGCTGCAGCCGTACCAGCACGCGCCGCATGGCGCCCAGGTCTTCGCGCTTGGGCACCAGGCGCCCGGCCAGCAAGTGGTCTTCGATATCGTCGACCCGCGCCACGGCATCGCGCACGATGTTGACCAGCACGTCAGCCTGGTCGCGCAGCAAATGGATCAGCAGTTCCACCGACGAGCGGATCGGCTCGTGGTTCTTGATGACGGCCTGGCGCAAGCGTTCGATCGACTGCAGCGGCGCGCGGCGCGCCGTGATGACGAGGTCTTGCGCCACGCTGGCCCACATGGTGGAAATGTCGGACGCTTCGAACGAGAAATTGTGTACCACGTCGTTGACCACGGCGATCAGGGTGTTTTCCGCTTGTTCGATACGCGTCGAGCGGGAACCCTGGTGCAGCGTCTCATAGAATTCGTCGGCCAGCTGCGTATGCGTCATCAGCCATTTTTCGCTGGCCGCATGCGATAAATTGAAATGCAGCCAGACGAATTCCTGCGCCGGCCTGGCCGCGCCATCGGCCAGCCAGGCCAGCGCGGCCGCCGAGTCGAGCGCCAGCGGCTGGGCCTCGCGGCCAAACAGGAAGCCCCAGACCAGGCCCGAGGTATCCGAGCCGTAAGTGAAACCGGCAGTTTCCATCGCCATCGTGAATCTTTCTCGCGCAGTGTGATTGATCGTCGCGCGATTTTAATACATGGATATGTCCGGAAAATGACAAGGCCACCGCGATGGGGGGCCTTGGCGGGGACTACAACCGTGTGTTAGCTGCGGTTCGGGTTGTCCGGACGGCGGTCGTCGCGGTTCGGTATGCCATCGCCGTCGCGATCGTGGCGGTTGCCATTGTCGCGATCATAGCGGTTGGGGATGCCGTCGCGGTCGCGGTCACCGTTCGGGCCACGTGGCGACCAGCGGCCTTGCTCCATCTGCCAGCGGCCATCGCGCTGGTTCCAGGCGGGTGGCGCATACGCATAGCCGGGGCGTTCGGCGATCCACACGCCGGGCGTCCAGGCGTAGCGCTGGCTGCGCCATTCCCAGTGGCCGGGCGCCCAGGTGTAGCCGTGGCGCGCGCGCGGAATGGCTTCGCGGCGCGGTGGCGGCGGGGCGATGCGGATGTCGTCATAGCGCACGGGCTGCACTTGCGCGGCGACCCAGCCGCCACGGTCCAGGCGCCAGCGGTTGTTCTCTTGTATCCAGGCGGCGCGGCGGTACTGGTTGCCGCCGCGTTCGCGCAGCCATTCGCCGCCGGTCCAGACATGGCGCTGGCCGTCCCAGTTCCAGTAGCCCGGTGCCCAGACATAGCCGGCGCGCGGCACGGGGGCGCTTTCAAAGCGTGGTGGAGGCGGGGCGTTGCCGACGACAATGCTCACGCCGAGCTGATTCTGTGCCATCGCCTGCGCCGGCAAAAAGGCTGCGGTGCTGATGGCAAGCATGGCTGCTGCGTAGAGTGCGATGGGTTTCATGGTGTGCTCCATTTCGGTGATTGCGTGAAATGGACTATAGGCGCTTGCTGGCGGTTTTTCGCCTTTGATTCAACTTATTACAATTGACACAATGCTGTGTGTCCGTGTATCCGTGGCCGATACAAATGGCGGCCTGGCGCGTGGCTATTTACGCTGCGCCAGGCGGCATACAGTCAGCATGGATGGCTCACAAGGTGCTGGCGGTGGCGTTGCCCAGCAAGGCTTGCCGTTCCTCGATCAGCGAGATTTTCTTTTCCTGTTCCGTCATGCGCTTGGCGCTGACGACCACGACGGGGATGGCGCTCGCTTGCGCCACATCGGCGGTCTTCGCAGCCGATGGCTGCATGAAGCTGATATAGCTGGCGCCGCAGGCGATGGCGACGGCGACGGTAAAGATGGCTTCCATGTTTTTCAACGTTTTCATGATGGTTCCTTTCGGGTGGCGGGTGGGTATGCATGCACTGTAGCCAGGCGCGCGCCAATGCGCCATGCGCATGCGACCAGCCGTGGTTTTGGCGGGATGGCCTGCAAAAAAACGGCGCTGAAATGCCTGCACCCGGGGCTGGCGGGCGACCGCTTGAATTGAGGCCTAATTAGCCCTGTATCCGTGCATATGAATGCACTTGCCGCATGGCATTATTTGACACTGCACAGTGTTGTGCGCCGTGTCGGGCACGTGCGGCGTGCGGCAGGTGCCGCGCCTGCTGTCCTGCTAGAATCGGCATGGCAGCCGTGTTGCGCACACTTGCGCACACAATCATTCTCATCAGGAGTCACATATGTTCCAATTGTTTGGTTTTGGCGGCGCCCGCTGCCCGCGTTGCGAGCACAAGAACGGCGCTGCCGCCGGCTATTGCGCGCAATGCGGCTTGTCGCTGGGTGCCCCCGACAGCGACGCGGTGCTGCATGCCAACCAATGGCATCTTGCTGATGGGCAACTGGCCCTGTTCTTCGGCGTGCGCGAGCTGTCCTCGCTGTTTGGCAGCGCGGCGCGCCGCCTGCAGGTGCCCGCCGAGTCACGCGCCTGGATCGTGCAATCGGACGCTTTCACCTTGATACCGGCCGGCGACTACGACAGCGCCGCCTTCTTTGCGCGCCTGCCCGCGCTGCTGCCGGCGCGTCCGGCCGAAGTGCTGATCGCGCGCGCCGACGCCGTGCATCTCGACTTCGACCTGCCCGGCCTGGCCAGCACGGAACTGCTCAACGTCGCCGCGTCCTTGCGTATCGATATCGCGCTGGGCCAGCCCGATGCGTTCGCGCGCCAGTTCATGCGCGCGCCGGGCGCCGTCACGCGCGCCCACCTGCACGCCTTGCTGCTGCCGTCCGTGCGCCAGATTGCGCTGGAATTCATCGGCAGCCGCGCGCTGCGCGAGATGGACGCGAATGCCGACTTGCGCCCCGAATTGAACGAACGCCTGCAATCGGCGCTGACCCAGCGCCTGGCGCCATCCGGCCTGGCCGTGGTGCGCGTGGAGACGCTGGCGCTACGCCATGACAAGCGCGACGGCAACGCCGACGCCGCCATCGGCACGCTGTGGCTGGGCGGCTTGCCGGCGCAGGAACTGGAGCAGCACAGCCTGGAGCGCATGAAGCAGCTCGACCAGCTGTATGACGAGGAAGAGTGGCAGCGCATCCGCCGCGAAGAACTGGCGGCGCGCCATGCGCACCGCCGCGCAGAGCTGCGGCAGGATGCGACGGTGGAAAAGGCGGAGCTGGGCCACCAGGAAGCGGAGCGCCTGCAAGCGCTGCGCGGGCGCCAGATCGACCTGTATGGGCGCATCCTGGAAGCGAAATCGCGGCGCCAGGCGCTCGACCACGGCGCCGCGCTGGCGCTGGGCGAGCTGGAACAGGAACTGGCGCAGAAGGGCGCACAGCGCGCCGATGAAACGGCCAACTGGGAGCACGTGCGCGCGCTGGCCGCCATCAAGATGCGCAGCGAGCTGGAATTGTCGCAGCTGCATGGGCGCGAACAGATCCAGCTGGCGCAGCAGCGCTTTACCCACCAGGTCCACTTGCAGTCGATCGCGCAGCAAGTGGAAAGCGCGCTGCTGATCGACGACGAGACGGGCCGCCGCACCCAGCTGGCGCGCCTGCGCCAGGCGCAAGCGGATGCGGCCCAGCGCGAGGCGCAGCTGGAGGCGGAGCAGCACCAGGCCGCCTGGCAGGGCCTGATGCTGGCGAATGCGGCGCGCAAGCGCGAAGCGGAGCGGGTGCAGGAGTGGGAAGACCAGATGCAGCTGGCACGCCAGCGCGAACTGCTGCGCGCCGAGGCGCACAAGGATGAAGCGGCCCAGGTGCAGGCGGGGGAGATCGCGGAAAAAGTGGCGGCGCTGCGGCGCGGCGGCGCGCGTGAAGACGCCATCGCGCAGCAGGAAAAGCTGTTGCGCACCATCGAGGCCGATGGCGTGCACGCGCGCCAGCTGCAGCAGCAAACGCAGCTGGCGCAGCTCGACGCGCTGGCCATCGAGGAACAGCGCCAGCAGCTGCGCCAGCTGGAACAGGAAGCGCAATGGCAGCGCGACTTGCTGGCCATGGCGCAGCAGCGCGAAAGCGATTACGCGCGCTGGAAGGGAGAGTATGAAGCCCTGCTGGCGCAGCAGGCGCATGCGGCCGAACTGGCGCGTATCGACATCGACCGCATCGAGAAAATCGGCTCGCTGAGCGACACGGGCAAGGTAGCCATGGCCGCCGGGCAGAACGCGGCCGCGCTGGCGCAAGTGCTGAAGGTGCAGCTGCAGGCGGGCATGAGCGCCGAGCAGATCCACGCGCTGGCGGCGCTGGCGGCGGCCGAAAACAGCGTCGCGCCGCTGGACGCCATGCGCATGGCGCAGGACAGCGTGGCGCAGGAGCGCAGCTACCTGGAAGGCCAGGCCGAACGCGAGCGGCGCCAGCAGCTCGACTTGATCAACCTGCAGAACGCGGCGCACGCGCATGGCCTGTCGGCGCAGGCGCAGCTGGGCGTGGCCGTGGCGCAGGCGTTGCAGCCAGGCGCTGCCTCTGCCGCGCCGGCCCGCTGCAAGAACGGCCATGCGCAGCGCGCGGGCCATCCCGAAGACAAATTCTGCGCCGCCTGTGGCGTTGCCCTGCAGCCTTGATGGAAGCGTTTCACCCCAGATGATGCAAAAAGCACGAGACAAACTGCGGGAACTGCGCGCCCTCCACGACGACGGGCTGCTCAGCGAGCAGGAATTTGAACGCCGCAAGAACGCCATCCTCGACGCCGAGTACGCGCCGCCCGGCGCTGCACCCGTGGCCGCGCCGCTGCCGGTGCGCCAGGGTACGGAGCTGGGCTTCATGACGGGCCAGGAAATCGGCCCGCAAAACCGCCGCTACCGGCTCGAACGGCTGATCGGCACGGGCGGCATGGGGCAGGTGTGGCAAGCCACCGACCTGGCCACGCACGCGGAGCTGGGCAGCAGCGAAATGGTGGCGCTGAAGATCTTGCCGCCGCAGCTGACGCAAAGCGCCACGCACGCCAAGCTGCTGATCGAGGAAGCGACGCAGGCGAGAAAACTCGCGCATGAAAACATCGTGCGCGTCTACGAGTGGGCGCAGGATCCTGCCACGGCCAGCTATTTCATCATCATGGAATGCCTCGATGGCGAAGACCTCGAGCATTATCTGGGCCGCCAGGGCGCGCTGCCGCTGTCGACCGTGCAGGAATTGCTGCAGCCGGTGGCCGAGGCCCTGTCGTATGCGTGGGAAAAGCACAAGCTGGTGCACCGCGACATCAAGCCGGGCAATGTCTTCCTGACGGCGAAAGGCGATATCAAATTGCTCGATTACGGCATCGCGACGCGCGTGCGCAATGCGGATAGCAGCCTGGCGCTGGACATGCCGAATGCGGGCACGCACGGTTATCGGGCGCCCGAGGCAGGCGCCAATCAGCGCCAGCCCAGCCCGCGCCTGGACGTGTATGCGGTGGCCGTGATGATTTACCAGATGCTGGAAGGGCGCATGCCTTTCGACGATGCGCGCAGCGCCAGCCATTTGCCATCAACACCGCAAGCGCTCAACGCGCAACAGTGGCAGGTGCTGCAGAACGGTTTTTCGCTGACGGCGGAACTGCGGCCACAATCGGTGCAAGCCTTGCTGGAAAATCTGGAGCGTGCCGCCGGGCCGTCGCCCGAAGAACTGGCGGAACAGGCGCGCCAGCAGCAGGCGCGCGCGGCACAGCAGGCGCAGCAACAACGGCAGGCGGCGCTGGCCGCCGAACAGGCCCGCGAAGAAGAGATCAAGCGGGCCCGGATCCGCCAGGAAGAGTTGGACCAGCGGCGCAAGGCGGAAATCCATGCCGCCGCGCTGGAAAAGCAGCGGCAGGACAAACTGCGCCGCGAGCAGGAAGCGCAGCGCCATTTCGAAGCGGAAGAGGCGCGCAAGCTGCGCAAGGAAGCGCTGCGCGGCCAGTTGCGCGCGCGCCGCGAAGCCGATGCCGCCACGGCCTTGCAGGAGCATCAGGAATTGCAGCGCAAGGCCATCGTCGCCAAGGCGGAGGCGGCCTATCGCGCCGAGCAGGAACGGGCGCGTCGCGCAGAGACCAGCCGCGCCGCCGCGTCGGTTCCTGCCCCGGCATCCGCGCCGGCACCAGAAGCGGAATCGGAACCCGAACATGTGCAGCCGGTGGCCAATGCCGAAGGCATCTTGCGCGACGATTTCCCCGATGGCGCGGGGCAGGGCCCGGAACTGGTGCTCATTCCCAGCGGCCGCTTCCAGATGGGCGCGCACGAAACGGAGCACAAGGCCGCCATCCAGGCCGGCTCGCAGCAGGCCTGGCTGGAACGCGAGACGCCGCAGCACTGGGTCGGCATCGAGCGCCCGTTCGCGCTGGCGCGCCACCCCGTCAGCGTGGGCGAATGGCGCGCTTTCGTCAAGGCGACCGGCTGGGCGGGCGGTTCCGAGACGGACTGGGACAATCCCGGTTTCGTGCAAACCGACCTGCACCCGGTGGTCGGCGTGAGCTGGAATGACGCACAGCTATACCTGGCCTGGCTCAGCGAGCGCACCGGGCGGCAGTACCGCCTGCCCAGCGAAGCGGAATGGGAATACGCCTGCCGCGCCGGCACGCGCACGGCCTTCAACGTGGGCGACACGATCAGCACCGAGCAAGCCAACTACGACGGCCTGTATGTCTACAACGGCGGCCCGCGCGGCGTGTACCGGGGCGGCACCACGCCGCTGGGCAGCTTCGCGCCGAATTCCTGGGGCTTGTTCGACATGCATGGCAATGTGTGGGAATGGGTGCAGGACGTGGTGCACGACAATTACGACGGCGCGCCAGTCGATGGCAGCGCGTGGGAAGAGGGCAGCGACAGCAGCCGGCGCATCCTGCGCGGCGGCTCCTGGCTGTACCACCCGCGCTACCTGCGCTCGGCCCTGCGCAACGCTTTTTCCACCGTGCTGTCGAACGACATCGTCGGTTTCAGGGTGGCGCGCACGCTCGATTAATTTATTGTTAAATCTGCCATCTTGACGGATACTTCATGCACCTTAACCGTGCCGGAGTGTCCGTGTTCAAACGCCGCCTGCTGTCCTTGCTGTTCGCCTGCCTGCCCGTCTCCGCCCTGGCCGGCGACTTGCCCTCCTATCCCTTCATCCATGCGACGGGCACGGCGTTCAGCTTTGTCATGCCCGACCTGGGCGAGATCGATTTCGACGTCAGCGTCTTCGACCCCGCGCCGGACGTGGCCACGGCCCTCGTGCAGACGCGCATTACGGAAGTCAAGGCGCTGCTGGTGGAGCAGGGCTTGCCCGAGGCGGCGGCCAGCATCGAGGTGCGCGACGTGCGCAAGGAAATTCGCAAGGGGGCGGAACAGGACCCGGCCAACCCGCAGTACCTGATCAAGGCCAGCGTGCATATCAATGTGGCGGACCTGTCGAAATGGCCCGCCGTCATGCGTCCGCTGCTGGCCATGCCCAACCTCGATGCGTTTGCCGTCACCTTCGGCGCCACCGAACGCATTCGCCTGGAAGAGGAATTGATGGGCGAAGCCGTCAAGGATGCACAGCGCAAGGCCGACGCCATGGCGCGCGGCTTCGGCAAGCGCGTGGGCGCCGTGGCCGGCATCTCCTCGGATCAGCTGAAAAACCTGGGTAATGCGGTGGGCCTGGTGCCGTCCGACCGTTACCAGCGCGCCAACAGCCGCCAGCGGCAAAATCCCGACGACATGCTGATGGTCACCAGCCTGAAGATGGGGCAGACGGTGGACGCCGTGTTCCGTATCAAATAACCTGGCGCCCAGGGAGCTGGCTGCGCAAAGCGGGCAAACGGTGTAAATTGTGGCTTTCCAAACGCTCCAAGGAACGCCATGACCATCAAAGCCATCCGCGACCAGTCGCAACCCATGCGCCACATCGTGCACGTGCGCGATCACATCATTTCCGCCGACGCCTCGGTGGCTGAAGGCGGCGGCGATGCCGGTCCTTCACCGCACGACCTGTATGACGCGGCCCTGTCGGCCTGTAAGGCGCTCACCGTGGTCTGGTACGCCAAACACAAGGGCATCCCCCTGGAACATGTGGAAGTGTCGACCGAGCGCGATGCCAGCGACGAGCGCAAGGGCGTGTACCGGCTGGCCGCCACCCTGCACCTGACGGGCGAGCTGACGGATGCGCAGCGCGAGGAATTGCTGGCCGCGGCCGGCAAATGCCCGCTGCATAAATTGATGACGGCTGTGACCACCGAAGTGACGACGGTGCTGGCATGAGCGCGGCCATCCTGAAAAGCCACGAAAAGGACCTGGGAGGCGGCTTCGTCGTGCGGCGTTTGCTGCCGTCCGCCGTCAAACAGGCCGTCGGCCCCTTCATTTTTTTTGACCACTTCGGCCCCATCGACGTGGCGCCCGACGCCAACCACGACGTGCGCCCCCATCCGCATATCGGCCTGGCCACCGTCACCTATCTGTTCGAGGGCGCGATCGACCACCGCGACAGCATCGGTTCCTGCCAGCGCATCGAGCCGGGCGCCATCAACTGGATGACGGCCGGGCGCGGCATCGTGCATTCCGAGCGCACGCCGCACGACCTGGCCGGCCAGCCGCACCGCACGCACGGCTTGCAGCTGTGGGCTGCGCTACCGAAGGCGCATGAAGAGGACGAACCAAGTTTCACGCACACGCCGCAGGCCGACATTCCCGTCGTGGCGCTCGATGGCGCCGTCGTGAAAGTGTTGATCGGCACTGCCTTTGGTCAGACTTCGCCCGTACGCACCTACATGCAAACGGTGTACCTGGACGTGGCGCTGCAGGCGGGGCGCGAGCTGCGCCTGGAGGACTTGCCGCCGGAAGCGGCGATTTACCCGATCAGCGGGGAGGTGCTGCTCGATGGCGTGGCGCTGCTGCCGCATACCATGGCGCTGCTGGAGGCCGGCGCCGTGCCCGTGGTGACGGCAGGCAGCGCCCCGGTGCAGTTCGTGGTGATCGGCGGCGAGCCGCTGGACGGCCACCGCTACCTGTTCTGGAATTTCGTCTCGTCGAGCAAGGAGCGCTTGTCGCAGGCGGCCGACGACTGGAGCGCCCAGCGCATGGGGCAAGTGCCCGGCGAGACGGAATTCATCCCGTTGCCGAAGGCGCCCCTGCGCCCGGCGACCTAGGCGCTTGGTTTAGAAGCGTGCGCGCAGGGTCAATGCGGCCTTGCGCGGCTCGCCGTAGAAATTGCCCCACGCCGGCGCACCCACCGTCTGGTAGTAGCGCTTGTCGAGCAAGTTCGTCACGGACAGCGCCGCCGTCCAGTTGCGGTCGATCTGCCAGGCGGCGCGCGCACTCCACAAGGCATACGCGCCTTGCGCCACCGTCACGTCGCGCGTGACGCGCGAGCTCTGCGTCTGGAAGTTCACGCCGCCGCCCACGCTCCACTTTTGCAAGGCGCCGGACAGGCGGTAGTCGCTCCACGCGCGCAGCATGTGACGCGGCGAGTAGGTGCTGGCAAACATCACGCCCGCATTCGAGGTCTGCTCCAGGTACTTGAAATTGTTCAGGGTGTAGCCGGCGAACAGCTGCCAGCCCGGCGCCACTTCGCCGCTGATTTCCGCATCGACGCCTTCGCTGCGCACCTTGCCCGCCGAGAAATAGCACTCCGTGCCGCTGGAACAGGTATTGACCAGGTCGAGCTCCGCGCGGTTGCGCTGCTCGATGCGGAACAGCGCCAGCGAGGCATTCACCTTGCCATCGAACAGTTCACCTTTCACGCCCACTTCCAGGTTGCGTCCCTTGAGCGGGTCGAGCAGGGCGCCCTCGGCCGTGCGCTGGTTCTGCGGCTGGAAGATGTCGGAGACGCTGGCGTAGCCGGACCAGCGCTTGTCGAATGCGTAGATCACGCCGCCATACGGCGTGACGACGCCATTTTCGCGGTAGGGGTCGATATACACCTCGCCCGTGTCGCGGTACACGCTGCTCCATTTGTAGTTCGACACGCGCGTGCCGGCCACCACGGTGAGCGGATCGCTGACGCTGAAACGGGCCACGCCATACGCGCCCGTCTGCGTCATCTTCGTCACACTGGGATCGCCCCGATAGCTGTTTTCACGGAACCAGGCGTCGCTCGGCTCGGCCACGCCGTGATTCGGGCGCAGCGGGTTGTTCGGCTGCTGCAGCAGGGCCAGACTGAAATCGCTGGCGCTTTCCAGGCGGTTCGTGTTGATGCCGGCGCTGAAGCCGTGGCGGCGGCCGAAGGCGTTGAATTTGCCATCGAGCGACAGGTCGATGCCCTTGTTGGTGCTGCCGTAGTCGAAGACGCCGCCGTACATCATCATGCCGGCCATGGTGGCGGGATCGAGCGCACCCTGGCTGAACATGTATTTCACGTCATGCCGCTCGCGCGTGTAGTTGGCGCTGGCCTTGAGCGACCAGTCGGCGTCGAAGCGGTGCTCGAATTCGGCGAAGACGGCCGTCTGCCGGCTGTCCCAGCGGTTCCAGTCGGCACCGAGGAATGTTTCGCGCGGCAGCTTCGGGTCGCTGCCATCGCGGTAGCGGGGCATGCCGGAAAAGAAGGGCGTCGCGTGCAGTTTCTCGTAGCTGGCGCCCGTCGTCAGCTTGCTGCCCGGCGCCAGGTCGAATTCCAGCACGCCGTACAGCACGTCGGTGCGGCTGTCTGCCACGTCATAGAAATAATCGCGCTGGTCATGCGCGGCCACGGCGCGGCCGCGGATGCTGCCCGACTCGTTCAAGGGGCCGGTGACGTCGACTTCGCCGCGCACGTCGTTCCAGCGGCCCGCGCCGAGCGCTAGCTGCACCTGCTTTTCCGCCAGCGGGCGCTTGCGCACCATGTTAATGGCCGCACCCGGCGAGCCCGTGCCCTGCAGCAGTCCTGTGGCGCCGCGCACGATTTCCACGCGATCCAGCATGGCCGTATTGCTGGTAAAGCTGTTCGCCTGCGGGTAGTACATGGCGCGGTTCACGCCGTCGAACTGGTACGTGTCGACCATGAAGCCGCGCGAATACACATAGCGTCCTCCCATCGGGCTGTCGTACATGGTGATGCCGGTGGTGTTGGCCAGTACGGCGTCGATGGTGTTGAGGTTCTGGTCGTCCATCTTCTGGCGCGTGACGACGCTGACGGACTGGGGAATTTCGCGCAGGGTTTGCACGCCCTTGCCGACGGTGACGGCGCGCGCCGCGTACGAGTTGCTGTGTTCACTGACAGGGTCGCGCTCCATGCTGGCGCTGACCGTCACGGGCGCCATGGTTTTTTCCACTCCAGCCGCCGAGGCGGAGGAGGGCGCCGCCTGGCGCAGCACATACGCGCCGTTCGGCAGCTGCAGCGCTTCCAGGCCGCTGCCGGCCAGTACCTGGGCAAAACCCTGCGCCACGTTGACGCTGCCACGCACGCCGGGCGAGCGCAGGCCGCGCGTCTGCGCGGGATCGGTCGACAGGCTGACGCCGGCGGCGACGGCAAAGTCGTTCAGGGCGGTGGCCAGCGGGCCGGCGCTGATGGCGTAGCTTTGTGACGCGGCGGCGGCCTGGCCTTGCGCCAGCGCGGGCGTGGCGATGAAGGCGGAAGGGGCGGTACACGCCATGGCGAGGACGGCCAGGCGGATGGCGCGCGCGGCGGGATGGAGGACGGGGGTGATCAGCTGCATGCTCGGTCTTTCTGTTCAGGGTATGGTCAATGGAGGATGAATCGGCTACTTATCCATGAAGCCGAAGCAGCGCATCGAAACACCAACCCCTGGCGCAAAAAAACCGAAAATAATTATGCCGGCCGGGCCGACACCGTGGCCCAGTAGCGAGTGAAGTACGTCACTTGCAGTCCGTGCGAGGCGCACAGGCTTTCCAGCACGGCGTCGATATCGTCGAGGCGGTAGGTGCCCGTGACGGGACGGCGCGCCACCCTGGCGTCGCAGACGAGGCGCCCGCGCCGGTAGCGCGCCAGTTCCCGCAGCAGTTGCTGCAAGGGCCAGTCGGCCGCCACCAGCATGCCGCGTAGCCAGCTGTCCTGGTGCGCGGGCGTGGCCAGCACGGCTGCCAGGCCCGTGTCGGAGAAGCGCAACTGCTGGCCCGCTTCCAGGCGCCGCACGGCATCCGGGCGCGCCGCGCAGCGCACTTCCACGGCGTGCTCGAAGACGCTGACGGTGCTGCCATCCGCATCGCAGCGCACGCCGAAGCGCGTGCCCAGCGCGCGGATCACGCCGTGCGGCGTGTCGACCAGGAAGGGGCGGGCATCGGATGCCGTCGTGATCATGATTTCACCCTGGTGCAGGCGGATCCGACGCTGTGTGGCGCTGTAAGCGACATCCACGGCGCTATCCGTATTCATCTCCAGGCGCCCGCCATCGGCCAGCGCCACGTGGCGGCGCTGGCCCGGCGCCGTGCGCAAGGATGCCGTCAGGGCTTGCCATGAACCCGATTGCAAGCCCGCCTGGCCCAGCGCGATGCCGCCGCCGGCCGCCACCAGCACGGCGAGTATTTTGGCGGCGGCGCGCCGGCGCTGCTGCGCCGCCTGCAGCGCGGGAATCGCCAGCGCTGCCGGTAGCGTGGCCAGCTGGCCGTCCATGCGCCGCAGCAGCTCCCAGGCCCGCTCATGCTCGGCGCTGGCATCGCGCCATGCCTGCACGGCGGCCGGGTCGGCGCTGCCGCACTGGAGCTCCACATGCCAGTGGGCGGCGGCGGCCAGCACCTTGCGGGGGATAGGCGACGAAACGGAGGCGGATGCGGTGAACATCAGGCGGCCGCCAGCAGCAGGCATTCCGTGTAGGCCCGCACCAGGTGTTTTTTCACGGTCGGCAGGGAGACGCCGAGGCGCCGGCTGATGTCCACGTAACTCAGTTCTTCGATTTGCGCCAGCAGGAAGATGGTCCGCGTGCGCGCGCCCAGGCGGTCGAGCAGGCGGTCGACGGCGAGCAGGGTTTCGATGATGATGGCATGCGTTTCGGCGCACATCGATGCCGGCTCGGCCTGCTGCGCCAGCGCTTCCAGGTAGGCGTGCTCCAGTGCCTGGCGCCGGTAGCGGTCGATCAGCAGACCGCGCGCGATGGTCGCCAGGTAGCCGCGCGGCTCGCGCAGGGGCGCCAGCGGTGTCACATCGCGCTTGCCCAGCAGGCGTAAAAATGTGTCCTGCGCCAGGTCGGCCGCCTCGGCCCGGTTGCCCAGCTTGCCGCGCAGCCAGCCATACAGCCAGCCGTGGTGTTCGCTGTACAGGGTGGTCAGGGGGACGGCATGGACGGGACTGACGGTGCTCACTGCGTTCTCCTGGCAAGGGATGAGCTGGGCTGACGGAACGCGGGGTGCCGGCTGGCTGGGCTGTTTGAGAATGATACTCATTATCACATTGCCATGCCGCCGGCGTCAATTGGCGTCAGCCACCGAGGCGCCAGCGCTCTTGCCACTGTTGCAGATCCGCCCAGGCCGTCCGGAGTGCGCCAGCGGACCAGTGCAGCAGGCTGTCAAACGCCAGCACGGTGCGCCGCAGGTGGATGCCATCGAAAAACACGTGGTCGGCCACGACGGTGGCGGCCAGCCAGGCGGCGATGATGACGATGATGTCGTGGCGGCCGCTTTTCCACCAGCGCAGCGAGTGGCGGCGGAAAATCCACGGCACGCCCAGCGGATTGGGCCAGTCGGCCAGCAGATGCATGATGCCGCCTGCGGCAAAGCCGAACAGGGGCGGCGCCCACAGGTGGTGCGGCAATTGCAGATACGTGTAGACGAGCAGCGCGATCCAGGCCAGGCCCCAGTGCGTCCAGGTGCGATGCGTGATCCACAGCCGGTGCGTGCGTGCCCACCAGGCCACTTCCAGCCAGTCCGGCGCCGTGCCGCCCAGTGCGCCCATCACAAAGGCGAGCATGCTCAGCACTTGGTAGGGACCACCGGCGCCAGCGTGCGCGACCAGGGCCGCGGCGATCACGCCGGCAGCCCAACCGGTCGCATGGTGCGCTTTGTTGGAAGCCATAGAAAATGTAAAACGCCATGCGGGCGTTGTGTGAAATACAGGGGATATTAACTGGATGAATATACAGTATTCAAGGGCGTGGAGGGGTGCTATTTGCAGAATATCTGGCGATAATTTGTTAAATTATGTGTCGGCAGGGCCTGGCTAGCGGACTCGGCAAGTCATGCCGGGCGTTCAAGTGTGTTGTGCGGCTGATAATGTAATTGGCCCAGGGCGCGCTATGCTGAAAGCAGTCCCACGTTTTGAAGAGGTCTCGCCATGAAAATCCCGCGCGAATTGCAGATTCCCGCCATCGTGTTTACGCTGGAAGCGGTGTTTATTTTTGGGCTGTCGATGATTTTTCTCGTGCTGATACCGCGCTAGCTAATACCTGAGAGGTGTTGTATCAGGCCGTTAGCGCGCTATCGCACAGCGCTGCGCCCTCGGTGCGGATGATCCAGCATTCCGGATACGGTTCGCTGGCGAAGCGGTTGTGCCGCGCGAAGCCGCTGAGTTTATCCAGCGCAGTGGCGGGGGCCAGCGCGGTTTCCTTGCCGCTGGCGGTATCGATGTGCCAGAAACCGCCGTTGCGGTGGAACAGCACGGGCAGGCAACTGGCCTGCGGCGTGGCAAGGTGGCTGGCCGGCGTCGGCTGGGTGTCCGGCAGCAGCAGGTAAAAACATTCGGCGCGGGCGCCGTGGTCGATGCGGTGCAGGATCACGCCGTGCGCAAGGATGGCCGTGACGCTGAGCACGACGATGCCTTTGATGCTGGCAGACAACTCGATGCGCATGCCCAGGCGCAGGGCGACCGGTTTGTGCTTGCCGGGCCACACGCCGTCGAGCAGCACACCATAGCGCGATACGTCCTCGATTTCAAAGCCTTGCCCGCTGCGCCGGATGATGGCATGGCGGCCCGACAGGCGGCGCGTCAGGCCATTGTTGTCCTGGCCGTCGGGACTGAAATGGCTGAGCAGCACGTCGGCTTCCGGGTCCACCAATTCGAAGCGGCCCAGCATGCATTCTTCCAGTGCGAACAGGCGGACCTGGCGCTGTTCGCCCGCTTCCGGCGCCGCATTGACGAGGCAGGCGGCCTGGCTCGGGTGCGGATGGCAGTGGCTGGTGGCGGGCAGGTCGACTTCGATCAACTCCTCGTCCCAGGCAATGGTGGTAAAGCCCATGTCGATCTTGCCTTGCGGCGCAGATAAATCCACGTGGGCGATGCCGGCATTGCGCGCCGTCACGTCGAGGTTGCAGCCGTCGCCGCCCGTCACGCGGGCAATCGACGCGTCGTCGGCCATCACGCGCACATTCTTGTGCGTGCTGAGGAAGATCTGGTGGATTTCCGTCAGCGTGGCGTCGCGGCGCGGCACCAGGATGACGAAGGTGCAGACCCATTTCTGCGCCACGGCGCCATCGACATGGCTGTGTACTTCCACTTCGATCTGGTATTGCCCGTGTTCCTTGTTGCGCGAGGAAAACTCGACAAACACGGGGCGCCAGTCGCCGCGCGTGGTGCGCACGAAATCATGCTGCACTTGGCCACGGGGGATCAGGTCCGAGCGCAGGCGCAAGGTCAGCTGCGGCGCGCAGGCGGCGCTCATGCCGCGCAGTTCCATCTTCAGGGTTTGCCGTCCGCCTGCCGCACGGGGATCGAAGCCGCTGATGTGCAGGTGGGCTTGCGCTGGCTGGTAGGCGGGCGGCACCGTTGCCGGTGCAACGGGCGCTGGCGTGAATGCCGGGGCGGCGGCGGCCGGCGAGGAGCGGCTTGCCGTTTGAATGGCAGCATCGCCAATAACAGCATCACGAATAGCAGAATCATGCGCAGGGGCGTGCGGAAGCGCCGTTGCCGATGGCTCGGAACGGGCGCTGCGCAGTGCGGTCAACAGGTCGTAGCTGCTGGGGGCAGTCGTCGCTTGCGGGTGGTTGCCAGCGCAGACTGTTTCCCCAGGCAAGACCCAGAACGTACAGTGCGGGTGCTCCGGGTTGCTGCATTTTTTCATGACATTCTGACTCGAATCGAGCGGGGACATTGCGCCCTCTGTTCTACATGAGAGCTTACGCGCTTTTGCGCCTGCTTGGCAACTTTCGCGGACCCGGAATGCGCACTTTTTGCCCAAATTCATGTCCCTGCTCACACCCCGACATACATGTCATGGAAACTATTGCTCAAAAACACACATTATGTCTTTCTGGATATGTTATTTTGATATTGCCTGGAATAGCGTCCCATCAATGCGCGCGCACGCCGGCCGGGCATTTTGACGTCCGCGATGCGAGCCTGGGGCGTTTTGCATTATGCCGGCCGTTCCCCTATCGCTTGAATCGAGAGACGATCATGCCTGTCCAACGCCCGCTCCAGCTTGTCATTGCCTATGGCACCTAGGATTTGAGCGACTATGCCACCTTGCGCGACTGGCCGCTGGGCCTGACGGTAATCGACATGGCCTGGGGCAGCTAGCCGGCCGGGGCGCTGAATGCCGCATCGAAGCGCAGCGCCAGCAAGGTAATATTGTCGCTATACAAGCCTTTGGGGGGATGCGAGAGGAAATCGTCGAACAGGGCGCTGACGGCCTGGGCAGCACTCTTGCCGGCACACAAGGCGGGCCAGCGGGCCGTGAGCGCCAGCGGATCGTCACAGGCCCAGAAGCCGTCGCTGGCCAGCACATAGTGGGCACCGGGGCGCACGCGCAGCACGCGGCGGTCGCCCAGATGCGCCAGAAAGGGCGGCAAGGTGGATGCATCGAGGCCGCGCAGGGGCTTGTCGAGCTGCAAGCTGTCGCTCAGGGCGTTGCCTAAAATAAATGCCTGCGAGATTTGCGGATGGTGCTCGCCGTGCACGGCGGCGCGCCAGCGCGTCTCGTCGAGCGCGCCGCGCATGGCGTACACGGTGGCCGGCACATGGTCGACGGTGAGGATGCTGGCCACTCCATCGGCAAGTTCATACAGGCGCGAATCGCCCACGTGATACAGCAGCGGCGCTTCGCCGGGCGGCACTTCCAGCAAGGTCAGGGTGGTGCCGGGCGGACGTGCCTGGGCGGGCGTGCTCCTGGCGAAACCGTCCTGCAAGCGCGTATGCAGAGCGTCGAGCCTGGCTGCCAGGCTGGCCGGGTCGAGGCAGGCGGGCATGGCCAGCAAGCCTTGCACGGCCGCTTCCGCCGCCTCGCGCCCCTGGCCGTGGCCGCCCATGCCGTCGAGCACGGCTGCGCGCACATGGCCGCGCGGCCAGCCTGGCACCTGGCAGTGGAACGGCGCCTGCCGCGACAGGCAGACGGCGTGGCCGCTGGCATCGATCAGCAGGAAGTTGTCCTGGTTTTCGCGCCGCGGCACGGGGCCGGCGCCTACGCTGCTGCCGGCGGCGGCATCGAGCCAGGGGCCGAAGTCAAGCGCGTCTTTGATTAAATGCATCGGTTGAGCGGTCCAGGCGGCCAGCAATGTTGATCATAGGATACAGCTTAGCCGAAATTGTGCAGGGGCGATACCTTGCTTATCTAACAAAAAAACCTGCGGCAGCAGGCTGGCGCAGGTTTTAGAGGGGCGGGTGCAGGGTGCTGCTTAGCGACGATGGCCCCAGCCGTGGCCGCGGTCGTGGTAGTCTCGGTCATAGTAGTCGCGGCGGCCATGGTCGCGGTAGTAGCCGCGGCCCGGTTGCACGTAGACGACAGCCGGTGGGCCGTAGTAGCGTGGTGGCGGCGCGTAATACACGGGCTGCGGTGCCGGCGCGTAGTACACCGGTTGCGGCGCAGGCGCGTAATAGGTTTCGCGGTAGCCGCCGCGATAGCCGCCACGATCATAATAGCGGTCATTCGTGCTGATGCTGTTGCCGACGGCGGCGCCAAGCACGCCACCGACGATCGCGCCATTGCGCCCGCCGGTGCTGTTGCCAATGGCCGCTCCGACAACGGCGCCTGCAACGGTATTGAAGTCGCGGTCACCGGCGACTGCGGCCGAAGACACAGCCACTGCCGCTACCATTACCGCACCCAGGAGTTTCTTGTTCAACATGGCATTTCCTTCCATTCCGGCGAGATCACAATGATCTGCATGGACTGGACTATATCTGCTGTCGCCAGCTTGTTCCACGTCTAATACAACTTCTTACACTCCTGCCCCGATGGTAACAAGTCAGCGCAGGCGCGCCTGCCACTCGGGCCGCAGCAGGCTGTACATTTTGACATCGCGCATCACGCCATTGATAAAAAACGCCTGGCGCATCAAGCCTTCCTCGGTAAAGCCGTTCTTTTGCGCGATGCGCTCGGAGCCGATGTTCAGCGGGTCCATCAGCAGCTCCAGCCGGTGATACGAATAGGCGTTGAAGAGGTAATCGACCACCAGGCGCGTCGCCTCGCTGATGTAGCCGCGCCCGTCCCGCTGCCGGTCGAACAGGCGGTAGCCGATCTCGCGCGAGGCTGGCGTGCGGCTCTTGAAGTGCGTGATCGTGCCGATGATGTGCTGGGCTTTGTCTTCGATGAGGAACAATTCGCTGTCCTCGGTGACAAAACCCGATTGCAGGAAGTCGCGCCGCATGGCCTCGGGCGACTTGAATTGCATCGAGAAAAACTCGCCGCGCGAGGGCAGGTCGTTGACGAGGGAAATATAGGCATTCAGGTCGGCGGCCTGCACATGCCGGACGTTACAGAGTGTTCCCTTGAGCATGGCGGTATCCGGTAGCGATCACGATCTTGATGGTAATCGACTCCGGGGGGAGAGGCAATCGATCCCGTAAAAGTTGCTGCAATGACAGAACAAATACGCTATCGTAGAAAGCCGCGCCTTGCCTCTGGCCACGGCGTACCCGCTTCGACCTCGTTGACTGGAATTGACATTACATGCATACCATCCTGACTGGCGCGCCATTGCGCCGTTCCGCCGTATCCCTTGCCCTTGGCTGCATCGTCAGCACTGGCGCCTTTGCCGCCGCGCCAGGCAATGCGCCGCAAGCGCTGGCGCAGGTGCGCGACACGGCGCTGCACAGCGACTGGGCGTATGCGCGCCTGGCCGACATGACGGATCTGATCGGCCCGCGCCTGTCCGGCTCCGCCGGCGCGGCCGCCGCCGTGCAGCAGGTGGCCGAGACCATGCGCCAGCTGGGCGCCACCGTCACCTTGCAGCCCGTGAAAGTGCCACACTGGGTGCGCGGCGTGGAAACGGCGGAAATCGTCGATTATGCGGGCCGTCCGCAGGGCGTATCGCAGCGCGTGGTGCTGACCGCCCTGGGCGGCTCGGGTGCCACCCCGGCCAGCGGCCTGACGGCGCCCCTCATCATCGTCAAAAGCTTCGAGGAACTCAAGGCGCGCGCGGCGCAAGTGAAGGGCGCCATCGTGCTGATCGACACGCCGTTCGACCAGGAGATGGCCGAGCGGGGTCTGGCCGGCGTCACCTACGGCCAGGGCTCGCGCTTCCGTTTCAATGGACCGAAGGCGGCGGCCGACCTGGGCGCGGCCGCCGCGCTGGTGCGCTCGATCGGCGGCGCGAACTTCCGCATCCCGCATGCGGGCGCCACGGGCCTCGATGACAACAAGCGCATTCCCGCCGCCGCCGTCACCGTGGAAGACGCCTTGCTGATCGGCCGCCTGGCCGCACGCGGCCCGATGAAAATGCATTTGACCCTGACGCCGCAAAACCTGCCCGAGGCGGACAGCTACAACGTCATCGCCGACTGGCCGGGCACGGACAAGGCCGACGAAGTGGTGGTGGTCTCGGGCCACCTCGATTCCTGGGACCTGGCGACGGGCGCGCACGACGACGGCGCCGGCGTGGTGGCGGCCATGGGCGTGGTGGAAACCCTGAAAAAGCTCGACTACCGCCCGCGCCGCACCATCCGCGTGATCGCCTGGATGAACGAGGAAAATGGCGGCCGTGGCGGCCAGGCTTACTTCGAGGCCCACAAGCAGGCGCTCGGTAAACAGTATGCGGCCATCGAGATGGACAGCGGCGCCGGCCGTCCGTTCGGCATCCTCGCCAGCGTGGGGGCGAAGTCGGAAAAATTGTTCGCCCCGTTGCGCGCCGCCCTGCAACCGATGGGCGCGCACGCGTTCACGCGCCGCGACGCGCTGGGCACGGGCGACTTGCACCGCCTGGAAACGGGCGGCGTGCCCAGCTTCGAGCCGCTGGTCGACAGCCACAGCTACTTCCACTACCACCACACGCCGGCCGACACGCTGGACAAGGTCGACCCGGATAACCTGAAGCGCAATGTGGCGCTGATGTCGTCGCTGGCCTGGTTCCTGGCCAATATCGACGGCGAGATCGGGCGCGCGCCGGAGCAGGGCGAGTAAGCGCCAATGTCGCTACCCGACCTGAACCTGTTGATCACCCTCGATGTCCTGCTGGCCGAAGGCAGCGTCACGCGCGCGGCGCGGCGCTTGCGTTTGAGTCCATCTGCCATGAGCCGCGCCCTGGCGCGCCTGCGCGAGACGACCGGCGATCCGTTGCTGGTGCGCGCCGGCCGTGAACTGGTGCCCACGCCGCGCGCGCTGGAGCTGCGCGCAAGAGTTGGGGCCCTGTTAGGCGAGGTGCTGGCCGTACTGGGTCCGGCGCAGCAGCTGGACCCGCGCCAGCTGGCGCAAACATTTACGCTGCGTTCGAGCGACGGTTTCGTGGAAAATTTCGGCCCGGCGCTGCTCGCGCATATCGGCGCGCAAGCGCCTGGCGTGCGTCTGCGCTTCGTGCAAAAGCTGGACCGGGAAAGCGTGCAGCTGCGCGAGGGCAGCATCGACCTGGAAACGGGCGTGATCGGCAGTCTTACCAGCCCGGAAGTGCGCACGCGCAGGTTGTTCGGCGACTGTTTCGTTGGCGTGGTGCGCAGCGGCCATGCGCTGGCGCAAGGCGACATCAGCGCCGAGCGTTATGCGGCCGGCCAGCACGTGCTGGTGGCGCGGCGCGACCAGGATACGGGACCGATGGACGGCGCCCTGGCCGCGCTGGGATTGCAGCGCACGATCGCCTGCATTGTCGGCGGCTTTACGGCGGCGCTGGCGCTGGCCGCCGGCTCCGACCTGATCGCCACCGTGCCGGAACGGCATACGGGCAATCTGCGCGCCGGCATGTTCAGTTTTGCGCTGCCGCTAGGCATGCCCGACCTGACCGTATCGCTGATGTGGCATCCGCGCATGGATGCCGACCCGGCCCACCGCTGGCTGCGCAACTGCGTGGTCGACGCCTGCGCGGCCCGGATCAACGCCGGCTGATGCCGCCGGCAGCGGCAGGTCAGGGCTTGCTCAGAGCGCGGCCGAGCGCGAAAATGGCCAGCGCGGCGAGTATCAGCGCGCTGGCGACGGCAAAGCTGGCGTGCATGCCACGGATCATGGCGGCTGGCTGGGCGCCGGTGATATCGCCGGCGCTGGCGACGAAGACGGCACCCATCACGGAGGCGCCCGTGACGAGGCCCAGATTGCGCGACAGATTGAGCATGCCCGAGATAACGCCGCGCTGATCGGGAGCGATATCGCCCATCACGGCGGTATTGTTGGCGGCCTGGAACAACGCGTAGCTGGCCGTGAGCAGCATGATGGGAGCGACATAGCCGGGAATGCCCAGGCTGGCGGGCAGCAGGGCCAGCGCCAGGCAGGCGCCGGCCGCACCGCACAGGCCCGCGCCGCCCATGCGCTGCGCGCCGTAGCGGTCCACCAGCCAGCCGGACGGCACGCCGCAGAACGCCGCCACCAGCGGCCCCGCCGCCAGCACCATGCCGGTGATGGCGGTGCCCAGGCCCAGGCCGCGCGCCAGGTAGAAGGGACCGACCACCAGGGTGGACATCATGACCGTCGAGACCAGCATGCTGGTCGCCAGGCCGGCGCTGAGCACGGGCGCGCGCAGCATGGCCAGGCGGATCAGCGGCGCCGGCGCCTTCAGTTCGACCCGGACGAACAGGATGGCGCCGACGCAGGCGGCCAGCAGCAGCGCCACGTTGCGTGCGCCGAAATGGCCGCGGCCCAGGGTCATGGCCAGCGCATACGCGCCCAGGGTCAGCGCCAGCAGCACGGTGCCGCGGTGGTCGAACACGGGACGCTTGGCGTGCGCGCCGCGCTGGTCCGCCGGCAGGTAGCGCCAGGCCAACAGCAGCGCCACGCCGGCCAGCGGCACGTTGACGAGGAAAATGGCTGGCCAGCCGAAGTGCGCGATCAGCAGCCCGCCCAGCGCGGGGCCGAGCGTGGTGCCGACCGCCGACATGGTGCCGAGCAGGCCCATGGCGCTGCCCGTCCTGGCCTTCGGCACGGTGCTGCCGACAAAGGCCATCGTCAGCGCCATCATGACGGAAGCGCCCAGGCCCTGCAGGGCGCGCGCGGCAACCAGCAGCCACAAGGTGGGCGCCAGCGTGCACAGGATGGAGGCGACGGCAAACAGCGCGATGCCTGCCAGCAGCAGGCGGCGCCGGCCGAGCATGTCGCCGAGCCGGCCCACGCTGACGATCAGGGCGGTGATGGCCAGCAGATACGCCAGCACGATCCATTGCACATCCTGGAACGGTGCCTGCAGGGCCCTGGCCATGTCGGGCAAGCCCACGTTGGCGATGCTGGTGCCCAGTGCCGGTAGCAGCATCGCCAGGGACAGGCTGGCAAGCGCGCCGCGCACGGGCATCGTGGCGCTACCGGTCTGGGTGGCCTGCTGTTCGGGTGGTACGGGGTTTGACGGTGGTTGCATGGCGTGGCTGATCCTCGAATAGGGTCACCACATGGTACTGAGGGATATGGCATGGCGGAAGACGCATCATTTGCATTGTGTTATTGCGTTTGACGCCATGTGAGGAGCGTTGCCTTCGGACTTCAATCTGAGTAGCCCTGCATATCGTTCGTCGCGTCGTGGCGGATGCCCCACCACGGCAGATACGCATGGTTTTCGCCGCGCGCGCGGAACCACGGCTGGTCGTGATTGATGGGGCGCACCGTGGCCGGCGGCGACACCAGCACGCCCGTGACGCTGGCAGGATCGCTGGTGCCCGCCACCAGCACGCTCTTGCCGACGTGGTTCGCATGGGCGATGGCCAGGGCGACATTGGTCAGCGCCGTGCCGGCGCCCATTTCGCCCAGCAGGGCCGGTGTATTGAAAGTCTGCGGCAGGAAGTCGAAGTCCGGCACCTCCAGGGTCAGCGCCTGCGCCAGCTGGCCCAGCCGGTCGGAGGACGTGGGCAAGGTCTTGCTCGCGTCGTGGATGACGTAGCCAATATCGGTTTCCGTCTTGCCGCCCTGGCGCGCCGCTTCGGCAAATACGGCCTGCCACGCCTGCACGGCGCGCGGCGGCTGGTCCTTGGCCAGTTCAAAGTCCGCCACATTTTTCGTGGCCGGGTAGCCTATCCACGCCAGCTCCGCGCGCTCCGTCTTGTAATCAGGGCCGGCCAGCACCAGCAGCACCAGGTTTTCATTGATCTGCATGGTTTTCGGCCGGCTCGGCGCATCCCAGTTCATGACCCATACGGTTTCCTTCGGATGTGCTTCCAGGTAGGCCAGCGCGGCTTGCAGGGAGACGAAGCCCGCGTTGTTGCCGCCCAGGGTGATGCGCACGTCGGGTGGGGTGGCGCGGGTCCAGAGGGTGGGGAAGTTGCCATTGCCGATGTTGAAGGTATCGATGATGCGTTCGCGTGTAGTGTTTTTTGCCTCTTCTGAGTCCAACTTACCCGCAGGCAGGGCATATTCGACGCGGATGCCTGCCAGTTCGCGCCAGTTCTGTTTTTGATCCTTGGGATAGACCCGATAAAAGTAGGTGGGGCTGGAGTAGTAAATGTCATGAAATAGGCTGGTTAATTTTCGTACATATTTATAGTGATAGCCCTTGAACGTTTCCGTGCCATCGAGATCGTGGGCAATGGGGGCGACGGCCCGCAAGGTGCTGAAACCCCTGGGATCCGTCCTGACCATATCGTCATTTTCGTTGGGCTTGGCCAATCCCAACGTCCATAGCAGCTGCCACTCGGTCGGATAGTCGAGCCGCTGCAGCGGATTGAGCCACTGCAGGCCCACCACTTGTGCCCGGAAGGGAGCATGGGCAGTGTTTCTTGGGAGATCGTCTTCTTTCTGCGCAGGTTGCACGGCGCAGGCTGTCAATAGCGCAAATAGGGAGAAAGCGGCGAGCATGGGCAGTGCAAGGAACTGTTTCATGAGTTCTCCAGGTGAATGGATAGTCTGGTGACCTGCATAGCTTGGCCAGTTGAGCCAGAGCGCAAGGCAAATGACTATGAAAGATGCGGCGAGCGCCCAGGCCAATCGCTGGCGCGGCGTGGCAACGAATTTACGCACCGTCAGTCCTCAGCGCAAAGTTGGTGGAAGGGTCGGCAGGCTTGGCGTTCTGGCGCTCGTCAACGATGCTTTTTGGTTTTCTGGCAGGGCTGTCTTTGGCGTTAGCCCATTTGTATAAAGATGCTTTTTTGAATTCTCCGCTGTCGTAATACTCAAAAAATTCGGCGCTATCATCGGTGGCATTGAGAGGCTCTAACAACCTCCAATCCGCCGCAACCCGTAACTTGCGCAACGCCTCCTGCCTGATCGTGCACACCCCCACCGCCACGTCATACGCCAGTGCCTTTTGCGCATGCTCGGGGTTGGTCATGATGGTCGAGTGATCGGTGGCGTGGGTGTCGATGTTGGCGGCCAGGTAGCTCTGGATTTCCTGCTTGCGCCAGACATTGAATTCCTTGCTAGCCTCCTCCGGCTTGTCCACCGCCGTCACAGGCTTGCCTTTTTCGACCCAGCCGTCGCGCCTGGCCTGCATGCGCAGCATGCCATTCTGTTCGTAGCGCAGCGCCGCCTCGGTTTGCGCATCGCCCTTGCCCTGGGAACGGTAGGGCGCATACGCGCCATCGGCTTCGGTGGCGCGCTCCTTGTGCAGGGAGTCGGCCGGGGCATCGCAGCCTTCGTCAAACTGATCGCTGATGTCGGCAAAGCGCTTCGAGTGCGGCAGGAATGCCTCGGGCAGCTTGGGCGCCTTCATTGGCAGCCGCCAGGACTTGGGCGGCAGGGCGTTGATGCGCGTGCCGGCAGTCTTGGCGAGAATGATGACGATGGGTGCGAACAAAAAGGTCAGTATCTTGCGCCCGATGCCTTTGCTGGCCCGCATGCCCTTTTCGATCGAGTACTCGGCGACCAGCGAACGCGGGTGCCAGAAATCAAGGCTGTCCGGCGTCAAAGGCTGGCCATGGCGCTGCCAGATATCGTAGTCCTTTTCATTTTCCTGGCCGACAAGGTGGTTTTGCGCAAACACGCGCTGCGTGAAGACGCCTTCGCCACCCGTATCGGCAATTTCCTGCGCCGACATGCCGCGCCAGCCTATGCCCTGCACGGGGGTGGCCGAAATCACCTGGTCGTGCGGATTGAAATACAGGGTGACCCTGCCATAGGTAGAGCCATGCAAGCCGTAGTCTGCGCGGTCGAACGCGGCCGTGTAGCTGTCCTTGCGTTCAGGCTTGCGATTGGCGCTGCACTCGTCGACAAAGGCGGCATCCTGCTGCATGGCCGAGCGTGTGCGCAGGATGTTGAAAAACGCTTTCAAGGTTTGCGTGCGGGCTGCGTACTTTTGCCGGCCCGTATTGCCATGCTCATCCTTCAGATGGCCGCTGACCCAGTTTTCCGTGAAATTACTGTCGAGCAGACTGTAGGGCGGGTTGCACAGCACATAACTGTCGGCCACGGCGGAAGCGCCCAGCGTTTCACCGAGAAAGGCGGCCGCCATGGCCACCATATTGCCCTGGCTATGGCAGACGATGGTGACGGGTGCGTCGTGCTGGCACGCCCTGATCGACTGTACGAGACGCGCCAGGCGCCACGCGGCAAACACGAAATACGGGCGCGGCGGGCAGGCATACACTTGCCGGTCATTCGTCGGGTTCATGTGCTGGATATGCATCCACAGGAACAGTTCCTCCGACAAGCCCTGGCCCCACAGATCAGGCAGGGCGCTGCAGCCGTTGGCGAACGGTCCGCCGCCCCAGTAATTCTTTTCGTTGAGATAGATGCCGTCGCCGAATGCCTGCAATTCCTCGCCGTTGGCCTTGTAGCCCCAGCGGAAGCGGATCACGGGCGAATTGGCATCGTCCGCTTGCAGGAAGGTGGTGGCATTGCGCTTGGGATTGAGGAAACCGTCATTCGTCAATTCGCGTGTGTAAGTGGCAGCCTGCATCTGCCCGGCGGCCGGGCCAGGTATCGCCAGGTCCTCATCGCGGCGTTTCAGGCGGGCATTCAGGCCTTCGCACAGGCCTTGTTCCGCTTGCTCATACCATTCACCGTCGGAATTGACGCCGTGCACAAAGATGATGATGCCGGGACGCGGCAATCGCGTGACGGCCTTGAGCAGCGCATGGCTGAACAAGGTCGTGCCTTCGGCTTCGGCGAGCAGGATGCAATTGGTATCGAGCGTAGGGTCGGGCGACATGCGGGCGCTCCATCCAGGATGGGGAAGGAAAAACAGCTGCGCCCAAGCAAGCCCAGGCAATCTGCACTGTATGCGGATTGCCTGAGGTGGAACTTGCGTGGTGTCAAGAAAGGACGTTCGGTAGGCGGGGAGTGCCCCAGGCAATCAGATCGCGTTCAGCGGTATTTTGAGGTAGCGCACGCCGTTGTCTTCCGGCTCGGGCAGCTTGCCCGCGTTGATGTTGACCTGGATGGCGGGCAGGATCAATGTCGGCATGTCCAAGGTGGCGTCGCGGCCCGTGCGCATGGCCACGAATTGTTCTTCCGTGATGCCGTCGCGCAAGTGGATGTTGCCGGCGCGCTGTTCGGCCACCGTCACTTCCCAGCGCGGCGCGCGGCCGTTCGGTGGATAGTCGTGGCACATGAACAGCCGCGTTTGCGGCGGCAGCGCCAACAGGCGCTGCACGGAGCGGTACAGCAGGGACGCGGAGCCGCCTGGAAAGTCGCAGCGGGCCGAACCCACGTCCGGCATGAACAGGGTGTCGCCGACGAAGACGGCGTCGCCGATCTGGTAAGCGAGGTCGGCCGGCGTGTGGCCGGGCACGTGCAGCGCGCGCACTTCCAATTTGCCAATATGAAACACCTGGTCGGGCGCGAACAGCTGGTCGAACTGCGAGCCGTCGGCCCTGGCGTCATCCTGGTGGTAGACGGCGGCGAACGCCTGCTGCACTGTCTGGATGGCCGCGCCGATGGCCACGTCGCCGCCCAGCTGCTGTTGCAGGTAGGGCGCGGCGGAAAGATGATCGGCATGCGCGTGGGTTTCCAGCAGCCAGCGGCACTGCAAGCCGTGTTCGCGCACGAAGGCGATCACCTTGTCGGCCGAGGTGGTCGAGGTGCGGCCCGCTTTCGGGTCGTAGTCGAGCACGGAATCGATGATGGCGCAGTCCTGGCCATCGGCCTCGTACACAACATACGTGACGGTGGCGGTGGCGGGATCGAAGAAAGCTTGGATTTGTGGGGTCATCACGGCGGCAAGGGGGCGGACAGGGAAGGACATTATATCGCCAGAGTACGCTAAAAAAATGGTGAGAATTGACCTTTGGCATGCGAAAAACAGATAAGGAGTGCGCGGCAGTCGTGCGCACCCTGGCGCTTGCAGCATGGTAACCTCATTCTTACAAGGAGGAATTCATGAACGATATCACTGCACGCAGCGAACAATACCGCGGTTTTACGATTTCGGTGACCCCGCAAAAGGACAACGACGATTTATGGGATTTTACCTACCGCCTGCAGCGCGAGGGCGAGAGTGCGGCGCAAGCGATCACGCGCAGCCGCACCCTGGGCGGCTACGCGGCACCTGAAACGGCTTGCACGGCCGGGATAGAAGTGGCCAGGACGGAAGTGGATAATCTGCTGCGTCCTTGAGCCAGCGTAAATCGTTTAGCCTGAAAGTCAGCCTGACCGCCCGCTGGCGCGTGAAACACGTCGCTAGCGGTCGCGCTTCATGCTACGATTTCCACTATTGAGTCAGTCACCAAGGAGGCACCCCATGGATAACAGTTCTAAAATTCACTACAAAGGCTGGGAAATCGTTCCCCTGGCCGTGCCCACCACCGATGGCAAATGGTCGGCCAGCTGCGACATCGAACGCGCCACTGCGGAAGGCCTGGAAGTATTCGAAGGCTCGACCATGCAGTTCGTGCGCGACGACGAGGATGGCGCCATTGCCGCCGCCTGCGAAGAGGCCGTGCGCCAGATCGACAACATCATCGCCAATCCGCTGGTGCGGCTGGCTTAGTTTCAGCATTTCCAGCATTTCCAGCAAACCTGCAGCCGGCGCCCGCCGGCTGTTTTTTTATGTGCGCGCCCGCCGTCCCGTCCGGAGTTCCGCCCGGTGGCAGTCTGGCATGTTTCATGTTTCAATGTTTCAAATGGAATGATTGAAACATATTTGAAACATCATTGTCATGCATTGTGACATCGCTGTTCCCGTGCGTGACAGCGCGTGCAGCGCCGTTGCGTGGCCGTTTCCCCTGATTTTCACTGTGCGTGACGCATTTTCCGGGCCGGTGAGCGGTGCTGGCACGGCATTTGCAATACTGATGCTCATAGCCACTCCGTGAAACATTCGGGACCGTCCGAAACCCATAAGGTGAACACATGACTCAATACTCCGCAGGTGCCGCATTCCGCAAGGCCGTCCAGGAAGAATCCCCGTTGCAAGTCGTCGGCGCCATCAACGCCAACCACGCCTTGCTGGCCAAGCGCGCCGGTTATAAAGCCATTTATTTGTCCGGCGGCGGTGTCGCGGCCGGCTCGCTGGGCTTGCCCGACCTGGGCATTTCCAGCCTGGACGACGTGCTGACCGATATCCGCCGCATCACCGACGTATGCGACCTGCCGCTGCTGGTCGATGCCGACACGGGCTTCGGTTCATCCGCCTTCAACGTGGCGCGCACCGTGAAATCGATGATCAAGTTCGGCGCTGCCGGCCTGCATATTGAAGACCAGGTGGGCGCCAAGCGCTGCGGCCACCGTCCGGGCAAGGAAATCGTCAGCAAGGAAGAAATGGTCGACCGCATCAAGGCGGCCGTCGATGCGCGCACGGACCCGAACTTCGTCATCATGGCGCGCACCGATGCGCTGGCCGTCGATGGCCTGGAAGCGGCACTGGAACGCGCCGTCGCCTGCGTCGAGGCGGGCGCCGACATGATCTTCCCGGAAGCCATCACAGACCTGGACATGTATGCCACGTTCGCCAAGGCCGTCAATGTGCCTATCCTGGCCAACATCACGGAATTTGGTTCCACGCCGCTGTTCACGCTGGACGAATTGCGCAGCGCCCACGTGGGTCTGGCCCTGTATCCGCTGTCGGCTTTCCGCGCCATGAACAAGGCGGCCGACAATGTCTACCGCGCCCTGCGCCGCGACGGCACGCAAAAGAATGTCGTCGACACCATGCAGACGCGCATGGAGCTGTATGAATCGATCAATTATCACGACTTCGAGCAAAAGCTTGACGCGCTGTTCGCCGCGCAAAAGAAGTAAGCACCTATACAAGAGCGGGCCCTGGGAGGCCCAGGCCCGCCGCACTGGACTGACAATCATCTTCTGGAGAACACTATGACCGCACCGCAAGTCGCTACTTTCAAGCCTAAAAAATCCGTCGCCCTGTCCGGCGTTACTGCCGGCAACACGGCGCTGTGCTCGGTCGGCAAGACCGGCAACGATTTGCACTATCGCGGCTATGACATCCTGGACGTGGCCGACAGCTGCGAGTTCGAGGAAATCGCCTACCTGCTGGTGCATGGCAAGCTGCCGACCGCCGCCGAATTGAAAGGCTACAAAGCCAAGCTGAAATCCCTGCGCGGCCTGCCGTCGGCTGTCAAGTCGGCCCTGGAAGCGCTGCCGGCCGCCGCCCACCCGATGGACGTGATGCGCACGGGCGTGTCCGTGCTGGGCTGCACCCTGCCGGAAAAAGACGACCATAACGCGCCTGGCGCGCGCGACATCGCCGACCGCCTGATGGCGTCATTCGGCTCCATGCTGCTGTACTGGTACCACTACAGCCATAACGGCAAGCGCATCGAAGTGGAAACGGACGACGACTCGATCGGCGGCCACTTCCTGCACCTGCTGCATGGCGAAAAACCGTCGGCATCGTGGGAAAAAGCCATGCACACCTCGCTGATCCTGTACGCGGAACACGAATTCAATGCCTCGACCTTCACCAGCCGCGTCATCGCCGGCACGGGTTCCGACATCCATTCGGCCATCACGGGCGCCATCGGCGCGCTGCGCGGCCCGAAACACGGCGGCGCGAACGAAGTGGCGCTGGACATCCAGAAGCGTTACGACAACGCCGACGAAGCGGAAGCGGACATCCGCGAGCGCGTGGCCAACAAGGAAGTGGTGATCGGCTTCGGCCACCCCGTCTACACGATTTCGGACCCGCGCAATAAAGTCATCAAGGAAGTGGCCCGTTCGCTGTCGCAGGAAGCCGGTTCCACGAAAATGTTCGATATCGCCGAGCGCCTGGAATCGGTCATGTGGGAAATCAAGAACATGTTCCCGAACCTGGACTGGTTCTCGGCCGTGTCGTACCACATGATGGGCGTGCCGACGGCGATGTTTACGCCGCTGTTCGTCATCTCGCGCACCTCGGGCTGGGCCGCCCACATCATCGAACAGCGCATCGACAACAAGATCATCCGCCCGAGCGCCAATTACGTGGGTCCGGAAGACCTGGAATTCGTCCCGATCAAGGACCGCAAATAATGAGTACCAACATGAACACCCTGCACCGCAAATCCTTGCCGGGCACCCAGCTAGACTACTTCGACACGCGCGCCGCCGTCGATGCGATCCAGCCAGGCGCCTATGCCACCTTGCCCTACACCTCGCGCGTACTGGCGGAAAACCTCGTGCGCCGCTGCGACCCTGCCACCCTGGACGCTTCGCTGGGCCAGTTCATCGAACGCCGCCGCGACCTCGATTTCCCGTGGTTCCCCGCCCGCGTCGTCTGCCATGACATCCTGGGCCAGACGGCCCTGGTCGACCTGGCCGGCCTGCGCGACGCCATCGCGGCCCAGGGCGGCGACCCGGCCCTGGTCAATCCTGTCGTGCCAACGCAGCTGGTGGTCGACCACTCGCTGGCCGTCGAATGCGGCGGTTTCGACCCCGATGCCTTCGCCAAGAACCGCGCCATCGAAGACCGCCGCAATGAAGACCGCTTCGACTTCATCGACTGGACCAAGAAAGCCTTTAAAAATGTCGACGTGATCCCGCCAGGCAACGGCATCTTGCACCAGATCAATCTGGAGCGCATGTCGCCCGTGATCCAGGTGCAAAATGGCGTCGCCTATCCCGACACTTTGGTCGGCACGGATTCGCACACGCCCATGGTCGACGCGCTGGGCGTGATCGCCATCGGCGTGGGCGGCCTGGAAGCGGAAAGCGTGATGCTGGGCCGCGCTTCGTGGATGCGTTTGCCCGACATCATCGGCGTCAAGCTGACGGGCAAACCGCAGCCGGGCATTACGGCCACCGATACCGTGCTGGCGCTGACGGAATTTTTGCGCAAGCAGAAGGTCGTCTCGTCCTACCTGGAATTTTTCGGCGAAGGCGCTTCGCACCTGACCCTGGGCGACCGCGCCACGATTTCCAACATGGCGCCGGAATTCGGCGCCACGGCCGCCATGTTCTACATCGATGCGCAAACCATCAAGTATCTGAAACTGACGGGCCGCGACGACGAACTGGTGAAGCTGGTGGAGCTGTACGCCAAAGAGACTGGCCTGTGGGCCGACAGCCTGGTCGACGCGCAATATGAGCGCGTGCTGACGTTCGATCTGTCGTCCGTCGTGCGCAATATCGCCGGGCCGTCGAATCCGCACAACCGCGTACCGACGTCGGAACTGGCCGCGCGCGGGATCTCCGGCGTGGTGGAAAACGAGCCGGGCAAGATGCCGGACGGCGCCGTCATCATCGCGGCCATCACCAGCTGCACCAACACGAACAATCCTCGCAACATGATCGCCGCCGGCCTGATCGCGCGTAACGCGAACCGCCTGGGCCTGACCCGCAAACCATGGGTCAAATCGTCGCTGGCGCCAGGCTCGAAAACGGTGGAGCTGTACCTGCAGGAAGCGGGCCTGATGACCGAGCTCGAAACATTGGGCTTTGGTGTCGTGGCGTTTGCCTGCACCTCGTGCAACGGCATGTCGGGCGCGCTCGATCCCGTCATCCAGGAAGAAGTGGTGTCGCGCGATCTGTACGCCACGGCCGTCCTGTCGGGCAACCGCAATTTCGACGGCCGCATCCACCCGTACGCGAAACAGGCTTTCCTCGCCTCGCCGCCGCTGGTGGTGGCGTATGCGATCGCCGGCACCATCCGCTTCGATATCGAGAAGGACGTGCTGGGCATCGCCCCGGACGGCAAGGCTATCCAGTTGAAGGATATCTGGCCGTCCGACGAGGAAATCGACGCCATCGTCGCTTCCAGCGTCAAGCCGGAGCAGTTCCGCAAGGTGTACATCCCGATGTTTGCCGCGCAGGTGGACGACGGCATCAAGGTCAGCCCCCTGTATGACTGGCGTCCGCAGACGACGTACATCCGCCGTCCTCCGTACTGGGAAGGCGCGCTGGCTGGTGCACGCCCATTGAAAGGCATGCGTCCGCTGGCCGTCCTGGGCGACAACATCACCACCGATCACTTGTCGCCATCGAACGCCATCATGCTCGATAGCGCGGCCGGGGAGTATCTGGCGAAGATGGGTTTGCCCGAGGAAGACTTCAATTCCTACGCCACGCACCGGGGCGACCATCTGACGGCGCAGCGCGCCACGTTTGCCAACCCGACCCTGAAGAACGAGATGGTCATCGAGGATGGCAAAGTCAAAGCGGGTTCGCTCACGCGCATCGAGCCGGAAGGCACGATTTCGCGCATGTGGGAAGCCATCGAGGTGTACATGGAGCGCAAGCAGCCCCTGATCATCATCGCCGGCGCCGACTACGGCCAGGGTTCCTCGCGCGACTGGGCCGCCAAGGGCGTGCGCCTGGCCGGCGTGGAAGCCATCGTGGCCGAAGGCTTCGAGCGTATCCACCGCACCAACCTGGTGGGCATGGGCGTGCTGCCGCTGGAGTTTTTGCCAGGCGTGAACCGCAAGACCCTGGGCATCGATGGCAGCGAAACCTACGACGTCGTGGGCGAGCGCACGCCGCGCTCCACTTTGACCCTGCTCGTTCACCGCAAGAACGGCGAAACGCTCGAAGTGCCCGTCACCTGCCGTCTCGATACGGCGGAAGAGGTGTCGATTTACGAGGCGGGCGGCGTGCTTCAACGCTTCGCGCAGGATTTCCTCGAGTCGTCCAAGGCGGCGTAATGGCGATGTGATCGCGCAATTCACCCCAAACGCAAGGACTGGGGTCGGACCCTCAGGGTCCGACCCCGGCATTTCGCCGTTGGGTTTAATCAGCCAATCAATGCAGGAATTTCAATGACCCACGTACCCCAAATCAAAATCCCCGCCACCTACATGCGCGGCGGCACCAGCAAGGGCGTGTTTTTCCGCCTGCAGGATTTGCCCGCCAGCGCGCAAGTGCCGGGCGCGGCGCGCGATGCGCTGCTGCTGCGCGTGATCGGCAGCCCCGACCCGTACGGCAAGCAGATCGACGGCATGGGCGGCGCCACCTCGAGCACCAGCAAGACGGTGATCCTGGCAAAAAGTAGCAAGCCAGAGCACGACGTCGATTACCTGTTCGGCCAGGTCTCCATCGACAAGCCGTTTGTTGACTGGAGCGGCAATTGCGGCAACCTGTCGGCGGCAGTCGGCTCGTTCGCCATTGCCAGCGGCCTGGTGGACCCCGCGCGCGTGCCCGAAAATGGTGTCGCCACGGTGCGCATCTGGCAAGCCAATATCGGCAAGACCATCATCGCCCACGTCCCCGTGACGCATGGCGAGGTGCAGGAAACGGGCGACTTCGAGCTCGATGGCGTGACCTTCCCGGCCGCCGAAGTGAAGCTGGAATTCCTCGATCCGGCCGCGGAGGAAGAGGGTGGCGGTGGCGCCATGTTCCCGACCGGGAATCTGGTCGATGACCTCGACGTGCCCGGCATCGGTGTCTTGAAAGTCACGATGATCAACGCCGGCATCCCGACGATTTTTGTCGATGCGCAGGCCATCGGCTACACGGGCACGGAACTGCAGGACGCCATCAATGGCGATCCGGCCGCGCTGGCCCGTTTCGAGACCATCCGCGCGCATGGCGCCCTGCGCATGGGTTTGATTTCCCACCTGGACGAGGCGGCGAAGCGCCAGCACACGCCGAAAGTGGCTTTTGTCGCCAAACCGGCCAGCTATGTCTCGTCCAGCGGCAAGCAGGTGGCAGCGGGCGAGATTGACCTGCTGGTGCGCGCCATGTCGATGGGCAAGCTGCACCACGCCATGATGGGCACGGCCGCTGTCGCCATCGGCACGGCGGCGGCCATTCCCGGCACCCTGGTGAACCTGGCGGCGGGCGGCGGCGAAAAAACCAGCGTGCGTTTCGGCCACCCGTCCGGCACCCTGATGGTGGGCGCGGAAGCGGCGCTGGTCGATGGCGCATGGAGCGTCACCAAAGCCATCATGAGCCGCAGCGCACGCGTGCTGATGGAAGGTGCCGTGCGCATTCCAGGCGACGCGTTTTAGGCAGAAATACGCAGGCAGATGCTACACAGATCGTACACATAATGCGGCGGCCAGGCCAGTTGGCCCAAGTCCGACACAGATTGCACGCCTACCGGAGGAGACATGAATTTCGCAGCATTTTATCAACGCTCGATCGACACGCCTGACGCTTTTTGGCGCGAGGAAGCGGAAAAGATCGATTGGCATACCCCGTTTTCGCAAGTGCTTGATTATTCCCGCCCGCCGTTCGCCAAATGGTTCGTCGGCGGCACCACCAATTTGTGCCATAACGCCGTCGACCGCTGGGTGGACAGCCAGGGCGATGCCGCCGCACTGATCGCCATTTCCACCGAAACGAATACCGAGCGCACTTACAGCTTTCGCGAACTGCAGCGCGAAGTGGAGCGCTGCGCCGCTATTTTGCTGTCGCTGGGCGTGGACAAGGGCGACCGCGTCCTGATCTACATGCCGATGATCGCCGAGGCGGCCTTTGCCATGCTGGCGTGCGCCCGCATCGGCGCCGTGCATTCCGTGGTGTTCGGCGGTTTTGCCGCCAACAGCCTGGCCAGCCGCATCGACGATGCGCAGCCAAAACTGGTGTTCTCCGCCGATGCCGGTTCGCGCAATGGCAAGGCGATCGCCTACAAGCCGCTGCTCGACGAAGCCATTCGCATCGCTGCGCACAAGCCGCAGCAGGTGCTGCTGGTCGACCGCCACCTGGTGCCGATGCAACTGACGCCGGGCCGCGACGTCGATTACGCGACCCTGCGCGAGCAGCACCTGGACGCGCAGGTGCCCGTCACCTGGCTCGAATCGAACGAGCCGTCATACGTGCTGTACACCTCGGGCACGACGGGTAAACCGAAGGGCGTGCAGCGCGACGTGGGCGGCTATGCGGTGGCGCTGGCGTCGTCGATGCAGTACAACTTCTGCGGCAAGCCCGGCGAAACCTTCTTTGCCACCTCGGATATCGGCTGGGTAGTGGGGCATTCCTACATCGTGTATGGCCCGCTGATCGCCGGCATGGCCACCATCCTGTACGAGGGTTTGCCGATCTGTCCCGATGCGGGCATCTGGTGGAGCATCGTCGAAAAATACAAGGTCACGCGCATGTTCTCGGCGCCCACGGCCATCCGCGTGCTGCGCAAGCATCCGGTGGAACTGATGCGCAAGTACGACCTGTCTTCCCTGAAGGCGCTGTACCTGGCGGGCGAGCCGCTCGATGAAACCACCTCGCAATGGATCGCCGATGAACTCAAAGTGGACATCATCGACAACTATTGGCAGACGGAGACGGGCTGGCCGATCCTCTCGGTGGCAAAAGGCGTGGCCGATACGCCGACGCGCCTGGGCAGCCCGGGCATGGCCATGTACGGCTACCAGGTCAAACTGCTCAACGAAGCGACGGGCGAGGAGTGCGGCGCCAACGAAAAGGGCGTGCTGGTGCTGGAAGGCCCGCTGCCGCCGGGCTGCATGCAGACGGTGTACGGCGACGACGAGCGTTTCGTCGAGACCTACTGGTCCACCTTCAGCGGCCGGCAAGTGTATTCCACCTTCGACTGGGGCGTGCGGGACGCGGACGGCTATTACTTCATCCTGGGCCGCACCGATGACGTGATCAACGTGGCCGGCCACCGACTTGGCACGCGCGAAATCGAGGAAAGCATCACCAGCCATCCGAACGTGTCGGAAGTGGCCGTGGTGGGCGTGGAAGATAAGCTCAAAGGCCAGGTGGCGATGGCTTTTGTGATCCTGAAAAACCCGCAGGGTTTCGACAGCGTTGAAGCGAAAGCGGCACTGGAACGCGAAGTGATGGCTGTGGTAGACCGCCAGCTGGGCGCCGTGGCGCGGCCCGCGCGCGTGCTGTTCGTGCCACAGTTGCCGAAGACGCGTTCGGGCAAGCTGCTGCGCCGCTCGATCCAGGCCATCTGCGAAGGCCGCAGCCCGGGCGACCTGACGTCGATGGACGATCCGGCATCGCTGCAGCAGATCCAGGCAGCACTGGCGTAAGCGCCATGACGAGAATGTAGTTTATCGATTGATAAATTACATTCTCAAATACGGTCGCTTTCCTTGCGCACGACCCTGCCCACGATCAGGCATTCATTACCGCGGCACAGCTTGCGGTGGTATTTGCGCTGGTCCGGATTGTCCGAGGTCAGCCACCATTCTCCGATATCGCGCGCCATGCGCTTGACCACCGGTTCGCCTTCGTAATTGATGGCAAACACAATGCCATCGGCCGGCCGCTTGTCGGCCGTATTGATGATCACCACGTCGTCCTCGTACAGGGCCGGCTCCATGCTCTCGCCCTTGACCTTGATCGCCACCAGTTTTTCAGGGTGGTAGCCATTGCGATCGACCCAGCTGCGCGGCACGCTGATGCTGCTGCCGTCGTGCGTTTCCGGTTCGATGGCAAAGCCCGTGATGCCGGCCGACAGGCGCAATTTCACCTTGCGGATCGGGTAGAAGCGCGCATCTTCGCCATCAAGCACCACCACCGGCTGTACCTCACCGAGCGCACCCAAGGCGCGCGCCGCCAGTTCCGCCTGGTCGGGCGCCGCCCCCTGGTCGAAGTACATGCTGTCGAGTTGCAGGTCCGCTTCCAGCTTGCGCGCGATTTTTTCGCTGAAGGCGCGTCCCTCGCGGTAGGTGGGCGAGAGGATTTGCGAGATGCGCGCCTCGCTCCAGCCGCTGACGTCGGAAATTTTCTTGCGCGTGTTGTCGTAGTGCTCGCGGATCAGGGCCAGCAGGCGGTCGCGTCTGTATTGATACATATTCATCTCCACATTAAACCCGAAATTTACCGTTTGATAAATTACCAAATGCTTGACTTTAACATTAGCGATTGATAAAGTCCACTCGTTGCCTGTCGCAAACGCACTACAGCGTCTGCCGATGGGCGACACCACGGGAGGTCAGGCAGATGTTGAACAGCAGTCAGTTGGTGGAAAGCAGGACGGTGCCACGGCAGGGGCGCCAGTTACAGGGACGCAGCAGGAAGTCGCAGCTGCATATCGCCCGCATCGCGCAATACATCCGCGAGCAGGGCCAGGCCAGCGCGGCGCAATTGTCCGCCTTGCTGGGACTCGATGCGGGCACCATGAGCCGCTATTTGCGCCACATGTGCGGCATGGGACAGATTCACCTGGCGCAGCGCCATTGCACGGAACCGGGGCGCCAGCGGCCCGCTCTGTACGCGCTGGGCGAACCGGACGACGAGGTCGATGGCTGGGCCGAACTGCCGCCGCAGGTACGCCGCACGGCGTGCTGGCCACGCGGTGCGGCGCGCCGCGATCCGCTGGTGGCGGCGTTGTTCGGACCGGCGCAAGAAAACTAAGACAAGAATCAACGAGGAGAAATCATGGGGTTTGCAGAAAAATACATCGCATCGCTGTCATCGCAGAACCTGCGCGACAATGCCGTTCACCACGACCTGGATGTCATCGCGGCAGCCGCGCTGGCTGGCGACATGGGCGCCTTGCTGTGCCGCGTCAAATACGCGGACGGTACCGTCAGCCGCCTGTTCGAAGGCAATGCGGGCAATCTGGCACAGTTGCTGCGCGCCTGGACGGCGGCCGTGACGCAGAAGGGCCGCGCGCGGCGCTGGGTCAAGGCGCACACGGCCTGGGATGCGCAGGCGGCCAATACCTTGTACCGCCGCGTGGCAGAAGCGTCGCTCGCGCATTGGCTCGACAGCAAATGCAAGGTCTGCCATGGCACGGGCGTGGTCGCTGCCATGCGGACCGGTGCGCCTGGCGCTTGCCAGGCTTGCCACGGCGCCGGCGAGGCGGCCATCAGCTGCTCCGGTGGCTTCGAGCTTGAACGCATCAAGGACATGGTCAGCGAACTGGAAGGCATCTTCCAGTCGCACGGCGCCCGCGCCATGCGCCGCCTCGGTCACTGACAAATTTTTTGCAATATGCCTGGCACTGAAAAAAACGCCCCTAGAATAGAGTCTCGATCACGCAGCAACAGCAACACACGTCACACCGCAGTACTGCAAGACCACATGCTTCTCCACTCGTAATAGACGCGCCCAGGGCGCGACACCGATAGGGGAACTCAGCGCAGCGAATGGCCCACATGGCCCCTTCGCCCATCTTTCGTCCGGCATGGCCCCGCGCCATCCGGACGCCCGCCCGCCGCCTCACTGCGCGCGGGCTTTTTCGTTTCATCCCCCATTTTTCAGTTTTCCCCACAAGGCCGCCCCGGCGGTTTTCATCCCACGAAAGGTTTTACAACTATGGCATCGACAGCAAACGGCATCGACAGCTTGATCGTTATCAGCAAACAAAGCGCGGAAGGCAGCAAGGCCGCCGCCGGCGGCGGCCAGATTTATCCCCGCGTCACGGCCACGTTCGACACGGAAGCGGACAAATACGCGAGCGCCGAAATCGACGCCAGCCAGCAGCAGGGCGATACCCGCCTGGGCAATTTCCGCACCACGGGCGCCATCAAGGCTGAAGCGGCGTGCGGCACGTATGCACCGCTGATGGCGGCGCTGCTGCGCCGCGACTTTACGGCAGGCGGCGTGGCTGCCGCGCAAACCACCATCGCGGCGGCCACCTCCGGCCTGACGCGCAGCACCGGCTCCTGGCTGAGTGAAGGCTTCCGCGCCGGCAGCGTGGTGCGCATCACCGGCATGACGGCGCCGGCCGCCGCCAACAACGCGAAGAACTTCTTCGTCACCTCGGTGACGGCCAGCAACCTGAATGGCCAGTTCATGGACGGCTCGGCCATGATCGTCAAGGCGGCCGGTGACTCGGTCGGCGTGGCGGCGGTGGGCAAGCGCAGTTTCACCCCGTTGACGGGCCATACCACCGACTGGTTCACGGCCGAAGTGCAGGACCCGAAGATCGGCGTGCACCGCAGCTTCGTCGACCAGCTGGTCAGCAAGATGGATATCGCCGTGCAGCCGAACGGTATCACCAGCCTGGACTTCACCCTGATGGGCAAGGCGGAAGGCCCGACCACGGCCGTGCCGTACTTCCCCGCGCCGCTGGCGGCGCCGGGCTCCGGCAAGTTCTCGGGTGCCACGGCGATGTTGTCCGTGAACGGCATCCCGTCGCAGATCTGTACCGGCATGTCCGTTTCGCTGGACGGCCAGGTCAAGGTCGACCCGGTGATCGGCTCGAAGTACGCCACGGCCGCCTCGCGCGGCAAGGTGATGGGCTCGGGCCAGTTCACGGTGCTGCTGCAAGACGCCACCTATCTCGACTACTTCAAGTCCGAGACGGAAATCCCGCTGGCCTACGCCATGGCGTCGGGCACGGCGCCGACCGCTGACGTGCTGGCGCTGGCCATGGGCCGCATCAAGATCACCTCGGCCAAGATCGACGACGGCGAGAAAAACAAGATCGTCACCTGCGCCTTCGACGTCCTGCGCTACAAGGGCACCGACGCGCAGCACGAAGCGACCACCTTGACCATCCAGGACAGCGCGCTGTAAGCGGCTGAGGCTTGACCCGGGGCCGCCTGATGGCGGCCTTTTTACTTTTACCTTAATCAAGAAAGCAGAACACATGAACAACGCACAAATGATCGCCTCGGCTGGTTTTGATATCTCCCTGTTGAATGATGGCAACAAATCGGTGGACCAGGTTCACCTGGTGTCGGTGCTGTTTGACGAAGACGGCGCGCATAAGGCGGGCTTTGAAATCGTCAGCAAAAATTCCGACCAGTACCGTGCCGTGATTCGCGAAACGTCGGTGGTGGCGATCAAGCGCTCGGTGCAAAAAAGCAAGCAAATCGACGCGAAGACCGACGAAGGCGCGGCGGAACTGTATGACCTGGCGGAAAACCGCAACATGAAGATCGCCATTGCGGTGGTGGTGGGCATGCCTGGTTTCGTCGACAAGGATGTCCCGGTACAGCCTTCCCCGGCTTTGCTGAAGGCGATTTTTGAAAAAATGCCGTCCTGGCAGGAAAAAGTGCTGGCTGCACTCGAGGCGGACGGCAATTTTTTGACAGTCTAGCCACCGCCTTGCTGCTCTTTGCCGAGGAACAGTTCGAGCGTTCGGCAAAGGCGGCCGATGGCAATGCGAAAGGCGAACACCTGGATGCCGCGAAGCGCCATCCACTCTACCTGGAGCGGCAGGCTCCCATTCGCGCGCAACTGCCGTTTGAACTGGCGCATGTGTGGCAGTTTTTCGTGCAAATGAGTCGCAAGCGGCAAAACGGCATGGCGGTCAATCCCTTAAGCAGCCTGGATATCCTGGCATGGCAACTGCGGCATCGTATCCGTCTGACGGTATGGGAAGAGGAACTGGTCGATCAGCTCGACGCAGCCTATATCTCCCATCAAAACAGTTCGCTTTAGCCCTGGTTTTGCCCTGATTTTTACAGCAGAGGTGACACGGAAAACACAACAGCCGTCGCGAAGGTGGCCTCGATTGCACGGTCACCTTTGCGGTGGCTTTTTTTATGGGTAAATTATGACCGTTGAAATTGAAACATTACAGATACGCATCGATACGCTCAATGTGCGTATCGCGGCAGTTGACCTGGAACGCATACGCGAGGCCAGCGAACGGGCTGCCAAGGCAACGCTGACACTGGATGATGTAACGAAAAAATACACGGAGATACTGTCCAGCCTGGGTATCTCCAACAGTATCGGCCAGATCGTCAAATTGTCTGACGAGTATACGAAACTGACAGCGCAATTGCGCATGTCGACCAGTACCACACAGGAATATGGCGAGGCGTATGACAATGTCAAGCGCATTGCCGCCTCGGGTCAAACGGACCTCGTCGCCACGGCGGGTCTGTATGCCCAAATGAACGATGCGACCAAGAAACTGGGCATCAGCCAGGCCGAAGTGGCCGGCATCACCGAGGCGCTCAATCTTGGCGTCAAGATCAGCGGCGCCTCCGCGGCCGATTCCGCTACCGCTTTCAAGGGGCTATCCGATGCCTTCGCCGATGGCGCCCTGAGCAGCCAGCAATTTAATGCCGTCAGCCAGGCTGCCCCCGAAGTCATGGAGGCAATGGCCGCCGGCCTGGGCGTGTCGAAAGAAGCGCTCGCCGGGCTTGCCGGCGCAGGACTGATCACGGCCGACGTGATGGCCGTCGCGCTGCCGAATGCGCTGGGCGAGTTGCGCAAGGAAGCTGCACAGTTCGAAACCATCGGTGGCAGCTTTACCGTCTTGAGCAATAACGTGATGGAATTCACGGCGAGACAGGCGGAGTCGACCGGCGCCGTGCGCCTGATGACGAATGGCCTCGAATTTCTGTCGAATAACCTGACCCTGGTCGTTGGCGTGCTGGAAACCCTGACGACCGCAAAATTCGCCACCTGGGCTGCCGGCGTCGTAATGGCTACCTATAGCAAGGTCACGGCCAACAGGGCCTTGTTGGCATCCACCCTGGCGGCGGCAAATGCCGACGTGACGGCGACCGCCGCCACCTCGGCACTGGCGACCGCACGTGTCGTTGAATTGCAAGCGACGATACGCACCAGCCAGGCCGACGTGGCGCTGGCGCTGACCACCAATGGCTTGATACCAGCCCAGGCCCGCGCGGCAGTTGCCGCCGAAGCCCATGCCGCCGCCTTGGTGGCGCAGACAGCGGCAATGCGTGCCGCATCCGTCACTGCTGGCGTTTTGCGCGGTGCGTTGGCCTTCCTGGGGGGGCCGATCGGCTTGATTGTCACGGTGCTGGGCTTGGGCGCAACTGCCTGGGCCATGTGGGGGAGTTCATCGAAGGACAATGCGGAGAAAGCCGTAGAGCCCATGCGCAAGAGCACCAAGGAAATCGTTGCTGAACTCGACAAGCAGATGGTCCAGCTTGCAAAGCGCAATGAGCTGGCAAAGCTGGGCGTGTCGGAGAAAGGATTGAATACCCCGGCTGGCGAGCGCATGGCAGAGATATCGACGGAAATGGATGCTGTGCGCAATCGCACTGGAAAATACCAGTCCCTGGACAAGGCCACCCAGGACAAGACCATGGCACGGCTGCAGGGCGAATTAGATACGCTGCAAGGCAAGCTCAAGCAGCTTGAACAGCAAGCAGCACCCGGAAAACCGAAGAACGGGCCTGCTACAGGCATGCCGGCGCTTCCCGCTCCGCCCAAGCCTTTCGAAGCCATGATGGATGAGATGCGCAGCAGGGCTAGCGACCTCAAGCGCGAAGCCGAAGGCTATAACGAACTGAACGAGGCACAAAAGTACGATTATCGGTTGAAGGAACTTTTGGCTGATCGGACGAACAAAGTGACCGCGTCGCAGCAGGCAGGATTCGAGGTTGCGCGCAAGGGGATACAGGCCCGCCTCGACGAGATCGAGGTGGACAAGAAAGCCAAGGCAGTGGCCGAGCAGGCGCAGGCTGACGCGAAAGCACTGTCCGATACGCGGACGCAGGCCGTTGCCGATGCCGTCAAGGAAGCCGAGGCTGGCGAAAAGTTGGTCGCGGTGTATGGCATGAGCAAGACCGCCATCGCGCAGAATGAAATGGCGCTGTTGAAGGAGCAACGTGCGGCGCTGGCAGTGGGCAAGGAAAACGCGGCGCAGATCGAGTATTTGAATGCCCTGATCGATGCCAAGCAGCGCAGCATGACGGCGACGGAAGAGCTGGCCGCCAAGGAAGCGTCTGCCGCTGCGGCCAAGAAGGCCTCCGATGACTGGGCTGCCAGCGCCAAGGACATCGAAAAGTCGCTGACTGACGCCTTCATGAACGGCTTTGAAGGCGGCAAGAACTTGGCGACCATGTTCAGGGACAAGTTGAAGAACATGTTCAACAACCTCGTGCTGCAACCGATCATGTCGCCCATCGCGGCCGGCTTTGCCTCGTTCCTGAATCCGGGCGCGGCGCAGGCGCAGGCGCAGGGCAGTGTGGCCAACGGGGGGGGCATCCAGTCGTTCCTGAGTTCGGCGAAGGGCATCTACGATTCACTGTCCAGCGGACTTTCCGGTATTGGTAACTCGGTGGCCGATGGCGTGCAGCGCGGTATAAACATGCTGCAAGGTAATTCTTATTCTCCGTTTGTCAGTGCCAATGGTTCTCTCGCCACTGGTGCGGGCGCGGCGGCAAGCGTCGCCGCCGGCGTCATGGGCGGCGTATATGGCGGCAAGATGATTTCAGGGGAGTATGGCCGAAATGGCATCGTCAATGCCGGTACGGCCGTTGGCGCAGCGCTGGGGACTGTCGTCTTTCCTTTGGTGGGCACTGCGATGGGCGCCCTAGTGGGCGGCCTGCTGGGCGGCGCCGCGAACCGCCTGTTCGGCATGGGCGAGAAAAAGGTCAGCAGCGCCGGCATTTCCGGCAGTCTTGGTGCCGATGGTTTTGCGGGCGAGAGTTATTCGAACTGGACCCAGAAGGGTGGCCTTTTCCGCAAGAATAAAAAAGGTACGGACCGCTCTGAAGTCGATGCCGAGCTGGCGGCATCGCTTGGCGATACGTATGCGCAGATGAAGGCGGTGACGGGCGCTTTTGCCAGCACGCTGGGCGTCAACACGGATAGCCTGGCCACGCGCACGCAGTCGCTCAATATCGTCATGACCAAGGATGACGCCGCGAACCAGAAAGCGATTGCCGATTTCTTTACGGGCGTCGGTGATGCGATGGCAAAGGAACTGGTGCCATCGCTGTCGCAACTGAGCATGAAAGGTGAATCGGCGAGCGCTGCGCTGCAGCGCCTGGCAGGCCACTACGCTGTTGTCGATGCCGTGCTGGCTACCATGGGCAGCACCTCGCAGCAGGTATTCGGCGCCGTTGGCGTGGCGTCCCTGGCGGCACGCGAGCAGTTGGTCAAGGCCGCTGGCGGGGTGGAAGCACTGGGTAATCGGACTGCATTCTTTGCCGAAAACTACCTGACCGAAGCCGAGCGCCTAGCGCCCGTGCAAAAACACGTGACGGAACAGATGGCGGCCCTGGGCTATGCCAGCGTGACGACACGCGCGCAGTTCAAGGACACGGTATTGCAACTGGTTAATTCCGGGGCTTTGGCCACCAAGACGGGCGCCGAGCAATATGCGGGTCTGATGGCATTGGCCGATGCGTTTGCGAAGACGCATGCGGCGACGGAAGACCTGAGCAAATTGGAGCAGGGTATTGCCCACGAGCGCAAGGGCATCCAGGAAAAGCTAGACCAGATGACGATGACTTCGGCGCAATTGCGTGCCAGGGAGCGTACTGCGGTCGATGCCACTAACCTGGCCCTGTACGACCAGTTGCAGGCGCGGCAGGATATTGCCAGTGCCTATGCAACGGAGTCTTCTGCCCTCAAGTCCACCATCGACCACCTGAAGTCGTTTGGCGACGGCATCCGCTCGTTCAAGGATTCCCTGTTGCTGGGCAGCCTGTCGACCTTGACGCCGATGCAGAAGATGGTCGAGGCGCAACGTCAGTATGAAGATACGCTAGCCAAGGCGAAGACGGGCGATGCGGCGGCGCAGTCGGCGCTGACAGGTACTGCCACGGCGTATCTGACGGCCAGTCAGGTCGTGAACGCTGCAAGCGCGAGCTATGCCGCCGATGCGGCCAGGGTCCAGTCCGAGCTGGCGGCACTGGCGGCGATCACGGGCACACAGTTGAACGATGCGCAGAAGCAGCTGACGGCACTCGATACGCAAGTGGGGCAGTTGATAAACCTGAACAAGACGGCGGTTGGTATCGAGCAGGCGGTCGATGCGCTGGGTGCTGCGTTGCGGGCAGGCGGGCAGACTGATGTCACGGGTGGCATGCGCTTTGCGCCTGCTGCCGGCATGTCTGTGGCCGCCTCTTTCGGAGAAGCAGTGGTGGAAGCGCCGGCCGTCTTCGACCCCGTGCGCTATTCGTCGGCAGCGAACGTCGGCTCCGACGTACTGGTGGCCGAAATCCGCGGCCTGCGCGAAGACAACCAGGCCATGCGCGTGGAACTGGAAGGCTTGCGTGCCGACCAGCGGGCGCAAACGGGGGCCACCATCCAGGCCACCTTTGAATCGAACGCCAACGCCGCCAGGACGGTGGTCGATGGCGTGGACAAATCGTCCAGGGCATCCGCCTGGGCCAACTCAGTGAAAGGAGAATACGCATGACCGCTGCCCAATTTCAGGAGTGGCTGCAAAGCCCGTCGGCCATCCGCATGGTGCTGATCGAGGCGCAAGTGAATGTGGCCGGCAGCGAAGTGACGCGGTACATCGCTTCGCGGCCCTACGTTACCGGACCGGCTGAGGTGCCGGCGAATACCGGCTACCAGCCGCTGGCCAAGGGCGGCCTGGCCTTCACGGAACAGGTCAGCCTGTCCGGCGAGGCGGGGCTGTCGGGCGGCGATATTGAACTCGATAACGCCGATGGCGTTCTGGATGGTTGGTTGGGCGATGTATGGATGAACCGGCCGATCAAAGCCTGGGCAGGCGATCCCTCCTGGCCGCGCGCCGACTTCCAGCTGGTCTTCGACGGCATCATTGCCGACGTGGCCAGTGCGGGGCGCGAGTCGGTCAACCTGGTGCTGCGCGACAAGCTGCAGCGCTTGAATACACCCATCACCGAGGTCAAGCTGGGGGGGACGACGCCGAACAAGGACGCCATCCTACCGATACCGTTCGGCGAATGCCACAACGTCACGCCGCTGCTGACCAACCCGGCCACCTTGGAGTACGGTTTTCTCGGCGCGGTGGAATCGACGTTCGAAGTGCGCACGAACGGCAAGCCGATTGCCGTGGCCTTGAATGACCAAGCGGGCCGCTTCAACCTGACGACTGACCCGTTTTCCACCACGATCACGGCCAGCGTGCAGGGCGACAAGGGTGGTGGCTATGCGCCGCGCATCGCGCCGCTGGTGCAGCGCATCGCCACGGCGTACGGCAAGGCCGCCGACCGCTTCACGCTGGCCGACCTGGACCTGGCCAATCTGGCCGCCTTCGATGCGGCCCACCCGCAACTGGTGGGCCTGTACGTTGCGGACCGGACGAACCAGGCGCAAGCCATCCAGCAACTGGCGGCCAGCGTGGGCGCCCAGGCGCTGATGTCGCGCACCGGCCAGCTGCGCCTGGTGCAGATCGCGTTGCCTGCCGCCGGCGTGCCGGTGGCGGTCGGTCCGGAGCAGATGCGCGAACGCTCGCTGCGTCCCGCGCAGCGCCTGCCGGTAACGGCCGCCGTGAAGATCGGCTTCGACCGGAACTGGACGCTGCAGGCTGGCCTGACGACCAGCATTTCGCCTGCGCATGCGGATTTGTACGCCACGGAATGGCTGACGGAAACGGTGGTCGACGCGGCGGTGCGCACGCGTTACCGCCTGTCCGACGACCCGGTGCAGATCGATACGTGCCTGAAGACGCGGGCCGATGCCCGCGTGGAAGCGCAGAGGCGCCTGGCCTTGAGCAAGGTGCCGCGCACCATTTACGAATTTGATGGAGAACCCGAGATGATGATGCTGGAACTGGGGCAGCCCGTAACCCTGCGCGCTGAACGCTTTGGCTTGCAGGATGGCGTGCCGGGCGTGGTGGTACTGCTGTCGCGCTTCTGGCTGACGGGCAGAGTGACGGTGGGGGTGCTGGCATGAGCGCGATTATCGGGGAGCGCGATAAGCTGCTGCAGGCGACGGCGGAGCGTTTCAGCACGACGGCAGATGGCAAGGCGATCCTGATGTCCGCCAGCACGCCCGTCTTTCGCGTCAATAGCGCGGGTGCCGGCGCACCCGGCTCGATCGCCATCACCGCCAAGCCGGTCAATGTGGTGGGCGATATCGTCTTTTCCGTATCCGCCGGTACGGCGTTGCGGGTCAACGGCAACGTGGCCACCATCGATTTTGCCGGCATGACTACCGATACGGCCCTGGTGCAGGCACGCATCCGTGAATTCGGCGTCGATTACCTAGCCAATTACATGGTCAGCAAGGTCTTCGACGGCGCCGCCGGCGAGACGGGCCTGGCGGGATTGAACACGGGCCAGGCCTTCGCCTACAAGCGCGCGGCTGCGGCGCCTGATGATTCGCCGGGCGACGTAATTTTTACCTTTGCCACGGCCAGCATCACGACGCCGGCCGGTAACGACCTGGTGAATGGCTGGTCAAAGAATGTCCCGGCAGGCTCGGCGCCCTTGTACGTGCGTGTGGCCGCTGCCAGCTCACGCAATGCCACGGATAATATTGTCGCCAATGAGTGGGCGGGGGCAGTGCAGCTGGCCAAGGACGGCACCGATGGCTTGAACGTGGCGCCCGTGCGCATCTACCAGCGCGGCGCGACCAATATCGCACCTGCGCTGCCGACGGCCACGTGCACGTTCACCTTTGCCACGGGCGGGCTGACGGGCCTGAACAACGGCTGGTCGGCCCAGGTGCCGGCAACGGGCGGCGCCTATCTGTTCACCTCGGGCGCCACGGCCGCGTCGCGCGGCGCCACCGATGACATTCCGGCCAGTGAATGGTCGGCCGCTGCGCGCCTGGCGGCCGATGGCGCCACCGGCCAGCGCGGTACGGTGACGGTGACGGCACCCGGCCATTCGACCTGGTCGGATGTATCGGCCGTGTATGAGTTGGGCCACGCCGGCTACGGTGCGCCGATCAACCGCGACGTGGTGACCTTGTACGACACCATGCATGCGGTGACGAAGTTCTATGTTGATGGCGCCTGGGTGGTGCTGGGCACGGTGTTGAATGGCAATCTGCTGGTTGACGGGACGGTTGCGGCGAAGGCGCTGGCCGTGGATAAGCTGTCGGCCATCACTGCTGATCTCGGCAAAGTTACTGCCGGCGATATTTACAGCGCGACTATTCATGGCGGCGCAGGATATCCGACAGGCACGTACGGCTGGCCGTCAAATGATGGCAATGGGTTTCATCTGAGCCAGGGCGGCCTGCTGATGGGAAATTACCATCTTGGAAAATATGCTCGCTTTGACCCGGATGGAGATATCGACACGCCTCAATTCACCAGCTTGCAGGGAATTGCAACGTTTTCTGGCACTCTTTCTGGAGCAAGGGGTTCTTTTACCCTGATTCGTAGCCCAGCGCGGCTCGCATCAGGCAGCGCAGCCGGCTATGACTTGACTGGCACCGGCCTGTACTTTTATGACGGCGTGCATGAACAGCCCTACATCGAGCTGGGGGAATATCTCTGATGGCCAGCGGCTTAAAAATTCGGCGTGCTGGCGTGGTCGTGTTCGATTCGTGGTTGGCGGCCGGCGGTGTCTGCATGGGCATTTTTTCAATTCCGCTTGAGGGCTGGACGATTACGTTTCCAGGCGCAGGGATTGGCCGCACGCCAATAGTGATCTATGGCGATTCGTTTCAGGTTTCCCCCTATACCTACGATGAGGATCTGGGCTACCCCCGATTTGTTTTTCGTGGCGGCGTCTCGTGGCCGACCGATTGGCGACCCAGCGTGGGAATCTATTTGAAATGACGAAACAACTCAAAATTCGCAACCAGCACGGCGAACTGGTCATCGACAGCAATACCTATGGCACGCACTGCATTGGCCGCGCGACGTTCGTTTCTCTACAGCAGCCGTACAGTTCTGGCGGCGGCATGGTATCTGGCTTCTCCACGTATCAGTTCAGCGGCTTCCGCGGAATCCTTTGGGTGATCGATCTGCCTGTCGACCGGCGTGTGGGCGTCATCAAAACCAGCTATGTAAACGGTGTTCACACGCTAACCGTATATTGCGGCGCGAACGCCGATGAGAACGGTGGTTTTGACCAGCAGGAACCAGTCACTATCTGGGCGTTTGCCACCATCACGGAAAAAGTGGCGGCACGTGGCCTGTTGTTGAGGCATAGCGTCACCAACGCAGTGACGCACGATTTCGGCACGCCCACCCTGACGTTCCCTCTGGCGCTGGGTGGACTGGAGAATAGTGTGGTGGTCAGTTCAGTGGGGCGCCCGGTAGCACTTGGCGCCAGCCCGTTTTACGAAATGAACTATGTGGGGACCGGCGGGCAATACACCATGACTGCATCCCGGCGATTTTTAGTACGCAGGTCGAACGGAGTAATTGCGTACGCCCCAGCGCTCATGCTGCGCTCAGGCCTGATGAGCGGCACCTTGCCGCCCGATACCGTGTATTCCGAACCAAGTCCATTTTTTGTTCTCGACGGCACCAATTTGCCATAGGATCTACATGTCAAATCTCCGCATCATCTACGACAACGCCGCCGACCGCGCGGCGCTCGCCGCATCCAGTCAGGCCGGTACGCTGGGCCCGGCCAACCTGCAGCGCGAACGCAAGTCAGCGGTGCTGCGCTCCGTCGGTACGGCGCTGGCGATCACGGCCACCTGGCCCACGCCCGAGATCATCGGCGGCGTGGCGCTGCCATTTTGCAACCTGACGCCCATGGCGACGATCCGCGTGCGCGGCTACGTCGAGCCAGGCGACGCCGCGCCTGATTTCGATACGGGCGTTGTACCAGCATGCGAATACGCGGCGCTGGGCATGTGGGACTGGGGCGCGCTGCCGCTGGGCGTAAACGCCTTCAGCTACGGCGGCGGCACGTATGCGCGCTGCTGGCTCCAGATGCGTAGCGTCAAAAAGCTGGTGATTGACCTGGCCGACCCGGACAACCCGGCAGGCTACATCGAGGCGGCGCGCCTGGTGACCGGCCCTTACTGGAGTCCTGAGCAAAACGCCTCGTATGGCGCTGGCGTCACGTCGGTCGACACCAGCATGCAGTATCGCAACGGCGCCGGCGGGCAAACCGTCGGACGCGGTGCGCTGTATCGCAAGCTGTCGCTCGCATTGGATCACATGACGCCGCTGGACCGGGCCGAGCTGTGGCGCATTGTGCGCGGCAACGGCCTGTCTCGCCCGCTGCTGATCAGCCTGTATCCAGAGAGCGACGACGGCGAACTTGAGCAGGCGCACCAGGTGTACGGCCGCATCGCCAGCAATTCCGCCATCACCACCCCGTATTACCAGGCATATGCCACCAACATCGAAATCGAGGAAATGTAATGGGCGACTTTTTTTACTATGGCCAGAAAGATATGATCCGGCGCCTGAATGAACTGGCCGGGCGCGGCGCCGTGGTGGCGTCGTATATGCCAGCCGTGGGGCGGTCGCCGCTTGGCGGGCCGAATGGCTACATGAATCCGGCGTGGCTTGACCCAAGCCTGACTATCTACACCGACACGCCTTTAGCAGTAAAAGCTGTTGGTAAATTTGGATATACATTTTTGCATGGGGGACAAGCCCAACTTCTTTATAAAATAGCAACATTGCCACAGCAAAATCAAGGCTCTTACGCCTCTCTGCGCATCGATGCGTTGCTTGGTGGATGGATCGCGGACTCACTTACGACAATGACCGTAAATATGGGGAATCGTGGCGCTTTCTCCGTAGATTGGTCTGCTAGCGTAGGCACACCCACCGATGTTAGATTCGTTGTTTTCCAAGAAGCAGATGGTAGTCATTCTGTGTACCTGATGTTCACTAACTCAGTGTTTGCCCAAGCGTCGTTCAACTTGCAAGGTATGGGCTGTCAATCTTATGCTTCCCCTGTCGCTGCTAATTCTGTAAGCGGGACTGCGGTATGGGACAGTGGGGCGAACCCTGGCGATAGTACTTATAAGGCGCCCCGATCTGTCGGTATGTCACCGAGCACACCACAAGGTACAAGCTTTAATTCCGTCGTGCATGTGCGCCCCAAAGATGGAAATAGTTCTGCCATCTCTTTTCTTGGGAGTGGGACAGCACAAAATACTTTGACTCCAGGCCAAGAAAACGAGGTATTGCGGCTTGGTATTGGCGGTATTAATAGTCTTGCACATCCGGGTGGTTTTGGTTTTATGGCTACCTCTGGGACGGGTTCACTGTTTAAAGAGGGCTTTGGTTTAACTCTTCGAGCATACGATAAAGGCTCTAACGCGTGGACTGGCAGTTTGTTACGCATTAACGGCAGTGGTATGGTGTTTACCCCGTGGCTTAAAGCAGGCACTACTGATACAAACCTCAGGCATGACATTCGCAAAGCAGGTGTACAGGCAACAGAGATTTTTCAAGTTGGGCGCGAAGGCTCCGCTGCTCCCTGCTTTGGAGTTAATGGCTCCGATGGCCTTGGCGGATGGAATACCGCTGCCTCAGTACTGTACGTTGGCAAAAATGGCACAACTTTACGCAGTATTGGTGTTCCCGGCACGGTCAATACAATGGGCAACGATTATGCCGAATACATTTTCAAAAGCCTGCGCTGCGGCGTTGTCGCCGCCGGCCAAATAATTGGCATCACCGCGGATAACCAGATCACCGACAAGTGGGTCGATGCCGTCATGTTCTCGATCAAATCGACCGCGCCCTCATTTGTCGGTGGCGATTCCTGGGCCAACGATATAGGGTCGCGCCCATCGCCCCAGGCAGGGCCAGCGCCGACGCTGCCCCTGCGCCGCGAAGACGTGGTCACGCAACAGCCAGTTCCCGGCACCAACCCGCCCGAATTCGAGGACGTGGTAACCGAACCCGGCGACACCGATGACGAGTGGGCAGAAAAGCAGGCCGCCTACACTACCGCGCTGGCCGCCCACAACATCGCCGTGCAGCAGGACGCCGAGGCCATGGCCGCCTTCGACGCGGCGCTGGAAGTCGAGCGCCAGAAGGTTGACCGCATCGCCATCGCCGGCCGTGTGCCGGTCAACGTGCTGGGTGCCCAGCCAGGCGACTACATCGTGCCGGTGCAGGACGGCGCCGGCATCAAGGGCATTGCCGTGCACGAGGATGACCTTGATATGAAGCTGTACCTGCGCGCGGTCGGCCGCGTGATTTCGATTGAACCGGACGGCCGGGCCTATGTGATGGTCAAGGTCGTGTAGAAAACAGCATTCCCCACAAACCCGCTTCGGCGGGTTTTTTCATTTCCACCACATGAAAGGCAACCATGGCCCTCGAAACCACCGCCGCTGGCGGCGCACTGATCAAACTGTTTGGCATGCCGGTGCTGGCCGGCGCCGCCGCCACGTCGCTGGGCTTCATGTTCATGTGGCCGCAATCCACGAAGGAGGCATTCATCCGTTTTTGTTCCAGCATTATCATTTCCACCTTTCTCGGTCCCGTACTCGTGGCCGCCGTGCTGTCGTGGTGGCCCAGCCTGTTTGACAGCGCGAAGACCGTGGCTGGCCTGTATGGCGGCGATCCGGCCACGGGTTTTTTGTTCATCGCCGCGCCACTGATGGTGGCGGCCGGCTTGCCCGCCTGGTGGGTGCTAGGCGCCTGCGTGCGCTGGTTCGACAAGCGGCGCGGCAAGGATATTGGTGAACTGGCAGCCGATGCGGCCGCTGCCGTCAAGGATGTGCGGGGCATGCTGTGACAGGCGCGCAATTGATGCAGATCATGCCGTTGGCCGGCCGCCGCACTACGCTGTTCCTGGCGCCACTGAATGCGGCGATGGCTGAGTTCGGCATCGATACACCGCTGCGCCAGGCGGCGTTCCTGGCGCAGGTGGGCCACGAATCGGGACAGTTGCGCCATGTGCGCGAGCTGGCCAGCGGCGCTGCCTATGAAGGACGCGCCGACTTGGGCAATGTGGTCGCCGGCGATGGCGTGCGTTTCAAAGGACGCGGCTTGCTGCAGGTGACAGGGCGCGCCAATTATGCGGCATGCGGTGTGGCGCTGGGTCTGGACTTGCTGGCGGCGCCGCAGTTGCTGGAACAGGCGGCTGTCGCTTGCCGCTCGGCGGGCTGGTTCTGGCAATCGCGCGGCTTGAACCGCTGGGCCGATGCGGGCGACCAGGAAAGGGTGACGCGCCGCATTAACGGTGGCGTGAATGGCCTGGCCGAGCGCCTGGCCCTGTACCAGGTGGCGCGCAAGGTGCTGGCATGAAGCCGCCGTTGAGCATCCTGGCCATGCTGCTGTTGCTGGGTGCGGCCGTGTTTTGCGCCCAGCGCTGGGGACGCGAAGCTGGCCGGGCCAGCTGTGCGGCACAAGAGCTGGAGGTGCAAGGCGTATTGCGGCGCCAGAACCAGGCGCTGAATGCGCTGCGGGAAGAGGGCGTACGACGCTCGGCGCGGGCCGGGCAGGCTCTGGCCACAGCGCAGGTCGGGCAGGCTGAGGCACAGGCGGCAGCGGCGCGCATCCTGGCATTGCAACCCGCAGGCGATGCGTGCCGCGCGGCCGAGGCGCTGATCGCCCGTGAAACGGCAGGAAGCGCCGCTGGCGGGGCGCCATGAGCACGACAATGACGAGTGCGCCGGCGCCGCTGCGGGTCTGGGTCTGCTTGCGGGCTTGCTCACTGACCTGTTCACTGACCTGCCTGCTGGTTTGTCTGCTGGGGGGCTGCGCGGCAGGCGGATCCAGGCTGGAAGCCACGGCGGAAAGGCTGCCCATTGCCGTGCCCTGTATCGCCGTTCGCCCTGCGGCGCCACTCTTGCCAGCCGTGCCGCAGCACGGCATTTTTGCGCAAGTACAAGCCTTGCTGGCGCGCGAGCAATTGCGTACGGCCTATGTGCGGCAGCTGGAAGCGCTGATGGATGGCTGTGCCGGCAGCTAAGAGCCTATCCCAGTAGGGAGCGTCTTCTGCTGGCAGCGCATCAGGAGCGCGGACAAGGCGTGAGGAGGACGCGTGGCGAGCCACGCAACGACGATCAACGCAGTCCCCGCTTCTGAGGGGCGCCAGCAGGGGATGTATTCATCTACTGAGATAGGCTCTAAGTAACCCCCAATAAATTATTGTGATTTCTGACTTCCATAACCGGCGCTCTGCGGTGTTGCCCGCTGCTAGCAGTGCTCGCACTGCGTCGCAGCGGGCGCCTTGCAGAGCATCCGGTTCTGTTCGTCATAAATTCACAATAATTTCCTGAGGATTACTTAGCGCAGAGCGCTGCATAGCGACCGCCTTGTTGGCGGCCAGTGTACAGTTGGCTTGCGGCTGGCTTGTGCCGCGCATGCTCCCTTGGCCGCGAGCGCCCGGTGGCGTTTCCTCATGCCCGGTCCTGAAGTCGCTTCCCATGCTGCCTTCTGGTGCGGCCGCGTGGTGGTGCGCCAGAAAACAGTGCGCCGCAGCGTGTCGGGCGCCCGATTTTAATGAACGCGATGGTAGTTCGGCACAATTCCTGTATACAATCGTCGCTGGCACGAAGCGTGCATGGCATACCTTGGTCATCCCATCCAAGGAGCTTCGCATGCCTCATCCACCGCCAGTGTGTTCCTGTCGTCCCGTTTCTCTCTTGCTTTTCCCTTTCACCTGCACCCATCCGGGCCGCGGTAACCCAGGAAATGGAGCGTAAATGGCCTCTCCCCGCTTGAAATCCATCCACCGCAGCGCTCCGGGCAGCACGCCTGCCGCGCCATCGCCCGTCGATGAAATCCTGCCAGCCGGCAAACTGTTCACCCTGGGTTTGCAGCATGTGCTCGTCATGTATGCGGGTGCCATCGCCGTGCCGCTGATCGTCGGCCGTGCCCTCAAGCTGCCGCCCGAGCAGGTGGCGGCATTGATCAGTGCCGACCTGTTCTGCTGCGGCCTGGTGACCCTGATCCAGTCCCTGGGGATAGGCAAGTACTTCGGCATTCGCCTGCCCGTGATGATGGGCGTGACCTTTGCCGCCGTCAGTCCCATGCTGGCCATGGCGAACAACCCGGCCCTGGGCATCAGCGGCATCTTTGGCGCCGTGATCGGCGCCGGCGTGGTTTCCATGCTGATCGCGCCCTTCATCAGCCGCCTGCTGGCCCTGTTTCCGCCCGTGGTCACCGGCAGCATCATCGCCGTGATCGGCGTGTCGCTGATGCGCGTGGGCGTGAACTGGGCCATGGGCGGGCCGCCCGCCATGGCGCAAATTGCCGATCCCGCCTTCCTCAAGATGGCCGCTGCCGCCACGGCGGCCGGCTTGCCTGCGCCGCTTGGCCCCGTGCCGCTGATCGCCAATCCCGGCTACGGCGCGCTGGATAACATGGGCATCGCTTTCTTCGTGCTGGCCGTCATCTTGCTGGTGGCCAAGTATGGCCGGGGATTCCTGTCGAATATCGCGGTATTGATTGGCATCATCGCCGGCACGGCCTTGTCGTTTGCCTTGGGCAAGGCCGATTTTGCCAAGGTGGCCAGCGCCAAGGCCTTTGCCATCGTCACGCCGTTCCAGTTCGGCATGCCGACCTTCGACGTGGTCGCCATCGTGACCATGAGCCTGGTGATGATCGTCGTCATGATCGAATCGCTGGGCATGTTTTTGGCGCTGGGCGAAATGACGGACAAGCGCATCACGCAGGCCGACATCAGCCGCGGCTTGCGCGTCGATGGCCTGGGCACCCTGATCGGCGGCATCTTCAATACCTTCCCATACACCTCGTTCTCGCAAAACGTGGGCCTGGTGGGGGTGACGGGCGTGCGCAGCCGCTGGGTCTGCGTAGCGGCCGGCATCATCCTGCTGGTCATGGGCGTGATCCCGAAGATCGCGCAAACGGCCGAGTCCGTGCCGGCGTTCGTGCTGGGCGGGGCAGGGCTGGTGATGTTCGGCATGGTGGCCGCCACCGGCATCCGCATCCTGGCCGGCGTCGACTACAAGAGCAACCGCAACAACCTGTTCATCGTGGCCCTGGCTATCGGCTTCGGCATGCTGCCGCTGGTGGCGGAACAGTACGCGCAGCACATGCCGAAGGCCCTGTCGCCGTTGCTGCACAGCGGCATCTTGCTGGCCGCGATCGTTGCCGTGCTGCTCAATCTGTTCTTCAACGGCCTGGCTTCAAGCGAAAAAGCGAGGGAGCAGGCGCGCGAAAATAGTCACGGCAGCGATTGAGGCGCCGCCGGCGCTGTGAACGCGGCGCGCAGCGCATGCTGGTCAGCCAGGCGGCAGCACCCTGAGCACCACGCAATTGCGTCCCGCATCCTTGGCGTGGTATAGCGCGGCGTCGGCCAGGCGCAACAGGGCGTCGGGATCGGCGGCGCCCGGTGGCGACTGGACCGCGATGCCGACGCTGATCGTCACCTGTGCTGTATCCGCACTCGCATGGGGGATGGCCAGCTCTTCGATGGCACGCCGCAGCGCGTCGCCGATCTGGCGCGCCTCGTCCGCGCCCGTGTTCGGCAGCACGATCGAAAACTCTTCGCCGCCATAGCGCGCCGTCAGGTCGCCCGCGCGCCGCATGCCGGCCGCCAGCGCATGCGCGACCCGGACCAGGCATGCGTCGCCGGCCTGGTGGCCGTGACGGTCGTTGAAGCGCTTGAAGTAATCGACATCGAGCATGATGACGGCAAGCGGCTGGCCGACGCGCGTGGCACGCGCACATTCGGCACGCAACACGTCGTCGAAATGACGCCGGTTCGACAGCCCCGTCAGGCCGTCGGTGATGGACAGGGTTGCCAGCTTGCGGTTGGCGTCTTCCAGCTGTTCCGTGCGTTCGGCAACGCGCCGCTCCAGGCTGTCGTGCAGCCTGGCGCTGGAGATCGAGATCATCGCCTGTACACCGAGCATGCGCAGGAACGCGACGCGTTCTTCCGTGAACGAGGCTTCTGCCAGCCGGTTCTCGAAGTACAGGATGCCGCCGATCTGGCCGCCGTGCCGTATCGGCAGGCACATGACGGCACGCGGCAGGTGCAACTGCACGTACGGGTCGGCGGCGAAGCGCGAGACGCCCGTGATGCTGTCTTCGATCACCTCGGCGCCAGTGCGAATGACGTAGCGCAGCAGCGACAGCGGGAACTGCGGGTCGCTGGCGGCGTTCAGGTCGAGCCGCCGCGCTTGCAGGACGGTGATGCCATCGCCATCGATGTTGGCCTCCAGCTGGTAGCTGCCTTCGGATAGCAGCAGCAGGCGCGCCACTTGCCCGCCAGCGTTTTCGCATACGATGGAAATGAGGCGTGTCAGCACGTTGCGCAGGCCCACTTCGTTCGACAGGATCTGTGCCGCTTTCAGCAGCGACACCAGGTCGAGCGCGGAACTGCCGTGCGTGTGGGAGACCGAATGCCGCTGTGTGCTGCGGCCATCCATCCTTGACAGCAGCGCAGCGTGACGCGCCCGCAGTTGCGTCACCTTGCCCTCCGCACCCCACTGGCCGTAGTGTGCGATGGCGTCCTGGATGAAGACGCCGGCCACGCGCGCGTGGCCCTGCTCGGACCAGCATTCGCCGCACAGCTCATTGCCCAGCGCTTGCACATTGACGTAGCCTGCCAGGCCGGCGGCGTCGATCGCCTGCCGGTAATGGCGCGTGGCCAGCTGCAGATCTTCCCGGTAGCGTGCCATCTCGGCCATCACCAGCAGATGTTTGGCCGCGCTATTGTCCGAGCCTTGCCTGGCCCACTCGGTGAGGCTCGCCTGCAGTGCGTCGATCAGGCTCAGCACAGCGCCCGCATCGGGTCGCGCCGGGTCGCGCCGCAAGGCGCGCAGCCATATCAGCGCGACGTAGAAGCTCGACTCGGCAACCTTGGCCTGGCCGCGCATGATCTGGGTGACGATGCCGAGCTGGCCGGCCAGCAGCTCGGCGTCGGCGCCGTCGAACAGGTAGGCGTTGCGGATCTTGCCTTGCAAATAGTAGGCGCGGTACAGCTGCGAATCGCCATACTGTTCGAGGAAACGCGCCTCGCTGAAGGTCGCATCATCGTAGCTGTCGTGACGGGGTAGCAGGCCCATCAGGCATTTGATCGGCTGGACCGCGGCGGCGACGCAGCAATCGGCCATCGCCTGCTGGCCGTTGGCGCGCATCAGCGCCAGGTCGTGCTCGATGTCTTGCATCAGGTGCGGCAGATAGTCGCCGAGGATCATCCGCTCGGTGGCGCGCACGGCTGCCACCACGCCGACCTGCACGAAATCGGCGATTTCCAGTGCCCAGCCAAAGGCTTCTTCGTACAGGGCATCGGAGCTGCGCAGGGGCTGCGTCCAGTGGCTGATGAGCGCACCGAACATCAGGCCCGTGAGTGTGCGCGTCTGCAGATTGGCACGCCGCCTGGCCAGCGCCATCGCCATCGCGCCGAAGTCGTAGCCGCGCGCCACGTCGCCGCCGTACAGCGCCAGCATCATCGCGTAGCCGACATAGGCGACGGCGCTGAAATCGCTATTCCCCCGTTGCATGGACAGCCGCGTCATCGACACCACCATCAGCGCGCTGAGATCCTGCTGGCCGGCGTAATAGCTGGCCATCCACAGGCCCTGCATCATCTGCATCGCGGCCACCGCGTCCGGCGCGCACATTTCGCCGGCCGCCAGCAAGGTGTCGGGCGCCCGCGCACCATGCAGGCGTCCGATATTGGCAAGGATGTCGCCGAAGCGCGCCTTCATGTGCGCGACATCGTGCGGAATGGCGATGTTCAACTGCGCCAGGCCTTCGCGCTGCACGGCGATGGCGTCGAGCAGGCGGCCCTGCAATTGATACTGGTGCGCCTGGATGGCAATGCAGCGTACCTGCAGCAGCGGGCGCAAGGTGCGGGCGCGCAGCAGCGGATAGATCGCCTCGGCGGCATCGAACTGCCCGCACAGGTAAGCCGCTTCGGCCGCGCCCAGCTGCAGGTCGAGCCAGAGGTCGGCGTGGATGCTACATGCCTCTGCGGGCAGCAGGCCCAGACCAATTCGCATGTGCTCCAGCGTGGCCTGGAACGCGGCCGAGCGCCGTGCCTTGCCGCCGGCCTGCAGATTGAGCGCCGCCAGCTGCACGCGCTCATCTGCATCGTCGAGCAGCGCACGGCCGGCGTTGAGCTGTTCGACGATCTCGAACAGTGTCTCGTCCTGCTGCTCCGGCGTGGCATGCCGCAGCAGCAGGCGGCCGATGCGAAGATGGTTGGCCGCGCGGGTAGCGGCGTCGGCGACCAGGTAGGCTGCCTGCTGCACCCGGTCGTGCAGGAAGCGGTAATGGACGCCGCTGTGGCCGGAGCGGGTATCGCCATTGACGTATTTATAGCGTTCGTCGAGCGGCTGGACCAGTCCTGCATGCAGCGCCGGCCACAAGGTTTGCTGCGTGTGCCGGGGCGAGCGGTCCACTGCCAGTGCAAGCGTGTCGAGCGTGAAGCGGTTGCCGCTGGAGGCGGCCAGTTGCAGCAGGTGCTGCGTTGCCGTGGGCAGGCGGTGGATTTTCTCCAGCAGCACATCGACCACGTTGTCGGTATATTTGACCTGTTGTATCGCGCGCAGGTCCCAGTCCCAGCAATCGCCTGCGGCCCGGTAGCGCAGATGGCCCGTCTCATTGAGCGAAGCGAGGAACTGGTTGAGGAAAAATGGATTGCCGGCCGTCTTGTTGTAGCAAATGCGGGTCAGTGGCGCGCAGTCAGGTGCCGCCATGCGCACGGTAGCCGCTACCATTTGCGCAACCTGCGGCTCGCTCAGGGGGCTCAATAACAGCGTGGACAGGCGCACCTCGCGTGCGAGCAGCTTGTCGCGCAGCGCGATGAGGGGGTGCGCGGCGCTCACTTCGTTGTCGCGGTACGCGCCGATGAACAGCAGGCAGCACTTGTCGCAGGAGAGCATGAGCAGCTCGATCATCCGCAGCGTGGCCGCATCGGCCCATTGCAGGTCGTCCAGGAACAGCACCAGCGGATGCCCGGCGCAGGCGAAGACTTCGACGAAGCGGGGGAACAGGCGGTCCAGGCGCAGCTGGGCCTGTGCCGGCGCCGACGCGGGCAAGGCGTCGGTGGGGCCGACGATCAACGCCAGTTGGGGAATCAGTTCGACCAGCACGCCCATGCCATCGCCCAGGGCGCCGTGCAGTTTTCCGGACCACTGCCGCAGCGTTTCCTCGGGCTGGCCCAGCAGTTGGCGCACCAGCCCCTGGAAGGCCTGGATCAGCGAGGCATAGGGTACGTCGCGCTGGAGCTGGTCAAACTTGCCGGACAGGAAACAGCCGCGCTGGGCGACGATCGGTTTCTGCACTTCGTTGACGACCGCCGACTTGCCGATGCCTGAATGGCCGGCCAGCAGCAGCATCTCGCAGCGACCCGCGGCACTGCGTTCAAACGCCGCCAGCAGGATGGCGATGGCATCCTCTCGTCCATGCAGCGTCTGCGGCACCAGGAAGCGGCCATTGTGGTCGGACAGCTTGAGCGCCTGCGCCGGCTTGTCCGCGCGGCATGCTTCGAGGTCGCTGCGCAGGCCTTGCAAGCTCTGATAGCGCTGATCGGCATTTTTTTCCAGCAGCCGCTGGATGATCGGCAGCAGCTGGCCAGGCAAGTTGGCGAGTGCCGGGTGCGACCAGTCGGGACTGCGGGCAATGTGGCAATGCACGAGTTCCATCGCGTCGCCTGCCTCGAATGGCGCCTGGCCGGTCAGCAGTTCGTACATGGTGGCGCCGAGCGCATAGAAATCGGCGCGCCAGTCGACCCGTCGATTCATGCGCCCCGTCTGTTCCGGCGCCATGTAACGCAAGGTGCCTTCCAGGGCCTGGAGATTGACAATGCCATGGCTTTCGTATGGCAGTTCACAGGCGATGCCGAAATCGGTCAGCTGCAGCAGACGCCGATCGGCGTTCCACACCAGATTGGAGGGATTGATGTCCTTGTGGATCACGCCATGACGATGGACCTCTTCCAGCGCCGCGCACAGTTGCAGCGCGATGTCGAAAAAATCGTCCAGCGCCAACGCAGGCTGCGCCGGCGTCCTGCGCGCCGCCAGCTGCGTGCGCAACACCTGGTCGAGCGCCTGGCCGCCGCTATCTTCCTGCAGCATCGTCCAGCACCCGCCGTGCAACTGCAGCGCCAGCGGATGCACTACGCCAGGATGGCGGCAGCGGCGCGCGATCGCATACTCGCGCTTGAATTGCGCCAGTTGCTGAAAGGAAGGAAACTGCTGATTGGGCTTCTTGACGATCAGCGCAGTGCCATCAGCGGCCCTGGCGCGATACACCCGCGAGCGGTCACCGCTGTGCAGCTGTTTGATGATCTCATGGTCGAAAAGGGAGCTCATGGGCTGGGCTAGCGGTACACAGACGGTTGCGGGAGCCTTGAGGCGCACATTTCGAAGTCTTACTTCGTTGCAAGTATTATATCAGCAGGAAGTCGCGGCGAAGCGAGAGGAGCGAAGGTTGGTGTTGCAAAAATGTCGGCGATGCCGGGAGCATGCGTGCTTTGGTTCGCTGTGGCCGCACGCGGCCTACTGGTAAATAGTCAGGTATTTCGCGGGAATGTCGAGCGGGTGGAGCATGCCCGCTAAAGCCAGGTCAATCAACAGGGCGACCACCAGGCCGACTCCCGCCGGAATGCCCATGGCGAGCCTGCGCACCATGGGCGAGCGCGTTTTGACTTGCCAATATGCGGCACAGCCCAGGTGCATGAATAGGGCATGCACTGCGAGGAAATAATACGGCGCAAAGAATAAGGCATATGGCATCCGTACAAAACCGGCTGCGGCATAGTAAAAATTGGTGTCGAGCTTGAGTGCGGTGCGGCCAAACAGGACCGCACTGACATGAAAAAGCAGGAACAGGGCCAGGTAGATCCCTGAGCCGGCCTGCAGCCACGCCACGAACCCGGAGCGTTCTTTCCATCTCCGCAGCGCCATCCATATTCCGCTGCCACATTGAAACAGCACGCACGCCAACAGCACCGATCCGCTGTTGCCGCCAGCCACCGGTGAAAGGGCGGGCCCGGTGACGCGATCGTTTCTGGTCCGCGCACGCAGCTATGCAATGGGATGGAGCCGAAGTAGGGCTGATTGCCGCCGCGCGTGCAAACGTCTGCACACCCATTCGCTGACTTTGCGGCGGCTCAGTTTTGCGCGTGCTGTATGCGCATACTGTATTCATGAAGCATGTCATGCAAGTTTGGGTATCCAGGCTGCTGCGGCTGACGCCAAGTTTCTTGTGAAATAGCTAGCGCAGCTACAAGCTGCGAACAAAAGCGCTCAATGAAGATTTCCAGCTGGCGGAGTTGATTTTTTCAAAGTAAAGCTTCGATAATTTTGGCTTTTCTTCAACATACAAGATATCGGACAGCTGCTCTGTTCTTCGACCGAGAAAGTCAAACAAATAAAAAGTCAGTACAGTATTTTTGTGTGTCCTGCGATTGATTATTTCCCAAGTTATCTGGTCGTCATTCGCTTGAAAAACATCGCTGCTGTTAATTTTTGGCAATAACTCCCAACCTGCCTGTTCTAGAGCTTCTTTCAATTCAATCATGCGTGTCTTGCTCACTATAAAGCCTCTCATAATTATGTAGGTGGTATGGTGCCGCCATGCTCGCTCTCCCTGTCATCTGGCTGGCTTTGCTGCTTACCTACAGGCGGTACGAACCCCCATCGAACACCAGGACCCAGCTGCCCTCCAGCGTTTTTCCGGCCTCTACGACATAGCGCCGCGGGATACGGTCCAGATGCAACTCGTCATACACGTGAAACACCGCGCCAGCCTGGTTGACACTGTCGTTGGCAAATACCAGTGTCACTTTTTTGTGCCGGCGTCGGCGAGAGCCGTTACATGTCAGAGTTCCCGAGGGGCTGACAATCGGACAAAAGCTTAACAGTTCGTGCTTCAAATTAGGGCGAATTTCACGCCCCCATTTCTATAAAAACTGAGGTCGTGTCCAAATGTCAGACCTAGGCCCTGCTGCGCAGCTACCTGAAAATCTATAACCACAACATTCTCCAGCGCGCCTTGGAAAATGCAACACCGATTCAGGCGGTGAAAAAATGGCAGGGGAATAAGCCGGATTTATTCATTAAACGCATCTGTAACCAGGCGGGTCTTGATAGATATGCTTTGTTATGAGCCGAAAAACGTACTGTGTGTACAGTCACTGCGGTAAAAGGTAGGCGACACCGAAATGATGGAACCGTTTCCCTTTCACAGTCAACGCGGGCTGAACAATTGCATCTGGAAATCTGGCGGCAAGATACTGAGGCAGCGCGCTGCCTTCCTCTTGCATGTTCCACACGATGACAGCCCCTGCTTGTTTGAGGTCATTAAGTTTTACCCAAGGGCTTACATGGAGATCGGCATGAGAGAATACGACAGATGGCCGGTCTTTTGCATAAAATGCGACATTTCCAGCATTCCAGGTATTCCCAATCACATATTTCAATGGTCGCTCCGTCATTGTGTACCACCTGTTATTGATAGCGCTACCAAAACTTTCGCCGGGAAAATTGACGGCCTGTTCATTTCCGGTAATGTCAGTTCCATAAATTTTCTCAACAATAAAGAAAGAAGAAGGAAATATCAGTAGTACAATCCAAGAACGGATGAAGTGACGAAAACGTTTTTGCGTCAAGATGGGCTGAAAAAGAAGAACGATAAAAATCCCCGTAAAAAACCACAGCGGTGCACCCCACATGGCCCTCAATGGACGTTGTGCTAGCAAAGATAGCAACAAGGAAAAAATAGCGGGTCCTAGAGCTAAAACAGCAATATAGCAAAAGTCAAAGTCGTGCCATCGCGCCCTTAGCCAAACACGAGATGACCGCCATCGCCACAAAAATGATGCCACTACCAGCATGGGTAAGAGTGCTAAAAACTGCGCGCCGATGAATGAAAAGTACTCTTTTATAAAAGTAAATGCATGTGGAATTTCAGGCGCTCTATCCCCGACATATTTTATCGAAATGAAATCGCTTTTAATGATCCAGTATAAATGTGGAAGAAATACCAGTGTGGATGTCAGCATAAGCAACCACGGTCCTTTTGAGTGCAGGCGCCGCCGCGAGGCTGGATGAGCAACAACAAATAGCGCGATGGGTATGATATATGCACCCATGGAATAGCGCGACAATAAACCTAAGCCGGAAACCAATCCTGCAAGAATCCAGTGCCTCAGCTTATCATCCTGGATCGCCTTATGTAGCAACCAACCAAATAGGGCGGAAAATGGCATTTGTAACACGATGTCATTCAATTCCAAAACCGGAAGATTGATATAATAAATGCCTTCCAACAGCAAAGCACCGACCAATGCCTGCATTTCAGTGGCAACCCGCCGCCCCAACTGCCACACGGCAAAGAAAACTGTAACAACGCACAATTGTCCAGCAAGATAGCTTATCCATAGCCCTCTATTTGACCAAGATGTGAGAGTTTGTATGACCCACGGAAATAATGGTGGATCTTTCTCATAGCCAAGTTGCCACTCTTTCCCCCAGGCTAAACCCTCGGCCATGTCGAGTGCAATATTGCTTTGAAATAACAATGGCAATATCATCCAGATGATCACATGTATCAGAACGGCAATTGAGAAAATTTTCTTTAGTGTGGAGGGACTGGTTTCGTGCAGTGATTCCGACGTGGTGATGGCTTCTAATTTCATGTTCTCTATATTTTTCAGGTACTGTCCAGCGCGTCATTAATGCATCACGCCTATCGGCAACTGTCATGGCTTGCATGAGGGGGGCGCATGCGCTGGCGAGAAATGCGTCAGCGATTGACTTTAGCGATGCAACATGGAGAATCTATGGAGTTTGGATGAATAGTTCTTGAAGCCGCCCCATTTAGGTAGCAGATTCAGTACTGAAAAATGATCCAGCCGGTGGCCAAGTACAGGATGAAGCTGCGCAAGCAGGCCATTCATCAAGGCGCATGTGGCTTCGGCATGATCGTGGCATCTCGCGCGTCGGACCTGGCTACACCAGCATGTAGGTCCGCAATTCGGCATTTGGAGTTCTAATTAGTCTTGGGGCGATGGATTTGACGATGACGAAATACACCATTGAGTAGAAAGAGCACACGCTCAGCCAGATGAACGCGCCGTAAACAAGCCTGTGGCCGAAGTGGCACAGCTCACCGGTGTGCCGGAATCCACGCTGTGCGCAAGCAGGCGCGCGAGCAAGGCCGCGCGGTGCCCGGCGATTGACAAAACTCCGAGCAATGGTGTTCCGCCGACAAGTTCGCGGGGGCGCTGGAGACTGTCCCTTTGAACGAGGCTGAATTGGTGTCCTACTGCCGTCGCAAGGGATTGCTGGTGGAACAGCTGGAACGTTGGCGCAGTGAAGTCCACACGGCCTTGTCGGCTGGACTGAACCGAACTGTTGGCCAGTTTGATATCTTTGATTTTCTGGCCGCCAATGCCCACTTCGCCGATGGCGTTGAGGCGCAACCTTTCCCCGCGCTCGCCGCGCTTGTGGATGGAGACTTCTTCCAGATACCGCTCGAATGCGTCGCCGCAGCTTTTCCCGACGATGATGCCACTGTCGGCGCCGCGCCGGATTTCGGTTTCGCGTTCCGACGCCCAGGCCACAGCCTCGGCCTTGGTGCTGAATGTTTTAGATTCGCGTGTGCCTCGGATGGCGATTTATGCCCGCCAGGCGCCAACCCGCTTCCTGAATGAAGCCATGCGTTCCTCTCGTTGCGGCACAATCATGGCGTAAATCTGGCGTAATCGCTACGGGTTTTTGTCGGCTTTAATCTGGATTAAGGCAAATGCCGGGACGTAAAAAAATCCACTGACCCGTTGATTATATTGGGGTTAATGGCTTTTTTGATGTTTCCAAATTCTGTGCGCTGAGTGCGGAGCCGGGGATCGAAAACTGCTATGAGAATTCAGCGAATATCCAAAAATACCATCATAAATACCATCATTGGAGAAAAAGTTCTTCGTTACCATTCCATTCGGAGCGGTTGCTGGTGACTTCAGACAAGTAGTCTAGTACAAAAAACGTCAAATGTTAGTGGTCACGATGAAGTTTTTTGACTTTGTATTTTCGTCCCAGCAAGCATCGGCAGCGAGGGAACGCTTTCTTGAAAAGCATGGCCGAAAATTGCTGCGATTTTTTTGAGGCGGCGGCCTTTCTATTGCGGTGTCCGCTTACGCCCCAAAGCGGACGTTTGGCATCTAGGCCAAAGTACCGGCGTAGAGCGTATTCCACCGCAACGAAATCGCCAGTTCCTCGGATACAACCTTGGCCTTGTACAGAAAGTCTAATGCAGTGGTCGGTAACGGATAACGGCTAACAAGGTCAATACAAAGGGACTTGCCTGCTGAAGAAGGATACGTGTCGTAAATTTGGCCACTCTCGACAAATCCAAAGTAAGAGTTGAGTTTGCCTTGCAGCGCGAGCAAATGACTACGTTCATCGGACCAATCCCACGAGTCGATAATCGACAGTACAACGTAGTCCGATTCCGTTTCAATACCAACAGCGTCCACTGCATTTAAATTCTCAAGCCCCATGCTTCCTACTTTCTTTTTTAAACACGTCATAGCCTATATATACGCCTATATCTACGTCCGCAACTGGCCGGTTCCGGTCATTGCCATCCGCCTCCAATTAAGCCTGGATAGCGTGGTTTATTTAGCGGAAGTAATTGCCGAAAATATACTTGTTAGCTTGCGCGCTGCCACTCTCCAAGTTCTTCGGGTATCCCTAGTGTCGAAAGATCGATGCCTGATGAGTGACTGAGCGTATGGCCTCCAGCAAGGTCTTCGGCTGCCTGTTCAGGGGCGTGGTAGCTGCCAAGGCTTTCGTCGCCGAAGACAGCATGAAACCTGTGTTTTCCCGAGTCGTAGATAATTCGTGCCGTCCCTCTCTGCGTTCTAAAGCTATAGATAGTTCGCATATGCACTCCCTATTCTGGTGATCGAATGTGAGATGTCGCTGACCACTAAGCGAATATCTCGTGCTCATGCATTTTATCCATATAGTAGCGCAGAAATCTCACTAAAAATTGCCATTGGAGTAAGTATGGTCGCACTTGATACTTCTATTTGAAGCAATGTGTGTGAGATAAATTGGCCACTGGGAATCACAACTATTTGCGTTCCTGTTGTTTGCCCTAAGCGTACTCGCCCAACTGCCTTTGATCGTCCGCTGCTGGCCGAAGTCGGCCACGTTACTCTGCCAACCCCAGGTCAACGTTGTTGGGGTCATGCCGCCTTAAACGATTATTTCCCGCTCAGCAGCGCGCCGAGCTTGTCCCGAGTTTCCTTCATGTCACCCAGGCTCAGCCCTTTCCTGAAGCTTTCAACGGCTTTTGGCTTGTCGCCCATGGCGGAATATAGATCGCCCAGGCAATCGTAGGTATTGGGATCGTTCGGATAGTATTGCTCCAGCTGCTGGAAAAAGTAGGCGGCTCGCTCATATTGTTTGCGATTCAAGAAGGCATATCCGTTCTTGACCAGCTCAGCACTGTTCGGTTGGATGCGATAGCCCATCTTTTTCGCCAGCGCCTGATAATGCGCGGTGTGGCGCTGTACCACGTCAAAGCCGGGATTGTCTACCTGGCTTCTATAGAATTTCAAGCGGTAGTTATCGAAAATGAATCGCAAGGCATCATACTCCGCCTGTAGCGTCAGGGAACTGTGTGAATCGTACGGATAATACTGTTGCCCCAGGCGCAAAGCCGTACCTTTGTGTTTGGCAAAATCATCGATCAGTTCGAGATTGGCCCGAATCAGCTCGGTGTCGCTGCTTTTATCCTTGCGCACCTGCTGGAGACTGGGTTTGGTTTCCAGATGATTGGCCATGGCAATGAATAGGGTCTTGCCTTCGTAGGACGGCTGGCCCAGCACGTTTTTTGCCTCTTTGACAACATTATGTTTGTTCCACCAGAGCGCGCCTTCCAGCGAGATATAGCTGTTAAACAGCTGCGGACGATGCACCAGAGTATGCACCACAGTCAAACCGCCCACGGAATGCCCAACAAATGTGCGATACGGTGCACTACGGAACTTCGCGTCAATATGGGGGATCAGCTCTTTCTCTATATAGTCGAGAAATTGCTCCCCCTTGCCTTCGGAGTCCGGAAATTCCATATCCTTGCCGAAGGTAAGCTCCGCCAGCCTGTCGTCCTGCAGGATGCCAACGACAATCATCTTGGGCATCAGGTTTTCGCCGCTCAGGTGTTCGATCACCGCTACCAGTGCTTGAAATTGATCCTTCCCATCCAGCACATAAATCACCGGATAACGTTCGGCGCCATCGGCCTTGTAGCCTTCGGGTAGATGAACCCATATCGTGCGCTCGGCCTTCAGGATGGCGGAGGGAATCGTTTGGGTAAAACCGATCGTCAAAGGACGAGGTTCTTGTGTGTTGCCGGTACAGGAAAAGAACAGTAGTGCAATGGACAGCAGTATTTTCTTCATCGGGTTCCACGGGATTGGATAGAAAGGATGTTCGCGCGGCAACCAATTGAAGCAAATAAACATGAAGCGCAAAGATTTACTAAGTTTGCCTTATTTGCACTAGTCTTGCAATGTGTCTTGCGCTCGCCAATGTCGGCTTCTGGCCGCAAGTGGACACCGTCTCCGTTAGACCGGGGAACTTATGCGTTTGTCCAGCGGCCTCTCGTTGAGCGCATCTGCAGCCCGATCCACGAATTGCCTAACGTCCCCCACCTCGGCAAACAACCCGGCATAGGCCGCCCGAATCAGCACCGTGCACTGCTCGAATTTCGCAAGCTGCGACAAGCCTTCATCCGTGGGCATAAATATCCGTCGCCGGGCATCATTGTCATCGTTCCGATACCGTATGAGGCCCAGACGGAGCAGTTTTGGTATCTTTTGCATGACCAGCTGGTGCGAATGTCCGAGTTCGCGCGCCAGATCCGAGGCGGAGGCCGTGCCGAGCGTTGCCAGAACAGTCATCAGCGAACACGAACGAACCGGGATGACGATCCCCATCGTATCGAAGACAGTCTTGGATTGCTCAGCGATCAGGACGCTCAGCCGTTCAACAGCGCGGCCGAGATACACGGCGTCATCGATCGCGGCCGGGTGATGTGTCTCTTTAGTCAAGGCGCTTGTACCTCTGGATGCTGCCGTCCTTGTTCACGCGTTCCAGCGCCGTCACTTTTCCGCCGGAAACATACAAGCGGTATCGAAAATCTGACACGCCTTCCACCGCGAATAGGTCGGGACTGATCGGCTCAAGCGCGACCCGAAACCGATCGCGCCAGATATAGTAGAGCGTGCCATTGTCCAGGATGATCTGGCGGCCTTCATATTTTCCGGCGGCTTTCGTCAACATCCTGGCATCGACGTGCGGGCGCTCGATAGCTGCCGTCAAGCTCGGGAGCAGCCAGGCAAGTTCGGTTCGCCTGGTGTCATCGGTCTTCGCCAGATTTTCAAGCGCCAGCTTGTGCGCCAGAGGAAGCGCGCGAATAGAGGGGCTTGGGATGTCAGGTTGCACGCCGGCACCTTCGAAATCGCCATGGTCCACGGGATCCCGGATCTGGCCGATCGGCACTTGCACGAAAAAATCGTCGTTGAGCGGCTTACGTGCAACCGGATGTGCCCCACCGGCTGTCCGCTCCCCGATCAGTGTCGCTCGCCCGAGCTTTTTCATCGCATAGGAAAACCATTCTGCGGAAGAAAACGACGTGGAGCCGGTCAGGATATAGACCGGCTTGTCCACCATGCGCTTGCCCGGCAGGCCCGGCAGCACCCATTGCCCGCGCTGGATACGCTTGCCATCCTCATTGTAATCGTAGTCGAAGAGCAGCTGGTCTTTCTCGCTGGAGAAGAAATAGCTCGCTAGAAATTGCGCCATTTCCAGATGTCCGCCATTGTTATAGCGTAAATCGATGATAACGGCATCCGTATTGCCGACGAAGCGCATAACGGACGCCGCCGTATCATAGGCAAGTTCCGGATCGGCAAAATAGCTGAATCGTATATAACCGATATTTCCCTTCAGGCGAGCGACCTCATCGAAACCGAAATTGATCTCCTCCAACTTGCTCAATTCTTCTTTTCGTATCTTGGCCTTGAGCGCCGGGTTGGCCTTCGCCTTGAATTCCGCGATCCATTGGGGGTCGGCACCCACCAGGAAATGCAGGTCGCCACTGACTTTGATGAGATCGTCGGTCAGCTTGCTCGCAAACTCTGCCTTCGTGGTCGCCGAGTCATAATCTCCCTTTTTCAGACGTTCCTGGAGCACTGGCGCAATTTTTCGTGCGATGTCCGGAAACGCGTAGTTCGTATTCAAGGTGCTGTCGAGGGAGGCGATGATCGCGTCCTTTTCGTCTCGTGAGATGCCTGGTACCTCGGCAAAAGCACCCGATGCGCAAATTATGGACAGCGCCGACAGCGTTTGAAGTAGACATGAGTGATAGCGCATTCTAATGTTTCCCTCGGTGAGGTTTGATCGTACAATATATTGCGCAATATGTTGTAGAAAAAATTTAGATAACATCGATTATGGGAACAAACAACATCAGCTTCCGTCCAATACAGCCCGCCGTGAAGGGATAAGATGAGTGAGCTAAGCGCGACCACGACCGCGACCGGCTGCCAACCGCCGCGATACACGACTACTATTCAAGGTTCGCCCGGGAAGGCTACGTGTTCGTCAAGGTCTGCTTTTGGCCGGCTGCCGTCGTTGGCGGACGCAGCCCCAAAGCAGCCGTTCACATTTGGTGTATCCATTCCACTTGACCGTCAAGAAGTGTGACCCAAACTCGTACATCTGGAGGATCGACAACTGCCACCGTGGGGTCCGTTACTGCTGGAACGACGTAAATCGCCTCCCACCTGCTCGGCTCTTTGCTGCCAATCCGGCCAGGAAGGATGTACTCAATGGCATTTGACGACAAATATTTCTCAGCAATCCTGAGACACAGGTCTTCGGTCATCGCGTTCCTTGGAAATTATCGAATGGCCGCTCCTGGCCGGCTGCTGTCGTTGGCAGGTTCCACCCCAAAGCGGCTATTGCAAGCTATACCAAGATTTTAACGAAACGCAGGCGTTTTTCTTGGTAGCCGTTACGCTCATAAAACAGATGCGCTCGGGTACGAGCACTGCTGCTGGACAATTCAAGCTGTGAACAACCATGCTGCAACGCAAACCCTTCCGCAGCAATTAATAAGCTTGCTCCGACGCCTGAACTCCTGCGTTCGTCGTCCACTACCAACGCGGATAGTAGAGCCCAGGTGCCTCGAACATGTAACGGCTTTATGGTATGCACTACCGCAACTCCGACAACATTTCTGCCATCCTGCGCTACAAATACCTCGCCCGACGAACTTTGACGTAGTTCATGTAAGTATCTTTCGACTTGCTCGACTTCGTTTGCATATCCTAGTTGTGCCAATAGCTCGACAATACGTTCCAGGTCGTCGGTTGCAGCTTTACGAATGTTCATTTTGGGTATAGGTTCAAACAGCATTTTTCAAGAATTGTACTTCCTCCTCTGGCCGCTTACCGTCGTTACTAATTGAATCAGCCACCGGCAGGCGCCCCCAAGAATAGCAAATAGCCGAAAAGAAAACCACACGCATTATCACGCCCGAGAAAATGGCTTTCCCATGCGCCAAACGTTCGCCGCCATGCCGAAATGCAATTTGGAAAGCTGCTGCTGAGGGCACCAGCACCGGCATGCCGATTATCTGGCGCGCCCGCTTGAGCGTTTCCGGGCTGCGCCCTGCGGCACGGCCAGCCTGGGCGGTAGCGGTTGGGCCGGTAGGTGTTCCATGCGCTCCAGGCAGGGCGCTGCGGCGGTTGCCACTGTTCCGCTCGATGCCTGCAGCAGCGCATAGCGTGCCGCTTGTCCTTCGGCCATGCCCGGCGCGTGGCAGGTCAATCCGGCCAGCGCGCCAAATTCGGCGACCGTGATGGCGCTGCCGCTGCGGCAAAGGTCGTCCGCCAGGCGGGATGCCGCCTGGCCGCGCAAGGCGTCGGCGACTGGCTGCCTGGACAGTTTGATCCAGGCCTGGAAGCGGCCGCGCCGCACCTCCACCACGGCGGCGCTCTGCCAGCCGCGCGCGTCCAGGCGCTGCAAGTCTGCCTCTTGCAGGCCGTCGAGCAGCAGCAGGCCATGCGGGCCTGCGGGCCGCAGGGTGACGTCGTAGCCGCGCGCATTCATGCGCTTGAGCCAGGCCAGGCTGCGCAGCAGTTCCGGCCCGCTCCACTGCCGCATCTCTTCTTTGCCGTCCCTTGCCTGCACCAGTCTGACGATGAACTGCGCGCAGCCCAGTGCCGTCATTTGCCCGCGCACGGCTTCCAGGCTGCGGTCGCGGGCCGGATCAGCGCGGCCAGCTGCTGCGCGTCCAGCACGTTCTGCAGCCTGGGGGCAGGTGCCAGACAGAGCCACAATGCGCTGGCGAGCAGCCCCGTCATCATGCCCACCAGCGTGGCCAGCAGGTACTGGCGCTGCGACCGCGTACGGCTGCTGCAGTCGATTGCCTGGGCGCTCTCGCGCGCCGCCTGTTCCGCGCTGCGCCAGGCGCTCGTCGCCGCCTCGATCTGGCGCCGGAACTGTTCCCCCTGGCGCGTGCCGTCGAGGCCCAGCTGCTGCATGGTCTGGCGCGTCTCGTCCGTCAGGGCCGCCATCGCCTGCGCCAGCGGCTCCAGGGTCGCCGCCAGCTCCTCGGCGCTGGCCAGCTTCGCCTGGTGCAGCTGCGCCATGTTGCACGCCAGCGCGTCCAGTTGCGCCGTGTTCTCGGCAGTGGCCAACTGCCGCAAGGTCTCGCTCTTTGTCATAGTGGACTCCTCGTTTCGCCAATCCCATGGGACTGTATCCGCGTCCCAGGTCGCTGCCCTTCATCAGCACGCCATCGAGGCGGTGGGACAGGCCCGCCAGGGTGCTGTCATGGCGCTGCGTCACCGGCACCAGGGCCACGCCCGCCGCTGCCAGGTGCTGCATGAAAGCGGTGAAACTGGCGCAGCCGGTAATGGCGGCGTCGCACAGCTGCTGCAGCCGTTGCCGCGTCGAGGCGATGCCGGTGCGCAGGCCTGCCTCGATCTCGCCCCGGCTCGCCGCGCGGCGCGGCGCCTCGACGGAGGGGCGCAGCTGCTGCAGGCCGAAGTCGCGTTCGACGGCGCGCATGATGCTTTCCTGGCGCCGGTAGTCGTGGCTGTCGCTGGTCACGCCGCCATCGCAGCGGACGCGGTTGACCAGCAGGTGCACGTGCTCATGCCGGGTGTCGGCATGGCGCGTCAGCAGGTACTGGTTGTCGTCCAGGCCCATGCCCGCCAGATAGCGGCCCGCGATCTGCGTCCACTGGGCATCGGACAGCTGCTCTCCCGGCGCGGCCGACAGCGATACGTGCAGCACCGCCTTGCCCAGGCCTGGGCGCAGCTTGCGCACGGCGCCGAATTCCTGCGCCAGTTCGCGCGGCGTGCGGCCGGTCATGTTGGTGTCGATCACGCGCGCCTGCTCCTTGCCCAGGTCATACGCCAGCACGCCGCGAAAGCCGCGTCCCTTGATGGCCTTAGCGATCATCGTCCTGCTCCTTCACGCCCAGCAGTGCCAGCCGCAGGCGGCGCGTTTCCGCGATCAGCCGCTGCAGCGGGGCGTCGGCCACGGCGACGCGGCCGCCCTCGTTGGCGAGATGGGTCAACTGATTCAGGTTGGACGCCAGGCGGGCCAGTTCCACGTAGTGTTCGCGGTTGATGGCGGCGACGGGCGGCGCGGGCAAGGCGCGCGCCAGCGCTGCGGCGCGCAGCCATTGCGCGGGACGCATCTGCATGCGGGCGGCGCGTTCCAGCAGCGCCGCATGTTCGGCGGCCGAGACGCGCACGCCGATGGTGGCGCCGCGCACGGCGGCCGGGTCGCCTTTCGGGCGGCCGCCTTGTCGCTTGCGTGGCGTGGTCTTTGCGTGCATCGATGCTCCTGGCGTGGTGGGCGAGCGCAGCGAGGATGGCCCCGCAGGGCAAGCCGGTTTGAGCGAAGCGAAAACATGGCTTGCTCCTCGCCAGCCCACGCGCCCGCGGCTTCCCGGTCCTTAATGTAGGCGCGTGCCCGCCGCTTTCCTTACGCGATATCAAACAGCGCGGGCGCTGTCGCGAAACAGGACGAAGGCGGATGCGGGTGGACGGGCGCCTTGTCGCCCATCGTGGCGCGGCACCTGTTCCGGCCAGCGCCGCCGCTGGTTTTCTTTCTCCAGGCGGGCGTCGCCGTCAGGCTGGCGGCGTGGCGACGCCGTCGCGCAGGGCGTCGAGATAGTCGGCCCAGCGCTGCATCATGGCGCGGCGCGCAGGCAGGTGCGCCGTGCGGTTGTAGGCGCGCCCGTTCGGGTCGATGACGCTGTGCGCCAGCTGGTGCTCGATCAGGTCCACACGCTCTTGCAGCACTTCGTCGAGGATGGTGCGGGCCATGGCGCGGAAACCATGGCCGGTCATGACTTCCTTGGCATAGCCGAGGGAACGCAGCGCCGCATTGATGGTGTTTTCGCTCATGCAGCGCTGGCCGCCGCGCAGGCCGGGAAACACGTAGCGGCCTTCGCCGGTGACAGGCTGCAGCGCGCGCAGGATCGCCACGGCCTGTGTCGGCAGCGGCACCAGGTGTTCGAGCTGCATTTTCATTTTCCTGGCCGGGATGCGCCACTCGGCGGCATCGAGATGGATTTCGCTCCATTCGGCGGCGCGCAGTTCGCCGGGACGCACGAACAGCATGGGCGCCAGTTTCAGCGCCGCCACCGCCGTGACGTGGCCATGGTAGCCGTGGATGGCGCGCAGCAGCGGCGCGACATCGCCCGGTTCCGTCAGTGCCGGATAGTGCGTTCTCGGCACCGGCGTCAATGCGCCTTTCAGGTCCGCCGTGACGTCGCGCTCGACGAGATCCATCGCCACGCCGAAGCGCAGCACCTGGCCGCACAGCTGCTTGATGCGGTGCGCCGAATCGATCGCGCCGCGCGCCTCGACGCGCTGCACCACGCGCAGCACGTCGCGCGGGCGGATGGTGTTGAGCGGCATCTTGCCCAGATACGGGATGACGTCGCCTTCGAGCCAGTTGCCGACTTTCTTTTGCGTGCTGGCGCTGCCGTTGCGCTGGATGGTGAGCAGCCACTGGCGCGCCAGCTTGTCGAAGGTATTCAAGGCGGCGCTGCGCTGCTCGGCCTTCTGCGCGCGCTTGACGGCGTTCGGGTCGATCCCTTCGGCCAGCGCCTTGCGCGCGTCTTCGGCCTTGCGCCGCGCCTGGGTCAGGCTCACGCGGGGGTAGACGCCCAGGGCCAAGGTCTTTTGCTTGCCAGCATGGCGGTAATTCATGCGCCAGTACTTGCCCGTACGGGTGACCAGCAGGTACATGCCGTACAGGTCGGGATACTTGTCGCCGCTGGGCGTGCCCTGGTAGACGGCATGGCGGATAAACAGATCGGACAGTGGCATGGCGCACTCCCTGATGGTATTTTTTTAGAGAAAATCCTAAATCCAGCAAAAAGTACCAACAAAGTTCATCACTTTTAATGTACGCCTATGGACGCGAATGGACAACAAAAAACCCGCTCTCCTATGACGGAGGCGGGTTTTTGGACGTTCTTGGATTTTTACGGCTGAGTTCTTGGTGCCCGGAGCCGGAATCGAACCGGCACGCCCTTACAGGCGGGAGATTTTAAGTCTCCAGTGTCTACCAGTTTCACCATCCGGGCAGCGCGGCGAGATTCTAGCACAGGTGATGCGCATCACGCCATCTTGTGCCTGAGCCAGGCTGTCCGGTTTGCGCCGGACAGCCTGGTTTTATCTACCCGCCATCAGAAAGTCGCCTTGAACTGCACCCCATACGTGCGCGGCTCGTTGACGATGCCGGTCAGGTTGTTGAATTCGATGGCGCCCAGTGCCTGGACCTGGTTGGTGATGTTGCGGCCGTACGCCGAGAGTTCGTAGCGGTCCCATTTGTAGCCGACGCGCAAGCCGCCTTCGAGCAATTCCTTGGCCTTGTATTCCTTCGCTTCGTACAGGAAGAAGTTGTAGCTGGTGCGGTAGGCCCAGTCCGTGTAGGCGTAGAACTCGCCATTGGCGAGGGGGATGCTGTATTTCAAGGTGAAGTTGGTTTGCCATTCGGGCGCGCGCGGCAGCGGGTTGCCGTCGATGTAGGCCGTGCCCACGAAGGGGCCGACGGGGTCGGTGACGGTGCAGCCGCTGGCCGGGGTGTTCTGGGCGTTGCCGCAGCTTTGCACGTACAGTTTTTTGTCCTGGATTTCCGTGTGGTTGTAGCTGCCGCCCAGGGTCATGCTGAGCGAGTCGCTGAGATTCGCCTGGAAGTCCAGCTCCACGCCCTGGCCGGTGGCCTTCTCGGCATTGAGCAGGCGGTTCATGTTGACCACGCCGCTGCCGGCTGTCAGTTGTTTGTCTTTCACGCGGTACTGGAACACGGCCAGGCTCAGGCGGGCGCGCTTGTCGAACAGGTCTTGCTTGATGCCTGCTTCCACTGACAGCACTTTTTCCGCGCCGGCCTGCGAGGGGCGGTCCGCCAGGCCGTTCAGGCGGCCCTGCATCGATGGTGCGCGGTAGCCGGTGGCGATGCGCGCATAGGCGTTCGTTTCCGGCGTCAGCACATAGGTGCCGCTCAGGTCCCAGCTGACGTTGTGCGAGGTGTCATGCAGGTTGAACGGGCCGGCCGTGGTCGCTTCCACGCGCTTGGCCGAGAAATCCTTCTTGTCGCTCGTGTAGCGCAGGCCGGCGCGCAGTTTCAGGGCGTCCGAGACCGTGTAGTTGAGCGAGCCGAAGGCCGCGTACGACTTCGAGCTCTGGTTTTGCGTGGCGTAGGCGCTGTTTTGCGGATTGCCGGGTGCCAGGCTGTCAAAGCTGATGCTGTCGATCTGGATATCTTCCTTGAAGTAGAACAGGCCGCCTATCCATTGCAGCGGGCCCTTTGCGCTCGATTCGGCGCGGAATTCCTGTGAAATCTGCTTGTGGTTGGGAATCACGTCGGCCGTTTCCACGACGAAGGGGATGAAGCCGGGGCCCATCGGCGGCGCGTACACGGCGCCATAGCCGCCGTCGACGTCGGCGCGGCTGAAGAAATCGAGTTTTTCGTAGCCGGTGATGGAATGCAGGGTGATGCCAGGCAAGTCCCATTTCAGGCGCATGCTGCCACCCTTGGTTTTCAGGTGCTGGCGGTTGATGCCATCGGTAGGGTAGGAGCCATAATCGAAATTGTCGACCAGGTCGTTGGTGCCCTGTTTCAGGATGTTGGCGCGAAACAGCGTCGCCGTGCCATCGAGGTTGCGCGCGTGCACATTGAACAGGGCGGTGAAGTCGCGTGTGGGCTTGACCAGCACTTGCAGGCGGGCGGCGCTGTCTTCATAGCCTTCGAAGTCGCGCGTGCCGGTGGGACGCGGGTTATGCACGCGGTCGCCGCGGCGCTGCGTCTGGCCGGAAAAGCGCAGGGCCACGGTGTCGCTGACGGGCACGTTGAAGGCGCCTTCCAGGTTCTTCATGCCATCCTTGCCGAAGCCGCCGCTCAGGTAGCCTTCCGTCTTGAAAACGGGCTTGGCGGAATCGAACTTGATCACGCCGGCCGGCGAGTTGCGTCCGAACAAGGTGCCTTGCGGGCCGCGCAGCACCTCGACCTGGTCCACGTCAAACACGGGAAAACCTTTCAGCATGGCGTTTTCCTGCACCACGTCGTCCATCACCAGGCCCACTGGCTGCGAGGCGTTCAGGTCGAAGTCGGTGTTGCCCAGGCCGCGAATGTAGAAGCGGGGAAAGGTGCGGCCGTAATCCGATTCGACCGAGACGCTGGGCGAGCGGCTGTTGAGGAAGCGGATATCGGCGCCGCCGGCCGTCAGGGTGTCGAGCTTGTCGCCTTTCAAGGTGGCGATGGACATGGGCACGTCCTTGATGTTTTCCGCGCGCCGCTGGGCCGTCACGATCACCGTTTCCAGCTGGCCAGGGCCGGCCTGTGCCGCTGGTGCGGCCGGCGCCGGGACGCTGTCCTGCGCCATTGCCTGCAGGGGAAAGGCGGCGGTGATCGCCAGGGCAATCAGGGTGTGGCGGATGGTGCTGGCGTGTGTGCTGGCATGCGGTGTCATCATGAAACGGCTCCTGTCGGTCAATGTTGTTCGTAAGGTCCAGGCAGGCGCAAGTCCGCTAGACGAAAAATCATGCTAGCACGGAAAGTTTTGGTATTCATGCCATTTTCCAGGCAAGACTATTTATATGCGTTTCGACTCAATACGTGAATAAAATCGTATTTGTCGTCAATATCTGGCGGGTGCATAGTGGGGTGCCGACAGGCTTGTGCCAGCGCAAAGGACGGCTTGGCCACCGAAATTTTTCCCTGCGCCAGCGCAAACATGCCGACGCCCTGGCGTGTATACGGCCGGTGTGCAGTGCGGAAAATACGACAGTTCCCCTTTTTCTTTGTGCCATGCGATGTTGTTGTGTTGCCACATCATGGGATGGCATCTTGCCTGCCAACTGCTGGGCGCGGCGCATGCACAAACAATGATGTCGCCACAAGGTAGTTACAGGCAAGATCTCGCGTAGAATATAATTTATTGCAAATTAGAAACTTATATTTCTACCATGTTAATGCTATCCGCAAGTGCGCCGCCCGTTGACGGCATCCGGCTTTCCGAACTGATCGCCGCCCTGAGCCAGGCCCTGGACATCACGGAGGGACAGCCAGAAGGCCATTGCATTCGCTGTTGCTGGATCGGCATGCACGTGGGACGCGAACTGGGCATGGCGGATGAAGACCTGTGGAATCTGTATTACACGCTGCTCCTCAAGGACCTGGGCTGCAGCAGCAATGCAGCGCGCATCTGCGAGCTCTACCTGACGGACGATCTGGCTTTCAAACAAGGCTTCAAGACGGTGGGCGACAGCCTGCCGCAAGTACTCAAATTCGTCCTCAAGCACACGGGACTGAAGGCGGGCCTGGCCGAGCGCTTCCGCGCCGTGATGACGATCTTGCGCGACGGCGCGCACATCGCGCAGGAGCTGATCGCCACGCGCTGCCAGCGCGGCGCCAACATTGCGCGCCTGCTGCGCTTTCCGGAATCCGTGGCACAGGGCATCTACAGCCTCGACGAACACTACAATGGCCAGGGCAAGCCCGACAAACTGGCAGGGCAGGCGATTCCCCTGTTTTCGCGCATTGCCCTGCTGGCACAGGTGATCGACGTGTTTCATACGGCCGATGGGGCGCGCGCCGCCCATGCCGAGGTGCGCCAGCGCGCGGGCAGCTGGTTTGACCCGCAACTGGTGCTGGCGTTCGAACGGGTGGCGCAGTCGGCCGCCTTCTGGTCGATGTTGCGGTCGCAGGACATTACGGCCGCCGTGGCGGCGCTGGAGCCGGCCAACCGTTGCGTGCCGGTGGACGAGGATTATCTCGACGACATCGCTGCCGCGTTCGGTCAGGTGGTCGATTCGAAAAGCCCGTACACGAGCGGGCACAGCGCTCGGGTAGCCTTGTATGCGGACATGATCGCCGAAACCTTGGGCGTGACGCCGGAGCGGCGTCGCTGGCTCAAGCGGGGTGCTTTGCTGCATGACGTCGGGAAACTTGGCGTCAGCAATAGCGTGCTGGACAAGGCCGGCAAACTCGATGCGGATGAGTGGCTGGCCGTGCAGCAGCACGCACACTATACGGAAACGATTTTGTCACGCATTGATGCGTTTGCCGAACTGGCTGTCGTGGCAGCTGCGCACCATGAGCGGCTCGATGGCAAGGGCTATCCGCGCGGCTTGACGGCCGACGACATCAGCCTGGAAACGCGCATCATCACCACGGCAGATATTTTCGACGCCATCACGGCCGACCGGCCATATCGGGGGCCAATTCCCATTCCGAAAGCGCTCGAGATCATGGCCGAGACCGTGGGCACAGCCATCGACGCGCAGTGTTTTGCCGCCTTGAAAGTGGCGCTGGCCGGCTTGCCCGATCTCGCGTAGCCGCAGAACGGGTGCCTGACGGCGTGATCTGCTTAAAACTCTTCCCAATCGCCGGCCGTCACGGCTTCCACTTGCGCCGCACGGGGTTTTGCCGGCGTGGCCTGGCGCTTGACGGTGCTGCTGGCCGCCGTCGGTACCAGGCGCAGCGGCTTGTGACTGGCGCGTGCAGGTGCCGTCGTGCGTGCGGGGGCCGCCACATGGCTGTCATGCGTCTTGAAGATGCTCACGGTTTGCACCAGGTGGCTGGCCTGGTCGCGCAGCGATTCGGCGGCCGCCGCCGCTTCTTCCACCAGCGACGCGTTTTGTTGCGTGACGCTATCCATCTGGCTCACCGCCTGATTGATCTGCTCGATACCGGCGGACTGTTCCTGGCTGGCCATCGTGATTTCAGCGATGATGTTGCTGACGCGGGCGACGCTGGCGACCACCTCGGACATCGTCGTGCCCGCCTGCGCCGCCAGCCTGGAGCCCGCATCGACACGGCTGACGGAATCGTCGATCAGCGCCTTGATTTCCTTGGCCGCGCTGGCGCTGCGCTGGGCCAGGCCGCGCACTTCGGTCGCCACGACGGCGAAGCCGCGGCCCTGTTCGCCGGCCCGCGCCGCTTCCACGGCGGCATTCAGGGCCAGGATATTGGTCTGGAAGGCGATGCCGTCGATGACGCTGATGATGTCGACAATCTTGCGCGACGATTCGCTGATCAGGTCCATCGTGCCCATCACTTGCCCCACCACGGCGCCGCCCTTGCTGGCGACGTCCGATGCGGTCGTGGCCAGCACATTGGCTTCGCGGGCATTGTCCGCATTCTTGCGCACGGTGCTGGTGAGCTCTTCCATCGAGGAAGCGGTTTCTTCCAGTGAACTGGCTTGTTGTTCCGTGCGCATGGAAAGATCGTTATTACCGGTGGAAATCTCCGCGGCGGCAAGGGACACCGTGTCGGAATCCTGGCGGACGGATGAGACTACCGAGGTCAGCGACACTTGCATGCGTTGCAGCGCCGACAGCACGCTGGCCGTATCGTTCGCTGCGACGCTGAGTTTTCCTGTCAGGTCGCCGCTGGCGAGCAAGCTGACGGCGTCGCACAGCTGGCGCGGTTCGGCGCCCAGCGCCTTGAGCAAGTGACGCGTGATGAGCCAGCCCGCCAGGGCCGCCAGCACGATGGACAGCAAGCTGGTGCCGATGAGGATATTCCGGTTGCTGATATAGCGTTCGTTATCTTCCTGCAGGATGATGGCGGAGCGCTGGTCCGTCAGTGCGAAATATTCATTGCTGGCGGCAACGAGGGCGGCCAGCAGCGGACGGCATTCCTCGTTCATCTTGACGATGGCTTGCTCGTTTTTCTTTTGCAGCGCCAGGTCCACGATGGCCAGCGCCACGGGAGCATAGCGTTTTTCGATGCTGTCGATCTTGTTGATGATGACGCGCACCTCGTCCGATACACCGGGCTTCTGTGCCAGCTCCAGCAGGCGCTGCATGTTCTTGACGACATCGGCGTGCGCCTGCAAGACGTGTTGGCGTTCGGTTTCCAGGTCTTCCGGCTTGGTGACGAGCACCAGGTTCCTGGCCGCCACGGCACGCATGTCGATCGCGTCACGCACGCGGTGCGCCGTATTGGCGCGCGCCATGATGCCGTTGACATACTGCTCAAAGCCCGTGTTAAAGGTAGAAAAACTCCGCACGGACAGGATCGAGATGCCGATGAGGAAAAAGACCAGCAGGCCAAAAGCCAGAGTGAGCTGGGTGCGTACGGTGAATTTATCCATGATGTCTCTCCCAAGATACGTGATAAAGATTAGAAAGGGTGCTTGCGCGGAACGGGTGGCAGGCGCTTGCCTGGCAGCGTGTCGCGCCCTACGCAGGGCTTCTCTATCCAGAACACGGATTCGTGGTGTGAGGATCGTGCTATGTAAAAACCGATTTCAATAATAAAATTCGGTATTTGTTTTATTTGTTGAAATCATTGTGGCACACAAATTTTCGTAAATCAATCAGATTTTGCGTGCCAAAAAACAACTATCTAGCATGGATGGCCAATGCCGGGGGCACTGGCCGGCGAGACGGTCAAGCGGCCAAGGGCTTGAAGGTCGTTGGCCCTGGCGGTCCGTGATCAGATGGGAAACGCGCCCGCGCCCGATACATTCAGGCAGGCGACCTTGTCGCTGGAAAAATACTTGATTTGTCCCAGACCGATGGCGTAGCAGCCATCGCTGAGCGGGGAAATGGGGCCGGTGAGTTTTTCGCCGCTGACCAGGGTCACCACCCAGGGCGTGGTGGCCGGTTTGCCCGCGTGGGCCAGGGCGTGTTGTACCAGGTCTGACATGCTGCCTCCGTTGGAAATCAAAACCCGATGATAGCAGTGTCGAACAGCTGCTGTATGCCGATACGCCGGGCCCGCGCCTTACGCGTCGGCCAGCAGATTCTTGGGCAGCGCCACCGACACCAGTTTCCAGCGCCACAGGCCGTCGCGCGTCAGGGTCAGCTCGCCGATATGGCTTTTGCTGTGGGCGCGCTGCACCACGACCTTATCCCAGGATATGTAGCGCAGCTTGTAGTCGGGTTTGGCATTGCGCTTGCGGCCGCTGATGTCGCTGACCTTGGCGATCGGCTTTTCGTAGCGGTCATTGAGCTTCATCAAGGCGACGATGCCTTCAGGCATCAGCATGGTATCGAGCAAGGGATCGATGACGTCGGCGCTGATGTCGTCGGCCACCTCCGGCGCCGAGAACAGGGCATGCAGTTGCTGCCCCAGGCTGCCGCGCAGCTGTGCCAGGTCGATTTGCGCAGCCAGGGCCTGGGTATCCTCGTCCATGGTTGCCGCGCGGATCTTGTTCATGGTGAAATACGGGCTGCCATAGAAGGCGCCGGCCAGCGCGACCAGTGCCACTAGAGCGAGAAGCAACATTCTTTTCATCGTGCAATCTCTCGGATGCCTGGCGACCCGGTGCGCCTGAAGTGTTGGCATTCTACATAATATTTCCCAAAATCAATATGACGGTTTAGGTAAGTGTTGTTTTAGATCAAGTTTCGTCAGAGTAATTCCGGCGGCAAGGTAATATCCGTCAGTTTCCAATCCCAGATGCCATGCCGGCGCAGCAAAAACTGGCTGGCGGCGGGGCCGGCGCCGCTGCGCCGCAGCACCACTTCGTTCCACGAGCGGTACGCCATGCCGAAGTCATGGCGCTTGCCATCCGCCCCTTGCTTGCCGTGCAGGATCAGTACCGTGATGCCGGGAGGCGAGACGATGGTGTCGAGCATTTCCTTGAAGTCCTCCTCGTTCGCCGTTTCGCCGGCCACCCGCAACTGGCGCGCCACGCTGGCGCGCACGGCGGGCAAGTCCGCCTGCTGCGCGAGGTTTTCCAGGCGCACGGATTTCGCCGCGATGCTGATGCGGTACATGGCGATGTAGGGGCTGACCCAGGTGAAGCCGATGGCGGCGACGCTAAAAATGATCGCGGTGGCGTACTTTCTTTTCATGGTCCGTGTTTTTGTATGAGCTGTGCCGCCGTGATTTTACCCGGCCAGGGGCGGTGGATGGTGTAGCATTCGTGCCGGCGCGGACCATCGCGCCGCATTATTGAGGACAACCATGAATATCACTATCAATCAGGTGCTGCAGTCGTATATCGACCCGCTCACCGCCAGCGAGTACGCGGCGCTTGAGCGCAGCCTGCTGGCCGAAGGCTGCCGCGACGCGCTGGTGCTGTGGAACGACGTGCTGATCGACGGGCATAACCGCTACGCCATCTGCCGCCAGCACGGCATCGAATTCAAGACCATCCAGAACACCAGCTTTACCTCGCTCGACGACGTCATGCTGTGGATGATCGACAATCACCTGGCGCGCCGCAGCGTATCGGACTTCCAGCGCGGCGTGCTGGCCTTGCGCAAGAAAGAAATCGTCGCCGCGCGCAGCCCTGCGCCCGTCAGCGCGGCTGATGCGCCGGACGGCGAAAACGCGCCGAAACCCCCCATGAGCACGCGCGAAGAGGTGGCCAAGGCGGCGCGCCTGAGCAGCAACCAGATCAGCCAGATCGAAAAAATCCAGAAGGCGGCGTCGCCGGAGCTGGTGGAAGCGGTCCGCTCGGGCACGATCTCGATCAATGCGGCGGCCACCGTGGCGTCCCTGCCGCCGGAAGAGCAGGTGGCAGCCGTCGCCGGCGGTAAAAAACTGCTGCGCCAGGCGGCCAAGGAAATCCGCGAACAGCGCGCCGCCACGCGCACGCCGCGCGAGCCGAAAGCGCCTCACGTGTCGCAGGATACGCCGGAAACGGGCAACGAACCATGGGCCGAGAATGCAGCCCAGGCACCGTCCGAAACGGAACGCTTGCGCGGCGAGATCGCCAGCCTGAAACAGAAGGTGGCGCAGTTGCAGGCGGAAAATGTGGAACTCAATCAGCGCATTGCCGCCCTGATCGACGCATCCTGACTATTGGAGTAGTGCATGCCAGCTCGCCGTGCCCTGTTCGCCGCCATCGTCTGCGGCGCCGTTGCCGCTCCCCCGGTGCTGGCGGCGCCCGCCGTATCTGTCACGGACATGGCCCGCTGGCAGGCGCAGGCCGCCAACGTCAGCATCGCGCGCGACACCTGGGGCATTCCCCATGTGACGGGCAAGAGCGATGCGGATGCCGTCTTTGGCTTGATGTATGCGCAAGCCGAGGATGATTTTCCCCGCGTGGAATTGAACTACATCAATGCCATGGGGCGGCTGGCGGAGGTGGAGGGCGAACGGGAACTGTACCGCGACCTGCGCATGAAGCTTTTCATTAATCCGCTTGAGCTGCAGGCGCAGTACGGCGCCAGCCCGCCGTGGCTGCGCAAATTGATGGACGCCTTTGCCGATGGTCTCAATTTTTACCTGGCCACGCACCCGCAGGTGAAACCAAAGCTGATCGCGCATTTTGAGCCGTGGATGGCCTTGAGTTTCAGCGAGGGCAGCATCGGCGGTGATATCGAGTCCGTCAACCTGGCGCAGCTCGAAGCGTTTTATGGGCAGCAAGCCATGCCAGCCGCCGTGGCGCTGGCCAGCATCGATGCCGGGTTGGCGTCCGGCTTGGACCCCGAACCGAGCGGTTCGAACGGCTTCGCCATTGCGCCCGCCATCACGAAAAATGGCCATGCGCTCTTGATGATCAACCCGCACACCTCGTTCTACTTCCGTCCCGAAGTGCAGGTCACCAGCGGCGAAGGATTGAACGCATACGGCGCCGTTACCTGGGGCCAGTTCTTCGTCTACCAGGGTTTCAACGAGCGCCTGGGCTGGATGCATACTTCGGGCGGCGGCGACGTCATCGATGAATACCTGGAAAGCATCGTCGACCGTGATGGTGTATGGTTCTACCGCTATGACGGCGCGCTGCGCCCCTTGAAAACCGTGCCGATTACCGTGCCATATAAACTGGCGAGTGGCGCCATGGGCTCGAAAACCATCATCGTCTACTACAGCCACCATGGTCCCATCGTGCGCGCACAGGATGGGCGCTGGGTGGCCGTGCGCCTGATGCACTCGCCCATGAAGGCGCTCATGCAATCGTACACGCGCACCAAGGCGCGCGACTATGCGGCCTTCTACAAGACGATGGAACTGCGCACGAATTCGTCGAACAATACGGTATATGCGGATGCGGACGGCAATATCGCCTATTTTCACGGCAATTTCATCCCCGTGCGCGATCCGCGCTTCAACTGGAAGCAGCCCGTCGACGGCAGCGACCCGGCCACGGAATGGCAAGGGTTGCACACGGTGGCGCAAACCATCACCCTGTTCAATCCGAAGAATGGCTGGATACAGAATACGAACAACTGGCCGTATTCGGCGGCAGGCGCGAACAGCTCGCGCCAGCAGGACTATCCGGCCTATATGTCCGTGTATGGCGAGAACGCGCGTGGCCTGCATGCCGTCAAGGTCTTCCAGAATAAAACGGCTTTCACGCTCGACAGCCTGATCGCCGCGTCCTACGACAGCGAACTGACGGCCTTTGAAACCTTGCTGCCGCCGCTGTTCGCGGCCTGGGACGCGCTGCCGGCCGGCGATGCACACAAGCTGGCGCTGGCCGACAAGGTGGCCTTGTTGCGGTCCTGGAACTGGCGCTATGCGCTCGACTCCACAGCGACCTCGCTGGCCGTGTTCTGGGGCCAGGAACTGGCCGAACTGGTTGGAAAGCAGGCACGCGAGCAGGGCGTGCCGGTGGTCGACTTCATGGCGACGGAGGAGGTCACGGCGCAGCAGCGCCTGGCCGCGCTGGCGACGGCGGCGAATAAACTGCAGCGCGATTTCGGCCACTGGCAAACGCCGTGGGGCGAAATCAACCGCTACCAGCGCCTGACGGGCGACATCGTGCAGCCGTTCGACGATGCGCAGCCCAGCTTGCCCGTGCCTTATGCGTCGGGCAACTGGGGCGCGCTGGCCGCGTATGGCCAGAGCGGCAAGAGCACCACGAAACGCATCTATGGCGAGCGTGGCAACAGCTTTGTGGCGGCGGTGGAATTCGGCCCGCGCATCAGGGCGAAAAGCATCCTCGCCGGCGGCCAGAGCGGCGATCCGCAGTCGCCGCACTTCCGGGACCAGGCGGCCATGTATGCGCGCGGGGAATTCAAGGAGGTGCTGTTTTATCCCGAGCAGGTGGAACAGCACCTGGAGCGCAGGTACCACCCCGGAAAATAGCAGCCGAGCGTATCAAATCGCATCAAGCGCCGTGCGCAGGTCATGGCGCAAATCCTCGATATCCTCGATGCCCACCGACAGGCGGATCAAGCCGTCGCCGATGCCCAGCTTGGCCCGCTGTTCGGGCGGGATGCTGGCGTGCGTCATCAGGGCAGGGTGCTCGATCAGGCTTTCCACGCCGCCCAGGCTTTCGGCCAGGGCGAACACCTCGCAGCGCTCCAGGAAGCGGCGCGCGCCGGCCAGGTCCGTATCGAGGTCGATCGAGATGATGCCGCCGAAGCCATCCATCTGGCGCTGCGCCAGCGCGTGTTGCGGGTGCGAGGCCAGGCCCGGATAAAACACGGTTTTCACGTCCTTTTGCTGTTCCAGCCACTGCGCCAGGGCCAGCGCGCTTTCGCAATGGCGCTGCATGCGGATGGCCAGCGTCTTGATGCCGCGTAAGGCCAAAAAGCTGTCGAACGGCCCGGCAATCGCGCCCACCGAGTTTTGCAAGAAGCCCAGCTGCTCGCGCCATTCGGCCTGGCGTGCTTCCGCGCCGACGATGGCGATGCCGCCGATGATGTCCGAGTGGCCGTTCAGATACTTGGTGGTCGAGTGGACGACGATATCGAAGCCGTGCTCCAGGGGGCGCTGCACCAGCGGGCTGGCAAAGGTATTGTCGGCCACGGCGATGATGCCCCGTGCGCGGCAGATGTCGGCGATCGCGCGCAGGTCGGCCAGTTTCAGCATCGGGTTGGTGGGTGTTTCCACCCACACCATCTTCGTTTCCGGGCGCAGCGCGGCCAGCAGGTTTTCCGGATTGGTCAAATCGACATACGTGAATTCGTGGCCGGCCGAGCGGCGGCGCACGCGCTCAAATAAACGATAGGTACCGCCGTACATGTCGTCGCCGGCGACGATGTGGCTGCCCGCATCGAGCAATTCCAGCACGGACGAGATGGCGGCCAGGCCCGAGGCGAACGCGAAGGCCGCGCTGCCGCCTTCCAGGTCGGCCACGCAGCGCTCCAGCGCCCAGCGCGTGGGATTGTGCGAGCGGCCGTAATCGAGGCCCTTGTGCACGCCGGGACTCTCTTGCACGAAGGTGGAGGTGGCGTAAATGGGCGGCATGATGGCGCCCGTCGACGGGTCGGGCGACTGGCCGGCGTGGATGACCCTCGTGGCGAGGTGGCTCTTGCGGGTGGTTTCTTGGCTCAAGATAGTGTCCTGCGTAAGTGGTTGAGAAGGTCGAAGCGGGTGATCAGGCCATAGAAGGCGTCAGCGTCCGCGACGACGGCCGTCAAGCCCCGGTCCAGGGTGGCGCGCAGGGCGGGTAAACCGCTTGATGGCGCCAGGGTTTCGATCTGCGTCGTCATGGTGGCGCCCACCAGGCCGGCGAAATGGGCGGCGTCGCCGGAAACGTGCAGCAGCAAGTCCGATTCATCGAGGATGCCGACCAGCTGGCCGTTATCGATGACGGGCAGCTGCGCCAGGTCGCTGGCACGCATGCGGTTGAAGGCGGTGAGCAGGGTGTCGCCCGGCGCCACGCTGACGACGTCGCCCTCGTCGTAGCGGCGTCCGATCAGGTCGCGCAAGTCGCCCGAGAGCGCCCGCTGCAACAGACCCTGGTCGCGCATCCAGCCGTCGTTGTAGACTTTGGATAAATAACGCGTCCCCGTGTCGCACACGAACGTGACGACGCGCTTCGGCGTGGTCTGTTCGCGGCAGTATTTGAGCGCGGCGGCCAGCAGGGTGCCGGTCGACGAGCCCCCTAAAATGCCTTCGGCGCGCAGCAGGGCGCGCGCGGAATCAAAACTTTCCTGGTCCGTGATGGTGTAGGCTTTAGTGACGCTGTCCATGTCGGCGATAGCCGGAATAAAATCTTCGCCGATGCCTTCGACGGCCCACGAGCCGCTCGTGTCCGACACTTTGCCCGTATCGATGTATTCGGTGAGAATGGAGCCTTGCGGGTCGGCCAGCACGAATTCCAGCTTCGGCTGCGCCTTGCGGAAGTAGCGCGTCAGGCCCGTCAGGGTGCCGGACGAGCCGACGCCGACGACGATGGCGTCCACGTCATGCCCGCTTTGCTCCCAGATTTCGGGCGCCGTCGTCGTTTCGTGGGCCAGGGGATTGGCGGGATTGTTGAACTGGTCGGCGAAGAAGGCGCCCGGCAGGTCGCGCGCCAGGCGTGCCGCGTAATCCTGGTAGTACTCGGGATGGCCCTTGCCCACGTCCGAGCGCGTGGTGTGCACTTCCGCGCCCAGGGCTTTCAGGTGCAGCACTTTTTCCGTCGACATCTTGTCGGGCACGACTAAAATCACGCGGTAGCCCTTGATGCGGCCCACCAGGGCCAGGCCGATGCCGGTATTGCCGGCCGTCGCCTCGACGATGGTGCCGCCCGGCTGCAGGCGGCCGTCCGCTTCGGCCGCTTCGATGATGGACAGGCCGATGCGGTCCTTGATGGAACCGCCGGGATTTTGCGATTCCAGTTTCAGGAACAGCTGGCACAGGCCCGTGTCGAGCCTGGTGACTTCGACCAGTGGAGTATTGCCGATCAGCGTGTATAGCGCTGGCGGCTGGGATGGGGATGGCATTCGATCATTCATGGTGGCTCCTGTCAGAGAAACAGCCGCTCAGGATTGTGTCCCGAGCAGCCTTCCGTGCCGCGCAGTGTAGGCGGGTGGACGAGTGCGGCGAACGAATGTTTATATGCTTGCATATGCGCCCTGCGCATATAGTCGGCAAGGTGCGCGATGCGAGTATGCGCCGTTTTTTGTCCCCTTGCCGCGCCAAAGGCAGGACTATTAAGCTGCCGCAAGTCCTTCATTGCGATTTATAATCACGCCTCGAAAAGATACTAAATAGTATTGAAATTACTCAGACAGGCAGGCGGCAGTGGCAAAACTTTATTTCCGGTATTCCGCGATGAACGCGGGCAAGTCGACGGCCTTGTTGCAAGTCGCGCACAACTATGAAGAGCAGGGCCAGCAGGTGCGCCTGTACACGGCCGCCATCGACAGCCGCTACGGCGTAGGCCGGGTCACCTCGCGCTTGGGCCCGCAGCGCCAGGTCGATATCTTCCATGCCGACACGAATTTCCTCGACGATATTCCCCAGGTCGCCTGTTTGCTGGTCGATGAGGCGCAATTTCTCAGCACTGCCCAGGTGCAGCAACTGCACCAGCTGGCGCAAGTGAAGGGCGTGCCCGTCATCTGTTACGGCTTGCGCACGGATTTCAAGGGCGAACCGTTCCCCGGCTCGGCCTACCTGCTGGCGCTGGCCGACGATATCGAAGAGTTGAAGAATATTTGTACTTGCGGCAAGAAGGCCACGATGAACATCCGCGTGGATGAACAGGGCCGCCGCATCAAGGAAGGTGAGCAGATCAGTATTGGCGGTAACGAGAGCTACCGCCAGGCCTGCGGGCGCTGTTTCTATTCCTGATTCTATTTCGCCACTGCCCTCTTGCAGGCGGAAATAATGCTAATTACCCTGGCGGCATCGGTGCCAGATGCCTTGCCATCTATCAGGGTATCCCGCAGCTTGGCGATCATCGGCGTTACTCGCTACAGTTTTCCCAAGGGATGTAAGAACTTGTTTGATATTTCAATGTCAAAGTGCCTGTGATCTGGAGCATACGTATTTCAATTTCCCATGATTCCAAAAGTTTACATTGAAAAATTGCTGGCAGCAGCTGATATTGTCGGGATCATTGGTGCGGAGGTCAAGCTGACCAGAACGGGATCCAATTATCATGGCATATGTCCCTTTCATGGCACAGATCATCCTGAAGATGGCGGGGTTCGTCCAAAGAGTTTTAAGGTTTCGCGCGAGAAGAACACCTATCATTGCTTTGTCTGCAATGCGCATGGCTCAGTGATCAATTTTTTTATTCAGCATCGGGGCATTGGCTTTCCTGTCGCAGTGGAGATGCTTGCGGCGTTAGTGGGAGCAGAACCACCTCCTTGCGCAGCGGATCAGGCTGTTATGAAAGCGAAGCGCGAAGCTGTGGCTGAATCGCTGCAGATTGCACTTGATTATTACCAAAGATCGCTGCGTACTTCCCCTGAGGCAATCGCCATGCTTAAAAAAGCTGGAATATCAGGTAAAACCGCTGCGCGGTTCAAAATTGGTTTTGCCCCGGATGGCTGGCAAAACCTTGAAGGGGTGTTCAAAGACCGGTATGAAGAATGCTGCACGGCGGCCGGCCTTGCCGTCGTCAGTAAACACGGCGGAAAAGTGTATGACCGTCTGCGTAACCGGGTGATTTTCCCCACCATGAACGCGCGGGATATTGTGCTAGGTCTGGCTGGACTGGCATTGGCATTTCAGGTGCCAGAGTATTTGCGAACCACAAGCCCGAACAAGAGCAGTAAAAAAGGTGTAAAGGAAAAGTCAGGCACGCTGCATCTGCATGAGGCCAAGGAGAGCATGTTCGGACTCAGCCAAGCGAACAGCAGCATGCATGCCAAGAGGTTTGTGGTTCTTGTGCAAGACTGCATGGATGTGCTGCGTCTGCATGAAGGTGGTATTCAGAATGTTGTGTCATCAGCTGAGGCTGGCAAGCTTAAGCCTGAAAATATAGCACGTCTCTTCCGGCGCACGCCTTGTATTGTTTGTTGCTTCCCTAGCACAAAACGTGGTGCCAATATGGCGTGGAATACGATGAAGATAGTCCTGCCAATGTTGACGGATGCAGTTCAGGTACGTTTTGCTATCCTGCCAGATGAGCAAAGCCCAGGGGACTTGTTGCAAATGGAGGATGGTCGCGAATTGTTCCAGCTGATGCTGAATTCTGCCTTGCCGCTATCGGAATTTTTTCTGCAGGGACTTGCCTCAAAATATCGACTGGATGATCTTGAAGGGAAGGCCAAGCTGTTAAGTGACGCTGATGCGCTTTTAGCGACAATGAGCGCGCCAAAGACGAAGGCACTCCTTGATGAAGCAGTGCGCGAACTTGTCGCTGATCAACTCGAATTGCTGGATTCTGTTGATGAGCATGATCAGTGGCTGAAGAGTGTGATTGCTGCGGCCGGGACAGAGGTGTTGATCGTTTCACCATGGATCACCAATGCGGGCATAAGACGATTTGATCTTTGCGGAATTATCGCCGCAGCGGTAGCACGGGGTGTCCGGATTAGAGTATTTACCGACATCGAATTCAGCCGGGAACGTCGGCGTCTTTATGCATCGGGAGAACGTTCCGATGATGGTGCGGAAGCAGCACTTTTGGCCGCTGGCGCACAACTTCATTTCGTCAATCGTATTCACGGTAAAATCGTTGTTGTTGATACCACAGCGTTATGCATAGGCTCTTTCAACTGGCTCAGCGCAGCCAAGGCTGGTCCTTATCAACGACACGAAGTTTCTGTGGTACACAGAAAAGGCAATATCGCTTTGAGAAAGACCAAGCTGCTGGCCACCATGCAATCACGAGCTTCAGATAGTTAGCCTCTTACTCCACTGCCGGCACTCCCACGTCCGCATCATCCGCCAGCGCCAGATCGCCCCGCTCGAAGGCGGCGAGGATTTCATTGGCGCGCGCCACATCGTGCTCGCGCACCATGACGCGGGCGCCGCCGATGGCGGCCGCCAGCAGCATGTCGGCCTGCATGTGCTGGTCGTCCGTCAGCAGCACATCGATGCCGGCCGCTGCCAGGCAGCCGCGGATGACGTGCGCGTCCGTGGGGATCATCAGCCGGGCTATTAAAACGTAGTCGTCGTGCATGCTCTCTCCTGGCAAGGTGGATTCGTCCCCATCTTAGCACCCCGCATGACCTTACAGCTTGAACACGCCTACCACCTGGTTCAGCTCCTGCGCCTGCTCCTGCAGGGCGTCGGCGGCCGCGGCCGCTTCTTCCACCAGGGCCGCGTTCTGCTGGGTTACCTGGTCCATCTGGGCGATGGCCTGGTTGACTTGCTCGATGCCGCTGCGCTGCTCGTCGCTGGCCTGGGCGATTTCGGCCATGATGGTGCTCACTTGCCGCACACTGGCCACCACCGTGTCCATGGTGGCGCTGGCCTGGCTCACTTGCGCGTGGCCCAGATCCACCGTGCCGGCGGACGCCTGGATCAGATCCTTGATGTCTTTCGCGGCGGCCGTCGAGCGCTGCGCCAGGGTGCGCACCTCGGTGGCGACGACGGCGAAGCCCCGTCCCTGTTCGCCGGCCCTGGCCGCTTCCACGGCCGCGTTCAATGCCAGTATGTTGGTCTGGAAGGCGATGCCGTCGATGACGCCGATGATGTCGGCGATCTTGTTTGAGGAGCTGCGGATGGCGTCCATGGTGCTGGCCACTTGCGCCACGGCCGCGCCGCCTTCGGCTGCCAGGGTCGACGAATCGCGCGCCAGCCGGCTTGCCTGCTGCGCGTGATCGACGTTCTGGCGCACGGTGGAACTGAGTTCTTCCATCGAGGCAGCCGTTTCTTCCAGCGAACTGGCTTGCTGTTCCGTGCGGCTCGACAAATCCAGGTTGCCGCTGGCGATTTCACCGGACGCCGTGGCGATCTGCCCGGCGCTGCCGCGCACATTGCCGACCACTTGCGACAGGTTGTCGCTGATGCGGTTCATGGCGCGCAGCAGGCGGCCGATTTCGTCCAGGCTGGTCGTGTCGAGGTGTACCGTCAGGTCGCCGGCGGCGATTTGCGCGGCGGCCGTTTCTGCGGCGGCCAGCGGGCGCGAGACGAGGGTGCGCACCAGCCAGTACAACAGCAGGGCGAAGATGAGCAGGGCGATGAAGCCGGAAATGGCCAGCTGGTTGCGCAGCTGGCGCGCCTCCAGGGTGATCTCGTCCGTGAACGTGCCGCCCGCGATGATCCATTGCCAATCCTTGAATTGACGGTAAAACAGCTGTTTTTCGCGCGCGCTGGCACTCGTTTCGCCCGGCGCCGTCCAGGTGTAGCGCATGGCGCCGTCTTTTTGCGCCAGCATTTCCTGGATGAACAGGCGGCCGTCGCTGGCCTTGAACTCGAGCGCGCTCTTGCCTTCGCTGTTCGGATGCAGCACCAGGTGGCCATAATTGGCGCCGGGCGCCGTGTCGACGATATAGACGTAGCCCGTCTGGCCGATCTTGACCTGGCGAATCTTCTCTTTCAGCATGGCCAGATTCTTGCTGATATCGAGGCCGATGAACAGCACGCCCACCACCTTGCCGCCCGCATCGCGCACGGGGTCGTATTGGGTGATGTATTGTTTGCCAAACAAGGTGGCCATGCCAACGAAGCGCTGGCCCGCGCGCAGCGGTGCATAGCTCGGGTGGTTATGGTCGAGCTGGGTACCGACGGCCCGTTCGCCATCCTGCTTTTTCAGCGAGGTGCTGATGCGCACGAATTCATCGCCATTGGCGGCAAAGATGGTGGCGATCACGCCCGTCTGCGCCGTGTAGCGGTCGACCAGGGCCGTGTCGAGGTTGAGCACTTTGCCGCCGTTGGCCAGGGCCGGCGTGGCCTTGCCGGCCACAGCCACCATGGCGCCCGTGTCGACCGTGAACGGGCCGGGAAATTCGGCCGCGAACAGGCGCGCGAAGCTGGCCGCCTCGTTGACCATGGCCGTATGGAATACTTGCGTGGTCGTCATGACGCTATTGAGCTCGCTGGTGACGGCCGCTTCGGCGCGCTGTTCCAGTGCGGTCGAGGTGCGGATACCGATCAAGGTTGTCAGGCTGGCGAGGATCAGGCTGACGAGGGCAAACGTGAAGACGGTAATCTTGCCGCCGACACTCCAATGGCGGGGGGAGAAGGAAATTGTAGGCATAGTGTGAGTCTGGCAAAGGGTAATCAGCTCGGCCATTCCTGGTCATGACATGACACGCGGGGAGGGGATCTGGTGGGGGATGCGCTTGAAGCGGAGGCGTGCCCGCTTGGGAGCTGCGCGCGTGTAAGCAAAATTTCAGGGCGCGATGATAGCATGTCGCTTGCCTTTTGTTACTAAGTGTTTCCCGCAGGAATCATTTTTTCGCGTAAAAACATCATCCGCATCAAGGATTGCGAAAGCGGCCTATTGACTTTTTTGATTTCAATGGAACATGTTGATCTTCGTCGCTGGCGGGGGATGCGATTTTTGTCACGAATGTTTCACTTTGTAATGAATGAGACGCGGCCTTTAATCCGCGTTTAAGCTTCCAGGAAGAAACTGATCTTCCATGGGAGACTGCCTGGCCGTATCCTGTAGAATAATATGCAGACCAGTCGTGTATTCCCCTTACTGTCTTGCTGGCTGGCGCATGCATAGCTGCGCCGCCTGGAATTGATTCAACTAATTTTCGGAGAAGCCGATGAAGAAGCAAATGATGCTGGTCACCCTGGTGCTTGCCCTGTCAGCCCACGCTGGCGCAGCCCAGACGGACAAGAGCGCCGCTCCTCCGCTCACCATGAAGCCGCTGGCCCAGCAAACGCAGGCCGCCTTGTGGGCATCGCGCGTCCTGACGCGCGTCCATTACAAGGCCATGCCGCTCGACGATGCCATGTCGGAGAAAATCTTCGACCGCTATTTCAAGTCCCTGGACGCGGAAAAACTGTTTTTCGTGCAGGCCGACATCGACCGTTTCGCCCCGCTGCGCACCAGGCTCGATGACGCCATCATCAATGAAGATCTGACGGCGCCGTTTGCCATCTACAACCTGTACCAGCAGCGTTTCGATGAGCGCATGGCGTATGCGCGTGAATTACTCAAAACCAAGTTCGACTTTGCCGCCGACGAGAGCTACCAGCTCGACCGCGAGAAGGCTGCCTGGCCGAAGAACGACGAAGAAGTGCGCGACCTGTGGCGCAAGCGTGTCAAGAACGACTGGCTGCGCCTGAAACTGGCGGGCAAGGAAGACAAGGCCATCCGCGAAACGCTGGACAAGCGCTATGAGGGCTACACGACCCGTTCGCGCAAGCTCAACAGCGAAGACGTGTTCCAGATCTTCATGAACGCCTATGCCATGTCGATCGAACCACATACCAATTACCTGGGCCCGCGCGCCTCGGACAACTTCGATATCGCCATGCGTTTGTCGCTCGAAGGCATCGGCGCCGTGCTGCAGACGCGCGATGAATACACAGTGGTGCGCGAAGTCGTGCCGGGCAGCCCGGCCGGCTTGTCGGGCAAGCTGAAAGTGGGCGACCGTATCGTCGGCGTGGGGCAGGGCGAAAGCGGCCCCATCACCGAAGTGCTGGGCATGCGCATCGACGACGTGGTGCAATTGATCCGCGGCGCCAAGGATTCCGTGGTGCGCCTCGACATCCTGCCGGCCGACGCCGGCCCGGACGCCAAGCACGTGGTCTTGCCGCTGGTGCGCAAGAAAATCAGCATGGAAGAGCAGGCGGCGAAGAAATCGGTCATCGAAGTGCGCGAGAACGGCGTCAAGCGCCGCATCGGCGTCATTTCGCTGCCGACCTTCTACCAGGATTTCGAAGCGCGCCGCCGCGGCGACAAGGACTTTAAAAGCGCCACGCGCGACGTCAGCCGCTTGCTGGCCGAGTTGAAGAAGGACAAGGTCGACAACGTCTTGATCGACTTGCGCAACAACGGCGGCGGTTCGCTGAACGAAGCCGTCGAACTGACGGGCTTGTTCATCGACAAGGGACCGGTCGTGATGCAGCGCAATGCCGAAGGCAAGGTCGATGTGGAAAGCGATACGAATGCGGGCCTGGCCTGGGACGGCCCGATGGGCGTGCTGATCAACCGCGGCTCCGCATCGGCCTCCGAGATTTTCGCCGCCGCCGTGCAGGACTATGGCCGTGGCGTCATCATCGGCGAAGGCAGCTTCGGCAAGGGTACCGTGCAAACCCTGTTCAACCTCGACCGTTTCGGCGGCAGCGAGAAAGCCCGCTTCGGCGAGCTGAAAATGACCATCGCGCAATTTTTCCGCATCAATGGCGGCACCACGCAATTGCGCGGCGTCACCCCCGACATCAAGCTGCCGGCCATGTCGGACACGGAAAACTTTGGCGAATCGAGCTATGACAATGCCTTGCCATGGGTGGCCATCAAGCCGGCGCCCTACATACCGACGGGCGACCTGAAGGAAATCGTGCCGCTGCTGGACAAGAAGCATGAAGCGCGCGTGGCCAAGGACAAGGATTTCCAGTACTTGCTCGATGACATAGCCCTGGTCGTCAAGCAGCGCAAGGAAAATCAGATTTCGCTCAATGAAACCGTGCGCCGCAAGGAGCGCGATGCCCAGGAAGCGCGCGCCAAGGCGCGTGAAAAACGCCTGATCGCGCAAATTTCGAATCCTGCCGACGACCTGGTGGTGATTCCCGATCCGAAAGACGTGCTGAAGGGCGCGAAAGCGGCCAGCAAGACGGCCAAGCAGATCGCCGCCGTGAAGGGCGCCTTGCGCACCGACGACGGCTTGCAGGGCGACGAGCGGGCCCTGAGCGCCGAACTGGACGCCGAAACGGCCGCCAAGAGTGCCAAGGACGTGCTGCTGAACGAAGCGGCGCGCATCCTGGCCGACGAAGTGGCGCTGATCAAGGCCGATACCCGCATGGCGTCGAAGGTCTTGCCGTATGGCGCGGACATCAAGGCGACGCCGGTGACGGCAGCGAAGTAACGCTTGTTGTGACGTGAAAAACCGGTTCCTTGCGGAGCCGGTTTTTTTTCGTCCCGATCAGTTATCTGTCTGGCGTATTTCTATTATTCCGACAATCAATTGGATTGATATGCCGCGATGCAGCATAATGCACTTGTCTCCTCTATTCTCCTCCAAGAAAATAGATTCAGCCCGCTCTCGTAGCGGGCTTTTTTTTGTCTCAGATTTTGTGCGTTGGGAGTTGCACGTCGGGCTGGGCGGCCAGCAGGGCCGTGAGCCAGCCGGCAAACGCCTGCACCTTGGGTGTGGCCAGCCGGCCTTGCGGCGTCAGCAGCGACATGGGCATGGGCGTCGGCGGGTGATCGGTCAGCACGGCGACCAGCGCGCCGCTATCGAGGTGTTCGCGCACCTGATACACGGCCGCCTGCGCCAGTCCCAGCCCTTGCAAAGCGCAATCGACGCTGGCGTCGGCATCGTTGACGGCGATGGGGCCGGCCATTTGCACGCGCAGCACTTCCTTGCCTTGTTGAAAATCCCAGTCGAAAGCGCGTCCCGTGCGGCCCGAGTAATGCATGATGCCACGGTGCGTGGCCAGGTCCGCCAGGGTGTGCGGCGTGCCGTGCCGCGCCAGGTAAGCAGGGGACGCGCAGGTGACGAAGCGCATCAGGCCGACCTGTTTGCCGATGAAGGCGGAATCTTGCAAAGTGCCCACGCGCAAGGCGCAATCGATGCCTTCCTGCGTCAGGTCGACCAGACGGTCCGTCAGGCTCAGCTGCAATTGCACGTCCGGCCAGGCGGCGTGGAATTGCGCGATATGCGGCACGACCAGCCTGCGGCCTACCGTATTGGGCAAGTTGATGCGCAACAAGCCGCGCGGTTTTGTCGCGTCGGGGCCACGGAAGGCCAGCTCCGCCGTGTCGACGGCCTTCAGGATGTCGATGCAGTGGCGAAAGTACTCGGCCCCTTCCGGCGTCAGGGACAGGCGGCGTGTGGTTCGCTGCAGCAATTGCGTGCCCAGGTAGGCTTCCAGCTTTTGCAGGGTGGCCGTCAGCGCGGCGCGCGGCAAATTCAAGGTCTCGGCCGCCTTGGAAAAGCTGTTGGCTTCGACGATGCGCACGAAGGTCTGCATGGCCTTGATCTTGTCCATAGGATAGCTTCCATTGTTCATTTTATGTGAAAAGTGTAGGTGGATTATGCGCTAATTATCTTTACCCCGGTTTTGCCTAGAATGGCAACATCTCTACCGAACCGAGGAAACAACATGAACAAGGCCTCATCTTCCACTTCCCACGATATTTCACCCGGCATGGTGCTGCTGCTGGCCGTCGCTTCCGGCCTGATCGTGGCCAATCTGTATTACGCGCAAACCCTCGTCGGGCCCATCAGCGCCTCGACGGGCCTGTCGGCCAAGGCGGCCGGGCTGATCGTCACGCTGACGCAAGTCGGCTACACGCTGGGCCTGCTGTTTGTCGTGCCCTTGGGCGACTTGCTGGAAAACCGCCGCCTGATCATCACGGCCCTGCTGGTGACGGCCACCGCCCTGGTGGTCGCGGCCATGAGCACGGGCGCCATCGTGTTCCTCGCTGCCGCGCTGGCCATCGGCCTCGGTTCCGTGGCGGCGCAAGTGATCGTGCCGTTTGCCGCCCACCTGTCGCAGGAAGCGACGCGGGGCCAGACGGTGGGCAAGGTGGTCAGCGGTTTGTTGCTGGGCATCATGCTGGCCCGTCCCGTGGCGTCATTGGTGGCCGCGCACGCCAGCTGGCACGTGGTGTTTGGCGGTGCCGCCGTGCTGATGCTGCTGCTGGCGCTGGTGCTGCGCCGCGCCTTGCCCGTGCGCCAGCCCGTGTCGAACATGAAATATCCTGCCCTGATGGCCTCGCTGTGGCACTTGCTGCTGGGTACACCCGTGCTGCGCCGCCGCGCCGCCTATCACGCGGGCCTGTTTGGCGCCTTCAGCCTGTTCTGGACCGTCACGCCGCTGGTGCTGGCCAGCCCCGCGTTCGGCCTGTCGCAAACGGGCATCGCCATCTTTGCCCTGGTGGGCATGGCCGGCGCCGTTGCCTCGCCCATCGCCGGCCGCCTGGCCGATGCGGGCCACACTTTGCCGGCCACGGCCGCCGCGCTGGCGCTGGGCATCGTCGCGTTTGCCTTGCCGATGTTCGCGCCAACATCGAAGCACTTGGCGCTGGGCTTGCTGGTGGTCGCTTCCATCGTGCTCGACATGGGCGTGGCGGCGAATCTGGTACTGGGCCAGCGCGCCATCTTCAGCCTGGGCGCGGAAGTGCGGGGTCGCCTGAATGGCCTGTATTTCGCGCTGTTCTTTGCCGGCGGTGCGGCCGGTTCGGCCATCGGTGCCTGGGTGTATGCCAGCTACGGCTGGCCAGCGACCTTGCTGACTGGCATGGCGTTTCCGGGTCTGGCCCTGCTGGTGTGGCTGGCAGAATTTTTACCGCTGGCCACGCGCCGCCCGGCTTGAAACCCTGATGCCGTCTCATTATCACTGGCAGGAATTTCTATCATCATGAATATAAAGTGGCGTGATATGCCGCGATGCCGCAAGATGCACTTGTCTCCTCTATCTCCTCCAAGGAAATAGATTCAGCCCGCTCCCGCAGCGGGCTTTTTTTTGCCTGTTCAGATTAAATCACCACCAGATCGAGCGCGCGCATGAAGTTGGCTGCCTGCGCATGCGTGATGACGGCGCCTTTCAGCAGCGCCGCTTCGCTCAGTTTGAAACCGTCGATATCGGCGCCGCGCAAGTCCGCGCCCTGGAACTTCGCCAGCTTGATGGTGGCGTTGCGCAAGCTGCCCCCTTCGAAGACGGCGTCGCGGAAGTCGCAGCCGGCCAGGTAGGCATCGGAAAAGTCCAGCTGTTTCAAGATGGCTTTGCGGAAAGAAAAGCCGCGCAAGTCGGCGCCCACCAGCAGGCTGTCTTCGAAGCTGAGGCCCAGGTGGGCCACTTCCTCGAACGAGGCGCCCGTCAGCTTGCAGCCGCGGTAGGTGACCGAGGCCAGCTTGGCGCGCCGCCACTTCGTGTTGTTCAGGTCGCAGCCTTCGAACGTGGCGTCGACGGCGTCGACGGATTCGAAATCGGCGCTGCCGGCGCGGCAGCGGCGCCAGGTGCTGCGTGCCAGCTTGCTGGCAAACAAGTTCGTTTCGGCAAAGGTGCAGCGTTCAAACGTGCAGCCCTGCAAGTCGAGGCGCGACAAGTCTTCGCCGTCGAAGGCGCACTCGATGAAGTGGTGCACTGCTTGCGCCAGTTGCCGCTCGATGCCGGCGCGGTCCAGGGTCATGCTGCTTGCCGCGGTGTCGTGTGTTGCCATCCGTCTCATTCCTAAAATAAAAAGCAGGGGAGGGATGGCGCGGCGGAAAACATGCACGAACCAGAACACCTCCCCGGCTGGTGGTCCAGCCAAAGGTCAGCGCCGTGGGTCCGCGTGGGCGGGAGCATGCCGGACGGTGCCGGGCACTTACCGGGTTACCAACCGGTGCGCTCATTTTCGATCAGCGCGTATTGTAGCGCGTCCGAATCGCCCTTGCCAGTTTGCGCAAGCTCGGGTTAGTATCGTTGCAGGCGCATGCATTGCGCCAACGTCGCTCGGACGGATCCGGGCGCTTACGTAAAGAGATATCATGACCGACAGCCAAGCTCCGCGCAGCTTTTCGCGCATCAATCGCCTTCCCCCCTACGTTTTCAATATCACCGCCGAGCTCAAGATGGCCGCGCGCCGCCGTGGCGAGGACATCATCGACATGTCGATGGGCAATCCCGATGGCGCCACGCCGGCCCACATCGTGGACAAGCTGGTCGAGACGGTGAAACGCCCCGACACGCACGGCTATTCCGCCTCCAAGGGCATTCCGCGGCTGCGCCGCGCGATTGCCCACTGGTACAAGAAACGCTACGAGGTCGACATCGACCCGGACAGCGAAGCCATCGTCACCATCGGCTCGAAAGAGGGCCTGGCGCACCTGATGCTTGCGACGCTGGACCGTGGCGACACGGTGCTGGTGCCGAATCCCAGCTACCCCATCCACATCTGGGGCGCCGTGATCGCGGGCGCCGATATCCGTTCCGTGCGCATGGGGCCGGGCGTGGATTTCTTTGCCGAACTGGAACGGGCCATCCGCGAAAGCTACCCGAAGCCGAAGATGATGGTGCTGGGTTTTCCGTCCAACCCCACGGCGCAATGCGTGGAACTGGAGTTTTTCGAGCGCGTCGTCGCGCTGGCGAAGCAGCACAATATTCTGGTGGTGCATGACCTGGCGTATGCCGACATCACCTTCGATGGCTGGAAGGCGCCGTCCATCATGCAGGTGCCCGGCGCGCGCGACGTGGCCGTCGAGTTCTTCACCATGTCGAAAAGCTACAACATGGCGGGCTGGCGCATCGGTTTCATGGTGGGTAACGCGGAACTGGTGTCGGCCCTGGCGCGCATCAAGAGCTATCACGACTACGGCAGTTTTACGCCCGTGCAAGTGGCGGCCATTGCCGCGCTGGAAGGCGATCAGAGCTGCGTGACGGAAATCTGCGCCCAGTACCAGCGCCGCCGTGACGTGCTGGTGAAAGGCTTGCATGAAGCGGGCTGGATGGTGGAAAAGCCGAAGGCGTCGATGTACATCTGGGCGCATATCCCTGAGGCTTACCGCCATCTGGGTTCGCTGGAGTTTGCCAAGCTGCTGTTGCAAAAAGCCAAGGTCAGCGTCTCGCCCGGCATCGGTTTCGGCGAATACGGCGACGAATACGTGCGCTTCGCTCTGATCGAAAACGAGGCCCGCGTACGGCAGGCGTTGCGGGGCATTAAGAATATGTTGCGTTCCGGCGACGCAAAGACGGCAGCGACAGCATAGAAGTTGCCGTATGGAATGAACTGTTGCCCCTAATATCACTGCCGCATATTTCTGACATCACGAATATAAAGTGGTTTTATATGCTGCAACGCGGCATCATTCACCTGTCTCCTCTATCTTCCTCCAAGGAAATAGATTCAGCCCGCTCCCGCAGCGGGCTTTTTTTTGCCTGGAAATTCATATTTGTTGTCTGAAAAGTATTTTGTGGACCTTGAATGGCAATGCATGTTTCAATGCGCGGCTATCCTCCTACGAAAGTCCGACATGGCACATGAAAATCTCAGCAAAGGACATCAAAAAGTTCCTGAGGCGGACACGTTTTTCATCAATAGCGATGCAACGTCAAATAATGAGTTCAGTTTTCATAACGAATGGTTAGTCAGGGGCGTTGCAGTGACAAGTGGCGGCCCCGAGTTCCTGGAAAAAATCAAGCGGCCCAAGCGCGGTGACACCCTGCTGTTATGGGTAAACAAGATCGGTATTGTTGCTGCTGGCACGGTGCTCGATGACGCGCCAGTCATTGTGTATCGCGGCGGGGGAGTGGTCAGTCCGAATGAACCAGAAGAGTATCACCGCACGGTGCGCTGGTATGCGGATCTGCGCAGTACGCCTGTTTCCTCGGCCGAAGTCGTCGTTTTTCACGGCACCAATCCGCGACAAGCTTTCGGGGCCTTGAACAAAGGGAAGGAAGCCATCCTCGCATTGATCGCCAGCAGGGTGGAGCAAAATGATATCCATGATTTGCTTTCGAGGGGGAAGGGGCGATCAACGGAGATAGAAATACTGTGCCAGGCCCGGCTCGGCCAAGGCAGGTATCGGGACGAATTGCTCGCATTGTGGGACAGGAAATGTGCTGTAACGGGTTGCGATCTTGAGCCAGTTTTGCGTGCATCGCATGCCTTGTCCTGGCAAGGGGCTACTGATCAGCAGCGCCTTGATCCCCATAACGGCTTGCCGCTGATCGCGACCCTGGATGCCTTGTTCGATCGGGGCTTGATCAGCTTTGCAGACGATGGCGCCATGCTGTGCTCCCCCTCGCTGCTGGGGCGGCATCGTGAACTGATCGGATTACCTGCTCCGTTGCGCATCGTTTTGATGGAAGAACAGAAATATTATCTACGCATGCATCGGCAACGCTTTGCGTTTTGTTCGCCGCCCCAGGATTGAATGGTGGCCGCAACTGCCGTTGATGTCGCTGCCTGTTTCGCAACTTGTACGAGATATGGATAATTCATATCTCCACTATCACAACATGTCATTGGATTGATAGGCTGCAATGCGGCATCATGCATTTGTCTCCTCTATATTCCTCCAAGAAAATAGATTCAGCCCGCTCCCGCAGCGGGCTTTTTTTTTGCCCGTCGCCGTCACACAGTGCAGGTGCTCGATGCTGTCGTCCGTCTTGTGCGGGTCGGGCGTGACCCGCGCAAGACGGCCAGATGCATTCGAGCATGATTTCACATGAGCTGCATTCATGGATATATAAAATATTATCATTATTTTTAATGGATGGAACCTTCTATGATGTGTGCATACTTCATAAGGAGCACCGTCATGACCGTCACGACACATAATCTGGGCTACCCGCGCATCGGCGCCAAACGCGAATTGAAATTCGCCCTGGAAGATTACTGGAAGGGCCAAAGCAGCCTGGACGCGCTGGAAGGCCAGGGCGCGGAGTTGCGCCAGCGCCACTGGCAAGAGCAGAGCGCGCTGGACCTGGCGCCCGTGGGCGACTTTTCCTTCTACGACCAGGTGCTGGATCTGAGCTTTACACTGGGTAACTTGCCGCAGCGCGTGCGTGGCCTGGAAGGCGCGGCGCTCGATAACTATTTTCGTGTGGCGCGTGGCCGCTCGGCCAGCGACAGCGATTGCAGCTGCGTCCATGCCGGTGAAATGACGAAATGGTTCGACACCAATTATCACTACATCGTGCCGGAATTTGCGGCCGACACGCAATTCAAGCTCGACAGCAGCCGCCTGTTGCAACAACTGGCGCAAGCGCGCCAGCTCGGGGTGAAAGCCAAGCCCGTGCTGATCGGCCCCGTCACCTATTTGTGGCTGGGCAAGGCCAAGGATGATTCCGACAAACTGGCGCTGCTGCAAGGCTTGCTGCCCGTCTACGTGCAACTATTGCAGGAACTGGCCGCGCAAGGCGTGGAGTGGGTGCAGATCGATGAACCGATCCTCGTCACGGAACTGGGCAGCGACTGGCAGCAAGCGCTGCTCATGGCCTACGCGGCCTTGAGCAAGGTCCATCACGTCAAACTGCTGCTGGCCACGTATTTTGGCAAGCTGCAAGACAATTTAACGCTGGCGTGCAAGCTGCCGGTGCAAGGCTTGCACCTCGACGCCGTGAATGCCCGCGATGAAGTGGAGCAAGTCATCGCGCAGTTGCCCGCTACCAGCGTCTTGTCGCTGGGTGTGGTGAATGGCCGCAATATCTGGAAGACGGACTTGAATGACGTGCTGGCATGGCTGGAACCCGTGCATGCCAGCCTGCAAGCGCGCCTGTGGATCGCGCCGTCGTGCTCGCTGCTGCACGTGCCCGTCGACCTGGCCAGCGAACAAAAGCTCGACGCCGATATCCAGTCCTGGCTGGCCTTTGCCCGTCAAAAGCTTGATGAAGTACACACCATTGCCGGCGCCCTGAACCATGGCCGCGCCTCCGTGCAGGCGGCGCTCGATGCCAATCATGCGGCCGTGCAAGCGCGCCGCCAGTCGCCGCGCGTGCACAATCCGGAAGTGAAAGCGGCCGTGGCCCGCATCGACACCAGCCTGGGCCAGCGCGTGAGCGGCTATGCCGAGCGTGCCGTCAAGCAAGCTGCGCTGCTGCAACTGCCGCTGTACCCGACGACGAGCATCGGCTCCTTCCCGCAGACGGCGGAAATCCGCCAGGCACGCAGCCAGTTCCGCAGCGGCCAGCTGGACGCAGCCAGCTACAAAAAACTGATGCAGGCGCAAATCGCCCATTGCGTCAGGGAGCAGGAAACCCTGGGCCTGGACGTCTTCGTGCACGGCGAAGCGGAACGCAATGACATGGTGGAATATTTCGGCGAGCAGCTCGATGGCTACGCCTTCAGCCAGTTCGGCTGGGTGCAATCGTATGGTTCGCGCTGCGTGAAGCCGCCCATCCTGTTCGGCGACATCAGCCGCCCCCGCTCCATGACGGTCGAGTGGAGCATCTACGCCCAGTCGCTGACGGACAAGCCGATGAAAGGCATGCTGACGGGCCCTGTCACCATCCTGAACTGGTCCTTCGTGCGCGACGACCAGCCCCGCGCCGTATCGTGCTACCAGTTGGCGCTGGCCATCCGCGCCGAAGTGCTGGACCTGGAACAGGCCGGCATCCGCGTGATCCAGATCGACGAGGCGGCGCTGCGCGAAGGCTTGCCACTACGCAAGTCGCAATGGGCCGAATACCTGCGCTGGGCCGTGGAATCGTTCCGCATCACGGCCAATGGTGTGGCCGACGAAACGCAAATCCACACGCACATGTGCTATTCGGAATTCAACGACATCATCGCGCAGATCGCCGACATGGATGCGGACGTCATCACGATCGAAACCTCGCGTTCCGACATGGAATTGCTCGACGCCTTCGATGATTTTAACTATCCGAACGACATCGGCCCCGGCGTCTACGACATTCACTCGCCCAATATTCCGAGCCAGGAACAGATGGTGAAACTGATGCGCAAGGCGGCCGAGCGCATTCCCGCACACCGCCTGTGGGTCAACCCCGATTGCGGCTTGAAGACGCGTGGCTGGAAAGAGGTCATTCCCGCGCTGGCGAACATGGTGGCGGCGGCAAAAACCTTGCGCGGCGACAACGTGGCCTGAGGCTGGCCGGAGGGAGAGGGCAGATATAGGGAATAACTATTTCTATCATCACAACATGCAATTGGATAATGATGCTGCGATGCGGCATAATTCATTTGTCTCCTCTACTTCCTCCAAGGAAATAGATTCAGCCCGCTCCCGCAGCGGGCTTTTTTTTTGTTTCATCGCTTAAGATACCCTTGCTTGACCATATACATAAAGGAGGCAAGTTGATGATTTCTTTGTTGCGCGCCGTGGGCATGCTTGCGCTGATGGCGCTCGGCGCCTGCTCGGCGGAAAAATACCCGTTCGACCGCCATTTGGCCCAGTTGCGTCCGGACACGGTCACAGCGCTGCCCGATATGGGGTGGCCAGCCGGCACGCTGCTGTGTCCGATGGGTCTTTATCAGAGCGAGTTGAGCGACTTGGCGCCTCATGCAGATCGCGTTAACTTGTTCCTGAAGCAAAAGCATTTTCTCGGGGAGGAAGGCCGTTGGTCGCTCATCGTCGTCAAGCCGCTGCCGCAGGGAGACGCCGGTATCGAGCAGCTGTTTTTCAAGCGTGCAGATTATGACGTGATCAATGATCCGCAACGCATCGCGCGCGATGTGCAGACAGTGCCAGCGGGGTTTGCGCCGCAGGATTGCGTAACCGTAGAGCAAGCCCGCGTGCTGGTGACGCGTGAACCAGGATCGCATCGAAAACTCATTATTTTCGGAACGGTCTGACGAGATATTGATAAAGCATATTTCTATCATCACAATATACAATTAGACTTATATGCTGCAACGCGGCATCATTGCACCTGTCTCCTCTACTTCCTCACAGGAATTAGATTCAGCCCGCTCCCGTAGCGGGCTTTTTTTTGCCCGTTTTTGACCGCATTAACGTGCGCACGCTTGCTTGTCATCCTCGCCATCGTGTTGCTTTTGTGCATGCTAAACTGGGCTTTCTCCAGATCAAGGTTGTTTGATGCTTCAATTATTTCGCCACACGCTGGAGTCGACGCCGATCCTCGCCCTGTTTCTCGTCATCGGCGCCGGTTATGCGCTGGGGCGCATCAGCGTGTTCGGCTTTTCGCTGGGCGTGGGTGGCGTGCTGTTCGCCGGGCTGGCGCTGGGCGCATTTGCTCCCGGGGCCGTACCGCCGCCGATGGTCGGCTCCATCGGCTTGCTGTTGTTTCTGTATGGCATAGGCGTGCAGTATGGCGTGCAGTTTTTCGCCGGCTTGCGCGGCGCGGGGCAGAAACACAATCTGATCGCCTTTGCCGCCGTCATGGGCGGCCTGGCCGTGTCCGTCTGGGGCGGGCAGTGGATCGATATCTCGCTGCGCATGGCCAGCGGCGTGTTTGCCGGCGCCATGACCAGCACGGCGGCCCTGCAGGCGGCGCTGGAAGCGTCGCACGGCAATGGCGATGCGGCCGTCGGCTATGCCGTCGCGTATCCGTTCGGCGTCGTCGGCCCCATGCTGGGCCTGTACCTGGCCGGGCGCATATTAAAACCCGTGCTGACGCCGCCGCCGGCGCCCATCGTCGTGTCGGAAATTACCATCGATGAAGCGAAATTGGCGGGCGCCGCCCTGTCCGAACTGGCCGATGGCCCGCTGGCGGGCGTGCAAGTGATCGGCGTGCGCCAGGGCCACCAGAACCGCTTGCCCGATCCGGGCCTGGTGCTCGGCGTGGGTGACGCCTTGATGGTGTCGGGCACGGTGGCGGGCGTGGAAGCGGCGCGCACGGCGCTGGGCCATCTGGACCCGGGCCGCCTGATGAAGGACCGCAGCGCGTTCGACGGCACGGAAGTGTTCGTGTCGGACGCGGAAATCGTCGGCGTGCCCTTGGGCGAGCTGAACCTGGCAAAAGACTTCCCGCTGCAGATCGCTTTCATACGCCGCGGCGACGCCATGATTTTGCCGCACCCGTTCCTGACCTTGGAATTCGGCGACAGGGTGATGGCTATTGCGCCAGCGAAACATGCGGCCGACGTGCGCAAGCTGTTCGGCAATTCCATCACGGCCACGGCCGAGTTCAGCTATGTCTCGCTGGGCATGGGCATGGTGCTGGGTGTGCTGCTGGGCCTGGTGCCGATACCGTTGCCGTGGATAGGTTCGTTCAGCCTGGGCCTGGCCGGCGGGCCGCTGGTGATGGCGCTGATTCTGGGCCGCCTCGGTAGAGTGGGCAAGATCAGCTGGCGCTTGCCGCTGTCGGCCAACCTGGTCATGCGCAACTATGGCTTGACGATTTTCCTCGCCTCCGTCGGCATGGCGTCCGGTTTACCCTTCGTGCAGCAGGTGGGCGCCGATGGCTTGCCCATGCTGGTGCTCGGTGCCGTGACGGTGCTGGTGGTGGTCGCGCTGGTTGTGATTTTGGGCAAGATTTTCCTGCGCCTGCCGTTTCCTGAATTGCTGGGCATTGCGGCCGGCGCCACGGGCAACCCGGCCGTACTGGTATTTGCCAACCGCCTGGCCAAGTCGGACCGCCCGAACCTGGGCTACGCCATGATTTTCCCCAGCATGACCATCGTCAAGATCGTTGCCGTGCAGGTGTTGCTGCATTTGTATGGGTGATTTCCTGCATGGGTGGGTCTGCCAAATACGCCACACTGTTATTCTTACTTTCCTTGAGAGCGCTTCCAAAACAGTTGCGCTTCTCGACCACAACTTCCATCCTGGAGTCTTATAAAGAACGGTTCCTGGTTTTGCGCAGTTCAGATAACTTCGGATTCGGCCAACTTGGGATCTGTTTATCGTGTGACTGCAAGTGACGCCCCGGTTCATATGGAAGCGGTAAATTGACACTGCCATGCTTGCGGTGGACACGCGCACGGGCATTACGTAAAATGCAATAATTCCCTGTGCAATGATTTACTGATGCAGTCATTTTGGCAGTGGTAATGATTCGCCGTGCGGATGTCAATTAAAGGAAAAATAAAATATATGAATGTCTTGAATATAAAGTCAGTTTTCGTCGTGCTGCTGTCGTGCTTGGCAATGTTTGTCTCGTCTACCGTTTATGCAGGCGACTCACTTGATAATGACCTCAATGAGGCGGCATACAAGGGCGACACCAAAGAAGTGGTACGACTGCTGCAGCAAGGGGCGCACGTTGATGCGGCCAATAAGTACGGGGCACGCGCCATTGATTTCGCAGCCATGCGCGGCTATACAGAGATGGCCAGGATATTAATCGATGCTGGAGCCAATATCGAGCAAAAAAGTGGGAAGTACGAAAATACTGTCCTCATGCATGCTGTTGAAAAGAAAGGCAGCCTGGAGATTTTGCAGATGCTGATTGCGGCTTCTGCCAATGTGAATGTTACTGACAAGGCTGGCAAGACAGCATTATTTGGAGCCTGTTATAGTGGAAATGCGGAAGCGGCCAAGCTGTTGTTGGCAGCCGGGGCGAAAGTTGACCATGCAGATAACAATGGCATACAGCCTATCCATTTTGCTGTTGATAAGGGATATGAGCGTAGCCATACCTTGCAACACGAAGAGGTTGTTAAAGTATTGCTGGATGCTGGCGCAAAGATCGATGCCCAGGATAAGAATGGCTGGCAACCCATCCACTATGCTGCGGACGGAGTAAATGTCCCGCTCGTGAAATTCCTGATTGAATCCGGTGCGGATATTAACGCTCCGTCCATCGACGGTTTGACCCCATTGCAAGTCGCTAAAAGGCGCGACGTGTGGGGACGTGTTTATCGGGCCATGGATGAATTACGTGTGAAATAGAAATGCGTATGCTGTTCCCGCCACCCATGAAGAAAGAAGAATCGGCTTGGCGGTCGGCGTGATACCGTTGAGTTTTTAATGTTGCCGCCAGGGCGGTGCATCGATGGATAGGCTGGCATGGCGCTGGATGGCTCCTTCGGAGCAAATCCAATGACGCCGGCGTGGGAATAAATTGCCAGCCGCAGCCGCTGGCCATCTCTTTCCAGCTTACACCGATTCCCGCCCATTCCAGCTATTTCTCCCTCATGGCGCCAGCCCATGCAAAACCCCTGGCGCCGCTCCCAATCTGTTGTACAATCCTTGAGAACGGTCGTGCTTTTTTGTGCGCTGAGCTTCCTTGCGTGCAGTCATCACGGCAACCGATAAGAACAAGGAGACAGACATGGACCTGCATTACACGGCCGAGGAGACGGCTTTCCGCGACACGGTGCGCGCCTTCCTCGACACCCATCTGCCGGCGGACTTGCAGCGCAAGGTGCGCCAGCATCTGCGCCTGAAGCGTGATGATTATGTGCGTTGGCACAAGATTGTCGCGCAGCAAGGCTGGGCCGCGCCGGCCTGGCCCGTCGAACATGGCGGCACGGGCTGGACGTCCGTGCAGCGCCACATATGGGAAGACGAGTGCGCGCGCGCCGCCACGCCGCCCATCCTGCCATTCGGCGTCAATATGGTGGCGCCCGTCATCATGGCCTTCGCCAACGCCGAGCAAAAAGCATACTATCTGCCGCGCATCCTCAATTGCGACGACTGGTGGTGCCAGGGCTATTCGGAGCCGGGCGCCGGTTCCGACCTCGCCTCGCTGAAAACCACGGCCGAGCGCGACGGCGACCATTACATCGTGAATGGCCAGAAAACCTGGACCACGCTGGGCCAGCACGCCGACATGATCTTTTGCCTGGTGCGCACGGATAGCACGGTGCGCAAGCAGGAAGGCATCAGTTTTTTGCTGATCGACATGAAAACGCCGGGCATCACCGTGCGCCCCATCATCATGCTCGATGAAGAACATGAAGTGAACGAAGTCTTCTTTGACAACGTGCGCGTGCCCGTCAGCAATCTGGTGGGCCAGGAAAACAAGGGCTGGACCTACGCAAAATACCTGCTGGGGCATGAGCGCACGGGCATCGCCGCCGTTGGCCGCTCCAAGCGCGAGCTGACTTTCCTCAAGCAACTGGCCATGCAGCAAACCAAGCGCGGCGCGCCGCTGCTGCACGATCCCGCCTTTGCCGCCAAGGTCGCTACCCTGGAAATCGAATTGATGGCGCTGGAAATGACGGTCTTGCGCGTCATCAGCGATGAAGGCAAGGGGCCGGGACCGCAAGCCTCGATGCTGAAGGTGCGCGGCTCGGAGCTGCAGCAGCAGTTGACGGAACTGATGGTGGAAGCCATCGGCCCGCAAGCCTTGCCCTTCGACCCGGCATTTCTCGACGGCAGCGCGCCGCACAGCGGAGGCGGCGACGACCTGGCCGCGCCGCTGGCTGCGTACTACTTCAATTACCGCAAGACATCGATCTATGGCGGCTCGAATGAAATCCAGAAAAATATCATCACGCAGATGATCCTGGGCCTGTAAGCCAGAAGGAGACGACATGGACTTCCATTTTAATCAGGAACAGCAGCAATTTGCCGACGCGCTCAGGCGCTGGGTCGACAAGGATTACCCATTTGAAACGCGCAAGCAGATCGTCCACTCGGCCACGGGCACGTCCGATGCCGCCTGGGCCACCCTGGCCGAGCTGGGCATGACGGCCTTGCCGCTGCCAGCCGGCGTGGGCGGTTTCGACGGCACGGCCGTCGACATGCTGCTGGTGATGCAGGAACTGGGCCGCGGCCTGGTGGTCGAACCGTATTTCGCCACCGTGCTGGGCGCGCGTTTCCTCACGTTGGCGGGCGGTCACGACGCCGTGCTGGAGCAGGTCGCCAGTGGCAGCCTGAAGCTGGCCTGCGCGCTGGGCGAACGCCAGTCGCGCCACGATATGCACGATATCGCCACCACGGCCAGCGCCAGCGGTGACGGTTTCGTGCTCGATGGCGAGAAAACCGTCGTCATTCATGGCGCGCAGGCGGGTGCGTTGATCGTCTCGGCGCGCAGCAGTGGCAGCCAGGATGAGACGAATGGCATTTCGCTGTTCCTCGTGCCTTTTGACGCGCCCGGCGTTTCCGTGCGCGATTACCGCAGCATCGACGGCCAGCGCGCCGCCACCGTGACTCTGGTGCAAGTGGTGCTGGGCCAGGACGCGCTGATCGGCCAGGCCGGGCTGGGCTGGGCCGTGCTCGATGCAGCGCTCGACTATGGCGCCGCCCTGTTGTGCGCGGAAGCCGTGGGCGCCATGGACGCCATCTTTGCCGCCACGCTCGAGTATTTAAAAACGCGCCAGCAGTTCGGCGCGCCGATCGGCAAATTCCAGGCCTTGCAGCACCGCATGGCCGACATGTTCATCCACCTGGAGCAGGCCCGCTCGATGGCCATGCTGGCCGCCGCCAAGGTCGACAGCGAGGATGCGTCCGAGCGGCGCCGCACGGTCTCCGCCGCCAAGGCGCGCGTGGGACTGGCCGCCACCTTTGTCGGGCAGCAAGCCGTGCAATTGCATGGCGGCATGGGCGTGACGGATGAATTGCCCGCCGCCCACCATTTCAAGCGCCTCTCCATGATCGCCCTGACCCTGGGCGACGTGGAGCACCATATCGAGCGCTTTATCGCCCAGCCGGGCTTTTTGCCGACGGAGACCGCATGACCGCATTGACGGAAATTAAACCCAAGCATTGGTATTTCGAAGATTTTACGCAGGGACTGGAAATCGACCTGGGCCAGCGCCACGTGACGGAGGCGGAAATCATCGCCTTCGCCACGGATTTCGACCCGCAGCCGTTTCACGTCGACCATGCGGCCGCCGAAAAGACCATCTTCAAGGGCGTCATCGCCAGCGGCTGGCACACCTGCGGCATGATGATGCGCCTGGTGGTGGACAATCTGCTCAAGCACTCGTCCAGCATGGGCTCGCCCGGCCTGGACAGCATCCGCTGGCTCAAACCCGTGCGCGCGGGCGATACCCTGCACCTGGCCTACCAGGTCAAGGAAGTGCGGCCATCCACATCGAAGCCGGACCGCGGCATCGTCATTTCCGTGTGGAGCGTGCGCAACCAGCATGGCGAGGTGGTGACCACCGTCGAAGGCATGGGCATGTTCGGCCGCCGTCCGGCAGGAGAAAAGCATGCGTGATATCGCCGGCATTGCCGGTTTTCAGGCATTGGCGGGGCAGCACGTGGCCGTCTCCGACTGGCTCACCATCACCCAGCAGCGCATCGACACCTTCGCCGACGCCACGGACGACCATCAGTGGATTCATGTGGATGCCGAGCGTTGCGCGCGCGAGTCGCCCTACGGCTGCACCGTGGCGCACGGCTTCCTGACGTTATCGTTGTTGCCCGCCATGCTTGCGGGTGCGCTGCACATGGCCGGCATCCGCATGGCCATCAACTACGGCCTGAACAAGGTGCGCTTTCCCGCACCCGTGCCCGTCGGCAGCCGCTTGCGCGCGCGGCTCGACATTCTTGCCGTCGACGACGTGCCGGAAGGGGCGCAAGTGAACTGGGGCGTGACCATGGAGCGGGAAGGCGACACGAAACCTGTGTGCGTGGCGGAGTTTCTGATGCGCTGCTATCCGTAATTACTCCCCCTCCGCCGCGCAATACCTGTCCCGTCCCGTATGCTTGGCGCGGTACAGCAGGGCGTCGGCGGCGCGGATCAGGGCGCTGGGGTCCATGCCTTCGGTGGGCATGACGCTGGCCATGCCCAGGCTGACGGTGACGTGCGGGCCGACGCTGGACCTGGCGTGGGCAATTTCCAGGGCGCGCACTTCCTCGAGGATGCGCTGGGCCACCACTTCGGCGCCGTCGCGCGTTTCCTGCGGCAACAGGATGATGAATTCCTCGCCGCCGTAGCGCGCCAGCAGGTCGGGCGGGCGCACGGCGCAGCGGCGCAGGGCGGCGCTCACCTGCTGCAGGCACAGGTCGCCCGCCTGGTGGCCATACGTATCGTTGTAATCCTTGAAATGGTCGATATCGGCCATGATGATGGCCATCGGCACGCCGTCGCGCGCGCAGCGCCGCCATTCGCTGTCCATGGCTTCGTTGAAGCTGCGCCGGTTGGCCACGCCCGTCAGCGAGTCCGTCAGCGTCAGTTCGCGCATGGCGTCGGCTTGCCGCTTGATGGTCAGCTGGCTGCGCACGCGGGCCCGCACGACGGCCGCGTTGAACGGTTTCGTGATGAAATCGACGGCGCCCGCTTCCAGCGCCCGCGTCTCGTCTTCGGGCTGGTTCAGGGCCGTGACGAAAATGACGGGAATGGCGCAGAGGAGGGCCGATTCGCGTAAGGCGCTGCACACGGCATAGCCATCCATGCCGGGCATGACGGCGTCGAGCAGGATCAGGTCCGGCAATTGATTCTGTGCGATTTCCAGCGCCTTCACACCGCTCAGGGCGAACAGCACCTCGTGTTCCTCGCGCAGCAGCTGGTGCAGGATCTGGATGTTTTCCATGGCGTCATCGACGATGAGGATGCGCCCGTTCATGGCAAGGTTGGTCCAGCTCACTTGTTTTCCTCTCGTTTCAGCTGATCGAGCACGAGTTTTTCCGCTTCGGAAAAATTCAAGGTCTCGATCGCGTTTGCCATCGCCAGCGCCGCTTCCCGGTCTGACTGTTGCAGGGCGGGGTGCAGGGCGTGGAAGTGCGCCAGCGCCTTCAGGTTATTGTTGCGGATCAAGACAAGCAGTTCGGCCAGGCCGGCGTGCACGTCGAGCGGCGCGCTGCCGGACGCGGCAGCTGGCGGCTGGCCGCGCCGCAGGGGCGAGGGCAGGGCGCGCGTCGCTTTGATGACTTCGCTCATCGCCCGTTCCAGCTGTCCCAGCAAGGCGGCCGTGGCGTGCGATTGCCCCGTTTTCAACGCCTTTTCCGTCTCGGCGGCCAGGCGGGCGACGTGCGTGGCGCCCAGGTTGGCCGCCACGCCGCAGACGCGGTGCAGCAACTGCGCCGCCTGCTGCGTCTGGCCAGCGGCCAGCAGGCGCCGCGTTTCCTCGACGGCGTCGCCTTGCGAATTCTCAAAGCGCTTGAGCAGGGCCAGGAAGGCGCCGTAGTCGCCGCCGAAGCGCTGCAGCGCTGCCGCCAGGTCGATGCCGGCCACCGTGGCCGGTACCTCCCGCATGGGCACGACGGCATGGCCGGCCGGGACGGCGCTGGTGCCGCCGCTGCCGCTCCCGCCCAGGGGCGCCGGCACCAGCCGGGTCAGGGTCTCGATCATGTCGTCGACATCGATGGGCTTGGCCACGTGCGCATTCATGCCGCTGGCGATGGCGCGCAGGCGGTCCTCGTGCATGGCATTGGCCGTCATGGCGATGATGGGCAAGTCCGGCAAGCCCAGCGCGCGGATGGCCAGCGTCGCGTCATAGCCATTCATGACGGGCATCTGCAAATCCATCAGCACCACGTCCCAGGCGTGCGGCGTGCTGGTGAGCAAGTCGACGGCCAGCTGGCCGTTGGCGGCCATGGCCACGCGCGCGCCCGAGTGCAGCAAGATGTACTGCGCCACTTCCTGGTTGATTTCATTGTCTTCCACCAGCAGCACGCGCATGCCTTCCAGCAAGCCCGACAGGGGCGTGGACACGGGCAGCGCGGATGGCGCGCTGCGGCCATTGCGTCCATCCCGCACGGCAGTCACGGCCGCCAGCAGGCGCGCCGGGGTGGCCGGTTTCGAAACGATGCCGGCCAGCATCAGGCTGTCGGCCAGGCGTTCGAGGTTTTCGCTGTCCTGGTCGGCCACCAGCATGATCACGGGTGGTAGCGCCAGGTATTCGTCGGTGCGCGCCTCGGTGAGCATGGAAATGCCATCCATGCCGGGCATGGCCGCGTCGAGCAGCACAAGATCTGCCGGCGGCAAGCCGTCCAGGCCGCTGGCGCTGGCGCGCAGCAGCGCCAGGCCGGCTGCGCCGCTGTCGGCGCTGCGGCTGTGCCAGCCCTGCGCCGCGCACCAGTCTGTCAGCATGGCGCGCACGCTGGCATTGTCGTCGATGATCAGCAGCGACAGGGCCTTGGGCGTATTCTTGCCGGGCGGCTCGGGCGGTGGCGCCACCTTATCGAAGCGACAACTGAAACGGAAGTCGGAACCTTCGCCCAGCGCGCTTGTCACGCTGAGTTTGCCCCCCATCAATTCCACCATGCGCCGGCAGATGGCCAGCCCCAGTCCCGTGCCGCCGTATTTGCGGCTGGTGCCGCTGTCGCCCTGGGAAAACGCGTCGAAGATGCGTTCCTGTTCGGCCGCGGCTATGCCGATGCCAGTGTCGCGCACGGAAAACTCCAGCGTGGCGCTGGCCGCATCCTCGGCCACCATGGTGATGGCCAGCACCACTTCGCCATGCGCGGTGAATTTGACGGCGTTGCCCACCAGGTTGAGGAGGATCTGTTCCACGCGCAGGGCGTCGCCGATCAGTTCGTCCGGCACGCCGGGGGCGAGCACAAATACGGGCTCCACGCCGCGCGCCCAGGCGCTGTTGGCCAGCAGCACGCTGACGCTGCCCAGCAGGCGATCGAGCTGGAAGCGGCGCTGTTCCAGCACCATCTGTCCCGCCTCGATCTTGGAAAAGTCCAGCACGTCGTTGACGATATTGAGCAGCGATTGCGTGGCCATCTGGATCTTGCCGACATAGCTGCGCTCGCGCCGTTCCAGCGGCGACTCTTCCAGCAGGCGCGCCAGGCCGATGATGGCGTTCATCGGCGTGCGGATTTCATGGCTCATGTTGGCGACGAACTCGCTTTTCGCGATACTGGCCGCCTCGGCCTTGTCGCGCGCGCGCACCATTTGCTCGTTGAGTTCATGCAGGCGCAATTCCGTGCGCTTGAGTTCAGAGACGTCTGAGGCCAGCACGAAGAAGCCGCGCACGCCGCCGCTGTCGTCGACATCGGGAATGTAGTTGGTCCACGTATGGCACACCTGGCCCGTGGGATCGAGCAGGTCGCGCTCGAAGCTTTGCGGCCGGCCCGCCAGCACGCCTTCGACATGGGGCGCATACACGTCGAACAGTTCCTGCCCCAGCAATTCGCGCATGTGGATGCCGGCCAGCTCGGCGCTGCTGCGGCCAAACCATTCGTTATAGAAATTATTTGCGAAGCGGCAACGCAGATCGGCACCCCAGTACGACACCATGCCGGGCAGGTTGTCGGTGACGGTGCGGATGAAGCGCTCGTTCTGTTCCAGGCGTAAGGTGGTGGCGTGCAGCACCTCGGTGGCACGCTTGCGATCCGTGATATCGATCGAGACCCCCAGTACGTGGCTGGCGCGCCCCGCATCGTCGCGCAAGACCACCTTGCGCGTGGTGAAGTAGCGCGTGGTGCCGTCGGCCGTATTGATCGCTTCCTGTTCGATTTCCACCATCTGCCCCGTGGCCAGCAGCTTGCGGTCGGCGCTGACGAAGGCGGCCGCCTGCTGCGGCGGGAAGAAGTCGTGGTCCGTCTTGCCCAGTAATTGCTCGCGTGAGCGTCCCAGGGTCAGTTCCGCGTGGCGGTTGACCATTTCAAAGCTCAGCTTGTCGGCGCGCTTGACGAAGACCATGGCCGGAATGTTTTCGATGATGGTGCCGAACAGGTGTTTCGAGCGGCGGAATTCCGCTTCGCTGCGCTTGCGCTCGCTAATATCCAGCCACAGGCCCGACACGCCCAGCAATTGCCGCTCAGGACCGAAAATCGGGTGATACGAGACGATCCAGTGGCTCAGCTGTTCGCGCTGCTGCCCGCTGTGGCCGCTCAACTCCATGTCGACGATGGGCATGCCCGTCTCCAGCACCTGGCGCACGCAGCGCTCCACGTCCGCGCGCACGGCGTCGTCGAATAGCATGGCGCCCACGGGACGGCCCAGATGCTGCGTCGCGCTGGCGCCGTGGATGGCGGCCAGGTAATGGTTGATCATGACGATGCGCAAGTCCAGGCCCACGAACAGCATGCCGATGGGTGCCGTCGCGTACACGGTTTCCAGCAGGCGCGTGGATTTTTCCAGGGCCAGCGTGCGTTCGGCCACCAGGCTCTCGAGCTGCGTGCGGTGGCGCCGCAGGTCGCGTTCCAGCGCGCCCAGGGCGGCGGCCATGTCGGCCGATTCGCGGTCCGCGTGCTTGTTCGAGAGCAAGGGTTTGCCCTGCGCCAGCGCCTGGATCTGCAACGTGAGTTCCTGCAGGGTGCTGGCCAGGCGTCCGCCCACGCGCCAGGCCAGGGCAAAGCCGGCGCCCAGCAGCAGGGCCAGGATGACGGAACCCGTGACTACCGAGCCCAGCAGCGCTTCGGCCACCGTGCTGCTGCGCATGGTGACGGCCACCGTCCAGCTGTCGTCGGGAGCGCGGCGAAAGCCCGTGTAGACGTCCAGGTCTTCCAGCGTGGCATGGCGCAGCACGCCTTCGCGCGCCTGGCGTATCTGTTCCAGCAGGGGCGCCACGCTGCGCTGGCCCACGTAGCGCTGCGGCGCCAGGGTGCGCGCCACGTTGATGCCGTCGGCATTGATGATGGCCGCACCCAGGTAGGCCGGCAGGTGCAGTTCGCGCAACAGCAAGGGCAGGTAGTCGGGCGGGTACAGGGCCGTCAATACATGGGCGGCACCCTGGGCACGCGGCAAGGGCAGGTTCAGCGCCAGGCGCGGCACCTCGTCCGGCGCCAGGAGCAGGCTGGTCAGCCGCGGCTTGCCGTACTCGCGCGTGCGTTCCATGCTGGCGGCCCATTTTTGCGGCAAGGGGGGCGGCACCAGGTTGGCGGGCAGGGCAGTATTGACCAACTGACGTCCCCTGGCATCGGAGATGATGAAGGCGCTGACGGCCAGGCCTGGCTGCAACAGGCTGTCGGTCAGGGCGCGCAGGGCGCCGATGTCGTCCGTTTGCAGGGCGGGTGAGGCGGCGAGGATGCGCGCGGCCATCTGGGCGCCGTTCAGGTCGCGTTCGACGGCGGCGGCGACTGCCCGCGCCGCCTGCGCCGTTTCGCTGACGACATGCTCGCGTTCGCGCGTGTAGCTTTGCGCCACGAGCAGCAGAAACACGAGCGCCGTCGGCATGACCCAGGCGAGCACCAGCCATGAAATTCTTGAGCGTATCGAAGGCAAATCTTGCACCCGGAAGGCTCCCAGAATGGATGAGTCGACAGGCAGGCTCACGCTGGCGCTGGCTGACCTTGAATGAAAAGATGCTAGACGAAATTGATTGCTCTGACAAGCCTAGTTTCTTGAATGGAAAAGCTTGTGCAAGGTATACAGAAGAGGGGTGATGCCCATCCCGCCGTGGCGGCGGGATGGCAAGGACGCTTACGGGACGACGGTCAGCACGTCGACATCGATTTCCGGGCTTTCCATGAAGTCTTTTTCCACTTCGCCACGGATTTCCACCTGGGTTTTGGCGTCGATCTTGCGGTTCATGAAGACCTTGTCGTCGATGTCCACGCGGATTTCCGCCGTGCCATCGGAGAAGGTGTATTTTTCCTTGCCCACTTTACGCAGCAAATGGCCGCGCAGCACGACGGCCTGGTCGTCGACGGGATTTTTCAGGATGGCGGCCACGCTGCTGGGCGCGGTAGGGCCGGCCGTCGGTCCGACGTATTGGGCTTGTGCGCTGCCGGCCAGCAAGGCGCTGGCGGCGGCCAGGGAGACGATGAGTTTGCGGTGCAATGACATGGTATTCCTTTGATAGTGACGGCCTTGTCAGAAAAACACGGCGGTGCGGAGAATGATAGCACCGGTATTGCCGCAGGGTTCGTTCGCCCGCACGCCGCCCGTGCTCGCCGAAAGGGATTGCCATGCGCGCACGCGGGCGGCAAGTGTTTCCTTGTGGTGTGTTGAAATGCGCGAAAATCAAGCCACAGAATGTATTTTCTTTAAGAAACAACAGGTTCTGGAATAAAATACCCCCGCACGCCGCTGGCGTGCATCGTCTGAAGCATCTGTCGAGGAGCAAGCATGGCAAGGCCAGAGAAAGTCCGGCTCGGTGAAATTTTGGTGCAGCAGAAATTGCTGACGGAAGAACAGTTGGGCCAGGCCTTGACGGAACAGAAGCGCTCGGGGCGCAAGCTGGGCCGCGTTTTTGTCGAGCACGGCTTTGTCACGGAAGAGCAAATTTCGGGCGCCCTGGCGCGCCAGCTCGACATTCCCTACATCAACCTGAAGTTTTTCAACATCAATCCCGAACTGGTGCGCCTGTTGCCGGAAACCCAGGCGCGGCGCTTTCGCGCGCTGGTGCTGGAAGACCGGCGCGAGGGATTGCTGGTCGGCATGTCCGATCCCACCGACCTGTTCGCGTACGATGAAATCTCGCGCCTGGTCAAGCGCCACATCGAGCTCGCTGTCGTCAATGAAACGGAAGTGCTGGCCGCCATCGACCGCATCTACCGCCGCACGGAGGATATTTCCACCCTGACGCGCGAGCTGGAGCAGGACCTGGGCGACGTCTCCGTCGACTTTGGCGCGCTGGCCGCCAATCCGGGCCTGGAAGAGGCGCCCATCGTCAAGCTGCTGCAATCGGTGTTCGAGGATGCCACGCAGGTGCGCGCCTCGGACATCCACATCGAACCGCAGGAAGGCCGGCTGCAGATCCGTTTCCGCATCGACGGCGTGCTGCACCTGCAGACGGAAGCGGACAGCAAGATCGCCAGTTCGCTGGCGCTGCGGCTAAAACTGATGTCGGACCTGGATATTTCCGAGAAACGCTTGCCGCAGGATGGCCGTTTCGCCATCCGCGTGAAAAACCAGCGCATCGATGTGCGTATCTCCACCATGCCGACGCAGTACGGCGAATCGGTGGTGATGCGGCTGTTGAACCAGGGCGGCACGACCTTGCGCCTGGACGCCATCGGCATGCCGCCCCAGCTGGTGGAACGCTTCCGCGCCATCGTCAACCGCCCCAACGGCCTGGTGCTGGTGACGGGGCCGACGGGTAGCGGCAAGACGACGACCTTGTACTGCGCCCTGGCCGAACTCAATTCCGTGGAAAAAAAGCTCATCACGGTGGAAGACCCGGTCGAGTACCGCTTGTCCGGTATTAACCAAGTGCAAGTGAACGAGAAGATCGAGCTGAGCTTTGCCCGCGTGCTGCGCTCGGCTCTGCGGCAAGATCCCGATATCGTGCTCGTCGGCGAGATGCGCGACCAGGAAACGGCGCAAATCGGCTTGCGCGCCGCCATGACGGGTCACCTGGTGCTGTCGACCCTGCATACCAACGACGCCATCAGCACGCCGCTGCGCCTGATGGACATGGGCGTGCCGCGCTACATGGTGGGCAGCTCGCTGCAAGCCGTGCTGGCGCAGCGCCTGGTGCGCGTGATCTGTGAAAGCTGCAGCACGCCCTACGTGCCCACGCCGAACGAATACGAGTGGCTGCGCCTGGAACTGGGCGAGCTGGTCGAGCGCAACCAGTATTTCCACGGCAAGGGCTGCTCGCATTGCAATGGCATGGGTTACCGGGGCCGCACGGGCGTGTACGAATTGCTGGAAATCACGCGCGCCGTGGCCGATGCCGCCAACCATGCCGATCCGTCCCACTTCATGAAGGTGGCGACGGCGCAAATGGCGGGCGACACCCTGCGCCGCCACGCCGTGCAACTGGTGGTACAGGGCCGCACGACGGTGATGGAAGCGATGCGCATCAGCAACCAGAGCGAGGATTGAGGTGCCATTTTTCTCCTACAAGGCGCGTAATGCCAGCGGCGAGCTGCTGACCGGCGTGATGGAAGGCGCCGACAGCGGCGCCGTGGCCGACCAGTTGTTTTCCACCGGCGCGACGCCGGTGGAAATCCTGGTAACCAAAAAAGCCGCCACCACCGGCGCCGATATCGGCTGGTGGCAAAAACTGACGGAGAAAAAAGTCAGTTCGATGGACGTGCAGTTGTTCAGCCGCCAGCTGTACACCCTGCTCAAGGCGGGCGTGCCCATCATGCGCGGCCTGGCCGGCCTGCAGGAGTCCGCCATCAGCCCCGCGTTCGGGCGCATCATCAAGGATGTGCGCGAATCGCTCGACGCGGGCCGCGAACTGTCGGCCGCCATGGCGCGCCACCCCACCGTGTTTACGCCGTTTTACCTGTCGATGGTGCGCGTGGGCGAAATGACGGGGCGCCTCGATGAAGTCTTCCTGCGATTGTTCGACCACCTGGAGTTCGACCGCGACATGCGCGCGCGCGTGAAGTCGGCCACGCGCTACCCCAGTTTCGTGATCGTGGCCATGCTCGTCGCCATGGTCATCGTCAATATGTTCGTGATTCCCCAGTTCGTGACAGTGTTCGCCAGCTTCAATGCCGAACTGCCCTTGATGACGCGCATCCTGATCGGCACGTCGGCCTTCATAGTGGCGTATTGGCCTTTGCTGCTGGTACTGACTATTGCCGCGATAGCCGCTTTCCGGGCCTGGTTACGCACCGTGCCTGGCCGCTACACATGGGATCGTTACAAGTTGAAATTTCCTATCGCCGGCAAGATCATCCTGAAAGGCACGATGGCGCGCTTCGCGCGCAGCTTCGCCCTGTCCAGCACCAGCGGCGTGCCCATCGTGCAGGCGCTGACGGTGGTGTCGCAGACGGTGGATAACGCCTATCTGTGCGCCCGCGTCGAGCAGATGCGCGACGGCGTCGAACGCGGCGACAGCATCCTGCGCACTTCGGTGGCGGCGGGCGTCTTCACGCCAGTGGTGCTGCAAATGATCGCCGTCGGTGAAGAGTCCGGTTCGCTGGATGAGCTGATGGATGAAATCGCCCAGATGTACGAGCGCGAAGTCGATTACGAATTGAAGACCTTGTCCGCGCAGATCGAACCCATCCTGATCGCCTTTCTTGGCGCCATGGTGCTGGTGCTGGCGCTGGGCATCTTCCTGCCCGTGTGGGACCTGGGCAAGGTGGCCCTGCATAAATGAAGCCGCGTATTTCGCCAAAAAACAACATGTTGGCTGGCAAGGCCAGGCAGCGCGGCTTTACCTTGTTTGAATTGGCCGTCGCCGTGTCCGTCATCGCCGTGCTGACGGTCGTGCTGCTGGGCCGGCTGGAGGTGGTCCAGCAGGAAGCGGAACGGGTCGCCGTGCGGCAAACGCTGCTGGCGCTGCGCGCGGGCCTGCGCATGCAGGTGCTGGAAATGTATGCGTCCGACCGGCAAAACCAGGTGCTGGCGCTGGCGGGGCAAAACCCTATCGATTGGCTGGCTGAAAAACCGGCCAATTATCTGGGCGTATATAGCAGCGCGCCGGAGATGGAAAAAATTCCCCAAAGCCATTGGTTTTTTGATAGAAGTAATGCAGAATTGATATATATATTAAATCGAGGCAACAGTTTCGCTGCCAGGCATTCCGAGTTGCTTCGATTCAAGGTAAGCTTGCGGCAAGCATCCGCTACCCGGGGCCAGTCCTCAAGCCCGGTTGATGCGCCTGAGGTGGCGCTGATACAGTTGGGCGAGGCGGGCGGGTTGAGATAGTTTTTTATTCTGTGGGCAAATTTTGCCAGCATTGTTTTTTGATTTTTTGGAGATCAGCATGAAACTGCAGTCAATTCGTCGTTTTCAACAAGGTGCTCAAGCGGGCTTTACGCTGATCGAGTTAGTCGTCGTCATCGTCATCCTGGGCATACTGGCGGCCACCGCGATTCCCCGTTTTATCAATTTGTCGGCGGATGCCCGTCTGGCGAAAATCAATGGCGCCCGCGCCTCGGTGCAGGCAGGCGCTGCGCTGGCCCATGCGCGATGGATGGTCGATGGTGCGGTCGCCAGTGCTGCATCGGTGGCGATGGACGGCGCCACTATTACCCTGACGAACGGCTATCCTGATTCGACCAGCATCCAGGTAGCGGCCGGCATCACGGCACCGGATTTCAGTATAACGGGCACGCCACCTGGACCGATAACGATCGCCGCCGACGCTGGTCATGCCACCTGCTCGTTTATTTATACCGCTTCCGCCGCTGCCAATGCCGCGCCGACGATAACCCCTGCGCCTGTCCTTGCCAGTTGCCAGTGACGTGAGCCCCGCATGCGGCGACAATCCGCGCCGCATGCAATCCGCCTGGCTCGCCAGGCGTTTTTTATTCTTCCTGACATGTTTCAGCCAGCATGCCGCTCATTGCCACAGGTGTTCACGATGCTGTCTCCAGCAGGTTTGATGTTTGCCGGACCGGCCAGCCGTGGGCGCCAGCAGCGGGGCTTCACCCTGGTCGAGCTGATCGTCGTGCTGATCGTGGGCGGCCTGCTGGCGGCCGTCGCCATGCCGCGTTTCTTCCAGCAAGACAGTTTTGATGCGCGCAGCTTTGCCGATCAAAACGTGAGCATGCTGCGCTATGCGCAAAAACTGGCGATCGCGCAAAACCGTCCCGTCTTCGTGCAGCTCAACGGCACCCGCATTGCCCTGTGTTTCAATACTGCCTGCGACGCGCCCAACCGCGTCTTGCCGCCTGCGGGTGGCAACAGCGGCCGCACAGCCACCCTGGCCGCCTGCGCGAATGCCACGGCCTGGCTGTGCGAAGCGGCGCCCAACAAGATCAGCTATAGCGTGCCGCTGGAAGCGGCCGCCTTTTACTTCAATGCCCTGGGCCGTCCTTACAAGTCCACTGACACCGAACCCGTGTCGACCTTTCCCGCGCGCGTCAGCATCGGCATCAGCGGCGGCGGCATCCCGCGTACTATCGTGGTCGAAGGGGAGACGGGCTATGTCCATTACTAGGGACGCCGCCATGGCGGCGCGCGGGACGGGGCAGCGGGGCGTGACCCTGATCGAGCTGATCATCTTCATCGTGGTGGTCAGCATCGCCGTGGTGGGCCTGCTGCAAATTTTCGCCCGCACCACGGCCAGCAGCGCCGATCCGCAATTGCGCAAGCAGGCGCTGGCCATCGCGGAAGCCATGCTCGATGAGATCGAAGGGGCACGGTTTACGTTTTGCGATCCGGTCGCCGATCCGGCCGCCGATATGGCGACGAATGCCGCACCGTTCGACAGCGCCACCAATCCCACCGGCTGCAATACGCCGCAAAATGTCAGCGCGACGGTACCCGCCTCGGGGCGGCCGTATTACAACGTCAGCGACTATGTGCGGTCCTTCAATGCTCCCGTGGTCTATGCCGTCGACGCGGCTGGAAACAGCTTTCCTGCTGGCTATGCGGTGAGCGTGGCCATCAGCCCCGACGCGGGACTGGGGCCGGCCGGCGCCATGCCGCCTTCGGACGCCACACCGATCAACATGAATGTCTTGCGCATCACGGTCACGGTGACTTATGCCACGAATCAACAGCTCGTGCTGGCCGGCTACCGCACGCGCTACGCAGGCAATGCCGTCCCATGATGATTTCTTTACGCCCCCGGCAGCGCGGTTTTACCTTGATCGAACTGATCGTGGTGATCGTCATCACGGCCATCGTCGCCGGCATGGTGACGCTGTTCATTCGTGCCCCCGTGCAAAGTTACCTGGATGTAGCCGCCCGCGCCGAGCTGGCGGACTCGGCTGATTTGGCGACACGCCGCATCGCGCGCGACGTGCGCCTGGCGCTGCCCAACAGCGTGCGCGTGACGAGCAATAGCAGCGGCAGTTTTCTGGAGCTGCTGCTGACCAAGACGGGTGGGCGCTATCTGTCGGAAGACGACCCGAACACGATACCGGGCAATGTACTGGCCTTCGATCCCCTCACGCCGGGCAACCTGAATGTATTTACCATCGTCGGCGCCGCGCCGTCCGGCGTGCAGACCATCGTTCCCGGCGACTTTATCGTTGTCAACAATCTGGGCGCTCAGCCTCCTGTGGACGCCTATAATTGCAGCGGGCAGTGCAACCGCGCCCAGGTCGCTTCCATCAGCGGCAGCAACGTCACGCTGGTCAACAACCCCTTTGTCGCGCAAACGCCGTCCATGCCTTCCCTCAGCTATCGTTTCCAGGTGGTCAGTACGGTCGTGACCTATCATTGCGCGCCGAATGCGAACGGCACGGGCACGCTGACGCGTTATGCCGGTTATGTGATCCAGGCGGACCAGCCGGTGAGCACAGCGGCGCTGAGCGGCGCGCCGTCCGCGGCGCTGATGGCCATGCAGGTCGCCGACTGTGACTTTTCCTTCGATACCCTGCCCAACCTGCAGCGCGGCCTGGTCAGTGTCAGCCTGACCCTGGGCGCGCCCGGCGGCAACGCAGGCCAGATCAGGCTGGTGCAACAGGCACAGGTCAATAATTCGCCATGAGACTATCCCTATCCTCCATGCCGCAGCGGTGCCGGCCATGCCGTCCGGCACGCGGTTTCAGCATCGTCACCGCCATTTTTCTGCTGGTGGTGCTGTCCGCGCTGGGTGTGGCGCTGCTCTCCATTTCCACCATGCAGCATGCCGAGTCGGCGCTGGACGTGCAGGGCGCGCGTGCCTACCAGGCGGCCCGCGCTGGCATGGAGTGGGGCGTGTACCAGCAGCGCGTCAACGGCAGTTGCTTCGCCAGCAGCGATTTTGCCTTGCCCGCGAATGGCGGCCTGAACGGTTTCAGGGTCACCGTGCGCTGCACGCAGGCGGCAGGCGCATTGCCCCGTTTCCAGGTGATTGCCACCGCCTGCAACCAGCCTGTGGGTGGCGTTTGCGCCACTGCCAATGCCACCAATAATCCCGATTATGTGCAGCGCGTCGTGCAGGCGGAGTTTTAAGCGCGGCCAACCAAAGGAACAATATGCAGGCACTCATCGCCGTATGGATAGCCGTTGTGGCCCTGCTTGCTTGCGCGCCGGTCCAGGCGGCAACCTACGCCAACACCAGTTTTGCCTACAGCTGGATCGATGCCAGCAATCATGCCAAGCTCGGCTATAACACCTCGCCCTACCGATTCAACGGTTCCGCCGGCTGCGGTACCTCGCCGCCCATCCTCGACGATACGCTCAGCGATGCCTTGCCCATCGGTTTCAGTTTCATGTATTCGGGCGTGGCCTTCACCACCTTGCGCGTGATGACGAATGGCCGGGTGCAGTTCAATAACAATGTCACCTGCGGCTACGGCAGCCCGGTGCAGACGCTGCCGTATCCGGACAGCAGCCTGAACTACACCATGCGCATCTATGGCAACGACCTTGATCCCACCTCGAAACTGGAACTGCCCACCTACAGTACCGCCTGCGCCAGCCGCCTTACTTGTTACGTCAGCTACGCCACCATCGGCACGGCGCCGTACCGCAGCTTCGTGGTGACCTGGAATAATGTGCCGGAATGGACCACGGGCACCACTACCACTGGCTCTTACAGCCTGCAATTGATCTTGCAGGAAAACGGCGAATTCATCTACCAGTACGGCACGGCAGTGGCGGGACCTTCGGCCAAGCTGGGACAGATCGGCTGGCAAGCCGACAGCAACGATTACGACACGCCGCAAACCGGTTTTCCGGTCACCAATTCGGCGATCAAGTTTTACATTCCCCGCCCCGTGGTCGAGTACCGCATGGAGCAGCCCAGCTGGAACAATACACCCGGGCAGGTGTCAGATACCAGCGGCAACGGGCGCGACGGCACGGTGCTGGGTGGCGCGCAGACGATCGCTGCCGGCCGCGTCTGCCGCGCCGCCAGTTTCCCCCTCAATACCAGCGCCGCCGCCATCGATGCGGTCGACAGCGGGCTGTCGGTGCCCGGCACCATGGGCGGCGCCGGCACCATCACGTTCTGGTACAAGGCCAACACGGCCTGGTCCGGCAGTGGCGCGCGCGATGCGCAATTGCTCGACGCCACGCAGATGAACAACGAGTGGTTTTTTCTCGTGCGGCGCAGCACGGGCGCCCTGCGCTTCGTCGTCACGGACAGCCTGGGTAACGTGCGCGTGGTGGAAACGGCTGCCAATAGCGTGCCCGCCGGGACCTGGAAGCATATCGCAGTGAGCTGGAGCTTCAACGCGCTGGCGGCAGCCAATAGCGACCGCCTGCGCATCTACGTCGATGGCGTGCTGCAAAAGGAGTCGGCGTTTACCACCGCGGCGGTGGTCTCGCCGCGCATCGGCAGCCTGTTCATTGGCGACAACCGCAGCGCGGTGACGGGGCAGAACGGCAGCGGCAATTCCACCGATGGCGCCATCGACGAATTGCGTGCCTATAATTACGAGGGCGGCCTGGCGCTGGTGCAGCGCGACCAGAACCTGAGCCAGGCGGGCTGCCTGAACCATTATGCGGTGACGAATACGGGCACGGGCCTGACGTGCCAGCAAAGCACGGTCACGGTCACGGCGCATGACGTCAATCACAACAATATCGTGATGCCGAACAACACCACGCAAATCCTGCTGAGTACCTCGAACGGCATCGGCGACTGGGCCCTGATCGCGGGCTATGGCGTGCTGTCGAATGGCACGCTGAACGACGGCGTGGCGACCTATCTGTTCAACGGCGAGTACCAGGCCGTGTTTGGCCTGAGCAGCGGCACGGCAGCCACCGTCAGCGTGAATGTGACGGACGGGCAGTTCACGGAGCAGGAAGACCAGTCGCTGGTGATCAAGGCGTGCGCCGTGGCGCGCTTCAACGCCTGCGAGGCGACGTCGCCCCGTTGCGTGCCCAGCACCAGCAGCCTGACCTATGCGCGCCTGAATACCAAGCTGGCCGATACGGCTTTCAAGCTCGACCTGGTCAAGCTGAAGACCGATGCCAGCCTGGAAACGACGTTCGCTGGCGCGGCCACGGTGGATTTGCTGGTCAATACCACCACCGGCGTCACGCTGGGGGCGAATAACTGTCCGCTCACCCAGACGGCGGTCATTCCGCTGGGCCTGGTGGCGTTTACGGGCGGCTATTCGAGCGCGAATGTGAGCATCCCGGCCACCGCCATCAGCGCCGTGGCGCCGAAGTACAGCGCCTATCGCGATGTGCGTGTGCGCGTCACTTGCACCGCGGCCGTGTGCGGCACGGCCAATGTTGGTTGTTCGACCGATAATTTCGCGGTGCGTCCACAGCAGTTCACGCTCAGTTCCACCATGAGCAACAGCGCCCTGAGCGGCACGCCCAGCCTGGCGGCGGGTGCCCCGTTTACCCTTGGCGCTGCCGCGGCGGCCGGCTATGACGGCACGCCGCTGGTCGACAATTCCGTGGCCGGCCAGAAAATCACCGGCTTTCTCAGTGTCACCGACTACACCGACCGCCTCGCGTCGGCCTCGAATGCCAGCCCGTTTCCGCTGGGGCAGGCGGTGCTGGCCAGCGGCCTGGCCAGCAACAGCGGCGTGACGTACGGCGATGTCGGCACCTTCCGCATGCTGCCCGAGGCGGTGCTCGACAATGCTTACACCAGCGTCGACCAGCCTGGCGACTGCGTGATCGGCAGCAGCAGCAATACGGCCGTGAGTGGCAAGTTTGGCTGCAATATCGCCAACCAGGCGCAAAGCCCGGCACCCGTCTTTGGCCGCTTTTTCCCTGACCACTACGCGCTCACGGGCGCGCTGACGGCCGCCTGCGGCGGCTTTACCTACATGGGCCAGCGCGAACTGGGCGTCGTGCTGGGCGCGACGGCATTGAGCAAGGGCAACCAGATTCTGGCGCGCTATGGCAGCGCCTACCCCGGACTCGCCAGCGTCAGCGTGGGCGCGGGCAATGCCGGCGCGGCACTATCCATCGGCCGCCTGGCGCCAGCCTTGCCCGCCTTTGCCTGGAACCAGGGGCGCAGCGGGCGTTCCTACACGACCGATGGTGGCGCGTATGCCGCCGGCAGCACGCAAGTCGTGGTGGCAGGCAGCGGTGGCCTGTCGGCGGGCGAACTGATCAAGTTTGGCGGCGACGCCGCCATCTACACGGTGCAGGCAGGCACTGCCGGCGCGGGCAGCATCACGCTCGCCGCGCCTGGCCTGCAGCAGGCGATTCCCAGCGGCGCGACTGGCATCACGGTACTGCACAGCTTTGACCGGCTGGCCAGCGGCCAGGATGGCCCGTACGACGATTTTTCGCTGGTGGTGGGCATCAGCGACAGCGACGGCGCGCTCATTTCCAGCGTGAATGGCCTGGCGGTCGCGCCCGCCGCCAGCGTCGCCATCGGCGATACCCGGCTGCGTCATGGCCGCCTGCGCATCAACAATATGTATGGCTCGGAACAGCGTGCGTTGCTGGTGCCCCTGCTCGCGCAATACTGGAACGGCAGCGCGTATGCCGCCAATACGCTGGACAATTGCACGGCCCTGTTGCGCAAGAATTTCGGCTTAAAGGATTATCTCAACCTGACGGATGCGCAGTTGCCAGCCGCGAGCACCTTGCCGCTCGACAGTGGCTTGCTGCAGCAGGGCGGCGGCAGCGTGCTGATGGCCAAACCCGCCGCACCCGTGACGAAAAAAGGTACGCTCACGCTACAGTCGCTGATACCGTACCTGCCGGGACAGGCGCGCGAAACCATAGGCGCATTCAAGAGCGAGCCCGTGTTCTTCATGCGCGAAATATATTGAAGGGGCGGTGATTTTCCGGCGCGTCGTGACAATCGTGGTGTTTTCCTGAAAATATGTTGTCAATTATTTCTTTTTTAGCCTGTTCATACCTGCTATGAATTAAAATTGATTCAATGCATCATTCGGACGGCACCGCTGTCGTCGCATTTCATTCTCTGGATCGGTGGCATGGGTTTATTCGCAAAAGCAAAAAAACACGAAGGTTGGCTGGCGACATCATTTTCGGCGGAAGGTGTGTGCGCTGCCGTGGTCAAGCGGCGCGCGGACGACAAGCCGCTGGTGCAGGCGGCGGCCATGTATCCCGGACGCAAGCCGCTGGCGGCGGCGACCCTGGAAAAAATGCATCGCGATCTGCATGCCCAGTCTTATCGCAACACCACTTTGCTCGGTGCGGGCGAGTACCAGATACTGACGCTCGATGCGCCGAACGTGCCGCCGGAAGAGCTCAAGACCGCCGTGCGCTGGCGCCTGAAGGACATGCTCGACTTTCCGGCGGCGGACGCCACCGTCGACGTCATCGATATTCCCGCCGACAAGAACGGGCCGGGACGCGCGCAATCGCTGCTCGCCGTCGCGGCGCGCAACAATGCCGTGGCCCAGCGCCAGGCGCTGTATGGCGAATGCAAGATCGCCCTGTCGGTCATCGATATCCCGGAAATGGCCCAGCGCAATATCGCGGGCTTGATGGAAACGCAGGGCCGCGGCCTGGCCATGTTGTCTTTCGATGGCGAAGGGGGGCTGTTGACCGTGACGTTCGATGGCGAGCTGTATCTGGCGCGCCGCATCGACGTGACCGTGGCGCAGCTTGCCGATACCAGCGACACGCAGCGGCAGCAGTATTACGACAGGATCACGCTGGAATTGCAGCGTTCCTTTGACCATTTCGACCGTCAATTCCATTTCATTTCCGTTGCCAGGCTGGTCCTGGCGCCGACCGGCAGCGACGGTCTGCATGCTTACCTGGCGGATAATTTGTACATGCCGGTCGAGGCGCTCGATCTGACGGCCCTGTTTGATTTTTCCAAGGTGCCGGACCTGTTGACCGCTGTCGGCCAGGCGCGCTTTTTCCTGGCCCTGGGTGCGGCCCTGCGGCAGGAGGAGACCCCAGCGTGAGCCAGCAAATCAATCTGTTCAACCCTGCGTTTGAAAAACGCAAGCAGGCGCTGTCGGCGCTGGGCTTGCTGCAGGGCCTGGGGCTGCTCCTTGCCGCCAGTGCCGCGGTGGTCTGGTTCGGTGCGCGCCAGGTGGCCGCGCTGGAGCGGACGGCGGCCGACGCCAAGGTCGTGCTCGATGCACGCGAGGCGCGGCGGGCGGAGGTGTTCGCGCGGTTTCCCGTGCCCGGCAAGGACCCGCTGATCGCGGGTGCGCTGGGCCAGGCAGAGGCTGACCGCAGCGCCTTGCTGGAAGCCGGGCAAATTCTGCAGGGCGGCGAACTGGGCAATACACACGGCTATGCCGATTATTTCCGCGCCTTCGCGCGCGCCAGGGTCAATGGCTTGTGGCTGACGGGAGCGAGCATCGCCGGCGCCGGCAAGGAGATCGGGATCGGCTTGCAAGGGCGCGTCGTGCAGCCGGACTTGCTGCCTCAGTACATCAGCGCCCTGTCCAGGGAATCGGCGTTACAGGGCAAAGCGTTCGCGCGCCTGGACATGGCCACCGCGCAGCTTCCTGCCCAGGCCGCCGTGTCAGCGCCGGCATTGCCGGGCGCCGCGCCGGCCGCTGCCGTGGCAGCACCGGCGCCGCGCTTTATTGAATTCAGTTTGCAATCGTCGGCGGTACCCGCCAGCGGCGCAGGGGCGGTCAAGCAATGAAACAGCAATGGCAACAATTTGCGCTGAAATTTGATGCGCTCAGCGTACGGGAACGTGTCATGGTCTTTGGCGCCAGTGCCGCGCTGCTGATTTTCATGGTGGTGTATCTGGTCGTCAATCCGCAGTTGGCCAAGCGCAAGGCGCTGGCCGACACGATTGCCCAGCGGCAGCAGGCCGTCGCGGCCATCGATGCCGAGATGGCGCAAAGGATGGCCGCGCATGCGGGCGACCCCAACCAGCAGGACCGCGTCCGGCTCGAACGGATCAGGCAGGAAGTCCAGCAGATGCGGCAGGCCCTGCAATCGACGCAAAATGGCCTGGTGGCGCCCGAGCGTATCGTGCCGATGCTGCAGCAATTGCTGAAACAGCAGGCCAACTTGCGCCTGGTGTCGTTGGCCACCTTGCCATCCGGCGCCATGGGGCAGGGCGGCCATGTCGCCAGCAAGGCGGCGGCGTCCGCATCTGCCGCCGCGCCTGCCGGGCAGTCGCCAGCGGATGCCGAGCCAGCGAAGGCGCCGGCCGTGCTATACCGTCATGGCGTGGAAATCGTATTGCGTGGGAATTATCTGGATATGGTGAATTATATGGATGCCGTGGAGGCCATGCCGTCCCATGTGTTCTGGGGCAAGCTCAATATGCAAGTCGAGCAGTACCCGAATGCCACGCTGAGCCTGACCTTGTACACGCTCAGCCTGGACGAGAAATGGATCGCGCTGTGATGCGCGCCCGTCGTTGCGTGTTCCTTGCGGGCGCGCTGCTGGCCTTGGCGCCGGGGGTGTTTGCCCAGGCGCTGGTCGATCCCACGCGGCCGCCCGATGCGGCGCCTGTCCTGGGTAGTGCGGCCTCTGCCGGTGCGGCGCGGCCGCAGCTGCAATCGGTGCTGGTTTCCAATCGGCCTGGCGGGCGGCGCCTGGCCGTGATCGATGGCCGCAGCGTGCGCGCGGGTGACAGGGTGGGCGGCGCAGTCGTCGTCAGCATAGGCGATGCGAGCGTGGTGCTGCGGCGCGGCAAGACCCTGGAAACGCTGCGGCTGACTCCGCAGACGGTCGACGCAAATGATGCAATGCATGTACGAAGGAAACAGGTTCATGTCACCCAATAAACACAAGGCGGGAATGCGGAAGATATTTGAAATAAGCAAGCGGGCGAGCGTCCTGGGACTTGCTGCGGGTTTGTGCGCCTGCAACGTCGCGCCGGTGAAGCGCGACACCTACAATGCGATCAAGGAGCAGGTGGCAGGCGCAGTGGCCACCACCAGCCCGGCGGCGCAGTCGGCAGCGGTGGAAAATGCGCTGCTGCCGCCGGCGTCCGCGCTGGCCGCGCAGTTGCCCAAGGCGCGCGGCGTGCTGGACGAGCGTTTCAATGTCGCGTTCAACAACGTCCCGGCGCGCCAGTTCTTTCACTCGCTCGTCAACGGCACGCGCTACAACATGCTCGTGCATCCGGATGTGCAGGGCAACATTTCCGCCAACCTGAAAGATGTGACGCTGTTCGAGGCGCTCGACGCCGTGCGCGAGATGTATGGCTATGATTACAAGGTCGATGGCACGCGCATTGCGATTCGGCCCCTCACCATGCAAACCCGCATGTTCCAGGTCAATTACCTGACGGGCAACCGCAAGGGCACGTCGAATTTGCGCGTGTCCTCGACGTCGGTGTCGTCTGCCGGCACCAGCAACAGCGGCCAGAGCGGGGGCAGCAACGGCCAGCAGTCGCAGCCGCAGCAGCCAGGCCAGCCCGGCAGCCAGGTGCAGCAAGATAGTTCCAACCTGAGCACCACGTCGGACAGTAATTTCTGGGCAGAATTGAAAGAATCGCTGGGCGCCATCATCGGCGGCACGGGCGATGGCCGCAAGGTGGTGATCAGCCCGCAATCGGGCGTCGTCGTGGTGCGCGGCATGCCCGACGAATTGCGCGCCGTCGACCTGTACCTGAAGGCGACGCAGCTGTCGGTGGACCGCCAGGTGATCCTGGAAGCGAAGATCCTCGAAGTGGAACTGAACGATAATTTCCAGACCGGCATCAACTGGGCCTCGTTTGCCTCCATCAAGAGCGGCCACACGAACCGCATCTCGACGGGCTTCATCCAGCCGGGCGGCACCCTGGCGCCGCTGCCGTTCAACGGCGGTCAGCCACCGAACATGACGAATGGCAACGGCCTGACGGCCAGCAGCGGTTTTGGCTTGAGCTCGGCGGCCACGGCGGCCGGTTCGATGTTCGGCCTGGCCTTCCAGACCGCCAACTTCGCCGCCATGATTACCTTCCTGGAATCGCAAGGCGCCGTGCACGTGCTGTCGAGCCCGCGCATCGCCACCATGAACAATCAGAAGGCCGTGCTGAAGATAGGCACGGACGAATTCTTCGTCACCGGCGTGAGCACCACCGTGACGTCGACCGGTACCACGGGCGGTACCACCTCCAGCCCGAACGTCACCCTGCAGCCATTCTTTTCCGGGGTGGTGCTGGACGTGACGCCGCAGATCGATGACCAGGGCAATATCATCCTGCACGTGCATCCGTCCGTCAGTCAGGTCACCACCGTCAGCAAGGAAATCGACCTGGGCAGTGCCGGTTCACTGAAATTGCCGCTGGCCGCCTCCAGCACCTCGGAAATGGACAGCATGGTGCGCAGCCAGGATGGACGCATCGTCGCCATCGGCGGCCTGATGCGCCAGGCCACCACCTCGGACCGCTCGCAAGTGCCGGGCGCGGGCGATATTCCCGTACTGGGCGCCTTGTTCCGCAACACGGGGCAAGTGATCCAGAAGCGCGAACTGGTGGTGCTGATCAAGCCGACCATCGTCGAGGGCGCCAACAGCTGGAACGAGGACTTGCTCGATTCGGGCAAGCGCATCGAGGCGCTCGACCCACGCCGCCCATCGGAGCGGCGCTAAATGTACCAGGCCCATTTCGGCTTGCGCGAGGCGCCGTTCGGCCTCACGCCCGATACCAGTTTCTTCTTCAACGGCCCGCAGTCGCAAAAGGCGCTCAACACCTTGCTGGTGGCGGCGCGCAATGGCGAGGGTTTCATCAAGATCACTGGCGAAGTGGGTACCGGCAAAACCTTTTTGTGCCGCAAGTTCATGCAATCGCTGGGGCCGGATTTCGTCACGGCCTACATCCCGAATCCGAACTTGCCGCCCCGTTCGCTGATCCTGGCGCTGGCGGACGATCTCGACGTATTGCTGGAGAAAGATGCTGATCAGCATCAGCTGCTCAAGTCGCTCAACTTGCGCCTGCTCAACCTGGCGGCGCAGGGCAGGCGCGTGCTGCTGTGTCTGGATGAAGCGCAGGCGATTCCCGTCGACAGCCTGGAAGCCTTGCGCCTGCTGACGAACCTGGAAACGGAAAAGCGCAAGCTGTTGCAAATTGTGCTGTTCGGCCAGCCCGAACTGGACGTCAAGCTTGCCCTGCCGGAAATCCGCCAGCTGACGCAGCGCATCACCTTTCACTATCACCTGGGACCCTTGTCGCGCGACGACGTGGATTTTTATGTGGCGCACCGCCTGCGCGTGGCCGGTTTCGATGGCGCGCGCCTGTTCAGTCATGGCGGCGTGAGCAAGCTGTACAAGGCTTCCGGCGGTATCCCGCGCCTGATCAACATCATGGCGCACAAGGCGCTGATGGTGGCGTACGGCGAAGGCCGGCAGCAAGTCAGCGGACGCCACGTGGCGCTGGCCGCCAGCGATACCCTGGCCAGCAAGCCGCGCCGCTTCTGGCAACGGCCATGGCCGTGGCTGGCCGGCACCGGCGTGCTGGCCGCCGCCTGCGGCGTGAGCTGGACCTTATTGAACCGATGACGAAGATGAGCCTGTAGATGAGCCTGATTAACAAGATGTTGCAAGACCTCGATGCGCGCGGCACCCCCGATGGGCGCGGCGACGCGGCAGGCATCCGCTCCGTGCCCGAACGCGAGCGGGGCGTCTCGCGCGCGCTGGTCTTCGGCGGCGCGGCCGGCCTGACGGCGGCCGCCATCGCCCTGGGCTGGGTTTACCTGAAGCGCCCGGCCGTGCCGCCCGTGCTGGTCAGCGTGGCCAACACGCCGCTGCCGGTGGCTGCACCGCTACCCGTGCCGCTACCCATGCCGGTGTCTGCGCCTGTGTCTGCGCCAGTTGCCGCGCCGGCGCTGGTCTCCACGGCGCCGGTGGCACCCGAGCCGGTGTTGCAGGCCAGGGAGGCGGTCGCGCCAGCCAAGCTGCGCGCCGCCGAAATGCGCCGCATCACGCAACAACCCGCCAGGCCTGCCCCTGCGCCCGTCGTAAAGACGGCCGTGCCCGCCGCCAGCGAGCGCATCCTTGACGGAAAACAAGTCACGCCGCAGCAGCGCGTGGAGAATGACTACCGGCGCGCGCTGGGCCAGTTGCAGGATGGCCGCGTCTCGGAAGCGCTGGCCGGCTTGCAGCAGACCCTGCAGCTGGACCCGCGCCACCAGGGCGCGCGCGAAACCCTGGTGCGCCTGCTGCTCGAAGCGCAGCGCCCCGACGAGGCGGCGCGCCAATTGCAGCTGAGTCTGGCGCTGGACCCGAAACAGCCGGCGCAGGCGATGATGCTGGCCCGCTTGCAGCTGGACAAAGCCAACGGCGGCGCGGCGGCCCTCGATACCCTCACGCGCAGCCTGCCGTATGCCGCCGATAACGGCGAGTACCGCGCCTTCCTGGCCGGCGTGCTGCAGCGCGAACAGCGCTACCGCGAAGCGGCCGAGCACTACCAGCTGGCCCTGCAGACGGCGCCCGACAACAGCGTCTGGTGGATGGGCCTGGGCATCGCCTTGCAAGCGGACAACCACCCAGCCCAGGCGCGCCAGGCGTTCGAGCGGGCCAAGGGCTTGCAAACCCTGTCACCCCAGCTGCAGGCGTTTGTCGAGCGCAAGCTGGTGCAACTGACGGCGGCGGCTGCAAAATAGCAATTACCTCAATGAAAGAAGCCAGCTTGAAGCCTCATCGTTTCCTCCTAGCCCTTTGCGTTCTTGTTAACGGCGTCCATGCCGCGCCCGCCACCACGCCTGCCAGCTACGTTCTTGACAATACCGAAGTGCGCGACATCCGAGCGCAAGCCCTGAAGCGCGACTACCAGCTATATGTGGCCTTGCCCGATTCCTATCGGCAGGGAAATAAACGCTATCCGGTGCTGTTCGTCGTCGACGCCAATTACTCGTTCGCCATCGTGCGCAATATCGCGCAGCGCCTGAACAAGCATGCGGGGATGGAGGAAGTGGTGGTGGTGGGCCTATCGTACGCCAACGGCGATGGCGGGGTGTACAGCCGCCGCCGCGACTACACGCCCACCACGCCGCGCAAGCACGACTACCGCTCGGACATGCCGGGGCGGCCGCCGGCGTTCGGCGAAGCGAAGGCGTATGGCCAGTTCGTCTCGGGCGAGGTGTTTCCCTTCATCGCGCAGCATTACCGCGTAAACATGCAGCGCAAGGTGTTTATCGGCCACTCGTACGGCAGCCTGCTGGGCCTGCAATTTCTGCTGACGGAACCGCGCACCTTCGAGCATTACATCCTCGGCAGCCCGTCGCTGTGGTACGACGCTGGCATCATGTTCGACCGCGAGCAGGCGTATGCCGCCAGCCACAAGGATTTGCCCGCGTCCGTGTTCTTCGGCATCGGCGGCCTGGAAAAGCTGGCGCCAGGCAAGAAGCGTTCGCGCTTGGAAGAAGAGGCCGACATGCTGGCGGACTTGCGCGAGTTCGATGGAAAACTGACATCGCGCAAGTTCCCGAATTTGAAAACGCGCTTGCGCGTGTTCGAGGACGAGGACCATGCGAGCGTGTTTCCGTTTGTGCTGACGCACGGCTTGCGGGCCTACTTGAAGTCGGCGAAATGAACGCGGGGCATAGGTTTGCGCCCGCCCGCCGGATACCAGATAGTGTACGAAAAAAAGTGGAGCACTGAATCCTCTGGAGTACGTGCATCCTGTCTGCCAGTTTGCCTGTGAGGCTATACTGTCAAGATAATGGGGCATAAATATGATCAAACAAGTCAACGATACTGACCAGATTTCTCGCTTGGTACTACGCGGCTACAAATCCATCGCCGAATGTGATCTGGAGTTGGGCCGATTAAATGTGCTTATCGGTGCCAATGGTGCTGGCAAATCCAACTTTATCGGTTTTTTTCGGCTGATTAATCGCATTCTGGATCAGCAATTGCAGGTTGCTGTCGGCCAGGCTGGTGGGCCAGACGCAGTATTACACTTCGGACGCAAGAAAACCGAGGAGCTTCGGGCGGAGCTCTACTTCGGCAACAATGGTTATCGCTTCCGCCTGCGGCCTACTGCGGATAACAGGATGATGTTCTATCGCGAGGCACTCTGGTGGAACGTGCACGGTGAATGGCATCCTGCTTCGGGCCACTTTGAGACGCAGTACAGGGAAAAGGGGACGCATGGGCGTATCTGGGCGTATGTTGTGCCTGCGATGCTGAGCTGGCGTTTGTATCACTTTCACGATACCAGCAGCACGGCCCTGGTCAAGCAAATTCACAGCATCGGCGACAATGAGTATTTGCGCGACGATGCCCGTAATCTCGGGGCTTTTCTGCTGCGCTTGAAAACTCATCATGGGGAACATTATTTGCGCATCGTGAAGGCGATTCGCCTGGTCGCTCCCTTTTTCGGTGATTTTCTGCTGCGCCCCACGGTCGACAACAAAGAGAAGATACAGCTGGAATGGACGGAACAGGGACAGGATGAACCGTTTTCCGCCAGCGCACTGTCCGATGGCACACTACGCTTCATTTGCCTGGCGACCGTTTTGTTGCAGCCGGAGGAGTTCATGCCCAAGGCGGTGCTGATCGATGAGCCTGAGCTGGGCTTGCATCCATTTGCCATCAGCGTGCTCGCAGGCCTGATCAAGTCGGCGGCTCAAAGCCACCAATTGATCGTCTCGACACAATCTGTGGAATTGGTCAACGAATTTGATGTGGATGATTTGATCGTGGTCGACAAGCGCGGCGGATCATCGACGTTCAAGCGCCCCGACGGCGATACGCTCGCTGAATGGCTCAAGGACTACAGTCTGGGAGAACTGTGGAAGAAAAACCTGCTCGGTGGGAGGCCCGGACGATGAGCCGCGTTTACCTGCTGGTGGAAGGGCAGACCGAAGAAGCATTCGTCAACGAGTTGTTGGTGCCTCACTATGCAGGCATCGGCCTTTACCTGACGGCAGTCATCGTCAGCACCAGTCCTGGCCACAAAGGTGGCGTGGTCAGCTACGCGAAGATCAAGCCGCAAATAGAAAAACTTTGCAAACAGGATCCTGCGGCTTACGTCACCACGCTATTCGACCTGTATGCACTACCCAAAGACTTTCCAGGGAAAAGTAGCGCTATGTATCCTGCCGCTGCGAGTGGCGTACAAAAGGCCCGATTCCTCGAAATGCAATTGGCTGCGGATGTCAAGCTGCGCAATTTCATCCCCAACTTGCTTGTGCATGAGTTTGAAGCCTTGTTATTTGTGCATTTGGATGCTTTTCAGCAATGGACCGATGATGATGCCGTGCTGGAACCTTTACGTGCGGCGCGGCGTGCCGCAGCACCCGAGGACATTAACGATAGTCCGCAGACAGCGCCATCGAAGCGCATACTCGCGGCGATGAACGTTTACCAAAAGACTTTCCATGGGCCATTGATCGCCTGTGATATCGGCCTGCATGCCATACGGAAAGATTGCCCGCATTTCGACGCGTGGTTGCAGAAGATTGAAGGCTTGGCCTGAATGCCAGCTTGCAGCTTGAAAAAAACCCTTCGCGAGTTCTGCCAATCTTTTTACAACCTCGCTTCATCCCCCCACACATTGCGCATGCTGAAATGCACGCCCGCATCGTCTTCATGCAGCGAGGAGACGATGGCGAACTGGCTGTCGCCCGTGTCGCGCGGCGTCATCTGCGCCACCTGGGCGGCGGCCAGCGGCGCGCCCAGTGGGTCGCTGAGCGGGTGCACGTGGGCGGCGCCCCGTTGCGTGACGACGCCCAGTTCGCCGCTGCGCAGGCGCACTAATGTGCCGGGCGGATACTTGCCCAGCAGCTTGACGAACTGTTCGCCCAGCAAGGGGTCGATGGGCAGGTTCTGGTCGAGGAAGATGTGTTGCAACGCCTGGTCGGGCACGATGGAGCGCCGGTAGTTGCGCGCCGAGACGCGGGCGCAATAGCGGTCGGCCAGGCCGATCAATTTCGCGTTTTGCAGGATTTCATCGGCCGTGCGCCCCTGCGGGTAGCCGCTGCCGTCGTCGTTTTCATGGTGCAAGAGCACGCAGCTGAGCCATTCCTCGTCGTCGACGCCCGCGCAGCGCAGCAGTTCCGTGCTTTCCTGCGGATGCAGACGCACGATGCGCATTTCTTCGTCATTCAGGGGGCCGCGCCGGTCCTGGAAGCTGTCGTGGTGGCGCAGCATGCCCACGTTCATCGTCAGCGCGGCGGCGCCGATCAGTAATAGTTCATCGTGGGACTTGTGCATGCTTTGCCCTACCAGCATGGCCAGCAGTGCCGTTTCGATGCAGTGGCGCACGGCGTAGGTAGCGGCGATCTGGTTGAGCAGGATGCTGGCCAGCGCGATGTCGGCATCGTGTTCGAGCGCGCGCAGCAGGTCGCGGGCGATGTCGCGCACGTCGCGCTCGGCATTGCTTTCGCTGCGCAAGTCCAGCAGCAGGCGTTCCAGGCGTTGCGCCGTTTGATTGAGCAAGCGCAAGACGGACGGCTGCTCTGGCGTACCCGCGTACAGACCCAGTTGCAGCAAGCGGCCCAGCTGCGCGCCGTCCGTGATGATCTGCCCCTTGCGCAGTTGTGGGCCGGCACTATGGTCAGCCAGAAACAGATCCCAGGGCAGGGGTTCGCCGGGAACCAGGTCGGCCGGGCCGATGCGACGCTGTACCATGCTGTCATCCTTTGCTCCGCCGTGGCGAAGCCATGCTCAGTGCTCGGTTATATGCTGCGCAGGCGCTCCAGCGCCAGGCGCAAGGTGTCATCCTGCTTGGCAAAGCAGAAACGCACGATGCCCGATTCCTTGCCCTGCGCATAAAACGCGGAGACGGGAATGGCGGCCACCTTGATTTCCGCCGTCAGCCATTCGGCGAACTGCGCTTCGGTCTCTTGTGAAATGGCATCGTAGCGCACGCACTGGAAATACGTGCCGTCGGCCGGCAGCAGAGTAAAGCGACTGCCCGCCAGGCCGTCGCGGAACAAATCGCGCTTGCGCTGGTAAAACGCGGGCAAGTCCAGGTAAGGCTGCGCGTCCGCCATATAGCCGGCGATGCCGTGTTGCATCGGGGTGTTGACGGTAAACACGTTGTACTGGTGCACCTTGCGAAATTCCGCCGTCAGGGCCGCGGGCGCCGCCACATAGCCCACTTTCCAGCCCGTCACATGATACGTCTTGCCAAAGCTGGAGACGATGAAGCTGCGCGCCGCCAGTTCCGCGTTGCGGCTCAGGGACGCGTGCGGCACGCCGTCGTACACCATGTGCTCGTAGACTTCATCGGAGAGTATCAGGATTTGCGTGCCGCGCACGATGTCGGCCAGCGCGGCCACGTCGGCAGGGCGCAAGATGGTGCCCGTCGGATTGTGCGGCGTATTGATGATGATCAAGCGCGTTTTTGAGCTGACGGCGGCGGCCAGCTTGTCCCACGGCACGCTGTAGCCCTGTTCACCCACCTCCATGGAGACCAGCACGGGCACGCCGCCAGCCAGCGCGATGGCGGGCAGATAGCTGTCGTAGGCCGGCTCGATGACGATGACTTCGTCGCCCGGATGCACGCAGCATAAAATGGCCGTGGTGAGCGCCTGCGTGGCGCCTGCCGTGACGGTGATTTCCGTGCCTGCATCATAGCTGTGGCCGTACAAGCTGGCGATCTTCGCGGCAATCGCCTCGCGCAAGGGGGCTGCGCCCGTCATCATCGGATACTGGTTGTGGCCGGCGCGCATGGCGTCGCTGACGAGATCGACCAGGGCCGGGTCGCAATCGAAGTCTGGAAAGCCCTGGCCCAGGTTGACGGCGCCATGCTGGGCCGCCAGGCTGGACATGCGGGTAAACACGGTGGTGCCCACGAGAGGCAAACGCGAGGTCAGGGAGGGAGTCAGATGGGGCAGGGACGGGCTGTTCATGAACGGTAGGATCGCGGTGCGCAAAGTGGAATCGTCTCCCATTCTAGCGCAGCGCGCCCCGTTGCGTATGGGGCTTTGGCGGCTCAGCCCGGCAATACCCAGCCTTCCGGCAACATGATCTTGAACATGCCGGCCTTGGCCGTCTTGCGGGCCAGTTTCAGCAGGGCCTTGTCCTTGGTGATGAGGATGTCGGCGTTGGCGTCGCGCGCCAGTTCGAGGAATTTCTGGTCATCCTTGTCCGTGCAGACGGGCAGGCGCACGCCGGAGACGGGCGGCGCCACGACCGTGATGTGGGCGTCGAAGCGGGCGGCGGCGACGGCGCGGCTGGCTTCGTCGAGCGGCAGATGCTTGTAATGCAACACGACCAGATATTCCGCGCGGCAATCTTCGCGCGTGATGGCGTGCACGGCGCCGCTTTCCATGGCCGCCAGCAAGCTCGCCCAGCGGGGGTCGTTGAAGACGAACAGGTCGAGGCATACGTTGGTGTCGAGGACGAGTTTTTGTGGAGCAGGTATCATGTCGGCAATTCTATTTTGTAGTGATAATTTATGTTGATCGTGCTTTCGCCCGCCAAGAGTCTCGACCTGGAGACGCCGCCAACGACCACGTTGCACAGCACCCCCGATTTTCTCGACCATTCCGCCCAGCTGATCGCCCGCATGCGCCAGTTCTCGCCGGCCGAAGTGGGTAGCCTGATGGGTATTTCCGACGCCTTGTCGGCCCTCAACGTGGCCCGCTACGCATCCTGGACCCCGCAGTTGACCGATGCGCACCAGGCCATCATGGCCTTCAATGGCGACGTGTACACGGGCTTCGGCGCGCGCAGCCTGCAGCCAGCACAGCTCGACTACGCCCAGTCGCGCGTGCGCATTTTATCCGGGCTGTACGGCTTGCTGCGCCCGCTGGACCTGATCCACCCGCACCGCCTGGAAATGGGCACGCGTTTGTCGACCACGCGCGGCAAGGATTTGTATGCGTTCTGGGGTGATACCATCACCAATGGCCTGAACCGCACAGCAAAAGAGCAGGGCGCGAAAGTGCTGGTCAATCTGGCTTCCGAAGAATATTTCAAATCCGTCAAGCCGCGCCAGCTGGACGTGCCCGTCATCGCGCCCGTGTTCGAGGACTGGAAGAACGGCAAATATAAAATCATCTCGTTCTACGCCAAGCGCGCGCGCGGCATGCTGGCCCGCTATGCGGCCGTCAACGCTATCCGCGATCCGCAGCAGCTGAAACAGTTTGACGTCGATGGCTACGGTTTCGTGCCGGAAGCGTCAAACGATACCAGCTGGGTCTTCCGGCGCAAGGTCGGCGAGTAGGCGAATGAATCAGTAAAGCACCCCAGCTGCAAAAGCTGGGGTCGTACCCTCAGGGTACGACCCCGGTCCTTGCTTTTGGGGTTGACGCAAGAAAAAACCGGAGCAAGCTCCGGTTTTTTCATTTTACTGCCAGAATTTCCACCACTTGCGTTCCTTGTTCACCCCTTCCGGGCTGAGGAATGCCGTGTTCGGGTAGTTCTTGGTCAGCACGCGCAAGGTGTCGTCGCGCAGGTCGGTCAAGCCCAGCTTGTCATACGAGCGGTACATGATGAACAGCGCTTCTTCGATGGCGGGCGAAGCGGCAAAGTCGCTGACCGTCGTTTGTGCGCGGTTGGCGGCGGCCAGGTAGGCGCCGCGGCGGTAGTAATACCGCGCTACGTGCACTTCGTATTTCGCCATGGCATCGATCAAATAGTTCATGCGGGCCAGCGAGTCGGGCGCATATTTACTATTTGGAAACTTGTCGACCAGTTGCTTGAAGGCTGCAAACGCTTCGCGCGTGGCTTTCGGGTCGCGCTCGGTCGGGTCTTGCTCGTACAGGAAGTTCAGGAAGCTGATCTGGTCGTTAAAGCTGATCAGGCCGCGCAAGTAGTACATATAGTCTACATTGGCGTGGTTCGGATGCAACTTGATGAAGCGTTCGACGGCAGCCAGTGCCTGCGCCTGGTCTCCCGCCTTATAATACGCGTAAGCGATCTCCATCTGCGCTTGCAGAGCATAGTTGCCGAAAGGATAGTTAGCCTCCAGCTTCTGGAACAGGCCGATTGCAGCTTCATAGTGCTGCCCGGTCATTTCTTCACGCGCCTCCGAGTATAATTTCGTAACGGACCAGTTTTTGGTCTCATCCACTTTTTCAGGCAACAAGCTGCAAGCGGACATGCCGAGCAGAACGACTGAAGCGACTACCAACGATAATTTTTTTTGCATGACGTTTTGCAAGAAGGTTTTAACCAAGATTTTACAATAGGCTGATTATAGCCGATGGGAATGCTGTGATATTAACTCCGAAGCCTAATTTGGCTGACTCCGCGTTTGACTCCCTTTCTGACCATGGCGCCGAAGATGCGTTTGACGGCGATTTTGCCGCCGACGACGCCTTCGAGATCATGGCCCCGATTACATTGGAACTGACGCCGGACGCCTGCGGCCACCGCCTCGATAAAGTCATCGCCCAGCTGGTGCCGCAATACTCGCGCAGCCGCTTGCAATTATGGCTGGAAGCCGGTTTCGTGACCGTCGATGGAAAAGTTGCCAAACGCAACATGACCGCCTATGGCGACGAGAAGATCGTCATTCTGCCGCAAAGCGCGCCGGAAGACGAGGCTTTTAAGCCGGAAGCGATGGAATTGAACATCGTGCACGAAGATGAGCATATCATCGTCATCAACAAACCGGCCGGACTGGTCGTGCATCCGGGCCCTGGCAACTGGTCGGGCACCTTGCTCAACGGCCTGCTGCATCACTGCCCACAACTGGCGGGCGTGCCGCGCGCCGGCATCGTACACCGCCTGGACAAGGATACGAGCGGCCTGATGGTGGTCGGCAAGACCCTCGCTTCGCAGACGGATTTGGTGCGCCAGTTGCAGGCGCGCACCGTCAAGCGTGAATACTTTGCGCTGGTGTGGGGCACGCCGAAAATGGCGGGCACCATCGATGCCTCCATCGCGCGCCACCCGCGCGACCGGGTCAAGATGGCAGTGTCTGAGAATTTCACCGCCAAGCCTGCCATCACGCACTATGAATTGATCGGCAGCGGCGAACTCGACCGCCGTCCCGTGAGCCTGATGCAGTGCCGCCTGGAAACAGGCCGCACGCACCAGATCCGCGTGCACATGCAGCACCTGGGCTTTGCGCTGGTCGGTGACTCCGTGTACGGCAAGCAGCACCTGGTGTCCGTCTTTTCGCGCCAGGCGCTGCAGGCGCGCCGCCTGGGCCTCGTGCATCCGGGCACCCTGGAAGCGTGCGAATGGATCGTGCCGCTGGCCGATGATTTCGCGCAACTGATCGCCACCGCCGGCATTCCCGAGCCGGAACAGGTCTGATGACGTCACCGTTGCCTTGCCTTACTCCCCATTGGCCCGGCCTGCCCGCGAACGTGGGCGCGCTGGCGACCGTGCGCGCGGGCGGCGTCAGTCAAGGGCCGTATGGTGACGGGCAGGGCGGCGGTGGCTTGAACCTGGGCACGCACGTGGGCGACGAGCCCGCGCACGTGGCGGTCAACCGCGCGCGGCTGGCGGCCATCTTGCCTGCCGAACCGGCCTGGCTGTCGCAAGTGCATGGCGTGGCCGTGGCGGACGCGGCCAGTCTGGACGGTTGCGTGCCCGATGCCGACGCCAGCATCGCCACACAGGCGGGCGCCGTGTGCGTGGTGATGACGGCCGATTGCCTGCCGGTGCTGTTCTGTTCGACGGACGGCCTGGTCGTCGGCGCGGCCCACGCGGGCTGGCGCGGCCTGGCCAACGGCGTCTTGCAGCGCACGGTGGCATCGATGCGGGCGCAGGGCGCGGGGGAGATCCTCGCCTGGCTGGGACCAGCCATTGGACCGCAGCAATTCGAAGTGGGGCAGGATGTGTTGCAAGCGTTTCGCGACGGCGCGCGCGACGATGCCGAGCGGCAAGTGCTATCGAATGCATTCGCCGCCATTGCCGGCAAGCCGGGCAAGTACCTGGCCGATATCTATGCGCTGGCGCGCACCATGCTGCTGCGCGATGGCGTGGCGCAAGTGGCGGGCGGGGAATATTGCACCGTCAGCGATGCGGCGCAGTTTTACTCGTACCGGCGCGATGGCGTCACGGGAAGACAGGCCAGCTTGATCTGGCGCAAATAATCTGCACGGCAGACACTTATGTGTCTGCCGTTTTTGTTTTATCGTCTGCTGAGGCGAGCGCGCGCGCGTTCAGTTCAGCGACGCGCTCAGCCTTGCGTTTGCGTCGCCGCGAGCCCGTCAGATAGAATAGGATGGACAGCGGGATGACGCAGTACAGCACGAAGGTCATTACCCCGGCGACGATGGACGGTTCCGTCAGCGCCATGAGGCCGACGACATAGATCCAGGCAACAGCGGTCATGAGCATCATGAGTAGTGGCAGTGAGTAAGAGTTTGCATGCAGGTGGCCCGGAAGTAGTTATTTATTAATTCTTGAATGGACTTACATACATCTATGAATATGCCCGATCCTCAAATGATGACCAAGGAATGGATGGCGCAGATCAGCAATCCTGAGCAGTGGAAGACGTGGTTCAACATGGTACCGCAGCCCCAGGGCAATCCGATTGCCGGCATTTTGCAGGATACGGGCGCCAGCATCAAGCCGGAAGCGATCGAGCAACTGAAAAATGCCTATGTGGCCAAGCTGACGGGCTTGTGGGCTGACTTTATGGCCGGCAAGGCGCCGGAGCTGAAAGACCGCCGCTTCGCCGCGCCCGCCTGGCACGCCAGTCCCCTGTCGGCCTTCAATGCGGCCGCCTATCTGCTGAACGCGGAGTTTCTCAGCGCCATGGCCGACGCCGTGGAAGCGACGCCGCACCAGAAGCAAAAGATTGCCTTTGCGGTGCAGCAAATCGTCGATGCCATGTCGCCCGCCAACTTTCTGGCCACCAACCCTGACGCCCAGCAAACCCTGATCGAGACCAAGGGCGAAAGCCTGGCCAAGGGCTTGAGCAATATGCTGACCGACATGCAGAAGGGCCGCATCTCGCAGTCCGACGAATCGGCCTTCGAAGTGGGCCGCAACGTGGCCACCACGCCGGGCGCGGTGGTGTTTGAAAACGCCCTGTTCCAGCTGATCCAGTACACGCCGACGACGGCCACGGTACACCAGCGTCCCCTGCTGATGGTGCCGCCGTGCATCAATAAATTCTATATTCTTGACTTGCAGCCGGAAAACTCGCTCGTGCGCTATGCGGTGGAGCAGGGTAATACCGTGTTTTTGATGTCCTGGCGTAATCCGGACCTGAGCATGCAGCACCTGACGTGGGACGATTACGTCGAGCAAGGCGTGATCGAAGCCATCCGTTTCGCGCAGGACATTTCCGGCCAGGACAAGCTCAATATGTTCGGTTTTTGCGTGGGCGGCACCATCGTCTCGACGGCGCTGGCCGTGCTCAAGGCGCGGGGCGAGAATCCGGCCGCCAGTCTGACCCTGCTGACCACCTTCCTCGATTTCTGCGACGCGGGCGCGCTCGACGTCTTCATCGACGAGCCGCAAGTGGCGCTGCGCGAGCAGAGCCTGGCCAAGGGCGGCCTGATGACGGGGCGCGACCTGGGCAGCACGTTTTCCAGCCTGCGACCGAACGACCTGGTGTGGAATTACGTGCAGTCGAACTATCTGAAGGGCAAGGAGCCGCCCGCGTTCGACTTGCTGTACTGGAATGGCGACGGCACGGGCTTGCCAGGCCCCATGTTTTGCTGGTATCTGCGCAACACTTACCTGGAAAACAGCCTGAAAGTGCCGGGCAAGCTGACGGTGGCCGGAGAACAGGTCGACCTGAGCAGCATTGACGCGCCCGCCTTCATCTATGGCTCGCGCGAAGACCATATCGTACCCTGGGGCGCGGCCTACGCCAGCACAGCCTTGCTGAATCCCAAGAAGCCGAAAGCCAACCGCTTTATCCTCGGGGCTTCAGGCCACATCGCCGGCGTGATCAATCCGGCGTCGAAGAAAAAGCGCAGTTACTGGAGCAATGACCAGCCGCGCACGGCGAAAGCCAAGCCCTTGACTGCCGAGCAGTGGATGGAAGGCGCGACCGAGCATGCGGGCAGCTGGTGGCCCGAATGGGCGGCCTTCCTGGCCGAACACGGCGGTACCCAGGTGAAGGCGCCAGGCAAACCGGGCAACAAACGCCACGCGGCAATCGAGCCGGCGCCGGGGCGATATGTTAAAGTCAGGGCAGATTAAGTCACAAAGCGTTTTTGCCTGACAAGGTCGGCGTAATCATCGGTCTTGTCAGGAATCTACTTTTAGTTGCGTTGCAATAAATGCGGGAATCTACTACCCTGATGTGCAATGGAGCCGTTTTCCACTCTATAATGGAAAAAGTAGGCAGGTGCGAAAGCGGACCCACGTTCGCTTTTTTTTCGGATTAACTCAGTATGCGCTGCGGCGCAATAAGTGGAACTTGTGATGAGTAGTGCAAAAAAAAGTATAGACCGCCTGATTAAAAAATATCCCAACCGCCGTCTGTACGACACGCAAACCAGTTCCTACATCACCTTGACGGACGTCAAGCAGCTGGTGTTGGACAATGAGGTGTTTACCGTCGTCGATGCCAAATCCAGTGAAGATTTGACGCGCAGCATCTTGCTGCAAATCATTTTGGAAGAGGAAGCGAACGGCGCGCCCATGTTTTCGAGCAGCGTGTTGTCGCAGATCATCCGCTACTATGGCCATGCCATGCAGGGCATGATGGGATCCTACCTGGAAAAGAACGTGCAAGCGTTCACCGATATCCAGCACAAATTCACGGGCACGTCGGCCGGCAGTTTCGAAGGCAAGCCATTCAGCCCGGAAATGTGGACCCAGTTCATGAATGTCCAGGGCCCGATGATGCAAGGCATGATGAACAACTACATCGACCAGAGCAAGAGCCTGTTCGTGCAGATGCAGGAACAGATGCAGAGCCAGAGCAAGAATCTGTTCGGCACGTTCCCGTTTGTGCCGCCAGTCCCACCGACCGACAAAAAGTAAGCCGCAGCCAATGCGGGCCACACAACGGCACAGGAACTCCTGTGCCGTTGTGCTTTGCGGGCGTCATCCCGCCGGCTGCCGATGCTGCATGTTATTGCTTCCGTTGTTGCAGCGTGGAGAGCAGGTCCTGGTTTGAATGCTCGAGCTTCCATGTCCTGGCATTGTCCATGGAGCTGTAAATGCTGACCTTACCCTTGAAATCTTCCTGGATATTGAGCGCCAGGCCGGACGGGAATATCAACGGGGCGTTGCGCAGTGTGTATGGGACATACGGCCCCCAGGTCTTGCCTTCGTCGCTGCTGACCAGCAGGGCGCCCTCGTTATACATGCCGGCTTCCATCAGCAGTTTGCCGTCATTGAGCGGCGCCACGGGCGACATCAGGACCTTGAAGGGCGACACGATAGGCGTCCAGTTCTGGCCGCGATCCCGTGAAACATAGGCGTCGGGAAAGCGTCCTCCCAGACCCGCCGCTACCAGAACGCTTTGCGTGCCATTGGCTTGATGGATAAACTGCGTCAAGCTTTTCTTGTGCGGACTAAAGCGTTCGGTCAACTTGCCCGTGCGGTAGTCGAGTTCGCCGATCAAGCCGCTTTCCAGCGCATAGCCGATCCGCTCCGCGTCTTGCCACGTCCACAATAAGCCCGGGCCATGCAGCCACGATCCGGGCAAGGTGGAACGGTACACGGATCGCCAGTCGCCACCGTCCAGCTGATTCGCATGGAAAATGTTCAATGCATCGCCCTTGCGATGCATCACGTACCAGCCATCCTTTGAGTTGCCACCGATGCGCAGCAGGTTGCCGGGCGGCAGGTTGCCTGTATCGACAGGAAGCAGCTTGTCGCTGTCACTCGCCTTGCGTAGCAGGGAGCCCGATTCGCCTACCGCGATCAACTCGGCATTGGGCAGGTCTACGGGAAAGACGCAAGACAGCGACTCCACCGAGGGCGCATTGATGATCTTCCATTTACCTTGTGTCGAGCGCAGCAGGACGGCGCCCATGCGGCTGGCGGCAGCTACCCGGCCATCGGGCATTTCGGTGGCGCACTCGGCCCCGGCCGGGTGGGCGCGGGCAAATTGCTCGACATCGTCCTGCGCGTGGTGTGGGGTGCTCCAGCCTGGGCTGGCAGCAGCGCCGAATAACTTGCTGTAGTCGGGGGCAAAGCGCTGGAGCAATTGCGCATTGGATAGCACCTGCGCGCTGCGACCGTATTGCACTCCGAAATCGCCGCGTGTCACAATCAGCCGGCCCAGATCCGCCGACTTGCCCGCTTCGATCTTGAAGCTTCCCACGATGCTCGAGTACACATGCAAGAGCTTGTTGGCCCGCGTGTCGATCAGTTCGACAAACTCATACTCGCCAGGCGGTAGTGCGCCAATGAACAGGGAAGTATCGCCTGCCATCGCGCTCTCGACCTTTTTCATCACCAGATTTGCGGAGACCAGCTTGAAATCACTGCGCTGCTCCCCCGCCACCACACGGCGTAACTTGATCATATTGAAACCGTAAATATCTTTGGTATTCGACGTGATGCTGACTACCACCGGGGTTTCTCCCGATTGTGCACTCGTTTTCAGTGGGTCAACCACCGACGTGTTGACGACGCAGCCGCTGAGTAGCAATACAGTCAAGCCGCAAGCCGCTACAGCCCGGTGCCGCGCTTTCAATTTGGAAAAGGACAAAGACATGGGATTCATTTAGTTTTTTAAAAAACAAAATTATATGTCATGCCATTAATTTCCTTAAGGCATTATTTTGACTTTCTTGATACCTGGAATGTGTGGCCGGACCTTGTTCGACCGCCGCCACGATGGCAGCGGCCGCAACAAAGCTGGGGTGGTAGCGTTGCAGATGCGCCAGCAAAAGAAGCCGGCGCTGACAGCAAGGGGCGGCTCGGGGTACAATAGCCGATTCGCCTCATCATTTTGCTAGCTGCCAACTATGTCTGAAATTCACCGTATTCCCGTTCCTTCCGCCAAGCCAGAGGCCATGCTGGCCATGCCAGGTGCGGCGCCGAAAGTGGGCTTTGTCTCGCTCGGCTGCCCGAAAGCGCTGGTCGACTCCGAACAAATCCTGACCCAACTGCGCGCCGAAGGCTACGAAACGGCGAAATCCTACGCTGGCGCCGATCTGGTGATCGTCAATACCTGCGGTTTTATCGATGCTGCCGTGCAAGAGTCGCTCGACGCCATCGGCGAAGCGCTGGCTGAAAACGGTAAAGTCATCGTGACCGGTTGCCTGGGCGCCAAGAAAGATGCTGCCGGCGACGACATCATCATGAAGGTGCACCCGAAAGTGCTGGCCGTTACCGGTCCGCACGCGCTGTCCGAAGTGATGGATTCCGTCCATTTTCATTTGCCGAAGCCGCATGCGCCCTTCCTCGACCTGGTGCCGCCGCAAGGCATCAAGCTGACGCCGAAGCATTATGCCTACCTGAAAATTTCCGAAGGCTGTAACCACCGTTGCAGTTTCTGCATCATTCCATCGATGCGCGGCGACCTGGTCTCGCGCCCGATCGGCGAACTGATGATCGAAGCGGAAAACCTGTTCAAGGCCGGCGTCAAGGAGTTGCTGGTTATTTCGCAAGATACCTCGGCGTATGGCGTGGACGTGAAATTCCGTTCCGGCTTCTGGAATGGCCGTCCCGTGAAGACGCACATGACGCAACTGACGGAAGCGCTGGGCGAACTGGCCAAGACCTACGGCGCCTGGGTGCGCTTGCACTATGTGTACCCGTACCCGCACGTGGACCAGATCATCCCGATGATGAGCGGCGGCCACATCCTGCCCTACCTCGACATTCCGATGCAGCATGCGCACCCTGACGTGCTCAAACGCATGAAGCGCCCGGCCAGCGGCGAGAAAAACCTCGACCGCATCCAGGCCTGGCGCGCCATCAACCCGGACCTGACCATCCGCTCGACCTTCATCGCCGGTTTCCCTGGTGAAACGGAAGCGGAATTCGAGTACTTGCTGGACTTCCTCAAGGAAGCGCAGATCGACCGTCTGGGCTGCTTCGCCTATTCGCCCGTCGAAGGCGCGACGGCCAATGCGATCGAAAATCCCGTGCCGGAAGAGCTGCGCGAAGAGCGCCGTGGCCGCGTGATGCTGCTGCAGGAAGAAATTTCCAAGAAACGCCTGCAAGCCAAGGTCGGCAAGACCGTGCGCGTGCTCATCGATGAAGTCACCCGCTCCGGCGGCGTGGGCCGCTCGTCCGCCGACGCGCCGGAAATCGATGGCGTCGTGTACGTAAAACCGCCGTTCGAGCCGCACCGCAAGCTGGCCGTGGGCCAGTTCTTTGATGTAAAAATTACTTCAGCGGACGCGCACGACCTGTGGGGCGCCGCCGAGTAAGCAGGTGTAACAGTCGTACGGCGTACGGGGCCGAAAGCCCTTACAATCAAGGCGGACCAGCAATTGCTGATCCGCTTTTTTTTATTTCCCGACGCCATGACCACAATCAAATCCCCCCAGACGGCGCTGATCCACAGCGATTACCAGGCGCCGCAAGGCTTTGCCGCCTTTCCCAACGCCATCCATCACGCATCGACCGTGCTGTTCAAGGACGTGGCGGCCATGCGCTCGGGCGACTGGAAAGAGAAGAACGCCTACACCTACGGCTTGCACGGCACGCCCACCACGTTCACCCTGGAAGCGCGGCTGGCCGAGATCGAAGGGGGCAAGTACTGCCTGCTGGCGCCGTCGGGCCTGGCGGCCATCGCCATGGCGGACTTTGCCCTGCTGAAAACGGGCGATGACGCTTTATTGCCGGAAAACATCTACAACCCGAACCGCGAACTGGGACGCTGGCTGGCGCAGGATTTCGGCATCACGGCCCGCTATTACGACCCGCTGATCGGCGCCGGCATCGCCGCCCTGATCCAGGAAAATACCAAGCTCATCTGGACGGAAGCGCCGGGTTCCGTGACCATGGAAGTGCCGGATTTGCCCGCCATCTGCGCGGCCGCCCATGCGCGCGGCGTGCTGGTGGCCCTGGACAACACCTGGTCGGCCGGCCTGGCCCTGCGCGGCTTTGAGCTGGGGGTGGACATCATCATGCAGGCGCTGACGAAATACCAGTCGGGCGGCTCGGACGTGCTGATGGGCGCGCTCATTACGCGCGAGCGGGCGCTGCACGAGCGCCTGGCGCTGGCGCACATGCGCCTCGGCATGGGCGTGGGCGCCGATGACGCCTACCTGGTGCTGCGCGGCTTGCCCACCATGAAGCTGCGCTTCGACGCGCACGATGCGGGCGCGCGCACGGTGGCCGCCTGGCTCAAGGGAAGAAGCGAGATCGCCACGGTGCTGCATCCGTCCTTCGCCGATTGTCCCGGTCACGCCATCTGGCAGCGCGATTTCACGGGCGCGGGCGGCCTGTTTTCCGTGCTGTTCGATGCCCGCTACACGGAGCAGCAGACGGACCGTTTCGTCGACGCCTTGCAGTTGTTCAAGATAGGCTACAGCTGGGGCGGCGCGAACAGCCTGGTGATGCCGTACCGCATCGCCGCCATGCGCAAGGGCTGGCAGTTGCCGGGCCAGCTGGTGCGCCTGAACGTGGGGCTGGAAGATCCGCAGGATCTGATCGCCGATATCGAACGGGCGTTCGCGGCGATGTAGGCAGCGGCAAGCCATTGGCTTGCCGCGAAGCACCTTTTACAGGGGGACGGGGGTGTTGTTGTTCAGGTCGAGGAAGCCGCGCAGCAAGCGGTAGGCTTTCCACAGCCAGGCCACGCCCCACACGACGAACGCCAGCGGAATGCCGATGATGGTCATCCATAGCACGGCGCCGACGACGATCCAGGCCACATACCACCAGAAGGAACGGATCATCCAGCTGTGATGGCTGTACACGAAGGTCCCGGCCGCCTCGTCCCGCTTCACATAATTGATGATGAGCGGAATGAAGGAAAACGCGCCCAGCGAAAACACGAAGCTGGCGCCATGTATCAGGTACAACCACCAGGCCAGGTTCTTGGTCTGCCGGAGTGGGGTATCCAAAATAATATCTTGTGACATGCAGGCTCCCGCTTGATTGTTTGCTCAGGTTTTTATTGTAACAAGCTCTGTTGAACGGGAGCGCAATCCATGGAAAAAGGCGAAATACATTGTTGAAAGCACATCCACATCCCACCTGGACCGCGCGCGCCGGGTCATGGCTGCGGCGCGCCGTGCCGGCCTTGCTGCTGTGCGCCACGGCGGCCCATGCCGCCGCGCCTGCGCTGGAGGCGGAGTTTGCCGCCGGCTTGAAGGAAGAGGGCCTGGCGGGCGCCGTCTGGAGCGAAGTCTTGCCCGATGGCACAGTCAAAGTCGGCGCGTCGGGCCAGCGCGATGCCGCCAAGCACCTACCCATGCAGGCGGACACGCGCGTGCAAGTGGGTTCCGTGGGCAAGGTGGCGCTGGCGCTGGGCGTCTTGCGCCTGGTCAGCGAAGACCGGCTCACACTCGACACGCCCGTGCAGCAGGTGCTGCCGGAACTGGCGCTGAACAACCCGTGGCAGACCAGCGACCCCGTGCGCATCCGCCACCTGCTGGCGCACACGTCCGGCCTCGACAATGTGCGCTTCTGGCAGGCGTTCAGCATGAATCCGGCGCCGCAGACGCCGCTGGCGGCCGCTTTTGACGGCGGACGCAATCTGCTGCGCGTGCGCGCGCGGCCCGGCAGCCGCTATGCGTATTCGAACATGGCTTATGGCTTGCTGGGCATGGTGATCGAGAAGGTGACGGGCCAGCCGTATGAGCGCTACCTCAATGCGCAGCTGCTGCAGCCGCTGGGCATGGCGGACAGCACGTTTACTTTCGTCACGCAGACGGGCGCGCGGGCTGATCCGCGCCTGGCCATGGGCCACTTCGAGCATGGCGTGGCGCAAGCGGCCGTGCCGCAGTACCTGCGTCCGGCCGCGCAATTTACCACCACCGCGGCCGACATGGGCAAGCTGGCGCAATTCCTGATGGGCGACGGCAAGCTGCAGGACCAGCGCTTCATCGACCCGGCGCTGATGGGCGCCTTGTCCGAACCGGCTGGCACGGATGCGGCGCAGGCGGGCCTGGCAACGGGGCACGGCCTGGCCCTTGCCGTGCGCGACCGCCACAATGTGGTGGGCGCCTGCCACCCTGGCACGGCCGTGGGTTTTCGCGCCATGCTGTGCATCTACCCGGAGCAGGACAGCGCCTTCTTCGTGGCCTTCAATACGGATGCGGAGGCAGCCGACTATGAACGCTTCAACCGCCTGCTGCTGCGCGACCTGGAGCTGCCGCTGCGCGCGCCAGCGCCGCAGGGCACGCCCGCGCCCACGGTGGAAAACTGGCAGGGCGTGTATGTGCCGTCACCCAGCCCCATGGCCAGCATGGCCTGGGTCGATGCCGTCTTCGGCTTTACGCGTCTGAAATGGGATGGCGAGTCGCTGTTCCTGATCCCGTTCCAGGGCGAGCCGAAGGAACTGGAACCGGTGGGCGGCTTGCTGTTCCGCGCCAGCGACCGCAGCACGCCATCGCACGTGCTGCTGCAGGAGGATGGCAAGCATATCCTCAGCGACGGCTTGCGCAGCTATGAGCGGGTATCGATGCTGCGCATGCTGGTCTTGTGGGGCAGCCTGGCGCTGGGCATGGCGGGCTTGCTGTATGTGCTGGTGGTGGGTGTCTGGCGCGCCGCGCTGCGCCGCCTGGCGCGGGGCGACCATCTGTTCGCGCCCCTGCTGTCGCAGCTGGCGCTGCTCTTGCCGCTGCCGTTTTTCTATTTTCAGTCTTACCTGCGCCTGGGCGATGTCACCGTGGCCAGCGTGCTGCTGGCGCTGGTCACGGGCGCATTGCCGCTGTCCATGGCGTTTGGCCTGGCGCGCTGCTGGCGCAGCCGTGGCACGGCAGCCGAGGCGGGTTCGTGGGTGAAATGGGATTGGATCGCCTTGCTGGCGGCGCTGCAATTGCTTCTGGTGCTGGCCTGGTGGGGCTTGCTGCCGCTGCGTCTGTGGCAGCTGTAGGCTGTCAGGTCCAGGCAGCCAGAAGCCGGCGCCACCAGCGCTGCGCCGGCGAGGCCCGGGGGCCATGTGCGGCGCGCCCGGCCCGTTTGCTGCGATAGCTGGCCGCCGCCATCTGCAGGCCGACGCGATCCATGGCCGCCATCGCCTCCGCTTCCTGCGGCGACAAGCCGTGCTGCAAGGCTTGCGCACGGGGTTCCAGCAGGAAGGCGGCACGCAGGGCCTCGTCCGTGTACAGCCTGGCCAGAAAGATCTCGAGTGCGGGAGAGCTCATGCGCTGCGCCCCGCGCGCAAGGCAGCGCGCGCCAGCTCCAGTTGGCCCAGCACATGCTCGAACGACGGGTAATTGCCGTCGCGTTCGACGATCACCGTCAAGGGTTGCGGTGCCAGGCGCGCCAGCTGGGTCAATAGCTCGAAGACGGCGGGCGGCACGTCGTGCAGATGGTCGTCCAGCAAGCGCTGGCCACCGCCCGGCGCGGCTATCCAGTGGCCGCCGCTCAGGTGCACGGCGCCGACCCGGTCCAGGGGCAGGCGCAGCAGCAATTGCTCCGGCGCCTCGCCAGCATTGACGGCATTCGCATACAGGTTGTGCAGGTCCAGCAGCAGCGGCACGTGCGCGCCGTGGATAATCTGCGTCAGCCATGCGGCTTCGTCCAGGGTGCTGGCGGGAGGCTGGACCAGGGTGGCGATGTTTTCCATCAGTGGCGCGCTGCCGACGATGCGCGTGGCCAGCGCGATATTGGCGATCGCGCCGGCGGCGCTGAGCGGTGTGCGCGGCGGCGCCGCCAGGTGGCCGATTTCCACGCCGCCGGCGCGCACGAAACTCAGGTGCTCTGACCACGACTCCGCCTGCACCGTCTTCATCAGGCGCGCCATCGCATGCAGGCGGCGCGGGTCGGCGGGAATCGTCGAGGCCAGCCCCATGCCGACGCCGTGCAGGCTCACCGGCACCTGGCGCGCCAGGCTGCACAGGGCGGCGATGCCGGCGCGCGGGGCGTGGTAATAATCGTCGGCGATCACTTCCAGCACATCGATGTGCGCCAGGTTGGACAGGATGCCGGCAGCCAGTTCGCCGCGCCAGCCCAGGCCGACGCGGTCGCGCGCGGTTTCCTGGCTAACTGCCACAGCCGCCGCCACCGCCGCAACCGCCACAGCCGCTGCCGCCGCCATCACCGCCGCCCGATGACGAGTCGCCCGTGCTGCCGGACGAGGAGTCGCTGCTGTGCCGGGGCACCGGGTACAGCTCGGCGACATACGCGTACACGGACAGGGGCAGGGCGCCGAGGCCGAAGATGGCGGCCAGCAGGGCCATGTCGGCGCTGCTGCTGCCTGCGTTCAGGCGCGACGAGCGCATGTTCAGGCGGCCAAACAGCATGCGCAGGTCGGTCAGCAGCCGCTGCGCGCTCCAGCTGATCGCCTGGGTGCGCAAGCCGCGCAGCATGAGCAGGAATACCGCCAGCAGCAGCGCCAGGAACAGCAGGTTGTAGTGCTGGCGGCTGATGGCGATGACGGCCTTGACGCCGGCCACCGTCAGCAGCAGCCAGTGCGCGGGCCAGGTGATGCGTTCGCGCCGGCGCAGCAGCGGCGGGCCGAGCAGCAATTCCTGCTGCGTCAAGCTGTCCTGGTAGGCGCGGCACGATGGCAGCATGTCCGCCTGCGCGGCCAGTTCCTTGCTGTGGCCCTGGCGGCCCAGGTACAGCCGTAGCACGTCGCGTTCGATGTCATGGCTGGCGAAGCGCAGGCTGTCGGCGTTGGCCGTTTCCAGCAGCGGGCCATCGGCGCGCAGCAAGCCGCGGTCGACCAGCACGATGGCGGCGATTTTCACGGCTTCGAGGGCGCCGCCGCGCAGGAAGGCGATGCGGTAAGGGTCATCGGCCAGCGACAGCTGGGCGTGCGGATTGCGCAATTCCTGGCGGATCAGCAGCTCGCGCGCGAGGTAGTACACGAGCAGGCCGAAGATCAGGTAGGCCAGCAGGAACCAGGGCCCGCTCCAGTCGAACGGATTGACGCCGTTCACCGCATGGTCTCCGCGTGTTCGCGCAAGCGTTCGGTAATGGCCATCAGGCTGGTGAAGGCGGGCAGGGCCTGCCCCGGCGCCAGGCGCGCCGTTTCGCGCGCTGCCGACATGGCTTGCAGGGCCGTGTGCAGGGCCGGCTCGCCCAGCTGGTCGACAAACGCTTCGAGCGCCTGCTTGCCGGACTGCGCGGACTTGCCCTCCAGCTGCGCCAGCGACGCGGCGGCCGAGCGCAGGGGGCCGGCCGCGTCGGCGATGGCCCCGGCCAGCTGTTCTTCGTTCAGGCTCAATAGCATATACCGTTCGCGCATGCGCACCTGCTGGTTCAGCAGCACTTGCCGCAGCCGGCGCAGTACGGCATCGCGGCTGGTGTGCAGGCTGGCGAAAGGATCAACGCCCAGCAGCACTCGATGGCGCGCGATGATGTCGGCGAACTTGACGGCGAAGGCGTCGGCGGCCTGCGGCAACTCGCTCTCGAGCAGGAACATCACCTGCAAATCGATGGCGGCGTGCGCCAGGCGCAAGGGCCCGCGCAGCGCATCGGCCGCTTGCGGCGTAAAGCGCTTGAGCAGCAACAGCAGGTTGACGTCGGAGGTGGCGCGCAACTGGCCGTCCGCGGCCGAGCCAAACAGCACGGCGGCGGCAAGGTCAGCACCGAAGGCCGTTTGCGCGGCGGCGACGAACACATCCAGGTGGCGTTGTATCTCTTCTGGCAGCGATGGCGGCATACGGTGTTCTTTCACGATGGGCAAGCTTGGTAGTCACAAGTTTGCAATATAGCAAACTTATGCCATCGTGCGCGCACCGTCCGCCAGATAGCGCCAAGTCAGGTCAATACGTTCAGCAAGCCATCGAGTCCCACGAAGTTCAGCGCCACATCGGCTTGCGAACGCACCACGGGCTTGGCGCGGAAGGCCACCGACAGGCCGGCGATGCCCATCATTTTCAAGTCGTTGGCGCCGTCGCCCATGACGATGGCTTGCGCTGGCTTAATGCCCATCTGCGCGCACACGCGCTCCACCGTGCGCTGCTTTTCCTCGGCGTCGACGATGCCGCCCAAAACCCGGCCCGTCAGCTTGCCGTCGACGATTTCCAGCTCATTCGCATGCGTGTAATCGAGGCCCAGGCGTTCCTTCAGGCGCTCGGTGAAGAAGGTGAAGCCGCCCGACACCAGCAGGGTTTTCAGGCCGGCCTTCTGCACGGCCGCCAGCATGGCTTCCGCGCCCGGCGACAGTTTTAAACGTTCGTCGTAGACGCGCTGCAGGGCCGACGCGTCCAGACCTTCGAGCAGGGCCACGCGCTGCTTCAGGCTGGCCGCAAAATCGAGCTCGCCGCGCATGGCCGCTTCCGTGATGGCCGCCACTTGCGGCTTGAGGCCCTGCATGTCGGCGATTTCATCGATGCACTCGATGGTGATCAGGGTCGAATCCATATCCATCGCCACGAGCTTGAATTCGCTGAGTTCGCGCTGGCCCATCATGTAGGTGGCGTCCAGCTGGGCCGCCTGGGCCGCCACTTCGATGGTGGGGCGCAGCGCGGGCGAATAGGCGATCTGCTCGCAGCGCACGGCGTTCGGCCCCAGGCGCGTGACGGACGTGGGCGCGGCCAGCGCGGCGATGCGATCGAGGCGGGCGCTGTCGCCGTCCAGGCCCTGCAGGATCAGGTTCATGGTGATGGAAGTCGTGTTGGTCATGGGGCTATCCTGCATAAATGGTCGAAATGGTCTACACCGTCAATTGCTTGATGGTGGTCTTGATCTGCGTCACGCGCGCGGCCAGGTCCGGCATGGCGGCCGTGATTTTCAGCTTGTCCTGGCCATGCAGCTTGATATGGCGGTTCTTCTGGATCAGCTCGATGATGCGCATCGGGTCGATGGGGGGCTTGGCCATGAATTGCAAGGTGGCCGCCTCGCCATGCACATCGATCTTGACGATGCCCACGGTTTTCGCCGCGATGCGCAGGCGGTGCGTCTCGATCAGCGCTTTCACGGGATCGGGCAGCTTGCCGAAGCGGTCGATCAGCTCTTCCTGGATATCGTCGATTTTCTCTGGCGTGGCGCAGTTGGCCAGGCGCTTGTAGATCGACAGGCGTTCGTGCACGTCGCCGCAAAAATCGGCTGGCAGCAGGGCCGGCACGTGCAGGTTGATCTCGGTGGTCGAGGCCAGCGGCGCGGCCAGGTCCGGCTCCTTGCCGGCCTTCAGCGAGCGCACGGCTTCGTGCAGCATGTCCGAATACAGCTGGAAGCCGATTTCCGTCATCTCGCCCGACTGGCTCTCGCCCAGCACCTCGCCGGCGCCGCGGATTTCCAGGTCGTGCATGGCCAGGTAAAAGCCGCTGCCCAGTTCTTCCATCTGCTGGATGGCGTCCAGGCGGCGTTGCGCCAGTTTTGTCAGGCCCTGCACGTCGTGCACCAGCAGGTAGGCGTAGGCCTGGTGATGCGAACGGCCCACGCGGCCGCGCAGCTGGTGCAGCTGCGCCAGGCCGAACTTGTCGGCGCGGTGCATGATGATGGTGTTCGCCGTCGGCACGTCGATACCCGTTTCGATGATCGTCGTGCACAGCAAAATATTGAAACGCTGGGCGACGAAGTCGCGCATGACCTTTTCCAGGTCGCGCTCGTGCATCTGGCCGTGCGCCACGGCGATGCGCGCCTCGGGTAGCAGTTCCGTCAGCATGGCCAGGCGGTTCTGGATGGTTTCCACCTCGTTGTGCAGGAAGTAGATCTGGCCGCCGCGTTTGAGTTCGCGCAGGCACGCTTCGCGGATGATCGCTTCGCCTTCGCTGCGGACAAAAGTCTTGATGGCCAGGCGCTTTTGCGGCGCCGTGGCGATGATGGAAAAGTCGCGCAAGCCTTCCAGCGCCATGCCCAGGGTACGCGGGATCGGCGTGGCCGTCAGGGTCAGCACGTCCACTTCCGCGCGCAAGGCTTTCAATGCTTCCTTCTGGCGCACGCCGAACCTGTGTTCCTCGTCGATGATGACCAGGCCCAAACGGGTAAACTTCACGTCATCGGACAGCAGCTTGTGCGTGCCGATGACGATGTCGATGGTGCCGTCGGCCATGCCCTTGAACGCCTGCGTGATCTCCTTGCCGCTGCGGAAGCGCGACAATTCCGCGATGCGCACGGGCCAGTCGGCGAAGCGGTCGGCGAAGGTTTGCGCATGCTGCTCGGCCAGCAGGGTGGTGGGCGCCAGGATCGCTACCTGCTTGCCGCCCATCACGGCGATGAAGGCCGCGCGCAGGGCCACTTCCGTCTTGCCGAAGCCGACGTCGCCGCACACCAGGCGATCCATCGGTTTGCCCGAGGTCATGTCCTTGATGACGTTGCGGATAGCCTCGGCCTGGTCCGGCGTCTCGTCGAAGCCGAAGCTGTCGGCGAAGCGCTGGTAGTCGTGCGACGAGAACTCGAACGAGTGGCCCTGGCGCAGCGCGCGGCGCGCATACAGGTTGAGCAGTTCGGCGGCCGTGTCGCGCACCTGTTCGGCCGCGCGCTTTTTCGCTTTTTCCCACTGGCCCGAGCCGAGCGAGTGCAGCGGTGCGTCTTCCGGCGACGCGCCCGAATAGCGCGAGATCACATGCAGCTGCGACACCGGCACGTACAGCTTGGTGTCCTTGGCGTATTCGAGGTGCAGGAATTCCGTCTCGCCTTCGCCAAGGTCCATGCTGGTCAGGCCCATGTAGCGCCCGATGCCGTGGTTGATGTGCACCACCGGGTCGCCGATTTTCAGTTCCGACAGGTCGCGCACCATCGATTCGACCTGCGTCACGCCTTCCTGCTTCTTGGTGCCGACGCGGCGGCCGGAGCCGGCATACAGCTCGGTTTCCGTGATGAAGGCGAGATTGCCGTCCGGCGTGAACAGCTCGAAGCCCGCATGCAGCGGCGCCACGCCCAGCATCAGCTTGGCGTCGGACTGCAAAAAACCATCGCTGCCTTCCACCGGCGTCAGGTGCAGATCGTATTCGGTGAAGTACTGCTGCAAGGTTTCGCGGCGGCCGTTCGATTCGGCGCAGATCATCACGCGGCGGCCCGATTGCAGCAGATAGCTGCGCAGATTGGCCAGCGGGTCGTCGGCGCGGCGGTTGACGGCGATGTTCGGCACGGGCGCCGACAGTTCGGAGGCCAGCGCGTCGTTCGATTTCGCAATCGCCAGGCGCGGGTAGGGCTTGGCCAGGCCGAAGAACTGCTCGTCGGACAGGAACAGCGATTCGGGCGGCAAAATCGGCCGCTCGCGGTCGGCCTTCAAAAAGCGGTAGCGCGACTGGGTATCGGTCCAGAAGCGCCCGATGGCAGAGTCGATCTCGCCCACCAGGGCCAGCGAAGCGTCGGGCGGCAGGTAGTCGAACAGGGTGGCCGTCTGCTCGAAGAACAGGGGTAAATAATATTCGATGCCGGCCGAGGCGATGCCGCTGCTGATGTCCTTGTAGACCACCGAGCGCGACGGGTCGCCCTCGAACTGTTCGCGCCAGCGGTTGCGGAAGGTGGTGCGCGCCGCTTCGTCCATGGGAAATTCGCGCCCCGGCAGCAGCCGCACTTCGTGCACGGGATACAGCGAGCGCTGGGTGTCGGCGTCAAACGTGCGGATGGTCTCGATGGTGTCGCCGAACAGGTCCAGGCGGTAGGGCAGGCTTGACCCCATGGGGAACAGGTCGAGCAGGCCGCCGCGCACCGAGTATTCGCCGGGCGACATCACTTGCGACACATGACTGTAGCCGGCCAGGGTCAGCTGCGACTTCAGGCGCGCTTCGTCGAGCTTTTCGCCCTTCTTGAAGAAGAAGGTGTAGGCAGCGAGGAACGACGGCGGCGCCAGGCGCACCAGCGCCGTGGTGGCCGGCACGATCAGCACGTCGCACTGGCGCGTCTGGATTTCATGCAAGGTGGCCAGGCGCTCGGAGACCAGGTCCTGGTGCGGCGAAAAGGCGTCGTAGGGCAGGGTTTCCCAGTCCGGCAGCAGATGGCAGCGCAGTTCCTTGCCGCCGAACCACGGGATTTCATCGAGCAGGCGCTGGCCGTCGCTGGCTTGCGCCACCACCACGGCCAGCATCTGGCCCCGCGCTTTCAAGGCCAAAGCGGCCAGCGCCAGGGCATAGGCGTCGGATGAACCATACAGGGCGGGCAGCGCATAGCGGTTGCCGGGCTTGGGGAGGGCTTTTGTTAAGTCTAAGGACATGCAGGCGATGACACTAGTGGCAGAGGCAGTTGAATGGGACAGCTGTGGTGCGCGCAGCGCCGCCAGTGACGGCGCCGACAGGCGAGATTATAGACCATCGCCCGCACGGATATTTGCAATACCGAACGGTACATGCACCATCGGGATGGTGCCGCCCGCCGATTTCAGGTGGCTCAGCTGGTCGTCGAAGAAGATATGCGGCTTGAATACGGCCAGCACGCGCGACTTGTCCATGCCGCCCAGGAAAAACGTCTCGTCGGCCGCCACGCCCCAGCTTTTCAGGGTCGTCACCACGCGCTCGTGCGAGGGCGCGTTGCGCGCCGTGATGATGGCGATGCGCAAGATCTTCTTGTAGCCGGGGTCGCGCCGCTGCGCCTTTTCTTCCAGGCGCTGCATGGTGGCCAGCTTCTGGAACAGGTCGGCCAGGGGGCCGGGGCGGTGCGGCGTGCCCACGTTCAGGGTCTCATGGGCGTGGAATTCATCGACGTCATTGTTGCGCTTGAACACGGTTTCCGCTTCGTCGTCGGCGATCACGCCGTCGAAATCGAAGGCCACGCGCAGTTCTTCGTCGTTCTCGTCGTCTTCCGTGCGCGACGGCAGCACCAGGCCGGCCGGATAGTTGCAGGCCAGCGCGCTGCGCACGTCGCCTTCATTCGCGCTGAGGAACAGCGAGGCGTTGAAGGCCGGCAGGTAGGGGTAGGGCGACTTGCCCGTCATGAAGGCGGCGCGCGAAATATCCAGGCCGTAGTGGGCGATCGAGTGCATCACGCGCAAACCCGTTTCCGGCGAATTGCGTGAAAACAGCACCACTTCCACGGGCGACTGGCGCGGATAGTGTTTGTTGATGTTCAGGAAGCGGCGGATGAAGGGAAAGGCCACGCCGCGCGGCAAGACCGTGTCGATATGCGTTTCCTGGTACTTGCGATATTCCTCGGGGCCGTTGTCGAGGTAGACCTGGTGCGATTCGGCCAGGTCGAACAGGGCGCTGGAAGCGACCCCGATCACCAGTTTGTGTTCGATAGGATATGCCATGGTCTGCCTGTTGTTTGCTTGTTGCTCATCTTATACGACTATCAACTGCGCAGCCAATAGTGGCACGCGGCGATTTTCTGCACCAAAGCGGGGCGCCAGGCCATTTTTTTTGTCCGCTGTGCAACACGCGCCACAGTAAAGAAATAAATCTTGTTTTGTATCAAGTATGTATCAGCTAGAAACATATTTTTCCTCTATGCTTGCAATTATGAATTCTCGCCAATTGTAACGAAGCGTACGCCCCAACCCCGCCACCTTTATACAAGTGTCAGCCGTTCTACCCGAACATGCCAGCCTCAACCTTGCCAGCAGCAGTTTTGACTAATAAAGGACCTAGCCATGTTTAAGAATTTACTGATCAAATGGAAGTTGGCGACCCTCGTCGCCGTGATGATGGCGGCCTTGCTGGTGGTGGGCATCTGCGGTTACACGGGCATCGCCTCCGTGGGCAACGCCGTCAATGAGGTCGGTGTGGTGCGCCTGCCGTCGATCCAGGGGCTGATGATGATGAGCGAGGGCCAGACGGCCGTCGCTGCCGCCACCCTGACGGCCGCCATCTATGAAAACAATTACCAGGCACAAGACAAGTTCGCGGAAGCGCTGCAGCTGCGCACCAAGGCCTGGAGCAATATCGAGGCGGGCCGCAAGCTGTACGAGCCGCTGCCGCAAACGCCGGAGGAAGCCGTGCTGTGGAAGCGTTTCCTGGAGGAGTGGGCCGCCTGGAAGGGCGATGACGACAAGGTGCGCGCCATCCTGCGCCAGCTGGCCGACAACCGCGACGAGCCGCAGCAAAAGACCCTGTTCGTGGCGTTCTACCAGCAGTACCAGAATTCGCGCGCGCTGTTCGGCAAGGCCGAAGGCACGCTCAACGAGATCATCAAGCTCAATAACGGCGTGGCCGACGCCAGTGTCAAGGATGGCAGCGCTGCCGTGGTGCGTTCGGAAAGCCTGATGCTCATCCTTGGCTTGCTGGCTGCGGCGCTGGGCATGGGCTGCGCCGCCTACATCACGCGCGCCATCACGCAGCCGATCAATGCGGCCGTGAAAGTGGCGCAAACGGTGGCTTCGGGAGACCTGACCAGCCAGATCGAGGTGCATACGACGGAAGAGACGGGCCAGCTGCTGCAGGCGCTGAAAGACATGAATTCCAGCCTGGTCAACATCGTCGGCCAGGTGCGCAGCGGCACCGAAACGATCGCCACGGCGTCGTCGGAAATTGCCAGCGGCAACCTGGACCTGTCCTCGCGCACGGAAGAGCAGGCCAGTTCGCTGGAAGAGACGGCATCGTCGATGGAGGAGCTGACCGCCACCGTGCGGCAGAACGCCGACAACGCCCAGCAGGCCAACCAGCTGGCGCTGAGTGCTTCCGGCGTCGCCGTCAAGGGCGGTGAGGTGGTGGGCAAGGTGGTCCAGACCATGGACGCCATCAACGATTCCTCGCGCAAGATCGTCGACATCATTTCCGTCATCGACGGCATCGCTTTCCAGACGAATATCCTGGCTCTGAACGCGGCCGTGGAAGCGGCGCGCGCGGGCGAGCAGGGACGCGGCTTTGCCGTGGTGGCGACGGAAGTGCGTAATCTGGCCCAAAGATCCGCTGGCGCAGCGAAAGAAATCAAGACCCTGATCGGCGACTCCGTGGTGGCGGTCGATGCGGGCAGCAAGCTGGTGGCCGAGGCGGGCAGCACGATGGCCGAAATCGTCTCCAGCGTGCAGCGCGTGACGGACATCATGGCGGAAATCAGCCTGGCCACGCAGGAGCAGAGCTCGGGCATCGACCAGATCAACCAGGCCATCGGCCAGATGGACCAGGTGACGCAGCAAAATGCGGCCCTGGTGGAAGAGGCGGCCGCCGCGGCCGAATCGCTGCAGGAGCAATCGGGCCAGCTGGCCGGGGTGGTCAGCGTCTTCAAGCTCGCTGGCGCACAGGTGCCTGCCACGCGCGCAAACGCGAACGCAAAGCCGCCCGCGCCGCGCGCCGTGATGGCCCGCGCCGCGCCGAAGCGTCCGGCACCGCGTCCGCCATCGCGACCTGCCGCGGGACGCCCGGCCCTGCACGCCGTGCCGTCCTCGCGCCACAGCACGCCGCGCGACGACGAGTGGGAAGTGTTCTGATGGCGTGACGGCGCCAGCATGCGCTACCGGACGGCCGCCTTGTGCGGCCGTTTTTACATGCGTACCCAGGCGCGCACTGCGGTGACTGCTTACTAAAAGAATAGGGTTATATAAATAGCTGTTTTGCCATCTAAGCAAATCTTTTCAAAACTTAACGCGACATTGCTTGTGAGATAACTCACACTGCTTGCCGTACCACCCCTTGTTCCCGCCTCGGCCACATCCCGGCTGCCCCCTTCGCCTGTTGCGTCCGGCCATACGTGGCAGGCGGCAGCCATTGCCGTCAGCCTTGCAGGCGAGTCCGGCGCGATGACCGATGCACCACACTGAAGGATGCGAATAGATGGCAAATATGAAAATCGGCACGCGTCTGCGCTGCTCCTTTGCGTTGTTGACCTTGCTGTTGCTGGCGACTGCCGTGCTGGGCGTGCTGCGCTTGTCGAGCCTGGAACTGCGCATGCGCGACGTGATCGATGATAAATATCCGAAAACCGTGCTGGCCAACGACATCATCAAGAATGTCAACATCATCGCGCGCTCCTCGCGCAATCTGCTCTTGATGAGCGAGCCGCAGCAGTTGGCGCAGGAACGCGCCCGCATCGCCCGCGCGGGCGCCGAAACGGAAAAGGAACTGGCGCAGCTGGAAAAGGTGGTGCTGTCGCCGCAGGGCCGCCAGCTGATGGTGGCCGTGAAGCAGGCGGGCGCCGCCTTCAACGGCGGGCGCGACAAGGTACTGGCCCTGCTGCAAGAGGGCGCGCGCGACGCAGCGGCCAGTTTGCTGCTCGGCACCGTGCGCGGAGACCAGCTGCGCTACATGGCGGCGCTGGAAAGCCTCATCGCGCACCAGCATGAGCTGATGGAGCAGGCCGGTGCCCAGGTGGACGCGGAATACGCCACGGCGCGCAACATGTTGCTGGCGCTGAGCGCGCTGGCCGTGCTCTTCTCGCTCGTTACGGCCTGGCTGGTCACGCGCAGCATCGTCACGCCCCTGCACTATGCCTTGAGCGTGGCGCAGACCGTGGCCGCCGGCGACCTGACATCGACCTTCGGCCGCCATGGCGGCGATGAAACGGGCAAGCTGCTCGACGCGCTGTGCATCATGAACGGCAACCTGCTCGAGATCGTGCGGCAGGTGCGCGGCGGCACGGACACCATTGCCACGGCCTCGTCGCAGATCGCGGCCGGCAATATCGACCTGTCGTCGCGCACCGAGGAGCAGGCCAGCGCGCTCGAACAGACCGCGTCGGCGATGGAGGAACTGAGCTCCACCGTGCAGCAGAACGCGGACAATGCACGCCATGCCAGCGTGCTGGCCATCGAGGCGGCGAATATCGCCGGCGCCGGCGGGCAAGCCGTGGGGCAGGTCATTCACACCATGGACGCCATCAGCGCTTCCTCGGCGCAGATCGCCGACATCATCGGCGTGATCGACATGCTGGCCTTCCAGACGAATATCCTGGCCCTGAACGCGGCCGTGGAAGCGGCGCGCGCGGGCGAGCAGGGTCGCGGCTTTGCCGTCGTGGCGACGGAAGTGCGCAACCTCGCGCAGCGCAGCGCGGCGGCGGCGCGCGATATCCGCGCCCTGATCGCCAATTCCACCTTGCAGGTCGATGCGGGTGCGGCCCTTGTCGCGCAGGCCGGCGCCACCATGCAGGAAGTGGTGGCGGCCGTGGGGCGCGTGAGCCAGATGGTGGCCGACATCACGGCCGCCAGCGCCGAGCAAAGCACGGGTATCGGCCAGGTCAGCCAGGCGGTGCTGCAGATGGATGAAGTGACGCAGCAGAATGCCGCCCTGGTGGAGGAAGCGGCGGCCGCATCGCAATCACTGGAAGGCGAGGCGGCGAAGCTGCTGCAGGTGGTCAGCGTATTTCGCTTGCAGCAGGGGCCGGCGCGCACCTTGCCACGCGGCAGCGCGCCGGCCGTGCCGCGCCTGCTGGCCTAGTGGCGCGCCTGGCAAGGTTCTGGCTCTGCTGCGTCGCGCTGTGGCGGGCGCGGCGCCAGGTGCGGGATGGGCGCGGCGGAAATAAACCGGCATCGGTGCGCAGCCGCGAGTTGCAGGCGCGCCTGGACAGCGCCATCGTCGACGGCGAATTCTGCTTCCACTACCAGGGCAAGTTCGATACGGCACAACTACGTCTGATTGGCCTGGAAGCGCTGCTGCGCTGGGACCATCCGCGCCATGGCCTGATCTACCCGAACGCCTTCATCGGCCTGGCCGAGCAGACTGACGCCATCGTCGCGCTGGGTAATTGGGGCATCGACGCCGCCTGCCGCCAACTGGCGCAGTGGCGCGCGGCGGGCTTGCCCCTGGTGCCTGTCGCCGTGAATGTCTCGGCGAGCCAGCTGTGCCAGGCGCACTTGCCCGACTTCGTGCTGCGCTGCCTGCAGCGCCACGCCATTCCTGCCGGCCTGCTGGAGCTGGAAGTGACGGAAAGCTGCTGCATCGACGACATGGCGCAGGCGACGCAGGTATTGCGCCGCCTGCGCGCGCTGGGCCTGGCCATTTCGCTCGACGATTATGGCACCGGTCATGCGGGATTGAGTCATGTCAGGATGCTGCCGATTCACACCATCAAGATCGACCGCTCCTTCATCGCCGACCTGGGGAGCAGTGACAGCGACACTGTGATCGTCGCCTCGACGATTGCCATGGCGCGCGGCCTGGGCTTGCAAGTGCTGGCCGAGGGCGTGGAAAACGGCGAACAGCTGGCGCAGCTGCGGCGCCTGGGTTGCCCCCAGGTGCAAGGCTTCTACCTGCACCGCCCGGCGCCCGTGGCCGATGTGGCCGCGCTGCTGGCCGCTGGCGCGCCGGCCGGCCGTGTAACAGCGTCGCAACATGGCGCCATGCGGCGTGGCGCGGATGCTCAGTAAAATATGGCTACTGCCAGCCGCATGCCTGAACACTTTCTCCCCCATGCAAGAATGATAAACAGTCCCGTCCCGGCCTATGTATTCGGCCCGTTTCGCCTTTTGCCGCTAGAACGGCTGTTGTTCGAGGGCGACCGCGCGCTGCGCCTGGGCAGCAGGGCCATGGACTTGCTGCTGGCCCTGCTGGAGCGCGCCGGCGACATCGTCGACAAGCATGAACTGGTGACCATCGTCTGGCCCCACGCCGTGGTCGATGACGCGACCTTGCGCGTGCACCTGGCGGCGCTGCGCAAGGCGCTCGGCGATGGCCGCGATGGCCAGCGCTACATCACCACCATTCCCGGGCGCGGCTACGGCTTCCTGGCGCCGCTGGCGCACACGGGCCGGCCGGCGCCCGGTATGGCGGGCGTGGAGCCGCGGCATAACCTGCCCGTCATGTTGACGCGCATGCTGGGCCGCGCCGAGGCGCTGCAAACGATGGCCAACCAGCTGCTGCAATTGCGCCTGCTGTGCATTGCCGGTCCGGGCGGCATCGGCAAGACCACCCTTGCCGTCGTCCTGGCCACGCGCGTGCTGCGCCGCTATGCCGACGGCGTGTGTTTCGTCGACCTGTCGCCGCTGGACGAGGGCCGCCTGGTGCCGCTGGCGCTGGCCACGGCGCTGGGCGTGGCGGTGCCGGCCGGCGACGCCATGCCGGTCCTGCTGGCCTACCTGCGCCAGCGCCACATGCTGATCGTGCTCGATAACTGCGAACACGTGATCGGCGCTGCCGCCACGCTGGCCGATGCCTTGCTCAAGGGCGCACCGCTGCTGCATGTGCTGGCCACCAGCCGTGAGCCGTTGCGCATCACCAGCGAGCAGTTGCTGCGCCTGCCCGCGCTGGAATTGCCGCCGGCCGATGCCGTGCCCGATGCGGCGGCGGCCCGGCATTTCGCCGCGGTGCAGCTGTTTTGCGAACGCTGCGCGGCCGTCGACGATGCTTTCGTGCTGGCCGACGCCGACGTGCCCGTGGTGGTGGATATCTGCCGGCGACTCGATGGCATCCCGCTGGCGCTGGAGCTGGCGGCCGGGCGCATCGGCCATTTCGGCTTGCACGAGTTGCGCCGCCAGCTCGATGACCGCTTTCGCCTGCTCACGCGTGGCGCGCGCAACATGCCCTTGCGCCACCAGACCCTGCGCGCCACCCTGGACTGGAGCTACGGCTTGCTCGATGCGCAAGAGCGCCAGGTGCTGCAGGCGCTGAGCGTGTTCAAGAACCGTTTCCGCCTGGAGTCGGCCAGCGCCGTGGCGGGTTGCGACGTGTTCGATACGCTGGCCGACCTGGCGGCCAAGTCCTTGGTCAGCATCGAGTTTTGCCGCCAGCACGTGTATTACCGGCTGCTCGACACCACGCGCGCCTACGCTAGCGCGCAGCTGTCGGCGAGCGGGGGCGCCGGCGCCGTGCTGCTGCGCCATGCGCGCCATTGCCTGGGCCTGGCGGGACGCATCGCCGCCGACTGGGAAAGCATGGCGCCGGCGCACTGGAGCGCGCGCTACGGCCGCCATGTCGATGACCTGCGCGCCGCCATCGACTGGGCTTTCGGCGAGGACGGTGACGTGGCGCTGGGCGTGGCCCTGACCTTGGCCGCACAAACCCTGTTCTATCAGCTGTCGCTGATGGATGAATACCGCGTGCGCGTCGAGCGGGCGCTCGAGCGCATGGCCACGCATGCGCTGGAGGACCCCGACAGCGAGATGCGGCTGCACGCCTCGCTGGCGCACCTGCTGCTGCATACGCAGGGCGTCACTGGCACCATGCTGCGTTCGTTCCAGCGCGGCTATGCGCTGGCCATGCGCACGGACGACGACAGCCGCCGTGCCGAAGCGATTTGCGGCATGTGGATCTGCAGCCTGAAGATGGCCGATTTCCAGGGCGCCGAGAATTACGTGGCCGAGCTTGCCGCCCTGTGCGCAGCGCGCGATGACACGGCGATGCGGCTGGTACTGGCGCGCATGCGCTCGGCGGGCGAGTATCTGCGCGGGCGGTACGCGCGGTCGGCGGCGCTGGCGCGCATGGTGCTGGCGCACCCCGAGGGCGTCGGACAGCTTGGTTTCAACAATGCCTTGCTGGCCGACCACCAGGTTTGCCTGCGCGGCACCCTGGCGCGCTGCCTGTGGATGCAGGGCCGTCCCGACGACGCGCTGGCGCTGGCGCGCGAGGCGGTGACGGTGGGCTTCGAACATAATGGCGTCACGCTGTGCGTGGCGCTGGCCATCAATGCCATTCCCGTCGCCCTGTGGTGCGGGCAGCGGGGACAGGCGCATGCCTGGATTTGCCTGCTGTGCGAGCATGCGGCCCGCTATGGCCTGCTGTACTGGAGCGCCTGGGGCGCCGCCTACCAGCGCCTGCTCGATGCGGGCGAGGCGCTAACGGAGTTCCCCTGGCCCTCGGTGCGCAGCTGGCCGATACAGATCGATTTGATGGCCACCTTGCACGACGCCGCCGCCGATAGCCATGCGCTGCGGCGCGCGCGCACGGGCCAGGCGCCGTGGAGCGCACCGGAAGTGCTGCGCCGCGACGCGCATCACCGCTGGCGGGCGTTGGCGCAAGGCGATGCGGCTGGCCTGGAAGCGGTTCGCGCGCAGCTGGAAGAGGCGCTGCTTCTGGCCAGGGGCCAGCAGGCGCCGGGCTGGGAGCTGCGCTGCGCCACCAGCCTGGCGGCCGTGCTGCAGGGGCAAGGCTGCTGCGCCGCCGCGCATGCCTTGCTGGCCCCTGTACATGCCGGCTACGCACAGGGGCACGACACGGCGGACGTGATGGCGGCAGCAGCTTTGCTGGCACAGTTGCTGGCGCAGCTGGCTTGAACGCTATTCGTAGGCGCCCAGCCGGCGCTGTTCCTCCGGCGTGAAACTGGCGTCGCGCAGCTGTTGCAGCGCTGCCGCATCCTGTGCGCCGCCGGGCAGGCCCGCCTGCTGCGCCTTCTGCGCTTGATACGCGATGATGCGCTGCTGCCACCGCGATTCCTCGCGGTCCAGTTCCGCCAGGCGCGCCGCCGCCGCTGGCGTGAAGGTGCTGGCGCGCAGGCGGTAGACTTCATTCTCGCCGCCGCCCTGGGCCCGCAGCGCCTTCACGGATTCATCCAGCTGCGCCACCCTGGCCGGTGCATCGCGCGCATCGCGCTGGGCCGGCGACAGCTTCTGGTCCAGCGCGGCCAGTTGCGCCTGGCGCTGCGCCTCGTCCAGCGTGGCGTCGCCGAGTATCGTCATGCGCGCCACGGCGTCGTCGTCATACGCGTCGCTGGCGCCGAACAGGCCCGCGCTTTCCTCGGGCGTAAAGTATTTGCCGCGCAAGGCGCGCATCGCTTGCAGGCGGGCGTGCGCCGCCAGGGCCGCATCGGCTTGCGCCGGCAAGGCTTGTTCCGCGCCGGCCAGCGCCTGCTTGTAGGCCAGGTACGCGCCCAGCAGGCGCTTCGCTTCGCGGGCGGGGATAGGCGCCAGGCGCTTGTCGAGTTCCGCCTCGATCTGGCTGCGGATGGCGGCCAGCGGCTTTTCACCCAGGCCCGCCAGGTAGTAGTCGAACAGGTGGCCCAGTTCCGCGTCGACCACCAGCTTGTCGCCGGCGGCCACCGTCACGTTGCCATCGGGCCGCGTGCCTTGCATCGAGCGCACGAACGCGAACAGGTCCGGTTCCGGCTTTTCCGGCGGCGGGGCGGGCGGTTCGCCCGGGCGCAGCACAAGGTACAGGGCCAGGGCCGCCAGGCTGGCGCCGATGATCCATTTCGCGTTCGTGCGCATCGTCGCCTCCTTACAGTCCCAGGCCTTGCAGGCGGTTGGCTTGCTGGCGGAAGACGGTGACGGGGTTCGTTTCGAACAGGTTGACGATGCCGACGAACTGGTTGACTTCATCGAGGTGGTTCATGGCGTAGTCGTCGCGGATCACCTTGCCCAGGTGGCTGGAGCAGCTGCTGACCAGACCATCGTTCTTGACGCCGCCGAAGGCCAGGCTGATGGCGGCCAGCAGCGGGTCGCCCACGTCGAGCACATTCGTGTACGGTTGCGCGCCGCTCCACGAAAAGTAATGCACGCCTTGCACCTGGTAGGCGCCTTCGCCGCAGGCGGAGGTGGGCACGCCTTGCGGGTGGCGGCTATTAAAAGCCAGCGAGCCGGCCGTGGACAGGGAGGTGAGCGAGGCACCCGCGTTTTGCGGCAAGCCCTTGTTACCCGACAAAATGCCGATCAGGGAGGCGAGCGCATTGCCCAGCGCGCCGCTGGTGTTGGGAATGGCGCCGCTGAGGATGTCGGCTACTTTCGAACCCTTGTTGACGCCGGCCACGCTGGTGACGGACGCCACCAGGTCGGGGCGCACGGAAGCGACATAGCGGGCCGTGGGGCCGCCGTGGCTGTGGCCGATCAAGTTGACCTTGGCCGCGCCCGTGGCGGCGAGGATTTGCCGCACCTGCGACAGCAGCTGCTCGCCGCGCACTTCGGTGCTGTTGGCGGCCGACACGGTGGTCACGTACACTTGCGCGCCGCCGCTGCGCAGGGCGGCGGGCACGCCATAGAAATATTCGACGGGGCCGAGCTTGTCGAAGCCGAACAGGCCGTGCACCAGCACGATCGGGTACTTCGTTTGCGTGTAGCCGGCGGCGCTGGCGCTGCCGGGCACGATGGCGAGGATGAGCAGGAGGGTCGATAGCAGTTGCCAAAAGCGTGTCTTCATTTTGTCTCCGTTATTTGAAATAGTATGGAAATGTCGATGCTGTAGCGATGTGCCGTGCGCCGCTGCACATTCTATCGATGCATTAAATATAGCGAGCGCTCGGTTTTTTGAATGTAGCACCGCTGGATTTAAATTGCTGTGAATTGCATGATGCAGCGCAATAACTGTGGCAATTTGGCCTTGCGTCTGTGCCCATTGCATGCTTGAAAGGTCACAGTTGTTTTCCTGAGCTATAATCGGCCCGGCATCAGCCGTCCCGCCGTCTTGCAGCGCCGCTCAGGCGCTGTCTTACATTGCTCATACACCGTTACTTGGGAATGCACTTGTCGACCCATTTCAATTTTGAACAGTTTCAGCAGATGACGCCTTTAAATGGCGAAAACATCTGGGAATATATTCTTGACCGCCACGCGGAACGTATTGGCGTCAAACGCCGCAAGCCGGCGCTGGAAAATCTCGAACGCATCTTCGTCGCCACCTTCCGCCTGGCCAATGACGTGGGCTTCCGTGCCATGAGCTTGCGCGACCTGTGCCGCGAAACGGGGCTGTCGATGGGCGGCCTGTATGGCTACATCACCAGCAAGGACCAACTGGCCGAAATGATCGAGGACGTGGTGCGCCACGCCACGCAAGCCTTGCCGCTGCTGTTTGCCGACGTGAAGTCGCCGCTGGACCGGCTGGAGGCGATGATACGCTCGTCGATCTACCTGTCCGAAGTGCTGCAGCCGTGGTTTTATTTTGTCTTCATGGATTCGCGCGTGCTGCAGGTGGAGCAGCGCAGCATGGCGAAGAATTCGGAACTGTATGTACAGACCCTGATCGCCGCCACCATCGCCGAAATCGAGCCGAAGCCGCAGGGCGATCCGACCTTGCTGGCCGCCCACTGCCTGGCCCTGTTCCAGGATTGGTACGTGAAGCGCTGGAAGTACCGCGCGGCGAAGGTGAATGTCGACGATTTCGCCGACAGCGTCGTCAGTACGGTGCGCGGGTATTTGAGTATGGGCGGCGTAGGTCGGATTAGCGGGGCCGCCGAGGCGTAGCGTAATCCGACACGCGCGGACGGCGGCTCATGTCGGGTTACGCCGTTCCGGCTAACCCGACCTACTGATCAGTTCGTGGTTTCTATGGGCAGCGTCTCCGGCACGGCCGCCGGATCCGTCGGCGTTTCCACGTCCATGTCCAGGGTCTTGACGCCATTCATGTCGATGAATTCATCGTACAGCCACTCACCATCGACCTGGCTCAGGCCCGCCGGCACGGCGCGCGTGATTTGCGGGCGCGTGGAGAGCGCGGTGCGCATGTAGTCGATCCAGATCGGCATGGCCAGGGTGGAACCAAATTCGCGCCCGCCCAAGGACTTGGGCTCGTCATAGCCCATCCACGCCACCGCCACGATGCCGCCGCCGTAGCCGGCGAACCAGCCGTCGACGGCGTCGCTGGTGGTACCCGTCTTGCCGGCGATGTCGCTGCGTCCCAGTTTTTTCGTCGCCGCCGCGCCCGTGCCGGTGCGAGCCACTTCGCGCAGCATGCTGTCCATCACGAAGGCGTTGCGCGGGTCCAGCGCCAGGGTCTTGTCGTCGTTCGGCGCAGGCGGCTTGGTTTGCATCAATACCGTGCCCCTGGCGTCGACGATGCGGTCGATCAGGTAGGGCTCCACCTGGTGGCCGCCATTGGCGAACAGGGCGTAGGCGCCCGCCATCTGCACGGGCGTGACGGAACCCGTACCCAGCGCCATGGTGAGATTGCTGGGCTGGCGCTTTGGATCGAAGCCGAATTTTTCCAGGAAGTCGTGCGTGGTCGACACGCCCAGCGCGCGCAGGATGCGCACCGAGGCCACGTTCTTCGATTGCGCCAGCGCGTAGCGCATGGTGATGGGGCCGTCGAACTTGAAGTCGTCATTCTGCGGCGCCCACACCTTGCCGCCCGCCTGCATTTCCAGGGGCACGTCGTTGATCAGGGTGGCCGGCGAAAAGCCTTTTTCCAGCGCCGCCGAATACACGAAGGGCTTCATGGCCGAACCGGGCTGGCGCCAGGCTTGCGTGACGTGGTTGAATTTTTGCAGATTGTAGTCGAAGCCGCCCACCATGGCGTGGTAGGCGCCCGTTTCCGCGTCCAGCGAGACGAAGGCGGCGGCCACCAGCGGCACTTGCGTGATGGCCCAGTTGCCCTTGGCATCTTTGGCGATGCGAATCACGGCGCCCGGGCGCAGCTTGATGCCGGCGCTCGCCTTGGCGGAGAGCGCGGGGGCGGCAAAGCGCAAGCCATCGCCCGTGATAGCCTTGGTGTCGCCGTCGCCCGTGTCGGCCAGCACCTTGCCGCTGGCCACTTGGGTGACGACGGCGGCGATCAGGCCGTCGCTGTCGGGGCGTTTTTGCAGCGCAGCATCGATGGCGTCGTCGCGCTGTTCCGGGTCAGTCGGCATGTCGATGAAGGTTTCCGGGCCGCGATAGCCGTGGCGCTGGTCGTAGGCGATGACGTTGCGGCGCGTCGACGCGTAGGCCGCGTCCTGATCGGCTTTCAGGATCGTCGTATAGACGCTGATGCCCTTGGTGTAACTGTCTTCCTTGAACTGCGCATACACCGCCTGGCGCGCCAGTTCGGCCACGTATTCGGCGTGCGTATCAAAACCCTGCTTGCCGCGGGTATTGAAATGCAACGGCTGCGCCAGCGCTTGCTGGTACTGGCCTTCGCTGATGTAATCGAGTTCGCGCATGCGTTTCAAGACCAGCTGCTGGCGCGCGTGCGCCTTCTTCGGGTTGCTGATCGGGTTGTGGCGCGAGGGGTTTTGCGGCAAGCCCGCCAGCATGGCCATTTCCGCGATCGACAGCTCATTCAGCGGCTTGCCGAAGTAGGTCTGCGCTGCGCTGCCGAAACCGAACGAGCGCTGGCCCAGGTACATCTGGTTCATGTACAGCTCGAGAATCTGCTCTTTCGACAGGGCCGACTCGATTTTGAGGGCCAGCATGATTTCATTGAGCTTGCGCGAGGCGACTTTTTCGCGCGTCAGGAAGAAGTTGCGCGCCACCTGCATGGTGATGGTGGAGCCGCCGCCGTGGCCGAAGCCGTGGCGCAGGTTCGACAGCACGGCGCCGCCGGCGCGCACGAAGTCGATGCCGTGGTGTTCGTAGAAGCGGCTGTCCTCGATGGCCAGCAGGGCCTTTTTCATCATCTCCGGCACTTGCGCAATCGGCACGAAGTCGCGGTGCTCCTCGCCGAATTCGCCGATCAGCACATTGTCGGCCGTGTACACGCGCAGCGGGATTTTCGGCTGGTAGTCGGTGATGACGTCCAGGTCGGGCAGGCGCGGGCGCACGTACAGGAACAGCCAGGCGGCCAGCAGCACGGCGGCGGCCAGCGCGGCACCGCCGGCGAGGATGAAGCTGCGCACGATGGCGCGGCGGGAAGGCCAGGGGAATCCGGATCGTTTGGCAGTCAAGGCAGTCTCACGTAAGCGTGCAAGGCACGGTGGCAGCGATTATAGACCAATGCGCCAGCGCTTCCTGTGCGGGCGAGGCGGCGGGGCCGGCCTCAAAAAACCTTTTCATCGAAACGCGGCTGTGCGATAGTCTCGGCTTCAAGCAAATAGCCCGGATCTCGATCCGGGCTGTTTATTTTATACAATTAAGGATTTATTTATGGCAAAAGATGCAATGCCGAGCGCCGTGAAGCCGTATATTCCGGCCGATGCGAAGCTGCCCGAGATGACCTTCCGCGCGCTGTTCATGGGCGTCATCCTGGGGATGGTCTTTGGCGCCTCCTCGCTGTACCTGGTGCTGAAAGTGGGCCTGACCGTCAGTGCCTCGATTCCCGTCGCCGTGATTGCCATCACCCTGTTTGGCCTGGCCAAGAAGGTGGGCGGCAAGGATTCGTCGATCCTGGAAAACAGCATCACGCAAACGGCTGGTTCGGCCGGCGAGTCGCTGGCCTTCGGCCTGGGCGTGACCATGCCGGCCATTCTGATCCTCGGCTTCGACCTGGAAATCTCGCGCGTCATGCTGGTCGGTATCCTCGGTGGCTTGCTGGGCATCCTGATGATGATCCCCATGCGCCGCACCATGATCGTCGACCAGCACAAGGAACTCAAATTCCCCGAAGGCACGGCTTGCGCCGAAGTGCTGAAGGCGGCCGCCACGGAAGAATCGCGCATCGCCGCCGGCGAAAGCATCGAGAAGGATTCGGCCGCCGCACTGGATGCCAAGCGCCGCGCCAAGATCATCTTCGGCGGCTTCGCCGTCGGCTTGCTGTATAAAGTCTTCAATATCTCGTTCAAGGGCTGGAGAGACACGCCGGGCGTGGAATTTGCCGCGCCGCTGAAGGGCGGCTCCATCGGCGCCGAAATTTCCCCTGAATTGCTGGGCGTGGGCTACATCATCGGCCCGCGCATCGCCGCCACCATGGCGGCCGGCGGCGTGCTGTCTTATTTGCTGCTGATCCCGATGATCAAGTTCTTCGGCGACAGCCTGACCACTGTGCTCTCGCCGGGTACCAAGTTGATCAGCGAAATGGGCGCCGACGACGTGCGCAGCGCCTACGTGCTGTACATCGGCGCGGGCGCCGTGGCCGCCGGCGGCCTGATTTCGCTGGTGCGCGCCATGCCCATGATCTGGCGCAGCCTGTCGGCCGGCCTGAAAGGCATCGGCAAGGGCGTCAAGAACAATTCCACCCTGCGCACGGATCAGGATATCCCCCTGAAATGGGTCATCATCGGCTGCCTGTCCATCATCGCCGTGATCACCTTCGCCACGCCGCTGCACATGAATTTCCTCGGCGCGCTGCTGATTCTCGTCTTCGGCTTTTTGTTCGCCACCGTGTCGTCGCGCCTGACGGGCGAAATCGGCTCGTCATCGAACCCGATCTCCGGCATGGCCGTGGCCACCTTGCTGTTTACTTGCCTGATCTTCCTGATCATGGGCTGGACGGGCGGGCGTTACTATGTGACCGCCTTGTCGGTGGGTGCCATCGTGTGTATCGCCGCCAGCAATGCCGGCACCACGTCGCAGGATTTGAAAACGGGCTACCTGGTGGGCGCCACGCCGCGCCTGCAGCAATACGCGATTCTGGCGGGCGCGCTGTCGTCGGCCCTGATCCTCGGTCCGATTTTGCTGAAACTGAACGAAGCGAGCACCGTCTACGTGCCGGCTGCGCAAGTGGCGCCTGGCCTGACGGTCGACGCGTCCAAGCTGACGGTGACGGGCGAGTTGCATGGCCCGCAAGCCGAGACGGACCACAACACGTATAAAGTCTGGCAAAAGACCGATACCGTGGGCGGCCCGGCCGGCAAGTATTTCGTCAAGGACGATGGCCAGCTGGCTTACCTGGTCGATCCGGGCATCAATGGTCATTACAGCAAGCGTCCGGACGGTTCGGAAGTGAAGAAATACGACGCGCCGAAGGCCGTGCTGATGTCCTACATCATCAAGGGCATCCTCGACCAGCAACTGCCGTGGACCCTGGTGCTGTTTGGCGTGATGATCGCCGTGGTGCTGGAAATGGCCGGCATCCCGTCGCTGGCGTTTTCCGTGGGCGTGTACCTGCCGCTGTCGTCGACCTTGCCGATCTTCGTCGGTGGCCTGGTGCGCTGGCTGGCGGACCGCCGCAACAACAAGCTGGAACACAATGCAAAACTGAACGAGGAAGAGCGCCAACTGGCGGGCGACCGCAGTTCGGGCGTGCTGCTCGCGTCCGGCTACATCGCCGGCGGCGCGCTGGCCGGCATCATCATCGCCATCACGGCCGGCGTGCTCACGCACTTCGACCAGATGATGGCCGACTGGGCCGAGCACGGCAACCCGTTCTACGCGGGCCTGCATTCGGATGCGCTCTCGCTGCTGCCGTATGCGGTCATCATCGTGCTGCTGTATATCGTGGCGCGCGAGAAGAAAGCGGGCAGTTCGCAGGCTTGATGTTGTAGCCAGCCCAAGGAAAACCGCCCGGTGTCATGACGATCCGGGCGGTTTTTTTATGCGTGCCCGATGGGCCGCGCCGCCAACTGCGCCGCGCTGGCGTAGATCGTCACGTGTTCGGACGCCAGCTGGTGCAGGTGCGCATAAAACGCCTGCGCGGGAATGCACCACGACGCCGCGTCGCCAACTTGCCCATTGACGCGCAGGCCGGCGGCATCGAATTCGCGCGCAAAATAATCGCGCAAGTCATCCCGGCTTGCATGGTCGATGCGGCGCTGGGCGACGGCTTGGTCGAACGGGCGCACGGGCACCTCCCAGCGCCGGCCGGCGTGGTCCAGGCAGGCCAGCAGCTTTACATCGTGTTCCCACACGGGCACGGGAAAGGCGTCGCCCATGGCGTCTTCCAGCGTGTGATAGAACGTCACGGGTCCCATGGAAATGCCCAGGCCCAGCACCTTTGCGTGCTCGCAGCCGATGAAGCGCTGCCAGGGAGAGCCCATGCCGAAGATCGAGGGGGAGCGGTGGTGCGCCTCGGTGAGATCGGCGGCATGGCGGCCCCACGCGGACACGGAGTGAGTCGGGTGGATGCTGCGCCGGACATTGGCGCTGGCGAGGAACGCTTCGGGCAACCGCCCCATGTGCGTGCCATGGCGGCGCGGGTCGAATACATAGTCCGGCATGGCGCAGGTGGCGCGCACGGTGCCGCCGGGCAGATAGTAGGTGGGCAGCAGCAGGGTGCCTTGCGGGCCGACGGCGTCCTGCAGGGCATGGACCACGGTCGCCGCGCCGCCTTCCACATAGCCCAGGCTTTTCAGCGAGGAATGCACGAAGAGCGTATCGCCGTGCGCGATGCCCAGCCGCGCCAGACCGGCGGCCAAGCTGGTGCGCGTCACGTGGGGCCTGCTCTGGCGCAGGTGCCGTACGCTGGCGGCGCGGCGCCACGCTTCCAGCGCGGCATGGATGGCGCTTTTTGTCTTTTCAAGCATCGCCAATTTGTATTTCCAGCAGGTTGGCATCGATGCAGAACTTGGCGGCCCAGTTCAGGTAAGCCCAGGTGCCGTAATCGCCATCGACGGGAAACGAGCCCTTGACGCCGCCGCGTGCGTGCGCGGGACCGTCGATGCTGATCGAGCGCCGCACGTAACGGTTCAGCCGGCGCCCCGCGTCGAGGTAGCGCCGCTCGCCGGTGATCCGATACAACAGGAACAAACAATGCGCGATTTGCGCGGACCCCGTGAGGCAGGCGTAATCGGCGGCGGGCTGGAAGTCGGGACCGAGGCGGCCCGCCAGGTAGCCATCGGCCGCCACGGCGTTGGCGATGCCCGTGCCGGTGCGCACGGCGGCGTCCAGCAGGTCGGCGCGCCCCGCAAAGCGGTGCGCTTCGAGCACGCCGCGCAAGGCGTAGCCGATGGTGTGGGTCAGGGGCAGCAGCGGGTTGTCCAGGCAGTTCGAATCGAACCAGCCATTGGGACGCTGTTTTGTCAACGCCCAGTCGACCTGGCGCAGGCCCGCCGCGCCATAGCCGTGGCCCGGCGCGATGCGGTCCGCTTCGAACAAGCCCCAGGCCACGTGCGTTTCGTAGGCCTTGTCGCCGGGCCTGGCGAACGGCGTCGGATGCCGGCGCCAGCAACCGTCGGCATCCTGGCTGTCGCGCAGCCATCTTGCCGCGCGCTGCATGGCGTCCTGGTAGGGCGCGCCGTACGCCTCGACGCCGGCGGCCAGGCCAAGCAGGATCTGGCCCGTGTTGAAGGTAACGGGCACGCGTGGCAGCGAATCGATCTTCCCGCCCTGGAAACCGCCTTCGGGGAACTGGATGGCCACGCACCAATCGAGCATGCGCCGCGCCCGCCCGTGCAGGCCAGCGTCGCCCATGCGCTGCGCCAGGGTGATCAGGGTGGGGATGATGTAGCCGGTGGTCTCCGGGTAGGAGCTGGCCCAGCCTGTCAGCAGGCTGTAGTCGCGCGCGACGCCGCCGTCGTTGGAACTGGAATGGTCCTGTGCCGCGCACAGCCAGGCGGTGCAGGCCTTGACGACGGCTTGCGGGCCGGGGTCGACGGCGGGCAGGCCGCGCCGATCCGACAGCCGCTCCATGCGCGCCGCCGGCAGGCTCGCTTGCGGCGCCAGAGTGTTCCTGATCTTCTTGAGCAAGGTGCGCATGGCAGTAATGGCTGGTGGTGGGCTCAGGCTACTGTAGCGCCAGCGGCGGGCAGGGCTATTGACTTGCCGCAAGGATTAGCCCTCGCGTCGCTGCCGCTGGAATTGACGCATAATGGATACTCTACCAACGTCGACGAGGCCCGCCATGAACAGCGTCACGCTTGAATACACTGTCGTCACCAATCCCGACTCCTTTGTCGGCTTCAAGTATTACGTCAAGGCGGGGCAGGCATTCGATGCCGATGATTTCGCCTATTCCTACAAGCTGAACCGGTCCGACCTGGACCCGGACAGCGTGCTGGCCACCCGCGAGGCGGCGGCCAGCCTGCAACCGGGCGAGTGGCTGACGGTGTCGCATTCGATGGCGGCGTAGCGCGCAAGCTGTGCGCTTCTCCCCGGCGGACTGTGGCGGCCCGCCAAGTAAGAGATATCGGCGCTGCGGATCGCAAGGCAGGATTCGGCTGTTGCGTCGGAAGCCAGTGTCAGGGCAGGGTATCGTCGGCACTGATCTTGCCGAGCTGCTCACTTCTGCCTATAATTGAGAATAATTCTCATTAAGTTTGCGCTATACGCCAGACCTGCCGCTCCATGTCCGCCGACCACGTCTCTCTGCATGACTTCGATGACATCGCCATTCTGTATCGCCAGCACCACGGCTGGTTGCGCGGCTGGCTGCAGCGCAAGGTGGGCAACGCCTTCGACGCGGCCGACCTGGCACAGGCCACCTTCCTGCGCGTGCTCGCGCCGCAGGGCATGCAAGGCGTGCAGGAGCCGCGCGCCTACCTGACGACCATCGCCCGTAACCTGCTGATCAATCATGTGCGCCGGCGCGCCATCGAGCAGGCCTACCTCGATGCCCTTGCCCTGATGCCGGAACCGGTGGCGCCGCCGCCCGAGGTGCGCCTGATGTTCCTGGAACGGCTGGTGGAGCTGGATCGGCGCCTGGCCGCGCTGCCTGCGCAGACACGGCAAGCATTCCTGCTGGTGCAGCTCGACGGCATGGGGCAGCAGGAGGTCGCCGCCGAGCTGGGAATTTCCCTGTCCACCGTCAAGCGGCATCTGGCCAGGGCGGCCCTGCGCTGTTTTTTCCCGGAGCAGCACGATGAGTGAGGATGTGCAGGCCCCCTTGGGCGGAGCAGACGCTGCCGCACGCGTGGCGCCTGCCGTGGCGCGGCAGGCCGTGCAGTGGTGGCTGGCGCTGCAGGGTGGCGACGCCACTGCGGTACAGCTCAATGCATGGCGGCGCTGGCGCGCCGAGGACGCCGAACATGAACTGGCCTGGCAGCGTATCGAGGCGGTCAGCGGCCAGCTGGCCGGCATTCCGCCGCCGTTGGCTGGCGCCGCCCTGGCCGCGCCCGCAGGCGCCCATCGGCGCCGCGCGGTGCGCCTGCTGACGGTGCTGGTGGTTGTGGGCGGCAGCGCCGCCATGCTGCGCCAGGGCTCCGCATGGCAGGCGTGGAGCGCCGATGCCAGCACGGCCACGGGCGAGCGGCGCACCTTGCGCCTGCCGGACGGCGGCACGCTGGTGCTCAATACCGATAGCGCCATCCAACTGCGCTATGACGCCAGCGCGCGCGTGGTGCAGCTGCTGCGCGGCGAGGTACTGGTGCAGACGGCGCCCGATGCACAGCGGCGGCCCTTCCTCGTGCACACCGCCGATGGCACGGCGCGGGCGCTGGGCACGCGGTTTATCGTGCGCCAGCACGACGGCTTCGTGCAGGTCGGCGTGCTGGAGGGCGCCGTCGAGCTGCAGCCTGCGGCGGCCCACGCCCAGTCACGCGTGTTGCAGGCGGGCGAGGAGGGCAGTTTTACCCGCGACGGCGTGGGCGCGGCGCACATCCTCGATGCCACTGCTGGTGCCTGGACCGACGGCATGCTGGTCGCCGCGCACATGCGCCTGGACGCCTTCCTGCAGGAGTTGTCGCGCCACCGGCGCGGCCACCTGGGATGCGACCCGGCGCTGGCGCATCTGCTGGTGTCGGGCGCCTATCCGCTGGCCGATACCGACAAGGTACTGCTGGCGCTGACGCAAGCCTTTCCCGTCGAGCTGCATTACCTGACGCGTTACTGGGTCACGCTGCGGCCACGCGCGTCGAAAAATTAAACTGAAAATACATGGACTGTTTTTGCACGCCGCCTTGTCAAGGGAAGTGAGGGCGCAGGTTTTGGCCCGTTCCACCCATCCCATGATACGAAGGCATGCCATGAACGATCGCAGCACACTTCATCCATCCACGCGCTTGCGCGCACCGGGCCTGCTGGCAATGACGCCGCTCGCCCACCTGGTACATGCCCTGTGCCTGGGCGCACTGGCCAGCCTGGCCGGCGGGCCGGCGCAGGCGCAGACGGTCGGGCAGGCAGAGGCCCTGCGCCACTACGCCATCCCGGCGGGGCCGCTGGAAGCGACATTGAACCGGCTCGGGCGTGAGGCGGGCTTGCTGATCGCCTTTGGCTCGGCGGCGACGGAAGGCTTGCGCAGCGGCGGCGTCAGCGGCAGCTATGCGGTGGACGATGCGCTCGCTCGCGTACTGGCCGGCACCGGACTCGCTGCCGTGCGCACGGCCGGTGGGGGCTATGCGTTGCGCGCCGCCACCGCGTCCGCTACCGGCGCGGCGGCGGACGGCGTGCAGACGATGGCGCCCGTGACCGTCAGCGCGCAGGCGGAAGAGGAAAACCCGTGGGGCAAGGTGAGCGGCTATGTGGCGCGGCGGGGCAGTACGGCCACCAAGACCGATGCTTCCTTGCTGGAAGTGCCGCAATCGGTGTCCGTCATCACGCGCGACCGCATGGATGACCAGGGCGTGCGTACCCTGAACGACGCCATCCAGTACACGGCCGGCTTGCGCAGCAACACGGCAGGCGCCAATCCCGCCGATGACAGCCTGTCGGTGCGCGGCTTCAGCCAGTTTTCGGGCGCGTTCTACCTGGACGGCATGCGCCTGATGCCCATGGGGACGCTGGGCTTCTTTGGCGTCGAGCCGTATGGTGCCGAACGCGTGGAAGTGCTGAAGGGGCCCTCGTCCGTGTTGTACGGCCAGAATGCGCCGGGCGGCATCGTCAATTTCGTCGCCAAGCGCCCTGCGGCGGACCAGCTGAACCAGGTCGAACTATCGCTTGGCAGCTACGCGCGCAAGCAGCTGGCCCTCGACATGGGCGGCAAGCTGGCGGACGATGGCAGCCTGCAGTACCGCCTGGTGGGGCTGGCGCGTGATGCGGACCAGCAGATCGATTACATGAAGGACGACCGCTACTATCTGGCGCCCAGCCTGACGTGGGCACCGAACGCCCGCACCAGCATCACCTTGCTGGGCTTTATCCAGAAGAATCGCGCCATGCAATCGTCGAATGTCCAGTGGGAGGCCTTGAACGGCAGTAATCCCAACGGCCGCCTGCCGCTGACGCGTTTCCTGGGGGAGCCCGGCTTCGACCACGAGGAGACGAACGTGGCATCCGCTGGCTACGCGGCGCGCCACACCTTCGACAGCGGATGGACGGTCAGGCAGAACTTCCGCTACCTGCACGCGGATAACCATGAACAGTATATGTTTCGTTACGGCAATTTAATCGACAAGGCGATCACCAACCGCGAGATCGATACGCGCGACGGCAAGGGCAGCGTGTACTCGCTCGACACCAGCGTGACGGGCCAGGTGGCGACCGGCGCGTTGCGCCATGAAGTCGTTGCCGGCATCGATTACAGCCGCAGCAATACTTCGTTCAGCTCGTATATCGCCGACGGTCCGCAGATCGATATCTACCGCCCCGTCTACGGCAGCGCGCTGGACCTGGCGGTGCTGGCGCCCGACGCCCTGCGCCGCGAGCATAACCGGCAGCTGGGCGCGTACCTGCAAGACCGTGCGCAGTACCGCAACTGGGTCTTCACCGTGGGCGGGCGCCAGGACTGGACGCGCCAGGAGCAGCGCAACCTGCTGACATCGCCATCGACCACGACCTTGCGCAAGCCCAGGGCATTCACGGGCCGCGCCGGCATCACCTACCTGGCGGCGAACGGGCTGGCGCCTTACGCCAGCTACAGCGAATCGTTCTCGCCCGTTTCCGGTGCCGACCGCCTTGACCGTCCATTCGAGCCGGAAACGGCCCGGCAAGTGGAGGTTGGCGTGAAATATGCGCCGGGCGCGCATCTGTCCGTGACTGCCGCCGCATTCGAACTGCGCCGCCAGAACGTGCTGACGACGGACCCGGACGACCCGAATTTTTCGATCCAGCAGGGGGAGGTGCGCTCGCGCGGTATCGAGCTGGAAGTGGCGGCACAGCCGAGCAGCCAGCTGAAACTGCTGGCGTCCCTGACCTACAATCCCCTGAAAGTGACGAAGGCGAATCCCGACATGTGGGGCACGAATGTGCAGGGCAAGTCGCCGTATGAAGTGCCCAGGCAGATGGCGTCCGCCTGGGCCGACTACGCCTTCGCGGGCAGCTTGCGTGGCCTGTCGGCCGGCGCCGGCGTGCGCCATGTCGGCGCCAGCTGGGGCGATGCGGACAATACCTTCCAGGCGCCGGCGTTCACGCTGGCCGACCTGTCGCTGCGCTATGACCTGGGCCAGGCACGCAGCGACTGGCGTGGCCTGAGCGTCAGCATGACGGTCAAGAACCTGTTCGACAAATACCATGTCGCCTCATGTTTCTCGGCACGGGCCTGCAATTATGGCGAGCAGCGCAACGTCGGTGTGCGCATGGCCTACCTTTGGTAGCGCGCCTTACGCTGGATCAAACCAGGCACGCAGTTCATCCTCGGCGCGCTGCGCCGCCGCCTGCGTCAAGGTCAGCACGATGATCTTTTCCTGTGCCGGGCGATGCCCATCGCCGTCGGCCAGCTCGATGACTTGCTCGAAACTCGTGTAGTCGTGGCCGAATTCACGCGGGCATTGCTGCACGATGCGCGCCGCCTTGCCAGCGTTGCGGTCGGCCAGGTTGACGATGGGATTGCCGTCATGGAACGGCTGGCCATTCGCAAACGCGGTGCGCAGATACGGCGCGCATTGGCCGTCGAGGAAGGCCAGGCGTGCCTGCCACCAGGCCTCTGCCGCCGCATACGCGGCCTGGTCCTCGAGAAAATCGGCAAACAGGAAATCGTCCATCATATTTTCGCGGCTAGATGCCGAACACTTTCAAAATGGCGTCCGTCAACCCCTCGAACCAGCTGCCCACCTTGCCCGGCTGCTTGCCGTGGCGCGGGGTTTCCTCGTACAGGTAGACGCCATTCTTGCCGTCGAAGCGGTCGTTGAGCAGTGCCTGCTGGCCGCGCAGGTAGGGGAGGAAGGTTTCGCTGCGCATCGTCGAGTACAGCACGTCGGTGCTAAAACCCAGGGTGGCGGACTGGCTGATGGCGCGGCCCTGGCCCGCTCGCTCCAGGCGCACGCCGCGGCAGCCGCGCACGATCAGCGTGACGGGGCCGCGAAAGACGATGAAGCGCAGCTGCAGGGTGAGCCAGGCATGCAGGCTGCCCAGGCGCCAGTGGCTCGATATCGCCAGCGGCTGGTTCGAGTCGCAGATCAATCCCACCAGGCCCCGTGGCTGGAATACCAATGCGCTGCCGGCCGGCAGGTGGACCACGGCGATCTCCAGCAGCGGATCGTCGCTGGCGGAAATCGTCACGGATGCAGTCACGTCGCTGTGCAGGCGCGTCAGCGCCACCATGCCGGCCGCCAGGCTGGTGAACGGGAAGCGCCAGTCCAGCAGCCACTGCGTGCGCTTGGTGCTGCTGACGGGCGACGACTGCAGGTATGCGGGGTGGATCAGCATCTGCTGGCCCGGCTGCAGCAGCAATGCCTGCGAGACGGCGGAAATGCGCGATTCGCCCTGCGGCGGCAGGGGCAGGCTGGCATCGCCGGCTTGCAGCGCGCGCGCGATCGACAGCGGCGGCAAGCGCGCGGCCAGGGGCGCCAGCACGAAGTAAAAGAAGGCCTTGATGGCGACGGGCAGAAGGATGGCCGACAGCACCAGCAGGGCGGCCGTGGGCGCCACGTCCAGCACGGGCGCGCGCCAGCGGGCGATCCAGTTGCGCGCCAGCTGCGCCTCGCTCGTGGCGATGGCCGCCTGCACGGGCGCCAGTGCGCCGGCCAGTGCCGCGTTGTCGATGGCGAATGGGGCGGGGCGGGCCGCATTGTTGGTGCGCGCGCGCTGCGCTGCCCAGGCGCGATACGCTTGCAGGTTGATGTCGCGCAAGCGCTGACCTTCCGCTTCGAGGCGCGACAGCTGCGCGTAAGCGTCGCTGCCAGGCAGGCGCGCCGCGACCGGGTGCTGCGCTTCCAGTTCCCGGCGCTGGCCCAGGTTGTGCTGCAGCGCGGCATACGCGCTGACGTGTTCCGCATGCAGGCGCGCCAGCGTGTACCGCGCATCTTCGCCGCTGATCGCCGCCTGCAGGGCGCTCAGATAACGGGCTTCCTGGGCCAGCACTTCGATTTCCACGCGGCGCGCCGCTTCATCTTGCGCATGCAAGGCCAGGGTGTTCGTGTCGGGCAGGGGAAGGGAAAACAGCGACGGTTGCTGCCGCGCGCGCAAGGCTGCCAGTTGCGTTTGCACTTGCTCCAGGCGGGCGGCGATGGCCGCTTGCGAGGCCGTTTGTGAGGCCTTTTGCAGGGCGTTGACGCGCAGCGTGGCCGCCTCGGCCAGGCCGGCGCCATGATGCTCGGCGCCGTCGGCGGCCAGCCTGAGCGCCGTGACGGTCTCGCTGCCGGCGCTGTAGGCGCGCCATTCGGCCAGCAGCGATCGTCCGGCCAGCAGGATGACGATGAACAGGGCGAACTGCAGCGCGTGGCGCAGCAGGAAGCGCAGCAGGGCCGTCAGCAGCAGGCGCAAGGAGATGCGTCCTTAGCTGGCCGCGCTATCGGCGTCGGCACAGCATTTCTTGTACTTCTTGCCGCTGCCGCAGTGGCACGGGTCGTTGCGCCCCGTTTTTGGCAGTTCACGCAGCACGGTGGCGCCCGGCTGGCTTTGTTTCAGGTGGCGCTGGCGCGCCCAGGCGGCGTTGATGGCGATGACCGCGGGAATCACGCCATCCATGGCCGTTTCGGCCGCATCGTCATCGAGTGCGCTGGCCGTGGCCAGGTGCTGGAACGGCGCCAGGTACTCCGGGTGGCTGACGGCCAGGGCCGCCCACTGGGGCTTGTCCAGACTCGTGCCAAGGACAAAACCGGCACACCAGGCGGGCACGCTCCATTCGGGGCCGCAGACGTAGATGGGCTCGAAGCTGTCCGGGTCTTTCGCCAGCCATTCGACCATGTAGGCGTGGTGGCGCCGGGCCAGGCTGGCCGCCCGTTCGCAGGCTTCGTCCTGTGCGGGCGCGGCGCTGCCGGCCACCTTGTCCCAGACCCATGCCAGCCATTGTTCCGGCGTGATCTGCTTCGGACTCAGGGCGATGGCCGTGAGGAAGCCTTCCAGCATCGATACGTCCATGGCGGCGCCGGCCAAGGCGGGCGCGGCCAGCAGGGTGTCGAGTTCGGCGTATTCGTCGTCGGAGAGGGGTGAGGTAGTGGAGATGCTGGACATGGGATTCTTTGTATAAGTTGGTGGATGGCCGCTGGCCCTGGCCGTATTGTACCGCCCGGCAAGGGGGAAACCGGCGCCGCCATGAAAAACGGCGGCCCGCAGGCCGCCGTCTTTATCCAAGGCAGAACGCTTACTTTACGCCGTGCATCAGTTTGTTGATCAGCGGTGCGATCAGGAACAGGATCACGCCGGCGCCCAGCAGGGACCAGAAGCCGAAGGTGTAGCCGGACAGGGCCGACTGCACCGACATGCCGCTGGTGCCGCTGACGTGGCTGGCGAAAATGCCCGACAGGTTGTTGCCGATACCGGTCGACAGGAACCAGCCGCCCATGCCCAGGCCAACCAGGCGCACTGGCGCCAGTTTGGTCACCATCGACAGGCCGATAGGCGACAGGCACAGCTCGCCGATCGATTGCAGTACGTACACTGAGGCCAGGGTCCAGAACGGGATCTTGTTATCGGCGCCAACCAGGCTCGACAAAGCGAAGATCAGCAGGCCGAAGGCCAGCGCATTGCCCAGCAAGCCCAGGCCGAATTTGCGCGGGATCGACGGATTGACGTTGTGGCGTGCCAGGAAGACCCAGACGGCGGCGATGATAGGCGCGAAGACGATGATGGCAACCGAATTGACGGTCTGGAAGTAGGCGGTCGGGAAGATCCAGAAGCCCAGGTCGCGGTTGACGATCTTGTCAGCCAGGAAGGTAAACGAGCTGCCAGCCTGTTCGAAGAACATCCAGAACAGGATGTTGAAGACAAAGATCAGCAGCATGGCGATGACGCGGTCACGCGCCACTTTACCGTTGCGTATGCCTTCGATCATCAGCATCACGGCCAGGCCGACGAACAGCACGGTCAGGACGATTTGCAGCTTTTCAGCGCCGACGGTCAGCAGGAAGTACATCAGCGGGATCACGCACAGGCAGCCCAGGGCGACCCAGATGACGCGCATCGGGTTGCCGGCACCGGCTTCCGGTGCGCCGATGCCCTTCAGGGCGCGGCGGCCGATGAAGAACCATACCAGGCTGATCAGCATGCCGAAACCGGAGGCCATGAAGACCATCTTGTACGCAGGCATGTCGCTAGTGCCGAAGATCGACCCGGCCAGCCATTGCGTGAAGATAGGGGCGGCCATGGCGCCCATGTTGATGCCCATGTAGAAGATCGTGAAGCCACTGTCGCGGCGCGGATCGGCGGTCGTGTACAGCTTGCCGACCATGGTCGAGATGTTCGGCTTGAACATGCCGTTACCGACGATCATGGTGGCCAGGCCCAGGTTGAAGATGTCCTGGTTCGGTACCGAGATGCAGAACAGGCCGGCAGCCATGAAGACGGCACCCAGCAGAATCGAGCGCTGGTAACCGATGACCCGGTCGGCGATGTAGCCGCCGAACAGGGCGCCGGCGTACACCAGCGCGAGGAAGGAACCGTAGGTAAGGTTGGCCGCTGCCTGTCCCGAACCGTCGCCGCCGTGGAACTGGGCAACGATGTACAGTACCAGCGCCCAGCGAACTCCGTAGAACGCGAAGCGTTCCCAGAATTCAGTCATGAACAACATCCACAATGGGCTTGGATGGCCCATAATCTGCTTGAACTCGGGAATAACGGCTTCCTTGTTGGGCGTAGTCGCACCGCTCATGCGGTTCCTCCTGAAAAATTATTATAGTCAATCGATACAACAAACTTATGGAAGCCTGCGGGCGGCGGGGACTCTCATGAAGAACCTCACGCACGGGAATTCCAATAGGCAGGCATTCTAATCTACAAATTGCGCTGAAAGAAGGTTTCCATTCGCATTAGCAAGAATGACTGTTTCATATTAATCAAACCGGTTTGCAGGCAAGGGCGGCCCGGGCGATTTTGCGGCGGCACAGCACAACTTGCCCGACTTGTCGTATATTAAGGTCGCAAGACCTTCGAGCATCGATTTTTAAAGGGATTTTTCGCATTATGGAACACGACGTTATCGATACTCTGGTTTCACCGGAAGGCCGCCTGGACGTGCTCTCCAAGACTGAAGTCAACAAACTGCTCGACACCAGCCAGGGCGGCCTGTACAACACTTTCCGCCGCTGCGCGCTGGCGGTCTTGAATTGCGGCAGCACCATCGACGATGGCCGCGCCTTGCTGGAGCGCTACCAATCGTTTGAAATCTCCATCATCCAGCGCGAGCGCGGCATCAAGCTCGACATCAAGGGCGCGCCAGCCATCGCCTTTGTCGATGGCAAGATGATCAAGGGCATCCACGAGCACCTGTTTGCCGTACTGCGCGACATCATCTTCGTCAGCGATGAAGTCACGGGCAACCCGAAGTTCGACTTGCAGAGCACGGAAGGCGTGACGGACGCCGTCTTCCACATCCTGCGCAACGCGAATGTGCTGCAAACCCAGCTCAACCCGAACCTGGTCGTCTGCTGGGGCGGCCATTCGATCAACCGCGCCGAATACAATTATTCGAAGGAAGTGGGCTACCAGCTGGGCTTGCGCGGCCTCGACATCTGCACCGGCTGCGGCCCGGGCGCCATGAAGGGCCCCATGAAGGGCGCCACCATCGGCCACGCCAAGCAGCGTTTGCACAATGGCCGCTACCTGGGCATCACCGAGCCGGGCATCATCGCGGCCGAATCACCGAATCCCATCGTCAATGACCTGGTCATCATGCCGGACATCGAAAAGCGCCTGGAAGCGTTCGTGCGCGCCGGTCACGGCATCGTCGTGTTCCCTGGCGGCGCGGGTACGGCCGAAGAGATCCTGTACATCCTGGGCATCTTGCTGCACCCGGACAATGCGGACATCCCGTTCCCGCTGATTTTCACGGGGCCGGAAACCTCGCGCGAGTACTTCGTGCAGATCAACCAGTTCATCAGCGACACCCTGGGCCCGGAAGCGCAGCAGCGCTATAAAATCATCATCGATGACCCGGAACTGGTGGCGCGCGAAATGCTCGAAGGCATACGCCTGGTGCGCGAGTTCCGCAAGGCGCACAGCGACGCGTATTATTTCAATTGGCTGCTGAAGATCGACCACGAGTTCCAGAAGCCGTTCCAGCCCACGCATGAAAACATGCGCAACCTGAGCCTGCACAAGAACCAGCCCACGCACTTGCTGGCGGCCCAGCTGCGCCGCGCGTTTTCCGGCGTGGTGGCGGGCAACGTCAAGGATGACGGCATCCGCTCGATCGAAGAGCATGGCAACTTCGAGATCCATGGCGATAAATCCATCGCCGGCCCCATGGATGCGCTGCTGGCCTCATTCGTGGCGCAGCACCGCATGAAACTGGCGGGTACGGCGTATGTGCCTTGCTATACCGTGGTCCAGTAAAACAGTCGTGACAGCATCGCGCCGCCCCCTCCGCATTTTCCGGGGCAGGGTGGCGCTTTTCACATTTGCCCCAGCGTGTGCTTTCGCCACCACAAGTCATCAAATCGCTTGCGTCATCGATGCGTGGGTGCTATCTTTGGAACCGGTTCCAAAATAAAAATATGAACGTCAACAGGTAGTGGAGAGCTAGCTTGGATTCAGTACGCGGCAATAAAAAAACCCTCTCCGGCGAGCCGGCACGGCCCGTGACCATCGCCCAGGTGGCGCGCGAGGCGGGCGTGTCGAAGACCAGCGTATCGCGCTTTCTCGGCGGTGAACTGGACGCTTTGTCCGAGAACATCCGCCAGCAGATCGAAAGCACCATCGCGCGCCTCGGCTACCAGCCGAACCAGATGGCGCGCGGCCTCAAGCGCGGCCGCACGCGCCTGATCGGCATGGTCGTGGCCGACATGCTCAATCCCTACACGGTGGCGGTGCTGCAAGGCGTGGAAGCGGCTTGCCAGCAACATGGCTATACCCTGATTTTGTGTAATACCGGCAATGACGAACAGCGCGAGCGGCAGTCGCTGGCCGCGCTGCGCTCGTACAGCGTGGAAGGGCTGATCGTCAACACGCAAGGGCGCAATATTCAGTCGTCCGACTTGCAGCAGGCGGACATGCCCATCGTGCTGGTCGACCGCCGCATCGAGGGCGCCGACTTCGACCTGGTGGGCCTGGACAATGTGCAGGCGGGCCGCCTGGCAACCCAACACTTGATCGAGCAGGGTTTCGACGCCATCGCCTTCGTCTCGCCGCCATTGACGGGCGTCAGTTCGCGCCTGATGCGCGCCGACGGTTTCCAGGCCGTGATGGCCGAGCATCCGGGCTGCGTGGGCGAAGTGCTGGCGGTGGACCTGGACGACCGGCCTTCCATCGACGCGCAGGTGCGTCTATGCTTGGCGCAGTGGCGCGGCCGCCGCGTGGCGCTGCTGGCGTCGAACGGCATGGTGGCGCTGGAACTGGCGCTGATGCTGCAGCGCCTGGCATTGCGCATGCCACAGGACGTGGGCTTGCTGGGCTTTGACGAATTGCCGTGGTCGCCATTGGCGGGCCTGAGCACGATCGAGCAGCAGACCTATGAAATCGGCTTTTCGGCGATGACGTGCATGCTGTCGCGCCTGCAGGGCGAGCAGTGCCCGCCGCGCGAGGTGCTGTTGCCAGGTAAGTTGATTGTACGTAATTCCACCCAGGGAGGAATTGCGGGCAAGGGCGGTGATTGACGGGGGGGAGGGCGTTGCCCTTTTTTTTGGGTAAGTTATGGAACCGGTTTCATAGAGTGTGTTCACGCTGGAAAGGGGCGTGGATAGTCAGGCAGGGCAATGGTTGGCATGCAGTTGGAGTGATACGGCAAGAGACGAAATAAATCGTCCATTTGACACTATTCCCGGAAGTGCCTCGACGAGGCCGGTACCGGGATCACAGGAGACGGAAACATGAAGATGACGACACTGTTCTATTCGAAGATACTGGCTTGCGCACTGGCTTGCGCACTGGCTTGCGCACTGGCAGCCACCTGCGCCCTCGGTGCGGCGGCCGATGCCGGCGCCCAGACGCTTGGCGACTTGATCAAAAAAGGCAAGCTGACCATCGGCGTGGTCAGCGGCACGCCGCCGTTTGGCAGCATCGACGCCAAGGGCGCGCCCGTCGGCTATGACGTCGATGTCGCCAACCTGATCGGTAAATACATGAACCTGCCCGTGGAAGTGGTGCCCCTGACGGCGCCCTCGCGCGTGCCGTCGCTGGAATCGGGCAAGGTCGATTTCCTCGTGGCGACCCTGGCGCCCACGCCGGAACGGGCCAAGACCCTGATGTTCACCATGCCCTACAGCGCGTTTGAACTGGCGATCGTCGCGCCGGTCGGCGGCAAATTCAAGGCCCTGGCCGATTTGAAAGGCAAGAAGGTGGGCGTGACGCGTGGCACCACGAATGACACGGCGCTGAGCCGCATGGCGCCGGCCGGCACGGCCATCGTGCGTTTCGAGGACGACGCCACCGTCACCCAGGCCTTGCTCAGCAAGCAGGTCGATGCCGTCTCTATCCCCAGCACGATGGCGCTCGACATCATCAAGACGCGCGGCGCGGGCAAGATCGAGGTCAGGTTCACGTATTCCGTGCAACCGAACTCGATGGCCGTGCGCCGCGGCGACTTCGAGCTGCACCAGTGGCTCAACAATTTCATCTACTACGTCAAGCTGAACGGCGAACTCGACGCCATCGCGCGCAAGTGGAGCGGCGCACCGCTGCCGCCATTGCCGACCTTCTGATACCGCAAGCCGCATAGGGAAAGTGTTTGTCCGTACGGCGCGCCACCGTGGTGGCGTCGCCGGGGATGCGCACGTAGATAAGGAGTTGAGTATGCCGTATGAATTTCATTTCGAACTCGTCATGCAATCGCTGGACCGCTTGTTGTGGGGCGCGGCACTGACGATACGCCTGAGCGCCCTGGCGATGGTGCTGGGACTGGCGGTGGGCGTGTGCGCCGCCGTCATCCTGAAGAATGGTCCCGCCTATGCCCGTGCTTTGGTGCGCGCGTATGTCGAGGTGATCCGCAGCACGCCGTTCCTGGTGCAGCTGTTCATCATTTACTTCGGCTTGCCGTCGCTGGGCTTGCAACTGGACGCGAACGGTGCCGCGCTCGTCGCCATGACGGTCAACCTGGGCGCCTATGCGGCGGAAATCGTGCGCGCCGGTATCGGCGCCGTGCATCCCTCGCAGCTGGAGGCGGCGCAGGCGCTGGGCATGACGCGCTGGCAAGTGATGCGCCATGTTGTGCTGCTGCCGGCGCTGGAAAAAGTGTATCCGGCGCTGGCCAGCCAGTTCACCTTGATGATGCTCGCCTCGAGCGTGGTGTCGGCCATTTCCGCCGAAGAGCTGACCGCCGCCGCCCACCTGCTCGACTCGGAAACCTTCCGCAGCTTCGAGATCTACATCGTCGTGATGGTGCTGTACATCCTGCTGGCCCTGCTGTTCCGCTTCAGCTTCTGGGTGTTGGGCCAGATCGTCTTCAAACGCCGCCGCCGTCTGGGCGCGGTGCGCATGGGAGCATGACATGATCAGTGACTTTTCCTGGGATAACCTGCAATTTCTGCTCGAGGCCACGCGCTGGACCATCGGCCTGTCGCTGATCGTCTTCATCACGGGCGGCATCGCCGGCTTCGCGGTGGCGCTGCTGCGCACGGCGCGCAGCCCGTTCCTGCGTTGCATCAGCGCCCTGTACATCCAGCTGGTCCAGGGCACGCCCGTGCTGATCGTGCTGTTTTTGACCTATTACGGCCTGGCTCTCTTTGGCTACAAGCTGTCGCCGATCATCGCGGCCGGCGCGGCGATGACGATCTTTGCCAGCGCCTACCTGGGCGAGATCTGGCGCGGCTGCATCGAAGGCGTGCAGCGGCAGCAGTGGGAAGCATCGGCCGCGCTGGCGCTGAACCGCTACCAGCAGCTGCGCTACGTCATCCTGCCGCAGGCGCTGCGCCATTCGCTGCCGCCGACGGTGGGCTTCATGGTGCAGATCATCAAGAATACCTCGATCACCTCGATCATCGGCGTGGTGGAACTGACGCGCGCAGGGCAACTGGTCAGCAACGCGACCTTCCTGCCTTTCATCGTCTTCCCCGTCGTCGCCCTGATCTACTTCGCGATGTGCTATCCGCTGTCGCGCTACAGCCATTCACTGGAAAGGAAATTCCATGCCCATCGTTGAAATCGACAATATCAGCAAGAGCTTCGGCGCCAATCACGTGCTCAAGGGCGTGTCATTCGCCGTCGAGCGGGGCCAGGTGATCGCCGTGATCGGCCGCAGCGGTTCCGGCAAGAGCACCATGCTGCGCTGTATCAACGGCCTGGAAACCATCGACAGCGGCAGCATCGTCGTGGCCGGCCATACGCTGACGGCACGCCAGGAGCATCTGCTCGACTTGCGCAAGGATGTCGGCATGGTCTTCCAGAGCTACAACCTGTTCCCCCACCTGACGGTGGAAGAAAATGTCATGCTGGCGCCGCGCATCGTCAAGAAGGTGCCCGATGCGCAAGGCCGCGCCACGGCGCTGCGCGTGCTCAAGCAGGTGGGCCTGGACCACAAGCGCGAGGCCTATCCCGAGCAGCTGTCGGGCGGCCAGCAGCAGCGCGTGGCGATCGCCCGTTCGCTGGCGATGGAACCGCAGGTGATGCTGTTCGACGAAGTGACGTCGGCGCTCGACCCGGAACTGACGCAGGAAGTGCTGAAGGTGATGGAAGAGCTGGCGCAGGCGGGCATGACGATGCTGCTGGTGACGCACGAGATGGAGTTCGCGCGGCGCATGGCCGACGTCACCGTCTTCATGCACCAGGGATTGGTGTGGGAGAGCGGGCCGTCGGAAGCCTTCTTCAGCAACCCGCAAACGCCTGAAGCGCGCCAGTTCGTCGGCGCGGGAGCGATCAAATGAGCCCCGTCCTGGTGGCGGCGTCGGCTTATGGCGCAAGCAGGGTCAGGCAGCTGGGGCAAAGCCATTTCATCGACGTGGTGGCCGATGCGGGCGGCGCCGGCATCGAGATCCGCCGTGAACTGTTCACTTCCGACTTGCCGGACCTGGCGCGCATGGGCGCGGCGGTGGCCGCGCGCGGCCTGTATTCCGTGTATTCCACGCCCATCGAATTGTGGGACGCGGACGGGCTGCTGCGGCACGAGCTGCTGCAGCAGATGCTGGACGAGGCGGCGCGCCTGGGGGCGCGTTACCTGAAGGTGTCGCTGGGCCACTACCCGGCCGCGCCGGACTTGCCGGCCTTGAAGGCCCGGCTGGTGGCGGCGCCCGTGGCGCTGCTGGTGGAAAACGACCAGACGGCCCATGGCGGCGCGCTGGCGGCGATGGCGCGCTTCCTGGCGGCGGCGCGCGAAGCCGGGCTGCCGGTGGGGTTGACGTTCGATATCGGCAACTGGCGCTGGGTGGGCGAGGATGCGCAGCTGGCGGCGCGCCTGCTGGCGCCGTACGTGCGCTATGTGCACTGCAAGGCCGTCCTGGAGGACGGGGGGCGGCTGTCCGCCTGCGCCGTCTCCGATGCCGATCCGGCCTGGCGCGCCGTCTTCGCGCATTTCGCGCCTGGCGTGCAGCGGGCCATCGAATTCCCGCTGGAGGGCGCCGACCTGGTGGCCGAAACGGGCCGCTACATCCAGATGCTGGAGGCCGCATGAGGGAACAAGAACTGACGCAAGGAGCGCACGCGCTCGACGTCGTCACCTACGGCGAAGCGATGGCGATGTTCGTTGCCGAGGAAACGGGCGACCTGGCGGCCGTGGCGCACTTCACGCGCCGCCTGGCCGGCGCCGAGACGAACGTCGCCATCGGCCTGGCGCGCCTGGGCTTGCGCGTCGGCTGGCTGAGCCGGGTGGGCGATGATTCCTTCGGCCGCTTCATCCGCGCCAGCGTGCAGGCCGAGGGCGTCGATTGCAGCCGGGTCGTCACCGTCGCCGGCCAGACCAGCGCCTTCCAGCTCAAGGCCCGGGCCGAGAACGGCGCCGACCCGATGGTCGAATACTTTCGCAAGGGTTCCGCCGCCAGCCGGCTGGCGCCCGAGCACTTCGACCCCGCCTATTTCCTGTCGGCGCGCCACCTGCACGCCACGGGCGTGGCGGCGGCGCTGTCCGCCACCAGCCTGGCGTTCGCCGGCCAGGCCATCGACTTCATGCGCGAGCATGGCCGCACGGTGTCGTTCGACCCGAACCTGCGGCCCACGCTGTGGCCGTCGCAAGCCGTCATGGTCGAACAGGTCAACCGCCTCGCCTGCAAGGCGGACTGGGTGCTGCCTGGCCTGGGCGAAGGAAAAATCCTCACCGGCCACGACCTGCCGCACGACATCGCCGGCCATTATTTGCAGCAGGGCGTGCGGCTGGTGGTCATCAAGCTGGGCGCCGACGGCGCCTATTACCGCACGGCCGAGGGCGACAGCGGCATGGTGCCGGGCGAGCGCGTGGCCAATGTGGTCGACACGGTGGGCGCCGGCGACGGCTTCGCGGCTGGCCTGGTCAGCGCCTTGCTGGAAGGCTTGCCGCTGGCGCAGGCGGTAGGGCGCGCCAACCGGGTCGGCGCCTTCGCCATCCAGGTGGCCGGCGACATGGAAGGCTTGCCGACCCGCGCCCAGCTCGACGCGCTGGTCCAATCTTGAATCGAACAGGGGAAACACTCGTGAAAAAACATGTGGTTGTATATAAAAAACTGGCCGAGCCGCTGCTGGCGCGCCTGCGCGCCGAATGCGAGGTGACGTACTTCGAGGCGATCGATGCGGGTAATCGGGCCGCGTTCGCCGACGCCATCCGCAGCGCGCATGGCTTGCTGGGTGCCAGCGTGCGCCTGGACCGCGAATTGCTGGACCCGGCCTTTGACCTGCGCATCATTTCCACCATATCGGTGGGCGTCGACCAGTTCGACGTCGATTACCTGCGCGAACGGGGCATCTTGCTGGCCAATACGCCCGACGTGCTGACGGAAACGACGGCCGACACGATTTTCGCGCTGATCCTGGCCAGCGCGCGGCGCGTCGTCGAACTGGCCGAATTCGTCAAGGCGGGAAGCTGGACGCGCAGCGTGGGCGAAAGCCAGTATGGCGTCAACGTGCACGGCAAAACCATCGGCATGCTGGGCATGGGCCGCATCGGCCGCGCCGTCGCCCGCCGCGCGGCGCTCGGTTTCGGCATGCAGGTGCTGTACGTGAATGGCGAAGCGGTGCCCGAGGTGGAGACGGCGCTGGGCGCGCGCCAGGTGGCGTTCGACGACTTGCTGGCCGGCTCCGATTTCGTCTGCGTGGTGCTGCCGCTGACGGCGCAGACGGAACGCATGATGGGCCGGCGCGAGTTCGCGCTGATGCGCCCCGGCGCCATCTTCATCAACGGTTCGCGCGGGCGCATCGTCGACGAGGCGGCGCTGATCGAGGCGCTGCAGCAGGGCACCATCCACGGCGCCGGTCTCGACGTGTTCGAGCGCGAACCGCTGGCGCCGGACAATCCGCTGCCGCGCATGGCCAATGTGGTGGCGCTGCCGCACATCGGCTCGGCCACGCACGAAACGCGCTACGCCATGGCGCAGCAGGCGGTGGACAACCTGCTGGCCGGCCTGCGCGGCGAGCGTCCGCGCCACCTGGTGAGCTAAGCGCAGTTTCCATCAAAAGACAGACAGGGCAAGACATGAAGAACAAGGTAGTAGGAGCAATGATCATCGGCGCGGGCGCCTGCGGCGGCCTGTGTAGCGCGCAGTCGAACGTGGCCATGTACGGCATCATGGATCTGGGCGTGGTGTCCGAAAGCGGCGGCCCCGGCGGCCGGGTGCTCAAGGTGACCAGCGGCATCGCCAACGGCTCAAGGCTCGGTTTCAAGGGCAGCGAAGACCTGGGCGGCGGCATGACGGCGATCTTTACGATGGATGCGGGCATCCTGGCCGACACGGGCGCTTCGGCCCAGGGCGGCCTGCTGTTCGGGCGCCAGGCATTCGTCGGCCTCGCCGGCGCGGCGGGCACCTTGCGCCTGGGCCGCCAGTACACCTTCATCGATAGCAGCCTGGGCGCGCTGGACCCGTTCTACCTGGGTTTTGCTGGCAGGATGAGCAACGTCTTCACGGCCGGCTACATCAGCCGGGTCGACAACAGCATCACCTACAGCTCGCCCGTGCGCGGCGGCCTTTCCGGCGAACTGGCGTACGGCTTCGGCGAAGTGCCCGGCGACGCTTCGGCCAGGCGCTACATGGGCGCGGCGGCCACCTATGCCAGCGGGCCGCTGTACCTGCGCATGGCGCACCAGGACGCCAACACACTGTCAACCGCGCTGGTGGCGGGAACGGCGAGGAACACGGTGCTGGGCGCCACCTGGGACTTCGGCGTGGTCAAGGCGCATGGCGCCGTCGCCATCAGCAAGAGCACGGCGGGCGCCGCCACCACGGTCGACAGCGCGGACCTGATGCTGGGCGCCACCGTGCCTTTTGGCCCGCACCGCGTGTTGTTCTCGTACGTGCGCCGCGACGACCGGCGCGCCGCCAACGGCGACGCTTCGCAGATCGGCATCGGCTACACGTATGCGCTGTCGAAGCGCAGCACCTTGTATGCGGCCTACGCGCATATCGACAACCGCAACGGTGCCGCCTACCTCGTGGGCAACGCCACCGACAACGGCACCGGCAACCAGGCCTGGAACCTGGGCCTGCGCCACACTTTTTAACTGGAGAATCGAATGAAGAAGATCGGATGGATTTTGGTTGGCGCCAGCACCGTGGCGCGCGAATGGATGGTCGACGCGATCGGCCAGCAGGGCGATGCGGAAGTGCTGGCCGTGGTCAGCCGGGACGCCGCGCGCGGCGCCGCCTTTGCCGAGCAGTTCGGCATAGCCGCCAGTTATACCGACCTCGATGCGGCGCTGGCCCATCCGGGCGCGGATGCCGTGTACATCAGCACCACCAACGAATGGCACATGGCGCAGACCTTGCAGGCGGCGCGCGCCGGCAAGCACGTGCTGTGCGAAAAGCCGCTGGCGCTGAACCTGGAGGACGCCCGCCGCATGGTCGATGGCTGCGCCGAAGCGGGCGTGGTGCTGGGGATTAACCACCACCTGCGCAACGCCGCCACGCACGGCAAGGTGCGCGAGCTGATACGCGCGGGCGAGATCGGCCAGCCCCTGTATTGCCGCGTGCTGCACGCGAACAACCTGCCGCAGCACCTGCGCGGCTGGCGCCTGGATGCGCCGGAGTCGGGCGGCGTCACGCTCGACATGTTCGTGCACGACGTCGACACCCTGCGCTTCCTGCTCGATGCGGAACCGCGCCACGTCACAGCCTGCGCCACCAGCGGCGGCATGACGGTGGCCGGGCTGGAGGAGGGCCTGATGGCCGTCATCGAGTTCGACAACGGCACCCTGGTGCAGGTGCACGACGCATACAACGCGCCGCATTCGCTGTCCGGCGTGGAAATCATCGGCACCAAAGGCACCATATTCGCCACCGGCGTGATGACGCAGCGCCCCGTCGGCAGCATCAGCCTGACGCGCGACGGCGGCAGCATCGACATCCCCGTCGAGCATGAAAACCTGTACGTGCGCTCGGTGCGTGCCTTCCAGCGCGCCATGCGCGGCGAAGGGCAGCCGGCCGCCACCGGCGGCGACGGCATGCGCGCGCTGGCCACGGCACTGGCGGCGCAGCAGGCCAGCCGCAGCCACCAGCGCGTGACCCTGGCCGGCTGATCGCAGTCCGCACAAGTAAAAAAGCCGCCTGATCTTGCGATCAGGCGGCTTTTTATTGGCTTGCGTCCGGGATTAGTCTTCGCGGCGCAAGTGAGGGAACAGCAGGACGTCGCGGATGTTCGGCGAATCCGTGATGATCATCATCAGGCGGTCGATGCCGATGCCGCAGCCGCCGGCTGGCGGCATGCCGTATTCCAGCGCGCGGATGTAGTCGGCGTCGTAGAACATCGCCTCTTCATCGCCGGCGTCCTTGGCGGCGACTTGTGCCAGGAAGCGGGCCGACTGGTCTTCCGCGTCGTTCAACTCGGAGAAACCGTTGGCGATCTCGCGGCCCACCATGAACAATTCAAAGCGTTCGGTGATGCCGGCCACCGTGTCGGAAGCGCGTGCCAGTGGCGACACTTCGACAGGGTAGTCGATGATGTAGGTCGGTTCCCACAGCTGCGCTTCTGCCGTCTCTTCGAACAGCGCCAGTTGCAGCGCGCCCAGGCCGGCCGTGGCGAACGGCTTGACGCCGAATTTCTTCAGCTCTTCCTTGATGAATTCCGCATCGTTCAACTGCTCCGGCGTGTAGCCCGGCGCGTATTTGTTGATCGCTTCGACGATGGTCAGGCGGTGGAACGGTTTTGCCAGATCGAGTTCGCGGCCGCCGTAGGTCAGGGTGGCGGTGCCGTGCGCGTCGATGGCGGCCTGGCGGATGACGGCTTCGGTAAAATCCATCAGCCATTTGTAGTCGGTGTAGGCCGCGTAGAATTCCATCATCGTAAATTCCGGGTTGTGACGGATCGACACGCCTTCGTTGCGGAAGTTGCGGTTGATTTCGAACACTCGGTCGAAGCCGCCCACGACCAGGCGCTTCAGGTACAGCTCGGGCGCGATACGCAGGAACATCTGCATGTCCAGCGCATTGTGGTGCGTGATGAATGGCTTGGCCGCCGCGCCGCCAGGGATCGTGTGCAGCATCGGCGTTTCCACTTCCATGAACTCGTTCTTTTCCATGAAGCGGCGGATCGACGAGATGGCGGCGGTACGCGCCTTGAAGGTGCGGCGCGTCTCTTCGTTCATGATCAGGTCGACGTAGCGCTGGCGGTACTTCGTTTCCTGATCGGCCAGGCCGTGGAATTTGTCCGGCAGCGGGCGCAGCGACTTGGTGATCAAACGCAGTTCGGTGACCTTGATGGTCAGTTCGTCCGTCTTGGTCTTGAACAGCGTGCCCGTCACGCCCAGGATGTCGCCCAGGTCATAGTGGTGCAGGGCGGCCATGGCCGCTTCGCCGGTGAGGTCCAGGGTGGCGTAGATCTGGATGCGGCCGTCGGCTTTCGGGCCGGAAGCGTCTTGCAGGGTGGCGAAAGCGGCTTTCTTGCCCGCTTCGCGCTTGAGCATCATGCGGCCGGCCAGCACCACGGTGACAGGTTCGGCTTCCAGCTCTTCGCGCGTCTTGCTGCCGTATTGCGCGTGCAGATCGGCCGCCTTGTGCTCGGGGCGGAAATCGTTCGGGAAGGCGATGCCTTGTTCGCGCAGTGCGGCCAGCTTGACGCGGCGCTCGGCGATGATCTTGTTTTCATCGGGGGCGGCGGCTTGTTCTTGGATATCCGTAGTCATGGTGTTCTTCGTTGGGGATTATTGATGATGTGGTGCCAGCGCTGGCGCCACGCTGGCAAACAGTGCGTCGACGTCGAGTGCGGAGAAATCCGGCACGATGGCAATCACGTTGTCGAAGGCGGCAAACGCTTCGGCCGGCAAGGTGGTGGTGAGCACCACGACGCGCATGCCGGCACGGCGCGCCGCTTCCACGCCCAGGGGCGCGTCTTCAAAGACGATGCAGTTGTGCGGCAGCGCGCCGGCCAGCAGCGCGCCTTTCAGGAAAACGTCCGGGTGCGGCTTGCCCCGTTCCACGTCGGCGGCACCGACGATGGCGTCGAAGCGGTGCCGCAGGTCCAGGCCGTCCAAGGTGAACGCGATGTTCTCGTCCGGCGCGGCCGTGCCCACCACCAGCCCGACGCCAGCCTGGCGCGCGCTGGTGATCAGCCGGTCGAAGCCAAGCACAGTGGCCAGGTGCGGGCCATACAGTTCGCGGTAGACGACTTCCTTTTCAGCCAGCAGGGTGACGTGGTCGGCGTCCGCGCCCAGGTATTGGGCGATGATTTCGTGTCCCTGCCGTCCTGCCGTGTCGCGGAAAAAGGCATCCGCATCCAGCGCATGGCCGTGGCGTTCAAAGAACGCCAGCCACGATGTCGTGTGGAAAGCCATGTTGTCGACGATCGTGCCATCCATGTCGAACAGGAAGGCGCGCTGCGCCAGCGCCGGAGTAGAAGTCATTACACGCCTTGCTTGAGCGATGCGGAAATGAACTCGTCGATGTCGCCATCGAGCACGCCCTTGGTATTGCCCGTCTCGAAACCGGTGCGCAAGTCCTTGATGCGGGACTGGTCCAGCACGTAGGAGCGGATCTGGTGGCCCCAGCCCACGTCCGTTTTCGAGTCTTCCAGCTTTTGCTGCTCGCTCATGCGCTTGCGCAGTTCATGCTCGTACAGCTTGGCTTTCAGCATTTCCATCGCTTCGGCGCGGTTGCGGTGCTGCGAACGGTCGTTCTGGCACTGCACCACGATGCCGGTCGGCGCATGGGTCATGCGGACGGCGGAGTCGGTCTTGTTGATGTGCTGACCACCGGCGCCCGACGCGCGGTAGGTATCGACGCGGATATCGGCCGGATTGACGTCGATCTCGATCGAATCGTCGACTTCGGGATACACGAACAGCGACGTAAACGACGTATGGCGGCCGTTGGCCGAGTCGAACGGCGACTTGCGCACCAGGCGGTGCACGCCCGTTTCCGTGCGCAGGAAGCCGTAGGCGTGATCGCCCTCGACCTTCAGGGTGGCCGTCTTGATGCCGGCGACCTCGCCATCGGACTGCTCCAGGATCTCGACCTTGAAGCCTTTGCGTTCGCAATAGCGCAGGTACTGGCGCAGCAGCATCGAAGCCCAGTCCTGGGCTTCCGTACCGCCGGCGCCGGCCTGGATGTCGATGAAGCAGTTGTTCGGGTCCATCGGATTGTTGAACATCCGGCGAAATTCCATGCTTTCGATGACCTTGCGGATTTCCTGCACATCCTGCTCGATTGCTTCCAGCGTCTCGTCGTCGCCTTCTTCGCGCGCCATGTCGAACAGGTCGCGGGTGTCGCGCAGGTCGGCATCGGCACGGGTCAGCGTGAAGACGATCGCTTCCAGCGCCTTCTTCTCTTTACCGAGGTCCTGGGCGCGCTTGGGATCGTTCCAGACGGTCGGATCTTCCAGCTCTTCGTTGACTTGCTCTAGTTTCTCCGACTTGACAGTGAAGTCAAAGATACCTCCGAAGTTCGGCTTCGCGGACCGTCAGGTCGTTCAGCAGGGCGGAGATGATATTGATGCGTTCGGCTTCCATAATGTTCTGGTCTTCTATGGTGAAATCAAACCTTGAATTATACGCGAGCGCGGCCGGTTTCCGCTGCCGCTGCGGCGCAATTGCTGTTGCACAAGGCAATAAAATCGTCATTTTGCTGCATTTGCGACAATATTTTTGCCTTGAAGATGGCTGGCGTGCTGCGTATGATGCTGGCGATATTGTCTTTCCACAGGAATACATCATGCTTCAACTTCCCCGTCTTGCCCTGTTACCGCTGCTACTGGCCGGCTGCGGCGCCTTGTCGCCCGCCGCCCACGAACCGGTCCGCGTGATGGCCGCGATGCCAGCGGGCAGCACGGCCACCCTGGCCCTGCTGGAGACGACGGACTTGCACGCGAATGTGCTCAGTTATGATTACTACAAGCTGCAGGCGGAACCGTCGATTGGCCTGGAACGCACGGCAGCGCTGATCGCCCAGGCGCGCGCGCAATTTCCGAACAACCTGTTGCTCGATAACGGCGACACCATCCAGGGCACGGCGCTGGCCGACTACCAGGCATTGGTAAAACCGCTGGCCTGCGACCAGACCCTGGCCATCTACAAGGCCATGAATCTGCTGAAGGTCGATGGCGGCGGCATCGGCAACCATGAATTCAACTACGGCCTGGCGTTCCTGAGCCAGGTGACGGGCAATCAATTCGACGTCGACAGCGTCGATGCCGGCAAACCGCGCTGCGCTGGCCCCGCGTTTCCGCAAGTGCTGGCCAACGTCTACAGCGTCAGGACGGGCAAGCCCCTGTTTGCGCCGTACCACATCATCGACAAGCAGATCACGGCGACCGGCCCCGATGGCAAACCGGTGATCAGCAGCGTGAAGGTGGGCATCATCAGCTTTGCGCCGCCCACCATCATGGCCTGGGACAAGCGCTGGCTGGAAGGCCGCGTCTACACGCAGGGCGTGCGCGAGACGGCGGAAAAATTCATCCCCGAGATGCGCGCCAGGGGCGCCGAGCTGGTGGTAGCCATTTCGCACGGCGGCCTCGATGACAGCCCGTACTCGCCCACCATGGAAAACGGCAATTACTACCTGTCCCAAGTGCCGGGCGTGGATGCCATGCTGATCGGCCACTCGCATCAGCTATTCCCGAACGCGGCCAGCACGGTGCCGCAGTTTAATCTGCCCGGCGTCGACAAGGTCAAGGGATTGGTCAACGGCGTGCCTACCGTGATGGCCAATTTGTGGGGCAAGCACCTGGGCGTGATCGGCTTGCACCTGCGCCACGACGGCAAGCAGTGGGTCGTCGACAAGAGCGCCACCACGGTGGAAGCGCGCGGCATCCAGAACGCGGATAAAAGCTATGTGGAGCCCGATGCGGCCATCGCCAAACTGGTGGCGGAAGAGCACGCAGCCACCATTGCCTACGTGCAGACGCCCGTCGGCGCCACGGACTTCCGCCTGTCGACGTATTTCGCCGACGTGGGCGACGTCAGCGCCATCGAAGTGGTGAACCAGGCGCAAGCGGGCTACCTGGCCGCGTATGTCAAGGCGAACCTGCCGCAGTACGCGCACTTGCCCGTGCTGTCGATGTCGTCGCCGTTCAAGAGCGGCTCGGCCGGTGTATCCGACTACACGGATGTCAAGGCGGGCAATGTGGCGCTGAACAACGCGGCCGACCTGTATTTATATCCGAACGCGCTGTACGGCGTGAAGATGAATGGCGCGGAACTGAAAGCCTGGCTGGAACAGTCGGCACGACGCTTCAATACCATCGATCCGCACAAGGCCGAGCCACAGGAACTGGTCAACACGGCCCACCCCAGCTACAACTTCGACGTCATCACCAGCAAGGATGTGAAGTACGAAATCGACATCACGCAGCCGCCGGGCCAGCGCATCAAGGCGCTGACCTACCAGGGCAAGCCGATGGATTCTAGCCAGGAATTCCTCATCGCGACAAATAACTACCGCGCCAGCGGCGGTGGCAATTTCCCTGGCCTCGACGGCAGCAAGACGGTGGTAGCCTCGCCCGACAATAACCGCGAACTCTTGATTGCCTACGTCACGCAGCAGAAAAACCTGACGCGGGCGAAAAAAGGTTCGGCGCGCAGCTGGCGCTTCGCCAAGGCCGCCACGAAAGGCCCGGTGGTGTTCCACTCGGCGCCGAACGTGATCGACCTGGCCAAGGCGGCCGGCATCACCAATGTGACGCAGCTGAAGCTTGAGGATGGCGCGGGCAAGGGCTTTGCGCTGTACCAAGTCGACCTGTCGAAATGATGCTGGCAAACTTGCTGCTGGCCGCCGCGCTGGCCTCGCCCGTTGTGCCTGCGCCCGACGTCACGGCCCAGGCCAAGACCCTGATGCGCGCGGGAGAAGCGTCCCAGCCGCAGGCGCGCGCGCTGTTCGCACAGGCGGCGGGGCAGGGCAGCGGTCCCGCAGCGTACTACCTGGGCCTGATGCTGAAAAACGGCATGGGCGGGCCGCAGGACAGCGCCGCCGCGCTGCGCTGGCTGGAGCTGGCCGCGCAGCGCCAGGTGGCGCCGGCCATGTTCATCGTGGCGAACCTGCTGCAGGACAGTGACGAGGAAAAGGCGCGCTATTGGCTTGATGCGGCCTGCGACCTTGGCTACCCGGAAGCGCTGCAGCAGAAATCCGTGGCCCTGAGCGAAGGGCAGATGGGCTATGCGCACAACGAGGAGCAGGGCAACCTGTACCTGAAGATGGCCACGCACGCCATGGGCCATCGCCCGCCCGAACCCTGAATCAGGCCGGTGCTTCCTTCTTCGGCTTGGCTCGCAAGCTGGCCGCCGCCTCGCCGATGGCGAACGGGTCGCGCGACAGGATGGCCGCGCCCAGGTCGACCAGCCTGGCCGCCGCGGCGATGGCTGCCTTGACGTCGGCGATGCGCTTGAGCTGCAGTTTTCCCTTCGCGATGGCGCCCTCGATATCGCCGCGCGCCTGCTCGGCGCCTTCGGCCGTCAGGTAAATGCCATACGCGCGGAACAGGGCCACCATCTGGTCCAGGTGGTTTTCATATTGTTCCAGCATTGCGCGCTTGTCCGGCGCCAGCGCCTCGCGTTCGCGGATGCGCAATTCCAGCACCAGGCTTGACGCTTGCGCCAGGCTGTCGGCGATGGCGTAGCTTTGGTCTTTCGTCAGTTCGGTCAGTGGGGCCATGGGATACTCCAGTGTGCGCGCCGCTTACCAGCGGGCGGGACCATAGAAAACAGCCTGTTTTTGCAGCGTGGCGACGTCGCGTGAAAATTGCGCCAGCTGCCGCTCCAGTTCGGGCGCCTGCAGGCGATCGAGATTGGCCCGCAGCGCGGCTACGCTGGCTTGCAGGGCGTCGACGGCGGCGACATACGCGGCGACGATCTTTTCCCTTTCCTGCAATTGCCGCCCTTCCAGGTGCAGACGCGTGCGGATGTAGTTGGCGGCCAGCGGTTCGCGCGGCGCGGCCTTGTCGACGGCGCCGCGCAGCAGGTCCAGGTCGCGCAATTCATCCTGCAAGCCGGCGCGGTAGCTGCGCTGGGCATACTCCTTGAGCGCATTGCTGACGATATCGACGGCTTCCTGCTCGTCGAGCAATTCGCGCAAGGCCGATTTCTGTACGCGCTGCGTGGCCAGGCGGCTCAGGTGTTCGCTCAATTTGACGACCTTGGACAGCTTGTTCGCATCGAGCAGGGGCGCGCCGGTGCCCGGCTGTGCCAGGCCGCCCAGCGCATCGCCGAGTCCGCCAAGCTCTTCCTTGTAGACGGGCAGCTTGTCATCGGCCAGCGCCGCCATGGTGTGGGCGTAGCGCAGCAGGACATCGTTCAGGCTGGCGACCGACACGCTGGCTTGCGCGATCGCGGCGCAATCGGCGCGCGCCGCCTGTTCACTGGCTTGCGCATCGAAACGCTCGGCCAGGATCAAACGCTTGCGCATGGCATTGTCCATGCAGCTGTGGACGCCGCCCGCCAGCATGGGTTCGAAGTGCTGCGACATCTTTTGCGTTTGCTCGGCAAAGGTGCGTACGGGTGCCAGCTTGCTGGCACAGCCGCCCAGCAGCAAGCTGGCGGTGGCGTAAAGAAGCAGGGTGGAAACGGATGAGTTCTGCGGGCGCTGCATATGGCCTCCATGCGGTAGCAGTGGCTGATTGGACCGGCGCGCATGCGCTGGCATGGCCGACCTTAGCATGCTGGACAGTGCCAATATTGCGCCAGATCAGCGGCTTGGTGAATCGCCGAGCTCGCCTATTTTCCTGGCGTGTTTTTCCACGGATTGTTACCCGATGGCGCAAGTGCGCCAATTTGCGTCATATTTTCCTTACAAAAGACTGACATCGGGCCAGCAATTCGGTCTTTTCTGCATGTTGCGATGCGTCATATGTAGTTGTTGCTGGTGCATGTTTACTCACCTACAATGATTTATCGATGGGGCGGTTATCCAGCGTACGACAATAAAAATAAGTGGCATTAAAAACGTTGTAACAGAGGAGATGACAATGAATTTGAAACAGAAATTGCTCGTGGCAAGTTTGGTTTTGGGTTTCTCGCAGGCGGCAGTCGCAGCCGACCCCATCAAGATCGGCGTGTCCGGTCCGTTCACGGGCGGCTCCGCGCCGATGGGCGTGTCGATGCGCGACGGCGTCAAGCTGGCCGTCGCTGAAATCAATGCCAAGGGCGGCGTACTGGGCCGTTCCCTGCTGCTGATCGAGCGCGACGACGAAGCGAAGAACGAACGGGGCGTGCAAATCGCCCAGGAGCTGATCAACAAGGAAAAAGTCGCCGCCACCGTCGGCTACATCAACACGGGCGTGGCCCTGGCCTCGCAGCGCTTCTACCAGGAAGCCAAGATTCCCGTCATGAACAATGTGGCGACGGGATCCATCGTCACCAAGCAGTTCGCCGACCAGCCGGAAAACTATATCTTCCGCAACGCGGCCAATGACACCATCCAGTCCGGCATGATCGTGCATGAGGCCATCGAGAACCGCAAGTTCAAGAAAGTGGCGATCCTGGCCGACTCGACCAACTATGGCCAGCTGGGCCGCGAAGACCTGGAAAAGGCGCTGGAAAAGAAAGGCGTCAAGCCCGTCGCCATTGAGAAATACAATATCAAGGACGTCGACATGACAGCCCAGCTGCTGAAAGCCAAGCAGGCTGGCGCGGAAGTGGTGCTGACCTACGGCATCGGCCCGGAACTGGCGCAGATCGCCAACGGCATGGAAAAATTGGGCTGGAAAGTGCCGCTGATCGGCAGCTGGACTCTGGCCATGGGTAACTTCATCGACAACGCCGGCAAGAACGGCAACGGCACGCGCATGCCGCAAACCTTCATCCAGGATGCCAGCACACCGAAGCGCAAGGCCTTCATCGACGCCTATGTGGCTGCCTACAAGCCATCGGGCGGCCGCATGCCGTCGGCCGTCTCGGCTGCGCAAGGCTACGATTCCATCTACCTGCTGGCCGCGGCCTTCAAACAGGCGGGCGGCACGGATGGCCCGAAAGTGCGCGCCGCGCTGGAAAACCTGACTGACAAGGTGGAAGGCGCCGTGACGACCTACAACAAGCCGTTCAGCAAAACCAACCATGAAGCGATCACGGCCGAGCTGACCGTGTTTGGCGAAGTCAAGGACGGCAAGGTCGTCCTCGCCAAATAAGTCCGGCTAATTCCAAGTATCTAGCCGCGCAATGGCCAGCCTTGAGGAATCAGGACTGGCCATTTTTTCATCTTTCGTCTTCCGGGGAATACCATGGAAATCTTCCTGCAGCTTGTCTTCAGCGGCGTCGCGCTGGGCATGATCTACGCCGTCATCGCCTTCGGCTACCAGCTGACCTTCGCCACTTCCGGCACCCTCAATTTCGGCCAGGGCGAGTCCCTGATGCTGGGCGCGCTGGTGGGCCTCTCCCTGGTGGGCACCATCCATGGCGGCCCTTACATGAGCTATTTGCTGATGGTCCCCATCGTCATCGCCTTCGGCGCCTTGCAGGGCGTGTTCGTCGAATGGATAGGCGTGCGGCCCGCCATCAAGATCAAGTCCGAATTCGGCTGGATCATGTCGACCATCGCGCTGGCCATCATCTTTAAAAACGTGGCGGAAAACATCTGGGGCAAGGACGACCTGACCTTCCCGTCGCCGCTCTCGGCCGCGCCGTTCAAGGTGCTGGGCGCGAACGTGCAGCCGATGCAGGTGGCCGTCATCGTCGGCGCGCTGGCCATCATGCTGGCCGTCGAGCTGTTCAACCGCAAGTCGATCTACGGCAAGGCCGTGGTGGCGACGGCAAACGACCGCGACGCGGCCGGTTTGATGGGTATCAACACGGGCATGGTGATCACCTTTTCGTATGCGCTGTCGTCGGCCACGGCCGCTTTCGCGGGCGTGCTGGTGGCGCCTTTGACCTTGACCGGTGCCACCATGGGCGCCTCACTGGGCTTGAAGGCGTTCGCGGTGGCCATCATCGGCGGGTTGACCTCGGGCGTGGGCGCCATCGTCGGCGGCCTGATCCTGGGCATCGCGGAGACCACCACCGGCTATTACATTTCCACCGGTTACAAGGAAGTGCCAGGCCTGCTGCTCTTGCTGCTGGTGCTGGCCGTCAAGCCGTCCGGCCTGTTCGGCAAAGCCGCGATCAAGAAAGTCTGAGGATCACATGAACAAGAAATTCACCATGCTGGCGCTCTGCGCGGCGGGCCTGGCCGCGCTCGTGCTGTTCCCGATTGTCATCCCGAATCCGTATTACATCCACCTGGCCGAGACCATCCTGATCTACGCCATCCTGCTGTTCGGCCTCGACATCGTCGTCGGCTACACGGGGCAGGTGTCGCTGGGCCACGCAGGCCTGTTCGGCATCGGCTCGTATGCCACGGGCGTGCTGGTGTTCAAGCTGGGCCTGTCGTTCTGGCTGGCCATCCCCGCCAGCATCTTGGGCGCGGCCCTGTTTGGCGCCATCCTGGCCTTGCCGGCCCTGCGCGTGACGGGGCCGTACCTGGCCATGGTGACCCTGGCTTTCGGCACCATCATACAAATCCTGATCAATGAAATGAGCTTCCTGACGGAAGGGCCGATGGGCATCAAGATCCACAAGCCCGTCCTGTTCGGCCACAGATTGAGCGAGGTGGAGTACTACTACATGGTCGCCGCGCTGATGGTGATCTCGCTGGTGGTCGTGCACCGCATCCTGAAGTCGAACCTGGGGCGGGCGTTTGAAGCATTGCGCGACAGCCCCATCGCCTCGGACTGCATGGGCGTGTCCGTGTATCGCTATAAAGTGTATGCGTTTGTCATCAGCGCCGGCTTCGCGGGCCTGGCCGGCAGCCTGTATGCGTATTCGGAAGAATATATCTCGCCCAATACCTACAACTTCGAGCTGACCATTCTGTTCCTGCTGGCCGTCATCATGGGCGGGCGCAAGACGCGCTCGGGCGCCTTGCTCGGCGCCCTGATCGTCGTCATGCTGCCCAGCCTGCTGGCGGACATCGAGTTGTTCCGCAAGATCGCCGTGGCTGCCGCCGTGCTGGGCGTGATCGGTTCCGCCTTCATGCTGGCCAAGAAGCGCTCCACCGTGCGCGGCGTGCTCGTGCCGCTGGTCGCCACCATCGGCCTGGCCGCGTATTCCTATAAGCTGGACAATATGATCGACTGGCGCCTGACCATCTTCGGCCTGATGACCTTGTTTGTCGTCTACTACCTGCAGGACGGCATCGTCGGCTTCCTGATGAGTTTTGTGGGCAAGGGCCGGCGCCATGTGCAGGCGGTCGCCTCGCACGGCGTGGCGCCTTTTGACCACGCCCAGGGTGGACAGCGCGGCGAAACGCTGCTGCGCGTGGACCAGGCGCTGATGCAGTTCGGTGGCCTGAAAGCGCTGAACCAGGTGGACTTGAACGTCACACAGGGCTCCGTGCACGGCTTGATCGGGCCGAACGGCTCGGGCAAGAGCACGATGATGAATGTGCTGACGGGCATCTACAAGCCGACGGCGGGCAAGGTCGAATTTGCCGGCGCCGTCATTTCCGGCCGCACGCCGTCCGAAATCGCCCTGGGCGGCGTGGCGCGCACCTTCCAGAACGTGCAGCTGTTCGGCGAGATGACGGCCACCGAAAACGTGCTGGTGGGCTTGCACAACACCTTCAAGTCGAACATGCTGGACGTGATGCTGCATACGCCGCGCTACAAGCGCGAAGAGCGCCTGGCGCGCGAGCGGGCCGCCAGCATCCTCGAATTCGTCGGCCTGGCCGACCTGGCCAACGAAGAGGCGCGCAATCTGCCGTATGGCAAGCAGCGGCTGCTGGAAATCGGCCGCGCGCTGGGCCTCAATCCGCGTTTGCTGCTGCTCGACGAACCGGCGGCGGGCCTGACGGCGCCCGACATCAAGGAGCTGATGGCCATCATCCGCAAGATCCGCGACCACGGCATCACCATCATCCTGATCGAACACCACATGGACGTGGTGATGGCCCTGTCGGACGTGGTGACGGTGCTGGACTTCGGCCAGAAGATCGCCGAAGGCGCACCCGCGCTTGTCCAGAGCGATCCGAAAGTGATCGAAGCCTACCTGGGCGGCAGCGCCGACACCCTGAGCCCCGCGGCGCACTGAGAGGAAGACCATGCTGACCATTCATAATCTGCACGCCGCCTACGGCAAAGTCGAAGTCCTGCACGGCATTTCGCTTGAAGTCCCGAAGGGCAAGCTGGTGACCCTGATCGGCTCGAACGGCGCCGGCAAGACCACCACCATGCGCGCCATTTCCGGCATGCTCAAACCCAAGTCCGGTACCGTCACCCTGGGCGGCAAGGACGTCACGGGGCTCGACTCGCACAAGATCGCGCGCGCCGGCCTGGCCCATTCGCCGGAAGGCCGGCGCGTGTTTTCCTCCATGTCGGTGACGGACAACCTGCTGCTGGGCGCCTTTCCCCGCTTTACGCGCGCGCGCCCGAAAGGCGATATCAAGGGCGACCTGGACAAGGCGCTGGAACTGTTCCCCCGTCTGAAGGAGCGGCGCGACCAGCTGGCCGGCACCTTGTCGGGCGGCGAGCAGCAGATGCTGGCCATGGCGCGCGCCGTGATGCTGAACCCGGAAGTGATCCTGCTCGACGAGCCGTCGATGGGCCTGGCGCCCATCCTGGTGGAGGAAGTGTTCCGCATCATCACGCGCCTGAAAGGCGAAGGCGTGACCATGCTGCTGGTGGAGCAATTCGCCGCCGCCGCCCTGAACGTGGCCGATTACGGCTACGTGCTGGAAAACGGCAGCATCTCCGTGCACGGCCCGGCCGAAAGTCTGAAGACCGATCCGAAGGTGATCGCCGCTTATCTGGGGGGAGGGCATTGAGAAGACGTTTGACGCGCGTGCTCCAGCTCCTGCACTGACGATGGTGTCAGTGCAGGAGATACATGGGCAGTGTCAAATCATGGCTTGACGTATTTGCTTCAATCACAGCAGCGGCACGCTCGCGCCGGCCCTGGCTGAGTTCAAACCCGGCGATACCGTCGCCTTCACCGACAAGTACCTGGCGTACGCGTCGGCACCATTATCGGCATGAATACCACAAGCTGCTGCCTGCTGCCTGCTGTGCGATGGCGAGCAGTGGTGCGTGTCGCCGTCAGTGCTGCGGGAAATCATCGATTTAAAACGTAGCGCTTACCGTCAAATCGACCAGAAACTGCTTGATCGACGCGCCGTTTGAGCATTTTGCGCGCCAAACTCGCCAGGAAAGCGAATCGATGCGCACTTTCTCAATATAAAAAATAAAGACGGTCAGGTTGTAAAGCGGAACTGTTACAGTATGGGAACTATTAAATTAATTTTTGGCAACTTTGCCTCCCACCGCTGATTCTGTGATCGAGAGGATTCTTTTGCGCGCCAAACTCCTGCCCCTGACCTTGCTGCTGTTGATCCAGAACGCGTACGCTGTCGATCCCCCCAGCGCAGGCAGCCAGCTGCAGCAGATTCCCGTCGCGCCCCAGTTGCCGAAGGCGGCACCGGCCATCCGCGTGCAGCAGGGCAATGTGCCGGCCACCACGCTGGGCGATACCACGCGCATCACGGTGCAGCGCCTGCAGATCGCGGCGCCGCCCGTCTTTGCCGAGAGCGAACTGATCGCCAGCACGGGTTTCGTGCCGGGTAGCGAGCTGACCCTGGGCGAGCTGCGCGTCATGGCGTCAAAAATTGCCAGCTATTACCAGAACCGTGGCTATTTCCTGGCGCAGGCGTATCTGCCGGCGCAAGACATCCAGGATGGCGTGGTGCAAATCACCGTGCTGCCGGGCCAGTATGGTCAGGTGCAACTGCGCAACCAGAGCAATCTGTCCGACGGCCTGGCCGGCACGATACTGTCCGGTCTCGACGGGCAAGTGATTTCCACGCCGCCGCTGGAGCGGCGCTTGCTGCTGCTGTCGGACTTGCCTGGCGTGCAGGTGAGCTCGACCCTGGCGCCGGGCGCGTCCCTGGGCGCGTCCGACCTCATCGTCGAGGTGCAGCCGGGATCGCGCTTCAACGGCAGCATCGACATCGATAACCAGGGCAACCGCTACACGGGCCGCAACCGCATCGGCGCCACGCTGAACATCAATGAACTGGCCGGCATCGGCGACGTGGCCACCGTGCGCGCGTTTACCTCGGCCGACGGGCTCAATTACGTGCGTGGCGCGTACCAGGGGCAGGCCGGTTTGCTGCGCCTGGGCGGCGCCTATACGTATATGGATTACAAGCTGGGCAAGGAATTTGCCGTGCTCGACGCCAAGGGTACGGCGAAGATCGCCAGCGCCTACGGCAGTTATCCGCTGATCCGCTCGCGCGGCAGCAACCTGTATGCACAGGTCAGCTACGACGACAAGACGTTCCAGGACCGCACGGAATCGACGGGCACGGTCAACGACAAGACGGCCAGGGTGTGGATGCTGAACCTGAACGGCGACGCCAAGGATGGCTGGGGCGGTGGTGGCGTGAGCACCTATTCCATCACTTACACCACGGGCAAGATCGAGATCGAGACGCCGCTGGCACGCCGGATCGATCAGCTGACGGTGAAGAGCAACGGCCACTTCAACAAGCTCGCCTTCAACGCGGCGCGCGTGCAAAGCCTGGGCGGCGAGACGAGCTTGTTCGGCACCGTCAGCGGCCAGGCGGCGTCGAAAAATCTCGACGTCTCTGAAAAGATGGGTATCGGCGGCGTGGGCGGCGTGCGCGCCTATCCGGGCGGCGAGGCGTATGGCGACCAGGGTTACGTGCTGAATCTGGAACTGCGCCAGAACGTCACGGCGTTTACGGCCTTGCCCGGCCAGCTGCAGGTGCTGGCCTTTGCCGACACGGGCAGCGTCAAGCTGAACCGCGACGCCTGGAGCGCCGGCGAGAACCGCCGCACCCTGAGCGGCGCCGGCGTGGGCGTGACGTGGACGGGCGCCAATGCGCTCGTGCTGAAGGCGTATTACGCACACAAACTGGGCAATGCCAAGGCGACCTCGGCACCGGATGCGGCAGGCCGTTTCTGGCTGCAAGCCGTCAAGTATTTCTAAATTAGTACAAGTTAAAAAACTCAGGACACCGCCATGAACCGCATCTACCGCTCCATCTGGAACCAGGCCACCGGCGCGTACGCCGCCGTGTCCGAAAACGTCAAATCCGCCGGCAAGCGCTCGATGCCAGGATGCAGCGGCGGCGGGGCGCATTTCGCCTTGACCAGCATGGCGGCGGCGCTGATGTTGGGCTACGGCAGTCTTGCGCTGGCCGGACCCACGGGCGGCGCGGTGGTGGCGGGCCAGGCAACGATCAATGGCGCGCCGGGCGCCACGGTGATCAGGCAGGGCAGCCAGAACGCCGTCATCAACTGGGCCAACTTCAATATCAACAAGGGCGAGTCGGTGCAATTCGTTCAGCCGAACAGCAATGCGGTAGCCCTGAACCGCGTACTGGGCAGCGACGGCACGACCATCCTCGGCAACTTGTCGGCCAACGGCAAGGTGTTTATCGTCAACCCGAACGGCGTGCTGTTCGGCAAAGGAGCCTCGGTCAACACGGCGGGCCTGGTGGCGTCCACCCTGGACATCAACAACGCCGACTTCATGGCCGGCAAGTACCAATTTAGCGGCAAT
>NZ_JAPUBT010000004.1 GCF_030397665.1 Janthinobacterium sp. SUN073 | reverse complement strand
GGAGGATGTCAATCTAAATCCTGCCGCACTATCTTTGATCGGTGTCAAGCGGGGAATGGATAGGCATACGTTTCGATGCGCATGCAGTAGCTCATGAAACAAAGTGTGCATTGGAGTCGACTTCTCGTTTGGCAATAAAATGGAAACGTTCATTGACCCATTAATCATGTGGCAGTCGCACATTGCCAGTTCCTCTGGAGCCATCAGCGGATTGTAAGCCGCGTCCCTCGTTCGTATCTCAATCGGTTTTCCGATGACGGACTCTATTTCGCCCACCAATGTGGCTATTTGAGGGGGAAATGGTTGAAGAGACGGGTAGTCCATTTTATTGCTCCGCATAAAAATTGTTAACAATACCACTCCACCACAAACCCGCTTCGGCGGGTTTTTTCATTTCCACCACCTGAAAGGCATTCATGGCCATCGAAACAACCGCCGCTGGCGGCGCACTGATTAAAATTTTCGGCATCCCGGTCCTGGCCGGCGCTGCCGCAACCTCACTGGGATTCATGTTTATGTGGCCAAAAACTGCCAAGGAAGCGGGCGTGCGCTTCTTCGTCACCATTCTCTTTTCCGCCCTGATGGGCCCGGCCCTGGTCGTGGTCGTGCGCAACTGGATGCCTGGCCTGTTCGACAGCGCGCGCGCCGTCGCGGTGCTGTACGGCAGCGACCCGGCGCTGGGCTTCCTGTTCATCGCTGCGCCGCTGATGGTGGCCGCTGGCTTGCCCGCCTGGTGGGTGCTGGGCGCCACGGTGCGCTGGTTCGACAAGCGCCGCGACAAGGACATCGGCGAGCTGGCGCGCGATGCGGCCGCCGTCGTCAAGGACGTGCGGGGTGGCCTGTGAACCTGAGCCCACATTTCAGCCTGGCCGAACTGGTCGCCTCGCAGGTGGCCACCCGCAAGGGCATCGATAACGCCCCGGCGCCCGCCATCGTTGCTAACCTCACGCGCCTGGCTGCGCTGATCGAGCAGGTGCGCGCGCTGGTGGGCGCGCCCATCGCCATTTCCAGCGGCTACCGCTCGCCCGCCCTCAACAAGGCCGTGGGCGGCGCGGCCAATAGCGCCCACGTGCTGGGCCTGGCTGCCGATATCAGCACGGCCAAGCTGACGCCCAAGGCGCTGACCCTGCTGATCCGGCAAAGCGATATCGCCTTCGACCAGCTGATCTACGAGGGAACGTGGGTGCATATTGGCTTGTCGACGGGCGCGCCACGCCGCCAGGTCCTGACGGCCAAGTTTGCTGGCGGTGGCGTCAGCTACGTGGCGGGCATCGCATGAGCGCCCTGGGCACGCTGGCGGCTGGCGCCGTCAGCGGCATCTGGAAGGCGGCTGCCATCGTACTGGCCGCCGCGCTGCTGCTGGTGGCCAGCTCCACCGGCACGGGCTGGTGGCTGGCCGCCGGCGACCGTGATGCCGCGCGTGCTGCGCTGGTGCAGGAGCAGCGCGTCAGCGCTGTGTTGCGCGCGTCGATCGGCGAGCAAAACCGCGCCATCGATGGCATGGCCAAGGCAACCCTGGCGGCGCAGGAGCGCGGTGCGGCGGCGCAGGCGGCCGCCGCTGCCAAGGGCAAGAAGTATGACGCTGCCCTGGCGCAGATCGCGGGCGCGCGCGCCAATACCTGCGACGAAGCTATGCCGGCCGTCAGGCTGCTGCTGGAGGGCGTGCGATGAAATGGATGCTTGCATTGGTGCTGGCCGGCTGCGGCAGCGCACCGCTGGCGCCGCAGCGGGTCGAAGTTCCCGTCTTTACACCATGTGTAAAGTTGGTGCCGCAGCGGCCGGCCTATGAGTTCGACCAGCTGACGCCAGCGGCTACGGATGGCGAGATCGTCCTGGCGCTGGCGCGGGACTGGCCGCGCGGCCGAAAGTATGAAGTGGAACTGGAAGCAGTAATTGCGGGCTGCATTCAGCCAGATGAAAAAGCAGAGCGCTGATTGTCGCTGCATCAACAGCGGCAATCAGCCTCGGCACGCTGGCCAGGCCAATGAACCAAGTAGGCTCGTGCTACCTCGGGAAGGTAATTCGACTCTAACATTAGGAGGTTCACATTTTGGCTTTTCCCATCATCCCCTGGATCGGCGGCAAACGACGCCTGGCCGACCGCATCATCCCGCAATTTCCGCCACATACCTGCTACGTCGAGGTTTTCGCCGGCGGCGCCGCGCTTTACTTCATGCGGCCGCCGGCCGAGGTCGAGGTGCTGAATGACGTCAACGGCGAGCTGATCAACCTGTATCGCGTCGTGAAGTGCCACCTGGAGGAATTCGTGCGCCAATTCAAATGGGCGCTGTCGAGCCGCGAGGTGTTCAAGTGGCTGCAGGACACGCCACCGCACACCCTAACGGACCTACAGCGCGCGGCCCGTTTCTTCTACCTGCAGCAGCAGGCCTTCGGCGGTAAGGTCGACGGTCAGAGTTGGGGCACGGCGACCACCGCGCCGCCAATCAACTTGCTGCGCATCGAGGAGAACCTGTCAGCAGCGCACCTGCGCCTGTCCGGCGCCTACATCGAAAATCTGGACTGGTACAAGTGCATGGAGCGCTACGACCGGCCGCACACACTGTTTTACCTGGACCCGCCATACTGGGAGACGGCCGGGTATGGCGTGGAATTTGAATTTGCCCAGTACGAGAAGATGGCCGAGTTGATGGCCCGGCTGAAAGGTAAGGCCATCTTGAGCCTGAATGACCATCCGGACATCCGGCGTGTGTTTGCGCGCTTCCAGATGGATACAACCGGTATCCAGTACAACGTGGGCGGAGGTGGCAAGGGAGTCGAGCGTAAGGAGTTGATTATTTACAGCTGGGATAGGGCGGCTGAGCCGGCCGGGCTATTCTAAACAGCAATGAACGAAAGTCTACGGCGTTTGCGCTCGGCCTGATGCTGAGCGCATGCGCAAGACCGCCTTCTGTGCAGGTGCTGGACCTGCCGCGCCGGTCGATGCCGGTGGCGACGGAGGAGGCGCTGCGGCCGATCACGCCGGCGGGTTACTTCTTGACGCAGTGGCGCGAGATATTCAAGCCTTGATCTTGCAGAAGGAAGAGGTGGCCGCGACGGGGCGGGCGTACCAGGCGTTTGTGCGGGGAAATGGAACGGCAGAGTAGGTCGTCGATATTTCCATCTTTACACCATGTGTAAAGGCGGTGCCGCAGCGTCCGGCCTACGAATTCGACCAGCTGAAAATCGAGGCTAGCGACGGCGTGATGATTTTGCCTTTGGCGCGCGATTGGGTGAGTTCGCGGCCTTGCTCTTCGCAATTGGAAGTGCCACTACAGGGTTGCCACTGGACGCAGGTACAGCATGCTGCGATGCATCGCCATTAATAAATTCACGGACAACAAAAATTAGGCCAATGAAACCGCCAACAGTCAAAAATAGCCTGTTAGATTTTAGTGCCTCTTCAAAAATTGCGGTCGAAAAAGTTGCGCCGATCAAGAGGCAAAAAGGCACAAGAACTGTTCCATTCAAGAAGTCCAGAATGATGTTGTTCACTGTGAAGCATGAACCAGTTTTCCGAATCGCACGGCGAATCGGGCGCACCATGCAGCTAGCTATGGCGACACCAATGGTCGCCATATCAACTGGATTCCCGTCGAATTGAAACAAAACTTAGATGAGATGGGCGAACTTGATAGCCACAACAGCGCTAGCGCCAGCGACTCCACTTACCACTTCTTTTGCAGCGCTTGAGTCAACTCCAAAAATTGGAGCCAGAACACCGAAAAGAGCTGCACCAGCAATCGCGCCGGACAAGCAGAGGCGCACGAATGTGAGTTTTGACATTTTATTTTTCATGATTTCCCCCTCTTAAAAAATCGTAGGAGACTGAGAATTTATTGGTTAGTAGTAATTGTATAGGATTACCTAATACTGCGCTTAGTAAATTGCTAAATTACACTAATAGTGAATGGATAATGATTTTAATCAAGCGTCGTTGTCAGCCATTCGTCTAACACTACGCTGCCCGCTTCTCGTCCGCATATTCATGCAGCATAAGTTACGCCGCTACGCCCCGGATTGGCGTTACCGTTGCCGCAGCCGGCACCGTGGCGCAAAAGTTTGCCCACACCTGCATCAGCAAAATGCGCTTCTCCAGCAGATCGCCGCGGCGATACGCTGCCTCGACTTTATCCGGCAAGCTGTGCGCCAGCGCATGCTCGCAAACCTCGCGCGGGAACGAGTTTGCAACCGATTCCGAGCACCAGTCGCGGAACGTCGACCGGAAGCCGTGCACGGTGATATCGTGCCGATCCATTCTGCGCAGCACGGCCGTCAGGCTCATATCGGATAGGGGCGTGGCCTTTTTGCTCCCTGGGAAAACATGCTTCTCTACGCGCGGCATTTTCTTAAGCAGCGTGATCGCCTCGGCTGACAGTGGGATGCGGTGCTCCCGGCCGGCCTTCATCCGAACCGCCGGTATGGTCCACAGTGCGCAGTCCAGGTCTATTTCCTCCCACACCGCTCCCCGGACCTCGCCCGACCGGGCCGCAGTGAGGATCGCAAATTCCACGGCGCGCGCCGACATGCCTTCGCGCTGGCGCAGCTCTTTCACGAACCCGCCCACGTCCTGCCACGGCAGGGCAGGGTGGTGCTTCACCCTCCCAAGCTTGCTGGGATCCGCCAGCAGGTTATCCAGGTGGCCGCGCCATCTTGCCGGATTTTCGCCCATGCGGTACTTGCTGACGGTCGCCCAGTCCAGAATGCTCTCGATACGGCCGCGCAACCTGGTGGCCGTCTCCGTCTTTTCCTGCCAGATGGGACTCAGCACCTTGACGACCAGGCCGGTGTCGACGGCGGCCACGGGTAAGTCTCCGATAAAGGGCGCGGCGTAGGTCGCCAGCGTGTTTTCCCACTGCTCCGCGTGCTTGACGTTTTTCCAGCTGCCACGGTGCGCGGCGATGTAGGCGCTGGCGCATTGGTTGAACGTGATTGCCCGAGCGCGATCCAGCGCATCGGTCAGTTTGTCTGCAGCACGCGTTTCCAGTGGGTCTTTCCCTTCCAGCAGCAGTGCCCGGCAATCCCGCGCCTTGCCACGCGCCTCGGCCAGGGTTACAGTGTGCACGGCGCCAAGGCCCATCTCGCGCTGCTTGCGCTCGCGCGTATAGCGGAAGATCCAGCTCTTGGTGCCTGTCTTCGATACCTGCAAGTACAGACCTGCACCATCGCCAAAATACCCAGGCGTTTTTGCCCGACTCACTGTCAATGCCGTCAATTTTTCAACCGTCCGCGCCATCTCCTACCCCCATTCCTACCCACACATAGAGTGCGGATTCTACCGTACTCAAGCGACGCCAAGCGGACTAATTGGCAAAAATAACGCATGAATTCAAGGGCGTAGAGGCATCAAGCGACGTTTTGCGAACATCACTTTGGCGGACACCGTCTCCGCCAGAATCAAATAAAAAAGCCTCCCCTGCGGGAGGCTTTTTTATTTGTCTGGACGGAACGGTGGGATTCGAAGGGCTGGGCCGGCACGGCCCAGCCCTCTCCGAATCGCCCAACCACCGCGCTCCGCGCGGCACGTTGGCCACGCAGCGGCCAACGCCGTCCCCTCACTTCAGGCACTGGCGGCCAGCTCCCCTTCCACCTCATCCCAAATTCAAAAAACAACAAGTGACTTAGTGTGAGTATTGACTCTTTGTCATTATGGATAATAGCAATGTTACCAATAAAAAAATACGCATGCCCAGCCATGCTTCCATTGCCGAGTCCAATCAAGGAGTTGTCATGTCCTCTCGTCTTCCCCGCAGGTATGCGCTGCTGTGCCTGGCCGCCATGCCGTTTGCCTGCAGTAGCGCCTTCGCTGCGGAAACCAACGTCAATCTGAATCTCGACCTGAATCTGAAGGCCGTGCCCAACGTCGAGCTGCGGCTGCTGCAGGAGCCGCCGAAACTGAAGGCGCGCGCCAGGCCTGCCAACCGCGCGGCGAGCAGGCGCGACGAGTTTGAAAAGTCGTATGACATGTACATCCGCTATGCCAACGGCAGCATTTACAACCCGACCACGGCCAAGCATGACAAGGTGCGCCTGCGCTCCTACCAGCAAACGGACGGCCTGGCGCTCGATGGGCGCGACGAGCATGCCGCCACCTTCATGGCGCCCACCGTGGTGATGGCGCCGGGGCAGACCGTGCGCTTCAAGCTGCATAATCGCTTGAAGCCGCTGCCGGCCGAGCAGTGCGCGACCACCGATATCAATGCGGCGCGCCCGCGCGGCTGCTTCAACGACACCAATCTGCATTCGCACGGCCTGTGGGTGTCGCCTTCGGGCAATAGCGACAACGTGCTGATATCGATCAAGCCTGGTGTGGATTTCGAGTATGAATACAATATTCCCATCGACCATCCGGCCGGCACGTTCTGGTATCACCCGCACCAGCATGGCGCGACGGCGATGCAGGTCGCCAGCGGCATGGCCGGGGCGCTGGTGGTGGAAGGCGAGCGTTATCCGACGGCCACGGCGAATGGCGACCTCGACGTCGTGCTGAAACAATTCCAGCCCGATGATGGCAGCGGCAGTGCCGGAGAGGTGATGCTGCTGCAGCAAATTCCCTATGACTGCCCCAGCAACAGCCTGACGCCGGCCAAGCCGTGCGAAAAGGATGCGGTGGGCGTGCTGGAGGATTTCGATCAGGTCGAAGATCCGAATGCCTGGCTGAAGTCGGGCCGCTATACCTCCGTCAACGGCAAGGTGCAGCCGGTGCTGAAGATGAAGACGCAGCGCCTGTACCGCTGGCGCATGATCGACACGGGTTTCCAGGCAACCGTGGTGCTGCGCATCCGCCGCGCGAATGATCCGCAAAAGCTGTTCCAGGCGCTCAGCGTGGCCAACCAGGACAAGGACGTGATGGCGTTGTGCGATGGCGAGGACGTCACGCAGTTCGAGGTGGCCAGCGACGGCTTGACGCACGACAGGATCATCCCGAAGACGCTCAATTACCTGCAACCGGGCTACCGCAGCGATATCCTGTTTTCGCTGCCGAAAGCGGGCGCCTATTGCGTGTATGCGGAAACCAACGTCAACAATATGACGACCATGCATGACGTCAACAACACGCGCCTGATCGGCGTGATCGCCGCCAAGACCAACGCCAGGGCATCGGCCCGCGCCAGGGCGGGCGAGTCGCCGCGCGACTTCCTGCTGGCCGAGTTGCGCAATGCCGTCAAGAGCCTGCCCGGCGCCCAGTTGCCCGAGAGCGTCAAGAGCACCATCCTCGGCGACCTGAACGATGGCCTCAAGCTTGGCAAGTTCGTCCCGCATGCCAGCTTCAGCGAGGCGGCAAAGGAGGCGATGCGCGGCAAGACGAAAGAGTACGCGACCTTCAATATTGCCAAGGTGGACGGCAAGACCCGTTTCATGGTGGAAGGCAAGCCGGAAGACGCGCCGACACCCGAGATGAAGTACGTCTATGATCCGCACCGCGTCGACCACACGCTGGTGCTGGGCACCGAGCAGATGTGGGAGCTCGCTTCGAAGAATGGCAACCATCCCTTCCATATCCACGTCAATCCCTTCCAGATCATCGGCATCACCCGTACCGACGGTGGCACGGTCGATGCGCAGTACAAGGATCTGATCGGCACGTGGAAAGACACCTTGCTGGTGATGCAGGGCCACAAGATCGAGATTGCCACGCGTTATCAGCGCTACATCGGCGAATACGTGCTGCATTGCCACATCCTCGAGCATGAAGACCAGGGCATGATGCAAAACGTCAAGGTGGTGCTGCCGGATGGCAAGGGCGGTGGTGACTTGGGCGGACACGGCCACTGATCGTTCCTGGCGCAAGCGCGCCTGCCGCGCTTGCGCCCCTCCCAACCTGTCTCTGGAGCATCTGCCCATGTTACGCGTGAAAACCTTGACCTTTTCCCTGCTGGCTGGCCTGGCGTGCGCCGGCGCCCATGCCGACACGGGCGCGCTGGCTGTCGCCCGTTGCAGCCCCGCCTTGCTGGCCCAGGCGGAGCAGGGCGGCGCGCGCATCGTGCGCTACCGCAAGAATATCGATGAGCTTACTTCTGCCGAGCTTGATGCATTCAAGCATGCGGTGAGCGAGATGAAACGCAAGAGCCAGGAGAACGTGTATGACCGGCGCGGCTTTTTGTGGCAAGCCTGGGTGCACAACTGTCCGTCCGTCGATGTGTTCAATGACCGCCAGGCATCCCTGCCTGGTGAGGGCTTGAAGTGGCTGCTGAGCGACCCGTCGCGCAACAGTTGCGATGTCGCCTATTTCCTCGACCAGCCGCCGACGCAGGAAAATTCCCATCTGGAATTCCCGGGCGAGTGCGAACACCAGAAAAATACCTTCCTGCAATGGCACCGGGCGCAGCTGTATTTCTATGAGCAAGCCTTGCAGGCCGCCGACCCGAACGGCGAACGGGGCCCCAGCACGCGCAATGTCGCGCTGCCGTACTGGAATTTCACCCGCAAGCCCAGCGGCGTGCGCTATCCGAAAGCCTTCGAGGACGTCGATTCGCCGTTGTATGACTCGACCCGCATCAAGGGCAGCCTCGACAGTTCCATGGCCACCGCTTCGCCGAACTTGCTGGGCTACCAGATCTATTACATGGACTGGAACGATTTCGGCGGCGACGAGTATGGCAGCGGCGGCGGTGGCAACCTGGAAACGCGCATCCACAATCACATGCACGCCTTTTACATGGGCGGCAACATGGGCGACAACATCACGGCAGGGCTGGACCCGCTGTTTTACGCTTTCCATAATTTTCTCGATTACAGTTTTGAAAAATGGCTGGACGAGCATGGCGACAGCGGCATCCGGGGCAATGGCCGCAGCACCTTCCTGCGCAGCGAACAGGATGCCGGCCTGGCCAGGCCCGTCGGCTGGAATGCGGGCGATGGCGATCCCCAGCGCAGCGATTCGGGCAGCTATACGGCGAACATGGGGCAGGCCGGGATTTACTTCGACACCATCAGGCAAGGGTATGGCTTCCAGCCCACCTATGGCGGCGAGTTCGTGCGGAAAAAGGACTTGCAAGTGCTGATCGACCAGCGTCAGCAGGCCGGTTTCGCCTTTGGCGACAACCAGAAAAGCCTGTTCGCCGCCCTGTTGAGCGATGAGGCCAGCGATGGCACGGTCGCCCGGCCCGACATTGTCCTGAGCGGCAGCTATACCATCGCCAGGGCGCCGGTTGCCAGGGACAAGCGCGCCAACTTGCACCTGGATCGCGCCCATGCCATGGAAGACTACAGTTTCCAGGCCGATGTGTATCTGCACCCTGCGAACGTGGCCGCGCGGCTCGGCGACAAGCAGTTTCGCGACCGTTACCTGATCACCAGCACCAGCCACTGGGCCTTGTCCGGCACGCATGCGCACAAGGCTTACGCCATCGACGTCGATATCACCGGCATCGTCGACAGCCTGGTGCCCAAAAAGCGCGGCCAGACCTGGCGCATCACGACGGCCATTACCACCAATGACAAGGGGCGCGGCCTGATCCGGCAAAGCGATTTCTCCAAACCGTCGGTCGCCATCGTCGATCGCCGCTCGCCTTCCAGGCCCAGCTATGAAGGAGTGAAATGATGAGCGTGCCAAAAAGCTTCAAGCGCGATGTGCAAGGCCTGTTTTCCAAATATGTCGCCGATATGAACAAGGTCAAGCTGAACAACCCCTCGTCCTCGGGCGTGCGCCTGCTGCGCCTGAACGAGTATGCGAGCGTGAAGGATTTTTATTACCAGATCCAGGTGGCCCTGCATGGCTACGACTATGACGGCGCGAGCGGGACGTGGCGGGTAGGCGCGGCGCAGCGGCTGCCAAAACGGGACGGCAAGGCGGGCGAGTATGTGCAGTCCGCGCCCCATCCCATGCCGCCCGACGGGCCGATGCCGCAGGAAGGCATCGACATCTTCGACCAGTGGGTCCGGGACGGCATGCAGCCGTAAGTCCAGCAGCCTCGCGTGCCTGGCGGCACGGACATCTTCGATTACCAGGAGTTCAGCATGGCATACACCGCGTTAAGAATCCATCCGGCCATCGGCATCGCCCGTGTCGGCAACAGCGAAGAATATTATCTGGGCCCGGAAAGCATGGCGGGCATGGAGTTGCCCGGCAAGACCTGCACGGGAGGCTTGCCGATCCGCCCGGGCACGGAAGACACCACCATCCTCAGCACCGAACTGCGCGACGGCAGCGGGAAACTCAAGCGGCAGGCGGCCCGTTTCCGGATTTTTCAATATGCTTTCGATGACGCGGCGGGCACTGAAACGTACCCGCTCGGCAAGCAGGGCACGCCGGTCGAAGTGGCCATCGGCAGCATGGTCGATGGCAAGCGCGTCCAGGACATCGTGTGGACCGTGCACCTGGCCAACAAGAAAGCGAATAGCTGGCTGGGCGGCGACGGCGTCGCCCCCTTTGAACATGGCCGCGCGCCAGACTTGCGCAACAAGAACTTCATCGGCGATGAGCTGCAGCGCCGCGCACTGCTGATCATCGACGCGGGGCCGCGCACGCTACTGGCATCGCGCCAGGCGCTGCTGCAGTTTGACGCCGCCACCGAGCCGTCCTGCGTGGATGCCGCCAGCGGCGCCGTATGCGCCTTGCCCGACTATCCCGTGTCGTTTCCGCGTGGCGGGCCGCCTGGCGCGGATGGCCCTGGCGCCATCATCGCCTCCCTGGGCGCCATCACGACGGAAAACAATGGCCGCCTGCTGGTGCTGGGTGGCTATGGCAAGGCGTGCGGCTTCGATGCGCAAGGCAATTATTCGGCCAGTGCCAGCCTGGGCGACAATGTCAACAACGATCACTGGTTCGATGACGTGGCCGATGGTCCCGTCACGGCCAGCCTGGTGTTCGCCGACGGCAGCAGCCGCGCCGTCGAGGGCAGCGCCTGGGTGATCTCCAGCGACCCGTCGTATGCGCCGCAAACGGCCAGCGTGGTGTCGTTGTGGGACGACCTGTATTGCACCTGGCTGGAAAAGATGGCGCTGCGTCCCGCCATTTATGCGCAGGGCAGTTACCAGGCCGGCTACCGCTGCGATTTCAGCACCGATGTGCAGCCGATCCTGCGCGCCGCCGCGCTGCAGAAGTGGACCACCAGCCTGCCGCCGCGCGCGATCAAGGAGCACGACCGGTTGGGCAAGATGGCGGCCGACGGCTTGAAGGGCTACCGCATCATGAACTTCATCCGCGATCCGGACCAGCCGGAGCTGGCGACGGCGACGCCGCAAATGCCCTTGTCGCTCGGTGACGCGGGCAGCGGCCTGCTGACGCTGACGCGCGCGCAGTATTTTTTCATGAAGCAGTGGGCGCATGAGCACTATGTGCCGGCTGTCAGCGATGCCGTGCCGGGCCCCGGCGAGGCGCTGGACCGCACGGTGCTGTTCAACTGCCTGGGCGGCCGTTACAGTCCCGGTATCGAAATGAGTTTTATCGTGCGCGACCCCGGGCTGTATCAGCAGGCATGGCAGCGCCACGACAGCGGCGGACCGTTCCGCATCAACCGCGAGCGGCTCGATTACCGCAAGGCGCACAGGAATGCACCTTTTCTGACGGGCGGCTACACGCCGCTGCGCGGCGAGGCGGTGCAGCCGGGCGACCTGTCCAAGTTCATGGCCTTGCCGTGGCATACGGATTACAACTCGTGCGCCACGCATTTGCCGGAAGCGCCGCCCGAGCGCCAGCTGCTGAATAATCAGGACGCGATTGACGCGGCCACGGCGACCCCTGGCAATGGCATCAATACCTTGCTGTACTCGTCCTGGCCGGCGCAGCGGCCCGTGGCCGTCTACACCTACGACGACGTGGTGGCCAGCGGCACGGCTTTGCCGACGCCGCGCTTTTCCGTGCGGGGCAAGGGTACGCGGGCCGATGACGTCCCATCGACCACGCCCGCCGATGCGGAAATCGACCGGCCGGCCATGCATGTGGGGCGCTATCAGGATCGCGCGCAGTTCCTGCTGAACTGGCAGCGTATCGGGGTGGTGGTGCAAAGCACGGCCATCCCGCAGGCGCAGGGCAACCAGAACATCTGCCACGATTACTACCTGGAAGTCGAGAGCCTGTTCGACAGCGATGAAAGCAATCTGGTCGAATATTGGCGCAACACGGCCATCGACAAGGTGTACCGGCCGAAGCCGAAGCCCTGATGGCGGCGGCAGAACGCTCCGTAGCGGCAGCGCCATCGCGGCAGCGCTACCGGGTCGCCATCATCGGCGGCGGCCCGGCCGGCTGTGCCTGCGCGCTGGCGCTGGCCCGGCATGGCGTGCACGACGTGCTCGTCATCGAGGCGGGCGACTACACGCCGTTTCGCATCGGCGAGAGCATTCCGCCCGAAGCCAACCCCCTGTTCCAGGCGCTGGGCATTGCGCAGGAGTTCTTCGCCGAGGGGCACGCGCCTTGCCATGGCAGCTGTTCCTGGTGGGGCAGCGACAAGCGCGGCTACAACGATGCGCTGATGCATCCGCTGGGCCATGGCTGGCATCTGGAGCGTTCCCGCTTCAATGGCTTCCTGGCGCGGCAGGCGCGCTTGCGCGGGACGGAGGTGCTTGAGCGCGCCAGCCTGGCCGCGTCGGCCCCGGCACAAGGCGGCGGCTTTGCCCTGGAATTGATGCTGGGCGATCCGGCACACCCGCGCCAGGCCACTATGCATGCCGATCTGGTGGTCGACGCCAGCGGCACGCGCGCCGTCTTCGCACGCCAGCGCGGCAGCCGCAAGGTCGAAACGCTGCCGCTGGTATGCCTGGCCATGCGCTTCGCCGCGCCAGCTGGCACCCGCTCCGGCCTCACGCACCTGGAGGCGGTCGAACATGGCTGGTGGTATGGCGCCCATCTGCCCGATGCCACCTTGCTGCTGGCGTTCTACAGCGATGCCGCCACCGTCAAGGCGCGGCGCTTGCAGCAATCAGGCCACTGGCTGGCATGGCTGGCGGCCGCGCCCAACACGGCCGCGCTGGCCCGCGGCGCGGTGCCGCTGGCCGGCGGCGTGCAGAGTTTCCCCGCGCCGTCCTACTGCCTCGACCATCTGCATGGCGAAGGCTGGCTGGCCATCGGCGACGCCGCTTCGGCCTTCGATCCCGTCACCTCGCAAGGCATCGTCAAGGCGCTCGCCAATGGCATGGCGGCCGCTGGCGCCATCGCCGGCCACGCGACCCTGGGCGCGGTGGCGCACACGGTGGCGCTGCGCCATGCGCAGTACCTGGCGCAGCGCCAGCAATACTATGGCTGGGAGCAGCGCTGGCCCGCCGCGCCGTTCTGGCGCCAGTTGCACGCGGGCGCGCAGGCGCCGGCCTGATACCGCTACTCTGGCGCGCGGGCCGCTGCCGTGGCTTGCTTGTCGCACGTCGCCAGGCTGCCTGTGCATGCGGAAAACGCTTCCAGATAGGTGATGGTTTTCTCGTACTCCTCGATCAGATAGCGCAGCTGATATGCCACGTCGCCAGATTCCCCGGCGGCCTTGTCCCGTAGCCTGGAAATATCGTTCAAAAAGCGTTTTCTTCGCACCAGTTCCGCAGCCAGGCGCGCCTTGCGCTCGGCGGCCGGTGGCAGCGGATAGGGCTTGCCATGGATGGATTTGACGCCCTCAGGCGTCAGATCCAGGTCCTTGCCGGGGGGGCGAAATTCCACGCTCATTGTGCCATCCGCCCGCACCAGTATCAGCAGTTCGTCGGCGTCGCTGTTGGCTGGCAAGGTCATGGCCAGCACTTCAGGCCTGCCCTTGGGCAGCCAGCGATATTCGAGCTTGACCTCTAGCTGTGCCGAGGCCTGCGCCGGCAGGTAGAGGCAGCAGCTGGCGGCGCTGCTCATGTACGGGTTCAGGGGATCGGTATCGACAGCGTTGTGGGGATTGCCGACGGAACTGATGGCCACCTGAATCATGCGCGGGCTGTAGTTCAAGGTGCTGACCGATACCTTGCGCTCACCGGTGCCGGGCGTGTACGCGTGCCGGCCCCGCTCCCCGCGCTCGTCGTGGCCTGCCAGGAGCGGCCGGTGGAACAGGGGGGTAATGCCGAAGCTCGCGATATTGCTGATATAGCCGGTATCGGACGGGCCGACGCGCGAGTTGCTGTTGCCCGGCGTGTGGTAGAGGTAGCCGATCTCGTCCAGCGATAGCGCGCTGACCATGCGGCCCTGCTGAAACAGTGGTGGCGACGCATAGCTGTCGCTGTCGCCCATGACTTTGGCGTAGGTGGGGCCTGTCCATGGTCCGTGGCCGGTAAAACGCGCGAGCACCACGTACTCGCCCAGCAGCGGTTTGACTTTCAGGACATCCTTGGTCTCGCCGGTGACAGGGTCGATGATGGAATAAATGCCCGGAAAGGGATTGGTGGCGACACGCGACAGCGTGGGCAGGGCAAAACAGAGTCCGGCAAGCACGGCGATGCCGGTGGCGATGGCGGTGCTGGTAGCTTTCATGCGCCGGGGCCGCTTCCTTGCCTTCGGCACAACGCCACCAGGTCGGCCGGATAGAAGGGCGCGCCGCGATAGCTGCTGTCGTCGATGTCGAGCACGCAGGTGATGGCGGCCGCTTCCCAGGACCAGTAGCCCCAGAACGACGTGTCGCGCCGGTGACTGTCGTAATAGGGCTCGCGGCGGCTGGCCTCATACCATTGCTGCAGATAAGCCTGCATCAGCGCGGGACGGGCATCTTTTTGTGCCGCGAATATCGCCAGCGTATTGACGTAGGGCAACTGGCGCGTGCACGTTGGCCAGGCGGTATCTCTGCCGGCAACGAAGCCGGCCAGCAGCCGCTCCAGCAAGCCATCCTTTTCATGGTTGTTGAAATCGATGACGGGCGCCAGCCGGGGCAGCAAACTGCCCCAGCCCAGCAAAATGCCGAGGCAGACCATGCGGTTGACCTGCTCGTAGCCGTCGCCGGGCAGGGCGAAGTGGGGAAATCCCTGCTCGGCCGCGCCGGCCTGAGCGTCAAATGCCATGTCATGCCGGGCAAACGCCAGCCAGTAACCGAGTATCGTGGGATACGCGGCGCGCAACTCGTCGAGCGGGTGGCCGGCGCTGTAGGCGAGGGCGAGCTGGTCGACGCCATCCCAGGCCCGCTCACGCGTGGCCGTCATGAAATTTTCTGGTGGAATATGTTGCAGCACCTCCACCGGCTGTTGCAAACCGGCTTCTACCATGTCGTAGCACTCGTCCTGGCTTTCCTTGCTTTCAAGGTAGATGGCGTAGGACAGCCGCGCTTCCCTGCGCCTGGCCAAAAAATCCTGTTCGTTCAGCGTCTGCATCCTTGTCCCTTGCTGATTATGGCTGCGGCCATGCAACTTCACTGGTGTAGCGCTCTTCTTTGCGTAGTCGTCGCGCATAGTCGACCAGGTCCCTGGGGTACACCAGTTGCCCGGTCTGGCTATCGTCCAGATCGAGCAGGAAAACCGTCGCCCCCGCTTCGAATGCCCAGTAGCCATAGTAGCCGGCATAGCCTTCCTCGCTGATATTGAGATGCTCGTTGTACCAGCGCGGATGATGTTTCATGGCCGGATACCATTGTTTCAGGTATTTCTGGAGCAGGGCCAAGGTAGCTTCCTCATCCTCCTCATAGAACACTTGCAGCAGGGTGTCATAGGGCCTGGTGATGATGCAGGCGTCGAGTGCTAGTCCATCCGCCACATATCCGTCGATCAATTGCTCGAACAGGCCATCGCGGCCACGGTGGCTGCGCAGCACGTGGATGATGCGCAGTACCGAACGCTGATCGCGCAGCAGGATCGCAATGCTCAGCAGTTGCAAGGTGTCCTGATAGTCGGACAGGACGTAAAACTCTGGTGCTCCCTCATATTCGTAGGGGCCAAACTCTGGAAACTCAAGCGCCGCATCCTGCTGATAGAGTTGATCGACCGCATTCCATTCTTCAAACTTATCCACGATGCCCGCGATGCGCGGCGCCAGCGCATCGATGGACACACCCGCCGTGTAATCGAGCATCCAGAGCCAGAGCAGTTCCAGATACAAAAAATGATGAACGGAGGCATTCTCCTGCGTTGAGTCGGCGACTTTTTTGTTTTCCAGTCCTCCTGCAATCAGCGCAAATTGATTGTTGCGCGTTTTGGCATACAGTTCTTCATCCAGAAATTGCTGGCGGCGGCGCTCGGTGAATGGGCGATTGTTCATCCTGTCTGGCTGCCGTCGTGATCGACGCGTAACGACGCGCTTGCATGGAAAAATGCGGACATTGCCTGGAACTCCCTGTGCTGAGGTAAACGTATCGGCAGTTGATGTAATAACTTGTTTGCAAGATTACACACTAGAAATAGTGATCGAACAAGCGCGATTCAATTGAATCGTGTGCCAGAAAGAAATATACAAAATAGTTAATATGAGCGACTCGATGGCGTGCCGCAGGTGTTTTTCGGCCGTCATCGTCTTTTTACGTGAACAGGAGCAAGCATGAGCAAGATGAAATACGCGGCCGCTGCGGCGTTATGTGCCAGCCTGTCGCCCGCCATGGCGGCATCCACCCCGGCCGCGCCGCCGTTCCCGTTCCCGTTCCTTGACGTGCTCGTTTATCAGTACGCCAATTGCGTCAAGCCTGCGTATCATCAGGCCGACCTGCTGTTGCAGGACGGGACGGGGCGCTACCAGATCGACGTCAAGGGCGAGGCCTACACGGTCGAATTGCAGGAACGCATGGGCTTTTCGCTGCAAGCGGGCATAGGCGGTCCCGTGGCGGCCGTCGTCAAGCTGGATCGGCCTCCCAAGGGGCAATTCGAGGAGCAGGCACGCTGGCGCGAGCGCTGGCTGCGCGATGTGGCCGAGCGCAGCGGCGTGGCGCTGGACGAGCGTGTGCTTGCGGGCGGCGCGCGTCTGCTGGCCGTGAACAAGGGCGAGATCAAGGGGAACTATGTGGGCCAGTCACTGCTGATCGATCCGGCACGGCAGTTGTTCATCGATATGGCGTGGCCGAATACGCTGGGCATCTATCGTGGCCCCGATGGCTTGCGGCATGTGCGCGCAGTGCAGGATGACGTCTGGCAGCGCCTGCTGTCTTGCCCGCCGACTACGTGACGCTGGCCACCGCATACCCCTGCTGCGCGCATGTGCATGCGCAAATAATAATGATTCTCATTTATAATGCGGGCAATGGGGGGTAGCATGGGCTGGCGCCATGGCGCCACGGGTGGTGAAGGAGGGCATGATGGGTAGTAGGCATGGCAACGAGGACGCGATCGCGCATGAGCATCGCGTGCTGATGGGCGAATATGGGCGGGCGCAGGCGCGTTGCAGTGCGCAACTGGCCGCGCAGGCGGCGCGCATCGCACAGCTGGAGTCGGAATTGATGCGCGCGCGGGCGCAAGTCGTGATCCGCGATACGCGGCTGGCGCTGGTGCGCGACGAACTGGCCGAGCTGGTGGCCAGCGTGCCGGGCTTGCCGACGCGCGCCCGGCTGGCGCGCAAGGTCGAGTGGCTTGGCGAGCGCGTGCAGGACTTGATGCGCGAGTTGCTGCGTCTGCAGTGGCTGCCCGCGCCAGGCTTGCAGGCCGACGTGCGTGAAAAAGCCGTGCTGTATGTGGGCAGCTATTTGACCCAGGATGCTGGCCAGGCTGCGGACGGCGCGCTGATGGCGCAGCAGGCCGTCGAGCAGGCCGGCGGGCGCTTCCTGCACCATGCGGGCGGCGACGATGGCGCCGACGATGTGGCGGCGCTGGAGGCGGGCCTGGTGGCGGCCGACCTGGTGATTTGCCAGACGGGCTGCGTCAGCCACGATGCCTACTGGCGCGTGCATGACCATTGCAAGCGCACGGGCAAGCAGTGCGTGCTGGTGGACCAGCCGCAAGCCATGCATTTCGTGCGCAAGGAAGCGCTGGCCGCTTCTTGACGCCGGATTAATGCATGCTTAATCCGCATGGGCCACAATGGCCGTCCATTCGACGTGATAGAGAGCGCCCATGCTGTCCCTGCAAATCGGCCCCCTGGCTTTGCCCACGGGCCTGGTCCTGCTGTTCGTTTCCCTGTGCGTCGCCTACGGCGTGGCGTGGTGGCTGCGGCGCTACCGCCAGCTGCCCGACGCCGGCCCCCTCGTTTCCGACCTGCTGATCGCCGGCCTGCTGGCGGCGCGCCTGGCATTCGTGCTGCGCTGGCATGAACAATACTTCGCGGCGCCCTGGTCCATTTTGAATATCCGCGACGGCGGCTTCCTGGCGCCGGCCGGCATCGCCGCCGCGCTGGCCATCGCCGCGTGGCGCTGCCGGCGTCCCGCCATGGCGGCCATGCGCCGGCCCCTGGCCATCAGCGTGGCGTCCGGCGCGCTGGCCTGGGGCGTGTTGAGCGCAGGGATGGGGCTGGCGTATGAGCAGCCGACGGCCTTGCCGGCCGTGGCCCTGCAGACGCTAGCCGGCGCGCCGACGACCCTGGCGACGCTGGCCGGTGGTAAACCCATGGTGGTCAACCTGTGGGCCAGCTGGTGCCCGCCATGCCGGCGCGAGATGCCCGTGCTGGCCGCCGCGCAGCAGGCGCGCGCCGATATCGTCTTCGTGTACGCGAACCAGCGCGAGGATGCGGCGGCGGCCAGTGCCTTCCTGGACAGCAGCGGCGTCACCCTGCGCAATGTGGTGCTCGACAGCGCGGCGGCGCTGGGCAAGGCAGCCGGTTCCTCGGCCTTGCCCACCACCTTGTTTTATGACGCGCAGGGGCGATTGGTCGATACCCACCTGGGCGAATTGTCCGATGCCTCGCTGGCCAGCAAGCTGCAAAAGATCGCGCCGTCCGGTTCTCTCTGATAGTATACCCCCCTATAGTATTGATCGAGGTGGAATCATGGGACACACGGCGCATAACAAGACCAGGCTGCTCAATCGCGTGAAGCGCATTCGCGGCCAGGTGGAAGGCCTGGAGCGGGGCCTGGAAGAGGGCCGCGACTGCGGCGAAGTGCTGCAGCTGATCGCCGCCGTGCGCGGCGCCGTGAATGGCCTGATGGCCGAAGTGATCGAAGAGCACTTGCGCGAGCACGTGGCCAGTCCCGACCTTGCCAGCGACGAGCGTACCAGGGGCGCCGACGACATCGCGGGCATCCTGCGCACCTACCTCAAATAAGGAGATCGTCATGCAAACGCCATCCATCAAGGAAGACCTGTCCGCCTGGCAGCACGAACACGTCTTTGGCGGCGCCAGCGACAAGGCGGAACGCCGCGCGCGCATCGTCATGTGGATCACCCTGGCCACCATGGTGCTGGAAATCGTCGCCGGCTGGTGGTACAACTCCATGGCCCTGCTGGCCGATGGCTGGCATATGAGTTCGCACGCGCTGGCCATCGGCCTGGCCGCGTTTGCGTATGCGGCGGCGCGCCGCTATGCGCGCGACCCCCGCTTTGCCTTCGGCACGTGGAAGATCGAAGTGCTGGCCGGCTACACCAGCGCCATCCTGCTGCTGGGCGTGGCCGCGCTGATGGTGTTCGCTTCGCTGGAACGCCTGTTCTTGCCGCAGCCCATCCACTATCCGCAGGCCATGGCGGTGGCGGCTTTCGGCTTGGCTGTCAACCTGGTGTGCGCGCTGATCCTCGGCGGCCACCACGACCATGATCACCACCATGGCCACGAGCATCACGACCATCATGATCACCACGGCCACCACCATGGAGAAGACCTGAACATGAAGGCCGCCTACATCCACGTGCTGGCCGACGCCGCCACGTCCGTGCTGGCCATCGTTGCGCTGGGCGGCGCGTGGGCTTACGGCTGGCGCTGGCTCGATCCCGTGATGGGCATCGTCGGCGCCGTGCTGGTGGCGCTGTGGGCGAAAAAGCTGATGCACGAGACGGGCAAGGTCTTGCTGGACCGCGAGATGGACCACCCCGTGGTGGACGAAATCCGCGAGGCCGTGGAGGTGGAAAGCGCCGGCGACACGCCGCGCATCGTCGACCTGCACGTGTGGCGAGTCGGCAAGCAGCTGTATTCGTGCGCCTTGTCCGTCGTCAGCCGCGATCCCTCGCTGACAGCGGCCCAACTGCGCGCGCGCATCGGCATCCACGAGGAAATTGTCCACAGCACCATCGAGATTATTCGGCGGCCTTGACAATGATGGTGAAAAAGCACGCTGATGCGGGGCGTAGGCAGTATAATGTCGGCTTTTACAGCACGCGCTGTTCACCAGACAGAGAAGAAAATGAGCACATTACCACCATGCCCGCAATGCAAATCCGAATTCACGTATGAAGACGGCAGCCAGTTGATCTGCCCTGAGTGCGCGCATGAATGGTCGGCCACGGCTGCGGATGCAGCGGAAGAGGGCGCCAAGGTTTACCGCGATTCGGCCGGCAATATCCTGCAGGATGGCGACACGGTCAGCGTCATCAAGGACTTGAAATTGAAGGGCGGCGGCGGCGTCGTCAAGATGGGCACCAAGGTCAAGAACATCCGCCTGGTCGACAGCGACCATGATATCGACTGCAAGATCGACGGCTTCGGTTCCATGAGCCTGAAAACCGAGTTCGTCAAGAAGGTGTAACGCTTTTACCCGTAACACGGCGCGCTGGCTTCATTCCTGCGCGCCGTTTTTTTATTCAGAATCCATGCAAATCGATACCATCCGCCAGCGCCTGTGCGCCTTGGGTGCCAAACCCCTGCACGAACAGCGCGTGCTGCGCGACTGGATCCAGGGGCAGCCGCACGACCAGGGCCGGCGCCGCGCCGAGGATTTTTTGCCTCTGCCCGTGCGCGAGGACTTGCCTGCGCTCGACCTTGAATTGCAGGGTATGCTGACACTGCTCAGCAGCCATCCGGGCGCGGACGGTTCCGCGCGCCTGCTGGTGGGACTGCACGATGGCCAGACGGTGGAAAGCGTGCTGCTGCCGCGCGACGGCCTGTGCGTGTCCAGCCAGGTCGGTTGCGCCGTCGGCTGCCAGTTCTGCATGACGGGCCGCGACGGCTTGATCCGGCAAGTCACCAGCGGCGAAATCGTCGCGCAGGTGGTACTGGCGCGCACCCTGCGCCCTGTGAAAAAAGTCGTCTTCATGGGCATGGGCGAACCGGCGCATAACCTGAACAATGTGATGGAAGCGATCGAGCTGCTGGGCACCGAGGGCAATATCGGCCACAAGAACCTGGTGTTTTCCACGGTGGGCGACCCGCGCGCGTTTGAGCGCCTGCCGCAAGGGAGAGTCAAGCCGGCGCTGGCGCTGTCCCTGCATACGACCAAGCCGGAGCTGCGCGAACAGCTGCTGCCGCGCGCCCCCAGGCTCTCTCCGCGCGAGCTGGTGGACTTTGGCGAAGCGTATGCGCGCCTGACCGGCTACCCGGTGCAGTATCAATGGACCCTGATGGAAGGGATCAACGATGGCGAGGACGAGATGGACGGCATCGTGGCGCTCTTGCAGGGCAAGTACGCGGTGCTGAACATGATCCCGTACAACACCATCGACGACTTGCCGTTCAAGCGTCCCAGCTGGGAAAAGGCGCGCGCCATCGCCGCCGCCCTGCACGCGCGCGGCGTGTTGACCAAATTGCGCGATTCGGCCGGGCAGGATGTGGAGGGCGGCTGCGGGCAGTTGCGGGCGCGTGAGGCCAAGGGCAGGAAAGTGATCGAGATACACGCAGCGTAAAACCGGGGTCAGCGGCGTAGGTCGGATTAGCGGGAACCGCGTAATCCGACCTACTCGGCTCACACCCCACCCAGCAAATCGTTTTCATTCAATATCGCAAACGCGATCTCGGGATGCGCGGCCAGGCAGCGCCGCACGGCGGCCGGAATGGCGGCGCGCGTCTTGCGGCACAGGCCCGGTTGCTCTTGCAGGCGGATCTGGAAGCCGCGCACGGTGCGCACTTCGCCGCCGCCCGGTGCAATCTTCAATTCCACGCCCAGGTTGCTCTTCAACAGCAGCTGCAGCTTCTGCAATTGCGCATACGTGGCGATGCCCTCGATGTGCGCCAGCAAACGCTTTTCTTCCGTCAGGTTCAGGCGCAGGATGGACAGGTCCGCCTGCGGATCGTCGAGCAGCCGCTCGCGTTCGCAGTCGCACAGCTGCGGCGGACACTCCTTGCGGACTTCAAAATCGACGATGCGCATGCTGGTGTTCCAGTGACATTCCAATGGCGATGCCGGATAAATCCAGTATCGTCCGCCACCTGGCGCCTGTCAATCAGCGCGGGCTGACGATCAGGCGCCAGCGGATGGTACCTTGCTCGCTGCTGTGCTGATGGTGGTTTTGCGGTGGCATGATATGGCCTTCCGTCGACACGATTTCGTGCGCGCAGCCGTCGCAGCGGTAGATGCCAGAGTACGGTACGGCTTCGCCGGGCGAGGTCAGTTCATCGAAACGCGGGTGCATGGAGCGGGCCACGTAGCTGGGGTTTTTGTAGTCGGCCATGGAATCATCTGTAAGTGGGAAATGTCCCCATTCTGGCACACAATCGTGTGCGGCCTTGACCGCGTGTCTTGGCGCGCGCGCGGCCCTGTGTTGTAATGTTGATCATTTCATTTGAACACGCAAGGCCATGAGAACTCGCATCAAGATCTGCTGCATCGCTTCCATCGACGAAGCGCAACTGGCCATTGCCGCCGGCGCCGACGCGCTGGGCCTGGTGGCCGCCATGCCGTCCGGCCCCGGTCCGATTCCCGACGCGTGCATCGCGCAGATCGCCGCCTGGACGCCACCACCCGTGGCCACGTTCCTGCTGACGTCCGAGACGACGGCGCAAGCCATCGCCGAACACGTGCGCGCCACGCAGCCATCGACCGTGCAGATCGTCGGCCATATCGACCCGCGTGAAGTCGAGGAACTGGCGCGCCTGCTGCCGCATGTGCGGCGCGTGCAGGTGATCCATGTGGAAGGGCCCGAGGCTTTGGCGCTGATTCCCGCCTACGCGCCCCATGTGCATGCCTTCCTGCTTGACTCCGGCCGTCCTGGCGCGCCGGTCCCGGAGCTGGGCGGCACGGGCCGCACGCACGACTGGTCCGTCAGTGCGCGCTTCGTGCGCGCCAGTCCCCGTCCCGTCTTCCTCGCTGGCGGCCTCGATGCCAACAATGTGACGGAGGCGCTGCGCCAGGTGCGGCCCTACGGCATCGACCTGTGCTCGCGCGTGCGCACCGATGGCAAGCTCGATGTCATGAAGCTGGCCTTGCTGATGGCGGCCGTGCGCGATGTGGATGCGGCGCTGTATGCGGAAGGTTAATCCGTCGTTGCCAATGCGTTCATTTCGCGCACGAACGCTTCCGTAAACGCGGCCACCATGCCGCTGGCCGCGCGCGGCGAGATCAGGCCGACGACGGAATGCGATTCCTCGTCCGGCAGCGCAATAAAACGCACGCCGGGCGGCGCCACCAGGCGCATGCTGCCGGGGACGATGGCGATGCCCATGTTGGCCTCGATCAGGTTCAGCTGCGAAGTCTTGCGCGACAGGGCGCGCGCCGCCTTCGGAAAGAAGCCCTGCGCCAGGCACAGGCCCGCCACCAGGTAACTGAGGCCGCCGCGGTCCTTGTGCGGGATCGAGACGAACGCTTCGTCGCGCAGGGCGGCAATCGTCGTGCGCTGCAGCGCGGCCAGCGGCGAGGCCGATGACACGGCCACCACCAGCTTTTCCGCAAACAGTTCGCGCACGACGATATTGGCGTGTTTGCGCAAGGTGGGCAGGCGCACCAGGCCCAGGTCGGCGCGGCCTTCCTCGATGTCAGCCGCCTGGTTTTCCGACGATCCCTTTGATACATCGAGCGAGACGCCGGGGAACTGCGCCAGCAGGCGGTTCAGCACGGCGCCGATGGCGGGCGTGAGGGTGACGGAGCTCGAATGCAGCAGGCGGATGATGCCTTGCGCGCCTTGTCCCACGTGGCGCGTCTGGCGCACGGTTTCGTCGATGTCTTCGAGGATGCGTTTGGCGCGTTCATAAAAGACTTGTCCCGCCGGCGTGAGTTCGATATGGCGAGAGTCGCGCGTCAGCAGCAAGGCTTGAACTTCGGTTTCCAGCTCCTTGATTTGCCGGCTCAGGGCCGACTGCGCGATATACAGCTTTTCCGCCGCACGCGAATAGCTGCCCGCATCGACGACTTCGACAAAATAGCGGAACTGTCTGATGGAAATCAATCGTATGCCTTTTCGAGATCGGTGACTGCCTGATTTGATATTGGCCCGGCCCCGGCGTTCAGGCTACAGTGGATTGCTCTGCTGTCATTGCAAAGGAAAGACCATGCTGGAATTGATCGGGGTGCTGGGACTGCTCGTCAGTATTATCGTAAAACTGATTTTCGTCCAGATCGGCGGCGGTCGATCAGGAGCGGACAGTGAGGATTGATGTACGTTTCGCGTGGAAACCCAACGGCAGAAAGGCCGGGGTCGGACCCTCAGGGTCCGACCCCAGTCTTCGTCTTCTGGGTTGCGAGCATTGCGACAAATCCGTCCTGCAAGGCGATGTGCTGTACCTTGTAATTCAATGCCACTCCATCCCACTCCATCAACGGCAATCCCGCGCACTTGAGCACCGCCTCGCGCGCCGTCCACGCCTGCGCCAGCCGCAGCGGGCGCAGTGCATCGGGGCAGGCGGCCAGTTCCTCGGCCACCTGCGGCCCCAGGTAATCGCGCGCCAGATTCGCCCAGTCGGGAATGTCCTGCACGCGCATCACGTCGATGCCGACAGCGCCATGCAGGTGGATGGCGGCCAGCGAGATACCGTCGTCATGGGTCAATGACAAACCTGCCGCGCGGCCGGCCAGCAGCAAACGGGGAGGGGCGCCCGGCGTCGACTCCACCGAAATCGATTCGATATCCATCTTCAGCCACCGGGCTAGCGCCTCGCGCACGGCGGCGCGGATACGCAGGCGGGCCTCGGCGCGCGGCAGCACGGCGGCAATGCCGACCACCAGCACGCCGTCTCTTGACAAGAGCACCGTAAAAGCCATCAGCTACGCAAAGGTGCCGCCGGGCAGCCGGCCCAGTTGCTGCCGGCGGGGATGTGTTCGCCCTTCATCACCAGGGTCAAGGGCCCCAGGCGCGCATTGTCGCCCACCTTGGCGCTGTACAGCACGGAGCTGCGCGGGCCCATGTAGACGCGCTGGCCGATGTCCACGTGGTCGATCTTCATCACGCGGTCTTCGAACAAATGCGTTTGCGGGCAGGTCAGCGCATTCAATTCGCTGTAGTCGCCGATGTGCACGCAGTCGAATTCCGTGATGTCCGTGGTGTCCATGTAGACACCGCGGCCGATCTTGCAGCCGAATAGGCGGAAGGCCAGCGGCAGCCACGGCGTGCCGCGCAGGTAGCGCATGAAGTTGGGCACGGCGATGCCTTCATACAGGTTCGTGACGCCTTCGGAAATCCACACGAATGGCGTCCACATGGGCGCCGCGTGCTTGCGGTAGCGTCCCAGCAGCAGCCACTTGAACAGCACCACGACGAGGAAATTGCCGATGCCGTAGGCCAGGCCGGCAATGGCCAGGTCGCCCACCACTTCGCCCCAGCGCCCGGCGCCCGCGATCGGCATCACGTCCAGCACCAGGGTGTAGCCGACGGCGATCACCACCGCGTGCGGCGCGACGATGCGGAAGGCTTCGATCAGGCTGCGGCCCAGGCGGCGCAGGATGGACGGCTTGAAGGTCAGGTGCTCGGCAAAACCGCTGACCTGTTCGCGCGCGGGCAGGTGCATCGGGGGAGAACCAAGCCAGGTATCGCCGCTGTGCATCTGCTCATTGCGCGGCGCATGCGTATGCACGCCGATCAGCACGTGCTCGGGCAGGGTGGTGCCGTCCGGGATATAGCTGCCGTTGCCGACAAAGCTGCGGTGCGAGATGACGGTGGGGCGCATGGTCATCCAGCCGCCGTCGATCTGCTCGTCGCCCAGCATGACGGCGTCGGCGATGAAGGTGTCGTCGCCCAGGGTCAGCATGTCGGGCACCACGCCCAGCGCCGTGGAAATCTCGGCGCCCTTGCCCACCTTGGCGCCCAGCAGGCGGTACCAGTACGGCGCGTAGACAGTGGCGTAGATGCCGTGCAGGACGTTCAGGCTTGACTCCTGGATATGGCTGACCAGCCACTTGGCGCAATAGATATTGCTGTGCACGGGCGAGCTGCCCGGCTTCAAGCGGGGCAGCGCGCCCCAGCGGATGGCGGCCGACAGCAGAGCGGTCAGCACGATCAGCACGGCGCTGGCGGGGAAGGCCAGCAGGAAGTAGCGGGCCAGCTGGGTCGTCACGTCGCGGCCCTGCAGCCACGGCATCATTTCGCGTTCGTCGAACCAGTCGATCAGCACGAAGCTGGGGAAGACGGGCATGAAGAACAGCACGGCGATGAGGACCATGCCGAAGCAAAAGAACAGGGTTTCGCCCGTCAGGCGCAGGCGCGAGACGGCGGGGCGCGGCGGCTGGCTGGCCCGGTCGTAGGGGCCGATGTCGCGCGCGGGCGAACCCGTATAGACGCGGCCGTCCGGTACCGAGGCGCCATCGGCCAGCGCGGACTGTCCCTCCAGGTGGCCGAAGGCGCCCACCTTGGTATTGCCTTCCATGATCGCGTAAGAGCTGATGCAGGCATCGTCGCCAATGCTGATCTGGCCCAGCAGCAAACGGCCCCGTTCCACGCGGGCGTTTTCAAAGTTGACGGCATTGCCGACGCTGACGTTGTCGCCGATGGACAGCAGGTCGGGCGCGCGCAGGGTCATCGAACCGATGACTACTTCCTTGCCCACTTTCGCGCCCAGCGCGCGCAGCCACCAGCTGTTCAGGGACGAGCCGCTGAGCAGATACGCGGGAGCCGATTCGACCAGGCGGTCGGCCAGCCACCAGCGGTAATAGGTGACGCCCCACAGCGGATAGCTGCCCGGCTTCAAACGCCCGGCAATCAGCCACTTGCCAGCAATCGCGATGGCAAATTCGGCCAGGGTCGCCAGCAGGAACACGCCGATCGAGGCGGCAATGGCGCGCGGCACGGTGTCTCCCGTGTCGCCCGTGAAGAAGTGATAGGTGAAAAACGGCGCCATCCACTGCGCCATGCGCAGGGTGACGAGGCCCGGCACGGCCGCCGCTTGCGCCGCGCCGCACAGCCAGCGCTTCATGGCCGATGGCGGCGTCCAATCCGCTTCCGGCGTGGCCAGCGCGGGCGCTTCGTTCAGCACGGCGGCGATCTTGCCGATCTGGCGATTGTGATAAATGTCGCGCACCGTCATGTGGGCGTAGGCTGGATCGGCGCGCAGGGCGGACGCCAGGCGCGCGGCCAGGAAGGAGTGGCCACCGAGGTCGCTGAAGAAGTCAAACTGGCGCCGTATCGGCTGGCCCGGGAACAGTGTCGCCAGCGCCGCGAACAGGGCCGCTTCGGCCGGCGTTTCCGGCACGTCCGACTCGCCCGCCGGCGGCGTCGAGAGTGGCATGGCCTTCAGCGCCTTCCGGTCGATCTTGCCGGAGGTCAGGCGCGGCATCAGCGGCAGCAATTCGAAGCGGCCGGGCACCATGTAGGGCGGCAAATGCAGGTTCAATGCCGCACGCAGGGTTTTCGCCGTCAGGGCGTCGTCGGGGGCATCGTCGCTGCCGACGATGTAGGCCACCAGCTGGTCGATGCCGTCGTCCTTGCGCAGCAAGACGGCCACGGTGCCCACGCCGGCCTGCTGCGCCAGCACGGCTTCGATCTCGCCCAGTTCCACGCGGAAGCCGCGAATCTTCACCTGGTCATCGACGCGGCCCAGGCACAGCACCTGGCCATCAAGATCGATGCGCGCCAGGTCGCCCGTGCGGTACAGGCGTGCGTCATCCTCGCTGGTCGCCCACGGATTGGGCAGGAATTTTTCCACCGTCAGGTCGGGGCGGCCCAGGTAACCCTCGGCCAGGCCGGGGCCGATGATGCACAGCTCCCCCGTCTCGCCGCGCGGCAGCAGAATCAGGGGACGGTTTTCGCCCGGCTCGGCCACCTGCAACACCAGCAAGCCATAGTTGGGCAGCGGCGTGCCGATGGTGACGGGTTCACCGGGCCGCAGGCGTGCCAGGCTGCACGAGACGGTCGCCTCAGTGGGGCCATAGGTGTTGAACATGGCGCGGCCCGGGCGCGACCAGCGCTCGACCAGCGATTCCGGGCACATCTCGCCACCCAGGTTGATCAGGCGCAGGCTCGGTACTTCCTCGGCGAACAGGGCCAGCAAGGTCGGCACGGCGTGCAGTACGGTGACGTGATTGGCTGCCAGGGCGCGCGGCAAGGCTTCCGGGTCGCCGGAGATTTCCTTCGGCCCCAGCCACAGGGTGGCGCCTACCAGGTAGGCGATCCAGATTTCTTCGAACGACATGTCGAAGGCGACGGAAAAGCCCTGGTAGACGGTGTCGGCTTGCGTCACTTCCAGCACGGCGTTTTCGCTGCGCAGGAAGTGGCAGATGCTGCGCTGATTGATCAGGATGCCCTTGGGTTTGCCCGTCGAGCCCGAGGTGTAGATCACATACGCCGGGTGTGCGGGCAGCACGGTAGCGCGCGCGGGCAGGTGTTCGCCCGGTGCGGCGGGGGCCAGCAGGCTTTCCGCCGTCCACACGGGGCGCTGGATGCCGGCATCAGACAGGCGTGGCGCGAACTGCGCGCAGCTGACGACGCCAAAGCCGTTCGCGTCATCGAGGCACACTTGCAGGCGTTCGACGGGCGTGTCTTCATCGACGGGCAGCCAGGCGGCGCCCGCCTTGGCAATCGCCGCCTGCATCAGTAGCAGAGGGGCGCCGCGCGGCAGCCACAGGCCCACGATGTCGCCGGGCTTGACGCCGGCGGCCACCAGGCGCGATGCGGCCAGGCCAGCCTGCGCATCGAGTTCCGCATACGTGATGCGGCGCGCGCCGTCGATCAGCGCGATGTGCTGCGGGCAGCGAAGGGCCGTCGCTTCGAGCAGGTCGGCCAGCACTTCCTCGCGCAGCAGGTCCGGTCGCGGCGGGCCGTACAGGATGTCGGCGTGGGTGGAAGGGATGCCTGGACTGACTGCGGTGAAATCGTTCATGGATGACGCTTATCTGTAATGCTGTGTGAGGAATCTGACGGGCCGCGCATGGTGCGCGGCACAGTTGATACATTACAGCACGCAAGACATTTCAGCGTTGCAGAACGGGGAATTTTGCGGGACTTTCAATAATTATGTGGCTGCAGGATCAACTGCCATGGTTACGGAATGTAAAACGGGGAAACATGGCGCCGATTTGCGCCACCGTGCTCGCCGCCGGATAGCCGTGCAGGGGGCGGCCGGCCAGCGCCGCATCCTGGCAGCCTTCGGCGCGGAACTGCTGCAGCACGTAGTTGTCGACGCCTTTGGCTGCCAGGGTGGTGGCCAGGGCCAGCAGCTGTTCGTCCAGCAGCAGGTCCGGATGGGTGGTGGTGCGGCATTCGTAGGCGACGCCGCTGGCGAGAATGGCGTCCAGGCAGGCGCGTGCCGGGTCGCCGCTGCCGGCCACGCGGGTCACATGGCGATAGTCGGCAAACGGCGCCTTGATGTCGAAGCCCACCCAATCGACCAAGGGCAGCACTTCCCGCAGGCGCTGAGGATAGATGCAAGCCGTGTGCAGGCCGATGCCGAACCCCAGTTCCCTGACGTCCAGCATGGCGCGCGCCAGCGCCGGGTCCATGCACGCTTCGCCGCCGCTGAAGACGACGGCGTCGACCAGGCCCACGCGGCGGCGCAGCCAGGTCAATACGTCCTGCCACGGCATGGCGCCCTGCGGTGTGCGCGCCTGCAGGTGCGGATTGTGGCAATAGCCGCAACGCCAGGGGCAGCCCTGCACGAAGACCACGGCGGCCAGCTTGCCCGGGTAGTCGGTGGCGGAAAAGGGCGTCAGGCCGCCCACTTTCAACTCAGCCACGGCAGGCGGGCTGGCCAACCCGGGCGCTCGCTTCCGTAAAATACTGGCGCTCGTGGAATTCGCCCTGCTTGCCGATGTTGAACGAGGCGACGGGGCGGTGATAGCCCATCACGCGGGTCCAGATTTCGCAGCGCTGGCGTTCGCTGTCGAGCAGGGTGATGGCGGGAGTGAAGTCGGGACGTGCATTCATGGCGTTTCCTCAAGTGATGGAACAGGGTGGGCTTGCTTGCGGGCGATCAGTTCCGCGTCGCAGGTAGGGCAGAATTCATGTTTGCCGGCCAGGTAGCCATGGCGCGGGCAGATGGAAAACGTGGGCGTGACGGTGATGTAGGGCAGCGAGAAGCGGCTCAGCGCGCGTTTTACCAGCTCGCGGCACGCGTTCGCATCCGACAGCGCTTCCGTCATGTACAGGTGCAGCACCGTGCCGCCCGTGTACTTGCGCTGCAGTGCGTCCTGCAATTCCAGCGCCTCGAACGGGTCGTCCGTGTGGCCCACGGGCAGCTGCGACGAGTTCGTGTAATACGGGTTGTCGACGGTGCCGGCCTGCAGGATGGCCGGATAGCGTTTGCGGTCTTCGCGGGCGAAGCGGTAGGTGGTGCCCTCGGCCGGTGTCGCTTCCAGGTTGTACATGTGGCCCGTCTCTTCCTGGAAGGCCACCATGCGGGCGCGCACGTGGTCGAGCAGGCGTATCGCCAGCGCATGGCCCTCGGCGGACGTGATGTCGTAAGCGTCGCCGCTGAAATTGCGGATCATCTCGTTGATGCCGTTCACCCCCAGCGTGGAAAAGTGGTTGCGCAGGGTGCCCAGGTAGCGCTTCGTGTAGGGGAACAGGCCTTGCTGCATCAGTTCTTCGATGGTGCGGCGCTTGATTTCCAGGCTGGTCTTGCCCAGCTCCAGCAGGCGGTCCAGGTCGGCCATCAGTGCCGCTTCGTCGCCGCGCCACAGGTGGCCCAGGCGCGCGCAGTTGATGGTCACCACGCCCAGGGAGCCCGTCTGCTCGGCGGAACCGAACAGGCCATTGCCGCGTTTCAGCAGTTCGCGCAAGTCCAGCTGCAATCGGCAGCACATGGAGCGGATCATGTTCGGCTTGAGTTCCGAATTGATGAAATTCTGGAAGTAGGGCAGGCCGTAGCGGGCCGTCATCTCGAACAGGCGTTCCGCATTTTCGCTATGCCAGTCGAAATCCTCGGTGATGTTATAGGTCGGGATGGGAAAGGTGAAGACGCGGCCCTTGGCGTCGCCCGCCATCATGATCTCGATGTAGGCGCGGTTGATCATGTCCATCTCCGCCTGCAGCTCGCCATAGCTGAAGTCCATCTCCTGGCCGGCGATGACGGGAATCTGCTCGCGCAGGTCGTCCGGGCAGACCCAGTCGAACGTGAGGTTGGTAAACGGCGTCTGCGTGCCCCAGCGCGATGGCACGTTGAGGTTGAAGATCAGCTCCTGCATATACTGGCGCACGTCTTCGTAGCGCAGGCTGTCCTTGCGGATGTACGGCGCCATGTAGGTGTCGAAGGAACTGAACGCCTGGGCGCCGGCCCATTCGTTTTGCAGGGTGCCCAGAAAATTGACGATCTGGCCGATGGCGCTCGACATGTGTTTCGGCGGGCCCGATTCGATCTTGCCCGGCACGCCATTCAAGCCTTCATGCAGCAGGGTGCGCAGCGACCAGCCGGCGCAATAGCCGGCCAGCATGTCGAGGTCGTGGATGTGCAGCGCCGCTTCGCGGTGCGCCGCGCCCACTTCCGGCGGATACACCTGGTCCAGCCAGTAGTTGGCGATGACCTTGCCCGACACATTGAGGATCAGGCCACCCAGCGAGTAACCCTGGTTGGCGTTGGCGTTCACGCGCCAGTCGCGCCGCTCCAGGTATTCATTGATGGACGCGGCGACATCGACCTGGCCGCGTGTGGGGGAAACTGCATTCGTCGTCATGAAACCTCCAATAAACACAACATGCGGTGTTTTTATGAAGGTTATCTACTAAATGTAGTGCAGTCAAAGGTGGCGTGCAAGCGATTCGCGTATCCTTGATCCAGGTGAAAAAACCACCTCAGCCGGTTTTATTCCAGCGCGTTTCGCGCAGGATCAGCCAGCTCGCGCAAAAGAATGCGGCGCCGCAGGCGGCGATGCTGGCGACGGAGGCGGGCAGCACGTGGGCCCAGATTTCCAGCGGCGTATAGGTGCTCCAGCTGGCCACGCGCGCGTCGAACGTGACGTAGTTCGCCAGCAGCCAGTAGATGGCCAGCAGGCCCGTGCAGATGGCGGCCTGACGCAGCAGCGGCAGTTGGCGGCGCGCGAACACGGCCAGCAGGAACAGCAGCAGCACGCCCGGATAGGCGCCCAGCACTTCCGGCGACAGCACGGAGATGGTCCCCGCGTCATAGCCATCGGCCGGACCGGCCCACTGCACTTGCAGCGCGGTGAGGAACAGGGTCAGAAGGAAAATCAGCAGCGGTTTGCGGGTCATGGTGGGCAATCGAAGAGGGAGGAAAGTGGGGCATTTTACAGCCAGGTCAAGCAAGTTGAAGGTGCGCCAGCCATGCATGCATTCCTTCACCTGCGTCAAGGACTGGGCCGCATGGGCGGGGCTATAGTCTGCACCCTGAGCCGATACAGGACTGTGAACATCATGATGCTTGAATCAACTACCGCCACCCGCGTGGCCGGACCGCTGGAACTGGTCTGCCCCGCCGGCAGCCTGCCTGCCTTGAAAGCGGCCGTCGACAATGGCGCCGATACCGTTTACCTGGGCTTTCGCGACGCCACCAATGCGCGCAATTTCGCCGGCCTCAATTTCGACGAGAAGGCCATCGCCGAGGGCGTGCGCTACGCCCACCAGTACGGACGCAAGGTGCTGCTGGCGCTGAATACCTATCCGCAGCCGCACAACTGGGCCGTGTGGCGCAGCGCCATCGACCGCGCCGCGCAAGCCGGCATCGACGCCATGATCGTCGCCGATCCGGGTCTGATGGCCTACGCGGCCCAGCACCACCCGCAGCTGCGCCTGCACCTGTCCGTGCAGGGCTCGGCCACCAACTACGAAGCCATCAATTTTTACCATGAACACTTCGGCATCGCCCGCGCCGTGCTGCCGCGCGTGCTGTCGATGGCGCAGGTGGAACAATTGATAGCCAAGACGGAGGTGGAGATCGAAGTGTTCGGTTTCGGCAGCCTGTGCGTGATGGTCGAAGGGCGCTGCGCGCTGTCGTCGTATGCGACGGGCGAGGCGCCGAACACCCACGGCGTGTGCTCGCCGGCCAAGGCCGTGCGCTGGCTGGAAACGCCGAACGGTCTGGAGTCGCGCCTGAACGGCGTGCTGATCGACCGCTACGCGCCCGGTGAAAACGCCAGCTATCCGACCCTGTGCAAGGGGCGTTTCGAAGTCAATGACGAAGAGTATTACGCGATCGAGGAGCCGGCCAGTTTGAATACTCTGGCGCTGCTGCCGCAACTGATCGCCATGGGCGTGCGCGCCGTGAAAATCGAAGGGCGCCAGCGCAGTCCGGCCTACGTGGCGCAGGTCACGCGCGTGTGGCGCGAAGCGATCGACGCCTGCCGCGAAGGCAATCCGCGCTACGCCGTCAAGCCGGGCTGGATGGCGGCCATGGACAAGCTGGCCGAGGGCCAGCAGCACACCCTGGGCGCCTACCACCGCTCCTGGAAATAGCAAAACCTACTGCGCGTCCCGGGGCGCGGCCTGCGATGCTCACCGTGCTGGAGCACGGCTGCGCTTCTCGGCCTCGCCGCAGGCCGCTCGCTACGGTTTTGTAACTTGAAAAATACTGGAAAAGGCATGCTAAAACTATCGTTGGGCCCCTTGTTGTACTACTGGCCGCGCGCCACCGTCTTCGAGTTTTACCAGCAGATCGCCGGCAGCGCCGTCGAGATCGTGTATTTGGGCGAGACCGTCTGCTCGCGCCGGCATGAACTGCGCCTGGCCGACTGGCTCGATATCGCCGACATGCTGGCCGCCGCCGGCAAAGAGGTGGTGCTGTCGACGCAGGCGCTGATCGAGGCGGGCGCCGAACTGGCGACCCTGCGCCGCATCACGGGCAATGGCCGCTATACGGTCGAAGCCAACGACATGGGCGCCGTGCACTGCATGGAAAAGGGCGCGCCCTTCGTCGCCGGTCCCCATCTGAACCTGTTCAATGGCCCCAGCCTGCAACTGCTGGCGCGCCTGGGTGCACGGCGCTGGGTGATGCCGCTGGAAATGGGGCAGGCGGCACTGGCCGAGATGCAGCGCCAGAAACCGGAAGGACTGGAGACGGAAGTGTTCGCCTACGGCCGCATGCCGCTGGCGTTTTCCGCACGTTGCTTCACGGCGCGCAACCGCAACCTGCCGAAGGACGATTGCGGCTACAGCTGCCTGGAAGAACCGGACGGCCTGCTGCTGCGCACGCGCGACGAAGTGCCCTTCCTCGTACTGAATGGCACGCAGACGCAGTCGGCCCTCGTCTACAACCTGGTGCGCGAACTCGACGCCATGCGCGACATGGGCGTGGCGGTGGCGCGCATCAGCCCGCAGGCCATGCATACGGAACAAGTCATCGCCATCTTCGATCGCGCCCGCCGCGGCCAGGTCAGCGGCGTTGGTGCTCAGGCCCAGCTGGCGGCCTGCCAGCCGGCCGGCGCCTGCGACGGCTACTGGCACGGCCAGCCCGGCATGGAACAGCACGCCGCTCATTGAACGCATCGAAAGGAAGCACCATGCAAGATCAATTGGAAAGATTGCCCATCCCGGCCAAGCCCGCCATGAGCAAGCCCGCCATGTCGTACCGGCTGCCCGAACCGCTGGCCGAATTGCTGTCCAAGCTGCCGCCGTACCCCGCCTCCTGGCTATTTGTGCAAGGTCTGAACCGCCTGCTGGCGCCGCAACTGCCCGACGATGTGCGGCGCAGCCTGGAGGGACGCACCCTGCGCCTGCGCTTGCTGGACGCGGGCATCGCCTTCGATTTCGAGTGGCAGGGCACGGTGTTCGTGGCCGAGCGCTATGTCGACGAGCCGGACCTGTGCATCGCCGCCAGCGTGCATGATCTGATGCTGCTGGCGCGGCGCCAGGAAGATCCTGACACGCTGTTCTTCAGCCGTCGTTTGAGCCTGGAAGGCGATACGGAACTGGGCTTGCTGTTCAAGAATACGCTCGACGCCATCGAGCTGCCACCGTTCGATTTACAGGCGCTGGGACCGCGCCGCGTGCTGGCGCATCTGCGCGACCGGGGCGCGCGGGAAGGCTGAGCGGAGCAGGGGGAGCGGAGAATTGCCGGAGCCGGCGTTCAATGGCGGCAGTGGCCGCAGGCGCCGCTGCAGGACGGCAGTTGTTCCTCGTCGGAGGCCTCGCCCATGAAGCCGGCGTCGTTGACGGCCGCCAGCAGGCGCTCCTGCGTGGCCAGCCGTTCGTCAAATTGCACCGTGGCGCCGTGGCGCGCCAGCGAGACGCACACGGTGGCCACACCCGTGACGGCCTCGAGCGCGCCCGTCAGCCTGTCGGCGCAGCCTTCGTGATCCATCCCGATAATATTCAAGCGTGCTGTCTGCATGGGTTCCTCTTGTTTTTCAGATAAAAAAACAGCGTAGGCGAGGGGTGCGCCTGCCGTCCAGAGCAGCACGCAAGTTTTTTTTTCTATTTGCGCTTTTATTGATCTGGATTAATTCCAAGCGCTCCTGCTCAGTCTGAAAGAGCTGTCGCTTTATACACAGTTACCCTATTCCAGTCGACAAGCGTGTCCTGCTGAATAGTAGTGTCGTTTTAATAATGTTGTTGATGAAGGTACTGGACAGGAGGGGCCATGCGGCGGCGCCTCCTGCTCCTGCTTGCCGGCCAGTGCCATGTGACGGCCTTCTTGCTTCTTTGTCGGCAAGTGCCTATCCCGACTTTCTGTGCTGGAGCTGCTCAATCCCAACCTGCCGGAGGAAATTCCGCTGGCGCACAAGTACTTTGGTATCGTCAAAATCATTACTAGTGGTTTTGTTGATCGGTGTCAAACAGGTACTTCAATCGTGCGCAGGATGTTTGATGAAACGCAAGGCGAGTTCAATAGAACACCTGTTGACACTTGTAAAATTTTCACCGAACATGATTCCTCGTAACAACATTTCTCCGGCGCAAGCGCTTACCGCAGGTGTCGTGCGGGACCCGTGCGCCCGTTCAACAGCCAGCCGTCGCCAACCGCCGAGCGCTCTGTTCCCTTGTAACCATCCGTTATCTTTTCGAAGGTTCGTCCATGCTCGATTCGATCGCGTCGGTATTGCACCAGGTTCCGGAATTGGCCTTGTTCCTGGCGTTGGCCCTGGGCTACGCGGTAGGGCAGATACGCTTCGGTCCCATCCAGCTGGGCGGCGTGTGCGGCACCCTGATCGCCGCGCTGCTGATCGGCCAGTTGGGCATCACGCTGGACGCCAGCGTCAAGAATGTCTTCTTCATGCTGTTCATCTTTGCCCTCGGCTATGCGGGCGGTCCCCAGTTCTTTGCCAACCTGAATGCCAAGGGCTTGCGCTTGGGAATACTCTGCCTGATCGAAGTGGTGGTGGTACTGGCGCTGGTGCTGCTGGCCACGCGGCTCCTGGGCCTGGACCAGGGCACGGCGGCCGGCATGATGGCGGGCGCGGCGACCGAATCGGCCGTCGTCGGCACGGCCACGGACGCCATTTCCAAGCTGGCGCTGCCGGCCGCCCGCATCGCCGAGCTGCAGGCCAACGTGGTTACCGCCTATTCGATCACCTACATCTTCGGCCTGATCGCCATCGTCATCGTCACCAGCCAGATTTTTCCGCTGTTGCTGCGCGTCAACCTGCGCGAGGAAGCGGACAAGCTGTGGGAGAAGATGGGCGGCGCGCAGACCGATGGCGACGGGGTGCAGGCGACGCCGGAAATGGTCGGCCGCGCCTACCGCATCAGCCGTGGCGCTGGACGCCGTCTCGATGCCTTGCAGCATATTTTTTCGGGCCGCGCCAGCATCACGCGCGTGCGCCGGCACGGCAAGGTGCTGGACCTGGAACCGGCACTGCGCCTGCGCGCCAACGATGAAGTGCTGGTGATCGGCCACCGTCCCGCGCTGGTGGCGGCCGAAGCCATCCTGGGCGAAGAATTTGCCGATACGACGGGCTTGAACATGGCCGTCTCGGCCGTCGAAGTGGTGCTGCAGCAAGCCGCGCTGGTGGGCCAGCCCCTGCGTCAGCTGGCCTTGCCTTCCGGCGTGCATGTGGCGGCCGTCGTGCGTGGCGAGCACAGCATGCCGCCCCTGCCGGACCTGGCCCTGCAGCGCGACGACGTGCTGCGCCTGTATGGCACGACGGAAGGGCGCGAGCTGAACACGGCGCTGGCCGCCATCGGCAAGCGCGTGCCCACGGGCGAGCGCAGCAACATCGTCTACGCCAGCATCGGCATCGTGCTCGGTGTGTATATCGGCGGCTTTACCGCCAGGCTGGGCGGCATCCCGTTTTCGCTGGGCACGGGCGGCGGCGCCTTGCTGACGGGCCTGGTATTCGGCTGGTACCAGGCGCGAAAGCCGGGCATGCCGGGCATCCCCCCCAGCGCGCTCGACATGATGAAGGATATCGGCCTGGCCACCTTCATCGCCTGCGTGGGCCTGGCGTCGGGGCCGCAGGCGATCGAGCTGATCCGCCAGTACGGCCTGTCGCTGCCGCTGATGGGCGTGTTGATCGCCGTCGTTCCCGCCTCGCTCTCTTTGCTGGTGGGACACTTTTTCCTCAAGCTGGAAGCGCCCGTGCTGCTGGGCGCCATCGCCGGCCAGCAGTGCAGCACGCCGGCCCTGTCGGCCGTGCAGAACGCGGCCGGCAACTCCACGCCCTTGCTGGGCTACACGATTACCTATGCGATATCGAACGTGGTGCTGCCTCTGCTGGGGCCGCTCATCGTGGCCCTGGCCGGCTCGGTCCACGCGTGAAGCACGCAAGAGCACACGCAGTAAAGAATTCCTTCAACACGAAAGGCGGTCCGTATGGAATGGTTGCATGAGTTATTCAAGAAGTCGCCCGAAATTGCCTTGTTTCTCTCCCTGGCAGTGGGTTACTACATCGGCAAGATCAAGTTCGGCTCGTTTCAGCTGGGCGGGGTCGCCGGTTCACTGCTGGTGGCGGTCCTCGTCAGCCAGGTAGGCGTCGCCATCGATCCCGGTGTCAAGTCGGTGCTGTTCGCCCTGTTCATTTACGCGGTCGGCTATGAAAGCGGACCGCAGTTCTTCAATTCACTGGGCCGCCAGTCGGTGCGCGAAATCATTCTGGCCGTGGTGCTGGCCGTGACGGCGCTGCTGACGGTGGTCATCATGGCCAAGGTCTTTGGCCTGGACAAGGGCCTGGCGGCTGGCGTGGCGGCGGGCGGCTTGACGCAGTCGGCCATCATCGGCACGGCCGGCGACGCGATCACCAAGCTGGGCCTGGCGGCCGACGAGGTGGCGCGCTTGCAGGGCAACGTGGCCGTCGGCTATGCCGTGACGTATGTGTTCGGCTCGTTTGGCGCCATCATCGTCTGCGTCAATATCTTGCCGAAACTCATGGGTCGCACCATCCGCGAAGATGCGATCAAGGCGGAAACGGCGCTGCAGGCGGGCGTGCAGGTGCTGGGACCGGGCCAGACGCCGGCCGCGCCTGACCTGATCGGCCGCATCTACGATGTGGGCCCGGGCGCCGGGCGCTCCGTGGAGGAGATCGAAAGTGCCCATCCGAACACGGCCATCACCATCGAGCGCGTGAAGCGCAATGGCCAGATCATCGACGTCAGCCCGGACCTGGTGCTGGCGGCCGACGATATCGTGCTGCTGGTGGGGCGGCGCGAAGCCATGCTCAGCGTCTCTTCCCAGCTGGGCAAGGAATTGCTGGCCGTCGAAGGCATGGAACTGGTGATGCAGCGTCGCGACATGGTGCTGACCAACAAGGCTTACCACAACAAGACGGTGGGCGAAATCCGCAGCGCGACGGCGCCCGGCGTGCGTCACGGCATCTTTGTCGTGCAGCTGAGCCGCATGGGCAAGATCTTGCCCATGCAACCGGAAACCATCGTACAGACGGGCGACGTGGTGACCATTTACGGCGCCGAGCAAGACGTCAAGCGCGTGGCGGCCGAAGTGGGCTACATGATCGTGCCGAGCGCCAAGACGGACTTCGTCTACATGGGCGCCGGCCTCGTCGTCGGCCTGCTGGTGGGCTTGCTGGTGGCGCGCATCGGCTCGATTCCGCTGACCCTGGGCAGCGGCGGCGGCGTGCTGCTGTCGGGTCTGGTATTCGGCTGGTTCCGCGCCAAGCGCCAGACCTTCGGCTACATGCCCAGCGGCGCCGTGCAAATCCTGAAAGACCTGGGCCTGGCCGGTTTTGTTGCCGTCGTCGGCCTCACGTCCGGCCTGCAAGCCGTGCAAACCGTGCGCGAACACGGCCTGACCCTGTTTGGCGTGGGCGTGGTGGTGACCATCCTGCCGATGATTTTGACCATGCTGATCGGCCGTTACATCTTGCGTTATGACAACGTCGCCATCTTTGCGGGCGCCTTGTCCGGCTCGCGCAGCGCCAATCCCGCGTTCGGCGAAGTGCTGAATGCGGCGCAAAACTCGATTCCCACCGTACCGTTTGCCATCACCTATGCATTGGCCAACGTTTTCCTGACCTTGCTGGGGCCGCTGATCGTGGCCTTCGTCTGAGTCTGCAAGAACCCTGCACATTGTCTGTCTAAAGGAGTAGCAAAAATGGATTTCAGTAACCCAAGCAAACTCGCCCTGTTGAGCCCCTTCGAATTGAAGGATGCGCTGATCCAGACGGCCAAGCAAAGCAACCGCCTGATGCTGAACGCGGGCCGCGGCAACCCGAATTTCCTGGCGACCACGCCGCGCCACGGCTTCTTCCAGTTCGGCCAGTTCGCCATGACGGAAGCGGAGCGCTCGTATGTGTACATGGACGACGTGGGCGGTTTCCCCACGCGCGAGGGTATCGAGGCGCGCTTTGAAATCTTCGTGCGTAAACACGAAGGCAACCCTGGTGCGCATTTCATCGAGGCGGCCGTGTCGTATGTGCGCGACCAGCTGGGCCTGAGCGCGGGCGATTTCATCTATGAAATGTGCGAAGCGATTCTGGGCTGCAACTATCCCGTGCCGGACCGCATGCTGCGCCTGTCCGAGAAAATCGTCGGCCAGTATATCCACCGCGAAATGATCGGTGACCATCCGTTTATCGGCAACTTCGACATGTACGCCGTCGAAGGCGGCACGGCGGCCATGACGTATCTGTTCTCCAGCCTGAAATCGAACCACATCATCCAGGAAGGCGACACCATCGCCCTGGGCATGCCGATCTTCACGCCGTACATCGAGATTCCCCAGCTCAATGATTACAAGCTGAACACCGTGCACATCGATGCGCCGCAATCGAACAATTGGCAATTCACCAAGAAGGAGCTGGACAAGCTGCTGGACCCGAAAGTCAAAGCTTTCTTCCTCGTCAACCCCAGCAATCCGCCTTCCGTCAAGATCGACGACGAGACCCTGGAATACATCGCCAAGATCATCAAGAAGCGTCCGGACCTGATCATCCTGACCGATGACGTGTATGGCACGTTTGCCGACAATTTCGTCTCGCTGTTCGCCATTTGCCCGTTCAATACCATCCTCGTGTATTCGTTCTCGAAATACTTCGGCGCGACGGGCTGGCGCATGGGCGTGGTGGCCACGCATGAAAACAATGTGCTCGACGACAAGATTGCCAAGTTGCCGGAAACCATCAAGAAGCAGCTCGATGCGCGCTATCACTCGATCACAACGGAGCCGCGCGAGCTGAAATTCATCGACCGCCTGGTGGCTGACAGCCGCACGGTGGCGCTGAACCACACGGCCGGCCTGTCCACGCCAGTGCAGGCGCAGATGACCCTGTTCTCGCTGTTCTCGCTGATGGATGAAGAGCAAAAGTACAAACAGTCGATGAAGCGCATCGTGCTGCGCCGCAAGGAAGCGCTGTACCGCGAACTGGGCTTGCCGATGGTGCATGACGCCAACTCCGTGCGCTACTACCACCTGCTGGACATGGAGTCCCTGGCCGCGCAGATGCATGGCGTGGAGTTTTCGCAGTGGCTGCTGAAAAAGCTCAAACCGAACGAAGCGCTGTTCCGCCTGGCCGAGGAAACGGGCGTCATCCTGTTGCCGGGCCGCGGCTTCGGCACCACGCATCCGTCCGGCCGCGTGTCGCTGGCCAACCTGAACGAATACGACTACGCCAACATCGGCCGCGCCATCCGCAACATGGCGTCCGAGTTCTTTGCCGTGTTCGAAAAGGAAAAAGAGAAGGGTAGCAAGAAGGCCAAGAAGTAAGCCGCTAGCCGCTTACGCTGAGTAGAACGGGCGCCCCGCAAGAGGCGCCCGTTTTTGTCTGTCAGTCTGCGTAACCAATAGTGCAGGGTGGAATGGACATCCGTGGATATAATTGCTATTGTGAAAGTATAAACATGGCAACCCCGTGCTTTCCCCTCATTCATTGACTGGACGCTACATGGGCAGATTGCAAGGACACTTATCATTATTGCTGGCGGGCGCGCTGGGCGCGGCCCTGCCCGCCCTGGCGGAACCGCTGACATTTAACGAAGCGCTGCAGCAAGCGGCCAAGGCCTCGGGAGCCGTGCAGGGCGCTGCGCTCGACGTGCGCGCAAAAACACTGAAGGCGGAAGCCTTGTCGAATATCGACGGCCCGTCGGTGGATTTGACGGCGTTTCGCGGCCGTTTGTCGACGGACTTGAGCATCGATACGAGCGGCCTGGCCGGCGTGGTGGGCGGCATCGAATCGGTGCTGCCGCCGATTCCCGGCTTGCCCACGCCGCACATTCCCAATTCCCTGAACCGTGAAGTGGTGACGGACCTGACTTCGTTCGGCTTGCTGGGCATGTGGCCCATCTACACGGGCGGGCGCCTGGACGCCGTCAAGGGCCTCGCTTCCAGCCTGACCCTGGCCGCGCAGGCCGAGCACACGGAAGCGGAAGAACAGCTGGCCACCCTGGTGGCGCAGCGCTATTTCCAGTTGCTGCTGGCCAAGCGGGTGGTGGCCGTGCGGGCCGAAGTGACGGACGGCGTGACGCAGCACCAGCGCGACGCGGCCAAGCTGGAAAAGGGCGGCCTGATTTCGCGCGCGGAACGCCTGCGCGCCGACGTGGCCCTGGACAGCGCCCGCAGCGAGGAAGCGCAGGCGCGCAGCGATGAGGAAATCGCGCAAGTGGCGCTCGACCGCTTGCTTGCCGTCAACTCGCAAGTGCGGCCCAGCACGCCCCTGTTCGTCAACAGCTTGCCTGTGGGTACTCTGCAATCGTTCATCAGCACGGGCATGCGCGAAAATGCGAACTGGAAAAAGATCGACAGCAAGCGGGTGCAGGCCGAGCAAGCCTTGAAGCTGCATGGCAAGGAATATGCGCCCACCGTGTTTGCCATCGGTAATTACAATTTGAATCGCGGCAGCGAAAAGCTCGTGCGCTCGAACTGGGCCATCGGCCTGGTCGTGTCCGTGCCGCTGGTGCACCGCATCAACACGGGCAAGATGATCGCCGCCGCCAAGCTGGACCAGGAGCGGGTGGAAGTGGTGGCGCGCCAGGCCGAGCGCGACATTCCCACCCTGATCGAGAAGAACTGGCGCGCGCTGGAAAACGCCCGCATCCAGTATCTGTCCACGGCCTCGTCGGTGGAGCTGGCGCGCGAAAATATCCGTTTGCAAACGGTGGCCTTCCAGCAAGGGCAGGTGACGTCGCTGGAAGTGGTCGACGCGCGCCTGAATCTGGCCAAGGTGGAAACCCAGCGCGCGCAGACTGCCTATAACTATGTGATGGGGCTGGCGCAATTGCTGGAAGCGACGGGCGAGACGCAGCGCCTGGGCAGCCTGGCGGCCGCAGCCGATATCCAATTACCTGTGGACAAATAATAATGAGTACTTCCAAAAAACCATTGGCCATAGTCGCCGCTGTCATCGTCCTGGGGTTCGTCGGCTGGGGCCTGTACCAGGCATTTCAGCCGCAGCGCCTGCCTTTGCAGGGGCAGATGGATGCGCAGGAAGTCAATGTCTCGTCGAAAGTGCCGGGCCGGGTAGGCGAGCTGTACGTCAAGCTGGGCCAGACGGTGCCGAAAGGCGAGCTGCTGTTCCAGCTGACGAGCCCGGAAGTGGATGCAAAGGTCGCGCAAGCGACGGCGGCCACGCAGGCGGCCGATGCCGTGGCGCAAAAGGCGCAAGCGGGAGCGCGTCCGGAAGAAGTCTCGGCCGCAAAAGCCAACTGGGAACGGGCGCAAACGGGTGCCACCATTGCCAAAACCACGTACACGCGCGTCAACAATATGTTCGAGCAAGGCGTGATTGCCCAGCAAAAACGTGACGAGGCGCAAGCACAATGGCGCGCCGCCGACCAGCTGGCGCAAGCGGCCCGCGCGCAATACGACATGGCGCAAAAGGGCGCCCGTCCGGAAGACAAGACGGCCGCCGCCGCGCAGGCGCGCCAGGTGGGCGCCGTACTGACGGAAGCGCAGATCGCCCTGGCCGAAACGAAGATCGCCGCGCCGGTGGCGGGCCAGGTCAGCAAGATCCAGATACAGCCCGGTGAACTGGCGCCGCAAGGTTTCCCGGTGATTACCCTGGTGAATCTGGACGATGCCTGGGCCGTGCTGCAGGTGCGCGAAGATGAAATGGCGGCGTTTGCCATGGGCAGCACGCATACGGCCAATGTGCCGGCGCTGAAACAGCAAGTGAGCTTCAAGGTCAGCTCGGTGGCCGTGCTGCCGGATTTTGCCACGTGGCGCGCGGCCCGTCCGGGCGGCACGGATTTGCGCACGTTTGAAATCCGCTTGCGTCCCGCCATCAAGGTCGATGGCTTGCGTCCTGGCATGTCGGTCGTATTTCCACCGCTCTGATAGCCGATGAGCGAAGCGGATAAAGGGCCGGTTTCTACGCTGGCGCGCGAGTGGGCGCGGCTGCGCGGCGATTTCTGGGATATGGGCATGCTCAGCTGGATTCCCGTCGTGCTGTGTGGCATGTTGTGGCTGGTGTTTTCCGCCGGCATCGCGCGCGACTTGCCCATCGTTGTCATCGATAACGACAACTCCACCTTGTCGCGCCAGCTGACGCGCTGGCTCGACGCTTCGCCCGGCATTGCCGTGGCGGCGAAAGTGGCGTCCAGCGACGAAGCCCTGCATCGCTTGCGCGAACGCACGGCGTTTGGTTATCTGGTCATTCCGAATGATTTCGAGCAGAAATTGCTGGGCGGCCGCCAAGCCACCGTGCAATGGCTGTACAACGCGCAGTTTTCCTCGCACGCGGGCGCCTTGCTGCGCGACGTGCGCACGGTCAGCACGACCTTGTCGGCCGGCATCGAGATGACGGCGCGCGCAAAAAAAGGCATGTCGGGCGTGCAGGCGGCGGCCCAGTTCGAACCGATCCGCACGACACTGAACAGTTTATACAATGAAAACACCAGCTATGAAGCGTTTCTGACCCTGGCCCTGATGCCGGCCATGTTGCAGATTTTCATCGTCGTCGCCGTCGTCACGAGCATCGGGCGCGAGTTGCGCGACGGCACCGTGCCGCAATGGCTGGCCTCGGCGAACGGCAGCTGGCTGCGCGCCGTCGGCGCCAAGCTGCTGTTTCCCCTCATCGCCTATTGCGCGCTGGCGCTGCTGTATTTGTTGTTCTTCAGCCTGGCGCGGGAGTGGGCCGTGGCGGGCAGCTTGCCAGCCTTGCTGCTGAGCATGTTGCTGCTGGTGCTCGCTTATTGTGGCCTGGCCACCTTGCTGATCGCCGCCACCCTGTCGCTGCGCCTGGCCCTGTCGGGCGCGGCCTTCATCACGGCGCCGGCCTTCGCGTTTGCGGGCCAGGCCTTTCCCTTGATGGCCATGCCGGCGCCGGCGCGCGCCTGGGCGGAAGCCTTGCCGCTCACGCATTATCTGCAACTGCAAACGAAATACTGGCTGGCCGGCGCGCCGTGGCGCTATGGCGTGCAGGAAATGCTGATACTGGCCGGTATCGCCATCGGCTGCGGCGCCGTGGGCGTCTTCCTGCTGGCGCGCCGCGCGAATGCCCCGGCCGCCTGGGGGCGCGCATGATGTGGCAATCGTTTATCGCCACCTGGCGCGCCATGCTGACGGACAAGGGCGCGCTGACCTTGCTGTTCATTGGCGGCATCATCTATTCCTTCTTCTATCCGCTGCCGTACTCGACGGAAATCGTCCAGCGCGTGCCCGTGGCCGTCGTCGACCAGGACCGCAGCGCCATGTCGCGCCAGCTGACGCGCTTCGCCATGGCCCATCCATCCTTGCAGGTCGTGGCCGTCACGCCAGACTTGCCCGTCGCGCAAGATTTATTGTGGCGCGACCAGGTCATGGGCGTCTTGATCCTTCCCGACGGCTTGCAGACGGACGTGCTGGCCGGCCGCGCCGCCCACGCGCAGGTGGCGGGCAATGGCTTGTATCTGATGCTCAACAAGGTGGCCTTGAACGGGCTGGCCGAAGTGGTGGGCACGGTGTCGGCCGGCATTGAACTCAAGCGTCTGGGCGCGGGCACGCCATCGACCATCCAGGCCAACCAGCAGCGCTCGCCCATCGCCTTCGACGCCGTGCCCTTGTTTAACGTCAAGGAAGGCTATGGCGCGTATGTCGTGCCGGGAGTGGCGACGCTCATTGTGCAGCAGACCTTGCTGATCGGCATGACCATGCTGTTCGGCACCTGGTATCAGCGCAAGCGCTTTCCGCTGGCGGGCCGACGCACGGCGGGCGGCTATGCGGGCATGCTGCTGGCGTTTGCCTGCGTGGCGTTTTTGAACTGCTGCTATTTCTTCGGTTTCGTCTTCTGGTTCCAGGACTACCCCCGTGGCGGCAATTTCGGCGGCATGCTCTTGCTGCTGGTGCTGTTCTCGCTGGCGGAAGCGGCGTTCGGCATGCTGCTGGGCATGCTGTTCCGCACGCGCGAACGGGGCACCCAACTGATGATCGCCACTTCGATGCCGATTCTGTTCCTGGCCGGCCTGACATGGCCCGTCTCGTCCATGCCCGTCGTGCTGCAATGGCTGCGCTGGCTGCTGCCATCGACGGCCGGCATCCAGGGCTTTGTCGTGCTCAACCAGATGGGCGCCTCGCTGTATGAAATCCGCCATGAAGTGGCGGGCTTGCTGGCCTTGCTGCTGGCCTGCGTGGCGCTGGGCTGGTGGCGCTGGCGCAGGATGGATGAAACGGTTGTTGATTTGAACAAGGCGTAGTGGGAACGATATGCAATAATTTCGTTTCCGTAACCCCTGCGAAATGCCGGGGTCGGACCCAAAGGGATTGGAATGCAGTCCATTGGACTGCATTCCCCCTGAGGGTCCGACCCCAGTCCTTGGCTTAGGGTTTGACTCGCTGCCTTTCTGAGAATCACCATGTCCCCCTTCAACCTGTTCCAGCGCATCTCCCAGGCCCCCACCAAACCCAAGTCCGCGCCTGCCGCGCGGCAGTTCGATGTGGCGGACCTGTACCAGGGCCCCATCGCGCTGGGAGCGGAAGGCGAGGCGGCAGCGCGGCCTTTCGATGAAAAGCTGCGCCAGGCGTATTTCTGGATCGTCAATCACGCCATCATCAGTCCCCATTACGACATCGAATACAACGATGGCCCGTCGCAGACGTACTCCGTGGGCGACAGCCGCCGCACCCTGAATCTGCCGTCGGCGCAAAGCTATTCGAGTTTTATTTTGCTGCCGCTGCTGACGTTTGCCACGCGCCGCAAATGCCTGTTCGTCGGCGGGCCGGGACGGGGCAAGACGGCCAGCGCCTTGCTGATGGGCGTGCTGGCCGGCTCCACCGTCAAGGAAGTCAAGCGCGCCATGCAGCACGGTCACCCGCAAATGACGGTGGCCGACTTGCTGGGCAACCCGCTGCCGGCGGACCTGGTCAACGCGCAAAGCATGGACGATATCCGCATCGCCTGGCGCGCCTGGCTGGGCATGCGCGTGAAGATTGTCGATGAATACAACCGCATCCCCACGCGCACGCAAAGCGCGCTGCTGACCGTCATGGGCGACAATTACGCGGAAGTGCTGAACCATATTTACGAGTGCCCGGAAGCGGCCTGGTATCTGACGGCCAACGACGACCAGGGCGGCGGCACCTACCAGGTGATCGAAGCGCTGCGCGACCGGGTCGACGTGACGGTGCAGGCGCTGGCCTTCAACCCGCGCTTCCTGAACGAGCTGCTGCTGCGTGTGGAAGAAAACCTGCGGCCCGAAGAGCTGGTGCCGCCCGATATCATCTTCACGGAAGGGGAAGTTGACCAGATCGGCGAGGCGATCCGCCAGGTAGGCATACCGGCCGCCGTGCGGCGCCGCCTGGAATTTTTCGCCAGCCAGTTCGAGCTGTTCGAGACGGCGGGCGGCCAGTTCGAATACATGACCAAGGATACGGCCCGCCTGGCCGGCGCCGACCGGGGCGCCGCGCAGGCGGCCGACAATGGGCGCGACCGCCTGAAGGATCTCGGTTGCCAGACCTTGAATGGCATCTCCGTGCGCACCCTGATGGCGCTCATGATCTACGCCAAGGCCATGGCGTATTTTCGCGGTAACGGTGAAGTGGAGCTGGAAGACTTGCGCCAGGTGCTGCCGTTTGTGCTGCACAACAAGCTGCAGCCGGACCCAGACGCGCCATTCTTCGCGCTGCCGGAAAACGCCGCCTACCGCAGCGACAGACTGGGCTGGCTGCGCCGTTTGTTCGATTTGTCCAACGATGAATTCAACCGCCTGGACCTGGACCGCGACGACCCGGTCGGCGTGCTGTCGGCCGAATTCGACCTGGGCCTCGATGGCGTCAGCGAACGCGAAACCCTGGCGCGCCTCAACCGCATCGAAAAGCTGATCGGCGAACGCACGAAAGGGCGCAAGCTGTATGGTCCCCTGTATGACGATCTGCTGAAATTGAAATACCTGCACCAGCGCTATACGAATTACCGCAACTGGCTGCGTTCGCAATGAGTATCCAGCATTGTCAAGGCTTCCTGGAAGCGCTGGCCATACTCAATGGAGAAGCGAGCGACCTGTGCGCGAGCTACGAGTTGCGGCGCCTGCCCGATGCGCCCGATCTCGCCACGGCGCTGGGCTTGCGCGTCGAAGATTATGCCCTGAACGTCATCGACCCCGCCCGTGACTTGCCGGCGGCCTTGTGGCACATCGAGCCGGCGCCGTGCGGGCGCGCGCACCTGGAACAGGTCTGCCAGCGCTGGTTTTTCTCGTCGCGGCACATGCAGGCGGCGCCACCCGGGCGCTTTCGCGCGCAGCTGGTGGCTGCCTTCCTGGAGTCGCTCGACGACGCGCTGGGCGGGTTTTCCCTGCACGCCGTGACGATGACGCCGCCCTCCGGTTTTTGGTATGCGATTCATTGGGACGAGATCGCGTTCGAACTGGGGGATGAACGCTATCTGCTGCACTTTTCGCACAGCGACTGAGGAGTGGCGATGATCTCTCCTGTCTTTGCCTCGATACTCGCCAGCGGCCGCGCCCAGTTCAATGCGCGCGCGGCGGAAGCGCGCCGGCGCTTTCCCTCGCTCGACATGGCCGCCTTCGGCGCCTTTTTACTCGATGGTGTCGATCCGCTGGTGGTGGCCGTGGCCGCCGATGCGCCCGAGCGCGTGGGCGGCGCGACCCTGGCCGCCTACGACATGGCCCTGGAACTGGTGGGTCATGGCCTGGCCGGTCCGGCCGCGAAAAACCCTTTCGTCAATACCGTCTGGCGCGAACTCGCACCGCAGTTTTCTCCGCTGCTGGCGACGGCCCCCGTCGAGGTGCTGGGCATGCTCAGTAATGCCGCCCTCCACCTAGCCTCCGTGGCGGGCGCGCGGCCCGCGCAGTGGCAGCGCGAGCTGGCCGCCCTGGCAGCGCAGATCGCCACGCTGGCGCAGCTGCGCGCCGTGGGCCAGGTGCTGGCCTGGCGCGCCGGTGTCGCGCATTTTCGCCAGGGCGCGCTGGCCGCCGCCGACACCTTGCCGCCCGCCTTGGCGCTGGCCGCCTTTGGCGAGCCCGGTGCGCATTGGCCGCAGGTGCATGCGCAGCTGATGGCGAATCCGTGGCGCGGCAATGCGGACGGCAGGGAGTTCGGCAGCTTCAGCGGCCTCGGTGGCGACTTCGGCACGCCGCCCCAGGTGTGTGCCACAAACGATGGTTTTGTCGTGCGCAGCGGCGAACGTCATTATCTGCTGGTGGCCGATGCCTATGGCGCCGTGCTGCATGGCGCCACGGCGCAGGAGTTTGAGCAGGCGACTACCGGCTTGCCGGCGGACGTGCGCCTCGATGGCGCGACCGTGCATATCGGCGCGCGCAGCATCGTGCTCGACCTGCCGGCCGGCGACATCGCGCTTGCCGCGAATGCACACACGCTGGCCATCACGTCGCCGTGGACGCACGCGATCCGCCTGCTGCCGCTCGCATGAAAAAGACCGAGACCGCCGACACCGCGCTGATCGACAGCTGGCGCGCCGCATGGCCCGAGGCCCTGGCCGTGTGGAGCAAATTTACGCGCCTGCGCGACCCGAATCTGTGCGCCAGCCGCGTCGAGGCCGGCAAGCAGGGGCTGTCCGGCAGCTTTGCCATGATCCGTTTGCTGGACCAGAGCGTGGTGGTGGATTTGCCGCTGGTGACGGAACTGGGCCTGGACGGCTATGCGCTGGAAATCCTCGCGCATGAAATCGGCCACCACATCCTCGCGCCGGGCAGCGCCAGTGACCAGTTCCGCCTGCTGGCGCGCATGCGCCGCGCCTTGCCGACCCTGGAGCAGCACGCGCCCATGGTGGCCAACCTGTACACGGACCTGTTCATCAACGACCGTCTGCAGCGCCAGGCGAATTTGCGCATGGCCGACATCTACCGCAAGCTGCAGCAGGGGCGCACGGCGCAAGCTGATGCTAAGAGCGGTGGCGTGTGGACCCTGTACATGCGCATCTATGAAAACCTGTGGCAGCTGGAAAAGGGAGAATTGGGCGGCGGTGAGCACGCCGACGAGCGCCTGGACACGGATGCCTGGCTGGGCGCGCGCCTGATACGCGTGTATGCGAACGACTGGATGCTGGCGGCGGGGCGCTTCGCCACCTTGCTGCTGCCTTACCTGGTCGAGGATACGGATGCCTTGAGCCCGAGTCGCTACCTTCTCGACACGCGCGACGCGGCCAGGGGCTGCCAGACCTACGGCGCGCAGCAGATCGAGGATGATGAGGAGGGCGGCGCCATCCATCCCGTGCACGACAAACGCATCTCCGGCCTCGATGGCGAGGAGCCGCCGGCCGAGGCGCCTGCCAGATCGGGTGGCGGGCAACTGCGCGAACCGTTCGAACTGGGCGATATTTTGAGGGCCTCGGGCGTGGACCTGAGCGACCATGAAATCGCCATCCGCTATTACCGCGAGCGGGCCTTGCCGCATCTGGTGGCGTTCCCCAGCCGCCCCGCGCCCGAGTCGCAGGAACCGCAGATGGAAGGGCTGGAGCCATGGGAAATCGGCGACCCGCTGGAAGATATCGACTGGCTGCAGTCCGTGATGCAGTCGCCGCGCCCCGTGCCGGGCGTGACCACCGTGCGCCGCGTATATGGCCGCGAACCGGCGCGCGCCATCGACGCCGTGCCCGTCGACCTGGACATGTACGTGGACAGTTCCGGTTCCATGCCGAACCCGCAGGCACACACCTCGTTCCTGACCCTGGCCGGCGCCGTCATCGCCTTGTCCGCCCTGCGCGCTGGCGCGAAAGTGCAGGTGACCCTGTGGAGCGGCAAGAACGAGGTGATGCAGACGCCCGGCTTTGTGCGCGATGAAGACATGATCCTGGGCGTGCTGACGGAATTCTTTGGCGGCGGCACGTGCTTTCCCATCCACCGCCTGCGCCAGACCTATGCGGGCAAGCGCGAGCGGCCCGCGCACATTTTGATGATTTCCGACGATGGCATCACCACCATGTTCGATAATGATGAACTGGGCAACAGCGGCTGGGATATCTCGGCGAAAGCGCTGGCCCAGGGCGGCGCGGGCGGCACCATGGCATTGAACCTGGAGCGCGACTGGGATGGCGCGGCGGCCAACAAGTGGCTGCGGCAAACCTATGACGATTTGAAGCGCGCACGCCGCGAACAGGGCTGGGACATCCACGCCGTCGAGCGCTACGAGGACTTGCTGGACTTTGCGCGGGCGTTCAGCCGCAGGCATTATGTATAAATTACCCCAACGTCTAAACCTGGGGTCGGACCCTCAGGGGCAATACGGTCCAATGGACCGTATTGCGATTCTGAAGGAACCGACCCCGGCAGTTGCATTTTGGGGTTGGAATTTCAAAGCAAAACGATGAATACTCCTGGCCCATTGCTCGAAACCCTGACCCACCGCCTGGCCGACACCCCCGTCGAATTCCTCGCCGAGCCCCGCATCGCCGGTGTCGTCAATGCGCAGGCGGTGGCGGTGGCTGCGCTGGTCAACGATATTTTGCTGCTGCATGGCGCGCGCGCGCCGGCCGCGTCACTGCAGGGTTTTATCGGCGCGCAAGTGAAGGCCGACCGCAACCGGCTGGCGCTGGCGATGATCCTGTGCTGGCTGCTGGCCGACGACTGGTTCATCGGCCAGCAGTTGCCGCAGCATGATCTACTGCAGGTGCTGGGCGAGGCGGCGCGCGAACTTGCCGCCAGTACGCCCGCCCACCAGTTCACGCAAGACCCGGAGCGGCGCGAGGAACTGGCGCGCATCGTGCTGGCGCGCCTGGGCTTTCGGCCCCGCGATGAAAGCGTGGCGCAAGCCACGGACAGATTGTCCGCCATCAGTGGCACGGAGCGCCGCCGCCTGCTCGAAGCGAGCCGGCTGGCCGAGCAGCGCGCGCGGGAAATCCGCGAGGCGCTGGCGAAGAAGGCGGCCGAGGAATCGGCCGACAAGTGGTCGCGCGAATGACGCTCGCTGGCAAACCTGACGTCCATCTGCCGGGCGGCGCCTGGGAATCGGACCTCGATTACTGTCCCACCCTGACGCCGGCGGGCGCGCGCATGCTGGCAACACTGCGCAGCCATCCCGCGGCGCCCCAGTACCGCAACCGCAGCGGCAACAAGCTGCAGGCAGGGGAGGTTGAAGCACTGCGCGATTATGAGCAGGAAGTCATGGACGCGGTAGTCGCTTGGAGCGCCGCCGCGCCGCCATCCTGGCTGCCGGCTTTTCTCAAGGCGACTTATGCCACGGTGCCGCATTACCGCGCCTGCGGTTCGCCTCCCGCGCGCCTGGCGGACGTGGCACCCATCAGCCGCGCCGAACTGGCGCACGATATCGCCTCCTTCGTGCCCGACGATGCGGACCTGGCGCGCATGATCAATTTCCAGACCACGGGCACTACGGGCCACCCGCTGCTGATCGCTTCGCACCCGCTGGTGGCGGGGCGCTACCTGGCTTTCCACAAGCGTGCGCTGCGCCGCTTTGGCGTGACCTTGCGCCATGGCGCGGGGCAGGTGGGCGTCATGCTGCTGGGGCACCAGCGCCGCTGCTTTACCTACGTTTCCGTCACGCCCACGATGGACGAATCGGGCCTGGCGAAGATCAATCTGCACCCGGACGACTGGCGTCAACCTGAAGACCGCGCGCGCTATCTGGATGCCATGGCGCCCGAACTGATCGCGGGCGACCCCATCTCGTTTGTCGAGCTGCTGACCCTGCCCATGACGCACAAGCCGGCCGCGCTGCTGTCCGTCTCGATGATGCTGTTGCCCGGCATGCGCGCGCGCCTGGAACAGCGTTTCGGTTGTCCCGTGCTCGACATCTATTCGCTCAATGAAGTGGGTCCGGTCGCCGTCTACGACGAGCGGGCGGGCGGCCATGTGCTGCTGCAGCACCGGCTGTATGTGGAAATCCTCGATGCTGAAGGCAAGGCCGTGGCAGATGGGGAGCGCGGCGAAATCACCGTGACGGGCGGCTTTAACTTTTGCCTGCCCCTGGTGCGCTACCGCACGGGCGATTACGCCTCGCTGGCGCACGGCCCGCACGGCCCCGTGCTGGTGGGCCTGGCGGGCCGCAGCCCCTTGCGCTACAGGACGATCAAGGGCGAATGGATCAACAATATCGACATCACGCACGCCTTGAAGCCGCTGGCCATCGCCCTGTTCGGCGTGCACCAGCATGGCGATGGCGGCGTCGTGCTGCGCCTGGCGCCGGGCGCCATGCCGCAGGCTGACCAGGCGCGCACCTTGCTGGCGCCTTTTTTCGGCGCCGTCACGGTCGACACCTTGCTGGCGGAAGACAAGATCATTCAATACACCTCGGATTTGCGGGAAGCAGTGGCATGAACCTTTATAAACGCGGCCTCGTGGTGGGCAAATTCTGCCCGCTGCACCTGGGCCATGAACTATTGATACAGCGCGCCACGGACGGGTGCGAGGAGCTGCTGGTGGTCAGCTACACCAGGCCTGAATTTCCCGGCCTGGAACCGGCGCGCCGGGAAACCTGGCTGCGCGCTCGCTTCCCGCAGGCGGCGGTCGTGGTGCTCGACGATGCCCGCCTGGCCGCCCTGTGCGCGGCGCGTGGCGTGCCTGCGCATCCGCTGCCGCACAACGACGATGAGGGCGATGCGCATCGCCACTTCATGGGCTGGCTGTGCTGGACGGTGCTGGACCTGCCCGTCGATGCGGTGTTCAGCAGCGAGGATTACGGTCCCGGCTTTGCGCGTGTGCTGGAAAGGCATTACGCGATGGGAGCGGTGGCGCATGTCAGCGTGGACCAGGCGAGAACGCTGGTGCCCGTGTCCGGAACGCGGGTCAGGCAAGACCCGCAGGCCCACAGCGCCTTCCTGTCGCCCGTCGTGCGCGCCGACTTTGTCACGCGTGTCTGCGTGCTGGGGGGCGAATCGAGCGGCAAGACGACCCTGGCCGCCGCGCTGGCAGCGCATTTCGATACCGGCTGGGTGGCCGAGTATGGCCGCGAGCTGTGGGAAAGCCAGGATGGCATTTTGCACTACGACGATCTGCTGAACATCGGCAGGGAACAGTTGCGCCGCGAAGCGCAGGCGCTCTTGGCTGCGCGGCGCTGGCTGTTTTGCGACACGTCGCCCCTTACCACGTATTTTTACTGTGTCGAGATGTTCGGCAGGGCCGAGCAGGAACTGGCGCAGCTGGCCGAACATCGTTACGACCTGGTGCTGCTGTGCGCGCCCGACTTTCCCTTCATCCAGGACGGCACACGCCGCGACGGCGATTTCCGCGCGCGCCAGCATGCGTGGTACAGGGACGAGCTTGCGCGGCGGGGGATTGCGTACGTCGATGTGTCCGGCACGGTCGCAGACAGGGTCGGGCAAGTCGCGCAGTGGCTCGCGCGCTAATCCGACCTACGTCGTAAAAGCAGCGTTCACTGCTGTCAGGATCTCATCCGAAAACGCTTCATCGTCGACGGCGCGCGCCAGCGCCACGGCGCCCACCATGGCCGACAGCATGACGATGGCGTCCTGCCGTGGGTTGCGCTTTTTCTGCCACGGAAAATGTGTCGCCAGCTTGCCGATGATGGATTTCAGGTGGAAGGTAAAGGCGGGACGCACGGCCGGCTGCTTGCGCGCGTCGCCGGCCAGGGCCGCCAGCAGGCAGCCATTGCCCGGCGCATCGCGGTGGGCCGCGCTCACATAGTCGCGCACATACTGGCGCATGGTTTCCGGGCTGATGGTTGCCGCATCGAGCGCCGCGCGCGAGTGTTCCGAGCCGTGCAGGGTGCTTTCGGCCATCAGCGCTTCCTTCGAGGCGAAGTGGTTGTAGAAGGGGCCATGCGTCAGCCCCGTCGCCTGCATGATCTGCCCCACGCTGACGCCGTCAAAGCCTTGCTCACGGAATAGCCGTGCCGCTTCCCGCAGGATACGCTGGTGTTTTTCTGCCGTCTCGGTCGCTGGGTATCGCATGGTGTTCTCCGCTCATTGCACATTTCTGTTGACATCATACATGACGTACGTCATGCTTGCGACACTAAACATGATGATCGTCATGTTTAGTGTCGCATCGAAGCATGATCAGCGTCATGCTTGCAGTCCCTGCATTTCAATTTGAAAACCCTAAAGGAATCATCATGAGTACAAGCAATATCCAAGGCACGGCCCTCGTCACTGGCGCATCGTCTGGCCTGGGCGCCGTGTATGCGGACCGCCTGGCCAGCCGTGGCTTTGATCTGATCCTGGTGGCGCGCCGCGTCGAGCGCCTGGGCGTGCTGGCCAAGTCGCTGGCGGAAAAGTATGGCGTGGCCGTGCGCGCCATGGCGGCCGACCTGTCTGCACCGGCCGACCTGCAGCGCGTGGCCGATGAACTGGCCAGCAACCCGGCCATCACCATGCTGGTCAATAACGCGGGCGCGTCGACCCTGGCGCCCGTCGTCGATACGCCCAGGGCGGGCATCGCCAGCATGGACAAGGTGAATGTGACGGCGCTGGCCCAGCTGACCTATGCCGTGCTGCCGCAATTCAAGCAGCGCAACAGCGGCACCATCATCAACATCGGTTCCGTGCTGTCCTTCCACATCCTGCCAGTCAGCACGATCTACAGCGCCACCAAGGGCTATGTGATGAATTTCACGCGGGGCTTGCAGCAGGAACTGGCCGGCACGGGCATCACGGTGCAACTGGTGCTGCCCGCATCGACGGCGACGGAAATCTGGGAATTGAGCGGCGTGCCGCTGGCGCAGCTGGACCAGGCCACCATCATGCGCGCGGAAGACTGCGTCGATGCGGCGCTGGCGGGTCTGGACCAGGGCGAGCTGGTGACCTTGCCTTCCGTCGAAGACCAGGAGCTGTGGGAGCGCTTCGACGCGGCCCGCCTTGCGCTGTTCGCGGGCGCGATGCACGGCAAGCCGGCATCGCGCTACGGCCTCAGCGGCTGACAGGAGGCCTGACAGCACCACGCGCCGAAGCTACAGCGGCCGCACGGGAATGCAGATCTCGCAAGAGAATTCGCCGGTGGCCGGGTCCATTGCCGTGGCGGCGGAAAAGCGCTCGAAGCAGGGGCGCTCGTCCCACTGCAGGCCGCTGGCCGGCAGCCATTCGCGCGTCATGCGCGTCCACGTCTCGGCGATGGCGCTGGACGGCCCCTTGAACTGCGTTACCGCATAGCGCCCGCCGGGCAGGGTGGTGATGCTGGCCCGGCCGCCTGGCTGGAAGCCATCTGGCAAGGCGACGCAGGCGTCGTAGCGACATTTGTCCGGCGGCGTGATGCTGGGATCGTCATGGCCGATGCCGTAGCAGGTGGCGTCGCCCAGGCCGTGCGACTGCATCCACGGTGCGACGGTGTCGCGCCAGAAGGCACCGATGGCGGGGCCGTAGGGGCCAATATGGCGCTGGCACGCCACGCTGGCGGGCGGCAGGTCGATGATGGTAACTTGCATGGGACGCTCTCTATAAAATGGATTGGAGTGCCCATGGTGCTGGAAGTTCGGCCCGGTTTCCTGATCCGCATTGCGCATGGCCTGATCCGGATTGCTATCTTGCCGGCGCAGGCGCATGGCCGTGAGCATGGACGCGTTTTTCGCGGCGACACCGGCGCGCCAGGCCGTCGGCGTACAGCCGAATTTCAGCTTGAAGGCGCGCGCAAACGCTTCGCCGGAACCGAAGCCCGTCGCCAGGGCAATGTCCAGTATCGCTTCGTCGGGGCGGCAGGCCAGCCGCAAGGCGGCCGTTTCCAGGCGCCGGCGGCGCGCATAGTCGCCCAGCGTTTCGCCCATCCAGGCGGCGAACACGCGGTGAAAGTGGAAGCGCGAAAAATGCGCGACGTCGGCCAGCTGCGCCAGGTCCAGCGGCGTGTCGAGGTGGCGGTCGATATGATCGAGCACGGCATTCATGCGCCGCGCATATTCGGCGCGGAACTGGCCACGGAACTGGCAAGATACCGGCTGCTCAGGGGGAGTAGGAGGAGAAGACATGCCGCCGATTATGGCATGAAGTCCCCTCCGTGCGGATTGAAACAGGGCCTCATGCCGCGTTCAAGGCCGGTGCCAGCCCGTTGCGCCAGTCGTCGATTTATGCCGGCAGTCATACCTGGCCCGCTGGTCGGCTGCACAACTCCAATAGCCATGCGATCGAGCGATACGGGCGGCCCGTTTCGGACGAGAGTCCGATCTCGCAAGTGCGGTTGGTCGATACGCCGCAGGCGCAGCCGGTGGGCAGTTCGGCCTCGATCTTGCGCAGCGCATGGCGGTTCAGTTCAGGCGCCGCGAAGCCCAGGTCGCCGCCGAAACCGCAGCAGCCCACGCTGGCCGGCTGCACGATCTGTTCGGCACAGGCAATCATCACGGCCCGCAGTTTTTTGTCTGAACCACTTTTCTGAACCGAGCAATTGATATGCAAGGCAATCGGGCCAGCCTGTTTGGACAGGCTGAGCTTGGGCAGCAAGGCGTCATGCGCAAATTCATGGAAATCGAACACGCGCAGGCGGCCGGCCATCTGCTGCTGCAGGCGCAGGGCGCAGGCGCTGGCATCGGTGACGATACGATAGCGCCCGTTTTCGGAGGCTTCGGCCAGCGCCGCTTCCAGCCGCCTGGCGCTGGCATCGGCTTGTTCCGTCATGCCCTTGCTGGCCAACATCTGGCCGCAGCACAGTTGTTCGACACCGCGCGGTAGCTGTGGCGCGTAGCCGGCGCGCAGCAGCAATGTCTGTATCACCTCGGGCAGCGGCGCTTCGCCGGCCTGATCCGGTCCAAAGATGCGGCTGGCGCAACTGGGGAAATACACCACCGGTTCGCCGTGGCCGGGAGCCGGTGGCGTGACTTTGGCGGCGGCGCGCGGCATGCTGCGGCGCCAGGCGCCGCCCGACACCGTGGCCAGCGTCCGTTCGCCGACGATACTGGCGGCGCCATGCCCAAGCCGTAATCCCAGACGCGCGAGCAGGGCGACGGCACCGAAATGGTCGCCGCTCCAGCGCCCGATACGGCGCGCAGCACCGCTGTGCCGGCGGCCGCGCAAATCGCGCACCAGGGCGCCCGTATCGATGCCGACCGGGCAGGCGCTGGCGCACAGGCTGCAACCGGCGCAGGTGCCCAGTCCCATATACACGTAATCATCGGCCAGTTTTCCGGGCGCTTCGCCGGCCAGTTCACGCCGCGACATTTCGCGCCAGGCGATGATGCGCTGGCGCGGCGACAGCGTGAGCTGATGCGAGGGGCACTTCGGTTCGCAAAAGCCGCACTCTATGCATTTGTCGACCAATGCGGACGCGGTCGGCAGCGGTTTGAGATGCTCCAGATGGGCTGTGGGATTGTCGTTGAGGATGACGCCGGGATTGAGCAAGCCGGCCGGGTCGAAGCTTTGTTTGATGCGGTACATCAGGGCGGTCGCTTCGCGGCCCCATTCCAGCTCGACGAAAGGCGCCATATTGCGTCCGGTGCCATGTTCGGCCTTCAGCGAGCCCAGGTACTTGTTCACCACCAGGTCGCACACTGCCTCCATCAGGCGGCGGTAGCGCTGCACTTCCTGCGCCTGGCCGAAATCCTGCGTGAACACGAAGTGCAGATTGCCCTCGAGCGCGTGGCCGAAAATGACCGCCTCGTGGTATTCGTACCGGCGCAACAAGGCTTGCAAATCGAGCGTCGCGGCGGCCAGCGCATCGAGCGGGAAGGCGACATCTTCGATGATGACGGTGGTGCCAGTGGCGCGCATCGCCCCGACGCTGGGGAAGATGCCCTTGCGTACGTTCCAGTAGATCTCGCATTGCGCCGGGTCGCTCGAAAAGCGCGCCGGCGCTAGCGTGTCAAACGCTTGCAGCACCGCCAGTGCCGCCGCCACGCCACGTTCCAGGGCCGCTTCGTCGCCACCGCGCACTTCGATCAGCAGGGCGGCCGCGCCGGCGTCCAGTTGCCGCAGCATCGGCGGCAGGCCGGCCTTGTTCTCGACCGAGCGCAGCGCGGCGCGGTCGAGCAGCTCCACCGCCGACACGGCCAGTGGCTTGAGCGCCAGCACGGCGGCGCAGGCGCCGGCGATGTCGGCGAAAAAAACCAGCGCGCTGGCCTTGTGCCGGTGTTCCGGCACGGTGTCGTAGGTGATGCTGGAAATGAAGCCGAGCGTGCCTTCCGAGCCTATCATCAGATGGCACAGGATGTCGATCGGATCGTCAAAGTCGACCAGCGCGTTCAGGCTGTATCCGGTCGTGTTCTTGATCTTGTATTTGCGCCGGATCAGGGCCGCCAGCGCCAGGTTTGCGCGCGTTTCCCGGCCCAGCTGCGCCAGCGTCGACAGCAGTGCGCCGTGACTGGCTTGAAAGGCGGCGACACTGAGCGGGTCGGCGCTGTCGAGGAGGGCGCCATCGGCCAGCATCACGCGCATCGCGCGCAGGGTGCGGTAACTGTTTTGCGAGGTGCCGCAGCACATGCCCGAGGCATTGTTGGCGGCGATGCCGCCGATCTTGCAGGTGGCGATCGAGGCCGGATCGGGGCCGATCTTGCGGCCCAGCGGCGCCAGGCGGCGATTCACTTCGGCGCCTATCATGCCCGGCCCCAGTCGCACGCTCAGCGCGCCGTCGTCTTGCGCATAGGTGGCGAAGCCGTCACCCAGCAACACCAGGATGCCGTCGGTCACGGCTTGCCCGGACAGGCTGGTGCCGGCGGCGCGGAAGGTCAGGTGCATCTGATGCTGGCGCGCCACCTGCAGCACATGCGCCACGTCGGCCTCGTCTTCCACCACCACGACCACCTGGGGCAGCATGCGGTAGAAACTGGCGTCGCTGCCCCAGCTCAGGCGGCGCAGTTCATCGGTGATGACGCGCGCGTCCGGCAAGCGTGCGCACAGCGCCGCGATCAATGCCGGGTTCGGGGTGGTGGATGCGGTGTTCGATCGGTTCATGCTGGCGTACTCCTGTTTATTATCTTCGGCAAGACAGAAGCCACTACCATCATGGCCTTGCCATGCTCATTGTTATCGCTGACATGCCAACGCTTCAGTCACGCAAGGGCGTTCAGGACACCCGCTTGCAGCGCAGGGCCAGCAAATTGAGCCAGCGTTCCACGCCTTTCACATCGCTGCTGCACGATGCATAGTCGGTGACGGTGCGCGCCGCGCGTTCAAGCAGTTGAATGTCCGCCTCGTGCTGGCGCGCCACATGCGGGTCTTCGAGAAACAGCACGCGGCGGCATTGGCGGTTCAGGATCAGTTCGGCAATTTGCGCATCGCCGCCCAGGGGACCGCTGCGGAAAGGTCGCACCCAGTTGCGGCCGGCCACTTCGCCCTTGATCTTTTGCGCCAGCTGATTGAGCAAGCCGCCTGTGGTGCCCGTGGCGCAGCGCATCGCGAAGCTGTCCAGCAGTGCGAAATGCCGCTCCGCCAAGGCCAGCATGCAGCCTTTCATCGCGTCGTGCGCAATCAGGGCGATGCTTTCATTGGCCAGGTCAAAGGTGGAATCGAGCGTCGCATCGGCCGCTGCGCCAACGGCCACCGCTTCCAGTTCGAGCCACTCCCTGGCGCCGGCCAGGGTCGACAGAAATGGTTTGCCATGGATGACGCATTGACGTTTCAAGGCCAGCGCTTCGGGAAAATTGGACGACGGGTCAAGCGGGTCCATCAGGTAAATCACCGCGTCCAGCGCCTTGGCCGGATCGCTCTCGACGACGCGCGACACGAGCATCATCAGGCCGCCTTCGCGGCCATAAGGAAAGCGCTCGATCGATGGATAGTGCGGCAGCAAACCGTGGCTCAGGATCGCGTCGAGGGTTCTGCCAACGACGACGAGTTGCGGCTGGAGGTGGTTTTCGATCGCCGCCTGCCCACCCTGGAGCAGGCGCACCAGGGCCGAGTCGGCGGCATCTTGATGCGCCCGGTTTGCAGCCAGACCGATTCTGTAACGGGGACAATGCAAGGGCATGATGGTTCGGCTTTCAAGGCAGCGCTGCGGGTGGCCTCGCGTCCGGAAAGGGCGCGAGGCCAATCTTTGTCACGGATCAGAGCGTGATTGCTGTTCCCAGTTGCTGGAGAAATTGCGCCAGCCATTGCGGATGCGCGGGCCATGCCGGCGCCGTGACGAAAGCGCCATCGGTGACTGCCTGGTCCACTGCAATGTCCGCATAGTCGCCACCGGCCAGGCGCACTTCCGGCGCACACGCGGGATACGCCGCAATGCGTTTTCCGCGGATGACATCGGCGGCCACCAGCACTTGCGCGCCATGACAGATGGCCGCGATCGGTTTGTCGGCGGCGGCGAATTGGCGCACGATCTCGATCACGCGCGGGTTCAGGCGCAGATATTCCGGTGCGCGACCGCCCGTGATCATCAGGGCGTCGTAGTTGCCCACCTCGACTTCGTCGAAGCTGGCATTGAGCACAAACAGATGCCCCGGCTTCTCGGTATAGGTCTGGTCGCCCTCGAAGTCGTGAATCGCGGTCTTGATCTTGTCGCCGCTCTTCTTGCCCGGGCAGACGGCGTGCACCGTGTGGCCGACCATCTGCAATGCCTGGAACGGCACCATCATTTCATAATCTTCCGCAAAATCGCCGGTCAAAAACAAGATTTTTTTCGCTGCCATGTGTGTCTCCTGGTGAAAGTGCCTGCTCCACGCCGCGCCGGCCGTGCGTTGTCATCCGTCCTGCATGGCAAGACGGTCCTGTACGGCAGACGCGGGGGAGGAGTGGAATTAAGATTTATAGTTGTACAGCAGTGCCGCCAGGACGGCGCCCAGCAGCGGGCCGACGACCGGTACCCAGGCATAGCGCCAATCGCTGTCGCGCTTGCCCGGGATGGGCAGGATCGCATGCATGATGCGCGGACCGAAGTCGCGCGCCGGGCTCATCGCATAACCCGTGGTGCCGCCGAGCGACACGCCGATGCCCAGCACCAGCAGGGCGACCGGCAAGGCACTCATGGCGCCCAGTCCGAAGCTCGGCGCCGCCATGTTCAACACGGCAAACACGAGAACGAAGGTGGCGATCATTTCGGAAGCCAGGCTGCCGAAAGTGCCACGGATCGCCGGGCCGGTGCAAAACACCGCCAGTTTGGTGTCGCCATCGGGGGTGGCCTCGAAGTGCTTGTAGTAGATGACCCATACCAGAAACGCTCCCATCATGCCACCGAGCATCTGCATGGCGACATAGGCGGGGACATTTGCCCAGGGAAATTTCCCGACCACCGCCAGCGCCACGGTCACCACCGGATTGAGGTGGCCGCCGCTGGCGGTGGCGGTGCACAGCACGGCGACAAAGACCGCCATCGCCCAGCCGATGGCGATCACGATCAGGCCGCTGTTGTGGCCCTTGGTTTTTTGCAGGATGACGTTGGCGACCACGCCATTGCCCAGCAGGACGAGCAAAGTGGTGCCGATGAATTCGGCGAATAAAGGATGCATGTGAAACTTCCAGTGAGGTGGTGGGGATGGGCGTGTGGTCGATCAGACCGCATCGGCCCAGGCTTTGCTGGCGTTGACAGCACGCTGCCATCCCTGTATGTGGCTCTTCACTGTGTTCGCGTCGAGCGCCGGCGTGAAACGGCGGTCCAGTTTCCATTGGTCCTGTATGTCGCTGACATCCTTCCAGTAGCCGACCGCCAGGCCGGCCAGATACGCCGCGCCCAGGGCCGTCGTTTCGGTGATTTGCGGGCGCACCACGTCCACGCCGAGCAGGTCCGATTGGAATTGCATCAACAAATCGTTGGCCACCGCGCCGCCGTCGACCCGCAATTCGGTGATCTTGCCGCCCAAGTCGGCTTCCATGGCCTTCAATACGTCCAGCGACTGGTAGGCGATGCTGTCGAGCGCAGCGCGGGCGATGTGGGCCGAGGTGGTGCCGCGCGTTACGCCGAACAGCGTGCCGCGGGCGCGCGGATTCCAATGCGGTGCGCCGAGGCCGGCGAAGGCGGGCACCAGATAGACGCCGTCGCCATGCGGCACCGAGCGTGCCAGCTCCTCGATTTCAGAGGCGCTCTTGATGATGCCGAGCCCGTCGCGCAGCCATTGCACGACCGCGCCGCCGATGAAAATGCTGCCTTCGAGCGCGTAGTTGACTTGCTCGCCGATCTGCCACGCGATCGTGGTGACGAGATTGTTCTTCGATTCAATCGGTTTGTCGCCCGTGTTCATCACCAGGAAGCAACCTGTGCCGTAGGTGTTCTTGACCATGCCTGGCTTGGTGCACATCTGGCCGAACAGCGCCGCGTGCTGGTCGCCGGCGATGCCGGCCAGCGGCACGGCGGAGGCGAACAAGGTGGTTTTGGTGGTGCCGTAGACGGCGGAAGAAGGATGGACTTCCGGCAGCATGCTGCGCGGGATATCCATCATGGCCAGCAACTCGTCGTCCCATTGCAGCGTGTGGATGTTGAACAGCATGGTGCGCGAGGCGTTGGTGACATCGGTGACGTGCAGTCCTTGCTGCGAGAGATTCCAGACCAGCCAGCTGTCGACAGTGCCGAAGGCGAGCTTGCCCTGGTTGGCGCGTTCGCGCGCCCCTGGAACATTGTCGAGTATCCAGCGGATCTTGGTGGCGGAGAAATACGAATCGATCGGCAAACCGGTTTTTTCCCGCACGATGGCTTCGAGGCCGCGGCCTTTCAGTTCATCGCAGAAATCGGCCGTGCGGCGGTCTTGCCAGACGATGGCGTTGTACACCGGGCGGCCCGTCTCGCGGTCCCACACGATGGTCGTTTCGCGCTGGTTGGTGATGCCGATGGCGGCGATCGATGCGCCATTCAGTCCCGCGTGCGTGACGGCTTCGGCGGCGACGCCGGCCTGCGTCGACCAGATATCCTGCGGGTCATGTTCGACCCAACCCGGCTGCGGATATATTTGCGGGAATTCCTTTTGTGCCACCGAGACGATGTTGCCGGCCCGATCAAACAATACTGCGCGTGAGCTTGTCGTTCCCTGATCGAGCGCAAGAATGTATTGGTCCTGCATCGCCATTTTCTGCATGTCTTCTTCTCCGTCTATAGTTGATTTTTTTTGCCGGTCTTTGCCGCGCCGGTCACTCGGTAAAACTGGTATCCCGTGTCCAGGGAGATGGCCCAGGCAAGGCAAAGCCGCCTGGCTCTCAGGCTAATTTTTTCAAGTGCTCATCTCAGGCATCGACATCTGTCTGATCCATTCCTCCAGACGCGCCACATGCCGCGGCTGGCAATACAAGCCGCATTTGGTTCTGCGCCAAAGGATGTCTTCGGCACAGCGCGCCCATTCCACCTCAAACAGATAGCGCGCTTCCTGTTCGTACACGCCGGGCGTCAGTTCCTCGCCCAGATCCGTCATCTTCTTTGCCGTGCCGAGCATGCGCCTGGCGCGGGTGCCGTAACAGCGCGCATAACGTTGCGCCAGCTTGCCCGGCAGCCATGGGTACTGGGCGTGCAGTTGTTGTGCGAAGCGCTCGAAATCGATGTTCTCAACCAGCGCACCCGCTTGCTGCAAGTCGCCGCCCGGCAAGGGTGCCGAGGCGGTCCAGTCCGGCGCATCGCCGCCCAGGCGCGGCTGCAGCATGGCCAGCGCTTCTTCCGACAGTTTCCGGTAAGTGGTGATCTTGCCGCCCCAGATATTGAGGAAGGGGGCGGTGTTCGGGTCGCATTCGAGCAGGTAGTCGCGCGTCACCGCCGAGGCGTTTTGCGCGCTGTCGTCGAGCAGCGGCCGCACGCCGGAATAGGTCCAGACCACGTCGCCCGGTGCAATCTGTTTGGTGAAGTAACGGTTGGCCACCTCGCACAGGTAGCTCACTTCGCCGTCGCTGATCGTCACCTTGCCGGGCGCGCCGGTGTATTCCAGGTCGGTGGTGCCGATCAGGGTGAACTCGTCCTGATAGGGTATGGCGAAGATGATGCGTTTGTCCTGGTTCTGGAAAATATAGGCGTAAGGGTGATCGAACAGGCGCGGTACGATGATGTGGCTGCCCTTGACCAGCCGCAGGCCGTGCGTATTGCTCACGCCCGAGGCGGCGTTGGCGAATTGCGCGGTCCAGGGGCCGGCGGCGTTGACGATGGCGCGCGCCGTCACCTCGATGCGGCCATGCTGCTCGCTTTCCAGCGTGGCGTGCCAGCCCTGGCCTTCCTGGCGCACCGCCGCGCAGCGGGTGCGCGTCAGGATGTTGGCGCCGCGTTCGCTGGCGTCCAGCGCATTGAGCACCACCAGGCGCGCATCGTCCACCCAGCCATCGGAGTACACGAAGCCCTTGCCGAAATCGCCCTTCAGCGGGCCGCCCGCCACGTGCTGGCGCAGCGACACGCCTTGCGAGGCCGGCAGGAAAGCGCGTCGCGCCAGATGGTCATACAGGAACAGTCCGGCACGGATCATCCAGGCCGGCCGTTGTCCGGCGTCGTGAGGCATGACGAAGCGCAGCGGCCACATGATGTGCGGTGCCGTACGCAACAGCAATTCGCGTTCCTGCAAGGCCTTGCGCACCAGCTTGAATTCGTAATACTCAAGGTAGCGCAGGCCGCCGTGTATCAGTTTGGTGCTGGCCGAGGACGTGTGCTGGGCCAGATCGTGCTGCTCGCACAGGATGACGCGCAAACCGCGGCCGGCCGCATCGCGCGCGATACCGACGCCGTTGATGCCGCCGCCGACGATTAAAAGATCACAGTCCTGTTGCGCTAGCTGCTTGATTGTCGATTGCATCATGATCCTGAAGGTGGTGATAGGCCGCTATGGGCTATAAAAAGTGCATGGTTTCAGGTGTTTCTCATCCCGCCACGCAGTCGCTGCCATGCGCCTGCCTGCCACTGCCGTGGGCGTATTCGGGCGTTCATGCGAACAGGAAGAGAACTGCGCTGAAGTGAAGAATAACGCGCTTTTTTTTGTTTATTCTACGCACGTTCGAAAATTTAACAACATCTAATTATTCTTTTTTGTTCGTTTTGATTCGTTTTCGCAACGCGAGCGTATTGACCATGAGTGACGACGCATACGTCAGCTGCCCGCCACTTGCCATGGCGTAGGCGTGATATCAGGGGATGCGGGGAGGGGGGAAGGAGGTTCCGGGCTGGACCTGGGGGCGATCCAGTGCAACCATGAGGAGGATGACAGAAGCATCGCAGGCGCTCTGCGTGAACGCCGGCTTCGCTTTACGGCTTGTAAGCGCCTGTCCCGGCGGGGTCTGCATGCCTATGCCAGGACAGGCTTTCAGCCTGATTTCAAGCTGATTTCACCCGAATTTTAACCTGATTCAGGCGGCGTTCAACGCCTGCTCCAGGTCTTCGCGCAAGTCGTCGATATGCTCGATGCCGACCGACAGGCGCAGCATGTCTTCGGACACGCCGGCCTTGGCCAGTTCCGCCGGATTGAGCTGGCGGTGCGTGGTGGACGCCGGATGGGTGGCCAGCGACTTGGCGTCGCCGATATTGACCAGGCGCGTGAACAGTTGCAGGGCGTCGAGCACGCGGGCGCCGGCCGCGCGCGGATCTTCTCCGCTAGCCAGTTTCAGGCCGAACGACAAAATGCCCGAGGCGCGGCCCTGCATGTATTTTTTCACCAGCGTGTGGTCCGGGTGGTCTTCCAGGCCCGCGTAATTGACCCACGCGACTTTCGGATGGTTTTTCAGGTGTCTGGCCAGGGCCAGCGTGTTGTCGCAGATGCGGTCCATGCGCAAGGCCAGTGTCTCGATGCCCTGGATCAGCTGGAAGGCGCTCAAGGGCGAAATCGCCGCGCCCATGTTACGCAGCGGGACCACGCGCGCGCGGCCGATGAAGGCGGCGGGGCCGAACGCTTCCGTGTAAACGACGCCGTGATACGACACGTCCGGTTCGTTCAGGCGCTTGAAGCGTTCCTTGTGCTCGGCCCATGGAAATTTGCCGCTGTCGACGATGGCGCCGCCCACGGTGGTACCGTGGCCGCCCAGGTATTTGGTCAGCGAATGGACGACGATGTCGGCGCCATGTTCGATGGGGCGGAACAGATAGGGGCTGGGCACCGTGTTATCGACGATCAGCGGGATTCCGTGCGCATGCGCGATCTCGGCCAGTTTCGCCACGTCCGTGACATTGCCCAGCGGGTTGCCGATCGATTCGCAGAAGATGGCCTTGGTGCGCGCGTCGATCAGCGCGGCGAAGGTCTCCGGCTGGCGTGCGTCGGCGAAGCGCACTTCGATGCCGATCTGCGGCAGGGTGTGGGCAAACAGGTTGTAGGTGCCGCCATACAGCTGGCTGGCGGAGATGAAGTTGTCGCCCGCTTCGGCGATGGTCTGGATCGCGTAGGTAATGGCCGCCATGCCCGACGCCACGGCCAGCGCGGCCACGCCGCCTTCCAGCGCCGCGACTCTTTTTTCCAGCACATCCTGCGTGGGGTTCATGATGCGCGTGTAGATATTGCCGGCGACTTTCAGGTCGAACAGGTCGGCGCCATGCTGGGCATTGTCGAAGGCGTAGGCCACCGTCTGGTAGATGGGGACGGCGGCGGCCTTGGTGGTCGGGTCGGGTGTGTAGCCGGCGTGCACGGCCAGGGTTTCGATTCTCATGTGGTCTCCGGTATCGATGGTATGCGGTGGTGAAATCCGCAGCCATTGTGCCATGCGTCCGTTAGCCCGTTGCTACGCTTGATAGAATATTAAGTCATAAGCTAGTGCGGTCTTGATCTAAGTCATGCAGCTCCGCCGATCCGATGAAGCGTTCATGTGTGCCATGCTGGGCGCAGGCAAACGCGCCGGCGATGGCGCCGCGGCGCATGGTCTCGTCCAGCGGCCGTCCATCGAGCCAGGCGTGCAAAAAGGCGGCGACGAAGGAGTCGCCGGCACCGTTCGTGTCCACCACGGGCAGCGTCAAGCCTGCCGTCGGGTAGTGCCGCACTTCGCCGCTGGCGCGTTCCAGCAAGTAGGCGCCGTCGGCGCCGGCCATGGCGATCACTGCCTGCGCGCGCCCTTCAGCCACGATGGCGCGCATGACGGACTCCATGCGCTGGCCCAGCGCGGCCGTGCTGAGGAAGACCAGGTCGGCGCGCAGGGCGAATGTCTTGTGGTGCGGGTTGACGCCGTCCCAGTCGTGCAGGTCGGTCGACACCGTTGTGCCGCACACTTGCGCGTCGTCAAACAGTTCGGCCACCCAGCCCATGATGGAAAAGTGCGCATGGTGCGCCGGTCCCAGGTAGGGAAGATAAAAGGCGGCCGGCATGCGCACGTTTTCCGGATGGCGGCCGTCGTACAGCGACAGCCGGCGCCCCTGCGGGTCGACCAGGTTGACGCTGCGCCGCGTGCCCGATGCTTCGACGAGATGCGAAAAATCGAGTTTTGCCTCTTTGTAGCGCTGCAGGATGGCCGCGCCTTGCGCATCGTCGCCGATGAAGTCGATGAATTTGCAGCGCAAGCCCAGCGCGTGGCAACCGAGCGCCACGCCATTGCCCGTGTGCGCCACATAGTCGAGGATGGGCGCCACGTGCAGCGAATCGGCGACGGGCAATTGCAGGGAAGGGACGCGCACGATGGTGTCGATGCCGGCGCCGCCGACCACCAGGATGTCATAGCTACTCATGGTGCTGCCTTTTCTAACAGGACGGTGCCGGCCGCGTTCACGGCGACGGCACCATCTTTGACGATGTAGGTTTGATGCGTGTAGGCGTCGCGCAGCAGGGTGCCATCGGCGAAGACGCCGTGCACCTTCAGGTCGAGCGTACCCTGCGCCTCGGGCACGGCGATGACGGCATCGCCATCCATCACGCGGGCGAAGGCGTACGGCTTGTCGTTGATGAATTTGTGCTCGCCGCGCGCCAGGGCAGGGTGGCGCAGCCGGAACTGGCCCAGCTTGCGCGCATGCGCCAGAGTTGCAGAGTCCATGGATGTCCAGTTCATGTCGGAGCGCGTGGCCTGCTGTTCGTCGCCGATGGGCGCGGCGCCCGGCTGGCGCGCGCTTTCATCGCCATAGAACAGCTGCACGCCGCCCGGCGCCAGCAGCAGGGCGGACAAGCCATGTTTCAATTGATCGCGCGGGAACAGGCTGGTGTCGTGCGAGGAGATATACGACAGGATGTCGTAGCGGGGACTCTTATTCAGCAAGCCCGCGTACTGGCGGTACACGCCATCGATGTTTTTCCAGTCACCACTGGCGCGATTCTGGAAATCGAAATTGATCATCGAATCGAAGCCGGCATCGAACCAGCTGCTGCGTTCGGGGCCGTGGCCCCACGCTTCGCCCGTCATCCAGAATGGCGCGTCGTCGATCTTTTGCTGCGGATGGCGCGCCTTCCAATCCTTCAATGCATCGGTGGCCGACGCGCGCAAGGCCAGCCAGCTGGCCGGTTCCACGTGCTTGACGGTGTCGGCCCTGAAACCGTCGACGCCGAATTCGCGCACCCAGTCGGCCAGCCAATGAACAAGGTAAGAACGTACTGTCGCATCGGGCAGGGCCACGGCGCGTGTGTCGGCTTTGCGCTGCAAAATCGGTGGCAAGCCCACGGCCTTGCCGCTTTCCGTGCGGAAGTCGGGCAGGTAGGCCAGCTGCATGGTGTAGTCGTCCTGGCCGCCATCGGGGTAGCCGGGCAAGCCCGCGCGCACCCAGTCCGGGCCCCACCACTGCGCGAATGCGAAGTTGTTGTAGTCGATGAAGCTGTGATAGTCGCGCAAGCCGGCCTTTTCGTGGCCGGGCCACAGCACGGGCACTTTGTATTCGGCCAGGGTGCGCAAGTCCGCATAGCCGGGATGGTTCAGCACCACGTCGAACAGCACGCGGATGCCTTGCGCGTGGGCCGTGTTGATCATCTCGCGCAATTCTTCGCGCGTGCCCATGTTGGCATCCATGGTGGTGTAATCGAGCGCCCAGTAGCCGTGGTAGGCGTAGTGCCGGAATTGCTGCTTGCCGCCCACCACCCAGCCGTGGATCTGCTCGTAGGGCGCCGTGATCCACAGGGCGTTGACGCCCAGTTCTTGAAAATAGCCGGCTTTCAGCTGTTGCGTGATGCCGGCGATGTCGCCGCCGTGAAAGCTGCCGACATCGCCGCCTTGCGGGTCGGCCGCGCGGCCATAACTGTGGTCGTTGCCGGGATTGCCGTTGGCGTAGCGGTCCGTCACGGCAAAGTAGACGATGGGATTGTCCGCGAAACTGCCCGCCTGCGCCGGTGCGCAGAAGAGCAAAGCGGCGAGGGCGGTCAGCACGGTCTTCATGTCAGCCCTTCACGCCGCCAGCCGTCAGGCCGGAGATCATCCATTTTTGCGCCAGCAGGAATACAGCCGTGATGGGCAGGCCCGACAAAATGGCTGCCGCGGCGAAGTCGCCCCACAGGTATTTTTGCTCGTACAGGAACAGTTTCGAACCGACGGCCAGGGTCAGGTTGTTCTGTTCATGCAGCAGTACGGAGGCGATCGGGTATTCGATGATGGCGCCGATGAAGGACAACAAAAACACCACCATCAGAATGGGCACCGTCATCGGCAGCAGTACGTAGATGAACGCCTGCCACTGCGTGGCGCCGTCGACCTTGGCCGCTTCCTCGATCTCGATGGGGATGGTTTGATAGTAGCCCTTGATGGTCCAGATATGCAGGGCGATGCCGCCCGTGTAAGCGAGCACCAGGCTGCCGTGGTGGTCGATGCCCAGCCATGGCACGTAGCTGCCCAGCACGTCGAAGATGGCGTAGATGGCCACCAGGGCCAGCACGGCGGGGAACATCTGCAGCAGCATCAGCGCGGACAGCGTCTGCGACTTGAAGCGGAACTGCATGCGCGCGAACGCGTACGCGCAAGTGGTCGACAGCAGCACGGTGACGGTGGCGCTCATGCTGGCCACTTTGATCGAATTCCACAGCCACAGCAGCACGGGGAAGTCCGGTTCGACCAGGGTGCCGTTGGGCGCCTGGTAAGACATGCCCAGCGCCAATCGCCAGTGCTCGAAGCTGATTTCGGGCGGGATCAGACTGCCCGAGGCGAAATTGCCGGGGCGCAGCGAGATCGACAAGATCATCAGGAAGGGGAACATCACCAGCGCGATCAGCGCGATCACGGCAACGTGGGCCGCCAGGATGCGCCAGCGGTTGGAACGGTCGACAACGATAGCCATGGTCGGTCCTTTATGCTTTGTTCATGCGCGTCAGGCGCATGTTGACCAGCGAAATCGCGGCCACGAGGAAGAAAATCAGGGTCGAGATGGCGGCGGCCAGGCCAAAGTTCTGGCCGGAATCCTCGAACGCGATGCGGTAGGTGTAGGACACGAGCAAGTCCGTCGTGCCGGCCGGTAAGGTGGTGTCGAGGAAATCGGGACGCCCGCCCGTCAGCAAGCTGATCAGTACGAAATTGTTGAAGTTAAAACCCAGGCTGGCCACCATCAGCGGCGTCAGCGGCTTGATGATCAACGGTAAGGTGATCTTGAAGAAATTCGTCAGCGGTCCCGCGCCGGCCAGGGCCGAGGCTTCGTACAGGTCCGATGGAATCGCCTTGATCAAGCCCATGCACACGACCATCATGTAGGGGTAGCCGAGCCAGGTGTTGACGATCAAAATCATGGCCTTGGCCAGCGTGGTGTCCGAGAACCAGGCGGGCTTGATGCCGAACAGGGCGTCGAGCACCAGGTTGATTTCGCCAAAGTTGTTATTGAACAAGCCCTTGAAGACCAGGATGGAGATAAAACCCGGCACGGCGTACGGCAGGAACAGCAGGGTGCGGTACAGGCCGCGGAAGCGCAGCGCATCCCAGTTCAAGAGTACGGCCAGCACCATGCCCAGGCCCGTCGTGGTGGCCACGCTGATCAGGGCGAAAACGATGGTCCACACAAAAATGCGCAGGAAGGGGCCGCGGAACGCTTCGTCGGAGAAAATCTTCACGAAGTTGGCGAAACCCACGTTGACCTTGAAGCCAGGCTCCAGTTTCGTGCCATCCGGCATTTCATAAAAGCCCGTCTTGAAGTTCGGTTTGACGAGCTCGCCCGTGGCGATTTTCTTCAGGGTTTTGTCGGGCAGCTGCTTGTAGACATGCGCGACGGGGCCGAATTCGCGCAAGCCCACCATGCGCAGCTCGATCTTGTTCGGCAGCACGAGGGTGAGCAGCTTCAGATCCTTTTGCAGGGCGATGATGTCCTTGATGGGCAGCGGCGGGGCCAGCACGGGCGCCTGCACGGGGTCAGCCGGCGCCACTTCCACGGTCAAAGGTACGGCGCGCTTCAGGGCCAGCGGCGGCGTCAGCAGCACTTCGCCCGTGTCCGGGCTTTCCAAACGCAAGCGGTACTCCTTGTTGTCCGGGTGCACTGTCAGCGCGTAGCCCGTGCTTTCCACGCGCTGCGTCTCGTCCAGCAAATATTGCGTGGCCCGCTCGTAGGTAAGCAGGTTGCGCGAACTGAAATTGGTAAAGCCGATCGACACCGTGTACACCATCGGCAGCAGCACGAAGACGATGACCGCCGTGATGCCGGGAAACAGATAACGGTAGGCATAGGCGCGCGGCGACGTGAAGACAAACGTCGTCAGGGTCAGCAAGCCGAGGAAAACGGCGGCCAGCATGGTCTGGCCGGAAATGTACAACATGAAGAGCAGATACAGACCCAGCGCCATGCTGATGGTCAATACCGTAGGGCCGATAAACTTGCGCACGATGGATACCTGTGAAAATGAAGCGCTGTAAGGATGGTGCTAAAACGATGTTGGCGTGTTGATGGCTGAACCCGTTGAACGGCCGGGGTCGGACCCTGAGGGTCCGACCCCGGATGTCGTTTTGGGTTTAGGGTTGATTCATGTTGAAAGCATTAACCAAGCCAACGATAATCGCTTAATTCGCCGTCGTAATCCGCTTCGCCGCCGCGTCCAGGCCATCCTTGGTGCTCTGGCGGCCTTGCGTGATGTTTTCCAGCGCCGATTGCATCGACGACCAGAAGCGGCCCATTTCCGGGTTGTTCGGCATCGGGCGGCCCGCTTGCGCGCTTTCCATCGTCGCCTGGATGTTCGGGTTGGCTTTCAATTCCGCGAACAGCACTTTATTAGCTGGCGTGCCCAGCGGGACATCGGCGTTGATGGTTTTCAGGCCATTGAGCTGCAGCATCTGATTTTCCAGGAATTCCGTCGCCAGGTCCTTGTTCGGGCTGGCTTTCGAAATCATCGCACCCAGCACGCCCACGAATGGGGTGGCCGTCTTGCCTGCCACGGTAGGAATCGTTGCCACGCCGTAATTGATCTTCGATTTGCGCGCATTGTCCCAAGACCATGGGCCGTTGATCATCATGGCGATCTTGCCCTGGTTGAAGCCCGCTTCCATTTCCGCGTAACCGGCGCCCTTCGGCATGGCGCCGCTGTTGATCAGGTTCATCAGCGCATTCACGCCCGCCTGCGAGCCGGCATTGTTGACACCCGTCTTGGCCGCATCGTAGCGGCCATCGGACTTGACTTCAAACGGGAAACCGCCGCCCGCGCCCAGCAAAGGCCAGGTGAAATAGGTATTCGTGTAATCCCACAGGATGGCCTTCTTGCCTTGTGCGGAGAGTTTTTTGTCCAGCGCGGCGATTTCCTCGAACGTCTTGGGCGGGTTCGGCACCAGGTCCTTGTTGTAGACGAGGGCGACGGCTTCGATGGAGATCGGGTAGCCCCAGGTCTTGCCGCCCACGGTGAAGGCGTTCCACGCCAGCGGCAGGATGGCGGCGCGCGCTTCCTTGCTTGGCGTCACTGGTTGCAGCAAGCCGGCGTCGATCCAGCCGCCGATGCGGTCATGCGGCCAGATCCAGATGTCCGGGCCCTTGCCGGCGGCCGCCGCTTGCTGGAATTTGTTTGGCGCATCTTCCGGGTGTTCGACGACGACCTTGATGCCCGTCTTCTTGGTGAATTCCTCGCCGACCTTGGCCAGGCCCTTGTAGCCTTTGTCGCCATTGATCCAGATCAAGAGGGTGCCTGCTTCGGCCGCGTTCGCCATGCTGACGGCGGCCAGGTTGCCGATGCCGGCCAGGGCGGCGGCGATCAGCGTGGTTTTGATGAAGCTGCGTTTCGGGTGCGTGAAGGACATGTCAATCTCCAGTATCTTTTTTTATGCTAAGTTTATGTTGAGTATCAAGGCTGAAACGATGCAACCAGGCCAGGCGGCGCCTGTAGCGCCTGGCCCCTTAATTCGGGTGTCAGGTACGGGTCTGGCCGTGCTCGTCGAACACGTGGACACGGGCGGGCGCCACCTGCAGCACCACGGATTGGCCAATGGCCCAGTCCGTGTCGGCATCGGCGCGCACCACCAGCGGCTCGTCGCCGCCCGGTACCTGCACATACAGATAGCTGATGTCGCCGAGTTTTTCCACCGCCTGCACAGTGGCCGTGATGGCGGCAGTGGCGCCTGGCGCGCACGCCTGCACATGCTCGGGGCGCGCGCCGATGGTGACGGGGGTGCCGCTGGCCAGCGGCTGCGTCAACGCCGCCTGCAGCATGCCACCCGCATTCGTGGCGATGGTGGCCACGCCGTCGACGACACTGTGGATCTTGCCTTTGAGGAAGTTCATGCGGGGCGAACCGAGGAAGCCGGCCACGAACAGGTTGGCTGGATGATGGTACAGCTCCAGCGGTGCGCCCACCTGTTCGATGCGGCCCGCGTTGAGCACGACGATGCGGTCGGCCAGGGTCATCGCTTCGACCTGGTCATGCGTGACGTAGATCATGGTCGAGCGCAATTCGCGGTGCAGATTCGCCAGTTCGATGCGCATCTGCACGCGCAGCGAGGCGTCGAGATTGGACAGCGGTTCGTCGAACAGGAAGACGTCGGGTTTGCGCACGATGGCGCGGCCGATGGCCACGCGCTGGCGCTGGCCGCCCGACAAGTCTTTCGGTTTGCGTTCGAGCAACGGTTCGATGCGCAGGATTTGCGCGGCGCGCTGCACGGCGTCGGCGATTTGTACCTTGCTCATGCCAGCTAACTTGAGGCCAAATGCCATGTTTTGCGCCACGCTCATGTGCGGGTACAGGGCGTAGCTCTGGAATACCATGGCGATGCCCCGTTTGGCGGGCGGCACGTCGTTCATGCGCGTCTTTCCGATGAACAAGTCGCCGCCGCTGATTTCTTCCAGGCCGCAGATGCTGCGCAGCAAGGTGGATTTGCCGCAACCCGACGGGCCCACGAAAACCATGAATTCGCCATCGGCGATCTCCAGGTCGATGCCGTGCAGGGTTTGCACGTCGCCATATGCCTTCTTCAGCCCTGCTAATTTCAGTCCTGCCATGTCGTCCTCACTGTGTCAATCCGTCCCCGCTGATGCGCGGGGCTCGTTATTGTAATTGGCGGCATGGCCGCCAAAGGGTACTGTTTAAGCGTGCGTGCCGAACCAGCCGCCATGCGGTGGCAGGCTGATCTGCTGGCCATCTTTGCTACCCGGCAAGCCGTGGCCGGCCAGGTCGGTCGCTGCTGCGGCGGCCGGCAAGTCAAACGTGACCGTTTCGGTGCCCAGGTTGAAGGCGGCCAGCACGGATGGTTGACCGGGCAAGTCGCGGCGCAGGGCCAGCACGGGTTCCGGCGCATCGAAGAAGACGATATCGCCGCGCAGCAATTGCGGCAGGGTGCGGCGCCAGGCGAGGATGTTCTGCGCAAAGGTCAAGGGCGAGGCGTTATCGCGCTCTTCCACGTCAACGGCGCGCGCCAGATGCTCGGGCGGCACGGGCAACCAGGGTTTTGCCGAACTGAAGCCGCCATGCGGCGCGTCAGCCACCCATGGCATCGGCGTGCGGCAACCATCGCGGCCCTTGAACTGGGGCCAGAACGGGATGCCGTACGGGTCTTGCAGCGCTTCGAAAGGAATGTCCGCTTCCGTCAGGGCCAGCTCGTCGCCCTGGTACAGGCACGGCGTGCCTTTCAGCGCCGCTTGCACGGCCAGCACCACCTTGGCCAGCGATGGCGATGGATTCTCGCCGCCCCAGCGCGTCATGACGCGCACGCTGTCGTGGTTGCCCACGGACCAGGAAGCCCAGCCGTCGGCCACTTGCGCTTCGAACTCTTCCACCTGCGTGCGGATGTGCGCGGCGGAAAACTCCGCCGTCAGCAAGTTGAAACTGTAAGCCATGTGCAGCTTGTCGGCGCCCGTGTAGGCGGCCATGGTGGCCAGCGCATTGTCGTCGCCCACTTCGCCGATGGAAATGGCCTGGTATTCATCGAGTATGGCGCGCACGCGCTGCAGGTAGGCGATGTTTTCCGGCTGCGTCTTGTCGTACACGTGCGCTTGCATGCCGTACGGGTTGATGGCCGACACGCTGCTGGCGTCGCGCTGGGCGGCCGGCGGATTGTCGCGCAGCAACTGGTCGTGATACGGAAAGTTGCAGGAATCGAAGCGGAAGCCATCGACGCCGCGTTCCAGCCAGAAGCGCAGGTTGTCCAGCTGGGCCTGCTGCACGGCCGGGTTATGGAAATTCAGGTCGGGCTGGCTGGCGAGGAAATCGTGCAGGAAGTACTGGCCACGGCGCGGCTCCCATTGCCACGCGGAACCGCCGAACACGGACAGCCAGTTATTGGGCGCCGTGCCATCCGGTTTCTGGTCGGCCCATACATACCAGTCGGCCTTGGCATTGTCGCGGCTGGAGCGGCTTTCCACGAACCACGGGTGGATGTCGGACGAGTGCGACAGCACTTGGTCGATCATTACTTTCAGGCCCAGTTCATGGGCGCGCGCCACCAGGCGGTCGAAATCGGCCAGGGTACCGAACATGGGGTCGACGTCGCAGAAATCGGCCACGTCGTAGCCGAAGTCTTTCATCGGCGACGTGAAGAAGGGCGAGATCCAGACGATATCGGCACCGAGGGCGGCGATGTAATCGAGCTTGGAGGTAATGCCGGGCAAGTCGCCGATGCCGTCGCCATTGCTGTCGAGGAAGCTGCGTGGATAGACCTGGTAGATGACGGCGCTGCGCCACCAGTCGGCGGGCAGGTGGGCGAGATTGTTCTGGATGGTCGGCATGAATGATTTCTTAAAAGTTGCCTGTAGCCTTGGCTATCAGGGCAGCGCTGCTGGTTGGTAGGCGAACGTCTTATTTTAAAATTCAAAGCGCTTTGGGTATGAAATGAGTATAGTTCAAAGCGCTTTGAAAAGTAAAGCGATACACGCGCCAGACATACGATTTTTTTATGAGGGTGATTCAGGAGGGCAAAACAGAGCGGAAGAGGGAGTTCTACGAAACCCCAAGCGGAGACTGGGGTCGGACCCTGAGGGTCCGACCCCAGTAGTTTGCCCCAGGGGTAAATCAGGCGTGTATTATCGGCCCGGCCGACTCGCCCGGCAACAGTTCGCACGGCCACAGTTCCTGCAAGTCGGCGACGGGCGTGCCATCCATCAGGGCCAGCAGCATGTGGATCATCTTTGCGCCGGCGCCGCGCGGGTCGGGCTGGACGACGGTGGTGACGTTGTGGCCTGCCAGGGAATCTTCCATCACGCCCCAGACGATCAGCGACATCTCGCTGCCGATGGCGATGCCCGCGTCGAGCAGGGCGCGCACGGCGCCCACGCCCGACATGTGATTGTCGACGATGACTGCGGTGGGACGGGGCGAGCGGGCCAGCAGGCGCTGCATCGCCTGGTAGCCGGCGCGGCGGTCGTGCGCATTGTCGACCAGGTTGTCCGGATCGACGGCCAGGCCGCCCGCCTGCATGGCGTGCTGGAAACTCTCGACGCGCTGGCGCACGAAGTTCAGGTCCGGCGTGGCGCTGATCAGGCCGATGCGCTGGTGGCCCAGCTGCGCCAGGCGCTCGACGGCCAGACGCATGCCCGCCTCGTTGTCGTAGTCGAACCAGGCGTGCGGCTGGTTCAGCTGCGTGCGGCCATGCGCGACAAATGGCATGCCCTGCTGCGCCAGGTAGGCGATGCGCTCGTCGTACGGTTTCGTGCGTCCGACGATCAGGCCATCGATGCGACGGCCCTTGACCATGCGTTGATAGGTGTGGAATTCATTCGTGGCCGAGGCGGGCGCGATCATCATGTCCATCTGCTGCGCTTCCAGCGCTTCCGACATGCCGCCCACGATGTCGATGAACATGGGGTCGGCCAGGTCGTTCGGCATCAGCGGGTAGATGATGCCGACGATATTCGTGCGTCCCACGGCCAGGCTGCGCGCCATGGGATTGGGACGGTAGCCGGCCGCCTGCGCGGCGGCCAGCACCCGCTCGCGCGTGCGTTCGCTCACTTCCGGATAGCCATTCAAGGCGCGGCTGACGGTGGTTTCGGATATTCCTAGCGTTTTGGCGAGATTTTTGAGGTTCATGGATGCTGCAGTCGGGGTCTATCCAGGGTGGGTCGGGAGCGTTGCGGTGTCGTGCAATGACGGGTAGTTTATCTGATAAATGCCGGAATGATCAGGGGTATGACCAGCGGCGGCAGCGCCCAAAAAAATACGCGGGCAAACCCAGGGGCGCCCGCGCTAAAAGAGGATACTGCTGAATCACTACATTGAAGCTGCCGGCCATCGCGTGCAGCGGCGAAATGGTGGGTCCGGATATTCCTTGCCCCTGAAAAAGCGGGCGGTGTTGCTGCCTGTGGCAAGTGTCCAGGGACGCTTGCCAAAGTTCTAGCGTCCTGCGCTTACCACCAGGATTCCACTTGGAAACCGACCGAACTGCCGTTGGTCTTGCCACCAAACACGCCCGTCGACGACAGCGCGGTTTCCGCCGCGGCGGCCGACTGGGCTGCCTTGTTCCATTTGGCATAGGTGTAGAAGGCGCGCAGCACGGGGCGCGACCAGAAGCTGTTGCCGGCCGACAGTTGCGGCGCGAAGGTCAGCTTGGTCAGGTTGCGGCTCTCGCCGCCTTCCGGCTTGACGATGTCGTGGCCCAGTTCCACGGCCAGGCTGTAGTTGTCCGTGAAGTGGTAGACGGGACGCGCGCCGATCGAGGTCCACTTGCTGCTCACGCCCGCCGTTTCCTTGTCTTCGTAGACGAAGGTGCCCATGCCCGACCAGGCGCCCTTGGGCTGGATCATGATCTGTTCCGTCAGGCGCACGACCTTGTCGTCCTTGTCGGCACCCAGGCTGAAGCCGCCCGTGTTGGCGGCGCTACCCTTGCCGAACTGCAATGCCACCTTGTTGAAGCCACCGAGCAGGTTGCCCTGCGTATGCATGATGGTCAGCAAGTGGCCGCTGGCGATGGGGGCCGCGCCTTGCGCATTGCGTTTCTGATTGAATTGCAGGCCCAGCGTCAGTTCACCGTCCGGGTTGACCTTGATGCCGGAAAAGCGCAAGTCGTGGGACAGGCCCATGCGCTTGCTGTCCTTGTCGTCGGCCGTGCGCACGATGGCGTAGGCCAGCTTGGCGGCGCCCAGGTCGATGTTTTCCAGGCCGGCGCCAGGGCCGCTGTTATTCCAGAAGTAGTAATCGGTGATGTGCACGTCCTGGCGGTCGTAGTAGCGCTTGCCGACCCAGGCGCGCGCTTCGGCGAAGGCGCCCGTGCCGATCTTGTCGGCCACCACGTTCATTTCGCGCCACGACGGGTCCGATTGTTCCCAGTCCTGGTTCTGGTTGACGGAAAACGCCACCAGGGTATTGATGCGGAAGGTGGTGCCGTTGGCTGCCTTGAAGGCTTCGCCGCCGAATTTCAGCTCGCCGTAGGTTTCGCACTCATTGCCCAGACGATACTTGGACGAGGCGCCGGCCAGGCCGAAACAGGCTTCCTTGCCGCCTTCGCTGCTGGTGCCGAAGCCCGAGCGGATGTAGCCGCCGAAGTCGATCGGCAGGGCAGCCTGGGCTGACGCGCTCAAGGCCATCAGCACTGCCGCTGGCAACGCTTTCAAGAAAAATTTGTTCATTGTGTCTCCAGTGTTTTTATAGGTGTGGGATCGGTGCACATCACTTTGCACAACCAAAGCGCTTTAACTATGTTTCAAAGCGCTTTGAGTATAGTTCAAAGCGCTTTGATCAGTAAACTAGTTTTGTTCTTTGGATTCTTCTTAAACTTTTGAGGTGTTGCGGAGAAACATCAAAGGCGGGCGGCGGCGCGGGGGCGCCGTCGTGTACGGCAAGAGAAACTACGATGGCGAATTATTGCTGTGCCTTGCAGGCGGGCAGGGCGGCCGTGTCCGTTGCGGCAGGGGCAGGATGACGCAGGAATGCCAGGATCAGCAGGGCCGAGGCCGTCGTAATGCTGGCCAGCACATACAGCAAGTGGCGGAAGGCCGTGCCATACGCTTGCGCCAGTTCGGCCGCGCCCGCCTGCGGCAGCAGGGTCGCCGCATGGCGCAGCTCGCCCAGCGCCAGGAAGGGGCCCGCGTGCGCCGCCTGTTGCGCGCCAATGCCGGCAATGCCGGCGCCGCCCAGCGCCGACACGGCAAAGGTACCCAGCAGCGCGCTGACGATGGCCAGCGCCAGGCCTTCGCCCGCCACGCGCGTCGTATTGAAGATGCCGGCCGCCATGCCGGCCCGCTCGACGGGCACGACGCTGATGGCCAGGCCATCCATCAAGCCCCAGGGCAGGCTGATGCCGCAGCCGATCAGCAGCAGCGGCCCCAGCAAGCTGGCGGGCGACTGGCCCGGCGCGCAGGTCGACAACCACAGCAGGCCGCCTGCCGCCAGCAACAGGCCGCAGGCGCAGATGTGCGCGGCGGCAATGCGCTGCGCCGCCATGCCGGCCAGGATCGGCAGCACCAGCATGGGCGCCGACAGGGCGATCATCATGCGCCCCGCGTCGAAGGCGCTATAACCCTCGATGCCGATGAAGCGGGCCGGCAACAATACCAGCAGCACGACGAAGGAAAATGCTGGCGCGGCGGCCAGCAGCTGCACGCCGGCAAAGGCTGGCAGGCGGAACAGCGACAAATCCAGCATGGGCCGCGCGGCGCGCCGCTCCACGCGGATGAACGCGGCCAGCAGCAGGGCCGCGCCACCGAACAGCCCCACGCTGGCCGCGCTGCCCCAGCCACTGTCGGGCGCCTGCAGCAATCCATACGTAAACAAGGAGAGGGCGCCCGTAAACGTCAGCGCGCCAGGCCAATCGACGCCCTGCGCCTGCGGGTCGCGCGATTCGCGCATGGCGCGCGCGGCGGCCAGCAGGGCGGCCAGTCCGGCCACGGCCGTGGCGATGAAGATGGCGCGCCAGCCCGTGTGCGTGATCAAGGTGCCGGCCAGGAAGGGGCCGAAAGCCAGGCCCACGCCGAAGGCTGTGCCGATCAGGCTGAAGGCGCGCGCGCGGGCCGGGCCGTCGAATTCCTGCGCCAGGGCCGCCAACCCGCTCGACAGGGCCATGGCGCAACCGATGCCCTGGACGGCGCGCAGCACATCGAGCCACAGGATGCCGGGTGCGGCCGCCAGGGCCAGCGCGGCGGCGGAAAACACGCCCATGCCCAGCAAGAACACGCGTTTGCGGCCATAGCGGTCGGCCAGCGCACCGGCTACCATCAGGCAGCCGCCAAAGCTGAGCATGAAGGCATTCGTGATCCACGCCAGCGCCAGCGGCGTGCCGTGCAAGTCGGCGGCGATGGCAGGGATGGCGATGGCCGGCCCCGTAAAACTGAGCGGCATGCACAGGGCGGCCAGGCAGACGGCAGCCAGCACGAAGGCGCGCCGGGCCGGGGAGGCTGGCTTCATACGGTGATTTGTATCCATGGGAATCGATTCCAGAAAGAGGGAATCTGATGATAATATGGACGCAATCCATGAAAAAGTGGCTGAAAATCCACTCATAACGGACAAATATTCTTCAATAGGTATGAGATGGATAATTTGAACGGCATTGCCGCCTTCGTGCGCGCGGCGGAAACTTCCAGCTATGTGGCGGCCGGGCGGCTGCTTGGGGTGTCGGCCTCGGCCGTGGGCAAGAGCGTGGCGCGGCTGGAAGAAAAGCTGGGTGTGCGTTTGCTCAACCGCAGCACGCGGCGCATCAGCCTGAGCAACGAGGGCGCGCTGTTCTATGAGCGCTGCCAGCGCATCCTGGCTGACCTCGGCGATGCCGAGGCGGAATTGTCGCACCTGGCCGAGGCGCCGCGCGGCAAGCTTAAGGTCAGCTTGCCCGTGATCGGCTACCGCATCATCCTGCCCCTGCTGGCGGACTTTACCCGGCAGTATCCAGAGATCGAACTCGACCTCGATTTCAACGACCGCCTGGTCGACGTGGTGGCCGAAGGCGTCGACGTGGCCGTGCGCAGCGGCACCTTGACCGATTCGCGTCTGATGGCGCGCGAACTGGGGCCGTTCGCGTTTGCCATCGTTGGTTCTCCCGCGTATTTTTCCCGCCATGGCGTGCCGGCCACGCCGCGCGCGCTGGAAGGGCATGCCTGTGTGCGCTATAAATTCCCCACCACCGGCAAGTTGCAGGAGTGGGCGCTGCAGCGCGCCGAGGGCGACGGCGGCGGCGAGTTGCGCTTGCCGACGGCCTTGACCTGCAACAATATCGAAGCCTTGATCGGCGCCGCCACGCAGGGCGTGGGCCTCGCGTATTTGCCCGACTTTATCGTGCGCGACGCCATCGGACGGGGCGAACTGCAAGCCGTGCTGGGCGACTACCTGCTGTACGCGAGCAAGTTCTGGGTGCTGTGGCCATCGAGCCGCCATCTGTCACCGAAAATTCGCGTCTTTGTTGACCATCTGTGTACCCACCTGCATTTTTCAGCCCCACCTCCCGCCCCCTGAACGGCCTGGCGGCCGCCATGACGGCCAGTTGAGGAATATTCCTACCCCAAAGAGATTTTTCCTAACGTCGCAGAATATTTATTTGCTGCGATGCGTCACGCCACGCCGCTTGCCGTCAACTTATGCCCTTTCTGAATACCTATCATGCGTTAATTAAATTGCCATAAGGAATTTATTTATGTTAATTTAATATCTGTTTCGGCAATATTGCAATAGTTTCCAGTTGCTGGAACATGGGCATGCATCAGCGTAGTAAGAGCCTATCCCAGTAGGGAGCGTCTTCTGCTGGCAGTTCATCAGGCGCGCGGACAAGGCGTGAGGAGGACGCGTGGCGAGCCACGCGACGACGATCAACGCCGTCCCCGCTTCTGAGGGGCGCCAGCAGGGGATGTATTCATCTACTGGGATAGGCTCCAAGCGTGTAGTAACCAACAATTAGGGCGTGAGCCCGGTTCCATTCAGGGAGTGTGCATGAAGACAGCAAGCACGACGCCGCCACATCCGGCGCCAGCCGCGACACCCGCCCGCAAGACGGGCCTGCTGCTTGGTGGCGGTGCACCAAATTCCACCCTGATCGCGGGCGCGCTGGCCGCGTTTCTCGATGAGGGCATCGAATTCGATGTCATTTCCGCCTCCGGCGCCGGTGTGTTGATGGGTTTGCTTTACACGACGCCGCACGAAGCCACGCCGCGCCAGGCCTTGCAAAGCTGGGCCGACACGGGCGTGGCCGACAGCATCTACAAGATGATTCCGATCAATTACAAGGTGTTCCAGAAGCCGGGCATGCAGGCGAGCAGTTTCCGCGACGCCTTCCAGCCGCCGGCTAACAATCCTTTTTTTCAGGCGTTCCAGCAAACGTTTGCGGGCGTGCCCACGGCCTGGTCGGACTGGGGAAAATTGATGGTGTCGTCGCTGTCGCCATCGGACCTGTCGGCGAAAAGCCTGGGCCTGTGCGCGCACTTGCCCTTTCTGGAAAAAGCCGTGGATTTCTCGGGCGTGGCGCGCATGCGCCCCGATTTCTACATCAATGCCTACAACCTCAGCGAGCACCGCATGCACATCTGGGGCAAGCACGAGATCGCCCCCATCCACGTGCGCGCGGCCTTGTCGTTTCCCTTCCTGTATGCGCCCACCACCATCGATGGCGACGACTACATCGAAGGCGCGGCGCTCGACACGCTCAATTTCGAGCCGTTTATCGAAGGCAAGGGCGAACACGCTGACGCCGACACCCTGGTCATCCTCGACATCCTCGGCGACGAACGCTTGCTGCGCAAGCCGCGCAACCTGTACGACGCCTGGGTGCGCTCCATCATCACGCCGCTGGTGAAGATTTCCAAGAGCGAACTGCGTCTGTTTGAACTCGAGCACAACACGGATGCGCGCTCGGGCCAGCCCAAGCGGCGTCTGTTGAAACTCGACCTGATGGGCGGCATCCCGGAGCAGCACTGGCCCGACACCCTGGACTGGTCCAGCTCGAACATGCAGCTGCTGTTCGAGGTGGGCCACAAGGCGGGCCTGGCATTTTGCCGCCAGCATGGCGACTTGCTGCGCCGCACGCCTGATGCTTCCCCGCTGGCGGCCTAAGCTCGCGCCGTTTGCAACCGGTCCCGGCCACCTGATCGGCAGCTACTCATCCCGCCTGGCCTTGCCAGGCTGCTTTTTTGACTGTAAAACACCATGAATATCACCAAGCAATTAATTCTGACCCTCACCATCGCCTTGCTGGCCCTGCTGTTGCTGGGCGCCGGCGGCGCCATCCAGCTGCAGCGCGCCCAGGAACGTTTTGACACCGTACAAAACCGCATCATTCCCAGCATCCAGGGCCTGAATGCGGCCAAGGGTTTCCTGGCCGATTCGCGCCTGGCCGGCTATCGCCTGTCCGTATTCTCCAACCTGACCGACAAGACGGCGCTGGACAAGGCCGTGGCCGACGCCAACACGAATTTCGACAAGGTCATCGCCACCTACCGCGCCGAGCGCCTGTACGACGCGACGGACAGCAAGATGCTCGACGCCGACCAGGCCGCCATGGAAGCGTACCGCCGCGCGCTGGTGCCATTCTTTGCCGCCGCCTATGCGGGCGATATGGATGGCGTACGCGCCACCTTGCTGGCCGGCACGCCACTGGCCATCACGGCCGCCGCCGCGAAAAAAAGCATGGATGACCATATCGCCTACAACAACAAGCTGGTCGACGATGTGAAGGCGGAAAGCCTGGCCGCCTACGACACGGCGTTCAACACCATGCTGGCCGTGTTGGGCGTGGCCGTGCTGCTGACGGGCGCGCTGGCCTGGCATATCTACCGCACAATTAGCGGCGGCCTGGGCAATATCGAACATACGCTGGAACGCGTCAGCGCTTCGCTGGACCTGTCCGCCGCCATGCCCGTCGAGCGCATGGATGAAGTGGGCCGCACGGCCACCGCCTTCAATAAATTCCTCGAACGCATCGTCGACGTGATCGCCACCGTGCGCACCTCGGCCGATACGGTCAGCGTGGCGGCCGCGCAGATTTCCGCCGGCAACGCGGACTTGTCCGTGCGCACGGAGCAGCAGGCGTCGTCGCTGGAAGAAACCGCCTCCAGCCTGGAAGAGCTGACCTCGGCCGTGCGCCAGAATACGGACAATGCGCGCCAGGCGAATACCCTGGCCGTGTCCGCCTCGGACGTGGCCCGCAAGGGCGGCGCCGTGGTGGCGCAAGTGGTGGGCACGATGGGTTCGATCAATGAGTCGGCGAAGAAGATCGCCGACATTATCGGCGTGATCGACGGCATTGCCTTCCAAACCAATATTCTGGCGCTGAATGCGGCCGTCGAAGCGGCGCGCGCGGGCGAGCAGGGTCGTGGCTTTGCCGTGGTGGCCACGGAAGTGCGCAACCTGGCGCAGCGCTCGGCGGCTGCCGCCAAGGAAATCAAGGGCTTGATCGAAGATTCCGTGGATAAAGTCAACACGGGCAGCGTGCTGGTCGACCAGGCCGGCGCGACGATGGAAGAAATCGTCGCCAGCATCCGTCGCGTGACGGACATCATGGGCGACATCGCCAACGCCAGCCATGAACAAAGTGCCGGCATCGAGCAGGTGAACCAGGCCATTTCGCAGATGGACCAGGTCACGCAGCAAAACGCGGCCCTGGTGGAAGAGGCGGCCGCAGCGGCTTCCTCGCTGCAGGACCGCGCCGTGGAACTGGTCGACGTGGTGGCCGTGTTCCGCCTGCGTGGCGATGCCCAGGCCAAATTGTTGAAAGTGGCGGGCGGCTTGCCGGCCCCGGCTACGTCTGCCGCCAGCCGCCGCCTGGCGCTGCCGGGCCGCAGCGCCCGCGCTTGAACCTTGTGACTGCCCCGGTACGCCGGGGTTTTGGTGCTGGCGTCGTCGGATGGCGGCCTTGAGTTCTGCAACTGTGGCGAGTGGCAGTAAAGTTGTTCGGGCTGGCAGGGCGGCGCCGTCCAGTTCCGCAGCAGTCAGGGTGTCTGCCTGACTGTCGGGCGCGTGAGTCCACTTGCGCCTGCGGACTGTCGTAGATTTATATGCCCATGCGGCTCTTTGCGCCCCAAACATAATATGAAGGTAGGCCGCGTTGAACACCCGAACGATAGATTCCTACGCCCTGAATAATCTTTTCATCTCGAAGATGTTGAAATTGAAGCCGCGCAGCATGCCAAAGCATCTCTTCGACATTGAAGGTCTTCTTATTTTTCGCCGTAACTAATGCGCTCGGTTTGGGACCACCTTTCGGCCCGAACGGTTCTAGGAAAATTCTTGGCGCATCAAGTAGTTCCTGTTCTCCATTTGCGACTTGTGAAAGCGATTGGGGGAAGTCATGCGTCGTTGCAGGACAAGTCATTGGCCATTCAAGGCTATCGACTCTCGCGAAAGAAAATGGCAAATCGGGCCGATGAACTGCACGTTCTTGTTCAGTGTATTTCTCAGTTCGCAGGTACAAAGCCTTGTTCAATACGAACGATGTCGGAATCCGATAGTACGACATGCGCCGACTTAACGAGTCTATTCCCCACCTGGACACATGCGGTAGCCAAGAATCATACATGACCTGTTCACTATCGAAAGCGAGTACACGAATTAGGCGGGCATCCCATTCCGGTTGAAAAACAGCGCCCAACTCCAAGTCTTCTATTTTCATTTCTTCAGTTGCTCCTCAATAAAAGTCCGTTGTTGGCCGGTACCAGGCCTAGGGCATTTAGCTGTCAAGCGCCAAATCGAATTCGCTTGGCGAGGCAGCGCCAATCGTTAAGCGAGCACCTCGTTCTAATAGTGCCAAAGCATCTGGTCCGACCCAATAAGCTTTAACGCGGACAAATTTGTTGGTCAACGCAGTAGAGAACGCATGTTGTAGCCTCGTGGCCACCGGAGTGTCTGACGCCGTCGAGATACGACCAGATAACAAAATCTGGTCAGAATAAAAGCCGCCGTGCTGGAAAACAATACTATCAGGATTCATCAACTGGTCGATGGCGAATTTTTTTCGCCCATCATTTTGTTGGATGCCCCTACTCTGAATAATAAGAGACGCCCGCTCAGTGACAAGGTATCCTGGCCCCGCTACCGCACTAGTAACAACTAAGGCTTTTGTTAGTGTTGGAAGTTCTACCCCGCTGCCAAACGTCACGAAAGTATCCTCATCAAATAGCCCAGTTCGTGTATAGCCAAGCGGAATCTTCGCCTCAACAAGTTCGAAAATCGGAAGAAGGTCCTTTGCTGTCGCGTAGAAATGGCGTTGCATAAGCAATTTTCAAAAAAAGTATCAGTCCGCTTGCGGCCGTCTACGGCTGCTTGTTAGCCGGCCCCAAAAGCGTATCTGCGGTATTCAAAAAATCTTGGAGCTGTGCAGGATCACCCGAATAGCCCTGTGCACCAAGACCAATATCAGCGAGAAGCTCAACAGTTGAACACTCGCCACGTGCATGGTATTGGACAATGAAAGCTTCGAGAAGCTGGGGTTACCGAGCGCACCGCAGGCCGCTCGTTCACCGTCGAGGGCTATATCCCCCTGTTTCGTATCCACTTCGAGCACACGGTTACGGCCGTAGACGGCGGAGCGGAAGTCGCTCACCGCGTGTGGTTCACCGGAGCGCTTGCCTTTCTGTTCGGGCCAGGCGTTGCCAAACAAGTCCGGCAAGGGCTACCCAAAACGATGCGCTCACTCAAGGCCTATGCCGAGAAACGCCACGCGACTCTCCATGATGGCGAGGTGGACGGGACCAAGGCGACAACAGTCTGACAGATAGTTTCCGCTCGTCAATTCCTTGCAAAGCACCGCGTCAAATTAACGTGCCCTTCCCGTCATGATGGAATACAATTCCTGCGTGGCAGCCAGCTTGCCTGGCAAGGCCGGGCACGGCGTCACGCTTTGACCTTGGAAAGATGTTTGCTTATGACTCTGCAGTTCCCCCTGCCGAATGTACCCCTTGCGCCGCGCGCGCCCTCCATTCTGTCCAAGCCATTCGGCTCCGTGTTTTCCTTGACCCTGTTCTGCCTGATTCCTGCCGCGTCCGCCCTGGCGGCCACGCCTGCCAGCAGCAGTGTCATGCTGGAAGAGCTGACCAGCACGGAGTTGCGCAGCCGTATCGACCACGGCGCCACCACCGTGCTGGTGCCGATCGGCGGCGTCGAGCAGAGCGGGCCGTATATCGCGCTGGGCAAGCACAATGTGCGCGCCGCTCTGTTGGCGCGGCAGATTGCGCAAAAGCTGGGCAACACCATCGTCGCGCCCGTCGTGTCCTACGTGCCGGAAGGCAGTATTTCTCCACCAGCCGGCCACATGCGCTTTGCCGGCACGATTTCGATACCGCCAGCCGCCTTCGAGGCCGTGCTGGAAGGCGCGGCCGCCAGCCTGCGCCAGCATGGTTTCCGTGACATTATTTTCCTCGGTGATCACGGTGGTTACCAGAAGAACGAGCAGAATGTGGCAAATAAACTGAATCGGGCCTGGGGCAAAGCTTCCACGGCGAAAGATGCGCGTGCGTATGCCTTGCTCGATTACTATGACATCACGCAATCGCAATATATTGCCGAGCTGCAGAAGCGCGGCCACAGCAGCGCCGAGATCGGCCTGCATGCAGGCTTGGCGGACGCGGCGCTGATGCTGGCGACGGACCCGTCGCTGGTGCGCAGCGAGGCCATGGCGCACGGACCCAAGCCCGGTGTGGCGGACGGCGTGCGCGGCGACGCCACGCGTGCCACGGCTGAACTGGGCCAGATCGGCATCAAGCTGCAGGTGGATACGTCGGTGGCCGCCATCAAGCAATTGCTGCAACGTAACAAGTAAATTCTCCGCTGGTAGTGCTGAACTTCCGGCTTTTTGCAACGAAACGACGCGAAATCACATGAAAACATCTCAACGACGCACCATCGTCACCTTATCCGCCCTGGCTGCCGCACTGGCCGGCCTGGGCTTGGCCAGCCAGGTCATCGGCGCCAGCACGCCAACTCCTGCCGCTGCCGCGCCGGCTGCCGCCTATTCACCGCTGCCGGGTATGCCGCCGCTGGTGGACCCGAAAAACGTGTACGGCAGCATCGGCAGCAGCAATATGAGTCCCGTCGTCAAGGATCACTTGCGCAGAGTCTACGTGCCCAACCTGCGCTCGAACGATGTGTATGTGATCGACCAGGACAGCCTGAAAGTGGTCGACAAGTTCAAGGTCGGCAGCGGCCCGCAGCACGTGGTGCCGTCGTGGGACTTGCGCACGCTGTGGGTGGCGAACAATGCCGAGCGCACGGACAAGGGCAGTCTGACGCCGGTCGACCCCTTGACGGGCAAGCCGGGCAAGGAAGTGCCCGTCGATGATCCCTACAATATGTATTTCACGCCGGATGGCAAGTCGGCCATCATCGTGGCCGAAGCGCGCCACCGCCTCGATTTCCGCGATCCGAAGACCATGGCGGTGCAGTATTCGATCGACACGCCCCAGTGCGGCGGCATCAACCATGCGGATTTCTCGAATGACGGCCGCTACGCCATGTTCACCTGCGAGTTCGACGGCACCATCGCCAAGATCGACCTGGTGGGCCGCAAGGTCGACGGCTACCTGAAATTGCAGATGCCGGCCAAGCGCTTTGCCGAGTCCGGTCCCGTGGGCGGCCCGGCGAATGAAATCTGCAGCGTCAAGAAGGGCATGCCGCAAGACATACGCATCTCGCCGGACGGCAAGAAATTCTTTATCGCCGACATGGACGCCGACGGCGTGCACATCGTCGATGGCGCCACTCTGAAGGAAATCGGCTTCATCCAGACGGGCGTGGGCGCGCATGGCCTGTACCCGAGCCGTGACGGCAAGAAACTGTACGTGGCCAACCGCGGCACGCACCGCATCCACGGCAAGCGCAATGGCAAGGGCAGCGTCAGCGTAATCGATTTCGCCACCGAAAAAGTGGTGGCGAACTGGCCGATTCCCGGCGGCGGCAGCCCCGACATGGGCAATGTGAGCGCCGATGGCAAGTATCTGTGGCTGTCCGGCCGTTTCGACGATGTGGTGTACCGCATCGATACGAACAGTGGCGACGTGTCCAAGGTGAAAGTCGGCCAGGAACCGCACGGCCTGACCGTGTGGCCGCAGCCGGGCCGCTATTCGCTCGGCCATACGGGCAACCTGCGCTAAGCGAGGCAGGTGCAAGGTAATGGCGATGGGGTAACTGTGCGTGCAAGATCCGTCCGCACAGGACCTGCCGCCTTGCTTGCTTAAAAGGCAATGTTGGCGCATACTGGATTACCTGTCCCCTTACCTGCGAGGAGCACCATCATGATTCTTGATCACATCGGTTTGAATGTCAGCGATGCCCAGGCCAGCAAGGCCTTCTTTTCGGCCGCCCTGGCGCCCCTGGGCGTGTCGGTGGTGATGGAAGAGCAGGGTTGGGTTGGCCTGGGCAAGGATGGCAAGCCCGATTTCTGGTTTGGGGTGGGCGGCACGCCGCATGCCGGCATGCATCTCGCCTTCGCGGCGGACAACCGCGCCCAGGTGGACGCGTTTTACCAGGCTGCACTGGCAGCGGGCGGCAAGGATAACGGCGCCCCCGGCATCCGCGCCATCTATCACCCGAATTACTACGGCGCCTTCGTGCTGGGGCCGGACGGTCACAATGTCGAAGCCGTCTGTCACCATCCCGAACCCTGACACCGTTCATTACCAGAAGAGAGCAGCATGAAGCACAGCGCCACCCTGTTTGCCGACGATGCGGGCCGCTATGCCTACGTGAAAGCGGGATTTTCCTGGCCGGCCCTGTTGCTGGGCTCGTTCTGGGCCGTGGCCAAGCGCCGCTGGTGGCTATTGTTGCTGATGCTGGCGATGGATGTCTGCCTGTGGTTTGGCAGCCATCTGGCCACCGAAATGCACATCGGTCCGATGATGCTGCTGATGGCCGCCGCGGAGCTCAGTTACCTGCTGGCACGTGGCTGGTATGGCAACCGCTGGCTGGAAGCCTCGCTGCGCAGCCGTGGCTACAAGCCCGTCGTGCCGGGCACCGGCACCGCGCGTTGAGCGTGCCGGGCACAGATTTTCCTTCCTGTCACTGACGTTTGCCAAGGGCAAGCTGTCCAGCCAAAACTTTCTGCGCAGCTTAGCGCACCTTTGATCCAGATCATGCCTCACCTGCGGTGCTCACGTAGCCTTGGGACTCGCGTTGCAAAGCATCTTCCCACCAATTGGATATGTTTTTTCGCGTTTCGTGGCGTAGCCCGGTCGTCTGCTTCACCCTTCGACAACCGGTGGTGTCGCCTTGTATTTACCCAACCGCTATTTAATGAGGAACTCCATGTATCCATATTCCCGTAGTGTTACCCCTGCCGTCAAAAACCACCTGGAAGCGCAACTGGCTTTTTTCAATGGTCTGTCGAAGTCCTTGTTCCAGTCGGTGCAGCACTTCAGTGACCTGAACATGCAACTGGCGCAAGGCTTGCTGGAAGAAACCACTGTCACCAGCCAGAACCTGCTGACGGTCGAGCGTGCAGAAGATGTGTTTCAGGTGGCTGCGGCAGCGGGCCAGCCAGCTGCAGAGCAATTGCGCAAGTATCAGCAACAGCTGTCGCGTCTGGCCGCCGATACCCAGGTCGAACTGGCCAATGTGGCTGAGCAGCATGTGAATGAAACGAGCCGTACGGCCAAGGCGCTGGCCGAAGAAGTGGCCCGCACGGCTTCGGAAGAAACGCAGAAAAACGTGCGCAAGCAGCAGGAAGCCATGCAGCGCGTCGCAGAACCGTTCCAGGCTTACCATCAAAATGGCGCCAACCGCGATCAGCAGCGCGGCGCGCAAAGCCGTGACGGTCAAAGCCTGCAAAGCGCTGGCCAGCAGGGTAGCCAGCAGTCGGCCGGCAGCGAAAGCTCCGCCAGCGGCAGCGCCTCGCAAGCGGGCTCCGCACAAAGCAAAACCAGCAGCTCCAGCCGTAAAGAGTAAGCGGGCTGCCACCGGTAGCTGAATGCCAGCTGAATTCGCATCGCGAGGGCCGAGCCTTGAGATGTTCTTAGCTGGCGCAGCATCGTGCGTAGTGGTTCGGGCAGAGCGCCCGTCCTTCAGAGGGCGGGCGTTTTGTCGTGGGTGTGCACGACGGCAGCCTGCGTGCCCGCGCCCATCTTACGTGTCAGCATGGTATCCACATTGCTGTTGGCGTCGATAAAGGCGCTCACGGCGTCCAGCGTGGGGGCCAGCATGCGCAGGGGGCTGGCCAGCGAGGCGACCAGGGTGGTATGGCTGACCTTGTCGAAATACGTTTCCGTCACGGGCCGGTGCATTGCCCGCAAGGCGGTGGCCAGGCCACCCGTATTGCGCTGCGGATTGACCAGCTTGTCTTGTCCGGGCAAGGGGGCGATCAGCAGGGCGGGCGGGGCCTCGGCAGTCACGTGGTGGATGGGCTGCGAAGCGGCGGGCGTGTCCGGGTAAAAGAAGACGGGCCGGGTGGTGGTGTTTTCGATCGGCAAGAAATCATACGGACCGGCCAAGCCTATCCAGCCGCGCAAGTCGTGCGGGTGCATGCCGTGGCGCGCCAGCAGGCTGGCGTCGAGCGCCACCATCGCCGCATTGTAGGCGCCCGCGCTATGGCCCATCACGAACAGGCGCGCGGGGTCGCCGCCATGGCGGCTCGATTCCATCGCGGCCCAGGCCACGGCGCGGGCGGCATCCTGCAAAATTTCCGGGTAGTGCACCTCCGGATACAGCCGGTAGTCGGCGATCACGGCCAGGTAGCCGCGCGCAGCGAGCGCGTGGCCAACGAAGGCATAGTCGGCGCGCTCGCCCGCCGTCCAGTTGCCGCCATAAAAGAACACCACCACGGGTACGGGCCCCGTGCGGATTTTTGGGGCGTAGACATCGAGTTTTTGCCGTGGCAGGGGGCCGTAGGCCAGGCCCCGCGTCACTTGCGAGGCACTGCCGGACGACAGGGCATTGATGGCGCTCAAGGGGGCGCAGGCGATCAGGCCGGCGGCCACGGGCAGCGTCGCCAGCAAGCCCAGCAGAGTGGTGCGCACGATCGTCATGCCGTCCCCTGATTGTCATGAAGGATGTTTGCAGTGTAGGCCAAGCGGCGCGCGGCAGGCACAAGTTGTTGCGGTAGCATAGAAATTATTCGGGAATTATGTTGTCTTGTAGCAGCCATTTGCGCGCCGTGGCGATGACGGCGTCCGACAGGGTGCGCGTGAGCGGCGTCTGGATATCCCAGGCATGCCAGGTCAGGGGCACGTCGAGCGCCTGTCCGGCCGCCACGTCGACCAGCCTGCCTGCGGCCAGCGCCGTTTCCGCCTGCAGCAAAGGCACCATGCCATAGGCATAGCCCGCTTCGATGAAGCGCACGAAGTCGCGCGCCGAACCGAGCACATGGTGTGGATAGCGGCCCGTGTAGCCGAGCCGGTGCTGCAGATAGCGCTCGTGCAGGGCATCCTTGCTGCCAAACGTGATGGCCGGTGCCTGGCTGACGGCTTCCACCGTAAAACCATGGGGAAACCATTGCAGCGCGAACGCGGGCGACGCCACGCACAGGTAGCGCATGCCGCCCAGCGGCGTGGCCGTAGTGCCGGCCACCAGGTCGTTGGCGCTGGTGACGCAGGCAAACACGCGGCCTTCGCGCAGCTGGCTCAGGGTGTGGTCCTGGTCGTCGAGGCGGATATCGAGCAGGCAGGACGGCGGCGAGAGTAGTGGCCCCAGTGCTTCCGGGATCCAGGTGGCGGCGCTGTCGGCGTTGACGGCGATGGCCAGTTCCGGCAATTGCGTGGTCGGGCCGGGCTGGGCGTCGAGCGCCGCTTCCAGCAGCTTGACTTGCCGGTAATGGGCGATCAGGCGCTGGCCCGCTTCCGTGGGCAGGGGCGGGTGGCTGCGGATGATCAACAAAGTGCCTTCCAGGTTTTCCAGGGTGCGGATGCGCTGCGATACGGCCGGCTGGCTGATCGCCAGCGCCTGCGCGGCCTTTTCAAAGCTGCCCAGGCCAATCACGGCGTCGAGGGCGGCCAATCCACGGTAATCGACGACGCGCATAAGATTCTCTTATATATGGTTAGAATCATTCATTATACTTATATTTACTTTTTCTTTACACTGTTGAAATAGGGTAACAACTCCACTCTCCCGCGCGGTCCTCCTGGTTCCGCACCACCCTCCACCTACCTCTGATGACTTTGCCGTTGCCGGCAGAGCGTGGGCGGCCGTGCGCGTGATGGAAAGCAATAGAAAGGAATCGATATGGACAGCGCAATTTTCTTGAAAGGCATGGGGCTCGGAGCGAGCCTGATCGTGGCCATCGGCACGCAGAATGCATTCTTGCTCAAGCAGGGGCTGAAGCGCCATTACGTGCTCACCTGCATACTCGTCTGTTTGCTGTGCGACGCCATCCTGATCACGGCCGGCGTGGCCGGCATGGGCACCTTCATTGCCGACAATCCTGATTTCTTGTTGTGGGCCAAGGCTGGTGGCGCCACCTTCCTGATCGCCTACGGCTTGCGCGCGGCCAAGTCGGCCTGGCGTCCAACGGCCATGACGGTATCGGCGGCCAAGTCGCCTGAAGGCTACTGGGCCGTGATCGGCGCGGCGCTGGCGTTCAGCCTGCTGAACCCGCACGCTTTCCTCGATACGGTCATCTTGCTCGGCTCGATCGGCGGCCAGCATGAAGGTGTGGGACGCTTCTACTTCGCCGGCGGCGCCATCATGGCTTCGGCCCTGTGGTTCTTCCTGCTGGGCTTTGGCGCCCGCTACCTGGCGCCCGTGTTTGCCAAGCCCATGGCCTGGCGCGTGCTCGACGGCATTATCGCCCTCGTCATGTGGGCCATCGCCGCCTCGCTGTTCCTGTAATCAGCGGGTCAGGAAGTTCAATACGCGGCTGGCCAGCTTGCCATACGGCGGCCACAGCAGTGTCAAAGCGCTGTAGCGCGCCTGATAGAACACGGGGCGCAGCTTGCTGAAGGTGTGAAAGCCTTCCACGCCGTGGTAGTGGCCCATGCCGGACTCGCCCACGCCGCCGAAGGGCAGATCGTGCTGGCCCACGTGGAACAGCGCGTCGTTGACGGACACGCCGCCCGACATCACCGTGTCGATCAGCCGCTGTACGGTAGCTGCTTGGTTGCTGAACGGATAGATGGCCAGCGGACGCGGCCCCGCGTTGATGCTGTCGATCACCGTGTGCAGATCTGTATAGCCGCGCAGCGGCAGGATGGGGCCGAAGATTTCGCGCGTCAGCAGCAGGCTGTCCGCGGGGGCGTCGAGCACGATGTGCGGCGCGATCTTGCGCGTGGCGCGGTCCCAGGCCGGACCTGGCAACAGGGAAATCACTTGCGCGCCCCGTTCCTGTGCTTCGTCCAGCGCCTGCAGCAGGCGCTCAAAGGCGGCCTCGTCAATGATGGACGTATAGTCGGGCGTATCGAGCCGCGGGTAGCGCGTGGGCATGATCTGGCGCGCGTGCTCGACGAAGGCGGCGATGCTGGCTTCGGGCAGCCAGGCGTGGTCGACGCTGGTGCAGATTTGCCCCGCGTTCAGGTATTTGACGAACAGGATGCGTTCGGCTGCCGTGCGCAGGGGAAAGTCTGCGCAGACGATGGCCGGCGCCTTGCCGCCCAGCTCCAGGGTCACGGGGCACAGATTGCGCGCGGCCGCCGCCATGACGGCGCGGCCCGTCTGGCCGGAACCCGTAAACAGCAGGTGGTCGAACGGCAGTTGCGAAAACGCCATGCCCACGCCACCCGTCTCGTCGAAAAACTGCAGCTTTTCCGGTGGAAAGTAGGCGGGCATGGTGTCGATCAATAGCCGCGCCAGGTGGCGCGAATTCTCGCTCATCTTGACCATGGCGCGGTTGCCGGCGGCGAAGATGTAGGTCAAAGGCACCAGGCTCAGGTTCACGGGGAAATTCCACGGCACGATGACGCCCACCACGCCCAGCGGCTGCGGCAGTACGCGGTTGCGCGCGCCTGGAAAATTGCGCCAGTCCACGCTGCGGCGCTGCGGCTTCATCCATTTTTTCAACTGTTTCAGTACGTGATCGATCCCGTCGATGGCGGGAAAGATCTCCGCCAGCAAGGTTTCGTGCCGCGAGCGGTTGCCATAATCGGCGCTGATCGCGTCGCATAGCGCGTCTGTATGCTCGCGGATGAAGCGCTGCAAGGTTTGCAGGTCGCGTTTGCGCTCGGCGAACGTGGGTACGGGGTGGGCCAGGCAGGCGGCACGCTGCACGGCCAGGGCGGCAGCCAGCTCGGCGGTCTTCAGCTCCATGTTGTTTGCGACATCAGGCATTGTTCTCCTTGGCTGGCCGGGCAATGTGCGCGCCGTTCCAGCGCACTATAGCGGACTATGCGGATGAGCGCCGCCGCACGATACGCCGTAAAATGTCCGGCAACTGTACGCTACCCTTTCCAGGAATGCCATGACCCCGACCACGCCAGACTCCCTGCACATCGTGTGCCCCCATTGCGACGCCGTCAACCGCTTGCCGGCCGCGCGCCTGATTGAACAGCCCACTTGCGGCAAGTGCCAGAAAGATTTGTTTACGGGCCAGCCCGTGGACCTGGCCAGCGCCCGTTTCCTCAAGCATATCGAACGCAGCGACATTCCCGTGCTGGTGGATTTCTGGGCGCCCTGGTGCGGCCCGTGCCGCAGCATGGCGCCATTCTATGTGCAAGCCGCCAAGACACTGGAGCCGGCGTTCCGCGTCGTCAAGGTCAATACGGAAGCGTCGCCGGATCTGGGCAGCCGTTTCAATATTCGCAGCATTCCCACCCTGGCCCTGTTTCGCAAGGGGGTGGAAGTGGCGCGCCAGCCGGGCGCCATCGACGCCAACGCCATCGTTGCGTGGGCCAGGGACAAAGCCCGTTTTTGAAGCGCCAGGAAAACCATTACGGTTTTCCATTTGACATTTAGTATGGCGCCATATTATATTGCGCCATATGATAAAACTCGAACAGAAATACACGGCCTTGCTGGGTGACGTGCAGCGCCGCGCCAGCGGTCTCGACATGACGCAGTCCACGGTGCGCTTGCGCCTGTGCTTTGAAGTGCTGGGCCTGGCGTCCGCCATCGATGGCGATTGCGCCACGCGCCTGGGCCGGCATGGCTTGTCGGAGGGGAAATTTGTGCTGCTGTCCCTGCTGCGCGACGTGCCTGACGGACTCTCGCCGCACGAACTGGCCGAGCGGGCCGGCGTGACGCGCGGCACCATCACGGGTTTGCTCGACGGCCTGGAGCGCGATGGTTTCCTGGCGCGCCACGCGGACCAGGTCGACCGGCGCAAGCTGCTGGTGCGCCTGAGCACCAAGGGAGAAGCTGCCGCCGCCACCCTGGTCGATGAGCACGCGCAATGGATCGCCAGCCTGTTTGCCGATTTCACGCCGGAAGAGATGCAATTATTGAGTGGACTGCTGGAAAAAGCCTGGCGCAAGACGGATAAAGGTGAAATGCAGGGTGCGCCATGAGCCGTGGCATCGCTGACGTGACGCCCGCGCGCCTGGCCCTGCTGAATGGGGGCAGCGTGGCCAGCGCCACCCTGACGGAAGGGCTGGCCATCGATTTCGCCCAGCTGCTGGCTGCAGCCGTACCCGACATCGGTGCCGCCCGGCTGGAGCGGATGCGCGCGCAGGCCGCCGCTGGCATCACCAAACGCATGGCCTTGGCGGCGCAATTGCTGCTCGACGCTCAAGTTGACCTGGTGCCTTTGCTGGCGCACCCATCCGACACGGTACGTGGCTGGGCCTGCTTTGTCATCGCCGCCCAAGCGGGCTGGACCTTGCCGCAGCAGCTGGCCGCCATGCGGCCGCTGGCCGACGATGGCCACTTCGGCGTGCGCGAATGGGCCTGGCTGGCGCTGCGGCCCCATCTGGCGGAGAGCCTTGACGAGGCCATTGCCTTGCTGGCGCCGTGGACGGCGGACCCGTCGGAAAGAGTGCGCCGCTTTGCCTGCGAAGCGCTGCGTCCGCGCGGCGTGTGGTGCGCGCACATTGCACAGTTAAAAGCGCAGCCGCAGCTGGCCTTGCCCTTGCTGCAGCCGTTGCGCGCCGACCCGGCCACCTACGTGCAGGATTCCGTGGCCAACTGGCTCAACGATGCTGCGAAGAGCCAGCCGGACTGGGTACGCAGCCTGTGCGCGCAATGGCTGCTGGAAAGCCCCGTTGCCGCCACACAGCGCATCTGCAAGCGGGCCCAGCGCTCGATTTCTTAACTTTTTGGAGGAAAAACATGCATTACCTGTTAGAACTGTACAGTCCGAAAGCCGCCTGGCTGGCCCTCGATGGCGCCGCACGCCTATCGTATTTCGCCACCGTGGGCGCCGGCATGGCGGCCCTGTCGGGCAGCGGCGCCGAAGCGCTGGCCATGGGCGCCATCGACGGCGGCAAGCTGCATGCGGCTGCCCAGCAATTCTATGCCGTCTGGCGCTTCCCGGACGAGGCGGCACTGGACGCCTTGCTGGCCGGTATCGCCGCCACGGGCTGGCATGATTACTTTGAGACCATCAATGCGGCGGGACCGGCCGTGGATTTCCCTGCGCACCTGGCGCAGCTGGCTGCAGCCTAGCGTCCGACGTTTTCCCTGCCGCTGCGGTACAGTTGGCATTTTCATCCGACCACCGACGTTGATGCCCATCAAACCGCTTTTCACCGTGATGCTTGCCCTGGCGCCCATGCTGGCGTCGGCAGCCCTTGCCACCCCGCAAGCCCTCGTTGCCGCCGCCCGCAAGCAGGTGGGCGTGACGGTGCAGTACGATCCGCGCTATGAACGGCTGGCCTATCCGGGCGGCGACGTGCCCATCGAGCGTGGCGTGTGCACGGACGTGGTGGTGCGCGCCTACCGCCAGCTGGGGCAGGATTTGCAGGTGCTGGTGCACGAAGACATGCGCAAGGCATGGCAGGTGTACCAGCAGCAGGGACGCTGGCAGATGAAGGGGCCGGACCGCAATATCGACCACCGCCGCGTGCCGAACCTGGGCACCTACTTTGCCCGCCACGGCACCAGCCTGCCTCCAGCCAAGGATGCCAGCGCTTACCGCGCGGGCGACATCGTCACCTGGCGTTTGCCGCGCAACCTCACGCATATCGGCATCGTCAGCGACAAGCAGTCGTGGAGCGGTGTGCCGCTGATCATCCACAACATCGGCGAGGGCGCGCGCGAGGAAAACATTTTATTCAGTTATCCGATCACGGGGCACTATCGTTGGCAACCCGGTTGGCAACTCCGCTGAGGGGCAGGGGCGCCATCTCTTGCAGGATCGCCAGCACGATGGCCAGCGCCGTGTCGATATCGAACTTGTCGATGGCGCCATAGCCGAGGAACAGGCCTTCGTGGCGGGCGGGCCCATGGTAAAAGCTGGCCAGCGCATACAGGCTGACGTCGGCCAGGCGCGTGCGGCGCAGCAATTCGGCGATATCGAGCGGCGCCTGCGCCAGCGCCGCCACGTGGAAGCCGGCGCTGGCCGGCACCAGGCGGAACCATGGCGCCAACGGGCCGTTGAACCAATGCTGCAGCCGTTCGCGCCGCCCCGCATAGATGTCGTGGCAGCGGCGGATATGGCGCAGCAAATGGCCGTCCAGGATGAACTTGGCCAGCGCATGCTGGCCCAGGCTGGCCGTATGGCAATCGCTCAGGTATTTCACCGTCTGCATGGCGGACACGAGGGCTTGCGGCAGTACCACATAGCCCAGGCGCAATTCCGGCAGCATGATCTTGGAAAAGCTGCCCACGTGTGCCACGACGCCATAGCGGTCCATGCTTTGCAGCGCATCCTCGGGCCGCCCTTCATAGCGGAAGGCGCTGTCGTAATCGTCCTCGATGATGATGGCCCCCAACTGCCGGGCACGCTCCAGCAAGGCGTGGCGGCGCGCCATGCTCATCGGCATGCCGAGTGGAAATTGATGGGCGGGTGTGACATAGATCAAGCGCGTGCCGTCGGGGATTTGCGCGACGACAAGGCCATCTTCGTCCACTTCGATGCCCACCACGCGCGCGCCCTGGCTGGCGAACACGGCGCGCGCCACCGGGTAGCCGGGTTCTTCCACGGCTACCGTGTCGCCCGGCTCCAGCAGGGTCAGCGCCAGCAGGTGCAAGGCTTGCTGCGCGCCGCTGGTGACGAGCACTTGTTCCTCGGTGCAATGGATGCCGCGACTGAAGGCGGCATGGCCGGCGATCGCCGCGCGCAAGGCGGGCAAGCCTTCCACGGGGCCATAACGGCCGCGTGCCTGGCCACCCTGGCGCAGAGCATGCAGCATGCAGGCGCGCCATTCATCTTGTGGGAAGTGTGCGGGCGTGGCGCGTCCGCCGATGAAGGCGTAGCGCGCGGGCGTTTCCTGGCTGGCGCGGCGCAAAGGCGTGGGCGTCGCTTCCCAGCGGGCGATGCGCTGCGCGCTGGCCAACGGCGTGCTGGCATGGCGGCGCTGCGGCGAGGCGTGCGGCGTCTGCACGAAGCTGCCCACACCGACTTTACCGACCAGCAGCTTTTCATAGCCGAGCCTCTCATACACGTCGGACACCGTCTTGCGCGACAGGCCCAGCTGGCTGGCCAGCAGGCGCGTGGGCGGCAATTGCTGCCCGTCCGTCAGGCGGCCTGAGCGGATGGCGGCACTGAGCTGGCGGTACAGCTGGCCGCCCAGGTCGCGCGTGCCATCGATCAGGATATGTAATTCCATGGGGTTTCTGCTGGTGGTCTGCTGCTTTTCGGGGGGATTGGCCTGCCGCGCGCGCTATTCGCGCTTCTAGAATGGTGCATCTCTCATCATCAAGGAATGCATCATGACACAGCAACGACTCGATTTTACACAAGCTTCGCCCGACGCCGTCAAGGCCATGTACGCGCTGGAAGCGGCGATTGCCAAGCTGGGCGTGGAACACTCGCTGCTAGAGCTGATCCGCCTGCGCGCTTCGCAAATCAATGGCTGCGCCTTTTGCGTGGACTTGCACACGAGCGACGCTCGCAAGGCGGGCGAAACGGAACGCCGCCTGTACGCCGTGTCCGTCTGGCGCGAAACGCCTTTCTTCACACCGCGCGAGCGGGCCGTGCTGGCCTGGACGGAAGCGCTGACCCTGCTGCCACAAAGCCAGGCACCGGATGACGTGTATGCGGCGCTGGCGCAGCAATTGACGCAGGCGGAAATGGTCAACGTCACCCTGGCCATCGGCTCCATCAATACCTGGAACCGCCTGGCCGTGGGCTTCCGCAAGATGCCCGAATAAATCCTGTGTTCGTTCGCGAACAGACGCCTGGCTGGTCCCTGGGTAGGCTGGCAGGACGATTGATCAGCCAGGGAGCAGCCATGCAAGTACATACCGGGGAAGGCGCCGAAAAGACGCCGCAGCAGGAGGAAGAAGCGCGCCGCGCATTCATCGCCGAACTGTGGCGGCGCTTTGAAACCTTGCAGGAATGGGCCGTCAGCCACTGGCCCGACCAGCAACATCCCTTGAGTTCCGCCGACTTCGTCGAGACGCGCAAGGAGATTTTGAGTTTGCGTTCGCCGGCGGGGTCGTTGAACCAGCCGTCGCAGAACAATGAAGCGGAACCGGAGCAGGGCGGGGCGCAGTATGTCGATGTGACGCCAGCCCCCTGGCCTTGAGGGAACCCTGAACGAAGGGCTGGGGTCGGACCCTCAGGGGGAGGGTATCCCAATGGGATGCACTCCGATCACGAAGTGACCGACCCCGGTCTTTGTTGCGGGGTTTATCGTTGATTCGTCGCCGTTTCCGCCGAACCACCCTGCGCAAACACCCAGCACAACAAACTCACCACCAGCCCTGCCATCACGCCATACGCCAGATTCAAGGCGCTGTCGAACAGCAGCGGCGCCACCAGGCCCGAGACCAGCGCGAACAGCAGCATCTGGATGAACGATTGCATCGACGAGGCCAGGCCGCTGTTGTTGGGGAAGTGGTTCAGCGCCATCAGGGTCATCGGCGGCATGGCGAGCGACAGCGCGAACGAGTAGAAGAACAATGGCAGCACGGCCCATGGCACTTCGGCGGCAAACACATAGTTGTAGCCGATGTTGGCGGCAGCCGCCACCAGCATCAGGATGAAGCCGGCCCAGATCATCTGGCGCTGGCTGTAGCGGTGGGCGATTTTCGCCGACAGGGCCGAACCGAACACCATGCCGCTAATTAAGGGAATGAACAGCCAGGCGAACGCCGTCTCCGGCAAATGCAGGATGTTGATGATGAAGTAGGCGGCCGAGCCGATGTACAGGGCGAAGCCACCAAAGGCGGCGCCGATGGCCGTCGACAGCAGCAGGAACTGGCGGTGGCACAGCACTTTCCAGTAATTGACGGCGATGTCGCCCAGGTGGAAGGCGTGGCGCTGCTCCTTCGGCAGGCTTTCCGGCAGCGCGCGCCAGACGACGATGAACATCAGCACGCCGAAGGCCGTGAGGAACCAGAAGATCGACCGCCAGCCCAGGCCCACCTGCAGCCAGCCGCCCAGCACTGGCGCGATGGCCGGCGCCAGCGCGAACACCATCATGATGTGCGAAAGGATTTTTTGCGCGGCGGCGCCCGAATAGCGGTCTTGCACGATGGCGCGGCCGATCACGGAACCGGCGCCCGCCGCCAGTCCTTGCAGCACGCGCCAGGCCAGCAGCCAGCCCAGCGACGGCGCCAGCGCGGCACCCACGGAAGCGATCACATACAGCACCAGCGAGACGAGAATCACGGGACGGCGGCCAAACGAATCGGACAGGGTGCCGTAAAACAGCATCATGAAGGCGAACGTGAACAGGAAAAAGCTCAGGGTCTGCTGCACCAGCAGGGGGCTGGCATTGAAATCTTGCACGATGGCGGGGAAAGACGGCAGATAGGTGTCAATTGCCAGCGGTCCGACCATCGCCAGGCCCGCCAAAATCCAGGTTAATAATTTAGTCATGTTAAAGAGTGTTTTTGTTAGTCCGTCATTTTACGCTAGTGGCAACAATCGGGTCTGGCGCCGACGCTGCTTGCCATCCATATGCGTTTTTCGCATATCAAAGCTCGCAATCCTTCGTTGGCTTTGCCTGTCTGCGCCGTTAAGCTGGGGCGACCCGGCCTGTTTGCCTTTTTCTGGAAGTAATACGCCATGCACAGCATTTATCCCGCAGCGCCCGCCGATGACACGGCCCAGTGGAACCTGGGGCCCGTGATCCAGGCCTTGCGCACCTCGCGCGAAGACAAGCACAAGATCCGCCATAACGGCAGGGTGCGCGAACTACCGTCGCGCGAAGCGCTGACCACCATCGTCAACGGCCTGTCGGCAGCGCTGTTCCCCACGCATTACGGGCGACCCAACCTGACTGATGAAAGCATCGACTATTTTGTCGGCGACACGCTCAACACCACCTTGAACCGGCTCAGCGAGCAGGTGCGGCGCGGCCTGCTGTTCTCCGTACCGGCCGGCGATGAAGAGGGCGGCGCCAGCGACGATACGGCCCTGGCGCAGCAGGCGCGCGACATCACGCGCGCCTTTGCCGCCAGCCTGCCCGATATCCGCGCCTTGCTGGTGTCGGACGTGCAGGCCGCCTACGCGGGCGATCCGGCCGCCACCTCGGTGGCTGAAATCATGCTGTGCTATCCGGGCACCATCGCCATCCTGTACCACCGCCTCGCGCATCGCTTGCACGCGCTGGGCGCGCCGTTCCTGGCGCGTCTGATCGCCGACATCGCGCACACCTTGACGGGCATCGATATCCACCCGGGCGCGCATATCGGCGCGTCCTTCTTCATCGACCACGGCACGGGCGTGGTGATCGGCGAGACAGCCATCATCGGCCAGCGGGTGCGCCTGTACCAGGCCGTCACGCTGGGCGCCAAGCGGTTTCCGGCTGACGCAAGCGGCGCGCTGATCAAGGGCACGCCGCGCCATCCCATTGTCGAAGACGACGTGGTCATCTACGCGGGCGCGACCGTGCTGGGGCGCATCACCATCGGCGCGGGATCGACCATCGGGGGGAATGTGTGGCTGACGCAGAGCGTGCCGCCAAATAGCAATGTATCGCAGGCGCAGATGCGCAACGATTGAGAAGAGTTAAAGGGAAAACGAACCCCAGCGCAGAAACTGGGGTCGTACCCTGAGGGTACGACCCCGGTATTTGCGCTTGGGCTTACTTCACCGTCAGCGCTTCATAGCGCGCCACGGGCACGCCATCCTTCAGCAGCAGCAATTCCTGGTCGGCGTAGCGGTAGCCATTGACTTCGCCCAGGGTGGTCAGCAGCAGGCGTTCGAGGTCCATGTCTTGCGGCTGGCACATCATCATGGTGCCAGCCATCTGTCCAAAGTTCAAGGTGCTGACGCCATCGCTGGTGTAGCCGCCCATCATCTGGTTGCAGCCGCTGTGGCCACTGGCGCGGCCTTCGGCCAGCTGCAGGGTCACTTCGCGCTGTTCAGGCGCCTTGCGCACCACTTGCTTGCCCTTCAATTCCTTCAGCTTCCACTGCGTGCCCGTCAGCTTGGGCGCCGGCTTGGCGGGCGAGGTGGCGCCTGGCGCGGCGGCGGCAGCGTCGCTGCGTACCGGTGTTTGCGCGCAGCCGGCGGTGATGGCGACGATGGCGGCGAGGGGGATCAGTCTGGCGATATTGAACATGGCATTTCCTTCTTCAAATGAATGGCGCCAGCGTAGCAGATTGGCGCTACGCCAGCGTGCACGGTTGACAAGCTTATTCCTGTTTTTCCTGTTCCAGCCGTGCGTCGAGCAAGGTGCGCGCCGCCGCCACATAGGCGTGGCAGGCCTGCGGATCGATGAAGGCATCGCTGCCGGCGGTGGCGCTCGCTTCCAGCCGCTCCCACAATTGCGACGCTTCCGGGTGCGCCGAAATGAGCACGTCGCAGGGCAGTTTTTCCAGGGTCTCGAAGCTGTGGCGCAAATCCGCCACCGCGTGCGGATACTCGCTGCTGGCGCTGAACTTGAAGCCGGGGCGCGAGACGGCGTTGAGGCTATCCGCGTAGACCATGTTCAGGCAGCGGGGACCGTCGCACGATTGCCACGTCCAGCTCAGGCCTCCGGGCGTGTGGCCCGGCGTGGCATGCGCCGTCAGCTTGACGGGGCCGACGTCGAAATGGCCGCCGTCGCGCGCCAGGCGCATGTCCTTCACGGGCGGGTACTTGGGCAGCGTGTGGTATTGCGGATCGTCCGGACCCACTTCGCCCGACGCCAGGTCCAGCGCCGCCGACGGGCTGGCGGCCACCAGCGCATTGCTGCGCCGCTGCAGTTCGGCCAGGCCGCCCGCATGGTCGATATGGCCGTGCGAATTGAGTATCAGCTTGACGTCCTCGATGCGAAAGCCCAGGGTGGCGATATTGGCGACGATCTTGGGCGCCGATTCCGGCAAGCCGCCGTCGATCAGCACGTGGCCCTGCGGCGACGTCACCAGCACGGAACTGAGGCCTTTCACGCCCACATAATAGGTATTGCCGAAGATGCGGAACGGCGCCTGGTCCGCATTCCAGGTGGCGCAGACGTCGCAGCCCGGTGTCGGCGGCGTGGCTGGCGCCTGCGCCCATGTCAGGCAGCCATGGCCTGCCAGCAGCGCCAGTGCCAGCGCGCGTGTAAGAGTGAGGGGCATTGCGATCCTTATCCGTGTTGCCAAGGTGGCGTATGCTGACACGGAACGGGGCGGGACGCAAACGCATCCTTGCATGCATGGCTGCTGGCGAAGCGGGTGTTCAGGCCGCGGCCAGGGTGGCGCCGCCGGTGGCGATACTGACCTGCCGACCCGCGTGATCGGCCCGCAGGCGCGGACCCTGGCCGAAGACCTTGTGGCGCAAGCTGCCTTCCTCGTAACGGGTGCGATAGCGGCCGCGCCGCTGCAGTTCCGGCACGATGTGGGCGACCACGTCGGCCATGCTGTCGTGGGCCACGGCGAAGGCGAGGTTGAAGCCGTCGATGCCCGTTTCGTCCAGCCAGCTTTCCAGCTGGTCGGCCACCTGGCGCGCGTCGCCCACCAGCACCGGGCCGCGCCCGCCCAGGCCGATGTATTCGGCGGCCTCGCGCACCGTCCACGTGCGGTCCGGGTCGGCCTGGCTGAACGACGCCAGCGCCGAGCGCCCGGCCGGCGAATCGATGTAGTCGATGGTGGCGTCGAGCGGGTAGCGGCTGAAATCGACGCCCGTCCAGCCCGACAGCAGCACCAGCGCCGCCTCGATATTTACGTGGCGCAGGTAGTCGGCGTGCTTGGCGCGCGCCTCTTCTTGCGTGGCGCCCGTGATGACCAGCGCCTGCGCGTAGATCAGCAGCGCATCGCCATCTCGCCCGCTTTGCCGCACGGCGGCGCGCAAGTCGTCGGCGTAACGCTTGACCACCGTTTTGCTGGGGCCACTGACAAACGTCGCTTCCGCATGGCGCGCCGCAAAGCGCGTGCCGCGCGGCGAGGTACCCGCCTGGTACAGCAGGGGCGTGCGCTGCGGCGACGGCTCACACAAATGGATACCGGGCACCTGGTAGTGGCGCCCGGCATGGTTGATCGGATGTACCTTGGCCGGATCGGCGTAGATGCCGCGCACCTTGTCGTTGACGACGGCGTCGTCGTCCCAGCTCTTTTCCCACAGCTTGTAGACGACGTCGAGGTATTCGTCGGCCAGGTCGTAGCGTTCGTCGTGACCCAGTTGCTGCTGCAAACCCAGGTTGCGCGCCGCGCTGTCTAAATAGCCGGTGACGATATTCCAGCCGATGCGTCCCCCCGTCAGGTGGTCGAGGGTGGAAATGCGCCGCGCGAACGTGTACGGATGCTCGTAGGTGAGGGCGCAGGTGACGCCGAAACCCAGGTGCGTGGTGGCTTGCGCCATGATGGGCACGAGGGCCAGCGGATCGTTCAGCGGCACCTGCACGCCGTGTTCCAGGGCCGCATCAAGGCTGTCCCGGTACACGTCATACACGCCCAGCACGTCGGCCAGGAACACCGCGTCGAACAGGCCTACTTCCAGCAGCCGCGCCAGCTCCGTCCAGTGGGCGGGCTCGGTATAGCGGTGGCTGCGGTCGCGCGCATGCGTCCACAGTCCCGGCGACTGGTGGCCCACGGTATTCATCTGGAAGGCGTTGAAGCGTATCGTCTTTGCCATGGCTTATTTGGTCACCGAGTTGGCCGCCGTCTGCAAGGCTTGCTGGTAATCGGGTTTCGAATAGCCGGCAAAGTGCTTGTTCGTGATGGCGAGGAATTCGCGCGAGCGGTAAGCGGCCGCCAGGTCTTTCGCGAACGGCTTGTCCTTGTCGGCCGTGCGGATGGCCACCAGGTTGATGTAGTTGGGCGAGATTTTCTCGGCCACCAGCGCCTGCGTCAGTTTCAACCCCGACGCCAGCGCGTAATTGCCGTTGATGAAGGAGTAGTCGGTGTCGCCCAGCGAGCGTGGCAGCTGCGCCGCTTCCAGTGGCAGCAGCTTGATTTTCTTCGTGTTGACGGCGATATCCTTTTCCGATGCGCGCACGGGGTCGAAACTGGCGCGCAGCTTGATCCAGCCCAGCTGGTCGAGCAGCACCAGCGCGCGCGCCTGGTTGGTCGGATCGTTCGGCAAGCCCACCGTCGTGCCTTCCTTCACGTCGTCGAGGCTCTTGTGCTTCTTGCTGTAGATGGCGATCGGCGCCGTGGGGATCGTGATCAGGTCCGTCAGCGCCAGCTTGTGTTCCAGCGCGAATTTCTTCAGGTAGACGATGTGCTGGAACACGTTGGCGTCCAGCGAACCTTCGGCCAGCGCGAAGTTCGGCTGGATGTAGTCATTGAATTCCACCAGCTTGACCTTGTAGCCCTGTTTTTCCAGGATAGGCTTGATGCCCAGCTTGATCTGGTCCGCGTACGGCCCGGCGCTGGTGCCGATGGTGATGTCTTTCGGGTCCTTGGCGTGGACAAAGCAGCTGGCCAGGGCCCGGGCGGTGAGGAGGATGCTGCGGCGGGCGATGGTCATGTTGGCTCCTTTGTGGGTGAATTATGAGTACGCGGTCGGCTCGGGCACGGTGCCGGTCAAGGCAAAGCGTCCCAGGTCGCGCAGCTTGTAGTCGATGGGGTCGTGCAGGGTATGCACGCGCACGTTGCGCCAGTAGCGGTCGAAGCCGTATTGGGCCGAGGTGGATCTGGCGCCCGTCAGTTCGAACATCTGGCTGCTGATTTCCAGTCCCGCCTTGTGCGCCAGGCATTTGGCTTCGGCCACGGCCACCGCCAGCAAGCCCCGTTCGCGCGCCGTCACCAGCGCACCCTTGCGAAACACCTTTTCCAGCTCCTGCGCTGTGCCGTCAGCCAGCACTTGCGCGGGGCGCAGCAAGAGCCACAGCTGGCCGTAGCGGTGCTGGATCAAAGGGTCGTCCGTTGCCTTGGCCACGCCCGAGGCAAACCAGGCTTTCGCCTGCTCGTCCGTGTAGCGGCGCGCCGCCTCGAACGCGCCTTCGGCGATGCCCAGATATAAATTCGCCATGATCAGCTGCGCGATCTGCGAGCGCACCGTGGCTTGCGGCGTGGCGGCTTGCGCGGGCGCCTGCAGCACCAGCTCGTGCGGCAGGGCGACCGCCTGGAAATGCACATTGCCGCTGTCCGTCTGGCGCTGGCCGAAGGCATCCCAGTCCGCCTGCACGCTCACGCCATCCTGGCGCGTCGGCAGGGCGGCGATCAGCGCCGTCTGCGTGGGCGCGTGCCAGGCGGAGACGGTCAGCCAGTCGGAGCCCACCGAGCCGGAAGAAAAGCTCTTGATGCCGTCGAGGATGAAACCGTCGTCGCTGTCGCTGGCCGTGACTCTTTTGTCGAGCGGATTCAAGGCATTGCCCCAGAACAGGCGCTCGTCGACGGTCAGGGTGAGCAGGCGGCGCTGCTGTTGCGCGCTGCCATACAGCTGCAGGCCGGCCAGCTGCAGATGGTGGAAGCCGAAGACATGCGCCAGCGCGCTGTCGGCGCGCGCCAGGATGCGGATCACCTGGTACACGAGGGGCCACGACGCGCCCTGGCCGCCGAATTCCACGGGAATCGACAAGGTGAGCAGACCCGACTCGCGCAGCCATTCGCGCTCCTGGGCCGCATGGCCGCCGGCCTGGTCGCGGGCATTCGCCGTTTCAGCCAGGCGCGCGGCCAGCTTTGTGGCGATGCGGATGGCATCCTGCAGCGGTTCCTGTGCGGGGACCTGGGAGCGGGCGGAGTGGAGAAAAGCGCTAGACATGAGTGACATTCCAGAAAGACGATGAGGCCGATATTGCACCGCCAGGCGCGTGCCGTACACGAAGAAAACCGCGCATGGATATGCGAAAAAAGCCGCGTCGGGACAGGCGCCTTCGCTTGCGGGGCGTCAGGCCCGGATAGTCAAAAAACGCATATCGAAGCGCGAAAGCATTCGTTTTACCCGGCTGATGATGGCGATAGGCTGCAAGCATCCGAGCAGATCCACTTTCGACAACCTACAGGGACGGGCATCACATGAGCATCTTGTTATTGGGCGGTAGCCCGCAACTCCCATCGAGTTCCAGCCGCCTGCTGCTGCATATCGGCGAACAGCTGGCGCTGCAGGGTCACAGCTACGCCAAGCTGCATGTGCGCGACCTGCCGGCGCGTGCCCTGCTGCTGGCCGACTACGACGACGTGGCGATTGCCCGCGCCGTGCGCGCCGTGGCCGACGCCGACGCCATCGTGATCGCCACGCCCATCTACAAGGCGTCCTATACGGGTTTGCTGAAAGCCTTCCTCGACTTGCTGCCGCAAGATGGTCTGGCCGGCAAGCTGGTGCTGCCGCTGGCCACGGGCGGCGGCCACGCCCACACCCTGGCGCTCGACTATGCGCTGCGTCCCGTGCTGCATGCGCTGGGCGCCAAACAAGTCTTTACCAGCATCTACGCCAATGCGCAGCAGCTGGACTGGAACGAAGAGCGGGGCCTGAGCCTGGACGCGCCGATTGCCGCACGCGTGCAGGCCGGCATCGAGGAGCTGTCTGCCGGCCTGTTCGTGCTGCAGGGCCGGCGTCCGCCCGCGCCAGCAGAGGTCCCGCATCCCGTGCGTTCGCTGCAAGACCAGCCTTACGACCCGCAATTTCAAGCCGCCTGATTATTTACCGACCAAGGACGCACCATGACACACCGCCACGCACAACGACTCTCGCGCCGTACCACTTTGGGCTTGCTGTTTGCCGCCGCCGCCGGCGTGATGGCGGCCGGCATGCCGGCCGCGGCGCTCGCGCAGGCCAAGGGGGAGGTCCAGGTGCGTATTGGTTATCAGAAATACGGCACCCTGACTCTGCTGAAAGGGCGCGGCACGCTGGAAAAACGCCTGGCCGAACAGGGCGTGGGCGTGAAATGGACGGAGTTCCCGGCCGGCCCCGTTCTGCTCGAAGGCTTGAACGTCGGCAGCATCGATTTCGGCACCGTGGGCGAGGCGCCGCCGATCTTTGCGCAGGCGGCCGGCGCCAACCTGGTGTATGTCGGCAATGAGCCGGCGTCGCCGGCCAGCGAAGCCATCGTCGTGCCCAAGGGCTCCGGCTTGCACACCCTGGCCGATTTGAAGGGCAAAAAAATCGCCCTGAACAAGGGCTCGAACGTGCACTACCTGCTGTTGAAGGCGCTGGAAAAGGCCGGTGTCGCGTATGCCGACATCCAGCCCGTCTTCCTGCCGCCGGCCGATGCGCGCGCCGCTTTTGAACGGGGCAGCGTGGATGCCTGGGCCATCTGGGACCCGTTTCTGGCGGCCGCCGAAAAGCAGCTGGGCGCGCGCGTGCTGGCCGATGGCAAGGGCCTGGTGGCGAACTACCAGTTTTATCTGGCCTCGCGCACGTATGCGGAAAAGCATCCCGAGATCCTGCGCATCGTGCTCGACGAAGTGGCCAAGGTCGATGACTGGGGCCGCAACAACCCGGACGAAGTGGCGACGATTTTGTCGGCGCAGACTGGGCTGGGCAAGGATGTGGTGGCGCTGGCCGCCTCGCGCTATGCGTATGGCGTCAAACCCGTTTCCGTCGACGTCATCGCTTCGCAGCAAAGGGTGGCCGACGCCTTTTCCAGCCTGAAGCTGATTCCGAAACCGATCGTTGTCAAGGATGCGCTGCTGCCGGCGCGCCAGCTGGCCACCAGCGCAAAATAAGGAACATATATCATGTCATTGAATGTCTTCTGGTTCATCCCCACCCACGGCGACAGCCGCTACCTGGGTACGTCGCAGGGCGCGCGTCCCGTCGATGCCGATTATTTGCGCCAGGTGGCCGTGGCCGCCGATACGCTGGGCTACGACGGGGTGCTGCTGCCCACGGGCCGCTCCTGCGAAGACGCGTGGGTGGTGGCTTCGTCGCTGATCAGCGTGACGCAAAAGCTCAAGTTCCTGGTGGCCGTGCGGCCCGGCCTGTCCACGCCCGGCCTGGCCGTGCGCATGGCGTCCACGTTTGACCGCCTGTCGAACGGGCGCCTGTTGATCAACGTCGTCACGGGCGGCGACCAGGGCGAGCTGGAAGCGGACGGCCTGTTTGCCGACCATGCCAAGCGCTATGAAATCTCCGATGAATTCATCAAGGTCTGGCGCGCCACGCTGGCCGGCGAGGGCGGCGCGGCCGGCTACGATTTCGAGGGCAAGCATATCCAGGTAAAGGGCGCGAAAACCCTGTACCCGCCCGTGCAGAAACCGTATCCGCCGCTGTATTTCGGCGGCTCGTCGGAGCCCGCGCATGAACTGGCGGCCGAGCAGATGGACGTGTACCTGACGTGGGGCGAGCCACCTGCCGCCGTGGCGGAAAAGATCGCCGACATCCGCGCCCGTGCGGCAAAAAAAGGCCGTACAGTCCGGTTTGGCATCCGCTTGCACGTGATCGTGCGTGAAACGAACGAAGCGGCCTGGCGCGCGGCCGATGAACTGATCAGCCATCTGGACGACGACATCATCGCCAAGGCACAGGCGGCCTTCCGCAAGATGGATTCCGTGGGCCAGCAACGCATGGCGGCCCTGCACGGCGGGCGGCGCGACAAGCTCGAAGTGTCGCCGAATCTGTGGGCCGGCGTGGGCCTGGTGCGCGGCGGCGCGGGCACGGCCCTGGTGGGCGATGCGCCCACGGTGGTGGCGCGCATGCAGGAATACGCGGACCTGGGCATCGACACCTTCATTTTCTCGGGCTACCCGCACCTGGAAGAAGCGTACCGCTTCGCCGAACTGGTGTTCCCGCTGCTGGGCAAGGGCAAGGCCGTGGGTGAGCAGTCACTGACGGGGCCTTTCGGCGAAGTCATGGCCAGCAATATCGTGCCGGCCGCGCCGCAGAAAAAGGCGGCCTGAGATGGAGACTGCCACCGTCAGGAATCCGCCCGGCACGCCATGGCGCAATGTCTTGGCGCCGTGGGCTTTGCCCGTGGCGCTGCTGCTGGCCTGGCAATTGGCCGCGCAGTGGGGCTGGCTGTCGAGCCGCATCCTGCCCGAGCCGTGGGCCGTGGCGAAGGCTTTCTGGCACCTGGCCGTGTCGGGTGAACTGTGGCTGCACCTGAAAACGAGCTTGTGGCGGGCGACGGTCGGTTTCGTCATTGGCGCGGGACTGGGCTTGCTGCTGGGCCTATTGACGGGCAGCTTCCGCCATGCGGAAACCCTGCTCGACACGACATTGCAAATGGTGCGCAATATCCCGGCCCTGGCCCTGATCCCGCTGGTGATCCTGTGGTTCGGCATCGACGAGACGGCCAAGCTCTTTCTGCTGGCCGTCGGCGTGTTCTTTCCCGTCTACCTGAACACCTTCCACGGCATCCGTTCGGCCGACCAGGGCTTGATCGAAATGGCGAAAAGCTATGGCCTGTCCGGCTGGCCCCTGTACCGCGACGTGATCCTGCCGGCCGCCATGCCCTCCATCCTGGTGGGCGTGCGCTTCTCGCTGGGTCTCGTGTGGGTGCTGCTGATCGTCGCCGAAACCATCTCGGCGCAGGCCGGCATCGGCTACATGACCATGAATGCGCGCGAATTCCTGCAAACGGACGTGGTGCTGGTGGGGATACTGCTGTACGCCTTGCTGGGCAAGCTGGCCGATTTATTCTCGCGCCGGCTGGAACGCCACTGCCTGCGCTGGAATCCCGCCTACCGATAGTGACGAAATGAGGAAAGAAAATACCATGCTGCTCGCCCCCATCCAGATCGAAACGGATTTTTTGTCGCACTTCGTGCAGTACGATCCCGCCAGCGCGCCGCCGCAGGCCAAGGCGCCGTCCGCCCCCTTGCAACGGCGTGGCGTTCCCTTGGAACTGACAAACCTGAGTAAATCCTACACCAGCCGGCCCGTGCTGAAAAACGTCGACCTGCAGCTGGAAGCGGGCGAATTTGTCGCCATCGTGGGGCGTAGCGGCTGCGGCAAGAGCACCTTGCTGCGCTCGATCGCGGGGCTGGAAAGCGTCGATGAAGGCGAGGTTGCCATCGGCAGCGGCGTGGGCGCGCCCGATATCCGCATCATGTTCCAGGAATCGCGGCTGCTGCCGTGGAAAACGGTGCTCGACAACGTGGCCTTGGGGCTACCCCGCTCCGTCGGCGCGGCGGCCGCCTCGCTGTGGACGGTGGGCCTGGCCGAACGGGCCGACGACTGGCCGGCGGCCCTGTCGGGTGGGCAGAAGCAGCGCGTGGCGCTGGCGCGCGCCCTCGTGCACGAACCGCAATTGCTGCTGCTTGACGAGCCATTGGGCGCGCTCGACGCGTTGACGCGCATCGAGATGCAGCAACTGATCGAGTCGCTCTGGCTGGCGCGCGGTTTTACGGCCGTGCTGGTGACGCACGATGTGGCCGAAGCCGTGGCCCTGGCCGACCGCGTGCTGCTGATCGAGGATGGGCGGATTACCCTGGACGTGCGGGTGGACTTGCCGCGTCCCCGTCAGCGCGGCCATGCGGCGTTCGCCGCGCTGGAGCAGGCTATCTTGTCGCGGGTGCTGCAACCGCAGGGTCGGACAACTGCGCCAGCACGATGAAACCATCCGCATCGACGGTCGCCACGATGCCCTCGTAGCTGTCGATGGCCGGGTGGCGCGTGGCCAGCGGGTGCGCATGCGTGGCCGTGACGACGATGACCTTCGCGCCGGCCGCCTCGCCCGCCTCGATGCCGACGGAGGCATCTTCGAACACCAGGCAGTCAAAGGGCGCCACGCCCAGTTTTTCCGCCGCCAGCAAATAGCAATCGGGCCTGGGTTTTCCTGCCTTGACGTCTTCCGCCGTCACCATGATGGCGGGAATGGGCATGCCGGCCGCCTTCAGGCGCGCCGTGGCCAGCGCCCTTGGCGCCGAGGTGACGATGGCCCATTGCGCGGGCGGCAGCGACTGCAAAAAGCGCAGCGCGCCCGCGATTTCAATAATCCCTTCCACATCGATGATTTCCGCATCCGTGATGCCCTGCGATTCGCGCTGCGCATCGACGCCGGGCAGGCGCAGCTTGGCGATGGTGTCGACCGAGCGCGCGCCATGGATGGTGGGTAAAAAGGCCGCTACATCAAGGCCCTGGCGCTGCGCCCAGGTTCCCCAGATGCGTTCGGCGGCGGCGATGGAATTGATGACGGTGCCGTCCATGTCGAACAGAAAAGCCCGATAGCGACCGGCGGCCGATGGTGGCGGTGGTGAAGACGGCGAGGGCAGTGCGGACATGGCTTCCTTCCGGATGATGGGCTGGAAGCCATTGTAACGGCAGTCGATTTTTATTTCACAGGTAGACTGATTCAAAGCGGGCCACGGGCGCGCCATCCTTGAGCAGGATCAGCTTCTCTCCCTCAAGCTGGTAGCCCGTCACGCTGTTCAAATTGGCCAGCACCGCGCTTTCCAGCTGCATCAGGGGCGGCGGGCAGGCCATGCGCGTGCCAGCCAGTTGCGTGAAACGCAGGGCCGTGCCGGCCAGCGTATAGCCGCCCATCACGCGGTTGCAGCCCGTGAAACCGGTGACCTTGCCATCGTCGCTGAGGGTGATGCGCACTTCGCGCTCCTGCTGCGGCGCCATCACCACGGGGGCGCCATCGAGCTGCGTCAGCTTCCAGTAGGTATTCGTCAGGCTGGCCTGCGGCGCCAGTCCGTTGTCTGGCTTGGCGCTGTCGCTGGTGGTGGCGCAGCCGCCGGCCATGGCGATGGCGGCGGCAAGCGGAAGGTATTTAAGATGATGCGTCAGGCGATGCAGCATGGGATGCTCCTGTGAGGGGGAATGCGTGCAGACTAGCAGGTTTTGCGCGCCGCTCAGCGCACGGCAGCGGTGATTGTTTCCATTTTGCCAGTCCTGGCATTAAACTCATGCTTTCTGCTGTTTCAACCTTGATCGGGAGCCGGGCCGATGCTGCAAGCGCAAGCGCTGGATAATCGACTGGTCGCCACCACTGGCGACGACGTGCTGGTCGACCGCATCGTGCCCGGCGCGCCGCTGGTCATCGCCTTCGGCTTCGTCTCGTGGACCACGCGTCCCGCCTTCGATTTTTACGGGCGCTTGCGCAAGCTCGAGCAGGTCAGCGGCCAGCACCTGAACAAAATCCTCGTGCGCGACTCCGGCAATGCCTGGTACCACCGCCAGATCACGGGCCTGGGCAGCCATGTGGACGAAACGGCGCAGGCCTTGCGCGAGCTGGTGAACCGCATTGCGCCAAGCCAGGTCACTACCATCGGCCAGTCCATGGGCGCGTATGCGGCCGTCATGTTTGGCTTGCTGCTCGATGCGCAGCAGATCGTCGCCTTTGGGCCGCTGTCCTTCCTCGACGTGCAGCAGGCGCGTTTGTACCATGAGCTGCGCTGGCTGCCCGTGATGGAGTCGCTGGCGCAAGACCCGCCGCTCTCGGGTTACTATGACCTGGCGGCCCTGTGCCGCGCCAGGGCCACGGACGACACGCATTTGCACCTGGTGTTCGGCACGCGGCCGGACGCGGCTAACCTTGGCGCCAGCACCAGCGAATCGGTGAACCTCGACGCCATGCACGCGCAGCGCCTGGCCGCCTTCGGCCGCTGCACCCTGCATCCGTTTCCCCAGTCGGGCCACGCGGTGGTGCAGCACCTGATCGACACAAAACGGATCAACGGCTTGCTGGCCCAATGCATACTCGGTCTCACTTTGGCGCCCGAGCCGATGCCGGAGATCGGCGCCGCCTGGCAGGACTGGGTGGCGGAAAACCTGCGTTTGGGCTGCGCCAGCGAACAGCTGGTGGCGGTGCTGCAGCAGCACGGCTTTTCGCCGGCCAGCAGCATGGCGGCCGTGGATGCCGCCCGCGCCAAGGTCATATGACGGCGCAGTTCGAACTCGACACCCTGAAGATCCGCCTCGCCGCTCCCGAACTGGCGGCGCTTGACTTGCGCGTGCGCGTGCAGCGCGCGCTGCGCCAGCTGATACTCGATGGCGTGCTGGCGCCCGGCCTGCGCCTGCCGGCCACGCGCGCGCTGGCGCAATCGCTGGGCGTGTCGCGCGATACGGTGGAAATGGCGTATGCGCAGCTGCGCCTCGATGGCTATCTGCGGCGGCAGGCGGGATCGGGCAGTTTTGTCTCGCCAACGATAGGCGCGAGCTTGCTGGGCAAGTCGTCGTCGGCATTGCGACCCGCGTCCGCGCAGCCGGTGGCCCTCAGCATGCGCGGCGCGCAGATTCTCGCCAGCGGCGGCGTGGCCGACCAGCAGAGTGTGAAAGCGTTTGCCACCGGCTTGCCGGAAACGCGCGCCTTTCCGCTCGCCGTGTGGGAGCGCTTGCGGCGCCAGGCGGCCAGCAGCGAACACCATGTGCTGCTGCACGGCGACCCGCAAGGGGCCGAGCCTTTGCGGCAAGCCATCGCCGACTATGTGAACCTGGAGCGGGGCGCGCGGGCCACGGCCGGCCAGGTGCTGGTGCTGAGCAGCACGCGCCAGGCGCTGTATCTGTGCGCGCAGGTGCTGGCCGATGCGCATGGCCCGATATTGATGGAAGATCCTGGCTATTTTGGCGCCCGCAAGGCGTTCGAGATGGCCCAATTGCAGGTGCTGCCCGTGCCTGTCGACGCGCATGGCTTGTCCATCGAGCACCTGCGGGCGGACCGCAGCGGCGCCAACACGGTGTACGTCACGCCGTCGCACCAGTACCCGACGGGCGCCACGCTGGCGCTCGAGCGCCGCCTGGCCCTGACGGCCTGGGCTGCGGAGCGCCAGGGCTGGATCATCGAGGACGATTACGACAGCCAGTTCCACTATGCGGGCTTGCCGACGGCTTGCGTGCAGGGGCTAGATACGCAGCAGCGCACGATTTACCTGGGCACCTTCGCCAAGTCGCTGTATCCGGGCCTGCGCATCGGCTACATGGTGCTGCCGCCCGCGCTGGTGAAACCGATGACGCATGCGCGCAGCATCCTCGACGGGCATACGCCGCAACTGGACCAGCTGACATTGGCCCGTTTCATCGCCGACGGCCATTTCGCGGCCCATGTGCGCGCCATGCGCAAGGTCTACGCCGTGCGCCGCGACGCGATGGCGCAGGCCGTGCGGCGGCACTTGTCCCACGTGGTCACGGCGCAGCTGCCGCCGGGCGGCTTGCAACTGCCGTGTTTGCTGCATGAGGGCAGGGACGAGCTGGACACGCTACGGCTGGCGGCGCAGGCGGGCATCGTGCTGCCGGGCCTGAGCCGGCTGTATGCGACGCCGCCGGCGCGCGGCGGCTGGCTGCTGGGCTTTGCCGCGCTCACGCCGCACGAGATCGACAGCGGCATCGTCCGCCTGGCGCGCGCCTTGGGGTGATCGATCAAGTGGTCTGCTGGATACGTGGAAATTGGACTGCCTGAGCAGTCCATGTGGCGATTAAGATGCTCCCTTTCAATGGCAGGGGCATACACATGACAACCACAACCACAACCACAACCACCGCCGCCATGGCCGACCGGCTGCACTGGCGCGATCTTGCTGCCCCCACGATGGCCGCCTGCATCTCCGTCCTCGTCAACTATGGCGGCACCTTCGTGCTGGTGTTCCAGGCGGCCCAGCTGGCCCAGCTGAGCGCGGCGCAGACGGCGTCCTGGGTCTGGTCGCTGAGTATCGGCGTGGGCGTGACGGGCATCTGGCTCAGCTATCGCTACCGCGCGCCCATCATCACGGCCTGGTCCACGCCCGGCGTGGCCTTCCTGGCCACCGTCATGCCGCACACGCCGTATGCCGAGGTGATCGGCGCCTACATGGTGTCCGCCATCGCCTTCATTTTGCTGGGCATGTCCGGCGCCTTCGAGCGCCTGGTGCGATGGATTCCTGGCGGCATCGCCGCGGGTTTGCTGGCCGGCATCTTGCTGCAGTTCGGCGTGAGCGCGTTCGGCGGCGCCAGCGCCGACCCGCTGCTGGTGGCGGTGCTGCTGCTGTCGTACGCCGTGCTGCGCCGCTTCACGGCACGCTTTGCCGTGGTGGGCATCATGCTGATCGGCCTGGCACTGCTGCTGGCGCAGGGGCGCATCGATGCGCAAGGCATCGAACTGGCCCTGGCCGCGCCCGTGTTCGAGATGCCGCGCTTTTCCGTGGCGTCGCTCCTGGGCGTGGCGCTGCCCTTGTTCCTGATCACGCTGACGGGGCAATACATGCCTGGCATGCTGGTGCTGCGCAACGATGGTTACCCCGTCAGCGCCAATCCGATTTTGACGGTGACGGGACTCGGTTCACTGCTCATGGCGCCATTTGGCGCGCACGCCTTCAACGTGGCCGCCATCACGGCCGCCATCTGCACGGGCAAGGATGCGCATGCGGACCCGTCGAAGCGCTATGTCGCGGGGCTGGCGTGCGGCGTGCTGTACATCCTGGTGGGCGTCTTCGGCGTGACCCTGGCCAGCCTGTTCATGGTCTTGCCGCGCAGCTTCATCACGGCGCTGGCGGGCCTGGCCCTGCTGGGCGCCATCGGCAACAGCCTGGCGCAGGCGATGGCGGACGTGCGCATGCGCGAAACGGCGCTGATCACCTTCCTGGCGACGGCGGCGAACGTGACCCTGCTGGGCGTGGGCGGCGCCCTGTGGGGGCTGGCGGCCGGGCTGGCGGCGCATGGGCTGATGCACGGCTGGCGCAAGGCGGCATAGCAAGACAGGTTGCCCGTTTTGCCAGCCGCCGCATACAATTGCTGCGCCCGTGCCCATTGGCACCGTACTTTTCCCGATGTGAGCGATGGCCGACCTGACTTCCCTGGCGCAGTACCTGCTGGCGATCACGCCCGCCTTCCTCGTCTGCGCCGCCTTGCTGCTGGCCGTGCCCCGGACGGTGCCACTGCTGCGCGTGCTCGTGCACATGCTGTTTTTCGTGCTGGCGCGCGACGCGATGACGGCGCACGGCTACTGGCAGGTGGCGGCGGGCGGCCTGCGTTTCACGGCACCGCCGCTGGTCTTGCTGGCGCTGGGCGCCATGTCGCTGGGGCTGGTGGCGAGTACGTGCTGGCTGGAAAGCGAGGCGCGCCGCCAGATCCGCTGGCTGGGCATGCGGCCAGCCCTGTCCGTGCTGCTGGGCGTGGCGGGCGCGGCCCTGATCGTCGCTCTGGCGACGGGCTTGAAAGCCCTGTTTAACTTGCCGTCCCTGGCGCCCGTTTCCCCATCCGCGCTGCCCTTGCTGCTGGGCTTTGCGCTGGCGGCCAACTGTTACGAGGAATTGCTGTTCCGCGGCTTGCTGCAGCAGCAATTGCGCGCCTGGCTGCCGGCCTGGCGCGCGGCGCTGGTGTCGGGCCTGTTGTTTGGCCTGTGCCACGCCTTCCTCGCCACCACCGTCACGCAGGTGGGCGCGCCCATCCTCGTGTTTACCGTGATCGAAGGCGTGGTGGCGGGACTGGTATATTGCCGTGCCGGCTTGCTGGGCGCGTCCCTGGCGCATGGCCTGGCGATTTTTGCGCTGGCCGCCGGCTGGGTGTGAATGTTTACTTTTAATGAAAAGCGAGAAAGCGATGCCTGTCAGTTCCTACCTGAATACCCGTCCCGTCGTGGGCGAGCGCGTCTACCTGCATGACACGGCGCAAGTGATTGGCGATGTGCAGATCGGCGACGACTGTTCCATCTGGTGCAACAGCGTGCTGCGTGGCGACGTCAACCACATCGTCATCGGCGAGGGCAGCAATATCCAGGACTTTTCCATGGGCCATGTGTCGCACAAGAATGCGGCCAAGCCCGACGGATCTCCCTTGACCATCGGCAAGTACGTGACCATCGGTCATTCCGTGATCTTGCACGGCTGCACCATTGGCGACGAATGCCTGATCGGCATGGGCAGCATCGTCATGGATGACGTGGTGGTGGAAAAGCACGTGATGCTGGGCGCGGGCAGCCTGGTGTCGCCCGGCAAGGTGCTGGAAAGCGGCCATCTGTACGTGGGCCGGCCCGCCGCCAAGGTGCGCGCGCTGACGGAAGCCGAAATTGCCTACCTGCGCTATTCGGCCGAACACTACGTGCGCGTCAAAAACAATTACCTGGCCGGTGGCGACGACGCCTGATTGTCGGCATGATCGAGGCGGCGCAGTTCCGGCCGCGGCGCCAGGTCTTGCGGCAGGCGCAGGCCGGACACCAGGCCCATGCGTTGCCACAGCAGCAAGACCCACCAGCCGGGATCCCATTCGCCCGGTAGCAGGCCCAGCCTGGCCGAGCCCGGATACGCGTGGTGGTTGTTGTGCCAGCATTCGCCCATGGTCAGCAGCGAAGCCAGGCGGATATTCCTGCCTTGCACGGCGGCGCCATCGACATGAAAGTGCATTTGTCCATGGTTGTGGGCGAAGTAGCCGATCAGCCAGTGACCGAGTACGCCGGCGCTGACGCGCGCGCAGACACCCCAGCAGACCAGGCCCCAGCCACCCCAGGCGTAGAACAGCACGGCCCACGGCAGTTGCTGCAGCATCCAGGTTCTTTCCAGAAAACGGTAAAAGCGGTCGTGCGCGATGCGCGCTTCGATGGCGATGTGCGGCGGATGGTTGAGGTCCAGGCGGCAAAATAATTGCCACCAGGCATCACGCCAGAAGCCGGCGCCATGGCGCAAATAGGGGTGACAGTCGGGCAGGCGCTGGGCATAGTCGCGCAGTTCGTGCTGGCGCAGCAGGCCCAGCGGGCCACTGAGTCCCACCAGCACGCCCAGGTAGACGAGTATATATTCCAGCCATGTTGGGCAATGAAAGCTGTCGTGGATCAGTTTTCGGTGGCTGCCCAGCGAATGGCCGAACAGCAGGACGATGGCCGTGCTGATAACAAACAGTAGCAGGCCGGTCCAGGTGAAGAAGAGCAGGGCGCCGGTCACGGCGCCGGCCAGCATGGTTATCAGCCACAGCGATTGCAGCGGCGCATGGCGCACTGTGCCGTCGAGCACGCTGCCGGCGTGCGTTGCGCGGACGCGGTGGCTGTCCAGGCTGGCTGCGGACATCAATCCTTGGGGGCTGCCGACGGTTGCGTGTACTTGTCGAAGTTGGTGATGTAGTCGTTGAAGTTGTCGGTCAGCATGCGCTTGTACTGTTCCGTGAAGAAAGCCACGGCGCCTTCCTTTTCTGCCTGCATCTTGGCCACGTCGTTGCTCTTGCTGGCGACGAGGAAGGCGTTGAAGCGGGCGGCCGCGTACAGCAGCGAGGTGGCCACTTCATTGCCGCCGCTATGCTGGCATTGCTCATTGGCCAGGGCGATGACCTGGTCGGCGCGTTCCCAGAATTCCGGGCCCGGTGCTGGTTTTGTCGTTGGTGTGTTCATGAAAATCCCTATGAAAGTGCGCGCCAGTCTACACAGGGGGCCGCGGGCTGTCCAGCCGTGCGGCTGCCTGTGTAGACTGCAGGATCTGTTCCAGCAAAACGGGCAGCGGCTGGCGGATGTCGAGCACGATGCCGGCCTCGTCCGCTTGCAGGGGCTGCAGGGTGGCCAGCTGGCTGTCGAGCAGGCTGGGCGGCATGAAATGGCCGGGACGCCGCATGCGGCGCTCCAGCACGTCGCGCGGACCGTCCAGGTGGGCAAAGCGCAGGGCCGGGTCACCTTCGCGCAGCACGTCGCGGTAGGCGCGCTTCAGGGCCGAGCAGGACACGACCAGGCCGCTGCCTTGCGCGCGGGCCATGGCGATGCGCTCGCGCAAGGCGGCCAGCCAGCCGGCCCGGTCGGCATCGTCGAGCGCAATGCCGGCGGCCATCTTGGCCACGTTTACCGGGGAGTGCACGTCGTCGCCTTCCACGTAGGGCACGTGCAAGGCGTCGGCCAGCAGCTTGCCGACGGCGCTCTTGCCGCAGCCGGAGACACCCATCACGACCCAGCGCACGAGGGGCACGCCCATTTTCAAGGCGCAGAAACGATGACGGTGACGCGGCGGTTTTCCGCCTTGCCCGTCTTGCTGGCGTTCGAGGCCACCGGTTTGCTCATGCCCAGGCCCTTGACGGAGATGTTGTCGCGTGGAATGCCCGAGGCGCTCATGGCGTCGGCCACCACGTTGGCGCGCGCCAGCGACAGCTTGTTGTTGTACGCTTCCGTGCCTTCGTTATCCGTATGGCCTTCCACGCGCATGTGCGTGATGCCCACTTTCAGCAGGGCGGCGCTGATTTTCTGGATGGCGTTGCGGCTCGGTGCCGTCAGCTTGGCGGCGTCGAATTCGAACAGCAGCTTGTCGGTAAAGCTCAGCTCCCAGCCTTCGTCGGTCTGGTTGAAGCCCTGTTCCTTCAGGGTGGCGACTTGTTCGGCGTTGAACAGCGGTTTGGTCTCTGGCGTGCTTTGGCAGGCGGCTAGCAGGCCCAGCATGAACAGACCGAGGAAGCCGAGGCGTAATTGCTTGTAGATGAATTGCATGGTGTTGCTCCTTGGGGTCAGGGGTGAATGTGGGGTTGCGGCAGGCGCGCCACCTGGCGCGTGCCGCGCTGCGCCTGCTTGGCGCGGTACATGGCTTCGTCCGCCGCGCCCACCAGCGAGGCGGCGTCGATGGCGTGATCGGGGAAGACGGCCACGCCGATGGTCAGCGAGCTGACGATGCTGTTGCCTGTAGGTAATTCAATGGCTTGCGCCATGGCGGTGATGATGTTGTCGGCGATGTGCATGGCGTCACTGCTGTTGCGCAGCGGCTTGAGCAGGATGGCGAATTCGTCGCCGCCCAGGCGGGCCACCAGGTCGCCTTCGCGCAATTGCTGCTTGATGCGCGCGGCGATCGTCACCAGCACGCGGTCGCCCGAGGCATGGCCGAAGGTGTCGTTGATGTACTTGAAGCGGTCGCTGTCGAGGAACAGCACGGCCACCTTGCCATTGCCGATGCGCGCTTCGAGGATGGCGCGTTCCAGCTCCGCTTCCATGAAGGCGCGGTTCGACAGGCCCGTCAGGCTGTCGTGGTTGGCGCGGTGCGACAGCGAGGCGTGTTCCTTTTGCAGATGGCTTTGCCACGCTTCCAGTTCGTCGAGCAGGGCGTTGAAGTCGTCATTGAGCTGGTTCAGTTCGGCGATGTTGGCCGGCGGCACGCGCAATTCGAACGAGCGGTCACGCCGTACGCGGTGGGCCGTTTCCGCCAGGTGGCGCAGGGGCGAGGTGATCTCTGTTTCCATGCGGCGCGACAGGCGCACGGCGACGGCCAGGCTCAGCACCAGGCAAGCCAGCAGGCAGGACAGGCCGCTCAGCAGGAAGGGCAGCAGGCTGCGGCTGTGCGGCACCAGCTTGATGCTGCCGATGGCCTGGTCATTGCGCATGATGGGGAAGGTCAGCGAATCGGGCAATATCCAGCCCGTCAGCGCGCGTTCGATGTAGTAGCGGGTGCCGTGCTGACCCCGTTCCCAGCGAGCAAGCACCTTGCCGGCCGTGTCGCTCACCTGCGCCTGGTCAATATCTTCATTGACGCCGATCAAGGCCAGCGCTTCTTTGGCGGCCAAGGAGTCGCCAAAGACGACGGCTCCTTCCACCGTGTAGCTCATCGAGCGGGCCACCAGGCGCAGGTTCTGGTCCGAATACACGCGCAGGGCCAGCAGCGCCACTGCTGTCAGGGTCAGGCCGGCCGCCAGCACGGCGATCAGCGACACGCTCAGGTGGGCGCGCCGCAGCACGCTGTCGAGCGTGGGGCGGGGCTTGCGCACCGACTTGGGAGGCATGCTGGCGCTCATGGCGGCGGTGCCTTGCGACGTGCAATTTGCAAGGCGTTCGGATGCACGCGCAGGCCGCTGCGGGCGATGGCGTCGAGGTTGACGTCAAAACCGATCTGCGCGTCGTTCAGGCGCAGGCAGAACATGGTGCCCACGGTGCAGGACGTGCCGGGTTCGGCGACCGATAAAATCGGCTTGCCGATGATCTGCGCCAGCAGATGCTCGCGTTCGCCATCGGGCAGGCTGCCCAGGTAAATGACGTCGCATTCGCCTGCTGCGGCTGCCGCCGGGGGAATTTTCACGCGGATGCGCTGGCCCAGGCTGGAGGCGGGCGTGTCGACGATGGCCGCGCCATAGCGGGGCGCGCCGAGCATGCAAACGCGCACTTCCGGGCGCGCCACGGGCCAGCGCACATAACTGATGATGCCAAACAGGACCTGAGCCACTTCGGCCGGCCGCCGGGCATCGACCGCCGCGCCCGTCTGCGCCCACGCCGCACACGGCGCCAGCACGCCGCAGGCGAACAGCGAGGCCAGCAGCGCGACGGCGAGCAGTGCAGGCAGCGCAGCGCGCTGCCGGTGGCGAAGGGAGGAGGGCACGGCGTCGGGTGTCTTTATTCAGGTCGGGTGGCTACTCAAATTGCTACTCATCAGCACAGACTCTACGGAACTGCATGCTGAAAGTAAATCAATTGTGCGATATAACCTTGCATTATAAACACTAATCCGAAAACTTGCATTCTCTACCATGAGAATTGCACATCATCATGGCTGAAGCGTGGCTGGGCTGTCTCTATTCTTCCAGTGTCGCTTCCAGCAAGTCGATTTCGCGCAGCAGGCGCAAATGGATGGTGTCGTCCAGTTCGCCCGAGATGCGGCGGCGGAACAGCTCATCGCGCTCAGCGTTCAGTGCTTCCAGGCGCAGCACCCGTTCGGCCTTGGCCAGTTCCTGCAGCCGCGTCGCCTCGTCGTTGCTGCTTTCGCCGTACGCGAGGCGGCGCCGGTAGGCTTCGATCAGGCGGTTGGCCGCCTCGGTGACGACTTGCTGCTTGTCATTCTTGTCGATGCCTTCGCACACCTTTTCCAGCCGCGCGATGGCCGCTTCGGCGGCAGCGGCGCGGGCATTGCGCTCTTCCGTCGAGCGGCGCGCGGGCGGCGCGAACACCAGACCCTTGGTCAGCAGGGGCAGGGTGACGCTGGCCAGCAGCAAGGACAGCAAAATCACGCCCATCGCCAGGAAGATGACGAGGTCGCGCGCGGGAAAGCGCGTGCCGTCGGGCAAGAACAACGGCAGGGTCAAAATGCCGGCCAGGGTCAGCGCACCGCGCACGCCCGCGAACGAGGCCACCAGCAGCAGGCGCAGGCTGGGACGCGCCAGCAGCGCCGCGTCCTTCGGTTCGCCCGCCGTCTTCTTGTGGTGCTTGAACAGGGTCAGTTTCATGGAAATGAAGACCCAGAGGAAGCGCATGAAGGTCAGCCCCACCGTGATGGCGATGACGAACAGGGGCAGTTTCCAGGCGCTGCCGGCGCCCACTTCCATGGAGGCGGCGGGCAAGCCGGCCACGGTGGCGGGCAGTTGCGCGCCCAGCATGACGAAGATCACGCCGTTCAAGACCAGTTGCACGGTATCCCACACGGCCTTGCGCTGGGTGCGGGTGGCGGCCAGCGGACGGCCGATCAGGTCGGCGTAATGCATGGACACGCCCGCCGTGGCGGCGGCCAGGATGCCCGAGCCGTGGATTTGTTCGGCGCCCAGGTAGGCGGCGAACGGAATCAGGATGCTGATGAGGATTTGCAAGCCCGGCTCTTCGCCCACCTTGCTCACCAGCCATTTATTCGCCAGGCCCACGCCCCAGGAGATGGCCAGGCCGATGACGATGCCGCCACCCGCTTCCTGCAAGAAACTCAGCGAAGCGGCGCCGATGGAAAAGCCGCCCGTCATCATGGCGCCCACGGCAAACGTGAAGCAGACCAGGCCCGAGGCGTCGTTCAGCAGGGATTCGCCTTCGAGGATGTGCATCAGGCGCGGCGGGATCGGGTTGCCGGCCGCAATCGCCGACACGGCCACGGGGTCCGTCGGCGACAGGATGGCGCCCAGCGCGAAGGCGACGGCTAGCGGCACGCTGGGGATCAGCCAGTCGATGAAGAAACCCATGCCCAGCACGGTAAACAGCACCAGGCCGATGGCCAGCATCAGGATCGAGCGCGCATCGGAAAAGAAGGCGCCCTTGGGAATGCGCCAGCCATCGAGAAACAGCAGCGGCGGAATGAAGAGCAGGAAGAAAATATCGGGATCGAGCGGCACTTGCACGCCAAACAGGGCCAATCCCGTGCCGCCGGCGATCTGGATCAGGGGCAGCGGCAGCTTGACCCAGCGCGAGCGGGCGATGAAGCCGCACAGGACGACGCTCAGGACGAGGATGAGGATGATGGTAACGGTATGCATGAAGGAGCGGCGGCGTGCTGAAACGCTGATTATAAGGCGCAGCCCGCGCACGGCGTTGCCTGCGTGTCATTGCGTACATACAACAAGTCACAATCGCGGTAAGATTGTGCCCATCATTGTCATAATCTGCCCTGTTGCTGCCGTCCGTGCGCGGCAGGCGCGTGCTTAGCCTTGTGCTTGGCCTTTTACCGGACGCCTGTTTTGCTCAAAAAGATTTTCACCGGCCTGCTGCTGTCGCTGGCATTGCTCATCGTGGCGGCGCTGGCTGCCTACTTGTATTACTGGCGCCCCGCGCTGGCGCCCATCGATCCGCCTGCCGCCCCGGCGTTTTCCCCGCAAGTGGTGGAGAAGGGCCGCATCCTGGCCGGCATGGGCAATTGCGCCGCCTGCCATACGGCCCAGGGCGGCGCCGACTACGCGGGCGGCCATGGCCTGGCCACGCCGTTCGGCACGATCTATGCGACGAATATCACGCCCGACCGGCAAACGGGCATCGGCCGTTGGTCGCTGGCCGCCTTCCAGCGGGCCATGCGCGAAGGCGTAGGCCGCGATGGCGCCCATTTGTATCCCGTCTTTCCGTACACCCACTTCAACCTCGTCTCGAACGCCGATTTGACGGCCTTGTACGCGTATGTCATGACGCGCCCGCCCGTGTATGCGGTGGCGCCCGCCAATAGCGTGCCTTTCCCTTTGAACCTGCGCCCCTTGCAGGCGGGCTGGAAGTTGCTGTTTTTCAAGCCAACGACGTATCAGCTCGATGCCGCGCAAGGGCTGGACTGGAACCGGGGGCGCTACCTGGCCGAGGGCCTGGCCCATTGCGCCGCCTGCCACACGCCGCGCAATGCGCTGGGCGCCGAGCTTGTCGGTTCGTCGTATCTGGGCGCTTCCATCGATCACTGGTATGCACCGGCCTTGACCAGTGCCAACACGGCGCCCTTGCCGTGGACGCAGGATGAGCTGTACGCCTTCCTGCGTACGGGAGCGACGGCCCTGCACGGCGTGGCGGCGGGGCCCATGTCGGCCGTCGTGCACGAAGGCATGGGCGCTTCGCCCGACAGCGATATTCGCGCGCTGGCGACGTATTTTGCCGGCGTGGCCGGCGCAGAGCAACGCCAGGTCGATACCGATACCGTGGTGCAAGCCGGCATCAAGCGTTCGCAGCGGGTCAGCCTGGTCGACAACGACCGTGGCGCCAGCCTGTACGTGGCCGCCTGCGCATCGTGCCACTCGAACAGCGATGGCCGGCCCGTGGCCCTGCGTCCGGAACTGAGCCTGAACAGCGCCGTCAGCGCGCCCGATCCCGCCAACCTGATCCAGGTGATATTGCACGGCTTGACCAAGGATGAGGCCATGCCCGGCGTGCAGATGCCTGGCTTTGCCGCCTCGCTGACGGACAACGACGTGGCCCAGCTGGCCGCCTATCTGCGCCGCAGCCGCAGCCCTCAGCCCGCCTGGACGAACCTGGAAGCGGCCGTGGCACGCGCCCGCGCCGGCAAGTAATCTCTGAAAGTTTCTTATGTATAACACTCATGTATAACCTTATTGTCAATGGCCAGCCCTTCGGCACCGAAGCCGACGCCGAGACGCCCCTGCTGTGGGTGCTGCGCGATGAAGCCCATCTGAAAGGCACGAAGTTTGGCTGCGGCATCGGCATGTGCGGCGCCTGCACCGTGCACGTGGATGGCCGCGCCATGCGCTCGTGCATCACGCCGATTGCCGCCGTGGCCGGCTGCGCCATCACCACCATCGAAGGCCTCTCGCCGGACGGTACGCACCCGCTGCAACGGGCCTGGCTGGCCACGCAGGCGCCGCAGTGCGGCTATTGCCAGTCGGGCCAGATCATGCAGGCGGCCACCTTGTTGAAAGACTATCCGCAGCCGACGGATGCGAATATCGATGCCGTCATGAGCGGCAACCTGTGCCGCTGCATGGCATATGTACGGATCCGCAAGGCAATTAAACTGGCGGCCGGCATGCAGGAGGCGCCCGGTGTTTAAGCTGCCGAAAGAAAATTCCGCCACCCGCCCCAGCGCGCTGGACCGGCGCGGTTTCTTGATCGCCGCCGCCGGCACGGGGTTTACGCTCGCTTTCTTGCGCGCCGACAGCTCATTGGCCGCCGGCAAGGTGGCGCCCGTGCCGCCGGTCAAAGCCAGCGTGCCCGTGTTCGATCCCAGCATCTGGTTCCAGATCGAGCGCGACGGCATCGTCACCGTGAATATTGCCAAGGCGGAAATGGGCCAGCATATCGGCACGGCCCTGGCGCGCATCGTGGCCGAGGAGCTGGAAGCGGACTGGAGCAAGGTGCGCCTGCATTACGTGGACACGGACCCGAAATGGGGCTTGATGGTCACGGGCGGCAGCTGGTCCGTCTGGCAGAATTTTGACCCGCTCAGCCGTGCCGGCGCGGCCGGGCGCCTCGCGCTGGTCGAGGAGGGCGCGCGCCTGCTGCGCGTGCCCGTTTCCGCCTGCCACGCCCGGCTCGGTGTCGTGCATGGCCGTGGGCGCTCCATCAGCTATGGAGAAATCGTGCGCCGTGGCAAGCTGGCGCGCCAGTACACGCCCGGGCAATTGCAAGCCATCGTGCTGAAAATACCGCAGCAGCGCAGCCTGATCGGCCAGCAGGTGCAGGCGCTGGACATTCCGGCGAAAATCAACGGCACGGCCGTGTACGGCATCGATGCGCAGGTCGAGGGCATGCTGTATGCGCGCCCGAAGATCCCGCCCACGCGCTACGGTTCGAAAGTGGTGTCCATCGACGACTCGGCGGCCAAGAAGGTGCAGGGCTACTTGCGCTCGTTCGCCTTGCAAGACCCCAGCGGCACGGTGCCCGGCTGGGTCATGGTGGTGGCCGACACGTATGCGGCCGCCATGCGCGCGGCCGACCTGGTGCAGGTCAAGTGGCGGGCCGGTGCGGCGGCCCACGTGTCGGAGCAGGATATCCTCAACTATGCGGGCAAACAACTGGCCGATGCCAGCCTGGGCGCCCGCGTGGTCGATGATGATGGCGTGGAACAAGCGTTCAAGGATGCCAGCCTGCAACTGGAACGCCACTACACGACCAGCACCGTGCTGCATTTCCAGCTGGAACCGGTGAATGCGCTGGCGCAGGAAATCGACGGCGTCTGGCATATCCATGCGGGCAACCAGTGGCAATCGTTGATCCTGCCCGTGCTGGCGCAGGCGTTGCAGGTGCCGGAGAGCAAGGTCATGCTGCATACCTATTTGCTCGGTGGCGGTTTCGGGCGGCGTTTGAATGGCGATTATTGCGTGCCGGCCGCGCTGGCGGCGCAAGCCGTGGGACGCCCCGTCAAGATGATTTGCACGCGGTCCGACGATGCGCGTTTTGATTCGCCCCGTTCGCCATCCGTGCAGCATGTGCGCATGGCGTTCGACGATACCGGCAAGGTGTCTGCGATGGTGCACGAAGCGAGCGCGGGCTGGCCCACGCAAGCGATGATACCCGCCTTCCTGGCCAAGGATAAGCAGGGCCATCCGTATGACCCGTTCGCCATCGCCGGCGCCGACCACTGGTACACGGTGGGCGCGCAGCGCGTGCGGGCCGTGTCGAACGACCTGGCCAACAGCAGTTTCCGCCCCGGCTGGCTGCGTTCCGTGGGCCCGGGCTGGACGAATTGGGCAGTGGAAAGCTTCATGGACGAGGCGGCGCAGGCGGCCAAGGTCGATCCGCTGGCCTTCCGTCTGTCCTTGCTGCAGGCGACGGGGCGCAATGCGGGCAGCGCGCCGAACGCCGTCGGCGGTGCCGCGCGCCTGGCCCACGTGCTGCGGCGGGTGGCGGCCAAGGCGGGCTGGGGCACGGCCATGCCGCCCGACACGGGCCTGGGCATTGCCGCCACGTTCGGCCAGGAGCGCGACATGCCGACCTGGACGGCCTGCGTTGCCCGGGTGAAAGTGGACCGCAGCACTTGCATGGTGAAAGTCGAAAAGCTGTTCATGGTCATCGACGCGGGCAGCATCGTCGATCCCGATGGCGCGTTGGCGCAGGCGGAAGGGGGCGCGCTGTGGGGCGTCAGCATGGCCTTGCATGAAGGCACGGCTTTCCTCAACGGCGAAGTGAAGGATACCAACCTGAATACCTACACGCCCCTGCGCATGGCCGACGTGCCCGAGCTCGACATCGAATTCGTGGCCAGCACGGCAACTTCGACAGGCATGGGCGAACCGCCCACGACGGCCGTGGCACCGGCGATAGCCAACGCCATCTTTGCCGCCGTGGCGTCGCGCGTGCGGCATTTGCCGATCCGCCCGGAAGCCGTGCTGAAGGGGCTGGACCGGCACGGCGCCGTCTGATGCGGGTGCGGGGCAAAATGACGTGCGCCGCGCGTGAATGGGCGCAGGCTGGTACACTGAGAATTGCCGCTCTGGGCGCGCAGGCGGCGCCCGGTCCGGCAAAATCAGCGCACTAGCAGCTTGATGTCAGCTTGATCCAAGTTCGATAGCGGAGGCAGCCATGCAAGAACAATTTGTCAGCATCACGGCCGATGAACTTCAAATGGACGGCGTGCTTGAAATGCCCGAGCGGCCCGTGGGCATCGTCCTGTTTGCCCATGGCGCAGGCGCCGATAGCGACTACCTGGGCGCTTCCAGCCACGCCACTTCCCAGGATTTTTTGCGAGCGGGCATCGCCACCCTGCGCTTCGACCAGGGCGGTGTCGAGCCTGGTGGCGGCAGCAACGGCCACGCGTATTTCGTGCGCAGCGATATCGTGCTGCTGGCGCGTCAACTGGAAAAAGCCCTGGGCTGGCTGCAAGTCGACCCTTCCACGCGGCGCTTGCCCTGCGGCCTGTATGGCTATGGCACCAGCGCCGCCGTGGTGATGCAACTGGCGGCCTGGCGCAGCGCGGAAATCGCCGCGCTGGCCGTCTGTGATGGCCAGGTGGAAATGGCGGGCAAGGCGGCGCTGGAAAACGTGCGCGTGCCATCGCTGCTGATCGTGGGCGGGCGTGACCCCGACGTGGCCGGCCTGAACCGCATGGCGTTTGCCACCTTGCGCTGCGACAAACAACTGGAACAGATCGCCGCGCCTGGCGGCCCCGACACGCGCCACCAGGCGGCCTTGCTGGCTACTGACTGGTACACGCGCCATTTCAACGGGCATACCAGTACGGCGCAGTAGCGCAGCAGATCAGGCGGCGCGCAAGTTCCTCGCATGGAAGCGCACATGCTCTTCCATGAAGCTGGCGATGAAGTAATAGCCGTGGTCGTAGCCGGCATGGCGGCGCAGCTGCAATGGCTGGCCGGCGTCGCGGCACGCCGCTTCGAAGACCTCGGGGTACAGTTGCTCGGGCAGGAACTTGTCGGCCAGGCCCTGGTCGATCAGGATGCCTTCCGGGAACAGCGGCGGCTGGCCTTGCAGGCCGCGCATCAGCGCACTGGCATCGTACTGCTGCCAGCTGGCTGCATCGTTGCCCAGGTAGCCCGTGAACGCCTTCTTGCCCCACGGGCACTGGCTCGGTGCGGCGATGGGGGCGAAGGCGGAGACGGAGCGGAACAGGTCAGGGTTGCGCAAGGCCAGCACCAGCGCGCCATGGCCGCCCATCGAGTGGCCAAAAATGCCCGTGCGTTGCGCATCGATCGCCAGTTCCTGTTCCAGCAGGGCGCGCAGTTCCAGGATGTAGCTATACATCCGATAGTGGCTGCGCCACGGCGCCTCGGTGGCATCGACGTAAAAGCCGGCGCCCGCGCCGAAATCCCAGGCATCCGTCTCGCCCGCGATATTCGCGCCACGGGGGCTGGTGTCGGGCGCGATCAGGATCAAGCCTTCCTCGGCCGCCACGCGCTGCGCGCCGCCCTTGATCATGAACGTTTCTTCCGTGCACGTCAGGCCGGCCAGGTAAAACAGGGCGGGGCGCTTGGTGCTGACCGTGGCGCCTGGCGACGTATCTGGAATGAAAGCCGAGAAACGCATGGGCAAGCCGATGGCGTGCGCGTCGTGGCGATAAAAACGTTGTACGCCGCCAAAACAGGCGTGTTCACTCAACAGTTCAAGCATGAATTCTCCTCGTCAATCGCACAGTATAGCCAGAGTGGGGCACCGCCGAGGCGGCATCAGCCCAGCATGGCCGCTAATGCTGGCAGGATGTCCTGTGCCGGCGCTTCGGCCTTGAAGGCCAGCAAATGGTCGGCGCGCGTCTTGCCCAGGTTGATGGCGGCCACGGGTTTGCCCGTCTCGGCCGCCATGCGGCACAGGCGAAAGCTCGAATACACCATCACGGACGAGCCAACCACCAGCAGGGCGCCGGCGGCCTGCATCTTGCGCTCGGCCTCGGCGGCGCAGGCGGCGGGTACGCCATCGCCGAAAAACACCACGTCCGGCTGCAGGGTGCCGCCGCAGCGGGGACAGACGGGCAGGTGGAAGGTGGCCAGCTGCGATGGCTCCAGCAAGGCGTCGCCGTCGGGCGCCGGCGTGGCCGTGGCACCCAGCATCTGCGGATTGTCGCGTTCGAGCTGGTCCTGGATCAGGCGGCGCGTGTGGCGCGTACGGCAATCGAGGCACACCACGCCATGTATGCTGCCGTGCAACTCCGTGACGGCGGCGCTGCCTGCCTGCTGATGCAGGCCATCGACGTTTTGCGTGACCAGGCCGCCGATGTGCTGGCGCTGGGCCAAATGTGCGATGGCCAGGTGACCGGAATTGGGCGTGGCGCGCGCCAGCGTCGGCCAGCCCACCATGCTGCGCGCCCAGTAGCGGCGGCGCACGGCTTCCTGGCGGCGAAACTCGGGGCCTTGCACGGGAGCATTGCCGTGCCGCACGCCGTGCGTGTCGCGGTAAGCGGGAATGCCGGACGCCGTGCTGATGCCGGCGCCCGTCAGCAGCAGCACGTCGGAATGGCGCTGCAGGAACTGCGCCAGCTGCTCCAGGGCGGGATCGTCGCTGGCGCACTGCTGGCTGGCTAAGGGAAAGTTTTGCATGATGCGCCATGCTAACCGAAAAGCATGGCGCCGTTGCAAGGGGGGATGTTTACTCCAGCTTCATGCCGAAACGCTGCAGCCGCGGCTGCCAATGCTCCTGAATATTGGCCGAGACGAGGATGCGCTCGGCCTTGCCGATCAGCAATGCGCGTGGCACGAAGCCGAAGTAACGCGAGTCGGCGCTGTTGTCGCGGTTATCGCCCAGCATCATGAAGTGGTCGGCCGGCACCGTCACGGGGGCAAAGCTGCGCGCCGCACCCGCGATTTGCGGCAAGACCTGGATGCGGTGCTGTTCCGTCTGGTTGCGCTCGCTGATGCGCTGCGCCGTCAGTTGGCCCAGGTGGGCGATGGTTTCGGGCGCCGTGTCGAGCGCCGTGTACCGGGCGGGCTGGCCATTGATGACCAGCTGTTCATTGCGCATTTCCACCGTGTCGCCGGGCAGGGCGATGATGCGCTTGATCAAGCGCGTGCCATCTTTCGGCGAGGAAAAGGTGACGATATCGCCCCGCTGCGGTTCACCCAGGCGCTGCAGCACAATATCGGTGAGCGGCACTTTCAGGTTGAAGGCGAGGCGGTTGACGAAGACCACGTCGCCCTCGAGCAGGTTGGGCCGCATGGATGCCGATGGTATCGGATTCCAGTCCGCCACGGCCGTGCGGAACACGCCGAACAGCAGCAGAAACATCAAAAAACCTTTGTTGGCGCGTATCCATGTGGTCATGTTGGCTCTTTCGCTGGGCCGTGCCCGTGAGTGTGAGGGAAGTCGCCATTGCTGCTGGCGCCCTATCCACGATGCACGGCGAGGCTGAAGCCAGTCTTAAATCAACGCAGGCGCGGCCGATGGCTTGAGTATTGTTGCGTGCACGCATCACCCTGGTTCAGGGATGCCGGCACGGCGCATGCGCGTCGTCGTCGCCGTTGCTCCGGCGCTTGCCGTGCATCTCATCCCACAGCTCGCCCAGCGCCACCAGCAAGCCGCCGGCCACGAAGGGGATCGCCACCAGCCAGGGAATACTGTCGAGCCAGGGACCGAGCAGGATGGCCGAGGCGATGGCGATGATGATGGCGCTGTACCAGAAGCGGCGCGGATGCTGGAGCGTGAACAGGTAGTGAAGGTGGTTCATACATCCTCCTTGGTGAGCAGGCGGAACAGCCGGGCGGCCAGAATGCTGCTGACGGCGATGACGATGCAGCCATCGAGGAAAAACAGCACCTTGCCTACCAGGTGCATGCCCTGCACGAGGTAGACGGGCAATTCCTGCGCTTCCGCCCACTGCGTCATGCGTGCCAGCACGATGGCGGCGGCAAAGATGGCGACGGCCAATGCCAGCACCAGCAGCACATGTTCGAACAGGCGTAGCCGCACTTTCATGTTGGACTTTGCAAGATAGATAAGATTCCCGAACCTTGACGTTATCAGTCCATTATCACGGTGCCTTGCGCTGCCACAAAGTCGCGGACGATAGGCGGAAAACGGCATTGACGTCCGGGAATGCGGCTACTTGAAGGCCTTGATGACGGCGTCCAGCTTGACCTTCAGCGACTTGTCGTGCGCCTGGATGGCCGGCACGTCGCGCTGTACGCCCAGCAGTTGGTAGACGGCCGTCTGCGCCGCGCGCACCGAGTATTCCACAGTGAAGACGACATCGTCGGCGAGCTCCACGAACTGGCTGACGAAGGCCAGGTTGACGGAGTTGGCGGGCACGGGCAGCGGGCGGTCACTCTTTGCGCGGGGCATGAACATGCTGGTGATGTAGGGCATGCGGCAGGGAATGCAATTGGCCGTGGCCATGATGTCGAGGTCGAAGTTCAGGTGGCCGCACAGCTCGCGCAGGATTTCCTCGCCGCTGCATTCGGACATGGGCTTGGCGACGAAGTTGCCGATGCGGTCAGGGTGCAGCGCATAGCCCCAGAATACTTGCACGCCTTCGGGCTGGCCGGCGAAATGAGGCTGGTGCGCCAGTACGATGGACATGAACCAGTTGCTGTCCTTGAAGGTGACGAGGCCGCCCGTGCCCGCGCTGTTGCCCGTGAATTGTTCCATTCGGTCAAAGAAGGCGCTGTCCTTCAAGGTGACCGTGTACGAGGCCCAGTACGATTCGGGGATGCTGCTGTTGAAGGCGGCTGGACGGCCCAGCTCCGGGCGGCCTTCGGCCAGTTTTTCCCACAGAAGCCAACCCTGGCTGTCGCTTTTCGTGCGCTTGGCCGGTGCGCTGTGCATGCTGCCATAGCTGGAGGCATCCGTCATCGAGGCGTTCTGGAAAAACACCAGGTCGCCGGCGGCGACGGGAATCACGTCGGCCAGGCCGCGCCGCTGGCAGGCAATGGCGGTGGCGCTCAGGCGCCCGCCGGATTCTTGCACCTCGATATCGGTCACCGTGCAATCCATGATGATGTTGACGCCTTGCTCCTGCAGCCACGCGACCAGCGGGCGCACCAGCGAGTCGTACTGGTTGTAGACGGTACGCTTGACGCCGGCCAGGGTTTCGATGCGCGAAAACTCCATCATGAAGCGGTGCAGATAGCGCTTGAACTCGACGGCGCTATGCCAGGGCTGGAAGGCGAACGTGGTGGCCCACATGAACCAGAACTTGGTGTCGAAAAATTCGGGCGAGAGCCAGTCCGTGATGGCGCTGCTGCCCAGCGTGTCTTCATCGGCTTCCGTCAGCTTCAGCAATTCCAGCCTGTCCTGCATGGAAAAGCCCATGCTGCTGACATCGACCTTGAAGCGGTTGCGGTCGACCAGGCGCGCGCGCGAGTGGGGAAGGTGCCGTTCGTTGAAGGCGATGGTTTCATCGTAGACGCTCTGGCCCGCATGTTCGAGCGAAGGGATGCTCTTGAACAAGTCCCAGGTGCACTCGTAATTATCGGTGGTCAGCATGCGCCCGCCGCGCAAGGTATAGCCATCCTCGGCATTGCCGCCGCCATCGAGGCTGCCCCCCGTCACGGGCGATGCTTCGAAGATGGTGATGTTGCTGCCTTGCATGCCGCCGTCGCGTATCATGAAGGCGGCGGCGGCCAGCGAGCCGATGCCACCGCCGATGAGGTAGGCTTTTTTGTTTGTATTGGTCATGGTTTCCCCCTGAATGTGAGCGCATCCGCATGCGCGAAAGGCTGGCAAGCGGCACGGCCGATGTCGTGCCATATTTGCCTATTTTATAACGCCAGGGGAAAAGTGGCCTCACAATAGAGCAACTGCTCGGTTTTACTCCATGCCGGCGTGCTCGTTGCGCCGTTCAAAATACAGCAAGTCCGACCAGGCGCCCTGGAAATGCATGGCTTTTTCCGAGCGCCCATACTGGTGAAAGCCGTTGCGCTGCATGACCGCGACCGAGCCCAGGTTTTGCGGCCGCGCCGTCGCTTCCAGGCGCCACAGTTCCAGTGGACCGAACGCTTCTTCCAGCAGCAGGGCCACGACGCGCGTAGCGTAGCCGCGTCCGCCGAATTGTTCGCCGATGCGGTAACCGAGCGCAGCTTTGTTGAAATACGGGCGCGTGACGGCTGTCAGGTTGACCCTGCCGATGATCTGTCCGTCCAGCCTGGCCAGATACTGGTAAGCGAGGTCTTGCTGGCGCTCGCGCTGTGCCTGCTCGATGGCGGCGGCGATGGCTTCCTGGCTATAGTAGGACGGCGCCCGGGCCGTGACCCAGGATTCAAAATAGGCGCGGTTGTCCAGCTCGAAGGCCAGCAAGGCGGAGAGGTCGGCGCTGGTCGGAGGGGACAATTGGAGGCGGTCGATGTCTGGCATGGGATCTGGCCCGAAAGAGATGCGCCATTATAATCAGCTGGCGCATTTCGCCGCACCCCCGTTTCTACCCATGAAGGAGCAGCATGCTGTCCCATATCTGCCTCGGCACCAATGACTTTCCCCGCGCCTATGCCTTCTACACGGCCCTGCTGGGAGAACTCGATTTGATCGAAAAATTTCATGATCCGGCCCAACCCTGGGCGGGCTGGATGGCGCGGGAGGCGCCGCGCCCCCTGTTCGTGCTGACGGCGCCGCATGACGGCTTGCCGGCGACGCCCGGAAATGGCCAGATGACGGCCTGGCTGGCGGCCAGCCGCGCCCAGGTGGACCGCAGCTACCAGGTCGCGCTGGCGCTGGGCGCCGTGTGCGAGGGGCCACCCGGCTTGCGGCCCCATTACCACGCCAATTATTATGGCGCCTACTTCCGCGACCTCGACGGCAACAAGCTGTGCGTCTGCTGCCACGCCGAGCGGTGATTCAGCGCGGACCCCACACATCGTCTTCCGTCCAGCCCAGTTCCAGGAAATCCTGCGCTCGTTCGCCCGCTTCGCCGGCGCAATAGAACTCGTCGAGCTGGGGCGCTTCGATGCGCGTGCCGGCCAGCATGGCGTGCACTTGCCCACGGTGGTGGATCTGGTGCTGGAACACGTGCGCCAGCAGGCGCTGGCGCGTGTCGATTTGCGGATTATCGCGCAGGATCGTCACGGGCCGCGCCAGGTCCGCATCGCACAGGCTGCGGCAATGGGTGATCAGGCGCAAGTCCGACGCGCGCTGCGCCGCGTGCAGGGCCGCGCAATCGGCAAATGGCTCGTCCTTTTCAAAGAAGACATAGCAGTCGGCATGGGGCGCTTCGCCGCGCAGTTCGCGTTCGAGCGCGTCGAGATAAAACCAGTCGCACGTCAATATGTGGTTCAGGGTGAAGCCGATGGTGGGGAAGAAGCTGACGCGCGTGGCCTGGAACTCGGCCTGAGTCAGCTGCCCGCAAGCCTTCAGCAGGCGGTGGTTGGCCCAGGCGTTGTTGTACGCCTGGCCGGTGACATAACGGGCCAGCGGATTGTTCATGAGTACCTTGCAAAGCAGGGGAAGCTGCGAGAGCGCCACTGTAGCATGTTGCGGCAGGTGGACAAAGCGGTCACGCCAGCCGCACCAGCGCTGCTGTCATCAAGTAAAATCACGGAGCGAACTGCGCGATAATGATGCATACAGGGCTTGGATAGCAAAATGGGTTGGATAGGAAAATTACTGAACGGCGGCGACGCAAAAAACAAGCCTGCGCCCATCACGGCAGCGGCGGCGCCTGAGATGGCACGGCAGCCAGCCACCATCACCGAAATCGATGCCATGTACTACCGCTGGCTGGCGGCTGCTGGTTCGGCGCAGGCTCCGGCGGAGGCTGAACAGCAGATTCTGGACGAATTGGCGCGCCTGGCCCGTGAACCGATCGCTGGCGCCGCGCTGGTGCCGCGCATTCCAGCCATCATTCCGCAGTTGATGCGTACCTTGCAAGATGAAAACATGAGCGCGGCCAAGCTGTCGGCCCAGCTGGCACAGGACGTGCTGCTGGTCGCCGAGGTCTACCGCGAAGCGAACCGGCCCTGCTACCAGTCGCGCTACAACGCCAGCCCGTCGATCAACAATATGGAAGGCGCCATCATGCTGCTCGGGCAAAACGGCATGCGCATGCTGCTTGCCCGCGTCGCCTTCCGTCCCATCGTCAGCATGCAAAGCGGCGGCCTGACCATACGCACGGCGCCGCTGATCTGGCGCCAGTCCGAAAAATGTGCGCTGGCGGCCAACCTGCTCGCGCCTGCCATGCAGGCCAATGCCTTCGACGCCTATCTCGCGGGGCTGATGGCCAATGTCGGCCTGGTGGTGGCGTTCCGCCTGATCGACCAGATGCATGCGCCCGACGCCTTTCCGCAATCGGACGCCTTCATTGCCCAGGTATTTGCGCAAGCGCGTATCTTGTCGGTACGCATCGCCGAATTATGGGAATTTCCCGCGTCCGTGACCCGCGCGATCGGGCAGGTGGGGCAAGCCGATGCCGATCCGCAGGCGCAGGCGCTGGCGTTGGGCGAGCGCTTGAGCAAGCTGCGCATGCTGGTCGATACCGGCCGCTTTCCTGCCGACGATCCCTTCGTGACGACGGGACTCGGCAAGAGTGAGCTGCTGGCGTTCGATAAACTGGCCGACGACGAGGAGTGACGGCCGCAGGCCGCTGACAATGCGCTGGTGGCGGATACCACTCAGCGCGCAAAATAGAGTTCGTGCAGGTGCTCCAGGTTGACTTCGGAAGCTGCCTGCGACAGCGCCACTTTACCGCTTTGCATCAGGTACACGTGATCGGCCACGGCCACGGCGCGCGCCGTGTTCTGTTCCACTAAAATGATGGTGCGCCGGCCGTCGTTCAGGCGCGCGAGGATGTCGAACAGTTCATTGACCACCAGCGGCGCCAGTCCCAGCGACGGCTCGTCGATGATCAGCAGCGACGGGTCCGACATCAGCCCGCGCGCCATCGCCAGCATCTGCGCCTCGCCGCCGGAGAGGGAACCGGCCAGCTGCTTTCGGCGTTCGTGCAGGCGCGGGAACATGGCATAGGCTTCGGCCAGGCGCGCCGGCATGTGGCTGCGGTGCTCCTTCGGGAAGGCGCCCATGATCAGGTTTTCTTCCACGCTCATGTCGCGAAACGTCATGCGCCCCTCGGGGATCATGGTGACCCTGGCATCGCTCATCTTCCACGTCGGCGTGCCGTTGATCGCCACGCCATCGAGCGCGATGCTGCCCGCGCCCACGGGCAGCAAACCCATGATGGCGCGCAGCAGCGTGGTCTTGCCGGCCCCGTTCGGGCCGATGATGGTGGTCAGCTTGCCCTTCTGGATGGACAGCGACACATCCCACAGCACGTTGATGGCGCCATAGCCGGCGCGCAGTTGACTTAATTCAAGCATCGTTTCAGGCATGCGCGGCTCCCGTATAGCTTTCGATGACGGCCGGATCGCGGAAGACGGCGTCCGGCGTGCCATCGGCGATCAGCTGGCCAAAATTGAGCACGGCCACGCGCTGGCACAGGTTGCTGATGGTTTCGATATCGTGTTCGATCATGACGATGCCCACGCCAAAGGCGGCGTGCAAGTCCTTCAGCATGCCCATGAAGCGGCGCTTGCCGTTCGTTTCCAGGCCTGCCAGCACTTCATCGAGCAGCAGCAGCTTCGGATTGGTGGCCAGCGCCTTGGCCACTTCCAGCGCTTTGAGTTCCGTCAGCGCCAGTTCGCTGGCCGCATCGCGCCCGGCCTTGTCAAGAAGGCTCGTAAAATCGAGGATTTCATCGATCTTGCGCTGGTCCACCTTGCCCGTGCCGAAGCGCTGCGCCACGATGAGGTTTTCGCGCACCGTCAATTCATGCATGGGTTGCGGAATCTGGAAGGTGCGTCCCAATCCCAGGCGCGCGCGCTGGTACATGGGCGTGGCCATGATGTCGCGCCCCTCGAAGCGGATGCCGCCACTGGTGGGGCGCACCAGGCCGGAAATCGCATTGAACAGCGTGGTCTTGCCGGCGCCATTCGCGCCCACCAGGCCGATCACGTCGTGGCTGCCCACCTTTAACGTGACGGAATCGACGGCCGTCAGGCCGCCGAAGCGCACGGACACATTATCGAGTTCAAGCATGTGCGTTCTCCTTCGCTTTGCCCTTGACCAATTTGCGCAGCAGCGGCAGCAGGCCGTTCGGACTGAAGACAATCATCGCCACCAGCAGCACGCCCAGCACCAGCTGGTGGCCCGTGGGAATCAGCGACTTGAAGATCAGCTGGTCGACCAGGTAGACCACCACGGCGCCCAGCACGGGGCCGAGTATCGTGCGGTAGCCACCGAAGATGGCTGCCACGATGGGCAAGGTCACCCATAGGCTGTTGAAGGCGTAATCCGGCTCCAGGAAGTTGATGTAGTGGGCGTTGAAGGCGCCGAACAGGCCCGCCATGAAGGCCGACACCAGCAGCATGGCACCTTTCAGCAAGGTGCTGTTGACGCCGACGACGCGCGTGGCGTCTTCGCTGTCGTGCATGGCGCGCAGGGCGATGCCGTAATGGCTGGCGCGGATGCGGCTGTAGGCAAACGCGCAGCACACCACCAGGGTCAGCACCACCAGGTAGGCGCCCGTCTTGCTGGCCAAGTCGAAGCCGAAGACAGTGGGCAGGGTGGGAATATTGTTGATGCCACCGGCGCCGCCCGTGAGGGCACTCCATTCCGTGGCCAGGATGCGGAAGATGTGGGCGTAGGCGAGGATGGCCAGCGCAAAGTACGGCCCGCGCAGGCGCAGCACGGGCAACATGATGACGGCGGCGATGGCCGCCCCCGCGCCACCGAGCAGCATGGCGGCAAACACGGGCAAGCCCAGTTTCACGGTGGTCAGCGCGGAGACATACGCGCCCACGCCAAAGAAGGCCGCATGGCCGAAGCTGACCATGCCGCCCAAATTACCGAGCAGGGCCCAGGACATGGCCACGCCGCCGATGATCAGGGCCGCCACCACCATGCTCATCACATACTGGTTGCCGCCGAGGGCCAGCGGCACGGCGACATAGGCGGTCAGCAGCAAACCGGCCGTTGAAATCAGTGTTGAGCGCTTCATCCGCGCCTCCGTTGTGCGCCGAACAGGCCGTTCGGCATGATGAACAGCACCAGCAGGAACAGCACCATGCCGGACAATTCCTGCAGCGCGGAGCTGGCCAGGGTGACGGTCAGCGCTTCGGCCACGCCCAGCAGCACGGCGGCCAGCAGCACGCCGGGAATCGAACCGATGCCGGCCAGGACCGTGATGATGAAGGCTTTCACCGTCAACGCGCCACCGTAGGCGGGCTGGATCACGCCATAGCTGAACAGGGCGACACCGGCGAAGGCGGCCAGGATGCCTGCGACTAAAAAGGAGACCAGTTCCGTGCGGCCCGGGTCGATGCCCATCAGCTTGGCCGCGTCGCGGTTGCTGGACACGGCGCGCACGGCGCGGCCATACCAGCTGGTGGCGAGCCAGCGCCACAGGGCCGCCATCAGCACCAGGCTGACGCCGAAGAAAATCACTTCGCTGCGCATGCTGAAAAACGGGCCGATCTCGATGCCTTCCTGCAGCCAGCTCGATGAGGTCGAGCGGATGTCGGCCTTCCATACCAGCAGGATGACATTGGTGAGAATGACGCCGATGCCGTAGGTGAGGATCAGCGAATTGATTTCGCGGTCCTTCTTGATGCGGCTGACGATCAGATACACGCCCACGGACGTCAGGCTGACGATCACCAGCGCGATGGGAATGGCGAACATGGGCCCGAGTCCCAGGCTTGACTCCACGCTGTAGGCGATATAGGCGGCCAGCAGCACCAGTTCGCCGTGCGCCAGGTTGATCACTTTCATGGTGCCGAAGACCAGCGCCAGTCCCAGTGCGATCAGGGCGTAGGAGCCGCCCTGCAGCAAGCCTGAATACAGGGCTTGCAAGATTAATTCTGTCATGTCGTCATCCCGTCGGGCATCCCTGGCGCATCGCGAAGTATGCGCCAGGGATGCCGTTCATCGGTGCACGCCCAGTCGGAGGCGCGCGCGTGTGCAGGGGGCGGCTGCCGTTTACCAGGGCAGGGCTGGGTAGGCCAGCTTGCCCGTGGCGTGTTCCTTCGGCCAGACGATCACCACCTTCTTGTCCTGGTGCTGCGCCATGCGGTGCACGAAGTTCTGGTTGTCGCCATTGGCGGCGAACTGCACCCGGCCGATCAGGGTTTCGCGGTCCGTCTTGCGCATTTCCTCGGCCACGCCGCCTTTCTTGAGCGTGCCCTTGTCGGCCGCGCGCGCGATGGCTTCGAACAGCAGCATCGATTGCACGTAGCCGAACTGGCCAAGGTAGTCCGGCTCTTTCTTGTACAGCTGCTTGTAGGCGTCGCTGAAGGCCTTGCCGTCGGCCGTCTTGAATTCGGTGGGGAAGGGCAGCAGGGCCGTGCCGAACACGTTCGGCATCAGGTCGGGGAAGTCGGCCGCCATTTTTGGCGTGGCCAGCGACCACACGCCCACCATGGCCTTGATCTTCGGTTTCAGGACGCGGGCGGCGCGGATGATGCCCACGTAATCGTTTTCGTAGCCGACCATGGCCACCACTTCCGATTTATCCTGCAGCTTGATCTTGTTGATGATGGGCTTGAAGTCGGTAATGGCCGGGTCGAACGAATGCGTCGTCACCTTCACGCCTTTGGCCGTCAGGGCTTTCTCCACGTCTTTCGCCAGGCCCGTGGTGGCATCCTTGGTCGAATACACGATGGAGACGGACTTGGCGCCCACGTCCTGCAGTAGTCCCAGCATGGCTTTTTCATAGCCGGCCGTGTTATTGATGCGGAAAAAATTCTTGCGTCCGCTCGCTACCAGGCTGTCGTCCACGCCGCCCGAGGTGATGTAGACGAGGCCCAGTTTATTGGCAGTGTCCGAGGCGGGCGAGATATTGTTCGAGCCATAGCCGCCCGTGATGGCCACCACGCCCTGGCTGGCCAGCTTTTCCACGGCGGCGATGGCCTTGGCGGGCGCCGATTCGTCGTCGACGGTGATGATCTTGATGGTGTGCTTGCCGTTGGTCTTGTTGAAGACTTCGGCCGCGACCATGATCCCTTCCTGCATGCCGGCGCCGACCCGCGCCAGGTTGCCCGTCAGCGGGATTTCCGCGCCGACCAGGAATTCGTCGGCGCTGGCCTGCGTCATCCAGGCGCTGGCAACCAGCGCTGCCATGGCGATGCGTGTGTAGGTGCGTTTCATCGTGTCTCCTCCGGTGATGTGGCTTGGTTTTATTCTCGGGTCTGGTACATTATGGTCAACTTATCGGGCATTCTGCGCCATTTGCCGCAGCTGCCCCTTTAAAATCTTGCCCGTGGCGGCCGCCGGCAGCGCTTCCATGACGATGATGGCGGACGGGCATTTGTACGGCGACAGCGTTTGCGCCAGCCAGGCCTGCAATTGTGCCACGCTGGCGGGCTGGCGCGGGTCCAGTTCCACGTAGGCGATGACATCTTCGTTGCCATCGTCCAGCGTGCGCCCGACCACGGCCGACTGCACCACGGATGGGTGGGCGTTGAGCGCCGTTTCCACTTCCAGCGGATACACATTGAAGCCGGAGCGGATGATCAGTTCCTTGGTGCGCCCGACAACGAACAGCGCGCCGTCCGGTTCCTGGCGCGCCATGTCGCCCGTATTGAGCCAGCCGCCTTCACGCATGGTGGCCGCCGTCATGGCCGGTTCGCGGTAGTAGCCGGCCATGATGTTCGGTCCGCGTATCCATAATTCTCCCGGCTCGCCCGGCGTCACATCCAGGCCGGCCACGTTCACCACGCGTACTTCCACGCCGGGGATCGGCATGCCCACCGAATCGTCGCGGCGCGGCGCATCCAGGCGCGTCTGGCTGATGGTGGGAGCGCTTTCCGTCATGCCGTAGCCATTGTGCAGCGCGGTACCCAGCAGCTTTTCCACCTCGCGCTTGAGCGACGGCGCCAGCGGCGAGCCGCCCGCATACGCAAAGCGCAGCCGTGTGGGCAGCGGCGTATCGGCGCCGCCCAGAGTTTGCAGCAGCTTGGCGTACATGGCGGGCACGCCCTGCACGATGGTCAAACCGTCATTCTTCAGGGCCGAGAGCAGGCCATCGACGGAGAAGCGCGGCACCAGATAGAGGGCGGCGCCCGCATACAGGGTACCCAGGGTCACCGAGGCCAGGCCGTACACGTGCGAAATCGGCAGCACGCCATAGGCGCGGTCGCTGCTGGTCAGGCCACGCAGGGTGCTGGAGACGGCGGCGATGAACAGCAGGTTGCGGTGCGTCAGCATCACGCCTTTCGACTGTCCCGTGGTACCCGTCGTGTAGATCAGTGCGGCCACCTGTTCGTTGCCGGGGACCGTATCTTCCGCGATGGCTGCCTCGTTCAACTCACCCGCCAGCAGTTCTCCCATGCCGTCGACCGTGGCGCTGGCCGCGCCCAGACGTGCGGCATGCGCGGCCGCTTCCGGCGAGGCGCCGGCCAGGAACAGCAGCCGCCGCGCCGAGCAGTGGCCTGCGATGCTGTCGATCTCGCGCGCCGACAGGCGCGCATTGACGTTGACGATCCACGCGTCGATGCTGGCCGCTGCGAAGATCAGCGCCACCTGCAGCGCGCAGTTCTCGCCCACCACCATCAGGCGGTCGCCGGCGCGCACGTCCAGCTGCCGCAGCAGCTGCGCGGCGCTTTCCACACTGCGCTGCAGCTGCGCGTAGGTCCAGCTGCGGCCCCCTTCATGCAGCGCGGGCGCGTCCGGCGCGCGCATCGCCCAATAGATAGGGATGGCCGACAGGCGTGCCGGCAAGTGCGCCAGCAGGGCGGGAATGTCCATCGCGGCCTCCTTCACTTTTGCGCTGCCTTGATCATGTTGCGGGCGATGACGATCTGCTGGATCTGCGTCGTGCCTTCGTAGATGCGGAACAGGCGCACGTCGCGGTAGAAGCGTTCGGCCGCGTATTCGCTGATGTAGCCGGCGCCGCCGTGGATCTGCACGGAGCGGTCAGCCACTCTGCCGCACATTTCGGAGGCGAACAGCTTGCAGCACGACGCTTCCGTCGAAATGTCTTCCTTGTTGTCGCGCCGGCGCGCGCAATCGAGCACCATGCTGCGCGCCGCGTAAATCTCGGCCTTGCTGTCGGCCAGCATGGCCTGGATCAGCTGGAACTCGGCGATGGGTTGGCCGAACTGCTGGCGCTCCATCGCATACGCCAGGGCGTCGCCCAGCATGCGTTCGGCGGCGCCCACGCAGACGGCGGCGATGTGCAGGCGGCCCTTGTCGAGCACCTTCATGGCCGTTTTAAAACCCACGCCTTCCTTGCCGCCGATGATGTTCGCGGCCGGCACACGGCAGTTTTCAAAGATAACGTCGCAGGTATGCGCGCCTTGCTGGCCCATCTTTTTATCGATTTTTCCCAGCGAGAGGCCCGGCGTATCCTTTTCCACGATGAAGGCGGAAATGGCCGAGGCGCCCCGTTTGACGGGGTCCGTGCGCGCCATCACGGTAAAAATGCTCGCCTCGGGCGCGTTGGTGATATAGCGCTTGCTGCCGTTGAGGATATAGAAATCGCCATCGCGCACGGCGCTCGTGCGCAGCGATGCCGCGTCGGAGCCTGATCCCGCTTCCGTCAGGGCGAACGAGCCGATGATCTCGCCGGCCGCCAGCTTGGGCAGATAGTATTGTTTTTGCGCTTCCGTGCCGTCGATAACGATACCTTGCGAGCCGATGCCGTTGTTCGTGCCGATCAGCGAGCGGAAGGCGGGCGAGGTGCGGGCGATTTCAAACGCGACCCTGACTTCCTCTTCCATGCTCAGTTCCAGGCCGCCGTAGGCTTCCGGGATGGACAGGCCGAACAGGCCCAGTTCGCGCATCTGCGCCACGATGGCGGGCGGTATCGTGTCCGTTTCGGCCACCAGCGCCTCGTTCGGCACCAGCACTTCGCGCACGAAACGGGCGATGCTGTCGAGCAGGATGTTCAGGGTTTCTTCGTCGCGTATCATCGGTTTCCTCGGCGCTTTGATGTGAGCTGTCGTTGAGAGGGGGCGCGCAGTCTAACCGCGGCCCAGGTTTTTTTCCACTGTCTTGACCAGGGCGACCAGGCGCGGTCCCAGGTCGGATTCGAGTTTTTCACGCGACAGCAAAAAGGCGGGGCCGCCGCAATTGAAGGCCATGACTTGTTCGCCATCGGCACCCAGCATGGGCACGCCCACCGCATGCACGTCGTTTTGCCACTCGCCGGCCGAGATGCAAAAGCCCCGGTCCTGGTAATCCTTGAAGCCTTGCTCGATGCCGGCCTTGATGCGCGGCCAGCGCTGCGTCTCGTGCTCGCGCGCATGGTCCATCAGGTAGTCGCGCTCGGCCTGCGGCAGGATGCACAGCAGGGCCTTGCCCATGGCCGTGGTCATCAGGGGAATGCGCGAACCGACGTCAAGGCGCAGGGTGACGTTGGCGCTGCTGCGGCAGGTTTCCACGTAGACCATGCTGAGGCGGTCACGCGTGCCCAGCGACACGGAGGCTTGCGCATGTTCGGCCAGTTCTTCCATCAGCGGACGCGCCATCTTGCGCACGTCGAGGTTCGACAGCATGCGGTAGCCGAGGGCCAGCACGCCGGCGCCCAGCTGGTACTTGCCCAGGCTGTCCGAATAATTCAGGTAGCCGAGTTTGGTGAGCGTGTAGGTGAGGCGCGAAATCGTCGGTTTCGGGATGCCCGTGCGCTTGGCCATGTCCGCGTTCGACAGGAACACTTCGCCGGGGCGGAAGCACCGGAGCACTTCCAGTCCGCGCGCCAGCGCGTTGACGAACTGGCGATCCTTGCCTTCTTCGTCATCGCTGAAGACGATGAGTTCCGGATCGGCTGCGGTCTGAATCTTGCTCATATTTGCCTTCATTTGCGGACTCCCTGGAAATTAGTTTGCCTAGCCGGATCTCGCCTGTCAACCGTTTTGTGAAACATTCGTTCGCACAGCGAAATGCTGCGCTGCATGAAAAAGGCATGAAATTTGACTTGTGCGCGCGCTTTTGGTCTTCTCGCTTGAGCATCGCTATATACGTCTGTATATTGCGCTGTTGGGTGACGGTCGCCGCAAGCGCGGCCGCTTTTTTTGTATTTTTTTGTATATCGCTATATAAGACGATATATAACGTATATAACGAGAGATGAGAACAAGACGATGTTGAAACAGGTAATGGCAGGCGCCGTGATGCTGGCGCTGGCGCAGATGGCGCAGGCGCAGCAAACAGGCGGCAAGGATGAGATGGAGGCGGCGCCGTTCGTGCTGGGCACGGTGACGGTGATCGGCCAGCGCGAGCAGGCAGGCCAAATGGAACAGCAGGTGGGCGCGCAAGTGAGCCGCGCCGAGATGCGCCGCTTTAACCGCGACAACGTGGGCGACGCCCTCAATTTGCTGTCGGGCGTGTCGCTGTCGACCAATTCACGCAACGAAAAAACCGTCGCCATCCGCGGTTTCGATGCGCGCCAGGTGCCGCTGTACATCGACGGCATTCCCGTCTACGTGCCGTATGACGGCTACGTCGATTTCAACCGCTTCACGACTGGCGACCTGGCCGCCATCCAGGTGGCCAAGGGTTTCAGCTCCGTGGCTTACGGCGCCAATACCCTGGGCGGCGCCATCAACCTGATCTCGCGCAAACCCGCGGCGCGCCTTGAGGGCGATACCTCCATCGGTTTCGGCTCGGGCAGCGAGCGCCAGGTATCGGCCAACGTGGGAACCAACCAGGGCCTGTGGTATCTGCAGGCGGGTGTGTCGTATATCGACAGCGACGGTTTCCCCATGTCGTCCGACTTCCGCCCCACGGCCACGGAAGACGGCGGCACGCGCAACAATGCTTATCGCAAGGACCATAAACTGTCGTTCAAGGTGGGCTACACGCCCGATGGCGCGCAGGCGGGCGACGAGTATGCGCTGAGCTACTACAAGCAGCATGGCGAAAAGGGCCAGCCGCCATCGACCAACCCCGTCGGCGCGCGCTACTGGCAATGGCCGTACTGGAACAAGGAAAGCGTGTATTTCGTCTCGCAGACGCGCCTGGGCCAGCAGGAACGCCTGAAATTGCGGCTGTACCACGATAGCTATGACAATGAAATCACCTCGTTTACCAATGGCAGCTACACGACCCTGAAAACCAGTGGCCAGGGCAGTGTCAGCGGCGGGCGCAGCATCTATAACGACCGCACGAACGGCGGCGCGGTGGAACTCGAATCGTTCCGCCTGGCCGCGCACAGCCTGCGCGTCGTCGCCAGCTACAAGGCCGACGAGCACCAGGAACTCGACGCCAAGGGCGTGCGCAATACCTGGTACAAGGATGCCCTGTGGACCCTGGGTGCGGAAGACAGCATCGCCCTCAATGCGGCGACGGAACTGTCGCTGGGCGCCTCGCGCAATGCACTGCGCCCTGATACCGTCTACAGCGCCGGCAATGCGTATACCTTGCCAGCCAATCAATCGGCCACCGACCTGCAGGCGGGCCTGTTCCACAAGACCGGACTTGAATCGCGCGTGTATGCCACCGTGGCGCGCAAGTCGCGCCTGCCGACCCTGAAGGACCGCTACTCGCAGCGCCTGGGCACATATATCGAAAACCCGGCCTTGCGCGCGGAGGAGGCGATGAACTATGAGCTGGGCTATCAGGGCAATGCGCAAGGCCTGGCGCTGGAGGCGGCGCTGTTCTACAGCGACGTGAAGGACAAGATCCAAAGCGTGGCGAATGTCTCGGGCGTGCGCGCGCAGATGCAGAATGCGGGCCGGGCGCATATCAGCGGCGTGGAACTGGGCTTGCGTGGCCGCGCCGGCGCCTGGCTTGATTTCGGCGGCAACTACACGTATACGGACATGAAAAATGTCAGCGACCGCGCTATCCGCCTGACGGACGTGCCGCGCCACAAGCTGACGGCGCACGCCGTGCTGCATGCTGCGCGCCAGGTCGACGTGGTGGCCATCGCTGAAGCGAACAGCGGGCGCTGGGTCTCGAACACCCTGGAACTTGGCGGTTTTACGACGCTGAACCTGAAGGCCGTGTACCGTCCCTTGCCGGCATTGACGCTGGAAGCGGGCGTGGCGAACCTGGGTGACCGCAATTACGCGCTGTCCGACGGCTTCCCCAGCGCCGGGCGCACCTGGCTGGCCAATGCACAGGTCCAGTTCTGATTTTTTGACTGTTCGATGAAAGGATTTAGCATGTTCAAGAAAATATTCGCTGCCTGTACCGCGGCGTCGTTGTTGGCGGCGGCACCGGCCGCGTGGTCGGCACCCGCTGCCGCGCGCGACAACATGAGCCACGCGCTGGCCGTGACGGGCATGGTGGAAACGCCCTTGACCCTGAAAGTGGCCGACCTGCGTCAGCTGCCGCCGGCGAATGGCGGAGAGATTGCCGTCACGCGCCATAACGGCGACAAGGCCGAGACCATCACCAGCTACAAGGGCGTGCGCCTGCGCGACATCCTCGACAAGGCGGTGCTCGACGCGCCGGGCCACAACGACGTCAAGAAGCTCGCCATCATCGCCACGGCCACCGATGGCTACGCGGTGGTGTTTTCCTGGGGCGAGCTGTATAACGCGCCGGCCGGCGAGGGCGTGATCGTCTACTATGAAAAAAACGGCAAGGCGCTCGACGACAACGATGGCGAGATCGCCCTCATCTCGGCGAAGGATATCCGCACGGGACCGCGCCATGTGAAATGGTTGAACGGCATCGAGGTGCGCAAGCTGGTGGACTGATGTGATACGCCGCCGTGGAGCCATCCCCGGCGGCGGTTTTTTTTACGTTCCCAGCGCCTGCCGCATGGCCTGGCCCGCCACGTCAAACAATCCCCGCGCAGCTGGCGTCAGGCCCAGCATGTGCATCGATGCATGGATCATGCCGTCGAGCTGCACGCATTGCGCCGCCACGCCGTCATCGCGCAAACGCCGCGCATACGCCGCACCTTCGTCATTCAGTGGATCGAATTCGCACACCAGCACCGTCGCTGCCGGCAAGTCCTTGAGCGACGCGGCCCGCAGGGGCGCAGCATAAGGCTGCACGCCCTCGGCCGGCTCGTTCAGGTACGCCGACCAGCAAAAACGCATGGCTTCCCGGGTCAGCGAATGGCCATCCGCATAGCGCTGGTACGAAGCCGTGTCGAAGGCGAAATCGAGCGCCGGGTACAGCAGCAGCTGGTGCGCCAGCGCGGGGCCGGCCTGGTCGCGCGCCATCAGTGCCGCTGCGGCGGCCAGGTTGCCCCCGGCGCTGTCGCCGCCCACGGCGAGGCGCTTCGCGTCGATACCCAGCGCTGCCGCATGTTCGGCGACCCAGCACAAGGCCCGGTAAAAGTCGTTCAGCGGCACGGGAAACTTGTACTCGGGCGCCAGCCTGTAGTCGACGGAAAAGATCACGCAACCGGTGGCGTTGGCCAGCGCGCGGCACGGATTGTCGTACAGGTCCAGCGAGCACAGACACCATCCGCCGCCATGCGCAAAGACGATGGCGGGCAGGGGCTTGCCCGTATCCGCGCCGGCCGGCACGTAGGCGCGCACGGCCAGTGCATGTTCACCGGGCAGCACGTAATCCTTGATCGAGGCGACGTCCTCCAACGGCCCGTGCAGCTGGCGCAAGCCCGTTTCCGTGGCGGCGCGCAGGTCTGCCAGCGAGGCGGGCGGCGGCGCATTTTTGCTCTCTTCCAGCCAGGCGGCGATCAGTGGATCGAGGCTCATGCGGGCTCTCCCGCCAGGAAGGGCAGCAGGTGGGAAATGAAGGCTTCCGGCTGTTCTTCCATGATGAAGTGGCCGCATTCGGCGACGATGGCGCCTTGTAAATGATCCGCCTTGCCTTGCATGGTCAGCAGGGGCGCGTCATTCGTCGCGTGGTCGGCGCCGATGGCCAGCACCGGCATCGGCAGGCTGCGCTTGGCCCGCTCCAGGTTTTGCCGGATGGTTTCAGGGATGGCGCGGTAGTAGGCGAAGCCTGCGCGCAGGGCGCCCGGCGTGGCGTAGGCATCCGCATACACGTCGACGGCCACCTTGTCGCGGCGGTACGACCAGCGGTCGAAAATGAAGCGGATGTACTCGCGCTCCTTGCCCGCCGTGAGCATTTCCGGCAAATCGAGCACCTGGTTGAACATGAAATGCCACAGGAAGATATTGTCGGACGGCGCCACGAAAATGGGCGGAGCGGGCGCCAGGCCGGGAATCACGGCTTCCGTCAGCGCCAGTTTCGTCACGGCCTGCGGGAAATCGCTGGCCAGCGCATAGCCGACCCACATGCCGATGTCGTGACCCACCACATCGTACTGCGCGTGGCCCAGGGCCAGCATGGCGCGGTGCAGGGTGGCGGCCACGGCGCCCGTGTCGTAGCCATCGGCGGGGCGGCTGGAGTGGCCGCTGCCGGGCGGGTCGATGGCGATGGCCTGGTAGCCATTGGCCGCCAGGGCTGTCATCACGTGGCGCCACGCATACCAGGTCTGCGGCCAGCCGGGAATCAGGAGCACGGGTTTGCCGGTGCCGGGACCAGCAATCACGCAATGCAGGCGCTGGCCGTCGATGCGGACGTAATCATGTGTAAATTCGTTCATGGTGTTTCCCTAATTAGTTGTGCTGGATGCCCAGCAATTGATGGATCTGTTGCGCGCTGACGGGAGCGCCGGCGAAGTCGTCGAAGATCTTGTCCGTGACGGGAATGATGTGGGCATTGATGAAGGCCACGCCTTCGCGCGCGCCCACTTCCTGGTCCTTCAGGCAGCATTCCCATTCCAGCGTGGCCCAGCCCGCGTAGTCGTTTTGCGCCATCTTCGAGAAGATCGCCTTGAAATCGACCTGGCCATCGCCCAGCGAACGGAAACGCCCGGCGCGGTTTTCCCACGACTGGTAGCCGCCGTAGATGCCTTGCCGTCCCGTCGGATTGAATTCCGCATCCTTCACATGGAACATGCGGATGTGCTCCTTGTAGATATCGATGAATTCCAGGTAATTGAGCTGCTGCAGCACGAAGTGGCTGGGGTCGAACAGCATCTTGCAGCGCGGGTGGCGGCCCACTCTTTCATAAAACATCTCGAAGCTGATGCCGTCATGCAGATCTTCGCTGGGGTGGATTTCGTAGCACAGGTTGATGCCCTGTTCCTCGCACACGTCGAGGATGGGCAGCCAGCGGCGCGCCAGTTCGTCGAAGGCCGTTTCGATCAGGCCGGGTGGGCGTTGCGGGAACGGGAACAGATACGGCCAGGCGAACGAGCCGGAAAACGTGCCCATGTCGGTCAGGCCCAGGCGTTTCGAGGCCATCGCCGCCAGTTTCACCTGTTCGATGGCCCAGGCCGTGCGCGCGGCCGGCTGGCCGTGCAGGTGGGCTGGCGCGAAGCTGTCGCACAGCGCGTCGTAGGCCGGGTGCACGGCCACCAGCTGGCCGAGGATGTGCGTCGTCAGTTCGCTGATGACGAGGCCATGGCCGGCCAGCATGGCGACCAGTTCATCGCAGTATTGCTGGCTGTGCGCCGCTTGCGCCACGTCGAACAGGCGCGCATCCCAGGCGGGAATCTGCAGGGCCTTGAAGCCCATGCCGGCCGCCCACTCGGCGATGGCGGGCAGGGTGTTGAAGGGCGCCGTGTCGGCGGCGAATTGTGCCAGGTGCAGGCTTGGTCCTTGGATGGTTTTCATATCGGCTCCTATTGTTTGTCGATCGACAAAGAATAGGCGAAATTTTCCCTTCGGTCAAGGCGTCGCTGCAAAATAAATCGCGACGGCGGGTGGCGTGCCAGGCGTTATACTGGCCGCCACTTCGCAAGCAGAGGATCACAATGGCAGGAAGACCGAGGGAATTTGACCGCGCGCTGGCGCTGGCAAAAGCGCGCGACGCGTTCTGGACGCGCGGCTATGAAGGCGTGTCGATGGCCGACCTGGTGGCGGCGCTGGGCATCGCCTCGGCGCGCATCTATGCGGCGTTCGGCTCGAAGGAACAATTGTTCCGCGAAGCCGTGGAATTGTATGAAACGGGCGAGGGCGCGTTTGCCGTGCACGCGCTGGCCGCCAGCTTGAACGTGCGCGAGGCGGTGGCGCGCATGCTGGAAGAAGCCGTGCTGCTGTACACGCGCAGCGGCCAGCCGCAAGGCTGCATGGTGGTCACGGCCGCGACCAACACGAGCGCGGAAAACGCCGGCATCGCCGACTGGCTGGCGCAGCACCGCCGCGCGCGCACGCAAGCGGTCATCGAGCGCCTGCGCGCGGCGCAGCTGGCGGGAGAATTAAAAGGGGAAGCGGACGTGCAGGCGCTGGGCGATTATTATGCGGCGCTGCTGCATGGGCTGTCGGTGCAGGCGCGCGACGGCATTCCGGCCGAACGGCTGCTGGCGCTGATTGCGCCAGCCATGGCGCCGCTGGCGCTGGCTATGGTGTAGATAGTATCAAGGCTTCAAGTCTTGACGTCGATCAGGCTGCCCAAGGCCTGGTCGGCCGCCTTGACGACATTCGCCGACAGGTTGAAACCGGCCTTGTAGACCAGGTTATCCGTCAGTTCGGACGCCAGGCCGACGCCGTTCGGCCGGCTTTCCGCCGCCTTGGCCGCATTCGCATTGGCGCCGCTGACGCTTTCGCTGGCGGCCAGCTTGCGCCCTTCGACGGAGAGCGTGACGCCCGTGCCGGCCGGACTGGACTCCTGGAACTCGGCTTGTTGCGGCTGGAAGCCCGGCGTATTCGCATTGGCGATATTGTTGGCGGCCACATCCAGCGCGCGCTGGTTGGCGGTCAGCCCCGAGGTACCGCTGGTGAGGGCGGAGATGGACATGGCGACTCCTTCAGAATACGCCTAGTTTACTCCCGCCAGCGGGAAAAGTGTGGTGGTGCAAGGCAACAATTTTTCCTGTTGCTTCTTGCTGCAAAAAAATAGGTGCATCACATAATATTTTCATATTGCTCTGTGGTATTTCACTGCCTAGACTGGCGGGGAAGTCGTCCACGGAGTCCGCCATTTTCCATCTGCGTCGCCCCATTTTCCTGGCTTTGCTGCTCAGTCTGCCTTGCCTGCCCCTGAAAGCCCAGCTTGTTCCCTCGCAGTTGCCGCTCGATGCGCGCCTGAACGAGCAGGTGATCATGGTGCCGGCCGGCGACGGCTTGCGCGAGACGCTGGAGACGACGGTGTTCCGCCCCGCCGGCCCCGGTCCGTTTCCCTTGCTGCTGATGAATCACGGCAAGCAGGCCGGCCCGGCCCGGCTGCAGCAGCGCGAGCGCTTCATCTATATGGCTACCGAATTCGTGCGCCGCGGCTATGCGGTGATGCTGCCCATGCGCGCCGGCTTTGCCCGCTCCACGGGCGCCTACCGCGATTTTGGCTGCGACATGCTGGGCAATGCCCAGGGCCAGGCGCGCGACATGCTCGCCGCACTGGCGTATGCGCGCCGCCAGAGCTGGGTCGACCCGCAACGCATCGTCGTCGCGGGCCAGTCGTATGGCGGCATGGCGGCGCTGGCGCTGGCCACCCGGGTGCTGCCCGGCGTGCGCGGCGTGCTCAATTTTGCCGGCGGCCTGCGCGTCGATATGCCCGGCTGCGACTGGCAAGGGGCGCTGGCCAAGACTTTCGCCACCCTGGGCGCCTACAACCACATTCCCAGCCTGTGGCTGTATGGCGCGAACGACGCGTATTTTTCGCCGGCGCTGGCGCAGCGCCTGTTTCGCTCTTTCACGGGTTCCGGCGGGCAGGCGCAACTGCTGGCCTATGGTCCGTTCAAGCGCGACGCCCACCTGACCCTGGGCAGCCGCGACGGCGTGGCCGTGTGGCTGCCCGCCACGGAGCGCTTCCTGCAGAAAATCGGCATGCCGGTGCGCCAGGTCTACCGCGTGGCCGATGCGCCGTCGCCGCCCGCCACGCATTTCGCGCAGCAGGACGATATCGCCGCCGTGCCGTATCTGGAAGAGCAGGGCCGCGCGGCCTACCGCGTCTTCCTGGAGAAAACCGCACCGCGCGCCTTTGCCCTGTCGGCCAGCGGCGCCTGGGGTTGGGCCGAGGAAGGCGAAAGTCCCGATGTGCGCGCACTCGCTTCGTGCCAGCGGCGCAGCAGCCTGCCGTGCCAGTTGTATTCGGTCGATGAAAGCGTGGTTTGGCCGGGCGCCAGCGCCGTAGGTGGTGCGCAATAGGCTGCCGCGCACGATAGTTGTCGCCGAAACGGGCGATGGGCGAATATACTAGGCGAAAAGGGAGGCGTTGCGCTTCCCGTCCGCCCTTATTATCCAGCGAGAATTCACCCTTATGGCGTCATCCCCAGAAAACCTCAGCATGGCCGTGTTTTGCGACTTCGAGAACGTCGCGCTCGGCGTGCGAGATGCAAATTACGAAAAATTCGATATCAAGCCCATCCTCGAACGCTTGCTCCTCAAGGGCAGCATCGTTGTCAAGAAGGCATATTGCGACTGGGACCGTTATAAAAGTTTCAAGGGCACCATGCACGAAGCGAACTTCGAGCTGATTGAAATTCCCCACGTGCGCCAGTCCGGCAAGAATTCGGCCGACATCCGCCTGGTGGTCGATGCACTGGACCTGTGCTACACCAAGGCCCACGTGAACACCTTCGTCATCATCAGTGGCGATTCCGATTTTTCGCCGCTGGTGTCGAAATTGCGCGAAAACGCCAAGCAGGTGATCGGCGTGGGCGTCAAGCAGTCGACCTCCGACCTGCTGGTGGCGAACTGCGACGAATTCATTTTCTACGATGACCTGGTGCGCGAGAGCCGCCGCACGGCCGCCAAGCGCGACGCGCGCGAAAGCCCGGCTGCCGCTGTCAAGCGCTCGCCCGACGAAGAAGTGCGCCGCAAGGAAAAATACGAGTCGCGCAAGACGGAAGCGATCGAAATGGCCGTCGAAACCTTTGACGCGCTGGTGTCCGAACGGGGCGACAGCGGCAAGATATGGGCTTCGATGCTGAAAGAAGCGATCAAGCGCCGCAAGCCGGACTTCAGCGAATCGTATTACGGTTTCCGCACCTTCGGCAACCTGCTGGAAGAAGCGCAGACGCGCGGTTTGCTGGAATTTGGCCGCGACGAGAAATCGGGCGCGTATGTCTACCGCAGCAGCGGCCTGGTGGTCGTGCCCGTTGCCGTGAATGCGGATGCCGCCAGCGAGACAAGCGCCAGTGGCGAGACCGGCGCGACGGCGGAAGAGGGCAACAGCCGCGAAGGCGGCAGCCGCCGTGATTCGCGCCGCAATGGCCGTGGCGGCCGCAAACAGAACGAGCAACGCCGCAGCGAGTCCGCGCCACAGGCCTTCGTGCCGGTGGCCGAGGCCGAATCGGCTGTCATCGAGCAGTATGCGTCGGCGCCGCAGCCGGAAGTGCTGCACGAGGTGGCCGAAGCCGTGGAAGCGGTGGCCGAGGTGGTGGCAGAGGGCAACGCCAAGCGCGGTTCGCGCCGCAATGGCCGTGGCGGCCGCAAGAATGGCGATGGCGCCCGTGAAGCGCGCGCCGAAGTTGTCGAAGTCGCTGCGGTGGAAGCCATGCCTGAACCTGTACCTGAGCCGGTAGTGGAAGCGGTCGTGGAAGCCAAGCCGAAGGCCAAGCCGCGCACGCCGGCCCGCAAGGCGGCAGCATCGAAAAAGCCGGCCAAGAAGGCGGTTGAGGCGGTAGTCGAAGTCATCGAGCCTGCGCCGGTGGAAGTCGCTTCGGTCGTTGAAGACAAGCCGGCCAAGGCGCCGCGCAAGACCCCGGCACGCCGTCCTGCGCGCAAGAAGGCGGAAGAAGCTTGATTGAAACCCCAAAGCAGGAACTGGGGTCAGACCTTGAAGGTCTGACCCCGGAGTTTTGCTGCGTCTCCATGCGCAGGGCTTAGCCATGTACCACGGTGAACGCTTCAACAGCATTTCCCATACGGTGGGCGCCGCGCTGGCGGCCATCGGCGGCGTCATCCTGATCGTCGCGGCGGCCCGCACGGGCGATCCCTGGAAAATCGTCAGCTGCAGCGTGTATGCGGCCATGCTGCTGACCTTGTACCTCACTTCCACCCTGTATCACAGCGTGCGCGGCAAGGCCAAGGCCATGCTGCAGCGGCTCGACCACTGCGCCATCTATCTGCTCATCGCGGGAACCTATACGCCCTTCATGCTGGTGACCCTGCGCGGGCCGTGGGGCTGGTCGCTGTTCAGCGTCGTCTGGGGCCTGGCGCTGTTTGGCATCGTGCAGGAATATGTGTACGCGAAAGGCGCGCGCATCCTGTCGCTGGTGATTTACGTGGCCATGGGCTGGCTGGTCATCATCGGTATCAAGCCGCTGCTGGCGGCGCTCGAGTGGAACGGTTTCCTGTGGCTGGTGGCAGGCGGGCTGTGCTACACGGGCGGCATCGCTTTCTACGCCACCGATCACAAGCTGCGCCATGGCCACGGCATCTGGCATCTGTTCGTGCTGGCCGGCAGTAGCTGTCATTTTATCGCCATTTTGTTCTACGTTGCCTGACGTTGTCGCTCGTTCTCACTGTTGCCATGATTCCATTATAATGGCGCGATATGTGAAACGCAGGCAACAATAAGGCAACAATGGATATCAATTCGGACGACCTGAAAATCTTCGTCACCGTCATCGACAGCGGCACCCTGAGCGCGGCGGCCGTGCACCTGGGGCAAACCACCTCGGGCGTCAGCCGCGCCCTGTCGCGCCTGGAAGACAAGCTGGCCACCTCGCTGCTGACGCGCACCACGCGGCGCATGGAGCTGACGGAAGAGGGGCAGCTGTTCCTGGACAAGGCGCGCGCCATCCTCGCCTCGATGGAGGATGTGGAGGAATCGATCCGCATCCGCCGGCAGAAGCCGGCCGGGCGCCTGTCCGTGGATGCCGCCTCGCCCTTCATGCTGCATTGCGTGGTGCCCCACGTGGCCGAGTTTCGCGCCATGTACCCGGACATCCGCCTGGAGCTGACCAGCAACGACCAGATCGCCGACCTGCTCGAGCACCGTACAGACATCGCCATCCGCATCGGCACCCTGGTCGACTCGACCCTGCACGCGCGCCCGCTCAGTGCCAGTCCCCTGCACGTGCTGGCCACGCCCGCCTATCTGGCGCGCCACGGCGAACCCGCCACGCCGGAAGCGCTGTCCGGCCATGCGCTGCTGGGCTTTGCCCAGTACGACCTGGGCAACAGCTGGCCGTTGCGCCACGACGCCGGCAACAGCCTGCAGATCGTGCCCGCGCTGGCCGCCTCCAGCGGCGAAACCCTGCGCCAGTTGGCGCTGCATGACCAGGGCATCGTCTGCCTGTCCGACTTCATGACGAAGGACGACATCGCGGCCGGCCGCCTGGTGCAGGTGCTGCAGCCGTTCTACACGGGCTACCGCCAGCAGATCCACGCCGTGTATTACCGCAATACGCAGCTGGCGCAGCGCATCAGCTGCTTCCTCGAATTTTTGCAACAGAAGCTGTAGCCATGACGGAGAGCGGCATGCAATGTCCAACCTGTGACGAATATGGCGATTTGCTGTACGCCACCATCAAAGAAACAGGGCAGCAGGTGATCGTCTGCACGGAGTGCGATGCACTATGGGAGCATCCGGAGATGCGGATCACGGCCGACAGCATGCTGGATGTCGGGACGTTTCTCACCGAGGCAGGGCTGCATGCCGGCTGGGATGAGTTCGAAATCGGGGCGAGGCTGCCTGCGCCAGGAATGCCTGCAATAAAACCGTAGTGCCTTGTGAGAAAGTGTGCATTTTCTATTGTGTAAGCCATGCTAGCATGTTGCAACTTAAAAAATTGCAAAAAAAACATGCGTAAACATTTTGCCCTGATCGCCTTGTTATACATGTCCAGCGCCGGCGCCGCCAGCATCACCTATGCGGGCAAAGCGGACTGCCGCGTTGTCGAGCATGCGCGGGTGGCCGGGCACATAGCTTACTGGAATGGCGCTTGCAACGATGGCTATGCCAGCGGACCCGGTGCTTTGCAGTGGAGCAAGGACGGCAAGCCAACGGAGCGTTATGAAGGAACGCTGAGCAAGGGCGTGCCGGAAGGCGCAGGCATTTCACAGTGGGCGGACAGCAGCTTGCATGAGGGGACCTACCGGGATGGCATGCTGCAGGGCCCTGCCGTGGTGATCTTTAAGGGCGGGAAAAAACTGGAAAGCAATTTCGAGCAGGACAAGCCGGTGGGCAATGTCAAGTTCGGCTCTCCGGGCGACGATCAGTATGAGGGCGGCTGGCAGGATGGTCCGGAAGGCTACGGTACCATGACATTTTTTATGGGTGGCGCCTATCGTGGGCAATGGCGCAAAGGACGACCGGATGGTGACGGTGAGATCTTGTATCCCAACGGACGCGTGCTGAAGGGGCGTTTCAATGGTAGCTTCCACCTGACAGCGCAGCCGGAATTGCCCGTGGTAAGCAATCTGTACACCATCAAGGAACAAAGTGCGGCGATTGGCTCGAACATTCGTGGCACTGCCTCCGGGGGCTTTGACGTCCCCCCGGAAAAGTCCTACGCCCAGTTGACACCGGAGCAGCAGCAGCTTGTGAAAAGAGACTACGCAGTCTTGCAGGATGACGATGCGCCGCCGTATCCGGAAAAGGGCATACTGGAAATATCGCGCGCCATGCAAAGCCTGATCTCATACAAGGACGCAATCGGCGAGTTGCACGTCAATGTCGGTGTCGATGAGCAGGGCGTGGCGCAGAATGTCACCCTGCTGAAAAGCCCGGACAGCGAGTCCGGCAAGCTGGCGGCGGCCATGTTCATGCATCTCCGGTTTACACCGGGCCGTTGCGCAGGCCAGCCTTGCGCGATGGTAGTACCGTTCAGGTTTACGCTCAGATACAAGAAATAGCACGCCGGCCTGACCTTATGCGGTCGCGTGTGCGCTGCTCAGCAGCGCCTCCACCTCATGCGCCGGCAGCGGGTGGCTGAAGAAATAACCTTGCGCTTCGTCGCAGCCATGGCGGCGCAGGTAATCGAGCTGCTCGGCCGTTTCCACCCCTTCGGCCACCACGCGCAGCTTCAGATTGTGCGCCAGGGCGATGATGGAGACGACGATGGCCGCGTCGTCCGCGTCGCGCGCCACATCGCCGACGAAACTGCGGTCGATCTTCAGCACGTCGATGGGGAAGGTGCGCAGGTAGGCGAAACTGGAATAGCCGGTGCCGAAGTCGTCGATCGACAGTTGCACCCCCAGCGCCTTCATGTCGTGCAGCTGGCTGACGGCCAGCGCCACGTCGTGCATGAACAGGCTTTCCGTCAGTTCCAGTTCCAGACAGGCGGGCGGCAGGCCCGTTTCCAGCAGCACTTCGGCGATCAAGGCGACCAGGTTCGGCTCGTTGAACTGGCGCGCCGACAGGTTCACGGCCAGGCGCAGCGTGTCCAGCCCCGCCGCATGCCAGCGTTTCACCTGCGTGCACGCTTCGCGCATGACCCAGGCGCCGATCGGCACGATCAGGCCCGTATCTTCCGCCAGCGCGATGAAGCGCTGCGGCGCCACCATGCCCAGTTCCGGGTGCTGCCAGCGCAGCAGCGCTTCCACGCCGACGATGCGTCCGCTGGCCAGGTCCACCTGCGGCTGGTAATGCAGCACGAACTGTTCCCGTTCCAGCGCGTGGCGCAGCGCCGTCTCGATGCGCAGGCGCTCCAGCGTGGCCTGGTTCATGGCCGTCGTGTAGAACTTGATGTTGTTGCGGCCCTGTTTCTTGGCGCAGTACATGGCGATGTCGGCCTGCTCGATCAGGTTCTGCGTTTCGCCATGCAAGGTCACGTCGCCGGGGGCGTCGTAGCGCGACATGTCGTAGACGGCCACGCCGATGCTGCAGGTGACGAAAAATTCCTTGCCGTCGAGTAGTACCGGCTGCGCCACGGCATCCATCACGCGTTGCACGATGGCGCCGCTGAGCACTTCGTCGGCCTGTTCGCACAGGATGGCGACGAATTCGTCGCCCGACAGGCGCGCCACCGTATCGCTTTCGCGCAGGCTGGCCTGCAGCCGCGTGGCGATGGTTTTCAGGAGCAGGTCGCCGGCCTTGTGGCCCAGGCTGTCGTTGACGAACTTGAAACGGTCGAGGTCAATCAACAGCACCCACAGGGCCCGGTTCTTGCGGCGCGACAGGGCCATGGCCTGTGCCAGGCGGTCGCGCAGCAGGGCGCGGTTGGGCAAGCCCGTCAGCACATCGTGGTGGGCGATGTGCTGGATTTGCTGCTCGGCCAGCTTGCGTTCCGTGATTTCGGACCCTGTGCCCCGGTAGCCGTGAAATTCGCCCAGCTCGTTGAACAGCGGTTCGCCATTGATGCTGAACCAGCGCAGCTGGCCATCGCGGTCTTTCATCGCATATTCGAGGTTGGAAAAGGGCAGGTGCGCCTCCAGGTTGGCGATATGCTGCTTGCCCCAGCGCGAATTGCGCATCTCCGGGTTGTTGTCCCAGCGCGTCATGCCGATGAAGCGTTCCAGCGGCATGTTCGACTTGTCCGTAAAGCCGCCGGTGATGTGGGTGAAGCAGAAGTTGACATCCTGTTCCCAGTACCAGTCCGAGGACAGGGCCAGCAGGCGGCGGAAGCGCTTTTCGCTTTCCTGCAGGGCGCGTTCCGTGCGCTGGCGCGCCCGCACGTCGGCGCTGAGCAGTTCATTGCTGCGCTTGAGGTCGGCCGTGCGCTGTTCCACCAGCAGCTGCACGCGGCGCGAGCGCTGCGTCAGCGATTGCACGAAGGCGGCCGTCAGCACGCTGAACAGCAAACCCGTGATCAGGGTGAACAATGAGCCCAGATGGTCGGCCAGGAAGGGGCGCGGATGGGCCACCACGCGCACATGCCAGGGCCGGCCGGCGGAGGCAAAGACCCGGTCATAATGGCTGTGATAGGCAAATTGCAGCCAGCGTGGCAGCGACTCCCAGGCGTCGCCCGCTTCGGCGGCAGGCGCCTGGCCATGCCGGAAGATCAATTGGAGCGGATCCGCGTTAGCGTCGGCGTAGACGCTCAGTTCAAGCTGCGGGTCGCCCAGCAGGTCGGCGCCGGCGAGGATTTTCTGCACCAGTTCCCCGGCGCGGACGATGGCCGCCGTATCACCGATCAGCGCCGCGCGCCGCTGTGCTACCGTCTGCAGGGGCACGCCGTGGCGGTACACGGGGCGCAGGATAACGAAACCCTGCTGCGGACCCTGCGCCAGGGCCAGCAGGCCGGTGGCGGTGGTCTGGCCGCTGATGATGGCCTGTTCCAGCGCGCCGGCCAGCAAGCCGTCAGGGCGCACGTTCAGGCCGAAGGCGGGGCGGTTGCCCTGTAGCGGTTCGAGATAATCGACGATCAGGTAGGTCGCGTGCTCGGTCACGGGATGGATGACGCCATCGCGCATTTCCGTCATCGCATAGTCGGGCACGACGCGCCGCAGTTCCTTCTCGAACGCCGCGCGCTGCGCGTGCGGCACGAGGCGGTGAAAATTGAAGGCCTGAATGAATGGGTGGCGTTGCAGCAGCGGCGTGGTGAAGTCGTGGAACTGCTCGCGCGTGACCGGTACGACGGCGGCAAACAGCTGGTTGGTCGTGGTCAGCACCTCGACCGCGTCGTCGAGTCCCTGCTCGATGGCGGCCACGCGCGCGCCGGCGCGCTGCTGCAGACTCAGGCTCATTTTGTCGTATTCGAGCTGGCTGATGGCGGCGAACAGCACGGCGGTGATGCTGGCGCCGCAGGCAAAGGTCAGCGCGGCCGCGGCAGAAATTGACAATGGCAGGCGGCCACGCAGCATGTTTTTTCCTATCTCACTTCATGGATACTTGGATTCGGCGGCGCCTGCCGGCCCCGCAGGCCACAGTTTGTCATAAACCACATCCATCATGCTGATTTTGCACCAAATTGCTGCTATTAAGCAACAACATCCATGGCCGGAAGGCGACGTTCAGTCGCTGCCCGCGCCCGAGCGCCGGCGCACACGCCACAACTGCCATGCGGGTAGCCAGCGGTTCAGGAAGCCCAGGCCGCACACGCGTCGCCAGCGCACCAGGCGCACGATGCGCAGGGCACGGCCCGCCCCGAGCTTGTCTGGCCTGGCGGCGAAGACGATGCGGTTGTTGCCGGCGATGCCGTCGAAGTGGCACACGGCGCCGCGGAAGGTGAGCATCAGCCGCGCCAGCATGGCAGGGTAGTGCGCGTCATAACTGAACAGGTTGGCTACCAGCACGCCGCCGGGCAGCAGGGTGCGCAGGCAGTCCGCATAGAAGCGCGCGCTGCCCAGTGCGGGCGGCAGGCCCGTTTCGTCGTAGCCGTCGAGCAGCAGCACGTCGGCGCAGCCCGGATGCTGGCGGATATAGCTGACGGCGTCCGTTTCGATGATGCGCAGGCGCGCGTCGTCGGGCGGCAGCATGAACTGCTCGCGCAGGGCGATCACGTCGGCGCGCAGTTCCAGCACCGTGATGCGCGCCTCGGGCAGGTGGCGGTGGCAGAATTTCAGCAGCGAGCCGCCGCCCAGTCCCACCATCAGGATGTGCCGGGGACGCGGCACGAACAGGGTGAAGCACATCATGGCACGCGCATAGCGCAGCAGCAGATGATCGGGGCGCGACAGCAACATTTCGCTCTGGATCATGCCTGGCTGGAATTCCAGGCGGCGCCGGTCGCCGCAGGTATGCACCTGGGGCGCGCGCACGGCAGGTAATTTGCTATCCGGCATAGGACGACTTCGCTGAGTGGACTGGGGAAGATGCTTTGTTGCATTCAGAGAAATCTGATAAGCTCCCGTGAGCATACCCGATTAATCCGCGCCGAGCATGCGTATATGCATATGACGCGCGGCGGCACGGCCACGCAGTCGGGCACCATGGAGACAAGCATGTTTTTGGATCACCCCATCATTACCGCGACGAACAGTTTTACCGAGCCTGACCGCATCGAGCGGCTGACGCGCGTATATGGTTATGCGGCGGCGCTGGCCGACGTGGCCGCCAACTTCGGATTCATTGAAAAAGTGGCGCAGATTCATGACCACAAGGGCACCCTCATCGTGTTCTGGCATGAGGCGCCCAGTGAAGTGGAAAAGCAGTATTTCGTGCAGGCGTGGGCCAGCAAGGTCGGCGACGGCAGCACGAATGTCGAACACGAAATCTGACCTGGCGCGCCTAGCCTGCGCATCGATAGCGTAGCCCATGGATATCAAGACCCTGGTACTGGCCCTGGCGCTCGGCAACCTGAGCCTGTGCGCGGCCCTGTTCTTCTTCGAGTACGAGCGCAAGAAGTCGCTCAGCCTGTCCACCTGGGCGGTAGCCAAGCAGTGCCAGGCCGTGGCCTGGTGTTTGCTGTATTTCCGCGGCGTCCTGCCCGATATGCTGTCCATCTTGCTGGGCAACAGCCTGCTGTTTGCCGGCATGGCGCTGGACGCGGGCGCGCTGTGGCAGGCGGCCGGGCGCAGCGGCTGGCGTCGTACCATGCTGCCGGCGCTGGGTTTGTCGGTGGCGCTGTTTGCCGCCTGCTATCTGTTTAATGTGGCGCCGCTGCTGCGCAGTGCCGGCGGCTCGCTGATCGTGGCCGGCTTTTTCCTCGCCGGCGTGGCCGCGCTGTGCCTCAAATGGCGCGAGGCGAGCATGCTGCGCCGCTTCCTCGTCGTCAGTATGGGCATCCTGTCGCTGCTGATCGCCGCGCGCGGCGTGCTCGCTGCCGCCGTGCCGGATGTTGATGCCGAGCTGCTACAGCTGGCCGGTTTTGGCGCCCTGTATCTGATGATGCTGACGAACGCCTTCGGCTACCTGCTGCTGTCGCGTGAAAAACTGGGCGGCGAACTGGCGCGCCTGGAGGTGCTCGACGCGGCCACGGGCGTGCCGAACCGGCGCGGTTTTTACCAGGCGCTGGCGCCGTGGATGGCGCTGGCGCGCCGGCCCGGCTTGCCGACGGCGCTGGTGGTGCTCAATATCGACCATTTCAAGCGCGTCAACGACAGCTATGGCCATCCGGTGGGCGACGCGGTGCTGAAAACCATTGTCGACACGTGCCGCCAGCAGCTGCGCGACAGCGACCTGATGGGTCGCCTGGGCGGCGCCGAATTTGCCATCCAGCTGCCGCGCACGACCCTGGCCGATGCGCTGATGGTGGCCGAGCGCATCCGCGCCGCCGTCGAAGTGCTGCCGGTCAAGACGGAACGCGCCGTGCTGCAGCTGACGGCCAGCCTGGGCGTGACCACCATCCGCGCCGAGGACAGCACCGTCAGCCTGTTCAAGCGGGCCGACGAGGCGCTGCAGGCGGCCAAGCAGGCGGGCCGCAACAGGGTGGTGGAAGCGCAGGGCGCCAGCCCCCTCGATATGTAAATCGGCTTACTTTTTGCGCGAACCCAGCCAGCTGGGTTCCTTGCCGCATTCCTTGCTCAGGAATAGGGCGTCGAGGCCGGGATCGCAGCGCCGGTCGGGCGCCTTCATCGGCTCGACGGTGAGCCATTCGCTGCGGGGCAGTATCTTTTCTGCGCGCGGTTCCACGGGCGGCGCGGGCGGCAGGCTGTCTTGCCACTTTGACTCAGCGGCAGGCGCGGGAGGGGTGGCCCAGTTCGCGTCCACCTGCGCCTCGCGCGCTGGCGGCGTGTCCGCGTATGCGGCGGCGCACAGCAGGCTGCCGGCGAGGAAGAAGGTGCGCATGGCTGTGTTGTTTATTGAAATCATGGTCTGTCCTTGGTCGTTGCCGGTAAGGCGTACCCTGCAGTATGACGGCGGCAGCAAGCAAAAAGACAAGAAAATTGCAACGGCATGTTACCAGACAGGCCATGCTGGCCGCCGGCAGCTGAACATGTGCATTCCCTAACTTTCATTTAAGCTAGGCAAGTTATGCTGTGGGGTGCATGCCAGGCCCTTCTTGTCGTCCGCACCGCAGTTCCCCTTTCTTACTCTTGCCAGGCCCACAATGAAAATGCTCAAATCTCTGCCTGTATGGCCGCTTGCCGCCCCCCTTGCCGGCTGGCTGTTCCTGTTCGGTTCCACCTTCAATGTCGGCGGCTACTATCAAATCCTGCTGGTGGCTGGCCTGATCGGCAGCGTGCTGGCCGCCGTGTACCACGCGGAAGTGGTGGCGCACCGCATCGGCGAACCGTATGGCACCCTGGTGCTGGCGCTGGCCGTGACCCTGATCGAGGTGGCGCTGATCGTCTCGCTGATGCTGGCCGGCGGGCCGGAAACGACGGGACTGGCGCGCGACACCGTATTTGCCGCCATCATGATCATTTTGAACGGCATCGTCGGCATTTGCCTGCTGCTGGGCGCCGGGCGCCACCGCGAGCAGACCTTCGGCCTGCTGGGCGTGAGCGCGTCGCTGGCCACCCTGGCGGCCATCGCCATCCTGACGCTGGTGCTGCCGAATTACACCTCCAGCGCCGCCGGCCCGTACTACAACTCCAGCCAGCTCATTTTCATCGCCGTCATCTCGCTGGTCCTGTACGGCACCTTCGTGCTGGTGCAGACGGTGCGCCACCGCGACTACTTCCTGCCCAAGGAAGCCGTCGGTGACGAAGAGGTGCATGCGGCGCCGCCCACGCCCACCGTCGCCTGGGTCAGTGCCGGCGCGCTGCTGGTGTGTCTCGGCGCCGTGGTGCTGCTGGCCAAGTCGCTGGCGCCCGCGCTGGAGACGGCGATTGCCGCCATGGGGGCGCCAAAGACCCTGGTGGGCATCGTCATCGCCGCCATCGTGCTGCTGCCCGAAGGCCTGGCCGCCGTGCGTGCCGCGCGCGCCAATCGCCTGCAAACGAGTTTGAACCTGGCCCTCGGCTCCGCGCTGGCCAGCATCGGCCTGACGATTCCCGCCGTGGTGGTGGTGTCGCTGGCCACGGGCCTGACGATCACCCTGGGACTCGATATCAAATCGACAGTGCTGCTGCTGCTGTCGCTGATGGTCGCCACCCTGTCGCTGGGCACGGGCCGCACCACGGTCATGCAGGGCACGGTGCACCTGGTGATTTTTGCCGTCTATTTATTCACCACCATCGTGCCGTAAACGTCGCAGCTGCGCGGCTTCTTGTCACAATCCTGTCACGCCGCTGTCATACGATGGGGGTAGTGTGGTAGGATTTTTAAATCGTTTAAATGATTTATATAGTTTAGCAACTGAATTTGCCAACTTTTTCAGTTGGCACAGCAATGACAAGACAAGAGGCCAGTATGTATGCAGCGGTGGACCTGGGGTCCAACAGTTTTCGTTTACACGTCGGCAAGCATGATGGCGACACCATCCGCGTGGTCAAGAGCGTGCGCGACCCGATACGCCTGGCCGCCGGCCTGGACGCCAATGGCGACCTGACCGAGGCGGCCATGCAGGGGGCGCTGGCTTGCCTGCAGCGCTTTCGCGCCATCCTCGCCGGCTTCGAACTCGATGCCGTGCGCGTGGTGGCCACGTCGGCCATGCGCGTGGCGCGCAACGGCGCCGTCTTCCTGCCGCTGGCCGAGCAAGCCATCGGCTACCCGATCGAGATTATCTCGGGCGAGGAAGAGGGGCGCTTGATCTACATGGGCGTGGCCAATGCGCTCGCCATTCCCGGCGAACGCCGGCTGGTGATGGATATCGGCGGCGGCTCGACCGAACTGATACTGGGGCGCGGCAATGATATCGAACGCGTCGAATCCTTCAGCCTGGGCACGGTCAAACAAAGCCTGTCGTTCTTCATCGGCGGGCGCATCGATGCGCCGTCGTTCGAGGCGGCAATCCTGTCGGCGCGCAGCCATTTCGAGGATGGCGCGCCGCCATTCGGTCCGCAGCACTGGAAGACGGCGTATGGCTCTTCCGGCACCATCCGCACCATCGCCGACATCATCGTCCGCAACAAGCTCGGTGATGGCTTGCTGTCCGGTGTCAGCCTCGATGCGCTGGCGCGGCGCTTCATCGAGCTCGGCCACACCAGCCGCATCGACATGCCCGGCTTGCGCCCTGACCGCGCCAGCACCATCGTCGGCGGCCTGGCCATCTTGATCGGCCTGTTCCGCGAACTGGCCATTCCCGTCATGACGCCGATCGAGGCTGGCCTGCGCATGGGCGTGATGTGGGATTTGTACCTGCGTTCGACCAAGCGCGACCGCCGCGAACAATCGGTGCAGGGTTGCATGGAAAAATTCCATATCGACCAGCAGCGCGCCGGCCGGGTGGCCGAGCAGGCGCTGGCCATGTATGCGCAGCTCAAGCCCACGTCGGACGCCCTGGTGAAAAGCCTGCGCTGGAGCAGCCTGCTGCACGAAGTGGGTCTGGCCGTGTCGCAGACGGGCTACCACAAGCACGCATCCTACATCGTGGAAAACGCGGACTTGCCCGGTTTTACCACGCGCGAACAGAAGACCATGAGCCGCTTGATCCTGGCGCAGAAGGGCAACTTGCGCAAGATCGGCGAAGTGCTGTCCGACCCCGATTTCGCCAAGGCCGTGCTGGCGCTGCGCCTGTCGATTCTGCTCATGCATGCGCGCATCGAAGCCGATTTCAGCGAACTGCGCCTGCGCATGAAGAGCAGAATCGAGCTCGACATCAAGCGCGGCTGGGTGGCACACCATCCCACCGTGTCGTTCTGGATCGAAAAGGAGCAGGAATTCTGGGATGAGGTCGGGGTCGATTTCACCATCCGCGCCAGCGCCTAGGAGGTCATGCCGTATGCATGGCTTGATGTGCAGCAAGCAAGATTTCAAAAAAGAGTATATATTGTTTATATTATTTATTAGATTGGATAATCCATGACCAAAACCGTTCCCGTGAAAAAAGCCGACAGCGCGCCCGTATCGATGTTCCCCACCAGCGCTTCGATCAATGCGGCAGCAGCCAAGGCTGCACCGGCCGCCAAGCCTGCCGCGAAACCGGTAGCCAAGCCGGCAGCCAAGCCGGTGGCCAAGGCCGCCGCCAAGCCAGTGGCCGCCAAAGCCGCCGCTGCGAAGCCGGCAGCAGTCAAGCCCGTTGCCGCCAAGCCTGCGGTAGCCAAGGCACCCGTCGCCAAACCGGCGGCCAAGGCCGTCGTGGCCAAACCGGCTGTGGCCAAGCCAGTCGCCAAAGCCGCTGCCAAACCGGCCGCCAAGATTGCTGCGAAACCAGCCGCCAAGGCCGTCGCCAAGCCGGCAGCGAAAGCCGCCGTCAAACCGGCAGCCAAACCGGCCGCCAAGCCAGCCGCCGCGAAAAAAGCGCCTGTCGCCAAGGTCGCCGCCGTCAAGGAAAAAGCCCGCAAGCCGAAACTGGTGCGCGACAGCTTCACCATGCCGGAAGCGGAATATGAAGTCTTGGGCCAGGTCAAGAAAGCTTGCCTGAAGGCCGGTTTCGAGATCAAGAAAAGCGAATTGCTGCGCATCGGCGTGGCGCTGATCAGCCAGATCGACCTGGCGACCCTGCAAAACGTGCTGGCCGGCTTGCCGCAGCTGAAAACGGGCCGTCCGAAGAAGGATTGATGGCGCCAGCGGAGGGGCCGCCCCTCCGCTTGCCCATTCTGGTTTACCATGGGGCCTGTGATAGTTCCCCCATGGTTGCCATGTCAGAAGAAATCAGTATTGAACGCGCCGGCTTCGTCGAGCGCGCCATCGTTCGCCACCGCGCGGGCCAGTCCACCGATGCCATCGACCACGTCGCCGAGGAAATCCCCGTGGCGCTGGTCTTCAATGGCATTTCCCACGTCGTCATGATGGCCACCCCGCGTGACCTGGAAGCGTTTGCCTACGGCTTTGCGCTGACGGAAGGCGTGGTCGCTTCGGCCGGCGCCATTTTCGACTGTGAAGTGCTCCTGCGCCCTGATTCCGCCGAAGTGTCCTTGAGCATCGCACAGGAAGATTTCGTGCGCCTGAAGGACCGGCGGCGCCAGCTGACGGGCCGTACGGGCTGCGGCGTGTGCGGCATCGACAGCATCGACATGCTCGACTTGCGGCCCGCGGCGCTGCCGCCATCCCTGATCCAGGTCGACCTGCCGGCCGCGCTGGCGCGCGCGTCGAGCGGCTTGCGCGAACACCAGGCGCTGATGCAGGCAACGGGCGGCGTGCATGCGGCCGCCTGGTGCACGCCCGATGGCGACATCGTGCATGTGTTCGAGGATGTCGGCCGGCACAATGGTCTCGACAAGCTGATTGGCCACCTCGCGCTGCACGATGTCGACATGCGGCGCGGCTTCGTGTTCCTGTCCAGCCGCGGCAGCTACGAGCTGGCGCGCAAGGCGGCGCGCATGCAGATTCCCCTGCTGGCGACGATTTCCGCCCCCAGTTCGCTGGCCATTTCCATCGCCACGCAGGCGCGCATGAAACTGGTGGGCTTTTGCCGCCAGGATGCCTTCGTCGACTACACGCCTGGTATCACGCTGTAAGCGGCGTTTTCACTGACGGCGCCGGCGAGTGTGGTAAATGCGCACGCTCTTCCCCTGACATTGACTTGCGTCATGGAAATGACATTCGGCTGTCATTTTCCTGACATATTAGACAAGTACGCTGGAGTCGTCTTGATCACAGGGGATGAAACCATGCAGAACATAGTCGCATCAAACGAAGCCAAGGCCCGGCCGGTCCAACTGGTGCTGAGCCAGGCCACTACCGCGGCGGAATTGCGCGAAGTCCAGCGTTTGCGTTACAAGGTGTTTATCGAGGCCATGGGATTGAGCTCGCTGGCGAATGCCGATGGCCTCGACAGCGATGAGTTCGACGCGCATTGCGATCATCTGATCGTGCGCGATGCCGATACCCTGAAAGTGGTGGGCACTTACCGCGTGCTGAGCGCGGCCAAGGCGGCCAAGATCGGCCGGCTGTATGCGGAAAACGAGTTCGACCTGAGCCGCCTGAAGAACCTGCGCGGACGCATGGTCGAAGCGGGCCGTGCCTGCATCCATCCCAAGTACCGGGGCGGCAGCGTGATCATGCTGCTGTGGTCGGGCCTGGCCGAGTACATGCGCCGCGAGCGCTGCGACTACCTGGTCGGCTGCGCCAGCATCAGCCTGGCCGATGGCGGGCATAACGCCGTTGCCGTGTACCAGGCGCTGGCCGAAAAGCACATGGCCCCAAGCGAATACCGCGTCACGCCGCACCTGCCTTTCCCCATCCACCAGGTGGAAGCGGCGCACAAGCCGCAAGTGCCGCCGCTGATCAAGGGCTATCTGCGTTCGGGGGCCTGGATTTGCGGCGAACCGGCGTGGGACCCTGATTTCGAAAGCGCCGACATGTTCATGATGATGCCGCTGGCGAATCTGGACGAGCGCTATGCGCGCCACTACGGCGTGGTGCCTGGCTAAGGTTAATGCCGGGGAGTGAGGCCTGCAACTGGCTGGCCAGCGCCTGCACGGCGCTGCGCAAGCCGGTCTGCGCGCTGTCGGGCGGCAGCAGTTCGAGCAGGAAGCGCAGCGGCACGGTGATCGCTTCGGGTTCGCCGATGCTGCCATGGCGCCGCACGGCGTCGTGGTACAAGGCCAGGAAGGCGGCGCGCGCGGGCGCGTCGAAGGGCTGGCCGTCCGGCACTTGCCACAGGGCCGCCAGCAGGGCGGCGCGCACGGGGGCGCCGGCGTCGATGGCGCGGTGTTCGTCCGCGTGGCGCTGGCGCGCATAGGTGATGGCGTCGTGCAGCAAGTCGCCCAGTTGCGCATCGAGTGCGCGCCAGGCGTCGCCGTCGCCATGGGCTTTCAACAGCAGGGCGCCCGCCAGCACCTGGAAAATCAGGTCGCAGTCGGCCACGCCGCTGCGCCGCCGCGCTTCGTCCAGCGCCCCCAGGCAGGCATCGGTCATGGCGCGCAGCGCCGGCGTGCCGGAATGGCCTTCGGCGCAGGCCAGGCGTGCCTGCAAGGCCCAGTAGCGTCCCAGCAGGGCCAGGCGCTGCGCCGTGGGCGCCAGCGCCACCAGCAGGTCGATATGCTGTTTTCCATCCTGCAGCAATTGCCGTCCCTGCGCCATATCCGGCACGACGGGCACCTCGATGCCGGCGCCCGCATCGATGCCGCACAGGGCCGCGCCCTGGCGTATCTCCAATTCCGCCCAATGCGCCAGCGCGCGCAAACCCACCTTGCCGTCGGCCGCGCTGTGCGCCGCCCGGTAGTGTTCGATGGCGCGCAGGGTGTTCTCCAGTCCCCCCAGGCCGGCGCGCGTGGCGGCCATGTTTTCGCGGATGTCGGCGCAGCCGAAGAAGCGCGCGCGCACGGCTTGCTCGATGCTGGCCAGCTTTTCCTCGATGGCGGCGCGGCGCGCAGGATCGGCGCCCGCCAGGCGCGCATGCAGGGTTTCCAGGTCGGCCAGCAGGTGGCCGTGGTAGTGATAGTCGGGCGCCTGCCAGGGCCGGCTCTGGGTATTCGGGAAACGGTAGCGGTCGTCGCCATACGCCTGGTAGGCGCCCCAGGTATTCGACGCCGGGAACTGCAGGTACGCCGCCTCGCGCGCCAGGCGCACGGCGTCGCCGAAGTATTCGCCGCTCAGCATGGCGTGATAAAAGCTGTGCGCGAAGATGCTGGCCGCCTGATCGTCGATGCGCCAGCCGGCCGCGATGACCGCCTGCGAGCCCATTTCAATGAAGGCCGTGGCCAGGCTGGCGGCCAGTTTCGACCACGGCGCGATGGCGTCCGGGCGCATGTCGCCCAGGTGGCAGCAATTGATGAAGACGAATTGCGGCACGCGTTTCAGCTTGCCCACCTGCGCCGCCGTCAGCCGCGTCTTCGGTCCCAGCACCAGGCCCGTATGCGCGATGCCGGGGCCGGCCACTTCGCCGTGGCCGGCCAGGTGGATGGCGAAATAGCGCTCGTCGAACAGGTGCACCAGCACGCGCTGCGCGTGCGGGCGCAGCAGCTCGCGCACCTGGTAGCCGTAGGCGCGGAACATGCGCGCCACGTCCTGCGCCTCGGCCTGCGCGGCGGGCAGCTCGGGCAGGCCGGAATCGGTGTCGCCGATCACCAGCACGCTGTTGCTGGGCGGGCTGGTGGCGGGCGGCTGCTCGCGCAGGCTGGCCAGCTGGCGCACCATGCCGATGCGCGTCGACAGCGGGCTTTCCTCGCTGCCCGCCTCGTCGCGCATCAGCTCCCACGGATAGATGGCGGCACTCTGGTCGACGGCCAGGATCAGGCCGCGCATCTCGGGGATGGCCGCCTTGAGGCCATTGGGCAGCATCAGTTCGTACAGCGCGCGCGACAGGCCCGGCTGGTCGGTGGTGTTGTCGGTGGCGTCCATGATCAGGCCATCGACGGCCTGGCGCTGGTTCGGCTCCTCGTCGACGCTGTTGTGGGCGCGGTCCGTCAGCACGGTGAAGCGCAGGGCGCCGGAGAGGTCCGCGGCGACGATCTGCACGCGGCGCCAGCCATTGTCGCCGCTCAGGCTGGGCAAGATGCGCCGGTAGCCGCCCGGGCTGTGGCGGATGCGCCGCTCGAACGTGAAGCTGCCCTGGTAGCGCGCCTCGGCCATGATCTGCTCGATGGCCACGGCGGCGGCGATGGCGCGCGCCTCGGATTGTTCATAGATGGCGATGTGGCCGATGCGGCAGGCCATGCCCGCGTCTTCCAGGCGCCGGTTGGCGCTGCGCACGCCATCGATCAGGGCCCGCGCGCACAGGGCGATGCTCAAGCCGCCATAGCCGGAACCGGACAACAGGCTGGCCACGCGCAAGCCGTGTGCGCCCATCGGCGGCGCAGCCGCATGGCCGGCGGCGCGCACCTGCAGACAGACGCAGGCGTATTCGAGCAGGCCGCCGGCAAAGGCGCGCGCCAGTTCGCCCGGCGTCAGTTCGCCCAGCGCGCCCAGGCCGATGACGATGGCGCCGCCGGGCCGGCGCGCGGCATCGGGTTGCAGCACCACCAGGGCAGAGTCGGGACGCTGCGGGAAGCGCCCCAGCGCGTGGATTTCCTGCAGCTTGCCCGCCAGCAGGCGGTCGAGAAAACTCATGCTGCCGCGCAGCGATTCATACGCGTAGCAGCCGCTCATGACGGGCGCGTCGGCCGAGGCCATGCTGCCGTGGATGACGGATAGGCTCAGCTGCGGCGCGCAGACCTCCGGCGTGCTGGCGGGGCCGGCGGCGCCGAGGGCGGCGTCGAGCAGTTCCGGCGGCTGCGGGTACAGCGGCCGCGCATCGGGGGCGTATGGACGGAAGCGCGGCGGGGCGCCGCCCGGCGCGTGCGGCGGGCGCCGGGACAGGCCTGCGCCCTGGCCGTTCTCGAGCAGTTGCGCGATGGCCGGGTAGGTTTCTTTTTGCAGCAGCAGGTCGCCATGCGCCACCGGCAGGTAGCACGCTTGCACGCCGTCCGGCACCGCGCCTTGCCAGGCCGTGCGGCCATCGCCGTCCGGCGACCAGGCCGTCTCGATGCCGCCGTCGCGCAGGCGCAGCGCCACCGGCGTGTCGGCGCACCCGGCCAGGTAGCAGCAATGGCGGGCATCGAGCGGGGCGGCCTCCAGCAAGGCCACGGTGGCGCGCGCCGCCGCCAGCGCTGGTGCCTCGGGCGCCTGCCAGCCGTCGGGCAGGCCCGCTTGCGCATCGCCGGCGGCCAGTTGCGCCCAGGCGTCGCTGTCGAAATAATCGATGCTGCCGGCCACCTGCGGCTGCGGCTGCGGCCACGGCAGCATGTCCAGCACGCCGGGAAAGGCGCGCACGAAGCCGAGAAACTGGCGCCGCGTGTGCTTCCAGCCTATCCAGCAGGCCAGCATCCGCACCAGCGGATCGCGTCCCAGCAGCACTTGCACCATCGCTTGCGTGCCCCGGTTGGCCGTGCCTACCTGCAGCAGGCGACTGCCGGGCAGGGCGCCGAAGCGCTGCCAGCGGTCCTTCAATGCCAGGCGCGCCACCAGCCCGCCCGTGCCGTGGGCAAGGATGCGCAAAGGTTGTCCGCGCTGTTCGGCGTCGCGCATGGCCTCGTCCAGCACGGGCAGGAAGGCGTTGCCGGAGTGCTGCAGCGACAAACGCCAGTCATACGTAAAGGGCCGCACTTCCTGGCTTTGCGCGAGAAAGCGGGCAAACGGTTCATAGCAGGATTCGACCCAGCCGGCGCTGACGATGTGTGGCTGGCCCACGGCCAGGCGCTCGATGCGCCCTTCGACCAGGTTGACGGGGTCGAACCAGATGCGGTTGCTGCCCACTTGCAGATGGCTGCCCATGATGTCGGGCAGCAGCAGCACGATGGGAGCGTGCGCGCGCCGCTTCGGCACTTCGCCGCCGCGTCCCAGCGCGCCGTGCTCGATGCCGGCCAGCGGCTGGTAGGCGCTGTCGTCGCCCGTGAGCGCCTGCACTGCCGCCAGGCCGGACGGTGCGCGCTCGAAGTAGTTCAGGTGGTGCGTCTGCGGCCCGCGCAGCAGCAGTTGCCGTACCGGCGTGCTGCGCGTGGCGCCGCCCGCCATCGAGGCGCAGTTGACCACCAGGTCGTTCTGGCCGCCGTACAGCTGGTCGCCGAGGCAGTCGCCCAGCCAGCCCAGCAAGCCATCGCCGCTGCACGCGCCGGCCAGCACGTGCAGCGGGCTGGCCACGCGCACGTCGGGCGCGTTGAGCAGCGCCACCAGGGGCGAGTCGGGCATCATCGCTTCCAGGCCCGGCAGGATGCGCGCGTCGCAGCGCTGCCGCACCACGGCCAGCAGGAAGGCCATGCCGCCATCGGGCACATCGTCCTGCGGCAGCAGGTTGCACATCACGCTGGCCCAGCGGTCGAGCCGGCCCGACATCAAGGTGGTGCCGCGCGCCGGGCAGGCCACGCGCACGAAGCGGGCGATGCGGATGGCGCGCGTCTTCAACTCCTCGCCCAGTTCGCGCAGGCGCGCCGCATCCGCGTCGTGGCCGGCGCGTGCGCCCAGCCGTGCCTGCGCCGTGAAGTGCCCGATATCGTGGCTGTTGAACGCTTCGCCGCCTACCGTGTTTTCGCTCAGCCGTTCCAGGCCGTCGCCAGCCAGGTCGACGGCGCCGCGGCTGTCGATGCGCTGCGCGCGCGCCAGCAATTCGCCCACCAGGCCGCCGCGCGAATGGGCCAGCAGGTGCAGCACGGCGCCGTGCGGCAGCTGGCGCACGAGCGCCAGCGCGTTCTCGATGGGGCTTTCGCTGAGGCTGCGGTGCTCGTAGCCGTAGATGCGGTTGCCGTATTGCGCCACCAGCTGCGGCGCCAGGCCATTGCGCCACAGGCCGCCAAAGCTGCGCTGGGTCGACGACGCCGTGCCGTGCAACAGCAGCAGCACCGGTTCCGGCCCGGCGGGCACGCTGGCGACGGACGTCATGCTGCCCGCTTCGATGCCGCAGCGGTACAGGCCCAGGCGCTGTTCCAGCTGGCGGTCCTGGAAGGCGCCCGCCGCCGCCAGCGCAGTCATGGCGGCGGCGCCGCAGCGGTACACGCGCACGGCCCGCAGCATCCAGGCGCCCAGGCCGTCGCGGCTGGCGCCGGGCGGCGGGCGCGCCGCCTGCGGGCGCAAGGCCAGCCCCACTTCGATGCTGGCGGGCGCGTCGTCGCGTGCCGCCATGACCGGCCCCAGGTAGCGTGGCAGGTCCAGGCTGCTCGCCAGCAGTGAACTGCCGTCGCACAACAGCAGCTGCACCACGTCGGCCGGACCGATATCGAGTGCCGTGCGGCAACTGCCGATGCCGCGCGCGCCCGACAGCACGTGGGTCTCGCTGTGCCAGCCGGGCGCGGCGGGGCAGTCCCCGGCGTCGGCGAGGGGATCGCGCGTGAGCGTCAGACGCAGCACGGGCGGCGCAAGAGGGTCGCTGGACATGCGGTTGGGATCACTGGTTAAAAGCTGACCTTGATGCCTGCGGAGACTATGCGTGTTGCGTCAGATCAAGTTTGAGTGGAAATGCTGGCTGGCAGGGGGGGCGTGACAGCGGGGAGGGGCGCTGGAGCGGATGGGCAGAGAAACGGTCAGCATGGTTTGGGCTGGGTCTCTTCGCTATCGTGCGCGGATGTGGTGCGGTGAGCGAACTGCGCGAATTGCATGGCAAAAGTTCATGGCGCCGGGGACCTGGGTGCCTGGCATGGCATTGCAACAGCGTGTATCTCAGTGGACTGGCGTGGCGGACAGTTCCTTCAGTTCGCGGATGGTGATGTCCGATTTTTCATGCATGCGCAATAAAATCGTTGCACCGACCGACAGTTTGCCGTGACGAATCTTGCTGATGATGGGAGGCTGGACTTCCAGAACACGGCACAGTTCCGCATCATTTTTCAGGTTCATCTTCTCGATCAGGGTATCGAGCAGCTTGTTGGGCACAAAACTCGATGGTTCGAGCGCACGCGCCCGGTTCATCGCTTCAATCATTTCCAGCTTCTTTTGCCGAACGTTCATTTACTCCTCCTTCAGGTTATGCAAGGGACGAGACCACTGTATGTGGTCCCAGCTATAGTTCGTCATCGCAGTACGGCTGTCCGGGTGACGTGATACCATTCGCGTTACAACATTGATAACCAGGCAAGTGTTTTCAATAATACTACGATAACAAAACTTGTGAAAGATGGTCAGTTAAATTAACTGATTGTTTGACCAATTTGGTCGACGGTTGTTGTATTTTGTAAGCCGTTTTTGGTCAGGATCATGGTTCTGTCCGCCATTTCGGCGGCGGCCAGCGAATGTGTGACCATGATCGCGCAACTGCCGTTGGCCTTGATTTCGGCGCGCAGCAATTGCAGGATGCTGTGTGCTGTATCGGGATCGAGGTTGCCGGTCGGCTCATCGGCCAGCACCAGCGCCGGCTTGTGCACGAGCGCGCGGGCAATGGCCACGCGCTGCATTTCGCCGCCGGACAATTGCTGCGGAAAGTCGCCGCCGCGTCCGCCCAGGCCGACCGCTTCGAGCATGCTGGCGGCACGCTCCTGGGGCAGTCCGTTGAGCAGCAGCGGCAGGGCCACGTTTTGCAGCAGGGTCAGGTGCGGCAAGACGTGGAAGGCCTGGAAGATAAAGCCCATGCGGGCGCGACGCAGCCGGGTGGCGGCGGCGTCATCGAGGCTGGACATGGCGATGCCGTCCACCAGGATAGGGTGCGCTTCGGCACCCGCATCGGGCGTATCGAGGCCGGCGATCAGGTTCAGCAAGGTCGACTTGCCGACGCCCGAGTCACCCATGATGGCGATGAATTCCCCTGCCTTGAAGCGGCAGGAAATGTTGGCCAGCACGGGACGGGCATGGGCATAGGACTTCGACAGATGGCGCAATTCGAGCATGATGTTAACGGCTATCGTAAAGGGAGGCACGCGGGGGAGAGGGGGGCCTGGGAACTGCAAAGGGGCGCGGATTGATTGGCCGGCAATGTGTAGTATACGACAGGATTATCATTTTTGCTGGGCAATACCCATTTTGTGTACGTACTGCTCGTTTGAGCTTAAGTTACCTGTCGCACGGCTGGCTTGTGCGGATTCCGCTATGATGGAAAAAAGTCATCGGAAAAGGCGCCCGCACACCGCTATGGCAGGGGCGGCGCCCGGTGGCTGACCGTGCAAGCCCTTCGTGAACCTTGATAGACGACGCCAGCCCATGACCATGCCACTCGCGCAACAGCAGTCAGATTTGTCTCCCGCCAGCAACGTCCGAGTGGCCAGCGCCACTCCTGCCACGATAGTCGAGATCAGCAGCGGCCTGCTGGCGCGCGAGGCCTGGACCTCGCCCAAGTACCTGTATGACGCGCTGGGCTCGAAACTGTTCGAAGCCATTTGCGCCTTGCCCGAGTACTATCCGACGCGCACCGAGTCGGCCATCTTCGCCCGTCACGGCGCCGAGATCGCGCACGCCGTGGGGCCGGGCAGCACCCTGATCGACCTCGGTGCGGGCAATTGCGCCAAGGCCGCCAGCCTGTTCCCCCTGCTGCATCCGGCCCAGTATGTGGCCGTGGATATTTCCTATGATTTCCTCAGTGAATCGCTGAGCCGGCTGCAGCAGCGCTTTCCGCACATCGAGATGACGGGCCTGGGCCTGGATTTCTCCAGCCGCCTGGACTTGCCCGACAGCGTGCGCGAGGCGCGGCGCCTGTTCTTCTATCCCGGCTCGTCGATCGGCAATTTTGCGCCTGAACAAGCAACCGCCTTTTTGCGCCGCCTGCGCGCGAATGCGGACGGCGATGGCGGCTTGCTGATCGGCGTCGACCTGATCAAGGACGATGCCATCCTCGACGCCGCCTATGACGATGCGCTGGGCGTCACGGCCGCCTTCAACCTGAACATGCTGCGCCATGTGAACGGCCTGATCGGCGCGGACTTCGACGTGCGTGCGTGGCGGCACCACGGCTTTTTCAACGCCGAAGAGCGCCGCGTCGAAATGCACCTGGAAGCGCGCAGCGAACAAGTTGTCCGTTGGAAAGGTGGCCAGCGGCGTTTCGCGAAAGGCGAACGCATCCATACAGAAGACAGCTACAAATACACCCGTGCAAGTTTCGTCGGCTTGCTGGAGCAGGCGGGGTTTTCCACCGTGCAAGTCTGGACGGACCCGCAGCAGTGGTTTGCCGTCATTTACGCACGCGTTATTCGAGACTAAAAGGCGACGATGCTGATCGATCATTACCATCAAGTGCGCCAGTATTCTCTGCTGCTGGCCGAGCCCCTGTCCGACGAGGATTGCGGGGCCCAGTCGATGCCGGACGCCAGTCCCGTGAAATGGCATCTGGCGCATACCACCTGGTTTTTCGAAACGTTTATTCTGGAAAGCATGGAAGCGGCGTTCATGCCGTTCCACCCCGCCTTCCGCGTGCTGTTCAATTCCTACTACAACGGGGTGGGCGAGAAGCATCCGCGCGCCCAGCGGGGCTTGCTGACGCGCCCCGGCATGGCGCAAGTGCGCGCCTACCGGATCGATGTCGATGCGCGCATCGGCCGGCTGCTGGCCAGTGAGCTGGCGCGTCCCGAGCGCGAACGGCTGACCATGCTGCTGGCGCTGGGGCTCGAACACGAGCAGCAGCACCAGGAGTTGCTGTTGACGGACGTGAAACACTTGCTGGCGCAGAGCGCCCTGTTTCCCGCTTACATGGACAATGCGCTGAACAATGCGCTGGCCAGCGCGGTGGCGCCAGCGCAAGAACACGCGCAGCCCACGGCGTGGCTCGCCTTCGACGGCGGCCTGGCGCAGATCGGCCATGCGGGCGATGGTTTTTGCTTCGACAATGAATTGCCGCGCCATCCGCAGTACGTGGCGCCGTTCGAGCTGGCCACTGCACTGGTGACGAATGGCGAATTTCTCGCCTTCATCGAGGCGGGCGGTTACCGCACGGCCCACCTGTGGCTAGCCGAAGGCTGGGACTGGGTCCGCACGCAACAGCTGGCATGCCCGCTGTATTGGCAGTGCGACGAGGCGGGCCACTGGCAGGAATTCACTTTATTCGGCTTGCGCGCGCTGGACCCGCAGGCGCCAGCCACGCACTTGTCGCTGTTCGAGGCGGACGCGTATGCGCATTGGGCTGGCGCGCGCCTGCCGACGGAAGCCGAATGGGAAGTAGCGGCGCAAGGCGTCGCCGTGGAAGTGGGGCAGTTGAATCCTGCCGCCGGTGCGCCGGGAGCGGGACTGCGGCAAATGTTCGGGCACTGCTGGCAGTGGACCAGCAGCAGCTATGCGCCGTATCCCGGCTACCGCACGGCGCCCGGGGCGCTGGGTGAATACAACGGCAAGTTCATGCTGAACCAGTATGTGCTGCGCGGCTCGTCGTGCGCCACGCCGGCCGGCCATGCGCGCGCCAGCTACCGCAATTTCTTTCCTGCTGGTGCGCGCTGGCAATTTTCCGGCATCCGCCTGGCTCGCCAGGTGGAATAGCTGAGCTAGTTCAAGCGCGGGGTGGCGGTTGGCGCAGGGCGGGCTGGCGCCTTGCCGCCGGCGTTCTGTTCCAGCTTGAACTGGCTGACGAGGGTTTCCAGTTCGCCCGCCTGTTCATGCATGGCTGCCGCGGCCGCAGCCGCTTCTTCGACCAGGGCCGCGTTCTGCTGCGTCGTCTGGTCCATCTGCATGATGGCGGCATTGATCTGCTCGATGCCTTCGCTTTGCTCGTGGTTGGCGACGCTGATTTCACCGACGATGGCGCTGACCCGGCCCACGCTGGCCACCACTTCGTCCATCGTGGCGCCCGCCTGGCTGACCAGCTGCGCGCCCTGTCCCACGCGGTTGACGGAGTCGGCAATGAGTTCCTTGATTTCCTTGGCAGCCGCTGCCGAGCGCTGCGCCAGGTTGCGCACTTCGGTGGCCACCACGGCAAAGCCGCGTCCCTGTTCGCCGGCACGCGCCGCTTCCACGGCCGCGTTCAGGGCCAGGATATTCGTCTGGAAGGCGATGCCGTCGATGACGGCGATGATGTCGACGATCTTGCGCGACGATGCATTGATGGCATCCATGGTGCCGATCACTTCCGCCATGGCCGTGCCGCCGCGCTGGGCGATGGTGGATGCCGAGCGGGCCAGGCTGTCCGCCTGGCGCGCATTGTCGCTGTTGCTGCGCACGGTGCTCGTCAGTTCGATCATCGACGAGGCCGTTTCTTCCAGCGCGCTGGCCTGCGCTTCCGTGCGGGCCGACAGGTCGGCATTGCCGCTGGCAATCTGGCTCGACGCCACGGCGATGGTGCCCGTGCCGCCCCGCACTTGCCCCACGATGGTGGCCAGGCTGGTATTCATGTCGCGCAGCGCCTGCAGCAGCTGGCCCGTTTCATCCTTGCCGTCGGCCACGATTTTACTGCTCAGGTCGCCTGCGGCCACGGCTTGCGCCACGCGCAGGGCATACGCGATGGGCGTGGTGATCGAGCGCGTGACCCACCAGGCAAAGAGCACGCCCAGCAGCAGGGCGGCCGTGCCCAGGCTGGCCATCAGCATATTGGCTGCTGTAATATTGTGCTGGATTTGCTGGCCGCCATGCACGACCACCGCGCGCTGGATTTCGTTCAGTTGGTTCACCGTCTTTTGCAAGCGGTTCAGGGCGGGCAGGGTATCGTCGCGCACATACACGGCCGCTTCCGCGCGTTGTCCCGCCACCAGCAGCTTGTCGGCCTGGCTGAACGAAACGACATAGGCTTTGCGCTGCTGCTTCAGGGTAGCCAGCAGCTCCTTGCCTTCAGGCAGCACGATCAGGCGGTCGAGGATAGCCAGCGCATCGCTGATGGTGGCTTTGTTGGCGTCGATTTCGCCATGGATGGCGTTGGCGCGGGCCGGGTCTTCATGGATGAACAGTTCCAGAACGAGCGCCGCGTTCGAACGCGTGGTGCTGCGGATGGTGGCGATGGCGTCGGCCTTGGCCCAGTCTTTCTCGATGATGGACTCGCTGAGCCCACCGATTTTGTCCAGGCGCAACAATCCCGTGCCTACCAGCACTGCCATCAGCAGCAGCACCACGCCAAAACCGGCGCCCAGGCGCACGCCTATCTTCATATCCGTCAATTTCATACTGATTCCTTCGGTAGCTAATGATCTGTCTCCGCTGGTCTTATTATGAAACGATTATACGGCGCGTGATACTTCTTTTGCAGCAACAATTGCCTTGGAGAAATGAAAAAGCGGCACGGCGATCAAGCCGTACCGCTTTTTTTCCCTATGAGGGAGGCCGGAGTCGCGCTCAGGCGGCGCTGGCCGCCACATCGGCCGCTGTTGTTTTTTCGGCTTCCGTCTGCCCGATGCGGCGGTTCACTGCCGACAGCACGGCCTTGAACGAGGCGGTGACGATATTGCTGTCGATGGCGGCGCCGAACAGGGTCGGGCCATTATCGAGGCGCAATTCCACGTAGCACGCCGCTTGCGCATTGGCGCCCGAGCCGATCGAGTGCTCATGGTAATCCATCAGCTTGATATCGAGACCGAGCGCATTGACGAAGGCATCGATGGGGCCGTTGCCGCCACCTTGCAGGGCCAATGGCGTCTGGCGGTGCGACAGGCTGATGTCGATCTGCACGGATTCGTCGCTGCTGGTGTCTTCCACCATGCGGTGCGCAGCGTAGGCGTACGGCGCCGTCTGCTCCAGGTATTCCTTCTGGAAGATTTCATGGATATCCTGCGCGGCGATTTCGCGGCCCGTGGCGTCGGCCACGGCTTGCACGGCGCGCGAGAATTCGATCTGCAGGCGGCGCGGCAAGACCAGGCCGTATTCCTGTTCCAGCAAGTACGCCATGCCGCCCTTGCCGGACTGGCTGTTGACGCGGATCACGGCATCGTAGCTGCGGCCCAGGTCGGCCGGGTCGATCGGCAAGTACGGCACTTCCCAGATGCTGTCCGGTTGTTGCTTGGCAAAACCTTTCTTGATCGCATCCTGGTGCGAGCCGGAGAAGGCCGTGAAGACCAGGTCGCCCGCATACGGGTGGCGCGGGTGGACGGGCAACTGGTTGCACTCTTCCACGCACTTGCGCACGGTATCGATGTCGGAGAAATCCAGGCCCGGGTGCACGCCTTGCGTGTACAAATTCATCGCCAACGTCACCAAGTCGACGTTGCCGGTGCGCTCGCCATTGCCGAACAAGCAGCCTTCCACGCGGTCGGCGCCCGCCATCACGGCCAGCTCGGCCGAGGCGACGGCCGTGCCGCGGTCGTTATGCGGGTGCACGCTGATGATGATGGAATCGCGGCGCGCCAGTTTGCGCGACATCCATTCGATCTGGTCCGCATACACGTTGGGCGTGCTGCATTCCACGGTCGATGGCAAGTTGATGATCATCTTGTTGGCCGGCGTCGGCTTCCAGATGGCGCTGACGGCGTCGCAGATATGCTTGGAGAAATCGAGTTCCGTGGTGGAAAACGATTCCGGCGTGTATTCAAAGCCCCATTCCGTTTGCGGATGCTGCGCCACCAGCTGTTTGACCAGGGTGGTGCCGGTGGTGGCGATCTGCGTGATTTCTTCGCGCGACATGCCGAACACGACCTTGCGGAACACAGGCGCCACAGAGTTGTACAGGTGCACGATGGCGCGCTTGGCGCCGACCACCGATTCGACCGTGCGGCGTATCAATTCTTCACGCGACTGGGTCAGCACGATGATGGTGACGTCGTCCGGGATGCGGCCTTCATCGACGAGTTTGCGCACGAAGTCGAAATCCGTCTGCGATGCCGATGGGAAACCCACTTCGATTTCCTTCAGACCGATGGCGATCAGCATCTCGAAGAAGCGCAGCTTCTTTTCCGCGCTCATCGGCTCGATCAAGGACTGGTTGCCGTCGCGCAAGTCGGTGCTCATCCAGATCGGCGGTTTGCTGATGATCTGGTTCGGCCATTGACGGTCGGTCAATTTGACGGGAGGAAAAGCGCGGTATTTGGAAGCTGGGTTTTGCAACATCATGATCGGGTACTCCTGAAGATAGGGGGAAATCAATGGTTGTGGCGCAAGCTTGCCGGGCGGCCACGCAACACTAGGCCAGGCAAGCGGTCGGTAGTTTTAGCAGGCAAAACAGGGCAACGGCGCCAGCGGTGGCGGTCGCGTCAGAAGTTACGGGTGTAGCGGGGGATGGTGCAAACATCATCAAACCTTCCAGGGTTTTTGAAACACGCCGGCGTGTGGCCAGGCGAAGCAATGCGGCAAACTTATGCGCGTGCTAGCAGTAGTCGCGATAGCGACAGCAGGGAAGGGGAGGAATGTTTGAAGGAGGACATGCACTTAATGTAAGGGAAGTGGGGCCGGGCTGTCAAGCATATTTCGGCAGGGAACGATGCAGCTGCCATGCCGCAGCTCGACTTATTGTTCCTGCGCAACTTACTTTTCCGGCGATATTGAATAATGCGGATTCCGTCTGGCGACCTGTGTCGCCCGCCCTGCTTTGGAGCTGCCAGCATGGAATCGTTGCTGAAGTACTATGAACTCGAACTGGGCATGCTGCGTACGCATCAGCAGGAGTTCGCTGCGCGCTATCCCGGCGTCGCCGGTGCACTGGGTATCGTCAGCAGCGACTGCCACAATCCCCACATTGGCGGAGAACTGGACGTCGTCGAACCTGAAGACGGCCGATGGCAGCACGGGTCGCCAGACGGGTGCGGCGCGTAGCCGTGCCCTGTGCTGAACAAGAATGGCCTGCCAAAGAAAGACCGCCAGGGCAAGCTCGACCCGGGTGAAATCGCCAGGGCAGGCGGCGAGGGAATATTTACCCAGCGCGTGTTTGCCGAAGGTTTTCCCGTCGGCGTAAAAGGCGCGTACGACTACTGGGGCGATCATCGTCCTGCCATTGATTTTGGCAGCGACCATTTCTGGAATCCGCCTTCCATGATTTCCACGTATAGCGTGGCCAAGGGCCTGGAAGCGCAAGAGAACTGGCTGTTCCAGATACTCACCGTGGCGTTTGCGCCCATCGCCATCGTGGCCACCGCATTGATGCGCAAGCGTATCAATGCCTCGCCCGACAAGTACTGGAAAATCCCGCTGGAAGCGCCCGACCTGCCGGAGACCTTCTTCCCGCAGGCGAAGTTGTTTGGCGCTATCTGCCCCAGTTTCGATATGGGACTGCATCCGCATGGCTGGGATCGCAACAAGGATGCGGCCCATCCGCAGGGCGACCCGTTCCATGGCGAGCGCGAGCTGGAGATACCGCGTGGCGGCCTGCATGGCGAAAAACAGCGAACCGATGCGGCGCGCGGCAACGAAGAGAGCGAAGCGGCACTGCAATACGAGTACCACGCCTCCCTGCGCATGATGGCCAAGCGCGAAGGCAAGGTCGAGAAAGGCAAACACGTCACGGAAGAAGACCATCCCGAGACGGCGAGCGCGCAATACACGGCATGGCGCCAGCGGAAAATCCAGGCCGGCCTGGCTGGCAACGTGGGCACCTATGCCACCGATCACTCCACCATCCTGACCAATAGCGAGCATTCCAGAAAGGCGCTGGCGTATGACGTGGCCGTGGGCTGCTGCCATCTGTTGGAAACGGATTTGCGGGAGTTGAGGACCATGGCGGATTGGCGGTTTCTTGAGTATTTCGAGATTGATGAGGAACTTATATTGTTGGATAGATACATTAAAAAAGGGAAATACAAAGAGGTTGCTGTTTTGGAGTGGAGTAAGTCGGCAGAGGGCTCAATGCCAGAAAAAATTAAGAGTCTGCGCGAAAATAGGTGATTTGAAATTTTACAAACAAAATTAAAGGCTGATGCTATGGCTAAAAATTCTGTAGTGACTTCTTTGGCTGCAATCATGGCGTCGATAGGGCTATCTTCGTGTGCCGTCAATCCGGAATTGAATGCAGATAAAAATAAAGTTGACACGACTGATGTCGGCAAGCCGTTCATTGCACAAGTTGTAGGGCTGCAATGGTTGAATCCGCTTCAGCGTCAGGATTATTCAACAGAGTGGCAATTATTATGGGCTATGGGGAAGGTGCGGCCGAATAAGAGAGATGATATGTTGGAGCTATATCCAGAGAAATTTTCTGAACTAAAATATGTGTCTGATATAGCATCATCAAATAAATTGACAGGTACTTTCAAAGGCTATCATCGTAAATATGTAATCCAAATGATCGCAAGATTTCATGGCATGTATTTTTCCAACCCCACCTATTTTTATAACGCCCACGATTTTAAACACAAAAAAGGCTGGAATGAACTGGCGGGTATCCATGTCGAATATGCGGTGCCTGCAGAACGGCTTGATCCCATCCAGGCTGGTGATGTCCTGCGCGAGGAAATCATCGATACTTTTTCCATCGGCAATCCAAGTTTCCCCAACTCCTGGACCAAGTCCACCCCGCCCGACGTGCGCGTGACGGCCGGTGGCGCGCAGGCCGGTTTCATTTCCCTGGCGGCCGCGCTCGATTATCTGCAGGCGCATCCTAAGGAAACGGTGTGGGTGATGAGCTGGGATGCGCCCAGTTTTCCAAAAGACGAGCAGATCAATGAAAACATGGTCTTGCTGGTGCTGGCTGGCCCCCATTACAAGACGGAGCGCGATGCGCTGGCGTGGATAGGCTATCCGGTGACGCAGCAGGTGAGTGCCTTTACGGCGCAGAAGGGCTTGCCGCCGCCGACGGTGCAGGCGTGGCAGGCGACGCTGGCGCAGGCGGCCGCGAATGGGCGCAAGACCGATGCCGAGATCGGCTATGTGATCCATGACGCAAACAATGCGCATCCGGTCTCGTCGGATCGCATCGGCTACCTGGCGCAAACCTTGACGACGGAGCTGCCGGCCTTCGATTTTCTCCAGCAAACCTTCAACACCCCGGCGCTGCTGGGCGAAATGGGCGCCGCCACCGCCTTGACCAACGTGGCGCTGGGCATCGCGCAGGCGAATCACTTTGGCCAGAATGTGCTGGTGGCGGGCACCAGCGACGCCGGCCAGACGACCGGCGTGTTGATCTTGCCGCCGGCCAAGGTGCGCCCCATCGACCCCGTGAAACCGTGGTTCCGCGCGCGCGGCGGCGGCAATGCCTATCTGATGTGGTGGGGCATCCGGCATGCCTGGGCCACGCTGGATGCGGGACAGTTCAATGAGCAGGGATATTCAAAGTAGACGATGGGAATGGCGCGCCAGATGGCGTTTTCGATGAACTGACCAGGGTGAAAAATGAACCTTCTCTTTTCCTTTCGCAACTTGGCGGCACTGCTGGCAAGCTTGGCTTTGTCGGCATGCGTGACGCATCCGGTGAGCAGAGATGGCCGTGAGAATGAAAAAATGATTGTCCAGCCCTTCATGGCGCAAGTGGTGGGCGTGCAATGGCTAAATCCGCATCAGCGTCAGGATTATCCAACCGAATGGCAACTGCTATGGACCCTTGGGAAAGTAAGGCCAAATAAGAAAGACGACATGGTAGAACAATACCCAGCTATTTTCTCTGAGGTCAGATCTGTGTCTGGCATAGCTTCGTCAAATGATGGAAAAGGTACTTTTGTGAACTTTCACGGAAAATATGTCCAGCAGATAATTACCAAGTTTCATGGCATGTATTTTTCCAATCCCACCTATTTTTATAACGCCCACGACTTCAAACACAAAAAAGGCTGGAATGAACTGGCGGGTATCCATGTTGAGTACGCTTTGCCTGCAGAGCGGTTTGATCCTCTTCTTGCTGGGGAAGACTTGCGCAAGCAAATTACAAGTACTTTTTCCATCGGGAATCCAAGTTTCCCCAACTCCTGGAGCAAGTCCACCCCGCCTGACGTGCGCGTCACAGCCGGCGGCGCGAATGCCGGGTTTATTTCCCTGGCGGCCGCCCTTGATTATCTGCAGGCGCATCCGAGTGAAACGGTGTGGGTGATGAGCTGGGATGCGCCCAGTTTTCCGAAAGATGAACAGATCAATGAAAACATGGTCTTGCTGGTACTGGCAGGACCCCATTACAAGACGGAGCGTGATGCGCTGGCGTGGATAGCTTATCCGGCCACGCAGCAGGTCAGCGCCTTTGCGGCGCAGAAGGGCTTGCCGCCGCCGACGGTGCAGGCGTGGCAGGCGACGCTGGCGCAGGCTGCAGGCAATGGGCGCAAGAGCGAGGTAGATATCGGCTATGTGATCCATGACGCGCACAATGCGCATCCGGCTTCATCGGACCGCATCGGCCACCTGGCGCAAACCTTGACGACGGAGCTGCCAGCCTTCGATTTTCTCCAGCAGACCTTCAATACGCCTGCCTTGCTGGGCGAGATGGGCGCCGCCACCGCCTTGACGAATGTGGCGCTGGGCATCGCGCAGGCGAATCACTTTGGCCAGAACGTGCTGGTGGCGGGCACCAGCGACGTCGGCCAGACGACCGGCGTGCTGATATTGCCGCCGGCCAAGGTGCGTCCGATTGACCCCGTGAAACCGTGGTTCCGCGCGCGCGGCGGCGGCAATGCCTATCTGATGTGGTGGGGCATCCGGCATGCCTGGGCAACCTTGGACGCGGGGCAGTTCAATGAGCAGGGATATTCGAAATAGACAATGTCGCAGGCTCAGGTATGGCGCACGTGCGCCGCCTGGGCCGGCATTTCCTGCGCCATGCGCGCCAGGATGCGTTGCAGGATGGCCGCCTCGGCGGGCAGGCGTGCGGCGAAGGCTTGCCAGCCGCGCAGTTCCAGCTGTTGCGGCATGTGCACCAAGCCCGTGATGGCATCCCAGAAGGCATCCCAGTTCATGCCGTAGAAGGAAGGGAAACCCAGCGCGGAGGCCAGCGCCGCATGCAACTGGCGCGGCGAGTTGATATCGCTCAAGTCGATGGCCACCAGGGCTGGTCTGTTCACAAGATGCCCTTGAGCAGGTTCTGCAGGTTTTGCCGCATGCCGCCCACTACCGACTCGTGCTGTTCCATGATGGCGGGCGCATCCTTGAACGGTGTCGGATCGAGGTACAGGCACGGCAAGTCGGCCACGGCCACGCCGCGTGGGCCGCCGCGCAGGATGTCGTCCACATGCATGTTAATCGAGTTGGCGGCTGCCTGGATGCGTGGCGTGGCTGACGCTGCCAGGCAGGCGGCCAGCGCGGCGTCGAGGTCGGCGCGCGCGGGCGCTTGCGGCAGTACAGGCGCGGCGATCTGTTCCAGCGGCGACATGTTGACGGCCGGCTTGCGATACGCGCACAGGGTATCGAGTGCCATCAGCCGGTGCGGGCCGCCGCGCTGCAGCCAGTCAAAGATGCGCGGCCAGGGCGTGCCCAGCAGGGCCGCCGCCACACCCCATGCTCCTGCCACAGGCGAGCCGATATTCGCGTCGATCCAGTCGATGGCGGCCGGATTGCCCGTGTAGGCCAGCAGGATGGCGTTCGACGAGCGCAGCGCGGGCGCCTGTGTGGCAAGGATGGCGGTCAGCCAGGCGAGGGCGCCGTCGCCGGGGTGGCTGGCCAGCTGCTGTGAAAAAGGGGCGCTCAAGGCGCGGCTGTCGGCAAATTGCAAATCGTCGGACATGTTTGATTGAGAGTAAAGAGCAGGTGCCAGTCTAGCAGCAGGGCAGGGGCGCACGAACCTTGTCACCATAAACATTTAAGACTGCCTTCAGTGCCAGCGGCCCCGCTTGCGCTACAATCGGCTCTCCTTTGTTACCACTGCCGCGCGCGGTTCTCACTCTCCACCATGTTCCCTAAACGCCTGACCCTGCTTGCCCTGGCCGCCTTTGCGCTGGCCGGCTGCGATACCACCGCCCCGAAACCCATACAAGTATTGACGCCACCGGAACCCATCGTCGTCACGCCGCGCAAGATCAAGATCGGCCTGGCGCTGGGTGGTGGCGCGGCGCGCGGCTTCGCGCATATCGGCGTGATCAAGGCGCTCGAATCGCAGGGCATTCACGCCGACATCGTCACCGGCACCAGCGCCGGCAGCGTGGTGGGCGCCCTGTATGCGGCGGGCAACTCCGGCTTTGCCCTGCAAAAGATGGCCTTCGACATGGACGAGGCGGCCATTTCCGACTGGGCCTTGCCCCTGTTCGGCAAGTCGTCCGGCGTGCTGAAAGGCGAAGCGCTGCAAAGCTATGTCAACAAGGCTATCGGCGGCGTGCCGCTGGAAAAGCTGAAGATTCCGTTTGGCGTGGTGGCGACCGATTTGAAAAATGGCCAGCCGATCCTGTTCCAGCGTGGCAACACCGGCATGGCCGTGCGCGCCTCGTCGGCCGTGCCGGGCGTGTTCCAGCCTGTAACCATTGCCGGCCACACCTATGTCGATGGCGGCCTCGTCGCTCCCGTGCCCGTGCGCTTTGCGCGCGACATGGGCGCCGATTTCATCATCGCCGTGAATATCTCGTCGCAAACGGATACGCAAAAGGCCATCAGCTCGATGGAAGTGCTGATGCAGACGTTTGCCATCATGGGCCAGCGCATCAACCAGTTCGAACTGAAGGATGCGGACGTGGTGATCCAGCCCAGCCTGGGCACCATGAAGGGCAACGATTTCAACAGCCGCAACCAGGCCATCCTGGCGGGCGAGCAGGCGACGTTTGCCGTCATGGCGCAGCTCAAGCAAAAGCTGAAAGCCAAACGCGAGCAGTAAGCGATCAGTAATCGATCGCGCTGCTGCGCATTTCGTATACAATTTTGATTCAACATAACAAGGATGCACCATGCAATCGAAACCGATTTTGACCCTGGACGACGTAAAGAAAATCGCTGCCGCCGCCGAAGCGGAAGCGGTCAAGAATAACTGGGCGGTCGCGATCGCCATCGTCGATGACGGCGGCCACCTGCTGTGGCTGCAGCGCATGGATGGCGTGGCGCCGATCTCGTCGCACATCGCCCCATCGAAAGCCAAGACGGCCGCACTGGGTCGCCGCGAATCGCGCATCTATGAAGAGATGATCAATGGCGGCCGCGTATCGTTCCTGAGCGCGCCGGAAATCGACGGCTTGCTCGAAGGCGGCGTGCCCATCGTGTTTGATGGTCACTACGTGGGCGCCGTCGGCGTCTCGGGCGTGAAGTCCGCGGAAGATGCGCAAATCGCCAAAGCGGGTATCGCCGCTTTGGTGTGATGGACACTTGGCCAAACCTACTGCGCGGCGCGCTTTGCGGCCGGCGATGCTCACCGTACTTTAGTACGGTTGCGCTTCTCGGCCACAAATCACATCCGCTCGCTACGGTTTTGCCAGGTGTTGCGACGTCAACTGTGATTTAAGTAATAACCGCAATTGCATCTTCAGAAGAATGAACCAGCCGCCCCGCGCAAGCCGGGCGGCTTTTTCATGGGGCGCAGGATTTATGCTGCTGCGCAAAAAAATGCCGGGCCTTCTGTATTTTCTTCCTTGTGGAAAAGCTTCCTTTTGGTTATAATTCAAAGGTTTAGCCAATCACACATATACCGTAGCGACTACCCATCCCCTCATTCAAAATGACCGTTGAAACACCCTGAGTGCATCTGGCTCGGGTATCTAGGCGGTCGGTCTGACGTGGCGCAGCTACGGTAACTTTATCAGGAGTTGCCCTTGCCGCCATTTTTTTCTGGCCCTGCCGTTCCAGCCATATTAGCGCTTGCTGATGGAACGATCTTTAAAGGTTTTTCGATCGGTGCCGCCGGTCATACCACGGGCGAGGTTGTTTTCAACACCTCGATGACCGGGTATCAGGAAATCCTTACCGACCCAAGCTATTGCCGCCAGATGGTCACCCTGACCTATCCGCATATCGGCAATACGGGCGTCAACCCGGAAGACGTCGAATCTTCCAAGGTTCACGCCGCTGGCCTCATCATCCGCGATCTGCCATTGCTGGCATCCAATTTCCGTTCCACGCTCTCCCTGTCCGATTACCTGAAAGCTGAAAATATCGTCGCCATCGCCGGCATCGATACACGCAAGCTCACGCGCATCCTGCGTGAAAAAGGTGCGCAGGGCGGCGCCATCCTGGTCGGCACGCAAGGCAATGAGCCATCCGCCGCGCAGGCGCTGGAACTGGCCCGCTCCTTCCCCGGCCTGTCCGGCATGGACCTGGCCAAGGTGGTATCAAGCAAGGCCGCCTACGAGTACCGCGAAACGGAATGGACCCTGGGCGAAGGCTACGGCCAACTGGCTGACGCGGACGCGAAATACCACGTGGTCGCCTTCGACTACGGCGTCAAGCGCAACATCCTGCGCATGCTGACGTCGCGCGGCTGCAAAGTCACCGTGCTGCCGGCGCAAGCCACCGCAGCCGACGCCCTGGCACTGAATCCGGACGGCATCTTCCTGTCGAACGGCCCCGGCGACCCGGAACCGTGCGACTACGCGATTGCCGCGACCAAGGAACTGATCGAAAAGGGCATCCCGACCTTCGGCATCTGCCTCGGTCACCAGATCATGGCGCTCGCTTCCGGCGCGAAAACGCTGAAGATGAAGTTCGGCCACCACGGCGCGAACCACCCGGTGCAAGACCTGGAAACGAAACAGGTCTTGATTACCTCGCAAAACCACGGTTTCGCAGTCGACGCGGCAACTCTGCCCGCGAATTGCCGCGTGACCCATGAATCGCTGTTCGACGGCTCCCTGCAGGGCTTTGCCCGCACGGACAAGCCGGCCTTCTGCTTCCAGGGCCACCCTGAAGCGTCGCCGGGCCCGATGGATGTTGCTTACCTGTTTGACCGCTTCATCAACTTGATGGCTGCGGAGGAGAAAAAGAAAAATGCCTAAACGTTTAGATATCAAAAGTATTCTGATTATTGGCGCTGGCCCGATCGTGATCGGCCAGGCCTGCGAATTCGATTATTCCGGCGCGCAAGCGTGCAAGGCCCTGCGCGAAGAGGGCTACAAAGTCATCCTGGTCAACAGCAATCCAGCGACCATCATGACGGACCCGGAAATGGCCGACGTGACGTACATCGAACCGATCACCTGGTCGGTCGTTGAACGCATCATCGCCAAGGAGCGTCCTGACGCCATCCTGCCGACGATGGGTGGCCAGACGGCGCTGAACTGCGCGCTGGACCTGTTCAACAATGGCGTGCTGGCGAAATACAACGTCGAGCTGATCGGCGCCTCGCCGGAAGCCATCGACAAGGCGGAAGACCGTTCCAAGTTCAAGGACGCGATGACCAAGATCGGCCTCGGTTCGGCCCGTTCCGGCGTGGCGCACTCGATGGAAGAATCGTGGGCCGTGCAGCGCACCCTGGGTTTCCCGACCATCATCCGTCCATCGTTCACCATGGGCGGCTCCGGCGGCGGTATCGCCTACAACGAAGAAGAATTCGAAACCATCTGCAAGCGCGGCCTGGAAGCCTCGCCGACGAAAGAGTTGCTGATCGAAGAATCGTTGCTGGGCTGGAAAGAGTACGAGATGGAAGTGGTACGCGACAAGGCGGACAACTGCATCATCATCTGCTCGATCGAAAACCTCGACCCGATGGGCGTGCACACGGGTGACTCGATTACCGTTGCGCCGGCGCAAACCCTGACGGACAAGGAATACCAGATCATGCGCAATGCCAGCCTGGCAGTGCTGCGCGAGATCGGCGTCGACACCGGTGGCTCGAACGTGCAATTCTCGATCAACCCCGTCGATGGCCGCATGATCGTCATCGAGATGAACCCGCGCGTATCGCGTTCGTCGGCGCTGGCATCGAAAGCCACGGGTTTCCCGATTGCAAAAATCGCCGCCAAGCTGGCCGTCGGTTACACCCTGGACGAGCTGCGCAATGAAATCACGGGCGGCGCCACGCCGGCCTCGTTCGAACCGTCGATCGATTACGTCGTCACGAAGATCCCCCGTTTCACGTTCGAGAAGTTCCCGACCGCCGACCACCACTTGACGACGCAGATGAAATCCGTCGGCGAAGTGATGGCCATCGGCCGTACCTTCCAGGAATCGTTCCAGAAAGCCTTGCGCGGCCTGGAAGTGGGCGTGGACGGCATGAACGAGAAAACCAAGGACCGCGAAAAGATCGAAGAAGAACTGGGCGAGCCTGGTCCTGAGCGCATCTGGTACGTGGGCGATGCGTTTGCCCAAGGTTTTACTTTGGAAGAAGTGCACAACCTGACCAAGATCGACCCATGGTTCCTGATCCAGATCAAGGAAATCGTCGACCTGGAACTGTGGCTCGATACGCAGAAGCTGGACAACCTGGACAAGAACACCCTGTACAAGTTGAAACAGAAGGGCTTCTCGGACCGCCGCCTGGGCTTTTTGTTGCAGACGACCGACACGGCCGTGCGCCTGCAGCGCCATGCGCTGAACATCCGTCCCGTCTACAAGCGCGTCGATACCTGCGCGGCGGAATTTTCGACCGACACGGCGTACATGTATTCCACGTACGACGAAGAGTGCGAATCGAATCCGACCGACAAGAAAAAGATCATGGTGCTGGGCGGTGGCCCGAACCGCATCGGCCAGGGTATCGAGTTTGACTATTGCTGTGTCCACGCGGCCCTCGCCATGCGCGAAGATGGCTACGAAACCATCATGGTCAATTGCAATCCAGAAACGGTTTCGACCGACTACGATACCTCGGACCGTCTGTACTTCGAGTCCCTGACCTTGGAAGACGTGCTGGAAATCGTCGCCATCGAAAAACCGGTGGGCGTGATCGTGCAGTACGGCGGCCAGACACCATTAAAACTGGCGCTGGACCTGGAAGCGAATGGCGTGCCCATCATCGGCACCTCGCCCGACATGATCGATGCGGCCGAAGACCGCGAGCGTTTCCAGCAACTGCTGCACAAGCTGGAACTGCGCCAGCCGCCTAACCGCACCGCGCGCACCGAAGCCGACGCTCTGGCGCTGGCGCAGGAAATCGGCTACCCGCTGGTCGTGCGTCCATCGTACGTGCTGGGCGGTCGCGCCATGGAAATCGTCCATGAGCAACGCGACCTCGAGCGCTACATGCGCGAAGCCGTCAAGGTTTCGCACGATTCGCCGGTGCTGCTGGACCGCTTCCTGAACGACGCCATCGAGTGCGACGTCGATTGCATCTCCGACGGCGAAACGACGTTCATCGGCGGCGTGATGGAACACATCGAACAGGCTGGCGTCCACTCGGGCGACTCGGCTTGCTCCTTGCCACCATACTCGCTGTCGCAAGAAACCATCGATGAACTGAAGCGCCAGACGGCGCTGATGGCCAAGGGCTTGAACGTGGTCGGCCTGATGAACGTGCAGTTCGCCATCCAGAAGCAAGAGATCGATGGCGAAATGAAAGACGTCGTCTTCGTGCTGGAAGTCAATCCGCGTGCTTCGCGCACCGTGCCTTTCGTCTCGAAAGCCACCGGTCTGCAACTGGCGAAGATCGCCGCGCGCTGCATGGTCGGCCAGTCGCTGGCCTCGCAAGGCATCACGCAGGAAGTCGTGCCGCCATACTTCAGCGTCAAGGAAGCCGTGTTCCCGTTCGTCAAGTTCCCGGGCGTGGACACCATCCTGGGCCCTGAAATGAAATCGACGGGTGAAGTCATGGGCGTGGGCCTGACCTTCGGCGAAGCGTTTGTGAAATCGCAACTGGGCGCCGGCGTGAACCTGCCAAAATCGGGCAAGGTCTTCATCAGCGTGAAAGCGTCGGACAAGCCGCGCGCCGTGCAAGTGGCGCGTGACCTGGTCGAGTCCGGTTTTACCGTGGTCGCCACCAAGGGTACCGCCGCCGTGATCGCTGCTGCCGGCATCGCCGTCACGCCAGTGAACAAGGTGATCGAAGGCCGTCCGCACATCGTCGACATGATCAAGAACCATGAAATCGTGTTGGTGATCAACACCGTGGAAGAAAAACGCAGCGCCATCGTCGATTCGCGGGCCATCCGCACGTCGGCCCTGGCGTCGCGCGTGACGACCTACACCACCATCGCGGGCGCGGAAGCGGCCGTCGAAGGCATCCGTCACCTCGATGAGTTGCGTGTGTACGATTTGCAAGGTCTGCACAAGACCTTGAACTAAGTGCGTTTGCAGTGGCCGCCGTTAGGCGGTACACTGCATGCTTATCAACCACAGAGTTCCGTGCAGAGCAGCGCGCGGCCTCTGTGGTTTTCACTTGGTAAGTCCGTTAACCGTGACAAAACACGGACAACGGCACCGATAACTAGCAGATAGTAGAGATAACATGACCTCAGTCCCATTGACCAAATACGGCGCAGAACTTCTGAAGGAAGAGCTGCATCACTTGAAGACCAAGGAACGCCGCATCGTCATCGATGCGATCGCCGAAGCGCGTTCGCACGGAGATTTGTCGGAAAACGCCGAGTACGATGCCGCCAAGGAACGCCAGGCCTTCGTCGAAGGCCGCATTGCCGAGCTCGAAGGCAAGCTGGGCGCAGCGCAAATCATCGACCCGACCGCGCTCGACGCGGAAGGCCGCGTGGTATTTGCCTCGACCGTGAACCTGGAAGACCTGGAATCGGGCCAGAAAGTCACCTACCAGATCGTCGGCCTCGATGAAGCCGACTTGAAAAAGAACAAAGTCTCCGTGACGTCCCCGATCGCCCGCGCGCTGATCGGCAAGTACGCCGGTGACGTGGTGGAAGTGCAGGCGCCGTCCGGCCCGCGCGAATACGAAATCCTGGAAGTACTGTACATCTGATGCTCGCCCGCGTGCGCTTCCTGGTTGCCACCCTGTGGGCCGGCAGCCTGTGGACCATCGGCTTCATCGTGGCGCCCACCTTGTTCGGTACCCTCAGCGACCGCGTGCTGGCAGGCAACATCGCCGGCAGCATGTTCCGTGCCGAGGCCTGGCTGTCGATCGCCTGTGCTTTGATACTGCTGGCCTTGCTGCAATGGGGCGCTGGCGCCCTGGAACTCAAGCGCCGCCGTCTCCTGGGGGCGCTGGTGTTGTCGATGCTGGTGTGTGCGCTGCTCAGTCACTTCGGTATTTCGCCGCTGATGGCCGAACTCAAGGCGCAGGCGCAGGGTTCATCCGGCATCATGGACGAAGCCATGCGCAGTCGCTTCGGCATGCTGCATGGCGTGTCGACCCTGATCTTTGCCGTGCAGAGCTTGCTGGCGGGTGTGTTGATCTGGAAACAGCAGTAATCGCTGCCGTGCTTGTCGGATTAGCGGCGCCCTGGCGCCGCGTAATCCGACAAGCGCAATTGCAATAAAAAAGCGGAGCAAGGGATATCCCGTGCTCCGCTTCTTGTTTCAAGCCCGGCAGCCTTGCGGTTGCCGGGTGAACAGGCTTACTTGCTGCCCAGTGCGCTTTTCTTGGCGCTTTTCTGACGTGGCTTGGCACGCTTGATGGAACCGCCTTCGGTAACGCGCTCATTGCCCTTGATCATGACTTTCGTCACGCTAGGGCGCTTGGTGCCGCTGGCGCTGGCCTTGACGATGGTCACTTCGCGCATGCCTTTGCCGGCGCTGACCTTCTCCTTAACCACTTCTTTTTTCGGACGGTAGATTACCAGCAGTTTGCCAATATGTTGTACCGGGGCGGCGCCGAGATTGCCGCAAATCGTATCGTACATTCCGACGCGGGCTTCGCGGTCGTCGCCGAACACGCGGACTTTAATCAGACCGTGCGAATCCAGGCCAAGGTCGATCTCTTTGAGTACAGCAGGTGTCAAGCCCGCTTCGCCAATGATGACGATAGGCTTCAGCGCGTGTGCTTCGGCGCGCAGTGCGCTGCGCTCTACGGGTGTAAGTTTTAGCATAATAATATTTAGTAATTCCCTTAAAAGCAGTATTCTACGCGAATGGCAAAGAAGAAATTAAACAAAAACTGGTTGCACGACCACATAAATGATCCTTATGTGAAGTTGGCGCAAAAAGAGGGCTACCGCGCCCGGGCAGCATACAAGCTCAAAGAAATCGATGAAGACGAAAAACTGATCAAGCATGGACAGGTAATTGTCGACCTTGGTTGCACTCCTGGCAGCTGGGCCCAGTATCTGCGGCGCAAGCTGGCCGGCAAGGACGGCGGCGGGGTCAATGGTACCCTGATTGGCCTGGACATGCTGGAAATGGAGCCGATCGCCGATTTCCACTTCATCCAGGGCGACTTCCGCGAAGCGCGCGTGCTGCGCCAGCTGGAAGTGGTGTTGCAAGGACGCAAGGTTGATGTGGTCCTGTCGGACATGGCGCCGAATCTGTCGGGCATCGCCACGGCGGACGCCGCGCGCATGGAACATCTGATCGACCTGGCCATCGAATTTTCGCAATTGCATTTGAAGCCATCGGGCGTCTTGCTGGTGAAATGCTTCAAAGACATGGGTTTCAGCCAGATCGTGGAGAAATTCCGCGCTGAATTCAAGGTCGTGGTGCAGAAAAAGCCCAAGGCCAGCCGCGATAAATCGTCAGAAATCTTCCTGATGGGGCGTGGTCTCAAGAATCCGCTGAAAAATGCCGTGCAAGAAGATGATTCCGCCCTTGATATTTAAGCGGGAATCCGCACATGGGAACGAGAAGTGCAGTAGCGTCTGATGGCATAAAAGCCTAAATTGTTTATACTGCATTTTTTTTGCGTGAACGCGGTTTTTTCGCGCGCACGGATCGGCGGGCTTTGGCACGGCCCGCTTATTGCGAGTAAAATCGTGTTTCTAGCTATTGGTAAAGAGATGCGCACTGCATCCAAGGAGTCTTCGTGAATAACATGTTTTCCAAATCTGCCATCTGGGTAGTCGTATTGCTGCTGTTGTTCATGCTGTTCAAGCAATTCGACAGTCATGGCGCCACAGGCGGCAGCAAGGCCATCGCTTATTCCGATTTGCTGGATGAAGTCAAAGCCAAGCGTGTCAAGGATGTCGTGATCGAAGGTTCGTCGATCACCGCCAAGCTGATGGACGACACCAAGGTGCGTACCACCGCCACCAGCCTCGACAAGGGCCTGATCGGCGACCTGCGCGACAATGGCGTGCATTTCGATGTGCGCCCGCCTGAGGAAGCGTCTTTCCTGCAAACTATTTTTGTATCCTGGTTCCCCATGCTGCTGTTGATCGGCGTCTGGGTATTCTTCATGCGTCAGATGCAAGGCGGCGGCAAGGGCGGGGCATTCTCGTTCGGCAAGTCGAAAGCGCGCATGATGGATGAAGCCAGCAACACCGTCACCTTCGCCGATGTCGCCGGTTGCGACGAAGCGAAAGAAGAAGTCAACGAAGTGGTCGACTTCCTCAAGGACCCGAGCAAATTCCAGAAACTGGGCGGCCGCATTCCCCGCGGCGTGCTGATGGTCGGTCCTCCGGGCACGGGTAAAACCCTGCTGGCGCGCGCCATCGCCGGCGAAGCCAAGGTGCCGTTCTTCTCGATTTCCGGTTCCGACTTCGTGGAAATGTTCGTCGGCGTGGGCGCCTCCCGCGTGCGTGACATGTTCGAAAACGCGAAAAAGCATTCGCCGTGCATCATCTTCATCGATGAGATCGACGCTGTCGGTCGTCACCGCGGCGCTGGCATGGGCGGCGGCAATGACGAGCGCGAACAGACCTTGAACCAGTTGCTGGTCGAGATGGACGGTTTTGAAGCGAACTCCGGCGTGATCGTCGTGGCCGCCACCAACCGCGCCGACGTGCTCGACAAAGCCTTGCTGCGTCCGGGCCGTTTTGACCGCCAGGTCTCCGTCGGCTTGCCCGATATCCGCGGCCGCGAACAGATCTTGAACGTGCACATGCGTAAAGTACCTATCAGTACCGACGTGAAAGCCGATATCCTGGCCCGTGGTACTCCTGGTTTCTCGGGCGCCGACCTGGCCAACCTGGTCAACGAGGCAGCCCTGTTTGCCGCCCGCCGCAGCAAGCGCCTGGTGGAAATGGCTGACTTCGAAGACGCGAAAGACAAGATCTACATGGGTCCTGAGCGTAAATCGATGATCATCCGCGAGGAAGAGCGCCGCAATACGGCTTACCATGAGTCCGGTCACGCAGTCGTCGCCAAGCTGCTGCCAAAAGCCGATCCCGTGCACAAAGTGACGATCATGCCGCGCGGCTGGGCCCTGGGCCTGACCTGGCAGTTGCCGGAACACGATAACTTGTCCGCCTACAAGGACAAGATGCTGGAAGAAATTTCCATCCTGTTTGGCGGCCGCATCGCCGAAGAGATTTTCGTGGGACAGATGTCCACGGGCGCGTCGAACGACTTCTCGCGTGCCACCAAGCTGGCCCGTTCCATGGTGACCCGCTTCGGCATGTCCGACAGCATGGGCGTGATGGTCTACGAAGACAGCGAAAACGAAGGTTTCTTCGGTGGCGCCACCAAGACGATCTCGGAAGCGACCCAGCAAAAGGTCGATGCTGAAATCCGCAACATTCTCGACAAGCAATATGCTTTGGCGCGTACCTTGCTGGAAAGCAACCGCGACAAGGTCGAAATGATGACCAAAGCCTTGCTGGAATGGGAAACCATTGATGCAGAGCAAATCAATGACATCATGGCCGGCCTGGAGCCGCGTCCGCCGAAAGTCATTCCGCCACGCCGCAATGCGGGCGGTGACAGCGGCACGGGCGGCATTTCGCCAAACGTGACGGCGCCAGCCTGATAGCGATCACTGCTTGATAGGTGGCATGCAGAGAAGGGTAAGGAGCGATCCTTGCCCTTTTTCGTTGCCGCAGCAGTTTTTCCCTGACGACTACAAAGATTCACATGCGACACTATTTGCAATTCGGCCGTTTCGGCTTCAACCTGTCCGGCACGCAGGCGCTGGTGATGGGCATCCTGAACATCACGCCCGACTCCTTTTCCGATGCGGGCCAGTATCAACATCTGGAGTTTGCCCTCTCGCGCGCCGAGCAGATGATAGTCGACGGCGTCGACATCATCGATATCGGCGGCGAATCGAGCCGCCCCGGCGCGCCGCCATTACCGCTGCAGGACGAGCTGGCGCGCGTCATGCCCGTGCTGTATGGCTTGCGCGACTGCGGCAAGCCCCTCTCCGTCGACACCTATAAACCCGAAGTGATGCGCGAAGCCATCCTGGCGGGCGCCGACATGATCAACGACATCAACGGTTTCCGCGCGCCGGGCGCCATCGAGGCTGTACAGGACAGCGACTGCGCGCTGTGCATCATGCACATGCAAAACGTGCCAGAAACCATGCAAGCCCAGCCCCAGTACGAGGATGTGGTGCGCGAAGTCATCGATTTCCTGCGCGAACGCATCGACACCATGACGGCGGCCGGCATCGCCCGCGAGCGCCTGTGCGTCGATCCTGGCTTTGGTTTCGGCAAGACGGTGGAGCAAAACTATGCCTTGCTGCGCGCCACGCGCCAGTTGCGCAGCGAGCTGGACCTGCCCGTGCTGGCCGGGCTGTCGCGCAAGTCGATGATCGGCGCCGTCACGGGGCGTCCCGTCGAGCAGCGCCTGGCCGGCAGTGTTGCCGGTGCGCTTGCTGCGGTAGCGCAAGGTGCAGAAATTATCCGTGTGCATGATGTAGCTGAAACCGTCGATGCGCTGAAGGTCTGGCGCATGGCACACTGAGCCTGTAAGATTTATCATAAACAACAAGAAGAGAAATACGATGACGCGTAAATATTTTGGCACCGATGGCATCCGCGGCCTGGTGGGCACGGCCCCGATCACCCCCGATTTCGTCATGCGCCTCGGCTATGCGGCCGGCAAGGTGCTGGCCAAGTCGCAAGGCGGCAAGGCACGCCCGACGGTGCTGATCGGCAAGGACACGCGCATTTCCGGCTACATGCTGGAAGCGGCGCTGGAAGCGGGCCTGTCGGCCGCCGGCGTGGATGTGATGCTGGCCGGCCCCATGCCGACGCCGGCGATCGCCTACCTGACGCGGGCGCTGCGCCTGTCGGCCGGTGTTGTCATTTCCGCCTCGCACAATCCGTATCACGATAATGGCATCAAGTTCTTTTCCAGCCAGGGCACCAAGCTGCCCGACAGCGTGGAACTGGAAATCGAAGCGGCGCTCGACGAGCCCATGGCCTGCGTACCGTCGGACAAGCTGGGCCGCGCCAAGCGCCTGGACGATGCCCAGGGCCGCTACATCGAATTTTGCAAGAGCACCTTTCCGAACGAGCTGGACTTGCGCGGCCTGAAGATCGTCGTCGACTGCGCGCATGGCGCCGCCTACCATATCGCGCCGCACGTGTTCCATGAGCTGGGGGCGGAAGTCATCGCCATCGGCAACAAGCCCGATGGCTTCAATATCAATGCGGGCTTTGGCGCCACCGCGCCCAAGGCCATGGCTGAAGCCGTCGTGGAGCACGGCGCCGACCTGGGCATCGCCCTCGATGGCGACGCCGACCGCCTGATCATGTGCGATGCCACGGGCCGACTGTATAACGGCGACGAGTTGTTGTACGTCATGGTCAAGGACCGCCTGGCAACGGGCCCCGTGGCGGGCGCCGTCGGCACCCTGATGACCAACATGGCGCTGGAAGTGCTGTTCAAGCAGCAGGGCATCGGCTTTGCGCGCGCCAAGGTGGGCGACCGCTACGTGCTGGAAGTCATGAAGGAAAAGGGCTGGATACTGGGTGGCGAGGGCTCCGGCCATCTGCTGTGCCTGGACCGCCACACGACGGGCGACGGCATCGTTTCCGCGCTGCAGGTATTGTCCGCGCTCAAGCGCAGCGGCCAGAGCCTGCAGCAATGCCTGGCCGAACTGGTGCTGTTCCCGCAAACCCTGATCAACCTGCGCGTGGCGCCCGGTTTCGACTGGCAAAAAAATGCCGCCATGGTGGCCGAGAAAGAATTGGTCGAGGCCGAACTGGGCGACACGGGCCGCGTGCTGATCCGCGCATCGGGCACCGAACCGTTGATCCGCGTGATGGTCGAGGCGAAAGATAAAGAGCTGGCCGAGAGCATGGCGCGCCGCATCGCCGATAAAGTAGGTGTGTAGAGGCAAGCGCCGATAGTTTTTTCCATCTAATTCGTCTATGGCAATTGACGAAATTGGCTGGGGGCGTTATTATCTTGTCTTCGGAGTGTGGCGCAGCCCGGTAGCGCACCTGGTTTGGGACCAGGGGGTCCAAGGTTCGAATCCTTGTACTCCGACCAAAGTCATAAGCGGGCTGTCAGAAATGACAGCCCGTTTTCTATTCCGCGCTGGCATTTCATTGCTGGCGCGCATGGATTAAAATACTGCACCTTTCCGCCCATCGTTCAACGGATAGGACAACGGTCTTCTAAACCGTGAATGGGGGTTCGATTCCCTCTGGGCGGACCAGTTTCATACTGGCCACGGCTTGCGCCATGCGGCCGCCATCTTCTCTCTTCCTGTCTGTCAGCACGCGGCCCTAAGGCTGCGCAAACAGCACCACGCTCAGCAAATACAGCAGCGGCACCGCACACAGCAGCGCCGAGCATACCGAAACGATTTTTCTGTTGGCCAGTCGGGCCAGACGCAGCCGTTCCCGCACGGGCAAGTGCTGGCGGATCACGCTGCGCGCGCGTGGCTGAAACGGTTGTTCGTGCATGAGTTCTCCCTTGTCGATCAGCAGTTGATGCTGTCGAGCATAGCGAGGGGGATCTAAAAATGGTGTAAACAGTGGGCCTGGCGCCGCAAGCGCGGCGTAAAGATGCGGCTGGCATTGAGGGCGGCAGCGGGCGCTGCTGCGCCGCTGCCGTGATGAGGCGGATGATGAGACTTACTCTCCCTGGCGGCGGCGTGCCAGGAAGCCCAGCATGCCCAGGCCGGCGAGCAGCATGGCATAGGTTTCAGGTTCCGGCACGGCGGAAATGAAGGCCCTGTAGTTGCTCAGATCCTTGGGCAGGCCCTCCACCGTGAAAGTGCTGCCGGCGGCCACGGGTGCGGCCCAGTGGAACACCAGTTCGCCCTTGCCGAAGTGGATGGCCAGGAAGTCATAGGCGGCCGCGCTCGTAAAGGAATTGACGCCGCCGCTCAAGCCTGCCGTGGTGCCGGCGGTGCAGCCCGAGGTGGCGTTGTCGCAATACGAGACGGCGGCGCCCAGGCTGGTGCCGAACACGCCATTGATATAGCCCTGGATGGCCGCAGGACTCTGCGGCACCAGATTATCGTCATAATATTTCACCTGCATTGCCGGCGATGGAGAATACGTGACGGTGCTGCCGGCGATGACGAAACCGCTGGCCGGACCCACATCCACCCAGGTGGCCGCTTGCGCCGCACTTGCCATTACAGTTATTGCGGCCAGCATGGATGCCTTGCTGGCAATGATCTTTACGCTTTTCATGAAACCCCCTTGTGCTTGAGACAGTCGCTTCATCGTGTCGGGGCGCGTCCCTGCATGCCGGGGAAGTCATCCCATTGATCATTTTTAGCTGCTTTTAACTATTTCCTGCGCGTAGCGAATACGCAAATGAAAGCTTACTCTTGATGTAAACTAATACAATTTTAATAATTCTATTGGTTCGCTTGACAACATCATATATGGCTATGTTTGACTGTGCTAGCGATAGCCAACATGACGTTGGGAAATGGCGTGACAAGGCGCCCCAGTTTGTGCTGGCGGCGCCTTGGCTTTGGGAGGGGAGGCGGGTGCGTCAGTCGTTGTTGTTGCTGACGCCAAACAGACGGTCCTTGGCGTTGAGCAATTTTTGCACCTTGGCGCCCATTTTCATCAGTTGCGCCATCGATTCGGGCGACAGGCGCTGCAAGTCGTCGAACCAGGTGTTGGCCAGGTCGACCAATTCATACATTTCGCGCATGCGCTCCTGCGCATACTGGTCCACGGGTTCCGTGGCCGGCGCCAGCAGCGATTCGCGCAGCACCGTCAGGGTGGGCGCCACTTCGCGGCGCCGGCGTTCGGCGGCCACCACGCGGAAGATTTGCCACACATCGCCCAGCGAGGAAAAATACTCGCGCCGGTCGCCGGGGATGCGCGACTGGCGGATCAAGCCCCAGCCCTGCAATTCCTTCAAGCCGATGCTCACGTTCGAGCGTGAAAAACTCAGGTGTTCCGCGATTTCGTCCGCGTGCAAAGGATGCTCCGCGACAAACAACAAGGCGTACACTTGTCCCACCGTACGGTTAAAGCCCCAGCGGCTGCCCATCTCGCCGAAATGGCTGACAAAGGTCAGGATCAGCGGCGTCATGTGGATATTTTGAGTTTTCATAATTATCTGAATTTTTTCACGCCACACCCGCAGGGTCAATTGATATATGTCATGTTTCGCAGTATTATACAAAAAATCGAATTTACAGAAAATTCTGAAAACTCAAAAAGTATAGAGATGCCGACCACGCCACTGTCTTTGCCCCGCTTTATCCTTCCCCGCGCCGCCAGCCTGGCGCAAGGTGGCGCCGCCTTGTTGTGGCTGCCACAAGCGGCCTTGCTGGCCTGGGCCGTGCAAGCCATGCTGGACGGTGCACCCTGGCGCGCGGCCCTGCTGCCGGCCGCCGGCGTGCTGCTGCTGGGTGTGCTGCGCGCCGGCGGCGAAGCGTGGGGTGCGCGGCGCATGTACGCGGCGGCGCGCGCCCATCTGAGCACCTTGCGCGCCCAGGTGGCGCAAGCGCTGGCTCACCGTTCGCCGCTGGACCGCCAGCGCGCCCAGTCGGGCCAGGCGGCCAGCGTCATCGCCGAGCAGGCCGAAGCCATCGTGCCGTATCTGGTGCGCTACAAACCGGCGCGCTGGAAAGTGCTCACCGTGCCGCTCGTGATCCTCGCCGTCGTGACGCCGCTGTCGTGGATTGCCGCCTTGATCCTGCTTATCGCCGCCCCCCTGATTCCCGTCTTCATGGCCCTGGTGGGCATGGGCGCGCAAGCGGCCAGCCGCGGGCAGATGGTGGAAATGGGCAGCATGAACGCCTTCCTGCTGGACCGCCTGCGCGGCCTGGCCACCCTGCGCGCGCTCGACGCCGTCGACGCCACGGCGGAACGGCTGGACGCCGCGTCGCAATCCGTGCGCCGGCGCACCATGGTGGTGCTGCGCATCGCCTTTTTGTCGTCCGCCGTGCTGGAACTGTTTTCCGCGCTGGGCGTGGCCATGGTGGCGGCGTTTATCGGTTTCTCCTTGCTGGGCAGCATCAATTTCGGCACCTGGGGCCGCGAACTGAGCCTGGGGCAGGGCTTGTTCATCCTGCTGCTGGCGCCCGCATTCTTCGAGCCCCTGCGCGAACTGGCCGCCGTCTGGCACGACAAGGCGGCCGGCGAAGCGGGCCTGGCCGGCCTGCACGACCTGGCGGGCGAGGGCGTGCCCCTGCCTGGCGCCGGGGTGGCAGCGGCTGCCGTGTCCGCCGCCGCCATGGCGGTGGCGCCGCCACCGGCCGTCGACATCCATCAACTGCGCTTTGCCCATCCCGGCGAAGCGCCCGTATTCGAGCGCTTCGACCTGGCCGTGCGCGCCGGTGAGCACGTGGCCTTGCTGGGCGCCAGCGGCGCCGGCAAGAGCACCTTGCTGTCCCTGCTGGCCGGCTTGCTGCCCGCCAGCAATGGCGAGATCCGCATCGGCGGCGTGCGCCTGACCGACAGCACCGTCAATACCTTGCGCCAGCGCATGGCCTGGATGGGCCAGCGTCCGCACGTGTTTGCCGCCTCCGTCAGCCAGAACGTGACCCTGGGACGGCCGGGCGCGAACGCCGCGCAGGTGACGCAGGCGCTGCACCTGGCCGACCTGGCTTGCGTGGCGCAGGCGCAGCCGGCCATCATGCTCAGCGATGGCGGCCAGGGCTTGTCCGGCGGCGAAGCCGTGCGCCTGGCCCTGGCCCGCGTGGCCCTGCATCCGCATGCGGACTTACTGCTGGTCGATGAGCCGACGGCCCACCTGGACAGCGAAACGGCGGCGCGCGTGACGGACGCCTTGCTGGCATTGGCCAAGGGCAAGACGATGCTCGTCGCCACGCACGACCCCGTGCTGGCTGGCCGGCTGCAGCGCACGGTGCAGGTCGATGCCCGAGCCCTGGCACAGGAGCAGGAACAGGAACAGCCGGCATGAAAACTTCCCTCATATCGAACCCCGTCCTGCGGCAATTGCTGCTGGCCCAGCCGGGCAAGCTGATCGGGGGCGCCTTGCTGGCGGCCCTGACGGCGGTGGCCGGCATGGCCTTGCTGGGCTTGTCCGGCTGGTTTATTACCGCCACCTCGATCGCCGGCCTGCATGCCTCCACGGCTGTGCTGTTCGACGTGTTCGGCCCCTCGGCCGGCATCCGCCTGCTGGCCATCGGCCGCACGGGTTCGCGCTATGCGGAACGCCTCGTCACGCACGACGCCACGTTCGCCGCGCTGGCCAGCATCCGCGTGCGGCTGTTCCGCGGCTGGTCGCGCCCGGAAGCGGCCAGCCGCTTGCTGCGCCAGCCCGCCAAGCTGCTGTTTCGCCTGACGGCCGATATCGACGCGCTCGAAGCGCTGTATTTGCGCTTGCTGGTGCCTGCCTTTACGGCACTGTGCGCGGCCTTGCTGGCCGGCGTGGCGCTGGGCGTGATGCAGTGGCAGCTGGGCCTGGGCCTGGCCGCGTGGCTGCTGGTCGCCGGCGGCGGTATCAGCTGGGTCGTGGCGCAGCGTGCCCGCCGTCCCGCCATCGTGCGCTCGCGCGCCATCGAAAAATTGCGTTCCGGCACCATCGACCTGGTGGCCGGTCAGACGGATCTGGTGATGGCGGGCCGCATCGACGCCCAGTGTGCCGCGCTGGGACAGATTGATCGCTCGCTGGCGCAAGCCGATTTCGCCCTGCTGCGCCTGGAGACGGCGGCCGGCGCCGCGTATGGCGTGGCTGGCAGCGCGACCCTGGCAGCGGTGCTGCTGGCCGTGGCCGCGCTGGTGCAGCAGCAGGCGCTGAACGTGCCGCTGGCGGCGCTGGCCCTGCTGATCGCCCTGACGGCCGTGGAACCGTTTGCGGGGCTGCGCCGTGGCGCGCTGGAAGCGGGTCGCATGCTGCTGGCCATGCGCCGCCTGGCGCCGCGCCTTGACGGCAATGAGGTGGCGCTGCCGCCCTTTGATGCCGCACCGGGCTTGCGCCTGGAACACGTCAGCGCCGCGCATGCGGGCAGCCAGGTCGCCATTTTGCATGACGTATCGCTGCACATCGCCGATGGCGAGCGGGTGGCCTTGATCGGCCCCAGCGGCGCGGGCAAGTCCACCCTGCTGGCCCTTGCCGCGCGCGAGCTGGCGCCGCTGTCGGGAACGGTGGCCGCACCGCGCGCCTGTTTGTTTACCCAGAAGACGGAATTGTTCCAGGACAGCCTGCGCGACAACCTGCGCCTGGCCGACCCGTCCGCCAGCGATGCGCAGCTGTGGGCGGCGCTGCAATCGGCCGGCCTGGACGAGGAAGTGCGGGCCTTGGCGGGCGGCCTGGACACGCAGCTGGGCGAGGGGGGGCTGGGCTTGTCGGGCGGCCAGGCGCGGCGCCTGGCGCTGGCGCGGCTGTTCCTGCACGAATCGACCTTGTGGCTGCTGGACGAAGCGACGGAAGCGCTCAATGCGCAGGTGGCCATCGACGTCCTGCAGCGCCTGCGCGCGCGCAGCGACGGACGCAGCTTGCTGATCGCTACCCACTTGCGGCGCGAAGCGGCGCTGGCGGACCGGCTGGTCAGCCTGCGCGATGGTCGCATCGTCGGTGACGCGCGCCGGGGCACACCCGCCTTCGAGGCGGCGCTGGCCGGCTTGCGCGGAGATTGATGGGCGGGCGGCACAGCCCGATAGCTTACAGCAGCAGAAGCTATCGAACAGCCGCATGTAGATACCAGGTTTACACTTACAGCAGGGAAACACCAAGGAAATCATATGGACTTCGATATTGTCGCTTTATCCAGACTGCAGTTCGCGCTGACAGCTCTGTACCACTTTATATTCGTTCCGCTGACGATAGGCCTGTCAGTGATCCTCGCCATCATGGAAACGGTTTACGTGATGACGAACCGCCCCATCTGGCGCGACATGACCAAATTTTGGGGTGTCTTGTTCGGCATCAACTTCGCCATGGGTGTGGCGACGGGCATCGTCATGGAATTCCAGTTCGGCATGAACTGGAGCTATTACAGCCATTATGTGGGCGACATTTTCGGTGCGCCGCTGGCCATCGAGGGACTGATGGCCTTCTTCCTGGAAGCGACCTTCGTCGGCCTGTTCTTCTTCGGCTGGGACAAGCTGTCGAAGCGGGGCCACCTGGTCACCACCTGGCTGGTGGCCATCGGCTCGAACTTCTCGGCCCTGTGGATCCTGATCGCCAACGGCTGGATGCAAAATCCCGTCGGCGCGGCCTTCAATCCGCAGACCATGCGCATGGAAATCACGGATTTCGGCGCCGTGCTGACGAACCCGGTAGCACAGGCGAAATTCGTGCACACCGTGTCGGCCGGCTATACGGCCGCGTCGATTTTTGTGCTGGGTATTTCCGCCTGGTATCTGCTGAAGGGCCGCCACGTGCAGCTGGCCAAGCGCTCGATGACGGTGGCCGCCTCGTTCGGCCTGGCCGCCTCGCTGTCGGTGGTGGTGCTGGGCGACGAAAGCGGCTACCTGTCGTCCGAACACCAGAAGATGAAACTGGCCGCGATTGAGGCCATGTGGACCACGGAGCCGGCGCCCGCCGCCTTCACGGCCTTCGGCTTCCCCGACGCGAAAGCGCGCGAAACGCATTACGCCGTGCATATCCCGATGGTGATGGGCCTGATCGGCACGCGTTCGCTGACGACGGAAATTCCCGGCATCGAGCAACTGGTCGACCGTGGCGAGCTGCTGATCAAGGATGGCATCAAGGCGTATGACGCGCTGCAAACCATCCGCGGCGTGGCGCCGGGCGCGCCCGTGCCGCAAGAGGCGAAGGACGTGTTCGAGTCGAAAGGCCAGTCCATGGGCTATGCCTTGTTGCTGAAACGCTATGTCGACGATCCGCGCCAGGCCACGCCCGAGCAGATCCGCAAGGCGGCGCTCGACACCGTGCCGCCCGTCGGGCCCTTGTTCTGGTCGTTCCGCGTGATGGTGGGCCTGGGCATGTTCTTTATCTTGCTCACCGGCACATTCTTCATCCTGTCGACGCGCCGCACCCTGGACAAGCACCGCTGGCTGCTGAAGCTGGCCGTGTTCGCCATCCCGCTGCCGTGGGTGGCGATTGAAGCGGGCTGGATCGTGGCCGAAGTGGGCCGCCAGCCGTGGGTCATCGAAGGCGTGCTGCCGACGGCCGTGGCGGTCTCGAACCTGGGCGCGACCACCTTGCTCATCACGATTGCCGGCTTTGCCGCCATCTACACCGTGCTGTTGATTATCGAAATGAAGCTCATGCTCAAGGCCATCCGCAAGGGGCCGGAAGAGACGGTGCCGGGCCCCGTGCCAGCGGCCGCAGCCATTCATACTCAACGCGCCTAAGGAGGGCCAGACCATGATTTTGCATGAAATGATTTCTTACGAAACTCTGCGCCTGATCTGGTGGCTGCTGATCGGCATCTTGCTGGTCGGCTTTGCCATCACCGACGGCTTCGACCTGGGCACGGGTATCTTGCTGCCGTTCGCCGGCAAGACGGACCTGGAACGCCGCGTCATCATCAACAGTATCGGTCCCGTGTGGGAAGGCAACCAGGTGTGGCTGATCCTCGGCGGCGGCGCCATCTTTGCCGCCTGGCCGCAGCTGTACGCCGTCTCGTTCTCGGGCTTTTACCTGGCCATGTTCGTCATCCTGGTGGCGCTGATCGTGCGTCCCGTGGCCTTCAAATTCCGCAGCAAGCGCGAAGACCCGCGCTGGCGCGCCCGCTGGGATGCGGCCCTGTTCGTGGGCGGCTTCGTGCCGGCCCTGATCTGCGGCGTGGCGATCGGCAACGTGCTGCAGGGCGTGCCGTTCCGTTTCTCGCCAGACATGCACATCTTCTATGATGGCACGTTCTTTGCGCTGCTCAACCCGTTCGCCTTACTGTGCGGCCTCGTCTCGGTGGCCATGCTGGTGATGCACGGCGCCACCTGGCTGCAGCTGAAAACGGACGGTGCCGTGGCTGAGCGTGCGCGCCGCTACGGCAGCGTGGCGGCGATTGCCACCGTGCTGCTGTATGCGCTGGCCGGCGTGGCCCTGTGGCTGTGGGTCGATGGCTACCGCATCAGCAGCACGGTGGTGGTCGACGGTCCGTCGAACCCCATGCTGAAAACGGCGGAAGTGCACGTGGGCGCCTGGTTCCTTAACTTTGCCGCCCATCCGTGGACCTGGATCGCTCCGGCCTTCGGCTTGCTGGGTCCCCTGCTGGCGTTCGCCTTCCTGCGCGCGCGCCGCGAAGTACCTGCCTTGCTGGCCAGCGCGGCTGCCATCGCCGGCATCATCCTCGGCGTGGGCGCGGCCATGTTTCCGTTCATCCTGCCATCGTCGATCGATCCGCGCGCCAGCCTGACGGTGTGGGATTCCTCGTCCAGCCACATGACCCTGTTCATCATGCTGGTCGTCACGGCCGTCTTCATTCCCCTCATCGTGGCGTACACGACCTGGGTATATAAAGTACTGTGGGGCAAGGTTGATGCAAAAGCCATCCAGGACGACAGCGGTCACGCTTACTAAGAATTAAGGAAAGGAACTAATTATGTGGTATTTCGCCTGGATACTGGGTCTTCCGCTGGCGGCGACGTTCGCCGTGCTCAATGCGATGTGGTATGAAATTGCCGATGGCGACACGACGCCGGAGCAATACCGTGACACGCCGAAGTAGGCGCGTGTCGGCTTGACTGGCCCCGCCCGGCGCGATGGTTTTACCATCGCTGCCCGGCGGGTTTTTTTTATGCTTGTTCACGGATGTGCGGAAAGCAGCCACAGGAACAAGTATGCGCTGAAGAAGGGATCGCTTTGTTGTGCGACCAAGGCAGAACGCGTCGCCGTGCCGGTAGGGCCGCACTGAGATGCACATCTCCCATCATTCGTGGCTAAATTTATGTATTTTGTTGTTTTTGTTATTTTTAATTAAAATCGCGTTAAATTGGCATAAATTCGATGTAAAATAAGTTGCCTGTTATAAAAATTGAATAACGTTTTAATAGGAAATCTGACTTCGAATGATCGCCTGCCATACATGCGAGGGTAGTGTTACTCCGTAGCTGAACCAGAGGCAAGCACAGCTAATATAAGGAAACATCATGCATATGTTACGCGTACTCAAACTATCGCACCGTTTGGCTGTGCTGATTGTGATCTTTTCAGCCGGCTTCATCCTCTATGGCCTATGGTCGTTCAAGACTCTGCAAGAATGGAAAGTGAACGGCCCGGTGTATCAGAAAATAGTGCAAAGCAAGGACCTGATTGCGGATGTGTTGCCACCGCCAGAATACATACTGGAATCCTATCTGATCAGTTTTCAGCTGATGGCGACCGAGGATCGTGCCGAACAGGGGCAGTTAATCGCACGATTTAAAACGCTCAAACATGATTACGATGAGCGCCATGCATTCTGGCACGCCGCGAAACTGGATGCCGATATCGCCGAACTGTTGCTGAACAAGTCACATACGCCGGCGCTGGCCTTCTATACGGTTGCACTGCAACAGTTCGTTCCCGCAATTGAAGCGCAGGATAAGGCTGGCGCTACTGTTGCGATGAAAAAAATGACGATGAGTTACGCCCTGCATCTGCAGGCAATCAATCAACTGGTCGATATGACCACCCAACGCGCGTCGGCGATAGAAGCGGATTCGGCAGCGCGCATCACGGTAGCGAGCAGCTTGCTGTTGCTGACACTGCTGCTCTCGCTGGGCACGGGGATTGCGGTGGCTGTGCTCATCAGCAAGAGTATTACCAGACCGCTGCAGGATGCCGTGAAGGTGGCCCGCATTGTCGCTTCCGGTGATCTGCGTAGCCATATCGCGACCGATTATCGCGATGAGCCGGGCGAATTGATGAGTGCTCTGAAAAGCATGAATGAGAGTCTGCGTCACACGGTGGGCCGCGTGCGCAGCGGTACTGAAACCATTTCGACTGCCTCGCAGGAAATCGCTGCTGGAAATATGGACCTCTCGGCCAGAACGGAGGCACAGGCCGGTGCACTGGAACAAACGTCGTCGGCGATGGGGGAGTTAACCAGCACTGTGCAGCAGACTGCCGAAAACGCCCAACAAGCCAATCAACTGGTCTTGTCGGCTTCAGCGGTAGCGCTGCAGGGCGGGCAAGTGGTCGACCGTGTCGTCGCGACCATGGTGTCCATCAAGGACAGCTCGAAGCGTATCGTCGAGATCATTTCCGTGATTGATGGCATAGCGTTTCAGACCAATATTCTGGCCCTGAACGCGGCTGTCGAAGCCGCGCGCGCCGGTGAACTGGGGCGCGGTTTTGCGGTAGTCGCAGCGGAAGTGCGCACCCTGGCGCAACGCTCCGCCAGTGCCGCCAAAGAGATCAAGCAGTTGATTGCCGAGTCGGTCGAAAAAGTCGAGCTGGGCAGCAATCTGGCCGATGAAGCGGGCGGCACGATGCAGAAAATCGTCTCCTCTGTGCAGCAGGTGGCGGGCATCATGGGGGAAATCGCCGTCGCCAGCCACGAACAAAGCGACGGCATCAAACAGGTGAATCAGGCCATCAGTCAGATGGATGCAGTGACCCAGCAGAATGCCGCCCTGGTCGAACAGGCAGCGGCGGCAGCGGCCAGCATGCAGGAGCAGGCGAACAATATGATGCAGGACGTGCGCGTGTTTAAATTGCTGGCGTGTGCTGATTGACCGGCCTGATGCTCCAGAACAGCGCTTGACCGGTCAGGAAACGCATGGGACTCAGGCCGGCGTCTTGCTGACCGGTTTGGGGATGGCAATGGCAATCGGATCGCTGGCAGGAAAGCTTTCCTTCAGCGCTTCATCCAGCGCTTCTTCGGCATGGCTTTCGTTGGCCGGCGTGGGCGAATCGCGTTCCGGTGGCGGGGCGGGCGTGGTGGCGGCGTTGGTGCTCGAATGCATGGTCATCCCCTTGCGGTGGTGTGCCACGCGGCCGGAATGGCCGTGGCACGTGCTGATGTTTCCAGCCTAGCACATCGCGTAAAAAAAGCGCGCCCGCTGCGCCTGCCCAAGGGGAGGATGGCGGCGTCTGCTACACTGCGCTCCACTTTTATCGACGGAACTGCCATGACTTCCCTTTCTTTGCCGTACCGCGCCACCGCCACCCAAGCCTGTGCCTGGCTGGCGCAACAAACGGGCACGCCGTGGACCCTGGCGCGCCTGCTGGAGCAGGGTGGCTTGCCGTATGTCTGGCTCGATTACAGCGACGCCTGGGCCGAGCTGTTCCATGACGGCGTGACGCGCTATGCGGCGCCCGTCGTGTTTATCGAGGACAAGCAGCACCTGGCTTCGGGTGCGGACGACGTGTGGCTGCGCTTGACGCGCGACTCCGGCAATATCGCCATCGAACTGAAGGCGCCGGGTTTGCGCGTGCCCGTGGACGGCTTGCACTTCCAGGAGCGCGATCTGTTGCGTTTGCTCAAGGAGTTGCAGCACCCGCAGCCGGCCGAGTCGGAAGCCGGAGCTGACAATGCAGCGCCGTTTGTCTTGCCCAGCGCCCTGAAGGGCCTGGGGCGCGAACAGATTTTGATTGCCTTTGCCGGCGTGGGCAAGGTCGACCTGGACAAAGGCATGGCCAGTGGCGTGGGCATCTTTGGCGACGATGGCGCGCGCGTGCGCAAGAATTCGCGCGGTGGCAAGAACAGCCACCTGTGGCATCCGGTGACGCTGGCGTTCGGCTTGCACGATGTGCACCGCGTGCCGATGGCGCACTTGAAAAAGGCGTTCGCCACGCAGCCCTTGCTGCGCGAATGGAAGGCGGACTGGCTGGAATCGCTGCGTTTGCTGGGCGAGTAAAGGGCAGGGACAGTTCTACAACTCGATGGGCGCCACCTCGGTGCCGATATCGGGCGCCGCGTAATGCATGCTGAAGTACACGAAAGCGCCGATATTGAGGACGACCGTGATCCAGAACAGCACGCGGAACGAACGCTTGCTGGACTTGTGGCGCAGCCATTGCTGGGCCAGCACGGCGCCCGGCCAGCCGCACAGCAGTCCCAGCAGCAGCAGGGTGCGTTCCGAGGTGCGCCAGCGCCCCTGTTTGGCGGCCGACTTGTCGATCGCATAGGCGACGAAGCAGCTCAGGCTCAGCACGCCATACACGAGGGCGACCAGGGCGGGGATGTGGAAAAAGAACGTGGCCAGTAAATACAGAACGACAAAGAGCAGGATGACAAGGTAGGGCATAGGATGTGGTGGCTTGAACGGGGGCGTGAGTATCCCACACGGGGAACGATGCCGCTGTCTAAAATAAACAGCCTTGCGCCATATCGATGTGCACGGCACGGCGGCGGGCGTGGCCCATCTTCAGCGCTTCGCGGTCGCTGGACAAGGCGATGCCTTCCAGGGCCAACAAGGTTTCCTTGGCATGCAGGCCGCCCGCAAAGCCCGTCAACTCGCCCGTGGCGCCGATGACGCGGTGGCAGGGGGCGATGATGGAAATGGGATTCTTGCCGTTGGCGGCGCCCACGGCGCGCACGGCGGCGGGACGGCCGATCTGGCGCGCGATCTCTCCATAGCTGCGCGTCTGGCCGTACGGTATCGTCAGCAGCGCGCGCCAGACTTCCTGCTGGAATGGCGTGCCGGAAAAATCGAGCGGCACGTCGAATTGCTGGCGGGTGCCGGCAAAATACTCGCCCAGTTGGCGCGCCGTTTCCAGCAGCACGGCGCAACCGTCATCGACGCGCATGTCGCCCAGGCGCACGCGGTTCGGCTTGTCGTTTTCCCATAAAATCGCGGCCAGGGCCGCGCCGCGCGCCACCAGGGTCAGCTCGCCCACGGGCGAGGGCACCACGATGCAGTCGTATTCCATGTTGGTTCCTTGATCGGAGAGCGCCAGTGTAGCAGGCTGGCGGCCGCATGCATATTGCAGGTAGGATAGCGTTTTTCGGCATGGAGCACTGGCTTTGACGACGATCCCCACTTATGACGCCATCCGCGCGATTGCCCAGCGGCTGGTGCAGGAACACTATCCCACGGCCGTGGCGGCCATCATCGGCGGCTCGTTTGCCACGGGCCGGCAGACGCCCACTTCCGATATCGATTTGCTGCTGCTGTTCGACCACGTCGATTGCGCCTGGCGCTCGACCATCGCGGCCGAAGGACGCACGGTGGAACTGTTCGCGCACGACCTGGCCACATTCACGTATTTTTGCAAGGAAATGGATGCACCGGGCGGCACGGTTCCGCTGGCGCACATGGTGCTGGAAGGGGAAAACATCCTCACCGCCGGCGACGCCTATGCCCGGCTGCACGCGCTGGCGCACGCCATCGATGCAGCCGGGCCGCCCGTGCTCGACGCGGAGAACTTGCAACGCCGGCGCTACGCCATCACCACCGCGCTGGAAGACCTGGTTGACAGCCGGCACCCGGGCGAGGCGCTGGCCGTGGCCTGCCAGCTGTATCCCGCGCTGGCCGACCTGCACCTGCGCGCGGCCGGCAAATGGAGCGGCGGCGGCAAGCACCTGTTCCGCTGCCTGCAGGCATTTGACGCGACCATCGCCGGACAGCTGGACGGGGCCTTGCGCCTGGTCGCCAGCGACCTGGCGCAAGGTCAGCGCGCGTTCGAACACGTCAGCGCCGCCGTGCTGGCGCCCGTGGGCGGGCCCTTGCTGCATGGCTTCTGCCTGCCCGCGCCCGCACACTGGCGCGCTTAAAACGCCGTGCGCACGGCCAGGCTGATGTTGCGCGGCTCACCCCAGAACACGCCATCGAAGAAGCCCACGTTGCGGTAATACTTTTTATCTAGCAAGTTATTCACGTTCAGCTGCACGCTGGCGTGGCGGTTGATGGCATAGCTGGCCATGGCGTTGACCAGTGCATAGCCGGCCTGCGGGATATTCGTCATCTCGCCCGTTGGCGGGCGGCCGTACCACGATTCGCTGTAGGTGGCGCTTTGCGCCGTCATGCTGGCGCCCGCTTTCAGGCCGGCCAGGTGGCCGTCGAAGCGGTAGCTGGTGGCCAGGCGCAGCAAGTGGCGCGGCTGCGTGGTGGCGGCGCGGCGGCCATCGGCCTCGGCCGCGTGCAGATAGGTATAGCCGCCGCTCGCTTCCCAGGCGGGCGTGATCTGGCCGGAGACGTCGAACTCGACGCCCTTGGCCGTCACGCCGGCGCCATTGGCCACCATGGCCTGGCCGCCGTCGGGCAGCAGGAAGCCGGGTGGTACCGTGCGGTCCAGCTCGGCCATGTTCTTTTTCTTCGTATGGTACAGGGCGGCCGACGCGTTCAGCTTGCCTTCATAAAATTCGCCCTTGATGCCCAACTCTGCATTGTCGCCCGTTTCCGGCGCCAGGAACTGGTTGTTGCGGTCCTTGCTCGATTGCGGGTTGAACAGCTGCGTAAAGCTGGCGTAGGCCGAATATTGCTTGTTGATGTCGTACACGGCGCCCACATACGGCGTGACTTCATTGCGCGTTTCCACGAAGTCGCCGCTGCCCGTGTACGCGCCTTGCGTGTTGTAGCTGCGCGTGTCCGTGCGGTAAGTACTGCTGCGCGCGCCGATAATCACGTGCAGCGGGTCGGCCAGGCTCAATCGCGTGGCCACATAGCCACCTGCCAGGCGCGTCACGGTTTCCGTGTGCGAGCCGTCCGGGTGGAACACGGGGCGGGGGATGTTGCCTGTCCAGCTGCGGTAATCGGGGAGGAATTTCGAGTAATTGATTTCCGCTTTGCCGCCCAGTGAGCGCGAGCGCTGGTTGCCGCCGTTCCAGCCGACGATGGCCGTATGCTTGCGCCCCAGCAAGGTGAAGGGACCGCTGGCGTACACGTCGAAATTGTCGCCCGTGTTCTTGCCTGCGCCCCAGGCGCCCGTCCACAGTTCCATGCCTGTGCCCGTTGCGGGATCGGGATAACCTTTGCCCGCATAGAGAGCAGTGGTGCGGTTCGTGCTTTCCGTGCGCGCATAGCCCAGGTGCATGTTCCAGTTGCCGGGCAGGTGCTGGTCCAGCGACGTGAATACCGTGTGCTGCTTTTCGGCCCAGGTGCTCCATGGCGTCGTCCAGCTGGTGTTGCGCGGCAAGTTGGCCAGGCTACCGTCCGCGTTCCAGTAGGGCACGGCGCCCCAGGTGGCGCCCGTGGGCTTGTTGTCCTGGAAGTCGACGCCGGCCGTCAGCAGGGTGCCGGGGCGCAAGTCCGCCTCAAGGATGACCATGCCGACTGTCTTGCGCTCGTGATACATGTCCAGATAGGAATCGCGTCTTTGCCAGGCCAGGGCCGTGCGTGCGCGCACGCTGCCCTCCGCGTTCAGCGGCGTGGAGAGGTCGGCTTCGAAGCGCTGGTCATCCCAGCGGCCCATGATGAGGCCGGCGCTGGCCTGGAACTCTTTCGTCGGCCGCTTGCGTATCATGTTGATGGTGGCCGACGGGTCGCCCGTGCCTCCCATCAGGCCCGTGGCGCCACGCACGACCTCGATGCGGTCGTACAGGATGGTGTCTTGCAGCGGCGCATTGCCGCCGCGCGCCATGCCGTCGATCTGGAGATTGTTGATGCCGAAGCCGCGCGCATAAAACCGCGTGCGCTCCGTGTCGTTCTGGCCCACCTGGATGCCCGTCGTCTGCGCCAGCGCCTGGTCCAGGCGCACGGCGCCCAGGTCGTCGAGCAGCTGGCGCGTGATGACGCTGACCGATTGCGGCGTCTCGCGCAAGGACAGGTCCATGCGCGTGGCACTGCGCGTTTCGCCTGCCGTGTACGATTGCGTGCCTTCCGTCGTCGCTCTCGACTGGCCGGTCACGGTGACGGCCGGCATGGTGACGTCGGCCGCAGCGGCTTCGGCGGCCTGGGCCGGCAGGGCCACGCCAGCGGCAAGGCTGAGCAGGCTGATGTGTAATAAACGGGGGAGGGGGCGCAAGGCGGGCTGGCGCGAAGAAGGGAAGACTGTCGTTGATGGCATCATTTTCCTGGAATATTTTAGTCGTGTGTTTTCCTATCTCGTCTGGCGAGGTGCGCAGTAGCTGGGGGGATGGCATGAGGCTGGCCCGTGGTCTGGCTTGGATAGCAGTTCCACCGCAAGGCCCGGCGCGGTCGGGCAGTGGAAAAGAAGGGCGCGCGATTCCCATTACTTTCGTGAATAAGAATCATTATCAATATAGGCGGTATTTGTCAAATAATCAAGCGTGCGCACCAACATAGTGCGGCAGGCCAATGGAGGCGCATCGTCCGGCCTTCTGCGATAATGCGGGGGCTGATAAAATATTTTCCTCATTGAAAGAAATGCATGCGTACATGGATCGCTTGTGCCGGATGGTTGTGTGTCGTGTCGCTGGGGCAAGCCCAGGAACACGCGCCGCCGGCTGTTCCCGCGCCGCTGCACAGTGCCAGCGTGCCGCCCGCCATGGATGCCGCATCCGCCACATCTGCTGCGTCGGCGGCACCGGTGCCCGCAGAGGACGCCTTGCCATCGCAGACGGTGACGATCACGGCCAATAGCGACGCCAAGGCGCCGCGCATCCGTTTCACGGCTTACCGCGAGAGTTATCTGACGGCCAGGAAAGTGTGGCAAGTGTCGAGCGGCAGCGTGGTCATGGCCCTGCGCCTGATTCCCGCCAAGCTCAGTGCCACCATCGACGATGTGCGCGTGGCCCTGCAAGGCAATGGCGCTGCCGTGCCGATCAAGGTGTCCGCCGGCGGCGTGTTTGTCGTGCCACTTAACGACGACATCGCCGCGCAGGATGGCACTTTCCTGGTGAACAAGGGCAGGGGCGAGCTGACGGCAAATATCGTGCTCCAGCCGTCAGTGGCGCGCGATGCGTGGAATGTGACGCGCGTGGGGCAAGTCTTGCACGATGCGCGGCGCGCCGTGCGAGCCATCACGCCGTGGTACAAACGGCCGTTCGCCAGCGATGTGCAATCGCTGGCCTTTTGCGCGACCGAGCGGGGCAGCGCCTTGCAGCTGATGGATGGCGAGCAAATGATCGCCACCTTGCCCATGAATGAACCGGCCGTCAACGACATCAATCAGCCCGTGTTTTGCAAGATTTTCGACGGCGAAGACAAATACCCAGGACACTACCGCGTCGTCCTGCCCGAGCAAGCCACGGTGCTGCTGCTGTAGCGGCTAGCTGGGCTGGCGCTGCACCAGTTCCAGGGCCGCCGCCAGGGCCAGGTCCATGGTGGCCTGGTGGAAGATCAGCCATTGCGGCAGCAGCGAGAGCGCATGGCGGCCCTGTTCCAGGTCGCCTTCATCGACGGCGGCCCACGCATGGTGCAAGCCGCTGAGCACGCGCGCATGCTGTTCCCGGTGATTCGCCAGCGAGGGGAAGGCGATTTGTTCCATCAAATCCTCTTCCTCGCGGAAATCGCGCTCGACGGCCGCAATCAGCTCGCGAAACGCCACGCTGAAATGCTGGTCGCTCAACTGGCCCAGCCGCGCCAGCTCCTGAAACAGCGCCTCATGCGCCTCGTCGATGGCGGGAACGCCCAGCGCCATCTCATCTTTCCAAGCCGATATACCCATGCCGATGCTCCCGGTTAAGTCCGTCGCGATGTGAAGCGGACTGTTCCAGTGTGGCCGCAGCGAAGGGGGAAATCCATGATCTGGATCAAAAGTATGGTGAAGAGGGGGATGAGGAAAACGAGACAAAAACAAATGCAAGAAGGGAACAATTCCCCAACCGTAACAAAGCGGTTTTCATCAATGCGCCGTGTTACCGAGCGCCGCTGAAAAACGCCGCTGGCAAGGCGCCTTTGACGCAGACAGTACGCTAGTACGGCAAGTCAAAGCAACGCCGCCAGCGGCGTTTTCTCAGCCGCGCGTATTTTAGTGCTTGGGCCAGCGGGCCCAGAGAGCTTGTGCGTCTACATTCGGTACTTGCAGCTGCTGCCCGGACGACGTCTGCATCGTATCCCTCAACACGAGGGGCACGAGCAGCAAGGCCGACAGGGCAAGGCAGGCCAGCACTTTGAGCGTCAACATGGTCGTCTCCCGGTGTCCCGGTGGCGGCGCGGGGATGCGGCGCCTGCCGGTCACTTCCTATGTACTACCATGCTTGCAGTTTAGTTCATCTGATTGAAACTTCAACTAATTGCTGTGATGCACCGCACCAGTTCGCCTGTTGCCAGGGGCTTATTTGGCCTTGCGGCTGCGCCGTGCCTTGCCAGTTGGCGGCAGGAAGGAGTCGAACCACACTTGCGTCAACTGCCGCGTACTCTTCGCCGCTTCGCGCTTGACGGCGGCCGTGGCGTGACCGCGCGCCGTGTTGGCGATGCGGTTGGCCGCGCTCAGGTACATGCTCATCCAGGGGTTTTTCATGGGGTGCCTCGCAGATAGTGAGTGGCGCGGCGCGGGTTTGTCCCCATGCCGCGATATCCCCACTTTAATCCGATGGCTGGCGCCGACTGTGCGCCCGCCCACATAGCCGGGCGGTGCTGGCAATGTGCTGAGGCAGATCAATACACGTCGCGGCGGTAGCGTCCCGCCGCCAGCAGGGCGTCGAGGCCTTCCTGGCCCAGCACTTCTTGCAGCACAGCATCGATTCCTGCCGCCATGCCTTGCAGGCTGCCGCACACGTAGACGATGGCGCCTTGCGCCAGCCAGTCGCGCAGTTCGTCGGCATGGTCACGCAGGCGGTCTTGCACGTATTGTCGTGTTTCACCATCGCGCGAGAAGACACGGTCCAGGCGCGCCAGGTGGCCAGCGTTCAGCCAGCCTTGCAACTCTGCGCCGCAGACGCTGTCAAAAGCTTGCTGCCGTTCGCCAAACAGCAGCCAGTTGCGTGCCAGCCCCGCCCGCTGGCGCGCGCGCAGATGCGCACGCAGGCCCGCGAGGCCGGAACCGTTGCCGATAAAAATGCAGGGCACGTCGACGAGGGCGGGGGCGAAGGCGGGATTGGCTTGCAGGCGCAAACGGATGGGGCTACCCAGTGGCGCGAAGCGCGTGAGCCAGCCGGAACAGATGCCGTACCCCTCGTTTGCGCTGCCCGCATGGCGTTCCTGGCGCACCAGCAACTGCAGTTCGCCATCCGATGGCAGCGAAGCGAGCGAGTAGCTGCGCGGCGCATGCTGGGCTTTATGCTCACCCTGCGCGTCACGCTCGCTGCCGTCCGCGTTGCATCCGATGATTTCCGCCAGCGCGCCCGCTTCCCAGGTGGCACCGGCCGGACCCGTCAAGGTGATTTCATGCAGTTCGCCGCCCAGGCTGCCAGGGTTGAGCAGCACGCGGCGCAGCAAACGCCAGTCTTCGTACGATGCCTGTTCCTGTACGCCGATGGCGTCGATGGCGCTGCCGCTGCAACGGGCCAGCGCTTGCGACCAGTCAGCCAGGGCGGCGGGGTCGTGCTTGTCGACTTCGATCAGGGGGAACAATGGCGTGGCGCCCAGCGTGCGCAATTGCCGCTCCAGCGCATGGCCGAAGCCGCAGAAGTCGCTGTAATGGCGGTCGCCCAGGGCCAGCATGCCCACTGCCAGGCCGGCCAGCGGCGTGCCCGATGTTTGCTGCAGCAGGCGCGCGAAGCGGCGCGTGCCGTCCGGCGCCTCGCCTTCGCCAAAGGTGCTGGCGACGACCAGGGCCCGCTCGTACTGGCGCAATTGCGCGGGATCAAAGCGGTCCAGCGACTGCACATCGACGGCTACCCCCGCCTGCTGCAGGGCGCGCGCGCTTTCCAGCGCCAGGCGCTCGGCCTGACCCGACTGGCTGGCGTAGGCCACCAGGGTGGGCAAGCCCGTGTCCGTCTTGCCCGGAATGCCAGTCAGCAGAGCCCGCTGCGCCTGCACGGCGCGCTTGGCCTTGCGGCGGCCCAGATACAACATCCATCCCGTGACGGCGAACAGGGGCAGGCCCAGGCTGGCCAGGGTGACGATGATGCGGCCCGGCAAGCCGAAATACGTGCCCATGTGTAGCGGATAAATGATGTTGACGAGGCGTGCTCCCAGCGCTTGCTGGCTGTACGGCTCGTTTTCCGTGAGCGTGCCGTCGGCCGGGGCAATGCTCATGCGGCTGCGCGCCCGCTCGTGCGGCGCATCGCTGGCCAGCCAGGTGAATTGCACGGCTTCGCCGGCGCGCACGGGCAGGCGCACGCTGGCCAGGGTCCAGTCGGGGGCGTGTTGCTGGAAGCTGCTCCAGGCGGTGCCGATGTCGACGGCCGGCGATGACTCCTTCGACGTGCCTTTCTTGCCCGGTGCTTGCGCCACCCGTGGGGGCTTGCCGGCCCAGGCGTCGATGTTGTCGCGCACCACGTCATAGCTCCAGTAAATGCCCGTCAGGGTCAGCGCCACGTAGACCACCAGGCACCAGGTGCCGGCCACGGCGTGCAGATTCCACAGGAAGGAGCGGCCTTTCAGGGCCGGGTCGAAGGTCAGCCAGGTGCGCCAGTCCAGCGGACGGCGGGGCCAGCGCAGGTACAGGCCGGAGAGTGCCAGGCCCAGCAGGCACAAGGCCAGCGCGCCCGCCACTTGCCGGCCCGGATCGCGTGGCAGCAGCAGCCAGCGGTGCAGCGACTCCGTCCACTCGAAAAATTCCGCGCCCGTTAGCGCCGGCTGGGTCGCGCCCGTGTACGGATGCATATAAATGGACTCGCCGCGCCGTTGGCCGTTTTTCGGCGCGAAGAATAAACGGGGCGCCGCGCCCGTTTCTGCATACATGGTGATGGAAGCGACGCGCTGGCCGTGTTCCGTTGCAGCGATGTTGGCCAGCTGGGACGGTGTCAGGGGCGCGCGTGTTTCCACGGGCACATGGCGTACGCCGGGGTTCATGCCATCGAGTAGTTCATCCTTGAAGGCCAGGGTGGCGCCGCTCAAACCGATGATCACCAGCACCGTGCCGGCCGTGATGCCGATGAACCAGTGCAATTGAAACCACAGCTGCTTCCAGCTCCAGTGCCAGCGCCGTTGTCGCGACATGGCGTCAGGCTGGCGCTGCTGCTTGCGGGTGTCCAGTGCCTCGTCGGCGTTGGCGCGCAGCTGGGGTTGTGGCAGGGAGGAGGTCGTCATGGCGGCTTTCGATGGCGCCGCCATGCAGGGCGTCAGGCATGGCGGGGAAGAGAAGACTGACATTTTTAACGCAAACGAGAATCATTCGCAAATGATGGCGCTCTGTTTTCGCGGGGCGGGGGCCATCCTCGTTTGCCTGATTGGCCGCTATAGGCGCTACAATAGGGATACTGTTCACTAGTTCCCATTGCCGCCATGACCACTTCCACACCGAATCTCGTCGTCACCCCGTCCGCCCACCCCCTGTCCGACGCCGAGCGCGCCGCGCGCATGGTCAATCCCGCCTTCGGCCGCATCTTCACCGACCATATGGTGGTGATTCCTTACCGTGACGGCAAGTGGCAGCAAGGTGAACTGAAGGCTTACGGCCCTTTGACGCTGGACCCGTCCGCTTCTTCGCTGCACTACGGCCAGGCCATCTTCGAAGGCTACAAGGCGTTTGCCCAGCCTGATGGCAGCATCAAGACTTTCCGTCCAGAACAAAATGCCGAACGCTTCAACCGCAGCGCCGCGCGCCTGGCCATGCCGGCCATTCCTGTCGAGCTGTTCCTGGAAGCGGGCGATGCGCTGATTGCGCAAGACCGCAACTGGGTGCCGAAGAACACGGGCGAAAGTTTGTACATGCGTCCGCTGATGATCGCCACCGATCCTTACCTGGGCGTGCGCCCTTCGGAAGAATACCTGTTCGTGCTGTTTGCCTCGCCGGCCGGCGCCTATTTCCCGAAAGGCGTGAAACCCGTCACCGTGTGGATCAGCGAAGACTTCGTGCGCGCCGCACCCGGCGGCACCGGTGAAGCCAAGTGCGCGGGCAACTACGCGGCCAGCCTGATGGCCCAGTCGCAAGCACAGGAAAAAGGCTGCGACCAGGTCGTCTGGCTCGATGCCGTGCACCGTGAATTCATCGAAGAAATGGGTGGCATGAATTTGTTCTTCGTCTATAAAGATGGCGAGAAAGTCACGGTCGTGACGCCGGAACTGACGGGCACCTTGCTGCCAGGCATCACCCGCCGCAGCTTGCTGGAAATGGCGAAAGACCTCGGCTATGCGACGCAAGAGCGTAAATTGTCCGTCCAGCAATGGCGCGACGACATCGCTTCGGGCCGCATGACCGAAGTGTTCGCCTGCGGCACGGCCGCCGTCATCACGCCGGTGGGCGTGGCCAAGGCCAACGGCTTTGAAATGACCATCAACAACAATGAAAACGGCGCCGTCACGCTGGCCCTGCGTGAAGCGCTGCTGGGCTTGCAGCATGGCACGGCTCCTGATACGCACGGCTGGATGCATACGGTTTGCTAAGTTGATGGTGTAATTTCACTACCGCGCCGGCACTCTGTTGCCGGCGTTTTTATATCTTGAAAAGGAAACACGATGCAATTGAGAACTGTCTTGCCCGCCCTGGCCGCCGTTTTCCTCAGCCTGTCCGCTGGCGCCGTCCACGCGTCCGACGCCACCTGCGCCATTCCGCGCAACGTCAGCTATTACGACTATGACGTCAAGCCGTCGGACGAGAAAAACACGTGCTACAAGCAAAGCACCAACGTGCCCACCGATTACTTCATGCTGGCGCTGTCGTGGTCGCCAGGCTTTTGCGACAGCCAGCGCCGCCGTGGGGAAGTCTCGAAAAAGGCCGCCTTCCAGTGTGCCGAGAGCAACCACTTCGGCTGGATCGTGCATGGCTTGTGGGCGCAGTCGGCCAATCCGGCCACGTGCGAAGACATTTCCGTGACGCCGCCGCGCAAGACGGACATGCATCCGCGCTATTGCAAGGGCAATTTGCCGAAGCTGGCGCCGTCGGAGATCCTGCCTTACATGTGCATGCAGCCCGGCGAAGCCTTGCTGCAGGGAGAATGGGAAAAGCATGGCGCTTGCGATTTCGGTACGGCCAAGCAGTATTTCGAGAAAGAACGCGAACTGTTCCAGGCCTTGACGTTGCCGGACACCAGCATGCCGAAAAACGAGTTGTTCCAGTGGATGAAGCAGCACAACCCGCAACTGAAGGGCCGCTGGCTCGGCTATGAAAAGCACTCGGGCGAGCTGCGCATCTGTTATTCGAAAGATTTTAAAGTGATCGACTGCCAGAAGTAAGCTGGCCTGCTCTGCAGGTTTTTTGCATACATGCTAGTGTATTGCCCGGATCAGCAAGATGAACAGGTAGTGTATTTATGCAGCAGTCTATGCAGCGGCAAACGCAAGCCGTCATGGTGGGCGAGGACGGCTTGCCGCCCGGCGCCCGTTTATGGGCCATGCTGGCGCTGGCCATCGGCGTGGGCATGGCTTCGCTCGATACGGCGATCGCCAACACGGCCTTGCCGGCCATCGCCAGCGAGCTGCACACGACGCCGGCCGCTTCCGTCTGGATCGTCAACGTGTACCAGTTGGCCATGGTGGCGACCCTGCTGCCGTTTTCCGCCCTCGGTGAAATCGCCGGCTACCGGCGCGTATTTATCTCCGGCATGCTGTTATTTACCCTGGCGTCGCTCGCCTGTGCGCTGGCTTGGTCCCTGCCGTCGCTGGTGGTGGCAAGGCTGTTCCAGGGCGTCGGCGCCAGCGCCATGATGAGCGTCAATACGGCGCTGCTGCGCGCCCTGTATCCGAAACACTTGCTGGGACGCGCCTTCGGCAACAATGCGCTGGTGGTGGCCGTCGCGTTCGCCATCGGCCCCACGGCCGCTTCGCTGATCCTGGCGACGGCCTCGTGGCCGTGGCTGTTCGCCATCAATGTGCCGCTGGGCGTGGCTGGCTTTTTCCTGGCCAGCCGCATGCTGCCGGCGACCAGGTTGTCTGGCCACACGCTCGACGCGCGCACGGCGCTGTACAACGTGGGCGCCTTCGGCTTGCTCATCTTGCTGTTCGGCGACGCGGCCCATCACGCATCCAGCGCCGTCCTGCTGCCAGAACTGGTGGCCGTGGCCGTGTTCTTTGTCTTGCTGCTGCGCCGCCAGGCGGGACATGCGGCACCGATGCTGCCGATCGACCTGTTCCGCCGTCCATTGTTCCTGCTGTCGTCGCTGACGGCCATCTGCACGTTTGCCGCGCAAGGCCTGGCGTTCGTGTCGCTACCATTCTATTTTGAAGTGACCCTGGGCCGTTCGCCCGTCGAGACGGGTTTTTTGATGACGCCGTGGGCCGTGCTGGTGGCCGTGATGGCGCCCGTGGCCGGGCGTTTGAGCGACCGTTACTCGCCGGGCGTGCTGGGCGGCATCGGCCTGGCGGCGCTGGCCGGCGGCTTGCTGACCTTGATCTGGATACCGGCCCACCCGAGCGCGTTTGACATCGGCTGGCGCATGGCCTTGTGCGGCATCGGTTTCGGCTTTTTCCAGGCGCCCAATCTGAAAGCCATCATGGGCAGCGCGCCGCCCGAGCGGGCAGGCGGCGCCAGCGGCGTGGTGGCCACCTCGCGCCTGATCGGCCAGGCCACGGGCGCGGCGCTGGTGGCCTACTGCTTTACCGTTTCCGCCAGCCGGGGCACGACGTATGCGCTGTGCCTGGCGGCAGGGTTCGCCGCCGTGGCCAGCATCGCCAGCTTTTCGCGCCTGGTGGTGGCGCAGCCGGCGTGGCAGGCCGGCAAGCGCGACTGACGGGTATCGCTTAAACGTCGATGGCCTTGTCCGACTGCATGCGCTTGCGCAATTCGAACTTCTGGATCTTGCCCGTCGACGTGCGGGGCAGGGGGCCGAAATAAATGGCTTTCGGCACCTTGAATCCGGCCAGATTGTTCTTGCAGAAGGCGATCAATTCCGCTTCCGTCACGCTGGCCCCTTCGCGCAATTCGACGAAGGCGCACGGCGTCTCGCCCCATTTTTCGTCCGGCTGGGCGATGACGGCGGCGGCCAGCACTTGCGGGTGGTGGTACAGCGCATCTTCCACTTCCACGCTGGAAATATTCTCGCCGCCGGAAATGATGATGTCCTTGCTGCGGTCCTTCAGCTTGATATAGCCGTCCGGATACATGACACCGAGGTCGCCCGTGTGGAACCAGCCACCGGCGAAGGCTTCCTGCGTCGCCCTTTCATTTTTTAAATAACCCTTCATGCAGATGTTGCCGCGAAACATGATCTCGCCGATCTGTTCGCCATCGGCCGCCACGTGCTGCATGGTTTCCGGGTCGATCACGGCGACGGCGCTTTGCAAGTGGTAGCGCACGCCCTGGCGCGATTTGAGCACGGCGCGTTCTTCCTGGCTCAAGGCCGCCCACTCGTCCTGCTCGGCGCAGATGGCGGCGGGGCCGTACACTTCCGTCAAGCCATACGAGTGGATCAAGTCAAAGCCCATGGCTTCGATCTTCGCCACCATGGCGGCCGGCGGCGGCGCGCCGGCTACCATGCCGCGCACGGTCCAGTCGATTCCCTCGCGCCAGTTGGCGGGCGCGTTGGCCAGGGCCGCATGCACGATGGGGGCCGCGCAATAGTGGGTGATGCGCAATTCGCGCATCAGGTCGAACACCAGTTTCGGCTCGAACTTGCGCAGGCACACGTTGACGCCGGCGCGCGCGGCGATGGTCCACGGGAAGCACCAGCCATTGCAGTGGAACATCGGCAATGTCCATAAATACACGGCATGCTTGGGCATGTCCCACTCTAATATGTTCGACAGCGCATTCAGGGCCGCGCCCCGGTGGTGGTAGACCACGCCTTTCGGGTCGCCCGTGGTGCCGGACGTGTAGTTGAGGGCGATGGCGTCCCATTCGTCCGCAGGCCCCTGCCACTCGTAGTCGGGGTCGCCGCTGGCCAGCAAGCTTTCGTAGTCGAGGTCGGAAAAGGCCTCCACTTCCGGTCCCAGCACGTCGTTGACCTGGATCACGCGCAGACCGGGAATCTGCGCCGCCATCTGGCGCGCCAGCTCGGCAAATTCCGTATCGGCCAGCAAGACTTTCGCGTGGCCATGGCGCAGCATGAAGGTCAGCGCCGCCAGGTCGAGGCGGATATTGAGGGCATTGAGGACGGCGCCGGCCATGGGCACGCCAAAACTCGCTTCCACCATGGCGGGTGTGTTCGGCAGCATCACGGCCACCGTGTCGCCCGTGCCCACGCCCAGCTTGATGAGGCCGGAGGCCAGGCGGCGCGTGCGCGCATAGGTTTCGCGCCAGGTCTGCCGCACGGCGCCATGTGCAATTGCCAGGCGATTGCCATATACTGCCGCTGCCCTGGAGATATAGTCGAGCGGGGTGAGGGCGGCGTAGTTGGCGCTGTTTTTGTCGAGGCCGGTATTGAAATCAGCAGTCATGCTTGTCTCCTGGTAAATAAAATTCTGTAGCTCCCTGTTTCGGGATTGATACCGGTTAGCATAGCACCGGTGCTGGAAAATCACTGTCATCTTAGTGACAACTGAAGGATGGAATGGATAGCAACGATAGTGTAGAGCGTGCGGTGCCCGAACTCGATAGCCATGACTGGTTCACGGCCCTCGATGCGCGGCATCAGGCCCTGTTGCGCGCCGGCAGCGTGCTCCGCCATTACGAGGCCGGCGCCTTCGTTACGCGGCGCGGCGAACCGTCGGCGCACTGGATCGGCGTGCACACGGGCTTGATCAAGCTGGCCGTCTACAACGCCGATGGGCGCGGCGCCACGTTTTCCGGCGTGCCGGCGGGTGGCTGGTGCGGCGAGGGCAGCGTGCTCAAGCGCGAACTGCGCCGCTACGACGTGGTGGCCGTGCGCGCCGCGAACATCATCCTGGTGCCGGTGGACCTGTTTCACCTGCTGCTGGACGAGAGCCTTTCCTTTAACGCCTTCGTCATCCGCCAGCTGAACGAACGCATGGGGCAATTCATCGCCACCATCCAGAACCAGCGCCTGCTGGCCGTCGACGCGCAAGTGGCGCAAGCGATCGCGCAGCTGTTCCACCCCATGTTATACCCGCGCACCTCCAGCGTGCTTGAGCTGTCGCAGGAAGAAATTGGCTTGCTGACCGGCATTTCGCGCCAACGCGTGAACCTGGCGCTGGGCCGCCTGGCCGAGCTGAAACTGATCAGCATCGCCTACCAATCCATCCGCGTCGTCGACCTCGATGGCTTGCGCCGCTATGGCGTGGCGTCGCTGTGATGACAGACTGCTTGCGCGATGTGTGGCATGCTGATGGCTCGTTCACCACATTGACCTGACGCATGGCCCTCGTTTCCGATCATCCCTTGCACTTGCTGGGCTTGCGCTTTCCGCTCCGGCTGCGCGTCACCGTGCGCCAGGGTTTTGTCACCTTGCACAATGAAATCACCACCAAAAAACTGGGTAGCGGCGACAGTTTTGTCGTACCCGCTTTTTTGCGCTTCGCCTGCGACGTGATGCCGGGGCGGGGCAAGCCGGCCGTGTTCACCCTGGCGCTGGAAGGCGACGCGCCCGATGGCGGCCACGGCGGCGGCAAGCGCTGGAGCCAGGCGCTGGCGCAGCACATCTTTGATACGCCGCAAGGCAAATGGACGGCGGCGCGCCTGGCGGCCCTGTGGCAAGTCACGCCGCACAAGGCGCGCGCCCGCCTGTTTGCCGAGGGCGAGGCATTGCTCAGCCTGGTGCGCGAACAGCGTTTGGCGCACGCGCTGCACACGGCGGCGCAAGCGGGCGCCGATGGCGAAGGCGGCGAGCGCGACCTGGCGCAAGTGGCGGCCGGCTCCGGTTTTGCCTCGATCCCCGCGTTTTGTGACGCCTGCGTGGACGTGGCTGGCGTGCGCCCCAGCCTGTTCCTGCGGGGCCAGGCGGGTGCGCTTGCGCAACGCGAAAGCCATACTCCGCTATAATCGGCGGCATGGGATCTTTATTGAAACGCAAACAGTGGCATATGTGGTTCGCCTGCCTGGCGATACTGCTCAATGCGCTGTCGCCGTCCCTGTCGTATGCGTTTGCCTCGCTGCACGCGAACGCGAACAGCGCTGCCGTCGAGATCTGCTCGGCCAGCGGCGCCGTCTACACGCAAGCGGACCTGGCGCCGGCCGCCAGATCCACCACCGATTCCGTACTGCACCACATCGAGCATTGCCCGTTCTGCATGAGCCATGCGGGCAGCGTGGGCTTGCCACCGTCGTCGTCCTCGCCGCTGGCCGTCATCACGGGCCACGACCACTATCCACCATTGTTTTACCAGGCGCCGCGGCCCCAGTTCGCGTGGCTGGGCGCCAGCCCGCGCGGCCCGCCTTTGACTGCCTGAACGCATCAGTCACGCCTTCTATGTCCTAACTTGTCTCAACTACGCCCATCGGGCTGGAATTACCATGAAACGTCGTCTTTTCCTTCTCGCCGGCACGGCGGGATTGCTTACGCTTGCCGCTTGCGAACAAGCACCGAAACCCCATTACAACAGCCTCGATTTGACGGGAGGCGATTACAAGCCCGACTTCAAATTGAGCGGCCCCGACGGCAAGGTGTATACCCTGGCCGACTTCAAGGGCAAGTATGTGATGGTCTTCTTTGGCTTTACGCAATGCCCGGACGTGTGTCCGACAGCCCTGTCGCGCGCGCTGGAAATCCGCCAGAAACTGGGCGCCGATGGGGATAAACTGCAAGTGATCTTCATCAGCATCGATCCCGAACGCGACACGCCCGCCTTGCTGGGCGAGTACATGCGCGCCTTCGACCCCAGTTTCCTGGGCTTGCGCACGGACCCGCAGGCGACGGCGCAGACGGCCTTCAATTACAAGGTCTTCTACCGCCGCGTGCCGAGCGGCAGTTCGTACACGATGGATCACACGGCCATCAGCTATGTGCTCGATACCGAGGGACGCATGCGCCTGGGCTTGAAGCACCAGTTGACGGGCGACGAGTGCGTGCAAGACATCAAGACCCTGATGAAATCGAAATACACCTTATAACTACCGAGGAAATGATCATGACCCATTTGAAAACCCTGCTGGCCACGGCCCTGACCGTGCTGTCCTTCTCCGCCGCTGCCCAGACTTCCGTGCAGATCACCGACCCGTGGGTGCGCGCCACCGTGCCGCAGCAAAAGGCCACGGGCGCCTTCATGCAGATCACGGCGCCGAAAGCCATGCGCTTGCTGGAAGTGCGCTCGCCCGTGGCGGGCGTGGCGGAAATCCATGAAATGAGCATGACAGATAACATGATGCGCATGCGCCAGGTCAAGGAAATCGCCTTGCCAGCCGGCAAGGCCGTCGAACTGAAGCCGGGCGGCTACCACGTCATGCTGCTGGAACTCAAAGGGCAAGTGAAGGCGGGCGACAAAATCCCGCTGACCCTGGTCGTCGAAGGCGAGGACAAGCGCCGCGAAACCATCGAAGTGACCGCCGTGGCCCGTCCGCTGGGCGCCACCTCTGCCCCGATGCCGGCGATGAAGCACTAAGCCTGCTGCTACATCCGTGAAAAGCCCGGTTCGCCGGGCTTTTTTGCGCTCATTTGAAAATTAAACAGCCGTTTGATACAATGCCGAAGAATATTAAACGGTTGTTTAAATTATGGGATTGGCATGACGGAACAAAAAGAAAACGAACCGGCGCGCACGCGCATCTTGCAAGCGGCGGTCCAGCTGTTTGCCGACGAGGGCTACAAGCTCGCGTCCGTGCGCCGGATCTGCGAGGCGGCCCACGTCAACGTGGCGATGGTCAATTATTATTTTCATGGCAAGGAAGAGCTGTACCTGGCCGCCTTCGACCATGCGCGCGCGCTGGCGCGTGCCTCGGCCGCCGACGTGGCCGCCGCCAGTGCGCGGGCGCAGCTGCCGCCTGTGGAACAGTTGCGCCTGGCCATCGAGGCGCTCGTGTCCGACATGCTGCGCTCGGGGCACGCATCGCTGTTCAGCCGTCTGGTGGCGCGCGAACTGATCGAGCCCACGGCCGCCATCCACAAGCTGGCCGAACGCAATGTGCGTCCGCAGCACGCCTTGTTCACGGGCTTGATCCGTGGTGTGGTGGGGCCGGCCATGCCGGACGACGTGGTGCAGAAATGCGTGTTCAGCGTGATCGGCCAGGCCGTGTTCTATGCCCGTTCGCGCATCGTGCATGAACTGGTGGTGCCGGAAATGACGTATGACGAGGCGGGCATCGCCAGCATCGCACGCCATGTGTCGCAATTCTCGCTGGCGGCCCTCGATGGTTTGCGTCGCCAGCATGCTGCGCAGGCGGGCGCGTGAAGGCGCGCAAGCTGACCCTGGTGCTGGCCGGCCTGGCCATGCTGGGCCCGTTCGCCACCGATACCTTCTTGCCATCGTTTCCCGCGATCGGTACGCATTTCGACGTCAGCAGCGTGCTGGTGCAGCAGACCCTGAGCGTCTACCTGGCCGCCTACGCCTTCATGACCCTGTTCTACGGCACCTTGTCCGACTCGTTCGGCCGCCGTCCCGTGATCCTGGCATCCCTGCTGATCTTTGCCGTGGGTTCCATTGGCGCCGCCTTCGCGCCCAGTTTTGGCTGGCTGCTGTTCTTCCGCGGCATGCAGGGCGCTTCGGCGGGAGCGGGCAGGGTCATCGGGCAAGCCATCGTGCGCGATACCCTGTCGGGCGCGGCCGCGCAAAAGATGCTGGCCAATATCATGATGGTGTTCGGCATCGCGCCCGCCATCGCGCCCATCATCGGCGGCTGGCTGCACGTGGCGTATGGCTGGCAATCGACGTTCGTCTTCACCTTTGCCGTCACGGTGCTGCTGGCGCTGGCCTGCCTGAAAGGCTTGCCGGAAAGTTTAGCCGTCGAGCAACGCCAGCCTTTTCACCCAGGCAACATCGCGCGCAATTACTGGCTGGCCTTGCGCCACCGGGCATTCCTCTTGCGTTCGCTGGCCGTGGCCTTCGCCTTTGGCGGCTTCGCCCTGTACATCGCCTCGGCCCCGCATTTCATCCTGGAATTGCTGCGCCTGCCGGAAACGGCGTTTGGCTGGATGTTCATCCCCATGGTGGCCGGTCTGGTGCTGGGCTCGGCGCTGTCGGGCAAGCTGGCGCATGCGGTGAAAAGCACCGTGCTGGTGCGCTGGGGCTTGCTGGCCATGGCGGCCACGGGCGCGCTCAACATCGCTTACAACCACTGGTTTGCGGCCAGCATCCCGTTCGCCGTCGTGCCCGTGATGCTGTACGCGTTCGGCATGTCGCTGGCCTTGCCGGGCATGACCATGTCGACGCTCGATATTTTCCCGCAGATGCGGGGCCTGGCGGCGTCCTTGCAAAACTTCGTGCAAATGCTGGTGTTTGCGCTGGTGTCCGGTTTTGTCGCACCCTTGCTGTTCGACAGTGCCTTCAAGCTGGCGCTGGGACAGGCTTCGGCCGTGGCGCTGGCCGCCGTATTCTGGTGGCTGGGCAGCCGCCAAGGGGCGGGGCAGGGCGCGACCAGGATTATCAAAACAACATGACAGGCCTTGGAAAGGAGTGGCATGCTTTCTGCTTTGTTACACTGTGACAATCAGACCCTGCCGCGGGCATAGCAGCACGCGCGCGGGTCTAAGCAGTTTTGCAACTTTACCTTTGGCTATCATGCACTTGATTAACTCCAGTTTGAACCACGCCTTGCGCGTGCCGCTGGCTGCGGAAATCCACTCGCGGCCGTTTTTGCAGCTCGATGCCCCCGAGCTGATCACCCATCTGGCCGTCTACAAGGATGACAGCGCGGCGCCCGGTGCGTCGAATATGGCGGCCCAGCACGCCACTCTGGCGGCCCTGTGCACGCATTTCGGCGTCACGCCGCCCGCCGCCGAAGCCAAGTATTTTTATTACGACTTTGGCCGCTTCCGCCTGAAATGGGAATGCCACACGGAATTTGCCACGTTTACCTTTGCCGAACATCCGGGTGCCGCCTTGCCCCTGGAACAGGCGTTCGAGCGCATGCCGCTGGAGCAGTTACCGCAGCAGTGGCTGGCGGGCTTGAAGGGCAAGCTGATGGTGGCCGCCCACGTGGTGCTGGAGCAGGCGACGGAACCGGCCGAGATCTTCATGCAGGGCTTGTCGCGCGTGTTCGAGGGTAATACCCTGGCTGGCAGCAAAGTGTTGCAGGGCGGCGAATTGTGGACGGATTTTACGATCCAGTCCGACGGGTTCAGCCGTTTCGTCATCCGCGATGCGGGCATGCACTCGCAGCAGTCGGGCCGTTTGGTGCAGCGCGTGCTGGAAATCGAAACCTATCGCATGATGGCCTTGCTGGGCTTGCCCTACGCCATGCAGGCGGCGCCATCCTTGAAGGCCATCGAAAACGAATTGGCGACCCTGGCCGCCGCCATGGTCGATACGGATGACGCGCCGGGGCTGGCCAAGGCGGACGAGGGCGTTGCCGAGCAAGCCTTGCTTGACCGCATCACGCGCCTGGCAGCCCGCATTGAAAAGCTGTCACTCGACAATAGCTACCGTTTTTCCGCCTCAAAAGCCTACATGGGCCTGGTCAAGGCGCGCATCGAGGAATTGCGCGAAGCGCGCATCGAGGGGATTCCCACGGTCGAGGAATTCATGGACCGCCGCTTGACGCCCGCCATGAATACCTGCGCAGCGATGGCCAGCCGCCAGGAAGCGATGGCGCAGCGCATTGCCAACACGAATGACTTGCTGCGCACGCGCGTGGGCATCGTGCAGGAATTGCAGAACCGGCAAATCCTGCAATCGATGAACGCGCGCGCGGCGCAGCAGCTGCGCTTGCAGCAGGCGGTGGAAGGCTTGTCCGTGGCCGCCATTTCGTACTATGTGATAGGCCTGTTCAGCTACACGGGCAAGGCGGCCAAGGTGCTGGGCCTGCCCGTGAATCCGGAAATCCTCGTCGGCGCCCTGGTGCCCTTCGTGGCGGCGGCCGTCTGGCTGGGACTGCGCCGCATGCATCACAAGCTGCACACGGACTGAGCGGGACGACACTGCGCTATCATTTTTGCTATCTTTCAACATTCGACCGTCAGGTGTTCTGGAAAGGAAGTAGTGTGCTACCGAATGTTGGAGATGTTTACAGTGTGTTTTCGTCCGAGTTGCAGCAGTACGTGGCTTGTCAGGTCACCCGCATCAAGGATGCTTCATCGTCCAGGCCGTTAGCTGCCGTGCTGGAGCTGGATTGGACCGGTGACGCCTTGCCCGATGCGGCCGCCGTGCAAGCCATGCGGCCGCTGCTGTGCGATTATTTCTTCTGGAACAAGCGCCACGATCACTGCTATGCCTCGGCGAACGTGCCGCCTGGCCATACCCTGGTTGGCAATATCGCGCCGCTGGTGGACGTGGAAGTCAATAGCTACCGCAGCGGCTGGAACGTGGGCGACAGCGTGCTGCGCCAGCGGAACTGGGAGCGCATCGATCCGCTGCGGCGCCAGCAGTTCAAGGCCGCATCGCGCGAGCGTGAAGTGACGCTCGGCGGCCACGTCTTCCGCCAGGACGCGACGAAAATCAATGACAGCGTCTTGCAGGCGCTGGGTGACCTGTCCGAACTGGAGCAGCTGCCTTGCCTGATGTCCATCGAGACCAGCAATGGCACGCCAGCCTTGATGGAGTTTATCCAGGGCAATCCCTTCATTAATGAGCTGGACTGGCAATCATCGACGGTGCATGCGCTCGATTTCAGCGGCAGCGGCCTGGAACGCCTGATCCTGCAGCCCGATGGCGTCAGCAGCCTGGTCTTGAACGAAGGCCTGGGTCTTCTCTCGCTGCGCAGCGCGCCATCGCCGGCGCTGCGCATCAAGGATGGCGCCGATGGCCGCCATCTGACACTGCAGTGCAAGCAGACGCTGCCGTCATTCCGCGGTCTCGACCAGCTGGGCGGCCTGTCGCTGGTCAGCATGAAAGAAGTCGATCTGGCGCAAGTGGCGCAGCGCTTTCCTCACCTGACGGCCTTGCGCATCTGGGGCAAGCCGGGACTGGCGTCGCAGATGGCCAGCCTTGCGCAATTGGCTCAGCTGCGGATGTTCACCGCCTGTGACCTGTTTGCTTACACGGCGGAGGAGTTTCCATCGGCCACGCAATTGCCGAAGCTGTCGGCCCTGTGGCTGACCAGCTTGCCCGCCGACGCCGCCAAGGCCATCAAGGCCGGCTACAAGAAAGCGGCGGCGCTGGGACTGGACTTATCGGTGACCAAGGCGCGCAAGCCGGAATGGCTGGCGGAAAATCTGCTCAACCCGTTCCGCGACTGGGATGGCCGCGAGCATATTTCCCCCGCGTATGCGAAAAAGGCGGCGCAGGCCTACAAGAACATGCTGGCCGTGACGCGCAGCATCGATGCCGCCATGGAGGCGACGGCGGCCGCCGCCGCGCTGGAGGCGATGGTCACCGTCTATGTCCAGGAATTCAACAAGATCGAGCGGCGGACGAGCATCATCGAGACGGTCGAGCGCGAGGAAATCTATACGGTGCTGGCCGAGCTGCTGGCCCAGCTGCGGCAGCAACTGGACGGGCAGGGGGCGGTACTCGTCGATGAGGCTGCCTTGCTGGACTTGTTCGACCGCTTGCGCGAATTTTAGAGCGCCTAACATAACCTACTGCGCGTCGCGATTTGCGGCCTCCGATGCTCACTGTGCATTCGCACAGCTGCGCTTCTCAGCCACAACTCACTGCCGCTCGCTACGGTTCTGTTGGGCACTCTTAGTCTTTTCATTCGCTAGAAAAAAAGTTCTAGACATGAAGTTCTAGAGCAGGTATTCTAGCGGCATGTTAAAAAATACCTCCACTCCCCATCCCACGGCCGCCGAACTGGACTTGCTGCGCATCCTGTGGCGGCGCGGTCCGTCCGACGCGCGCGCCGTGTACGACGCCCTGGTCGAAGAGCGTGCCGATGCCAGCTACGCCACCGTGCTGCGCCAGTTGCAGCTGATGCATGGCAAGGGTCTGCTGAGCCGCGATGAAAGTCAGCGGCCGCAGCTGTATGCGGCCGTCGACGCGCAGGAAAAGTTACAGACCAGCTTGCTCAAGGATCTGATCGGCAAGGTGTTTTCCGGTTCCGGCAAGGCGCTGGTGCTGACGGCGCTGCGCGAGCACGTGAGCGATGCGGAGCGCCTGGAAATTGAAAAGATCTTGCGCAGCAAGGATGGCAAGGTGCCATGAACGTGGATATGCGCTTGGGCATAGAGTTGGGCAACTTTGTCCCGGCGCTGGGCTGGGTCTTGCTGTATTTCATCTGGCAGGGCGTGATCGTCGGCGCCATCTCCGCCGTACTGCTCTGGCTGCTGCGCCACGCCAGCGCGCGCTGGCGCTATGCCGTCTGCGCGCTGGCGCTGCTGCTGTGCCTATGCATTCCCACCGTCCATCTGCTGTCTCTGTTGTCCGGCACTTCACTGGCCCAGCTGCCGATGGCTGCGCCGCCCGCTTGGCGCGCCGCGCTGCAAGCGTGGATGCCGGCCCTGGTGCTGGCCTGGAGCGCCGGTGTTGGCCTGATGAGCTTGCGCCTCTGCCTGGGCCTGGCCTGGGTCGGCAGGCTGCGCCGTCAGGCAGTCACGGCCCCGGCCATCTGGCAGGCGCGCCTCGATGCGCTGGCGCTGCGCATGGGCTTGCACCGCAGTCGGCAAGTGCCGCTGAAGCTGCATGCCGGGCTGGTCAGCCCCGTGACCGTGGGCTTCTGGCGCCCCGTCATCCTGCTGCCGGCCGCCTTGCTGAGCGGCATGCCCGTCGCCTTGCTCGAAGCACTGCTGGCGCATGAACTGGCGCACGTGCGGCGCTGGGATTACCTGGTCAATCTGTTGCAAAGTGTGGCCGAGGCGCTGCTGTTTTTTCACCCCGTCGTCTGGTGGCTGTCGGCGCGCATGCGGGCCGAACGGGAACAGGTGGCCGACGCGCTGGCTGTGCAAGCGCTGCAAGACCCGCAGCAATTGGCCACAGCCCTGCATGCCCTGTCCCTGCACACGGCTGTGCCGCAGCATTCCGGTTTGCTGATGTCGGCCCGGGGCGGGGCGCTGCTGACGCGCATCGAACGCCTGATGGCGCCCAGGCTAGATACGGCCGGCTGGAAACTGGCCGTGCCCGCGTTGCTGCTGGCCTGCGCCACCCTGCTGTTGCAGGTGCAGGGCAAGCCCGCCGTCAGCGGGGCGACCCTGGCCGAGGCCGCCGTCGCGATGCTGGACTTGCCCGTCAGCGCGAAACACATGCTGGTATTTGACGACAGCACGGGCCAGGTGCTGATGGCGAAAGATGCGGACGCCGTCGTGCCCATCGCCTCGATCACCAAGCTGATGACGGCCATGGTGGTGCTCGATGCGGCCCTCGACCCCGACGAACAGCTGCGCATCGTGCGCGCCGATGGCGGCTCGTCCTTGCAGCGCCACAGCCTGCTGGCCGATGGCGTGGCCGTGTCGCGCGGCGCACTGTTGCAACTGGCGCTGCTGCCGTCCGAAAACCGCGCCGCCGCCGCGCTGGCGCGCACCTATCCCGGTGGCAACGCGGCGTTTCAGCAGGCATTGCAGGCGAAGATCCGCAGCCTGGGCTTGATGCGCACCACCCTGACGGACCCCGTCGGCAGTTCGCCGGCAAATACCTCCACGGCCAGCGAGGTGGCGAAGATCGTGGCGGCGGCCGCGCGCTACCCGGACATCGCGCGCATCACCAGCCACCCGCAAGCCAGCGTGGCCGTGAATGGCCAGACGCGCACCCTGCACAATACCAACCCGCTGGTGGGCGGCAAGGGCTGGGACATTTTGCTGTCCAAGACGGGCAGCAGCAATGAGGCCGGCAGCTGCCTGACCATGCGCATGCGCAGCGGCGGCAAGCACGTCACCGTGGTGCTGCTGGACGCCGACGGCGCGCAGCGGCGCTCGCTCGACGCCGGCCACATCCGCGACACCCTGGCCGACAGGACTGGCCACATGCATTGATACCCCCCCCAGGGCGCGCCAGTGTGGGCGCCCTTCTTTTTACACTCTGGAGATGAAGATGACACTATTGGCGAAGTTGATGCTGGCTACGGTTGCGACCATGGCGGCAGGCACGGTGCAGGCGAAGACGCCCGCACCGATACAGAATCCACCTGTCGATTGCGACAGTTGCAAGGAATGGAATGCGCCCGTCAAACCATTCAATATCCATGGCAATAGCTGGTATGTGGGCACAGCCGGCCTGTCCGCCGTGCTGGTGACGAGTCCGCAGGGCCATATCCTGCTCGACGGCGCGCTGCCGCAATCGGCACCCCTGATCGTGGAAAACATCAAGGCGCTGGGCTTTCGCATCGAGGATGTGAAATATATTCTCAATTCGCATGCGCACTGGGACCATGCGGGCGGCATCGCCGCGCTGCAACGGGCCAGCGGCGCCACGGTGGTGGCCAGCGCCTCAGGCGCGCTGGGGCTGCAAAGCGGCACGAATGGCAAGGATGATCCGCAGTACCAGGCCGATCCCGTCGTGCATGTCGCGAAAGTGGCCAAGGTCAAGGTGGTGGGCGAGGGCGATACCGTCAAGGTGGGCCCATTGGTGCTGACGGCCCACATGACGCCGGGCCACACGCCCGGCGGCACGACGTGGACCTGGACCTCGTGCGAAGGCCAGCGCTGCCTGGATGTGGTGTATGCGGACAGCCTGAACCCGTATGCCAGCGGTGATTTCCGCTATACGGGCAAAGGCGCGGGCAAGGGTGGCTCACCTGACGTTTCGGCCTCGTTCGAAGCGAGCATTGCCAAGGTGGCCGCCTTGCCATGCGACATCATCATCCCCGTGCATCCGGGCACGACGGACGTGCTGGGCAAGGCGGCCAAGCGCAGCGGCACGGACAATCCCTTGATCGACGCCAACGCCTGCCGCGCCTATGCGGCGGAAGCGGGCGGCTTGCTGGCCAAGCGCCTGGCGAAAGAGCGGGGCGCGGCGCACGCGCATTAAACGGTTTTACTCGGCCGCCTGCTGCTGTTTTTGCAGGCGTTTCAGGAACACCGTCATTTCCTTGACGGCTTGCAAGTCGCCTTGCTGCTGGGCTACTGTGACGCCCGTCGTCCAGGCGGCCTGGGCTTCCTCCAGCCGTCCCAGCTGGTGCAAGGCCTTGCCCAGCAGTTTCCAGGCGGCGGAATAGCCCGTTTGCTGTTGCGTCGCCTGCGCCAGATGCAGGGCGGCTTGCTCGGCGTCATGTTCTTTCAGGCAGGCATCTCCCAGGCCAAAGCGCAGCAGGGCGCTGTCGCGTCCCTGCGCCAGCAGTTTTTCCAGTTTTTCACGCATTCCCGGCCTCATCTTGATATACAAGTATATTCTTGCATATTAACGCTTCATTACGCGGGAAACAAGCCCGCGTTCAGTCCTGCACCTCCACCACCAGCTTGCCGCGCGCGCTGCCGTCCATCTGTGCCACATGCGCCTCGTGCGCCGTGAGCAAGGTAAAACGGCGTGGGTCGAGCCGTACCTGCAGCTTGCCCGCGTCTATTAACTTGTTGGCTTCGCGCAAGATCGCGCCATGGCGCGCATGGCCCTCGCCGCTCAACAGCGGCAGCAGGGTAAACACGCCCGAATAGCTGGCCGCGCGCGCCGTCAGCGGGCTCAGGGCGAACGTGCCCCAGCCCAGGCAGCTGACGACGTGGCCACCATAGATTCTTGCCGCCTGGAAGCTGGCGTCCAGGGTGGCGCCGCCCACCGTGTCGTAGACGATGTCGAAGCCGGCGCCGCCCGTATGTTCGGCTACGTAGTCGTCCACCGTGCTGGTGCGGTAATCGATGAAGCGCGCGCCCAGCGCCTCGATGACAGCGCGGCTGGCGGCGCTACCCGTGGCATACACCCTGGCGCCAAGGGCGATGGCGAGCTGCACTGCCATGTGGCCCACGCCGCCCGCGCCGCCATGCACGAGCACTCTGTCGCCCGCCTGCACGTGGGCACGGTCCACCAGCCCTTCCCAGGCCGTGATGAAGACGAGGGGCAGGGCGGCCGCCTCGCGCAGGCTCAGTCCTGGCGGCACGGGCGCCAGCAGGCCGGCGTCGAAGACGCCGTATTCGGCCAGCGAGCCCTGGATGCCGGCTATGCCGCCCGCCATGCCATACACTGTTGCGCCGATGTGAAAAGTCGTCACGCCATCGCCCACGGCCGCCACCGTACCGGCCACGTCGATGCCGAGGATGGCGGGCAGGCGGGGCCGGGCGTGCGGGGCGGCCCCGGCGGCGATTTTCGTGTCGAGCGGATTGACGCCGCTGGCGGCGATGCGCACGAGGACTTGCCCGGGGCCGGGCTGTGGCACGGGCAGGTGCTCGATGGTCATGGGGGCGGTAAAGGTAGTCAGGACGAGGGCTTGCATGGGGTTCTCCATTGGGTTGATGCCCCAGTCTAGGCGGACGGCGTGCAAAGAAAAACGGGGCGCGGCGCGATGCACTATTTCAGTATCGTGGATAATCGTTGGCAAACAGAAGGGAAATACATGGACAGGCTGGAAGCAATGCAGGTGTTTTGCGCGGTGGTCGAGGCGGGCGGTTTCAGCAAGGCGGCGCAGCGCCTGGGCATTTCCACGTCTTCCGTGACGAACCAGGTGGCGGCGCTGGAAAAGCATTTCGGCGTGCGGCTCTTGCAGCGCACCACGCGCAGCATGTCGCTCACGGCCGAAGGCCAGCAGTGCCATGCGCAGGCGCGCCAGGTGCTGGCCGATATGGCGGCGCTGGAGTCCAGCCTTGAACAAGCGGCCGGAAAACCATCGGGCAGCTTGCGCGTGGATATGCCCAGCAGCATCAGCCGCAACCTGGTGGCGCCCGCCTTGCCCCGCTTTATCGCCGCCTATCCCGACATCGCCCTGCGCCTGACGGTCAGCGACCGCCTGCTCGACATGGTGGAAGAGGGCATCGACGTGATGCTGCGCATCGGCGAACCGCAGGATTCGTCGCTGGTGGCGCGCAGCCTGCTGCGCATGGATTACCTGTGTTGCGCCGCGCCCGCCTTTGTCGCCCGGCATGGCATGCCGCGCACGCCGCAGGAACTGGAACAATTTTCCTGCCTGCATTTCCTGTACCCGAAATCGCGCCTGGTGCGGCCCTGGCTGTTCCAGGACGGGGTCGCGGGCGAGCCGTATGCGCACACGCCGCCTGCTGCCTTGGCCTTCGACCATATCGAATCGATGATCGCCGCCGCGCAGGCCGGCTGCGGCATCGTGCAGGCGCTGTCCGTCTCCGTGTTGCAGCCCTTGCGTGAGGGCAGCCTGGTGCCCGTGCTGCAGCCATTTCGCACGGCCGGCCCCGACGTGTGGGCGTTGTTTCACCCGCGCCAGCTGCGTGCGGCCAAGGTGCAAGTGTTCGTGGATTTTCTGGCGCAGGTTTTTCACGGCCAGCACGCCATCCAGGCCGCATTATGATAATATAAATGAGAATTATTCTCATATGGAGCATGGCGTGGTATCGACTGCCTGGACGCGGCAACTGTCTTCCGAACTGACCTTGTCGGCCGGTTGCGTGCTGTCGCCCACTCCCGTCACCGTCAATACGCCCGTGTTCGAGGGCTTGCAAGTCATCGTCTCGCTGAATGGCAAGCTGAGCGGCAGCGTGGATGGCCGCGCGCCGTTCGCCATTACCGATGCGGGCGTCTACCTGGTGCTGGCGCGGGGCCGCCACGAAGGCTGCGACCGCTTTGAAGCGAATACCTTGCAGCGCTACGTGAAAGTGGGACTCGACGCGGGCCATGCGCAGCGCAGCGGCTTCGACCTGGAACGCCTGGCCGTCACGGGCGGCCAGCAGCTGCACCGTGATGGCGTGCTGGTGATGCGCCAGGCGCTCACGCCGGCCCTGCGGGCCATCGCCACGCAGATCCTGATGTGCCCCTTCGACGGCGCCGTGCGCGACATGTACATGGCGGGCAAGGCGCTGGAGATGGCGGCCGTGGCCAGCGACCGGGTACTGGGACGGTCGCGCGGCGGCGCTGGCGGCGCCGACTTGAGCGCCTTCGAAATCGAGCGCCTGCAGCAGGCGCGCGAGCTGGCCGAGCAGCATTTCCAGCAACCGCTGGGTTTGCCTGAAATAGCCAGATTAAGCGGCTTGAACGTGAAGAAGCTGACGGCCGGCTTTCGCCAGCTGTTTGGCGTCAGCGTGTTCGAGTATGTGCAGGATTATCGTCTGCAGGAAGCCTATCGCATGCTCAGCGCGGGCGGCTATACGGTGACGCAGGTGGCGTGTTTTGTCGGCTATGCCATTCCGCATTTCTCCACCTTGTTTCGCAAGCGTTTCGGCATGCCGCCCAGCCAGCTGGCGCGCGCCTAAGTAACCCCCAATAAATTATTGTGATTTCTGACTGCCATAACCGGCGCTCTGCAAGGTGGCCGACGAGGCGTTGCTCACTGCTAGCAGTGCCCGCACTGCGTCGCAGCGAGCGCCTTGCATAGCATCCGGTTCTGTTCGTCATAAATTCACACTAATTTCCCGAGGATTACTTAGCCGGCTGCATCTTTTCCGTCTTTCGTAAGGCGAAGGCCCGATAACGAAAGCAGCCGGTGCTTCCAGATTCTATGATGAATGATATTCATTCTCATTTAAAGCCTGGAAGGATTTACCGTATGTCACGTTCGCAGTCCCACCGTTTGCCGCGCCTTGTGCGCGCCGTTCCCCTTCCCCTTGTGCTGGTCCTGGCTTGCCGCGCCGCCTATGCCGCCGAAGCGCCTGATGCGCCGCAAGCCATGCAGGGCGTGACGATCGAAGCGCAGCGCCTGAAAATCGCCACGCAAAGCACGACGTCGAGCAAGACCGATACGGCGCTGATCGAAACGCCCGCTTCCGTTTCCGTCATCACGCGCGACCAGATGGATGCGCAGGGCATCCAGTCCGTCGGCGAGGCGCTGCGGTATTCGGCCGGCGTGCTGGCCAGTCCGTCGATGGCCGCTTCGCAGCGCTATGATCGTTTCGATAACGTCAAGATCCGCGGCTTCGACGTGGGCAGCAACGGCATGCTGCGCGACGGCTTGCGCGGCACCACCGTGCAAGCCTGGCCCAAGGTCGAGCCGTATGGCCTGGAAGCGGTGGAAGTGTTGCGGGGACCCAGTTCCGTGCTGTATGGCCAGAATTCGCCGGGCGGCATCGTCAACCAGATCAGCAAGCAGCCGCTGTTCCAGCCCTACCGCGAACTGCAATTGCAGACGGGCAACTTCCACCGCAAGCAGGTGCAGGGCGATGTGAGTGGCCCCATGGGCGAGGGCGGCGACTGGGCTTACCGCATGACGGGCTTGCTGCGCGATAGCGGTTCCCAGTTCACCGGCGTGCCGGACGATAAGGTGTATATTGCGCCCGCCCTTGCCTGGCGCCCCAGCGCGGCCACCAGCCTGACCTTGCTGGCCGACTACACGCGCGACAAGTTCGGTCCGCCCGCCGTGGTGGCGCCCATCCAGGGTACCCTGTTGCCGAACCGCCATGGCCGCCTTCCCTACAACCAGATGCTCAATGAAAAGGGCCTGGACAATCACCGCGTGCAATATTCGCTCGCCTATCTGCTGGAGCACCGTATCGACGACGTGTGGAGCGTGCATTCCAAGGCCCGCTACGGGCGGGTCAACCTGATCACGGAAACCATCCAGGGCCGCCTGCTGGCCGACCAGCGCACCTTGCGCCGCACACCCTATTTCTTCGATATCGATGGCGAGAGCTGGTCGCTGGATAACAATGCCAAGGCCAGCTGGCGCAGAGGCGGTGCCGAATTCGAAACCCTGGTGGGCCTCGACTACCGTCACACGAAAGAAGATTATGTGCTCAATGGCGGTCCGGCCGGCGCCGAGATCGATATGTATCAGCCCGTCTACCTGGGCCATATGCTGCCCACGCCCGAGCGCTACGCCAGCACCGTGCAAAGCTCGGACCAGTACGGCCTGTACGCGCAGCAACAGATCAAGCTGGCGCGGCAATGGGTGCTCAGCGCGGGCGTGCGCAAGGATTGGTCGGACACGTCCACGCGCGACCGCCTGGACGGCGTCACGCCGCCGTCGCAAAAGGATGATGCGCTGACGTGGAAGGCGGGCGCCGTCTATCTGGCCGAGAATGGCCTGGCACCTTACGTCAGCCTGATGACCTCGTTCAACCCCGTGCTGGGCAACGATTTCTATGGCAAATCCTACGACCCCACCAAGGGCAAGCAGGCGGAAGTGGGCGTGAAATACCAGCCGCCCGGTTTCGACGGATTTTTCACGGCCTCCGTGTTTGACCTGCGCCAGGAAAACGTGCAGACCCTGGATCCGAACAATTCGCTGAACCGTTTGCAGACGGGCGAAATCAAATCGCATGGCGTGGAACTCGATGCGCTGGCCAATCTCACGCGCAATTTCAACGTGGCGGCCAACGTCACGTGGAACCGCCTGGAAGTGAGTAAAAGCAATAACGTCAATGAAGTGGGCAAGCGTCCCGTCGGCATGCCGGAGACCATGGCCAGCGTATGGGGCAAGTACAAACTGGTGCAAGGCCCGCTGGCGGGACTGGGCATCGGCCTGGGCTTGCGCTACACGGGCGCCACCAAGGCCGACTCCGCCAACCGTATCGACGTGCCGTCCTACCTGCTGACGGACCTGGCGCTGGACCTGGATCTGCTGCGGCTGTCGCCGTCCCTGAGGGGCACGCAGCTGGCGCTGAACGTGACGAATCTGAGCAACAAGCATTACTACGACAGTTGTTCATCGAGCAATTGCAGCACGGGCGATGCGCGCCGCTTGCTGCTGACCGTCAAGCATGCGTGGTGATGCCATGAGGAAAATTTTATCCGCGCTGGCCGCCGCGTTGCTGACCTGCACCAGTTTGACAGTTGAGGCCGTCACCGTCACCGATCTGGCGGGACGCACGGTGAACGTACCCGACCAGGTGCGGCGCATCGTGCTGGGTGAAGGTCGCCTGATCTACACCTTGTCCATGTTGGAAGGAAAAAATCCCTTTGCCCGCCTGGCGGGCTGGCAGGGCGATTTCCGCCACCTGGATGTGCAGGGCTACGCGGCCTACCGCAAGGTCTTTCCGCAAGCGGAGCAGGTGCCCCTGGTGGGCGCCACCTCGGCCGACAGTTTCAGCGTGGAAAAAGCCCTGTCCCTGCGGCCCGACCTGGCCATCCTGGCCCTGTCGGGCGGCCACGGCCCCGCGCCGGGCAGTGACGCCGTGCGCCAGCTGGAAGCGGCCGGCGTGCCCGTGATCTTTGTCGACTTCAGCAACCATCCGCTGGCAAATACCGTGCCCAGCATGCGCCTGATGGGCAAGGCGCTGGACCGCCAGACGCGGGCCGCCGCCTTCATCGCCTTTTACGAAGAGCAGGTGGGTAAAGTTGCGCGCGCCGTGCAAGCGGCGCAGGCCCGGCCCGGCTTTCGCCGCCCCAGCATCTTTGTCGACATGCTGGCGGGCTTGCAAGGCTGTTGCGGCTCTCCCGGCACGGGCAATTTCGGCGAGATGATCGCCCTGGCCGGTGGCGAGAATATCGGCGCCGGCAAGATCCCCGGCCCCATCGGCACCCTGAACCCGGAATACATCCTGTCGCGCGATCCCGACGTGTATGTGGCGACGGGCGTGTTCGCCAGCGGACAGGGGGGCGTGACCCTCGGTTACCAGGCCACCCTGGCGCAGGCGCGCGGCAGCTTGCGCGCCGTGGCCTCGCGCACGGAAACGGCCCAGCTGAGCGCCGTGCGCGAAAAAAATGGCAGGCGTGCGCACGGTCTGTGGCATGTGTTCTACGACTCGCCCGAACACCTGGTGGCCGTGCAGGCGCTGGCCAAGTGGCTGCATCCGGCGCTGTTTGCGGACCTGGACCCGGCCCGCACGCGCCTGGAAATGTATCGCCGTTTCATGCCGATTCCCGCCACGGGCGTGCTGTTCGTGGACATGCAGCCGTGAGCGCCGTGCTGACACAGGCGCTGCCTGCCATGGCGGCGGGCAGGGCGTACCGCCAGCGCCACGTGCGCCGCGTCATGCTGGTGGGCGCGCTGCTGTGCGCGCTGGCCGTCTCGCTGGCGGTCGATATCGCCACGGGGCCGTCCGGCATGGGCATGTCGCGCCTGTTCCAGGTGCTGCTGCAGAGCGATGGCGTGCCGCGCATGGAGCAGGTCATCGTGTGGGATGTGCGCCTGCCATATGCGCTGATGGCCGTGCTGGTGGGCGCCGCGCTGGCGCTGGCGGGCGCCGAGATGCAGACCATCCTCGTCAATCCGCTGGCCAGCCCGTTCACCCTCGGCGTGTCGGCCGCCGCCTCGTTCGGCGCCGCGCTGGCCATCGTCCTGAACTGGAGCTTGCCCGGGGTGCCGCCCCAGTACCTGGTGTCGGCGAATGCCTTCCTGTTCGCGTTTGCGTCCGTCGGCCTGCTGCACCTGCTGACGCGCTGGCGCGGCTTCGGCGTGGAAAGCCTGGTGCTGTTCGGCATTGCGCTGGTGTTTGCCTTCAATGCGCTGGTGGCGTTGCTGCAGTTTGTCGCCAGCCAGGACAGCTTGCAGCAACTGGTGTTCTGGACCATGGGCAGCCTGTCGCGCTCCTCCTGGGACAAGATCGCCATCCTGGCCGCGGCGCTTGCCGTGATCGTGCCATGGGCCGTGCGCGACAGCTGGGCCATGACGGCGCTGACCATGGGCGAGGACCGCGCGCGCAGCTTCGGCGTCGATGTGCGCCGCTTGCGCATGCTGTCCCTGCTGCGTATCAGCCTGCTGTCGGCGCTGGCCGTGTCCTTTGTCGGTACCATCGGTTTCATCGGCCTGGTGGCGCCGCATATCGCGCGCCTGCTGGTGGGCGAGGACCACCGCCTGCTGTTGCCCGCGTCCGCGCTGGCCGGCGCGCTGATCCTGTCGCTGGCCTCGATTTGCAGCAAGACGCTGATCGATGGCGTGCTGATCCCCGTCGGCATCGTCACGGCGCTGGTCGGCATCCCGTTTTTCATGCTCATCGTCATGCGCCAGCGGGGAGGTGCGGCATGAACGGCCTGCTGGTGCGCAATGCCTGCGTGGCGTATGGACGGCGCGAGGTGCTACGCGGCGTCAGCCTGCCCCCCTTGTTGCCGGGCAGCGTGACTGCCCTGATCGGCCCGAACGGGGCCGGCAAGTCGACCCTGTTGCGCGGCATCGCCGGCTTGCAATCGATGCAGGGCGCCGTGCTGCTCGATGGCGTGGACCTGGCCTGCGGGCCGCAAGCCCGGCGCGCGCAGAGCATGGTGTACCTGCCGCAAAGCCTGCCCTCGCGCACGCGGCTGGGCGTGTTCGAGGCTGTGCTCAGCGCCGCGATGGCGGGGCGCAGCGAAGGCTGGCTGGGCGCCAGGGTCGATGCGGCGGCCGTGGCCAGGGTGGAGACCGTGCTGGCGCGCCTCGACTTGCTGCCCCTGGCCAGTCGCCAGGTCGAGGCGCTGTCGGGCGGCCAGCGCCAACTGGTGGGCCTGGCCCAGGCGCTGGTGCGCCAGCCCAAGGTGCTGCTGCTGGACGAGCCCACCAGCGCGCTGGACCTGTATCACCAGTTCCAGGTGATCGAGGCGATTGGGCGCGCCACGCGCGAACACGCTTTGATTACCGTCATCGTCCTGCACGACATCAACCTGGCGCTGGGCTGCGCCGACCAGGTGATGGTGCTGCACGATGGCGTGCTGGCGGCGTCGGGCGCGCCGCATGCTGTGATTGACGCCGCCCTGATCGCGCGCGTCTACCGTGTACGCGCCAAGGTACGCCAGCTCGATACGGCGGCCGTCGTCTGCGTGGAGGGGACATTGTGAGCGACTGGCGCGATTTATCGGCCTTGCTGGCCCCCGTGCGTGGCCGTTTGCTGGGCGCTGGCGCGCTGCAGGCGCTGGCCGCCCTGTGCGGCGTGCTGCCGTACATCGCCATGGCGCAATTGGGCGCCTTGCTATTGGCATCGGATGCCGATGCCGGCCGTGCCTGGAATATGCTGTGGCTGGCACTGGCGGCGCTGTGCCTGCGTCAACTGACGACGGCGCTGGGCCTGCACCTGACGCACCTGGCCGATGCGGACTTGCAGTGCCAGTTGCGCCTGCGGCTGGCGCGCCAGTTGTCCAGAGTGCCGCTGGGCTGGTACGCGGGCGGCAATGCGGCCAAGGTCAACGAAATCGTGCAGCGTGACGTGGCTGCGCTGCACCGCCTGGTGGCGCATGCGCCGTCCGACCTGGCCGCCGTGGTCGTCGCGCCCGTGGCATGCCTGGCCTGGCTGCTGCAGACGGACTGGCGCATGACGGCCATCACCCTGGTCGCGCCAGCCCTGGCCTGGTGGCGCTATCGGGGCATGGCCGCACCAGCCTTCCGAGAGGGACAGGCACAGTTGCAGCGCACCGGCGGCGAATTGGCGGCGGCGATGGTGGAACTGGTGCAGGGCATGGCCGTCTTCAAGACGTATGCGCAGCAGACGCTGCCGCAGGCACGCTTCCATGCCGTGGCCGGACGCTACGCGCGGCAGTTTCTGGCCTGGGTGCGGCGCTGGGGCGGCATGGGCGCGCTGGTCGATGTGCTGCTGTCGCCGCCCGTCGTGCTGGCTTTTGTCGTGAGCGGCGCCTGGCTGGGCGCGCGAACCTGGGCGATGGCGCCCGCGCAGATGCTGCCGTTTGCCTTGCTGGGCATGGCCTTGTGCGCGCCCGTCGCCGCGCTGGGACACGGCGCCGACGGCTTGAAGGGCGGCTTGGCGGCGGCGCGCAGGATCGGCGCCTTGCTGGCCGAGGCGCCCATGCCGCAGGCGCAGACGCCGTTGCTGCCGGCCGGCGACGATGTGCGTTTTGAACAGCTGCGTTTTGCCTATCCGGGCGGTATCGATGTGTTGCACGGCATCGATTTATGCCTGCCTGCGGGCAGCGTGACAGCCCTGGTGGGGCCGTCGGGCGGCGGCAAGTCGACCCTGGCCATGCTGTTGCCGCGCCTGTGGGATGCGACGGGCGGCGCCGTGCGCATCGGCGGCGTCGACGTGCGCCAGATCGATCCCGCCGTGCTGTATGCGCGTGTGGGGTTTGTCTTGCAGCACACGCAAGTGCTGCGCCTGTCCGCGCGCGACAACATCCGCCTGGGGCGGCCGCAGGCGAGCGACGCCCAGGTGGAAGCGGCGGCCCGTGCCGCGCACATCCATGCCCGCATCACGGCCTTGCCGCAAGGGTATGACACCTTGCTGGGCGAAGGCCTGGCGCTGTCGGGTGGCGAGGCGCAGCGCCTGGCGATCGCCCGCACCCTGCTGGCCGATCCCCGTATCGTCGTGCTGGACGAGGCGATGGCAGCCCTCGACCCCGAGTCGGAAGCGCAGGTGCAGGCTGGCCTGTCGGCCTTGCTGGCGGGACGCACGGTGCTGGTGGTGGCGCACCGGCTGCAAACCATCGTGCAGGCCGAGCAGATTGTACTGCTCGATGGCGGACGCATAGGCGAGCGCGGCACGCATGCGCAGCTGCTGGCCGCGCGGGGCATGTATGCGGCCCTGTGGGCGGCGCAAAGCCGGGTTGACGAGGTGGCGCCATGATCGCCACCGTGCGTTTGCTGTTGCGCCTGCTTGATGGCGCGGCCGCCGGCAAGTTGCGCCTTGCGCTGGCGCTGATGGCGGCCAACAGCGTCCTGGGTGCGCTGGCCCTGTGCATGCTGCTGCCGCTGCTGCGTGCCTGGCTGGCGCCGCAGCCGGGGCAATCGGAAGGTACATGGCTGCTACTGTTTCTGCTGTCGGTAACGGCCAGCGCCGCGCTGCGCCATGTCACGCGATTGAAAGGCTATGCCGCCGGCGCCCACTGCGCGCATGCGCTGCATCGGCGCCTGGCCGATAAAATCGTGCGCCTGCCGCTGGCCTGGTGCACGCCGCGCCGCGCCGGCGATATGCGCCAGCTGGCCTCTGGCGGCGTGATGGCCGTGATGGGCGCGCCCGCGCACTTGCTGCAGCCCCTGTTCGATGCCGTGCTGGCACCGCTGGTGGTAGGACTGCTCTGGCTGGCCATCGACTGGCGCCTGGGTGCGGTGCTGCTGCTGGCCATGCCGCCCTTGTTATTCGTGTATCGCTGGGCGCTGGCTTGCGGCAGCCGGGCCGAGACGGCGCTGGCGGCCAGCAGCGCCGAAGCGAATGGCCGCGTGCTGGAATATATCGCGGCGCAACCCGTGCTGCGCGCCACGGGCCGGTCCGAGCTGGGCAGCGCCATGCTGGAACAGTCGCTCATGCAACAGCGCCAGGCGGAACGGCGCTCCCAGCATTTGCTGTTCCCCGCCGCCCTCGGTTTTACCGTGGCGGCGCAGCTGGCGTATGCACTCTTGCTGGCCATCGGCTTGCGCCAGGTGTTGGCCGGCGCCCTGGATGTGCCGGCGCTGCTGGCGACATTGATCGTCGCCACCGTGCTGGCCGAAGCGATGGCCGCCGTCGTGCACACGGGCGCCGCCCTGCAGCAGGTGGCCCACACCCTGCGCCAGTTTGATGGCGTGCTGGCGCAGCGGGAATTGCCCGTGCTGGCCTTGCCCGGCCGTGTGCCGGAGCAGGGAGCGCCGGCCGTCGAGGCGCGCCATGTCTGCGTGCGGCGCGACGGACGCCCCATCGTCGATGCCGTCTCGCTGGAGATTGCTCAGCGTTCCCTGACGGTGCTGGTGGGTGCTTCCGGCTCGGGCAAGACGACCTTGTTGCAATTGTTGTGCCGCCAGCTGGATCCCGATAGCGGCGTGCTGCTGGCCGGCGGCGTCGATATGCGCACCAATGACGACGCCGCGCTGGCCAAACTGGCGACACCGATGTTCCAGCATACGTGGCTGCTGCCGGCCAGCTTGCGCGACAATCTGAGCCTGGGCCGGCAGATCGTGGCACAGGATCTGCTGGCGGCCTTGTCGGCGGCCGGTCTGGCATCGCTGGCGCAGTCCTTGCCGCAGGGCCTGGACACGGTGGTAGGCGAAGGCGGCTGGACTTTGTCGGGTGGCGAGCGCCAGCGGCTGGCGTTCGCCCGCGCGTTGTTGAAACCCGCGCCGCTGATGCTGTTCGACGAACCACTGTCGGCGCTTGACGCCATCAGCGAACGGCGTGCCATCGCCACCCTGGCTGACCTGGCGCGTACCCATGCCGTGGTGGTCGCCACGCATCGGCTGGCGATTGCCGCGCAGGCAGACCAGATTCTGGTGATGCAATCGGGGCGCATCGTCGAACGGGGCACGCATGCGCAATTGCTGCGGCAGGGCGGCGTGTACAGCGGCATGCAGCGCCAGGCGGGCCAGGCACGGGGATGGCATCTTGGAGTATAGGTTTTTATTGAGAATGAAATATCATTTGCCATGTTTTACTACTTGCTGCATTTATATCTGCTGCTGGCCTTGCTGCTGATGCCCGTGCTGTACTTTCCCTGCCGCGCGTTTGCCAATTTCCAGCGCACCTCAAAGCAGGCGTGGGTGCGCTACTTCTAAGCTCGCTTACTTGCAGTAGAGGCGATCAATGCTATGCGCCGATGCCAGGTAATGCCGCGTCTGCCATTCGATGGCCACACGGTAGGCGCACGGCGGGTCGAGCGCCACGTTGACGGGAAAACCGCCATTGTTGCCCGACAGATGGGGCCCACCCGCGCCGCCGCGGAACAAATAATTGTTCGGTGGCGGTGGCGGCGTGAATGTGGCGGACGGCAGCGGTGGTGGCGGGTGCGCGATGCCATTGTTGTTGGAAATCGTGATATTGAAAAAGCGCAAATGCGGGTGGTCGATCGTGTACAGGATATGCACGAGGCCGCCCGCGATGGGGTTGCAGGCATTGCTGCGCAACTCTTCCAGGTCCAGCGCCACGATGACGGGCGAATTGTCGAAGACGATGGAATCGAGCCCGTCCGTGGCCACCAGCGCCAGGCTGATGCCGTCGCGCACTTCGAAGCCCAGGCGGTAGCGGCGTATCGGTTCGCTCTCGACCGCCGTCAGGCTGCGGCCCGCGTCGAGGATGGGCAAGCCGCCCGGCAGCTTGGCCGGATGCAGGCTGGTGATGGCGGGCGTATTCACGGTAAGCAAGTCGAAGGTGCGCAGGAAGATGTTGGGCGCCACATTGACGATGGCCGTCGTGCCGTCGCGCATGTCCACCGTGACAGGCTTGCCGTCCACCCTTATCCAGCCGCCCGGTTGCAAATCGCCCGCATCGACGATCACCTGTGCCGAGTCGGCGAGGCCCAGTCCATTCGTATAAAACACATAACCGACCAAGGTGCCGAGCACTTGCGTGAGCGGCGCCAAGCTGGCGGGCGCCACCGTGGGAATGGCTGTCGGGTCGTCGCTGCCGCCGGGCCAGGACCATTCGCCGATCAGGAAGCGGTATTCGAGCGGGTTGGCGGGGATGGCGCTGTTGCGTAGCGGGCAATTGCCTTTCAGGGTAACGCCGCCGGCGAACACATACGAGGCGCCAGCGCCGCCCGCATAGCCTTGCGCGGAAAATCCGGCCAGCGAAGGGAATGGGTGGATGTCGAAGATTTCCACTTGCTGCCAGTGCGGCACGCCTTCCACATCGGGCGGCAAGACGTCTTTCGAGCACAATTCCACGCAGAAACAGTGGCCCACGTTTTCGCGCCCCGGCTGGCGCCCGTTGGCCTGGGTTTCCGACAGGATGGTCACGCTGCCCAGCTGCGCCGTGAAATACACGTCGGGACCGCTGGCGAATTCCACGTTGATGAACGGTGAAAACGGCGTCAGCGTAAAATCCGACGTCAGGTAGTCGATGCGGAAGCGCCCGCTGGCATCCGTCACCGCCAGGCCCAGCGCATCGTCCTGCAGCCAGTCCGCATCGAAGGCGCGCACGGTGGCGCCCGCGATCGGCGTGTGGGGAGAGTCGCAGGTGCGCAGCCGGCCGCAGATGGTCCAGGCGCCGAAGCGGGCGCGCACCAGGCACCAGAAGCGTTGCGGCAGGCAATAATCCCAGACGGCGAGGAAATCGTTGTCGACCTGGCGCCAGCGGGGCTGGATGGTGGTGATGGACAATTGCAGCGGCATGGGGTCTTTCGGGCCTGGCTTCAGATGCGGCACGGTGGGACACAGGATATCGACCTCGACGGCCTCGCCCTGGTATTGTTCCTTGTCGCCCAGGGTAAAGCTGTAGTTGCCATCGTCGTCCGTGCGCGTTTCGGCCAGCAGGGAGGGGGCTTTCGCCTGCACTTCCTCGTCCGTGAGGATGGCGAAGGTTTCCTTGGCGCTGGCCACGGCCAGGGCCGTGACGTTTTGCGACGCGCGCGGGCGGTACAGGCGCACGATGACGTGCGACAAGGCTTCAGGACACTCGGCACAGATCAAGCCGCACAGTTTGCCCCGCAGGATATAGGCCATGATGGCTCCCTTGCTGATGTGGAAGGCGCGCCGCTCGGAATGGCGGCGCTGTTACCAAGCTAGCAAATGAAAGGCGGTCAGGCTTGATCTGGCTTAAACCTGCGTTCTATTTAATCAGCGCCAGTACGTCGCGGAAGCGTGGGTGCTTGCAGTCGCGCAACCACTCGAAGGCCAGCATTTCCACCGTCACCAGATGGGCACCCAGCTTGCCGAGGCGGGCCAGCGCCGCATCGCGGCTGGCGGCTTGGCGCGAGCCGACGGCGTCGATGGCGATGATGACCTCGTACCCCAGTTCCAGCAAGCCGATGGCCGTCTGCAGCATGCACACATGGGCTTCGCAACCGGTGACGACGATCTGCTTGCGCCCCGGTGGCAGCATGGCTGGCAAGCCGTCGGCACAGGCGCCGAAATGCGTCTTGTGCAAGGTCCGTTCGCACAGGGCGGCGATCTCTTCCACATTCGGCCCCAGTCCCTGGCGGTTCTGTTCCGTGCCCAGCACGGGCACGTCGAGCAGTCGGGCGATCTTTGCCAGGCGCAGGTTTTGCGCCAGCACCAGGCCGGCGTCGTGGATGGCCGGCATCAAGCGACCTTGCAGGTCGACAATGACCAGTACGGCCTGGTTCGCATCCATCAGCATGGCGTTCTCCTCATTAGTATGTGGCGACAGTGTAGCGCGCCGCAGTTTGCTCAAGTTGGCCAGCTGGGCACGGCTGTTTCACCCATCAGGTAGCCATGATTCAAATCGACGGCGGCACGCAAGTAGTTCCACAGGGCGCTGACCCTGGCAATATTGCGCCGCTCGCTGGGCGAAATCATCCAGAAGGCGCGCAGCAGGTCGATCTCGCCATCGAGCACGGGCACCAGCTCGTTCGACTGCTGCGCCACGAAGCAGGGCAGGATCGCCAGCGCCTGGCCCGCGCGCGCCGCGTGGTACTGGGCGATCACGCTGGTGCTGCGAAACGCGCGCAGGGAATCGGGCGCCACGTTGTCCATGTAGCGCAGCTCCGAACTGAACACCAGGTCGTCCACGTAGCCGATGATCGGATGCTGCGCCAGCTGCGCCACGCTGCTGATCGGCGCATGGCGCGCCAGGTAGCCTGGCGTGGCGTACAGTTTCAGGCGGTAGTCGGACAGCTTCGTCACGACATACGGACCGGACAGGGGGCGTTCGACGGAAATGGCCACGTCCGCCTCGCGCTTGGACAGGCTGACGAAACGGGGCACGGCGATCAGGTCCACGCTGATGTGCGGATAGCGCCCGCAAAACTGCGCCAGGTGGGGCGCCAGCACGATGGCGCCGAAACCCTCGGTAGCGCCCAGGCGCACCTGGCCCGACAGCAATCGATTGTGTTCGCCCAGCTCCTCGGTGGCGGCAAACACCGTGCTTTCCATGTTTTCCGCGTATTCCATCAGGCGGTGGCCCTCGGGCGTCAGCTGGTAGCCCACGTAATTGCGGTCGAACAGCTGCGTGCCCACCTGCTCCTCGAACTTGCGCATGCGCCGCGACACGGTGGAATGGTCGATGCCCAGCTTTTTCGCCGCATCGACGAGGCCGGCGCTGCGCGTCAGTTCCAGGAAGACCCGTACATTGTCCCAATCGAGCATGGCAATCCCTCTCTGTGCATTTTTGCAAAGGAATTATGCATTAATTTCACTTGAGTGCATATTTTTACACATGCAGAATGCATCTAAACATATAAGAAAACCCATCCACCTGGAGACACGCATGAAAAAAACCGTTCTGGCCATGGGCGCGCTGGCGCTCACCCTTTCCTTTGGCGGCGCGCACGCGCAGATTTCCGATGGCGTCGTCAAGGTTGGCATCCTGACCGACATGTCCGGCCCGTATTCGGCCATGGGCGGGCGCGGCTCCGTCGTCGCCAGCCAGATGGCCGTCGAGGATTGTCTGAAAGCCGAATGCAAGGGCATGAAGATCGAGATCCTCTCGGCCGACCACTTGAACAAGGCGGACATCGCCGCCTCCAAGGCGCGCGAATGGATAGACCGCGACAAGGTCGACGCCATCGCCGATCTGACCAATTCCTCGGTGGCCCTTTCCGTGCAAAAGCTGATGAAAGAGAAGGGCGGCATCGCCATGTTCAGCGGCCCGGCCACCACGCGGCTGACGAACGAGGATTGCTCGCCGAACGGCTTCCACTGGATGTTCGATACGTATTCACAGGCGGCCGGCACGGCGGCGGCGCTGACCAAGCTGGGGCAGAAATCGTGGTATTTCGTCACCGTCGATTACGCGTTTGGCCATTCGCTGGAAAAAGACGCCAGCGAAGTCGTCAAGCGCAATGGCGGCACGGTGCTGGGCGCCGTGCGCCATCCACTGAACGCGTCGGATTTCTCGTCCTTTCTGGTGCAGGCGCAAGGCTCGAAGGCACAGGTGATCGGCCTGGCCAACGGCGGCGCCGACGTGGTCTCCGCTATCAAGCAGGCGCGCGAGTTCCGCATCGGCAGCGGCAAGGACCAGCGCCTGGCCGCCTTGCTGGTGTTCCTCTCCGACGTGCACGCGCTGGGGCTGGAAACGGCGCAGGGCCTCGTCTACGCGGACGGCTTTTACTGGGATTTCGATGACCGCAGCCGCGCCTTTGCCAAGCGCTTCGAGGCGCTCAACAAGGGCGCCAAACCGACCATGGTGCAGGCGGGCGTGTATTCCAGCGTTTACCACTACCTGAAATCGGTGGCGGCGGCGAAAAGCGACGACTCGAAGATCGTCGCCCAGAAAATGCGCGAACTGCCCATCAAGGATGCCGTCATGAACAACGCCTCGATCCGCCCCGACGGCCGCGTCATCCACGATATGTACCTGGTGCAGGTGAAGACCCCGGCCGAATCGAAAGGCGCGTGGGACTACCTGAAAGTGCTGTCCACCATCCCCGCCGACCAGGCGTTCAAGACTATGGATGCGGCGGCGTGCAATCTCGTTAAAAAATAATTTTCACCCCTAACGGCGAAAAGGCCGGGGTCGGTTCCTTCGGAATCGGAATTTCCCCCACTGGGGGAAATTCCCCCTCAGGGTCCGACCCCGGAATCTGCTCTTGGGGTAACTGATCAATCACGGAGCCAAACAAATGAACCAAGCCCTCACCCAAATCCCCGCCGTCCCCCTGCATATCGGCGGCAAGCATCACGCATCAAACAGCACCGAATGGCGCGACGTCGTCAACCCGGCCACGCAGGAAATCGTCGCCAGAGTGCCGTTTTCCACGCCCGACGAAGTCAACCTCGCCGTCGCCACGGCCAAGGAAGCATTCAAGAGCTGGCGGAGTACCCCGCTGGCGGCGCGCATGCGCATCATGCTCAAGTACCAGCACCTGATCCGCGAAAACATCGGCGCCCTGGCCGAACTGATCACGCGCGAACACGGCAAGACCCTGCCCGACGCGGAAGGGGAGGTCATGCGCGGCCTGGAAGTGGTGGAGCACGCGTGCTCGATCGCCACCCTGCAGCTGGGAGAAATCGCGGAAAACGCGGCCACCGGCGTCGACGTCTACAATATCTACCAGCCGCTGGGCGTGGGCGCCGGCATCACGGCGTTCAATTTCCCCGTCATGCTGCCATGCTTCATGTTCCCCATCGCTATCGCCTGCGGCAATACGTTCGTGCTGAAACCGTCGGAGCAGGACCCGTCATCGACCATGTACCTGGTCGAACTGATGTACCAGGCGGGCTTGCCGGCCGGTGTGCTGAACGTCGTGCATGGCGGCGCCGACGTCGTCAACATGCTGTGCGACCATGCCGACATCAAGGCCGTTTCCTTCATCGGCTCCACCCACGTGGGCACGCATGTGTACCGCCGCGCCAGCGAATCGGGCAAGCGCGCGCAATCGATGATGGGGGCGAAAAACCATTGCGTGGTGCTGGCCGACGCCAACAAGGAGCAGGCGATCAATAACCTGATCGGCGCCGCCTTCGGTGCGGCCGGCCAGCGCTGCATGGCCAATTCCGTCGTCGTGCTGGTGGGCGAGGCGCGTTCCTGGCTGCCGGAAATCGTCGCCCGCTCGCAGGCGCTGAAAGTGGGACCGGGCAGCGACCGCGATGCCGACCTGGGGCCGATGGTCTCGAAAGCGGCCATGCAGCGCGCGGAAAAGCTGATCCAGGCGGGCGTGGACGAGGGCGCGCAGTTGCTGCTCGACGGCCGCGGCCTCAAGGTGGCCGGCTACGAGGGCGGCAACTTCATGGGACCGACGATTTTCTCGAAGGTGGCGGCATCGAACTCCGTCTACACGCAGGAAATCTTCGGCCCCGCCATGTGCGTGGTCGAAACCGATACGCTGGACCAGGCCATCGCCTTCATCAACGCCAACCCGAACGGCAACGGCACCTCGATCTTCACTTCGTCCGGCTGGGCGGGGCGCAAGTTCCAGCACGAGATCGACGTGGGGCAAGTGGGCATCAACGTGGCCATACCCGTGCCCGTCGCCTATTTCAGCTTCACGGGCTCGCGCGCGTCGAAACTGGGCGACCTGGGGCCGAACGGCAAGCAAGCCTTGTACTTCTGGACGCAGACCAAGACCGTCACGGCGCGCTGGTTCGCCCCGGACGACGGCGGCAGCGGTGTCAATACCACCATCTCGATGAAATAAGGAGGCGGGGATGAGCACCAATATCGTTTTCATCGGCCTCGGTAACATGGGCTTGCCCATGGCGCAAAACCTGGTGCGGGCCGGCCATGCCGTCACGGGTTTTGACTTGCTGCCGGCCAGCGTGAAGCTGTTTGCCGATGGCGGTGGCCAGGTCTCCGATGACCAGGCGGCGGCGATCCGGGCGGCCGACATCGTCATCACCATGCTGCCGGCCAGCCGCCACGTGCTGGGGGCCTACCTTGGCGACGCGGGTATTCTGGCACAGGCGCGGCCCGGCACCTTGCTGATCGACTGCTCGACCATTTCCACCGAGGCGGCGCGCCAGGTGGGCCGCGCGGCGCAGGAGCAGGGCTTGCCGATGCTGGACGCGCCTGTGTCCGGCGGCACGGCGGGCGCCACCAACGGCACCCTGACTTTCATGGTAGGCGGCGAGGAGGCCACGCTGGCAACGGCGCGGCCCTACCTGGAGATCATGGGCAAGGCGATCTTCCACGCGGGCGGCTCGGGCTGCGGCCAGACGGTCAAGATCTGCAACAACATGCTGCTGGGCATACTCATGATCGGCACCAGCGAAGCGATACGCCTGGGCGTGGCCAATGGCCTCGATCCAAAAGTGGTGTCGGACGTGATGGCGAAAAGCTCGGGCCGCAACTGGACCCTGGACGTGTACAACCCGTGTCCCGGCGTGGCCGAGAACGTGCCCGCGTCGCGCGGCTACACGGGCGGCTTTGGCGTCGACCTGATGCTCAAAGACCTGGGCCTGGCCATGGAAAGCGCCGAGGCGTCGGGCGCCAGCGTACCGCTGGGCGCCCTGGCGCGCACGCTGTATGACATGCACAGCAAGGCAGGATCGGGCGGGCTCGATTTCTCCAGCATCTACCGGCTGCAGGATGCGCCGGCATAAGGCCGCTGTCGTGGCGATGGCGCTCCTGCGGGAGCGCTTTTTTTTTGTTGATCGTCATCCAAACGTACATGCTATCAGGAGGATAAGAATATACAATCAGCAACTTGATTGTATGCAAGTTCGATGCACGATGAATGCCGCCGATATGGACACCGATTGCGAAAAAACATGCCCGGCGAGGGCCTTGATGAACAGGAAAGACGGATCACCCGATGTTTAAAAAAATACTGGAACTGGCGCAGGGCGTAGTGGGTCTGGCAGGCGTGGATGAGCAGGCGCAGTTGAAGAAGGGCTTGCGCGGCCTGGCGCAGATTTCGCCTGCGCTGTGGGAGCGCGCCTGCGAGTTCGTCTGCGCAGGGCGGCAGGAAGGCGTGCTGCTTGAGGTGCAGGCGGCGGCGCCGCGCGGCGGCACCCTGCTGGGCAAGCCCGGGCGCCTGTACTCGCTTTTTTATACCCATAACATGAGTAGCAAGGATGGCGCGCTGGCCAATGAAAGCCTGCGCCACCGGCACCAGTTCTACGCCCAGTCCGACGCGGCGACGCTGGACGCGGCGCTGCTGGTGCGCCTGGGCAAGCTGCTGCAGGCCGCCGACGGAGGCGATGCGCTGGAACGCACGGGCGCCGCGGTGCCGCAGTGGCTCGACTACCTGCTCAGCGATGCGTTGTTCGCCAGTTTTTCCGAGACCCGCGCGCAGGCGACCACGGTCAACCGGCGCGGCTGGGACGTGGCGCTGCTGGCGCGCCTGCTGGCTGCCGATGGCGAGGCGGAAGACGGCGCGCTGCAACTGGTGTTCGAGCGGCGCGAATTGAACGAATACGTGCGCGATAACTGCCTGCAGCGCTTGCTGGCGCCGGGCGCGCTCGACGCTTACATGCTCGCGCATGCCGCGCGGGTGGAGCAATTGCCAACGGTGTTGTCGGCCAGCGGCAAGGCGCAGCTGGCCAGGCGCGTGGGCGCCGCACCGGCGCTGGCCGACGCCTATGCCGCCATCCTGGTGCGCCTGGCCGTCGATGGCGGCAAGAGCGTGCGCATCGAAGCGGCGCCGCATCTGGCCGCCATTCCCGTGGAACGCCGGGCCGTCTTGCTGCAGCAATGCCTGTTGACGGGCAAGACGGAAGAGCGCGTGCAGGCGGCCGAGCTGCTGGGCCGCAGCCTGGGGCCGCAGCAGGGTGCGCTGCTGGAACAGGCGCTGGCGCAGGAGACGAGCAAGCCGGTGCAGGCGGCCATCCGCAATGCCCTGTCGTGGCTGGGCGCGGCCAGCGATGCGGGCGCGACGGAACTGCCCGTGCCGCCGCTGCCGCCCGCGCCGCCGGCGGCGCGCCTGGGCGACGCCGCGCTGCAACTGCTGCAGGCCAATCATGCGGCGCTGCTGGAAAAGTACCGCGCCGAAGCACGGCAGGAGCGCGACGACAACCAGCACGCCAAGCACAAGTACGAATGGATGCAGGAACGCCTGAAACACTATGAGGCGATCAAGCCGGCCTGGCTGGAAGCGGCCATCCGCGTGTTCAATGGCGAGGCGGCGAAGGGCGACGAGCGGCCCTTGCAAGGTAACCTGGCGCGCGAACCCGTCGAGCTGCAGGGCAAGCTGGCTGCCTTGCCGGACTTCGGCGTGGCGCACATGGCGCGCTGGCTGCAGGCCACGCGGCGCAACAGTTTTCACTTCTGGCACGATGACTTCTTCCAGCAATGGCTGGCGCGGCAGGACCTGTCCACGTTCGACCTGCGCCTGCTGGCGCGCGCCATGCGCGAGGCCGGCGACGAGCATGACAGCGTGGCCATGGCCTGCATGGCCAGCAACTGGTGGGGCGCCAAGCCGCAGCAGGTGCTGGCGGCGGACATGGTCTGGCCGCTGTTCGCGGAACGCCCCGAACTGATCGAGCAGGGCCTGGGCTTGCGCGCCGTTGAAAGGCGCCAGGGCGTGGCGCCCGAGCTGGGTCCCACCCTGGAAGTGCTGGCCACCTTTCCGGTGCTGCCGGCGCAATGGCTGCCGAGCGTGATGGAGATCGCGCTGGGCGAGGGCAAGCAGCACCGCGCCAGCGCGCAGCAGGTGCTGGCCAGCCTGCCCGATATCGGCAAGCGCGTGGCCGAGGCGCTGGGATCGGGCAAGCAGGACATGCGCATCGGCGCCGCGCGCTGGCTGGTCGACCTCGATTATCGCGCCGCCGTCCCGGCGCTGTACCAGGCGCTGGACAAGGAGACGCGCGAGACCGTGATCGCCGCGCTGCTGACGGCGCTGGAAAAACTGGGCGAGGACCTGAGTCCGCGCCTGTCGCCCGAGATCCTGCTGGCCGCCGCGCGCAAGGGCTTGAAGGGCAAGGCGCCCGTCGGCCTGGCCTGGTTCGTCTTCGAGGCGCTGCCCGCCTGCCGCTGGCAGGACGGCACGCCGGTCGACGCCGACATCATCCGCTGGTGGGTGGTGCTGGCCTGCAAATTGAAGGAGCCGGGCGGCAACGCCTTGCTGCAGCGCTATCTGGGCCTGCTGGACGAGGCAGGCCGCGCCGCCCTGGGCGAGACGGTGCTGCGCCTGTTCATCACCGAGGATCTGCGCGGCCCGAGCCTGGAAGTGGCGACCGCCGAAGCGCAGGCGCGCGCGCCGCAGACCTATCAGAGCTACCAGGACCAGGCCAGGCGCTATCCCGAGTATTATGCCGCGCAGGGCAAGATGAGCGAAGAGCAGGTGTTCGACCAGATCCGCCGCAACAAGATGGCCGAATACCTGGGCAGCGCCATCGGCGAGAAGGGCATCCTGGCGCTGGCCGCGCATACGCCTGGCCATGTGGCGATCAGCCTGCTGCAAGCGTATATGCGCGACCATTACCCGCGCCGCGCGCAGATCGAAGCGATGCTTGACGCTCTGGCTGACGGCTACGACCCGGCCGTCATCCAGTTATTGCTGGGGATCGCGCGGCGCTACCGCACCGCCTCGGTGCAGGAAAAGGCGCGTCTGCTGGTCGAGCGCATCGCGCAAGGCAAGGGCTGGAGCCATGACCAGCTGGGCGACCGCACCATCCCGACTGGCGGCTTCGACGACAGCGGCCGCCTCGACCTGTCATATGGCGAGCGGGTCTTCCAGGTGACCTTGGACGGCGCCATGAAGCCGCGCTTGCACAACCCCGACGGCAAGGAGATCAAGGCCTTACCCGAGCCGCGCCAGGACGAATTGCCCGAACTGGCAAAGGAAGCCAAACAGCAGCTATCCGTGTGCAAGAAAGAACTCAAGCAAGTCATCAGCATGCAGACGGCGCGCCTGTACGAAGCCATGTGCGCCGGACGTGTCTGGCCGGCGCAGGAGTGGCGCGATTACCTGCTCGGCCATCCGATCGCGGGCCGCCTGGTGCAGGCGCTGGTGTGGATCAGGGAGGACGAGGCAGGCCGCACCCTGCTGCGCCCCAGCGACGATGGCAGCCTGCTCGACGCGGACGACGAGGAAGTCGCGCTGCCCGAAGGCAGCCGGCTGCGCCTGGCGCACGCCTCGTTGCTGGATGCGCCGCAGATCGCCGCCTGGCAGCGCCATTTCAAGGATTACAAGGTCAAGCCCCTGTTCGAGCAGCTGGCGCACCAGTTGCCCGACGCGTCGCTGATGGCGGGCCGGCACATCGCGGACCGCGAAGGCTGGGTGGGCGACACCTTCGGCATGCGCGGCGCCTTCGGCAAGCACGGCTATCAGCGCGGCCAGGCCGAGGATGGCGGCGTCTTTACCGAGTATCACAAGGATTTCATCAGCGCCGGCTTGCGCGCGGTGATCGAATTTTCCGGCAGCAGCCTGCCCGAGGAATTGATGGCGGCCGCCCTGAAAACGCTGCAATTCTATCCCTTGCCGCGCTCCTGGCGCGACGAGGCGGTGCCGCTGGCCGAGGTGCCGTCCGTGCTGCTGGCCGAAACCTATGCCGATTATCTGGCGGTGTCGAAGGCGTGCGGCGGCTATGATGCGCAATGGGAAAGTAAAATGCCGTGGTAAGCAAAGAAAGCAAAATCATGACGGAACAACATAACGATAACCAGGTGGTGCGCCGCAGCGCCGAACAGCGCTACGCCAGCGAGCTGGAACGCCTGAAGGCGGCCGATACCGATCCGCGCCCGGAGGGCTGGCAGCTGTCGCCGCGCGCGGTGCGCCGCTTCATCCTGGGCGACGCGGCGCTGCAAGTGAGCCGCAAATTCTATGGCGACGATCCGCTCGTCGACCGCGCCATCGTCACCTTGATGGGGCACCAGGGGCTGATGCTGGTGGGCGAACCGGGTACGGCCAAGTCGCTGCTGTCCGAATTGCTGGCCGCGGCCATCAGCGGCGACTCCGCGCTGGCGATACAGGGCACGGCCGGCACCACCGAAGACCATATCAAGTATTCGTGGAACTATGCCTTGCTGCTGGCCGAAGGGCCGAGCCGGCGCGCGCTGGTGCCGTCGCCCTTGTTCCAGGCCATGGAAGCGGGCAAGCTGGTGCGCTTCGAGGAAATCACGCGCTGCGCGCCCGAGATGCAGGACGTGCTCATTTCACTGATGTCGGAAAAGCAGCTGATGATTCCGGAACTGGGCGGCGACGCACGCGTGCATGCGCGGCGCGGCTTCAATATCATCGCCAGCGCCAACTTGCGCGACCGCGGCGTGCATGAAATGTCGTCGGCGCTGAAACGCCGCTTCAACTTCGAAACCGTCAAGCCGATCCGCGACCATGGCTTCGAAGTCGAACTGGTGATGCAGCAGCTGCAGCGCGAACTTGATGCCATCGGCGCCGCCGTCATCGTCAGGCGCGACGTGGTCGAACTGCTGGTGACCACGTTCCAGGAACTGCGCGCCGGCCAGACCCGCGAAGGCACGGCCATCAAGACGCCGGAGGCGGTGATGTCGAGTGCCGAGGCGGTCAACCTGGTCTATGCGGCCTCGCTGGAGGCCCTGCATTTCGGCGACGGCACCTTGCGCCCGCGCGAACTGGCCAACCAGTTGCAGGGCGTGGTCCTGAAGGACAACGCCGATGACCTCAAGCGCGTGCGCCATTATTTCGACACGGTGGTGCGCGAACGTGGCCGCCGCGACGATTTGTGGAAAAGCTTCGGCGACGCGGCGCGCCAGCTATGGCTGTAGTGCAGCCGGATTCGCAGCCGAATTTGCCGGCCGGCGTGGCTGCCGCGCGCGCCAGGCTGTTCGAACATGGCGTGTACTTTGCGCCGGTGCGCCACCACAGCCCGGCATGCGCCCACGCATTGCAGGCCATGCTGCGCGAATTGCGCCCGGCTGCCGTGCTGATCGAGGGGCCGGAAGGCTTCACGGACATGCTGCCCTTGCTGCTGGACGAACGCACGCGCCCGCCCGTGGCGCTGCTGTGCCAGACGCCGGCGACAGGCGCAGAGGGCGCACGCACGGCATCGGCGTTTTTCCCGTTTTGCGATTACAGCCCCGAATGGGTGGCGCTGCGCGAGGGCGCGGCCGTGCAGGCGCAGCTGGCCTTCATCGACCTGCCGTGGCAGGCGCGCGCGGGCACGGCGGATGCGCACGATGCCGATGCGCGCAGCCTGATGGCCGAGCGCTACCTGGCCCACAGCAGCTATCTGAACGCCCTGGCCGCGCGCGCCGGCTGCCGCGACCAGGACGAACTGTGGGATCACCTGTTCGAGGCGCGCTCGCGCGCGGCGCTGGCGGACTGGCGCAGCATGTTTGGCGACGTGTTTTCCTACTGCGCCATGGCCCGCCTCGATTACGAGCCGGCCGTGCTGGAAGCGGAGGGCAGCTTGCCGCGCGAACGCCACATGGCGGCGCATATCGCCCGCTGGCGCAAGCAGGTGGACGGCCCCGTGGTGGTGGTCACCGGCGGCTTTCACACCAGCGCGCTGATCGAACTGCTTGACGCCAATCCCCCGCCGGCCGCGCCGGCCATTGCCGGCGCCAGCTGGCTGATACGCTACAGCTTTGAGCGGCTCGATGCCCTGAATGGCTATGGCGCCGGCATGCCGGCGCCCGCCTACTACCAGGCCGTCTGGGACGCCCTGCAGTCGCCGGCGCCGGGCGATCATCAGCTTGCCGTCGCCGTGGACCAGTTGACCAGGCTGGCCCAGGATAGCCGGGCGCGTGGCGTGCAGGAGAGCATTTCCACGGCGCAGGTACAGGCGGCCGTGCTGCAGGCGGCCAGGCTGGCGGCCTTGCGCGGCCATGCGGGGCCAGGCCGCCAGGATGTGCTCGACGCCATGCGCTCCTGCTTCGTCAAGGGCGCCATTGACGATGGCATGCAAGGCCTGTTCGACGACGTGCGGCGCCAGATGACGGGCAGCCGGCTGGGCGACGTGCCGCCATCGGCCGGTTCGCCGCCGCTGGTGCAAGACGCGCGCGCGGCCGCGCATCGCCACGGCTTGCGCCTCGACGACGGCGACAAGCGGCTGGCGCGGCTGGACCTGTACCGCAAGCAGCGCCACCGCCAGCGCAGCCGCTTCTTTCATCTGATGCAGTATCTGGACACGGACCTGGCGCGCTGGCAGGGCGGCCCCGATTTCATGGCCGGCAGCCGGCTCGAACTGCTGTTCGAGGAATGGACGTATGCGTGGACGCCGCTGGTCGAAGCGCGCCTGATCGAATTGGCTGCCGATGGCACCACCCTGGCCGAGGTGGCGCTGGTGCGGCTGCTGCGCGAAGAGCAGGCGCTGGGCGCCGCGGGCCGGGCCCGTTCGGCCGGCAGCGCCGCTGCCCTGCTGGTGCGTGCTTGCCTGGTGGGCTTGCATGAACGTTTGCCCGGCCTGTTGTCGCTGTTGTCGCGCCATCTCGACGACGATGCCGATTTTGCCTCCGTCGTCGCCTGCGGCCATGCGCTGGTGACCCTGTGGCGCGCGCGCGAGCCGCTGGGCGTGCGCGAGCATCCCGGCGTGCTGGCGCTGATGCGGCGTGTCTGGCCGGCCGCGCTGTTCCTGCTGCCCGCGCTGGCCGATACGGGCAGGGACGGGGAAGGCGCGCAAGTGGGACAGTTGCTGGCATTGCGCGAATTTGGCCGTGCCGCACGCAGTGCCTTGCCGGTGCAGGAGGCTGGCCTGGCTTTCGAAGCGGGCGACCTGCACCGGCGCCTGCAGGCCCTGACGGCGACGCGCACCTGCGCGCCCGGCATCTGCGGCGCCGCCGCCGCGCTGCTGTTCCTCGATGGCGCCTGGGATGAACAGGATTTGTCGCGCTTGCTGGAACGGCGCTTCGGCGCCGGCGCCACGCCGCAGGATGCCGTGCGCTTCCTGTCGGGCCTGATGGCCGCAGCGCCTGAATTGCTGCTGACGCAGCCGGGACTGCGGCGCGGCTTCAATACCCTGGTCGGCAGCTGGGACGAGGCCAGTTTCATCGAGTATCTGCCCGATTTGCGGCTGGCCTTCACTGGCCTGAAGCCGCAGGAGACGAGCGACCTGGCCGAGGCGCTGGCGGTGCTCAACGGCGCCGCGCCGGACGCCTTGCAGGTCGAATTCCACTACGACGTCAGCGAAGACGAGATGCTGGCGGGCGGCCGCCTGAACGCGGCGCTGGCCGCCTGCCTGGAGCGCGATGCGCTGTCCGGCTGGCTGGATCTTTCAACGGAGAAGCCGCATGGCTGAGAATCTGCATCATCAGGAATTGCTGCGCCGCTGGCGCCTGATGCTGGGACGCTACGCGCAGCCGCTGCAAACCGAAGCCTGGTCCGCCAGCGATGGCCGGCTCGATGCCTGTCTCGATTATCTGTATGGCCGCGAGTATGAGCGCAAGGGCATGCTGCGCGCCGGCGGTGGCGGTTCGCTGGACCCCAGCCAGCTGCGCGCCATCGACTGGCTGGCGCAGACGCGCAAGCTGTTTCCGCAGGACGTGTACGAGCGCGTGCAGGGCCACGCGATCGAGCGCTATGAATTGAGCGGCCTGCTGCGCGACCCGGCCGTGCTGGCCAGCCTGGAGCCGAACCAGGCGCTGGCGCGCGCCCTGATCGGCATGCGCGGGCGGCTCGGCGCGGACATGCATGACGCGGTGCGCGCCGTGATACGGCACGTGGTCGAGGAAATCACCGAGCGCCTGCGCAAGGATTTCGTCAACGCGGTGGTGGGGCGGCGCAACCGCTTTCGCCGCACGCAGATGAAGAGCGCGCAGAACTTCGATTGGCGCGCCACCATTGCCGCCAACCTGAAACACTATGATCTGGCCAGCCGCCGCCTGCTGATGGCGCGGCCCGTCTTCAATGCGCGCGTCAAGCGCAGCCTGCCGTGGGACGTCATCCTGTGCGTCGACCAGAGCGCCTCGATGATGGATTCGGTGATCTATGCGGCCGTGGTGGCTGGCATCCTGTCCGGCCTGCCGGCCGTGAATGTGCGGCTGGTGGTGTTCGACACCAGCGTGGCAGACCTGACGCACCTGGCCGCCGACCCGGTCGAGGTGCTGCTGACGGTGCAGCTGGGCGGTGGCACGAATATCGGCCGCGCGGTGCAGTACTGCGAGCAGCTGGTGAGCAATCCGCAGCGCACGGTACTGGCCCTGATCAGCGATTTCGAGGAGGGCGCACCGCCAGGGCCGCTGCTGGCGGCGCTCAAGCGCATGGCCGAGTCGCGCGTCACCCTGCTGGGCCTGGCCGCGCTCGACGCGCGCGCACAGCCTGTGTACGACCACGGCATGGCGCAGCGCCTGGCGGATCAGGGCATGCACGTGGCGGCACTGACGCCACAGCACTTTGCCGAATGGCTGGCCGGGGTGATGGGATGAGCTGGCACGCCGTGTACCGCAGCTTTGACGACGACAGCCTGGCGACGCTGGCCAACGCGGGCCTGCTGCGCCGCGCCCTGAAGGATATCGAGGCGGGCAAGGTGGGCTGGCAGGATGACGCGGGCGGCGCCCTGGTCGCCGACGGCCAGTGGGTGCTGCTCGATGCGGGCGGGCCGCAGAAGGGCCGCTGCGATTGCCCGGCGCCCGGCATGTGCAAGCATATCCTGGCCGCTGCCGTGTGGCTGCGCGAACTGCCGCAGGAGAGTGGACAAGACAGTGGACAGGACGGTGCGCAGGATGCGCCGCCGGCCGGTGTGCTGGAGGAGGTGCTGGCGCTCGACAGCGCGGCCGTCTGCAAGCAGGCGGGCAAGCCGGCGGTGCGCCAGGCGCTGGCCTGGCTGGCGGAAGGCGACCAGGCGGACGTCACCATCGTCAGCGCCAGGCTGCAGATCGAGCTGCCCTTGTTGAAACTGGGCTGCAGCTATCTGCGCGGCGCCGGCGTGGACGCCATGGTGTCCGATACCCCGGCCGCTCTGCGCAAGGCGCTGCACCTGTATGCGCTGGCCTGCGTCTGGCGCAAGCATGGACGGGAGTTTGCCTGGCCGGACGGCGCCGCGACGGCGCCCGCCGCCGCAGCGCCCGGGATGAGTACGTCCGAGCTGGTGTTCCTGGCCCAGGTGCGGCGGCTGCTCGGTGAGCTGTACGACAATGGCCTGTCGCATGCCAGCGCGATTGCCGCCGGCCAGCTGCGCGCGCTGACCATGTCGGCGCGCAGTGAAAACCTGCCCCGTCTTGCCGCCCTGTTGCGTGGACTGGGCGGTACGCTGGATTTGCTCGTGCGGCGCGATTACCACGCCAGCGAGCGCCAGGCATTCGAGGAGATGGCGGCCATCGGCGCCTTGTGCGCGGCGCTCGAACACGCGCCTGGCCCGCTCTTGCAGCGCTTGCGCGGACAGGCGCGGCGCAGCTTTGATGCGGCCGGCGACGCGCCCATCGAGCTGCTGCCGCTGGGCGCGTATTGGTGGGAAACGCGCGGCGGCGCGCATGGCCTGACCTTGTCGTTCTGGCAGCATGCCGAGGGGGGCGAGGGGCGTATCGTGCAGGCGGTGCAGGCGCGGGCCGACGCCAGCGACCGCTCGTTTACGCGCGAATCTACATGGGATGCGGGCAGCCTGTGGACGGGCGCCGGCAGCGCCCGGCATATGTGCGAGGCGAGCTGGCAGTTGGCAGGCGCGTCCCTGGCCGACGATGGGCGGCTTGCCATGGACAGCGGCGTGCGCGCCAGTGCGGCGCCGCTGTGGGCGCTCGACGATCCGCGCTGGCAGAGTCTGGGTTTCAGCGACTGGATGGCGCTGGCCGCTTTCATGAGCGGTAACGTCGGCTTGACGCCGGAGCCCGTCGATTGCGTGGTGCTGCGTCCGGCGGCCGTGGCGCGACCGCAGCTCGACGAAGTGGGGCAGCGGCTCGATTGGCAAGTGTTCGACACCTGTGGCGCCGCCCTGGACTTGCAGATTCCGGCACTACCGGCGCTGCGTCCGCGCATTACGCGGCTGCAGGCGGCCGTGGCCGATGGCGCCGATATCCGTGCCGTGCTGGCCAGCCGCGCGCGTGGCGAGCCAGGTGGCTGGCAGCCGGTGGCGCTGCTGATCGCCAAGAATGGCAAGTTGCGCGTGGTGTCGCTCGATTTCGAGATCGACGCAGGCAAGCTGCCGTCGGCGCTGGCGCGCTTTTTCAAGAGCCTGGGGGGCGCCAGCCTGGCATCATCGGTGCCGCAGCAAAGCTCGGCGGCATCGCGGGTGCTGGCCCAGGTGCTCGACCTTCTCGCACTGCAGGCGCGTAGTGGCCGGCCACGGCTGGAAGCCGAACTGGCCGGCGAACTGGCGCGGCATGGCGCCACCTTGCACGCGCTGGGCCTGGATTTGCCGGCCGGCCTGCTGGGGGCCTACGTCAGCACGCCGCGCGCGGCGCAAGCCTTGCGCCTGGCGTATGTCTGCACGACGTGTCTCGCGCTGGAGGCGGCAGGGTAGCCGCGGCTTGCCGTCAGGGCTGCTGCGCCTGCAGGGCGGCCAGTTCCGCCCTGGCTTTTTCCAGCTTGCCTTCCAGCTTGGCGATCTTTTTCGGCTCTTTATTCGCTTCCTGGGCCATGCGCAGCGAACGCTCCGTCTGGTTCACTTTCGCCTGCGCCTTCAGCACCTTCTTGTTGTGGCGTTCGACCAGCACGTTGTCGCGGCAGTGGGCGTTGACTTCGTCGAGCGCGCGCGTCAGGCCCGCGACCTTGTCGGACAGACCCTGTTCCTGCGCTTGGCGTAATTCGCTGCGGATGCTTTCGCGCTTGGCGGCGCAGCCTGCCAGCTGGGTGTCTGCGGCGCTGGCGCCCACGGAGGCTGCGGCGAGCAGCAGGGTCAAGGCGGTACGGGACAATATGTGCATGCTGGACCTGTGATGAAGTGTGAAGGAGCGGGTGCGAAGTCGGCACGAACCTGAAGGTATCGTGCTTGTATCCTGGCAATGTATGCCGCGTCCGCCCTGCTGTCAAACGAATCCACGTATTGCCGCCTTTCTGGAATGTTGGTTATTGCGTAAGATGCGTGCACCTTCAACGTACCTTGCACTGGGCGGCGCCCTGTTGCGCCTGCCATATACCATGATCCTGAAACACACCGCGCGCCTGCTGGCCACCATTTTCCTGGCCTTGCCGGCAGCATCGCTGCAGGCCCAGCCAGCTGCGACCACCTTGCCCCTGGCCCTGCCGACCACCGAAGCCAATACCATGGTTTACCCACGCCAGGCGCTGCTTGAAAACCTGCAGGGAATCGTCAGCATGGCTTTCCTCGTTGATGCGGATGGCACTGTCCTGGCTGCTACCGTCGAGCAAACCAGCGGTACACTCATGCTTGATGCCGCTGCCATCGATGGCATGCGCAAGCGCGGCTTCAGTCCCGGACTCGCCAATGGCAAGCCGGTACGCAGCTGGACGAAAATACAGTACATGTGGAGTATTGACAGCGAGGAAGATGGGGTGAGGCCGGAGGTACTGCGCGCGGCGGCCGAGACCGGCGACGCGAACGCGCAGATGCGCTATGCACTATTGCTGAGCAGCAGGTGGTCCTTGCGCGCTGACATGGCCGAGGTCCTGCGCTGGTACCGGGCGGCGGCATTGGGCGGCAATGGCGAAGCCCAGGAGCGGCTGGGCGCACGGGCCCTGTACGATACGGCGCAGCCGGACAATGGCGAGGAAGTGCTGGGCTGGCTCATGCGGCCGGCGGCGCAGGAGCGTGTCAAGGTGTTGTATTCCTTGGGCACCATGTACCACCAGGCCTGGAAGGTACAGACGGATATGGCCCAGGCCGTCAAATGGTATACGCGGGCGGCGGACAAGGGCTTTACGAAAGCCCAGTACAGGCTGGCGCAGCTGTACCTGGCCGGCGACAGCGTCGGCCAGGACAACGCCGTGGCAGTGTCGTGGTACCGCAAGGCGGCGGAAGGCAGCCTGCCCGATGCGCAGGTTGCGCTGGCGCAGATGTTGCTGCGGGGCGACGTTGTCGCGGACGACCCGGAGCAAGCCATGCGCCTGCTGGACAAGGCGGTCAAACAAGACTTCCCGCCGGCGCTATACCTGCGCGGCGAACAGTTGATGGCGCAGGCGCAAGCGCCCCAGGAGACCGCGGCAGCGGTGGCCTGGACGGCCAGGGCGGCCAGCCTGGGTCATGATGCAGCGCAATACCGCCTGGCGCAGGCATATGAGACGGGCAAGGGCCTGTCGCAGGATGGCAGCCTGGCTATGGTCTGGTATGAACTGGCGGCGCAGACAGGCCATGTGGAAGCGATGCAGCGGCTGCTGGCCGTGTATCGTGACGGCGGCCTGGGGCAAGCTGCCGATGCGGCCAGGGCGCAAGTCTGGCAAGCCAGGCTCGATGGCATGCGCGGCAAGATGCCGTAGCCATGGCCATGGCCTTGGCGTCAGGCGAACACCTAGCCGGCGCTTGACTCCAGTACCATGTGCGTTTTGTTACCCGCCTGTGTTTGCCATGCATAAATCCCTTTCGCTGGCGGCGCTGCTGCTGCCGCTGGCGCTGCCCGTCCTCGCCCAGACCTCGCCCACCTCGCCCACCTTGCTCGATCTGCAGCTGATCGCCATCGAGGCCAGGGCGAATGTGGCCAGCCATAGCCCGGAAAGCATCGCCGCATTTGCCGAGACCCGGCGTGCGGCCGAAGGCGGCGACGTGGAGGCGCAGCTGGAATTGGCGCGCATGCTGCAGCTGGGCGTCGGCGCGCCGCAAAGCACGGTGCAGTCGATGGCCTGGGTGCGCAAGTCGGCCGAAGGCGGCTATGCGCCGGCGCAATCGGCCATGGGGCTGGCCTACACGGTGGGCGGCAAGGTGCCCATCGATCGCGTGCAGGGAGAATACTGGTTGCGCAAGGGCGTGGCGCAGGGAGATGCACTGGCGCAGACCATCCTGGCGCTGGAATTCATCGATGGCGACAGCAGTGCCGAAGAGCAGGCGCTGGCCATCAGCTGGCTGAAGGCGGCGGCGAACGAGCAGCACTTTGTGCCCGCCTATAATGCGCTCGGTGAGCACCTGATGCGCGCAGCCGTCGATGAACAGGATCGCGGCGATGCCTTCCACTGGTTTTACCGATCGGCGCGTGAAAAGGAGCCGGCCGGCATGCGCAACCTGGCCCGCGCGCACGAGCTGGGCCTGGGCGTGACACAGTCGGACAAGCTGGCCCTGGTCTGGTACGAGCGGGCCGCATGGGGCGGCGACTTGCCCGCCATGCGGCGCATGCTCGACGTGTATGCCAAGGGCGAATTGGGACAAGTGGTGAATGCCGAAGACGTCGCCGAGTGGCGCGCGAAACTGGCCGAGAAAGAAAAGTAATGAAGACCATCCTGTTTGTATTTAGCCTGGCGCTGGCGCAGAGCGTGCTGGCGCAGCCAGTGTCCCTGCCAGCGCCGCACCAGCATCCGGCGCTGGCCGAATTCGACATGTCCGGTCTCGACGCCATGCGCGCGAGGGTGCAGGCCGTGATCAACCGCCCGGCCGACCTGTCGCCAGACAAGGTCGCCTCCTTCGAGAAGATCCGCCGCGCGGCGGAAGGGGGCGACACCATCGCCCAGCTGGACCTGGCGCAGATGCTGCACGACGGCGAGGGCACGCCGCGCGACGTCGACGCCGGCCTGGCGTGGATGCGGAAATCGGCCGAAGGCGGCTATGGCCCGGCCCAGGCTTTCCTGGCCGTGGCCTACACGCTGGGCCAGGGCATGGCAATCGACCGCAAGCTGGGCGAATACTGGTCGCGCAAGGGCGCCGCGCAAGGCGTGGAACTGGCCAACTTTACGCTGGCCATGCACTTTGAAAACATTCACAGTAGCCAGGAAGAACAGGCGCATGCGCTGCACTGGCTGAAGTTCTATGCCGAGAATGGCTTCATCCCCGCCTACAATGAAATCGGCTACCGACTGATGATGACGGCGCAGGACGAGGCGCAGCGCAAGGAAGCGTTCGGCTGGTACATGCGGGCGGCCAAGGCGCTCGATCCGCCCGGTTTGAACAATGTCGCGTACTCTTATGAGGTGGGGCAGGGCGTGCCGCAGAGCGACGAGGGTGCCCTGGGCTGGTATGAAATGGCGGCCATCGCCAAAAGCCCACCCGGCCAGACGGGTTTTGCGCGGCTGCTGGAGCAGGGCCGTGGCGGACCGACCAGGCAAGGGCCGGCGCCCAAACCCTTCGCGCTGTATCTGCTGGCGGCGAAGCAGGGCGACCTGGAAGCCATGGAACGGCTGGTCAAGGTGTACGACAAAGGCGAACTGGAACAGGCGGCCGACCCTGCCCAGGCGGCACTGTGGCGCGAAAAGCTCAGGCTGGCCAAGACTCCTTGAGAGGGCATGACGGAGTGAAGGCGGCATGCTATTATCATTGTTATCGATAACAATATCATGAGAGACCCATGAATCCCGACTTCCGCTCCAGGCAGATGCTTGAAAATCACATCCTGCACACGATGCACTTTTATCACCCGCGCGCCATCGATGCGAGCGGCGGCTTTTATCACTTCTTCCTCGACGACGGCACGGTGTACGACGCCAGCACGCGCCACCTGGTCAGCAGCACGCGCTTCATCTTCAATTACGCCATGGCTTACCGCCATTTCGGCGATGACGATTACCAGGCGGCCCTGCGCCACGGCGTGGCCTTCTTGCGCGACGTGCACCGCGACCCGGCCACGGGCGGCTATGCCTGGCAATTGTCGTGGAAAGATGGCGTCAAGACGGTGGAAGACGGCGCCAACCACTGCTATGGCTTGGCCTTCGTGCTGTTGGCGTATGCGCACGCCTTGCAGGCGGGGATGCAGGAAGCGCGCGCGTATCTGGATGAGACCTTCGAATTGATGGAGCAGCGCTTCTGGCTGCCCGAACATGGCCTGTATGCGGACGTGGCCAGCGCCGACTGGGCGACGCTGGACGGCTACCGTGGCCAGAACGCCAATATGCATGCCTGCGAAGCCATGTTGGCCGCGTTCGAGGCGACGGGCGAAGCGCGCTATCTGCACCGCGCTGAAACCCTGGCGCACAACATCACGGTGCGCCAGGCGGGTCTGGCGAACGGCATGATCTGGGAGCACTACAAGCCTGACTGGGCTATCGACTGGGATTACAACCTGCACGACAAGAGCAATATCTTCCGTCCATGGGGCTACCAGCCCGGCCACTTCACGGAATGGGCCAAGCTGCTGCTGATCATGGAGCGCCATTCAAAATTCATGGCCGGCCCGTCCGACTGGCTGTTGCCGCGCGCGCGCGCCCTGTACGACACGGCGCTGGCCAAGGCCTGGGATGGCGCGCATGGCGGCATCCATTACGGTTTCGGCCCGCACGATGAAATCTGCGATGGCGACAAATATTTCTGGGTGCAGGCGGAAAGCTTCGCCGCCGCTGCCGTGCTGGCCGCGCGCACGGGCGACGACGCCTACTGGCAAAGCTACGACAAGATCTGGGATTACAGCTGGACGCATTTCGTCGACCACGAACACGGCGCCTGGTACCGCATTTTGACGCCCGAGAATCAAAAAATCAGCAACGAGAAAAGCCCGGCCGGCAAGGTCGATTACCACACCATGGGCGCCTGCTATGAAGTGCTGAACGTGCTGAACGTGCTCAAAGGTGCCGCATGAACGCCGCCAATTTCCCACGCTTTGTGTCGGCCGGCGAAGCGCTGACGGACATGCTGCGCACGGGCGCGGACGCCTGGAGCAGCCAGGTGGGCGGCTCGACCTGGAACGTGGCGCGCGTGATGGCGCGCCTGGGCGTGCCCAGCGCCTTTGCCGGTGCCGTCAGCCTCGACGTCTTCGGCGACGCGCTGGCGCAAGCGAGCGACGTGGCGGGCCTGGACATGCGTTTCTTGCAGCGCCGTGCGAAGTCGCCGCTGCTGGCCATCGTGCATGAACTGCATCCGCCCACGTATTACTTCATCGGCGACGACAGCGCCGACCTGCATTTCGACGCGGCGCAGCTGCCTGCCGGCTGGATGCAGGGCGCGCAATGGGTGCATTTCGGCGGCATCAGCCTGGCGCGCGAACCGCTGGCCGGCAAGCTCGTGGCGCTGGCGCAGGAACTCAAGGCGGCTGGCGTGAAGATCAGCTACGATCCGAATTTCCGCATCATGATGGATGAACGCTATGACGCCACCCTGCGCCGCATGACGGAGCTGGCCGACGTGGTCAAAGTGTCGGACGAAGACCTGGCGGGCCTGTTCCGCCACGATGACATCGATGGCGCGTTTGCCGTGCTGCGCGGCTGGAATCCGCACGCCACGTATTTGTATACGCGCGGCGCGCAGGGCGCGGCCCTGTACCGGGGCGAGCAGACATGGCAGGCGGCGCCACCCGTCATCGAAGTGGTCGATTCGGTGGGGGCGGGCGACGCCAGCATCGGCGGCTTGCTGTACAGCCTGATGTACCGGCCCGATGCCGATGGCGGCCAGCACTTGCGCTTTGCCGTCGCGGCGGGGGCGGGTGCCTGCCTGGCGGCCGGTGGCGCCCCGCCGTCGGTGCAATTGGTGGAATCGTTGCTGGAGCGCACTATATTGGGATGATGTGGGTAAAGTGTGCGTATTCAGCGGCGCCAGGGCGCCCTGCTTGCAAGAATAGGCGTAAGATTTGCTTTCTCTCCATGTCAAGAGCCTGTCCCGGGAACGGTATTCATCTGCGGGGCCAGGCTCCAGGTCATTCGCTGAAAAATATGCCATTCCTCCCAGTGCCACGCATGGCGCCATCTGGCCGGATCTGTGTGCTGTACAGAGCATGGGCGCTGAGAAGGAAGGCCGCATGCATAAGATCTGGAAGTTTTTCAATCCCAGGAGTTTCAAATTCAAGATGACGGTGCTCGTGGGCGTGCTGGTGCTGTGCGCGACGGGTTCTGTTGCGCTCACATCGCTGTCTGTCGCGCAAGGGCAGATGGTCTCCGTCATCGGCAATCAGCAATATGCCTTGCTGACCAGTGCGGCGGCATATATCGACGACGACTTGAATGCGAAGAAAGCACTGCTCAGGGTGCTGGCGGAAGGGCTACCCGCGGAGGTGGTTGAACATCCGCAGCGGATGCAGGCATTTATTGAAAAGCATCCAAGCCTGCGCGAGGAATTTTTCAATCTCGTCGCCTTTGATGCTACGGGAAAATTAATTGCCAGCATGAATGACCGGCGCGTGGTCGGCACGCTCAATTTCGCCGCGCGTGAATATTTTATCGATACCGTGAGACTCAGGGAAGGCGTGATATCGCGTCCATTCAAGAGCCAGCTGTCGGGCAAGCCCATTGTGCTGGTAACCGAACCGATCTATGACGAAGCCGGCAAATTGTTGTATATGATCGCCGGCGGTATCAATTTGCAAAGCCCGACATTTTTTGGCCAGTGGGAGCAGCTCAAGCCGGGCAAGAGTGGTTATCTGTTCATGTTGACCGACGACGGCACGATACTCCACCATCCGGACCCGGCGCGCGTCCTGAAGCGGGTGGATGATGAAACGGGCGGCGCAATGCCTTCCACCTTGGCAGCATTGCGTGGTTTTGACGGCTGGATGCAGGGTAAAACCAAGCCGGGCGTGCAGGCCATTATCACCTACAAGCATTTGCATGCGGCCGATTGGATCATCGGTGCCGTCTACCCTGAAAGCGAGGCCTTCACGCCGATCACCGATATTTATGCCCAAGTCATCATTGCTTCGTCAGGTGTCGCCTTGCTGGCAAGTTGTGCCGGCTGGCTGGCGGTGATGCTGCTCTTGCGTCCCTTGGGCGATCTGGGCCGGCATGTGGCGAACATACGCTCCGGCCATGCCGATATTGCGGTGTTTGATATCGCCCGCAAAGACGAGTTCGGGAAACTGAGCCGTGCATTCTATGCGCTGTCGCTGCAGAGGGAAGCTGCGGAGAGCAACCTCGCTGTTCTGGCGCGCACTGACATGCTGACCGGCCTGCACAACAGGCGCATGTTTGACGAGGCGCTGGCCGCGGCATTGACGCGCGCGCGGCGCGCTGGCACGGGCCTGGCGCTGGCCTATCTGGATATCGATTATTTTAAAAAAATAAATGACACCTATGGGCATGGCATCGGCGACCTGGTGTTGATTGAATTTGCCAAACGGCTCAAAGCTTGCGTCCGGGCATCGGACACGGTGGCGCGCCTTGCCGGCGACGAGTTTGTGATCATTTTTGAACAACTGAGGGATCAGTCCGAGCTCGCGATACTGGGCAAGAAAATCGTGCAAGAGATGGTCGTGCACTTTGATTGCGGCGGTATCGGTCTGCATGTCACCACCAGTGTCGGCTTGGCGTTCGGCGCCCAGGGTGATACGACGGCAGGGACATTGTTGACGGCGGCCGATACGGCGCTGTACCAGGCAAAAAGCGCTGGCCGCAACGGTTATGCCGTCACCTCGATCGGCAGCCCTGCCTTGACCGAGGCGCTGTAGGGCCTCGCCTGTTCTGGCAGCGTCAAGGTCTGCGCTATCCCTTTGCCGCCAGCGGCGCATACACACCCGACGATGCCCGCTCGACCAGGGTAAATTCCATCAGGCGATGCGTGGCGGGTGCCGGTTCTCCCGCGCGGCGCTGGCGTATCTCGTCGATGACGAGGCTGACGGCGGCGCGCGCCATGTCGGCGATGGGCTGGTGGATGGTGGTCAGCTCGGGCCAGACGGTGGTGGCGACGGGCGTGTCGTCGAAGCCGCACACGCTCAATTCGGCAGGCACCTGCAAGCCCATGCCGTGCGCCACGGCGAGGGTGGCGGCGGCCATGTCGTCGTTGCTGGCGAAGATGGCGCTGGGGCGTGGTGTTTGCGCCAGCAACTGGCGTGCCGCGTCCAGGCCCGAGCGATACGTAAAGTAGCCTTGCGCCACCCTGTGCGGCGGCACCTGCAAGCCCGCTTCGCGCATGGCGTCCTCGAAAGCCTGGCGCCGCAGCAGGGCGGGCGTGTGCGCCGGATCGCCTTCGATGAAGCCGATGTCGCGGTGGCCCAGGGCGAGCAGGTGGCGCGTCATGGCCAGCGCGCCTTCGTAGTCGTCGATGCGCACGGCCGACACGTCGGGCGAGGGGCGCGCCGTGGCCACGGCGATGGCGGGGATGCCCATCTGGTTCAGCTGCGCCAGCACTGCGGGCGAATCACACAGGGGCGGCGGCACCAGGATGCCGTCCACGCCGGCCGCCACCAGGCAGGCGATGCCGGCGCGCTGGCTATCCAGGTCTTCGCAGCGTTCGAGCAGCAGCTGGCCACCGCCCTGGCGGCATTGATCCATGGCGCCAACTAAAAATTCGCTGAGGAAGGCGGCGCTGGGATTGCTGTACAAGAGGCCGATGCGCAAGGTGCCCGTGCGGGCCGCCCTGGCCGCCAGGTTGGGCTGGTAGTGCAGGCTGGCGATCGCCGCCTCGACCTTGTCGCGCGTGGCCGCGCTGACGCTGGCGCGGCCGTTGATGACGCGCGACACCGTCATGGCCGACACGCCGGCCACGCGCGCCACGTCATGCACGGTGGCACCGCTGGCGGCGTCGGAGGAGGCGGGGGCGGCGTGCGCCGCCTTATTCGAGGTGACCACCGAATTTCAGCTTGCCGCTGATGCGCATGCCGTGCAATTGACCCTCTTCCAGTTCGGCGGCGCTGGTGCGCTGCGCCGTGTCGCGCCGCGCCAGGCCCACGGACAGGATATCGAGCATCATCAGCTGCAGCAGGCGCACGATCATCGGCACGAAATTGAGGTTGCCTTCCGGGTGGTTCAAGGTCAGCAGCACGTCGGCCAGCTTGGCCAGCGGCGAGCCGCTGGCGGTAATGGCCAGCACGCGCGCGCCGCAGCCCTGCGCTACCTTGACGGTGCGCAGCAGCTCGGGCAGGGCGCCCGAGCGCGAAATGACCAGCGCCACGTCGCCTGGTTTCAGCATGGCGGCGCTCATTTCCTGCGCCTGCGGATCGGCAAAGAAGCTGCTGACGATACCCAGGTTGAGCAGCTTGTGCTGCATGTCGTCGGCCACCACGCGGGCGCTGCCCACGGCCAGTAATTCCACGCGCTGCGCGCCGCGCAGCAGTTCGATGGCCGCCGTCAGCGCCTTCACGTCGAGCATGTCGCGCAGGGCCAGCGCGGCCGAGGCGTTATTGCCCAGCACCTTGCGCGCCAGTTCCGCGTCGGAGTCCGAGATCTCCACGTGGCAGTGCGCCACCGTGATGGCGCCGCCCGTCAGGCCGGACGCCAGCTTCAATTTGAAGTCGGCCAGCCCCTGCACGCCGATCGAGCGGCAAAAGCGCATCACGGTCGGCTGGCTCACGCCTACCCTCTGGGCGATTTCGGCGATCGGCAAGGTGAGCATGGCGTTCGGCTCCTTCAGCACCCAGTCTGCCACCTTGCATTCCGATGGGCTCATGCGCCCGCGCGCCTGGCGCACCGATTCGAGTACGGGTGCGCCGGAATGGGCGCGCTTGAGCTTTTGCGCCAGGATGGCGGCGATGCCCAGAAAAGTAGGCAGTTCTGCCGTGATCAGAAAGGTGGGAATCTGCGCCAGGTACTCGTTCAGGCGGCCCTTCTGTTCGAAGCGGGCGCGAAATTGCGACCGTTCGAACAGGGGACCCAGGCGCGGCACGATGCCCCCACCTATATAGATGCCGCCCAGCGCACCGAGCGTCATGGCCACGTTGCCGGCGATGGAGCCGAGGATGGCGCAAAAGCAGTCCACCGCTTCGATGCAGACGTCGCATTCATTGTTCAGGGCGCGGCTGGTGATGTCGGCCGCCAGCAGCGGCGGCGCATCGGGTTTGCCTGCGCGCTCGGACAGGGCGCGGTAGATCAGTTCCAGTCCGCGCCCGGAGGCGAGGCGCTCGGCCGAGACGTGCGACAGTTCGCGCCAGGCGAAGGACAGCACGTCCATCTCGCGCTGGTCGCAGGGGGCGAAGCTGACGTGACCCCCTTCGCTGCCCAGCGCGATCCAGCGGTCTTCGGCGGGAATCATGCCCGACACGCCCAGGCCCGTGCCGGAACCGAGCAGGCCGATGACGCTGTCGGCACGCGCCATGCCGCCACCGATCTGCAGGCGCTGGTCGGGCCGCAGATAGGGCAGGGCCATGGCCAGCGCCGTGAAGTCGTTCACCACCAGCAGCGTGTCGAGGCCCAGCGCGGCACGCATCGCTTCGATCGAGAAGAACCAGTGATGGTTCATCATGCGGATATTGTCGTCGTCGATGGGATTGGCGATGGCGATGGCCGCATGGCGCACCCGCGCCGAACCGGCGGCACGCGCTTCGCTGCTATCCATATACGCGGTGATGGCGTCGAGCAGCGAAGCGTAGTCGTCGCAGGGCAGCACGGCCACCGCTTCCAGGTGGCCCTGGCGCGTTTCGAGCACGAAGCGGGCATTGGTGCCGCCGATGTCGGCCAGCAAACGCGGCCCTTCACTGAAACGCTCCGCCGGATCGCTGCCTGCTACTTCCATTTTTTCATCAATTTTCATGGCGGTGCTGAGTCTCGTTTGCGTGCGCGGTCGTGGCGGCGCACTGTCGTTATGGGCAAAAACCAAGGATTTTAATTCGTATACGTGCCGCGTGCCGAAAAATGCAGGGTAGCTGCGCAAATGCTTGTCCACAGTGCCAGAAACGCTGGCGTCAGCGGAAAAAAACAGGGCAGTCAACTCGCACATCAGTACGCAAATAAAGTGTCGCAGAGTAGTCGTAGGATTACAACATAATATGTTGATATTTGTTCGTAGTATAGTTACTATGTCCCTGCTGGAAAGAATTCTGGCCAGTACATTCGGCCACGAATGACTAGATAAAAAATAACTACTGAGGAGACTTACCATGCTGCATCGCACCATGTTGAAGGCCGTGTTGAAGACACTGCCAGCTGCCATCGTCTTAGCCATCGCCAGCGGTTCCGCTGCCGCCGATCCAATGTATCCATCCGACTCCGAAGGCTTCCACGGTTACCTGCGCGCCGGCGCCGGCAGCAATACTTCGGGCGGTGGCGGTTCGCAAGGCTGCTTCGGCCTGGGTGGCAATACCATGAAGTACCGTCTGGGCAATGAGTGCGACGCCTACACGGAATTCGGCTACACCAAGTCCGTCGCCAAGTCCGGCGGCGTGAACTACCTGGCCACCATCTGGGTCAACGCCTACGCGCCAAACTCGGATTTCGGCGACAATAAACTGGGCATCGTCAAGGCCTATGTCGAAGCGCAGGGACTCGATTTCCTCAACGGCGGCACGGCCTGGATCGGTAAGCGCTTCTACTACCGTCCTGACATCCACATGCTGGACTTGCAGTACATCAACATGAACGGCACGGGCGCAGGCCTGGACCGCATTCCTGCGGGCCCCGGTAAATTCTCGTATGCCTTCTTCAAGGACAACGATGTTACCCAGTACGATGATGCCAAAGGTACGCGCAGCGGCGTACCGAACGCCTACCTGGGCACCAAGTCTGCCGTGCGCCAGAACTTCATCTACGGTGAGATTCCCGTCAATGAAAACGGTACCCTGGACCTGGCCGCGACCTACATCATCGGCGAAGGCAAGGACAACGACATCCTGGGCAAGCGCAATAACGGCTGGCAGCTGTCGGCATTCCACCGTCAAGCGAAAGTCTTCGGTGGTGGCAACACCTTCGGCGTGCAATACGGCGTCGGTCCTGGCACGGGCAAGGGCGCGCAATTCGGCGCGTCGGGCGACACCGGTTTGGGTTCGGACGTCAAGCGCACGCGCATCTTCAATGACATGGCGATCCAGCCGATGGCTAACTTCGGCATGGAATTCGTCGCCCTGTGGCAAAAAGACGAGTCGAACGCCAACGGTTCCTCGACCTGGACCTCGGTCGGCGTGCGCCCTGTGTACGCATTCACCGACAACTTCAAGCTGGTGGGCGAACTGGGCACGGACCGCGTGACGCAAGCGGGCGGCCTGCCGGCCAAGCGCCTGACCAAGCTGACCATCGCGCCGACGATCTCGGCCGGCCCAGGCCTGTGGTCGCGTCCTGAACTGCGTGCTTTTGTCACCTACGGCAAATGGAACGATGCGGCCACCGCGTCGGTCAATGCGTCGAACAACGGCGGCCCGATCTACAACAACAATACCAGCGGCACGTCGTATGGTTTCCAAGTGGAAACCTGGTTCTAAACACCGAACCAAACGGTTTTGTTCAGTATTGACGTTTGTAATGCAGATCAACCTGGCGCATCCTTCGCGGATGCGTTTTTGGCGCCGTCCCGTGATATAAATACAATGTAAGCATGTCATGGATCACGGCGCCGTCTTTTCACTGAAGATGATGCCCGTTTGCAAGCGGGTCTGAGCACAAGAGCGCCGGTACAGGCGCAGATTTCACCTTTTTCGGCCCCCGTATGCCGAAGCCCCCTAAAAGCTTGATCAAAAAAGGAATGTGGAGATGAAACTGAAATTCAAGATTACCCAACTGGCCGCACTGACCACCCTGGCATTTGCCGGCAGCGCCTTTGCGACCGACGTGGAAGTGTTGCACTACTGGACTTCCGGCGGCGAAGCGAAGTCCGTGGGCCAGTTGCAGCAAATCGTGAAGGAAAGCGGCTTCGGCTGGAAAGACTTCGCCGTGGCTGGTGGCGCTGGCGAAAACGCCGCGACCGCTCTGAAAACCCGCGTCATTTCCGGCAACCCGCCAACGGCCGCCCAGATCAAGGGCCCATCGATCCAGGAGTGGGGCGCGGAAGGCGTGCTGGCCAATATCGATGATGCCGCCATTCCAGGCAAATGGGATGCCGTGCTGCCGAAAGTCGTGGCCGACATCATGAAATACAAGGGCCACTACGTTGCCGCTCCCGTCAACGTCCACCGCGTCAACTGGATGTGGGTCAATCCGGAAGTGCTGAAAAAAGCCGGCGTGGCCACCACCCCGACCACCTGGGATGCATTCTTCGACGCGGCCGAGAAAATCAAGAAATCGGGCGGCATCGCGATCGCCCACGGTGGCCAGCCTTGGCAGGACGCCACCGTGTTTGAATCCGTCGCGCTGGGCGTGGGCGGCACGGAATTCTACAAAAAGGCCATCCTCAAGCTGGACCAGAAGGAATTGACCGGCCCGACCATGCTCAAGGTGTTCGACACCCTGGGCAAGGTGAAGACCTACATCGACAAGGATGCGGCAGGCCGCGACTGGAACCTGGCCACCGCCATGGTCATCAACAACAAGGCCGGCTTCCAGTTCATGGGCGACTGGGCCAAGGGCGAGTTCACGGCTGCCGGCAAGGTGCCGGGCAAGGATTACCTGTGCGTGGCAGCGCCTGGCACGGACAAGGCCTACACCTTCAACATCGATTCGTTTGCCATGTTCACGCAAAAGGATGCGAATGCGAAGAAAGGGCAGATCGCCCTGGCCAACGCCATCATGAATCCGAAGTTCCAGTCGATCTTCAACCTGAACAAGGGTTCCATTCCCGTGCGTTCCGGCGTTTCCAAGGACAAGTTTGACGCTTGCGCCCTGAAATCGATGGAAGACATGGACGCCACCAACAAGACCGGCGGCCTGGTGCCATCGTTCGCGCACGGCATGGCGCTGCCATCGGCCACGCAAGGCGCCGTGACCGACGTCATCGCCAAGTTCATGAATACCAACATGAGCTCGAAAGACGCGGTTGCAGCCTTGGCCAAAGCGGCAAAGGTGAAGTAATCACGCCGGCGCCGGCACTCCCGCCGGCGCCCGCTGCATCGCATGCATCGCAGGCGCCCGCCCTGGCGTTCCTCCAGGCCGGCGCCACACGCAGTTCTCTCTACGGCTCTCCTATGTCCATACGCAAGCAATTCGACCGATGGATACCGCAGATGGTGCTGGGCCCCACGCTCATCGCCAGTCTGCTATTCGTCTATGGTTTTATCTTTTTGACCGGTTGGCTGTCGCTGACCGAATCGCGGCTGATGCCGAACTACGAGTTCGCCGGCCTGGTGCAATACGTCGAGCTGTTCGACAATGAGCGCTGGTGGACCTCGCTCAAGAACCTCGGCATCTTCGGTGTCCTGTTCATCGGTTGCAGCATCGCCATCGGCCTGTTCCTGGCGATCCTGCTGGACCAGAAAATCCGCGCCGAAGGCGCGCTGCGCGCCATCTACCTGTATCCGATGGCGCTGTCCTTCATCGTCACCGGCACCGCCTGGAAATGGATGCTCAATCCCAGCCTGGGCCTGGAAAAGGTCATGCACGACTGGGGCTGGACCTCGTTCACCTTCGACTGGCTGGTGAACTCCGACATGGCCATCTACACGGTGGTGATCGCCGGCGTGTGGCAATCGTCGGGCTTTGTCATGGCGCTGTTCCTGGCCGGCCTGCGCGGCATCGATGATGAAATCATCAAGGCGGCGCAAGTCGATGGCGCATCGCTGCCGACGATCTACTGGCGCATCGTGATTCCCGCCATGCGTCCCGTGTTTTTCAGCGTGCTGCTGATCCTGGCGCATATCGCCATCAAGAGCTTCGACCTGGTCATCGCACTGACGGCTGGCGGACCTGGCAACTCGTCGTCCGTGCCGGCCATCTTCATGTACCAGTTTTCCTTCACCCGCGGCCAGCTGGGCCTGGGCTCGGCATCGGCAATGATGATGCTGGCCACCATCGTGGCCGTGCTCGTGCCGCTGATGTACCTGGAAACGCGCAGCGCAAAGGCGATGAGATGACACACACTCCTACACGTAACAACAAACTCACCCTGGGACGGGTGGTGGTGTACCTGCTGCTGATTCTGTTCGCGGTGTACTACATCGTGCCCCTGTACGTGACCCTGTCGACGTCGTTCAAGTCGCTCGACGAAATCCGCAGCGGCAACCTGCTGGCCTTGCCGCACGTGTGGCAGTTCGATTCCTGGTCCAAGGCCTGGTCTTCGGCCTGCACAGGCGTCACTTGCGACGGCATGCAGCCGTTCTTCTGGAACTCGATCAAGATGGTGATACCCGCCGTGCTGATCTCGACCTTCCTGGGCGCCTTCAACGGCTATGTGTTCGCGCACTGGCGCTTCCGTGGTTCGGAAATGCTGTTCGCCGCCTTGCTGGTGGGCTGCTTCATTCCATTCCAGGTCGTGATCCTGCCGATGGCGCGTTTGCTGGGCGAATTCGGCCTGGCCAATACCACCACCGGCCTGGTCTTCGTGCACGTGGTGTACGGCACGGCCTTCACGACCCTGTTCTTCCGTAACTACTACATCGGCGTGCCGGAAGAACTGATCAAGGCAGCGCGCATCGACGGCGCCGGCTTCTTCCTGATCTTCCGCAAGATCGTGCTGCCGATTTCGGGTCCGATTTTCGTCGTCTGCATCATCTGGCAGTTCACGCAGATCTGGAACGACTTCCTGTTCGGCATCGTCTTCGCCAGCGGCGATTCGCAACCGATCACGGTGGGCTTGAACAATCTGGTCAACACGTCCACGGGCGTGAAGGAATACAACGTCAACATGGCGGCCGCGGTGATTGCCGCGCTGCCTACCCTGCTGGTCTATCTGGTCGCAGGCCGATATTTTGTGCGCGGTCTGACCGCAGGCGCAGTCAAAGGTTAAGGAAATAATATGTCCAGTTTATCGATACGCGGTATCCGCAAGGTGTATACGAATGGCGTCGAAGTCCTGAAAGGCATCGACATCGAGATCAAGGATGGCCAGTTCCTGATCCTCGTCGGCGGCTCCGGCTCCGGCAAATCGACCTTGCTCAATATGGTGGCCGGCCTGGAAAGCGTCACGTCCGGCGAAATCCTCATCGACGGCAAGGTCGTCAACGACCTGCCGCCGAAGGACCGCGACATCGCCATGGTGTTCCAGTCCTACGCGCTGTACCCGTCGATGACGGTGCGCGAAAACATCGCGTTTGGCCTGAATGTGAAAAAGGTGCCGAAGGCGGAGCAGGAAGAAATCGTCGCCCGCGTCGCCGAGACCCTGCAGATCACGCACTTGCTGGACCGCCGTCCGGCGCAGCTGTCGGGCGGCCAGCGCCAGCGCGTGGCCATGGGCCGCGCCATTTCGCGCAAGCCTTCGCTGTTCCTGTTCGACGAACCGCTGTCGAACCTGGACGCCAAGCTACGCGTGGAAATGCGCGCCGAGATCAAGCTGCTGCACCAGCGCCTGAAAGCGACCATCGTCTACGTCACGCATGACCAGATCGAAGCGATGACCATGGGCGACCTGATCGCCGTCATGAAGGATGGGGTGGTGCAGCAACTGGGCACGCCGCAGGAAATCTATGACAATCCGGCAAATCTGTTCGTGGCCGGTTTCATCGGCTCGCCATCGATGAATTTCATTACCGTCAAGCCTGTCATCGAGGGCGGCGAGGTGTTTGTCGCCATCGAGAACGCGGGCAAGAGCATGCGCCTGGCCTTGCCTTTCGACGCCGACAAGCTGCGCGCCTACGCGGGCCGCGAGGTGGTCCTGGGCGTGCGCCCGGAACAGATTACGGACATGAGCAGCGCGCACGGCGATGTGGGCCAGGAACTCGGTTGTCTGATCGACCTCGTCGAGCCGACCGGCCCCGATACCCTGCTGACGACGCGCCTGAACGGCGCGGCCGTGACTTGCCGCACGCACCCGCGCGAAGCCGTGCTGCCGGGGCAGACCATGCAGCTGTCGTTCAACCTGTCGAAAGCGGCCCTGTTTGATCCGGCCAATGGCGAGCGCATCGCGTAAGCGGCACCTGCCATAGATAACGGCCCGCCTGTCAGCTGACAGGCGGGCCGTTGTCGTTTACGTCGCCGCGCTTATTGCGCCAGCGATTTCCTGTACGCGATGGCGTAGCCCAGCTTGCCTTTGTTCTGCGTCAATTCGTCCAGCGTTTCGCGGTCGACCTTGTCCAGTGCGCCCAGGTCTGCGGCGCGCTTGCCGCCGCTGACGATGTCATCAGGCCGCAGCGCCACCATGGCCTGCGCCGCTTGCAGGATGACGCCGGCATACGCGGCGGGATCAAGCAGGTCGATGCGCGCCAGGTCCAGCGCCGGTTTGTCGCGCAGCCAGCCGGCCCAGTAAAACTCGAGAAATTCCGTGGCCTGCGCGGGCGGCTTGTAGCCGATCTCGCGCGTAAAGTAGACGAGCGAGCGGTACGGGTCGTCGCCCAGCGATGCCAGGCCGATGGCGGCTGGCAGTTGCTGCGGCGTGATGGCCTGGTTGCGGCCGTTCTTCAGCCACACCTTGTTTTCTGCGCGCATGCGCGTCCAGAACGCCGCTTCACCCAGCGCGCTGAAATTGTCGCTGACCTTGACCCAGACTTTCAATTGATGATTGCGCCCGCCGTCGGCGTCCCAGAAGGTGGAAAACGTGTGGTGGCCATCGGTCAGGTACACGACGCCGCGCGGGCCGATGACGACGCTCTTCATGTCGTCCGGGCGGCTGCCCACGGCCGCCTTGCAGCGGTAGCCGGCCGGTGGCGCGGCCAGGGTGGCACCAGGCACATTGGCCGTGTCGGGCAAGACGTCGCCCTGGCCATTGGCCTCGCACAGGTCGGCGAATTTCTTCGGCCTGGCGATGTCGGCGATGTGCTTTTCTTCGGCCGCATAGCGTCCCAGCTTGTAGTACACCTGGTCGTAGCCGATGGCGGGCTGGGTCGGATGCAGTTCATCGAGGCGTACTTGCAGGATGCGCGGATGGGCGGCGCTGCCCACCACGGTGGCCATCAGCGCCTGCTGGCGCGCACTCAGCGCCGGTGCCGTGGCGACGGCGGCATCCTTGGCCCACACCGCATGGCTGAAGGACAGGGCCAGCAGCAGCGCGCTGGCAGCGTGTGTGGTGTGCATGCGACTCTCCTGTGTGCGCCTCATGCCAGCAGCGCGCTGGGCACGCGCGGCGAAGACATCAAATCGCGGAAGGCGGCCCAGTGCTCGGCGCGCGTACTGCCCTGGCGTTCGACATAGGCTTTCGCCATGTCCTGGCCCAGGTTGTAATTGATGACATAAGCACCCATGGCATCGTAGAACTGCAGGCGCTGCGCCGATTTCTCGGCCGGATACAGGCGCACGTTGACCAGCCATTCCAGCGCTTCTTCGCGCGTGATGCTGCCTTCGAGGTACTGGCGCGCGATGTCGTTGTCGGCGTAGCCGAGTTTGGCCAGCAGCGCATTGAGTTGCGCATAGCGGGGCGCCAGCGCCGGGTCCAGGCCGGCCAGCGGGTACAGCACTTGCTGTTCGAAGTCCAGCCGCTCCGCATCCGTAAAACTCAGTTCGATGCCGTAATTGGCCGTGCCTTCGGCGATCAGCGATTGCGGCGAATACAGCGGATAAATGCAGTATTCCATCCAGCCTTTGTCGCGCACCAGGTCGCGTTCCAGCAGCACGTTGTAGACGTGGTGGCCCGGATAGGCCTCGTGGCAACCGAGGTCGACGGCGCGATCGATATACACGGGCAAGTCCGTATTGATCTGGATCACACTCTGGTAGTTGCCCTTGTACCAGTTGTAGCCGCTCCACGGCTTGTCGGTGACGAATTCCAGCACGAAATCCTCGCCTTCGGGCAGGGCGATGTACTGCAGGGTGCGTTCGCGGCCCGCGCGGATGGCCGCCTCCATGACGGCGCGCAGCTTGTCGGCGGGAATGACGAGTTGCGCACGCAAGGCGTTGACCCTGTCGCTGACTGTGCCCTCGCCTGGCAGCAAGGCGTCGATTTCCGCCACCAGTGCTTCGTACCAGGCGCGGCTGTGATGGGGCGATACGGCGTCGTACAGGCGTGCGCTTTGCGTATCGAAATCGAGGCGTGCTCCCTGCAGCATGTCGGCCTTGGCCAGTACGGCTTGCAATTGCTTGCGCAGGTTGACGGCGCGCAAGGATGCGTCATCAGCCAGCAGGGCCAGCGCCTCGTTTGCGCCATCCTTGATATCGCTCAAACCTTGTTGCTGTTCTGACGCTTCCTGTTGCCACGCGGGCGGGCCGTAATAGGCATCTACATATGAAGCATCGTGCTGGCCCATGGCCAGGACCAGCTTGACGTAGCGTTCGGCCACGTGGGCAAGGGTAGGAAAGTTGCTGTCGTTATTCGTCATGGCGGCAGGGGTTTTTACGGTTGAGCAGCGCTTATTGTATAGCGCAATCGGCTGCGGGTGAGGCATGTACCTGCCACATCATTTCTCAGCAGTAATTGAGGAAACACATCTTGATATGCATCAGCGATCCCTGCATTTGGCAGCTGCGCCGCGCATTTCGACGTCAAGATGGCATGGTCTTCTTTTTTATGAATGCACGCGATTTTTTCCTTGATCTTTCTTCGTTTATGGACGAATATGATGTACGAGATCCGGCACTATCTGACGTCATCGGGCAGGGATTTATATACGGAATGGCTGAAACGCCAACGCGACAATACGGCCAGGGTGGCCATAGCCCGGCGTGTGCTGCGTATGATTCCCGGAAATTTTGGCGATCACAAGTTTTGCCATGACGGCGTGTGGGAATTGCGCATCGACGTGGGGCCTGGTTACCGCGTGTATTACGCCATCGCTGACGGGCAGATCATTTTATTATTGTGTGGCGGCGACAAGCGCACGCAGCCGAAAGATATCGAATACGCCTGTGCCTGCTGGCACGACTGGAAGGAGAGAGGACATGAGAGAGAACATGAGCGAGGATATCCGTAAAGCACCGCGAGACCGCTCGCATGACGAAGCGATGGCTGAGCTGTACCGCGACGATCCCGATCTCGCCCTTGAATTGATCAACCATATCCTCATCGATGGCGATCACGGCGAACTGCTGGCCGTGCTGCGCCAGCTGACGCGCGCCTTTGGCGGCGTGCCCGCCGTGGCGCAGGCGGCCAAGCTCAATCCTACCCAGCTGTACCGTACCTTGTCGCCCGAGGGCAATCCTTCACTGAGCACCTTGACGGCCATCCTCGATGCCATGGGCTTGCGCCTGGCCGTGGAACCCAAACAGCCCGGACGTCCATTTCCTGCACCGGCTGCCTGAGTCCCTGCCTTCGGCTTAAAACTCGACGGGCCGCGCCTCGCGCATCGCTTGCGTCATGGCCAGGCCGATGCGCGTCGCTTCCGTCGCATCGTGCAAGGTCAGTGACAGAGTGCGCCGGCCCAGCGCCGCGTCCGTGAATTCCTGCGCCTCGATCAAAAAGGCGTCGGCGAAGCGGGCATAGAAGTCCGGCGTGCATTCATTGCGCACGCCGTGCGCATCCGAAATTTCCACCCTGTTCAGGCGCGGATTGCTGCCCACGGTCAGGCGGCCGCCCGTGCCGAACACTTCCGTCAGGGCTTCATGGCCATGCGCCATGGTGCGCGAGGCCATGAAGCTGGCCATGCTGCCATCGGCAAACTCGACCGTGGCCAGGCCGTTGTCGACGTCGCCGAACGCCTGCAAGCCCGTGTGGATGGCGTTGGTGCCGCTCGCATACACGCGCTTGGGCACAGGATTGCCCAGCAGCCAGCGCGCCAGGTCGATGTCGTGCACGCTGCAGTCGAGGAAGATGCCGCCGCTGGTGGGGGCGAAGCGCATGAAGGCGCCGCTGGGGTCGTTCTGGTCACAGGTTTGCGAACGCACCAGATACGGCTTGCCGATGAAACCTTGGGCGATCTTTTGCTGCGCGTCATGATAGCTGGCGTCGAAACGCCGCACGAAACCGATCATGATGGTCAGCTGCGGGTGGCGCGCCGCTTCCGCTTCCACTTTCAGGCAGTCGGCCAGGTCCAGCGACAGCGGTTTTTCGCAAAACACATGCTTGCCGGCGCGCAGGGCGGCGATGATCTGGTCCGCATGCAGCGAGGTGGGCGTGACGAGAAACACGGCGTCCAGGCCCGGATGGGCCAGCAAGGCGTCGTAATCCGCATAGCCGGTGGTGATGCCGAGCTGGCTTGCGGCCCAGTCCAGTTCAGCGGGCACGGGGCTGCAGGCGGCCACGACTTCGGCATTCGGCACGCGCTGCGCCAGGTTGATGGCGTGGCGCTGGCCCAGCCGGCCCAGGCCGACGATGCCGACTTTTAATGTTGGGGATGACATGGTGTCTCCAGATATTTTTATTATTGGTTTATAAAGTTACGACGCCAGGGTCACGACACGACCCTCGCGCCACGACAGGGTAGCGGCTTCGGCCAGTTCCAGTGCCTTCAAGCCATCGTGGACGGTGGTGCGCAGCGGCGTGCCGTGGCTGAGGGCGTCAAAGAAATGCGCCATTTCCTGTGCGTAAGCCACGCGATAACGTTCCAGGAAAAAATCTTCCGGCCTGTCCACGCTGACGTTCACAGCACCATAGGCCGTCACTTCCGTCGGCTTGTGGTTGCCCGCTTGCAGCATGCCGGCGCTGCCCAGCACCTCGAAGCGCTGGTCGTAGCCGTAGGCGGCGCGGCGCGAGGCATTGATCTGGCACAAACGTCCCTTCGCCGTGCGGATGGTGACGACGGCCGTGTCCAGATCGCCCGCCTCGCCGATGGCCGGATCGACCAGGCAGCTGCCCGTGGCGTGCACGCTGACGGCTTCATCGTCGAGTATCCAGCGGAAGATGTCGAAATCGTGGATCAGCATATCCTTGAAGATGCCGCCCGACACCTTGATGTAGCTGACCGGTGGCGGGCCCGGATCGCGGCTCGTCACAATGAGCAACTCCGGCGTGCCGATTTCGCCCGCCTCAATCCGTGTCTTGACGGCATTGAAAGTGGGATCATAGCGGCGCTGGAAGCCCAGCATGCACATGACCTTGGCTTCCTTGACGGCGGCGGCGCAGGCGCGCGCCCGGTCCAGCGTCAAATCGACGGGTTTTTCGCAAAAGATGGCCTTGCCGGCGGCGGCCGAACGCAGGATCAGGTCCGCGTGTGTGTCCGTGCTGGAAGCGATGACGACGGCCTTGACGGCCGGGTCGGCCAGCGCCGCTTCCACCGTGGCGCTGCTGCCACCATGCAAGTCGGCCAGCGCGGCCGCCGCTTCCTGGTTGACGTCGACCACGTACTTGAACTGCACGCCGGGTTGGGCAGCCAGGTTGGCCGCGTGGATTTTGCCGATGCGTCCGGCGCCGAACAACGCTACTTCAATCATCATGTTCTCCTGGGGTGTGGATTTCTTCGATGTCGAGCTCTAATTTATATGCCAGCGCGATGAACAGCGCCTGGCACAGGCAGATGGTGCTGGTCAGCGAGCGGAAGGCGAAGGCGCTGCCCTCGGTGACGGTGAGCAGCGCGTCGGCGGTCCGCGCGAGCGGGGCCAACTTGCTGTCGGTAATCACCAGGACCTTGGCGCCCTTGTCTTGCGCCGCCTTGATGCACTGCTGGGTTTCCTTGCCGTAAGGCGAGAAACTGATGGCGATCGCCACATCGCGTTCGCGCACGCTGCGCATCTGTTCGCGGTGCATGCCGCCCAGTCCGCTGATCAGGTGCACGCGCTTGTCCGTGTGTTCCAGCGCGTAGGCGATGTAGGAGGCGATCGGGAAGGACCGGCGCACGCCGATCACATAGATATTGTCCGCTTTTAACAGCAGATTGACGGCCGCTTCCAGCTGCGCGTCGTCGAGTCCTGCCGCCAGGTCGTCCAGGCCGGCACGGCTGGCGCCGACGAATTCGCGCGTCAGGTCGCCTGCGCTGAGGGCGGCGTCGCGCGTGGAAATGAGCTTGCGGATGCGCTGCTGGTAATCGGGCGTGGCGCCGGCCTGGTCCGTGTAAGCCTGGCGGAACACATCTTGCATTTCGGAAAAGCCCGTGTAGCCGAAGCGCTGCGCGAAACGCACGATGGCGGACGGCTGCACGTCGCAAGCGGTGGCGATGTCGCTGATGCGTTCGAGCATCAGGCTGGCCCGGTGCTTTTCAATGTATTGGGCGATGACTTTCAACTGGCGCGACAGATTGTCGTACTCGGCGGCGATGTGTTGCATCAGTTGTTCGATGGGGGCGGTGGCTGCCATGTTGTTTCCTTTGGGCTGGTTCTGGCGAGAATTATAGGAGCGAATCACAAAAATAGAAATGATTTTCTATTTAAATTTATTTTGAAAATTTTATTGCATTTGTCTTTTTTGTGGCCTAAGCTGTGCGCAGTGCATCGGGTCTTGCCGGCTTTCCGGCTCCCCGTTGACACGCTTCAAAAGCTGGCAACTATAAAAATTAATCCTTCAAGGAGACATTCATGCAAAGCAATAAGCGTAAGGGATTTCTGAAGAGCCTGGCCATGCTGGGCCTCGGCCTGGGACTGGGTCTGGGCATGAACGCCAGCCACGCGGCGGGCGAGAAATTCGTGTTGATCAGCCATGCGCCGGATTCCGATTCCTGGTGGAATACGATCAAAAATTCTGTCAAGCAAGCAGGTGAAGACTTCAATGTCAGCGTCGACTACCGCAACCCGCCGAATGGCGACCTGGCCGACATGGCGCGCCTGGTCGAGCAATCGGCGGCCCGCAACTACGATGGCGTGATCGTCAGCATCGCCGATTTCAGCGTGCTGCAAAAACCGCTGGGCCTGGTGGCGGCGAAGAAAATCCCCTTCATCACGATCAACTCGGGCACCCTGGCGCAAAGCGAACAGCTGGGCGCCGTGATGCATGTGGGCCAGCCTGAATACGAGGCAGGCAAGGGCGCGGGCGAAAAAGCCAAGGCGGCCGGCATCAAATCCTTCGTCTGCGTCAACCACTACGCGACGAATCCGTCGTCGTTCGAGCGCTGCCGTGGTTTTGCCGATGCGATCGGCGTTGACTTCAAGGCGGCCACCCTGGATGCGGGCGAAGACCCGACCACCATCGAAAGCAAGCTGAGCGCCTTCCTGCGCAACAACCCGAAAACCCAGGCCGTGCTGGCGCTGGGCCCGACCTCGGCCCACGCTTCGCTGAAGGCGCTGGAAAAAATGGGCTTGAAGGGCAAGATGTGGTTCGCCACGTTCGACCTGTCCGATGAAATCTCGAAAGGCATCAAGGATGGCAGCATCCAGTTTGCCATCGACCAGCAACCCTACCTGCAAGGCTATATTCCCGTTGCCGTGCTGGCCATCATGAAGCAGGACAAGACTACGGACCTGGCCAAGGTACGCGAAAAGCTGATCAATAACGCCAAGTTCAAGGCGCGCCTGGCCGAGTATGGCCTGGCACCATCGTATGGCCCGCGCCATATCGGTTCCGGTCCTGGGTATGTCACCAAGGACAATATCGGCAAGGTGGAGAAATACGCCGGCCAGTTCCGTTAAGCACCCGCTTTTCATTTCAATCAATACCTTAGTCGTTGTCCCCGCGCGCAGGCCAAGCTTGCCGGCGCGCGGGTCCTGCCGCCCTGGAATTGTTGTCGAGGCTGGCAGGTTGCTATAAACAAGGGAGACATAGCATGAGTACCGTGAAATTCAGCGTGGAACAGGGCGGCATGGCCGCCTCGGGCACGCCGCCGCAAAAGCAGGGTGCCGATGAGCGCGTGGGGCAGGTCAGTTGGCTCAAGCGGCTGTTCAGCCGTCCCGAGTTCGCCTCGATCTCGGGCGCCATTCTGGTGTTCGCCTTCTTCATCCTGACGGCCGGCGACTCCGGCATGTTCAACCTCGACGGCGTGATCAACTGGGCGCAAGTGGCCGCCTACCTGGGCATCATCGCCATCGGCGCCTGCGTATTGATGATCGCCGGTGAATTCGACCTGTCGATCGGTTCCATGATCGGCTTTTCCGGCATGATGATCGCCATCCCTTCCGTGTATTTCCACTGGCCCGTGTGGGCCGCCATCCTGTTCGCCTTTGCCGGTTCGATGGCGCTGGGCTGGCTCAACGGCTACCTGGTCATCAAGACGCGCTTGCCGTCGTTTATCGTCACGCTGGCCTTTTTGTTCATCTTGCGCGGCCTGACCCTGGCTCTGTCCATCATGTTTGCCAACCGCACCATCGTCAGCGGCATCGGCGCGCTGGCCGCCGACGACTGGCTGGCCCTGACCCTGTTCCATGGCGAAGTGGGCACCTCGCTGTTCGCCTGGATGGCCAAGGCGGGCTGGATCACGGCGCTCGACAATGGCGCGCCGCTGGTCAAGGGCATCCCCAAGGTCATCGTCTGGTGGGCCGGCCTGGCGCTGGTGTCCGGCTTCGTCCTGGCCCGCACCCGCATCGGCAACTGGATCTTCGCCGTCGGCGGCGACGCCAACGCGGCCAAGAACGTGGGTGTGCCCGTGAAAACCATCAAGGTATCGCTGTTTGTCTTCACGGCCTTCTGCGCTTGCCTGTTTGCCACGTTGCAAGTATTTGACGTGGGCTCGGCCGCCGCAGACCGCGGCATGCAAAAGGAGTTCGAAGCCATCATCGCGGCCGTCATCGGCGGCGCCTTGTTGACGGGCGGCTACGGTTCCGTCGTCGGCGCCTGCTTCGGCGCGCTGATCTTCGGCGTGGTGCAGATCGGCATTACTTATACGAATATCAATTCGGACTGGTTCCGCGTCTTCCTCGGCGTCATGCTGCTGATCGCGGTACTGTTCAACAACTTTGTCCGTGCACGTGTCACGGAAGCGAGATAAGCCATGAGCGAATACATCCTTGCGCTGGAAAACATCAGCAAACGTTTCGGCTCCGTCATCGCCCTGCAAAATGTCACCCTGCGCTTGAAACCGGGCGAAGTGCATTGCCTGCTGGGTGACAATGGCGCCGGCAAGTCGACCCTGATCAAGACCCTGGCCGGCGTGCACCGGCCTACCAGCGGGCAATACCTGGTCGATGGCCAGCCCGTCTGCTTCAATTCGCCGAAGGAAGCGCTCGACCTGGGCGTGGCCACCGTCTATCAGGACCTGGCGCTGGTACCCTTGCTGTCCGTGGCGCGCAATTTCTTCATGGGCCGCGAGCCGATCAAAAAAATGTTCGGCGTGCTGCCCGTGATGGATATGGAGTATGCGGCCACCACGGCGCGCGACAAGCTGGCCGAAATGGGCATCATGGTGCGCGACCCGCACCAGGCCGTGGGCACCATGTCGGGCGGCGAGCGCCAGTGCCTGGCGATTGCCCGCGCCATCCACTTCGGCGCGCGCGTGCTGATCCTCGACGAGCCGACGGCCGCCCTGGGCGTGAAACAGTCGTTCAATGTGCTGAAACTGATCTACAAGGCGCGCGAACGGGGCTTGTCCGTGATCTTCATTACCCATAATGTGCACCACGCCTACCCGGTGGGCGACTCGTTCACCCTCTTGAACCGGGGCAAGTCGCTGGGCACTTACACCAAGGAAACCGTTTCCAAGGATGAAGTACTCGACATGATGGCGGGCGGTGCGGAAATGCAAACGCTGATGGCTGAACTCGACGGTGTCACGATTTAAGGATAACCATGAATAACCCGACACAATTTGCCCATGGCCGCGCGCTCGACGTGATTTGCCTGGGCCGCCTGGCGGTGGACCTGTATGCGCAGCAAATCGGCAGCCCCCTGGAAGACGCGACCAGTTTCGCCAAGTACCTGGGCGGCTCGTCGGCGAACATCGCCTTCGGCACGGCCCGCCTGGGCTTGAAATCGGCCATGCTGTCGAAAGTGGGCGACGACCACATGGGACGTTTCCTCACCGACACCTTGTCGAAGGAAGGCTGCGACGTCAGCCATGTCGGCATCGACCGCGACCGCCTGACGGCCCTCGTCATGCTGGGCATCAAAGATAAAAACACCTTCCCCCTGATTTTTTACAGGGAAAATTGCGCCGACATGGCCATCGACCTGGCGTCGGTGGATGCGGCCTTCATTGCCTCCAGCAAAGCGCTCCTGATCACCGGAACGCATTTTTCTTCCAGTGCCATGCACGCCGTCAGCACGCAAGCATTGAAACTGGCCCGCGCCAACAACGTGCGCACCGTGCTCGACATCGATTACCGGCCTGTGCTGTGGGGCTTGTCGGGCAAGGCGGACGGCGAAACGCGTTTCGTCTCGAACGACGGCGTGACCAGCCATTTGCAAGCGATCCTGCCGCAATTCGACTTGATCGTCGGCACGGAAGAGGAATTCATGATCGCTGGCGGCGGCGCGGAGATCATGGCGTCCCTGCGCGCCGTGCGGGCCGCCACCCTGGCCACCCTGGTCGTCAAGCGGGGCCCGCTGGGCAGCGCCGTCATCGACGCCACCATTCCGCAAAGCCTCGACGATGCCTATAACTACCGTGGCGTGCGCGTGGAAGTATTGAATGTGCTCGGTGCGGGCGACGCCTTTCTGTCCGGCTTCCTGAAAGGCTGGCTGCGCGGCGAGGATTACGAAGCGTGCTGCCGCTACGCGAATGGCTGCGGCGCCCTGGTCGTGTCGCGCCACGGCTGCGCGCCGGCCATGCCGTCGCCCGTCGAACTCGAGTATTTCCTCGCCAATGCGGCCAAGCTGACGCAACCGGACCAAGACGCGACCTTGTCGCGTTTGCACCGCACGACGGTCGCGCGCCAGCAATGGGACGAGCTGTGCGTGTTTGCGTTCGACCACCGCACGCAATTCTTTGAGCTGGCGCAACAAACGGGCGCGTCCGAATCGCGTATCTCGGCCTTGAAGCAATTGATGGTACAAGCCGTGGCGCAAACGGAAACGGCCTTGCAGCTGGCCGGCAAGACGGGCGTACTGATCGATGGCCGCTATGGCGTCGACGCGCTCAACGATGCGACGGGGCGGGGCTGGTGGATAGGCCGTCCCGTGGAATTGCCGGGCTCGAACCCGCTGCAATTCGACTGGGGCCGCTCCATCGGTTCGCATCTGATCAGCTGGCCGAAGGAACACGTCATCAAGTGCCTGGTGCAGCTGCACCCGGACGACGCCGTGGAAAACCGTCTGGAACAGGAAGCGCAAATCAAGGCCCTGTATGACGCGGCGCAAGTGAGCGGTCACGAACTGCTGTTGGAGGTGATCCCGTCGGAATCCCTGCCGCACAATGACGATACGGTCTTGCGCGCCGTCAAGCGCCTGTACAACCTGGGCATTTACCCGGAATGGTGGAAGCTGGAAAGCATGTCGGCCAAGCAATGGCAAGCCATCGATGCCCTCGTGCATGAGCGCGATCCGTATTGCCGTGGCGTTGTCTTGCTGGGCTTGAATGCGCCGATCGAAAGACTGGCTGCCAGTTTTGAGCAGGCCAGTGCCAGCACGACGTGCCGCGGCTTCATGGTGGGCCGCACCATCTTCCAGGAACCGAGCCGCCGCTGGCTGGCCGGTGAAATCGATGATGCAGGCCTGATCGCCGCCGTGCGCGCCAACTTCGAACAGCTCATCAGCTTGTGGCAACGCACGCGCAATCGGCTGGAGCGTGCGGCATGAGCGCCACCATCCGCTTGACCATGGCGCAGGCGCTGGTGCGCTATCTGTCGGTATTGCGTACCGATGACGGCCACCCCCTGTTCGGCGGCGCTTTCGCCATCTTTGGCCACGGCAATGTCGCTGGCCTGGGCGAAGCGCTGTACCAGTACCGCGACAGCTTCCCCACGTATCGGGCGCACAACGAGCAGGCGATGGCGCACGCGGCCATTGCCTACGCGAAAGCCCACATGCGCCGGCGCATGATGGCCGTCACCAGTTCCATCGGCCCGGGCGCGACGAATTTGCTGACGGCTGCCGCCCTGGCGCACGTGAATCGCTTGCCCGTGCTCTTGCTGCCGGGCGACGTATTTGTCTCGCGTGCGCCGGACCCGGTGCTGCAGCAGCTGGAAGATGGCGGCGACGGCAGCGTCTCGGTGAACGATGCGTTCAAGCCGCTGTCGCGTTACTTTGACCGCATTATCTATCCGGAACAGTTGCTCACCGCCTTGCCACGCGCCATTGCCGCCTTGACGGACCCGGCCGCCTGCGGTCCCGTTACCTTGTCGCTGCCGCAAGACGTGCAGACGATGGCGTATGACTATCCTGCCGATTTTTTCGAACCGCGCATCGTGCGTTTCCGCGCCTTGCCGCCCGTCGAGCAGGAGCTGGAAGAAGCGGCGCTGCTATTGAAAAACGCCAGACAGCCGCTGATCGTGGCCGGGGGCGGCGTGCTGTACGGCAAGGCCAGCGCCGCCCTGCAGGCGTTTGCCGAGCGCCACGGCATCCCTGTGGCGGAAACCCAGGCGGGCAAGAGCGCCTTGCCGTGGGATCATCCGCTGCAGCTGGGCGCCATCGGCGTGACGGGCTCGCCTGCCGCCAACAGCCTGGCTGCGGACGCGGACGTGGTGCTGGCCGTCGGCACGCGCTTGCAGGATTTCACCACGGGCTCGAACTCCCTGTTTGCGCAGGCGCAACTGGTCAGCCTGAACGTGAATGCCTTTGACGCCTTGAAGCGTCGTGGCCTGGGCTTGCAGGCGGACGCGACACTCGGCTTGCAGGGACTGTCGCGGCTGCTGGGCAGCTGGAACAGCGCGGGCCACTGGCTGGACCGGGCGCAGCAGGCGGGTAACGCCTGGCGCGCGACGGTGGCGTCCATCACCGGCCAGCGCGACGTCGCCGGCTTGCCGTATGACGGCGAAGTCATCGGCGCCGTGCAGCGTTCATCCATGGATTCCACCAGCCGCGACATCGTCGTCTGCGCGGCAGGCACCTTGCCGGCCGAACTGCACAAGCTGTGGCGCACGGAAACACCGGGCGGCTACCACATGGAATACGGCTACTCATGCATGGGCTATGAAATCGCCGGCGGCCTCGGCGTCAAGATGGCCAAGCCCGATGCCGAGGTGATCGTCATGGTGGGCGACGGCAGCTACCTGATGATGAATTCGGAAATCGCCACTTCCGTCATGCTGGACAAAAAGCTGATTATTGTCGTGCTCGACAACCGGGGCTACGGCTGCATCAACCGATTGCAGCAGGCGTGCGGCAATGCCTCGTTCAACAATATGTTGCCCGACAGCGCCCCCACCATCGACTTTGCCCTGCATGCGCGGTCGTTGGGCGCGCTCTCCGAACACGTTGGCAAAATCTCCGAACTGGAACAAGCCATGCTGCGCGCCCGCGCCGCACCGCGTACGTATCTGATCTGCATCAATACGGACGACACGCGCACGACAGAAGAGGGTGGTTGCTGGTGGGAAGTGGCCGTGCCCGAAGTCTCCACCCAGCCCGGCGTGCAAGCTGCGCGCGCCCGTTATGAACTTGACCGTCTGAAACAAAGGAATTGAGATGACTACCTGGAATGTCAAGATCGGCATCAACCCGATCTCGTGGATGAACGACGATTTACCCAGCCTGGGCGGCGAGACGCCCCTGGAGACAGCGCTGAAAGAGGGCGCCGAGATCGGCTACGTGGGTTTCGAGCTGGGCAACAAGTTTCCGAAAGATGCCCCGGCCCTGAACGCCGTGCTGGGCAAATACAATCTTGCCTGTGTTTCCGGCTGGTATTCGGGTCGCCTGGCGCACCGCTCGGTCGAAGAAGAGATCGCTTCTGTTGGCCCGCATTTACGGCTGCTTGCCGACAGCGGCGCGACCGTCATGGTGTACGGCGAAGTGGCCGACGCCATCCAGGGCGAAGCGCGCCCCCTGTACAAACGCCCCCGTTTCCAGACGCAGCAGCAATGGCAGGCCTATGCGGACAAATTGACGGTGTTTGCCAGGCACTTGCTCGATAACGGCGTGCGCCTGGCCTACCACCACCACATGGGCGCGTATGTGGAAACCCCGACGGACGTGGATCAGCTGATGGCCTTGACCGGGCCGGAAGTGGGCTTGCTGTTTGATACGGGGCATATCACGTTTGCCGGCGGCGATGCGCTGGCGGTTTTAAACAAGCATATCGACAGGATTTGCCACGTGCATTGCAAGGATGTGCGCCCGAACGTGGTGAAACTGGCCCGCAATGGCCACTGGAGTTTCCTGCAAGCCGTCATCAATGGCGCCTTCAGCGTGCCCGGCGACGGCAGCATCGACTTTCCGGCCATTTTGACGCGTTTGTATCTGCACGGCTACGAAGGCTGGCTGGTGGTGGAAGCGGAGCAAGACCCGGCCGTCGCCCCCAGCTATGAGTACGCGAAGATGGGCCACGACTACCTGGCCAATCTCGTCGATGCCATTCCCCGCCTGGGGCGGGAGGCGGCATGAGCCCGCTGCTGGTGAAAGCGGGGCAGGGACAGACCATCGTCGAAGTCACGCCCGAGTCGGCCGGCTGGACGCATGTGGGCTTTGCCGCGCATCGTCTGGCGGCCAGCGAATCGCTGAGCCTGCAGACGGGCAAGCGCGAACTGTGCATCGTCGTGCTGACGGGCACGGTCACCGTGCAGGCGGGCGAGCAGCGCTGGGAAGCCATCGGCAATCGCCAGAGCGTGTTTGACGACGTCTCGCCGTATGCCGTGTATGTGCCGCTGGAAACCACGGTCAGCATCACGGCCGTGAGCGCCGCCGAAGTGGCCCTGTGCAGCGCCCCGGCCACCACGCATCGCCCGGCGCGCCTGATCGAACCATCGAGCATGACGCGTTCCGTGCGCGGCAAGGGTGCGAATACCCGCTATGTGTGCGACATCCTGCCGCAGACAGCCGAGGCCGATGGCTTGCTGGTGGTGGAAGTGGTGACGCCGTCCGGCCACTCGTCCAGCTATCCGCCGCACAAGCATGATAGCGACAATGTGCCGCTGGAAAGTTCGCTGGAAGAAACGTATTACCACCGTCTGAACCCGGAGCAGGGCTTTGCCTACCAAAGAGTCTACACGGATGACCGTTCCATCGACGAAGCCATGGCCGTGGAAAACCACGACGTGGTGATGGTGCCCAGGGGTTACCACCCCGTCACCGTGCCGTATGGCTATGACGGCTATTACCTGAACGTGATGGCCGGCCCCAAGCGGGTCTGGCACTTTAAAAACGACCCGGCCCATGAGTGGCTGATGAATACCAAATAATCAAGGACAAGATATGACTACCCCGATGATCGGCCACTTTATTGGTGGCAATCCCATGGCTTCGCGCTCCGAGCGCACGAGCGACGTCTTCAATCCCGCCACGGGCGCCGTCACGGCGAAGGTGTCGCTGGCGACTGCTGCCGAGCTGAACGCGGCCGTGGCCGCCGCCCACGCGGCCTTTCCCGCCTGGTCGCAAACCTCGCCCCTGCGCCGCGCACGCGTCATGTTCAAGTTCAAGGAATTGCTGGAAGAACATGCGGATCAATTGGCTGCCCTGATCACGGCCGAACATGGCAAGGTGTTTACGGATGCGAAAGGGGAAGTGACGCGCGGCATCGAAGTGGTGGAGTTTGCCTGCGGCATTCCGCAGATGATGAAGGGCGAATACAGCGAGCAGGTGGCCGGCGGCATCGATGCCTGGTCGATCCGCCAGGCACTCGGTGTCTGCGTCGGCATCACGCCCTTCAATTTCCCCGTGATGGTGCCGATGTGGATGTTCCCGATGGCGATTGCCTGCGGCAATACGTTCGTACTCAAACCATCGGAGCGCGACCCGTCGGCCAGCCTGCTGCTGGCGCAGCTGTTGACGGACGCGGGCTTGCCCGATGGCGTCTTCAACGTGGTGCAGGGCGACAAGGAAGCCGTCGACGGCTTGCTGCACCATCCGGACGTGCGCGCCGTCAGCTTTGTCGGCTCCACGCCGATCGCCGAAACCATCTACGCCACCGGCTGCGCGCAGGGCAAGCGCGTGCAAGCGCTGGGTGGCGCCAAGAATCACATGGTCGTCATGCCGGACGCGGATATCCCGCAGACGGTCGATGCCCTGATGGGCGCCGCTTTCGGTTCGGCGGGCGAGCGCTGCATGGCCATTTCCGTCGTCGTAGCGGTCGGCAATGTCGCGGATCAATTGGTGGAAGCGCTGGTGCCGCGCATCGCCGCATTGAAAATCACGCAAGGCATGGATTTGAAGGCCGAGATGGGTCCCGTGGTGACGCAGGTGCACAAGGACAAAATTACCGGCTACATCGCCACCGGCGTCAGGGAAGGCGCCAAGCTGGTCAGTGATGGACGCGGTTTCGTGCTGCCCGGCCATGAAAATGGCTTTTTCCTTGGCGGCAGCCTGTTCGACCATGTCACGCCTGAAATGACCATCTATAAAGAGGAAATCTTCGGCCCTGTCCTGTGCATCGTGCGCGTACCCGATTTCGCCACGGCGCTGGACCTGGTCAACGCCCACGAATACGGCAACGGCACGGCGATTTACACGCGCGACGGCAACACGGCGCGCGAATACACGCACCGGGTGCAGGTGGGGATGGTCGGGGTGAATGTGCCGATTCCCGTGCCGATGGCTTTCCACAGCTTCGGCGGCTGGAAGCGCAGCCTGTTCGGCGACCACCACGCGCATGGCCCGGAATCGGTGCGTTTCTACACGAAGCAGAAGGCCGTGACGCAGCGCTGGCCAGCCTCGACGGCTGCTGGCGCCGAATTTGCCATGCCGACCCTGAAGTAAAACCCGCTGGTTCGCTTCTTGCTTACTGCAATGGTTAATCATTTAGCCATTGCAGATTGCTCCCATGACGTCCAGCCGTACCCAGCCTTTGCGCATCGTTGTCGTCAACACCATTGTCGAGCACGGCGTGCATGCGGACGCGGCATTGGCTGCCCAAGTGCTGCGCGGCAATGCCTTGCGCATCGGCTTGCTGGAATCTGGTTTCGACATCGTCGCCTCGCTGCCAGCCGACCTCTACCTTCCCGAGCGCATCGCGCAACTGCAGCCTGACCTCATCATCATCGATGCCGAATCGGACGCGCGCGACGTGCTCGAACACATCGTCATCGCCACACGCGACGAGCGCCGCCCCATCGTATTATTTACCGAAGACGGCGCCACGGCCAGCATCGACGCGGCCATGGCGGCCGGCGTCTCCGCCTACATCGTCGCCGGCCTGCAGGCCGAGCGCATCTTGCCCGTGCTGAATGTGGCGCTGGCGCGCTTTCGCCAGGAAGAAAAACTCCGCGCCGAATTGCTCGACACGCGGCACAAGCTGCTGGAACGCAAGGTGATCGAACGGGCCAAGGGCCTGCTGATGACGCATCAGGGCTTGACGGAAGAGCAGGCTTACCAGCGGCTGCGCAGCATGGCGATGAATAAAAAGCTGAAACTGGCGGAAATTGCCCAGCGCATCCTCGACGTGGAGGACTTGCTGGGATGAGTCGATGTGGTGCAATGCACCACATCAGTGCGTACTTGCCTGTCAGTAGCTGGCACGCAAGATCAGCGCCGCGTTGCGTGGTTCTCCATAGAAATTGCCATTACTGGAGCGGCCCATGGTGCGGTAATAGGTCTTGTCGAAGACATTATTGATATTGACGCTGGCGCTCCAGTGGCGGTCGATGCGGTATTGCGCCATGGCATTCCAGACGGCATAGCTTGCCTGTGTATAGTTGAATGGCACGGCAGGGCCGTTGAACTTGCCTGTGGCCGCATTCCAGCTGGCAGCCGTGCCTTGCGCGTATTGCTTGCTCTGCATGGTTGCGCCGGCGCCGAGTTTCCAGGCGGAAGCGGCACCCGGCAATTGCCAGCTGCCCCACAGCTTGAGCGCATGCCTGGGCGTGATCGTGCTGAAAACGGCTTTGTCCGTTTCATTGCTGTTGTGGTTGTAGGTATAGCCGCCGGACAATTGCACGCCAGCGGCCACTTCACCGTTGACTTCCATTTCCACGCCCTGGCTGACGACCTTGCCGGAAGCCAGGTAGCAGCAATTGCTGGAAAATAGGGCGGACTGTTCTTCATAGCGGGGATCGTTGACGGCCCGGCCATCCTGCACGATGCGGTACAGGGCCAATGCCGTATTGAGCTTGCCGCCCAACAGTTCCCCTTTCAGGCCCAGTTCGCTATTTGCGCCGCGCATGGGGCGCAAGCCCGTGCCCGGCGCGGGGCCAGCCTTGAAGTCGGCTTGCGGCTTGAATATTTGCGCGTGGCTGGCATAGGCCGACCACTCGTGATTGATATCGTGCACGAAGCCGATGAAGGGGGTGACCTTGGTCGGTTCCGCGTATTGCGTCAAACCTGAAGTGTCCCAGACGCCCGTGTCCGTATCGAGTTCGCGATAGTGCTGGCGGTAGCGGTAGCGGTTGACCCGCGCGCCTGCGATCAGCTTGCTGCCTTCGGCCACGTCCAGGCGTAAGGTGGCGTAGGCGCCATACTGGGTCTGGCCCCAGGGATCGTAGTCGCGTTCAACGGGACCATACACCGGTTTGGGAAAGGGGGTGTTGCCTGGGTGAAATAAATCTCCCGGGGCGCCGTTGCCTTCCAGCGGATAGCTGGCCACCCAGCTACTGGTGACTTTCTGGCCATCGATGCCGGCCAGTACTTCATGCGTACGGCCGAACCAGTCGAAGGCACCGCTGATGTTGATATCGAGCAGTTGTTGCTTGTTATGGTATTGCGTGTGGCCGCTTTGCCAGCGGCCGCCCGTCATGGTTTGCGGATCGATGGCGCCCTGGATGAAACCGTCGTCCGTCGCGCCGGCCTGGCGCATCTGCGCAGCATTCGCGCGCAGGGTCCAGCGCTGTGCCAGGCGCCAGGTCAGCTTGGCAAACAGTTCTTTCGAGGTGGAATCGACGCCGGCCCAGTTGGCCATGGCGCCCGTGTTGCGGGGCAAGTGCAGCTCGGCGCCCGTACTATAGCGGGGCAAGCCCGGCCAGGTTCCCCTGTCATGCGTGCGCTGTTCGCGAGCGCCGATGGCCAGCATGGCACCGGGTGCGATATCGGCTTCCAGTACGCCATAGATGAGCGGCTTTTCCGTCGCGCGGATGGCCGTGAAGTATTTGCGGTTTTCATAGGCGACGACGACGCGTCCGCGCAACTTGCCGTCGAACGCCAGCGGGCCGGAAGCATCGAGGTCACTGCGGTAATTGTTCCAGCTGCTGGCCGTTACGCTGGCATTGAACTGCGGCGCGGCAGTAGGCATCTTGCGCACGAGATTGACTGCGCCGCCTGGATTGCCCGTGCCGTTCAGCAAACCTGCCGCGCCGCGCAGGATTTCCACGCGATCATATTCCGCCAGGTCGGCCGCGATGCTGGCGGAAAAGCCGGTATCCATGGGGGCACCGCCATCGAGCTGGTAGCTGCTGATTTCAAAGCCACGCGCATACAGCTTCTGTATCAGGAAAGTATTGTCCTGTACGGTGATGCCAACGGCTTGTTCGGCTGCCTTGCTCAAATCGCTGATATTCTGGTCGTCGAGGCGCTGGCGCGTCAGCACGGAGACTGTTTGCGGGTGTTCGCGCAAGGATTGGGCCGTCTTGCCTATGGTAATGACCGGCGTGGTATACGAAGCCGTGCCTTCTGTCTCGCCGTCGCGCCGGCCCGTCACGCGGATTTCACGCATGCTGATTTCCGTCGCCTGCGGCGCAGCAGCCGCCTTGCGCAACACATAATTGCCGTCGCCGCGTTGCTCCGCTTCCCAGCCGCTCCCTTGCAGCAATTGCGCATAAGCCTGGTCGACTGCGTAGTTGCCGTGCAAGCCAGGCGAACTCAGGCCGGCCAGCTGCGTGGCATCGAAGGCGATGGCGACACCGGCCGTGCTGGCATAGCGGCTGATGGTGGTGCCCAGTGGCCCGGCGGGAATGTCGACGTTGCGGGCGGTGCTGCTGGCGTCAGCAGACGCGACGGCTGGAGTGAGTAATGGCGCGGTGGCCAGCATGGCCAGCAGGACGGTGTGTACAGCGTGGGCGACGGCGGTGCGGCGCGCGATACTTGGTGCGGCGGTCATGGAATTCCTTCAGGGTTAACGCGTCTTTCAGGACGCTTGCAGGAAGGAGGTCGGATCAGCGGCAAAAAAAGTGCACGCTTTGGGAATATATTTTTCAGGCGGGCAGCACGCGTACCCAGAAACGCGTGTGCATCACGATGTGCAGCGGGAAGCCGTTGGCCAGCACTTGCAGGGCGCGGTCGCTATCTGCCAGCGGGAAGTTGCCCGATATGCGCAGGTCGGCCACGCGCGGATCGCATTGCAGCACGCCCCGACGATAGCGTCCCAGTTCAGCCAGCAAGCGCGACAGCGGCATGTTATCAACCAATAAACTGCCGTCTTGCCACGCGCCTGCGCCGAATGCGGCCGGCGCGGGGCCTTGCATGCCGCCGTCGGTGCCAATGCGCAATTGCTGGTCCGCTTGCACCAGCATGGGGCGCTGCTGTCCGCTGCGCACTTCCACGGCCTTTTCCAGTACGGTGACCAGCGTGCCCGCATGATCGCTGCGCACGAGGAAGCGCGTACCCAGCGCGCGGATGCGGCCATGTGGCGTATCTACCAGGAAAGGCCGGGCGCCATAGCCGACGGCCAGATGGGGATCGGCGACCGTGCCGATGAAAATTTCACCCCTGCGCAACAGCAGGCGGCGCTGCGCCTCGTCATAGGCCAGGTCCACGGCGCTATCCGTATTGAGCACGAGGCGCGAGCCGTCGGGCAAAATCAGGCGCCGCTGTTCGCCCGTTGCCGTGGAGAAGTCGGCCAGCATGGCCAGCCGCCATTCCCGCGCGGCGGGCTGGCGCCAGCCATGCCATGCGAGGCCGCTGGCACCCAGCACGGCCAGGGTGCCGCGCAGCACGCCACGGCGCGATAGTTGCGCAAGCCCGGTTTGCGCCGCAGCCTGCAAGGCTGGCGCGGCCAAGGCGCCGGGCACGCTGCCCAGTTGCCGCTGCATCGCTTCGATGCGTTGCCAGGCGGCGCCGTGGGCGGGGTGTGCGTCGCGCCAGCGTTGCCAGCGCAACCGGTCCTCCGGCGTGACGTGGCCCGAGCACAGGCGCGCATACCAGACGGCGGCCGCGCGCAGTGCGCGCAACTCCATGCCGGACAGGCCGCCTGCGCTCATGCTTCGAGCGCCGCTTGCAGCAGGCATACCTGCAGCACGGCCTTCGCCATGTAGTTGTTCACGCTGCGCAGGCTGATGCCGAGCTCCTGCGCAATGCAGGCATAGCTGAGGCCCTCGAATTGCGACAGGATGAAGACTTGCTTGACTTTCGCGCCCAGGCCGTCGAGCAGCGCATCGATCTCGTGCAGGGTTTCCAGCACGATGACGCGCGCCTCGCACGACAGTTCCTGTGCTTGCGGCCATTGCGCCAAGGTTTCCAGGTAAGCCTGTTCCAGCGCGCGGCGGCGGTAATGATCGACCACGACTCTGCCGGCGATGGTCGCCAGGTAGCTGCGCGGTTCGCGGATGGCTTGCGCATTGCGGTCGACCAGCAGGCGCACGAAGGTGTCGTGCGCCAGGTCGGCGACATCGCCCATATTGCCCAGGCGTGCGCGCAGCCAGCCTTTCAGCCAGCCGAGGTGTGCGCTGTAGAGCGTGCCGACAGGGTGGTGGGAAAGGGGGAGTGGGGCGGGCATGGGGCGTGACGGTCGTGAATGGAGAGGTCTTGAATCTAAATGGGAATTGTTCTCATTTTAACGAGGAAGGGTGCTTTGTGCAATGAAGCCGTGGCGTGGCCATCCATTCCGGCCGGCCACGGCACGTTTTTGGTGCAGTTTTAACCCGCGCGTCTGGCACGGCTCTTGCTCGCTAAAGCACAGAGGCGCGGTTTGCGCAGGGAATGGTCAGCGGTATGTCGCAAAGTCAAGCAAGGACGTGGGTATGACAGAGGGAAAGGGCGCAAGCGCCCAGGTGATGCGCTCCATGCATCCGGAAAAACAGACAATACGTATCGGCTACCTGCCGCTGGCCGATTGCGCCTCGCTGGTGATGGCCTCAAAGTTGGGCCTGGATGAAAAATACGGCATCAAGATCGAACTGAGCCGGGAGATGTCGTGGGCCGGCGTGCGCGACAAGTTGAACAACGGCGAACTCGATGCGGCCCACGTGTTGTACGGTCTCGTGTATGGCGTGCAGATGGGCATCGGCGGGCAGCAGCGCGACTTGGCCGTGCTGATGAATCTCAATCACAGCGGCCAGGCCGTCACCTTGTCTGCGGCGCTGGCGCGCGAGGGCGCCCACGATGGCCCTACCTTGGCGCGCTACATGCGCGGCGCGGCGCGGCCCTTTGCGTTTGCGCATACTTTCCCGACCGGCAACCACGCGATGCTGCTGCAATACTGGCTGGCCGCGCATGGCATCGATCCTCTGCGCGACGCGCGCGTGATGACGGTGCCGCCATCGCAGATGGTGGCGGCCTTGCGCGCGGGCCAGATGGATGGCTTTTGCGCGGGTGAACCGTGGGGCTACAAGGCCATCGTCGATGGCGTGGGCGTGACGGCCGCCACCAGCGGTGCCATCTGGCCCGACCATCCGGGCAAGGTGCTGGGCACCAGCGCCGCGTTTGCGCGCCAGCATCCGAACAGCTGCCGCGCCCTGATCGCCGCCGTGCTCGAGGCGGGGCGCTGGATCGACGCCAGCGATGCCAACCGCCTGGCCATGGCGGCTACCCTGGCCGAGCCCGCCTACTTGAATACACCGCAGGAAATGCTGGCGCCGCGCATCCTCGGCCATTATCAGGATGGCCTGGGCAAGACCTGGGACGAGGCGCACGCTTTGAAGTTCTACGCCGAGGGCGCGGTGAATTTCCCCTGCCTGTCCGACGGCATGTGGTTCATGACCCAGCACCGGCGCTGGGGCTTGCTGCGCGACGAACCCGACTACCTGGCGGTGGCAAGGCAAGTCAACCGCATCGACCTGTACCGCCAGGCGGCGGAAATGACGGCCACGCCCGTACCAAAATCCCCCATGCGCAGCTCGACCCTGTGCGATGGCGTGGTGTGGGACGGCAGCGCGCCGGAAGCGTACGCGGCATCGTTTGCCATCGGCCACTTTTTTTAATGGGAGACTGCATCATGGCGCAACTTGGAAGCGTGACCCTGGTCGGCGCCGGTCCCGGCGACCCGGACCTGTTGACATTAAAAGCGGTGAAGGCCATCGCGCGGGCCGACGTGGTGCTGATCGACGACCTCGTCAACCCGGCCATCCTCGCGCATGCGGCGCCTGGCGTGCGCGTGGTCGAGGTGGGCAAGCGGGGTGGCTGTGCTTCCACGCCGCAAGCCTTCATCGAGCGCCTGATGCTGGCCGAAGCGCGCGCCGGCCTGCACGTGGTGCGCCTGAAAGGGGGTGACCCTTATCTGTTCGGACGCGGCGGCGAAGAGCGCGCCTACCTGCGCAGCCACGGCGTGGCCGTCGAGGTCATACCCGGCATCAGCAGCGGCCTGGCCGCGCCGGCCAGCATCGGCGTGCCGCTGACGCACCGCGGCTGGAGCCAGGGCGCGATTTTCGTCACGGGCCACGGCAAGGATAGCGCGTCCGAGCCGAACTGGGCGGCATTGGCGCAAAGCAAGCTCACCCTCGTCATCTATATGGGCGTGGCGCGGGTGGCGGCCATCCAGACGGGCTTGCTGGCCGGCGGCATGGCGCCCGGCACGCCCGTGGCCGTGGTGCAATCGGCCAGCTTGCCGGCCCAGCGCCAGTTGCTGAGTACCTTGCACGCTTTGCCCGCCGACTTGCTGGCCAGCGGCCTGGGCAGTCCCAGCATCATCGTCGTGGGCGAGGTGGTGCGCTGCGCCGATGCCTGGGATGACCATGGCGTCGGCACCTTGCTGGCTGCCGCCGTCGGACGCTAGCGTATCGGCAGCGCCACGGGACGGATGGGCGCCGCGTCGCCGCCACGGAATTTCAACGAGGCGCCGATGAAGGCAAACTGGTACACCTTGTCGCGCGACAAGGCTTCCAGGTCGACCAGTTCCAGGATGGGCGTGCCCTGCTGCGCCAGCAGATAGGTGTGTACGGGCAGGTAGTTGCCCGCCACTTCGGACGGAAACGCCTCGAAACTGAGGTTGTCCGCCCCTACCACCATGGCGCCGCCATCTTCCACGAGGAATGTCGCCGCATCGAGCGACAGGCCGGGGGGATTGGCCATGTAGGCTTGCGCCTGCTCATAGTGCTGCATGCGGCCCGTGCGTATCAGTACCACGTCGCCCTTTTCCAGCGTGATCTTCTGCTGGGCCAGCGCCGCGCGCAAGTCCTGCCGCGTGACCCGGTAATTATCAGGCAGCTGTGACAGTCCCTTGGCCACGGCCACGTCGATCAGCACGCCGCGCGCGATAATCGGCGGCAGCTTTTCCGCGCCCGTCACGGTCCAGCCACGGTCGCCCAGATACTGTTCCTCTGTAAAACCGTTCCAGATCTTGCCGTTCAAGCCGAAGTGGTTGAGCGCGTCGATATGCGTGCCCATGTGCGCATACATGGACACGGCCGAACCAGTGTAACTGACGTGGCGGTTCATCTGATCGCCCACGTGCATGGAGTCGGCCACGACGTTGCCCTTCGGCGTGTGCGTCATCCACATCTGGTAGGGCGGATCGCCAGCCGCCTGCCAGCTGGGCATGCCGATGTAGAAATCGACGGCCAGGTCATAGCTCTTGCCGCCGTCGATGCGCGCCAGGATGGCGGCACGCGAGGCCGGCGTCATCAGGTTCAGGCGGCCGATTTCATCTGTCGGCCCCCAGGGGCTGATGCCCACTTCAGGCAGGACGGCGGTGGCCGGGGCCGCCTGGGCTGTGCCAGCCAGCAGAGCCAGCAGCAGCGGCAGGGTGTTCAACGGCGAAGGGAAGGTGAACATGGGGTGCTCCTTGTGTCAGGTGAAGAATGAAGTCACCATCATATTGTTTTTAATTTCAATGATAATCAGCGATAAAATAATAAGATATTCAACTGCAGGGAAAGAATCATGGATGTTCTGGCGCACATGCGCGTGTTTCGCAAGGTGGTCGAACGCGACAGCTTCAGCAAGGCGGCGCAGGACCTGAACCAGTCGGCGGCGGCTATCAGCAAGCAGGTGCGCCAGCTGGAGGCGCGCCTGGGCACCGTGCTGCTGGTGCGTACCACGCGGCGCATGAGCCTGTCGGACGGCGGCCGCGCCTATTATCTTGAATGCTGCCGCCTGCTCGACGAGGTCGATGCGCTGGAACTGGCCACGCGCGGCTGCGCCGGCAAGGTGGCGGGGCGGCTGCGCGTGAATGCGCCGCTGTCGTTTGGCCTGAAAGTGCTGTCGCCCCTGCTGCCGGTCTTCATGGCCCGCCATCCGGAAGTCAGCATCGAGATGACCCTGGACGACCGCCTGCGTGACGTGGTGGGCGAGGGCTATGACGTGTCGCTGCGCATTCGCGCCGCGCTGGCCGATTCGACTCTGGTGGCGCGCCGCCTGGGCGATGTGGAGCAGATGATCTGCGCGGCGCCCGCCTACCTGGCGCGGCGCGGCACGCCCCGTCAGGCGCAGGATTTGCACGGCCACGATTGCCTCGCCTACCGTCTGGCCGACAGTCCCGGCATCTGGCAGCTGGCCGGCCCGGAAGGGGCGAGCAGCATCGTCCTGTCCGTGCGCTTTTCCGCCGACAGCAGCCTGCTGCTGGCCGACATGCTGGTGGCGGGCATCGGCGTGGGCGCGCTGCCGTCGTTCGTCGCCACGCCCCTGCTGGCCAGCGGCGCCCTGGTGCGCGTGCTGCCGTTGCATGGCATGGCCAGGCGCGGCGTGTATGCGTTGACGCCCGATGGACGCCACGTGCAGGAAAAGGTGCGCGCCTTTTGCGACTTCCTGGCCGGGGCGCTGCAGGCGGCGTAGGCGTTGGGTGTTTTCCAGTGCAACCATTGTGCGCGCTTTTTTTCGTGCTCAGATGCGTCGGGCAGGGGCTTTGATAGTATCCTCGTACCTGCTGGGCGGCCTGCGCCGCACATTCGAGGAAACCGGAATAAGCGATCGACAATGCACACTTTGAGCAAGGGCGGGACGGGATCAGGCATCAGAATCTGGGCAGGCGGCCTGCTGCTGGCCTTGGCGGTGGGCGGCGCCTTGTATGCGGGTGCGGTGCGCACGGTCAATGACGACGCCGAACAACGTTTCGACAACCTCACGCACGGTGCCCAGCATAGCCTGGCCACGCGCGTAAAAAGCTATTCCGACCTGCTGCGCGGCCTCGAAGCGCTGTTTCGTACCAGCGAGCAGCTGACGCGTCGCCAGTTCCACGATTACGTGGTTGGCCTCGATATCGCGCGCCAGTTCCCCGCCATCGAATCGGTCAATTATGCGGTGGCGCTGACGCAGGCGCAGCACGCGGCCTATGTCGCCGATGTGCGCAGTGACACCAGCCTGGCGCCGCGCGGCTATCCCGCCTTCACCATCCGCCCGCCCGGCGAGCGGCCCGAATACACGGTGCTCACTTACCTGGAGCCCGATTCCCTGCTGTCTGAACGCATGGGTGTCGATATCGGCGCCAGCCCGCCGGTGGCGCAAGCCCTGGCGCAGGCGCGCGACAGCGGCGAAGTCAGCGCGTCGGGGCAGGTGATCATGATCAAGGGACCGCCCGCGCATGTGGGCCTGGGCATGCGCCTGCCCGTGTACCGCAATGGCATGCCGCAAGGCAGTGTGGCCGAGCGCCGCGCCGCCTATCAGGGATCCGTGGGCATCGGCTTTGGCGTGGCGCAGCTGGTGCACAGCGCGCTCGAACGCAGCGCCCTGGAACCGCTGCACCTGATTCTGTACAGCGCGGTCGAACCTCTGCCGGCTCAAGGCGTCCTGCGCATCGCGCCGCAGGACCGTCTGTTGTTCAACGACGATGGCGACCTGGCGGCACCGCCGCCGCAACCGGGCAGCGATGCCGCGTATTTCGACCAGGTCCTGCCCATCGTGTATCAGGGGGGGGTATGGAAAGCCCATTTCCGCGTGCGCAAGGCGGAGCTGTACAGCGGCTTCGATCGCTATTTTCCGTGGCTGGCGCTGGCCGTCGGCGTGGCCGGCACCCTGCTCATTTATGGCTACATCTTTACCCTGTACCGTTCGCGCCGCAACGCGGTGGCGCAGCGCACCCTGCTCGATACGGTGCTCGACAGCGTCGATGCCTACGTCTACATGAAGGATGCCGACCTGCGCTACCGCTACGTGAATGCGCGCACGGCGAAGATACTGGGCCGCTCGGCGGAGCAGTTGATCGGCCGCCAGGATGGCGAGTTGATGCTCGGCGATGCGGCCGCCGCGGCGCAGCTGACCGAACGCCAGGTGTTCGACAGCGGCGCCAAGTTCGTCGGCGAAGAGCGCTTCGTCGATGCGCAGGGCCAGGTGCATCACCTGTGGAGCGTGAAGGTGCCGCTGGGCTTGCCCGGTCCTGTCACGGGCCTGATCGGTCTGTCCACCGACGTGACGGAACTGCACCGCCTGAAGGAGCAGGCCGACGCGGCCAGCCAGGCCAAGAGCGACTTCCTGTCGAACATGAGCCATGAAATTCGCACGCCGATGAACAGCATCATCGGCATGGCGCACCTGGCGCTGAAATCGGTGGCCGATGCGCGCCAGCGCGATTATCTGCAAAAAATCTTCCATTCGGGCCAGCATTTGCTGGGCCTGATCAACGACATCCTCGATTTTTCCAAGATCGAGGCGGGCAAGCTGGAACTGGAAGTGCTGGACTTCCGTCTCGACACCCTGCTGGCGAACATCGCCAGCCAGCTCGGCGATGCGGCCGCCGTCAAGGGCTTGGCGCTGCAGTTCGATATCGCAGCCGAGCTGCCGCAGCGCTGGCGCGGCGACCCGCTGCGCCTGGAGCAGGTCTTGCTGAACCTGACCAGCAACGCCATCAAGTTTTCCGACAATGGCAGCATCTTCGTGCGCGTGCGCCAGTCGGATGAGCGCGACAGCCACGCCATGCTGCGCTTCGAGGTGCAGGACCGGGGCATCGGCATGAAGCAGGAAGAGGTGGCGCAGCTGTTCCGCTCCTTCCACCAGGCCGACCCCTCGACCACGCGCAAGTATGGCGGCAGCGGCCTGGGGCTGGTGATCAGCAAGCAGCTGGTTGAGCTCATGGGCGGCAAGGTGGGCGTGTACAGCCAGCCGGGCCAGGGCAGCACCTTCTGGTTCACGGCGCGCCTGGAGAAAAGCGCGCAAGCGGGCGACGAGCGCATCGCCGAAGTGGAGCCCGAAGTCCTGGGCGTGATCCGTGGCGCATCCATCCTGCTGGTGGAAGATAACGTCTTCAGCCAGCAGGTGGGCTGCGAATTGCTGGAAGACGCCGGCGCCACCGTCTGCGTCGCCTGCAATGGCCGCGAAGCGCTGGAATTGCTGGCCCACCAGCGCTATGACTGCGTGCTGATGGACGTGCAAATGCCGGAGATGGACGGCTTCGAGGCGACGCGCCGCATCCGCGCCGACCCCAGGCTCAGCGGTCTGCTGGTGATCGCCATGACGGCCAATGCGGGCAGCGAAGACCGCGCCCGTTGCCTGGCGGCCGGCATGGATGAATTCGTGACCAAGCCGATCGCCCCGAATCTGCTGTTTCACCTGCTGGCGAAATGGTTACGCCTGCGTGGCGGCATCGGCGGCATCGGCCATGCGCGCGTGGGCGACAGGCTGGCGGCGCTGCCGAAAGCGCCGCCATCGGCCGCCGCGCCGGAGTTGCGCGACATGGCCATCCTCGACCTGGCCACCCTGGCGCTCACGTTCAGCAATGACGCCGTGAAGATGCGCAAATACACCCAGCTGTTTCTCGATACGGCGCGTGACGGCATCGCCGAAATGGAGCAGGCCATGGCGCTGCAAGACCTGGGGCGCCTGGCCGACCTGGGACACCGCAGCAAATCGTCAGCGCTGGCCGTGGGCGCCCATGCCTTCGCCAGCCTGTGCATGTCGATCGAAGGCTTGCGCCTGGGCGGCGACCTGCAGCAGGCGCGCGCCTTGCTGACGGCCCTGGGGCCGGCGCTGGCGCAGGTGGCGGAACAAATTTCGCTGGAATTTGCCGCCAGCGACGCCCCCTGACGCAGGCAGCGGCGATAATATGCCTTTGACGTCTCCGGCCATCCGGCCGGAGACGCGGCAACCCATCGGATCAGCATGCATACTCCCGTCACGCCCGGCCTTCTCATCCTGCATGGCAACCAGCTGGAACAGCTGCGCGCCGCCGTCTTCCAGTGGCTGCGCCAGCATCCGCTGGCGCCGCTGGAAACGGATATCTTTCTGGTGCAGTCGAACGGCGTGGCCGAATGGCTGAAGATCGCCCTGGCCGAGGAGATGGGCGTGTGCGCCGCCACGCGCATCGCCTTGCCGGCGCGCCTGCTGTGGGAAAGCTACCGCGGCATGCTGGGGCGCGAACGGGTGCCGCGCGTGTCGCCATTTGATAAATCCCCGCTGACGTGGCGTTTGATGCGTCTATTGCCGTCGCTGCTGGCCGACCCGGTGTTTGCGCCGCTGCGTTACTTCCTTGCCGATGGCGATTGCGAACGCCTGCTGCAGCTGGCCGAGCGCCTGGCCGATTTGTTCGACCAGTACCAGGTCTACCGCGCCGACTGGCTGGCCGATTGGGCCGCGGGGCGCGACCAGTTGCGCACGGCGCGCGGCGAAGCTATCCCATTGAAGCAAGACCAGCGCTGGCAGGCGCAGTTGTGGCGCGCCGTGGCTGCCGACGTGGAACCGTTTGAGCGCGACACGGGCCGCGCCGACATCCACGACGCCTTCCTGGCGGCGATCGCCGCCGGCGAGCAGCCTGCCGGCAAGCTGCCGCGCCGCGTGGTGCTGTTTGGCGTATCGGCGCTGCCGTACCAGACCTTGCAGGCGCTGGCCGCGCTGGCGCGCCACACGCAGGTGGTGCTGGCCGTGCCCAATCCGTGCCAGTTTTACTGGGGCGACATCATCGACGGGCGCGACTTGCTGCGCGCGGAAAACAAGCGCCAGCGGCAGCGCAATGGCACCGATCTGGCGCAAATTCCGCTCGAAGCACTGCATGCGCACAGCCATCCGCTGCTGGCCAGCTGGGGCAGGCAAGGGCGCGACTTCATCCGCATGCTCGACGAATTCGACGAACACGCGCAAGTCGAAGGGCGCGACGACAGCCTGCGCATCGACCTGTTTGGCGAGGAAACGGGCGAAACCCTGCTGCAACAGGTGCAGGTGGCCATCCGCGAACTGCGTCCGCTGGCGGAACACGAACAAACGCCGCCCGAGGCAGGCGACCGCTCGATCGAATTTCATGTGGCACACAGCGTGCAGCGCGAAGTGGAAGTGCTGCACGACCAGCTGCTGGCCATGTTCGCGCACAGCGCCGAGACGGGCTTGCGTCCGCGCGACGTGGTGGTGATGGTGCCCGACATCGACACCTTCACGGCCGCCATCCACGCCGTCTTCGGCCAGTACCGGCGCAATGACGAGCGTTTCATCCCGTTCGAGATCGGCGACGTGAAGGACCGCAGCGTCAATCCGCTGCTCGTCGCGCTCGAATGGCTGCTGCAGCTGCCGCAGCAGCGCTGCCGCCAGAGCGAAGTGCGCGACCTGCTCGACGTGCCCGCGCTGGCGGCCCGCTTTGGCCTGCAGCCGGACGACCTGGCCACCCTGGGCGCCTGGATCGAAGGGGCGGGCGTGCGCTGGGGCCTGGACCAGGCGCACCGCGCCGGCCTGGGGCTGGGCGCGGCCGGGGAACAGAATGCATGGATTTTCGGCGTGCGGCGCATGCTGCTCGGCTATGCCAGTGGCAGTGGCGCCAGCTTTGGCGGCATCGAGCCGTATGCGGAAGTGGGCGGCCTCGATGCGGCGCTGGCGGGCTCGCTGGCGCAGCTGGTCGAGGCGCTGCTGCACTGGCGCAGCGTGCTGGCCAACGCGCACACGCCAGCCGATTGGGGCGTGCAGGCGCGCGCGCTGCTGGCCGCTTTTTTCGATGCCGACGACGAAGGTGACCGCCTGACCCTGGCGCAGCTGGAAGGCGCCTTGCAGGGCTGGCTGGAAACCTGCGAGCATGCGGGCTTTGTCGAGCAGGTGCCGCTGTCCGTGCTGCGCGTGGCGTGGCTGGGTGCGCTGGACGAGCCGACCCTGAACCATCAATTCGTCTCCGGCGGCGTCACCTTCTGCACGCTGATGCCGATGCGCGCCGTGCCGTTTCGCGTCGTGTGCCTGCTGGGTATGAACGATGGCGACTTCCCGCGCCGCGCGCAAAAGGCCGATTTCGACCTGCTGGCGCTGCCCGGCATGGCACGCCCGGGCGACCGTTCGCGCCGCGACGATGACCGCTACCTGATGCTCGAAGCCTTGCTGGCCGCGCGCGACAAACTGTATGTGAGCTGGGTGGGGCGCAATGTGCGCGACAATTCCGAGCAGCCGCCGTCCGTGCTGGTGTCGCAGCTGCGCGACTACCTGGCCGCCGGCTGGTCGCTGGACCGGCATCTTGTATCGCTGACCACCGAGCACGCGCTGCAGCCCTTCAGCCGCCGCTATTTCGAGGCCGATGGCTTGCTGACCTACGCGCGCGAATGGCGCGTAGTCCATACCGATGCCGATGCGGCCGATGCGCAGGCGCAGGCCGCCGTGCTGCCGCTGGGCCCCTACGAGCTCGATCCCGGCACGCGCCTGAAGCTGGGCGAGCTGGCCAGTTTCCTGCGCCAACCCGTCAAATACTTTTTCCGCCGCCGCTTGAGCGTGTATTTTGCCGATGCGGCCATGCTGGGCGAGGATGAAGAGCCGTTCGGCCTGAATGCGCTCGAGCGCTATCTGTTGGAAGACACCATGCTGGACGATGGCGGCGCCGTCGAAGCGCTGGACGACGTGCGCGCCAGCCTGGAAGCGCGCGCGCAGAAGCTGGCGCGCGAAGGCGTGCTGCCCATCGGCCTGATCGGCCAGCAAGTGCAGGCGCAGCTGGTCGAGGCGCTGGTGCCCGTGCGCAGCGCGTGGCTGTCCTTGCGCGCCTCGTTCCCGTACGCGGCCGACAAGCGCGCCATCAACTTGCCGTTTGGCGAAGTGCAGATCGATGACTGGCTCGACAAATTGTGCAGCAACGGGCAGGAGACGGCCTGGCTGATGCAGATTTCCTCGAAGGTGACGGACAAGAGCGGCCTGGCGCGCGGCGACAAGCTGATGCTGATGTGGCTGCGCCAGCTGGCCGCCGCCGCCCTCGGCTTTCCCGTCACCGGCTACCTGGTGGCGCGCGACGCCATCGTCAGCATGGCGCCGCTCGACCCGGCAACGTCGCGCGATGCGCTGGCCACCTTGCTGGCGCTATGGCGCGAAGGCATGAATCATCCGTTGCCCACGGCGTGCAAGACGGGCCTGGCGCTGGTGCAGCAGGGCGACCCGCGCGCCGTCTACGATGGCGGTTTTGAACTGTCTGGCGAGCGCGATGAACTGTGCCTGGCGCGCCTGTGGCCCGAGTTTTCCGCGCTGGCGGCCGAGGAAGCGTGGCAGGACTGCACGCGCGAGCTGTATGGCCCGCTGGCCGACTGGCTGCAAGAACACATCACGATCGACCCGATCAGCGCGCCCGATGATGGCGCGGGAGAAGAACAATGACGAGCCATCTGCTCAACCCCCTGGCGTTCCCGCTGCACGGCTCGCGCCTGATCGAAGCTTCGGCCGGCACGGGTAAAACCTGGACCATCGCCGCGTTGTACGTGCGTCTCGTGCTGGGACACGGCGACGACGACAGCCGCTTTACGCGTCCCCTGCTGCCGGCCGACATTTTGGTGATGACGTTTACCCGCGCCGCCACGCGCGAATTGTCGAACCGCGTGCGTGAGCGCCTGATCGAGGCCGCCGCTTATTTTCGCCACGAATTTGGCATTGAATCCGGCGGCCGCGACCCGTTTCTTGACGCCTTGCTGGAATCCTATCCGGACGAGAGCGAGCGGCAAAAAGCCGCGCACCGGCTGATGCTGGCCGCCGAGACGATGGATGAAGCGGCCATCTTCACCATCGACGCCTGGTGCCAGCGCATGCTGCGCGAGCACGCGTTCGACAGCGGCAGCCTGTTCGACGAAGAACTGGTCAGCGACGAGCAAGCCCTGTTCGAGGATGCGGCCCACGATTACTGGCGCCAGCAAGTGTATCCCTTGCCGCCGCAGGCGCTCGACGTGCTGCTGGCCTGCTGGCCCGACGTGGGGGCGCTAAAGAAAGGCGCGCGCGAACTGGCGCGCCGCGCCGACATCATGCGCATGGCGCACGAAGAACCGTTATCCATGCTGATCGCGCGCGAACAGCGTGCGCTGGCCGCGCAGCTGGCCACCCTGAAGGCGGGCTGGGTCGAGCGCACGGAGCAGATGGCCACCTGGATCAATGACCACCGCGCCATCAATCCCAAGTGTTTTAACGGCGTCAAGATGAAGCCGGAAAACCTGGCGAAGTGGTTCGATGGCTTGCGCCGCTGGGCGCAGGATCCGCTGTTGCTGCTGCCGGCCATCACGGCCAAGGCGTGGGAGAGATTGACGCCGTTCGGCATCGAAGATGCGTTTGCCAAGAGTTTCACGGCGCAAGTGCCCGAGTGCTTCGAGCATACGGAGGCGCTGGGGATCGCCCTGGCGGCCTTGACGCCGCTAGGGCACAAGCTGCACCTGCATGCGGCGGCGGCCATCGCGCGGCGCATGGATCAGTTGAAGCGCCAGTCGCGCCAGTTCGGCTTTGCCGACATGCTGCAGCGATTGCACGACGCGCTGGCGGGCGAAAATGGCGCGGCGCTGCGCCAGCGCATCGTCGATCAATACCCGCTGGCGATGGTCGATGAATTCCAGGATACGGCGCCGGCCCAGTACCAGATCTTCAATCTGCTGTACCGCATCGCTGACAACGACCCGGCGCAAGGCCTGTTCCTGATCGGCGACCCGAAGCAGTCGATCTACGGCTTTCGCGGCGCCGACATCCAGAGCTACCTGGCGGCGCGGCGCGCCACCGCCGGCCGCCACTACCAGCTGGGCACCAATTACCGCTCCACGGCGCCGCTGGTGGCGGCCGTCAACCAGCTGTTCCTGCACGCCGAGCGCGACGAGGTGCCGGCCGGCGCCTTCCGCTACCGCAAAAACGGCGAGAATCCGCTGCCGTTCGAAGCCGTCGACGCCAAGGGCCGCGATGAATGGCTGGTGAACGCAGGCGGCCCGCTGCCGGCCCTGCTGGCCGCCTGCGCCAGTGATGCAGGACTGCGCGGCGACAGCTACCGCGAGTATTTTGCGCAGCACTGCGCCGAGCACATCGTGGCCATGCTGGGCGATGCGCAGGCGGGTTTTACGGGTCCCGATGGCTTCGTGCGCCTGGAGCCGGCCGATATCGCCATCCTCGTGCGCGACCGCAAGGAAGCGGCGGCCATCCGCCGCGCGCTGGCGCGCCGCCGCGTCGCCAGCGTCTACCTGTCCGACAAGGATTCCGTCATCGACAGCGAGGAAGCGCAAGACGTGCTGCGCTGGCTGGCGGCGCTGGCCAACCCGCTTGACGGCGGGCTGGCGCGCGCCGCCTTTGCCACGCGCACCATCGGCCTGTCGCTGGGCGAGCTGGCGCGCCTGTCCAGCGACGAACTGGAATGGGAGCGCCGCGTCGAGCAACTGAAGACCCTGCATTTGATCTGGCAGCGCCAGGGCGTGCTGGCCATGCTGCGCCGCTTCATCCACGAACTGCAGCTGCCCGCCATGCTGCTGCAGCAGACGGGCGGCGAGCGGCGGCTGACGAATCTGCTGCACCTGGCCGAACTGCTGCAATCGGCCAGCCGCCAGCTCGATGGCGAGCAAGCGCTGATACGCTGGCTGGCCGAGCAGATCGCCGGTGAAGGCGAGGGTGGCGACGAGCGCGTGCTGCGCCTGGAAAGCGATGCGGAACTGGTCAAGGTCATCACCGTGCACAAATCCAAGGGCCTCGAATACCCGCTCGTGTATTTGCCGTTCGCCGTCACGGCGCGCAAGGTGGACAAGCGCAACCGCAGCTTCTTCGACTATGCGGATGAAAAAGGCGAACGCCGCCTCGATCTGTCCTTGTCCGACGAAGCCATGGCGGCGGTCGAAGAGGCGCGCATCGAGGAAGACTTGCGCCTGCTGTACGTGGCCCTGACGCGCGCGCGCCACTTCCTGTGGCTGGGCGTGGCCGCCCAGGCGGCGCGCAAGGCGGGCGAGAATACCCTGCACGAATCGGCGCTCGGCTACCTGCTGACGGGCGGCGACAAGCTGCCGGCGGAGCAGCTGCTGCTGCGCTGGCAGCAGGTGGCGGGCGATTGCGACGCCATCTATGTCACGTCACTGGCGCAGCCCGATGCCTGCACGGTGCTGGATCGGGTCGAGCGGCGCCCCGCCTTGCGGCCCGCGCCCGTGTTCGTGGGCGAGTTCGAACGCGACTGGTCGGTGGGCAGTTTTACCTCGCTGACACGGCAGATCGGCGCCGTGGCAGCCGCGCACGTGCCGCAGCGGGCGCTGGAAGAAACCTTGCTGGAAGATGGCACCGGCGTGCCGGCCGCGTCGCCGCTGCAAACAGGAGATGCACCGTGGCACCGCTTCCCGCGCGGTTCCGTGCCCGGCAATTTCCTGCACGAGCAGCTGGAGTGGATGGGCGGCGAAGGTTTTGACAGCGTCCACGACGAGCACTTCAACACGCGCCTGGCGGCGCGCTGCGAGCGGGCGGGCTGGGGCCACCGCCAGGACGACGCCATCGCCTGGCTCAGGGAAATCGCCATCACGCCGCTGCCGCTGCTCGATGCGTCGTTGTCGCAGTTGGACAGCACCCTGTCCGAGATGGAGTTCTGGTTCCCCAGCGAGCATTTGTCCACCGCAGCGCTCGATCAGCTGTGCACGCGCTTGCTGCTGGACGGCGCGCCGCGTCCCGTGCTGCCGCGGCGCCAGCTGCACGGCATGCTGAAAGGCTTTGCCGACCTGGTCATCGAACAGGATGGCCGCTACTGGGTGCTCGACTACAAGTCGAATGCGCTGGGCGCCAACGACGCCGCCTACCACACGCAGGCGCTGGCGGCCGGCATGGCGCAGCACCGCTACGATATCCAGGGCGCCATCTACATGCTGGCCCTGCACCGGCTGCTGAAAAGCCGCCTTGGCGACGCGTACGATCCGGCCGAGCACCTGGGCGGCGCCATCTTCCTGTTCCTGCGCGGCATAGCGAATGCGGATACGCACGGCTGCTACTGGCTGGCGCCGCAGCTGGAACTGCTGGACGGACTCGATCAACTGTTATCTGAAGAAGCGGAACATCATGCAGCATAGTGAGCAAATGAATGCCTTGTTCAGCCACATCGACGGAGTTGCCGGGGATGGCCATCTGCGCCGCCTGAGCGCCGCCTTTGCCCGCTTCATCGCCAGCCTGGACGAGGAGGCGCCGGATGCCGCCGTGGCCGTGGCCTGCGTGGTGCTGTCGGAGCTGGAAGGGCGGGGGCATAGCTGTCTGATGCTGGCTGACCTGGCCAGCGAACCGTCACAGCTATTGGGCTGGAGCGAGGAGCTGTGGCATGGCGTGCTGGCCGTTTCCGGTCCGCTGCCCGACAGCGTCGATGGCTGGCGCGCGCTGCTGGCCGGCGCGCCGCAGGTGTGGCAGGTGGGTGCGCCCGATGTGCGCCAGCCGCTGGTGCTCGATGGCGACCGCCTGTACCTGCGCCGCTACTGGCGCGACGAGACCCTGGTCGGTGAAAAGATCGCCGTGCGCGCGCAGGATTTGAGGACGCCGCCGCTGGCGCAGGTGCGGCAATGGCTCGACATCCTGTTTGACCAGCCCACGCAGGACGGTGGCCCGGACTGGCAAAAGGTGGCGTGCGCCATCGCCCTGCGCGGCAAGGTGGCCATCATCACGGGCGGTCCCGGCACGGGCAAGACGTACACGGTGGCGAGCCTGTTGACCCTGCTGTTTGCCGTTTCGCCGCAGCCGGAGCAGTTGCGCATCGCGCTGGCTGCACCGACCGGCAAGGCTGCCGCGCGATTAAAACAGTCGATCGACAAGGCCTTGAGCGGCCTGGCGCAAAAGGTCGGGGAAGCCTTGCCCCTGCTGGAACTGGCGCGGCGCATGGGCGCGGCGCGCACCCTGCATAGTTTGCTGGGCGCGCGGCCCGATACGCGCGCCTTTGCCCACCACGCGGGCAATCCGCTCGACGTCGATGTGCTGATCGTCGATGAAGCATCGATGGTGCACCTGGAGATGATGGCCTCGGTGCTCGACGCCTTGCCGCCGACGGCGATTCTGATCCTGCTGGGCGACAAGGACCAGCTGGCGTCGGTGGAAGCGGGCGCCGTGCTGGGCGACTTGTGCCACGATGCGCAGGCGGGCGGCTACACGGAGGCCACCATCGCGTATGCGCAGGCAGCCAGCGGCGTGGCCATTCCCGCCGCCTTCGCGGGAGCGGCCGGCGCGCTGGCGCAGCAAACGGTGATGCTGCGTCACAGCCACCGTTTCAGTGGCCCGATCGGCGAGCTGGCGCTGGCCGTGAATGGCGGCAGGCCCGATCTGGCCAGGGCGTGCTTCGCCGGCGACAGTGGCGGCCAGCTGGCGTGGAGCGTGACCGCGCAGCCGGACGAGGTGCTGCGCCTGGCCTTGCGCGGGCGCGTGGACGCGCCGGGCGGCTACCAGCCCTACCTGGAACTGGTGAATGCCGGTGAAGCGGCGTACGCGCGGCATGACGACTGGGTGCGCGCCGTGCTGCATGCTTTTGAAGCGTTCCGCATCCTGTGCGCCGTGCGTGAAGGCGAGTGGGGCGTGGCGGGGCTGAACACGGCCATCGAACTGCGGCTGGAAAAAGAGGGGCTGATACGCCGCAGCGAATGGTATGTGGGGCGCCCCGTGATGGTCACGCGTAACGACTATGGCACGGGCGTGTTCAATGGCGACATCGGCCTGACCTTGCGCGATCCTGCGCGTCCCGGTTCCCTGCGCGTGTACTTTTTGGAAGGCGAGCATGTGCGCAGCGTGCTGGCCACGCGTTTGCGCCACGTGGAAACGGCGTTCGCCATGACGGTGCACAAGTCGCAGGGCTCGGAGTTTCGCCACACGGTGCTGGTGCTGCCGCAGGAGGGCGGCGCCATGCTGGCGCGCGAACTGGTCTACACGGGCATCACGCGCGCGCGCGACTTCTTTACCCTCGTCTCGCCCACGCAGGCCGTGCTGTTCGATGCGATTTTGCGCCGCACGCAGCGCGCCAGCGGGCTGCGCGGCTTGATCGGCTAAGTTACTTTTACTTCGCCAGCTTCGCCTTGGCCACCAGGGCTTGCACCACTTGCAGGGTGGCCTGCTCCACGCCCTGGCGCGGCAAGCCCGGATTGGCGCCGGCGACCATCGACGGATTGGTCAGGTAGCGCCCGCCCACGATCAGGGTGGGTGTGCTGTCGACCTGGTAGCTGGCCGCCAGGCGGGGCAGGTTTTTCAGCTTGGTCTGCACGCCAAACGACTGGTAGGCGCCTTCAAAGATGATCTTGTCCAGGCCATTTTTCAGCGCCCAGTCGAGGTTGTCCCTGTCGCTGGCCAGGCGCTTGCGTTCCACATGCCAGGTGTGCATGACTTGCGCGTGCAGCGTCTCTTCCTTCTTCAGCGCTTCCAGGGTCAGGAACAGGTGCGCTTCCGGATCATTTGCCGGCGTGTGCGGCAAATGGATGCGGCGGAACGACACCGTGGCGGCATTGTCCTTGACCCAGCGCGCCAAACTCGGCTCCAGCGCATTGCAGGCGGGGCAGTGGTACATGAAAAATTCGATCACTTCCACCTTGCCCGGCGCCGCCTGCACGGCTTGCGGCGTGGCCAGCACCAGATAATCGGCGCCCGGTACGGGCGCTTGCGGCGAGGCGAAGGCGCCGGCGGCGGCGAAGCTGGCGCAGGCCAGGATGAGGTGGTGCAAACGCATGGACGCTCCTTTGAAAAATTAACTATAAGGCAATCATAATATGACGTCAATGTTGGATGGTGTTGCTTTGATGTAATAAATGTTTATTATTCCGAATATTGGATAATATCGTTCCAATTTTTGTGTGAAAATGCAAAGGCAGGGTGGCAGGGCGAAAACGCTGTGTCATTCCATTAACATCAAAACCAGGAGTCCATCATGTTGTCTTCCCTTCGCACGCGGCTGGTGCTCATTTGCGTGGCCATCGTCGTGCTGTCCATGCTGGCCTTGTCGGTCGCCAATTACGTCACCACGCGCAGCAGCATGCTGGCATCGTCGGACCAGCAGATGCAGCAACTGCTGCAGAGCCAGTCGGCCGTGCTGGCGCAATGGGTCGATGGCAAGAAAAAGGTCATGGCCTCCATCGTCATGTCGGCCGAGACGCCCGATCCGCTGCGCGCCTTCCAGATCGCGGAAAAGGCCGGCGATTTTGCGGAAGTGTTCATCGGCTATGCGGACAAGCGCTCCGTGTTTACCCATCCCGGGCGCCCGGCCGATTTCGACCCGACGGCACGCGCCTGGTACACGGACACCGTCAAGGCGGGCGTGCCGATGCTGACGCCGCCGTATGTGGACGCGGCCAGCCACAAGCTGGTGGTGTCGTTTACGGCGCCCGTCGGCCCGAAAGAGGCACTGCTGGGCGTGGCGGGGGCGGACGTGCTGCTCGATACGGTCATCGCCAATGTGGTGGCGATCAAGCCGACGCCGCACAGCTTTGCCTTCCTCGTCGACCAGAGCGGCACCATCATCGCCCATGCGGACAAGGAGCTGAGCCTGCAGCCGGTGGCGAAACTCGACGCGGCGCTGTCGGCCGCGCAGATCAACCGGCTGGAAAGCACGCGCACGAGCGATGCCGTGCGCCTGAACGAGCGCGACGGCATGCTGTACGTCACGCGCGTGGCGGGCACCGACTGGCTGCTGGCCGTGGTGCTCGACCAGCAGGAAGCCATGCAAGCCTTGCAGACGATGCTGACGACGGCCACCATCACCGCCGTGCTGCTGGCCGGCGCGGCGGCGGTGCTGCTGTCGCTGCTGGTCTTTAAAATGCTCAAGCGCCTGGAATTGGTGCGCGATGCGCTCGACGATATCGCTTCCGGCGAAGGCGATTTGACGCGCCGCCTCGACGCTTCCGGCGTGGATGAACTGGCGCAGATCGCGGACGCCTTCAACCGCTTCATCGACAAGATCGCCGCCGTGCTGGTGAAAATCCGCACGGCCAGCGAATCGGTGAAGGTGTCATCAATGGAAATCGCCGCCGGCAACCAGGACCTGTCGTCGCGCACGGAACAGCAAGCGAGCTCGCTGGAAGAAACGGCCGCCTCGATGGAGGAGCTGACTTCCACCGTGAAACAGAATGCGGACAATGCGCGCCAGGCCAACCAGATGGCGCAATCGGCGTCCGGCGTGGCCAGCAAGGGCGGGCAAGTGGTGGCGCAGGTGGTCGATACCATGGCCTCGATCAACGACTCGTCGAAGAAGATCGTCGACATCATCAGCGTCATCGACGGTATCGCCTTCCAGACGAATATCCTGGCCCTGAATGCGGCCGTGGAAGCGGCGCGCGCGGGCGAGCAGGGACGCGGCTTTGCCGTGGTGGCGACGGAGGTGCGTAATCTGGCTCAACGATCCGCCGGCGCGGCGAAGGAAATCAAGCTGCTGATCGACGATTCGGTGGACAAGGTAGATTCGGGCGCGCGCCTGGTCGACGAGGCGGGAGCGACGATGCAGGAAATCGTCGACAGCGTGCGCCGCGTGACCGACATCATGGGCGAGATCACGGCGGCCAGCGTCGAGCAGAGTTCCGGCATCGAACAGGTCAACCAGGCCATCGCGCAAATGGACCAGGTGACGCAGCAGAATGCGGCCCTGGTGGAAGAGGCTGCGGCCGCGGCGGAAAGCCTGCAAGACCAGGCCAACACCCTGGCGCAGGTGGTGGGTGTGTTCAAGCTCGATAACGGGCAAGCAGCGCAGCAGCGGCAGCCGCGGCCAGTCCGGCCCGTGGCGCGGGCAGCCATCGCGCCGCGCATCGCCAGCCGTCCCGCAAAAACGCCCGTCGCCAAGCCCGAGCGCAGCGACGAGTGGGAGACGTTCTAGCCGCTGCTAGGCGCGCCGGGGCGCCAGGGTCGGCGCCATCTGCTTCGCCACCTCAAAAAAAGCGTTGGTGGCCGGCGTGTTCTGGCGCCGGTCGCGCACGGCCAGTCCCACCTTGCGGCTGACGGGCGGGTTCAAGGGCAGGGCGACCAGCTCCGGATACTGCTCGCGCAGGCGCTGCGGCAGGGCCAGTTCGGCGACGATGGACAGGCCGTCGCCGCGGCTGACCATGTCGAGGATGGTGATCACCTGGCTGATACGGTAGGGGACATTGGGCTGCAAGCCCGCGTTGGCGAACAGCGGCTCGATCAGGCAGGCGCAACCCGCTTCGGACATGATGAACGGCCCCTCGCACAGCTGCGCCAGGGTGATGGCCGTTTCGCTGGCCAGCGGGTGGCTGCGCGGCACCAGCGCCATCATCTGGTCTTCCACCAGCGGCGCCGTATCGAAGCGCTCGTCGGGCAGCACGACGAAGCCGACATCGACCCGGCGCTCGCGTATCCACTGCACCACTTCATGGTCGGCGCCTTCGTCGATGCGCAGGGTGATGCCCGGATAGCGCAGGCGGAACTGCGCCGTGATGGCCGGCAGCAGATTCAAGGAAGATGTCGGGCCGAAGGAGCCGATGCGCAAGCTGCCCTGGCGCTGGCCCAGCACGTCGGCCGCTTCCTGGCGCATGGCTTCCGACAAGCCGAGGATTTCACGCGCGCGCAGCAGCAACTGGCGGCCCACGTCCGTCAGCTCGGCCGACGCCTGGTGGCGCACGATCAGGTCCACGCCCATTTCCTTTTCCAGCGCCTTCAAGGCATGCGAGACGGCCGACTGGCTGATGCCCAGCTGCGCGGCGGCGGCGGAAAAGCCGTGCAGTTCGGCCACCAGGGTAAAAATTTCCAGTTGCGTGAAGGTCATGCTGTGGTTTTCCTGTGCTATGAGTATTTGCTCATTATTTCATGAGTTGATATTAGCATTAATATATATGTGCAGCGTCCGCTGCACAAGCGACATCATAGGACTTTCCATGCGTACTTCCGCCGTACCTTCAGCCGCCTTGCCTTCCGTGCAGTCGCCACTCGTCTACCTCAAACTCATTTTCGTCGCCCTGTTCTGGGGCGGCACCTTCATCGCGGGCCGCGTGCTGGCGCAGCAGATGCCGCCGATGACGGCCGCCAGCGGGCGCTTCGGCGTGGCCGTGCTGCTGCTCGTCGTGCTGGCGTGGAAACTGGAAGGGGGCTTGCCGCGCCTGGACCGCAAGCAGCTGGCGACGACGGCGGCGCTGGGCCTGACGGGCATTTTTCTATATAACCTGTGTTTCCTGGCGGCCCTGTCGCGCATGCCGGCCGGGCGCACGGCCCTGTTCGTGGCCCTGAACCCCATCGTCACGGCGCTGGCCTCGGCCATGCTGTTCCGCGAACGGCTCGGTTCCTTCAAGTGGCTGGGCATCATGCTGGCGTTTTGCGGCACGGCCATCGTCATCACGCGCGGCGATCTCTCCGGCGTGCTGCACGGTACGGGCGGCGGCATCGGCGCCGGTGAGATTTTCATGTTCTGCGGCATTTCCAGCTGGGCCGCCTACACCCTGATCGGCCGGGTGGCGCTGAAGGGCTTGAGCCCGATCGCGGCCACCACGTATGCCTCGATGTGGGGCCTGGCCTTTTTGCTGGTGGGGGCGGTGCTGGAATTCCCGACGGTGCCATGGCACAGCTTTGGCTGGCAAGTGTGGGCCGCCATCGGCTACCTGGGGGTGTTCGGCACGGTGATCGGCTTTGTCTGGTATTACGAGGGCGTGAAAGCGCTGGGACCGTCGCGCACGGCCGTGTTCAACAACCTCGTGCCCGTGTTCGGCATCGTGCTGGCGGCGGCGCTCTTGGGCGAGCCCGTGCTCGCCTCGATGCTGGTGGGCGGCGCGGTGACGATTGCCGGCGTGGTCATGACCAACCGGCAGGCGAAATAATTATTTGGCGCGGCGGCGTTTACTTGGTTTCGCCGGCGCCTTTTTGTGCCGGCTGACCGAGGCGCGCACCACTTTCGGCTCTTCGATGCCGTTTTCCACCGCCAGCATGCGGCGGATGTTGACGGCATCCATGGCGCGCACGGAATTGGCGCGCGCGTTGAGCAGGATCATGGTGGCGAACTTGCCGGCCGACTTGATGCGCATGATCAGGCAGCGCCCCGCTTCATTCGTGTAGCCCGTCTTCGACAGGCCGATATCCCAGCCCTTGGCGCCCACCAGGCGGTTCGTGTTGTGGTATTCCACGTCGCGGCCCTTGATCTGGATCACGTCCTTCGAATCGGTGGTGATGCGGCTGATTTCCGGGTAGCGCGAGGCGGCCACGGCCATTTTCACCAGGTCCGCCGCCGTTGACTGGTTGTTCGGCGACAAGCCTGTCGGCTCTTCGATGACGGTCTGGCGCATGCCCAGGGCCTTGATCTTGGCGTTGACGGCCACGGCAAACGCGGTCGGGCCGCCGGGGAAGGTGCGCGCCAGCGAGGCGGCGGCGCGGTTGTCGGACGACATCAGCGCCAGTTGCAGCACGTCGTGGCGGCTCAGGGTGGCGCCCACGGGCACGCGCGAGGTGCTGTGTTTCAAGGTGTCGACATCCTCGCGGTCGATGCTGATCTCTTCCTGCATATTCGCCTTGGAGTCGAGCACGACCATGGCCGTCATGAGCTTGGTCAGCGAGGCGATGGGCACCACCACGTTGGAATTTTTTTCAAGCAAGATTTTGCCTGTGCCGTCTTCGACCACCAGGATCGACTGGGAACCGAAGGGCACGGCGATGGCCGCTGTCGAAAGCGTCATCAGCACCGCGGCGAACATTTTTTTGAGCATGGGATTGTATGTGGGAAAGCAGTTTTGGGGCGCCATCAAGGGCGCTGCGCGCAAATCCGGAATGGGGCCGCGCGGGGACGCGGCGTGTATCTCGGAGGCAATATTTGCCAAGCTTAAACAATACCATTAAAGATCAAGCGATGTCTACGGTACAAGCCCGCAACAGGCGGCGTTGCGGCCAATTTGGCAAATAAATGGGGCTATTCTTGCCGTACTGAAAATTGTTACGCAATTATTGATTTCATCCGGGAAACTTCGTATTATTTCAGCAATATTGGCAGCAAGGGTTAGGCAGGCGCCACGCGCTTCGTCGTTGATGCCTGCCGCTTCGTGCTTCGTCGCCCCACGCTATGCCCTGTAACAGGGGCGCCGTAGACTGCGTTCATGCCTGAATCACTGACCACGGAGAACGCATTGTGTTAAAAAAATATACGGACTGGTACCGCAGCATCGACGAAGAATCGCTGCGGGTGCTGAAACATCCCGAGCTGGCCGAGCAGGTCCAGGGTAGAGTGCGCCGCTACGTCGCCATGAAGCTGGTCAAGCTGACGCCGATAGAGCGTCAGCAGTTGCATGATTTCCTGCTCAAGTACCGCGGCGCCGGTTTCTATATTGCCGCGTTCAAGCTGATGCTGCTGTTCAGCGCCATCGGCGTCGCCCTGCACCTGTTGCTGCCGGCCCGGTTCGAATTGCTCAAGGCCCTGGTCTTCAGCAACGGCCTGGGTTTTGCGCTGGCGTGGGGTCTGGTGGGCGTCTGGTTCAATTACCGCAGTTCCGTGCGCCACAAGTTCAAGAAACTCTTGCTGATCGTCTCGACCTGCGCGGCAGGGGTAGCGGCCGGCGTGCTGCTGGCCGGTTGGAGCGATACCGGTTCCATGGGCATGGCCTTCGAGCGCTTGCTGCGCGTGGGCGGCATCGCCTTGCTGGTGGCCGGTTTGTTTTATATGGTGCCGCTGGCGATCGTCACCACCTGGCGCAACCGGCAATACGAAGCGCTGACGGTGCAGCTGCAGCAGGATGCCGAGCGCGACCGCCTGGCGCGCGCGCTCAGCGAATCGCAGCTGCGGTTGCTGCGCGCGCAGATCGAGCCGCATTTCCTGTTCAATACCCTGGGCGCCGTGCAGCAGTTGGCCGAGCAGGGAGCGCAAGGCGCGGGCCGGGCCGCGGCATTGACGGCCGACCTGATCGCCTTCCTGCGCGCCAGCCTGGCGGAGATGCGCAGCGAGCAAGTGCCGCTGCAAAGCGAGTTCGACATGGTTGCCGCATATTTGCGCGTGATGCAGGCGCGCATGGGCTCGCGCCTGCGCTATGCGCTGGACTTGCCGGCCGAGTTTGCGCACGCGACGATACCCAGCATGATCTTGCTGACCCTGGCGGAAAATGCCATCAAGCACGGTATTGAACCATCGTTGCGCGGTGGCGAGATCCACCTCTCGGCGCTGCGGGTGGACGGCATGCTGCGTCTGCGCGTGCAGGACACGGGCATGGGCTTGCCGGAAAGCGCTGCGGGCAGCGCGCCTGGAAGCGGCCTGGGCCTGGAAAACGTGCGCAGCCGGCTGTTGCTGTCCGATCCGTCCGCCAGCCTGAGCCTGCGCGATGGCGAAGAGGGCGGCGTGATCGCTGAAATAGTGTTGCCCATTAAAATTGTATCCAGCCTGAAGGAACCTGCCGCATGAACACCACCATCCTGATCGCCGAAGACGAACCCCTGATGCGCGAGCGCCTGCAAATGCTGCTGGCGCAAGCCTGGCCCGAGGCGCAAGTCGTGCTGGTGGCGGAAAACGGCAACGATGCCTGGGACGGTTTCCTTGAGCACGAGCCGGACGTGGTCTTCCTCGACATCCGCATGCCTGGCCTGTCGGGCCTGGAAGTGGCCGAGCGCATCGGCAAGCGCGCCCACGTGGTGTTCGTCACGGCCTACGACCAGTACGCCGTCGATGCCTTCGACGCGGGCGCCGTCGATTATCTGTTGAAACCCGTGCAGGCCGAGCGGCTGCAGCGGGCGCTGGCCCGCCTGCGCGACAAGCTCGGTGCGCAGCCGGCCGACATGGCCAATTTATTGCAGTCGCTGCGCGCCGCCTTGCCAGCGCCCCCGCGCGAAAAATTAAAATGGATCAGGGCCAGCGTGGGCAAGCAGATCCGTCTGATCAATATTGACGACGTGCTGTTCTTCCAGGCCGATACCAAGTACACGCGCGTGGTGCTGGCCGGCTCGGAAGCGCTGGTGCGCACGCCGCTGAAGGATTTGCTGGGCGGGCTCGATCCGGAACAGTTCTGGCAAATCCACCGCGGCACCATGGTCAACGTGAAAGCCATCGAGGCGGCCGAGCGCATCGACGCCGAGCGCATGCAGGTACTGGTGCGTGGCAGCACGGAAAAGCTGCCTGTCAGCCGCACGTTTACCTATTTGTTCAGGGATTGATATGATGGCAATGTTTTTAATCTGCCACTGAAATGGACATCTCATGACAATCTTGCGCCGCTGGTTCTCCGCCATCCTTCTTTCTTTGCTCGCTTGCACTGCCGCCACGGCAGCGCAGAAGGAGGAAAAGGTGGTGTATCACGTCAATGACGCCAGCAATGCCACGGCTACGCTGAAAAATATCCGCAATCACCTGGACGCCAGCCCCCAAGCCACCATCGTGCTCGTCGCGCATGGCCTCGGCATCGATTTTCTGCTCGACGGCGCCATCGACAAGAGTGGCACGCCGTATGACGTGGTGGTGCGCGAGCTGGCCAAGCGGGGCGTGAGCTTTCGCGTCTGCAATAACACCTTGCAAGGACGCAATATCGACCGCCAGCGGGTGCTGCCCGAAGCCGTCATCGTGCCCTCGGGCGTGGCCGAGCTGAGCCGCTTGCAGTGGCAGGAAGGCTATGCGTATATCAAGCCCTGACACAAACGCCGCGCCGCTGCCGGATGGCAAGGGGTGCGGCGTCAGTGGGTGGACAACGCTTACTGGATCTTGGCGATCGACACTTCCGTCGATTTCACGAGGGCGATGACTTCGCTGCCCACTTTCAAGTCCAGGTCCTTGATCGAGCGCGAGGTGATCACCGATGTGACGATGCCGTGCGGCGTTTCCACATCCACTTCCGAGACCACGGGGCCAAAGATGATTTCCTTGATCTTGCCACGAAACTGGTTGCGTACATTCACTTCCGAGATAGCCATGATATTTCCTTTGTGCCCGTAAAACGCCGTGCGGCGCGACAAGGCCAGAGTACGGCGCGCGCGGGGTTTTGACCACGAATCGATGCGCATATCGATATGCGCAAAGTGTGCGCAAGCGCTGTTGCAAGCATATTATTCGCCTATACTCGTCTGCCTTCACCGGGAGGTTTGCCATGCGTCCATTCTTGCTGTAGTCCACATCCGCCGTGCTGGCGCAACCCATTGCCGCCCTGCAACCAATGGCTTTCCTGGCCGTTATTCCCCCGCTGGCTTGCCGGTGGAGGAAGGCTCCGCGTTGCCCTTAGGCTTGCTTTTCCTTGGCATAACGATGCTCCAGTCTTCGGAGTCAGGCAAGGACGCCGGGCCTCCCTTGCCGATGTCGATGGTGGTGCTATATGGGTGCGTGGTGCCGGGGCGCAGGTCTGCCGTCAGGACATCCTTGCATTGGTTCATCACTTCCTGGTAGTGCTCCCACATTTCCATGTACTTCTTCGGATGATTGATGAAAGTGATGCACATATCCGTCAAATGGCCTTTGTTCAAGATCATGTTGACGATCTCGGTGCTGGCTCTGGCCAAGTGTGCAGCTGTTTTATCATTAACATTGCTGGCATGCAGCGGCGTAGTCATGCCGCTTCGGCCGCTGGCGCCGGACTGGCTTTGCGCCAGCTGGTCGGCCAGCTGAGCTTCGAGCTCGGCCCGTTCGGTGCGCGCCTGCGCCAGCGCCGCGTCGGCGCTGGCCTGTGCCTTTCCGGTCTTGCGGTCGGTGGCGCTGTCAGAACTTGTGCTTTCCTGCGCTGTCTTAAGTATGACGGCCTCCTTGTCACCGGCAGCCAGGGTAGCTGGCTTGATTTGGGCAGCGGCATTGGCTTGCAAGGCTTGTTCTTTCTTGATTGCCAGGTCGAGCCTGGCTTGCGTTGCCAGGGCATCTTGCGACGCCAGCAAGCGCTGCCTTGCCGCTGCGGTCGCGTCGGTGTTGTCTTCGAGCAATGCTTGGCGCGCCACCACGGCGCCAGTCAGTTGTTCGATGGCCAGGATGCCCAAGGTGAGGTCTTGCGAACGTTCCATGAGCAGCATGACGTCAGCATCATTGAGCCAGTCGTTTTGCGCATATTCGCAGATGTTGAACAGATGCTGGCGCATCAGGGTGATGCTTTGCGAGTGCAGCCCCACGCTGGCGGCATTGGCGCGCAGTGCATTGGAGAACGAGGCGCCATCGGCGCCCGCGTTGAGCGTGCTGCCGAACGCGGACGCGTACGACTGCAGGGCGTCCGGCGTTGGCTCGGCACAGGCTTTGCCGTCTTTCGTGACATGAATCACGCGCTGGGCCGCATCGAGGTGAACGGCCTTGCCATCGTCTGGCAAGTCGGTCGTGCGGTGGATGGTGTGCAGGTTGGCGCATGCGGACAGCGCCAGCAGGGCGGTGGCGCTCAGTGCCAGGCGCAAGGGCTGGCCGCCTGCGCGCATCGGGGGGAGGATGGTGTTACCGGTATCAATGGAAGGCATGGTGCTACTCCTTGATGAGGGCGAAGTGGGAAAGCTGCTGGCGATGGCGGTGCACATGGCAGCCGCCATCCACGCCATGGTGCTTGACGGGTCGCCGCCGCGCATCCTTCAAGTGAAGGACGCGGCGCTTTTTTATAGGTGTGTGGGCAACTATGGACAAGGACGGCGCCGATACCGTAATTGCTGACTTTTACCGGGCGGCGCTGGAACCGTCGCATTGGAGCGCGGCCCTGCGCGCATTTGCGCGGCTGGCCGGCGGCGACGTTGCTTGCTGTTTCCTGAAAGCGGAAGCGGAGATGGCGCCGTCGCGCGCCTGTGTCACGGGCCTGGACGAGCAGGCGTGGGAGCACGGTTATCGCCGCTACTATCACACGCTCGATCCCGGCTATGCGGTCCTCACGCGCGCGCCGCCTGGGCGCATGCACTTGATGCAAGACTATTTCAGCGACCAGGCCGTGGCGCGCAGTGAGTATTTCCAGGATTTCTATTTGCGCGCGGGTGTGCGCTATTCGTGCAGCGGCGTCGTGCGCGACAACGGCGCGCTCACCATCCTGTCCGCGCACCGCGCCGCAGGCCAGGGCCCGTATGACGCGAACACGCACAGCCAGCTGCAGCGCGTGCTCGATCATTTGCCGAATGTGTTTCGCCTGCGCGATACGGCACAGCAAGCCCAGGCGCATGGCGCGCTGGCTTGGGAGGCGCTTGATGCCTTGCCGCGTGCCATCTTGCTGGTCGACGCCTGCCTGCGGCTGGTCTTCATGAATCTGGCGGCGCAGCGGCTGCTGGCCGCCGCACCTCAGGCGCACCCCTTGATTGCCGTGCGCGGCGGCGGCGTGCAGGTGCGCGCCAGTTTGCTGCAACAGCAATTGGCGCAGCGCGTGCGGCAAGCCTGCGTCGGACTGGCGTGCCACCGTCCCGCTCCCTTGTATGCCTGCGATGCAGACGGCCGGCCGGCGCTGGAAATCGGCATCCTGCCGTTGCCCGTGCGCATAGGGCAGGATGGTGTGGGCGATGCAGCGGTGATGGCCATGCTGTCCTTGCGGCCGCTGTTCCGGGCGGGGTGGCGGCGGTGGCCGGGGGCGTTTGAGCGGCCTTGGGGCTTGACGGGGGCCGAGTGGGCGCTGGCGCTGGCGCTGGCCGATGGCATGGAGCCTGCCGAGTACGCGCGGCAGAAGGGCGTGCGCATCAGTACCGTACGCAGCCAGATCCAGGCCATTCTGGCCAAGACGGGCACGCGCCGCAGCAGCGAGATCGCCAGCCTGTTCAGCGCGCTGGAGTGGGACGCCGGCGCACAGCCATAAAAAAACCGGGACAAGTCCCGGTTGCTGGTTGATGCAGATCAGATTACTTCTGATAAATCTTGTCGAACTCACCACCGTCGTCAAAGTGTTTCTTTTGCGCCTGTTTCCAGCCGCCAAAGACGTCATCGATGGTGAACAGGCTGATCGGCTTGAAGCTGGCCGCGTATTTCTTCGCTACCGCTGCCGAACGGGGACGCAGGTAGTGCTTGGCGACCAGTTCCTGTCCCGCTTCCGAGTACAGGTATTGCAGGTAGGCCGTGGCTTCCTTGCGCACGCCGCGGCGGTCGACCACCTTGTCGACGACGGCCACGGGCGACTCGGCCAGGATGGAGATGCTTGGATACACCACTTCGAAGTTGTCGCCGAATTCGGCGCGCACCAGTTGCACTTCATTTTCAAACGTCACCAGCACGTCGCCGATTTCACGCTGGGTAAACGTGGTGGTGGCGCCGCGGCCGCCGCCGTCGAGCACGGGCACGTTCTTGAACAGCTTGGTCACCAGTTCGCGCGCCTGCGCTTCGCTGCCGCCTTTTTTCACGGCATAGCCCCAGGCTGCCAGATACGTGTAGCGGCCGTTACCCGAGGTTTTCGGGTTCGGCACGATGACCTTGATGCCGGGCTTGGCCAGGTCGTCCCAATCCTTGATGTGTTTCGGGTTGCCTTTGCGCACCAGATACACCATGGTGGAATAGAACGGCGCCGCATTGTTCGGGAATTTCTTGGCCCAGTCGGCCACCACCAGGCCACGGTCGACGAGGATATCGATGTCATTCGCCTGGTTCATGGTCACGACGGACGCTTCCAGGCCATCGGCAACGGAGCGCGCCTGCTTGCTGGAACCGCCGTGCGATTGCTTGATGGTGATGGTTTCGCCCGTTTTGGCTTTCCAATCAGCAATAAACGCGGGATTCACATCCTTGAACAATTCGCGCATCACGTCGTACGAGGCGTTCAGCAAGACCACGGGTTCTGCGGCGGACACGCTCATGGGCAGGCTCATCGCGGCGGCGGAAGCGGCCAGGGCGCTGGCCAGGAACCAGCGGCGCGAGCGTCGGGTGAGTGTCGCTGCGGCAGTCGATACGGCGTTGGAATGGGTCATGTTGAACTCTTGTTGTGAGAATAGACAGTCATAGTCTAAAATTCCGGCCGGAAAAGAAACGAATTTTTCGTAATATGCTTAGATCCGATTCCCGTTTGTGCTGAAAAACAGATATCGATTTTTGAAATGATTCGTGGGCAAGACGACAGTCAAGGCTTAGCCTGCAAGGGTGCCGTCATAGGCAAGACCGTCCTGTGGCGTGGCGCGAAAAAACCCGATCGCGCCGCTTGGTGTATAGTCGAATGGCGCGATACAGGGGTAAAACCGTCTGCATCGGCAACTGGAATATTTTGTGAGCGTACATGAGTCTTGAAATTCGTATTGCAACATCGACCGACGCTTTCGAGGCGTGCAACGTATTACGACGCTCCATCGTCGAATGCTGCAGCCTCGATCATCGGGACGATCCGGCCATCCTGGAAGCCTGGCTGGGCAATAAAACACCGCAGATGGTGGCGTGCTGGTTTGCGTCGCCTACCAATTTTTCGCTGGTCGCAATCGAGCAGGGCGCCGTCGTTGGCGTCGGCTTGCTGACGCGCGCCGGCAAGCTGGCCCTGTGCTACCTGCTGCCCGAGGCGCAAGGCCGCGGCGCCGGCAAGGCCCTGGTGGAACAACTGGAAGCGCAGGCGCGCGAGTGGGGCATCAAGGCCCTGCAACTGCACAGCACGGCCAGCAGCCAGGCCTTTTTCGTCAGGCAGGGGTATCTCGAGGCGGGCAATGTGCGTTCGCCGTATGGCGTGGAAACGATTTTTTGCTGGAAACAGATTGACCCCGCAGGCATCGCTAGCGGCGACCCCAAGCGCAAGCGCTTTTGCAACTGCAATTCGGCCTGACGGCTATACCGCACTTCAGCCCGCCCATCCGGCGGCGGGCCATTTCCTCCTGTTGAATAATTCCCTCAGTAACTGATCTGGATATACACGCCTTGTTGCGCGCTATCGTTTGCTGGCAGCAAGGTGCCGCCAGCAAACAGTTTCAGTTCGCCCGGTGCGAACGCCAGCCAGTCCTCGTTTTGCGTCAGCGGATGCGTGGCGATGACGGCGATGCGGTCGTCCAGGTGGTTGTGCTGGCGAAAGTCGATGCTGCGCTCGCAGTCGATCAGTTGCGCCACGGAAAACGGGTATTCGCGTATCACGTAGTGCAAATGCGTGGAACAGTGGGCAAACAGCAGTTCGCCGTCCGACAGGATGAAATTGAAGCTGCCGTGCGCGGCAATCTCGCGCGCCACGTCGCCGATGGCGGCGCGCAAGTCGGCGCGCGCGGGTTCGCCCAAGGGGAAGCGCGTGCGCAAGCGGGCCAGCAGGTGGCAGAAGGCCTGTTCGCTGTCCGTGTCGCCGCTGGCACGGTAGCAGGCATTGGCGGGCGCGCGCCACGTCTTCAAGTCGCCATTGTGGGCGAAGGACCAGGTCTTGCCCCACAGTTCGCGGGCGAACGGGTGAGTGTTTTCCGGCGCGATGCGGCCCTGCGTGGCCTTGCGGATGTGCGCGACGATGTTTTTCGCCTTCACGGGATGCTGCTGCACGGTGGCGGCCAGCGGCGAATCGATGGCCGCCAGGTGGTCCGTCAGCAGAGTGCAGCCGCTACTGGAATGATAGGCGATGCCCCAGCCGTCGCGGTGCTCGTCCGTGCGTCCGCCCCGTTCGACAAAACCGGCAAAGGAAAATCCCAGCGCGGCCGGTTTGCTGCTGTTCATTGCGAGTAACTGGCACATGGCGGCCCTTCCTGATGGTATCGGTACACGCCCACAGTAAGGGCGCTCGCCAGGGGCGGGAAGGAATGTTTGCGTCTATCGTTATGCGCTGGCTGTCGCATCCTTTATGTGCTGGGCGCATATCAAATGGCGAAACCATTCGTTCTCCTTTGCCTGGCGCTGCCTTACTCTGCACACTTTGGCGCCGTCTTCCCCTTGCGGGACACCGGCGCAGCCTGATGAAGGAGCACGTATGCCATTTCCCGTCCTGAAAAACTACCTGGCCCGTTTGTCGCACCAAACCCAGGCCGGCACCAGCGTCTGGCTCGACGGGGAGGGCAGGGCGCTGGGGCGCTTTTTCAATTGCACCATGACCAGCGCTTTCCAGCCGCTGCGCGAACTGGACAGCGGCAAGCTGGTGGCATTCGAGGGCCTGGCGCGCAGCGTGTCAAAGGCGGACGAGGGCTTGTCGCTGTGGCGTTTGCTCGATCACGCGGCCAGCGACGACGAATCCGTGGAGCTGGACCGGCTGTGCCGCATGCTGCACGCCATCAATTTCTTTCGCCAGGGCGAAGCGGAGCAGGCCGACCTGTACCTGAACGTGCATGACCGCCTGCTGAGCGCCGTCAGCAGCAATCACGGCCACGCCTTCCAGCGCATCCTCGACGCGCTGGGCTTGCCCATCGAGCGCATCGTGCTGCAATTGCCGACGGTGACGCCGAACCAAGGCTGGCTACTCAACTACGTGGCCGACAATTACCGCCGCAACGGTTTCCGCCTGGCCATCAACGTGGCCAGCGTGCAGGAGGCCACGGGCATGCTGGAGCGTTTGCACCCGCATGCGTTCAAGCTCGACGCGGGCAACCTCAGCGACGAGCAAGCCGTCGCCAGCTTCGTCACCGTGTGCCATGCGGCGAAAATCCGCGTCATTTTTAAACGCCTCGACACGCCGGCGGCGCTGGCCGCGCTGCAGCGCATCGCCGCCATCACGGGCTTGCCCATCGTCGCCCAGGGTTATCTGCTCGACAAGCCATTGACGGCGCTGGCGCAGGCAAATCGGGACAGCCTGGCCAGCGCCGCCGCCGCTTAGGGCGCCCGAAGCTGAAATGAGGGCGACACGATAGGCATTGAGGGTTTTTCTTCGCAGCACAATACGCTATAGTATTCCCATCGTTAAATTGGACTGACTATGGCATCGCGCAGAAATTTTTTACACCACGGTATGGGCTTGGCCGCGCTGGGCCTGGTAGCTACTCCTCTCATCGGCTGCGCCTCGCGCACGGCCGCTCCCGCCTCGGCTTCGGCCAGCGCCAAGCCGCGCGCGCCGCGCACCGGCGTGCCGCCCCAGCCGACGCAATTGGCCAGCGTCGACCGTTCGATCACGTCGCAGTCGCGCCAGGCCATCACGGAGATGGAACCGCCTCCCGATATCTTCGACGCGCAGGCGCTGGACCTGGAATTCTGGCTCAAGCCCCGCACCCTGGAAGTGGTGCGCCCGGCCAGTAATGAAAAGGCCAGGCTGCTGTACTGGAAAGATGGCGAAGTCATCGATTCGGCTTACCAGGAACTGTGCCACTTGCTGCGCGACGTGAACGGCAAGAAGACGGCGCCCATCGACCCGAAACTGCTGGAAACCCTGTGGGGCACGCAAGCGTTCGTGGCCCGCTACGGCATCGAGCAGCCGCTGGAGATCCTGTCGGGCTACCGCACGGCCGAATCGAACAGCCGCCTGCGCGAAGCGGGCGTGCCCGCCGCGCGCCAGTCGCTGCACATCTCGGGCCGCGCCGCCGACATCCGCGTGGCCAATTTGAACGCGGAAGTGCTCGGTTCGCTGGTGCGCAGCTTCAAGCAGGGCGGCGTGGGCTTTTATTACCGCTCCGGTCCCCGTGGCGGCTGGATTCATGCGGATACGGGATTGCAGCGCGTCTGGAAGGGGTAAACGCCCACGCCAGGCAAGCGCTATATAAGCGCCGCGGTAGGGTAGTGGATGAGGCACGTTGACTTCGGTCATTGCCGATTTGACCGCCGGCGCGTCAAAAAGTGCCATCCTTTTCCACTCCATGAAACTCTCCAGCCATAACATCGAACTGTTCCTGGCCGTCGTCGACGGCGGTTCGTTTTCGGCCGCCGCGCGCGCCTTGCGCCGGGCGCCGTCGGCCGTCAGCATGGCGATGGCCAACATCGAGGCGGAACTGGGCATCGCCCTGTTCGACCGGGGCGCGCGTGAAGCCGTGCCCACGCCCGCCGCGATGGCGCTGCTGCCCCATGCGCGCCTGATCGCCGAACAGCTGAAACAGTTGCACCTGCACGTACAGGAATTGTCGCAGGGTCTGGAAAGCCGCATTTCGCTGGGCATTGCAGCCGAGCTCGACCATACGCCGTTCCTGGCCGCCGTGCGCGCGCTGTCGCAGCGCCATCCGCTGCTCGACATCGAGGTGCTGACGGCGCCGCAGGACGATGTGCTCGACATGCTGCACCGGGGCCGCATCAGCGCCTGCATGGCCTTCGCTGGCGGGCGCATCAATCACGAAGAACAGTTCCAGTTGGTGGGCAGCGATGCCTTGCTGGCGATTATTTCCACCCAGCATCCGCCCGACGTGGCGGGCCGGCCCCTGTATATCGAGGAATTGGTGAACTTGCGCCAGATCATCGTCGCCAGCCGCGAACTCGACCTGGCCGATGCGCGCCCTGTGGTGGGCTTGTCTTACTGGCGCACGGACAGCTTGCCGATGGCGCTGTCCATGGTGGAGGTGGGACTGGGGTGGGGCAACTTTGCCGCCTCGGCCATCCAGCATTCCCTGGCGGCGGGGCGGGTGCGCCGCGTGGCGTTCAAGAATACGGGCAATGGTCTGGTCGTGCCCATCCACCTGGTGTGGATGAAGGACCGGCCGCTGGGCATGGCAGCGCGGTCCTTTCTTCAGTTGCTCAGCGAAGCGGCCTGAACGCTGCTGGGCTCTTCCTTCGGCTGCTGCGCCGACAGCGGCACGCCGAACAGGCCGTCGAAGAAGTAATTGAAGATGAAGCTGTAGCACGGGATGATCAGCATCAGGGCGAAGTCCAGCACGAACGCTTGCCACAGGCTGATATCGAGCCACCAGGCGATCAGCGGGATCAGGTAGATCACCAGCGTGATCTGGAAGCCGATCGCGTGCAGGATGCGGCGCCAGACGGTGCGCGTGCGCGACACCTGGCGGATTTCCCAGTATTCGAAGGCCGTGTTGTAGAGCAGGTTCCAGATCACGGCGATGGTGGTGATCATGATCGCCAGCGGCCCGGTACTGGTGGGCGACTCGCCCGAAAGCAGGGTCAGCCAGGCCGTGGAAATGGCCATGCCGATGATTTCAAAGGCGGTGACATAGACGATTTTGCGTTTGATGCCTTGCATGTAAAGCCTGTAAAGAAGAGATGGCGCGTATTTTAAGTCAGGTATGCTGATGTTAAAAGTTAATAGCTATCAGTTTTTCTGATGAGTGTGCGCCAGCAATACCATGCTGGCCATGAACGGTGGATAATGGCGGCTGGCGGGCAACCGCTCCCGCGCATCACCGCAGAACATCACCGCAGAAAAGGTCAACGAGCATGCAAGGCGCAGCAGACAGCAACATCCCCGACATTCCCGACACGGCGGCAAGCCCGGATGAACGTCCCCGTTTTCGCCCCGTTCCGTGGCAGCACCTGGAAACGCCGTACGATGTGGAAGTATGGATCGAGGAACATAACCGCAGCATGCAGGACAATATCCGCGCCACGGAAACGGGCGTGGGCATCTGCTTTACCCTCGCCGAAGGGGGGGACATTTATATGCAGACCAGCGCCGACGGCGCCGTCGTGCTCGACGTGACGCCGGACGCGGCCTGGGTCGCGCCCCTCATCAGTGCGGCGACGGGCTGCGAGGCGCCGGACTCGTCACTGTGGATCTTGCCTGACGACAAGCTGATCCAGCTGATCGTGGGGCTATCGAGCCTGGTGGCCAGCACCTTGCTGGTGGTGGGCCATGATTTCGGCTTGCGCCGGCGCAGTATGGGGCAGGGCCGCTGATCGGCCTTGTGGCAGAAACGTTATCTGCGGCAGGCATCGCTCGACACTGCGCATGGTGCGTGCTAGTCTCGCTACTGCACCCACCGGTAGCCAGGGCGGCCGTGCAAAGGACAGCCATGGATACACCACCGCAAGCGGTACCTGCTCCGGATTGCTCCCCGCGCTGCCACGACGGCATGCCGCGGCATGCCGCGCCCCTGCTTGACGATGGCGTTTTCAGCCCGGAACGGGTGAAGGCTGAACGCGAACAAGCCTATTTCAACGATTTATACCTGCTGGCGCCCGTCGCCTATTTCGTGCTCGGTCTCGATGGCGTCATCGTGCAGATGAACCTGGTGGCGGCCGAATTGTTCGGCCTGCCGCGGGAACGACCGGGCCACGTGCTGTTCCGTTCCTATATCCACGAGGCCTTCCGTCACGATTACGAGCAGTTCGTGCAGCGCGTGCTCAATAGCAGCGAGCCCGAGCGCATCCAGCTGCAGGTGCAGTTGCCGTCCCGTCCCGGCGCGCGCGAGGCCGGTTTGCCCGTCAGCCTGCTGGGCAGCGCCGATCCGAACGGCCAGGCGCTGCGCCTGGTGCTGGAGCAGGCCCAGGGCAAGCTGGCGGCGCTTGAACGCAGCGAAGAGCGCTTCCGGCGCATCGTGCACAGTGCCGAGGAGGGCATCTGGGAAATCGATGCGCAGGCGCTGACCAGCTTTGTCAATCCGAAGATGGCGCACATGCTGGGCTACCAGATCGAGGAGATGCTGGGCCAGCCGCTGGCGGCTTTCATGGATGACGAGGGACGCGCCATCCTGGAGCGCAACATTACGCGGCGCCAGGATGGCATTGCCGAACGCCATGAATTCAAGTTCCTGCGGCGTGACGGCAGCACCTTGTGGGGGACCCTGGCTACCAACCCCATCTTCGACTCCGGCGGCACCTACCTGGGTGCGCTGGCACTGGTCAGCGACATCACGGCGCAGCGCGCGGCGTCCGAGCGCATCTGGCGGCAAGCCAATTTCGATCAGCTGACGGGCTTGCCGAACCGCCACATGTTTCTCGACCGGCTGCAGCACGAGGCGGCCCATGCCAAACGCGAAGGCGCTTGCCTGGCCCTGCTGTTCATCGACCTCGACCATTTCAAGCAGGTGAATGACCGCCTGGGCCACGAGAAGGGTGACATGCTGCTGCGCCAGGCGGCGCGGCGCATCAGCGAACGCGTGCGCGCCACCGATACGGTAGCGCGCCTGGGTGGCGACGAGTTCACCGTCATCCTGGCCGGCGTGGGGCAGCTGGGCGGCATCGAACGCGTGCTGCAGGAACTGACGGCCGCGCTGGCCCTGCCTTTCTTGCTGGACGGCGATACGGCGCAAGTGTCGGCCAGCGTGGGCGTGGCGCTGTATCCGGCTGACGGCGAGGCGCCGGACAGCTTGCTGCGGCATGCCGACCAGGCCATGTATGCGGCCAAGAGCGCGGGGCGCAACGGCTACAGCTATTTCACGCCGGCCGTGCAGCAGGCGGCCGAATTGCGCCGCACCACAGTGCGCGAGATGCGCCTGGCGCTGGCGCAGGACCAGTTCGAAGTGCATTACCAGCCCATCATCCGCCTGTGCGATGGTGTCGTCGAGCGGGCCGAGGCGCTGCTGCGCTGGCGCCATCCGCTGCGTGGCCTGCTGCTGCCCGCCGATTTCATCGCCTTTGCCGAGGCGAACGGTCTGATCATCGATATCGGCGAGTGGGTGTTTCGCCAGGTGGTGCGCCAGGCACGCCAGTGGCAAGACGAGCATGGCACCGCGTTCCAGATCAGCATCAACAAGTCGGCCGTGGAATTTCGTTGCGACGCCGCGCTGTACCAGGACTGGGGCGGGCACCTGGCGCGCCAGGGCCTGGCGCCGGGCGCCATCGTCATCGAAACAAGGGAAGCGGTGCTGCTCGACGAGGCGTGCCAGGTGGTCGACCGGCTACGCCAGTTCCGCGCCATGGGCCTGGCGCTGGCGCTCGACGATTTCGGCAGCGGCCAGGTATCGCTCGCGTGCCTGAAAACGGCCAATATCGACGTGCTCAAGATCAACCGTTCCCTGGTCGGCGAGTTGGGACGCGACGATGCCGGATTGGGCCTGTGCGAGGTGATCATTGCGCTGGCGCAGCGGCTGGGGCTGAAAGTCGTGGCCGAAGGCGTGGAAACGGCGTCGCAACGCGATTTGCTGCGCGCCGCCGGCTGCGATTATGCGCAGGGGTATTTCTTTTCTCGTGTGTTACCGGCAGGACAGATGGATCGCCTGCTGGCGGCTCAGGCGGCTGCCTGAACGGTCGCGCGCGCCAAGTCAGCGCACGGCGGGGGGGGGGCTTACTTCAGGCCCAGCAGGGCGACGACGCGTTCGCGGCTGATGCCGACGAGCGCCGAGCTGATGGCCAGCAGCGATTCATAGCCGGGCTGGCTGGCCTTTTGCGTGAAGTTTTCCGCCAAGGTATCCATGCTGACGTTCTCTTGCACCGGTTGTGCGCGTGCCACCCGTCCCGTCGCCTGCGCCAGGGCCAGGCTGACGGAACTGCGCGCCGCCTGCAACTGCGCCAGCGCCTGCACCACTTGCTGCAAGGTGGCGCGCAAGGCTTCCACGTCGCCGGTATGCCATTCTTCCGGGGCGATGGCGGCCGGTTCCGCATCCGTGCGCACGCGGCTCATCTGGCCGGTCGGATAGCGGATGCCGCTGCCGCGCACGGACAGGCTGTCGCGCACGTTGGCCCAGGCCGCTTCTGAGGTGCTGAACACCAGTTCGCCATTCTCGCCCAGCTTGACGCCGATGCCTGACGGCATGAGTGCGCGGTCGAAGCGGGACACGATTTCGCTCTCGCTCAGACCAGGTTCGATATTCACCGAGCGCAAGGCCTGGTTCGCGCCGCCGACGGAAAACGCCAGCACTTCCTGTGGACCTTCCTGCAGGCTGGCCATGGTCAGGCCGCGGATGCTGAACTGCTGCTGTGCCGACTGCGGGCTGGTATAGCCGAGCTGCGCGTCGAGCGAGCCGGCCGAGGCGCTGGCGCGCTGACTCCAGGTATTGCTGAACTGGCGCACGCGCGCTTCCACTTGCCCCTCGCGGCCCTGGCGCGCGGCCAGCTTGGCCGCCAGCTCGCTTTTCAGCGCCTGCAGCTGGCTGCTGCTGCGTTCCAGGTAATCGAGCGTTTGCTGCGCGTTGGAAATTTCTCCCTGCAGCTGGTGATCCCAGTTGTTCAGGCCGCGCTTCAGGCTTGCCGTCGAACTCCTCGCCGCCGGCGCCTCGCTGCGCGTGCTGGCGCTGCCATTGGTGGTGGCGGACGCGTCATCGACGACGCGGGCTGTGCCGGCGCCTTTGGCATTGACGCCGGAAGAGGAGGAGGTCTGAACGATTTGCATGATGGTCAGAGAAGATCGAACAGGGAAATGGTACCCACCTTGGAATAGGCCTTGTACGTGGCCTGCAACGCCGTCTGGTAGCCGTTCAGGTCAATGGCGGCCGCGCCCATGTCGGTCTTCTTCAGATCTGACAAGGCCATGTCGTTCGACAGCGAGACGTTGCTCAGATTGCCGGACAGCGTGGAGAGGATGTTTTGCGCGCCGCCGAAGATGGCGATCTTGCCTGAAAGTAATTCCATGCCATCATCGGTGCCATCGAGCGCGGCGAGCACCACGCCGCGCACGGCCGGATCGCTGGGGCTGATGCCGGGCTTGCCCAGCGTATCGATGGTCTGGTCGATCTTGTTCAGCCACACTTCCAGGTTCTTCACGTCGACGTTGGCCGTCTGCGTCACGCCATTGCCCACCACCACGGTCTGCATGTCGGTATTGCCGATGTAGGTGTAGCGCGAACCTGCATTTGCCGCCGAATCGTATTTGATTGCGGCTTGGTCGGTAGCGGTGCCGGAAAACATATAGCGGCCTTCCTGGTCTTTCAGGTTGGCCGTGTACAGTACGCTGTCGCGCATGGCGATCAGCGATTGCGTCATCGCCTTCAGGTCGTCCGGCGCATTGCTGCCGTCCGCGGCCCATACCAGCAGGTCGCGCGCCTGGCCCATGTCGGTGACCATGCTCGACAGATAGTTTTCATTTTTCAGCAGGCGCACTTTCACCGTGGCGATATTGTCCTGGTACTGCGCCACCATGGCTTGCTCGCGCGTCAGGCGCGAAATGCGCACATTGCCGATCGGATCGTCCGATGGCAGCTGGATGCGCAAGCCCGAGGACATCTGCTGGGTCAGGTAATTGATGCGTTCCTGATTTTGCTGAAGAGAAATATTAATCAGCGTTTGGTACTGGCTGCTGGCGACACGCATGCTTTTCTCCTTAACCCATCATTTGCAAAGTGGCATCAAACAAGGTATTCGCCACTGAAATGACTTTCATGTTTGCCTGGTACATATTCTGGAATTCGACCAGGTTCATCGCTTCTTCGTCCTTGTTCACGCCGCTGGTGGATTTCCAGTCGTCGATGGCTTGCGCGCGCACGGTGTTGGATGTCTTCAGCAGGGCCTGGTTCTGCTGGCTGTAGATAGCCAGCTTGCCGACGAGCTGCGTATCGGCATCGCTCATCAGGACATTCCCCACCCAGCTGACGCTGATCGGTTGATTCTTGATGTCGATTAATTTCTGCAAGTTGCCGCTGTCGCCAGCGGCGCCCGTCAGCGACAGGGCCAGGTCCTTCGCGTTGAAGCCGGGAGTAATGCCCAGCTTGCCATTTGCGTAGACCAGCAGGGGAGTGCCGTTATTGCCAGGAGGCGGGGCCATGGTCGTGCCCTGGGCCAGCTGCGTGTTGACCTTGCTGGTTAACTGGGTGGCCATGTCTTGCAGCGACTGCTGCAGTGGTTTCAGGGTATTTTGTTCGAATTCGCCCAGGCCGCCCATCTGGCCGCCGATGGCAACCGGATCGAGGGTGTACGAGGACTTGGCGAAATCGAGGCTCAGGGTTTGGTCGCCCGTGTTCGTCATGTTGCTGCTGAGGGTAGCGGCCAAGCTGCCGATGACCAGCGGCTGGCCCGATTTCAGTGCCACATTGCGCGAGCCGTCCGGTTGGTCGAGCACGTCGATGCCCATTTGCGCGGCCAGGCCATCGATCAGCTGGTCGCGCGCATCCATCAGCGACGACACATTCGTGCCCGAAGCGTTGGAGGTGCTGATGCGCTGGTTCAGCGCGGCGATGTTGGCCAGCGTGGTATTGACTTGCGGCACGATCGCCGTACGTTGCTGCTGCACCGACAGCAGCTGGTTGCCCATGACGGTGCTGATGCTGTTGAAGCGTTGGGCCATGGCGTCGGCCGAGGTGACGATCTGCTGGCGCAGCGGCGTCGACGTCGGGTCGACGGCGGCCGCGTTCAGGGCCTTGAAGAAACCGTCGATGCCGTTGCTGATGCTGGAGGCGTCGTCACCCATCACGCGCTCGAGCTGCGTCAGGTAAGGCTGGGTCTGCGCACGGGCGCCCTGGTCGGACGCGGCGCGCCACATTTGCTGGCTTTTATACGCATCGGCAAAGCGCAGCAGGGCCGACACTTCCACGCCATTGCCGGCCGAGCGCACGCCGACGCCTGCGCCAAGCGAGGACAATAACACGCCCTGGCGGGTATAGCCCGCCGTTTGCAGGTTGGCGATGTTCTGGCTGGCCGCATTCAGTGCGGCCTGGGCGGCGATGCTGCCTGACAATGCATTGCTGATGATGCTCATTGGGCAATTTTCTTTCGTGAAGAGTGTGGCGCGTGCGAGTGGGCAGGCAGTGAATCGTTGTTACCTTGTACAGGCGACGTTTCAGACAGCTTTATTAAGCGGCGCCGCAATATTGTCGGTCTTGGCAGCGCTGTTGGCCGTATTCTTGGCTGCCACGGGCGCGCTGGCCGCCGGCAGCAGTTGGCGCAGGATGGCGTCGGCGATGCCGAAGGCGCGCTGGCCCGCCATCTTGTCGGCCACCAGGTTGTCGGCCATTTCCAGCATGTCGTTGTTGATGGGGTCCTTGAAGACGCTGTCCTCGCCCGCCATCTCGCGCGTGCCCGAACGCATCTGGCGCAGCATGTGCGAGATGAAGAAGGCTTCGAACTTGACGGCCGCCTCGGTGGCCTTGGCCGCGTAGCGGGGATCGGCCGGCGTGGCCGCGGCGGGGGTCTTGTCATCGAGCGCCGAGGGCAGGGCGCTGCTGCTGTCGTTTACATTAAGCATCAAATCACCACCAGTTCGCCTTCGATGGCGCCAGCCTGGTCGAGGGCTTGTAAAATTGCCATGATATCATCGGGCGAGGCGCCCAGGCTGTTGACCACATCGATGATGGACTGCAGCTTGGCGCCGGCCGGCCATTTGAACATATTGCCGTTGCCCTGGTCGACGGAGACCTTCGACTGCGGCGTGACGGTGGTCTGGCCGCGGCCGAACGGCGCCGGCTGGCTGACGTTGGAACTTTCGGAAATGACCACTTTCAGCGAACCGTGCGTGACGGCGGCGGCCTTCACGCGCAAGCCTTCGGCGATGACCACGGTGCCGGTGCGCGAATTGAAGACCACTTTCGGCGTGTCGACGCCCACATCGACGGTCAGCGCTTCCAGCTTGGCCATGAAAGCCACGCGCTGGGTCGGGTTTTCCGGCGCCAGCACGTCCACACTGGTGGCGTCGCGCGTGGTGGCGACGGCGCCGAAGCGGCGGTTGACGGCTTCGACGATATTGATGGCTGTCTCGAAATGCGGGTGGCGCAAGTTCAGGGTGACGGAAGGCTTGGTGGAAAAGTCGCTGAGAATCTCGCGCTCGATGTTGGCGCCGTTGGGAATGCGGCCCGAGGTGGGCGTGTTGACGGTGACGGACGAGCCGCTTTTGCCGGTGGCGTTCAAGCCGCCGACGACGACGTTGCCTTGCGCCAGCGCATACGTTTCATTGTCGGCCGCGCGCAGTTGCGTCAGCAGCAAGGTGCCGCCGCGCAAGCTTTTCGCATCGCCCAGCGAGGAGACGGTGACGTCGATGGCCTGGCCACGGCGGTATCCTGGTGGAAACACGGCGCTGACCATGACGGTGGCGACGTTCTTGCTTTTCGCTTCGGCGCCGTCCGGCATCTTCACGCCGAACTGCTTGAGCATGTTGACCACGGACTGGCTGGAAAACTTCACCTGGGTGGTGTCGCCGCTGCCGTTCAGGCCGACGACGAGGCCGTAGCCGACCAGCGGGTTGTCGCGCACGCCCTCGATGCTGACCAGGTTGCGCAGCACTTGCGCGGCGCTGGCGGGCAGGGACAAGCCGGAGAGTACGGCCAGCATGGCTGCCAGGGGCAGGGCGGAACGAAATTTCATGAGGTCACCTTAAAACGGCATCCATGGGCCGACGAAGAAGCGCGTCAGCCAGCCTGGTGTATTGGCTTCGGCCAGGGTGCCCTGGCCGGAATAGGCGATCTGTGCATTGGCGATGCGCAAGGACGAGACCTGGTTGTTGGAATCGATGTCGGCCGCGCGCAGGTAGCCGCGCAGGCGCACGAATTCCTCGCCCTGGTTCAGGGTCAGCGTTTTCTCGCCCTGCACGCGCAGCAAGCCGTTCGGCAGCACTTCCTGCACGATCACGGTGATGGCGCCGGACAGCGCATTTTGCTGCGTGCTGGTCGAGTCGCCGGCGAAGTTGCGGTCGGCGGAGAGATCAATGCCCGTCTTGGGCAGGGTCTTGCCGAGGACGTTGGCTGCCTTCACGCCGACGGACGAGCCCTTGTTGAAAGAGGTGCCCGCCTTCTTGCTGGCCTGCGTGGTTTCCTGCAGGGCCACCGTGACGACGTCGCCCACGCGGAAGGCGCGGCTGTCCGAGATCAGGTCCAGGCCCGCATCGGGATTGAACACCCCGCCACCCACGCCACCGCGCGCCGCGCTGCGCGGCGCCACGGGCAGCGGCGTATCGGAAAAGCTGGGCGCCACCGGTGCGGCCGGCTGGCTGGCGCAACCGGCCATCAACACCAGCAGCAGGGCCGCCGTGGCTTTCATGGCGATTGTCATCAGCGTGCCGCTTGCGCCAGGTATTGCAGCATATTGTCGGCGGCCGACAGCACCTTGGTATTCATTTCATAGGTGCGCTGGGCCGCGATCATGTCGACCATCTCTTCGACCACCTGCACGTTCGAGCCTTCCAGCGCAAACTGCTTCAGCTTGCCCAGGGCGCCTTCGCCGGGGCGGCCTTCCGTCGGCGTGCCGCTCGATGCCGTTTCCTGGAACAGGTTTTCACCGAGTGCCAGCAAGCCCGTCGGGTTGATGAAGCTGGTCAGGTTCAGCTGGCCCAGCTGGGTGCCGTTGACATTGCCCGGCACGGTGGCCGTGACCATGCCGTTTTCGCCGATGGTGATTGCCGTGGCATTGTTCGGTACGGTGATCTGCGGCACCAGCGGCAAGCCCTGGGCGTTGACCATCACGCCGTTTTCATTGATGCCCAGCTGGCCAGCGCGCGTGTAGGCCGCTTCGCCGTTCGGGCGCAGTACTTGCAAAAAGCCGTTGCCGGTGATGGCGACGTCGAATTCGCGGCTCGTCGTTTGCAGGCTGCCGGTGGTAAACACCTTTTGCGTGCCCACCATATGGGTACCGTTACCCAGCTGTACGCCCGATGGCGAGAGGGTATTGTCGGCGCGCTGCGTGCCTGGCTGCTGCTCGACCTGGTAAAACAGGTCTTCGAAGACGACGCGGTCGCGCTTGAAGCCGACGGTGTTGACGTTGGCCAGGTTATTCGCGATGGCTTGTAGTTTGGCATCTTGTGCCTGCACGCCGGTCTTGCTGATCCACATTGCTGGATTCATGGTTTACTCCTGGTAATTGGTTGGCGCGGGGCTTAAGCGCCCAGCAGGCGGTTGCCCGATTCCGTCATCGAATCGCTGGCCTTGAATACTTTCATTTGCATCTCGAAGCTGCGGTTCAGGCTCATGGTGGCGACCATTTCCTCGACCGCCGAGACGTTGCTGCCTTCCAGGTGGCGGTCGCGCAGACGTACCGTCGGGTCGGCTTGCAAGTCTTCGCCGCTGCGCGCCACGATCAGGCCCGCCTCGTTCTTGGTCAGCTCGCCCGCTTCGGCATTGACCAGCTTGAGCTTGTCGACGGTCTGCATCTGCGCGGTACCCGGTACCTGGATGGAGATCGTGCCATCGGCGCCGATCGACAGTCTGGTGTGCTCGGGAATCGTGATGGGACCGCCTTCGCCCAGCACGGGCCGGCCGTTCAGGGTCAGCGCGCCCGTTTCATCGAGATCCATGGCGCCGGCGCGCGTGTACGCTTCGCCGTTTTGCCACTGTACCGCGAGAAAACCGTTGCCCGTGATGGCCACGTCGAGATCGCGCCCCGTTTCCTTGATGGCGCCCGTACGCGTGCCGACGGCGCTCGACTGCGTCTGCGTCATGTGGCGGTCATCGTAGCCATAGCCGTTTTGCAGCGGCTGGGCAGTGGACACTTCCAGGTTGGCGCGAAAGCCGCCCGTCTCGATGTTGGCCAGGTTGTTGGCGTGTACCTGCTGTGCCCGCAGGGCACGGTCGGCCCCGCTCATGGCGGTATAAATCAGCGCATCCATTGCTCTTTACCTTTGCGTATCGTGGATTACAGCGCTTGCATCAGCGATTGCAGCATGGCGTTCTCGGTCGAGATGACCTTCGAGTTCGCCTGGTAATTGCGCTGCGACGTCATCAGACCCACCAGTTCGGAGGTGATGTCGACGTTCGACTGTTCCAGCGAGCTCGTCACCAGTTTGCCGGCCATGCCGACACCCGGACGGTCATACATGGCGGTGCCGGACGTGGTCGAGGCAACCCAGCTGGTATCGTTGACGGCCGTCAATGCGCCTTCGTCGGGGAAGGTGGCCAGGGCGATCACGCCGATGCTTTGCTTTTGCCCGTTCGTGTATTTCGCCACGACGGAGCCGTCAGTGGCCAGTTCCACGCCCGTGTAGGTGCCCGAGGCATAGCCGTCGGCGCGGTCGGTCGAGGTCGTTGATTCGCCGGCGAACTGGGTTGTGCCCGTGTAGTCGATGGCGATCGACATCGGCGCCGCGCCAGGCGGCGTCGGCAGCACTGGCGTGGCAGACGTGCCCGTCACCAGCTTGCCGGAAGTGTCGAAGGTCATGTTCGTCACCGGCAACACATCGGCGTTATCGAAGGTGTAATGCACGTCCACACCCGCCGCCGTCTTGACGAAGTACTGGCCCAGCGAGTGCTTGGTGCCCAGCGAATCGTAGATGATCGAGGACTTGCCGCTGTTGTAGCTCAGCTCGCTAGTCTTGCTGAAGGGTACGGTCTTGATGGTCCATTCGGACGACATGTTGGCGGCATACGCCAGCTTGGTCGATGCCACGGCGGGAATCTGGCCGGTCGGAATCAGCATGTCGCCCATGGTGCCCAGGGCGGTGCTGCCCTTGACGGCGGCATAGCCCTGTACCAGGCGGCCGTTCGCATCGATCAGCTTGCCTTCATTGCTGGCCGAAAAGATGCCGACGCGGCTGTAGTTCATGGTGTTTTGCGCATCGCGCGAAACGAAATAGCCGCGGCCATCGATGGCGGCGTCGAGCGCGCGGCCCGTGTTCAGCACGCCGCCGTTGAGCGACATGCTTTGCGTGAGCGAACCGATTTCCGTGCCCGTGGCGCGCGAACCGGCATACATGGCCGAAAAGTTGGCGCGGCTGCTCTTGAAACCGTAGGTGCCGGCATTGGCGATATTGTTACTGGTGCTGTTCAACTGTTGGTTGATGGACTGGATGCCGGACAGGGCGATGTCGAAACTCATGTTGACTTCCTTTAGTGAAGGACGAGATTAGTGTTCAGGAAACGAAGGGGCGGGCGGATCAGGCCGTCTTACCGTTAAAGCCGGTGATCGCGCCAGGGTTGACTTCGCCCAGGTTCGACACGCTCAGAATCATGCCGCCGCCGGACGACAGGCGCACACTGTTGAGCTTGCCTGCGATGTCGACCGATGGCTTTTCGGCGCCGTTGGTGGTGACTGCCATGGTATAGGTGCCAGCAGGCAAGCCCAGCGCGACGGGGTCGATGGTAAAAGGAACGGTACCGGCCGTCTTGGCGCCCAGTTCGATCTTGTATTCCTTGTCGTCAAGGCCTTTCAGGGTCACGGTGGTCTTGGTGGTGCCGGCGGCCAGCGCGATGCTGCCGCTGACCTTGCTTTTGTCGAGCTGCACCGTTTCGCTGTTGACCATCACTTCGGAACCCACTTGCGCACCCAGGGCCAGCACTTGCATCGATTGCAGCACGCTGGCATTGGCGCTGGTCAGCGCGGACAGGTTCTGCATCGCTTCCGTTTGCGCCTGCTGCGTCAATTGATTGACGAACTGGCTCGGATCGGTGGGCGCGAGCGGATCCTGGTTCTTGATCTGCGCGACCAGCAATTTGGTGAACATATCCTGGGTGGCACTACCTTGCGACTTGACGGCATTGCTGCCGTTGTTGCTGGCGCCACTGTTGTTGTTTGTAAAGAGATTGGTTTCCATGGATTATGCTTCACCTAATTTGAGGAGCGATTGCTGCATCGACTTGATGCGGCCCAGAACTTCGACATTGGTTTCAAACGCGCGCGAAGCCGACATCATGTCGGTCATCTCGGCGACCTGATTGACGTTGGGGTAGAACACCATGCCATCGGCATTGGCCATCGGGTGGCCCGGTTCATACACCTTGCGCAGCGGTTCATCGCTTTCCACCACGTCGAGCACTTGAACGCGTCCGCCGGCGCCGCTGGCACCGGGGCCATCCATCACGGCGGCAAACACGGGCTTGCGTGCGCGGTAGGTTTCACCTTCGGATCCGGCAACGGAATCGGCATTGGCCAGATTGCTGGCGATGGTATTGAGACGCACGGTCTGCGCCGCCATCGCCGAACCGGCGATCTTGGAAATATCCTGGAAGCTCATGCTGATCCTTATTGTCCGGAAATGGCCTTGGCCAGACCCTTCAGTTTCATGTTGACGAAAGTCAGGCTGGTCTGGAAGTCGGTGGCATTTTGCGAGAACGCCGCCTGCTCGACGCCGATTTCGACGGTATTGCCGTCGCGGCTGGGGTGGTAGGGCACGCGGTACAGGGCACTGGCATCGTCATCGGTCGACAGCAGGCCCGCTTCGTTGTCCTGCAACTGCTGCAGGGCGCTGCCGAAATCCATGTCCATGGCCTGGAAGCCGGGCGTATTTTCATTGGCAATATTGGCCGCCAGCACGCGGGTACGGTCGGCGCGTAGCGCGAGTGCATCGGCGTGCACGCCCAGCGCATCCTTGAAATTAATCCCCATGGTCATCCTTTGTATTGAATTCGATCGTGCTTTTTGCGGTTCGGGCTAGAAAATAGGTGGTGCAGAGGTAAAATCCCAGCCTGGTCAAGTTGACGCATGGTAAGGTCATGCCGCTTCAGTATCTTTGATTAAGGTTAGCAATGATTCATTTCAACAGCATTACGATGATCAGAAACAAGGTGCCACGTCCTCATATACTGCTTCCTGGCCTATTTTTAGTGACCAGCCTATATAGTAGTGCAGGACGCGCAGAATTGCCAGCCGACAATATATTTTCGCGCGTGGAACAGTTGGCGCGAGAGCAATTGGCGCAGCAGGCAGCCACGGCCGGATTACTGGAACCGCAGTTTCAAGTGGCCGTGGTGAAAAGCACGCGCCCCATCCCCGCTTGCGCGGCGCCTGTTACGCTGGAAACGGCGGACAGCCGTTCGGCGCAGCGCATGCGCTTTGTCGCAGTGTGTCCTGGAAGCAACGGTTGGCGTTATGAAATGCTGGCGCGCGGTAGCATCACGGCCCAGGTCGCCATCAGCAGCGCACCCGTCACGGCCAATACGCCGTTGCAGGCGGCCGACGTGACGCTGGCGCGGCGCGACGTGACGATGGTGCCGGACAGTATTTCCTCCTTGCCCGGCGCCGTCGGCCTGTCGAGCCGGCGCAGCTTGCGTGCCGGCGAAGTGCTGCGCCAGGGACAGCTGGCCGCACCCATGTTGATCAAGCGGGGCAGTGCGGTGAATATCGTGGCGCGCAAGGAGCAGGTGGAAGTGAGCATGGCCGGCGAAGCGCTGGACCCGGGCGCGCTGGGGGAGGTGATCCGCGTGCGCAACGCCACCAGTGGCACGGTGATACGTGCCAGGGTGGTCGATGCGGGCGTGGTGGAGCCGGCCGACATTCCCGGCCGTTAAGGAGGTCAGTCCGCGGCGGCCGTGCGCTGCAAGCGCGTCGCCAGCTGCGTCAGCTTGGTGGCGTAGTCGGGGTCGGTGGCATAGCCGCCGCGCGCCAGGCCTTGCGCAAAGGCGCCCGCATTGGTGCCCGTGTTCAGGGCGGCGCGGTAGCGTGGATTGTCGAGTAACACTTGCGCATAGTCGCGGAAGGCGCTGGCCTGGTCCGGATAGCTGCGGAAGCGCTCGGTTTTCTTCAGCGCGGTGCCGCTGCCGGCCTCGTATTCGGTGGTGACATTGCTGGCCACGTCGCCCTGCCATTTGCCGCCGGCCTTGATGCCGAACAGATTATTTGTGTCCGCGCCCGTGCCCTGGCGCAACGGACGCTGGCCCCAGCCCGATTCCAGCGCGGCGTGGGCGGCGACAATTTCCGGCGCCACGCCCAGGCGCGCGCCCGTTTCTTGCGTCCACGGCTTGATCGAGGCGAGGAATTGCTGCTGCACTTCGCCGATCTCGCCGCCCTGGTTGATGTTGCCCAGCACATTCACGGGCTGGCTCTCCTCCAGGTAGGCGCGTCCTTGCGGGCTCAGGCTGGTGGCGTTGCCGCCGCCCTGTTCGATGAAGCGGGCCACTTCGCCCTGCACTTGCCGGAACACGCTGCCGAAGTTGCCGCCGGAGCCGGTGGCGTCGGTGGCGCGCATATTGCTCTGCACGGCGGATGTAGCCACCGTCGATGGCGTCGCCGCCATGGCGCGGGGTGTGGGGAAATCAGCCTGGCGCATACGTATCTTCCTCGCCATGCAGCACGCGCTGCATGATGCTGTACTGCTCTGTTAATAAATCGCTGTTGCGGGCATTCAGGCGCTTGCATTCCAGCACCATCTGCTCCAGCGCGACCCAGTCGCGTTCGGCGGCGGCACGCGCGTCTTCTTGTAACAATGCAAACAACTGCGGCATATCGCCTTGCGGGCCCAGCAGGGCTGTGACCAGGCTGACGCGCTGGCGGCGGCGCGCATCGAGGGGCTCGACGGCGGCGATGACTTGCTCGGCCAGTGCCGTCAACCGGGTGCTCTGGTGGTGCAAGGTGGCCTGAAATTGCTCTTCTAGCAATGTTTTCAGGGCGGCGTAGCCGACGCTGTCGTCCGTCATGCCTTGCAGCACGCGGCGCACGGCTTCCTGACGCGTGATGCCCTTGCGCGCTGCGGTCACGATTCACCGCCGTGGAAACGCTGGATCAGGCCTGCCAGTTTTGCTGGATCGAATGGCAATTCGCCCTTGGCCAGCGCATCGCGCAGCATGGCCACGCGCTCGTGGTCGATCTCGGGCATGGCGCGCAGGGCGGCCATGGCCGGTTGCAGCACGGCCGATTGCAATTCCGCCCCGGCCGACGAGCCACCCATGGCGCCGGCGGCGCCGGCGTTCTCGGCGATCGCCTCGGCCGGCGCGATGGCGCTGCTGCGTACGGCAGCGCCGGTATTGCCGGAGGAGATTTTCATACGTTGTCCCTTGCCCTTAATTTGCATGCTCATCGCGCTCCTTCTTTGCGGGCAGGCCCAGTTTTTCGCGCAGGCGCTGCAAGGTTCCCGAGTCCGGTTCACCCACTTGCAGCTCCTCGCCTTGCGCTTTTTGCCCGGCCATGCCAAACATGGCGGCGATGCTGTCGGCCTGGCCACGCGTCAATATTAACAGTTCGATGCGGCGGTTGATGCCGGCGCTGGCATTTTTCACGTCCAGCGGCGCGCGGTCGGCCATGCCCACCACTTGCAGCACGCTGTCCGGACTCATGCTGCCAATCAACAATTGTGCGCGCGCCGACATGGCGCGGTTGGCCGACAGGGTCCAGTTCGAATAGCCTTCATAGCCGTTATTGGCGTATTGCATCGAGTCGGTGTGGCCGACGATCAGCATCTGGTTGTCCATCTGCGCGAAGACAGGCCCCATCTGGCGCAGCAGCTTGCGGAAACGGTCGGTCGGCACGGCGCTGCCACGCACGAACATGCCTTGCTTGTCCGTGTCGTGCAGCATGACACGCAAGCCGTACGGCGTGATCACCGATTGCAGATTGCTCTTCAATCCCGCTTCGTCGCTGAGCTTGTCGAGTGCGCGCGACAGCGACAGCAGGTCTTCCGGCGACTGGTAGCTGACCTTGGTCTGGTTTTGCGGCGCCGTGCCGGCCTTGCCGTCCTGCGTTTGCTTGCCTTCCGTGCGCGTGTCGCCCGTGCCCTTGCGGGGCATGGGGAAACGCTCGATCAGGCTGCCGCGTGGACCGCCTTTCTGTTCCGGCATGACGCCCTGGCCTTCGCCCTGGCGGCTGCCTGCCGACGCGTCCATCATGATTTCCTTCATCGCCTGCTGCTCGCGCGCGGCCATCAGCCACAGCACGAGGAAGAGCGACAGCAGGGCCAGGCAAAAGTCGGCAAACGCCACTTTCCAGGCGCCGCCATGGCCATCGTCGTCATGCTTGCGACCGGCACGCTTGATGATGGCCTGTTCATGTTTCTCATGCGGCTTTAGCACGGCGGCCTCCCCGGCCTTGGCCCTGCTCTTGTTCGGCGCCGCCACCTTCGAGCGCATTGATCCAGCTTTCCAGCTGGGCGAAGCTCGGCTTGATGTTCAGTTGCACCAGGCGACGCCCCGCATCGATGGCCAGCAGGGGCGGCTTGCCCGCCACGTGCGTGACCAGCACGACCTTCACGCATTCCATGGTCGAGCCTTCCTCACCCACCAGCTGTTTCATCATGTTGCACATCGGATCGAGCACGCCGTAGCAAAAGAAGATGCCGATGAAGGTGCCGACCATGGCGGCGCCCACTTTTTCCGAAATTTCCGCCGCATCGGCGCCGTCGGCCACGGAATTCATGGCCATCACGATACCCAGAACGGCGGCCAGAATACCGAAGCCCGGCATGGCTTCGGCGATCTTGTGCAGGGACTTCGACGGTTGCAGCAGCTCATCGTGGATGGCTTCGAGTTCCTGTTCCAGCACGCCTTCGAGCTCATGCGCGTTGATCTTGCCCATCGCCATCAAACGGAAGTTGTCGACGATGAAGGCCAGCAGCTTCGGCTCTTCCAGCACCAGCGGATAGCGCTGGAACAGGGCGCTTTCGCGCGGCGCCTCGACGTGCGCGTCGAGCGCCTTCAGGCCACCGGCGGCCGTTTGCAGCAGTTCATACATCAGCAGCAGCAACTGGCGCTGGAATTCCGAGCCTTGCTTCTTGTGCGTGACGATCTTGCGCATCTGGTGCAGCATTTCCCCGAGTACATGCTTGGGGTTGCCCAGCACCAGGGCGCCGACAGCGGCGCCGATGATGATGATCAACTCGACCGGTTGCCAGATCGCATGGACGGTGCCGCCCATCAGGGCGAAGCCTCCGAATACACACCCCATCACGATTAAGATACCGATAATTACCATGTCAACTGCCTTTCTGCGTCATTGTGCTACATCAATTTGATGGGTCTTGCTGAAACTGTTGCCAAGCTACCGCTTCACTTTTATGTGTCTTGCAGCATGGCTTTCATCTTGCCCAGTGCCGTCTTGTTCAGCTGGCAGACGCGGGCGTCGCTCAGGTCCAGCACAGCGGCAATTTCTTTATAGCTCAGTTCGAATTCGTAATACATCTGGATCACGCGCTGCTCGCGCTCGTCGAGCGTACGCAGCGCCTGTTCAAGGCTGCGCCGCACCATCAGTTGCTCTTCCGGGCTCGGTGCGCTGTCGGCCTGTCCCAGGCTTTCCTGCAGCACTTCGTCGAAACTGACGATCAGCTCGGCGTTTTCCGCCAGCTGGTATTCCTGGAAGGCTTCCGGCGTCAGCTTCAGGGCGGCCATGATTTCCGCTTCCAGCGGCTCGCGCCCCAGGCGCCGGGTCAGGGCGCGCACGCTGTCGCGCAATCGATGGCTCTCCTGGCGCACGGCGCGCGGGCGCCAGTCCTGGCGCCGCAGCTCATCGAGAATGGCGCCGCGGATGCGCAGGCTGGCATAGCTGCCGAAAGACTGGTCAGGCACGCCGTAGCGGCGCAGCGCCTCCAGCAAACCCATCAGGCCGATCTGTTCCATGTCGTCGCGGTCGATGGCGCCCGACACCTGTGAATTGAGCTGGCGCACGATGCGTTTCACCAAAGGGGCGTACGCCACCAGATGTTGTTGCTCCTCAGCAACACTGAGCGCGGCCGCGCAAGCGCTGGCGGCGGCATATTCGCCAGCGCCATACGCTTCCTGGTATTGCTCTACATAGGCCACGGGGTCTCCCACTAGGTCGGCTGGCGTGTTGGCTTATTCAATGATCAGCTTGCCGACCATGACTTCGGTGTAGGGTTTTTCCATCTGCTCACGTTCATAGCTGACATTGAAGGCCTTGTTGATCTGTTCGGCAAATTGCTCCACCGTCATGGTCTGCGCCTTGTCCATCGGAAAGCTCGACAAGGTACTGACGGCGATCGAGCGCATCAGTGGCAAGTGGTCCTTGGTCAGTTTTTCCTTTTCCTCGGTGGTGGCGATCACCAGGTCGGCCGACAGGTAATGCGTTTCGCTGTCGGCGGGGCCGCGGCGCAGCATCACGATGACCTTGTCCAGGGTGATGAACTTGCGCGCCTTCTTGCCCGTGGCGGGTGGTGGCGGGGCTTTCGCTTCGGCAGTCTCGGCATGGCCGGCGACCGGCTTGGCCAGGTACCACATGGCGCCACCGGCCGCGCCGGCAGCCAGCACGGCCACGGCGATGAAGCCGGCTATCAATTTCATTTTCGTATTCATCAGGCAGTATCTCGCTCATGCATGGCGTAAGTGGTAGCGGCAGGGCTGCCGTCGGACAGGGCGCGCCCCGGTTCGGCGTCGTCGTTCTGGCGGCCCGGCTGACGCTGGCCGCGCGCATCGCCTTCGGCAAACGCCTGCGCGGCAGGGCTGCGCGGGGTGGCGCTGATAGTCACGGCCACGTCGGTGTACTGGCGCTGTGCCAGGTCGCTGCGCATGTTTTCGCCGATGCCTTGCAACTGGCGCAACACTTCCGAGTTCGACGCCGTGACATTCACTTGCAGCGCGCCGGCCGTGTGACGGATGGAAATTTCAATGCGGCCCAGCATGGGCGGATCGAGGCGGATCGTCGCGTGTTCGCTGTTGCGCCCGATCTGTGTCTGCAGGCGTTCGCCCAGCGCTTCGCGTAACGGTTCCTGCCATTGCTGGGCAGGGCCGTTGAGTTTGATCGTGTCGGCGCCTGGCGTTGCAGCGGCACCATTGTTAACCCCGCCGACCGGGCCCGGGCTGACGGGCGTGGCCGCACTGCGCTCGCCATCGCGCGTGGCGACGGGCGCCGCTGCCGCAGGCGTGGCCGTCATGGCCGGCGCCGCATCGAAGGGGGCGGCTGGCAGCGCGGTTTTGCTGCCGGCCGCAGAGGCTGGTGTTGGCTGGGCTGCCGCCACCGGTTCGCCCAGATCGCGTGCTGGCGCCATCCTGGCGGTCTGCACATTGAAAGCAAGGGCATCGGGATGCAGGCGGCTGTTCAGGTCCAGGGTCTGCTGTGCATTGCCTTGTTGCGTAGCTGCTACGCCATCGTTCCCCTTGGCTGGGGCAGCTGCAGCGTCGGCTTGAGGCAAGACGGGCAGCATGGGCGCCATCAGCGGCGGCGTCATGGCGGGCAGACCCGCGTCCTGCTTTGTCGCAGCCTCGGTGATGTCGGCAGCTACGACGGTGGCGGAGACGCCATCCTCCGCAAGGTCCGCGGCAAGGTCTTGCGCCAGGGTGGCATCGTTGGCGACCGTCCCCTGCGCTGGCGCGGGCAGTGAGAACAGGAGGTTGCGCGCGGTGCCACTATCGGGCGCGCCCTTGCTCACGGACGCGTTAACGCCCGCCTCGGCGCTCCTCGGTGGCGTGGTCGCGCTGCTCGTTGTTGTGTTGAAGCTCATTTTCATGCTGGATTCTCATCTTGATACATGGCATTTTCAATCGCATACGCGACCCAGCCTTCTTGTTTCGAATGGATTTCGCCCAACTGCATGCCCAGCCGATGTTTTTCGTCGGAACACGCCTGGTATGCCTGCGCATGCGCCTTGCGCAAGGCGAGCAGGGCGGCTTTTTCACGTTCGCTCAATATGCCCAGGCTGGCAAGGTGCTGCGCCAGTTTTCTGTCGAGTAACTCCAGCGCGTCCCAGTTCTGGCTGGCGGTGGCCGCCAGCACTTCGCGCGTCAGCTGGAGCGACAAGGGGGTGCTATCCATTCTTGGCCTGGACGCCGAGCCAGCCTTGTTTGATCGTCGTCAACAGCGTGGTCACCTCGTCGATCAGGGCCGGATCGAGCGTGATGCCGGCCGAATACAGGCGACCGGTGCAGTACTCGTACAGACGGCCCAGATTGGCGACGACTTCGCCGCCATTCTCGAAATCGAGCGAGCTCGACAGTCCGTTGATGATTTCCGTACATTTGTTCAGGCTGATGGCCTTTTGTTCATAGCGCTTGCCGACGATATGTCCGCGCGCGCGCGCCAGTTCTTCCAGCAAGCCGTCGGTGAGCAGCAAGACCAGTTCGACAGGGGTGGCGCGCGACGTCTGCGCATCCAGGTTGACGGCGTGGTAATTACTGTATGCATCGTGATTCATTATTTTTTCTCACTGTAAAAGCCGGGTGCGGCTGGAAGGCGGGCGCCGCCGTCAAGCAGACGGCGCCGGCCTCTATTTAGTCTTGTCGCTGCTGAACAGGGCATCGAACATATCGGTCGTTTGCGCCATGCGTGCCTGCAAGGATTGCAGTTGGGTGAACTGCGCCTTGTAGCGGTTGTACATTGCCGTGTAGTCGGCCTCGAACTTGGTCTGGCGTTCGCCCAGCGATTTTTGCAGCTTGGCCACCGATGTCTCGCGCTGCGACAGCTGGCCATTGGTTGATGTCCAGGTTTCGATGAACTTATCGAGCTTGCCGGCAATGCCGCTAGGCGCGCTGGCGGAATTGTTGCCGATTGCCTTGTCCAGGCCGCCCGGATTCGTCTTCAGCGCAGCCGTCAGCTTGGTGGCATCGAGGGCCAGCGTGCCGTTGCGCTGAGCGGTGATGCCGAAATTGGCAAGGGCGCCAGTCGCCGTTTCGCGCAAGGTGCGCACCAGCTGGTCACGCAGCACGCGCACGCCGCTGTCGGTGGAAAATACGCCGGCAGCCTTGGCCGATGCCGGATCTCCCGGATCGGTCAAGCCGTCAAGCACGGCCTTGAGCTTGTTGTAGGCGGTCACAAAGCTTTGCGCATTCGTCGTCGTGGCGGACGAATCGAGCGCCACGGTCAGGGTCATCGGCGCGTCGCCGCTCGCCTGGGCCTTGGTGAAGGTCATCTTCACGCCATCGATGTTGCTGAAGGTGTTCGACGATTGCTTGACGCGGTTGCTGAGGTCGGACGCGTCGGCTGGCTTGCCACCGACCCAGATGACGGCATCCTGGGCAGCGACCAGCTGCTTGGGCGTGGCAGCGAGCGCATCTTTCAAGGCGCCAGGCGCTAGCGCGCCCGCGTCGAGCGTCAGCGCGCCTTCCTCGCCGCTGACATTCGACGTCAGCACCAGCTTGGCGACACCGCCGATGGTGATGACGGACGCCGTCACGCGCGAGTTGTTCTTCGGTTCCGCATTGATGGCGGCGGCGATATCCTTGGCGGACAGGGTCGTGCTGTCACCATCCGCATTGGCCTTGCTCAAGTCCACCGTGAAATCGGTATTGTTGGCCAGCTTGATCTTCAGCGTGCCTTTGTCGGCGGCCGGCATGGCCATGTTGCTCAGCCCGTCCAGCGAAATCTGATTGTTTGTGGCAACCTTTTCCACGAATAGCGAATACGTGCCGGCGGCTGCCGATTCCGACGCCGTGGCGCTGCCCAGTGCCGTATTGCTGAAGGTGGCACCTTGCACGAGCATGGTCTTGCCACTCGTCAGGCCCATCAAGCTGGAGCTGAAGGAGGTCAGGGCCATCTTCAGGTTCACCAAGCCACCCGAAGTGGCCGTGGCGGCCTTGGTCTGGGCAGTGATGCGCGCCTGCAGATCGGCCGTGTATTTGTCGGTCAATGCCTGGGCCGACGCCGTCGGGTCGTAGGTATTCGAAGCGGAAGTGGTAAAGGCCATGTCAAACTCCTAAAATTAGCATGCAGGATATACCCAATGACAAGGCGACCAAATATTCACTTTTCTGAAATTATTTCTGTAAAACATTATTTTACCTGCCCGCGGAACCAGAACTGCGTCGCCAGCTCATCTTGTCGCTTGGCATCGACACGCTGTTGCTCATTTGCAACATGCTTTTGTTTTTGCGTCAGCACCTGGTCCAGCACCTCGCGTTTCGCCCAGGCCGTATTCAGGGCACGCTGCGAGACAGCCATGTTGGCTTCGTGCAGGTGCAAATCGGTACGGTGCTGGTCGGCCATCTGCATGACGGCCTGCTTGAAGTTGCCGCAATTGACAGACAGGGCCAGGGGCAGGGCGCCGCTGGGGCCGCTATCCGTGTACAGACCCGTCAGGCGCTCCAGGTTTTTCTGGTAGCGCTCGCGCACGGCCGTCTGCGCCGCCATGTCACTCTGCAGGCGTTCCACTTCGGTGCTGCGCAGGCCGACCAGGGTGGTCAGGTTGCGGATGGTATGCGCGTCGCTCACGTATGCTCCTAGGCCATGATCTGTTCAAGTTGTTCGATGCACGGCCCCATCGGCGCCTCTTCCTTGGTGCCCTGGCACAGGAAGGCTTCGATGGGGGCGTGCAGCTGGACGGCGCGGTCGGTGATCGGATCGGCACCGGGCACGTAGGCGCCCAGCGGGATCAGGTCGCGCACGCGCGCATGGCGCGCCATCGACGCTTTCAGCGCGCGCGCCGCCTGCATGTGCTCGGGCGTGATCACTTGCGCCATGCAGCGGCTGATCGAGGCGGCGATGTCGATGGCAGGGTAGTGGCCCCGCTCGGCCAGTTCGCGCGTGAGCACGATGTGGCCGTCGAGAATCGCGCGCGCCGTGTCGACCACCGGGTCTTGCTGGTCGTCGCCTTCGGCCAGCACCGTGTAGATGGCGCTCATGCTGCCATCCTGGTGGGCGCCGTTGCCGGCGCTCTCCACCAGTTGCGGCAGGTTTGAAAAGACGGACGGCGGATAGCCGCGCGTGGCGGGCGGCTCACCCAGGGCCAGCGCCACTTCGCGCAAGGCCATGGCATAGCGCGTCAGCGAGTCGACCAAGAGCAGCACGTGCTTGCCCTGGTCGCGGTAATGCGCGGCAATCGAGTGGCACAGCTCGGTGGCCATGATGCGCATCAACGGTGATTCATCAGCTGGCGCGATCACCAGCACGGCTTTCTTCAAGCCTTCGGCACCGAGCGACTTTTCGACGAATTCGCGCACTTCGCGGCCCCGTTCGCCGATCAGGCCGACGACGACGACATCGGCCACCGTCTGGCGCGTGATCAGGCCCAGCAGCACGCTCTTGCCGACGCCGGAACCGGCCATCAGGCCCACGCGCTGGCCCTTGCCCAGGGTCAGCATGCTGTTAATCGCCCGCACGCCCACGTCCAGCGGTTCGATGACGGGCTGTTTCTTCAGGGGATTGATTTTCGGCGGCGTCACTTCCAGGATGTGTTCGCCGCCGAGGCGGCCCAGGTCGTCGATCGGCTCGCCCAGGCCATTGACCATGCGGCCCAGCCACGAGGGGCCGATCTGCAGGCTGGCCTTGTCGGGCAGGGGCAGTACGCGCGCGCCCGTGGTCAGGCCCGTGGCCTTCTTGAAGGGCATCAGATAGGAGAGTTTTTCGCGGAAGCCGACGACTTGCGCATCGAGCCACTCGCCGCTCACAGTTTCAATTTGACAACGCTGGCCCGTGTGCAGCCGGCAGCCGGCGCTTTCCAGCAGCAGGCCGGAGGCGCCGACCAGGCGGCCGGTGGGCGTCGCGACCGGGATATCGCCGATCTCGAAGCTGCGCAGCGTGTCGGCGATCATGCAGGCGCGCCCTGGTCCGCATGTTCGGCGGCCAGCGCCAGATGGCTGCTGACCTGTTCCATGCAGGCCGACAGGCGCTGGTGACAGCCCGCGTCGACTTCATTGTCGCCCGCCTTGATGCGGCATTCGCCCGCGTCGAGGCGCGCGTCGGCGATCAGGTTCCAGCGCTTGGCGCGCTTCGGATCGAGTTCGCTGATGCGTTTGAGTTCTTCCGGATTGAGGAAGACATCGATTTCTTCGCGCGTGGGCGGCATCGAGGCCAGGGTCTCGTCGACCAGGGCCAGCAATTGCACCGGCTGCAGCGCCAGTTCCGCGCGGATCACCTGGCGCGCCACCTTGGCCACCAGGTCGACCACTTCCTTGCGCTGCGCTTCGCGGTAATCGGCGCGCACTTTTTTCAGGTCGCGCAAGATGGCGTCGACGGGGCGCGCCAGGCGGTCCAGCGCCACCAGGGTTTCATTGCGGCCTTCTTCGCGGCCCTGTGCCATGCCATCGCTGCGTCCGGTGTCGTAGCCGTCCTGCTGGCCTTGCACCAGGCCCACTTCGTAACCGTCGCGCTGGCCCTGCTCGAAACCTTCCGAGACGGATGCCTGCCACTGGCCATCCGTATCCTCGTTGGAGGCACGCTGGCCGGCGGCGATGAATTGCGACAGGGGCGGGAAACGATACGAACGGAAGTGTTTCATTCGATCACCGCTTCAGCAAACAGTTGCACTTCGATCTCGCCCGCATCGGCGAGGCCCTTGACGGTGGCCATGATTTCCTGGCGCGTCTGTTCGATACGCGACAGTGGCACGGGGCCGGACCGGCGCATCATGTCTTCGAAGCTCTGTGCCTGGCGACGCGGCATGGTTTTCAGCACGGCGTCGCGGATCGCCGGTTCCGCACCCTTCAGGGCGATGGCCCACTGTTCCATCGGCACGTCTTCCAGGATGCGCGTGAGCGTGACATCGCTTTGCGTGGACAGGATCAGGAAGTCGTACATGCTCAGTTCGATTTCCGAGACCACGTCCGGGTCGTGCGCGCGCAGCAGTTCGACCAGCGCGGCGCGGTTGCCCGGCATGCGGTTGAGGATTTCGGCAGCCTGGCGGATGCCTTCCACGCTGGTGCTTTGCGTGTCGAGCGTGCCCAGGCAGCGGCCCACCAGTTCGTCGAGCTCGACCAGCAGGTCGCGGTCGATCTCGTCCAGGCGCGCCAGGTTCAGCAAGACCAGGTCGCGGCCTTCGACGGGCAGGGCGTCGAGGATCTGACCGGCCAGCGCGGGCGGCAAAAAGGCCAGGAACACGGCTTGCATCTGCACGTGTTCGTTGACGATGTATTCGGCCAGCCATTTTGGCGAGGCCCACTGCAGGCGCGCCATTTTTGGACGGATGGCGTCGCCATAAATGTTGTTCAGCACGCTATTGGCGATATCGCTGCCCAGCGCCAGGTCCAGCGAGCGCTTCAGGTAGCTGCGCGAGGCGCCGTGCACGCCGCTTTGCTGGCGGTAGTCGTCGAAGAAGGTCTGCATGGCCGTTTTCACGGATTCGACCTTGATGCCGCTCATGCGCGACATCACTTGCGTGACTTCCAGCAATTCTTCGCGCGACAGGCAGCGCAGCACGTTGGCTGCCTGTTCCTCGCCTATGCTTAGCAGCACGATGGCGGCCTGCTCCACGGGATTCAGGCTGACGCTTTCGTACTCGGCGCCGTCGGAGGGATTATTGTTGTTGTTGAGTTCGGCCATTTTTCTGCATCCATTGTTTGACGACTTCGGCGACACGCTCGGGTTCTTTTTCAGCCAGCACTTTCAGGTGATCGACCATCACGTCGACCGCCGAGCCTGGTGGCGGCAAATCATAGTTTTCCAGCAGCGGCACGACTGGCATGCTGCCAGTGCCGGTCGCTTCACCTTCGAGCGCCAGCGGGCTGCCATTCACGCCCAGGGCTGGCGCGCCAGCGGCGGCCACGCCATTCGTGCCGGCGGCGGCGCTGCTGCCGCCCAGTGCCAGGGCGGGATCGAGCTGTTTCAGTGCCGGCGGCGCGAGGCGCGTGGTCAGCAAACGCATCAGCGGACGCAGGATCAGGAAGTAGCCGAGCACGGCGCCCAGGGCGTACAGCAGCCAGCTGCTGAAATCGACGACGGTATCGCGCTCTTCCCACCACTGCGCCACGGGCGGCTTGGCAGGGAAGGCCAGCGCAGTCAAGCTCAGGCTGTCTCCGCGCTGGGCGTTGATGCCCAGGCCGCTGTTGAGCATTTTTTCAATATTGCCCAGTTCGGCAGGGGTCCAGCCCGTTTTCGGATTCGGTGCTGCGGCGCTGTTGAGCACGACAGCCACGCTGACTTTCTCCAGGCGGCCACGGCTGCGCTTGATCTGCGTGATGCTGCGGTCATACGCGTACTGGCGCGTGGTGGCGTTCTTGCGCGCAGTGCCGTCGTCGGACGCTTTCGGTGCGCCATCGGCCGGTGCGGCGCCGGCGCCGGCCGGTGCCGGCACGGCGGCCGCTGGCGGACGGTTCGACAGGCTGCCGGGAACGCCGGCCACGGTGCGGTTGCGTTCCTGCTCTTCGCGCATCGCTTCGCTGGTCACTTTCGGGGCTTCACCGTATTTTTCCAGCGTTTCGTCCACGCGGTCGTTGTTCACGGCGGCAGTCACGCTGAGCTTGAAGTTGTCTTCGCCGATGACGGGACCGAGCAGGCCCATGACGTTGCGGCGGATTTCATCCTGGAAGCGCTTCGCGCCTTCATTGCCAGCGGCCGAGGCGTCGAAGCCGTCCGTCAGGTCGACGTGCGCGGACAGCAGGTTGCCGCCCTGGTCGACCAGGCTCACGCGCGTAGGCGCCAGGCTGGCGACGCTGCCGGCCACCATGTTGATGACGGCGGCGATCTGTTCCGGCGCCAGGGTGCGGCCCGGTTTCAGCGCCACCACCACGGAGGCCGACGATTTGTCGCCGTCGCTGGCGACAAACGAGGTCGATTTGGCAATCGACAGATGGACGCGCGCCGAAGCGATCGCGTCCATCGTCATGATGCTTTGTGCCAATTCGCCTTCCAGGCCGCGGCGGAAGCGCACGTCCTGCACGAATTGCGATACGCCCAGCGGGTCATTCTTGTCCATCAGCTCCAGCCCGGCCGGCAGCTGCGCCGTCACACCCTTCGAGGCGAGCAGCATGCGCACCTTGCCCAGCATGGCATCGGGCACCAGCACCTGGCCGCTGTCCGGATGCAAACGGTAGGGGATGTGCTCGGCGTCCAGCGTGGCCATCATGTCCGTCACGGCCACTTTTTCGCGCGCGCCAAACACCGGCTTGTAGTTGGCCTGGTCGCGCCAGGCATACATGGTCACCATGGCGGTGATGCCGATGGCCAGCACGACGATGGGAACCAGGTTTTTCAGCAGGGCGGGCGGGATGGCGGGCTGGGCACCAAGGCGCCAGCGCGCAAATGCGGACTTCATGGGGGTAATCACTTGGGGTAACTTTCGCTGGGAGGCTGGGCGTGGATCAGGGCGTGAAGATTACAGAGGCAGCTTGATGAGCTCGTCAACGGCGCCCATGACCTTGTTGCGCACCTGCATCAACATGGAGAAGGACAGGCTCGCTTCCTGGCTGGCCAGCATGGCGCCGACCATGTCGTCACTCTTGCCACTGTCGACGTCGCTCATTTTCTGTGCCGCCATGCGGTCGTCGCCGTTGACCTTGCCGATGGCGTCTTTCATGCTTTGCGCGAAGGAAAAGCCGGATTGTTCCGGCATGCCGAACTGGGCGGCGGGCGCGATGCTGGCGCCCAGGGCGTGCGCGTCATTGCTCAGTGCTGCCAGATCGGCCTTGATCAGACCTGCGAGTTCGTTGCTCATCTTGCCCTCTACTTTCAATATGCGGTGACGTATCAATCAGAATTACTGGTGTTGCCAATCCGGCAGTAGTGCATGTGTATGCATCTCGTCCGGTCCGATCCGTAAGGCCCATCAGTTTTATCAGTTGCCACACCATCCGCTCAAGCAGACTCAAACAAACTCAGCAAACCCATGCCGACATGATTTACATGGCCATGACAACTAATATTTATCTGATAAAAGTTTCTTCTGGTGGCAATAAGAGGAACTGAACACTGCCATAAAAACCGGAATCAGGTAAGCGGAATGGCGCACTGCAAATCACTATTTTCTCGCTATAAGCTTACCTCGCGGCAACTATAAAGTAAAGAGAGGATTGGCTCAAGGAATATTGATACATGGCAATATTCAGCGTTTTCATGTATTGTTCAGCACCGTAGTCATCTAGCATGCGATACGATGCGCAATCGTTGGCTTGCGCACCTGTCGGCAAAGCCAAGATGATGCTGTATTTAATTTCGGGCGATCCGTATAATTTGTTCTGCCACCGCAATACCGACATGACTACTACATGACAATCATTACCAAGACAGATCAAACTGTGCGCCATCAAGTCCTCGATTCCTGTCTGCTTGGACGTCCTGTCCATTTGCTGCATGTATTCGGTGCCCAGCTGCGCGATGACCTGGCCGCAGGCCTGCGCCAGCCGATGAGCCGTCGCTACTGGGGTAATTTCCAGATCGACGCCGTGACCTTGTCGCGCGCGGAAAACGAGGACAGCGTGAATCGCTGGCTGAGTTTTTCCACGCCGGCCGGTCAGACGGGCTTTACGCTCGAACGGCAGATACTCTTGAGCGTGCTGAACTATCGCTACGGTAGTGCCGGCGCCAAGGGCGCACTGCCCGATCCGGCGCAGGTGCGCGTGACTGCCACCGAGGAGCGCCTCGCTGTGGTGCTGGGACAACAGTTGGTGAACAGCTTGTTTACCCGCATTCACAAGAACCTGCAAACCCTGGGCAAAAGCAGCGACATCGACACCAGTGCCGAGGTCGCCGTGCAGTCGGGCGTGCACCCGCCGCGCGGCAGCTGGATCGTCAGCGTGGCGCTCAGCGACGTCGAGGCGGGGCAGAGCGGCCACTTCTGGTTCTCGCTGGACAAGCGCCTGATGGCCGACGTGCTGCGCGGCCTGCTGCCCGAGCGCGCGCAAGCGAAGAAAGCCTTGCGTGGCAGCGTGCGCCCGCTCGCTTCGCGCCTGCAAGTGACCCTGGAAGGGCGGCTCGTCAGCAAGCAGGTACAGCTGGGCGCCTTGTTCGACCTGCGCGTGGGCGACGTGATTCCCGTCAGCCTGAGCCGCACCGACGTCATGCTGGACGATTCCCGTTTATTTACAGCGGCTGTTTCCGAACACAAGGGCAAGCTCTGTTTAACCTCATTTGAAGATGTCGAATAATATGAATATGACCGATACCAACCAGAGCGAAACCCTGCTGGAAGACCTGGGCGATGACATGATCATCGACCAGGGCGACATGTCCGACGTGGCCAGCACCCGCACGCGGCGCGACATTCCGCAGATGATGCGCAAGATTCCCGTCACCCTGACCCTGGAAGTGGGCTCGGCCCGCATTTCGCTGGAAGAACTGATGGCCATCGGCCCGGAAAGCGTGATCGAACTCGACATGCTGGCCGGCGAACCGCTGGTGATCAAGGTCAACGGCACGCCGATCGGCCGTGCCGAAGTGGTGGTGGCCGGCGAGAACTATGGCCTGAAAGTCATCGACCTCGACGGCCTCAATCTCGACCTGATGACAGCATGAAGCTGGCGGTACCCGGTTTGAGCCGGCGCCGCGGCGCGCTGGCTGCCGCGCTGGCTGTCCCCGTGCTGATGCTGTGCTGCAGCGCCGCCGGGGCGCAGGATTTGTTGTCCGGCGTGGTGCCGGGCGCGAAGACCGACCTGTCGGTGAAGATGCAGATCCTCGTCGTCATGACCCTGCTCGGGCTGCTGCCCGTGATGGTCATGATGATGACCAGCTTTACCCGCTTCGTCATCGTGCTGTCCCTGTTGCGCCAGGCCCTGGGCCTGCAGCAGGGTTTGCCCAACCGTATCGTCACGGGCATCGCCCTGATTCTCACCCTGCTGGTCATGCGCCCCATCGGCGACCAGGTGTGGAAGGAGGCGTTCGTGCCCTACGACCGCGACCAGATCGGCATGCAGGAAGCGCTGAAGATCGCCGAAGTGCCGATTTCGCGCTTCATGCTGGCGCAGACGAGCAAGGCCGCGCTGGCGCAGATCGCCCACCTGGCCGGCGAGCCGTCGAGCATGCGCCCGCAAGACCACAGTTTCACGGTCAAGCTGGCCGCGTTTGTCTTGTCCGAACTCAAGACGGCGTTCCAGATCGGCTGCATGCTGTTCATCCCGTTCCTCATCATCGACCTGGTGGTGGCGTCCGTGCTGATGGCGATGGGTATGATGATGCTCTCGCCGCTGGTCATTTCGCTGCCGTTCAAGCTGCTGCTGTTCGTGCTGGTCGACGGCTGGACGCTGACCGTCAACACCCTCGTTACCAGCATACAGGGCTACTGATCGATGTTTACCCCTGAAGTCGCCGTCGACCTGATCATCGAAGCGTTGCATGTCGTCATGCTGCTGGTGGTGATCCTGGTCGTGCCAGGTTTGCTCATGGGCCTGCTGGTCGCGCTGGTGCAGGCGGCCACCTCGATCAATGAACAGACCATGAGTTTCCTGCCGCGCCTGCTGGTCACCCTGTTGGCGCTGATCCTGGCCGGACGCTGGATGGCCGGTTACCTGATGGATTATTGCGTGTCCATTTTTCAGCGCGCGGCCACTCTCGTCGGATAGCGCCGCGCGCCCATGGATCAGATTTTCAATCAGGTGCTGCCGTTTCTGCTGGCCGTGTGGTGGCCGTTCTGCCGCATCCTGGCCATGCTCAGCGCCTCGCCCGTGATCGGCGACGGCGTCGTGCCCGTCACCGTGCGCATCCTGCTGTCGCTGGTGCTGGCGATCCTGATGCTGCCCGTGATGCAGGCCTCGGGCATCTCGCAGGACTTGTTGAAAATCGATCCGTTTTCCCTGTATGCCATTGTCGCCACCCTGGAGCAGGCCGTCATCGGCTTCGTCCTCGGCCTGGCCTTCCACTTCGCCATGTCGGTGATGTCGGTGCTGGGCTTCCTGGTGTCGAGCCAGGTGGGCTTTTCCATGGCCGTCATGAACGATCCGCTCAACGGCACCTCGTCGGACGTGATCACGGGGATGCTCACCATCATGTGCATGATCGTGTTTTTCGCCATCGACGGCCATCTGCTGCTGACCGGCGTGATCGGCGCCAGTTTCAAGGCCTGGCCCGTGGGGCAGGGCTATGGCCCGCTGCTGCTGCAGACGGTGGCGTATAACGTGGCGTGGATTTTCGCCGCCGCCATGCTGCTGGCCTTGCCCATCGTCTTTTCCACCATGGTGGTGCAGCTGGGCTTCGGCTTCCTGAACCGCGTGGCGCCGTCGCTGAACCTGTTTTCGCTGGGTTTTTCCATGATCACCGTGTTCGGCCTGCTGATGCTGGCGCAGATCGTGCGCTTTATTCCCGAGCACTACATCGCCATGACGAATCGCGTGCTCGATATGATCGCCGAACAGATGCGGGTGGCGCATGGCGGATAACAGCACCGGCGACAAGACCGAAAAGGCGTCACAGCAAAAGCTGAAGAAGTCGCGCCAGGAAGGGCAGGTGGTGCGCTCGCGCGACCTGTCGACGGCGCTGGGCATCCTGATCAGCATGAAGCTGTTCGTGTTCCTGCTGCCTTCTTATCTGGATTCCTTCCGTGAACTGTTTGCCATGGCGTTCATGCCGCTCGACAGCAAGGGCGCGCTCGACAATGCCATGTCGATGGCGTTTACCACCTCGGTGGGCTTGCTGATCAAGATGATCGTGCCGCTGTTCTGCGTGCCGTTGTTCGTCGTGCTCGGTTCCTTGATTCCCGGCGGCTGGGTCATCAGCGGCAAGAACTGGATGCCGAAGATGGAGCGCCTGAGCCCGGCGAAGAATCTGGGCCGCCTGGTGTCGCCCAAGCATGGCTTTGAATTCGGCCTGTCCATCGCCAAGGCCGCCGTGCTGGGCATGGTGATCGTGCATGTCAGCCGTTCCAGCCTGGTGCAATACGTGGATTTGCAGCACCGGCCGCTGCAGCAAGCCATGCTCGATGGCTCGGCCTTGATGCTCGATGGCTTGATGGCGCTCATTTCCGTCTTCATCCTGTTTGCCATCATCGACGTGCCGGCGCAGGCCTTTTTCTTTGCCCGCAGCCAGCGCATGAGCAAGCAGGACGTCAAGGAAGAACATAAAAGCAGCGAAGGCCGGCCCGAAGTGCGCCAGCGCATCCGCCAGCTGCAGCAGCAGATCGGCCGGCGCAGCGTGCGCAAGACCGTGCCCGACGCCGACGTGGTGATCGTCAACCCCGAGCATTACGCCGTTGCATTGAAGTATGACCAGGACCGCGCCGAGGCGCCGTTTGTTGTTGCCAAGGGCGTCGACGAGATGGCGCTGTATATCCGCCAAGTGGCAAAGGAACACCATATTGAAACGCTGGAGTTGCCGCCGCTGGCGCGCGCCATCTACAACACCAGCCAGGTACAGCAGCAGATTCCCGTGCAGCTGTACCAGGCCGTGTCGCAGGTGCTCAACTACATACTGCAACTGAAAGCATTCCGGTCCGGGCAGCGTGCTGCCCAGCCCGTATTACCCACCGAGATGGCCGTGCCATCTCATTTGAGCGAGGTAGTCCCTTCATGAATTTCCTGAACCGAGTGGTTGCCGAAATGCGCCGCCACAAGTTCGCCACGCCGCTGTTCCTGCTGGTGATCCTGGCAATGATCATCCTGCCGCTGCCGCCCGTGCTGCTCGATATCTTGTTCACTTTCAATATCGTGCTGGCCCTGATCGTCATCCTGGTCAGCGTGTCGGCCAAGCGGCCGCTCGATTTCTCCGTCTTCCCGACGGTGATCCTGGCCACCACCATGCTCAGGCTGACCTTGAACGTGGCGTCAACGCGCGTGGTGTTGCTGCACGGCCATACGGGCGCGGACGCGGCCGGTAAGGTGATCGAGGCCTTCGGTAACGTGGTGATCGGTGGTAACTTCGTCGTCGGTATCGTGGTCTTCGTGATCTTGATGATCATCAACTTCGCCGTCGTCACCAAGGGTGCCGAGCGTATTTCCGAAGTGTCCGCGCGCTTTACCCTCGATGCCTTGCCGGGCAAGCAGATGGCCATCGACGCCGACCTGAACGCCGGTCTGATCAACCAGGAAAAAGCCCAGATCCGCCGCAAGGACGTGGCCGCTGAAGCCGATTTCTATGGCGCCATGGACGGGGCGTCGAAGTTCGTGCGCGGCGATGCCGTCGCCAGTATCCTGATCCTGATCATCAATATGGTCGGCGGCGTGGCCATCGGCTCGCTGATGCACGACCTGTCGTTCGGCGATGCTTTCCGTCAATACGCACTGCTGACCATCGGTGATGGCCTGGTGGCGCAGATCCCGGCGCTGCTGTTGTCGGCCGCGGCTGCCATTCTGGTGACCCGTATCAGCGATTCGGGCGACTTCGAACAGCAAGTGGCGGGTCAGGTGCTGACTTCGCCAACGGTGATCTTCAGCGCATCCGGCATGATGGTGGCGCTGGCCTTGATCCCGGGCATGCCGTGGTTCATGTTCATGACCTTTGCCGGCGTGCTGGCCTTCGTGGCCTGGCGCCTGACCAAGCGCGTGAAGGGACCCGATACGGCCGGCATGGCGGCCATCGAGGCGGCCTTGCGCGACGACAAGCCTGCCGAGATGGAGTGGCAGCAACTGCCCGCCGTGCAACCGCTGATGGTGATGCTCGGCTATAAACTGGTCGGCATGGTGGATAAAACGCAAGGCGAACCCTTGACCAAGCGCGTCAAGGGCGTGCGCCAGAGCCTGTCCGAAGCCATGGGCTTGCTGCTGCCGAACATCGGCGTGCGCGACGATCTGGCCCTGAAGCCGTCGCAGTACGCCATCGTACTGTCGGGCACCGTGGTGGCGCAGGCGGAAGTGCAGGCCGACCGCCTGATGGCGATCCCGTCGCCGAACGTGTATGGCCAGCTCGATGGCATTCCCGGCATCGAACCGGCCTACGGCATGCCCGTCACCTGGATCGAACCCGGTGAAAAGGCGCATGCGCTGGGCCTGGGCTACCAGGTCATCGAGGCGCCCAGCGTGATCGCCACGCACTTGTCGAAGATGGTGCGTGAATACTTGCCGGAACTGTTCCGCCACGAAGACGTCTCCAATATGATGGAGCGCCTGACGGCCCTGTCGCCCAAGCTGGCCGGCGCGCTGGACAAGGCCCTCACGCACACGCAGCTGCTGCGCGTGTTCCGCGTCTTGCTGGCAGAGAACGTGTCGCTGAAGGACATCGTGCCCATCGCCACCACCTTGCTCGACAGTTCGGAAACCACCAAGGACCCGATCCTGCTGGCGGCCGAAGTGCGCTGCGCGCTGCGACGCCAGATCGTCAGCGGCCTGTTTGGCCAGAAGATGGAAATGCAGGCGTTTAACCTGGGCGGCGAGCTGGAAAACATGCTGCTCGGTTCGCTGAACCAGGCGCGCCAGTCGGGCAAGGTGACCCTGGATAATTACCCGATCGACCCGCACCTGCTGTCGCAACTGCAGGTGAACATGCCGGTGGCGCGCGAGCAGATGAAGCAGCAGGCCACACCGCCGCTGCTGCTGGTGTTGCCGCAGATCCGTCCGCTGCTGGCCCGCTATGCGCGCCTGTTCGCGCCGGGCCTGCATGTGCTGTCGTATAACGAAATCCCGGAAAACCGCGAAGTGAGCATCATCGGCACGGTGGGGTAAACGGTGGAATAAACAAGAAACGGCGCATCGGGCGCCGTTTTTTTATGCTGTATCAATCCTGCTGTATCAATCTTGCTGCATCAATCCTGTTCGTCGATGGGCGGCAGCAGCTCGTGCTCCTGGCCGTCGGTCAGCAGCAGCACGGTGCGGCCTTGCGGCGTTTCTTCCTCATCGCCATAGTCGTAACCGAGCGGTGCCGCCACTTCCTTCGAGGTGAAGATGGTTTCCTCTTCGGTTTCGGCCGGGGGAGTCGCGGGCGCATCGGGATCGGCTGCCACTTCCGCTTCCGGCTGCGTCAGCAGCAGCGCCACTTCGGCCATGGCGCGGAACAGGGGCAGCGACAGCGAGGCGGCGCCCGCCTGCATCGGATAGTTGCCGTGCACGCGCTGCGCGTGCAACTGGCGGTTCAGGCGGCAGCGCACCACGCGCAAGCCTGCGCGCCGCACGGCGGCGGCAATCTCGGGCAGGGCCAGGCGCAAGTGGCGCAAGGCGGCTTCCTCGTCGGCCGCCAGTTCCAGCAGCACGCCGTCGCCCGCCGGCTCCATCTGGATCACCACCCGGCCGATGCCGGCAATCAGCAGTTCGACGCGCAGCGCCACCTTGCCGCGCCGCCTGGGCGTTGCCTCTTCGTCTTCGTCGCTGGCCAGTACGCGCAGCAGCAGGCGTTGGCCGCCCCAGCCATACACGGCAAAGCGCCACGCTTCGCTGTCGACCGTCAAGGGCGGACGGGCGCCTTCGCGCAGCAGGGCCGGTTGCTGCTCGGCCATGAACAGGTTACCCGGCACGTGCTGGCCGCGCGCCTGTTCCTGCAGGGCGGCATATTGCTCGCCATACGTCTTGACCATCACGCGCCACGAGGCGGCCAGCTGCGCCGCGTCGGGCGGTTGCCACACCAGCTGGCGCGTGAAGAACAGTTGATTGACCTGCATGGCACTGCTGTCGCGCGGCATGGCGCCGCCCGTACCATCGGCATTCGGTTTGATCAGGGATGCCAGGCTGTCCTGGCCCTTCTGTTGCAACTGGGCGGGCAGGGTGCCGGCGTCGGGCGCGGGCGCCATGTAGGGCCCGATGGGCACCAGCGGCTGCACCACGCCCGGTGCCATCGGCGTAGCAGGGCTGACGTCGAAGCGCTGGGTAATCAGGGGCAGGGGATTGCCTGCGGACACACGCTCTATCGCCATTGCTGCTCCTCCCGCATGGGATGAATAAAAAAAAGCCAACTGCTTGCGCAGTTGGCTCTGGTCCGCCTGACCTGAGCCAGGTCAGGACGCGCTTACTATTATTGCAGCAGGGACATGACCATCGAGGACATGCTGTTGCTTTGTTTCAGCATGGCGGTACCAGCTTGCAGCAGCATTTGCGAAGCGGTCATGTTCGAGCTTTCGGTCGCGAAGTCGGTATCCATGATGCGACCCGTTGCGCCGGCGGTGTTGGTGCTGACGTTGGCCAGGTTGGTGGCAACGTGGTCCAGACGGTTACCAGCGGCGCCCAGTGCCGAACGGGTCGAGCCGACGGCGTCGATGGCTGTTTGCAGTTTGTCGATGGTCGTCGAAGCCGAACCGGCCAGTGTCAGTTCGGTGCCTGGTGCAGCGATAGGTGCGCCGAACGAATTGTATTCCCCCGTTGCTGCGCCCAGTGCTGTGTGCATGGCCGTCAGTTGGCTGCTCAGATCCACGCCCATGGTTTCCGTCGTCGATGCGCCGATCTGGAAGCTCAGTGCAGCGGCGAATTTGCCGTTGGTGCCGCCAGCCGATGCCGTTGCTGCGGCCGAGTAGGCAGTGGCGCTAGCCGAGGCAGCCTTGGCGGCCAGGTTGTTGGTTTGTGCCAGCTTGTAAGCGTCTTGCGCCGTTGCCAGGGCAATGCCGTTGGCGCCCGTTGGCGCGCCGGTGAACGTGCCTTGTGCCGTAGTCAGTGTGCCCAGCGCAGCGGTTTCCAGTGCATCGGTACCGGTGGCGGCGGTGTTGACCACAGCCAGTTTGCCCGCTGCATTTGCGGCGGCATTGCCGATTTCGGTAGCGGTCGCTACTTTGTTCATCAGCTTGGCGCCACCGAAGGAGGTATTGCCGACGATGTTGCTCAGCTCAGCCGACAGGGTGTCGAACTCGGCTTGCATAGCTGTTTTATCTTTGTCCGTTGCCGAACCGTCAGCTGCCTGGGTGGACAGGTCTTTCATGCGGACCAGGATGTTGACGGTTTCGCCCAGCGCGCCGTCGGCGGTCTGGATCATCGAGGTGGCGTTTTGCGTGTTGCGCATGGCCATGGCCATACCGCTGGTTTGTGCTTTCAGGCGGGTTGCAATTTGCAGGCCGGCAGCGTCGTCCATTGCCGAGTTGATGCGGAAGCCGGTGGACAGGCGCGTCATCGAAGTCGACAGCGATTGTTGGGTTTTCGAGATCGAATTTTGTGCGGACAGGGCCGCGGAATTGGTGTGAAGGCTCAGCATGAAAGGTACTCCAGTTAGTTGGTTGCGGTGCGGAGCAGCATACTCTGCGCTCTCCTAAGTACAAGACGACCATTGCTCCAACTAAATTAAATGCTTATGAGAAATTTTTTAAATTATTTTCGGATCTTGCCAGGATTGCATGCCCGGACCATGAAAAAAGCGCGGCGCCTTGCGGGCCGCGCCTTGTCATTATTGCTATCCAGGCAGCTTACATACTTGGATTACATATTCGGATAATTCGGTCCGCCGCCGCCTTCCGGCGTCACCCACACGATGTTCTGCGTCGGGTCCTTGATGTCGCAGGTCTTGCAGTGCACGCAGTTTTGCGCATTGATCTGCAGGCGTTCGGCGCCGTCGTCGGTCTTCACGAACTCGTACACGCCGGCGGGACAGTAGCGCGCTTCCGGACCCGCATACATGGCCAGGTTGACGTCGACCGGCACGCTGGCGTTCTTCAAGGTCAGGTGGATCGGCTGGTCTTCCGCGTGGTTGGTGTTCGAGATGAAGACGGACGACATCTTGTCGAAGGTCAGCTTGCCATCGGGTTTCGGATACACGATCTTTTTCGACTGGGCCGCCGGTTTCAGGCACTCGTGGTCGCCATGCGTGTGGTGCAGGGTCCATGGCGCCTTGCCACGGAAGAGGAGCTGGTCGACGGCCGTCATCACGCTGCCCAGGTACAGGCCTTTCGACAGCCAAGGCTTGACGTTGCGCGCCACGTGCAGCTCTTCATGCAGCCAGGATTGTTCAAACGCGACAGGGTAGCTGGACAGTTCGTCGTGCTGGCGCTGTTCGCCCAGCGCGCCGAAGGCCGCGTCCGCGGCCAGCATGCCGCTCTTGATGGCCGCGTGGCTGCCCTTGATGCGGCTCATGTTCAAAAAGCCCGCATCGCAGCCGATCAGCGCGCCGCCGGCGAACACCAGTTTCGGCAACGATTGCAGGCCGCCGGCCGTGATCGCGCGCGCGCCGTACGAGATGCGCTTGCCGCCTTCGAAGAATTTGCGGATTTCCGGATGCGTTTTATAGCGCTGGAATTCCTCGTACGGCGACAGGTACGGGTTTTCGTAGTTCAGGCCCACCACATAGCCGACCATCACCTGGTTGTTTTCCAGGTGGTACAGGAAGGAGCCGCCATAGGTCTTCGCGTCCAGTGGCCAGCCGGTCGAGTGGATCACCAGGCCCGGCTGGTGCAGGGCCGGGTCGATTTCCCACAATTCCTTGATGCCGATGCCGTACGATTGCGGGTCCTTGCCGGCGTTCAAGTCATACTTGGCCATCAATTGCTTGCCCAGGTGGCCGCGCGCGCCTTCGGCGAACAGGGTGTACTTGGCATGCAATTCCATGCCCAGCTGGAAGTCGGGACCCGGTTCGCCGTCGCGCTTGACGCCCATATTGCCGGTCGCCACGCCTTTCACGGAGCCGTCGTCGTTGTAGAGGATTTCCGCGGCAGGGAAGCCGGGGAAGATTTCCACGCCCAGGTTTTCCGCCTGCTGGCCCATCCAGCGCACCACATTACCCAGCGAGACGATGTAGTTGCCATGGTTTTCAAAGCAGGCCGGCACGGCGAAGTTCGGCGTTTTATACGCTTTGGTTTCCGTCAGGAACAGGATGCGGTCTTCCGTCACTGCCGTGTTCAGGGGCGCGCCCAGTTCTTTCCAGTTCGGAATCAGTTCGCTCAAAGCTTTCGGGTCCATGATGGCGCCCGACAGGATATGCGCGCCCAGTTCGCCACCTTTTTCCAGCACGCAGACGGACACTTCCTGGCTCTTTTCAGCGGCCAGCTGCTTCAGGCGGATGGCCGCCGCCAAGCCTGCGGGGCCACCGCCGACGATCACCACGTCATACTCCATGGTCTCGCGCGGTCCGTACTGTTCAACTAAGTTATTAGGCTGTGTCATGGTCTCGATTGTTAGTCACTAAATGGGTGGGTGAGGAATCTTCGAATAAATTTAAGCACGAGTGTGCTTGTTTTTGGCGAGGATTGCAACTTTGGCGCCATTTTGCGTGACATTGCCCCTCGCCGCAATCTAAATCCGGCCATTTTGTGTAATGATGGCGTTTACCTTTGCTCAAGTGTGACGCAGGGTATTTTGCCCCTGTGCCAGTGGCACGGTGTAAAGTGTTGTCTAAAATAAAACAGGAGTAGCTCGTGGGCATAGAAGTCAATTTCGAGGGCAAGATTGCCCTGATTACCGGCGCATCGAGCGGCCTCGGCGCGCGCTTTGCGAAAGTGCTGGCCCAGGCCGGCGCGCAGGTCGTGCTGGCGTCGCGCCGCACCGAGCGCCTGAAGGAATTGCGCGCCGAAATCGAAGCCGATGGCGGCGCCGCGCACGTGGTGTCGCTCGACGTGACCGACTTCGCCAGCATCAAGTCGGCCATCGCGCATGCGGAAACGGAAGCGGGTCCCATCGATATCCTCGTCAACAATTCCGGTGTCTCCACCACGCAACGCCTGGTCGACGTCACGCCCGAAGATTACTCGTTCGTGATGGACACCAACCTGCGCGGATCATTCTTCGTGGCCCAGCAGACGGCCAAGCGCATGATCGCGCGCGCCAAGGGCGACCCGAAGAAACAGCACCGCATCATCAATATCGCCTCGATGGCGGGCTTGCAGGTGCTGCCGCAGATCGGCGTGTATTGCATGAGCAAGGCCGGCATGGTGCACATGACGCGCGCCATGGCCGTGGAGTGGGGCAAGTATGGCATCAACACCAACGCCATCTGCCCCGGCTACATTTCCACCGAGATCAATGAAGATTATTTCGCCACCGAGCAGGGCAAGAAGCTGATCGAGATGCTGCCGAACAAGCGCCCGGGCAAGCCGGAAGACCTGGACGGGCTGCTGCTGCTGCTGGCGGGCGAGGATTCGCACTTTATCAACGGCGCGATCATTTCTGCAGACGGTGGAATGAGTACCTTCTAACGCTGCAGTTGCAGTCCCACCAGCTTGTGTACCAGCTCGGATGAGGTCGCGGCGGCGAATTTGCGCATCAGCTTGGCGCGGTGCATTTCCACCGTGCGGGGGCTGAGGTCGATCTGGCGGGCGATGACCTTGCTGGTCTTGCCTTCCACCAGCAGGGCGGCGATTTCGCGCTCGCGCGGGGTCAACTGGGCCGTCACGGGGCGTTTCTCGCTGACATCCTCGAACGTCCAGATGCCCGCTCCCAGTGGCTGGCCCGGCAGCATGGCGTGGCCCGTCACATGGCACCAGAATAATTCACCATTACTGCGGCGCATGATGCGCTCGTCCGAATAGCGGCCCCTGGTGTTCATGATGGGGATGATGCGGTCACCCGTGCGCAGGAATTCGTCGTGCGTGGGGTAGAGTACTTCGAAGGACTGGTCGTCGAGCTGGGCGCGCTCATAGCCGAACATGGATGCCAGCGCCTCGTTGCAGCTGCGCATGATGCGGTTTTCCGACATGCACATGCCCACGGGCGCGTGCAGGAAGATGCTTTCATAATCGATGGCTGACGCGGCGTTCATCTGATACGTATCACTCTCACAGGGGGATTGCTGGCACGGCGCCGGTAGTTCTACGGTATTGTACTTTCCACTCGCGTATTTTATGCTGAGTCGCTGCCTGAGTCATGGACTCAAGACCAAAGCTTAACAAAAGATAGAGGGACACCCATGAATAAAGTTTATCCTGACGCCGCCTCGGCGCTGGCCGGTATCGTTCAAGATGGCCAGACCATCGCCGTCGGCGGCTTCGGCCTGTGCGGCATTCCCGAAGCCCTGATCGGTGCCTTGCGCGATTCGGGCGTGACGGGCCTGACGGCCATTTCCAACAACGCCGGCGTGGACGGCTTCGGCCTGGGCCAGTTGCTCACGACGCGCCAGATCAAGAAAATGATCGCCTCCTACGTGGGCGAAAACAAGGAATTCGCGCGCCAGTACCTGGCCGGCGAACTGGAACTGGAATTCACGCCGCAAGGCACCCTGGCCGAGAAACTGCGCGCCGGTGGCGCCGGCATTCCCGCCTTCTTCACCAAGACGGGCGTGGGCACCATCGTTGCCGACGGCAAGGAACTGCGCGAATTCGACGGCGAACAATACGTGATGGAACGCAGCCTCGTGGCCGACGTATCGCTGGTGAAAGCCTACATGGCCGACCGCGCCGGCAATTTGGTTTACCGCAAGACGGCGCGCAATTTCAACCCGAACGTGGCCATGGCCGGCAAGATCACCATCGTCGAAGTGGAAAAACTGGTCGAAGTGGGCGAGATCGACCCGGACCAGGTGCACACGCCCAGCATCTTCGTGCACCGCATCGTGGTCAACGCGAACCCGGAAAAACGCATCGAGCAGCGCACCGTGCGCACTGACTAATAAATAGAAGATTTACGCATGGCAAAACCGTAGCGAGCGGCAGTGATTTGTGGCTAAGAAGCGCAACCGTACTTTAGTACGGTGAGCATCGCAGGCCGCAAAGCGCGCCGCGCAGTAGGTTTGGACAGGCGTTCCACGAAAATTGAGGGAGATGATAATGGCTTGGACGAGAGATCAAATGGCCGCGCGCGCGGCAAAGGAATTGCAGGATGGCTTTTATGTGAACCTGGGCATCGGCTTGCCGACCCTGGTGGCGAACTACGTGCCGGACAATATGGAAGTGTTTTTGCAGTCGGAAAACGGACTACTGGGCATCGGCCCGTTCCCCACCGACGCGGAAGTCGATGCCGACCTGATCAACGCCGGCAAGCAGACGGTGACGGCCTTGCCCGGCGCCGCCTATTTCAGCTCGGCTGACTCGTTCGGCATGATCCGCGGCGGCAAGATCAACCTGGCCATCCTGGGCGCCATGCAAGTGTCGGAAAAGGGTGACCTGGCGAACTGGATGATTCCAGGCAAGATGGTCAAGGGCATGGGCGGCGCGATGGATCTCGTCGCCGGCGTCAAGCGCGTCGTCGTGCTGATGGAGCACGTGGCCACGGCCAAGGATGGCACGACGTCGCATAAATTGCTGAAACAGTGCGACTTGCCGCTGACGGGCGTGGGCGTGGTGGACGTCATCATCAGCGACCTGGGCGTCATCGACGTGACGGAAAACGGCTTGAAGCTGGTGGAACTGGCGCCGGGCGTGACCAAGGAGCAGGTGCAGGCGGCCACGGGTGCTGAGCTGGACGTTTCCGCCGTATAGACGGATTGTGGTCTGGAATAGAAGGGCGGACAGCGATGTCCGCCCTTTTTTATGCGCCCGCCTTGCCGCGCATGTCGTCCAGGCTGTAGGCGCCGGCACCCGCAGCGGCGAAGTACAGGAAGCTGAAGCAGTACATCACGGCCATTTCGCCGCCGTTCAGGATAGGCAGGAAGGCGCTTGGCGCGTGCATCAGAAAATAGGCCACGGCCATCTGGCCCGACAGGATGAAGGCGACAGGACGCGTGAACAGGCCGAGCAGCAGCAGGGCGCCGCCCACCAGTTCCAGCACGCCGGCCGCGCCCATCAGGGAAAACAGCTGCAAGCCGTCGAACATGGCCACGTGCGGCACGCCGAACAGTTTGGCCGTGCCGTGCTGGATGTAGAGGAAGCCGAGGATGATGCGAAGCAGGCCCAGCAAGCGTGGAGACCAGGTGGCGTAGAAGGCGGGCGTGAGGGACATGACGTACTCCATTCAAAAAGGTGGATGGTTCGGTGTCAGGCTTGCATTAACGCAATGTCATTATGCGCGAGCCTGGCGGCGAACAGGTGACAGCACTGTAATGGTTTTTGATTCATTGATCATCATGATAAATATTGATGCATGATTTACTATTGGTTGATGATGCGGTGAAACTTGCGCGCAATGCAAAAAGCCCCGCAGATCGCTCTGCGGGGCTTTTCAAGTGAATGAGGCGCTTACTTGACGATATTCACGCTCGGTGCGACGTAGGCATCGTCGGTCGGGTGGGTGGGATGGGCCAGCTCGCTGTGCAGCTTGTCCATGTCCAGTTCTTTTTCCCATTTCGACACGACGATGGTGGCCACGCCGTTGCCGATGAAGTTGGTCAGCGCGCGGCATTCGCTCATGAAGCGGTCGATGCCCAGGATCAGCGCCATGCCGGCCACGGGAATCGTCGGCACCACGGCCAGGGTGGCGGCCAGGGTGATGAAACCGGCGCCCGTGATGCCGGACGCACCTTTCGAGGTCAGCATCGCCACGCCGAGGATGGTCAGTTCCTGCCAGATGGTCAGTTCCGTGTTGGTCGCTTGTGCCACGAACAGGGCCGCCATGGTCATGTAGATATTGGTGCCGTCCAGGTTGAACGAGTAGCCGGTAGGCACGACCAGGCCGACCACCGGTTTCGAGCAGCCCAGGCGTTCGAGTTTTTTCATCAGGGCCGGCAGGGCCGATTCCGACGAACTCGTGCCCAGCACGATCAGCAGTTCTTCCTTGATGTACAGCAAGAAGCGGCCGATGGAGAAGCCCGTGTACTTGGCGATGGCACCCAGCACGACGAAGATGAACAGGAAGCAGGTCAGGTAGAACGAACCCATCAGTTTAGCCAGCGGGATCAGCGAAGCCAGGCCGTATTTGCCGATGGTAAAGGCCATCGCGCCGAATGCGCCGATCGGAGCGACTTTCATGATGATGTTGACCATGCCGAAGATGGCATGCGACAGCTCGTCGATCAGCTTGGTGACCGGACGGCCGCGCTCACCCAGCAGTGACAGCGAGAAGCCGAACAGGATGGCGATCAGCAGCACTTGCAGGATGTCGCCCTTGGCGAAGGCGTCGACAAAGGTCTTCGGGATGATGTTCATCAGGAAGTCCACCGTCGTCAAGCCTTCCGCATGCGTGTATTGGGCGATCGACTTGGCGTCCAGGTGGGCGGGATCGGCGTTGAAGCCGGCGCCCGGTTTGAGGATATTGGCAACCAGCAAGCCGATGGCCAGCGCGAAGGTGGAGACCACTTCAAAGTACAGCAGCGCCTTGCCGCCTACGCGGCCGATCTTCTTGACGTCCTGCATGCCGGCAATGCCGGAGACCACGGTACAGAAGATCACGGGGGCGATGATCATCTTGATCAGTTTGATAAAGCCGTCGCCCAGCGGTTTCATGTCGACGGCGTTCGATGGGTAGAACACCCCCAGCAGCACGCCGGCCACGATGGCGAACAGCACCTGGACATACAGGATTTTATAGAATGGTTTTTTCACGAGTGGTCTCCTCTTGCGGGTTGATGCTGCGATCATCCGCCCATTGCCGGGCCGGCTCAATTGTGGATAACCGCAGATATGCAGTTTCGCTATATCGGGTATTGCGCCATGGCGAACGTGCCAGTGCTGTGCTGCGGCGCAGCATTTCAGCCGTGCGCTTGGAGCATTGCCCGCGCTGCGCTACACTGCCGTAGCGTCGCGCGCGAGGCAGCCGGCAAATCGCCGGTTTCTTTGTTTTTTACTACCAAATAACGACGCCGGACAAAACCGTAGCGAGCGGAAGGGAGTTGTGGTCGAGAAGCGCAACCGTACTTTGGTACGGTGAGCATCGCAGGCCGCAACCACCGACGCGCAGTAGGTTTTCTCCGGTGTTAAAGGAATGGCATGATCGAAGCGAGCATCAAATCCGTCCAGTGCATCTCCCCCGCAGGCTTGCATACCATGTCGTACAAGGAGTGGGGCGCGCCCGACAATCCGAACGTGCTCGTCTGCGCCCATGGCGTGACGCGCGTGGCGGACGACTTCGACAACCTGGCGCGCGCCATGGCCAGCGATTACCGCGTCATCTGCCCTGATGTGGTGGGACGCGGGCGTTCGGGCTGGCTGGCCAATCCGCAGTTTTACCGCGTACCGCAATATGTGAGCGACATGGTGACCCTGCTGGCGCGCGTGCTGGCCAACGGCGAGCGTCAGACGGTGGACTGGTTCGGCACCTCGATGGGCGGCCTGATCGGCCTGGGCCTGGCATCGTTGCCGGACAGCCCGATCAGCAAGCTGGTGTTGAACGATATCGGCCCGACCCTGGCGCCGGAAGCCTTGCAGCGCATCGGCGACTACATCGGCCAGGACTTGCGTTTCGAAACCTTCGAGCAGGGCGCCAGGTTTGTGCGTGACGTGTCCGCCAGCTTCGGCCCGCACACGGACGCGGAATGGCATAAACTGGCAGTGGATGTGTTACGCCAGGATAAGGATGGCCATTGGCGCCGCCACTATGATATGGGACTGGCCATGCCGTTCCGTTCGGCCACGCCGGAATCGGCGGCCAGCGACGAAGCCATGCTGTGGGCCGCGTATGATGCCGTGCGCTGCCCCACCTTGCTGGTGCGCGGGTCGGAATCCGATTTGCTGTCGCACGCGACGGCGCAGATCATGCTGGGCCGCGGCCCGAAGGCGCAACTGGTGGAAATCGCCGGCGTGGGCCATGCGCCGACTTTTGTCCACGACGACCAGATCGCCATCGCGCGCAAGTTTTTGCTGGGCAGGTAACCAGGCAACAAGCAACACCGCTGTACAGATTTTGAAACAACCGAAAGAAGAAGCATGGAAATTACACGACTGCACGTAGGCAAACGCCTCTCCGAAGTAGCCATACACAACAACACCATCTACCTGGCTGGCCAGATCGCCGAAGACACCACGCAAGATATCGTCGGCCAGACGCGCGAAGTGCTCGGCCATGTCGACCGTTTGCTGGCGGAAGCGGGCAGCGACAAGACTTGCATCCTGTCGTGCCAGATCTACATCGCCGACATGAAAGACTTTGACGGCATGAATGAAGTATGGGATGACTGGGTCGCGTCAAGCCATACTCCGCCGCGCGCCACCGTGGAGGCGAAGCTGGCCAATCCGGCATGCCTGGTTGAAATCGTCATCATCGCTGCAGAGCGCTAGGTTATTCAGTTATTCAGTTTATAAGGTATTACATGGTTTCCATCTCGGCCCCGAATAGCATCACCTCGGAACAACTGGTAGAGGGCTTGAGTGCGCCGGACAGCGCGCGCGTGCTGGACGCGTTCGCGTATGCCACCGAAGCGTATGGCGACAAGCAGACCTTTGCCGGCCGTTCTGCGCTGGAATTCGCCATCGGCGTGGCCACCACCCTGGCTTTTCTGCGCAGCGATGCGGAAACGCGCATCGCCGGCCTGATGTTCGAGCTGACCCTGCTGGACCCCGATACGGCGGCCGATATCGAGCCGCGCTTCGGCAAGCAGGTGTGCGACCTGGCGACAGGCGTGCGCCAGCTGATCCGTTTGCGCGCGCTGACCCAGGCGCAGCACGGCAGCGCTGCCGGTCGCGGCAAGAATGCGGCGCAGCAAGCCGTGGCCCAGGTGGAAACCTTGCGCAAGATGCTGCTGGCGATGGCTTCCGACATGCGTGTCGTGCTGGTGCGTCTGGCCGCTTGCGTGACGACCTTGCGCTATTTCGCCGAATTAAAGCTGTTCAACGAAATGACGCGCGAGTACGGCAAGGAAACGCTGGATTTGTACGCGCCGCTGGCCAACCGCCTCGGCATCTGGCAGCTGAAATGGGAACTGGAAGACTTGTCGTTCCGTTTCATCGAACCGGAAGCGTATAAACGCATCGCCAAGATGCTGGAAGAAAAGCGCATGATGCGCGAGGGCTTTGTTTCCTCGGCGATTCTGCGCCTGCAGACGGAACTGGCTTCGGCCGGTATCCAGGCGGAAGTATTTGGCCGCCCGAAACACATTTACAGCATCTGGAACAAGATGCGCGGCAAGGAACTCGATTTCACGGCCCTGTACGATGTGCGCGCCTTCCGCGTCATCGTTTCCGACGTGAAAACTTGCTATACGGTACTGGGCGTGGTTCACAATATCTGGACCCCCATCCCGAAAGAATTCGACGATTACATTTCGCGGCCGAAACCGAATGGGTATCAGTCGCTGCACACGGTGGTGACGGCCGAGGATGGCCGCCCGCTGGAAGTGCAAATCCGCACGAATGAAATGCACAGCTTTGCCGAATACGGCGTGGCCGCGCACTGGCGCTACAAGGAAGAGGGCGGCTCGAACTTTGCCGGCCAGAAATACGACGAAAAAATCGCATGGCTGCGCCAGTTGCTGGCGTGGAAGACGGAAGTGGCCGACGCCGTCGTGGGCCAGGAAGAAATCCAGCGCGAATGGGTGGAAAAGCTCAAATCGGCCACCCTGGACGACCGCATCTTCGTCATGACGCCGCAGGCGCGGGTGCTGGAATTGCCCGTGGGCGCCACGCCCGTCGATTTTGCCTATCACCTGCACACGGACGTGGGTCACCGCTGCCGCGGCGCCAAGGTCGACGGCATCATGGTGCCCCTGAATACGCAATTAAAGAATGGCCAGACCTGCGAAATCATCACGGCCAAGGGCGCACCGGGTACGGCCGGGCCGTCGCGCGACTGGCTGGGCGCCGGCTACGCCGTCAGCACGCGCACGCGCTCGAAGATCCGCGCCTGGTTCCACGCCATCGACATGCAGGAAACCCTGGCCCATGGCCGCGCGCTGGTGGAGAAATCCTTGCAGCGCGAAGGCAAGACGGCCGTCAATCTGGAAGCGCTGGCGCAAAAGCTGGGCTTTGCGAAAGTCGACGAGCTGTTCCTGTCGGTGGGCAAGGATGAATTCAGCCTGCGCCATGTGGAGCAGGCGCTGCACGACAATGGCGAAGTGGTGGTGCCGGAAGACGCCGTGCTGGTCGGGAAAAGCCGCGCCTCCAGCGTGGAGCAGGGCGCCAAGTCCGGCGTGCTGGTGGTGGGCACAGAAGGCTTGATGACGGTGCTGGCCAAGTGCTGCAAGCCGGCGCCGCCGGACAGCATCGTCGGCTTCGTCACGCGCGGCAAGGGCGTGTCGATCCACCGCGCCACCTGCAAGAATTTCGAGGAAATGCGCGCCAAGTCGCCCGAACGCGTGATCTTCACGGAGTGGGGCAGCACGGGCGGCCACGATACGGTGTATCCGGTCGACGTCTTCATTCTCGCCGGCGACCGCCAGGGCTTGCTGCGCGACATTTCCGAAATCTTTTCGCGAGAGAAAATCAACGTCATTGGCGTCAACACCCAAAGCGCCAAGGGGCAGGCCCGCATGACGTTTACTGCCGAGATCAGCTCGACGGCGCAGTTGTTGAAGGCGCTGAATGTCATTAAAGACGTGAGTGGGGTGCTGGAAGCAAGACGCAGTTGATCTTGTTCACCCCAAGAGCATAGACCGGGGTCGTACCCTCAGGGTACGACCCCAGTATTTGCTAGTGGGTTTTGTCACCCGCATGCAGTCCCGCCATCGTGGCGGTTTCAGGCTGCAGAGTAATATGATCGATCCCATGCTTGACCAACAGCATCTTCTTGATCGCGCGCAAGACCTTTGGCCAATGGTCGAGGTGTTCGATTTCCACGTGGCCGATCAGGGCCGGCTGGCCCGGCGACATGTCCCACACATGCAGATCGTGCACGGCAATCACGCCGTCCACTTGCTCCACGTCCGTGCCCACGGCGATGTAGTCGATGTGCATGGGCACGCCTTCCATCAGGAAGTGGTAGGACTCGCGCAGCACGCCGAACGTGGATTTTAAAATCAGCAGCGAGACCAGCACCGACAGCAGCGGGTCGATCTGCATCCAGCCCGTGAAGTAAATCACGGCGCCGGCGATGATGGCGGCAACCGAACCGAGCAAATCGCCCATCACGTGCACGAGGGCGGCGCGCGTGTTGACGCTTTGCTTGTCTTTCGACAATACCCACGCCACCACCACGTTGATCGCCAGGCCGATGAAGGCGACGATGAAGACCATGCCGCCCTTCACAGGTTGCGGCGCGGAAAAGCGCAGCACGGCTTCATAGCAGATCCAGCCCACCACGCACAGCATGGCCAGGCCGTTGACGAAGGCGGCCAGCGCCTCGGCGCGGCCGAAGCCGAACGAGTGGCGCGGCGAGGGCGGGCGGCGCGCGATCAGTTGTGCCAGCAGGGCCAGGCCCAGCGCGGCCGCGTCCGTGACCATGTGGCCCGCGTCGGAAATCAGGGCCAGCGAATTGGACATGAAGCCGGCCGCCACCTCAATGCCGGCAAACGACAGGGTCAGTCCCAGCGCCCACGCGAGGATGCTCTGGCTGCGCCCCTCGAACGAGTGGGTGTGTTTGGCGTCGCCCTTCAGGTGGGCGTGCAAATGGGTGGCGTCGTGTTCGGTGTGCGTCGGCTGCATGGAATGCTTTGTGGAATGAGGTTGCCGTCAGTGTAATTGAAAAGCAACAACATAGTCGGCACGTAAAAAAACCTGCAGGCCCGGAGGCGCTGCAGGTTTTTCCTGAAGCAGACTATGTTACTGCGCTGCCGTCTCGCCAAACTTGCCTTCGCGGAAGTCCTGCACGGCCTGGAACACTTCCGCCTGGGTATTCATGACAAACGGGCCATACTGCGCGATGGGCTCGTTCAAGGGCTGGCCGGCGACGAGGATGACGCGGCCGCCTTGCGGTGCTTCGATGCGTACGCCGTCGCTGCCCGGCGTGTTGGCGAAGATCGCCATGCGCAGGGCGGGCACGGCCTTGCCGTCCACCTGCACTTCGCCACGGAAAGTGTAGATGAAAGCGTTATGGCCTGGTGGCAATGGCTGCTCGAAGCTGCTGCCGGCCGGCAAGTCGATATCGAGATACAGCGGTTCCGTCAGCTCGCGCTGCACGGCGCCCGTCACGCCATGGCTCTCGCCGGCGATCACTTGCACGGCCACGCCGTCGTCCGTCGTGTAGCGGGGGATGTCGGCGCTGGTGAAATCGCGGTACCACGGCGTGCGCATCTTGTCGCGCGCGGGCAGGTTCAGCCACAGCTGAAAGCCTTCCATCACGCCTTCTTCCTGTTCCGGCATTTCCGAGTGGATCACGCCGCTGCCGGCCGTCATCCATTGCACGCCGCCCGAGGTCAGCAAGCCTTCGTGGCCCGCGCTATCCTTGTGGCGCATGCGCCCCGTGATCATGTACGAGACCGTCTCGAAGCCGCGGTGCGGATGCTCGGGGAAGCCGGCGATATAGTCGTTCGGCTTGTCGCTGGCAAAGTTGTCGAGCATCAAAAACGGGTCGAGACGGCGCTGCAGCTGCTGCGTCAGCACGCGGTTGATCTTCACGCCGGCGCCGTCCATGACGGCCTGGCCGGCGATCACGCGCTCGACGCCGCGTGGCTTGTTGACGGTGGTGATGTCGCTCATTGTTCTCTCCTCTAGGCCAGGACGGCGCCAGTGCGCCGCCCCTTTCACTGCTGGGAATTACACCAGAATCGCGTTGATCTCGGCGTCCGCTTGCGCTTGCGCCTTGGCCACGGCTTCCGGGCCCATGCCCATGCCTTCCGAATACACGTATTGCACGTCCGTCAGGCCCAGGAAACCGAACATGGTGTTCAGGTAAGGCACCTGGCTATCGTTGGCGCTATCGCGGTGCAAGCCGCCGCGGGACAGGCCCACGTAGACTTTCTTGCCGGTCAAGAGGCCCACGGGGCCGTTTTCCGTGTACTTGAAGGTGACGTTGGCGCGGGCAATCGCGTCGAACCAGCTTTTCAGTTGCACGGTGATGCCGAAGTTGTACATCGGTGCGCCGATGACGATCACGTCCGCCGCTTGCACTTGCGCAATCAGGGCGTCGTCCAGGGCGATGCGGGCCGCTTGCTCCGGCGTGCGCTTGTCCGCTGGCGTGAACAGCGCTTGCAGGGTCGGCTCGTCGAGCACGGGGTGCGGTGCAGCGGCCAGGTCGCGGCGGACCAGGGCGGCGCCAGGGTTGGCCGCTTGTACGCGGGCAACGATGGCGTCAGCCAAACGGGTCGAGGCGGAACCGGTGCTGCGTGCGCTGGAATTGATTTGCAGGATGTTCATCTTGTTTCTCCGTGTGAGGTGTCTTGCGATGGATGAACTATAGCAATTCCAAAATTGATGCGGAAGCCGTTAAAATGGATAACATTAATCCACTCATGGAACAAACTCATGGATATCGATCCCGGAGATTTGCTGCTGTTCGCGCGCGTCGTCGAGTGCGGCAGTTTTTCGCGTGCCGCCCAGCGCGTGGACTTGCCCAAGTCGACCCTGTCGCGCCGCATCTCGCTGCTGGAAGCGAAATTGGGTGAACGGCTGCTGCTGCGCACCACGCGCAAGCTGGCGCTGACGGAGTTCGGCGCCAGCCTGCTCGAGCACGCGCGCAAGGTGGTGGAAGAAACGGAGGCGGCCGGCGCGCTGGCCCAGCACCGCCAGGCGGGGCCCAGCGGTTTGCTGCGCATTTCCATGCCGGCCGACTTCGGCGACGCGCTGATGCGCCAGGTGCTGGCCGAGTTCGTGCGCCGCTACCCGGCCATTTCGCTGGAGCTGGACTTGTCGGCGCGCCGGGTGGATTTGCTGGAAGAAAATTTTGACCTGGCCATCCGCATGGGCAACTTGCCCGACGATGCCAGCCTGGCCGCGCGCCGCGTGGCCTTCAGTACCCTGGCCCTGTATGCCTCGCCGCAATACACGAGCGTGCACGGCTTGCCCGAACATCCCGACGATCTGTATGGCCACGATTTGCTCAGCTTGCCCCGCGCCGTGCATGGCCTCGTGCACTGGACTTTGATCCGTGGCAAGACGACGTGGGAGCGCGATTTGCCCGTGCGCCTGCTGGCCAATTCGCCGGAATTGCTGGTGCGCATGGCCTGCACGGGCGTGGGCATCGCGGCCAGCACGGATCGCTTTGCCAAGACCTATGTGGAGACGGGGGAACTGGTGCGCGTGCTGCCGGAGTGGAGTTTCCCGCTAGTCACGGGCTGGGCCGTGTTTCCCGGCCGGCGGCTGATGCCGGCCAAGACGCGCGCGTTTCTCGACCTGATGGAGGAAATGTACCAAACGGATGCGCCCGTGTAGGCGCGCATTCCGCTGGCTTACTTACTTGGGCACGTTGCCCATGACTTCGCCCAGCTGCACGGGGCCGGCTGGTTGCCAGTTGGCGTTGAAATTGATTGTGCCTTTCGGGAACAGCATGACGACGGTGGAACCGAGCAGGAAGCGGCCCAGCTCTTCGCCCTGTTTCAACACCACATTGTCGTTCGCATAGCTCCAGTCGCGGATTTTACCCGTGCGGGGCGGGTTGACGACGCCGTGCCAGACGGTAGCCATGCTGCCGACGATGGTGGCGCCCACCAGGGTCATGACGAAGGGGCCGTTGGCCGTGTCGAACACGCAGACGACGCGCTCGTTGCGGGCGAACAGGCCGGGAATGCCGCGCGCCGTCGTGGGGTTGACGGAGAACAATTCACCAGGGACATAAATCATGCGCGTCAAGCGGCCATCGCACGGCATGTGGATGCGGTGGTAGTCGCGCGGGCTCAGGTACAGGTTGGCGAAGCTGCCGTGTTCGAACTGGGCCGCCAGGGCCGCATCGCCGCCCACCAGGGCCGTGGTGCTGAAGTTGTGGCCCTTGGCCTGGAAGATCTGGTCCTTGTCGATGCTGCCGAACTGGCTGATGCGGCCATCGACGGGGCAGACGTAGTCGGCCTGCGCCAGCGGACGGGCATCGGGGCGCAGCGCGCGCGTGAAAAAGTCGTTGAAACTCGTGTAGTGCGTGATGTCCGGGTCCAGCGCCTCATCCATGTTGACGTTGTAGCGGCCGACGAACCAGCGGATCAAACGCGTGGTCATGGCGCCGCCCTTGGCGCCGGCGATGCGTCCGGCAAAGTTGGTCAACGCCCCCTTGGGCAGCAGATATTGAGGCAAAACGGCAAGACGGTCAGACACGATGGGAAGCCTTTGACGGGGTGATCGGAATAATGGCGAAAACGCATTATAGCGGCGATGTGGCGCGCAATGATAATGCCGTATGCAAGGGTGCGTATCGCAGTCTGCCACCGAATTTAATTTGCTATAGGAAATATTTTCAGGAAACTGTGCCACTCGGAAAAAATTACAGCACAATACAGCGGCCTGTTTTTTAGCATTTAGCCATTTTTATTCAGCCAACTTTTTTCAGCCAGCTCATGATGCCACGCCGTTGCCTTCGCCTTACCGTCCTTTGTTCCGCCGTTTTACTTGCCTGGAATGCCCAGGCCCGGCAATCCGAAGCGCCAGCCGCCGACGCCGCTGCTGCCACCTCTGCGCCGCTGAAGGCTGAAAAGCCAGCCGCGCCCGCCATGCAGAGCGTCGAAGTCAAGGGCAGCGGCTATGACCCGCGCCGCGACGATACGGCCAGCAAGATGATTGTCAGCAGCGAAGAAATCCTCAAGTATGGCGACACGAATGTCACCGACGTGCTCAAGCGCTTGCCCGGCATCACCGTGTCCGGCGCGGCCGGGCGCTCGGGCGGCGAAATCCGCATGCGCGGGCTGGGCAGTGGTTATACGCAGATATTGCTCAACGGCGAGCGGGCGCCGGCCGGTTTCTCGCTCGACACCCTGTCGCCCGACGTGATCGAACGCATCGAGATTTTGCACGCGGCCAGCGCCGAATACAGCACGCAATCGATCGCCGGCACCATCAACGTAGTGCTGAAAAAAGCCGTCAAAACAGCGCAGCGCGAGCTCAAGCTGGGCGTACAGGGCAGCGACGTGAGCTTCTCGCCCAGCGTCAATCTGCAACTGTCTGACCGCGACGGCAATTTCTCGTATTCCATGGCCGGCTCGCTGTTCCGCTACGATTACCACTACGACAATCCCGGGCTGGAACTGGGCTATGCGCCCGATGGCCGGCAAAACCTGCTGCGCCGCACGAATGGCACCGGCGATGGCCGTCCGGAAGGCATCAATCTGTCGCCGCGCCTGAACTGGGTGCTGGCCGGTGGCGACAATCTGACGGCGCAATTCTTCTTCAATGGCGGGCGCTCGAACCACCGCAATTTCAGCCGCGAGGAAACGGAGCAGGGCTTGCGCCCAGACTACGACACCAGCACGGGCAGTTCCAGCAACCACAATGCCTTCGGCCGCAGCGACCTGACGTGGCTGCACAAGCTGGCTGGCGGCGCCAAACTGGAACTGAAAATCGGCGCCTCGGCCGCCCGCAACACGTCCGACAGCCTGCAGCAGGGCTTTATCGACGGCAGCGGCCTGGCGCTCGAACGCCAGGTGGGCGTGAAGGCGACGGAAAACGGCGTCAGTTCCACCGGCAAGTATTCCTCCCCCTTGCTGCCCGGTCACGCCCTGTCCATGGGCTGGGATGGCGCCTACACGCAGCGCGAGGAAACGCGCCGCCAGCGCGAGGTGGCACTCGGTGCCTTGGGCGCGCGCCCTCCCGTCAACAGCGACGAGGGTTTCGACGCCACCATCAAGCGCCTGGCTTTGTACGTGCAGGATGAATGGGAAATCACGCCGCGCTGGTCCATGTATGCGGGCGTGCGCTGGGAAGGCATCGATACGCGCAGCGCTGGCGATACCTATGACGAAGTGAGTCAGCGCACCAGTGTCTGGAGCCCGCTGCTGCAAACCCTGTGGAAGTTGCCTGATACCAAGGGTGACCAGGTACGTCTGGCCCTGACGCGCACCTACAAGGCGCAGCCCACGGCGAGCCTGATTCCGCGCCGCAATACCTCGACCAACAATAGCCAGACCGACCCTGACCGCGAAGGCAATCCTTATCTGAAGCCGGAACTGGCGCTGGGCATCGACGCCTCGTACGAACATTACTGGGCCGAAGGCGCCTTGCTCAGCGCGCGCGCCTCGGCCCGCCGCATCGACGGCTATACGCGCCAGGGCTTGCTGTTCATCAATGACCGCTGGGTATCGACGCCCGTCAACGATGGCCGCGCCAATACGCAGACACTGGAACTGGAAGCGAAGTTCCCGCTGCGCGCCGTATTGTCCGCGCCCGTGCCGGCCATCGACTTGCGCGCCAGTATCAGCCGCAACTGGTCGCAGGTAGAGCAGGTGCCGGGGCCAAACAATCGGCTCGACCAGCAAACGCCCGTCAGCGGCAACTTCGGTCTCGACTACAAGACGCCGGACGGCATGCTGACCACGGGCGGCAGCTTCAATTTCCGCAATGGCGGCCCGGTGCGCATCACCGAACGCCAGAGCGCCTACACGTCGCCGCGGCGCGACCTAGACATTTATGCGCTGTGGAAATTCGATGCGAAGAACCAGTTGCGCCTGGCCGTGTCGAACCTGCTGGCGCAAGACTTCGAAAGCACCACCACGTATGCGGACGCCAGCGGCACCATCGTGCGCAACAGCATTTCACCGAGTTCGCCGCAGGCGCGCGCGACCCTGGAAATGAAGTTCTGATCGTGACGTTCTCGTACTGAAAACCCCGGCCGGCATCTCCGCTGGCCTATAATCTCGGCAATTGCGCGCACGGCCAATCCGTGCGCGCCACCTTTTACTTTGCCAAGATTGCTTCCCCATGACGTTTTCCTCCCTCGGCCTGATCGATCCCCTGGTCCGCAAACTCGATGAGCTCGGCTATGCCAAGCCCACGCCCGTGCAGGCGCAAGCGATTCCTGCCGTGCTGGCCGGCCGTGACCTGATGGCCGCCGCCCAGACGGGCACGGGCAAGACGGCCGGCTTTGCCGTGCCCTTGCTGCAGCGCCTGACCCTGGAAGGCGTGGTGGCGCCCCAGTGCGTGCGCGTGCTGGTGCTGGTGCCCACGCGCGAACTGGCCGAGCAGGTCTATGCCAGTTTCCGCAGCTATGGCGGCAACCTGCCGCTGCGCAGCTTTGTCGCCTACGGCGGTGTGCCCATCGAGCCGCAGATCAGCAAACTGCGTAAGGGCCTCGACGTGCTGGTGGCCACGCCGGGCCGCTTGCTGGACTTGCAGACGCAGGGCGCCGTCAAGTTCGAGCAAGTGCAAACCCTGGTGCTGGACGAGGCGGACCGCATGCTGGACCTGGGCTTCGAGCGCGAGCTCGATATATTGCTGATGAGCATGCCCAAGCAGCGCCAGACTCTGTTGTTCTCGGCCACCTTTTCGGACGCCATCCGCGCCATGGCGAAAACCATGCTGAAAGACCCCGTCTCGGTGGAGGTGAGCGCGCGCAACAGCACGGTCAAGGCGGTGAAACAGTCGGTCATCGTGTGCGACAAGAAACGTAAGCCGGAACTGTTTTTGCACTTGTTGAAGAAAAAGCGCTGGGGCCAGGTATTGGTCTTCGTCAAGACGCGCAAGGGCGTCGAACTGCTGGTGAATACCTTGCTGGAGCAGGGCGTGCGCGCCGATTCCATCCACGGCGACAAGACGCAGCCGAACCGCCTGCGCGCGCTGGCCCGTTTCAAATCTGCCGAGGTGCAGGTGCTGGTGGCCACCGACGTGGCCGCCCGTGGCCTGGACATCGATCAATTGCCCGTCGTCGTCAATTTCGACTTGCCGACGGTCGCCGAAGACTATATCCACCGCATCGGCCGCACGGGCCGCGCGGGCGCTTCGGGCGAAGCGATCTCGCTCGTCTGTGCCGACGAGGTGGAATTGCTGTCGGCCGTGGAAGCGTTGACGCGGCAAACCCTCAAACGCAACGAGGAGCCCGGTTTCGAGGCCGAGCACCGCGTGCCGGGCACGTCCGCCGGCGGCACCATCCAGAAGAAGGCCGTCAAGGTGCTGGCGCCGAAAGCGGCCGAGCGAGCCAAGAAAAGGCGCTTTTACAAGTAATCGGCGCAGTTAGGCTGACAAGGCAAGCGCGCAGCACGGATATGGCATTCGTGCCATCATGCGCCTATGACCTCGATACCTTTGTTCCCGCTCAATACGGTGCTGTATCCCGATGGCTATCTGCCCCTGCAGATCTTCGAGGTACGCTACCTGGACATGATACGCAAGTGCATCATGGGCGAGCAGCCATTCGGCGTGGTACAACTGCTGGACGGTGCGGAAGTGCGCAAGCCGGGCCAGCAGGAAACTCTGGCGCCCGTGGGCACCCTGGCGCGCGTCATCGACTGGGCCGCGCCCCTGTCGGGCTTGCTGCAAATCAAATGCATGGGCCTGCAGCGCTTTCACATCCTTTCCAGCGAGCAGCTCAAGCACGGCTTGTGGATGGCGCAGGTCGAAACCTTGCCGCCCGATAAGACCATTCCCATTCCCCAGGAGCAGCAGAACGTCGCCGACGCGCTCGGCGCGCTGATCCGCACCTTGCAGGAGCAAAAGATCCCGCCCGAGCAAATGCCATTGCAGCCGCCTTTCCGCCTCGACGAGTGCGGCTGGGTGGCGAACCGCTGGTGCGAGCTGCTGTCCCTGAGCGCCATGCAAAAGCAATTGCTGCTGAGCCAGGATAATCCCGTGCTGCGACTGGAGTTGGTGCAGGACATGCTGACGGAAAATGGCCTGCTCGAAGAGTAACACCTATCAAAACCTACTGCGCGTCGCGATTTGCGGCCTCCGATGCTCACTGCCTCGGCGGCCCCGTGCATCCGCACAGCTCCGCCTCTCAGCCACAACTCGCATCCGCTCGCTACGGTTTTGTTAGGTGTCCTAAACACCGCATGCCGCATGTTTTCTCACGCTTGCGTTGTGCAATTGTAATCTCTATTGAGAAATACTTTACGCTTTGCCGCCGCTGGCATAAGATAGTGCCCCTGGGCAAGATTGCCCTGGGCAACATTCAAGAGCAGACGACATGGCAAAAGTAAGCGCGGAACAGATCAATGCGGCAATGGAGGCGATGGCGGGCGAAGGCCAGGCCATCACGGTGCGCGCCTTGCGCGAGCGGTTGGGCAACGGCGCCTGCCTGGGCACCATCAGCAAGCTCTTGCTGCGCCGCAAGGCGGGTGCGCAACGCCAGATCGCTGCCGCCGCCGAACTGTCGCCCGTGCTGCAGCAAGCCATCCTCGATTATGTAGGACAGGAATTAAGCGCCAGCCACAGCGCGCATGAAGCCGAGATGAACGACAATCAACAGGAATTGATGGACCTGGCCAGCGAGAATGAGCGTCAGCAAGAGTTGCTCGACCTGCAGGCGGGCGAACTGGAAACCTTGCGCGAGGAACTCGAACGCGAGCGGCAAGTGGCGAACCAGGCCCGCACGGACCTGGCCAAGGCGCAGCTGCGCCTGGAAGGCTTGCCACGCCTGGAAGAGGCGGCCGAGCAGGCCCGCATGGACCTGGCCAAGGCGCAATTCAAGCTCGAAGGCATCCCGCGCCTGGAAGAGGCTGCCGAAGCGGCGCGCGCCGAACTGATCCAGGCCCAGCTGAAGCTGGAAAGCCTGACGCGCGTGGAAACGGAACTGGCGGCCGCGCGCCTGGAACTGGAAGCGGAACGCGAAGAGCTGGGCGAGACGCGCGCCGAGCTGGACGAAGAGCGCACCTTGCGCATCAAGGCGCAGCAGTTCATCGTCGATCCCATCTTCAAAACCCCGGTCTGAGGACACCTGACCAAATCTGCTGCGCGTCGGTATAGGCGGCCTGCGATGCTCACCGCACTTCAGTGCGGTTGCGTTTCTCGGCCACCTCTCCCTTCCGCTCGCGACGGTTTTGTCAGGTGTCGATGCGTCGGGGGAATAGGTCATGCTGGCCTTGCTGGCTTAAAATGGCGCACTGTCGCGCCATGCCGCGCGGCGCCCTGATCGCAAAGAAGGTTTATGTCCGTAGAAAAAGAAGTGCCGCACGAGCTTGCGGCCCCCCCCATCGCGCCGCGCGCTTTGCCGCCCAGGCCGCCAGCCGAATGCAGTTCGCCCGAAGCGGCACTCGCGCGCAAGCAGGCGCGCGAAGACAAGGATGCGCAGGTGCGCGGCGTCATTTCCATCGAGGCCATGCGCGTAGCCATCAAGCAGGCGGCGCGTGACTTGCAGGCCATCAGCGAGGTGCCGCGCCTGGGCGTGCTCGATGCCGCCGCCTTCCGCGCGCGCGCCGCGCTGGGCTTGCCCTTCCTGATGCGCGGGCTGGTGCAGCGCTGGCCCTTGTTCAGGCTGGCGCCCGATGTCTTGCGCGAGCAGTTCAGCCACGTGCCCGTGCGGGCGCGGGTGGGCGACTACATCAACACGGCGTTTGCGGCCGACCGCGCCATGCTGGATATGTCGATGGGGCAATATCTGGACCTGGTGGCAGAGGGCAAGTACGCGCTGCCGCCTTACCTGGGCAACCTGGAGTTGCGCGAGCTGAACCGTTTGACCCACTGGCCCACGTATTTCGACAAGATGGGCCCGCCGCGCTTCTGGGTGGGGCCGGCCGGCACGGTGACGCCCTTGCATTGCGATTACGACGACAATATCTTCGCGCAAGTGTGGGGCCGCAAGCGCATCTTTTTGTCGCCGCCGCACCACGACACCTTCCTGTACCCCAGCGAGGCGAACGCCATCCTGTTCGGTTCGCCGTTCGACCCGGAAGCGCCCGACTTCGAGCGTTTTCCCCTGGCGCGCCAGGCGACCATGATCGAATGCCTCGTCGAACCGGGCGACATGCTGTACGTGCCCGCCGGCTGGTACCACCAGGTGCGCGCGCTGACGTTTTCGCTGTCGTCGAACCGCTGGGCCAGGGCCGTGCCGCTGGCGCTGCATGGGGATATGGCGCTGCGGCGGGCCGAGGCTTAGAACGCCTATCAAAACCTACTGCGCGTCGTAATTTGCGGTCTGCGATGCTCACTGTACCTTCGTACAGTTGCGCTTCTCAACCACAACTTCCTTCCGCTCGCTACGGTTTTGTTAGGCGTTGTTAATCTGATGGCGCGATGGCCTTGCCATCGGCACGCAGGCGCTTCGGCCGCCACTCGCTGAGGATGCCAGCAGCGATGATCAATATACCCCCCCACGATGGCCAGCGCGGGCAGGCGTTCACCGGCGATGCGCCCGATGACGCCGGCCCAGACAGGTTCGCCCGCATAGATCAAGGTGGCCTTGGTGGCGGAAATGCGCTTTTGCGCCCAGTTCATCACATATTGAATCAGCGCGCTGGCGCAGCCCAGGGCCAGCACGCTGAGGATGAACGTCTGGCTCAGGGCTGGCGGCGCTTCGCCCATGACGGGCATCAGCAGCAGGGCGATCAGGGATGCCGTCGCCAGTTGCACGATGGTCACGCGCAGGATGTTCAATTGCGGCGAGACGCGGCTGATGAGGATGATTTCCAGGGCGATCGCGATGGCGCCCACGGCCGTCATCAGCTCGCCTTTGCCCAAACCCATGTTCAAGCCATCCGTTCCCGTGAGCAACAGCAAGCCGACGAAAGCCAGCACCACGGCCGCCCAGACGGCGGCGCGGGGCCGCTGCTTGAAGACCAGCCATTGCACCAGCGGCACGATGGGCACATAGAAGGCCGTGATGAAGGCCGATTTACTGCTCGTGATATGCATCAAGCCATAGGTTTGCAGCGCATAGCCGCCAAAGATGCTCACGCCGATGGCCATACCCGTCAGCAATTCGGTCTTCGTCAACTGGCGCAACTGGCCCCTGCAAACGAGGGCGCCGATGCTGGCGGCCACGGCAAAGCGGGCGGCGACAAAGGCCAGCGGCCCGCTGACCGTCACGGCATGCTGCACGACAAGAAAAGTACCGCCCCAAATGAAGGTAATGGCGATCAGGGCCAGCTCGGGCAGGCCGAGGGCGGGCGGGGGACTTGCGTGTGTTTTCATGGGGAGCTATGCTATGAGCAGAATATTTCCCATCATCATAGGAGCAATATATTGCGCAGTCAAGCCGAGGCCGGTGGCGTGCTGGCACACCTGGCCGCAAATCTGCGGCGCTTGCGCGTCGCTGCCGGCCTCAGCCAGGAAGAGCTGGCGCGCCTGTCGGGACTCAGCCGGCGCATGGTCAATGGCGTCGAGGCGGGCAGCACCAACATCAGCCTGGCCAACCTCGACCACGTGGCCGCCGCCTTGAAAGTAGCCTTTGTCGACCTGGTGCAGCCGCCGCGGCGGCCGCACGACAGCCTGCGCGTGCTGATGTGGCAAGGCGAGTCGCAGGCGAGCCAGGCCGTGCTGCTGGGCGCGGCGCCCGCCAGCCGCCAGGTCGAACTGTGGTCGTGGACCCTGGCGCCAGGCGAGCGCTATGATGCGCAAGCCGATCCGGCCGGCTTCAGCGAAATGCTGTATGTGCTGGAAGGTGAGCTGCAGCTGGTCCTGGCGGCCGGAACCAAGTACCTGGCCACCGGCGATTTTTTCGTCTTCAGCAGCGCGCAAGCGTATGCCTACGTGAATGCGGGTGCATCCACTTTGCGCTTTACGCGCAATGTGGCCAGCTAAGAGTCAATGGAAACCATGAATACGTCAACTTTGCACAACCGTTATTTGGGCGCCATGCTGGCGCTGGCCTGTGGCGATGCCGTCGGCACGAGCGTGGAGTTTTCTCCGCGCGGCAGCTTTGCGCCGGTGACTGGCATGTTGGGCGGCGGTCCGTTTGGTCTGCAGCCAGGACAATGGACGGACGATACTTCAATGGCGCTGTGCCTGGCCGAAAGCCTGGTCCAGAAAGGGGCGTTTGATCCGGCGGACCAGATGGTGCGGTATCTGAACTGGTGGCAATGGGGCTATCTGAGCTCCACGGGCACCTGCTTCGATATCGGTGGCACGGTAAGAAGCGCGCTGGCCAGTTTCCAGGAAACGGGCAACCCCTGGAGCGGTTCCACGGCGCCTGACACGGCGGGCAATGGTTCGCTCATGCGCCTGGCCCCGGTCGTGCTGTTTGCTTATCCTGATACCGAGGCGGCCGTGGCCTATGCCGCCGATAGTTCCCGCACCACCCATGCGGCACCCGAGGCGGTCGAAAGCTGCCAGTTGTTCGCCGCCTTGCTGTGCAGCGCGCTGGCGGGTACGGCGAAAGAAGAGCTGATCGCGAGTATCGCGTACCGGCCTGCCGAACCCAGGCTGGTGGAGCTGGCTAGCGGTAACTTTATCGCCAAAACGGAGCAGCAGATACGCGGCACGGGTTATTGCGTGGAGTCGCTGGAAGCGGCGCTCTGGTGTTTCTTCAATACCGGCTCACTGGAAGAGGCCGTGTTACGCGCCGTCAATCTGGGCGAAGATGCCGATACCACTGGCGCCATCGTCGGCCAGCTTGCCGGCGCGTATTATGGCGCGCAGGCGATTCCTGCGCGCTGGCTGGAAATGCTGGCCATGCGCGGCGATATCGAAGAGCTGGCGGGCAAATTGTTTGAACGGGCCCGGAGCTAGGGCCGGCCGCACCCCACCAGCAACAGCATCGGCCGTTCCCGCTCTTCCGCCAGGGCCGGCTGCTGCGCCACCTGTTCGTCTGTCGGCCCCCATTCTTCCACGTGTTCCAGCTGGAAACCGGCGTGTATCAATGCGTTCAAGGTCGTGCCGATGGTGCGGTGCTGCTTGATCACGCCCGGCGCCAGCCAGTCCGAGACGCGCGGGCCTTGCTGCTGGTAACTGTCGACGGGCCAGCGCTTGCGGCCTTGCGCATCCGTCAGCCAGCCCGGCTGGCGCGGCGCCATGAAGATCGGGTGCTCGATGGAAAACACCAGCTTGCCGCCTGGCTTTAAACTCTGGCGGATGGCGGCCAGCAGGGTGGCGAAACCTTCGATGTAGTGGAACGTCAGTGAACTGTAAATCAGATCGTAGCTGGCGGGCGGCAAGGCCAGTTGTTCCAGGTCCAGCCGGGCATACTCGACCGCCGCATGGTTCCCCATGCCACGCGCCTGCGCCAGCATCTTTTCCGACACATCCACGCCCAGCACCCGTGCCGCGCCGGCTTGCGCCGCCCAACGGCAGAACCAGCCATAGCCGCAGCCCAGGTCGAGTACCTGCTTGCCTTGCACATCCGGTAACATGGCGCGCAGGGCTGGCCATTCGGGGGCACTGTCGAGGCCGCCAATCGAGCGGGGCAGCTGGCTGTAGCCGGTAAAAAAGGCGTCGTTGTCGTAGATATTCTGTGTCATGTGTCGAGATCCTTGGCCGGATGGCGCTTGGCGTGGCCGCTGCGCTGCGCCCGGTAAATGCCCGCGTGGCCGGAAAACAGGTAGGCCACCACGCAGGCGATGGCCGCGTAGACGCCGATTTCGGCGCCGAACAGTTCCATCGCCATCAGGGTCGAGGCGATCGGCGTGTTGGCGGCGCCCGCGAAGACGGCGACAAAACCGATGGCGGCCAGCAGGGTGACGGGTTGGTGCAGCAGCGGCCCCAGCGCATTGCCCAGGGTCGCGCCGATGAAGAACAGGGGCGTCACTTCACCGCCCTTGAAACCGGTGCCCAAGGATACAATGGTAAACGCCATCTTGCCGAGGAAATCCCAGGCGGGCAGCGGTTCCTTGAGGGCGTCGACGATGGTGGGAATGCCCAGGCCGATATATTTGTCGGTGCCCAGCAGCCACACGGCCAGCGCGACGGCGACGCCGCCGGCCAGCGGACGCAGCGGCGCGTAGCCGATCCAGCGCTTCATCAGCGCGCTCAAGCCGTGCGTGGCTTGCGCAAACACCTTGCCCGTCACGCCGAACAGCACGCCCGCAATCACCATGGCGGATAAAGTCCAGGCGGAAAGGGCGGGGATCAGTGGCACGGCGTAATGCGTGTGGTGAATGTTGAATAACTGCCCCCACAGCAAGCCCACCTGGTCGGCGATGACGGCGGCAGCCAGGCAGGGCAGCATGGCTTCGTAGCGCAGGCGGCCAATGGCCAGTACTTCCAGGCCGAAGAGGGCGCCCGCCAGCGGCGTGCCGAAGACGGAGGCAAAGCCGGCGCTGATGCCGGTCATCAGGATGATGCGGCGGTCTTCATTGTTCAACCGAAACATGCGGGTCAGCTGGTCGGCCAGCGCGCCACCCATCTGCACGGCCGTGCCTTCGCGCCCGACAGACGCGCCGAACAGATGCGAGATGACGGTGCCGCCCAGCACCAGCGGCGCCATGCGCAGCGGGACGATTTTTTTCGGGTCGTGGATTTCATCGATGAGCAGATTCGCGCCACCCTCGACACTGCTGCCATAGCGCAAATACAGCCAGCCGACGGCAAAGCCCGCCACGGGCAGCAGCCAGATCAGCCAGGCGTGCGCCAGGCGCGTGCGCGTCGCCCAGTCGAGGGCGAACAGGAAACAGGCCGAGGCCGACCCAGCCAGCGCGGCCACGATGCTCGCGAGCAGCAGCCATTTCAACAGATGCTGTAACAGGTCGGTGAGGGCGCTAAGTCGCTGCATCGGGCATCCAGTCAAGGCTGATGGGTGGGTGTTTCCTTACAAGCCCAGTTCCGACACCAGCGCCTGGCCGATGGTGCGCTGTTCGGCCAGGATGGCGCGCAAGTGGTGGGGGCGCGTCTTGACATTCGTCATGACCACGCGCAGTACATTGGTCGGGCCGGGGTAGCGCGTCGATTCCAGTACCGTGCGCGAGACAAAGCTGTGGCCCTGCGCCTTTTGCCGGTTTTGCAGCTTGGCGGTCAAGGTGTTCAGCTGCTTGTTCAGTTCCGTTGCCGCATCCAGCTGGCCGCTGGCCAGCAAGCTTTCCATGCGCTGGCGCAAGTGCGCGGGCACGTAGCGGTAGGTGAGAATGAAGGTGTCGGAGCGCGTGACGAGTTCAAAATCCTGCTGGTCGGCCAGTAACTGCTGCAACTGGCCGGACAGGGTGGCCGCCTGCTGCAGCAAGGTCGTGTAGCCGGACACGCCCAGCACCTTGAACGAGGTCCACAGTTTCAAGGCATCGAAGCGGCGCGAGCCTTCCAGCGACGTCTGGCCCAGGTCGCCCGAGTTGTCGCGCAAGATGTAATTGGCGTTGTGTTTCAGTAAGTTCAGGCTGGCGCTATCCTTGAACAGCACCATGCTTTGCGCCATCGGCACCCACAGCAACTTATGCCCGTCGATGACGACGGAGTCGGCCAGGGCGATGCCGTCGTACAGCGTGCGGTATTGTTCGGCGATCAGCAGGGCGCCGCCCCAGGCGGCATCCACGTGGAACCAGATGCTTTCGCGTGCGGCAATCGCCGCCATGGCGGCCAGCGGGTCGATGGCGCCCGTTTCCGTCGTGCCGGCGATGCCGATCATGGCGATGACCTTGATCTTGCGTTGTTTTAAATCGGCAATGGTTGCTTCCAGCGCGGCGACATCGATGCGGTTGTCGCGGTCGACGGCCACCAGGTGCAGCGCGTTTTCGCCGAGGCCCAGGGTCGCCAGCGCCTTTTTCACGGAATAATGGCTGCGGGCCGAACCGATCACGGCCAGCCCCGCATGGCCAGAATCCTGCATGGCGGCAAACAGGCCCCGCTTGCGCGTGCCGGGCAGTTGCTGCTCCAGCGCCACGGCCAGCGCCGTCAGGTTGCCCATGGTGCCGCCATTGACGACATTGCCCAGCGCGCCGCTGGTGGCGGCCATCGCCTGCGTGTAGACACTATCAGCCTGCTGGTACACCTGGCGGTGCAGCCAACCGAGGATCTGCTTTTCGATCAGGGTCGACACATACGCCGTCTCGATCTTCACCTGGTTCTGGTTCAGGGTGGCCGTAAACGCCTCGGCCAGCACGCTGATCCAGGGCAGGGCCTGCGTCATGTGGCCGATGTATTGCGGGTGGTTCAGCTGGGCCGTGTTGGCCAGCACGGTGGCGTCGAGTTCTTGCAGGAATGCCACCACGGGCATGCCGTTCGCGGGCAGGCAGGTGTCGGACAGTTGCGTCAGCAGTTCCGCATACGGCGTGTGCGGATAGGCCGTGTCGCGTTCGGCGGCCAGCCAGCCGCCCAGCATGCCCAGCGCCTGCCGCAGGGGCGCGGGGGCCTGTTGCAGCGCATCGATGGAAAAATGCTGCTGCAGCAGCTGTTCGATAGCGGAGTCGGTCATTAGCTATGTTTCAATATATGGTGACCCTAAGACAAGTGCCGGGGTCGGACCCTCAGGGTCCGACCCCAGACTCTGCTGTTGGGTTAGGCAAAAAAATGGCCCGGCGGAGACGGGATTCTACCCGACTCCGGCAGGGCGCATCAATTTGCTATTGGCTGTGGTAATTAGAAGTAGTTCAGGCCCAGCGCCGACTTGACTTCATCGGCCGTGCGGGCCGCCACTTCGCGCGCCTTGAAGGTGCCTTCCTTGAGCATCTGGATGACTTGTCCCTTGTCTTTGGCGAACTCTTCGCGGCGGGCGCGGATCGGCGCCAGCATTTCCTGCAAGACCAGGTCCAGGCGTTTCTTGACGATGCTGTCGCCCAGGCCGCCACGCACATAATGGGCTTTCATTTCGGCCAGCGCCGCTTTTTCCGGGTCAAACGCGTCCAGGTAGGTAAACGCGATGTTGCCTTCCAGGTGGCCCGGGTCTTCCACGCGCAGGTGCAGCGGGTCCGTATAGACTTTTTTCACGGCAGCCGTGATTTCGGCCGAGGTCGCGCCCAGGTTGATGGTGTTGCCCAGCGACTTGCTCATCTTCGCCTTGCCGTCGATGCCGGGCAGGCGGCCGATGTCGGGCACCAGCGCCTTGCATTCCATCAGCACTTCGCGGTTGTACATGCGGTTGAAGCGGCGCACGATTTCATTCGTTTGCTCGATCATCGGGATCTGGTCTTCGCCCACGGGCACCACGCCCGCCTTGAAGGCCGTGATGTCGGCCGCCTGGCTGGCAGGGTAGGTCAAAAAGCCGGCCGGGATGTCGCGCTCGAAGCCGCGCAGGCGGATTTCTTCCTTGACGGTGGGGTTGCGCTCGAGGCGTGCCACGGTGACGATGTTCAGGTAGTAAAAGGTCAGCTCGGCCAGTTCCGGGATTTGCGACTGGATGAAGACCGTGGTTTTCGTCGGATCGATGCCGACGGCCAGGTAATCGAGCGCCACTTCGACGACGTTGCGGTGCACCTTGTCGATGTCATCCATATTGTCCGTCAGCGCCTGCGCGTCGGCCAGCATGATGAATTGCTTGTAGCTGTTCTGGTAGCGGACGCGGTCGCGCAGGCTGCCCACGTAGTGGCCCAGGTGCAGGGGGCCGGTCGGGCGGTCGCCCGTCAGGATCACGGATTGCGAAGCGAGGGCGGCGGCGGACAGCGGTGCTGCCGGGGCGTTCTCGGTGTCGGGGGTATCGGGAGTGTTAGGCAAGCTCATCAAGTTTCCTTTTGAGCCGCCTGCATCGGGGATGATCCAGGCTGGAGCCTGTTACGCCACCGATCGAGGCGGCGTGGATCAAATTCACATCACTATAGAGTGGCCGCGCGAAAGTGAGCGGGACCACCAATTCAAGCAGGCGTGTTGTGACGGGATAAATTTCATGGCGTTATGGTTGCAGTTCGTGCGCGTTCTGTCAAGTTGCGTGCCCATATATCTGCTGCGCTGCGTCAGAGCTTGGCCTACTGCGGAACTTGCTTTCCGGGTACTATTGCCGTTCGGCCACTTTTGCGTGGCATGAATCATTGGAGAACAGTATGCGCGTTTCGTCCCCCGTCCGGCTCACCGGCCTGGCCCTGGTTATAAGTTCCCTGTTTGCTGCGCCCGTGCTGGCGCAAACGCCGCCCATGACGCCCGATATTGGCGCCAAGCTGGTGATGCCCGACCTGAACGACTACGTCAAGCGCGTGGTGATGATCCCCATGCGCGACGGCGTCAAGCTGTACACGGTGATCGTCGTGCCGAAAGACGCCAAGCGGGCGCCCATCATGCTCACGCGCACGCCGTACAACGCGGCCCGCCGCGCCCAGCGTGCCGCCAGCCCCAGCATGCTGGCCGCCTTGCCGCAGGGCGACGATACCCTGGTGGAAAATGGCTATATCCGCGTGTTCCAGGACGTGCGCGGCAAGCATGGCTCGGAAGGCGATTACGTCATGACGCGCCCCGTGCGGGGGCCGCTGAACCATACCAAGGTCGATAACGTGACCGATGCGTGGGACACCATCGACTGGCTCGTGAAGAACGTGCCGGAAAGCAATGGCAAGGTGGGCATGCTGGGTTCCTCGTACGAGGGGCATACGGTGCTGATGGCCCTGGTTGACCCGCATCCGGCGCTGAAGGTGGCCATCCCCATGAGCGCCATGGTCGATGGCTGGCGCGGCGACGACTGGTTCCATAACGGCGCCTTCCGCATGCCCAGCTTGTCTTACCTCGCGTGGCAGACAAGCGTGCGCGACAGCGGCGAGGCGCCCGTGCTGGGCGTGTATGACGAATACGATGCGTATCTGCGCATCGGCTCGGCCGGTGCTTACGCGAAGAAGTTCGGCATCGACAAGCTGACTTACACGAAAAAGCTGTTCGAACACCCGGCCTACGACAGTTACTGGCAGGAACAGGCATTGGATAAAATCCTGGCGAAGCGCCCGCTGATCGTGCCCACCATGCACGTGGTGGGGCAGTGGGACCAGGAAGACATCTATGGCCCCTACGCCAGTTACACGGCGATGGAAGGGCGTGACAAGCACAACAACCTCAATTACCTGGCCATCGGCCCGTGGCGTCATAGCGGCGTCAACTATGACGGTTCCAGCCTGGGCGCCCTGAAGTTTGACGGCGACACGGCGCGCCAGTTCCGCGAAAAAGTCATGCAGCCATTCCTCAATCAATACCTGAAGGATGGTGCGCCGGACGCGAACACGGCGCCCGTGGTGTCGTACCAGAGCGGCACGAACCAGTGGCAGCGCCTGCAGCAGTGGCCGCTGGCCTGCGCCACCTGCGACACCAAGCTGACGCCGATCTACCTGCAGGATGGTTACAAGCTGGGCTTTGCGGGGCCATCGGGCGCTGCGGATGCGGCGCAAGGCGCCTTCGACGAATACGTGGCCGATCCGGCGAAACCCGTGCCCTTCGTGGCGCGTCCCGTGCGCCTCATTGACGCCGACGTGTGGAAGCCATGGCTGGTCAGCGACCAGCGCGGCTATGCCGACCGCACGGATGTGCTCAGCTACGTTTCCGAACCGCTGAAAACGGCCGTGCGCATCGCCGGCGCGCCGATGGTCAACCTGTTTGCCGCCACCAGCGGCACGGATGCCGACTGGGTCGTGAAACTGATCGATGTGTATCCGGACGAAGTGCCGTCGCAGCCGGCCATGGGCGGCTATCAGCTGGGCGTGGCGATGGATATCTTCCGCGGCCGTTACCGCGACAGCTTCGAGCACCCGACGGCCATTCCTGCCGGCAAGGTCGAGCGCTACCGTTTCGCCTTGCCGAACGCGAACCACGTCTTCCTGCCCGGCCACCGCATTGCCGTGCAAGTGCAGTCGAGCTGGTTCCCCCTGTATGACCGCAATCCGCAAACCTTCGTGCCGAACATCTTCCTGGCCCAGCCAGGCGATTATAAAAAGGCGACGCAGCGCGTGTACCACGCGACAGGCGCTGCCAGCGCCATCGAGTTGCCGATAGCGCCGCTGGACGCCCGTTAGGCGATTCGCATCAGGATGGCTCCCGCCGCGATCAGGCTGATGGCCAGATAGCGGCGGGGGCTGATTTTTTCGCGCAGGAACAGGGCCGCAATGGCGATAGCGAACAGAATCGACGTCTCGCGCAGGGCCGCGATGGCGGCCACGGGTGCCTGCGTCATGGCCCACAGGGCCAGGCCATACGAAGCGAGGGTGCCAAAACCGCCAAACGCGGCCAGGTGCCATTGCGTTTGCGCATACGCCAGCAGGCCGGCGCGGCGGCGCAGCAAGGTCCACAGCAGCAGTCCCGCGCCGTTCAAGACAAAAATCCACATCGTATAGGCGGCCGGCGCGCCCGACAGGCGCACGCCGATGCCGTCGATCAAGGTATAGCTGGCGATGACGCAGGCGTTGCCCAGCGCAAAGGCGGTGGCGCGTCCCGTGCTTTTCGCGATGCCGGCCGTGGCGGGCAGGCGCGCCGCAAAATACAGGCCGAAGATGCCCGCGCAGATGCAGGCCACGGCGCCCATCTGCATGGCGGACAGGCGTTCGCCGATCAGCGGCCAGCTGGCCAGCGCCACGAGCAGCGGTGCGCTGCCGCGCATCAAGGGATAGGCATGGCTCATGTCGCCCGCCTTGTAGGCGGCCGCCAGCAGCGAGTAATACGCCAGCTGCGCCACGGCCGAGGCGGCCAGGTAGGGCCAGCTGGCGGGGGCGGGAGCATGAACAAAGGGCAAGACGGCCAGCGAAATCAGGGCCGCGCCGACGGATACCAGCACGGTCGTGAGGAAAGTATCCTTGCCCGACTTGACGATGGCATTCCAGCTGGCGTGCAGCAGGGCGGCAAACAGGACGATGGCGACGACAAAACCGGACATGCGGGCCTTAGCGCGGACGTATGCTCAGCGAGAGCAGTTCCTGGCGGTGATGACGCTGGAAGGCGTCCATCACGGTGCCCGAGCGGCCCGCCTTGTCCAGCAGTTCGCGCAGGGTGGCCTGGTCTTCCGCCGTCAGGGACTTGCGCGATACATAGACGCCGCTCATGCCCCACGGCAGCTCCGGCAGCGCTTCCAGGCGCAGGCGGTCGGCCAGGCCGTACACGCGCGCATCGTTTTGCGCCACGCCGGCGAGGATGGTGGGCGCCATGATGGTGGCATCGATGAAGCCGCTTTGCATCAGACGCGCCACGGACAGCGCATCGACTTCGTAGAACAGGCGCCCCTGGCTGCTCAGCTCCTTCGCCAGCGCCTGGTATGGTGCGCCATAGTCGTAGCCGCGCACCAGTGCCACGCGCAATTCGCGCCGCTCGATGAGTTCCTGCATGGTGTTGATGGGAGTGCGCGCGCCTTGCAGTGAGATCAGCAGGGGGCGGCTGCCCAGCATGGGGATGAACAGGCCATGCTGGTCGCGCCGCGGCGTGCTGCTGGCCGGGATCAGCAAGTCTGCCTTGCCCGCCTCGAACATCGCTTCCAGGCGCGCGCGGGGCACGGCCGTGAAGATGAAATTGCAGCCCAATTTGGCGCCCATGCTGCGCAGCAAGTCGGGATAGATGCCGCCGATGCTGGCGCCATTGACCACCACGCTGGCGCCGATGGCCGAGACGGGTACCTGGATGTCGCGCGAGCATTGCGCGCCTGCCAGCGACGGCAGCGCCAGCGCCAGCAGGGCTACGGTTCGGCGCCAGGCGCTGGAATAAAAGTCAGTCATACCCATCCTTGCTTGCCATCGAATCGCGGGCATCGGCAACGCCCGCTTGATTATCCCATTCTCGCCTATCTATTTCTCAAATGCAATATTATCCCGGCGACTACTTTGTGGTGGAAACCGCAAGTCTGGCCTGGCGTTGTGCCTTGAAGTAGCGCCAGGCCACCAGGATGCCCAGGGTTTGCATGATGGCGCACAGATAGAAGGTGCTGCCGATGCGCCAGTCCTGGGGCGGCAAGTGGCTCACCTCACCGAGGATCATGCTGCCGAGCAAAGGCATGATGATGATACCCAGGCTGCTGATCGATTGCAGGGAGCCCATCAGTTCTCCCTGTTCGCTGGCGGCGGACGCCTTCGAGATGATCCCTTGCAGGGCCGGGCCGGCGGCAAAGGCCAGCAGGTTGCACAAAATCAAGGCGTACATCATCCAGCCTTGCGTGGCCAGGCCGTACAGCAGGTAGGTGAGGGCGCCCGAAGCCATGCCCAGCAAGGACAGGCGCACTTCGCCGAAGCGCTTGATGAGTATGCCCAGCAAGCCCGCCTGCACCACGGCCGCGCACAGGCCCACGCAGAACAGGGCGATGCCGTTCTGGCGTGGCGTCCAGTCGAAGCGGAAATGGGTATATAGCACCCAGGTGGTGTTGAGCATCATTTGCGCAAACGTCATCAGGCCGAAGGCCAGCACCAGGCCGCGGATCTCCACGCGGCGCACCAGCTTCAGCAGGGCGGCAAACGGATTGATGCGTGCCCAGGTAAATGGCGCGCGGGGACCCGGCTGCAGCGATTCGGGCACGCAGAAATAGCCGTAGATGAAATTGGCTGCCGACAGGCCCGCCGCCACGTAAAACGGCAGGTGCAGATTGATCTCGCCCAGCAGGCCGCCCAGCATGGGGCCGCAAATGAAGCCCAGGCCAAAGGCGGCGCCGATCTTGCCGAAGCTCTTGGCGCGATTGTCGTGCGTGGAAATGTCGGAGGCATAGGCGGACGCGACCGACATGCTGGCCGACGAGACGCCGCCGATGATGCGGCCGATGAACAGGCAGGCCAGGTTGGGGGCCCAGCCCGTGGCGAGAAAATTGATGCCCATGCCCGCCATCGAGTACAGCAGCACGGGACGGCGTCCCACGCGGTCGCTGATGGCGCCCAGCATAGGCATGAAGATGAACTGCAGCAAGCCGAAGACGGCCGCCATGATGCCGTACCAGAACGCCTGCGCCTCCTTGCCGTTGACAAAGTCGCCGATCAGTATGGGCAGCACGGGCACCACCAGGCCGATGCCCAGCATGTCGATGAAGACGCAGACGAGGATGAAATTGAGGTTGCCGGCACTCTTTAGGGCGGGGGATGACGGGGAATGGCTGTCGGGGCTGGTTTTATCGGACATGCATACTTTCGGCGCGTTGGTAAAGCGCCGGCGCGTTACAGGATGCTGCTGGCGCGCGGCGCGATAGCTGAGGCTTGCATTATAGACAGCATGGGCCATGCTGGCTATCGCCACCAATGTTATGCGCTCATTCCCCATTCGTCGGCAAAGGCGGCGCGGAAATCCGTCAGCACGGCGAGGCGCTGTTCGGCCAGCGCGCGGCCCGCCGCCGTCTGCATCTTGCCGGGCAGCTTGTCGAGCTTGGTGACGATATGGTCGAGCGCGTAGGCCTTGTCATCGAGTTCACGATGCTGCGCCAGCGGGTCCGCGCCATGCGCCAGTGCGCTATCCATGCGCGCCGCCGTATAGAACAGGCGCGCCAGTCCCACGGCGCCCAGTGCGTCGATGCGGTCGGCATCTTGCACGATGCGCGCTTCGATGGTGTGCGGCGGCAGATTGGCGGAAAAGCTGTGCGTCTCGATGGCGTGGGCCACGCCAGCCAGTTTTTCTGCAGGGAAATCCAGTTCCGCCAGCTGGCGGCAAGCCAGCGCGGCTGCCTGGCGCGAGGCCAGGTGACGCTCTGGGTGGTTTTTCGGCAAGTTGACCAGGTCGTGCAGATAACAGGCGGCCATCACAGTGAGGGCGTCGGCCTGTGCATGGTCTTGCAGCAGGACGGCGGCGTTGCGCCAGACGCGCTGCAGGTGGTTGATGTCGTGGGCGCTGTCGTCGCCCAAGCCGGCCGTGGCCAGTGCCAGCAGGCGTGGTCGCCATTGAGAAAGCAAAGAATGCATGGTTCAAGGTCGTAAAAAGCAGGGGCCGCCAGTGTGGCATAAAACGCCGCCACATGTGGCCGGGAGCCCGGCGCCCCGGCGTGCCACATTTGCCACATAAGTGCACTTTGGGAAAGCATCAGCCCGGCGATCGCTCTTTTTTAGTGCATGTAAAATTTACATGGGGTAACATTGCCGCACGGAAATTAGAAACATAAGCTAATTGCTAGAAAGTATTTGCAAAAAACATACAGGTGGCGGCCATTCATTGCATTGTGGATGGCTCGTCACGTCCAGGCCCGCGTACAGCGTGTCCTGGCCTGCGCCCCAGGCGAGTTAACGAAAGGATTATCATGAACACCATTTCCAGCGACACTGGCGCAACCGTTGCCAAGGCTGCCGAATACCTGGCCTTTACCCTGGGCCAGGAAGAGTATGGCATCGACATCCAGAAAGTCAGCGAAATCCGCAGCTACGAAACGCCGACCCGCATCGCCAACGCGCCCGAGTTCGTCAAGGGCGTGGTCAACTTGCGCGGCATCATCGTGCCGATCGTCGACATGCGCATCAAGTTCAACCTGGGTACGCCCAGCTATGACCAGTTCACCGTCGTCATCATCCTCAATATCGGCAATCGCGTGGTCGGCATGGTCGTCGATCGCGTCTCCGACGTCACGACCCTGATGCCGGAACAGATCAAGCCGGCGCCGGACATGGGCCGCTCGATCAACACGGAATATGTGATCGGTCTGGGCACCATCGACGAGCGCATGCTGATCCTGGTCGATATCGACCAGCTGATGTCCAGCGCCGACATGGGCTTGATCGAGAAACTGGCGGCGTAATGCCGCAGTGAAGAGAATTTCCCTGCATATTGTCAAAAACTATTGACATTAAGTATTGCATATCGTTTCCGCAGGGAGCACGCTAGCGCATTTTCCTGGCGCACGGTTCAACCGAACCGTGCGCCAGTTTACTTGGCGGGACAGATTTGGCGGCGCCCGCCATGCTGTTCCAGGCGCTGGCTGTAGGGCCTCTCTTCAGGATATTAGGATAGTCACATGAATTTGTTAAGAAACGTCAGCATCGGGGTCCGTCTGGGACTGGGTTTTGCCGTCATTTTGCTGTTTTCCATGATCATCACCGGCATCAGTGTCTGGCGTCTGCATGACGTGGCCAGCGCCACGCGCACGATGATGGAAGAGCCGCTGGCCAAGGAACGTTATATTTCCGACTGGTATACGCGCATCGACAGCGCCGTGCGGCGCACGATCGCCATCGCCCGCAGCAGCGACACCTCGCTGAGCGGCTTCTTCGCCGAAGAGTCGAAAGTGTCGAGCGCCAGCTCGGCTGTCCTGCAAAAGAAGATCGCGGCGCTGCTCAAGGACCCGAAAGAACAGGCCATGTTCGCCAGTTTGCTGGAATTGCGCGAAGTGTATGTCGGCTCGCGCGACCAGGTCTACAAGCTCAAGGGCGAGTCCCAGTCCGAGGCCGCCAACGACGTGTTTGAAAAAACCTTCGTGCCCGCCGCCGCCAAGTACCAGAAGATGGTTTACGGCTTGCTGGAGCACCAGCGCGCCACCATCGACGCCACCGCGCGCCAGATTGATGACATCGCCAGCACCAGCCGCAACTTGCTGTTATTGCTGTCGACGCTGGCGCTGGCGTTTGGCGTCGTGTGCGCCTGGCTGTTGACGATGGGCATCGTACGTCCGCTGCGCACGGCCGTGGACATCGCCCGCAAGGTGGCCGATGGCGACCTGACGGCGCAGATCGATGCCAGCGCCAAGGATGAAACGGGGCAATTGCTGCAGGCATTGAAGGACATGAACACCAGCCTGCTCAATATCGTGGGCGAAGTGCGCAGCGGCACGGACAGCATCGCGACATCCTCGACGCAAATTGCCGCCGGCAACCAGGACCTGTCTTCCCGCACGGAAGAGCAGGCCGGTGCGCTGGAAGAAACGGCGTCGTCGATGGAAGAGCTGACGTCGACCGTGAAACAGAATGCGGACAATGCGCGCCAGGCGAATCAATTGGCGGCGTCGGCCGCGCAAGTGGCCGTCAAGGGTGGCGAAGTGGTGGCGCAAGTGGTGGGCACCATGCAATCGATTAATACGTCCTCGAACAAGATCGTCGACATCATTTCCGTCATCGATGGCATCGCCTTCCAGACGAACATTTTGGCCCTGAATGCGGCCGTGGAAGCGGCGCGCGCGGGCGAGCAAGGCCGCGGCTTTGCCGTCGTGGCCTCGGAAGTGCGCAACCTGGCGCAGCGTTCGGCTTCGGCAGCGAAGGAAATCAAGACCCTGATCGGCGCGTCCGTGGAGCAAGTCAACGCGGGCAGCATGCTGGTGGCGCAAGCCGGTTCGACCATGAACGATATCGTCGACAGCGTGCAGCGCGTGAGCGACATCATCACGGAAATCACGGCAGCGAGCAGCGAGCAAAGTGTGGGCATCGATGAGATCAACCGCGCCATCGGTCAGATGGATGCCGTAACGCAACAAAATGCGGCCCTGGTGGAAGAGTCGGCTGCCGCCGCCGAATCCATGCAGCACCAGGCGCACAATCTGGCGCAAGTCGTCAGCGTGTTCAAGCTCACTGGCCAGCAGGCCAAGGTGAGTGGCGCGAGCACGTTGAAGCGCCCGGCAGCGCCGCAAACCACCTTGCGCCTCGGCGCACGCTGAATGCCGCTGCGGCTACCCCGTGCAGCCGCAGCCTTCAGTTCCTTTTATATAGTCTGGTTCCGATTTTTTAGGATATTCACATGAATTTGTTAAGAAACGTCAGTATTGGTGTGCGTCTCGGCCTGGGTTTTGCCGTCATTTTACTGTTTTCCCTGGTCATTACCGGCATCAGCGTCTGGCGTTTGCACGACGTGGCCACCGCCACGCGCACCATGATGGAGCAGCCGCTGGCGAAGGAACGCTATATTTCCGACTGGTACAGCAAGATCGACAGCGGCATCCGCCGCACCACGGCCATCGTGCGCAGCGCCGACACCTCGCTGGGACCGTATTTTGCGGAAGAAGCGAAACAGTCGTCCGTCGTCTCGGGCGAGCTGCAAAAGAAGATCGAAGCCCTGATTTCCGGCCCGCAAGAAACGGAACTGTTCCGCCAGGTCAGCGAAATGCGCAAGGTGTATCTGGATGCCCGTGAGCAAGTATCGAAGCTGAAGGCGGCCGGCCAGACGGAAGAAGCGGAAAAGGCCTTCCAGGCCGTGTTCGTGCCCGGCTCGACGAAATACCAGAAAGTCATCATGAACATGCTGGAACACCAGCGCGCCAGCATCGACGCCACCGCGCGCGAGATCGACGAAGTGGCCAAGACCAGCCGCAACCTGCTGCTGGCACTGGCCGCGCTGGCGCTGGCTTTTGGCGTCGTCTGTGCCTGGGTCTTGACGATGGGCATTGTGCGCCCGCTGCGCACGGCCGTGGAGATTGCCCGCAAAGTGGCCGATGGCGACTTGACGGCGCAGATCGACGCCAGCGCCAAGGATGAAACGGGGCAATTGCTGCAAGCGTTGAAGGACATGAACACCAGCCTGCTCAATATCGTCAGCGAAGTGCGCAGCGGCACGGACAGCATCGCGACATCCTCGACGCAAATTGCCGCCGGCAACCAGGACCTGTCTTCCCGCACGGAAGAGCAGGCCGGTTCGCTGGAAGAGACGGCGTCTTCGATGGAAGAGCTGACCAGCACCGTGAAACAAAATGCGGACAATGCGCGCCAGGCGAATCAATTGGCGGCGTCGGCCGCGCAAGTGGCCGTCAAGGGCGGCGAAGTGGTGGCGCAAGTGGTGGGCACCATGCAATCGATCAATGCCTCGTCGAACAAGATCGTCGACATCATTTCCGTCATCGATGGCATCGCCTTCCAGACCAACATTTTGGCCCTGAATGCGGCCGTGGAAGCGGCGCGCGCGGGCGAACAGGGCCGCGGCTTTGCCGTCGTGGCGTCCGAAGTGCGCAACCTGGCCCAGCGTTCGGCTTCGGCGGCGAAAGAGATCAAGACCCTGATCGGCGCGTCCGTGGAGCAAGTCAACGCGGGCAGCATGCTGGTGGCGCAAGCCGGTTCGACCATGAACGATATCGTCGACAGCGTGCAGCGCGTGAGCGACATCATCACGGAAATCACGGCAGCCAGCAGCGAGCAAAGCGTGGGCATTGACGAGATCAACCGTGCCATCGGTCAGATGGATGCCGTGACGCAACAGAATGCTGCCCTGGTGGAAGAATCGGCGGCCGCCGCCGAATCCATGCAGCACCAGGCGCACAACCTGGCGCAAGTCGTCAGCGTGTTTAAATTGAATGGCCAGCAGGCCAGTGTCAGCGGCTTGAAGGGGATGAAACGCCCGGCGGCCAAAACGCCGCAAGATGCCTTGCGGATCGGCCGCGCCGCTTAAGTTGCTTACCCCGGTATTGAAGCCTATGGGGTGAAGCTGGCGATCGCCAGCTGCGACAGCCGGTCCGCCTCGCCATTCCTGTGGCGCGGCAGCCAGCGCAAGCTCACATCATTGAATTGTTGCAGCAGGGCCACTACGGTGGCCCTGTGCATTTCCAGCCCCTTGGCGCCGACCGGCGTCGTTCCCAGCACATCATTGATCACCACCTGGCTGTCGCCGAACAGCAGCAGTTGCCCGGGCGGCGGGCGCACGGCCTGCGCCGCTTGCAGCACGGCGATCAGGGCCGCATATTCCGCGTCGCTGCTGCTGCCATGGCCGGCCGCCTGGCTCACTTCGATGCGCTCGCCATGCGGCCCCAGCAGCAGGGCACCTATGCCCAGCTTGCCCGGGTTCGGGTGGGCGGAACCGTCGAACCAGCCGCGCCAGGCCTGCGGGCCGCCGTGATCCTGGCGGCTGAGCGCCAGCTGCGCGCGGCGTACCTGCATCTTCGCTTCCTTGCGTTTTTTGCGTTCATTGCGCGCTTGCGCTTCCGCCGTCATGGCTTGAGGAACCATGTGTCGATCAGGCTGCCTATCCAGCAGGCCACCAGCACACTCACGGCCAGCGTCATGGCGGGGCCATCGTTGGCGGACAGCGCATCGACTTTTTCCATGATCAGCTGCACGTCGAGGGGCAGGGCGCCACTGTCGATCTGTGCCATAACTTGGTCCAACCGTGCCACGATCTGGCGCAATACGAGCACCAGGGCGACCAGGGCCGGCACGAGGAAGAGGCAGCCGCGTGCCTTGCGTTTGAATACAAAATGCCCGCTGCCGGGAAACACCAGCGCCGACAGCAGCAGGGCGAGATTACGCTTGGAAAGGGGGGAACCGCTCATGCGTGCCTTTGTGGGGAGAAAGAGCGTTCCATCATACTATTGCCAGCCGAATTTGCGCAGGTACACGCGTTTCATGAACGTCGTCAGCATGGTGTAGCAGACGAGGATGCCCAGCAGCCAGGGGAAGTAGCCCAGTGGCAAGGCTTGCAGCTTGAAGTAGGTCGCCAGCGGTCCCATCGGCAGGAACACACCGACGGCCATGATGGCGGTGGTGGCCACCAGCAGGGGCACGGAGGCGATGCTGTCGATGAAGGGCAGCTTGGGCGTGCGGATCAGGTGCACGATCAGGGTTTGTGTCAGCAGGCCCACGACGAACCAGCCGGACTGGAACAGGGTCTGCTGTTCTGGCGTATTCGCGCCAAACACATGCCACATCAAGATAAAGGTGCTGATGTCGAAGATCGAGCTGATGGGGCCGAAAAACACCATGAAGCGGCCGATGTCGCGCGGGTTCCAGCTCAGGGGCTTCTGGATCAGTTCGGCGTCGACGTTGTCGAAGGGAATGGCGATCTGCGACACGTCGTACAGCAGGTTTTGCACCAGCAAGTGCAGCGGCAGCATCGGTAAAAACGGCAAAAAGGCGCTGGCCACCAGCACGGAAAACACGTTGCCGAAGTTCGAGCTGGCCGTCATGCGGATATATTTGAGCATGTTGCTGAAGGTACGGCGGCCTTCCAGCACGCCTTCTTCCAGCACCATCAGGCTCTTTTCCAGCAGGATGATGTCGGCCGCTTCTTTGGCGATATCGACGGCCGAATCGACGGAAATGCCGATGTCGGCCGCGCGCAGGGCGGGCGCGTCGTTGATGCCGTCGCCCATGAAGCCGACGATATGGCCATTCCCGCGCAGGGCGCGCACCAGGCGCTCCTTGTGCAGCGGGCTGAGCTTGGCAAACACGGTATTCTCTTCAGCCGCGCGGGCCAAAGTGGCGTCGTCCATCTCGTCCAGCTGCGGGCCTTGCAGCACGCCGTGCACGGCCAGACCCACTTCGCGGCAAATCTTCGCCGTCACCAGGTGGTTGTCACCCGTCAAGACTTTCACGGTCACGCCATGTTCGGCCAGCGCGCGCAGGGCGGGTGCCGTCGATTCCTTCGGTGGATCGAGAAACGCTACGTAGCCGATCAGGGTCAGCGCCGTTTCATCGGCCACGCCGTACACGGTTTTATGCGGCGGCACTTCCTTGACGGCCACTGCCACCACTCTTAGCCCTTCCGCATTCAGGCCGTGCGTGGTGTCCAGCACTTTCGCCAGCAGGGCGGCATCGAGCGGCACGTTCACCCCATTCAGGCGCAAATGGCTGCAGGCGGCGAGGATTTCCTCGACGGCGCCCTTGCAGATCAGTTCATGGTGATCGTCGCGTTCGGAAACGACGACGGACATGCGGCGGCGCACGAAATCGAAGGGGATTTCATCGACTTTGACGTAATCGCGGGCCAGCTGCATTTCCGTCTGCAATTCCACATGGTCGAGCACGGCGCGGTCCAGCAGGTTTTTCAGGCCCGTCTGGTAGTGGCTGTTCAAATACGCGAATTGCAGCACTTCATCGGATGGCTGGCCGAACACGTCCGTGTGGCGTTCCAGCACGATCTTGTCCTGCGTCAAGGTGCCCGTCTTGTCCGTGCACAGCACATCCATGGCACCGAAGTTCTGGATCGCATCCAGGCGTTTCACGACGACTTTCTTTTTCGACAGTTTCACGGCGCCCTTGGCCAGGGTGCTGGTGACGATCATGGGCAGCATTTCCGGCGTCAGGCCCACGGCCACGGACAGGGCAAACAGGAACGCTTCCATCCAGTCGCCCTTGGTCCAGCCGTTGATCAGGAACACCAGCGGCGCCATCACGAGGGCGAAGCGGATCAGCAGCCAGCTGACGCTATTCACGCCCGCCTCAAACGCCGTCGGCGTGCGCTCGGTGGCCGTGACGCGCGTGGCGATGGTGCCGAAGTAGGTGCGGTTGCCCGTCGCCAGTACCAGCGCCGTGGCCGCGCCCGAGATCACATTCGTGCCCATGAACAGCAAATTGGCCAGCTCCATCGGGTCTTTGCCATGGGCATCGGCCAGTTCCGCCATCTTTTCCACGGGCAAGGATTCGCCCGTCATGGCGGCCTGGCTGACGAACAGGTCTTTCGCGGAAAGCAATCGGCAATCGGCGGGGATCATGTCGCCGGCCGACAGCACGATGAGGTCGCCCTGCACCAGTTGGCGGATGGGCAGCTCGATCTGCTGACCATTGCGCAGCACGGTGGCTGTATTGCTGACCATGGCTTTCAGGCGCTCGGCGGCGCGGTTCGAGCGGCCTTCTTGCACGAAGCGCAGCAGGGTCGACAGGATCACCATGGTGCCGATGACGATGGTGGCCTTCGGATCTTCCGTCAGGTAGGAAACAATCGCCAGCACGGTGAGCAGCAGGTTGAACGGATTCTTGTAGCACAGCCACAGATGCTGGTACCAGGCCAGCGGTTTTTCATGCTCGACTTCATTCGGGCCCGTTTGCGCGCCGATGACTTGCGCCTCGGCATCGCGCAAGCCTTCCAGGCGCGTATGCAGGCGGTTCAGGGCGCTGTCCAGGTCTTCGTGGGCGGCGGTCAGCAGCTGGCGCGCCAGATGGTCGGGCACGGGGCGGGCTGTGCTGTTTTCCAGCGGCATGGAGCGGCGGCGGAAATGGCCGGCCGTATGGCGCTTGCGCAGAAATGATTCGAATAAGCGGGTGAAGAGATTCATGGCTCTTCCTTTCACGACGAGGTGTTGACGGGCGGCGCAGCCGCAGGCAAGACTTGCGTGCCGCCAAGACACAATAGTGCTGGCGGGCAATCCGGGTCAGTAGCCGGTCGCGATCGGAAAGAGGGGGGAGAGACGCGCGGCCAGACTGGCCGCGAGAGACACCGCACCTTGCTCAGCAAGGCATGGAGGAAAGAGAGTTCCGCGTTGCTTGCTGTTTAGCTGCCGAGGCAATCACCGATACAAGATCGGCTACTGTCACTAGAACAAGTACCCACGTGGGACTCCGTAAATGAATAATGGGGGCATCTTATGCACGTGCTGAGAGGGTGTCAACTGAAGAAATCTTAGGTTTCCAAAGTGTAATGTTGGTGTGGACTAATTTGCCCGGACACCTCGATAGGTAGAAAATCTAGCATCCGAGGAAAAAGCATGACAACAAGAAAACGTAGAGCCTTCGAGCCGAACCTGAAACTGGAAGTGGTCCGGCTGATCAATGAGCAGGGCCAGAGCGTCCAGAACGTCAGCGAAAGCATGGGCATCGTCCAGACCGCGAACCGTCGCTGGCTACAGCAGTACAGTACCGAGCGGAACGGGCAGCCCGGCATCGGCAAGCCGCTCACCGCCGAGCAGCAAAGAATCCGCCAAATGGAGCTGGAAAATCAGCAACTTCGGCAGGATGTCACCATCTTTTAAAAGGCCTCGGCCTTCTTTGCCCGCGAGATGAAGTGCCCCATACGCTCATTCGCCAGCTGCAAAAGGAGGCCATCTCAGTCCGGCACAGCTGTCGCATCCTGGACGTGAGCCGATCCGGCTTTTACGAGGCGCAGCGTCGTTCTGCTAAACCGGTTTGGTGCAAAGCCAGCGCAGGGTTCGACATCGGGCGCTACAAGGTGCGCAGTTTGTTTGATGCGCCTGCAGGTTTTGAATCCGGTCTGGAAGCGCAAGTTCGTCCATACGACGGACAGCAAGCACGACCTGCCAGTGGCTAGCAACGTGCTGAACCGGCAGTGCAATCCGAGCGCGCCGAACCTGGCATACGTCAGCGACATCACGTACATCCGTACCGGTGCCGGCTGGCAGCATCTGGCAACCGTGCTGGACCTGTACGCGCGCAAAGTGGTGGGCTGGGCCATGGCACCAAGCATGCCAACCAAGCTGGTTTGCGATGCGTTGAATATGGCCAATTAACAGCGTCGGCCGGCGCCCGTATTGATCGGCCATTCGGACAGGGGGAGCCAGTATGCCAGCGAGCTTTACCAGGACCTGCATTGCCGCTGATGATATAACTCTGTTGAAGTCGTCATCGAAAGACTGAAAGTTTGCGGATTATGTGGCTGCAGATTTGCGGGGTAATTGTATGACAAAGCAATGCATACGGCTCTTCAGTTGGTCTGAAATACTTCCGGGCAGATCACAGCGCGGGCTTCATTGCCGTAAACAGCTTGACCGTCGCGTTGTAATACGCTGAACTCAATCCCTCGTAGCGCATGCCGATTCGTTCACATACGCCGACAGACGCAACATTCTCAGGATAGGTGACGGCGACCACTCGTTCAAGACCTTCACCGAATGCATGCTGTAGTAGTGCTGCCGCACTTTCGGATGCAAAGCCCTTGCCCCATGCTTTTGGGTAAAGATGCCATCCAATTTCTGTGTCGTCGGGTGAGCATGATGCATTGTTTTTGAATGAAAATGGAATCGGCTTTAAAAATACGTTACCAAGCAAGGCTCCTGATTCTTTGGATGTGATGGCCCAGAAACCGTTGATCTCATGCCTTAGACTTTGCCACTGAAGGATTTTTTCCTCAGCCTCTGCTCGGCATGCCAGTAATCGAGGGGAGAATCCGATGAAGCGTTGGACCTCCCATCGAGAATACATGTCGAAAACGAACTCTACATCATCTAGCGTCCATGGACGTAGTATGAGCCGATCGGTGGTATGTGATTTCATAAGTTGTTTCTTCTAACTGAAGCGTATCTGATTGTCGGCTGGTAGGGCTGCGCCTGTTGCACAGCCAACAACGGAAAGAACCTTCTCTGCTATTTCATGTGGCGAGCTCCCGGCGCAGTCAATCACCGTGTCATCCACATGTGCATCGCGAAGAATTAAATCGAGCTCAAGGCTTCGTTGCAGATGCCAATGAAGCGCTTTCGAGTCGTTCTGATGCCGTACCTGCAAGCGCTGCCCTATCACTTCGGATGGGGCCATGAGCCGACAGATGAAGACCGGCTGGCCTCGCAGGGCTGCACGGTAACGCGCCGCGCTATTTACGTTCTCAATGACCCCGGCTATCACCAGGTATTGCGCCCCAGCACGTTCAAAGTTGGCGGCAAGTGCTGCCAGGTTCAATAGTTCAATTTCCAGGTTGAACGGATCGCGTGCCGACGCGGGCCAGTACTGCCGAATACTGTCCAGATCAATGACTGCATGGGGCGTACTGCGCGCGGCAAGGCATGCCCCCAAATGTTCGGCGGTGGTTGATTTCCCGACACCAACGGTACCGTTGAGGAAAATTGATTTCATATTCTCTTTTCTAAAAATTAATACGCGACTGACGCCTAACCATTAGGACGCCAGGTGCGCGCCCCATAAGTGCTGACTAGCATCAAGAAGAAATTCATCTTGATAGCGGCCTGCAGTTAAAGACAGACCGATTGGAACTCCATCGACCTGGGCCAGCGGGAGGGTTATTTCTGGCAATCTGGCAACACCCGCGAAGGACGTAACGGCCATGGTCCGGTCGTAATAGTCGAGAACGGCGGGAAGGTTGTCGCCAGTTAATGTGCCCTTCTTCGGTGCCAATACTGGTGCAGTGGGGTAACAGAAAACATCGCCCGGCTTAGTGAAAGCAGCGATTCGGGTATAGAGGTTCTCGCACAGGTTCAAGCCGTCACTCAGGGTACTGCGATCATAGTCTTCGACATTCCGATATCCAGCCTGGAAATTTGGTCCTAGCTCGGGTTGATTTGCACGAATCCAGCCACCTATCGCATTGCCCACCTCTACCGTCTGCAGAACGCGTAGCGCTTTCCTGTTGCATGACATCAAGTCCAGGTCCAGCCCTGTTATGTCGCGCAGCGTAATCGAAGAAACGGTGATGTCAGTGCGGTTGCGCAGGTAAGCAAGATGTTCAGATAGCGCAGCTTGGATAGCAGGATCGGCCAGCTTAAAGGCATCTTCCAATAGATACACATTTTTAACCGTTGGGGATGTTACATTTTGGCTGCGAAGAAGCACGCGCATTGCTTTGCGCAGAATGGGTAGACTTCGAGCCAATACACCGACGGTACTTACACTCGGTGCAAAAGGAAGCACGCCGGCTTCGGAAATGCGGTGTAAACTTGGACGCATCCCAAATACTCCGCAAAGGCTGGCTGGAACTCGAATAGATCCACCGCAGTCAGTACCAAGTGCAAAATCCACCAGTTCGCAGGCGACCGCTGATGCCGAACCACTAGATGAACCCCCAGGAATTCGATCAGGTGCACGCGGATTCAATGGGGTGCCAAAGAAGTGACTCTCCCCATCCAGGCTGTAGGTGAATTCATCGGCCACGGTTTTTCCGACGCAGTGAGCGCCGACCGCCAACAACTGTTCAACACAAACCGCGTGAAATGCTGAAGGCGGATGCACATCACGCCAGGGTTTACTGCCATACGAGGTCAGGCGGTCACAGATGTCGATGTTATCTTTGACAGCGAATCGCAAGCCATCCAAAGTGCCAGGCGCATAGGGCTTAAGTTCAAATTCTTCCACAAAGGCGCCGCTGGCTTGCAACTGACTTTTATCAAAGCCGTCCTGAACACACGAAAATGCGGCGGGTACACGTTGATTCATAGGGTGTTTTTAGTCTGAGAAAAGTCTACGAAAACAGGCGCTGTCAATTGGAGCGTGACGACGTCTAGCAAGGGTACTAATCACCGAGAACAAGGTGGTAGTAGGCACCGGATTCCCGACGCTTGTCACCGATAGTCCGTTTTTTTGCATTTCACTATCCCTGGTGATCGTATTTAATTGCTGATAATTGCACCCCAGAAGCGCTGACCAACCTCTGTGCCTCGCGAAGACCCGAGATGTAGGCCCCGTCAACATAGCCGAAACGTTGCATGGAAGTCGCCTCGCCGGCGAAGAGAATACGACCTACGGGTTCGCCTAGGGACTGCAAATCCTCAATTGTAGAAACGGGAGACAAATGTGTATACGCGCCGCGACTACAGGGATCGCCAGACCAATTGGTCTGATGGAAGGCCGTAGGTCTCGGTATTTCACAAGCAAAGGCGGTAGCGAGTGCCGCTAAAGCCATCGCGAGCGCTGCATCGGGGCTGAAGTCAGCTAATGCAAGGGCTGGCGGCCCTGCGATGTGCGCGACCAAGGTCGGTCGACCGGCGGTGGAGGTTACATCAATCCAGTACGGAAAAACTGGGTGATCCCGAATGAATACACCACTGGGACTAGCATTCCCAATTTTCCAAAATGCCTGCTCGAATTGGAGAATAAGTTTTTCGAATGCCCCAAAACCCAGCTGCTCGATGGCTCTCTTTTTTGCCACTGGCAAGTCCGGCGAAAAACGGATGACACCAGCCTTCAGGACGCCCAGCGGCACACTGATCACCACATGCGACCCCCGTTCTACGCGCCCGTCGGTACAGCGTACTGTCACGCCCTCAGTGGTTTGCCGCACCTCACTGACGAGCGCGTCGCAGTATATTTCCAAACCATCGGCAAGACGGGAAAGCATTTTTCCGTAACCGCCCACGATGCGGTGATCTCCCCCGCTGAACCCTGCATCCAAGGCGTAATTGGCAATGGAAATATCTTCTGCATGACAAGCTAAATCAGCCTGAAACCCCGTGTATACAACAAAGCGCACCCACGCCCGTAGAGATGGATCGGTGATTGAGCGTAGTCGCAATTCGAGCAGGTCGGCGACGTTCTGTGTGGGCGCATATTTAAACGCCAACTGCGTCAGTTCCGTCTCAATCTCATCGGCAAGCTGCATAACACGATCACGCTCCAGCGTATCTAACACTTCCCCGTGCAAGCCTGCCAGCCGCATCTCCGAAAAAATGTCGCTCAGCGCAAACCGGCGTTGTTCGATGGAAAGAAAGTTGGCCAGGTCGGTCAAAGGATTACCGATCGGTGCATGAATCCAGGCGCCCCCCGCCTCTACACTTGCACCCAGGGCGGGCAGCGTGCGCGTACGCCCACCGATCTGCGAACGTCCTTCCAACACCATCACTTCCACACCGCAAGTTTGCAGTGAATTAGCGGCAGCAATACCCGAAAACCCTGCTCCCACGATAATCACCCGAGTGACGGGATCTTGAACTTTCGCCACAAAGTCTTGTCCAATTGGCTCAAAGATGACTCTATTATTGCCTAAGTTTGAAGATTTGATAATAGGGCTCCTTTATCAAAAAATGCCATTGAAATTACTTATTTTTAGAGCTCTGAGCCAGTCGTGGCGCACAGTGTCGTTATTGCGCTCTACGTTGGCGTTTCGTTGCGGCTGGCCTAGAGTTTGCGACACCATATATTGCTATTGTTTCCACAAAATCAGATAGCTTGCCGCTGCTTGCGCGGCGCTGCTGCGTTGCTCAACGAGTACGTAGCGTGGCGCGCCGTCAACGGACAAGCGGAATGCCTGAAGCCGGGTAGTGATGCCTATTTCCGTCAATCCGTCCCTCCCCAGCATGCGGTCCACTTCGGTGGCAGTGTAGGCAGTTGTCACGCCCGGGCCACCAGGCTGACGCGTGGTGCGCCTCAGCAAGTTGCCCGCGCTGTCGAAGCGCAGACTTTCGCTGGCCGTGTCGTCTGCACAGTCGTCGAAACTGCTGTCGAATCGTTGCTCCGCCAAAGCGGCTGCTGTACTCACTACTTCAGCGACGGCGGCCACCAGTATATGAATGGCTTTGCGGTTATCCTTTCCGCCTAAGCCGGACATGCACAACATGGCTGCATAAGGCAAATGCTTCGCCTGCGGATGGTGGTACGCAGTAACTCCCCCGTTTAGGCCAGCCCCCCAACTTGCCCGGCCATCGGCCGCTATCGTCAGGCTGCCACGCGGCGAAATCGTTGCTGGTGTACCTGTTGGTGCAATGCTAATACTGCCCGTGTCAGGTAGCAGCTTGGACGCGTCATGTGTGTACACCAGGTAAGGAATGGTGGATGGGGGCGTGGTTACATCGACGCTGCCGCCGCAGGCGGACAACAGGGCGACGAGCGACGTGGGGAGCATGGTCCATGCGGCGCGGCGAGGCGGCATCATGCCTCGCCTTCCAGGATGAAATCGACTGCAGCGAGTGCATGTAGTTGGGTGCTGTCGAGCAGGGGCAGGTCGCTGTGTTCCTGCTGTAGCAGCAAGCTGATTTCCGTGCAGCCGAGGACGACGGCTTGTGCTCCGCGCGCGGCCAGCGCATCGATAGCGCGCAGGAAGACGGTACGTGAGCAAGTTCGCACAATGCCGGCGCACAGTTCGCTATAAATGATGTCGTGCAAGGCAGTTTGCTGTGCATCGGGTGGTACGAGGACTTCCAGGCCGTGCCGTTCCAACCGATCGCGCAGAAAGCGTTGCTGCATGGTAAACGAGGTGCCGAGCAGGCCGACCGTACACAATCCTAGCGCCTGTGCCGCGCTGCCAACGGGATCGGCTATGTGCAGGAATGGCAATGGCGATGCCGAAGCGATTTCGTCGGCGAGCACATGCATTGTGTTGGTGCACAGCACGATGCCGTCGGCGCCCCCCGCATACAGACGTAACGTCGCATCGCGCAGAATGGTACCGGCATCTTGCCAGCGACCTGCATGCTGCGCTTGCGCGACGGGGCCGAAATCAACGCTGTATAGCAATATGGGCGCAGAGCGAAGCGGCCCCAGGCGGGCGCGTACGCCCTGGTTAATGATGCGGTAATATTCTGCACTGGATTCCCAGCTCATGCCGCCGATCAATCCGATTGTTCGCATATGCTTTCCTGTCGTGTGTGGTAGATGTACTGCTGTGAGCCCGGCTAGTATCTCCATTACCAACATTTTGATCTATCAGGAAATTTCACATGGCACGGCCACTTATCAAGGAGAGTACAGGTGGCGCAATGCCTGTCGTCACACACGCAGCAGGCGGACTGTGCCTGCAGCTTTTGCCAGGCGCACCCTACAGCGCGCGCGACCCCGTGCAGTCACAAAGCATGGGCGTGTCGCTGCAGCGTCAGCGGGGGGTGCATGCGATAGGTTCCGACCGGCGCGTCGATTTCGATACATGGCCCGGCGTGCTCGCTTGCACGCCGGCCGGGATTGATGTTTTTTCCGAATCTGCGCAAGGTGGCGAGTACCTGGTCCTGCGCTGGCGTGGCGCCGCGTTGACCGGCGCGCCGGAGGCGAATCCTCTTGAAAGGCGCGTGGAAATGGCCGGACACCGGCAGGCTCTCGCTCTGGCGCTACGCCTGCGACGGCTAATGCTGAATACACAGGCCGATCCACTGGCGCTGGAACACTCGGCGTTGGCATTGCTGTCGCTACGGCAGGGATGTCAAGAGGCACCGACACGCACGGCGCGGGTAGACATGGCGCGGGTGTTGGAGCGGATCGCTTGCCAGTTCGGGCAGGGACTGACCCTGGAACAGCTGGCTGCAAACGAAGGCTTGCCGGTCCTGCGCTTCCTGCGTGACTTTACTCAGGCGACAGGCATGACGCCGCATGCATACATTGTGGAAACGCGCGTGCAGGCGGCACGAAGCATGCTAATGGAGATAGACAGGCCGCTGGCGGACATCGCGTGCGCTAGTGGCTTTGCACATCAGTCGCACATGGGCAGTGCTATGCGCGCCGCCCTGGGCATGACGCCAAGCCAATATCGCCAGTTGTTGGGGACTTGAAGATCTGGATGCAGTTAGCACATCAGAACACCGGAATGGGTTAGACAAGTGGGTGCCGACAGGAGTTTCCCAAACCATCGTCAATTGGAGTTTTTATACTAGATTTTCCCGTGCAACTTATAGGATGGTTTGCGCCATCGCCAGCGAATCGGACAGAATCTGCCACAGCGCCGCATGGCGCTGCTGCAGGGCGGCGCCGCCCGCGTAGATCAGTTCCACGTGCAGGCTGTCGACGATGCCCAGGTAGGCTTGCGCGTACAGGGCGATGTGTGGTGGCGCCAGGGCGGGTGCCAGGCGGCCCAGGCTGGCCATGTAGTGCTGCTGCAACTGCGCCAGCAAGGCTTCGTAGCCCGTGCCGACTTCGATGCGCAGGGTGGCGGGCGGTAAATACGCCGTGCGCAGCAGGAAGCGCAAATGGGCCGAATCCCCGTAACGCTGGGCCATGCGGTCGCAGTACAGGGCGCCGGCCAGCTGGCCGCCGGGTGCCGCCAGTGCCGCTTCGTCGGCGAAGCAGGCATCCATGAAGGCTTGCTCTTCGGCCAGCGCGTCGGCAAACACGTCGAGAAACAGGGCGTCCTTGCCGGCGAAGTGCGAGTACAGCGATGCCTTGCGCATGCCCGCCTGCTCGGCGATGTCGCTGAGGGACGAGGCATCGTAGCCATGTTCGGAAAAGTGCACGACGGCGACGGCACAGATGTTATCGGCCGAGGCCGAGCGTTTCTTCATAGGAGGTAGTGGTTGGTTCAGGCGTCAGTGCGCGCCCGGGCTGGTGGCGTGTGCCGGATGGACGCGCGCAGTGGCCAGGGTCAGCCATGATACCAGCAGGCCGGCCACCGTCAAGAACAGCAGCCAGGGCAATGGCCCCCATTCGGACAGGCTGGCCGCCAGCGGCGTGGCCAGCGACGACAAGGTCATCTGGATGGCGCCCAGCAATGCCGCCGTGGAACCGAGCGCACGCTGTTGCGAACCCATGGCCATGGCCATCAGCGCCGCTTCCGCGATACCCAGGCCAAACAGGGCCACGAACATGCCGGGCACGACGGCGGCGATGCCGAAGCCCGCCCAGGCGCCCAGCAGGGCCAGCACGGCGCCGCCCAGCATGGCGGCGCTGCCTGCCACGCAGAGGCGCACTACACCATACTTTTCCACCAGGCGGCCGCTGGCCATGGCGCCCAGCAGCACGGCCACGCCCGTGGCGCCGAACACCAGGCCGAAGCTGCCGGCGGACAGACCGAAATCGCGCTGATACACCAGCGACGCCCCGCCGATATAGGCAAACAGGAAGAAGAAAGTGGCGGACAGGGCCAGCGCGGGCAGCAGGAAGGCACGGTCCAGCGCGATGCGCGCATACGTGCGGTGTAAGCCCTTCGGCGAAACGCGGTTCTTTTGCGGCAAGGTTTCCGGTAGGAACAGCGCGCTATTGAGCAGGGTCAAGACGCCCAGCGCGGCCAGGGCCAGCATCACGGCGCGCCAGCCGTAATGGGCATCGAGCAAGCCGCCCACGGCGGGCGCCAGCACGGGCGCCAGGCCCACGATGGTCATCAACAGGGCAAACAGCTGCGCCGCCTGCACGCCATTGGCCACGTCGCGCACCATGCTCATCACCACGACCAGGGTCAGCGCCGCGCCCAGGCCCTGCAGCAAGCGCGCCAGCAGCAGGGTGCTCAATTGCTCCGCCTGCGACGCCCACACGGCCGCCACGATGTACACGGCGATGCCGGCCAGTAACGGATAGCGTCGGCCCAGCATGTCCGTCAGCGGCCCGCACAGCAATTGTCCGCCACCCAGGGCCAGCAGGAAAACCGTCAGGCTCAGCTGCACGTTCGCATACGAGGTGTGCAGCTCGCGCGCCATGGCGGGCATCGAGGCCAGGTACATGTCGATGCCTGCCGGACCGAGCACGGCCACCAGGGCCAGGGAGGCCGCCAGCCCAAGACTGGCGGCGGGGAGAGTGGTTTGCTGCCGCATTGCGCTTCCTTCATGTCATCAAAAAAACGGGGCATGGACGCCGCCGTGTTTTTTATTGTACACTTACTGCCTACCGGTAGGTAGCTTGTTCAATAATTTGAAAAGGATGAGAGCAATGAAGAAAGAAACAATGATGGGAGAACTGGCATGACGGAAGTGGGAATTTCGCTCAGCGGCGTGGCCGTCGCGTTGCTGTTTGCCGCCTGGAGCTCGCACCGCACCCGCTGCGAGCGGCGCGATGTCGTGTTGCTGACGATACTGGGCACGGTGCTGGGCTTGCCAGGGGCCGTCTTGCTGGCTTTGTAACGCGGCGCATAAAAAAACGGCAGACCTTGCGGCCTGCCGTTCTGTTTTCCTGTTGCCCGGCTAGCCGGGCAAATCAGGTTTACTCTTCCTCGTACGAGCTGATCGGGGCGCAGCCGCAGAACAGGTTGCGGTCGCCATACACATTGTCGGCGCGGCCGACCGGTGGCCAGTATTTGCGCTGGCGCAGGGAAGCGACGGGGTAGGCCGCGATTTCACGGCTGTACTTGCGTTCCCAGTTGTCCGACATCAATACCTGCGCCGTGTGCGGCGCGTTTTTCAGCGGGTTGTCGTCGTGGTCGAATTCACCGCTGGCGACCTTGGCGATTTCTGCGCGGATGGCGATCATGGCGTCGATGAAGCGGTCGATTTCCACTTTCGATTCGCTTTCCGTCGGCTCGATCATCAAGGTGCCCGGCACGGGGAAGCTCATGGTCGGCGCATGGAAGCCGAAGTCCATCAAACGCTTGGCCACATCTTCGTTGCTGATGCCGGTGGCGTCCGTGATTGGGCGCAGATCCAGGATGCACTCGTGCGCGACCAGGCCGTCGTGGCCCGAGTACAGCACGGGATAGTGCGGCGCCAGGCGGCGCGCGATGTAGTTCGCCGCTAGGATTGCCGTCTCGGTCGCTGCCGTCAAGCCTTCCGCGCCCATCATGGCAATATACATCCACGAAATCGGCAAGATGCTGGCCGAGCCGAATGGTGCGGCGCTGACGGCACCGATGCCGGCAGCGTCACGCTGATAGCCGCTCGAACGCTGGTTTGGCAGGAATTTCGCCAGGTGGGCACCCACGCCGATCGGGCCCACGCCTGGTCCGCCACCGCCGTGCGGGATGCAGAAGGTTTTGTGCAGGTTCAGGTGCGAGACGTCGCCGCCGAACGAGCCGGGAGCGGCCACGCCGACCAGCGCGTTCATGTTGGCGCCGTCGATGTAGACCTGGCCGCCGTGCGAGTGGATGATCTCGCACAGTTCCTGGATGCCTTCTTCAAACACGCCGTGGGTGGACGGGTAGGTGACCATCACGCAAGCCAGGTTGGCGCTGTGCTTTTCCGCTTTCGCTTTCAGGTCGGCCAGGTCGACGTTGCCGTTGGCGTCGCAGCTGGTGACGACCACCTGCATGCCGACCATATTGGCCGATGCGGGGTTGGTGCCGTGCGCCGACGACGGGATCAGGCAGATGTTGCGGTGGCCTTCGCCGCGCGACTCGTGATACGCCTTGATCACCAGCAGACCCGCGTATTCACCCTGCGAGCCGGCGTTCGGCTGCAGCGAGACAGCGGCGTAGCCCGTCAGCGCGCACAGCATTTCTTCCAGCTGCGCGATCATTTCGCGGTAGCCCACCGTTTGCGCATCGGGCGCGAACGGGTGGATGTTCGAGAATTCCGGCCAGGTGACGGGAATCATTTCGCTCGTCGCGTTCAGCTTCATGGTGCACGAACCGAGCGGGATCATGGTGCGGTCCAGCGCCAGGTCCTTGTCGGCCAGGCTGCGCAGGTAGCGCAGCATTTCGTGTTCCGAGTGGTAGCTGTTGAAGACGGGGTGGGTCAGATACGCGCTTTCGCGCGCCAGATTCGCCGGCAGCGCGCTGGTCACAGCCGCTTCAACGGCGTCCAGGTCCGGGGCGGCAGGCGCGTTGGCCAGGCCGTGCGCGAAGACCTTCCACAGCAGCGCGATATCGTCGCGCGTGGTGGTTTCATCGAGCGACACGCCGACATGGGTGGCGTCGATCTTGCGCAGGTTGACGCCGTGGTGCATGGCCGTCGCGTGCAGTTGCGCCGCATCGGCGACGTTGACGGTCAATGTGTCGAAGTAGCTCGCGTTGACGACGCCGTAGCCGAGCGTCTTCAGGTTGGCGGCCAGCACGCCCGTAAAACGGTGCACGCGCTGGGCGATCTGCAGCAGGCCGGCGGGGCCGTGGTAGACGGCGTACATCGAGGCCATCACGGCCAGCAGCACTTGCGCCGTGCAGATGTTCGAGGTCGCTTTTTCGCGGCGGATGTGCTGTTCGCGCGTTTGCAGGGCCAGGCGATATGCCTTGTTGCCTTGCGCATCGACGGTCACGCCCACCAGGCGGCCCGACATATTGCGTTTGAATTCATCGCGCGTGGACAAATAGCCCGCGTGCGGGCCGCCGAAACCGAGCGGCACACCGAAGCGCTGGCTGTTGCCGACGACGACGTCGGCGCCCCATTCGCCAGGAGGCGTCAGCATGGTCAGGGCCAGCAGGTCGGCCGCGACGATGACCATGGCGCCATTCGCATGCAGTTTTTCCACGCCGGCGCGGTAGTCGCGCACGACACCGTTCACGCCTGGGTATTGCAGCAGCACGCCGAAGCAGGCGTCCAGCGACTCGATTTCAGCCGGGTCGAACGTGCGCACCTCGATGCCGATCGGCTGGGCGCGCGTCTGCACCACTTCCAGCGTTTGCGGCAGTACGTCATTGGCCACGTACAGCACGTTCGACTTCGACTTGCCCACGCGCTGGATCAGGGTCATCGCTTCGGCGGCGGCCGTGCCTTCGTCCAGCATCGAGGCGTTCGAGATGCCCATGCCGGTCAAATCCGTGATCACTTGCTGGAAGTTCAAAATCGCTTCCAGGCGGCCTTGCGAAATCTCCGGCTGGTAAGGTGTGTACGCCGTGTACCAGGCCGGGTTTTCAAAGATGTTGCGCAGCACGACGCCAGGCGTAAAGGTGTTGTAGTAGCCCTGGCCGATCAGGGATTTGAGCACCTGGTTCTTGCCGGCGATGGCTTTCAGGCGCGACAAGGCTTCCTGTTCCGGCATCGGCTGCGAATACGCGCCCAATGGCAGGGCGCCCTTGTTGCGGATGTTGGCCGGTACCAGGGCGTCGATTAGCGCGGCGCGCGATGGATAGCCGAGGGTTGCCAGCATGGCTTGTTGTTCGGTGGCGGAAGGGCCGATGTGGCGGGCGATGAAGGCATCGCGTGCTTCGAGTTGGGTCAGGCTGGTGCGGGTCATGATATAGAGGCCAAAAAAGACTGAAAAACCGGGAGGCGGCGCGCGGGCGCAACGCAGAAAAAATGCAAACGGGCCGCAATTGCGGCCCGTGAGTCAAACGCGATTACGCGCTGGTGGTGGCGCCATAGGCAGCGGCGTCGAGCAAGCCGTCCAGGGCCGACACGTCGGCTGGCTTGATCTTGAACAGCCAGTTGGCGTAGGCGTCGGCGTTGATCGACTCAGGCGAGTTGACCACGTCGTCGTTGACGGCCACGACTTCGCCGGCGATAGGCGCGTAGATGTCGCTCGCGGCTTTCACCGATTCCACCACGGCGGCGTCGTCGCCGGCGCCATAGGTATTGCCCACGGTTGGCAGTTCGACGAAGACGATGTCGCCCAGGGCGTCCTGCGCGTATTCGGTGATGCCGACGGTGACGGTGCCGTCGCCTTCAAGGCGTACCCATTCGTGGGATGCGGTGTACTTCAGGTCTGCAGGAATGTTCATGTGTGGCTCCAGATGGTAAGTGTTCGTTATTGATTATGTTTATTCGGTCTTGCGGGCGGCTCTAAACGCTTACGCAGCCAGGATTTTACCGTTACGCACGAAAGGCAGCTTGACGACGGAGGCGGCCAGTTGCTTGCCGCGGATTTCCACGTGCACGGTGTCGCCTACAGCGACGCCGTTGGGTACGCGCGCCAGGGCGATCGCTTCCTGCATGGTGGGGCTGAAGGTGCCGCTGGTGATTTCGCCCGTTTGCTCGTTGCCGCCGATGATGACTTTTTGATGGGCGCGCAGCACGCCGCCTTTTTCGCGCAGGATCAGGCCGACGAATTGCGCATTCTGGCCTTTGGCCAGCAGGGCGGCCTTGCCGATGAAGTCGCGCTCGCTGACCAGGTCGATGGTCCACGCCAGGCCCGCGTCGAGCGGGTTGACGGTTTCGTCCATGTCCTGGCCATACAAGTTCATGCCCGCTTCCAGGCGCAGGGTGTCGCGCGCGCCCAGGCCGGCCGGCTTGACGCCGGCGGCGATCAGGGCGTTCCACAGGGCTTCCACCTGGGTCGCCGATACGCCGATTTCAAAGCCGTCTTCGCCCGTGTAGCCGGTGCGCGCCAGCATGACTTCGCCGAAGGCGGTGTCCTTGACGATGACGACGTTGAACGGTTTGATGGCTTCCGACGCGGCTTGCGTTTCCGGCAGCACTTGCCATACCTTGGCGCGCGCGTTCGGGCCTTGCACGGCCACCAGGGCCATCGGCTCGTTGGCATTGCGGCGTTCGGTAATCGTCAGGCCGCTGTTGGTGGCGGTATTTTGCTGCTGCATCCAGGCCACGTCTTTTTCCGCCGTGCCCGCGTTGACGACGAGGCGGAACCAGTTTTCATTGAAGAAGTAGACGATCAGGTCATCGATGACGGTACCTTCGGCATTGAGCATGCACGAGTACAGCGCCTTGCCCGACACTTGCAGCTTGTCGACGTTATTGGCCAGCAAGCCGCGCAAGAAGGCGCGCACGTTCGGGCCTTCGATATCGACCACGCACATATGCGACACGTCGAACATGCCGGCGTCGTTGCGCACGGCGTTGTGTTCTTCGATTTGCGAGCCGTAGTTGACGGGCATGTCCCAGCCGCCGAAATCGACCATGCGGGCGCCGAGGGCACGGTGGGCGTTGTTGAGTGGGGTCGCTTTGAGCGTCATGGATTCCTCGGGACGAAGGTAAAGGGGGAAGTTAACAGAACACAGAATATCGAGAGCCAAAACGGCACTCCATCGTGATCACTGACCCCCCTGTCCTTTGTACCTGAGAGATTACGGGGGGCTTGCCCCGTGCGCCCCTTCGGTGGGCCGCCGGCAATAGCCGCGGCCGCTCTCCAGAGTTGAGCTAAAGATGTCGCCAAAGCAACATCTTCAGTCCGCCTGATCGGTCCTTTTGCCTGAGAGTTTTTGGGTAGTGCCCCTTCGGCGGCAACGCTGGGTTGCCCTCTCCCGATCAAGTGTGAGGAATATATGTCAGCAGGGGTATTCTGTCAATCTGTAAAGACGTTGCCAAATTGCCGCAAACCCACCGATTTGCGGGGCTGGGCAGGGGGCTGATCCGCTGCAAAAGGGCGCCCGGCCGCGCGGGAATGGACTATGATGAAGTCCTGGCTTTCTTGCGGGTGGCTGCCATGAACACGACACAGAGCGGGACACAACACGAGACACAAAACAACACCGAGCAGCACGGTTACTTTACCCTCTCGGGCGACGTCAACAGTGACATGGTGCGGCGCGTCTTCAACGCCGTGGCCGACATCACGGAAGACAAGCTCACCACCGCGCACATCCTGATCCAGTCGAACGGCGGCTATGTCAGCGATGGCATTTGTCTGTACAACTTCCTCAGCAAGTTGCCGTTCGACATCATTACCTACAACGCAGGCGCCGTGGCGTCCATCGCCGTCACCTTGTTTCTGTCGGGGCGGCATCGCCATGCCAGCGACACGGCCCGCTTCATGGTGCACAAGTCGCATGCGACCGCCTCGCCCGGTTCGCGCCCCGATGCGCTCAGCATCATCGTCGAGGGCTTGCGCGCCGACGACATGCGAACCGAGCGCATCCTGCGCGGCCAGGTCAACCTGACGGAAGAGCAGTGGCAGGTGCATGCGTATTCCGACCTGCACCTGACGGCCGACCAGGCGCTGGAAGTGGGCATGATCGAATCGATCCGCGACTTTGCGCCGCCCAGGGGCAAGCGTCTGACGAATATCTGACACGTGCCTGGTACTTGCCAAGTGGATAGTTTTCGCGCGGGAATATTGTAATGGAATGTAATTCTTTGCTGCGGCACAGCAAAAGCCGCGCGGAACAGGGCCGAGTCATGGCATAGTGCACGCTGATCATGAAATAAGCGCAGGCACGATGACTTGGTGGAATGGAATTTCTTTTGCGGCCGACATGTCCGTCATGGGGCCGGCTGGCGTGGCGATTGCCCTATGGCTGCTCGTCTCGCGCCAGTGGCGCCTGGTGCTCAGCTGGAGCCTGTGGTACGGCGGCGGCCTGGCCCTCGTGGTGCTGTCGAAGCTGGCCTTCATGAGCTGGGGCGTGGGCAGCAGCGCGCTCGATTTTACCGGTTTCAGCGGCCACGCCATGCGCGCCGGCGCCGTGTTTCCCGTGTTGATGTATGTGCTGCTGCAGCGGGCCGAGCCGCGCTGGCGCCATGCCGGTGTGCTCGTCGGCGTGGCGTTTGCCGTGCTGGTGGCCATTTCGCGTGTCGTCGTGCATGCGCACAGCGTGTCGGAAGCCGTCAGCGGCTGCGTGCTGGGCCTGGCGCTGGCGCTGGGCTTCATGTGGAATGCCCGCGGCGCCGTGAATTTTGCCGTCAGCCATGCGCTGGCGCTGGTCAGCCTGGTGCTGATGGTGGTGCTGAGCTTCAAGGCCGAGCCCATGCCGACCGAGCAGTGGCTGCAAAAACTGGCCATGGTGCTGTCCGGCCATGAGCGCGTTTTCTCCCGTGAAGACTGGAAACTGGCGCAAGATGGACGCCCAGCCCCTTGAGCTGGTGCCGGCCGGCACTTGATGTCGCTGTTTTTTGGCCAGAAAAGCATCAGGAAATGGTATGATGAACCACTTTTTTTGCGGTGTGCGGCCAGACTGCCGTCGCCATGGTGCATCTGAACTGAATATGAGCCGGGTTCGCCGATCTCAACCGCCAGCATAGGCCAGGAACTCTAAAACACGTGCGTCTCTCTTCCATCAAGTTGTCGGGATTTAAGTCTTTCGTCGATCCCACCAATTTCCAGGTGCCAGGCCAGCTCGTGGGCGTGGTTGGGCCGAATGGCTGCGGCAAGTCGAACATCATCGATGCCGTGCGCTGGGTGCTGGGCGAATCGAAAGCGTCGGAACTGCGCGGCGAATCGATGCAGGACGTCATCTTCAACGGTTCCACGCACCGCAAGCCCGCCGGGCGCGCTTCCGTGGAACTGGTGTTCGACAACAACGACGGAAAAGCCTCCGGCCAGTGGGGCCAGTACGCCGAGATCGCCGTCAAGCGCACCCTGACGCGCGATGGCACGTCCACCTATTACATCAATGGCCAGCCCGTGCGCCGGCGCGACATCCAGGATATCTTCCTTGGCACGGGCCTCGGTCCGCGTGCCTACGCCATCATCGGCCAGGGCATGATTTCGCGCATCATCGAATCGCGCCCCGAAGAATTGCGCGTCTTTCTGGAAGAAGCGGCCGGCGTGTCGAAATACAAGGAACGCCGCCGCGAGACGGAAAACCGCTTGCAAGACACGCGCGAAAACTTGCTGCGCGTGGAAGACATCTTGCGCGAACTCAATGCCAACCTGGAAAAGCTGGAAGCGCAGGCGGCCGTGGCCACGCGTTTCCACGCCTTGCAGGCGGACCAGGAAGAAAAGCAGAAACTGTTGTGGCTGCTGCGCAAGAACGAGGCGCAGAACGAGCAGACGCGCTATTTCCGCGAAGTGGAACAGGCGCAGACAGACCTGGAAGAACAGACGGCCAAGCTGCGCAATGTGGAATTGACCCTGGAACAGATGCGCCAGGCGCACTTTGCCGTGGGCGACCGCCTGCATACGGCGCAAGGCCATCTGTACCAGACGAATGCGGAAATCGGCAGCCTGGAAGCGCAGATCAAGTTCGTCATCGAATCGCGCGCCCGCCTGCAGGCGCAGCTGGCCACCCTGACGGCCCAGCGCGACCAGTGGAGCAGCCAGGGCGGCGAATACCAGGAACAGATCGAAGAGGCGGAATTCCACCTCGAAGAGCTGGCCGCGAAGGTGGAGCAATCGCAAATGATGGCGGAACAGAAGGGCGAGCAATTGCCCGAGCTGGACGCCGCCTGGCGCGCCGCGCAGAACAAGAGCACGGAATCGCGCGCGCGCATCATGCAGGCGCAGCAGCAGCTGGAACTGGAATCGGCGCACCAGCGCAACGCCTCCAACATCCTGGCCAGCCTGTTGACGCGCCGCGAGCGCCTGCAACAGGAAAAGAACAGCCTGAGTTTGCCCGACAGCAGCCACCTGGAAAACCTGAAACTGCAGCTGGAAGAAAAGCAGCAGACGCTGGAAGAGCAGGGTTTCTACCTGGAAGAAGCACTGGAGCAGCAACCCAAGCTGGAGCAGGAACGCGCTGAAGCTCAGGCGCAGGTGAATGCCGAAACGGCCGCGAACGCCCAGCTGGAAGCGCGTCTTTCCGCCTTGAAACAATTACAGGAACGGGTGCAAACCCAGGGCAAGGTCCAGCCGTGGCTGAAAAAGCACGAGCTCGACACCTTGCCGCGCCTGTGGCAAAAGCTGCAGATCGAGGCGGGCTGGGAAGCGGCCATGGAATCGATCTTGCGCGAGCGCACGTCAGCCCTGCAACTGTCGAACATCGACTGGGCCAAGGCATTCTTTGCCGACGCGCCGCCCGCCAAGCTGGCCCTGTATGCGCCGTCCACGGTGGCGCCGCTGCCGATGCCGGACGTGCCAGGCCTGAAGCCGTTCCTGAACTTGCTGAAACTCAATGATCCGGGCTTGCGCGGCTTGCTGCAGGACTGGCTGTACAACGCCTACGCCGTGGAAGACGCGGCCGAGGCGCTGGCCGAACGCGGTAAATTGCCGCCCGGCGGCTACTTCGTCACGCGGCTTGGTCACGTGGTCACGGCCACCAGCGTGCGCTTCTATGCGGCCGATTCGGAGCAGGAAGGCATGCTGGGGCGTCAGCAGGAAATCGAGAATATCGGCAAACAGTTGCGCGCCCAGCAATTGCTGGCCGAAGAGGCGCGCGCCCGTTCCGTGCGGGCCGACGCGGCCGTGGGAACCTTGACGCGCAACCTGTCGGACTTGCGCCTGCGCATACAGCAGCTCACTTCCTCCGTGCATACTCTGCAACTGGACGTGGTCAAATTGTCGGAAGTCGAAGCGCGATTCAACCAGCGCAGCACGCAGATCGGTGCGGATCTGGCCGAAATCGCCGCGCAGGAAGCGGAACAAATGCAGACCAAGCTGGAATCGGAAGAGAAATTCGAACAGCTGGACATGGAACTGGGCAACTTGCAGGAAGCGCACGAAGACGGCCACACGGACTTTTTGCAGAAGGAACAGCGCCTGGCCGAAGCGCGCGAAGCCTTGCGCGACCTGGAACGGGCTGCCAAGGATACGGAATACGCGGAAAAAGCCCACCGCGCGAAGATCGAGGAATTGCGCCGCAACATCGCCACGGCCAGTACGCAGGCGCAGCAAGTGACGGCCAGCCTGCAGGCGGGCGAACTCGAACTGGCGAATCTGGAAAGCGGCGCGGCGGCCGACGGCTTGCAGGACTTGCTCGAGCGCCGCACCACGCAAGAGCGGGCGCTGGCGGACGCGCGCCATGAACTGGACCAGATCACGCAGCAGCTGCGCCTGTCCGAAGATGCGCGCACGCAATCGGAACGCAGCTTGCAGCCGCAGCGCGACAAGATCATGGAAATGCAGCTCAAGGAACAGGCCGCGCGCTTGAACCAGGAGCAATTCGCCCAGCAATTGCTGGAATCCGGTGCCGATGAAGCGGCCTTGACGGAAAAGTTGCATCCGGACATGCGTCCGTCCTACCTGCAGGGCGAAGTCACGCGCCTGACGAACGCCATCACGTCCCTGGGCGCCGTCAACCTGGCCGCGCTGGACGAGCTGGCGCAGGCGTCCGAGCGCAAGAATTTCCTCGACGCCCAGAATGCCGACCTGACGGAAGCGATCAATACGCTGCAAGACGCGATCCACAAGATCGACAAGGAAACGCGCGACTTGCTGCAAGACACGTTCGACAAGGTCAACCACCACTTTTCCGAGCTGTTCCCCATCCTGTTTGGTGGGGGGCAGGCCAGGCTGACCATGACGGGCGACGAGATTCTCGATTCCGGTGTACAAGTCATGGCGCAGCCTCCCGGCAAGAAAAATGCCACCATCCACCTGTTATCGGGTGGAGAGAAGGCGCTGACCGCGACCGCATTGGTGTTTTCCATGTTCCGCCTGAATCCGGCGCCGTTCTGCCTGCTCGACGAAGTCGATGCGCCGCTGGACGATTCGAACACGGAACGCTTCTGCCGCATGGTCAAGCGCATGTCCGACCAGACCCAATTCCTTTTCATTTCGCATAACAAGATTGCGATGGAAATGGCCCATCAATTGATCGGTGTGACGATGCAGGAGCAAGGCGTATCGCGCATCGTGGCGGTGGACATGGAGTCCGCCGCAAATTTTGCTACCGAGGCACAAGCAGCATGACAGACTTACAAATTACCTTGTTCGGCGCCGGCGGCGTCTTTATCGTCGGTGTTTTTTCGTACAACAAATGGCAGGAATACAAGGCCAAGAAAAGCGTGGAAAGGGCCTTTTCCACCGACCACGACGACGTGCTGATGCGCGAGGGCGACGCCCCCGTGGCGGACGTGCAGGAACCCGTCCTGCGCCAGGAACCGCGCCTTGACGCCGCGCCCGCCGCCAAGGCCGAACCGTCGTTCGGCGCGCCGCCAGCCGCGCCCGTGTCCGATGCCCCCGTGCATGTAGAGCCGTCGCTGGGGGATGCACCTGCCGAGCCAGTCCCTGCACCAGCCGCCGAGCCCGTGCAAGAAGTCAGCGCCGCCAGCGAACAGGCGACCAGCCTGGTCGACCCGCTGATCGACTGCCTGCTGCCTTTGTCGCTGGAAGCGCCCGTGCGCGGCGACAAGATCCTGCCCGTGCTGCAAACCCTGCGCCTGGTGGGTAACAAGCCCGTGCATTTCATCGGCTTGCACGTGAATGGCGACTGGGAACCGATCACGCATGGCGGTGTCTATACCAAGATGCAGGGCGGCGTGCAGCTGGCCAGCCGCAGCACGGCCCTGAATGAACTGGAATACTCGGAGTTGGTCACGCGCTTGCGTGGCGTGGCCGACGAGATCGGCGCCGAGCCGGAAGTGCCCGACATGATGGAAGTGATGGCAGAAGCGCGCAATCTGCACCGCTTTGTCGCCGGCCACGATGCCCAGCTGGGCGTCAACCTGCACACGAACGGCGCGCCGTGGGCCATTTCCACCTTGCTGTTTGCGCTGGAAAAGCAGGGCTTCGACGTGCGTCCGGACGGCCGCTTCGTCATGCCGGACGGCGACGGCAGCTATCTGTTCTCGCTGTCGACGAATGTCACCCTGGCCGAGGAAACCACTTCCCGCTTGACACTGTTGCTGGACGTGCCCTGCGTGGCGCCCGCGCGCGACGGTTTCGGCGCCATGGTCGCTTGCGCCAAGGCACTGGTGGGCCGCCTCGACGCCACCATCGTCGACGATTACAACCAGGCCCTGTCAGACGCGGCGCTGGCCGAGATCGCGGGCCAGGTGCAAGAGTTTTACCAGGAAATGGACGCGGCCGACATTCCGGCCGGTTCCACCCGCGCCCTGCGTTTATTTAGCTGAAGAATCCCGCAATAATGACTGATCCGACCAACCAGGACGCCGCCCAACGCGTCCTGGATCTTACTGCCGAACTGAACCGGCATCTGCACGCCTACCACGTGCTCGACAATCCCACCATTCCCGACGCCGAGTACGACAAGCTGTTTGTCGAACTGCAGGCGCTGGAAGCGGCCCATCCCGAACTCCGGGCACCGGATTCGCCCACCTTGCGCGTGGGCGCGGCACCGTTGCCGCAATTCGAGCAAGTCACGCACACGGTGCCGATGTTGTCGCTGAATAATGGTTTCTCCGATGACGATATCGTCAACTTCGACCGCCGCGTGCGTGAAGGCCTGGACCTTGACGGTGCAGATGTCGACTATGCTGCCGAAGTGAAATTCGACGGCCTGGCCATCAACCTGCGCTATGAAAACGGCCTGTTCGTGCAGGCGGCCACGCGCGGCGATGGCGCCACGGGCGAAGACGTGACGGCGAATATCCGCACCATTTCCGGCATCCCGCTGCGCCTGCATGGCGACAAGATTCCCGCCGTGCTGGACGTGCGCGGCGAAGTCATGATGTTCAAGGCCGATTTTGCCCGCCTGAACGAACGCCAGCGCGAAGCGGGGCAGAAGGAATTCGCCAACCCGCGCAATGCGGCCGCTGGCAGCCTGCGCCAGCTCGATTCGCGCATCACGGCGCAGCGCAAGCTGCGTTTTTATGCGTATGGCATCGGTGCGCTGGAAGGCGCCACCATGCCCGTGTCGCATTCGGCCCTGCTGGACTGGTATGAAACCCTGGGCATCCCCGTGTCGAAGGAGCGCCGTGTGGTGCCGGGCGCGCAGGGCTTGCTGGCCTACTACGCCGATATCGGCGCGCGCCGCCCCGCCTTGCCGTATGAAATCGACGGCGTCGTCTACAAGGTGAACGCGACGCAAGACCAGCAGGAGCTGGGCTTTGTCTCGCGCGCGCCGCGTTTTGCCTTGGCGCACAAGTTCCCCGCCGAAGAAGCCTTGACCGTAGTGCTGGGCATCGATATCCAGGTGGGCCGCACGGGCGCCATGACGCCCGTGGCGCGCCTGGCGCCCGTGTCAGTCGGCGGCGTGACGGTGACGAATGCCACCTTGCACAATGAAGACGAGGTGTTGCGCAAGGATGTGCGCGTGGGCGATACCGTCGTCGTGCGCCGCGCCGGCGACGTGATCCCGGAAGTGCTGTCCGTGGTGCTGGAGAAGCGCCCGGAACCGGCGCCGCTGCCGTTCAAGATGCTGGAGCGCTGTCCTGTCTGCGATTCCCACGTGGTGCGCGAAGAGGGCGAGGCGATTGCCCGCTGCTCGGGTGGCCTGTTCTGCTCGGCCCAGCGCAAGGAAGCGTTCCGCCACTTTGCCGGGCGGCGCATGATGGATATCGAAGGCCTGGGGGAACGTTATATCGATACCCTGGTCGAACTGGAATACGTGCATGGGCTGGCCGACCTGTACAGCCTGACCCTGGATAAATTGCTGGAAATGAAAGTGCGCGCCGACGAGCGCGACGGTTCGACGCCTGAAACAGTGCAACAGGGCAAGATTCCCACCAAATGGGCGGAAAACCTGCTGGCCGGCATAGAAGCAAGCAAGCGTCCGCCGCTCGAACGTTTCCTGTTTGCGCTGGGTATTCGCCACGTGGGCGAATCGACGGCCAAGACCCTGGCGGAGTGGCTGGGCAGCCTGGCGTATGTGCGGCAGGCGCCCGCGGCCTTGCTGCGCGTCCTGCCCGATATCGGCGGCACCGTGGCCGAATCCATCGCCGACTTTTTTGCCGAAGAAAAGAACCAGCAGGCGCTGCAGGCATTGCTGGACGCTGGCATCACGCCGCAAGGCGAACACGCACCCAGCGCCAAGCTGCGTACGCAGCTGGAACAAACGACGTTGCTGGCGGCCATCGGCATCCCCAAGCTGACGGAACCGCGCAGCAAGCAGCTGGTGGAGCGGGGCGTGACCCTGGCCAGCCTGGCGGCGCAAGGCGCCAGCTTCCACGCGGGCTTGCCCGCCGCCGTGGCCGAAGCGCTGGCGCAATGGCTGGCCGATGAGAGCAATGTCAAGCTGCTCGGTCAACTGGACGCCCTGCGCAATGAATTACTGTCACAATTGCCTGAAATGTCAGCCGCTGGCGGCAAGATGGACGGCAAGACTTTCGTCCTGACGGGCACCTTGCCCAATATGAGCCGCGACGAGGCCGCGGAGCTGATCGAGGCGGCCGGTGGCAAGGTCAGCGGTTCTGTGTCGAAGAAGACAGGCTATGTCGTGGCCGGCTCGGACGCTGGCAGCAAGCTGGCCAAGGCGCAGGAACTGGGCGTGGCCATCCTCGACGAGGCTGGTTTGCTGGCCTTGCTCGCGCAAGACTAATCATTAAAATATTACAGAAGACCCATGAAAAAAATCAGAAAAGCAGTTTTCCCCGTCGCTGGCCTGGGCAGCCGTTTCTTGCCTGCGACCAAGGCGCAACCGAAGGAAATGTTACCGATCGTCGACAAGCCATTGATCCAGTACGCAGTGGAAGAAGCGGTGGCGGCGGGCATCACGGAAATGATCTTCATCACGGGCCGCAACAAACGCGCCATCGAAGACCATTTCGATACGGCCTATGAGCTCGAGTCGGAGCTGGAAGCGGCCGGCAAGCGCCTGTTGCTCGACATGGTGCAAAACGTCATTCCCAAGCATATCAATTGTATTTACATACGCCAGTCGGCACCGCTTGGCCTGGGGCATGCCGTGCTGTGCGCCCGTCCCGTGATCGGCGACGAGCCGTTTGCCGTCTTGCTGGCCGACGATTTCATGGACGTGGAAGAGGGCGTGCGCCCCGTGCTGGCGCAGATGACCGATGTCTTCCAGTATGAAAATTGCTCGCTGCTGGCGGTGCAGGATGTGCCGCGCGCGGAAACCAGGCAGTACGGTATCGTGTCGGCAAAGAATTATCAGCCCGACCTGGAACTGGTTTCGGCCATCGTGGAAAAGCCTGCGCCCGAAGAGGCGCCGTCGACCCTGGCCGTGGTGGGCCGTTATGTGCTGACCAGCCGCATCTTCGGTCACCTGGAAAACCTCGGAACGGGTGCCGGCGGCGAAATCCAGTTGACGGACGGTATTGCCGCCCTGATGCGCGAAGAGCGCGTGCTGGCTTACCGCTATCAGGGGCAACGCTATGATTGCGGCTCCAAGCTCGGTTATCTGAAGGCAACGACGGCGATGGGCATGAAACATCCGGAAACGGGCGCCGCCTTCCGCACTTACCTGCAACAACTGCAATCGACACTGGAAGCAAAATGACGGTACGCGAGATTCTGAAGATGGGCGATCCGCGCCTGCTGCGCATGGCCGAGCCCGTGCGCGAATTCGATACGCCCGAATTGCATGCGCTGATCGCCGACATGTTCGACACCATGCATGCGGCCAATGGCGCGGGCCTGGCGGCGCCGCAGATCGGCGTCAACCTGCAGTTGGTGATCTACGGCTTCAAGCAGAATCTGCGCTATCCCGATGCGCCGCAAGTGCCGGAAACCGTGCTGATCAACCCTGTGCTGACGCCGTTGACGGAGCGCAAGGAAGAAGGCTTTGAGGGCTGCCTGTCCGTGCCTGGTTTGCGCGGCAGCGTGCCGCGCTGGAGCGAGCTGCACTATGAAGGCGTGGACCAGTTCGGCCAGCCCATCAGCCGCGATTGCGACGGCTTCCACGCCCGCGTGGTGCAGCATGAAGTGGACCACTTGCATGGCATTTTGTATCCGATGCGTATCGTTGATTTTACGCAGTTTGGCTATACGGAGGTCATGTTCCCCGACCTGGATCCGAACGACGACGATTGATCGGCGCCTGAGAAAACGTCCATGGCGGCGTTGCATTGCCTCGCCGTACTATTCGTACTGTCTTCGGCAATGCGCCTTGCCCTGAACGTTTTTCAGGCGCCTCGTGACTTTGGCTGTTAAACAAAAAATGGCCGCGCAGCATCAGCTGGGCGGCCATTTTTTATGCCTGAAGCAAACCTAGCGCACCTTGCGGCTGCTGCCCAGGTGATCCAGCAGCGCCTTCAATTCATCCTGCATCGCATCCGTGAGGTTCAGGAAGCGGCAGCCGATCTGCACTTGCTCGCCCAGCAGGAAGGAGCGGAAGGTGCGCGAGAGGCGGATTTCCAGGTCGGCGATCATGACCTTGTCCGGCCCCAGTTCCAGCCGTACGCGCGACAGCTTGCGGCCCACATACAGGCCGACCGTATCGCGCGGGTGGGCACGCATGCCGATGCCGCCGGCCGAGAAATCATACAGCTGCAATTCATACGGCCGGCCTTCCAGCACAAAGGCGGCCAGGTAGTACACGCCCAGCGGCGTTTCCAGACGCGCCGACTCGCGCCGTTCCAGCACCAGGCAATGGCTGGGGAAGTTCGTCAGGTAGACGTTCGGCCGCTCGGGATACGCCTCCCATTCGCCATTGATGGTAAATTGCAGCTTGGCGTTTTGCACCCACGATACAAACGTGGCGCCGCCTTCGGGCAGGGTGGTCCCCTCATTGAGTTCCAGCACGAATTGCGGCAAGTCATCGTCGACGGACAAGATGCGCGCCATGATGACGTCTTCGCCGCCTGTCGGGTAGATGGAAATGGCGTCGCCGTTATCAGCCAGGCTGCACAGGGTTTCACCGATATCCCACGGATCGCTCATATGGTGCGGCTTGGTGCCTGGCTCCATCGGCTCGGCCACATCGGCCAGGCTGGGCGCGCCTTTGCGCAGGGGATTAGGAATGGGATCGTTCACGACAGCGTATCTCTTTTGTTCTAATGGGGAATAGTGTATAGGTTCAAGGCAATATTTGCTAACTAAATCACAATAATTGCCTTTATTTCACTATTCTTGTTGCCTGCTGGATATAGATCCCGGCACGCTTAAAATTGTTCGTCCGCGCTCAGGTAGCGCCATTGGCCCGTCGGCAAGTCGCCCAGCTTGACCTTGCCGATGCGCACGCGTTTCAATCCCAGTACTTTCAGGCCCACGGCTTCGCACATGCGGCGGATCTGGCGTTTCTTGCCTTCGCGCAGGGTAAAGCTCAGTTGGTCTTCATTTTGCCAGCGCACCTTGGCCGGCAGCAGCGGCTTGCCGTCGAGCCACAGGCCGTGGTTGAGCTTTTTCAGCTCGCTGTCGGGCAGGGTATCGCCCTTGGTGTAGCTCACGCGCACCAGGTATTCCTTGTCGATATCGGTATCGTGGCCGATCAGCTGCTTGGCCACGCGCCCATCCTGCGTCAAGACCAGCAAGCCGACGGAATCGATGTCCAGGCGGCCAGCCGCTACCAGGCTGCGCAGCTGGGTCGGATGGAACTGTTCCGGGCTGCGGTCTTCCGCCCAGCGGTTCTCGGCCTTGATCAGGGCCACGGCCGGCGTGTAGCCATCTTCGGCCTGGCCGCTGACGTAACCCATCGGTTTATTGATCAGCACGGTCACGCGCTTGGACTGTTCGGCCGCCGCCTGGCGTTCCACGGTGATTTTCTGGCTGGGATAGACCTTGCTGCCCAGCTCGGATACCACCTTGCCGTCGACGCGAACCCAGCCGCGCGCGATCCATTCATCGGCTTCGCGGCGGGAGGACAGGCCCAGTTCGGACATGCGTTTGGACAAGCGTAACAATTCTTCGGTCATGTTGTTTCAGTTTCAGTAAGGGTAGGCGCTGCGCGCAAGGTTTACACCTTCAGCGCATCGAGTAAATCGGTTTCCAGCAATATCTGGTTGCGGGCATTGTTGAGCGCGGGGCCGTCGACGAGGAAGACGTCTTCGACCCGCTCGCCCAGGGTCATGATCTTGGCCGTGTGCAGGTTGATGCGGTACTTGGTCAGCACATTGGCGATCGCATACAGCAGGCCCGTGCGGTCATTGGTGGCCACCGACAGCAGGTAGTACTGGCCCCTTTCATCTGGCCGCAAGTCCACCGTCGGCTGGAAGGGGAAGGTGCGCGACAGGCGCGACAGCCGTCCCTTGCCCGGCGGCGGCAGTGGCGTCTGCGACTGCAGCAGTTCACCCAGCTCATGCTCGATCAGGCTGATGATGTCGCGGTAGCTCTTGGCGAAGTTCTGCTCCGTGACGAGGAAGGTGTCGAGCGCGTAGCCATTCCTGGTCGTGTGGATCTTCGCGTCGAGGATGCTGAAATTCTTGCGGTCGAAATAGCTGCAGATGCGCGCGAACAGGTCGGGCTGGTCGGGAATGTAGACTGCTACCTGCAAGCCTTCGCCGATGGGCGCCAGCCGGCATTTTACCACCGGCAACTTGCTGTCGAGCTTGTCATACAGCGAGCGCGTCTGCCAGGCGATGTCGGAGGCGTCGTGGCGCAGGAAATACGCCACATCGAGCTGCTGCCACAGTTTCAAATGCGCGTCCGGCGGCAAGCCGTACAGGCGCAGGGTGGCCAGCGCTTCTTGCTGGCGGTTCTTCAGTTCGCGGTCGGCCGTATGTGGCTCGCCGCCCAGCACGCGCAGGGTGATCTTGTACAGGTCTTCCAGCAGCTTGCCCTTCCACGCGTTCCACACTTTCGGGCTGGTGCCGCGGATGTCGGCCACCGTCAGCAGGTACAGGCCCGTCAGGTGGCGCTCGTCCTTGACCACTTTCGCGAACGCGGCGATGACGTCGGGGTCGGACAGGTCCTGCTTTTGCGCCACTTGCGACATGGTCAGGTGATTTTCCACCAAGAAAGCGATGAGTTCCGTATCCTCTGCCGACATGCCGTGGTCCTGGCAGAACTGGGTGGCATCGGCCACGCCCAGCTTGGAATGGTCGCCGCCGCGTCCCTTGGCGATGTCGTGGAACAGGGCCGCCACGTACAGCAGCCACGACTGCGAGAAATCGGCCATCAGCTGGCTGCAGAACGGGTATTCGTGCGCATGTTCGCTCATGGTGAAGCGACGCATGTTGCGCACCACCATCAAAATGTGCTGGTCGACCGTGTACACGTGAAACAGGTCGTGCTGCATCTGACCCACGATCCGGCGGAAATTCGGCAGGTAGCGTCCCAGGATGCTCATCTCGTTCATGCGCCGCAGCGCATGGATGATGCCGACCGGGGCGCGCATGATGCGCAGGAACAGGGCGCGATTGACGGGGTCCTGGCGGAAGGCGGCGTCGATCTTGAAGCGCGCATGCCACAGGGCCCGCGTGGCGCGCGAGGTCATGCCTTTCAGCGCCGGGCGCTCCGTCATCAGGACAAAGATTTCCAGCATGGCCGACGGATATTGTTCGAACGTATCGTCGGCGCTGATGTCGATCAGGCTGTTGACTTCATTGAAGCGCTCGTTGATGGGCACGGCCACATCGTCTTGCGGAAACAGCCGTGCCTCGATGTTTTGCAGCAGAATCGTGTTGAGCTGGGTCACCGTTTTGGCGGCCCAGTAATAGCGCTGCATCAGGTATTCGCTGGCGCGGCGCATGTGCGGCCCGCTGCCCGTGGCTTGCAAGCCCAGCGATTCGGCGATCGCCGTCTGCACGTCGAACACCAGGCGGTCTTCGCGCCGCCCCGCATGCAGGTGCAGGCGCACGCGGATATCCTTGAAGGCGCGTTCCTTTTCCATCAGCTGGCGCGCTTCCGTCAGGGTGATCAGGCCGCCCGTGGCCAGGGTGCGCCAGGAGTTGGCCAGGCCAGCCGCCTTGGCCACCCACAAAATCACCTGCAAGTCGCGCAAGCCGCCCGGGCTTTCCTTGCAATTCGGTTCCAGGCTGAAGGCCGTGTCTTCGTATTTGGCATGCCGCTGGCGCATTTCCGCCGTTTTCGCCTGGAAAAACGCCTGCGGGTCCATGGCCGCTTCGTAGCGCTGCTGCAGTTGCGCGAACAGGTCCGCGTTGCCGCACACGAGGCGCGCTTCGAGCAAGCTGGTTTGCACGGTGATGTCGGCCTTTGATTCGACCATGCATTCATCGACCGTGCGGATGCTGTGGCCGATTTCCAGGCCCAGGTCCCACAGCAGTTGGACCAGTTCCTCGAGCTTTTCCTGCGTCGCCGCATCGGGCGCCTGCTGCAGCAGGATCAGCAGATCGACGTCGGAATACGGAAACAGTTCCCCGCGGCCGTAGCCGCCCACGCCCACCAGGGCCGTGCCGGGCGGCAAACCCGCTTCCTGCCAGGCGCGCGCCAGCACGCCATCGACGCTGTGGCGCAGGCTGCGCAGCAGTTTTTCAGGCTTGCCGTCGGCCTGGAAGGCCGCAATGACGACCTGGCGGTCGGCTTTCAGTTGCTGTTTCAGCTGTTCCCGAATCTGCTTTTTCATCTGGGCCCTGGAGTGGCGTTGCGTTTGGCTGGCTGGCGGGATCAGGCTTTGTTGGTGATGAAGCCCGGCGGCGGCGGCATGCCGGGCGAGACGGTCAGCACTTCATAGCCCGTTTCCGTCACCAGCACCGTGTGTTCCCATTGCGCCGACAGGCTGCGGTCCTTGGTTTTGATGGTCCAGCCATCGTTCATTTCGCGGATTTCGCGGCGGCCCGAGTTGATCATCGGTTCCACGGTGAAGATCATGCCCGCTTCCAGGCGTTCCAGGGTGCCCGGCTTGCCGTAGTGCAGCACTTGCGGCTCTTCATGGAAGACCTTGCCGATGCCGTGGCCGCAGAATTCGCGTACCACGCTGTAGCCGGCTTTTTCCGCATGTTGCTGGATGGCGTGGCCAATATCGCCCAGGTGGGCGCCCGGCTTGATCTGGTCGATTCCCAGCCACATGCATTCATAGGTGATTTCCGACAGGCGCTTGGCCAGAATGGTGGGCGTGCCAACCAAGAACATGCGGCTGTTGTCGCCGTGGTAGCCATCCTTGATGACGGTGATGTCGAGGTTGACGGTATCGCCGCTCTTCAAGACCTTGTCGCCGGGAATGCCATGGCAGATGACGTCGTTGACGGAGGTGCAGATGGCCTTCGGGTAAGGCGTGTAGCCTGGCGGGCAGTAGTTCAGCGGGGCAGGGATGGTGCCTTGCACGTTGACCATGTATTCGTGGCACAGGCGGTCCAGTTCGCCGGTCGTGACGCCGACCTTGACGAAGGGAGTGATGTAATCGAGTACTTCGGCGCCGAGCTTGCCGGCAACGCGCATGCCTTCGATGTCGGCGGCGCTATTAATACGGATGGTGGCCATGGTGTAATTCGCAATCTGCAAGATGTTCGGGTGAAAAGCACAGACGAATCTCAGCGTACGAGAAAAAGTCTGCAAATATGTCGAAATTATAAACGAGGCGCCCCGCATCCGCCGCCTCCATCCTATGGCGGGCAGGCGATTTTTGCGGGAAAGTCCATGGTGGATACGCCTTGCACCAGTGTGGTGCAAGGCTTGCCGTCGCTGCGCGCGCGATTTGCGTCGTGGACTTGATGGAATGGGCATTTCGGTGTAGAATCCCGGGTTGCTTGAATTCTCTTTTGGGCAATGCAGCAAAACAGTGTCTTTAATTTATATAAACACGCGAATCCGGTCGACAAGGGTGCCTGTATGGTGACTGATCGGATTCCAGACCCAACCCTGGAGTTAATAATGTCCGTAACAATGCGCGAAATGCTGGAAGCCGGTGTCCACTTTGGTCACCAAACCCGTTTTTGGAATCCAAAAATGGCACCGTTCATCTTCGGCCATCGCAACAAGATCCACATCATCAACCTGGAAAAAACCATGGCGATGTACCAGGACGCAATGAAGCACGTGCGTCAACTGGCTGCAAACCGTGGCACCATCCTGATGGTTGGCACCAAGCGTCAAGCGCGCGAAATCATCGCTGCTGAAGCACAACGCGCTGGCGTGCCTTTCGTTGATCAACGTTGGTTGGGCGGCATGCTGACCAACTTCAAAACGATCAAAACCTCGATCAAGCGTCTGAAAGACATGGAAGTCATGGTTGAAGATGGTTCGATCGAGAAGCTGTCGAAAAAAGAAGCGCTGATGTTCTCCCGCGAAATGATCAAGCTGCAAAAATCGATCGGCGGCATCAAGGACATGGGCGGCATTCCTGACGCAATCTTCGTCGTCGACGTCGGCTACCATAAAGGTGCGATCACCGAAGCAGCTAAACTGGGTATCCCGGTCATCGGCGTTGTCGATACCAACCACTCCCCAGAAGGCGTGAACTTCGTGATCCCAGGTAACGATGACTCCTCGAAAGCCATCATGTTGTACGCTCGCGGTGTTGCTGATGCAATCATCGAAGGCCGTGCAGCTGCCGGTAACGAAGTTGTTGAAATGGTTAAAGCAGCCGCTGGCGACGAATTCGTCGAAGTAAACGAACAGGCTTAATGGCCAGGCTATCGCGAGATAGCCGTTTGTAAGCACAGCAGTAAGGGAAAAGGGGTGGCAGCAGCTCCCCCTTTTTTTTAACAAAAAAACGATAGAGACCGCTGGCGAGGCAGATTTGCCCGGCCGCGACTATCGACTCACCGAATCAGGAGAAACACATGGCAGCGATTACAGCAGCGATGGTAGGCGAATTGCGCGGCAAAACCGACGCACCAATGATGGAATGCAAAAAAGCACTGACCGAAGCCGATGGCGACATGGCGCGTGCGGAAGAGATCCTGCGCGTCAAACTGGGCGGCAAGGCATCGAAAGCATCGGCACGTATCACCGCTGAAGGCGTTGTGGCAACCTACATCGCCAATGGCGTAGGCGCCCTGGTCGAAGTGAACTCGGAAACCGACTTCGTTGCGAAAAACGACGATTTCCTGGCACTGGCCAACAACGCTGCCCGTCTGGTAGCGGAACACAACCCGGCTGACGTCGCTGCCCTGTTGGCCCTGCCACTCGATGGCAAGACCCTGGACGAAGTGCGCGCTGCCCTGATCGGCAAAATCGGCGAAAACATGACCATCCGCCGCTTCCAGCGTTTCGAAACCAGCAACAAGCTGGCGTCGTACCTGCACGGTGCGCGCATTGGCGTGATCGTCGAATTCGACGGCGCCGATGAGCAAGTCGGCAAAGACGTGGCCATGCACATCGCTGCCATGAAGCCAGTGTCGCTGTCGTCGAACGAAGTTCCTGCGGAACTGATCGAAAAAGAGCGTTCGGTTGCCCAACTGAAAGCCGAAGAAGACGCAGTCAAAGCGGCCGCCGAAGGCAAGCCAGCGCAATCGCCGGAAATCCTGGCCAAGCGCCTGGAAGGTTCCGTACAGAAGTTCCTGAAAGAAGTATCGCTGCTGAACCAGGCTTTCGTGAAAAACGACAAGCTGTCGGTTGAGCAAATGCTGAAGGCGGCTAACACCAGCGTCAAAGGTTTTGCCATGTACGTGGTAGGCGAAGGCATCGAGAAGAAGCAAGACGACTTCGCAGCAGAAGTCGCAGCACAGATGGCTGCCTCCCAGGGAGCGTAAGTAAAGCGGGCCGAGAGGCCCGTTTTTTTGGCCCGCCCGCACCTGTCGTGCCGGGCGGCGGCATGGGCAGCCCCGCGCGCCTATCCGGCGCTGCAAGGCGCTGCGCCATGTCATACTCGAATAACCTCATTTATGGAGCCCCAGCTCATGTCAAAACCAGCCTACAAGCGCGTCCTCCTCAAGTTGTCCGGCGAAGCCCTGATGGGCGATGATCCCTACGGCATCAACCGCGCCACGATCGAGCGCATGGTGGCCGATGTGGCCGAGGTGGCGAAATTGGGTGTGGAACTGGCAATCGTGATTGGTGGCGGCAATATCTTCCGTGGCGTCGCTCCTGGCGCGCAAGGCATGGACCGTGCCACCGCCGACTACATGGGCATGCTTGCCACCGTGATGAATGCACTGGCCCTGGCCGATGCCATGCGCCACGTCGGCATCGTCGCACGCGTCATGTCGGCCATCGGCATCGAGCAAGTTGTCGAGCCGTACGTCCGTCCGAAAGCCCTGCAATACCTGGAAGAAGGCAAAGTGGTGGTCTTCGCCGCCGGTACCGGCAATCCGTTCTTCACCACCGACACGGCAGCCGCCCTGCGCGGTTCCGAGATCAGTGCCGAGATCGTCCTGAAGGCCACCAAGGTCGACGGCGTCTACACGGCCGATCCGAAGAAGGATCCGAACGCCACCCTGTTCCACACGATTACGTTCGACGACGCCATCGCCAAGCACCTGCAAGTGATGGATGCCACCGCATTCGCCCTGTGCCGCGACCAGAAACTGCCAATCAAGGTGTTTTCGATCACCAAGCCAGGCGCGCTGATGCGCGTCATCATGGGCGAAGATGAAGGTACGCTGGTCCACGTATAGAAATAAGGAGCACCGAGAAACCGTCCATGGCTGCGTTGCAGTGCCTGATCCACGTTATGTACTATTCGTAGCGTCTTCGGTTCTGCGCCTTGCCCTGAACGGTTTTCGGCACTCCCGACTGCGCGAGCATTGACACTGCAGTGAATAATTGTAATACCCATTTATTATCAAGATATAGGAGGGCGTATGTCCTTAGCAGACGTTAAAAAGAACACCCAGGAACGCATGACGAAGTCGCTGGAAACACTGCGGGCCGACCTGGCCAAAGTGCGTACCGGCCGCGCCCATACGGGTATCCTGGACCACGTGATGGTCGATTACTACGGTTCGCCGACGGCGCTGACCCAGGTGGCCAACGTGACCCTGATCGACGCGCGCACCATCGGTGTGCAGCCGTACGAAAAGAAAATGGCCTCGACCGTTGAAAAAGCCATCCGCGACGCCGACCTGGGCTTGAACCCATCGGCACAGGGCGACATGATCCGCGTCCCGACGCCGCCGCTGACGGAAGAGCGCCGCAAGGAAATGGTCAAGCTGGTCAAGACCGAAGCGGAAGACGCGAAGATTGCCGTGCGTAACATTCGCCGCGATGCGAACGAGTCGCTGAAGAAACTGGTCAAGGAAAAAGCCTGCTCCGAGGACGATGAGCGCCGCTCGTCGGAAGAAGTGCAGAAACTGACGGACAAGTTTATTGCCGACATCGACAAGATGGTGGTCGACAAAGAAAAAGAAGTGCTGACGGTCTAGTTTTCAGTCCTTTTGACGCTGCCCGGGAAAGCATGGCTTTTCCGGGCAGTGCTATTTGGCGCATAATAGTTATCTTTTATTTTTGGTATTCGTGTTTTCATGATCTATTCGAGTTCGACAACGGCAGTACCTGAGGTTGGCACTGTGCCGCGCCATGTGGCAATCATTATGGATGGCAATGGCCGCTGGGCAACCAAACGCTTCCTGCCGCGCGTGGCTGGCCACGTCAAGGGCGCTGACGCCGTGCGCGGTGTCGTCGAGACCTGCCTCGAACGGGGTGTCGAGTATCTGACCCTGTTTGCCTTCAGTTCGGAAAACTGGCGCCGCCCGGAAGAAGAGGTGTCAATGCTGATGCGCCTGTTCGTCACCATGCTGGAACGCGAAGTGGTCAAGATGCATGCCAACGACATCCGCCTGAAAGTGGTGGGCGACCTGTCGCGCTTCAACGAGCAGCTGCAAACCCTGATTGCCAATGCCGAGCGCAAGACGGCGCGCAACACGCGCCTGACGGTGACGATCTGCGCCAATTACGGCGGGCGCTGGGACATCATGCAGGCAGTCAATAAAATGACGGTCGAGGCCGCTGCCAACGGCCAGCCTGCCGGGCAGGCTTACACGGAAGAACAACTGGCGCCGCACCTGGCCATGGCCTATGCGCCCGAGCCTGACCTGTTCATCCGCACGGGCGGCGAGCAGCGCATTTCCAATTTCCTGCTGTGGCAACTGGCGTACACTGAGCTGTTTTTCACCGAGACTTTCTGGCCCGACTTCAATGACGAGTGCCTCGACGCGGCAATCGCGTCTTACCAGCAGCGCGAACGGCGCTTTGGCCGTACCAGCGCGCAATTAACTGAAAAGACAAACTGATGCTGAAAACACGGATAATCACCGCCCTGGTCCTCTTGGCGGTCTTGCTGCCGGTTCTGTATCTGAATTATTTCCCCGCCTTCGCCGTGATCGTCACGGCGTTCTTCGGCGCCGCCGTCTGGGAAAGCTTCCGCATCTTCAAAAATCGCCAGGCGCTCGTGATTGCCGCCGTCTGGACTGCCGCCTTCGCGTATACGTTTTTTGTCGGTAACGGCATGGCGCAGCTCAATTTCTGGTTCGCCCTGTGCGTGGCCATCTGGCTGATCCGCTTCGTGCCTTCGCTGGCGACGGGCTTGCCGCCTACCGAGGGTCTGGGCAATACCTTGCTCAGCCTGGTGTACCCGGTGACCATCGTCGGCTGCTTCGTCGCCATCATCGCCTTGTTCCTGCATAGCCCCTTGTACCTGCTGTCCGTCATGGCCCTGGTGTGGATCGCCGATATCGGCGCCTACTTCTCGGGCAAGGCGTTCGGCAAGCGCAAGCTGGCGCCCAGTATTTCCCCAGGCAAATCCTGGGAAGGCGCCATCGGCGGCGGGATCGCCGTGCTGGTGATCTCCGCCATCACCATCGTCGCCGCGCCATCGCTGCCGGTGCTGCAAGACACCTTCGCCGTGCAGCTGCAATTGCGCCGCGGCTGGTTGGTGGCCTTGCTGGTGCTGTTGCTGATCGTCGCCGCCAGCATCGTCGGCGACCTGTTCGAATCCCAATTGAAGCGCCGCGCCGGCATCAAGGACAGCAGCAAGCTGCTGCCTGGCCATGGCGGTGTACTCGACCGTATCGACGCGCTGATCCCGGTCCTGCCATTTGCCGCCCTCGTGGCCAGCTGGCTTTAAGGAAACTCATGCAATACATCACCATCCTTGGCGCGACCGGCTCGATCGGCGTGTCCACCCTGGACGTGCTCGCGCGTCATCCAGAGCAATACAGCGTGTATGCGCTGAGCGCCCACAGCCGCGTGGCCGAACTGGCCGCCCAGTGTCTGCAGTTCCGTCCGCAGCGCGCCGTCGTCGGCACGGCGGACGCCGCCCTTGAACTGACGCGCTTGCTGCGCGGGCAGGGCGTCGCTACGCAAGTCGAGTACGGTGTGGAAGCCCTGTGCGCCATCGCCAGCGCGCCGCAGGTGACGGGTGTGATGGCGGCCATCGTCGGCGCGGCCGGCCTGGCGCCCACCCTGGCGGCGGCACGCGCCGGCAAGAAAGTGTTGCTGGCCAATAAGGAAGCGCTGGTCATGTCCGGCCAGCTGTTCATCGATGCCGTGCACGATAACGGCGCCGTGCTGCTGCCCATCGACAGCGAGCATAACGCCATCTTCCAATGCATGCCGCACGCGCATGGCCGCGCGCCAGGTGCCGCTGGCGTGGCGAAAATCGTGCTGACGGCTTCCGGCGGCCCCTTCCTTACGCGCGACGTCGAGACGCTCGACACGGTCACGCCGGACCAGGCATGCAAGCATCCGACCTGGGCCATGGGACGCAAGATTTCCGTCGATTCGGCCACCATGATGAACAAGGGCCTGGAAGTGATCGAAGCGCACTGGCTGTTCGGCGCGCCGGCCGAGCAGATCGAAGTGCTGATCCATCCGCAAAGCGTGATCCATTCGATGGTGTCGTATATCGACGGTTCCGTGCTGGCCCAGCTGGGCAACCCGGACATGCGCACGCCGATCGCCCATGCGCTGGCCTATCCGCAGCGTATCAACTCTGGCGTGGCGCAGCTGGATCTGGCGCAAGTGGCCACGCTGCAGTTCGAACGTCCCGATTTCCGCCGTTTCCCCTGCCTGGCGCTGGCGTTCGACGCCTTGCGCGCGGGCGGCACGGCGCCGGCCCTGCTCAATGCGGCCAATGAAGTGGCCGTGCAAGCGTTTCTTGACGAGCAGATCGGCTTCCGCCAGATCGACAGAGTCATCGCCCACGTGATCGAGGCGGTGCCGCATGGCGCCGCCTCCAGCATCGAGGCCGTGATGGAGCAGGACCGCCTGGCCAGAGCGGCCGCGCACGCGTATATCGCCCAGAGGCTGGCCGCATGACCTTGATTACCACCTTGCTGGCTTTTATCGTCGCGCTCGGTTCGCTGATTACCCTGCACGAACTGGGGCACTACCTGGTGGCGCGCTGGTGCGGCGTGAAAGTGCTGCGCTTCTCGATCGGCATGGGGAAAGTGGTGTATTCGCGCAAGTTTGGCAAGGACCAGACGGAATGGGCGATTTCCGCGCTGCCGCTGGGCGGCTATGTGAGCATGCTCGACAGCCGTGCGCAAGACCTCAGCGACTTGCCGGAAAGCGAATTGCGCCGCGAATTCACGCGCCAGAGCGTGTGGCGCCGCATCGCCATCGTGGCCGCCGGCCCGCTGGCCAATTTCCTCGTCGCCATCGTGCTGTACGCGGGCCTGTTCATGCATGGCATCGAAGAGCCGTCGAGCAAGCTCGGTCCCGTGGCCGAGCAAACGGCCGCCTACGCGGCCGGCTTGCGCAGCGGCGATACGGTTGAAACGGTGAATGGCAAGGCCGTGGCCAGCTGGTCCGAGCTGCGCTGGGAACTGATCCAGGCCACCCTCGACAAGCAGCCGGCGCGCATCGAATTGCGCCGTCCCGACCGTGGCCAGCAGGAAGCGACCTTGCCGACGGCCAGCCTGACGGAGACGGACCTGGAAGGCGACGTGCTGGGCAAGCTGGGCCTGACCCTGGCCCGTTCCGCGCCCACCCTGATGGAAATCATGCCCGGTGGCGCCGCCGCGCGCGCCGGCCTGCAGAAAAACGACCAGATCCTGGCCATCGACGAGCAGCCCGTGCACGACGTGGCGGCCGTCATCGCCACCCTGAGCCAGGCGCCTGGCCGGACCTTGCAATTGCAACTCTTGCGCCAGGGCCAGGACTTGACCTTGCCCATTACGCCGGACGCCGTGCCGGGTGCGGGGACAGAGGGAGCTGTAACAGTTGGTAAGATCCAGGCAAAGCTGGGGCAGGTGCCGGATATGATCAGCGTGGCCTCCGGACCGTTCTCTGCCGTGGGCAAGGCGTCCACCAAGGTCTGGGATACCAGTGTCATGAGCCTGAAAATGCTGGGTAAAATGGTGACCGGCCAGGTCTCGCTGAAGAATGTGACGGGGCCCATTACCATCGCCGATTATGCGGGCCAGACGGCGCGCACCGGCCTGGTAAGCTACCTGAGCTTCATCGCCTTCATCAGTATCAGTCTGGGCGTGATGAATTTGCTACCCATTCCTGTTCTGGATGGCGGGCATTTGCTGTATTATTCGCTGGAAGTTTTGACCGGACGCCCCTTGCCGGAGCGCGTAGGCGAGATTGCCCAGCGCCTGGGGATCGGTTTGTTGCTGACCTTGATGGTGCTTGCCGTCTTTAATGACGTGTTGCGATTGCTGAATTAGGGCGGTGGTTGATGCCATTGCGTGAGTCGCACAAGCAATCTTTTGTGTATGTTGTCCATTGATTTACCCATTGAATAACCCCAATGAAATTACATTCTGCTCGTTTTGCCTTGCCTTCCTTTCGTCGCAGCCTGATCGGCGCCGCCGTCATGGCCTTCTGTGCCGGCCATGCGCTGGCCGTCCAGCCATTTACTGTCAAGGACATCCGGGTCGAAGGGATCCAGCGTACTGAAGCGGGTACTGTTTTCAGCTACCTGCCGGTGCGCGTCGGCGAAACGTTCTCCGACGAGAAGAGTATCGCCGCCATCAAAGCCCTGTACGCGACGGGTTTTTTCAAGGACGTGCGCCTGGAAGTCGATGGCGACGTGCTGGTGGTGCTGGTCGAGGAGCGCCCGGCCATCGCTGCCGTGGAATTCACGGGCACCAAGGAATTTGAAAAAGATGTGCTGGTCAAGGCATTGAAGGAAATCGGCGTGGGCGAAGCCAAGATTTTCGACAAGGCATCCGTCGACCGCGCGGAACAAGAGCTCAAGCGCCAGTATCTGTCGCATGGCCTGTACGGCGTGAAGATCACCACCACCGTCACGCCGATCGAGCGCAACCGCGTCAACGTGGTGTTCGCCGTCGACGAGGGCGACGTGGCCCGCATCAAGCAGATCAACATCGTCGGCAACAAGGCCTTCACGGACAAGGAACTGCGCGAACAGCTGGCCCTGAACACGGGTGGCTGGTTCAGCTGGTACACCAAGGCCGACCAGTATTCGAAGACCAAGCTGACGGGCGACATCGAGTCGCTGAAGTCCTATTACCTGGACCGTGGCTATATCGAGATGCAGGTCGACTCCACGCAAGTGTCGATCACGCCCGATAAAAAAGACATCTACCTGACAATCAATATCACCGAAGGTGAAAAGTACAAGATCGCCGGCACCAAGTTCGAAGGCGAGATGTTCGGCCGCGAAGAAGAGCTGAAAGCGCTGAACCTGATGCGCGAAGGCGAGATTTACTCGGGCGCGCGCCTGACGGCCACAAATAAACGCATCCAGGACCGCCTGGCCACGTTCGGCTATGCCTTTGCCAACGTCAATGCGAATCCGGAAATCAACCGCGACAAGCATGAAGTGGGTTTTACATTCTTCATCGATCCGGGCAAGCGCGTGTACGTGCGCCACATGAATATCGCCGGCAACACCACTACGCGCGATGAAGTCATCCGCCGCGAATTCCGCCAGTTCGAATCGTCCTGGTACGACAGCAACAAGATCAAGCTGTCGCGCGACCGTGTCGATCGCCTGGGCTACTTCAAGGACGTGACCATCGACACGCCGGAAGCGCAGGGCACGACCGACCAGGTCGACGTCAACGTGACGGTGGTGGAAAAACCAACGGGTAACTTCCTGATCGGCGGCGCCTTTTCGCAGTCGGAGAAGTTCACCCTGTCGGCATCGATTTCGCAGGCCAACTTCGCCGGTAGCGGCAACACGGTCGGCATTGAACTCAATACCAGCCATTACAGCCGCACGATTGCGTTTTCGCAAACCAATCCGTATTTTACGGACGATGGCATTTCGCGCAGCTTTGAAGTTTACCTGCGTACGACGGAACCGCCGGCGCTGAACATCGGCAGCTACAAGATCAAGCAAACCGGTGGCCGCGTCAGTTTCGGCGTGCCGTTCTCGGAAGTCGACACCATCTTCTTCGGCATCGGCGCCGAGCGCTCGCGCATCGAAACCGACATCACCAGCCCGGTCCGCTTCAAGCAGTACGTGATCGACAATGGCGGGCCGTCGGACGGTATCGGTTCGGCTACCACCAATTCCATTCCGCTGACGGCGGCATGGCAGCGCGACAGCCGCGACAGCGCCCTGACGCCATCGATCGGCCGCTACCAGCGCGTCAACCTGGAGGCTGACCTGATCGGCGACCAGAAGTACTTCCGTGCCATCTATGAGCACCAGTATTTCCGTCCGCTGTTCAGCAAGGTCACCCTGGCGCTGAAAGGCGAGATCGATTACGGCCACGGCATCGGCAAGCACGTGTATCCGGTCTTCAAGAACTTCTACGGCGGCGGCATCGGTTCGGTGCGCGGCTACCTGAGTTCCTCGCTGGGCGCGGTCGAACCGAGCACCAACGATGCACTGGGTGGCGCTTCGCGCCTGATCGGTAACGCCGAACTGCAGATGCCATTCCCCGGTTCGGGCAATGACCGCAGCCTGCGCTGGTTCGGTTTTCTTGACGGCGGCCAGGTCTACCAGGAAGGCGAAAAAATGCGGATCTCGCAATTGCGCTATTCTGCTGGCTTGGGCATCAGCTGGATTTCACCGGTGGGCCCGCTCAAGCTGAGCTATGCCAAGCCGCTGAACGCCAAGCCGACGGACCGCCTGGAGCGCTTCCAGTTCCAGATGGGCACCGGTTTCTGACCGGCCATCTGAACCGGGGCGACAGCTTTTACCTTTTGACCATGGAGTATCATGAACACCGCATCCGCTACCCTGCCCAAGTCCCTTGCCGTGATTGCATTGTGCTGGAGTTCGCTGTTGCCGGTGCAGGCGCAGGCTCAGGAGTCGAAAATCGCCTGGATCAGCAGCGAACGTATTTATAACGAATCGAGGCTGGCCAAAGCGGCCAGCGCCAAGCTGGCCGAAGAGTTCCGCTCGCGCGAAAAAGCCGTGCAGGAACTGGGCAGCCGCTTCAAGGTGGCCAACGAAGCCCTGGAAAAGGACATGCCCACCCTGAGCGAGGCCGAGCGCGCCAAGCGCCAGCGCGAGTTCTTCGAGCTGGACAAGGAGCTGCAGCGCCGTCAGCGCGAATTTCGCGAAGACCTGAGCCAGCGCACGAACGAAGAGCGCAGCGCCATCGCGGAAAAAGCCAACACCATCATCCAGCAGATGGCGCATATCGAAGGATATGACATCGTGCTGCAGGAAGCCCTGTGGGCCAGCCCGCGCATCGACATTACCGACAAGGTTTTGAAGGCGCTGGACAAGTAACAGTAACAAAATAAGGGTTATCAAGATGGGCACTCGACTAGGTGAATTGGTCGAACGCTTCGGTGGTCAATTGGCGGGCGATCCCAACCTGGAAGTCACAGGGATCGCGCCGCTGGCCGACGCCGGCGCTTCGCACATCAGCTTTCTCAGCAATAGCAAATTTCGCGCGCAGGCCGCCCAGAGCGGCGCTGCGGCGCTGATACTCACGCCGGCCGACGCTGCGCTGATCGGTGCCGAGTACGCCGGCGCGCGCATCGTGACACCGAATCCCTATGTGTATTTCGCGCGCGCGGCGCAGTATTTCGCCGCCCTGCATGAGATCAAGGCGCCAGTCGGCATCCATCCGGGCGCCTTTGTCGATGCCGGCGCGCAGGTCGATGCCAGCGCCTCTGTCGGCGTGCACGCGGTGATCGAGGCCGGCGCCATCGTCGGTGCCGGCTGCGTCATCGGCCCCGGCTGCGTGGTGGGGCGCGACGCCGTCATCGGCGCGGGCACGCAATTGCTCGCCAACGTAACCTTTCATGCGCGTTGCGTGATCGGCCAGCGCGGCATCATCCATTCCGGCGCCGTGATCGGCACCGACGGATTCGGCTTCGCCAACGAAGGCGGCGTGTACATCAAGATTCCGCAGACGGGCCGGGTGGTGATCGGTGACGATGTCGATATCGGCGCCAATACCACCATCGACCGTGGGGCACTGGCCGACACCATCATCGAAGATGGCGTCAAACTCGACAACCAGATCCAGATCGGCCACAACTGCCACATCGGCGCGCATACGGCCATGGCCGGCTGCGTCGGCGTGGCCGGCAGCGCCATCATCGGCAAGTACTGCACCTTTGGCGGCGCCGCCATGGTGCTCGGTCATTTGACGATCGCCGACCGCGTTCATGTCGGCTCGGGCAGCATGGTTTCGCGCTCGATCGCTGAACCGGGCCAGTACACGGGTTTTTATCCGCTGGCCAAAAATGCCGACTGGGAAAAGAGCGCCGCCATCGTGCGCAACCTGTCAAGCATGCGCGAGAAGATCCGCACGCTTGAAAAAACAATTAAAACACTGACCACGCAAGACGAAAAATGACTACTGAAAAAAAGACCCTCGACATCCTGGCCATCAAATCGCTGCTGCCGCACCGCTATCCGCTGCTGCTGGTTGACCGCGTGCTGGACTGGGAAGCGAACAAAACCATCACCGCCATCAAGAACGTGACGGTCAACGAAGAGTTCTTCCAGGGCCATTTCCCGCACAAGCCGGTCATGCCCGGCGTGCTGATGATCGAAGCGCTGGCGCAAACGGCGGCCTTGCTGTCGTTCCTGTCGATGGGCGTCAAGCCCGACGAAAATTCGGTGGTGTATTTTGTCGGCATCGACAATGCGCGTTTCAAGCGTCCTGTCGAACCGGGCGACCAGCTGAAGATGGATGTGGAAATCCTGCGCGTCTCGCGCGGCATCTGGAAATACAAGGCAGTCGGCTCGGTCGACGGCAAGGTCGCGCTGGAAGCGGAATTGATGTGCACCATCCGTAGCGCGCAGGATGCGAGCCAGTCTGCGAGCCAGCCAGCGGGGCAGTGATGGCGGCCATCCACTCTACGGCAGTCATCGATCCGAAGGCTGAGCTCGATAGCTCGGTCGAGGTGGGTCCGTACACCATCATCGGTCCGCACGTGCGCATCGGTGCCGGCACCAAAGTTGGCCCGCACGTGGTCATCGACGGCCACACGACGATCGGCAGCGACAACCACCTGTTCCAGTTTTCTTCCATCGGCGCACAGCCGCAGGATAAAAAATGGGCGGGCGAGGCGACGCGCCTGGACATCGGCGACCGCAACACCATCCGCGAATTTTGCACCTTCAACACGGGCACCGTGCAAGGTGGCGGCGTGACGCGCCTGGGCAATGACAACTGGATCTCGGCGTATGTGCACCTGGCGCACGACTGCCTGGTGGGCAACAACACGATTTTCTCGAACAACGCCCAGCTGGCGGGCCACGTGGAAATCGGCGACTGGGTCATCATGAGCGGTTTCGCCAACGTGCACCAGTTCTGCAAGATCGGCGCGCACGCCTTTGTCGGCATGAGCACCAGCCTGACGCAGGACGTGCCGCCGTTTGTCCTGTTGAATGGCAATCCGGCACAGGCGCATGGCGTCAATATCGAAGGACTGAAACGCCGCGGCTTTACGCGCGAGCAGATCAACGGCATCCGCGCCGCGTACAAGCTCATCTACCGTTCCGGCCTGACCCTGGAAGAATCCAAGGCGGCCCTGTTCGAAGAAGAGCAGGCCTCGTCGCCGGAAGTGGCGGAGCACATTCGCGCCATGCGTGAATTTTTGGGCGTGGCGTCGCGTGGCATCGTCCGCTGACCAGGCCAGCGGCCTGTCGGTCGCCAATGTCGCCATCGTCGCCGGCGAGGTGTCGGGCGACTTGCTGGCCAGCCGGCTGCTGTCCGGCCTCGTGCCGCAGCTGCCCGGCGCGCGCTTCCACGGCATCGGCGGCGAGCACATGGCCAAGCAGGGCTTTGTGTCCGACTGGCCGCTCGACAAGCTGACCGTGCGCGGCCTGTTCGAGATCATCCCCCGTTACCGCGAAATCAAGGGCATCCAGAACGCGCTGCGCGATCAGCTGCTGGCGGAGCGTCCCGCCGTCTTCATCGGCGCCGACTATCCCGGTTTCAACCTGGGGCTGGAGCAGCAGCTGAAGGAAGGCGGCATCCCCACCGTGCACTACATCGGGCCGCAGATCTGGGCCTGGCGCGGTGGACGCATCAAGAAAATCATCAAGGCTGTCTCGCACATGCTGGTGATCTTCCCCTTCGAGGAAGAAATCTACCGCAAGGCGGGCGTGCCCGTCACCTATGTCGGCCATCCGTTGGCCGAGATGATCCCCCTGCAGCCCGACGAAGCGGCCGCGCGCCGCGCCCTGGGCTTGCCGCAAGACGCGAATGTCGTGACCCTGATGCCGGGCAGCCGCATGGGCGAACTCAAATACAATGCGGTAGCCTTTGTCGGCGCCTGCAAGCTGCTGCTGGCCCGCGACCGCTCCCTGCGTTTCGTCGCACCCATGGCCGGCGAAAAACAGCGCCAGTACTTCCTGCAACTGGTAGCAGAAGCTGGCTTGCAGGACGTCGAGATACTGCTCACTGATGGCGCCTCGCACACTGCCATCTGCGCCGCCGATGCGGTATTGGTGGCGTCCGGCACGGCATCGCTGGAAGTGGCGCTGTACAAGAAGCCCATGGTCATCGCTTACAAGATGATGCGCGCCTCGTGGGAAATCATGCGTCACATGGGCTACCAGCCGTGGATTGGGCTGCCAAACATCCTGGCGCGCGACTACCTGGTGCCCGAACTGCTGCAAAACGCGGCCAGCCCGGAGGCGCTGGCCGAGTCCATGTGGCAGCAGTTGAGCGACGTGCCGGGCCGTTTGCGCCTGGTGCAGCGTTTCACGGACATGCACCACAGCCTGCTGCGCGACAGCGCGCGCGAGAGCGCCAACGCCGTCATGCAAGTCATCGCCGCCAACCGCAAGTAAATCCCGCTCACCGCTTCAAGCGCATTACCAACCAAAGATTCAACGTGAAAAATATCTATCCCGGCCTGTTTGACGACTTGCCATTCTCGCTCGATGAAATTATCTGCGGCGTCGACGAGGCAGGCCGCGGTCCGCTGGCCGGCCCCGTGTTCGCCGCCGCTGTGATCCTCGACCCGAACCAGCCGATCGACGGCTTGCGCGATTCGAAAAAACTCACTGAAGCCAAGCGCGACCTGCTGGCGCCGCAAATCAAGGCCAAGGCCCTGGCCTGGGCCATCGCCGAAGCGTCGGAAGAGGAGATCGACCGCCTGAACATTTTGCAGGCGTCGATGCTGGCCATGCGCCGCGCCGTCGAGGCCTTGAGTACCGTGCCGACCCTGGCCCTGATCGACGGCAACCGCTGCCCCGTCATGCCGATACGCGGCATGGCCATCATCGGCGGCGACGACAAGGTCGATTCGATTTCCGCCGCCTCGATCCTGGCCAAGACGGCGCACGACGCGGCCCTGGTGCACTTGCATGCGGCCTATCCCGAGTACTGTTTCGATCAGCACAAGGGCTACGGCACCAAGCTGCACCTGGAGCGATTGCATCTGCACGGCGCCTCGCCCGTGCACCGCCGCTCGTTCGCGCCCGTGCGCAATGTGATCGCCCTGTTCGGTGGACAAGAGGTGGTGGCATGAAGACGATTACCTCGCGCGACAACGCGCAATACAAGGAGCTGCTGAAGCTGGCGGGCAGTTCGCAGGCGCGCCGCAAGTCGGGCCGTACCTTGCTCGATGGCGTGCACCTGTGCCAGTCCTACCTGCAGCTGCGCGGCATGCCGGAGCAGTGCATCGTCAGCGAAAGCGCCTTGCGCAATCCGGAAGTGATGGAGATCGTCGGCCAGCTGGAAAGCCAGCGCGCGCACGTACTGGGCTTGCCCGATGCGCTGTATAACGCTGTCAGTCAGGTCGAACACGGCGTGGGCGTGATGTTCCTCATCGAGACGCCGGAACGGGCCGTCACGCAGCCCCTGAGCGTGTCGGCCGTGCTGCTCGATAACCTGCAAGACCCGGGCAATGTGGGCTCCATCCTGCGCAGCGCGGCCGCCGCCGGCATCACGCAGGTGTACTGCAGCGCGGGCACGGCCTTCTGCTGGTCGCCGAAGGTGCTGCGCGCGGCGATGGGCGCGCACTTCGTGCTCGACATCTTTGAAAACGTCGATCTGGCGGCGCTGGTCGCCGACGCGAAGGTGGCGACGCTCGCCACCAGCGGCTACGCCACCCGGCGATTGTACGACGTCGACCTGCGCCAGCCCGTCGCCTGGCTGTTCGGCCATGAAGGGCAGGGCGTGGCCGACGACCTGCTGTCGATGGCGACGCACCAGGTGGTCATTCCCCACCTGGGCCAGATCGAATCGCTGAACGTGGCCGCCTGCGCCGCCGTCTGCTTCTTCGAGCAGCTGCGCCAGGGCCAGGCCTGAACAGGGGCGCCATGTCTTTCCCTGTGCTTGCCGACGGTGCCGCACGTGACGAGGCCTGGTGGCGCCAGGTCGCCGCGTTTTATCCCGCGCCGCCGGACGCCATCGTCAATCTTGAACATGGCTATTTCGGCGCCATGGCCGCGCCCGTGCAAGCGGCCTTCGCGCAGGCCGTGCGCTACACGAATGAACAGCTGAGTCCCTTCGTGCGCGGCGAATTCACGCGCACGCATGTGGATATCCTGCGTCAGCGCCTGGCCGCGCTGATCCACGCCGAGCCGCACGAGATCCTGCTGACGCGCAGCGGCACCGAGTCCATGCAGGTGCTGATCACGCAATACCATGGCCTGGCGCCCGGCGATACGGTGCTGTGGAGTAATCTCGATTATCCGGCCACCCGCACTGCCATGCGCTGGCTGGCGCAGCGCCGTGGCGTCGCCAGCACGCAAGTCACTTTGAGCTTGCCCATCAGCGATGACGAGATCATCGCCCGTTACGCGCAAGCCATGCGCCAGGCCGTCAGGCCGAAACTGCTGTTGCTGTCGCAGGTGACGCCTGCGAATGGCCAGCAGTTGCCGGTGCGCGCCTTGATTGCGCTGGCGCGCGAACACGGCATCGATGTCGTGCTCGATAGTGCCCATGCCTTGGGACAGGTGGCGTTCGATGTACGGATGATGGATGTCGACTTTGCCGGTTTTAATTTACATAAATGGCTGGGGGCTCCGCCGGGGCTGGGCTTTGTGTATATCCGCGCCGCGCAGCTGCACAAGATCGAGCCGCATTTCGGCGACGAGGATTATCCATTGGACGATATCCGCTGTCGTCTGCACATGGGCATGCCGCCGATCGGCGCCATCCTGGCCGCGCCCGCCGCGCTTGACTTTCATGAACGCCTGGGCGGCACGCCGGCCAAGAACGAACGCCTGGCCTGGCTGAGGGATTACTGGGTCAGCCGCGCCGCGCAACTGCCTGGCGTACGCCTGCTGTCGCCGCTCGATGCGCTGCGCGGCACGGCGCTGGTGGCGTTCGCCATCGACGGCATGGACGCGCGCGCGCTGCAACAGGCCTTGCTGCAGCGTTTCGGAGTCTTTACCGTGCAGCGCAATATCGGCGACATGGACGTCGTGCGCGCCACGGTGGCCGTCACCACCACCATCGCTGAACTGGATCAACTGGTCGCCGCGCTGACGGTGCTGTCCGGCGAGGCGAACTGCAGCGATGCGAACGCCTGACAAAACCGTAGCGAGCGGAAGGGAGAGGTGGTCGAGAAGCGCAACCGTACTTCTAGTACGGTGAGCATCGCAAGCCGCCTATACCGACGCGCAGCAGGTTTGGTCAGGCGTTCTAGTACTCGCGGCGGTTCGGCTTGATTTCCTGCAGGATCGTCGTGGAGATCTCTTCGATCGACTTGGTGGTCGATGAGAGCCAGCGGATGCCTTCGCGTTTCATCATTTTTTCCGCCTCGTTGACCTCGTAACGGCAATTTTCGATGGCCGCATACTTGCTTCCAGCGCGTCTTTCGTTGCGTATTTCCGACAAACGTTCGGGCGTAATGCTTAATCCGAAAATTTTATTCTTAAATTCCAGCAGGGCGGAAGGCAGCTTGTCGCGCTCGAAATCGTCGGGAATCAGCGGATAGTTGGCCGCCTTGATACCGTATTGCATGGCCAGGTACAGGCTGGTAGGGGTCTTGCCAGAGCGCGAAACACCCACCAGAATGACATCGGCCGAGGACAGGTTCTTGTGCGACTGGCCATCGTCGTGCGCCAGCGAATAGTTGATCGCCTCGATGCGATTTTTGTATTCTTCGCTGTCGACGATATTGTGCGAGCGCCCGATGGTATGGGTCGACATCACGCCCAGCTCCTGCTCCAGCGGGGCGACAAAAGTCTGGATCAGGTCCATGTGCATGCCGCTGGACTTGCGGATCACGGCCGACAGGTCGTTCTTCACCAGGGTGGAGAAAATGATCGGGCGCTGGCCATCGCTGACGAAGGCTTCGTTGATCTTGCGCGCCGCCTCGTAGGCCTTGTCCATGGTATCGATGAAGGGCAGGCGGATCTGGCGGAAACGCAGATCGAACTGCGTCAGCACCGAGTGGCCGAAGGTCTCGGCGGTGATGCCGGTACCGTCGGAAACGAAGAAGACGGTGCGGGCCGCGGAGGGCAGGGGGGGGCGTGGATCTTGTGTCATGGGTTTTCGGATCAAGATTGTGCGTCGTCAATTTGCGCCGCACAAGGTAAAATGGCTGCAACGGTATGATTGTGCTGCACGACGCCAAGAATAACAAGAAGACTGTCCGTGCACCGCGCGTAAAGATTTCTATCATCAGTAAGGGTGTCATTATGACCAACGCAGTATCGCAACAGCAGGAAGACAAGGACGCGGTGTATGTTGCCTCGTTCGAGCATTTGCGCATGACGGATGTCGAATCCGTCGGCGGCAAGAACGCCTCCCTGGGCGAAATGATCAGCCAGCTGGCGGAAGCCGGCGTGCGCGTGCCCGGTGGCTTTGCCACCACGGCGCAGGCATTCCGCGATTTCCTGTCGTATAGCGCCAACGGCGGCTTGCCGCTGGCCGAACGCATCGCCCAGCGCCTCGTCGGGCTGAACATCGATGACGTGCGCTCGCTGGCGCAAGCCGGTGCCGAGATCCGTCAATGGATCGTGGAAACGCCATTCCAGCCACGCCTGGCCGCCGAAATCGACCAGTTCTACGCCAAGCTGGTGGCCGATTCCGACACGGAAATGTCGTTTGCCGTGCGTTCCTCGGCCACGGCGGAAGACTTGCCGGACGCGTCTTTTGCTGGTCAGCAAGAAACCTTCCTGAACGTGGTCGGCATCGACAACGTGCTCGACGCCATGAAACAGGTGTTCGCCTCGCTGTACAACGACCGCGCCATCTCGTATCGCGTGCACAAGGGCTTTACGCATGCGGAAGTGGCCTTGTCGGCCGGTGTGCAGCGCATGGTGCGTTCCGACCTGGGTGCGGCTGGCGTGATGTTCACCATCGATACCGAGTCGGGCTTCAAGGACGTGGTGTTCGTCACCTCCAGCTATGGCCTGGGCGAAACCGTGGTGCAGGGCGCTGTCAATCCCGACGAATTCTATGTGCACAAGCCGATGCTGGAAAAAGGCAAGTCGCCTGTGATCCGCCGCAATATCGGCTCGAAACTGCTGAAAATGGAATTTACGAACGAAGCGAAAGCTGGCCGTTCCGTGAAAACCGTCGACGTGCCCGTCGAAATGCGCAACCGCTACTCGCTGAACGACAGCGAAGTGGTGGAGCTGGCAAAGTACGCCGTCATCATCGAGAACCACTACGGCCGTCCGATGGACATCGAGTGGGGCAAGGATGGCCGCGACGGCAAGCTGTACATCCTGCAAGCGCGTCCAGAGACCGTCAAGTCGCAGCAAAAGGCGACCGACGTGCAGGAACGCTTCAAGCTGAAGAGCACCGGCACCGTACTGACGTCCGGCCGCGCCATCGGCCAGAAGATCGGCGCCGGCCCCGTGCGCGTGATTCACGACCCGGCCGATATGGAACGCGTGCAGCCAGGCGACGTGCTCGTTGCCGACATGACGGACCCGAACTGGGAACCGGTCATGAAGCGTGCATCGGCCATCGTCACCAACCGTGGCGGCCGTACTTGTCACGCGGCAATTATTGCGCGTGAACTGGGCGTGCCGGCCGTCGTCGGCTGCGGCAACGCCACCGACGTGCTGAAAGACGGCACCTTTGTCACCGTGGTGTGCTCCGAAGGCGACGAGGGCAAGATCTACGATGGCTTGCTGGAAACGGAAGTATCGGAAGTGTCGCGCGGCGAATTGCCGAAGCTCGACACCAAGATCATGCTCAACGTGGGCAATCCGCAACTGGCGTTCGACTTCCAGTCCGTGCCGAATGCCGGCGTGGGCCTGGCGCGCCTGGAATTCATCATCAATAACAATATTGGTGTGCATCCGCGCGCGATCCTGGAATACCCGAACATCGACGCCGACCTGAAAAAGGCCGTGGAATCGGTGGCGCGTGGCCACGCTTCGCCAAAAGCGTTTTACATCGACAAGCTGGCCGAAGGCATCGCCACCATCGCCGCCGCGTTCTGGCCGAAAAAAGTCATCGTGCGCCTGTCCGACTTCAAGTCGAACGAGTACAAGAAGCTGATCGGCGGTTCGCGCTACGAGCCGGACGAGGAAAACCCGATGCTGGGCTTCCGCGGCGCGGCGCGCTACCTGTCGGCCGACTTCTCCGAAGCGTTCAACATGGAATGCGAAGCGATGAAGCGCGTGCGCAATGACATGGGCCTGACGAACGTGGAAATCATGGTGCCGTTCGTGCGCACCCTGGGCCAGGCCGAGAAAGTCATCGACCTGCTGGCGAAAAACGGCCTGAAGCGTGGCGAGAACGATCTGCGCGTCATCATGATGTGCGAAGTGCCATCGAACGCCATTCTGGCAGACCAGTTCCTCGACCATTTCGACGGCTTCTCGATCGGTTCGAACGACCTGACCCAGCTGACCCTGGGCCTGGACCGCGATTCCGGCATGGAATTGCTGGCCGCCGACTTCGACGAACGCGATCCAGCCGTCAAAGCCCTGCTGTCGCTGGCCATCAAGGCTTGCCTGGCGCGCGGCAAGTACATCGGCATCTGCGGCCAGGGTCCTTCGGATCACCCTGACTTCGCCGTCTGGCTGATGGAGCAGGGCATCGAATCGATGTCCCTGAATCCGGACTCGGTGATCGACACCTGGCAAAAGCTCGCTGCGCTGAAAGCGTAAGCGTCTTTATTGCCCCCTGAAAACCCGCTGCCGCTCACCCGGCAGCGGGTTTTTTTACACCTGCCATGCGGCGCACGGCAGTATTCGATGAGCTTGCGCCAGATCAGCTAAAATGATTCCACCAATACATTGAAACGGGAGTTCTCATGGCAAGCAAGAAACCGAGCAAAGTTGCAAAGATCGACATCGGCATTTCCGAGGCGGACCGCGCGAAGATCGCGGAAGGCCTGTCCGGCCTGCTGGCCGACAGCTATACCCTGTACCTGATGACGCATAATTTCCACTGGAACGTCAAGGGACCGATGTTCAATACCCTGCACCAGATGTTCATGACGCAATACACGGAGCAGTGGGGCGCGCTGGACCTGATCGCCGAGCGCATCCGCGCCCTCGGCTATCCGGCGCCGGGCACCTACAAGGAATTCGTCAAGCTGGCCTCGATCAAGGAAATCGACGGCGTGCCGCCGGCGCTGGACATGGTCAGCCACCTGGTGGCGGCACAGGAGGCGACTGCGCGCACCGCGCGCCGTTTGTTCCCGCTGCTGGAAAAAGCCAATGACCAGCCGACAGCCGACCTGATCACGCAGCGCCTCGATTTGCATGAAAAGACGGCGTGGATGCTGCGCAGCCTGCTCGAGGAATAAAAGCCGGGCCGGCGGCGCTAATTCTCCCCCGGCTATTGACGCCATCAGGAATTGCGTTAGACTGTTTGCATATAGGTGTTTGGCAAGAAGAATATCAGGCAGCACTGCGCATTAAACCCCGTCGCTTATATAGGCCGCGGGGTTTTTTATTTTTGGAATCGCAAGGGTGGAGGCATCATGGCTGAATGGGTAGGCTGGTTTGTGGCGGCTGGCGCGGTATTGATCCTGGAACTGTTTACGGGCACGTTTTATTTGCTGATGATCGCCATCGGTATCGGTGCCGGAGGACTGGTGGCGCTGGCGGGCGGCAATGGCAGCTGGCAGGCCGTGACAGCGGCCATAGCCGGCGTGGCGGCCACGCTGTTATTGCGGCGCAGCCGTTTTGGCAGGGCGGCGCGGCGCGATGCGGCACAGGATCCGAATGTGAACCTCGATATCGGCCAAAGCGTGGCGGTCGCGCATTGGGTCGATGGCGCGGCGCGCGTCATGTATCGCGGCGCCTTGTGGGATGTGGAACTGATTGCCGGCAGCGATACGCAGGCCGGTCATTACACCATACGTGCCGTGCGTGGCAGTCGTTTGATTGTTGGATAACCTGGAGAGTAGATTATGGAAGTAAGCATCGGAAGCATGTCGCTGATCTTGTTATTGCTGGCATTGGTATTTGTCTTCAAGACGGTCAATGTGGTGCCGCAGCAGCATGCCTGGGTGGTGGAGCGCCTGGGCAAGTTTCACGCGGTATTGGGTCCTGGCCTGAATATCGTTGTGCCTTTCGTCGACCGCATCGCTTACAAGCACGTGCTCAAGGAAATTCCACTCGACGTGCCGCCGCAGGTATGCATTACGCGTGATAATACGCAATTACAGGTCGATGGCATTCTGTATTTTCAGATTACCGATGCCATGCGTGCTTCGTATGGCTCGTCGAATTATATTGCCGCCATTACGCAGTTGGCGCAAACGACCTTGCGTTCGGTGATCGGTAAAATGGAACTCGACAAGACATTTGAAGAGCGCGACCATATTAATACGGCCATCGTGAATGCGATCGATGAATCGGCGGCGAATTGGGGTGTCAAGGTATTGCGTTATGAAATCAAGGATTTGACGCCGCCCAAGGAGATTCTGCATGCGATGCAGGCGCAGATTACGGCCGAGCGCGAAAAGCGCGCACTGATTGCCGCTTCGGAAGGACGCAAGCAGGAGCAGATCAATATTGCCAGCGGTGAGCGCGAAGCGAACATTGCCCGCTCGGAAGGCGAGAAGCAGGCTTCGATCAACCGCGCCGAAGGCCAGGCTACGGCAATCGTCGCGCTGGCGCAAGCCAGTGCCGAAGCGCTGCGCCAGGTGGGCGCCGCCATCCGCGAGCCGGGCGGTGAGGATGCCGTCAATCTGAAAGTGGCCGAACAGTATGTGGGCGCGTTCGCGCAATTGGCGAAAACGAATAACTCGATTATCGTACCGGCCAATCTGGGTGATATAAGCGGTTTGATCGCCACGGCGATGCAGGTGGTGAAAACGCAGAAGCCGAAAGGCAACGTGACTATCCCCTGATTGCCTGGCTGGGTGAATAGCAAGCTTGTAGCAAGATTTCGTCAATACTGCCCGCTGTATAGCGGGTAGTTTGCATTTGCGGGCCTGGAATATGTGGCGGCGGCAGGCCGGAGTATCGGCGGCTGAATGAATTACGTTGATTTTTTTTCTTCATGCTATGCTATGCGCACTTTGAGGATTATGTGCTGTCATGCGGCGCTTATTCTTTGATTGACGTAACATCTGCCGCGCAGGATCCCGGGTAGTGTTTGCAGGCGATGTGCGATTGGCGATAGTATCGGACCCATGTATATTTTGAATTGCAATTTATAGTTACCATAAATTGCAATGAAACAGAAAGTACTGCAAAATAAATACAGCCGATGGCGCTATATTGAATCGCAGTCGCACAAAGCAGGGGTATCGCACAGGCGCTCCGTGTGCGATGCCCGCCCCCTTGATTGAAGACTTGCATCGCTTGAAGGCCGGGAAAGTAGGGTTTTTGGTAAAAGAATTGTAAAAAACAATCAAATCTTAAGAAAAAACACCTCAGTCGCGTTACAATTGGATAGAATTTAACTGTTCAGTTATATTTTTCAACTCACACAAGGAAATATCATGGATCTGTCGAGCTTATCCCTGTCCGAACTGCGCACCTTGCAGGACGACATCAAGAAGCAAATGAAGAAACGCGAACAGGATGATCTGTCCAAAGCGCGCGAGCAAATCCTGGCGATTGCCCAAAGCGTCGGCGTTTCCGTAAAAGACCTGGTTGGTACAGGGATCCGCGCTAAAACGGGTACGGTCGCTGTGCGCTATCGCAATCCTGATGATGCGACGCAGCAATGGACTGGCCGTGGCCGTCAACCGAAATGGGTCAAAGAGTGGACCGATTCGGGTAAGTCGCGCGATCTGCTGAAGGTGTAATCCTGAAGGTTTAAAAAACCGTTCATTCGGATGCTTGTCCTGTGAAGTGGTACAGGTGTAGTACAAGGCAGCATGCAAGCATCCGGAACTTTCCTGCATTATCGTCTTTGGCCAGACAGGCAAAGCTGATTCATTCGTTTATCTCCACGGTATTTTCACCAATACCCGTCTATTTCCGCCGTACCTCTTCCTTTCCCTGTTTTTATCCCGTTGCGCTGTGCTTTTCCGCTTGCCGCAGGCGCCGGCAAAATAAAACCCGGCATATAGCCGGGTTTGTTGGTGCGGTCGCAGCACGCTGCGCGCAGTGCCGGATCAGCGACGGTGCGACTTCATCGCCGCCTGTACTTCGCGTGCGCCATCGCGGTCGCGCTCGGCTGCCCGCTTGTCGTGCTGTTTCTTGCCCTTGGCCAGGCCGATTTCGCATTTCACGCGGCCGCCCTTGTAGTGCAGGTTGAGCGGCACCAGCGTGTAACCGGAGCGTTCCACCTTGCCGATCAGTTTATCCATTTCCGTGCGATGCAGCAGCAGCTTGCGCGTGCGCACGGCTTCCGGGTGGATGTGGGTGGAGGCGGTCGGCAGGGCGCTGATATGCGCGCCGAACAGGAAGAGTTCATCGCCGCGGACGACGACGTAGGCTTCCTTGATTTGTACGCGGGCGTCGCGGATGGCTTTGACTTCCCAGCCTTCCAGCACGATGCCCGCTTCGTAGCGATCCTCGATAAAGTAGTCGTGGAAGGCTTTTCTGTTGTCTGCTATGGTCATGAGATGGTAAATGTGCGCGGGTCGGTTAAACTACTGTCTCGCGCAAGCGCGATAAAATCAAATGTATCCAACATCATAGCAAATGGTTCTTCAATGGCAGTAGTACATAAATCAGTTTTTCTCGGTTATAGCGCCGAACAAATGTTCGCGCTGGTGGCGGCGGTGGAGGATTATCCCAAATTCCTGCCCTGGTGCGGTGCGGTCGAGGTTCGCGAGCGGGGCGAGAACACGGTTGTCGCCAGCGTGGGCATACATTACCACGGCGTGCGCCAAAGCTTCACCACGTCCAACGAGAACGTGCCACCGACCTCCATCAAGATGAAGCTGGTGGACGGTCCTTTCAAGACCCTCGATGGCGTGTGGACCTTCAAGGCCCTGCGTGAAGACGCCTGCAAAATCGAACTGGACCTGCACTACGAGTTTTCCAGCCGCGTGCTTGAGCAGATCATCGGCCCCGTCTTCGGCATGATCGCCAACAGTATGGTCGACTCCTTCTGCAAGCGCGCGGAGACCGTCTATGGCTGAGGCCGCCATCGAGGTGCAAGTTTGCTACGCCTTGCCGGATAGCAGCTTCCTGCGTTCCCTGAGCGTGCCTGCAGGCACCACCATCGAGCAGGCGGTGGCGCAGAGCGGCTTGCTGCAGGCTGTCCCTGGCATCGACCTGGCCATCAATATGGTGGGTATCCATGGCAAGAGAAAGCCGCTCGATGCCGTATTGCACCAGCATGACCGGGTGGAAGTGTATCGCCCCTTGCAGGCCGACCCGAAAGAGGCGCGCCGACGCCGTGCCAGCGGCAAGCCTGCGAAGGGTTGAGCGGGCAGGGCGGCGGCGTGACCGCCGTCTGGCGAGCGCGATCTTTTGCTATTTTCAAATATCTTTTCTATGCTGCAAGGACGGAGGGCGCTTTTTTCTGTATAAGTTGCTTTTGTCCGTCGCAAGCAAGCATCCATGCGGGTTACAGCCATTCCGCAATAAGCATGGGCGAAACGTGGGCGAAAATCTAGGCAGCCCCTGCCTTTAGCCCATCAGTCATTTTGCAATACTGATCAGGCAACACGCCACCTTCCTGCTCAACCCAGCGACCATACGTTCGGGTGATCATGGTCGTATCGGTATGCCCCATTTGCTTTGCCACGTACATTGCGTTGGCGCCCGTCGATAGCAGCGTCGACGCGAATGTGTGCCTCGTTTGATACGGATTACGATAGCGGACCTGGGCCTTCTTGATCATTGCCGCCCAGAAGAGGCTCAGGCGCTGCGTGTTGTCCCATCCCTGGCTGGTAGCCGGATCAAGGAACACAAGGCCACCAGCAAGGAAGCTATGTTGTTTCTGCGCAACCAGTGCCTCGACGGCACCGCGCCTCAGGTCGACCAGGCGCCGGCCGGCGCGCGTCTTCAACTCCTCTCGGGATTCGCCCATCACGCGCGAACGTTCCACCTTCGCCTTGAATCCGGCCCAGTCGATCGATTCCCAGCGTAGCGCGATGTATTCACTCGGGCGCATGCCCGTGTAGAAGGCAAACTGAAAGACATTGCGGGCCTGGCCCTGAGCAGCTCCGAGGATGGCCGCAATCTCCTGGGCGGAAAACGGATCCACTTCGTATTCCGCCTTGTACGCGTCGCGATCCAAGGTTTTTTGCAATTTCACCCGGTCCAGCGGATTGCTGTCGATCAGGTCGTCGTTTATCGCAAGCTCCAGCGCGCCGCGCAGAGGGATGAGAATCTGACGGACCGAGGTAGCCTTCAGCGAAAGATCGACAATCCACGCGCGCAGCGCGGCTGGAGTAAGCTCGGTGAGCAGGGTGTCGCCCCATTGCTCCAACAGAATTTTGTTGAGCACGCGCTTGTAGCTTTTCAGCGTGCTGGGCGCGAGGATGCGCTCATAGATTTCGAACTGTGAGGTACCCTGACTTTTTCGGACACTCTAGTTTGGTAAACTTCACCAACTGGAGAACTTATGACACGTTCAAAAACCTATACACCGGAGCTTCGGGAAGAAGCGGTAAAACTGGTCCTGACA
>NZ_JAPUBT010000034.1 GCF_030397665.1 Janthinobacterium sp. SUN073 | reverse complement strand
ATCGAGGAACTGTAATGGGCGACTTTTTTTACTATGGCCAGAAGGACACGATCCGGCGCCTGAATGAGCTGGCCGGGCGCGGCGCCGTGGTGGCATCGTATGCGCCAGCCGTGGGGAGGTCCCCACTTGGTGGGCCGAATGGTTATATGAATCCGGCGTGGATAGATCCAAGTCTGACTATCTACACCGACACACCTGTAGCAGTAAAAGCTGTTGGTAAATTTGGATATACATTCATCCATGCTGGCCAAGCGCAACGCCTATATAAGATCGCAACATTACCACCATCTAATAACGGCTCATATGCCTCCCTTCGCATAGATGCAATGCTCGGCGGGTGGGTAGCAGGTACATTTACGGCAATGACTGTAGTTATGGGGAATCGTGGTGCTTTCTCGGTAGACTGGTCTTCTAGTTTATTCGTTCCAAGTGAGGTGAGATTCGTTGTATATCTGGAAGCAGATGGAAGCCACTCTGTATACCTGTTTTTTCTTACCTCCGCATTCGCTCAAGCCGCATTCAACTTACAAGGTATTGGCTGCGCCTCGCATGCGTCGCCTGTATTTACAGATTCAGTTTCCGGTACTCCTGTATGGGATAGCGGCGCGAATTTTGGTACTAGTATCTACAAATCCCCTCGCTCTCGTGGATTGGGTGAATCTGTAGGCTCCGAGAATGGAACTAGCGTAGACCAGATCCTAGAAGTTCGGTCTAAGAGCGGGGACGCTGTCGCAGCAAGTTTCTTGTACGGTGGGCGGGCACCGGGGGTTCCCGCTCAAACTCTTGTAGACGCATTAAGCTTTGGAATTTCTGGTTCGCCCGGTGTAAACCATCTAGGCTGTATGCGCTGGTTTACTTCGACGTATCATAACAATAGCTCTTTCTCGGCAGGTTATCGAACGACATTAAAGGCTTTTGATACAGTATCAAATGTTTGGACTCCAACACTGTTTTCTGTTACTGGCAATGGGCAAGTGTACATGCCATTACTTAAAGCTGGATCGGCTGAT
>NZ_JAPUBT010000033.1 GCF_030397665.1 Janthinobacterium sp. SUN073 | reverse complement strand
TACGGCAGCAACTCTACGGTGAATGTCGGTACTGGCATCGGCGCCGTCGCTGGTGCTTTCATGGGCGGCCCTATCGGCGCGGCCATTGGCGGTGCGCTGGGTGGCTTGATCGGAGGCCTTGGCAATCGTGTGTTCGGCATGGGTGAAAAGAAATACGGGGAGACTGGCATTACCGGCACGTTGTCCGGTACCGGGTTCAGTGGCACCGAATATGCCAAATGGACGCAAAAGGGCGGCTGGCTGCGCAGCGACAAGAAGGACACGGACCGCAAGGCCGTCGACGCCACGACGTCCAATGCGTTTGTGGAAACATACGCTGCCATCCGCAATGTGTCAGCCACCCTGGCCAATACGCTGGGCATCGATACGTCCAGCTTGGCCACGCGCGCCCAGGCGCTCAATATCAACCTGACCGGCCTCACCACGGAAGCGGACAGGCTGGGCGCCGTCACCAAGTTTTTTGAGGGGGTAGGCAATGCAATCGCAGTCGAACTGCTGCCTAACGTTGGCCAGTTCAAGCAAGGCAGCGAGGAGCTGAGCGTTACCCTGCAGCGCGTGGCCGGCAATTACGCCGGCGTCGACGCGGCCCTGCAGCTGATCGGCCGCACGTCGCAAGACGCCTTTGGCGCCGTGGGCGTGGCCACCATTGGCGCGCGCGAAAACCTGGTCAAGTTGGCGGGCAGCCTCGATGCCCTCGGCAGCGGGACCAGCTTCTTTGCTGAAAACTTCCTGACGGAAGCCGAGCAGATGGCACCCGTGCTGTCGACCGTGGCCGATACGCTAGGCAAGCTGGGCATGGCTGGCTCCACGACCATGGAGGATTACAAGAAGAAGGTGCTGGGCCTTAATCTGGCCAGCGCGGCGGATCAAGAGTTGTACATCAAGCTGCTGGCCCTGGCGCCGGCATTCAAGGCCGCCAGCGACTACAGCAACCAGTTGGCAGCTGCGACCGGCAACTATGCGGCCGTGGTCAAGTCGGCCAGCGAGATCGCCAGCGAGCACATGGACCTGCAGAA
>NZ_JAPUBT010000032.1 GCF_030397665.1 Janthinobacterium sp. SUN073 | reverse complement strand
TTCCCGCTGCGCGCGCTCTTGCGCCAGCTGCGACTGGCTGCGGGCCAGCTCCTTTTTCAAGCCATCGCTGGCGGGCGCAGCGGCAGCAACGGGCGCGGCCTTGGCGGCAGACCCGCCCTTGGCTTTGAGCACGTCCAGCTCGCCACGCGTCTGCTGCAATTGCGCCGTGACATTGCGCAACTCGGCCCGCAAACGCTCTTCCATGCTTTGCCCCTTCTGTCCCTGCGCCTGGGCCGTGCTGGCGGCCAGCAAGCTCAGTAACAGCAAAGGCAGGCGCATTTTGTTGGATATCACCATCATGGCTCCTTAAAAACGCGCGTTCAGTTCGAGCTGCAGGGTGTCGATCGACAGCGCCGAACCGAACACTTCGCGGCTCGACGTCCAGCGGCCGTTCAACCAGGTATTCTTGTCGAGCGCATACGCGCCGCCCAGGTAATAGCCGCGCGCATTCGTGCCGCCCAGGTGGAAAGTGGAATCGTTGTAGGCGTCAGGCAAGGCATCCGGTTCGATGCGCTTGTAGCCAAGCAACACGTTCCAGTCGCCGCGCGCCGCCGGGCTGGCCTTGCCCAGGGTCGCCTGCAGCATGTAGGCATTGCCGCCGCTCCTGAAATCGGCTTGCGAGACGCCGCCCGTGCCGCCGAAGTTGTTCATGATACCGCCCTTGGCGCGCGCCCACATGGCACTCTTGTCGTAGGCCATGTTGCGCACATAATCGCCTTCGATGCGCAAGTCCTTGCCGCCGGCCACCTTGCTATCCCAGCGCGCATTGATATTGGCCAGGCGGAACTTCGACGCCAGGCCGACGAATTGCGGCTGCGGCGTATTCGCCGGATCGAGCGGGTTCAAGGCGATATTGCGCAGCAGCATCAAGCTATTGCCCTTTTGCATGCTCGATGGACGCGACCAGTCCGTGCTGCAGCCATCGGCGCCCGCGTACAGCGCACACGGCTGCGAATATTCGCCGCTGATGTTGCGGAAGTTGTAGTAGGCCAGGGCGCCGCGCAACTGGTGGTCGCCATTGATCTTCCACGAGGCGCCCACTTGCGCGCC
>NZ_JAPUBT010000031.1 GCF_030397665.1 Janthinobacterium sp. SUN073 | reverse complement strand
GTTCGGACCTCCAGGGCGTGTTACCGCACCTTCATCCTGGCCATGAGTAGATCACTTGGTTTCGGGTCTACACCCAGCGACTGATCGCCCTATTCGGACTCGATTTCTCTACGGCTTCCCTATATGGTTAACCTTGCCACTGAATGTAAGTCGCTGACCCATTATACAAAAGGTACGCAGTCACGGAACAAGTCCGCTCCTACTGTTTGTATGCACACGGTTTCAGGATCTATTTCACTCCCCTTCCGGGGTTCTTTTCGCCTTTCCCTCACGGTACTGGTTCACTATCGGTCGATTACGAGTATTTAGCCTTGGAGGATGGTCCCCCCATATTCAGACAGGATGTCACGTGTCCCGCCCTACTTGTCGTACGCTTAGTACCACCGGTCCAATTTCACATACGGGGCTATCACCCACTATGGCTCCCTTTTCCAGGGGATTCTGTTATCGGTCCGACTATCACGTACAGGCTCTTCCCATTTCGCTCGCCGCTACTTTGGGAATCTCGGTTGATTTCTTTTCCTGCAGCTACTTAGATGTTTCAGTTCGCCGCGTTCGCCTTGCATACCTATGTATTCAGTATGCAATACCCTAAAAGGGTGGGTTGCCCCATTCGGAAATCTGCGGATCAAAGTGTGTTTGCTCACTCCCCGCAGCTTATCGCAAGCTACTACGTCCTTCATCGCCTGTAATCGCCAAGGCATCCACCATGTGCACTTATTCGCTTGTCCCTATAACGTTAGCCTCTCATCATTTGCATGAGGAAAGAGCGTTACAGGAATAAGAAAGTACAACGTTGTTGCTTGTTTGTTGATACATACAATCATTACCCATCGATTTGCGTTTTACGGCAAACCGATCAATAAATAATCTTTACTTCTTCCAGATTGTTAAAGAACATACAGCACTTGATCTCGAAAAGACCAAACCTAAATCCCGGTGCATTAATCAGCACTGATTTACGTTTGAACTTTTGGTGGAGGATGACGGGATCGAACCGACGACCCCCTGCTTGCAAAGCAGGTGCTCTCCCAGCTGAGCTAATCCCCCTAGGGTATTTCCAGACTACAGAAACTGGTAGGGCTGGTTGGACTCGAACCAACGACCCCCGCGTTATCAACACGGTGCTCTAACCAGCTGAGCTACAGCCCCAAATGCTGTTCTTTATATTAACAGCCGATAAGTGTGAACATTTGATGCGTGAATCAGTTACCTGACTCGTGCAAACTCTAGAAAGGAGGTGATCCAGCCGCACCTTCCGATACGGCTACCTTGTTACGACTTCACCCCAGTCACGAATCCTACCGTGGTAAGCGCCCTCCTTGCGGTTAAGCTACCTACTTCTGGTAAAACCCGCTCCCATGGTGTGACGGGCGGTGTGTACAAGACCCGGGAACGTATTCACCGCGACATGCTGATCCGCGATTACTAGCGATTCCAACTTCATG
>NZ_JAPUBT010000030.1 GCF_030397665.1 Janthinobacterium sp. SUN073 | reverse complement strand
GAGCGACAAAGCCTGAATCTGGAAGAAGCAAAGATTGGGGTAATGAATAGTTGTATCAACACACACGCAACGTTGTACCGTCTTATCCTCTGTACCTGCTAAGGTTATAGGGACAAGCCGTACGGGCAATTAGTACTGGTTAGCTTAATGCATTACTGCACTTCCACACCCAGCCTATCAACGTCCTGGTCTCGAACGACCCTTCAAAGAGCTCAAGGCTCTGGGAAATCTCATCTCAAGGCAAGTTTCCCGCTTAGATGCTTTCAGCGGTTATCTCTTCCGTATTTAGCTACCCGGCAATGCCACTGGCGTGACAACCGGTACACCAGAGATACGTCCACTCCGGTCCTCTCGTACTAGGAGCAGCCCCCTTCAAATTTCCAACGCCCACGGCAGATAGGGACCAAACTGTCTCACGACGTTTTAAACCCAGCTCACGTACCACTTTAAATGGCGAACAGCCATACCCTTGGGACCGGCTACAGCCCCAGGATGTGATGAGCCGACATCGAGGTGCCAAACTCCCCCGTCGATATGAACTCTTGGGAGGAATCAGCCTGTTATCCCCAGAGTACCTTTTATCCGTTGAGCGATGGCCCTTCCATACAGAACCACCGGATCACTATGTCCTACTTTCGTACCTGCTCGACTTGTCAGTCTCGCAGTTAAGCACGCTTATGCCATTGCACTATCAACACGATGTCCGACCGTATCTAGCGTACCTTCGAACTCCTCCGTTACACTTTAGGAGGAGACCGCCCCAGTCAAACTGCCTACCATGCACTGTCCCCGATCCGGATAACGGACCAAGGTTAGAACCTCAAACAAACCAGGGTGGTATTTCAAGGTTGGCTCCACGAGAACTAGCGTCCCCGCTTCAAAGCCTCCCACCTATCCTACACAGATTGGTTCAAAGTCCAATGCAAAGCTACAGTAAAGGTTCATGGGGTCTTTCCGTCTAGCCGCGGGTAGATTGCATCATCACAAACATTTCAACTTCGCTGAGTCTCGGGAGGAGACAGTGTGGCCATCGTTACGCCATTCGTGCAGGTCGGAACTTACCCGACAAGGAATTTCGCTACCTTAGGACCGTTATAGTTACGGCCGCCGTTTACTGGGACTTCAATCAAGAGCTTGCACCCCATCATTTAATCTTCCAGCACCGGGCAGGCGTCACACCCTATACGTCCACTTTCGTGTTTGCAGAGTGCTGTGTTTTTATTAAACAGTCGCAGCCACCAGTTTATTGCAACCCTTTCACCCTCATGGAGTAAACCAATCAAGCTACCGGGGCGTACCTTTTCCCGAAGTTACGGTACCAATTTGCCGAGTTCCTTCTCCCGAGTTCTCTCAAGCGCCTTAGAATACTCATCTCGCCCACCTGTGTCGGTTTGCGGTACGGTCTCGTATGACTGAAGCTTAGAGGCTTTTCTTGGAACCACTTCCGATTGCTTC
>NZ_JAPUBT010000003.1 GCF_030397665.1 Janthinobacterium sp. SUN073 | reverse complement strand
TACAACCGCCAGCGGCGCCACTCGCGCCTCGGCAATGTTCCACCCGCGTTGTTCGCTGAAAAATTCAGCAAACAGCTACGGGCGGCTTGAAACAAGAGTGTCCGCTATTGACAGTACACCTCACTGCTGTTTAAGCAGGTCGCCAACGGTTACATCTTTGCCCCGAGGTTGCAAGCCGAACTTCTTCAACTGCGTCGAATCGGGAAAATACTTGGCGTAGCTGAAATTGCCCAGCGCGATCGCATTCAGGATCTCGCCGCGCAAGCGCTCGGCATACTTGATGTTTGCCTTCGTATGCGCGAGCTTCAACGTTTCCCGGCACTCAGTTCCCCGGTACATAAATTTTATGCGGATCGATTCGCTTTGGACGCCCGCCCGGAGTTCGACGCCTGGCGGGCTGGACTTGTTTGTTCCCATTTTGCTACCCATTCTTCTACTGCCGGCAGGTTGATCCACAGCCGGCCATCCACAATTTTGCATTGATTGCCGTCGAGCCACTTGCCTGCCTTGCGGCGGGCCTGCACGGAATCGACGGAATCACCTGATATTTCGACGTAGCGCTCCAGCTTCACCCAGGTAAGGGGCTGGTGCGCACGCTCGATTGCGGCAACCATCCTGGCCACCACGTCGTGCTCGCTCATGTTCATGGCGCACTCCCGGCCGCCACATCACCGGCATGCCCGCTGCCACCGCATTCAGGGCAGTCCAGCTCGCCGCTGCCTGGCTCGGCGCCCTCGTTCATGAAGACCAGGCCGGCCGGCGTCGCCACGATGGTCTGGCCAGCGGCGCGCGCAGCCGCGATGGCCTGCTGCGTTTCAGGCGAGAGTGGTGTGCGACGGCGCACGAGCTGAGCCTCCAGCTGCGCAATGCGCGCATCGCGCGCGCGCACCAGGCTTTGGAACGCTGGCGCTTCACAGCTGCGCGCGCACGGCGCCGGGTGTTCGCCCTGTGCTTGCTGCTCCCGGCGCTGGGCCTGGCCATGAATGCAAGTGCATTCGCCCAGCCATTCGCCGTCTGCGCGGTGCACATCACCCGTACCGCCGCAGGAGCTGCACAGCGCGCGCATTTCGGCGCAGGTGTCTTCGACATCGCTGCGCGCCGGGACGGTTGCTATGGCAGCTTGCTCGCGGCCAGCAGCGACCAGCACGCGGAACACGTCACTGTTGCGGAGCAGCGCGCCCGGCTCGTTTAGGCCCCACAAGACAGGCAGCGCCGAGATTTGATCCATCAGCCGCCCGATGATCGGCTGAGGCGCAGCAGCTGGCAGCGGCGAGTGCTTTGGCTTGGCCGCCTGCTTGGCACGGATCGCCTCGACCTTCGTCCAGATCCTGGCCAGCTCCGTCTCGCCAGTGGCGTGCATGTCCAAGCCTTGGGCCAGGCACAGGGCGGCCAGCGTGACCATGACGCCACCGACTTCCTGCGCGCGCTCGCCGACTGGCCGGCCGTACACATAGTCGACCAGCTGGTGCGCCTCGCTGGCCGTGCGGCCGCATGCCTGCACCAGTTCCAGTGATTCTTCCAGGAAACGGTGATTGCGCTCGGCGCCGTCGGCGGAGATTTCGGCACCGAAGCACGCCATCATCCAGGGCTGCACGCGGTCTTGGAATGATTCGGCTGGCTCCGCGTCGGCCGTCACGCCCGGCACGGCCAGGCCGCCGGCGGTGTAGCCGCGCTCGACGCAGGCCTGGCGCACGCTAGCTAGCAGTGGCGAGCCTTGGCTGCAGGGGGAGGGGTAGTGCTTGTTTTCGGCAGCGCGCGCCGCGGCGGCTGCAATGCTGCGGACAAGGTCTAAGAGGTCGATCATTCTGCTTGCTCCACAAAGGTTATATCGCTGGGCTGGCGCGGTGTAGCGTCGCCCATCAGGTAAATCACGGAAGACACGCCGCCGCCCTGCACCTGCGTGCTCATGCCGCGCAAGTGGTGCTGCTTGCCCTCGAACAGCACGGGCTGGCCGGTGTGGATCGCGCGCAGCACGGCGCGGTCCAGCTTGTAGGCGGCCTCGGCCGGGGTCTCCGGCGGCGGCGCGGGGCTGCGGTTACTCACGTCGCCGCCGGCGCTGGCCGGACGAAGTACGCTACGGGACCATCGTCCTCGGTGTCGAAGATGGCCAGGAGGAACCAGCCTGCACCGGCTGGCGCGGTGGGCTGCCACTCCCTCAGTGCGTCGGTATCGTCGTCCATGTAGCGCCCACAAAGCGGTGCGGCGTCGACCTCCATCCAGACGCGAGTGACTTCGACGCCGCATTCCGCCAACCAGGCGCTGAAAGCTACGGCGCTGTCATCGTCCGGCGAGTTGACCAGGGCAGGGTGGAAGTAGCTACCATCCTCACGGCGCTCGACTTGCACGGCTTCGATTATTGTTTTCATATTTACCTTTCAGGTTGTCGCGGCCAGGACGCCCGCCAGGGTCGCCGCCACGTAAATCAGGATGAGGGCCGCCGCCAGGCGCGCGGCACCGGGGCTGCGCTCGCTATTCGGCACTTCGTCGTCATCGGTCATGCTGCCTCCGTGGTGGGCATCTTGATGCCGCGCCAAGTGTAGAAAGCTGGCCTGTCATCAGGCGAGATGCGCATGCAGTCTTCGCCGAACGTAAAGGTCGCGTCGTGCTGCGCGCCTGGAAACTTGAAGTAGAGGAGCGCCTGGGCGTGGCCCAGTCTGTTAGGTCCCTGCAGTGGCGCGCGGCTTACCCAAATGCTTCCGATCGCGCAGTCCGGATACATGAGCGAGAAGAATTCAATTAGGGCCGCTTGTGCAGCCTTTTGGGCGCGCCGCTCGACAAATTCACCCATCACGCAGCCATGGCTGCAGTAGACGGCATCGCCATCCGTGATGACTTCCAGCTGCTCGTGCTCCTCACCTTCGTCCTCGGCTTCCTGCTGCATGTCGTCGCTGACGCGCCGGCTGCAGTGGTGGCACTCGAACCACCAGCCATGCTCGATCAGCACGGTCTTCGGCACCGGGCCGGGTGCGTACTGGTCGAACTGCGGGCGGCGGTTGCAGGATTCGACTTCGTTGAAGGAGCAGTCCAGGTCATTCCCACCTTCGCGCCGTGCTGTAGCGCTGTTGGTTGCAAAGGCGATGACGCAATGGCCCTCGCCGGGTTCGCGGACTTCATAGGCAAGCAGGCGCTTCATGGCGTCACTCGCTTGAAGGTAATCGCCCAGCACCACGGATTGGCTTCCCAGTCGCCGCCGGTCGATTCCCACAGCTCGCGCCATGCTGTGCGCAGGGTCGCTCGCCCACTCGCGCCGGATCCTTTGCACACGATGTCGTAGCGATCTTGCGATTCCGCCAGCGCTTCCATATCGATGCTCTCGGCGACAATGTCGGCATCGCTGATGTCCTGCAGGCGTTCGACGCGCACCGACACGATCTCCAGCAGGATCCGGCAGGCCGCGCGAGGCATAAAGATAGAGGGACGCTTGTACCAGCCTGGCAGCGCGCCGCCGCGCCCGGCCGCCAGCGGCACGTCAGGGGAATCGGCATCGTACTGGTACGTGCGGTCGCATTCGGCCGTCATGTCGATGAAGTGCCATTCGTCGCGGCCCTTCTTCTGGCTGTAGCGCGTCACCCAGCGGCCGTAGGCGAAGAATGTCTCGCGCACGCGCAGACCGTCACCATGTCCGCCGTGTGGGCACGCGTCGCCAGCCATGCCATGGGCGCCAGGTGCACGCGTATCCGCAACGCTCACCATCGACTGGAATGCGTTGCAAGGCCACTGGTAGTCCCCTGGGCGATGTGATACAGGCTCCGGCTGCGGCTTCATGAGGCGGCGCGTCTGTGTTTTGCTGCCATCAAGTAGGGCACGCACCATCGGGGCACTAAAGAGGATAGGTCGTTGAATTGTCATGTTATTATTTCTAATTAATAACTTTACAGATGAATATATGGCTACTCCAGCGGAAGAACTCTCAGCTATGGGAAGCCTGGATAAGGCGCTCGAACTTGCTTTAAGGCAGCGTGAATTCGAAATCAATCAGCTGACACAGCGCAACAACTTCTTCATGATCTTCCAAGGCGTGTTGATCGCAGGCCTGGTCCAGTCCGGAGGTTCCGCTGCGGCAGTTGTATCGTTTGCACTTTGTTTGATTGGCATGTTTGTCTCATGGGCCCAGATATGTATGGCAGCAGGCTCGAAGTTCTGGCAAATTCGTTGGGAGCGTGCCGCAAAAACCTTAGAGGTCTGGTTACTGGACGAGCTAAAGGATCATGAGCGCGTTACCCAATTTTTCACGGCAGACGGCAACGACCTAAGCCCTGCTGATGCCGCTACTCTGCAAGCCGCAAATTGCACGCAAGCACGGACGGCTGATCCTTTGTCCCAAGTGAGTGGTGCCGTGCGGGCCGAGACTAAACAAGAATTGCTTAGGCGAGGCTCAGGGTTTTTTGGAAAACTAGTCGATTGGTTGATTCTATGGAAACCATCGGTCAGCCGGATTCCTATATATGTCGGGATTGCACTTTTCATATTCTGGGCCTTCCTGTTTTCTTTTACTTTTTCCTTCGGATGGGAGTGGCCGGCAAAATTGGTGCCGACCTGGTTCAAACTCACGCCATTCAAGACCTAGCTCTTGCTGTGTCAAGCACATCGCGTACACCGTTGGAAGTCATACTGCTTACCACGCCCAGCGCCTCCATGGCTTCCAACAGGTTACTCGCCCGGTTGTAGCCGATCCGCAGGTGGCGCTGCACCAGCGATATCGATGCGCGCTGGTGCGTGTGTACGACCTCGACGGCCTGGTCGTACAGCGGATCGGTCGTGCTGCCGTCGCCTGGCGGCACGGTGCCGGGCGCTTGGCCGTTCAATTCCAGTACTACGCGCTGCTCGCGCACAGGCTCGTGGCCTTTGGCCGGCGTCGCGTCGACGGTCGGGTGCTCCGCAGGCGCCAACGCATCCACTTCGCCGCCCAGCACCTCGACCAGATCGGCCAGCATCTTCGCCAGCTCGCCCGTCATCAGCGCCATGTCGCTGTCGAAGCGCTCGTCGTCGTTGCGCGTGGCGCTTTCCTTGATAATTTCCAGCGGCTTCACCGATTTGATAGCCAGGCTCTCGTTCAGCACGAAGCTAATCTTGTCGCTCCAGGTCATGGCCAGGCGCGTGCACTGCTTGCCGGCGGCGATGTGGCGGCGGATATCGTCCGCTTCCAGGGTGTGGCGCTTGTAGGCCACCTGGGCCTTGCTTTCGCCCGTGGCGCGCATGATCGCGTCTTGATCGACCGTGAAGCCGGCAGGGGATTTGTCCGCCTGCAGCCATTCCGTCATCGCGCCCACCGGCGAGCGCATGACGCGCAGGCTTTCCAGCGGCAGCTTGTCGACGGACTTGAGCAGCAGCTTGACGACTTCGTCGGCCTTGGCCGGGCTGGCCGCATCCACCACCAGCCAGCCGTTCACCGGGTCAATCCACACGGCCGTGGTGCTGAGGATGGCGAACGCGCGCGGCAGCAGCTCGTCGGTGACGCGCTCCTTCAGTTCCTTCATGGCCTTCTTGCCGGGCGCGAAGCCCTGGGCTTCTTCCATTTCCAGCGCCCGGGCGGCGGCCACCTGGTTGATCACGGTCGACGGCATCAGCTTCTTCTCGGTTTTCAGCTGCAGCAGGAACTGGCCGCCCACGGTGTGCACCAGCGGCGCGCCGGTGCCGCGCGGCGCGGCCCAGCCCTGACGCACCAGGTCCATGCTGGTGGCGGGCGTGAACTGCTGCTGCGCAAGCGCTTCTTCGAGCACGGCGGCTGTCATGGCCCAAGGGGCGGGCAGACGATAAATCTGGAGATTCTTAAAAAACATGGCGGCTGCTCGCTTAATCGTTGTATGGGAAGGCGGTGTCGAAGTCGTCAGCATCCGCGTTTGCGTCGATGATCAGGCGCGTCTTTGCCGTGTACATCTGGAACAGGCGCTTTTCAAAATTGAAGAGCGGGCCGACGAAAATCTTGTTTTTGATATCGGCGCCGCCCAGGCTCAGGCCCCACACCTCGCCGTCGCCACGGATCCGCAAATGGATTGCGCAAGAGGTATGTCGTTCCTGATCAGGGTCTTCATCGATCGAGATATCGATGTAGCCATCGTGCCGGTCGCTACGGTTGATGTTCAGCTTGAATTTTTTGCCGCGCAGTTGGTGTGCGTTCCACGCGTCTTTCTTGCTTTCGATGAATTCATCCAGGAGCTCTTGCAGCGTGATCGTGGCCGGCGCTGGTGCCAGCAGCTCGGCAATATCTCTGTCCAGTTTCTCGGTGAATTCCGTGGACATGACTGCGCCGACGCGCTTTTTGATGATGTCGCCCACCAATTGGCGGTACGACGGCAGGTCTATCGTGTCGAGGTCGATTTCGATCAGAGTGCCGATCTTGGCCTTGAGCGCCTTGCCGAAGTCGCTGTAATCGCGCAGGTGCTCGTTGATGCCGGCGGTGACGGCCGCGCCGATCTGCTTATGAATTGCTTCCTCGATGGCGCCGGATGCGACTACCTTGTCAAACGCTGTGGCGACTGCCTCTTTCAGTTGGTCCATGATCTTCCTCGTTGCTGCCGCCGGCTTTCACGTGAATGCCAGCAGCTGGTTAATTACGTTGTCCAGGTCCTGCCTGGTGTATTTGGTCAAAATCCGGGACAAGATCACGTCGATGGTTGCGCTATAAAGCGCCTCGAACTCGATCTCGTCCATCTGCGAAAACGAAATGCTTTTCGCCTCCAGGCGTACGTCGCCCTTGAGGTTCACCGTCGATTCGAAGAAGCCGGCCAGGATCGCTATGTCCTTCCTGAAGCGCTCCTTGTTCTTTGCCACTGGCTGACCCTGGTAGGTCAGGCCGCCGCGCGGTTCCCACTGATCAAAGGCGAAAGTCACCAGGGCGAAGTATTTTTTGTGGAACTGGTAGTTCCGTACCTTCTTGAAGTCGGCGTGCATCAGCCCGCCGGCCTTCATCTTCTGGATGAAGTCGGCCGCCGCCTCGTCGTGCGGCACGAGGATATTGGCCATTTTCATGAGCACGATTTCTGTCAAGGCGGTGCTCCCGCACGGTGCCGGGCCATCACACCGCTGGCACCAGGTCGGCCACGTCGATCACGATGCCGCGGCAATACGGCTCGCCGTCTTCCGCGATTTCGAAGGTGGCGTGCGGCACGTCGGTGCGGTAGGTCCAGCTGTAGCCGTCTTCCTTGGCCCAAAGGGCATCCACGGCGCGCACCTGCGGCGCCCTGGCGAAATAATCCTTGAGCGCATCGTCGTCGTGCTGGATATCCTCGCGGAATGGCAGCAAGCCCTTGGCGTCGAGCAGAGCGATGGTCGGCGCGCCGCGCTCGTCGTCCACGAAGCCACGGAACTCCATCAGGTCGTCGCTGGCGCCGAAGATCACGATCAGGCCGGCCGCCCTGGCCTGCTGCTGTTCTTCCTTGGCCATTTCCTTGCCGTACTCGCGGCCCGTCAGCAGGCCGGCCAGCAGTTCCTTGCTCAGCTTGACCGGGGCGGCTTCGGCCAAGCTGGCCGGTTTGACGGCCGGCTGCGGCGCGGTGTGGTTGAAAGCCGCCTGATCGATCTTCGAGTATGGAAACTGAGCAGCAAACTTCTTAATGCGCTGGATAAAGAACGAGCCTTGCGATTCGGCGCCCAGGAATTCAGCGAACAGATCGGCGCTGAAATTCTGGTAGTGGTAAATGTCGCTCTGGCCGGTCGACTTCTTCGGGTGGAACTGGATGGCCAGCACGTTCAGTTCTGGCACGTGGCCGATGGCTGCAAATTGGCTGGACTCGACCTGGTGCATGACGATTTGAGGTGTGGTGCTCAAAATGTTCTCCTAGTAAAGGTTGGGGCGGTGGTTATGCGGCTTCGGTGATCAGGCCGGCGCGCGCGGCGGCAAAGTCGAACTTGGCCAGGCGGTCAATGGCCTCGGCCGCCGTCAGACCGAACTGGTCGAACATCAAATCGAGGATGTCGCTGTCGGATGGGTAGAGGTCATCGGCAGCGGCGTCGAGCAGGTCCGGTGCTGGCGCTGGGCGGCTCGGCGCTGGCGGGATGGGCGCAGGTGTGCGGCGCATGCCGATGGGGGCGGTTGGCGTGAGCGCCGCAACTTGGGCGGCGGGCGGCTCGGCGGCGCGCGCTACGGCGAGCTGCGCGGCCTTCTCGGCTTGCGCAGCATCATTGGCCAGGCGGTCGGCTTCGACCTGGGCCAGCCGTGTGGCTTCGGCTGCTGCAGCCTGCATATCCAGCAATTCCTGGCGCTGGCGTGCGATTTCCGCTTGCTCCAGCCGGTTCTGCTCGGCTTGTGCGTCTGCCTGCTTTTTCAATTCAGCAGCATGGGCTTCGCGTTGGCGCAGCTCCTTTGCTTCCTGCTCGGCGGCCAGCGCCGCGCGGCGGTCGTCTTCGGCCTGGCGCTGGGCAGCGATGCGGTCAGCTTCCACCTGGGCGATGCGCCGTGCCTCGGCAGCCGCTTCGCGCAGTTGCGCCAGCTCGGCGCGCTCGGCGGCAATGCGGGCGGCTTCTTCTTCGTTCTCCACTGCTGCGGCATGCAGGCTGGCCAGCTTGGCGCTCACTTCGGCAACGACCTTGGCAGCATCCTTCTCGAATTCGGCAAAGCGTTCCTTATCCACGAGGATGGCAGCCACGGTAGCTGCAGCCGCCTGAATATCGGCAGCGGACTTGCCCACCAGTTCCAGCGGCGCATCATGGATTGCCGCAATATCAGCCTGGATCGCAGTAATGCGTTCGCGCTCCTTCGCAATCGCAGCTTGCTTTTCGGCCTCGACTTTGGTGTCGTAGGCGTCGCGCAGCTCGAACACGCGATTTTCTTCTGGCGTGATCAACGCAATCAGGTCTTTTTCCTTTGCAATCACCGCCTTGCTGAAGTCTGTCGCGTCTTTGCGTGCGGCCTCGCCGACGGCCTTGATGCCGGTGCGCAGTTTCAGCAGGTTCATGCCGATGCGGTGCGCCTGCTCGCGGCCGGCGGGATCGATGACGGCAGTAATATCGGTCGAGGCGGCAACCTGCTCCTTGATTTTTGCCTCATAGTCCACGGCGCCCAGCGCGACGGCAGCGCGCTGCGGCAGGGTGAGGGCGGTGGTAGCCGGCGTGGCCTGGGTGGTTTCGGTGATCATGCTGCCTCCTTCATTCGTAAAATTGTTTCGTTTTCAGTAACCAGTTTTTCAAAATCGACCAGGTCGAGCACCATCGCGTCGATGTAGGCGTCGTCGCGCTCGACGCGACGGAACCACAGCTCTTTGCCGACTGGAGCCAGAGCAGGGCAGTACAGGCAAAAATCCCACCAGCGGCGGCCAGTGATCCACATGCAGCCCTGCACCTGGTCCATGAATTCGCTGAAATCGCCGTTTATCAGAACGTCGCGGAGGCGTTCGGGTGAGATCAGGCATTTGTATTCGCTGCCTCCGTCATCGCCGATCAGCCCGTCCGCACTGGCTCCAAACAAGCGATCTTCGGTAAGGACAAAGCCAGCGCGTTCAACAACGTGACCGCTTTGCACCTCGTGCTCATGGCGTGCGGCCGGCTCCAGGTCATGGCCGCGTCGCATGGCATAGGTTTCGAATCCTTCGTCGAGCGGCATGCCGCTGATGCGCTCGATGGCCAGGCGGAAGGCGTAATCATTGGCTGCTGACGTGGGCTGGCCCTTGTTTGCACCCGATTTCAGCTTAGCGCGCGCCACCACGAACATGCTGGCGGTGATTACCCCGGCTCGGGCGGCATGCCATTCGGGGCTTCCTTGCTCGCAGGTAAGGATGATCATTTGGACACCTCGACAGCTTCTGCGCGTGCCTTCATTGCAGGGTAGGCGCCGGCCAGCTTGTCCTGCGTGGTCTTGGAGAGCCGATCCCAAGCGCCAACAAATGCTTCCAGGCCCTCGTCAGCGACCGCGCCAAGGTCGGCAGCCAACTCTTCCATTTCATGCGAGAGTGGGGGAGGGGTTGCACTGGCCGCCGGCGCCGCATCAACCGTACGGCTTTGATCGGCAGCCACAGCTTTTGCTTTCAGTCTTTCGTGATCGGCAGCCAGGGCTTTCCGGTTCGGTACGCCAGTGTCAGTCCAGAATTTTTGATACGCAGTTACGCCTTTGCCTGCGGCCGCTTCGGCCGCGTCGATCAATGCTTGCGATGCCTGGGCTGGCGCTGGTGCGCGCATGCCTCCCGTATCCGGCGTAATATCGCGGGCCTCGCGGTTGCCTTCGTCCAGCTCGTCGGGGGTGTAGACACCCAGGATCACGTCGGGGGAGTAGAGGCGGGTCCAGCGTTTCACGGCCAGGTACGCCAGCTGCTGTTTCGGGTCGGTCGCCCACAGCGGGGAATTACGCACGCTGGCCTGCACCAGCAGCAGTTCGAGCACGCGTGGCTCAGCCTCACCGCGTAACGTCGCCCAGATGCGCACGCCCAGGCCATCCTCGTCCTTGAGGTCGTAGTCCGGCACGCGGAACTGATATTCTTTCTTGTAGTCAGCAGCGCCCTTCGTGCCCTTCGCCGGCGCGGTGCAGACCTTGGATTTACCGATGATCTTTTCCCAAGGGCCATACCATTCGTAGTTGAAGCGGTCCCGCGTGACGCCGCTCGACTGGATCACGGCATTTACCAGCTGCGCCTCGTAGCCCAGAGCGCCGTTGACCAAGTGCGTTTTCTGCGCCACCGCGAAGGGATTCATGCGCCACTGGATGGCCTGCATGATGACGGCGGCGCAGTCGGCCGGGCTACCGCGCAGGTGCTCCGGGATGGTGGCGCGGCCTTTGGCCATGATGTCGGCCAGGCGCATCATGCTGTCCATGCTTGCACTGTCCAGGATCAGTGAGGCGCTGCTGGTGGCCACGATGGGCAGGTCGCCTTGTTCGTATTGCGTCGCCTGCATGGCGGTGCGGCTTTCTTGCGTAACTGCGTTCATGACGTTTTCCTTGTGAGTTTTGTAATTTCTGCCTTCAACAGCGCCAGGCGAACGGCGTGACCGATGGGGTGGCCGGCGCGCCAGTTGCGGTATGCCTGGCCTATTGCACTCATTGCGCCTCCCGGCGGGCGCGGCCCGCGCGTTGCAACTGCGCGGCCGAGACGTCCAGGTCAATCAGCGCTTCGATCTGCGCGGTGATCAGTTCCTTGCGCATTTCTTCCAGCCCGGCCAGCTCACGGCGCATGCCGGCCAGGCGCATCTTGTTCATGCGGTGCTGGTGCTGCGCCTGGTAGTGGCGGTGGGCGGCCAGCAGGCGGTGGAAGAGGGCGATCATTTGCGCACCATCGCCGTCACGCCCAGGGCGCCATCGTCATAGGCCGCGTCCTGCAGCGCACCCAGGTCGCCAATGGCGGGATAGCTGCGCACGCCGTCGGCGGTTCGAATGGTGATGATGTAGCTCACGATGCGCTCCCTTCGCGGCCCGCCAGCATCAGTCGAATACCGTTGCGATTGGCCGTGGCCAGCACGCCGTAACAGGCGCCGCACGGAATCTGCTCGGTCGCGTCCAGGCAGCCACTGTTCAGCGCCGATTCGACGCCAGCGTCCTGGTGGGCAAAAGCGAGGGCGGCAGACACGGCCAGGCGGGACTGGCGGCCGGCGGTGACGTTGCGGGCGGCGATCATGCTGCGCCGCCTTGCGCTGCCAGCCACACGCCATCAGGATCAGGGACGAAGGCCAGCGCCACGCGCCAGTCGTAACCGGTCGTGATGTATTCGTTTTTGTCGTTGCCGATGTGGGCGCATTCAAGTATCTCGCGCACCAGCCAGCCGGTCGGGACGCGCAGACGAGAAAAGCTGGCGTCTTTTTCGCTGACTCGCTCCCACTCGGCGCCGATGTGTGCACCGCCGGCCGGCGGCGCGGTGAACTGGATCATGTCGGCATTGACCTGCTGCACACTGCCGTCGTCGCGCTCAATGATGGCGATCGCGTAATTGCCAGCGCCATTCTCGAACTCTTCATAGGCGGCGCCGAACTGATGGAATGTGGCCATGCCATCCTGGGCGCGGACGTTTTTCAGCTTGCCGTCGCCGTCTCTTTCTTGAATCCACTTGAAAACTTGAACTTGGCGCATGGCCACTCTCCTGGTTATGATCTGGCGCCCCTGCCGAGAATCGAACTCGGCCAGGTCCGGCCCTTGCTGTCCGGCCCTGAGCCACTCCGGGGCATTCGTTCCTGCGTACGCCAGGAAGCGCGTGTGGCGGCCGGTGCTGATCTCCAGCTTGAATATTCCAATCGGCTTTCGCCTGCATGGCCTCTCCGGGCTGGGTGCCGGTTGAGAAGCGCCCCGCGTAGGGCAGCGCATCAGCCTGCGCATTCACCACATGGCTGCCGACTACCCCTCCGATCCGCCCACCCGCTTGCACCAGCTTTACCTGTGTGGTCTAGGTTCCTCGGCAGTCAGCAGCCATGTGGTTCCTGCGCTCGCCTGGCGCAGGGCAGGGGCAGCAGCCTGGGCGACAGGCCGCGCCGGTAAATCAGGCGGCCGACACCTGCGAAGGGCGGAAGCGCTGGCTTTGCGTCGAGCCGTCCAGCAGCACTTCCAGGAAGTCGCCGCGGGCGCCTGGGTGCGCCTGCACGAACTTGCCAGGGCGCGCTGCCGGGTGGGTCTTCGTGCCCTTCACATTCACCTTCTGATCTTTTTTGAAATTCGACATGCTGTATTTCCTTCAAGGTTGGTTGCGGCGCCGGGCTTCCCCGGGCGCCTGATCCTCACGAAGATCAATCGGGGCATGCTGATCCCACAGGGCATTTATCCGGCCCGCCGGCCTGTCCCGCCTTGAACTACGGCGCGGGCGACCGCTAAATCTTTGCCAGCTCTGCAGCCCAGCCCAGCTCGCGGCCATAAAACGTGCCGGTGCAAGACGCCATGCGCGCATCTACTCGCGCCAGCTCATGCGCCTGATTCGGGCTTCCTGCCCAGGCAGTTGCCTCAAAATTCCCATCCTCAAACTTGATCGACACGCTGTACTTGCGCAGCGTTGCGCGCACCGGTGGGGCGGTGAACAGGCCGGGCAGGGCGTCACGGGCGCTCATGGCGATCAGCCGCGCGCTGGGACTGCGATTGCCGGGATCACTTCGCCGTGGGCAATGAGGACCGCTTCGAGTGCTGCGAGTTCGGCGGGGCTCATGCTGCGCTCCGGGCTGCATCACGCTTTGCAACAAGTTCACCCAGCGAGCGACCGTCGGCCACAGCTTGGTCGTACACGGCACGGCTGATGCGGTTTTCAACGAAGAGGCGCGTGCATGCCTTGATGTCGCCTTTCGCGGCATTGGCCTTGATCAGTGCGATTGCTTGGGTGCGGGACATGTCGTACTCCTGTGTTTGCTTTTGATGAGGTGACTTTACCAAAAAGATAAACATGCAGCAAGATGAATTTACCAAAAAGATTAATTATTTATTTTTGGCGCAGTTTTGGGCAAATCTGTGGACGAAAAAAAGCCTCGAAACGTCGAGGCTGGCACTGGTGCTTAGAAGGGTAGTTCGGGTAGTGGTGGCGGCCGGTAGGCCTGCCACTCGATTTCGTCAGCGTTGATCTGCTTGATCAGCGGTGCGATGTCGAACGTTGAGTAGCTGCGCGAAAAGCCACCGACGCGCGGCGACAGCAGCAAAATAGGTAGGGTAGGGAAGAACCGCTGCGCATGCATCAGCGCGGCCGGACCAGTAGACGGCCAGGTATGCTCTGGCTCGACCTGGACCACGGCCAACTGGATTTGCTTGATCTTGATGATGGCGGCGCATAGTTGCATAAATGCATTATGCGCGACAAGTCGAATTCAGGGAAGAGGTTGGGGGATTCGACAATACTACGGAAAAAATTCCGTGACTGGCGGGCGGATAAGACGCCGCCCACCCAAAAAAAAGATAGAATTATAAGCTAGCCCACGCGCCTAATTTTAGAGCCAAATCTGCTGGCGATGGTTCGCAAAACTGCATTAATCCAGAATCCTCAACTTCTCTAAGTAAATTGGCTGTTTTCTTCGATGTAAGTGCCTCTTCCGATGTTTTGGCGTCTGGAAGGACAACGAAAAGTGCAGGGGGCGATGATCGCGATGAAAGCCTGTGCGCCGTTGAAACTTGAAGCATTGAAGTATATATATGTCGCTCGACAGTTTGGTATGACGAATATCGCGCAGAAATAATGTTTGCGTAACTCTTCCCACTATCAAGCGCAACTGAAAGTGTCTTATTTTGAAGGGTAAGCGTTCGATGTGGTATCCACAGATTCGATTGAGATTGTATGGCCGAAACCGCATTGAGCATAACCGAATATGCCCAATCATCATCCATGGTCTGCTCGCGCGCCTGTGGCTCTTGCCATATTGCGCCAGACTGGCGTTTAAGTAATGAAATCAACTCTAAATCAATATTATGCGTTGCCATGTATCCGCAAGGCCTTACGCTTACATGAGGTGTTCCGCTATCTATTTTCTCTAACGTAGATGCGTATGAAAATCGTATCGCTTGCTCACTTCCCGATAGAAGTGCGGTAATTTCAGTGGTTGTGAGAGCTTCGCCATATAATGCGCTAAGACGGGATAGGCTGGGAAGCCACTTGATTTGCGGACTGGTGTCGCCATTAATGGATGCAATTACACCGACAATGAATTCCTGCTGGCTCCCTAAGTCCGGTCGGAAAATGAGCGTTGCCCACTTTCCTGTGAACAATGGTTCAGGAGACGGTGATGCTCGCTTAATTAGTTCCAAAAAATTCATCAGATTAACCTTCCGCAACTGACCGCGAATTCTGATCCAGTCGCACGCCCCGTCATATAATCAATTATTGAAGAAATGCCATCAGCGTCGAGTAGGCCTGGGAGTGATTTGGCGATATCGTCGAGAATTTTACTCCAACCCTGCTGGGCAATCTCATACTCAAGAATCGCACCGGTTTGCCATTCTGCCAAATGCGACGATCCTAAATTTTCTTGAGCTAAAATAGAAATTTCATTTCTAGGACTAGGGTCAGGCCACATCTTATGCCATGTTAGGCCGCCTCCAACACAGCCTTGATCGATGGCAAGATATTTCAGATCATCTTTATATAAAAAATTTCCCTCGTGGCGATCGCTATTCCCTGTTACGTAATCAACCCCGGCGAGTAGCTTACAAAATTTACTTTTATAAAATGCATCCGACTGCTTTTGAGAGAATGTCGAAAGTCTCCGTATAAATTTGAATGGTTCTGCACCTTGTTCAAAAGATGTTGCCCAGCATGCGCATACGCCAGTTTCTTTATCTATATATTCTTCGATATCCAAGCCGAGATCCGGCATTGCCTCGCGGGTTAAAAGCAACACAGCACCTTTTTCTGGCTGCATAACCCCTCGTGCGCGATTCGCCGCAAATCCAATTGCCTCATTGGCAATGCCGCAAGTATCTATTTTATATAGCTTAATAACGGCGTCTGATGGCTGATCATCCCCGGGCCAAACGATTCTACCTATGAAAATTGGCTGTGCGCCGGCTTTGGCGCCTTCGCCCATAAAAGCAAGAAAACCACTGTATGCATCCACAGTAAGCACCTGAATCATAAGCTTTACACCCTTTAATATGCAACGAATTTTCAGCTTTTCTTTGAGATTTCTCTGGGGCGAAAATATTCACTGTTGAGTCAAAAAAGTGAATTTAATATTTATTTCACCAGCCTTACGCCGGAAGTCGGTGAGGCAAGCCCCATCAACTTACCCTTGCGATAGAACATGATTTCCCGCGCAGTACCACCCAGGCACGCATCCATATCAGCATAGGTCGTGATCATCTTCAGTCGCTTCGCCTCGGGCTGCTTTTCGATTGCATACGTCCAATGCACGGTGAGGTGGTCGCCCTCGATGTGCGACTTGGCGAATTCGCTGAGGCCGCGCTGCACGTCTTGGGCCGCCATCTTGTTGCAGGGCGCGGCACTAGCGGCAAGTGATAGGGCCAAGCCTGCCGCGACGAAAATTGATTTTAGGATCATGGTGTCAGTCGATAGGTTTGCTCGTATTGCACTTGCATCTGCTGGCATGCATCCTGGGCAATTTGTGCTTCGCCCGATCCCGATGGCAACGCTTTAGCACGGCCCCAGCAAAGCTCAATCGCATCCTTGGCTGCGGATTTCTCTTGGGCGTCTACTTGCAGGCGACTTGGAGCTGCGCCGACCGGCTCACGGTGCAACGACCAATACCCAAAGAAAAGTAGCGCCGTCACAGCTGCCACAAGACCAGGGAAAATAACCTTGAAGATCGTCGGCCGCGCCGCATCGCGGCTGCCAGGAGCGGGACTCACAGTCGATCCTTGAAATTACGTGGCTCGAAACGGACAACGCGGCCGATTACCTTGCAGTCGCCAGTGCGGCACGGCTCTTGTTGGAAATCGGGGTTTTCGGACGCCAGATACCATTCGCGCCGTTCGTAGCGCAGGCGTTTTACCACCGACTCGCCCTTGTAATTCAGTGCGAAAACGCCGCCACTCACACGGCTCGTATCTTTTGTATTGACGACAGCCACGTCGCCTTCGTACATCATCGGCACCATGCTTTCGCCCTTTACTTTGATCGCGAGCAGCTGGTGGGTAGTGAGGTCGTTTTCTTCGAGCCACTGGCGAGGCACGTGTAAATGCCCGACGTCATCAAAAACGCTATCTGCCTCGAAGCCGGTAATTCCCGCCCGTAAATGTTCGGGAACCATGCGTATGGCGACCATAACAGGGGCCATATCATCATCGTCAGTCACCGGCCGCGCGCCAGGCGCGTCGACATGTCCGTCGCTCTGATCCACTGCATGCCTCACATCAAGCCAGCCAGTTGGCTTCTCGAAAGCCTGCTCAATACGCTTGGCGATTGAATTCCCGATGTTTTTTATTGGCGTCTTGCCAATTATTTGACTTACCTGCGACGGGACCATATTGAGGGCGCGCCCGAATTCCACCTGGCCGCCTGCAAGGTCGGCAAGGGCGCGGGCGTTCTCTCGTCTGATTTCTTCTCTTGTCATCGCGTGATGGTCTTCTAATTTAACAAAAAGATAAACAACCAAAAAGATAAATAAATTCCACTAGAAAGTTTATCTTTATGGTAAAGTCGTGGAATGGATATGAAAAATTACCTCAAGCAAGCCGCGCCTTGCGACCGCAAAATCTTGGCCGACGCCGCTGGAACTTCGGTTGCATACCTCTACCTGATTGGAGGAGGCCATCGCCGGGCCGGCCCCGAGCTTTGCAAGAAGCTTGTCGCAGCTGAGCCAAAGCTCACTCTCTGCGATCTTCGGCCCGATATTTGGGTACCCAGCCACGAGGTAGCACCACGCCGCGCCACTGATCCGGTTCCAGCGCCAGGCCACGCCGGCCGCCAGCCGCCCACCACCAACGCCATCTTCGACACCGTGCCTGCGCGCGCCGCTGTCGGCATTGAAGTGAGTGCCAAGCCATGATCCGCCTGATCCCTATTTCCTCGCCGCGCGAATGCCGTCAAGGTTTCGGCGGGTGGCCTTTTGCCTGTTTTGGTTGCGCCACTGATTGAGATTCCACGGTGATTGTCAGCACGGAGGCAATCACAGCTTTTCCGGGAGCGAAGTCGACACCCCATTCACGTTCGACCACCGTTCCTTTGACTGCGAGGCCGTGGATTAAGCCAGTTATTTTGTCGCCCACAGCCGGCGCTGGCACGTCTTTAGGCCAAGGCACCGACGTGTTCGCGTCCACCGCGAGCCTGACCACATAAGTTTCGTTTTCCATGGAGGTTGCCTTTCCTGTGAATTGACATGTAGAAATAGAAATTTAACACGTTGGCAACTTCTGCCTATTTTTCGCTGTACGCAAACCCTGTAACACCGACCACCAGGAGAAAACCATGAAACAGAAGCAAAAACGTACCGCGCTCGTCAAAGGCTACATCACCGACGAGAACAAAGATGCCTTGCAAGCCGCGTGCACTGCGATGCGCAAGACCGTCAGCGACGTGCTGAACGAATGCACGATCGTAATCATCCGCGATCACCTGGACGCCAGGCCGAAACGGAATGATACGCCGCCGTTTTCCAGCGGAGCTAGGCCCAAATCAATAAATAGCAGGGCCCAGATTGTGCCGGCACCGCGCCCGTGCTTTGGCGTCGTCCCGCGCGTCGTGCGGATGCGGGTTTAACGGCATGGAGGCAGCTATTGAATAGAGCAGCTGAGGTCACGGCCGAGGAAAAGGAGCTGGTTTTCCAGCGTTCGATGATCTACCGGCAGGCCGAGAAAGACTTGCAGGGCGCCAAGGACGGGGAGGGCGAGAGCGCGGCGAAGGCCGCGCACAAGGAGGCGCGCCAGAAATGGCGCGATGCCACCGACAGGGTGGCGAAGAAGTACGAGGTGCCGCGGCGCGAGCCGCCATAACGAACCCGCACCCGACAGCTACAGCATCGCATGGCCGGATTTGGCCACTTTAATCACCATCAATTAGGAACATGACATGACGCAAACAACTGCAATTACGCCGTATCGCTCGCTGGACAACGCTGCTGGCAACAACGAGCTGCTCGACACGCTGCTTGCCAAAGGCCCGAAGAACGACGCCGCCCTGGCCCGCGCGCTGGAAGTGGCGCCGCCAGTGATTTCCAAGATTCGCCACGGCCGCCTGCCGATCGGCGCCTCGCTGTTGATCCGCATGCACGAGGTGTTCGACGTGTCGATCCGCGAGCTCAAGCGCATCGCTCGCGCCGAGGTGCCAGCTTGACCTGGACGACGATGCAGCCGGAAGGCGGCGCGCCGGCGCAGGCCGAGCAGGGCGCCCAGCAGCAAGAGCATGTCGAGCGTGAACTGGCGGTCGACCCCGGCCACGTGCGGACGCGCCAGCACTACGAAGCAATGCTTCAGGAACTGCAAGGCCAGAAATGAAAAAAGCCCGCTGGCAGGCGGGCTTCCTTAAAACACTTTGATTGGGAAATCAATGTCCAAGATTGTACACCACCAGCCAACCATGTCCAGCGTCGAGCTGGTCGGCCTGATTAATGCCATGCGCGAGCCCGGCCGCGCCGAACTGGCGCATTCCGATTTCATGAAGCGCATCGAGAAACACCCTGGAGTAGTAGCGGGAAATTTTTCCGGCTACTACACGGCGGCAAACCAGAAGAAAAATCCGTGCTATCACTTGCCGAAGCGCGAGGCCGAGTTGATGGTGATGTCGGAATCGCTCGCAGTGCAAACGAAGGTATACGATCGGCTGGCCGAGATCGAGGCCGCAGCAGTTCCGGCGCCGCGCGCCCGCATCACCGCCGACCCGGCGCTGTCGGCATTCCGCCAGGCGCGCGCGATCGAGATCGCCGCAAAGATCGCTGGCGGCATCTGCGACCGCTTCCCGAGCCTGAGCGTCGCGGCCCAGCAAGTGATATATGCCAAATTGGTTAATCCTGCTGCTGGCACCGAAGTATTGGCGCTGCCGACGCTCGATCAAGCCACGAAGTCCGCAACCGAGATCGGCGCTGAGCTGGGCATCAGTAGTGCTATGGTCGGCCGCATATCGAATGCGTACGGGCTCAAGGTGCCGGAATTCGGCATCTTCGTACTCGACAAGTCGCGCAGCTCGAATAAGCAGGTCGAATCGTTCCGCTATAACGCCGCCGGCGCTAAGCGCGTGGCCGAACTGGCAGCTAAGGGAGCGCAGCCATGAATGTCCTGCACCTCGATTTACCTGCATTAAACGTGGGAGCTCGCCCGCCTCAAGCGGGCCGCGCTAGGTCTGCTGCCAAACCTGCTGGGGCGCAGAGTTTATCAATGAGCACTACCCGCAATTCCGCCAGCGCTGACCGCGCCGCCGATATCCTGGCCACGGTCAAGCGCTGCGGCGCCGCCACCATTGGCGATATCGCCCTGGACCTGACACTTCACCGAGAAACCGTGCGCAAGCGCCTGGCTAAGCTGGTCACTGCTGGCCAACTCGTGCTAATCGAGCCAGCTGCTGCGCACGTCCGCGCTCTGTACGGCATGCCGGACCTGGACGACCAGGCTGAATTCGATCTGTACCGTACCCGCACCAACAACTGGCCACGTGGCCAGCACGGCCGGGATTGCTTGGTTGTCGCGTTATTCGGCGCGCCAGTAGCAATGATCACTGCCAGCCCACCATGCGCTCATTTTGCGCCACAGCCTGCTGGGGCGCATTCATGAGGCGCGATTCCTTCACCCTTTCTCTTGACCTCGGCAGCGAGCTCATCATCGATAACTTCGCCGGCGGTGGCGGTACCAGCACCGGACTGGAGCAGGCGTTCGGCCGTCCGGTCGATATCGCCATCAACCACGATCCCGAGGCACTGGCCATGCACGCGGCGAACCACCCGCACACCACGCACCTGTGCGAAAGCGTATGGGACGTCGATCCGATCAAGGTGACGGGCAACCGCCCCGTAGGCCTGGTCTGGCTGTCGCCGGACTGCAAGCATTTCAGCAAGGCCAAGGGCGGCAAGCCCGTCGAAAAACGCATCCGTGGCCTGGCCTGGGTGACGTTGCGCTGGGCAGCCAAGTGCAAGCCGCGCGTGATCATGCTGGAAAACGTCGAGGAATTTAAGACGTGGGGCCCGCTGCTGGTCGAGGCCGACGGCAGCGCCAAGCCGGATCCGGCGAAGAAGGGCAAGACGTTCGATTCGTTCATCCGTCAGCTGCGCGGGCACGGCTACACCGTCGACTACCGTGAAATGCGAGGCTGCGACCACGATACGCCCACAATCCGCAAGCGTTTCTTCCTGGTGGCGCGCCGCGACGGCATCGCCATCAAGTGGCCAGAGCCTACCCATGGCGCGCCAGACAGCATCGGCGTGCGCGCCGGCAAGCTGCTGCCGTACCGCACGGCGGCCGAGTGCATCGACTTCAGCCTGCCGTGCCCGTCGATCTTCGAGCGCGACCGGCCGCTGGCGCCAGCGACGCTGCGCCGGATCGCTAAGGGCATCATGCGCTATGTGGTTGACGCGGAAGAACCGTACATCGTGAATGTCGCGAACAGCAAGACTAGCGGCAGGGCTGCGAACGTGTGGCCAATGGGTGAGCCGCTGCGGACGATTACCAGTGCGCCAGGCTTCGCGATGGTGGCGCCGACTATCGTCCCGGTCACCCACCAGGGCGGCGATCGTACCGAATCCATCGGGGAACCGTTCCGCACCATAACAGGCGCACACCGCGGCGAGAAGGCGCTGTCGACCGCTTTCCTCAGCCCTTACTACAGCGATAAGCGCCCAGCAGACGCGCGCGGGCAGTTCCCAAGTGAACCAATCAATACCGTGACGACCGAGAACCGCCACGCGCTGATCGAAGCCGAGCTTGCACCGTTCGTCATGACCAATACCACCGGCCATCCTGGCGCTGGCGCCGACATGCCGGTGCCGACCATTACCGCAGCTGGCAACCAGGCTCTGGTCTCGGCATTGTTGACCGGCGTCGGCGGCCGTGCTGGCCAGAGCCGCCCGCGCGGCCTGAACGAGCCAACTGCGACTGCCACGTCGAAGGCCGACGCAGCTCTGGTGACGGCTGTGCTGGTCGACGCCGCCCACGGCGAGGTATCGCCAGGTGGCGTGAAGCGTTGGGGCCCCGGCGCGCACGACGTCGAGGCGCCGCTGGGCACTGTGACGGCCAGCGGCAATAAGGCCGTGGCCACGGCGTTCCTGGCCAAGCATTACACGGGCGTCGTCGGATCGGATCTGGCCGATCCTATCGGCACGGTCACCGCATGCGACCACCACAGCCTGGTGACAGCGTTCTTGACCGAGCACGCCAACGCGAGCAATCAACGCGTGATGCCGGCAGACGAACCGCTGCGCACCATTTGCGCCCAGGTCAAGGGCGGCCATTTCTCGATGGTGTCGGCTCACATCACGAAGTTCCGCACCGGCGCCACCGGCAGCCCCCTCGATGAACCCTTGCACACGGTCACGGCTGGAGGCCAACAGGCCCGGCCTGGCACTGGCAATGCCATGGGCATTGTCACAGCACACATTCAGCGCGATATGGGCGCCAGCGTCGGCCACGCCGCTGATGCGCCGCTTGGTACAGTAATGGCTGGTGGTGGCGGCAAGTCCGCCCTGGTCACGAGCAACATGATCAAGCTGCGCGGTACTAGCACGGCGGCCGGCACGGACGAGCCGTTGGGTACCGTCAGCGCCGGTGGCCAGCACCACGCCGAGGTGCGCGCTTTCTTGTTGAGCTATTACGGTACCGACCAGGCGCCGGAGATCGACGGGCCACTGGCCACCGTCACGAGCCGCGACCGTTTCGGCCTGGTGACGATCCATGGCCAGGACTATCAGATCTTGGATATCGGCCTGCGCATGCTGCAGCCGCGCGAACTGTTCCGGGCCCAGGGATTTCCCGACGATTACATCATCGGGGATGACCCGGCACAGGGCCTGAAACTGACGAAGTCGGCCCAGGTGCGCATGTGCGGCAATTCAGTCTGCCCGCCCATGGCCAAGGCCTTGATCCTCGCCAACTTTGCGCACGAGCGCGAGATTGCGAGGGTGGCGTGACACATGAACAGTCAGCGAACCATGGGCTTGCCAGCATCCATGAAAGCCGCGTGCTTAATCTTAAGATCGTCAATGATCGCCAGCATTTCCGCATCCATCGTCGCGGATCCGGCAATCAACTTCTCGATGTGGTCGTCGTATCGCTCGGTCGCCGCCTTCCACGCTTTGTATGCAGTACGGAACTCATCAACGTCAAAGCGCATGCCGATCCCCTAAAGTTGTCAAAAGGCAATCCTATCATGATTACCAACCCCGCCCAAATTACCCGCCACCATCTGGCGAACCAGGCCGCGCCCGCCTATTCACTGATCCGCAAGGTCTGCGCCTGCGGCAAAGCCAGCACCAGCAAGCAGCTGACCCAGCACGGCAAATGCGCCGCCTGCGCGCTGGCGGCCGTCCGCGACGCGATCATGCCTGGCGACTTCGCAAAGCTGCAGCACATGCTGGGCGCCGTGCAGCAACATCCGAAGTCCAAGTGGGGATGGCGCAACTATTTTGCCGCTGGTAGCGGCCAGCAGCACGAGGCCATGCAGCGCCTGGTGGCTGCCGGCTTGGCCACGGCCGGCAGCCCGGTCGGCGATATGACCTATTTCCACGCCACGCGCCTGGGCTGCAAGGCTGCTGGCCTCGATGGCGCTGGCATCAAGCGCGCGATGGAGGGTTGACGATGGATCGGTCCGAATCATTCGTGGACGGTATCACGCAGTTGTTCGAGCAAATCATCGGCCTGATTGCACGCCGCGGCAAATATGTTGCATTAATTCAAGATAGGAGCATTGACCGTTTCGATGAGAGCGGCTTCCGCGACGTTGAAATGTTGCATAGCATCAATAAGCATTTGCTCGCAGTTTTGCAGTTGCTGCTTAATAAATCCAGCGGCCATATGTTGATGCAAACCTTGGAGCAGCGTTGCGCTCGACGTGACCATGCCGATGCCGATGGCAATTCTAGCGGCACAATCATCCTTAATGGGGGTGAGCGCTACGAGTTCAGTCGCGTCCGGCGGGATGACCTTGTTCAAAAGCAGAATGGTTGGCGATGTGCGTTGCAGCATTGCGTTAATGTCACCAAGCTCAAACGAATAGGAGCAAAGTGCGCTGACAATGTCCGCAGCAGCAAGCCGTGTATTCTTAGTATTGTGAACTTGTTGGTAAACCAATTTGGACGCAGCCAGCCTTGCCCTGGTCAAGTCGGCCTTACGCGTTTGGCGACTACCAGAAGTGGCGATCCAGATAGTTCCGATCAGTGTTCCAACAGTACCAATAGCCGCCACCCAATACGCCCATTCCGCCACGCCCATTTTGCACCACGGAATACCGTTGCAACCACCAACACCTATCGCGGCAGCGATGACCATGATCGCCCACTTATCGTACCAAGCCATTCCGCCTCCAATTTAAGTTGGCGGAATCGTAACACGCCGAGAATTGGCGGTGGGAAATGAAGCGCTCACCGATGAAGCCGGGTAAGCCGCTGGCGCGTACGCCATTCAAGCGCACCTCGCCCATGCCGAGCACCGGCATGCTCTCTGTGCAGTCGCACCAGCGCACGGCGCCGAAGCGCAAAGCTGGCTTGAAGACCAAAGGACCACGCTCGACGCCAATCCGGCGCGCGGCGCGCGGCCAGGACTGCACGCTGCGCCTGGCCGTCTGCAATTTCGACCCTGACACCACCGTGCTCTGCCACAGCAATTTCCTGGCGGACGGGAAGGGCATGGGTATGAAGGCGCCAGACACAGCTGCCGCGTTCGGCTGCAGCGCCTGCCACGACGTTCTCGACGGCCGGCGCCCGCGCCCGGCTGATCTGTCGCTGGCCGAACTGGAGGCAGCCTTTCGCGCGGCCGTCGGCACTACACACGAAATTTTACGGTCGATGGGCCTGCTCGCTGCAATCCCCAACGACCAAAAACAAAATATGGAACACACATGACGCGCATTAACTTCCGTGAATTCGTGCTGGGCGCCATGCCCGGCACCAAAGCCGATATCGTCATCAAGTCAGGCGTCAGCCAGGCGGCAGTGCTGCGCTGGATTCGTTTTCTGCACGCTGATCGCAAGATTTACATTGCCAGCTGGAAGCCGCACCCGCGCGCCGGCGCCGCCATGGCCGTGTATGCCGTCGGCAACCTGCCAGATGCGCCGTGCACTTTACCGCGCCTGACCAAACGCCAGATTCGCCTGCGCTTCGAGGCCAAGGCCAAGAAGGATGGCCGCTATGACTCAATGAAGGCGCGCTGGCGCAGCAAGTACTGGATCCGCAAGGCGGGCGCTGTGGGCGATCCGCTGGTGGCTGCGCTGTTCGGCGCGGCGCGCGCACAGGAGGCTCGCTGATGGGCCGCATTCGTACTGTAAAACCGGAGCTGTTTAAGCACGAGGATCTGTTCGACCTGGAAAAGGAAACTGGCCTGCCTGTCCGCACGGCCTTTATGGGGCTGTTCACCTGCTGCGATAAGGAAGGTCGGTTCAAATGGCGCCCGCGCGCGCTCAAGCTCGACATTCTGCCATACGACGAGCTCGATTTTTCACGCGTGCTTGACGCGTTGATGACGCGTGGATTTGTAGTGAAATATGAGGTCGAAGGCGAGTTTTTCGGCTTCATTCCGACATTTTCCAAGCACCAAGTCATAAATAACCGCGAATCTGACTCAGAATTGCCAGCACCGGATGAATCTCTATATATATCAACGACTTCGACGCGTGCGGCACGCGTGGATGACGCGACAGCCACGCCCCTTAAGCATGCTCAAGTGGAAGGGAAGGGAAAGGAAGGGAAAGGAAGGGAAGGGGAACAGGAAGGGAAGGAGACTCTTGTCGAGCAAACCCAGCTCGACCCCGTGACGACGATCTTCGGGTTCTGGCAAAAAGTCATGGACTCGCCCAAGTCGGTTCTGGACGAAAAACGCAAGCGCCTGATCGTCAAGGCGCTCAAGGGCTACTCACCGGCCGACATCTGCAAGGCCATCCGTGGTTGCTCGAAGACGCCGCACAACATGGGCCAGAACGACAGCAAAACGAAGTACAACGGCCTGGGCCTGATCCTGCGGGATGCTGACCACATCGACCGCTTCATCCGCAATGACGCTGGCCAGGCCCGCGCCAGCGCCGGTAGCGAGTCGATCGAGCAGACAAATGCCCGAGTGATGCGTGAGCTGATGGGCACAGCAGCGCCGGCCGGCGACATCATCGACATGGTGCCCGCATGAACACCGCCGATACGCCACGATTCATGCAGCTGCTGGCCGAGACGCTGGCCGCGTACGGCAAGCCACTGCCCGAGGCCGCAATGGCGCGCGCCTGGTTGGCGAACCTGGAACCTTACCCGTTGCGCACGGTGGAAGCGGCAATGCAGGCCTACCGCGACGAGAACGGCGAATTTGCGCCGGTACCGGCCGGCATCGCCAAGCGCTGCAAGCTCATGGACGGCCGCCCGGGCGCGGAGGAGGCATGGGCTATCGCGCTGACCAGCCAGGACGAAATGGCCAGCGTCGTCTGGACGACCGAGATTGCTGAGGCCTTCCGCATCTGCCGGCCAGTGCTCGACTCCAGTGGCGCCATCAGCGCGCGCAAGCCGTTCCTGGAGGCCTACGAGCGCATCGTTGCCGCGGCGCGCGCTGCGCGGCACCCGGCCGAGTGGGTGGCGTCCGTGGGCTGGGACAAGGCGCGCCACGTCGAGGTGCTGGGCAATGCGGTGAGGGCTGGGCTGCTGCCGGCGCCAGCCGTGGCGGGCCTGCTGCAGGGCAAGCAGGACCAGACACCGGACGATGCCGCGCGCGCGCAACTTGCCGCGATCAAAAAAATGATTGCTGACGGTGCTGCTGCGAAGGAGGCGGCGCGCTTGGAGCATGTCGAGCGGCAACGCCTGGCGGACGAAGAATTCAAGCGGTCGACTGCCGAGCGTGTCCACCTTTACCTGGCCGGCGGCAGAAATGCAGCTGGCCCGGCAAGCGCGAATGCCGCTCAGGATTTGCCAGAAGCACCGCCGCACTGCGCAAGGGGCATGGCCGCTACGAAGTGACGTACCCATCAGAAAAAACGGCTTAAAAGGCTTTAAATGAAAAATCTAGAAAACAAAATCGCAGCAAATAAACGCTTGGCCGAGCTGCTGGGCTGGTCCAACATTGTCGAGGTGGGCGGCGCTCTGGTCGGCTCGCCGCCGGCCGGCGCCGCCGCAAGTCGCGGCCAGGCGCTGGTGCCGGACTGGCTGGGCGACTGGGCGGCGGCCGGGCCGTTGCTCGCGCGGTTCGAAATTTGCCCGATGTTCATGTCGACCTATGTCGGCGCAGGCGGCACCGTCGAGCTTTATTCGGTCCATGGCGGCGACCGTGACGCGGCCGTACGGTTTGCCATCGTCAAGGCGGCGATGCTTCGCCTGGAGCGTGCGCAATGATGGCCCGTGGCTTGCAAGCGCTGGGCCGTCTCAAGGCCGGCGCCATGAACCAGACCGAAGCGGCGTACGCCAGGACGTTGGAGCTGCGCAAGGCCGCCGGCGAGGTGGCCTGGTACAAGTTCGAAGGTCTGAAATTCCGCCTGGCCGACAACACGTTCTACACGCCGGATTTCGCCGTGCAGCTGGCCGACGGAGCGCTGGAGGCGCACGAAGTGAAAGGGCACTGGCAAGAGGATGCGCGCGCGAAGATCAAGATCGCGGCCGATATGTACCCGCTGCGTTTCGTCGCAGTCCAGGCGCTGCCGAAGAAGGCGGGCGGCGGATGGAAAGTTGAGGAATTTTGATGGGCGCGAACAAGAAGCCGCGCAAGCGGTACATTCCGAAGCCGGCCGTGCTGCCTGCGGGCCTGCGCGCAGACCTTTCCTTCGAAATGCCAGGCTTCCAGGCCAGCGAGGCCATGGGCAAGGGCCACTTCCAGGAGCAGCATGTCTACGACCTGCTGAGCAACGCCGACATGGCGCGCCGCATTGCGCCAGCTGGCCATGCCATCCTGCCGGTGGCCCAAGCGATGGTTGAGGCGATTGCCGAGATCCAGGCGCGCGCCCAGCGCACGGGCACTTTCGGCGTCAACGGCGACGAAATGCGCGTGCTGCGCGAGGGCATTGGAAAGACGATGGTCTTCCTGCGCGGCGCCACGAATGTCGAGATTGCACGTGCCGGCCTGGCCGCCGTGCGCGAATTCAACCGCACCGGCGTGTTGCGCGTATGAGTGGCCTTGACGAGTGGTAGGGCTGGCACAGGACAAAAAAGGGTGTTAACGTTGACGTACGGAACGAAAGGGAATTCATGGGCTTCGCAGAAAAGTATATCGCATCGATCAACTCATCCAACCTGAAAGACGATGAGCGGCATCACCTCACGGAGGCGCTTGCAGCTGCGGCACTGGCTGATCGGTCTGGCGCTGGCCTGGGCGCTTTGCTGTCGCGTGTGAAGTACGCGGATGGGGCGGCGCGCCAGTTGTTCGAAAGCGGTTCGGCGAATTTGGCTCAGCTGCTGCGCATCTGGACTGCGGCTGTAGTAGAGAAAGGTCGCTCGCGTGGCTGGGTGAAGGCGAACACGGCATGGGACCAGCAAGCCGCCCAGGCCCTGTATCGCCGCGTCGCGCACGCGTCGCTTGCGCATTGGCTCGATGGGAAATGCGTTGCTTGCCATGGAACGGGTATAACGAGCAATCGGCAGTTTTGTGTGCCGTGCAAAGGAGGTGGTAAGGGGGAGGTGCAATGCGCCGGCGGTTTTGAGCGCGAGCGCATTGAGGACATGGTAAGCGAGCTGGAGGCACTTGTTTGTTCTCACAATGCACGTGCCGCAGCTAAACTAGTCTCGACCAAGTCTGTCGGTTAGATCAGAGTGCAACTCCGAGCCATAATGAAAGCCACGGCTTAACAACGGCGGGATCATTCAACCTATCAGATTTACTAATAAAGTCCTTACCGAAAAGTACCCCGGCGCTAAATTTGGAGTCCTTGGCGCTGGTTAAAGTAAGTCCAACTGCGGTGGAGAATGCCGATTTTGTAGAGGTGCTTTTCCCGTCATCGGACACAACCGGAACCAGCCCAAGTCCTGCGGCCACGACAGGCATAAGCTCAAATCCCCATCCTTGAAAATGATTTAAGCGAAAGCCGATGTAAGGCGCTACCGTAGCTGAACTGATTAACTTCTTGTCGCTTCCTAATCGAAATTTAAACGGAACTACTAGTGCGCCGTACGATAGGCCTGTGGTTTTGGATTGTATGTTTTTGTACAGCGTATTTGGTATTTTATAGAGCGATCCCTCTGCTACCATTTTTCGATCCGGCAATGGGCATGTATCCACGCTTTTTGGCTCTACGATGTCATAAAACTTCACAATTGTTTCAGTAGCGCTGGTATCTACAACCGAATATTTCGAGTATTTTCCTGCGCATCGTTCGCCCGCAGCAACGCCAGGGTTTGTGGAAACTGGTGTAAACCCATGTACGTCGGTAGTCAGGGTCAAGTGATCGCCGATCTGGCTACCGTTACTTGTGGGGAAATCTGCAGAGTAGGCGACAGTGCAAGTTGTTAAGTTAAGTAAGGTGAATGCTAATGCAAATTTTATATGGCTCAGTAAATTTTTCATTGCGACCTCAATGAATTACTAGAATCCGTCTAGCGCGGTGAGCTGATATTAAAATAGTAATAAAATAATTGCAATTTATTTTTAACTACTGGTATAAATGAGACAGCATAATTCTTCGCGTTGTTTTCCTGTTTTAGGCCGTGTATAATGAGTCTCACACACTTCAACCACTCGTAATGATCGTTTAGGCGGCACCGATAGGTTGAACCGAATAGCGCCCACCATTCGATGGGTTCGCTCGCCGTAAAATTGTGTAGCTCACCATGCAGATTGTTATGGGAGCAAAAACGAAGCCACCCTTGAGGTGGCTTTTCTATTTCAGCAGGTGAGCAGCCTGCGGCAGAGGTCACCCTCTGGTCGCCGGATTCCGCTGCGCGACGCCTGCCGCCTGCGCCGTGGCACTGTTATACCGCAACAATCTCAAGTTCTCGACCCAGCGCATGCATCGCGTCTTCGATTGCGTCGATCTTGGTTGTATGCGCCAGGTCGAGCAGTCGCGTTACTTCTTGGGGCTTCACTCCCAAGCGCCGGGCAAGCTCGGCCGGTCGGACATCCTGCGCGGCCATTTCATTCAGCAGCAGCACCTTGGCGCTGACGCTTGCCGGTAGGCTGATAAGGCGCTCGCCTGGCAGCGCTGCTGATGGCGCAGGCGCGGCGCGGCGGTCCTCAAAGTAAAAATCCATAGCGCTGGCAAGGGCAGAGCGGGCTTCGGCCAACGCTTCGGCTTCGTCGTCACCCTGGGCGATAGCTTCGGGGATATCGCGGAATGTGACGACATAGCCGCCATCCGGATCTGATGTAAAGGTTGCTGGATATTTCATGGTCGTCCTCAGGTGAATGCTGATACTGCAGTGCTGCGAATCATGCTGCAAACCCCTTTCGGGGCTTGCCTCATTTCAGATTTAGTTGCTTCTTGACTCCTTCAACAAGGCCTGTTTTCAGTTCCTTGCTTGGGTGCCTCGGGAGGATGGTCTGTTTGCCGTTTAGATAGACCTTCAAGTGATTCGTGCCATCCTTGAAAGTCGCTCCGTTCTGCTTGAGCCACCGTACAAACTCACTCTGTTTCACTGCACCCCTTTGTTGTTTCGATGGAATTAGTATAAGCAAAATTGCTTATTTTTGCAAGGAATATCAGCAAAATTGTTTATGTTTTTGATTGGCCGGATGCGGGCGCGAGCATGCCGCCGCAGGCCTGAAAAGGAGGTGCACCGTGAAGTAGCGAAGAATCCAGTCCCAGCGCCGCACGGCGCAAATGTGAAGGCGACTTACCGCGCATTTAGCCATCGGCGCAGCGGGTAGTTTGGTACTGGCGAGGCCTTAGCGCATCAATTAGCCTACAACCACGAGCAGGATAAGCAGCACCCAGCCGACGCGCCCTCTAACTGCGGCTATTCGGCGCCGGACGCTGTAACCGGCAACCAGATTTCGCGGGCGTAGCTCAATGGTAGAGCAGAAGCCTTCCAAGCTTTCCACGCGGGTTCGATTCCCGCCGCCCGCTCCAGTTAGCATCAGCCGCCAGTTCGTGCGCGTTCGGCCACTGCCAGTTCTTCCGCGCACCCCAGACACGCGTACCCAATAATGAGGTATGAGTTTCGTTCATTCGGCGAGAACGCTGATTTCGAGCATTCGAGGTACTCGCTTCCTACCTTTTTTAGAAATTCGCTCGCAGATGGGCTGTTGGCGATGTCAATTAGTTTGGCGATTTTTTCTTCGATGGTCTGCGGCCTCGGGCGTGGATCGCCAAGAGCCTGGATGAACTCCGTCAATATTTCTAAATCGGTCATGATTTGATCCTCCTGATGAGTTTTGATAAAAGCAATCTTAACTCGCAGTTCGTGGCACGAAAATATGTTTTTTAGTTAATTTTGCGACTGCCAGCGCGCTCCAGTGGCAGGGCTTACAAAACGGGCGCAGCTCACCGACGTAGCAAAGATCCAGAGGACTCCAGCCGCGATGCACCGCGGCGCTTGCTGGGGGCGGGCGGTGACGTGTTTGATCGTCTATACTGTTGCTCCAAGTAAATTCAGGAGCAATCATGGCAATATCGATCCATCAACTTCAAAGAGGGCTTAAGGTGCGGCTGGATACGACGCGCGAGACCCCGATTATGAGTGTCATAGATTTTGGCGAAAAAATGGGCGATTTCTACAAGAAGCGCCTGATGGTGCATTGTGAGTGGCATGAAAAGTACCAGGGAATGGTGCAGGGTGAGTTTCCGGCGGAATCGCTTGTTATTGTGCGACAGTAAGGCAGTTCTACGAGGGAAGATTATGGGGGCAGCCAAGCAAATGCGACGTGGTTTCGCGCCAGCATTACGACGGCCGACGCCACCCAAATGCTACGCCGACTCGCTGAACAACCGCTACCTACCCGCACCCGAGGTGCTCCAGTGGGTGCAGGCTACCATCCTCACCGAAGGCGGCGCGCTCTACAACGTAGACCACGCGCACCTGGAATATGCCGACATGCAGTTCCTATGGGCGCCGCAAGGTTTTGTGAAGGCTGGCCGCACGGTGCTGGGCCAGTGCGAAGAAGTGACATTCCGCTGCGGGCTGTGGCAGAAAGGCCGTCAGCAACAGCAGATGGCCGACTGGTTCGGCGCGGTGCCGGACTTCCTCATTACCTTGGACGCATCGTATTGCCTGACCTGCAGCGACGTTGAATTCTGCGCCCTGGTCGAGCACGAGCTTTATCACATCGCCCAAGAGATGGATGACTTCGGCGCGCCTGCCTTCAACAAGTACGGACTGCCGAAGCTGTGCATGCGCTCGCACGATGTCGAAGAGTTCGTCGGCGTGGTCCGCCGCTACGGCGCCAGCGAAGACGTGCAGCGCATCATCGACGCAGCAAAGACACCGCCCGAAGTGGCGAAAATCAACATAGCGAGGGCGTGCGGAACGTGTCTTCTAAAGGCTGCGTAGCCTTTACGTTGCTTTACAGGAAACTAAAACATGGCCGCACTCAAGGACGAGGTGAAGCTGTTCATCGTCAATGCGCTGGCATGTTTCGATGCGCCCACGCAGGTGTCGATAGCGGTAAAAGAGGAATTCGGGCTCGATGTGAGCCGCCAGCAGGTCTCCTGCTACGACCCGAACACGTATGTCGGCCGCAACCTGAGCCAGAAATGGCGCACGATTTTCGAAGAGACGCGCGCCAAGTTCCGCGCCACTGCTGAGGAAATCCCGATTGCCAGCAAGGCATTCCGATTGCGTGGCCTCGGCCGCCTGGCGCAGAAGGCCGAGAACATGCGCAATTTGCCGCTGGTGGCCAGCCTATACGAACAGGCCGCCAAGGAAGTGGGCGACATCTTCGTGAACAAGGGCAAGGCCGAGCAGGCCGACCAGGCGCCCACACCTGTCGCCATCACCTTCGGCGTGAAAGACGCCAAGCGCCATGACGACAATCCAGTTTGACCTGAACGTCCCGCAATCGAGCTTCCTGCAGCTGCCGCACAAGTTCAAGGCCTACGTGGCCGGGTTCGGTTCGGGCAAGACGTTTGTGGGCTGCGCGGGCATCTGCGCCCACTTCTGGCAGTGGCCGGGCATCAACCAGGGCTACTTCGCGCCGACCTATCCGCAGATCCGCGACATCTTCTATCCCACGATGGAGGAGGTGGCCTATGCGATGGGCCTGCGCATCAAGGTGAAACAGGGCGATCACGAGGTCGAGGTGTACGAGGGCCGGCGCTATCGCGGCACGGTCATCTGCCGCTCGATGGAGAAACCAGAAACCATCGTCGGCTTCAAGATCGGCCACGCGCTGATCGATGAGCTGGACGTGATGCCCTTGAAAAAGGCGCAGATGGCCTGGCGCAAGATCATCGCCCGCATGCGCTACAAGGTGCCGGGCCTGATGAACGGCATCGACGTGACGACGACGCCCGAGGGCTTCAAGTTCGTCTATCAGCAGTTCGTGAAGGCCATTCGGGACAAGCCTGAGCTGGCCAGCCTGTACGGCCTGATCCAGGCCAGCACCTTCGACAACGAGCTGAACCTGCCCGACGACTATATCCCGTCGCTGATGGCCAGCTACCCGCCAGCGCTGATCGATGCATACCTGCGCGGCAAGTTCACCAACCTGACCAGCGGCAGCGTGTACGCCGACTTCGACCGCGCGCTGAACCACACGAACGAGATCATCCTGCCCGGCGAGCCGCTGATGGTGGGCCTGGACTTCAACGTCCAGAATATGACCGCCTGCATCAACGTGGTCCGGGAAGGGCTGCCGCGCACGCTGGCCGAGCGCGTGCAAGTGCGTGATACGCCGGCCATGGCCCGGATCCTGAAGGAGGACTTCAAGGACAAAGGCCACCAGGTGAAGATTTTCCCGGATGCGTCAGGCCAGAACACCAGCAGCAAGAACGCGAGCGAGTCCGACCTGTCCATTTTGCGCCAGGCGGGCTTCCTGCTCGAAGTGAACCACTCAAACCCTGCGGTCAAGGATCGGGTCAACGCCTACAACGGCATGATCCTGAACGCCCAGGGCGAGCGCCGCTGGAAGATCAACACCGATCAGTGCCCGACCACCACCGAGGCGCTGGAGCAGCAGGTGTGGGGCGCCGACGGCCAGCCGGACAAGAAATCTGGCCACGACCACCCGAACGATGCGAACGGCTACTTCATCGTGAAGCGCTATCCAATCGTGAAGAGCACGACGATGACCGCGCCGCTGCGCATGTAACAACAAGGATTTCCATGACCGATGTACGCACACAATCAGCCGAAGCGGCCAAGCTGAACGAGGATTGCGCGCTGATTGCCGCGCTGCTGGGCGGCACCAAGACCATGCGGGCCGCAGGCAAGAAGTATTTGCCGCAGTGGCCGGGCGAGGACGCTGGAAGCTATGATCTGCGCCTGGCCGTGGCCACGCTGTTCCCGGCCTATGCGCGCACCATCGACGTTCTGTCGGCCAAGCCGTTCAGCAAGCCGGTGACACTGGGCGAGGACGTGCCGGAGCGACTCAAGCCTTGGCTACAAAATGTCGACCTCTCTGGCCGCGATCTGCACAGTTTCCTGTCGGAGATCACCCAGGAGGCTATGGGCTACGGCTTCGCCGGTATCCTGGTCGACTTCCCTAAGGCTGGCAACCTCGTCACGAAGGCCGACGAGCAGGCCGCTGGCGTGCGCCCGTACTTCGTCCAGGTGCACGTGCAGAACGTGCTAGGCTGGCTGCCGAAGAATGCGACCAGTCTTGATGGGCTGACCCAGCTGCGATTGCTGGAAAGCGTATCCGAGCCGAACGGCGACTTCGACACCAAGGAAATCGAGCAGGTGCGCGTCTTGGGACGGGGCACCTGGCAGACCTGGCGCCAGAGCGATACCGGCAGCAAAAAGGAGTGGGCGCTGCATGAAGAGGGCATCACCAGCCTGAAAATCATCCCATTCGTGCCCGTCTACGGCAAGCGCCTGGGCTACATGCAGGCCACGCCGCCGCTGCTGGAACTGGCGCACAGCAACATCGAGCACTGGCAAAGCAAGAGCGACCAGCAGAATATTTTGCACGTCGCGCGCGTGCCGATCCTGTTCGCCAAGATGCTGGGCGAGGGCGGCATCACGGTCGGCGCCGGCAGCGCGGTCAAGTCCGAATCGCCAGAAGGCGATCTGAAATTCGTGGAGCATGGCGGCAAGGCCATTGAGGCCGGCCGTCTGTCCATCCTCGACCTGGAAGACCGCATGCGCCAGGCTGGCGCCGAACTGCTGGTGATCAAGCCGGGCAACGTGACCGAGAGCCAGACCCTGGCCGACAACGAGCAGGGCGCATGCGCCTTGCAGAAGATCGCGGGCAACGTTGAGGATGCCGGCGACCAGGCGCTGCAGTTCATGGCCGAATGGGTGGGAGAGGCCGAAGGCGGCCACATCACCATTTTCAAGGACTTCGGTGCCGCGTCGCTGGCCGAGGCCAGTGCCGAGCTGCTGTTCAAGAGCGCCGCCGGCGGGAAAATCTCGGGCGAGACGTACTTCAACGAGCTGCAGCGCCGCGGCATCTTGTCGCCGGACCTGGACTGGGAGACGGAGCAGGAGCGCATCCAGTCCGCTTTACCTGACTTGATGGGGGCATAGATGGGCGCGCTCGAAGAGTGGATTGCCGAGATGTTCCTCGTGCATTCGCTGAACCTGCTGCGCTTTTCTGCCGGCACGCAAGAGAAGATCTTGCTGCTGATGGTCGCCATGTCGAAGGAGCTCACGGCCAAACTGAACGAGGGCGAGATATCGACCTACGGCAAGCAGCGCCTGGGCGCGCTACTGCGCGAGTCGAATGCGGTGATTTCGTCGCACTACACTGGCATGCAGGCCGAAATGACCCGCAACCTCACCGGCATGGTGCGCATCGAGGCCGATTACACGGGCAAGGTGCTGACGCAGGCGCTCAAGATCGAGCTGGGCGCCAAGCTGCCGCCGGCCAACTACCTGGAAAAACTGGTCGGCGACACGCTCATCAAGGGCGCGCCGTCGGCGGACTGGTGGAAGCGCCAGGCGCTGGATACGCAATTCCGCTTCGCCAGCCAGGTGCGGCTCGGCTCCGCGCAGGGTGAGACGACGTCGCAGATCGTGTCGCGTGTGCTGGGCAAGAGCGCCAAGGCAGCCGATCTGGCGCCAAGCACGCCTGCCACGCCACCGATGCCGGCCGGGACACCAGGTGCGCCAGCAGCCCCGGCAGCCAAGGGGCCTGCGCCTGCGCCGGATCCTGTTGCTCCGGGCGAGCAGGGCATATTGAAAACGTCTGCGGCAAACGCGCGCGCGCTGGTGCACAGTTCGGTGCAGGCCGTGGCGAATGCCGCGCGCCTGGCGTCCTTTCAGCAGAACAGCGATTTGATCGAGTGCCTGGTATGGCTGTCGACGCTCGATTCGCATACCTGCCTGCTGTGCGCTATGCGCGACTTGCACGAGTACTCGCTGCACGACCAGGAGCCTATTAACCACACTCATGAGTGGGCAGGTGGTCCTGGCGCTATTCATTTCAGCTGCCGCTGCGTGCTCAGTACGCGCACCAAGTCATTCAAAGACCTGGGCATCGAGCTGGACGAACCGGGCGATAGCACGCGGCCGAGCGACGGCGGGGCGGTCAGTAGCAAGATGAACTTCAAGGACTTCTTGGCCAGCAAGGACAAGGACTGGCGGGCTGAGTATCTGGGCCCAGGTCGCGCTGAGATGTACGAGGCGGGGAAGATAACGCTGAATGACCTGATGAATCTCAAGGGGCGCAAGTTGACCCTGGAAGAACTGCAGGCGAAGTACAAATAGCAAAAGTGAGGGCGAATGGATATTGCACTGCAAGTCGCGGCTGCCGTATGGGGCGCGTGGATCGCCCTCAACCTGCTGATGGTGGCTCTCGCGGCGACAGTCCTGCCGGTTCAGCAGGTGCACTTCGACGGATTCCGGGCGCGGCTGCCGGCCTTGCTCCCAACGCTGCTGGCGCCGGCCGAGATCGCCGCCGTCGTAGCTCATGAGCATGGCCACGGCCACCACCTGCATATCTGGACCAACCTGCTGTTGCGATGCCTGCTTTTGACGCCTGGGCCGCAGCGCCGGCGCCGACAAGAACTCGAAGCCGATGACTACGCCGTCGCGCGCGGGCACGGTGCACACCTGGCCAGCGCGCTGCGCAAGCTGTCGAGCCATCCCGACGATGTGTCGAGAGCCGAGCGCTTGGAGCGCATGTAGCACGAACGATTTCACACGCCGCCCTTGAGGCGGTTTTTTATTGCCGCCAGCGGACGCGACGCGGTGCACGGCCGGAAGGCCATTGATAGGGCGGATGCCCAGAAAGAAACAACCATGCCATTCAAATTCAACGCAGACGGAACCATTGCAATCGACGGCGAGAAGAAGCTGCCGATCTTTATTCATCCCAACGGTACCGAAGCGCCATTCGACGCGGATACCACGCTGGGCACAATCACCCGCCTGAACGGCGAGGCCAAGACCCACCGCGAAGCGAAGGAGGTTGCAGAGGCCAAGCTGAAGACCTTTGAAGGCATCGAAGACGGCGTGGCTGCACTGGCCGCCCTGAATACGGTGAAGAGCCTCAGCTCCGGCGAACTGAAGACGGCCGCCCAGGTCAAGGAAATCCAAGATGCGGCAGCCAAGACCGCGCAAGAGCAAGTCGCCGCCCAAGCCAAGGCGAGCGCCACGCAGTTGCAGGAATTGACCGCGCAGCTGGATAAGCGCACCAACGAATTGAACACCCACATGATCGGCGGCGGCTTCGCCAGTTCGAAGCTGCTGACCGACGACAAGCACCCGAGCCGCCTGGCGATCCCGACCGAGATGGCAAAAGCCTATTTCGGCAGCCATTTCAAGGTCGAGGACGGCAAGATGGTGCCGTACGACGCCGCCGGCAACAAGATTTTCTCGCCGACCCGCCCGGGTGAAGTGGCCGACTTCGATGAAGGTCTGGCGCAGCTGGTTGCCGCCTGCCCATTCAAAGATCAGATCCTGAAGGGCTCCGGCGCATCTGGCGGCGGCGCGCAAGGCGGTGGCTCGGGCGGCAGCGGAAACGCCAAGCAGGTCACGCGCGCCCAGTACGAAGCGGCCGATCCATCGGCACGCGCCGGCCTGCTGAGTGGCGGCGCCGTGCTGGTCGACTGATCCCGATTTCCCTGTTCCACCGAATGGCCTGCCGTGCGCGGGCTTTTTCATATCTGCATTACCGCAACATCGCAATACATTTGCCGGCGCCTGGATGGGCTAAGTCGGTGCTTTGGGCCGGATGGCCTGCTGCTGGAAATCCCAAACCACTTACCTTTAAGGCAATCAACATGAAAAAAATGTTCGCTTTTGCCGTGGCGCTCGCCGCCATGGCATTCTCCACGGCCACCTCGGCCGCAACCGCCAGCGCCCAGGCTGTGCGGGGCTTCGCTGCGCCAGCCATCAGCAAGGCAGTCTTCTGCGTACGCGTGGCGCGCGAGCTGGCGTATGGTTACATCTGGAACTATGCCGCCAAGACCGGCCTGGTGCTCGGCCCCAACAACCTGACAGGCCTCATCAATACGCTGTATAACGCGATGGATGTGGTTTCCCGCGAACAGATCGGCATGATCCCGGCCGTGTCGAGTGACATGACCTTCGCGCGTGCCGCTGTTGGCCAGACCGTCACCTCGCCAGTTGCACCAGCAGCAACGGCGACTGATATCGTGCCGGCCGTAACCCCGCCGGATGACGGCAACCAGAACATCGGCAACAAGGGTGTCACGCTGACGAAGGCGCGCCGCGTCCCAATCCGCTGGAACGGCGAAGAAAAACTGGCGCTGGACAATAGCGGCAACAGTTACAACATCATTCTGCGTGATCAGTTCGCGCAAGCGATGCGCACGCTGGCCAATGAGGTCGAAAGCGACCTGACGGCGCTGCACGTCAAGGCCTCGCGCGCATACGGCACCCCAGGCACAGCTCCGTTTGGCGTCGCCAACGAGCTGAATGACACTGCCGGCGCGCTGCGCATTCTGGAAGACAACGGCGCCCAAGGCCTGGACTTCCAGCTGGTCCTGGGCAGCGCTGCCATGCAAAACATGCGCAGCAAGCAGTCGGGCCTGTTCAAGGTCAATGAAGCTGGCCGCGAAGATATGCTGCGCAACGGTATCACCGACCGCCTGCAAAATCTGGCGCTGCGCCAGTCGTCGCAGATCAAGCGCCCAGCCAAGGGCACCGCTGTCGGCGCCACCACCAATGCCGCAGGCTATGCCTTCGGCGCCACGGTTATCACGTTGGCGGCAGCTGGTACCGGCGCGTTCGTTGCTGGTGATGTGGTCAGCATTGCTGGCGATCCGGAAAACAAATACGTGGTTGCCTCCGGCGATGCTGACGCCTCGAACGGCGGCGCGATCACCCTGGCTGCGCCTGGCCTGATGCAGGCAATCCCTCCCGCTGCGACCGCGATCACCGTTGCCAACGTCGGCTTCCGCAACCTGTTCTTCGCTCGTTCGGCGATCGTGCTGGCCACCCGTGTGCCAGCACTGCCTGCGCAAGGCGACTCGGCTGTCGACCGCACCATCATCACCGATCCAGTGTCGGGCCTGTCGTTCGAGGTGAGCATGTACATGCAGTACCGTCAAGTGCAGTACGAGATCGCACTGGTATGGGGCTGCGGCACCGCCAAGGACGAGCACTTCGGCATCCTGCTGGGCTAATCATCAACCTGGCCCGGCGAGCACTGCGGTGCTGCCGGGCCTCACCTGGAATTCACCATGGATACCCTCAAAATCGTATCGACGGACCCGCACACGCAGGGCCCGTTCGTCGTCATCAATAAATCCGACTTCAACCCCGACGTGCATGAGCTGTACGGCGATCAGTACTTGGGCGCGCCCATCGAGCGCGTGCCGACGATGGCCGAACTGCTGGCCGCTCGCGATCAGCTGCTGGAGCGCGAGCGCTCACTGGACGCCGAGAAGGAGCGCATTGCCGCGCAGGAGCTGCGCCTGGCCGATCAAGCCCAGGCCAACGACGTTGAAGCGCAGCGTTTGCGCGACGAAGCGGCACGCCTCCAGGCTGCCAAGGATGCCGCCGCTGCCACCGCTTCGCCGCCGGCCGCCACTGCTGCCTCGACCGAAAAGCCAGCCAAAGCCGCCAAAGCATAAATACTGACCAGCACCTCCCGCCGCGCGCGGGACTTCCACATTAGGACCATCATGCTCATCACTGAAACTGGCGCCGGGCTGGCCGATGCCGAATCCTATGCCAGCGTCGCTGCGGCTGATACGCGCTGCACCAGCCTGGGCCTGAGTGCCTGGACGGCGCTGGCCGAAGCTGACAAAGAGATTGCGCTGCGCAGGGCCACGCTGTTCATGGCTACCTACCGCACCCGCTGGGCCGGCTGCCGTGTGCATCAGCGTCAGGCACTGGACTGGCCGCGTTACAACGTCGTGGTCGACGGTTTCGCCGTGCCCAGCAATTGCCTGCCGCTGGACGTGGTCAATGCCTGCATCGATCTGGCTGTACGCGCAGGCAGAGGTGAGGAGTTGCTGCCCGACCTCGACACCGGCTCGAACGCGATAAAGAAAGACAAGACCGGCCCTCTGGAAACCGAGTACTTCCAGAACACCACGGACGCGCGCGAGCGCTTCGTGGCCGTGGATGCGCTTCTGGCGCCGTACTTCGGCGCTGCCGGTGCCGGCAATTCGATCAAGGTGACACGAGCATGAGCGCATACCCCGCAGTGAAGATCGATGGCTGTTTCGTTGCTGACAACACCTACCGCGAAGGCGACAAGGTCTGGATCGTGACAAACCTAATCGCACGCGCCAAGGATCTCGCCCCGTTCGACTTGCCGCTGGCCGCAATCTACAGTGGATCGGAAGTCTGGCCGGCCGTGGGATCGGCTTACGGCATTGCGCATCATGTGCGCCGCGCGCTGGACGTCGATACCAGCCACCCGATCATCATGTGCCAGCAAGGCTTCATCATGGATGGATGGCATCGCGTGCTGCGTGCCCTGATCGACGGCAAGACCACGATCAAGGCCGTGCGCTTCGTGGAGACGCCGCCGTATGACTACTTGAAAGTGCCATAGGTATGACCGATTACAGCAAAACCGCCGCGCGCGCCGACCAGTCCCTGCGCCGCAAGGGCGGCATCGTGGTGCTTCGCCAGGTCGTAACCGGTCCATATGATCCTGGCTTGGGCACGGCGCCTATTACCACCACCGACTACGAAGGCACGGGCGTCAAGATCAACTACGAGGCCGAGAATATCGACGGCACGCTGATCCAGGCGGGCGACCAGAAGCTGTTGCTGTCGCCACTGCAGCGCAACGGCACGCCGATGCCGCAGCCTACTGCGGCCGACTTGGTGCTGTTTGGTGGCGCCAGCTATACGGTCAAGGCCGTTGAAACTACGGCGCCGGTCGACGTGGCCGTGCTGCACGCGCTGCAACTCAGGGGAATTTGATGGCCGGTATGTCCTTTTCCATGCAGATCGCCGAATTCATCGCCAAGACCAAGGCCAGCCAAGATCTGGTGGTGCGCGCCATCACCATGAAGATTGCTGAAGAAATCGACAGCAGGTCGCCTGTTGGTGATGCCACATATTGGAAGAGCAAGCCACCACCGGGTTACGCTGGCGGCAGATTTAGGGGTAATTGGCAATTATCTATAGGCTCGCCGACTGCCGCCACCCTTGATCGTATCGATAAAGATGGCTCAGCCACGATGGCGGCGAATGGGGCCACCATAAAGACCGCTAAATCAGGCGACGTTATTTATCTGGTGAACAATCTTCCCTATGTAAAAAGAATCGAAGAGGGATGGTCCGGTAAGGCGCCGATTGGCGTGGTCGCCATCACGGTAGTGAAATTTAGCGTCATCGTTGACAATGCTGTGAACGGCGTGCGCGACGGCACCACCGCAAGCGAGTTCGCCCAAGGCTATTCAAGCTATAAATTATGAGCCAACCAACAATACGAGCGGCGCTGGAGCTAGCCCTGGCCAGCCTCGCGCCCGCCATCGACACCGCTTGGCAGAACGTCCCGTACACGCCAGTCACCGGCCGGCCGTATCAAGCGGCCTATTTTCTGCCGGCCGAGCCAGACAATCATTCCATGGGCGACGGCTCGCGCCAGGAGCGCGGCATCTTCCAGGTCAGCTTGCTGTATCCGCCGGGGCAGGGGACTGCTGCCGCCAGCGCGCGCGCTGAGATGATCAAGGAGCTGTTCCGCCGCGGCGCTAGCTTCACGAAGGGCGATGTGACCGTGCAGATTGAGCGCACGCCTGAAATCGCCAACGGCTGCGAGGACGGCGACCGCTGGATGGTCCCGGTCAAGATTCGCTGGTTCTGCAACCTGTAACCCGCATCAACCCACACAGATCGCCTCGGCGGTCTTTTTTTCGACCAAAGAAAGGCAATCCACACCATGACCACTGCAAACGGCATCGATTCACTTTTAGTTATCGGCAAGCAAACAGCGGAAGGCACGAAGGCTCTGGCCGCCGTCGGCCGCCTCTACCCGCGCGTGACGGCGACGTTCGACACGGACGCTGACAAGTACTCGAGCAACGAGATCGACCCGAGCCAGCAACAAGGCGACACGCGCCTGGGCAACTTCCGCACCTCCGGCGCCATCAAGGGCGAGGCGAGCTGCGGCACCTACACCGCGTTGCTGGCCGCGCTGCTGCGTCGCGACTTCACCACTGGCGGCGTCACCACGGCACAGAATACGGTCGCATCGGGCGCAACGGGCCTGACGCGCACCGCTGGCTCCTGGCTGGCCGACGGCCACCGCGCCGGTACCGTAGTGCGCATTAGCGGCCTGCTGACCACTGGCGCCGCCAACAACGGTAAGAATTTCTTCGTGACCTCGGTGACTGCCTTGGTATTGGCAGGTCAGTTCATGGACGGCTCGGCGATGACGGTCAAAGCCGCCGGCGATCCTGTTACCGTGACCGCGACCGGCAAGCGCAGCTTCACACCACTGACCGGCCATACCACGGACTGGTTCACCGCGGAAGTTCAGGATCCAGGCATTGCCGTCAACCGCTGCTTCATCGACCAGTTGGTCAGCAAGGTCGATATCGCCGTGCAGCCGAACGGCATCACGAGCATGGACTTCACCCTGATGGGCAAGCTGGAAGGCGCGACCACGCCAGCGGCGTACTTCGCGGCGCCCGCCGCCACGCCCGGTACCGGCAAGTTCTCTGGCGCCACCGCGATGCTGTCGGTTGCCGGCATCCCGTCGCAAATCTGCACGGGCATGTCGCTGTCGCTGGACGGCCAGGTCAAGATCGATCCGGTGATCGGCTCCAAGTTCGCCACGGCCGCCTCGCGCGGCAAGGTGCTGGGCAGCGGCCAGTTCACGGTGCTGATGCAGGATTCGACATACATCGATTACTTCAAGCAGGAAGTCGAACTGCCGCTGGCCTACGCCATGGCAGCCAGCACGGCGCCGTTGGCCGAGGTCATGACGATCGCCATGGGCCGCATCAAGATCACCTCGGCCAAGGTCGATGATGGCGAGAAAAACAAGATTATCACTTGCGCTTTCGACATCCTGCGTTACCAGGGCGCCGACGCGCAGCACGAAGCAACCACCGTGGCCTTCCAAGACACCAGTCTGTAATCCATTGCCCGGCCGCGCGCCGGGCTTCCTTTTGGGCGCAAGCCAACCCCAGCACCGACCGGTCGCTGTCGCCTTCGTGGGCGCGGCGGCCGGCACGGGCATTGTTTATTACCCACGAAAGGCACTACCCATGAACACCACCCAAGCACCTGCAGTCCTGAACGCCGCTCAAGCCCTGGCCGTCGCTGGCTTCGATATCTCCAACCTGTCCGCGCCTGCCGCGCGCGTGACTTTCGACGTGCCCGTGATCTTCGACGCCGACGGCGAGCCCGTGGCCGGCATCAAGATCGTCGGCAAGAATTCCGACGAGTACCGCAAGGAAAGCCACGCCGTGCGCGCCGAAGGCTACAAGAAGTCGGCCAAGCGCAAGACCGCAATCGACGCCTCGACCGACGAAGGCGCGGACAAGCTGGTGAACGTCATCGATGACAACCAGAAGCGCCTGGCGCTGGCCGTGGCGGTTGACTGGTACGGCTTCACCAGCAACGGCGCACCGGCAGCGTTCGACAAGGACATGATCGCCGCGGCATTCGACAAGTACCCGACCTGGCAGGACCGCGTGACGACCGCCCTGGAAAACGACGCCAATTTTTTGAAGGTCTGACCCAGGCCCTTCTGCTGTGCGCCGATCATTTGTTTGATCGCGCGGCAGCGGCAGGCGACGGCAACGCCAAGGGCGATCACCTGGACACCGCCCGGCAAAACCCGCTGTACCGGGAGCCAGAGGCACCGGCGGTGCCGCAGCTGCCGTCCGAGCTGGCCTATATCTGGACCTGGTTCACCCAGCTGAACCAGAAGCGCCAATGCGGCATGGCCGTGAATTCGCTGACCAGTGCCGAGATATTGGCATGGCAGGCACGTCACGGCGTTCGTTTCGATCCGTTCGAAGAGGGCGTGATCGATCGCCTCGATGCGCTGTTTATTTATCACCAAACCAAGAAGGAAAAATAATGCCTGATATCGCCGAGCTTGGCCTTTCGATTGACACGCGCCAACTGGAGCAGGGCGCCCAGGCCATGGATCGCCTCGGCGCCGCCAGTGAGAGTGTCGAGAAGAAGGTCGACAGCGCGACGACGGCCATAGACAAACTTGGCAAGGCGAGCGCGGACGCCAAGGGTAAAACTGCGGAAGGTGCAGCCGCTGTCGATGCCGTGGGTGAGGCAGGCGCGCGCGTGGTCCACAAGGTGGATGCTGCGACCGCTTCTATCGACGCGATGGGCGCCACTGCTACCCGCATCCGCACGGTATTCCTGGGCGGCAGTAACACGCTCGATGGGTTCATGGGCTCATCTATGGGCGTCTGGCGTAGCAGTGAGGCCGCCGCCGCTGGGATTGATAGTCTCGGCAATGCCACCGAGCGTACTTGGAAGAAGCAGGCTGACTACAACGGCGCGATGGCCGACACGACCCGCATCATGCGGCAGGCCGCCGACGCAGCTCGGACCCTGGAAGAGTCCAATCACAGAATGCTGATGCAGCTGCAGCGCGAGATCGATACCTTCGGAATGGCACGCGGCGAACTGGAGCGCTATCGCGCCGCCGAATTGGGCTTGGGTAGCGCGGCCCAGACCAAGGCAGCGGCATTGGGCAATAGCATTGATGCCATGCATCGCGAAGAGCGGGCTGCCCGCGACGCCGCTGGCGCACAGGATCGGGCAGCAGCCGCTGGCGATCGTTTTATCAAGAGCTTGCAGGACCAAGTGGCCACGCTGGGTATGACGACCCAGCAGCTACAAACCTACCGCGCCGCCCAGTTGGGCGTATCCGACGCCGCTTCACCGCTGATCAACAAGCTGGCCGAGGCCGGCGCCGGCGCGAAGTCGGCGGGCGGCCACATGGAGGGCCTGAGTTTTCAATCGGCGAGCGCCAAGCGCGAACTGTTGGTGCTTGCCCATGAGCTGAGCCAGGGGCAGTTCCAACGCTTCGGCGGCTCGATGATGGTTCTCGGCGAACAAACTGGAGCCGCCAGCCTGCTGTTCAGCGCCGCCGGCCTGGCTGCGCTGGCCTTTGCTGGCGCACTGGGCACGGTTGCCTACGCGATGATCAAAGGTGCCAGCGAGCAGCGTGAAATGAACAATGCCCTGATCTCGACGAATAACTATGCAGGCGTCACCAGCGACAAGCTGAACGAAATGGCGCATGCGGCGACTGAGGCGGGCGGGAGTATCCGTGAGGCCAAGAAGGTTGTCACAGAGTTGGCCGGCACCGGCAAATTTACGGGCGATCAGATCGCCTACATTACTGATGCCGTTATTGCTCTTGAACATGCCACTGGTGAATCTGTCAAAAAAACAATCAAAGAATTCGAATCTCTGGCCGTTCAGTCGACGGGTAGCACCAACCGTGCGACCGAGGTGATCACGCGCGCAACCGTCAAGCTGGATGACACCTATCACTTCTTGACGCTTTCGGTATATGAGGCTATCCGTGCTCTGGAGAAAGACGGTGATGCCAAGGGGGCGTCTGCTGTCGCCACTGAGGCGTTTGCAAAGGCAACCAAGGATGGTGCCGAGCAGATGATTGCAAACCTTGGCAGTGTTGCGCGGGCTTGGCATGGCGTGAAGGAGGCTGTGGGCGGCGCAATGGATGCTATCGGGAACTACGGTAAGAAGGATACAGCCGCTTCCGATGTCAAAAAATACAGCTTCCGCCTGGCGGAATTTGATAAAGGATTGGCGGATAGCAACCTGCGTTTGGGGCGGGCGCCTGATGCCATTACTCCTGAACTCCAGGCAACCCGTACCCAGATCGTGTTTGGCCTGACGGATGCGGTGGATAAATTGAATAAGGCTGACGCTGTCGCGCTGGCTCAGGGCGAAGTCGCGACTAAAAATTCGCGTGCAGTTCATGCCGCCGCGATGATCCACGCGGAAGATATCCGCCTGCAAAAGAAAGGAATGGGGGAGCTGGCGGTCGCCCTGGATGCGTACCAATCGAACATCGAAGCCATCCGGGCCGCCGACCCAAATTCACCGCTCATCACTCCAGATGCGATCGCCGTCGGTATTGCCGCTCGAAAAAAAGCTCATACGGAGCAGGTCAAGCCAAAAGCTGACCAGGTCGAAAACACGGCAATGGCGGATCGCCTAGCCCGCATCCAGGATGATGTGAATCTCGAAAAAGAGAGAATTGGACAGCTTTCCAAGATTAACGAGATGTTCCATAAGGCAGGGCGACTTGGCGATGAGGAATACTTTAAGAATAAACGTGACAATGCGCGGGCCGCTGAACAAGAGGAAATTAATGGCTATACCAGGCAAATTGCAGTCCTCAAAGATCACCATAACGCTACTGGCGTAGAGGTAGAAAAAAATAATAAAAAGGCAAATGATTTAGATGCTAAACGCGCAGCGGCAATTTTGCGGGCAGCTGATGCCGTCGAACTTACGGAAATGGAGGAAATGCTGCGTAAGGACGCGCTTAGTGAGGCGGCGGTACTGGCAACCAATAAAGAAATTGGCGCGATTAATGCGCAGATCGCCGTCACAGAGGAGCAAATCCGCACCTACGGCTTGTTGCCGGCGCAAAAAACCGCTTTGGCAGTCGCCGACCTTGAAGAGCAAAAAGCTGCTCTTGCAAGTTTCGAGGGCAATGAGAAGGTCATCGATGGCATCAATCGCAAGATTGAAGCGCTGAACCGCCTTGGCATCGTGCAAGGCAAGGCTTCGACGCAAGAGCAGGGCGGCGACGTGGCCAAGGCCAAAGAGCTGCTGGACGTCCTGACGGCTGTCGACACCGCAACTAAGTCGGCAGCGCAAGGCATGGCCGCGTCGTTCGGAGCGGTCGGCACTGCCATTGGCGGACTGACGACGGCCTTATCCGGCTATGCCGTGCAGCAGCAGGCTATCGCTGCCCAGTTGGCCGTCGCCACTAAGGATGCCTATGGCGACCCGACCAAGGTCGCCAAGGCCCAGGCTGCTGCGGCCCAGCAGGGCGCGCGGGCCCAGATCAAATCCTATGGCGACATGGCAAGCTCAGCCAAAGGCTTCTTCAAGGAAAATACCGCTGGCTATCGAGCAATGGAAGGCGCTGAAAAAGCTTATCGTGCCGTGGAAATGGCGATGGCGATTGAATCCATGGTGAAGAAGCTGTTTGCCGTCGAGGTTGTGACGACTGCAACATTGGGGGCCGAAGCTGCCAAAGCGGTGGCCGTCCAGGCCGGCACAGCAACGCAACTTGCAGCTGACACGGTGAAAGGCACATCCGCTGCAGCCGTGGCGGTCGCTACGCAAGCGCAGGGCGATCCTTACAGCGCTTGGATTCGCATGGCCGCGATGGCTGCGGCGATGGCAGCCCTGGGCTTCGCAGTATCTGGCGGCGGTGGGTCGGACACGACTGCCAAGGACCGCCAGGCCGCCACCGGTACCGGATCCATCCTGGGAGACTCGTCCGCGAAATCGGAATCGATCGCACACAGCCTGGCCATCATGGAGAAAAACTCCGGCCTGGGCCTGGCGCACACCATTTCAATGGATTCGTCCCTGAGGAAGATGGTGTCCGGCATTGGCAATTTATCCAGCCTGCTGGCGCGCTCCGGCGTCGTTGCCGAAGGTGGCGGCGCAGCTGCTGGCGTGCAAACCGGAACTACTACGCTTGGCGGTGGAGTAGGCAAAGCGGCCTTCGCAGGGCTCGGTGCTTATGGTGGTGCGCTGGCCGGCGGCGCAGTAGGCAGCGTCCTGACGATGGGTGTTATCGGAGCTGCCCCGACCCTCTTAGGCGCTATAGGAGGCCCTATCGGCATGGCTGTTGGCGCCATGCTTGGTTCCGTGCTCGGTGGCGTCGTGTCGAAGTTATTCGGTACATCGACATCAATCAAAGACCAGGGCATTACCGGAAAAGCCATGTCATTGGGGAATGTCGATGCACTAGGCTTCACGGCCCAGGCTTATGCCGATGTCAACACGAAGAAAAAGGCATTCGGTATTACCTATAAGAACAATGACAGCACACAAACCACCGCGCTATCGGGGGAAATGAATAACCAGTTCACCATGATCATCAGTAGCATGGGGCAGACCATCCGCAATGCTGCCGATGCGCTGGGCATGGGCGGTGCCGCATTCAACGCGCGGCTTAATTCGTTTGTAATCGATCTGGGCAAGATCAGTTTGAAGGGCCTGTCCGGCGAAGAGCAGCAGAAAGCTCTGGAAACAGCATTTTCCAAACTCGGCGACGACATGGCCAAGTTTGGCGTGGCTGGCCTGGCGCAATACCAGGCTGTGGGCGAGGGCTATTTGGAAACGCTGGTGCGCGTGACCAACGATTACCTGCAGGTATCGGATGTCTTGGCTGTTCTGGGCAAATCCTTCAATACCACAGGCCTGGGCGCTGTGGCGCTGAGCGAAAGCCTGATTGCGGCGGCCGGCGGCCTTGATAAGCTGACCAGCGGCACCGGCTTCTTCGTCGAAAACTTCCTGACCGAAGCCGAGCGCATGGCGCCGATCACGAAATCGGTGAACGATGCCATGGGCAAGCTGGGCGTATCGGGTGTGACCACGGTCGACCAGTTTAAGGCCCTGGTGCTGGCGCAGGACCTGAACACGGCTGCTGGCCAGGCGATGTATTCGCAGTTGATCGCCATTGCTGAACCATTCAAGAAGGCCGCTGACTACGCGGCTGAGCTGGCGGCGGCAACCGGCGACTTTGCTGCCGTGGCGAAAACTGCCAGCGAAATCGCCAGCGAACACCGTGACCTGCAAAAGCAGCTCAACGAGTTGACCAAAAGCGAAACGGAACTGCTGGCAATCCAGCGCTCCAGCATCGCCGCCGTCAACTGTGCGTTGTTCGACCAAGTGCAGGCGGCGAAAGCGGTGGTCTCGGCCAAGGATGCACTGGGCAAGGCCTACGAAAAGGAATCGGCAGCGGCCCAGACGGCGCTGGACAAGTCGAAGTCGTGGGTGACGACGCTCAACGGCCTGAACGCCAGCATGGCACTGGGCGCGCAGTCAACGCTGACGCCGGAGCAGAAATATGCCGAGGCGCGCGCGCAGTTCGAGAAAACCCTGGCGGCGGCCAATGCCGGCGACACGACGGCGCAGTCCGGGCTGTCGGCTGCCGAGCAGGCCTTCCTGACTGCCTCCCAGGTGGTCAACGCCTCGGACGCCCGCTACGCGGCAGATTACGCCCGTGTGGTGGCGGCCAACGACGAGGCGTTGAAATGGGCCTCGGCCCAGGTCGACGTGCAGCAGGCTAGCCTGGATGCCCTCAAGGCCCAGGTGTCGGGCCTGATCGCCATCAACGATAGCGTGCTGACGGTGGCGCAAGCCATCGCCAACCTGCATGCGGCAATGGGCACGGCCACTGGGCTGGGCGTCAAGTTCGACGGCTCCCATGCCGGCGGCTTGGCCAACGTGCCGTTTGATGGCTATGCGGCCGAGCTTCACCGCGGTGAAGTGGTGGTGGATGCGCAAGCTGCCTCTGCAATGCGCCGTTACTTCGGCGGCGCACCGAGCCAGGGCGGCGGGAACACCGACGCCCTGGTAGCCGAGATCAAGGGCCTGCGGGAAGAGGTTAAGGGGCTGCGCGCGGATCAAAAGGTGCAAACCGGCGCCACCATCCAGGCCACCGTCGAATCGAACGACAAAGCGGCCAAGACGGTCGTGGCCGGTGTTGATAAATCTGCCAAGGCATCTGCCTGGGCGAAACAAGTGGAGTACTCGCAATGACAGATGCACAATTTTTGACATGGCTGCAAAGCCCGTCCGCCATCCGCATGGTGCTGATCGAGGCCCAGGTGAACGTGGTCGGCCAGGAGGTGACGCGGTATATCGCCTCCCGGCCGTACGTCACCGGCCCGGCGGATGTGCCGGCCAATACCGAGTATCTGCCGCTGGCCACCGGTGGGCTGGCCTTCACCGAACAGGTCAGCCTGGCCGGCGAGGCTGGCTTGTCGGGCGGCGATATTGAGCTGGACAACGGCGATGGCGCACTTGATGGCTGGTTGCTCGATGTGTGGCGCAACCGGCCGATCAAGGCCTGGTCAGGCGATCCGGCCTGGCCGCGCAGCGACTTTCGCCTGATCTTTGACGGCATCGTCGCCGATATCGGCAGTTCTGCGCGCGAATCGATCAACCTGTCGTTGCGCGACAAGCTGCAGCGCCTGGACACGCCGATTGCCGAAGCGAAGCTGGGCGGCACCTCGCCAAACAAGGATGCTACCTTGCCGATCCCATTCGGTGAATGCCACAACGTGACGCCATTGCTGACCAATCCGGCCACCCTGGAGTACGGTTTTCTCGGCGCGGTGGAATCGACGTTCGAGGTGCGCACCAACGGCAAACCGATTGCCGTGGCGCTCAATGACCAGGCGGGACGCTTCAATCTGACCACCGATCCGTTTTCCACCACGATCACGGCCAGCGTGCAGGGCGACAAGGGCGGCGGCTATGCGCCGCGCATCGCCCCACTGGTGCAGCGCATCGCCACCGCCTACGGCAAGGCATCGGACCGCTTCACGCTGGCCGACTTGGACCTGGCCAATCTGGCCGCCTTCGATGCCGCCCACCCGCAACTGGTGGGCCTGTACGTTGCGGACCGGACGAACCAGGCGCAAGCCATCCAGCAACTGGCGGCCAGCGTGGGCGCCCAGGCGCTGATGTCGCGCACTGGCCAGCTGCGCCTGGTGCAGATCGCGCTGCCCGCCGCCGGCGTGCCTGTGCAGATTGGCCCCGAACACATGAAACTCGATTCCTTGCGCCCGGTACAGCGCCTGCCGGTGGTGGCGGCCGTCAAGATCGCCTTCGACCGGAATTACACGGTGCAGGCCAGCCTGACCACCAGCATCCCGCCAGCGCATGCCGACCTGTACGCGACGGAGTGGCTGACGGAAACCGCTGTCGATGCCGTGGTAAAGGCGCGTTACCGCCTGACGGATGACCCGCCGCAAATCGAAACCTGCCTCAAGACCAACGCGGACGCGGAAGCGGAAGCGGCGCGGCGCCTGGCCCTGCACAAGGTGCAGCGCACGATTTACGAATTTGATGGAGAGCCTGAGATGATGATGCTGGAACTGGGGCAGCCCGTGGTGCTGCGCGATGATCGATTCGGCCTGCAGGACGGCGCGCCGGGCGTGGTGGTGCTGCTGTCGCACCAATGGCTGGCCGGGCGTGTGACGGTGGGGGTGCTGGTATGACGGCCATCGGCGGCGCGCGCGATAAGCTGCTGCAGGCCACTGCGGAGCGCTTCAGCACGACGGCGGACGGCAAGGCGATCCTGCTGGCTGGCAGCACGCCTGTGTTTCGCGTGAACAGCGCCGGCGCCGGCGCGCCCGGCTCGATTGCGATTACCGCCAAGCCGGTGAACGTGGTGGGCGATATCGTGTTTTCTGTGTCTGCCGGCACGCAGTTGACCGTCAACGGCAACGTGGCCACGGTCGACTTTGCCAGCATGACCACGGATACGGCCCTGGTGCAGGCGCGTATCCGCGAATTTGGCGTCGATTACGTCGGCAACTACATGATCAGCAAGGTCTTCGATGGCGTCGCTGGCGATACCGGCCTGGCCGGCTTGAACACGGGCCAGGCCTTCGCCTACAAGCGCGCGGCGGCCGCCCCTACTGATTCGCCGGGTGACGTGATCTTCACTTTTGCCACGGGCAGCATCACGACGCCTGCCAGCAACGACCTGGCCAATGGCTGGTCGAAGAATATCCCGGCCGGCACAGCGCCGCTGTACGTGTGCGTGGCTGCCGCCAGCTCGCGCAATGCCACGGACAATATCGCCGCCAATGAGTGGTCGTCGGCCGTGCAGCTGGCCAAAGATGGCGCTGCCGGCGCCAATGGCAGCGCCGGCCAAAACGGCACGGATGGCTTGAATGTGGCGCCCGTGCGCATCTACCAGCGTGGCGCTACCAATACTGCGCCGGCGCTACCGAGCGCGGCATGCACGTTCACCTTTGCCACGGGCGCGCTCGCCGGCTTGAACAACGGCTGGTCGACGCAGGTGCCGACGGCGGGCGGTGCATACCTGTTCACCTCGGGCGCCACGGCCGCCTCGCGCGGCGCCACAGACGATATCGCCCCTGGCGAATGGGCGGCCGCTGCGCGCCTGGCTGCCGATGGCGTGACGACCTACACCTGGGTGAAGTATGGCAATACCGCTGCAGGCGGTGGATTCTCCGATTCGCCCGTGGGCATGACTTACATCGGCCTGGCCTATAACAAGGCCACATTGGTCGAGAGTGACAACCCGGCAGATTATGCTTGGTCTCTGATCAAGGGCGGCGACGGAGCGAAGGGCGAAGCCGGAGCGGATGGCAAGACGACCTACACCTGGATCAAGTATGCGGACAATGCCGACGGCACCGGTCTGTACGACGCGCCGCGCGACAGCACCCTGTACCTGGGCCTTGCCGTCAATAAGCTCAGTGCCGCCCCCAGCACCAACAAGGCGGATTACGCCTGGTCGAAGTTTCGCGGTGGCCAGGGCGTGGCAGGGCCATCCGGCCAGCGCGGCACCGTGACGGTGACGGCGCCCGGCTATTCCACCTGGTCGGATGCCTCGGCCGTGTATGAGCTGAGCCATGCCGGCTACGGCGCGCCAATCAACCGCGACATGGTGACGCTGTACGACGCCACGCATGCGGTGACGAAGTTCTATGTCAATGGCGAGTGGCTGGCTGCCGACACCGTCTTGAATGGCAATTTGCTGGTCCCCGGCACTGTGGCAGCGAAGGCGCTGGCAGTGGATAAGCTGTCGTCCATCGCAGCCGATCTCGGCAAAGTTACTGCCGGCGATATTTACAGCGCGACCATTCACGGCGGCCCTGGTTATCCGACTAGCGCATATGGCTGGCCCTCAAATGGCGGCAATGGGTTTCATCTGAGCCAGAGTGGCCTGCTGATGGGAAATTACGACCTCGGAAAATACGCTCGGTTTGATACGGATGGAGATATCCGGACGCCGCAATTCACCAGCCTGCAGGGAATTGCAACGTTTTCTGGCACTCTTTCTGGGGCCTGGGGTTCTTTTGCTCTGATTCGTAGCCCAGCGCGGCTCACATCAGGCAGCGCAGCCGGCTATGACTTGACTGGCACCGGCCTGTATTTTTATGACGGCGTGCATGAACAGCCCCACATCGAGCTCGGGGAGTATCTCTAATGGCCAGCGGCTTAAAAATTCGGCGTGCTGGCGTGGTCGTGTTCGATTCGTGGTTGGCGGCCGGCGGTGTCTGCATGGGCATTTTTTCAATTCCGCTTGAGGGCTGGACGATTACGTTTCCAGGCGCAGGGATTGGCCGCACGCCAATAGTGATCTATGGCGATTCGTTTCAGGTTTCCCCCTATACCTACGATGAGGCTCTGGGCTGCCCCCGATTTGTTTTTCGTGGCGGCGTCTCGTGGCCAACCGATTGGCGGCCCAGCGTGGGAATCTATTTGAAATGACGAAACAACTCAAAATTCGCAACCAGCATGGCGAACTGGTCATCGACAGCAATACCTATGGCACGCACTGCATTGGCCGCGCGACGTTCGTTTCTCTACAGCAGCCGTACAGTTCTGGCGGCGGCATGGTATCTGGCTTCTCCACGTATCAGTTCAGCGGCTTCCGCGGAATCCTTTGGGTGATCGATCTGCCTGTCGACCGGCGTGTGGGCGTCATCAAAACCAGCTATGTAAACGGTGTTCACACGCTAACCGTATATTGCGGCGCGAACGCCGATGAGAACGGTGGTTTTGACCAGCAGGAACCAGTCACTATCTGGGCGTTTGCCACCATCACGGAAAAAGTGGCGGCACGTGGCCTGTTGTTGAGGCATAGCGTCACCAACGCGGTGACGCACGATTTCGGCACGCCCGCCCTGACGTTCCCTCTGGCGCTGGGTGGACTGGAGAATAGTGTGGTGGTCAGTTCAGTGGGGCGCCCGGTAGCACTTGGCGCCAGCCCGTTTTACGAAATGAACTATGTGGGGACCGGCGGGCAATACACAATGACTGCATCCCGGCGATTTTTAGTACGCAGGTCGAACGGAGTAATTGCGTACGACCCAGCGCTCATGCTGCGCTCAGGCCTGATGAGCGGCACCTTGCCGCCCGATACCGTGTATTCCGAACCAAGTCCATTTTTTATTCTCGACGGCACCAATTTGCCATAGGAGCTACATGTCAAATCTCCGCATCATCTACGACAATGCCGCCGACCGCGCGACGCTCGCCGCATCCAGTCAGGCCGGTGCGCTGGGCGCGGCCAACCTGCAGCGCGAACGCAAGTCAGCGGTGCTGCGTTCCGTCGGCACGGCGTTGGCGATCACGGCCACCTGGCCCACGCCCGAGATCATCGGCGGCGTGGCGCTGCCATTTTGCAACCTGACGCCGATGGCGACGATCCGCGTGCGCGGTTACGTCGAGCCAGGTGACGCCGCTCCCGATTTCGATACCGGCACCGTGCCTGCATGCGAATACGCTGCGCTGGGCATGTGGGACTGGGGTGCGCTGCCGCTTGGCGTGAACGCTTTCAGCTACGGTGGCGGCACGTATGCGCGCTGCTGGCTCCAGATGCGCAGCGTCAAGAAGCTGGTGATTGACCTCGCCGACCCGGACAACCCGGCAGGCTACATCGAGGCGGCGCGCTTGGTGACCGGCCCTTACTGGAGTCCTGAGCAAAACGCCTCGTACGGTGCCGGCGTCACGTCGATCGACACCAGCACGCAGTATCGCAACGGCGCCGGCGGGCAAACAGTCGGACGCGGTGCGCTGTACCGCAAGCTGTCGCTTGCACTGGATCATATGACACCGCTGGACCGGGCCGAGCTATGGCGCATCGTGCGTGGCAATGGCCTTTCGCGCCCGCTGCTGATCAGCCTGTATCCAGAGAGTGACGACGGTGAGCTTGAGCAGGCGCACCAGCTGTATGGCCGCATCGCCAGCAATTCTGCCATCACCACCCCGTATTACCAGGCATATGCCACCAACATTGAAATCGAGGAACTGTAATGGGCGACTTTTTTTACTATGGTCAGAAAGACACGATCCGACGCCTGAATGAACTGGCCGGGCGCGGCGCCGTGGTGGCATCGTATGCGCCAGCGGTGGGGCGGTCGCCGCTTGGCGGGCCGAATGGCTTTATGGACCCCGCGTGGCTTGATAAGAACTTGCCGCTTGTCTCGTCCTTGCCTATTTCGGCGGGTGCGTCAAACAAGTACGGATACAACTTCTCGCAAGGCGGCCAAGGTCAGCGCCTGTTTAAAATCGCAACCTTGGAGCCGACGGTTGCCAGCACGTACTCGTCGCTCCGTATTGATGCCATGGTGGGTGGTTGGGGTGCTTATGATTTGACAGCCATGACTATCCTCATTGGCAGTCGAGTCTCTACGGCAGCGGAAGGTGTGAACGTCGAGTGGTCGTCCAGCCGCTTCATCCCGGTCAATGTACGATTCTTGGCTTACTTGGAATTAGACGGCAGAGTCTCGGTGTACCTGTTCTTTTTGGCAGGCAGTTTTGCTCAGGCATCGTTCCAACTGATGGGTATGCAGACCACTACCTATACCAATCCAGTTGCTGTGGACTCTGTGCCAGGCACGCCTGTATGGGATAGCTCTGCTGGGCCGGGTGAGCAGTTGTATCGTTCGCCTCGTTCGCGTGGTATGGGCAACGCACCTACCACTCTGCTAGGTACGAGCTTTGACAGCATGGTCGAAGTGCGTGCGCAAGATGGAGCCACATCTTCTGCGTCGTATATCGTAGGGGCACCAAAAGCGAACTCAATGGGGGCTAAACAAGAAGCAGAAGCCATTCGTATTGGCGTATCTGGTAATTCGGGTGTTTCTTACGCAGGCTTCTTCAATGCTTACGTGTCCGTCGGTGAAAATGCCAGCCCATTCGCACTGGGATACAAACTGGCGTTGAAGGCTCGTGATGTGGGTTCGGGGAACTTCACCCCAACACTGTTCTCCGTTACAGGTAATGGGCAGGTGTATGTGCCCTTGCTGAAAGCAGGCAGTTCTAATACCTCGCAGCTAATTCATAATATTTCGTGCCCATCTACGTCTGCCACGAACGCGGAAATCATCTACATTGGCAAGGAGGGCGCTGGACAGCCGTGTGTTGGGATTCGGGCGTCTAGCGGTGTAGGTGGTTGGGCAGCTTCTCCGTCGGTTTTCTATGTAGGCGTACATCCACCTACAGGCCGCAGTGGTAACTTTGCAGGTACTGTAAATACAGGCGGTAACGATTATGCCGAATACATTTTCAAAAGCCTGCGCTGCAGCGTTGTCGCCGCCGGCCAAATAATTGGCATCACTGCGGATAACCAGATCACCGACAAGTGGGCCGATGCCGTTATGTTTTCGATCAAGTCGACCGCCCCCTCGTTTGTCGGTGGCGATTCTTGGGCCAACGATGTAGGGCCGCGCCCATCGCCCCAGGCAGGGCCAGCGCCGACGCTGCCCCTGCGCCGCGAAGACGTGGTCACGCAACAGCCAGTTCCCGGCACCAACCCGCCCGAATTCGAGGACGTGGTAACCGAACCCGGCGACACCGATGACGAGTGGGCAGAAAAGCAGGCCGCCTACACTACCGCGCTGGCCGCCCACAACATCGCCGTGCAGCAGGACGCCGAGTCCATGGCCACCTTTGACGCGGCGCTGGAAGTCGAGCGCCAGAAGGTCGACCGCATTGCCATCGCCGGCCGCGTGCCGGTCAACGTGCAAGGCGCCCAACCGGGCGACTACATCGTGCCGGTGCAGGACGGCGTCGGCATTAAGGGCATTGCCGTGCACGAGGATGACCTCAGCATGAAGCAGTACCTGCACGCGGTCGGCCGCGTGATCTCGATTGAACCGGACGGCCGGGCCTATGTGATGGTCAAGGTCGTGTAGCACAGCAGCACTCCACCACAAACCCGCTTCGGCGGGTTTTTTCATTTCCACCACCTGAAAGGCATTCATGGCCATCGAAACGACCGCCGCCGGCGGAGCACTGATTAAAATTTTTGGCATCCCGGTCCTGGCCGGTGCTGCCGCAACCTCACTAGGATTCATGTTCATGTGGCCAAAAACTGCCAAGGAAGCGGGCGTGCGCTTCTTCGTCACCATTCTGTTTTCTGCCCTGATGGGCCCGGCCTTGGTCGTGGTCGTGCGCAACTGGATGCCGGGCCTGTTCGACAGCGCGCGCGCCGTGGCCGTGCTGTACGGCAGCGACCCGGCGCTGGGCTTCTTGTTCATCGCTGCGCCGCTGATGGTGGCCGCCGGCTTGCCCGCCTGGTGGGTGCTGGGCGCCACGGTGCGCTGGTTCGACAAGCGCCGCGACAAGGACATCGGCGAGCTGGCGCGCGATGCGGCCGCCGTCGTCAAGGATGTGCGGGGTGGCCTGTGAACCTGACCAAGAATTTTACCCTGCAGGAACTGACCGCCTCCGACTGGGCCGCGCGTCACGGCGTCGACAACACGCCGCCGGCCGTCGTGCTGGCCGAACTGCAGCGTACGGCCGAGCTGCTGCAGCGCATCCGCAATTACTTGACGGCCAGCACCTGCATCGATACGCCGCTGACCAATATCAGCGGCTACCGCTCAATTCCAGTGAATCGGGGCATCGGCAGCAGCGATGGCAGCGATCACGTGCGCGGTTGTGCTGCTGATTTCAAGGCCTTGCGCATGACGCCGTACCAGGTATGCCAGGCGCTGCTGCCGAAATTGGACGAGTTCGGCATCGGCCAGATTATCAATGAGCTGACCTGGGTGCACGTCAGCACGAAGATGGTGGCCAAGCCGATCAACCGCATTATCACCATCGACCGCCACGGCACGCGCGCTGGTATCTTGCAGGTGCGGCCGTGAGCGCCCTGGGCGCGTTGGCGGCCGGCGCCGTCAGCGGGATCTGGAAGGCGGCCGCCATCGTACTGGCCGCCGTTCTGATTGTGGTGGCCAGCTCAACTGGCACTGGCTGGTGGCTGGCCGCCGGCGACCGTGACGTCGCGCGCGCTGCGCTGGTGCTGGAACAAGGCGTTAGCGCGCAGCTGCGCAGCTCGATCAGCGAGCAAAACCGCGCCATCGATGGCATGGCCAAGGCAACCCTGGCGGCGCAGGAGCGCGGTGCGGCGGCGCAGGCGGCCGCCGCTGCCAAGGGCAAGAAGTATGACGCTGCCCTGGCGCAGATCACGGGCGCGCGCGCCAATACCTGCGACGAAGCTATGCCGGCCGTCAGGCTGCTGCTGGAGGGCGTGCGATGAAATGGATGCTTGCATTGGTGCTGGCCGGCTGCGGCAGCGCACCGCTGGCGCCGCAGCGGATCGAAGTTCCCGTCTTTACACCATGTGTAAAGTCGATGCCGCATCGGCCGGCCTACGAGTTTGACCAGCTGGCACCGGCGGCGCCCGATGGCGAGATCGTCCTGGCGCTGGCGCGGGACTGGCCGCGCGGCCGGAAGTATGAAGTGGAACTGGAGGCAGTAATTGCGGGGTGCATTCTGCCAGATGAAAAAGCAGAGCGCTGATTGTCGCTGCGCTAACAGCAGCAATCAGCCGGTGGAGCCTGGTGAGTAGGCTTGGATTGCCTCATGGGAGGAATTCGACTCTACCATTAGGAGGTACACATTTTGGCATTACCCATCATCCCCTGGATCGGCGGCAAACGACGCCTGGCCGACCGCATCATCCCGCAATTTCCACCCCACACTTGCTACGTCGAGGTTTTCGCCGGCGGCGCCGCGCTGTACTTCATGCGGCCGCCGGCCGAAGTCGAGGTGCTGAACGACGTGAACGGCGAATTGATCAACCTGTACCGCGTCGTCAAGAATCACCTGGAAGAATTCGTGCGCCAGTTCAAATGGGCGCTGTCGAGCCGTGAGGTGTTCAAGTGGCTGCAGGACACGCCGCCGCATACCCTGACGGACCTGCAGCGCGCGGCGCGCTTCTTCTACCTGCAGCAGCATGCCTTCGGCGGCAAGGTCGACGGGCAGAACTGGGGCACGGCCACCACCGCTCCGCCGCTTAACCTGCTGCGCATCGAGGAGAACTTGTCGGCAGCGCACCTGCGCTTGTCCGGCGCCTACATCGAGAACCTGGACTGGTACAAGTGCATGGAGCGCTACGACCGGCCGCACACGCTGTTTTACCTGGACCCGCCGTATTGGGAAACGGCCGGCTATGGCGTAGAGTTTGAATTCGCTCAGTACGAGAAGATGGCCGAGCTGATGGCCAGGCTGAAGGGCAAGGCCATCTTGAGCCTAAATGATCACCCGGACATCCGCCGCGTCTTTGCGCGTTTCCAGATGGACACGACTGGTATTCAGTACAACGTGGGCGGAGGTGGCAGGGCGGTGGAGCGGAAGGAGTTGATTATTTATAGCTGGGATAAGGCTGCCGAGCCTGCCGGTCTTTTTTGAATTTCCGTGACTGTAGCCAGTTGCCAATGACGACGAGATCGTTCTGGCGCTGGCGCGAGACTGTCCACGCGGCGTGAAGAATGTGGCGGAACTGGATAGTTAATTAACTTTATGGAAATCTTTAACCGTATGAATCAAATGCTATGCGCCACACTCGACTGAAAAAACGAGTAAATCATCAGTTCCCTTGTATCATAGACACAGCTGCGTGACCGCAGCACGCTGCCTCCCAGGGGCATTAATATAGAAATCTTGTTATAAAAAGGGGGAGGCGTGAGAAAGAATACCTTGCTGGCTTTGCAGGAGTCTATTTCCGGTGGTGGCAGAATAAAAAAAGCCGTTGCGCATAATTGTCAAAGCAGAGAAAGGAATGAAATTAGACTGAACTTGGTATATTTATCATATTATTTTCACATTCAGGAAATTTTAATACAGTACTATGTGAAAGATGCTGAATATCCGGACATTCAAATGAGTTTCACTGATTTTATTGATTTTACAGGGTGTTGAATGGCTTTATTGCACAAGTCAACTGAGAGCGTAATAGTCCTTATCCCAGACGGAGTGATGCCAGCGTGCAAGAGCAAAGCGGCATCAGGACGGGCGGCTGCAGCTCAGTCAACTCTTGCACGCCGCTTTTTGAACCAGCGATGGAGCGCCTGGACGCTGACGGACTTAAGGCCTCGGGAGGGACTCTCACCAGGCATCTAACCGCAGCTCCTTCTCTGGAGAAGTAAGCTATTACCTGTAAAAATCCCTGCTTGGCGATTGATGAACAGGATTTTTAATTATGGCACGTTTATTTGAAGTGGTAAGGCGTAGGTAACCTTACCCATATCTGAATCGCTTGGGCTGCAGGGTATTTTCGGCTACGGCGGCCTCGTAATTGATTTAGTTCGTAATCCGATCTGTATCCTTGTCCTTGTCATCAAGCTGGCGCGGCGCACGACCGCGGTGCAGGCCGAGAAGAGAAATAATGACGATGGAAAACGTTTTGGTTGACCTGGCGAACTTCGCATATTTACCTGTGGGAGTCGGCAATTCACTCTTTTGCGTTGAAGAGAACTGGAAGCAGAGCAAAGGGCAGGGCGACGACTATTCCTATGAGGAACGCACGCCTGATGGCGATGCCGTAACGAAATATCATGTGTGGTATCCTATTAGCCCCTATTCTCCATTCGGGACTAGTGCCCGATGGAAAAAGTTCAACCCTCACGGCGAGATTATCGCCAGCGGCAAAAAGAGTTAGGTGCGCAAAGACTAAGCAACAGGCCGTGGCTTTAAGCAGCCAATAGCAGACCTGTAAAATCCAACAAGCAAAGGCTAACATGACTGGTATAACGACGGAGAGCATCATCGAATTAGAGGTGGCAATTGGCTCGCGGCTACCGGATGACGTTCGCTCAATGTACGGCTTGTCCAATGGATATAAAGGCCCGACAGATTGCCAACTCTTGTATCGAGCAGATGCCGACAGTGGAATTGTGAGTATGAATCGACTGAAAGAAGAAGCTTGGTTTCCTAAGCAATTTCCCTCGCTTGTCCTTGTTGGCGATAATGGATGTGGCAGTCTGATAGGTTTTGACTGGGCGACTGGGAAAGCAATCCTCTGGAACCCTGCCGATGGCGACATGATACAGGAATCGAGAGATTCAGTTACCGAAATCTGGGATTACGTCATTAACTTGTATGAGACGATCTCTCGACAAGATTAGTTGAAGACTTCCGGCAAAAAGCGGCACTTTTTATGAACTGGCCTCATTCATGATGTCAAGGCGTTTTTTTGTTGGGGCACGCTAACTTCACTTAATTGTTTGATATTTAGATAAAAAATTCTCGTTGTGATGTTTGAAAACAATACCTTTTTTGAATAATTTATGCAAAATAGAGCATCCACTTACGTTAGCGTCACGGAACAGAGCCCACCTAAGAAACAAAAGAAAATTGACCTCCTTTCGGCGATGTTCCGCTTGGTTAAGAGCGCTTAACAAAACCAATTTCAGCGAAACAAACGGCCACGATGCTGGTCAAATTCACCTAACATCGTTTTCGGGAGCCAATCACATGATTAGCATCAAACACTCATCAAGCCGAAATGGAACAGAATTCCATTGAGTCGTGCATGTCATCGCCTCTCCCTCACTGCCTACCTTTTTCATAACAAGCAAGAAAAAGTAGTTCATAATCCAGGATGTGGAATGATGCAACTGAATCAAACAAGCACAAGAAAATTTATGCAATGTGGTGATAAAATTGGCAATCTCAAAAAAACGCAAGCGAAAGATTGTAGTTAACAAACAAGAATTTTATTGGTATATTGGAAAAGACCCGCATGATAAAAATTTTGCAAAAGCGTTACATATTGTTTCGCCAGCCAAAGATTTTCTTGTGATATACCGACTTGATTTTATTACAGAAGGCAGTGTATTTCCAAAGTTGGAAGTAATTAGAAGTTGTTATATCAAGACTGGTTTTTACAATTTAAATGAATATACTCATGAGCAAGAAGTGACACCTAAATTTGTTGGTGAGATAATATTATTCTGCCTCTCTAACCGTTGAAGAATTTTTGCATTTTTGAATTGGCTAGAGCGCACCATAATTCAAAGAAGTTAATTTTTGACGGTGCGCGCCGCAGCGCGCCTGCTGGGTGCTGGCCCCAATCCACCCAAGTTAAGGCGCAAGCCCGCGCAATTGCTTGCAAATCAATGAAATAGTGCTTGACGTGGCACTGGCTTTGCGCGGCCGCCGCCTTGCTGACCTCTCTTTTTTCGACAGTGGCAAGGCGGCGGCCAATGAAGGTCTTTTGATCTTCATTGGCCTTTCATGTCGCTCGCTTCCTTGCTGTCCGATTTCTCCGATCATCTTCAATCCGACCAGTTCCGTCTTACCGCCCGCCATCCTGATCATCCGACAGCGTTTCAACGGCGCCGCAAACTGCCGCTACCTTCGTTTGTGGCGCTCATGCTCACCGGCATGCGCAAGAGCGTGCAAACCGAACTTGATGAATTCTTTGGCCATCTGCAACAGCAGGCGCAACTGACGCACCAGGTAAGTGCCCAGGCTTTCGCTCAGGCACGCTCGAAACTTGCTACCACGGCCATGCCAGAGCTTACGACTGGCTCATTGCTCAAGCACAGCAGCATGGCTACCTGCCGCGCTGGCACGGTTTCAGGCTGGTCGCCGCTGACGCCTCGACCGTTCGCTTTAGCTTGCGCGCCAGCCATGTCAAACGTGCCGCCGTAGCCGATCAGCTGGTGTTTTGCTTGTTTCTGCCCGGTGCCGAATTGATGCTCTCGGCCTCGCTATACAGCACCGACGTCGGTGAACGCCAGATGCTGTTCGAACAGCTCGACCGGCTTGGCAAGGATGATCTGCTGTTGCTCGACCGAGGCTACCCATGCTATTGGATGCCTGCCGTATTGAACCAGCGCCGCATTGCCTTCTGCATGCGTGTTGAGCAAGCGCGCGGTGGCGGCTTTCCCTGCGTTAATCAGTTTCTGAAGTCGGGGCTGCAGGAGCAGATCGTCATGCTGCGGGCGCCGGATCGACGCGATGCGCTTGACTATGAATGTCCCATTGCGCCGCAGACCGTGCGCCTGATACGCCATGTTGCCTCGACCGGCAAGGTGCGTGTTCTGATGACCAATTCACTGGACGTTGAACAATTCCCTGCCGCATTGTTCGGAGACCTCTACCACCAACGCTGGCGCATTGAGGAAGCCTTCAAGCGCCTCAAACACCGCCTCCATCTGGAGCACGTGACGGGACTGTCACAGCAGGCACTGATGCAGGATCTGGCTGCCAAGGTACTATGCGATAACCTGCAGGCGTTGGCGAGCTGTGCCGCCGGCCAGCAACATGCATTGCCGACGGACAGACGCATCAACCGCGCCTATGTCCATTCGGTACTCAAGCCGCTCTTGCCATCGTTGCTGCTTGGGCTGGCGGCAGCCCACTTGCTTGCCGACGCGCTGGCTCTGATCGGCAAGCGAACGTTTCTACATTGCCCAGGACAATCAAGGTCACGGCAAACCAACGCCTACAAGCCCCATAAATACATGGCCTACAAGGCTGCTTGATGGCAGCCTGTTGCTTAACTTGGGTGGATTGGGGTGGACCCCCTCGCATTGACGACCGCGCCGGCTTGGCCGGCATCCTGTTCGTCCTCAAGGTCGGTTTGTTCTGGGATTATCTATCCCGTGAACTAGGTTGTGGCAGCAGCATGAGTTGCTGGCGACGTCTGCATGGCTGGCAACAGGCCGGTGTGTGGCAACGCATCCATGAAGCCATGCTGCACCACTTGCGAGAGTGCGGTCAGATTCAATGTGAACGCGCCAGTATCGACTCGGGCAGCGTGCCATCCCCCCCCTCGGCGGACAGCATACCGGCCTCAATCCCACCGACCGCGGCAAGCTCGGCTGTAAGCAGCATCTGCTCGTCGATCAGCGCGGACTGCCTCAGATGGCGAGCATATCGGGGGCGCAGGTACATGACTCACGCATGTTGAGGAGGGCGCCCAGCACATGCCTCATTGCGATCCTTCCTTTATGGGTTATGCTTACAGAGGGCAGAGCCTTCTATTATGTTGGGTGCTTACCGGCCGTGTATTGTGCAGCCTCAGAAACAGGCGAAGAAGCCGTCAAAACAGGGGCGAAATTTGGGCGAAAACGTGGACGTTTCCAGACTTTCCCAGACATTCAGAGAGAAGTAAAAATGGCATTCCCGCTATGTCTACAGAGGTTTGCGAATGTTTAAGACAAGAGTCAAGAATTTCTGTATAATCTGCTTTTGCGCCAATAGGAAATGCTATGCGTCTACTTCAAAAAGCACTCACATTCGATGACGTGCTGCTCGTCCCAGCCTACTCCAACGTTCTGCCCGCCGATACGTCCCTCAAAACTCGCCTGACCCGCAATATCACCCTGAATATTCCCTTGCTGTCCGCAGCCATGGATACGGTGACGGAAGCCCGTCTGGCGATCGCGATGGCCCAGGAAGGCGGCATCGGTATCATCCACAAGAATTTGAATCCGAAGGACCAGGCACGTGAAGTGGCCCGTGTAAAACGTTTCGAAGCTGGCGTGCTGCGCGATCCGATCACGATTCCGCCGGACATGAAAATCCGCGACGTGATCGCGCTGACGGAACAATACGGCATCAGCGGTTTCCCTGTCGTCAAGGGCAAGGAAGTGGTCGGTATCATTACCAACCGCGATTTGCGTTTTGAAAAGGAACTCGACGCGGAAGCCTCCGCCAAGATGACCCCGCGCGAAAAACTCGTCGTCGTCAATGAAGATGCTGACACGGCCGAAGCCAAGCGCCTGATGAACAAGCACCGCCTCGAGCGCGTGCTGGTGGTCAATGACGCGTTTGAGCTGCGCGGCCTGATCACCGTCAAGGATATCCAGAAGTCGACTTCCCACCCGTTCGCGTCGAAAGACAGCCAGGGCAAGTTGCTGGTCGGCGCTGCCGTCGGCGTCGGTGCCAAGGATGAAGAGCGCATCGACCTGCTGGTCGCCGCTGGCGTCGACGTGCTGGTGGTCGACACGGCCCACGGCCACTCGCAAGGCATCCTGGACCGCGTACGCTGGATCAAGACCAAGTATCCGCAAGTGGAAGTGATTGGTGGCAACATCGCTACCGCCGCCGCCGCCAGGGCGCTGGTGGAATACGGTGCCGATGCGGTCAAGGTCGGCATCGGTCCTGGCTCGATCTGCACCACGCGTATCGTCGCCGGTGTGGGCGTGCCGCAAATCACGGCCATCTCGAACGTCGCCGAAGCACTCGAAGGCACGGGCGTGCCATGTATCGCCGACGGCGGTATCCGCTTCTCGGGCGATATCTCGAAAGCGCTGGCCGCTGGTGCCTCGACCGTGATGATGGGTTCCATGTTTGCCGGTACGGAAGAAGCGCCAGGCGAAGTGATCCTGTACCAGGGCCGCAGCTACAAATCGTACCGCGGCATGGGTTCGCTGGGCGCGATGTCCGATGGTTCCGCAGATCGTTACTTCCAGGACGCCACCATGAAGGCCGACAAGTTCGTGCCTGAAGGTATCGAAGGCCGCGTGGCCTACAAAGGCAGCGTGCTGGCGATCATCTTCCAGTTGGTGGGCGGCGTGCGTCAATCGATGGGTTACTGCGGTTGCGCCACCATCGACGAACTGCGTGAAAAAGCGGAATTCGTGGAAATCACCTCGGCCGGCATGCGCGAGTCGCATGTCCATGATGTGCAAATCACGAAAGAAGCGCCTAACTACCGTTCAGAGTAATTAGCGACAGACCAGACCGGCGCCTAGTGCGCCGGTTTTGTAATGACCTCAGATAAAGTCCCCATCATGCATTCTAAAATCCTCATTCTCGATTTCGGTTCCCAAGTCACCCAGTTGATCGCCCGCCGCGTGCGCGATTCCGGCGTGTTTTCCGAAGTCTTCCCGTATGACGTCAGCGATGAATTCGTGCGCAACTATGGCGCCGCCGGCGTGATCCTGTCGGGCAGCCACAATTCCACGCTGGACGGCGATTCGCCGCGCGCGCCGCAAGCCGTGTTCGAGCTGGGCGTACCCGTGCTGGGCATCTGCTACGGCATGCAAACCATGGCGGCCCAGCTGGGCGGCAAGGTGGAAAACGGCCTGGTACGCGAATTCGGCTACGCCGAAGTGCGCGCCCGCAGCCACACCAAGTTGCTCAACGGTATTGCCGACTTCGTCACCGACGAAGGCCACGGCATGCTGAAAGTGTGGATGAGCCACGGCGACAAAGTGCTGGAAATGCCGCCAGGTTTCAAGCTGATGGGCAACACCCCAAGCTGCCCGATCGCCGCCATGGCCGACGAAGAGCGCCAGTTCTACGGTGTGCAATTCCACCCGGAAGTGACGCACACGGTGCAGGGCAAGGTCATGATCGGCCGCTTCGTGCATGAAATCTGCGGTTGCAAGTCGGACTGGAACATGCCTGACTACATCAGCGAAGCGGTGGAAAAAATCCGCGCGCAAGTCGGTACCGACGACGTCATCCTGGGCCTGTCCGGCGGCGTCGATTCGTCCGTGGCCGCGGCCCTGATCCACCGCGCCATCGGCGACCAGCTGACTTGCGTCTTCGTCGACCACGGCCTGCTGCGCCTGGATGAAGGCAAGATGGTGATGGACATGTTCGCCAAGAACCTGGGCGTGAAAGTCATCCGCGTCGATGCGGAAGAGCAGTTCATGGGCCACCTGGCCGGCGTCACCGACCCCGAGCAAAAGCGCAAGATCATCGGCCGCGAATTTGTCGAAGTGTTCCAGGTCGAATCGGGCAAGCTGGTCAACGCCAAATGGCTGGCGCAAGGCACGATTTACCCGGACGTCATCGAATCGGCCGGCAAAGGCAAGAAAGGTCAGACCATCAAGAGCCACCACAACGTTGGCGGCTTGCCGGACACCATGAAGCTCAAGTTGCTCGAACCCTTGCGCGAACTGTTCAAGGACGAAGTGCGCAAACTGGGCGTGGCCCTGGGCTTGCCGCATGACATGGTCTACCGCCACCCGTTCCCGGGCCCGGGCCTGGGCGTGCGCATCCTCGGTGAAGTCAAGAAAGACTATGCCGACCTGCTGCGCCGCGCCGACGCCATCTTCATCGAAGAACTGCGCAACACGCCGTACGAGCCGGTAGTGGTTCCTGGCTTCGATCAGGACAGCGTGCCGACCAACTGGTACGAAGCGACCAGCCAGGCATTCGCCGTCTTCCTGCCCGTCAAATCGGTGGGCGTGATGGGCGATGGCCGCACCTATGAATACGTGGTGGCCCTGCGCGCCGTGCAGACGCAGGACTTCATGACGGCCCACTGGGCGCACCTGCCGCACAGCCTGCTGGGCAAGGTATCGAACCGCATCATCAATGAAGTACGCGGCATCAACCGCGTCGTCTACGATATCTCGGGCAAACCGCCGGCGACCATCGAGTGGGAGTGAGGTTGCATTCTAACTCATTGATTCTATTGGGTTAAATTGATGCCATTGATGAGCTTTACTGCATCGTCAATGGCATTTTTCATGGCATGGGACCTGCACGAGCAGGAAGGATTTAGCGATTCCATGCCATGGTCTGCAGTTACGACATGGTATCTAAACCTTAGATTTTGTTTTGCCCGCGCTTGAGCTGAGCACTAATTCCTCTGTGCTAAGCACGTAATCCGAATTATTAGCGAGGCGTTGAACCGCCAGGTCAATGAATGCCCGGGCGCGTGCTGGCTGCGAGGTCTTGCTGCCAAAATAGACGAAATAGCTAGCGAAGTCAGGCATGTGATCGAGTAGGATTGGAATCAGTTGTCCTGTGCGGATGTATGGTGCCGCCGTGACTCCCGCGAGTTGCCCAAGTGCCTTGCCCGCAAGTACAGCCTGGAGTTCGAACAACTCGTCGTTGCTGCAGATCGCCGGTACGACCGGCTGATCTACTGTCTGCTCACCGAGCTTTACATGCCACGGTACGACTTTACCGGTCCCCGGATGCCGGAACGCGCTGCAGCGATGCTGTGCCAGCGCAGCCAGCGTTTGTGGCGCCCCGTGCTGCGCGAAGTAGCTTGGCGCGCCACAAATGACCATCTGCAGCGGAAACAGCCGCCGAGCGATAACGCCTTCATGGGGCGATGCCCCCAAGCGGAACCCAACATCGACGCGGTCTTCTACCCAGTTGCCCACACGATCTTCGAGCAGGACATCCGGCTGAATGCCCGGATGAATTTCACAGAATTCCTCAACCAGCCGCCAGAGAAGCGGCTGGAACGTGGTCCGAGGCCCCGCAATTCGCAAAGGACCGGCGAACTCGTCCTTTGCCGTGCGGGCGTTCAACAGTGCACGCTGCATACTGAGTACGGCCGGCTGCACATCTTCAAGCAATCGCTGCCCAGCATCGGTCAAGGACATTACACGCGTGGTGCGGTGGAATAGCCGGGCGTCCAGGTGAGACTCCAGTTGAGCGAGTGCCTTGCTTGCTGCCTGCGGGCTGATTCCGAGGTCCTGCGCCGCCTTGCGCAGGCTGCCCAATTCTGCTGCCTTGATGAAGGTCGTGATGGACCGCAGTTCATTGATAGCCATAGGTAGTGCCTCCTTTGATGATTATCATCAATTTGATGCGGATAAATCAACCAATTTGTCACTATTCAGATGTCAGTACTTTGTCTAAAGTGAATCCCGACAAACATCGAAAGGATCGGCCCATGAACTACGTCACCCTGAACAACAAAATTCAAATGCCTGTCGTTGGTTACGGCGTTTTCCAGATTGCAGACGCCAATGAATGTCAGCGGAGCGTCGTCGACGCCATAGAAACGGGCTACAGGCTCATCGACACCGCTGCCTCCTATATGAATGAAGAGGCGGTCGGTAAGGGACTTCGTGCAAGCGGCGTTCCGCGCGAAGAGCTCTTCGTAACGAGCAAGCTCTGGGTCCAAGAGACGGGCTACGAACGCACGCAGCAGGCCATCGAGAAGTCGCTGCGTCGCTTGCAGCTCGACTATCTGGACCTCTATCTGATTCATCAACCCTTTGGCGACGTGCATGGTTCTTGGCGTGCGATGGAAGACGCCTACCGTGCCGGGAAGGTTCGCGCAATCGGCGTCAGCAATTTCCACCCGGACCGCTTGATGGACATCGTGGCGTTCAATGAGATTGCGCCCGCAGTCAACCAGGTCGAGGTCAACCCTTTCCAGCAGCAGCTGGAGAGTGCCGCTTTCATGAAGGGGATTGGCGTACAGGCCGAAGCCTGGGCGCCGTTCGCGGAAGGACGCAATGGCCTGTTCCAGAACGAAGCATTGCTGGCCATCGCCTCGCATCACGGTAAAACGGTTGGCCAGGTGGTGCTGCGATGGCTGATGCAGCGTGGCATAGTGTCGTTGGCGAAGTCGGTGCGCAAGGAGCGCATGGCCGAGAACATCGCGATCTTTGACTTCGCGTTGGAGCAGACCGATATGGACCGCATCCAGGCGCTCGACACCAACACGAGCAGCTTCTTTTCGCACCGTGATCCGGCCATTGTCAAGTGGATGTCCGAGCGCAAGCTCGACATCTGAGCGCTGGCCATGAGTAACGCTATGCCCGATTCACAGGCGCAAAACGCCAACACAGTGTTGGCAATCATCGTAGCCAGCTATCTGATGATTGTGGTGGACATTTCCATCGTCATCACTGGCCTGCCGCGCATTCAGGCCAGCCTCGGTTTTAGTGCCGCTCAACTCTCATGGGTAACCAATGCTTATACGCTGACGTTTGGTGGGTTGCTATTGCTTGGCGCGCGTGCCGGCGATATCCTGGGGCGGCGTCGCATGTTCATTGCGGGCCTATCCTTGTTTACGATGGCGTCGATGGCGATTGGTATAGCGCAGTCGGCTGTCTGGCTGCTCACAGCCCGCGCAATCCAGGGCGTTGGGGCCGCGGTGCTGGCACCGTCCACGCTGGCTTTGTTGTCTACCCACTTTGCTGAAGGACCCGAGCGCAATCGTGCACTGTCGATGTACGCTGCAGCGGCAGGCGTCGGAGCAACGCTGGGCCTGGTACTGGGAGGCCTGTTTGCCGATCTGGTTTCGTGGCGCGCCGGCTTCTTCATCAATCTCCCCATCGGCCTGTCGCTGATCGTTGTCGCCAGACGGCACATCGTCGAGACGCCAAAGCGCCCTGGCCGCTTCGACGTGGGCGGTGCAATTTGCTCGACCTTGGGGATGGCGGCACTGGTTTATGGACTCGTGCGTGCCGCCGAGGCTGGTTGGCATGACACCTTGGCGCAGTCGGCGCTCTTAAGTGGCGTCGTCTTGACGGCAGTATTTGTCCTGATCGAGCGCCGCATCAGTCAGCCCATCCTGCCGTTGCGCTTGCTGGCAAGCCGCGAACGTGCGGGTGCCTATCTGGCGCGCATGCTTTTCCTCGGCGGCGCCGTGGGCTTCTGGTTCTTCTCCACGCAGTTCCTGCAGGGTGTGCTGCATATGCGGCCCTTGCAGGCGGGCCTCGCCTTTCTGCCGGTAACGCTGCCCAACTTCGCCTCGGCGATGGCCGTACCCAGGCTAGCGCGGCGCGTTGGCAACGGCTCACTCATCCTGGCAGGCTTGTCGCTGGGCGTTGCCGGATTGCTCTGGTTAGGGCAGGCCGATGCCGGAGCGAGCTATTGGACGAGTGTTGTGCCGCCGATGCTATTAATCGGACTGGGCCAAGGTTTGCTACTGGGCCCCTTGACTGCCGCCGGAGTGGCTGGTGTCACTCGCGACGACGCCGGGGCTGCATCGGGCTTGGTTAACGTTGCCCATCAGCTTGGCGGGGCATTGGGACTCGGCTTGCTGGTACTGGTCTTTGCCGGCGCAGCACCTACCGGCGCTCATGACAGCCAGGCGCTGGCCCATCGGATTTCAGCGGTCATGGACGCCGCCGGCCTGCTGCTTGCCCTGGCGCTGATTGTGTCGTGGATTTTTATCGTACTACCGCGTCACAAAGTGAAACCAAAGCAACTGGAGGCAATATCGTGAAATCGATGATCTGTATGGCGCTGGGTGGTGTAGCGGCCATCACAAGTGCGCAGGGCTCGCAGCCGCAAGTCGTTCCGCAAACTGTTGCAGTACGATCAGCTGCGACCCTGCCAGCAACTACCGGATCGGCAGCAGCCTTTACTGGCGCTGTCCGAATAAGCACGCCGTTCCAGGCGCTTCCACCTGGGCGTGCTGGTGGCGCCACAGTGACCTTCGAGGCGCAGGCTCGCACGGCGTGGCACACCCATCCACTTGGCCAGACATTGATTGTTATGGCCGGCCTCGGCCTGGTGCAACAGGAAGGACAGTCCGCACAAGTGATCCGTCCCGGCGATGTAGTCACCATACCCCCCAACGTGCGCCACTGGCATGGCGCTGGTCCCTCAGGCCCGATGACGCACGTCGCCATCGCCGAAAAGGTAGACGGCAACGCGGTGACCTGGAACGACAAGGTCACCGACCAGGAATATCAGGCTGCCCTGGCCGGAACAGGTCTTGCGCTGGCTGTTCCATCTGCGGCGCCTATCAGTGGCGTTGACCGGAGTGCCAAGTCCGATACCCTGTCGGCCCGGCAGTTGACCATTCCGCTGATGGCGTCCTTCATGGCCAGCAGCGATCTGCCAAAACTAAATGCCGCCTTGAACCAAGGGCTCGATAGTGGCATGAGCGTGAGCGAGGCGAAGGAAATTCTAGTGCAGCTCTATGCCTACACCGGCTTTCCGAGAAGCTTGAACGCACTGGGGGAACTCCTGAAAGTTGTCGAAGCACGCAAACAACTTGGCGTGCATGACGCGCCAGGCCGCGAACCGAGTAGGGCCGTCGCGGCGGGAAGTGAGCTGGTGGCAATTGGCAAGGCGAATCAGACGGTGATCTCCGGCGGTCCGGTACAGGGCCCCGTGTTCGACTTCGCACCCGTCATCAACCAGTTCCTTCAGTCCCATTTGTTCGGTGACATTTTCGAGCGCGATAACCTTGACTGGCAAAGCCGCGAACTGGCGACGCTTGGAGCACTGGCCACCATGCCTGGGGTTGAGGCGCAGTTGCGCTCACACGTACGAGCCAGCATGCGAGTGGGCTTGAGTGCCGCGCAGTTGCGGCAAATGGCACAAAGCTTTTCCAGTCATGGCATCGAAGACGCCGCCAGTCGCGTGAACGATGCGCTCACGCAGGTCCTCGCCGCAACGTCGAAAGGTTGAGCATGAAAATCAAACGATCCTTATTGTCCTCCACTGCCATCGCCATGTCGATTCTGACGACCGGCTGCGCAGCCATTTCCGACGCCCCCCGCCACACTTTCGGGCCCTTGCTAATCCAGACCCAAGGAAGCTTCACAGCAGGCGGCACCGAACTCAAAAATGGAGGCAATTACGACAACAATAAGCCGGCGGCGGCGGGGCAGAGCTTCCACGGAGATCATCTGTACGCCTTCTATCAGATACCACAAAGCGCCAGGCCTTTGCCCATTGTTATGTTGCACGGCGCATTCCAGTCGGCGCGTAGCTGGGAGAGCACTTCGGATGGACGAGAAGGGTTCCAGACCTTGTTCTTACGCCGTGGCTTTCCTGTCTACCTTGTGGACCAGCCACGCCGTGGACGGGCTGGTAACAGCACCGTTGCAACTTCGGTTGATCCGACGCCCAACGACCAGCTTTTCTTCGACCAGTTTCGCATCGGTAAGTGGCCAAACTACTTCGACAACGTGCAGTTTGACCGTAAGCCAGAGACGCTCGACCAATTCTTCCGGTCGGTTACGCCCAACACCGGCCCCTATGACGCGGGGGTGATCTCGGATGCCATGTCGGCACTGCTGACGAAGATTGGTCCCGCGATCCTGTTCACCCATTCGCAGGGCGGCGGCCCAGGTTGGCTAACGGCGATCAAGAACGCCAACGTCAAAGCGATTGTTGCCTTCGAGCCGGGCAGCGGCTTCATCTTCCCGCAAGGAGAATTGCCGCCGGCAATGCCAAGTGCTGCCGGGACGTTGTCGCCTGAGGCGGTGTCGCCGTCTGATTTCCAGAAGCTCACTCGCATACCGATCATCATCTACTACGGCGACAACTTTCCGGACCAGCCAACCACCGAGCGTGGTCAGGATAACTGGCGTGTACGGCTAGCGATGGCTCGGCTCTGGGTTGACGCCATCAATAGACATGGCGGCGATGCACGCCTCGTGCACCTTCCGGAGATCGGAGTTCACGGCAATACGCATTTTCTGATGTCTGACCTGAACAACGTTGAAATAGCCGATCAGGTCTCGCGCTTCCTTGCGGAGAAAAAGCTGGATTGACCTGGTGCGAAGGCCTGCCACTGCGCGGGCTTTGAAATACGAATCATAAAATGGAGTTCCTAATGAAGGACGCAGTAATTGACATCAAAAGGCGCGAATTTCTCAGCGCATCCGCTATTTCCCTCTCATTGGCAAGCACAGGAGTCTTTTCCATGACCACATCTACACCCGTTGTCGCGGCCAACTACAAGGAGAACCCCTTCACGCTAGTGTATGGCGGTGCGATCACAAAGAATGAGCCTGGCAACGTCAATATCCATCCCGCGCACTACGATCTCAACGGCCTGAATATTGTCGCCAATGTCTACACTCCGGCAAACTACAATCTCCAAAAACAGTATGCCGCAATCGTCGTGGCACATCCGAATGGCGGCGTCAAAGAACAGGTCGCAGGCCTGTACGCTCAGCATCTTGCTGAACACGGCTACATCGCAATTACGGCCGATGCCGCCTATCAAGGCGGCAGCGGCGGCCAGCCTCGCAGCGTAGACATGCCTGTTCACCGAACTGAGGATATACATGGCATGGCGGATTTCATTACCCACTTTCCCGGCGCCGATGCCGCACGCCTGGGCTTATTTGGCATTTGTGGTGGTGGTGGCTATTCGCTCGCGGCCGCAAAGACCGACAAGCGTTTCAAATCCGTTGCAACGCTCAGCATGTTCAACTCCGGACGGGTTCGTCGCAACGGATTTGCCGATTCGCAGCTCGCGACCATTCAGCAGCGTTTGCAGCAGGCTTCCAATGCGCGAATCCAAGAGAAGAGCGGCGGCAGTATTCTGTATGCCGGCGACGCGGATATGACGGATGCGCAGATTGCAGCGTTGCCGTTCGAAATGTACCGACAGGGCTACGAATACTACTGGCGAACGCACGCGCATCCTGGTTCAACCTTCAAATACACCATGAGCAGCTTGTTGGATTTGATGCGCTGGGATGCCACCGATCAAATTGAACTGATTGAACAGCCGCTGTTGATGATCGCTGGCAGCAAGGCTGATAGCCTTTATATGACCGAGGAGGCGTTTGCCAAGGCAACGGGAGCAAAGGATAAGGAGCTGTTCATGATTGAAGGGGCTACCCACATCGAGACTTACTGGTTTCCGCAATATGTGGAGGCTGCGCTTGCTAAACTGGTTCCGTTCTACGAAAGAACGCTGTAGCCTGGTTAGCTCGATTTTTGAGAAATTTTTAACATGGTATTTTTCATGGTACTTGGCTATGCAGGGCATGCAAGTCATTGTTTCTGAAACATATTAGGCTTCCATTGATAATCGAGTGGGAGTGATGATTTTTCTTTAACTGATTGATTTTAAAGTGAAATCATATGGCTGTTGATAATTCAAAAAGAATTATCAATGGCCATTTTTTTGACGTGTGTTCGGTTGATCAGTCGCGCCAGGGAAATGCTTGCATTGACGTCTGCACCGCGATCCCGGGTCGATGGCGCCATCGAGTCATTTGATGGATTTTTGACTTCGCAGGTCGGCGTATTTATCACGCTCCGCGTATCTTTCCCCGTGAGCTGCACCATCCCATCTACCGCGACTTTTCAGCAAGGTAGTGATCCGGCTATTTCTCGCTCTTGCTCGCGGATTCGGCGCAAACCAAGGCTTTTTTGTGCATGGCTTCGAGGCCTTGATGGGCGAGGTTCAGCAACTCTATTTCTACGGTGCTGCCATTTTGCAGGGACAGGCGCTTCACGGCGGAGGCAAGCACGGGGGGAAGTTCCAGAAAATTCAGGATTGACGCCCCCCCGGCCGGCACTGGAGGGTCGATTTGCATCCCTCGGGCGATGGGCAATGTCCCATGCACAAGCCAGGCGGTGCTGACGCCAAGGGCTGCGGCAATCTTCTCTGCCGCATCCATAGGAAGTTTGGCTTTGCCTGATTCATAGCGATACAGTTGCGTGGGATTGATGCCCGCCAGTTCGGCAAGCAGCACTTGGGAGATACGAAGATTCTCGCGGCAGCTTTTGAGGCGCTCAGAAACATGGGTGTTGCCAGACATACATAGTGCCTTTCAATATACAACGTTCTTGGATGAACGGCTGTGACGCAGCTGTCTCCACGATGAGGATAGCCAAGCACTGATCCCGCGAGGGTATCAATGAAACAGCTAAGCCCCTGATTCTTCAGTTTTTTTACCTGGCGGCAGTCGCAAAACTGCCGGCGATATCTGCATCGACTACTCTGTCGTCTGCCCCAGGCCGACCAGGCGGGCCAGCGTCTCCTGTGCGTTCATTGACTTGGCCAACGAAACGGCAGTCATGCCGCGGCTGTCCACGGCATCGATGCGCGCGCCGTGCCGCAGCAGCAGTTCGAAGATGGCCAGGCGGTTGAACATGGCGGCCATCATCAACGGTGTCTTGCCGTCCGGGCTGGCGCCTTCCACGCTGGCGCCATGCTGGAGCAGCAGTTCGGCGATCTCCAGGTAGCCCTTGTAGGCCACGCCGGCCAGCGGCGTCTGGCCCTGGTCGTTGGGCACGTTGGCGTCGGCGCCCGCTTCGAGCAGCAGGCGCGACGTTTCCAGGTGGCCGAGGTAGCTGGCCAGCATGATCAGGCTGTCGCCTTTTTCGTTGCGGAAGTTGACGGGTACGCCTTGCGCCAGCATGGCGCCCAGTTGCTGCGTGTCGCCTTCGCGCACCAGGGCAAACAGGCCCTGGATGAATTCCAGCGTTTCGGCATCCATCGTTGCCGGGATTTTTCGTGCATCGGTGTTCATTGTGATCTTTCTGCGCAGGTGGGCCATGCCAGCAGTCTACAATGCGGCCGGCGCCAGCGCCTTTTGCCGCGCGGCCAATGCGGCGCCGATGAAGAGGGCGATGGCCGAGGCGATCAAGCCCCGCTCCAGTCCTGCCGGGCCGTCGGCGATCCAGCCGACCGCGATGGGGCCGACGATCTGGCCCAGGGCGAACACCGTCGTGTAGGCCGTTATGCCCGCCGTCCACGATTGCTGCGGCAGATTATGCCGCACCAGGGCCGTCGTCGAGGCCACCACCGACAGGAACACGGCGCCGAACACCAGGCCGGAGAGGAACACGACGGGCACGTAGCTGGTCAGCGCGGGCAGGATGGTCACCACGCCCAGCACGGCGTTCAGGATCGCCAGTGATTCGCCGCCCTTGTAGCGGTCGAGCATGCGCGCCCAGATGCGCGACGACGCCACCACCGCCAGGCCCAGCAGGGTGTAGAACACGGTGATCAAGGTGGGTGGCATGCCTTGCTGCTTGAGCAGGGCAATGACGAAGGTCATGTAGCCGATATAGCCGACGCCGAACATGAAATAGCCGGCCAGGCTTGGGGCGAAATCACGCCAGGCGAAGCGCCGTGGCGTATCGAGGGCGCGCGGCGCTTCGCCGATGCCTTTCGCCGGCAGGGCCATGATGGCGGTGGCGAGCAGGCAGGCGAGGCCCAGTGCCAGCCAGGGCCATTGCCAGGCATGCGCGGCGCCATGCTCCTGTGCGGCCGCCAGCGCCGCTGGCACCAGCAGGGCCGACAGCGCGATGCCGAAGCCTGTGCCGCCGTAATACAAGCCGATGTAGAAGCCGGCGCGCTGGCTGTGCATGGAACCGAGCCGCGCCGCCAGCACGCCACCGGCGATGAAAATGAAGGCGCTGGCCACGCCCGCGCACACGCGCTGCAGGAACAGGGCGGTCGTGTCGCTGACCAGGCCCGACATCAGCATGAAGATGCTGGCCAGCACGCAGCCGGTCATCAGTAGTCGCCACACGCCCAGGCGGCGCATCAGGGCCGGCGTGGCCAGGGCGCCGAGAAAATAGCCGAGCGCATTGAAGGTGTTCATGGCCCCGGCCAGCAGGTAGGACCAGCCCAGGTCGGCGCGCATGGGCGGCAGCAGCAAGCCGTAGGAAAATCGCGACAGGCCGAGGGCGACGGCGGCGCCCAGCGAGAGCGCCAGCGCCGTGGCCAGCGGATGGGCCGGGGAATGATCGTGTGTCGGCATGGCCTGGTGACCCGTCTATGTGAAAAGCATGGCGTTGGCGCCGGGGTGGAACAGGCCGGCGGGCGAGGTCTGTGAGGGACAGTGGCATAGGGCGCTGACGACACGCTTTTTTACTACTAAGTTAATGAATCTGCACTGGGAAGTCAAGCAGAGCCACACCTGTGCATGGCGGGCAATAGTGCAATCCTTGCCATCGTTACTTTTGGAGAGAATTGTGAGACATGCAATACCATATAATTGCAATTAGGAAATTAACTTGCTTAAAATCAATTTCGCAGGTGGCTCCTGATCCTCCATCTCATAAGGGCACTATGAACAAGAATAAACCCGGCGCGTTGTTGATTGCAGCGCTGATTGGCGCGGCCTTGGCTGGCTGCGCTTCCGAATCCTCGCAAGCTTTGGCTGTCCCCACGGTTGCCAGCGCAGCCCGTCCCTACGTTGGTCCACGCACGCTGATCGCTGTCGGTAAATTCGACAACCGCTCGAACTTCATGCGCGGCATCTTTTCCGATGGCGTCGACCGCCTGGGCAGCCAGTCGAAAACGATTCTGATTGCGCACCTGCAGACGTCCAATCGTTTCAACGTGCTCGACCGCGACAACATGGCCGAGCTCAAGCAAGAAGCCGAGTTCAAGAAGCAGGGCCAGAATATCAAGGGCGCGGACTTCGTCGTCACCGGCGACGTGACCGAATTCGGCCGCAAGGAAGTGGGCGACAAGCAATTGTTCGGCATCATGGGCCGCGGCAAGACGCAAGTGGCATATGCCAAGGTCACCTTGAACGTCGTCAACATCGCTACCTCGGAAGTCGTGTATTCGAGCTCGGGCGCCGGCGAATACAGCTTGTCGAACCGTGAAGTGCTGGGCTTTGGCGGCACCGCCAGCTATGACGCCACCCTCAACGGCAAAGTGCTGGACCTGGCCATGCGTGAAGCGGTCGAGCGCCTGGTGGCTGGCGTCGAAGCGGGCGCACTGCGCAAACAATAAGGTATCCCATGAAAACAATGATGAACAAGGGCGCAGCCCTGCTGGCCATGCTCGCCTGTGCCGCCCTGACAGGTTGCGCCACGCAGTCGAAAACCCTGTACCAATGGGAAGGCTACCAGCCGCAAGTGTATGAGTACCTGAAAGGCGAAAGCCCGGAGCAGCAGATCGCCGCCATGGAAAAAGACTTGCAAGTGATCGCTGCGAAGGGCAACCATGCGCCGCCGGGCTACCACGCCCACCTGGGCATGCTGTACTCGATCGCGGGCAAGCCGGAGCAGGTCGCGGCGCAGTTCGAAGACGAGAAAAAACTGTTCCCCGAATCGACGCCGTACATGGACTTCCTGTTGGGTAAATTGAAAAAAGGCGAGAAATTATGATGTCGCGCATGTTGAAAATGGCCTTGTGCCTGGGTCCCGCCATCTTCATGGTCGGTTGCGCCACCAAGCAGGCGGCCTATGACTATACGGCCTTCAAGGCGGCCAAGCCGCGTTCCATCGTGGTCTTGCCGCCGCTGAACAACTCGCCCGAAGTCAATGCCGGCAACAGCGTCTACGCGCAAGTGACCTATCCGCTGGCCGAAGCGGGCTACTATGTGCTGCCGGTGGCCGTGGTCGGTGAAACCTTCAAGCAGAACGGCTTGACGAACGCGGCCGATATCCACGGCGTCGATGCCAAGAAGCTCAACGAGATCTTTGGCGCCGATGCGGGCCTGTACGTGACGATCTCCAAGTACGGCACGACCTACGCCGTGATCGACAGCGTGACCGTGGTCTCGGTCGATGCCAAACTGGTCGACCTGAAGACGGGCGCCTTGCTGTGGCAGGGCGCGGCCAGCGCGTCTAGCAACGAAGGCAATAACAGCGGTGGCGGCGGCCTGGTCGGCATGCTGGTGACGGCGGCGGTCAAGCAGATCATCAACACCAGCACCGATGCCAGCCATCCTATCGCCGGCACGGCGAATGCGCGCTTGCTGTCGGCCGGCGTGCCGAACGGCTTGCTGTACGGCCCCCGTTCGGAACGCTACCTGGCGCAATAATCGTCTGGTAACACCGTGCACCGGGCCTGCATCAGGCCGGCTGTGGCGCTTCGGCTTCATTTCAGCTGGAGCGCCCGGGGTCGTGTTGCCTATACTTCGACGGCCAGGTCGTCGAAGTCGGCCAGGGTGCCGCCCTTGGCGATCAGCTGTTCGAAACTTTGCCGGCGGCGCAGGTCGATATCGGTATTGCTGACGCCCCGTTTCCAGTAGCCCGCCACCAGCACGTGCTCCTTCGGCAGCCCCGCAGCGATACGGAAGTGCTGGCGGATGGCGCGCATTTCATCGCGCTCGCCGGCGCCCCAGATGACGTAATCCTGCGGCTCAGGCAAGGCCCTGGCCCGGGCCGCCAGTGGCCCGTCCGGCGCCACGTGGGCAGTGCCGAGGCGCTGCAATGCCAGGCCCGGCACGGCGGGCAATTCCTTAAACGCCGCTTCATCATCGGTCACCACCCAGCCGATGCCGTACGCGGTGGCTGGCCATTGTGCCAACATGGCATACAGGGCGGGTATGCCTGTCTCGTCGAGGAAGAGGGCGATTTTCTTCTCCTTTCCGTCGGCAACGGTGAATTGCGGACGCGGCCCCGTCAGGCGGAAGGCATCGGCCACGCGCAGGGTGGCGCCCCAGCGCATCATCGGGCTGGCATGTTCATGCAATACGATATCGAAAGTAAAGGCAGATGCGTCGGCGTCGTAGCTGCGCACGGTGTAGATGCGCGAGGCGCCGCCATACGCCGGCCCGTCGAGATGGATGCGGAAGGCCACGTTGGGCAGCGCCCAGTGCGTATCGTCGCCCGAGCGGTCCAGGCGCGCCGTGACGCGTAACACGCTGGGAACGGGGCGCGCGATGGCGGTGACGACCGCCATGACGTCATGCAGGTTGCGGTCATGTTCGGCGTTGCGCAGTGGGCCGCCGGACTGCTGTTCAGAGATATCTGCCATGGGTGCATTCCTTTGTCTTGGGTAATTAGTTTCATCATGCTAAACTAATTATCTGAAACCGACAACGCAGCTGCCGCCACGGACAATAATGATGACTATTGCAACAATTTCGCCCCGTCCCGGGCGTCCCCCCAGCATCACGCGCGAACGCATCGCCGACGCCGGCATCGCCATGGGTTTGCCTGCCATGACCTTCACCGGCGTGGCCGCCTTGCTGGGCGTCAGCCATGTGGCGCTGTACAAGCACGTCGCGCACCTGGCGGCGCTCAAGCTGCTGGTCGCCGAGGAAATTTTTGTTCGCTGGGAACTGCCGGATAGCGGCAACGAAGACCTGCAGAACTATCTGCTGCGTTTCAGCGCTTCGCTGCGCCAGTTGGTCAAATTGCACCCGGGCCTGGCGCCGTATCTGCTGCGCAGAAAAGCGACGACACCGGCCATGCTGGCCAGGATCGATGCGCATCAGACGCAAGTGGCGGACGATTACCAGTTGCCGCAGGAGCGTGCCCGCTGGCTGCTGTCAACCGTCGCTTTTCACTGCGTGGCTCTGGCCGACACCGTGTATGCGCCGGCAGGTGACGCATGGGAAGAAGACGATGCGACGATCGAGGCCGAGTTCGACCTGGGCATGCGCGCGCTGGTGGTGGGTGCGCTTGCCATGCGGCCGTAGCAGTGGCGTTGACATTCGATACGGGAAAATAATGAATGCTTCATTTGGATTGATCCTGCCGCGGGACTTTGTTTTCGCCAATTTCACCGTTGCGGCCCAGGAAATTCGCCACTGGGGCGACGAGGTGATTGAAGCCGGTGAGCCCCGGCTGGTTTGCGCCAGCCTGGAGGGAGCGTTCTTTCAGGCATTTCCCGTGACCGGGTTCGTTCGACAGCACCTGGCGAATAAATTTCTTTCAGGCAATCCCTTGTATCTGTCCATCAATGGCGATATCGTCGATGCCTATGTGCAGTGGCTTGCCGATGGCGATATGCGGGCGAGTGACACGCATGTCCTCGAGGTATGGCTGCTGGACCTGATGGCCGGTGCAGGCAGCGGCGCCATCCTGTTTGCGCCGGAAGGCGATCGGCTGGGGACGTTTTTCGATGCGAATGGCGCTGAAATTGTAGCGTCGCTCAGGCTGAATGTGAAGGACAGTTGGGATTCGCCAGGTTTCCTGGCCCGGTTTGGCTGATGGCACTTTGCTTAATAATTATCAATATCACGGAGCACCATGACGAACGACAAGGCGGCGCAACTGGCCGCAAGGCAGGCAAATTTTCCTTTGTTTTATCATGAGTTGACGGATGTCCTGGTGGATTTTATCGGCTGCATCGGCATTCAACCTGCTGCGCCGGTCTTGCAACAGGCTGTGCAGTACGTGCCCTTGGTCGAACAGGCGCTGCGCGAGATGGCGGTTGCCGATGAAGCGGACCGTAGTTGGCTGACGGCACGTATCGCCTATTTTGTTGGCGAAGTACTTGCGCAGCAATATGACGGTAACTGGTACGTCAACGACGTGCCCGGGTCACGGCTTTTTGCCCGCTACGTGGTGGGGAGATTTACCAAGGCAGATAATGCGGCCATGATGGTCGATCCCTTCGAGCTGGCGCAAGCGTATGTCGCTGCGCCCGTGCCACGCGCTTTGGCGCCCTTGCTGGCGGAAGTGCGCGCGTCACTGGAAGGCTGAGTGCGTTTGGCGCTCCTTCGGCGCCGCGCAGTGTTCGATAGTATGACGCTCGATGGCGATACCGTGACGCGTACCGATCATGAGCTATATGCCTGAATCTGATTATGTCGCCTGCCAAGCTGGCTTTCGCCACGCAAGGTAAGATGACGGCATTTCAAGACTATAAGGGGCCCGGGTGCGCGTGTTGCTGGTGGAAGACGATCCGATGATCGGGGAAAGCCTGGTCGAGGGCTTGCGTGGCGAGTGCTATGCCGTGGACTGGGTACGCGACGGCCGCGATGCGGAGCTGGCGCTGGCCGGTTTTGCCTATGACCTGATGCTGCTGGACCTGGGCTTGCCGGGCAAGGAGGGCATGGGCGTGTTGCGCGCCATACGCGCGCGGGGCGCCGAGTTGCCCGTGCTGATCATCACGGCGCGCGACGGGACGCCGGCCCGCGTCGAAGGGCTCGACAGCGGCGCCGACGATTACCTGGTGAAACCGTTTGACCTCGATGAATTGCTGGCGCGCATACGCGCGCTGCTGCGCCGCAGGGTCAGCCGTTCGCGCTCCGTCATCGAGCATGGCGCGCTGATCCTGGACCTGGCCAGCCACGACGTCACCTACGAAGGCGCACAGGTCAAGCTGGCGCCACGCGAGTTTTCCGTGCTGCGCGCCTTGCTCGACCATCCGGGCAAGGTGGTGTCGAAACGGCAACTGAGCGAAAAACTGTACGGCTGGGATAGCGAAGTGGAAAGCAATACCGTCGACGTGTACGTGTACCAGCTGCGCAAGAAGTTCGGCGCGGACAGCATCCAGACCGTGCGCGGTGTGGGCTACAAGATGCGGGCAGCATCTTGATGACCATCCGCCGCCAGTTGCTGCTCGGCTTGCTGGCTGCCACCTTGCTGTGCGTGCTCGGCGCCGGCATTTCGCTGTTCCGCTCGCTCCTGGAAGAAGCCAATGAGCTGGCCGATTTGCAGCTGCGCCAGCTGGCCTTGGCCTTGCCCGACGAGTTCGAGCCGCAATCGGGCTCGCCGGCCGCGCAGGAGCCGGAAGAAGCGTTCGTGCTGCAGGCGTGGGACGAGGATGGGCAGCCTTTGTCCGTCTTGTCCGTCTTGCCGGACCAAGCGGCACTGCCGCGCTATGCGCTGGCCGGCTTTGCCGATGTCACGTTGCGCGGCGAAGACTGGCGCCTGTACGGCGAGACGCGGCGCGGCCGTTACGTGCAGGTGGCGCAGGCGCAGGCTGTGCGCGACCAGCTGGCCTGGCAAATGACCATGCGCGCCGGCGCGCCCCTGCTGGTGTTCGCGCTGATCCTGGCACTGCTGATCGTCGCCGTCGTGGGTCGCGCGTTGGCACCGCTGCACCGGCTGGCCGAATCCGTGGCGGGCCGTTCGCCGGACGCCCTGACGCCGCTGGCGGCCGACGACATGCCGCCCGAGTTGCGGCCCGTGGCGCTGGCGTTGAATGGCTTGATGGGGCAGTTCGAGGCGGCGCTGACGGCGCAGCGCACCTTTGTCGCCGATGCCGCGCATGAATTGCGCTCGCCGCTGACGGCATTGAAACTGCAGCTGCAGGTGGCCGAACGGGCCGGCAGCGAGGAAGAACGCCGCGTGGCGCTGGCGCGGCTGCATGAACGGCTGGACCGCAGCACGCACCTGGTGCGGCAATTGCTCAGCCTGGCGCGCCATGAAACGGCGCTGACGGCCAGCCAGCTGCACACGGTGGATCTGGGACAGTTGCTGGAAGCGGCCGTGGCCGACCACAGCGCGCTGGCCGACAGCCGCGCGATCGACCTGGGCGTGGTGGAAACGCTGCCGGCCCCGGTGCTGGTGCAGGCCGATCCCGACGGCTTGCAAGTGTTGCTGAATAACCTGATCGACAATGCCTTGCGCTATACGCAGCAGGGCGGCAGGGTCGATTTGCAGGCGGCGCTGGAAGAGGGCCGGCCCTTGCTGCGCGTGTCCGACAACGGCCCCGGTGTGCCGCGCCAGCACCATGCGCGCCTGTTCGACCGCTTCTTCCGCCCCGACGGCAACGACGCCTGGGGTTGCGGTCTGGGCCTGTCCATCGTGCGCCACATCGCCGAGCACCACCGGGCCGATATCGCGCTGGCCGATGGGGAGGCGGGACGGGGACTGCAGGTGACGGTGCGCTTCCCGCAGCCAGCCTGAATGCAAAAAAGCGGCTGCCGTCGCCGGCATCCGCTTTTCAGTCACGCTCGACGCGCTTACGCCAGCTCGGTGATGAACTGCTCGCGCGCAGGGCGCACTTTTTTCAAGTCCACCAGCCAGTCGCCTTCGTCGGCGCGGTAGCCCAGCGGCAGCATGACGACGGAGCGCAGGCCTTTGGCGCGCAGGTTCAGGATTTCATCGACCTTGGCCGGATCAAAACCTTCCATCGGCGTCGAATCGACTTGTTCCTGCGCCGCGGCGATCAGGGCCGTGCCCACGCCGATATACGCCTGGCGCGCCGCGTGCTGGTAGTTGGTTTCCGCGTCGCGCTGCGGATACGTGGCCAGGATCTGCTGGCGGTACGCTTCCCAGCCTTCATTCTTGAAGCCGCGCACGGTATTGACCAGGTCAAAGCGTGCGTTGATGCGTTCCACCGTGTAATTGTCCCAGGCGGCAAACACCAGCAGATGCGAGGCATCCGTTACCTGAGACTGGTTCCAGGCATGCGGCTTGATCTGCTCGCGCAGGGCCGGATTCGTCACGACGAACACTTCATACGGGTGCAGTCCGCTGGAGCTGGCCGTCAGGCGCACGGCTTCCAGGATACGCTCGACCTTGTCTTGCGGCACCGTTTTCGTCGGGTCCATCTTCTTGGTGGCGTAGCGCCATTGCAGTGTTTCGAGCAGTGCGGACATGTAAATCCTTTTCATAGTGAATAGTTCAGATTGGAAATGATAGCGGATTCAGGCATTTCAAGTGCGCTGGACAAAAAAGTACCGGTATAGCGCACTCATGCACGGTTGTCTACAGGCCAAGCATGGCAAGCTCCACCGCCGGGTAGCGCGCGCCCTGCACGCTGGCGGGCGCGATGGCCGCGCCGATGGCAACGAGCTCGCTTTCGCTGAGCTTGATCTGCGCGGCGGCGACATTTTCTTCCAGGTGCGCCAGGCTGCGGGCGCCGGGAATCGGCACGAGATCGTCGCCTTGCGCCAGCAGCCAGGCCAGGGCCAACTGGGCCGCCGTGGCGCCGCGCGCCGCCGCCAGGCGCCGCAGCTCGTCGACCATGGTCGCGTTGGCCGCCATCGCCTGCGGCTGGAAACGGGGCAGGCTGTGGCGATAATCATCCGGTGCCAGTGCGGCGCCGGACGTGAGATGGCCCGTCAAAAATCCCCGGCCCAGCGGGCTGTAAGGGACGAAGCCGATGCCCAGCGCGCGGCAGGCGGGCAGCACCTCGGCTTCCACGTCGCGGCTCCACAGCGAGTATTCGGACTGGACGGCCGCAATCGGGTGCACGGCGTGGGCGCGGCGCAGGGTGGTGGCCGATACTTCCGACAGCCCCAGGTGGCGCACCTTGCCCGCCCGCACCAGATTCGCCATGGCGCCCACGACGTCTTCGATGGGCACGGCGGGGTCCACGCGGTGCTGGTACAGCAAGTCGATGCACTCGATACCGAGCCTGGACAGCGACCCTTCCACCGCCTGGCGAATATGTTCGGGCCGGCTGTCGACGCCCGCCATGCGTTCCACACCCTGGCCGTGCGGCAGGATCTTGAAGCCGAATTTGGTGGCGATGTTGACCTTGCCGCGCAGCTGCCTCAGGGCGCGCCCTACCAGCTCCTCGTTGGCGTAGGGGCCGTAGACTTCCGCCGTATCGATCAGGGTGACGCCCAGTTCCACGGCGCGGTGCAGCACGCGCAGCGAGGCAGCCTCGTCCGCGCCGCCGTAGGCAAAGCTCATGCCCATGCAGCCCAGGCCGATGGGGGCGACGCGTAAGCCGGATTTGCCCAGTGTTCGGTGTTCCATTTTTCACTCCTCGTCCAAAAAAGATGCAAGGAGTATGGATGAAGCAACAGCATGCGATAAGATACCTTATCCTGCATGCATTACTGAATATGGCTCATGAATGATGGCTGACCTCAATGAATTGACGGCCTTTGCCGCCGTCGCCCGCCTGCGCAGCTTTCGCCAGGCGGCGCTCGAACGGGGTGTGTCCGCCTCCGCCCTCAGCCACGCATTGCGCGCGCTGGAAGAGCGCCTGGGGGTGCGCCTGCTGAACCGCACCACGCGCAGCGTCACGCCGACCGAGGCGGGGCAGCAACTATTGGCGCGCCTCACGCCGGCCATGCGCGAAATCGACGATGCCTTGCAAGACTTGAGTGCCTTGCAGGACGTGCCCGCAGGCAAGCTGCGCCTGAACGTGCCCCGTCCGGCCGCGCGGCTGCTGCTGGCGCCCATGCTGGCCGGTTTTGTCGCCCGCTATCCGCGTGTGCAGGTGGAAGTGGTGACCGATGACGGCATGATCGATATCGTGCGCGACGGTTTTGACGCGGGCATCCGCTTCGGCGAGCAGGTGGCGGCCGACATGATCGCCGTGCCCGTTGGCGCGCCGCAACCGTTCGTGGTGGTGGCGTCGCCCGCCTACCTGGCGGCGCATGGCGCGCCAGCCACGCCGCGCGACTTGCTGAAGCATGCCTGCATGGGCCGGCGTTTTCCCAGCGGGCGCCAGTATGCGTGGGAGTTCGGGCAGGAGGGGGCAGCCGTCAGCATCGCCGTCAGTGGCCCGCTGGTGTTCGACGACGATGAAATGATGCTGCGCGCGGCCCGCGATGGCGCGGGACTGGCGTATGTGTACGCGGCCGATGCGCGCGCCGATATCGCGGCGGGGCGCCTGGTGTGCGTGCTGCAGCGCTGTTTGCCGCCGCCGCCCCGTTACTTCCTGTATTACCCGAGCCGGCGGCAGATGCCGCCCGTGCTGCGCGCCTTTGTCGACATGCTGCGCGCGCCGCCTGCATAATCAGGCGGCGGGCTGCGGCGCGCCATGCTCGACCGGCCACTTGATGGTGAACAGGCTGCCGCCCGCCTTGCCGCGCGTGCAGGCCGCGCTGCCGCCGTGGGCGCGCGCGATGGCTTCGACCACGGCCAGGCCCAGGCCGCTACCCGCATGCAGGTCGCCGTCGTCGCTGTCGCCGCGGCGAAACGCCTCGAATACATGCGGCGCCAGTTCCTCGGCAATGCCGGGGCCCGCATCCTCGACGCTGAGGTAGTACTGGCCGGCCAGCACGCGGGTGCGCACGCGCAGCAGGCCCGGATGCGCATAGCGGCGCGCGTTGTCGAGCAGGGCCAGCACGATTTGCCGGATGCGCGCCGCGTCGCAGCAGACGGGATGGTCGGACAGGTGCAATTGCAGGCTAAAACCGGCTGCCTCCATTTCCGGCGCCAGCAGGCGGCGCACTTCCTCGATTTCCAGGGTCAGGTCCGTCCACGCCATGCGCAGCTGCATGTAGCCGCTGTCGGCCAGGCTCAGGGTGCGCAAGTCCTCGATCAGGCGGCCCAGGTCCTCGACTTGCGCCAGCAGGCTGGAAAACGGCACTTCCTCGGGCTTGAAGACGCCATCGACGACGCCTTGCAAGGTGCCGCGCAGGATGGTCACGGGCGTGCGCAATTCATGCGCGATGGCCGCATTCCACGTTTCGCTTTCCTTGGCCGCCCGCTGCAGGCGCTCGGCCATGCTGTTGAAGTCATCGACCAGCATGGCTGTCTCGCCCAGGCTGCGGTCGCCCGCGAAGGCGCGCGCGGACAGGTCGCCATGCGCCACGCGGCGCACGCTGTCCATCACGGAATTGATCGGTTTCAGGATGCGCGAAGCGAGCTTGATGGCGAAAAACGCGGCCAGCAGCAAGCCGAAAATGGTGATGGCGAAGATCCACAGCCACTCGACGGTGCTGGGCGACCAGTCGTCCGGCTCGGACAGCATGTCGGGATCGATCTTGAAGGCGACGGCAAAGAAGATCCATGAGCCCATCCAGATGATCAGGATGCTGCTGACCATCAGCACGGACATCGACAGCACGATCTGCCGGTTCAGGCCTGTGAAGCGCATCAGGCGTCGCTTTCCAGCCGGTAGCCCACGCCGCGCAGGCTGGCCGGCATGTTCATCACGCCCGCTTCTTCCAGCTTCTTGCGCAGCTTGCTGACGTGGCTGTCCACCGTGCGTTCCATCGAATTGCTCTCGGGCATGCACGACTCCAGTAATTCCAGGCGGCTGCAGACGCGGCGCGGCGTGCGCGCCAGATGCGCCAGCAGGCGAAACTCCGTCAACGTCAGGCTGAGAGCCACGGCCATGCCATCCTGCAGCACGCTGGCCACATACGTTTCCTGGTCGATGTCGATGGGGCCGCAGCGCAGGCGCTGGCCGCCCACCGGGTGGTGGCGCACGCGCGAGCGGCGCAGCACGGCGGCCACGCGGGCCACCACTTCGGCCGGATTGAAGGGCTTGATGATGTAGTCGTCGGCGCCCACGCGCAGGGCCGCCAATTTATCGGCATCCTGGTCGCGCGCCGTCAGCATGATGACGGGCGTTTCGCCGCGCCGCCGCACTTCCGTCAACACGCCCCAGCCATCGACACGCGGCATTTGCACGTCGAGCAGCAGCAGGTCCGGCGCCAGCGCCAGGTGCTGCTGCAGCGCTTCCTGGCCATCGGCGGCGAAGGCCGTGCGGTAGCCGTCGCGCTCCAGGTAACCGGCGAGGATGCGGGCGATTTGCGGTTCATCTTCGGCGATCAGGACGAGGGCGGAAGGTGGCGTGGTGGCAAGAAACGAGGGCTGGCTGGCGCTGTGATGATAGTTCATCTAAATAGTCTAGCATTCTTCGCGCCCTCCATCGAATCTCCACATTTCTTTGACGGAACATCCATGTTGGCCTTCTATGCTCTTGTTATCTGTCGACCGGACCGCCGGTTGGGATCCGCCATAGAGAAAAGTCATGCCAGTAAAGTACCTCCCCAGGAAAAACATGTTGATCGCCGCGGCACTGTTCAGCCTTGCCGCCTGTTCCAAACCCGCGCCAGAGGAAGCTGCCACGCCACCGGCTTCCGTGACGGTGCTCAAGCTGCAAGCGGCGCCCGTCGTCCTCAGCGACGAATTGCCGGGCAGGGTGGCGGCTTTCCGCACGGCCGACATCCGCCCGCAGGTGGGCGGCATCGTGCTGCGCCGCCAGTTCGAACAGGGCGCCGAGGTGCAGGCGGGGCAGAAGCTGTTCCAGCTCAATCCCGCGCCATTCCAGGCGGACGTCGATTCGGCCGCCGCCGCGCTGCAGCATGCGGTGGCCACGGCGAACCGCGCCAGCAGCCAGGCCGACAGGTTAAAACCGCTGGTGGAAGCGGATGCCATCAGCCGCCAGGCGTATGACGATGCCGTGGCCCAGCGCGAGCAAGCCGTGGCCACCGTGGCGCAGGGGCGCGCCAGTCTGGCGCGGCGCCGCCTGGACCTGGCCTTTGCCAGCATCGAGGCGCCCATTGCCGGGCGCATCGGCTCCGAACTGGTGACGGAAGGCGCGCTGGTGGGCCTGGCCGATGCCACGCCGATGGCGCGCATCCAGCAGATCGACAAGGTGTATGTCGACGTGCGCCAGCCGGCCGCCGCGCTGGCCGCGCTGCGGGCCGCAGGTTCGGACAGCACGGGCGGTGCCGACAAGCTGCCCGTGACCATCCTGGGCGCCGACGGCCAGCCGCATCCCGTCACGGGCCGCATCCTGTTCTCCGGCATCAGCGTCGATGCGGGCACGGGCGACGCCGTCATCCGCGTGCTGGTCGACAATCCGCAGCGCCAGCTCTTGCCCGGCATGTTCGTGCGCGCCCGCATCGCGCGCGCCGTGCAAGCCAATGGCGTGCTCGTGCCGCAGCAAGCCGTCTTGCGCAGCAGCGATGGCCAGGCCCAGGCCTGGGTGCTCGATGGCACGCACAAAGCCAGCTTGAAACCGATTGCCGTGGGCGACGTGGTCGAGCACCAGTACGTGGTCAACGGTGGCTTGAAGGCGGGCGATACCGTCGTCATCGAAGGCCAGGAACGCTTGCAGCCGGGCGCCACCGCCGCGCCGCAGCCGTGGAAGCCGGCTGTCGTGGCAACGGCGGCTGCCGTCAAGGCCCGTTGATGCACACTTTGAATACAATGAAAGCCTAACGACATGCCTCAATTTTTCATCAACCGCCCCGTCTTTGCGTGGGTGGTGGCGGTCTTCATCGTCCTGTTCGGACTGATCGCCATACCGCAATTGCCGATTGCGCGTTTTCCTTCCGTGGCGCCGCCCAGCGTCAGCATCAGCGCCAATTATCCTGGTGCCACGCCGCAAACCATGAACGATTCCGTGGTGGGCCTGATCGAACGCGAACTGTCGGGCGTCAAGCATCTGCTGTATTTCGAGTCGTCCACCGATACCTCGGGTTCGGCCTCGATCACTGTCACCTTCCAGCCCGGTACGAATCCGGAAATGGCGCAGGTGGACGTGCAAAACCGCCTGAAAGCCATCGAGCCACGCCTGCCGCAAGCCGTGCGGCAAAATGGCCTGACGGTGGAATCGGCGTCGTCCGGCTTTTTGATGATCGTCAGTTTGATCTCCGAGAATGGCCAGCATGATGAAGTGGCGCTGGGCGACTACCTGGCGCGCAACGTGACGGAAGAACTGCGCCGCATTCCCGGCGTGGGCAAGGTGCAGCTGTTCGGCTCCGAGCGGGCCATGCGCATCTGGGTCGATCCGGCCAAGCTGGTGTCGTACAACATCGCCATGGGCGAGCTGACGGCCGCCATCGCGCAGCAAAATGCACAGATCGCCCCGGGCCGCTTGGGCGATTCGCCCGCCGTGCACGGCCAGCGCGTGACCATTCCGCTGACGGTGCAGGGCCAGCTGCAAACGCCGGCCGAATTTGCCGCCATCGTGCTGCGCGCGAACGCGGATGGCTCGAAAGTGACCATCGGCGACGTGGCGAAAGTGTCGCTGGGGGCGCAAAGCTTCAATTTCAGCATCCGCGAAAACGGCCAGGCCGCGTCGGGCGCCGCCATCATGCTGTCGCCGGGCGCCAACGCCGTGCAGACGGCGGCCGCCGTGCGTGCGCGCATGACCGAACTGGCACACACCATGCCGGCCGGGATCAAGTACTCGGTGCCGTTCGACACGGCGCCGTTCGTGAAAATCTCGATCGAGAAGGTCATCGTCACGCTGTTGGAGGCGATGGTGCTGGTCTTCCTCGTCATGTATCTGTTCCTGCAAAAGATACGCTACACCCTGATTCCCGCCATTGTCGCGCCGATTGCCCTGATGGGCACCTTCACGGTCATGCTGCTGGCCGGCTATTCCATCAACGTGCTGACCATGTTCGGCATGGTGCTGGCCATCGGCATCATCGTCGATGACGCCATCGTCGTGGTGGAAGCGGTGGAGCGCCTGATGGCCACCGAAGGCTTGTCGCCGAAGGAAGCGACGTCGAAGGCGATGCGCGAAATCACCGGTGCGGTCGTCGGCATCACGCTGGTGCTGACGGCCGTGTTCATCCCGATGGCGCTGGCCAGCGGTTCCGTGGGCGCCATCTATCGCCAGTTCACGCTGGCGATGGCCGTGTCCATCCTGTTCTCGGCCTTCCTGGCGCTCACCCTGACGCCGGCCCTGTGCGCCACGATGTTGAAACCGATCGGCCCGCACGATCATGACAAGAAGGGCTTTTTTCTGTGGTTCGACCGCCAGTTTGACCGCATGACGGCGCGCTATGAAAAGGGCGTGGTGGCGATGCTGAAACGCGCCGGCCGCTCGATGGTCGTGTATGGCGCCATCGTCGCGGCGCTGGGCGTGGCCTTCATGCAGCTGCCGTCGGCCTTCCTGCCCGAGGAAGATCAGGGCTATTTCATCACCTCGATCCAGCTGCCGTCGGACGCCACCATGGAGCGCACGCTCGATGTCGTCAAACTGTACGAGCAGCATGTGGCCACGCGGCCCGGCATTGAAGTGAACCAATCGATTCTCGGCTTCAGCTTTTCCGGCGCGGGACCGAACGCGGGCCTGGCGTTCACCATGCTGAAGGACTGGAAACAGCGCAACGGCGCCACGGCGCAGGAAGAAGTGGCGCTGGCGCAGGCGGCCATGTCGCAAGCGAAGGAGGGCGTGATCATGAGCCTGATGCCGCCCGCCATCGATGAACTGGGCAACTCGTCCGGCTTTTCCATGCGCCTGCAAGACCGCGCCAACCAGGGCATTGCGGCCCTGCAGGCGGCGCAGAACCAGCTGCTGGGCCTGGCCGCGCAAAGCAGTAAGGTGGCGGGCGTGTATCCGGACGGCTTGCCGCCCGGCGCCAGCGTGCGCCTCGATATCGACCGTACCAAGGCCGAGGCGCTGGGCGTGTCGTTTACGGCCATTGCCGACATGCTGACGGCGGCCATGGGCTCCACCTATGTCAACGATTTCCCGAATGCCGGCCGCATGCAGCAGGTGATCATCCAGGCCGATGCGCCGTCGCGCATGCAACTGAACGACGTGCTGGCCTTGCGCATCCGCAATAACGCGGGCGGCATGGTGGCCTTGGGCGAACTGGTACGCCCCGTGTGGAGCGAGTCGCCGCTGCAACTGGTGCGCTACCAGGGCTATCCGGCGGCGCGCATCTCGGGCAGCGCGGCACCCGGCGTGTCGAGCGGCGACGCCATGCTGGAAATGGAACGTCTCGTGAAACAGCTGCCAGCCGGCTTCGCGCTGGCGTGGACGGGCCAGTCGCTGCAAGAGAAGGAATCGGCGTCGCAAGCGCCCATGCTGATGGCGCTGTCGATGCTGGTGGTCTTCCTCGTGCTGGCGGCCCTGTATGAAAGCTGGTCGATTCCCGTCTCCGTGATGCTGGTGGTGCCGCTGGGGCTATTGGGCGCCGTGCTGGCCGTGATGGTGCGCGGCATGCCGAACGATGTGTTCTTCAAGGTGGGCATGATCACCATCATTGGCCTGTCGGCGAAGAATGCGATTCTGATCGTCGAATATGCGCGCCAGTTGCAGGCGCAAGGGCGTGGGCTGGTCGAGGCGACGGTGGAAGCGGCCCGCTTGCGTTTGCGCCCGATCCTGATGACGTCATTGGCCTTTGCGTTGGGCGTGGTGCCGCTGATGCTGGCCACGGGCGCCAGCGCTGAAACGCAGCACGCGATCGGCACGGGCGTGTTCGGCGGCATGATCACCGCCACCGTGCTGGCCGTGTTTTTCGTGCCCGTGTTCTTTGTCGTGGTGCTGGGCGCCGTCGACAAGGTGGGCAGCTATTTCAACAAACGCAGTAATCGCACCGCCATCAAGGCGGTGGAAGGAGAGTTGTAATGCGTTTGATATTTATCACGCCGCTGGCCGCGCTGGCCTTGTCGGCCTGTTCATTGACGCCGCCGCTGGTCAAGCCGGCGGCGCCTATCCCTGCCGCTTATGCCGAGGTTACCGCATCGGGCATAGTCGACACTGCAGCCGACCTGGGCTGGCGCCAGATGCTGCTCGATGCGCGCCTGCAGCGCCTGGTCGATATCGCGCTGGAAAACAACCGGGACTTGCGCGTGGCCTCTCTCAACGTGGAAGCCGTGCGGGCCCAGTACCAGATCCAGGATGCGGGCCGCTACCCGGCCATAGCCGCCAATGCGGGCGGCGTGCGCCAGCGCGGCGCCGATGCCAAGCTTCAAAACACGTTCACGGCCGGCATCGCCATGAGCGCATTCGAGCTCGACTTGTTCGGCCGCCTGCGCTCGCTGTCGGACGCCGCGTTTGCGCGCTACCTGGCCACGCAGCAGGGCCAGCGCGCCGCGCACATGGCCTTGATCGGCGCTGTGGCCGACGCCTATCTGGAGCAGCGGCTGGCCGAGGAGCAGCTGGCGCTGGCGCGGCAAACCCTGCTTGACTGGCGCCAGGCTTTGATCCTGACGCAGCGCCTGCACGGCGCGCAGCAGGGCAGCGGCCTGGACGTGGCGCAAGCGGAAGGGCAGGCGGCCACGGCGGAAGCGGACGTGCAGGCGCGCGTCCGGTCCAGCTTATTGGCGCGCAACAACCTGGAATTGCTGCTGGGCGCGCCGCTGCCAACGGACTTGCCGGCTGGCCGGCCGCTCGATGGCCAGCCCGTGCTGACGCAGCTGCCACCCGGCCTGCCGTCGGACTTGCTGGCGCGCCGTCCCGACATCTTGCAGGCCGAATATGCGCTGGTGGCGGCGAATGCGGAAATCGGCGCCGCCCGCGCCGCCTTCTTCCCCCGTCTGTCGCTGACGGCGCAGCTGGGCCTGGCCAGTCCGGAACTCGGTGACTTGTTCCGTGGCAGCGCGCGCAGCTGGTCGTTTGCGCCGCAAGTGACGCAGCCGCTGTTCCAGGGCGGCCAACTGCGCGCGGAACTGCAACTGTCGCGCCTGCGCAAGGACGTGGCCGTGCTGCAATACGAGCAAGCGATCCAGGCGGCCTTCCGCGACGTGCGCGACGGCCTGGCCGGCAGCGCCACGTTTGCGCAGCAGATCGATGCGCAAGAACGCGTGGTGGTGGCGGCGCGCCAGCGCCAGCGCCTGTCGCAGCTGCGCTACGACGCGGGGCAGGACAGCCGGCTGGAATTGCTCGACGCGCAGCGCCAGTCGTATGCGGCGCAGCAAGCCCTGCTCGACGCGCGGCGCGACCAGTTCAAGTCGGCCGTGGCGCTGTACAAGGCGTTGGGGGGAGGGCTGGAGGAGTAGGTGAATTCGTCATAGCAATGCATCGGGCACGTGTATGGAGCATGGAATGATTTCAAAATAACAAGTGTATTGCCGCTTTGATGTTATTATTGAAATAACATCACTATTCCTCTGTATTCGATGCGGAATGGTGTATTTCCTGGCCCACCATTCAAAAGGAGCATGCATGCGTAAGCCCCACGTCGCGCTATTGTTATCGGTTTGTATGGGCGCCGCGCACGCCGCGCCCACGATCCTGGAATTCGATGCCGATCACCTGAAGGTGGTGGAAGGCCAGCCTGTGCGCCTGCACTGGGAGGTGAGCGGGGCCACCACGGTCATGCTGAATGGCGTGCCGGTCAGCGGCAACAGCCAGATCGTCAGGTATGTCGCTGGCGATGCTTCCACGCTGCGCCATACCCTGACGGCCAGCACTCCCGGCGAGCCGGAAACGGCCACGCGCACCATCGAGCTGTCTGCCGGGGTGGTGTTGGACAAGGACTATATTGCCGAATCGTACGCGGCCGGCTGCAAACCCGTGCAGGAAGCCGATTTTGTCGTGGAGCATGAGTATGCCCGCATCGAGCCGCGCGACTGTACGTCCGTGAAAGTGCGTAATCCCGTGTTTGTCTGGCCTGATGTTTATGACGTCGCAGAAATGGTCTTGACGGTCAATTTTCCCAGTGGAAAGAGTCCATTGCGCATTACCACGACGCGCACGTCGCTGATTCTTCCCGAGCTGTTGAACGAAACCGGGCTGTACACGTGGCAGGTGGAGTATCGCCTGCCGGGCGGCCAAAGCAGGTCCGGCGAGGTCCGGCGTTTTCATTTCGACGGCAATGCTGTCGACAACCTGCCCGACCTGCCCACCGCTGCCGAAGTCATGGCCAGGATCGGACAGCGTTTGCATCCACGTCTGATTCCGCTGTCGGCGAATGGCCAAGTCATGCAAATGTCGGCCATCCACGCCGCCGTGCAGGCAAGTCCCCTGGCAGCCTCCTACGAAACATATCTGGCCGAGGCGGAGCAGGTATTGGCCAATGAACTATACGTCATGCCTGCAGAGCCAACCAACGAGGGGCCAAACGCTATCGAGCACGCAGCGTTCGGGGCGGCGCAGGGAATAGAGCGGCTGGCCGTGGCGGCGCTGGTCAAGGGCGACCAGCGCTATCACGCGCAGGCCATTGCCCGCCTGCTGCAACTGGCCAGCTGGGCGCCGGACGGCGTGAGCGGCGAATGCCAGCAGGATCAGGCCAACATGCAGATCATGGTCGCCCTGGCGCAAGGCTTGGACATGCTTTACTACAATATGACCGGGGCTGACCGCTATGTGCTCATCAATGCGATCAACGCACGGCTCAATCCCTTGATGTACAAGATGGAAGCAGGTTTGCGCGCCAATCCGTATGACTCGCATGTACTGGCCTCCGCCTACTATGCGGTGCAAACCCTGATGCTGTCGGCCGGCGCCGTCGGTCAGGGACCGGTCGGCGACGTGACGTTTGAACAGGGCGCGCAATATGACAAGTCCTGCTATGCCAACGACAAGCCGCTGGTGCCGTTTGACCGTTTCTCCGCAGCCTGGGAAACGCTGATCACGAGTTCCGGCACCTGGGGCGGCGGCACGGACAGCGCGTTTGGCAACAGCGTCAGTTATGCGTGGTACGCGCTCACCTCCTATGCGCCGGCCATGGCCTCGTATCTGTTGATGGCCAATGTGGATATCAGCCGTATCCCCGCGCTGCGGCAGTTTGGCGACAATTTCCATGCGCACACGGTGCGGGACCGCTCGAGCAAGGTGCGCAGCGCGTTCGGCGACGGCAGCAACCGCACGGGACATTATGCATCCTATGCCTGGGATTCCTACCGCCTGTTTGCCCAGGTATCGCAAAATCCCGTCGACGAATGGTATTACCGTGACAATATTGAGCAGACCCAGTCGCTGGCCTTGCCCTTCCAGCATTATTTCCTGACAGCACTCAGGCCGCCCGTTGAACCCGCCGTGCTTCCCGCATTGAAACGAACGTATCTGTTCGAGGATGCGGGTGTGGTTGCCATGCACTCCGATACGGCTAATCCGCAGCGCTCGAGCCTGTTTTTCCGTTCCAGCCGTCTTGGCGCGATCAACCACAGCCATGCGGACAACAATGCTTTTACCTTTGTGTCAAAAGGCAAGAGTATTTTCATTTCCGGCGGCATCTATGAAAATTTTGGCGATTTGCCGGAGCAGCGGGTCAGGCGCGCCACGCGCTACAAGAATGCGCTGACATTCGATGCGGGGGCAGGGTATAACAACGCCGGCATAGGCCAGGCCGAGTCGACGGCAAACCCCGTTGCGCCGGGCACGCCGCGGTTTTACAGGCAGCCACATGGCAGGCTGATCAATTTTTATGCGGCCGAGACGAGCGACTGGTCGGTTGCCACCGGGGACGCCACGGCCGCTTACCGCAGCCTTGACGAAAATACGTGGGTTTGGACCCCTTTGCTGCAAGGGGCGGTGCGTACTGTCGCCTATAACGCCAAGGCAGGCGTGGCCCTGATTTACGATTGGGCGCAGAGTGCGACCAAGCGCCGCTGGCAGATGAATTACCAGACGCTGGTGGCGCCGGTGGACATCGGGGCGCGTGAATTCAAGGTCAATGCGGGCGATGGCGTCAGCGTCTGCGTCAACTATCACGGATATGACGGAAAGTATGCGACGCCGGAAAAGATGTCCAAGGTGGCCAAGAACGCGCAACTGGAATGGCCGGCAGGCGAACCTGAGCAATATCACACCGCGTACAAGACCAATATACGCAGCAATTCCCTGGCCAGCCTGATCGTCTTGAAGGAAGACTGCAATGCCGTTTCCGTGACGGCCGAGTATTTGTCGCCGACCAAGCTGCTCGTCAAGGTCGATACCAGCTGGTTCATCTTCGATAAAAAGGCGGTGCAGCTATCCGAGTAACTGCAGCGACCGCCTGGCAGGTGAATCATTGCTTTGATTCTATTTGATATTTCCAGTATTATGGAATCATTGCATCCATTCACCGGCCCAGGCGCGATTGCGCGCCTTGCCGCCTTATCCGGAACCTCGCCGCATGCTGACCGCTTTTCTGATCTTTCTCGCCACATTAACCCTGGTCATCTGGCAGCCGCGCGGCCTGGGCATCGGCTGGAGCGCCGTCATCGGTGCTGGTGTCGCCTTGCTGGCCGGCGTCATCCACTGGGGTGACATCCCCGTCGTCTGGCATATCGTGTGGAACGCCACCGGTACCTTCATCGCCGTGATCATCATCAGCCTGCTGCTGGACGCGGCAGGCTTTTTCGAATGGGCCGCCTTGCACGTGGCGCGCTGGGGCGGCGGCAGCGGCAGAAAACTGTTCGTGCTGCTGGTCTTGCTGGGTGCGCTGGTGTCCGCCGTGTTCGCCAATGACGGCGCCGCGCTGATCCTGACGCCCATCGTCATCGCCATGCTGCGGGCCTTGAAATTTTCCGCCAGGGCCACCCTGGCCTACGTCATGGCGGCCGGTTTTATTGCGGACACGGCCAGCCTGCCGCTGGTGGTGTCGAACCTGGTGAATATCGTCTCGGCCGATTTCTTCAAGATCGGCTTTGCCGAGTACGCTTCCGTGATGGTGCCTGTCAACGTCGTCGCCGTGGCCGCCACCCTGGGCGTCTTGCTGCTCTTCTTCCGCCAGGATATCCCGCGCGATTACGATGCCTCGCAACTGAAGCGCCCGGACGCCGCCATCCGCGACTTGTCCACCTTCCGCGCCGGCTGGCTGGTGCTGGCGCTGCTGCTGGTGGGCTTTTTCTCGCAGGAACACCTGGGCGTGCCCATCAGCCTGATCGCCGCCGTGGGCGCCGCGCTGCTGCTGGGCGTGGCGGGCAAGGGCCACGTGATTTCCACGCGCCACGTGATCCGTCATGCGCCGTGGCACATCGTCGTCTTTTCACTGGGCATGTATTTGGTCGTGTATGGCTTGCGCAATGCGGGCTTGACGGCGTACCTGACGGGCATGCTGAACCACTTTGCCCAATACGGCGTGTGGGGTGCGGCCATGGGCACGGGCGTGCTGACGGCCTTGCTGTCGTCCGTGATGAACAACCTGCCGACGGTGCTGGTGGGCGCGCTGGCCATCGACCCGACGACGGCGCAGGGGGCCGTGCGCGAAGCGATGATTTACGCCAACGTCATCGGCAGCGACCTGGGACCGAAGATCACGCCCATCGGCAGCCTGGCCACCTTGCTGTGGCTGCATGTGCTCGACAGCAAGAATATCCACATTTCCTGGGGCTACTATTTCCGCGTCGGCATCGTGCTGACCGTGCCCGTGCTCTTGGTGACCTTGGCCGCACTGGCGCTGCGTCTGGGTTGATGTCACAGGGAAGATGGTTTGCTAGACGACCGGTCAGATTTTTTGTTATACTGGTCGCATGAGCAAAAAATCCTCCGCTGACATGCGCCAGCACCTGATCGATATCGCCAAGGCCCTGATGGCCGAGAAGGGCTATACGGCCGTGGGCCTGGCGGAACTGGTGGCGGCGGCTGGCGTGCCGAAAGGTTCCTTTTACTATTATTTCAAGTCGAAGGAAGAGTTTGGCCAAGCTTTGCTCGATGACTATTTCACCACCTATCTGCAAACGGTCGACGCCTTGCTGACGGGGCCTGGCAATGCCCGCGAGCGCCTGCTGGCCTATTTTGATTACTGGAGCGCGACGCAGGCCAGCAGCGCGCCGGAAGGCAAGTGCCTGGTGGTCAAGCTGGGCGCCGAAGTGTGCGACTTGTCCGTGGACATGGGCGCCGTGTTGCAGCAAGGCACGGGCGCCATTCTGGACCGCCTGACGCAGTGCGTGGAAGCGGGCCATCTCGACGGTTCCGTGGCGGCGGCGACATCGGCGCGCGTGCTGGCCGAATCCCTTTACCAGTTGTGGCTGGGCGCTTCCCTGATGGTCAAAGTCGCCAGGAGCTGCGGGCCGTTCGATGCGGCCATGTCGACCACGCAACGGCTGCTGTCGTAGCCGTTTTTTTACTTGCAAACTAGACGACCGGTCAGTTATTTTCGGGTTTCTCTCACAGAATATGAAAGCAATACGATGACCGAACAGCATGAAAGCGATTTGTTCTCTCCCGTCAATCTGGGTGCGCTGGCCCTGGTCAACCGCATCGTCATGGCGCCGCTCACGCGCAGCCGCATGGGCGACGATGGCGTGCCGCATGCCTTGCACGCCGAGTATTACGCCCAGCGCGCAGGCGCCGGCCTGATCATCAGCGAAGCGACGAATATCTCACCTCAGGGGCGTGGCTACGCCATGACGCCCGGCATCTGGTCGGACGAGCAGGTGGCTGGCTGGAAGCGGGTCACCGATGCCGTGCATGTGGCCGGCGGCAAGATCGTTTGCCAGCTGTGGCATGTGGGACGGTTTTCGCATGCCAGCCTGCAGCCCGACGGCGCCGCGCCCGTCGCACCGTCCGCCATCCGGGCCGAGGGCAGCACCTACACCGCCAGCGGCATGCACCCCGTGTCCATGCCGCGCGCGCTGGAAACGCGGGAAATCGCCGGCATCGTCGCGCAGTATGTGCATGCGGCCGAATGCGCGCTGCGCGCCGGTTTCGATGGCGTCGAAGTGCATTCGGCCAACAGCTACCTGCTCGACCAGTTTCTGCGCGATTCGACCAACCGGCGCACGGACGCGTATGGCGGCAGCATCGAAAACCGCGCGCGGCTGACCCTGGAGGTGACCGAAGCCGTGGTGACCGTCTGGGGCGCGTCGCGGGTCGGCATCCGATTGTCTCCCGTCACGCCCGATGCGGGCAACACGCCCGTCGACAGCGACGTGATGGCCACCTATGGCTACCTGATCGAACAGTTGAATCGCCATGGACTGGCCTATCTGCACTTCGTCGAGGGCGCTACGGCCACCTCGCGCGATGTGCCCGATGGCGTTGACCTCGACGCGCTGCGGGCACTGTTCAACGGCTCGTACATCGGCAACAACCATTACGACTTGCCGCTGGCACAGGCGCGCCGCGCGCAAGGCAAGGTCGATGCGGTGGCGTTTGGCCGTCCCTTCATCGCCAACCCGGACCTCGTGGCGCGCCTGCGCCATGGCGTGGCGCTGACCGTGGCGCCGCGCGAGGCGTATTACGGCGGTGGCGCCAGCGGCTACACCGACTGGCCAGCCAGTTCTGAATTCTTTTTCACTCACCCAAGGAGCGCAACATGAACAACACCACTTATGTGCAGGATTACCAGGCCATCGTCGCCGTGCTGAATCAATACAATGTGGGCGGGGCACAGGCCGACAGCAGCATCATGCGCCCGGCTTTCAGCAGCCAGGCCACCATTTTCGGCGTCGATGGCGACGATAAACTGACGGGCGGGCCCATCGAAGGCCTGTTCGAAATTATCGACAGCGCCTTCCGGCCATCGCCGCAGGCAAGGGCGGCCATCGTGCGCGTCGATATCGTGGGCACGGCCGCCAGCGCGCGCGTCGATACGGACGATATCTCGGGTTTCCGCTTCACCGACTTTTTCAATTTGCTCAAGGTGCAAGGCGAGTGGAGCATCGTCAGCAAGATCTATCACACGCACGCGGGCGCCTGATGCATGGCCTGGGCGCCCGATGCTGTATCGTGTGGCGTCCAGCATGCGGGGAGAAAGAATGAAACTGATACTGATAGGCGCCACGGGCCTCGTGGGCCGCGAAGTGCTGCGGCTGGCCCTGGCCGACGCGCGCGTCACTGCCATCGTGGCGCCCGTGCGCAAGCCTACGCCGGCGCATCCCAAGCTCGATGCGCCCCTCGTCGATTTCGAACGCTTGCCAGCGGACGCGCCCTGGTGGCAGGCGGACGCCGTCATCTGCACCCTGGGCACGACCATGAAGCTGGCTGGCACGCGGCAGGCCTTCCGGAGAGTCGACCACGATTATCCGCTGGCCGTGGCGCGCCTGGCACTGGCGGCGGGCACGCGCACATATGCGCTCAATTCGGCCGCCGGCGCCAACGCCGCTTCGCGCATCTTCTACAATCGCGTCAAGGGCGAGCTGGAACGCGACCTGGAGCAGCTGGGTTTTGCCTCGCTCACCTACGTGCGGCCGGGCCTGATCGGCGGCGAGCGCGACGTGGCGCGGGCGGGCGAGGGCGCCGCGTTGCGCCTGCTGCGCGTGCTGGGGCCCGCGCTGCCGGCGCGCTGGCGCATCAATCCGGCGCCGCGCATCGCGCAAGCCCTGCTGGAAGCGGCGCTGGCCGGCGCACCGGGCGTGCATGTCGTCAGTTCGGAGCAACTGGCATGAATGCGCATCGCCTATAATCGGCGTTCATGTTCTTTTGAGTACAGAAAATGCAAACAGTACGTCCTTACGCGGCCGGCGACCGCGACGCCTGCCTGGCCCTCTTCGACGGCAACACGCCGCGCTTTTTCGACCCGTCCGAGCGCGCGGACTTTGCCGCCTGGCTCGATACTTCGACGCATCCCTACCTGGTTATTCTGCGCGACGGCCGCATCGTCGCCTGCGGCGGCCATGCGCTCGAGGCGGGCGGCAGCGTCGCCAGCCTGTGCTGGGGCATGGTGGCGCAGGACGTGCATGGCCAGGGACTGGGCCGCGCGCTGACGCAGGCGCGCCTGGACGCCATCCGCGCCATGCCGCGGGTGGCCAGGGTCACCATGAATACCAGCCAGCATACGCAGCAGTTTTATGCATGCTTCGGCTTCGAGCCCGTGAAGGTGACGCCGGATGGCTTCGGGCCCGGCATCGACCAGTGGGACATGATGTTGCAACTGCCGGTGTAGCCATTGCAGGCAGCCATGGCGTCAAGCGGCGCTCAGATACTGATTGAAATGCCAACCTTCATCGCTTACCATCGTTGGATGTTTTCACTAGGAAAGATTCCCATGCGCCCTACGTTCTTGTCCGATTTTGCACTGTACACCATCGCCAGGCACGGAGGGCGGCATGGCTGACGACAGCCACCCGCCGGAGCCGCTCGTCATCGTTGCCAGCAACGGCACCGGTGGCGACATGCAACCGTTTATCGCGCTGGCGCAGGGCTTGCGGCAACGGGGGCGGCGCGTGCTGCTGCTGGTGCCGGCCTGGCAGGAAGCGGCGGCGCTGGCCTCAGGGCTGGCGTATCGCACTTTCGGCAGTGCGGCAGAGGGGCAGGCCATGCTGGGCAACCCGGACCTGTGGGATGAGCGCAAGGGCTGGGGTGTGGTGTGGCGCGGCCTCGTGCCGCACCTGGGCGCCGTGCGCGACGTGGTGCACGGCTTGCCAGACGGTGAAGATTGCGTGGTGCTGTGCCACCCCTTCCTCGTGCCGATGGCCGCCCTGGCACGGTCAGTACGCCCGGACCTGCGCATCGTCGCGGCCTATCTGGCGCCATCGAACCTGTGCAGCAGCCATGATTTCCTGGCGGCCGGCTCGCTGCGCATTCCCGCCTGGGTGCCGCTGGCCTGGCGCCAGGCCCTGTGGCGGCTGCTCCACCGCGGCATGGTCGACCCGGTGCTGCTGCCCGGCCTGAACGGGGCGCGCGCGCAGTACGGGCTGAAGCCCGAAGCGCATTTTTTTGCGCACATGCTGGCCGCGCCGGATGCCTCGCTGGGGCTGTTTCCCGCCTGGTTCGCCGCCCCGCAGGCGGACTGGCCGCCGCATTTCGTGCAAACCGGTTTCCCCGGCGCCGCCCCGCATGGCGCTGTAGCGCTGCCGCCGGAGCTGGAACGCTTTCTGGGCGAGGGCGAGCCGCCCATCGTGTTTACGCCCGGTACCGGGCACCAGCACGCGCGGCGCTATTTCAGCATCGCCCTGGAAGTGCTGCGGCGGCTGGGACGGCGCGGCCTGTTCCTGACGCCCCATGCGGCGCAAGTGCCGCAGCATTTGCCCCCCAGCGTGATGTGGCAAGCGCACGCGCCGTTCGCGGCGCTGTTGCCGCGCGTGGCGGCCGTGGTGCACCACGGCGGCATCGGCACCAGCGCGGACGCTTTCCGCGCGGGCATCCCGCAGCTGATCGTGCCGTTCGCCTACGACCAGTTCGACAATGGCTGGAGGATCAAACGGCTCGGGGTAGGCGATGTCTTGCTGGCCAGGCGCTTGTCGGCCGGGCGCATGCAACGGCAGCTGGCGCGCCTGCTGGCCGCGCCCGAAGTCCAGCTGGCGTGCGGCGAGGTGGCCCGCCGGATGGGGCAGGGATTGGAGCCAGCACACTCGCTCGATCAGGTCGAAGCGGCGCTCGCCGCCCAGACTGCTTAGGGAATGTTGTGCGGCGTATCGTCGAGGGCGATGACGCGGTCGTTCGGGCCGGGCACGCAGCCGTCAGCGACCGGTTCCCAGCCCCGGTGCACCACCACCTGCCTGCCGTCGTGGCAGATTTCCACGCGCTCGCTGGCGGGCAGGCGCTGGCGCGCGAACGCTTCCAGGCTGGCCGGCAGGCTTACTGCCAGTTGCATCGTGCCGATGGCCTCGGGTGGGTGGTCGTCCATGTGCACCAGGGGCACGAAGATCGATCCCAGCATCAGCCAGCGCGCACCCACGTCGACGGCGGCGGGGTTGTAAGGCGCGGCGCGCAGCCAGTCCTGGGCGCGCGCGCGCAAGTCGCCGCCCTCGGTCAGCTCGCCCCAGGCGGCGGCCAGCAATTCCACCACCCACTGATTGCAATTCTGGTATTTCAGGCTGAATGCGTAGGCGTTGGCGCTGTAGCGGCCCGCCAGCAATTGCTGCACGCGCACGGGGTCGAGCAGGGCACGGCGCAGGGGCGGCACGCTTTCCGCCGGCAGTTTCACGACAGAGATGTAGCCAAGAGATGGATTTGCCGTGCCCATGGCGAAACCGGCCGTGCCCTGGTCGAAGATGCGCGGGCGGCCTTCGTCGCAGGCGTAGTACAGCTGGCGTGCGGACCAGCCATTGTCATTGTCGTGGCGCCAGGCCAGCGCCGCATGCGAATAGCGGATGCCGAAGCGCGCCAGGTCCAGGCCGGAGCGGCTGATCAGGGCCACGCTGCCTTCGCTGGCGGCCAGTTCCTCGCGCACCACTGCGGCAAAGCGCAACAGGCGATCCTGCTCGGTAGCCGTGAGTTCCTGCGCGCGGTCGCAAAAGCGCGACGAGGCGAGCGAAGTACCTGCCTGGGCGGCGCCGGCCACGGCCAGCGCGGCGCAGCCGGCCAGCAGCCGCGCCAGTTTGCGCAGGGTTACACCTGAAATCAAAGGCTGACGGGACGCGTGGCCATTTCGCCATACCAGTCGTCGGCCAGCACCAGGAAGAAGGCGGCGCGCGTGTCGTTGCGCGAGAATTCGATGCCATAGGCGCGATTTTGCGCATGCACCACGTCGCCCTGCGCCAGCTGCTGCTTGTCGAGCGCCGCTTGCGGCAAGTCCAGCACCAGCGGCGTTGCCGTGGCGTCAGCCTGCATGGTCAGACGCGTCATGCCGTCGCGGCCCGGCAGGGCGGCCACGTCGATGATGCGGTAAGGGCCATTGGCCACCTTGTTGTCGCGCGAGGAGCTGTTGCTCGAACCGTTGAGCGAATCGGAAATGCTGCCGCTCGACTGGGAGCCGGCGCTGGAGGCCGAGGAAACGAAGCTGTCGGCGTTGGCGTTGCACGCCACGGTCAGAGCTGCGGCCAGGCCGAGCATGCGTAAGGAGATAGTCAAGGCAGTTTTCCAGTGCACATCAATGAAAGCGGGCCGGGTCCATCCCGGCCTGCGCCATGATAGCAGATCGGCTATCAGCTGAGCAGTACCTCGATCAGGCCCTTCGCTTCGGCCGACGGCTGCGTGCGCAGCACCTGCAGCACGGGATCATGCTCCAGGTAGGCTTGCAGCGGCGCGCTGACGGTGACGCTGGCCTGCGGCAGCGGCGAGGGCACGGGCGCCAGCGCCTTGGCCAACAGCAGGGTGTCGCGCAAGCCTTCGGGCGGCAGCATGATGGTCGAGCCGGGCAAGGCGTTGACGGCATCGGCCACGGGCAGCGGCACACCCAGCTGGCGCATCAGCGCGCGGCCGATCACTTCCAGGGTGGACGCCATCTGCGTTTCCAGCTGGGCGTACAGGCCCGGGGTCTTGTCGGCCTGGGCCAGCATGTAAAAGCCGGCCACTTCATGCACGATGCCGGCGAACAGTGCCGTGTCGGCATCCGTGTGCGTGACGGCGCCTGCCAGCGCATGCGCCAGCGCCGCCACGTGCACGGTGTGCGCCCACAGCTGGGTGGCGCGGGCGCGCAAGGCTTCGTCGCGGATGCCTGCGTTCAGCTGGCGGATGACGGCCGCCGTTGCCAGCGCATACAGGTTGCGGTGGCCCAGCCGCTCGACGGCGGCGCGCACGCTGGTGATGGCGGGCGTCTGGCCGGACGCGAACAGGGCCGAATTGGCCAGCGCCACGGCGCGCGCCGACAAGGTCGGTTCGCACAGCAGCAACCGGCTGATGTCGGACGAGTGGCAATCGGGATTGGCCAGTTCCTTTTGCAGCAGCAGGGCCGTATTGATGCTGGTGGGAAATGCCAGGGTTTCCATTTCGGCGCTGGCCAGGAGTTGTGCCAGGCTGCTGAGCGTGTTGACGTGCATGGATAGGGGAACGGGAAGTAGCAATGCCCCCATATTATCAGGCAATCCGGCCTGCATGGCGTCCGGCTGCCTTTTCAGCCATGCGCCTGTCAGGGCAGCAGCAATGAATGTTGGCTGGCCGTATGGAAATCGCGCCACACGCGGTTGATGGTGCTGTCTTCGCGGGCCGCGTACAGGCCGCAGTACGGATACAAGCCATCGACGGCTGAGCGCGAGGCGGCCACCAGGGCCAGCGAAGCGGCTTGCACGGCCTGCATGGCGTTGTCGTCCAGCACCGCGCCGCCTGCCACCGTTGCCCAGCTGTCGTCCAGCACGGCGTAAAAACGCGCGCGCGCGGCGATAAATGCGTCTTTCTTGCCCTGCAGCATGGCGGCCACGTCCGGCACATCCAGCAGCGGCAGGCCGGCGCGCGCATGGCGGCGGCGGTGCATGCATTCCTCGGCCAATTCCATGAAGTGCGCGGCCATGCCGGCCACGTTGGCGGCCAGGGTCACGTAGGCCAGCGAATAGAAAGGGTAGCGGTACAGGGGGCCGTTGGCCGTCGCGGTGTCGGGACTGATTGTAAACCCATGCTCCTTGCTGAGCCACTGGCCATCGATGCGATAGCTGTGCGAGGCGCTGGCGCGCATGCCCAGGCTGTTCCACGAGGGCACCAGCTGAACCAGCGCGGCGGGCACGAGGAAGGCGCGGATGCGCGGCTGGCCTTGCGCATCGAGCAGGGGCTGGCCATCGCGCCGCAGCCGGGCGTTCAGGGTGAAGTGGGTCGCCATGGGCGCGCCGCTGGCGTAGTCCCAGCCGCCCGTGATGCGGTAACCGTCGCCTTCCTCCTCGGCATACCCGGTGGCCGCGCCGCTGCCACCCAGGCAGACGCGCGGCGTGCCGATAATGGCCTGCGCCAGCTCAGGTTCCAGGAACCCCGCAAACCAGCCCGCGCCCGCGCACAGGGTCAGCACCCAGCCCATGCTGCCGTCGACGGCGGCCACGGCTTCTTCCAGGCGCACCACTTGCGGCAGGGGCAATTCGGCGCCGCCTGCGCTGCGCGGCGCCAGCATGGTCAGCCAGCCGCGCCGGTGCAGCAAGGCCTGCTGGGCCGGATGTAAAAAGCGGGCGGCGTCGGCCGCCGGCGCATGGCGCGCGATGCGCCGCGCGTCGCGTGCGGAAAGGGTAGCAATGGCAGCGTGCGGCATGAGTAAAGTCCGGCAATGGCGAAGGCGGGCATTTTCGCACAGGGCGGCGTGCCGGGCATAGTCAGCGCCTGTTGCGGCGCCAGTCCGGCGCCTGTAAGCTGCAGGAAAGGGGGAAAACATGTGCAAAATCGTCAATGCGTGGAGCGCGGCGGCATTGCTGCTGTGCCTGACGGCTTGCGCCAGCGTGCCGCCACCGGTCGTCATGGTAGGCAAGGAAGACATCACCGTGGCGGGCCAGCGCGTCCACACGGTGGAGGAGATGCTGGCCGTCCTGTCCGAGAAGAACATTGCCAGCGTTGCCTTGCGGACGGAGCCGGACGTGCCCTATGAGCGCATCGGCGCGGTGATTTACTCCATCTTTCGCGCCGACAGAAAAGTGACGGACGTGGGCCGCTCGGCAGCGCCGTGAGCCGGCATGGCGCCGTTTTGCCGCAGCATGTCGCGGACCAGTGCCACCCACCAGGAGCATCACCATGAGTGCAACGGCTGCGACGCAAGTGAACCGCTGGCAAGATGTCAGTGCCGGCCTATCGATCGCGGGCCTGCTGCTGCCGGAAGCGGTGGCGTATGCCAGTATCGGCAACCTGGCGCCCCAGGCGGGCATCCTGGCCCTGTTCGCGGGCTTGCTGTGCTATGGCGTGCTGGGCACGAGCCGCTTTGCCATCGTCTCGGCCACGTCGTCGTCGGCCGCCGTGCTGGCCGCGGCCATGGCATCCATGCCGGGCGGCACGGCGGGGCACCGGCTCATGCTGATGGCGGGATTGGTGATGCTGACGGGCGTATTTTTCCTTCTGGCCTGGGTGGCCAGGCTGGGCAGCGTCACGCAATTCATCGCCAAGCCCGTGTTGCGGGGCTTTTCCTTCGGCCTGGCCATCGTCATCATCGTGAAACAGTTGCCAGGCGTGCTGGGCGTGCAGCCGCCGCAGGGCGACGTGCTGCATCTGGTGCCCGGCTTGCTGGCGCGGGCAGGGCAGTGGAACGGGCTTGGCGCGGGCCTGTGCGCGGCGGCGCTGCTGTTGCTGTTCCTGCTGCGGCGCTGGCAGCGCTGGCCCGCCGGCCTGATCGTCATTGCGCTGGGCATCGGCGCAGGCCGCTGGCTGGATCTGCCTGGCCATGGCGTGGCCCTGGTGGGTGCCATCGATATCAGCCTGGCCATGCCCGTCCTGCCGCGCCTGACGCAGGAAGAGTGGACGCGCCTGGCCGAGCTGGCGTTTGCGCTGGCGCTGATCCTGTATGCCGAATCGTACGGCGCCATACGCAGTTTTGCCTTGAAGCATGGCGACCCCGTGGCGCCCGAGCGCGACTTGCTGGCGCTGGGCGCGGCGAACGTGCTGGCGGGATTGCTGCAAGCTATGCCGGTGGGCGCTGGCTATTCGGCCACGTCGGCCAACGAGGCGGCCGGCGCCACCTCGCGCCTGGCGGGGCTGGTAGCCGCCGCCGTGGTGGGCGTCATCGTGCTGACCCTGCTGCCGCTGGTGGCGTTCACGCCCGTGCCCGTGCTGGCCGCCGTGGTCATCCACGCTGTCAGCCATACCCTGAACCCTGTTTCCTTGCAGCCATACTTTGCCTGGCGCCGCGACCGCCTGCTGGTGCTGGCGGCGATTGCCGGCGTGCTGCTGTTCGGCGTGCTCGACGGCTTGCTGGTAGCCATCGCCATCAGCCTGCTGCTGATGCTGCGCCGCCTGTCGCGGCCAGGCATGTCCGTGCTGGGGCGGCTGGGCGACAGCCACGACTACGTCAAGCTGGCGCTGCATCGCGATGCCCGGGCGCAGCCGGAGCTGCTGATACTGCGCCTCGATGAACCCTTGTTCTTTGTCAATGCCGAGCGCAGCCTGCACCTGGCGCGCGCCATGCTGGAAGAGCGGGCAGGTCCGCTGCGCAAGGTGATCCTCAGCCTGGAAGAGTCGCCAGACCTCGATGGCAGCAGCGTCGAAGCGTTGCGCGACTTTGCCGCGTTCGTGCGTCAGCAGGGGCTGTCCCTGGCGCTGGCGCGGCTGAAGGAGCCGGCGTATACCGTGCTGCAGCTGGCATTGCGTGACATGCTGGCCGGCAAGGCCGGGCCGGCGCTGCTGCTCAGTGAATTGAGCGTGGCCGAGGCCGTGCGCCTGCTGGGTCGCGCCATGCCTGAAAAGTAGCTGCGACTATGCTACGCTGGCTGCCAGGCGATGCATCTGGAGAAACGGCATGACAAGCGCGAAACCGCAACTGGTCAAGGCAAGGCTGAACAAGCTGCTGCCCACGCAAATCACGGTCGGCATGGCCGAGGTGGCGCTCAAGCGCGCGCACTGGGCCAGCCTGGGCAGGAAGGCGCGGTCGGCCGCGCTGGCCGATCACTGGTTTCCCAGCATCATCGGCCCGGAAGGGCGCCACTACATCGTCGACCACCACCATTTCGGCCTGGCGCTGCACCAGGAGGGCGTGAAAACCGTCAGCCTGATGATCCTGAAGGATTTGTCCTGGCTGGAGCCGCTGCACTTCTGGCATGTGATGGACCACCACCAGTGGGTGCACCCGTACGACAGCGAAGGCTTGCGCCGCGATTTTTCCGCCATTCCCCGGCAGCTGAGCGGCTTGCACGACGATCCCTACCGCAGCCTGGCCGGCGAATTGCGCAGCGCAGGCGGCTACGCCAAGGATGTGACGCCGTTCAGCGAATTCCTGTGGGCCGACTTCCTGCGCAGCCGTATCGCACCCGCCGGCCTGCAAAAGAATTTCCCCAAGGCACTGGCACAAGCCATGAAGCTGGCGCGCGGCCAGCAGGCGCGCTATCTGCCTGGCTGGAGCGGCGTCGTGCCGCTCGCCTGAAACGCGTCTGCCGTTACAGCAGGAAGGCGCTGCCGGCCGCCAGTATGCCGGCCGCGGCCGCGCTCACGGAACCCCACAGCAGCCAGCGGCGCCGCGTCAGCACGGTGATGGCGGCCAGCGCCACGGCGATCTGGATGAAGGTCAGGGCCATGGCCAGACGTTCGTGCGGGCGCAGCTTGGCCTCCGATTCCTCGCCCAGCTTTCTCGATTGCTCTTCCAGTTGGCGCGCGCTGGCTTGCACGGCCAGTTTTTCCTTTTCCTGCCTGGCCTGCTCCGCCAGGTAGCGGGTCCGCACCTCGGGCACGCTGGCCAGCGCGGCCGTCGCTTCGGCGATATGGCCTTTCGTCGACTTCGCCTGGTACAAGGCCCACTGGTCGCTTGCCTGCGCCTGTTTCAGGATGCTCTCGTTCTTCAGGAACATGGCCTCGTTCTGCGCATTGCCGCTCTGGTAGCTGATCAGGGCGCCGATGGTGGCGAGTATGGCCGTCATCAGGGCGATTTTTTGCGTGAGGCCATCGCGTTCCTTCTCCGTTGCTTCTTCCACGGCGTGTTCATGGGGACTGGGTACTTCGTATTCTTCTTCCATGACGGATCTTTCGCGGGGGCTGGTGGGAAGGTGCTAACTGGTGTCGACATGACGATACTACCGCATCTGCCGTGCAAGCCGGCGAGTGCCGCCACATGGTGCGTACGGGCATAAGCGGGTACAGTACAGCGTTCCCTCCTTGAAAGCGCACAGTCCATGAGCACGTCCCGTCATCCCTACCCGCAATTTGCCGACAGAGTCCGCGCCAGTTTTGATTTGCAGAACGCGATGACCTTGATCCAGGCCAGCCTGCCCGTGGTGGCGCATGGCAGCACGGAAATCCACGTGCCGCACTGGAGCGGCATCGAGCAGCAGCACGGCTTCGTGCACGGCGGCGTGGTGGGCATGATCGCGGACTCGGCCGCCGGCTACGCGGCCATGACCATGGTGCCGGACGGCGCGTCCGTGCTGACGGTGGAATACAAGATGAATTTGCTGGCGCCCGCCGATGGCGAAAAACTGATCGCGCGCGGCAAGGTGGTACGTCCGGGCCGCACCCTGATCGTCACGCAGGCCGAAGTGTTCGCCGTGCGCGATGGCAAGGAAACACTGTGCGCGCTGATGCAGCAAACCATCATGGTAATGCACGGCAAGGCGGAAAAAACCTGAGCCGTGCACCGGGCCACGGCGTTCAAGCCGCCTTGGCCAATCCTTCCGCTTCCCAGGCAGCCTTGACGCTGTCACGCTGGGCCATTCTGCCCAGGAAGGCCTGCACATTGGCCAGGCCCGCCAAATCCACGCCCAGGCCTGGTGCCCAGCCCGTGATGACGAACAGATAGGCGTCGGCCACGGTGAATTGCTCGCCGGTCAGGTAGGGCAGGCCTTGCAGGCGGCTGTCCACCCACTTGTATTTCTTGCCTAGTTGTTCGATGAACAAGGCCTTGGTGGCGGCGTCAAAGTGGGGATCGAACAGGGGACTGAACGATTTATGCAGCTCGGACGTGATGTAATTCTGCCATTCCAGCACCTTGTAGCGGGCAAAGTTGCCCACGGGCGGCAGCAGATCTTGCCTGTCCGCCTGTTCGGCGATGTACTGGGCGATGACGGGGCCTTCGCTCAAGGTCGTGCCATCGTCGAGCGCCAGCAGCGGTACCTGGCCTTTCGGATTGAGTTCGTAGTAATTGCCGCCTTCCGGCGTGCGGTGCTGGCCCAGGTCGACCTTCACGAGGGTGAAGGCCGCCCCCGTTTCGCGCAGGATGATGTGCGGTGCCTGCGAGCAGGCGCCTGGCGAGTAAAAGAGTTTCATGGCGATCCTTGAACAGGTGGAGAAGCTGTCACTATAGTCCTGCGCCGCCGCACGGTAAACGCATGTTCGCGTGGTGACTATTGCTGCCCGGTGCACGATTGCGCTGGCTCAAAGCCGTGGATAGCGCAAGGTATCGAGCAGCAAGGTCAACGCGGGCGAGGGGTGGCGCCCGATCAGTCATGCGTCGCGCTGCGTTTTGTTGTTGTTCTGCAAGTAATGTTGTCGGACTATTGCCTGATGAAAACTTTTCTTTACTCCACGGGAATGCGAAAGTCTTACAGTGGCCGCATGAACAATTTACCTAATTTACCTATCGAGGGCAGGGCATCGTGACATTTCCCACATCAAATATTGCAAATTTCACAGCAGTGATCGTGCCTTTGCTTCCCCAAAAGTGACTTTGCAACGGTCCTGCATCAGCACGGACCGCCTTTTTCGCATCCGCGAAATTTGCAAAGTTATACTGTATAAAAATACAGTATCAATTGTTAGCGGCCAGCCGCCCCACCTGTACAGCGTGCTAGCGCGCCAGCGCTTGAGCGCATGGTGGACGGCCTTGGCCGTGCCGCTGCCGGCAGCGACGGCGCGCTGGGTCGCCAGCAACCAAGTGTACAGTTCGGTCAGCGGCTGCAGGACCACGCCGATGCGCCCGATCCACGCGGCCAGCGTCGAGCGCGCCAGCGGCACGCCCTGGCGCGCTGCGATCTGCTCGATCCGGTACAGCGGCAGGTGGTCAAGGTATTTGCAGCCCGCGATCCACGCCAGCAGGCCGACGGCAGCCATGCCACCATCGATGACGGTTGGCGGGATAGGGGCTACCGTCATCGTCTGGCACGGACGGCAGGCATATTGCGGACGAATATGGCGATGTACGAAGAAGCGCGCCGGCGCCATGTCCAGTTGTTCGCTGACGTTCTTGCCGATCTGGACCAGGTCGGCGCCGCACTGGCCACTCTGGCACGACTCGGCTCATGGTAGTGCTCGATGCGCGGCAACTCAGGCGGCAGCGGCCGGCGCCTGGCCGTCGAGTTCTTCCTTAATGGCGGCCAGGTAGGGTACCGAACGGCCTGGGGAAAGCGCTTCGGCCAGCGCCTCAGTGCTGCCGGCAAGGCGCTCAAATTGATCATCGGCGCCATGATGCGTAAGCTGGTGCACGTGGCATTCGGCGTGCTCAAATCGGGAAAAATATTGGCTATGTCACCGTCAGATGTGGAAATGCTCCCAGGGTTGCCTTCAATAATGTTTCTGGTGAACGGATGCGCCGGGCGTCAAGGATCCAGCGCCATCCCAGGTAGTTCGGCAGGTAACGCGTCGCCACGCCGTGAAAGGGCCGTAGCCATTCGCGCAAGCGGCTGTGATACGCATTGACGTTCTGCACATGCGCGGCGCCCCGCACGCGGATGCCGGCGCGCAAGTTGACGGCCTGATGGCTGATGCCCGCCTCCCTGGCGAAGGCCCGGTAGGCGACATGGCCATCGGTCACCAGCAAAACATCCTTGTCGATGACGGGCAACAAACAATGGTGTAACTGCGCCTTCGTCAGCGCCCCTTTGCCCGTGACAAAATCGAGGGTTTGTCCCGTGCGGTCGCGCGCCACCAGGATACAGACCTGTTCATTGGAAATGCCGCGTTGGCGGGCATGGCCGCCCCGGCGGCGGGCTGGACGCGTCATTCGCCTGGCTCCCTTTTCCGATTCCAGCAGATATAACTCGTCGGCCTCGGCGATGCCATGCAGGCCATGCGGCCGGTCCGTCCTGGCGACCGTTAAAAAACGGTGGCGCCAGCGAAAGGTAGTGTTGCGGTGCACGCCCAGCCGCTGAGCGGCTTGGCGCACCGAGGCGGAGTCGAGCAGACAATCGGCATACTCGATCCATAGCGATTTGTGGCGCAAGCGGGCCAGCGGCGTGCCCGTCAAGGCATTGAAGGTACGCCCGCACGGCACGCAGCGGTAGCGCTGCAAGCCGTGTGCATGGCCATGCCGGTGCAGCTGAGGCGAGTGGCAGGCGGGACAGGCCAATCGCGGTTGCGCCACACTTTCCAGCAACGCGACGGTCGCGTCGTGTGGGGCATTGCCACGCAGCAGGGCCATTCCAGCCTGCCGCTGGCGTCGGTTCAACTGCGCAAACTGGGCGATAAAGCTGATCCATTCGGCTGCCTGCATGATCTGCTCCCTGTCAGGTGAGTATGCAGAGTCAGACAGCACTGTCGAAGGAAGATTCCGGCATTTACCCTACTTACCGATGACAGAGCCAAAATATTTGATCCGACCTTGCACGCCGTGTGACGGGGATAACAGTATCGACATTGGTCGCTGGCGTTGTTTCCGCGGCTTCGTTGATTTGGCATATCAGAGCCGGCGCAGACACGCTTGCCCGATCTCCATCATCCGGAATCGCGTATCACCACGGATGCCAGGAACCGCAACAGCGATATGGGTATCATCGCGGATAAAATGCTTGCCGTGCCAGGTACCATCTTTTCCTGTGCAGGTGAAATCGGCATTCCCACCATGATTGAGCCATAACGAGGTAAATGGCATCGACAAGCCCAGCCCAAGGCATTTGGTCACGGCTTCCTTCATGCTCCAGTTCGACAGGAAGGCCTGGACGGGGGACTCATGAGCGAACAGCGGATCGTCTTGCGGGTGCGCGATTAGCGTCAGCAAATTCTGATACTCCAGGTTTCTTGCCTGCTCCACATCGATACCGACCGCGTGACCGGCACTGAAAGCGAGTGCCACCCAGTCACCACTGTGAGATAGATTGAAATGGATTTCTTCGCAAGACAAAGCGGGCTTGCCCGCATGTCCGGTGCGGAATTGCAAAGTTTCCGGAGCTGCGTCCGTGAACCGCGCAAGCAACTGCCGCTTTAGCCCATGTGCAAGCAAATGCCGTTGCCGGTCGGCTTCCAATACATATGCGTGGTAGCGGGCTATTTCTTCAGGACTCAAGCGCTGGAGCCTCATGTTGCCCGCCAGATGACGCCGCGCGAGGATCACGAGTACTTCGTCCCCAGCCAAACTGATATCTTCCATTTTGCTTGGACACGCGGCTACTGGCACAGCAAGTCCCCGGAGCGCGCGGTATTTTCGTTTTTCGTCAACGCATCGGCCAACCAGCCCATCAACTCAACCCGGCGCTGGCGCAAGAAGAAATGCCCGCCATCGACCATCCGCCAATCGAATCCCGCACCGGCGTGACGTCCCCAACGCCGAGCTTCTTCCACGGTGACCAAGTGGTCGTCACTGGCGGCAACCATGAGCATGGGGCTAAGGACCTGCTCGTTGGGTGAGGCCGTATAACCTTCCGCCAGAGCACTGTCGCTGCGCAGTATGGGCATGATGGCGCGCATCATTTCCGCATCGGCCATGATTTCCGCTGGCGTACCGCCCAAGTGCCTGACTTCTCCCGCAAAATCATGATCGTTATATGCCGATACGCGGCGTTTCAACGGCAGGCTGGGGGCGGGACAAGCCATCAAGAATAGCAATGCCGGTTTTTGTCCCATATGTTCAAAACGGCGCGCTACCTCAAAGGCGATCTTGCAACCCAGGCTGCATCCTATCAAGGCCCAAGGCAGATGGGTGTAGGGCGCAATCGCGGCAACTATCTGATCCACCATGATATCCATTTCGGTGATGGCGGTTTCTGTCAGGCGGGTTTCACGCCCTGGCAACTGAAGCGAGCATACCTGCCAGCCAGGTCCGTTGTCACGTTGCGGCAACCGCCATTGACGATAGACCGACGCCCCGCCGCCGGCATAGGGTAGTGCGAAAACGTTACGGCCGGTGGTGGCGTCCGGTTTCGTGAAAGGGAACCAGTCTGCGGCTGGCGAGGCCGGCGCAACAGGATCTTCCAATTTGTCCAGTCTGGCCGAACGCCCGGTCAGGTGTGCCGCAACCTCGTGGCTGACCTCGCCGGATCGCCCCTCGGGGCGCCGCAAATGGAAGATATGGTAATCGGCCCGCCCATCCTGTAACGCATGAAACAGGCCGGATGCGGGCTGCGCCAGGTAACGTTCCAGATCGGCACGCAAGTCTGGCTTATTCAATGCCTCCAACGCCTTGTTCAAGCGCGCCCATAGACCTACCGGACTAGCGGTCCTGGCGGCACACACTTGCCGGCCGACCGAGCGCTCACGCTCCAGCGCGAAGCCGGTTTGCAGCAATGCCTGGCGTATGGACCCAACGGTATCGCTTGCCAGCACGTCGGCATAGCAAAAACGGCCGCCAGGTTTTAGTACGCGATACGCATGGGAAAAAAAGGCAGGTAGATCAGGATAAGCACCCGAGGATTCAAGATTGAACAACACCTCCACGCTCTGGTCCGCATAGGGCAGGCGCGAGGCGTCCGCCACCTGGAAACGCAAGCGCGCGTGCTGGTGCCGCTTGCGGCAATAGGCGATGTTGGCGGCGCTCAGGTCGGCCCCGATCAGATTCGCGGTGGGGTACAAGCGCGCCAGCAGGGCCAACGCACCACCACGGCCACATCCGACATCGAGCACGCGTTTGCCCGCCAACGGGGTATCGCCCAGCACTTCCAATATCAGGCGCGCCTGCGCGAGGCCGGTTTCACCCGCCGGCAAGGTGTGGCTGGCCCAGTCGGGCAGGCCGGCTTGCGGCGCATAGCCCCAGTTCAGGAACAGCGCGTGTTCTGTCAGACCTGCATTTTCCAGCACTTCCGCCAGGCTTGCATAGGCCTTGCGGTTGCGGTCCAGTGTCGCCGCGTGGGATGGCGTTGTGGCGTGGTTCATGACTGGCACTCCTTGGCGTAGTGAATGGGGTCCGGATACGGGGGCGGCGGCGGCGGCCGGCTCGCCATCTGCGCGGGCCCTGCAGCACGCATGATGCCGAGCCAGGCATCGCCATGGGTGCGCCACCACTGGTCTTGATGGACCGGTGCATCCGCATTGATCAACTCATCAAGCGCGGCATGGATCGCCCATGGAAAATCATGGACCGCCGCCTCTGTGAGGCTGGGACCCTGCGGTTTGCCAAACACCGTCGCTGTCGGCTGGCGGTTGAAGCGACTTTCGGAAAATTGCTCCGGCGCGAGAAGGTAGGAAGAGCGGTCATCGTCGCGTCCATAATCGGGAGCGTAGATGGGATGGCTCCAGACGACCGGCCCGTAGCTATTGGCCAGCAAGACATTGCCCTCCGGGCCGCCGATCGCGATGCGGTGCATCACCAGGCTATGGTGGTCCGGGTCATGCGGGTCCAGCCAGGTTTGCAGATTGAGTGAAAACGGCACGCCGCCTATCAAACCTTGTATGGCACGGAAAGGCCAGGGGGCGGTGGAATCGGCCGGAGCGCCAGGCACAGTCAGGGGTTCGGTGCAAGAAAAGGGAATGGCGTTGTCCAGGGCGCGGAAAACGATGTCGAGGCTGGAATACAGCAATTGCAGGCTGGTGGTGATTTCGATGAAAGCGGGCGGGCGCTGTGTCGCACTACGTTTTGCATAATCGATAAAGCGCTGTCCCGCGGGCAGATGAGGGTAAAAAGTATTGACGTGATAGCGCTTGCCATGTTCGGCCGCCAGCGCGCGCAGACGCAAGATATCGGTCGGATGTACCGGATGTTCCTGCAACACGTGCATCCCTTTCGTCAGCAGGGCGCGCGCCAGCGACGAACCGTCGCCACCGACGATGGCACTGCGCACGACGACACAGGCGATATCGATATTGCCTGGGAGTTGCGCCACCTCCGTGTACAGCGGAACGCCCAGCTTGTCAGCCAGTGCCAGCGAACGCGCGCTGCCACGCGCGACGATACCGGCCAGACGATAGCGCGGCAAATGCGGGGGCCGGGCAGGCCATGGATGTTGGCCGCCGTGAAGCGCGGCCAGATAATGCTCGCCAAAGCGGGTGCCGCAGACGACTACATTCAGCAATTCACCCATGCTTCACCTCTTTGCTTTCCCGCAGCAATTCTTTGGGCGCGGTGGTCCAGGCGGCTGGCGATGCGGCCAATGTTTGCAGAATTGTGCCGAGATGACGCATCAGCGTATTACCCAGTTCCTGGGGCAAGAATGCGGTATGCAGGTCGATGTTGTACAGCAGTGCGCTTTCTTCCTCCAGTACCTGGAAGTGCAGGGCCGTGCCCGGTTGCGTCGCGGTTTCATGGGCTGGCATGCCGAGCAAAGGGTCCGATGTTTCGGGGATGGCATACGTGGTACGCACGCCCAGCAAGCTGGTCATGGCAACAGCCGAAAAAGCGGGACGATCCGTTCCGGCTGTGCGATAGGCAGCCATTACACTGGCGCCATCGACCACGTCGGCGTCCAGCCGTTGCTGGATCGCGGCATCGCAAGCATGCGCCAGCGCCATGAAACTGGCGGCGTCGGCATGACAGCCGATCATGGCCGTGTCGCTGGCATCGAGCATCACGTTGCCGATCTGCGCATGCAGGGGCTTGCGGTCCGGATAATCGAGCCGCAGGCTGAAGTGTGATCGCTCTGAGCAGGCGGCGATGGCGGTGGCATACGCCGCCAGCATGACAGCCGTGCCGGTCAAGCCCGCTTGTGCGCCGGTCGCTTTCAGTGCCAGCCAGTCGGTGCGCGGCAAGGCATCGCGCCATACCGCAACGTATCCATCCGATGTGATTCCGCCAACATGCCGTGGCAGTGACGGGCCGGGTGGCAGCCCGGCGAGCTGCTTGCCATACGTTGCCAACTGCTTTGCGTAAATGGTGGTCGTCGCGAGTGCCTGTTCGCATGCATAATAATCATTGGCACTGAATTGCAAAGAAGGTAAACGTCGCAGCGGATCCAGCACCCACAAATGCAGCTCGCGCAGCATGATACGGAAGCTTTCTATATCGGTCAACGTCGTATCCATGCGCAAATGTATGCGCAGTAGATCCAGATTATTTAGCCTGATTTTGCTTGCGCGCCAGTCGAAATGTGGCCAAAGTTGAAGATCGCTCGTCGCATGTGTCATTTCTTCGCGCAGCTCGGCCAATGCCTCATTGCTGCGCCCGGCCGGCAGGCCACGCAAATCATTGACTCGCACGGCGTAGTAGGGCGCCTTGGGCGTGACATGCAAATTCGCTTGTGCATCGACGGTGGTGCGTAACGCGGCGTGGCGCGCCAATAGTAATTGCCATGCGCGTTCAAAGCCCGCGAGGTCGAAGTCGCCGGGCTTGTCGAACTCCACATACAACTGCTGAGGCAGGTCGTTGGCGCGTAGTCGCCAGCGCAACTTGCGCAGGCCGGTCAACGCGTGCTCCGTGGAGCTTGGTCGCGGCAACACATCGCCATTGCTGGCCAGCCAGCCGCCATCTCGCTGTTCCAGTTCCAGCAGCGCCCGGCGCAAGCCTGTCATCGCGGGCGTTCTTGGACTTGTATCCACCCCTGGATGAAGTGCGTCCACCAAGATCCGCGCCAGCGCGGTGATGCTGCCCCCCTGGAACGCGACCTCCGCTGACAATTTGACATGCAGCTCTTGCTGTATGGTTTCGCTCAGCTCCAGAAATAATAAGGAGTCGAGCCCCAGTTCCACCAGCTTGGTATCGGCTTTCATATCCGCTTCGGCACATTGCAACAAGCCTGCCAGGCGGCTTCGAAGATAGCGCTGTGCCGCCGGCAAAGCGGCCGTGGATTCTGCATGCAACAGGGCTGCGACGGGATCCTGCTGCCCGGCCATTTGCGATTGCAGTGCCGCCGCCAGGGCTTTGGGCGTATCGGCCTTGAACAGGGTGTCGGCGGACACCGTCAAATCGAATTTCTGTTTCAGTTGTTCCGCCAGGTCCAGCATTAATAGTGAATCCATGCCCATCTGTACCAGTTTGCTGTCTTCATTTAACTGTTCTACAGGGCAGCCCAGGAGGTCGGCTATGTGTCGAAGCAATTGCTGCAATAGCGAGGTGCTGGTCTGTTGCGCAGGCATTTGTCTCGGCGTGTCCGCGGCAAGTGGCGCATCATTTTTCCAGCAAGCGCCAAAACGCGCTTGCTGGGCGGGTGTCGCCTGTGTCGCAAAACGATTCCAGTCCACATGGCAGGGCATATAGGTGCTGGCATTGCCGCCCATGGCGGCCGCCAGCAAGGCCCAGCCCTGGGCACTGGACATGCCCAGCATGCCGCGTTCGGCCAGACGAGCCGCCAAGCCCTGGCGTTTCTCGCTTTCTATCTCGCGCCAGAATCCCCAAGCCAGCGCCAGCGTGTCATGGCCGGCGCGACTGCGATGTTCCGCCAAGCCCTCCAGCATGGCGTTGGCCAGCGCGTGGGAGCCTTGTCCAGCGGGGCCGAAGGCGCTGGCGGCCGACGAGAAGTACACCGTCATGACTGGTTGCAATCGAACTTCGAGCGCATGCTGGCGCAATGCGGCGCGCAGCTTCGTCGCCATGCTTGCCTCCCAGTCCTGCGGCTGCAGGGCACTCAAGGGCGCATCGTTGACCACACCGGCGAGGTGGAAAACGATGCCGAGGGGCGGTCCCTCCGCCAGTCTCTGCAGAGCTGCCGTCAGCGCCTCGGGATCCGTGACATCGGCATCGGAATCAACATGGACCGTGACACCCTGTTCGAGCAAGCTGTCCAGCGCCGCTTTTTCTTTCGCATCGGGCGCGCGGCGTGTCAACCAGATCAGGTCGCGCGCACCGCTGGCGACCAGCCAGTGCGCAAGTTCCAGTCCCAGCTCGCACAGGCCGCCGATCAGGACATGTCGGCCTTGAGGCAAGGGAGGCGCCGCAGGCAGACTTGTCGGTGTCAAGCGTTGACAATATAAAGCTTCATTGCGCAAGGCCAGCACAGGGACTTGTTTCAGCAGTGTGTCGCCGAGCAATGTCAGCAATGCATGTACCTGCTCTTGTACGCCGGCATCGCCGGTATCGAGTTGCGAGCAGTGCAGGGCTGGCATTTCCTGCCGCGCCACCGCCAGCAATGCGCCCATGCCCGCCGATGGCCAGGCGCCGCATCGCTCCATCGCCGTTATTGCGTAGGCATGCGGGCTGATGACGATTAAAGCCGGTACGTCCGCCATGGCTGACAATGCCGACATCAGGTTCACCAGGGGCGTGATACCCGCCGCCTCAAACAGCGATACGGCATCACACAGATGGTTGACTGATGCGGGTTGATAAACGACCGTATCAAACGGCGCTTCCAGTTCCAGGCGCCGCACCAGCGTTACCTTGTCCCGCATGAGTTCAGCGACAGGCAGCAAACCGCAATCGACGCCGGCTTCACCCAGTGCCCGTTTGAAATCCTGTTGACCATCATCGCTGATGTACAGCACGCGCCGCGGCAATGACCGGCCTTGTCCGGCAGCGGGCATTTTTTGCCACTGCCAGCCAAACAATTGAGCATCGCCTTCGCCGCGCCATAGGGATGGCAGGGCGGCAGGGCGGCGCAATAGGTGCCGATTGCGCAGATCAAGTTGTACCCTACCGGTGGCATCGCACACCACGGCACCGTATTCGCTGATATGCAAGCGCAGGCCTGGTGGACTTTCCGCCGCTGCGGGCCAGTACAGGCTGTCGACGCCAACGAACAGGGAGGGGTCGTCACTCAACGCCTTGATGACCCGGTCGAGCAGACTGTCATCGGCCGGTTCAAGACCCATGGCCTCGGCGCCTTGTTTGTAGTGCCGCCGCAGCGCGCGCGGGCGTGCGACAGTGGCGGTTAGCAAGGCTTGCGCGTGGCCACGAGTATCGTCCACCGTGGCACGCAAATGATCACCGGTGAACGAGAGTGTCACTTGCAATGGTGCCGGGGCCTCGCCGATGTCGAGATGCCAGCGCATTTGCTCCAGCTGGCAGCCGGCCGGTTCCGGCAACCAGGCAAGTATGGCTTTGATGATGTTGCCGATAGTTGGTTTCTGGATCGTCAGCAAGTGGCCTGTATCCGGCTTCGCGGGCGCGAGGTCGACCAGGCTTGTGCTTGCAACATTTGTTGTCGTCGCAGGCCGACGGGCCAGCAATATCTGCTCACCCAACGCATGCGTGGGCAAGTCTTCGGCGGGCATGGCATCGGTGTGCGAAAAACCGGCATCCGACAGCGCCTGTTGCCAGCGCATGCGGCTGGCGAACAGTTCGCCATCGCGCTTTTCGCTGTCGCTCAATGCGGGTACCAGCGGGCCGAAAACAAAGTCGAACAGTTTTTTCGGCGCGGTTATTTCACGCATCAGCAGCACGCCGCCGGGGGCCAGTATTGTGGCCAGGTTGGCCAGCATGACGCGCAGGTCGGGGGCGTTGTGCAGGACGTTGGCCGCGATGATCAGGTCATAGCCACCAGCGGCCAAGCCCTGTGCGCCAGCCGGTCCATTCATGTCAAAACCCTGGAATCGCATGAAGGGATAGGCAGCAAATTTTTTGCGCGCCTTTTGCAGGAACAACGGTCCCAGATCGGTAAACGTATAGAGTTCGCAGGCGTCGGCTGGCAATTGTGCAAGGACGTCGCGGGTGGTGCCGCCGGTGCCGCCACCGACTTCCAGTATCCGCAATGGACGGCCCTGTGCCGTCGCCATGCCGGCCACGGTCGCGGCGGCGATGTGGTTCAGATATACCGAGTAGGGCTGGTCCTGGTACATATGTTCGACCTCGTCGGTCGCGGCGCCAGGGAAGACAACGCCGACCGCATCGACTTTTTCTGCCAGCATGTCGGCCAGCCGAGGGCCGGTGCGCTCGACCAGGTCGGCCAGTTGCCGGTAACCCAAATCGCGCATCAGCCCCAGCCACGGCTGTGGGTCTGGCTGTCGATCAGCGTGCAGGTGGCGATAGCTTGTTTGCTCGCCGACGCCACGCTTTTCCAGCAAACCAGCATCGGCATGATCGCGTAAAAGACGTGCGAACAGTTGATGGAAACGGGCTGGCGCACCAGCCACCCGCAGACATGCATCCACACTCATCCACTCATCCTTGTTATCGAATATGCCCAGCGTGGCAAATGCCCGGCCGACATAGAACGCATGCAGCGCGTCAACGCCTTCGTTCTCGCGTGCCAGGGCCGACAAATCCAGCTCGGCGGCCAATGCGGCCGCCGTGTGATGACCGGCATCGCGCATGGCTTGCCATGCCTGGTGTTGGTCGTTGCTTGTCGCTACCGTGCCCGGCTTCGTATACCAACAGCGTTCACCCTCAAAAGGGCAAGTCGGCAGCAGGGCGCGCGTGATAGGCCGAACGGCACAAACAGCATGCCCATCCCAAACGGGCTGTCCGGCGCCAAGCTGCGTCGTCACAAAATCGATCAAGCTTTGTTTTCCGGCATCAGGCGTTAGCGCGTCGGCTATCCAGACATGGGGGTCATCGTTTTGCGGCTTTGCCGTTGTTGTGCCGTCGCCATCGACAAAGGCGTACAGCAAGCTGATGAGGTTGTCGACATCATTCGCCAGCAGGGCCAGGCGAGAACCGTAGAGACTGCGATGATGAACGCTGGTGGCACAATAATCGGCCAGCGACTGGTCGCTGCTCAATTCGCACAGACGCCACGCATGGCGCAGTGCCAGTGTTTTCAACGCGGTGTCGCTGCGGGCGCTGAGCAGCAGCAGTACCGGCATGTTATCCGCCGGTGCCGGTGCCGCGGGTGGCGGGGCCTGTTCCAGTATCGTGTGGCAATTGGTGCCGCCGATGGCAAAGGCGCTGACGGCCGCGCGCCGCGGCCCTTTGCCCACCGGCCATGGCAAGAGCATTTGCGGCACGAAGAATGGGCTGTTCTCGAAATCGATGGCGGGATTGGGTTGTTCAAAATGCAGGCTGGGCGGTACCTGCCCGAAGTGCAGCGCCATGGCGGCTTTGAGGAAGCTGGCCACACCCGCCGCCGTGTCAAGATGACCGAGATTGGATTTGACCGAACCCAGGGCGCAGTACTGGCTGGCGCTGGTATGGCGCCGCCAAGCGCGCGTCAGGGCTTCCACTTCGATCGGATCACCCAGCGGTGTGGCTGTGCCATGTGCCTCAACCAGCCCTATGCTGGCCGGATCGACCTCGGCCATGAGCAGGGCCTCGCTGATAACGCGCGCCTGGCCTTCCGGCGAGGGCGCGGTGTAGCCGGCTTTGCCCGCGCCATCGTTATTGACGGCCGAGCCGCGGACGATGGCCAGTACCGGGTCGCCATCGGCCAGCGCGCGCCCCAGTGATTTCAGCAACACCACGCCGACTCCGTTCCCTATTGTGGTGCCACCAGCATCGGCATCAAATGGGCGGCAATGTCCGTCGCGGGAAAAGATCATGCCTTCGCGATGGACATAACCGGATTCCTGCGGGAAGCCTATGCCGGCGCCACCGGCCAGCACCATATCGCATTCGCCGCTGGCGATTTGCTCACAAGCCAGATGTATCGCCACCAGCGAACTGGAGCAGGCCGTCTGCACCGTCATGCTCGGCCCGGTCAATCCCAGCTTGTAGGACACGCGGGTGGCCAAATAGTCCTTGTCGTTGCCTATCAGGCGGGCAAAGGTGGAGGGCGATGCGATTTCTTCCATCTTATCGAAGGAAGCGGCGGGGTAGCTGCTCATCTTGCAGGCGCCGATGACGCCTATTCTCAATTCATCGCCCTTGGCGGCCAACCCGGCCGGCGCATGTCCGGCCATTTCCAGTGCCTCCCATGCGCACATCAAGAACAGTCGTTGCTGAGGGTCGATGGATTCCGCCTCGTGGCGCGAATAGCCGAAGAAACCCCAATCGAACCGGTCGGCGCCAGCCACGACGGCGGCGGCCGGCACATAACCGGGGCGTTTCAATAGCGCCGGGTCGACACCGGCGGCGGCGAGCTGTTCCGCATCGAAAAAATCGATCAGTTCCTCCCCGTCCGCCAGACGACGCCAGTATTCAAAAATATCGGCCGCGCGCGGCATGCGGCAACCGGCGCCGATGATGGCGACGGGCATACTGTCGCCATAGTCCGGAACGGTCGCGGCGTTGACTTCATTGTGTGTACTCATGGCTGTCCTTATTCCGTTGATTGGTTCTCTGCTTCTTGGATTTGTCAGGCCTTCGATTGCTGGTCGCGCTTGCGGCGGCGGCCATGCTCGAGGCGGTGGCGTTTGCGCGCTTGCGCCGCCCCGTCATCGGAAATGTCTGCGGTCGCCGGCGATTGTTCGCGGCTGCGCAAATGCGCGGCCAGCGCGGCGATGCTGGTGTGCTGGAACACCTCGGTGATGCCGATTGCCAGCGCGGTGTCGGCCTGCAATTGCTGACGTAGCCGTATCAGATCGAGCGAGGTCGCGCCCAGCTCAAAGAAATTGGCCCGCACCGGCAGGTCGGCACGACCGAGCAAGCCGGCCAGGCGGCTGCCGACCAGGCGCAGTAATCTGTCGTCGACGACAGCAATCAGGTCCGACGCCGTCGTGGCCGGCACATCGCCGGGCGCCTTCGCCGCCGTGGCCGGCCAACGGTTTTCCGGCATGCCGACGCTGCTCCGCCAAGTATCGCTGCTACGCGCCAGCTGCAACAACAAGCCGTGATAAGCGTCGAACATTTCATCCAACAACCCGTCGGGGAAGAGCGCATCGACCGAATCCCAGTTGAACACCATGGCGCCGTCGCGCTCGACCACCTGTTGATCGATCCACACTTGCGGCGTCTGGCTGATGCCGTAGACAAATTCACCCAGCCAGTCGAGCTCCGCCGCGCCGTCGCTCGCGACGCCCAGTCCGCTTGTGAACACGATGGGCATGGCAACCTGGTTCAGACGGCGGTCGCGGCGCGCCGCTTCCCGCAGCACCCGGACCGCCGACACCTGCATATGCTCCAGGTCGGCCCAGATCTGGCGTTGCATGGAAACCGCCCGTTCGGCGAAACCGGCGCTCACGCTGGCATCAAAACCGAGCAACACCAGCGAGGTGAAATCGCCGACCAGCGCATCGATTTCCCCATGTACCGGCGGGCGGTTGAACAAGGTCAGGTTCAGCGTGAAGCGCGGTATCGCCGACCAGTTCGCCAGTACCTCGCCATACGCCGCCAGCAACACGGCGTTGACCGTGACCCCGTGGGCGGCGGCCTGGGCCTGCAAGGCTTGGGTATCTTGTGGTGTCAGGCGCGCTTCGCGCCGCGTGAAGTGGGGGGGCGATACGTCTTCCGGCGCATAGCGCACCAGCGGCAATGCCGGGGCGGGCGCCAAGGTGCTCAGCTTGTCGTGCCAGTATCCGAGCGAACGCTGGTAAGACGGCAACAACTCCATCTGCTGCGTCAGCATGATGTAGTCGCGGAAACTCGCCGTCAGCGGCGTCAGGCGCAAGCCGGGCTGGCGCGCGAATTGCGACCATTCCGCCAGCAGGGTGCGCATGGAACGCCCATCGCACACCAGGTTGTCCAGGCTGACAAACAGGCGCACGCGGGTGTCTGTCATGCGGGCGGCGCGCACGGTGAACAGCGGCCAGCGGGTGGTATCGAACACTTCATGCGACATTGCAAGGCGCATGATTTCCAGCCCTTCCGAGATGTCGGCGGCACTGGCCCGGCGCCAGTCATCGCTGGCAATACGATATGCCGGCAAGTCCCGCAGCACCTGCTGCATGCCGTCGGCGTTGATCACCGCGCGCAGCATGTCATGCCGGTCCACCACCGCTTGCCAGCCACGTTCCAGGTCGGCCAGCGCGAGATCCTCGACTTCGATTTCCGCATACAGATGGGTGGAAACGCCGCCCAGCTCGAAACTTTCGTCACGTCCTATCCAGTACGCCTGCTGCACGTCGGTCAACGGGAACGGGGCATGGCGCGCATCCGGGTCGGGCAGCAATGGCGGCAGGCGGTCTTCATATGGCGCGGCGCGCGCGACTCTTTCCGCGAACGCGGCCAGGTTGCTGGCATCGAACAGGTCCGACAAGGCGACGTGCGCGTTCAGGCCGTGGCGCACTCTTTCGATCAGGCGCACGGCGATCAGGCTATCGCCCCCCAGGTCGAAGAAGTCATCGTCGCCATGCAGTTCTGAAACACCCAGCAATTCTTGCCATATCCTGGCCAAGTCGGTCGCCGGCGGCACGGCGGTATTGCCGGCGCGTCCGCTAGCGCGGCGCGGGCAGCCCGCTTCCGGACGTGGCAGTTGTTGGCGCATGACTTTGCCGGTGGCGGACAACGGTAGCGCATCGAGCTCCACGATAGTCTGCGGGACCATGTACGCCGGCAGCAAGGTCGCCAGATGCTCGACCAGACGGCGCGGTGCGAAGCTGAGTACGTTGTCGGCTTGCCGCGCCGCCAGCAAATGCATGCCGGCGTTGTCGGCGACGCCGGAGGCGGCGCTTGCCACAAAGCCCGCCCGGGTCAATTCAGCCCGCCACGCGTCTTCCGGTAACAGCGCCAGGCCGTTTTCCTTGCGACTGTCTGCGAATTGGGTGTACCCACCCTCCAGCAAGGCGACGGTCGCCAACTGGAAATCACTGTTACGCGTGATTTCCGGCGCCAGCAGCATGCCACCCACGTTCAGCAAGGCGCGCAGGCGGCGCAACAGCGCGCCGATATCACGGCTGCGGTGCAAGGCATTGAAGGCGATGACCAGATCAAATGCATGTTCCGGCATCCCCTGGGGCGCCGCCGCCCGCTCATGCTCGAATACGCTGCAATGGATGGTGTGTAAAGGATAGGCGTCCCGGGTGGCAAACGCTTGTTCGGCCTGCTCGACCAGGCTGCGCGCGGGGTCGGTCAGCGTATAGTCCAGCGCGCAATCGCTTAGCTGTGCCAGCAAGTCGCGCGTCGAGGCGCCACTGCGCGCACCGATTTCCAGTATGCGTACGGCGCGCCCATGATGTTGCGCCACACTACGGATGGCGGCCGCCAGCGCATCGGTGCACAGAGCGGACAGGGGATTCATGCGTGTCATCTGTTCCGGGGCCAGGGTAGCGTCGGCGCCATAAAACACCTCCAGCGCGCTGGCCTGGCCGCGCAGCACTTCCAGCCTTTGGCTGGCGCCCGAACGAAGACGTTGCAGTACAGTGCGGGACAAACCAAAGTCGAGCGCGTCTGGTATGAGACCGTTCCACGCGGCGTCGCTGTCATAGGATGCCTGTACATTCAGTGTGTCCAACCAGCGTTGTGCCAGCACTTTGAGCTCCGGCGCGGGCGCGAGCACACGCAGCATGTGATCCGTGTCGTGGCCGGCAGACGTCAGGCCGGCGGCAAGCAAGGTGTCGCGCATCATGCATCGTCCAGCATGCTCCATCAAGGCCCAGAAGCGCTCGAGCCGTTCAAGCTGCGGCGCGCCGGGCGAAGTGAATACCCGCAGCGCGGCCTGTCCGGCGAGTTCCCAGCGTTCGCCATGCGCTACAGGGTTGCCGCCGATCGCATCGTACAGGCTGGTGTCGCCGGCATTCGGCACGACCCAGGCAGCCAGCCGTTTGTTGCCGCGTGCGGGACCGACCGCGTCGGCCACGGCGTCGCGCACGCCGGGGTGCGATAGCAGGGCGCTTTCAATTTCGCCCAACTCTACGCGGTTGCCGGCGATCTTGACCTGGAAGTCGCGCCGGCCCAGAAACTCCAGCGTGCCATCGCCCCAGTAACGGGCCAGGTCGCCGGTGCGGTACAGCCGTTCACCGTGTACCGGGTGGATGATGAAACTGCCCGCCGTCTTGGCGGCGTCGTTTTCATACGCCACGGCCAAGCCCGCGCCGCCGATGTACAGGTCGGCGCTGACGTGGTCGGGGCAATCGCGCAGACGCGCGTCCAGCACGCGATAGTATTGATTGGCGAGCGGATAGCCGTAGGGGATGGAGCGCCATTGTGGCGGCAAGGTCTCAGGCACGATAAACCAGTTGGACCAGATCGACGCTTCGGTCGCGCCGCCCATGGCCACCAGCCTCGCCTGCGGCGCCCGGGCACGCAGCCGGGCCGGCAGGCCCAGCGCGATCCAGTCGCCGCTCAGGAACACCTGGTGCAGGCCGGGCAGCGACGCGCCTGCGGCTTCGGCTTCATCGAGCAACAGCTCAAGCAGCGCCGGGACCGAATTCCAGACCGTGACGCGGTGGCGCAGCAGCAAATCGAGCCAATGCCCAGGGTCACGCGTGCCGCTCGCGGCGGGCAGGACCAGCGCGGCGCCGGCGGCAAAAATACCGAACAGATCGTACACGGACAAATCGAAATACAGTGAAGACAAGCCCAGCACACGATCGGCATGGCCGACATCAAAGCGGCGATTGATGTCCAATACCGTGTTGACGGCGCCGCGATGATCGATCAACACCCCTTTCGGGACGCCGGTGGAGCCCGAGGTATAAATCACGTAGGCATGATCGGCCACCGCGCGTTCGACCGGCGGCGCGCTGGCGGGCCAGGCTTGCGCGGCGCCCTCGCCGGCGTCCAGCACGTCGGCGCCGCGGCCGGCGCACATTTCCTGCACAATCGGCAGGCAATCGGCTTGTGTCAGCACCAGTTTTATACGGCTGCCCTCAAGTATCGCCTGCAGGCGCGCAGCGGGCACATCGGCATCCACCGGCACATAGACGGCGCCGGCGGCCAGGATGCCCAGGCAGGCGGCCACCTGCTCGGGCCCCTTGCGCATGACGACGGCGACGCGGTCGCCACGTTGCGCGCCATGACGCAGCACCGCGTTCGTCAGGCGCAATGACCAGTCGGCCAAGTCCGCGTAAGACCATTGCTGTTCATGGGCGATCAGGGCCACCGCTTGCGGCGCGCGCCGGGCCTGCTCAAAGAACAGTTGATCAAGGCAGCGCTCCGGCATGGGCGCCGCGCTGGCATTGACCATCGCCCGCTGCGCTTGCTGCGCCGGTGGCATTAATGCGGGCAATGGCTCCCGCCACGCATGCGGCTGCGTCGCCAGCTTTTGCAGCAAGCCATGATAGGCGTCGAACATGGCGTCGAGCGTGCCGGGCTGGAATAAGGCGTCGACGGCGTCCCAGTTGTAAACCAGCGCGCCATCGAGTTCGCATGCCTGGTGATCCAGCCAGACTTGCGGCGTCTGGCTGATGCCGTAGATCACGTCGCCGAGCGCGCCTCCGGCCGCCGTCCCCTTGGTCGGGTCGTTCATCCCCAACTGACTGGTGAAAACGACGGGCATGGCGATGGCGTCCTGGCGTTCACGGCCACGGTTCCATTCACGCATCACATCGACGGCACTGAAGGCGCGGTGCTGCAAATGTTCGAGCACGGCGCCATTGACGGCGGCGGCGCGCTGGCCGAATGGCAGAGCCTCGCTGCAATCGAGTGGCAGCAAGGTGACGGCGGTGAAGTCGCCAAGCAGGCGCGGGACGTCGGCATGCCATGGCAGACGGTCAAAAATTGTCAGGTTCAGCGTGAACTGCGGTTCTGCGCTCCAGGCCGCCAGCACCTCGGCGAAAACGGCGATCAGCAACGACGCCGGTGTGCAGCCGGCTTGCGCCGCGTGGTCGCGCAGGTTTTGCCACAGTGGCGCCGGCAGCTGCTGCTGGCGGCGTGAAAAAGTCGGGCTGGCCTGGCGCAAGGCATCCTGCCGTAACGGCAGCTGCGGCGCCGGCGGCAGCGAAGCAATACGTTCGAGCCAGAAGGCCTCGGCCGAGGCGCGTTCGGCGCGCCGTTGGCCGCTATGGACGTATTTGGCGAGCACATAATCTCGGAAAGATATCTGGAAGGGCAACAATCCCGCCGCTTGCCTATCGGCTTTGGCCCGGTAGAGCGCCGTCAGTTCTTCCCAGATGATCTGGCCGCTGGTGGCATCATTGATCAGCATGTCGATGCCGATGTGCAGACGGACCGCGCCAGCGGGCAGGCGGCTGGCGCGCAGGTCGAACAACGGCCACCGCGCGGCGTCCATCACCTGGTGCGACATGGTGTTGCGCCACGCGGCGCAATGCGCCTCCGCGGTGGCTGGATCGGCGCCGGCCAGGTCCGCGACATGGATGCGATATGCTGGCACGTGAGGCAACACGCGCTGCCGGCCGTCTTCGGCGATGACCAAACGTAGCGCGCCATGGCGGGCAACCAGGATATTCCAGCAACGCTCGAGCAGGTCCAGGTCCAGGCCCTCGCGCGCGTCGGTTTCCAGATAGGCATGGCAAGCCACGCCGCCCAGGCCGTAATGGCTATGGCGACCTATCCAATAGGCATGCTGCAATTCGGTCAGCGGGAACGGCGCGTCGGCGTGGTCCGGGTCGGCAATGATCTGTTCCGCCTCGCCCGGGCCGGCGGTGTCGTGCGCCTGCCGGCCCAGTTGTTCGAGTAAGTAATCGGTCAGGCCTTGCGGTGTGTTGCGCTCGAAGATGGCCTTCAACGCGCATTTGACGCCCAGTCCGGTGTCACAACGGCGCGAAAAATCCATGACCAGTATCGAATCCATGCCTAGCTTGAGCAACTGGACATCCGGCGTCAGCTGCGCCGGTGCGACGCGCAGCGTGCGCGCCAGTTCGGCGATCACGAACGCGTGCACCGCTGCCCGGCGCGCCTGCTCGTCCAGCGCGTGCAGGGCGCTGGACGTATCGGCGGTGGTTACGGCGACCGCATCGGATTGGCTGGCACTCAGGCAACGTTCAAAGGTATTGGCCGGGTTGTACAAGGCATACAAGGGGACGAATTGCTGCCAGTCAACATCGACGGCAATGCAACTGCCGTCCCTGGTCAACGGTTCCGAGCCCAGCAACCGATCCAGCGTCGCCAGATACCTGGCCGGGGCCAGCCGCCGGATGCCGGCGGCGCGCAGCAGTTGCAGCAGGTCTTCATCCACTTCCGACATGCCGGCGCCACCGCCCCATGGTCCCCAGGCGATGGCCAACGCCGGCAAGCCCTGATGATGGCGCAGACGCGCCAGCGCGTCCTGGAAGGCGTTCGCGGCGCCGTAGGGGATTTGCAAACGCGAACCCCAAATGCCGGAAATCGAGGTGAAGCAAACGAAATAATCCAGTTCGCGGCTGCGCGTATGCTCGTGTAAAAGCCACGCGCCCTGTATCTTGGCATGGCCGACCGCGCTGTAATCGTCCCGCGTGATCGTCGCCAGATCGTTGAAACGGCTGGTGCCGGCGCAGTGGAAGACGCCTGCCAGTTGATGGCCAGTGTCCTGTTCCAGACCGGCGATGTGGGCGAACACCCGCGCCATGTCGTCCGCATTCGCCACATCGGCATCGATATGCGTTATGCGTATGCCCTGGGCTTGCAACAAGGCCAGCCGCGCTTGCCAGCCCGAAGGGGCGGCCCGGCGCGCCAGCAACAGCAGATGACGCGCGCCGCGTGTCGCCATCCAGTCGGTGGCGTGGCGTCCCAACGCGCCATAGGCACCGGCGACCAGGTAAATGCCGTTCGGTTTCAACCTCGGTGGAGTGCTCGTTTTATTCGATTCGGTACCGACTTGCCCGAGGCGCGGATGCAGCCACACGCCCTGGCGCAAGGCCACGGACTCTTCCTCGCCAAACAGCGGCAGTAGCGACGGCAAGGCGGACGCCAGTGGTGTCAAGCCGGCGTCGCTGTCGACCATCAGCCAGCGTGGGCCGGCATATTCCAGCGCCAGTGCCCGCGCCGCGCCCCACAAACCGGCTTGTAGCGGCCTGCCTGGGGTGCCCATGATCGCCTGGCCCGCGTTGGTCGGCAACAGGATGCGCGGCGTCTTGCGCAGGCTTTGCAATACCTTGACGAATTCGGTGAGTTGCCACCCATGTTGATCGGCCAGCGCGGCGTGGTCGGCCTGTGCATACCAGCCATCGAGATAAATGACGACGTCACCGTCCTCCAATTGTGTGGCCACTTGCGGCCATTCCGCCGCCGTCAATGGATGGGTGGAGGCGCCGGCGGCCGTCAACTCGCCGGTGAATGTGGCCGTGTGTTCAAGGTCGCCGCCCAACAGGAAATAACGCGGCGCATGCGTTTGATTGTCAGGCGGTGTGAAATTCTCCCACTGCATCGTATAGAGGTCGACCGGCCTTGCTGCGGCCCGTTTGGGTTGCGGTTGCAACTGCAACGGCAGGCGCGGCGAATCGTCGTCATACTCGAGCCAATAGCTTTGGCGTTCGAAAGGATAGCGCGGCAAGCGCCGTGGCGACGCCAGTTGGCCGGCGAACACATGGTCCCAGTTAAAGTCCTGGCCGGCGATGTACAGTGCCGCGCAGGTGTCGCCAATGGTGGCAAGGTCACCGCTGGCGCGGCGCAAGCTGGCCAGGCAGGTGACCGTATGCGGCCATTGTTGTGCCGCCTGGTTGCGCTGTGCCACGGCACTGAGAATCGCATTCGGGCCTATCTCCAGCAGAATGTCGCAGGCGCCGGCCGCGCGTTGCAGGGCCTGGTCGAAACGGACCGGCTGGCGCGCATGGTTTTTCCAGTACAAAGCGTCCGGGGCTTGCTCCAGCCATTCCGTGGTCAAGCTGGAACAGAAGGCGATGCGTGGCGCCTGCATCGCTTGTTCCGCGCACGCGCGCTCCCAAGCGTCGAGCATTGGGTCCAGCAAGGGGGAATGGAAGGCATGCGATACCGGTAGCGGCCGCACATGCGACTGCTGCATGGCCAGCGTGGCCTGAACCGCCTCGATCGCTGCCGCCGAGCCGGAAAATACCACGTCTTGCGGACCGTTGAAGGCCGCGATCGCAATGGCGTCGGCATGGCCGGCCTGCACATCGGCGAGCACGGCCCTTGCCAGCTCCGGTGTCGCGCGGACCGCCAGCATCGCCCCGCCGGATGGCAGCGCTTGCATCAACGCGCCGCGCTTGACGATCAGATGGGCGGCATGCTCGAGCGTCAGCGCGTCAGCGATGACCATGCCTGCGAATTCACCGATGGAGTGTCCCAATACGATCGCCGGTTGCACGCCGAATGCCTGCCACATTCTGGCCAGCGCATACCCCAGGGCAAACAGGGCCGGCTGGGCAAACGCGGTTTGTTGCAGGCGCTCGTTGTGCGCGTCATCGTGCATCAAGGCGATGACGGACATGCCCAGGGGAGCGGCGAGGGCGGCATCCGCCGCGTCCAGCGCCAGGCGGAAGTCGCGTTGTTGCGCATATAGCTCACGCGCCATACCGCTGTATTGCGAGCCCTGGCCGGTGAACAAAAAGCCCACGCGCGGATTGCGCGTCGCTTCCGCCGCGGTAGGTCCGGACGCCGATAAGCGTTGCAAGCCCGAGGCAAGCTCTTCGCGGCTCGATGCCAGCACGGCCGCGCGCATGCAATGGTGTTCGCGTTGCCGCGCCATGCCGCGTGCCAGCGCCGGCAAGTCGTCGCAGGCGGTCAAATTTTCCACATGGCAGGATGCCAGCCGGCGCAGTGATTCCGCCGAGCGCGCCGATAGCAGGAAAAGTTGCGGCGCGGTCGTCGGCGCGGAGGTTCGGGCCGAAGGCGAGGTCGGCGCCTGTTCCAGCAAAACATGGGCAATGGTTCCAGCGAAACCATACGACGTCACGCCCGCGCGCCGCAAGGGCTGGCGCACTGGCCAGTTGATGGTTTGTCCGGGCACGCGCGCCGGAATGAGATCCAGATCGATCAGCGGATTGACTTCATGCAATTCAACCGCCGGCGGCAATTTGCCACGTTCGATCGCGAGGATGGTCTTGACCAGTCCGGCGGCCCCGGCGGCCGCTTCCAGATGGCCGATATTGGTCTTGACTGAGCCCAGCCATAAAGGGTCGTCGGCGGCGCGGCCACGGAAAACATCGGCGACGGATTGATATTCTATCGGGTCGCCCAGGCGGGTGCCGGTGCCATGCAGCTCGATGTAGTCGATGTCGGCCGGCGTCAATCCCGCTTTTTTGAGTGCCAGCGCCAGCAGGCGTTGCTGGGCGGCGCCGTTCGGGGCGGACAGGCTGCTGCCGGCGCCGTCCTGGCGTACCGTCGTATCGCGGATGACCGCGCGGATGGCGTCACCGTCGGCCACGGCGTCGGCCAGACGTTTCAGTACCAGTACGGCGCAACCTTCGCCACGCACATAACCATCGGCCCTGGCGTCGAGCGTCTTGCAACGACCGTCCTGCGCCAGCATGCCGGCCTTGTGCAATACAAGGTCCACTTCGGGCAGCAATTGCAATTTCACGCCGGCGGCCAGCGACAAGCCGGATTCGTGCGCGCGCAGGCTTTGTACCGCCAGATGCAGCGCGCTGTGCGAGGCCGAGCAGGCGGTGTCCACCGCCATGGACGGGCCTTCCCAGCCAAAGCTGAAGGAGAGGCGGCCGCAGGCGGCGGCAAACGAGGTGCCGGTGCCCCAATACGCGTCGAAATGCGAGGGGTCGCCGCTGATGAAGGGCAGGTGGCCATAGTCGCCGGTGCCGATGCCGACAAAGACGCCGGTGTCGCTGCCACGCAGGGCGGCGGGACGCAGCCCCGCGTCTTCCAGCGCGTGCCAGGCCACCTCCAGCAACAGGCGCTGCTGCGGATCGGTATTCATCGCCTCGCGCGGCGACATGCCGAAGAAGGCGGCGTCGAACTGATCGACATGGTTCAGATAGGCGCCAAAACCGGGGATGTCCTCGCGGGTGCGGAAACGTTCCGAGGGAGCCGGGCGAATGGCGCAACCGCCTTGCTCCAGCATGTCCCAGAACGCGGCATCGGTATTGGCGTCCTGTCCGTCCTGGCCAGGCAGACGGAACGCCATGCCGATGACGGCGATGGCCACTTTGTTTGCCGCGGGAACGGTGGGGGTGTCCGCGTCAACAGCGCGCGCGCACGTGGGATGCGTGGACGAAGCGGCATCTGCCGCCGGCGGCAGATGTCCCCGTTCAACCATGGACCGCTGCAGCCATACCGACAGTTGCGCCAGGCTTGGCTGGTCGAACAGCAGGCTGTCCGGCAGCGTCAGACCGCTGGCCTTCGCGGCAGTCGTCACCAGGCGTGCCGCCGACATCGAATCGAGTCCATAGTTAAACAGACTCGCTTCGGGGTTGATCGCCCTGGCGCTGACCGTCCCCAGGATGGCGGCCGTTTCGTTCGCCAGCCAATCGCGCAGCCGAAGATGACGTTGCGCCAACGGCAGCGAGCGCAAGATGTCCGGCAAGGCGGTGCCGGATAGCGCCGGCGCGTGGCGCGCATCGAGCGCGTGCTGGTGCAAAGCGGACAAGCCGCCGTCAAGGTAGGCCTGGCGTACCGCCGCCCTTCGTACTTTCCCGCTGGTGGTGCGCGGCAACGTACCTTTGCGTATCAAGACTATCGCATGGCTGCTCAACTGGTGCTCTTCGGCCACCGCTGCGCGGATGGCATCGCTGATCTGCTGGTAGTCGGCATCGGTACGCTTTAGGATCTCCTGCACGATGACCAGCTCTTCCGGGCCGTCACCGTCCGACATGATCGAGAACGCGGCGCCGCTTTCCGGGACAGTCGCTTCATGGCTGCGGCCGCTGGTGACCTCGATATCGTTCGGGTAATGGCATTGGCCGCGGAACAGCAGCATGTCTTTCCGTCTGCCGGTGACGAATAGATGCCCCCGGTGCATGAAGCCCATGTCGCCGGTGCGCAGATAGGGCTTGCAGTCGGCCGCGTGGGTTCCGGTGCCGGCGGTGTCGGCGATGTTGGCGCCAAAGATCTCGCGGTTCAGGTCCGGCTTGTTCCAGTAGCCGCCGGCGACAGCCGGTCCGTTGATCCATATTTCGCCAACCAGGTCGTCGGCCAGCGCCGCACGGGTTTCCGGATCGACGATGCGGACATCCTGGCCGCCGAAGTCGTTGCCGTTGCTGGTATAGCGACGCCAACCGGCGGCCGCCTTGTCCTCATCGGCGGGGCGAACGAGCGCTTGCCCGCGTTCCAGTGCCGTCTTGTCGACGTCGATGAAATACGGGATGTCGTCATCGACCCGGGCGGCCACCAGCAGCGTCGCCTCGGCCAGGCCATAGGCGGGCTTGATGGCGTCGCGCCGCAAGCCGCGCGCGGAATAAATGGCATGGAAACTTTCCACTTGGGACGCTAATACCGGCTCGGCCGCCGGCATCAGGCAAGTTACCGACGCCAGGTCGATGGTCGCCAGGCGTGGCGCGGCGGCTTTGGCCTCGTCGGCGCACAGGCGCAGCGCAAAAGACGGACAGGGCAGGGCGGTCGCCCGTTCACGCGTGGCCAGTTCAAGCCAGCGCAAGGGATCGGCGGCGAAGGCCATCGGTGCCATGTAGACAGCGCGGGCGCCATACGCCAGCGGCAGCAGTATGCCCATGATCAAACCGAGATCATGGAACAGCGGCAACCAGCTGGCGACGACCGTCGCGTCGGCCGGACGGGTGTCGACCGCCGTCAGCCGGCCTAAAAATTCCAGATTATGCAGCAGCGGGCCATGCCGGTTGAGCACCCCCTTGGGCTGGCCGGTCGACCCCGATGTGTATTGCAGGAAGGCCAGCGAGGCGCCATCGATCGGCGGGCGGCACCAGCTTTGGGCGGGCCGATCCTGCAGATCTTCCAGTCGCAGCAAACGTAGTTCATGCGCATCGGCGAAGGCTTGCAGGTCGCTGCCGCTGGCTAAAGCCACCTGCGCGTTGCTGATGACCAGGGAGGGCCGGCAGTCGCGTGTGATATCCCCTAGTTTCGGCAGCACGCGCTTGATCCTGGCCGCGCCCGGCAAGTTGACCGGTACGCCGGCCACGCCCGCGTAAAAACAGGCCAGCAGCGCGACGACATAGTCTATCCCGGACGGCAACAGGATCAGGGCGCTGTCGCCGGGCTCCGCATGCACCAGCAGACCGGCGGCGCAGCGCTTTACACGGTCCGACAAGGCGGCGTAAGTGAGACGAACATCATCGATGCCGTCGCTGCGCTGTCCGGTAAAGCACAAGGCCTCGGCCCCGGGCTGGTGGCTTGCGTGATGCTCCAGCCAGTCAACCAGGGTGGTGTGTTGATGTAAAGGGATCGCGGGGATGTTGGTCATTATTACCTCTATATCCGTTGGCATGGACAGGAACCTGTCGGTGTGCCGAGTGGGCTTATGTGTTGCGCGCATTAGCATATGAATATCTTGTAAATGCGAATAGTTATCAATCAAAAGTACCGAACGCGATATTTTTCGCACTGATCGCGGTAGTGCGCCCGTTTATAGCCGTGGATACTGCAAGCACTGATCAAAGAGGAGGGGTAATGAAGTCGAGCTATTTGCCTGGGCTATTGCTGGCAGGCGGTGTGTTGGGTGCGAGTGGAATGTCGAACGAGGCGGCCGCGCAGCAGCCCGATGAGCGTGTTCTGTCTGAACTGGTGGTGACCTCGACCAAGCTCGATGCCACCGGGGCGGCGCCGGACGCCGCCAGTTCGGTCGCCACGTCGGCGCGCCTGGATGCGGCCGGTGTCGTGCGGACGGATGAGTTGGGCAAGATATTTCCCGAATTGACGGTTCTGCCACGCAGCACGCGCGCGTATTCACTGTTCACCATGCGCGGCGCCCCCGCGATCGATTTCTACAATCCGGCGGTGACGGTGTATGTCGATGGCATACCGCAGGACATGACTTACTTCGCGCAGCCGTTGACCGGCATATCCCAGGTCGAACTATTGAAAGGCCCGCAAGGCAGCCTGTATGGACGTTCCGCCCAGGGCGGTGTCATCAACATCATTACCGACCAGCCGAACAACACCGGCAAGGCGCAATTGAGTCTCGATGTCAGCAATATGGCGCGCCGCCTCGGCGTCATGGCAGGCGGTGCGCTGATCAAGGACACGCTGTATGGCGACATCAATGTGTATGCCGACCGCTATCCGGGGCGGTTGCGGGCGGCCAATGGCGCCGACGACCTCGATTCCAGCCATGAGGCGCTGGGGCGCGCGCGGTTGCGCTGGGCCCCCATCGGCGGCAACCTCGATGCCATGCTGACTGTCAGTCGTGACCGCTACAGCGCGCACGACGAGTATTTCCAGTCCTTTCCCTTGCAAGATCGCCGTGCCATCGCCCCGACCCCCTTCGACTTCGCCGAACCAGCGCTGGGCCGTAGCGTGGGCCAGGTCGGGCTTGGCATCACTTACTTCATGGACGGCTGGAAGCTGACGTCCAGCAGTTCCTATCAGGACCGCAAACTCGACCGCGTGCTCACCACGGGCAATGCCGACCCGGAAAACCAAAAGACGTATTACCAGGAGCTGCGCCTGGCCACCAGCGGTGGCGCGCGCGCGGTCGACGGCGTCGTCGGCCTGTACTACGAGAAACAGGATTTCGAGCGCTGGCGTGGTGTGGCGGTGCCGACCGTGCCGGCCTTCCTGTTTCCCGGCCCCAGCAAAAGCGCATCCACGGTCACCTCCACGGCCATTTTTGGCGAAGCGGTCTGGCATCTCGATGAGCGTCTGGATCTGACCGGTGGCTTGCGCTATGGCAGGGACAAGGCCGACATTGATTTCAAGCGTAGCGGGCCGGCGGCCTTGTCTTTCGTCGCGGACAAGCGTTTCAGTCATGTCAGTCCCAAATTGGCGCTGGGTTATCAATGGACACCCGCCTGGCGTGTCTATGGCCTGGTGAGCGAAGGCTACAAGGCTGGCGGGTATAACCGTGTCGCGGAAAATACCGCCGGTGGCATTCCTTACGACGCAGAAACCATACGCAACGTCGAGGCGGGCTTCAAGGCAGAGTTGATGGATAGCCGTTTGCGGCTGGAGGGCACGCTCTTCGGCAGCCAGACTCGCGATTTGCAGGCGCCTGTGCAATCCGGTCCGTTCCAGATGCTGACCAATGTTGGCGACGCCAGGACCCGGGGCGTGGAAATCAACGCCGCTTTTGCTGCCACGCCAAACTTCAGTCTGCGCGGCGGCGCCAGCCGGACGCACAGCACGATAGAAAACTACCATGCCCCCGCCGGCAATGCGGATTTGAACGGCAAACGGGTTCCCTATGTGGTGCCATTGAGCCTGCGCGCGGGCACCGAGCTGCGCTTCCAGATGGCGGGCGCCGGTTGGCTGCATTGGAACACCAACCTCAGCTATACAGGCGACTTATGGTTCGACACGGCCAATACCCTGCGTCAGCCCACCCACACCTTGCTCGATACCTCGCTGCGGTGGGAGCTCAACAAACGCGTCAGCGTGACCGCGTATGTGGACAATGTCACCGACCGCGTCGTCGCCAGCTACGCCTTCTCGTTCGGGCCATTGGGTAATTTCGGACAATACAACCGTGGACGCGCGGTCGGCTTACGCCTGCAAGCGCAACTATGATGAAAAAAGTGGGCGCGAGCATCGCGGGCGGTGGTCTGCTCGCCACCCTGGGCGGCCTGTATGCCACCCAGGGGCTATTGAGCGGGTTGGTGCATGAGGGCTTGCCCGTGCTGTTGCGCGCCCGCGGCATCGGTCTGGACAAGATCGGTTTGCTGTCACTGTTATTCCTGCCCAGCGCCCTGAAATTCTTGTGGGCGTCGCGGATAGACCGTCTGACGGCCGGCCAACCCGAACAAAGCCTGCGCTGGGCGAAACATTTCCAGCTGTTCCTGTTGCTAGGCGTGCTGGTGCTGACTTTGCTGCCGCTCGAATCGTCATTATCGGCCATCCTGCTTTTGCTGTTGATACTGACGGTCGCATCGGTCACGCAGGACATCGTTGTCGACGGCATGGCGATACAAGCGCTGCCTGGTGCGCAGCGCGGGCTTGGCAACAGCATGCAGATCGGCGGTAGCTATCTGGGTTACATACTCGGCGGCGGCATGCTGGTCGCCGCCGTCGGCTATCTGGGCTGGGAGAGCGGCATCCGTTGTCTTGCCGCGCTGGTGGCGCTGTGCGGCCTGCCCGCATGGTGGCTGCGCCGTCGACGCATCGTACCGGTGGTGCCCGTCGTCGCGACAACCCCCAGTCTGAAGGCCGCCTGGCGCCGGTCATCGATACGCTGGGGCATGGCGACCATTATCAGTTGTCAGGCGTCGCTGCGCTGGTTCACCGCCATCATGCTGACCTATCTGGTCGACCGGGGCTTCGCGGTGGTGGAGATCGGCCTGCTGTCGGGCGCCGGTGTCGCCACAGCCGGTGTCGTCGGCGCTTTGCTGGGCGGCATACTGCTGAAGCGGTATCGGCGTGCAAGCATGCTCAAAGCGAGCCTGATCGCGCATCTCTCGCTGCAACTTGCCTATCTGCTGATGGAAAGCCAGGGCTGGCATGGGAAAATATTGCTGGCATCCGTGTTCCTGCTGTTCTGCACCACCATGTCGCTCGGTTTTGTGGTGTTGTACTCCATCATGATGGACTGGGCGTCGCCAACACAGGCGGGTACCGATTATTCACTATTGCAATGTACCGACGCTTGTTGCGCCGTGGTCTTCGGTCTGGCCGCGGGCTGGGCGACATCCAGGCTGGGGTACGGCGCTACCTTCATCATCACCAGCGCGCTCGCATTCACGGGCGCGGTACTGGCACCGCGCTTGTACGCCAAGGCGATGGCCGGTATGGCGTCGGAAGCGGAGATAGATGCAGATGGCAAGCGAGAAACTGGCCCGGGCATGATCGTCGAGGCCGGTTTATGACGGCTTCCAATGCGCGCTTGCAGGACGGCGTCATGCTGACACGACTCGTGTATGCGCGCCTCAACGACCTGGCGACGGCGCTGGATGCGGGGGCGCGTTTCGACTTCATGAATCGTGGCTATGCCGCGCCGGGCGTCGATTCAAGCGCGCGCGCCATGCACGAGCGATTGCTGTGGGAAATCATCGGCGACACGCCTTTGGACGGCCGCCACATCCTCGACGCCGGTTGCGGGCGCGGTGGCACGCTGGCGGCGATCGCCGCCAGGCATTCTCCGGCCGGGTTGATCGGCATTGACCTGTCGCCGGAGCAGATCGCTGCCTGTCGCAAGCGTTTCGGCCGGCTGAAAATCCGCTGGCAAGTAGCCGATGTCTCCGGCTTGCCCCAGGCGGCCGCCAGCCAGGATGTCATCCTGGCGATCGAGGTGTTGCGGGAATTGCAGCTGCCGTCCGCCTTTATCGACAGCGCGGCGAGAACCCTCCGCCCCGGCGCCAGCCTGCTGGTTGCCGACCTGCTCGACGACGGGGCCTGGGCCATGCTGGTCGCTTGCCTTCGCGATAGCGGTTTCAAGCTCGATTCCAGTCGCGACCTGAGCGCGGGCGTACTGGCCGCCGCCACACGCAGGCAGGCGCGCTATCAAGGGGGCGCGCAAATCGGCCCGATGATCGGCAGCGAGGAAAATTTCCTGAGAACGGTACTGGGCGAGGAATTGGCCGCGCAACAGGCCGCCTTGGCTGGCGCACGCTTGCGATACCAGGTCATGCGGTTCGTCCGCGACGACAAGCCCGTCCATGGCGATGTGCCGGAGTGGCATTGGCCGTTGCCGACGGCCGCGGGCATGGCAACTGACATGCCGCTCCTCATGGCGCCGGAGGCGGTCGACGAGGTATTTCCCTACGGCGCGCCAGCCGGGGACGGGCGCCTGCCGGTATTCGCCTTCCCCTTCGCCGGCGGCGGGGCCTCGGTATTTCGTGGCTGGCCTCAAACCCTCGCCAATGAGATGCAATTTTGTCCGGTACAGTTACCTGGTCGCGAAGGCTTTCTGGTCGATGCGCCTTTGCAAACAATGGAGCAGTGTCGCGCATGGACGATGACCCAAATCAGGCCCCACCTCGACGCCCTGGGCCCTGAACGCCCCTACGCGTTGTTCGGCCATTGCCTTGGCGGCCTGTTGGCCTATGAACTGGCGCTGGCGTTGACCGACGCGGGCAGGCCGCCGGCGGCGTTGTGGTTGACGGCGACCAATCCACCCCACCTGCCGTTGTCGTCGATGCTGCTCCATTTATTGCAAATCGTCCCCTTCGACAACGCCGACCTGGCTGTCGTACTCCGTGTGCTGGGCGGCACGCCGCCTGAGGTACTGGCGGCACCGGCCATGATGCGTGCCATGCAAAAAACCATGCAGGCCGATTTCGCCGTTGGCGCGCGATACCAGCGGTTTGACCGGCGGCGTTTGCCATGTCCCGTCCATACCTTGGCGGGCACGCGCGACAAGCTGGTGACGCCGGCGCACATGCGCGCCTGGCAGGATTATGGTTCGACGCCCGTCGCGGGTAAAACGGTGGATGCCGAGCATTTTTTTCTACGTGAATCCCGGCTCGACGTTCAGGCGATGTTGCGCACCCAGGCCGTGGCAATCGACGGGGGCTCGGCATGAGCGGAAAACGCATCCTGGTGTCCGGAGCCGGCATGGGCGGCCTGTGCGCGGCGTGGTGGCTAAGCCGCGGCGGCTACGAGGTGACGATCGTCGAACAGGCGGCCGGCTTGCGCGATGAGGGGTACATGCTTAGCGTGTCCGGCGCGGGGTGCCGCGTCATCGAAGCGATGGGCTTGCTACCACGCTTGCGCCAGGCCGCCTTGCCGATCAACCGCAATCTGTATCTGGACGCCCGTGGACGCACTATCATGCGGCTCGATCACGGCAAGCTGTTGACCCAACTTGATCATCACGTGCTGCTACGCGGTGATCTTGCCGATATTTTGTACCAAAGCCTGGATGACACGGTGACTTTGCAATTGGGCACAAAGATTTCTTCATTGCAGCAAGATGTGCGGGGCGTTGATGTGCAATTCGGCGATGGCCACAGCCGGCGCTTCGATTACGTGATCGGCGCCGACGGCTTTCGTTCGGAGATGCGGCGTCTTGTCTTCGGACCGGACGCCGATTTCTGCCACCACCTGGGGATGCAGGCGGCCGCCTACTGGATAGATGGCACGACGGCGTTGGAAGAGGACATGGTGGCCTTCGCCGAACCACGCCGCATGAGCATGTATTACCAGCTCGGCGCCCGGGGTGTCACCGCGCTGCATATCTGGAAATCAGACCTGGCGACGGCGCCGGGACCGGGCGCGCGCAAAGCCCATCTGCTCGGTCGATTTGCCGGCAGCCATCAACGGGTGATCGAATCGCTCACCAGGCTGTCCGCCACCAGTCCCGTGTATATGGACGCGCTGATGCAGGTCCACCTGCCCGACTGGCATCGCGGCAGGGTCGTGCTGCTGGGGGACGCGGCACATTGCCTGGCCTTGTCGAACGGGCAGGGGGCGAGCATGGCATTGGCAGGTGCATATTGCCTGGCGCAGCAACTGGCCGCCGATTCGAGCCCGGCGGCCCTGTCGCGCTATCAGCAAGGCATGCAGCATGGCATCGAGGCTTTACAACGCCGCGGCCGCAACGCCGCCCGGCTGTATTTGCCGGATAGCGCCTGGTCTTATCGCTTGCGAAATTGGGTCATGGGCGCGATGCCCAAATCGATGCTGCTCAACTATTTTATCAAAAGCGCTCAGGAAGAACTTCATATGACCGACCATATCCAGTTACGGCAAGCGGACGGGCGGGCCCCGTCATGAGCGATCAACCCTCCCCCCGCAAACGCGGACTTGGCGCCTTGCTGGCGCTGGCCGGCGAGCGCAAAGGCAGTCTGATCTGGGCCACCGTATTGAGCGCACTGAGCAGCGTGCTGTCGCTAGCGCCGCTGCTGGTGATTTATCTGGTGCTGTTGCGTCTGGCGCAGCCAGCACCAGCCAGGACCTTGACGGAACTGTGGCCCATCCTTGCCTGGGGGGCGCTGGCGATGGGTTTGCGCTGGTTGCTGCAGGTCGGCGCCGGTGTGCTGGCACATCTGGCGGCGTTCAACATCCTGTTCGATTTGCGGCTGGCGGTGACGGATAAACTCAGGCGTGTCCCCGTGGGCTCGATCACCGTCCACAGCGCGGAATCGACCAATAAAATCCTGCGCGACGACGTAGACCGGCTGGAGCTGTTCATCGCGCACCACCTCAATGACAGCGCCGCCGCCTTGACCTTGCCCGTGTTCAGCGCCATTGTCCTGTTTTATCTGGACTGGCGCATGGCCCTGGCGACCTTGTTCACCGTGCCTTTGGCTGTGGTGGTGCAATTGTTGCTGTGGAAAAAAGTGCCCGAGGTGATGCGTGAATATAACGCGGCCAATGCCAGCCTGGCCAGCCAGGTTGTGCAATATGTGCAGGGCATCGCGGTCATCAAGACCCATCACCGGGGCGCGGCGAGCAATGGCGCCGCTGCCGGTTTGCCGCGCGCGGTCGCCGCCTATTTCGATGTTATCGTGCGCATGGTGAAGTCGACGGTGCCAGCCTGGTCTGCTTTCACCGTCGTCATCGGTGCCAACACGCTATGCATATTGCCGTTTGGTGGTTACTGGTATTTGCGGGGCAGCTTGTCGCTCGAGTTATTTGTGCTGTGCCTGTTGCTGGGCCTTGGTATCACCAGACCTTTGTTCCAGTTGGCCTTTTTCGGCAGCCTGATGCGGCTGATACAGGACGGTTACGGTCGTGTGCGGGATTTGATGGAAACACCGGAATTGCCGCACACGGCCGGAGCACGGACGCCCGTCGATAACAGTGTTGAATTTGACGGCGCGGGCTTCGCTTACGGCGACGCGAATGTCCTGCACGATGTCAGTTTCAAGATCGCCGCCGGCAGTTTGACCGCCATCGTCGGCCCCAGCGGGGCAGGCAAGTCGACCCTGGCCCAGTTGCTGGTGCGCTTTTGGGATGTGCGGCAGGGCGGGATAAAAATCGGCGGCGCTGACGTGCGTGAACTGCCGCTGGCGGACATGCATGCGCAAGTGGCGTATGTCATGCAGGATGTTTTTCTGTTCCGCGACACGGTGCTGGAAAATATTCGTCTGGGGCGCAAGGATATCTCGGAACAGCAGGTGGTGGCCGCCGCCACCGCCGCCCAGGCGCACGATTTCATCAGTCGCTTGCCCCAGGGGTATCAAACAATGCTGGGCGAACGTGGCGCCCGCCTGTCCGGCGGTGAAAAACAGCGTCTGTCCATTGCCCGGGCCCTGGTCAAGGATGCGCCCATCGTGGTGCTCGACGAGGCCACCGCGTTTTCCGACCCCATCAACGAAGCACAGATATTGGAAGCGATTGGTGTGCTGACCTGCGGCAAAACCGTCATGGTCATCGCCCACCGCTTGTCTACCATCGTCGAAGCGGACCAGATCGTCGTGCTCGATGGCGGACGCGTCGTCGGCTGCGGCAAACATGCGCAATTGCTGGACGACTGTGCTGTGTATCGCACCTTATGGCGCTTGCAAAGCGATAACGTCAACTGGAAAATCAAGTCGGCTACAGCCGGTGAACAATGTGTCTTATCCGACCCAGCGGTCGAAGGAGCTGCCTGATGCGAATGATATTTGGATTGATACGCATATTGCGCGGCAATAGTCCCGCGAATAACACCGGCCGCTTCCGCCGCAGCATCTCCTGGAGAATCGCCGAGTCCCTGTTCGCCACCATTCCGTATCTGGTGTTATTTGCGGCATTGAATGCCATGTTCGGTGGCACGTTTGACATGGGTTTCATGGTCCGGTTGACACTGGTGCTGGTTGCCAGCCTGGCGCTCCAGTTATTATGCAGCGTCGCAGCCAATGTCGATGGCTTTGTCGGCGGCACCGGCATGATGTGTGACTTGCGTCTGCAAATCGCCGAACATCTGCGCAGGTTGCCATTGGGGTTTTACGCGCGCCGCCAGACCGGCGAACTGACGGCGGTCATGACGGAAAACCTGCTGCATGTGGAAGAAGCCTTCACCCATCTGGCGGGCGAGTTATGCGGCAGGCTGGCCGTCGCCGGGCTGACGGGCATTGTGCTGCTGTATATTGACTGGCAACTGGGCTTGCTGGCCATGGCCAGCGTCGTCGCCGGATTGATGCTATTTCGCGTCATGAAAAAAGCCGCCGGCCAGCTCGGTCGCGCCAAAGTCGCGCAAAAAGCGCTGACCAATAGCCGCCTGCTGGAATTTGTACAGGGCATCAAGGTGATACGCGCCTTCGGCTTGTCGGCGCGTGGCTATGACAAGGTGCTGGACGCGTTACAAAACCTGCGCAGTTTGTCGATACGAGTGGAAATCATCGCCGGTATCGCCGCGATGGGTTTTTCCATCTTGCTGGAAATCGGCTTTCTGCTGGTCGTGGCACTGGCTTTCCAACTGTCTGTGATTGGCGATCTGGGCCATGCCAGGCTGGTCATGTTCCTGGTCATGAGCCATCGCTTCTTCGCCATGATGAATGAATCGGCGGTATTGATCGCCCAGCTTTCTTTCTATGAAAAGAGCTTTGAAAGGATCGCCGACGTGCTCGATGAAAAGGGCTTGCCGGAACCCGTTTCGGCTGTGGCGCCGGAGCGCTACGACATCGAATTTTGCGATGTCAGCTACAGTGCGGAAACGGGCGCCCAAACCTTGAGCAATATCTCGTTTCACGCCCATCCCGGTAGCGTGACGGCGTTGGTCGGGCCCAGTGGCGCCGGCAAGACGACTATCGTGCATTTATTGGCCCGCTTCCATGACGTGGCGGAAGGAAAAATCTTGATCGGCGGCGTAGACATCCGTAGCCTGCGCCAGGACGACCTGCTCGACCTGCTCGCCGTCGTCCTGCAGGAAAGCTATCTGTTCAATGACACGGTGGAAAACAACTTACGCATCGCCAGGCCTGATGCCAGCCATGAAGAGTTGCTCGGGGCAACGCGCGCCGCCTGCTGTGACGACTTCATCGCCGCGCTGCCGCAGGGATATCAAACCGTGATAGGCGAGGGCGGTGGCAGTCTGTCCGGCGGTGAGCGGCAACGCCTGTCGATCGCACGCGCCATCCTGAAAGACGCCCCCATCATTCTGCTTGACGAGGCCACCGCGTCCATAGACGCGGGCAATGAATATGCGATCCGACAAGCGATGGCGGCACTGGTGCGTGGCAAGACCGTACTGATGATTGCACATCGGCTGCACACGATCGCCGATGCCGATCAGATACTGGTGCTCGAACACGGCAGACTGATCGAACAGGGTCGGCATGCCGACCTGATGCGGGAGGCCGGCCTGTATGCGCGCTTTTGGGAGCGGCAGGAAGTGAGCCGCCACTGGCGGTTTCGCCGTGTGGCCTGACCGTGGATATTGTGCGGACATCGTCAGGGCGAGGTTTTTAATTGCGAAAATTCCCTCGGGGACATCCCGAAATGGCGTCGGAACAGTTTCGAGAAATGGCTGGGATTGGCGTACCCGGTTTGCATCACGACCTCCGTGATGCTAAGTTCAGTGCTGCTCAGCATCTGCGCCGCGGCCTGCATGCGTTTCTCTTGCAAATATGCATGGACTGAATTGCCGAATAATGTCTTGAAACCTTCTTTGAGTTTTCGTTCGTTCAGATTGGCGGCGTGCGCGAGCTCCGCCAATGACCAATTGTGGTCCAAGCGCGACAACAGGCATTCCCTCGCGCGATCCAGTTTTTTATGATCTCGCCTTTGAATGGCCGGCTTCTCCGCGCTTTGCGGCGCTTCCAAAAGAGGCAATAATGCATCGACCATCAGCGACAGCAGCTCCAGTGCCTTGCTATGCAAGAAGAGCTGCTGAACTCCTTCGGGTGTTCGCTGGCGAAAAATGTGTTCCGCTACTGCACGTATGGCCGCAGAAGCAGGGAACTGATACAGGAAACTCTCGGCCCCCCCCGGACGCTGCTTCGCGTGGGCGGCCAAGCGTTGCAACATCGGTTGAATTTGCATGCCTTGAATCTGTTCGAGTGTTTGTGCCGTGAAATGAATTTCGATGGCGCGCAGTCGCTGGTGCGCGGGCAGGTTTGTCTCCGAACAACTGCTGGTGGGTGACGCGAATAATAAAGCCTGATCGGGGAAAAAATTAATCCGTGAACGATCGGCTATGATCGATTCTCCGCTGCCTTCCAAAAAGACGCACAAGGCAAGGCATGGCGGCGACTCTGATTTCACGCTGCGGTATTGCTCTGGCGTATAGTCAATATGGGATATCCTGATCCCCGGCCCCGTGCATATTTGATGGCGGGTATCCTCAAACTGGTTGGGTATTGATCTCAAATTGTTCATAAACGCTCATCACAACTTCGGTTGAACAACTGAGCCTGCATGGCATCCCCAGAACATTGCATGTCAGGCAAATAGTTCACCAAGTGTAAATGAGAATCAATCTTATTCCAAACTATTTCAACGAATAGTGGACACCAGCAGTGTCGCCGGTTTCCCGATCGCGGCGTGCCGTCGGCGATGGTGGCGCCGCCGATCCAAGCATGCCAATGTTCGACAGGCAGCTGGCTGGTGATGATGGTGGCCTTGTTGCCAGCGCGGTCGTCGATGATCTCCAGCAGGTCCGAGCGCGTCATGCCGTCGATGGCACCGATGCCCCAGTCATCGAGCGCCAGCAGGTCGGTCTTGGCCAGTTGGAGCGGCCATTTGCCGAAGGTAAAGGAAACAGCCTGCAAGCTGACACGCTTTACTTGATGTTGGGCGAGGGTGCCGGCAAATCCGGTCGCAACCTTGTGGCGGCCCTTGATTCCGAAGTTCTAGCCAAGCGGGCATTGCTGGTGCACCGGTTGGAAGTCCTCCAAATGCAGCGAAGAGGTATGCAAAGCCGGCTCGGATCATCGATCAGGTGTGATAGCGGACAATCGACGACAGGAGGCAGCAGCGCGGGCGTCACTTGGATGACTGGCGAAATGGCGGTACCATTACGGCGAGCAGGTATGCCATCCTATTATTGGCTCGGGCTGGCGCCGGGCAGTACGGGCTTGGTCGTGATGTCCCGCCAGACCTTCGTGGCCGCGCAGACAGGATCGCTGCACGTCTTTTATAGCGTTCATGCCGATGCATTAGCAAGCTGCTTTGGACCGGACCTGCGCAAGCAGATGGACCAAAACCTAATGATGCTGAGCATTCTCAAGGCAAAGCCGGTCTCGGCATTTTTCGTCACCTGGCTGCAGCTTGCCGGAACGATGGATATTTTGTCGCGATAGCAGCGAATCGGACAAGGAGATCGTAAGTGCGAACGGCAAGGGGGCTTGGTTTCGAGTGGCGCGCGTTGCGGCACTCGCGCATTTGCAGGCGACGTGCTGGTGTTTCGCTGCGGCCCTGATGGCTATGTTGCCAGCTGGCGCCGGAGCCGAGCCTCGGCTCATCGCTAAGCGAAACCATTCGGTCACTTCGACGTGGCCGGCGCGGCCAGTTCCAGCATCGGCGTGTCGGCCCCCGTGTACGGCTTGATCCGCCCGGCCGGCGCCGGCTGGAGCGACGCCCTGACGCAAGGTACTTTGGTGGCGGGCGTGCTGCTGCTGGCTGCTTTTATCCTGATCGAGCGGCGCGCCGCGCAACCCATCCTGCCGCTGCGCCTCTTTGCCGATACGCAACGCAATGCCGCGTACGGGGCCAGGGTGCTGTTTCTGGGCGCCATGATCGGCTTTTTCTTTTTCACCACGCAATTCTTGCAAGTGGTGCTCGCTTATCCGCCATCGTTGACGGGCCTGGCTTTCCTGCCCATGACCCTGGTGAACTTCGGCGCGTCTGACGCGCCGCTTCGGCAATGCGCGCCTGCCATGGGACTGGCGACGACCTTGCCGGGCATGGCCCTGAGTCCGCTGACGGCAGCCGGCGTGCCGCTGCTGGCGCACCGCGTGACGTTGGCCCTGGGCAGCGCGAGCACCATGCTGGCGTTGCTGCTGGTGCTGACTTGTCAGGCGCGCCCGCCGAGGCTGCCTCCGCCATCCACCGCCAGCACCTGACCTGTCACGTAGGCGGCTTGCTCCGATAGCAGGAAGCCGACGGCGGCGGCAATGTCATTCGGCTGTCCCAGGCGCCGCATCGGTATCGTTGCAAGAACCTGGCGTTCCAGCTCACTGCCGACGGGGCGCGTCTTGCGGAACAGTTCCGTTTCCACGGGGCCTGGTGCGACCGCATTGACCGTCACGCCGTGCTCGGCCAATTCCAGCGCCCAGGTTCTCGTGCAGCCGACCAGGGCGCTTTTGGCGGCGGAATAGGCGGTGCGGTCCACGCTGCCGTAGATCGCCCGGCTGCAAATATTCACGATCCGGCCATACCGGCGTTGCTTCATCGCATCCACGAACTGCTGTGTCACCTGGATGGCGGCACGCACGTTCAGATCGAAGACATTCTGCAAGGTGGCAAAGTCGATTTGACCCAGCGGCTGGGGCGAGGCAATGCCAGCATTGTTCACGATGCCGTCGATGTGAAACTGTGTTTCAAGCGCCTTGAGAACCTGCGCCGTCTGCGCCAGATCGGACAGATCGCAAGCCACCAGCGTGCCTGGAAAGTCCACGCCTTCAATGTGCCGCGCGATGCCGACGACCCGATGGCCTTGCTGATGCAGCAAGGCGCTGATGGCATAACCGATACCGCGTGTCGCGCCAGTGACAAGAAAAGTACGAGATGTCATGAGAGAGTATTTCCTTTGGCCTGAAAATGCACACCTGCGAAGGCTACACTTTTTTGCAACTTCACGCCGCCGCCCCGGCTGACCACTCGCGCAGCAATTGCCCGAACGCTTCGGCCGCCGCCGTGCTGTCAGCGGCGCGCCAGACGAGCTGGAACTGGGCGGCGGGCAGGGCGGGCAAGCCATGCTGGCCATCGACGACGACCATGCCCGGCTCCAGGTCGCCCTGCGGAAGGGCCGTGATGGCCAGCCCGGCCAGCACGGCGGCGCGCAAGCCCTGCTGGCTGGGCGAGGTGAACGCCACGCGCCAGTCGAGACCGGCGCCGTCGAGGGCGGTGACGCCCACTTGCCGGTGCATGCACGGCGCCGGGGAAAACGCCAGCGGCAGCGGCAGCGCGCCGTCATGCCGGAAATCCTGCGCCGCCGCCCAGACGAAGCGCGTGCGGCGCAGCACGGCCGCGTCATCTTGCCCATCCGCCAGGGCCATGACGACGGCCAGGTCCAGCGCATCGGCGGCGACCAGTTTCTGCAAGTCAAGATAGGTGCCGACCGTCACATCCAGGCGCACGGCGGGAAACAGGTGCGCGAACTGCGCCAGCAGGGCGGGCAGGCGCGCGCCCATGAAATTTTCCGGCACGCCAAAGCGCACGGCGCCGGCAATCGAGGAACGCTGGAAGCGCCGCGACAGCGCATCCTGCGCCGCCAGGATCTGCCGCGCGTGGCGCAGGAAATCCTCGCCATCTTCCGTCAGGCGCAGGCTGCGCGTCGTGCGCAGCAGCAGCGCGGCGCCCGCCTGCTCTTCCAGGCGGCGGATCTGGTGGCTGATGGCGGACTGGCTCAGGTGCAGCCGTTCGGCGGCGCGCGTAAAGCCGCCCGTGTCCGCTACGGCGACCAAGGCGCGCAGCAGGGCGGTATCGAAGTCCATGAAGCTCCCGTGATTCATGATGAAAATGAATGAATTGTACAAAATTTTATCATTTCCCTCATGAGTCGAGGCTTTCTAGAATGCTGGCTCGCAGTGCGCCGTCTCCACGCGCCCCTATGACTACCGACATCAAGGCTTCGATGCACCTGACTACTTCGCAACAAAATACCCTGACCCTGGCCGCCGTGTGCCTGGCCTCGCTCATGTTTGGCCTGGAAATTTCCAGCGTGCCCGTCATCCTGCCCACCCTGGAAACGGTGCTGCATGGCGACTTCAAGGACTTGCAATGGATCATGAACGCCTACACCCTGGCCTGCACCACCGTGCTGATGGCCACGGGCACCCTGGCCGACCGCTACGGCCGCAAACGCCTGCTGCTCGCCAGCCTGGCGCTGTTCGGCCTCAGTTCGCTCGTGTGCGGCTGGGCCGGCAGCACGGGCGTGCTGATCGCCGCGCGCGCGCTGCAGGGCGCGGCCGGCGGCGCCATGCTGATTTGCCAGGTGGCCGTGCTGTCGCAGCAGTTTCCGTCCGGCGCCGCGCGGGGCCGGGCATTTGGCGCCTGGGGCATCGTGTTTGGCCTGGGCCTGGGCTTCGGCCCCATCATTGGCGCGGCCATCGTCGCGCTATCGAGCTGGCAATGGGTATTTCTCGTGCACGGGCCACTGGCCGTCGTCGCGCTGCTGCTGGCGGGCCTGGGCGTGACGGAATCGCGCGATCCGCAGCGGCGCAAGCTGGACGTGGCCGGCATCGCCACCCTGTCGCTGGCCGTGTTCAGCCTGGCGTGGTGCATCACGCAGGGGCCGGCGCTGGGCGTCACCGACCCGCGCACCGTGGCCAGCCTGGCCGTGGCGCTGGCCGGTTTTGCCGCGTTTGCCGTCATCGAACGGCGCCAGCCTGAACCGATGATCGATTTCAGTGTATTTCACATCCGCCGTTTCTCGGGCGCGCTGCTCGGTTCGGCGGGCATGAACTGCAGTTTCTGGCCGCTCATGATTTATCTGCCCCTGTACGTGCAGCATGGCCTCGGCTATAGCAGCCTGGGCACGGGCCTGACCCTGCTGGCCTACACCTTGCCCACCTTGCTCATGCCGCCGCTGGCCGAGCGGCTGGCGCTGCGCTACCGGGCCGATGCGGTCATTCCCGCCGGCTTGCTGGCCATCGGCGCAGGCTTTTTGCTGATGCTGTGGGGCAGCCATGCGGACGCCGCCAGCTGGCTGACGATCTTGCCCGGCTGCCTGCTAGCGGGCACGGGCCTCGGGCTGACCAACACGCCCGTCACCAACACGACGACGGCCGCCGTGCCCGGCGAACGGGCCGGCATGGCGTCCAGTATCGACATCAGCGCGCGCATGGTCAGCCTGTCGGTGAATATCGCGCTGATGGGCTTTATTCTTGTCGAAGGCATCCAGTCCGCCTTGCGCCAGCATGTGCCTGCCGCGATTGATGCGGCGGCGCTGCGCGCCATGGCGGAGGATTTGTCGGCAGGCAAGGGCGCCGGCGCGCTGCCGGCCGGCGTGGCGAAGCTGGCGCTGGCACAGGGATTTGGCGCCGTGATGCTGTATGGTGGCGTGGCCGCCTGCCTGTTCGCTGTCGCCAGCTGGCTGGTGTTTGGCACCGGGCGGACGCGGCGGGCAGCCGGGCTGCCGACGCACTGAGATTCGGTAGCCGGTGAGGCTATAATCTGGGCACGTTGGCAAGTCTTGCCCAACGTTATTACGAGGCCGCCCATGCATAAACTGATTTCCGAACTCACCCGCCTGTATCTGTTCGATGAACAGCAGCAATACGTCGATGCGGACGGCGGCGTGCAGCCTTTGATGCCGGCCGTGCTGGCGCGCCATCTGTCGGGCGAGCAGACGGTGGCCGTGCAACTCGTGACCAGTCGCGGCCTGACGCGCGCGCTGGTGCTGGAGTTTGGCGGCAAGGGCGGCGGCGAAGCGCACTGGAGCGCGCTGTGCACGATCGCCAATGCCGTGCAGCACGAGCTGGACTTGCCTGCGCCCGCCGTCAGCATCTCGGGCACGGCGTTCCAGCTGTGGCTGTCGCTGGCCACGCCCATGCCCGTCACCCAGGCGCGCCAGTTCGTGCAACTGCTGCGCTCCACTTTTTTACCTGCCTCGACCGACATTCTCGCCGTCGCGCCGCCTGCTTACGTGGAGCAGGTGGCGCTCCCCCCCGCGTTGCAGCCGTCGGGCAAGTGGGCCGCCTTCATCCACCCCAGCATGGGCGCCGCCTTCGTCGACGAACCGGGCCTGGACATGCCGCCGCCGCCAGCCGCCCAGCTGGGCTTCCTGGAAAGTTTGCGCAGCATCAACCCGGCCCAGTTCGCGCAAGCGCTGGCGAAATTGCAGGGACATGCGGGGCTGGCTGTCGCCGTGCCCGCTCCCGTCGCCACCGCATTGCCAGTGGCAACGTCCGCCACTGCGCCGGGCCTGCTGCTGCAGGACGCCACGCTGGAAGACATCGTGCGCTGGCTGCATGCGCGCAATATCGAGCCGACTTTGCGGCACAGGTTGCCTTAATGGGGCGATTGCAGATGTTGGCGGCAGGCGGCCAGTAGCGGACATTTGACGGATGTGACAATGTATGTATTTTTCTTACCGGCAATTTGCTATTCTCTACGGTCGCGCTGGCACATGTTTGCAATGCAAAATCAGGTCGAGCAACGCGTTAAGTCCAATCCAGGAAACCATCAATGCACTTGCCCGCCGAGAAAAATGCCCCCCGAGACTTTGATTTCATCATCGGCGATTGGCTGGTGAAACATCGCCGGCTCAATTCCAGATTCACCAATTGCAAGGAATGGACGGAGTTTGACGGGCTCTCTTCGACCGTCAAGACACTGGGTGGCTTTGGAAACCTGGAGGACAACGTTCTCTACTTCCCGGAAGGTAGCTTCCGGGCCCTTGCACTGCGCTCGTTTTGTATGAAATCCGACACCTGGTCGATCTGGTGGCTCGATGCACGCAATCCGACGACGCTCGATGTCCCTGTTGTTGGAAAATTCTCCAATCACATCGGCGTATTTTTTGCAGATGACCTACTCGATGGCCAGGCAATAAAAGTACGCTTTACCTGGACTGCAACACCGGGGGGGAATCCTCGTTGGGATCAGGCTTTTTCCAAGGACCAAGGAAGAACATGGGAAACGAACTGGATGATGGATTTCGTGCGCGCCACACAGGAAATGGCAGCCATTCAGTCTTGAAGGCCGAGACTGCCAACGGCGGCGAGCGGCTAGGAGCAGTCGTTGAAGCGAAACCTGAGTAACTAAAATCAATGATAAAAATTATGGAATATAAAATACAACTGCAGTTGGGACAGAAAATTTCCCGCATGTCTTTATTTTTTTTCGCGTTAATTTTCTTTGGCTGCGCCTTTGCTCCTGAAGTTGTACCGGCTCATGTAAGGTTTTTTTCCTTGGCGCTATCGGCACTATTTTCTTGCGTAGGGAGCAATAAATCTGCCTTGATTTCACCGACAAAGAGCTTGCAATGGAAGTTCATGCCACCGATACCACGAGCTTTTTTTCTCGCTTTTTTTCAGTTGCTAGCATTGTCGACTGTGATGATGTTCTTGGATGTTTAAATTGCCACGAGTCAACTAGACACTGCTGAACTGCTCATAAACTATGACTGAGCGACAGTCGCAAACAGTCGGTAAAGCATGCAATGGGGCGTAGCCTGTCAACGATGGCAACCGGCCAGAAGCGGATATTGCCAACACAGAAGGGATTGCGACATGGCGCCGATTCTACTTTTTATAGTCGAGGACGCGTTTCAGATAACTAATCGTGGATGCGTGCTTGCTCCCGGCCCTTCAGGAGAGGCCGGTGCGCAGCCGATTCGAATTGGAGATCGCCTCCAGTTGCGCAAGCCAGATGGGCAAAGCTTCGAAACTGTGATTCAAGGTGTGGAAATGTTGGGTAGCCCAAGACAGAAGGTCATCACGGCTCCAATCCTTTTACCAAGAGATATTACGAAAAATGATGTTCCGAAAGGAACGGAAGTGTGGCTCATTCCCCGGGGCTGATTGCCGAGTAACCTGTCGCAATTAAACGCGCGAATTCCTTGTCGCGTTTATGCCGATTGTTAGTGTCCGCAATGGCGGCGTAACCTGCCAACGACGGAAACCGGCCAGAAGCGGACAATCAGTTATCCGATTTCGCTGGCATGAACTCTTTTCTCACTAACGGCAATTTGCATATGAGTCTTATACCTGTTGGCTTTATTCTTGGTGGATTTTTACTTGCTGCCGTAATTTCTGAGCGGTCATTGCGATACGGTGATGAGACGCAGCATGGCCGTTTGCTCAAGGGGACTGCAACTTTGAGGAAGATGCACCTTGTAGGGATTCCACTTCTTCTTTTGCTTAGTTATTTCTTTCCCATGGCATTCTGGCCCGGTCTCACGGGATACTTCACTTGTGCTACATGGATGGCCGCTACACGAATCCGGACATTGGAGCTTCCCCGTAAGCTTCAATAGATGCAAATTGCGTCGGTAGCTTCGTTGGCATTTGGCGCGGGATTAGGATGGATTGCGGCCTCGCTTGCTTTGCCGAACAACGTCTGACGGTCTGAGTTCGGCCAACAGCGGCTCGTCACAACCTTAACGAATAATTGCTGTGTACTTATTTTCTCACTACCCAAAATCTATCGAAAATGAAATTTTGATGACCTCTTTACGAAAATTTCCACGGCGATTGCTCGTTTGCTTCTACTGGGGTGTATTCTCGCTTTCCCTTCCGGCCTTAGCAGCTGAGCTTGAAACAACGCAGGTTTTTCTCAGTAACGGCCAACTTGAATACGTTGGCGACCTCGATGACGGAGCAAATCAGCGGCTGTTCGATCTGTACGAAAAACTGGTAAATAAGCCAACTATGCTGTCGATACGGAGTCGTGGTGGTGAGGTGAATACTGGCATGGCCCTTGGCGCTTGGGTGTACTCGCACCACCTCAATGTGCGAGTATTGGAATTCTGCTTGTCGTCCTGTGCGAACTACGTTTTCACTGCCGCAAAGCAGAAAATCGTCAGCAACTTCGCTGTCGTTGGCTACCATGGCGGCCCGGGCGATTTGAAGAATCTAAAATTCGATGCGAAGATCGAAGCGATGCTCTCTACGTTGGCCCCCGAAGCACGAAAAACGATTATGGACGAACTTACTACAACGATCAGACTCTACGGCCAGCGTGAAATCGCATATTTTCAGAAAATTGGTGTGCGTTCCGATATTTCATCTCTAGGGCAGAACGACCAATACGAGAAATTTACTGTCGGTGCTAGCGGCTGGACTTATTCTCAAGAGGATTTTGCTTTGCTAGGTGTCAGAAACATAACCGTCATCAATCCACCATGGAAACCGGGTAGCACCTTACATGAACTCATTTTTGCAACGATTCCTGTATCCAAGATACCTGCTCCGCCGCTTCCCTGACGACGTTGACAATTAACTGGGTAAATCTTTTGCCTCATTCCGTCCGCTTTGGGGCGGAAGTTGCCAATGACAGCAAGCGGCCAAATGCCGACGTTGAGAAGAAAACTAAAACCGACCTGAACCTATGCTCCCAAAGCGTACAAAATCTCAACTAGCAGCCGAACTGGGGCGCTTCGTCCAGCAGTATGCCCGCAAGGCCCATAAAAATTGGGACCCTAATGACCGAAGCTATGATAGAAAACTGGAAGAGAAAATGAAGAGGCTATCGCCAGAAGATTTGTCAGAACTGCTTTCTGGTGACGATATTGAACCAATAGTCCGCTCCCCGTTACCGAAAGAGGATTAGGCCGTCTTCAGCCAGAAGCAGTCAGTCAGATTGAATGGCTTACCCTGGTTTTGGCATCAAATTTTGTCGCCTCACCATGATTGGAATGAAATCCTGTGAAATATCTTCTCAGTATTATTGCGGTGTTTGCTTGTACTAGTGTGCATGCTGCTGCATGGCAGCCTGCCAGCGGATACCAGCAATTGCCGATCTGGCCTGGAGTGATACCTGACGCGAAATCAGCCGCTGGACCGGAAGACGAGATAACGTTACGAGAAGATCGACTCATCGCAGGACGGCCTTGGTTGGAACTGGATAATGTCACGCGGCCTACGATGACAATTTACTCGCCAAAGGGACGGAACACGGGCGCTGCCGTTATCGTTTTTCCCGGCGGAGGCTATTGGAGGCTGGCCATCGACCTGGAAGGAACGGAAGTTTGTGACTGGCTGACATCGATTGGTGTTACGTGCGTGCTGTTGAAATATCGTGTCCCCGGATCAGGTCCCCACTGGGACCAAATTCGTAATGTCCGTGTCATTCCAAAGACGCATACGGCATTGCAAGATGCACAGAGAACGTTGGGCCTCGTCCGCCATCATGCAGTTGACTGGAAAATTGACCCGAACAAGATTGGGGTGCTGGGGTTTTCTGCAGGCGGCCACCTGGTCGCGTCAATCAGTACGCATCATCAGCGGATATATGCGCCTGTTGACAAGGCAGACGAGGAAAGCTGTCGTCCCGATTTTGCAGTGTCTCTTTATCCTGGCCATATGTCGGTCAACTATAAAAATGACCTTTCAAAGTTGAACCCAAGCATTGAAGTTAGCAGTCAAACACCTCCGACCTTCCTGCTGCATGCGCAAGACGATCCGGTAGACCCGGTAGAGTTTTCTCTTCTTTATTATGCGGCCCTGAAGAATGCGAATGTACCCGTTGAGATGCATTTGTTCGCCGAGGGAGGGCACGCGTTCGGGCTCCGTCCTACGCAGTTTCCAATCACAAAATGGCCCACGTTGGTCGAAACGTGGCTGGGCACGATAGGAATGATACCCAAGAATTAGTAATGCATGCAATCTGGCCTATGAATATCAACTACACATCCGATCAGCCATGCGCCGAGGCGTTCAAGGCACTGTACGACACGACTGGCTGGGGGCCGGTATCACGCGGGACCGCGTTTTATCAAGATGCACTTGACGGCTCCTGGTGTTCGCGATCCGCTTATTTTGGCGGCCAACTTGTTGGTTTTGTGCGTGTCATTTCCGATGGCCGCTTGCACGCGTTTGTCACCGAGATGATTGTTCACCCCGAATTTCAACAGCAGGGAATCGGAGCGGCTTTGCTTAATTCCATTCTTGATGAATGTCGCGACGCTGGCATTGCAGATGTCCAGCTTTTCAGCGCCAAAGGCAAGTCGATATTCTACGAAAAACTTGGATTTTCCTCACGACCGGAAGATGCGCCTGGCATGCAATTCAAGACAGCCACCTGAGTACAATGCAGCCGCAGCGTCGAGCCAGATATCTCTCTGGCCGGCATGCTGACTTCAAGCCGCCATTTCCCGAGCCAAGGTCAACACCAGTTCCTCTGCCCCCATTTCCCGCGCCAGCGGCGCACCCTGGCCGGCCCATTGCGCGGCAAATTCGCTGTCGCCGCGCTGGCTTGCCAGCGCGTTCAATTGTTTTGCGGCATCGTAGGCGACGGGGTAGCCGGCCGGCGGTGGGCTGCCCGGCGCTTCGCCATGCTCGATCAGACGGTTCACCATGCCGCGCGCCAGGCGGCCCGAGAGCACGCTCGTCAGGCGCGTGGCTGCCGCCCGTTCGCTTTGCAGGTTGGCGCGGTAGCCCGCGTTGGCCGACGATTCCGGGCACAGCACGAACGCCGTGCCCAGCTGGGCCGCTGCGGCGCCCAGGTCCAGCGCGGCGCGGATACCTTGTCCATCCATGATGCCGCCGGCGGCGATCAGGGGTAGCGTCGTGTGGCTAGCCAGCAGGCGCAGCAGCACCGACGTGCTGTGGCGCTCATCCTGCGCTTGCGGATCGAAGACGCCGCGATGCCCGCCCGCTTCCACGCCTTGCGCCACGATAGCGTCGACGCCCGCCTGTTCGATCAGGATCGCTTCGCGCAGATTGGTGGCTGTGGCCATGGTATAGATGCCGGCCTGGCGCAGGGCGGCGATCTGTTGCACCGTTGGCAAACCGAAATGAAAGCTGACGACGGCGGGGCGCTGCTCCAGCAGCAGGGCAAACGCTTCCTCATTACCGAGAAACGTTTGGTAAATCTCATCGAGCTGCGCTGGCACGGCCGCGCCCAGCTCCGCAAACAGGGGCGCCAGGTGCGTCAGCCAAGCCGCTTCGCGCCGCGCATCCCTCACTGCCGGCGCATGGCAGAACACATTGATATTGAAGGGCTTGTCCGTCAGCGCGCGCGTATCCATGATCATCTGGCGCGCCTGCGCCACCGTGCCGGCGCCGATGCCCAGAGACCCCAGGCCGCCCGAATGCGAGACGGCGGCGGCCAGGCGCGGCGTGGAGACGCCCGCCATCGGCGCCTGGATGATGGGGTGCTGCAAGCCGATGCGGTCGAGGAAGCGCTGGATTGAAGTCATGATGTTTCCTTCATCAAGTTAAGGATGCTGTATTTGATTCGTATTTTGAGAATATAATAGCATAATCATTTCAAAAGAAAGAATGTGATGGAGATGGAGTCATTGACGATTTTTTGTGCCGTGGCCAGTGAGTTGAGCATCACCCAGGCCGCAGCCCGGCTGGGCCGCGCGCCGTCCAGCGTCACCACGCGCATCCAGCAGCTGGAGGCTGATATCGGCGCGCAACTGTTCGTGCGCACCAATAAACGCATGGCACTGACGGCGGCGGGCGAGCGCTTTCTCGAGTATGCGCAGCGCCTGCTGGCACTGGCGGAAGAGGCCAGGCACGTCGTCACAGGTGGGCGCGAGGGCGGCACCCTGCGCATCGGCAGCATGGAAAGCACGGCGGCCAGCCGCCTGCCGGCGCTGCTTGCCGCGTATCACGCCCGGTATCCGGCGACGCGCCTGGCGCTGAGCACGGGGCCATCGCGTCCCCTGATCGAGCAGGTGCGCACGGGTTTGCTCGACTGTGCCTTCGTGGCCTTGCCGCCAGCGTTCGGCGGCGCCGCCGCGCTGGAGGAGCTTGGCCTGGCATCGACCGCCGTGTGGCGCGAGGAACTGTGTTTGCTGCTGCCGGCCAGCGAAGGGCCGGTGCGCCGCGCCGTGGATGTGCGCACGCGCTCGCTGGCGGCCTTCCCGCAAGGCTGCACCTACCGCGGCATCGCCGAAGAGGTGCTGGGCGTGGCCGGCAGCACGCAGTGGCGCGTGCAGGAGATGACTTCGTATCACACCATGATCGCCTGCGTGGCGGCTGGTGCCTGCGTGACCTTGTTGCCGGCCAGCGTGTTGGCGCTGTCCGACGCGCCTGCCACCCTGAAAACACTGTCGGTTGGGCAAGCCGACACCTTGCTGGTGTGGCGCGTCGGATTCGACGTGCCCGCGTTCCAGCATTTGCTGGCGCAACTGGGCCAGGTGGTGCCATGAGCGCGGCCGGCAGGCTGCGCGCGGCCATCGCCGCGGCGGCCATCCTCGCCATCGGTATGGGCTTCGGCCGCTTCGCCTTCACGGCCATTTACCCGCACATGGTCAAAGAAGGCGTGCTGACCTTGCGCGACGGCAGCCTGGCCGCCTCGGCCAACTATGCCGGTTATTTGCTGGGCGCTATCCTGGCCATGCGCGCACGGGCCCACAGCGCGCACCGGCTGTGCCTGTGGTCGGTGGCCGGTACGGCGCTGTGCCTGGGCGTGCTGGCCTTGACTATGCCAGTCTGGCTCATCGTGACGGTGCGTGGCGTGGCGGGCGTCTTCAGCGCCCTGGCCATGGTGGCTGCCTCGCTGTGGCTGCTGGAACAGCGCCGGCATGGTCGCGGCGCGCCGCTGCTGTACGCGGGCGTGGGCGCGGGCATTGCCGTGTCGGCCGAATTGCTGGTACTGGCATCGCAGCTGGGCTGGCACAGCGCCGGCATGTGGCTGCTGCTGGCCGGCGTCACCGTGCTGCTGGGGCTGGCGGCCGCGCCCGCCATTGCCGCCAGCGGCCAGGCGACCCTGGACGTGCCGCCGCAAGCCGCTGCGTCGACCCTGGCGCCCGTGGCGCCCTGGCCGCTGGTGCTGATCTATGGACTGGCTGGGCTCGGATATATCGTCACTGCCACCTACTTGCCCGTGCTGGTGGGCACGGCCTTGCCCGGGCTCAATTCCGCCCACGTGTGGGCCGTGTTCGGCCTGGGCGCGGCACCCTCGTGCTTCCTGTGGCACCGGCTGCACGAGCGCCTGGGCACGCGCCAGGCGCTGCGGTTAAATTTGCTGCTGCAGGCGCTGGGCGTGGCCTTGCCCGTGCTGGCGCCCTCGGCCGCTGGCTATTTGCTCAGCGCCATCCTCGTCGGCGGTACCTTTGTCGGCACGGTGACCATCGCCATGCCGGCCGCACAACGGGCCGCCGTCAAGGCAGCTAAGTTTGGCTCGAACATGATGGCCATCATGACGGTGGTGTATGGCGTGGGCCAGATCATCGGCCCCGTGCTGGCCGGCAGCCTGTATGCGCAGTCGCATAGTTTTAATAGCGCGCTACTGGCGGCGGCCGGCGCGCTGCTGCTGGCCATCGTTATGAGCTTGCGGCTGTAAGCCTCAGAGACCGAAGGCGCAGCGCATGAAGTCGCCCCGCAGCGCGTTGATCCTGGCGAAATCGCGCGTGTAGTACAGCTTGTTTGTCAGCAGCACCGCATGGCGGCCGCGCCGGGGGCTGAGCCACAGCGCCGTGCCGGTGAAGCCTTGGTGGCACCAGACGTCATCGTTCGGCTCCGTGCCTGCGGCCGGGTGCCAGAACAGGCCGCGCGATGGAGTCAGGGCACCAGTCTGCACCGTCAGCGAAGCTTGTACCCAGCTGGCGTCAAGCACATCGCCGTGCTGCGCCAGCATCGCCTGCAGGAAGCGCTGCAGGTCGGGCACGTTGGAAAACAGCCCGGAGATGCCGCACACGCCGCCCAGCAGCCGGGTCGAGAAATCATGCGTCACGCCAGCAAGGTGCGCGCCCGCCTGCTCGCAGTATTCGGTTGGTGCGACCAGTTGGTCGTGCCCTGGCGCCAGCGGGCCGTAGCCCGTGGCGGCCATGCCCAGTGGTCGCAAAATGTGTTCTTCAAGCACATGGTCCAGTGGCATGCCCAGCAGCCGCTCGATGACCAGGCCGAGTATCAGGGCCGCACGGTCCGTGTAGTCGACAGCCTGGCCCGGTATGCCTTCCAGCGGCTCGCGCAGCACGCCGCGCACGATATCGTCGTACACCTCGCCATAGCTGGCGCGCAGGCGGGCACGCAGCGGCAAGCCGGCCGTATGGGTGAGCAGCTGGAAAATCGTGACGGGTGCCAGCGCATAACCCTGGGTGCCGGGCAGCACGTCGGCCAGGCGGCTGTCGAGGCGCAGACGTTTCTGCTTCACCAGCCAGCCCGTCAGCGACCAGACGCTGATGATCTTGGTCAGCGAGGCGATGTCGAACAGGGTGTCGACCTGCATCGCCGCACTGCCTGGCTCGGGCGTGAGCCGCCCGGCCGCGCCCGCCACGCTGTGGTGGACGCTGCCCACGGCCCAGGCCGCGCCCGGGAAGATGTGTTCGTGCACGCCGGCTTCTACCAGCGCTGTCAGTTTATCTGTCAGGTTTGCTATTGGCATATTGATTGTGTCGTGTCTGTCTTGTCGTGCTCTGCCGCTGCCACCCCCAGCCAGCGCGCCACCGATTGCGCCACCCATTCCCCTTCGTCGAGCGGCAGGTCGTGGCCCGCGTCGCGGTGGATCAGGCAATCGGCCTGCCAGGCGCGCGCCAGTTGCTGCGAGCAGCGGTGCTCGACCAGTTGGTCTTTCGCGCCGGCCATCACCAGCACGGGCATGGCGGGGCGGCTGGCAGGCGCGCGGTAGCGGGCGGCCGACAGCAGCTGGCGCAGCGCGTTGCGCCGGCTCACCGGGTATTCCTGCTGAAAACTGAGCCAGTCGGCCAGCAGCGCCGGGTTGCCGCCCGCATGGCGGCGGCTGGTCAGGCGCAAGATCAGCGCTTCCTGGCTGCGTGCATCGCCCAGCAGCAGCTGGCGCAGCAGGGCGCCGTAGTTTTGCCAGCGCAGGCGCCGGTAAAACGGATTGAACGGCCGCATGCTGGTGTTGATCAGTACGCAGCGGGCGATTTCCTGCGGGTAGCGACTTGCCCATTCGACGGCCACCATGCCGCCCAGCGACAGGGCCAGCAGGTGGTACGGTGCAGCGATGCCGCGCGCCAGCAAGTCTGCGCGGCAGCTTTCCACCATGGCGGCCACGCGGGTCGCGCTGTCCTCCTCGTGGCGCGTGCCGTTGCCGGGCAAGTCAGGCGTGACGATATGGGCGCCGGGCAGGGCGCGCGCCAGGCTGGCGGGGAAGGTTCCCCAGTGGCGCTGTTCGCGCATCAGGCCACGCAATAAAATCCAGGTGGGCGGCGTCATGATTCGTACCATTGCTCCAGGGCGCGCCGGCGCTGCGCCTTGCGCAGCAAGCCTTCCGGCATCCAGCGGCCGTGGCTGCTGGCGGCGCGCATGAGGAAATCGAACCACACCAGGTGCCGGCGCAGCACGCGTTGCAGGCGGTGCGCGGCCGTGGGATTGAAGATGCTGACCCGGTTGAACAGCTGGCGCGGGTTTTTCTTGACCCATAGCCACGAGCCCATTTCCAGGGTCAGGGGCAGGAACACGCGCCCGTTGTAGCTGGTGCCGTTCAGGTACAGATAGTCCCACAGGTCGCCATGCGTGCGGTATTGCCGGCTTTGCGGCTCGAACACATAGTTGTGGTTCGGGTAGCTCTGGCTGAACAGCTCTTCCAGAGCGCCGATCTCGGCCAGGTGTTCGATCGGCACCTTGGTGTGGGCGTGGGGGAACCAGATGCGGTCGCGCAAGCCGAAGCCGGAATGGCAATCGAGGGCAATGCTGAACTGGCGCGACAGCAATTCGCGCTCGACGAAGTCGCACACGGCCCGGCTTTCCAGCTCCATCGTGCCATCCGCCGCCCCCCGGTACCAGGGCAGGCGGGCGCTGTAGCGCTGTCCGCCCAGCATGAACGGCACTTTTTCGCGCGCGCTCAGCGGCGCGTTGCGCATCAGGTCTACGCCCTGCGGATTGCAGCGCGTGGCTTGCCACATGCCGCCCGGATTGACCAGCGGCATGAAGACGAGGCGCATGCTTTCCAGCTGCTGATGCAGGGTGGCATCCCAGCGCAGGCGCGCGATCAGGCTTTCCAAAAAGGAGAGCAGCACTTGCGTGCCGATGCGTTCAAGGCCGTGGATGCCGCCGAAAAAGCCCAGCACGGGCACGTCGGGACTCGGATTGCCCAGGGCAATCGTGTACACGGGAAACTCGCGCCCATCCATGGCGATGCTGCAGGGCGCGGCCACTTCCAGGTGGCTGCCGCCCTCGTCGATGAGGCGCTTCAGCATGACCAGCTCGGGCAGATTCTTTTCGATCATCAGGCGTTTGAAAGGGAAAGTGACAGCCAGTGTAGCCGAAATAGCCGCCGCAGCAGACGTCCCGCCTGGCGAAATATATGCATGACAAGCATGTCACGAAGCCGTCATGTTTGCTGTGTAGGCTATTGCAGTTGACGCAAGAATTGTTACTTGACAATGCCCCGATTTCACGCAGTTCCACCCTCACACGATAGCGACACGATAGCGATATGACAGGCAGCCCGGCATCCGTGCATGTGCTTGCGCTGGCGGGATACCTGGTACTGCTGGGTTTCCTGACCGCGCTGGGACCCGTGCGGGCGCAACCGGCCGACGGCCCCGTGCTGCAGTTCGATATCGCCGCGCAAAACCTTGGCGATGCGCTCGACCTGTACAGCCGCCGCACGGGCATCGCCGTGCTGATGGACCAGCGCTACGCGCAGCGCCAGTCGGCCGCCGTGCGCGGCGCGCATGCGGCTGGCGCGGCCCTGCAAGTCTTGCTGGAAGGCACGGGCCTGCAATCGCGCCTGTCCGACGCGCAAGCCGTCATCGTGTATGCCCCGGCCGGCGCGGCAACTGCAGCTGTGGCGGACTTGCCGCCGGCCGCCGTGGTGGCCGCCGCCGATATTCCCGGCGCCACGCAGGGCGGCGGCGACCATGCCGCCTATGTGAGCCGCTTGCAGCACGTGCTGCTGGGGCTGCTGTGCCGCGCGGCGCAGACGCGTCCCGGCGGCTATCGGCTGGCGCTGCAACTGTATCTGAACCGCGCCGGCGTGGTGGACCGCGTGCACCTGCTCGACAGCACGGGGCTGCGCGCACGTGACACGGCCATCGCGCGCGTGGTGCTGGGCATGCGCGTGGGTACGGCACCGCTGCCTTCGATGCCGCAGCCCGTTTCCATCCTGCTGCTGCCGCAAGGCCCGGGCAGCGAAGTCGATTGCGCCCCCGGCGCGCCGGGTAGAAACGCGCCATGAGCATGCCCGACCTGAGCACCAAGCTGAAACGCCACCTCAGCTCGCGCTACGCCGTACTGCGCTGGCGCCTCGAAAGGGTGGTCGGCTGCAAGCACAATGCGGCCGATGCGCTGCAGGAAACCTGGCTGCGCCTCGAAGCGATGGTGGCGCCTGGCCCTGCCGCCGCGCCCGTCCATAACCCCGACGCCTATCTGCTGCGCATGGCGGCCAATATCGCCACTGATGCCTATCGCCGCGACCGCATCATCGTCACCGAGCGCGAACGCGAAGAGCTGATGCACATGGCCGACGAGGCCGGCGACGATATCAGCGACCCGGCGCGCATCGTTTCGGCGCGGCTCGACGTGCAGGCGCTCGATGCGGCGCTGGCGGGCTTGTCGCCGCGCCGCCGCGCCATCCTGACGGCGGCGCGCATCGACGGCATGCTCAATGCGGACATTGCCGAGCGCTTTGGCATTTCCGTGGCGATGGTGAAAAAAGAATTGCAGGCCGCCATGCAACACTGTAAAACGTGCATGGCCGACGCCGATGCCGCCCAGCGCAGCGATGTGTCGGGCCGCCGTAAATACTGATGAATCTGATGACTGCTCCTGACCGCGACCCACGCGACCCTTCCAATAGTGCCGACAGCGATGCTGCCATCGGCCAGCAAGCCGCTGCCTGGTGGGCGCGGCTGCGTGCCGACGATTTTACGCAGGCCGACGCCAACGCCTTGCGCGCCTGGTGCGCGCGCAGCCCCGGGCATGCGCGCGCCTGGCGTGAACTGCAACAGCTGTGGCAGGCGCTCGATCCTGCATTGACCCGCGCCGCCGCCGCGCCACAGCGGGCGAACGTGCTGGCGTTTCCGCTGCGCCCCGGGCGGCGCGCCTTTCTCGGCGGCGCGCTGGCCGCCGGCGTGGCCGTGCTGGCCTTGCGCCCGCCGCTGGGCGCCTGGCCATCGCTGCAGGAGTTCGCCGCCGACTACCGCACGGGCACGGGCGAGCAGCGGCAAGTGGCCCTGTCGCAGCAGATGACGGTGCAGATGAATACGCAGACGCGCATCGATGTGCGGGCGCCCGAGTCGATCGAACTGCTGGGCGGCGAGGCGGAAATCCTCGCCAGCGGCGCGCGCCAGCCCGTCACGGTGCTGGCGGGAGCGGGGCGCATGCTGGCGCAGTCGGCCCGCTTCAATGTGCGCCACACGGACGACGCCGTTTGCGTCACCTGCCTGGCGGGCGCCGTGGAAGTCGTCTGGCAACAGCGGCGCCTGACCCTTGATGCCGGGCAGCAACTGGTGTATGACGAGCGGGGCGTGCAGACGGCCACGGCCGCACCAAAGGGCGAGGCCAGCGCCTGGCGCACGGGTGCGCTGTCGTTTGTCGGCAAGCCGCTGGCCGACGTGGTCGATGAAATCAACCGCTACCGGCCCGGCCGGGTGCTGCTGCGCAATGCCGAACTGGGCCGCCGCCTGGTGCGCATGCGTTTTTCCATTGGGCAAACCGATGGCGCGCTGGCGATGATACGCGACCTGTACGGCGCGCAAATGACCAGCCTGCCAGGCGGCATTGTGCTGCTCAGCTGATCCCGTGTTTCCCTTTGGCTGGCTTATTTAAAAATATTTAAAAATATTTTTCAAAAACCATTATCCCTTCCGGCATCGAGCTACGTCATGGAGGCATGGACGCCTGCGCCACCGCCAGGCTCCGTTCCCTACTCTCTAGCCAGGAAACCATTGCCATGACCAAGCTTCACACTGCCCAGCGCCCAGTCCCAAACACTGACACGGGCGCGCAGCGGTCCTCCACGCTGGGCAGCCGCTTGCGGCTCACGCCGCTCGCTTACGCACTGACCACCATGCTGATGGCGGGCGCCTTCACCACGCCGGCGCGCGCGCAGCAGGCGTTCAGCGGCGGCTGGTTCGCGGCCAAGGGCGCGGCGCAAAACACGGCATCGACATCGGGGCGCTTGCCGAATGGCCAGCCGCTGCCGCTGGGCAGCCGCCCCGAGGGCCAGCAACAGCAGGCAAATCAGCAGTTGCAGCGCTCGCTCAACAACCTGAACCTGGCCGCGCGCGCCATCGCCGCGCAGCAAGCGGCCCAGACGCAGGCGCGCCAGGCCGCCGCCGGCGTGCCCGGCGCACCCGATGGTCTCGTGCAAGGCGGCTTGCAGGTCGACACCAACAGCCTGACGGCCGGCTGGCTCAATGCCCAGGCGCCCGTGCAGACAGTAGCGAACGGCAAGACGGCCGTGGTGGTGCAGCAGACGGCGGACAAGGCCATCCTGAACTGGGAAACATTCAATGTGGGCAAGGACACGACCCTGACCTTCCAGCAGCAGAAGGACTGGGCCGTATTGAACCGGGTCAACGATCCGCAAGCGCGTCCCAGCCAGATCCAGGGCCAGATCAAGGCTGACGGCACGGTGCTGCTGGTCAACCGCAACGGCATTGTGTTTACCGGCACGAGCCAGGTCGATACGCGCAGCCTGGTGGCGGCCGCGGCCCGCATCGGCGACGCGCAATTCAAGAAGGATGGCATCTACAGCCCCGGCACGGCCGGCGCCACGACGTTGACCGATGCGGCCGGCAAGGTGCAGGTGCAGGCGGGGGCGCGCCTGGCCAGCAATGCGCCCAAGGGCAGCACGGAAGGCGGCGGTTACGTGATGCTGTTGGGCAAGGAAGTGCACAATGCGGGCGAAATCAGCACGCCGAAGGGGCAGGCCCTGCTGGCCGCCGGCGACAGCTTTAACATTAAAAAAGGCGTGGGCACGGATGGCAATCCGCTGTCGACCACGCGCGGCAGCGAAGTCACGCCGCAGTTCGCGGCCGGCAGCACGGCGGGCAAGGTCGTCAATACGGGCCTGATCCAGGCGCGCGAAGGCGACATCACCCTGGCCGGTCGCACGGTGCGGCAGGACGGCGCGCTGCTCGCTTCCACCACGACGGCCGCGCGCGGCACTATCCACCTCAATGCCCTGGGCAGCGACGCGGCCATCACCCTGGGACGTGGCGCCACCACGGCCGTCCTGGTCGAGGACGACGGCAAGACCACGGCGCTCGATAGCCAGCGCGACGCCATGCGCGGCCCGGTCGTGACGTCCACGGAAAATATCCTCGCCGTGAACGACCGTCGCGATCAGTCGCGCATCGAGATCGACAGCGCCGGCACGGTGGAATTTCTCGGCGATTCGCTGACCCTGGCCACGGGCGGCCAGATCGCCGTCAATGCCGCCAGCCGCAGCCTCGTGCGCGATGGTGCCCAGCTCGACGTCTCCGGCGCCGTGGGCGTCAAGGTGGCCATGGCGGCAAACAATGTCGAAATCAATGTGCAGGGCAACGAGCAGCGCGACGCGCCCGTCAACCGCGATGGCAAGGCCTTGACCAACAACAATATCTGGGTCGACCGCCGCAAGCTGGTGTTGGTACCGAAAGGCACGAACGGCTATGACAGCGACCGCTGGTACACGGCGGGCGGCTTGCTGGAAGTGGCCGGCTACCTGGGCACGCAGGGCCATTCCGTCAGCGAATGGATGGCGCAGGGCGGCACGGTCAGCTTCAGCGGCAAGGATGTCGTCACGCAGGCCGGTTCCGGCATCAACCTGTCGGGCGGCACCCTGGACGTGCAGACGGGCGCGCTGCGCCAGACCTGGCTGAAAGGCGCGGACGGCAAGCTGTACGAGGCGAGCAGCGCGCCCGCCGACCTGGCGTATGCGGGCGTGTACAAGGGTTACGAGGAAGAACACGCGCGCTGGGGCAAGGACGCTAGCGCGTTTTACGCCAATCCCTTGATCGCCGCGCAAAAACGCCTGGAAAACGGCTACACGGCGGGCCGCGACGCGGGCAAGCTGGTGATCGCCACCGGGTCGGCCGTACTGGAGGGGGGGATTGCGGGCGACGTCTTCCAGGGTGAGCGCCAGACGCAGGCGCCGCAGGCCCTGCTCGACGGCTACCAGCAGTCGCAGCTGGCCGCCGCGCAGCGGGGCCAGCTGATCGTCGGCCAGTATCAGCCCATGTTTGACAAGCGCACGGGCGTGCTGCAGCATGTGCTGTCGGCTGTCATGGACGAAGTGCGCCTGACGCGCGTGCAGGACGGCATCGCCGCCGGCCTCGACGTGACAGGTGTACTGGCATCTGAGCGCCAGGGCAAGCTGCTGCTCGATACCAGCTTGCTCAATAGCCAACAACTGGGCGCCATCCGCCTCGCGGCGAAAGGATCGATCACCGTCGACAGCGCGCTGCAGGTGGCCGACGGCGGCAATATTACCCTGTACGGCAAGGACGTGGCCATCAATGCCAGCCTGCGCAGCCATGGCGGCAGCATTGCGGCCGGCAATGTGCTGAGCCAGATCGGCGCGCTGGGCATGCTCGATACCTTCGTCATTCCGGGCGGACCCGCAGGCAAGCTGGTGCTGGCCGATGGCGTGACCCTGGACACCAGCGGCTTGCTGGCCAATGTGCTGCGCGACCCGCTGGCCGCCGCCGGCTTGCCATATATGAATGGCGGCAATGTGTCCTTGCGGGCCAACGGCGACGTGCGCATCGGCAATGGCAGCCTGATCGACGTCAGCTCGGGCGCAGCCATCCTGTCGCAGGCGAAACAGCAGGGCGGCAAGGGCGGCAATGTGACCCTGGCCTGCTATGGCGCGCAGGCCGATTTGCTGCTGGGCGAAGGCGCGCAAGTGCGCGGCCACGGCGTGGCGGGCGGTGGCAAGCTGGAATTGCAGGCGAACAAGATACTGGTCGGCCAGGCCGATACCGCACAGAAAGGCACCCTGCAGCTGGGTGCTGACTTCTTCGACAAGGGTTTTTCCAGCTACAGCCTGCTCGGCAAGCAGGGCTTGACGGTAGCGGACGGCACGCAGGTCGACGTGCGCATGCCCGTGCTGCGCGTGGTGGACAATGAAAAACTGGCCCTGTGGACGCCAGAGCAATACACGCAAAACGCATTGAAGGGCACCTTGACGCAGCGCAAGGGCGCCAGCCTGGCCCTGCAGGTGGGCGATGTCGAGTCCGGCGCGGCCGATATGGCCAGCGCTCAATTGCTGATTGGCAAGAATGCCGTGGTGAATGTCGATGCGGGCCAGGCCATCAAACTGTCCAGCGTGGGCCAGCTGACGGTGGAAGGGCGCCTGAACGCCTGGGGCGGCAAGATCAGCCTGGGCGGCGTGGACGTCGACGTGAATGTGTCCGAGGCGGTGGAAGCGACCGGCCATGGCCGTTCCATCTGGATCGGCGAGAACGCCGTGCTCGACGTGGCGTCGCGCGCCGTCACGGCCACCGACGTGCAGGGCCGGCGCTACGGCAAGGTGGTCGATGGCGGCAGCATCGTCATCGGCGGCGAGATCGACCATGCGCAGGGCAGTACTTCGGCGGCCAGCCTGTTTGTCGTCGTGCGCGACGGCGCCTTGCTCGACGCTTCCGGCGCGCACGCCGTGCTGGACGTGGACGGCGCGGCGGTCGACGTGGCCAGCGCGGGCGGCAGCATCGCGCTGGCGTCAAACAATGGCTTGTACCTCGATGGCCAGCTGCTGGCCAGGGCGGGCGGCGCGGGCGCGGCGGGCGGCACCCTGTCCGTGGCCACTGGCACGCCCGAATACAAGAATGCCCTGGCCACGACCAGGGTGCTGCAGGGGCGTCAGTTGAGGTTGACGCAGCAACAGGTCGCCAGCGACCTGGCCGATGGCGTCAGTGCACGGGAAGCGGCGCAGAAGCTGCAATATGGCCATGGCCGCTTCTCCGTGGAGCAGGTGGACGCGGGCGGTTTCGCCAACCTGGCCTTGCTCGGTGCCGCCTCCTTCGATGGCGACGTGTCGCTGAAGATGCAGCAAAGCTTCCAGCTCTACGGTGCGCCTATGCTGTCGCCCGGCAGTGCGCCCGGCGCGAAGGTCAGCGTGGCGGCGCCGTATGTGCGCCTGGCCAGCATCAAGCCTGCCGGGCGCGATTTCTATGTCACGCCAGGCAGTGCGGGAGAATCGCCGGTCGCCCGGCAGGTCAGCATGGCGGGCGACCTGATCGACGTGCGCGGCATGGTCAATATCGTCGCCGACGACGTGCGCCTGAGCAGCCGCGGTGACCTGCGCTTCCTGCTGTCCCCGCTGGGCTGGGATGGCAACCAGCCCACGACAGTGCTCTCCTCGCCGGGCGACGTGACACTCAGTGCGGCCCAGCTGTATCCTGAAACGGGCGCTGGCGCCGCCGTGCGCGCCGGTTATGGCTTGATCGACCGTAAGTTTGGCTATGACCCCGCGCACCGCCTGACCATTGCACGCACGACCGACAGCGTGCCGGCCATGCCGTATTCCGCCTTCGGCTCGCTGGAGTTGGGCGCTGCGCATATCGAGCAGGGTGGCGTGGTGCGCGCACCGCTGGGCCGCCTGTCGATCGGCGCGGCCGGCTATAACAATGACAAGAGCCTGACGGTCAATCTGCTGGCCAACAGTATCACCTCCGTCAGCGGTGCCGGCCTGGTCATGCCGTACGGCGGTACCGTCGATGGCCAGAACTGGAACGTCGACGGCAAGTTGACCTCCCTCCTGGGCGTGGGCGGCTTCAGTGCGCAAGGTGGCTTCCGCGTCGGCGTGGAAATGGCCGGCGTGGCCGTGGACGTGCGGCCGGGCGCGCTGCTCGACCTGTCCGGCGGCGGCGAATTGACGGGTGCCGGTTTCATCGCCGGCCGCGGCGGCTCCACCGATGCGCGCTATCATCCGCTGATGCAGGTGGGCGCGAATGGTGGTTTTGTCTTGCCGGGCCTGGCGACCAACCCTGTGTACGCCATCGTGCCGGGCGTGCAGGCGCCGCAATCGCCTTCGGGCGGAGACAAGGCGGCATCCGATGCGGCCGTGGGCCGGCAGGTGACGATAGGCAATGGCGTGCCGGGCTTGCCCGCCGGCACCTACACCCTGATGCCCTCGACCTATGCCTTGCTGCCGGGCGCCTTCCGCGTGGAACTGAACGGCCTGGCGGGCCAGGGCAGCGCAGGCCCCCTGGCGCAGCAGCTGCGCAACGGTTCCTGGGCCGCGCCCGGCACCCTGTCGATCGCCGGCACGGACATCCGCGCGCCGCTGGCCAGCCAGCTGATACTCACGCCGGCCAAGGTCTTGCGCACCTACTCCCAGTACAACGAAACAGGCTATGCCGCCTTCGCCCTGGCCGATGCGCAAACGCGCGGCATTCCCCGCGCGCAGCTGCCATCCGATGCCAAGACGCTCAAGCTGACCCTGGCGGAAAGCGGCGGCCTGGATACATTCCAGTTCAAGGGTACCGGCAAGTTCGGCGCGGCCGAGGGCGGCTATGGCGGCACCGTGATACTGATGTCGAGCAATACCTCCAACGGCGAGATTGAAATCCTCGCCGATGGCGCGCCAGCCACCAGCGGCGCCGGGCAGGTCAGCGTGCGCGCCTCGAGCCTGAATAATATCGGCGCGGCCCGCATTGTGGTGGGCAACACGCCCACGGTGGCGTATGGCCAGGGCGGCAATTACGTGAACTTCGGCGTCAGTTCGGCGCGTGCCATCTACCTGCGCGCGGGCGCCGTCCTGTCGGCGCCCGAGGTATTCCTGGTGGCCCAGGACCCGGGCAATTACGAATTGGGCGATGGCTTGATCGATATCGCGCCTGGCGCGGGCATCAGCACCCTGGGACGCGGCAAGGCCGCGTATGACGCCAACGACGGCTTCATCTACAAGACCCGCCCGGACATGCACGTGCTGGCCGCCTCGAACGGATTGATGAATGTGGCGCCGGTCAGCGGTTCGGCGCGTGGTGGCATCCGCATCGGCGCGTGCGATGACGCTTGCGCCGGCACCAGTACAGCGAGCCTGTACTCGGAAGGCACCTTGCTGATGTCTACCAATGGCAGTTTCCAGCTGGACGACTCGGCCCGCTACGGGACGCGCAACCTGAGCCTGTCCGTGGGCGCCATCAACATGGGCAGCAGCGAGGCGCTGGCGGCTGCCCAGGCCAGCGGCACGCGTTCCAGCGGCCTGGCCATGAACCAGGGCGTGCTGGACCGCCTGCTGCGCGGCGATACCAGCACGGGTGCACCGGCGCTGCAGGCGCTGATGCTGAGCGCGGCGGACGGCGTCAATTTCTACGGCGACGTGGTGCTCGATACCTACGACAAGACCAGCGGCAAATCGACGCTGGAACGCCTGGTGCTGACCACGCCGGCCATGTATGGCCAGGGTGAGGCCGGCACGGTGGCCACCATCCGCACGGCCAACCTGATCTGGGGCGGCGCCCTGTCGCCGGCCGGCAATGTGATTACGCACGGCGCCGGCACGGGCAGCGGCACCTTGAACCTGGAAGCGGAGCGCATCGATTTCGGCTTCGGCCCGTTCACGCAGCCGGCCGGCGTCGCGTCGTTCGACCGCCTGGCGCTGGGTTTTGCCAACGTCAACCTGAAAGCGTCGGGCCAGGTCACGGCCAACCACAAGGGCAGCCTGTCCGTCTATCAGGCGCAAGGCGCCTATGAAACGGGCAAGGGCTACCAGTACAGCGGCGGCAACCTCAATATCAGCACGCCGCTGCTGACGGGCGACGCCGGTTCCGCGCACAGCTACACGGCGGGTGGCGCGCTGAAGGTGGCGGCGCCGGCCAGTACGGCGCCAGCGGCTCCCGTCAAGAATAACGCGGCGCTGGGCGCGCAGCTGGCGCTGAACGGCGACAGCGTGAGCGTGGCAACGGCCGTGGTGTTGCCAAGCGGCAAGTTGACGATCAGCGCGCAGCACGACATCAGCCTGGCCGACGGCGCGCGCATCGACATGGCGGGCCGCAAGAGCACCTTCTTTGACGTGGATAAATACAGCTGGGGCGGCGACGTGACCCTGGACAGCCGCGCCGGCGATATCCGCGCAGCTGGCGGCAGCCTGATCGACCTGTCGGCCGAGAACAACCGCGCCGGCAGCCTGAAGGCCGTGGCGCTCGATGGCGCGGCCGGCATGGTGGATCTGCAGGGCAAGATCCTCGGCGGCGCCAGCGGCAGCTATGACGCGGGCGGCACCGTGGTGTCGTACAAGAAGGGCAGCGTGGACGTGCGCGCGCAAACCCTGGGCGCGGGCGGTACCCTGGACAGCCAGTTCGCGTCGCTGAACACGCGCCTGACGGAAGGCGGCGTGACGGGTGGACGCAGCTTCCAGCTGAAACAGGGCAACTTGACGATAGGTAACGAAATCAAGGCCGGCGACGTGCAGGTGGCCGTCGACAATGGCCGCCTCACCGTCGCCGGCACCATTGATGCCAGCGGCGAGCGGGTGGGCAGCATCCGCCTGGCCGGCAAGCATGGCCTGACCCTGGCCGGCAACGCCGTGCTCGACGCGCATGGCACGCTCTTGCGCGTCGACAGCTATGGCAAGATCATCGACAGCCCGAATCGCGCCACGGTGGAACTGAATTCGGGCGAAGGCCTGTTGGACCTGGCCGGCGGTGCGCAGATTGACCTGCGCCACGGCACGGCGGCCGTGCTTGGGAAGGGCAAGGGAGAACACGACGGCGCCGCGCGCGGCACGCTGGAACTGAACGCGCCGCGCCTGGGCAGCGGCGGTTCCCGCACGGACGCTGATGCGGCCACGTTTGGCGACGTTGCCATTGCGGCCGGCGGCGGTTTTACCGTGCGCGGGGCGAAATCGATCGCCGTCAACGCCATGCAGCGCTATGACGACGCGGCTTACGCCACGGACCTGTCGGCCAGCGGACGGCCGTACCAGGTGATCAACCAGGCATATCTTGACAGCAAGCATGCGGACAGCACGGCCTTCATCGACGCGGCGCTGGCCAATACGAACTTGCGCAATATTAAACTGGCTGGCTTGAACACGGCCGCGTATGCCGATGCGTTGCATCTGCGTCCCGGCGTCGATATCGTCAGCAAGACGCCCGATGGCGACCTGGTGGTGCGGGGCGACCTGGACTTGTCAGGCATGCGCTACGCCAGCCTGAATCCGCGCTTTCAAGTAACAAATGCGCGCGGTTCGGGCGAGGTGGGCAGCCTGCTGCTGCGCGCCGGCGGCGACCTGAGTATCTACGGCAGCATCAATGACGGCTTCGCGCCGCCACCGGCCACCAAGGACGACGGCGGCTGGGTACTGCTGCCGGGACGCGATATCAATGGCAGTGACGTCATCGTGCCGGGCAAGGGCGTGACTGTTGCCGATGGCACGCTGTTCCCGGGCGGTATCGCGCTCAATTACGACCTGCCCCTCAAAGGCTTCCATCTGAGCGCGAATACGCGCCTGCCCGTGGCAGTGACCCTGGACGAGGCCACGACATTGCCGGCCGGCACGGTGCTGGCGGCCGCCGTGCGCGACAGCGCCGGCAATATCGTCCATGCGGCCGGCAGCCTGCTGGCCACGGCGCAAACCTTGGACGCCGGCATGCGCCTCGATGCGGGCAGCGTGCTCAAGCAAACGGTGAAAGTGGGCGCCTTGACCTGGCCCAAGGGCGTGCCGCTGCCTGGCGTGGCGGGCGAACTCTCGGTCTTCGCACTCAATGGCAACCTGGCGCTGGCCGTGGGTGCGCTGATACCGTCCGGCACCGACGTCAAGCTGCTGCACAATGTGGAGTCGATCCAGCTGCGTCCGGAAGTGGCGGGCAGCCAGGGCAAGCTGTGGGCCATCGCGCCCATGCTGGCAGAAGGCTCGCAAGCATGGGGCATGCGCCTGGTGGCCGGCGCCGACCTCGATGCGGCCGACACGCGCGGCGTGCAGGCGCATCCCGCCCACGGCACGCTGCGCCTGGCCGACAGCCATTACGGCATGTATGGCGTGCTGGTGCCGCCGAAGGGCGTACAGTACTGGACCAAGGAAGCGCAGGAACTGGGCGAGCGGGAGAACATCCCCGGCATCGTGGCGGGCGAGCCCATCACCGAGGAATTCACCAGCCAGTTCGGCCAGACTGTCGCGGAATTCTGCGCCAACGACGCAACCCTGTGCGTGCTGAAGTTGGCCTATGTGTGGACCAGGGTCGGCGCGGAAGAATTCGCCGACCCGAGCGTAAAGGCTGGCGACGTGGTCGACCTTGCCGGACTGGGCTGGCCGACTCTGTGCGAGGAAAATCCCACCTGGTGCGGCACCTCCAGCCCCAGCTACAATTACAAGCCGTCCAGCCTGCGCTACAGCGTGCTGCGCACGGGCACGGGCGACCTGGACCTCGTCAGCGGCGGCGACTTGCGCATGGACAGCCTGTATGGCGTGTACACGGCCGGCATGTCGTCTACGCCGACCTCCGCAGGCGACCCGTTCAACCTGCCACGCTCACGCAATGCCGACGGCACGGTGCTGGCCAACCCCGATGGCGCGCATGAACGCCTGGTCGACGGCGGTGCCGAGAACATTTACCGCGCATGGTATCCGGACCACGGTGGCAACCTGCTGCTGCAGGTGGCGGGCGACTTGAGCGGCTCGCTGATCGACGCGGCTAGCGCCAGCAATCAGCGTCCCGTCAGCAACGATGGCATGGCTGACTCGGTGGCAGTGGGCAACTGGCTGTGGCGCCAGGGCAGCGGTGGCGTGGCCACGGGCGGCCCGGCGCAGCCGACGGCGTGGTGGATCAATTTCGGCAGCTATGTGGGCCGCGCCACCCTGGCCGATACGGTGCTGGGCTTTACGGGTTTCGGCACCCTGGGCGGCGGCAATGTGCGCGCCGAGGTGGCGGGCGACGCTGGCGTGCTGGCGCCGCTGACTGGCAATACGTATAACGCCAGCATCAATCCCCGTTCGCAGGGCTTGCTGCTGGCTGTCGGCGGCACGGGCCGCGTGCAGGCCGACGGCAGCCTGCTGCTGACGGGCGGCGGCGACCTGGACCTGCGCGTGGGCGGCGCCCTCAATCCCGCCGGCAAGGCTGGTGGCGGCCACATGAATGGCGCGCTGGTCGACTTGCGTGGCCACGCGGAAACGTTGGCCACGCAGCTGGGCAGCGTGGCGCTGCAATATGGTGCGCAAGCCATCGATCACGCGCCGCTGGAAACGCGGGCCTTCGACGTCTTCCGCGCCACGCGCGCAACGCCCCGGGGCGCCATGACCCTGGTGCCGGGCGATGCCACGTTCAGCGTGGCGACGCTGGGCGACCAGGTAGTGCAGGATGTGGCCGACCCCGGCCGCGTGACCCTGTTCAATGCCTCGCCGTTCACCGGCGCGTCGGGCGAGCAGGGCTACGGCTACAGCTGGTTCAGCCTGTGGACGCCGCGCACGGCGCTCGACCTGTTCTCCGCCGGCGGCAACATGACGCCGCTGACGGCGCCGGTCGGCACGGCCACCGACCTGGCGATCGTCTATCCCTCCATCGTGCGGGCCGCGGCCGCGCATGGCAGTTTGTACTATGGCAAGGCGGTTGGCAGCCCGAATGCCATCCGCGAATATGATGCCCCCCTGGTGGTGGCACCGTCGGGCTATGCCCAGTTGCAATGGCTGGCCAGTGATTCCATTTATGCGGGCGGCTATGCCATCAGCCAGTCCGGCGCTGCCGCCGACAGCATCGCGACGCCGTTCAAGCCTGGCTTCACGGGCTGGGATATCAATCCTTACGCGAGCAGTCCCCTGGCTAGCAATGTCTCAAGCACGGGGGGGCCGGCAACGAAATGGAACTTCCCGCTGTTTGCCTTCGGCCCCAATTCCTCGGCCGGCCCCGCCAACAGCGGCACGCAGGTGGCCCGTATCTATGCCGTCACGGGCGACCTGGTGGGCGTGAACAGCGGCCGCATCCTCGAATTTTTGGACGCCAGGCATGCGGGCATCACCTGGTATGAGGGTGGCCAACCCGTGTGGATGAAGGCGGGACGCGATATCGTCGGCAGCGGCACGGCGCAGCTGGAAGCCATTGAGGGCAATGCCAGCAACAGCGACATGCGCTTCGCCAATATCAGCAACCTGTTCGTGCACAACAATGCATATGACGTGTCGGTGGTGTCGGCCGGGCGCGATATCCTGAACAGCGCCTTCAACGTGGCCGGCCCTGGCACGCTGGACATCAGCGCGGGACGCAACATATTGATGCAGGACAAGGGCAGCGTCGTCAGCCTCGGCCCCGTCGTACAGGGCGACAAGCGTGCGGGCGCCAGCATCGCAATGCAGGCAGGCGTGGGCGCGGCCGGTCTCGATTACCTGCGCTTCGTCAAGCCCTACCTGGACCCGGCCAACGTGGCAAAGACGGGCGTGCCGCTGGCTGAGCAGGCCGGCAAGGTGGTGAAATCGTACGAAACCGAATTGGTGACCTGGCTAGTCGAGCGCTACGGCTTCAAGGGCACGCCCGCCGAAGCGCAAGCCTTCTATCTGGCCTTGCCCGAGCCGCAGCAGCGCGTGTTTGCCCGCGACGTGTATTTCGCCGAACTGAAGGCGGGCGGGCGCGAGTACAACGACCGGGACAGTTCGCGCTATGGCAGCTTTTTGCGCAGTCGCAACGCCATCGCGGGCCTGGCGCCGGCCACGGACGCCAGCGGCAAGGCAATTGCCTATGCGGGCGACATCGTCATGTACCGCGGCACGTTTGGTCTTTACAACCCGAGCTCTGGAAGAAACGACCGCATCGTTCCCCGCAGCGGCTACGTGCACACCAACTTCGGCGGCGACATTCAACTGCTGACGCCGGGTGGCAAGCAGGTGTTCGGCATCGAAGGCGAAGCGCCGCCATCGACCTCGGGCGTCATGACCAAGGGCGGCGGGAATATCGAGCTGTTCTCGCACGGCAGCATCCTGCTGGGCCAGAGCCGCGTCATGACGACGTTTGGCGGCGATATCCTGGGCTGGTCGTCGCAGGGCGACATCAATGCAGGGCGTGGTTCGAAGTCGACCATCGTCTACACGCCGCCCAAGCGTGTGTATGACAACTGGGGCAATGTGACCCTGTCGTCCGACGTGCCCAGCACGGGCGCCGGCATCGCCACCCTGGCGCCGATCGCCGAAGTGCCGGCCGGCGACGTGGACTTGCTGGCTCCGCTGGGCACCATCGACGCGGGCGAGGCGGGCATCCGCGTCTCGGGCAACGTCAACCTGGCCGCGCTGACGGTGATGAACGCGGCGAATATCCAGGTCAAGGGCGAAGCCAAGGGCATGCCGACGGTGGCGTCCGTCAACGTGGCCGCCATGAGCAACGCCAGCGCGGCCGCCACGCAGGCGACCGCGGCGGCGCAGGACGTGGTGCAGCGCGAGCGCGCCGCCACCCGTTCGGCGCAGCCATCGGTGTTCACGGTGCGCGTGCTGGGCTTTGGCAATGACGCACCGCCCGACAGCGCGCAAGCGGCGCCGCAGGAGGGCGCGCGCATCGAGGCGGCCGATTACAACCCGCGCAGCGCCGTGCGAGTGCTGGGCCTGGGACCATTGCCGGAATCGGCCACGCGCCAGCTGACGGCGCAAGAGCGCAGCAGGTTGTCGCCATGATGGCCCGCCTGGCCGAACCCTTGCGCTTGCGCATGGCCGGTGCCATGGGGCCTGCAGGCATGGCCAGGTACCGGCCCGCCATCCGGCCCCGTTTGCAGGCGGCCAACGACGTGGCGGCGGTGCCAGGGCAGGGCGCCCAGCTGCAAGCGGTGCTGGAAAGCAATTATGCGGGCTTGCACCGGCGCCTGACGCGCCACCTGGGTTGCGCCGAACTGGCCAGCGACAGCCTGCATGACGCCTGGCTGCGTCTGGGCGCGTGGACGGCATGGGGCGGCGCGGCGCTGGCGCACAGCCCCGTTGCCTATGTGTTCCGCGTGGCCTGCAATGCGGCCATGGACAGCCTGCGCCGCAACCGCGCCTGGCTGTATGCGGACGAGGGCGATGGCGGTGGAGCTGGCGCTGGCGCCGCCGTCCTCGTCGATTTCCTGGCCGATACGGCGGCGGGGCCGGAACGCCTGGCCGAACTGCATGCCGATGTGCGCCGGCTGGCGCAGGCCGTCGCGCTGCTGCCGCGGCGCCACCAGCAAGTGCTCGAAGCGCTGCGCGTGGACGAGCTGACCCGCCAGGAGGTGGCCGAGCGGCATGACATGTCGCTGCGCAATGTCGATACGACCTTGCGCCAGGCGCTCGACCACTGCGCGCGCCACACGGGCCATGCGGCGCAGGGCGGCGTCGGCGCCTCCCGGCGCAGTCTGAGGCTGAACGTTCGTTCGCGTACAGACGCGTAACATTCCTGCCAGCAGACTGCTGCTTCGGGCCTGCATGCGCCCACCCAGCCAGTCCACAGCCAGGAGGAAGCGCGACATGACAGAGTGTAATCACATCAATGCCGGCAGGCGAGGCTTGCTGATCGCCGGCGCGCTGTCGGCCACGGCCGTGGCCGTGCCCGGCGTGGCGGGAGCGGCGGAAGCGGTGAATACGGCCACCCAGGCCAGTGTTTCTCCGCCGCCCGTCCTGATGAAAGTCAATCTCGACGTCAATGGCCGGCGCCACAGCCTGGAACTCGACACGCGCACCAGCTTGCTCGACGCCTTGCGCGAACATTTACAGCTGACGGGCACCAAGAAGGGTTGCGACCACGGCCAGTGCGGTGCCTGCACCGTCATGCTCGACGGCCAGCGCATCAATGCCTGCCTGACCCTGGCCGTGATGCATGACGGCGCCAAGGTCACCACCATCGAGGGACTGGGTACGCCCGACAGGCTGCACCCGATGCAGGCCGCCTTCATCGCGCATGACGGCTTTCAATGTGGCTACTGCACGCCGGGGCAGATCTGCTCGGCCGTCGCCGCCCTGGGAGAAATCCGCCAGGGCATCCCCAGCCACGTCAGCGCTGACTTGAACGCACCGCCCTCGGTGACGCCGGAAGAATTGCGCGAGCGCATGAGCGGTAATATTTGCCGCTGCGGCGCCTATTCCAACATCATCGAAGCCATCACCGAGGTGGCGGGGAGGCCGGCATGAGAGTGTTCAGCTACCAGAAGGCGGCCACACCGGCCGAGGCGGCGGCCGCCGCCTTGCACACGCCGGGCGCGCGCTTCATCGCGGGCGGCACGAATCTGCTCGATCTGATGAAACTGGAAATCGAAACGCCCGCGCATTTGATCGACGTGAATGGCCTCGCCCTGGATCGCATTGAAACGACGGCGGACGGCGGCTTGCGTATCGGCGCCCTGGTGCGCAACACGGCGCTGGCGGCCCACGCCACGGTGCGCCGCGATTACGGCGTATTGTCGCGCGCCTTGCTGGCCGGCGCTTCGGCGCAACTGCGCAACAAGGCGACGACGGCAGGCAATTTGCTGCAGCGCACGCGCTGCGCGTATTTCTATGACACGAATCAGGCGTGCAACAAGCGCGTGCCGGGCAGCGGCTGCTCCGCCATCGCGGGTTTCAGCCGGCCGCTGGCCATCCTGGGCGGCAGCGAGGCCTGCATCGCCACGCACCCCAGCGACATGGCCGTGGCCATGCGCGCGCTCGATGCCGGCATCGACACGGTGCGGGCCGACGGTAGCACGCGCAGCATCCCGATTGCCGACTTTTACCGCTTGCCGGGCAACACGCCGCAGCTGGAAACCGTGCTGCAGCCGGGCGAACTGATCACCAGCGTGACCTTGCCCCCGCCCGTCGGCGGCACGCACGTCTACCGCAAGGTACGCGACCGTGCCTCGTATGCGTTTGCGCTGGTGTCTGTCGCGGCCATCATCTTGCCCAACGGCACTGGCAGGCTGGCCCTGGGCGGCGTCGCGCCGCAGCCGTGGAGAATCGCCGCCGCCGAGCAGGCGATGCCCAATGGCGCGGCTGCCGTGAGCGAACGGCTGCTGGCGGGCGCCCATCCCACCGCCGACAACGCCTTCAAGCTGACCCTGGCGCAGCGCACGATTGCTGCCGTGCTGGCGCAAGCACCCGACCAGAAAGGCTAGGGCCATGAAATTTTCGACACCCGCCACGACGAACCCCATCGACCAGCTGAAAGTCGTGGGGCGTCCCACGGACCGCATCGATGGCCCCCTGAAAACCACGGGCACGGCGCCGTACGCGTATGAACAAAACAAGGCCGCGCCGTACGCCGCCTACGGTTACGTGGTGGGCGCGGCGATTGCCAGGGGCCGCATCGCCTCGCTCGATACCAGCGCCGCGCGGCGCGCACCGGGCGTGCTGGCCGTGGTCACGGCGCAATCGGCAGGCAAGCTGGGCAAAGGCAAGATGAACACGGCGCATTTGCTGGGCGGCCCGGACATTCAACATTACCAGCAGGCCATCGCGCTGGTGGTGGCGGAAACCTTCGAGCAGGCGCGCTCGGCCGCGCAGTTGCTTGACGTCAAGTATGTCGAGCAGCCGGGCGTTTTCGACCTGGCCAAGGCAAAAAACTCGGCCACCAGGCCGAAGGATGGCAAGCCCGACAGCAAGACGGGCAATTTCGCCAGCGCCTTTGCGAATGCTCCCGTGCGTCTCGACGTCAGCTACACGACGCCTGACCAGTCGCACGCCATGATGGAGCCGCACGCGTCGATTGCCGCCTGGGAGGGCGATACATTGACGCTGTGGACGGCGAACCAGATGGTGGACTGGGGCCGGGGCGACCTGGCCCGCACCCTTGGCATGGCGAAAGAGCAGGTGCGCATCGTCTCGCCGTATATCGGCGGCGGTTTCGGCGGCAAGCTGTTCGTGCGCGCCGAAGCCCTGCTGGCGGCCCTTGGCGCGCGCGCGGCACAGCGTCCCGTCAAGGTGGCCCTGACGCGGCCCTTGATGTTCAACAACACGACGCACCGGCCCGCCACCATCCAGCGCCTGCGTATCGGCGCCACGCGCGATGGCAAGATCACGGCCATCGGCCATGAATCGTGGTCCGGTGACCTCAAAGGAGGGTCGCCGGAAACGGCCGTGATGCAAACGCGGCTGCTGTATGCGGGGCCACACCGCATGACGGCCATGCGCCTGGCCGTGCTCGACTTGCCGGAAGGCAACGCCATGCGCGCGCCGGGCGAGGCACCGGGGCTGATGGCGCTGGAAATCGCCATGGACGAGCTGGCGGAAAAGCTGAACCTGGACCCCATCGTCTTGCGCATCCTGAACGATACGAAAGTGGACCCGGAAAAACCGGGCAGACCGTTTTCCCAGCGCCGCCTGATCGATTGCCTGCGCACTGGCGCCGTGGAGTTCGGCTGGAAAGAGCGCCAAGCACAGCCCGGTACGCGGCGCGACGGCCGCTGGCTGGTGGGCATGGGCGTGGCGGCTGCTTTCCGCAACAACCTCGTCATGCAGTCCGCCGCCCGCGTGCGCCTGGACGCCAACGGCATCGTCACCGTGGAAACGGACATGACGGACATCGGCACGGGCAGCTACACGATCATCGCCCAGACGGCGGCGGAAATGCTGGGCGTGACCTTGAAGCGTGTCGTCGTGCGCCTGGGCGACTCGGATTTTCCCGTCTCGGCCGGTTCGGGCGGGCAGTGGGGTGGCAACAGCTCGACGGCAGGCGTGTATGCGGCCTGCGTGCGCCTGCGCCAGGCCATCGCCGGCAAGCTGGGCTTTGACGAGAAGGAAGCGCGTTTTTCCGATGGGCAAGTCAGCCAGGGCGAGCGCAGCGTGCCTTTGGCGCAGGCGGCGGCGAACGGCGACATCGTCGCCGAAGACCATATGGAATATGGCGAGCTCGACAAAAAATTCCAGCAATCGACGTTTGGCGCGCATTTCGTGGAGGTGGGCGTGGACGGCGACACGGGCGAAGTGCGCGTGCGCCGCATGCTGGCTGTGTGTGCGGCCGGCCGCATCCTGAACCCGAAGGCGGCGCGCAGCCAGGTGATCGGCGCCATGACCATGGGCGTGGGCGCGGCGCTGATGGAAGAACTGGTGGTCGACAAGCGCGCCGGTTTCTTCGTCAACCACGACCTGGCCGGCTACGAAGTGCCCGTGCACGCCGACATCCCGCACCAGGACGTGATCTTCCTCGACGAAACCGACCCCATGTCCTCGCCCATGAAAGCCAAGGGCGTGGGCGAGCTGGGCATTTGCGGTGTGGCGGCCGCGATCGCCAATGCCGTCTACAACGCCACGGGTGTACGCGTGCGCGACTATCCGCTGACCCTGGACAAGCTGCTGCGGGGGCTTCCCAAGCTTACTTAGCCTCTTGCGTTGCCGCGCGCGTGACAATTCGTGTATTTTTGGTAATTCGCAAGTGTTATGCTCGAAAAGCATCTTGCAGGCCTGCCTCCGCTCCGCGAGGCGCAGGTGGGGCGCCAGGAGAATGCATGAACAGCTCATCAATGCCGCCGCGTATCCTCATCGTCGACGACGAGCTGGCGCACATGCGCGCGCTGTGCGACACCTTGCGGGGGCAGGCCTACGACACGACGGGACTCGTCTCTGGCGAGGCGGCGCTGTCCCTGCTGGCCGTCGAATCGTTCGACCTGCTGCTGGTCGACCTGATGATGCCTGGCATGAACGGCATCGCCGTGGTGGAAGCGGCGCGGCAGATCGATCCGGACCTGGCCTGCATCATCATGACGGGCGAAGGCACGATCGCCTCGGCCGTGCAGGCCATGCAGGCGGGTGCGCTCGACTATGTCGTCAAGCCGTTCAAGGTGTCGGGCATCCTGCTGATACTGGCGCGCGCGCTGGAAACGCGCCAGCTGCGCATCGCCAATGCGCGCCTGGAACTGCTGCTGCGCCAGCACACGGACGAACTCGACGCCATGAACAAGGATTTGCAGCTGGCGCGCGAAGTGGCCGAGCGGGCGAACCAGGAAAAGACCAATTTCCTGTCCAGCATGAGCCACGAGCTGCGTACGCCGCTCAACGCCATCCTGGGCTTTTCGCAGATGCTGATGTCCGACTCCATCCCCTCGACGGCGCAGGAAAAGAAAATCTTTGCCTCGCACATCTTCGGCGCGGGCCGGCACCTGCTGACTTTGATCAACGATATCCTCGATATCGCCAAAATCGAGTCGGGCAATATGTCGCTGTCTATGGAGCCGGTCGAGCTGGCCGGCATCTACCACGAATGCTGGCAAATGATGGAACCGCTGGCGCGCAAGCGCGGCATCACTTTGACGTTCGTGGAAGCGGTCGGCCTGCATGTGCTGGCCGACCGTACACGCCTCAAGCAAGTACTGCTCAACTTGCTGTCGAACGCCGTCAAGTACAACCGGGAACAGGGCGAAATCCACGTCGATTGCCAGCCCGTCGACGCACGGCAGCTGCGCCTGTCCGTGCGCGACACGGGCGGCGGGCTGAGCGCCGCGCAGCTCGAAGCGCTGTTCCAGCCCTTCAACCGCCTGGGACGCGATGCGCGCGACGAGGAGGGCACGGGCCTGGGGCTGGTGGTCAGCAAGCGCCTGGCCGAAGCCATGCAGGCCAGGCTGGGCGTGGCCAGCACGCCCGGACGCGGCAGCACCTTCTGGCTCGATATCGCCAGTTGCCCGGCGCGCCAGCCGCAGCAGGAAAGTGCACACCTGTCCGCCATTGCCCGGCCCGCGGAAACGGTACGGCTGCCGGACCGCAAGACGCTGCTGTATGTGGAAGACAACCCCCTGAATCTGGCCCTGGTGGCGGGCCTGATCCATTTTCGCCCCGACCTCGACCTGCTGTCGGCCGGCGACGGGCAAACGGGCCTGGACCTGGCGCGCCGCCACCTGCCGCAGCTGATACTGATGGACAGCGACCTGCCCGACATCAGCGGCACGCAAGTCATGCAGCTGCTGCGCGCCGATGTCCGCACCGCGCATATTCCCGTCATCGTCCTGACGGCCGTGGCCGGGCCGGGCGATATCCGCCAGGGGCTGGCGGCTGGCTTTTACCGCTACCTCACCAAGCCGCTCGACGTGCAGGCGTTTTCCGAGGCCGTCAACAGCGCGCTGGAGTCGGCCACGGCGCAGCGCAGCGCATGAACGGCGCCGCGCCGGTGCGGCGGGTGATCTGGCTGGCGGCCATCGCGCTGTTGCTGGCGCTGGCCGCCGCGGCCATCTGGCGCTTCAATGCCCGTCCCGCTGCGCCGCCCGGCCCGGTGGAAGTGCTGCGCCTGGCCGTGAATGCGGAATACGTGGGCAGCTGCCCCGTGTTGGCCGCGCGCGCACGCGGTTATTTCGCGCGCGAGGGCGTCGACGCGCTGCTGCAACCGTATTCGTCGGGCAAGGCGTCGCTGGAAGCCGTGCTGCAGGGCAGGGCCGACCTGGGGACCGTGTCCGACATCCCCGTGGTGCTGGCCAGCCTGCAGAACCAGTCCGTCGTCATCATCGCCAGCATCTTCGAAGCCGAGCGCGACCACGGCATCGTGGGGCGCCTGGACCACGGCGTGTCCACGCCCGCCAGCCTGAAAGGCAAGCGCATCGGCGTCACCTTGGGCACCTCCGGCCATTTCACGCTGGACGCTTTCCTGAACCGCCAGAAGCTGCTGCCCGCGGAAGTCACCTTGCGCAACTACCCTCCGGACCAGCTGGCCGCTGCGCTGGCGCGGGGCGAGGTCGACGCGGCGGCCGGCTGGGAGCCCTTCCTGACGGGCATGACGCATGCCATCGCGGGCAAGGCGGCCATCTTCTATGGCGAGGATGTGTATGCGGGCCTGTTCAATGTGGCCGGCATGGGCGACTTTGTGCGCAGCCACCCGGCGACGATGCGCAAGGTGCTGCGCGCGCTGCTTGCCGGCGCGCGCTTTTGCCGCGACGAGCCCGACGCCGCGCGCGCCCTGTTTCGCACGGCGTCGGCCGGCGAGGCGGCGCGCCTGCAGGCGGCCTGGCACGGTTATCAGTTTGGCATCGTGCTTGACCAGGGCTTGCTGCTGGCGCTGGAAGACGAGGCGCGCTGGGCCATCAAGAACCGCCTGGCCGGGAACGGCGAGATGCCGAACTTCCTCGACGCCGTGTATCTGGACGGCCTGGAAGCTGTGGCGCCATCGGCCGTGACGGTCATTCATTGAGAAAGCCACCGTGAAAATCGTAACGCGCTTCAAGCTGGCCGAACTGTTTTGCGTGCTGCTGGTGGCCATCATCGTCGCCGTGCTGTTCTCCACCACCATGGCGATGCAGCGCGAACTGGCGAAGAACAAGGCGGCGGCCGATATCCTGCAAGCGGTCACGTCGCTGCGCTACCTGTCGATCGAATATGCGCTGCACCATGGCGCGCGCACGCGCGCCCAGTGGCAGCTGCGCAGCGAATCGCTGGCCACGGGCTTGCTGGCCACCCCTGCCTTCAGCACCGGCGAGGAGCGCGCGCTGTTGCGCGAATTGCAGGGCGACCTGGCCGGCGTGGGCGCCCTGTTCGAGCTGTTTGTGGCGAATCACCGCGAGCTGGGGCAGGACCCGCGGCGGCGCGAGGTGCTGGGCGAACTGGAGTCGCGCCTGTCCGGCCAGATCATGGGCAAGGTGCAGGGCATGATCTCGGACGCGATGCGGCTGTCCGAATTGAGCCGGCAAGGCGTGCTCGATGCGCAGCAGCGGGCCAACGTCGCCGTGATGCTGTTTGGCGGCATGATCATCGCCCTGGTGGCTGGCTTGATCTACTTCACCGTGACCAGCGTCACGGGACCGCTGGAAAAGCTGCGCCAGGGGACCCTGATCGTCGGCGCCGGCAAGCTCGATTTTGCGCTCGGCCTGCACACCAGGAATGAAATCGGCGACCTGGCGCGCGCCTTCGACGGCATGACGGAAAAGCTGCGCCGCACCACCGTCTCGCGCGACGAGCTGGCGCACACGAATGCCGCCCTGGAAACGCAGATCGCCGAGCGCCAGTTGGCCGAGCGCAAGGTGCATGAGCAGCTCGAGCGGCTGAACCTGCTACAGCAGATCACGCGCTCGATCGGCGAGCGGCAGGACTTGCGCAGCATCTTCCAGGTGGTGGTGCGCAGCCTGGAAGACCAGCTGCCCATCGATTTCAGCTGCATCTGCCTGTACGAACCGTCGCAGCACGCGCTGCAGGTGACGTGCGTGGGCGTGCGCAGCGAGGCGCTGGCGCTGTCGTTCATGATGGGCGAGCAGGCGCACATCCCCATCGACGAGAATGGCCTGTCGAGCTGCGTGTGCGGCAAGCTCGTGTATGAAGCCGACATCGCCGAAGTGGCGTTTCCGTTTCCGCAGCGGCTGGCGCAAGGGGGGCTGCGCGCTCTCGTCATGGCGCCGCTGCTGGCTGAAAACACGGTCTTCGGCATCCTGATCGTGGCGCGCCGCGCCGCGCACAGTTTCACCAGCGGCGAATGCGAATTCCTCAGCCAGCTGAGCGAGCATGTGGCACTGGCGGCCAACCAGGCACAGCTCTACGGCGCGCTGCAGCGCGCGTATGACGACTTACGCCAGACGCAGCAGTCGGTGATGCAGCAGGAGCGCCTGCGCGCGCTGGGGCAGATGGCCAGCGGCATCGCGCACGACATCAACAACGCCATTTCCCCCGTGGCCCTGTACACCGAGTCCTTGCTGGAGACGGAAACCAATCTCAGTCCGCAGGGCCGGCATTGCCTGGAAGTCATCGAACGCGCCATCGACGATGTGGCCGCCACCGTGGCGCGCATGCGCGAATTCTACCGCCAGCGCGAACCGCAGCTGGCGCTGTCGCCCATCGACGCCAACCTGGTGGTGCAGCAGGTGCTGGACCTGACGCGCGCGCGCTGGAGCGACATGCCGCAGCAGCGCGGCATCGTCATCGCCCTGCGCACGGAGCTGGCGGACGCTCTGCCCATGCTGCCCGGCAGCGTGGGCGAAATCCGCGAAGCGCTGACCAACCTGGTCTTCAACGCCGTCGACGCCATGCCGGACGGCGGCACCCTGAGCGTGCGCACCAGCTGCACCGGCGCAGCGGGAGAGGCGCGGCAGGTGCGCATCGAGGTGGGCGACACGGGCATCGGCATGGACGAGAATACCCGCCGCCGTTGCCTGGAACCATTTTTCACCACCAAGGGCGAGCGGGGCACGGGCCTGGGCCTGGCCATGGTGTACGGCATGATGGAGCGCCATGGCGCCAGCATCGACATCCTCACGGCGCCGGGGCAGGGCACGGCGGTGCGCCTGGATTTCCCCGCCTGCGCCGCGGACGAAAGGGAGGATGCGCCCGACGCGGCCCACGTTGTGCCGCCACGCCTGCGCATCCTGGTGGTGGACGACGACCCGATGGTGCTCAAGTCCCTGCGCGACATCCTGGAAATCGATGGCCACGAGGTGGTGTCCGCCGATGGGGGCCAGGCCGGCATCGACTGCTTCCAGGCCGCGTACGACCGGCACGAACACTTTGCGGTGGTCATCACGGACCTGGGCATGCCCCACGTGGACGGGCGCAAGGTGGCCAGCGCCGTGCGCCAGTGCTCGCCGGCCACGCCCATCATCATGCTCACCGGCTGGGGCCAGCGCCTGGCGGCCGACAGCGACTATCCCGAACACGTCGACTGCGTGCTGGGCAAGCCGCCCCGGCTGAAGGAGTTGCGGCGCGCCTTGAATGCGGTCATGTCGACGGGGTAAGGTAAGGCCTGGGAGGGAGGGGCACGGCAGTCAGCGCCTTGCCCGGTTGCTGGCAGGGGAGGGGTTTACTATGCTTTCGTGCAAGTCGTTTCGGTAATATCCAGGTTCGCGGCCTTGCCGCTGGCATCCGAGAAAACCGTGTCATACAGAAATTGTACGGCGTAATCTTTCACCACCAGGTTGCCGCTGGCATTCAGGCGGAATTCCCGTCCCCGTCCAATCGGCGCATCTTGCGTGCTATAAATGCCCGCATAGCCGATTTTATCGGCGAGGTGGATCACCGGATAGATGCGGTCGTTGATCAATCGGCTGGCAAGATTGCCGGCGCCGCCATAATGCGCGGTATCGGGACCTGTGATGATGCCCTGGTTCAAGGACAGCGTTTGTGCCGACGCCCCCAGATAAGGGTAATAGGCGAGCCCCGATATCTGCAAGGTATCGCCGGCGCCGGCGGCGATCTGTCCCAGCGTCTGCGAGCCGGTTGCACACTTCCACTTGCCGTCCAATGTACCGCTGCTGATGGCCGCGATGACTGATGGCGCAGGTGCGGCATCGCCGCCACCTCCACCGCCGCCACAGGCGGAGAGCATGGTTGCAAGCATAGTGATGATGATTTTTTTCATAATAGGGTCGATGATGCCGGCAAGGCTTGCCGTGGCGCGCCGTGATTTTACGGATATTTCCACAAGGAAAGCTCACGAATTGTCACATGGCGCGCTATCGCTCTCTTGCCATGAAAAACGCTGGTACCGGTGCGCCTCGCCTGCGCTCCGGTACCAGGGTTCAGAACCGGTACGTCAACGTCCCCCGCACGCTGCGCGGCATGCCGTACGTGCCTTGCGCATAAGTGTTGATGTTGATGTACTTCTTGTCGAGTACATTTTCCACGTTCAGCTGGCCCGTCAGCTGGCGCGACAACTGCCAGGTGGCCATCAGGCTAAGCGTGCTGTAGGCTGGCTGCGTCACGCGCTCCTTGCCGTTTGGCCCCTCATCGTCAAAGTAGAACTTGCTTTGCCAGTTGACGCCGCCGCCCACGGTGAGGTCGGGCTTGACTTTCCAGGTGGTGAACAGGCGTGCCGTCGAGCGGGGCGACAGGGTGTTGATGTCTTGCTGTTCGCGGTCCTTGGCGCGGAAGTGGCTGGCGCTGACCGTCACGCTCCAGCCCGGCGCCAGGCGGCCCGACAGTTCTCCCTCGATGCCGCGGCTGGTGGCGCCGCGCGCCGCGTAATACGCTTGCGTGGTGGTGCCGGGGACGCGATGGGCGCCGTCCGGCTGGGCCAGCTTGTCCTGCCTGATTTCGAAGACGCCGATGGAAGCATTGGCCTGGCCCCCGGCCAATTCTCCCTTCACGCCCATTTCGAAGCTCTGGCCCGTCAATGGGTCCAGCCAGGCGCCTGCGCGGTCCTGGTTTTCCTGCGGGCGGAAGATGTCCGTGTAGCTGGCATACGCGGAATACGTGTCGTTCAGGTCCATCACCACGCCCGCGTACGGCACGAACTTGCTCTTGGCGAAGGCAAAGCGGGCGCTGCCGTCAAAGCCGATGCGGTCCTTGTCCCAGTGCGTCAATCGCCCGCCGAGGATCAGCTTGATGTGGTCGGCAAGATTCAGGCGCGCCGCGCCGTAGGCGCCATATTGCCTGGTCGTGTATTTTTCCGACAACACGGGCTCGCCCCAGGCCGGTTGCGGATAGCTGCCGTCCCAGGCGAGGAAATTGCCGATCGGTTCAGGATCGAGCGCTTCCTTGACGCTGAACTCGGCGTGCTGCACCGTGTAGTTGGCGCCCACGATGACTTCATGCGCGCGTCCGCCCAGGGTAAAGGGTCCGGACAGCTTGACGTCGGCGCTGCTCTGGTCGCGTGCGCCGATGTAGCGGTTCGGGTAACCGAGCATGCCCAGGCCCGTGATGCGGTCGGGCCGTTCGGCCAGGAACACCAGAGGCGTGTCTTCCGTGTGCTTGCTGTACATGGCTTGCGCCTGCGCTTTCCAGCCCTGGCCCAGAGCGTGTTCCACGGTGGCGTGCACGTTCGTCTGCTCGGTGGCCCATGCGGCCCAGCGGGGCGCCGTGGTGACGGAACGGTCGAAATTGGTGCGCGAGCCGTCGCTGTACCACAGGGGGAAGCCGCCCCAGTTACTGCCTTTCGGATCGTTCTTCTGGTAGCTGGCCCCCAGCGTGGCCACGCTGCCGGGCGCCAGGTCCGCCTCGACGGTAGCGTAGACGAGCTGGCGCTGGTTCGAATAGCCATTGGTAAACGACTTGCGGTCCTGCCAGGCGCCCGCCACCCGGCCGCGCACGGAGCCGTCCCCGTTCAGCGGCGTGGCCAGGTCGAGCGTGCCCCGGTAATCGCTCCAGGAGCCGGCCGCCAGCGACCATTGCCCTTCGAATTGTCTGGCGCTGGCCCGCTTGCGCACCAGGTTGATCGAGGCTGACGGGTAGCCCGCACCCGTCAGCAAGCCCGTGGCGCCCCGCGTCACCTCCACGCGGTCGTAGATGAGCGAATCCATTTCCGATTCGCCGCCTGAATACTGCACCTTATAGGTGGTGGGCACGCCGTCGTACTGGAAATTGTCGACGTCGAAGCCGCGCGCGGAAAAGGTGCTGCGTTCCGTGTCGAACTGGTTGACGGCGATGCCGGGTGTGTTGCGCAGCACGTCGCGCACCGTCAGCAAGTCCTGGTCATCCATGCGCTGGCGCGTGATGACGCTGACCGATTGCGGCGTTTCGCGCAGCGACAGCACCAATCCGGTGGCGCTGGCCGTGGCCGGCGTCGTGTACGAACCCGTGCCGTCCGTGCTGGTGCTGCGCTCGGCCGTGGCATGCACGGCGATGCCGGGCAGGGTGGCCGCATCGGCTGCTGACGGCAGCCGGCGTACGGCATAGTTGCCGCCGCCCTGCTGGACGGCAACCAGGCCGCTGCCGTCCAGCAGGCGGGCGAAACCGTCGGCCACCTGGTAATTGCCGCTCAAGCCACGGCTGTTCAAGCCTGCGTACAGGCTGGCGGCGCCGGAAATGCTGACCCCGGCGTCGGCCGCAAACTCGGACAGAACGGTGCCGAGGGGGCCGGCGGCCACCTGGTAGTGGCGCGCGGTTCCGTCCTGCCGATGCTGGAGCTGCTGGGCGTGCGCGCACGGCGTCAAGGCCAGGCTGCCCAGCAGGGCCAGGGTCATGGTGGTGTGGCGGTAGTGCTTCATCAGGTGTTTCCCTTCGTTCATGTGTTGGTCCTGTGTGGATTGACGGGGCACATGGGGGAAAGGGACATACTTTTCAAAAAACTTTATGCGGGCTCGACAGAAATCCACCAACGGCTGTGGCGCCGCACGCGGATGGGCAGCGACGCTTGCAGCAGGGCAAGCAGGGCGTCCGTGTCGCGCAGCTGGTACACGCCCGACACGCGCAGCCGTGCCACGGTCGGATCGCAGCGCACCACGCCGTGGCGGTAGCGGCTGAGCTGTGTCAGCACCTGGGCCAGCGGCGTGTCGTCCGCGTACAGCAGGCCCTTGAGCCACGCGCAGGCATGCGGCGCCAGCGGCTGGGGCGCGCTGGTGGCCGTTTCATCGAAACTGGCTTGCCAGCCCGCCTGCACGATGACGGGCCTGCCTTCGGCGGGCCGCACCTCCACGGCGCCCTGTGACACGGCCACGTGGGTGCGCGCGCCCAGCAGACGGTCCTCCTGGCGCACCGTGAAGCGCGTGCCGAGGGCGCGGATGCTGCCATTGCCGGTGCGCACGATGAAGGGACGGCCGAGGGGATCGGGGCCGGTCGCCACATGCAGCTCGCCAGCACGCAGCAGGATCAGACGCAGCGCGTCGCTGAAGACGATATCGGCGGCGCTGGCCGTATTCAGGCTCAGGCCGCTGCCGTCGGCCAAGGTGAGGTGGCGGATTTCGCCTGTCGCCGTGCGCAGGTCGGCCGTCCATGCCTGCCACGGCGCCGCGCGCAGCATGGCCCAGCCGGTTGGCCCGGCGACGATCAGCAGGGCCAGGGTTTTCAGGGCGGCGCGGCGCTGCGCGCCGGCCGGGCGGTCCAGCACCGGCATGGCCAGCGGCGGGGGTAGCATGCCGAACGTGCGGCACACTTGCTCGGCCCGTTGCCAGGCCGTTTCGTGGTCGGGGTGGGCGGCGCGCCAGCGGGCCAGCCCTTGCCGGGCGGCAGCGTCGAGTTCGCCACCTTGCAGCCGCATCATCCAGTGCGCCGCTTCGCGCGCGGCGCGCGCCTCGATGGCCGTGCTCATGCCAGCAGCAGGATGCATTGCGTCAGTGCCTGCACCATGTAGCGCTTGACGGTGCGCTCGCTGACATGCAGGCGCGCGGCGATGTCCGCATACGCCATGCCTTCTAGCTGCGACAGCAGGAAGGCCGTGCGCACCTTCGCGCCCAGGCCGTCGAGCATGGCATCGATCTGGTGCAGGGTTTCCAGGATCAGCAAGCGTTCCTCTACCGATGGCGCGGTGGGCGCGGGCAGTTGCGCCAGGGTGGCCAGCCAGGCTTGCTCCAGCGACTGGCGGCGGTAATGGTCGATCAGCAGGCGGCGCGCCACGGTGGTCAGGTAGGCGCGCGGCTCGCGCAGGGTGAAGGCAGGTTCGCCTGGCGTGGCCAGCAGCTTGACGAAGGTATCCTGCGCCAGGTCGGCCGCGTGATCGGTACACGACAATTTACCGCGCAGCCAGCGCAGCAGCCAGGGATGGTGCTGGCCATACATCTGAGCTAAAGGATCGGCGGCAGGCGATACGGCATACGTCACGGCACACTCCAGGTTGGCGCGGAAGTCCCGTGCCGCTGGCGCATGCAGGCCCTTCTTAAATGCGAATGGTTATCATTTTACATTGGCGTGCCCGAATGTCAATGCGTTGGAGGTGTTGGCATGGTGATCATGGTCTTTCCGCTATACTGGCCCCCCAATATTGCCGCCATTAGCCGAAAATCACCATGGACCTGAGTACCCACGCCGCCGTCGTCAATTGCGAAGCATATCGCGATGGCAGGAAGATCGCCCATTTCGACATCGACAAGGTGGGCGACTTCCTCGGCGACCCCGATTGTTTCGTGTGGATAGGCCTGGCCGGTCCCGATAGCATCGCCATGCAGGCGCTGGAGTCCGCTTTTGGCTTGCACGAACTGGCCGTCGAGGATGCGCAGGGCGCGCACGAGCGTCCCAAGCTGGAAGAGTACGGCGACACGCTGTTCATGGTGATGCACACGGCTACCCTGGACGGCGGCGCCATCGTGTACGGCGAAACACACGTCTTTCTCGGCCCCCGCTTCATCATCACGGTGCGCCATGGCGCCTCGGCCGGTTATGCAAAGTTGCGTGAGCGCAAGGAAAGCGTGCCCGAGAAACTGGCCAGAGGCCCTGGCTACGTGCTGTATTCCATCATCGACTTCATCGTCGACCAGTACCAGCCCTGCATCGACCATTTGCAGTCGCGCTTCCAGCACTACGAGCTGCAACTGTTCCAGCCCAGTCTCTCCGAAGACAAGCTGCAGGATTTCTACCAGCTCAAGACGGAACTGCTCAAGCTCGATGCGGCCGTCAATCCCCTGCACGACATTTGCACCCAGCTGATCCGTTTCCATGGCGACATCGTGCCGAAGGAAAACCGCATCTATTACCGCGACATCCTCGACCACGTCAAACGGGTCACGCACACGGCGGGGCAGATGCGCGAACTGGTCAATTCAGCCATGCAGGTGGCGCTGGGGCAAATCTCGATCCGCCAGAACGAGGTGGTCAAGCGCCTGGCCGCCTGGGCCGCCATCCTGGCCGTGCCCACCATGGTCTTCAGCCTGTACGGCATGAACTTCGAATTCATGCCGGAACTGAAGTGGCGCGGCAGCTATCCGGCCGTGATCGTCGTCATCATCGCCGGCTGCTACTGGCTGCACCGGCGCCTGAAGCGCGAAGGCTGGCTGTAGCCAGCCGCCTTACGCGCCCGCCACCGCGCCAGCCGCTTCCAGTATCAGCGCCGCCACTTCCACGGGCCGCGAGGCCAGCGAGGCGTGGCTGGCGTTGAGCGTGATGACTTTCCGCGCTTGCAGGCGCGCTGCCATGCGCTCCTGGTTGACGGGGGAAATCATGCGGTCGGCACTGGAAATCTGGTACCAGCTGGGTTTATGCTTCCAGGCCGGGTCGCTGACGGTGTCGCCAAAGGTGCTGGCCAGCGGCGCTTTCTGCACCACGCCCAGCACGGCGCCTTCTTCCGCATCGAGGTCCTGGCAAAAGCTGTCATGGTATTGCTCGGGCTTGACCCACAGATAGCCGTCGCTGTCGCCTTCCAGACTGGCTGCGCCCAGGGGGGGTGTTCCTGCGTGATGCTGCCCGCGCTTTCGCCCGCATCGGGCGCGAAGGCGGCGATATACACGAGGCCGACCACATTCGGCGCATTGCCGGCCACGCTGATGACGGCGCCGCCGTAGGAGTGTCCTACCAGTAATACCGGGCCATTGACCTGCGCCACCATCTTGCGCGTGCGCTCGGCGTCGTCGGCCAGCGAGGTCAAGGGCAGTTCGACGGCGCGGATGGCCGTATGGCCCTGGCGCCGCAATTCGACAATGACGCGGCTCCAGTGGGCGGCGCCGCCCCAGAAACCGTGGACGAGGACGATGGTGGTCTGATTGTTCATGCTGATACTCCTTGTGGCGGGGGCTGACCTTGCATGCCATGCCGCCTGTCAGCAGGCTGCGGCGCGGCGGCCGGCGGCATGCCGGTCCAGCCCTATTGTAGACGCGTGCGGGCGTCGCCAGCGCCAAGCGCGGTTGCAAGCATTCGAGAGATTTGGCGCGCAATTAGCTGCTACCATGGATTCGTCATACCGTTTGCGAGTTAGCTTATGCGGAAATGCCCGCGGCGGCGGCTCGTCCCTTGCCGAGTCACGGCGCGGTCTCGCACAAGCGCTGATGCAAGCCGTGGGCCGGTTCATGGTTTACCTGTCGAGGAGCAGCAATGAAACGTCATTTTCTGAGCACCCTGTTGGTATCGATGTCCTTCCTTGTGCTGGCGCAGGCGCCGGCCCTGGCCCAGGACAAGCCGGCGAAACCGGCCAGCGGCGAGATGGCCAAGCCCGAGACCCCGGTCGCCGCGCCCAACGCGGCATGCGATGTCAACGCCACGGTACAGCAGTGCTGCTCGGCGGCCAAGTGTGGCGGCGATGTGCTGAGCAATCGCGATGCGCATAACTGCAAGGTGAAAAGCTCGGGCAAGAGCTGGCATCCTGCTGCGCGTAACGGCCAGCCGGCCGCCTGCCAGCGCATGTAGTCAGGCGCTCAGGCACGGGACAGGGCGGCGATGGCGTTGACCACCGCCGCCTCGTACCCGACGCGTACTCGATGAAGAAGTCGCCGTGCTTGCCATTGTCGATGGCCGGGCGGCGCCTGCCCGGCAGCGCGGCCGAGCATGGGGTGAAGAATGGCGGAAGGCGGCGGCTGGTCACGGCGTGTCACGATGGTGTCACTTTTGCCGTGTAGCCTGCTGCTGTCGATGGGTCATCCATCGGCAACAGCCCCATTTCGAGAACAGGACGATAGCGTGATGACAGCAAGCCCGGCGTCGCTCAGTGTGCTGGCGCTGGCCGGATGCCTGCTGCTGGCCGGCTTCGCCGCGACAGGAACGGCGCACGCCACGCCGTCGCTGTATGCGTTCCAGATTCCTGCCCAGCCGCTCGCCGATGCGCTCAGGGCGTATGGCCTGATCACGGGGATTTCCGTGCTGGCGCCCAGCGGCGCCTTGCGCCAGCGCTACAGCAGTGCCGTGCAAGGCAGCTTGCCGGCGCCGGAGGCGCTGCAGCGCCTGCTGTCGGGCACCGGCCTGCAGGCCCATTTTCCAGCGGCGAATGCCGCCATCATCCAGCTGCCTGCCGGCGATACCCCGGCCACGCCGCCACTCCCACCAGAAAGCGGTCCCATCGCCCTGGATGCCATCGATGCCGTGCATGCGGACGGCGCTGATTATGGCGCTTATGTCAGCGGCGTGCAGGCGCAATTGCTGCGCGTCCTGTGCCGCTCGGCCCTGACGCGCCCCGGCAGCTACCGTCTGGCGCTACGCTTGCGCATCGCCGCGTCGGGCAGCGTGGCGACGCTGAAACAGGCGGGCAGCACGGGACGCCCGCTGCGCGATGCGGTGATCTCGCGCAACTTGCGTGCGCAGGTATTCGAGCCGCCGCCGCCGGCCATGCCGCAGCCGATCACCATTCTGCTGCGCCCGGATGACGCGGGCGGCGCCTGCCAGCCGGCGCCCGCGGAGGACCAGGCAGATGCCCGATAGCTTGCGCGCGCGCCTGCGCGGCGTGCTGGTGACGCGCTACGGCCAGTTGCGCCGCAAGCTTGAATACATCGTCGGCACCGGGGAGCGCGCGAGCGATGCCCTGCAGGAGACCTGGCTGCGCCTGGAGTCGATGCCCGGCAATACCGCCGTGCGCAATCCCGACGCCTACCTGCTGCAGATGGCGGTCAACGTCGCCACCGACCAGTACCGCCGCGAACACCGGAAATTGAACGATGCCGATATCGACGCCCTGTTCGACGTGGAAGATGAACTGGCCGATCCCGAACGCATCGTCGCGGCGCGCAGCGAGATCATCGCCCTGGAAGCGGCGCTGCGCCAGCTTACGCCGCGCCAGCGCGAGATCCTGCTGGCGGCGCATATCGATGGCCAGCTCAATCGCGAGATCGCCGCGCGCCTGGATATTTCGCTGAGCCTGGTGGAAAAAGAGTTGCGGCACGCCCTGCGACATTGCCAGCAATACGTGGGCGCGCCGGCAGACATGGCCGCCCGTGGCGGCCCGCGCCGCTTCTGATACGATTCTTCATCATGACCCAACACAGCAACGACAGCGACGGCGATATCGAGGAACAGGCGAGGCAATGGCTGGTGCGCCTGCGCTCGGGCCGGGCGAGCGAGGCCGATGCGCAGGCATTCGGCCGCTGGCGCGCGCAAAGTTCCCGCCACGCCCGGGCGGCGCGGGAACTGGGGCAGCTGTGGCGCGGCCTGCGCATGGCGGCGCCCGCGGTGGCGCGCGAGCAAGCCATGCGCGCACCGTCGCGCGGCCGGCGCGCCTTCCTGGGCGGCGCGCTGGCCACGGGCGTGGCGCTGCTGGCCTTGCGTCCGCCGCTGGCCCTGTGGCCGTCTGTGGGCGAACTGGCCGCCGACTATCGCACGGGCACGGGCGAGCAGCGCCAACTGGCGCTGGCCGGCGGCGCACAAGTGCGCATGAATACGCAGACACGCCTGAACCTGCGCGGCGCGGATGACGCCGCGTTCATCGAATTGCTGGCCGGTGAAGCGCAGATCGTCACGGGTGGCCGTGACGCGTGTACCGTGCTGGCCGGCGGCGCGCGGCTGCAGGCGCGCGCCGCCAGTTTCAACGTGCGCTGCCTTCCGGATGGTGACGTGGAATTGAGCTGCCTGGAAGGCCGGGTCGAGGTCGACCACCCGCAGCGGCGCACCACCTTGTCCGCGTCGCAGCAGTTGCGCTACGGCCCGGCCGCGCTGCGCCTGGCAGCGCCGGCCGATTCGCATGCCGTGCTGGCCTGGCGCCGCGGCCTGCTGCTGTTCAATGACACGCCGCTGGCGCAGGTGGTCGAGGAGCTCAACCGATACCGGCCCGGCAGAATCTTCCTGCAAAGCGAAGAGCTGGGCATGCGCCGCGTCCAGGCGCAGTTTTCCATCGATAAGCTCGATGTCGCCCTGGCGCTGATCCGCGACCTGTACGGCGCCCGGCTCACCTACTTGCCTGGCAATCTGGTCTTGCTCAGCTAGGCCCTGTCACACACACGCGCATCAAGCCGGGCGTGGACCCACGGTATCTCGCCTTCCACTATGGGAACGCTCCCGGCGTTGCCTTCGATAGTGTTTCTGGAAAAAATAAATGCGGGTTAGGCGGACAGCATGCGTCCCAGTCATGAGCAGCGCATTTTCAGCGCGCCTTCCCTGACCAACCAGCACGTTCATTTTTCCAGGAAATCATTGCCATGACCATGTTTCACACTGCCCGGCGCACGACCATGACACAGACGCTGCGCGTGCCCGCGCCGCAAGCGGCCATGCGGCTCACGCCACTCGCGTATGCCGTTGCCGTGCTGCTGGCGGCGGGCGGCACGGTGCAGCAGGCGCAGGCGCAGCAGGCGTTCAGCGGCGCCTGGTTTGCCGGCAAGGGCGCGACGCAGGCGACAGCGGTGCAGACGGGGCGGCAGCCTGGCGGCGTGCCGCTGGCTGGCCGGCCGGCGGTGCCCGGCGTGCAGACTGGCGAGCAGTTGCAGCGTTCGCTCAACAACCTGAATCTGGCCGCGCGCGCGATCGCTGCGCAGCAGGCGGCGCAGGCACAGGCACGCCAGGCAGCGGCCGCTGCGCCCGGCGTGCCCGACGGCCTGGTGAATGGCGGCCTGAAGATCGATGCCAACAGCCTGACGGCTGGCTGGCTCAACGCCCAGGCGCCCGTGCAGACGGTGCAGGGAGGCAAGACGACGGTGCTGGTGCGGCAGACGGCCGACAAGGCCATCCTGAACTGGGAAACGTTGAATGTCGGCAAGGATACGATCTTGTCCTTCCAGCAGCAGAAGGACTGGGCCGTGCTGAACCGGGTCAATGATCCGCTGGCGCGTCCCAGCCAGATCCAGGGCCGCATCGAGGGTGACGGCACGGTGCTGCTGGTCAACCGCAACGGCATCGTCTTCCATGGCGCCAGCCAGGTCGATACGCGCAACCTGGTGGCTGGCGCCGCCGGCATCGGCGACGCGCAGTTCCGCGAGCGCGGTATTTACAGCAATGGCAGCGCGCCATCGATCAGCGATGCACTGGGCAAGGTCGACGTGCTGCGCGGCGCGCGCCTCGCCGCGCGCGCGCCCGCCAATTCCACCGAGGGGGGCGGTTATGTGCTGCTGGCGGGCGCCGAGGTGCATAACGGCGGCGAGATCCTGGCGCCGAAGGGTCAGGTGCTGCTGGCCGCTGGCGACAGCTTCGTCATCCGCAAGGGCGTGGGCACGGATGGCAATGCGCTGTCCACCACGCGTGGCAATGAGGTCGTGCCGCGCTTCGGTGCGGCGGGGGCGACAGGCAAGGTCGCCAATTCGGGGCTGATCCAGGCGCGCGAAGGCGATGCGACCCTGGCCGGGCGCGAGGTGCGCCAGGATGGCGTGCTGCTGGCCAGCACCAGCGTCAATGCGCGCGGCACGCTGCACCTGCAGGCGCTGGGCGAACAGGCCGCCGTGGTGCTGGGACAGGGCGCCACGACAGCCGTCCTGATCGAGGAAGATGCGAGCAATACGGCGCTCGACAGCCAGCGCGACGGCTTGCGCGGCCCGGCCGTGGCCGGCGCAGCGTCCATGCTGCCGCTGGCGGACCGGCGCGACCAGTCGCGCATTGCCATCGACAGCGCCGGCACGGTGGATTTTCAGGGCGCGTCGCTGACGCTGGCCACGGGTGGGCAGATCAGCGTCAACGCGGCCGGCCGCAGCCTGGTGCGCGATGGCGCACAGATCGACGTGGCGGGCGCGGCCGGCGTGCGGCTGGCCATGGAAAGCAACAACGTCAAGGTCAACGTGCAGGGCAACGAACAGCGCGACGCACCGGGCAACCGCGATGGCAAGGGGCTCAATAGCAGCGATATCTGGCTGGACAGGCGCAGCCTGGTGTTTGTTCCCAAGGGAACGAACGGCTATGACAGCGACCGCTGGTACACGGCGGGCGGCTTGCTGGAGGTGGGCGGCTACCTGGGCATGCAGGGACACACGGTGGGAGAATGGATGGCGCAGGGCGGTACGCTCAGTTTTGACGGCAAGGACGTCGTCACGCAGGCCGGCTCCAGCATCAACCTGTCGGGCGGTACCTTGCGGGTGGAAGGCGGCTCGATCCGCCAGACCTGGGTGAATGGGGCCGACGGCCGCCAGTACGAAGCATCGCGCGCGCCCGGCGACCTGCTGTACACGGGCCTGTACCGGGGCTTTGAAGAGCTGCACGCGCGCTGGGGCGAGTCCGCCACGGCTTCCTACCGCAGTCCGCTGATCGCGCCGCTGCAGCGGCTGGAAAACGGCTATACGGTGGGGCGCGATGCCGGCAAGCTGGTGATCGGCACGCAGGCGGCCGTGCTGGAAGGGCTGATCGACGCCAGCGCCGTCCAGGGGCCGGGTCAGCAGCAGGCGGCGCAGGCCGGTGTCGATGGCTACCATCAGTCGCACAAGGCCGCCGCCACGCGCGGCCAGCTGATCGTCGGCCGCTCCGTGCCCATGTTCGAAAAGAGCACGGGCCTGACGCACGACAGCCTGAGCGCCGTCATGCGCGACGTGCAACTGGCCGGCGGCGCGGACGATATCGCCGCAGGCCTGGACCTGGGCACGCTGCTGCCGACCTCGCGCCAGGGGCGCCTGGTGCTCGATACGGCACGCCTGAACGGCTTCGAACTGGGCGCCCTGCGCATTGCCGCCACGGACACGATCGCCGTCAATGGCGCCGTGCGCGTGGCCGACGGCGGCAACGTGACCCTGTACGGCAGCGCTGTGGCGGTCAATGCCGACGTGACGGCGCATGCGGGCGGCATCCAGATCGGCAATATCCTGCGGCAGGCTGTCAACGACCGCATCGAGGACAGCGTGCTGAAGGCGCCCACCGGCGGCAAGGCCGGCGTGCAGGTGGCTGGCGGCGTGACGCTGGATGCGAGCGGCTTGTGGAGCCAGTCCCCGCAGGAGGAGGAATCATTGCCTGGCGCCAAGCTGGCCTACCGGCATGGCGGCAGTGTTTCCCTGCGCAGCAGCGGCGATGTGCTGCTGCGCCAGGACAGCCGCATCGACGTGCGCTCGGGCGCGGCGCAGCTGGCCGGTGGTACGCTACGCGGCGGCAAGGGCGGCAACGTGACGCTGGAAACGCGGATGCAGGGCAGCGAGCGCGCGGCCAGCCTGGGTTTCGATGGCGCGCTGCTGGGCCAGGGCATGGAGGGCGGTGGCACGCTGCAGGTGCGCGCGGCGAAGGTGCTGATTGGCGCACCGGCGCGGGCGGCGGCCGACACGCTGCAGCTCGACAGCGGCTTTTTTGACAAGGGTTTTTCCCGCTACGATATCGGCGGCAACGGCGGCTTGACGGTGGCAGACGGCGCGCAGGTCGCGGTGACGATGCCGCTGCTGCGCCTGGCCGGGCAGGAGGTGGAAGCGTGGCTGTCGCCCGTATACCGCGAAGACGCAAGGAAGGGCGTGCTGACACAGCGCCTCGGCGCCAGCTTGCGGCTGCAGGCAGGTGTGGCGGACGTCTCCGGTGGCGCGGACATGGCCGGCGTCCAGGCGCGTATCGGCCACGGCGCCACGCTGGAAGTCGATCCTGGCCAGTCGATCACGGTCGCCGGCATCGGCCAGCTGACGCTCGATGGCCGCCTGAATGCCTGGGGCGGCAAGATCGTGCTGGAAGGCATGGCGGGTGATGTGCAGGCGGCCGAGGCGGCCAACGGCGCCGGGCACGGCCGCTCGATCTGGATCGGCGACGGGGCCGTGCTGGACGCGGCGGCGCGCGCCGCCACGGCCGTCGATGCGCGCGGCCAGCGCTATGGCCTGGTGCGCGACGGTGGCAGCATCGTGGTGGGCGGCACGCTCGACCAGGCCACGGGCAAGGCCGATGCGGCGCACCTGTTCGTGGTCGTGCGCGAAGGCGCGCTGCTCGACGCTTCCGGCACACAGGCGCAGCTCGACGTGGCGGGTCTGGGCGCCACGCAAGTGGCCAGCCGTGGCGGCAGCATTACGCTGGCGTCGAACAACGGCCTGTATCTTGACGGCCAGATGAAAGCCGGCGCGGGCGGCGCCGGCGCGGCCGGCGGCACGCTTGCTCTCGCGCTGGAAACGCCGCAGTACCGCGATACCGCGGGCGCGCGCGTGCGCCAGGCGCGCGAGTTCATGCTGCGCCAGCAGCCGGCCGGCGGCACGCTGGCCGGCACGCAGCCGGAACAGGCGGGCGCGCAGTTCGTGTATGGCCACGCGGCGCTGGCCGCCTCGCAGGTGGCCGCTGGCGGCTTCGGCAATCTGTCCATTCTCAGCAACGGCATGCTCGGCTTCGATGGCGACCTGTCCCTGTCGCTGGGCCAGAGTCTGCATCTGTACGCGCCCACCCTGGTACTGGCCGACGGCGCGGCGGCGGCCACGCGCGTGCTGCTGGCGGCGCCGTACATGCGCCTGGCCGGCATCGGCGCCGTCGGCACGGGCGATGGGCAGATACGTCCCACTGTGACGGGCGGCGTGTCGACGCAGCCGGCTGCGGGCAGCCTGCGCCTGGAAGCGGGCCGGCTGCTCGACGTGCGCGACGTGCTGACGACGGGTGCGCATGGCGGCAAGGAGCGCGCGCAAGGACTGCCGATGGTGCTCGACCGGCGTGCCTTCGACAGCGTGGAACTGGCCAGCCAGGGCGACTTGCGTTTCCTGGGCGCCACCGTCAGCGGCCAGAATACCGTCCTGAACACGCCGGCCGACCTGGCGCTGACGGCGGCCCGCATTTATCCGGCAACGGGCGCCAACGCCATCGTGCGGGCCGGCTACCTGGGCGGGGGCAGCGATTATGCGCAGCAGCGCCTGCTGCGCATAGGCCGCGCCGGCACGGATGACGCAGCGCCGCCACTGCCGCCATCTTCCGCCTTCGGCGCGCTGACCCTGGGCGCGGCCGCGATCGAGCAGGGCGGCGTGTTGCTGGCCCCGCTGGGCAGCCTCGTGCTGGGCGCCAGTACGGGCGCCAGCCTGTCGGACACGCGTTCCTTGCGCTTCCTGCCAGGCAGCGTGACGTCGGTCAGCGGCGCCGGCCTGATGCTGCCGTATGGCGGCACGGCCGACGGCGTCAGCTGGCGCTACGATGGCCAGGATGTCAGCCTGCTGGGCGCGGGAGGCACCTATGGCACGACGGCCAATCTGAAGGTGGGACTGGCGATGAAGAGCCGCGCGGTCGACGTGCAGCCGGGCGCCGTGCTCGATCTGTCGGGCGGTGGCCAGTTGCTGGGCGCCGCCTTCGTGGCCGGCCGTGGCGGTTCCACCGATGCGCGCTACCACCCGCTGGTGCAGACGCGGGCCAACGGCGGCTTCATCCTGCCTGAACTGGCCAGCAATCCCGTGTACGCGATCGTGCCGGGCGCGCAGGCGCCGGTGGCGCCCGCCGATGGCGAGCGCGGCGCCAGTGTGCCCGTGCCGGGCCAGCAGGTGACGATAGGCGCCGGCGTGCCTGGCTTGCCGGCCGGCAGCTACACCTTGCTGCCGTCGACCTACGCCTTGTTGCCGGGCGCCTTCCGCGTCGAGTTCAATGGCCAGGCCGGCATCGCGCCGGCCGCGCCGAATGCCATGCGCAATGGTTCCTGGGCCGCCAGTGGCCGCCTGTCCGTGGCCGGTACGGGCATCGGTGACACCCTGTCGCGACAGCTGATCGTGACGCCGGCCAGCGTGTTGCGCAGTTATTCGCAGTACCGGGAAACCAGCTATGCCGATTTCGTGCGCGCCGACGCGGCCAGGCTGGATGTGCCGCGCGCCATGCTGGAAGCGGATGCGCGGACCATGCTGGTCCAGTTGATGCCAGGCAATGGTGACGCCATCGATTTCCATTTCCAGGGCCAGGCCCGCTTTCAGCCCGCCGACAAGGGACATGGCGGCACGCTGGCCTTCCCGATGGACGGCGGGCATCTGGAAGTGCTGGCGGCCGTTGGCCAGGCCAGCGCCGACCTTGGCACCGTATCGCTGCGCGCCGCTGACGTCAACGCCGTGGGCGCGGCGCGCCTGTCGCTGGGCAACTTGCCCGTGGTGCGCTACGGCCAGGGCGGCAACCTGCTCGACTTCTCCACTGGCGGGGCCGCCGGCGCCATCACCGTGCGTGACGGGGCGTCGCTGTCGGCAGCCGAAGTATTGCTCATCGCTAACTCAACAGTGGCAAACCAGGGCGCCGGCATCAAGGTCGAGCAGGGTGCGGCCATCAGCACGCTGGGGCGCGGCAAGTCCGCCTTCGATGCCGACGACGGTTTCGTCTACCAGCCCGGCTACCGCGGCGTGCTGGCCGTGTCCAACGGCCGCCTGCAGATGCTGGCGCCGCAATACGATAGCGCGGGCACGCCGGCCAGCATCCGCATCGGCACTTGCGCGCAGGCAGCTTGTGCGGCAGTCACCTCGCTGTATTCGGAAGGTTCGATCGCCTTTGCGACCAGCAGTGCCTTCGAGCTCGGCGACGCCGTGCGCTACGGCACGCGTCACCTGACCCTGGCGGTCGGCGGCATCAATGTGGGCAGTGCGCAGGCGCTCGATGCGGCGGCCGCGCGCGGTGCCTTGCCGCCGGGACTGACCTTGAACCAGGAGGTCCTGGACCGCCTGCTGCGCGGCGATGCCGGCACGGGCGCGCCGGCCTTGCAGACCTTGTCGCTGACGGCGGCCCAGTCGCTCAATTTCTACGGCGACACGACCCTGAGCACCATGGATGCCAGCGGCAAGTCGCTGCTGGACAAGTTGTCGCTGACGACGCCGGCCATGTATGGCGGCGGCAAGGCGGGCGAGGCGGCGCGCATCATCACCGATACCCTCGTCTGGAATGGCGGCACGGCCGGCCCGGCAGCGCTGCCCGGCGCCCTGCTGGCCGGCGGCGCCGGCACGGGCAGCGGCACGCTGGACGTGAACGCGCGGCGCATCGAGTTCGGCTATGGGCCCGACACGCGCCCGGACACGCTGGCCGACGCGCAGCGCCTGGTCCTGGGCTTCGCCGACGTCAGGCTCAATGCCAGCGAGCGCATCACGGCCAACCACAAGGGCAGCCTGGCCGTGCACCAGTCGCAGGGCGCTTATGCGACGGGCAAGGGCTACGCCTACGCAGGCGGCGACCTGTACCTGAACACGCCGCTGCTGACGGGACAAGCCGGTTCCGTCAACCGCATCACGGCAGGCGGGGCGCTCAATATCGCGGGAGCGGGCGGCGCCAGGCCACCGGCGCTTGCCGGCAGCGACGCGCTGGGCGCGGAACTGCTGTTGGCGGGCAATAGCGTGACGCTGGATACGGCCGTGGTGTTGCCTAGCGGTAAACTGACCCTGGCCGCCACAGGCGACGTGCGCCTGCTGGACGGCGCGCAGCTGGACTTGGCAGGACGCAAGGTCAGCATCCACGATGCGGACAAGTACAGCTGGGGCGGCGAAGTCATACTGACCAGCCGCAGCGGCAATATCGCGCAGGCGGCCGCCGCCGGCATCGATGTGTCGGCCCGCAACAACCAGGGGGGCAAGGTGCAAGCCATCGCCCTCGATGCGGCCGCAGGCATGGTCGACCTGCAGGGCCGGCTGCTGGGCGGCGCCAGCGGCCGCTATGACGCCGGTGGCACCGTCTTGCCCTACAAGGGCGGCGCCGTGGATATCCGCGCGCAGGACGTGGGCGATTTCGCGGCACTGAACCGGCGCCTGAACGATGGCAAGGTCGATGGCGAACGCAGTTTCCAGATCAAGCGGGGCGATCTGACCATCGGCGACGAGATCAGGGCGGGCAGCGTCAATGTTTCGCTCGATAATGGCCGCCTGACGGTGGCGGGCACCATCGACGCCAGCGGCGAGCGCGTGGGCGCCATCCGCCTGGCGGGCAAGCATGGCGTGACACTGGCGGGCACGGCCGTGCTCGACGCGCATGGCAGCGTGCTGCGCGTCGACAGCTATGGCAAGATCATCGATGCGCCGAACCGGGCGTTGATCGAAATCAATGCAGGCGATGGCGTGCTGGCCCTGGACAGCGGCGCGCGGCTCGATGTGCGCCACGGCACGGCCGCCGGCAGCGGCGCCGGCAAGGGCTGGCATGACGGCCAGGCGCGCGGCACGCTGGACTTGCACGCGGCGCGCCTGGGCAGCGCCGGTGGCGCCGGCGACGCCGACGCGGCCACGCACGGCGACATCGCCATCGTGGCTGGCGCAGGCCTGCGCATCGAAGGCGCGCGCGAGATCGCCGTGCACGGCACGGCGCGCTACGGCGATGCGCCACAAGGCGTGCTCAAGGATGCCAGTGGCCAGGTCGTGCCGGGCCCGGACGGCTTGCCGCAGGCGGACCTGGCGGCGGGCGGACGGCCGTACCAGTATATCGACCAGGCTTACCTCGACGGCAAGCATGGCGACAGCACGGACTTCATGGCGGCGGCGCTGGGCAACGCCAATTTGCTGGAAAATAAGCTGGCCGGCTTGCGCACGGCCGCATACGCCGAGGCGCTGCATGTGCGGCCCGGCGTGGAAATCGTCACGCAGGGCGACCTGGTGGTCAGCGGCGACATCGACCTGTCCGCGCACCGCTATGCGGGCCTGAACGCGAAGACGCCCAAAACCGCCGTGGCCGGCTCGGGCGAACCGGGCAGCCTGGTGCTGCGCGCGGGCGGCAATCTCGACATCTTTGGCAGCATCAACGACGGTTTTGCGCCGCCGCCCGCCACGCCGGACGACAAGGGCTGGGTGCTGACGCCGGGCCGCCAGGCCTACGGCGGCGACGTGGTGGTGCCGGGCCATGGCGTGGTGCTGGCCGAGGGAACGTTGTTTCCCGCCGGTAAGGTCTTGAATTATGCCCTGCCCATCCAGTCGGCGACGCTGGCCGTGGGCAGCGTGTTGCCGGTGGCGGCCAGCCTGGCGGCGGCGCTGGAAGTGCCAGTCGATACGGTGCTGCGCGCGGACGTGCGCGACAGCGCCGGCCGCCTGCTGCATGCGGCCGGCACGCTGGTTGCGGGCCAGCCGCTGCTGCTGCCGAAAGGCACGCAGCTGGGCGCCGGTTCGCAATTGCCCGGGACGGTCGCGCTGGAAGGCCTGACCTGGCCGGCCGGCGTGCCATTGCCTAGCCTGGCGCAGTTTGACAACTACCTCCGTCCGAACGGGGTCATGCTGGCCGGTGCGCTGGCCTTGCGCGTCGGTGCGCTGATCCCCGCCGATACCAGGGTCAAGCTGCCGGGCGATGCCCTCAGCGTGCCGCTGCGTGCCATCACGGGCGGCGTGCAGGGCCGTAACTGGGCGGTGGCGCCCATGCTGCCGGAAGGCTCGCTGTCGTGGTCGATGCGGCTCGTGTCCGGCGCCGATACCGGCGCGGCCGACACGCGCAGCATCCGGCCCGTGCTGGCGGGCGACTTGCGGCTGGCCGACAGCCACTACGCGCTGTATGAAACGTATGACCGGAAAATCATCCCGGGCACGCCGGCGCGGCCGGGCGGTGCCTGGTTCTGGAATGCGTTCGGGGGCGAGCTGGGGTACGAGCCGGGCACGCCGGTGCCGCCTGATTTTGAAGGCATGTGCGACGAGGGCGCCTGCGACCGCCACAACTATGCCTGGAGCGACAGCGCCAGCCTGTATGACCCCACCTGGCTGCCCGGCAAGCCGGTGCCGCTGGATGTGGAAGGGCTGTGCGACCCGGACCTCTGCATCCCGCTGGGCAAGGCGATTCCCGGCACGCCGGACCGGGTGGAAATCGGCGCGCTGAAAAGCGTGACGCCAGCGACCCAGCATTTCAGCGTGCTGCGCACGGGGACGGGCGACCTGGACCTGATCGCGGCCGGCAACGTCAGCACCCTGTCGCCATACGGTATCTATACGGCGGGCACCTCGACCGCCAGCCTGGGCAATGCCGCCTACAATCAGGCGCGCGGGCGCGCCGGCGACGGCGCGACGGTGCTGGGTAGCGGCGGAGCCGCGTATGAGCACCTGGTCGATGGCGGCGCGGCCAGCGCCTATGCGGCCTGGTACCCCGACCATGGCGGCAATCTGCTGCTGCGCGCGGGCGGCAACCTGACGGGCGACATCGTCAGTGCGTTCGGTGTCGCGCGCCAGGAAGACTTGCGCAGGCAGGCGGGCAGCGCCAACGTGGGCAACTGGCTGTGGCGCCAGGGCACGGGCGGCACGGCCGGCGTGGACCCGATTCCCGCCAGCTGGTGGATCAATTTTGGCACGTATATCAAGGAAGCCGGCGGCGCGAGCGTCCTGCAGCCCGACCAGGCGATCATCGACAAGCTGCCCATGCTGGTGGGCTTCACGGGCATGGGCACGCTGGGCGGCGGCAACCTGAGCGTCGATGTGGGCGGCCACGCGGGCATGCAGGCGCGGCGCGGCTCGGCTGATGGCACCCAGGCGCCGCGCAGCGAAGGCCTGGTGCTGGCCGTGGCCGGCACGGGCCGCGTCGGCGCCGACGGCGGCATGCTGCTGACGGGCGGCGGCGACATGGACGTGCGCATCGGCGGCGACCTCAATCCCGGCCTGCAGGCCAGGGCGGCCGTCAACAACGGCTTTGGCATGCAGCCGGGCGTGGCGACGGATTACCAGAACCAGAACCTGAACCTGAACGGCGTGCTGGGCAATCTGCGCGGCGCGCTGGCCCTGCAAACGGGCAGCCTGGGCGGCGTCGCCTTCAATTATGGCGGCATGCCGCAGCAGCACGACAGCAAGGAGCAGCGCGCCTACGATCCCTACGGCGCCACGCTGGGCACGGCCACGGGCGGCGCGACGCTGATGCTGGGCGATGCGGCGGCGCGCGTGTCCACGCGGGGTGACTTGGTGCTGGCCGGCACGGGCGATCCGGGCCGCGTGAAGACGCCTCATTCGTCCGCGTTCACGGCCCATGGCAAGGCCTATGCGCAGGGCGGATATGGCTGGTTTTCGCTGTGGACGGACGGCACGGCGATCGACCTGTTCGCCGCCGGCGGCAGCCTGGCGCCGAGCGTGCAGCTGGGCGATGTCGATTCGAGCCGTGCGCCGTCCAGCCTGGGCAACCATGCCGATTCGGACGGGCGTTTCCTGTTTCCTTCGCAGCTGGGGGTGGTGGCCGCGAATGGCAGCATCTTCCTGGGCAAGTCGGCGCTGGGCGGAAACGACTATTATGCGCCCGGCTATTCCATGCTGCTGGCGCCATCGGCCAGCGGCCGGCTCGACCTGCTGGCCGGCGATTCGCTGTATGCCAGCGGTTATGCCGTGAGCCGCTCGGGCGCCGCCGCATCGAGCCTGCCCACGCCCGTTCATCCCGCCTTCGCCGGCTATGAGCAGCCGGCCACCTACGTGGCGGGCAATGGCGGCGTGGACGGCATCGTGTCGTCACTGGCACGCTTTCCCCTGTTCGCGTTTGGCAGCCCCAGCGCCGCGCCGCTCGGCGACGCCGCCGGCACGCCGTCGCGCCTGTACGCGGGCAAGGGCGATATCGTCGGCTTGCGCAGCGGCGAAATTCTGGCGTTTGCCAACGGCCAGCGGGCCGGGCAGACGTGGTACGAGGGCACCACCCCCGTGTGGATGAGGGCCGGGCGCGACATTGTCAACTCCGGCACGCAGCCGGGCCAGCCGACGGCGCTGCCGAATGCCATCGCCAATACCCGCGAGAACGCGTATGGCAATGGCGTCAGCACGGGCAACCTGTTCGTGCATGCGCATGCCACGGACGTGTCCATCGTCGCGGCCGGCCGCGACATCCTGCATAGCAGCTTCAACGTGGCCGGTCCCGGCACGCTGGAACTGACGGCGGGGCGGCATATCCGCATGGAAGAGCAGGGTGCGCTGGTCAGCCTGGGCGCCGTGGTGGCTGGCGATCAACGTCCCGGCGCCGGCATCGTGCTGCAGGCGGGGCTGGGCGAAGCCGGCGTCAACGGCGTCGATTTCGCCGCCTTCGCGCAGCGCTACCTGGACCCGGCCAACCTGGCCCAGGCTGGCGTGCCGCTGGCACAACAGGCGGGCAAGGTCGCCAGGACCTATGCGCCGGAGCTGGCCGCCTGGCTGGCGGCGCGCTTGGGTTTCGCCGGCACGCCGCAACAGGCGCGCACGCGTTTTGCCGCCTTGCCGCCCGAGCAGCAGCGTATCTTCGCGCGCCAGGTCTTCTTCGATGAATTGAAGGCGGGCGGGCGCGAGTACAACGATGCGCAAGGTCCGCGTTTCGGCAGCTACCTGCGCGGCCGCAACGCCATCGCGGCGCTGTTCCCCGCGCAGGATGCGCACGGCGCGCGTATCGGCTACCAGGGCGATATCAGCCTGTATGGCCCGTCTGGCGTCAATACCCTGTTCGGCGGCGACATCAGCATGCTCGCGCCGGGCGGCAAACAGGTCTTCGGTACGGAGGGCCAGGCGCCGCTCGCGGTGCCTGGCCTGGTGCCCGGCGTGCTCACGCAGGGTGCGGGCGATATCGCGCTGTACGCCCAGGACAGCATGCTGCTGGGCCAAAGCCGCATCATGACCACCTTCGGCGGTGCCATCCTGGGCTGGTCGGCGCTGGGCGACATCAATGCGGGGCGCGGTTCGAAGTCGACCATCGTCTACACGCCGCCCAAGCGCGTGTATGACCAATGGGGCAATGTGACGCTGGCGTCCGACGTACCCAGCACGGGCGCCGGCATCGCCACGCTGGCGCCGATACCGGAAGTGCCGGCCGGCGATATCGACCTGATCGCTCCGCTGGGTACCATCGACGCGGGCGAGGCGGGCATCCGCGTCTCGGGCAATATCAACCTGGCGGCGCTGCAGGTGGTGAACGCGGCGAACATCCAGGTGCAGGGGAAATCGAGTGGCATGCCGGTGCTGGCTGCCGTGAACGTGGCCGCCCTGAGCAACGCCAGTGCGGCGGCGTCGCAGGCGACGGGCGCGGCGCAGGAAGTGCTGCAGCGCGAGCGGGCGGCGGCGCGCGGCAGCTTGCCATCGATCTTTTCCGTGCGCGTGCTGGGCTTTGGCGACGAGCCGGTCGAGGACGGCGACAAGCGCGGCAAGGCGGCCAGCTACCGGCCGGACAGCCCCGTCGCCATCCTGGGCCTTGGCGGCACGGGTGCCACTCAGCGCGCCCACCTGACGCGCCAGGAGCAGCAGGAGCTGGATCTGTGATGGCCAGCGTGGAAGCGTTGTCGCCATGCCTGCAGGCGCACCTGGCCACGCACTACACGCGCCTGCACCGGCGCCTGACGCGCTACCTGGGCTGCGCGGAGCTGGCCAGCGACAGCCTGCACGACGCCTGGCTGCGCCTGGCGGGCAAGCCGGCACCGCCCGCCAGCAGCATGGATGCCTACGTCTGCCGCGTGGCGTGCAACCTGGCCGTGGACCGGCTGCGCCAGGCGCGGCCCTGGCACTACGCGGATGGCGCCGAAGCGGTGCTGGAACAGTTGGCAGATGGCGCGGCGGGACCGGCCACGCTGGCCGAAGTGCGCTCCGAACTGGCCGCCGTCGACCGGGCGGTGGCGTGCCTGCCGCGGCGCCACCGCCAGGTGCTGTTCGGCTTGCGCCTGGAGGACGCCACGCGCGACGAGGTGGCCGCGCGCCACGGCATCTCGCTGCGCAGCGTCGACACCCTGCTGCGGCAGGCGCTCGACCACTGCGCCGCGCAGACGGGGCAGACCGTCATCGGCGGCATCGGTACGGCGCGCCGGGCTTTGCGCACGGCGCGGGCTGGTTTCCAGCCGGGACCGTCATCGTTTGCTGTTGCCTCATAAGCATCATGGCACGCCAGCCGTCTACAGCATGCGCTGGAAGACGCCGTCCTTGTCCAGCAGCAGATGCTTGAGGCCGGCAATGGCGTGCAGGACGATCAGGGCGGCCAGGGTCCAGGCGCCCAGTTCGTGCAGTTCGAAGCATTGTTCGGCCAGGGCGTGGTCGGGCGCGAACCAGCGCGGCAGGGCCAGGCCGAAGAAGGCCACGCCGCTCTTGCTCAGCAGCGCTCCCGCCAGGCCAGTCGCCGGCACCAGCAGCATGCCCGCGTACAGCAAGCCATGCCCCAGGCGTGACAGGCGCGCTTGCCACGGCGCCACGGACGGCGGCAGGCTAGCCGGCGCGTGTCCCAGGCGCCAGGCGGCGCGCGCGGCGAGCAGCAGCAGGAGCAGCAAGCCCAGCGATTTATGCAGATTGAAGTATACCTCGCTGCCGGGATCGTCCTCGACCTCCATCATATACCAGCCCAGGGCCAGCATGGCGGGGATCAGCACGGCCATCAGCCAGTGCAGCAGGCGCGCAGGGGCCGCATAGCGCCAGTCTTGCGTCTTCAAAGTGTGGGTGTGCATGGTGTTTCCTTGTCGTTGTGTTGCGTGGATGATGCATCTGGCCGCCAGCGGTTAAGATACGGGGCGGGCATGGGAGGCAGCCGGAAGTGGACGATGTATCGATGGTCGCCAGCGGATGTTAAGAAGTTCTTAATGTCCGGCGCCTACGCTGCCGGCATGAAATTCGGACAGGACAGCCAGACAGGACAGGCCACGATGCGTATATTGCTGACAGAAGACGATCCCCAGCTGGGGCGCGCCACGCAGATGGGGCTGGAGCAGGCCGGCTATGCGGTCGACTGGGTGCAGTCGGCCGAAAGCGCGCATATGGCCGTGCGCCTGCACCGCTATGGCTGTCTGTTGCTCGACCTGGCCCTGCCGGGCGAAGATGGCATGCAGGCGCTGGCGACCTTGCGCCGCGGCGGCTATGACGGGGCGATCCTGATCGTCACGGCGCGCGATCAGATCGTCGACCGGGTGACGGGCCTGGATGCGGGCGCGGATGACTTCATCGTCAAGCCCTTCGACCTCGATGAGCTGGCGGCGCGCATGCGCAGCGCCTGCCGCCGCGCGGCCGGGCGCACGCACGAAGAACTCGTGCACGGCGATATCGTCATCGACGTCGCCGCGCGCCAGGTGCGGCAGGGCGGCGTGGAGGTGCCCGTGACGGGCAAGGAGTTCAGCATCCTGCTGATGCTCGTCGAGCAGCGCGGGCGCATCCTGAGCCGCGTGCAGCTGGAAGAGGGCGTCTACAGCTGGGGCGAGGAAGTCGACAGCAACGCGCTGCAGGTGCATATCCACCATTTGCGGCGCAAACTGGGCAAGGCGCTGATCCGCACCGTGCATGCCATCGGCTACAGCATCGACAAGCCCGCTACGCCGGATACGCCCGATGTGCAGGCGTGTCCATGATGCCCGCCATCCCGGGTAACGCGGGCGCATGGTCGCTGCGGCGCACGCTGCTGGCCGTGCTGCTGGGACTGACGTTCACCTTATGGGGCTTCAGTGCCGCCATCGTGTATCTGGAAGCGGGGCGCGAAAGCCAGGAACTGTTCGACCAGTCGCTGGCCGAGACGGGCCATTTGCTGCTCGCTTTGGCCGAGCACGAGGTGCAGGAGCATGGCGCGAGCGCGTCGCTGGTGATGCCGGTGGCGCAGAACCGCAACCACCGCCAGTATCTGCTGTTCCAGGTGTGGGATGCGCGGCAGCGCCTGCTGTACAAGAACGCCGGCGCGCCGGATCAGGCGTTCGCCGCGCCGGCCGATGTGGGCTACAGCTGGCACGACAACGATGGCCGCCTGTGGCGCATCTACACGAGCTGGAATCACAACGCGCAGCTGCAGATCCAGGTGGCGGAACCGGCCAGCCACCGCCAGGAAATCAGCGGCCGCTTCGCCGTGAAGCTGCTGGCCATCGGCTTGCCGATGGCGGCCCTGGCGGCGCTGGCCATCTGGTGGAGCATCAACCGCGTGTTTCGCGCCCTGCGCCGTAGCGCCGATGAAGTGGCGCTGCGCACGCCCGACGATCTTGCCAGCGTCAGCGTGACGGGTGCGCCGCTGGAAGTGCAGCCGCTGCTGCAGGCTATCAACCGCCTGTTCGTGCGCGTGCGCCAGACGCGCGAGCAGGAGCAGCGCTTCACGGCCGATGCCGCGCATGAACTGCGCACGCCGCTGGCGGCCATCAAGACCAACCTGCAGGTGCTGCAGCGCGCGCGCAGCGACGCCGAGCGCAAGGAATCCGTGATGGGCCTGGGCCTGAGCGTGGACCGCGCCACGCGCCTGGTGGGGCAGTTGCTGACCTTGTCCCGGCTCGACCCGCAGTCGCAGCCGCCGCCCGACCTGCCCGTGCTGGACCTGGCCGCCGTGCTGGCCGAACAGCTGCCCGCCTGGATGGCGCAGGCGCAGCGCCAGGATTTGCTGCTGCGGGCCGACCTGGCCACGGCGCCGTGCCGTTTGCAGCTCGACCATGTCCTGATCCTGGCGCGCAATCTGATGGACAATGCCATGCGCTACACCCCGGCCGGCGGCACGCTGGTGCTGGCCTGCCGCACCGAGGCCGACGGCGTGCTGCTGCGCGTGAGCGACACGGGGCCCGGTATCGCCGAGCAGCTGCGCGAGCGCGTGTTCGAACGCTTTTTTCGCGCCGCCGGCGCGCAGCAGCCGGGCAGCGGCCTGGGCTTGTCGATCGTGCGGCGCATCGCCGAAACGCATGGTGCCAGCGTGCAGCTGGCCGCCGGCCACGATGGCGCTGGCCTGGTGGTGACGGTGCGCTTTCCCGTGCCCACCGACGCGGCCTTTCCAGCATAAAGGAGCGAATATGCCATTGCGACACCGCGAGTTTCACCGGATGGACAACGTGGGCTGGCTGCGCGCCGCCGTGCTGGGCGCCAATGACGGCATCGTCTCGACGGCCAGCCTGGTGCTGGGTGTCGTGGCGTCCCACGCCACGCACGACAGCATCCTGGTGGCCGGCGTGGCGGGCCTGGTGGCGGGCGCCATGTCGATGGCCACGGGCGAATATGTGTCGGTGCAATCGCAGGCCGATACGGAACAGGCGGCGCTGGAGCGCGAGGGCGGCGAGCTGCTCGGCGATCCCAAGGGGGAGCTGCACGAGCTGACGCACATTTATGTGGCGCGCGGCCTGGCGCCGGCGCTGGCCGCGCAAGTGGCCAGGGCGCTGACGGCGCACGATGCGATCGGCGCGCATGCGCGCGATGAACTGGGCATCACGGAGAGCATGCGCGCGCGCCCGCTGCAGGCGGCGCTCGCTTCGGCGCTCAGTTTTGCCGTCGGTGCGGCGTTGCCGCTGCTGGTGGTGTTGCTGGCGCCGCTGTCGATGCTGGCGCCAGCCATCGTCGTGGCGTCGCTGCTATCGCTGGCCCTGCTGGGCGGCCTGGCCGCCAGGGCCGGCGGCGCGCGCGTGGGCCGTGGCGTGCTGCGCGTGGTGTTCTGGAGCGCGCTGTCGATGGCGGCGGCATCGGGCATCGGGGCGCTGTTCGGCGCCACGGCAGCCTGACGCTGTCAGTGCGACACCAGCACCGGCAAGCGCATGTCCTGCAGCACCGTGCGCGTGACGCCGCCCAGCAGCGCTTCGCGCAGGCGCATGTGGCCGTAGCAGCCCATCACAACCAGGTCGCACTGGCGCTGCGCGGCCATGGCCAGCAGCGCCGCGCCCACGTCCTGGCCCGGCGGCGTGTCGTGCTGCAGCACCTCGACGTTGACGCCGTGACGCGCCAGGTACAGGGCCAGGTCGGCACCCGGCTGCTCGCCGTGCGCGGCCGGCTGGGCGTGCGAATTGACGACGGCCAGGGTCACCTGCCGCGCGCGTTGCAGCAGCGGCAGCGCATCGGTGATGGCGCGCAGCGCTTCGGCGCTGCCGTTCCAGGCCAGCAGCGGGTGCTGCGCGGTATCCGATAGCGCGGCGGACGGCATGTGCGGCACCATCAGCACGGGCCGGCCGCAATGCAGCATCAGGTATTCGGGCGTGCCGGCGATGACGCGCGAGGGCGTATCCTGCGCGTCCGTCTGGCCGAGGATCAGCAAGTCGCAATAGCGCGCCTGCAGCAGCAGCGCGCCTTGCGCGTCGTCGTCGACGAAGCGCGTTTCGTAGGTGCCCAGGCCTTCTTCGCGGGCGATGCGCTCGAATTCATGCAAGGCCTCGCTGGCCTGGCTGCGCAGCGCCTGCATCTGCGCCGGCGCAAACTGCAGCGCGTTGACGCCGCCGCCATACGCATAGCGCGAGATGCCGCTCATGGCCGAACCGATCAGGTGCGCGCCTTCGGCGACGGCCAGGCGCACGGCCAGGCGGATGCGCTGGGCGCAGTGGCGGGAATTGTCGACGTGGACCAGCAGGGTAGTGTAGGGCATGGCGTTTTCCTCGGTTGTCGGAAGTCGGTTGTCAAGTCTGCAGCACGTAGTTGCCCGGCGCGTCGCCCAGGTCGGGTCCCATGGCCGGCGGCGCCACCTGCGCGCCCGAGCGCTCTGCCATCCAGGCTTGCCAGGCGGGCCACCAGGAGCCGTCGTGGTGTGGCACCTCGCGCTGCCAGCTGTCCGCGTCGATGTAGGGTGCGTCGTGGGGGTGCGTGGCCAGCTGGTAGCTGCGGCGCGCCTGGCCCGGCGGCGAGACCACGCCCGCATTGTGGCCGCCCGAGGTGAGCAGGAAGGTGACGTCGGTGTCGGTCAGCAGCTGCAGTTTATACACGGAGCGCCATGGCGCCACGTGGTCCGTCAGGGTGCCGACGGCAAAGATGGGGGCATCGATGTCGGGCAGGGCGATGTGCCGCCCTGCCGTGCGGTAGCGCCCTTCGGCCAGGTCGTTGTGCAGGAACAAACGGCGCAGGTATTCCGAATGCATGCGGCAGGGCATGCGCGTGGCGTCCGCATTCCAGGCCATCAGGTCGCTGTCCTGCTCATCGAGGCCGAGCAGATAGTGGTTCAATCGGCGCGACCAGATCAGGTCGTTCGAACGCAGCAGCTGGAAGGCGCCCGCCATCTGCTTCGTGTCGAGATAACCCTGCTTCCACATGGCCGCTTCCAGGAAGCTGACCTGGCTCTCGTCGATGAACAGCGACAGTTCGCCCGGTTCCTTGAAGTCCACCTGCGACGCCAGCATGGTGAGGCTGGCCAGGCGCGCATCGCCGTCGCGCGCCATCGTCGCGGCGGCAATCGCCAGCAGGGTGCCGCCCAGGCAGTAGCCGGTCGCGTGCACCTGCGGCGCGCCCGTGATGCGGGCAACGGCGTCGAGCGCGTCCATCACGCCCAACTGGCGGTAGTCTTCCAGCGACAGCTCGCGGTCTTCTTCGAGGGGATTTTTCCATGAAATCATGAACACCGTGTGGCCCTGCTGCACCAGGTGGCGCACCAGCGAATTGTGCGGCGACAGGTCGAGTATGTAGTATTTCATGATCCACGCCGGCACGAACAGCAGCGGCGTGGCATGCACGCTGGCCGTCGCCGGCGCGTACTGCAGCAGCTCGATCAGGTCATTGCGGTAAACCACCTTGCCGGGCGTGACGGCCACGTTCTCGCCTGCCTTGTAGCTGCGCTGGTCGGGCGCATGCGCGCCCATGGCGGCGCGGCGCCAGTCGTCGGCCAGGTGCTGCGCGCCGTTCGCCAGGTTGGCGCCACCGCTCGCCAGGGTTGTTTGCTGCACCACGGGATTGGTCAGCATGAAGTTCGACGGCGCCAGCATGTCGAGCCACTGGCGCACGGTGAACGTGACGACATCTTCGTGGTGCGGCGAGACGCCGCGCACGCCCGTGGTGGCACGGTGCCACCACTGCTGCTGCAGCAAGAAGCCCTGGTATGCCAGGTTGTACGGCCAGCGCTGCCACGCGGGGTCCTCGAAGCGCCGGTCCTGCGGCAGCGGCGCGATGCACGGCGGCGCACTGGCGCTGCCGCTCTGCGCCGACTGCAGCGCGGATTGCAGCGCGTACTGCTGCCAGCGGCCGATCTTCTTCCACGCTTCCTGCAGCAGGGTCAGCTGCTTCGATGGCGCCAGCGCCAGGTGGCTGAGCCAGTCGGCATAGGCGTTGCCCAGCGCGGCCGGCGAAATGCCGCCCGTAAACTTGCCCAGCCAGGCGTTCAGCAGCAGGTCCAGGGTGGCGCCTTCGGGCACGCTCTCCGGATAGTCGGGCGCCGGCACGCCTTGCCAGGCGCTGCCCTGGCGCTCATGTTCAACTTGTTGTTCCGCATTGCTCGGCTGCGTCTTGCTCATTCAGCACTCCTGTCATTTTTTTACAGGATAGCAAGAGCTTGTTCAAAAAATTATGATCTACATCAAGTTTGTCCGGATGCGTGCAGCGTCCGGCTTGTCGCCTGGATGGCCGCGCCCGTTTCCTGCAGGAACAGCCGCAGCTGTTCCTCCAGCGCAGCGTGCCGCGCCAGCAAGGCTGCCTGCGGGGCCTGTGCCGCTTCGCGCTCGATGGCTGCGGCGATGGCGACGGCGGGGATGGCATGGAAGTTGGCCAGCAAGCCGGCCAGGGTATGTGCCTGCCGGCTCGCGGTGGGCCGGTCGTCCGCCTGCAGGGCTGCGCGCAAGGCGCTCAGCTGCTCCGGCAAGCCGGCCAGGAAGGAGGCGCCGATGATGCCGATCACGTCGGCGTCGGCGTTCGCCAGCGCGGCGGCGTAGTCGAAGCGTGGCGCGCTGGCGCTTGCCGGTACTGTCGTGGCCGGCGTCATGGCGGACGGCAGCGTCGGCTTGCTGATGTGCGACACATGCTGCTCGATCAGGCTCTGGAAGGCGGCGGTGCGGAAAGGCTTGGACAGGTAATCGTCCATGCCGCCGGCGATGCAGCGTTCGCGGTCGCCTTCGAAGGCGCTGGCCGTCATGGCGATGATGACGCTCTTCGGCATGCCTTGCGCTTCGCGCTGGCGTATCTGCGCGGTGGCTTCGAAACCACCCATTTCCGGCATCTGCAAGTCCATCAGGATCAGGTCGAAGTGGCTGGCGGCCTGGCACTCGAGCGCTTCGCGGCCATTCGCCGCATGCGTGACCCGGTGGCCCGCATTCGACAGCAGCACGGTGGCCAGTTCTCGGTTCATGGCGTTGTCCTCGACCAGCAGAATGTCCAGGCTGGGCGAGCCTTCGCGCACGCAATGGCGCGTCACCACGGGCGTAGCGCAGGGCATGCCGCGGCAAGTGCCCAGCACGCTCTTGGTGATGGCCAGCAACTCTTCGGGGCTGGCCGGCTTGAGCAAATAGCCGTCGATACCCAGTTCGCGGCAGCGCGCCGCGTCGCCCAGGCTGCCGCTGGACGATAGCATGACGATGGGCACCTGGCTCCAGTGGGGCAGGGCGGCCAGCGCCGACGCCGTGTCGAAGCCATTCATGCCGGGCATGGAAAAGTCCATGACGATGCAGTCGGCCGGCAGGGCGCTGCGGCAGTGCTCCAGCGCCGCCTCGCCCGACTCGCAGGCGGTGACGCTGGCACCGCTGTGTTCGAAGATCTTGCGCAGGATGGTCAGGCTGCTGGAATTGTCGTCGACCAGCAGGATCGCCCGCGCCGCCAGCGAGGCACCCGGCGGCGGCAGGCAAGGCTGATGCTCGCCGATGGGCAGGGCCAGGTTCACGCTGAAGCTGCTGCCCTTGCCCAGTTCGCTCGCCAGGCCGATGCCGCCGCCCATCATGGTCACCAGGCGGCGCGTGATCGACAGGCCCAATCCTGTGCCGCCGAAGCGCCGCGTGGTCGAGCCGTCTTCCTGCTGGAAGGCGTCGAAGACGGCCTCCTGCATGTCGGCGGCGATGCCGATGCCGGTGTCGCGCACGCACAGCTGCAGCTGGGCCATGCCATCGGCGCTGGCGCGCAGCTGGGCACTGACATTCACCTCGCCGCGCGGCGTGAACTTGATGGCGTTGCCCGCCAGGTTGGTGAGTATCTGGCGCAGCCGGCCAGGGTCGCCGAGCAAGGTGTGCGGCAGCGCGGGATCGATGTCGAGCACCAGTTCCAGGCCGCTGGCCTGGGCCCGCAAGGCTAGTGCGCGCATGGTTTCCTGCATCAACTGGCGCAAGTCGAAAGGGATGCTTTCCAGGGTCAGCATGCCCGCCTCGATCTTCGAGAAATCGAGGATGTCGTTGATAATGCACAGCAGGGCGTCGGCCGAAGCCTTGACGATTCCCAGGTATTTGCGCTGGTGGACGTCGAGTTCGGAATCGAGCACCAGGTCCGTCATGCCCAGGATGCCGTTCATCGGTGTGCGGATTTCGTGGCTCATGTTGGCCAGGAATTCGCTCTTCGAGCGGCTGGCCGATTCGGCCACTTCCTTGGCCAGCAGCAGGGCCCGTTCAGCCGCCTTTTGGCTGGAAATGTCGACGATGGTGCCCACCAGGCCGTGCAGGCTGCCATCGGACTTCAGCAGGGCCGCCTTGCTGCACAGGACATCGATCTGGCGCGTCCCGATGGTCAGCCGCTCTTCATACGTCTGGTTGCCCCGGTCCTGCAGCAGTTCCAGGTCGTGCCGCCGCGCTTGCTGTGCCTCCTGCCGCGGCAGAATGTCCGCCACCGTCAGGCCCGGGATGCGCGCCTGGTCGAGATGAAAGAAGGCGCAGAAGGCGCGGTTGGCGCGCAGGTAGCGCCCCTGTACATCCTTCAGGTAAAGGGGGATCGGGATGGTTTCGATCAGCGCGTCGACGAAGTTGAGGTTGTGCCGCAGCTCGCGCGCCGCCAGGCGCCGTTCCGTGATGTCGGTCAGGCTGCCGGTGATGCCGGCCAGCCGATCCTGTCCATCGCGCTCGGCGCGCGCGCACACATCGATCCAGCGCACGTTGCCGTCGCAGGTGACGTAGCGCGCTTCATGGCGCATGCTGTCCACCTGGCCACCCAGCAGCTGGGACAGGCCGGCGGCGGCGCGCTCCCGGTCGCGCGCATCGATGAATTGCAGCACATTCTTGCCCAGGCTGTCGGCGGCGCCGAAGCCGGTGATGGTGTGCCAGGCGGGGTTCAGGAAGGTCCAGGCGCCGTTCAAGTCGGTGCGGAAGACCACTTCATTGAGGCTGTTGACGACGTTGCGGTATTCGCGCTCGCTTTTCGCGATGGTCTCGGCCATGCGCTTGCTGTCGCTGATTTCCGTGCGGATGGCGATGTACTGATAGGGTTCGCCGGCGGCGTCGAGGAAGGGCACGATGGTCGCGTCGACCCAATATTGCCCGCCATCCTTGGCGTGGTTGCAGATTTCGCCATGCCAGACCTGGCCCGTGGTGATGGTTTGCCACATCTGCGCAAAGAAGGCGTCAGGATGCGTGCGCGAATTGATCAGGCGGTGCGTCTTGCCGATCAGCTCTTCGCGCGTGTACCCGCTGATGGCGCAGAACTTGTCGTTGACGTAAATGATGACGCCGGCCGTGTCGGTGATGCTGATAATGGCATGCTGGTCCATCGCAAAGCGCTGGTTTTGCAGTTCGATGCGGCGCAGTTCCTGCAGCGATATCAGCTCGGTGAGCAGCACCGAGAGGCCCTCGATATCGCCTTCCTGCGGCAGGCGCAGGCCGGAATCGTCGTTGTCGAGCAGGCGCACGGCCGCCATGCGCAGCGATTGCAGGACGCGGTTGCGGCTGGCCAGTTCCGTGCGCAGCAGGTCATTGGTCATGCTCAGTTCTGTCGAACTCAGTTCCAGGCTGCGCGAGCGCAAGTCCAAATCGCGTTCGGCCTGTTCGTAGGTGCTGTCGATGCGCAGCAGCAGGGCCGGCAGGCCGGCCAGGAAAGCGGCCAGTTCGGGCGGCATGCCCGCTTGCGCCGCCAAGGCCTGGGCCTGTTCCAGCAAGGCGATGCAGGCGCTTTCCGAGTCGATATCGCAAACGCGGCTCAATTGGCGTGCCAGGGTGCGGTTCATGTTTCGCTCAGCACAGTCACGGTCATCGTCTGGTTATGCAACTGGCATGCGCCATGCGGCTGCGTGATGCCGATTTCGCCGTTGGAGTAAAAGCCGGCGATACAGGTGGCGCCGCTGCCCAGCACGTCGGCCACCGCTTCGACCTCTTCCTCGACCCGGTCGCCCATGACCAGCTTGCGCCCCACGCAGCTGACCAGCAGGGCCAGCTGGTCGCCCGGCGTATCGGCGTGGCGCTGGACACCGCGCGCGGCCATTTCGGCCCCGTCGATCAGCCGGTTGGTACTGGAATGCATCAGTTTCAGGTAGCCGTCGGCGAGGATGTCACCGGCCAGTGTCAGCGAACCCTGTGCTTCATCGACGGCGAGGATGGTGCGAAACACATTGCTTTTTTCATGCGCCGCCGAGAGCATTTCAAACGGGAACAGCAAGCCCGAGCCGGGCAGGTCGCGCGCATAGTCGCCCAGGTACAGTTTGTAGATGTCCAGCGCCCGCGCGCCATCGAGGCCATACAGCACGTTGTCGACGCAGCGCGTCACCTTGCGCGCCGGGCCGAACGCTTCCCAGCCCGCATGGCTGCCGTAGCCGAGGCGGATATGCTCGCCGTACAGGCCGACGGCGACGATGGTATTGTCGGCCGCGCCGCGCGGACCCAGGGTCCAGGTCTGGCGGAAGGCGCCGCCGTCGGCGGCCAGCCCGCCCGATATGGTGACGCCCGGCGGCAGATGCGCCTGCAGGCCGGCAATCACGGCGCTGCCGTTGATGGCCACGCCCGTGCCCAGCATGAAGACCGCCGCCAGACCATCCTGCGGCAGCGCCTGCGCCAGGCGCTCGCCCGCCTCGTACGAGTCCGCCATGTCGCAGATGATGGCGTCGGCAATCGCCACCGTGGTGTGGGCAAAGCGGATGGCGGTGATGACGCAGCTGTCGTCGTAGACTCGCTTGCCGGCGATCTCGCCAGCAGTGGAGCAGCCGGCGATCACGGCGGCGGGCAGTTGGCGGCGCAGCGCCGCCGTCAGTTCGGGGGTGGAGAAATAGGCGCAGGCGCCAAACACCAACACCAGGTCGGGCGCCATGGCGGCCAGGGGCGCCAGTGCGGCATCGATGTCGGCACGGTTTTTCAGGATCAGTTGTTGCACGCGCATGGCAGGGTCCTCGCTTACAGTGGGTGGGCGTGGTGCTGGACGGGGTCGGGCAGGCTGTTGCGGATATCGAGCACCTCGTCCCAGGCGCCCAGGAAGGCGTCGATGCAGTGCGGGCAGAAATGGCTGCCTTTGTTCTGTTGCAGGAACAGGCGCGCCTGTTCCACGGGCCAGGCCGGCTTGTACGGGCGTTCCGACGTGAGCGCGTCGAAGACATCGGCCACGGCGACGATGCGCGCCGACAGCGGTATCTGTTCGCCCGCCAGGCCACGCGGATAGCCGCTGCCGTCGTATTTTTCGTGGTGGCCGCAGGCGATTTGCTCGGCCAGCTGGATCAGCGGCGAATCGCTGCCGGCGAGGATCTTGCCGCCGATTTCCGCATGCTGGCGCATGATGGCCATTTCCTCGGGGTCCAGCCGGCCCGGCTTGAGCAGGATATGGTCGGGCGTGGCCAGCTTGCCCACGTCGTGCATGGGCGCAGCCTTGAGCAGCAGGTCCTGCCATTGCGCATCCATGCCCAGGTTCCTGGCGATCAGCGCCGAATAGCGCGCCATGCGCATGATGTGGGCGCCCGTTTCGGGGTCGCGGAATTCGGCCGCCCGCGCCAGGCGCGTGACCAGTTCCATCTCGCGCGCCGTGACGTTGGCGATGGCCTCGCTCACTTCATGCTCGAGCAGCTTGGCGCGGTCGGCCAGCATGGTTTGCGCCGTGCGCAGGGACAGCAGATTGCGCACGCGCAGGCTGAACTCGATGGTGTCGACGGGCTTGGTGAGAAACTCCGTGACACCGAGCGAAAAGGCCTGCTTGCGCACGGCGCGGTCGTTCTCGGTGGTGACCATGATGATGGGGATGTCGGCCATGCCCTGCATCTTGCGGAAGATGCTGAGAAATTCATTGCCTGACAGGCTGGGCATCCGGTAGTCGAGCAGGACCAGGTCCGGCACATGCGACTCGCACCAGGTCAACGCATCGATGGGGTCGTTCATGCAGACGGGTTCGATGCTGCTGGCCTTGCGCGCCAGCGTCGATAGCAGGCTCAGGTTAGTGTCGTTGTCATCGACGATCAGGATGCTCATGGTGTCTCCGGCGGATGGCGGTCAGGCTGCAGGGCGAAATGGCGATGGCTGGCTCAAGCCGCCAGTTTGCCCGTGGCTTGCACGCCCAGGCCTGACAGCAGGCTGTCCATGTCGAGCACGATCAGCATGCGTTCGTCCAGGCTGCCGATGGCCGTGACATGGCCGGCCATCGCCGAGCCGTGCAGCTGCGGCGGGGGCTTGATCTGTGCCGGGGCCAGCGGCACCACATCGGCCACCCGGTCGACCACGATGCCGGTGGCGCCATGCGCGAAGATGAGGATGATCACCACGGTCGAGGCGTCATACGCGGGCTCGGCCTGGCCCAGTGCGATGCGCAGGTCGATCAGCGGCACGATGCTGCCGCGCAGGTGGATGAAGCCCTTGAGGAAGGCGGGGGCATTGGCCATACGGGTCACGGCGCCGTAGCCGCGGATTTCCTGTACCAGGCCGATGTCGATGGCGTATTCCTCATTGCCCAGGCCAAAGACCAGCAATTCCCGGGCGCCCGCTTGTACCAGCTGGCTCGCTGCCGCGGCATGTGTCGTGGTGGTTTCCATGTGTTTGCTCCTGTCAGGTGATGCGTGATGCATGAAACTGCGGGGGTTACCGGGTAGTGCTCAAACTTGCTCGGTGCGGTTGCGGCCATTGCTCTTGGCCTGGTACAGCGCGGCGTCGGCTTGCATGAAGCCGGCTTTCCAGTCGCCGTCTGCCGGCAGCGGCGCCAGGCCGATGCTGATCGTCACCGTGATGGGCGTGTGCTCGAAGGCGACGCACGTTGCGGCCACGGCAAGGCGTATGCGTTCGGCCACCTGGTGCGCCATGGCCATGTCCGTATGCGGGAACAGCAAGCCGAATTCCTCGCCGCCCACGCGGGCGACGACATCGGATGCCCGTGCCTGGGTCTGGAGCACGGCCGCGATGGCTTGCAGCACGGCGTCGCCGGCGGCGTGGCCATGCCGGTCGTTGACCTTCTTGAAGAAATCGATGTCGGCGATGCCGATGCTCATCGAACTGCCCGCGCGACTGGCCCGCGCGGCCGAACGTACGGCTTCGATCTCGAAGGCGCGGCGGTTGGGCAGGTGGGTCAGGGGATCGCTCAGGGCGATGCGCTGCAACTGCTGCCAGCGGGCCGCATTCTGCTGTTCGATGGCGCGTTCATGGCGCTGGTCGATGAAAAAGGCGCCCAGGTAGTTCTCATCGTCCAGCTTGCCCAGGTCCATGGCCTTGAGCACGATGGGCAGCATGGTGCCATCGTGGTGGCGTATGGCGAAATGGCGCTTGTGTCCTAGTACCGTGGACTTCTTTTCGCCGGCCAGATAGGCGCCGATCCGTGCGCCATGCTGCTTGCGCACGGAGTCGGGCAGCAGCGCCTCGATCTGCTGGCCCGACAGGCTGCCCGGGGCATAACCGCTCAGCGCATACATGGCGTCGTTCGCATAGCGGATGCGTGAACCCGCATCGATGATGACGGCGGCGTCGTCGGCGGCGTCGAGCAGACGCAAGGCCAGGATTTTGTTCATGTGCTTGTCCCCTGCATGAATGCGGATTTCTTGGGAAGGCGAAGGCCACGCTATCGCTGCCTCATTTTTGTTTTCCCTTAGGAATCATCATACCTCAAATAAAATTGAATGCAATGAATTTCATGATTTTAATGATTTGTATTTCTGACGCAACTACCATCACGGCCCTCAATTCACCAGAAAACAAGCAGTTTTCCTCTGTGGCTCGGGCAAATTTCTCATTTTCAATGTTATTAAAAATAACAAATTCGTTTAATTTTTAAATTAAATGTTGTATTTGGTAAATTTATGTAGCAAAATAAATTTGATCTACATCAAAAAGATGGCGAATAAGAGAAAGAAATGCAGAGGGCGTGCTGCCTTTGCACTTGTTCATCATCAGGGCGGGAAGAGGCGAACGCTGCTGAGGTCAGGGCGTCAGCTGGCTGGTTTCCGGATGGCGCCGCCATTCGGTTGTGCTGAATTGGGGAGACGAACATGCGTACAAATATGCCGGTAACGAACAGGGAGTATGTGCTCCATGATGGTCAGACGGTGGTATCGAAGACTGACCTGCAGGGCAACATCACCTATGTCAACCAGGATTTCATCGACATCAGCGGCTTTTCGGCCGAGGAGCTGATCGGCGCGCCGCAAAACATCGTGCGCCATCCGGACATGCCGGTCGAAGCGTTCGCCGACTTCTGGCGCACCATCAAGAGCGGCAAGGCATGGACGGGCATGGTCAAGAACCGCTGCAAGAATGGCGATTACTACTGGGTGGAAGCGAATGCCGCGCCGATGCTGGAGCATGGCAAGATGGTGGGCTACACATCGATCCGCGTCAAACCCAGCCGGGAACAGGTTGCCGCCGCCGAGCAAGCTTACCGGGCCATCAAGCTAGGCAGCAGCACGCTCGAAGTGCGCGAAGGCGTGGCCGTGCACCGCTCGGTCTTGCGGCGCCTGAACCCGATGGCGCAGCTGTCGCTGCGCGCCAGGCTGGGCCTGGTGTTCGGCTCGCTGGCGCTGCTTTTCGTCGCGGCGCCGGCCATCTCTTACGTGGCCGCCGGGCATGCCGGCATGCCGATGCTGTTTACTACCCTGTGCGGCGTGGTGTCCTGCGCTGCCGGCGGCTATACCTTGCAGCGCTCGGCCGTGACGCCGCTGCAGCGCATGCGCAGCGATATCGAGCGCATGAGCGCGGGCGATCTGTCGGGCAGCATCAGCGCCAGCGGCAATGACGAGCTGACTGCGGTGGTACAGGCGCTGCGCGTCTTGCAGACGAATGTCAAGCTGCTGGTTGGACAAATCAAGGAATCGACGGGCGTGGTCGGCCGTGGCGCGCAGGAAATCGCCGAAGGCAACGCGAACCTGTCGCAGCGCACGGAGTCGCAGGCGAGCGCGCTGGAAGAGACGGCATCGTCCATGGAAGAGCTGACGGGAACGGTCAAGCAGAATGCCGATAATGCGCGGGAGGCGAACCGCCTCGTCAGCGCCGCCTCGGAGACGGCGCACAAGGGCGAGCAAGCCATGTCGCAGGTGATTGCCACCATGGGATCGATCCAGGAAAGCTCGCGCAAGATCGTCGACATCATCGGCGTGATCGATGGCATCGCCTTCCAGACGAATATCCTGGCCCTGAATGCGGCCGTGGAGGCGGCGCGCGCGGGTGAGCAGGGACGCGGCTTCGCCGTGGTGGCGTCCGAGGTGCGCAACCTGGCGCACCGCTCGGCCCAGGCGGCCAAGGAAATCAAGGTGCTGATCGGCGACTCGGTGGACAAGGTGGGCGTGGGCAGCCGGCTGGTGCAGGATGCGGGCAAGACCATGGGGGATATCGAACAATCGGTGCGCCAGGTGGCCGGTTACATGGCCGACATCACGGCCGCCAGCCAGGAACAGAGCGAGGGCATCGAGCAAATCAACCAGGCCATCACGCAGATGGATGACGTGACGCAGCAAAATGCGGCCCTGGTCGAACAGGCCTCCGCCGCGGCGACCGATATGCAGCAGCAGGCCATGCAACTGGCGACCTTGGTTGATTCCTTCCAGCTGGTGCGCAGTGTCGCGGCCGGCGTGGCGGCACGGCAGCCAGCCAGGGCTGCCGCGGCGCGCAAGCAGTTGTCCGTGACGAGGCTGGTAAAGAGTGCTTAAAACGCCTGGCTGACGGCGTAAATCAGCAAGCCGGCCAGGCCGCCGACGATGGTGCCGTTGATGCGGATGAATTGCAGGTCGCGCCCGATGGCCAGTTCGATGCGCTCGCTCATTTCGTCCTTGCTCCACAGGTCCAGGCGGGCGGCGATGAAGGCGCCCACTTCGCCCCGGTAGCGGCGCACCAGCGTGCCGCTGCCGGCGACGATGGCGTCGTTCAGCCATTCCCGCGCAGCTTTGTCCGCGCCAAGCACCTGGCCCGTGTTGCGCGCCAGGCTGGCGATGGCTTGCGCCAGCACGGGCTGGTCCGCGTGCAGGTCGGCCAGCAGGCGCGTGCTGATGTTGCTCCAGACGTCGCCCAGCATGGCTTGCACCGTATCGCTGGCGATCAGCCGCAGCTGGTAGCGGCGCACCGTGTCCTGCCAGTGCGGATCGGCCTTCAGGTGCAAGGCGCTGTCGGCGATCCAGCCGGCGACGCGCTGGCGTAGCGGGTGCTGCGCATCGACGCGCACGGCGACGGCAAACTTTTGCAGCGAGGCGATCATGCGCGGCTCATACGCTTTCACGGCCTTTTTCACCAGCGTGTTCTCGATCTGGAAGGCGCCCAGCACGAAGTCGCCGATGGCGGCGTGGTGTACCTCGTCGTCCAGGTAGGCGGCGCTGCGGTCGAGCAGGAAGTCCAGCAGCTCCTGCGGCTTGCCGTCGGCGATCAGCGCGTCGAGGCAGTCGGCCGCCACCTCCGACAGATTCAATTGGCCCAGGTAGCTGCTGGCCTGCTCACGCAGCAGGCGGCCCAGCTTCTCATGGTCGGCCATCGCCAGCAGCTGTTTCATCACGCCGGCGCTGGCCATGCCCAGCTGCCGCGCGTGGCCCTCGTCCGCCAGCCAGGTGCCCAGGCGCGCGGCGGGATCGGCTTGTGCGATGCGTTCGGCGATGCCTTGCTCGGTAATGAAATGGTTTTCCACGAAGGCGCCCAGGCTGCGGCCGATGTCCGCCTTGCTGTTCGGGATGATGGCCGTATGCCACAAGGGGATGCCCAGCGGGTGGCGGAACAGGGCGACGACGGCGAACCAGTCGGCGATCGCGCCCACCATCGCCGCTTCGGCGAATGCTTCCACATAGCCCCAGGCGGGGTGGCCGCCGCGCTGCGAGCGGGCCACGGCAAACACCAGCGCGGCGAGCAGCAGCAAGCCGACGGCCAGCCACTGCATGTTGCGCAGGCGCGCGCGCTTGAGCTGGTCCGTGCTTTGGTCCAGCTGTGCGATGAGGTCGGGGGAAGGGAGCATGGATGGCGGCCTGCAGGGTTGCGAGACCGCCATCTTAACTGCGGCAGCGACGGGATGTGTCGCTGCACGGGACTTTTTACTGCGGCGGGTGCAGCAGCGAACGGCGGCGCGCGTAGCCGAAGTAGATGACCAGGCCGATTACCAGCCAGATGCTAAAGGCCATCCAGGTGACCCAGCTGAGGAAAGTCATCAGGCCCACGCACAGGATCACGGCCAGCGCCGGCACGTAGGGCACGCCGGGGCAGCGGAAGGCGCGCGGCAGGTCCGGGCGCTTCTTGCGCAGCACCACCACGGCAATCGACACCATGGTGAAGGCGGCCAGGGTGCCAATGTTGATCAGCTCGGCGAGGATGTTGAGCGGGATCGTCGCGGCGATCAGGCCGAAGACGATGCCCACCAGCCAGGTGGCGAAGAACGGCGTGTGGAAGCGCGGATGCACGGTCGACAGTCGCTTGGGCAGCAAGCCGTCGCGCGACATGGCGAAGATGATGCGCGTCTGGCCGAAGGCCATCACCAAAATGACGGTGGTCATGCCGAGGATGGCGCCCAGGTCAACGAAGCCGGCGATCCAGTTTTCCCCCGCATATTGCAGGGCCAGCGAGACGGGATGGTCGACGCCGAGGAATTTTTGATACGGCACGATGCCCGTCATGATGGCCGAGACCACCACGTACAGCACGGCGCACACGGCCAGCGAGCCGATGATGCCGATCGGCAAATCGCGTGACGGCTTCTTGACTTCCTCGGCGGCCGAGGTGACGGCGTCAAAACCGATGAAGGCGAAGAAGACGAGGGCGGCGGCGCTCAGCATGCCGTGGTAGCCGAACGGCATGTAGGGCTGCCAGTTGGCCGGCTGCACGTGGCGCGCACCAAAGATGATGAACAGCAGCACCACGCCCACCTTGATGGCCACCATGATGTTGTTCAGGCGCGCCGATTCGCGCACGCCCCATCCCAGCATGGCCGTCAGCAGCAGCATGATGACCAGGGCCGGCAGGTTGATGAAGGTCGTCACGCCCGGCAGGGCCCCCGGCGCGGCCGACAGGGCCGCAGGCAGGGCGATGCCAAAGCCCGCCAGCAGCGACTGGAAGTAGCCGGACCAGCCGACGGAGACGGCGGCCGCGGCCAGGCCGTACTCGAGCAGCAAGTCCCAGCCTATCATCCAGGCGGCCAGCTCGCCCAAAGTCGCATAGCTGTAGGTGTAGATGGAGCCGGCCACCGGCACGGTGGAGGCAAATTCCGCATAGCACAGGGCGGCGAAGCAGCAGGCGACGGCCGCCACGACGAACGACAGCGACAGGGCGGGGCCGGCTGTCAGCGCACCCGTGCCGGTGAGCACGAAAATGCCCGTGCCGACGATGGCGCCTATGCCCATGAGGACAAGGTCGAGCGGTCCCAGCACCTTGGCCAGACCTCCCGGCTTCTTGCTGTGGGCGATCATGTCATCCAAATTCTTGGTTCTAAATAAGCTCACTGTGTCTCCTGGTGGTTTTTGTCATGGCGCCATTGCCGCCTCGTGAGTAGCACGACGCAGCCAGATTCTAGCCCACGCGCCCGTGATTCCAGAAGGAAAACTGTGTCGTGCCGTGCGCGCCAGCCCCGTAAACTTGTTCTGCCGGCAAAAAAACAGCCCCGGATGGTGGTCCGGAGCTGGAAAGGAGATTGCTACAAATGGTTACTTTGGTCTACTTTGAAAAGTGCGCTTCAATTTCTTCCAAGGTCTTGCCCTTCGTTTCCGGCAGCAGGAAGGCGGCGGCCAGGAAATACAGCACGGTGCAGCCGGCGCCGAAGAAGAACAAGGTCGAGTAGCCATGCAAGCCCACGGTGGGCAGGAAGATGGCGGCGATCACCGTCGAGACGAACTGGTTCACCAGCAGCGCGATGCTCATGCCGTTCGAGCGGATGCGGGTCGGCATCAGTTCGGACAGGGCCAGCCACACGCACACGCCCGGTCCCACGGCAAAGCTGGAAACGAACACGCAGATGGCAATCGCCACCAGCCAGCCGTGCGAGGACGAGGGCACGGGGCCCAGGCTGGCCTTCTCGATGCGCAGCGGCGCCTCGCGTCCGGCGGCCGGGTCGGCGAACGGGTTCAGGTGCAGCTTGCGGAAGAACACGCCGATCACGCTGTCGGCCTGCACGGCGTCGTCGCGCGCGATGGACACCTGGCGCAGCACTGGGTCATCGCTGCGCAGGCTTTTCACGTTGGTGAACGGGCCGTAGGCGTAGGCGATTGTCAGCTGCTGCGGCGTGCCGTCGGCCGCCGCGCCCAGCGCCGTCAAGGTGGGCGCATCGAGGTGCAGGGTCAGGCCATCGGCTTGTACCTGGGCGGCGATGGCGGGACGCACATCGGCCAGGTGCGCTTCGGCGCCGCGGAACAGCAGCCCGGCCGCCAGCAGCGAGACGACGATGCCGCCCGTGCCCAGCATCAGCAGGAATTTGCGACCCTTGCGATCGACCAGCAGCACGGCCACCACCGTCATCACGGCATTCAGTACCTTCAACAGCACGTCCGCCATGTTGGCCGAGGCGCCCGACAGGCCCGCCTGGTTCAAAATATTGACGACATAGGCGAGGATGGAATTGATGCCCGTCGCCTGCGTGCAGGCGAGGATCAGGCAGGCCAGCAGGAAGGGCAGCACATAGCGGCGGCTCAGCAGCGGATCTTTCGCCTTGCCGCTGGCCTTGGCCGCGTTTTCCGGCGTGTCTTGCATTTCGCGCAGTTCGATGTCGGCGGCGGCGGGCAGGCGCGTGCGCAGCAGCGACTGGCGCGCCTGCTCGATGCGGCCCCGTTGCGCCAGCCAGCGCGGCGACTCGGCCAGCAGCAGGGCGCCGATGGTAAACACCAGGCCCGGCGTCAAACAGACCCAGAAGATGCTGCGCCAGGCGTGGTCCTTGGCCGTGAAGATGGCGGCGATGCGGCCCGCTTCCGGCAACGCCTGCGCCGCCTGCGTGGCCGTTTCCACCGTCTGCGCTTGCTGCAGGCCGATCAGGGCGGCGGCCACCAGGCCGATGGTCAGCAGCAACTGGAACAGGGCGGCGCCGCGTCCACGCTGTTGCGCGGGCAGGCATTCGGCCAGGTACAGGGGCACGACGACGCCGATCAAGCCGCCGCTGATGCCTTGCAGCAGGCGGCCCAGCAGCAGCGGCGTGTAGCCGTCGGCCAGGGCGATCAGCGGGATGCTGGCGCTGAACAGGGCGCCGGCCAGGAACATCACCCAGCGCCGGCCCAGGATATCGGCCAGGGCGCCGGCGAACAGAGAAGACAGGACGGAGCCGAGGAGCACGGCGGCGACGATAAAGCTCAGTTGCTGGGCCGTCAGTTTCCATGCCACGGAGGCCGTCGATTCCAGATAGGGCAGGGCGCCGGCGATGATGCCGATGTCTATGCCGTACAGCAATCCCCCCATGCCGGCAATAAATAGCAGGTAGCGCATGGCCCACACGGGGGCCTTGTGTGACGTGTCGTGCATGGTAACTCCGGGACGGGGTTGAGGTAAGTTGAGGTGGTCTAGCGGGTGGAAAGATCGATGGCCGTGCCTTCGACGAAGACGGACACTGGCTGTAACTGGGGATCGAGGACGACGATATCGGCCCAGGCGCCGGGCGCCAAACGGCCCCGTGCGGATTCACCCAGGTAGTCGGCCGGGTACAGCGACAAACGGTTCGAGGCATCGGCCAGGTCCAGGCCCAGCTCGACGAAATTGCGCAGCGCCTGGTCCATGGTCAGCACGCTGCCGGCCAAGGAGCCCGTGGCCAGGCGCACGCAGCCCAGGCATTTGTAGACGCGCTGCGTGCCCAGGCCGTATTCGCCATCGGGCATGCCGGTGGCCGAGGTGGCGTCCGTCACGCCATACAGGCGCGGGATGGCGCGCAAGGCCGCGCGCAGGGCGCCCTTGGCCACGTGCTGCAGGTCGGGGATGATTTCCGCGTATTCGGCATGCGCGAGCGCCGCGCCCACCATGCCCGGGTCGTAGTGCGTCATGCCCGTCATGCCGTTGTACAGGTGGGTAAAACCGGAGACGCCGGCTTTCAGGGCGGCCACGCCTTCGTCATACGTGCCGGCGCTGTGGCCGATCTGCACGCGGATACCCATGGCCACCAGTTGCGGGATCAGTTCCAGGTGGCCGGGGATTTCCGGCGCCATGGTGAGTACCTTGATGGGCGCGATGGCGTGGAAGCGCTGCACCAGCGCCAGGCTCGCTTGCACCACGTCGGGCGGCTGTGCGCCCAGGCGGCGCAAATTCAAAAACGGGCCTTCCAGGTGCACGCCCAGCATGCGCGCGCCGTTGGCCGGACGCTCGGCGATGACGCCGGCCAGGCCTTGCAGGGCGCGCAAAATCGACGGTTCCTTCGCCGTCAGGGTGGTGCCCAGCAGGGCCGTGGTGCCGTGGCGCGCGTGTACCTGCGCCACGGTGGCGCCCGCGTTGCCGCCTTCCATGATGTCGACGCCGGCCGCGCCGTGCACGTGCAGGTCGATAAAACCGGGCAAAATGGTCAGCGCGCTGTCGGCGGCAGGGTCTTCTTGTATCTGGACGATACGCTGGTCAAAAGTGATGGTGCCCGTGATCCAGCCAGATGGGGTAAGGATTCTGCCGCTCAGCATGTGTTATTCCGCTATAAAAAGTTCGATGCCCAGCTTTTGCAGCCCTTCGCGGTACTCCTGGCTGATGCTGGCATCGGTGATGACGGTATCGACGCGGTCCAGCTGCACGATGCGGTGCAGGCTGACGCGGCCGAACTTGGAGGCGTCCGTGAGGACGATGATTTTCTTGGCCCGTTCCACCATCTTGTGGTTCAGGCTCGCTTCCGCTTCGTGGTGGGTGGTGACGCCAAACTGCAGGTCGAAGCCATCCACGCCCAAAAACAGCTTGTCGAAGCTGTACGCCTGCAAACAGGTTTCCGCCTGGCTGCCCTGGATCGACAGCGACTGCTTGCGCAGCAGGCCGCCCGTCAGGATCAGGTCCACGCCGGGCGCGTCGGCCAGTTCCCAGGCGATGTTGAGGCCATTCGTGGCCACCGTCACGCCGGTGGCGTCGCGCAAATGGCGCGCCAGCGAGATGGTGGTGGTGCCCGAGTCGATGATGATGTTATCGCCCGGTTCCACCAGCCGCGCCGCATAGGCGCCGATGCGCTCCTTTTGCTCGTGGTTGATGGCATCCTTCTGGCGTATCGTGTGTTCAAGCGGCGGCGTGCGCGTCAGGGTCGCGCCGCCGTGGCTGCGCGTGGCCATGCCTTGCGCTTCCAGCGCATTCAAGTCGCTGCGGATGGTGACCGCGGACACGCCGAGCTTTTCCACCAGATCGGTCACTTGCACCGAGCCCTGCTGGGTAAGCATGTGGAGGATGGATTCACGGCGTTGGCTGGTATTTCGCATGGTGGCGGGCTCAGTAAAAATGAAAATATCGAGCTTAACAGATTGCCGCTTCGGCAACGACGGGGACGGCCGTATTGCGGTTGCAGGCGCGCGCATATTGCGCCAGCAAGCTGCCGATTTTGTGCTCGATCAAGGCCGGCGCCTCGGCTGCCAGGCTGCCTTGCACCACGGCCAGGTACTGTTCCGGCAAATGCTGGCTCAGCAGCGGCAGCGGAATCGTCAGGCCGTCCAGGTTGGCCAGCAGCTTGTCGACGCTGGCCGCCACTTCCGGCTCGCCCCAGTAATAGCGGCAACGGTCGCTCAAGCCGTAGCGGCGCATCAGGCGTTGTTCTTGCGGCGTGCCCAGGTAATGCTTGACCCAGTGCTTCGGCTTGGCCAGCATCACATCGTCGAGCACTTGCATCAGCTGCGAAGTGGCGTGTGCCGGCAGCAGTTCCTGCTCGATCTGGCATAGCGCGTACAGCGCCTCGCGCAGGGCGAAGGTGGCGGCCGGCCCCACTTTCAGGATGGCGAAATGGTCGCGCACCATGGCGTGCAGGGCCGATTCGCGCTGGTAGTCGGTGGAATGGGCTTCGAACACGAGGCCGGGCTGCTCGGCGACGAAGGCCGACAGCTCGGCGGCCGCCGGCGCATCGTAATGCTGGATGCTGCACTGATCGAAATCGACGCCCGGCTGCACCACCATGGCGATCACACGGCGCCAGGCGCCATGCAGGTCGTTATCCAGGAAGGCGCGGCGGTGCACGTCCAGCGTGCGGTGCGCTGCCTGCGGGCTGGTGACGGCGCCGGCCTGCGCCAAGGACGCTTCACCGCCGGGTATCGGCACTTCCGTGCCGATCACGTAGACGGGCGGCGCGAAGCCGGCGGCCGCTGCCGCGGTTTCGGCGACGAGGCACAGGCGCGCCGAGCGGGCCGCCACGGTTTCATCGTCGAGCTGCAAAGGGTCATCAACGCAGCGCATGCTGCAATCGAGGTGGATTTTATGGAAGCCGGCCGCCGCATACGCGGCGATCAGGGTCTCTGCGTGGGCCATCGCGGTGGCCGCATCGAGGTGCTGCCAGGCGTTCGGGCCCAGATGATCGCCGCCCAGCACCAGGCGTTCGGTCGGGAAACCCTGTTCCCGCGCCAGTGCCAGCATGGTGTCGCGGAAAACGACCGGCGTCATGCCCGTGTAGCCGCCGAACTGGTCCACCTGGTTCGAGGTCGCCTCGACCAGCAGCACGGTGTCGTACTCGCTGGCCACGCGCATGGCGGCGCGCAGCACGCTCGGGTGGCTGCAGCACACGGCGTACAGTCCCACGCGTTCGCCGCGGCGGTGTGCCTTGATCACTTGCTGGATCGGGGACAAGGTAAAGGTCGGGTTTTCCACTTGCTTCATCATGTTGACGCCTTGGTATGTTGTCGTATCAAAAGGGCCGCGCCGCGCGCGCCGCCGGCGTCGCCAAAGCGGGGTGGCAAAATGGGCGGCACGTGCACGCCGGGGAACAGATGGCGCTTCACGGCGGCCGGCAGCTTGTCGTACAGGTGCGGCAGTTTGGACAGGCCGCCGCCGAGCACGATGACGTGCGGGTCGTAGGCCAGTACCAGGCCGGCCAGCGCGTGGCCCAGCACGTCGAGGTGCACGGCCACCGTGCGCTGGGCCACGGCATCGCCCATGTTGGCGCGCGCCACGATCGCCAGCGGTTCGGCGCCATCGCCGCCAAAATGTGCGTGGATTTTGCGCATGGCGGGGCCGGAGACATAGCGTTCCAGGCAGCCCGTCTTGCCGCACGGGCAGGGGTATTCGGCCAGGCCGTGCTGCACCAGCAGGGTGGCGGGCAGGCTCCAGTGGCCCCATTCGCCGGCCACGCCGTTAAAGCCGCGCAGCAGTTGGCCGCCCACGCAGTAGCCGCCGCCGGCGCCCGTGCCGAGGATGGCGCCGAACATGCTGGCGGCATTCCCGGCCGCGCCGCCTTGCGCTTCGGACAGGGCGAAGCACTGGCAATCGTTGCCGATGGCGACAGGGCGTTTTAAGGCCTGCTGCAGGGTTTGCGCCACCAGGCGGCCGTTCAGGGCCGGCACGTTGGAGCTCAGTTGCCGGCCGCTGGCGCTGTCGATCACGCCGGGTAAACCGATGCCGACGGGCGCCGTCGTGCCCAGTGCCAGGTCGCCGCGCGCCACCAGGTCGACGATCGCTTGCACGAAGGCGGCAAAATCGTCACCGGGCGTGGCTACCCGTTCGCGGAATACCTCGGCCAGCGCGCCGTCGCGGTCGGCAAAGGCGACCAGCTCCATCTTGCTGCCGCCGATGTCGATGCCGTGAAAGCCCTGGATGGAATTAGAATTGGTCATGGCCATAGATGGTGACGCCCTGCACGACACGGTTGACGATGCCGCCGGCGAATGGATTGTCGGGGCGCAGTTGCAGCAGCGCGGACTGGTGCAGCGCATATTGCTGCGCCATCAGCAGCCACAGCGGGGCCAGCCAGGCGTCGGGCCAGGCCGGGGCGTCGGCTGACAGGTCGCCGCCGATGCCTACCGTCAGGCACGTCTGCGCCACGCTGTCGCGCTGCAGTTCTTTCAATAGGTCGTCTTCGTACTGGCGCGCCAAGGGCTTGCTGCTGCGCAGCAGGATTACCAGCGACTCCGTGGTGACGGCCGATTTCGGGCCGTGGCGGAAACCCAGCGCGGTATTTGCCATCGCCATCACGCGGCCGCCCGTCAATTCCAGGATTTTCAATGCCGCTTCCTTGGCCAGCGCTTCCAGCGGGCCGCTGCCCAGGTAGACGACGCGCTGTACGGGTGTCGAGCCCAGGTCCGCCACGGCGGCGGACCAGTCGCGCAAGGCGTGTTCGCCCAGCTGCGCCAGGGTCTCCAGGCGGGACAAATCCGTGTCCTGGCCAAGTACCGACAGGGCCGCCAGCAGCATGCTGCTGAAACTGCTGGTCATGGCGAAGCCGCGGTCGCAGCTGCCTTCCGGCATCAGCAGGTTATAGGTGTTGCTGTCATTGGCGCCCTGGCGCGCCAGCTTGCCGTCGGCGTTGCAGGTGATGTTCAGGAAGCGCGCGCGGGGCACGACCTGGCGCAGCAGTTCCACGGCCGCCAGGCTTTCCGGGCTGTCGCCGCTGCGGGCAAACGAGACGAGCAGGATAGGGGCATCCGCTTCCAGGTACAGCTCGTGGTGCGTCAGCAACGTCGTGGTGGCGATGGCGCGGATTTGCGCGGGCCAGGCCGCATTCAGGGTATCGACGACGATTTCGCCCACATAGGCGGAGCTGCCGGCGCCCGTCAGGATGACGCGTTGCTGTGGATTGGACAGCGCGTCGCCCAGGAAGGCGGCCAGGCTGGCTTGTTCCTTGCGCAAGATGCCGGCCAGCGCGCGCCAGATGGCCGGCTGGTGGGCGATTTCCTCGGCCGTGTGCAGGCCGCCGATGTCGCGCCAGGTTTGAATGTCACGCTGAAGAAGGGTAGTCATGGAGTGTCAATAAAGTGTTTGTTGGAGAAAGCATAAATACTAAATTTCGAAAAGTCAAATACGAAAGTAAAACGAAAGTAAATAGTTACATGGCTTGCGAAATAATGTCGTTTTATCCCCTTTCAATCGTGTTGCAGTGCCGCATGAAACCCTGTTGCGCTGCCGCCTGTCGCTGAAATGCGACGATAACGAAAGTATGTTTTGTGAAATTTTGGCGAAACGTAAGAAAATCACGCCAATTTTAGGCATTTTATTAATAAATTGTCGCTTTAACTTTCTTTTGATTGACGATATTTATTTTTCTTCTTAAAGTATTTCCATCACTTCGATTTTCTGAAAGCCAATAGATGAAATCTCTCCCGCTTCCCCGCCGCGCCCTTGCCGCCTGTGTCCTCGCCGCCCTCGCCACATTGGCCGCGCCGGGCCTGCAGGCCGCGCCTATCGGCAACCTGACAAGCTTGAGTGCCGTGCATGCGGCCGACGTGACCAAGGGCGAGGCACTGGGCTGGGATGTGCGCAGCGACACGGGCGTGCAGCTGCGTATCAGCCTGCCGCAGGCGGACGTGCTGCGCATCCAGGCGGGCGGCAAGGCGGGCTTGACGGGGCCGGGCGATAAGGCCGCGCCCATCGTCGTGGGCCAGCCTGCCGCGCAGGTGGCGTACCAGATCAATGAGCAGCCCGGGCATATCCTGATCAGCACCGAGGCCCTGAGCCTGCGCATCGACCGCAAACCGCTGCGCTTTACCTTGTACCGCAAGGGCGACCTGGTGCCGCTGTGGCGCGAAGTGCAGCCGCTGTCGCTCGACGACAAGCAGGGCGTGCAGGTGCTATCGAGCCTCCCGGGCGAGCGTTACTTTGGCGGCGGCCAGCAAAATGGCCGCTTCGAATTCAAGGGCAAGCAAGTGCCCGTGTCGTATTCGGGCGGCTGGGAAGAGGGCGACCGCCCGAATCCCGCGCCATTTTTGATGAGTTCAAGGGGCTGGGGCATGCTGCGCAATACCTGGTCCGACGGGCACTACGACTTGCGCGATAAGGAGCAGATCTCGCTGCAGCACGCGGAAGGCCGTTTCGACGCGTATTTCTTTGTCGGCAAGGACTTGCGCGACGTCGTCGCCCGCTACACGGATTTGACGGGCCGCGCGCGCATGCTGCCCCGCTGGGCGCTGGAATACGGCGACGCCGATTGCTACAACGATGGCGACAACGTGAAAAAACCGGGCTCCGTGCCGAAGGGCTGGACCGATGGCCCGACGGGCAAGACGCCCGACGTGGTGGAGACGGTGGCGCGCCAGTACCGCGCACACGACATGCCGGGCGGCTGGATTCTACCCAACGACGGCTACGGCTGCGGCTACACGAATTTGCCGGAAACGGTGAAGGGCCTGGCTGGCTATGGCTTTCGCACGGGCCTGTGGACGGAAAACGGCGTCGACAAGATCGCCTGGGAAGTGGGCCAGGCGGGCAGCCGCGTGCAAAAGCTGGACGTGGCGTGGACGGGCAAGGGCTACCAGTTTGCCATGGACGCGAACAAGTCGGCCTATGATGGCATCCTGAACAACTCCGACAGCCGCCCCTTCCTGTGGACGGTGATGGGCTGGGCCGGCATCCAGCGCTACGCCGTGGCGTGGACGGGCGACCAGAGCGCCAGCTGGGACTACATCCGCTGGCACATCCCGACCCTGATCGGCTCGGGCCTGTCCGGCCAGGCGTATGCATCGGGCGACGTGGACGCCATCTTCGGCGGCAGTCCGGAAACCTATCTGCGCGACTTGCAGTGGAAAAGCTTTACGCCCGTCCTGATGGGCATGTCCGGCTGGGCCGCGGCCGAACGCAAGCATCCGTGGTGGTTCGATGAGCCGTACCGCGACATCAACCGCCGCTATCTGAAACTCAAGATGCGCCTCACGCCGTATATGTATACCCTCGTGCGCGAAGCGGAGCAATCGGGCGCGCCGCTGGTGCGCGGCCTGATGTGGGATTACCCGCAAGACCCGGCCGCCTACACGGAAGCGTATAAATACCAATTCCTGCTGGGGCGCGACGTGCTGGTGGCGCCCGTCTACCGCAGCCAGGCCGTCAGCGGCGGCTGGCGCAAGGGCATCCACCTGCCGCAGGGCACGTGGTACGACTACTGGGATGGCCGTCAGGCCACGGCGGACGCGAAAGGGCGCGACCTGGACATGCAGGTGACGCTCGATAAACTGCCCGTGTTCGTGCGCGCCGGCGCCATCCTGCCCATGTATCCGGAAATGCTGTACGACGGCCAGAAGCCGAAGGATCAACTCACGCTCGACATCTACCCGCACGGCGATTCCGACTACACCCTGTATGAAGACGACGGCAATACGCGCCAGTACCAGGGCGGCGCCTTCAGCCAGCAAGTCATCCGCATGCGCCAGACGGGCGCCGATGTGCAGGTCGACATCGGCGCCGTCGATGGCCAGTACCAGGACCAGGAAGCGCGCCGCGGTTATGCGCTGCGCATGCTGGCGGGCCAGGCACCGGTAGCGGTGCGCGCTGGCGAACGACTGATCGCGGCATCCGGTGAGCGCGCCGCCTACGACAAGGCAGTCGAAGGCTGGTATTTCGACGCGGCAGACAGGCAAGGCACCTTGCACGTGAAAGTGGCGGCGCAGGACATCCGCCAGCCCTTGGCTTTGCAGGTTGCCGGTGCGCTGGCCGTGGCCAGAGTCGATGCCGACTTCCCGGTCGCCCCCGTGCCGGGCCGCGCCTTGCCGTCCGACGCCATGCAGGTGGTGGCGCGTCCTGCCGAAGAAAGCGGCTATCCGCTGGAAAACGCTTTCGACGGCAAGCCGGAAACCTGGTTCCGCACCGTGCGCAGCCCGTCCGTGAAAAGCGGGCCGCACGAATGGGTGATCGGCTTTACGGAACGGCGCCTGGTGGACGGCATCGAACTGGCGCCGCGCAACGACCAGCACTGGAAGCATGGCCAGGTGCGCGATTATGAAATCTACATCGGCGACAACAACGGCGAATGGGGCGCGGCGCTTGCGCGCGGCACCCTCAAATTGCAAGAGGGTACGCAGACGATCAACTTCCCCGCCACGGCCGGGCGCTTGCTGCGCTTCCGCGTCATGAGCACGCAAAATCCGGAAGGCGATGGCGCCGCGTCCACCGACCCGATGGTCACGGCGGCGCAAGCGGGGCCGGTGGCGCGCGCGTACGACGCGGCGCTGGCCACCGACGTGGCGCCTGTCACCTTGTCCGAGTTCCGCGTGCTCGAGCACCGCGTGGCCGAAGGCGAGGAGGTGCAGCGCTATCTGTCGGACCTGGCGCTGCCGAAGCATATCGCGAAAGACCGGCCGGCCGGCAAGGCGGCCGAGATGCGCATGAACGGGCTGTGGTTCCGCAAGGGCCTCGGCGTGGGACCAGCCAGCCGCATCGACTTGCAGCTGGCCGGCAACTGGAATCTGCTGCGCGCCGACCTGGGCGTGGACGATAGCTGCCGCAGCGCGGGCGGCTTGCAATTCCAGGTCTGGAGCGGTGAGCGGCTGCTGTATGACAGCGGCCTGGTCACGGCTCCCGGGGTGGTCAAACCCGAAATCGACGTGCGCGGCCTGAGCCAGCTCAGTTTGCGCACCCTGGGTGCGCGCGGCGCCCACCCGGCCCAGGTCTGCGGTAACTGGGCCAACGCCGTGCTGACCGGCACGGAAGGCGCGACCGTCAAGCCGCGCTAAGCAATCAATCATTTCACTAAAAAAGAGCCCCTCTTCGGACCGGGGAGGGGCTCTTGCAAGCTGACGAAAACAAATCACTGATAACCACTGATAATAAGGGAGACAGGAATGCACTTGAAAAAACTGATGGCCGCCATGGTGGCGGTAGGCTTGGCGTCGACAGCGCTGGCAGCGGAGGAAGAGAAACTGGCGCGTGTCGAAGTGACGGGTTCCAGCCTGAAGCGCATCAACGCTGAAACGGCGTCGCCGGTACAGGTGATCAATGCCAAGCAGATCGAAAACATGGGCGCGCTGACCTTGCTGCAAGTGCTCGACAACCTGCCTGCCGCCCGCCCGGCGCAGCAGGACTTCCGCTCGATGTTCACGGGTTCCGATGGCGGTTCGCAAGCGAACTTGCGCGGCATGGGGGCGCAGGGCACGCTGGTGCTCTTGAATGGCCGCCGCCTGTCCTTCTACGGTGCGCCGGCCGGCTTCCAGACCATGTTCGTCAATATTGACGCCATTCCCGCCGCCGCCATCGAGCGCATGGAAATTTTGACGGACGGTGCCTCGGCCGTGTATGGCTCCGATGCCGTGGCCGGCGTGATCAACGTGATCACCAAAAAGTCGTACCAGGGCCTGGAAGCGCGCGCCAATGGCGAGTTTTCGCCCAGCGTGAAAGCCTATGGCGAGCGCCAGGCCAGTGTGCTGTATGGCCTGGGCGACCTGGCCAGCGACGGCTACAACATCTATGGTTCGGTGAACGTCTACCAGCGCGACCGCATCGCGCTGGCCGACACCTATAAGAAGCGTCCCGCGTATTTTTATGCGAACAATCCCAATTTCATCCCGAACATGCGCGTGGGCGTCGGCAGCGAGCCGGGCGTGATGAACCCGGGGACCTTCTTTGTCTTCGACAAGGCGAAGAACAATGCGCGCACCCAGCGCGCCGCGCCTGGCTGCAACACCAGCATCACCGAGGCGTCGGGCACGCGCTGCGTATGGAATGCGCTGCCCAACCAGCTCGACACGGGTCCGACCTCTGAGCGCGCCACGGCTTACCTGAGCGGCCGGCTGAAGCTGGGCGGCGACATGGAAGCGTTCGCGGAAGGCGCCTTCACCCACATCAAGATGCGGGGCGAGAATGGTCCGTCCAGCTTCAACAGCGGCAGCACGAACAACTGGTTCTCTCGCAACACGGGCAATACCCTGAACACCTTCGCCACGCCTTTCCTCAGCCCGAACAACGTCTACCTGAAGGGCAAGCTCGATGCCGACATGCTGGCCAAGATGGGCGGCGCGGCCGGCTTGAATTACCTGCTGCAGGATGCGACGGGCCACTTCGGCCAGAAGAATGTCGATGAAAACTACCGCGCGCTCGTCGGCCTGCGCGGCAGCATCGGCGGCGGCTGGGATTTTGAAACGGCGCTCAGCGTGGCGGGCAGCCATTCGACCCTGTTCCAGACGGCGAACATCAACATCAAGGGCTTCGAGCAGGCGTTTGGCCCGTTCACGAAAGACCCCGTCAGCGGCCGCACGTATATCTCGGACAATCCCGCCTACAAGTTCGGCGAAATCAGCGAAGCCAACGCGGCGCTGGTGCGCGGCGCCTATCCGACCTTCGCCATCGAATCCTGGACCAAGCTGATGACATGGGACGCCAAGCTGGAAGGCACCCTGTTCAAGCTGGGTGAGCGCGAAGTGCGCGCCGCCGTGGGTACCAACATCATGCGCGAGAGCTTTCTCACGCCCGGCAACGCGGATGCGGCCAATGGCCTGATCACGCAGCAGGGCGGTTCCTGGTTCGATGGCCGGCGCACCATCGCCGCCGTGTTTGGCGAAGTGGTGGTGCCGCTCAGCGACACCCTGGAAGTCAATGCGGCCGCGCGCCTGGACAAATATCCGCATTTCGCCGCCAACCTGGCGCCCAAGCTGGGCGTGATCTGGCGCGCGCGGCCCGACCTGATGCTGCGCGGGACGTATTCGGAAGGCTTCCGCGCGCCCAACCTGGCCGAATCGGGCACGGGCGGCGTCTTTGCGCAGGTGGGCGGCATCCGTGACACGGTGCGCTGCGATGAAACGAATGCCATGGCGCGCGCCTTGCTGAAGTCAAAAGTGGCGACGGATGCGGACCTGGGCAAGAGCCTGCTGAACTCGAATTGCGCCACGACGGTGGGCGGCCTGACGCCGCCGAACCAGAACCTGCGTCCGGAAAAGGCCAAGATTTCGACCGTGGGCCTGGTGCTGCAGCCGGCCAAGGACGTGAGCATTTCCATCGATTACTGGTTCATCAACCGCCGCGATGAAATCGTGCGCCAGGACTTCAACGAACTGTTTACGGAACTGGTCGACAAGTACGGCCCGACGCTGGCCGGCACGCCTAACGCCATCCGCAACGACTTGACCGATACGGACCGGGGCAACGTGGCGGCGGTGGCGGCCATGTGCGCCAATCCCGCCAATGCTGGCGTGTGCGCGGGCGGCGTGCCCGGCTACTCGGTGGGCAACCTGGGCGGCTTGATCAACTCGTATTCGAACCGCGGCCGCACTCTGATGGACGGCGTGGACATCGACGCGCGCACGCGCTTTGCGCTCGGTGACTGGGGCAAGCTGAGCACCGGCATCGCGGCCACCATCCGCAAGCGCGACACCCATGACAGCGAAGACGGCAGCGACATCAAGGGCAATACCGTCGGCTACTACGATTCGCCGCGCTACCGCGCCACCGTGAATGCCGACTGGAGCTACCGCAACTTCGTCAGCAGCGTGTTCGTCAACTACTCGGGCAAGACGCGCTGGGCGTATGGTCCCTGGGACAAGGACAACACGCCGGAGAACTGCACCGCCGCCTCGGTTTCGCTGCCGGCCGGCCAGTGCAAGGGCGCGCCGTCGTACACCACGGTGAACCTGGCCTTCAGCTGGAAGCCCATCAAGCACCTGGACATCGGCCTGAACGTGAAAAACGCGTTCAACAAGCAGCCGTACTACGACCCGAACGGCTGGGAAGGCTACAACCATAGCCAGGACCTGTTCGGCCGGCAGTTTGCGCTCTCGGCGAGCTACAAGTTCTTTTAAGGCGTGACCTTGCCCCGGCCCGCCTGTGCGGGCTGGGGTATTGCCATGGAAAAGAAAAGACAATATTCCGAAATGAATAATACGAAAGATAAACGTAAGTGAAAGCGGATCATCATGGCTGCTTTCGCGTTTTTACCCCCGGATTTTTGGGCCGTTTCACCGTTCCTCCTCACCTCCCTGCATAAGTGTGTATCTGTCACACCACGATAACGAAAGTTATCTTCCGCGCCACTGATTGAATCGAAAGATAAATCGCGTTTATTTACCCGGTTTAACGATAAATTCGCGTTATAACTTTCTTTTTGTTGACGATACTTATTTTTCTTTTTAAAGTAATCCCAAGAAAACGAAAATCAGCCAATACGGACTGATTTCTCGAAAGGTGTGGCTGTCTGGCGCTACCTTCCGACGAACACCATAAAAATGGCATCCCCCCGACTCCGCCCCGGAGCGGGGAGGACGCGTATAACCCTCGATATAGACGGAGACACAGCATGCATACCACCCGACTCAAATTGCGCGACATCAGCCGCGCCGCCGCGATCGTGATCGCCCTGGCGGCCGGCGTGCCAGGCCAGGCCTGGGCACAGTCGAACGCCACCAGTACCATCTTCGGCGAAGTGAGCGCACCGGCCGGTGCCACCGTCGTGCTGGAAAACCTGGCGACGGGCGTGCGGCGCACTCTGACGCCCGATACGTCGGGCCGCTATGTGGCCAATTCCATGCCGCCAGGCCGCTATGCGGTGCGCGTGCTGCGTGCCGGTTCGGTGGAAGCGTCGCAGGAAGTCGAAGCCCTGATCGGCGCCGGTGCGGAAGCGAACTTCGGTCCGGCCAGCGTGGCCGGTTCCGTGGGCCAGGAGCAAACCGTCGTGGTGAAGGCGTCGCGTAACCCGATCGACGTATCGAACACGAACAATGGCGTGATCTTCACCGCCAAGGAATTGAAAGCGCTGCCGGTCGGAAATGACGTCGCTTCCATCGTGCAGCTGACGCCTGGCGTGGCACGCGGCACCAACAGCGTGTATGGCAATGCGCCATCGATCGGCGGCTCGGGCCAGTCGGAAAACGCCTTCTACGTCAACGGTTTCCCCATCACGAATATCCTCACCCAGGTGGGCGCGTCGGAGCTGCCGTTTGGCGCGATTTCCAACCTGCAGGTGCTGTCGGGCGGCTACGGCTCGGAGTTTGGCCGCTCCACGGGCGGCGTGATCAACATCACCACCAAGAGCGGCGGCAACAAGGTCGAATTCGGCGGCAAGGTCTCCATCATCCCCCGTTCGCTGAAGGGGACAACGGAAAACCGGTACTACCCGAACACGGGCGCCAATCCGGGCACGGATGGCACCTTGAAGTACTGGAATCGCGATAACGGCAGCACCAGCAAGGTCGTCGGTTTGTACGGCAGCGGGCCGCTGATCCAGAACAAGCTGTTCGCCTTCGTGGCGCTGGAACAGACGCGCACGGACGGCGGCGCCGTCGCCGGTGCGCGCGACGACTCGGACAAGGTGCAGCCGAACGGCTGGCGCGAGAGCAAGAGCAAGGTTGACCGCATGATGGCCAAGCTGGACTACAACCTGACGGACGACCATCACTTTGAATATACCAAGCTGTATGACCGCACGACAACGGATAGCCAGAGCTATGGCTTCGACTATGCCACCTTGAAACGCAACAACGTGCCTGGCGGCGGCAGCGAGACCACCATCAACTGCTGCGGTTCGTCGGCCGCGCCAGGCGCGAATGTCGACATCTTCAAGTACACGGGCTACCTGACGGACAAGCTGACGGTGACGGCCATGATGGGCGAATCGCGCACATCGCACCGCCGCACGCCGAATGGCTACGATCCGAGCCTGGCGCAGACGGTCTCGAATAGCGATACCCGTGTACCTGGACTGACGTACGCCAATCCGCAGGCGGTGACGGGGACCCTGGTCGACCCATCCTCGGAAGACCGCCAGAAAGCCAAGCGCCTGGACTTGGAATACAAGCTGGGCAAGCACTCGCTGCGCGGCGGCATCGACCGCATCGACGTGGAATCGAAGGTGGGCCTGAGCCTGGCCGGCGGTTACCGCTGGAACTACCAGCGGGCCACGGATCCGAATCTGCCGATCAACGGCGCCTTTGAAACGCCGTACCAGGGCGACGGCTACGGCAAGCAGGGCTATTACGTCAGCAAGGAGCTCAATGCCAACCTGGCGCGTCCGACCAGCGTGCAATCGGCGCAGTACATCCAGGATCACTACCAGGTCACGGAACGGGTGCTGCTGGATCTGGGCCTGCGCCGGGAACAGTTCACCAACTACAGCAGCGATGGCGTGGCCTTCATTTCGCAGCGCAACATGATCGCCCCGCGCCTGGGCGCCACCTGGGATTACCTGGGCGACGGCACCCTGAAATTCTTCGCCAACGGCGGCCGCTACCACTTGCCGGTGCCATCGAATTTGTCGAGCAACATGGCCAGCCCCTTCCTGGCCACCAGCGAGATGTTCACCTACACGGGCGTCGATCCCGTCACGGGCGCGCCGACGGGTCTGCATGCGATCAGCAAGCCGTATTCGGCCAACAACGCCTATGGCCAGAGCCGCGATGCGCGCGAAGTGACGGCCGTTGGCCTCAAGCCGCTGTCGCAGGATGAATTCTCACTGGGTTTCGAACGCGCCCTGAGCAAGAAGCTGGTAGTGGGCGCCAGCGTCCTGTACCGCAAGCTGAACGACACCAACGACGACAGCTGCGACGCGCGTCCGCTGCAAGCCTGGGCCACGCGCAACAGCGTCGATACGGCTAACTGGAGCGGTTTCCAGTGCGCCATCATCAACCCGGGCCGCGACAACAGCCTGATGGTGGACTTTGACGATGGCAAGGGCCTGCGCCGCGTGGATATATCGGCGGCGGAGTGGGGCAACCCGCTGCCATCGCGCACCTACCGCGCCTTGAACATGTTCGTCGAGCACCCGTACACGAACGGCTGGTACGGCAAGCTGACCTACACCTTGTCCGGCCTGAAGGGCAATATGGAAGGCCAGACGGACAGCATTGGCGGCGGCGACGTGGGCCTGACGGTCAGCGACGACCACAAGGAACTGATGTACAACGCGTATGGCTATCTGCCTGGCGACCACCGCCACGCCTTCAAGGCCTACGGCTTCATGCAGGTCATCCCGGACGTGATGGTGGGCGCCAACCTGTCGCTGATCTCGGGTGCGCCGCGCAACTGCATCGGCGCGTTGCCCGATAATCTGAAGTTCGAGGGCAATTACGGCGATTCCTACTTCTATTGCAACGGCAAGCCGGCGCCGCGCGGCAGCCAGGGCCGCCTGCCATGGCAAGCCCAGCTGGACATGAATGTGGCCTATACTCCCAGCGCCGTCAAAGGCCTGAGCCTGAAAGTGGACGTGTTCAACGTGTTCAACAGCCAGACCGTCACCCGCTATACCGAAACGCGCGAAGACCATGGCGCCATCTCCCGCAATTACCTGCAGGTCGATGGACGCACGGCGCCGCGTTCCGTGCGCTTTACGGCGGAATACACCTATTAAACTGCAGCCGGCCTGCCGTGCGGCGGGCCGGTGACGATCCTTACCAATGGAAGCGAGAAGAGACCAATGACGACACAAATCAATCGACGCAATTTCCTGTCCGCCAGCGCAGCGCTGGCCGGTGGCGCCATGGCCGGCAGCGCCTTGCTGCCTGGCGAGGCCAACGCCGCACCGGCCGCCGGCCGCGACAAGGTTCGCCTGGGCCTGATCGGCACGGGCATGCGCGGCCAGGTGCTGCTGGCCGAACTGGTGCGCCGCGATGACGTGGAAGTGGTCGCCCTGTGCGATATCGAACCGATCATGCTGAAACACGCGCTGGGCCAGGTGGCAAAAGCCGGCAAGCCGCGTCCGCGCACATACGGCGAAGACCGCGACCAGAAAGCCTACAAGCGCATGCTGGACGCGGGCGGCCTCGATGGCGTGATCATCGCCACGCCGTGGGAATTCCACGCGCCGATGGCGATCGCCGCGATGCAGGCGAAGATCGCAGTCGGTTGCGAAGTGGTGGCCGGCATCACCCTGCAAGATCACTGGGATGTGCTCAATACCCAACTGAAGACGGGCACGCCGTACATGTTGCTGGAAAACGTATGCTACCGCCGCGACGTGATGGCTGCGCTGCAGATGGTGCGCGCGGGCCTGTTCGGCGAACTGCTGCACCTGCAGGGCGGCTACCAGCACGATTTGCGCGCCGTCAAATTCAACAGCGGCAATCCGGCCAAGCCGTATGGCGGCGGCGTGGAATTCGGCGAAAAGGGCTGGTCGGAAGCCCATTGGCGCACGCAGCACTCGGTCGAGCGCAATGGCGAGCTGTATCCGAGCCACGGCATCGGCCCGTGCGCCATGTACACCAATATCAACCGCGGCAACCGTTTTACGCGCATCAACGCCTTCGCCACCAAGGCGCGCGGCTTGCACGACTACATCGTCAAGCAGCCGGGCGGCGCGCAGCATGCGAACGCCAAGGTGAAATTCAAGCTGGGCGACGTCGTCACCACCACGCTGGCGTGTGAAAACGGTGAAACCATTATCCTGCAGCACGATACCAGCCTGCCGCGCCCGTATTCGCTGGGCTTCCGCGTGCAAGGCACGGACGGCCTGTGGATGGACTTGAACAACTCGATCCACATCGAAGGCGTCAGCAAGCCGCACCAGTGGGATGATTTCAAGGCCTACCAGGACAAGTATGAGCATCCGGTCTGGCGCAAGTATGCGGCGCAAGCCGAAGGCGCGGGCCACGGCGGCATGGACTTCTTCGTCATCCACGCCTTTGTCGAAGCATTGAAGGCCAATGCGCCGATGCCGATCGATATCTACGACGCCGTGACGTGGAGCGCCATCACGCCGTTGTCCGAGCAATCGATCGCCGCCAACTTCCAGACCCTGGACTTCCCCGACTTCACGGGCGGCCAGTGGAAAGCGCGCAAGCCGATCTTCGCCCTCGACGGCAAGTACTAAGGCTTCACAACCCGCTACCGCGCCTGCCGCCGTAGCGGTTTTTTTTCATATCAGGAGACGTTGATGAAACACCGAAGTGCACTACTCCATGCCGTCCTTCCCGCCATGCCCTTGCTGGCCGCCTGCGTGGCCGCCTGCGTGGCCGCGCCCATGGCGTCCGCGACGCCCGCCAGCGTGGAACTGGCCGGCAATGCCTTCATCACCAGTGCAGACAAGGGCGCCGTCATCGGCGAGCATGGCCTGACCGGCTGGAGCAATCCGGCTACCGTCGCCAGCACGTATTTCCGCGTGGCTGAAGCAGGTCCCGTCCAGGTGGCGCTCGATGCCAGCCTGGCCGATGGCGGCAACAGCACCATCCGCGTGAAGATCAACGGCACGCCGTTCGACGTCAAGCTGGCCGGCAAGGTGCGCAAGACCTACGCCGTCGGTACGGTCAATGTGCCGGCGGCCGGCTATGTGAAGGTGGACTTGCAGGGATTGACGCGCGCCAAGGCCACGTTCGGCGAGGTCGCCGCGTTGAAGGTGGCGTCGAGCGCCGCGCTCAATTACGCGAGTGACCCGGCCAATTACTACTGGTCGCGGCGCGGACCGTCCGTGCACATGGGCTACGCGGTGCCGGCCAATACCGAGTATTTTTATAACGAGATGACGATACCCCAGGGGCAGGACGCGATCGGCTCCTACTTCATGGCCAACGGCTTTGGCCAGGGCTACATGGGCATCCAGGTGAAGTCACCGAGCGAACGCTGGATATTGTTCTCGGTGTGGGATGCCGAGAATGGCGCCAAGACCACCCTGGTCAGCAAGGGCGAGGGCGTCATCGACAATGCATTTGGCGGCGAGGGCACGGGTGGGCAAACCTACCTTTCATATAATTGGGTGGCCGGCACCACGTACCGCTTCATCACGCGCGCGCGGCCCGACGGCAAGGGCGGCAGCGATTATTCGGCCTGGTTCTTTGCGCCGGAAACGGGCAAGTGGCGCTACATCGCCACCTGGAAGCGGCCGGCGATTTCCACGTATCTGACGCGCGTGCATTCCTTTCTCGAGAACTTCATCGATACCCTGGGCCACACGGAGCGCCGCGTCCAGTTCGGCAACCAGTGGGCAAGGAACGTTTCCGGCGCCTGGTCCGAAGTGACGGCAGGGCGCTACACGGGCGATGCCACGGCCACCAATGCGCAGCGCATGGATTACGCGGGCGGCCTGGAAAACGGCAAGTTCTACCTGCGTAACGGCGGCTTTTTTGCCGAGTACGTGAAAACCGGCCAGAACTTCACGCGCCCGGCCACGGGCCTGCTGCCCTCCGTCGATGTGGCGGCTTTGCCGATGCAATAGGCGTGGGGTCTCAGAACGGCCGCTTGCCCACCATCGCTTCGATGCCGCGATAGTAGGTGAGCGGCTGGCGTATCGTCACGCCCATCAATGCCGCCGCCTGGATGATGTCGTTTGTATCGCGCCGGTACACCACCAGCGCATCCATTTCGTCGGAACCGTTGCCGTCGATCTGGATCAGCTCATAGCCGCCGTCTTCCACGGCGCGCTGTGCCAGTTCCGTGTCCAGCCACTCGAAATAGGGCAGCGCGCTACCGCCGCTGTCCTCGAGCATTTCATAGGGGAAGTCCGGGAATTCGTCGAACATGTCCTGTATCTGTTCGTGCAGTTCATCGAGCTTGTCGCTCGACGCCATATAGCAGGCCAGGTGCAAGAGGATCGCCACCGTGTAGGCCTGCGCATCGCTGTCGATCCACTCGTCGCGCGGAGCGGAGGGCGCGTCGGTGATGGCGGTGACGGCTTCGTCGAGTTCCTCTCCTTCCAGTTCACCGCAGGTCAGCTTGGTCAGCAGTTCAGATAGCAGCATGTTTGCCTTTCAATGGGGCGGCATGGCCGGGATGGCCAGCGCGTGCATGATGTTGTTAATACTATCATCGCCGTGCGGCTTGCCGCGTTCCGCAGAAATCGTACTGTGTTCTTCGACTACTTATCAACTAGACATTTTCCTGCCAAGCGGATACACTAAAAATATTCCCATGTGGAAATATTTTTCAATGCCCAGGCAGGCACAGGTGCGCTTGTCGCCCTTTGCCCGTTACTTGTTACCCATTTTCTTCATTTCATCCAGGATCATCCATGTTTGTCCGAACCACCATGCTGCGCGCGCTGGCGTGCGCCGTCTTGCTGCCTGCGCTGTTGTCCGGCTGCGTCACCGGCCACAATAGCGCGCCTGCGTTTACCTACACGACCCCCGACCCTGCCAAGGGCGTTGTCGTCGGCACCGTATTCGAGCGCGCCGTCTTCGAGGCGCATGGCGCCAGATTCGGCATTGTCAGCAGCGACCTTGCCGGCAACAAGGACAAAGATCTGTGGTTATCCAGCCATGCTCCCTCCGGCCAGGTCTCCTTGCAGAATGTCGCGCCAAAAGTGCCTACGGGCAAGGGCAGTACTTTTGCGCTGCAGCTGACGCCGGGACGCTACCGCATCCTCATCTGGCTGCTTGACTATGGAAGCAGGTCCAAGTACTCCGAATCGTCGCCGAAGGCGATCGAGTTTGACGTCGTGGCTGGCAAGGTCATCTACCTGGGACGTCTGGATGCCAACCGTTTCCTGGAAGTGGCTTCGATACACGACAATTTCGAGGAAGATATCGTCTACCTGAAGAAAAATCCCTTGCTGGCCAATGCCAGCATCGAGAACAAGGCGCTCGAGGTGCGTGAATGGTGGCTAAAGGACGCCACCGGCAAGAAACTTCTGGAAAAAAACAGCGCCAAATAAGCAGGTGCAGGGTGGGGCAGCGGCCGGCAGGTCGCTTGCGCCGCGGCACCGCATAGGGATAGAATGCGAATCATTATTATTTGCAAGCTAGGGAGTATGCGACGTGCCGCCTGCCCAACCCGGCGTTCACCAGCAGGTGGGCAGCCTGTATCACGATCACCACCGGTGGCTGCAAGGCTGGCTCAGGCACAAGTTGGGCAACGCCTTTGATGCGGCCGACGTGGCGCACGACACTTTCATGCGCCTGCTCAATCGCGAAGAAAGCATCGTCGTGCGCGAGCCGCGGGCCTTTTTGACGACGGTGGCCAAGGGCGTGCTGGGCAATCTGTACCGCCGCCGCGACCTGGAAGCGGCGTATCTGGACACCCTGGCCAGCCTGCCGGCGCAGCACGCGCCCGATCCCGAAGCGCAGGCGATTTTGCTCGAAGCCCTGTTCGACATCGACCGCCGCCTCGATGGCCTGGCGCCGGCCGTGCGCCGCGCGTTTCTGCTGTCGCAGCTCGATGGCATGCCGCAGGCGGCCATCGCGCTGGAACTGAATGTCTCGCTGGCCACCGTGCAGCGCTACCTGGTGAAAGCCATGCACCAGTGTTTCTTTTCTCCTCCGGCACCGTGATGGGCGCCTCCACGCCGGAAGCGGCCAGCCTGCAGGCTGTCGAATGGCTGGTGCGCCTGCAGGCTGGCGACGTAGCGCCGGAAGTGGAGCAGGCCTGGCGCGCCTGGCGCGACAGCGACCCGGAACATGAGCAAGCCTGGCAGCATGTGGAAGGCTGCATGGCGCGCATGCGTGCCTTGCCCGCGCCGCTGGCGCATGGCACCCTGGCGCGCAAACCGATCCATGCGCAGGCCAATGCCGCGCGCCGCCAGTCGTTGAAATTCCTGGCGCTGCTGGCCGTGGGCGGCGGCGCCTGGCTGGTGGGCGGCGATGAGCAGGCGCGCTTCTGGCTGGCCGATTACCGTACCGGTACGGGCGAGCTGCGCCACGTCGTGCTGGACGACGGCACGCGCATCGCCCTCAATACGGCCACCTCCATCGACGTGCGCTATGACGCGCGCCAGCGCCTGGTGACGTTATTAAGGGGCGAGATCATGGTCAGCACGGCGCGCGATCCGGCCGGCAGGCCTTTTATTGTGCAGACGGCCCAGGGCCGCTTGCAACCGGTGGGCACGCGCTTTGCCGTGCGCGCCGGTGGCGAAGTCACGCGCCTGGGCGTGTTTGCGGGCGCGGTCGACATCATGCCAATGCTGGCGCCCGGCGCCGTGCAAAGGCTGCACCCCGGCCAGCAAACGATGTTCACGGCGGGCCGCATCGGGTCCGTCGAAGCCTTGCCTGCCGGCGCGGACGCCTGGACGACGGGCATGCTGGTGGCGCACGATATGCCGCTGGCCGATTTTATCGGCGAGCTGGCGCGCTACCGCCATGGGCGCCTGGCTTGCGATCCGGCCATCGCCCATCTGCGCGTGTCCGGCATCTACCCGCTGGCCGATACGGGGCAGGTGTTGGACATGCTGACGCGCACCTTGCCCGTCGACGTGCGCCAGAGCACGCGTTTCTGGGTGAGCGTGGTGCCGCATCGGCAGCATGCATAAATACTTTCTGAAAAACTGAGGGGTTTTCGATTTTCGCGTGACATGGCAAGTGAACCCTTCATTCACTTTCATGAAAATAGCCCGCATGCCCAGCACAACTCCTATTTACGCTTCTTCCGCTTCCACCGTATGCCGCCGCCGCGTGGCGGCGCTGGCCGTCAGCCAGGCCCTGTGGTTGTTCGCCGCCAGCGGCGCCTCGGCTGCCGCCCCCCTTGCCCAGGCAGCCAATACGGCGCGCATCGAGCTGGCGATACCTGCCGGCACCCTGGAACAGGTACTGGTGCGCTTCGGTCAGCAGACGGGCACCATGCTTTCCTATCAGGCCGCCGCCTTGGCGGGCAAGCGCAGCGCCGGCCTGACGGGCAGCTACAGCGTGCCTGCAGCGCTGGGCGCCATCGTCGCCGGGTCAGGCTTGCGTGCGGTGCCGCAGGCAAATGGCGGCTATGTGCTCGACGCGGCAGCGGCCGATGGCGGCCAGACCATGCCCGAGATGAAGGTCAGTGCCAGCTTTGATGCGAACGGCGCGACGGAAGGCAGCGGCGCCTATACGACGCAGACCATGCGCTCGGCCACGCGCCTGGGCCTGTCCGTGCGCGAGACGCCGCAAGCCGTCAGCGTGGTCACGCGCCAGCAAATGGATGACCAGAACCTGCAAACGGTGGAAGACGTGCTGCAAAACGCGGCCGGCATCGCCATCAACCGCTACGACAGCGACCGCACCTCGTTTTTCGCGCGCGGCTTTTCCATTGCCAGCTACCAGTACGACGGCATCCCCACCACGGTCGACAATGCCTACAACGTGGGCGACAGCACGCTGGACATGACGGCCTACGACAGGGTCGAGATCGTGCGCGGCGCCACCGGCCTGCTGACGGGCGCGGGCGAACCGTCGGCCACCATCAACCTGGTGCGCAAGCGCGCGTCATCGGGGCAGCTGGCCGGGAATGCGGCCCTGAGCCTGGGTTCCTGGAACAATGCGCGCGCCAGCGCCGACCTGTCCACGCCGTTGACTGCGGACGGCAAGGTGCGTGGCCGTGTCGTGGCCAGCTACCAGGACAGCGAATCGTATGTGAACCTGTATCACGGCAAGAAGGCCATGGCCTACGCCACCGTGGAAGCGGACCTGGCGCCCGGCAGCGTACTGATCGCCGGTTATGAATACCAGGATAATCGCCCGCGCGGCGGCATGTATGGCGGTTTGCCGCTGTGGTATGCGGATGGCGAGCGCGCTACGTTTTCCCGCTCCGCCACCACAGCCACCACCTGGAGCCGCTGGTTCAGTACCAGCCAGACGGCTTTCTTGCGCCTGGAGCAAAGCCTGGGCGGCGGCTGGAATCTGACGGCCATGCTGAATCACGGCTGGGGCGATTATTCGGCGGCCGAGCTCTTCGCCAATACCTGGCCGGACAATGCCACGGGGCAGGGCGTGACGGGCTACGCCGGCTTTTACTCGGGCACGCGGCGCCAGGACAGCGTCGACGCCTATGTACAGGGACCGCTGCAACTGCTGGGGCGCACGCACGACCTGGCGTTCGGCGTCTCGGGCAGCAACCAGTTCTCCAGCAATCCGGGTATTGCCGGCAGCAGCGTCGATTACGGCAATTTCCATCAATGGCAGGGCGTGACGCCGGAGCCGGACTGGAATACCCCGACTTTCTCGCGCTGGCAACTGCTCGACACGGTGCAGCAGCGCGGCATCTATGGCACGGCGCGCTTTTCGCTGGCCGATCCCCTGAAACTGATCGTCGGCGCGCGCTACAGCCGCTACAAGGCGGACCACGTCGATGACTGGGGTGGCAGCTACGCCTATGCCAAGCATGCCGTCACGCCGTATGCGGGGCTGGTATGGGATATCGACGCGCAGCATGCGCTGTACACCAGCTACAGCAAGATCTTCAAGCCGCAGGGCTACCAGGACCGGTTTGGCCGCTATCTCGACCCCGTGCAGGGCAAGAATGTGGAAGCGGGCGTGAAGGGCGAGTATTTTGGCGGCAAACTCAATGCGGCACTGGCCGTGTTCCGCATCGCGCAGGATGGCCTGGCGCAGGAAGACACGGGCCATTTTGTCGGCAATTCGCTGACGCAGGCGTATTTCGCGGCCTCGGGCACCACCAGCAAAGGTGTGGAACTGGACGTCTCGGGCGAGCTGGCCAAGGGCTGGAACGTATCGGCCAGCGTGTCGCACGCGGCGGCTGAGGACAACGCGGGCGCGCGCTTGAACAGCTATGTGCCGCAAACCCTGGCGCGCGTGTTTTCCACGTATCAGCTGCATGGCGACTGGCGCGCGTTATCGGTGGGCGGCGGCGTGAACTGGCAGAGCGGCGCCTACCGCGATGCCACGGGGCCGAAGGGCACGGAGCGCGTGGAGCAGGGCGGCTATGCCGTGGCCAGCCTGATGGCGAAATACGCGCTGTCGCGCCAGCTGTCGCTGCAGGCGAACGTCAACAACCTGTTCGACAAGCATTACTACAGCCAGCTCGGCATGTACAACCAGGGCTACTGGGGCGCGCCGCGCAATGCCAGCATCACCCTGCGCTACATCTTCTGATGCATCAGAGCGGCCAGGCCTGCTTGGTGATGGCCACGCCGATGATGTAGGCGAAGACCAGCACGGCGAGCGCGAAGGCGGCGCCGCGCACGGCCGGCGTCTTGCCCCGTTTCAGGGCGATGGTGCCCAGCACGATGTAGGCCACCAGCGCGCACAGCTTGGCGGCCAGCCAGGGCTGGCTGCCCGGCGACTGGCCGCTCCACACGGCCAGGGCGATGGCGCTGGCCAGCAAGGCCGTGTCGATCAGGTGCGGCAGGATTTTTACCCAGCGCTGCTGCAAGGCGGGCGAGGCGCGCAGCATCCAGGCGCCGCGCAAGAGGAAAAGACAGCCGCTGGCGGCGGCGCAACCCATGTGGAAATGCTTGAGGCTCAGATAATCCATGCGGTGACTTTACAGGCGTTGACAATGGCGCCAGCATAGCCGCCTTTGGCGCGCCGCGCCATAGGTCGCCGGGATAAGGTGCTGGCAAGGCACGAATCCGGCCAGCTCCTTCGTGTGCCGGTGCCGAGTGTGTCAAAAATACCTGCGTTTGTAAAACGCCCGCCATCCAGGCTAGGTCCGCACCGCGCCATCTAGTCACTTTTGCCGATACGGCTATCCAGATTGCCTTTCCAGAATCACCCTGTGGCCGATAGTGCCTTTCCCCTGCGCCACGTAAGCTGGTCGGGACGGCTGGCCAGACGGCCAGTGCATTCATGGAGAAACATCGTGGCTACCCTAGATGGCACTAAGAACAACAGTAGTAACAAGGCAGTCGAACCCGGCATGCGGCGCAAGCAGGCGTCCGTACTGATCAGCAGTACCTTCGCATTTACCATCTGCTTCGCGGTATGGATGATGTTTGCCGTACTGGGCATCCCCATCAAGACCAGCCTGGGCTTGACTGAAACACAATTCGGCCTGCTGGCCGCCATGCCTGTGCTGACGGGCTCCCTCGTGCGCGTGCCGCTGGGCATCTGGACGGACAAATACGGCGGACGCCGCGTCTTCTTCCTGCTGATGCTGGCCAGCGTGGTGCCGATCTACCTGATTTCCTACGCTACCGCCTACTGGCACTTCCTAGTGCTGGGTATGTTCGTGGGCCTGGCGGGCGGCTCGTTTTCCGTCGGCACACCGTATGTGGCGCGCTGGTATGAAAAGGAGCGCCGCGGCCTGGCGATGGGCATCTTCGGCGCCGGTAACTCCGGTTCCGCGCTGACCAAGTTCGTCGCGCCGGGCATCGTCGCCGCCTTCGGCTGGCAAATGCTGCCGAAGGTGTATGCGGTGGCCATGCTGGCCACGGCCATCATCTTCTGGCTGTTTTCGTACACGGACAAATCGCACCTGGCACCATCGGGCGAAAGTTTTTCGGCGCAGATGAAGGTGCTGAAGGACCCGCGTGTATGGCGCTACTGCCAGTACTACTCGGTGGTGTTCGGCGGCTATGTGGCGCTGGCGCTATGGATGACGAAGTATTACGTGGCCGAATACGGTTTTGATTTGAAGCACGCGGCGCTGCTGGCTGCCTGCTTCTCGCTGCCGGGCGGCGTGCTGCGCGCGTTTGGCGGCTGGATCTCGGACAAATACGGTGCGGCCAAGGTGACCTGGGCCGTGATGTGGGTGTGCTGGGTGTGCTTCTTCCTGCTGTCGTATCCGCAAACGCAGATGGTGATCGAGACCGTCACGGGGCCGCTGGCCATCCATATCGGCCTGTCGCCGCTGTGGTTCACCGCGCTGCTGTTCATCGTCGGCATTGCCATGGCCGTGGGCAAGGCATCCGTCTTCAAGTTCATCGGCGATGACTTTTCCGACAACATCGGCGCCGTCTCTGGCGTGGTGGGCCTGGCCGGCGGTCTCGGTGGCTTCATCCTGCCCGTGATGTTCGGCGCCCTGGTGGACTTCACCGGCGTGCGTTCGAGCGCCTTCATGCTGCTGTACGGCACCGTCTGCGTTTCCCTCGTCTGGATGTACTTCTCGTTCAAGCCGCTGCGTGCGGCACCAACCAATCAACCTGCAGGAGTAACGTTATGAGTAACCCAGTGAGCCGCTATATGATCAATACATGGGAGCCGGAAAGCCCCAGCTTCTGGCAAAACACGGGCAAGTCCACGGCCGCGCGCAATCTGTGGATCTCGATACCCGCGCTGCTGCTGGCGTTCGCCGTGTGGATGGTGTGGAGCGTGGTGGTGGTCAACCTGCCCAACATCGGTTTCACCTACAGTAACAACCAGCTGTTCTGGCTGACGGCCTTGCCGGGCCTGTCCGGCGCCACCTTGCGCATCTTTTATTCGTTCATGGTGCCGATTTTCGGCGGCCGGCGCTGGACGGCCATTTCCACGGGCTCGCTGCTGATTCCCGCCATCGGCATCGGCCTGGCCGTGCAGGATGTGAACACGGGCTATCCGACCATGCTGATCCTGGCGCTGCTGTGCGGCTTCGGCGGCGGCAATTTCGCCTCGTCGATGGCCAACATCAGCTTTTTCTATCCGAAGGCGAGCAAGGGTTTCGCGCTGGGCATGAATGCGGGCCTGGGCAACCTGGGCGTGTCGGTGGTGCAGTTCGTCGTGCCGCTGGTGATCACCTTCGCCGTCTTCGGCGCCTGGGGCGGCGATTCGCTGACCTGGGTCAAGAATGGCGTGAGCAAGGACATGTGGCTGCAAAACGCGGGCTTCATCTGGGTGCCGTTCATCGCGCTGTCGACCTTGCTGGCCTGGTTCGGCATGAATGACCTGGCCTCGGCCAAGGCCTCGTTTTCCGAGCAGGCCGTGATCTTCAAGCGCAAGCACAACTGGCTCATGTGCTGGCTGTACACGGGCACCTTCGGCTCCTTCATCGGTTATTCGGCCGCGTTTCCGCTGCTGATCAAGATCCAGTTCCCCGACGTCAACCCGCTCGATTACGCCTTCCTCGGCCCCCTGGTCGGTGCGCTGGCGCGCGTGGCCGGTGGCGTGATTTCCGATAAACTGGGCGGCGCCCGCGTCACCCTGTGGTCCTTCCTGCTGATGATAGGCGCCGTGCTGGGCGTGCTGTACTTCATGCCGCAAGCCGGCGTGGGTGGTAGTTTTAGTGGCTTCTTCTGGATGTTCATGCTGCTGTTCGCCGGCACGGGCATCGGCAATGCGTCGACCTTCCGCATGATCCCCGTGATCTTTTTGACGGAGCACCAGCGCGCGGCCGCCGGCAAGGGCAAGGAGGCGCAGGAGCAAGCCATCGTTGACGCCAACAAGGAAGGCGCGGCAGTCCTGGGCTTCACGTCGGCCGTGGCGGCCTACGGTGCCTTCTTCATTCCGAAAAGCTATGGCACCTCGATTTCGCTGACGGGCAGCCCCGACGCGGCCTTGTGGTGCTTCATCGGCTTTTATGTCAGCTGCATCGCGATCACCTGGTGGTGCTATGCGCGCAAGAATGCGGCGATGCCTTGCTAAAGTTGGAATGTCTGGCAAGTCGTTCTTGCCAGACGTTGAGGAAATGAGAGTATGTCATGGAAGAACTGGAAAAATTCGTCAACGGCTTCAGCCTGTTTCAGCAGCAGTACTTCAGCGAGCCGCAGACCTTGTACGACAGCCTGCGCGACGGGCAGCGGCCCACGACCTTGCTGATCGGCTGCTGCGATTCGCGCGTCGACCCCATGCTGCTGACGGGCAGCGACCCGGGTGACATGTTCGTGGTGCGCAATATCGCCAACCTGGTGCCGCCGTGCACGCCCGACGCGCCGCCCGGCGTCAGCTCGGCCATCGAGTTTGCCGTCTGCAAGCTCGAAGTGGCCAGGGTCATCGTGCTGGGCCACGCGCGCTGCGGCGGCATTCGCGCGCTGCTGGAACCGCAGCCGCGCGCGGAAGGGCAGGAAACGGACTTCGTGGGACAGTGGATGCGCATCGCCGAACCGGTGGCGCAGCGTGTGCGGCGCGAGCTGGCGCACCGCTCGTCGGAAGAGCAGCACCATGCGTGCGAGCTGGCCAGCATCCTGCAGTCGCTGGACAACTTGCTGACCTACCCATGGCTGAAGCGCCGGGTGGAACAGGGGGTGTTGAAATTGCATGGATGGTATTTCGACATCGACAGCGGGGCGCTGATGGCGTATTCGGCGCGCCAGCAGCAGTTTTTGCCGCTCGTGTGTCCGATCGAAAGGGCGCGTCATTTGCATGAGCGCCCTTGGCCGGACTCAGCTAAAACGTAACAAATCCCCGCTGCGGTCAAATGCCAGCAGGCCGTCGATGCGGCCTTGCTCGATGGCCGTCACCATGGCGCGCAGGGGCGCCTCGCAGTCCTGCGCGGCGGGCGGCTGGCCGTCCTGGCCCGCCAGTCCCGCCACGAAGACCACGTCCCAGTGCGTCTGCATCTGTTTCGACTCCTCCATCAATGTCTCGAAGCTGCCCAGTTCATCGGGCAGCTTGTCGGCGCACATCACGGGTGTGAGGGACTTGCCCTGGCCGCCTGGCTGGGCTTGCGCCTGGGTAAAGGTGAACAGCAGGCGTTGCGGCTGTTCCTGGTCGCGGGCGCTGCGCAGCAAGCTGGCGTAATCGGTAATCGACATGGTGCTCTTTCTCAGTGTTGAACGATGACGACAGGTATACCGCAGCACGGTCGCGGCGCCCATAGGCAATAGTGACTATCCGGGTGACTACGCATCTATGCATTCCTGGTGCGGGAAACCGACTTCTTGCCAATACCGCCGGACACGGCGCATCGATAGACTGTTTGTATCGACGCTTGAGCCATCCTGCTTGCAGCGTTTTTATGACCTGGCGCCGCTCTTGCGGCGCAATGTGGAGGTAGCATGAGTCACTTTCTGGACCGTCTTAAATTTTTTAGCAAGCCTGCCGAGCCGTTCTCGAACGGCCATGGCACCGTGGTCGATGAAGACCGCACTTGGGAAAACGCCTACCGTCAGCGCTGGCAGCACGACAAGATCGTGCGCTCCACGCATGGCGTGAACTGCACCGGCTCTTGCAGCTGGAAGGTGTATGTCAAGAATGGCCTGATCACCTGGGAAACCCAGCAAACCGATTACCCGCGCACGCGGCCCGACCTGCCCAACCATGAGCCGCGCGGCTGCCCGCGCGGCGCCAGCTATTCCTGGTATGTGTATTCGGCCCAGCGCGTGAAGTATCCGATGGTGCGCGGCCGCCTGATGGAAATGTGGCGCGAAGCGCGCAAGACCATGGACCCCGTCACCGCCTGGGACTGGATCAGCCAGGACCCCGTGCGCTCGCAGCAGTACAAATCCATCCGTGGCCTGGGCGGCTTCGTGCGCGCCACGTGGGACGAATCGAATGAAATCATCGCCGCCGCGAATGCGCTGACGATCAAGAAATACGGCCCGGACCGCATCGTCGGCTTCTCGCCGATTCCCGCCATGTCCATGGTCAGCTATGCCTCCGGCACGCGCTACCTGTCGCTGATCGGCGGCGTGGCCCTGAGCTTTTATGACTGGTACTGCGACTTGCCGCCGGCCAGCCCGCAAGTGTGGGGCGAACAGACGGACGTGCCGGAATCGGCCGACTGGTACAACTCGACCTATCTGATGGTGTGGGGCTCGAACGTGCCGATGACGCGCACGCCGGACGCCCACTTCTACACGGAAGTGCGATACAAGGGCACGAAAACCGTGGCTATCTCGCCCGATTATGGCGAAATGGTGAAGTTCGGCGACATCTGGCTGGCGCCGAAGCAGGGCACGGACGCAGCGCTGGCGCTGGCCATGGGCCACGTCATCCTCAAGGAATTCCACTCGGAAGGCCAGTCCGACTACTTCCGCGAGTATGCGCGCCAGTACACGGACTTCCCCATGCTGGTGCTGCTCAAGGAGCATAACGGCACCCTGGTGCCCGATTACTTCCTGCGCGCTTCGCATCTGGACAACAACCTCGACGAAACCAACAACCCGGAATGGAAAACCCTGGTCATCGACGAAACCACGGGTGCGATTACCGCGCCGGCCGGCTCGATCGGCTTCCGCTGGGGTGAGTCGGGCAAGTGGAACCTGGAACAGAAGGCCGGCGGCAGCGGCGTGCCCATCGTGCCGATGCTGTCCATGATCAACGACAGCGACGCCGTCACGGAAGTGGGTTTCGCCTACTTCGGCGGCAAGGATGCGTCCGACATGCTGCTGCGCAAGGTGCCGGTGAAAACCATCCGCCTGGCCGACGGCAGCACCGCCCTGGTCACCACCGTGTTCGACCTGACCCTGGCCAACTACGGTATCGACCGTGGCCTGGGCGGCGAAAACGTGGCGGAAAGCTATGACGACGACGTGCCGTACACCCCCGCCTGGCAGGAAAAGCACACGGGCGTGAAACGCGCCGACGTGATCACCGTGGCGCGCCAGTTCGCGCAAAACGCGGACCAGACGCGCGGCAAGAGCATGGTCATCGTGGGCGCCGGCCTGAATCACTGGTACCACATGGACATGACCTATCGCGGCATCATCAATATGCTGATGATGTGCGGCTGTATCGGCCAGTCGGGCGGCGGCTGGGCCCATTACGTGGGTCAGGAAAAGCTGCGTCCGCAAACGGGCTGGACGCCTTTGGCCTTCGCCCAGGACTGGGTACGCCCGATGCGCCAGATGAACGGCACCTCGTTCTTCTATGCCCATACGAGCCAATGGCGCCACGAAAAGCTGGAAACGGGCGACATCGCCTCGCCATCGGCGGCCGGCGGCACGGGCGACCTGACCCTGCTCGATTACAACGCCAAGGCTGAACGCATGGGCTGGCTGCCATCGGCGCCGCAGTTGCAAACCAATCCGCTGGAAGTGGCCAAGGCCGCCAAGGCGGCAGGGCAGGCACCGGCCGCGTATGCGCTCGACCAGATCAAGGCGGGCCAGCTGCAGTTTTCGTGCGACGACCCGGACAATCCGGCCAACTTCCCGCGCAATATGTTTGTCTGGCGCTCGAACATCCTGGGCAGCTCGGGCAAGGGCCACGAGTACTTCCTGAAATACCTGCTGGGCACGCAGAATGGCTTGCTCAGCGACGAAGATGATTGCATCACGCCGAAACAGGTGAAAGTGCGTCCCGCCGCCGAAGGCAAGCTCGATCTGCTGGTGGTGCTGGACTTCCGCATGTCGACCACGTGTTTGTATGGCGACGTGGTGCTGCCGACGGCCACCTGGTATGAAAAGGATGACTTGAACACCTCGGACATGCACCCGTTCATCCACCCGCTGTCGGAAGCCGTGCAGCCGTTGTGGCAATCGAAGTCGGACTGGGAAATCTACAAAGGGCTGGCCGAGAAATTCTCGGAAATCGGTGGCGAACTGCTGGGCACTCAGCAAGACATCATCCTCACGCCGCTGATGCACGACACCCCTGGTGAACTGGGCCAGCCTTTCGACCCCAAGGACTGGCGCGCCGGCGAATGCGACGCCATTCCAGGCAAGACCATGCCGAACATGACGGTGGTCGAGCGCAACTACCGCGACGTCTACAAGAAATTCACCTCGATCGGGCCGCTGCTGGAAACCATCGGCAACGGCGGCAAGGGCATTTCCTGGAAAACGGGCCATGAAGTCGACGTACTGCGCGGCATCAACCGCACGGTGCTCGATGAAGGCGTGTCGAAGGGCCAGCCGCGCCTCGACACGGCCATCGATGCGGCCGAGATGATCCTGACGCTGGCGCCGGAAACGAATGGCCACGTGGCCGTGAAAGCCTGGGCCGCGCTGTCGGCCATCACGGGACGCGAGCACACGCATCTGGCCAAGCCGCGCGAGCATGACAGCATCCGCTTCCGCGATGTGCAGGCGCAGCCGCGCAAGATCATTTCCTCGCCCACCTGGTCGGGTCTGGAAAGCGAAGAAGTCAGCTACACGGCCGGTTATACCAACGTGCATGAAATGATCCCATGGCGCACGCTGACGGGCCGCCAGCAGTTTTACCAGGATCACCTGTGGATGCGCGATTTCGGCGAAGGCCTGTGCGTGTACAAGCCGGCGATCAATACCAAGACAACGGAAGCGCTGCTGGGCACCAAACCGAACGGCAACAAGGAACTGGCGCTGAACTTTTTGACGCCGCACCAGAAATGGGGCATCCACTCCACATATTCGGACAACCTGCGCATGCTGACCCTGTCGCGCGGCGGACCGCACGTGTGGCTGTCGGAAACGGATGCGAAGACGGCCGGTATCGTCGACAACGACTGGATCGAAGTCTTCAACGTGAACGGCAGCCTGACGGCGCGCGCCGTCGTCAGCCAGCGCATCCCGGCCGGCATGACGATGATGTACCACGCGCAGGAAAAGATCATCAACGTGCCTGGCGCGGAGATGACGGGCAAGCGGGGCGGCATCCATAACTCGGTGACGCGCGCCGTGCCCAAGCCGACGCACATGATCGGCGGCTACGCCCAGCTGGCGTACGGCTTCAATTACTACGGCACGGTGGGCTCCAACCGCGATGAATTCGTATTGGTGCGCAAGATGAACAAGGTTGACTGGCTCGAAGGCCCGTTGCAGGAAGAAGGAGCATAGTATGAAAATCAGAGCGCAAATCGGCATGGTGCTGAACCTGGACAAGTGCATCGGCTGCCACACCTGTTCCGTCACCTGCAAGAACGTATGGACCAGCCGCGACGGCGTCGAGTACGCATGGTTCAACAACGTGGAAACCAAACCGGGCATCGGCTATCCGAAGCAGTGGGAAAACCAGGACAAGTGGAATGGCGGCTGGCGCCGCACGGACGCGGGCAAGATCGAGCCGCGCCAGGGCAGCCGTTTGAAAATCCTGGCCAATATCTTCGCCAACCCGAACCTGCCCGCCATCGACGAGTACTACGAGCCGTTCACCTACGACTACGAGCACCTGCAAAGCGCGCCGCTGTCGCAGACGCCGCCGACGGCCCGTCCGATCTCCGTGCTGACGGGGAAAAAGATGGAAAAAATCGAGTGGGGTCCGAACTGGGAAGATGACCTGGGCGGTGAATTTGCCCAGCGCAGCAAGGATAAACTGTTCGACAACATGCAGAAGGAGATGTACGGCACCTTCGAAAACACCTTCATGATGTATCTGCCGCGCCTGTGCGAGCATTGCCTCAATCCGACGTGCGTGGCGTCTTGCCCATCTGGCTCCGTGTACAAGCGTGAAGACGACGGCATCGTGCTGATCGACCAGGACAAGTGCCGCGGCTGGCGCATGTGCATCTCCGGTTGCCCGTACAAGAAGATTTACTACAATTGGTCGTCCGGCAAGGCGGAGAAGTGCACCTTCTGCTTCCCCCGCATCGAGGCTGGCCAGCCTACCGTGTGCTCGGAAACGTGCGTGGGCCGCATCCGCTACCTGGGCGTGCTGCTGTATGACGCCGACAAGATCGAGGCAGCGGCCTCCGTGCCGCAAGAGCAGGACCTGTACCAGGCGCAGCTCGACCTGTTCCTCGATCCGCACGACCCGGCCATCATCGCCGAGGCGCGCCGCCAGGGCATTCCTGACCTGTGGCTGGAAGCGGCCGTCAAGTCGCCCGTCTACAAGATGGCCGTCGAGTGGAAAGTGGCGTTCCCGCTGCATCCCGAATACCGCACCTTGCCGATGGTGTGGTACGTGCCGCCACTGTCGCCGATCCAGGCGGCAGCCGAATCGGGCAAGCTGGGCGTGAACGGCATGCTGCCGGACACGCAAAGCCTGCGCATTCCCGTGCAGTACCTGGCCAATTTGCTGACGGCCGGCGACCAGCCGCCCATCGTCACGGCGCTGGACCGCATGCTGGCCATGCGTGCCTACATGCGCAGCAAAACGGTCGAGAAGGTGGAGAACCTCACGGTCCTGAAACAAGTGGGCTTGACCAAGGCGCAGGTGGAGGATATGTACCACATCATGGCGATTGCCAATTACGAAGACCGCTTCGTCATCCCCAGCAGCCACAAGGAAATGGCTGAGGACAGCTTCAACGAGAAGGGTTCGTGCGGCTTCAGCTTCGGCAACGGCTGTTCGGACGGCACCAGCGAACCGACCTTGTTCGGCAAGAAAAAACACGGTTCGGCCATCTTCATGCAGATGCCGAAGTCGCGCAAAACGGCGCCAGGCGCTTAAGGAGCTGAGATGACACACGCTATGAATCAGTATCAAATCCTCTCGCGGCTGTTGCTGTATCCCGAGCCCGAGCTGATCGCGCATCTGCCGCAGGTCGATGCCGCGCTGGCGGCCGTGCCGGAACAGCACGCGCTGTTGCGGCCCTTGCTGGCGCACCTGGAAAGCAGCAGCCTGATCGACCTGCAGCAGCAGTACGTGGCCACGTTCGACCGCAATCCGTCGCACTCGCTGCACCTGTTCGAGCATATCCACGGCGAATCGCGCGACCGGGGCCAGGCCATGGTCGACCTGATGGAGGAATACAAGCGCCATGGCTTGCAGATGACGGGCGACGATTTGCCCGACTTCGTGCCGCTGTTCCTGGAATTCCTGGCACAGCTCGACGAGGCGGCATCGGCGCCGTTGCTGGGCGACGCCGTCCACGTGCTGGCGCATATCGGCCGCAAGCTGACGGCCAACGGCAGTCCGTATGCGCCCGTCTTCACGGTGCTCGAACGCCTGAGCCCCGTGGCGGCCGAAATGCTGGCCGAACCGCCCATCCGCGATATGGACGAGGCGCTGGAAACCTTCGGACCCGGTGCGGATGGCGTCGAGCCCTTGCTGCGTCAAGCCCCGGGCGGCGTCCATCCCGTGCATTTTCACCCGCAGCCGCGCCGCGCCGCTTAATGGGCCCACTGCGCCCGCATGAGGAGAGTACATCATGAGTAATTACTTGCATCAATTTGTGTATGGCATTTATCCATACATCGCGCTGGCGATTTTTTTCCTCGGCAGCCTGATCCGTTTCGACCGCGAGCAATACACGTGGAAGTCCGATTCCAGCCAGCTGCTGCACCGTGGCAGCCTGCGCCTGGGCAATATCCTGTTCCACATCGGCATCATCGGCTTGCTGTTCGGCCATGCGGCCGGCTTGCTCACGCCCGTCTGGGTGTGGGATACGCTGGGCGTGACGCACAGCCTGAAACAGGGCGTCGCCATGGCCGCTGGCGGCATCATGGGCGGCCTGTGCCTTGCGGGCCTGCTGATCCTGCTGGTGCGCCGCTTTTCCAATGACCGGCTGCGCGCCGTCACCACGGCCGGCGACAAGCTGGTGATGCTGTGGATTTTGCTGACCTTGCTGCTGGGCTTGTCGTCGATCTTCGTCTCGGCTTCGCACATGGATGGCCACATGATGGTCTTGCTGATGAACTGGGCGCAGCACATCGTCACCTTCCGCAGCGACGCCGCCAGCTTCATCGTCGATGCGCCGCTGGTGTTCAAGCTGCACCTGTTCATGGGCATGTCGCTGTTCGTCATCTTCCCGTTCACCCGTCTGGTGCACGTGTGGAGCGGCTTTGGCGCAGTTGCCTATTTGGGCCGCGCCTATCAACTGGTGCGCCGCCGCTAAGGCGGTCATTGAAAGGAGAATCATCATGGGAATTTCTGTCAATGGCATCGATATCGACGATGCCGACATCGCGCAGGAACTGCCGCACCACCAGCAGGCGGGCAATCCGCTGAAGCAGGCCGTGCATGAACTGGTGCTGCGCCGCCTGCTGCTGGACGAGGCTCAGCGCCTGGGCTTGCAAGCAGATAGCGACGATGCCCTGGTCGAAGCGCTGTTCGAGCAGGAAGTGCGCGTACCGCCGGCCGACGATGCGGCTTGCCGCACCTTTTATGCGCAGCGCCCGCAGCTGTTTCGCAGCGGCGCGCTGGTCGAGGCGCGCCACATCCTGTTCCAGGTGACCCCCGAGGCGCCGCTGGAGCTGCTGCGCACGACGGCGCAAGCCGTGCTCGACGCGTTGAAGCTGGCGCCGGAACGGTTCGCCGAACTGGCGGCGCAGTATTCGAACTGTCCGTCGGGCGCGCTGGGCGGCAACCTGGGCCAGCTGTCGCCGGGCCAGAGCGTGCCGGAATTTGACGCGCTGCTGTTCCGCCTGGAGGCGGGCGCGCTGGCCGGCCACTTGCTGGAAACGCGCTTCGGCTACCACATCGTGCAAGTGCTGCGCCGGGTCGAAGGCCAGGCCATCGCCTACGAGGCGGTGCAGGCGCAGATCGCCGACCGGCTGTCGCGCGCCGCGTGGCAGCGCGCCGTGCACCAGTACTTGCACTTGCTGGTGGGGCGCGCCGACATCGCGGGCATCGAACTGGAAGGTGCCAGCGTCGAAGGCACAGCCAGTCCATTGGTGCAATAGCCCGAAAGGCGTAGGCCGCTAGGCCTTCTGGGGCACAGCCAGATCGTGCCCCAGCCTTTACAATCACGGAAGAATCAGGAGTAGCGTCATGGGTAGCGTCAAGTTGCAGGACCGTTTTGGCCGTTCGATCGATTATGTGCGGCTGTCCGTCACCGACCGCTGCGACTTGCGCTGCAGTTACTGCATGCCCAAGGGCTTTCGCGGCTTCGAGGAGCCGAAGGACTGGCTGACGTTCGACGAGATCGAGCGCCTGATGGGAATTTTCGTGCGCCTTGGCACGCGCCGCGTGCGCCTGACGGGTGGCGAGCCGCTGTTGCGGCGCAACCTGCCCGAGCTGGCGCAAAGGTTGTCCGCGCTGCCCGGTTTGCAGGATCTGTCGCTGTCGACCAACGCCACGCAATTGGGCAAGCACGCCGTGGCCTTGCGCGCGGCGGGCGTGGACCGCATCAATGTCAGCCTCGATTCGCTTGACCGCGCCTGCATGCAGCAGATCACGGGGCGCGACAGCCTGCAGCCTATTTTGGACGGCCTGATGGCGGGCAAGGCGGCCGGTTTCGACCCGATCAAGATCAATATGGTGGCCATGCGCGGCGTCAATGACGGCCAGATCGAGGCCATGGCGGCTTTCTGTATCGAGCAGCAGTTCATCCTGCGCCTGATCGAAGCCATGCCGATGGGTAGTACGGGCCGCAATGCCAGCTACATGCCGCTCGGGCCAGTGCGCGAGCGCCTGGCGGCCCGCTTTGGTCTGGTACCGCAGGCGCAAGAACTGGGGGGCGGGCCGGCACGCTACATGGCGACAGCCGATGGCCGTTCGAGCATCGGCTTCATCACGCCGATGTCGCAGCATTTTTGCGCCACGTGCAACCGCGTGCGCCTGTCCGTCGATGGTACCCTGTACCTGTGCCTGGGGCAGGAAGAAAAATTCGCCCTTGGCCCCATGCTGCGCGGCGGGGCCACCGATGCGGAGATCGAAGCGGCGATCCGCGCCGCCATCGAACTCAAGCCGCAGCAGCATGATTTCAATACGCAGCCCGATAAAATTATCAGGTTCATGGCGCAGACGGGCGGCTAGGATAGACACCTGGCCAAACCTACTGCGCGTCGCGCTTTGCGGCCGGCGATGCTCACCGTACTAGAGTACGGTTGCGCTTCTCGGCCACAAATCACTGCCGCTCGCTACGGTTTTGTCAGGTGTCGTGGCGCTAAGAATGGGCTTGTTAAAGCAAAAGGATCTATGAAATTCAAGGCGATGTTTTCCTCCTGGCAGAAGCTGTCGACCAAGATCGTCGGCGCGCTGCTGCTCATGCTGGTACTGGCCCTGAGCGCCATCGGCTGCACCCTGTTCCTGTCGTGGCAGCTCGAAGGCAGTTCTGCCGCCATCAATGAAACGGGGCGCCTGCGCATGCAGACCTACCGCCTGACCCTGCTGCTGGCCAGCGACGCCGGCGAGCAGGCGCGCCAGCAGGTGCTGCTGATCGACGAGACCCTGGCGAAGATCGGCCACGGCGACCCGCAGCGCCCCTTGTTCCTGCCCCCCAGCACTGTCATCAAGTCCGAATTCGAGCGCATCGGCGCCGCCTGGCGCGGCGCCTTGCGTCCGGCCGCCCTGGCCGCCGATTCCACCGCGCGCGCGCGCCAGTTCGAGCATGACGCCGACACCTTCGTCGGCCAGGTCGACCAGCTGGTGCGCCTGATCGAGCACGATAGCGAGCAGCGTACCTTCTGGCTGCGTGCCTCGCAGCTGATCCTGGTTGGCATGGCCGTCATCGGCACGGTCAGCATGATTTACCTGATGTTCATGCTCATTATCGAGCCGGTGACGCGTCTGCGCCTGGGCATGCAGCGCATGAAGGAGCGCGATTTCAGCGTGCGCCTGGCCGTCGAAAGCAATGACGAATTCGGCCAGCTGGCCAGTGGCTTCAACCAGATGGCCGACCGTCTGCAGGCCCTGTACGGCAACCTGGAAGAGGGCGTGCGCAGCAAGACGGCCACCCTCGAGTACCGCAACCGCGAACTGGCGCTGCTGTACGAAAGCGCCGCTTTCCTGCAGCGCCCGCAGCCCCTGGAAGACATCTGCGGCGGCTTCATGCAGCGCATCGTCGACTATTTCGAGGCGGACGGCTCCACCGTGCGCGTGCTCGATGCGGAGCGGGGCAATCTGCACATGGTGGTGCACCACGGCCTGTCGGAAGAGCTGGTGGCGTCCGAGCATTGCCTGAAAGTGGGCGACTGCCTGTGCGGCACGGCCGTCGAGATGAAGGTGGCGAAGGTGCACGACATGCGCCGCATCGACAAGGCGCACGAGCTGCGCTGCCACCGCGAGGGCTTTGCCACCGTCTCCGTCTTCCATATCCATGCGCATGAACAGCACCTGGGCTTTTTCAACCTGCACTTCCGCCATGCGCGCGTGTTTTCCGCGCGCGAGCTGGCGCTGCTGGAAACCCTGGGCCAGCTGCTGGGCATCGCGCTGGAAAACCTGCGCCTGGCCGCGCGCGAGCGCGAGATGGCCATTTCCGAAGAGCGCAACCTGGTGGCGCAGGGCCTGCACGACAGCATCGCGCAAAGCCTCAATTTCCTCAACCTGCAAGTGCAGATGCTGGACGACTCCGTGCGCAATGCGCGTTTCGATGAAGTGGCGGGCATCGTGCCGGCCCTGCATGCGGGCGTGAAGGAAAGCTACGAGGACGTGCGCGAACTGCTGGCCAACTTCCGCAGCCGCCTGATGGAGGACGACCTGATCGGCTCCCTGCGCGCGGCAATCGACAAATTCCGCCGCCAGACGGGCATCGAGGCCGATCTGCTGGCCGACGTCGACGGCGCGCCATTCCCCCGCGAGCAGCAATTGCAGTTACTATTCATCGTGCAGGAAGCGCTGTCGAACATCCGCAAGCACGCCCAGGCCAGCCACGTCGAGGTGCGTCTCGCCGATCACCAGGACTTTACCTTGACGATCAGCGATAATGGCGTTGGCTTCGATGCTGCCGCCGTGCTGGAAAAGGGCGACAGCCATGTCGGCATCCATATCATGCGCGAGCGCGCGCAGCGCATCGACGCCACGTTCGACGTGCACGCCTGTCCCGGTGGCGGCACGACCGTCGAACTGCACCTGTCGCGCGAGCAGCGCCGCGCCGCCTAAGACACTATCTGAAAGTACAAAAAAATGGAGACTCCCGATAAACCGATCACCGTCATGCTGGTGGACGACCACGCGCTGTTCCGCAGCGGTATACGCTCGCTGCTGCAGCGGCATACCGATTTTTCCGTGGTGGGTGAAGCGGCCGATGGCGTCGAAGGCATCAAGCGCGCCATCCAGTTGCAGCCCGACGTGGTACTGCTGGACCTGAACATGGCCGGCATGTCGGGCGTGGAAGCGCTGCAGCTGATGCAGCACGACTGTCCCGACACGGCCATCGTCATGCTCACCGTGTCGGAAGACGCGGAGGATCTGGCCACGGCCCTGCGCGCGGGCGCCTGCGGCTACCTGATCAAGAATATCGACGCCGACTACCTGGTGCGCGCCATCCGCCGCGCGGCCGCCGGCGAAGTCGTCATCGCCGAAGCGATGACGGGCAAGCTGGTGGCGCAGCTGCAGGCGGGCACGCGGCGCGAGGAGCCCGTGTCGGAACTCGACAAGCTCACGCCGCGCGAAAAAGAAATCATCGACTGTCTGTCGCGCGGCGAGAGCAACAAGGGCATCGCGCGCACCCTCGACCTGGCCGAAAGCACGGTCAAGATCCACGTGCAGAACGTGCTGAAAAAACTCAACCTCACCAGCCGCGTGCAGGCGGCCGTGTATGCGGTCGAGCACCGCCAGGGCAAGTAGCCCGGTAGTGGGGGGGGGGGGCTGACCCCCACATCTAGTCCTTTTTGCCGATGGCCGTCCTTGCGCTTTTAAAGTAGTATATTGAATATATCTTTAAAAGCGAGCCCATCATGGCCATTACCCCGATCAGCGAACCTTCTCCACCTTCCACGACAGCAGGCGCCGCGCCCTGGCATGCCCGCCATGCCGTCTGGCAGCTGGGTTTCCGCCCGTTCTATCTGCTGGCGGCCGTGTTTGCGGCCATCAGCATTCCCCTGTGGCTGGCCAGTTATGCCGGCTTGCTGACGGGCGGCCTGCAAGTGGGGCTGGGCTGGCATATGCATGAAATGGTGTTCGGCTTCGCGCTGGCCGTCGTCGTGGGGTTTTTGTATACGGCGGGGCGCAACTGGACGGGCTTGCCCACGCCGCACGGTGCGCAGCTGATGGCGCTGGCGGCGCTGTGGCTGGCGGGGCGCATCGCCATGCTGTGCGGCCCCGGGCTGGTGCCGGCGCTGGTCGAGTGGCTGTTCCTGCCGCTGGCCGCCTGGCCTCTGTACCAGGTGCTGCACCGTTCCGGCAATACGCGCAACCTGTTCCTGGTCGCTTTGCTGGCCTTGCTGGCGCTGGCCAATGGCCTGTTCCACGCGGCCGTGCTGGGCTGGCTGCCGCTGTCGCTGTTCGTGCCCGTGCAGGCGGCCATCTTCATCATCGTGCTGATCGAATCGGTGATCGGCGCGCGCGTCATTCCCATGTTTACCCGCAATGGCGCACCGGGCAGCACGCCGGTGGCCAGTCCGAAGCGGGCGCTGGTCGCCGTGGCCTGCATGGCGGCGGCCGCCATCGCGTGGCTGGCAGGCGCGCCAGCCTGGCTGACGGCGCCACTGGCGTTCTGCGCTGCCGGCGTCTCGCTGGCCAATCTGCTGGCCTGGCAGCCGCAGCGCACGCTGCGCGTGCCCTTGCTGTGGATCTTGCACCTGTCATATGCGTGGATAGGCGTCGGCTTTGCGCTGCTGGCGGCCGCCAGCCTGGGCCTGCTGCCGGCCAGCGCCGCATTTCACGCGCTGACGGTGGGCTCGATGGCGGGATTGATCATCGGCATGATGACGCGCACCACCCTGGGCCACACGGGGCGGCCGTTGAAAGGCGGCCGGGCGGAAGCGGCGATGTACTGGCTGGTCCAGCTGGGCGCGCTGGCGCGCCTGCTGGCCGCCGTCGGTCCCGCAGCGCTGGCCATGCCGCTGCTGCTGGCTGCCGGCGCGTGCTGGTCGCTGGCCTTTGGCTTGTATGCGTGCGTGTATGCGCCCTATCTGTGGCGCGCCAGGGTGGATGGGCGCGAAGGCTAAGCTGTCAGAAGGGGCGCCAGGCCATCAGTTTTTTGAGTTCCGGCGTCCAGTAGGACAGCGATTCGCCCACGACGAATAGCAGCATGCCCAGCATCAAGGCCCTCAGCAGCAAATCCCTGCACCAGATCATGGCGTCCTCCGAGTTATCATATCGATCATTTTATCATGGGCATGGCCGGCTGGCCGGGCGGCGTTTGCGCCGTGAAGGCGGCGGCGGCCTCGATGGCGCGCGCCAGCGCCTGTTCCAGCGTGTCGAGCGCGGCCGACGCATCGTCGCCTGCGTGCAGCAGCTGTTCCGCTTGCTGCGCGGCTTGCAGGGTGGCGGGCAGGGCCAGGCTGCCAGCCTCGCCCGCCAGCTTGTGCGCCAGCGCGGCGGCATCGTCGCGCGCATTGGCTGCCAGCAGCGCGCGCATGGCATCCACCGTATTGCGATAGTTACTGCCAAAACGCGACAGATGCTGGCGGTAGGGCGCCTCATCGAGCCACTGCGCCATGCCTTGCTGCACGTCGATCACGGCTGCCGCGCCGCACGGCGGCACGGGCATCGCCGCTTCGGTCACGACCGGCGGCAGGGCTGGCAGACCTTGCGCATGGCGCCGATGCGCGCGCGCGATCAGGGCGATGGTCTGCGGCACGTCGAACGGTTTGCTGATGAAATGATTCACGCCCGCTTCCAGTGCCGCCGTGCGCTGTGTCTGGAACGCCCCGGCCGTCAGCGCCACCACGGGCAAGTCCTGAAACTGCGGCAGCTGGCGCAAGGCGCGCGTCGCCTGCAAGCCATCCATGACAGGCATCTGCACATCCATCAACACGATGTCGACATCGGCGGGGTGGGCCAGCAGCCAGTCCAGCGCCTGCCTGCCATCGCAGGCGAACGAGGGCACTGCCCCCTGGTCGCACAGGATATGGTTGACCACATCGCGGTTGATTTCGCTGTCATCGACCACCAGCACGCGCACGCCGGTGAGTACGCGTTCTTCCGGCACATCCAGGCTGGCGTCCAGGCCGGCGGCCCGGGCGCGCTGCTGGCGCGCTTCCATCGTCGCGTTGTACAGGCTGGAAGCCGTCACCGGTTCGTTGAGGATGGCGTCGGCCGGATCGGCCGGGTCGGTATGGCGCCGCGCCGGCCGCGTGGCTGGCACGCCGCCCGCTGCCAGGATGATGACGGGGCAGTCTTGCGGCGGCAGGTATTCGCGCAGCGCGCGCGCCGTCGCTTCGCCGTCCAGCTCCGGCATGCGCGCGGCCAGCAGGACGACGCCGGGCCGCGCGTCTTCGGCGCAGGCAAGCGCATAGTCGAGGGCCGCCCGCCCGTCGGACACGGCATGCACGCTCCAGCCCAGGCCCTGCACCACGGCGGCAACGGCCTCGCGCGTGTCGGCGTTGGCATCGGCCAGCAATGCATGCAAGGCTTGCATGTCCGGCGAGGACTGGGTGCTGGCGGGCAGCAGTTGCAGCGGCACCGTGAAGCTGAATTCGCTGCCCTGGCCCAGGCGGCTTTGCAGGCGCAGCGAGCCGCCCATCAATCTGGCCAACTGGCGGCAGATGGTCAGGCCCAGGCCCGTGCCGCCGAAGCGGCGCGTGGTGGACGTGTCGGCCTGGGCGAAGGCGGAAAAGATCGTTTCCTGCGCCTCGGGCGCGATGCCGATGCCCGTGTCGCGCACGCTGAAACGCAGCACTGCGGCGTCGCCGTCGCGGCTTTCCAGTGTACTCAACAGCTCGACCGTACCCTGCGCCGTGAATTTGATGGCATTGCTGGTCAGGTTGACCAGCACCTGTTCCAGCCGCAGCGCGTCGCCCAGCACCAGGTCCACGCCATCGGGCAGCGGCCCGATCCGCACCTCAATCGGCTTGTCATGCGCGGCCACGCCCATGCTGGCGGCAATCTTCTCGATCACCTCGGCCAGGCGGAACGGCGCCTGTTCGATGTTCATGTGACCCGCCTCGATTTTCGACACGTCGAGCACGTCGTTGATGATCCCCAGCAAGGACTGGCCTGCGGCGCGGATCTTGCGCGTCATCTCGAGTCCTTCCCCGTCCAGGCTGCCCCGTTCCAGCAGCCATGCCATGCCGAGGATGGCGTTGAGCGGCGAGCGGATTTCATGGCTCATGTTGGCGAGGAATTCGGCCTTGCTGCGGTTGGCCGCCTCGGCCGCATCGCGCGCCAGCAGCATGGCCTCTTCGGCCTGCTTTTGCGCGGAAACATCCTGCGCAAAGATCAAGGTGGCAGGTCCATCCTTGAGCATTACGCGCGTGGTGGTCTTGAAGACGGGCACGGGAAGGCCCTGCTTGTCCAGGCCGACGGCTTCGAACACCTGTTCGCTGGGCGAGTCCGCCTCGATCAGCGCTTCGTTGGTGGCCAGTGCCGCTTGCGATTGCGCGGAAATCATGGTGGACCACGGTAGACCGTTCAGATCGTCTTCGAACGAGTAGCCATGCAGCCTGCGGTAGCGGGGATTCGAGTAGATGAAGCGACCGTGGCGCAGGATGGCGATGGCCACGGGCGCATCTTCGATCAAGGTGCGAAAGCGCGTTTCGCTGTCGGACACGGCTTGCATGGCCTGGCGCTCCGTTTCCTGTTCCGCATGCCAGGCGGCCTGCTGCCGCCGCCGCCGCTGGCTCCAGAACAGCAGGCTGGCCCCGGCCAGCGCCAGCATGGCAAAGCACAGGACGTAGGCCAGCGCCTGCCGCCGCAACGGGGCGGCGATGGCCGCTTCTTCGCGGCTCAGGCCGATGATGATGGCACGGTCCATGTGCAGCGCGGGCGGCGCGATGGTCGCCATGGCCATGATGCGGGGTGCGGCGGCGCCGGCAATCTCGACGCCGCTCAGTACGCCAGCCTGATAGCCGCTGTCGCGAAAGCGCCGCAGGAAGCTGCCGGGCAGGTCCACATTGCCGCCATTCGCGGCCCTGGCGGGATAGTTCAGGAACTGCCGGCCGTCGCCATGCAGCACCACGGCCCAGACGTCGGGGGCATACATGGCGGTGCGGAACTTGGCCGTGAAGTATTCGGGATCGAGGGTAGCCAGCACCACGCCGGCAAAGCGGCCCTGCTGGTCCTGCACCATGCGCGACGCCGTGATGACCAGGTCGCCCTTGAAGGAATGGAAGGGCGCCGAGATGTACAGCATGCGCGCATCAGGGGCGTCGCGCGCCGTCTGGAAGTAGCCGCGGCGCGAAAAATCCTGGTCGGCCAGTTCCGCGATATTGGTGGCGATCGGCTTGCCCTTCGCATCGATGACCAGCATGGTGCGCACGCCCGGCATGGCGTCGACCACTGCGGCCAGGCGCCGGGTCAGGGCTTGCCCGGAGTCTGCCGCGGTATTGGCGCCAAGATAGTCGCGGATCACGCCGTCGAGCACCAGGTTGGTCGCTGCCAGGTCGACTTCGATATTTTTTGCCAGCAGTGCCGTCAGCACGCTGAGCCGTTCACGCTCGGCCGCGTCGTGCCGCGCGGCTTCGGCCAGGTGCGCGTAGGCAAGGGCGGCCGCCACGAGGAGCAAGCCGAGGAGTAAAAACAGCCATTCGATCCATTGTCTGCGTACCGCCGCCGCATCTGTGTGATAGGTCATGGGGCGATGCTATACCCGATATGGATGCAGGACAACTTTTGCGTATGACTATGCATGCGAAAGTGTGGTCAATTTGCCGTCCGCCGCCATCGCGCTGGCCGTGCCGCCCAGCGGCAGCCGCAGGCGGAAGGCGGCGCCGTGGCCCGGCGCGGATGTCACGCCGATGCTGCCGCCCATCAAGGTGACGAGCTGGCGCGCGATGGCCAGGCCCATGCCGGCGCCGCCATGGGCGCGGCTCGGCGAGTCGTCCGCCTGCGAGAATTTGTCGAAGATGTCGGCTTGCTGCGCCTGCGCGATGCCGATGCCCGTATCGCGCACCTCGATCTGCAGCTCCGCGCCACTCGTCATGACGTGGACATCGACCCGCCCCGCGGACGTGTAGGCGATGGCATTGTCGAGCAGGATATCGAGCACGCGCACCAGACGCACGCGGTCGCAATCGATGCTGGGCGGCGTTGCGGGCGCGATGTGCGAGGCCAGCAGCAGGCCCTTGTGCGCCGCGCGCTGCCGGTGCGGCGCCAGCGCCAGTGCCAGCAACTGGTCCAGCGGCACGGCGGCGGACTCCAGCCGCACCTGGTCGTTTTCAAGCGCGCTCAGTTCCATCGCCGCCTCGACCATGGCCAGCAACTGGCGGCCGCTGTCCTGTATCGTTTGCGCGTAGGCGGCCTGTTCCGGCTCGCGCAGCCGCTCCAGCAGCAGCTCGGAGAAACCCAGGATGCCATTGAGGGGCGTGCGCAATTCATGCGACATGTTCGACAGGAAGCGAGACTTGGCCTCGCTGGCGGCGATGGCCCTGGCGCGGCTGTGGACCAGGCGGCCGATCAGCAGCACCAGCGCCGCCCAGGACAGCACGATCAGCGCGCTCGTGACGGCGGCCATCAGCAAGGCCTGGTTGCGGCGCGAGACGTAGTCGGCCAATACCGTGTCGCGGTCCAGTCCGACCAGCATGTAGAGCGGATAGTTGGCCAGTTTTTCGAAGGCGTAAATGCGCAGGGTGCCGTCGACGGGACTGCGCTCGGTGAAGCTGCCCCGCGTGTTACCTTGCATTAAGGTAAATACCTTGCTGCCGCCGAGATCCTGGCCGATGGTGTTGACGGCGCCGACCCGGCGCGCGCGCACCACGCCGTCATTGCCGACGAGCGTGATGGAGCTGTTGTCGCCCAGGTCGACTTCGTCGTACAGGCGCGTAAAGTAATACGGGTCCATCGAGACCACCACCACGCCCTTGAAGCGGCCATCGGCATGGTTGATGCGGCGCGTCATCTGGATCGACCATTTTTTCGACACGCGCCCCAGCACCGGCTTGCTGATATACAGTTCGCCGCTGTCGCGCTGCATGTGTATCCGGATGTGTTCGCGGTCGGCCAGGTTGGTCGGTTTGAAGGGGTGGCTCGACAGTACCGTGTCGCCCCGTTCGTCGACGATGGTAAACAGATTGTACAGGGGGCCGGGATTGAGGCCTTGCTGCAGGTCCGTCACGATGTCGAGGCGACTGCCCAGCGCCTGGTAGCGGCCGCGCAGGTAGGTGACCGCCTGGTCCGCCGCCTCGATCGTGCGGATCGCGTGTTCGTCGAAGACGCGCGCCATGCTGCGCGCATCGCGCCCGGCATCGGTGATGGCGGCGTCGTGCGCGCGCTGCAATTGCAGCATGGTGATGCTCCACAGCCCCGCCAGCAGGACCGCCATGAAGAGCGACAGCAGGGTGCGCGTATCGCAGCGCTCCCAGGCCATGGCCTTCCAGTATCTGTACTGCCGCATGCTGCCTCCGCAAGGTCTGCCAGGTTTGCCAGGTTTTCCGTTATGCGCGGAAGTCCGGCGTCACTGGCGCGTTGATTTGTCAATTATAGCGAATATAATTGATTTTATCGAATAAAATGATTTTTATGCGGAAGTGTTGTATTCAGCGCCGGCCGGTAGGTGTGCATTGCCGGCTAGCGCGTCAGCCAGCGCTCCACCATTGCGCGCAGCTGGGCGGCCGTAAAGGGTTTGGACAGATAGTCGTCCATGCCGGCCGCCACGCAGCGCTGCCGGTCGTCCTCGGTCACGCCGGCCGTCAGGGCGATGACGGGCAGGTGCGGCGCACCGCTGGCCGCTTCGCGGGCACGCAGGGCCTGGCAAGCCTGGTAGCCATCCATGACGGGCATCATGCAGTCCATCAGGACCAGGTCGTACTGCTGCGCGGCCAGTGCCTGCAGGCCCAGTGCGCCGTTCTCCGCCGTGTCGATGTGGTAGCCGCGGCCGGATAGCTGCAGGCACACCAGTTGGCGGTTCAGCGCCGTATCCTCGACCAGCAGGATGCGCGCGCCCGGCACGGATGCCGATGCGGGAGTGGCTTCGACGGGCGGCGCTGGCGTCGCCTCTGGCTCCGGCGTGCAGGCGCCTGGCGCCTGGGCCTCCTGGCAGGGAATGCGTACGGTGAAGCGGGAGCCGGCGCCGGGCTCGCTGTTGCAGAAAATCTCGCCGCCCAGCAGCGCTACCAGGTGCTTGCAGATGCTCAGGCCCAGTCCCGTGCCGCCATACACGCCGCTGATGCTGTCGTCGGCCTGGCAAAACGGCTCGAAGATGCGGCTCAGCTGCTGCTGGCTCATGCCGATGCCCTGGTCGTGGACGCTGGCGACGAGGCAGGCGCTGGCGCCGTCCGGCGTGGCCGCTTCCAGGTGCAGGCGCACGGTCACGCTGCCGGAGGGCGTAAACTTGATGGCATTGCTGAGCAGGTTGCCGAGGATTTGCGCGATGCGCGTGCGGTCCGAGCACAGCCGCTGCGGCACGCTGTTGCCGACGTCGCTGGCAAGGTGCAGCTTCTTCCGCTCGGCGTGCGGGCGGTGCAGGGCCAGCACATCGTCGAGCAGCAGGCGCGGGTCGAAGTCGCGCAGTTCGATGTTCATCTGGCCTGCCTCGACCTTGGACAGGTCGAGGATGTCGTTCAGGATGCGCATCAGGTGCTGCACGCCATCGCCGATACGCTGCGCATATTGCTGCTGTGACGCGTCGAGTTTGGTTTCCTGCAGCAGTTCGGCCATGCCGGCGATGCCGGCCATGGGCGTGCGGATCTCGTGGCTCATGATGGCCAGGAAGCGCGACTTGGCGGCATTCGCCGCTTCCGCGCGCGCTTGCAGCGCCAGCGCCATGGCCGCGTCGCGCTCCTGGCGCCGCAGCAGGGCCAGGATCAGCGCGATGGCCAGGGCCAGCACCAGCAGGCTGATGACCGCCGCGCCGCCCATGGTGCGCAGCATGCGCCGCCAGGTCGCCAGGTAGACGTCGTCCGTAATGGTCACATTGATGGCCAGCGGATAGTCGCGCACCAGCCGTACGCCGGCCAGGCGGTCGACCGTGCGCCCCTGCTCGGCCGCGCGCGGCGAGTCCACCTGCAGCACGCCATGCGTCTTGCCCTGCTCCAGCAGACGGTAGGTGCTGCCCGTCAGGTTGCGCTGGCCCATCATGGCGGGCACGGCCGGCCAGCGGGCCAGCAGCGTGTAGTCGCTGCGGTACAGGGAAAAGGCCGCATGTTCGCCGATGCTGGTGTTCTGGAAGAATTTACTGAAGAAGTCGCACGACAGGCCCACCAGCACCACGCCCAGGAAGTGGCCGTCCGGGCTGCTGATGCGCCGGCTGATATAGAAGGTCCAGGCGCCATTGCCCTTGTTTTGCACGGGCGCGCTGACATGCATGCCGCCGTCCGGGTGGCGCCGGTGATACTCGAAGTAATCGCGCTCGTCGAGGCGGATGGGCGGCGCGGGATAGGCGCGGCTGAAGACCAGCACGCTGGCATCGCTGCCGACGATGGACACCACGTCCACTTGCGGCACGCCGCCGATCTTGTGCCGCAGCATCTGGTGCATGGCCGGGGTGCCAACGGCGGCGGCCAGCGCGCGCGCATCCGCGGGGGCGGCGGCCTGGATGTCGTTGCTGACGCTGTCGAGCACCAGGCGGGCCGCCGTCATGCTTTGCGCCGTGTTTTCCGCCAGCAGCAGCGACAGGTTGGACAGATCCTGTTGCCAGTCATCGACGGCTTCGCGGTGTAGCAGCACGCCGGAAACGACGATGCGCAGCGCCAGCAGGCATACCAGCACCAAGCCCACCACGGCTGCCGTGGTGCGCGGGCGATAGCGGTGCGCCAGGCGCAAGACGGCCTGGCGGGCGTTCATGCCTGCGCGCCCGTGTACTCGCGCATGCTGCGGCCGACCTCCTGCTCCACTGCGCCGACCAGCGCTGCCGTTTCCTCCAGCCAGCCCGGTGCCGCCACGCCCTGGTGGCGCACCAGCTGCTCCAGTTGCGCCAGGCGCGCCACCAGGGCACTGGCGCCCAGCAGGGCCACGGTGCCGCGCAAGGTATGGCAGCTATGCACGATGGCTGGCGCCGCGCCGCCGCGCACGGCTTGCTCGACGCGCGCAAACATGGCCGGCGCCGTGTCGAGATAGGTCTGCGAGAGGGCGCGGAACATCTCCAGGTCGTGGCCGGTGGCCTGGAACAGCACGGCTGGATCGATGTGGCGATAGGCTTGCATGGGGGGCTCCGGAACGAGGGAAGAGCGGGAAAAGCGCTGGCGCGCTAGGCGGCCAGGCTGTTGCGCCGCGCATGGCCGGCGCAGCAGGCGCGCAGATAGCCACGCAGCTCGTCATAATTGACGGGCTTGGCAAAGAACACCACGCCGGGCGGCACGCCACCGCGTTCTTCCAGTTCCTCTGGCGTCAGGCTCGACAGCATGGCGATATGCATGTCCGCCAGCAGCGGGTCGGCCAGGATGGTGCGGATCACTTCGTAGCCGTCGATGCCTTCCATGATGATGTCGGCCAGCAGGATGTCGGGCTGGTCGCGGGCGATTTCCATCAGCGCCTGGTAGCCGTTCTCGCAAAAGCGCAAGCTTGCCTGCAAGCCCCATGAACCGATCTGTTTTTCATACAGCGCGCGTTCGATCGGATTGTCTTCGATCACCAGGATGGACGGCGGGCGGCCCGATGCTGCGGGGCGGCTGGCGCGTGCCGCGCGCTGATCCTGGCCTTGCTGGCCGGGATTGCCCTTGTAGGCCTCGACGGCCGCGAGGGGAATGCGCCGGTGGCCGCCCTTGGTCTTCCAGGCTTCGATAACGCCGGCCTCGACCAGTTGCTGCACCGATGTGACCGAGATGCCGAGGATTTCGGCAGCCTTTTGGGTAGTGCATACGTCTGCAGTGTGCATGATGGACTTTATGGTCGAGGATGAAGTTGAATGGAATGATACGCAATCACGCTCAAAAAATCAATTTCAACAAATTAGATGAATTCACTAAAAACCTGCAGCGCGGCGGGCCCGATTCTGCTGCGCATGCGGCCAAGGGCAATATGGGCGTGCGCTTCCAGGATTTCGCGCCATTCGCTCCACTCCGCGTTGCTGTGGCGTAACAGCGTTTCCATATGGTTCACATCCAGACCCAGTACTCGCGCGGCGGCCGTGGCCGGCCCGCGCGGCCCCACGCCATTGCGCAGTATCAGGTCGGCGAAACCGCTGGCCAGTTTCAGCAGCCAGGCCAGGTCTGTCATGCGTCCGGCCTGCCCGAAGCCGGGTGGCGCGGCATGGCATCGCACGGCATCGCACAGGATGTCCGGCATGCCCCAGCCCCGCATGAGACTGGCTGACAGCGCCAGTTGGTGGTGGCCGAAGCGCCGCGATTCCTCGCACAGCAGCAGCGCCCTGGCAGCGCCGCCGTGCTGGCCCAGCAGTTGTCCATACGCTTGCGGATGCAGCACGGCCAGGGCCAGTTGGCCGATGTTGGCCAGCAAGCCGCAAGTGTACAGCTCTTTGGCCGGCGCCAGTTGCAGCGCTTCGCCCGCCACGCGGGCGGCGCAGGCCATGGCCTGCGAGTGCGACCAGAATCGTTGCTCGTCGAAGTGCGCACACGTGGCCGCTGGCAGGGCCGGGATGGCGAACGCCTGGCGCAGGGCGGGCAGGCCGATGGCGGCCAGCATCGCGGCGTCGACTGCCGCATGCTGGCGCTCACCCGGCGGCACGGCCCGATTCGCCAGGCCGATGACCGTGCCGGTCAGGGCCGGATCGCAGCCCAGTTGTTCGGCCAGCTCGTCGAACGGCACCTGTTGCTGGAACAAGGTCGCCAGCCAGTGGCGCCGCCAGGCGGGCGAGGGCAGGATGGCGCCGCCGAGCAGGCTGGCCAGATCGAGGTGCGCCTTCATGGCCGGCTCCCGATGCCGCTGCAGTCATCCTCCCGCGCGGCGCCCGTTTGCAGGGCCGTGACCGCTTGCGACAGCACGTCGAGCGCCATCAGCAGGTCCGCATGCAGGCGGCGCAGCGCGCCGATATCGTTGGAAAAGCCCGCATGCACGGCCTGGCGCGCCAGTGCCTGCAAGGGAAGCAGGCCCATGGCGTAGCTGCTGTCGACAATTTCCTGTGCCAGCACTCTTGCCGGGGCCGGGCGTTCGCAGCGCAGCGCATGGGCGATGCCGGCCAGCCGGTCGCGCGTCTCGGCCACGAACAGGGCCAGAATCTCACCCTGCAAGCGCCGGTCGTAGCCGAACATGGCGTCCAGGCGGGCCAGCTCGAACGGCGGCGTGTCCAGCGCCTCGGGCTGTGGCGGCGGTGCCGTGTCTGCCGCCTTGGCCGGCTCGGTGGCCTTGCGCATTTGCAGCTGCTGATGCAGATCGGCAGCTGTCGCGCTGGCGGCCGGCGCGCGGCCGGCCTGGCGCCAGCGGAGGCGGCGCCAGAGCAGGGCGGCCAGCAGCAGCAGCAAGCTCGCCAGCGCCAGCGCCGGCCGCATCAGCGAGACATCGTCGCAACGAAGGTAAGGATGGACCGCGAGGAAGGAGTTCATGGCAATGCCTGCATGCAGTGAGAGTGGTTGAAAACGGATGTCATGGCGACGGGTTCAGAATTCTTCCCAGTCGCCGCCGGCACTGGCGCTGGCCGTGCCGCGGGCAGGAGCGGGGTCGCGCCGTGCGACCAGCTTGAGCGGTGCCGCCTTGCGCGCTGCAGGCTTGGCGGCTGGGACTGGGACTGGGGCTGGGCGCACCGGTGTGCTGTGTTGCGCCGCGTTGGCCTGACCGTGCGCCAGCTTGAAGGCGCCGACCACGCTGGCCAGATTGCTCGCCTGCTCCTGCAGCGATTGCGATGCCGCCGCCGCTTCTTCGACCAGCGCCGCATTCTGCTGCGTGACTTCATCCATCTGCGTGATGGCGCGGTTGATTTCGTCGATGCCCGTGCTTTGCTCTGCGCTGGCGGCCGAGATTTCGCTGACGATGTCGGTCACGCCGCGTACCGTGTCGACCACTTCCGTCATGGCCGCGCCGGCTTGCTGCACCAGCTTGCCACCTTGTTCCACCTGCTCCACGGAGTCGCTGATGAGTGCCTTGATTTCCTTGGCGGCCGCCGCCGAACGGTGCGCCAGGTTGCGCACTTCGGTGGCCACGACGGCAAAACCGCGTCCTTGCTCCCCGGCCCGCGCCGCTTCCACGGCCGCATTCAGGGCCAGGATATTGGTCTGGAAGGCGATGCCGTCGATGACGCTGATGATGTCGGCAATTTTGTTGGACGCGCTGTCGATCGCTTCCATGGTGCGGATGACGTCGCCCATCACCTCGCCGCCGCGCACCGCCTTGTCCGAGGCGCTGACGGCCATCTGCTTGGCCTGGCGGGCATTGTCCGAGTTCTGCCGCACGGTGGCCGTCAGCTCTTCCATGGCCGAGGCGGTTTCTTCCAGCGAGCCGGCCTGCTGTTCCGTGCGTGCCGACAGGTCCAGGTTGCCTGCCGCGATCTCGCCCGAGGCCGTGTTGATGGTCTCCGTGCCGGAGCGCACTTCGGCGACGATGCGCACCAGGCTCTCGCTCATCTCGCTCAGGGCTGTCATCAACTGACCCACCTCGTCGTTCGACGCGGCGCTGATCTGCACGCTGAGATCGCCGCCCGCGATGGTGTGGGCCACCTCGATGGCGCTGGCCAGCGAGGCGACGATGCGGCGCGCCAGCAGCAAGCCCATGCCGGCCACCAGCAGCATCACGGCCAGGGCCACGCTGATGGAAATCCAGCGCGCGCTGGCAGCGGTGGCGATGCCCTCTGCCGCGCCCGTCTTGCCCAGCTTTTCGTTGTAGCCGTGGTGGGCGGCGAGGGCATCGACCAGTTCCTTGATGATGGCCTGGTTCTGCATCAGCACGTCGCGTGCCGCGTCGAACTCGCCCGCATTCGACAGCGCCAGCACTTTTTCGCGCACGCTATCGTAGCGGGCCAGCACGGCGCGGTCGGCCGCCAGCAGCGCGCGGTCCTGCTCGTCCGAGAGGTTTTCCTTCTCATATTTGTCCAGCGCCTGTCCGACGGCGACGCGGGCGGTGCGCATCGAGGTTTCCAGCTGGCCGCGCACGGCGGGGTCTTTCGCGGCCAGATGTTGCCATACCTGCGTGCGCAATTGCGCGAAGGATACAAATGCGGTGTTCAGTGTCAGCAGGCTGGGAACGGTATTGACGGTGGAGTAGCTGGCCGCCGTGTATACACGGTCCATTTCATACACGCTGATGGCAGTCAGGGCGGCCAGCCCCAGGATGACGGAGAGTATCAATGCATACAGGCGTTTGGCGATGGTCATGATGAGTGCCGTTCCACGTGAAGGTTGAAAATCGGGAAATTCGGTTGCCAGGGTTCGTGATTTTCATTTTACGGTAAAAATTTGATTTATTCGAGAAATTTGTTATTTATTTGATTTATTTTGTGTTTGTTTTTGAAATTACAAGAAAAACGGCGGGCTGGCGGGGATGGCCTGTGATGAAAAGCAACACCGCGCGGATAGCGCGTTCAGGCGTGTGCCATGCTTGGCCAAATAGTGAAAAAATGGAACTCCTTGATCGCCATCAAATACGGTGCGCATTCGCCTGCCGCTGACTGACTCTTGTAAAGGAGCATCATGACTGCCTCTGCCCGGCCTGGACCCTTGCTTATCCTCACTGCAGTCATCTTCATCTTGCTGGGCCTGGCGCTTGCCGGCGGTGGCGCCTGGCTCGTCAGCCTTGGCGGCTCCTGGTATTACGTCGTGGCTGGCATCGGCATGCTGGTCGCCGGTGCGCTGGTGTGGAAGGGGCGGCGCAGCGCCCAGCTGTTTCTCGCGCTGCTGCTGTTCGCCACCCTGATCTGGTCCGTCATCGAAGTGAAGTTCGACTGGTGGCAATTGCTGCCCCGTCTCGATATCTGGTTCGCCGCCGCCGTCTGGCTGCTGCTGCTGCCCTTCATCGACCGCCGCCTCGCTCCGCCGTTGGCCGCCGGGGCGAAACCGCGCGACGCGGGCAAGAGCGCCCTGGCCGCCGCCGTGGTGCTGACGGCTGCCGTGGGCGTGTTTTCGCTGTTCCAGGATTACCACACGCTGCACGGTGAAGTGCCGGCCAAAAACATGGCGGCCGCGCCGCAAGGCGACTTCGCGCCGGGCGTGGCGCCCAACGACTGGGCCGCGTATGGCCGCTCCGGCTATGGCGACCGCTACGCGCCGGCCGCGCAGATCACGCCGGCCAACGCCGCGCAGCTGAAACAGGCATGGGTGTACCACACGGGCGACTTCAAGGGCCCGAACGATCCGGGCGAGATCGCCAATGAAGTCACGCCGCTGAAAGTGAACGGCATGCTGTATCTGTGCACGCCGCATAACATCGTCATCGCGCTGGACCCGGACACGGGCAAGGAACTGTGGCGCCACGATCCGAAGATCAACCGCGATGCGTCCAGCTACCAGCACATGATTTGCCGCGGCGTGGCCTACTGGGACGTCAACGCGGGCCGCGCCAAGGGCGATCCGGCGCCCGAGGCGGCCGGCATGGAGTGTCCGCGCCGCATCTTCGCGCCCACCATGGATGCGACCCTGATCGCCGTGAATGCCGATACGGGCGCAGCGTGCAAAAGCTTCGGCGAAAACGGCGTGATCGGCCTGTACCACGGCATGGGCATGAAGAAGCGGGGCTTCTTGATGCCCACGTCGCCGCCGGCCGTGGCGCAGAACGTGGTGGTGATGGCCGCCAGCGTGACCGATAATTTTTCCACGGAAGAGCCCTCGGGCGTGATCCGCGGCTACGATCCCGTCACTGGCAAACTGATGTGGAACTGGGATGCCTCGAATCCGGACGACACGGCGCCGATTCTTGACGGCAAGACGTACACCAACAATTCACCGAATTCCTGGGGCGTGTCCAGCGTGGATGAAAAATTGGGCATGGTCTACATTCCGATGGGCAATGAAACGCCCGATACATGGGGTGGCAAGCGCAATCCGAACGGCGAGAAATACAATAGTGCCATCGTCGCGCTTGATCTTGTCACCGGGAAAGTACGTTGGGTGTACCAGACCGTGCACCACGATATCTGGGACATGGATATCGGCGGCCAGCCCACGCTGGTCGACATCGACACGCCGAAAGGTAAAGTGCCATCGGTCGTGGCCACCACCAAGCGCGGCGACATCTATGTGATCGACCGGCGCGATGGCAGCCTGGTGGTGCCGGCGCCGGAAAAGCCCGTGCCGACGGCCAACGCCGCGCCTGGCGACAAGTTGTCGCCCACGCAGCCGTTCTCGGCCCTCACGTTCCTGCCTGAAAAACACATCAGCGAAACGGATATGTGGGGCACGACGCCATTCGACCAGCTCGCTTGCCGCATCATCTTCCGCCAGCACCGCTACGAAGGGCCGTTCACGCCGCAAACGGTGGCCGAAGGCAAGATCAAGGGCGCCATCATTTCGCCGGGCCCGCTCGGCATCTTCGAATGGGGCGGGGCGGCCGTCGATCCCGTGCGTCAGTTGCTGTTAGTTAATCCCGACTACATGGGCTTCCTGGAACGCCTGGTGCCGCGCGCGCAAGCCAATGCGCCGGGCGGCACGGGTACTGAAATGGGCTTGCAGCCGCAGACGGGCGTGCCGTTTGCCGTGGAAATCAAGCCTTTCCTGTCGCCGCTGGGCTTTCCATGCCAGGCGCCGCCGTGGGGCTATATCGCCGCCGTCGACTTGCGCACCATGAAAAAAGTGTGGATGCACAAGAACGGCACCACGCGCGACAGCGCCCCCGTGCCCATCGCCTTGCCGCTGGGCGTGCCCAGCCTGGGCGGCATCAGCACCACGGGTGGCGGCGTGGCCTTCCTCAGCAGCACGCTCGACTACACCATCCGCGGCTACGACGTGCGCAACGGCAAAACCGTCTGGAAAGCCCGTCTGCCGGCCGGCGGCCAGGCCACGCCGATGAGTTATGTCTCCGACAAGACCGGCAAGCAGTATGTGGTGGTGATGGCCGGCGGCCATGGGTCGCTGGGCACGAAGATGGGCGATAGCCTGGTGGCGTTTGCCTTGCCGGACGAGGGGGTGTCAGCAGGAGGCAAAGACAAGTAGGGGGCGGCATCGCTGTGCAGCGCCGCCTCGGCGGTGCCGCACAGCGGGGAAATCGCGCAGCATGACAGCGTCGTCTTTTTACACAATCAGTTCTATCCGCTCTGCGGCAAAATAGGGAAAATCGGTGAAGTCGAGATTGGGCTCATCGAGACGTGCTCTGGCGCGTATCAAGTCTTGCTGGTGAAGCGGTCCGTGAACTGGCTGCCGTTGCCAGTGAATAGTGTGAGGAAAGTGACCGGAGAGGCCATTTTGACCTTGTTGAAAAAGTCGGAGCTGCAGCTGTCGGATTGGTCGGCATAGATGCCCATGAAGATCCGGCGCGTGGCGCGGTCGATGGCGACGAACAGATAACGGCGTTCGGCTTCCTCGGACATGTGCGGCAAGTCCCTGATATGCATGTGTAAAAAATCGGGCTCCCCTCTAAGATCGCCTGTGGCCCAGCCACATGTTGGCTGCAATCGATAACGGCGCCATGCAGAACAGGTTGAACAACGGTGCCATTAGCAGACCCAATGCAGCAGTGGAGCTTTGCGGGGCCACGAACACCGACCAGTAGGTGTGCGCGTCCAACAGCAGCATCAGCAGGGCGCCGGCTAGCAGAGCGCCGCAATTCTTGCTGCGTTGTAGCGCAAGTGCCAGCAATAGGTAGGGCGCCAGCGACCAGGCGCACAGCGCCGTCCGAAAGACGATGCCGCCACCGTTGGCCAGAAATAGTGCGGTGATCAGGTGCAGGCTAGTGCCGACCGTCAGCACTAGCCGGCTTGCCTGTCGTGGGGATTTAAGCGGCGATGTTCCGGTTTTCATGGATCTGCGGTGCGGTTGCTTCCAGTAGATCGTATATGTCTTTTGAGCCCAGCGCCAGATGCGATGCGATCGTCCCCTCGGCGGACACCAGTACGGCGCTCGGAGTCACCAGCGCGTCGTAGCGCTCGGATACCTTGCGGTCCTCTTGCAGCAGCGTGGTGCAGGAGCCGGCGGTATGTGGACGGTGCAGCTGTCCGGCATCGACGCGCAGGATGACGGCGATGCTGATCAAGCCCTGGTATTGCCGATGCCAACTCTCAATGCGCGGCGCCAGTTCGGCACAAGGGCCGCAGGCGATGTCGGAGAAGACCAGCAGCACCGGCAGGCCGGCAGACCTGAGCTGCGCCAGCGTCTTCGCTTCGCCAGTGCCCATTTCCGGCAGCGCGAAGTCCGGCGCCATGCTGCCGACTGCCAGTCCGCGCGGCCGCATGTCGAGCGCATGCAGTGGCTGAATGTTGGCGGCGTCGAGTCGCAGCTCCAGCGTATCCATGCGCAAGATCAGGCGCCCGTTCTGGCGCAGCGTATGCAGTAACAGCCACCATTGCACCGCCATCACGGCGATGCATATCGACAGTGTCGGGGCCGTGACCAATATCTTGGCCAGATGCGGCCATACAGGAGCATGCGCGTATGCCGGACCAGCGTAAATCAGTGCGCCCGCCATCGACAGCAGTACCCCGTTCCTGAGCAGCGTAGCGGGGCCGATCGGCGTGGCGTCCTGCTGACCGAAGCAGTTGCATCTGGGCCGCTGGCCTTGCTGCAGCTTGTACGCCAGCACGGTGCTGTAGAGCGCCAGCAGGGCGGCGCCGGCGCTGGCGCCCCACCACGTGGACGTCGCCAGCGTCAGCATGAAGGCGATCGCCAGTTCGCACGTCGGCATCAGCCACGCCAGTTGCGGCTGCAACGCAGTGGGAATACCGAATTGCGCCAGCGTTTGAGCGTACGCCTGCCGGTGAAGTAGCTTGCCAACAGCGGCGATCAGCAAGACGCCGCCCAACAGCAGGCGCAAGACGGTGAATGGCACTATGAACGCGTCCATTATCTCTTTCCTCCCAGGGTAGGTCCATCGTAACGTTGAGTGCCACCAAACGGCGAGATGATCGATGCGTTCGTCAGGTCGGAGCACAGTGGCCCGCACAATGCGGTGCCGCCGCAACAATTTGAGCCGGCGCAACCGTATCCCGGTGGGCAATCGTCGTTGGAGCTGCAGGTGGGCAAACCGGCACAAGGAGTATTGCCGTGCACGCAGACGCCCGAGCCATTCGGCGTCGTAAAGCACACGCAGTCGCCGCCGCCGACGCATGCGGGGAAGGCGCCGCAACTGCCGCCGGCGCAGGTGCGGCAAGCCTCAGGCGGGCAGCAGTCGCACGAGAGTTTCTGCGCGTCGTCATACGCGTTTTGGCCATACGAGGACACCGCGTTGTAATAGGTCTGCGCCTGGGACAGACAACCGCCGCGCTTGATGTTCTGTATGTTGCCCGTGCCGGGGAAGGCTGCGGTGCAAATAGCGTTAAGCTCACTAAGGAAGTTGGTATCGCACGCTGCCTTGTTCTGGTTGCACTTGTCGTAGCAACAATCGTGAGTATTGCAAGCGGGAACGAAGCTGACGCCGAAGTAACTTTGCGGCGGCGACACCCACGATCCGGCCGCGCCGCAACCATTGGCGCTACAGGTATGCGCCAGGTTGGCGGTGCGGGAAGGGCAGTGCGCCAGATTGGCAATGGGGTGCTTTTGCACCACGCCGTTGGGCGTGCAGCAGGCAAGGGCGGAGTCGTACACGCGGTTATTGCACAGGCAATTGCGCGCCGCCCAGGCGTTGTTGATGCCGAAGCGGGCCAGGGTCATGCCGCCCAGGCCGAGCACGACCATTTTCAGTGCGGCGCGGCGCGAGGTGACGCCAGCGAGCGTGCGTGCGATGTCGTCGAGTACGGTATGGTCTGAGGTTTTCATGTCGTTCACCTATCGTGCTCTGGATGGCGACAGTACCGTGTCCAGCCCCACCGGTCCGGCATTGTTGGCCGCATGGTCCCAGGAGATCAGGCTGTAGGCGGTGGACTCGGAGCGCCCGGTCGGACTTTGGATCTCGAAACCGCCAAGCGCTTGCTGGGGCGCGATATGGGCATCAGCGGAAATCCAGCCCGCATAGGTCATCAGGTCGGACTCGGACTGCCAGCCGTGTGGCGTGCCGGTGACGGTGGTGGGTGCCACGATGTCGAGGTGGAAGGCGGCGATATACAAGGAGCTGCCCAGCGGCTCATCGTTGAAGATGGTATAGGTCCAGGTGGCGTTACTCAGCAGCACGTTCACATGCGAGCGCAGACGTGGCGAGGCATACGGCGCCGGCTGCGGAATCATCACGTAGCGATTGACGACGAAGCCCAGCGTGCCGCCGGCCTCGTAGGTGCCGCGCAGGGTCAGCAGGTATTGCTGGCCGGGCGTCAGCCCGGTGGTGCTGAATCTGGCACCTATGCTGCCACTGCCTTCGGTCGTCAGGCTACCGATGTACACCGGAAAATTCTGCGGGCTGATTCGCCGTGCCGCACCCAGTGTGGCGCCGGTCAGGAACACCTTGCTGGCGGTTTCGCTACCGATGTTGGTCACAGTGATCGAGACGATGACTTCTTCGCCGGTGTTGATGACCGTGGCGTTGCCCGTGGCGATCTGTGGCTTGCTAGCCATGATTGCCTCCATGGTTGGAGACAGTACGGAAAAGCATCATGCCGGTCATGCCAGCCAGGCCGGCCAGCATGATGGCCAGCGTGGGCGGCTCCGATACGGTCACCACTTGGTTGACCAGGAAGCTGAAGCTGACGACGTCGGAGAAGTTGCCGCCAAGGTCCTGCAGCATCACGTCGAGCGTATGCACGCCGGGCAGCGCGTTGGCCGCCACGTCGATAGTGAACAGGGCAACATTGTCCCGGAACGAAAAACTGGGAATGCTGAACAGGACCAGTCCCAACGTTTGCTGTGGCGTCAGCGCGCCCGGATCGAAATTGCCGAAATTCAGGAACAGGTCGGTCGCGTCCAGCGCCGTGTTGGTCCGGTTGATGATGCTGCCGGTGATTCCGATGCTGCTACCGGCCGAGGCCGGTATGGTGGCCTGTGTTGACGTGAGCGTGAGCAGCGGCAGCGCGTGCGCGCTGTGTGCCAGCGCGAGCAGTATGAGTGCTGCCAGCGCGCTACCGAACGATTTGTGTAGTGTATTGAGCATGGAATCCCCTGGTTGGCCTCATGGGACTAGCTAAGCATTAACTATGCCAATCCGTTGGGGCTCTGTTAAATCAAGGGTTGCTCAGGATTGCCCGTGGCAGTCGAGGGGAAGTGTAAAGATGAGCGACAAGCTGTGGATGTTAATCATTGTGCAATAGACATGCACGATATACTAGCGCCTGGAAACCGGGGCCGGGCTCCGCCTTCTGTTTTGACAAGGAAAGGCCTGCTCTTACTTGAGCGAGGCAGGAGTCTCTGCAGGGCAGGCCATAGAGACGCCAGACCCTGCCTCGTCGTTGGATTAGGCCGCTACGAGATCGCACACCAGGTGCCAGCCAGGACACCCAGGCCCCCAAGACGATCCATCGGTTTTCATCTTTCATGAACTATGTATCAGAAGAGGCCAAACGACTGGTGGCGATTCAGGCTGGCAAGGCCCTATTCAATAGACTATTGCGCCGCCAATCCCAGCTTTAACCCCACCAGCTTGCCAGGCGCGGCCTCCGTTTTTTCCGGTGCACCGGCGCTGACCCTGGCTGCCGGCGTGCCGTCCTGCTGCAGGGCAGCCAGAATCGCCGCGCTGCGCTGGGTGCCCAACTTGGCGAGCGCATCGGCAGGCAGGGGCTGCCTGGCTTCCAGTTGCTCGCGCAAGCCTCCATAAAACGCGCCTGTGTCGGCCACTTGCGGTTCGCCTTCGATCAGCTTGCCCAGGCGCTGCAAGACGGGGATTTTGGCCGTTGCCGGCGGGGCGGAGGCAACGGCGGATGCCGCCGCTGCAGCAGGCGCAGCGGACTCAGCCGCCTTTTTCTGCTTGTCCAGCTCGGCCTTGCCGAAGCGTTCGCCGTACAGCTCGCGCAGGGCGCCCCGTATCTTGCGTTCGCCCAGGTTCAATGGCCCCGGTTCCTCGCCCGCTTCCAGCTTGATGCCGGCCTTGGCGGCGACGGCGCGGCGCACGGCCTGGGCGCGCAGGGCGGCTCCGTCCGTGTCGCTGTACTGGCCCGGCACGGCCAGCTTCAGCTGTTCGCGCTTGGCGAGGATGTGCGCCACTTGCTTGAGCTTTTCCCGCTCGGGCGGCAGCAGCACGGCGCTGCCCGCATCGAAGTCGATCGATTCCAGCTTGTCGGCGCTGATGCCCAGCAAGTTACCCAGCGCGCGGAATGGCGCCGTGACGATTTTCGTCAGCACATTGCCCACGGCTTTCCAGATCAGGGCGCCATAGCTGAATTGCGGGTCGTTCATGTCGCCCGATACGGGCAAACCCAGGTCGATGCGCCCGTCGCTATCCTTGAGGATGGCCAGCGCCAGTTCCAGAGGCAGTTTCAAGGCGTCCGGACTGTCGATGCGTTCGCCCAGGGTCAGCTTGTCGAGCACGATCTGGTTGGTGCCGTCGAGCTGGCGGTTGCGCACCTTGTATTGCAAGTCCAGCGAAATCTTGCCTTCAGCCACCTTGTAGCCGGCGAACTTCATCGTGTACGGCGAGGCGGACACCATGTCGACGTTCTTGAAGACCACGTTCAAGTCCGTGTTGTCGGTCGGGGCGAACGGATTCAGCTGTCCGCGCACGCGGGCCAGGCCGAATTCGTCGATGCGGCCGTCCAGCTCGATCTGGCTGCGCGCATCGCGCTTGGTGGACAGACCCGTGATGACGCCATTGAGTTCATAAATCTTGGCGGCGAACTGGGGCCGCAAGCTCAGGTCGGCAAAGTCCAGCTTGGCGTTTTGCAGGCGCACGCGGCGCACGCGTACGGGGAAGGCGGCGTCCGGTGCTGCAGCGCCGGGTGCGCTGGCGGTTGCTGGCGCTGGCGCAGTCGCCGGCTCGGGTGCCTTCACCAGCAAGCGCTGCGCGTTCAGGCTGCGGTCGTTTTCGATGATCAGTTGGGCGTTCGGTTCCACCACGCGCAGTTCGGGGATGTCGACAAAATCAGGGCCCACGCTGGCCGTCAGCTTGTCGGCGCGCACGCTTTTCCATGAGGCAAAGCGCTTGCCATCCGTTTCATTGAGCACCAGGCCGGCGATATCCACGCCGCCCTCATAACGGACCTTGGGCGCTTTCGGCGCGCCGCCGCCCGTCGTCAGGCGGCCGCTGCCGGAGAGGGTGCCGCCCGCCAGCTTCAGCTTCACATGCTGCGCCAGCAAGGGTTGCACAGGGGCCAGGGTCAGTTGTTTCAAATTCAATTGCGCATCGACGGCGCCCGTGCCCGGCACGAACTTGCCCTTGGCGGTGAGCAAGCCGCCTTCGCGCAGGCCCACGCCCAGCTCGAACGGCAGCGCCTGCTTCATATCGTTGCTGACGTTGAGTAGCGACAGGCGGGCGTCCTGCAGCGTGCCCTTGATGCCGGTGCCCGCATCGTCGAAACGGGCGCCGAACTTGCTCAGTTCTACCTTGTCTACCTTGGTGGACCACGGCGTGGACGGCGCGTCCTTGGCGGAGTCGGCTTTGCCGGAGGCAAATACGGGCAGCTTTTGTGCAATCGCAAACTCTCCCTGGCGGTTGCGCGCCAGATCGATCTGCGCGCCGCTGGCCGTCACGGCGCCCAGGTGCACGGTATGCGCGGCCAGGTCGATCTTGCCATCCGTAAAACCCAATTGGGCCAGTTTGAACGGTGTTTGTGCGCCGCGCTGCATGGCCAGATCCGCCAGGCTGACATTCGCGCCGTCGATCACGCTAGCCATGCCCGCTGGACCTTGTTGCAAGGCCAGTTGCAAGTTCAGCTGGAGTTGCTTGGCACTCAGCTGCAGGGCAGGCGAGACGGTTTCATCGATGGCGGAGACGTCCACATTGGCCAAGGCCAGCTGTTTCAAGTCCACTTGCCACTTGCCCGGCTTGGCTGGTGCGGCAGGCGCGGCGGTGGCTGATGCTACAGGTTCGGGATTGCCAGGCAGCATCAGGTTCGCCACATCGATCTCGCCCCTGCTGTCGCGCCGCACGGCCACCTTGCCGCCGTACAGATTGATTTTATCCACCGTGACGTTCTGGCGCGCCAGGTCCACGTTCACGCCGGCGATGCCCAGGGTGTTCAGCGAGGTAAACGGTGCGCCCTTGCCGTCCTGTGCCAATGCCAAGTCGCGCAAGGCCAGGCCCGCGCCTTTGACTGTGGCTTGCAGCTTGCCGTCGGCATAGGAAAAGGCGTAGGGCAGGCGCGCCGACAGCTTGCCGCTTGTCACCGTGGCGCGCGTATAGGCTTTCAAATACGCGGCCAGGCCGGGCAGGGAGGCGTCGTTCAGGATCAGTTCGCCTTCGCCGCGGATGGGGCTGAGCGAGGCTGTGCCGCGCCAGTGCAGCTTGCCGCCACGCGCCGCGTCGGCGCTGAGGCTGTAGCTGCCGTTTGCGTCGGGCAGGGTGGAGATATTGTCGAGCGTAAAGTTGATGGGCGTGAAGTTGTCCGCATAGCCCGCCTTCTGGTCTTGCCAATCCACTTTGCCTTGCTCCAGCGCAAAGTGGGCGATGACGAGGCGTGGCATGCCGCCGTCGCTTTTTTCCGGGTGATTGCGTTGCCAGGTGGCCAGCACTTCGGCCAGGTTGAACTTGCCGTCCGGCGTGATGGTCAAATGAGTCTGTGGCGCCGTGATGCGGATTTCCGCCAGGCTCCAGGCGCGGCGCACGATGGATTTCCATTCCAGCTGCACGGCCAGGGCGCCGATGGACAGCAGCGGCGCATTGCTCTTGCCATCCGCGCTGGCCGCTTCCTTGAAAGCGATTTGCTCCGCTTCCAGCCTCAAGGTGAACGGGTTGAAGCGCACGTCGGCGATGCTGGCCTGGCGCGCGAGTTCTTTTTCTGCAAATTTGGGCAGCTGGTGCTTGATGACGTAGGGCACCAGCCAGAAGCCTGCCGCGCTGTAGGCGGCCAAGGCGCAGCCGGTGCCGACGGCCCAGCGCTGCCAGCGTTTCCAGCGAATTGTTTTCGTCTGCACGCTTTTTTTGTCGATTGTGTTCACGAACTAACCTTTTGATCTTGTTGGGCGGCACATCTTGCACGCCGTGACTGTCAGTATGCCTCTTTGCGGCCTCGTCTGCAAAATCCAAACGTGTTCAAGTGATAACAGGCGCCGGGGTGACCGTCTTTCTTCTGCAAAACTCACACAAACTCACCCCTTCATTGATAATGATTCTCATTATCGGTATCATGGCGGCTAACCGTAAGTTTCCATCTGTACTCTTTTTTCATTGAAAGCCCGATGTCATGCCTGTCGTCTCTCCTCGCACCCGCCTGCTTCCAGTCGCCGCCGCCCTGTCGCTGGCTTTCGCTTCCCATACGGCCGGCGCCGTCAATGGGGGCAGCGGCCAGGACGACTTGACGGCTGGCGATGCGAAAGTCATGCAAGCCGTGCAAGTGACGGGCGCCCGAGCGCAAGGCCTGGTGCCGCTCACCACGGAGGCGGGCAGCTTTCGTGGCGCCAACATCATGGACGTGCCATCGACCGTCAACGTGATCACGCGCGCATTGCTGGAGCAGCAAGCCGTCTCTGGGCTGTACGATGCCGTGCGCAATACGGCGGGCGTGACGCGCCAGCAAAACGGCGGCGAGACGTGGGATCAATTGGTGATACGCGGCATCGCCGTGGAAAACCGCACGAATTACCGCCTCAACGGTTCCATGCCCATCATGAACTTCTCGCAAGTACCCATGGAAAACAAGGAGCGGGTGGAAGTGCTGAAGGGCGCCTCGGCCCTGTACTACGGTTTTACCTCGCCCGCTGGCGTGGTCAACTTCGTCACCAAGCGGGCGGGCAGCCAGCCCGTCACCAGCATGGGCCTGAGCCTCGATGACCGTGGCAGCGCGGTGGCAAATGTCGACGTGGGCCGCCGCTTTGGCGCGCAGCAGGAGTTCGGCGTGCGCATCAACGCGGCCGGTGGGACGCTGGGTTCCTGGCTGGACAATGTCGGCAATGGCAACCGCAGCTTTCTCTCCGCCGCGCTGGACTGGCGCGTGAGCAATAAACTGCTGCTGAAGGCGGACCTGGAATACGACCGCCGCAAGGTGACGGAACAGGCGGGCGTGGCCTTGCCCACCGCTGTAAAAGGCGTGATCAGTTTGCCGCGCGCCGTTGATCCGCGCCAGCTGATCGGCCCCGACTGGTCGGCGTTCGAAGCGCAGACGAAAAACGCGCAATTGCGCGCCGACTATGCCATCGCAGATGGCTGGGCCCTGACGGTCGAGGCGGGCCACTCGGAAACGGCGCGCGACCGCCGCCTGGCGATCTTTCGCCTGAATAACGCAGCGGCGCTGGCCACGGGGGCGGGCCGCATCACGGGCAATATCCAGCACAGCGTGACGGCGTCGGACTTGCTGCGCGCGGAACTTGCCGGCAATTTCAGCACGGGTTTCATCGCCCATGAACTCACCCTGGGCGCCTCGCGCACGGACAAGTCGCAAGACCCTATTTACCAGAGCAATTACACGATTGCATCGCAAAACCTGTACAACCCCGTGCCCGTGACGAATGTCGCGTTCGGTCCCAAGCCGGCTTCGCCCACGACGGCCGCGCTCGACACGCGCGACACGGGCTTGTACGCGCTCGACCGCATGGTCTTCAGCCCGCAATGGCAAAGTATCATCGGCGTACGCCGCAGCAGCTATCAAAGCGACCAGGGCGCCAGCCACTACGACGTCAGCAAGACGACGCCGATGGCCTCGCTCATCTACAAGTTCACGCCCCAGCTGTCTCTCTACGCGTCGACGGCACGGGGGCTGGAAGAGGGCGAGACGGGCCCGACGGGCACCGTCAACCAGGGCGTCAAGATGGCGCCCGGCGTGAGCAAGCAGAAAGAGCTGGGCGCGCGCTGGCTGACGCCGGGCGGCACCCTGGTCTCTGCCGCGCTGTTCGACATTACGCGCCCCGGCTACTACACGAATGCCAGCAATGTGTTCACGTCGGATGGCGAACAGCGCTACCGCGGCTTGGAACTGTCGACCCAAGGGAAATTGACGCGCCAACTGTCGTGGCAAACGTCGGCCCAGTTGCTCGACCCGAAGTTTGCCCACATCAACGCCGATTACAACGGCAAGGCGCCGGAAAACGCGTCCAGGCGCACGGCCAGCGCCTTTCTGGCTTACGCGTTTGACTCTGTACCGGGCCTGTCCGTCAACGGCGGCGCGTATTACTACAGCGCCCGTCCCGTCAACGACCTGAACCAGGCTTTCCTCGGCGGGGTGACGCTTTTCAGCGCGGGTGCCCGTTACGCCAGCACGCTGATGCAGAAATCCGTCGTGTGGCAGCTGAACGTGGAAAATGCGGCCGACAAGCGCTACTGGGCCGGCGCCGGCACGCGCCTGGCCTCGGGTGCGCCGCGCGCCATCAAGCTGAGCATGAAGGTGGATTTGTAAGTAAGGTTTGACTTGCGCCCTGTGCGCAGGAGGCTTGCCCTGATACAATGTTGCCATGTTCATCAGCAAAGGCAAGGCCAGCATCGTCCTGTGGATCGCGTGTATCGCCATCTTCCTGGCCACGCTCGCCCCTACGGTGTCGCGCGCGCTGACGGTTGCCAGCGGCATGGCCGTGCCCAGCCTGGAAATCTGTTCGGTGGCGGGCGGCATGAACATGTTGCCCGCAACATGGTCCACGGACGCCCCCGATACTTCCAAGGGCAGCATGCGCATGGGCGATTGCCCGTGCTGCAGCATGCATGCTGACACCTTGGCGCTGCCGCTTACCTCGCTTGTGCTCGCGTCCGGAGAAATTCTCACGGGCTTGCTGCCCGAGCTGTTCTACCAATCCGCCACGCCGCTGTTCGCCTGGACTCCCGTCCAGCCCCGTGGCCCGCCCGCCGCTTTCTGATCTGTCCCTTTCCCTGAACTGCCTTGCGCCGCGCGGCACTGCGCTGCGCTTGCGCCTGTTCGTCTTACCCATACAGAATCTGAAAGCAGCGCCATGAAACATTTACCGTTATTGATTTCCCTCGCCATTGCCATGCCTGCCGTGGCGCAAACGCGCACTGAAGTTGTTCTTCCCGAGATGAAAGTCATCGTCGCGGGCGTCAAGGATGGCTACCGGTCCGCCGCCGACACGGCGCTGATGCTCAGCAGCACTCCCGGCTACAGCGTGGCGGCCGGCGGCGGCGTGTCTGGCTTGCCCGTCGTCAATGGCTTTGCGGACGACCGCATCAAGATTCGCATCGACGGCATGGAATTGACCTCGGCCTGTGCCAATCATATGAATGCGCCGCTGTCCTACATTGATCCGCAACAAGTGCAGCGCATCCGCCTGATCGCGGGCGTCACACCCGTCAGCGCGGGCGGCGACAGCATCGCCGGCACCATCGAGGTGCAGTCGAACGCGCCCGTGTTCGCCCAGCCCGGCGCGCCGCTGCTGACGCAAGGCAGCTTTGCCGTCTCGGGACGCAGCGTCAACAACAGCGTGGCGACCAGCGTGAATGCCTCGGCCGCCAGCGACGCGCTGAGCATCGGCTACAACGGCGCGTACACGCGCGGCCACAGCTATGACGATGGCCACGGCAACAAGGTGCTGGGCAGCATGTTCGAGAGTATCAACCAGGCCATCGTGCTGGCGGCGAAACGCGATGGACAGCAGCTGACCCTGCGCGCCGGCGTGCAGCACATCCCATACCAGGGTTTTCCCAACCAGTACATGGACATGACGGACAACCACGGCCAGTTCGCCAATCTCGCTTATAAAGGCGAGTTCGGCTGGGGCGTGCTCGACGCGCGCGCCTACTGGCAGCAGACGGACCACGAAATGGGCTTCTTTTCACCCGAGCGCAAGGGTTCGATGCCGATGATTACGCATGGCCGCAACACGGGCTATGCGCTGATGGCCAGCCTGCCGACCGCCGCGGGCGAGTTGCGCCTGGGCCAGGAATGGCACGGCTTCCGCCTCGACGACTACTGGCCGGCCGTGCCCGGTTCCATGATGATGGGGCCGCGCACCTATTTGAACATCAATGACGGCAAGCGCGACCGCACCGTGCTGTTCGGCGAGCTGGAAACGCGGCACGATGCGCGCTGGACGAGCGTGCTGGGCGTGCGCGGCGAATCCGTGCGCATGGATGCGGGCGACGTGCAATCGTACGGCACCAACATGATGAACATGCCGGACCTGATGGCCGCCAGGGCCTTCAATGCGCGCAGCCGTAGCCAGCGCGACACGAATATCGATGCCTCGGCGCAAGCCACCTTCACGCCCGATGCGGCCAGCAGCTACGAATTCGCGCTGGCGCGCAAGGTGCGCTCGCCGAATCTGTACGAGCGCTACTCGTGGGGCCGCGGCTCGATGGCGATGACCATGACCAACTGGTTTGGCGACGGCAACGGCTATGTGGGCGACATCGACCTGAAACCCGAGACGGCTTACACGGCCGCGTTCACTGCCGACTGGCATGGCGGCGGCGAGGAGGGCTGGTTCGTGCGTCTGAATCCCTACTATAGCAAGGTCGACAATTACATCGACGTCGACGTGCTGGCGTCCTTCCACCCGTACATGAAAATGGGCGCCAACGGCAACTTGCTGCGTTTTGCCAACCACGACGCCAAGCTGTACGGCGCGAATCTGGCGTGGCAGCTGCCGCTGGCCAGCAGTGCGGGCTGGGGCCGCTTCATGGCGACGGGCAACGCCGCTTACACGCGGGGCAAGCGCAGCGATGGCGGCGACCTGTACCGCATGATGCCATTTAACGCCTTGCTGGCCGTCGAGCACAAGCTGGGCGCCTGGAGCAGCCGCATCGAAACGAAGATCGTGGCCCGCAAGGACAAGGTCGACGCGCGCCGCTTCGAACCGGAAACGGGCGGCTATGCGCTCGTCAACCTGCGCAGCAGCGTGGCATTTAGCAAGATGGCCAGCCTGAGCGCAGGCGTGAGCAACCTGTTCAACCGCGCGTATGCGGACCCGCTCGGTGGCGTGTACTTGTCGGGGCTGAAAGCGAATGGCGGGGCGTTGCAAGCCTTGCCGGCCGAGGGCAGGTCGATTGATCTGGGGCTGCAGCTGAAGTTCTAAGGCTGGCAATTGGCTATGGCGCCTTCCTGCTGCCGATGCGGGAAGCGGAAGGCGCCTGCCGGTATCGCCGCATCGGCGGCGCCATGTAGTCGTGACAATGTGCGTATGTTTCTCACCGGTAATTTGTTATGCTTCATGGTGCCTGCTTCGGCGTTTGGCGCACATGGCTACGATAATGGAGGCTGAAGGCTTTGTCCGCTGAAATGATGCTGACTGAATAAAAGGTGTACATGATCGCATTTAAAGATTTTCGCTCGACCACGCCGGGCAGTCCGCTCTCTGATGGCATGGACAGGTCGCTGGTATTGGCCAATGAATGGCTGGAAAAAACCGGTGTTCACCCCATTAATATGGAAACCATCACGGAAACCAGGGGCTGGATGGCGCTAGTCAAGGTTGAGCGCGGTATTCGGGTATGGTATGAAGCCGGTTCTGCCTCGTTGAAAGCATAAGTGGATTTACTGTTGATTCAACATGAATAAAAGTAAAAATGATGTATTCATTGGATGTGTTGCCATTGCTGTCATTGTTGGCCTGTCTGCGCTTGCAGGTGGATTGAAAGTCCTGGCATATACGGGATGGGCTCTTGGTGCTGGAATACTGATCCTTTTCCTTCTTCAGTTGAAGCGCAAGGATGCCACCATGGTGGCAGTGATGTTGATGCCGATTATTATGCTTAGGAAATTTTTTATGCCGAAGAAAGTGCGTGAGAAGTTGAGGAGAATACAAAACGGCAATGAGCCGGAGCGGAAGTAGGCGGTCAGGGTGCGATAGATCGGGCACGCATTACACAGGAGGAACATGTCCGCAGCCACGCTGTACCCGTCTTATATTGCGCTGGAACAGGCGCTGATCGATGTATTGGAAACAATGCGGCCGAAGCAGTTACGCTTGCGGAATGTTGACATACTCACGTCGGAGCTGTTTTTTTGTGTTGGCGTGTTTTATGCCGACGATGCGGATATTGATGTGTATGCCAGGGACGGCACGAGCGCGGAAATACAATCGCGGTTTGCGCAATGCTTGCTGGCTTCGAAGCTGCGCTTTTCCTTTCTCGAATTGCCGGAAATTGAGTTCCGATTCGATTCCAAGGAAAACGTCGATAAGAATTTCCAGGGGAGCTATCACCTGTTCTGGCGCTAGATCAACCTGAGGCCACCCCGATGCGGATGGAGCCAGGGTTCGCCATTTTGACACAACCTCACCATGCCGATGGGAATTTACCTATAAATCATCGCAACGAACCTTCTCTAAATGCATTCTCTTCATAACCCAGTTCCATAGAGAATTTGCTGGTGTCAATATTTACCGTAAATTCACAACGTGTCCATGCAGGCTGATTATTGTCCAAACATTGTCCAATCTCCTTCGATATTTCAATATCCTTTGATTCCATTTTTCACTCCTTTATGTCATTTAAAAAAATGCTTAAACACCTTATTTCCAACGCTATACTCTACCACAAACGAAGTAGGTATAATTAACCACCCCAATAAATTATTGTGATTTCCGACTTCCATAACCGGTGTTCCTGGCGGCGGTCTGACCTGCGATAATAAGGGCATCACCATTGTCCGCCATCCACCATGCAAAAAAGCTTTTCCGACCTTGAATGCGCCAATGACAGAAAGACGCGCAAACTCGCTACGAAAGCGAATTGGTCAGTACTTCCCTGGAGGGCAGCTATCTTGATGGATAACGTTGAATAACAAGATTGAATAAACGCTGGAGCAATAATGGGATATGAGCTGCATATTACAAGAAGTGAAGACGGGCTTGCGCGCGGGGAAGCTGCGATCTCGTTCGAGGAATGGAGCAAGCTGCTTGCGCAAGATACGGAAATGCGCCGCGATGGCTACGCCGAAGTCAGGGCGCCCGATGGCACGACGATACGCATGGAAGACGAAGGCCTGGCCGTATGGACGGCCTATTCCGCCCATCAGGAAAACGGCAAACGGGCGTGGTTCAGTTTTTATCGCGGCAGTATCACCTGCAGTAACCCCGATGCTGAAATCGTCCGGAAAATGTGGCGCATCGCCCAGCAACTCTCGGCTGTAGTCCAGGGCGACGAAGGCGAGCTCTATGATGAGCATGGCGAGGCGCGGTAGATAGGCGGGGCTTTTCTCCGCGTGGGAAAGCGACGCCGCGTTGAACGCGGCAGGGATACCTGAAAGAAAAAAGGGCAGGCATGAACGAAGATGAATTGTATCTCGCAGAGCAGATCAAAAGCTGGGTATGGTCCGGTTTCTATGACAGCCGCGCAGCAAATGAATGCCTGGATGATGTATTGGACGGCGATGTCGATGAAGCGATGTTGCGGGATCTGATCGCGGAAGAATTGTATAAAAAGCGGGCGCAAGAGAAAGACTGGCCATTGCAGACCGACTGCGACCGGCTCGATGCGGTATTTGCCGACTTGAATGGCGCGATGGTCATCGCGCTGCAAAATGCCGGTTACATGACCGATGACGCCTTTGACGACATTGGCGAGATTTACGCCCAGCAGCCGGACGGGACTTACCGAGGTTACTGCTTTTATCATGGTCAGGACCTGGAAAGGGCCGTGGCTGGAGAGGGCATCATGCTGTCGTTTGGCGACATGCGGGATACCGACGAAGGCAAGGCGGCGATTGCCGCGCTGATCATCAGTACCTTGCAGCGCCATGGCTTTGTTACCGAATGGAATGGCAACGTCCAGACCCGGATTAACGTTCCCCACATTCTCTGGCAGCGCAGACTGGCCCGCCAACGCGCCTGACGCCCAGCTGTTCGTACCCGCGCGAGTCCGGACAGCTGTCCCTGGGTATGTCACTGAGCCATCAGGGCTTCGATAGATGACGGTTGATCTCCCATTGCCTGATCAACCATCCTTTGCCAGCGGCGCCCGGATGCGGTCTAATCATGGTTTGTTCCTATACGAGCTTGCCATGCTGCCCACTCCCGCCATCGCCGCGCTGCGCGAAAAATTTCCCCTGATTACAGAATTGATGGCCTTGCAGCCCTTGAGCTGGTTCAATCCCGGCATCGCGCCGGCGGCCGAGGCCTTGAATGACGTGGGTTTGACGGCGGATGACGTGGCGGACGCCAGCGCGCGCCTGGCGCGCTTCGCGCCTTATCTCGCCAGGGCGTTTCCGGAAACGCAGGCCAGCGGCGGCATCATCGAGTCGCCCGTCGTGCCGCTGCCCGCCATGCAGGCGGCGCTGGGTTTGGCGTCAGGCGTGACGAGCGGTCAGCTGTGGCTCAAGCAGGATAGCCATTTGCCCATTTCCGGCTCGATCAAGGCGCGCGGCGGTATCTATGAAGTGCTGAAACATGCGGAAATGCTGGCGCTGGACGCCGGTTTGCTGAAGGAGGGCGACGATTACAGCCTGCTGGCCAGCGACGCCGTGCGGGCGTTTTTCGGCCAGTACGCGATCGCCGTCGGCTCCACGGGCAATCTGGGCTTGTCGATTGGCATCATGAGCGCGCGCCTCGGCTTTCGCGCCACCGTGCACATGTCGGCCGACGCGCGGCAATGGAAGAAGGATAAATTGCGCAGCCATGGCGTCACGGTGGTCGAATACGCCACCGACTACAGCGTGGCTGTGGAAGCGGGGCGCAGGCAGGCGCAGGGTGACCCCACCTGCCACTTCGTCGACGATGAAAACTCGCACGATCTGTTTCTCGGTTACGCGGTGGCCGGCCAGCGCCTGAAAGCGCAGTTTGACGCCGCCGGCGTCGCGGTCGACGCGCAGCACCCCCTGTTCGTGTACCTGCCGTGCGGCGTGGGCGGCGGCCCCGGCGGCGTGGCCTTCGGCTTGAAACTGGCCTTTGGCGACGCCGTCCACTGCGTGTTCGTCGAGCCGACGCACTCGCCGTGCATGCTGCTGGGCGTGCACACGGGCTTGCATGAAGGCATCAGCGTGCAGGAGATCGGCATCGATAACCTCACGGCGGCCGATGGCCTGGCTGTGGGGCGCCCGTCCGGCTTTGTCGGACGGGCCATGCAGCGGCTGATCGACGGCTACGCCACCGTCACGGATGAAGAACTGTACCGGCTGCTGGCGCTGCTTGAGCAAACGCAAGGCTTGCGCCTGGAACCGTCCGCCGTGGCCGGTTTCGCAGGTATTCCTCCCGTGCTGGCCGCGCCGCAGTACCGGCAGCACCTCGATACCGCCACGCACCTGGTGTGGGGCACGGGTGGCAGCATGGTGCCGGAGCAAGAAATGGCGGCCTACGTGGCGCGCGGCCGCGCGCTGCTGGCGGCCGGAGCCGATTGATGCCAGCCGGTGTGGCGCTCAAAGGTACGCTGACGGCCAGCCAGTTCGCCAACCTGCACACGTTTCTCGTGGCGGCGCGCCATGCCAGCTTTGCGCTGGCCGCGCAGGAACTGGCGCTCACGCCCAGCGCCGTCAGCCACCGCATCGCGCGGCTGGAGGCGAGCCTGGACCTGCGCCTGTTCGAACGATTGACGCGGCAAGTCAAACTGACGGCCGATGGCGAGCGCATCTTCGGCGCGCTGCAAATCGGCTGGGACGGCTTGCAGGCGGCGCTGGCCGGCGGCGATGCGCTCACTGGCAGCATCACCGTGCATGCGCGTCCCTCGGTGGCCCAGTGCTGGCTGGTGCCGCGCCTGGCAGGGTTCGCTGTGCAATATCCGGACGTGTCGATCGATTTGCGCGTCGGCAATGAAAGCGTGGACTTTCGCGCCGGCCAGGTCGACCTGGCCTTGCACTATGGCGACGGCCACTTTCCCGGCCTGGCATCGCGCAAGCTGATGGATGAATGGCTGGCGCCCGTCTGCAGCCGGCAATATGCGCGCGAGCACGGCTTGCAAGATGCGCCGCAACACCTTGCCAGCGCGACGCTGCTGCACGATACGCTGGCCTGGCCCGCCTGCGCGCCCGATGCGGAATGGCGGCTGTGGCTGGACGGGCTGGTGCCCGAGGTGAACTTGCCCACGCGCAGCCTGCGTTTCGACCGCGCCGACCTGTGCGCGCAGGCGGCCATCCACCACGCGGGCGTGGCCATGGGCCGGCGCCAGCTGGTGCAGCCGTGGGTCGACAGCGGCCAGCTGGTCTTGCCGTTCGGCGGGTTTGCCTTGGCCAGCCCGCAGGCGTACTACCTCGTGCATGCCGCGCGGACACCGCCGGCGCGCGTGCAGGCGTTGCTGGACTGGCTGCTGGGGCAGGCTATTTGATACACTGCGTCCCTCATTGTAAACGCGCACGAAAGAATTCCCATGCAGCCACCTCCGCTGAACCCAACACCGCCACAGGACTTGCGCGCATATGCGCTCGCCTGCCTGCTGGAACCGGACCCGGCCACCAAGGTGGCGATGGTGGCGGCCATGGCCGAGGCGCAACTTTCGCTCGATGCGCAATCGCCGTTGGCGCCCACCGGCCCCGTGCCGGGCCGGCCCCAGCGCCCGGAACTGGTGCCGCCGCGCCTGGTGGGGCGTCGCTCGATGATCACGCCGGAAGGGCGCGCCATGCTGGTGCACGCGCTCGCGCATATCGAGTTCAACGCCATGAATCTGGCGCTGGATGCCCTGTGGCGCTTCCCGGACTTGCCCTTTGACTACTACACGGACTGGCTGCGCGTGGCCAAGGAGGAAGCGACGCACTTCGCCATGCTGCAGGCGCACTTGCAAGTGCTGGGCCACACGTATGGCGATTTTCCTGGCCACGACAGCCTGTGGGAAATGGTCGACAAGACGCGCGGCGACGTGCTGGCGCGCATGGCGCTGGTGCCGCGCACCCTGGAAGCGCGGGGCCTCGATGCGATTCCACCGCTGCGCGCCAAGCTGGCGCAGGCGGGAGATCTGGCCGCCGCCGCCATCCTCGACATCATCCTGCGCGATGAAGTGGGGCACGTCGAGATCGGCAACCGCTGGTACGGCTATCTGTGCGACCAAAGGGGCCTGGAATTGCGCGCCACGTATGCGGAGTTGGCGCTGCGCTACGAAGCGCCCACCCTGCGCGGCCCGTTCAACCTGGAAGCGCGGCGCCGGGCCGGGTTTTCGGAGCTGGAATTGTCCGACTTGCCCGCCTGAATTTGTCGCGGCGTCACGGATGGGCCGTGATGCTGATATGCCAGTGGCTCAGGTGACCCGCTTCGATATGCACTTTGAGCGGTTTGTTCCAGGCGCCCGCGCCCGGGATCTTGTCGGTCGGCGCGGCGGAAAAACGCCCGTCGACGAGCGCCAGCTTGACGAAGCTGGGGCCGATGAAGATGATGCGCGTGCTGGCCGGCGCCGCTTCCTGGGCCAGCATGGCCCGGTTCGCCGCGATCCACGCCAGCAGGGCCGCCAGTTTGGGCTTTTGCGCGGGGTTGGCCGCCACTTCCGCCTTCGCGTCGAGGATCAACTGGTGGATGGCCGCGCCATTGTTCTGCCCGCCCAGCGCATCCGTGTAGCCGCCCGCGCCGTCCGCGTAGCGCAAGTCGATCTGCTGGCCGTCGCTGTGGCCGAGGTGGTGGAGGATGGAATCGCCCGCCGCCGTCTGCGTCACATGCTGGCCGCTGATGTCGTCGAAGCGGTAGGCCTTGCCCGCCAGCCAGGCGATGGCCAGACGCGTGGCCCATGAATCGCCGCCAGGATCGCGCGTGCCGTAACGGCGCGCCGCCAGCGCCGCCTCGTTGTTGGCCAGGTACAGGGGAATGTAGGCCGTGCTGCCCTTGAATTCCACTTGCCCCCCTTCGGCCGGGTCGGAGCTGGCGTCCGTATTGTCGACTTTGCCCTTCAGGCGCAAGGTGACGACGGCCTTCTTGTCGAGTTTTGCGCCGGCAAAGGCGGGCAGCACCAGGCTGGGGAATGTCACCTTGCCCGCGCTCTTGGTATTGGTCTGGGACAATAAATTCTCCGTGCTGAAGGCGGGATCGCCGCCGCCCGACGAAATACCGATATTGACTTCCGTAATCGTCGCCGCCGTTGGCGTGTAGTGCAATTCCAGCGGCAAGGTGTAGGTGGCCGTGGCCGCGCCTTGCGACACGGACACATACGGCCCCGGCAGATTGCCCGTCAGCTTGATCGGCTGCAGCACGGGATGGGTGGCCTTGTTCGGCGAGAGGAATTTCGCCTGCGTCACCTTCAAACCCTTGCACACGAGACTCAGTTCCACCGTCGTCACGGTGGCCAGGGCGCTGTCGCCGATATTCGTGGCGCTGACATTGCCGCCCAGGCTCAAAGCCCCCTCCCTGGTTTGCTTGCTGACATCGACGCATTCCGTCCTGACGATGCTGCCCTGCGTGTAGTGCGTCTGGTTGACGGCGCCCGTGGCGGCCAGATTGACCCCGGGCAAACCGGTCACGGCGTACGACCAGGTATCGTTGTACTGGCTTTGCGCCGTCGTGTAGACGGGGTACTCGGCCGTGCTGACGGTGATTTTCACGCCCACGTTTTTCGTGCCTTTGGGCACCGTGAAGGCGACGGGCGAGGTGATGGTCTGGTTTTGCGCGGCCGCCGTGGCCGTAAACGTCTTGCTGCCTTCGTCATCCTGCGGCGCGACGTCGCCTGCACGGGGGCTGGCGGGCACCTCGCGCACGGGCGGCCCGGCGCCATCCTGCGTGACCGTGCCCGCCACATAGCTCTGCGCCGAGGCGGTGCGCTGGGCCAGGCCGTGTCCGTACGGATACACGATGCCGACGCTGACGGTGCTGCTGTTGCCGAAGACGACGGCGCTGACGCTGACCACGTTCGGATGGGCCAGGTCGTTCAAGGTCAGCTGGTAGGTGTCGGGCAGCACGCCATCGAAGTGGAAGGCGCCCGTGACGTCGACCACGGCCACCTGGCGCTGGCGGTTGTTGTAGCCAGCCAATAACATCTTCTTGCCGGCCAGCCCCGTGGCATTGCCACCTGCCGGTGTGCGCAGCTGTCCTTGCAGCACGATGCCGGACTTGATGACGATCAAGGCATAGCTGGCTGTGAATTCGCCATCCTGCGAGACGAAATTGAGGTTCAGGTCATAGCTGCCGTTGGGCAAGGATGCCAGCAATTGCTGCATGGCCGTGGCGCTGAGGCTGAAGGTGCCGCTGGCCGCATCGAATACCCAATACTGCTTGAGACTGACGGCCACGCCGTCCGGCCTGGACAGCAAGCCGTCGCTGTCGTCCTGCAGGGCCTGCGGCGGCGCGCCCACCAGGCGGAACGCCATCCCGCCCGGCTGCAGGCGGTTGTTCGGTCCCAGCCCCGTGATGGCCAGCACGGGCGCGGTGGTGGGCAGGTTGCCGTCGTCGTCCGGCTCCACATAGGTTTCCACGGCCGTGGGCAGTTCCGTCTGGATCAGCAGGTTCAGGGTGGTGACGCTGTTGCCCTTGCTGAGGGAAAATTGCGCATGCTGGTCCACGCCCGCGTCGCCGGGCGTGGAAAAGCGCAGGCTGCCGTCCTGTAGCAGCACGTCCGTGACGGCGCCGCTGACCTTGACGCTGTCGGCGCCGTCCGTCAAACCCAGCTCGGCCAGCGATAGCGTCACCACTTGCGCGGGCCGCACGGGATCGAGGACGATGCTGGCGTTGGCGCTGAAAGTCCACGTCAGGCCAGTGCTCTGGAAGGCGATGCTGCGCTCGATACGCAGGGTGATGGTGTCGTCGGGTGTGACGGTGGCGCCTGCGTCGATGCTGCCGGACAGCACCTCGCCATCGATGATGGTGCTGCCTTCGGGCGCGCTGGCCAGCACGGCTTGCACATTGCTGGCCGCCGCGTTGCTGTTGTTGCGGATGTGCACGCGGTAGGTATAGTCCCAGGCCGTGCGGCTGACGCGCTGCTCGCCCACTTTTTCCAGCTGTGTCACTTCGAAGTCCCCGGCGGCCTGGGCGGTGGCCGCCGCTGCCGCCAGCATGATTTTCGGCGTGGGCGGCTGCGTCGGGTCATTCGAGCCGCCGCAGGCGCACAGGCTCATGGCCAGCAATGGGGCCAGCGCGGCGGCGGCCAGCCGGCGACGGCCCAGGCAGGCCATGGCCAGCACGCCCGCCAGCAGCAGCCATGGCGTGGATGGCAGGGCGACGGCGGCCGCCTGCGTGATGCCCGTCTCAAGCTCGATGAAGGAGACGGGGTCGAGGATGGAAAACGGCTGTGCGCCGGGGCTGCCCGCGCCCAGATAATCGAAGGTGATGGAAAAGCCCGTGGCCATGGCGCCCGGGACGATGCCGCCGGCCAGTGCCAGCGCATCGAGGTAGCCGCTGGCGGGAATGGCGGGATCGGGCTGCACCAGCAGCAGGTCCCAGCCCGGTGCCGTGGAAATGTCGTGCAGCGTGGCGTACTGGCCCACGCTGAAGAACAAGGTGAATTCGGCGATGGGCATGGCCAGGGTGGTATTGCTGACGCTATAGTCGTAACGCCACTGCGTGCCGCCCAGCGATGTCGCCGTGTAGCCGATGCTGGCGGCGTGCGCGGCGGACATTGCGCACAGCAGCAGCGCCAGCAGTGCCTGTTTGATAAAGCTCATGATCGTTCCCTCGTTGACTGGCGCCAAGCGTGCCCAGGCAAGAGGTCAAGCAGGAAGCGTTCCCGTAAAAATTGTGCTGTAAAAACAAGGGCTTGGCTGGAGGTGGTTGGTGCCGGTGTCAAATCTGCCGACACTGGCCCATACGGCTGAGCATGTCAGCGCTGTCCTACCCATCTTGTCGAAACTGTCTGATTGTATGCCTTGCGGAAACACGGGATGATCATGTTCACGCTGCAACAGCCAACCATTTCGACGGAGTATGCGATGCCCAAGCTAGCCAAGCCCAGCCATTTGAACAAGCCGTTCCTGCTGATCTGCCTGTTCACCTTGTCAACCCTGGCGGCCACCTGGATGAATACGGACGAGGCGCAGACGAGCGATGCCGCGCCGGCGCCCGTGGCGCGCGATGTGGGCCATGGCGCCTTGCCAGTCTGCAGCAGCGACGCACTCACCCTGTCGGCGCATTGCCAGCCTGGCCGCCAGGCTTGACGCCAGCTTGCAGCCGCTGCTGCAGCAAGGCCAGCACGGCCGCTTCTTCCGGCGCCAGCGCCGGCAAGTCTTCCTGTAACTGCTGCCGCGCCCGCGCGCGCATGCTTTCCCATAAACTGCCATCCAGATACGACTCCAGCACGGCCGGGTGCACATAGCATTTGCGGCAGATGGTCGGCGTGTTGCCCAGTTTTTTTGCCACCGACTCGATCGCCTGCACGATGTTTTTCTTCGCTTGCGCATCGGAATCGACCTGTTCGAACGCTTGCAGGGCCAGCGCGGCCAGCACGGTGCCGGACCAGGTGCGAAAATCCTTGGCCGTGTAGTCTTCGCCCGTCACCTCGCGCAGGTAATCGTTGACGTCGCCCGAATCGACGCCATGGCGCTCGCCGTGCTCATCGACATATTGAAACAGTTCCTGCCCCGGCAGTTCGCGCATGCGTTGCAGCACCCTGGCCAGGCGCCGGTCGCTGAGGCGGATAGCGTGGCGCACGCCGCTTTTGCCCTTGAAGTGAAAGGCCACGGCACTGCCGTCCACCTGCACATGGCGCGTGCGCAGGGTGGTCAGGCCGAACGATTTGTTGGTGCGCGCGTATTCTTCGTTGCCGATGCGCATCAGCGTCAATTCCAGCAGGTGCACGATGGTGGCCAACACTTTTTCACGCGATAAGCCCGGCAGCCGCATGCCGTGCGCGACGGCGGCGCGGATGGCGGGCAGGGCGTTGCCAAAGCTGAGCATGCGCTCGTATTTCACTTCGTCGCGCACCTGGCGCCAGCGCGCATGGTAGCGGTATTGCTTGCGGCCGCGCGCATCGCGTCCCGTCGCCTGCAGGTGGCCATTCGCGTGCGGGCAGATCCACACGTCCGTCCAGGCCGGCGGAATGGCCAGTGCCTTGATGCGCGCCAGGGTGGCGGCATCGCGCAGGGGGTGGCCGTCCGCATCGCGGTAGCGGAACTTGCCGGGCTGGCCCAGGCGGATAATGCCGCTTTGATGGTCGCCCGTGTAGCGCAGGCCGGCGGCGCGGGCCGTGGTGGTGGCAGATATTTCCATGACGATAGCTTACCTTGCACGCCGCGCACCCGGCGCGCCGTTATGCTAAGGTGCGCATTCGTAACGCCGTGCGCGGCAGACAGGAGCAGCAGATGTTTGGCAGAAAAAAGAATCTGGAAGAAGACCACGCCCCCCAGGCCGACAAGCAGTATGAAAAGAAGTACACGGAAGACAGTTTCTGGGACAAGGTCGTCAAGTTCGCCAAGACGGCGGGACGCGAAGTCATCGAGAAAGCCCTGTGGCTGTACTACGCGGCGCAGCAGCCGAATACCCCGCTGTGGGCCAAGACGGCCATCTATGGCGCGCTCGGCTATTTCATTTCGCCCATCGACGCGATTCCCGACATCACGCCCGTGATCGGCTATGCCGATGACCTGGCCGTGCTGGCGGCGGCCGTCGCCACGGTCGCCACCTACATCACGGCCGAGGTCAAGGAGCGCGCCGCCGACAAGCTGCGCGGCTGGTTCGGCGCCTAGGTTTGCTTGACAGCGGCTGCGCCGCTGCCCCCATGCGCGAGCAGGCGCAGCACGACTTCTTTCTGGAATGAACGAAACTCCTTGTCGGCGCTGACGTTGGCGAAGGCCAGCACGGCTGTCCTGCTGGCGCGGTCGACGCAGACGACGGATGCGGCGCCCGGGTCGCCGCCGCTGTGCGTGGCCAGCGGCTTGCCGTCGACATCGCGCAGCAGCCACACCAAAGCTTGCCGCACGGACGAGTCGGCGGGCACGACGGGGGCCGCTTGCGGGGCAAAAAATAATTGCAGGGTGGCATCTTGCAGATAGCGGTGGCCATCGACCCGGCCGCCATTGCTGAAGATGGCCAGGAAACGGGCAAAGTCATGCGCCGAGCTGCGTAGCAGGCCGGCCGGCCAGTCCGGGTAGCCGACGGGCGGCAGCACTTGCAGGCCCGGCTCCTTGTGCGCATACGGCTGGGCAACGACGGTACGCCGCGGCAAGCCGGCCAGGTTCCAGGCCGTGCTGTCCATGCCCAGCGGTTCGAACAGGTGCTCCTGCGCAAAGGCGTCGAGGCCGTCGGGGTTCAGCCGACCCACCAGATAGCCGAGCAGGGCGATACCCACATTGCTGTAGCGCCATTCTGTACCGGGCCGGGCGGCAAACGACACATCCGCGTCGTACCAGGCGCCGCCGCGCGACAGATAGCCCTTGACGAAGTCGCGCAGCGGTAATCGCGGATCGCCCTGCACGGCAAACGCCGTCGTCTTTTCGTACACGGCATCGGAAATGCCCGAGGTGTGATTGAGCAAATGGCGAAAGGTGATGGGCACGTCGGGAAACTTCGGATGCATGAGCGGGAAGTCCAGATAGGCCGCCACCTTGTCGTCGAGCTGGAAGGCGCCTTGTTCCAGCAGCATCATGACGGCCGTGGCCGTGACGAGCTTGCTGACGGAGGCGACATGGAACACCGTGTTGGCATCGGCTTTCTTGCCGGCCTGGATGTCGGCCCAGCCATAGCCGCGCGCGAAGATGGTTTGCTCGCCGCGCACTACGGCCACGCTCATGCCCGGCGTTTCCGTGCGGGCCAGGCCATCGCGCATGAAGCCGTCAAATTCCGTTTCCCACGCCAGCCTGGCCGGATCGGTGGCGCAGCCCGTTTGCAGCAGGGCCAGTGAGACGCCCAGTCCCAGCACGCTTCTTCGTTTCATTGATTCTTTCTTTTGCCATTTTTAATTATCTTAACAATATTTCCGCCCACCATAGGGGCAATTGACAAATCATTGCTCTGCAGCAATGACAAAGGGGCCGGCCAGCGCTTATTTGCACCCGTTATTTGCGCCAGTAGCGTTCCAGCAGGGGTTTGACGGTCAGGCCGTGCGCGACGATGGAGACGACGAGGGTGATGTTGCCCAGGGCCGCGCCGCAGGGTTTTGTCAAGCCTTGTTCTGCGCCTTGTACAGCGACACGCTGTCGTTCTGCGCCTGCATGCCATGCACCTCGATGGGGTCGTGGGTGGAGCGCAAGCGGGGCAGGCTGTGCGGATAATTGCTCGTGATAAAGGCCAGCATCTGCTCGCGCACGAGGCAGCGCAACTCGAAGGCCGTGCCCGAATCTTTCGCACTGATCAGAAAGCGCACGCGCACGGCCCGCTCGTTTGAATCCGTCGCCTGCACCGTGCAGACCCGCCCATCCCATTGCTTGGCGGACTCGCAGATGCGCGTCAGTTCCGCGCGCAGGGGCTCGATCGGGATGCTGAAATCGAGCCACAGGAACACCGTGCCCAGGATGTCCGAGGAGGTATGCGTCCAGTTCTCGAACGGATTTTCGATGAACCACTGCAGCGGCACGATCAGCCGGCGTTCATCCCACACGCGTACGACCACGTAGGTGCCCTTGATTTCCTCAACCGTGCCCCATTCGCCATTGACGATCAGCACGTCGTCGATGCGGATGGGTTGAGAAAACGCAATTTGCAGCCCTGCAATGAAATTGCCCAGCACGGGGCGGGCGGCGATACCGGCCACCAGGCCCGCCACGCCGGCCGAAGCGAGCAGACTGGCGCCGATCTGCCGCGCGCCGGGCAAGGTCAGCAGCACAAAGGACAGGCCCAGGAGGGCCACGATGGCGTGCGCGCTGCGCGTCAGCACGCGGGCCTGGGTGATCCGGCGGCGCGCGCGCAGGTTGTCGGCCGCGTCGACGGGATTGATCTGGGAAATCGTGATGCTGAGCGACTCGATGCATTGCATGGCCAGCCAGGTCAGCGCGACGATCAGCGCCACGCTGGCCAGATGCGACATGGCGACCAGGCCCGGCGTGTCGTCGGGCGCGCTGGCCAGCACCATGCGCAAGCCGAAGACGATCAGGCACAGCTGGCTGGCGCGGAAGGCCACGCGCGCGACGTTGCTGGTGAACGGGTGGCCATTCGCCAGTCTTTTCAGTAAACCAATGCCGGCCCGGTGCACGACGATGGCGGCCAGGGTGACGAGCAGGGCGGAAACGAGCACGGTCAGCGCCGAGCGCAGCGGGCCTCCCATCAGCGAGTGAAACGTGCTGAGATCCATAGGCGAAAACTCCTTGGTTATTGGTGAAATGGATGTCGGAAGCGGGTATTTTACGGGCAGATGGCGTAACGGGGGCGTGCGTTGCCGTACGGATAAGACTTGCGTCAAAGTGGATACTGGCAGAAATTGCTGCGCTGCGCCAAGTCACGTTGACGTTTCAATACGCAAAGCAAACGCGCGCCGTCCTATTGGAAATATAGCCATAATTGCAATGGTTGTTCATGTCTGCAAAGGAAAACGATGATAGTACGATCACTCCGAATGTCCTTGCGCTTCATCCTGCCGCTGGCCCTGGTGCTGGGATTGTTTGCTTATATCGTGGTACCCCTGCTCGATAATATTACCTTGCGCTGGTATGTGCGCGACCTCGACAGCCGGGCGGAATTGCTCGCTGGAACCCTCCGCCCCTCGCTTACCGAATACCTGCCCGCGCAAGACGCCACCCGCATCGGTGAACTGTTCCAGGGCGCCACGCGCGATGAACGCCTGATCGCCATCGGTTTTTGCGACAATGCGGGCCACTTGCTGTACCAATCCGCGCAATACCCGGCCTCCATCGGCTGCTGGAGCACGCCTCCCACGGGCGGCCTGTACAAATCCCTGGCGCAATTGCCGCAAGGGCAAGTCCACCTCAGCGAAACGCCCGTCATGCAGGACGCGACCCAACTGGGCCGTCTGGTGCTGGTGCAAGACATGAGCTTTGTCGAGCGCCGCAATACCGATACCAAGCGCTTCATTTTTGCCTTCCTGGCCGTGCTGGCCGTGCTGATTTCCCTGATGACCGTGTTCGTCGCCCACCTGAGCTGGCGCGGCTGGCTGTCGGCCGTAAAAGATATCTTGCGGGGCGAGCTGATGCCGCGCAGCGTCGCGGCCGTTCAGGCTGCCGATGCGCCGGCCGCCGCACCCGCGCCGCCGCCGGAAATGCAGCCGCTGATCGGCGACTTGCGCGAACTGCTGCAGGAATACCATCTGGAACGCCAGGGCGACAGTGGCTGGACCTCGGAGTGGACGCCGGAAAAACTGCGCGGCTTGCTGGAAGCGGACCTTGCGGGAGATCAAGTGCTGGTGGTATCGAACCGCGAACCGTATATCCACACCAAAACGGAAGATGGGATAGCGGTGCAGCGCCCGGCCAGCGGCCTGGTGACGGCCGTGGAAGCGGTGATGCGCGCCTGTTCCGGCACCTGGATCGCGCATGGCGCCGGTTCCGCCGACCGCGAGACGGTGGATAAATTCGACCACGTGCCCGTGCCGCCCGACAATCCCAGCTATACCTTGCGCCGCGTGTGGCTGACGCAAGAGGAAGAGCAGGGCTATTATTATGGCTTCGCCAATGAAGGCATGTGGCCGCTGTGCCATATCGCCCACGTGCGCCCCGTGTTCCGCTCTTCCGACTGGGACCAGTACGTGAAGGTCAACCGCCGCTTCGCCGACGCCGTGATCGCCGAGGCGAAGACGGACAACCCCGTCGTGCTGGTGCAGGATTATCACTTTGCCTTGCTGCCACGCATGGTGCGCGAAGCCTTGCCGAAGGCGACGATTATCACGTTCTGGCATATCCCCTGGCCGAACTCGGAATCGTTCGGTATTTGCCCATGGCGCGAGGAAATCCTCGACGGCTTGCTGGGCAGCACGATCCTCGGTTTCCACACGCCATTCCACCGCAAAAATTTCCTGGAAACGGTGGATCGCTACCTGGAAACCCGCATCGAGCCCGAGGCTTCCACGATTTCCTACGGCGGCGAGATGACGCAGGTCGAGGATTACCCGATTTCCATCGCCTGGCCCGAGGATAATGCCGAACAGCCCGACGTGGCCACCTGCCGCGCGCAAATCCGCGCCGAACTGGGCGTATCTGCCGACCACTTGCTGGGCATCGGCGTGGATCGCCTCGATTACACGAAAGGCATCGTCGAGCGCTTCCAGGCCGTCGAGCGCATGCTGGAGCAGCAGCCCGGCATGGTGGGCAATTTTACTTTCGTGCAAATTGCCGCTCCCAGCCGCGCTTCGCTCGATGAGTATCAAAGTTTCGACGCGCGCGTGCGCAAGATGGTCGAGCGCATCAACCGCCGCTTCGGCAGCGGCAACTACGTGCCCATCCTGCTGAAAGCCGAGCACCATGGCCAGGACGACTTGCAGCGCTATTTCCGCGCCTCCGAGGTGTGCATGGTGACAAGCTTGCATGATGGCATGAATCTGGTGGCCAAGGAATTCATCGCCGCGCGCGACGACGAGCTGGGCGTGCTGGTGCTGTCGCAATTCACGGGCGCCGCGCGCGAGCTGCATGAAGCGCTGATCATTAATCCGTACCACATCGAGCAGGGCGCCGACGCCCTGTACCGTGGCCTGGTGATGCCGCCCGTGGAACAGCGCGAGCGCATGAAAAGCATGCGTGCCCGCGTCAAACATTTCAATGTCTACCGCTGGGCAGGGCGCATGCTGCTGGACGCGGCCCGCTTGCGCCAGCGCGACAAGGTCATGACCAAGATCGATGCCCACAGCCGCATCAAGCGGCGCAAGGGAATCTGATGGCCGATATTCTTGACGATAGCGCGGCCCTGTTGCAGCTGCTGAGTGCGCCCGGGGCCGCCGTCTTCCTCGACTTCGACGGCACCCTGGTCGACCTGGCGCCCACGCCTGATGGCGTGCGCCTGGAACCGGGCGTGGTGGAAGCGCTGGCGCTGCTGGCCGAGCGCCATGGCGGCGCGCTGGCCCTCATTTCCGGTCGTCCCATCGCCCAGATCGACGCCATGCTGGCGCCTTTGACCCTGCCGGTTGCCGGCGTGCATGGCGTGGAGCGGCGCGGCGCCGATGGCGCGTTGCACGTGGCGGCCACGCCCGATGTCTCTCCCGTGCTGGCGCGCGCGCAGGCCCTGGCCTCTGTCCACCCCGGTTTGCTGGTGGAACAGAAGCGGGGCGCCGTGGCCCTGCATTACCGTCTGGCGCCCGAACTCGGGCAACTGTGCTTACAGGAAATGAAAGCCGCCGTGCAAGCGTGCCCGGGGGTGTTGCTGTTGCATGGCAAAATGGTCCTGGAAGCCAAACCGGCCGCCACCGACAAGGGCGGCGCCATCGCCGCCTTCCTGCGCGAAATCCCGTTTGCCGGCCGCCGGCCCGTGTTCGCGGGCGACGACACCACCGATGAGGCAGGCTTTGTCTTTGTACAACAAGCAGGCGGGCAGGGCGTCAAAGTGGGCAGCGGCCCCAGCGCCGCCACCCTGCGCCTGGCCAGCCCCGGCGCCTTGCGCACCGCGCTGCTGGCCGCTTCCGTATCCCCTGAAGGAGCAGATGATGACAACTGATGACACCCCCGGCGGCGCGCCCGCGCAAGCATCCCTCAACTGCGGCGTGGTGGGCAATTGCGCCTTCAGCGCCCTGATCGACCAGGCCGGGCAGGTCGTCTGGTCCTGCCTGCCCCGCTTCGATGGCGATCCCGTCTTCAACCGCTTGCTGGACGACACGGAAAACGGCAGCGTGTGGGCCATCGACATTGAAAACTATGCGCGCAGCGAGCAATTCTACGAGCCGAACACGGCCGTACTGCGCACGCGCCTGTACGACACGGAAGGGCGCGGCGTGGAAATCACGGATTTCGCACCCCGTTTCCTCAGCCGTGACCGCATGTTCCGCCCGCTGATGCTGATCCGCCGCGTGCGCCCGCTCGACCATGCCGTGCGCATCCGCGTGCGCCTGCGCCCCCGCTACGACTGGGGCAAGCTGGCGCCGCAGATCACGCAGGGCAGCCACCACATCCGCTACGTGGGACCGGAACAGACCTTGCGCCTGAACACGGATGTATCGCTCAACTATGTACTGAGCGAAACGTATTTCGTGCTGGGCGGCACCGCCAACTTCCTGTTGGGTCCCGATGAAACCCTGGCCGGCGGCATCGACGAGACGGCGCGCATCTTTGAAAAGGACACCATCAATTACTGGCGCACCTACACGCGCCGCCTGGCCGTGCCGCTGGAATGGCAGGACGTGGTCATCCGCGCGGCCATCACCTTAAAACTGTCTTTATATGAAGACACGGGCGCCATCATCGCCGCCATGACCACCAGCATCCCGGAAGCGCCCGGTAGCAGCCGCAACTGGGATTACCGCTATTGCTGGCTGCGCGACGCCTTCTTCGTCGTGCGCGCCCTCAACAGCCTGTCGGAAGTGGGCACGATGGAAGAGTATCTGCGTTGGCTGACGAATATCGTCGCCCGCTCGAAGGGCGGCCACATCCAGCCCCTGTACGGCATCGGCCTGGAAGAGCAATTGCCCGAATCGACGCTGGACCACTTGCCCGGCTACCGGGGCAACGGCCCCGTGCGCGTTGGCAACCAGGCGCAGGAACATTTCCAGCACGATGTGTACGGCAACATCGTCCTTGGTGCGGCGCAAGCTTTTCTTGACCACCGTTTGTTCCACCGGGCCGGCAAGGCCGAGTTTGCCGCGCTGGAAGCCGTGGGCGACCAGGCATTCCGATTGCATGCGGAACCGGACGCGGGCATGTGGGAGCTGCGCACGCGCGCGCGCGTCCACACCTCGTCCATGCTGATGAGCTGGGCCGCCTGCGACCGCCTGGCGAAAGTGGCGCATAAACTGGGCTTGCCGGACCGGGCCGACCACTGGAACAGCCGCGCCGTGCTGATCCGCGAACGCCTGCTGCGCGAAGCGTGGAGCGAGGAACGCCAGGCCTTCGCGGAAAGCCTGGGCGGGCGCGACCTCGACGCCTCCGTCTTGCTGATGGCGGAAGTCAACTTCATCGATCCCATGGACCCCCGTTTCATCGCGACAGTCGACGCGCTGGAAGCGTCCCTGTGCGACGGCCCCTACATGCGCCGCTACGAGGCCCCCGACGACTTCGGCAAGCCCGAAACCGCCTTCAACATCTGCACCTTCTGGCGCATCGACGCCCTAGCCCGCATCGGCAGGAAAGACGAAGCGCGCAAAATCTTCGAGACGATGCTAATGGCGCGCAATCACCTGGGCCTGCTGTCGGAAGACACGCACCCCGTGACGGGCGAAATGTGGGGGAACTTTCCGCAGACGTATTCGATGGTGGGCTTGATCAATTGCGCGGTCAGGTTGTCGGCGCCTTGGGATAGCGCGGTTTAAGTTCACCCCCAAGGCAAGTTCCGGGGTCGGACCCTCAGGGTCCGACCCCAGCCTTTTCGATGCTCGGGTTAATCATGCGCCAGCAGGCCCGCCACGCCCATACAACCTGCACTCCGCCGCCAGCGCCAGCAAATTCGCATCGCGCTCGCGGCTGCTCAGCATCAGCAGGGTGATTTGCTGGTGCGAGCCGTAGCGCGTGTCCAGCGGAATTAGTTCGATGCGCGAGCTGAAGGCGCGCACTCGGCCTGGCAGCAGGCTGTAGCCGATGCCGCCGCTGACCAGGTTGATCAGCGAGAAGATGTCGCCCACCCGCATGGCCGTGTCCGGCACGAAGCCCGCCAGTTCAAATGCGTGGTTGAAGCTTTGCGAGGTGACAAAACCTTCGTTGAGCGTGACGAACTTGTCATTGCGCAGATGCTGCAAGTCCACCGATGCCGCCCCTGCATAGGGCGAGGCTAGCGGCGCGGCCAGGTAGACGTCGTCCTGGAACAGGGGCACGGATACGAGTCCCGCATGCTGTTCTTCTTCCTGCACGCCGATGATGATGGCATCGAGCCGGCCGTCAGCCAGGCTTTGCAGCAGGTCGCGGTTCGAGCCCAGCGTCAGGTCGATGTCGAGTCCCGGCCGGCGCAGCTTCAGGGCGATCACCAGTTGCGGGATGCAGTGCAGGGTCAATGAATACAGCGAACCGATTTTCAGGCGCACGGGGTTGATGCCCGACATTTCGCGCACCTTGCGCACGCCTTCCTCGCATTCGGCCAGCGCGCGCCGGGCCGATTCGGCAAAGGTGTAGGCCGCATGCAGGGGGATCAGGCTGCGCCCCTCGCGCTTGAACAGGGGGCAGCGCAAGCCGTCTTCCAGCGAATGCAGGGCGCGGTGCACGCTGACCGTGCTCTGGCCCAGCGCATCGGCCACCCTCGCCAGGTTGTTCAATTCCATAAAGCTGAGAAACACTTCCAGCTTTTTCAGCGTGATTTCTTCGTTGATGGCCATGGCTAGCCTCTTTCATGGAGGTTCATTAACTTCAGAGTAATGAACATGGTAGCAGGTTGATTGTCGCGGTGACGCTTTCGTTCTATCGTCAGGGTTCGATAGCTCACTTCGGAGGCATGATGTCAACCGCCACAGCAGCGCCAGCGCAGCGGCAAAAACAATGGGACACGCGGCGCACCGAGAAACGCCGCCGGCTCGACGCCGTGCGCCATTACGCGAACGGCCCCGTGCTGCAACAGGGCGACATGGTCGCCGTGCTCGAAGCCTTGCTCGCGCCGGGCGACCGCGTTGTCCTGGAAGGCAATAACCAGAAACAGGCCGATTTCCTCGCCCGCATGTTGACCCAGGTCAATCCCGACAAGATCAACCATCTGCACCTGATCATGCCCAGCGTCAGCCTGCCCGAGCACCTGGACCTGTTCGAACGGGGCATCGCCCGCAAGCTCGATTTTTCCTTTGCCGGCACGCAAAGCCTGCGCATCGCCCAGTTCCTGCAGGATGGCTTGCTGGAAGTGGGCGCCATCCACACCTACATTGAGCTGTATGCGCGCCTGTTCGTCGACCTCACGCCCAACGTCGTCATGGTGGCCGGCTACATGGCCGACCGCCAGGGCAATCTGTACACGGGCCCCAGCACCGAGGACACGCCCACCCTGGTGGAATCTGCCGCCTTCCGCGACGGCATCGTCATCGCCCAGGTGAACCAGATCGTCGACGATGTCAGCGACTTGCCGCGGGTCGACGTGCCCGGCTCGTGGATCGATTTCGTCGTGCAGTCCGACAAGCCGTTTTTCATCGAACCCTTGTTTACCCGCGACCCGCGCGTCATTAAACCTGTGCACGTGCTGATGGCCATGATGGCGATCCGCGGCGTGTACGAAAAACACCAGGTGCAGTCGCTCAATCACGGCATCGGCTTCAATACGGCCGCCATCGAGCTGATTTTGCCCACCTATGGCGAGCAGCTGGGCTTGAAGGGCAAGATTTGCCGCAACTGGGTGCTCAATCCCCATCCGACCCTGATACCGGCCATCGAGACGGGCTGGGTCGAGAGCGTGCACTGCTTCGGCGCCGAATTGGGCATGGAAGGCTATGCGGCCGCGCGGCCTGACGTGTTCTTCACGGGCCGCGATGGCTCCATGCGCTCGAACCGCGCCCTGTGCCAGCTGGCGGGCCAGTACGCGGTCGACCTGTTCATCGGCGCCACCCTGCAGATGGATGGCCTGGGCAACTCGTCCACCGTCACGAATGGCCGCCTGGCGGGTTTCGGCGGCGCGCCCAATATGGGCCACGATCCGCATGGCCGGCGCCACCCGACACCCGCCTGGCTGGATCTGATCGAGACGGACGACCCGCTGGCGCGCGGCAAGAAGCTGGTGGTGCAGATGGTCGAGACGTTCCAGGATGGCGGCCAGCCGACGATCGTCGAGTCGCTCGATGCCGTGGCCGTGGGCCAGGCCAGCGGCATGCCGCTGGCGCCCGTGATGATCTATGGCGACGATGTCACCCACGTGCTGACGGAAGAGGGCATCGCCTATCTGTACAAGGCCCGTTCGCTCGACGAGCGCAAGGCCATGCTGGCGGCCGTCGCTGGCGTGACGCCCATCGGCCTGCGCCACGACCCGAAGACGACGGCGAAATTGCGCGCCGACGGCCTGATCGCGCTGCCCGAGGATATCGGTGTGCAGCGCGGCGCGGCCAGCCGCTCGCTGCTGGCCGCGAAAAGCATCGCCGACCTGGTCGAATGGTCCGACGGCCTGTATCAACCCCCCGCCAAATTCAGGAGCTGGTAATGAGCACGATGATGACGATGATGACTACCGCGATGCCGGTGCGGGAACGCTCTGCCGCGCTGGCGCGGCAGGTGCTGCAGGCCCTGCTCGACGAAGTGACCCTGACGCCGAAACCGGGCCTGGTCGATTTGCGCAGCCGTGGCGCGCACGCGGACTTGAACTGGGCCTTGATGTGCCATTCCGCCTGCGTGCTGCAGCCCGTGTTTGCCGCCATGGCGCAAGCGGGTTTGGAAAGCGACGATGACGACGGCCTGCGACAGCGCATCGGCGCCATCGGCCGCGATGGCGAAGCGCTGATGCTGACAGCCACGGGCGGCGTGAATACGCACCGGGGCGCCATCTGGGCGCTGGGCTTGCTGGTGACGGCGGCGGCGCAGCAGGGCGCGCGAGGCGCATCGCTGGCGCCGCAAGCCGTGGCGGCGCGGGCCGGCGCGCTGGCGCGTTTGCACGACCGCAGCGCGCCTGTCGCCACCGGCAACAAGGGCGAACTGGCGTGCCGCCAGTATCGGGTCGATGGCGCACGGGGCCAGGCCCGCGCCGGCTTTCCCCTGGTGACGGGCGCCGGATTGCCGGCTTTGCACGCCTCAAGGGCACGCGGCGACAACGAAACGACGGCGCGCCTGAACGCCTTGCTGGCGATTATCAGCCAGCTGGACGACACCTGCGTGCTGTCGCGCGGCGGCGAGGCGGCTTTGCTGGCACTGCAGGCAGGGGCGGCGCGGGTGCTGGCGGCCGGCGGCGCGGCCACTGCCGCCGGGTCGCAGGCGCTGCTGGTGCTGGAAGCGGTGGCGCTGTCGCGCGGCGTGTCGCCGGGCGGCGCGGCCGATCTGCTGGCGGCCACCCTGTTCCTCGATCGATTGACAGAAGGAGAAGCGCATGGAAACGCGTAACTACGAATTTCCCGCCGGGCCAGCGGCGGCAGGGCGGGCCCTGGCCGGCGTCGTCGGCTCGGGCGACCTGGAAGTGCTGCTGCAGCCCGGCGACGATGGCGTGATCCGCATCGTCGTCAACACCTCTGTCGACGGCAAGGGCGCCGTCTGGGATGCGCTCTTGCAGCGCGTATTCGGCGGCGAGCCGCTGCCGGCGGCGTGCATCGTCATCAACGACTGCGGCGCCACGCCGGGCGTGGTGCGCATGCGCATCGAGCAAGCTTACGAAGAATTGCAAGCGGGGAGGGCGGCATGAGCACATTGAAGGAATTGCTGGAGCGCGACAGCTTCATCGAACGGGGAGCGCGCAGCCGGGCCAAGGCCTTGCTGGACTCTGGCAGCATGCGCGAACTGCTCGACCCGTTCTGCGGCATCGCTTCGCCCTGGCTGCCGCGCCAGGGCGTGACGGCCCAGGCGGACGACGGCGTGGTGGTGGCCAAGGGCTTGTTCGACGGCCAGCCGGCCGTGGTGCTGGCCATCGAAGGCGCCTACCAGGGCGGCAGCATGGGCGAAGTGGGCGGCGCAAAGATCGCCGGCGCGCTGGAACTGGCGGCGCGCGACAACCGCCAGGGCGTGCCGACGCGCGCCGTGATCCTGTTCGAGACGGGCGGCGTGCGCCTGCAGGAAGCCAACCTGGGTCTGGCGGCGATTGCCGATATCCATGCGGCCATCGTCGACCTGCGCCGCTACCAGCCCGTGATCGGCATCACGGCCGGCACCGTCGGCTGCTACGGCGGCATGTCGATCGCGGCGGGCCTGTGCAGCTATTTTGTAGTCACGCGCGAAGCGCGCCTGGGCCTGAATGGCCCGGCCGTGATCGAGCAGGAAGCAGGCGTGGACGAATTCGACTCGCGCAACAAGCCGTTCATCTGGAGCCTGACGGGCGGCGAGCAGCGCTTTCACAGCGGCCTGGCCGACGCCTATGTGGCAGACGACACGGCGCAGATGCGCGCCACCGTGGCCGAATTGTTCCAGCGCGGCGTGCCGGCGCAGCACCGCAGCGATCAGGCGCACGGCTTCCTGGCGCGCCTGGCCGACGTCGACGCCAGCGTGCAAGCCACGCCGGACGCCGTGCGTTTGATCTACAGCAAAGGAGTAGCAGCATGAACGCCATCACCGATACCAGTCGCGGCGCCATCTGGCTGGCGGCCCTGACCGACAGCACTGCGCCGCTGGAAGGCTACCCCGCTTCCGTGCGCGTGGTGGACGCACCGCTGGCGGGCGAAGCGGCGCGCTACCTGGCCGTGCTGCCCGACCCGGACAACCGTTTTACACGCGCCCGCACCGGTGAAATCGGTCTGGTGGAAGCCTGGCAGCTGGCGCGCGCCGTGCAGCAGGTGGTTCATGAAGACCTCGCGCTGGCCGTCAAACGCCCCATCGTCGCCGTCATCGACGTGGCCAGCCAGGCGTATGGCCGACGCGAAGAAGCCTACGGCATCCACCAGGCGCTGGCCGGCGCGGCGGGGGCGTATGCCGAGGCGCGCCTGGCCGGCCACCCTGTGATCGGCCTGATCGTGGGCAAGGCCATGTCAGGCGCTTTTCTCGCCCACGGCTACCAGGCCAACCGCCTGATCGCGCTCGACGATCCGCAAGTGATGGTGCACGCCATGGGCAAGGCGTCGGCGGCGCGCATCACCTTGCGCACGGTGGCGGCACTGGAAGCGCTGGCCGAGACCATCGCGCCCATGGCCTACGACATCGGCAACTACGCCACCCTGGGCCTGTTGTGGCAAACCTTGCAGGTGGCGCAGCCGGATGCACCGTCAAGCGGGGATGTAGCCCAGGTGCGCGCCAGCCTGCAGGCGGCCCTGGCCGACATCCGCGCCGACCCGCAGCGCGACCTCTCCAGCCGCCTGGGCGCGCCGCACCGCCAGGCGTCGGCAAAAGTCAGGGAGGTGCTGGGGCAGCAGTGGTAGGTGCAACAACAGAGAAGACATCAAGTCATTCCTATTCCTATAACGGAGACACATCATGATCATTTACGGAACCGCATTACTGGCCTTATGCCATTTGCTCGGCATCTTCCTGGGCGACCTGCTCGGGCAGTTGATGGGCGTCAAAACCAACGTGGGCGGCGTGGGCATCGCCATGCTGCTCTTGATCTGCGCCCGGCTCTACATGCAGCGGCGCGCATGGCTGCCGCAGATGACGGAGCGGGGCGTCGAATACTGGGGCGCCATGTATATTCCTGTGGTGGTGGCCATGGCGGCGCAGCAGGATGTGGTCGCGGCGCTGCGCGGCGGACCGGTGGCCGTGCTGGCCGCCATCGGTTCCGTCGTCGTTTGCGGCGCCGTGATTTCTCTGATTAACAGGATGGAAAGCCCGGCCGCCATCGCCGCCGCCGAAGCCGAGTCGATGTTGATCAAGGAGCACCGTCATGCTTGAAATCTTTGAGAAAGCCGCCATCCACAATGGCCTTGTGACGGCATTCGCCTTTGTCGGCCTGATCATGCTGCTGTCGGTGGCGCTGTCGAAGTATCTGACCCTGGGCCGCGTGCATGGTTCGGCCATTGCCATCGTGATCGGCCTGGGCCTCGCTTACTGGGGCGGTGTGCATAGCGGCGGCCACAAGGGCCTGGCCGATTTGTCGCTGTTCGGTGGCATCGGCCTGATGGGCGGCGCCATGCTGCGCGACTTTGCCATCGTCGCCACCGCCTTCGAGGTGCAGGCCACGGAGGCGCGCAAGGCGGGCCTGATCGGCGTCGTGGCGCTGATGCTGGGCGTGGTGCTGCCGTTTCTCGTGGGCGCCGGCGTGGCTTACGCGTTTGGCTATTCGGATGCCGTCAGCATGACCACCATCGGCGCAGGCGCTGTCACGTATATCGTCGGCCCCGTCACGGGCGCGGCCATCGGCGCCAGCTCGGATGTCATGGCGCTGAGCATCGCGGCGGGCCTCATCAAGGCCATCCTGGTGATGGTGGGCACGCCTGCCGCAGCGCGCTTCCTGCGCCTGAAGACGCCGCGCTCGGCGATGGTCTTCGGCGGCCTGGCCGGCACCGTCAGCGGCGTGTCGGCCGGCCTGGCGGCTACCGACCGCAAGCTGGTGCCGTATGGCGCGCTGGTGGCCACGTTTCACACGGGCCTGGGCTGTTTGCTGGGACCGTCGTTGCTGTTCTTTGCCGTCAAGGCGGTGGTGGCCTGATGCAAAATCTTCGCGCGCATGATCTGCTATGGGCATCCGGCCTGCCTGAGGGTGCGCCGTTTCCCGCCTGGCTAGACGCTGTCTGGCTGCAGGCGGCGCCGCTGGTGGTGCGGCGCGCCAGCTGCGCGCTCGGACGTATCCCCGTGGGCGTGCGCGGCATGCTGCGCAGCGAGCGGCACGCGTGCGAAGTGGAGGCCGCCGCCGTCTTGCACCGCGCGACGCCGGAAATGCTGGCGCGGCTGGCGCACGCGCCGCTGCCAGGTTTTTCCTGCGCTGCGCTCGATGCGCTGCGACAGGTGGCGCCCTTGCTCGATGCCACGGGCTGGGCCTGGGGCCCGACGGGCGGCGTGGGTTTCGCGCTGGCCAGCGGTTTACCCGTGCTGCGCGCCGACAGCGACCTCGATCTCGTGCTGCGCATCGCCGCGCCGCCGGACGCCGCGCAAGCAGACGCCTTGCGCGCGATTGCGGCGAGTGTCACGGCGTGCCGGCTGGACCTGCAGATCGACACGGGCCCTGGCGGCTTTGCGTATGCCGAATGGGCGGCGGGCCGGCGCAAGGTCTTGCTGAAAACGGATCGCGGCCCGCTTCTGACAGCCACGCCATGGGAGCTTGCATGAGCGTGTTATTTACCTTTCCCGGCCAGGGCGCCCAGACTCCGGGCATGCTGCATGCGCTGCCCGATGATGGCGTCGTGGTGGCGGCCCTGGCGGAAGCGGCGGACGTGCTGGGCCACGATCCCTTGGCGCTGGACACGGCTGACGCACTGGCGTCGACGCGGGCCGTGCAACTGTGTTTGCTGATTGCGGGCGTGGCCATGGCGCGTTCGCTGGCCGCGCGCGGCGCGCTACCGGACATGGTGGCCGGCTTTTCCATCGGCGAGTATGCGGCGGCGGCGGTGGCTGGCGCGCTCGATTATGCGGATGCCCTGCGTCTGGTGGCGCGGCGCGGGCAGCTGATGGAGCAGGCGTATCCCACCGGTTACGGCATGGCGGCCATCATCGGGCTTGATCTGGCGCAACTCGAGCCGTTGCTGGCCCAGGTGCACGGCGCCGCCACGCCTGTGTATATCGCCAACCTGAATGCGCCGCGCCAGATTGCCATAGCCGGCAGCGACCCCGCCTTGCAAGCCGTGATGGCGCTGGCCCTGGCGCATGGCGCCAGCAAGGCCAAGCGGCTGGCCGTCAGCGTGCCATCGCACTGCCCGCTGCTGGACGCCGCCGCACTGGACTTGCGCGCCGCCTTCGACGGCGTGACCGTGCACCGGCCCTCGCTTGTCTACCTGAGCAGCAGCGCGGCGCGCGCGCTGTTCGACCCGGCCCGCATCCGCGACAGCCTGGCCGCCAACATGGCGCAGCGCGTGCAGTGGACCGCTACCTCGCGCCTGGCGTGGGAACGGGGCGCCCGCCTGGCAGTGGAAATGCCGCCCGGCAGCGTCCTGACGCGGCTGACGGCGCCCGACTTCACGGACGGCGTGGCCGTCTGCTGCGACGGCAACCGGGGCGACAGCTTGCTGGCCCTGGTGCAGCGGGAGCGAAACGGCACCGTGCCTTAAAGCCTGGCGCTCAATCCGATCTGGAAGCCACGGCCTGGCAAGGGCGCAATGTATTTCAGTGGAGAATTGTGTGGCCTGGCATCGTCATCGAGCAGGTTGGTGCCGCTGATGAACACTTCGAGGCCTGCAAACGGCGAATTTGGCACCTGCAGGGCGCGGCTCAGCTGGAAATTCACCATGGTATAGCCGTCGAGCGGCACTTCCTCGCTGACACTTTTGCCCAGGTACTTCTGCTTGTCGTACCAGGTGCTCGACACTCTGGCCTTCCACCCCTGGTTTTCCCACAGCACATGCGCGCCGTAGCGGTTGGTGGGCATGTTGGGCAGGTATGCGCCGTCGTTGTGCGCGCGCAGCTTGTCGGGATGGTCCGCCTTGTTCTTGACCAAGTCGGCAAATGCGGAGAGATTCAGCTTGCCATAGTTGCCCAGCTGAACGACCTGGGAGGCGTCGATCTCGAATCCCTTGACCGTCGTATCGGTCTGCTTCCAATATTTTAATGGCAGGCGATTGGCCATCTGGGCTCCAGAATGGCCAAGGTACAGATAGTTCTCATACTGCATGACGTAGCCGGTTGCGGACAGGTTGAAGCCGCGATTGCCGAACAGGGCGGTGAGTTCGGTATTCCTGGCACGCTCGGCCTTCAGGTTCTGGTTGCCTTCTTCCTGGGTCATGATCGAATAGTGGCGGTTGCTCGCATACAACTCATTGACGTCGGGCGCTCTTTCCGAGGAGGCATAGCGCAGCTTCGCACCGAAAAGCTGGCCCAGTTTGGCCGAGGCGCCCAGGCTATAGCTGTTCAGGCTGAATGACTTGTCTTCGAGTTTGGCGTTGCTCGCATTCCTCGACGTCTTGAATCCGCTCTGGCGGATGTCGTGCTCCACTTTTTCATGGCGCAAGCCCGCATCGAAGGTGGCCCAGTCGACGTCGAGGCTTTCCTTGACGAACAGCGCGCGGCTGACCGTGCTGGCATCGGGAAGGTAGAGCTGCGGGCCGCTGCCGGCGATATCCCTGGACTTGTGGCTGAGGCCAAGCAAGCCGCTCAATGGCCCTGCGCGCCGGTGCGCCAGCAGGAGTTCGGCCTGATTGGTGTTGAACCGGTAGTCATTCGCCTTGGCAGTACCGAGGCGTTCTCCCGACGTATTGTTCAGGCGAGACACGCGCAGTTGCACGCTTTCAAGATATGCCAGGGGATCGCGCAGATGGGCTTCCAGCGCATATTTATCCTGCTGTATCACCACGCCGACGGGCAGTCCCGCGTCATAATTCGCCCCGAAAGACTTGTTCTCCATGGAGAAGCCTGGTACGCCATACTCGCTATTCTTGGTATCGAGGCTGATGGCCACGTAGCCACGATCGAAAAAGTAGGTGCTGCCGACGGCAAAGTGGGAATTGCTGGCATGGCTGTTGCCCAGAGTGCCGTGATAATCGGGGGTGACGTCCTTGTTGATCTTGTTCTGGGTCGCCGACGGCGTACCGGGCACGTATGCGGGGTTGGCCGGATTGACGTAGGTCTTGCGCTGCCAGACGGAGGTCGGATTATTGGTGTAGAAGGAAAAATCACCGTCCGCCCAGTCCGGATTTTCCGTCATGAACTGGTCGATAAACGGTTGCGACGCCTTGTTGTAGGCCTGCTGGATTCTCGCTTCTTTCTGGCAACTGTCGGCCAGAAAGGTATTCACGCCGCCCCGAGAAGGGAACAACTGGCTGTTGCACACGCCGGCCTTGCTGTTGCCTGGAATGTCGTAATGCCCGATCTTCTGGAATGACATCTGCAGATTGGTCGAGATGTGTTTTCCATCGTTGAAATTCAGGCGCAAGCCTTGCGCATCGGTATCGTTGAAACCCTTGCGCAAGACCAGTTCCAGGTCTTTCGGCTTGTCCTCCATCTTCCTGGAAATGAGGCCGGAATCAACATCGACGCTGCCGCCGATGGCATTGCCGCCGAAGCGCACGCTATCGGACGATTTGTTCACGGTGACGCCGCGCGCAAACAGCGGATCGAACGGGATATTGATGTCGCCGCTGAGCGCATTCATACCGAGGATGGACTGGCCATCTTCGAGGATCTGCACGCGGCTGCCGCTCAGGCTGCGTATCACCGGTGCGCCGGCATTCGGCCCGAAGGCGCTGCTTTGCACGCCCGAGACATGCTCGAGCATGCCGCCCAGCGTCCTGTTCTGGGCTTGCGTATTTTCAACGACAACGACGCTGTCGATGCTCGACGGCTTGTCGGCCCGGATGTTGATGGTCTGCAGGGTGATGTCGTCTGCCGCGTAAGCGAGCGGGGTAGTGGACAGCATGGCAGCTGCGAATACGTGATGGCGCATGGGACTCTCTAAAAAGGCGGAATGGGAGTGCTGGCGCCGGACGCGGGCACAGCGCGACGGCATAGATGCAATCGAGTTGCAATAATAGCTTGCGCGGAATGCTAATGCAAGTAAACTGCATTTGATGGTGTTGGCCGGGCTGGCGCACGGAAAACGCGCAGCGCAGGCAGCCGGCATGTGCCGGCTATTGGGTAGCAAAGTGCGGAGATGGGAGGCCGCTACACGTCAGGCCTTGCGTTATGCATTGCGCTGTTATGGCATCGCTGCTTCAGATGAAGTTCAATGGCTTCTCGCCTGCAGCCGGCGCGCACGGCGTTTGCGCTCCCAGATGACGATGCCCGTCACGGACAGCATGGCCACCATGATGCCCATGCAGGACATCAAAATGCGTCCCGGCAAGCCGAGGATGCGGCCCGAGTGCAGGGGGAATTGCAGTTGCACGAAGACGTCGGCGGCCGTGCCTTCCCACGGCTTGTGCTGGCCGATGATGCTGCCGTCGATACCATCGACGTACAGGTTCGACAGGCCCATGCCGGCCGCGCCGAATTCGTCGGCCGGGTCGAAGAAGGAGACGTTGTAGAACGAATAATTGCCGCCATAATAAATGCCGCCGATGGGCGCCGTGATGCCGCGCTGCACGGCTTGCTTCTTCGCAATGTCTACCGCCTGTTCAAAACCGATCACGGGCGTGATGTACGTGCCGTACGGCGCCGGTGTCTGCGTTTCATACGGACCCGGCGTGGTGGTCGACACCAGAGACATGACGGGATAAAACACTTCGCGGTACAGGTTCAGCGAGAACGAGGTGAACGCGACGACGATGATGATGACCCATACCCACAGGCCGCCCGCGCGGTGCAAATCGAAATTGAGCTTGTAGCCGCCCGCCGTCCAGCGCAGCACCCACGACGGTTTCCAGCGCTGCCACCAGCTGGCGGCGTCGCGGTGGCGCGGCGCCTCGTCCTGCGCGCGTGGGCGCAGGCGGCGTGGCGTGGTCAGGTAAAACGCCACCATGCTGTCGAGCAGCCAGATCAGGGCGACGCTCCCCATCAGCCAGTAGCCCCAGCGGTCCGTGCCCCAGAAGGCGGGCACGTGCAGGCTGTAGTGCAGATGCCGCAGGAAGGGCATCAGGCTGCGGCGCGACAGGGAAATGGCCGTCGAATCGCGCGTGCCCGTGATCTGCGCCGTGACGGGGTCGATGTAGACGGTGTTGTAGTCGAGCACGAACGGCTTGTTGGTCGCCGGATCGGTCAGGGGACGCACCATGAAGGCGGCCGCATGGCCTTCTTCCAGGCCCAGGGTCATGTAATTGACTGCCACGCGCGGGTCGGCGGCGGCGACCTTTTGCGCCAGCGCAAATGGTTGCTGCAGGGGGCCGCGGCCCGGCGTGTCCATGATGTCGGCGTTGAGCCATTCGTCCAGTTCGTGATCCCACGAGGTGACTGCTCCCGTGAGGCCTGCAACGATGAGGAAGAGGGCGATGGTCAGGCCGGCCCAGCGGTGTATGACAGTCCAGAAAGCGCGCATGCGGTACAAACCTTCAACATGAAACCGGCTTGTTGCCGCCAGCAGGCGCCATGGCGGCGCACAGGGAACGCCAGGCACGGGCCTGGTATTTTGATAATGGGAATCGTTCTCATTATCCGCCGTGGCCAGACGTTTGTCCAGCGCCATTGGTGTTGGCCAGGGTCAAATCGCGCATGTTAAGATGCTAGCAAGATGCCAATTTGAGTTCCATGTGGCAATACTCAGGACGAACATGCGTATAGAAGACCGTAATAATATCCGCGTGAGCGAACGCAGCTGTGCGCCGCAGGCGGGTGCGGCAACCACCATGGTGTTCATGCATGGCTTTGGCTGCGACCAGACCATGTGGCGTTACCTGGAGCCGCTGTTTCGTGCCCGTTACCGTACGGTGCTGTTCGACCTGGTCGGCAGCGGCGCTTCGGACCTGGACGCCTATGATTTCGATCGCTACGCGCGCCTGGACGCACATGGCGCCGATTTGCGGGAAGTCATCCATGCCGTCGGCGGCGGCCCCGTCATTTGCGTGGGTCATTCCGTCAGCGCCATGAGCGCCTTGCTGGCCAGCATCGCAGAGCCGGAGCTGTTCGCCACGCAAATCATGCTGGCGCCGTCACCTTGCTATATCGATGACGCGGCGTCCGGCTACCGGGGCGGCTTCAGCCGTGCCGACATCGACGACTTGCTCGGTGCGATGGACAGCAATTACCTGGGCTGGTCCGCCAGCATGGCACCGGCCATCATGGGCGCGCCCGGCCAGCCGGCACTGGGGCAAGACCTGGTGAACAGCTTTTGCCGCACGGACCCCGCCATCGCCCGGCATTTCGCGCAAGCCACGTTTCTATCCGACCACCGCGCCATCTTGCCGCATAACCGCACACCGGCCCTGATCGTGCAATGCAGCGACGACTTCATCGCGCCACCGCCCGTGGGCGAGTATTTGCACAAAATGCTGCCGCACAGCAGCCTGCACGTGGTCGAGAACGTGGGCCATTGCCCGCACATGAGCGCGCCCGATGCCAGCTACCGCGCCATCCGCCACTTTCTCGACGGCTTGCACCTGTAATGCGCGACACGCTGCCTTCCTTGCCTGATGCCAACACCTTGTTCCAGCATGCGGCCTGCGGCTTGCTGCTGTGCACGGCCGACGGCACCATCGTGCAGGCGAACGCCACCTTTTGTGGCTGGCTCGGCTATGGCGCAGGGGAATTACTCGGGAAAAAGAAACTGCAAGACTTGCTGACCATCGGCGGGCGCGTGTTCCACCAGACGCACTGGCTGCCGCTGATGCAGGTGCAGGGCAGTGTGTCGGAAATCCTGCTCGACATGCGCCAGCGCCAGGGCCAGTCCATCCCCATGCTGTTCAATGCCGTGCGGCGCGTGCACGAGGGCGTCCGTTATGACGAGGTCGCCGTCTTTGTCGCCAGCGACCGGCGCAAATACGAGCAGCAACTGCAGCTGACGCGCAAGGAGGCCGGCGAGCTCAACGAGCAGCTGGCGGCTGCCGACCGGCGCAAGGACGAATTCCTGGCCACCCTGGCGCACGAGCTGCGCAACCCGCTGGCGCCGATGCGCAATGTGCTGGAAGTGCTGCGCCTGGCGCAGCTGGACGATCCGCAGCTGTGCTGGGCACGGGACGTGCTGGACCGGCAAGTGAGCCACATGACGCACCTGGTCGACGACTTGACGGAAGTGTCGCGCATCACGCGGGGGCGCCTGGAGTTGCGCCGCGCCAGCGTGGAACTGGCGCCCGTGGTGGACGCGGCCCTGCACAGCGTCGCCGAGCTGGCGGCGCAGTCCGGCCACAAGGTGCACGTGGAGCAATGGCCGCGGCCCATCTGGCTCGACGCCGACGCCACGCGCCTGGTGCAGATGATCGCCAACCTGCTGACCAACGCCGTCAAGTACACGCCCGCCAACGGCCTCATCTGGCTGGACGTGGCATGCACGCAACACGAGGTGCGCATTAGCGTGCGCGATTCGGGCATCGGCATCGCGCACGAGCATCTGGACACCGTCTTCGACCTGTTTTCGCAGTTGCCGCCGGCCCTGTCGCTGGCCCAGGGTGGCCTGGGCATCGGTCTGTCGCTGGTGCGGGGCCTGGCCGAATTGCATGGCGGCAGCATCAGCGCGCACAGCGATGGCGTGGGGCAGGGCAGTACCTTCACATTGCGCCTGCCGCTGCCGGCCGTGCCGCTGGAGGCCCCAACGCCGGTCAACCGCCGCCTGCTGGCCGGCACGCGCGAAGGCAAGGTGCTGGTCATCGACGACAGCGCCGACGCGGCCGAAAGCCTGGCGCTGGCGCTCGACATCCTCGGCTACGACGTGCGCACGGCCTACGATGGCGCGGCCGGCATGGCGGCCGCGCAAGCCTTCATGCCGCGCGTGATCCTGCTCGACATCGGCTTGCCGCACATGAATGGCTATGACGTGGCGCGCCTGCTGCGTTCCCAGCCGTGCGGCCAACATGCCATCCTGGTCGCCGTGACGGGCTGGGGCCAGGACAAGGACCGCCAGATGGCGTCCGATGCGGGTTTTGATTTGCATCTGACCAAGCCCGTGGATTTTTATGAGCTCGATGCGCTGCTGCAGAAGATGCTGCAGGCAGGGTGAACGATACATGCCGTGTCAACTACAATCGTCCCACAGCGTGATCCAGGCAGAATGGGATCTGTGTGATTTGCTGGATGGCGCCCGCGCGCTTCACGATGCCTTGCTCGATTACGAAGGCGATGGCGTGTATGCCGACCTGCTTCTTCCCTGGTTGCGCGCGAATCCGCCTGCGCTGGCCTGGCTGCGCTCATTTGCGCAAAGGCAAGGAAATCCTGTTCCGCCAGCAAGCAACGAGGAATTGTGGGTACTCCAGGCGTTCAGCCGCATAGGCCAGGTGCTGGTCTTGCCCTTGCAACAGGCTCGCGGCAATGGCAATGGCGAAGGCTGGGCCGGACCGCCGCTGTCGCTCGCCGAGTATGAAGCTTTCGTCGAGGCGATGGGAATGACGGTGCTGCGACCGGCAGAGTTTTCGCCTTTTTATCACGAGATAGTCGAACTCAAGCCCGCTGGGTCTGTGCATGCGCGTGCCGCGATCATGGCGTGGCGATGGCCGTGCGTGATGCTCGGCAACATGCTGTTTGCGCGTGGTGGCGTGGATGTTTGCGCTGGCAAGACAATTTTCAAGCCTGGTATCGCCGACGCATCGACGCTGTACTGGGCTGACCGCCGCAAGGGACGCCCTGTCAACGACCTGTCGCATGGATGGGGTGGTAATTCCCAATGGCGCACGTCTTTCCGCCGCGATTATGTCGTGGGCGATACGCGATTTTACAATGTGGATGGCAAGTATGATCTGGCGGGGCAGGTGGCAGATGCGGCGGACGCAGGGCACTTTCCGGCGCTGACCCTGGCGGAAAGAATTGAGTTGCTGACGCAGCGATGTCTGGTCAGTAACACGACAGCGCACGATGATCTGTTCCCCTATGACGACTGCTGGCGCGAGTCGGCAGACAACGGCGGCGTGCAGGAGCGGTGGCCGCGCTGGCTGTCAGCCTTGCGTGGCGGTGGCAAGCGGGAAACAAAAGCTTGAAACCTGGGTGCGCGATGACGCTGAAGCACGCTCGGGGACGACGTGGCCGTGAGCGGCATTGGAGGGAAAGACATGGAACAATTGACGGAACTTGAGATCGTTGTTTTTCAGCTGCGCATGGGATTGGACCAGGCCGACCGCTGCGTCGACTGGGCCGTGGAGCGTTTGCGCCTGGACCAGGAAGGCGACGACCTCGAGGTCGTGCTGCTGGCCAGCGCCCGTGACCGCGACGAGGTGCTGGCGCTGGCCGACGTGATCATCGAGCGCTACCGTGGCGCGCAGCGGCTTGACGAGCAATTTATGGCCGGCAAATACATCGTCGAACTGCGCGCCGCTTACCTGGCAGGGCGGGAAAGTGCGTCTTCGCTCGATGCCATCTTTACCCGCTTGTATCCGGTGCTAGCTTATCCCGACTGGCTGGTCATGCTGAGCCGTAATTGCGAATACGCGATCAACGTGCCCGATTTCGAGCAGCCGTTCGAGGATGAGTTCCACTATATCGCCAGCCTGTGGGCACAGGCGGAGAGCCTTGCCGCGTTCGAGCGTGAATACCGCCGGCAAATTTCCAATGGCCACGATATAAGGTAATGGCCCGCGACTGCTTTTACTCCAGGCGGTAGCGGTTGGGGCCAAATGGCGTGTATGCCATGCCGTGCAGCAATGGCATGCGTTCCGGCAAGCGGCTGGCGATAGACAGTGCCAGCACGCAGAGCGTCGGATTCAGCCATTGCCAGCCCGACAGCACGGTTTGTACGCTGGCCAGTAGCACGGCGCCCGCAATGATGCACCAGAGCCCGAATCTTTTCAGTACCAGCACCATGGCAAACAGGACGATGTAGGGGTACATGGAAAAATACTGAGGCGCATACGATGCTTGCGTCGCCACCAGCAAGGCGCCGCCGACGCCGCCAATCAGGCCGGCTGCCACGTGGTTGCCGGCACGCGAGGCGGGAGCCATTTTATGGATCAGGTACAGCAGGCCGGACGCGGCTGCCACCACCAGCATGCCAACCAGGAAGGTGGTCGATGACGTGGTCTCCACCAGCGGGCGGATCAGCAGTTTCGTCAGCGCAGTGCCGCCAGGATAGGCGGGATCGTCCAGTTGCTCGATGCATGGCATGGCGGCAGCGTACACGGCCAGCGACACGATGGCGCAAGCTTCGGCCTGCAGCGTGCGTGCCCAGAAATACAGCAGGGCGGCAAGCGTGGCAGCGACGGCTCCCCCTGCCACGAGCAATAGCCATGGCGGCAGCTGGGCCATGCCATCGGCGCCGCTGAGCATGGCGTACACGCAGGCGCCCGTTGCCGGGTAGATCAGGTAGCCCAATGCAGGCAGCTGCGCCCGGCCCACGGCGCAGTACAGGCCGATGGCGATCACGATCAGTGGCACACTGCGCCTCAGGCTGGCTAGCAGGCTGAAGGGCAACAGCACATCCAGAACCGTGCTGAACAAGATGAGGACGGCGATGATGGCAAACGTCCGGGCATGGGAATCGGGAGTGTCGCTCGGCACGGCCACCGGCAGCGCTGCGCCATGCATGGGCGCAGCCGCCAGCCTCGGCCACCATCGACGCGCGCGCCAGGCGAGCGCCAGCAGCACCAGCATCATGATATCTCTCGTCTCGCTGTTCAGGGCACCGCCGCTTAGCTCCGCCATATACGTGGCGTAGCCGGCGCCCAGGAGGCCCAGTGCTAAGCCCGCGACGGCGCCGCCCTTGACGTTTCCAAGTCCGCCGGCCAACGCCGCCACCAAGGGCGCTACCAGTGGCGCCGCGCCGATGGAGAGGGCTGCAGGCCTGGCCGCACCGAAGAGCAGGGCCGCTCCCACACCGCTTGCCGCGCCGAGCAGCCCCGCCCACAGCAGGGCTGTGCGCTGGCGCTTGGTGGCAGACGTGCCGGACGCCGTAGTGGCAGGGAAATAGTGCAGGCACTGGCAGATCAGCAGCATGCCCATCGCTACGATCGCGACTTGTGGCAACGGCAGGACGGCGCCGCCAAGATCGATGAAATCCCGGTCCGGCAATGAGGCGGGCAACATCTGCTCGTCCCACACCCGGGCCGCGATCACCAGGACGGTGATGGCGATGACCAGGCCTGCCAGCAATTGCGCCACCGGCGTGGCGCGGCGCATGTGCTGCCAGAAATGGCGCTCGTACAGGGCCAGCATGAGGGCAGCTGCGGCCCAACTCGCCGCCAGCACCAACAGCAGCATGGCGTAGGAGGGCAGGCCAGCCAGCGGGCCTTGCAGCCAGATGATCGCCGTGTTGCCCAGCATGGCTGCTACGCTGGGCAAGGCGGCAAAGCCCAGGCAGAGTGCTCCGTACTCGCGGTACAGCAAGCTGTGGCCGCAGGCGACCAGCGACGTCAGCATGCCCAAGGCGAGGCCATTGCACAGCAATAGCAGCAAATCCTCGTTCATCATGCCGCAGCCGGAGCGTGTGCCACATCCTGTTTGCCGGCTTTTGCGCCGGCGCCCACGGCCAGGGCCTCCGCCTGAACATTGCCGCCATGAACGATGATCCCGTTGTTGAGGATGGTAGTGCGTCGTTCGCGGATATCGGCACTGTCGTAGCCATGCGCTTCGAGGAAGTCGGCCAGCTCGTCAAGCAGTTTGCGTTCGATTAATTTGCGGTTGAAATCCTCGTCCGAGCGCTGGAAGTAATGGCGCCACGTGGGCGCCGACAGCGCTTCGCGCAAGCTGGTGCTGGCACCGAAGTTGTAGCTGGCGCTGTATTCGATATGCTCCGCGCGTTCGCGCACATATTTGTCCATGCTGAAGGACTCGGCAAAGCGGGACAATTCGTCGACGAGCAGTAGCAGCGTGGCGACAAACGCCATGAAGGGGCCCAGCACGCAGGCGGCCAGCCAGAGCTGCAAGCGTTCCTGCCAGCGGATCTTGGCCAGTTTGTCGACCTTGCGGTAGGAGTCTTCCACCGGACCGAGGAAATAGCGATTGAATTCGACATACAGGCCGTTGCCGCGCAACACAAAGCGGACATAGTACGTGGTGATGATTTCACCACCCCAGTCGGCAATCTGCACGCACAGATAGTGGCGCATATGCCGCTCGCTGGTACCCAGGCATTGCGCCAGGCGCGCAGCGGCGATCACCTGGGCAGGACGCTGCCATGGTCCGAAGCACAGGTCTTCCGGCCCGCGCGCCTGCGTTCCATGGACAAAAACGGGGTCCATGCAGCGCAAGCCAGGCAGCTGCATGGCTTGCAGCGCTGCCTTGATATGCGCGTACAACTGCGTTGCCGTGAACGGCGTGACGGGCTGTTTGGCATTTTCGCCACGGGGCGCGTTCAGCGCGCAGTTGAACGACCAGCCGCTTTCCTGGATGCCTGCGCCGATGAACGGGATGAAGCCGCGGTACAGGATCAGGTTCTGCCCGGGAGCTGGCAGGGCGTCTTCGATGCGCTTGGGAATGGGGTGCCGTCCATATTGCTGCACGCAGGCCGCATAGTTGAAGTTGCCGCGTCGAAAACCCTGCGCGTGGCGGCTGGCGGCGTTTGCGCGGCTGACGTTGGCGCCTGCCGCCACGAGCGCGCCGAGCACGATGAGCGCCGGTATGTCGAGCAGGTAGGCCAGCAGCATCAGCAGCGAGGTGGCAGCGAAGACGAGCCTGTAGCGGCGCTGCAGCTGTTCGCCAACCAGGCAAATCTGTATCAGCAGGCGCACGTCCAGGCCGAACTCGGGGGCCACGGCGTCATAATTTTTATGGAAGAAATGCAGTATGCGGCGGCGAAAAACCAGGCCGCCAAGGAAGGCCTGGCCACCGAGGAGGCGGATGACTTCCGCGTCATCGTGCTGGTGCGCTGCCTGCTCAGCCTGCCTGGTGGCGGCTTGCTGCAGTTCTTCGGGTATGGGGTCCGTCATGTTCGCCTCCACCGTTTGTGTGTCGTGCCATCACAGGCCGAAATACTGCAATGGCAGGCGCAGCGCGCCGGCAATCGCCTTGACGGGCGCCGCCAGGGCTACCATGTCGGCAATCACCACGCCGGCCATCTGCAGTTTGTCTTTCAGGCTGTGCAGCATGTGCTGCATCCCTTCGGGTTGTGTCTTGCCGGAGCGCACCATGTCAGCCATGGCCTGTGTTTCTTGTTTAACAATGGCCGCCGCACCGGCATTCAGGGGCAGCTGGCTGATCGCTTGTTCAAGCTGGGCGATGGCATCCTGCAAGGCCTTTTGCGTGGCGCTATCGAGGCCGGTGACCGTCTTGCTGGCGGACGCATTTTGGCCAAAGGCAAATACGTCCGCAGTGACACTATCAGCGTGCAAGGTATAGCTTTCCGAGGCAGGGGGCGCAGCGGGTTTCTTCATGATCTTTCTCCCGGAAAAGGAAAAATACATCAAAAGCATATTTAACAATAGGGCAAAACATGGGGGGCGATTTGCGCTAGAACAAACGCGATGTGGAAAGAGCGGGACTGCGAAGGGGGATGCTGCGGGGGAGAAAGAGCGTAGTGCTGGGCAATGCGGCCGCCGTGATCGGCGGCCGCATACGGGTGCGACTCAGGCCGGCTGCGCGCCGCCCACGTTGCGGCTGCGGTTTTCCACCAGCACGGAAATACCGAGCACGACGATGCCGCCGCAGGCCAGCATGGCGCCCACCCAGCCCGTCGAGCGCAAGCCCATGCCCATGGCGATGGCGATGCCGCCGGCCCAGGCGCCCAGCGCGTTGGCGATGTTGAAGGCGGAATGGTTGAGGGCGGCGGCCACCGTTTGCGCGTCGCCGGCCACGTCCATCAGCCGCGTCTGCACGGCGGGAGCAACGGCGATGCCGGCGCCGATGGCAAACAGGTTGATCGCCGTCAGCCAGACATTGCTGCTGGTATAAGTAAACGCGGCCAGCGCGGCCACGTTCCACAGCAGCACGCCGAAGATGGTCCACAGGCGCGAGCGGTCGGCCAGCCAGCCGCCGATCAGATTACCCACCGTCATGCCGACACCGATGATGGCCAGCAAGATGGAAATGACCAGGGGCGACACTTTCGTGATTTCCAGCAAGGTGGGCGTGATGAAAGTGTAGACGGCGAACATGCCGCCGAAGCCGATGGCCACCATCAGCAGGGTCAGCCACACTTGCAGGCGGCGGAACACGCCCAGTTCGCGGCGCGGGCTGGAATCGCCAGCGGCCACCATGGGCACGAAGATGCGCACCATCAGCATGGTCAGCAAGCCCAGCGCGGCGACCAGCAAAAAGGCCGAGCGCCAGCCCAGGGTCTGGCCGATATACGTGGCCAGCGGCACGCCGAAGATATTTGCGACAGTCAAGCCCATCAGGACACGGGCCACGGCCTGGCCCCGTTTGTCCGGTTCGGCCAGGGCGGCCGCCACCAGCGCTGCCACGCCAAAGTAGGCGCCATGCGGGATGCCGGCCACGAAGCGGGCCACCACCAGCAAGCCATAGTTGGGGGCAATGGCGCTGAGCAAGTTGCCGCCAGCGAACATCAGCATCAGGCAGATCAGCATCAGGCGGCGCGGCATGCGCGCCAGGAAGATCGTGATCAGGGGCGCGCCGACGACCACGCCCAGCGCGTAGGCGCTGATCATGTGGCTCATCTGCGGCAAGGTCGTGCCCAGGTCGTCGGCGACCACGGGCAGGATGCTCATGGAGGCGAATTCGCCCGTGCCGATGGCCAGGCCGCCGAGGGCCAGGGCCAGGTCGGCATAGCCAGCGCCAAAAGGCGCGGTGACGCGCGGAATCAGGGGATCTACGGAGGCGTGCATGTTCTTGTTAGTTGGGTAAAGAATGACAGGGTGGAGAGGCGCGCTGTGGCCCGGCCGGAAGTGGCAATGCGCCACCAGAGTCGACGGATGGCCGGTATTTTTGGGCTGTAACAACTGCCCAAGGACAACATTGTAAAAGATTCGGGCAAGCTTTGCTGGGCAACGGCTAAAATATGCTGCACTGCACACACCCGAGTTTGCTCTTGTTGTTAACGATAACACGGAATCCATCCGCTGTTGGGGCTCTTCCTCGAGACCTTGCTTGAGCTGGCGGGCCTCGCCGGCTAGATTTTCCTGGCGTGCTTCAAGTGCAGGGGCAGCCACCACCACATGCAAATGATGAGTGTGCCCATCAGCACGCAGGCGACGATGCCGGCGATGTGGCCAAAGACTTCCGACATGACCAGATTGGTACCCAAAATAAACGCCAACGCGAGCGAAAAGGCGCCGCACATCATGATGCGGTCGCCCACGCGCTTGAAGCGCTCGCGGTCTTGCAGGGGGCGCATCACGCGGTGCTGGATGGCTGGTGCGCTGAGCAGAACCAGGCTGGTCATGGACAGGAAAAACGTCAGCAGGAAGACGATTTTTTCCGCCTGCACGATCTTCGCGAAGCCGCCGTTGAAAGGCAGGATGATGAGGAAGGCCGTCAGCATCTGCGCGCCCGGCAGCAGGATGCGCAATTCGCTGAGCAGGTCGGACAAGTCGCCTTCGTCGCCGGGCTGGCCATCTTCATCCTGGTGTCGCGCGTGTGGCATGGGCCGTCCTCGTGGTGGTGATGGGGCCAGTCTACGCACAAGCGAGCAGGCCGACTGTGGGCGGGCGCACCTTCAGAAGCATTGCGTGATGCCAGCCGCTAAGCAGCCGGAACTTGATACTCCCCCAGTAAACAGGGAAATTAATTTTACACATTTCTGCGAACCGTCAATTTACGCTTGCATGTTGTGTCGAACTAAATATGATGGAGGTGGGTGCAGCTACGGCCGGGCCTGTTTTTGAGTTGCTCGTTAAATTGCAAATATGGCATTCAAATTATATATAGTATAATTGTTGTGTGTGTCGGTGATTATGCGCCGACCGTACCGGACGCCGCTATGTGCGGCATTGATTGACAGCGTTCAGGAGAATACGATGAGTTTGCTAGATCAACTTGCAGGACAGGCGATGAGCGCTTTGGGCAACAAGGGCGCGGATGGGGAAGCGTCATCGGGGCTGATGGCCAGCGTGATGGACCTGGTCAACCAGCATGGCGGCTTGCCGGGCCTGCTGCAGAAATTCCAGGAAAGCGGCCTGGGCGACCAGGTGGCCAGCTGGATCGGCACCGGCGCCAATGCGCCCGTCTCCGGCGAACAGATCAAGGATGCGCTGGGGGCCGACACAATCACCCAGATCGCTGAAAAAGCGGGCGTCGCACCGGACGCGGCCTCGGGCGGCCTGGCAGCCTTGCTGCCCCAGCTGATCGACAAGCTGACGCCGAACGGCCAAGTGCCAGAAGGCAATGACCTCGTCAGCCAGGGCTTGAATATGCTCAAGGGTAAAATATTCGGTTGATATTCATTGCCGCAGAGCGCTAAAACCTCGCAGTGATGCGAGGTTTTTTATTTGCAAGGTTTTGTGTGCGAACTTTGAACGTCTGAAAAACGCCTGTGGCTAGGCGCCGCCCCGAAGACAGTACGCAAGTACGGCGAGGGGCCGGCAACAACGCCACGGGTGTTTTTCAGGCGGCGGCCATCATGCCGAGACGCTGAGGTTCGCTGGTCAGCCTTGCCGTACTGCCCTCCACCAGATACGAGCAATAGCGGCGCCTTTCGGCGTTGCCGCCGCGCCGTTCCATTAATTCTCCCAGCATGGCGACGGCGTCGGTGGCCATTTTTTGCACGGGCTGGCGCAGGGTGGTGATGTCGTAGCTGAGCCAGCCCGACGCTTCCAGCGCGTCGAAGCCGGCCACGGACATTTGCAGCGGCACCTGGATGCCCATCTGGTGGCGCGCCGTGTCCAGGCAGCCGATGGCCATGATGTCGTTGCCGCAAATGACGGCGTCCGGCACGCGGCCCAGGCGGTCGATGACCTTGCGCAAGCCCCGTCCGCCGCTGGCGTAATCGTAGTTGCCGCTGACGACGATGGGGGCGGGCAAGCCCAGCGTGAACAGCCTGTCCAGCACGCCGGCCTTGCGTTCCTGCGCCACGGCCGAGTCGCCGGGTCCATCGATGACGGCGAACTGGCGGTGACCCGCCTCGGCCAGGCGCGATACGAGCAGGCGCGCCGCTTCCCCCTGGTCGCACAGCACGGCATGTACGGCGTGTTCGCGGGGGCTGCGGTTGAACAGCACCAGAGGCACGTCGCGCCGGCCAAACTCAAGCATTTGCTCGTCCGACAGGCCGGCGGCCACGACGGCGCCATCGACCTGGTATTGCCATACGTCGCTCAAGACCTTGCCGATATCGGCTTCGCGTTCCAGGGTAAACAATAATAAACGCTTGCCCTGGCGGGCGATTTGCTGGCTCAGGTCGGACAGCACTTGCGGATAGTACAGGTTGGCCAGGTTGGAAATGATGACGGCCACCAGGTTCGAACGCCGCGTGATCAGGCTGCGCGCGGCCGCGTTGGGGATGTAGTCGAGACTGATGGCCGCCTGCATGACCTTGGCCTGGGTGGCGGGCGAGATGCTGGCGCCCGGCTTGAAGCAGCGCGACACGGCCGATTGCGACACGCCGGCCAGCAGGGCCACGTCATACGAGGTCACGCGCCGTCCGGCACCGGGTAGGGGGCGGGCGGCGGTGCCGGGCGTCCAGGCTACAGTATTCTTTTTTCGCATATTGGTCTGGCAAGCAATCTGTCTCAAAGTACTCCTGCAGGCCCGGCCGCTTGTGGCGGCTTGGGCGGGAAAAATGAGCATAGCGAAAATATTTCCATGTGGCAAGACTGTTTTCTTATCCATGTTGCAAATAATTTGATTTAATGGCAAGTGGTATGCTTGCCCCTCAGTCGGGGCTGTCGCAGGTGCCGCTGCCATAGGGGCTGATGCGTCCTGGCGGGTCCACGCGGCGCGCGCTGAAATCGCCGGCCAGCGTGGGCAAGGGCAGTTCCGTCGTGGCGCTCGCTTCCGTGCCGCTGACCGTGCCGCGCACCGTCAGGGCGACGTGCACCCAGGAACCATGGTTGCGCGGATAACTGAGGGTGACGGTGGCCATGCCCAGCGCGTCGCTCAGGCCGCTGGCGCTGACGGTCAGGGGAATGCCCGGATCGAGCACGCCATTGCCGTTGCGGTCGTAGGCGGCGTCAAAAATGCCGTTGCGCAAGACATCTTCATTGGCGCAGCTGTAGCGGGGCAGGGCCGGGCGCCAGACGCCCGTGTCGGGGAACTCGGGCTTGTCCGCCTCCCACACATAGTATCCCTTGGCATAGCGGCTGGGCCAGGCGGCAGCCGTGATGGCGACGCCGGACACGGCGTTGCCTGCGCTGTCGGAAACGAACACGGTAAAGTCCTTTTGCAGCACGCTGGTCGAATACTCGCGCAGCAGGCTGCCCGTGCCCAGCTTGATCGACAGAGCTTGCCGCGCCACCGTCAGGCGCACGAGGGCCGTGGCCGCCGCTTGCGGTGCGCCCTCGATGCGGGCCTGGATCAGCACGCCGTCGCGCCCGCTATCGGCCGGCCCCGCCACATACACGGCGCGCGCCAGGCCGTCGCTGCCCGTCAGCACGCGGCCCGCCTGCCGCAGGTAGCCGCCGCTGGGGTCGCTCAAGATGGTAAACACGACGGGCGCATTCTTGACCAGGTTGTTCGCCGCGCCATCGCGCACCACGGCGCTGATTGTGCTGATACTTGTGCTGATACTGCTGCTGGCGTTGTCGGCCGAGGCCGCCGAAGTGCTCGTATTCGCGCGCAGCACGGCCGGTTCCGCCTGCACGGCCAGCTTGCTGGCAGGGCTCAATGGCGCGACGAATTCCAGCCGCGTCTGCGCCAAGGGCCCGCCCGCCACGGCGGCCGTGATGCTGGCCACGCCCGCGTTGGCCGACTGCACATAGCTGCGCGGCAAGTTGCCATTGTTAAAGATCAAACTGGCGGGTAAGGCCTGGCTGCAGGCGCTGTCCGCAAACAGGCTGCCGCGCGAAGTCGACAGGCTGGCGCTGCCCGTCTGCGCCACGCCCGCCTTGTCGTAGCGCACGTCGATGGCCTGGCAGGCCAGGGTCGCCACTTCCGGCAGCACGTCCGCGCCGCTGGCGTCCTGGCCCACGGCTGGGCTCAGGCGCAGATCGCTGCCGGCCACGGCATACGCTTGCGTGGCGGCGGCGCCCAGCGCGCTGACGGACACGGCATCTTTGCCCAGGCTGCCTGCCGTCAGGCGCAGCAGCAGCTGGCCCTGCGCATTGCTGAGCGCCGCGCCGCCATCCCTGACACGCACGCCATTGCCGGCGCCCGTGCTGTAGGCGATGGCGGCGCCGGCCACGGGCCGCTTTGCCGAGTCGCGCACGGTGACGGTGAGGTCGGCGCCCTGGCCCAGCATCAGTGCGGCCGGCCCCAGCACTTCCACACTGCTGCCCGTGACCGCTACCGTGCCCTTGCCGCTGCGCGTGCCCACATTAGCCGTCACGGTGATGCTGCGATTGCTGTTGACGCCGCCCGTGCCCAGCAGGGCGCGCGCCTGGCCGTTCTTGTCCGTCACGGCATCGACGCTGCCGAGGATGCCGGAATCGGCGGAAAAGGAAATCTTTGCGTTTGGCAAGGCCAGGTTGGCGCCATCCTTGACGAGGGCCGTGACGGCCACTTCACTGCCATCCAGGCCCGCCGAGGCCAGTTCCGTGCTGGAAAACACCAGATTGACGGCGCTGGCCAGGCTGGCCGGCTCTGGCGGCGTGACGGGCGGAATCACGGGTGGCGTGACGGGCGGCACGATGGGTGGCACGACGGGTGGCGGCGGGCTGCCGCCGCAGCCTGCCGTGCTGTGCAGCGAGCAGCCGGCGCCAGCCTGGGTATCGGTACTGCCCCCGCCGCCGCAGCCGGCCAGGGAAACGAGGAGGGCAGTCAGCAAAGCAGCGGGCAGGTGGCGCAGGGGGGCATGGGGCACGATGGGTCTCCGGGAGCTGGCCGAGTTGCTCGGCGTCAATTTTCCAAGAGTAGCTTGTGCACGCCGTCGCTACTTGATGCAAAGCAAGCTTGTTGTCTTGGCCGTGCCGGAAGTATTTTTCTGGTGCAATGGCGTGCATTCTGATAAGATAACGCCCCTTTATTCAGGGAAGGGTCGACATGGCCAATGCTTGCGGCGTCGATTTCGGCACGTCAAATTCCACGGTAGGCTGGGCACGTCCCGGGCAGAGCACCATGCTCGGCCTGGAAGATGGCAAGACGACCTTACCGTCCGTTGTCTTCTTCAATGCGGAAGACGAGGAAGTCAGTTTTGGCCGCGCGGCGCTGGCCGGCTATCTGGCCGGTTACGAGGGGCGTTTGATGCGCTCGCTGAAAAGCTTGCTGGGTACCAGTCTCATCGATGGCCAGACGGAAGTGGGCGGCCGCGCGCTGCCATTCCGCATGTTGCTGGCGCAATTCATCGGCGAAGTGAAACGCCGCGCGGAGCAATCGGCTGGCCGCGAATTCTCGTCCGCCGTGTTCGGCCGTCCCGTTTTCTTTATCGACGACAATGCGCAAGCCGACCAGCTGGCGCAAGACACCCTGGCCGACGTGGCCCGTTCCGTCGGTTTCAAGGACGTCGCCTTCCAGTTCGAGCCGATTGCCGCCGCCTTCGACTACGAGTCGCAGATCGACCGAGAAGAGCTGGTGCTGATCGCCGACATCGGCGGCGGCACTTCCGACTTTTCGCTGGTGCGCCTATCGCCCGAGCGGGCCCAAAAAACCGAGCGGCGCGACGACATCCTCGCCACGGGCGGCGTGCACATCGGTGGCACGGACTTCGATAAATACCTGAGCCTGTCTTCGGTCATGCCCCTGCTCGGCTATGGCAGCCGGCTGCATAACAATAGCGAAGTGCCGTCCAGCTATTATTTCAACCTGGCGACCTGGCACACCATTAACCTGGCGTACACCAAGAAGATCTGGGTACAACTGGCCGACGTGTGCCGCGATGCGCGTGAGCAAGACAAGATGGGGCGCTTGCAAAAGCTGATCGACGAGCGGGCCGGCCACTGGCTGGCCATGAAGGTGGAGGAGGGCAAGATTGCCCTGTCCGACGCGGCCGAAGTGCAGCTGGAGCTGGACCGTTTGTCGCCTGCGCAGAGCCTGTTGCTGAAACGCACGCAATTCGACGACGCCATCGGTCACCTGTGCGGCTCCGTGGAAGAAACCGTGCTGCGGCTGTTGCGCGACGCGGGCGTGGCGCCGGACGCCGTCGACACCGTGTTCTTCACGGGCGGATCGAGCGGCGTGCGCCTGTTGCGCGAAAAGATCGCCGCCCTGGTGCCGGCCGCGCGCAAGGTCGAAGGCGACCTGTTCGGCAGTATCGGTGCGGGATTGGCGCTGGACGCGGTACGCAAATTCGGTTGATAATCATCACCCATTGAGTATCGCCCATTGCTGTAGCCACGAAAGAACGCCCCATGAATGTGTTTGACAAACCGATCGTCATGATCGACTTCGAGACGACCGGATTGTCGCCAGACATGGGCGACCGCATCACGGAAGTGGCGGCGCTGCGCATCGAGGGCGGGCGGATCACGGACCGCTATGTGACCCTGATCAACTGCAATGCGCGCATCCCCTCGTTCATCACGGGCTTGACGGGCATCACGCAGGCGATGGTGGACAAGGCGCCGCCCGTGGCCGAGGTGGTGCCGCAGTTGCTGGACTTCATCGGCAGCGATGCCTTGTCGGCGCACAATGCCAGCTTCGATGAAAAATTCCTGCGCGCGGAAAGCGCCAGGCTGAACCTGACACCGGCGCACCAGTCGCTCGTGTGCTCCTTGAAACTGTCGCGCCGCGTGTTTCCCGGCCTGTCCAGCTACAAGCTGGGGCTGCTGTCGAGCCAGCTGGGCATCGCCTTCAAGAGCGCCGCCCACAGGGCCGAGTCCGATGCGGAAGTGGCGGCGCAGGTGCTGATCCATATCGGCCGCCATTTGCGCAGCAGCTATGGCATCGCCGATGTCGACGCCGATCTGCTGGTGTCGCTGAACAAGCTGGCGGCCGCGAAAGTGCCGCAATTCCTGCAAAAGCATCCATCACGCCGCTGATCTTCGCATCGTCTCTAAGCGGGCTCATCAAAACGATATAATTTTGTTATTTCGTTTGAGCCTGCTCAAGTCCTTCCCTCGCATCGAATTTAAAATTTAGGCAACACACACGATTTCGCCGCCCTGGGCCGCCGTTTTGCGCGTGCTGCCGGCAAGCGCAATGTGGATGGGGGCGCACATGGACAAGCACCATACTGCCAGAGATAGCCACCAGGCGTATATCTGGTTCCGCACGGCTGCCGAACAGGGCAATGCTTATGCCCAGTTCAACCTGGGATTGATGTACAAGAAGGGTGAAGGCGTGGCGCAGGACGATGCGCGCGCCTTTGTCTGGCTACGCCTGGCCGCGCTGCAAGGGCTGGCGTTTGCGCAGAACCACCTGGGTGCCCTGTATTACCACGGCCGCGGGGTGGCGCAGAGCGACGAGGACGCCGTGCTGTGGTTTCGCCGCGCCGCCGCCCAGGGCGATGCCTCGGCCCAGCAAAACCTGGGACAGATGTACCGCAAGGGACGGGGCGTGCTGCAGAGCGACGAGCTGGCCCTGGCGTGGTTTTACCGTGCCTCCGAACAGGGCGTGGCCAGTGCGCAATCCATGCTGGGTGTAGCGTATGCCCAGGGGCTGGGCGCGAAAAAGAACGATGCGCTGGCGCTGGCCTGGTTCCGCAAGGCAGCCTTGCAGGGCGATGCGCAGGCGCAGCTGAACCTGGGACTCATCTACAAGCGGGGGCAGGGCGTGGTGCAAAGCGATGCGCAGGCGCTGGCCTGGTTTCGCCAGGCCGCCGCCCAGGGCTTGGCGGTGGCGCAGCGGCAACTCGGCGTGGCGTATGCGGAAGGCCTGGGCGTGGCGCCCGACCAGCTGCGCGCCTATGCCTGGCTGCAGCGGGCGGCCGAGCAGGACGATGCCGACGCCCAGTTCAACCTGGGCCTGATGCTGGCGCGAGGCCAGGGCGTGGAGCGCGACGAGGCGCGCGCCGTGGCCTGGTACCGGCGAGCCGCCCTGCAGGGCCATTGCATGGCGCAATACAATCTGGGTGGCATGTATGCTGGCGGGCGCGGCATCGCCCGCGACTTGCGTCAGGCGCTGGACTGGTATGCCAGGGCGGCGGCCCAGGGCGCGTCGAATGCGCAGTTCAACCTGGGCGTGATGTATGCCAATGGCCAGGGCGTGGAACGCGACGAGGTCTGCGCCGTGCGCTGGTACCGCACGGCCGCCGAGCAGGGCGATGCCAGCGCGCAAAACAACCTGGGCGTCATGTATGCGAACGGTCATGGCGTGCCGCAAGACGACGGCCTGGCCGTGCAATGGTATGCGCGCGCGGCCGGCCAGGGCCATGCGCTGGCCCAGTACAACCTGGGCGGCATGTATAACAGCGGGCGCGGCGTGGAGAAGGATGTGCTGTGCGGCTACATGTGGCTGGCGCTGGCGGCCGAGGGCGGCGATGGCGGGGCGGCCAGGGCCTGGGAAGCGGCGGCCGCCAGGCTGGAACCGGCACAGTTGCAAGAGGCGCGGCAGCGCATGCGGCAATGGTATCAGGGGCATCAGGGGCGTTCCCCGCCGCTGCCGCCGCCAGACTGAAGCGCCGGCAGCGTGCGCGCACTGACGCGCGCTGCATGCGATAATTGCCTAAGAGCATGTCGCGAAGGTGGCGCGGGTTTTTGGCACAGTGAAAGGTGGGACATGGTAAGGCAGGCAGGCGAGGATGCATCCGAGCAAAAAGTCATCGACGACATTGCCACGCATGGCTGGCATGGCGTGCATATCAGTGCTGATGAAGTCGGTCCCGGCTATGCCTTCACGATAGGCGCTTGCCACAGCTTTGGCCTGCCTGAATTTCTCATCATGGGCTTGCCGCGCGCCATGGCCCACCAGATACTCGACGTGGCGCTGGACGCCGCGCGCAGCGGCGCCATCATGGATTTCACGGCCACCACGGACGCCTTGCTGGAAGGCCATCAGTGCGCCTTCGTGCGCGTGCCCGTCGAGCAATACCGCAACTATGTCGGCTATGCGCGCTGGTATTACCAGGGCGATGATTTTACCTTGTACCAGATCGTCTGGCCGTCGCGCGATGGCCATTTCCCTTGGCAGGCGCAAGCCAGCGCGCAATATGTGGAGAGTCAGCCCCTGCTGGGACCTGCGCCGCTGGCGGCATGACGGCAGGCAAGCTCGTCACCATTGTGACCGGCACGGCCACCGTGTGCGTGTTCGACCCGGCGCTGGCACGCCACAAACTGGACGATGACTGCGACTGGTGGAGCATCGCCGGCGCGGAGCTGGCGGCTGTGAATGCGGGGCAAGTGGCGTTTTTCAACGTGGGTGGCGACGGCGCCTATGACATCGCCTTGTACGCGGAACTTGCCGAGCCGCACGCGAGCGTGCATCTGGCCGTCGTCTCGGGCCGCGTCTTCATCGGTGCCGGGGAAGACGTCACGGGCGGCGGCCTGGAACCGGACACGGCCTGTGGTGGCCTGTTCATGGACGTGCCCGCAGGCAGCTACCGCGTGCAGGCGTGTCGCGATGGCGCGCACATCAGCCTGGCATTTGTGCCCGATGCGCGCAGCAGCAATGCGTTTTGCGACCTCGTGCGTATTTGATCGTGCGTATGCTATCCCCGTTCAACTTCTGACTATTCCCCTGGCTACGCATCCACGCGCACCACGCTCGTGCCTTGCCGCCGGTCCAGGAACAGGCTGTTGCCGTGGATTTTCTTCGCCTGCTTCTTCGCTTCCGCCGCCTGCGTGGCAATCTGATGGTGCGTGTAGTACTGGTGCGCCTCGACCTTGATGACGCCCAGCGATAGGCTGATCAACGAGTAAAACACTTTCTTGCCTTGCCGGTCTTCGCTGATGTAGCCGCCCCGTTCGCAGTCGCCCGTGCTGTAATAGGCGAGGATGGCGGCGGCAAAGCGCTCCAGTATGGCCTGGCAGCGCGTTTCCCAGTCTTCGCTCTGGAACAGGATCATGAAATCGTCGCCGCCGATGTGGCCGATGAAGTCGCGGTTCGGGTCGCAATGGCCGCTGAGGATTTCTCCCGTCAGCTGGATCACGTCGTCGCCCTTGCGATAACCGTACACGTCGTTGAAGGGCTTGAAGTGGTCGAGGTCGCAATAGCAGACCCAGAAGCGGCTGCCACTGTGCAATAAACGGTCGATATGCTCGTTGATGGGCACGTTGCCAGGCAGTTGCGTCAGCGGGTTGGCGTAGCGGGCCGCATTGATCTGCATCTGGGTGATTTCGCGCATCAGGTCGTGTCCCGTGCCCATGCCCAGGTAGCGGCCGTGCTCGGTGATGATGAAACCGTTGAACAGGTGGTGGGCGTCGGACTGCACCATGGTGTAGCTGAGTTCCTGCAAGCTCGTCTCGTGGTCGGCGATCAGGGGCGTGGCATCCATGAACAGGCTGCACGATTTCTTGCCATACAGTTCGCGCTGGTAGGGGCGGGCGAAGTGGTCGATCATCTCGAAGCGGCTGATCAGGCCCAGCGGCACGCCGTCATCGACGACGGGGATGATCATCAGCTTTGGTTCCTTCAGGAAGATATCGTACACCTCGTTATTATTGAGTTGCGGCGAGACGGCCGCCACCTTGTTCAGCAGCTTGCGGATGCTGGCGCCGTTCTTTTCCAGGCTGCTGCGCTGCGGATACACGGCCACGCCGTTGCGTCCCAGCGCCTGCACCACTTCGGCCGGCAGGGCGCGCGCCGGCACGGCATTGGGCCGGCCCAGGTGATAGCCTTGTCCGAAGGCCACGCCCAGGTCGCGCAAGACCAGCAATTCCGTTTGCGCCTCGATCCCTTCGGCGATCACCAGGGTACCCGATTTTTCCGCGATTTCCTGGATCGAGCGCACGAATTGCAGTTTCACGGGGTCATGATTGATGCCCTGGATGAAATGCATGTCGATCTTCACGTATTCCGGGCGCAATTCCGACCACAGGCGCAGGCTGGAAAAGCCTTCGCCCAGGTCGTCGATGGCGATCTGGAAACCCATGTTGCGATAGTGCAGCACCGCTTCGCGCATCAGCTCGTAATCGTAGGTGGGCTGGTTTTCCGTCAGCTCGATGATGACCCGGTCCGGATTGATGCCGATGTGCTCGATGTATTCCAGGGTTTCGCCATGGCGCGCATTGCGCAGCAGCAAGCATTCAGGGCTGACGTTGAGGAACAGTTTTCCGGGCAACTGCAATTCGGCAAAGCGTTCCAGCACCACTTGCCGGCACAGGTGTTCCACTTCCAGGGTCAGGTCATGCGCGCGCGCCACCTTGAACAGATTCATCGGCGCGTGCAGGGGACTGTCGGACGGCCCCCGTATCAAGCCTTCGTAACCGATGATGTCGCCGCTGTGCATGTGGATGATGGGCTGGAACAGGGCGCTGAGCTTGCGGCCTGCCAGGATATCGTGCAAGGCATCCGTTCCTTCGATGGACATGGGGGCAGACGGCGGCTTCAGGTAAGCCACATTCGATGGCATCGCGCCGGGCGGCGCGGCGGTGGTGGAAGGGAGGGCGAGAGTGTGCATAGGAGGATGTGGCGGCACGGCCTCTGGACGGGCCATGAACATGTTACCTATGGTAAGGAAGATTTATGACGGCTTGATGAAACGTATTAGCTTTTGATAATGTTTCTTGCCTGCCCGTCAGTTTGCCGATTCTCGCCAAAAACGCGATTTATCACGGCGATTCGTGCAAATTGCCCAAACAAAAGACGGCAAATTGATCAGATAACTGTGCTTTAAAAGTGGCAATCCGCGCTATGATTTCTCTTGGCGAAAGTCAACATGGGCAGCCGCAGCGTGAGTGTGACCGGCCTGCTTTCTTCGACATCCAACAATGAGACAACAACCCATGCAATTACGTAGTGCAACCCTCATATTCAGCTTGCTGGCCGCTTTCGGTGGCAATGCCCTGGCACAATCCTGCCCGGCCGGCGATGGCGCCACCGTGACGTATCCGGTCAGCAAAAAAGTCGACCAGCAAGACAGCTATTTCGGCACCACCATCGCCGACCCCTATCGCTGGCTGGAAGACGCCAACAGCGCCGAGACGGGCGACTGGGTGGCGGCGCAAAACAAGCTGACGCAGTCGTACCTGGGCACCATCCCCGAGCGCGCCGCGATCAAGCAGCGCCTGACCAAGCTGTGGAACTATGAGCGTTTCTCTACGCCAACGAAGCAGGGCGGCCGCTACTTCTACAGCCGCAACGACGGCTTGCAGAACCAGGCCGTGCTGTACACGGTGAAAAAACTGACGGACGAGCCGCGTCTGCTGCTCGACCCGAACACCCTGTCCACCGATGGCACGGTGGCGCTGGCCGGCACTTCGATCAGCCCGAACGGCAAGTACCTGGCGTATGCCACCTCCGCCTCCGGTTCCGACTGGAACGAGTGGAAAGTACGCGACATCGAATCGGGCAAGGATTTGACGGACCACATCAAGTGGGCCAAGTTCTCGGGCGCCTCATGGACCAAGGACAACAAGGGATTCTTCTACAGCCGCTATGACGCGCCGAACGAAGCAACCAAGCTGGCCGATATCAATTACTTCCAGAAATTGTATTTCCACAAGATCGGCACGCCGCAAAGCGACGACGTGCTGGTCTTCGACCGTCCCGACCAGAAGGAATGGGCCTTTGGCGGCAGCACCGTCAGCGACGACGGCAATTATTTGATCATCACGGCCACGCAGGGCACGGAACGCAAGAACCGCGTCTTCTACAAGGATTTGCGCCAGAAGAACGCCAAGGTCGTGGGCTTGCTGGAAGCGTTCGACGCGTCCTACTCGTTCATCGACAATGACGGCCCCGTATTCTTCTTCAAGACGGACAACAAGGCGCCAAAATCGCGCGTGATCGCCATCGATACGCGCAAACCTGCGCCTGCCGACTGGAAAGAGATCGTACCGCAAAGCGCGGAAACCCTGGTTGCCGTCAACCTGATCAACAACCAGCTGGTGCTCGACTACTTGAAAGATGCGCAAACGCAAATCAAGATCGTCGGCCTGAACGGCAAGCTGGTGCGCGAAGTGGCCTTGCCGGGCATCGGTTCGGCCGGCGGCTTTGCCGGTAAACGTGGCGACACGGAAACGTTCTATTCGTTTACCAGTTTTACGACGCCGGCGACCATCTACCGCTACGACATGAAATCGGGCAAGAGCAGCGTGTACCGCCAGCCGAAGGTCGATTTCGACCCGAACGCCTTTGAAACGCGCCAGCAATTCTTCACCAGCCGCGATGGCACCAAGGTGCCGATGTTCATCGTCTCGAAAAAAGGCATGAAGCTCGACGGCTCCAACCCGACCTATCTGTACGGCTATGGCGGCTTCAATATTTCGCTCACTCCTAGCTTCTCCGTGGCGAATCTTGCCTGGGTGGAAATGGGCGGCGTCTACGTGATGGCCAACCTGCGCGGCGGCGGCGAATACGGCGAAGCCTGGCACCAGGCTGGCACCAAGCTGAACAAGCAAAACGTGTTCGACGATTTCATCGGCGCGGCACAGTGGCTGGTGGATAACAAGGTCACCTCGCCATCGAAACTGGCGATCGGCGGTGGCAGCAATGGCGGCCTGCTGGTGGGCGCGGCCATGACGCAGCGTCCGGACCTGTTCGCGGCAGCGATTCCGCAAGTGGGCGTGCTCGACATGTTGCGCTTCCACAAGTTCACCGTGGGCTGGGGCTGGGTGCCTGACTACGGTTCGTCGGACGACGCCGAGCAATTCAAGGCGCTGGTGAAATACTCGCCGCTGCACAACCTGAAGGCGGGCGGCTGCTATCCAGCCACCATGATCACCACGGCCGACCATGACGACCGCGTCGTGCCCGCCCACAGCTTCAAGTTCGCCGCCGCCGCTCAGGCAGCGCAAGGCGGCGCGGCACCCGTGCTGATCCGCATCGACAGCAAGGCGGGCCATGGCGCCGGCAAGCCGACGACCAAGCAGATCGAGGAAGTGGCCGATCGCTGGGGCTTCCTCAGCCGTTCGTTGAAGATGACGCCAGTCGCGGCACCGGAGCCGGCCAAGGTGGCGGCGCAGTAATCTCGCCGTAACCTTTTAACCCGAAGCAGAAACCGGGGTCGTACCCTCAGGGTACGACCCCGGTATTTGCATTGGGGCTATCCTCACCAGCACCCCTTCCCCAAACACCGCCTGAAATGGCAAATCCTTGCGCTGCGCATAGCCGATATAGCAGTCGCACTTGAAGCGCGGGCAGGCGCGCTCCTGCAGCATGTCCGCCAGGTCATCCACGTACAGATTCCCCAGCCGCTCGGGCACGAAGTGGCAGCGCGCCAGTTCGCCATCGCCATCGACGGACAGCGACGCTTCGCCCGCCTGGCACGGCTTGCCGCGCGAGGGAGACGGACGCCGGTTTTGCGCGAACCACGGGTCGACGGCGTCCAGCCAGGCCAGGTCTTCCACTGTGTAGTAGCCGGGGCCGCGCCGGTCGTACGCGTTCAGCCACAGGTAGATGTGGGCCGGCAGGGCCGCGCGCAGGGCGCGGATGGCATCCAGGTGTTCAGTCATCGCCACGACGCCGACGGAATAGCGCACGCCCATGGCGTCCAGGCGCGCGCAGCGTGCGAGAAAGCGGGCCAGGGTCGTCTGGTCCGGGTGGTAGGTGCACCACAGGCCGATCTTGTCCAGCCCGTCCATGTTCTCCAGCCAGATCAATGGGCCGGACAGATTCGTTTGCAGCGCCACCTGGCGCACGTGCGGCAAGGCTGCCAGGGTTTGCATGGCCGCGCGGTAGTGGCGCCGCACCAGCGCTTCGCCCCAGGGCGTGAACAGCACACTGATGTTCCGATCCTGCGCCGCCACCCAGTCCGTAAAACGCGCCACTTCGCGCGCGTCGCGGGTCAGCGCGGCGCGGCTGTCGCGCTTCTTGGCGAACGGGCAGTAGCCGCAGGCGTAATTGCAACTCGATAGCGTGCTGCGGTACAGCAGGGATAGCGTTGCTGCTTGCGCTGTCAGCACGCCTGGCCGCCTTCGGCCATCAGCGCGCGCACCGTATCGGAGGCCAGCCAGGGGCCGATGGTGTCGGCGTAGCTGTAGCCCCGGTCGTTCAGGCGCAGCAACGGGCCATCCTCTTGCACCAATTCCAGCGCGTGCAGCTCGGCCAGCTGCGGCAAGTCTGCTTCGCAGCGAGAGCCGAAGCGCGCCGCGTAGGCGTCGCGGTCCAGGCCCGGCTCGGTCAGCAGCGACTGGATCACGTAGCGCCGGCGCTGTTCTTCGTCATCGAGCTGGTAGCCGTGTTCGGCCTGCGCGAAGCGCGCTGCATCGAGCGCCAGGTAGTTGTCGATGATGTTGATGGTGTCCGTGCGCGCCACTGCGTACTCGCTGGAGTAGTGCAGGCGCGAAGTGTAGGAGCGGGCGCCCGCGCCCAGGCCCAGCATGCCGTCATTCTGGCAGCAGTACGAGGGACCGTTCTGTTCCGGCGCATGCGGGGCGCGGAACATGCGCATCGAGACCTGCTCATAGCCCTGCGCGCGCAAATGGTCGCGCGCGGCCGCGTACAGGACCAGGCGGCTGTCGCCATCCTGCGCCAGCATGATGGGATTGAGCGATTGCGCGCCCTGGCGGCGCGCCACTTTTCCAAGACCCGTCTGCTCGCGCACGTACAGCGGATACAGATAGATTTCCTCGGGCGCAAACGTCAGCGCGCTGTCGATGGAAGCGAGCAGGCTGGCCACGGTTTGCCCCGCGATGCCGTAGATCAGGTCCAGGTTCAGGGTGGGAAAGCCGGCAGCGCGTATCAGGCCGATGGCGTGATGGACGGTGGCGTTTTGCTGGGGCCGCGCCAGTGCGCGCATCTCGCCGGAGGCAAAGCTCTGGATGCCCAGGCTGACCCGGTCGATGCCATGCGCACGGCAGACGGTCAGGCGCTCCGCCGTGATGGTTTCGGGCGACGCCTCGATGCCGGCCGGCGTGGTTTGCAGGTCGATGCCGAGGATGTCGCGCGCGCCGCACAGCAAGGTGTCCAGCTGCGCGGGCGACAGATAGGTGGGCGTGCCGCCGCCCAGCGCGAAGCGGGCGAAGCGCCGTTCGCCCAGCGCGCCGGCCAGGGCGCGCATCTGCACCAGCACTTGCCGCACATAGCGCTCCACCATGTCTGCGCTTGGACGGGCCATGGCGAACAGGTTGCAAAAGCCGCAGCGCATTTCGCAAAACGGAATATGGATATACGCGAACAGGGCGGAGCGGTCTTGCTGCGCCCACAGGGGCGCCAGCGGCGCCGCCTGCGGCAAGGCGCGGTAGGCCGCCTTGTGCGGATACGAATAGGAATACGCCTGGTAGGGCGTGTGGCGCATGCGCTGCGCCAGGGTGCCAGGTTGTTCGGCTGGGTTCACGGTGGAGATTCCTTGGGAGGTGTATCGGTATCGGGGGCGATGAAGAAGTGCGCATACGGCACGTTCCACACGCTGTCATGGGCCACTCTATGGCCCCGGTAGCCGTCTTCGCCATACGCGCTGCCGTGATCCGAGCAGACGATGGCAAACGTGGGCGCGCGCGCGGCGCAGGCGGCAAACAATGGCGCCAGCGCGCTGTCGACATAGCGCAGGGCCGCCGCATGGCTGTCCAGGTTATCTGCGCGGCAGCCGGGCAGGTAGGCGCGGTTCGGCGTGTGCAGGGCGGCCACGTTGATGAATAAAAAGGTGCGTTGCGCGCCGTCCGCCAGGCGGGCTATGGCCAGCGCCACCTGCTTTTGCGTCGAGTGGCGGCTGGCCACGCCCATGCCCGCGCTCCAGTGGCTTTCCTGGAACAGCGACGGCAGCACGCAGCCCAGCGCCGTCTGTTTATTAAAGAAGCCCACGCCGCCGATGCAGATGGTGCGGTAGCCGCGCGCGGCCAGCGCGGCGGGCAGATCCGCTTGCTCGAACGCGAACGTGTGCGGCGACGTGGTTTCGCTGCCCGCGAAGGCGGAAGCGAACAGGCGCGGGTGGCGGCCCGGCGCGGCCGGCGTGGGCAAAAATCCGGCGAAGAAGGCCTGGTGCGCCGCATACGTGAACGTGGCGGGCGAGTGGCGCTGTTCCCAGCCGCCCGGTGGTAAAAAACGTCCCAGCACGGGCAGTTCGCCCGCCTGGTACAGCGCTTGCGCCACGTCAAAGCGCAGGGTGTCGAGCGTGAGGAAGACGATGTCGTGGCTGCCGACGATGGCGTGCATGTCGGGGATGGCTGGTGTTTCTTTAAGCATGGACCAGTTGCGCCGTGTAAGTATCAATGCCTTGCCAGAGAAGGCCGGGCAGCAGGTCGCCGAAGGCGTTCGCTTCCAGCACGCGGGCCTGACCGTGGCGCACCACGAGGTCGTAGCCCGTCACGTGGCTGGCGGGGAAGGCGCGCGCGGCCAGGGCGGCGGTTTGCTCCAGCGCGGCCAGGTCGGCTGCGTTCAAGAGGCCGGCCGCGGCGCCGCGCCGGTTGTCGAGGTGCAGATTGGTCATCATCCGGTTGCCGATGCGCGCCACGCGGTGCGCGGGCTGGCCGGCCAGGGTCACGACGCGCAGGTCGTAATGGCTGTCGCCGCAGCGCGGCTTGTTCAGCCACGCTTCCGCATACAGCTGTTGCGCGGCCAGCGCGTCGACGAGGGCCGCGATGTCGTGTTCGGATTCGTAGCTCGCCATGCGCTTGACGTTGAACAGACGCGCCGCGCCGTCCCCATGCTGCAAGGCGGCCGAGGTGGTGGCTTGCTGGCGGCCAGTCTTGTTCCTGCGGTAGGCGATGACGCCGGACGCGGACGAGCCGTAGCGCGGTTTCAGGTACACGCGGTCAATGTCATGCGCATGCAGCAGCGACTGCAGATGCTCGTAGCCGTGCACAGGGCCGAGCAAGGCAGGTATGGGCACGCCGTGCGTCTCCAGGTGGCGCTGGCAGGCCAGTTTGTCCGTCATGAGGCTGATTTCGCCAGGCGCATTGACCACGCGCGCCTGCGGTAAATCAGCCAGTTGCGCCGTCAGGGATGCCATGGCCGACGTAAAACCGGCAAACCAGGCATCCATGGCCAGCAGCTCGCCGTGATCGGGCACGCGCACGGGAGCGCGGCCCAGCAAGCGGCAGCCCGCCTGCAGCAAGAGCAAATGTGCGGCAGGATCGTCGCCGGGCGGTTCGATTTTTAGTATGCCTGGCTGGCGTAATACGTGCTCCAGCAGCGCCGGTTGCGCCAGCCAGTCGCGCCATTCCAGCACTTGCGCGGGCGGCAGGCGCAGTTGCGCGCGCGCCGCCTGCATCAGGCGCACGCGCTTGCTGCCTTGTGTCGCCAGCAGGGTGAGAGGCATCAGCAAAGGATAAAACTCCGCCTATTCGCCAACAGCCACGTAGCGGTAGCTTTCGCCGTCGTCTTCGTCGGCTTCCTGCGGGTCGTCCAGCACCACCTCGAAGGGCAGCGCCTTCAGTTTCGCCTGGTTTTCCTCGGAAATGTAATGGTGCGACAGGTCCAGGCGCTTCAACTTGCCCAGCTGCGTGTGATTGAGTATGGCCACGGCGCCCAGGTCGCCGATGGTGCCCAGCGACAGGTCGAGCGTGTCGAGCTGCGCCACCAGCGGTTCTTCCGCCAGCCAGACGGCCAGGTCGTCTGCGATCTCCGCGTCGCGCAAGCCCAGGTAGCGCAGGGTCGGCACGGTCAGCTGCGCCAGCACCTTGCGGTACAGGTCCACGTCGCCCGAGAAACCATAGTCGTCCGTGCCCAGCCACAGTTCCAGGTGTTCCAGCTGCGGCATGCTCGATTGCGCCAGCGCCTCGGCGATTTTTTGATCGAGGCCGCCCGCTTCGATGGTGAAGCGACGCAGGTGCTGGTGGGCGAACGGTTCGATGACGAGCTCATTGCCGCCGCGGATGCGCAGTTCTTCCAGCAGCGGGAAGGCGTCCAGCAGGGGCTTGTAGCTGCCTTGCACGATCCACGAGATTTCGCATTCCTCGTATGTCATGTCGCCGATGAACAGGGCGCGCAAGTTGGGCAGCTGTGGCGCCTGGGCGATCAGCGCGGCCATCACTTCGTCGGCGCCCGATTCGTACGGGTCGCCCCACATGCCGATGATCAGCGCGTCAAGTGTGTTCTTGTCCGCCTTGTCGAGGAAGCCGGCGATCAGCTCCTCCATCTTGCGCTCGTCGTCATACTCGAGCGACAAACGGTAGACGATGCCGGGTGATGCGTCGAAGGGCAAGTCAGGGTCGTACTGGACGACTTGCTTGTTGTGGAAGGTGGTGGTGCTGTCGGAAATGGTCATCGCTGTGGCTCCGTGTAGGCGGTGGAGGCCTGGGTGCCGCGCGCGGTGTGGCGGAGGGACGAGCCGGGATGTGCCGCGACGCTCTGCGAAGACATCCAGGCCTGGAAATCTTGTCTATTCTAAAATCTTAGCATGAGGAAAGGGGCTTATTGCGCACTGGAGAATGCAGTGCCTGACTTGAACCCCACTGCCGCCGGGGTCGTACCCTGAGGGTACGACCCCAGTTCTTGCCCTTGGGCTTATTACCTGTGTATGACCACCAGCAGCGCCTTGCCCTCGGTTTTTCCAAGATTGCGGATGGTATGCGGCTGGTCCGCCGGATAGCGCGCCGTGCCGCCATTCTTGACCTTTTTCTTCGCCGTGCCCACTTCCAACTCCAGGTTACCGTGGATCACCGTCAAATGCTCGGTGGTGCCTGGATCGTGCGGCTGCGACGCCAGTTCGCCGCCCGGCGCCAGGGTCACTTCATACCATTCATATTTACCCGCCAGTTCCATCGGTCCCAGGATGCGCAGCACGTAGCCCGCATGGTCGCCGGGCAGGGTGGGGGTTTCATGGGCGTCCGTGATGCGGATGGTTTCCACGGCCTTTTCCGCGCTGGACAGCAATTCGCCGATCTGCACGCCCAGGGCGTTGGCCAGGCGCCACGTGATGGCGATGGTGGGATTGGCTTTTTCGCGCTCGATTTGCGACAGCATGGACTTCGAGACGCCCGCGATGCGCGACAAATCCTCGAGTGTCAGGCCGCGCGCCAGGCGCAGCCGTTGCAGGGTGGCACCCACTTCAGGGGGAGAATTGGTCGAAACGCTGGTTTTCATCGGCAGGTGGCTTGCAAAGTTCAATAGGCTTGGGTAATATCCACTATATTGAATTTCAGTTCGAAATAGTGGATTTTGAGGAGAAGCACGGAAACGTGTAGACTTCAAACAGCGCTTCACGGTACAGCATATGGCGCGCGCCGGTCAAGCGGCGGCCCATACAGCCAACAGGCATACAACAGGGACACACAAGGATCATCATGAGCGAGCAAGCGAAGAACACCTTTTTCAGCGGTCTGCAACAGAATCTCGATCAACTGCGCCAACAGGGCTTGTACAAGTCCGAGCGCGTGATCGCCTCGCGCCAGGGCGCTGAAGTGGTGTGCGACGATGGCCGTACTCTGATCAATATGTGTGCGAACAACTACCTGGGCCTGTCGGGCGACCTGCAGACGCAGGAAGCGTCCATCGCCGCCACGCAAAAATACGGCTACGGCCTGTCGTCCGTGCGCTTCATCTGCGGCACGCAAACCGTGCACAAGGAACTCGAACAAGCCATTTCCAGCTTCCTGGGCATGGATGACACGATTTTGTACGCGGCCGCCTTCGACGCCAACGGCGGCGTGTTCGAGCCCCTGTTCGACGAAAACGACGCCATCATTTCCGACGCGCTGAACCACGCGTCCATCATCGACGGCATCCGCTTGTGCAAGGCTGGCCGCTACCGCTACCTGCATAACGACATGGCCGACCTGGAAGTGCAACTGCAAGCGGTCGTCGCCGCAGGCAAGCGCCATAAAGTCATCGTCACGGACGGCGTGTTCTCGATGGATGGCACGATTGCGCAACTCGACAAGATCTGTGACCTGGCCGACAAGTACGGCGCGCTGGTGATGATCGACGAGTGCCACGCTTCCGGTTTCATGGGGGCGACGGGCCGCGGCACGCACGAACACCACAATGTGATGGGTCGCATCGACATCATCACGGGCACGCTGGGCAAGGCCCTGGGCGGCGCCATGGGCGGCTTTACCTCGGCGCGCAAGGAAGTCATCGACACGCTGCGCCAGAAATCGCGCCCTTATCTGTTCTCCAACACGCTGGCGCCATCGATCGCCGGCGCATCGCTATCGGTATTGGAACGCCTGGCCAAGTCGACGGAACTGCGCGACCGCCTGCATGAAAACACGGCTTTCTTCCGCAGCGAGATCGAGCGCATCGGCTTTACCATCAAGCCGGGCACCCATCCGGTGGTTCCCGTGATGCTGTTCGACGCTCCCGTGGCGCAGAAGTTTGCCGCCCGCCTGTATGACCTGGGCGTGCTGGTGACGGGCTTCTTCTATCCGGTCGTGCCGATGGGCCAGGCCAGGGTGCGCGTGCAGCTATCCGCCGCCCACACCCGCGAACAGCTGGTGCAAGTGCTGGCCGCCTTCGAGCAGGCCGGCAAGGAACTTGGTCTGCTGACCACCACTATCAACTAACAAGAATTCAGGAAAATAGCATGGAACGCATCTTAGTCATCGGCGCAAACGGCCAAATCGGTAGTGAATTGGTGGGCGCGCTGGCGCAGCAGCATGGCGCGGACAACGTCATCGCCAGCGACATCGGCACGCATAACCTGTACCAGGCCAGGCGCTACGCGCAATTGAATGTGTTGGACAAGGACGGCCTGGCGAAGCTCATCGCCGATGAAGGCATCACCCAGGTGTACCAGCTGGCGGCCATGCTGTCGGCCACGGGCGAAGCGGCGCCGTTGAAGGCGTGGAGCCTGAACATGGATGGTTTGCTCAATATCCTGGAACTGGCGCGCGAGCGGGGCGAGGCGGGCAAACCGCTGCGCATCTTCTGGCCATCGTCGATTGCCGCCTTCGGCCCGAACACGCCGCAAGTGAACACCCCGCAAATGACGGTGATGGACCCGACCTCGATGTACGGTATCAGCAAGCTGGCCGGCGAGCGCCTGTGCGAGTACTACTTCAACAAGTATGGCGTGGACGTGCGCAGCATCCGCTACCCGGGCATCATCAGCTACAAGTCGCCTCCGGGCGGCGGCACCACCGATTACGCGATTGCCATCTTCCACGCGGCCTTGCGCGGCGAGCGCTATGACTGCTTCCTCGATGCGACGACCACCTTGCCGATGATTTACATGCCCGATGCCATCCGCGCCACCATCGAACTGATGGATGCTCCTGTGTCGCAGATCAAGATTCGTTCGTCCTACAATGTGGCCGGCGTGTCGTTCAACCCCGAGCAACTGGCGAAGGCCATCGTGCACATGGTGCCGGACTTCAAGATCAGCTACAAACCGGACAGCCGCCAGGCCATCGCCGACAGCTGGCCGCAAAGCCTGGACGACAGCAAGGCCAGCGCGGACTGGGGCTGGAAGGCGCAGATCGGCATCGAGCAGATGGTCACCGACATGCTGGCCAATGTCGACGTGGGCCATGCCGCCAAGGCAGCCTGAGTCCCACACAAGCATTCATAAAAACATACTAATTAAAGAGACACTACATGGATATGAGCGTATTTGACCTGTTCAAGATCGGCATCGGGCCGTCGAGTTCCCACACGGTGGGGCCGATGGTGGCGGCGCGGCGTTTTCTGGTCGAATACGGTCCGCTGGACCAGGTAGTGGGCGTCGAGGTGGCCCTGTATGGCTCGCTGGCGCTGACGGGCGTGGGCCATGCCACGGACAAGGCCGTCATTCTGGGCTTGATGGGCGAAACGCCGCAAGACGTGGCGCCCGATGCGGTCGACGGCAAGCTGGCCGCCATCGAGGCGGCCGGCGAAATCGCGCTGCTGGGCACGCACGTGGTGCCGTTTACGGCCGCCACGGGCTTGATCTGGCACAAGAGCGAATCCCTGCCCGAGCACCCGAACGGCATGCGTTTTACGCTGAAACTGGCGGACGGCAGCCGCGTCGACAAGGTGTATTACTCGATCGGCGGCGGATTTATCCGCGAGGCAGGCGAAGCGCAGGCGGAAGCGGCGGTGGAATCGGCCGCCAGCGCGCGGGTCGTCTTCCCCTTCGACACCATGCAGCAGTTGCTGGCGCATGGCGTGGAAAGCGGCCTGTCGATCCCGGAAATGCTGCGCGCGAACGAGTGCGTCAAGCGCAGCGAGACGGAACTCAATGAAGGCCTGGACCGCATCTGGCACGTCATGCGCGACTGCATCGCGCACGGCCTGGAAACGACGGGCAACCTGCCGGGCGGCTTGAACGTGAAGCGCCGCGCCGCCAAATTATGGCGTTTGGCGCAGGAAGCGAAGGCGTCGGACAACCGCGCCAACGACTTGCCGCACGACGCCGTGCACCTGGTCAGCCTGTACGCGATGGCCGTCAACGAAGAAAATGCGGCTGGCGGCCGTGTGGTCACTGCCCCGACCAACGGCGCCGCCGGCATCATCCCGGCCGTGCTGCGCTACTACGCGCAGGATTGCCGCCCCAGCGACCCGGTCGGCGGCGTGCGCCGTTTCATGCTGACGGCGGCTGCCATCGGCATGTTGTGCAAACGCAATGCCTCGATCTCGGGCGCCGAAGTGGGTTGCCAGGGCGAAGTGGGTGTGGCCTGCGCCATGGCGGCCGCCGGCCTGGTGGCTGCCCTGGGCGGCACGAATGAACAGATCGAGAACGCGGCCGAAATCGGCATCGAGCACCACCTGGGCATGACCTGCGACCCCATCGGCGGCCTGGTGCAGATTCCCTGCATCGAGCGCAATGGCATGGGCGCCGTGAAAGCGATTACGGCCGCCTCGCTGGCGCTGAAGGGCGACGGCACGCACTTCGTCAGCCTCGACGAAGTCATCGAAACCATGCGCCAGACGGGCGCGGACATGCAGGACAAGTACAAGGAAACGTCCTTGGGCGGGCTGGCCGTGCATGTGATTACCGTCAATCACGCCGCTTGCTGAGCATCAGCCAAATACCCCAACGGCAAGGACTGGGGTCGGACGGGGACGCCGAGTCCCTCAGGGTCCGACCCCGGATTCTGTCTTTGGGGTGGTCTTCACTCCTCCTCAAACAGCTGCTCCAGCCTTCTCGGGTAGTGGTTCAGAAAATCGCGCGTGACAGCATAGTGTTCCGTATCTTCATACGCCACTTCATGGATGCCGCCGCCCGTAAAACTGAGGATTTTCGCGTTCGGGTAGGCCAGCAGGATGGGCGAGTGGGTGGCGATGATCAGCTGCGAGTCGTCCTGCACCAGCTGGTGGATCACCGATAATGCCGCCATCTGGCGGCTGGGCGACAGAGCCGCCTCGGGCTCGTCCAGCAGATACAGTCCCTTGCCCCGCAGCTTGTTGATCAGGGTCGCCATGAACGCTTCGCCGTGCGATTGCGCGTGCAGCGACTTGCCGCCGTAGCTGCCCAGGTACTCGGGCATGTCGTCCATGTAGGTGGCGACATTGAAAAAGCTCTCGGCGCGCAAAAAATAACTGTCATCCGGTTTTTTGTAGCTCTTGCTCAGGCGCAGGTGCGCATGCAAGCCCGATTCCTCGTCCGACGGCAGGGCGATGCGCACATTGCGCGTGCCGCCATCCTTGCCGAAACCCAGTCCCACGGCCAGCGCTTCGAGCATGGTCGATTTGCCGCTGCCATTTTCGCCCACGAAAAACGTCACATCAGGGTGGAAGTCCATGTGCACGAAGTCGCGGATGGCGGGGATGGTGAACGGATAGTGGTCCAGGTCGACGACGGCGTCGTGGCGCAGCGCGGCGCTTTGCAGATACGGTTTTTTACTCAGCGACATGGCCGGTTCCATGAATGGCCCGGAAGCGGGCCGACAAACACCAGTGTGGCGCAAATCAGGCGCATGCGCCAGCACGGGCGCCTGATTTTTTGACTTAAGGCTCGCGCATGCAATCGCCGAAGTACTCGTGGTAGAAGGCGGTAGGCCTGTTATCCTTGTCGAGCAGGCCGAAATGACGGCCGACCTGGCGTCCGACCGTCATCAGGGTGCCGGCAGCACTTTTCGTTCCCGCATAGCCTTTTTTCAGCAGCCAGGCTGTGCGCACCGGAGCCGGCATATCGGCTGTGCGTCCGACCAGCAGGGCGTCGACCAGGCAGATTTGTTCCCGCTCGGCGCTTTCTACAAAAGGCTGCGTACTGGCCACCGCGGCATACAGCCCGCTCTTGCCACCGGCCAAAACGTCATTCAGACGCTCTTCGTTACTGCCAAATAGGTCAAATTCGCTTTCTGAATATGGAAAACAGTAGGCATAGGCTGTTTTCAGCGCGGCACCCTGAGTCCTGATATACCACTGGGCAAAAGTGGCAAGATCGTCTTTTTCCTTGCCACGGCGGAACTGTGCGTACAGGGGGAGGACTTTTTCAAAGGAACAGCCAGTTGGCACCCAGCCAAATTGCGGCACCTCGTCTTCCTCGACCGGCGCTGCGACGGCTACCGCTTCCGGGACGCGTGTCGCAGCAAAACACCGCAAGTCATACCCCAGCATGAACAAACACGCTTCGAAGGCATGGCAGCGGGCGGCCATGTCGGCGCTGTCCGCCTTGAACCAGTCGCACTGTTCCAGCACGGCGCGCAGGATCCAGCCCAGCCTGACCTGCCATTGCGCCCAGTCCTGGCACGACACGGCCTTGCCAAAGAATTGCGGTGCGCCGGCAAAGCCGCTGTCGATTCCCTTGGGATTGCGGATTTGCTTGCCACGCGCGGCGCCCGAGGGGAAGGCCAGCCAGTGTTTTTTTGCCAGCTTCTTGCCCGCCTGGCTGCGGCATTGCGCGTACAGCATGGCCATCGCCGCGCCCACGCGGCTGTCGTAGATGGGCGAGCCGCTGTCATCAAACAGGGCGTGGATCTTGGTCAGGCCCGCATCGAAGCGCTCCACGCTATCCGTATCGAGCGCATCGAGCGAAGCGTCCGAGTCGAGTGACATCAATGGCGCCAGGCGCGTGAAATAGGTGACCAGGCGGCCTTGCGCGTGCAGGCGCTTGAGGAAGACGACGGCGCCGCGCACGCCGCCCCATTCGAGGATGGCCAGGCAGGCCGCCAGCGCCTGGTCTTCATCTTGCCGCGCGATGGCGGTCTTCAGCCAGTTGCGCAGCACGGCCAGCGAGGCGCGCGTCTCGTGCCAGTTGCCCGAGACGACAGCCTTGCCTTGCGCATCGGTCCATCGCGTGCTCCACACATAGTGGCCCAGCACCGCTTCCAGGCCCGTCGCCTGCACGTCCAGGCCGCCCGGCACGAAGCGGCTGCGCGCCATCTTCAGGTGAAAGGGCTTGACCGGCAGTTCGGCCGCCAGCCAGTCGATAAAGCCCCGTACATCGTCCTGCTTGAGAAAATCGTCACGCTTCATGTGGTATTCCTGTTCATTGCTGTGTTGAAAAAACGGGGGGCGGAGGCGGGCCTACAGGTCTTGCGCCCAGCGGTCCCAGAAGCCGGGTTCGTCATGGGCCGCGTTCTGCATGGCGAGATCGAGGGTGAGCAGGTAGAAGCGCACGCCCGCATGGTGCATGCTGCCGTCCGCATGCTCGAGGTAGTCCCGCAGCTGGCAATACGCGGGCAGCGTTTCGTCATACGGCAGCTCGAAGCAGATCTGGCCGCGCCACGACGAAAAGCCCGACAGTTCGGCGTAGGGACCGCAAGGCTGCCAGGCGATCGCCTGCGCGTCAAACCAGTCGAGCATACTGCTGCGCACGGCATCGTCGTCATGGCGGTAGAGGCGCGACTCTTCGTGGCTTTTTGGGTGGAACTCCAGGTACAGCACGGCACGCTGCCGCTGGCGTGCGATCGCGTCGATATGGTCGATGAGCTGTGGCATGGTCGTCGTGGGCGGGCTGGGGCGCCCGCGTAGTCTGGAAAGCGGCCATGATACAGTTGCCGTGCGACAAGGTGTGTCGTTTGACAACAGACGCCCCCCGGGCCGGGCGGGTGGCGCCCGGCCAAACGCGACGGATTCGCCTTGGGGAGCGGCTGGCACTATAATATCCGCTGCCATTCATGATCAACCGCACTCAGCTCAACTGGACTCTTCAAATCTATGCATTACGTGTCTACCCGCGCTGATACAGCGCCATCGCAGTCGCAACAGTCATCTTTGCAGCAATTCTCCGACATCCTCCTGGGCGGCCTGGCCCCCGATGGCGGACTGTATCTCCCTGAACACTACCCGCAAGTCACTGGTGCCGAGCTCAACGCCTGGCGCACATTGTCGTATGCCGACCTGGCATTCGAAATCCTGAAGAAGTTCGCCACCGATATCCCGGCCGCGGACCTGAAGGCATTGACGGCGAAAACCTATACCAAGGCAGTCTACAAGAATGCCCGCGCCGGCGAAAACGCGGCCGACATCACGCCGCTGCGCGTGCTCGAAGAAAACGTCGTCAAGGGCGGATCGACCACCCTGATGCTGCAGGCGCTGTCGAACGGCCCGACCCTGGCCTTCAAGGACATGGCCATGCAGTTGCTGGGCAACCTGTTCGAATACACCCTGGCCAAGACGGGCGCCGAGCTCAATATCTTCGGCGCCACCTCGGGCGACACGGGCAGCGCGGCCGAATACGCGATGCGCGGCAAGAAGGGCATCCGCGTCTTCATGCTGTCACCGCACAAGAAAATGAGCGCCTTCCAGACGGCGCAGATGTTCAGCCTGCAAGACCCGAACATTGTTAACATCGCCGTCGAAGGCGTGTTCGACGATTGCCAGGATATGGTGAAAGCCGTGTCGAACGACTTGCCGTTCAAGGCGAAGCAGAAGATCGGCACCGTCAATTCCATCAACTGGGCGCGTGTCGTGGCGCAGGTGGTGTACTACTTCCGCGGCTATCTGGCGGCCACCACCAGCAACGAGCAAAAAGTGTCGTTCACGGTGCCATCTGGTAATTTTGGCAATATCTGCGCCGGCCATATCGCCCGCATGATGGGCTTGCCGATCTCGAAACTGGTGGCGGCGACGAATGAAAATGACGTGCTCGACGAATTCTTCCGCACGGGCGTCTACCGCGTGCGCAAGTCGGCCGAGACGTATCACACGAGCAGCCCATCGATGGATATCTCGAAAGCGTCGAACTTCGAGCGCTTCGTGTATGACCTGGTGGGCCGCGACAGCGAGCGTGTACGCGCCCTGTTCACGAAAGTGGAAACGCATGGCGGCTTTGATTTGTCCGGCAAGCCTGGCAGCGACGGCGACGAATTCAAGCTGGTGGTCAAGTATGGCTTCAAGTCGGGCAAGTCCACGCACCAGGACCGCCTCGACACCATCCGCGACGTGGCCGACGACTACGGCATCACCATCGACACGCATACGGCCGACGGCATCAAGGTGGCGCGCGAGCACCTGGAGCCGAATGTGCCGATGATCGTGCTGGAAACGGCGCTGGCGGCCAAGTTCAACGAAACCATCCTGGAAGCGCTGGGCGTGGACGCCGAGCGCCCGGCCGGCTTCGAGAACATCGAAGACTTGCCGCAAAAGTTCGTCGTGATGGATGCCGACGTGGAAAAGATGAAGGCGTATATCGCCGCCAATACGGGCTTGTGATGAGCGGGCCTGTGATGAGCGATCCGGCTGCACCACGCAAACCCATGCTGTCGGTGGCCGAGGCGCAAGCCTTCATGCTGGGCGCGGCGCGTCCGGTGGCCGAAGTGGAGCTGGTCGATACCATGCGCGCCAACGGCCGCATACTGGCCACGGCGCAGACGTCGACCCTGAACGTGCCCGAGCGCGACAACACGCAGATGGACGGCTATGCCGTGTGCGCGCGCGATTGCGCCAGCGGCGCGGCCAGCCTGCCCGTGTCGCAGCGCATCGCGGCCGGCCACGTGGGCCAGCCATTGCAGCCGGGGACGGCGGCGCGCATCTTTACCGGCGCGCTGCTGCCCGACGGCGCCGATTGTGTGGTGATGCAGGAGCAGTGCACCTTGCTTGACGGCGTGGTGACGGTGAACCACGTACCGCATGCGGGCGAATGGGTGCGCCGCCAGGGCGAGGATATCCGCGCCGGCGGCGTCATCCTCGGTGCGGGCAGGCGTTTGCGCAGCCAGGAAATGGGCCTGGCCGCCTCCGTGGGCCTGGCGCAGGTACCCGTGCTGCGCAAGCTGCGCGTCGCCGTGTTTTTCACGGGTGACGAGCTGGCCATGCCCGGTGAACCTTTGGCGCCGGGTGCCGTCTACAACTCGAACCGGTTTACCCTGCGGGGACTGCTGGAAAATTTGGGTTGCGACATCACGGACCTGGGCATCGTGCCAGACAGCCTGGAAGCGACAAAAGCCGTGCTGCGCCAGGCGGCCCAGGGCAATGACCTGATCATCACCTCGGGCGGCGTGTCCGTGGGCGAGGAAGACCATATCAAGCCGGCCGTGGAAGCGGAAGGGCGGCTGAACATGTGGCAGATCGCCGTCAAGCCGGGTAAACCGCTGGCGTTTGGCGAAGTGCAGGAGGCGTTCTTTGTCGGCTTGCCCGGCAATCCCGTCTCCAGCTTCGTCACCTTCCTGCTGTTCGTGCGCCCGTTTATTTTGCGCCTGCAAGGCGTGGCGGGCAATCTGGCGCCGCGCAGCTACAAGCTGCCGGCCGCGTTTGAACGCCTGAAGGCGGACAAGCGCAACGAGTTTTTACGCGCCAAGGTCAATGAGGACGGCGAACTGGAACTGTTCGCCAACCAGAGTTCGGGCGTGCTGACGTCCACCGTGTGGGGCGACGGCTTGATCGATTGCCCGCCGGGGCTGTCGATTGCGCGCGGCGACATGCTGCGTTTTATCCCGTTTAACGAATTGCTGTACTAAGGAAGTATCGATGAAGATCAATCTGCGATTTTTCGCCAGCGTGCGCGAGCTGGTGGGCACGGGCCAGGAAGTGCTGGAAGTGGCCGTGCCGCTGACGGTGGGCGAGGTGAGAACCCTGCTGATCGCCCGCGGCGGCAACTGGGAATACGCGCTGGCGCAGGGGCGTGCGCTGCGCATGGCGCATAATCAGGTGATGTGCGATGCCGATACCGTGATTGCGGAAGGCGACGAGGTGGCATTCTTCCCACCCGTGACGGGAGGCTGATCCCGCTTCCCAGTGAGACGGCCACTTCATCGAAGTGGCCGTTTTTTCATGACGACTTGGTTTTTGCTTTGTCCCCGCTGCACGTGGCGCAGGCGATGGCTTTCTTGTGGCGCCAGTACTTCGAGCCGATGAAGATGGCCGACGCCACCAGCGACCAGGCCAGCGCGCTGAGGATGTCGGCGTTGCTGGTGGTGCCCTTGCTGTACTCGACCACCGTCAGGATGATGAATAAAATCGAACTGGCCAGCAAATAACGGGAAATCCAGAATCCTGCACCCATGTGTTTCTCCTCTTGTCGTCTGGTTGTCTGGTGAAGTCAAAGTACTGATCGCGACAGCATGTCCGCGCAGTATGCATCATTTTTCGGCATTCTTGCCATCCCCGGGCCTTATCTCGACTAAAATGCCGGGGTTTTCACCGTCTTTCCAGCTTGCCATGACCCATTCCAGTTCCCCTCCGTTTCACATCGCCGTCATCGGCGGCGGCCCCGCCGGCCTGATGGCCGCCCAGGCGGCTGCCGACCAGGGGGCGCAGGTGGAATTGTTCGACGCCATGCCGTCCGTCGGCCGCAAATTCCTGCTGGCGGGACGCGGCGGCATGAATATCACGCACGCGGAAGGCTACCAGGCCTTCGTCTCGCGCTACGCCAGGCAGGCGCACCGGGTGAAACCGGCGCTGGACCAGTTCGGCCCGCAGAAGGTGCGCGACTGGGTGCACGGCCTGGGCGTCGATACCTTCGTCGGTTCCTCGAACCGCGTCTTTCCGACCGATATGAAGGCCGCGCCTTTGCTGCGCGCCTGGCTGCACCGCTTGCGCGAAGCGGGCGTGCAATTCCACATGCGCCACCGCTGGACGGGCTGGCAGGACGGTCAGCTGGCCTTTGCCACGCCGGACGGCGAACGCCTGCGCTCCTTCGACGCCGTGATCCTGGCGCTCGGCGGCGGCAGCTGGGCGCGCCTCGGTTCCGATGGCGCCTGGGTGCCGTTGCTGCAAGGGCAGGGCGTGACCGTGGCAGCACTGGCGCCGGCCAATTGCGGCTTTGACGTGGACTGGAGCGAACATTTCAGCAGCCGTTACGCGGGCGAGCACCTGGCCACGGTGGCCATCACGGCGCATGACATCGATGGCTTGACGGTCAAGCGCCAGGGGCAGTGTGTCATCACGGCGGGCGGCGTCGAAGGCGGCCTGATTTATGCGCTGTCGGCCGCGCTGCGCGAGCAGATCGCGCGTGACGGCAGCACCACCATCTGGCTGGATCTGGCGCCCGATCATAGTCATGAACGCGTGTTCGAGGAAGTCACGCGCCCGCGTGGCGCCCGTTCCATGTCCAGCCATTTGCAAAGCCGGCTGGGAATAAAAGGCGTGAAATCGGGCTTGCTGCGCGAATGCCTGGGCGCGGCGGACTTTGCCGATGAAGCCAAACTGGCTGCCGCCATCAAGCTGCTGCCCGTCACCTTGCAGCGTCCGCGCCCCATCGATGAAGCCATCAGCAGCGCCGGCGGGGTGGACTTCGACGGCCTCGACGGCAGCATGCTGCGCGCCATGCCGGGCGTGTTTGTCGCCGGTGAAATGCTGGACTGGGAAGCGCCCACGGGTGGCTACCTGCTGACGGCCTGCCTGGCGCAAGGCAAGGCGGCCGGCGAGCAGGCCGTGGCGTGGCTGGAAGAGAAAGTCAATGCCAGATAATATCGCCTGAGCCACTCTTTTGCGCATCGCGCTGGCGCGGGTTGCCGTGGACGTGGATGTCGCCGCTGCCGCGCAAGGTCAGGTTGGTGGCGTCGCGCACGAAGACGGTGCTCTGGCCCGAGCCTTGCAGGCTGACGCTGGCCTTGTCGGCCGCCAGGTGCTCGGCATCGATATCGCCTGAGCCGCTCAGGTCGGCACGCAGGAATTTCGTGTTGCCGCTGGCGGCGATGCGCCCGGAACCCACCATTTCCAGCACCACGCTGTCGCTGTTGCCGGCATTGATGTCGAGGTCGCCACTGCCGTTGACGGTGGCTTGTACCTGCTTGTAGCGTCCCGTGAAGCTGACGTCGCCCGAACCCGTCAATTCCAGGATGAAACTGTCGCCGGAAAATCCCGTGATCTTGCTGTCGCCGTTGCCGTGCACCTCCAAGCGCGCGAGCGATGGCAGCACCAGTTCCACCTGCAGCGGCTGGCGATGGTGGAACAGCATGCCTTTCGGGCCGATATGCAGGGTGGTGCCGTCAGCGCTGGTCGCGACGTTCGACAGCAAGCGTTGTTCGCCACTCACCTTCATCGATGGCGTGGCACCGCGGCGCAGCACCAGGTCGATGGGGCCGGCCAGGTCGATGCTGTTGATGTTGGCGGAAATCGGGCGCGTTTCGCTGCGCACGGCGCGGCCGGCAGCGCTGCTGGGATTGCTGATTCCCTTGGCGCGCAGCGCCGCATACGACATGGCGATCAGGACCATGGCCAGCAAGAGCATGGACAGGCCAACTTTGAGCAAGCGTTTCATGGCAGCCTTTCTAGTGACCTTTGAGCAGGGAGACATTCATGGCGATGTAGCGCTTGATGCCGATCAAGGTATAGCGCGTGACCACCAGACTGAGCAGGAAGATGGCGATACCGCCGAGCAGCATGCCCACGCCGAAGACGGTTTGCGTGGTGCGCGCATCGCGGTCCATGTCGGTGGAGATGCGGATGCCGCCGCCGGCCAGCGCTTCGGCCCGCTCCATCATGCGCGACGAAACGCCCGGCCTCTGGGGTTCGGCCGGTTCACTCTGCAAGGGACCGGGCACGTGGTCGATTTCGATGCCCGTGTCGCCAATGGTGATGCGCGTTTCGCGCCGCTCGCCGCCTTCGCCGCCGTCATCGTCATGGATGAAGACGTGGCGCAAGGGGCCGTCGAGCACCAGTTCGTTGGCACCGGACAAGCCGCTGGCCGTGATGGCGATGCCAGCCAGGTAAAAGCTCAGGCCGACGGCATACAGGGCGGCCAGCAGGGCCGCGTACACGGCGGCAGGCACGACCATGAACAGGTTGAAGATGGTCAGACCCACCAGCGAGACGAGCAGGCGCAGCAGGTTGACGGGGGTTTTCTTTTGCTCGAAAGCCTGGCGGTGGGTGCTGCTGCGCAAGGTGAGGGCGATTTTTTTCGGCTCGCCCAGGTCGTCGGCGATCTCGTGCTCGCTGCGGCCGGCCGCCGCGCCTTCGATGAAGGTCTGTTCGTAATAATCGAGGGTCTTGGCCACCAGGTCCGGCGGCAAGCCTGCCAGCGCGCGCCGCAGTGCGTCGAGATAATCTTGCTTGTTCATCATATTCTTCCTGTCCGCCGCGTCAGCCCATGGCCGGCAGCAACATGCTAGCCTGGCTCAGCAGCAATGGCGCTTGCGGCGCCTGCTGTACCTGAATGACGATCAGGGTGGCCAGCGCCACACAAGCGAGCAGCGCCACGGCTTTCAAGCTGTTTTTCAAGTGCAAGGTGGTGTGCATGGTATTCCCCGTGGCATGGCCGTTGTCGATGATCAGACTGTACCCAAGCGCGGCCTGGCGCACCAGCGCGGTGCGACAGAATGCAATTTCGCGGGGGCGAGCGACACCAGGGCAGGATGCACCGTCAAGTCTACTTTGTCATCTTGCCCACGGTGAAGGCCCTGGCCGCCGCCACGCCGCTGCGCACGGCCGCCTCGATGGTGGCCGGATAGTCAAGCGTGCGGTCGTCATTGGCCGTGTAGTCACCGGCCAGCAGCAAGCCCGGCACGCCGCTGGCGTTGCTGGGACGCAATAAATCCGGCGTGCAGGCAAAGGTGGCGCGCTTTTCCGTGATCAGCTGGGTCCAGGCGGGCTGCGCCAGTTCCGGACGCTGCAATACTTGCGCCAGCTGCGCCGCGATAGCTTGCGCCAGCGGCCCGTGGCCTTGCTCGGCGGCAGGACCGGATGCGCTGATGACGACGGCCAGCAAGCCCGCCTGGCTGGCGTCAAGCTGGCCCCGGTCGAAGACGAATTGGCCCCAGTGCTGTTGCTCTGGCGCATCGACGAGCGCGTAAAACGGCAAGTCCAGGCGCACGCTGGCGTCGTATTGCAGGTAGCAGGTGCTGATGGCTTCCGGCGTGAACGCCTGCATGCGATTGATGACGTCGGCGAGGCGTGCGTCGCGCAAATCTTGCAGCAGGCTGGCCGCTTGCACGGACGAGGTGGCGACGATGACGCCGTCATAGTGCTCGCCGTCATCAAGCTGCCAGCGGCCATCGGGCAGGGCGTGCAAGGCGGCCACCTTGGCGCCCGTGCGCACTGCGCCGCCATGCTGTTCCAGATAGCGGGCGGCCGCCTCGGGCAACAGGGCACTCAGGTTCGCTTTCGGGATCAGCATGTCGGAGGCGCGCCGGCGGCTCGCCCCCAGGCTGTCGCGCAGCACGTTGAGGAAGACGCGGGCCGAGGCCCGCCCGGGCGGGGTATTCAGCGCCGCCAGGCACAGCGGGTGCCACATCAGCCGGTTCAAACGGTCCGTCTGGTCGAAACGCTGCAACAATTCGCTGACCGAGCAATCGTTGTACAGTTGCCAGCCCATCGTCCGCATGGCGGTGGAAAAACGCATCAGGGCCAGCTTGTCTGCGCGCTGCAGCCCTTTGGCGCGCAGCAGGGCCCAGGCCAGGTGCAACGGCGCGGGCAGGCGCGGCGCGATGAAGTCCATCCCGCCGCTGTCGGCCGGATAGCGCATCTGCAGGGGCAGGGTGAGGATCAGCTCTGCCGGGTCTTGGCCCGCGAGCTTGATCAGGCGCAAGGTTTCAGTGTACGCGCCCAGCAGGATGTGCTGGCCGTTGTCGAGCACCGTGCTTTCGCGTTCGACCCGGCGCGCGCGGCCGCCCAAGGTGCGCGCCGCCTCGAAGACGGTGACGGCATGGCCGGCGCGCGCCAGTTCCATGGCCGCCGCGAAACCGGCCCAGCCGGCGCCGATGACGGCGTAGCGTTGCTTCACGCTACGCTCAGCCACGAACCCAGGTCTTCCAGGCCAGCCACAGTTTGCGGATCGGCGTGAGCGAGATGCGCTGTTTCAGCACGTGGTAGCCGTCGCGCTCGACTTCATTGAGCACCGTGCGGTAGATGGCGGCCATGATCAGGCCCGGGCGCTGGGCGCGGCGGTCTTCCGCCGGCAGCAGGGCGAACGCTTCGTCATACGCCTTTTGCGCGCGCGCCACCTGGAAACGCATGAGGTTTTCAAAGTTTTCGCTGTGGCGCGCGTTCAGCAGGTCGGCCGCCGTCACATTGAACTGCTGCAATTCGCTGATCGGCAGGTAGATGCGCCCCTTGCGCGCATCTTCGCCCACGTCGCGGATGATGTTGGTCAGCTGGAAGGCGTGGCCCAGCTTTTCCGCGTACAGCAGCGTTTCCGGGCGCGTCGCGCCAAAGATGCTGGCCGACAAGATGCCCACCACGCTGGCCACATGCCAGCAATAGCGGCTCATGGCCTGGTAATCGAGGTAGCGGGTCTGGTTCAAGTCCATTTCCATGCCATCGATGATGGCCTGCAAATGCTTTTCTTCCAGTTTATACACGTTCAGGTGCGGCTCCAGCGCGCGCATCACGGGATGCGTGGGGATGCCCTCGTACATGGCCTTGACTTCCTTGCGCCACCAGACCAGCTTGGTGCGTGCCACGGCTTCGTCCGTGCAGTCATCGACCGTATCATCGACTTCGCGGCAGAAGGCGTACAGGGCCGTGATGGCCTTGCGGCGCTCGGCCGGCAGGAACAGGAAGCTGTAGTAGAAGCTGGAGCCGCTCTGGGCGGCCTTTTGTTGGCAGTATTCGTCGGGAGACATAGTCAAAAGAGCAAGGGTTGCAGATCGAAGCCGCTATTCTATCGTCTTACAGAGTGGGCGACGGGGGAAAAGCCGTTTTTACTTGCGTCTCTTGATGCAGGCTTTTGCGCGACATGCGCAGGGCGCGCCAGAAAATGATCAGCCAGTCGCGCTTTTCCAGTTTCGGGCGGCGCCGGAACACGTCGTAATTGACCGCTTCGATGGCTTCGAGGATGCGCAAGCCGCCTTGTACCACGAGACGCAGTTCCCAGCCGATGCGCCCGCGCAAGCGCAGGGCCAGCGGCGCGCCGGACAGCATCAGGGCGCGCGTGCGGGCCACTTCGAAGCGCATCAGGGCGCTCCACTTGCCGTGCGCCTCGGGCCGCTCGAAGGCGGCGGCGGAGACGGCAAAGCGGCTCAGGTCTTCCATCGGCAGGTAGATGCGCTCTTTTTGCTGGTCGATGGCGACGTCTTGCAGAAAATTAATTAGTTGCAAAGCTGAACATATGGCATCGGAATCGCGTACATTCTGTTCATCGGCGGCACCGTACAGGTGCAGCATCAGCAGCCCCACGGGGTTGGCGGAACGGGCGCAGTAGTCGAGCACGTCGTCGTAGCTGGCGTAGCGCGTCGTTTCCACATCCTGCTTGAAGGCGGACAACAGATCGTAAAACGGCTTCAGCGGCAACTGGTGTTTGGCGATGACGGCGGCCAGGCGTTCGAACATGGCGGCGTTCTCGCCAGCATGGCCTTCTTCGCGGGCGATGCGGTCCAGCGCCTCTTCATAGGCGTGCAGTGCGGCCAGGCGTTCGGCCGGCGTGGCGTCGCCTTCATCGGCCAGGTCGTCGGCGCTGCGGGCGAAGGCATAGATGGCTTCGACGGCGGGCACCAGGCGGCGCGGCAGTAAAAATGATGCAACAGGAAAATTTTCGTAATGGTCTACAGGCATTGAACACGCTTCTCTAGTCTTGCGTTTGTCCGGCACCCCTCAAACGCTGGAATGTGACGGACGTTGTACGGCTCAAGATTAATGACGCAAAAGTCACTAAAAACTTTTACGCACGATTATAATTAATAACCAGAAAGTCATTAGGGGAAGTCACTCCCTGTCATGATCAAGCTGATATTGTCACAAATTTAAGGATATCGCGTGCGAAAAAATTTGGCTTATCCCAATCGGCAAGCAAAAAGTTTCTCCGCATAAAAATATTACAGCCCGCATAGTAAAGGAAAATACCTTGTTTGCCCTGAAAACCCTGCGCCGCGAGACCGGCGTACCCGCACTGCCCGCCCTGCGGCTGATTGCCGCCGCCGCCCTGGCGCTGACCCTGGCGGCCTGTTCCAAGCCCGCCGTCAAAGTGGAAGACGTGCGCCCCGTGCGCGCGATGGTGTTGTCTAGCAGTAATGTTGACGTGAGTGCCGAGCTGGCGGGCGAGGTCGTGCCCCGCGTGGTGTCGCAGCTGGGTTTCCGCGTGGGCGGCAAGATCGTCGCGCGCAAGGTCGACGTGGGCGCCAGCGTGAAAAAGGGGCAAGTGCTGATGCAGCTCGATCCCGTCGACTTGCAGCTGTCGCAGGCCCAGGCCAAGGCCTCGCTGGTCAGCGCCGAAACGAGCCGCGACCTGGCGCGCGCCGAACTGAAGCGCTATCAGGATTTGCGCGAGAAAAATTTCGTCAGCCAGGCTGTGCTCGATGGCAAGGATGCCACTTACAAGGCGGCGCAGGCGAACGTGGAAGCGGCGCAAGCCCTGTACCGTGGCCAGGCCAACCAGTCCGGCTATGCCAGCTTGCTGGCCGACGTCGATGGCGTCGTCACGCGCATCGAGGCCGAAGTGGGGCAGGTGGTGGCGCCTGGCACGCCCGTGGTGCAAGTGGCCAGGAGCGGCGAGAAGGAAGTCGTGATCGGCATTCCCGAAGACAAGGTCGAGACCTTGCGCGGCGTCAAGGATGTGGTGGTGCGCCTGTGGGCCGACCCGAAACAGGGCTTGCAGGGCAAGATACGTGAAGTGTCGCCCGTGGCCGATGCCGCCACGCGCACCTACCTGGCCAAGGTCAGCATCCCGGACGCGCCGCGAGCGCGCCTGGGCATGACGGCCGTGGTGCAGTTCGCCTCGCAGACGGCCACGCCGCAGATCAAGGTGCCGCTGACGGCCCTGTTCAATGAAAAGTCGCAAAGCTCCGTGTGGGTGGTGGAAAACGGCGCCGTGAAGCTGGTACCGGTGACGGTGGGCGGCGTGGCGGGCAATGAGTTGCTGCTGACCTCGGGCGTGAAAGCGGGACAGACGGTGGTCACGGCCGGCGTCAACCTGCTCAAGCCTGGGCAGAAAGTCTCGATTCTGGGCGCCGAACTGGCCAGTAAACCCGATGTTGCCGCTGCCGCCGTCAGCGTGGGGGCCGTCAAATGAAGGGCGGCTTCAATCTGTCGCGCTGGGCCCTCGAACACATCCCGCTGACGCGCTACCTGATGGCCGTGCTGCTGATCGGCGGCATGCTCAGCTATGCCAGCCTGGGCCAGGATGAAGATCCCCCGTTTACTTTCCGTGCCATGGTCTTGCAGGCGTACTGGCCCGGCGCCACGGCGCTGCAGATGGCCGAGCAAGTGACGGACAAGCTGGAAAAGAAGCTGCAGGAAACGCCCTACATCAATGAAATCACCAGTTATTCGAAGCCCGGCGAAACCTTGATTTTGCTGGAACTGCGCGAATCGGCGCCGCCCAAGGAAACAGCGGCCGCCTGGTATCAGGTGCGCAAGAAGATCGGCGACATCAAGGGCACCTTGCCGGCCGGCGTCGTGGGCCCGTTCTTCAATGACGAGTTCGGCGACACGTATGGTTCCATCTTCGCCCTGTCTGGCGACGGTTTTACTTACGCGGAAATGAAGGATTACGCGGACAAGGTGCGACAGGAACTGCTGGCCGTGGGGCAGGTGTCGAAGGTGGAACTGTTCGGCGTGCAAGACGAAAAGATCAATATCATCTTCTCGCACAAGAAATTCGCCCAATTGGGCATCCCTTTTGACGCCATCGTGCAGCAATTGTCCGAGCAAAACAGCATCAACGCCACGGGCGTGCTGGTGACGCCGACGGATAACCTGCAAGTGCGCGTGACGGGCGCCATGCTTACCGTCAAGGACCTGGAAAACCTGGAGCTGCGCGCCAACGGCACCACCTTCCGCCTCGGTGACTTTGCCACCGTGAAACGCGAATTCGTCGATCCGCCGAAGGACAAGATGCGTTTCAATGGCAAGGAAGTGATCGGCCTGGGCGTATCGATGGAAAAGGGCGGCAACATCATCGACATGGGCAAGGCCTTGCAGGCAACGGTGACGCGCATGAAGAGTGAATTGCCGGTCGGCATAGAGTTGCAGCGCGTGTCAAACCAGCCGGAAGCCGTGTCCGCTTCCGTGGGCGAGTTCGTGCATACCCTGGTCGAAGCCATTTTGATCGTGCTGGCCGTCAGCTTTGTCGCGCTGGGCTTGCACACGAAACCGCTGCGCATCGACGTGCGGCCCGGCCTGGTGGTGGCGCTGACCATCCCGCTGGTGCTAGCCGTCACCTTCCTGTTCATGCGCCTGCTCGACATCGATTTGCACAAGATCTCGCTGGGCGCCCTGATCATCGCGCTGGGCTTGCTGGTCGATGACGCCATCATTGCCGTCGAAATGATGGTGCGCAAGATGGAGGAGGGCATGTCGCGCTTCGACGCGGCCACGTTCGCCTACACGTCGACGGCCATGCCCATGCTGACGGGCACCCTGATCACGGTGGCGGGCTTTTTACCCATCGGCCTGGCCAAGTCGGCCGCCGGCGAATACACGTTCTCCCTGTTCTCCGTGAATGCACTGGCCCTGATCATTTCGTGGGTGGTGGCCGTCGTCTTCACGCCCTATATCGGCTATGTCTTGTTGAAGGTCAAGCCGCACGCGCATAACGACCATGAATTGTTCGATACGCCGAACTTCCGCCGCTTCCGCCGCGCCGTCACCTGGTGCGTGGAATGGCGCAAGACGACCATTGCCGCCACCCTGGCCATCTTTGCGCTGGGCATTTACGGCTTTAACTTTATCGAAAAGCAATTCTTCCCCGATTCCAGCCGCCCGGAACTGATGGTGGAACTGTGGTCGCCCGAAGGCACGACCTTTGCCGCGAATGAAAAGCAGGTGAAGAAATTCGAGGCCTTCGTCAGCAAGCTCGACGGAGTGGACAGCATCACCAGCTATGTGGGCACGGGCAGTCCCCGTTTCTACCTGCCGCTGGACCAGATCTTCCCGCAGACCAATGTGTCGCAAGTGGTGATCCTGCCGAAGAGCCAGGCGGACCGCGAGCAGCTGCGCCAGAAGATCATCGATGTCTTCAAGAAGGATTTCCCGGAAGTGCGGGGCAGGGTAAAACTGTTGCCGAACGGACCGCCCGTGCCGTATCCCGTGCAATTCCGCGTCACGGGGCCGGAAGTGGCGGGCGTGCGCGCCATCGCCGACCAGGTCAAGGACATCATGCGCGCCAATCCGAACACCCTGGGTGTCAACGATAACTGGAATGAGTCGGTGAAAGTGCTGCGCCTGGACCTGGAGCAGGACAAGATGCGTGCGCTGGGCGTCACCTCGAAAACCGTGATGCAGGCGGCCAATACGATACTGTCGGGCACCGTCATCGGCCAGTTCCGCGAAGACAACAAGCTGATCGATATCCAGGTGCGCCAGCCGCTGGAGGAGCGGGCGACGATTTCCGTGCTGAATGACACGAACATCCCGACGGCAACGGGCAAGTCCGTGCCCATCTCGCAGCTGGCCCGCGTGCATTTCGTGTGGGAACCGGGCGTGGTCTGGCGCGACAAGCGCGAATGGGCGATTACCGTGCAATCGGACGTGGTCGACGGCATCCAGGGCGCGACGGTCTCGACGCAGCTGGCGCCGCAGCTCGATGCCTTGCGGGCCAAAATGCCGGACGGCTACCGCATCACCGTGAAGGGCGTGGCGGCCGATAGCGGCGAGGCGGAAGCGTCGATCGCGACCAACCTGCCGCTGGCCATCTTCATCATCTTCACCTTGCTGATGCTGCAGCTGCACAGTTTCTCGCGTTCCTTGCTGGTCTTCCTGACGGGGCCGCTGGGCGTGGCGGGCGCTGCCTTTGCCTTGCTGGCGCTGGGCCGGCCACTTGGTTTTGTGGCCAACCTGGGCATCATCGCGCTGTTCGGCATGATCATCCGCAACTCGGTGATCCTCGTCGACCAGATCGAGCAAGACATCAACGATGGCTCGGCTCCCTGGGATGCCATCATCGACTCGGCCGTGCGCCGCTGCCGTCCCATCGTGCTGACGGCCGCCGCCGCCGCGCTGGCCATGATTCCATTGTCGCGCTCCGTCTTCTGGGGCCCGATGGCGGTCGCCATCATGGGCGGATTGATCCTGGCGACGGCCTTGACTTTACTGTTCCTGCCGGCCCTGTATGCGGCCTGGTTCCGGGTCAAGAAGCCGGAGGCGGTGGGCAAAGGAGGGAGCTAAGCAAGCAATTCCTCCGCGCTGGCCATGATCCCGCTGTCGCACTCCGTGTTCTGGGGGGATCACGCAGGGCAGTCGCCATCATGGGCGGCCTGATCCTGGCGACGGCCTTGACTTTACTGTTCCTGCCGGCGCTGTATGCGGCCTGGTTCCGGGTCAAGAAGCCGGAGCCAGCGGCAAGAGAAGCGAGTACGCCAGCTGTGTAATGCCCTGGAGCGCGCCCACCTGGCGCGTACGCCACTCACCCGAACGGCGAAAATGCCGGGGTCGTACCCTCAGGGTACGACCCCAGTGCTTGCTTTTGGGGTAAAAATGCCGCCCACTGACCGGTGGCGCGCTCTGAGGCACAGCAAAAAAAGGCGGCATTCCTCTGGGAAATCCAGTAGAATGCCGCCTTTGCTTTACCGAGGGCTTGCTCTATCAGTCCACGGTAGCCAGATCGCTCCCGAGTTGTTAAAATCAGGGGAGCAAGTAGTACAAGGTAGTACAAAATGCGGATGTGGTGGAATTGGTAGACACGCTGGTCTTAGAAGCCAGTGCTTCGGCTTGGGAGTTCGAGTCTCCCCATCCGCACCAATCCGGGTTGCTCCAGCCCGGAAGTGCAGCACCATCAAAGATTTTCCCTGAATTCGTATTTTTCAGCCCAAAGCGCCCAGTGCGGCCAGTTGCCGGCTTGACTGTTGCACCATCTGCATAACCAGCGCCTGCGCCTGCGGGTAGCCAGTGTTTCCCATCAGCGTTTCATCTTGCGTCAGCGGCCAGAGTGCCTGCAACACGCGTTGCCGCGCCTGCGGCCAGTCGTGCTCCCGCGCCGGAGGCGAAGGCGGCAGTTCCCTGTCCAGCATGTGCAGTGCCTGCCGCGTCATCGCCAACTCTTGCTGCGCCTGCAAACCCAGCGTGTCGCTGCGCGGCGGCGGCTGCTGCACGAGATAAGTATCGAGCTTGCGGCTCTGGCGCTCGTACAGGTCGAGCAGCAGATGCAGGGTAGCGCCGCCGGGACGCCGCTGCGTGTCGAGCGCGTCGAGCACATCGAGCAGCCAGTGCGTCATGTGCCGCCCCGCCAGTCCCAGCTCCGGCCAGGTAGTGCTTTGCAATTGCTCGCCCAGGTAGCGGGCGCGGTCGATGGCGCGCCGGCTGCCGCTCATGTGCTGGCCGATGGGGCCGTACTGTGGTGCCAGCGCCGCTTCCTGCCGCTCGGCCAGCAGGCACAGCAAGGCCAGGTGGACATACACATGAAAGGCAGCCAGGGTGCGGTGGGCATCCCAATAGTGATTGCCGTCATCATCGGGCGCATTCCACAGCGAACAGACCTTGGCGCCGTCGTCGCGCGCATAGTCGGGCGCCAGCAGGCTGTGGCCGTGGCGGAAGTCGTACAGTTTCTGGTGCAGCGACTCGTGCAGCAAGTGCTCGGCCAGCCACCAGGGGTTGCCAATCAGTTCCTGGTTCAGGAACACGCTGCCATTGACGCGAAATTGCGAGCTGGACGCCTTGCCGCGCCACGTGCCCAGCTTGGGAAACAGGGCGATCAACTGGACATGAGAAAGCGCGCTGGCCGTCAGGCGGGGCAGCAGGGTTTCCAGCAGCCGCAGGCCCCGGCGCAGCAGGGCTCGTTCCTGTGGCGTGGGCGTGGCCAGCGGCGCGCCGTAGTTATCTTCCATCACGGCAAGAAAAGCGCGCGCATACGGCGTGCCTTCCTGCCAGGCATGCCAGATATACGTGTCCTCGTCCTGCAGGCTGCCTTCGTCGTGCAGCCGCGCCAAGGGCGGCAAATGGGCCACCAGCGGGCCGCCGGGCAAGTCCGCGCGCAGGTGCTCGCCCGCCGCCCGGAACAGCGCCGCGCATTGCGGCAAAGGCAAGCCGTATTCGTCGCCCAGTTGCAGCTGGCGCATGGCGTGCTGGACGGCGCAGCGCAGCACCGTGTCGCCCAGCAACTGGCGCTGGCGCGCGGGTGGCGCCGCATCCAGCAGCGTCGCCAGGCTTTCCGCCTCGGGCAGGGTGCCACCGAGCTTGTGCAGCCGCCGCCGGTAGGCGACGGCCAGCTGGTCGCGGATATAGTTGCTGTCACTAAAGGCACGGTGGGTCACCAGTGCCGTTTCCACGGCGGCCAGCACGTCTGCATCCGGTGGCGCGGCACGCACGTCAAGCGCAGTAAGCGCAGCCACTGCCGGATCAGGCGGCGGTGGGGTGGTCATGGTCGTGATGGCCGTCTCCCTGCATGCGTAATTCCATTTCATCGACTTCCGTCTGGATTTTCTGCAGGTCGTCATCGCTTACGCCGTCGAGCAGGCGGCTGAGGACCATTTGCAGCTTGGCTTTGGCGTTGCTGGAACCGCCGGGTGCGCTATCGCTCATGATATTTTCTCCATTAAATTCACTTGGAGAGGCGTGCGGCGGTTTAGGTTTGCCTGAAAAATGGCCAAATTGAGGTAAATCAAAGGTTTTTTGACTGAAATCTTCGTCAAGAGCGCATTTCTTTGTTTCGGACGGAGCGACAGTTCGCATATACTAATGAACGAAGCAGGCTGGAAAGCCTGTCTCTGGCGAAATAAGAAATGCCGGGGCAAGAGTAAAGACAGGGCAACCCAGGCTGTGGCGATTCATTCGCCGCCGCTGGCATCCTCTGTGGCCGGGCTGCAAAGCCAGCCACTTTCCCGAAGTCCTTTGTTATAATGCCACGCTTTACCGAATGATGGCCGGCCTTGCATTTACCTGGAAGCAAGGCTGGACGCTCGGAGCCCTGTCGCAGTACTGGAAGCGGCGGATTGTTTGGTGCCTGGTGCGGGTTTTTCCCTCAGCCGGGTAGACCAGGTCCATCGTCCTGTTTTCAGTACTTTTACAGATGAATATGCGAGCGAGTGAAGCTGGACCCATGTCTTGCCGCCAGTGATGGCGCAAGGGGTCGGGTCTTCTTTTCTCGCACCAACAGTGTTTATTTTTTGGACGATTTTTTACATGGCAACTGCAGTCGAAACCTTGGGCAAACTCGAACGTCGTATCACGATCTCCTTCCCGCTGACGGACGTCCGCACGGAAGTTGAGAAGCGCCTGAAAGTGCAAGCCCGTACGGCTAAGGCACCGGGCTTCCGTCCGGGCAAAGTGCCGTTGAAAATGGTCGCAGCACAATACGGCTACCAAATTGAATCCGAAGTGCTGAACGACAAAGTCGGCCGCGCGTTCAACGACGCCGCCAACGAAAACAATCTGCGCGTGGCCGGTTTTCCGAACATCGTGCCGAAAGAAGAAGCAGTCGAAGGCCAGCTGGCTTTCGACGCAACCTTCGAAGTGTATCCGGAAGTCGTCATCGGCGACCTGACGGCCGTTGAAATCGAAACCGTGCAAGCCGACGTGTCGGAAGCCGAAATCGACAAGACCATCGATATCCTGCGCAAGCAGCGCGTGCACTTCCACACCAAGGGCGAAGCTGGCGAACACGGCGACGGCGGTGAGCCGATCGCTGCCAACGGCGACCGCGTGACCGTCGACTTCGTCGGCTCGATCGACGGCGTTGAATTCCCAGGCGGCAAAGCTGAAGGCTACGCTTTCGTGCTGGGCGAAGGCCGCATGCTGCCAGAATTCGAAGCGGCGACCCTGGGCCTGAAAGTGGGCGAGTCGAAGACTTTCCCATTGTCCTTCCCTGAGGACTACCATGGCAAGGACGTGGCCGGCAAAACCGCTTCGTTCACCATCACCCTGCAAAAGCTGGAATGGGCGCACCTGCCGGAAGTCGATGCCGAATTCGCCAAATCGCTGGGCGTTGCCGATGGCGACCTGGCCAAAATGCGCGAAGACATCAAAGTCAACCTGCAACGCGAAGTCGCTGGCCGCGTGAAAGCACGCAACAAGGAAGCCGTCATGGACGCGCTGATCAAAGTTGCTGAGCTGGACGTGCCAAAAACCCTGATCGCTCAAGATTCCGAGCGCCTGGCCGAAATGACCCGTCAAGACATGGCGCAGCGCGGCATGAACGTCAAGGACGTGCCTTTCCCAGCAGAACTGTTCGCAGAAAAAGCCGAGCGTCGCGTACGCCTGGGCCTGATCCTGTCGCAACTGGTGGGCGACAACAACCTGCAGGCGACGCCTGAGCAAGTCAAGGCGCAAATCGAAGACTTCGCCCAAAGCTACGAAGATCCACGCGAAGTGCTGAAGTACTACTACAGCGACCGTCGTCGTCTGGGTGAGATCGAAGCCCTTGTATTGGAAGAAAACGTCGTCACTTACGTGTTGGGCCTGTCGAAAGTCACGACGAAAGCAGTTGCTTTCGACGAACTGATGGGAAGCAACGCACAAGCGTAAACCAGTTGGTATCCGGATGCCATTATTGCCTTTGACACCAAACAAAAACCGTAGCGAGCGGATGGGAGTTGTGGCTGAGAAGCGGAGCTGTGCGAATGCACAGTGAGCATCGGAGGCCGCAAATCGCGACGCGCAGTAGGTTTTGTTTGGTGTTCCAAGGTGTTGGTAGCATCCCCTAACTGCTTCACAAGGAAATGAAATGACAGGTATGAACCGTAACCCAGCGCTGGACACAGAGATGCTCGGCCTGGTGCCGATGGTGGTGGAACAAAGCGGTCGCGGCGAGCGCTCGTATGATATTTACTCGCGCCTGCTGAAGGAACGCTTGATTTTCATGGTCGGCCCGGTCAATGACCAGATGGCCAACCTGGTTGTCGCCCAGCTGCTGTTCCTGGAAAGCGAAAATCCGGAAAAGGAAATCTCGCTCTACATCAACTCGCCAGGTGGTTCGGTCTCGGCCGGCATGGCCATCTACGACACCATGCAGTTCATCAAGCCGGACGTCTCGACCCTGTGCACGGGCATGGCTGCTTCGATGGGCGCTTTCCTGCTGGCCGCTGGCGCCAAGGGCAAGCGTTTCTCGCTGCCGAACTCGCGCATCATGATTCACCAGCCGTCCGGTGGTTCGCAAGGCATGGCGTCCGACATCGAGATCCAGGCAAGGGAAATCCTTTACCTGCGCACCCGCTTGAACGGCATCATGGCCGAGCGCACGGGCCAGTCGATCGAACAGATCGCCAAGGACACCGACCGCGACCGTTTCATGTCCGCCGACGAGGCCGTTGAGTATGGTTTGATCGACAAAGTGTTGACCAGCCGCGCTTGATGAGCCCCTACCGGTATTGCTAAGTACGTAAGTTAACGCCCGGGCGATCAAACGTTCGGGCGTTTCGCTTTTATTTCGGGTAGCATGGAGCTTGTGCAGGTTGTTGACTTGCGCCATGGGTGGCTGCCTTTGCGGGCAACTACCGCACTCCGGCTTGCGATTTTGCAATATTGTTAATGCAGTTCCAACCAAAATGCCTTATGTCAGACAAAAAATCCTCTAGCGGCGAAAAATTACTGTATTGCTCGTTCTGCGGCAAAAGCCAGCACGAGGTGAAGAAACTCATCGCCGGCCCGTCCGTGTTCATTTGCGACGAGTGCATCGACCTGTGCAACGACATTATCCGTGATGAAACGTCGAGCATCGAGACGGTGACCGGTACCAAATCCGACCTGCCGACGCCGCAAGAAATTGCCGCCTTGCTCGATCAGTACGTGATCGGCCAGCAGACTGCCAAGCGCATCCTGTCGGTGGCGGTGTACAACCATTACAAGCGCCTCAAGCACCTGGGCAAGAAAGACGACATCGAACTGGCCAAGAGCAACATCTTGCTGGTCGGTCCTACCGGCTCGGGCAAGACCCTGCTGGCACAGACCCTGGCGCGCATGCTCAATGTGCCGTTCGTGATCGCCGACGCCACCACCCTGACCGAAGCCGGTTACGTGGGTGAAGACGTGGAAAACATCATTCAGAAGCTGCTGCAAAGCTGCAACTATGACGTCGAGAAAGCCCAGCGCGGCATCGTCTACATCGATGAAATCGACAAGATTTCGCGCAAGTCCGACAATCCGTCCATCACGCGCGACGTGTCGGGCGAGGGCGTGCAGCAAGCCTTGCTGAAACTCATCGAAGGCACGATGGCTTCCGTGCCGCCACAAGGCGGCCGCAAGCATCCGAACCAGGATTTCGTGCAGATCGACACGACCAACATCATGTTCATTTGCGGCGGCGCCTTCGACGGCCTGTCGAAAGTGATCGCCAACCGTTCCGAAAAGAGCGGCATCGGCTTCTCGGCCACGGTGCGCAGCAAGTCGCAAAGCTCGGCCAGCGAACTGATGTTGCAAGCGGAGCCGGAAGATCTGGTCAAGTTCGGTCTGATCCCGGAACTGGTGGGTCGTCTGCCCGTCATCGCCACCCTGGCGGAATTGACGGAAGAGGCGCTGATCCAGATCCTGGTCGAGCCAAAGAATGCGCTGATCAAGCAGTATTCGAAGCTGCTCGAGATGGAAGGCGCGGAACTGGAGATTCGTCCGGCCGCCCTGCATGCGATCGCCAAGAAGGCGCTGGCGCGCAAGACCGGTGCCCGTGGCCTGCGCTCCATCCTGGAACATGCTTTGCTGGACGTCATGTACGAACTGCCGAGCGAACAAAATGTGGTGAAGGTCGTCATCGACGAAAATACCATCACCAGTGGCGCCAAACCTTTGTTGATTTATCAAGAGACTGCCAAGGCCTCCGGAGAAAATTGATTACTGCCGAGACAAATGCATAAAAAGGGTTTTGATTCCTTAATGCATGGCAGTACAATTTAAATCAATGAGTGCAGGCTTCAATCGTAAAGCCACTCGCGGCGCTTAGCTGCGTGTGGCTTTTTTACTGTTAAAACTGCATTTGTTACAGTCATGCGGGTGTGTTTTGCGAAATAGACTCTATGTTTGTTTCACAGAATTATTTATTCTCGCCGGTCTTGTGTTTTGGCAGCGAGCGCCAACATCGTAAACACGCTTTCTATAAGGTACGCCATGACAACTTCCAAATTAACTGAGCAAACTCAACTGCCGTTATTGCCGTTGCGGGATGTCGTCGTTTTCCCGCATATGGTGATACCGCTGTTCGTTGGCCGTCCAAAGTCGATCAAGGCGCTGGAAGCTGCGATGGAGCAGGGCAAGAGCATCATGCTTGCCGCTCAAAAAGCAGCCGCGAAGGACGAGCCGTCCCCTTCGGATATCTATGAAATTGGCTGTGTCGCCAATATTCTGCAAATGCTGAAACTGCCCGATGGCACCGTCAAGGTGCTGGTCGAAGGCGCGCAGCGTGCCCGTATCAACCACATCAGCGATTCGCCGACGCACTTCATCGCCGACCTGACGCCGCTCGAGTCCGAGCCGGGCGACGAGTCGGAAGTCGAAGCCATGCGCCGCGCGATCGTGCAGCAGTTCGACCAGTACGTCAAACTGAACAAAAAGATTCCACCGGAAATCCTGGCATCCCTGTCGGGCATCGACGACGCCGGCCGCCTGGCCGACACGGTGGCCGCGCATCTGCCCCTGAAGCTTGAGCAAAAACAAGTCATCCTGGAAATTTTCAGCGTGGCCAAGCGCCTCGAACACCTGCTGGGCCAGCTCGAAGGCGAGCTCGACATTCTGCAGGTGGAAAAGCGCATCCGTGGTCGCGTCAAGCGCCAGATGGAAAAATCGCAGCGCGAGTACTACCTGAACGAGCAAGTCAAGGCGATCCAGAAAGAGCTGGGCGAGGGCGAAGATGGTGCCGACCTCGACGAGCTGGAGAAAAAAGTCGCTTCGGCCAAGATGCCGAAGGAAGCGCTCGACAAGGCCACCAACGAGCTGAAAAAGCTCAAGCTGATGTCGCCGATGTCGGCCGAAGCCACCGTCGTGCGCAACTACATCGACACCCTGGTCAACTTGCCTTGGAAAAAGAAATCCAAGGTCAATAACGACCTGGCGAATGCGGAAAAAGTGCTCGAAGGCGACCACTACGGCCTCGACAAGGTCAAGGAACGCATCCTGGAATACCTCGCGGTGCAACAGCGCGTCGACAAGCTCAAAGCGCCTATCCTGTGCTTCGTCGGTCCTCCGGGCGTGGGTAAAACCTCGCTGGGCCAGTCCATCGCCCGCGCCACGAACCGCAAGTTCGTGCGCATGGCCCTGGGCGGCGTGCGCGACGAAGCCGAGATCCGCGGCCACCGCCGCACCTACATCGGCTCGATGCCGGGCAAGATCTTGCAATCGCTGTCGAAAGTCGGCGTGCGCAATCCTCTGTTCCTGCTCGATGAAGTCGACAAGATGGGCGCCGATTTCCGTGGAGACCCTTCGTCGGCCCTGCTGGAAGTGCTCGATCCGGAACAGAACCACACGTTCTCCGACCATTACATCGAAGTCGATTTCGACTTGTCGGACGTGATGTTCGTGGCCACGTCGAACTCGTACAACATTCCGCCAGCCTTGCTCGACCGCATGGAAGTGATCCGTCTGTCCGGTTACACGGAAGATGAAAAGACCAGCATTGCGCAGCGTTATCTGCTGCCGAAGCAGATCAAGAACAATGGCTTGAAGGAAGAGGAAATCTCGGTGGCCGAGTCGGCCCTGCGCGACATCATCCGCTACTACACGCGGGAAGCCGGTGTGCGTTCGCTCGAGCGTGAAGTGTCGAAGATCTGCCGCAAGGTGGTGAAGATGCTGCTGCTGAAAAAATCCGACAAGAAAGTCATCGTCAACTCGAAGAACCTGGATAAATTCCTCGGTGTGCGCCGCTATGATTTCGGCGTCGCAGAGAAAGAAAACCAGGTGGGCCAGGTGGTCGGTCTGGCATGGACGGAAGTGGGTGGCGATCTGCTGACCATCGAAGCCGTGTCGATGCCGGGCAAGGGCGGCATCATCCGCACGGGTACCCTGGGCGACGTCATGAAAGAGTCGATCGAGGCAGCCCGCACGGTGGTGCGCAGCCGGGCACAGCGCCTGGGCATCAAGGCGGACGTGTTCGAGAAGAGCGACATCCACATCCACGTGCCGGAAGGCGCGACACCGAAGGACGGTCCTTCGGCTGGCGCGGCCATGACGGTGGCGATGGTATCGGTCTACACGGGCATCCCCGTGCGCGCCGACGTGGCGATGACGGGCGAGATCACCTTGCGCGGCGAAGTGTTGCCGATTGGCGGCCTGAAAGAAAAGCTGCTGGCGGCCCATCGCGGCGGCATCAAGACGGTCCTGATTCCAGAGCAGAATGTGAAAGACCTGGCCGAAATTCCGGACAACGTCAAGAACAAACTGGAGATCGTGCCCGTGCGCTGGATCGATAAAGTGCTGGAAATCGCCCTCGAACGCATGCCTGAACCCTTGGTGGAAGTCGCTGCGGTGGAGGCCGTCACGGCTGCCGCGGCCAAGCCTGACACGGCCGGCGAGGTGGTAAAACACTAACGTTTTACCCCTGTTTTCCCCAAACAAGCGCTTTTAGAGCGCTTGTTTTATATTGAAACGTGAATTGCGCCCCCAAAGCGCTTGACACATATACAGTGTGGCTTGTTTAATACGCCTGCACATTTTTTTCGCCGGACAGCTGTGGTGCCAAAAGTGCCGCAACGATACGGTAATCGTTTTATACCTTTGTAATTGGGGATGCTAGTGAACAAGACTGAATTGATCGACCACATTGCTGAAAAAGCTGACATTTCCAAAGCCGCCGCTGCGCGCGCACTCGACGCTGTTATCGGCGGCGTGACGGAAACTTTGAAAAACAACGACAGCGTAACGCTGGTTGGTTTTGGCACTTTCTCGGTCAGCGAACGCGCTGAGCGTACCGGCCGCAATCCGCGTACGAAAGAAGCGATCACGATCGAAGCAGCAAAAGTTCCAAAATTTAAAGCTGGTAAAGCTTTGAAGGATGCTGTAAACTAACGGACTTCGGTGAGGTGACAATCACCGGAAACATTTGGCGGCGCCCTCGGGTGCCGCGATTTCAGGGTTGAAGTTCTACGAATCGCAACCCTGGATGCAAATGCAAGCAGTACTGTGTATTTTTCGGAGTGGTAGTTCAGTTGGTTAGAATGCCGGCCTGTCACGTCGGAGGTCGCGGGTTCGAGTCCCGTCCGCTCCGCCAAAAAAATACGCTCTTAAGGAGTGGTAGTTCAGTTGGTTAGAATACCGGCCTGTCACGTCGGGGGTCGCGGGTTCGAGTCCCGTCCGCTCCGCCAGAATATAGAAACCCGCGCTGCTGAATAAGTAGCGCGGGTTTTTCTTTTATGCGCCCGATTATCTTGGCGCTCCCGTATTTTCAATTCTCCGTTTGCCGTTTTTAAATGGCCGGCGCGGGTATTTAAATCCGCTTTAAGCTTTGTCGTGCTTAATGGCCAGGCTATGCCCTGGCTGGCGCCTTGCCTGCCGCCGCCGCCGGGGCAGGCCGCGCGCCCTGATTTACTCTTGCTATAGCGCTATGGGCATTGTAGAATCAGGAGATAATGGCTTGGGCGTCAGAATCCTGCTTTAGTTCCAGCGCCAAGTTGTTGAATCTAAAGGGGAAGTGGACATCTGTCCCGTCCATTCCGCCGAAGAAATCAAGGCGAACGCATGTTCGCCTTTTTTTATAGTGATCCACTCATCCCGAATTGGCTGACCATGTTTGAATTTATTCGTACCCATCGACGCTTGATGCAGTTTCTCTTGATGCTGGTCATCGTCCCGTCTTTTGCACTGGTCGGTATCAGCGGCTACCAAAGCTTCGGCGACGGCGCGAACACCATCGCCAAGGTCGGCGACCAGGTCGTTACGCAGCAGCAATATGAAGAAGCGCAACGCCAGCAGATCGACCGCTACCGCCAGATGATGGGCGAGCAGTTCGACCAGAAAATGTTCGACACGCCGGAAGCGCGCCAGAGCATCCTCGACAACCTGATCGCCGAGCGCGCCGTGGCTGCCGAAGTGGGCCGTAGCCACCTCGTCATCAGCGATGCCGTACTGCAAAAGGAAGTGCTGGAAATCCCAGGCCTGACCTTGCCGGACGGTAAATTCGACCTGGAACGCTACAAGGCCATGCTGGCCGCGCAAGGCATGTCCCCACAGCAATACGATGCGCGCCGCCGCAGCGACATGGCCCTGCAGCAACTGGCCGGCGCCGTGCAAGGCACCGCCTTCGCGCCAGGCACCGTCTCCAAGCGCCTGTCCGACATCACCTCGGAAGAGCGTGAAGTGCAGGAACTGCTGCTGCCGATCGACCAGTACGTGTCGGAAGTCAAAGTGACGGACGCCATGATCAAGGCTTTCTATGACAAGAACAGCAAGTTCTTCGAAATCCCGGAACAAGCGAAGATCGAATACGTCGTGCTGGACGACAGCGCTGCCGGCGAGCAAGTCGACGTCACCGAGGCCGACGTGACCGGCTACTACGCGAAGAACCAGAAAGCCTATACGACGCCAGAAGCGCGCCAGGCCAGCCACATCCTCGTAGCCGTCAAGAAAGACGCATCGGCCGCCGACAAGGCAGCCGCCAAGGCCAAGGCTGAAGCCATCCTGGCTGACGTGCGCAAAACGCCTGCCAGCTTTGCCGCCGTGGCGAAAGCCAAGTCGGAAGACCCGGCCTCGGCCGAACAGGGCGGCGACCTGGGCGTGATTGGCAAGGATGGCTTGCCAGCACCACTGCTGAGCGCCGTAAGCAAACTCAAGCAAGGCGAAATCAGCGATGTCGTCGCTTCCGATTTCGGTTACCACATCCTGACCGTCACCTCGCTCAAGCCACAGCACGTCAAGGCACTCGATGAAGTCCGCGGCGAAATCACGGCCGACCTGCGCAAGCAATTTGCTGCCAAGAAGTATTCGGAAATGGCGGAAACGTTCACCAACACGGTCTACGAGCAATCGGACAGCCTGAAACCGGTGGCCGACAAGCTGAAACTGAAAGTGGAAAGCGTCGCCAACCTGTCGCGCACGCCGTCGCCAGCACTGGGCAAGGCGCCGTTCAACAACGCCAAGTTCCTGACCGCCATCTTCTCGAACGATTCCTTGAAGGACAAGCGCAACACGGAAGCCGTCACCGTTGCACCGAACGTGCTGATCGCTGGCCGCGTGGTGGAATTCAAGCCAGCAAGCAAGCGTCCGCTGGCCGAAGTCGAAGCGATGATCCGTCAGCGCGTGACGATGGAAGAAGCGGAAAAGCTGGCCAAAAAAGCCGGCGAAACCAAGCTGGCCGCCTTGAAGGCTTCGGGTGATGCGACCGGTTTCGGCGCCGCACAATGGGTGTCGCGCAGCAAGCTCGACGGCATCAACCGCGCCGCCATCGCGCAAGTCATGAAAGCCGACACGAGCAAGCTGCCAGCCTACGTGGGCGTGGACCTGCCAGCCCTGGGCTACGGCATCTACCGCATCGGCAAGGTGCAGCAGCCGGCACAAGTGGACGCGGCGCGCCGCCAGCAAGAGAAAGACCAGATCAGCGGCATCCTGGCGCAACAGGAAATGTTCGATTACGTCGAATACCTGAAAGCCAAAGCCAAGGTGAAGATCGTCAAGCCGGTCACTGCCCCGGCCGCCGCAGCGCCGGAAGCGCCGTAATCAGTTTTAGCCCATAAAAATAGCCGCTTTCAAGCGGCTATTTTTTTGTCTGCGAGTCGGGCACTTTATGTCACCCAACTGCGTAAGACTGGGGTCGGACCCTGAGGGTCCGACCCCGGCAGTTCGGCCTTCGGGGTGAAAACGGGGTGAAAATTAAGTGCGCTTATGAACCGGCTTACTTGGCCTTCAACAGCGGCGCCAGTTGCGGCCAGATATTTTTCAAGATCGTCGGATGCGCCTGCGCATTCGGGTGCATGCGGTCGGCCTGGAACAGCTGCGGCTGGTCGGCGATGCCTTCGAACATGAAGGGCACCAGCGGCGCCTTCCATTCCTTGGCCAGCTTGCCGTACACGCCATAAAACTGCTCGCCATAGGCGCGGCCATAGTTGGGCGGCATGCGCATGCCCACCAGCACCACTTGCGCGCCCGATTTTTTGGCTGCCTCACCCATGGCGCGCAGATTCGCTTCGGCGGCCGCCACGGGCAAGCCGCGCAAGCCGTCGTTGGCGCCCAGTTCGATCAGCACGACGTCGGGCTGGTGTTTGGCCAGCAGGGCGGGCAGGCGCGCGCGGCCGCCGCTGGTGGTCTCGCCGCTGATGCTGGCGTTGACGATGCGCGTGTCGTTCTTTTGCGCAGCCAGCCGCAGTTCCAGCAGCGCCACCCAGCCCGTGCCCCGCGCCAGACCATACTCGGCCGAGAGACTATCGCCGAGCACCAGCAGCGTTTTTGGTGCAGAATAGGCGTTCGTCATGCAGGGTACCAACAGCAGGGCTGCCGCAGGAAGCAGGGACAGCGTGCGCCGCCGCATGGGGCTGCTGCCCTTGACACTCATTTGTTCACGAAATTTTTTAAGATAGATCAGCATGCCCGAATTCCCTAAAGCGACTTCCACCAGTTTTCTCCCGTCCGACGCAGCGGCCCAGCGGCCCGCCGCACCCAACAGCCAAAATGCCCGGCCGGCCATCGAAGTGGTCCAGCTGGCCAAGCGCGTACCCGATGCCGATGGTGAGCTGACCATCCTGCATCAAGTCGATTTTACCGTGCAAACGGCGGAGACGCTGGCCATCGTCGGCGCCTCCGGTTCCGGCAAGTCCACCTTGTTGGGCTTGCTGGCTGGCCTGGACACCCCCAGCGAGGGCAAGGTCATCCTCGACGGCACGGATATCTTCGCCCTCGACGAAGACGGCCGCGCCGGTTTCCGCAAGGAAAAGCTGGGTTTCGTGTTCCAGTCCTTCCAGCTGCTGGCCCACCTGACGGCGCTGGAAAACGTCATGCTGCCGCTGGAATTACGGGGCGACCCGGATGCGAAGGAAAAGGCGCAAGCCATGCTGGGTCGAGTGAATCTGGGCAGCCGCCTGAAGCACTATCCTAAATACCTGTCCGGCGGCGAGCAGCAGCGCGTGGCCCTGGCGCGCGCCTTTGTCACGCAGCCGCCGCTGCTGTTCGCCGACGAACCGACGGGCAGCCTGGACGCCGCAACGGGCGAGGCCGTGATCCAGCTGATGTTCGAGCTGAACCGTGAACGGGGCTCGACCCTGGTGCTCGTCACGCACGACAGTTCGATTGCGGCCCGCTGCGGCCGCACCATCACGATTGCGGCAGGGCGGCTGTTATAGCGCTTTAACTATGCCGACAACGCATTGATCAGCTTGCGGATGGCCGGGATCAATTCCCCGGCCGTCAAGCCGATCGGGCCGCTGCCTGCGGCCACCAGCGCATCGGCCGCTGCACCGTGCAGCCACACGGCGCCGAGCGCCGCTTCCCACTCGGGCCAGCCCTGCGCCAGCAGGCTGCCGCACAGGCCGGACAGCACGTCGCCCGTGCCAGCCGTCGCCAGCGCGGGGCCGCCCGTGTTGTTGACCACCACGCTGCCATCCTGCGCGGCGATCACCGTACCCGACCCTTTCAATACGACGATGACGCCCAGCTGCGCCGCCAGCTGGCGCGCCGCGCCCAGGCGGTTGGCTTGCACCTCGGCCACCGTCATGTCGAGCAGGCGTGCCGCTTCCAGCGGATGCGGCGTCAAGATCGTCGCGCCCGCGCCCGTGCGCATGGCCAGCGCCGATTGCAGTTCCGGCTCGGCCGCCATCAGATTCAGCGCATCGGCGTCGAGCAGCAGCGGGCTGTCGCTCTCGAACGTGCGCTGCAGCAGCTCCACCGTATCGGCGTCGTCGCCCAGGCCCGGTCCCGCCACCAGGGCGGCAAAGTGCAGGCCCGAGAAATCCACGTCCTGGGCGCGGCGGCACATCAGCTCCGGCTGGCCGCTGTCAAACGCGGGCGGCGTGTCGGGAAATGCGATATACACTCTTCCCGCGCCCGCATGCAGGGCCGTGCGCGCCGCCAGGATGGGCGCGCCCGCCATGCCCTGCGCGCCGCCGATGATGGCCACGCTGCCGTAGCTGCCCTTGTGCGTGTTCTGCTGGCGCGGCTGCAGCTGGCGGGCGAACAGGTGCAGGCCGCCCAGCTGGGCTTTGGCAGGCGGCAGCAGGGCAGGGTCGATGGCCAGGCTGGCCACCTCCACCTCACCCGCATAGTCACGGCCGTTTGCCGTGTGCAGGCCCGGCTTGTCGCCGATGAAGGTGAGCGTATGCGTGGCGCGGATGGCGACGCCGTCGATGGCGCCCGTGTCCGCGTGCAGGCCGCTGGGCACGTCGAGCGCCAGCACGGGGCATGCCAGCTTGTTGACCAGCTGCGCCATGTCGCGGCATTCGCCGTCCAGGGGACGCGATGCGCCGATGCCGAACAAGCCGTCGATGACGAGGTCCCACGGCGCGGCGCCCACCGCCGCCGACGCCGTGGACGTTGCCGCTTCCATCAGGCGCGCGGCGCTGTTGCGCGCGCGGCTCAGCGCCTGTTCGCGCTCGGGCGAGGTGGCTTGCGCCTCGGGCGCCAGCCAGGCGAGCACTTCGAGGCCGCTGCCGGCCAGGTGGGCGGCCGCTTCCAGCGCATCGCCGCCGTTGTCGCCGGGGCCGGCCAGTACCAGTACGCGCCGGTGGCCCGCGTCGTCGCCATCTTCCTGGGCGTGCAGCAGCTTCAGGGCGGCACTGGCGGCGGCCTGGCCCGCGCGCTGCATCAGCAACCCTTGCGGCAGGTCGCGCATGGCGGCTTGTTCGATGGCGCGCAGTTCGGCGATGGAATACAGAGGAAGGGCGGTGTTGGCAAAGTCGGTCTGGGTCATGGTGCGTTCCAATGATTGATATGCCTTCAACATACGGCCGAACCGGGTGAAAGGCAAGGCGCGCACGCCTGAAACGCGCCCCTGTTTGGCGGCTACAATAGCCATCTCACTTAAGACAGGGGGCAGGACGATGGACTGGCAATTCTGGATCGACCGGGGTGGCACCTTTACGGACATCGTGGCGCGTCGTCCCGACGGCAGCCTGGCCACCTTCAAGCTGCTGTCGGAGAACCCGGGCCAGTACCGCGACGCGGCGCTGGCCGGCATGCGTCGGCTGATGGGCCTTGCCTCCGATGCGCCCCTGCCCGTGGAACAGATAGGTGCCATCAAGATGGGCACGACGGTCGCCACCAATGCGCTGCTCGAACGCAAGGGCGAACCCACCGTGCTGGCCATCACGCGCGGGTTTCGCGACGCGCTGCGCATCGCCTACCAGAACCGCCCGCAGCTGTTCGCACGCCAGATCGTCTTGCCGGAACTGCTGTATGGCGACGTGATCGACATCGATGAGCGGATGGGCGCCCACGGCGAGGTGGTCACGCCGCTCGATGAAGTAGCCGCATGCGCCGCGCTGGAACACGCGCATGCGCGCGGCGTGCGCGCCATCGCCGTCGTGCTGATGCACGGCTACCGCCATCACGCGCACGAGGCGCGGGTGGCGCAGCTGGCGCGCGAGGCCGGTTTTACGCAAGTGTCCGTGTCGCACGAGGTCAGCCCCATGATGAAACTGGTGGCGCGCGGCGACACCACGGTGGTCGACGCCTATCTGTCGCCGATCCTGCGCCGCTATGTCGACCAGCTGGCGATGGAGCTGCCCGGCGTGCACCTGCAATTCATGCAGTCGAACGGCGGCTTGACGGATGCGCGCGCCTTCCAGGGCAAGGACAGCATTTTGTCCGGCCCCGCCGGCGGCATCGTCGGCATGGTGCGGGCCAGCGCGTTGGCCGGTTTCGACAAGGTCATCGGCTTCGACATGGGCGGCACGTCCACCGACGTGTCGCATTACGCGGGCGAGTTCGAGCGCGTGTTCGAGACGCAGATCGCCGGCGTGCGCATGCGCGCGCCCATGATGAGCATCCACACGGTGGCGGCAGGCGGCGGCTCCATCCTGCACTTCGACGGCGCCCGCTACAAGGTGGGGCCGGACAGCGCGGGCGCCAACCCCGGTCCCGCCAGCTACCGGCGTGGCGGCCCGCTGGCCGTCACCGACTGCAACGTCATGCTGGGCAAGCTGCAGCCGGCTTTCTTTCCCCGCGTCTTCGGCCCCGACGCCGACGAAGCGCTGGATGCGGTCACCGTGCGCGCCCAGTTCGAAGCGCTGGCGCGCACGGTGAACTCGACGCCGGAACAGGTGGCCGAAGGCTATGTCGCCATCGCCGTGGGCAACATGGCCAACGCCATCAAACAGATTTCCGTGCAGCGCGGTCATGACGTCACCGAATATACGCTTACCAGCTTTGGCGGCGCGGGCGGCCAGCACGCTTGCCTGGTGGCCGATGCGCTGGGCATGCGCACGGTGTTTATCCACAGCCTGGCGGGCGTGATGTCGGCCTACGGCATGGGACTGGCCGACCAGAGCGCCATGCGCGAACAGGCCATCGAGGCGGCACTGGGCACGCAGCTGGAGGTCGATTTCACGGCCTTGGGCGAGCTGGCGCGGGGCGACTTGCTGCGCCAGGGCGTGGAGCTTGACCGCATCGCGCTGGTGTCGCGCGTGCACCTGCGCTACGAAGGCACGGATACGGCCCTCGTCGTACTGTTCGATACGGTGGCTGGCATGCAGGCGCAGTTTGAAGCGGCGTATAAAAAACGCTTTTCCTTTTTGATGCCGGCGCGCTCCTTGATCGTCGAAGCCATTTCCGTGGAAGCCATCGGCGCGTCCGATGCGCCGGCAGTGGCCACGCCGGACCATGCGCCCCGCGCGGGCGCGCTGGCGCCTTTGGCGACGGTGGCCATGTACTGCGCCGGCGTGTGGCGCGACAGCGGCCTGTATGGGGCGGACAGCCTGCGTCCCGGCGACGCCATCGATGGACCTGCCATCGTCAGCGATGTCAACGCCACCACCGTCATCGAACCGGGCTGGCGCTCGGACGTCACGGCGCACGGCCATTTGATCTTGCGCAGAGTCGCCGCCTTGCCGGAGCGGCGTGCCATCGGGACGAATGCCGATCCCGTGATGCTGGAAATTTTCAATAACCTGTTCATGTCGATCGCCGAGCAGATGGGCCTGCGCCTGCAAAACACGGCCCATTCCGTCAACATCAAGGAGCGGCTCGATTTCAGCTGCGCCATCTTCGACGCACAAGGCCACTTGATCGCGAATGCGCCGCACATGCCCGTGCACCTTGGTTCCATGGGCGAGAGCATCCGCACCGTCATGACGCGCAACGCGGGCGCCATGCGGCCCGGCGACGTCTTCATGCTGAACGATCCGTATCACGGCGGCACGCATCTGCCCGACGTGACGGTCATTTCGCCCGTCTTCGATGACAAGGGCGAGGCCATCCTGTTTTATGTCGGTTCGCGCGGCCACCATGCGGATATCGGCGGCACCACGCCCGGCTCGATGCCGCCCGATTCGACGCGCATCGAGGAAGAGGGTGTGTTGATCGACAATTTCAAGCTCGTTGACGGCGCCACGGGCGTGATGCGCGAAGACGCCACCCTGGCCTTGCTGGCGGGCGGCAGCTGGCCGGCGCGTAACCCCCGGCAAAACCTGGCCGACCTGCGCGCCCAGGTGGCGGCCAACCAGAAGGGGGCCGAGGAACTGCGCAAGATGGTCGCGCATTTCGGCTTGCTTGTGGTGCAAGCCTACATGGGCCACGTGCAGGACAACGCCGAGGAAGCCGTGCGCAGGGTCATCACGACCCTGAAAGATGGCAGTTACGCGCTGGACCTGGACAACGGCGCGCAGATCAAGGTGGCGATCAGGGTCGACGTGGCGCAGCGCAGCGCCGTCATCGATTTCACGGGGACGTCCAGCCAGCTGCCGAACAACTTCAATGCGCCGTCCGCCGTCTGCATGGCGGCCGTGCTGTACGTATTCCGCACCCTGGTGGACGACGATATACCGCTCAACGCGGGCTGTCTGAAGCCGTTGACCGTGATCATCCCGCCCGGCTCCATGCTCAATCCGCAGTACCCGGCCTCCGTCGTCTCGGGCAATGTGGAAACCTCGACCTGCATCACCAACGCCCTGTATGGCGCGCTGGGGGCGATGGCCGCCTCGCAGGGGACGATGAACAATTTCACGTTCGGCAGCGAAAAGTACCAGTATTACGAGACGATATCGGGCGGCTCGGGCGCCGGTCCCGGTTTCGACGGCACGGATGTGGTGCAGACGAACATGACCAATTCGCGCCTGACGGACCCGGAAATTCTGGAATGGCGCTTCCCCGTGCGGCTGGACAGCTACAGCATCCGCGCCGGCTCGGGCGGGGCGGGGCGCTGGCACGGCGGCAATGGTGGCGTGCGCCGGATGCGCTTTTTGGCGTCGATGACGGCGGCGATCCTGTCGAACAACCGGATTTACCCGCCGTTCGGCATGGCCGGCGGCGAGGCGGGCGCGCTGGGGCGCAATTACGTCGAGCGCGCGGATGGCACGCTGGAACACCTGGCGCATATCGGCAAGACCGACATGCAGGCGGGCGACGTGTTCGTGATCGAAACGCCGGGCGGCGGCGGTTACGGCAAGCCGGAATAGGCCCTGTCAGCACTGGCATTGGCACCACTGAGCTGCGCGCGCACCTGGCCCACGTCGCGCATGGGCGCGCGGCCGAACTGGCGGCTGTATTCGCGGCTGAACTGCGATTCGCTGGCGTAGCCGACGCGGTAGCCGGCCGTGCCGGCGTCGATCTGCTCGACCAGCATCAAGCGCCGCGCTTCCTGCAGGCGCAGCAGCTTCTGGTACTGCATCGGCGTCATGGCCGTAATCGCCTTGAAATGGTGGTGCAGCGACGACATGCTCATGTTCGCCATGCCGGCCAGGTGCTCGATGCGCAGCGGTTGCGCGTAATGGTGCTTGATCCAGTCGATGGCTTGCGCCACCTGGTGCGACTGGCTGCTGGCCAGCGCCATGTGGCGCAGGCGCGCGCCGACGGGGCCATTGAGCAGGCGGTAGGTCAGCTCGCGGCGGATCAAGGGCGCCAGCGCGGCGATTTCCCCCGGTTTGTCGAGCAGGCGCACGAGGCGCAGCATGGCGTCGAGCAGCTCCGGTGACACGTCGCTGACGGATATGCCGCGCGTGGCGGGCAGGATTTTCTGCTGCGCGGTGCCACCCGCGCCAGCGGCGCTTTCGCTGTCGAGCAGTGCGGCCACGTCGGCGATGTCGATGCCCAGCACCACGCACAGGTGCGGCTGCTGCTCGCTTGCTTGCGCCACGCGCACCTGCACCGGCAGGTCGACGGAGGTCAGCAGATACTGCATGCGGCTGTAATGGAAGGTTTCGCTGCCCAGGGTGACGTCTTTCGCCCCCTGCGCGATGATGGCCACGCTGGGGCGCGCCGCATGGAACAGCGATTCCGTGACCGAGGACTGGCGGTGGAAGGTGAGGTTGCCGATGGCCGTCGCGTAGTCGCCATTGCGCGGCGCGTGGCGGCTGATCAGGGCGGCGATTTCATCTTGCGGGGGGATCTGTGTGGACAGGGTGGACATGTGGGCCAGTATGCGTCAGGTAGGGAAGGGCAGGGCTTGATCTTACGCAGATTTGGAGGATCGTGCAAAGGTCTTGCAGGATCGCGGTAACGGCGGGCGGGCTTCTCAGGCACACTTGTGCAATCGCATGCAAGGCACGCGTTCCCTTCGTCCCACACATATAGATACAGGAGTTTTCATGACCACCATCGCCAAAGGCTACGCCGCACTGGGCCCGACTTCCGCACTGCAACCGTTCACGTTCGAGCGCCGCGCCCCGCGCGAAGATGACGTGGCCATCTCGATCAAATACTGTGGCGTATGCCATTCCGACATCCACCAGGCGCGCGACGAATGGGGCGGCGCCGCCTTCCCGATGGTGCCCGGCCATGAAATCGCGGGCGTCGTCACGGCCGTCGGCGCCAACGTCAGCAAGTTCAAGGTGGGCGACCACGTGGGCGTGGGCTGCTTTGTCGACTCGTGCACCACCTGCAAGACGCGCAACGTGGACCTGGAACAGTACTTGCCAGGCCTGATCCAGACCTACAATGGCGTCGAAGCGGACGCCAAGACGGCCACGCAGGGCGGCTACTCGGACAGCATCGTCGTCAAGGAAGGCTATGTGCTGTCGATACCCGACAACCTGCCGCTGGACGCCGCCGCGCCGCTGCTGTGCGCCGGCATCACCCTGTACTCGCCGCTGAACCACTGGAAAGCCGGCCCCGGCAAGCAAGTGGCCATCCTGGGCATGGGCGGCCTGGGCCACATGGGCGTCAAGATTGCCCATGCCATGGGCGCCGAAGTGACGGTACTGAGCCAGACCCTGTCGAAGCGCGAAGACGGCCTGCGCCTGGGCGCCGACCATTATTACGCCACCAACGACGCGGAAACGTTTACAAAGCTGGCCGGCACGTTTGATTTGATCATCTGCACCGTGGGCGCGTCCATCGACTGGAACCAGTACATCAACCTGCTGAAAGTCGATGGCAACATGGTCATCGTCGGCATCCCGGACGGCGCCGTGCCGCCCGTGAACGCCTTCGGCCTGGTGGGTGCGCGCCGCAGCCTGTCGGGCTCCATGATAGGCTCGATCAAGGAAACCCAGGAAATGCTGGATTTCTGCGGCAAGCACAATATCGTGTCCGATATCGAGATCATTCGCATCCAGGATATCAATGAGGCGTTTGAGCGCGTCGTGAAGAGCGATGTACGATACCGCTTCGTGATCGACATGGCCTCTTTGTAACGCCCGAGAAAAAGCCCAGGGCGTTGTTGCCGCGTCTCGCCGTACATTCGTACTGCCTTCGACGCGGCGCCTAGCCCTGGGCATTTTTCGAGCGTTCCAACGGCGTTTGTTTAAATGCTAAAACCGGCATGGCGCCGTCGCACCTCCTCCCATCCCCGCCAAAAATCAAGCTCCGACATCAATTTTTCTTTCCTTGCGTCAAAAATCGGCATAAAATGAAACCGTACAGTACAGTTTCACTACGTAGACTTAAAAAAATCAGCCATCCCCCGGCGTGTTTGCCTGGGCAGGGGGGGCGTCATGGATAAAAAATGGACACTTCAACAAAGAATGGAGCGGCGGCGATCCCGGCGGTCTCCAGGGGCAAGCGAATAGCGCTGGCGGTTTTTGGCATGTTTCTTGGACTTTCCGGCCTGGCCCTGGGGGCGGGCGGCATCGAACTGATCACCCTAGGCGGTTCCTGGTACTACCTGCTGGCCGGTCTCGGTTTAATATTTGCCGGTGTGCTGTACTTGCGCCGCAAGCCGCTGGCGAGCGGCGTCGTCGCCGCGCTGGTCATCGCCACCTTGCTGTGGGCCGTGTGGGAAATCGGCTTCGCCTTCTGGCCCATGGTGCCGCGTCTGGCGCCGTTCCTCGTTATCGGCCTGCTGGCCGCCTTGCTGCATCCTTGGCTGGCCGGCCGTACGCACGCTGGCCAGTTGCGCTGTTTCGCCGCGCTGTTTGCCGTTGTGCTGGCAGTCGGTTTCGCCTCCATGTTCAAGCCGCATGGCGTGCTGGATGCCACCGTTCAGCCGCAGCAGGATGCCGTGACGGCCATCAATGACGGCAGCGCCAACTGGGCACACTATGCAAATGGGCCGAAGGGCACGCGCTTCGCGCCATACACGCAGATCGACAAGCAGAATGTCGACCAGTTGCAAGTGGCGTGGAGCTACCGCACGGGCGAGGTGGCCGAAGGGGCGTCCGAAGCGCAGAATACGCCGCTGCAGATTGGCGACACCATCTACACGTGCACGCCGACGAGCAAGGTGATTGCGCTCGACGCGGACACGGGCAAGCAGCGCTGGACCTTCGATCCCAAGCCATCCAACATCAAAACATGGAACCGTTGCCGCGGTGTCGGCTACTACGAACCTGCCAAGGTCACAAAACCGTTCCAGTTCGAGGGCATGCAAGCGGCCAGCGCGCCGGTGGCGGGCGCGTGCGCCAAACGCATCGTGCAAGTGACCATGGATGCGCGCCTGATTCAGATCGACGCGCAGACGGGCAGGCAGTGCGAGGGCTTCGGTGACAAGGGTTCCGTCGACCTCACCGTCGGCCTGGGCAAAGTGAAAATGAACGTGCCGTACTACGCCTACACGTCGGCGCCTACGGTGGCGCGCAACCTGATCATCCTCGGCGGCTGGGTCTTTGACGGCCGCTCCACCGATGAACCGTCGGGCGTCGTGCGCGCCTACAGCGCCGACACGGGGGAACTGGTGTGGGCCTGGGACCTGGGCAATCCGGCGATTACCAAGCTGCCGCCGGAAGGACAGACCTACACGCGCAGCACGCCGAACATGTGGTCGGCGCCCGCGTTCGACGATGCGCTGGGTCTGGTGTACCTGCCGACGGGCAATGAGCAACCCGACTTCTGGGGCGGCAAGCGTCCGCCGCTGACGGAAAAATACGCGTCGGCCATCGTCGCCCTCGACATGGCCACGGGCCGCGAACGCTGGACGTATCAAACCGTCCACCACGATATCTGGGATTACGACGTGGCCGCGCAGCCGGCCCTGTACGACGTCCCGGACGGCAAGGGCGGAAAAATACCCGCGCTGGTGCAGCTGACCAAGCGTGGCCAGATCTTTATGCTGGATCGCCGCACGGGCAAGCCCATTGCCGAAGTCATCGAAAAAGCCGTGCCGCAGGAGCACGCGGCCGGCGACTGGGTGTCAAAAACGCAGCCATACTCCACCGGCATGCCGGCCCTTGGTGCGGAAACCCTGACGGAGCGCGACATGTGGGGCGCCACCTTCTTCGATCAGCTGGCGTGCCGCATCAGCTTTCGCAAGCTCAATTACCAGGGCGAGTTCACGGCGCCAAGCACGAAAGAGACGCTGATTTATCCAGGCTACTACGGTGGCTTCAACTGGGGCGGCGCGGCCGTCGATGAAAGCAATGGCTATATGTTCGTCAACGATATCCGCATGCCGCAAGTGGTCAAGCTGGTGCCGCGCGAAACGGTGGACGTGGCCAAGCTGACGTCGGGACACGGCGTGGGCAGCACTTATCCGATGGATGGCACGCCGTTCGTCATCGACCACAAGGCCTTCAATTCGCCGCTGGGCATACCCTGCCAAAGTCCGCCCTGGGGCGTGTTTGCCGCCATCGACCTGAAAACGCGCACGAAAGTGTGGGAGCGTCCGGCCGGCACGGTGCAGGACGCCGTCATCAATGGCGTGCGCGCGCGACTGCCCATCCCGCTGGGCATGCCGACCCTGGGCGGCGGCATGAGCACGGCGTCGGGCCTGGTGTTTTATGCGGGCACGCAGGATTACTATCTGCGCGCCATGGATATCGCCACGGGACGCGAAGTGTGGAAGGCGCGCATGCCGGTCGGCTCGCAAGGCACGCCGATGACGTATGTGTCGCCCAGGTCCGGCCGCCAGTACGTCGTGGTGGTGGCGGGCGGCGCCCGCCAGAGCCCGGACCGGGGAGATTACGTGATAGCATACGCGCTTCCCAAGACACCGTAAGAGTTTGCTTCATGCCCCAGTTGCGCACCGTTCCAGCTTCCCCGAGTACCCGAAGCGAGGAGCGGCGCCGCAAGCTGCTGGTGGCGGCGGCGGACCTGTTCCTCGCCTCCGGCTACGACGGCGTCAGCATGGACGCCATCGTGGCCGAGGCGGGCGGCTCGAAAGCCACCGCCTACCGCTACTTCGGCAGCAAGCAGGAACTGCTGGTGGCGGTGGTCGAATATCTGTGCGCCGACTTCATCATCGCGCTGCGCCAGCTCGATACATCGCAAGCGGGCCTGGAACAGGGCTTGCAATTGATCCTCGATGAACTGGTGGCCGTCGTCACCAGCCCCCGCCACGTGGCTTTCTACCGCCTGGTCGTCACGGGCGCGGCCGCCGTGCCGGCCGTGGGCCTGACCTGGTACGAACACGGCCCGCAAGTGTGGCATGCCTTGATCTTGCGCCTGCTGGAGCAGCAGCGCACCCAGGGCCGCATCGCGCCCGATACCTCGTTTTCCAACCTGCCGCAGATTTTGTTCGACGCTGTTTTTTCGCACCTGACCACGCGCACCGTCATGCTGGGGCAGGGCGGCGATGCCGCCACGTTCCGGCCCTTGATTGCGGAGTTGATCGAGCTGGTGGTGGCGCGGGTGGCGTGCAAGTAAGTCAAGGATGCCGGCCTGTCAAGTTTGAGCTGCTACACCTGATGCGACAGTGCGCTCGTGGCCGGTTGCCGTCGTTGGCAGAGGTTACGCCTCGAAGCGAAAGTTCGTTACAAAGGACAGGCCAAGGACAAACATGCAGATAGTTTATTGTTGGAATGACGAGTACACCGTCCACTCAGGGTCGTGCACAGCCATACATTGCACTTCGTGGGACATAATTTCCATTTTTAATTTTTCATGGATATGTGCGACTGAATCGCCATTCTCAATGTAAAAAACAAACTCTTTAAAGGTTCCGGTTGTGATTGAAAGTACATGGATAGCCGGGCCAGAGGACTTGATATGTGAACGGATGGTGTCCTCTATTTGACCCACAGCAAAATTCTCGGCTGAGTCAGGCAAGCCTTGTGGGTTCGGCTGATTAAGCGGTATCGCAAAACCCACGCGAATATTCAGTGATGGGTGCTGCGCCCAACGCTTGGCCGCTGTGTTAACTCTCACGAGCATCGGGGCGTCGGCCGTTGATGCATCAAAGAGGGACCATTTATCGGTATCGTCAGTCAGGTTCGAGATTTGCAGGTGTTTTTTAAAAGGCCACATAGATAAATATTCCGAAAGTTTTTCCGGAAGGAGTCTACAGCATTTTTATGCTGGCACTATTGACGCATCGCTCATTGCCGTCTTCTGACATGATTTTGCCAGCAATTTCCATACATAAAAAGCACCGGCAAGTGCAATGGAGATGACTACGATTGCGAAGAGTGCCCCGACGAAAAGTGATTCAAGAATCCAGCCCCTGGAATTCGCCCATGCTCAGAAACATAGATCGGGCATATTCTTTCCTTCGATGGAGTATTGCCTGCTTCAGTCTCGCCTGACTGCGGGTTCTGCATATGTGACTCTGAAACCATGATGCTGAGATTTCAGTTTAATACATAATCCTTGATGGAAATTTTCTTGAGCCAAGTCACTTGCAATGCAATGCAAGTCAAATCCTGGCGGTTGAACGATCAATGTCAGTTGATAGCTCAGGATTTCTTCATTTTTTTCGGAATGATATGTTTTCAAGACTTTGTCTTTTACATATACGCCGACTTTTCTTAGCGCCTCATCAATCAGATATATGATATTGTCATCCAGCGTCACATCCAAATTGTCTTGACCATTGTATTCGCACAAGATTGAAAGCGGAAATTCCACCGCTATTTCAATTTGCTTTGCATAGTCGCAGTCTATTTTCATTGTTTCATGGTTCTGCTGGTCAGTTGAGTTTCTGGAAAATATCATCTTCGGGATCAACAACATGATAGCCGATAGCGGAAAACTCCCTCATTCATGCATTTTTCCTGCTTGGTTTTCCAGGTAATAAGTGGGTGAGAAGGCGCCATTCCATATAGGAAAGTAGCGAATTCATCCTCGCCGATCGCCATGCCGGCTTTGGCTCATGTCGGCCCACATCAGGTGTGCATTGTGATAGTTAGCAAAGGCGCTCGGCCTGCCTCTGCGCATCGTCGATTTACGGAAGCAGCGCACTCAATCAGCTCATCATGCAATGCAGGACACCTGGTCTTGAAGGATGATGCGCCATCGATGATCAAGGCCAAACTCTCACCTGGGGCGACATGGACGGATGACATTTGCGCCAGCGGCTCGTCGAGATAGCCCATGCAGTCAATCCATGCGTTCATATTTCGCCCGTAGAAATCCGGGAATCCACACGCCTCAGAGAAAACCGAGTGAAAGGTCTCCTCGTTGACGATGAGGTGGGAATTGATTCGAATTGATTTCATGGGAAAACCGGCTTCATGGGCTCAAGCGGGAGTCAGGTAGCGATACCATACTTGTGCTGCGTGGCCGCATACTGCTGCTTGAGCGACTCCAGCTTCGGATGCCTGGGGTCGATCTTGCGGATCACCTGCATCTGGTGCTGCGCCTGTTCGGCCAGCGGTGCTTCCCAGCCCAGCATGTTGAGCTGGCGCAGGATGGCGTCGACGGAGGCGAACAGCACGGGCAGGTTGCCCGGTGTCTTGCGCAGGGCCTGGCGCAGCACGAAGACGGCGCCCTTGAGCTCGCCGCTTTCCGACTTGCTGGCCGCATCCTGCATCAATTCCTGCACCTGGTGCGTGATTTGCTGGCCCATGCCTTGCGCCAGGTCATGCCGGCCCGCTTTTTCAAACACGTCCACGGCTGCCTCCATCGTCAGGTCGCTGTCGGCTTCGTTGACGAGTTTCATCATGACGTCGGAGGCGGCCTGTTCCAGGTTGTTTTTCAGGCAGCTTTGCACCAGGCCCACTTTCAGCTGCGTCGACAGGCCGCGTGCGTCGTCCAGGGCGGCGGCGGCCAGTTGCAGTTCGGTGGCGGCGGCGATGTCGTTGCCCGACAATTCATGCAGCATGGCGGCCGAGATGGCACGGCAGGCTTCCACGTTGGCGCTGCCCCGCAGGGAGCGCTCCATGTCGCGCAGCACGCCGCTTGCTTGCGGCGCATCGCCCTTCTTGACCAGCGCCCTGACCAGGTTGACGTGGTCTTCCGGGTCGCGGAATTCCGAGTACTTGGCCTTGGTCACCACCTGCTTGTAGGCCCGCTCGGCCGCGCCGATATCGCCCGTGTCGTAGGCGATGCCGCCCAGGTGGCGCAGGCGTCGCACCATGTGCGGCGAGATGGCCACCGCGTCTTCGAGGACTTTCTTCGCCTGTATCTGCTGGCCCATGGCTTCATGGTTTTGCGCCAGCAAGTCGTAGGCGGCCATGAAGCGGGGATAGGTTTCCACCAGTTCCAGCAGCGCATCCTGCGCATCTTCATGGCGCTGCTGTTCGAACAGGGTGCGCGCCAGTCCCAGGTGTGCCCAGGCCATGGGCCGCGTGGCCAGCATGTCGGCGTACAGCTGTTCCGCTTCCTTCCATTCATCGAGGGCAATGTGCAGCTCGGCGCGCAGGCGAGTGAAATCGGCCGCCAGGCGCGGGTGCTGCAGTTCGGCCGCGCGGCAGCTTTTCACGGCTTCGCGCAAGTCACCCTTGTCGATCAGCTGATACGTGGGCAGGAAAATGGCGCGCCGTTCGATGGCGCGCGCGATGCGTCCGCTCAGCACATCGACGGTAAACGGTTTCAATATGTAGTCGGACGGGGTCAGTTCGGCCGCGCTGATCACCTTGCTGTGGATGGCTTCGGAGGTCAGCATGATGAAGATCGTCCACAGGCCAATCAGCTTGTGGTGGCGCAAGTCTTCCAGCAATTGCTGGCCATCCTGGCCGTCCGTGCCACTACCAAGATCGTATTCGCACAGGATGATGTCGAACGGTTTCTTCATCAGCAAGCGGATGGCCGTGCCGGAATTGACGGCATATTCCACCTTGGTGATGGCCGCCTGGTTCAGCATATTGTGCAGATTGCCCCGCATGCTGGGGTTCGGGTCGACGATCAGGACAGATAAGTCGCTAGTTTCTGGCATTGTTCAGCTCTCGTTCATCTGTTCGGTCATTTGCGGGAACTCTTCTTATAGGTATCTGCCTGGCAGTATTACTTTTTATCAGCATACTGCAAAGCCGGGCGTCACTGCCAGCAAAATGCATGCAATCGGGCGTGCCGCGCGAGGGCAGGGACGCCCGGCGCCGTCCGGCGTTGTATTTCATGACGCGGGGGCTCATCGCGGCGGTGCCGGTGCCTGTTTTTCCGTCCATTCCTTGACTAGCGTGATAGTATTCCGAAAAATGCAACACTTGTTGCATGCCGCGCCATGTCGCGGCCAGGCGTGCGCAAGGCTTTACCGGGCGCTTTATCTCTCTCTGGTGTCGATACCCGTCATGCGCGTTACTGATCTGTCTACCTTGCGGCGCGTTGCCGTTCCCCTTGCATTTGGCGGCAACAGCGAACAGCAGCATACCTATTTTGCGGAATTGCACCGCGTCGGCCTGGTCACGCAAGTGATGGGCATCATCGCCTACAGCCTGACCTGGCTGATGATGCCCGCCCCCTATCATCCGAACCTGCTGCACGCCCTGCTGGCGCTGCTGGGCATGCTGATCAGCCTGGTGGCGCGCTACCGCTGCACCACCTTGCCCGTGCTGACCATTTCCGGCGCCTGCGCCGTGCTGGCCCTGACTTTCGGCCTGCGCACGATGGCCGACGCCGTCCATCACGCCAGCTTCTGGGTCTTGCCCGTGGGCGTCTTCATGACCCTGGCCATCGCCTCCATCTTCAATGGCGGCCTCAGCTACCTTGCCGTGGTGGCCGGCATCTGGTGGAACGTGGGCCACGGCCTGTATCCCGTCAACGCGGGCTTGCCCGACCAATCCTGGGCGCCGCTGATGATCGCCGTCAGTGTGCTGTTCGGGCTGGCGCTGAACGTCAGCTTCAGTTTATTGCGTTTGCGCAACTATCACGCCAAGGTGGAATTGACGCGGCTCGCTTTCCAGGACAGCCTGACGGGCTTGAACAACCGCCGCATGTTCACGCAGCGCGCCCAGCAGATGCATGGCGCAGCCCATGGCGGCACCCTGCATTTCCTGATGATCGATATCGACGATTTCAAGATCATCAACGACCAGCAGGGCCACGATGCGGGCGACGAGGTACTGGTGCGCACGGCCGCCATCATCGCCGACAAGGCGCAAGGCCATCTGTGCGGCCGCCTGGGTGGCGAGGAGTTCGGCATCGTCTACGCGGGCGACCGCGACGCTGCGCGCGCCTTTGCCGGTGGTCTGGTCGAGGCCGTCAGCCAGGCTTTCCATGCGACACAGTTCGTGTCGATCAGCGTGGGCGTGGCCGAGCTGGACCGGGGCAAGGAACTGGGCCACAGCTACCGGCTGGCCGACGAGGCGCTGTACCTGGCCAAGCGGCAGGGCAAGAATCGCTATGTGATCGCCTGATCATCGCTGGGGCCGCTTGTTGCAAGTTGGCGAAAACTGCCCGTTTCAAGGGCAAAATGGCCGTAAAGCCATAAGTTCCGGTCATAAGGCAGGGGCAAAACGGGTATAATGCGCGCAAAGGAAATTTGCCGTACGAAAGATATTGTCATACCTACCTTTAACCCGCAGCCACGCTGCATCAACCACCTTCCAATCATGTTGATACTGCCGGGTTCCAATGCCCTGTCCCATTTCCGTAGCCACCGTCTGTTAAGCCAACTGCAAGTCGTCTCGCCTGCGATTGTTGCCGTACAAGCACGCTATGTCCATTTCATCGATGCCAGCGCGCCTCTCACCGACGACGACAGTACGCGCCTTGGCGCCTTGCTGACGTACGGCGAGCCGGCCCAGGCTGACAATACGGAAGGCGCTGCCGAAGAATTCTTCGTCATCCCCCGTTTCGGCACGATTTCGCCGTGGGCCTCGAAAGCCACCGATATCGCGCACAACTGCGGCATGGCGCACGTCAAGCGCGTCGAACGCGGCATCGCTTTCCGCATCAACCTGAAATCGGGCATCCTGGGCAGCGCCATTGGCGCCGGCAAATTGACGGACGAGCAGGTACAAGCCGTGGCCGACCTGCTGCACGACCGCATGACGGAATCCGTGCTGCGCAGCGCAGACGACGCCAAGGACCTGTTCCGCACCCTGGAAGCACGCCCATTGGAATCGATCGACTTGCTGGGGCAGGGCAAGCGCGCGCTGGAAACGGCGAACACGGAACTGGGCCTGGCGATGTCGGAAGACGAAATCGACTACCTGGATGCCGCCTTCACCAAGGCCGGCCGCAACCCGACGGACGTGGAACTGATGATGTTCGCGCAGGCGAACAGCGAGCATTGCCGCCACAAGATCTTCAACGCCGACTGGACCATCGACGGCGTGGCGCAGCCAAAATCACTGTTCGGCATGATCAAGAACACGCACGAACTGCAGCCGAAGGGCACCGTCGTCGCCTACAGCGACAACTCGTCCATCATGGAAGGCGCCACGGTGTCGCGCTTCTACCCGCGCGGTGCAAACCACGAATATGCGGCATCGACGGAATTGACGCACACCTTGATGAAGGTGGAGACGCATAACCACCCGACGGCCATCTCCCCATTTCCCGGCGCCTCCACGGGCGCGGGCGGCGAGATCCGCGACGAAGGCGCAACGGGCCGCGGCGCCAAGCCAAAAGCTGGCCTGACCGGTTTCACCGTCTCGAACCTGTCGCTGCCGGATGCCGTGCGCAGCTGGGAAACGGCCGCTTCCGTGACGGCGCCGCTGGACAAGCGCACTGACGCTGACCAGTATGGCAAGCCTGAGCGCATCGCTTCGCCACTGCAAATCATGATCGAAGGCCCGCTGGGCGGCGCCGCGTTCTCGAACGAATTCGGCCGTCCGGTATTGGGCGGCTACTTCCGCACGTATGAACAGAACGTCGGCGTCGACAGCGATGCGGTGTTCGGCTACCACAAGCCGATCATGATCGCTGGCGGCATCGGCAATATCTCGGCGCAGCACACGCACAAGAACGATATCCCCGTCGGCAGCCTGCTGGTGCAGCTGGGTGGCCCGGGCATGCGCATCGGCATGGGCGGCAGCGCCGCCTCGTCGATGACCACCGGCAGCAACACGGCCGACCTGGACTTCGATTCCGTCCAGCGCGGCAATCCGGAAATGGAACGCCGCGCCCAGGAAGTCATCAACGCCTGCTGGCAAATGGGCGCGGACAATCCGATCATCTCGATCCACGACGTGGGTGCGGGCGGCTTGTCGAACGCTTTCCCGGAAATCACCAACGACGCCAAGCGCGGCGCGATTTTCGACCTGCGCAAGATCCCGCTGGAAGAATCGGGCATGGCGCCGAAGGAAATCTGGAGCAATGAGTCGCAGGAACGCTACGTTCTCGCCATCGCGCCGGAAAGCCTGCCACTGTTCAAAGCCATGTGCGAACGCGAACGCTGTCTGTTCGCCGCCGTGGGCGTGGCCACCGAAGAGCGTCAACTCAAACTGATCGACCCGGAACTCGGTAACGAGCCGGTCGACATGCCGATGGACGTCTTGCTGGGCAAGCCGCCAAAGATGCAGCGCGACGTGGTCCACGTGGCCAACGATTTCCCGGCGATTGACCTGACGGGCATGGACTTGAAGGATGTGGCGCAAAAAGTGCTGCTGCTGCCGACCGTGGCCGACAAATCCTTCCTCATCACCATCGGCGACCGCAGCGTGGGCGGCATGACCGTGCGCGACCAGATGGTGGGACCATGGCAAGTGCCGGTCGCCGATTGCGCCGTCACCACCATGAGCTTTGAAGGCTACCTGGGTGAAGCGATGGCCATGGGCGAACGCACGCCGCTGGCCGTCATCGACGCCGCCGCCTCGGGCCGCATGGCCGTGGGCGAAGCCGTCACCAACATCGCCGCCGCAGCCATTAGCGACATTTCCGACATCAAGCTGTCCGCCAACTGGATGGCCGCCTGCGGCCAGCCTGGCCAGGACGCGGCCCTGTACGACACGGTGAAAGCCGTCGGCATGGACCTGTGCCCGGCGCTGGGTATCAGCATCCCCGTCGGCAAGGATTCGCTGTCGATGCGCACCACCTGGAAAGACGAGAGCACGGGCGCGGCGAAATCCGTCACGTCGCCGGTGTCCCTGATCGTTTCCTCGTTCGCGCCAGTGACGGACGTGCGCAAGTCGCTCACGCCGCAGCTGAAAACGGACAAGGGCGACACGTCCTTGATCCTGATCGACCTGGGTCGCGGCAAAAACCGTTTGGGCGCCTCCGCGCTGGCACAAGTCATGGGCCAATTGGGCAATGAAACGCCGGACGTGGACAGCGCGGAAGACCTGAAAGGCTTCTTCGCGGCCATTCAAAAGCTCAATAGCGACGACAAGCTGCTGGCCTACCATGACCGTTCGGACGGCGGCCTGTACGCCACCCTGACGGAAATGGCCTTCGCCGGCCACACGGGCATGTCCGTCAACCTGGACATGCTGACCATGGAAGGCGAGCATTCCAGCGACTGGGGCGACGCCAAGAACTGGACCGGCCAGGTAGCGGAACGCCGCAACGAACTGACCCTGCGCGCCTTGTTCAGCGAAGAACTGGGCGCCGTCATCCAGGTGCGCGCGGAAGAAAAGTCGCTCGTCATGGACGTGCTGCGCACCTTCAACCTGGGCGCCTGCAGCCATATCATCGGCAAATTGAACGACCGCGACGTCATCGAATTCACGCGCGACGCCAAGCTGATTTACACCCAGCCGCGCGCCGAGCTGCATCGCCTGTGGAGCGAAACGAGCTGGCGCATCGCCCGCCTGCGCGACAATCCGGCTTGCGCGGACGCCGAATACGACCGCCTGCTGGACGTGCAAGATCCGGGCATGTCGCCTATCGTCACCTTTGACCAGAACGAGAACATCGCCGCGCCATTTATCGCCACCGGCGTGCGTCCGCGTGTCGCCATCCTGCGCGAGCAGGGCGTCAACTCGCATATCGAGACGGCCTACGTGATGCACCAGGCAGGCTTCACGGCTGTCGACGTGCACATGAGCGACCTGATTGCCGGCCGCGTCAAGCTGGACGACTTCCAAGGCGTCATCGCCGTGGGCGGCTTCTCGTACGGCGACGTGCTGGGCGCGGGTGAAGGCTGGGCGAAAACGATTCTGTTCAACGCCAGCCTGGCGGAACAGTTCGCGCGCTTCTTCAACCGCACGGACAGTTTTGGCCTCGGTATCTGCAACGGCTGCCAGATGATGAGCAATTTGAAGTCGATCATCCCTGGCGCACACGCCTGGCCGAAATTCACGCGCAACAAGTCGGAGAAATTCGAAGGCCGCTTTGCCATGGTCGAAGTGATGGATTCCCCATCGATCTTCTTCAACGGCATGGCCGGCACGCAGGCCGGCATCGCCATCGCCCACGGCGAAGGCTACGCCGACTTCTCGCAAACGGGCGACATCACCCAGGTCAGCAAAGCCATGCGCTTCGTCGATAACAAGGGCTTTGCTACCGAAGCGTACCCGTACAACCCGAACGGCTCGCCGGAAGGCATCACCTCCGTCACCACGCCAGACGGCCGCTTCACGGTGCTGATGCCGCACGCGGAACGTGTGTTCCGCAGCGTGCAACAGTCGTATCACCCTGAAGCATGGGGCGAGGATTCGCCGTGGATGCGCATGTTCAGGAATGCGCGGAAGTTTGTGGGGTAATTTTTTATCTGCGGCGCGGCGTCTTGGTTCAAGGCGCTGCTGCTGTGGTAGGAATGAGAAAGCCGCTGTCGGGAGACCGCGGCTTTTTTATTAGGCGTAAAAATCGAGAGGACTATTTTTTATGAATTTGTGTATTAAAAAACATGCTATTCATTTACGATTTCTCTAATATTTCTTACTTTTCAAAAAAATAAAAAAATACTATCGGAAGTGTTGCAATTGAAAGTCCCAAAGGCAATCTTATTTTTGTATCTACTTTGGCGAACAGGTCTATTAAACTATCGTTTTGCTCTTCTTTTCCAATTATTTTGGAGCAGTACCAGATGGCGAAATTTATTATAATTATAGTTGTAAATGAGAGAAAAAATGAAATTTTTAGAAGGATCTCATTCCATAGATCAAACCTGGAGGATTCAAATATTATTAATAAATTGCCAATCATTAAGCCTATACTTAATGCCCCCATGGCATAAGTATTCAGCAAAATTTGTGACGCACTTATTCGAAAGAATTTAAATTTCGGTGCAATAATTGTTAACCCAAAAAATACCAATCCGATGGATCCGAATATGTTCCATATGTGAGGGCCTATGCCTTCTTCCACCGCACTTTTAATGTACAATGAGGGGAAGTTATGGCCTTCTATTTTCTGAAGTAATGCAAAGAAAAAAGATGGTATTGACCAGTATAGAAAAAGTGTCATCCCCTCTAAAAACTCTTCTCTTTTTAATATAAATCCATGTTTTGTTGGACTTAATTGCGAAATCATGTATTTTTTTAATTCTCTATTTATCATTTTTCCACTTAAATTTTTGAGTTGTTTATTCTAAATTTCTTCTTTGTTTTTTATGGAATCGTCAATTCTCCCAGAAAAATATTCACTTAAATCTACCTCTATAGCCCCTTCGCCATCCCCACAATCACCACCGCCGAAGGCACCAGCAAAAACTGCGCAAGCAGCGTCCCCGCCAATCTGCTCCCCACCAGCCACACCACCGCGCCGGAATTGAGATTCTTCGATCTTGCCCTCGATGACGTCATCCGTCATGCCCGACACCAGGTGCCGATGAAGACGGCCATCATGATGGTGGCTCCGTCGTTGATGATGGAAGACAGGGTGCTGGAGGTGACGCGCACGCTCGCGTTCAGCACGCCTGCGTACAGTGCCGCGGTGTAAGGTGGGCAACGATGCGCCCACCGTCCAGAGGGCCGTGGCAATGACGATGGAGATGGAGATGGAGACGCCCGATTTTTGGCGCAGGCCCGTGACGTTGGCGGGCTTGGGCAGACTGGCGGAGGTCTTGAGGTAGGACAAGCCGCCCTTGAAGACGGCGTGCAGCAGCAGTCTCGGTACCGACCTGTGCATCTGGAAGTGCTCCACGGCGCGGCAGAAGGCGCGCTGGAAGGTGGGGATCAGGATCGCGCCGAGGATGGTCGCCAGGCTGGCGGAAAATAGCAGCCAGCGGAAATCGAGCAACAGGGTGCTGGCGGCAACATGCTGGTCTATGCCCGTTTCCACGCGCTTGGCCAGGTATGGTCCCAGGAAGGAGTTCGACGTGCGCGACAGCAGCATGAGAATGCTGAACAGGGCCAGCGAGACGGCGATGCGTCGCGTGCGGATGCCGGCGATGCGCACGGAGTAGGCGAGGGTGCCGATGATGTGGATGATGAACGTCAGTGCACAAATCAACAGCAATTGCTTGTCCATCACAACCTTGCAGTAAAGAAAATGTAATTCCATGCTGCCATGGAGTTAGTTATTTTTCAACTGCAAATAAGATAATTTTCTTGTTAATTGGGTTTCGTGGTGTTTTGTGCGTTTGTATGCAGTTGGCAGTTTTTCACCCCAAGGCAGAAACTGGGGTCAGACCCTCAGGGTCTGACCCCGGCCCTTGCTCTGGGTTTTGCCATGCTTTCATCGGAGGCAAGGCTCGTTCCCGCCGCTTGCATTTCAGGCATGTGCCCTCATTTGGATGGGAGTGGCAGCGTAGCGCTGCCGCACCTACACCACCCCGGAGGTACACCATGAGTTTCGATTCCTTTCTGTCCAAACTGAAGACCAAAGCCAGCGAACTGAAAACCGAGGCACTGAAGTACAAGAACAAGGATTTCCTGAATGCCGCGATGGCGGGCTCGGCCCTGATCGCCATGGCCGACGGCAGCGTCAGTGCGGAAGAGAAGCAGAAGATGGTGAAGTTTATTGAAAGCAATGACGCGCTGTCGGTGTTTACCACCACGGATGTGATCAAGGCTTTCCAGGACTATGTCAGTCAGCTGGAGTTCGACAAGGATATCGGCGAAGCCAAGGCGTATCAGGCGCTGGGCAAGATGAAGTCGAATGTGGAGGCGTCGCGCTTGCTGGTGCGCATGATCATCGCTGTCGCTTCGTCGGACGGCAATTTCGACGCCAACGAGCAGCGCGTGGCCAGCAAGATCGCGCGCGAGCTGGGCTTGACTCCGGCGGAGTTCGAGTTGCAGTAACTTTTAAGCCAGCCAGCCCCGGCTGGCTAGCTTAACTCTTGTCCCACCACGGCGGCGTGCCTGACGACCAGGGGCACGCCATGTCCACTTCGCTGATCCTGTAGCGGATCTCGATCACCTGGCCTGGGCTGAAGGGACCGCGTTTCCAGTCGCCGGAATCAAAGACGTAGCCTTTGCCCTTGATGCAAAGACTGGTCGGATTGTTGCCGATGGGGCCGGTCGAGTGCAGGGTGACGCGCACTTCGCCGTTGGCGTCCAGCGGGGCGTCGCCCCCCGTGAAGAGTGCATCCGAGCCGACGTCGCAGACAGTGGTGCTGCCGATCTTGCTGCAGCGCTTGATATACGTTTCCTGGCGTGCATTGGCCAGGTAATCGTCATGCCGCATCGGCTTGCCGTCGTCATAGGTAAAGCGCAGGGTGACTTGCGTGGGCTCGCTGGCCGGATGGCGCGTGGTGCTGGTGCAGGCGGCGCTGACCAGGGCCAGCAAGGGCCAGGCCAGCAGGCGCAGGCCGCGGCGCAGCATGGATGGGGATTTACCGCCGGATGGATGCTGCATGTGGCGTTGCCATTTGTCTCATGAACGGGGCGCCGATCATAACATGCGCCGACGGCGGTTCCGCTAGGATGCGCCGTGATTCAATTCCTGCAGCACTTGCTTGCACAGTTCGCCGTATCGCACGCCCTTGCCCCGTTTGTGTGCGGCCAGGTCGTAGCGTGCGCTGATGTCATCCCACGCCACGCTGCCAGGCAAGGGGCGCAGGGCGTCGTCCAGGTCCATCTCGAAGTGGATGAAGTGGCCGTCAGCGCTCAGCAGCTTGCCGTACACGGCGGGCATGTCGGGCCAGGCCAGTTGCAGGTCGAGCATGAGGGCCGTGCCCAGCGCCACGCCATGACTGGCGGCGCACTGGCACAAGGCATCGGGCAAGGGGCGCGCGCGCCACCAGGCCGCCGTCTGTCGGATGGCGGCCAGGGTCAGTGCGTTTTGCTGTTGGACGGAATACTGTTTGCTCATGGCTGTCACCCATGCGGCTTGCCGCTCGCCGCCTCAGCGCGAAGCCAGGCCCATGCTTTGCACATGGGCGGGCACGATGTCGCCGCTGGCCAGTTTTTCGGCCGGTACCAGCATCAGTACTTCGCCGCCCACGCTGCCGTCGTCGCGCAAGTCGATGCGCATGGCCAATTGCTGGTCGAGCGCCACGAAGCTGTCGCTGCTGCTGGCGATGATGCGGTGTTCTTTCTGGTTGTCGATGCGCGCATACATGATGGCGCCGATGCTGCTCGCATTGCGCAGGTAGAGCACTTGCCCGTTCGACAGCTCATAGCCACCGCGGAACGGGGAAAATTCTTGCGCATTCATAAAGTGTCTGTAGGCCGGCAGTTCGATGGCGTGCAGGTGCCCGCCGGGAATGGTGACGGTCTGGCTGTCGGGGAGTGATTGCGCATTTGCCAGCAGGGCGCAGACGCCCAAGGTGCCGGCCAGGATCCATGTTTTCATTTTCCAGCCCATCCTTGAATGTGGTGCCGTCCGTTGCCGGCGCGGCGATGTTGATGTGGGTGCCAGGGAAATCGAACCGACTGGTCCGCAGACGCTGCTGTCATACTGGCAAGGCGCGGCCACCCGATCTTGCCAGTGTAGGCAGGCAAGTTGCGCCGCGCATCATCCGATCGGATGACACGGCCTCATGCATCGAGTACGGCCAGGTGAGCCGTTGCGCCATGGATCAGGGCGATCAGCTCTCCCTGGCGCCGCGTATCCGTCTTCAGATAAGTGTGGTGCAGATGCGTCTTGACAGTGTTGACGCTGATGCCGCCCCGCGCGGCGATTTCCTCGATGGTCGCCCCTTGCGCCAGCGCCTTGCCCACTTGCGCTTCAGCTAGCGTCAGGTCAAACAGTTGGCGCAAGGCAGGGATGGACGTGCTCGCTTGTGTGGGGTCGCGCGCGATCAGCAGCGCGCAGGCGGGTTGGCAAGCGGCAAGCGGAGTGACGGTCAGGGCCAGCGGCGCTTGCTGCTTGCGCGCGAGGCGCAGCGACTGGCATTGTTGCGCGCCACCGGCGCTGGCGATCACCAGGCGCACGGCGCGCGCCAGGGCGGGCGGCATTGAGGGTTCCAGTTGCGCCGCATGCAGGGCGTGGCCGGCGGGGGTAGCGAAGCGCAGTCCGAGGCCGGCGTCGAGCACCAGCACGGCGGCGCCCATGGCGTCGAGCGCCGCCAGCGCGCAGTGGCTGGCCAGTTGTGCCTCGCGCAGGCGCTGCTGCAGGCACAGCGCGCGTTGCAGATGCGGCAAGAGTTCCTGCCATTGCTGGCCGCTCAGGTCAGCGCTGTCAAGCAGTGGCCAGTCGCCTGCGCCGCAGGCCGAGTCGTACATGGCGCCGATCAGCTTGCCCACATCCGCCGCGACTGTACCTGTGTTCATGCTTGCCCCCAATCCTGATTACATCAGCGTGCCGCAGGCGTGCAGGTGCGGAACTGGGTAAGGGCGGTGTTGCGCAGCGATTCGCCCCACCCTTATGAGGAAGGGCTGGTCGCTGCCATCTAGCCTGGGCAACTTTCAAGATAGTACAAAGATAGAGCTGCTGCAATGCGGCGCTGCCGATGCAATCGTGCTCCCGGATTAAAAATTCCCCGATACAATAAAAAATTGTCAAAAATATAAACGCCAGGCATGGGGTGGGAGTTGCCTGCCATTCACTTAGCGAAGTTTTTATGCAACCAAGCAAGCATTACCTGCCGACGCATGCGCATGCCTGGCTTGATTGAGGGTTAAATGATATTTTTCTCGAAAAGTAACTATGCCGCCTGTTTCGTGTGTATGGTCTTGTCGCTTTTAAATGCCGGCTGCGCGAGGCATGAAAGACAAATCAGCGTGAGCCTGACGGCCTACAACCATGGCGAATACGGCGTCGGCAGTTATACCGTGACACTGGCCGATGGCTCGTCGGCGGAGGCCGGTTATCTTGCTCCTGGCAACGGCGGTGGGGGAGACACTTGCTGCCTTTCGATACCGGCGGCATGGAAGCCGGGGATGACGGCGGCCGTCGTCATGCATACGGTAAAAAACGGCAAGGATGTGCGCGTGGAGCAAACCGTGGCGGTTCCCCAGTATGCTCCCGCCGATGCCAGCCGCTTCGTCGTGCATTTTCTTCACGATGGCGGCTACAAAGTCTTCGTGAGCAAATACTCGCTGGGGCATCGAAAATATCCGCTTTCCGGCAAGGAGGCGGAGCTGGAGCCGGGCGTGCCCTTGGAAATCATCTGGGAATAGTGCTGCTAGCTGCGCGATTGGCGGCCCAGAATCGAACTGGTCCAGCTTTTCTCCAAGGAGTTCTTCAAGCTCTTCCAGGCTTGCGACAGGTATCATCATCCAGTTTGCTTATTGCAGGGCAACCGGTACTGCCGTGGTCTTGCGCCGTATCACAACCGTACCAGCGATCTTGTCGTGCCATCCCTGCTTGCGCGCGTCCCTGGCGATCCAAAGGAATCCCAGGTAAAACGGTAGCGCCGACAGGTAAGCACTGAGACAGCGTTTGACACACTGGCCGGCAGAAGGTTTGCCGCCCGTCCGCGCATCGACAATGATCGCGCCGATGACCATCTTGCCAGGCGTTGTAGACAGGGTAATCCAAAATGCCAATTGAACCAGTGGCGGCATGACACACGAAATCATGAAGTGGGCCGGGCCACGGAACAAGGAATCCGTCAAAAAGTAGCTTCGGCCATATATGGCTATCAACATCGGTATGATGATAATCAGCAAGAGCAAGGTGTCGATCAGCGTCGCGCCAACGCGCGGCCAAAAGCCCACATAGTCCATTTCAGGATTCTGTTGCATTATTTTTCCAAAACGTCAGTAAATGAGTGGCCGCCAGAGTCGGGGCAGAATGGCGCAGTGTACGATCTTGTTGCTTTCATTGCAAGTTAGAGGTTTTGTCAGGTGTTTGATATCGCATGGTGAAATTCGAAGCAATCGGACGCATGGAAAACATATGCATAGGGTAAGCTTCGGCCCTAAGCTATTTCGCAACTCTATTAAAAATACATGACCTCCATAATGATCCCCGACGTCGCCCTGGTCGACAACACCGAACAACGCACGCCGCTGGTGCTCGTGCTGGACTGCTCCGGCAGCATGGATGGCGAACCCGTCTCGCTGCTGAACGAAGGCCTGGCCTTGCTGGAACAGGAACTCAAGTCCGACGTGATCGCCGCCAAGCGCGTGCGCATCCTGGTGATTCAATATGGCGCCCACGATGAAGCGGTGGTTGCCAGCAACTGGTGCGACGCCATGGATTTCACGGCGCCCCGCCTTGAGGCGAACGGCACCACGCCGACGGGCGCGGCCGTGGAACTGGCGCTGGCGGAGATCGAGCAGGAAAAGCAGCGCTTCCGCGCCGCTGGCGTGGCGTACACGCGGCCATGGCTGTTTTTGATGTCGGACGGCGAGCCGACGGACCAATGGCAGCATGGCGCCGAACAGGCGCGCGTGGCCGAGCAGGCGAATAAAGTGGCGATCTTCCCCATCGCCGTGGGCGACAACGCGAATATCGATACCCTGGGGCAGTTTTCCAGCCGTGGCGAGCGGGGCGTGAAGCAGCTGAAAGGCTTGCAGTTCCGCGAACTGTTCCTGTGGCTGAGCGCCAGCATGCAGGTGGTGTCGCAATCGCGTCCCGGTGCGCAGGCGCAGCTGGCTTCGACGGATGGCTGGTCTGTCGTCAATACGTGAAAGCCCGCTGATCCATGACTGCGGTACAGAATACCTGGCGCGTGTTCGGCGCGTCCGTCACCGGCAAGGCGCACCTGGATAAAGCCATCCCTTGTCAGGATGCGCACGCGCATGCCATCGTCAACGGCGTGCTGGTGGCCATCGTCTGCGATGGCGCCGGTTCGGCCAGGCTCAGCGAACAGGGCGCGCAGTTTGTGGCCGCGCAAACCGTGCAGGCGCTGGCCGGCCGGCTGGAACAGGGCGCCACCGTGCAGGATTTGCATGACGGCGCGCTGGCGGGCACCCTGGCGCAGATCCGCGCCGCGCTGGACGACATCGCCCGCGCCGCCAACGCCACGCTGGATGACTACGCTTCTACCGTCGTCGGCGTGGTCATGGGCGCGGATAAGGGCTTCTTTTTCCACCTGGGCGATGGCCTGGGCGTGGCGCAGCTGATTGACGGCGGCGAACTGATCTCGCTGCCTGCCAACGGCGAATACGCCAACGAAACATATTTCATCAGCGGCGAGCGCTGGCGCGAACAGCTGCGTCTGTTGCCGATTCCCCAGTCCGTGCGCGGCGTGGTGCTGATGTCGGACGGCTGCATGCCCTTTGCCATGAGCAAGAACAATGGTTCGCTGTATGCGCCGTTCATGGATGCCGTGCAAGGCTATCTGCGCACGGTCGACAGCGTGGAACTGGGCAATGCGGCGCTGGCGTCCACGCTGGCCGACCCGCGCACGCACCAGATCACGGGTGATGACAAGACCCTGCTGCTGGCCTTGCGCGCATGAGCCGCAAGCAAGGCGTGACGCCGGGCCTGAGTCCGGGCGGCAAGATCTGGCTGGATAAAGTCCGTACGCTGGTGCTGGGCAAACTGATTAAAAGCGGTGGCGCGGGCAGCGTGTATCTGTTGCCTGGCGCACCTGCGCAGGTCGCCAAGCTGTACCACCCGCACCTGGACCGGGCCGCCAACCGGCGCAAGCTCGAAGCGATGCTGGAATTGTCGCCCGAGCTGCCCGACCAGCTGGAAAACGGCAAGCGCTACGTGCAGATCGCCTGGCCGCAAGCGGCCGTGTTCGATGGCCAGGGCGGCTTTGCCGGTTTCGTCATGCCCCTGCTGGACATGGCGCAAACGGCCGAGCTGGAACAGATCATGCAGGAGCGGCAGGCGCGCGCGGCCGGCTTGCCCACGGGACTCGGTCCCAAGCTGACCCTGGCCGCCAACCTGGCCGCCGTCATCGATGCCTTGCACCAACAGCAGCATTACGTGGTCGATTTAAAGCCCGTGAACCTGCGTTTCTATCGCGATTCGCTGTACATCGCCATGCTCGATTGCGATGGCTTCAGCATCCAGGGCCATGCGGAGCGCTTTCCTGCCGAGCAATTCACGGCCGACTACCTGGCGCCGGAATTCCAGCGCAAGGGCATGCCGGCGGGCACGGAAATGGCGCAAGACCGTTTTGCGCTGGCCGTCGTCATCTTCCAATTGCTCAATTTTGGCATCCACCCGTACAGCGGGCGGCCCGGCAATGCGCAAGTGGCGACCGATATTCCCGGGCGCATCCGCGATGGCTGCTATGCGTATGGCGTCAAACGCCACAAGCAGCTGGCGCCGAACGCCACCAGCGGCCACGCGCTGATGCCGCCCGAGCTGCGCGCCATGTTCGACCGCGCCTTTGCGCCGTCGCCGCAACCGCAGCGGCCGTCGGCGGCGGACTGGGCGCAGTTGCTGCGCGGTTATGCACAGCGCAGCGGCGGCAAGTTGGTCGTTTGCGCCGTGAATCCCGAACACCAGCATTTTGCGGGCCAGGGTTGCGCCGCCTGCGCGCGCGACAAAGTCATCGTCGCGGCCGGGCAAGCGTCCGTGCAGGCGCAGCAGCAGATACTGGCGCAGTCTCAGCCGTCGCAGCGCAGCGCGCGCGGCGCGCACCATACGGCGCCGGGGCAGGCGCCCGCCGCCATCCCCGCTGGCAATGTGGCGGGCAATACTGGTGGTGGTATCACGGGCAAGGGCTGGGCCGTGGTGGTGCTGCTGATCGTGCTGTTCCTGATCGGCTTTACGGCCTGGACCTCGTCGCCCGATGAAGCCAAGGACAAGGCCAACCTGCAGGCGCAAGCCGAGCAGGCGGCTGGCCTGGAAGTATTTCGCTGGCGCCCGCGCAAGGCGGCCGGCTTCTACCCGTCCGATGCGCGCAAGGCCGTGCGCAGCTTGTCGCAAGCGGTCAGCAAGGGCGACGACGACGCCGTTACGCGTGGCTTGCAACTGCTGTACCGGGCTGGCGAAGAAAAGCCGTCCGGCTACGCTGGCGACCCGACGCGCATCCGGCTGCTCACCACCCTGATGGAAGGGCTGGGGGCGATGCCGGGCTACACCCCCGAATTGTCGGCTACCTATCTCGACAAGTTGCAAGCCGACCCGCGCGACTATCTGGCGGCCGCGGCCATGGGGCGCATGCACCTGAGCCTGAATGAACCGCAGGCGGCGCGCCAGTATTTCGAGCAAGCCGTGTGGGCGCGCCCCAGCGATGGCGTGGCCTGGCTGGGCATCGCGGCCACGGCGCTGCTGCGCGGCGGCGATGAGCGCGACGCCGTCAATCTGGTGGCGCTGGCGCGGCTGACGGCTTACCGTTATGCCGTGCAGAACGCCATACCGGCGGAACCGGGCGAACCGACGGACAACGGCGTCGCCCGCACGATGCAGCGCATGGACCTGAACGCCAGGGTGTTGCGCCTGGCCCAACCGGGCGCCTACCAGAAACGCTGGGACAAGGCGCTCGCCGATGGCGCGCTGCTGGCGCAAAAACTCCAGGCCATGCCGCCCCTGCGTGACCAGGTCGGCGGCGTGCAGCGCGAGACGATGACGACGGTCGACTATGGCGTGCTCGATGCAAAGCATGCGACGGGCGAAAACCGCCTGACCCTGACCATCGCGGCAGATGGCACGCTGACGCATGCGGCGGCCGAGTTGCCGATGGAGCCGATGCTCAACAAGGTGCTGCTCGATAGCGTCAAGCGCTGGACCTATTTGCCGGCCGTGCAGCACGGTCAATTGCGGGATGCCAAGGTGGTGGTGCTGGTGCGCTACCGCGATGGCCGGGTCAGCTTTGTGCCGGGCGGCGTGGCCGTCACGGCGGAAAACTAAAGGAATACCATGAAAATCAAGACGATATGCGCCGTGTTGGGCGCCTGCTTGCTGTGCCCAGGCATGGCGCAGGCGGACATCGTGCAGCGCCTGGTGGTGACAGCGATGGCCGCCGAACCAGATAGCGAAGGCGGCGATGTGTTTACGATTGCGGGCACGACGGCCTGCGGCGGCAAGCAGATACGCATGGATGCGCGCTCGGTGAACCTGGACGAGGCGCCGTATGACGCGCTGAAAGCCGATCTGGCCAGGCACATCCGCAGCATGATACCCATGCTCGTCACCCTGAAAAAATGCCCGGACGATGCGAGCGTGCCCATCGTGCGCCAGATCGCCGCCTGCACGCCGGCAGCCTGCGCCGATGGCCGGGCGCGGCTGTACCTGCACGAACATTTCTTCCCCGTCGAGCAGGAAAACGCACCGAACGTGCTGCTGTTGCCCTTGCCAAAAGGCAAGCTGCCAGGCACGTGGAAGGTGGACATTGTCAGCGTGGCAGGCCACAAGCTGCGCCTGTCCGGCCAGGTCAACAGGGCCGATTATGCCTCCGGTGAGCTGGTGGGCGGCTATGTCACGTATTACCCGAACGGCAAGATCGAAAAACAGGTGGCGCAGGATGGGCAGGGTCGGCAGGACGGCGTCACCAGCCGGTATCGTGCCGATGGCAGCCTGGAATCGCGTGGCACCTGGCGCCATGGTTTGCCGGAAGGCACGCACCAGCAATATCACGCCACGGGCAAGCTGCGCGAGGACAGCGTGTACCGCGACGGCCAGCGCGTGGACGGTCCCGCGCAGACGTTTGACGCAAATGGCAAGCTGAGCACCAGTTTTGTGCTGCGCGATGGACGCATGGAAGGCGAGCTGCTCACCTATTTCCCGGATGGAAAAGTAGCGGGCCGCACGCAAGTGAGCAAGGGCAAGTTCAATGGCAGCAGTGCGGAGTACTATCCCGATGGCGCCGTGCGCGCCAGCATGACGCTGGTCAACGATCTGCCGGTCGGGGAAGCGCTGGAATTTTATCCCGACGGCAAGGTGCAAAGCCGCCAGCTGTACGGCGACAAGGGCGGGCTGTTGAGCGTCCAGCGCTACAGCCCCCAGGGCGTGCTGGTGCTGGAACGACGCTGGGATGCGCAATGGCGCGAGCAGGGCACGTCGCGCTCGTGGTACGAGAATGGCAAGCCCGAGCAATCGATCGAGTACCTGAACGACCGGCGCGAGGGATGGAGCCGCAGCTGGCGCGAGGATGGCAGCCTGAAGAATGAATGCCAGTATGTGGCCGGCAAGGCCCAGGGCGATTGCGGCGAAGCGCCGCCAGCGCCGGAATTGTTGCGCAAGGAGCAGGCATGGCGCGCACTTTGAAACATTTGTTTGGCGCCATGCTGCTGTTGCCGGCGCTGGCCCACGCCGAAATCGAACAGCGGCAAGTAGTCAGCGCGATCAAGGCGACGTCCGACGGCGACGTGCTGACCCTGGCGGCAGATACGGGCTGTGGCGGCAGGCTGGTGCGGATGAAGGAAGGCGAGCTGGCAAAGGGGAGTGCGTATGCAGCATTGAAGGCCACGCTGGCCAGGCGTATCCGCGACAAGACACCGATGCTCGTCACATTGGCCCGGTGCCCGGTGGACGTGACGGGCGATGCAGCCATTCCGCTGGTGCGCAAGCTGGCGGCCTGCCAGCCCGGTGCTTGCGCCGACGGCAAGGCGCGCCTGTACCTGGATGAGCATCTGGTCCCGCAGGAAAAACGGCGGGCACCCTATATGCTGGTGTTGCCCTTGCCGCCAGGAAAATTGTCCGGTGCGTGGCAAGTGGAGATTGTCCACACGGTGGATGAGCGGAAACCGCGCATGTCGGCCCAGTTCGATGCGGCCGATTTTGTGTCGGGCAAGCCGGTGGGCGGCTATACCGCTTATTACGATGATGGCAAGATCGAGAAACAGGTGGGGCTGGATGCACAGGGCCGCAAGGATGGCTTGAGCAGCAGCTTCTATCCCGATGGGCGCCTGGAAACACGTGGTGCATGGCGTCAAGGCTTGCAGGAAGGTGTGCATGAAGCGTATCACGCGACGGGGAAGCTCTCCGAAGCATTCACCTACCGCGACGGCATGCAGGTCGACGGGCCGTTCGAATCGTTCGACGAGGATGGCAATCTGATTGCGCGTCAAACCTTGCGGAACGGCAAGTTGGAGGGCGAGATCATTACCTTTTTTCCCGATGGCAAGGTTGCCAGCCGCGCGCAGGCCGGCGATGGCATGCTCAACGGCCTGTGCACCGAATACTATCCCGATGGCAGCGTGCGCAGCACGGTCACGCGAGTCAATGACAAGGCCACCGGCGATGCTATCGAGTATCACCCGAATGGAAAACTGGCCAGCAAGCTTACATACGGCGATGACGGCAAGCGGCGCAGCGCCCGGAGCTTCAATGAACAGGGCGTGCTGATCCTTGAAGAAGCATGGGATCCGCAGGAGCGCCTGCAGGGGACGATCCGCGCATGGCATGACGATGGCAGCGTGAAAAGCGAATGCCAGTATGTGGCTGGCAAGGCCCAGGGCGAGTGCGGAGTGGCGCAGCCATCTCCGAATGCATTATGAAAGGAGCAAGTATGGCGCGCACTGAATTGAAACGCCTGCTTGGCGCCATGCTGCTGTTGCCGGCGCTGGCCCACGCGGAGATCGTGCAGCGGCAAGTGGTCACGGCGATCACGGCCGCGCCCGGCGGCGGCGATATCCTGACCGTGGACGAGGACACGGGCTGCGGTGGCAGGCAGCTGCGCATGGATGCGGCGTCGGTCGGACTGAACGAGGAGCAGTATGGCGTCATGAAGGCCGAGCTGGCCAACATGATACGCGACAGGAACCCCTTGCTCGTGCGCCTGCGTGCCTGCCCGGCGCCAGACCATGCCGGCGCCGATGCCATCCCCGTCATTCACATGCTGCGCGGCTGCGATGCGCACTGTGCCGACGGTAAGGCCCGTTTATATCTGAACCACAACCTGTCGCGCGGCGAGGTGATGGAAGAGGCGCGCTATGCGCTGGTCCTGCCGCTGCCGCCCGGCAAGACGCCCGGCACCTGGCAAGTCGAGATCTATCATGTGCGGGAAGGCGAACCGAAGCGGCTGATTGGCCAGGTCAACGCTCCCGATTACCTGCGCGGCAAGCTGGTGGGCAACTACAGCATGTATTACCCGCACGGACAAGTCGAGATGCAGGTGGCGCGCGATGGGCGCAGCGTGCAGGAGGGCGTGCAGACCCTGTATTACCCGGACGGCAAGGTTTCCATGCGCAACACCTGGCGCAATGGCGTGCAAGACGGAGAAGAAAAAACCTATCACCAGAGTGGCAAGCTGATCGAGTCGCGCACTTACCGCAACGGCGCCCGTGCCGATGGCCTGGTGGAAACGTTCGACCAGGATGGCAAGCTGCGCACGCGCATGACCCAGGTCAAGGACCAGACGGAGGGCGAACTGCTGCTGTTCTATCCGGACGGCACCGTGGAAAGCCGCAGCCAGTATGTGAACGGCATCCAGACGGGGCCGAGCACCAGCTATTTCCCGGATAGCAAGGTGCAGCGCACTGCCAACTACGTGGACGGCAAGCCTGCCGGCGAGAGCGTCGAATATTATCCGGACGGCAAGGTCGCCAGCAAGCGCACGCATAGCGATCACTTTGTGTTGCGCAGCGAACAACGCTTCAGCCGGGCCGGCGTCTTGATCGTGCACAAACTATGGAACGCGGGCGGGCGCGAGGAGGGCGCCTTGCGTTCCTGGTATGCCGATGGCAAGCCGAGGCAGCTGATTGAATACGTGGATGGCGAACGCCAGGGCTGGACCCGGCACTGGCGGGAAGATGGCAGCGTGGAAAGCGAATGCCGCTATGTGGCCGATGTGGCGCAGGGGGAATGTACGGGGGCATCTGCCAGGATGTCGTACACGGAGGATGGGATTGAGTTTGACATGCCGGAACCGTGAACAGGGAAAGTCATTGCCGTTCGATCATTCATGCGTGGCCTGCCTTTGCGAGACATGCACCGGTACTGGAGTGACACTGGATGGCGTCGAGAGTTTGTCCGGTCGCAGCACCGTGCATGTGGCGTCATTTCGCATATAAATACCGTTGCCAGCCTGGACTGGGCCCTTCTGGCTACCACATCGAGTTGCTCCATTGAATTCATTACGCCGATTGTTTCAACGCAGTTATTATGCTGACTTGCTATAATTTATCATTTTTAGCAGTAGTTCAATTGCTACTCATAGAGGATACATCAATGAACGATAGAAAATGTTATTGCCCAGACACTGAACCGCAAGCCCCATGGCTTCTTAAAGATAATATCCCTTATGGATATTGCGGTGTTTGCGATGATTGCGGCCAACTCGGACATACACGTCATTACCCTGGATCTGTTCCGTGCACCGGAAGTTGGTGTGATGCTTGTTATGAAAAGGAACGATTGGTTGATAGTCAACGGTGCGAAAATGAAGCCGGGGAGTGGCTTCCGATGGGGAAAATAAAGTCATGAAAACCGATAACGGCCAATAATAATCAATTACAAGGCCCCGCGCCCCATTGGCAATTTACGGCATAAAGAAATCGACGAAAATATGCGCGATAAGTAGAGGAGGCCCAATGCAGTGGGCCGTTTTGGGCGCCGCTCTCCTAAGAACGAGAATTGATCAGCGTTTCCATAAAACCTAGTGCGGCATGCATCCTCTTTATTACCAAATTTTCCAGAATGGCTTTCGCGTTTCAGCATATTCCAGTCGCATTACTTGCGTGCTTTTACCAAATTGCGAGTCAGAAAATATAACGTGAATTTTCTCCGTCTCATCACCACCAACAGAATCTCCGTCTTTGATGATGAGACCATTTTCCAATAAATAATCTGTCAGCGTTTCAAATCTGTCACGTAGTTCTCTAGGAGTATCTGTTGCCGTTTCCGTTTCGAAGTCCATCAAACCGAGCTCAGTTAAGCCACGAGTGAATCCCGAGACGCGTGCATTTTCATTGCGTCCAACCCTGAAGTTTACCCAAAGATGAAATGGAAGGGCATCGGGCAAGAACTCAATCGAATAGTCCCTGAAGATAGGGGCTGAAATTACATGTTCAGCATCGCACCAAAACACACCGTTCAGTGATGGAGAAATTGAAATCATCGAAGCAACAACTTGCGTGAGTACGGAGGCTCTTTCAATTGCTGAGGAATCGCTGGAGACAGAGATTATCAGGTGCATTTCGTGAGACTGAAGAGCTTCCGCTGCGTCAGGCCACAGCATGCTGGTGGCGCAAATATCCTCAAGATCTTTCCCTGGAATTGGAGCTGGCATATGCGCCACAAAAACGGTCGTGCCCCCCAAGGAAAATGAATGGATTCCATTGTTCCTTTCTACATTTGTTGCTTGTGGTAGCTTGGGCCAATCTTTTTCCAATGCCTGTAATAGCAACGTTAACGAGACCTCTCCAATCTTGGAAAGCGTAGCCATTGCAATCGATATGCTCATATGCTTCCTATTTCTTGCGTTACAAGGAAAAAATTTCCTTAAATTTTTTAGCGCATCGACCGTCCGTATTTGGCCGCTTGCGGCCCGCCAGTAACTTGGGTGGCCCCGAAACGGGTAGCTGCCATGGTTATAACAGGCTTCATCGTCCACCATCATCGTAAGGCATACTCATTGCAGTCGCTTGCCGTCGTTGGCAGGTTTCACCTCGATTGCCATGATCATTATATTGGCACAGTATTGCAATCGGGAACCCCACCGTTATTTTAATTTTCTTTACATGGCCGCAGTTTATTTTAATTGCTTCATGTGCTACCGGAAATTTAATGTTAGATGGCCGGAGTTGACGTCAATGATTTGAATAAAACGCTACAATTCAAAGGCTGGCGCCGACTCAATATGCTGCGCTGCAGGGAATGCCTGTACCCGGTAGCGCACTGGATAGCAATCGATTTCCTGCATCAGCTCGCCGCAGATGGCCAATGCATCATTCCACGCCAGCATCTTGGTGGTGCTTTCGCCGCCGGCATCGTCAAGTTCCACCATGGCCACTACATCAGTGCGCGGCAGCAGGGTGTTAACGCCACGGGTCCAGCTTGCCGCAGATGTAACGCGCTGGCCATCTTTTGACTTTATCAACATGCAAGTGGCCACGAAAATATCCTCTCCAATGCTGTCGTTGACCCGATCCCACTGTTCTTTCTGCAGCTCGTAGTGATGTGCGCGCATCAACTGTTGAAAGTGCGCCAAGGCTCCGGCGACGGCCGCGTCCGATGGCCAGTACACGACGATTTTTTCCTGCTCAACACGATACATGGTGGCCGAGATCAGGCGCCCCTCTTCCTCCACCAATTGCTCGGCCAGGGAGATCATGCGCAATTGCCCCGCCACATTATGAGACGAGGCCAGCAGGAAACGTCCGCGCGTGGGAATCATCGCCAACGGTTGATCGTCCTTGCCGGCACGGCACAGCAAATCAGGCAGCAGCAGGCGCGATGAATCGTAGTCATCTTGCCATTCGCCCATCAGCAGTCCATCGCCCAGATCCGTGAAGCTGTGCGACGTGAGTTCGCGCAGATTGTCCATGGCCGCCGTCAGCGCCGCATCGAATGTCATGCCCCACTGTGCCAAGGTAGCCTGGCCTATGATGGCCATGTGCGAGTCGGTATTGTAGGCCAGCATGATGACCGTATCGTCGTCCAGCGCGCGGCAGGCCTCGTTCAGGTGCTGGCGCTCTGGCTGGGCCAGCGCCAGCAGGCGCAAGTAATCGCCATGCATACGGCTGCGTATCACCGGCATCAGGCAGGGTTTGGCCTCGGCAAAGCTGGCAGGCAGGACGGGCACAGCCATGCTAGCCAGATAGTTTTGCAGCACTTGCGCGCGCATCTTGCGCGGCGCGGCGCAATAATCGTGATAGGCATTATCCAGATTGAAGATATGCTGGCTGTTTTCGCCCATTAGAATGCGAAACTGCTCCGCATCGTAAACCAATTTCTGTACCTGGCCGTCGGCGCGTGCCTGGCCCATGACTCGGGCTGCAAAAGAATCAGGTGAGGGACGCATTCGGAAAAAATCGAGTAGATTCATGGAATTTTTAAGTGGAAGATAAAAAGATCATAGTGGATTAAAATCCTAATTGGCAATGATTATAATGCAAGCTCTTATTTAAATAAATAGGATTGATATTGAGTTATGCTGCCATGAAATAAACTGATTGGGTATTTAGAAACTTCGTAGTAACTTTCGGATCAAGGCATCTTTGATGTTTTGGAGCGATTGGCGATGTGGATGCAAGAAAAGCGAAGCAAACATAAGCAAGTCGCGATGGCAGTCAAGCAAGGCTACCGACCGATGTAAAGGACGAAGAGTGGTGCTTGACTCGGGCATGACCGCTTCCGGCAGCACTTCCAGGCCGGACTGCTTATCGACTTCACACGCGAAGAAAGGAAAAGTGCCAGGAAAGTGACAACCCTCTGAAAAATAGTCGGCGGCGGCCGCGCGCCGGGACCACGCTGAGCCAATAGCGCGCGCGGTACACGATGTCGACCGGCAGCGCATTGGGCCGGCTATCCCGGACGGGATCCGTGTCGCGCAGCTGGAAGATGCTGGGTGCCGCGTTCATGGCAAGACCATGGTGCAGCGCGCCATGGTCTGCTCCATGTAGCGCTTGACGGTGCGCAGGCTCAGGCCTAGCTGCTGCGCTACCTTGGCATAGCCCAGGCCTTCCAGCTGCGCCAGCAGGAAGGCGGCGCGCACTTTTGGCGGCAGGCCGTCGAGCAGGGCGTTGAGTTCGTGCCGGGTTTCCAGGAGCCGCGCCTGCTGCTCCGGCGACGGCGCTTGCGCTTACGGCACCAGCAGCAAGGCGTCCAGGTACGCCTGTTCCAGCGAGCGGCGGCGGAATAGCTTGGCCATCAGGCGCTTGCCGATCAGGGTCAGGTAGGCGCGCGGCTCGCGCAACCGCCAGCCCGCCTGTTTTTCGGGGTAGTTGTCGGGTGCCGTCAGCACGCGCAGGAAGGTGTCTTGCGCCAGGTCGGGAGCATCGCCGGCATGGCCCAGTTTTCGATGCAGCCAGCCAGGAAGCCACCGAAGCTCAAGCAGCTCTTTTACTTGAGCGTGGCAGTAGTCTCTGCAGGGCCGCCAGGGCTTGCTTTACATGGCGCAGCGCTCAGCCGATGTTGGAGACGACATTGCCGTCGGCGTCGCGGATGGAAGTCGTTTGCACGATCCACGACACGGTCGGCAGCTGCTCCAACTGGTAGCGGCCGGCCTGCGGACGCATGCTGCGGGCGAAGTCCTGCGCGCACGCGGGCGTCATGGTGATCGCGATGCTACCATCGCGCATGGTGACGCTGCACGCTTCGCCGGGCTCAAGTTGCAGCTGCCAGTCGCGCCCGGCCAGCGTGAAGGGCCGTCCAAATGGAATCCGCAGCGGAAGCAGGGAGCGCAGTTCGTCTACCTGGCGCGCGCCAAGCGTCACTTCGATCAGCGGCGCGCGTAGCAGGCGCTTGTGCTGCTCAACGCCCAACACGTCCGTGTACATGACGCCGCTCCCGGAGCCGTCTCGCTCCATCCCGGCCTTCACTTGTGCGGCCAGGGCCGGGTCGTCCAGCAGCGAATCGCGCTCCAAGTCGGTAATCCACAGCGGCATGCGGGGCAGGAGGGTATCCAGCACATGCTGCGGCGACCACAGCTTCGCCGCAGACTCTTCTTCCAAAGTGAGGCCAACCACCTGGATGAACTCGAGGTGTCCGTTCGGAGTTTCCATGGCAGGTAGCTCCGGGTCGCGCGTCATCGCTATAGAGCAAATCCTCGTGGCAGTGCCGAGAGCAATCGGGCCGTTGGCCGACATCCATTCGCCCGGCCTGAAGACGTTGCCGGTCTTGAAGACATAGCGCGCAAGATTTTGCAGCATTGAAAACACCCACTTCGGCGCCTCGGTGGCGCCCTCTGTCGCCCGCAGGCGGAAAGCCAATTCAAAGCCATAGCCACTCAGCTGTTCGTCTTCCTGCACTTTTTCATACAGATCCGAAAAGCCGAACGTCACGTAATGCCAATGCGGCACCGGATGCGTGCGGTAATAGGCGCTGATACCGTCCAGCGGGTCCGGCCCGCCCAGCCGGTGGTTAATAAGCGGACCCATATGCTGGGGCTTCTGGTCGCCATACAGCGACGCGAGGCTGGCGTCGATGGCGGACCAGCCAGCTGAGTCGTCATCGTCCAGGGAGTTAAGCGGATACTCGTTCACAGCACCACCACGTGGTGGTCGGAATGAGAAACAACCCTTGAACGGTCCTGGGTCGACCTCATTTTTTCATCGCCTGGCGGGCAAAAGGGAGCGTTTTCTGCAGGCATATGTTTGTTCTCTTTGTGGATTTGGACTGTGCAACGACGAAGGATCGCTTCTGGACGATAGCAGAACACCGCAATGACTGATCGCGCGATGTGCCTGCATTCAGAATCAGAAGGCGCTTGTGTTTGTCGCCTAGCGGTGCGGCGGCGTCAGCACGCTGGCGATCGCCTTTGGCAACGTTTCCGGATAATCGCGGCTGAAGTGCAGGCCGCGGCTTTCGCGGCGCGACAGGGCGCTGTTGACGATCATCGAGGCCACGTCGACCAGGTTGCGCAGTTCCAGCAAGTCGTGCGTGATGCGGAAGTTGCGGTAGTACTCGTCGATTTCTTCCTTCAAGAGGGCAATGCGGTGCTGGGCGCGTTCCAGGCGCTTGGTCGTGCGCACGATGCCCACGTAATTCCACATGAAGCGGCGCAGCTCGTCCCAGTTGTGGGAAATCACTACTTCTTCATCTGCATCGGTGACGCGGCTTTCATCCCAGTCGGGCAGATACGGCGTGCCCAGTTTTTCCTTGCTTTCGATATCCTGCGCGCAGGCGCGGCCGATGACGATGCATTCCAGCAAGGAATTCGACGCCAGGCGGTTTGCGCCATGTAAACCCGTGCAGGCTGTCTCGCCGACCGCATACAGGCCCGGCAAGTCGGCACGGCCCGCCAAATCCGTCACGACGCCGCCGCACGTGTAGTGGGCGGCGGGTACGATGGGGATCGGCTGCTTGGTGATGTCGATGCCCAGTTCCAGACAGCGCGCGTAGATGGTGGGGAAGTGTTCGATGAGGAATGCGGCCGGCTTGTGGCTGATGTCCAGGTGCACGTAGTCGAGACCCCGCTTCTTGATCTCGAAGTCGATGGCGCGCGCTACAACGTCGCGCGGCGCCAGTTCGGCCCGCTCATCGTGGGCAAGCATGAAGCGCGTGCCGGCTGCCGCGCCCGCTTCGGGCGGCAGTTTCAGCAAGCCGCCTTCACCACGGATGGCTTCGGTGATCAGGAAGGACTTGGCATACGGATGGTACAGGCATGTCGGGTGGAACTGGATGAATTCCATGTTCGACACGCGGCAGCCGGCGCGCCAGGCCATGGCGATGCCGTCGCCGCTGGCCGTGTCCGGGTTGGTGGTATATAAATACACCTTGCCCGCGCCGCCCGTGGCCAGCACGGTGTGCTCGGCGGCAAAGGTATGCACCTTGCCTGTTTGCTCATCCTGCACGTACAGGCCGTGGCAATGCGGTTGCGCGTTGCGCTGGGTCGGCTTCATGCCCAGCTTGTCGGAGGTGATCAGGTCGATGGCGCAATGGTGTTCGAACAGGCTGATGTTCGGGTGGGCGCGCACCTTTTCTTCCAGGGTCACTTGCACGGCATGCCCGGTGGCATCGGCCGCGTGGATGATGCGGCGCTGGCTGTGTCCGCCTTCGCGGGTCAAATGAAAACCCAGTTCGGCCGAGGCATCGCGCGTAAACGGCACGCCTTGCTCGATCAGCCATTCGATGGCTTCGCGGCCGTGCTCGACGATATAGCGCGTGGCGCTCTCGTCGCACAGGCCGCCGCCAGCGATCAGGGTGTCTTCGATGTGCTGCTGGTGGCTGTCGCCCGAGTCCAGCACGGCCGCGATCCCGCCCTGCGCCCAGTTGCTGGCGCCATCGAGCAGCGCGCGTTTGGAAATGATCGCGACAGTGCGCGTCTCAGCTAAATGCAGTGCAACCGATAAACCCGCCAGGCCACTGCCGACAATCGCTACATCAAATTTCATGACATTCATCTCTTTTAGGGGAAGCATACTATATGCCATTTCCCCTCATTCGGTAATGTGTTGAGATAAATTCTGCAAGCGAAAGATAGCTGGGGCCGTAGCTTGTGGCGCATCAATGTCTTCGCGGAACAGTTCGCCATCATGGCAAGACAGCAGCAGGCCGCCCTGTGCGCGGCATGACGCTTTTTGCCGCAGGAGGAACCATGATCCGCATCTTCAGCCATTATGTCTCGAAAACAGCATTTATTCTGCTGTTGCTGGAAATCATGATCCTGCTGCTGTCGGCCACCATGACCTCGATGCTGTGGCTGGCGGACGGCAGCCGCGTGCTGCGCGTGGGCGAGATTTACCTGTCGTCCACGATCTTTGCGCTGGTCATCGTTCTGAGCATGAGCGCGCTGGGCATGTACCAGCACCGTTCGCGCGAAGACATCCGCAACACGCTATTGCGCATCCTGCCGTCGTTCGCGCTGGGCTTTGCCGTGCTCAGCGTCTTGATCCGTTTTGTCCCGTCCTTGCATTTCGGGCGCGGCAGCGTGCTGATCTTCGGCCTGGGTGCCATCGGCGTGCTGCTGGCGCGCCTGGTGGTGTTCAAATCCTCGCAATCGGCGCTGATGGAAGGCCGGCTGATCCTGGTGGGCGGCGGGGCGCTGGCGCGCGAGTGCATGGACTTGGCAGCGAGCAAGATCGGTTTCCACCAGTTTACCGTCGTCGGCTGCATTGATGTGGCGGGAGAGCAATGCTGCGTGCCGGCCTCGGCCTTGTTGCCGGCCGAACCGTCACTGCTGGCCATGGCCCAGCGCCACGCGGCGCATGAGATCGTCGTGTCCGTCAGCGACCGGCGCAATGGTGCTTTTCCTGCCAAGCAGCTACTGGAATGCGCGCTGGGCGGCGTCAAGGTGATCGACGCGGCCACGTTTTTCGAGCGCGAAGCGTGCCAGATCCGCATCGATTCCTTGCAACCGAGCTATCTGATCTACGGCGGCGGCTTCGACCAGAGTTTTTTCCGCGCTAGCTCGAAGCGGATGTTCGATCTGGCGGCCAGTGCGGTCATCTGCCTGGCCGCGCTGCCCGTGATGCTGGTGACGGCCCTGTGCATCCGCCTGGAAGACGGCGGCCCCGTGTTTTACCAGCAAGAAAGAGTGGGACGCGACGGCTTGCCCTTCAATGTGCTGAAATTTCGCAGCATGCGCTGCGATGCGGAGCGTGACGGCAAACCCATCTGGGCGCTGACCAATGATGCGCGCATCACGCGCGTGGGTAATGTCATTCGCAAGCTGCGCATCGACGAGTTGCCGCAGATGCTCAATGTGTTTCGCGGCGAGATGAGTTTTGTGGGGCCGCGCCCCGAGCGCGCCTACTTTGTCGAGCAATTGAAGCAGCAGGTGCCGTACTACAACATCCGCCACAGCATCAAGCCGGGCATCACGGGCCTGGCGCAGGTGCGCTACCAGTATGGCGCCTCCGTCGACGATGCCGTCAAGAAGCTGCAATACGATTTGTATTATGTGAAGAATAACAGCCTGTTCCTCGACTTGCTGATCCTGCTCGACACGGTGCAGGTGGTGCTGTTTGGCAAGGGCAGCCGATGATGCGGTCGCAGTCGGACTGGCTGGCGGCGGCCGATGCTGCAGCGCTCAGCCATGGCCTGGCGTCGCTGGCCTTCTTCGTGCTGGCGCTGCTGCTCATCAGCAACTGGCGCGCTCGGCAAAATGTGCGCGCCTTGCTGGTCGCTTGCCTGGCGACGGGCGGCTGGGCCACGGGCACGGTGGTGCTGGTGCTGCTGGGGCAGCGCATCGCGCTGGCCGGCGATGCGCTGGAACTGCTGCGCACCCTGGCCTGGCTGGTGTTTTTGCTGCTGCTGATCGAACCGTCGCGTCCCCGCTTACGCCTGGTGCTGGTGGGCATCGTCCTCACGGCGCTGGCGCCCTGGCTGCTCTCCATGGCCTCCTCCTGGCTGGCGCTGCCCTTGCCGGCGCGTTTCATCGCCAGCGTCTGCCGCTTGCTGCTGGCCGTGCTGGGCATGCTGCTGGTGGAACAGTGGTATCGCAACACGCCGCCCCTGAAACGCTGGGGCATCAAGTTCGCCTGCCTGGGTGTGGGCGGCCTGTTCGCCTACGATTTTTATCTGTACAGCGACGCCTTGCTGTTTCGCGCGATCAACGACGACATCTGGGCCGCGCGCGGCATCGTCGACGCCCTGTGCGCGCCGCTGCTGGCCGTCTCGGCCGCGCGCAATCCGGGCTGGGCGCTGGGCCTGTCCGTCTCGCGCCAGATGCTGTACCGCTCGGCCGCCTTGCTGGGCTCGGCCATCTATTTGCTGGCCATGGCGGCCAGCGCCTATTACTTGCGCTATTTCGGCGGCACCTGGGGTTCCTTGATGCAGATGGCTTACCTGGGCGGAGCGGCTCTGTTGCTGGCGGGCGTGCTGTTTTCCGGCAGCCTGCGCGCCAAGCTCAAGGTCACCATTAATAAACATTTTTACAATGCCATCTTCGATTACCGCGAAGAATGGCTAAGATTTACACGCGCCTTGTCGGAAGATGGCCCGGCCCTGGGCGAACGCACGATACAAGCCATGGCGCAGCTGGTGGAAAGCCGCGCTGGCGCGCTGTGGATCTTGCGCGAACAGGGGCATTTTGCCCCGGCCGCCAGCTGGAACTGGCCGCCGAGCACGTGGAGCGAGCCGGCGTCCGGCCCCCTGTGCCAGTTCCTGGAGGCAAGACTATGGGTGATCGACGTGCCCGACTGCCAGCACAACCCGCTCCAGTACGGCGGCTTGCAGTTGCCGCCGGCGCTGCTGGCGCTGCCCGACGTGTGGCTGCTGGTGCCCCTGATGCTGCATGGCCAGCTGTTCGCCTTTGTCGCGCTGGCGCGGCCCCGCACGCGTATCGGCCTGAACTGGGAAATCCGCGACGTGCTGAAAATTGCCGGCAGCCAGGCCGCCAGCTACCTGGCGCACCGCGAATCGCTCGACACCCTGACGGTGGCGCGCCAGTTCGACTCGTTCAACCGCATGTCCACTTTTATCGTGCATGACCTCAAAAACCTCGTGTTCCAGCTGTCCTTGTTATTAAGCAATGCGGAAAAGCACCGCGCCAATCCCGCGTTCCAGGAAGACATGCTGGGTACGTTAGACCATTCCGTGCAGAAAATGAAGACCTTGCTGCAGAAACTGGCGCGCGGCGAAGCGCCGGAAGCGCCAGCGCCGCTGCAGCTCGACGGCTTGCTGCGCCAGGCCGTGGCCGCCAAGGCCAGCCTGGCGCCGGCGCCCCGGCTGGAAATCGTCGATGGCGAGCTGACGGTACTGGCCAACCGCGCGCGCCTGGAACGGGTGCTCGGTCATTTGATCCAGAACGCCATCGAGGCCACGGCCAGCGATGGCACGGTGGACGTGCGGCTGCGGCGCGTACAGCACACGGCCGTGGTCGAACTCGACGATACGGGGCAGGGCATGAGCGAGCAATTCATCCGAGAACGCCTGTTCAAGCCGTTTGACACGACCAAGACGGCGGGCATGGGCATCGGCGTGTTCGAAAGCCGCGAATACTTGCGCGAAGTGGGCGGCAGCCTGGAAGTGCGCAGCGAGCCGCAAGTGGGCACGACGTTCCGCGTGATCCTGCCGCTGCATGCGGCCTAGCAAAGGAGTGCCATGGGCAAACAAAAACTGCTGGTCATCGAAGACGATCCCGGCCTGCAAAAGCAGCTGCACTGGAGTTTTGACGGCTATGACGTCTTGCTGGCGGGCGAGCGCGAAACGGCGCTGGCGCTGGTGCGGCGCCACCAGCCGGCCGTGGTGACGATGGACCTGGGCTTGCCGCCCGACCCGGACGGCGCCACGGAAGGGCTGGCCACCCTGCAGCAAATCCTTGCCCTGGCGCCGGACACGAAAGTCATCATCCTCTCAGGCAACCAGGAGCGCGCGCATGCCTTGAAAGCGATTGCCCTGGGCGCTTATGATTTCCACCAGAAACCATTCGACGCCGACATGCTGGGCCTGGTGATCGCCCGCGCGTTCTACTTGCACACGATGCAGCAGGAAAACCGCCGCATGCTGCAAACGCAGGCCGATTCGCCGCTGGCGGGCATCGTCAGCCGCGACCCTGGCATGCTGAAACTTTGCCGCAGCGTGGAAAAAGTGGCACCCTCGTCGGCCAGCGTGATGCTGCTGGGCGACTCGGGTAGCGGCAAGGAGCTGATTGCGCGGGGCTTGCATGCGCTGTCGAGCCGCCACGCGCAGCGCTTCGTCGCCATCAATTGCGCGGCGATTCCCGAAAACCTGCTGGAAAGCGAGCTCTTTGGCTATGAGCGGGGGGCATTTACGGGCGCGGCGCGGCAAACCCTGGGCAAGATCGAGCTGGCCCACGGCGGCACCTTCTTTCTCGACGAGGTCGGCGACATGCCGATGGCCTTGCAGGCGAAACTGCTGCGCTTCCTGCAGGAACGGGTCATTGAAAGGGTGGGCGGGCGCACCGAGATCGCGGTCGACGTGCGCATCGTCTGCGCCACGCACCAGGATCTGAAAGTGCTGGCGGAACGGGGACGTTTCCGGGAAGACCTGTTTTACCGCCTCAGCGAAATCGTCTTGCGCATTCCGCCACTGCGCGAGCGGGCCGGGGATGCGGCCTTGCTGGCCCACCATTTCAAGAACAAGTTCTGCGCCAGCGAAGGACGCAGCAACCTGCATTTCAGCGCCAGTGCGCTGCAGTTGATCGAAAGCTATGGCTGGCCCGGCAATGTGCGTGAGGTGGAAAACTGCATCAAGCGCGCCGTCATCATGAGCGACGGGCCGCAGATCGCCGCCGACGACCTGGGTTTGCCCGCCAGCGCCCAGGCGGCGCCCGTGGACGAGGCCATCAACCTGCGCCAGGCCCGCGAAGCGGCCGAATACAAGGTGATGGTGCGCGCGCTGGCGCGGGCCGACGGCAATATCGCCAAGGCGGCCGAACTGCTGGGCGTGAGCCGGCCCACCCTGTATGACTTGATGAGTCACCACGGCATCAAGTAGCCGAATGTATTAAAAATCAAGATTGTGTAAGGCGTCGCACATACGCTGGCGCTGTCATGGCCCATCCTTGTCTCATCCACAACAAGGAGGCGCCATGAATGCGATCAGTTTATTAATCCAAGACCACAAGGCCGTCAAAGCCTTGTTTGCCCAATATGAGGGCTTGAGCGACCGCTCATTGGCCACCAAGAAAAAGCTGGCGGACCAGATTTGCCAGGAATTGACCGTGCACACGCAGCTGGAAGAAGAAATCTTCTACCCGGCCGTGCGTCGCCCCATCCACGACGGCGACCTGATGGACGAAGCCCTCGTCGAGCACGCGAGCGCCAAGGAACTCATCGCGCAGATCGAAGCGATGGACCCCGCCGACGACCTGTATGACGCCAAGGTCAAGGTCCTGTCCGAACAGATCGAACACCACGTCAAGGAAGAAGAGGGCGACATGTTTCCCAAGGTGCGCGACACGGCCGTCGACCTCGTCGCGCTGGGCCGGGAAATGGCCGCGCGCAGGGAACAGCTGACGGGCGTGGCCGCCTGAACGTATTAAAAAAATCAACAACCAAGGGAGTACTCCATGCAAGCTACACAACTGTCCGCGTCGGACCTGAACAATCCTGGCGTGTCCTGGGGCGCCGTGCTGGCGGGAGCCGCCGCGGCCGCCGCCTTGTCTTTCATCCTGCTGATCCTCGGCGTGGGCCTGGGCCTGTCGTCCGTGTCGCCGTGGTCGTTCAACGCCACGGCGATCGGCGTGTCGACCATCGCCTGGCTGGCCTTCATGCAGCTGGCCGCGTCCGGCATCGGCGGCTACATGGCGGGCCGGCTGCGCGTGAAATGGAGTTCCATCCATACGGATGAGGTGCATTTCCGCGATACGGCGCACGGCTTGCTGGCCTGGGCCGTGGCTACCCTGATCACCGTGGCCGTGCTGGCCGGCGGCACGCGCGCCGTGCTCAGCGGCGCCATCGATGCGGGCAGCGGCGTGGCGGCGGCAGTGTCCCCGGCCGCGGCGGCGGGTGCCGGTGCGGCGGGTGCGAAGGCGGGCGAGGGCGGCAGCGCCAATCCGCTCGATTATTTCTCGGACATGCTGCTGCGCACCGCGCCAGCGGCCGAGGCGGGTGCCACGGTTGCCGACCAGCGCGTGGAAATCGGCAAGATCTTCGCAACAAGCCTGTCCACGGGCAGCCTGGCCGCCGATGACCGCGCCTACCTGGGCCAGGTCGTGGCCAGCCGCACGGGCTTGACGCAGGCTGAAGCGGAAGCGCGGGTCGACGCCGTTTATGCCCGCGCCGCCAAGGCCGCCGCCGATGCCAAGGCGAAAGCACAGCAGGCGGCCGACACGGCCCGCAAGGCCGGCGCCCATACGGCGTTGTGGATGTTCGTCGCCTTGCTGCTCGGTGCTTTCGTCGCCAGCCTGGCGGCAACGTTCGGCGGCCGCCAGCGTGACCACGAGCGCGTGCTGCGCCACGTCACCATCTGAACCCCCACCATATAAATAAGGAGTCTGCCATGCGTTCCATCCTCTTGCTGCTGCTGGGCATTCCATTGCCCATCGTCATACTGATCGCCCTGTTCGTACACTGACAAGGCAAACATGAAAATCGGCGCCCGCCGCAAGCCGGGCGCCGTTTGTGTTGAAGCGGGCGCATGTGTAAGATGGCGCCATCTTTCCACCGAGACTATCCATGAATGTGACCGCCATCCGTCCCTTGCTGAAAACCGCCGCCATCGCCGCTTTTGCGTGCACTATGCTGGCCTCGTGTTCCACCCTGATCGGCCCGCGCGACGTGAATGTGTCGCTGAGCAAGATGCAGCAAGGCCTGGAGCGCCGCTTTCCCATCGACAAGCGGGTGCTGTCCGTGCTGGACGTCAAGCTGACCCACCCGCAACTGTCCTTGCAGCCCGAGCGTGAAAGAGTCGCCCTGAGCGTGGATGCCAGCGTCTTGCCACCGTTCATACGCCAGAGCTGGCGCGGCAGCCTGGCCATGTCGGGCCGGCTGGTGCTCGACGCCCAGCGCAACGCCGTCTACCTGAGCGAAGCGAGCGTGGACAAGGTCAGCATCGACGGCATGGACGAGTCGCAGCAGCGCCAGTTCGCCAAGGTGGCCAGCCTGGTGGCCGACCAGCTCATGCATGAAACGCCGATCTACACCTTCAAGCCCGACGAATTGCGCTATGCGGGCGTGCAATTCGTGCCGACGCAGATCAGGACGACGGGCAACGGGCTGACGGTGACGTTCGAGCCGGTGAAGTAGGGCCAGGCTCTGTCATCGCCGAACAGAGAAACCTCCGTGAACTCCCTTCGACAAGCATCGATATTTATTGTGCTATAGTAATATTTGCTTAAATAGTAACATTTACTGATCTTGGGACAGCGATGATGAATATCAGCACGGCAGGAATTCGATCCGGGGCGCTGTCTGCCGCGGAAGGCGGCAAGACCTCATCGGATAGGGCGCCGGCCATGCAGGCGCCAGCCGCCGTGGCGGACGATGTCGTGATCTCGACCCTGGCCGGGCGTTTATCGGCGGCATCGGCTGCCACCAGCGCCACCATCCGGGGCTACGATCATGCGGCACTGGGTGCGTGGGTGAATGGGAATGCCACCGACATCCTGTATCCGCTGGACGCCGAACACAAGGCGGCGGCCGCCAGGCAGGTGCCGCAACCGAACGACGCGGCAGCGGCAAAGTCGGCTGCTGCAGCGACGGCGTTTGTCGACAGGAAGGGACCCAATCCATTCGCTGGCTTGTCGCGCGAGCAATTGTCCGCCATTTCGAACGACGACAGCGGGACCTTTACCATCAACGAGCGGCGCGCCGCCTTTACGCAGGCCTATGATGAAGAACAGGCCTGGCGCACCCAGGTCGTGGCGCAAGCCATGCAGGAATACAATACCACCGGCAAGATGACCAATTTCTTCAAGTCGGTGCTGGCGCATTTCAATACATTGCCGCAACTGGAACAGTCGCAATATCCCGCCAATTATGCGAGCGACCTGGAAGACAAGATCAAGCTCGATTTCAATTATTTCAATCACGCGGCCGGCAATGGTGGGCCAACGCCGGGTTCGCTTGCAGACCTGCTGAAAAATCAGGATAAAAAAGGCCTGGATCTGTTCGATCTGCTGATTCGCTGATTTCTGGAATTGTTCAACTGTCATTGTTGCCCGTAGGCAGGCCGACTATAATCCTGCCTCCCATGCCTGGACACAGCATGTTCCCCAACATGAAGTTAAAACAATTAAAGGAATCTTCGTGAAACGTTCACTCATCAGCGCCGCCTGCTGCGCCTTGCTCGCCTTATCTTCGCCGTCGCTGTACGCCCAAGCTACCAATGCGACCGCGCCCGTATCGGGCATCGACCTGAAAACCCTGGACCCTGCGGTCAGCCCCCGGGATGATTTCTACGGTTACGTCAACGGCGTCTGGACCCGCAACACGGATATCCCGGCCGACAAATCCGTCTGGGGCACGTATATCGAATTGCGCGAAATCGCTCAGGGCCAGTTGCGCGGCCTGATCGATGCCACCGTCAAGAACCCCGGCAAGCCCGGCAGCGAAGCGCACAAGATCGCCGACCTGTACACGAGTTTCATGAATGACAAGGCGCGCGATGCGGCCGGTTTCAAGCCCCTGCGCGCCGAGCTGGCCCGCGTCGCCGCCTTAAAAGACAAGAAAGACTTGCCGGCGCTGCTGGCCTACCTGCAGGGCAATGGCGTCGCCACGCCGTTTTCCGCCTATGTGGCGCCCGATGCGCAAGACCCCGAGCGCTACACGGTCAACATCAGCCAGTCCGGCCTGGGCTTGCCTGACCGCGATTACTACCTGAAGGAGGACGACGCCAAGCTGCAAGCCGTGCGCACCAAGTACCTCAAGCATATCGAAACCATGCTGGCCATGAGCGGCGACAAGGCCGCTGCTGACCACGCGGCGCAAATTCTCGACCTCGAAACGCGTTTGGCGGCCGTGCAGTGGACGCGCGTGCAGATGCGCGACCCCGTCAAATCGTACAACCGCGTCGATTTCGATAAATTTACAGCACTGGCGCCGGCCTTCGACTGGAACGCCTACTTTACCGCCGCCGGCCTGGCGAAAAAGGCATCCTCGGCGGTGGTGCGCCAGCCCAGCTTCATGACAGGTTTTTCCGAGGCCGTGGCCGCCGTGCCGCTGGCATCGTGGAAGAGCTATCTGAACTGGCGCATCATCGAAAGCTATGCCTCCTACCTGGACAGCGCCACGGTCAAGGAGCGCTTCGCCTTTGACGGCACGGTGCTGCGCGGCGTGCCGCAAAGCGAACCGCAGTGGCAACTGGCGCTGCGCTTCACGGATAACGCCATCAGCGATGCCGTCGGCAAGCGCTACGTGGAAATGTATCTGCCGCCGGAAACCCGCCCCCGCGTGATGGCCATGTTCGACAATTTCGTCGCCTCGTTCAAGGATGGCATCGAGCAGCTGGACTGGATGGGCCCGGAAACCAAGAAGGAAGCCCAGCTCAAGCTGGCAGCCTTGAAGCCGAAGATCGCCTACCCGGATAAATGGCGCGACTACGGCAGCATGCAGACGCGGCCGAACGACCTGATCGCCAACGTGCGCGCCGCGCGCGCATGGAGCCGCCAGCAAAACCTGGGCAAGCTGGGCAAACCGGTCGACCGCGACGAATGGTCGATGACGCCGCAAACCGTCAACGCCAGCTACAGCCCGGCCTTGAATGCCATCACGATCCCGGCCGCCATCTTGCAGCCGCCATTCTTCAACGTGAAAGCGGAAGACGCCGTCAATTACGGCTTGCTGGGCATCACCTTCGGCCATGAAATCAGCCATGCCTTTGACGATTCTGGTAGTCAATATGATGCCAAGGGCCGTCTGCGCAACTGGTGGACGGCAGAGGACCGCACGGCCTTCAAGGCGCTGGCCGCCGGGCTGGTCAAGCAATATGGCGCCTACAGCCCCGTACCTGGCTACCATATCAATGGCGAGCTGACCCTGGGTGAAAACATCGGCGACAATTCCGGCCTGTCGATCACCTACAAGGCATACCAGCGTTCCTTGAACGGCAAGCCATCGCCAGTTATCGATGGCTTGACGGGCGAACAGCGCCTGTACATCGGCTTTGCGCAGAAATGGCGCGCCAAATTGCGTCCCGAAGCGGCGATCGCGCAGATCAAGAGCGACCCCCATTCGCCGGGCGAATTCCGCGCCAAGGGCACGGTCAAAAACCAGCCCGGCTTCTATGAAGCGTTCGGCATCAAGCCGGGCGACCCGATGTATCTGCCACCCGAGCAGCGCGTGATCATGTGGTAATTCATGTGGTAAGCCCGTAGGGCAGTCGCGCACCGCGCCGGGGACTATTCCTTGGCGTGGTTCAGCGTGTAGCGGGGCAGTTCCACGGTCAGGTCTTCGCGGCTTACGCGGGCCTGGCACGACAGGCGCGAGTGGGACTGCAAGCCCCAAGCCTGGTCGAGCATGTCTTCCTCATTGTCGCCCAACTCGTTGAGCGACTCGAAACCCCGCACCACGACCACGTGGCAGGTGGAACAGGCGCCCACCTGGCCGCAGGCGTGTTCCATGTCAATGTTGTTGAGCAGCAAGGCGTCGCAAATACTCATTTTCTCTGGCGCGTCGAACACGGCGCCGTCGGGGGCCAGCTCGGGATGGGGCAGGACGGTGATTTTTGGCATGCGGGATTCTCCTTGAGTTCCTTGAATACCGTTACCTTGGACCTTCCCGCCTTGGCAAGGTCAAGCCCCTGCGCAATCCTGCGCGGTGATGCAATCGTCCAGATGATCGAGCAATTGCAGGAATACGCGTTTATCCGCCACGTGATTCATCGTGGCACTCGTCAATACATCGCTGGCAGCGGCCGTCACGGCCTCCTTGGCTGCCATGCAGGCGGCATGCAGTTGCGCACGATCCAGTTCCAGCAGCGCCGTCGCTATGCCTTCGCGCGTGAAGTCGTAGGCATCCATGCCGCAGCAGCCGGCCACGCAATGGGTTTCCAGGCGGCAGATCAGCGGCCACAGCTCCCCCAGCAAGGCATCGATGTCGATCGCCTGGGCATAGCGGCCGTCAAGATCGATGAATTCGATCCAGGCGTCGTCGCCGATCTGGATATCGTACTGGCGGTCGCGTTCGGTCATTTTCTAAAATTCTCCTGGTCAGTGGCATTGCATGATAAAAAAACCGCCCGAAGGCGGTTTGATCAAACAGGCAAGGCCCGTTGCTAGATGAAGTAGATCAGCGCGATGACGCCCACGACGAGGGCCACGCGGGTGAGCTGGTAGGCCGTCTTGTTCCACGCCTTGAAGCGGCGGCGGTACTGGCCCATGGTCCAGGAAATCTGGAACAGTTTACTCACGCCGCCCACCTGGTCGCCCAGTTCGTTGGGCGAGGCGGCGGCCGTCATCAGCGTGCGGCCCAGCCAGCGGTTCAATCCTTGCGCCCAGCGGTAGCGCATCGGGCGTTCGATGTCGCAGAACAGGATGATGCGGTCGCTGTCGGCATCGTTGCGGGCCCAGTGGATATACGTTTCATCGAACATCACGGCCTGGCCGTCGCGCCAGCTGTGGCGTTCGCCATCGACGTCGATGAAGCAGCGGTCGTCGTTCGGCGTCTGCAAGCCCAGGTGGTAGCGCAGCGAGCCGGCGAACGGGTCGCGGTGCGGGTTGAGCTTGCCGCCTTGCGGCAGTTCCGCGAACATGGCGGCCTTGATCGACGGAATCGATTGCAGCAGCGCATAGGTTTGCGGACACATTTGCTGTGCCGACGGGTGATTCGCGTCATACCATTTCAGGTAGAAACGCTTCCAGCCATATTTGAAGAAGGAATTGAAACCCACGTCATTGTTTTTTTCAGCCGCCTTGATCTTTTTCATTTCCTGCATGCGCAGCGCTTCATCGCGTATGATTTGCCAGTTCTGCTGCAGCGGCGCCAGTTCCGGAAATTGATCGACGGAAAGATATGGCGTGGCCGGCACCTTGGAAAAGGTGTGCATGAACAGGTTCAGCGGCGCCATGAACGAGGAGTGATCGAAGATCTGGCGGCGAAACGGCAGGCGCACCTTGCCCCGAAAATGAATATGTAAAACAGAAAATACAAAAATGCCCAGCAAGGCCCACTTCATACACAACCTCGTTTTTTAAGAATGGGGCAATTATAACCAGTTAATGTCCGTGTCACCCCATGCCATGCTGAAGGAAGGATGAAGCAGCGCGCGCGTGCCGGCTGCCCTACAATGGTTTTTTCTCCACACTTATCCGAGGTAATCATGGAAATCTGGCACGCACCGCTCGACCTGGCCACGCTCAACGCCGCCAGCGAGGGCACGGCCATGCGCCACCTGGGCATCGAATTCACGGCCTTCGGCCCCGACTGGATCGAGGCGACCATGCCCGTCGACCACCGCACCATGCAGCCTTTTAAACTGCTGCATGGCGGCGCTTCCGTTCTGCTGGCCGAGACCCTGGGCAGCATGGCCGCGAATGCCTGCCTGGATAATCGCCGCCATGTCAGCGTGGGGCAGGAAATCAACGCCAACCACGTGCGCGGCGTGCGCGGCGGCCACGTGACGGGGCGCGCCACGCCGATACACCGGGGCCGCAGCAGCCAGGTCTGGGAAATCCGCATCGTCGACGACGACGGTAAACTGTGCTGCATCTCGCGCATCACCATGGCCGTCATCGACGCTCCTTGACTTGCATCAAAGCATTAAAAGTGAGCGCGTGGAATCATCCATAACGCTGTTCGCTTATAATTCAGTGTGCTGTTGTATGGCGTGGGGTGTCTCCCGCACGCCTGCATTGCCCGAAATTAGAAGCTGACTGCCCAAAAAACGCCAGTTAGAAACCCATCCCGCATCATGCGGGAAAGGTAACACGACGGCGAGCAGATCGCCCGGTTCTAGCGGAACCGGCAAAAATCAACTTTATTACAGGGCAATAACAACAATGATGTCATTCAATCGTTTGACGATAGGCGCGCGCCTGAGCGCAGGCTTCGGGCTGCTGGTCTTGCTCATGCTGGTGCTGGCCGCCTTCGCGCTGCTGCGCATCGGCGCCATCTCCGGTGCCATGGACGCGCAGGACAAGGTACAGCAGGAAAAGCTCGACCCCCTGTACGTGGCGCGCGAAGCGCTCGACCAAACGGGCCTGGCCGCCCGCAACGCGTATATCTTCCATGACCTGGCCGCCGCCGAAAAAGAGTTGGCCATCCTCGACAGCCAGAAGGCGTTGTACCTGGACGCGCTGGCCCGGCTGGCGCCAAAGTTTGCCGGCGATGCCCAGTTCGAGAAAGTCAGCACGGGCCTGAAAACCATGGCGCAGGAACTGCAGCGTCCGCGCCAGTTCCGCGCCACGGGGCAGATGGAGCAGTACGGCACCTTCCTCGTCGAGGAATGCAGCCCGTTGCGGCGCCAGATCGTCGCCGACATCGATGCGGTCCTGAAAAACGTGCAGCGCGAATCGGAGCAGGCCAGCGTGGCCGCGCGCGCCATCTACGGCCAGTCGCTGCGCTGGATCGGTGTGCTGGCCGCGCTCAGCGTGCTCATTTGCATTGCGGTCGCCACCGTCATCACGCGGGGATTGCTGCGCCAACTGGGCGGCGAACCCGCGTATGCGGCCTCGATCGCCGGGCGCATCGCGCTGGGCGAACTGGCCATCGACGTGCACACGCGCGATGGCGACGACAGCAGCTTGTTGTTTGCGATCAAGACCATGCGCGACAACCTGGCCGCCATCGTCGGCAAGGTGCGCCTCGGTACGGAAAGCATCGCCACGGCCTCGACCGAGATCGCTTCGGGCAACCGCGATTTGTCGCAGCGCACGGAGCAGCAGGCTGGTTCGCTGGAAGAGGTCGCCTCGTCGATGGAAGAACTGATTTCCACCGTGCGCCAGAATGCGGACAACGCCCAGCAGGCGAACCATTTGGCGCGCGAAGCGTCGAAGGTGTCGGAGCAGGGCGGCAAGGCGGTGGCCGAAGTGGTGCACACCATGGGCCTGATCAATGCCTCGTCGAACAAGATCGTCGACATCATCGGCGTGATCGACAGCATTGCTTTCCAGACCAACATCCTGGCCTTGAACGCGGCCGTGGAAGCGGCGCGCGCCGGTGAGCAGGGGCGCGGTTTCGCCGTGGTCGCCACCGAGGTGCGCAGCCTGGCACAGCGTTCCGCTGCCGCCGCGCGCGAAATCAAGACCCTGATCGACGATTCCGTCAGCAAGGTGGGCACGGGTACGGTGCTCGTCGAGCAGGCGGGCGCCACCATGCATGAGGTAGTGGCCGGCATCGGCAGGGTGACGGGCATCATGGCCGAGATCAGCCACGCCACGCAGGAGCAGGGCGCCGGCATCGAGCAAGTCAACCGCGCCATCGTCGACATGGACCGCGTCACTCAGCAAAATGCGGCCCTGGTGGAACAGGCGGCCGCCGCCGCGCACGAACTGCAGCAGCAGGCGGCGCAGCTGGAACAGGAAGTGGGCATCTTCAAACTGGCCCCGCCGGCCAACGCTCCCCTGCGCCTGGCGGCCTGAGGCCGATGGCGCGGCAGCGCGGCGCGCCGACAGGCATATTCCGCGCTACAATGAGAGCTGGATCACCGCCAGGACTTCTCATGCAAGTGCGCAGCAGCCATGATCTATCCAGCCCGGACGACGACCAAGCGGCGCCGCCCGTGCTGCAGCTGGCCCTTGCCGGATTGGGCTGGGGCTTGCTCACCTGCATGCTGTGCTTTGCCATCCTGTTCCTCACCAAATGGCTGTTGCCGCCCGCATACTGGGGCGCGCACACGGGTCTGGCCAAGTTCAAGCACGAAATGTCGCTGCCCCTGCTGGTGTTCTGGGTCGTCATCTATTCTCCCATCCTGGAAACCTTCCTCGGCCAGCTGCTGCCGCTGGAAATCCTCAAGCGCCTGGGCGCCAGCCGCCAGCTGAGCATTTTCATCGGCGCCATCCTGTGGGCCATCGTGCATTTCATCAGCGGCGGCTTGCTGCACGCCATCGTCGCGCTGGGCTCGGGCGCCATGTTCAGCTTTGTCTACCTGCGCTACCGTGCTCCCGGCGTGGCTGTTGCCTATGCGACAACGACATTTTCCCGCGCCTGCAACAATATCGCCATCCTCGTCGCCGTGTTCTACGGCCTAGATGCCTAAGTAATCCTCAGGAAATTATTGTGAAATTATGACGAACAGAACCGGATGCTATGCAAGGCGCCTGCTGCTAGCAGTGGGCAACGCCGCAGAGCGCCGGTTATGGAAGTCAGAAATCACAATAATTTATTGGGGGTTGCTTAGTTTTCAACATTTTTCGTGAGATGATGGTGGCGGCATTCTGGCCTGTGGAAAGTATGCGGTTCCAGTGAAACACTTTATCCTTACGTGAACATGAAAAACTTTCTAATCTTCCTTGTGTTTGCTTTGAATGTATCAGTCGTTCAGGCGGAGAAAACAACGCAAATCTATCTTGATAATGGCGAATTGAACTACGTCGGGGAAATTTCACAAGCTGGAAATAAAGAGCTATTCGAATTATTCGAGTCGCTGGACAAAAAACCGGCAATACTGTCGATACGTAGCAAGGGTGGCAATACGGATTCTGGCATCGCACTAGGCACCTGGGTCCATGCGCGTGGTCTTACGGTCAAGGTCCTGGAGTATTGTTTTTCTTCCTGCGCCAATTATGTGTTCACGGCCGCACCTCACAAAATCGTCAGTAACTTCGCTGTCATCGGATATCACGGCGGACTTGGCAGCAGTCATTTTGGACTCGATGCGGAACAGGAAGCCAGGTTCGCTGCAATGCCGGTAGCCGAACAAGCCGCCGCCCGCACAATTTTTGATGATTCAATCCGGCAGATGGTAGAACTTAAACGGCAAGAGGAACGGCAATTCTTTGCGCTGATAAAGGTCAATCAGGAAATTACTACCTTGGGGCAAGCTCCTCAATATGTGCAGCGCTATGGAAGTGACGACCGTTTTCTGGGATGGACTTTTTCAGTGGACGGTTTTGCAAAGCTGGGCGTATCGAATATCCGTGTGATCTATCCTCCCTGGCGAGCAAAATTCATCAATTCAGATTTTTCTGTATTTGTCATTGATGTCATTTGACGCAATGCCTGCCCGCAGCGCCCATTGCGCGCCATGACGGCGCCGAATTGACTATGATTGGTAGCCGGCCCTCCCGCACGGGAAGGCGTTCCTATCCCGACTATTCCAACCAAGGGAGACATCATGCACAGCGTACAAAAGATTACCCCATGTTTATGGTTCAACGGCAACGCCGAGGCGGCGGCCCGGTTTTATACGGAAATATTTCCCAATTCGAAGATTGGCCAGATCCTGCGCTATGGCGAGGAAGGCAAGGAAATCCACGGCCAGGAGCCGGGCAGCGTGCTGACGGTGGCTTTCGAGCTGGACGGCCAGACGTTTACGGGCTTGAACGGCGGCCCCCTGTTCCAGTTTTCCGAAGCCATCTCGTTCCAGGTCAACTGCGAGACCCAGGACGAGGTTGACCATTACTGGAACCAGCTGTCCGAAGGCGGGCCGCCGGAAGCGCAGCAGTGCAGCTGGCTCAAGGACCAGTTCGGCGTGTCCTGGCAAATCGTGCCCACCCTCATGATCAAGCTGCTGACGGACCCCGATCCCGTCAAGGCGCAGCGCGTGATGAAAGCCATGATGGGCATGAAAAAGATCGACATTGACGAGATCAAGCGGGCGTACGCGGGCTAGAAACTGGCCCGCAAGGTCAGCTGCGCGTTACGCGGATCGCCATAATAGCCGCTGCCGTACAGGCCATAGCCACTGTAATAGCGCTTGTCGAAGACATTATTGAGGTTCAGCACGGCACTGAGCCGCTTGCTGAACTCGTAGCGCGCCATCAGTCCCGCCACGCCAAAGCTGCCTTCGTCGGCGCGTGCCGTCACGTCGCCTGCCAGGACGGTGTGGTAATACGTCCGGCCCTGCCAGTTGACATTGCCGCCCACGCTCAGGCGCCGCCAGTCGCCGCCCAGGCGGTAGCTGGTGGCCAGCTTGAAGCTGCGTTCGGGGCGCGTCGTATCGATGCGCTGGCCATCCTTGTCGCGCGGGCGGCTGAACGTCGCTCCCGCCTGCACTTGCCAGCCAGGCAACAGCTGGCCTGCCAATTCCAGTTCCACGCCGCGCGTGGTGGTGCCGTCGATGGGCCGGTAGACTTCCCGTTCGTTGGCGTCCGTGCCCACGTAATCGGCCAGGTTGTCTTGCTGGATATGAAAGATGGCCACGCTGGCGTTCAGCTTGCGCTCGAAAAACTCGCCCTTGATGCCGCTTTCCCAGGACTTGCCCGTGGTGGGCGGCAGCGCCCTGGCATTGGCGTCGCTGACCGATTGCGGCTCGAAGATGCTGGCATAGCTGAGATACGCGGAATACGTGCCGTTCAAGTCGTAGACGGCGCCCGCATACGGCACCAACTTGTGTTTTTCCTTCGCGTCGTCGCGGCCCGTGCCGCCCCAGCCGTAGATCAGCTCGCCCGTGCGTTCATAGCTGTTCAGGCGGCTGCCGACGATCAGCGACAAGCCATCGGCCGGCTTGAAGCGCGCCGCGCCGTACGCCGCATATTCCTTGTAGCTGTATTGTTGCGTCAGGCTGACGGCCATGCTCGCAGGCAGGGGTACGTTGTTGTTCCAGTGACGGTAATCGATTTCCACATTGCCGCCGCCATAGGCCAGGTAGTCGGAATTGCGGTGACTGGCGTTGACGCCCAGCACCAGCTCATGCTGGCGGCCCAGCCACTGGAACGGTCCCGTGGCGTAGGCGTCGAGCGAATTGCTGTCGATGACATAGGTTTTTGCGCCGCGCTGCACGGTGGCCAGGCCCGTGGCCGGGTTCGGGTACGGGCCCCAGCTGATGATGTTCGCTTGCAACTGGTCCGTATCGCCCTTCCAGTGGCTCGCTTCCGCCTTGACTTGCCAGCCGTTGTCGAACAGGTGCTCGGCGGCGGCGAACACGCGCGTGCTGGTGCTGCCCGCGTCCGTCCAGCGGGCGGCGGGGTTGAAGGCGCGCTCGAACCGCGTCCGGCTGCCATCCGTGTAGAACAGGGGATTCTGGCCGAAGGACGAACCCTTCGAATCGATTTTCTGGTAGTCGATGCCCGCCAGCACGCGCGTGCGCGGCGACAAATCCGCTTCGATGACGCCGTACACCACGCTCTTGTTCTGCTGGTAATAGTCGATGTAGGAGCCATGATCCTGGTGCGCGGCCACCAGGCGCGCGCGCACGGAAGCGTCCGCATTCAAGGGACCGGAGACATCGGCTTCCGCGCGGTAGCGGTCCCAGCTGCCGATGCCCGCCTGCGCGTATGCCTGGAACTGGCGCGTGGGTTTCTTGCGCACCAGGTTGACGGCGCCGGCGGGGCTGCCGGCGCCGCTCATCAGGCCATTCGCGCCGCGCACCACTTCCACCCTGTCGTAGATGGCCATGTCGCGGATGCCCAGGCCGTTCGAATTGGTGCTGAAATCGAAGGTGGGCACGCCATCGTACTGGAAGCTGTTCAGGCTGAAGCCGCGCGCATAGTAATTGTAGCGCTCCGAATCGTCATGCGAAACGGTCACGCCCGGCGTCTGCTGCAGCACGTCGGCCAGGCTGAGGACACCCTGGTCATCCATCTGCTGGCGCGTGATGACGGTCAGCGATTGCGGCGTTTCGCGTGGCGACAGGGTAAAACGCGTGGCCGTGCTGGCCAGCGCCGCAGCATAGGCGCCACTGCCTTCCGTCTCCAGCACCGGCTCGCCGCCGGCCGTGACCGTGATTTCGGCCAGTTGCTGCGCGCCATCCGCCGCATTCGCCGACCTGGGTAGCGGGCGCAGGACGAAGTCGTTGGGCGCCAGTTGCAGCGCCGCCAGGCCGCTGTCGCTCAGCAGCGCATCGAGGCCTGCCGCGGCACTGTAGTTGCCGGCCAGGCCGGCCGTGCGCAAGCCGCGCACCTCGGCCGCCTGGTAGGTGAGCGTCAGGCCCGCCTTGCGCGCCAGCTGTTCCAGCGCCGCATCGAGCGGGCCGGCGGCGATCTGCAGGGCATGGACGGCGCTGGCGTTGCCGGCCAGGGACTGGTTTTGCTGAGCCAGGACGGGCGCGGCGCCAAGCAGCAGCAGGGTGCTGGCGACGGCGGCAGCCAGCCGGGAACGGACGGGAGCGGGGAAGGGCTGAGGGCAGGGCGGGAAGGATGGAGTCATATATCGCTATCAAGTTGGGTGGTATCAAGCTGTATGCCGTGCGGCCAGCCCCATCCCCTCATCTTTTTTACGCTTTTTTCAGCGTGACCCAGAAACGCGTGCGGTAGACAGCCACGATGGGCTGCGTATGCAGCAGCACGCGCAGGGCCCGCTCGGGATCGTCCAGCTGGAAGACGCCGGAAACGGGCAAGTGGGCGATATCGGCGTCGCACAGCAGCAAGCCACGCCGGTGGCGCGCCAGTTCGGCCACCAGCTGGCCTAGGGGCATGTCGCGCGCGGCGATCACGCCATCGAGCCAGGCGGCCGGATCGTCATGGGCCGTCTCGCGCCAGATGCGCGCGCCATCCGTCAGGACGCTGTCGCCGGCCTGCACCAGCAAGGGCCGCGCCGCGCTTGCGGCTGTCTGCAGCTGCACCGCGTGCTCCTGCACGGCCAGGCGCGTCAGCATGCCATCGGCGCCAGCGAGGCGGCGCACCGTGAAGCGTGTGCCCAGCGCCAGCATGCGCGCTTCGCTCGTGTCGACGAGAAACGGCCGGCGCTGCGGGTCGGCTTGCGTGGTAATGGCAATTTCGCCATGCAGCAAGGTCAGCAGCCGTTGCGCGCCATCGAAGCGCAGCCTGACGGCCGTGCCCGCATTCAGGTGCAGCAAGCTGCCGTCCGGCAGGCGCACGGCCAAACGCTGCCCCGTGCCCGTGCGGTAGTCGGCGCGCGTGTCGATGGCGAACCAGGTGGCCGTACCGGCAAAACCGATACCGGCCAGCACTTTCAGGGCCTGGCGGCGCTGGCGGCGGCGCGCCAGGCTGGCGTCGAGGGTGGCGCGGCTCGCTTCCGGCGGCAAGCCCGAAAACTGGCTGCCGATGGCGGCGAGGCGTTGCCACGCCTGTTCGTGGCCGGGATCGGCATCACGCCAGCGCTGCAGCGAATGCAGCGCGTCCGGCGTGGCGCCATGCATTTGCAGGCGCACGGCCCAGGCGATGGCTTGCTCCACGGGGTCATCCGGCAAGGCTGTGGCCGTTACTGGAAATGTCACTGGAAATAGACGCGGTAGCAGGCGCGCCAGGCGCTGGCCAGGTCGCGCTCGACGGTGGCCAGCGAGACCCCGAGCCTGGCGGCGATGGCGGGACCCGTCAAGCCGTCCAGCTGGGCCAGCAAGAAGGCCAGCCTGGCGCGCGGCTTGAGGGCATCGAGCGCCGTATCGAGGCGCACCAGGGTGTCGATGATCAGCAGCCGCGTTTCGGGCGACGGTGCCGTCTGCTCGGGCAGGGCGGCCAGCGCCTGCAGGTAGGCGTATTCCACGTCGCGGCGCCGGTAATGGTCGATCACCAGGCCTTGCGCGATGCGCGTCAGGTAGGCGCGCGGTTCGCGCAGGGCGGGTTGTGGCCGTTCGCGCCGCTGCAGCAGGCGCATGAAGGTGTCGTGCGCCACGTCGGCCGCATCGGCGCCGCAACCCAGTTTATGCCGCAGCCAGCCCTGCAGCCAGCCGTGGTGGGCGCGGTACAGGGTGGCAAGGTCGGGCGGTGCGGCAGGGTTCATGGCGGCAAGGACGATGATGGATGATGGTTAATTGAGAATCATTCTCAATTATTGCATTGCCAGCTTGCGCTGGCAAGTACCGCCGCCAGCGGCCGCACCGTTGGCGCGCCCTGTCCAAGAGGGCCGGCATTTGTTATAGTCCCAGCCATCTTTCCAACGCCACCTGACCTTGCCATGACCATTAGCACCAGCACCAGCAGCACCATCGCGCCCCGCACCTTCGGCACGCCCCTGTCTTCCACCGCCATCAAAGTCATGCTGCTGGGTTCTGGCGAACTGGGCAAGGAAGTGATCATTTCGCTGCAGCGCCTGGGCGTGGAAGTGATCGCCGTCGACCGCTATTCGAACGCGCCCGGCCACCCCGTGGCGCACCGCTCGCACGTGATCGACATGAGCGACGGCGTGGCCTTGGCCGCGTTGATAGCCCTGGAAAAGCCGGATCTGATCGTGCCGGAAATCGAAGCCATCGCCACGGAGACCCTGGCGGCGCTGGAAGCGGCCGGGCAAATCACCTGCATCCCGAACGCGCGCGCGGCCGTGCTGACGATGAACCGCGAAGGCATCCGCACCCTGGCGGCCGAAACGCTGGGCGTGGCCACGTCGCCGTACCGCTTCGCCAGCAGCCTGCAAGAGTTGCAGCTGGCGTGCCAGGAAATCGGTTTTCCCTGCGTGGTAAAACCCGTGATGTCGTCGTCGGGCAAGGGTCAGTCCAAGCTCGATGGCCCGCAAGATGTGGATGCGGCGTGGGCGTATGCGGCCAGTGGCGGCCGGGTCGACACGGGCCGCGTGATCGTCGAAGGCTTCATCGACTTCGATTACGAAATCACCCTGCTGACGGTGCGTGCCGTCGGCGCGTCGGGACAGATCGAGACGCAGTTTTGCGAACCGATCGGCCACTTGCAGGTGCAGGGCGATTACGTGGAATCATGGCAGCCGGCCCGCATGGCGCCGCTGGCCCTGGAGCGTTCGCGCGAGATCGCGCGCAAGGTGACGGATAACCTGGGCGGCCTGGGCCTGTTCGGCGTGGAGCTGTTCGTCAAGGGCGACATGGTGTGGTTCTCGGAAGTGAGCCCCCGTCCACACGACACGGGCATGGTCACCATGGCCAGCCAGGTGCAGAGCGAATTCGAGCTGCACGCGAAAGCCATCCTGGGCTTGCCCGTCAACGTGACGCTGCGTTCGCCCGGCGCCTCGGCCGTCATCTACGGCCAGCTGGAAGCGAAAGGCATCGCCTTCGAAGGCGTGGCCGATGCCTTGAGTGTGCCGGGTGCCGACCTGCGCCTGTTCGGCAAGCCTGAATCGTTCGCCCGCCGCCGCATGGGTGTGGCGCTGGCCACGGCCGACGATATCGACACTGCCCGCGCGCGCGCCGTGCTGGCCGCGTCGAAAGTCAAGCCGGTGGCGAGGTAATGGCGGGCCTGCCGCTGGCCGACGCCGGCGGCGACGACGTCAAGCGCAAGCTGCGCGGCCACATCGCGCGGCGCAACCTGGCCGGCGCCGCCAGCGATTGCAAGTGGAACGAACTGTTGGCCCTCATGCGCGGGCGGACTGACTGGGTGCCGTCGTACCGCTACGGCTCCGTGTCCGGTTACGTCTCGCGCTGGGATACGGAATGGGATTACCACCCGCCGTTCCCCTTCATGGGCGTGGAATGGTTCGACATCGGCCTGACCTCGGAAGAACACGTGGCCATGCTGCTGCCGAAAAAAATCATCGACCACGGTGTGTGGATCGTGCCGGAGCTGGAACGCATCGGCTTCGATTTCGAGGTGCGAGATAGCGTGGCACGCATCTGGGGCTATCTGCCCCGTTCCTACGAAGATTTTCCTCCCTCCGACTCATTCAAAGACCAATCTCATGCCTGAAAACATTATCCCGCAAGTAGCGCAACCGGACGACGCCGTCGTCGGCAAGGCAGCGGGCGCACAGATGCTGGCCACGGCCTGCGCCGCGCGCGACGCTTTTTATGCCACCCTGGGCACGCTGGATGCCGACGTGCTGGCGCCGATGCTCAATCCCGCCTTCATGGGAGGTCCGCGCTGGCCATCGTTGCGCCAGGCCTGGCGCGTGATCCGCCGTGCCGATTCGATCATCATCGCCAGCGACGGCTTGAGCGATCCGTTCGAGGATGACGACGACGTGTTTGTGCCGCGCGGCCATTTGCTGGAAGTGTGCATCGAGGCGCCGCTGTCCGCCTTCGACGGCGCTCCCATACAGGCATCGTGGCTGTTCGACGTGATTTATCAAGTCAGCCAGAACGTGGCCGACCACGGCTCCATCGACTTGCTGCTGCAGCGCCACGGCAGCGTCTCGATGGCGCTGGACGTGCAGGATGCGCCAGCAGGCCTCGAAGACGAGAATGAACAGGTGGGCGTGCTGCTGGCCCAGGGCGCGGCCACGCTTCCCCCGTCTTTCGACACGCCATATGGCGAGGTGATGCTGCTCATCGCCACCGTGCTGCAGCCGGCCGAACTGGCGCACATCGGCGAGGCCGAAGACAAAGCGCAGTCGCGGCGCGACCTGGCCGCCGCGCTGGCCGGCTCGCCGACCGGGCATTGGAGCGTGGCCGCGCGGCCGGCCGTCATTCCCCGCTAGGCGGTTCTGCCGGCGGTACGGCCGGTTTTTCCGGTTCGGCGGCCGACGCGTCAACAGCGACGGCGGGCGCGGGCGGCGGTTCTTTCCACTTGCCCACCGCCTTCAGCTTGTTCTTCAGCCCCGGCAGCGGAAAGCCCAGCGCATAGGCTTTTTGCGCGTGCGCGCTGGCCTTCTCGTATTCCTTCTTTTTCACATACATCAAGCCCAGGTTGTACTGAATGGTGGCCTGCTCGGGCGCCAGGCGGCTGGCCGCGTCCAGCTGTTCCAGCGCCATGGCATCCTGGCCCGTGGCCAGCAGGTAGCTGCCATACACCATGCGCGCCGTCACGTCGTGCGGCGCGAAGGCGATGGCCCGTTCGAAGTAGCAGCTGACCGTGTAGCGGGCGCCGTGTGGTTGCGCGCTTTTCAGGCGCAAGCCCAGCTTGGCCATCGAGGCCAGCGCCCGGTGGTGGTTCGGGAAGTGCTCCAGGGTGTAGCTGATGTCGCCGCCCAGGCTGCCCGTCATGCCTTGCGTGAGCGTTTCCACGGCGCGCGAAAAATGGAATTGTTCGACCACGGACAGGTCCTTGCGGTCTTCCGCGCTCGTGTAGTCGCCGCCCGTGGTGCCCTTGACGTAGGGCGGGCAGGCTGCGGCGCCGGCGCCGCAGCAGCAGGCGGCCAGGGCGCAGGCAAGTATCAGGTGTGTCATGCTGTTCCCCTGTGGCTGACCTGGTCCAGCAAGTCGGCCAGGGCGTTGCTGCGGGCTTGCCGCGATTGCAGGGCGATGGCGGCGGGGCTGGCCAGCGGCGCGCGGCCCTGGCGCGCCAGTTCCAGGAAGCGCAGCAGGGCGCGCGCGCAGTCGGCGCTGGACGCCAGCTGGCCGATGGTGTCGATGCCGCAGTGGCGCAGCTTGGCCGCGCTGTCGCCCGCCAGGTCGGTCAGCGCCAGGATGGGCCGGCGGCAGCGCAGGTATTCGTACAGCTTGGCGGGAATCTGCGCATTGCAATTGGCCGCCTGCAGCAGCAGCAAGCCGTCGGCCGCCAGCATTTCCTGCAGCGCCGCGCCGTGCGGCTGCAACGGTTCCAGCCGTACCAGATCGAGGATGCCGTATTTCACCAGCAGGCTGGCCAGCCATGCGTCGTGGCCCGTGGCGCGCAGCACCAGCTGGAAATTGCGCGCATGCAGCAGGCCGTCGTGGCGCAGCCGTGCCAGCGCCTCGAACAGCGCTTGCGGATCGCGCTCGGACGGGTAGATCACGCCGCTGTGCAGCAGCAGGAAGCGGCTGCGGTGGCCCGTGCGCGCATGGCTGCCGTCATTGCCGTCTTCGTCGTAGCCGTTCTCGATCAGGTGGAAGCGCTCGCGCCCCACCTGCGCCAGGCGTCTCCGGTGCGCATCGATGGCGCCCGGCGTGGTGCAGACGATGGCCGCGCTGCGCGCCGCGATACGCTGTTCTATCCACGCATGCATGCGGTGCAAACGCACTTCGGACGGATACGGCGCCAGCGGGTCGCTGTCATCGAGCATGGGGTCGCGCTGGTCGGCGATCCATGGCAAGCCGCTGAGTTTTTGCAAGGTCAGCGCGATCAGGTGCGCCGTGGCGATCGGGTACGTCGACCAGATGGCATCGGGGCGGTATTCGCGGATCATGCGCAGGCCGGCCGGCACGGCGCTCAGCCACCAGGAACTCCAGCGGTCGGGCAGGGCCAGGCAGCGCGGATAGCGCCCGGCGATGGCCAGGTGGCGCGCCGCGTCCAGCGCCAGGGTGCGCCGCACGGTGGCGCGCTCCCCGATCTGCGCCAGCTGGGACATGCCTTTCTGCGCATACGCGGCAGGGCTGGGACTGAGCACCAGCGGCTGCCAGCCGCAGTCGGGCAAATGGCGCGCAAAGCCCAGCGTGCGCAGGATGCCGCTGCCGCCAGCGAACGGTGGAAAATGGTAGGCGACCATCAGCACCCGTTTTGGTCGGGCCGCGTTTGGCATTGTCCTTACCATGACTGCAGCCAGCGTGCGCACAACTGTTCGACTTCGCCGCGCCAGGCGGCGCTGGCGAAGGTGTGGTTGGCGCCATCGACCTGCGCCTGTGTCCATTGCGCGCGGGCGGCAACGGCGCGCCAGGCCCCGTCGCCATGGAGCAGGGTTTGCCACTCGCGCGCGCCCAGGTCGTCGCCGCTGAGGATCAGCAGCACCTTGCCCTGGAATTGCGTCAAGGCCCGCAGCAGGGCCGGCGCGGGCGCGTCGTCTGCCTGCGGGGCGGCTTCCTGCGTGGCGGCCGCCACCTGCCGCAGCGACGCCAGGCTGGCACCCGGCTGCAGTCCGCCGCTGGCCAGCTTGCGCCAGAACGCGCCTTGCAGCAGGCGCGGCAAATAATAATGGCGCAAGGTGGCGCGCGCCAGTCCAGCGCTGCTGCGCACCCACGGATTGAGCAGGATCAGGGCATTGACGCGCGCATCGCGCGGCGCATGGCAGGCGGCCGCCGTGGCGCCGTCGCACAAACCCCACAGCGCCACTTCGCGCAAGGTCGGCACGGCATCGAGGAATTGCGCCAGCGCGCCGGCGATGTCGGGGCCGGCGGCGCGGTAATCGCGCGCGCTACCCTCGCTGTCGCCCATGCCGCGCAGGTCGAAACGCAGCACGGGCCAGCCTTGCGCGGCCAGGGCGCGGGCCAGCAAGACGAACTGGCGATGGCTGCCGACCCGGTACTGCGGGCCGCCCGTGACGATCAATATGCCGCGCGGTCCCGGTGCGGCGGGCAGGCTGAGGATGCCGACCATGCGCGCCTGCGCTTCACCGTCTTCGGCCGCGCTGCGAAAGCGCAGGGGCAGCTCGCGCACGCTGTGTCCTGCGAGTTGCTGCTGACTGCTGTCGCGCTTCATGGCGGCGTCCTTTCCTCGTCGAGCCAGTCGCGGCACAGGGTGCGCGTGGCGGCCAGCAGTTGCGGACACGCCAGCAGCTCGCCGCTGTGCCAGAACGGGCCGTCGCCGAAGCTGGCCACGTGCACGGCTGCGCCCTGTTCGCGCCAGTGGCGCGCCAGCGGCGGCAACGGTGCGCCGGCTTGCTCCGGTGCCTGGTAATCGAGCCAATAGACAGGTATCGCGGGCACCGAGGGCAGCAGCGCCGCTGCGCTGACGCCGTCGATGGCCAGCGCCAGCTCGGGTGCCAGCAGGTAGCCGGCCACTTCCACAGATTCACCCTGCGCCAGTGCGGCGCGCGCATGGCCGGGCGCTTCCTGCCCCCCGCCGGCCAGCATGCTGGACGCCAGGCGCAGGCGCAGGAAGCGGTCGATACTGCGCCGTCCATCGGCTTCCGGCTGCCATAGCAGCAAACGCGCCAGCGGCAGCGGCGCGCGGCTGGCGAAATCGAGGGCCAGCAGGGCGCCCAGGCGCAAGCCCCACATGGTCAAGGGGCCGTCGACGCGCTGCGCCAGCCACGCGCAAGCCAGGTGCAGGTCGTTGTGCCAGATGTCCCAGCGCGCTTCGCAGAAGTCGCCGCTGCTGTCGCCGCAGCCAAACAGGTCGATCTGCAGCACGCTGTAGCCAGCGGCGGCAAAGGCGCGCGCCTGCGCGGCGGCCACGTGGCGGCTTTTATTCAGTTCTTCCGCAAACGGATGCACGTAGACGATGCCGCCGCGCGCGCTGCGGCCCGGCGGCGGCAGGTGCAGCAGGCAGTAGCGCTGGCCGCCGCTGGCGGGCAGGAAGAAGGGCAGCAGCGGCAGCGCGTCGAGGGCGGCGCTGTTCATGGCCGCAGCTGTGCAAACACGAAGTCGTGCAGGGCGCCCACGGTGGCGAAGTGGCGCGCGTGGATGTCGTCGTCGGCGACAGTGATGCCGAAATGGTCTTCCAGCGCGGCGATCACGCCGATCACGGCCATCGAGTCGAGTTCCGGCACGCTGCCCAAGAGCGGCGTGTGCGCTTCCAGCGCGCGCCCGTTCAAGCCCAGGGTGGTGTCGAGGATGCGTTTTACTGCTTCAAGATGCGGCATGTCAGCTCCAGGGAAGGGTAGTGCGGCAGGGACGACGTATCGAAGGCCAGGCAGGGGATGTCGTCCGGGCGGCGCGACAGGTGGACATACGGCGGCAGGCTGGCGGCCATCCATTGCCAGCGCCCGCAGCGGATAAAGGTGGCCGTGCCCAGCGCGTGCGTGCCCAGTCGCGCATGGGCGCCCAGCGAGGCGCGGTTGAAGCGTGAGATGCGGCTGCATGACCAGCGCACGCCCTGCGCGTGCAGCGCGGCGTTGGCTTCTTCCCACAGGCGGGCGAAGACCAGGCCGCCGCGCTGCTCGGGATGCACCCACACGTCCAGATCCCACGACGACTGGTTTGAGGCCAGCGCATAGCGGGCGCGCACCTCGTCTTCCTGGCAGCCGTGGCGCAGCAGCCAGATCCAGCCGGCCATGCCAGACTTGTCACGCGCCACCAGGCATTGCGCGCCCTGGCGGTAGCGTTCGCCCAGTACGCCGGGGCGGCGCGCGGGGCCGGGCGGCAAGTCCGCTTCCTCCAGGCAGGGCTTGACGGTGATGGCCTGGCCACGCCCGCGGCACAGCGAACCGGGCGCCACGGCCTGCGCGACGAATTGATAACGATATAGCGCGCAGCGCCCGCCCGGCATCATCGCCAGCAAGCGCGCCACGGCCAGCCAGGCGCTGTCGCGCCAGCCCAGCTGATTGAGGCTGGCGCTCAGCCGTTGCAGCAGGGGAAATTGTCGAAACAGGGCCATGGCGGTAAGGGATGAGGCGGCTATGCAGCCAACGCTGTCCATTAGAGCGCAGCGGCCAACGGCGGTCTTGCGCCGGCTCAAGCTGTGTTGCTGAAACTGTTAATTGATCAAAATCAAGACCGCTGTGGCCGTTTGTCTGAATCATAGGGGAATGCATGGCAATCATGGCAACCCGGGGGCGACACGATGGCAACACTGATACATGATCTGATTTTCGAGACGGCGCAGCGCGCGTCCCACACGCCGGCCCTGTCCTGGCAGGGCGAAGAAACAAGCTATGGCGCGCTGGCGCAAGCCGTGCGTGAAGTGGCTGCCACCTTGCTGACCCTGGGCTTGCGGCGTGGCGCTCGCGTGGCCGTGTATCTGGAAAAACGCCCGGAAAACGTCAGCGCCATGTTTGGCGCGGCGGCGGCCGGCGGCGTGTTCGTGCCCGTCAATCCGCTACTCAAGCCGGACCAGGTGGCGTATATCCTGGCCGATTGCAACGTGGCCATCCTCGTCACCTCGCGCGAACGCCTGGCACAGCTGGGCCCCGCGCTGGCCGCCTGCCCGGACTTGCAGACGGTGCTGCTGACGGGCGAAGGGGAGACGGAATCGCACATGGGCAAGGTACGGCTGCTGCCGTGGCGTGGCTTGTCCGCCGCGCCCGCACTCCCACTCCTGTGGCATACGGTGATCGACACGGACATGGCCGCCATTTTATATACCTCGGGCAGCACGGGGCGGCCGAAGGGCGTGGTGCTGTCGCACCGCAACATGCTGGCCGGCGCGCTCAGCGTGTCGTCCTACCTGCGCAACACGCCGCAGGACCGCATCCTGTGCGTCCTGCCGCTCAGTTTTGATTACGGCCTGAGCCAGCTGACGACGGCGTTTGCCAGCGGCGCCTGCGCCGTGCTGATGAATTATCTGCTGCTGCGCGACATCGTCGAAGCCGTGGAGCAGGAAGCCATCACGGGACTGGCCGCCGTGCCGCCCCTGTGGGTGCAGCTGTCGCAACTGAGCTGGCCCTTGTCCACGCCCTTGCGCTACATCACCAATTCGGGCGGCGTGATGCAGCGCTCCACCCTGGACAAGCTGCGCCAGTCGCTGCCGCGCACGCAGGTCTACCTGATGTATGGCTTGACGGAAGCGTTCCGCTCCACCTACCTGGCGCCGGAACAGCTGGAGCGGCATCCCGATTCCATCGGACAGGCGATCCCGAATGCGGAAGTGCTGGTACTGCGCCCCGACGGCAGCGTGTGCGACGCCGATGAGCCGGGCGAACTCGTGCACCGTGGCGCGCTGGTGGCGCTTGGTTACTGGAACGATGCGGCGCGCACGGCCGAGCGTTTCAAGCCGCTGCCGCCGCAGGCGAGCGGCCTGGTGCTGCCGGAACTGGCCGTCTGGTCGGGCGACACCGTGCGCCGCGATGCGGATGGCTATCTGTATTTCGTGGGGCGCAGCGATGACATGATCAAGACATCGGGCTACCGGGTCAGCCCGGCCGAGATCGAGGAAGTCGCGTATGCCAGCGGGCTGGTGGGCGAGGCGGCCGCGCTGGGCTTGCCCCATGCCGTGCTGGGCCAGGCAATCGCCTTGCTCGTCACACCCGCGCCGGGCATGCAATTGTTGCGCGACAGCGTGCTGGCCGCCTGCCGCGCGCGCCTGCCCAGCTATATGGTGCCGCTGTGGGTAGAGATCCGCGACGGCGTGCTGCCGCGCAATCCGAATGGCAAGATCGACCGTCCCTTGCTGGCCAGGGAACTGGCGCGTGCGTATGCGGTCCAATCAGGAGAGGTGGCATGAAGGATTTGATACGCTCGAATAGCACGCAATTGCCTTTGCACTCGTCCCAGGGCCAGCAGTTCGCCGTGGACAACGACATGCTGCAGGTCGGCGGCGTATCCTTGCAACGGCTGGCCCAGAGGGTGGGCAGCACGCCGTTTTACGCGTATGAACGCGCGCACATCACGCGCCGCGTGGCCGAACTGCGCGCCGCCTTGCCCGCTGGCGTGCACGTGCATTACGCCATGAAGGCCAATCCCATGCCGGCCGTGGTGCAGTGGCTGGCGGGTCTGGTCGATGGCATCGACGTGGCCTCGGGCGGAGAACTGGCCACCGCGCTCGATACGCCCATGGCGCCGGAATGCATCAGTTTTGCGGGGCCGGGCAAGCGCGATGGCGAACTGGCGCGGGCCGTGGCCGCTGGCGTCTTGATCAACGTGGAATCGGGCGCCCAGCTGGAAAGGACGGCGCTGGCCAGTGAACGGCTGGGCGTGACGGCCCGGGTGGCCGTGCGCGTGAATCCCGATTTCGCCCTGCGCCGCACGGGCATGCGCATGGGCGGCGGCGCGCAGCCGTTTGGCGTCGATGTGGCCCTGGTGCCGGCGTTGCTGGGGCGCATCGGCCAGCTGGGGCTGGATTTCCACGGCTTTCACCTGTATGCGGGTTCGCAAAGCCTGTCGGCGGCGGCCCTGGTTGAAGCGCAAGCCCTCAGTGTGCAACTGGCCCTGCAACTGGCCGACAGCGCGCCGTCGCCCTTGCGCACCCTGAATATTGGCGGCGGCTTCGGCGTGCCGTATTTCCCCGGCGACCAGGCGCTGGACCTGGCGCCCGTGGCGGACGGCTTGCAGCGGCAGCTCGCCATCCTGGCGCAGGCGGCGCCGGGCGCGCGCCTGAACCTGGAACTGGGCCGTTATCTGGTGGCCGAGGCCGGTATCTATGTATGCAAGGTGATTGAGCGCAAGCAATCGCATGGGCAAGTGTTTCTCGTCACGGATGGCGGCTTGCACCATCACTTGGCCGCTTCCGGCAATTTTGGCCAGCTGATCCGCAAGAATTACCCGGTCGCCATCGGCAACCGGCTGCACGGCGGGGTGCGCGAAGTGGCCTCCGTCGTGGGGCCGCTGTGCACGCCGCTCGATTTGCTGGCCGACCAGATGGAGCTGGCGCGCGCCGAGGAGGGCGATTTGGTGGTGGTGTTCCAGTCGGGCGCCTATGGCTTGACGGCCAGCCCGACGGCCTTTCTCGGCCATCCTTTGCCGGCCGAGGTGCTCGTATGAGCGGCCTGTGCGGTTGGCTGGCGGCGGCAGGCCTGGCCGCCGCCGATGCGGCCGGCGCCGCGCCCACCGCGCTGGCCAGCATGGCCGCGCCCCTGTCGCGTTTCGATAGCGCACCCCTGGCCGCCAGCGTGAGCGAAGTGGGCGGCGTGGCCGTGGCCGCCATCGACGGCAGCCGCCATGTATATCAGCAAGATGGCTTGCAAGTGGCCATCTGGGGCCGGCCCGTGCTCGACGGCTCGGCCGACGACGTGGCGAGCCGCCTCGCGTCCCTGTGGCTGAGCCGGGGCGTGGCCGCCTGCGCCAGCCTGTCCGGGCCTTTCTGTTTGGCCATCCTCGACGCTTTTTCCGGCTCGGCCCTGCTGGCCGTGGACCGTGCCGGCATCCACCCCCTCAGCTATGCGAGCAATGCGCAAGGCCTGTTTTTTGCCTCCTCGATGGATGCCTTGCTGGCGCATCCGTCCGTGCGCGGTGCGCTCGATCCGCAAGCGCTGTATCACTACCTGTATTTCCACATGGTGCCCGGCCCGGCCACAGCCTATCTTGGCCAGCAGCGCTTGCTGCCCGGCGAATACCTGCATGTGCGCGGCGGCAAGCAACGCAAGGGCAGCTACTGGCAGCTGGCCTTCCAGGAGCCGGCGGCGCGCACGCGAGCCAGCTTTGCCGCCAACAAGCAGGAATTCCTGCGCCTGCTTCGCCTGGCCGTGGAAAGCAGCCTGGGCAACGATAGCGCCAGCACGGGCGCGTTTCTCAGCGGCGGCACCGACAGTTCCACCCTGGCCGCCATCATGGGGCAGGTGACGGGCCGCCCCGCGCGCACGTATTCCATCGGTTTTGACGCGCCCGGCTATGACGAAATGGCGTACGCGCGCCTGGCCGCCAGCCACGCGGGCAGCATCCACCACGAGCGTTACGTGACACCAGACGACGTGCTGGCCGCGATCCCCGCCATGGCGGCCATCTTCGACCAGCCTTTCGGCAATGCCTCGGCCATTCCCGCTTACTATTGCGCGCGGATGGCGCGCGAGGATGGAGTAACCCGCTTGCTCGGTGGCGATGGCGGCGACGAATTGTTTGGCGGCAATGAGCGCTATGCGCACCAGGCCTTGCTGTCGCAGTACGAGCGCTTGCCCGTCATGTTGCGCCAGGCCATCATCGAGCCGCTGCTGTTTCGCCAACAAAGGGGCAAGCCGTGGCGCTTGGGCGACAAGGCGCGCCGCTACATCGAGCAAGCGAGCCTGCCGCTGCCGGCCCGCCTCGACGGCTACAACCTGCTCCTGCGCCATGGTTATCGCACGGTGCTGGAAGCGGGCTTTATCGATACCATCGATCCGGGTATGGCGCCCGGCTGCGTGAATGGCGCGTATTGGGAGCGCCAAGGCCAGGGCTTGAGCCAGATCAATGAGTTGCTGGCGCTGGACATGCGCTTTACCCTGGCCGACAACGACCTGTTCAAGGTGCGCAAGGCGTGCGAGCTGGCGGGCGTGGAAGCGGCCTTTCCCTTCCTGCACGACGCGATGGTGGCGTTTGCGTCGCGCCTGGCGCCGCGCGACAAGCTCGACGGCAGACAGCTGCGGCCCTTCTTCAAGCGGGCGCTGGCGGAGATCTTGCCGCCGGCCATCGTGCGCAAGAAAAAGCACGGCTTCGGCTTGCCCTTCGGCCAGTGGCTGCACAGTCACGCGCCGCTGCGCGAGTTTGCGTTCGATAACCTGACGCAATTGCGCGGGCGCGGCATCGTGCGGCCCGCCTTCATCGACGATCTGCAAGGGCGCTTGTTGGCGGAACACCCGGCCTATCACGGCACCATGGTGTGGCTGCTGCTGATGCTGGAACAGTGGCTCAGCCAGCATCCGGGCGCGCTGGGTGCGCTTGCCGACGGTTTTGCCGCAAGCGCCACAGAAACGCCAGCCGTCCTCGATCCCACGGCGTAAAGCGGGGCAGCTGCAGCAAGTCCAGCCCCGCGCCGGGGCGCGCCACGCCCCAGTCCGTTGCCACGGCCGCCTTGAAACCCAGGCTGTGGACCATCGCCACGTGGGATGCGCCGTAATCGCGCCCGGCCTTGCCGTTCGGATACGCAAACAGGGTGACGGGCGCCTGGATCAAACTTTCCAGCTGATGCTTGCCGTTGGCGATGTCCAGCCGCGCCTCCCGCTCTGGCAAGGTGGACAGTATCGGGTGGCTCACCGTGTGCGCACCCAGTTCCATGCCTGCCGCATGTAATTGACGCAGCTGCGCCGTGCTGAGCATGGCTGGCGGGCCCGCAACGACGCCGGCCTGGCGGCGGATCTGCATGGCCAGCTGCTGGCGCCGGGCGAACGGCAGGTACTTGAGTTGGCCCAGCAAGGTGGCGATGGCCGCTTGCCGCTGCGCCAGATTGGCGACGGGCAGGCAATCCAGCCCAAGTTCGCGCAAGTCGAGTACGGAACCTGGCGCCTGACGCACGGCCTCGATCACTGTATCGTTCCACATTTGCCCGCCGTCCAGGTAGCCCGTGGCGATAAAAAACGTGGCGTGCAAGCCGTGGCGCTGCAGCAAGGGCAGGGCCACTTGCGCATTGTCGGCATAGCCGTCGTCGAAGGTGATACAGGCGGCGCGCGGCGGCAGGCTGCCATCTTGCAGCCGCTGCACGGCCTCGGCGAGGGGCAGCGGCGCATAGAAACGTTTTACAAGGCGCAACTGGCGCTCGAACAGGGTCGCGTCGACTTCGCCGGGAAACAGCGGGTCGGGCCGCGCCAGCACGCGGTGGTAGATCAGAATCGACAAGGTGGCGCTCATGGCTGCTCCGCGACGGCGGCCCGGGCCTTGGCTCTGGCCTGGCGCGATGTAGAGGTGGGCGCCTGCCGCTCGACGATGATGCGCGTGCCGATCAGGGCGGCCATCAGGTAATACGGCATGTCGAAATACAGCAGGCTGAGGAAGGCGCCGCCCACGGCAAAGCCGATCAGGCTGGCCTGGCTCATGGTGGCCAGGCCATGCGCCCAGCGCAGTTCCGGCTGGCCCCGCGTGCGGCGGATGATGGCAGCCGCGGTGCGCCAGGTGGCGACGCCCAGCGCCAGGTAAATCAACAGGCCGACGAAGCCGTGTTCGCCCAGCGCCTGGAAGTAGATGCTGTGCGCTGCGTGCACATCCATGGGGTTCGGCGCGTAGCGGGCAAAGATGGCGGCGTCGGACACATCGAAGCCGCCGCCAAGAAAACGGTCGCGCGCCAGGTTCCATGCCATGCGCCAGGCATTCAGGCGGCCCATGGCGGACACGTCATCCTGATAGGTGTTGATGGTGTCCATGCGTTCGGTCCAGCGCTCGGGCATGAAGGCCAGCAGCAGGGGCGCGACGGCGCCGAGCAGCGCGCCCAACACCAGCTTGCGGTCGCTTTTCAGCCACATGAACAGGCCCATGGCGGCGATGGCCAGCAGGCCGCCGCGCGAATACGAGCCCAGCGCGGCCAGCGCCGACAGCAGCATCGCCGCCGACAAGCCATGGCGCACCCAGCGCTTGTCCGTGTTTTGCTGCAAATAATACATGAGGGGAATGGTGATGATCAGGGCCAGGGCCAGCGCATTGTTATCACCAATGAATGTATCTTCCGGCCCCCAGACCCGTTCCGTGCCGCCGCTGCGGATGGTGAAGATGCCGCCTTTCACGCCGTAATAGCCGATCGAGCCCACCAGCACCCAGACGAGGCGCACGATATCGCGCCGCGTGCGTATCACCATCATGATCACAAAGCTCATCAGCATGATCTTCATGACCTTGTTCCACTGCACCCACGACGCGTCGGGCAGCAGGGCGAACGGCGCCGTGACATTCATCCACCCGACGAACAGCAGCAGCAGCACGCTGACGGGCGTCAGCGGCAAGCTTTTCGGCTCGCGCGTCTTCATCAGGCTGAGCATGGTGGCGATGGCGATGATGAAGGCAAACGGCAAGTGGGTGGCAAAGCCCCAGGCTTGCGTGTGGGGATTCATCACGCTGACCCATACCCACATCAGGCCGCCGATGGCCGGTGACTTCAGGATGAAGGGCAGCGAACCAAAGATGATGATGGTAATCAGTATGTCGCGCATGAAGGGGGACGCTCCTGGTTTTGCCCGGCTTGGCAAGGTCTTGATGCCTGTCAACGGGTTGGCGGGCAGGCTCAGTACACTGGATCAATACTGCTTGATGCATAGTTTTGTCATGGTAAGACCAAGGAGGCATGTCCTTGTTGACCGTTCTCATGGCGACCTACAATGGCGCCGGCACCTTGCCCCAGGTATTGCGCGCCTACATGGGGCTGCGACCGCCCGTGGGCGGCTGGCGCCTGGTCATCGCCGACAATGGCAGCACGGACGCCACGGCCCAGGTGATCGCCGCCTTTCGCGGCCGCTTGCCCTTGAGCTATATCTACGTGGCGCGGCGCGGCCGCAGTTCCGCCCTGAACGGCGCCGTCGAACACGCCTTGCGCTCAAACGGCGATGGCAGCGAGCTGTTCGTCTTTGGCGACGACGACGCCATGCCCGCATCCGACTGGCTGTGCCGCTTGCAGGACTGCGCGCGTGAGCACCCCGGCTATGCGCTGTTCGGCGGCGCCATCGTGCCCGCCTGGCGGGAAAAGCCGGCCGACTGGCTGCTGCGCCTGACGCCTGTCGGCTTGACGTGGGGCATTACCAGTCCCGATTTGCGCGACGCCCCCATCTATCCGGGTCTGGTGTGGGGCGCCAACATGGCCATCCGCCGCCGCATCTTCGAGGCGGGCGCCCGCTATGACGAAAGCATCGGCCCGCAGGGAGCCAATTACGCCATGGGCAGCGAAACCCGGCTCAACCTGGAAATGCATGCGGCCGGCAACCCTTCCTGGTTCTGTCCGCAAGCCAGGGTGGCGCACATCATCCGTGCCCCGCAAGTGCAGCGGGCCTGGATACTGCGCCGCGCCATGCTGTTTGGCCGGGGCCAATGCCGGCTGGCGACATTCGCGCCCAGCGTGGAGCTGCTGGGCGTGCCCCGCTGGATGCTGGGCCGATACCTGCGCGAGTCGCTCGGCGCCGTGCGGGCCTGGCTGCGGCGCGACCACGCCGAGCTGTTCCTGCGCCAGTGGGAACGCGCCTGGCTGCGCGGTTTCTTCCACGAAGCGTGGCGGGGACGGCGCAAACGCCTGCCGCGTATCGTCATCAGCAGTTATTCGGGCGAGCTGGGCGGCATGGAGCTGCGCATGGCGCAAGAGGCGAAGATGCTGGGCGCGAGCGGCTATGACAGCGTGCTGGCGCTGCGGCGCTTTCCCGGTTTTACTGCCTGGGCGCAAGACTTGCGCGCAAGACAGATGCAAGTGCGCGTGTACGAGCCGCCCTTGTTTCTCGAACACTGGGCGTGGCGCCGCTGGAATTGGCTGCGCGCCAGGGTCACGGGCGCATGGCGGCTGCGGCGGTTGCGGCCGGACCTGGTCCACGTGGCGTTTTGCTGGACGGCATATGGCGCCTCCATCCTGTGGCTGGCGCGGCAATGCCGGCTGCCGGCCGTGATCAGCGTGCACAACGCGTTTCCCCTGGAAACCTTCAGCGACTGGCAGCGGCCCCGGCTGGAAGAGGCGTTTCGCAGCGTCAAAGGCGTGTATGCCGTGTCGGACTCGGCCATGCGGCATTTCCTCGACCTGTACCGCGACATGCTGGCGCCGCAGACGCGCCTGGCCGTGATTCCCAACGGCGTCGATACGGACACTTTTACTGTTTCGCCCGAACGGAGAATACAGGCGCGCAAGGAACTGGGGCTGCCGCCGGACGCGCTAGTGCTCGGCTGCGTGGCGCGACTCTCCGCGCAAAAGCGCCCGCAAGCGCTGCTGGCCCTGTTCGTCAGGCTGGCCGCGCAGTTTCCCGACTTGTATTTAGTGCTGGTGGGCACGGGGCCGCTGGACGCCATGCTGCGGCTGCAGGCGCAGCAATCGGGTTTGCAGGACAGAGTCGTGTTTGCCGGCTTCCGGCAGCGCGTCGAGTTGCTGATGCCGGCCTTCGACCTGCATGTGTTGCTGAGTAAAAACGAGGGTTTCGGCATCGCCACGATCGAGGCCATGGCCTGCGGCGTGCCGGCCGTGGGCACGGACGTGCCGGGCACCCGCGATATCCTGCACGATAGTGAAGGCGGCTTGTTGCTGCCGCTCGATGACGAGCACGCCGCCTGCGCGGCCGTGGCCAAGTTGCTGGTCGATGCACCCCGGCGCGCCCGCATGGGACGGCTGGCGCGCGAGGAAACCGTGCAGCGCTATTCGATGCCGCGCCTGGAACGCCAGTTGCGGCAGTTCTATGCGGGCCTCGTGTAGGCGCGGGCGGCCCGCATGAGCGCCACCCGCCATTCGTTTCTGTTTTCGTTTGCCGAAAAATACACGGTGCTGCTGCTGGGCATCATCGCCACCATGGTGCTGTCGCGCCTGTTGACGCCGGCCGAGGTTGGCGTGTATTCGCTGGGCGCCGTGCTGGTGGCGCTGGCGCAAGTGGTGCGCGATTTCGGCGTGGGGCAATACCTGATCCAGGAAAAGCAGCTCGATGCCGTGAAACTGCGGGCCGCACTGGCCACCAGCCTGCTTGTCGCCTGGCTGCTGGCGGGCCTGGTGCTGCTGGCCAGTGCACCGCTGGCGCATTTCTATGGCGAACCCCGGCTGACCCTCGTGCTACGTTTGCTGTCAATTAACTTCCTGCTGATACCGTTCAGTGCCTTGACACTTCCCATGTTGCGCCGGCAACTGCGCTTTCGCGCCATTTACGCCATCAATGGGGCCAATAGCGTGGTCAACCTGCTGGTGGCCGTGCTGCTGGCGCAGCAGGGCTACAGTTATATGAGCATGGTATGGGCGGCGCTGGCCGGTTCCTGCGCCTCGCTGCTGGTGAGCCTGCTGGTGCGGCCCCGCGAACTGCCGTGGCTGCCGGGACGGCGCGGCATGGGTGCCATCGCCCGTTTTGGCGCGTATGCGACGGGTGGCGGTCTGGTCGACGAGGCGGGCGTGGCGGCGCCGGACCTGATCATCGGCAAGCTGATCGGCATTGAAAGTCTGGCCCTGTTCGGCAAGGCGCAAAGCGTGCTCAATATTTTCAACCAGGCCATCACCAGCGCGATTTCTCCCGTGGTGTTTCCCCTGTTCGCGGCGCGCGCGCGCGAAGGTGGCGGACAAGGGGAAAAGGGCGGGGCGGAGCTCGTGTATTTGCGCACGATCGGCTACATGACGGCGCTGGCCTGGCCGTTTTTTCTCTTCCTCGCCTGCATGGCTTTGCCCCTGGTCAAGGTGTTGTATGGCACGCAATGGCTAGGATGTGTGCCCTTGATCCGCATCATGTGCCTGTCCTCGGCCGTGTATAGCATGTTCAGCATGGCCCGCTACCTGTTCGTGGCGACGGGCCAGCTGCATGCGCAGGTGCGGCTCGATGCCTGCGCTGGCGCCATCAAAGTGGCGCTGCTGCTGGCCGCGGCGCCGTTCGGCCTGGAGGCCGTGGCCTGGGCCGTGGTGCTCAGCAATGTGCTGCGCAGCTGGCTGGTGTATGGCTGCCTGCGGCGCTTGAGCGCACTCGACTGGCGCACCCTGGCGCGGGCCGTGCGCAAAAGCCTGCTGCTCTGCGGACTCAGCGCCGTGGCGCCCCTTGCTGCACTGCTGTGCCTGCCGGTGGATACGCCGGCGCTGCTGGCGCTGACGGGCACGGCGCTGGCTACCTTGCTGTGCTGGCTGGCCGGTCTGTTCCTGTTGAAACATGAACTGGCTGGCGAGTTTTCGTTGTTGCAACGCAAGCTGGCGGCCCGCTGGCTGGCTGTCAAATGCACGAAAGGATGACCATGCGTGTCGGTATCTTGTCTTACCCGATGCTGTTCCAGCGCGACGGCGGCTTGCAGATCCAGGTACGCGAAACCATTGCCGCGCTGAACCGGCTGCCCCAGCTACCGGCGCGGCCCCTGGACGTGCAACTGGTCGACGCCAACCATCAGCGGCTGGCCGATTTCGACGTGCTGCACGTGTTTTCGGCCAGCAATGGCACTTACCGCATCATGGAAATGGCAAACGAGCAAGGCGTGCCCGTGGTGTTGTCGCCGCTGCTGTCGCCCGGCTGGGGCCGCGCCAGCGCCTGGCGCGCGCGGCTGGCCGACCGGCTGGCAGGGCGGCTGACGGAGTGGATGGTGCAAACGAGCTATGCGCAAACGCGGCGCGCCCTGCAGCTGGCCGACGTGGTGATTGCCCTGGGCGAGGCCGAGCGCGATGCCATCGTGCAAGGTTTCGGCATGGGGGCGGACGCCATCCGCGTCTTGCCCAACGGGATCAATCCGCATTTCTTCACGGCCAATGGCGACCTGTTCCTGCGCGAAACAGGCATCGCCGGGCCGTTCGTGCTGATGGTGGGCAGCATTTCACCGTATAAAAACCAGCTGGGACTGGCACAGGCGCTGGTGGGGGCCGGCTTGCCCCTGGTACTGATCGGCGCCGCGCCCCGGGAACAGCAGGCGTATCTGCAACAGTTGCTGGACTTGCCGCACGTCAGCTGGCTGGGTGCGCTCGAGCACGCCGACCCGCTGCTGGCCAGCGCCTACCATGCGGCGGCCGTGGCGGCCTTGCCCAGCCAGGGCGAAGTGTTTCCCTTGAGCGTGCTCGAAGCGCTGGCGGCCGGCACGCCCGTCGTCATGACGGCGCAAAGCGCGCTGGACTTGCCCGATTCCGCGTTTGCGCTGCGCAAGGTGGCCTGGGACGATGGCCCCGCGCAGCGCCATGCCATCCTCGACTTGCTGGCGCTGCCGCCCGAGCGCGCCCGCGTGCAAGCGCTGGTGGAACGTTTTACGTGGGAGCGGGTAGCGGCCCAGATTGCCGAGTGTTACGACCAGCTGCAGTCCTTGCCTGCCAGGAGGCAACATGCTGTTTAACTCCTTCGCCTTCCTGTTCGGCTATCTGCCCATCGTGCTGGCCGGCTATTTTCTGCTGGATCGATTGACGTCCTCTGCCAGCTGGCGCCTGGCGCCGGCCTTGTGGCTGGCGCTCGCCTCGCTGTTCTTCTATGCCTGGTGGGACGTGCGCTACCTGCCGCTGCTGCTGGCCTCCATCTGCGTCAATTACGGTGCCGGCCGCTTGCTGGGGACCAGCGCGGGCGCGGCCCGCAAGCGCGTGCTGGTGGCGGCCCTGGCCTTGAACCTGGGCTTGCTTGCCTACTATAAATATGCGAATTTCTTCATCGACAGCGTGAATGCCGTCGCCGTGGCCGCCGGAGCTGGCGCTGGCAGCCTGTCGTGGTCCGGCCTCGACATCATCTTGCCGATCGGCATCTCATTCTTTACCTTCACGCAGATCGCCTTCCTCGTCGATTGCTACCGGGGCGAGGTGCGCGAGTACCGTTTCATTCATTATGTGCTGTTCGTCAGCTATTTCCCCCATTTGATCGCCGGCCCCGTGCTGCATCACCGCGACATGATGCCGCAGTTCGCCGACCCGGCCAACGCCCACCCGCGTGCCGCCAACTTCGCCATTGGCCTGTCGATTTTTACCATCGGGCTGGCCAAAAAAGTGCTGATCGCCGACAACCTGTCGCCGCTGGCCATGCCGGTCTTTGCGGCCGGGGCCACGCCCACCCTGATCGAGGCGTGGATCGGCGTGCTGGCCTACACCTTCCAGCTGTATTTCGGCTTTTCCGGCTATTCGGACATGGCCATCGGTCTGTCGCGCCTGTTCGGCGTGAAATTGCCGCTGAACTTCAATTCGCCGTACAAGGCGGCCAATATCGCCGATTTCTGGCGCCGCTGGCACATGACCTTGTCGCGTTTCCTGCGCGACTATTTATACATACCTCTCGGCGGCAGCCGCCACGGCGAGGCCATGCGTTACCGCAATCTGATGCTGACCATGCTGCTGGGCGGCCTGTGGCATGGCGCCGGCTGGACCTTCGTCATCTGGGGCGGCTTGCACGGCCTGTACCTGGTGCTGCAGCAGGCATGGCAACGCGCGTTCGGCGCGGCGCGGGTCTACCGCTGGCTGCACTGGTGGCCCGGCGTCCTGACCTTTCTTGCCGTCATGCTGGCCTGGATCTTCTTCCGCGCGCCCGACGTGGCCACGGCCTGGGACATCACCGGCGCGCTGCTGGGCGCGAACGGCGTGAGCCTGCCGCGCGGCCTAGGCAACCACGCGGCCAGCCTGGCGCAATGGGGCTTGCATCCCGCCTTCGACGGCATCCGCTGGATCGAACTGGCGGGGCCGGGCTTGCCCGTGCTGCTGGGCGCCATGTTGCTGGCTTTCAAGGCGCCAAACACGCAAGAAATTTTCTTTCTCTACGAGCCTGCCATTGAAAGAATCTTTCAACCTTCAGGGCGCTGGGCCTTCAGCTGGCGCCCCACGCGCCGCTGGAGCGTGGGCTTTGCCGCGCTGTTCGTCGCCTGCATCTTCGGCATGAACCGGGTCACCGAGTTTCTCTACTTCCAGTTCTGAGCATGGACACTTCCGGCCGCCGCTATCTTGTCTGCTTCCTCGCTTGCGTCGGCCTGGTGCTCGGCGCCATCTCGTTCATGAATTACCAGGTCGACCCCTACCTGCTGCACCAGTGGGACAGTCCCCTGCTGCAGCGCCCGCGCCAGCTGAACGAAAAGCTCGGCGCCTGGGCCAAGACCTACGCCGTGGCGCGCTACCGGCCGGCCATCATCTACATCGGCAATTCGCGCACGGAAATGGGCTTGCCGACGGGCGTGCGTGCCTTGTTCGACGGCAAGCGCATCTTCAACAGCGCCGTCTCCGGCGCCTCGATTGGCGACGCCATCCGCCTGGCCGAGCATGCGGCCAGGGTCAGCCGCGTCGAGACCATGGTGTGGGGCATCGACGCGCCCACTTTTTCCCTGGACATGGGCGCGGCGCGCGTGGAAGACAGTCTGACGGGCGCCCGCCACGGCTTTTTTGCCCGGCGCGCCCTGGTCAACCTGAAGCGCGGCCTGACGCTGGACATGACGCAGGACAGCGTGCGCATCCTGACAGGCCATGCCGGCGATACCTGCCGCTCCAACCTGGCCGTGTACGGGCAGCGCGACGAGACTTGCACCCTCAAGGGCATCAAGCACTGGCTCGGTACGAAGGACGCCATTCCCGTGCGGCTGCAGGAATTCGGCGACGGCCTGGGGCCGACACCGCCCTCGACACCAGCGCTCGACGCCAGTATCGGCAAGCTGTGCCGGCCAGGCCTGCGCCTGCGCCTGTACATCAACCCCACGCACGCGCTGACCTTGTACGCGCTGTACTGGCGCGGCAAGTGGGATGCCATGCAGGCCTGGCAGCGTGGCCTGGTGCAGCTCGTCGAACGCCACCGCCTGCACGGCTGCGACGTGCGCCTGGTTGATTTTTCCGGCTTTAACAGCATCACGACCGAAGCGACCCCGCTCGTCAGCGGCAAGCCCGACATGCATTATTACTGGGAAGTGTCGCATTACCGGGACAATGTGGGCCGCTTGATCCTGGCGCGTTTGTTTGGCGGCGACACGCCGGTACCGGCCGATTTCGGCGTGGAGCTGACGCAGGCCAACATCGATGCCCACCAGGCGGCCACGCGCGCCGCGCGCGAGCGCTATCGCGTGGAACATGCGCGTGAGGCGGCCTATGCGCAGCGGGTGCTGGACGGGCCGCTGATCCGGCGTTGATGCAAAGCCCCACAAATACGCCATTTTTCACCTTCCAATGCTGACCATGGATACCACCGCCCGCCGCTACCTCGCCATCTTCTTTGCCTGCGTGCTGGTCGCGCTGGCCCTCGTTTCGGCCGTGAACTACCACGTCGATCCGTACTTGCTGCACCAGTGGGACAGCCCGCTGCTGCAGCGATTGCGGCCGACGACCGAAAAACTCAGCGTGTGGGGCAAGACGTATGCCGTGGCGCGCTACCGGCCTGCCGTCGTGTATATCGGCAACTCGCGCACGGAAATGGGCTTGCCGGTGAGCAGCATGCGTGCTTTGTTCGATGGCAAGAGCGTCTTCAACAGCGCCGTCTCGGGCGCCTCCATCGGCGAGGCCATGCGCCTGGCCGAGCACGCGGCCAGGGTCAGCCATGTCGACACCATGGTGTGGGGCATCGACGCCCCCTCGTTCTCGCTGGAACTGGGCTCGGCCGGCGTGGAACCGGGCCTGACGGATGGCGGCCCCGCGTTCTTCGCGCGGCGCGCCTTGCTCAACATCAAGCGCGGCCTGACTGTCGACATGACGCGCGACACCTGGCGCATCCTCAGCGGCACCTATGACGGCGTGTGCCTGTCCAGCCTGGCGCTGCACGGCCAGCGCGACGAGTCCTGCCTCACCAGCCGCAACCGTACTTGGACCGGCACGGCGCGCGCCTTCACGCCGCGCCTGCAGGAATTTGGCGATGGCCTGGGGCCGACGGCCCCCGCGCTGCGCGCCTTCGATGCCAGCGTCGGCAAGCTGTGCCAGGGCGGCACGCGCTTGCGCCTGTACATCAATCCCACGCATGCGCTCACGCTCGACGCCCTGTACTGGCGCGGCAAGTGGGACGCCATGGAAACATGGCAGCGCGACCTGGCGCGGATGGCCGGGCGCTACCGGCGCCAGGGCTGCGACGTGCGCCTGGTGGATTTTTCCGGCTTCAACAGCATCACCAGCGAGGCTATCCCGCAAGTGACGGGCGCGCATGAAATGCGCTATTACTGGGAAGCATCGCACTACCGCGACAATGTGGGCCGCTTCATCCTGGCGCGCCTGTTCGGCGGCCCTGAGCCGGTGCCGGCGGACTTCGGCGTCGAGCTGACGGAAACGGGCATCGCGGCCCACCAGGCGGCCACGCGCGCCGCGCGCGAGCGCTACCACCTGCAGCACGCCGAAGAAACGGCGTATCTGCGCCACGTGCTGACCTTGCCGCGCGAACCCAAATAAGGGGCGGCATGTGCCAGGCGTACGCCGTGGGGCAGGGCGCTTGCGCTATGATGCTGTTTTGCCATTCAGCAAGTTCCAGGACTCACCATGAAAATCGCCTTCTTTGCCAGCCAGCCCTACGACCGCCGTTTCTTCGATGAAGCCTTGCCATCCCAACCCGAGCCGGACAGCATCGAACTGGTCTACCACAGCGCCTTGCTGAGCCAGGAAACCGCGATCCTGGCGCAAGGCGCCGAGGCTGTCTGCGTCTTCGTCAACGACGTGCTCGACGCGCCCGTGCTGGAAGCCCTGCACGGCTATGGCGTGCGCGCCATCCTGCTGCGCTGCGCCGGCTACAACAACCTCGACCTGGAAGCGGCCAAGCGCCTGGGCCTGTTTGTCGCCCGCGTGCCTGCCTACTCTCCGGAAGCCGTGGCCGAATACACCCTGGCCCTGGTACAAACCCTGAACCGCCACACGCACCGCGCGTATGCCCGCGTGCGCGAAGGCAATTTTTCGCTGGACGGCTTGCTGGGCTCCACCTTGCACGGCAAGACGGTGGGCATCGTCGGCACGGGCAAGATCGGCCTGGCCACGGCGCGTATCTTCAAGGGTTTTGGCTGCACGGTGCTGGGCCACGACCCGTATCCGGCGCCCGCGTTCGCGCAGCTGGGCACGATGGTGGAACTGCCGCAGCTGCTGGCCGAGTCTGACATCGTCTCGCTGCATTGCCCCCTGATGGACAGCACGCGCCACATGATCAGCGAAGCCACCTTGCCGCTGATGAAGAAGGGCGCCATGCTGGTGAACACTTCGCGCGGCGGCCTGATCGACACTGGCGCTGTCATCGAAGCGCTCAAATCGCGCCAGCTTGGCTCCCTGGCCATCGATGTGTACGAACAGGAAAGCAATCTGTTCTTCCAGGACCGCTCGTCCGACATCATCGACGACGACATCTTCCAGCGCCTGATGACGTTCCCGAACGTGCTGGTGACGGGCCACCAGGGCTTCTTCACCATCGAAGCGCTGCGCGAGATCGCCGCCATCACCTATCACAACCTGCAATGTTTCCTGCAGGGCAAGGCGTGCGAAAACAGCGTATTAGCTGCTTGAAGCCGGTTTTTTGGGCTTGGGCGGCGGCTTGGGTTTCGGCAGCGGCAAGGCGTCCGCCGTGCGTCGCGCCAGCTGGGACAACCAGTCGCGCTCGTCCCACAGGCCGCCATCGATGAGGAAATACGGCTTGGCTTGCGGGTAGGGCGGCGCCTCCTGTAGCGTGTCTTGCGCGCTGATCCAGGCGCGGCCCGCGTCCGTCGGCTTGATGAACAGCTGGTCGTCGGCGACGATGGCGAACATCTTGCCGTCGCAATACAGGCCATATTCGCCAAACATTTTTTTCGCGCTGATGCTGCCCGCGCCCGCCAGCTGGTCGAGCAAATAATCCACCGTGCCTTGCTGTGATGCCATGTCGTCCTCCGAGTGAACGAACAGTGTAGCGCACTGGTCAGGATAGGCCGGCGCGGCTACACTATCGCCATTGATTTTTTCACATGACTTACTTTCCATGATACCCCAGCATATTATTCACCGCGGCATCACCATCGCGACCCTGGCGGCCGACCAGCCGGTTGAAACCCACTGCGCGCCGGGCCAGACAGCCATCCGCGAGCAGGGCGACGGCTGGTGGCTGTGTTTTGTCGACGAAGACGGCAAGGTCGACGGCTATGACAGCCCGTTCGCCAGCCACGCCGAGGCGCTGTGGGCGGCCAAGGCCGCAGCCGAGTTCAGCGCGCAATGAAGGCCAGTCCATGGGCCTTCCTGGGCTTGCCGCAAGCGCCTGTGCCAGAAGCGGAAAGCGCGGACTACGGCGCCTGCCGCGCCGAACTGCACGGCAAGCGGCTGGTCTTGCGCGTGGCCAAAACCACGCCGACGAAAACCGGCCAGTTCGTCACCGTCTGGAAGCGCCCCCATCCCGATGCCGAGATCGCCCCGCTGGATGAAGCGGACCCCGTCGATATCGTCATCATCGCCGTGGCCAACGACGATGGTGCGCGGCACGGCTTTTTCATTGTTCCGCGCAGCGTGCTGCTGGAGCGGGGCGTGATGTCGCGCGCGGGCAGCGGCGGCAAGCGCGCGCTGCGCGTGTATCCGCCCTGGTGTACACCGGAATCGGGCCAGGCACTGCGTACGCAGCGCTGGCAGGGGGAGTGGTTTGTGGGCCAAGAGGATTTATCCGGGATTGTTCGCTTGTTGCAAGCTTGAAAATAGAGGAGCTGGTTCCGTTCCATTATCATCCGGAGTAAGCCATGATAAAACTGTCAGGGAAAAGCGTGAAGCCGGGAGATGTATTTTATATCCCCGCGCTCAATCAGTCGCAAGAGCAAGGCTTTGTGATGGCGAGATTTATTGAAAATGTTCCGGTGAATATGGGTTATTTGCTGGAGGTTTTTTCAAGGTTCTATACGATACCGCCAGCCTGCATGGAAGATATCGATATGAGTCAACGCCTGTTCAGGCCGGTGATGACATCGTTCAGTTTTTCGGAAGTACCCAGGTGGCGGGTGCTTTTTTCTGACCCTGATTACGATAGATCGCAGTCCCGCTACGATGAAATCACGTTTTCATTTGTTCGTTATCTTTGGGTCGGAGGGAAAGAAGTTCCGAAGTCTCAATGGGACCAGGATGTATCCAGGATCGAACGACCCATCTGCTGGCGAACGCTGCATCTTATTCTCAGGGTGAATGCGCATTTGGCCGGTATATTTAAGGCGGACGAGCCGCGTGACTATCACAGACTGCCTGAAAACATGAAAGAAGATAATCCCGAGGCGCTCGCCACGGTGATCGCTCTGGCCGAAGCTATGGATGATAAATTCAAGCTGTGGGCGGTTCAAGCCAAAAAAAATAGGGTCAAGGGCGGTGGGGGCGGCTCCAGTATATGCTGCGGGATCGCGTCGGAATGACGGCTTTACCCTGCCTTCCTGGACAGAAAAATCAGAGAAAAAGGAGGTTGAAATGCAATTAATCATAAATAGATATGGTCAACACATTATTAATGAAGCGACCAGACTCACGCAGCGTGAAAATGTTGCGGTATTGATTAATTTTATCAAGCGTCTGGCGCCATTTGTAGAACAATTTGATGTCCGCTATGGCGAAAGCAGGTCCTGGTATTTTTTGAACATGGTCGAACTGTCATTGGACGGGGATGCCTGCTTTCAAGATGAACAGGTATTGAACGATATGCTGGCGACCCTTGATTCCGTAATTCCTGACAGCGAGGAGTTTGGTGCCATCGAGGGCGATCTTGCGCAAAATGCGCTTATTTCAGCCAGCTATGCGATTCAGTACATGCAGTATGGGAGACTTGCTGATTTTTGCGCTTCGGTTGAAAAAGTGCTTGAGACAGTGGATGTACTCCACTATTCAGAAAATCCCGATTACGATCAGCGGGAAGTGATGACGCGGGAAATCGGATTGCTTGGCCTTCTCGTGCGCGGGGTTAGCGCCCCCCTGACGAACACTGTGCTTGAAAACCTGGACGAGATCGCCAGAAATCAGCCGATAGGAGCAGATAGCGCTGAATAGCGCGGCACATGGGTGCGCACCATCCATGGTGCATGCCAGAATCTACCCAGGCCCTGCGCACGCAGCGCTGGCAGGTGGGGTGGTTTGTGGCGGCGGGGGATCAGCCGCGGCTGGCAAGGCTGCTGGACATCGCCTGACGTTGCCGGCGCAAGGGCAGGGTGCACATACTGAACAGCATGGGAAAGCGGGAATGAAATCTTTTTTTGATGGAAAAGTGTATCAGGCGCTATTTACCGTCTTTGCGATCTTCGTCTTTTACCAGTTTGGCCGCAATGACACGCCCAAGCGTGGTGCGGACGTGATGCGGTTCATCGAGAGTGACCTGGCGGAGGTGCTGCGGAATGGCGGGAATGTGATTGACCGGACGAGCCGGGTGCAGCTGCATCATGCGGTCTACTCGGTGCGCTTCAAGGATGAGGGCTGGAGCGCGGCGCTGCGGGACAGGAATATCGCCACCTTGCGCAGGCTGGACTGGGTGCAGCGCGCACCGGCCGTGTTGTGCAAGATGGGCGCGCAGGTGACCATCCGGGAAGGCGAGAGCATGTACCGCGGCCAGGGAACGAATAGCGTATCGTTCGAATATGACGCCGGTACCGTAAAGAAGTGCGCGGCGCCAGCGGGATAGTTGTTTAGAGTTGGGTGATCATTCCCGACCTGCCCGGCCATGGGCAAAGCACTGAGATGGGAGGGGCAGTTGCGCGGGGACTGGCTGCAGCGGCCCCGCAACAGGCTGCATCCGTGATGTCGCAAAATCTCCTTGAATCAAAGACGAAGCGCTGATGTCGGCGTACTGCGCTGCATACAATGCTTTGATTCTGCACTCTTTTAGCTATTTTACATAATATAAATTATGCGAAGGACTGGTAGTTTACGGAGTGTTGCGCATTTTGCTCAAGTACCAAATCGCATACCCGATTAATGGTATGTTTAGGTGTTGCGGTGAACTTAGGATGCAGATGCTAATTCAACTTGCCGATACGCACATCCCTTCAAGCCTTGCAGGTCCAGTTTTGGTCGACCGACATGGTCTGCCGCGCTACTGGGCAGTCGTTTGGTCAGCCGCAGTTACTGGCGCCTTGGCCAATTCGACACACGTTAAGAAATTGCGCTACATCGAGAACCTGTACCAACACGCCGATGAACTATGTGGGCATGGCTCACTGGACGACGCACTCGGCACATTGAGTGACTGCCGCCTGGCTGAAATGCTTGAATCATGGTTCATTTCCATCCGCAATCAAGCCGTAACGACTGAAGCTGATGAGACACGTTGGCAAGTAGGATTAGGTTTCGTGACCTCGATTGTGTCTTGGATAGCAAAAAGCGATTCTCACAAGACATTGCTTCTGATCGAAAGCCGACTTCATCAACTGTCAGTTCTATACAGCCAATTTCGCGTGAAGAAACGAAATACGCCAGAAATGCTCCGTTCGCTGCCAGCGTCTACCGTTGAGGTGTTGTATGAGATTCTAGACCCTGAATCCAAAGACAATCCGTTTCCTCGCGTTCAGACTCGCTGGCGTGTGTACGTGGCGTTTATTCTGATGCTCCACCAAGGATTACGGCGCGGCGAGGTTCTCTTACTTCCTGCAGACGCAATTAGGAGCGCTTTTGACGCAAAATTGGGACGTGATCGTTGTTGGATCAATGTTCGGGAAAACGCTTACGAAAGCGCTGCCCAAGATCCTCGCTACTCCAAACCGAGCATTAAAACCAAAGATTCGATTAGGCAAATTCCAACCAGCGAAACCACAGCACGCATCATTGATTCATATGCCAGCAATTATCGAGGCCGCCCTCAGCACTCATTTCTACTGAATTCCAAGTCTAACTTACCACTATCGACTGAGGCGCTTACAAAGGCATTTTCTGTGATATCAGGTAGACTCCCAATGCAAGTCGTCAGGGAGCTGCAGTCGCGTACAGGCAAGACGACCGTTACACCGCATGATCTGAGGTGTACTGTCAATAGCGGACACTCTTGTTTCAAGCCGCCCGTAGCTGTTTGCTGAATTTTTCAGCGAACAACGCGGGTGGAACATTGCCGAGGCGCGAGTGGCGCCGCTGGCGGTTGTA
>NZ_JAPUBT010000029.1 GCF_030397665.1 Janthinobacterium sp. SUN073 | reverse complement strand
GTATTTGCTGTCGGACACGGCGGCCACCAAGCGCGAAGTGGCGGCGCCGCCGATGCTGATGCTGCCGCCGCCACCACCGCCGCCACCGGAACCGGAAAAACTGCCGGAACCGACGCCCGACAAAGTGGTGCCGGAAGTGTCGGAGCCGGAACCGACGCCGGCCGACAAGCCCATGGATGACGCGCCGGAAAGTCCGTCGCCGGACAAGGGCGACCCCGTCACCATCGATGGCGCGGCGCAGGCCGGCAGCGACGCCTTCGGCATCCAGGCCGGGCGCGGCGGCGGCATGAGCGGCAGCGGCGGTGGCGGCGGCCTCGGCGCGGGATCGTATGGCCGCTATGTGGCCAATGCCTTGCAGATGGCGTTCGCCCGCGACCCGCGCACGCGCCAGCTGGCGTTTACGGATATCCGCGTCGACCTGTGGCTCGATACGGAAGGCAAGACGTCGAAGGTGCAGCTGGTGCAAGGCACGGGCAATGCGCAGACGGATGAGCAGGTGCTGGCCATGGTGCGCGACTTCCGCGCCGATGAGCGGCCACCGGCATCGCTGCGTTTCCCGGCCCGCGTATCCATTAAAGGCCGCCGGCCATAGCGCCCTTAATTCATATTAATTTTTTTCGAAAGAAACAATGAATTCCATATTTTCTTCCCCACAGCGCCTGCGCCGCCTTCCGCTGGCGTTCGCTGCCCTGGCCCTGAGCGTAGCGGCCGGCGCAGTGCAGGCGCAGGCCGTCCCGGCCGACAGCACCATGGTCAAACTGATACGCGGCCTGATCCAGAGCGGCGCCCTCAACAAGGATGCCGGCGAGGCGCTGCTGGCGCAAGCGCAGAGCGAGGCGCTGGCCGCTGCGCAAGCCCGTCCGGCGGCCGCCTCCGCACCCCTGGCGCAAGCCCAGGCCGGCGACGTGCGCGTACCCTACATTTCGCAGACCGTACGCGAACAGATCCGCGACGAGATCAAGGGGCAAGTGCTGGCCGAAGCGAAGGCGGGCGGCTGGGCGGCACCGAATGAAACGCCGGCCTGGACCAAGCGCATCCGCGTCGAAGGCGACGTGCGCGCGCGCTACGAATCGCGCTACTACGACATGGCCAACAGCAATATCGAGATCGACTGGCGCTCGCTCAACAGCGGCAGCGGCTACGACGTCAATGCGAACACCAACCTGGCCCTGCCGGCGCTGCTCAACACGCGCCAGGACCGCAAGAATTTGCTGCGCGCGCGTGCCCGCTTGGGCATCCTGGCCGACATTTCCGACAGCACGCAAGCAGGCATCCGCCTGGCCAGCGGCAACGATGATAGCCCGGTATCGACCACGCAAACCCTGGGCGGTGGCCTGGGCAAGAAAAACATCTGGCTGGACCAGGCCTGGCTGTCGTACCAGCCCGCTTCCTGGCTGAAACTGACGGCGGGCCGCTTCGACAATCCGTTCGTGTCCGGCGATGAACTGTTTTCCAGCGAACTCAATTTCGACGGCATCGCCGCCAAGCTGCAGCAACCGGTGGGCGAGAGCAAGGATGTCACCGTGTTCGGCACGCTGGGCCTGATTCCGCTCGAGTATTCGTCCGACAATGCACCGAGCCGCAGCCAGGCAAAAATGGCCAGCGAAAACAAATGGCTGCTGGGCGCGCAAGTGGGCGCCTCGTGGAAGATCAATGGCGACCACCAGTTGCGCGGCGCCCTGGCCTACTACAACTTCCGCAACATCAGCGGCGAATATTCGCAGCCGTGTGCGCTGTACGCGGGC
>NZ_JAPUBT010000028.1 GCF_030397665.1 Janthinobacterium sp. SUN073 | reverse complement strand
TCAGGACCAGTTTTACCGCTTCTTCCCGAAGCTCCGGTGTATAGGTTTTTGAACGTGTCATAAGTTCTCCAGTTGGTGAAGTTTACCAAACTAGAGTGTCCGAAAAAGTCAGGGTACCTCAATCTTCGCCACACCTGTGCTGTGGTTCGTCTCCATCAGTTACTCCAACATGGCGACTCTATGGACGAGGCATTGCAAAAAATGCGAACATTCTTCGGTTGGTCACGCCAGTCTACAATGCCATCTCGCTATGCTCGGGCTGTTTTTGAAGACAGGCTTGCAGGCATCTGGAATAATGCATTTGATGATCGAGTTGCCCTGCTGCGTTCGATTCCTAAGGAGTACTAATGCCCAAACAGCGACCTGCTGAGCTGAATCCGTCAGGATCAGATGAAGATGCATTGACTCAATTCTGCGCAAGCCTGCAGCCACTACCATCAGTGCTAAGGTACTACGATGAGTTCGACGACACTACTCGCTCTATTCGTGCCCCAGTAGACGAAAAAGTGTTTGAACTTTTTTTTCATGGCCGAAGCGTAAAGATTAACTTCGATCAACGTAATCCTTACTGTGTGCTTATCCTGAAGCACACCCTAGCACTAATGCTTGAACAGGACCTCAGCATTAGAACGGTCGCAAGTTATTTCTCAAGTCTGTACCACTTGAGTGACTACGATCTTGTTGTCCTGCTGCAAACTGGCCCCCTTGAGATCAGGCAACTATGGTCTAAATGGCGGGCGCGTGAGATGGGAGCCGGCAGCTATTTGCTCGCTAAACACATTCTGCATTTGCTATGCACATATCGCTGGAATGGCTGGTCAAATGAGTATCGTAGTTACCTACGCACTACTCTCCCCCTCCCTGCTGTTGATAAGTATGCGGGGGTTCGCGCTGGAGATGTCTTCCTGTCTTCGGATGAGGAAGCAGTAATCGTGCGCTATTTTGATGACTTGGTGAGTAATCTACGAGCAGGTAACTATGTCCCCTACTCCACCATTGCAGACGCTGGAATGGTGCTATGCGCCTACCAGTTTGCGATGCGCCCTGTACAAATTGGTATCTTGGATGCGAAACACGTACGGATATGGCACGATAAAATCGACGATGATCCAACTGTGCACCTAACTTTCCATATGGCCAAGCAGCGCGGGGCAAAGCAGAGAATTCAATTGACGCGTCGGGTTAAGCGCGAATGGGTTCCAATATTTGTTCATCTAAAGTCGTATTTAGATAAAATAACAATAGACGGTTCTGAAAAATTCTTCCAGATAAAGTCAACCCTTGAAGTTAGTCAGCGTATTTCCATACTTGTTCGTAGCATCATTAGCTCTGATGACCTTGGAACTGCTTCGGATCTGCGCCATACGGCCGCACAGCGGTTGGTTGATGCCGGCGCTAGTCATGAAGAATTAGCAGAGTTTATGGGGCATGCGCAGACAAATACAGGCCTAATCTATTATGCAACATCGGCATCGCACGCCGATCGAGTGAATCGGGCATTGGGTGCTTCAGAGGTTTATCGTCGTGTTGCCCGAATTGCACATGACCGTTTTATCTCTCCAGAAGAACTGGCTGTACTAAAGGATGAGCAACAAATCGCGGCAGTTCCGCACGGGATTCCGATCTCCGGCATTGGCGGATGCAACTCAGGGCAACCATCGTGCCCATATAGCCCAGTCGCATCATGCTATGGATGTCGCAAGTTTATGCCCGTTAACGACAAGGGGCTGCATAACAAGGTCTTGGGAGATATGCGGGAAATCGTGCTTTTTTTTGAGCAAAGTTCGCGGGCCGATTTGAAGTCGCCAACCTATATGCAGCTTCAACGAACCATCAGCGAGATTCAAACAGTCATCGACGAACTTGAAGGTGATTGCGCATGAACATACACTACAAATCCTTCATTGAACTCGGAAAATCTTTGGCCGTCAGTAAGGAACTTAGTTGGGATTTCAAGATCAATTCCGACGGCTATGCTGTCGACGACGCTGGTTGGAACTTGACAACGTGCGTGGGCGATGTCCCTCCGCCAGCGTATTATCTGCGCGACCTTGGCACTGATTCCAAAACACTCAATATCATCAATGTCGAGCGCGCGGCGAGCGGACTCGTACAGTTACATCAATGTGCCCTTTCGTCTGCCTGGCAAGACTTTATTAAGGCGGCGGTCATCGAGCAATTACTAGTCAAACGGAACTCGTCTGGATACGTTTTGAGGTGTACTGTCAATAGCGGACACTCTTGTTTCAAGCCGCCCGTAGCTGTTTGCTGAATTTTTCAGCGAACAATGCGGGCGGAACATTGCCGAGGCGCGAGTGGCGCCGCTGGCGGTTGT
>NZ_JAPUBT010000027.1 GCF_030397665.1 Janthinobacterium sp. SUN073 | reverse complement strand
TACAACCGCCAGCGGCGCCACTCGCGCCTCGGCAATGTTCCACCCGCGTTGTTCGCTGAAAAATTCAGCAAACAGCTACGGGCGGCTTGAAACAAGAGTGTCCGCTATTGACAGTACACCTCAAATCTCGGCGGTCGAAATATATAATCCAATGCCTATACAACTGGCGTTTCAAGACGAAAATCTTAGAAAAGTTTGCGAGAGCAGTATTTCGGCGAAGCGCAAATATGGCGGAACCGCAGGGCAGTCGCTTCACGCGCGGCTGGCTGACCTTAGAGCTGCGGATTCGCCGGCCGAGCTAGTTGCATGGGGCTTTGCGAAGTTTGACCAAGCGGCGAATGACCGAATAGTTATCTTTCTCGACGATTCCTACCAGTTGTGCGCCGTGGCGAACCATAAACCGCCGCCCAGCAAGGCAGGAAAACTAGACTGGACCCAGGTCACCCGAGTGAAAATCTTATCTATAGAGCGCGCCAATGAGAACTGAAGTCGATTTCGCTCCAATGTGGGCGGTTCCGCCAGGCCGAACAATTTCTGATTTGATGAATACCAAAGGGGTCGCTTCTTCGCGTTTAGCCGATTTGGTCGACATGAGCGAGCGCCAGCTCGCAGGCCTCATTACGGGCAAAAATCCGTTAACTGCCGGTGTCGCTGCTCGTCTTGAAGACGCACTTGGGACGCCTGCTAGCTTCTGGCTACGCCGCGAAGAGCAATATCGCAAGCAACTAGCCGAGCTAAACGAAGGTGTTGACGCCGAAAATGAAGAATACAAGACCTGGCTAAAAAGCCTGCCGCTCAAGGAAATGCAATCCCTTGGCTGGGTGGATACAGCAAGAGACAAGCAGGAAAAGCTACGCAGCTGCCTAGACTTCTTCGGCGTGCCGAATTTGGATGCTTGGTATCGCACCTATGTCGACCTCAAAGCCGCAGCAGCATTCCGTACGACAGATGCATATCTAGAGCATGCGCCGGCGACGGCCGCGTGGTTGCGCCAAGGCGAACTTCAGGCAGAAACTATCGAATGCCAGGAGTGGAACCCCCAGCTTTTCTCATCGCAGTTGGCCAAGATACGCGGCCTCACCCAAATAGCTGAGCCATCCGAGTTCTTACCGAAGCTTCGAGCGCTTTGCGCGAAGGCTGGCGTCGCCGTTGTGACGGTAAAGGCGCCTAAGGGGTGCCGTGCTAGCGGTGCTACATTCTTTGCGGGTCCGAAGAAGGCTGTGCTACTTCTATCGTTCCGATATCTAACCGATGACCAATTCTGGTTTTCGTTTTTCCATGAAGCTGGACATCTGGTTCTACACTGGGACCCGGACTTGTTAATACTTGAGACTTCAGATGGACCAAAGTCTCCGCAAGAAGAAGAGGCCAATCAATTCGCGATGGACCTCCTGATACCGCGAGAGTTACAGCAGCGTCTTCCAGCGGCTTCTAAAGCCCTCATCGGGATTACCAGGCTTGCTCGCGATGCGGGCGTTTCCTACGGTATTATTGTTGGCCAGATGCAGTTCCGCGGGCTGGTTAGACCTGACCGATATAATCGCTTAAAAACGCGCTACAAATGGGAGCAGTTAACCGCGGAAGAGTAAATACTTATCGGGACTCTTCTGCCAGTTGCAAAGCGAGTCTTCGATGACCTGCATGCCCACGCCGAGCGCTTTGTTGAGGTCTACAGAGAGTTCGTCCAGCTTCCTTTTGGACAGTGATTCGTTGTCTGCAGCGCCACCGAACAACAGCCGTGCACCTCGCACCGGGCCGGTACCGTGAATCATGTACGCCGATGGCGGCTCTATATTCTCAAGGCCTAATTTCCCGACCATGGTGAGATAATCGAACTTGGCTGTTCTGCCAAATCGGTGCACCGCATCCATGCTGTAATAGAGGTAGTCAAAGAGCGCTTTCGGGTCGGTGCCAACTTCAGCTTTTGCTGCGTCAAGAAGCTGTCGATGGGACCGCGATGGCCCGACCCAGTCAGCATAGCTGGCAAGCGTCACACCAAGATGCTTCAAACTCTCGTACTTGCGGTGATTACCAAAGGGGAATTGCTTACTTTGCGCCAGCAGTTCGTCTAAATGCTGATGAAGCCACATCGAAAACGCATCGGGGTTTGCCGAGAATTTTTTCCAGGTCCACACAAACTTATCATTGAATGCGCCATAGACCATGCGGAGCAGGCTGTATCCTTTCGTGAGGTTTTTACCGCAGTGGACAAACAGAAACACCAGCCAGAAGGCTTCGTCCTCGTTCCCTGCGCGCATGTGCTGAATCGCCGCGCGCAGTGGGTCGAACATGTGCGCATTCTTTGGGTCCAATCTAGCGGGCGAGATATCGCGCTTAGCGATGGTCTTAACGTAGTTGATGCGCGCGACACTGTCGACCATCTGAGCAACCAGGGCGGTCAGTTCAGCTTGAGGTACCCTGACTTTTTCGGACACTCTAGTTTGGTAAACTTCACCAACTGGAGAACTTATGACACGTTCAAAAACCTATACACCGGAGCTTCGGGAAGAAGCGGTAAAACTGGTCCTGA
>NZ_JAPUBT010000026.1 GCF_030397665.1 Janthinobacterium sp. SUN073 | reverse complement strand
CGGCAGCAGTCTCGCCACCGCCCTGTCTTTAAATTCTTGTCCGTATCGTGCCAATTCATGCTCCAGTCAACGCTCCCAAGTTTACCAAACCTATCGGAGCGACAACCATTCTGACACCGGGGGCCCTTCGCAAAGCAATTATTGACCAAAAATTCGCACCCGGAACCGTCTGGGTTCGCCAATGCAGATCAGCACGAAACTAGACAATTAACATGTCTTGGTAATCTGATGGGTAAGAAAATCGTGCACCACCTTCATGAATAAAACAGGAGAATCTTTGTATGCCTCGTGCCCCGCATATGGGATGTTCAAGAAGGCAGAACCTTCTATTTGATCTCGTAGTTCAGCGATGCACTTTAACGAACAAAGATGATCTTCGTCGCCACGCACCAGCAACGTTTTTGCCGTGATCTGCTTGATCAGATTGCCAGGGTAAGCGCTGTGTTTTGTATTTGTCCAGAGCGATACCACCGACTTGATCAACGCATCAAAGTCTGGTTCTGGATTGTTCTCTCTGTAGTAGGAGACTGCATCGGGAAACTTTGTCTCCCAGAAATCAGCCGTCACGCCACTTAACATGGGAAGGATCGGGTCGTCCGCTTCCATTTGACTTTGAGCCGCCACAGCCACCAGCCCCTTGATCCGCGCTGGGGTTTCAGCGGCCATGCGCAAGGCAGTGATGCCACCGTCACTAAAGCCCAGTATGGAAAAACAATCGATGTTCAAGTACGCCAGAATAGCTTCAACATCTGCTTGATATCGTTGATAGGTCAGGCGGGATTTTCCGAGTGTCGACTTGCCGTGTCCACGAAAATCAACGCCAATCAATCTGAATTCACTTGCAAGTTGAGCGGCAATGCCATTGAAGTCAGTCAGGTTGCCCAAGCCGCCGTGCAGTAACAGCAATGGACTCCCTTTCGGATTACCTATGATTTCAAAGTATATTTCGGCATCATCAACGGATAGGTACTGACCTGAAGAATGCGTAAAAGTAGCCATGGTGAATTTATCCTTGTAGCCTTTTAGTTTTTGATTCGCCGATCTTACGTGGGGTGACTGTCAGTTTTTGTCAGTAGCTGATCGCTATCTGGCCCTCGCGCCCTCTCGCGCCCGCACGCTGCTTTCTGCTTTAGCTTCTGAAAAATTCCTCCCTGTGGATCTTGCCTGTCCAGAAGTACTGTGTAAAAATACAGTGTCAACTTTCAAAAAGGACACCTCATGATCAAAGGCAGTTGTTGCTGTGGTTCGGTAAAATTTGAATTGGCATCCCCCCCAAGCATGATGGGCATGTGTCACTGTTCTCGTTGTCGGAAGGCCGGAGCGAGTGCCTTGGCTTTTGTTGATAAAAATTCTTTTACCTTGCTGGAGGGGCGAGAATTTATTCAACGATATGAACCAGAGCCTCCGTTTACATATGCAAGAACTTTTTGCAAGAATTGCGGAACTTCGTTGGGGGAAATTGGTTCAGAGAATGACTCATTTCCAATATCAGTTAACTGTCTGGATGATGATCCTGAGGTAAAAATACAATTTCATGTTTATGTTGGCTCCAAGCCTGCATGGTATGAAATTTGTGATAATGCAAAACAGTTTCAAGAAAGTCCAACATAAATCAAGAAAAATCCAGTCAGTTGACTGGCTTTTTTATCGCACTCTTGATATTTCGAAGAATATCGATGTTCGTTGAATGTCGTCGCATCCTGGGGGTGAGATTTGAAGCGCCGGCCCAGCCCGCTCCGAATCCTTCAGCTGTAATTTCGCGCACCGATCTTGTCTTAAAAGTCATCGATTCTTTAAAATCACACTACTCATGTATTGATGTAAGTCGCGAAAATCCTGAACTTTCCATGCGTACGGCGATATTTTTACGCCATTTTCTCGCAAAGTTTTTGGAATCAAGTCGCCATTCGGACGAAGTATGACTGATGAAACAATAACGCCCGGATAATCTTTCAGACGTTTTTTGAAGGCGGAGGTTGTAAGGTCAGGCGTGGAAGGATTGCTTTTATTCGCCAGTGGGCCGGTTCCCTTGATATCTGTTCCATGGCACATGGAGCATCGCTGTATATAGAGATTTTTCCCGTTGATATTATCCGCGAAGGATGGTGATGCCTGAATTAGCGATAGCATTCCTAGCGAGGCGATGAATGATATTTTGATTTTCATGTAGTCTTGTATCAATAAAATCTGAGTCGATGATTATATCTGCCGTTGTTCGGTTGCACCAGTTTAGTGATTCAGGAGCGAAATTGTGGTGCCAGCGATAAGGCCGCGTCGCGTGGCTCCGCTTATCTCCTCGGGTGAGCCAGCTTCTATGACATCGAGCACCTCCGTTCGTGTGCAATGCCATGGAACGACCCCGATGTGCTCATGTATGCGCCATCGGCCCCTTGTTGATGGGGACGAACACTGTCCATTTCTTTTGTATCGTGGGCTTGACGGTCTGGTCGCAACTTACAGCAACATTCGGTCCAGACAGGCCATGGCTCTTCGGAACCCATTTCACGCGCAGAGATACCGCACATTTGGCAACCAGAATCTTCCGGTTCGGCTCCATGGTCTGCCACTTTGTTCCATTTTTCAGATTCTCTGCTGCGATGAACTGTACCGCGGCCTCCCTTATCTCAAACAATCCGTGTATGTCACCTCGTGTCCTATCCTCGTCAAGCGTGCTGGCAAACGCCGATGAGGTACCCGCAAGCAGAAAAATGGCGCCAGCAACGGTGGTGTACACGCGTGTATTCAATCGTAACGGTAGCAACATATTTATAATCCTTGAGGTACCCTGACTTTTTCGGACACTCTAGTTTGGTAAACTTCACCAACTGGAGAACTTATGACACGTTCAAAAACCTATACACCGGAGCTTCGGGAAGAAGCGGTAAAACTGGTCCTGAC
>NZ_JAPUBT010000025.1 GCF_030397665.1 Janthinobacterium sp. SUN073 | reverse complement strand
AATCCCTGCGCCTGGAAACGTAATCGTCCAGCCCTCAAGCGGAATTGAAAAAATGCCCATGCAGACACCGCCGGCCGCCAACCACGAATCGAACACGACCACGCCAGCACGCCGAATTTTTAAACCGCTGGCCATCAGAGATACTCCCCCAGCTCGATGTACGGCTGTCCATGCACGCCGTCATAAAAGTACAGGCCGGTGCCAGTCAAGTCATAGCCGGCTGCACTGCCTTCTGTGAGCCGCGCTGGGCTGCGAATCAGGGCAAAAGAACCCCTGGCCCCAGAAAGAGTGCCAGAAAACGTTGCAATTCCCTGCAAGCTTGTGAATTGCGGCGTGCGGATATCTCCATCCGTGTCAAACCGAGCGTATTTTCCGAGGTCGTAATTTCCCATCAGCAGGCCACTCTGGCTCAGATGAAACCCATTGCCGCCATTTGAGGGCCAGCCGTACGTGCCTGTCGGATATCCCGCGCCGCCGTGAATGGTCGCGCTGTAAATATCGCCGGCAGTAACTTTGCCGAGATCGGCAGTGATGGACGACAGCTTATCCACTGCCAGCGCCTTCGCTGCCACGGTGCCGGGGACCAGCAAATTGCCATTCAAGACGGTGTCGGCAGCCAGCCACTCGCCATTTACATAGAACTTCGTTACCGCATGCGTGGCGTCGTACAGCGTCACAATGTCGCGGTTGATCGGCGCACCGTAGCCGGCATGGCCCAACTCATACACGGCCGAGGCATCCGACCAGGCGGAATAGCCGGGCGCCGTCACCGTCACGGTGCCGCGCTGGCCGGATGGCCCTGCCACGCCCTGGCCGCCGCGAAACTTCGACCAGGCGTAGTCCGCCTTGTTGGTGCTGGGGGCGGCACTGGGCTTGTTGACGGCCAGGCCCAGGTACAGGGTGCTGTCGCGCGGCGTGTCGTACAGGCCCGTGCCGTCTGCATTGTCCGCATACTTGATCCAGGTGTAGGTCGTCTTGCCGTCCGCTCCGGCATCACCCTTCGCCCCGTCGCCGCCCTTGATCAGAGACCAAGCATAATCTGCCGGGTTGTCACTCTCGACCAATGTGGCCTTGTTATAGGCCAGGCCGATGTAAGTCATGCCCACGGGCGAATCGGAGAATCCACCGCCTGCAGCGGTATTGCCATACTTCACCCAGGTGTAGGTCGTCACGCCATCGGCAGCCAGGCGCGCAGCGGCCGCCCATTCGCCAGGGGCGATATCGTCGGTGGCGCCGCGCGAGGCGGCCGTGGCGCCCGAGGTGAACAGGTATGCACCGCCCGCCGTCGGCACCTGCGTCGACCAGCCGTTGCTCAAGCCGGCGAGCGCGCCCGTGGCAAAGGTGAACGTGCATGCCGCGCTCGGTAGCGCCGGCGCAGTATTGGTAGCGCCACGCTGGTAGATGCGCACGGGCGCCACATTCAAGCCATCCGTGCCGTTTTGGCCGGCGCTGCCATTGGCGCCGGCAGCGCCATCTTTGGCCAGCTGCACGGCCCCCGCCCACTCATTCGCGACAATATTGTCCGTGGCATTGCGCGAGCTGGCGGCGGCCACGCGCACGTACAAGGGAGCCGAACCAGCCGGGATATTCTTCGACCAGCCATTGGCCAGGTCGTTGCCTGCCGGCGTGGTGATGCTTGCCGTGGCAAAAGTGAAGATCACGTCACCCGGCGAATCACCAGGTGCCGCAGCCGCGCGCTTGTAGGCGAAGGCCTGGCCCGTGTTCAAGCCGGCCAGGCCGGTATCGCCAGCGACGCCATCGAAGACCTTGCTGATCATGTAGTTGCCGACGTAATCGACGCCAAATTCGCGGATACGCGCCTGCACCAGGGCCGTATCCGTGGTCATGCTGGCAAAGTCGACCGTGGCCACGTTGCCGTTGACGGTCAACTGCGTGCCGGCAGACACAGAAAACACGATATCGCCCACCACGTTCACCGGCTTGGCGGTAATCGCAATCGAGCCGGGCGCGCCGGCGCCGGCGCTGTTCACGCGAAACACAGGCGTGCTGCCAGCCAGCAGGATCGCCTTGCCGTCCGCCGTCGTGCTGAAGCGCTGCGCCGTGGCCTGCAGCAGCTTATCGCGCGCGCCACCGATGGCCGTCATACCAACACCCCCACCGTCACGCGCCCGGCCAGCCATTGGTGCGACAGCAGCACCACCACACCAGGCACGCCGTCCTGCAGGCCGAAGCGGTCATCGCGCAGCACCACGGGCTGCCCCAGTTCCAGCATCATCATCTCAGGCTCTCCATCAAATTCGTAAATCGTGCGCTGCACCTTGTTCAGGGCCAGGCGCCGGGCCGCTTCCGCTTGCGCGTCCGCGTTGGTCTTGAGGCAGGTTTCGATTTGCGGCGGGTCATCCGTCAACCGGTAGCGCGCCTTCACAGCGCCATCGACAGCGGTTTCTGTTAGCCATTCCGTCGCGTACAGGTCGGCATGCGCTGGCGGGATGCTGGTGGTCAGGCTGGCCTGCACCGTGTAATTCCGGTCGAAGGCGATCTTGACGGCCGCCACCACCGGCAGGCGCTGTACCGGGCGCAAGGAATCGAGTTTCATGTGTTCGGGGCCAATCTGCACCGGCACGCCAGCGGCAGGCAGCGCGATCTGCACCAGGCGCAGCTGGCCAGTGCGCGACATCAGCGCCTGGGCGCCCACGCTGGCCGCCAGTTGCTGGATGGCTTGCGCCTGGTTCGTCCGGTCCGCAACGTACAGGCCCACCAGTTGCGGGTGGGCCGCATCGAAGGCGGCCAGATTGGCCAGGTCCAGGTCGGCCAGGGTAAAACGGTCGGCCGCCTTGCCGTAGGCGGTGGCGATGCGCTGCACCAGCGGCGCGATGCGCGGCGCATAGCCGCCGCCCTTGTCGCCCTGCACGCTGGCCGTGATCGTGGTGGAAAACGGGTCAGTCGTCAGGTTGAAGCGGCCCGCCTGGTCATTCAAGGCCACGGCAATCGGCTTGCCGTTGGTGCGCACTTCGAACGTCGATTCCACCACGCCGAGAAAACCGTACTCCAGGGTGGCCGGATTGGTCAGCAATGGCGTCACGTTGTGGCATTCACCGAATGGGATCGGCAAGGTAGCATCCTTGTTTGGCGAAGTGCCGCCCAGCTTCGCTTCGGCAATCGGCGTGTCCAGGCGCTGCAGCTTGTCGCGTAACGACAGGTTGATCGATTCGCGCGCAGAACTGCCGATATCGGCGACGATGCCGTCAAAGATCAGGCGAAAGTCGCTGCGCGGCCAGGCCGGATCGCCTGACCAGGCCTTGATGGGCCGGTTGCGCCAGACGTCGCCGAGCCAGCCATCGAGCGCACCATCGCCGTTATCGAGCTCAATATCGCCGCCCGACAGGCCTGCCTCGCCGGTCAAGCTGACCTGTTCCGTGAAGGCCAGACCGCCGGTGGCCAGCGGCAGATACTCGGTATTGGCCGGCACATCCGCCGGGCCGGTGACGTACGGCCGGGAGGCGATATACCGCGTCACCTCCTGGCCGACCACGTTCACCTGGGCCTCGATCAGCACCATGCGGATGGCGGAAGGGCTTTGCAGCCATTCTAAAAATTGCTCATTGGTCATGCTGAATACTCCACTTTTCTATTCCATACAGCGGATTTAGATGCTTTATCGACACCAGCCACTACAGTCTTGGCGGCCTTGTCGTTCGATTCGACGGTGGCCTGGATGGTGGCGCCGGTTTGCTTGGCCTGATCGGCGCGCAAGCCCTTGATCTCGACTGTTTGGGCATCCAGCCTGGCGTTCAGGGCGCGGATTTCAGCGACCAATGCGTCGGAACCAACATTCGAGCCAGCCGAATAGCGCATGGCGTCAAACACTACGGGGGCCGGGGTGCTAGAAAAAGCGACTGGCGCAGCAACGGCTGGCGCATTGGTAAATTTCACTCCCAGCCCAGTGGCCGTGCCCATCGCCGCATGCAGGTTGGCGATGGCTTGCGCCACCGTCAGCACGCTGTCGTTGATGGTGATCAGGCCCGACACCTGGGCCTTGAGGGCATCCAGGCTGGCCTGCTGCACGTCGACCTGGGCCGAGGCCCATTTCAACGCCTCGTCGTTGGCCGCCACCACACGGGCGTAATCTGCCGCGTAGCGGGCGTCCGAGGCGTTGACCACCTGGGAGGCAGTCAGG
>NZ_JAPUBT010000024.1 GCF_030397665.1 Janthinobacterium sp. SUN073 | reverse complement strand
GGCGGCGGCCAATGCCGGCGACACGACGGCGCAGTCCGGGCTGTCGGCTGCCGAGCAGGCCTTCCTGACTGCCTCCCAGGTGGTCAACGCCTCGGACGCCCGCTACGCGGCAGATTACGCCCGCGTGGTGGCGGCCAACAACGAGGCGTTGAAATGGGCCTCGGCCCAGGTCGATGTGCAGCAGGCCAGCCTGGATGCCCTCAAGGCCCAGGTGTCGGGCCTGATCACCATCAACGACAGCGTGCTGACGGTGGCGCAAGCCATCGCCAACCTGCATGCGGCGATGGGCACGGCCACGGGGCTGGGTGTCAAGTTCGACGGTTCCCATGCCGGCGGCCTGGCCAACGTGCCGTTTGATGGCTACGCGGCCGAGCTGCATCGAGGCGAAGTGGTGGTCGACGCGCCAGCGGCGGCAGCCATGCGGCGCTACTTTGGCGGTGCGCCAAGCCAGGGCGGCGCGAACACCGACGCCCTGGTAGCCGAGATCAAGGGCCTGCGGGAAGAGGTTAAGGGGCTGCGCGCGGATCAAAAGGTGCAAACCGGCGCCACCATCCAGGCCACCGTTGAATCGAACGACAAAGCGGCCAAAACGGTCGTGGCCGGTGTTGATAAATCTGCCAAGGCATCTGCCTGGGCGAAACAAGTGGAGTACTCGCAATGACAGATGCACAATTTTTGACATGGCTGCAAAGCCCGTCCGCCATCCGCATGGTGCTGATCGAGGCCCAGGTGAACGTGGTCGGCCAGGAGGTGACGCGGTATATCGCCTCCCGGCCGTACGTCACCGGCCCGGCGGATGTGCCGGCCAATACCGAGTATCTGCCGCTGGCCACCGGTGGGCTGGCCTTCACCGAACAGGTCAGCCTGGCCGGCGAGGCTGGCTTGTCGGGCGGTGACGTCGAGCTGGACAACGGCGATGGCGCACTTGATGGCTGGTTGCTCGATGTGTGGCGCAACCGGCCGATCAAGGCCTGGTCAGGCGATCCGGCCTGGCCGCGCAGCGACTTTCGCCTGATCTTTGACGGCATCGTCGCCGATATCGGCAGTTCTGCGCGCGAATCGATCAACCTGTCGTTGCGCGACAAGCTGCAGCGCCTGGACACGCCGATTGCCGAAGCGAAGCTGGGCGGCACCTCGCCAAACAAGGACGCGACGCTGCCGATCCCATTCGGTGAATGCCACAACGTGACGCCATTGCTGACCAATCCGGCCACCCTGGAGTACGGTTTTCTCGGCGTGGTGGAATCGACGTTCGAAGTGCGCACCAACGGCAAACCGATTGCCGTGGCGCTCAATGACCAGGCGGGACGCTTCAATCTGACCACCGATCCGTTTTCCACCACGATCACGGCCAGCGTGCAGGGCGACAAGGGCGGCGGCTATGCGCCGCGCATCGCACCGCTGGTGCAGCGCATCGCCACCGCCTACGGCAAGGCATCGGACCGCTTCACGCTGGCCGACTTGGACCTGGCCAATCTGGCCGCTTTCGATGCCGCCCACCCGCAACTGGTGGGCCTGTACGTTGCGGACCGGACGAACCAGGCGCAAGCCATCCAGCAACTGGCGGCCAGCGTGGGCGCCCAGGCGCTGATGTCGCGCACTGGCCAGCTGCGTCTGGTGCAGATCGCGCTGCCCGCCTCCGGCGTGCCTGTGCAGATTGGCCCCGAACACATGAAACTCGATTCCTTGCGCCCGGTACAGCGCCTGCCGGTGGTGGCGGCCGTCAAGATCGCCTTCGACCGGAATTACACGGTGCAGGCCAGCCTGACCACCAGCATCCCGCCAGCGCATGCCGACCTGTACGCGACGGAGTGGCTGACGGAAACGGCGGTCGATGGCGCGGTCAAGGCGCGTTACCGGTTGACGGATGACCCGCCACAGATCGAAACCTGCCTCAAGACCAACGCAGACGCGCAAGCGGAAGCCGCACGGCGCCTAGCCCTGAACAAGGTGCAGCGCACGATTTATGAATTTGACGGAGAGCCTGAGATGATGATGCTGGAACTGGGGCAGCCCGTGGTGCTGCGCGATGACCGCTTCGGCCTGCAGGACGGCGTGCCTGGCGTGGTGGTGCTGCTGTCGCACCAATGGCTGGCCGGGCGCGTGACGGTGGGGGTGTTGGTATGACGGCCATCGGTGGCGCGCGCGATACGCTGCTGCAGGCCACTGCGGAGCGCTTCAGCACGACGGCGGACGGCAAGGCGATCCTGCTGGCTGGCAGCACGCCTGTGTTTCGCGTGAACAGCGCCGGCGCCGGCGCGCCTGGCTCGATTGCGATTACCGCCAAGCCGGTGAACGTGGTGGGCGATATCGTGTTTTCTGTGTCTGCCGGCACGCAGTTGACCGTCAACGGCAACGTGGCCACGGTCGACTTTGCCAACATGACCACGGATACGGCCCTGGTGCAGGCGCGTATCCGCGAATTTGGCGTCGATTACGTCGGCAACTACATGATCAGCAAGGTCTTCGACGGCGTCGCTGGCGATACCGGCCTGGCCGGCTTGAACACAGGCCAGGCCTTCGCCTACAAGCGCGCGGCGGCCGCCCCTACTGATTCGCCGGGTGACGTGATCTTCACTTTTGCCACGGCCAGCATCACCACGCCGGCCAGCAACGACCTGGCCAAGGGCTGGTCGAAGAATATCCCGGCTGGTTCGGCGCCGTTGTACGTGTGCGTGGCTGGCGCCAGCTCGCGCAATGCCACGGACAATATCGCCGCCAATGAGTGGTCGTCGGCCGTGCAGCTGGCCAAAGATGGTGCTGCCGGTGCCAATGGCAGCGCCGGCCAAAACGGTTTGGATGGCTTGAATGTGGCACCCGTGCGCATCTACCAGCGTAGCGCTACCAATACTGCGCCGGCGCTACCGAGCGCGGCATGCACGTTCACCTTTGCCACGGGCGCGCTCGCCGGCTTGAACAACGGCTGGTCGACGCAGGTGCCGACGGCGGGCGGTGCATACCTGTTTACCTCGGGCGCCACGGCCGCCTCGCGCGGCGCCACCGACGATATCACCCCTGGCGAATGGGCGGCCGCTGCGCGCCTGGCTGCCGATGGCGTGACAACCTACACCTGGGTGAAGTATGGCAATACCGCTGCAGGCGGTGGATTCTCCGATTCGCCCGTGGGCATGACTTACATCGGCCTGGCCTATAACAAGGCCACATTGGTCGAGAGTGACAACCCGGCAGATTATGCTTGGTCTCTGATCAAGGGCGGCGACGGGGCGAAGGGTGATGCCGGAGCGGACGGCAAGACGACCTACACCTGGATCAAGTATGCGGACAATGCAGACGGCACGGGCCTGTACGACACGCCGCGCGACAGCACCCTGTACCTGGGCCTGGCCGTCAACAAGCTCAGTGCCGCCCCCAGCACCAACAAGGCGGATTACGCCTGGTCGAAGTTTCGCGGTGGCCAGGGCGTGGCAGGGCCATCCGGCCAGCGCGGCACCGTGACGGTGACGGCGCCCGGCTATTCCACCTGGTCGGATGCCTCGGCCGTGTATGAGCTGAGCCATGCCGGCTACGGCGCGCCAATCAACCGCGACATGGTGACGCTGTACGACGCCACGCATGCGGCAACGAAGTTCTATGTAAATGACGAGTGGCTGGCTGCCGACACCGTCTTGAATGGCAATTTGCTGGTCCCCGGCACGGTGGCAGCAAAGGCGTTGGCGGTCGACGAGCTATCCGCTATTACCAGCATTCTGGGAAAGGTGAAAGCAGGCGATATCTCCGCCTCCACCATCCATGGCGGCCCTGGTTATCCGACTGGTGCATATGGCTGGCCTTCAAATGATGGCAATGGGTTTCATCTGAGCCAGGACGGCCTGCTGATGGGAAATTATCATCTTGGAAAATATGCTCGGTTTGACACGGACGGAGATATCCACACGCCTCAATTCACCAGCTTGCAGGGAATTGCAACGTTTTCTGGCACTCTTTCTGGGGCCAGGGGTTCTTTTCATCTGATGCGTAGCCCAGCGCGGCTCACGTCAGACAGCGCAGCCGGCTACGACTTGACTGGCACCGGCCTGTACTTTTATGACAGCGCGCATGAACAGCCCTACATCGAGCTCGGGGAGTATCTCTAATGGCCAGCGGCTTAAAAATTCGGCGTGCTGGCGTGGTCGTGTTCGATTCGTGGTTGGCGGCCGGCGGTGTCTGTATGGGCATTTTTTCAATTCCGCTTGAGGGCTGGACGATTACGTTTCCAGGCGCAGGGATTGGCCACACGCCGGTAGTGATCTATGGCGATTCGTTTCAGGTCGCCCCCTACACCTACGACGAGGCTCTGGGCTATCCCCGATTTGTTTTTTCTAACAGCGTCTCGTGGTCGACCGACTGGCGGCCCAGCGTGGGAATCTATTTGAAATGACGAAACAACTCAAAATTCGCAACCAGCACGGCGAACTGGTCATCGACAGCAATACCTATGGCACGCACTGCATTGGCCGCGCGACGTTCGTTTCTCTACAGCAGCCGTACAGTTCTGGCGGCGGCATGGTATCTGGCTTCTCCACGTATCAGTTCAGCGGCTTCCGCGGAATCCTTTGGGTGATCGATCTGCCTGTCGACCGGCGTGTGGGCGTCATCAAAACCAGCTATGTAAACGGTGTTCACACGCTAACCGTATATTGCGGCGCGAACGCCGATGAGAACGGTGGTTTTGACCAGCAGGAACCAGTCACTATCTGGGCGTTTGCCACCATCACGGAAAAAGTGGCGGCACGTGGCCTGTTGTTGAGGCATAGCGTCACCAAAGCAGTGACGCACGATTTCGGCACGCCCACCCTGACGTTCCCTCTGGCGCTGGGTGGACTGGAGAATAGTGTGGTGGTCAGTTCAGTGGGGCGCCCGGTAGCACTTGGCGCCAGCCCGTTTTACGAAATGAACTATGTGGGGACCGGCGGGCAATACACCATGACTGCATCCCGGCGATTTTTAGTACGCAGGTCGAACGGAGTAATTGCGTACGCCCCAGCGCTCATGCTGCGCTCAGGCCTGATGAGCGGCACCTTGCCGCCCGATACCGTGTATTCCGAACCAAGTCCATTTTTTGTTCTCGACGGCACCAATTTGCCATAGGATCTACATGTCAAATCTCCGCATCATCTACGACAACGCCGCCGACCGCGCGGCGCTCGCCGCATCCAGTCAGGCCGGTACGCTGGGCCCGGCCAACCTGCAGCGCGAACGCAAGTCAGCGGTGCTGCGCTCCGTCGGCACGGCGTTGGCGATCACGGCCACCTGGCCCACGCCCGAAATCATCGGCGGCGTGGCCCTGCCATTTTGCAACCTGACGCCCATGGCGACAATTCGCGTTCGCGGATACGTCGAGCCAGGCGACGCCGCGCCCGATTTCGATACCGGCGCCGTGCCGGCATGCGAGTACGCCAGGCTGGGCATGTGGGACTGGGGCGCGCTGCCGCTGGGCGTGAACGCCTTCAGCTACGGCGGCGGCACGTATGCGCGCTGCTGGCTCCAGATGCGTAGCGTCAAAAAGCTGGTGATTGACCTGGCCGACCCGGACAACCCGGCCGGCTACATCGAGGCGGTGCGCCTGGTGACCGGCCCTTACTGGAGTCCTGAGCAAAACGCCTCGTATGGCGCCGGCGTTACGTCGGTCGACACCAGCACGCAGTATCGCAATGGCGCTGGCGGCCAGACAGTCGGGCGCGGTGCGCTGTATCGCAAGCTGTCGCTCGCGCTCGAACATATGACCCCCTTGGACCGGGCGGAACTGTGGCGCATCGTGCGCGGTAATGGCCTGTCGCGCCCGCTGCTGATCAGCTTGTATCCAGAGAGTGACGACGGTGAGCTCGAGCAGGCGCACCAGGTGTATGGCCGCATTGCCAGCAATTCCGCCATCACCACCCAGTATTACCAGGCATATGCCACCAACATCGACATCGAGGAACTGTAATGGGCGACTTTTTTTACTATGGCCAGAAGGACACGATCCGGCGCCTGAATGAGCTGGCCGGGCGCGGCGCCGTGGTGGCATCGTATGCGCCAGCCGTGGGGAGGTCCC
>NZ_JAPUBT010000023.1 GCF_030397665.1 Janthinobacterium sp. SUN073 | reverse complement strand
GCGTAGCGCCTATTTCATTATTTCTTGTGAACATTTGATATTTTAAGTTAGACGCCAATCCGAAGATTGACGCTGCACTTACATCAAATGCCCACACTTATCGACTGTTAATTGTTAAAGAACTGTATTCGGTGCCACTTTCGCGCTATCGACAAAGCGTTGTGTTTGTCAGCTGCGAAGAAGAAAGAGTATGAAGCATTTCACCACATCCGTCAACTCCTTCTTTTTTACTGCACCACCGTTTCCGGTGATCCTCAAAGCCGCATTTGACTGCGCCTCATTGGGGAGGCGAACTATAGCAAAGCCGTCCACGGGCGGCAAGCTTTATTTCAGCAATTCGGCAACCGCCATGCCCACCTCGGTCGTACTGGCGCCCCCGCCCATGTCCGGCGTACGCGGACCATGCTCGAGCACCTGCTCGATGGCGCCCAAAATCGCGTCATATGCGGCCGTGTAATTGGTATCGCCATTACCGAGGAAATCGAGCATCATGGCGCCCGACCAGATCATACCGATCGGGTTGGCGATATTCTGGCCATAGATATCAGGTGCGGAACCGTGCACTGGCTCAAACACAGAGGGGAAAGTGCGGTGCGGATTGATATTGGCCGATGGGGCGATGGCAATCGTTCCCGTGCACGCGGGACCCAAGTCAGACAGGATGTCGCCAAACAGATTTGACGCCACCACTACGTCGAAGCGCTCAGGGCTCAATACAAAGCGCGCCGCCAGAATGTCGATGTGGTATTTGTCCCAGTGCACATCGGGGAACGCTGGCGCCATCGCTTCGACCCGCTCATCCCAGAATGGCATGCTGATCGCGATGCCATTCGATTTGGTCGCCGAGGTCAGGTGTTTTTTAGGCCGGCTTTGCGCCAGCTCAAATGCATACTTGAGGATGCGATCGACGCCCATGCGCGTAAACACGGATTCCTGCAGCACCGTTTCGCGCTCTGTCCCTTCAAACATGCGCCCGCCCACGGAGGAATATTCTCCTTCCGTATTTTCACGCACCACGTAAAAGTCGATATCGCCCGGCTTCTTGTTCGCCAGCGGACACGGCACGCCCGGCATCAGCCGCACGGGACGCAAGTTGACGTATTCGTCGAACTCGCGCCGAAATTTGAGTAATGAACCCCACAGCGAGATATGGTCAGGCACCTTGTCCGGCCAACCCACGGCACCAAAATAGATGGCGTCGAAATCCTTGAGCTGGGCAAACCAGTCCGAGGGCATCATCTGGCCATGCTCCAGGTAATAGTCGCAATTCGCCCATGCCATGGTCGTAAACTGCAGGTCGATATTGAAGCGGCGCGCGGCGGCCTCGACAACACGCAGCCCTTCCGGCATGACTTCATTGCCTATGCCATCGCCGGCGATGACGGCGATTTTATGTGTGCTCATGGGAAACCCTGTTGGAAATAGGTGATGGAAGCCCGTATTTACATCTGCTGCGGCACATCCGGGTACAGACGCGCCAGCACATCGGCAGTAATCGCCGTGATAATGGGCTGCACACGCTCGGCCGCCAGTTCAGTTGATTTCTCGCGGCGCACCTCTTTCCACAACTCGGCCAATGCACCTTCATGGCGCGCGACCGCTTGCTCGACTTCATCTTGCCAGAAGGCTGGCGCCTCGCTTTCCACAAAGTTGCCGCGGCCACGACCAAAGTGCGCCACCGCCAGGTAACGCAGCACACCCGCTACCACCAGGGTACGCAGGAAGGCATCCGTAAATTGCATGGTGGGCTCGTTGCGGTCCGTGCCGGAATTAAAACCCCAGGCTGCGCCCGCAAACGTCAGTGCACCAACCACGCCGCCGAGCAAGGCGCCCGTGCCCAGGGTCAGGCCGCCGGAAATCAGGTCGGCCGACAAGCCCGTCGCCGCACCGGAAATCATGGCGCCCAGTAACCCCGCCTGTGCCTTGTCAATCGGCGCGCGCACGGCGAAATTTTCCCGTATCCGGCTATTGATCTTATGCGCATCGGTAGGATCGAGTTTGTGCAAGATCAACAGTTCACGCGTCGTTTCGCCGCTGTGCGTATTGAGCCGTGCCACCAGATTGGCCATGGCCTTTTCTTGCCTTTGCTGTTCTGCATTCTTGCCGATACCCACGACCTGCAAAGCCGATTTCAGCAAGCCCTTGGGGACGGGCTCGATGGCTTCGCGATCCTGCCCAGCCACGGCCAGCTGCGTGGCCAGCAAATGCATGGCCTGCTGGAAACGTGCCGTATTCTGCGTTTGCCAGACAGCAAACAGACGTGCATAGCCGGCTTGCTGCGACTGTGGCAACAACTTGCCCACGGCTTCGTAAAACACGCGTTCATGTACCCAGCAGCGGGCAAAGGCATCGAGCGCCAGTACGTCGCGCACGATGGGATATTGCTGTAAATGCTCGCGCCAGCGCACCTGCTCGCTGTGTTCCTCATTGCCCTTACGCGGCGGCCCCATCTGATTGAGCAAGACCACCACCGGCTTGCCCAGCCATTCGAGAATTTTCATTTCCGCCGGCAAGTAACCCGCATCCCTGGGATGCTCCGAAGAATTCACCAGGTATAGCACCACGTCGGCCGCGTCCTTGGCCGTGCGCAACGCTTGCTGACTGAGCCAGAACGGGCGGTCGCGATAACGGTCCAGCACTTCGCGCAGGAACCAGCCGATGGGATTGCCTGACTGCCCGAGACGCTTGAGCAGGCGCACGGAGTCGCCAAAGCCAGGCGTGTCCCACAATTGCAAGGCATCGCCCTGTGGCGTGGCCAGCAAGGTGTGCGATTCCGCAAACACGGTCACGTGGGCGGCGTCGCGCACTTCGCCGATATCCACACCCACCAGAGTGCGCGCCAACGTCGTCTTGCCATTATTCGTGTGCGAAATCAGTGCAAACTGAATCTGCACCGCATCATCCTGGACATCTTTATTCACATTCACACTCATGCTGCTGCCGATACTTTCAAGCCGACACCGGCGTCGAGCGGGTGCAAGGCGGGATTGAGCAAATTGACCAGGGTGGCCGTGGTTTTGTGGAACTGGCAAAACTGTTGCCACAAGGCGACTCTTTCCGCCAGGCGGGTGGCATTATCCACCTGCTCGCCAGCGCGCTCCAGGTAGCTGGACTCGTCGATCAGGACGGCGATGCCGCGTGTCGACGATTGCACCAGGTAATCGAGGAAGGCGCCGTGATTTTCCTTTTCCGGCGTCGCCGTCAGGTTGAACAGCACGGCCGTGATATTGACTTGCGGATCATTCAAGTCGGTGCCGCGCAAGACCTCCTGCGACTCTTCGCCATACGACGTCGATGGACGCAACATCATGCGCCCCTGCTCGCCAAACAGCATGATGGACAGCTGCCCCAATCCCTTGTGGCGTGCCTCATCGACAGTAAAGCTGTATGGCAAGACGCGCAGCATGCCGCCCGTGGCCACACCGATGCTTTCATTGAGCTTGCGGAAATACGGTTGATCGAGATCCAGCGGAAAGTGCTTGGCCAGGCGCGCGGCGCGCCAATTGTTGACCAGGGCCAGGATCAGGCGGGGGACGACGACCAGCAGGAAAATCGTTGCCGCATACAAATGCACCCAGCGCGCGCCACCTTCCACGGTCGTCGTTTGCGGGAAACGCAGCGCTTCGATTTCCGCCAGCGAAAAACCTTGCAAATGAAACAGGGCAATCGCTGGCGCAAACAGGGTCGACAGCAGGCTGTGCACCTGGCTGGCACTCAAAAAGGTGCTTTCCCAGCCGGCCGCGTATTGCGACAGGAAACCACGCGCATACAGCGAGGCGACGGCGCCGATGGCAAACATGGCGGCGCTCAAATGGATGGTACGGCTCAGGCGCGCGGCCGTCAGCTTGGCGCTCAGGTGCGCCCATTCCCCCATGAAACTGAGCAAGCCCGAGGACAGAGCGTGCGGCAGCTTGCGCGGCAAAGCCAGGCGGCCCACGCTCAGGTGGCGCACCAGTCCCGCTTTTGGCCAGCCCAGGGAGTGCGAGGGGATGCATAGCCAGATCAGCAAGCCCAGGTAAACCAGCACATTCCAGGCGATGATCAGCAGCAAGGGCGCCGACAGCAGGTCGACGCGGTGCGGATCGGTGATACGGTCGAGGCCGGCACCCAGCAGCAGGGCCAGCAATGGCAAGGTCAGCGCCAGGGTTTTCATGCCGTTGCGACGCTTCGCAAACGCAGCGAAGGCGGGGGTGCGCTCGGTGATGCGCTTGAGGATCAGCTCGGAGCGCTGCTGCAGGAAATCGTCACCTGTCACTTCGGCCTGCTTGCCCGAAGCTTGCCACTGCGCAAGCTCACGCGCGCTGCGGCTGGCATACATGCGGTCATCCTCGCTGAGGACTTCTTTTTTCTGGTCGGCCGTCTCGATAGCACGGACCAATACCACTTCTCTCGCAATCTGCTCGTTCATGGTGCTCCTGTTTTTGTATGAAACGACAACTAGACAGGCAGATTGTGACGTACTTTTGTGTTTCAGGCCAACGCGTCCTCGGCCCGGAACAAATGATGCAGCAGATAGATCAGGAAAGCAGCGATCCAGGCAGACCACAAGGTGTGCGTGAAAAATTGCGTACCTTGCAACTGCTGCTGCCAGCCTGCCGCCAAACCGCACAGCAGCATGATCCCTGCCAGCAGAAGCGCCATGCGTGGCCGGGCTGGCAGGCAGAACAATGGCAGGGCAAGCATCCACCAGGCAGTGTTGGCCTGGGTCGCCGGCAGGCAAACCATGGCAGACGCACTGGCGGGCAATGTTTCCAGCATGCGCGCGTACGGTTCCAGTCCGCCATAGCGCAGCAAATCCGTGGGGCAAGGCACATCGCTGAAGGAAGAGAGCAAATAGATGCTTGGCGGCACCAAGACGGCCGACAGGGCCATGACACGCAAGGCACTGCGGCGTGATGCAAGCCAGGCCAGCGGACGCAAGGTATCCCAGATGGCCAGACCGATCACGCTGGCGCCAAGCAAGGTCATGCAGAACTGGAAACTGCCCGCCAGCGCGCTGTCAGCACCGGAAAATTGCCCACGTGCGCCGTCGAACATACTATCGGCGATCACGAGGTCGAGGTTGCTGTAATTGCCGATCCAGAGGATCAGCATGGCCGATAGCATCAGGGCACTATCAATGCCTTTGGGAGTTTTGACGAGTTTAAGCTTGGCCAGCATGGGTGCACACATTACCTGATGAGATGAAAGGGACTGGCCGCACAGGACTGCAGCCATGGAAGTCATCGTACAGTGTCAATATGAAGAGAACATGACGCTGCACGCCGTACACAGCACGGACGAGGCAAAACGAGCTTCCGGGCTCACCTTACAAGTGCCGGCATGAATTACGCGTCAACAAGGCGTTAAATTTTCGTTAATTACACGCAAAAAGCCGGCTTAGATGAAATCAATCCGCAACACGCTGCCACCCGCGGGGCGGGTACTGAATCCCAGTTCCGCGCCCAGATACAGGCAAATGCGTTGAACCAGGCCCAGCCCCAGGCCTGTACCGGATGAGCCGCTCAAATTGGCCGGTATGGGTTGACGCAGCAGGCGTGCGCGGGCCGCGTCGGGCAAGCCCGGCCCCGTATCCTCGACGATCAGCGCGCGTCCGGCCAGGCGCACGATCACTTCTCCCTGCAAGGTGTACTGGCAGGCATTGCGCACCAGGTTGCCAATGGCGGCGGCCAGCAATTCACGCGGGGCGTTGACCAGAAAGTCCTCTCCATCCGCAAACACAAGGGTAAGCGGCTTGCCTGCCGTATATGATTGACAGCGCAAGCATTCCTGGCGAGCCAGTTCCGCCACGGAGAGTGACGCGCACTCCAGCAATTCCGGCGCGCGCGCCAGGCGCAGCAGCACCGTCACGGAGTCGCTCGCTTCGTGCGCAGCCCGGTAGATACGTTCGGAGGCGGAGCGCACCAGCGGTTCATCGCCGCCTTGTTCCATCAGGATTTCCGCCGCCCCCGTGATCACGGTCAGCGGCGTGCGCAATTCATGACTGACATCGCCCGTAAAAAAGCGTTCGCGGTCAAGAACTTCGGTCAACTCCGCCGTACGTTCGGCAAAAGCGCGTGCCAATATCCCCAATTCATCGGCACTGTCCTGCAGTGGCAACGCCGCCTGTCCGGCCTTGACGGCCTGCGTCAGCGACATGATCGGCGTGATCAAGCGATTGGCGATGAAGGCGCCCAGCAGCGAAGCGCAAATCAGGAAACCGATAAAAGCGAGGGCAAACATGCTGTACACCACCAGCTCGATCTTTTCATACTCGGTGGCATGATCAATGACGACGAATTCCCCATGCACATCGCTGCCGACCAGCACGTGCAAATCGACACCGTCGACGGTTTTCTCGTGCATGCCGGGCGCCAAGCCACGCAAGGGCAGCGGCGTGTCTTCAGCGTGATGAAAGCTCAAGCCGGCTGGCATCTCGACAGACAAGCCTGCCGCATGCCTGGGTGAGGCCCAGGCCGCCACTTCTTTCAGGCGCTCGTCGACCAGGCGCACTTCGATGCCCTCGACGGCGATGGCGGCGATAATGGCAAAAAAGATGCTCGCCACAAGAGCAAACAGCAGGTAGGCAATGATGATGCGCCGCTTCAACGATTTAAACGGGCGCATCGCTACTCAATAATTTATAGCCGATGCCGGGAATGGTGCGCAGCATGGGAAAGGCATACGGTTTGTCGAGCACTTGCCGCAGTGCATGGATGTGCGTGCGCAGGGCATCGCTGTCAGGCCGGTCGTCGCCCCAGACCTCATGCTCGAGCAGCTCGCGCGGCACCAGCTTGGGCGCTTCGCTCATCAGGCATTTCAGGATGATGTAGCCGGTCCTCGTCAAGGTCAGGGCCTGGCCCGCGCGTCGGACTTCAAATTTTTCCGTATCAAAACGCAGCTCACCGACGGCCAGCACGGCGGTCGCCGTCGTTTGCCCGCGCGCGCGGCGCAGCAGGGCTTTCAGGCGGATTTCCAGTTCCAGCAGGGAAAATGGCTTGACCAGGTAATCATCAGCGCCACTGTCAAAACCGGCGACCTTGTCTTGCAGGGTATCGCGCGCCGTCAGCATTAGCACTGGCGTGCTATTGCGCAACTCACTACGCAGTTTCTGGCACAGTTCCAGTCCCGTCAGGCCGGGTAGCATGACATCGAGCACGATCACATCGTATTCATGCTGGGCCAGCAAGGCCAGGCCGGCATAGCCATTCATGGCTGAATCGAGTACATGGCCCTTCGCTTCCAGATAGGCGTAGAGATTGGCGAGAATATCGGGGTTGTCTTCAATGATCAGAATGCGCATACCGCCATTGTAGGTCGGATTAGGCCGCAAGCCGTCATCCGACACCACCACCAGCGCCAAACAAAATCACCAGACGAAAAAAAACCCGACCATTGCTGATCGGGTTTTTCTCTTACTGCGAATAACAAGCCTGACGATAACCTACTTTCACACTGGTTGCAGCACTATCATCGGCGCAAAGTTGTTTCACG
>NZ_JAPUBT010000022.1 GCF_030397665.1 Janthinobacterium sp. SUN073 | reverse complement strand
TTCATTATTTCTTGTGAACATTTGATATTTTAAGTTAGACGCCAATCCGAAGATTGACGCTGCACTTACATCAAATGCCCACACTTATCGACTGTTAATTGTTAAAGAACGGTATTCGGTGCTGCTTTCGCGCCATCGACAAAGCGTTGTGTTTGTCAGCTGCGAAGAAGGAAGAGTATGAAGCTTTTTCAGCATTTCGTCAACCTTCTTTTTTACCCGCCTCACTCAGCATTTGCATGCATCGTTCAGCGAGGGGGCGAATTATAGCCCTGCCCCGCACGCCCTGCAAGGGCTATTTTTGCACCCCGTGAAACAACCCTGGCACCGCACTTGCTTATACATGCCTATGCACTGTCCACTGATGAGAGCGACTCTGGGCCTGGCAGCAACACTGGGGACAGCCCGGTTCGCTTTGCTTTGCTCCCATCTGTGACAGGTGCTACATTATGGAACACTCTCGATATTCAAAAGAGCGCCGCATTACAGGGCCCAACGGAGGCAACGAGATCATGTATCAAACGTCAGCTACTTACCGTAGCACACCGTTCTCGTCTATTGCAGACGCGAACACCTCGCCGGCAGGACAGGACAACGTCCCCGTCATCATTGAAACTTCCCATCAGCGCTCGGTCGCCTTTGGCCTGTCGCCCACAGCCACGCCCGACTTTACGCCGGCCGGCAAATCCGACCTGTCACTGCTGATCGAGCAAAACCGCATGCTGCACACGCACGCACTGCCCGCCATGGAAACGCTGTACCAGCAAATCGTCAACACGCACAATATGGTGATCTTGACGGATGCCAATGGCGTCATCGTGCATTCGCTGGGCGACGATGATTTCCTGGAGAAAGCCAACCGCGTGGCCCTGCAGCCGGGCGTGGCATGGTCGGAACAAAGCCGCGGCACGAATGCCATCGGCACGGCCATCACGGAGAAAGTACCGACGTTGGTCCATGCGGACCAGCATTACCTGGCCGCCAATCATTTTCTGACGTGCTCCGCGGCACCGATCACCGACCACCGGGGCAATGTCATCGGCGTGCTGGACGTGTCCAGCGATCAGCGCAGCTTTCACAAGCATACGATGGCCCTGGTGCGCATGTCGGCGCTGATGATCGAAAATCAGCTGTTTTCCGCCACCTTCGAGGACGCCATCACCGTGCACTTCCACGCGCGTCCCGAATTCATCGGCACCTTGATGGAAGGCATCGCCTCATTCACGCCGGGCGGACGGTTTTTATCCGCCAATAAAAACGGTTTGTTCCAACTGGGCCTGTCATTCGCCGCGCTGCAATCCCATACTTTCAGTTCACTGTTCGGCTTGCCCGTGTCTGCCCTGTACGAGCATTACCGAACGGCTTCACCCGGCTTGCTGAACCTGTGCATGCACAGCGGCGTGCGCGTGTATGGGCGCGCGCAGTTGCGCTTGTCCAATAGCGTTTTCCAGCACGGCTTTACTGCCAGCACCGACCATAGCGATATCAACGCCGTGCCGGCCCAGGTTCCCGCGCCGGCCAGCCACGCGGCCAACGCGGCGCGCCGCCTGTCCGGCCTGCGCTACTTGCGCACGGGCGATCCGCAACTGGAACTGGTGATCGAAAAGGTCAACAAGGTATTGGGACGCGATATTCCCATCCTCGTCATGGGCGAGACAGGCACCGGCAAGGAATTGCTGGCGCAAGCCATCCATAACGACTCGCCGCGGGCCATGGGACCGTTTATCGCCGTCAATTGCGCGTCGATCCCGGAAACCCTGATCGAGTCTGAACTGTTCGGCTATGAAGACGGGGCATTTACGGGCGCGCGCAAGAAAGGGGCGATAGGCAAGATCCTGCAAGCCAATGGCGGCACCCTGTTCCTTGATGAAATCGGTGACATGCCCTTTGGCTTGCAGGCGCGGCTGTTGCGCGTGCTGCAGGAACGCATGGTCACGCCGTTGGGCAGCAGCAAATCAATCACCGTCAATGTGGAACTTATTTGCGCCACGAATCACAACTTGCGCGAACGCATGGCCAAGGGACTGTTCCGCGAAGACTTGTATTACCGCCTGAATGGCCTGGTGGTCAAACTGCCGCCGCTGCGTGAACGCACCGACCTGGACACGGTCGTCAAGAAAATCCTCGCGACGGAAGCGCCCGATACGCGCTACACGGTGGCGCCGGACATCCTGCGCATGTTCCACCAGCATAAATGGCCGGGCAATTTCCGCCAGTTGACGAACCTGTTGCGCACGGCCATCGTCATGGCAGGCGACGAGCATGAGATCTGTTTGCGCCACATGCCTGATGATTTCCTCGACGATATTGAGATGACGCAAGCCCATGCCGCCAGCGCCAGCACGGACCGCATGATCGCCGCCGGCGCCAACCTGGAAGAAATGGAACAAAGCGCGATCCTCAAGTCGCTCGACGCCCACGGCGGCAACGTCTCGGCCACGGCGCGGGCCCTGGGCGTGTCGCGCAACACGATCTATCGCAAGGTACCGCATTTGAAATGACCTAGAGTAGACGTGCAAAGCCGGGCGACATCTTGCGCTGGCCCGACTTGTCGATGGTCATCAGGTCAACGCCCTGCATGTGCGCGGCCATCGCATGCGCACGCGCGGCCCCCGTCACCATGAAGGTCGTCGACAAGCCATCGGCCAGCAAGCCCGTGGGGGCCAGCACGGTCACGCTGGCCAGTTCGCGCGGCGAATCGCCCTTCGAAGGGTCGAAGATGTGGTGATGCACGAAGTCGGGCGTAAACGTGCATTCGTAATCGCCTGACGTGGCCACGCTGCGCCCCTCCACTTTCAAGGTGGCCGCCAGGATTTCCCCGTCGCGCGGGTCCTGGATGCCCAAGGTCCACGGACGGCGCAGGGAGCGCTGTCCGCGCGCAACGAACTCACCCGTGTCGAGCAGCGCGTGCCGTATGCCGCGCGCCTGCACGGCCGCCAGCGCCATGTCCGCCGCGTAGCCTTGCGCCAGGCCATTCAAGGTCAGTGCCATGCCGGGCTGAAGAAAACGCACTTCGCGGCTATCCCACGCCAGTTGCCGCCAGCTTACGCGCGCCTGCGTCGCGCGACGCAATGTGTCCGTCGGCAAGCTTGCCTGCTCTGCCGCCGCGCGAAACAGCTGCCACAAGGGTTGCACGGTAATATCAAACGCCCCATCGCTCCATCGTGACAAGGCTTGCGCCTGCGACAGCACGGCCAGCAGATGCGCGTCCGGCCGAGCCAGGCGCCCATCACGGTTCAGCTGGAAGACTTGGCTGGCCGGGCTGTAAATGCTCATCAGCCGGTCGATATTCCTGGCCGCATGCAAGGCGTCTTCAATCGCCAGTTCGGCCTGGTGCTGATCGTGGTGCAACACGGTGACGGTGATCGTCGTGCCAAACGCCAACGCGGCGCCTTGATAAGGCCGCACGCCGGACGCCGTGGCCGTGCCGCGCGCCATGCTGCCAGGCAAAGACAAGCCCGCCATGCCGGCCACGCTGCCAATCGCTGCGGAAATAAAGGTTCTACGCTGCATTGCTGCTCTCCTCTGCCGTGGCCCGGACGATGGGAATGGTGCGGGCACGCTTGATTTCCAGCATCAAGGGTGCGCATTTTTCATCGCTGGCATGAATCACCACGCAATCCATGCACTGGAAACACTCACCGTAATCGACTTTCCCGCTGGGCGCGATGGCGTGATACTCGCAACGGTGGCGGCAAGTCTGGCAAGGCGTGCCGCATTCCTTGCGGCGGGGAATCCAGTTGAACAGGCGAAAGCGCCCCAGCAGCGCCAGCGCCGCGCCAAACGGACACAGGTAGCGGCAAAAGAATTTGTAGGAAACACTGCTGAGCAGCAGCAAACCCACGGCATACGCAACGAAGGGCCAGGCGCGCACGAAATTCAAAGTGATCGCCGTCTTGAACGGCTCCAGCTCCACCAGCTTGTCCGTGATCTGGCTGGAAAACATGCTGCTGCCAAGAATGGCCGCCAGCAAGCCATACTTGATCCATTTCAAGCGCCCGTCCAGGCGCGGCTTGATCTTCCACTGCGGCAAGCGCAACCACTGGCCCAGCTTGCCCGTGAATTCCTGCAGCGCGCCAAACGGACACAGCCAGCCGCAAAACGTGCCGCGCCCCCAGATAAACAGACTTAGCAGCACGAAGGCCCACAGGATCACCGTCATCGGATCGAACAGGAAGAAGCCCAGACTGCGCCCCGCCAGCAGCGCCTGGATGACACCCGTGATATTGACAATCGATAACTGCCCCTGCGCGTAGTAGCCGATGAAAGCGAAGGTAAACACCAGGAACAGGCGGCGGAACCAGGTAAATTGCCGCCCCTCGCGCACCAGGCGTTTCTGCCAGGCCAATGCGCCGGCCAGCAGCGCCAGCCCGGCGACCAATAGCAGCAACTCAGCCTTGCGGTTCTTCCAGGTGCCACGCCATGTGGCATCGTCGCCTTGCGGCGCGACATAAAAATCGGCGGGCAGGCGGTAGCTGAAATCCACGTCGCGGGCGATGCGTTCCGGATACACGATGCCCTTGTTGCGCGTGATGGGGAGAGAAAACGCCAGCGGGCTGGCCGCATCGAGTCCCGCCTGGCTGATGATGCGAAACACGGCGACATTTTCCGTCGGCAACGCAGTCCCTTCCGACAAGCGCAATTCCAGGTCCAGGTCGCGCATGTCGATGGGCAAGCCATCCTGCTTCAGCAACAGCCGATCCGGCACGGTGCCGCGCACGAAATCGTCGCCCAGCACGCTATAACGCCCGCGCGACATGACGAGGATGGCATGGTCGCCCTCGTCGAGCCGGTTGCGCAGCTTGTTCCAGCTGCGCTCCGTCAACAGATTGCGTCCCACCGTGGGCACGGAGACATACGCCAGGTACAGGTCGATGAACACGCCGTCCGGCTCGCGCTGGGCCTGCGCATCGAGTCCGGCGCCATTACTGCCCGCAAACAGGGTTTCCACCTCCTTGTTACTCAGACGTACATGCTGGATCAAGCCTTGTTTGAGCATCTGCGCCGCGCTGAGTTTCTCGAACACGTCCATGCGGATGCGAGCGATCTGGTCGGGGTCGCGGCCTTGCGCAAAACCCAGTTTTTTGCGCGACACTTTCAAGGCCGAGGCCAGCACGCTCTGGTTGATGATGCGCACGGAGGCCGTGGCCTTCGACACGCCATCGATATCGGCGTGCGTCGCATCTGGCGCGCGTTTCTTCTTGGCATCGATAGCGATATTCTGTTTCAGCGACAGACCCTGATACTGTTTAACGAATTGAAACAGGGGCGCTTCACCCAAGCCGTCGAGAAAGACGGGTTCGTGTTGCGACAGCACGGATACGTCGAGAAAACTGCCTTTCGGATCGATGGCGATCAGCAGATTGACGGGCACGCCGGAAAAGCCGGGAATCGGCGCCAGGTCCACCGATTCAAACACGTAGCCGACCAGTTCGGTGGCCGTGGCGTTTTGCCGGAACAAGGGCCAGACGGGCAAGTCGGCCTCCTTGTCGCCGACGACGATGGGAGCAGGAAAGCGCCGGGCCAGCTCGGCCTTGGTGAGCACGCCCGCCCACGCCTGCCCCAGAATGAACAAAAATAACCAGCATCCAATGAACAACCGCATTATCCGCATGCACCGTGCTCCGTGCGGCGCCCTGTCGCAAGGCGCCGCGTTCATTAATTAGAAGAAAATGATGCCGCCCAGCGACACGCCATTCATCTTCGCTTCGCCGCCCGTAAAGCCTTTCGAGCGCGTCTGGCCCAGTTCGCCCACCAGGGTGATCGCACTGTTGAGCGAGTAATACGCACCCAGGGTCAGGTTGGCGTTCGACTTCAAGCCGCCCGTACCGGCCGTGTTGTCGTCGTTCTTGCTGATGCCGTAGGACAAGCCCAGCTTCAGCTTGTCCGTCGTTTTATACGTGCCTTGCAGCAGCCAGTTCTTCGACTTGGTATCGCCCTGGTCCGCATCGGAGAGTATCCCCAGTCCTTTGCCGCCCTGGAAGTTGACCAGCACGCCAGCCGGACCCATCTGGTACGAGCCGCCCACTTCCACGCCACGCATGGTCAGGTCATCGACACCTGGCGTTTTCGAGGTGAATTTTTGCGACTTCACGCCCAGCCAGGCTTTCAAGCCTTCCTGCGCATACGTCACTTGCGCCTGCACTTGCGGACTCGACTTCGAGGAATAGGTCGAGCCTGCCACGATGGGCGTATCGGAAACGGGGCTGACCAGCGCCACATCGACGCCAAAGCCGCCGGACTTCGGCGAGCTGTACATGATCTGGCCATAGTTGCCCAGATAGGTGTAGCCGGCGCCGATATGGCCCAGGGTCACCCGGCCCCGCTGCGTCGCTTGCACGGGTGCGCCCGAGCCCAGCAAGGTCATGTCGGACAGGATCGCATTCGCGCCGAAGATGCCGTAGTCGCGGCCCAGCTTGAAGGTGCCCATTTCCGCATTGCCGAACGTGAAGAAGGCCTGGCGCACATCGACCACGCTGTTCTGGCTGATGGCGCTGTCGGTGGCCGTCGAATTGTAGATGCCGATCAAGGCTTTCACGTCATACTCGCCCAGCCGCGAGCTTGCCGAGGTGATCAAGCCATTCGGCAGCAAGCCGTTGCCAATCGTCGTGCGGTCCTTCTCGCCACCGCAACCGAGCGCCTGGCCACCCAGCGCCAGCCCACCCACCGCATCGCCCGAACACGACACTTGCGTGTAATAGGCGTTGACGATGCCGCCCACCGACACCGTCCAGTCGCCCGCCTTGATATCGACGGCCTGTGCCTGCCCCATCGCTGCAATTGTCATGACACCCAGGCTCCCCAGCTTGATCAATGTGTTCATTGCGTCTCCTCTTTCTTCTCTGTTTTTAGTGTGCACACCAGTGATTGATGTACCTCAAGCTTTGGCAATAAGCGTGCCCAGGACGGCTCAGAGGGAGAAAGAGAAAAAGCGTCGTTAACGTGTGCAGCAGCGGATCAATTGCCCTGCACTGTGTTCATTTTTTGACCGCAAGTATGTGTAGCGGAGATACAGGTAAACAAAAAACTGACGGCCTGGGCCGTCAGAAAAAAGAAAGCGCCCGGCGGACAGGGAGACACCCATCCGAGTGGCCCGGGCGTTTCACCCCGTTACTTCGATGCCAGCTTGAAGACCCACACGGAGCCGCCCTGTTCCAGGAAGTTGACCTTCTTGGCCACTTCGCCACCCCACAGCGGCACCGCGCCACCCCAGCCGGATACGACGGCTACATATTGCGTATCGCCATCCTGCCAGGTAACGGGCGGCGCCACGACGCCGGAGCCCGTCTGGAATTTCCACAGTTCCTTGCCCGTCTTCGCGTCGACGGCTTTCAGGAAGCCTTCCGGCGTGCCGTAGAACACCAGATTGCCGGCCGTACTCATCACGCCGCCCCACAGCGGCGCATTGTTCTTGACTTCCCAGACGATCTTGCCCGTCTTCGGATCGATGGCGCGCATGGCGCCGATGTAGTCGTCAAACAAGGGCTTGATGGTAAAGCCGGCGCCGAGGAAGGCGCCGCCCTTCTTGTAGCTGATCGGCTCATTCCAGATGTCCATGCCCCATTCATTCGCTGGAACGTAGAACAGCTTGGTTTGCGGCGAGTACGCCATCGGCATCTGGTTTTTTGCACCGAGGAAAGCGGGCGCGGCAAACACGGTCGTGCCCTTCTTGCCTTCTTCTCCCTTGGTCGGGTCGCCAGGGCGGCCGGCGGCGATGTAGTTCGGCCGTCCCGTTTTCAGGTCGATGCTGCTGGCCCAAGTGATTTTCTTCACAAACGGAAAGGCGTTCTGCAGCTTGCCGTTGTTTGCATCGATGACATAGAAGAAACCGTTGCGGTCGGCCTTGCCGCCGTAGCGCTTGCCATCCATGTCGAAGGTAACGAACTCATTGGCGCCGTCGAAATCCCAGGCATCGTTGGGCGTGTTTTGATACGCCCATTTGATCTGGCCCGTTTTCACGTCCAGCGCCACGGTGGACGAGGAATACAGGTTGTCGCCGGGACGCAAATGGCTGTTCCATGGCGCCGGATTGCCGGTGCCGAAATAAGCCAGCTTGGTTTGCGGATCGTAGGTGCCGCCCATCCAGGTCGAGGCGCCGCCCGTCTTCCACAGGTCGCCCGGCCAGGTTTTGTTCACCGTGCCGGACACGCCGTTGTCGCTCGCCTTGCCATCCTTGTCGTAGCGGTGGCCCATATGGCCTTCCACGGTCGGACGGCTCCACACCAGCTCGCCCGTCATCGGGTTGCGCGCTTCGACCCGGCCCACGATGCCGAATTCGCCGCCCGATACGCCCGTCAGCAGCAAGCCTTCGGCGATCAGCGGCGCGGCCGTCATCGAGTAGCCGGCCGCATAGTCGTCCACTTTCTCTTTCCAGACGATCTTGCCCGTGTTCTGGTCCAGCGCCACCAGGTAGGCATCGAGCGTGCCGAAAATCACCAGGTTGCCATACAGGGCGGCACCGCGGTTGACCACGTCGCAACACGGCATGATGCCGTCCGGCAAGCGATGCTCATACTTCCACAGCTTGGCGCCCGTTTTCAAGTCGACGGCAAAGATGCGCGAATACGATGCCGTGACGAACATCTTGCCGTTATGAATCAGCGGCTGCGATTCCTGGCCCCGCTGTTTTTCGCCACCAAACGAGAACGACCAGGCCGGCACCAGCTTGGCCACGGTCTTATCATTGATCTGCGTCAACGGCGAATAGCGCTGCCCCTGCGTGCCCATGCCAAACGACAGGACGCTGGCCGGATTCTTCGCCGTGTTGTCGAGCATGGCATTGGTGACATTGCCCACGTCGGCCGCCTGGGCCAACGAGGCGACACTCAAACTGATGACGATCCCCATGATTTTTTTCTGCACAATCATCTCCCTCTGTTTTATTAGTATGTGTGTGTATCAAGTCTTGCGGTGCTCATGCGGCTGGGCATGCAACAGCGCGCACTCTTCATCGGTGAACAGGCGCGAGCGCGTCAGGAAGCGCTTGCCCGTGCCGTTGTCGAGTGAAAACATGCCGCCATTGCCATCGACCACATCGATAATCAACTGGGTATGCTCCCAGTACTCGAATTGCTCGAGTCCCATGTAAAACGGTGTGCCATTCAAGTTGCCAAGATAAATGTCAGTGTCGCTGACATCGAACTCGCCCAGCGCATAGCACATGGGCGCACTGCCGTCGCAGCAGCCGCCCGACTGGAAAAACATCAGCGGGCCGTGACGCTGGCGCAACTTGTCCATCATTTCCAGCGCCGCATCGGTGGCGACCACCCGGGCAATTGCTGCACTCATGGCATCCCTTTCTGCGCGCCGCCCCCGACTAAGGGTGCGGCGCGTGTTGCCGGTTTAGAAGAAGCCCAGCGCTTTCGGGCTATAGCTCACCAGCAAGTTCTTCGTTTGCTGGTAATGGTCGAGCATCATCTTGTGGTTTTCGCGGCCGATACCCGACTGCTTGTAGCCGCCGAATGCGGCGTGGGCTGGATACAGGTGGTAGCAATTGGTCCACACGCGACCCGCCTGGATGGCGCGTCCCATGCGGAAGGCGCGCGAACCGTCACGCGTCCACAAGCCGGCACCCAGGCCGTACAAGGTATCGTTGGCAATCGCCAGCGCTTCGGCCTCATCCTTGAATGTGGTCACGGACACGACGGGCCCGAAAATCTCTTCCTGGAAGATGCGCATCTTGTTGTTGCCCTTGAACACCGTCGGACGCACGTAGTAGCCGCCCTCCAGGTCGCCTGCCTGCGTATGGCGCTCGCCGCCGGCCAGCACTTCGGCACCTTCCTGGCGGCCGATGTCGAGGTAGGACAAGATTTTTTCCAGCTGCTCCTGCGACGCCTGGGCGCCGATCATGGTGGAAGAGTCGAGCGGATTGCCCTGCTTGATGGCGGCCACGCGCTTCAAGGCCCGCTCGATGAATTTCTCGTAGATCGATTCCTGGATCAGCACGCGCGATGGGCAAGTGCACACCTCACCCTGGTTCAGCGCAAACATGGTGAAGCCTTCCAGGCACTTGTCGAAATAATCATCATCGGCATCCATCACGTCTTCAAAGAAGATGTTCGGCGACTTGCCGCCCAGCTCCAGGGTGACGGGAATCAGGTTTTGCGCGGCGTAACCCATGATCAAGCGGCCCGTGCCCGTTTCACCCGTAAAGGCGATCTTGGCGATGCGCTTGCTCGACGCCAGCGGCTTGCCCGCTTCCAGGCCGAAACCGTTGATGATGTTCAACACGCCCGGTGGCAGCAAGTCGCCGATCAGTTCGATCAACACCATGATGGAGGCCGGCGTCTGTTCGGCAGGTTTGAGGACCACGCAATTGCCAGCGGCCAGGGCTGGCGCCAGTTTCCAGACGGCCATCAGAATCGGGAAATTCCACGGGATGATCTGGCCCACGACGCCCAGTGGCTCATGGTAGTGATAGGCATAGGTTTCCGCGTCGATTTGCGCGACGGAACCTTCCTGCGCGCGGATGCAGCCGGCGAAGTAACGGAAATGGTCGATGGCCAGCGGAATGTCGGCATTCATCGTTTCACGGATCGGCTTGCCGTTATCGATGGTTTCCGCCGTGGCGATCAGGCTCAGGTTCTGTTCGATGCGGTCGGCGATGCGGTTCAGGATATTGGCGCGCTCGGCAGGTGAAGTCTTGCCCCAGACATCCTTGGCGGCATGCGCGGCGTCCAGCGCCAGCTCGACGTCTTCCGCCGTGGAGCGGGCGATTTCGCAAAACGGCAAGCCCGTGATGGGCGTGATGTTAGGAAAGTATTCACCTTTTACTGGGGCAACGAATTTGCCGCCGATGTAATTGTCATAGCGTTGTTTGAAGGGATTGGCTACGCCCAGTTTGCTGATGTCTGCGAGATTCATGTCGTCCTCTATCGGGTTAATTAGAATGGAATTGCTGTAATTAAAATCAAACGTCCTGGTACAGATGGGGTGAGTACACGGAGTCTTCCGCAAATGCCGTGCCAGCTCGCCGCCGCACTACCAACTTAGCGGGTTTTACCCTTGTTACAAGGGCGTGGCGTCCATACCGGCGCTCTTTTCAGTGCACGCCCCGGGCTTGAGCGAAGGGCGTGGGTCTGTTGGCGTTTTGAACAAGCGGCGCGCCCCCTGTTCCAATCCGTGCCAGCCTGGACGCCAGCCCGCATCGCGTTCCCTGCGCCGCTGCACAATGGAACAGGTGTACCAGACTGGAACACCTGCACCTGTACCACTACCGAATCACCACGCCCCATGGCAATTCGCCCACGGCAATATCGGCCACCTTGCGCGCGCTGGCCGTATCGATGACGGAAACGCTGTTCGAGCGGCCATTGGCCACGTACAGCTTGGCACCGTCCGGTGTGATGGCCATGTTCCACGGGCGCTTGCCGACGGGAATGGTGGCCGTCACCTGCTTGCTGGTCGTATCGATCACCATCACCGTGCCGTCCGTGCCGTTCGATACATACACCTGCCTGCCGCCAGGATGGACGGCGATGCCGTTGGCATTCTTGCCCGCTGGAATGGTGGCGACGGCCTTGCGCGCAGCCATGTCGATCACATACACGGCATTGACCAGTTCGCACGCCACATAGGCACGGCCCGAGTCCGGGCTGAAACCGATGCCGCGCGGACGCAGGCCCACGGCGATGGAAGCCACCTGGCGGCGTTGCGCCACATCGATGACATCGACTTGCTCGGCCTCTTCCGCACTGACCAGCAGCCAGCGCCCATCGGGGCTGAACACGGCATGTTCCGGATTGCGTCCCTGCACCTTGATATCGGCAAGCAAAACGCCCGTCTGGCCATCGAGCAAGGTCACGCTATTGTTTTCCTCGACGGCCACGGCCACGTAACGACCGTCCTGCGTAGCGCTGACGCCCTCGGGCGACTTGCCCAGCACCACCGTGCGCACGGGCGTGCCGGTCGCGTTATCGATCAGCAGCAAGGCGCTGCTGGCCGCATCGGTGACAAACAATTGGCGTCCGGTCGGGTCGGCGGCGATGCCGCGCGGACGCTTGCCGGCGGCGATCTGGCGCACCACCTGGTCGGTCGCCGTGTCGATCACGCTCAGGGTGCCCGATTTTTCATTGGGGACATAGGCAAACGGAGCGGCCTGGATGGCGCTGCTGGCGAGCGCAGGCAGCAGCCAGCACACCTGGCGCAAGCGCGAGAAGAAGTTGGGCATAATCACCTTTTCAATGGAAAAACACAGGAAAAGCGCGCGGCATCGGCGCCTCTGACCATTGCTGCATGCAAACGCCGTGCCACGGACACGCGTATAATTTCAGCCCACCAATGGAGACATGGCAGGCATATTGCTTGATACACCTACGCAGACCTGCGCCGCTCACACGCTCAAGCAGGCTTTTATTCACATTGGAGAACCCGCATGCAGCATCGTTTCCGCTTGAACACCATTGCCAGCCTGTTTGTCGCCGGCAGCGCCACCCTCGCCCCCCACGTTTTCGCCGCCGAGGCAGCGGACCCGGCCAACGGGCAACTCATGGATACGGTGGTCGTCAGCGGCAGCCGCATCGCCCACCCCAGCCAGGAAGTGCCGGCGTCCATCGACGTGGTCGACAGCGCCCGCATTCAGGATGGCCAAATCCGCGTCAACGCTTCGGAAGCGCTGGCTGCCGTGCCGGGCCTGGTCGTGCAGAACCGTCAGAACTATGCGCAAGACTTGCAAATCTCGTCACGCGGCTTCGGCGCCCGCTCGGCCTTCGGCGTGCGCGGCGTCAAACTGATCAGCGATGGCATTCCTGCCAGCATGCCCGATGGCCAGGGCCAGGCAGCTACCTTCAACCTCGATACGGCCGAGCGCATCGAAGTGCTGCGCGGACCGTTTTCTGCCATCTATGGCAACCATTCTGGCGGCGTGATCCAGCTGTTTTCCAAGGATGGGCAAAATCCCCCGTCCGTGGAACTGAACGTGACGGGCGGCAGCTACGGCACCAGCAAGGTGGATCTGACGGCGCAGGGTCAGGCAGGCGGCATCGGCTACGTGCTCGACGGTTCGCGCTTCCGCACGGACGGCTTCCGCGATCACAGCGCCGCCACGCGCGAACAGGCGTTCGGCAAGATCACCGTCAAGCCCAATGCGGACAGCAAGCTGACCATCGTCGCCAACAGCCTGCACCAGGGCAACACGCAAGATCCGCTGGGCGTCACCTGGCCCTCGTTTGCCGCGAACCCGCGCTCGGGTGAAATCGACGCGAGCGACACGCAGAACCCAAAACGCACCCTGGCCGAACGCTACAACACGCGCAAAAGCATCGATCACCAACAGATCGGCGCCACCTATGAACAAGCCTTCGGCGACGACCGCCTGCACGTAACAGCCTATGGCGGCAACCGCGACGTGATCCAGTACCAGGCCTTCTCCAAGTTCCTGCAAAATCAAACTGTTAATGGAGTACTCAAACATTCGGGCGGCGTGGTCGATTTCCAGCGCCAGTTCTATGGCATCGACACCAACTGGCTGCACGTGAACCAGCTGGCCGGCGGCAAGCTGAGCACCACCATCGGCATCGATTACGGCCGCTCCAGCGATGACCGCACCGGCTATGAGAATTACATTGGCAATAGCTTTGGCGTGAAGGGCCAGCTGCGCCGCGACGAGCAAGATGTCGTCTCCAGCCTCGATCCGTATCTTCAGGCGGAATGGCAAAGCGGGCCGTGGCTGCTGAGCGCAGGTGTGCGCTACAGCAAGATGAAAGTGTCGGTCAACGACCACTACCTCAGCAATGGCGACGACAGCGGCAGCCTGGAATACAGCCACACGACGCCGGTGCTGGGTCTGCTGTATAAACTGACGCCCAACGTCAACGTCTACGCCAGCGCCGCGCGCGGCTTCGAAGCGCCTACCTTGAATGAACTGTTTTACTCGGGCACGGGCGGCGGCTTCAATTACCAACTGAAACCGGCCACCAGCACCAACCTGGAAGCGGGCGTCAAGGCCAGAATCAATAGCAACACGCATGTGAATGCGGCCGTGTTCCAGATCAAGACGAATGACGAACTGGTAGTCGACAAGTCCAGCGGCGGGCGCACCAGCTATCGCAATGCGGGTAAAACCTTGCGCCAGGGCATGGAAGTGTCGCTCGATTCGAACCTGCCGTATGGTTTCACGACCAAAGTGGCGCTGACCAGCCTGCACGCTGTGTACGACCAGGCCTTTGGCAATGTGCGCGAAGGCAGCCGCTTGCCGGGCATACCCAGCGCCAACCTGTTTGCGGAACTGGCCTGGAAAGACACGCTCGACCGTTTTGGCGCAGCGCTGGAAAGCGTGGCCAGCAATCAGGTGTATGCGGAGGACAGCAACATCGAAAAGCCGGCGCCCGGCTACACGGTGTTCAATGCGCGGGTCAACGCCAAGCAAAGCGTGGGCCACTGGCGCTTCAAGGAATTTGCCCGCCTGAACAATCTTTTCGACAAGACCTACGTGGGCTCCGTCATCGTCGGCGACAGCAACAAGCGCTACTATGAAGCGGCGCCAGGACGTAATTGGTTGTTAGGCGTTAGCGCGCAATACTCCTTCTAATAATAAAGCCCGCGCCTCTTCCGAAGCGCGGGCTTTAGCATTCAGCATGGCCTGCTACGGCCGCGCTTCCTTCACGCCATACTTTTCAAAGATGGCTTTCAATTCGCCGCTGGCCGCCATCTCGTTCATGGCTGCCTGCAGCAACTTGCCCACGTCGAGCTGCTGGCGGCTGACGGCCAGGCCCACGGCCCAGCCGGCACGCGGCAAGCGGGCGAACGCCACTTCGCTCAAGGGGAAAGCGGGATCGCTTTTCAGCACCGACTCGATTTCCGAACGATTCGCCAGCACGGCGTCGAGCTGGCCAGCCTGCAATTGCTGCAAGGCTTCGGCCGCCGTGTCGAAGATACGCACGTCGTCGCGGTACTTGCCATTGTCTTCGCCCAGCATCAGCATGGCGGCGATCGAGACCTTTTCCACGCCGATACGCTTGCCTGCCAGCGTAGCGACGCCATCGAATTGCGGCACGGCTTGCGCACTGCGCACCAGGCGCACGGTTTCCACGTAATACGGCGCAAAGATTTCGACCTTGTCGTTATCCGCCATCAACTTCTTGTCGACAGGCACGTGCAGCATCACGTCGGCGGGACCATAACCGAGGTAATGCCCCTTCCACACCATATTGCGCAAATCGTCGTTCAGGTTTTCACCGGCGGGAAAGGGTAGCAAGCTCAACTTTAAACCCAGTTTTTTGGCCAGCGCTTCGGCAATGTCAATATCGATGCCCGTACCCTTGTCGGAAAACGGCGCGAACTCGTTATACACCGCCACTTTCAGGCTGCCCGACTGCTGCACTTTCTGCCAGTCGGCGCGCGCTGGCGCGGCTGCGCACAGCGCCAGGCAGGCGAGCGAGAGCATCGCGCGCGCGCCCGGGAGTTGGAATGAACGCATGGGACTCCTTGGTGGTCAGTCGGCTCAGTTAGGCTCGCGGCGGGTTTCCAGATAGGTCTTGATGGCCCACATGGCTTCCTGGTTGAAAACGCCTTCGAACGGCGGCATGTACACGGCGCCATTGCGTACTTTACCGTGACGTATGCTCGCCAGGAAATAATTGTCAGTTTCCTTGTAGCAAGCCTGTTTCTTTGTCTCATTTTTGATGCCGAAGCAATCGCGGTCGAGCTGGCGCAAGTCCGGCGCGATGCCGCCCGAGATGGCTTCGATGCCGTGGCAGCGCGCGCAATTTTGGTTGTAGGCCGACGTGCCGACCGTCAAGGCCAGCTTGTTGCCCCGATACGGGTTTTGTTCGAGCCACTTGTCGCCCACCTTGGGCAAGCCCGTGGTGTCGACGCCTTGCGGCGTGACATTGCCGTGCGCATAGGCATGTGGCAAGGTCAGCAGGGAAGTGAGGGCAACGGCGCCGGCGGCTGCCACGCCGAGCAGGGTGCGAATGGAATAGGTCATGCTGGTCTCCTTGGTTTTTTTAGTGAATATCCAAGAAGAGCAAATGCCATGCCATGCGTACATGCCCCACATCCGGTCGCCCATGTATCAATTTGGAACAGCTGCAACAGGTAGTTGTGTCACCACGAGGGTCAGGCGGCGGCCACCGTGCAGATGCTGCCCCGCTCCTGCTGCTCGAAAGTGATACGCACGGGCAAAAATCGGGCAATCACTTCAGCATTCGTCAGCGCATGTTGCGAGACCTTGTTGCAACTGAAGCTACCGCCACCGGCCAGCGCCATGGGCAGCAAGAGCTGGTCGGCCAGGTGTTCGCCCACGGCCGCGTCCGTCTTGAGATAAGCGCGCACCTCGTTCAACAGGCGCTTGGCCACCGTTTCGGCCAGCAAGGATTTTTCGCCGAACGACGTAAATACTTCCGTGACGTGCTCATGTTCCAATGTCAGCAACAGGACGTTGCCCGGTCCCTGCTCCGCCGGCAAGCCGACGAGGCGCAGCTGCTTGCCGCTCCAGCCCATGCCGTCGGCGACACGCTCGAGCTCGCGTTGCGCCACGTTTACATGCACGCCCGCCACCACGCTTTCCGCATACCCGGCCTTGCGTTCGCCGCGCTGCAGCAGTGACATGGGCCGCAAGCGCTGGCACGGTTGCACGGTGGCCAGCACCTCGCCGCCGCCTGCGGGATGAAAACCATAGCGCTGTTGCGTCATCTCTACCTCGGCGCCCATCTGTTCCAGGATGCGGCCATACGCGCGCTGCAGGAAATGCACGGGCGGCGCCATGGCATTGTGAGTGCCGCCACTGATGCGCACGGTGGATGGCGCATCCGCATGCAGCAGGGCCGGCAGCAAGGTTTGCAGCACCAGGGTGCAGCTGCCGGCGCTGCCGATGGCGAAGCGGTAATCGCCGCCGCGTATGGGGCCAGGCACGAATTCCAGGCTCGATGCACGCAGCGCGACCGGCGTCGTGCGCGCCCCGCAAATGGCGACCGCCGCCTGCACGGCCAGCAGATGCTGGCGCAGCAAGCCGGGCTTGTCCCGCCCAGCGCGGATATTCGTCAGCCGGAATGGCTGCCCCGTGATCATCGACAAGCTCAGCGCCGAGCGCAAAATCTGTCCGCCGCCTTCACCTTGTGCTCCATCTATCTCTATCATCTCTGCTTTCTCTCTTAACCTTTGACGCACACGACCTGTTTCAAGATATGCACCACATCGACCAGTTCGCGCTGCGCCAGCATCACCGCGTCGATATCCTTGTAGGCCATCGGAATTTCATCGATCACATTTTCATCCTTGCGGCATTCCACGCCCTCGGTGGCGCGGATCTGGTCAGCCAGGTTGAAGCGCCGCTTCGCTTCCGTGCGGCTCATCGTGCGTCCCGCACCGTGGCTGCAGCTATGGAAACTCTCCGCATTGCCCTTGCCGCGCACGATAAAACTCTTCGCGCCCATGGAACCGGGAATGATCCCCAGCTCGCCGGCGCGGGCCGAGACGGCGCCCTTGCGCGTAATCAACACGTCCTTGCCGAAGTGGTGTTCCTTCTGCACATAGTTATGGTGGCAGTTGACGGCTTCCACATGCGTCTGGAACGGCTTATGGATGACCGTGCGCACGGCCGCGATCAGATTCTGCATCATCACTTCGCGGTTGTTGCGCGCAAACCGCTGGGCCCAGCCGACCGCCTCCACATAATCGTCGTAATGCTGTGTACCTTCGGCCAGGTAAGCCAGGTCCTGGTCGGGCAGGTTGATGAAGTGCGTGCGCATATCCTGCTTGGCCAGTTCGATGAAATGGGTGCCGATGGCATTGCCCACCCCGCGCGAGCCGGAATGCAGCATGAACCACACAGAGCCCTGCTCGTCGAGGCACACTTCGATGAAGTGGTTACCGCTGCCCAAAGTTCCCAGGTGGCGGTAGTTATTCGTATTTTTCAACTTCGGCGTTTTCAGGCAGATGGCATCGAATTCGTCCTTCAGTTGCAGCCAGGCCGCATCAACTACCGATGGCGGCGTCTGCCAGGAACCTTCGTCGCGGCCACGGTGGCCGCGCGTCTTCGGCGACATCCCGTGCGGAATGGCGCGTTCGATGGCGCTACGCAGTGGTCCCAGGTTATCGGGCAAGTCGCTGGCCGTCAGCGTGGTTTTCGCCGCCATCATGCCGCAACCGATATCCACGCCGACGGCCGCCGGAATCACCGCACCCAGGGTGGGAATCACGCTGCCGATGGTCGACCCTTTACCCAGGTGGACGTCGGGCATGACGGCGATATGCTTGTAAATGAACGGCAGGGTCGCCGTGTTGCGCAATTGTTTTTTAGCCGCTTCTTCGACGGGCACGCCACGGGTCCACATTTTGACGGGACGGCTGCCTTCGGTATGCAGGACTTCGTATTCTTCGTTTTTCATCTGCTTCTTTTCTTCTATTGTATAAAGGGTGATGACAAGGCTTGGTAAAACGTCTGCCGACGTATCGGCTCTGGAGGTAGGTATGGCCATTTTCGTTCCTCCCTGCTCTCTACTTTCATCTCGTTGCTACACTCTCTATTGCAAGCGCTGTGCCAGCTTTCAATATTTCACGCAAGATACCAATAAACCATTGATTTAATTAAACAATATTTAAATGCATGTTCTGCGGAGCAAGTTCCCACGCATAACAATCTGAACTATAATTATCTTTTTAGATAAATATTTATCCAATTTATGCAAGCAAAACGCACGGTCGTCATCGGCTTTCTCGGCACGCAGCTCGACAATGGCAGGGGTGCGGCGCGCTGGGAAAAATGGCGCCCCAGCATCGCCCTGACTCAGCACGAGGACAAGATCATCGACCGCTTCGAACTGCTGTACGCGGGCAGCCAGTTCGACAACCTGGTGCGCCAGGTATCACAGGATATCGCCAGCGTCTCGCCTGAAACCAGGCTGATCGCCCACGAACTACCCATCAGCGATGCCTGGGATTTCGAGAACGTGTACGGCGCCCTCTACGATTTTGCCAACAACTATCCGTTCGATCCGGACAAGGAAGACTATTGGATCCACATCAGCACCGGCAGCCACGTGGTGCAGATCTGCATGTTCCTGATGACGGAAGCGCGCTATTTTCCAGGCCGCCTTGTGCAAACGTCGCCGCCCAGGCGCCAGGCCATTGGCAATCCCGGCAGTTACGCACTGATCGACCTCGATCTGTCGCGCTATGATCAGATCGCCCAGCGTTTTACGCGCGAACAGGCCGAAGGCGTGGCCTTCCTGAAGTCCGGCATCGCCACGCGCAATGTGAAGTTCAACGGCATGATCGAGGAAATCGAACGCGTCGCCATCAAATCGAAAGCCCCCATGCTGCTGATGGGCCCGACCGGTGCCGGCAAATCCTTTCTCGCGCGCCGCGTGTATGAACTGAAAAAATCGCGCCACCAGATCGACGGCAAATTCATCGACCTCAATTGCGCCACCCTGCATGGCGACGGCGCCGCGTCCACCCTGTTCGGCCATATCAAGGGCGCCTTCACGGGCGCGGGCTCGGATCGGCCCGGCTTGCTGCGCAGTGCACACAAGGGTTTGCTGTTTCTCGATGAAATCGGTGAACTGGGGCTCGACGAGCAGGCGATGCTGCTGAAAGCCATCGAGGAAAAGCGCTTTTTCCCCGTCGGTGCCGATACGGAAGTGCAGAGCGACTTCCAGCTAATCGCCGGCACCAACCGCGACCTGGGAAAAGAAGTGGCGGCCGGCCGCTTCCGCGAAGACCTGTATGCGCGCATCAACCTGTGGACGTACGAATTGCCGGGCCTGGCACAGCGGCCGGAAGACATCGAACCGAACCTGGAATACTTGCTGGCACAATACAGCGCCGAGACAGGCGAAAGAGTGCGCTTCAACAAGGAGGCGCGCGAACGCTTCATGCGCTTTGCCACCTTGCCCACCTCCATCTGGAATGGCAATTTCCGCGACCTGTCGGCCGCTGTCACGCGTCTGGCTACCTTGTCGGAGGCAGGGCGCATCACGGATAGTGTCGTCGACGAAGAAATCAAGCGCCTGCAGCGGATGTGGCAGCATCATGGTGGGCGCAGCGATAGTGCGGAAGTGGACCTGACAGCGATCATGGGAGAGCAAGCGGCTTCACAACTCGACCTGTTCGATGCGCTGCAACTGCAAGCAGTGATCAAGGTGTGCCAGCAATCGAACAGCATGTCCGATGCTGGCCGCACACTGTATGCCGTATCGCGCGCGGCGAAAGCCAAGCCGAATGACGCCGACAGGTTGAAAAAATACCTGACGAAGTTTGGCGTGAGCTGGGAAGACGTGAGTCGATAAAATCCAGCAACAGCCGGGGTGAGCTCCCCCCCGGTCGTTTAACCCAACGGCAAAATACCGGGGTCAGACCCTCAGGGTCTGACCCCAGCCTTCGCTTGGGGTTAACACTCAAACTACCAGACGAAAAAAAACCCGACCATTGCTGATCGGGTTTTTCTCTTACTGCGAATAACAAGCCTGACGATAACCTACTTTCACACTGGTTGCAGCACTATCATCGGCGCAAAGTTGTTTCACGG
>NZ_JAPUBT010000021.1 GCF_030397665.1 Janthinobacterium sp. SUN073 | reverse complement strand
CACCTGTAGGCCCGGTGACTCTCAACCCTGAACGAGACAGCGTTGTGGATCTGGCCGCCACCGTGGAAGGAATAAGTCAAAAAGCTGCATGAGTCGGGCGACAACTACCTTGACATTCACCGATCCTGCTGCTGGCGTTTCTTCTCCGATGGCGGCGTAATAAAAATGATGCTGGCCTCATTACCGTCACGCAAGTTAATCGCCGCACTGGCGCCACCATCGCGATAGCTGCCCATCACGCCGATGGCCATCTGCATGAACCAGGTGGCTGCACCCGTATTGCCCAGGCGAAGATCGGTATTGATGAACTGCGCGCTCTTGCCGCTGTCGATTTCCGGCCCGCCCTGTGAAGCGTAGTCATGCAGCAGGCTTTCCAACATCAGCAACTGTTCCGGCTGATTTCCCGTGCCAGCCACGATGCGCGCCGGCCCCTTGCCGCGCTCCGCTTCCGGCAAGGTCTGCAGCGCCTGCTGCCAGCCTGCATTGAATATCTTCTGGCGCGCGTCGCGCCGCGTGACGGGCTTGCCTTCCTCATCCGCGAACTTGACGAATACGGGCCGGTGCACGAAACCGAACGAGGGCAGACGGTCAAATGTTTCCATCTGTTCCCGGTTCCACGGAATGGGAAACCACGGCGTCGGCTTCCAGTCACGTGGGGGGCGATTTTCCCAGGGATTGAGCTTGTCGAACGTATGCAAGCCCACGCCACGGATATCGGGCCGCTGGGCGAAGGCGGCGGCAGCGGCGAGCCATTCGGCGACGGTGGGTTGACGCTCGCTGAAGGCCTCAGGTCGCTGCTGTTTCGCGCGCGAAGGCAGCGACTGCATGACGTCGTAATACATGCCACGCAGTTTTTCCTGGACGAACTTATTCTCCGGGTCATCCCATACAAAAGGGCGTAACGGTTCTATTCGTTCGCGGCGCGCCAGGATAAATACCGCCGTGGCATCGGGCATATCTGGAATGAAATATCCATTGACCAATTTCCTTGCAGTACCTGGCTTCCGGTTGCCATCCCGCGTGCCTACGCTATCCTCGGAGTGTAAGGCGACGTAAGGTACGTCAGGATGCTTATCGAAAAAATCAAACACATCAATCAGCAATTGGTCGGGATGTTCATCCAGCTTCCAGGAAGCCACGGAAAATAGATGCAAGGGCATGCCCCCCGTACCAGCGCCAGCCACGAGTCCCGCCATCGGCTCTATCAAGCTCGGTTGTGCAGCCGGGTCAAGAATGGGGGTACCCGCATAAAACGAGGGCAGGTTCCAATACATCGGAGTGAAATTGATGCCATTTTCCAGCGCATCGTAGGCCCTGCTACCGCCTTCCCCATCCTTGTCATCGCCTGTCCACGGGTATTTCTTGGGATCTTGTTCGCGTATGCTGGTGTAAGCGCTTCCTTTTTGCAAGGCATCCCACAATTTGCCCTGACGGTACTTATCCAACGTCACACCCAATCCGATCACTTCCAGCACGTACTCTTTCTCAGGCTCCATAGGTCTCTTTGGCTGTTTCGCCTGCAACTGGGACGCAATTTCACGCGCTTGGCCCTTCGATAAGGCATTGAGCCACAACAAACCAAAAAATAAAATTACAATAACTATCGATATTCCCAACCAACGAAGCGTCATCATGGCCATCACCTTTTGGTCTGCAATCCCGGAGAAACGATAATCAGTCAAAGCCTATTGCTACCGACGATGCTTCGACAATTCATTTGTTTTGCTTTTTTCGCTCACTACTCACTACCTTTCTATTTTTGGTTTGTGACACTACAATTTTCCACAACGGCCCTGATAGCAAGGGCAATCCTGCAGGCAAGATTCCTGTGTTGTAATAGTCAATGCTGCCATTGATAGCAGCACTTCTCCATCCAGGTTCTACGGATAAATATGGCGCGAACCCCAATATGAACTTTTCTTTTATGCGAATTCCTTTACGCCCTTTATCGCTGTTCTTCAGGTCCTTCACCCGCCAATCCGCCACCGCACATAAATACGCATAGAAGAGCGGATCGGATGACGCCTTGCCGCTGCCAATCGCCACGTCATACGCGGTCACCTGGCTATGGTTTTTCGCGCTACCGATAATAGAACTATGGAAAGATTTAGCACTGACTTCCCGCTGCCAGCGCAAGCGCGACTCATTCGGGCTTTCCTGAATTTTCGCCACGACGTTGCTGTCAGGGTAGCGTATCGCAGACACAATTTCGCGTTGATCAAGCTTGTCCTTCACGTCCAGTCCTTTTTCCTTGTTGTAGCTTGCCGTCATCAATGCCAGCTCTCGTGGAGTGAGGTGTTCTAGCCGTTCGGGAAACTTTTGATAACCGCCCGGATCAGGACGATATTCGCTGCGTAATTGCATGCCGCTCCCGCTGGTCGGTGCCACCGACGCATCGCAGGGATCGACTTCTTCCGCAGGTCCCTGATCGGCAACAGGACGATTTCTCATCATGGACGTGGCGGGGATATTCGCCGGATCGATTTGCGATGTGCCGCGTAGGTCGGCAGCTACGGGCTGCTTCAATGCTTCGCCCGTGATGGTGCGTATGCCATTGCGCTGCTCCATCTTGCTCAACCGGGTATTGACAGGCCAGGCCACCGCTTGATGTTGTGCGCGGTGTTTTCGCAGAGAAACCTCCACGTGCGATTGCTCCTTTTCCGTCGACAGGCGCAACGGAAAGTCAAACGGTGGCGGCTTGCCTACCAACGACACCGTGGTCTTTCCTGTGGCCGGATCCAGCCGGGTCTTGTTGCTGAATACCCGCTGATAAAATCTACCGCCCAGTTCCGCCAGCGCGCTCCGCACCTTTTGATGTTCCACTATCTTGGTGTGCCCGGATGAGACACTGTACCCATCAAGACTCGATGTCTCCTCTTCTTCCGCCAATTCACTTCCCAATGCATGATCGGGCACGCCATCCCACCCTATACCCTGGATGTTATCGAGTGCCACCGTCATGTCTTCAGGGCAAAAATACAGATAAACCTTGCGGCGGTTGTCGCGGTCATCGGCGCTCTGCCAGCGGCTGCCGACCATGCCGCGATGCTCATCCTTTTTCAAGTCGGAAAACGGTGGCTGGCAGGCCTGGCCACGGCCTTTTGCCACCCCGGCCACGATATTCACCAATGTCTGCAGGCGCGCACCCATGGTCTGCGCTCCACTGAGCAAATGGTAATAGGGCTTCATCGCCGCATCCTCGCCGCCATCGAACCAGGCGGCACCTCGCATCAACAGAGGCAGGCTGTCCACCAGGCTGTATGGCGGATGCGTGAGTATCAAATTATCGGCCAGCGCCAACCCCTTTTCCATCAGCATGGCTTGCGCAAGCAGAGACAGCAGGCAACCCTGGCTGTGCGCAACGATGCTGACGGTATCATCCGCGTCGTAATCGCGGATCATGGAAATCAGTGCTGCCAGCCGCTGCGCCGCGAGCACCATATACATGCGCCCGGGCGCCGTTTTCAGTGGCCGCAAGGCATCGCCCATGGGGTCCGCCGGCGCATACATGCCCGGACGCCACATGTCGGGCAAGCTGCTGGTGGCGTTGCCGAAAGGACCGCCCTCCTTGGACAGATCCTTGTCCAGCCGGTTGCCGTAGCGATCGACGAACTGGCCATTGATGGTGCTACTCTTGCCTTCCACTTCACGGTAGCCCCAGTAAAACGGAATCACGGGGCTGTTGGTGTCCTTGGCGATCGTGCGCTTGAAGAAGACGGCGTCGGGATCGTCTTCCAGCCTGTCCTTGTCCGCCGCCACGGGCATGCGATATGACGCGGGTGTAAAGCCGCGCCCCAGCCTTTGCGTCAAACCCTCGCACAAGCCGTGCTCCACCGCCTTGTAGCTGACACCCACATCATTGACGCCATGGATGACGATGATATTGCCCGGCAGGTTGCGGCGTATCTTGACCTTCTTGCAGACGGTGCGTTCGCAATGCAGGAGCGTCACGTCTTCGCCCACCACGTACGGCACTTTCGGATAGCTGCCCATCGCACTCTCCTGGCGTCATCAATCCTTGTTGTTGAACACTTCGATGGCGGCCAGGTGCATGGCCGCGCGCTCCAGCACCTCCGTCTTGCCGCCTCCATCGCTGCGGCCATCGGCCGATGAACCATCGCCCAGCTTCACGGCGAAGTGTGCCTGCGGCGCCAACTGCGGTGCTGGCGGTACGCCATCGACGGCGCTGTCGTCGCCCTCGTATTGAAAAATGAATTGCTGATCGGCCTTGCCCTCGGCAAAGTTTGGCAATTGCACCTCCATGCTTTGCGGGTCATTGAAGACGAAATTGGGCGCATTGAAGTTCAGTGGCGACTTGCTGCCGAAGGTGATGCCGTCGGCGATGCGGATGAACGCGCCATGCTTGGAAATCAGCACGATTTCATCGGCCATGCCCGTCAGCTTGCCTTCGCTGGCGGTGAGCTTCAGGTTTTTTGCCGCGTTGAGGTCCATGTCGTCATGCTGGCTTTGCAGCAAGAACTTGCCATGGTGGGCGATGGCGCGGATGCCATCCGCATGGGCAAACAGCGAGATGCCCTTGCCCGCGTTCACGCTGTAGCGCTGGCCTGCCACCGCTTGCAGATGCTGCTGCGCCACCGTATCGATATTGCTGACGGCATAGCTGACGATGGCCTTCGAACTGGCAAAGCTGATGCCGGCCGGCGCCGTGACGGCAATCGCCGCCGCACCACCCAGTTCGACACGGGGCTGCGTATTGCTGCCGCCTTCCCAGCTTTTCAAGCTTTGCTGCAACTCCTGCTGCGCTTCGTCCGCGTTCTCCAACGCCTGATGCGTGGCGGCATAGCTGCCCAGCGAGCGAAACAATTCCAGGCAGTTTTCCATCAGCCCCAGATATTCGCTGCGCGCCATGTGGCCGCCATCGCCGTTCAGGCGCTTCCAGGCCGAGAGCAACATGCCTTTGCCCGCGCGCATCGCCAGTTGCTCATCGGTGCGCAGCTCGGCGCCCTCGCCGCGCGCGTCGCCCTGACCATTGCGCCGGTCGTGCGTCAGCCAGCCCAGGTTGAGCTGCGTGGAACCGTGATCGCTGGCAAGCTGGGCGTTGATCTGTCCATGCACATCATCAAAGCGCAGCTGGTTGCCACGCGTGCCACGGATCTCGCGGCTCCTGATGCCGGACAAATAGCGGTTGGCGGGCAAGTCGCCTGCCTTGCTCAGGGCAACCGGCAGCGCGCTATGGTTGTACAGCTGGCCCACGATGATGGGCCGGTCCGGGTCGCCGCCGAGAAAGTCCAGCAAGACCTCGCTGCCCACGCGGGGCAAGCCCAGGTAGCCGCATTGCTGCATGCTGCCAGGTCCATTTCCCGCCCAGCTCGACGCAACGCGCACCCAGGCCGAATCGGCATCCGTGTCGGAGGCGCCCGTGCCGCCTGCATGCTCATGGTCCAGCTTCCGTGTGGCGGGAAAGCGCACCTTGACCCGGCCCATCGCATCGCAATGGACGTCCTCATTCGCCGGCCCCACCACCATGGCGCTTTGCATGGTGACTGGCGGCAAATCACTGCGCGTGTCGTAGGCCGGCACGATGGCCACGCCGCGCCGTACTGCCGTCAGTTCGATATGCATGCGCAAGGCGCCACCGTCCACGGCCGCCGCCAATTCGCGCTGCGGCAGCAATGTGTCATCGGCCAGCCAACGGTTACGCGCGAACAAACGCGCCACCCGGGCGGCCAGCTCCCTGGGTAAATTATTTTGCGCCGCCACATGCAGCGACGTGACGACAAAATCGCGCGCGGCCGCTGGCAAGGCGTCAACGTCCGGATGCTCGGCCAGCGTAAAGTATTCACCCGGACACAGGTCGCGTACGCTGCCTTCGGCATGGAAGCAATGGCTCTCGTAATCGTGCTGCTGCATGGCCAGCATGCCCAGCTGACACAAGGCATCATGATCCATGCCCGCGCGCGGCGGCAGCACGCGATAATCATCAAGGGTGGCGGCAATGGCATTGCCATGCATGCCTTGTGCCCCCTGCCCCAAGGCATCGGCGGTCATGAACGGCCGCGCGCGCGGATGTTCCTCGTTCCAGCTATGGCGCGTCACCTTGCCCGCCGGCAGCTTGCGCACTTCGTTCCACGACGTCAGGGTGTCGCGCTCTTCAGTTGCCCGGTCCGCGTGATAGCGCACGGTGTCCGCCATGTTCTTTCGCAAGCCATCGGCGTGGTTGAACAGCACCAGGGTATGCGCCGGCTCGGCATGTGCATTCGTATTGCCCTCGGAACGAAAAAACCAGGCGACGCCGCTGCGCTTGAGCAGGCGCCGCACGAAGGCCGCATCGGATTCATTGTGCTGCATGACAAATTCACGCTGCGGATACGTCTGCGCCTCGAAGAAATCGGCAAACGCATACTGGAAGGCATGCGCCATCACCGTATTGCTGCGTATCCATTCGTCCAGCAGGGTCTTGACGATCTCGATATCCGTCAGACGCCGGAAGACGCGCGTATTGCAGCGTTTTTCCATGATGGCGAAGGCGTCCGTCAGCACCAGCTGGTAGCTGGCCAGCGCGCCATCGCTGTCACCGGCGCTCGCTTGCGTGACGAGGCCGCAGATGCTGCGCAGCTGTCCCTGGTCGGTGACTATATCGATAGCGGCCGGCAAGGCAATCAAACTACTGAGCGGCAAATCCACATGCGTCGAGACGCACAGCACACGGTATTCGATCCCGCCACAGATGGCCTCGCTGCCGGCGATGCGCTGCGGTATCAGCACACCGGCAGGTACCTTGGGCGAGACACCCAGGCGCAGGCGCAGCGGACGTTCGCCACCCAACATCGATTCAACACCGTCCATGGCGCTCTCCTCATTCACACTTGCATCTCATCAAGCTGGAGAACCGACAATGCCATGGGATGGCAGGGGAATACTTGATATTTAGTAAGAACCTGCCTAGGTTCCCATCACTTCCGTCAGCCTTTGCCGCTTGGCCAGCACGACGGGGCGCAATCGCTGCGCCCCACGAGCTGCAAGTTCATCAACGCATCAGCGCTGGTATTGCTTGAAGAAATTCCAGCTGATCACGGTGGCGTCCGGGCCCAGCTCATCGCTGAATGGCCAGCCGGGAGGGCCGCCGCTCCACGCGTGGTTCATGCCTTCGACCGTGTATTTTTGCGCGATAACGGCGCCGTTGTGCAGATACGTGTCGATGGAGTAACTACGGCCGTATGGCACCGTCTGGCGCACGATGCTGTCGGCACGGTAGCGCACGCTGTCATTGTCGAGGCCATCGTCACCAACATCGCTGGTCTGCAGGAATTGCTCGATGGTTTGCTCGCCGTTGACGGGGTTGACGACGATATCGGAAGTGCCGTGGAACACCATCGTCGGCATCAGGCGGCGCGGCGAACCGGAGCAGCGCCAGGCATCCTTGCCGCGTACTTTCGGGTCGAACGAGCTGCCGTTGAACAGCGAATCGGCGGCCGTGAGCATGCCGATGGCGCCCTTGTACATGCCGCCCGAATGCACCATCACGGCAGCGAACACGTCCGAATAGCAGGCGGCCATGATGGAAGCCATGGCGCCGCCCGCCGAGATGCCCGTCACGTACACGCGGCTGTCCTGCACTGCATACTTGCTCTTGACCTTGTTCAAGATTCCCATCAGCACGGCCGGCTCGCCCGTGCCCCGTTCCTGGTTCAGCGGCAGCATGAAATTCCAGCAGCGCATGGGGTTGGCCGTGACGTTCTGGCGTGGATAGACGACGATGAAATTCTCGCTGTCCGCCAACTGGTTGTAGCGGCTGACGGCGGCCATGCTGTTGGGCTCGGAACCGCAGCCATGCAGCATCAGCACCACGGGCAGCGGCGTGTTCGGGTTGTAATTGCTCGGCAGCCAGACCTGGTATTCACGCGAACCCCACAGGCTCGCGTACAGGCCGAAGTCCCACTGGCCAGCAAAGGCCGGCAGCGCGGCCAGCAAGCCGCAAGCGGCGATGATTGCGGATAAGAAGTGACGCAGTTGCTGATGCAGATGTGCCATGCCAGTCTCCTGATTATTCTTAAGGACGAAAACAGCGACAATGAACCAGCCTGATGCTCACCAGGCTGGCACTTCAACAAGCTTTTAGAACTTATAGCCGGCCTTGGCGATGATCTGGCGCGGCGGGCCATAGAAACCGTCGAGGACGAAGACGGCGGGAATGTTGTAACCATCCGTGCGGTAGCGCTTGTTGCCCAGGTTGCTGCCGTGCAGACTGAAGGTCCAGTTCTTCGGCGCTTCCCACACGACGCCAGCCGTCCAGATGCTGTAGCCGCCTTGCGCCAGAGCTGGACTCAGGTCCGTGGTCGGATACACCTTGCTGCGGTAGCCGTAGCCGACCATGCTGCGCAGGGCGCCGCCGAAGACGTCGCGGTCCGTGCGCGTCAGGTTCAAGCCTACTTGCCGGGCTGGCGTGTTGCTGAACTTTTGCGTATCCGCAATGTTCTTGCCGCCGCTCATGAACTCGTCATAGTTGGCATTGAGCAAGGCGAGGAAACCATTGACTTCCCACTGGCGATTCGGCCGCCACGAGAATTCGAATTCCGCGCCTTTCACCGTCGCCTTGCCCGCATTCGTGAAGTCGCCATAGAAGCCCGGCACGCCGCCCGGCTGCACATAGCTGGTAAACACGGACAACTGAATATCCTTGTAGCGGTTGGTGAACAGGGCCACGTTGACGTCAAACGTGTCGTCGGGTGCCGCGTACTTCATGCCCACTTCCAGCGCGTCGAGTTTTTCATCCTTGTAAGGCCGCGCGGAATCGGGCACCACCAGGTTGTTGGCGCGCACGTTGTAGCCGCCCGATTTGAAACCGCGCGACAGGTTGCTGTAGAAATTCGTCGTCTTCGACGCTTCGTAGCGCACGGAGATTTTCGGCGAGGTATTGCTGACCGACAAGGACTTGTCGAAGTCGGCCGCTGTCTGGATGGGCCGCGTAAAACCCACATCGGCAAAGGCGCGGTTGAGCACGATGGCGCGCTTTTCCTCGCGCGTGTGGCGCAAGCCCGCATTGATGCTCCACACCTTGCCCAGCGGCCAGGTCCAGTCCGTGTACAGCGCCGTGCTGTCCGTCTCCACCGTGCTGACGGCGGCCGTGAACTGACGTCCCAGGAAGTTGTTGTAGATGCCGCCGCCGGCCGTGCCTTCGAAGCGGTACAGGCCGATCACCCCGGCGCCATAGTCGCCGCTGTACGAGGCCTGCAATTCCAGGCTTTTCTGTTCGTCGCGCGAATCGCCAAACACGTCGGCGATCGGTTGCGGCAAGCCGTCGAAGTCGATGGTTTGCTCGGACGTGCTGCGCCGCTTGGCGCCGATCACTTTCACGGACCACTCGTTCGACAGCGTGTAGTTGGCCACAAGCGAGCCGCCCCGGTTATGCGTGAAGTTGTTGCCCGGCATGCCGCTCTGGATGTCATACGCATCCGTGCTGGCGGGACGCTTGAGCGGGTCGAAGGCGCTCACGCCCATGCGCTGGAAGCCGCGCACGCCCGACTTGTCATCCGTGGCGTCCAGGCTCAGCACGACGGTGAGGGGGATGTCCTGCGGAAAGTAGCCGACGGACAGGCGCGCGGCCGTGCTGTCCTGGTCGCTGACCTGTTCGCCGTTAAACGTGTTGCGGCCGAAACCGTCGCGGTCCAGCTTGGCGGCCGCCAGGCGCGCGCGCCAGGTGCCGTTCTCGTTGGCCAGGTTGAAGGCGGCCTTGAAGTTGCGCTGGTTGTAATTACCTATGCCCACTTCCGCCGAGGCGCCGTTTTCCTTCGCCAGGGGGCGCGAAATGTACTTGATGGCGCCGCCGATGGTGTTCTTGCCGTACAGGGTGCCTTGCGGGCCGCGCAGCACTTCGATGCGCTGCACGTCGAACACGTCAAGCAGGGCGCCTTGCGGACGGGCCATGTAGACGTCGTCAAAATAAATACCCACGCCCGGGTCCACGCCCCAGACGGGGTCGGCCTGGCCCACGCCGCGAATGAAGGCCGTCAGGGTGGTATTCGTGCCGCGCGAGGCGTACACGGTCAGGTTCGGCACGCGCTCCTGCAAGTCGGCCAGGTTCTGGATATTCGCCCGTTCCAGGGCCTTGGCGGAAAACGCCGTGACGGCCAGCGGCACGTCCTGCAGCCGCTCTTCGCGGCGGCGGGCAGAGACCGTCACGGTTTCCATGCGTTCTTTCGCATCGCTGGCTTCCTGCGCCGTGCTGGCAGCAGCGGGAGTGGCTTCCTGCGCCTGGGCCTGGGTGGCAAACGCGCCGGCAACGGCGAGGGCGGCGGGCATTAATTTCAAAGCAAGTTTCATAGCGTCTCCAATGTCAGGCTTGCTTACCACCAGGGAAGACGGCCGGATTCCAGAATCGCAAGACGTCACGGTACCGGCGCGCGTAAAGCCAGCACCTGCCCTGCGATGACTGTTTCCGGCACTCGGCCCGTGCGGCGAGTGGCCTGTTTATTTTGAATGTGTGGCGAGGAAGGACTGCAACAAGGTATTCACACGCTGCGCCTGGTCCAGGGGCGTGGCATGGCGCGAGTTCGCAATAATCTCGATCTCGCACTGCTGAAACTGTGCGGCAAAGGCCCGCTTGCTGGCGACGGGCGTGTAATCCTGGTCGGCCGCCATGATGAAGACGGGCATGGCCAGGGCCTGGAAATGAATGTCGATATCCCAGTGGAAAATGGCGTCCAGCGCGGCCAGATAGGCGCGCTTGTCCATGCCTGCCATTTGCGTGGCGAAGCGCTCGACCAGCGCTTGCTGGGACGGATCAGGAAACAGTTTCTTGCCGATGATCTTGCCCATGGCTTTCAGGCCGAAGGTGGCGATCACCGTGCGGCGCAGCCAGTAGGCAAACAGCAGCGACGCCGGTTTGCTGCCTTGGAACGGTTGCGAGTTGATCAGGCACAAGCTGGCCACCCTGCCCGGCGCGCGGTTGGCCATTTCCAGGCCCACCATGCCGCCCAGGGAAAAGCCGACGATGTGCGCACGCGGCACGTCGAGCTGATCCATCAAGTTGAAGAGGTCGTTGGCGAAGTCGCCGATCTGCCAGTCGCCGTCCGGTGCGGGACTGCGGCTATGGCCGCGCATATCGGGCACGATCAGGCGATAGCTGCTGCCGAGCGCATCGATCTGCGGGCGCCAGTCTTCGGCGCAAGAACCGAGGCCGTGCAACAGAAACACGGGCTCACCCTGCCCTGTCTCTGTGCCGGGATCGAGGTAATGCAATGGAACATCGGATGTCGTGTGACGCCGCATTCTGTCTCCTTGCTGTTGAACATGCTTTGTGTTCAGGTGCAGGAATATGTTTTCCTGCTGTTGGAAAACATAGTACGGAATCCGAATTCCGATTTCAAGTTAAATCGCTAAATATCTTAGGTCAGGTAATTTAAAGCAACACGCACCAGTTCATCTTCCAGTGCCGCGCCCGATAAAAAGGACAGCGAACCCGTCAGGGTATGCTGGTTCAGGATGCCCAGCAGCACGGGCGGCACCACCATCATCGCCTGCGTGGGATTCGGGTGGCGGATGCTGGACGACTTGCTGGCCAGCACGGCGACCGTGCGTTGCGAGATCAAATGATTGATCTGGTGCACCCTGTCGCGAAATTGCGCATCCTGCGACGCGCGCGTGATCAAGGCCCGCAACACACCGCTGCGCCCGCCATTCACGGCCACGAACATGGCCACCATGGCGCGGATGAAGTCTTCCAGGCTGCGCCCTTCCCACTGGCGCAGCTCCGTCAGGGTCTCGACCTTTTCCACCATATCGGAAAAGAAGCGCTGCAGCAGCAAGCGGCTCAGGGTGTCCTTGTCGCCTAATAAACGGTAAAAGGTGCCAACCGAAGTTTCCGCCAGCCGGGCCAGGTCGGCCACGCCGATTTCATCGAAACGGTTTTCCGCCAGCAACTGTTCGCCCACCAGCAGCAGGCGCTCGAACGCTTGCTTGCTGCGCGCCTGGGTGGGCTCCGGTGGAACGATCATCTGCGGGAAGGGCATCGGGAAGGAAGGCATGCGGCGTTGGCGTCTCGAATAGTGGAACCTGAGTTCCGTTATGGGTGCGCGTATTGTAACGCGGGAGACGGCCGATGGGGAGCGCCGCGTGGCGCCCTCGCGTGTGCTACCGGCCCTGCCACTCCATGTAGACGTCGGCGCGCTGGTAATGGGCGTCGCCGGCGGGCCGCGCCACGTGCGCAAAGCCGCTGCTTTCGTACAGGCGGATGGCCGGCGCCAGCTTACTGTTCGACTCCAGGAACAACAGTTTCGCGCCGCTGGCCTCGAAGGCGTCGAAGGCCCGCTCGATCAGCCGGCGCGCGATTCCCAGGCCCTGGCATGCGGGCGTGACGGCCATCTTCGACAGCTCGATGCTGGCCTCGCCGGCGCGGATCAGCGCGCAGGTGCCAACGATCTTGCCGTCCAAACGCGCGAGAAAAATCTGCCCGCCAGCGTCGAGTATCGAGCGCTGCGGATCGGACAGCACCTTGTCGTCCAGCGCCTCGACATAGAAATAGCGTTCCAGCCAGGCGATATTCAGGCGCTTGAAATCGGCCGCGTAGGGCGCGGCGTAGTCGATGATTTCCACGGCGGCCCGCTCGCGCTGGCGCCGGCAGGCGGCGATCGTCTCGCCGAAGCCTTGCGATTGCAAACGCGCTTCCGCCCGATCGAGGCTGGCCATCAGTTGCGGCGTTCCTTGCTCAAAAACCAGATCGACGGCGGCGCGCACGTCGTCCCACAGGGGCGCCATGGTGCGCAGCAAGGCTTGCCCGGCGTCGGACAGCGCCAGCAGGCGGCGCCGCTCATCCTTGGCGTCCGGCAGCTCCACCACCATACCGGCGTCGAGCAGCTTGCGTCCCAGTTGCACCACCACCGGATGCGTCTGGCCGATCTGCGCGGCCAGGGCCGTGATCGCCGTGGGACCGTTGTCGCGCAGCAGCAATAACAAGGGGAAACAGCGCGACGTCAGTTCGACGCCGGCGGCCAGATAGCTGGTATCGACACCGGCATACAGTTGATCGGAAAGACGGCGCAGGCGGCTGGCCAGCATCAGGGAGCCGTAGGTTTGCAAGTTGGAGGACATGAGATCGGGGTATATGTAAGTAGTTACGTATACCCTAACGTAAACCAGTTTCCCTGGTCAAGAAGAAATATCCGCCGCACAACAGCCTACGCCGATATCAGAACACGCCAGCCTCGCCCGCATCAAAGGCTTCCTTCCACAGATGGTAGCCCTCCAGTTCGCTTTCATGAACAGGTTCATGGCCAATCAATGACTGCCCCTCCGCCGCGCCCGGACTGCGATTCGGAGCGTGGCCTATCCTGACTGTCCAGCTACCGTCCAGCGCAGCGGCCTGCGCCTCCTCGGTAGTGTCAAACTCGTATTCGCCGTATGCACAGCCGATGATCAGCAGGTAATCGTCCTCCGTTGCCACGATGTCCTTGCCGCCCATGTAAATCGCCTCGCCGCGACCGACCTCGACTGTATCTATCTTCAACACCTTGGAAACAGAAAACTTGCCGCCCTCGTCTTGAGAAAGCAGCAGATCTCCTTGCTTGAAAGGAAAAGTTTTATAGTCGGGAGGGAAGAAATTTCCTGCAATCATGTGTATTCCTGTCAGTTTATAGTTACATCAATCTTCATCGGCCAGCGCCGCTTGCAGCCTGGCCGCAAATACCTGCCCGATCAGTTCTCCCAACCCCGGCCACACCTGCGTCAGCCAGCGCTTGCCCTCCTCGCTCGGCACCACATACGGCGCGTCGCGCGTGGCGCAGTCCAGGCCGATGGCGATGACCTGGTCCGCATCGTCCAGGCCGCCCGCGATCATGGCATCGATGGGGAAAGCGATCAGCTCGGCGGTCAGATGCGGACGCAGCAGGCAGGCAGGCGCGATGATGGCGAACGACGCTTCCACGTAACTCCAGCAATTGGTGGGCCAGTGGGCAGACTTGACGGCATCGAGGAAGGCCGCGTCGCTGAAGGCATCCGGCTGGGCTTGCGCCTGCGCATAAAAGGCGGCAAGGGCGACGAGTTGAGGCGGGGAAGTCCAGGTGGGCATCGGTCATTAATCCATGCAAAGCCGCGCCGGGCTGGCGACAGTGGCGGACTGTAACATGTTCAATTAACACGCTGAAACACCAATGGCCGGGCATAATCATGTCCGCCGCCACTCTCGCCAGTCACAGCCATGCCAACCGCCTTTGAATTATGGAAAGCCGAATTACTAATTGTGGGCAACATCATCCAGGATGACGATACCACCACGCCGCCCGATGAAGCGCAGCGGCGCTTTCAGCGCTACTGCGTCATGCTCGATGCATTGACAGGCGCGGAAGGTACTCAATACGCGCTGGCCATTCTTCAGTCCGTGCAAGCCGGGCACGATTACGGCGCCTACCAGACGGCCAACCGCGCCGCCTGGCGCTTCGGCGAGACGGCGTATTGCGCCGCCCTGCTGCAGGAATTGCCGCGCCTGATCGCCAGCTTGCCAGACTGGGCCGGTGAATTTCTCGTCGGCATCGCCAACGGCGCCGGCACGCCCCACGCCTCGACCATTACCTGCTTCAACACCCTGCTGGCCGCCGCGCCGACCGCGCAGCAGGCGCTGATCGCGGATTTTATTGCACAGGAAGAAGATGACGGCTGGTTCAAGCATTGCCCTGGAGTGCTGGGGCATCCGTAAGACCCGTCTGTTTGCGCATGCGCGCCAATACTCATTACCTGTTTATATCAGGAGGAAGACAATGCTGCTGACACTCGACGACCCCATCTGGCCCACCCTGGAAGGCGGCTACCGCATACCCTACGACGTGGCCGCAGCACTCAAGGCCATGCAGGCGGGCGAAGACGTCTGGCATGAGCTGTGGGAAGAGCTGCACCACCAGGGCGACGTGGGCGTCGCCTCGTATGCGGCCGTGCCCCAGCTCGTCCACATGCTGGGCAACGCGCAATCGCGCGAGGAAGATTTTTACGCGCTCATCGCCCTGATCGAAGTGGAGCGCCACCGCCAGCACAATCCGCCGCTGCCGGACTGGCTGGCCGACAGCTACCGCGATGCCTGGGCGCAACTGCCCGCCATCGCCGCGCGCGACTTGCAGGGCCAGCTTGACCCCGTCATGCTGGAATCCGTGTTCGCCGTGCTGGCCTTAGCCAAGGGCAACTTGCGCCTGGGCGCCCTGCTGCTGCAGATGGACTCGTCCGAAGTGGATGAATGGCTGGAAGAGCGGCTGGGCTGGTCCGAGGTCTACGGCGAAGGTATATAACAGTCAGAAACGCTCGTCGCGCAGTGCCGGCAGCACCAGTTCGCGCACGAACGAGGCATTCGACAGGTTCAGCAGCATGCGCACGACGGCGACGACGTCATGCACGGGTATCAGCTCGCCCTCGCCCCGCGCGGCGGCGTCCGCCAGCGGCACGGACAAGCCATCGTAGGTATTCAGATAGCCCAGCTGCAGTGCTGTCACGGCCAGTCCCTGCGCGCGGAAACCTTCACGCAAGGCATCGGCGATGCCGTTCAGGGCGAATTTCGAGGCGCTGAACGTCACTTCCGGGCGACCGCTCTGGCGCAGGCCAGAAGTCGACCCCGTCAGTATCAGCTGCGGCTTGCTGCTGGCCAGCAAGCGCGGCACCAGGCGCTTGAGCAGCAATATCGTCGCCGTGATGTTGGTATTGACCATGTCGACGATGGCCTCGTCCGCATCGCCGAGAAAAGCGTAGTCATCGCTGAAGGCTTTTTCTTCCCACACGCCCAGGTTGTAGATCACCGCGTCCAGCACGGCCGGCGCTTCGCGTGCGATGCGTTCGACGGCCTCGGCCGGTGCGGCCAGGTCCGCCGCGATCCATTGCAGCTGTGTGCCCTGGCCGGCAGGCAAGTCGGCGGGTTGCTGGCGCGATACGCCGATGACGGTATGTCCGTCAGCGAGCAAACCGTCCACCAGCGCGCGTCCCAGGCCCCGGCTGGCGCCCACGATCATGATGTGCATTGTGTGTCCTTTCCAATGAAGTCAACGCTGATGATAGCGGCGTTGTATTAAGCGCAGCTGAGGCTGCTCACCATACGCGCCGCATTTACTCACGCGGCGGAAATGCGTATGCTAGATCTGGCAATCTCCGATAACACACAAGAACGAGACACATGCCTACTTCCAACACCGCCGCCATCAACGCCGCAAGCCGTCCCCTCACCAAACAAGACTATAAGACCCTGTCACTGGCCGCCCTCGGCGGCGCGCTGGAATTCTACGATTTCATCATCTTCGTCTTCTTTGCCAACGCCATCGGCCAGCTGTTCTTCCCGCCGGAAATGCCGGAATGGCTGCGTTTGCTGCAAACCTTCGGCCTCTTCGCCGCCGGCTACGTGGTGCGTCCCTTGGGCGGCATCGTCATGGCCCACTTCGGCGACTTGCTGGGCCGCAAGCGCATGTTCACCCTCTCCATCCTGATGATGGCAGTGCCGACTCTGCTGATCGGCATGTTGCCGACGTATGCCACCGTCGGCCTGGCCGCCCCGCTGCTGTTGCTGCTGATGCGCATCTTCCAGGGCGCGGCCGTGGGTGGCGAAGTGCCGGGCGCCTGGGTGTTCGTGTCCGAACATGTGCCCAGCCGTTTCACGGGCTTTGCCTGCGGCGTGCTGACGGCTGGCCTGACTGTCGGTATTTTGTTGGGTTCGCTCGTCGCGACGGGCTTGAACACTCTCTACACGCCGGCGGAAATCACCGATGGCGCCTGGCGCTATCCGTTCCTGCTGGGCGGCCTCTTCGGCTTCGGCGCCATGTATCTGCGCCGCTGGCTGCATGAAACCCCCGTCTTTGCGGAAATGCAGCAGCGCAAGGCGCTATCCACGGAAATGCCTTTGAAATCCGTGGTGCGCAGCCACCGCGGCGCCGTCGCCGTGTCGATGTTGCTGACCTGGATGCTGTCGGCCGGCATCGTCGTCGTCATTTTGATGACGCCTGCCCTGCTGCAAAAGATCCACCACATCGCCCCGCGCACCACCCTGGTGGCCAATACCGTGGCCACCCTGTGCCTGGCCTTCGGCTGCATCATCGCTGGCATGCTGGCCGACCGCCTGGGCGGCAAGCGCGTGATCTTCGTCGGTTCCGTGCTGCTGGCCATTTCCACGTATATTTTCTACACCACCGTCGGCAGCCGTCCCGACCTGCTGCTGCCCCTGTACGCCATGACGGGCCTGTTCGTCGGCGTCGTCGGCGCCGTGCCCTACGTGCTGGTGCAAGCGTTCCCGGCCCAGGTGCGCTTCTCGGGACTGTCGTTTTCCTACAACTTGTCGTACGCGATTTTCGGCGGCCTGACGCCCGTGGTCGTGACCCTGATGCTGAAAAACAACGTGCTGGGCCCCGCCTATTATGTGATCGGCGTGTGCGTGGTGGGCATGCTGACGGCGCTGTTCATCAAGGACCAGCGACAGACCGTGGGACGGTAGATTCGCGCAGCGCACGGGCTTGCCTCGTGCGCTGCGGCAACTGCCCCGGTAAGCTATCTAGAAAATAGCAACAGGAAGTCTTCAAAGGAGTTTGCAATCTTTCGCCAGTAGTCATCGTCCCACAAGATGACAGAGGGCGCGCTGCGGCCCCCTCTGTAGTCGAAACAGAATTGACTGCCGTCACCGGCCATGCCGAAACAAATGATTTCTGTAAAATCAACGATGTCCGGCATGGCTCCAGGGCCGGCACTGTCGCTTCCAGGCTCCCCATAGCAGCCATCACCGACGAAATACGCCCCAAGCTGTGCTGTCCGGGCAGTCAATTCGACGGCATCCGTATAGATGTGAGCCAATTCCGTCTGCAAGGTGCGACCGAAAGAATCGAGCTCCTCCTTCAGTCTCAAATTGCAAAATCCTGCCGCATTCCGATATATTGCTGCAAAAGCAATATACTCGACGGGTAAATCCATACCGTTAATCTGCATCGCTGACGTTACCTTTCACAAGCGGATCATGATATTAAAACAAATTTACCTCTACCCCGACCTGGTGGAGTTCCAGGGCCGCGCGCAAGACGTGGCCATCATCCGGGATCAGACTCGCCATATCTGCAATTTCCTTGAACGCCAACTGGCAACATTCAAGTTCAATTGTGAAAAATTTAATAAAATTTGCATCATCGGCTGCAGCGCCCCGCTGCGCGCAATGTATCTCGTGTCGAGCAATGCCCTGGCGGTGCCTGTCGTCTTTGACATCGACCGCTGCCGTGCCATCCCTGCCCACCTGCTTGCCGCGTATTACATCGACCTTCTGGTCACCGGGCTAACGCGGGCGGCGTCGGAATTTGCCATTCCGCTCGACGACTTGCTGCGATGGCTGGATGCATTCAAGGCTGGCGGCTACCGCAATGCATGGACATTCAAAGACAAAAATTTCCGCCATGCCGGCATAAGGTGCCGCCTCGATTGCAGCATGACGCTTGATGCATTCACGTTGAAGCTGCACGTGAGCAACAAGGGAGAAACAATTTTCGACCGCGTCATCCTCGTCACGCCGCCGGATGAAGTTGCTTTTCATTACAGATTTAAAGATGTAATCATTGAGGACGACAAGTTGATGGTGACCACAAAGATCGCTGTTGGAGACGAGCATATTTTGTACTCGCTACCGCTGTCAGAATTGACTGCCGGCGCAATCGAGTCACCGTCCCTGGATGCAGACGGCAATAGCATGAATCGGCCGGTGGCAGGAGTGCGCTGAGCGCCAGGTCCAGGTCGCATCCGCCATCTGGCTGCGGGTGAATGCCATGCACGATAAGGCCCGCCCGGCTGGCCAACTGCGCCAAACCATACCGCACGGAGCCACACGCCGGCCAACGCCGCCTTCGGGCGGTTTTTTTTCGCCCCGATTTGTCGCGCTGCACCAAATTCTGAAAAGACGTTTCACATCGCGAAATTTCAAACAGCAGACTCAGCCATTGATGCTCTCACTTTTTGAAAATTCATTTCACATCATGAAAAATCATAATTAAGCCATTGAAAAACAAAGACTTAATTTAAGTTATATGTCTTATATAAGACTTGAACATCGACGTGAATCGGCCTACTATTTAGTCATGCAGTTTGCTTCGACAAGACGTTGTGGCGCACTCGGCGATTTTCTCAAACATAGCTTTTCTTTTTAGGAGATTCACATGTCCCAATATCAAGACGACATCAAAGCTGTTGCTGGTTTGAAAGAGCAACAAGGCAGCGCCTGGAACGCCATCAATCCCGAGTCCGCCGCCCGCATGCGCGCCCAGAACAAGTTCAAGACCGGCCTGGACATCGCCCGTTACACGGCCAAGATCATGCGCAACGACATGGCCGCCTACGATGCGGACCCATCCAAGTACACCCAGTCGCTCGGTTGCTGGCACGGTTTCATCGGTCAACAGAAGATGATCTCGATCAAGAAGCACTTCAACAGCACCGACCGCCGCTACCTCTACCTGTCCGGCTGGATGGTCGCCGCCCTGCGCTCCGAGTTCGGCCCGCTGCCAGACCAGTCGATGCATGAAAAAACCGCCGTCACCAGCCTGATCCGCGAACTCTACACTTTCCTGCGCCAGGCTGATGCCCGCGAACTGGGCGGCCTGTTCCGTCAGCTGGACGCGGCCCAAGGTGCTGAGAAGCAAGCGATCCAGGCCAAGATCGACGGCCACATCACCCACGTCGTGCCCATCATCGCCGACATCGACGCCGGTTTCGGCAATGCCGAAGCGACCTACCTGCTGGCGAAACAGTTCATCGAAGCGGGCGCCTGCTGCATCCAGATCGAAAACCAGGTATCGGACGAGAAACAATGCGGCCACCAGGACGGTAAAGTCACGGTGCCACACGAAGACTTCCTGGCCAAGATCCGCGCCATCCGCTACGCCTTCCTGGAACTGGGCGTGGACGACGGCATCATCGTCGCCCGCACCGATTCGCTGGGCGCCGGCCTGACCAAGCAGATCGCCGTCACCAATGAACCAGGCGACCTGGGCGACCAATACAATTCCTTCCTCGACTGCGAAGAAGTGTCGGCCGATGCGCTGGGCAATGGCGACGTCATCCTCAAGCGCGAAGGCAAGCTGCTGCGTCCAAAACGCCTGCCAAGCAACCTGTTCCAGTTCCGCGCCGGTTCCGGCGAAGAGCGTTGCGTGCTCGACTGCATCACCTCGCTGCAAAACGGCGCCGACCTGCTGTGGATCGAAACGGAAAAACCGCATATCGCGCAAATCGGCGGCATGGTCAGCGAAATCCGCAAGGTCATCCCGAACGCCAAGCTGGTGTACAACAACAGCCCATCGTTCAACTGGACCCTGAACTTCCGCCAGCAGGTGTATGACATCATGAAGGCCGACGGCAAAGACGTGTCCGCCTACGAACGCGCCCAGCTGATGAGCGTGGAATACGACCAGACGGAATTGGCGATCACGGCCGACGAGAAAATCCGCACCTTCCAGGCCGACTCGGCCCGCGAAGCCGGCATCTTCCACCACCTGATCACCCTGCCGACCTACCACACGGCCGCCTTGTCGACCGACAACCTGGCCAAGGAATACTTCGGCGACCAGGGCATGCTGGGCTACGTTGCCGGCGTGCAGCGCAAGGAAATCCGCCAGGGCATCGCCTGCGTGAAACATCAAAACATGTCCGGCTCGGACATCGGCGACGATCACAAGGATTACTTCAGCGGCGAAGCGGCATTGAAAGCGGCTGGTAAAGACAACACCATGAACCAGTTCTAAGCTTTTGGTTTGGCTGTAGAGTGAAAAACCCGTTTCGGCGGGTTTTTTTGCGTCTGCGCTGCGGGCGGGTGGCAGTTTCGCATGTCGGCTTAGCGAACGCGTAAGCCGACATGCACAGCCGCAGGCGCATCGGCTTTGCGGCCTGCGATCCCCCCAGCAATAGCGCTGATACCAACTCACTTACCGGCAGTCGATATCGATCTCGTTCTGCCCGGCCTTGCTGCCTTTTCTGTAGGTGAATTGGCAAAGGCTGACGCTGTCGTCCATTCTCCTCGACAGCGTAACTTCCCCATGCACGCCGTAGCTGCATTGCAGCCACTTGCCGTCTGGATAGCGGCCTTCCAGACGGTAGCTGAGCGTCGTTTTCCCTTTCTTCTTGCGCTCCCCGCTCGGCACCAGCTGCCCCCTGCGCTGCGGTGCGCCATCGATCGGCGCTGCGGCACTCAGGTAAAGCGGGCTGTCGATATACGGTGTCCAGCCTGCCGGCACGGCATTCAGGCTGATCGATGCCGCAGGCACGCTCTCCCGGCAAGCATAAGAGACGGGCATCGCAGCCTGCGCGAGCACCTGGAAAAGGCAGCAGGCGGCGCCGGTCAACAAACGTGTATGTTGCATGGAATCTCCCCCTATTCGATGACGAAAAAAGCATCGGCATTGTTGCTGGGATCGATATGCAAGCCATTCTTGTACTGGCCTTTGGAACGCACGGTGCGCGAAGTCACGATACCCAGACGCTTGCCCGACCACTGATCCATGACAATGATCCCATCCAGCGCCTGCCCCATATACAGGGCCGCGTGATTGCCTTGCTGATGATTCGCATACTTACCGTTGATGAACGTGGCAATGGCCGTACCTTTGCGCAGCAAGCGATTCCCCAGCACTGCCTCCCCCTGCTTCCAGGCCAACGTGGCCGGCGCGCCAGCGTAATGGCGAACCAGCGCGACACATTGATGATTGCCAACCATGGTGGTTTTTTCCAGGTCGTCGACTTTGGGATAGGTGTAGGACATGGGACTCTCCGGGGGGGTGGGAGAGGCTTACGATACATGCGGGAAACTGAGGGGGAGTTGAGAAGGGACAAGGTTTGCGGGGGAGTAAGGCTTACGCAAATTTGATTGCGCATCTGTATTCGAGTGAATACAATGTTTTCATGAAGACGGTCAAAAAAACCAAGTACTTCAGCAACTGGTTGTCTGATATCAAGGACGACAAGACAAGGGCAATCATTGCCCAGCACATCGTCCGGCTGGAAAATGGGCTGGGTGACGTGAAGGCAGTTGGTGGCGGCGTGCGTGAATTACGCATTGATGCAGGGCCAGGCTGGCGTGTCTACTTCATCGAAGTTGAAGGCTACATGATCGTGTTGCTCCTGGGCGGAAACAAGAGCACCCAGACTGCCGACATCAAGAAGGCCAGGCAGATGGTCACAGATTTGAAGAAGTCTGCTGCAGCGAAATCCGCCGCAAAACCGAAAAATTAATAGCAACCCGAAGCAATACAGGAGGAGCATCATGACTGAGCACAACATCACGCTGTCCGACCTTGAAGGGCTGGATCTGGAAGACTTCGACCCAGCGGAATACATCACCAGCGATGAGGCAGCCGCTGCCTACATCACGCAAGCACTGGCAACGAACGACGCCGCCATATTTGCCGCCGCCATTGGCGATATCGCGCGTGCGCGCGGCATGAGCGAAATCGCCAAGGCGGCTGGCTTGGGTCGCGAGAGTCTGTACAAGGCACTGCGGCCGAATAGTCAGCCGCGAATGGAAACCATGACCCGCGTACTGGGTGCGCTTGGGGTGCGGCTGGTGGCGGAGGTTATTGGGGCTGGGAAGGGGGATGCGGTGGGTGGCGCTTCTAAAAAAGCGGGGGCTGCGAAACCGCGCTCGCGGGGCAAGCCGGCGGTAGCGAAGCCAGCAGCGGCCTAGGGCTAGGGCTGCCATTCGGACACGGACTGATGCTTTGTGGGCCTAGAAATCTATTAGGCCCTTGTCAGCATAAGTTCATAGCCTAGCGGGTAAGTCGAAGGGTCGGACCTACTGGCCCTCTTCGAATCGACCAACTGCGGCCTGCTGCGCGAGCCGCTTCGCACGCCGAGAGCGTGCGTTCTTGGTTTTAGCGAGCTTCTACCGTGCCCAATGCCGCAGCCCGTGTACGAATGGAGGACCTGATCCAATGGATTTAACAATGTTTTGTCGAAAATTATCAGCTAGACTAATTCTCACTCTATTTATATAGAATCCAAGTCTGGACCACTTCGCAAAATTTCGAGACCAATAGATCAGAAACCAACTCCGATAACGCCTTGAACTCCCTAGCACCAGGTGGTGATGCAAGCGTACCATGGCCAATATCGTTTCGTCGACCAACCAAATCATCAAGCCGGCCTATACATTTACGAAATTCAACAAACTCGGGCAATAAGGAAAGACCAATCGCCTGTGCATTTGCATCAAGAACAGCTACATTTACATTTGAAAAAGTCATTACCAAATCCGAGTCAAGCGGAATATTTTGCAATTTATGATTATGCCAACCTATTAAATTTGACAAAAATTCAACAAGCGTCCGGTAACTTCCAGAATTGATGGCTTTTCTGGTCGGTGTACCATCTAGGTTAGAAGTTCTACTGTGAAGCTTGGCAATAAAACTGGTAACAAAGGATTCTCTTTGGAGCCATAGAGTTGCCTGCTCAAAACTCATCACTGCTGGATGGCTAGCTTCTTGCCTGACCACCATCGCCATGATGCCAAAACTCGTACGAAAACAACGCTCCCATACCGCGTACAAAAAAGGGGTTGCAACAATTCTGAAAGCACTAGAATAGTGACCATCAGCATCAGCTGGACAGATCGCAAACATTTCATCTAATAACCGTTTACAATCATCCCGCAGAAAATCAATTTGCTCAATCGCTTGTCTCTTGATGGGTGAAAACATATTAATTCGCAAACCACGTGCGACCAAGATTAATACGTCCTGTCATCTTTTTTCTGGAGTTTGATCCACCACCAGTGACATCTTTAATTTCTTCACCCGCAAGTAATAATTCGATACGTTTTTTTACTTCAACACTGGTTAAGGTTTCCAAGTTTGCGTAAACCCCTGTAGCGACAACATCGTAGAGATTAGAACTAAAACCACCACGTTGGAATCGAAACGCTTTCCCATCTGGAACTGCCTGATAGATCATTTCGAAAGTTTTAATTATGCGATCTTCAATTTTAGGGTCGATTCTAAATTTCCCTTCAGCGGCATATGCCATGAATTCATCTAAAAATTCGCTAACATTGTGTTTAGGTTGCGTGCTATCGTTACTAAATGCCAGAAGCCTCAATATCATTTCATCAACTTTCATTTTTTTCTCTTCTTCTGTCGACAAGAGGAGAGCTTCATGAATGATTTTTGTTTTACTAATTTCTCGAAGTTTCGTCGGAAATTCAGTACCAAGCAATCTAGCTGTACAATTGCGAATTTCTTGATCAGAAAGTAATGATCCTTGTTTATTCAGCCTTTTAAAGACCTCGTATCGCGCTCGAGAAGACGATTCTTTTTCAAGTAAAATTACGGTGATACGAGCATAACGTACTGTTCTAACAAGAGCCTCTGGTAGAGTAGTAGCACTAAAACCTTCAAGGCTTTTTATAATTGGGCCTTCTGCCAGAACAAGAGCAGTAGTTAGGTCATTATCTGGCTCAGATTTATCTAGAACTGCCGCCTGTTGTTCTGCCGAAAAAATTTCATCACTAAAAAATTTAATTAATGTACTTACCCGTTGCAAACCATCAATGACTTCAAAAGCACCATTTGGATTTGTTGCCAAAAATAATGGAGGCGATGGAATATTAAGCAAAATAGATTCAATATATTGAGTTTGCTGATCAATATCCCAACGAAATAGGCGTTGATACTCCGGATCAATTTTCAAATCGCCATCTTTGAATTGACCCACTATTTCTCGCCAAGTAGTGCTGTATGTATCCGTAGAAATTTCTTGACGATACATGTCAATTTCGTCCAATATACTCATTACAGCTCCTAATTAAAAATTAACAATCACCGTATGGCTTTTCTATGAGAACTGCGTCTTCAAAATATATTTTATTATTTTTATAAATTGTCGATTTGGTATTTTTGTGGGCCATATGACCCTTAACAATACTTCTAGATTCTATTCGAGCCGATAGTTTTTTTTCACTTGCCATTTGAACAAAAATTTCACCCAATGGAATTTCAATATCTTTAAAATAAGAGCTCTGCACAACTAACAATGCAGCTCCTCCTGGCTTCAAAACACGCCTTATTTCATCTAGAGAAATATCAATATCCATAAAATACTGAGTAATATTTTTCCAATAATATCCCGCAGCTGCTTGCGTTGGATGTTTCCTTATTGAATCTAAAACACCATTACAAATCTCTCCCCATTCTGGGGACTGAAGTTTAAGGTGACTAGTAATCACGGGCGCGCCCGTTGTCTTGTGGCGAACCTCACGAAGAAAATCCCTCCCACCAAGAAGATGCAACTCTGGCAACGTTGATACTGCGTAATCAATGCGCGTTAAGTAGGGAGGTGAGGTAATGACGTAATCCACACTTGCGGACTCAAGTGCAATACTCTTCGCATTTCCGTTCAAAGACCAAAGTGGCGAAGTCGAAGTCGACTTTTCGTAAAAATTAGCTAGAGCACCCAGCATATCATTTGCTGTTTCCTTAAGACTGTCAAGCAGATCATTTTCACTGATACAAATTGGATCTTTAACTTTTCTAACCCATGTTGGATTTGTTAGACGCAGCCCATTCATTTTTTTTCGCAGAGCAACAAATGCAACAGCGCGACAGAAAGCCGCAACTGGTTGTAAGACTACAGCGGAACCATATTGCGTACAAATCGATGGAACCTCGGAACCCTTGCAGGGCTTATCAAAAACGGAAATCGAACTAAAAAGTGAATGTAAAATTTTCTCAGTTTCTGGCGAATAGATGTTTTCATCTTCCAACAGTTGTGTCGCTGATTTTCCATTCCATATAGCTGAATTAAAGAAATCCTTAATAATATTACTTTTCAGCAATACTTCGTTTGATTTAGCAGCTGCAAAATTTGCCATGACTGGGTTGATATCTATGGACACTGAGCGAATGCCGCGACGAGACGCAACGATTCCGGTAGTTCCACTCCCCCCCCATGGATCTAGAACTAAATCACAGGGCCTTACCTTGAGAAAATCCAATGCACTGTCAACAAATGCTTCTGAGTAACCTGCGTAATATGGGTGCCATGCATGAATACCTTTGCGCTCGACGGATGATCTTTTTGCACAAGAAAGCCGCGTCGTGGGTGGTTCCTCAAGCTTACTTGGTGAGGCTGTAGTTTTTTGACGGGAGATGCTTCTTGAGTTCACGGGATGGATTCGCAATGGTGGGATTTACACGTTAAGCTAGAGAAAAACAATTCTGTGCCATCCTCAATCCTTAGTCTAACAGATGGTAACTCCCTCATGTTGTCGAGCCGGGGTCAGGTCCGCCATTCGTACACAGACTGATGCGCTGAGCGCCGTAGAAGCCAGCTCAGTCGAAACCTAATTAGAACCACGCGTACCGGGGTCAGGTCCGCCATTTGGACACAGATTGATGCTTTGGGTGCCGTAGAAGCCTTTAGGTCTTCGTCGGCATGAGTTCATAGCCTATCAGGGGATTCGAAGGGACAAACCCTACAGGCCCTCTTCGAATCGAGCAATTGCTGCCCGCTACGCAGGCGCGGGCAGCTTCGCGCGCTGAAGGCGTGTGGTCATGGCTCTGGCTGAGCTGGCTTCTGCAGTGCTCAATGCATCATCCCGTGTCCAAATGGAGGACCTGACCCGGCCCTCCCATAGGAGTACCTAATTGATCGCGTCCTCTCGAATGGCACTTGACAATTAAATCATATGCAACTTATGATAATTTCCATATATCAACATTTTCACTGGGGAATTAATTGGGGCATAAAACAAGTAGCTGCGGTCTCTGTCATTACGAATTCAACATCGGAGCATATGTTTGCCAAGGATGTCGCGGTGATATCACTTATGGCGCAACAAGTCAGGAACTGGCGGAGGCTTCAAAAATGGGGTTCATTATCTTCGGCATCGTAGGCTTTGCCTTGGTGTACTTTCTCCCTATGGTTTTCAACAAATATTTAGGCATGCAGATCGGAGACGGCTGGGGACTCGGCTTCTATGGACTAGGCCTGGTCGCGGCCAGCGCCGGTTTTGGAGCCTATAAATTTAGGTCCAGCTTACTGAACGCAGAAGCCTCTACAATCCGCACATTTCGCAGATAAACATGCGCAAGATGTCGCCTCTGGTGCTGGACGCAGGTCCGCCATTCGTATTGGGCGCAGTAGAAGCTTGCTCAGTCGAAACCTAATTAGGACCACGAACGCGCGCTTGCGGCGCGCGGAGCTGCCGCGCAGCGGCAGCAGCCAGTAGATTCGGAGAGGGCCGGGCCGGTAGGCCCGACCCTTCGAATCCCCCGCGCACGCCCCGCAGGGGGCGTGCTTCTCTCCGCGTACAGACGAAAAAAAAAGCTACCCGAGGGTAGCTTTTTCTTTTTCGTCTGTGGCGGAGAGAGGGGGATTCGAACCCCCGATAGAGTATTACCCTATACACGCTTTCCAGGCGTGCGCCTTCAGCCGCTCAGCCATCTCTCCTGAAGGCAATGCGCGCGTCTTGCTTGCTCACATTGTGTACTGCATATCGCTTGTCGCGAAGCCGCAGATTATAGCAAAGATTCTACGGACTGCCAAAGTTATTTACCCTGGGGTAAAAGTAGCGCCATACAGTAACCCGGTAAGGACTGGGGTCGGACCCTGAGGGTCCGACCCCAGATATTGCTCTGGGTTTCGGCTACCCAAGCAACATCAGGACGTTTCTTTCAACTGATCCAGGATGGCCGGGTTTTCCAGGGTCGAAACGTCTTGCGTGATCGTCTCGCCCTTGGCCAGCACGCGCAGCAGGCGGCGCATGATTTTGCCGGAGCGGGTTTTTGGCAAGTTGTCGCCGAAACGGATTTCCTTCGGTTTCGCGATCGGGCCGATTTCCTTGCCGACCCAGTTGCGCAGCTCCAGCGCCAGTCGTTTCGCTTCCTCGCCCGTCGGACGCGCCTGCTTCAGCACCACGAAGGCGCAGATCGATTCGCCTGTCGTGTCGTCAGGACGGCCCACCACGGCCGCTTCGGCCACCAGCGGGTTGGCTACCAGGGCCGATTCGATTTCCATCGTGCCCATGCGGTGGCCCGACACGTTCAAGACGTCATCGATGCGGCCCGTGATGGTGAAGTAGCCCGTTTCCTTGTTGCGGATGGCGCCGTCGCCTGCCAGGTACATCTTGCCGCCCAGTTCTTCCGGGAAGTAGCTGGACTTGAAACGCTCGGGGTTGTTCCAGATCGTGCGGATCATCGATGGCCATGGACGCTTCACCACCAAAATACCGCCCTGGCCGTTCGGCACGTCCTGGCCCGCTTCGTCGACGATGGCGGCCATGATGCCCGGCAATGGCAGGGTGCAGGAACCAGGGACCATCGGCGTGGCGCCTGGCAACGGGGTGATCATGTGGCCACCCGTTTCCGTTTGCCAGAAGGTATCGACAATCGGGCATTTCTCGCCGCCGATATGCTTGTAGTACCACATCCACGCTTCCGGATTGATCGGCTCGCCGACCGTGCCCAGCAAACGCAGGCTGCTCAGGTCGTAGTTGCTTGGATGGACTTTCGGGTCCACGTCGGCCGCCTTGATCAGCGAACGGATGGCCGTCGGCGCCGTGTAGAAGATGCTGACGTTGTGCTTCTTGATGGTTTCCCAGAAACGGCCCGCGTTCGGGTAGGTCGGGATGCCTTCGAACACCACTTGCGTGGCGCCCACGGCCATCGGGCCGTACGCGATGTAGCTGTGGCCCGTCACCCAGCCGATGTCGGCCGTGCACCAGAACACGTCGTCGGGCTTGATGTCGAAACTCCACTTCATCGTCAGCGCGGCCCACAGCAGGTAGCCGCCGCTCGAATGCTGCACGCCCTTCGGCGTACCCGTCGAACCCGAGGTGTACAAGATAAACAGTGGGTGCTCGGCATCGACCCATTCCGGCTCGCATTGCGCGCTCTGGCCTTCGACCAGGTCGTGCAGCCACGTGTCGCGGCCGGCCACCATCGGCAAGTCGCTGCCCGTGCGCTTGTAGACGATGACGTTTTTCACGCACTCGCAGCCGCCCAGCGCCAGCGCTTCGTCGACGATGGATTTCAATGGCAGCTTCTTGCCGCCGCGCAATTGCTCGTCGCCCGTGATGACGGCGACGGCGCCCGCGTCGATGATGCGTTCCTGCAAGGACTTCGCCGAGAAGCCGCCGAACACGACGGAGTGGGTGGCGCCGATGCGCGCGCAGGCTTGCATGGCGGCAACGCCTTCGACGGACATCGACATATAAATGATGACGCGGTCGCCCTTGGCGATGCCCTTGGCTTTCAAGCCGTTGGCGAACTTGCAGACTTTTTCGTGCAGCTCGGTATATGTTGCCTTGGTGACGGTACCGTCATCCGCTTCGAAGATGATGGCCGTCTTGTCGCCCAGGCCATTTTCGATGTTGCGGTCCAGACAGTTGTAGGACACGTTCAGCAGGCCGTCTTCGAACCACTTGTAGAACGGCGCGTTGTCTTCGTTCAGGGTGCGGGTAAACGGCTTTTTCCAGCTCAGGTTTTCGCGCGCCAGCTTGGCCCAGAAGCCTTCGTAGTCGCGTTCGGCATCGGCCACCATGGCGCGGTAAGCGTCCATGCCGGAAATCGTTGCCTGTGCGGCAAATGCTGCCGACGGTTGAAATACGCGCGACTCTTCCGGTCCCTGCTGCTCAGTGCCCTGCCCTTGGTTCTCTATAGCGGCCATGCTAGTCTCCAGTGTAGTAATTGTTTGGTAACACCATATTCCTGCTGTCTTACGGACGCCTTACATGCAGCGTTTTCCTCGATCCATTCTAACCATAATCGCCACTGCCGACGGGCGTCAAGCGTACGCCGCCCAGCATTCTGGATGGAAAAACTGATAACAAGTCAATTAGTTGGCGTCGCTTTGTGTTTCATCAAGGCCAAGAATCCAAATCGAGGGCATGCGCAGTGATCAGCAGCAAGTGTAAAATGTCGGGCATACCAAAAATTGGTATTTACCCCCAGGAAACTCCAGATGATCGACCACTTACAAAAGCCCTCCCATAGCAAACTGCATCCCCTGTCCGCCTTCATCTTCATGTCGCGCTGGCTGCAGCTGCCGCTGTACCTGGGCCTGATCCTCGCGCAATGCGTGTATGTATTTCATTTCTGGGTGGAACTGTCGGACCTGATCGGCGCCGTGTTCGGCAATGACGCGGCCCTGCAGCACGTCTTGACGGCCGTGGCCGTACCGGGCAGCGCCCTGCCGACCAAGCTCAATGAAGCCACCATCATGCTGGTGGTACTGGGCTTGATCGATGTGGTCATGATCTCGAATCTGTTGATCATGGTCATCATCGGCGGCTACGAAACGTTTGTCTCGCGCATGCACCTCGATGACCATCCGGACCAGCCGGAATGGCTGTCGCATGTGAATGCGTCCGTGCTGAAGACGAAACTGGCGATGGCCATCATCGGCATCTCGTCCATCCACCTGCTGAAGACCTTCATCAACGCCAACTCGTACAAGATCGAAGTGATCATCGCGCAAACGGTGATACACATGGTCTTCATCCTGTCGGCGATGGCGATTGCGTACACGGACCGCATCATGACGGTCACGCAAAACCAGGCCAGAGCACCACACTAAAGAAAACAAGCCCATGGCTGCCAGCGGCGGCCATGGGCTTTTAGCAAAGAGTCCTACCCTTCTTATCCACCGCGAGAACACCATGACTGTCATAAAGCAAGAAGACCTGATCGAATCCGTCGCCGCAGCGTTGCAGTACATTAGCTACTACCACCCTGCTGATTACATCGAGCACCTGGCGCGCGCCTACGCGGCCGAGCAAAGCCCGGCGGCAAAAGATGCGATCGCGCAAATCCTGACCAACTCGCGCATGTGCGCGGAAGGCAAGCGTCCTATCTGCCAGGACACGGGTATCGTCAACGTCTTCCTGAAAATCGGCATGGGCGTGCGCTTCGAAGGCTTCTCCGGCACCGTCACCGACGCCGTCAACGAAGGCGTGCGCCGCGCGTACAACTTCGACGACAACAAGCTGCGCGCCTCCATCGTGGCCGACCCGCATTTCGACCGCAAGAACACCAAGGACAACACGCCAGCCGTGGTGCACATGGAACTGGTCGAAGGCAATACCGTCGACGTGAAAGTCGCTGCCAAGGGCGGCGGTTCGGAAAACAAATCCAAGATGATCATGATGAACCCGTCCGATTCGCTGGTCGACTGGGTCATGAAAACCGTGCCAACGATGGGCGCCGGCTGGTGCCCGCCAGGCATGCTGGGCATCGGCATCGGCGGCACGGCCGAGAAAGCCATGCTGATGGCAAAAGAGGTGTTGATGGAAGACATCGACATGTTTGAGCTGAAACAGCGCGGCCCGCAAAACAAGCTGGAAGAATTGCGTATCGAACTGTGCGACAAGATCAACTCGCTGGGCATCGGCGCGCAAGGCCTGGGCGGCCTGACGACCGTGCTCGACGTGAAAATCATGATGCACCCGACGCACGCCGCGTCGAAGCCGGTCGCCATGATCCCGAACTGCGCCGCCACGCGCCACGGCCACTTCGTGCTGGACGGCTCGGGCCCTGCCTACATGACGCCGCCATCGCTGTCGTCGTGGCCGGAAGTGCACTGGACGCCGGACACGGAAAAATCCAAGCGCGTCGACCTGAACACCCTGACGAAAGAAGAAGTCGCTTCGTGGACGCCGGGCCAGACCTTGCTGTTGAACGGCAAGATGCTGACGGGCCGCGACGCTGCGCACAAGCGCATCCAGGACATGCTGGCCAAGGGTGAAGAGTTGCCGGTCGACTTCAAAAACCGCGTGATTTATTACGTCGGCCCGGTCGACCCCGTGCGCGACGAAGCCGTCGGCCCGGCCGGCCCGACCACCGCCACGCGCATGGACAAGTTTACCGACATGATGCTGGAAAAAACCGGCCTGATCGCCATGATCGGCAAGGCCGAGCGTGGCCCCGTCGCCATCGAATCGATCCAGCGCCACCAGTCGGCTTATTTGATGGCTGTGGGCGGCGCCGCCTACCTGGTGTCGAAAGCCATCAAGCACGCCAAGGTGCTGGGCTTTGCCGACATGGGCATGGAAGCGATCTACGAATTCGACGTCGTCGACATGCCGGTGACGGTGGCCGTGGATGCGAAGGGCACTTCGGTGCACAACACGGGTCCGAAAGAGTGGCAGGCGAAGATCGAGCAACTCAATAGCGTCAGCAAGATTCCCGTGACGGTCGTTTAAACAAGCTCTACCATAGACGCCGCGCGGCAACATCAGCGCGGCGTTTTTTTATCTTCAACGGTTCCCTATGACTTTTACTGCAAGCATTGCCCGCCCGGACGCGCCCATCGGCATTTTTGATTCCGGCGTGGGCGGCCTGTCGGTGCTGCGCCATATCCGCGCGCAGCTGCCGCAGGAAGACCTGATTTACTTTGCCGATTCCGGCTATGCGCCGTATGGCGACAAGACGGAACAGCAAGTGGTCGATCGTTCGCTGGCCATCACCGCCTTTTTATTGCAGCAAGGCGCGAAGGCGCTGGTGGTGGCGTGCAACACGGCCACCATCGCCGCCATCAAGGCGCTGCGCACGCGCTACCCCGACCTGCCCATCGTCGGCGTCGAACCGGGCCTGAAACCGGCGGCATCCATCAGCCGCAACGGCAAGATCGCCGTGCTGGCGACGGAACGCGCCTTGCGCGGCGACAAGCTGCTGGCCCTGCGCGAACAGGTGAGCGCCGCCACGGGCGCCACGTTCATCTTGCAGCCCTGCATCGGCCTGGCCGACCGCATCGAGCAGTGCGAGCTGGGCAATGACCCGCAGGACGCCACCAGCGCCATGCTCGAACACTACATCGCGCCCATGCTGGCGCAAGGCGTCGACACCCTGGTGCTCGGCTGCACGCACTACCCGTTCGTGCAGGACGCCATCGTCCGCACGGTGCGCGCGCATACGCAGGAAACGATTACGCTGGTGGACACCGGCGACGCCGTGGCGCGCCAGCTGGCCCGCTTGCTCGACGCGGCAAGCCTGCGTCGCATCGACAACGACGCACCGCGACTGCAGGGCTACACGACGGCCAAGGTCGAAGCATTGGCGAAAGCCTTCGCCGGTTTGCTGGACTTGCAGCCGCCCGTCACACACCTGGAGGTATGAGTCGCGAGAGGCAATTTCCAGCAATCTTTCGGCTTTTTGAAAAAGACTGCATTTAGATTTGCCACTTCGCCGAGTTCTTTGTATAATTCGGCACCTGTTCAGCAAAACAGCTAAACAGGTAAGTAAGACAGTGGTGGCTGTAGCTCAGTTGGTAGAGTCCAGGATTGTGATTCCTGTTGTCGTGGGTTCGAGCCCCATCAGCCACCCCACAGAATAAGTAGGAAAATCAAAGGGTTACACGCTTCGGCTTGTAACCCTTTTTTTGCATTTTCCAACGACTTTTCTTATTTTCCAACGCAATCAAATTTCACCTCTTCCACTGCGCAGGGCCAGTTCGGGCCGCGACCGCTTTTTCCAGATCCGCTTGAGTGGTGATCACTGAAATCTCTGCTTCTCCATCAAGTGTCGCCAGCACTCGTCCAGGCCGCTGATCTGCCACAATCTCCGCGCTCCAAGCCATTGCCACATGAGCCATAGTCATGGGGTTGATTTCAAATCCACGGACCCGCAACTTTCCATCTCCCACCCACACAATAGCAGCGTCATACAAAGTAGGAAGTATGGAGTCTCCGTCACCGATTGGCCATAAATTCGCCACACGCACTATTCGCCCGAAGTCTTTTTCATAGCCTTCGTTCATCGAAAACTTACCTACGGCCGTATGGCGCAAGGTAATTTCCCTGTGCCGAGGCAAAGGCACGCCTTGATCGGAATACAATTTTGCTGCTATTACAAGCACGGCGACACTCCAATATACTGTATATGCATACAGTATATCCAAACTTTAAACGCTGTAAAGTAAACATCGGCCAAGCGTGCAGACGTCTGCACACCTGGTCGCTTAGACTTAGAACAAGCCCGCTGGTTCGGCCTCCTTATCCCAGCTGTAAATAATCAGTTCCTTGCGCTCGACTGCCTTGCCACCGCCCCCCACGTTGTACTGAATACCAGTCGTGTCCATCTGGAAACGCGCAAAGACGCGGCGGATGTCCGGGTGATCATTTAGGCTCAAGATGGCCTTGCCCCTCAGCCTGGCCATCAACTCGGCCATCTTCTCGTACTGTTCGAACTCAAACTCCACGCCATACCCGGCCGTTTCCCAATACGGCGGGTCCAGGTAAAACAGCGTGTGCGGCCGGTCGTAGCGCTCCATGCACTTGTACCAGTCCAGGTTCTCGATGTAGGCGCCGGACAAGCGCAGGTGCGCTGCCGACAAGTTCTCCTCGATGCGCAGCAGGTTAAGCGGCGGAGCGGTGGTGGCCGTGCCCCACGATTGCCCGTCGACCTTGCCACCGAAGGCATGCTGCTGCAAGTAGAAGAAGCGCGCAGCGCGTTGCAGATCCGTCAGGGTATGCGGCGGCGTGTCCTGCAGCCACTTGAACACCTCGCGGCTCGACAGCGCCCACTTGAACTGGCGCACGAATTCCTCCAGGTGGCACTTCACGACGCGATACAGGTTGATCAGCTCGCCGTTGACGTCGTTCAGCACCTCAACGTCGGCGGGCGGCCGCATGAAGTACAGCGCGGCGCCGCCAGCGAAGACCTCGACGTAGCAGGTATGAGGTGGAAATTGCGGGATGATGCGGTCGGCCAGGCGTCGTTTGCCGCCGATCCAGGGGATGATGGGTAATGCCAAAATGTGTACCTCCTAGTGGTAAAGTCGAATTCCTCCCATGAGGCAATCCAAGCCTACTCACCAGGCTCCACCGGCTGATTGCTGCTGTTAGCGCAGCGACAATCAGCGCTCTGCTTTTTCATCTGGCAGAATGCACCCCGCAATTACTGCCTCCAGTTCCACTTCATACTTCCGGCCGCGCGGCCAGTCCCGCGCCAGCGCCAGGACGATCTCGCCATCGGGCGCCGCCGGTACCAGCTGGTCAAACTCGTAGGCCGGCCGATGCGGCATCGACTTTACACATGGTGTAAAGACGGGAACTTCGACCCGCTGCGGCGCCAGCGGTGCGCTGGCGCAGCCGGCCAGCACCAATACAAGCATCCATTTCATCGCACGCCCTCCAGCAGCAACCTGACGGCCGGCATAGCCTCGTTGCAAGTCGTGGCGCGCACGCTAGCAACCTGCGCCAGGGCCGCGTCGTACTTCTTACCCTTGGCAGCAGAGGCCGCCTGCGCCGCCACGCCGCGCTCCTGCGCCGCCAGGGTTGCCTTGGCCATGCCCTCGATAGCGCGGTTTTGCTCGCTGATCGACGCGCGTAGCTGCCCGCTTACTCCCTGCTCCAGCACCAGCGCAGCGCGCGCGGCGTCACGGTCACCGGCGGCCAGCCACCAGCCGGTGCCAGTGGAGCTGGCCACCAGCAGCAGCACGGCGGCCAGTACGATGGCGACCGCCTTCCAGATCCCACTGACGGCGCCGGCCGCCAACGCGCCCAGGGCGCTCATACGATGCCCGCCACGTAGCTGACTCCGCCGGCAAACTTGGCCGTAAGCACCTGGCGCCGCGGCGCGCCCGTCGACAGGCCGATATGCACCCACGTTCCCTCGTAGATCAGCTGGTCGAAGGCGATATCGCTTTGTCGGATCAGCAGGGCCAGGGCCTTGGGCGCCAGCTTGGCCGTGCTGATATCGGCGGCCAGGCCCAGCACGTGGGCGCTATTGGCCGCGCCGCCCACGGCCTTGTTCAGCGCAGGGGAACGGTAGCCGCTGGAAATGGCGATGGGCGCGCCCACCAGCGCGCGCACCCGCTCCAGCAGCGCGGCCAGGCGCGTGAGGTTGTCGACGATGGCGGGCGCCGGCGCATTGTCGATGCCCTTGCGGGTGGCCACCTGCGAGGCGACCAGTTCGGCTAGGCTGAAATGTGGGCTCAGGTTCACAGGCCACCCCGCACGTCCTTGACGACGGCGGCAGCGTCGCGTGCCAGCTCGCCGATATCCTTGTCGCGGCGCTTGTCGAACCAGCGCACCGTGGCGCCCAGCACCCACCAGGCGGGCAAGCCGGCGGCAACCATCAGCGGCGCGGCGATGAACAGGAAGCCCAGCGCCGGGTCGCTGCCGTACAGCACGGCCACGGCGCGCGCGCTGTCGAACAGGCCCGGCATCCAGTTGCGCACGACCACGACCAGGGCCGGACCCATCAGGGCGGAAAAGAGAATGGTGACGAAGAAGCGCACGCCCGCTTCCTTGGCAGTTTTTGGCCACATGAACATGAATCCCAGTGAGGTTGCGGCAGCGCCGGCCAGGACCGGGATGCCGAAAATTTTAATCAGTGCGCCGCCAGCGGCGGTTGTTTCGATGGCCATGAATGCCTTTCAGGTGGTGGAAATG
>NZ_JAPUBT010000020.1 GCF_030397665.1 Janthinobacterium sp. SUN073 | reverse complement strand
CGGCCCGGCCCCAGGAACGGCGTGACCGCCTCTTCGATGGCGCGCGCATCGAGCACGGTATTGCCGCGCACCAGGTATTCCTCGATCGTCACCTGCCGTTCCGGCGCGGCCACAGGAGCGGCCACATGAGCGGCCGACGGGACGGCGTCCTGGGCGCGTGCCATGCCCGGCAGCGCCAGCATGGCCAGGCACAGCAGGCTCAAGGCGGTCGCGGGTGCCTGCGGCGCGCCGTTACCTCGTTTCTTCATCTCACGCATCTTCCATTCACCTTAAAATCAAACGGTTGCCCTACCCGGTATCGCGGCGCCGAACGCTATGCTCGGCAAGACAGTACCTAGACGAACGCCGCACGCACGAACTGACGTTTGTCATCAAATGTTCATAAAACTCCGGCCACGACCTTGGCGCCGCGGCCGGAATGGCCTCCCGTCAAGCTCGTACAGCGGTCACGGCTGCAAGCCGCGACGCTCGTTAGGCGTGAGCGCCTGCAACTGCGGCGCCGTCAACGGTCCCGCGCCCAGCACCTGCACCACGCCGGCCGGCTGGTAGTTCGACGCCTGCGGCTCACCGCCCTTGTGCTTGCCGACACCGCCCTCGTCCGCCTGCTCGTTGCCAAAGCCCAGCACCTTCACGGTGAACAGCGACGGCAGCGCCTGGCGCGTGGCGGCCCGTTCGCGCTGCAGCACGTCCTGCGCCGCCGTCACGGCTTGCGAGGCGGCCGCGCTGGCATTGCTGAGCGCACCCACGTTCACTGCGGCAATGACCGGCATGCCCGTGGACTTGCCCTGCACCTGGATGTTTTCCGCATTCACCACCTGCAAGGCGGCCAGGTTGACGTTGCCCGAGACGCGGATACCCGCCTCGCCCGCGTCGATGGTGCCCAGCGGGGCGATCAGGTCGATGTCGCCAGGCGGCACCTCCGGAATCGGATTCAGGGTGGCGATGCCGGCGCCCGTGTTTGGCGTGGTCGGCGACAGGCTGACCAGGCCAATGCTGTCGTAGGCGCGGCGCTGCGGCGTAAACACCACGGTGGACTTGGAGCCGCGGCCCGCGTTGATGTCACCACCGGCAGACCAGGCCAGGATGTTGCCGCCGAAGGTAGTGAAGATGCGGCTCTGGCCCAGCAGGATGCTGTCCCGGGCGTAGATCTGGATTTCACCGGCGCCCTGCGTCAGCACGCCCGAGCCTTCGCCCGGCACGAAGCCGCCATCGACGCCGACCAAGGTGCGCCCGCCCGGCGCGAGGATGTCGATGTTGCCGCCGAAGTCGGTGTGGATGCCGGCATCGACCAGGTCGAACACGGGCGCATGGCTCTGGCCCTGAAGCACATACTGTTCGCGGGTCAGGTAATTGATGCCCTTGCGCGGCCGCTTGGTGCTGCCGCCCTCGCTGCCGTCCAGATAGTAGGTGGCGCCACTGAACATGGTCAGGTCGCCCGCGTAGGTCACGGGCTTGCCCTGCGCATCCTTGCTCGGGAACAGCGTGGCGATGGCTTCGCGGCCGCGCAGGTAGCTGCCTTCGCGCACGCCGCCGGCAGCCGTGTACTCGCGCCCGCCAGCCTTGAGTTCGGCGAAATAGACGTTGCGCAGGAAGACCCGTTGCTGCTCGGCCGGCAAGGCCGCGAAAAATTTGCGTGCGTCCATGCTGGCCGCGTCAAAGCGCAGTCCGAGGCCATTGCGCTGGCCGGCGCCATAGCGGGTTTCCAGCCAGTTGACCAAGTGCAACTGGCTCGACAAGCCGTACTCGCGTTGCAGGTCGCGCCTGGCGGCACCGCTGGCGCCGCCCTGGCGCACCTGGTCAAGTTCGGCCTGGCGCGCGGCCAGAAAGGCCGGCGCGCCCGCTGCGTCGCCGCTGTAGCCGAACTCCGTGCGCAACCAGTCGGCCAGGCCCAGACGGCCGCCATACACGACCACCGCCTTGCCCGGCTGATCGGCCAGGGACTTGCCCGGCTCGCTCAGCTTGGCCGGATCGAGGTAGCGCGCGGCGAAGGCGGCGTAATCGGGGCCATGCTCGCCCACCCCGGCAGCGACGACGATGCCGGCGCCGCTGCTGCGGTCGCCCGGCGTGACCTTGGCTACCGGCCCGATACTTTTCAGCTCAGCCTTGTCGGCCATGTAGATGTCGCGCCCGGCCGTCACTTCCAGCGTGCCGGGACCAGCGACATAGAAGGTGCTGTAGCGCAAGTCACGGCCCGCGCTGACCACCGAGACATCGTCCGGATTGCTGTGAATCAACAGATTGCCGCGCGCCGAGCCGTTGACGGTGAGGGTCGGACGCAGCGGCAGCGCCGGGTTGTTGTACGCCACCTGCGAACTCCAGCCCAGCAAGCCCTCGGGCGCGCCGTCGACCAGGCCCAGCGCCGTGCCGGAATTGACAATGTCGCGTCCGGCGCGCAGGGCCACCGGCCCGCCGCCTTCATACCAGGTACTGTAGCGTTCCACGTTGCCATTGCTACGCGTGATGATCGATCCCATGCGCAGTCCGACGAGGTCACCCTCGACGGCGTAATAGCGCGCTGGAAGCTGACCCTGCACGGCATAGCCCGACGCGGTCGGCGGAGTCATCGTGAACAGCGGATAACGCTGCGGCGAAGCACCCGCATTCCGCGACACGAACAGCAGGTCGGGCGCCTGCGCATTCTGGTTCACGTTATGCGTGTAGATGTCGCCGTAATCGGTAACGCCGGAAACGCCGGCGAAACCCGGGTTGAAAGGACTGGGCAACATGGTCGGGTCGGCGCCCGACACCGTCACCGCATAACCGCCCGCGTAGATCGAATCCCGGGCCAGCAGTTCCAGCTGCCCCGCAGTGCTGCGGGTGAAATGCGGACTCACGGGCGAAGGCGCCAGCAGCAGGCCTTCAGCCGGTCGCAGCGGGGCGCTCGAGCCGTCCGTACCACCCAGGCTCGAGTTGCCATAATAAAGGCTGCCGCTGGCCGCGACAGCGCGCAACTGCGACGGCAGCACGAAGCGCCCGCCAGCGGACGCCTGGTTGCTGCTGGCGCGGTCATCCATCCAGGCGGTGGACGGCGTCAGGTTGCCGCCCGCACTGAACAGGTCGATGGCGGTCGATGGCGTCCACAGCGAGAACCAGCTGTAGCCCTCGCCATCGTGCGCCACCCCTTGCGCGGTGAACGGCGTGCCGTTGTTTATTTGCGTGACACGGCCGGCGTCGCCCACGCCGCCGAGCACCAGGTCGCCGCGCGTATCGATGCGCACGCCGGAATCGCCCGGCACCAGCACCGGCCCGCCGCCGCCGATCGACGACGTGGCCGTGTAGACCTGGTAGGCGCGCGACTCCTGGTTATCGCCCTTGTCGAAGCGCAGCTCGATGCCGCCCACCGAGCCGGCCGCCATGCGCATGGCACCGCGCAGGTTGACGAAGGTACTGTTGAGGTCGCTACGGCTGCCCTGATAGCGGGTCTGCGGCGTGACCTCGCCCGTCGGCGTGGCGAACGAACGTACTTCGGCCACCGGGTTCAGGCCACCGCCGATGCGGATGTCCAGGTCGCCGCCACCGGTCAAGGTCAGCGCCGAACCGTCCGGCGCCACCCGGCCAGTGCTGGCCACCACCAAATTCAGGCCCTGGCTGCGCGCCACGTAGCGGCCGGACTGGTCGGTGCGAGGCGACAGCATGCCGGCGGCGCCGCCGGCCTCCAGCACCAGGTTGCCGCCGCCCAGGGTGCCGATGCCCGTGAAGCCGGTCATCACAGGCAGCGTCTCGTACAGATGGTTGCTGCTGCTGCCGCCGGCGACGTAGCTGCCGAAGTTGATCCACCAGGCGGTAGGCACGGCGTCGGCCTGGGCGACGGCACTGCCGGTCCCCTGGCGCCACAGCCAGTTGCCGATGGCGGTGCTGTCGGATTGCGGACGCATGTAGCCGAGCGCGTCCTGGCGGCGCTGACTGCTGACACCGACCAGGTCACCGGTCACGTCGCCCTGGGCGCGCACCAGCAGGTTGCCCCCATGTTCCGGATACCAGGCCTGGTACAGGCTTTGCGCGCCACCGTCAACGTAGGGCTTGAAGGCCCCGCCATCGGGACCGAGGATGGAACCCGTGCGATCAGCCGCGCGCGGCAGCCGGTAAGCCGCCGCCACATTGGCCGCCTGGGTACCGGCCGTATACACGCCGTACGGCGAACTCTGGCTGAAGTTACCGCCGGCCAGGAGGTCGAGGTCGCCGGTACCCGTACGCAGCACGCTGAACAGCTGTTGCCGCGCAGGCAAGGGCACTATCGGGAAGCTGGCGCCTTCGGGCAGCCAGGTCACCAGGTCGCCCACGTTCATTTTATTGTATTCCAGCACGGCCTCGACGCCACCGTAATCGTCGACATTGATCAAGGTGCCCGGCTCGGCGTAGGCATACAGCGCCGAGTCGCCTATCCAGTAGAAATTGCCCGCCACGCCTTCGATCGGCGGCGCAGCCACCTTCGGCAGGCTGAATCCCATGACCGCGCTGTAGTGGTGGTCAGTCAGCAGCAGCCCCGCGTCCGGCGCGCCCGGGCGCAGCGCGCGGGTATCGGCCGCCTGTGTATCGGCGCCCCCCACCAGGCGCATCGACCATGACTGCGAGCCGCTGGCCAGCATCGGCGCCAGGGCCCAGTTGCGGCCCTGGTTGCCGTCGGCATCGGCCGGACGCAGGGCCACCGAGTCGGCGCCGCCAGGCAGCCGCACCCAGGTTTCGCTCGGCACCAGCGCGCCCTTGCGCAAGGTCAGCGCGCCAGCCAGGACCACGCCATTGGCTGGGGTGTCGTTGACCGCGCCGATCGGATACGGCAGCGGCACGCCGCCCGGCCAAGTCATGGCGGCGACCTGCATCGGCACTGGCAGGCGGCTGCCAGCGTCGAGCTGCATGCCGCTGCTCAGCGTGACGTTGCTGGCCAGCACCGTGCCGGCCGCATACACCACCGCGCCGGCCGCATTGCGCACGGCGCCACCCAGCACGGTTCCGGCCGGCAATTGCAGGTCGGCCGTCAAGGTGGCCTGCGCCGGCAGCGCCGTGTCGGCGCGCATGCCCATGGCTTTCATCGGCAAGTCGTAATTGAGGGTGCGGCCGGACTGGAAGAAAGTGTCATCGGCCAGCGTGACCAGCTGGTCACGCGGCACGATGACGTCGGCACCGAACGGCACCCGGCCCCTGGCCAGCATCCAGCCATTGTCGTCCGGCGTGACCGGCAAGGCCTTGCCATCGAAGCCGTCATTGATGCTGCCGAAGATGTTCAGCTTGCCGCCGGCGCGCAGCACCAGCGCGCCGGCTTCGCCCGAGCCATGCACCGCGGTCTGTCCGGTGTGCGGATTGACGCTGGCGTAACGGTAGCCCGACAGGTCGATGTCGCCATCGACATGCAGGTCGCCGTCCGGCGTGGCGCTGAGGATGGCCACGCCCGGACGCAGGTGGAAGGCGTCCCGGTAGTTGCGCAGGCCGGACAGGCGGCCATTCATCAGCCCGCCATTCGCCAGGGCGCCCGTCATGAAGGCCACGCTGTCGTCGTGCTTGCGGTCCAGGTAGTCCTGGTCGATGATCTGGTAAGGGCGGCCGTCAACCGTCGTTTCCGTGCCAGCACGGGCGTCCTTGTACGACCAGAAACCATTGACCGTGATGGCGCGGGCGCCGTCGATGGCCAGCGGACCGGCGGCGTCGATGGCGACGTCGTTGCCACGGGCGCCGCCCAGGCGTTGCGCGCTCAGCTCCAGCGTGCCCAGCGAGGCGATCCGGTCGGCCTTGCCGGCCGTGCCGGCGCGCAAGTCCATGCGCGCGCCGCCGTCGAGCACCAGGCGGCCGCTGCCTGCATCGATGTCGATCACGGCGCGGTTCGGCGCCTCGATGACCTGGCCATAGCTATCGACCCGCAGCACGCTGCCGTGGGCGTCAAGCACGGCGCTGCCGGCCAGGTGAACGCCGTCGCGCGCGGCCAGGCGGATGCTGCCCACCTGTTCGCCGCTGGCGTCGATGGTGCCTTTGACCGTCAGGTGGCCGGCGTCGACCGAGACATTGATTTCGCGCGCGCGCAGCTCGTTGCCCAGCACCAGGTCGCCCTGCTTGAGCTGGAAGCTGCGGCTGCCGACCAGCCCGCCATCCGTCAGGCGTTGATTGAGGCCGCCAAAATCCGCGATGTGCTGGCCGCGGATGTCGGCGCCGCCGGCCGCGAACGGCAGGTCGGTGCCGCCCGCGTCGTAGTGGCCGCTGCTGCCGCCGGCGATGCCGCCGAGCAACGACACCGTGCCGGCCTCCTGGCCCAGCGCCGTGGCGGTCAGCTTGCCGGCGCGGTTCGATACGGCCGAGATGTCGATGCGCGAACCGGCCGCCTGGCGCACGTCGCCGCCGCGGCTGTCGAGCACCACGTCGCCACCCCAGCTGTATTTGCTCACGTCGTGGAAGGCGATCTTGCGTCCGGCCAGGTCGAGGCGGGCAGCGTCGCCCAGCAGCACGTCGCGCTCGGCCGAGACAGTGAGCTTACCGCTCGGCAACAGCACGGCCGTGTCCAGCGTGACGCTGCGCCCGTCCAGCGCGATCTCCGCGCCCAGCGCGCCGGCCAGGGTGGCCGCGTCCTGGGGCGCGTCCTTGGCCGTGGATGGCCTGGCGACCAGGATGTCGCCGCCGGCCTTGATCTTGTTGATCGAGCCGGCGTTACCGGTCAGCAGCGCCGTGTTCAAGCTCAGGTTGCCGCCGCTGCGCAGGTAGCCCTTGCTGGCCGTATCCCAGCCGCTTTGCGACTGGTACACCGAAAGCGAGCCGCTATGGTTGGCGGTGATGCGCTCGGCGGCATTGATGACGACATCGCCAAAGCCGAGGATCAAGCGGTCCAGGCTGTGGATGGTGTCTGGCCGGCTATTGGGACCATAGCCGAACTCGACCTGGCGGGCGTCGATCTGCAGGTGCCCCTTGCCGCTGCCCGCCCCTTCGGCGGCCGGCAAGCCCGGCGCCGTCGTGGCGCCGTTCCACACCAGCACGTCGGTCTTGATGCGCGCCACGGCGTCGCTGCCGCCAGCGCCATAGATCGCCGGCGTGCCGATCACCAGCCGCTCCAGCGACGATTTTCCCGTGCTCGCGTTGATGGTCGACAATTCGACGTTGTCATAGAAATTGATGGCGTCGCGCGCCGTCATCACCAGATTGTTCAGCGCCGGTGCACCGGCACTGGCGTCGCCGCGCAGCAGGCGGTCGAGGATGCCCTGGTTCAGGGTCAGCCCGGCCGGCAGCGCATCGCGCGCGGCCATCGCGGCCAGCGACGCTTCGCTGCCAACGTTGATGCCGCCCACCGCCAGCACCAGGTTGCGGGTGCCGTAAGTGGCGGCGTCGCGCAGGTTGAAACTCTGGTCCGTGGCGGCGGCAATCGTGCCTTCCGAATACAGTGGCGTCGCGCCGCTGCAGGTGGCGCCCGGCGCGCAAGCGCCGATGTCGATGCGGCCCGGCCCGTTGCGCGGGTCCTGGCTGAAGGTAGGGGCCAGCATGTCGAGCCGGCCATTCGAGACGGCCAGCACGCTGGACGCGCCCGGCGCATACACGAAGCCATTCGACGAATCCCAGGCGGCGGCGCCACGGCCCAGCGTATTGATGCCGCCGCCCTGCTCGATGATGATGCCGCCGGCCTTGGTATTGGTCACCAGGAAGACCTCGCCGGCCCGCAGTACCGCGCCGTCGCGCAGCACGACCGTACCGGCGCCGCTCAGGAACTGGGCCACGTTGGCTTGCTGGCGGCCGGTGAAGGGGTCATTGTAATTAGCTACTGGCAAGCCGCCGATGCCCAGACGCGGCGCGGCGATGGCGTTCAGGGCGTCCACGCTCACCGACGTGCCTTCGAAGCCGGCGGTGGGCGCGGCGCCGCTGCCCAGGATTTCATAGTTGCGCAGGTAGCCGCCCAGCAGCAGGGCGCTGCCGCCGAAGCCATCCTTGCCAGGCGTGTACTGCGCCTTGCCGGCAAAGCGCAGCGCGTCAGTCACGGCGACGCTACCGCTGAACACTGGCGACACCAGGTCAAAGTGCAGCGCCTTGGCGTCGCGTTCGAGCAGCGGACGGGGCACGCCGTCGCGCACCGCCTGGGCCAGAGCGAAATCGGCATAGCTGGTTTCATTGAATTGCGAATAGCTGCGCAACACGTCGGCCGACGTCAGCAGCGCCTGCGACGACAGCGCGTCGCGCTGGCTGGTGTTGCTGATGCCGAGTTGTACCGCGGCCGCATACGAACCGTTGCGCATGGCCGTGGCCGATCCCATGGGCAGGCCGCCGGCCGCCAGGCCATTGAGTTCGACGCGGAAGGCGCCCGGCAACAGGGCAAAGCTCGACGGCAGCAAGGTGTAGGTGCCAGCCGCCAGGCCTGGCACGCCGGCGCCGATGGTGATCTGGCGGCCCAGCGCCGGATCGCCCGCGCCGTTTTCGGCAACCACAGGCGCATAGCCGGCCTGCGGTCCGGGCACGATGGCATAGACGGGGTTGGTGGCCAGGCGGGGCAGCACGAAGCCGCCCTTGGCCGACGTCTGCACCAGCGGATTGAGGCGCGCATCGGTCGAGCCGCCGCGCCCCGCCAGGAAGGCTGCGCCCGTGAGGCTGCCGCCACCCGTCATGTCGAGCACGGCGCCGTTGCGCACGTCGACGCTCTTACCGGCGAGCACGATCGCAGGATCGTTGCCCACTCCCTTGTAGGCCACGTCGTCGCCGTCATACATGTAGCTGAGACCATCGAGCGTGCCGCCGTAAGGCATGACCAGTCCATTCGCGCTGACCGATGTAACGCTGCCGGGCAGCAGATTGAGCTGGCTGGTCATCGTGCCAGAACCGTTCATGCCCACCATGATCTTGCCCAGGGGCGCGCGCAGCACGCCACCCTGGTTCACCGTGGCCGCGCCCAGTTCGAGCGAGCCGAATACCGAGTACGGCATGGCCGGCAACGGCGCGGACGCATCGCCGGTGCGCTCGATGGTCAGGCTGCGGGCGGGATCGAACTGGCGTACCATCTGTCCGTACTCGTTGAGTACCGTCTGCTGGCCAACGATCACGCTGCCCTTGGCGCCACTGACGGGATAAATCTGCGCACCCGCCAGGGTCAGGTTGCCAGGCGTGTACAGCGCGGCGTCGCCGCGCATGCGGATATCGCCGCTGCTGCGCAGTTCCAGCTCGCCAAAGGCGTCACGCTTGACTTCCAGGTCCTTGGCGACGTTCTGCACGATGCTGCCATTGGCGCCGAAACTGACGGTGTTGGCGAGGTCGATCAAGCTGGCGTCGAGGGTCAGGCGCGCAGCGTCGGCGACGGCCGACATACCCAGCTTGCCGCCGCCCGCGCCGCCGTTGCCGGAGCCGTTCACCGGGTTGGGCAGCAGATGGTCATCGGCTTGCGTGCGGGTGGTGCCGGCCAGGCGGATGTACGGCGCCGCCAGCCTGACCTGCGACGTGGCGCCGGCCTTCTCGCCCAGCGCCAGCGAGGTGGCGGTCAGGCGCAGGCTTTGTCCCAGCGACAGGTCGACATCGCCATCAAAGCTGAGCAAACCATTGGCCAGCAGGGCCAAGTGGTCGAAACCGCCAGCCTGGATGCGGTCGACGCCCAGGCGCGCCGCGCCGTAGCGCAGGGCCGGATCGCGGTCGCCGGCCACCAGATCGCTGGCCAGGCCGCTGTCGCCCTGCAGGCGCGAGACCAGCAGTTCGCGCGGCACGCGCACCGCGTCTTCGACGCCGGATCCCTTCAAGTCGATCTTGCCGACGATGCCATAGTTCGGTGTTTCCAGGTTCAGCGCCAGGGTGCCGCCGGCCGCGCCTGCGCCACCGGCTGCCGCATGCAGGCTGCCGTCGAGGAACAAGCCGCGGAAGGAGCTGAGCGCGATGCTGCCGCCGTCGCTGGCCACCAGCACGCTGCCCTGGCCGGGCAGGTCGAGTTGGGCTGCAGCGCCGGACGCTTCCAGGCGCGCGCCGGGACGCAGCACGACAAAGGCGTCGGCCGCCTCGACCTGGGCGGCGTCGGGCTTGTGCCTGGCGCCGATCTCGATGCTGCCGCCGCTGCCGACATGGCCGTAAACACCGCCCTGGGCATCGGTGGCGGTGACCGCACGGCCCGCCACGTCGAGCACCGCGCCATTGCCGATCCAGATCGACTGGGCATTGGCGCTGCCATCCGGACGGTTGATCTCGTTACTGGTAACAAACGTACCAGGCAGCACGGAAATGCGCCCGCCGGCCGCACTCAGCTTGCCCTCCACCGTGACCTGGCCGTTGCCGGTGAGACTGATGCTTTGCCCCTCGTCCACGCGCAGCGCGGCGTCCTTGCCGATCACCAGCGGCGCCTTGGCGTTACGGGTGCCGGCCGCCAGCGCGATATCGGCGCCGGCGCGCTGCGTCAGCACGCCTTTGACGGCGTCTTCCTGCCACAGCGGCGCCAGCCACGGCTGCAGGGCGGCTGCCGAATCGGCACCGCTGGCCAGCGTGCGCGCCGCTGCCGGGTCGGCGCGCAGCACCGGCATCGCCACGTCAATGACGGCGCCCTGCGCCACCTGCACGCCTTGCTGGCCGGTGATGTCGTAGTGCGCGAAGCCGCGCTGGAACAGGGAACTGTCCAGTACCAGCAGCGGCTTGATGGCCAGATCCTGCGGCACGCGATTACCTGCCAGCAGGCGCTCGCCCGCATTGAGGGTCACGTCCGCCGCAAATGCGGTACCGGCGGCCACCGTCGCATTGTAGGCGGCGACCGGCATGCCGTTCGGGAACGCTTCGGCCGGCACCAGGTAGCCGGAACCGAGCTTGCCACTCACGCTGTTCAGCGTGACGCCTGCCGGCACGGTCATGCCGGACATATAGGTATAGCCATTCGTGGCGCCGATATAGATATATTCCCAGCTGACCGAGGCCGGCGGCACCACCCACGCGGCGGCCAGGGTGTAGGGACGGGACACGCTGAAGTCGGGCAGGTCGAGCAGCACCTGGCCGGGCGCGAGGTGCTCGCTGATATAGCTGAAGTCGCTGTCGAGCACCGTGCCGGCCTTGATGGTGAATGCCTTGGCCAGGGTCAGGTGCACCGGCATGGCCTGGCCCGCTGGCAAGATGCCGTTCTCGGCCAGCACGCCGCCACCGATGGCCACGCCGATGCCGGAATCGATGCTCAGCGTGCCGCCACCCTTCACGCCATAGCCGCGCAACTCGCCGTCCATCACCAGCGCCGCCGAGCCTTTTCCATCGGTGTCGTTCTGGTTCGACTTGAGGGTGATGTTGCCGCCGCGCCCGCCCTGCAGCTTGCCGTTGGCCAACGTGGCCGCGCCGGAGGAAGTATCGATGACGCTGCCTGCCGCCAGGGTGACGGCGCCGCTGCCGACCAGCGACACCGTGCCGCCATTCACATACGGCAGGCCGGAAATGTCGGCCGGGTCCAGTTGCAGCTGGCTCCACAGGCCGCGGGTGTCGAGCGTGACGCCGGATGCGACCTTGATGCCGGCCGTTTGCCCCTTCGGTGCCGGCGCGATGATGGTGTCGATCCAGCCGTTGCCGCCGCTGGCCAATTTGTTGACGATGTCGCCGAGGGCGATGCTGCCGCCGCGCGCGCTCAAGCCGGCATTCACCGCGATGTCGGGAGCATGCAGCGCGATCTCGCCACCGGGAGCAACTTGCACGGCGGCATCGATTACGATGCCGCCTTTGGCGTAGGCCTTGAAGCCGCCCAGTTGCTGGGCGTTGAGCCAGCCGGCATCGAGGAAGGCCTTGCCGACCAGGCTTTCGGGCATGGCGTCCAGCAGGCCGGGAGCGGGCACGCCGCCAGTGCCGGCCATGCCGACGTGCAGCGACTGCAGCAGCGCCGTCGGGTTGTCGCGCAACTGTGTGCTGGCGGCATCGAATACCGGCACGATCTGGCCCAGCAGCAATTGCCCATGGCGGGGTCCTGCCAGCTGCGACTGGCGGTAGCTGTCCAGGGTGGCGTCGCGCGCCGCCTTCTGGCGCTCGCCCTGGAACACGCTCGATTCAATGCCGCCTTCGAGCACCGCGGAGCCGGTGCCCACGATGACATGGCCGGCGTCGCGGCCCACGATATAGCCGTTTTCCAGGCGCTCGCGCGCGCCGATCAGAGGGGTGGCAAAATTCTCGGTCGCGCCGTCGCCCCAGCGTTTGTGCTGCGATTCGAAGCCACGGTAAAGACCGCTATACAGCATGTCGCCGGGCGCGGTCGACAGCTTGTAGAGCTGGCCATCCTTGCCGCTGAGCCAACTCTGGCGAATCATCCCGGTCTGCACATCGAAAGTGCCGCCGGAAACATTGAGCGAGGAACCGGCCTGGGTGACCAGTTCGGCGCCCTTGAACGCCACCGTGCCGCCCTGCGCTGCCCATTCGCCGATGCCGTGGCCGCCGGTGTTGAGATAGCCGCTCACTTCCAGCAAGCCGCCGCCCGTGTACCAGCGGTCGGTAGGATAGCCATTCGTGCCGGCGGCCACGCGTACCAGGTCGCGCCGGTCGACCCACAGGTCGGTGTTGTTGAGAACTTTGCTGTCGCGGTTGCCGGGCGCATCGCGCTGCTCGTTGCCCTGCACGTTGATCAGCACATTGTTCGAGGCCATGGCCACGTTCACGCCGACGGCGCCGGAGACGTCGATGCTGGCGCCGCGCGCCACTTGCGTGCGGCGCGTGGCCAGCGCATTCACCTGGCCGCCGGTGGCCAGGGTGAGCGAACCGGTATCGAAGACAATGTCGCGCCCGGAGGCAATCTGGATCAGCGACAGGTCGCGGCGGTTGTAGGCACCGTCGCTCAGCACGGCAGAGTCCTTGATGAGCGCGTCGCGCTGCACGTCCAGCGCGGTGGTGCCGCTGTCGTCGAGCAGCACCGTGGTGAGGCTGTCCGGGGCCAGAGTGACCAGGCCTTCGCTGCCGTCGGCCTTCAGGTGCACGGTGCCGCGTGTCGTCACGCTGGTGCTGCTGAGCAACACGCCGGCCTGCCGCACGTCGCGGCCCGTCAGGGTGACGTCGCCGGTGAGCGCCTGCACCAGGCCGGCATTCGTCACCTTGCCGGCGACGCTATGCGCATTGAACTTGACGTCGACCTCGTTGCCACGCGTGCTCGAGGTCTGGTTGGCGTCCGTACCCAGCCCCTTGCGGATGACGAAGCTGTCGCCGGCGGCCAGCATCACTTGACCGTTCGGTGCCGACAGGCTGCCGCCGTTATGCACTTCGCGCCCGGCCAGCAGCACGTAGCCGCCGCCTTCCGTCACCGTCTGCGGCTTGCGCGTGCTGATCTGCGCACCCGCCTGCACCACCACGTCGGCCGTGGCGTCAGCATGCTTGGCCACAGTGCCGTTGAGCACCAGATCGTTGACCAGCGTGGGCTTGAAGCCCGAGCCCAGCGTTTCGCTGTAGATGCCCTTTTTGAATTGACTGTCGCTCATGCCCACGGCGGCGGCCACCAGGCTGCGCGTGTCGACCTGGCTGCTGCCCGTAAACACGATGCCGTTGCGGTTGACCAACATGACCGTGCCGTCGGCCTTGATCTGGCCCAGCACCTGGCTGGGACGGGCCAGCGGATCGTTGACGCGGTTGAGTACGGACCAGTTCCCCAACTGGTCGAATTGCAGGGTGGTATTCTGGCCGATATTGAACGTTTCCCAGTTCAGGATCGCCTTGTCGGCCGTCTGCTTGACGGTCACCACGGTCTTGCCGTCGGCCTGCGCCTGCGTGGGGCCATTCGCATTGAACCAGCCGGCCGTCAGGCTGTTGCTGTCGACTTTCAAGCCGCCTTCGGCCAGGCCGTCCGGCACCTGCGAGCCGGCGGCGATGGCCGCCTGGCGCGCCGCCTGCTGGGCCGCCTGCTGCACGGCGATGGCGCGCGCCGCCAGGTGCAGATTGTTCAGCGAACTTTGCAGCTGTGCATGGGCTTTTTGCTGCTGCGCCTGCTTATTGTCCATCCCGATGATGGCCTGGCCATTCGGCAAGCGTCCCGTGGCGGCAGCCGTGCCCTGCTGCGCCCCCTTGCCGGCGAACCAGGCGCCACTGAACGGCTGCTGCGCCTGTGCGCCACCGGCCTGCAGCAGCAGGGCGATGGCCAGCGCCAGCGGTTTCAATCGCACCGGGCGCTCGCTCCGGTTGCCCGCCATGGCGGAGGAGGATGCGTGTTTCGTGACCGACTTGCTTCGCTGCATGGCGACATTCCCTTTTCATGTTCCGTTGCTGACCGATATCGCGAAAGGGCACGCTGCACGCACGGGGCGGGCGGCAGGCACAGATTCGCGGCTTCCAGCAGCATTGACAGGGAACAAGGTCCGGGACTGCAAAAGGTCATGAAAATGTCATAATTGGCGCCAGGCTTTTGCTCTTAGCCGAACAGCACGATGCCGCCCGGCAGCCGCGTCACGCGCGCGCCATACGCATCCTGAATCAGGGCGATCACGTCGTCGAGGCGGTCGAGCGAAAAGCTCGCTTGCACGCGCGTGTGTTTCAAGGCGTCGCCATTGAGGATCAGCTTGCCGGGACGGTAGCGGTTCACTTCGTCCACCACCTCGGCCAAGGTGCTTTGCTTGAACACCAGCAAGCGCTGGCGCCACGCGCTGACGTCGCTTTTTGCCACCGCGCGCGCGATGCCGAAATGCTCGGGCCGATAGCGCAGCTGCTGGCCGGCCGCCAGTTCCGCATCGTTGCCGGCCTGCGCCACGCGCAAGCGGCCCGCCAGGCATGTCACGCACACTTCCTGACCAAACAGGCGGATATTGAAGCGCCCGCTGCCGGCCGACACCGTGCCGTCGCCCGCCTGCACGCGCACGCGCGCCGCGCCGCGCAAGCCGGCCTGGAATTCCGCCTCGCCCGCCAGCAGCACCAGCGACGCGGCGCCGTCCTGCACGGGCGCCGCATCGAGGCGCGTCTGCGTATTCATCTGCACCAGCACGCCGCCATCGAGCGCCACTTCGCGCTGCTCGCCCGTGCCCGTGGCGTAGTCGGCGCCCAGACCCGCCACGGCCGGCCACAAATCTGTCGGCGGGCGCAGCACCAGTAAACCCAGCGAGGCGGCCACGGCGCCACCGAGCCAGGCGCGCCGCGCCGTGTTCACGGGCCGCTGCGCCCGCTTGACGGCGCGCGCGGCCGGCGCCATCGCGCCCCACACGGCGCGCGCCTCGGCAAAGGCGTTGGCATGCTTGCGGCTGCGCGCGCACCAGTGGCGAAACACTTGCGCATCGCGCTCGCTGACCTGGCCCGAGGCCAGGCGCACGACCCACGCCTGCGCTTCCTTCTGGATGACACTCATGTCGTCTTCCGCTTGTTCAATCATGATGTTTAGACGTTTTTCCCGCGCCGGGACCGAAGCGCTGAATGAAATCGCGTCCCATGCGTTCGCAACAATGTTCGAGGCCGGCGCGCAATTCCTTCTCCACCGTGCGGGCGGAAATACCGAAACGCTCGGCGATATCGCGGTGCGGCAACTGGTCGACGCGGGCGGCGATGACGATGGCGCGCCGGCGTTTCGGCAACTCCTGCAAGGCCCGTTCCAGTTCTTCCAGCTCGGCGCGCGCGCTGAAGGTGCGGGCCGGGTCGGCCAGCTCATCGGCCATCTCGTACAAGTCGTCGATATCGGGCAGGCTGAGCAGGCGCGCATTGTCGCGGCGTTGATCTTCCGCAATGTTGATGGCGATGCGCATCAGATACGCGGACGGATAGCTGATCGCTTCGGGCGCATTCATCCGTTCCACCCGCAGATACGTTTCATGCAGCGCATCATTGGCCAGGTCTTCCGAGCCCAGACGGCGCTGCAGGTGGCGGCGAAACTGTCCGTAGCGTTCCAGGAACAGCTTGCGCAAGGTGGATTTCAGCAATTCCGACATGCTCAGGGCGCCCCGGACACGAGGTAGGGCGCGCAATCGGCGTCCGGGTCGGGCCGCGGCGTCAACAGGATCGTCAGCGGCTGCGGCAAGCCCGCCGGCGGCGCGCCATCCATCAGCAGGCTGCGCAGGCGCAGCAGCACGGCGCGGTCGCGCTGCGCCACGCCGCTCGGTTCCAGCACGTGCACGGCGCGTACCTTGCCCCGCTCGTCGAGCCACAGCTGGAAGGCCAGGCGGTAGCGGCCGAAGGCGTCCGGATGCAAGCGGCACAGGGCGCGCGTGAGCGAACGCTGCAGGATGGCCGCATAGCCCTGCAACGGCGGCGCGGCGGGAGCCGCCTCGGCCGGTACGGGTGCCGGTGCCACGGGAGCGTCGGCCAGCGCCAGCAGGGTGAAGGCATTGCTGCCGCTGAAGCGCGCGCCCAGCTGCGTACCCACCAGCAAGCGCTGCAGCGCCTCGGTCGGCGTGTAGTCGCCGCGCACGGGGGCCGCCACCCTGCCCGCCGCCAGCTGGCTGCTGACGAGCACGGAATACCCGGTCACTTCGCCAAACGCCACCAGCGCCGCATCGAGCGGCTGGGCGGGCAAGTCGAAGCGCACGGTGGCCTGCGTGCCGGCGTCATTACCGGACGCACTGGCAGCCGGTCGCACGAATGTCATCAATGTCATCAGCAAGCAGGCGGACAGGGCCAGGGCGTTGCCTGTTGCGGTGCGGCGGTGGATTCGTGTCATTGTCCAGGGAAATCAACGAGAGCCTGCTCATGAAGTGTCTTGACTGCAATGTTGTCTGCAGAATGGCAGGATGGTAGCTTCATAAAATGACAACTGCATGACATTGGTCACAAAGCGACCGGACTGGCGTGTCATCGCTGCGACATATGACCTTGCTATGCTGAGCGCTTGTTCCACCGTTCCGGGAGCCGCCATGGCACGCCTGTTTTTGCTATTGCTGTTGACCTGCGCCGCCCTGGCCGCGCAGGCGGACGAGCACACCGTCGTCGTGACAGCCGCCGCGCCGCAGAAGGGCTGCGTGGAGGTGGAAGTGAACGGCAAGCGCGCGCCATCGATGTCTTGCTTGAGTGAAAAATTATTACCCAACAGCAACACCGCGAACCGGCCGCCGCCCACCCTGTCCGGCGCGGAAGCGACCGTGCAGCGTCCGTCGAACCAGCTGGGCCTGTACAACCGCGCCGCCCTCGAACACCGCATGGGCAATGCCTTCGGCAAATCCGTCACGCCGCAGAGGCCAACGCCGGCGCCGCCCGCCAGCCCGCTGCTGCCGGCCCGCTGACGCTGTTGTCAACGCACAGTCCATTTGCGCTGTCAAGATTGCGCAATCGCGCCGATTGCGTATCATTCCAGGCTTGATCGCTCTGGAAACAACCATGCTGCCCACTATCGAACAACGTCTTGCCCTTGAACTTGCCGCCAAACCGGTGCAGGTTGCCGCCGCCATCGAACTGCTCGACGAAGGCGCCACCGTGCCCTTCATCGCCCGTTACCGCAAGGAAGCGACCGGCGGCCTCGACGATATCCAGCTGCGCCTGCTCGAAGAGCGCCTGCGCTACCTGCGCGAACTGGAAGAGCGGCGTGCCGCCATCGTGGCCTCGATCACGGAACAGAACAAGATGACGCCCGAGCTGCTCGACGCCGTCATGCACGCGGAAGACAAGACGCGCCTGGAAGATTTGTACCTGCCCTACAAGCAGAAGCGCCGCACGAAGGCGCAGATCGCCATCGAAGCGGGCCTGATGCCGCTGGCCGACTGTTTGCTGGACAATCCCGAACTGACGCCGGAAATGGAAGCGGGCAAGTTCCTGCGCGACGCGTTTACCAGTGCCGACGGGAATAATCCTGGCGTGGCGGACACCAAGGCGGCCCTCGACGGCGCGCGCCAGATTCTGATGGAACGCTTCGCCGAAGACGCGACCTTGCTGCAAACCTTGCGCGAATACGTGCAGGAACACGGCATCGTCGAATCGAAAGTGGTGGAAGGCAAGCAGGACGAAGGCGAAAAATTCGCCGATTATTTCGACTACTCGGAAACCATTTCCACCGTCCCCTCGCACCGCGCGCTGGCGCTGCTGCGCGGCCGCCGCGAAGGCATCCTCGACGTTACCCTGCGCCTGGACACGGAAGCGGAAAAACCGAAATGGGATGCGCCGCACAATCCGTGCGAAGGCCGCATCGCCGTCCGCTTCGGCATCAAGAGCCTCGGCCGTCCGGCCGACAAGTGGCTGGCCGACACCGCGCGCTGGACCTGGCGCGTGAAAAGCTTCATGCACCTTGAAACGGAACTGATGGGCGCGCTGCGCGAACGCTCTGAACTCGATGCGATTAACGTGTTCGCCACCAATTTGAAAGCGCTGCTGCTGGCCGCGCCGGCCGGCCAGCGCGCCACCATGGGCCTCGATCCCGGCCTGCGCACGGGCGTCAAGGTCGCCGTGGTCGATGCCACAGGTAAAGTCGTCGACACGGCCGTGATCTACCCGCACCAGCCGAAAAACGACTGGGATGGCTCCTTGCACACCTTGGGCCGTCTGGCCGCCAAGCACAATGTGTCGCTGATCTCGATCGGCAACGGCACCGCCTCGCGCGAGACGGACAAGTTGGCGCAAGACCTGATCAAGCAGCACCCGGAAGCGAAGATGACGAAGATCGTCGTCTCGGAAGCGGGCGCGTCGGTGTATTCGGCGTCCGAATTCGCCTCCAAGGAATTGCCTGACATGGATGTGTCCTTGCGCGGCGCCGTGTCAATCGCGCGCCGCCTGCAAGACCCGCTGGCCGAACTGGTGAAAATCGACCCGAAATCGATCGGCGTGGGCCAGTACCAGCACGACGTGAGCCAAAGCCAGCTGGCCCGCTCGCTCGATGCCGTGGTGGAAGATTGCGTGAATGCCGTGGGCGTGGACGTGAACACGGCGTCGGCGCCGCTGCTGGCGCGCGTCTCCGGCCTGTCGGCCAGCGTAGCGCAAAGCATCGTCAGCTACCGCGACATGAAGGGCGCGTTCACCTCGCGCGCGGCCTTGAAAGCCGTGCCGCGCCTGGGCGATAAAACGTTCGAACAGGCAGCTGGCTTCCTGCGCGTGATGGGCGGAGAAAACCCGCTGGACGCCTCGGCCGTCCACCCGGAATCGTACCCGCTGGTGGAAAAGATCCTGGCGGACATCAAGAAGGATATCCAGGCCGTCATCGGCGAGACCGCCTTGCTGAAAACCCTCAGCCCGGCAAAATACGCCGATGAAACGTTTGGCGTGCCGACCATTTCCGACATTTTGAAGGAACTGGAAAAGCCGGGCCGCGACCCGCGTCCGGAATTCACGACGGCCACCTTCAAGGAAGGCGTGGAAGAAATCCGCGACCTGCGCCCGGACATGATTCTCGAAGGCGTCGTCACCAACGTGGCCGCCTTTGGCGCCTTCGTCGATATCGGCGTGCACCAGGATGGCCTGGTGCACATTTCCGCCCTGTCGAACACCTTTGTGAAAGACCCGCACACGGTGGTCAAAGCGGGACAAGTGGTGCGCGTGAAAGTGCTGGAAGTCGATGAAAAGCGCAAGCGCATCGCGCTGACCATGCGCCTGACGGACAGCGCGCCACAGGCAGGCAGCAAGCCGGAGCAAAAAGGCGACCGCAACGACCGCCGCGGCCTGGCGCAGCACCAGTCGCAGTCGCGCAACGCGCCCGAGCCGGCCGGCAGCATGGCCGCCGCCTTCGCCAAGCTGCGCGGTTAAGCCCGTGGCCGCCGGGCAGGACATCACCATCCTGGCGGCGGACGCGGCCGGCCCGGATGCCCGGCAGTTGCTCGACGCATTGTCGGAAGCGTTGCTGCGCATCAATGGCGACAGCGGCCGGTCTTCCTTCGACGTGGAAGCGGCCACGCCGCGCGGCGGCTTTTATATTGCCCGCGATGGCGCCGGTGAACTGCTGGGCTGCGCCGCCCTGCGGCCGCTGGGCGAGCCGGACAGCACCACGGCGGAGCTCAAGCGCATGTATGCGCGCCCGGGCAGCAATGGCGTGGGCGCGGCCCTGCTGGCCCATGTGGAGGCGCAGGCGCGCCGGCATGGCTACCGGGCCCTGCACCTGTCCACCCGCGTGGCCAATGCCCGCGCCGTGGCGTTTTATGCCAAACACGGCTATGCACCAGTCATTGCCTGGGGCAAATACGTGGGCGCGGCACAATCGACCTGCCTGGGCAAGTCCTTATAAGCGTTAACGTGGCTGACTTGCCCGATTTATGACCTGAGCGCATACCCGTGCCGTCGTTTTCTTATAAAATGACGGCATCTATTTATTTACCCATCAGAGGCAGCTATGAGCGACGTACAAACCTGGATCAAAGAAACCGTGACGAACACGCCAGTCGTGCTGTTCATGAAGGGCACGGCCCAGTTCCCGCAGTGCGGCTTTTCCGGCCGCGCCATCCAGATCCTGAAGGCCTGCGGCGTGGAAAACATCGCTACCGTCAACGTGCTGGACGACCCGGAAGTGCGCCAGGGCATCAAGGATTATTCGAACTGGCCGACCATTCCGCAGCTGTATGTGAAAGGCGAGTTCATCGGTGGTTCCGATATCATGAATGAAATGTTTGAATCGGGCGAATTGAAAACCCTGATCGATGCCTGATAGCGTGTCGCAGCGGCCGCGCCGTATCGTCGTGGCCATCACGGGCGCCACGGGCGCCGTGTATGGCTTGCGGCTGCTGCAATTACTCGGCGCCATCCCCGGCGTCGAGACGCATCTGGTCTTGTCGGATGCGGCCGTACTGACCCTGCACCAGGAAACGGGCGTGGGGCGCAAGGACATCGAAGCGCAGGCGCACGTGGTGCACAAGCTGCGCGATATCGGCGCGTCGATCGCCAGCGGTTCGTTTCAATCGGATGGCATGGTCGTCGCGCCGTGCTCGATGAAGACGCTGGCGGCCGTGGCGCATGGCTTGTCGGATAACTTGATTACGCGGGCCGCCGATGTGGTGCTCAAGGAGCGTCGCCGCCTGATCCTGATGGTGCGCGAAACGCCATTCAACCTGGCGCACCTGCGCAATATGACGGCCGTGACCGAAATGGGCGGCATCATCTTCCCGCCACTCCCCAGTTTTTATCACCACCCGCACAGCATCGCGGAAATGGTCGACCATACGGTGGCGCGCGTCATCGACCTGCTCGGCATCGAGCACGGCCTGGCACCGCGGTGGAATGGTCTCAAGTCCGCAAGCAACACCCCTATCGTCTAGTTGGCGTCACGATGTAACTCTGGCGTCACGATGCCTGACAAAAGCGTAGCGAGCGGAAGGAAGAGGTGGTCGAGAAGCGCAACCGTGCTCTAGCACGGTGAGCATCGCAGACCGCCTATGCCGACGCGCAGTAGCTTTGGTCAGGCATCCATCACCGTTTTTCGAACTGCAGGGCACTGGCCTGCTTCAAATCCCTGGCTTCTTCAACCATCCTGCGGTGGGCGATCCGTTTACGCATCACTTCCGCATGTTGCGCGGCAGTCATGGGAGGCACGGTCATCAAGTCCTTCAGCTGCGCGGTATTGCTGTAGTTACTTTTCATAAGACGGCTCAAATGCTCGGCTCCGTAGTGGATGAACTGGCTGCTTCTGCTGTGATTATGCGCTGGTATTGGCCGCCGCGCCGCTGCGTACGGGATTATTGTCAAATAATTCCGCTGCAGCGCAACATGCGAGGTCTTATTGTGCGGCAAAATCATGTCTCCAGTATGACCTTGCGCAAATAAAAGGACAGGGGGAGCACCGCCAGCGAAAAGCGGACGGCGCGGGCCGGGGAGGGCCTGAATGCTTACTTTTGGTAGTTGACTCTGACCAGCATGCGAATAAATTCACGCGCGATTTGACGATGATGTTCATCTAATCTTTGCAAATCGGCAATTAATTTCACATCGGCGGACTCAAAACGCGATAAAGCGCTGCCCGCTTCGCCATTCGGCGTGGCGCTTTCCGGGCCGCCAAAACGCAACCATTCCGCCGGAACGCCCAACCATTGGGCAATCATGCGCAATTTCTCTTGCGTGGGAATTGCTTCACCTACTAACCATTTCCTAGCTGCATGCACGGTAATCGGGCGTCCGTCGAAACGGATGTTGAATTCCCGGGCCAGTCTGGTCGGGCTGTCTGGAGAGTAATGGGCGTTTTTGAGAGCCAACTGAAGTCGTTGGCTGAAGCTTTCGCGTTCGTTAGAAGAATTCATAGGTGTACTATTTCATGTTGTAACATGAAAGTCAGTTTCTTGAATGACCATACAGATTGTTACATTTGAAAAGAGTATAAATTAACAATTAACACTCCGGCCAAGCTTTTCAGGTGCAAAAGCGGTCCAAATTTTCTCTTGTGATTCTGTGTGGCTTCGGTTCAAATTCGCGGCTGGCCTTGATTTTCGCACTGCAGCACGATTCAAAGCCTCGGTTTGGCATTACAACGTACGGTATCGGATAATGCCCTGCTCTACCGATACACGCAATGCCCATGTCATACAATTTCTTGTAGACAAAGTTTTCAGAAGGGCCATGTTGTTTTCAATATAGAAACAACCAGTACAACGTGCTCATAGTGAAACGTTGTTTTTTGATCGTGCCTACTGCCCAAAAAATTTTACTGCCATCGCAGCGAAAAGAATGTCGCAGTTATGCCAGGAAAGCTCTTTTTGGTGTCATCTTGGCCACCAACTCTCGATCTTAAGCGTGTTTGCGCAAGAAGAATCAATTTATTTTCAGTAACTGTTGTCTTATTCGCCAAATTCCCCTGCCCACAGGCGTTTTTTTCTTTGTTGCAGCACGGGCAGGGCACGCTACAATAGTATTGACGTTGACGTAAACGGCACTTTGCCACCCGCCTGCTCCGCAGCACCCATCCAGCTACCGATCACCCATGCAACCGACACCGCCCGCAGCAATGACGACCTATACCATTACCGAACTGGCGCGGGAATTCGACATCACGGCACGCGCCATCCGTTTCTATGAAGACCAGGGCTTGCTCAGCCCGAAGCGCGAAGGCGCAGGCGGACGCAGCCGCGTCTACACGCCGCGCGACCGCACCCGCTTGAAGCTGACCCTGCGCGGCAAGCGCCTGGGCCTGGCCCTGTCGGAAATCAAGAGCCTGGTCGACATGTATGAATCGCCGAAGGACACGCGCGCGCAGATGGACCGCTTCCTGGGCGTGCTGGCGCAGCACCGGCAGACCCTGGAGCAGCAGCGCATCGATATCGAAATGGCGCTGGCGGAAATCAGCGCGCATGAGGACGCGTGCGCGCGCATGCTGGCGGACTTGAACCTTGATAAGGCGCAAACAAACTAGGCATCGATGCGGCGGCGCTTGCCGCGCACATCGCTTTACGCGCTTCACTTTACGTTTACGTAAACGTCACAACTGAGTATCATAGCTTCACTGACCCGGCACCCATGACCGCCACACTTATAACGACGAGGACGACATGCTCCATCTCCCAGGCTTGACCTTTGACCACGGCGACGACATCGCCGCGCTAAGAGTAGCGATCCAACAATTTGCCGCCGCCGAAATCGCGCCGCGCGCGGCCGAAATCGACCGTACCGACCAGTTCCCCATGGATCTGTGGCGCAAGATGGGCGACATGGGCTTGCTCGGCATCACCGTCAGCGAAGAATACGGCGGCGCCGGCATGGGCTATCTGGCGCACATCATCGCCATGGAAGAGATCTCGCGCGCCTCGGCCTCCGTCGGCCTGTCCTACGGCGCCCACTCGAACCTGTGCGTGAACCAGATCAAGCGCAACGGCACAGCCGAGCAAAAAGCCAAATACCTGCCAAAACTGATCACGGGCGAACACATCGGCGCCCTGGCCATGTCGGAGCCGAACGCGGGCTCGGACGTCGTCAGCATGAAGCTGCGCGCCGACTTCAAGGGCGACCGCTGGGTCTTGAACGGCACCAAGATGTGGATCACCAACGGCCCCGACGCGGACGTGCTGGTGGTGTACGCGAAAAACGACCTGGAAGCGGGCGCGCGCGGCATGACGGCGTTCCTGATCGAAAAGAATTTCAAGGGCTTTTCCATCGCGCAAAAGCTCGACAAGTTGGGCATGCGCGGCTCGCACACGGGCGAACTGGTGTTCCAGGATTGCGAAGTGCCGGCCGAAAACGTGCTGGGCGGCCTGGGCAAGGGCGTCAATGTGCTGATGTCGGGCCTCGATTTCGAGCGTACCGTGCTGTCCGGCGGACCTCTGGGCATCATGCAAGCCTGCATGGATCTGGTCGTGCCCTACGTGCATGACCGCAAGCAATTCGGCCAAGCCATCGGCGAATTCCAATTGATGCAGGGCAAACTGGCCGATATGTATTCGACCATGATGGCGTGCAAGGCCTATGTGTATGCCGTGGGCCAGGCTTGCGACCGCGCCACCACGCCGGAAGCCGTGCGCCAGTTGCGCAAGGATGCGGCCGGTGCCATTCTGTATAGTGCGGAGAAGGCGACCTGGATGGCGGGCGAAGCGATCCAGGCCCTGGGCGGCAACGGCTACATCAACGAGTATCCGGCCGGCCGCCTGTGGCGCGATGCCAAGCTGTACGAAATCGGCGCCGGGACCAGCGAAATCCGCCGCATGCTGATCGGCCGCGAATTGTTTGCGGAAACCAAGTAAGCACGGGCGCGCGGTTATCGACTGGGTGATGAGCCATTCATGCGAGCACAACTATGACGCAAATTGCCTTCCCCAAATTGCTCTCTTCCCAGATTGCATTCGATATCGCGCGCACCATCCGCGACGGCTTTGACAAGCATTACCGTCTGTTCCGTGAAACGAGCCAGCACGCCAAGCGGTATTTCGAGCAAGGCGCCTGGAGCGCGGCACAGACGGCGGCCCGCGAACGCATCGACTTTTATGACAAGCGCGTGCAGGAATGCGTGCAGATGCTCGAAGATGAGTACGAAGAGTCGGAGTTGAGCGACGAAGTGTGGCGCGAACTCAAGCTGCACTACATCGGCATGCTGACGGAGCACAAGCAGCCGGAACTGGCGGAAACCTTCTTCAATTCCGTCTGCTGCAACATCCTGCACCGCACTTATTTCAATAACGACTATATTTTCGTGCGTCCCGTCGTTTCCACGGAATACATCGAGACGCAAGACCCGGTGCCCACCTATCGCGTGTACTACCCGGGCAAGGATGGCTTGCGGCACACCCTGACGCGCATGCTGGGCAACTTCCAGCTGGACTGCGCATTTGCCGACCTGGAGCGTGACGTGGCCCAGGTGGAAGCGCGCCTGCAGCAGCTGTTCGGCGGCGACCGGATCGAGCCGAACCACCAGCTCCAGGTCTTGACCAGTTTGTTCTACCGCAACAAGGGCGCCTATCTGGTGGGCAAGGGCATCAACGGCAACCGTGAATATCCGTTTGTCGTGCCCATCCTGCACAACCGCCACGGCAAGCTGGTGCTCGATACGGTACTGTTCGAGCAGCAGCAGATCGCCGTGCTGTTTTCGTTTACGCGTGCCTACTTCCTGGTCGATATGGAAGTGCCGTCGGCCTATGTGCAATTCCTGCGCAGCTTGCTGCCGCGCAAACCGCGCAGCGAAATCTATACGATACTGGGCCTGCAAAAACAGGGCAAGACGCTGTTTTACCGCGACTACCTGCAGCATCTGAAACACTCCTCGGACCACTTTGAAAGCGCGCCCGGCATCCGTGGCCTGGTGATGCTGGTGTTTGCCCTGCCGTCGTTTCCCTATGTCTTCAAGGTCATCAAGGATTTCTTTCCTCCTCCGAAGGAAACCACGCGCGCGCAAGTCCAGCAAAAGTACTTGCTGGTGAAACACCACGACAGAGTGGGCCGCATGGCCGACACGCTCGAGTATTCCAACGTGGCCTTTCCCCGCGCCCGCTTTTCTGCGGAATTGCTGGCCGAGCTGAAACAGTTCGCTCCCTCGCTGGTCGAGGAAGACCACGAGCAGATCATCATCCGCCACCTGTACATCGAGCGGCGCATGGTGCCGCTGAACATGTGGCTGAGCAATGCCGAAAAGGAAGGCCGCGATGATCTGGTCGAACACGCCATCGTCGAGTACGGCAACGCCATCAAGGAACTGGTGGCGGCGAATATTTTCCCGGGCGACATGCTGTATAAAAACTTTGGCGTGACCCGTCATCAGCGTGTCGTTTTTTACGATTACGATGAAATCGAGTACATCACCGATTGCCAGTTCCGCGTCATCCCGCAAGCCCGCACGGAGGAGGAAGAAATGTCGGCCGAACCGTGGTATCCCGTCGGCAAGCACGATGTGTTTCCCGAACAATTCGGCACCTTCCTGCTGGGCAATCCCCGCATCCGTAAATATTTCATGCAGCACCATGCCGACCTGCTGACGGCGCAATACTGGCAGGCGCGCAAGCAGCGCATCGAAGACGGCCATATCGAGGACGTCTTCCCGTATCCGCAGCACCTGCGTTTTTGTAAGCAAGCACCTTTCCACCCCCAACCGGAGATCCAACATGAATGATCCAGTCGTAATCGTCGGTGCCGCGCGCACCCCCATGGGCGCCTTCCAGGGCGATTTTGCCAATGTCACCGCCAGCGACCTGGGCGCCGTGGCCATCCGCGCCGCCGTCGAACGGTCCGGCGTGGCGCCGGATGCCGTGGAACACGTGTTTTTCGGCAATTGCCTGATGGCCGGCCAGGGCCAGGCGCCCGCGCGCCAAGCCTTGCGCAAGGCTGGCCTGCCCGATTCCACGGGCGCCGTAACCCTGTCGAAAATGTGCGGCTCGGCCATGCAAACGACCATGTTCGCACATGACACCTTGCTCGCCGGCAGCGCCGACGTGGTGGTGGCGGGCGGCATGGAATCGATGACCAACGCCCCCTACCTGGTGCCGAAGGCGCGCGGCGGCTACCGCATCGGCCACGGCATGATCTATGACCACATGATGATGGATGGCCTGGAAGATGCCTACAGCCGCGATGAAAAGGGCAATGCCCGCTCGATGGGCACGTTTGCCGAAGAGTGCGCCAGCCAGTACAGCTTCACGCGCGAAGCGCAGGATGCGTTTGCCATCGAATCGGTGAAACGCGCGCAAGCGGCCACCAAGGATGGCAGTTTCGAATGGGAAATCGTGCCCGTGACCGTCTCCGGCCGCGGCGGCGACACCATCGTCAGCATCGATGAAGGCCCGCAAAAGGCCCGCCTGGAAAAAATTCCGACCTTGAAGGCGGCGTTCAAGAAGGACGGCACCATCACGGCCGCCTCGTCTTCGTCGATCAACGATGGCGCGGCAGCCCTGGTGCTGATGCGCGAATCGACGGCGAAAAAGCTCGGCTGCACCGTCATCGCCAAGATCCACGGCCACGCCACGCACGCGCAGGCGCCGAACGAATTCACCACGGCCCCCATCGGCGCCATCAAGAAGCTGTACGCGAAAACGGGCTGGAGCAGCAGCACGGTGGACTTGTTCGAGATCAATGAAGCGTTCGCGGCCGTGCCGATGGCCGCCATGCACGACCTCGACATTGCGCACAGCAAGATCAACATCCACGGCGGCGCGTGCGCGCTGGGCCACCCGATCGGCGCCTCGGGCGCGCGCATCATTGTCACCCTGCTGGGCGCCCTGAAAAAAACCGGCGGCAAGCGCGGCGTGGCGGCCCTGTGCATCGGCGGCGGCGAAGCGACGGCGATGGCGATCGAACTGGTATAAGCTGCATTGAAGCACGGGCGCGCACGGACAATCATGGCCAGGGGCGCGCCCTTTCATTCATTCCAGGGAGAAAACACATGCCTACCGCATTGATCATCGGCGCCTCGCGCGGCATCGGCCACGAGCTCGTCCGTCAATACCGCCACGCTGGCTGGCGTGTCATCGCCACGGCGCGCACGCCGGACGCGTGCGATGCCCTCAAGCAACTGGGCGTGGAAGCGCACCAGCTCGACGTGACGGATGTGGAAGGCTGCGCCGCCCTGGGCTGGAAGCTCGACGATGAAAAGCTCGACGTAGCCATTCTCAACGCGGGCGTGTATGGCCCCCGTCACGACGGTTCCCCCACGCAAGAAGATTTCGATGCCGTCATGCACACGAACGTGCTGGCGGCCATGCGGCTGCTGCCGATCCTGGCGCCGCTGCTGGCATCTGCAAAAGGGAAACTCGCCGTGCTGTCCTCGCACATGGGCTCCCTGAGCGAGCGGGGCAACCCCAGCGGTTCGCTGTACCGCGCCAGCAAGGCCGCCTTGAATTCCGTGCTGATCGATACTAGCCTCGTGCATGGCCCGCAAGGCGTCAGCTGCGTGGCCTTCCACCCGGGCTGGGTGCGCACGGACATGGGCGGCGCCGGCGCGGATATTTCGCCAGAGGAAAGCGCAGCCGGCATCCGCGCCACGCTGGCCAGCCTGCCGGCCACGGACAAGGCCGTGTTTCGCAATTACGATGGCAAGCCCATCGCCTGGTAATTCCCGCATCCACTATAAAAATATACGAGACGACGTCCATGATACTCAATGAAGAACAATCGATGATCCAGGAAGCGCTGCGCAGTTTTTCGCGCGAGCGCCTGGCGCCCAATGCGGCCCGCTGGGACAAGGAACATCATTTCCCCAAGGAAGAATTGCAGGAACTGGCCGCGCTGGGCGCCTTTGGCGTGGCCGTGCCGGAAGCGCTCGGTGGCGCCGGCCTCGACTACGTGTCGCTGGCCCTGGTGCTGGAAGAAATCGCCGCCGGCGATGGCGGCACCTCGACCATCATTTCCGTGAATAATTGCCCCGTGTGCAGCATCGCCATGATGTACGCCAACGATGCACAGAAAGAACAGTGGCTGCGTCCGCTGGCGCAAGGCGCCATGCTGGGGGCGTTTTGCCTGACGGAGCCGCACACGGGCAGCGACGCCTCGGCACTGCGCACCACGGCCACGCGCGACGGCAATGACTACGTCATCAATGGCACCAAGCAATTCATTACCAGCGGCAAGTATGCGGACGTGGCCATCGTCATGGCCGTCACCGACAAGGCGGCGGGCAAGCGCGGCATCAGCGCCTTCTGGGTACCGACGAATACACCCGGCTACATCGTGGCGGGACTGGAACAGAAGATGGGCCAGCACTCGTCGGACACGGCACAGATCCTGTTCGACAACTGCCGCATCCCGGTGGAAAATTTGATCGGCGAAGAAGGGCAAGGCTACAAGATCGCCCTGTCCGGCCTGGAAGGCGGACGCATCGGCATCGCTTCGCAAGCCGTGGGCATGGCGCGCGCCGCGTACGAAGCGGCCTTGAGCTATGCGCGCGAACGCGAAAGTTTCGGCAAACCCATTTATGAACACCAGGCCGTGCAATTCCGCCTGGCCGACATGGCCACGCAAATCGAAGCTGCGCGCCAGCTGATCCGCCACGCGGCGGCCATGAAAGATGCGGGCCTGCCCTGCCTGAAGGAAGCGGCCATGGCCAAGCTGTTTGCGTCGGAAATGGCGGAAAAAGTATGCTCGGACGCCATCCAGGTGCACGGCGGCTACGGTTATGTATCCGACTTCCCCGTCGAACGCATCTACCGCGACGTGCGCGTGTGCCAGATTTATGAGGGGACCAGCGATATTCAGAAGATTTTGATTGCGCGGGCCCTATAAACCCCAGGGCAAATACTGGGGTCGTACCCTGCAGGGTACGACCCCGGGGTTACGCCGCTGGGTTTTCAATAGACGAAAAAAAAGCCCGCTAGCGCGGGCTTCGTTCCAATGTATTACCAATGCTTTAATCGTGTCATGGACGCCAGTGCTATCTGCAAAGTGCCTCCTGATTTTCGGACTCCCATGCTATCTGCATGGTGACTCCAAGTGTAAATCGACCAACGTATCCGGAATTACAAAATCCACTCTTCGCTCTGTCACGCCATCAACATTACACCTGTCGGTCGCCGCGCTGAAACTGGATGGTGAGATGATTTGTTGCCAAACCTCAATCACTGAACGGAGTATAGCACAGCTTTTTGTGCGACGCAACAACCTTTTTAAATCAAGTCCTTAGCGCCAGCGGCTTGTCCTCTTCGCCGCCACGGGCCACTCTTTCATATTCGGAAATCACTTGCGCGCCCAGCAGCAGCAGGGTGGCGCCGATTTCCAGGCTGAACATGACGACGATGGCCGTCGTCATCGAGCCATACACGACGTTGACCTGCGACAAGGTGGAAAAATACCAGACCAGCACATGGCGGGCGATTTCCCACAGCAGGGCCGCCGTCACGCCGCCGATCAGCGCATGCGTGATCGATAATCGTCCCACCGGCATGACCAGGTAAATCGAGCTGAGCACGAGGATTTCCCCCCCCAGCCCCAGCAAATACAGCAGCACGCCGGACACGCCTTCCAGGCCCCAGTCGTGGCGCAGGAAGCGCACGCTTTCCTCGCCCATCACCTGCAGGCCGCCCGCCACCACGGTGATGAGCAGGATACCCACACCCAGGCACAGGATGTAGCAGTACGGCAGCACGGCGGAAATGAGGAAATGGCGGCGGCGGATGGCGACGCGGTGGATGAAAATCACGCTCATGGCGTTTTCCAGCACGGTAAACGCCAGCGAGCTGAAAAACAGCATGGTCAGCAGCAGCAGCCAGCCGATCACGCCCCGGTTGTCGAGAAAATGCGCGATCTCGCCCACGATGGCCTTCGATTGTCCCGGCACCAGCCACTCCAGGTAATGGCCGATTGTTTGCAGCAATTCGTCCTGCGCGATCACGTGCGACAGGGCCACCACCACCAGCATCAGCAGGGGCACGATGGACAGCAGCGAGTAGTACGCGACGGCGCCCGCCAGCAGCAAGCCCTGGTTGGCGCGGAAAGCCTTCAACACCTGCAGCACGAAGGCCAGCGGATGGCTGAGGATGTAGGTACTGGCGTGGCGGTTGATCATGTCGGGTGCGGTGAAGAAGTCGGCGCGGCCTCGTGCCACGCCTTATCACACTAGCATACTGACAATCGCCCTGCTGCACCGTGCGCTAGCAGACGGCCGGCTCCAGCAAGGTCAAGGTTTGCCGGTCCGCATCCAGGGTCGCCAATATGCCCATCGGTAGCGTGCACTGGTGACGGATGTGGCCAAACGAATAGCCGCTGACGGCCGGCACGCGTAAAGGCTGCAAATGCTGGCCCAGGGTAGCGTCGAGGCTCAGCGCAGTGTCGCCCTCGGCCGCCTCGCAATGCTCGAAAATGCCCAGCATCAGGGCCGCCGCGTGCTTGAACCCTACGGACAGGTCGAGCTGGCATAACATCCTGTCGATGCGGTAGGGCACTTCATTGATTTCTTCGAGGAAAAGGATGCGCTCGCGGAAATCGGCCGCATACGGCGTGCCGGCCAGAGCGCTGACCATGCACAGGTTGCCGCCCGTCAAGCGTCCCGTCGCCTGGCCGCCATGCACGGTGCGGATGGCGAAATTCGGCTGCGTCTGCGCGCGGCGGTGATTCTCCAGCGCCATCGGGATCGTGTAGCTGTCTTGCGGCGTCATCAGCACGTTTTGCAGCTGCGTCACCGTGTACTCGGAAAACGTGGACGAGGCCACGGGGCCGTGGAAGGTCACCAGGCCCGTCTGGCTGGCGATGGCCAGGTGCAGGGCCGTGATGTCGGAATAGCCGATCAGCACTTTCGGGTTGCGCTGGATCAAGGCATAGTCGAGCAGCGCCAGCAGCGAAATGCAGCCGGAGCCGCCACGGATGGCCCAGATCGCCTTGACGTCCGGGTCGCGGAACGCCGCGTGCAGATCGTCGAGACGCTGCCGCACCGTGCCCGCATAATTGCCGTGCACGGCGCGGATATTGGCGCCCAGGCTGGCACGCAAGCCCAGCGATTCGATATTGCGCTGAGCCTTGGAGATGGCGTCCTCATCCGTAAAGCCGCCCGGTGCGATGATGGCGACCAAGTCGCCGTCGCGCAGGCGCGCCGGTTTGATCAATGCGTGTGGCTGTTGCATGCGTTTGCCCTTCCCTTGTGCGGCCGCCGCCCATGCCGGTGTGCCTGCCGCCCCCAAGGTGGCGGCCAGCAAGCCGCCGAAGCGGCGCCGGCTGAGATTGGTCTGACTGGACATGCGGCCCTTTCCTGAAATAAAAAACGGCGACGCCAGGCGCCGCCGCACGAGGTTAGCATGCCGACAGGATCGCCGCCGGCATGGCTGCCTTACAGGAACTTGTACTTCAGCTGGAAAGTGAAGGCGCGGCCACGCGGGTCGGCCACGCGCGGATCCCAGCCGGCACCCACCACTTCATCCACGTTGTGCGCGGTAAACGGCGGATCGCGGTCGAACAGGTTCTGGATGCCCAGGGTCAAGGTGGTATTCTTGAAGCCCGTGTACGTGCCCGACAAGTTATACGTGGTGTAGCTGGATACATCGGCCTTGAAGCCCGGCGGCGGCGTGCCCTTGCCGTCATTCGGTACCTGGTCCTTGTAGCCGGAAGCAAAACTCTGGACCAGCAAGCCACTCCAGTCGCCGCGCGAGACGCCGAAGCTGGCATTGTGTTTCCAACGCAAATACAAATCACGCGTATAGAAATTGCCGACCAGCTCCTTGTATTCTTGCCCCTTGTATTCGGCAAACTTGAAGCTGTCCATGTACGTACCGTCCAGGGTCGCCGTCCATTTCGCATCGCTAACCTTGCCTTCGCCGCGCAAGCTCACGTCCAGGCCACGCACGCGGCTGCCCCCTGCATTGAACCAGCCCGCCTGTACGTAATCGATGGTGCCATCGGCCTTGCGGAAAATATACTGGTTCAGCGCCTGGTAATTTTCCAGCACGACTTTCGGCGTGCGTTTCAGGAGCTGGTCCTGGGTATTGATGGCCCAGTAATCGAACGAGGCGGAGTAACCCTTCACCGGTTCGATGACGATGCCGACGCTGCCCTGCTTCGACGTCTCCGGCTTCAGGTTCAGGTTGCCGCCCGTCGTGTAAATGAGGCGGGGAATGGAACAGTATTCGGTCACGCCAGGATGCTTGGCGCAACCTTCCGGATCCTTCGAGCCGTTCGGCAGTTCCTGCGTCAGCACGCCCGAATACAACTGGTCGAAACTTGGCGCCAGGAAACCCTTGCTGGCCGAGGCACGGAACAGGATGAAGTCGGCCGGCTGGTAACGCAAGGCAATCTTCGGATTCGTCGTGGCGCCCACCTGGCTGTAATCGTCACGACGCACGGCCAGTTGCATTTCCAGGTCTTTCATGATGGGTACCAGCAACTCGGCATACACGGCCTTGACGTTGCGGCTGACATCCTTCAATGCGGCATTTCCTGGTGCTAACAGAATCAGGTTGGCATCGACATCCTGTGCGAAACTATAGCCCTCGCGGCGCAAATCAAAACCGGCCGCCATCGCCACGGCGCCAGCCGGCAGCTGGAACAGCTCGCCGGAAACGGAACCGTCGATTTGGGTGAGAGTCGTCTTGCCATGCTGGAAGGCGCCGCGGAACTTGGTCGACTCGATCAATTGCCTGGCCGCTTCCGTCTGCCTCTGGCCCGCGCCCACCCACGGATTGATGATGCCTGTCCCCAGGGCCGCGTACAGCTTGTCCGTGTAGGAATAACCATCGGTCAGCTTGGTCTTGGTGGTGCTCTGTGCGTAGGAAACGCCGGTCTTGTAATCCCACTTGCCGAAGTTGCCTTCAAAACCCAGCAGCACGCGCGCATTGTCGGTGGTATTTTCCTGCGTGCGGTTGCCGATCTCATTGGCGCGCCATTTGTAGGCAATCGGCTTGGTATTGTCGAAAGACGGGATGTAGGCCGACAAATCCTGGTAATACGCGCCGCCGACCGGATACACGGCCTTGTTGGCGATGCTGGTCTGTACCTGCATCGGCGTCAAAATCGCCGTGGCCTTGGTGCGCGAACCGAGCGCTTCGACAAACATGCGGTGGTCGGGCGCCAGCTTGAACGTGCCGCGCGACAGGAAATTGACCCGTTCGACAGGAAATTGCAGTACATAGTCGGCGCCGTAGTCATACGCACAGGAATGCGTGGTACTGCGTGGCGACGTCACGTCTTTCCACAGTGCCGTCTGGTACTGCGACATGCCGGCGACGCTGTCGCACTTGCCCTGGAAGCTCAGCGGATTGGCTTGCAGGTATTGAGTCGGGTCGCCAGGCAGCTGGAACGCGGTGCCCAATGCCGTGCCGGCCCCCGCCATCTGGTTGGCAAACGGCGTTCCCGTGGTGTCCGGCGACAGCCCCCGGCCCGGCTGGTAGCCGTTGACGAAGGAGCGGTCGCTGCCGTTCAGGCGCTGCGCCTTGTCGACCGTCAAACTGACCATGAGGTTGTAGCGGTCTTCTTCCAGCGAGCCCGTGCCGGCCAGGATGGAAGCGCGGCGCGTGGCGCCGCCGCCCGCTTGCGTGTCGTTGGTGGAAACGGACGCTTCCACGCCGCTGTAATTGGTTTTCAGAATGAAATTGATCACGCCGCCGATGGCGTCCGTGCCGTAGATGGCCGACGCGCCATCCTTGAGGATTTCCACGCGCGAGATTGCACCGAGCGGAATGGAGTTCAAGTCGACGGCGCGGCCACTGGCGCCATGCGTGGCGACGCGGCGGCCATTCAGCAGCACCAGGGTCGCACCCGGTCCCAGGCCTCGCAGCGAGGCGAACGAGGCGCCGCCAGCCAGGCGGTCCGCATCGGCGCCAAACACGTTATTGCCCGAAGTCATGTTTTCGGCCCCCGTGCCATTCGCCGACAGGGTGCGCACCAGTTGCTCAGCCGTCGTGATGCCCTGTTTTTCCATCTGCTCAAAGCTGATGACTTGCACCGGCAGCGCGCCTTCCTTGGCCACCCGCTTGATGCTGCTGCCCGTCACTTCGACCCGTTGCATCGCTGGCGCCGCCGCTTCCTGTGCCATCACCGGCCCCACTACCCCCATCAATGCCACCAACTGCGCTAGCTTCTTCAATTTCACAGGTCTTCTCCTTGTTGGGCAATCGAAACTTGAGTTCTCAAGTCAGGCTGTTAGATATGTCGCAATGTCTGTCTCGCAGTACATTTTTTTATGACATTTGCGCATGACTTTATTTGTTTTCATTTTCAGAGTAGCGCGATGCATCCGGACCCAGCCAATGAAAAATGCTTTCCTAACCATAACTTTTTGGAATGAATGCCCTTTTCAGCGACGTGGTCACTTGCCTGCGGGGCGGCCCTTGGCGGGATCGACGTCCAGGTAGCGCCAGGACGTGAATTCCACGGGGTGGCGCCTGTAGTTTTTTAGCCACGGTTGCTGCAGGTCGGCAGAGATGGGATGCGTCAGCAACACCCACGGCGTGTAAGCGTGGATCAGCTGAAACAGGTCGAAGTACAGACTGCGTCGGCGCGGCGTATCGGATAGCAGGCGCGCCTCCTCATAGCGTTTATTGTAATCGGGCAAGTTGAAGCGGGCATAGTTGGCGCGGCCAACGTTGCCGCCATACAACAATTGCATAAAGTTATCGCCATCGGGGAAGTCGGCGATCCAGTTGGTCTCGAACATCTGCACCTTGCCCAGGCGCGAGGCCTTGATGATTTCCGTCTTCTTGTCGCTTTTAAACTCCACGCGCAGGCCGATGGCGTTCAGGTTGCGCCGCCACAACTCATCGCGCAGGCGTCCCACCGTGCTCGGCTCCGTGTGCATGGTCAGCAGCAAGGGCGTGCCATCGGGCTGGGTGCGGAAACCATCGACGCCCACCTTGTAGCCAAAACGGTCCAGCAGGGCGCGCGCCAGCGCCGGATCGTAGCCGACCGGGCTGCGGTAGTGCTTGTCGTAACCGAGCACATTCGGCGGCAGCGGCGACTGGGCCGGCAAGGCCAGGCCTTTTTTTAATAACGTGATGTCTTCGCGGCTGTTGTAGCTGAGGGCGATGGCGCGCCGCAGGGCCAGCTTGTCCTTGCTCGTGCCACCCAGCACGGGGTCGTCCATGTTCATCCACATGTAATACGTTTGCAGCACGGGAAAGCGCGTCAGTTGCAAGCCCTTGGCGGCCAGCGCCGGTTTCAGGGCGCCGTTTTCCAGCACCATGTCCGTCATCGATTCCGGCACTTGCTCGAGGTAGTCGAATTCGCCTTTCAGGAAACCCAGCATGCGCGATTGATATTCCTCGACGATGCGCACTTCGATGCGCTCGACCAGAGGCAAGCGCTGGCCTTCCAGCGCGCTGGCGATGGCGCGCGCGTCGACCGGCAAGGCGGCCAGCGCCTTGGCCTCGGTATGGAACACGGTGGGACGGAAAGTCGGATTGGCCTGCAGCACGATCTTGTCGCTGCGCTTCCATTCCTTGACGAGGAACGGCCCCGTGCCCACGGGGTGATTACCGATCTGCCCTGCCGCCGGGTACGCTTCGGCCACTTCGCGGGCCACCACGCCGGTCGCCGGCATGGCCAGGTAAAACAGGAAGTTCGGGTCGATGGCGTTGAGGCGGATGCGCAAGGTGTATTTGTCCAGCGCCTGCAAGCCGGCGATCGGCGTGTCGTAGCTGAACTTGGCTTTCAGGGCCGCATCGCCCACCAGCTTGTCTTCCAACAAAAACAGCCACGGCGACTTCAGGCCGGGGTCATACAACCGCGTCAGGCTGTAGACATAATCCTGCGCCGTCACTTCGCGCCGCTGACCCTTGAAGGCGGGATCGGGAGTGAAGAAAATACCAGGCTGCAAGTGAAAGATATACGTGCGCCCGCCATCTTCCACGGTGGGCATGCCGCGCGCCGTATTGCCCTGCAGCTGCACCGGACGCGCCAGGTAGTCATAGCGCAGCAGCGGGTCAAAGATATTTTCCATCAAATTCAGGCTGGCCAGGTCCGAGGCCACGGCCGGGTCCAGGCCCGTCTCGCTGGTGCTCAAAAACAAGTGCAAGGTCTTGTTCGCGCGGGCATCGGTGGCGGCATGCGCTGGCGCAGTGAAAAGCGTCAACAGGGCCAGGCCGGCGGCGCAGGCGGTTTTGCGTAAAAACATCATCAGTGATCCAGTGCAGACAAGGGTAACGAACAGCGATAAGCGACAGGCATCCCCCACACTACGCGGGCAAGCGACGGGGCGCCAATGAAAACAGGCTGCCAGCTTATAACTTTTTGGCATGCGGTTGCTGCATTCTTTCATCAACTCGTATCGGGCTGCCCCTATACTTTGTTTGCAGACATTTTTCACTCCCGATACACAGAACTGATCGCATATGGCACTTAATTACATCTGGTCCGGCTTTTTCCTCGTTGGCTTCCTGGCTGCGGTGCTGCAGTGGCTGTTTCTCGGCGATACCGATATCTTCAAGCGCATCATCGACGGCACGTTCGAAACGGCGCGCATGGGCGTGATGGATATCGCCCTGCCACTGGCGGGCGTGATGACCTTGTGGCTAGGCATCATGAACATCGGTGAAAAGGCGGGCATCGTCGGCTGGCTGGCGAAAGTCATCGCGCCCTTCTTTTCGCGCATCTTCCCGGAAATTCCGAAAGACCACCCGGCCACGGGCCACATGGTGATGAATTTCTCGGCCAACCTGCTGGGCCTGGACAATGCGGCCACGCCGTTCGGTTTAAAGGCCATGGAAAGCCTGCAAACCTTGAACCCGAACAAGGAAGAGGCGACGAATGCGCAAATCATGTTCCTGGTGCTGCACACCTCGGGCCTGACCCTGATTCCGTTGGCCATCATGGCGCAGCGCTCCATCCTCGGCGCAGCCGACCCGTCCGACATCTTTATCCCCTGCATGATCGCCACCTATGTGGCCACTGTGGTCGGCATCATCACGGTATCCATCAAGCAACGCATCAACCTGCTCAACCGCGTCGTCCTGAGCTGGATGGGCGGCATGACGAGCGCCATCGTTGCCATGATCTGGTATTTCACGCAATATCTGACGAAACAGGAAATCGAGCTGGTGTCCAAGGTGGTCAGCAATCTGGTGTTGATCAGCGTCATTGCCATCTTCATCATCGGCGCCCTGCGCAAGAAGGTGAACGTGTATGACGCCTTCATCGAGGGCGCGAAGGGCGGCATCCAGACCTCGATTACCGTGATTCCCTACCTGGTCGGCATGCTGGTGGCCATCAGCGTGATCCGCAATGCGGGCGTGTTCAATTTCCTGATGAGCGGCATGAACTGGTTCTTCGCCAACCTGGGCATCAATACGGACTTCGTGCCCGCCTTGCCGACGGCCATGATGAAGCCGCTCAGCGGCTCCGGCTCGAAAGCCATGATGATCGACGCCATGAATACCTACGGCGTCGACTCGTTTGTCGGCCGCCTGGCCTGCGTCTTCCAGGGCTCGGCCGACACCACTTTCTATATCGTGGCCCTGTACTTCGGTTCCGTCGGCATCCGCAAGACGCGCTATGCCATCACGGCCGGCCTGATCGCCGATTTCGCTGGTGTGGTCACGGCCGTCTTCGTCGCCTACGTCTTTTTCCACTAAGGAGCACCATGTTACGTCCTGTTCTGATGGCTGCGCTGTTGGCGGGTCTTAGCCTGTCGACTGCCCACGCGCAATTGCCCGAATCCGTCAGCCTGCTGCTGCGCAGCGCGAATATCCCCGAAGACGCCATGGGCGCCATCGTCTTGCGCGGCAACACCACCGTGCTGTCGCATGGCGCCGAACGCAGCATGCAACCCGCGTCCACCATGAAACTGGTGACGACGGCCGTGGGCCTGGAGCAATTGGGTCCCATCTTTCGCGGCCGCACGGAGTTGCGCACCAGCGCCGACGTCATCAATGGCGTGCTGAAGGGCGATTTGATCCTGCGCGGCGGCGCCGACACGGATTTCAACACGGACGTGCTGGCACACATGCTGCAGACCCTGCGCAACCAGGGCATTATCAAAATCAAGGGCGATTTGATCCTCGACCGCCAACTGTTCCAGCCGGCCCGGCCCGATATCGGTACGCCGCCCTTCGATGAGTCGGCCGAATTCCGCTACAACGTCATCCCCGATGCCTTGTTGCTGAACACCAATTTGCTCGATATCAACATGAACTCGACGGACCGGCAATTGAGCATCCTGATGCAGCCGCCGCTGGAGAACGTCAGCATCACCAGCGACATGAAACTGGTCAAGGGCAGCTGTGCCCGGTGGGAAGACGGTTGGCGCCCGCCCGAATACCGGCGCGATGCGAGTGGCAAGCTGCAGGTGATCTTGCACGGCACCTTCCCGCAAAATTGCAGCAAGGCCACCAGCATCAATGTGCTAGACCGTAACGATTATGCAGACCGCTTATTCCGTGCCACCTGGAAACGCCTGGGCGGCACGATCACGGGCACGGTACGCGAAGCACCGTTGACGGGATTGCCGCCGACGGCCGAGCCGGTCGGCACGCGCATGCTGGCCGACCACGTGGCGCGCGCCTTGCCGGAAGTCTTGCGTGACATCAACAAGACCTCCGATAACACCCTGGCCCGCACCCTGTTCCTGAGCCTGGGCAGCTTGCAGAGCGATAGCTGGCTGGGCAGCCGCCCCGTTGCCATGGCGGCGCCGGAAGATACGGCCAATCGGGCGCGACTGGTCATCCAGGAATGGTTCCAGCGGCACCATATCGACACCCAGGGCATGCTGGTCGACAACGGCTCCGGCTTGTCGCGCACGGGGCGCATTGCACCAGCACAACTGGCAGGCGTGCTGCAAGCGATGCAGCAAAGTCCGTGGGCGCCCGAGTTCCAGTCCAGCCTGCCCATCGTCGCACTGGACGGCACCATGCGCAAGCGCCTGCTGAACAGCCCGGCCGCCGCGCGCGCGCGCATCAAGACGGGCACATTAAAGAATGTGGTGGCCATCGCAGGCTATGTGCCTGACGCCAACAACCAGTTGTGCGTGGTGGTCGCCATGATCAATAGCGACCTGGTGGGTAACGGCAACGGCCGCGCCGCCGTCGATGCGCTGATCGAGTGGGTCGCCAGGAGCGGCGCCACGCCAGTGGTTGCCGGTCAATAAAAGGGATGCAAAGACAGGAAGGCAGCGCGTAGCGCTGCCTTTTTTTACGCCTGTACGCTGTAAAACCTGCGCTTTTTATAGCGATAAACGCGCCAAACGAAAAAAAACCCCGACCATTGCTGATCGGGGTTTTTCTCTACTGCGTATAACAAGCCTGACGATAACCTACTTTCACACTGGTTGCAGCACTATCATCGGCGCAAAGTTGTTTCACGGTCCTGTTCGGGATGGGAAGGGGTGGGACCAACTTGCTATGGTCATCAGGCAT
>NZ_JAPUBT010000002.1:157382-624587 GCF_030397665.1 Janthinobacterium sp. SUN073 | reverse complement strand
GCGCGGCGGCACGATCAAGTTGCTGGGCGACATGCAGAGCGGCACGGTCAACGCGGGCGGGACGCTGGACGCCAGCGCGCCTGGCGGTGGCAATGGCGGCTTCATCGATACGTCGGCCGCGCACGTGCATATTGCCAAGGGCATCAATGTGACGACCCAGGCGGCCAACGGCCTGTCCGGCACCTGGCTGATCGACCCGGTCGATTTCACGATCGCCGCGTCCGGGGGCAATATGACCGGCACCGACCTGATGAGCAGCCTGAGCAAGGGCTCGGTGCAGATCCAGAGCACGAATGGCACGGGCGGCACGGCCGGCGACATCAATGTCAACGATGTCGTCAGCTGGTCGGCGAACCAGCTGACGCTGACGGCGCAAAACGATGTCAACATCAACAAGCCGATGACCGGCACCGGTACGGCCAGCCTGGCGCTGGAATACGGCCAGGGCGCGGTAAAGTTATTGAATACCTCGAACATCACTATCAAGGCCGAAGTCAACCTGCCATTGGGTAATAGCTATAGCACCAAGCTGGGCAGTGACGGAACGACAGCGCTCTACACGGTCATCAACAGCCTGGGAGCGGCCACCAGCACCAGTGGCGCCGATTTGCAGGGTTTGAAAAATGCGCTGAGCGGCAACTTCGCACTGACCGCCAATATCGATGCGAGCGGCACCTCGAACACGGCGGTCTGGGGCACCAACGGCTTTACGCCGATCGGCACCAAGGCGGTGCCATTCACCGGCCAGTTCGACGGCCTGGGCCATGTGATCACCGGCTTGACCAGTTCTACCAGCACTGCCGGCGGCGCCGCCAGCCTGTTCGGCGCGACCAGCGCCACCGGGAACCTGCGCAATATCGGCATCGTGGCGCCTGTCATCAGCTCGTCTATCAGCAGCGCCACCTATGGCAATGTGGCGGGGTTGGTGGGCTTGAACAATGGCATGGTCAACAATGCCTACGTCAGCGGCGGCACGGTCACGTCTCTCGGCTACGTAAATTCAGGCGGCCTGGTCGGCTACAACTATGGCACCGTCAACAATAGTTCGAACAGCAGCAGCGTGCTCGTGACCAATAAGCAAGATTCCTCGCTGGGCGGCCTGGTGGGCAAGGCAGCGACCACCAGCAAGATCCTCAACAGCTACAACACCGGTACGGTGACCTCCGCGCTGCTGACTGCCGGCGGCCTCGTCGGTATCAATAATGGCAGCATTAGCAATAGTTTCAATACCGGCGCGGTGACGGCCGGCACCGACGCCGGGGGCTTGGTGACCTTCAATCGCACCTCGACCGGCCTTATCCGCAACAGCTTCAATACCGGCGCCGTATCGGGCAGCGGCAATATAGGCGGCCTGGCCGGTGCCACGTCCAATCCGTCGCAGGTGAACAACAGTTACTCCACAGGCAGCGTGACCAACCTGGGATTGAACAATCTCAGCAACAGCAATACCACCACCGGCGGCTTGGTCGGCCACAACAAGGGGCAGATCAATAACAGTTACGCGACCGGTACGGTGACTGGCTCCAGCGGCTCTGGCGGCCTGAGCGGCGTGGGCGGTGTGGTTGGCACGAACGGCGTGTCCGGTGTCATGACCAATGTGTATTCGTCCGGTACGGTGGGCCTGGCTTCCGGCGCCACCGGCACGCTGGGCGGCATCGCCGGATTGATGACCGCCGCCAGCAGTTCGATCAATGGCGGGTACTTCAATGTCACATTGAATCCTGCCATATCGGGCGTCGGCTTCAACAGCGGCGGCGGTACCATCACCGACGTCCTCGGCCTGACCTCGACGGAAATGCAAACCGGGGCGAACTTCGGCACGTTCAACTTCACGACGACGACTGGCCTGACCGGCAATAACTGGGTCATGGTCGATACCGACGGCACGCTCAACAACGCGGGCGGCATGCTTGGTGCCACCGGACCGATGCTGGTCTCCGAATACAGCAGCACGATCAAATCGTCGCACCAGTTGCAATTGATGGCGATGGACCTGGCCGGCAATTACACATTGGGCCGCGACGTCAACGCGGCCAGCACCGGCCTTGCGAGCGACGTCTGGAATGGCGGCACTTTCATCCCGGTCGGCACCAGCACGGCGGCGCCGTTCACCGGCACCCTGAGCGGTGCCGGTCATGTCATTTCCGGCCTGGTGATCAACCGTCCCGGCACGAATTTCGCCGGCCTGTTCGGGGCGACGTCGGGCACCGCGATCGTTCGCGATATCGGTCTCGAAGGCGGCAGCATCACCGGCAAGAATGCCACGGGTGCGCTGGTCGGCAATAACCTGGGCCTCGTCAGCGGCAGTTACAGCACCGCCAGCGTGACCGGCGGGACCAACGTTGGCGGCCTGGTCGGCACGAACGGCATCGTCAGCAGCGTCCCCGGCATCGTCACCAACAGTTACGCCAGCGGCGCCGTCACCGGCACTGGCGTCATCGGCGGCCTGGTCGGCTTGAATGCCGGCACGCTGACCAACAACTATGCCAGCGGCGCCGTCATCGGCGGCACGACGTCGGGCGGCCTGGCCGGCAGCAATAGCGGCACCGTCACCGGCAATTTCTGGGATAGCACGACCAGCGGCATCACGACCGGCACGATCGGTACCCCTTTGACCACCGCGCAAATGAAATTGCTGTCCACTTACAGTGGCGCGGCATGGGACCTGGCCGGCGCGTGGATCGTCTACGACACCAATACCTACCCCTTGCTGCGCGCCTTCATGACGCCGTTGCAGGTGACGTTTGCCTCGAACGCCAGCAAGACTTATGACGGCACCAGCAGCTGGACGTCGCCGGGCGCCACCTACTCGAACCCGAATGCGGTGCTGCAAGGTACCCTGAACTACGGCGCGGCGGGCAATGCCGTCAACGCCGGCACCTACGCCATCACGGCCGGCGGCCTGTATTCCGGCCAGCGCGGGTATGCCATCAATTCCAACGCGGCGACCCTGACCATCGACAAGCGCGCCGCGACCCTGAGCGGCGCCACGGTGGACACGCGCAGCTATGACGGCACGACGGCCGCCACCCTCAGCGGTGGTTCGCTGAATGGCCTGTTATCGCAGGATCTCGGCAACATCACGTTCAACACAGGCGCCTTCGACAGCAAGGATGCCGGCAGCGGCAAAGCCGTCACGGCGATCACCACCGGCAGCGCCGGCGGCAACTATATTGTCACGGCGAACGGGCTGACCGGTACCATCACGCCGAAAGCGCTGACCTTGTCCGGCCTGGCCGCCACCACCCGGCAATATAACGGCGGCACCGCCGCCACCCTGACCGGCGGCTCCTTGACTGGCCTGATCGGCGGCGAAACGTTGAGCCTGGGTACCTCGGCCGGTGCGTATGCCGACAAGAACGCCGGCGCCGGCAAGGTGGTGACGGTGACGGTCGGCGCGCTCACCGATGGCAGCGGCCTGGCCAGCAACTACACGCTCGATGCGCCGACCAGCGTCACCGGCACCATCACGGCCAAGACGCTGACCTGGACCAACCTGGCGGTGGAGAACAAAGAGTACGATGGCAACGCGACGGCCGCGATCAACAAGGGCAGCATCACCGGCTATGTGAGCGGCGAAGGACTGATATCAGGCTCTAGCGCCGCGTTTGCTGACCAGAACGCCGGCAATAGCAAGGTAGTCACCGTCCGTACCACCTTGGGCAATGGCAGCGGCGGCGGCCTGGCGTCCAACTACGCGCTGGCCGATACCACCGTGCTGGCCAGCATCACGCCCAAAACCCTGACGTTGACCGGCGTGACGGCAGGCAACAAGACTTACGACGGCACCAAGGCGGCCGCAATTACAGGTGGCACCCTGGGCGGCATGATCGACAGCGAAACGGTTAACCTGGGCACGCTGTCGGGCACCTTCGCCGGCCAGAACGCCGGCAATGGCATAGCCGTGACGGTCACCGGTGGCAGCTTGAGCGACGGCAGCAATGGCGGCCTGGCCAGCAACTACACACTCGCCAGCGTGACGGGCCTGAAGGCCGATATCGCGCAACAAGGATTGACGGTCAGCGGCGTGACCGTTGCCAGCAAGGATTACGACGGCACGAAAGCGGCGACAGTCACCGGCGGGACCCTGAATGGCCTGGTTAGCGGCGAAACCCTGAGCCTGTCCGGCCAGAGCGGTGAATTCAATGACCAGAACGCGGGCAACGGCAAGGCCGTGACGGTGACCGGCGCCACCCTGGGCAATGGCTCTGGCCTGGCCAGCAACTATACGGTGACCAATGCCACTGACGCGACCGGTAATATCACGCCGAAGGCGCTGACGGTCACCGGTGCCAGCGCGGTAACCCGCGTCTATGATGGCACCAAGGCCGCGACCCTGGCGGGCGGCGTGCTCGATGGTCTGGTCAGCGGCGAAACATTGACGCTGTCCGGCTTGAGCGGCGCCTATGCCACCAAGAATGCCGGCAGCGGCAAGGCCGTCACCGTCACCGGCGCCACGCTGGCCGACAATACCGGCGGCCTGGCCAGCAATTACACGGTCAGCAATCCGACCAGTGTGACCGGCAACGTCACCAAGGCAAGTATTTCCAGCGTCAGCGGCTTGAGCGCCAGCGACAAGACCTACGATGGCAGCACTGCCGCCGTGATTGGCGGCAAGGCCGTCATCACCGGCATGGTGGTTGGCGACGATCTGGCCTTTTCCAGCGCCAGCGGCGCCTTCAGCGACCAGAATGCGGGCACCGGCAAGACTGTCAATATCTCCGGCATCACGCTGACGGGCAACGACCTGGCCAACTATAACTTCACCAATGCCAGCGCCACGGCCACCGCCAGCATCGCCCGGAAGGCATTGACGGTGATCGGTGCAACAGCCGCCGACCGGGTCTACGATGGCAGCACGGTGGCAATCATCAGCGGCGGCAGCCTGGACGGCCTGGTCGGCAAGGAAACCCTGACGCTGACCAGCATGACGGGCCTGTTTGCCGACAAGAATGTCGGCACCGCGAAAGCGGTGACCGTCAGTGGCGCGGCCTTGACGGGCAGTGCGAATGGCGGCCTGGCGTCCAACTACACGGTCACCGGTTCGACCGGTTTGACGGCCAATATCACCAAGGCCACCATCAGCACCATCAGCAATATCGTCGCCGACAGCAAGGTCTACGACGCCAACACCAAGGCCACCGTCAGCGCCACCGGCGCCACCTTCAACGGCATGGTGGGCGGTGACAGCCTGTCGATCAGCGCCACCAGCGCCACGTTCGCCGACAAGAACGCCGGCACCGGCAAGACGGTGGCCGTCAGCGGCATCGCCCTGGGCGGCCTTGACGCGGGCAACTACAACCTGACCAACACCACCGGCAGCGGCAGCGGCAATATCACGCCGAAAGCGCTGACGATTGCCGGCATGTCGGCCGTGAATAAAATCTATGACGGCAGTACCAAGGCGACCTTGTCGGGCGGCTCGATCAGCGGCCTGGTCGGCTCGGAAACCCTGGGCGTGACGGGCTTGAGCGCTACCTTCGATACCAGGGACGCCGGTACCGGCAAGACGGTGACGGCGACCGGTTCGACCCTGGTCAACGGCGGCAATGGCGGCCTGGCGGCCAACTACACGATCAGCAACCCGACCGGCCTGATTGCCAACATCACGCCGAAAGCGCTGACGGTATCGGGCATGACGGCCGGTACGCGCGCCTATGACGGCACCACGGCCGCGACCCTGGCCGGCGGCAGTTTGACGGGCCTGGTCACGGGCGAGACGCTGGTGGTCTCGGGCGGCAGCGGCGCGTTCGGCGACAAGAACGCCGGCAATGGCAAGGTGGTGACGGTATCGGGCGTCAGCCTGGCCGACGGTACCGGCCTGGCCAGCAATTACACGGTCAGCAACCCGACCGATGTGACGGGTTCCATCACACAAAAAGTGCTGAGCGTCACCGGTGCGCTGGCAGCCGACAAAACCTATGACGGCGCGCTCGATGCGACCATCACGGGCGGCAGCCTGAGCGGCTTTGTCGGTTCGGAAACGGTCGATCTGGCGAGCCTGGCCGGCGCGTTTGCGGACAAGAATGCCGGCAGCGGCAAGGCCGTCAGCATCACGGGCGGTACCTTGTCCAACGGCGGCAACGGCGGCCTGGCCAGCAATTATTCGGTCGGCCCTGTCAGCGGCCTGTCGGCCGGCATCGCGCAAAAAGTTTTGAGCGTCACCGGCGTGGCTGCCGCCAACAAGGTGTATGACGGCACGACCAAGGCAAGCGTGACCGGCGGCAGCTTGAGCGGCCTGGTCGGTAACGAAACCCTGGGCCTGTCCGGCCTGTCGGGCGCCTTTGGCGACAAGAACGCCGGCACCGGCAAGGCGATCACCGTCAGCGGCGCGACGCTGGCCGACGGCACCGGGCTGGCCAGCAACTATACGGTCGGCAACCCGACCGGCGTGACGGCCAATATCAACCAGGCAACCATCAGCTCGGTGACCAATGTCGTGGCCGACAGCAAGGTCTATGACGCCAATACCAAGGCCACCGTCAGCGCCACCGGCGCCACCTTCAACGGCATGGTGGGCGGCGACAGCCTGTCGATCAGCGCCACCAGCGCCACGTTCGCCGACAAGAACGCCGGCACCGGCAAGACGGTGGCCGTCAGCGACATCGCCCTTGGCGGCCTTGACGCGGCCAACTACAACCTGACCAGCACCACCGGCAGCGGCAGCGGCAGCATCACGCCGAAAGCGCTGACGATTGCCGGCATGTCGGCCGTGAATAAAATCTATGACGGCAGTACCAAGGCGACCTTGTCGGGCGGCTCGATCAGCGGCCTGGTCGGCTCGGAAACCCTGGGCGTGACGGGCTTGAGCGCTACCTTCGATACCAGGGACGCCGGCACCGGCAAGACGGTGACGGCGACCGGTTCGACCCTGGTCAACGGCGGCAATGGCGGCCTGGCGGCCAACTACACGATCAGCAACCCGAGCGGCCTGATCGCCAACATCACGCCGAAAGCGCTGACGGTATCGGGCATGACGGCCGGCACGCGCGCCTATGACGGCACCACGGCCGCGACCCTGGCCGGCGGCAGTTTGACGGGCCTGGTAACGGGCGAAACGCTGCTGGTCTCGGGCGGCACGGGCGCGTTTGGCGACAAGAACGCCGGCAATGGCAAGGCGGTGACGGTATCTGGCGTCAGCCTGGCCGACGGTACCGGCATGGCCAGCAATTACACAGTCAGCAATCCGACCGATGTGACGGGTTCCATTACACAAAAAGTGCTGAGCGTCACCGGTGCGCTGGCGGCCGACAAAACCTATGACGGCGCGCTCGATGCGACCATCACGGGCGGCAGCCTGAGCGGCTTTGTCGGTTCGGAAACGGTCGATCTGGCGAGCCTGGCCGGCGCGTTTGCGGACAAGAATGCCGGCAGCGGCAAGGCCGTCAGCATCACGGGCGGCACCTTGTCCAACGGCAGCAACGGCGGCCTGGCCAGCAACTACACGGTCAGCAACCCGAGCGGCTTGACGGCCAGCATCACGGCCAAGGCCTTGACGGTGACGGGCCAGTTGGCTGGCAATAAAGTCTATGACGGCAATGCACAAGCCAGCCTGTCCGGTGGCGTGCTGGCGGGCCTGGTGGCGGGCGAAAGCCTGGGCCTGGCTGGCCAGACAGCAAGCTTTGCCGACAAGAACGCGGCCAATGGCAAAGCCGTGACGGTGACGGGCACAAGCCTGGTCGATACGGCCAGCGGCCTGGCCAGCAACTACACGGTCAGCAATCCGACCGGCTTGACGGCCAGCATCACGGCCAAGGCCTTGACGGTGACGGGCCAACTGGCGGGCAATAAAGTCTACGACGGCAATGCACAAGCCAGCCTGTCCGGTGGCGCCCTGAGTGGCCTGGTGGCAGGCGAAACGCTGGGCATTGCGGGTCAAACTGCCGTGTTCAGCGACAAGAACGCGGCCAATGGCAAAGCCGTGACGGTGACGGGCACGAGCCTGGTCGATACCGCCAGCGGCCTGGCCAGCAACTACGCGGTCAGCAACCCGACCGGCTTGACGGCCAGCATCATGGCCAAGGCCTTGACGGTGACGGGGCAGCTGGCGGGCAATAAAGTCTACGACGGCAATGCGCAAGCCAGCCTGTCCGGTGGCGCCTTGAGCGGCCTGGTGGCGGGCGAGGCATTGGACATTGCGGGTCAAACTGCCGTCTTCAGCGACAAGAACGCGGCCAATGGCAAAGCCGTGACGGTGACGGGCACAAGCCTGGTCGATACCGCTACCGGCCTGGCCAGCAATTACACGGTCAGCAACCCGACCGGCCTGACGGCCAGCATCACGGCCAAGGCCTTGACGGTGACGGGCCAACTGGCAGGCAATAAAGTCTACGACGGCAATGCAGAGGCCAACCTGTCCGGTGGTGTGTTGAGTGGCCTGGTGGCCGGTGAAACCCTGGGCATTGGTGGTCAGAGCGCCGTGTTCAGCGACAAGAACGCGGCCACCGCCAAGGCGGTGACGGTGACGGGCACGGTCCTGGTCGACACCATCACAGGCCTGGCCAGCAACTATACGGTCAGCAACCCGACCGGCTTGACGGCCAGCATCACGCCGGCCAGCCTGCTGGTGCGCGTCACGGGCGCCGCGCCGCGCGTGTATGACACCACCACCAACGCCAGCGTGACCCTGGCGGACAACCGTATCGCCGGCGACGTGCTGAGCATCAGTAACAGCGGCGCCAGCTTTGCCGACAAGAACGCCGGCGCCAACAAAACGGTGACGGTAAACGGCATTGCGCTCGGCGGTACGGACGCCGGCAATTACACGGTCAACGCCACGGCGACCACCACGGCCAGCATCACGCAGGCGGCCCTGGGGGTGAAGGTGGGCAATGCCGAGAAAGACCAGGGCAATGTCAATCCGGCCTTCACGGCCAGCTACACGGGCTTGCTGGGCAACGACACGCTGGCGAACGAGGTCAGCGGCAATCTGGCGTTCAGCACGCCGGCCACCATCGCTACGCCATCGGGCAGCTATCTGGTGTCGGCGGCCGGCCAGTCCTCGACCAACTATGCGTTGACCTACACGCCGGGCGTGCTGACCGTGAAGCCGACCGAAGCGCGGCAAAGCGCGGTGGCCAGCGTGATCGCGGCGGTCAATGTGGCGCCATCGCAGGGCAATATGGTGCAGGCCGATGTCGTGGCGAAAGGCGAAACCGTGACCAGCAAGGAAGACGTGGTGCAGGTGGTGGCGGAGCGCGGCCAGGCGCGGCAGGGCAGCACGCCGGTGGTGCTGACGACGGCATCGGTGAACAGCAATGTCTTGCCGGGCTTGCGCCTGAGTGTGGTCGATACGGGCTTGCGACTGCCTGTGGCGGCTGGCACCACCAGTATCGAAAGCCAGTAAGCGTGCATTAACCGGGTTTGCCAGTGGAAGTGCCGCTTCGTGATGTATGCGAAGCGGCATTTTTTGCCGCCATGCCATCTGCTGGCAAGCTATCATCAGCCTGCCGCTTTCGACGCCAGTCGTGGCCGATGGCGGCTACATGCTGGCAAACGGCAGCATTGCCGTGCATGGCTCGGCCGAGAGTCTGAAGCTGGGGGCGGCGGCCAATCTGCTGCGCCAGCGACAGGCGCAAGGGAGATCCTATGTCGAGGATGCGGGCCGCAGCGACAGCGTGACGCGCCTGGACAGCAGCGCTGCGCCTGCTGTTCGAGCGCAGCCTGTAAGCATCAGTGCCTGGTGGGCTTTTCCTGCTGCACCAGAATGAACGGGCTGACGACGACGGCCCACAGGGCCGCATCGGCGGCTTGCCAGTCCAGCGCCTGCTGGTCCGACACCTTGGCCACTTTGCCATCGACCATCCATTGCGTGATGGTGGACTTGTCATCGTGCGAAATGCGCACGGCCACTTCGACCAGGTCGAGTTCATTGGCGACCCAGACGACGTTGCCCTGGGCGAAGTGCTTTTCCAGTTCACTCCAGGCCAGGCGGGCCGTTTCGCTGTTCACTTTGAGGCGCAGTTCGGTGTCTTTTTCAGGATTGGTTTGCATGCGAAATATCAATGTTCGGTGAGTCGGGTGCCGTTGCGCGCGGCTGGCTTGCCTTACAGGGCTTCCACGCGTGGCGTCGGCGTACCCCGCCATGTTAACCGATAGGCGCCACCTTTGCGAACATTGCCTACCAGGGCAGGGCGGAAGCAGGCCAGGTTGGTGCCGCTGGCGTGCCGGACGCTGGGGAAGATCACGCCCATGGAGCCCGCTTCGAGCAGGATGGCGGCCAGGTCTTGCGAGGCGATGTAGCTGGCCGGGTCCAGGCAAGCCTGGTAGCGCTGCTGGCCGCGCAGGTCGTGGAAGCTGGCGGAGAAATCGGCCAGCAGCGACTGGTAGCTGACGCTGTCGTCGAAATGGTCGATTTCCTGGTATTCCACGGTTTTATGGAAAATGATCTCGGCCAGCGCCGTCTGCATGTCGAAGGCGCAATACCAGGCGCCCCGCTCGCCATCGTTGAACCGTGCCCCTTCCGGGCGGGCATAGGTATAGGCGGCGTTGATGATGCGAAAGTTCGGCACGCCAAAAACCAGCTCGTCCACGCCAATTCCTGGCGCGCCGCCGTACTCGGCCACCAGGCGCGCATTGGTCGCGTTATCGAGCTCGAACAGCTCGCGCAGGTGCTCGTCGTCCTCGGCCAGCGGCGCCAGCACGGAGTCTTCCATGTCGGCGAAACGCGAGGGAATCAGGCGGCAAGTGTCGATCTGGCGCAGGGCGGCCAGCGGCGGCAGGTGGTCATGGGCGGTGGTGGGCAAGATTACAGCCCTCCGCGGCGCGCGTCGAGCAGCTTGCGCACCGTCTGCATGGCCAGCAAGCCGCCGGCCAGCATCTGCGACAGGGGCGTGCGGCCACCGAAGATAGGATTCTTGTTGGGCAGACTCACCCATTCGTCGGCCAGCTTGTCGCCGTACAGGATGTGCAAGGCCTTGTAGATGCCCAGCAAATAGGAAATGCGCGTGATGCGGTCCACTTCCAGCACGCGGTCCGGGTGCTTTTTCCACTCGTACCAGGCGCTGCTGGACAGGCCGCCCAGCAGTTCGCGCGCATCGTCGTCGCGCAGTTTCCAGGCGGCGGCCAGCTTGAAAAAACCTTTCAGGGCCGCCTGCGACAATCGCTCGCGCTCGGCTTTGGCATTCAGGTCGACGAGCACGGCCGGTTCGAAGCGGCTCTTGGGGTAGGCGTAGGCGAGATTCATGGCACTCCTTCAACAAAACTCTGTTTATGGACTATTTATACTCCTTTTAAGGATTCTTCGCAAGGTGCGCGCGCATGAAAAAGGGGCGCAGCAGGACAGGTGTCCCGCTGCGCCCCGTTGGCAAGCCGTGCTGGCTTATTTTGCCGTGACGGTGACCGGCACGTTCAGTTGCGCCGTCAAGCCGTTATTGTCCAGCGCCACGAGCTTCAGCGTATAGCTGCCGGTCACCGCTTGCGGCCAGTAGGCCGTGATGGTCAGGCCGCTCATGGAAAACTGCATGCCCAGCGGCGCGCCGTCGATCGAGATCCGCAGCGAGGTCGCCCCTGGCGCCGTCAGCACGATGCTGCCGCTCATGGCCTTGCCCGCCACGCCCGTCATGGCGGCGGCCGTGATGGTGGGACCGGCGGCGGCGATTTTCACCGTCGTCACGGCCTGGCCCGACAGGCCGGTCTTGCTGTCTTTGGCGATGACGGTCACGTTGTAGCTGCCCAGCACGGGGCTGGCCCAGCTGACGACGCCGGCGGCATTGACAGTCATGCCGGACGGCGCGCCCGACAGGCTGTAGGTGACGGCGTTGGGCGCCACCGTCGTGACGGTGAACGACAGTGCCACACCGGGCTTGCCAGTCACGCTGGCCGCCGTGACCACGGGCGGCAGCGGGGCGGCGATGGCCACCGTGTAGATGCCTTTGCCGCTCAAGCCGGTCTTGCTATCCTTGGCCGTGACGGTGACGGCATAGGTGCCCGCCAGCGGCGCGGCCCAGCTCACCAGGCCTGCGCTGCTGATGCTCATGCCGGCCGGCGCGCCGGCGAGCGTATAGCTGACGGGGTTCGGTGCGGTGACGCTGACAGTGAAGGCCAGCGCGGTGCCGACCTTGCCGGTGACGGCGCCGGCGACGACGACAGGCGCCGGTTGCGGCGCGATGACGATGTTGTACACGGCCTGGCCACTGAGGCCACTGACGGTGTCCTTGGCCACCATGGTCACGGCATACGTGCCGGCGATGGGGGCGGCCCAGCTGACGACGCCCGTGGCGGCGATACTCATGCCGGCCGGCGCGCCCAGCATGGTGTAGCTGAGGGCATTGGCCGCGCTGGCCGATACCGTAAACGAGAGTGGCGTGCCGACCATGCCGCTGATGCTGGCCCCCGTCACCACGGGCGCGACCGGGGCGATCTGCGTGCCGGACAGGCTGGCCAGCAGGTTTTTCACGTTGGGCGTGCCCAGGCCGCCCAGCGGGTCATAGCCGACCCTGGCCGTGCACACGCTGCAGGTGCCGTTACTGCCGCGCGTGATGTCGGCAAAGCTGCTGGCAAAGGTGCCGGGTACGGTGGCGATCTGGCCGTACAGTATGCTGTGCGGCAAGCCGAGCGCTGTCTTCGCTTGCAGCGCGCGGCTGGCGTTGGCGATGGCGACCAGGCCGGCCCACTGTGGCGTGGACAGGCTGGTGCCGCCGATGCTGAGCCAGCTGGCGGTGCTGCTGCCCTGTGCCATCACGGCCGTGTACTGGCCGGTGGCAGGGTCGGCATTGAAGGCCACGTCGGCCACATTGCGGCGCAGCAAGCCCGTCATGCCCGGTACGTTGCTGGCGCTCTGGTAAGAGGGCAGTGCCGTATAGGCGCTGATGCCGCCGCCCGTGCCGGACCAAGCCGCTTCGCTGCGCGTGCCCGTGCCGCTGTAGCTGAGCGTGGTGCCGCCCACGGCCAGCACGTTCGGTGACACGGACGGCCAGGACACGCCGCTGCCCGAGTCGCCCGTGGCTGCCAGGTAGCTCATGTTCTTGCCCGTGAAGGCGCTGTCGACGGAAGCCGTCCAGCTGCCCTCGGCGGCGCCAAAGCTCATCGACACGACACCAGGCCCCATCAGGTTGGCCAGGCGCACGGCGCCCAGCAGGCTGTTGATGGAAGCGTCGGGCGCCTCGATCAGCACGATGCGCGCCAGCGGCGCCGTGGCATGTGCCCACTGCACGTCGAGCGCGATTTCCATGGCCCAGCCCGAGTTATAGGCGGGCGCGGTGGTCGTCATGGTGCTCGATGGCGTGTTGTAGACGATGGACAATTCGCAGCCGCTGGCCGGCGCTGGCGGCAAGGGCAGGGTGGCATTCGTGGCGATGGCCTTGGTGGTGCAGCCGGGCAAGCCGAATTTCTGGTTGAAGATGGTCAGTTCGGCCGCCGCGTTCGGGTTGTGCATGGCGTCGACGATGTAGATCGTCTGCCCCGCGCCCAGTTGCGCCGCCTGGCTAGGCGTCAGCGCCGTGCCCGCTGCCGGCAGCGCGGGCAAGTCGTAGGCGGCACGGATTTGCGCGGGAGAGTAGGTTGCCACCACGCTGCTGCCGGCCATCGGCGCGACGGTGTCCGCCGCGCCGCCCGTTTGCAGCGGCGCGATGTCCTGCGCCGCCTGTTGCGCGGCGGCGATCTTTTGCGCCGTCAGGCGCCGCGTGGACATCTCCGTCATGGCGCCGGGTACCCGCTGCATGTGCGGGCGCCAGTGGGCCGAGCCGCTGCTGTTGGCGCTGTCGCGCCCGTCAGGCGCATCGAGCAGGGCGGGGGCGGCATGGAACATCGGCTGCGCCACCAGCGCACCGACGGCGGCGGGGATGACGGGCACTTCGACAGTGAATTGGGTTGCCGCCGTGGCAATGGCGGCGGGCGGCACCGATGTCTCTTGGCCCGGGCCGCAAGCGCCCAGCAGGATGGCGGCAGTGGCGCCCAGCAGCAGGTGCCCGTGACGGGGATGCAGGGGGGTGAATTTTTTCATGGCGAAACTCTCCGAGTTGGCGAGGGCCACATCTCGACAATGCATCCTGGCATGGTGCCGCGCGCTGGCGGTCCCGGCCCTGCATTGGCAGCCCCGCTGCCGTGGCGCTTGCGCGCGGTAGGCCGGTGGCTTTGCGTCCCCGCCTTTCGACGGGTTTGCCCTCAGAATTGATCATACATCGTTAAAACTTCCTGATGTGCTATCAATTCTAGTGAATTTGCCAAATAAGTGTTAACTATTTTCAATGAACATTTTCATTATTGCAATGAAATGTGGCGAATTTGCCTATTCTCGGGTGCAATATTGCCAGCTTGATTAAGCCTTATAGGCAAGGTTATCGGAGGGTTATCGATGCGTGACAGTGTTTTTTCACAGCAACGGTGCTTGTTCCTTCTATTGCATTAATGAATTTAATGAATTTATCGAATATGCTGTTTCAAGCATCCGCCTCGAAAACCATGCCAGGATATGGCGCTGCGCGGCAGGCCGCCAGCCGCTGCGCCAGGCTGCCCGCATGGGCTTCCAGTTGGTGGCCGTCCGGGTCGAGAAAATACAGGGAATCGCCGGCGCTGCGATTTTGCTGCCATTCCACTACCCCGGCCGTGCGCAGGCGGGCGGCAAAGGCGGCGAAGTCTTGCTGCGAGATGGAAAAGGCATAGTGTGTGTAGCTGCCGCCCTTGCCGTTGGCCGCTCCCGCATCCAGCGACAGGCACAGCCACAAATCCCCGGCCGACAGATAGGCGCCCCGGTCCCAATGCGCATGCAGGCGCAGGCCCAAGGTGTCGCGGTAAAAGACGACGCCGCGCGCCAGGTCGCGCACGGACAGGGTGAGGTGGTTTAGGCCGGTCAACATGGTGCTTGGCAACTTTTAGGCGGGGTAGGCCTGTGTCGGCCATCGCCATGATTTGATATGACTTTGTTCCACACAAGTTTGAGATACAGCAACAAGACCACAAACATCACGGCACCTGACCAAACCGTAGCGAGCGGCAGTGATTTGTGGCCGAGAAGCGCAACCGTGCCAGGGCACGGTGAGCATCGCCGGCCGCAAAGCGCGACGCGCAGTAGGTTTGGGCCGGTGCCATCAGATAGGTTCAGCATGCTCCACCATCAACTGTACTTTCGTCGTGCCATTGTATTCATTCGCATCGAGCCGGAAGGCGACCCGGCTGCGTTCGCCTAGGGAATCGGTATGGCCGAACCAGATGGCGTCGAAGCGCACGCCGTTCTTTTCCAGCAGCAGCTTCAAATGGCGCTCTTTTAAAATGCGCTGGCTGACGACGCGAAATTCGTCGCAGAAGACGGGCGGGGCGAAGCCCTGGCCCCACACTTGGCCATCCATCAGCTCGATGAAGGCCGTCGTGTAATACGCGTCTTCCAGCGGGCCGTCCGTTTCCACGACTCTTTCCAGCTGTTGCTGGCTGAGCCAGGCCTGGCCCACGGCTTCGAAGGCCTGGGAAAACGCCTCGAAGGCGTCGGCGCGGATGGTCAAGCCCGCCGCCATGGCGTGGCCGCCGAACTTGTCGATCAGGCTGGGCGCCCGTTTCGACACGAGGTCGAGCGCGTCGCGCAAATGAAAGCCGGGAATCGAGCGGCCCGAGCCCTTGATCCAGCCGTCCGCGCCGGGCGCGAACGTGATGGTCGGACGATAAAACTTTTCTTTCAGGCGCGAGGCGACGATGCCGATCACGCCCTGGTGCCAGGAGGCATCGAAGACGCTGATGGTGCTGCTGTTGGCCGGTTCGAAATCGTCGAGGTGCAGCAGGGCCGTATCCTGCATTTCCGCCTCGATTTCGCGCCGCTTCAGGTTGATGTCGTTCAATTGCTGGGCCAGCGCCCAGGCGCGGCCTTCGTCGTCCGTGATCAGGCATTCGATGCCCAGCGACATGTCCTGCAGGCGGCCGGCCGCATTCAGGCGCGGGCCCAGGGCAAAGCCCAGGTCGAACGGCGTGGCGCTGCGCGCTTCGCGGCCCGCCACGCGGAACAGGGCGGCCACGCCCGCGTGCATATTGCCCTTGCGCATGCGTTTGAGACCTTGCGCGACGAGGATGCGGTTGTTGCTATCGAGGCGCACCACGTCGGCCACCGTGCCCAGCGCCACCAGGTCGAGCAGGTTGTCGAGCTTGGGTTGCGTCTGCGCATCGAACACGCCGCGCCGGCGCAGTTCCGCGCGTAGGGCCAGCAGCACGTAGAACACGACGCCCACACCGGCCAGGTTCTTGCTGGGAAAACCGCAGGCGGGCTGGTTCGGGTTGACGATGACGGCCGCGTCGGGCAGGGTGTCGGCCGGCAAATGGTGGTCGGTGACGACCACCTGGATGCCGCGCCGGTTCGCTTCGGCCACGCCGTCGATGCTGGCGATGCCGTTGTCGACGGTGATGATGATGTCGGGCGACTTTTCGCGGGCCGTCAGTTCGACGATTTCCGGCGTCAGGCCGTAGCCGTATTCAAAACGGTTGGGCACGATGAAATCGACGTCGGCGCCCATGGCGCGCAAGCCGCGGATGGCCACGGCGCAGGCGGTGGCGCCGTCGCAATCGTAGTCGGCCACGATGACCATGCGTTTCTTGGCAGCAATGGCGTCGGCCAGGAAGACGCCGGCCGCGCCGATGTGCAGCAAGCCGGATGGCGGCATCAGGGCCGCCAGTTCACTCGACAGTTCTGCCGCGTCCGTCAAGCCGCGCGAAGCGTACAGGCGGGCCAGCACGGGGTGGATGCCGCCCTGGCGCAGCGATTCGGATTCGCGGTAAGGGCAGGGGCGGGTGGCGATGCGGGTACGGGTCATGATGCTTTCAACTTGTTCAGGGTAATCGCGCGCCAGAATTTGCGCTGCGCATGCTTGCTGGTGGTGACGTCGAGCCAGGCGTCGCGGTGGCTCAGCACCAGGCGCAACTGGCCCAGGCGGCCATCTTTGAGGGCCGCCAGCAGGGGGACGAACCAGTCCGCTTCCAGCGCTTGCAACTGTTGCAGCCACATGCCCCATTCCTGGGCCTGCGCCGCTTCGATCAGGCCGCCCAGCACGACGATCGCCTCCTGTTGGCTTGCCAGCACACTGTTTGGACTGGCATCGCGCCGTGCCGGTTCCGCCAGCGCGGCCAGCCAGCCCGGTGCGTCCCTGGTATGCAGGCTGGCGGCGCAGCGCGTAGCTTCAGCGTTGGCCAGGCTGGCGCCCCAGATCCAGAAGGAATTGATGGCTTTCAAGCCCCGTTCCTCGCGCGCCGCATTGACAGGGTGTTCATGCCACAGCATCTGCACTTCATTTTGCAGGCGGCGCGCGGCGCGCGCGTGCTCGCCTTCCGGCATCCAGACGGACAGGTCCTGTGTGGTGGCGGCGTCCGGCGAGGCGCATTGCAAGTCGCTCCAGGCATCGGCGCGCATGAACCAGGTGCCCGCATCGCCATACGCCAGCGGCTGGCCGATTTCGTCGAAATACGGGGCCGCAATGTCGAACAGGGCGCGCCCGTCATCCTCGCTCAGCTTGAGCTGGCGCAAGTCTTCCAGGCTGATATGGCTGCGGGCGATGGCCAGGTGGGCCGGATGCAGCAGGAAATAGCGGCCGCCCGGTTCCGGCGCGAGGCCGTAGCCGCGCATGGCCTGGGCGGCGAAGGCCGCCTGCGCCGCCTCGCCGTTGGGTGCGGGCGCCAGGGTCAGCGCATGCGCCAGCCACGCTTCGTGCGGCAGCAGGCGCTTGACGTTGTCAAAAGCTTCCAAATTGTAAGCGGAGGTGCGCGACAGCAGGGCCGCCAGCGCGGGTGCTTGCAAGACCTTGAGCAGGTCGGCAGCCAGTTCGGCATTGGGCAAGGCGAAGGGCAGGACGAGGGTAAGTTGATTCATCCCGAGATTGTAGGCGATTGTGGCACCGCGCGAGAAGGGCGCATGGGTTTTCGCCGTGGGCACCGTCCATTGCAGGCGCGGGAGGGTATGCCGGCATGCACATTGAAATTTTCATTAATGCAACAAAACTATCCGCACACAGCGGTGGTCATGAGGCTCACTGATAGCTCATCGTGAACTGCATTTGCCCCTTCACCGTGCCGGCCGCGACCGTTCCCGTCGAGATATATTGCACTTTCAATGGAATGGACATGGTGCTGGCCGACGCGCCGACCAGCCACTGGTTCGTATTGCCCGCGTCAGGCAAGGCCGGTCCATATTTCACGGGGCCGCCGCTGTTCGACACGCGCAGCTTCACGCTTTGCGCGGTGGAATCGGCCGTGAGGTTCAAGTTGCTGGTGGTGGTGTCGGAGCCATTCATGTCGGTCAAGGTGATGTAGACGTTCACGCCGGCCGGGCAGGACGCAAGATCGATGCTGAAGGCGGTGTCGCCCGCCGCCGTGCCTGCAGGGCTCAATGCGCTTGCTTTGACGGGTGGCAAGACCACGCTCGGTGGCGCGCTCAGCGTGCAAGTGGCGCCGTTCGCGACGATCGTCGTGCTACCCAGATAAATCTTCACATCGGTCGTCATGGTAGTCGAACCGCCACCCGTGCGATCATTGCTGCCCAAGGACGCCAGCTCAATCGTGGGAATCGAGCCGCCCACCGTCACCGGCGTGGCGGTCGTGATCAGTCTATACCTGAACCCGAAGGAGCCGCTCGCCAATGTGCTGGTATAGGTCAGGGCGGGATCGACGAAGGGGACATAATAATTAGTCCCGCCGCTGTAGCCCTGCGTGGAGATAAGCCCGTTGTAGTTGTCGGAACCAGGATAGCTCGTATCCCTCACTTCGATGCCGATCCCCGCGATGCCGGTATCCCATACCCACGTGGCGGGCACGGTGATTGCGGCCCGCGACGGGGTAATGCCCACGTTGTAGCCGTGTATGTTAGGGAGGTCGGGGTTTGTAGAAGGATTCGCCGGACACGTCCACGTTCCCGACGAAGTCTGCGTCGCACCGATCTGTGTGCCCACCGGCGCATTGCGCGGCACCGTCACCGTGCCGAAGGTGATCGTCGTGGCAGCGGGGGTGATCGTGCAATTCTTCGCCTGCGCCGGCGCGCTCAAGATCAGGCCGGTACAGCCGGCGGCCCACACGAGCAGCACGCCGGATAATTTCTTGATAAAGTGGCATGAAAGCAAGCTGTTCATTGTATTTTTCCTCCGCTGGACAGCCGTGCCATTGCCGGGCTTGCCATGATGCCCGTCGCACCGCACACGGCGTCGATATGCGCATACGCGCCCCTGTCTTCGCCCTTGGGCGGCAGGCGATACGCGAAGGCGCACTGGTCGTCGGCGGCCTCGCCCCATTTCGCCGTGAGCGTGCCCTCGTCGGCCACGCCGCGAACGAAGATGCGGCTGTTCTGACCGATCGCGCCCACGCCTTGCCCCTGCGCGTCATACACCGTCGCGCCGAAGGGCAGCGCTGCGCCGTCCGGCAAGCGGGCCGCGATCACCGCCGCCCGGCCGGCCACCGTGTCGAAGCGTATCACCACCACCGCATTCGCGCGCGGCGCCACCTGCTGGCTGGTGGACTTGAATTCGACGTCGAGCGGCATCCCGTTCGGATCGATGTCGACCGTGTTCAGGCTGTACGGCGATAAGTACGGAATCACCGCGTAGCCGAAGCGGTCGATGCGCACGCCGGACGCATTGGTGACGCGGGCGCCTTTCGCGTCTTTCGCCTCGACCACAGCTATCGTGTCACCCAGGCTGTTGGCCAGGGTCACGCCACCCGGGTGCGCGACGATGGCGCCCGTCACCCCCGCCGACATCTGCGAGTAAGCCGCGCCGCCGCTGGCGCTGGCGGCGAACGTCGCGTACGGGCTGCGATACTGGCCGTTCACGCCGGCCGTGCCTGAGCCTGGCGCACGATTCGCCGTGACGCCGTACGTGTAGGCGTTGTCCGCGCCGGCCGAGCCGTTCAGCATGGCCTGTGCGGAGGAGCCGTTTGTATTGTTGTGTGTGAGAAATGTCGACAAGCTTGGCGCGTGCTCGCCCGTGCCGAGCGCCATCGACACGCTGGCGAAGGCCTGGTTGTGCATTTGTCCCGTCAGGCCGTTGCGCTGGCGCGACAGCGACACGTTGTAGCTGAAGCTGGTGCCGAGCGCGCGCCGCGTATTGTTGTAGCCCAGTTGGAACTGCACGGTGGCGCCGCCCCGATTCCAGTAATCCTGCGTCGACGCCAGCACATAGGTATTACCCCAGTCGTTCACCAGGCCCTGGTTCAGGGTCAGCTGCAGCTGGTTGCGCCGGCGGTCGACGGCGCCCGGATCCCGCCCCGCGGCCGCTTCGCTGCGCGCCAGCATCGCGTCGCGCAAGGCCCAGAAGCCGCTCGACGAATAGCGATAGGCGGCCAGCGCGAAGTTGGTGCCGGTGGCGGGCAGCAGTTTGCTGTAGCTGAGCCGCACGCTCTGGCCCGTGGTGTTGTTCAGGCCGCGAATCTGCGCGCGCGCGCCCGTCACGTCGACGGCGACGGCGCCTGCAGGCGTGTTGAACGCCGTGCCCAGCAAGCCAGCCAGGTAGCCATCGGCAACGATCGTGCCCGCATAGGCGGTGAGGAAATTGTTGAAGCCGTGCTGCACCGTGCCCTGCACAAGATGGGGGCGCCCGTTCGACTGCGCGTCGCGCAACTGGCCGGCGGCGACATGGAAGCGCGTGGCGCCGGGGCGCAGCAATTGCGCCACCGACGCATATGGCACGGGGAAACTGTGCGCGCTGCCATCGGCTTCCGTCACCGTGACGAGCAGGTCGCCGCCATAGCCGGTGGCATACAGGTCGTTGATTTCAAAGGGGCCGGGCGCCACGGTGGCCTCGTACAGCTTGTTGCCGTTCTGCGTCACGCTTACGCGGGCATTGCTCACGGCCACGCCGCGTATCAGCGGCGCATAGCCGCGCAGCGAGCCGGGCAGCATGCGGTCGTCGCTGGCGAGCGCCATGCCGCGTACGCCGATGCTGTCGAACACGGCGCCGTCGGTGAAGGCATCGCCGAGCGTCAACTGGCTGCGCAGGGAGGGCAGTTCGTGCTGCAGGTAGGTGGCGATGTTCTGATAGGTGCGCTGCCCGCCCGTCTGCCACGTCAGCGCGGTATTTTGCCGCAGGTGCCAGCTGCCGAGATTGACCCCGCCGTTCAGGCCCAGGTATGTCTGCGTGCCCGCCGACCCGGCGCCGGCCACGTGAAAGGTATTCAGGCTGTAGCCGAGGGTGGCCGACGTGACGCCTTCGTCCCAGAATTCCGGACTCACGTAGCCTTGCGGCTTGCGCAGCAGGAAGGCTTGCGGAATGCCCAGGTCGAGCCGCAGCTCGGACAGCTCGAAGGCTTGCGTGGCGCCGTCGACCAGTCCGGCGAGATCCGGGCACGCGCCCGCCCGGGCTATCGCCAGTGTGGCGCGCGCCTGGGCGGACAGCTTCGCCACGTCGAGGCCCAGGCGCGCGATCACGGTTTTGTCCATGCATGGCACGGCACCTGCGGCACCGGCATGCGTGACGAAGCGCAGCGCATCGTGGCCGATCCAATTGCCGTTCAGGTAGAGGTCGACCGGGTATTCGCCGGGCTGCACCGGATTGCCGCGCGCGAAACGCGCCACGTCGACGCTTTGGCCTGGCGGCTTCATCAGGAAATCGCTGTTGAACTGCACCTCGGCCACTTCGGCCACTTCGGCGCAGGCGGGCGGGGCGACCCATGCAGCGAGCGCGCCCAGCAGGGCGGCATGGCTGCGCCTGCGCGCAAGCCACGTTCCGGCACGCGGCCGCGCAGACTGTTCCCGGGTACGCATGGCTTACTCGTTCGTGCCCTTGCGCAGGGTCTTGCCGCTCACGCCGGCGCCATAATCGTTGATGAAGGTGTAGTCGACCTGCGTGGGCATGGCGGCGCGCGGCGCGGCGTTGCCGAGGTCGAAGTCCGCGCTGGCGCCGGGGGCCAGCATGCCGCCCCTGTCATTGCTCCAGCTCGCCACGCCGTCCGCAGCGGTGATCTTGCTGAATGTCACGTGGTACGGCGTGGGGTTGCTGGCCGTCAGCACGTAGCGGCCATTGTCCTTGCGCTTGAATTGCCAGCGCACCAGGGCGGCCGCATCGTCGGCCTTGCCCGGCAGTCCCGAGGGACGGAAGAACAGCTTGATGCGCGTGCGGAATGCCAGTTGCAGGAAATTCGGACTGTCCGCGTTCGCGGCGGCGCCGGCGCGCGGCGGCACTTCAAGCACATTGAGCCAGAACAGGGATTCTTTGTCTTGCGGCAACGGCTCTTGCGTATAGATCAGGCGCAAGCTCTGTCCCTTCCTTGGATCGAGGCGGAACAGGGGCGGCAGCAGGGTGAACGGCACCTTCGATTCGTCCGGCAGGGCGTTCGGATTGCCCGTATCGAGCCACGCCTGCACCAGGGCCGGCGCATTGCCTTCATTGGCAAGCTTGATGGTGACTTCGCGGTCGCTGGCGAGATAGATCACGCGCGTCCCGCCAATTACGACAGACGCATGCGCGCCCGCCATCATGCATGACAAGGCGAAAATCGCGATCGTTCTGGATAATTTGTTGCGCACTGGCATTTTGCTATTTTGTAATTTTGATTACATGCTGAATTCGTATTTCGTTCTGTCACTCTGCCAACCGGTGCATTTTCGGGGCACCGCTTAACACCGCGTCAATTCCTGATCATTACTGGTAGGACATCGTGTACATGACGGACGTATTGACCGTGCCGACACCGGCCGCGCCGCCAGTCGCCACGTACTGGGCGAAGTAATTGAGGGTGGCCGCGTTGCTGGCGATCGCCACACTCTGCGAGTTCTGCGACGCCTCTGCCGCACCCAGCATGATCGCGGTGTCGGTGGCGTCGGAGTTGAGCAGGCCGATTTGTACTTTGGTCGCCGTACCCGCCGAATTTTTCAGTCGGCCCGTTGCCGTATCGATGGTCGTGCCCGCTTCGAAATAGGCCGAGACATTGCCCGTGGCCGACGTGCAGGCCGTCAGCACGATCTTGAACGGCGTGCGGCCCGCCGTGGCGCCGTCAACGGAGAGTGACGAGGCCGAGACCGGGGGCAGCGCGACGGTGAAGTCCTTGCCGGCGCCGCCGTTGATGGTGCAGGTCTGGGCCGTGACCTGGCCCGTGAACGTGATGGTGCCGTCGGCGGCGCGTGTGAGGGCCGGCATGGAGGTGGCAGCAACGATGAGCGTCGCCAAAGCGCCTGAGCGGGCAAATTTCATAGGTATCCTATTGAGAAGTGAAGTGTTGCATGAAAGGGCGTGTGCATGGCGGGCACGGTGATCGCTGTAGCTGGCTAAGCACGGAAAACGCTGACAGACCTGGCAATGGAGCCAGCGCCGTCGATAAGCAATTATATGGACGTAATTTGCACCGCGCATTTAACTAGTTGAAGTTGTTGTTGTAGCGCCTATATTTTTTGCCGTCAAAACTTAGTGACAATTAAGCTAGTTGATTGACGGAATAGTCATATTTCGCGAACCTGTGCAATTCCCCTCCGTAAAGCGCATGGCGCGTATCGAGCGCAACCGGACAAGGGCCAAATCTGAATCGCCGCTTCTTGGGTTGAAGTCGCTGCCGCGACGCATGCTGTTCCTCAATGATGAGGATCTCTGCCGCAGGGGGAAACTTTTTCCAGTGCACGAGGGTGTATAAAAAAGACAACGAAGTTGTGACAATACTTATACATTCACAAAAAATAAATTCTTTTTTGAAAACATTTGAAATATAATTAGATGCTGTAAAAACAACCACCGTTTCCGTCTGGTTGTGTCGTTTGGCTTTTGTGTCCCTCAAAACTGTATGCAAAATGCTGCCGGCTTCATTTTTTTAAACAAGTTTCTTTCTTGGAAGCCCACCCATGTATACATTCGCCGCTTTGCGCAGCCAGGTTGATCGCGCCCTGGTCTCTCACGTTTCCACTTCTGCCGCCACCGCTGCGCGTCGCCAGGAGGCCGCATGACTACCTATAATTTGTCGACCACGGTTCACGTGTGCGAAGACATCAACAAGAACTTTGATATCCGCGACTTGCTGGTACAGGCCGGCTACACGGCGCAAGGCGAGCTGAACATCAAGAACTTTACCGTCCTGTTGCCGGATGATACGGAATCGACCAGCAACACGCCTCTGTTCGGCATGCTCGACGCGGACACCGTGTATGTGCGTCCCGGCGACTGGGCAGCCAACTACAACGGCAATTTCTCGACCATCCAGGTGACGATCGACAAGGGCAATGGCGATATCGTCCAGCTGGAACTGCAAGTGATCATCGATCCCGTCAACGACGCGCCCGACGCGGCAGACAAGACCTTCAACCTGGTCGATGGCGCCAGCGTCGTGCTCAGCGAAAGCGATTTCGGCTTCCACGACGACGTCGAGCACGACGGCTTCAAGTCCATCGTCATCACCAATACCACCACTGCCGGTCAGGTCTTGCTCAATGGCGTGGCCGTCGCGGTCGGCACGGAAGTCTCGATCGATGACATCCGCGCGGGCCACCTGGTCTTCGTGCCGAGCCAAACCGTGGCCGGCAATTTCGACCTGGGCTTCAAGGTGCGCGATGACGGCGGCACCGCCGGTTGCAACGCGCAAGACCTGAGCCTGGTGCCGCATCACCTGACCTTCAACGTACCGATGGCCCATTTGGGCGACTTCGTCTGGGAAGACAAGAACGCCAACGGCGTGCAGGATGCGGGCGAGGCGGGCATCGCCAATGTCGTGGTGCAATTGAAAGACGGCGCGGGCGCCGTGGTGGCATCGACCACTACCGACGCCAATGGCGGCTACCACTTCGATGTCGATCCCGGCACGTATTCCGTCACCGTCGTCACGCCGAATGGCTACACGGCGACGGCGGCCAACCAGGGCGGCGACGCGGCCAAGGATAGCAATATCGATGCGGCCGGCAACATGGCGCCCGTCACCCTGGCGCCGGGCGCGACCAATTCGAGCCTGGACGCGGGCCTGTACCGCGCCGCCGAACTGGGCGACCGCGTGTGGTTCGATGCCAACAAGAATGGCGTGCAAGATGCGGGTGAAGCGGGCGTGGCTGGCGTGAAAGTGACTTTGCTCGATGCGTCCGGCAACGCCGTCGGCAGCCCGCTCGTCACGGATGCGAATGGCAACTACCTGTTCACGAATCTGAAGCCGGGCGCCTACAGCGTCCAGTTCGACAAGACCAGCCTGCCTGCCGGCTATGCCTTTACGGGCCAGGACCAGGGCGGCGATGACCTGCGCGATTCCGACGCTGGCGCCATCGACGGCAAGACGGCGCAAGTGCTGCTCGCTTCCGGCGACAGCAACCATAGCCTGGATGCGGGCATCGTGGCCTTGCCGGCCTCCTTGGGCGACCGCGTCTGGCATGATGCCAACTTGAACGGCGTGCAGGATGCGGGCGAAGCCGGCATCAGCGGCGTCACGGTGCAGCTGAAAAATGCGGCCGGCAGCGTGATCGGCTCGACCGTCACGGATGCCACCGGCTATTACAATTTCAGCGTCGATGCCGGCACGTATTCCGTCGCCGTCGTCGCGCCGCCAGGCTATTTGAGCACGGTCAAGGATGCGGGTGGCAACGATGCGCTCGACAGCGACATCAATGCCGCAGGCCAGAGCGCCCTGGTGACGGTTGCAGCCGGCCAGAACTACAAGGACCTCGATGCCGGCCTGTATAAAACAGCCAGCATTGGCGACCGCGTGTGGTTTGACGCCAACGGCAACGGCACGCAGGATGCGGGCGAAGCGGGCGTCGGCGGCGTGAAAGTCAATCTGTACAACGCCTCGGGTGCCGTGGTGGCCAGCGCCACCACGGATGCCAGCGGTCATTATCTGTTCAGCAACCTGGTGCCAGGCAATTACTACCTGGGCTTCGTGCCGCCGGCCGGCTACAATTTCACCAAGGCCGACGTGGGCGGCTACGCCACCGATTCGGATGTCAATCCGGCCACGGGTCTGACCACCACCATGATCGCGCTGAAATCGGGTGACGTCCAGCTCGATTGGGATGCGGGCCTGGTCAAATGCGCGCCTGTTACCGGCAGCATCGGCAATCGCGTGTGGGAAGACAATAACTACAATGGCGTGCAGGATGCGGGCGAACTGGGCGTGGCGGGGGTGAAAGTCAACCTGCTCAATGCCAGCAACCAGATCATTGCCACGACAACGACAAATGCCAGCGGCAATTATCTGTTCGATAATCTCGTCGCCGGCAGCTACAAGGTGGCAGTCGTGCGTCCATCGGGGTTCTATTACACCAAGGCCAACCTGGGCAGCGATACGACCGATTCCGACGTCGATACGAGCACGGGGCGCTCCGGCCTGATCAACCTGGCTGCCGGCCAGAACGACATGAGCTGGGATGCGGGCATCTACCGCAAAGCCAGCCTGGGCGACAAGGTGTGGCGCGACGCCGACCATGACGGCGTGCAGGATAGCAATGAGGCGGGTATCGCCAACATCAAGGTGCAACTGTTTTCGGGCAGTGGCGCGCTGTTGGCTACCACCTACACCAACTCCAACGGCAACTACAAGTTTGCCGACCTCGATCCGGGCAGCTACTCGCTCAAGTTCGATAAGTCGGGCGTGTATCACGCCGGCTACGCCATGGATAGCTGGCGCTGGGGCGTGAAGAACGTGGGCTCGAACGACAACATCGATTCCGACGTCAACAGCAATGGCTCGTATGCCAACGTGGTCTACACGGATATCCTGAAACTGGCCTCGGGCCAGAACGACATGAGCTGGGATGCCGCCATCACGCCTATCGTGATCGACCTGAACGGTGATGGCGTGCATACCATCGCCCGCGCCGATTTCCATGGCAGCTTCGACTTGCTGGGCACGGGCAGCGCCATCCAGTCGGGCTGGGTCTCGGCCCATGACGGCTTGCTGGCCATCGACAGCAATGGCAATGGCAAGATCGACAATATTTCCGAACTGTTTGGCGGCAACGAGAAGGGCACGGGCTTTGCCAAGCTGTCCAGCTATGACTCGAACGGCGACGGCGTGGTCGACGCGAAAGATGACAAGTTTGCCGAACTGCGCATCTGGCGCGACGCCAACAGCAATGGCGTGACGGACGACGGCGAACTGATGTCGTTGCATGACGCGGGCGTCGCCAGCCTGACGGTATCCTACACGGCACTGCCTTTCCTCGACGCCAACGACAACCTGCACCTGGAGCGCAGCAGCGCCACCCTGGCCAACGGCAAGACGGTCGACATGACGGACGTGTACTTCAACGTCGATGCCAAGGATGCGGCCAAGGCCGGCGTATCGCTGCCAAGCATGGCCGACCTGCTGCGCGACGACCATGCGCTCGACACGGCGCTGGGGCAGGATGCGAGCGTCGCCACGGTGGCTGCAGCCCCGGCTGCTCCCGCTGTCGAAGCCCAGGCCCAGTGCGAGATGGCGGAGGTCTTGCGCCGCGCCATGGCACACACCACTGCACAGCCCCAGGAAATGGCTGCCTGATGTCTCTTGCCGGGCCGTAATCCTGCCCGGCGCTCTCCACATTGAATAAATCATAGGGAATACACCATGAAACAATCCATGCACCTGATCGTCCGCGCCGCCATCACAGCCGCTGTTTTCACCCTCGCCAGCGGCAGCGCCCTGGCCGCCTCCAATCTGCAAGTGATCGACTCGCATAGCGTCAGTGTGTTTACGGCCAGCGGCGGTGCCTTCGGCGCCGGCAACGCCATCTCGCCTACCTTGTGGCAGGTCAAGTACGACAGCAATACCTTCCTGGCCTTTTGCCTCGATCCCCATGTTGGGCTGAGCAACGTCTCGAACAACTACAGCAGTGGCGTCTTTGCCGCCAGCGACGCCGTCAAGCGCCTGTACGAGGGCTATTACGCCTCGTCCATCGCGAATGTGTCGACCAATGCCAACAGTGCCGCCGCCTTCCAGGTGGCCCTGTGGGAATTGAACAATGACAACAGCAATGTGTTGACGGGTGAGCTGCGCTTCAGGAACCTGAGCAATGCAGTCGTCAGCGAAGCGAACGCCATGCTGGGCGTGGCGACAGGCGACGGCAGCATCAAGAACCTGTACAACTACACCAGCCTGAGCAGCGTCAACCCTGCTTCGCAAACCCTGCTGAGCGTGTCGCCGGTGCCGGAAGCGCAAACCTGGGCCATGCTGGTAGCGGGCCTGGGCTTGCTGGGCTTCATGGCGCGCCGCCGCAAAGCCGGTCAACTCTGAAGCAGTAGTCGCTAGCTTGAAGTAACTGCTGCTGCGGCGCGTCTGTCACGACGCGCCGCAGTTTTTATTTTTACAACACCTATCTGAATAGCCGATATTACTATGGCACAATGTTTTTGCAGGCCATCGCCGCGCGACCTTGACAATAGTTTCTCACTGTTCATTGCAACTGTCTGAGATCGGACTTGAGCTCATCATGACGCCACCTTCTGCCGCGCACGCCGCCGACGCTTCTCCCTCCATTTCCTCCGCCGACAGCATCGCCGAGGCGGTGGTGTTCCTGGCGCGCTTTTTCGGCACGGCCGTGCAGGCCGAACGCCTGCGCGCCAGCGTGCTCGCGCATGGCGACCCGGCCGCCGCCGACTTCCTCGACCAGGCGCTGGCGCATGGCAGCCTGGCCGGCACGCCGCTGCCTGTGGATCAGCCGCGCCGCCCCACGGAAATGCCGGCCCTGCTGTTGAATGGCGCGGGGCAGGCGCTGGTGGTGCTGACGATCGCCGACGGCAAGTATGAATGCCATGTGCCCGGCATCGAAGGCAGTTCCTGGCTGGACGCGGCCATGCTGGCGCAGGAAGTGCCCGCTGGACGCTGGGTGGCCGTGCGTCCGGTGATGTTCTTCGACCAGCGCAGCTTGCTCTACAGCATGCCGGTGGCGGGGCGCTGGTTCTGGGATGTCTTCAACCGCAACCGCTGGGTCTTTCGCTGGGCCTTGCTGGGCACTTTGGTGCTCAATATCATCAGCGCGCTGGTGCCGTTCTACGCGATGGCCGTGTATGACCGCGTGATCCCGAACAACGCCACCTCCAGCCTGTGGGTGCTGACGATCGCCGTGGTGGCGCTGACCGGTTTTGAACTGGCCATGCGATTGCTGCGCGGCGAACTGGTGGAAACGGCGTCGCGGCGCATGGATGTGGCCCTCTCGTCGAGCATCTTCGCCCAGTGCCTGCGCCTGCGCGCGGCCAGCCGCCCCGCCTCGGGCGGCACGCTGGCCAATACCGTGCGCGATTTCGAATCGGTGCGCGAATTCTTCGCCTCGACCACCCTGACCACCCTGGGTGACTTGCCCTTCCTGCTGCTGTTCCTGCTGGTCATTGCACTGGTGGGCGGCTGGCTGGTGCTGGTGCCGCTGGCGGCCATTCCCATCCTGCTGCTGGTCGCCTTCGCCTCGCGCGCGGCGCTGGCGCGCCATGTGGCCGCCTCGATGCAGGAAAGTGGCCAGCGCACGGCGCACCTGTTTGAAACCATGAATGGCCTCGACACCATCAAGGCGCTGGGCGCCGAGGCGTGGAGCCGCCGCAAATGGGAAAGCCTGACCGTGGCAATCGCCGCCAACAGCGTCGAGACGCGCGAAATCGTCAGCCGCGTCAATTACATCAACACGGCCGTGCTGGCCCTGTCCGGCACGGCCGTGGTGGCCGTCGGCGCCTTGCTGATGGGCGAACGCCTGCTGACGCTGGGCCAGATCATCGCCGTGAGCATGCTGACGGGCCGCGCGCTGGCGCCCGTGAGCCAGATCGCGGGCCTGATCATGCGCTGGGAGCAGACCAAGCTGTCCTATCACGCACTCAATAAAATCATGGAAGCGCCCACCGACGACGATGCGGCCAGCCTGCAGGCGCCGCCCCTGTCCGGACGCATCGAATTTCGCGACGTGGGGTTTGCGTATCCGCACTCGCCGCCGCTGCTCGATAAACTCAATCTGCATATCCGCGCCGGCGAAAGAGTGGGCGTGATCGGCAAGCTCGGTTCCGGCAAGAGCACCTTGCTGCGCTTGCTGCTCAACCAGTACGGTCCGCAAAGCGGCAGCGTGCTGTTCGACGACCTGGCCAGCACCCAGCTCGAACCCTTGAGCTTGCGCCGCCAGATCGGCTATGTGCCGCAGGACGTGACCCTGTTCCATGGCACGCTGCGCGAAAACATCGAATTGGGCCGCAGCCAGCCCGATGACGCCAGGCTGCTCGATGCCATCCGCCTGGCTTGCCTGGACGACATCATCACCCAGTTGCCCAACGGTGTGGCGACGGAAGTGGGCGAGCGGGGCGAGCGCCTGTCCGGCGGCCAGCGGCAAGCCGTGGCCATGGCGCGCGCGCTGCTGGTCAAGCCGCCCATCCTGCTGCTCGATGAACCGAGCAGCATGTTTGATCCGGCCACGGAACAACGCCTGATCGCGCGCCTGCGCACCTTGCAGGACACCACCATCGTGCTCGTCACGCACCGCATGGCCATGCTGGCGCTGGTGGACCGGCTGATCGTCTTCGACCGTGGCCGCATCGTGGCCGACGGCCCGCGCGACGAGGTGCTGCGCGTGCTGAACAGCCAGGCGGCCAAGCCTGCGGTGGAACAGGGAGTTACTGCATGAGCGCGCTGAACGCCCGCCCGCTGCCGGCGGCCCACCCGGACCCGGAACGCGAGCCGCGGCGCCTCGTCATCCGCATGCTGGCGCTGATCGCCGTGCTGGTGGTGCTGACGCTGGCCTGGGCCACGTTGGCCCAGCTCGACGTGTCCGTGAATGGCCGCGGCGCCATCACGCCGCCATCGCATTTGCAGGAAGTGCAAAGCCTGGAAGGCGGCATCGTGCGCGAGATGCTGGTGCAGCCTGGCCAGCAGGTGCATCGCGGCGATTTGCTGCTGCGCCTGGACACCGCCCAGTATGAAGCCAACCTGGGCGCCAGCGTGCAGAACCGCCTGGCCGCGCTGGCGGGCAGGGCGCGCCTGGACGCGCTGCTGACGGGCGGCACGCCCCGCTTCGAGCCGGCATGGCAGCAAGAAGCGCCGGAACTGATCGCCAAGGAAACGCAGTTGTGGCGCGACGGCCAGCGCGAGTTCGCTTCGGCCACGGCGGCCGCGCGCGAAGGCGTGACGCGCCGGCGCGGCGAACTGGCCGAGGCGCACGGCCGCATCGTCCAGCTCGAGACGGGTCTCAAGATCGGCATGGAAAGCCTGGCGATCGAGGAGCGGCTGTTCAAAGAGGGCGCCGGTTCGCGCGGCGATTATCTGAATGCGCAGCAGCGCGTGCAGCAGCAGCGCACGGAACTCGACGGCCTGCGCAGCTCCGTGCCGCGTTTGCTGGCTACCCTGGCCGAAGCGCAGGCGCAGGCCGGCGAAGTCGAAGCGCGCATGCGCGGCCAATGGGGCGCGCAGCGCAGCGAATACGAAACCAAGGCGGGTGCCCTGGCCAGCACGGTCAAGGGCCAGCAGGATCAAGTGAGCCGGCGCGACATCACGGCGCCCGTCGACGGCGTCGTCAACCGCGTGCTGGTGGCCACCGTCGGCGGCGTCGCGCAGCCCGGCAAGCCTATCCTGGAAATCGTGCCGGCCGACTCCGAGGTGCTCATCTCCGTACGTGTGAAACCGTCCGATATCGGCTTTATCCATGTGGGGCAGAGCGCCTCGGCCAATGTGCTGGCGTATGACGCCACCACCTATGGCCGCATGAAGGCGCAGGTGGTGCGCGTGGGTGCCGACGCCATCCCCGACGAGCGCAACGAGCCGTATTTCGAGGTGCAGCTCAGCACCGACCGCCGCCAGTTGACGGCGCATGGCAAGGTGCTGCCGGTCACGCCCGGCATGCCGGTCGACGTGGGCATCCTGACGGGACGCCGCTCGGTGATGCAATATGTGTTCAAGCCCGTGCTGCGCGGCTTGCAGTCTTCCCTGCAGGAGCGTTGATGCGTGTCTTATTATTCTGCATGGCATTCGCCTGCGCGAACGCGGCGGCGCAATCCGCGCCGCCGGCCACTTTCCAGGCGCAGTCCATGCGCGGCTTGCCGGCCCTGCTGGCGCGCGCCGTGCCGCGCGATCCGCAAGTAATCGCCGCGCAGGCGGCACTGGCCACCACCGAGGCGCGCTACAAACAGGCCCGTTCGCGCCTGTTTCCGAATGCGGCGCTGCAGGCCACGCGCGGGCGCAGCAACGACCTCGATGGCACGCTGGAGGTGCAACGGCGCACGCACCAGGTGGAGGCCAGCCTGCGCTGGAATGTGTACAACGGCGGCGCCGACGGCGCCGAAATGGATGCGGCCGGGCGCGAGGTGGCGGGCGCCGCCTTCGACGTGCAGCGGGCCAGGGCGGAAAGCGCGGAAAAGCTGGCCGAAGCCTACTTCGACATGCAGCGCCTGGAACGCGGCCTGCTGCAATCGCGGGAGCGGTTGCGCGACGTGACGCAACTGGTGCGGCAGGTGATGCGCCAGGCGGAACTGGGCAAGGCATCGGAAGTGGACCGCGAGCTGGCGCAAAGCTCGCAGCTCGATGCGGAACTGGTACACGACGGCTTGCTGACGGACCGTCTGGCCGCGCAGATCAAGCTTGAAGCGCTGGCTTTCGAGCCGGTGACGCAGTTTGCCGACTTCACGTTTGCGCCGCTGCCGGCGCAGGCATTGGAAAACGCCGACATGCAGCATGCGCAATTGCGCGCCGCGCGCGAACGCGCCGCCGCCGCCCAGCTGCGCGTGCGCAGCGTGGCGGCCACCCTGGCGCCGAAAGTGGACCTCGATGTCAGCCATCTGTTGAATAACAAGACCACGCCGCCGCCATCGACCATTCAGCAGCGCGGCTGGTCGGTGGGCGTGAGCTGGGAGTTTCCGCTGGGCGGCGGCAGCCTGGCGCAGCGCGACGAGAGCATCAGCCGCGCCCAGGCGGCCGACGCGGACGTGGTCCGCGCCGAGCAGGGCACGCGCGCCGACCTGGCCAGCATGCTGCCCCGTATCGCCAATGCGCAGCGCACCCTGGCCTTGCTGGAAGAGCAGGAAAAGAAGATGGCCTTTGTCGTGCGAGGCGGGACCATCCAGTACGAGGCGGGCCGGCGCAACCTGCAGCAAATCATCCAGACGCGCGACAGCTATTTCACGATACAGCAGCGGCGCATCGACCAGATGCACCGTTTGACCCTGGCGCAGATGCGTCAGTACGCCCTGTCCGGGCAGCTGTTGCAGGTGTTCGGCCTGGCGCAATAGGAAAATTGCTGCGGGGGTGCGGCGCTGCACACATAGTTTCATGCATAAAAAGCCCATTGTGTGGCACACTGCGCGCTCGCATATTACGTTGTCGCGGGAGCGCATGAGCATCATCAAACAATTTCCTTTTGAGTGGCAGGTCGGCGTGCGCTATACGCGCGCCGGGAAGCGCAGTGGCCGCAACAGCTTCATTTCCTTCATCTCCCTCATTTCCGTGGCCGGCATCGGCCTGGGCGTGGCCGCCCTGATCGTCGTGCTCTCCGTCATGAACGGCTTCCAGAAGGAAGTCACCGACCGTTTGATGTCGGTGCTGGCCCACGTCGAGGTGTTCGACACCAGCGGCTCCATGCCGAACTGGCAGGCGCAGGAGCGCGCCGCCTACGCCAACCCGCAAGTGAAAGCCGTGTCGCCGTTCGTGGAAACCCAGGGCATGCTGCTGAACGACGAAACCATGCGCCCGTCCGTCGTGCGCGGCGTGCTGCCGCAGCAGGAAGCGACTGTCTCCAGCGTGGCTTCCCAGATGAAGCAGGGCAGTTTCAAGGATCTCACGCCAGGCTCGTACAACATCGTGCTGGGCATCGACCTGGCCAAGGCGCTGGGCGTGCAGGTGGGGCAGAACGTGACCCTGATGCTGGAGCGCGAGCCAAGGGCGGGCGACCCGGCCACTGGCATCGTCATGCCGCGCATGCGGGCGCTGAAAGTCGCCGGCATCTTCGAGGCCGGTCACAATGAACTCGACGGCAGCCTGGCGTTTGTCAACATGCAGGATGCGCAGCAGCTGCTGCAGCTCGACGGCCCGTCCGGCCTGCGTCTGCGCCTGCACGACATGAACCAGGCGCCGCAGGTGGCGCGCGAACTCAAAGCCTCGATGCCGGGCCAGCTGTGGATGCGCGACTGGTCGCGCGCCAGCGCCAGCTGGTATGCGCTGGTGCAAAGCCAGAAGAACATGATGTTCATCATCCTCAGCATGATCATCGCCGTGGCCGCGTTCAACCTCGTCTCGACGCTGGTGATGTCGGTCACCGACAAGCAGGCCGACATCGCCATTTTGCGCACCCTGGGCGCCTCGCCGTTCTCCATCATGAAGATCTTCATGATCCAGGGCGCGCTGGTGGGCTTGCTGGGCAGTGCGCTGGGCGTGATCGGCGGCGTCGTGCTGGCGCTGAACGTGGGCGTCATCGTGCCCTTCATCGAAGGCATCTTCGGCCTGCACTTCATCTCCAAGGAAATCTACCAGATCAGCGCCGTGCCGTCCGACGTGCATTGGCTGGACGTGGCGCAGATCGGCCTGATCGCCTTTGGCCTGGCGCTGGTGGCGACCATCTACCCGAGCTGGCGCGCCGCCAGAGTCAAGCCGGCCGAGGCGCTGCGCTATGAATGAGAAAATTACCCCTAAGGCAGAACCTGGGGTCGGACCCTCAGGGTCCGACCCCGGCACTTCGCCGTTGGGTCAGCACGTTGGCATGTCGCTTACACAAGAATCAATCACATCACAAGCATGTTAAAAAATATTCCTTTCGAATGGCTGGTCGGCCTGCGCTACACGCGGGCCGGCAAGCGCAGTGGCCGCAACAGTTTTATCTCCTTCATTTCCCTCATTTCCATGGCCGGCATCGGCCTGGGCGTGGCGGCGCTGATCGTCGTGCTGTCCGTGATGAACGGCTTCCAGAAGGAAGTGACGGACCGCATGCTGTCCGTGCTGGCTCACGTGGAAGTGTTCGACAACAGCGGCAGCATGCCGGACTGGCGCGCCGAAGCGGCCCAGGCGTTCAAGAATCCGGCCGTCAAAGGCGCGGCGCCGTTTGTGGAAACGCAGGGCATGCTGCTGCGCGACGACGCGCTGCGTCCCGCCATCGTGCGCGGCGTGCTGCCCGAGGAAGAGCCGAACGTGTCCGATGTGGCCGGCCAGACGCGCATGGGCAGCTTCAAGGCGCTGCAGCCGGGCACCTTCAATATCGTGCTGGGCATCGAGCTGGCGCGCGCCTTGCGCGTCAACCTCGGTGAAAAAGTGACGTTGATGCTGGCGCAGGGCCAGGTCACGCCGGCCGGCGTGCTGCCGCGCATGCGCAGCTTCACCGTCAGCGGCATCTTCCAGGCAGGCCACAATGAATTCGACGCCGGCCTGGCCTTCATCAATATCGAAGACGGCCAACGCCTGCTGCGCCTCGACGGCCCGTCCGGCCTGCGTTTGCGCCTGGTCGACATGAACCAGGCGCCGCAAGTGGCAGCCGAATTGAAAAAATCCATGCCGGGCGACCTGTGGCTGCGCGACTGGTCCAAGCTGAACGCCAACTGGTTCGCCGCCGTGCAGACGGAAAAGCGCATGATGTTCATCATTTTGACCCTGATCATCGCCGTGGCCGCGTTCAACCTCGTGTCGACCCTGGTGATGACGGTGACGGACAAACAGGCCGATATCGCCATTTTGCGCACGCTGGGCGCCTCGCCCCGCTCCATCATGAAGATCTTCATGATCCAGGGCGCGCTGGTGGGCATCCTGGGCACCTTGCTGGGCGTGGGCGGCGGCGTACTGGTGGCGATGAATATCGACATCATCGTGCCCTTCATCGAGCATTTGCTGGGCGTGCAGTTCCTCTCCAAGGACATCTATTTCATCAGCACCGTGCCGTCCGACCTGCGCTGGCCCGACGTCAGCAAGATCGGCGTGCTGGCCGTGATCCTCGCCTTCCTGGCGACCCTGTACCCAAGCTGGTGGGCTGCCCGCGTCAAACCTGCGGAAGCCCTGCGCTATGAATAAACCACTGACGACTACCATGACCGATCTGAACAAACCTGCCTCCAACGGCGCTTCCGCCGATTCCGCCGTCCTGTCCTGTCGCGGCCTGGGCAAGACTTTTACGCAGGGCAGCTACAAGGTACAGGTGCTGGCCGGCATCGACATCGACGTCCACCGCGGCGAGCGGGTCGCCATCGTCGGCGCTTCCGGCTCCGGCAAGTCGACCCTGCTGCACCTGCTGGGCGGCCTCGATACGCCCACCAGCGGCAAGGTGACCCTGCTGGGCAAGGATTTCGCCACCCTCAGCGAAAAGGCGCGCGGCGACTTGCGCAATGCCTCGCTGGGCTTTGTCTACCAGTTCCACCACTTGTTGCCCGAGTTTTCCGCGCTCGACAACGTCGCCATGCCTTTGATGATACGGCGCATGAAGCGCGCGCCCGCCACCGAGCTGGCGCAGCAGATTCTCACGCGCGTGAACCTGGCCAAGCGCGTCACGCACACGCCGGGCGAATTGTCGGGCGGCGAGCGCCAGCGCGTGGCCCTGGCCCGTGCCCTCGTCACGCAGCCGGCCTGCGTGCTGGCCGATGAACCGACGGGCAACCTCGATCACGCCACGGCAGAACAGATTTTCGACCTGATGCTGGAATTGTCGCGCACCCTGGGCACGGCCTTCGTCATCGTCACGCACGATATCGAACTGGCCAAGCGCTGCGACCGCGTGCTGCGCCTGACGGACGAAGGGCTGCAGCCTTATCAATACTGAGCAATACTAGGAGTCCGCCATGTGGATCGACACGCACTGCCACCTCGACGCGCACGAATTCGGCGGCGAATCGCTGCAGGTGGCGGCGCGCGCGCAGCAGCAGGGTGTGGGCATGATCGTCATTCCCGCCGTCGAACGGGCCAATTTCAGCATCGTGCGCGACATGGCGGCAGCTGCGCCCAATGCCTGCTATGCGCTGGGCATCCACCCGATCTACGTGCCGCACGCCACCGACGACGATTTGATCGCCCTGCGCGAAGCCGTGGCGCAGGCCATGCATGACCCGCGTTTCGTCGCCATCGGCGAGATCGGCCTCGATTTCTTCATCCCCATGCTGTGCGAACCGGCCATGCGCGCCAGGCAGGAGCATTTTTTGCGCGAACAGCTGAAAATCGCCCGCGACTTTGATTTGCCCGTGCTGACCCACGTGCGCCGCTCGCAGGACATCGTGCTCAAGCACGCGCGCCAGATCCGTCCGAACGGTGGCATCGCGCATGCGTTCAATGGCAGCTTCCAGCAGGCGCAGGCTTATATCGACCTGGGTTTCAAGCTCGGTTTCGGCGGCGCCATGACGTTTACCCGCGCGCTGCAGATACGCCGCATGGCCACGGACTTGCCCCTGGACGCCATCGTGCTGGAGACGGATGCGCCCGACATTTCCCCCAGCTGGGTCCACCCGGGCCGCAACAGTCCCGAAGAATTGCCGCGCATCGGCGCCGTGCTGGCCGAATTGCGCGGCTTGGCATTGGCCGACGTGGCCGTTGCCACCAGCGTCAACGCGCGCGCCGTGCTGCCCCGATTACCCTTGATGGAAATACCCTCATGAACAAGAAGATCATCACCGGCGCGCTGGCGGCCTGCCTGTCCACCGTGTTGGCGCCCGCCATGGCGGCGCCAAACGCCCAGTGCGACGGCATGCCGCGTCTCGACGTCACTACGCCGGCCGGCTTTTGCGTGGCCGTGCTGGCCGACGGCCTGAAATTCCCCCGTGGCGTGCTGCCGCTGACGAATGGCGACATCCTCGTCACGGACATGGCGGGATGGGCGCCGAAGCAGGGTAAGTTGTGGCTGTTGCAGCGCAAGGCGGCCGGCGCCGGTTACGAGCGCAAGCTGCTGCTCGACAAGCTAGATCGCCCGAACGGCATCGTGCAGGGACCGGACGGCATGGTCTACGTGGGCGAGGTGGGACGCATTTTCCGCTTCGACTTGCGCGATCCATCGCGTGCCCTCACCGACATCATCGGCGGCACGGCGAAAACGCCGCGCCTGCCGGGCCTCGGTTTGCACCTGCTGACGAACATGCGTTTCAGCCCCAAGGGCGACCTGTATGTGAACGTGGGCTCGAGCACCGACCATTGCGAGAACGATGGCAAGGCGCCCGACCCGGCCAAGCCATGCGCCTCGGCGGAAGGTCCGGAAGCGCTGGGCGCCATCCGCGAATACAAGATGGACTGGCCAGCTGGCACGGTGACGGGCTGGCGCACGCATGCGCGCGGTTTGCGCAATTCGATGGCGCTGGCTTTTCATCCTGCGACGGGCGAATTATGGCAGGCGGAAAACGCGCGCGACGCCATCCAGGCCGCCATGCCGCAGCTGAAAAATGACGAGAACCTGCCGCACGAAGAACTGAACCTGATCAAGGCCGACCGGCATTACGGCTGGCCGTACTGCTACGACGACAACGTCGCCAGTCCGGAATATCCGAAGACGGCTTGCGCCGCCCAATACGTGGCGCCGCAGCGCCTGCTGCCCGGCCATGCCGCGCCGCTGGGCATGACGTTCTACACGGCCAGCCGCTTCCCCGAGCTGTACAAGAATAGCCTGATCATCGGCTACCACGGCTACCGCAGCAACGGCCACCGCCTGGTGGCGCTGCTGCCCGACAAGGCGGGGGCGCCGCTGGGCAAGTCCGTCGAGTTGATCAGCAACTGGGAGCGCAAGGGCAAGCAGGGCAGGGGCGCGCCCGTCGACGTGAAGCAGGGGCAGGATGGCGACATCTATATGGCCGATGACCATAATGGGCTGGTGCTCAAGCTGCATTACGCGGGGCCGGGCACGCCGTAACGTTCACCGGCCTCGCAGACGTAGGTCGGGTTAGGCCAAAGGCCGTAACCCGACACCCGTAGCGCCAACAATGTCGTCGGATTACGCGCGCCCTTCGGACGCGCTAATCCGACCTACGCTTGACCTCGCTCAGTGCGGGACAGCCGCATCGTTCTACAATCGGCCAGACCTTCCCCACTGACCATGGATGGCCATGCATGTCTCCTCCCTTCTCATTGTATTGAGCCTGGGCCTCCCCGGTGCACGCGGGCAGGGCGTGGCCTATCCTCCGGCGCCGCGCCTGAGTGCCGACCAGCTGATCGCGTATTACCAGGAAGGGCCGGCCAAGGGAGCGATGGCCGATGCTGTCTTCCTGCTCGATCAGCGCTACGCCAAAGGCTACCTGGCCGGCGTGGCCGATGCGGCGCAGGGCCGCCTGTGGTGTGATACGGGCCGCGTGAAGTCGCTGGAAATCGATGCGCAGGTCGTTGCTGACTTGAAGAAATTGCCTGCCAGAGCGCGTCAGGGTGACGCTTCCACCCTGATCGTCGCCATCCTGGCGCGGCGTTTCCCCTGTTCCACCCCACCACCAGGAGGCTGACGTGAAACCTGCATTCATCAAGCTGCGTGAGAATTATTCGAGCGTGGCCGCCGTCGACCAGGCGGCCCTGTTCGGCGAAATCGGCTGGGAAGACTTGATCGGCAAGGACAGCTTTGCCAACACCTGCGCCATCCGCGTCAGCCTGGCCCTGATCAAGGTCGGCGTCAAGGTCAAGGGCCGCATGGCCATCCGCAAGGGGCCGTTCAAGGGCGCGCTGATCGAACCGGGACAGGCCAAGCTGGCGCATATGCTGGCCAGCCCCTCGATGTTTGGCGCACCCGAGAAATTCAGCCGCGATGCGGCCATCGCCGGCATCGGCCAGCGCAAGGGCCTCGTCGCCTTCTTCCGCATTCCCGGTTACCTGGGTGGCGCGGGCGGGCATATCGACATCCTGCTGCCATCCATCGGCGTGAAGGTGTGCGGTTCCGAGTGCTACTGGGATTGCGCGGAAGTGTGGTTCTGGGAAATCCGTTGACCCCTATTTGAACTTTTTGCCCGCGCGTCCACGCGATGCCGCATTGTGCGCGCGCAGGATGGAGTCGACCCGTTCCGACGCGTCGCGCGACAGGTTCTGCGCCACGGCGATATCGGGGAAGAATTCGGGCAGGCGGTAGCTGAGCCAGGCATACGCCGAGTAGTAGCGGCAAGTGTCTTCCACTTGCTGCAGATTCTGCGTGCCGCCGCCATACGCGTGCTGGCGCAAGGTGCTGGTTTTTCCCTGCGACAGATTCTTCGACCAGTGCTCCCACGCCGTTTGCAAGGACGGCACCTTGCTCGATATCGGCACCAGCGACAGGGTGAACTTGTCGGCCACGGACAGGGGTAATGTGTCGAGCCAGATGGCACGATCTTGCTGGTCTTGCGTGATGCGCGGGAAGAAGAATCCGTCCGGCACGTCGATATTGTGGATGAAGCGGCGCAGTAGTTTTGACAGCGACAGCTCGCCCGTCACCGACGAAATGCGGTGCAAATGTTCGAGCGAGGGCGCCACGGCAAAGCCGCTGGTGTTCAGCGGGTGCAGCTTTTCCTTGAGCAGCGCGCGCATCACTTCATGCGTCTCGTTGTCGTAGCCGGCCACGAGGCCCTCTTCATGCACGCCATAGCGGCCCGCGCGCCCGGCGATCTGACGCGCCAGCGCGGCGGAAATCTCTTCCTCTTCGCGGCCATTGTATTTGACGCAGGTGGTCATGACGATGCGCGCGATCGGCATGTTCAGGCCCATCGCCAGCGCGTCCGTGCCGACGACGATATCGGCCGTGCCGTCGCGGAAGCGCTGCGCCTGCGCGCGCCGCACTTCGGGCGACAGGTTGCCGTACACAGTCGCCACGGACAGGCCCGTTTCCGTGATCATGTCGCGCCACATCAGCACTTCGCGCCGCGAAAAGGCGATGACGGCGTCGCCGCGGCGCAGGTTGCGCACCTTGCGCACGGCGGTCGGCTCCATCGACAGTGGCGCCATGCGCTTCAATACGTGCACTTCCAGCGGGCAGTCCAGGCGCTCGGCCAGCGCTTCGATGGCGCGCCGTGCTTCCGGCGCCCCCACCAGGTACACGGTGTGGGCGGGCGCGCCGCAGACGGCCGCCGTCCACGCGGCGCCCCGGTCCGGGTCGGCCAGCATCTGGATTTCATCGATGACAGCCACCTCGACGACGGTTTTCGTGTCCAGCATTTCCACCGTGCTGGCCACGTGCGTGGCGCCGTCGATGACCCTGCGCTCCTCGCCCGTGATCAGGCTCACGGCCAAGGGTTTTCCGTGCGGCGCGGCTTCCTGCAGGCGTTCGTAGTTTTCCAGGGCCAGCAAGCGCAATGGCGCCAGGTAGATGCCGCTCTTTGCTTTCACTAGCGCCTCCATGGCGCGGTGCGTCTTGCCGGAATTCGTCGGCCCCAATAGGGCGACGAAGCGGCGCGGCAGGCGGCGCGCCATCTCGAATGAGGCCGGATACTCGGCCAGGTTGATGCTCTGGCGCGTGCGCGCCGCGTGCTGTTCTTCCTGCTGGCGCTCGATGGCGTGATTGAAGCGCTGGCGGATGCGGTCAAAGACCATGCCTGCCGGCTCCGACGTCTGCATGTCGGCCAAGGTGTGCAGGAAGACCATCGGGTCCGTATCCACGTCCTCGCTCAGGCCCGCGATATCGGCGACGAAATCGATCACATGCTGGCGCAGCTCTTCGAAGACGGCCGCGCTGGCCCGTTCGCGCACCAGGGCCAGTTTGGCCTCGCGGTCCATCTTGCGCCACTTGGCGGGCCGCGCCAGCACGCCCTGTGCCGGCACCAGCGCATACGGCACCAGCAGATGGCCGGCCTTGACCGTGCCGGAAAAGCGCACGAAGACGCGGCCTTCCATCTTGACCAGGCGGATATGCTCGGCCAGTTCCCCCAGTTCCGCGACCAGGGTGGCGTCGCTATTGTCTTCGGTGCTGTCGGAAATGTCGATGGAAGTGTCGGGAGGAAGTGCGGAGGAAGTCATGTCGTGCCTGGGTGTTGAAGTAAGCGAGGCCGATTATACCGTCGATGGGGACGGGCGGTGGTGGCGCCAGCCTTGGCATTTGCATGTTCAGGCGGCACGCGCACGCACCAGGCGCAGGCCCCAGCCGGTAGCGATTGTCCCGTCACCGGCTTGCAGCGGCGTCACGGCATCCAGGAACGCGCTGCGCAGGCGCCGCCTGGCGTCATCGTCCAGACGGTCGATATCGTAGGTGTCCAGCAGTGCGGTCCACAGTGCGCCCGGCGTGGGCGCCCATGGCACGTCGATGTCGTCGAACTCGACGTCTGCGAAATCGGCATCGAGCAGTTCGCGCCAGCCCGCTTCAGACCCCGTGCGCCGGTCGCCGAAGCGCAGCGGTGGCAGCGCGTCGCTGGCGATGGGCTTGAACACGCGCATGAAAACGTCGTTGACTTCGCCCAACAGGAAGGTGCGGCCGACGATGGCTCCGAACTGGCCGCCTGGGCGCAGCACGCGGCGCATTTCCCGCATGACCTGTTCGATGTCGTCCATCAGCATCAGCGCCATGTGCGAGACGAGATAATCGACGCTGGCCGATGGCACGTCCAGCGCCTGGGCGCGGCCTTGCAGCAGTCGTACTGACGGGGGCAGGGCGGCGCGCGCCACGGCCAGTTCGGCCTCGCTCATGTCGATGCCGAGCAGTTGCAGCTGCGCCTGTTGCCGGGCGGCCAGCAATCCCAGCAGATGGCCATTGCCGCAACCAAGGTCGAGCACGCTCAACGGCCTATTGCCGATCGGTACGAGGTCGCTCAGTGCGGCATAGGACGAGGCATAGCTGGTGGACGCAGAGCGGGCTGGCAGGTGTGCAAACGCGGCGCTCGTCACGCCGACTTGCCGTTGATGAAAATCCTGCAAATAGGTTTCGGCCGCTGTCAGTGGGGGCATGCAATATCCGCAAAGTCGTGGCGCCCTGGCGCCGGGTGGTCATCTTAGCATGAGGAAAGTGTCGCCAGCGGTGGCGGCGCATTGCGTGCATGAGCGTGTTCTTCACGTTACCCTTGCGCCAGATCAGACGGCAAGGAGTGGAAAACGATCAGAGTATCTGAGTCCCTTTCCAGCGAGCGGATTTTTCCTTGATCCTGCCTTGATTCTGCCTTCTTATGCGCACCCTGATACTCGGCTTTGCCGCTGGCGCCGCCTGGCTGCAGACGCAGGCCAGCTTGCCGCTCCATGCCGGCGTGCTGCTGTGGTTGATCGCTGGCGCAGGGTTCACGGTTAGTCTGGCGCTGCGCCGCCACGCGCGCTGGCGCTGCGTTGGCACGCTTGCCGCTGGCGTGGGATTGGGCTTCTATTGGGCCGCCTGGCTGGCCCAAGCCGCCATGGCGCCGCAGCTGGCGCTGGCTGATGAAGGCCAGGACATCACCGTCACGGGGACCATCGCCAGCCTGCCGTACCGCTTCGAGCAGGGCGTGCGCTTCAATTTTGCGGTGGAAAAAGCGGTAGGGGCCAAGGTTCCTCCCTTGATCGCCCTGTCCTGGTACGCGGGTTTTCGCGATGAGGTGACGAACGAGGTGGGCGATGTGCAGCCGGGCGAACGCTGGCGCCTGACGGTGCGATTGCAGCGTCCGCACGGCAACGCGAATCCCATGGGTTTCGACTACGAGGCGTGGCTGCTGGAGCAGGGTGTGCGCGCCACGGGCTATGTGCGGCCGCAGCCGCGCGCCGATACGCCGAACGTGCGCCTGGCGGCCTTCGTGCCAGGCTTCGGCAATGTGGTGGAAGCCAGCCGTGCGGCGCTGCGCGCGCGTATCGTGCGCAGCCTGGAAGGTAAGCAATATGCGGGCGTGATCGTGGCGCTGGTGGTGGGCGATCAGCGCGCCATCCCGCAGTCGGACTGGCAAGTGTTCAACCGCACGGGCGTGAGTCATTTGATTTCGATTTCTGGCTTGCACATCACCATGATCGCTGGACTGTTCGCCTTGGGTGCAGGTGCGCTGTGGCGGCGCTCGTTTTTCACGGAGCGGCAACTGCCTTTGCTGCTGCCGGCGCAAAAAGTGGCGGCCTTGGCCGGCGCGCTGGCGGCATTTGCCTATGTGCTGCTGGCAGGCTTCGGCGTGCCCGCGCAGCGCACTTTATATATGTTGCTGGTGGTGGTGCTGGCCTTGTGGCTGGGGCGCATCACCAGCATCGGCCATATCCTGTGCCTGGCGCTGGGCGTGGTGGTGCTGCTCGACCCGTGGGCCGTGCTGTGGCCTGGTTTCTGGCTGTCGTTCGGTGCCGTCGCCACCATGCTGTACGCGACGGCGGGCCGCACCACGGCGCCCTTGCCGGAGAGCGCCGGCCGCTGGCGCCGTTTGCGCGCGGCCGTGGCGCTGGGCGCGCACACGCAGTATGTGGTGACGGTGGGGCTGGTACCGTTGACGATGCTGCTTTTCTCGCAAGTGTCGCTGGTCAGCCCTGTGGCCAATGCGCTGGCCATTCCCGTCATCAGCCTGCTCGTCACGCCCTTGTCCCTGGCCGGCAGCCTGCTGCCCGCGCCCTTGTGCGACTGGCTGTTGCTGCTGGCACACGCCATCGTGCAGATGCTGGCGCAGGTACTGGACTGGCTGGGGGCGCGCCGTTTTGCCGTGTGGACGGCGCCCGCGCCGCCAATGTGGAGTTTTTGCTGGGCATTGTTTGGCACGGCATGGCTGCTGGCGCCACGCGGATGGCCGCATCGCTGGGCGGGCATGCTGGGCTGGCTGCCGCTGCTGACGGCCTTGCCGTCCAGCCCGCCACCTGGCCAGATGTGGATCACGGCCTTTGACGTGGGACAAGGCATGGCCGTGCTGGTGGAAACCCATGGGCATCGTCTTTTGTACGACACGGGACCCGCCTACAGCCTCGACTCCGATGGCGCCAGCCGGGTCATCGTGCCTTACTTGCGCGCGCGTGGCATCGCCAGGCTCGACGGCGTGATCATTTCCCACAGCGACCTCGATCACGCGGGCGGCGCCGTGTCCTTGCTGGAAACTATAGACGTGGGCTGGCTGGCGTCGTCGCTGTTCGACGGCCACCCGGCCGTCGAGGCCCGGCGGCAAGCCCGGCGTCCGTATCTGCACTGCGTGGCGGGCCAGCGCTGGAGCTGGGAAAGCGTGCATTTCACCATGCTGCACCCATTGCCCGCCAGCCACGACGATATATCTCTGAAACCGAACGCCCGCAGCTGCACCGTGAAAATCACGGCGGGCAAGCATGCAATTTTGCTGGCCGGCGATATCGAGGCGGTGCAGGAAGCGCAATTGCTGGCGCGCTCGGCGGAGGGCGAACTGGCGGCCGACGTGCTGCTGGCGCCGCACCACGGCAGCGGAACGTCTTCCACGCCAGCGTTCTTGAACGCCGTCCATCCGGCCCTGGCGATTTTCCAGGTCGGACACAGGAATCGTTACAAACATCCGAAGGCGCAGGTGTATGCGCGCTATGGTGACATGGGGATTACGCGGCTGCGCACGGATGTGGAAGGCGCGGTGGTGCTGGAGTTTGGGGACGCTGTTGAGGTGACCCGGTATCGCGCCAGCCGGCCACGTTACTGGCATGGGCGATAAGGTAATACGGCTCACCGGATGCCGGACAGGAGATTTATTATGTGCGATGAATGTAATCCCTTCGAGCGCTTGGTGGCGAAAGCCGACGCTGCTTACCGGCGCCTGCGTTCGATTCGGTGGGATCAATGGTTACGTTATGTGGAGGACGTTTCGCCAGCGTTGGCGAAGGCGATGCGGCATACGGGTATTGGCATTGCGAGTGGCTTGTTTACAGGCTTGATCTTATTTGGGTTGCAATTTACGAGTGATCAGCCTGTCAATGCCATGGCCAAGTCGCTACAGTGCAAATTTATTGTGCATTACCAGGATATTCCAGGGCCCTTGTTCAATCTTGTCCTATTTCTGGTGGCATGCACGATGTTGTTGACTGCCGAGTGGGGGCATTTTTTTAGGCAGAAAGTGCTGGTGCCTGTCATACATGGCATTTCGCATACAGTGTCCATTACCACCGGAATGTTATTGTCGCTCGTCTTTTCGGAGGTGCTGACGAAGAGTTTTCTACCGAATATCAGGCCATGGTTAGGCAGCCTCCTTATTATTTTGGCAGTGTGGCTACTCGCAGTGACGATGAACGCAGTTATTTATTTGTGTCGCTACGGCATGGTGGGGCTATGGCGAAAGAAGAACTGCGCTGAAGAAGAGTGTCCTGCACCGCAAAAAAAGTATGAGGTCCTGCACTTTATTTTTCCACTGGTGGGAATTTTTCTCATCTTTTACCTGTGGGGAGATGTCAAGCGAAGCGCCGTACAGGTGGCGGATGGCGCCAAGGCCAGCGAGGTGGCGGCTTGTGAGGTTGCACATTAAGCACCCCCCCAATAAATTATTGTGATTTCTGACTTCCATAACCGGTGCTCTGCGGTGTTGCCCACGGCTAGCAGTGCTTGCACTGCGTCGAACGGCTGGGCATGCGCGAGGTGGCCGGTTTTGTTTTCGATGATGCTGACTTTGCTGTGTATAGCGATGTCATCGTCGCGACATAGGCGCTAACTTATGCGTTCATCGGGTATCTCCAGCCCCCGCTGCCGCACATATTCCAGAAACAGCCTTGCCCCCTTGGCCATCCTCGACGTGCCATACACGGCATGGATGCTGGGGTCCAGCTCCTTGGATGACGTCAGCCGGTACGCCGTGCAGACCCGGCACAAGGTGCCGGCAGCCACGGCGGGTTCCGCCAGCCAGCTGGCCAGGCGCACGATGCCGGCGCCTTCCAGGGCCGCCTGGAAAGTGGCGATGCCGGAAGTGAAGCGGAAGCGCGGTTGCACCTGGTAGCGCACGTTGCGTTCGGTGGAAACGAAATGCCAGTCGCGCAGGATGCGGGGGGCCGAGTGCATGATGATGTCGTGGCCGGCCAGCTCTTCCGGTTCGTCCGGCGCGCCCATGCGGTCGATGTAGCCGGGCGAGGCATACATGTAGCGGCGGTAATTCCACAGGGGATAGCCGATCAGCTCGCTCGACTGGGGGAAGGCGCCGCGGATGGCGAAGTCCAGCTTTTCCTGGATGGGGTCGATCGATTTGTCCGAGAAATGGATGTCCACCGAGACGTTCGGATAATCGCGCGAAAATTGCGCCACCACTTTTGGCAAGAAGCCCAAGGACAGGATTTCCGGCGCCGAGAGGCGCACCCAGCCTTGCGGCGAGTTGCTCAATTCCGCCAATTGGTCTTCCGCCTCGGCCTGCGTTTCCAGCAAGTGCTTGGCCGACGCGTAATACGTTTCGCCGGCCGTCGTCAGGGTGAATTGCTTTTGCGTGCGCAAGATCAGCTCGGCGCCGATGGCGTCTTCGAGGAACTGGATGGCGCGCGTGACGGCCGACGGCGAGCGTCCCAGCATGCGCGCAGCGTGGATGAAGCTGCGCTTTTCTACCACGGTGCAGAAGGCGCGGATCTCCCACATCAGTTTCATCGACATCGCGTGACTCCCGGCAAAAAAGGCCAGTAGACCGCAGTGTCAGGTATTTCGTCAAGTGCGATGCCACATGGCGTTTTTTGCAATGCGCACGAATGATCGCGTGGCGGTGCAGGGAGCGGCTATTCCCATGAGTAACTTCGGGCAGTGCCGCATGGCTGCCAAGTCAATCATTGCGTAGCATGCTAAAATCTGCTTTGATATATCGTTCTACGGGAGAAATTGATGGCCAAATTTACCCAGCAAGATCGTCAACGTTCCGTCAATCAAACACTGGCAAGTTGGGCAATTGAAGGCTTTGAGCCAGATCCGCAATACTTGGCGTTGCTTGACCGCTATATTCAAGGTGAACTTACGCTTGCCCAGGTGCGCGCAATGACCGATGCCCAATTCGTTGTCAGCGCGGATGACCAGGAAAAAACGCCAGTGCTGCATGCCGCGTGACTTTCAATGACCCCTATTGTTATCCTGGTACGGATATCCGTGACAAGGAACGATTGAGGCAGTTCGAATTTCGTAAAACTGCCGAGCGCTCCATGGAGCTTCAGGAAAGCCCAGTCGTTGGACGATTCGATTTGGCACACTTGCAAGCAATACATTCCTACCTTTTTCAAGATTTGTATGCCTGGGCCGGAAATATTCGGACCGTGGACATTTCCAAGGGTTCCACGTTTTTCGCGCATCACGCTGTGATCCAGAACTATGCAGACAAGCAGGTCTTTCCAGCCATCGCACGGGACAAGCTGATTGTCGGGCTCGATAAGCCGATATTCGTCAAGCGCCTCGCCTATCACTATGCCGAAATCAATGCCCTGCATCCGTTCAGAGAGGGCAACGGACGCAGCGCACGGCAATTCATCGAGCAACTGGCACGGCATGCGGGCTTCGATCTCGACTACACCAAAGTGGCTCAAAAAACCTGGATAGATGCAGCTGCTGTGAGTTTTCCGGCAACTTGGGGCCGATGGAAAACGTGTTCACAATGATAACCAGTCAGCAGTAGTCAGGCCTCCTGGCGCATTCCGTCAAGCGTTACGCCTGATTGCGGTTTCCGCAATATGAAGTTGCATCCGGAAAAATCCACGGCGCCTATACTGCCGCTGTCGCCCATTCTCATTGCCTATCATGCTGACCATTTCGCTGCTGTGTTTATTTGCCTTCTTTGCCGGCCTGATCGATGCCGCCGTGGGCGGGGGCGGGCTGATACAGCTGCCGGCCTTGTTCAACCTGATGCCGAACATGGCATCGACATCCTTGCTGGGCACGAATAAACTGGCGTCCGCCTGCGGCACCACGTTTGCCGCCCGCTCGTTTGTCGGCAAGGTCAACATTCCCTGGCTGCTGGTGCTGCCCGCCGTGGCCAGCGCCTTCGTCATGTCCTTCATCGGCGCCGCCGCCGTGTCGTATGTGCCGCAGCAGGTGGTGCGCCCCATGGTGCTGGTGTTGATCATCATCATGGCTATCTACACCTTCATCAAGAAAGATTTCGGCAGCACGCGCGAAGCGCGCCCCATCGGCCCGCGTGAACGCATCCTCGCCATCGTCATCGGCGGCGCCATCGGCTTTTATGACGGCCTGTTCGGGCCGGGCACGGGCAGCTTTTTGATTTTCCTGTTCATCCGCGTCTTCGGCTTCGATTTCATCCTCGCCTCGGCCTGCTCGAAACTGGTGAATATCGCCACCAACGTGGCCGCGCTGGCCTTTTTCATTCCCGCCGGCCACGTGGTGTACGCGGTGGCCGCACCGATGGCTGTGTGCAATATCCTGGGCGCCCTGACGGGTACCTGGATCGCCGTGCGCCGCGGCGCCGCCTTCGTGCGCATTCTCTTCCTCGTGCTGCTGGTGCTGCTGATCTTGAAATTGTCCTACGACATCTTCTTCAAGTAAGTTTTTGAGCCTAGCCTAGTCATGAAAACCATCCGGGGCGTGCTGTGGGACAACGATGGCGTGCTGGTCGACACCGAGCAGCTGTTTTACGAATGCAACCGCGATTTGCTCTTGCCCTACGGCATAGACCTGACGCCAAAGCAATTCTTTGACTGGTTCCTGGACAATAACTACGGCGCCTGGCATGTGCTGCTGGGGCAGGGCCACGCCATCGAGCTGGTCGAGCGCTTGCGCGCCGAGCGCACCGTGCTGTTTGCGCAACGCTTGCGCCAGGCGCACCGGCTGGCCATACCCGGCATAGCACCGGTGCTGGCGGCGCTGCGTCCGCACGTGGCCATGGGCGTGGTCACCAGTGCCTACGCACAGCATTTCCGGATCAGCCATGCGGTCACGGGCTTGTTGCGCCACTTCGACTTCGTGCTGACGCGTGAAATGTATGGCGAGAGCAAGCCGGCGCCCGACGGCTACCAGCTGGGCCTGCAGCGCCTGGGCCTGGCCGCCGCAGACTGCGTGGCGGTGGAAGACTCGCCGCGCGGCTTGCGCGCCGCCAGGGCCGCCGGGCTGGAATGCATCGTCGTGCGCAATCAGATGAACCGTCATCACGCGTTCGACGACGCCTTTTGCGTGGTGGATTCAAACGCCGAGCTGGGCGAGGTACTGGCTTCGTTCGTGCCCGGCATGGCCCAGGCGCGGGGGCAATTAGAGGCCTTCCTCTGATACGGCTTGCCGGCATGCCATTACAATTGTTTATCGCATTCACCGGCACAGCCCCACGATGACACTCCCGCAACTGCACTTTGCCCACGCCAACAGTTATCCTGCCGGCACCTACCGCAAGCTGTTCGGCTTGCTGGGCCAGCATTACAGCGTGCAGGCGCTCGACATGCACGCGCACGACCCGGATTATCCCGTCAGCACGGGCTGGCCCGAGCTGGTGCGCGAGTATATCGACGACCTCGAGCGCCGCTACAGCGCGCCCGTGATCCTCGTCGGCCATTCGCTGGGCGGCATGCTCAGCGTGATGGTGGCCAAGCAGCGGCCGGATCTCGTGCGCTGCGTGGTCTTGCTCGATTCGCCCGTGGTGGCGGGCTGGCGCGCCTTGCTGGTGCGCTTGGCGCGCAACACGGCGCTGGGCGAGCGGTTTTCTCCGTCGCGGTTTTCCGCCCGGCGGCGCAAGCTGTGGCCCGACGCGCAAGCCGCGTATGCACACTTTGCCGCCAAGGACATGTTCGCCATGTGGGCGCCGCAAGTGTTGCGCGACTACATAGACAGCGGCCTGGTCCCCCATCCGGACGGAGTGCAGCTGCGCTTTACGCGCGAAGTGGAAACGGATGTTTATCGCAGCTTGCCGCACCATATCGGCGGCCTCGTCAAGGATGGTTTGCCGGTGCCCATCGGCTTTATCGGCGGCACGGAATCGGTGGAATGCCGGCAGGCGGGCTTGAAGGCCACGCGCAAGCTGGTCGGCAAGTTTTTCCGCCAGGTGCCGGGTGGCCATCTGTTTCCCATGGAAAACCCTGAACTGACGGCGCAAGTCGTGCGCGAGATGATCACTTCCTTGCTGGCGAAACAGTAGCCTGAGACCAACGATTTTCATCTTGCAAGGGCCAACAGTGGCGGATTTTCGCGTAAAATCCTGCCATTCGGGCCGTGCCTGCAGCAGGCGTGCGGCCCCCGCCATTCCGATATTCTAGAAAGATACCCCTGCGATGACGATTAAAAGCGATAAATGGATACGCCGCATGGCCGAATCAACGGGCATGATCGAGCCGTTCGAACCGGGCCAGGTCAAGGAACGCGACGGCAACCGCATCGTTTCCTATGGCACCTCCAGCTATGGCTATGACATCCGCTGCGCCGACGAGTTCAAGTTGTTTACCAACATCAACACCACCATCGTCGACCCGAAGGATTTTGACGCGAATAACTTCGTCGATGTGTCTGGCAAGGGTTATTGCATCATCCCGCCGAATTCGTTCGCGCTGGCCCGTACGGTCGAGTATTTCCGCATTCCCCGCAACGTATTGACGATTTGCCTGGGCAAGAGCACCTATGCCCGTTGCGGCATCATCGTCAACGTCACCCCGTTCGAACCGGAATGGGAAGGTTTCGTGACCCTGGAGTTTTCCAACACGACACCGTTGCCGGCGAAAATCTACGCCAACGAAGGCGTGGCGCAAGTGTTGTTCTTCGAGTCCGATGAAGTGTGCGAAACATCGTACAAGGACCGTGGCGGCAAATACCAGGGCCAGGTGGGCGTGACCTTGCCGAAGACCTGATCGCCGGAAGGGCGGGGCGCCAGCCGCCTCTCCCTGTCTTTACCTGCCTTTACACCTGCCGCCCTACATCCGCGCCCCATGCTTGCCGTTAACCTTGGTATTGAAACACTGAGGAGGCATCATGGTAGCGGCAATCGGTTCAGGCGGCGCAGTCAGCGCGGCCAGTAGTGCCAGTTCGGGCAGCAGTTCGCAGATCGCGGCGCTGCAAAAGCAGATCACGGCGGCGCAAAAAGAATTGACGGAATCGCAGAAGGGCACGCAGACGGAGGCGTCGCAAAAGCTGCAGCAGCAGCTGGCACAGCAAATCCAGGCCTTGCAGGCGCAAATTGCGCAACTGCAAGCGGCCGCTGCGCAGGCGCAGCAAGCTCCCCAGACGGCCAGCAGCGCCGATACGGCGACGAGCCCGGGCAAGTCGGCCTCGTCGACCCTGGGCAGCATCATCGATACCCAGGCGTAAGCAAGTTTCGGGCAGTACTCGCTGCCAGCTCAGCCTGGCGTGTTGACGGGCAGCAGCATTTCCACGCACAGCCCGCCACCACTGCGCAAGCTGGCCCCGATGCGGCCCCCATGGGCGCTGATGACGTGCTGGGCGATGGCCAGGCCCAGGCCATGGCCGTCCGTGTTGTGCTGGGTATGGCTGGCGCGGAAGAACGGTTCAAAAATGCGGGCCAGGTCGGCGCTGGCCACGCCGGGGCCCCGGTCCAGCACCGCAATGCGCAGCAGATCCTGCTTGCCGTCATGCAAGCGCGACAAATTCACTTCCACCGTGCCGCCGTCGGGGCTGTGCTTGACGGCATTGCGCACCACGTTTTCCACGGCGCGCGCCAGCAGTTCCGGCCGGCCCGTGACAGCGGCGTCGGCAATGGCTGCGTCGCCCGCCAGGGCGATGCCCACCTGGCGCGCCTTCGCTTCGTAGCGGGCGTCTTCCATAATGTCGTGCAACAGCTCGGCGATGTCGATGTCTTCGCTGAGGGGAGAAGTGGCGCCCGCTTCCAGCCGCGACAGGGTCAGCAGTTCGCCGATCAGCTTATCCATGCGTTCGCTTTCGCGTTCGATGCGCTGCAGCGAGGCGTCTATCTTGTCCGGCTGCTGGTGCGCCAGGCCGATGGCCGCTTGCAAGCGCGCCAGCGGCGAGCGCAGTTCGTGCGAGACGTCATGCAGCAAGCGCGTCTGGCTTTCCATGAGATTGCGTAAACGGCCCGTCATGCGGTCGAAATCGCGGCCCAGGTCCGTCAATTCATCGCCGCGCTTGCCGCTGGCGTGAAAACGCGGTGCCAGGTCGCCGTGCGAGGCGGCCTCGAACGCTTGCCGCAGGTCGCGGATGGGACGCGCAAAATACCAGGCCAGCAAGAATGAGAACAGCAGGCTGGCGGCGATGGCGGCGGCCAGGGGAATGAAGGTGCGGTAGGGGCTGTCCATGCGGGAGCCCGGCGGCATGCCGCGGCCGAATTCGCCGCGTGGCGGCGGGGCGCCCGCTTCGTGGGGCCGTGGAGCGGGTCCCATGGCGCGCGGGCCGCTCATGGCGACGGCGTTGAGCGTGTCGCGCGCGGCGCCCGCCTCGGCATTGCGGAAGCGTTCGGACGAGGGCAGGAACAGCAGATAGCGCTGGCCGTCGCTGCCGGTGACTGTACGCACAACGGGATGGGGCTGGCTTTGCTCCAGCATGGCGCGCGCCTTGGCCAGCATGGCGGGATGCACCGTGCGACCCATCAGTTCTTGCCCTTTGGCATCGACGGCAAACACGCGCATGCGTTCGAGCTTGCCCAGGAATTGCCGCAAGGCCTGGCTGCCGCCCGCTTCCACGGTGGCGCTGGCGGCCTCGATGATCATTTGCGCGGGCGGGCTGGTATCGATGTCGAGGGCCCGCTCCTGCTGGGCCGCCCGGTTTTTCAGCCAGAAGGTGCCGCCGATGCCGATGGTGGCCGTCACTTGCGCCAGCATGATGCACAGAAAAAACTTCCAGAACAGACGGCCCACGCTTACTCCTTGATCAGCTGGTAGCCGAGACGGTAGACGGTCTGCAGGCAGGAGCGGCCGTCGGCCAGGCTGCCCAGCTTGCGGCGCAGGCTGCTCAAGTGCACGTCGATATTGCGGTCGAAGCGCGCCATGGGCCGGCCCAGGCCCAGTTCCGACAATTGATTCTTGCTCACGGGCTTGCCCGCATGGCGCACCAGCACTTCCAGCAGGTTGAATTCCGTGCTCGTCAGCTCCAGATGCGCGCCGGCCCAGGCAACGCGGCGCTGTTCCGGCCACATCGTCAGTTGCCCCACGGCCAGTGGCGCCAGGCCCGACGTGTCGTGCGGCGCCGCTTGCGAACGGCGCAGGATGGCGCGGATGCGCGCCGTCAGCTCGCGCGGCGTGCACGGTTTGGTGACGTAATCGTCGGCGCCCAGCTCCAGGCCGACGATGCGGTCGGTGTCATCGCCGCGCGCCGTCAGCATCAGGATGGGCAGGTTGCTGCCGGCGCGGATGCGGCGCAGGGTTTCCAGGCCATTCATGCGCGGCATCATGACGTCGAGGACGGCGATGGCGTACAGGCCCGTCAGCGCTTCGGCCGCGCCGCTTTCGCCGTCATGCACGGCGCGGGTGTCAAAACCTTCCTGCGTCAGGTATTCCTGGAACATGCCGACCAGTTCCACGTCGTCATCGATTAACAAAACCTTGCTCATGCCTGTGCTTTTTTCGGGTGAATATCGCCCGATGATAGCAGTCAACAGGGGCGGTTCAGCGCCGTTTTACCCGCTTTTACATACGTCTGCTTACATTTGCGCAGCTTCCTTTACACGCTTTTACGCCGCCCTAACGTTGCTTTACACGCCAGACGCCGACAATCAGGGCTGATCGCCACGAAAGGAAAGCCCGATGAAATACCTGAGTATCGCCGTATCCTTGTTGCTGCTGTCCGCCAGCAGCATGCCACTGCTGGCGCTGGCCCAGCAAGAATCTGCGGCGGACGGCCCGCTAGCGCGCGCCATGCCGGGGCCACCGCCCAGCCTGGGCCATGGTTCCGGACGCTTGCCGCCCTTCCTGCGCGGCATCGAGTTGAGCGAAGCGCAGCTGGACAAGGTCTTCGCCGCCACCTACGCCCAGGCGCCCCTGCTGCGCGAACAGAAAAAGATCGCTTTCAAGGCACATGCGCAACTGCGCGCCCTGGCCGGGTCCAGTGCCTACGACGATGCGAAGGCCAGCGCGCTGGCGAACACGGCGGCGCAAGCCATGGCGCAGATCAGCTTGCTGCATGCGCGGCTGGAGCAGCAATTGCTGGCCGTGCTGACGCCGGAACAGCGAAAGCAGGCGCAGCAGCGGCGTGACAGGCGCCAGGGCTTGCCCGGTTCCCAGCGCCCGCGGTAAGCGGCAGGCGCGAGCACAGGGAGAGGCAGCATGCGCATCCAAGCCCCGCGTCCGGAGCGCAGCTTGCAGGCGTTTTCGCGCCATGCGACACAGGCGCTGTACCTGTGCGCCAGCCTGAGTCCCGCCTTGGCGGGCTTGCCCCATTTGTTGGAGTATGTGTGGAATTACATGATCACGGTCTGGCATCCGGCCTCGAAATGATGCTGCAGGCGGCCGAGCGGCGGCAGGCGGGGCTGCCAGCACGGGTACGTCCGGCAGCGCCGTCACGCTAAATCTCGGTTTTACGACGATCTTTGCCGGCTGCTACGCGGGGCGCATGCCGCACGTGCATGTCGAGGTGTATCCCAGCCTGGACAAGGCGGCCAGCGGTGCGAACCGCCTCAAGACGTCGCAGTAAACCTTCCCGATGGCGACCTTGAACGAATCCTACGCGGCCAGCGTGCGCAAGCTGGCACAGATCAGCTATGCCACGCCGGGCCATGTCGTCACCCTGAGCATCGCCGTGATCGGTTAAGTGACTGTCATGAAACCCAGGCCACGCCGAACCACTAGGTCAGGCGAGCGCGTGCGCCTGGCGTGGTGCCGGGGGCATAGGCGACGTCATCATTCCTGCCAGTCCAGCCTGTTCGAAAGCTCCTCACGATAACGAAACCCGCTTCGCCGGAAACGATGGTTTTTACGCTATCGGCGAAACACCGTTCGCCGTGCCATGCCGTTCTTCCCCCGCGTCCTTTCCCCGCATGGCTGGCATGACCCTTGCGTCAGGGAGGCATGGGCCATACGCCTGTCTTTCACCGGAGCCTGCCATGACCAGCCGCCTGCTTGCCTATCGTCCCGAAATGGAGTTGCCTGACGCGCCGGCTATGCCGCCCCTGCAGCAGGAAGATGAGCTGGCCCTGGCGGCGCACTTGCTGGAATTGCAGGGGCCTGCCCAGTTCGATGCTTTCCTGATGCGCCAGCTGGGCGCCACTGTGGCGGGCCGGCAAGTGCGCGGCACGCCGCTGGAAGGGCCGCTGCGCAAGCTGCTGGGCAAGGTGGTGGCGCCCTTGCTGCCCCTGCATGGCGGTTCGCCGCAGGCGCTCAAGCGGCGCGCCGCGGGCATCTTCGGCATGGAATTGGAAGGATTGAGCCCGGAAGACAAGGAATTCGAACTGGCGCGCCAGGTCGTGCATCTGATCGATGCCGTCAATACGGAACTGGCGCAGGACGGCGGCATGGACGCGCGCGCCCCCGGGGCGCGGGTGGAAACTGCCCTGCTGCAGGTGGCGCGCAGCGTGGCGCCAGGCTTGCTCAGGCAGGCGGCGCAAACTCCGGGAGGGGACGCTGGCCGCTGGCGCCGCGAGGGCGGGCACATCGTCGTGCTCGATTGTTAGCCGGATGGCCAGGCTGTCCGGCAAGGTAATCCGAACTGAGGTGTCAACCGAGGTGTTAACTTTGAGGAGCTCATCATGCATGACATGGATCGTACGACCCTGGAATACGGGCAGGAGATGTCCGGCTTTGAAGCGGAACAGTTCGAGTTTGGCCAGGGCGAGTGGAGCGGCGAGGGCGGCGTGAACGCCATGTTTTCCGAGGCCGAGGAAATGGAACTGGCGAATGAATTGCTGTCGGTGAGCAATGAAGCCGAGCTGGAACAGTTTCTCGGCAATTTCCTGCGCAAGGCCGCGTCCGTGGCGGGCGGCATCATCAAGTCGCCCGTCGGGCAAGCCATCGGCGGCGTGCTCAAGGGTGTGGCGAAGAAGGCGATTCCCCTGGCCGGCGGCGCCATCGGCGGCTATTTCGGGGGCCCGCTGGGAGCCAAGATCGGCAGCGGCCTGGCTTCGGCGGCCGGTAGCGCGCTGGGGCTGGAAGGGGAAGCGTCATCGAATGAGGACCGCGAATTCGAGGGCGCCAAGCAATTCGTGCGCCTGGCCGCCGACACCGTCAACCGCGCCGCGCAAGCGCGCGGCAATGGCGACCCGCGCGCCATCGCCCAGGCGGCGGCCAGCGCGGCGGCGCGCCAGTTTGCCCCGGGCCTGCTGGGACGCGCGGCCAGCCAGGTCGCCACCCAGAACGGCAGCGGCGCGGGCGCCATGGCGCCTGCCGGCGCGCGTCCGGCATCGGGCATGCGCCCGGCCAGCGGGCGCTGGGCGCGCCAGGGCCATAAAATCGTCCTGTACGGCGTCTGACATCATGGCCATCGGCGCTTACGCTGCCTGGATGCTGGCGCAGGAGGCGCGCTCGCTGCTGACGCGGCTGGCGCGGCTGGAGCCGTTCGCGCTGATCGAGCCGACGGTGCTGGCGGCCGCCCTGATGCCCAGCGCCCAGTCGGCCATCGAAAGCCAGCTGGTGCAGGGCCGGCGCGCATTGCGGCGCATGGTGGCCCAGTTCCAGTGGTGGCTGCGGCGCGAACACGCCGACGGCGCCAGCATGGCCACGGCCGCCGAGGCGCAGCGCCGCTTTACCTTCCTGCGCCTGAAATTCAACGCCGCACTGACCCAGTTCGACCTGTTCAACGAAGTCATCACGCAGCGCAGCGAGCACAAGACGGGCGTGTGGCTGGCCGGCCTGGACATCGTTGCCGCCGACGCGCTGGCGCTGCCCGGCAATGTCTACCAGGCGCCGCCCGTGATCTGCTACCTGGATCGGGGGCCGGGCGCCGCCATCCGCCGCGCCCGCACGCGCCTGCCGGGCGGCGGCGACAATCCCGTGGCCATCATCCGCCTGCCGCGCGAACGCATGATCGGTAGCAGCATCGCCTCGTCCCTGGTGCATGAAGTGGGGCACCAGGGCGCGGCCCTGCTGGACCTGGTGGCGTCCTTGCGGCCCGTGCTGCAAGCGATGCAGCACGGCGGCAGCGGCCTGGTGCACGTATGGCAGTTGTGGGAACGGTGGATCTCCGAGATCGTGGCCGATTTCTGGTCGCTGGCGCGCGTCGGCGTGGCCGCCACCCTGGGCCTGATCGGCGTCGTCAGCCTGCCGCGCGTGTTTGTCTTCCGTCTCAATATCGACGATCCCCATCCGGTGCCATGGCTGCGGGTGCGCCTGAGCTGCGCCATGGGACGGGCCCTGTATCCGCATCCGCAGTGGGACCGGATCGAGCAGCTGTGGCTGTCGTACTACCCGCTGGCGGGCCTGCCCCTGGGGCAGCAGCGACTGCTGGAACAGTTGCAGGCCAGCATGGCGGCCCTGGTGGGCTTGCTGGTGCAGCACCGGCCGCCGGCCTTGCGCGGCAGTTCTCTGGTCGAAGCCATGGCCGTGCAGACGCGCCAGCCGGCCATGCTGGCGCGGCTGTTTCGCAGCTGGACGCTGGCGCCGGCGCAGATGTACGAGGCCACGCCCACCCTGGTGTTCGCCGTGCTGGGCCAGGCGCGCGCCAGCGGCACCTTGAGCCCGGAAGACGAAAGCGAGCTGCTGGGGCGTTTGCTGACCCACTGGGCCCTGCGCAGCACTCTGGACACGTCGGAGCTGTGCGCCGATGTCGTGCGGCATGGCCGCCAGTCCGGCAGGCCGTTGCCGCCCCTGGCATCGCGTTTGATTATCCATTGAGGAGAATGACATGAGCAGCAAGATGAGCAGCAACAGGAGTAGCAAAAGCGGGGCGGCGGGCCAGGCGGGTCCGCAACAGCACGGCGGCAGCATCGCGGTCACCGTGCACGAGCACGATAGCGGGATCATGGTCGTCAATGCCGCCATCAGCCTGTACCGGGGAGCCGAGGCCGATTGCCATAATTTCAATCCCGCCACCTGGGTAACCGATCCCGCCATGCTGGTGGGCGTGCGCTGGACGGATGGGCATGGCAGCACCGTGTTTGCCGACCTGGCGACGGGCAGCTACGTGGGCGTGTATGGCAATTTCCCCGCCACCGCGCCCCAGTGCGTGACGGTGCAGGCCGGTTGCAGCGCTGTGCTGTGCTTCAAGCCCCAGCTCAACCCGCAGGTGGCGCTGGTGTTTGAAACGGCCGATTGCCATCCCAGCGACTGCAATTTCGGCAGGGTGGGCGACCGCGCCGTCGCCACCGTCTCGTTTGACGGCGATCAAAGCGCCGACGGGCGCGACCAGGTGCAGGTGCTGGCCGCCTCGCCATGGGTGCCCATGCGCGGTGTCGTGAATACCTTTTCCACGCCCGTGCGGCGCGCCGGCATGCACCGTTTCATGGGCCAGATGATGCTGTCGCAGCGGCCCGAACTGCGCAACGCCTTGCCCGTGCCGGAGGGCCTCAGCCCGAACGCCATGCTGGCCGTGGATGCGGAATACGAGACGGAAGAGCGCCAGCCGCAGCCCATCTCCGGCAATGTGGGCGTGTCGCTGACGCGCACGGAAACGGAGCCGACGGAAGACTTGCCGCTGTGGACCTTGATACGCAACAGCACCGAAGCGATGTCGTTTACGAATTACCTGCATTTCATGGACAGCCTGTTTTGCGGCGACCTGGCCAATGTACGCGGCTTCGAACAGGAACGCTTCGTCAAGAAGGCCGACATGTTCCAGCAGCTCAAGCAGCGCCGCGCGCTGCCGTTTTCCGATGCCGATTCCTACCGCGTGCTGAAAGTGGCCACGGAAGCGTTCGTGATGGTCAATTGCGGCGTGCTGAACCAGCCGCTGGCCTTCAATCCGGCCGAGGACAATGCCTACCTGGACCGGCGCGACATTCCCCAGGGACGCGACCTGGAAACCGTGCTGCGCAACGATTACCTGGAAAACATCGATGGCTTCCAGACCTTGCCGTATTTGGCCGTGATCCGCCGCAAGCTGCCCGACATCCCCATCAGTATCCCGCGCGGCCAGGAGGGCGAGGTGGACCTGTGCTTTGGCATCATCCAGGAAAAGCTGGCGAACCCTTGCCTGCTGGAACTGATCTGGTCGTACTGGCATGAAGAGGGCATGCTGGTGCAGACCATGAATGCCATCACGCAGCGCTTCCAGAACTTGCGCGCGCCGGGCAGCGGCCTCGATCCCTTGTCGAACACGGAAATCGACATGCTGCGCCCGCTGAACAACTTGCTGTGGGGATACACCCAGGATGAGCAGCACCGGCTGACCGTGGTGCGCCGCAATTACGAGTACGACCACCACTACGGCGTGCGTCTCGATGGCAAGGCGGTCCAGCACTTCCGGCCGGCCGATAGCCGCTCGAAATTCCTCGAAGCGTTCCATCATTTGCTGCGCCTGCTCACCTCGTTCTACAAGCAGGACGACGACACCACGGTAAAAGCGGACGCCTTTCCCGTGCTGAATGCATTGAAAGAGATACACCTGATCCTGTCGCAGGGCGCGCACAACCAGTTCGGCGATTTGCCGTCGACGGCGCGCATCGAGATGCTGATGCAGCAATGGATGCTGGCACGGCCCGAGTTCCGCGAATTTTTGCCCACGCGCGTGATGGTGGCGTATCCGGAACCGTGGATGGACCGGGTCGATGCCATGAAGAAACTGCAGGGCTGGACGGATACGAGCGTGATGCATTTCCGTAACCTGGCCATCTTTGGCGAGCAACTGCTGCTGTCTGTGCGCTATGGCAACTGGAGTGATATCTATGAGCCCACGCAGGCCTTCAACTGGGCACGTTTCTGGCGCCCGCAAGTGCAGGGCTATATCCACGGCTACCGCGCCGCCACGGGGGTGGATTTGTCCGTCGACAGCAGCGACCCGGTGGTCGAAGCGACCATGCCCTCGGTGTTGCTGCGCCAGCGCCTGAGCCAGCAGCTGCGCAGCGTCTAGGGCGGGAGCGGGGCGCGTGCATGCTCGACTTTACCAGTGCCCTGTACCTGGGCATGCGCCATCCGGCGGCCTCGCTGGCGCCATGGAGCAGCCTGACTCTGGGGCAGCCAGCGGCGCTGCGCGAGCCACCGGGCGCACTGGCGCTGGCGACCAGCCTGGCCGCGCTGCAAGGCTGCGAAGCGGCTTGCGTGCTGCCGTCGACCCTGCATTTGTTCTGGGACCTGTTCGGCATGCTGGCTGCCGAGCGGCTGGTGATCCTCGTCGATGGCGGCAGTTACGCCATCGCGCGCTGGGGCGCCGAGCGGGCGCAGGCGCTGGGCTTGCCGCTGCGTTTGTTTCCCAGCGGCGAGATGGCGACGCTGCGGCGCCTGGTGGCGGCCTGGGGCAGGCAGGGACGGCGCCCGTTGATTCTGGCCGACGGCTATGTGCCGGGCAGTGAGCAGGTCTTGCCGTTGGCCGGCTATGCGGCCCTGGCGCGGCAGGGCGGCGGTTATCTGCTGCTGGACGACACGCAGGTGCTGGGCGTGATGGGTACACAGGGCGGCGGCTCGGCGCGGCTGCATGGCTTGCCGGGCGGCTACGACAAGGCGGGCGGCCATTTGATCGTCGGCGCTTCGCTGGCCAAGGGATTCGGTGTGCCGCTGGCCGTGCTGGCCGGCAGCGACGGCCTGCTGCGGCGCTTCGCGGCGCACAGCCAGACGCGCGTGCATGCCAGTCCGCCTTCGGCCGCCGTGCTGGCGGCGGCGCGGCGCGCGCTGACGCTCAATGCGCAGCATGGCGATGCCCTGCGCGCCAGGCTGGCGGACCGGGTGGCGCAATGGAGGGCGGGGATGGCGGCGGCCGGCATCGCTTGCCGGGGCGGCAGCTTCCCCGTGCAGCGCCTGCCAGGGTGCGCCCATTTGCAGCCAGCCTTGCACGCAGCGGGCGTGCTGGCGCTGGCGCAAGCGGGGGATGGTCCCGGGGCGCTGACTTTTATGCTGCGGGCCGACCAGACGTCCCGGCAATTGGAGCAGGCGATGGATTTGCTTGAACATCACATCAGGAGGCGATATGCACGACGCGTTTGAAGTGTTGCCCTTTGCGGGGCAGCCAGGAGTGGCCGGCGAACAGGAATGGCAGGGGGAATGGTCACAGGAATGGTCGCAGGAGTGGCAGGGAGAGGACGAGGCCGAATGGGAGGGCGAGCGCCCGCGTCCCGGTAGCGCTCGCGGCGGCATGCGCGGTGGCGGGCTGCGCGCGCGCCCACCGTTGCGCGGACAGCGCCGTTCCACGCCGCCGCGCTATCAGGGGCAGGGCCGCCGGCCGCCCCGTTTTGCTGCCCAGCCCTTGCCCTATTTGCCGCCGCGCTACGGGGGCTGGGGCGGCTACCCGGCCATCTATCCCACGCTGTATCCGGCGCCCTATCCCGTGGCCGACCCCGCGTTTGGCGACGGGCAGGAGCCGGATGCTGGCCAGGACCAGGGACAGGACCAGGGACCAGACCAGGGACAGGACGATGGCCAGATGCAGGGCGAAATCCCGCCGACCCTGGCCGGCACCATGGGCCGGGTGCCGGAAGCAGCAGCCTTGACCTACCAGGCGCTGGGCACGCTCGCCAATGCCCTGCGCGACCCGAATGGCCGTGGCCCGGGCCTGTATGTGATCGAATTCGATGCGGGCGGACGGCGCCGCGCCTACAGCGGCCAGACGGACGACCTGCACCGGCGTTTGCTGCAGCACCGCCTGTGCGGCCAGATGATGGGCGTCGACGTGAGCGGGCACCAGGTGTACGTGGCGCCCCTGTCCTCGGCGGCGCAGCGGCGCCGCATCGAGCAGCGCATCCACGACGACATGTTCGCCAACCAGCGCGGCGTGCTGACCAACCAGCGACGCGAACTGGAACTGGCCGTGCTCGGTGAAATGTGGAGCTGACGATAGCACCTTGATCATTGCGAAGGAGAGCATCATGCACCAACTCGAATGCGCATGCGCGCAATGCCGGCAACGGGCCGGCGCCGCGTTTGAAGTGCTGGAATTCGGCCACGACTGGCCCGGCAAGGACACGGCGCCGGCCGTCTTCGGCGAAGAGGAAGAATTGCAGCTGGCCATGGAATTGCTGGAAGTGGCCAGCGAGGAAGAACTCGAGCAGTTTCTCGGCAATGTCTTCAAGAGCGTGTGGAAGGGCGTCAAGAAGGTGGGATCGACCCTTGCCAAGGTGGCCAAGCCCTTGGGCGGCGCCTTGAAGGCCGTGGCCAAGACGGCCTTGCCCTTTGTCGGCGGCGCCCTCGGCTCGATGATCCCCATACCGGGCGTGGGCACGGCGCTCGGCTCGGCCCTGGGGCGCGCGGCCAGCAATGCGCTGGAGCTGGAAATGGCCGCCGAGGCGCCGGCCGACCGCGAGCTGGCGCTGGCGCGCCGCTTCGTGCGCATCGCGGGGCAGGCGGCGCGCCTGGCGGCCGACGGCGACGGCAGTGCGCGCGCCGTGGAAAGCGCGCTGACGCGGGCCTTGCACCAGCAATTGCCGCAGTTCCGCTCGCCTGCGCCGCAACAGGAAGAGGAAAGCGGGCGCTGGCGTCGGCGCGGCAACCGTATCGTCGTCATGGGCGACTGGCAATAGCGCGGCAAGATGATCATCGATTGTCACTGCCATGCGGGACCGGCTCGACGCGCGCATCAGCGGCGAACTGTGCGACGCGGCCCGCTTCTTTGGCCTGCCCGTGCTGTACGACCCGGCCGGCGAGGTGGCCGTGGCTGAACTGCTGGCGCAGCAATATCCCGACGTCAACTTCATCCTGCCCCACCTGGGCAGCTTCGGCGACGACTGGGCGGCGCAGCTGGCGTTGATCGACCACCTTGTTCGTCACGCGAACATTTACACGGACAGTTCCGGCGTGCGCCGTTTCGACTTGCTGCAGCAGGCCGTGCGCCGCGCGGGGCCGCACAAGGTCTTGTTCGGCTCGGATGATCCCTGGCTGCATCCGGGGCTGGAATTGCACAAGATTGAGTTGCTGGGCTTGCCGTCGCTGGATGCGTCGTTGATTATGGGGGGCAATTTTTTGCGGCTGGCGGGGCTGGCGTGAGGCTGCTTGCCGCGCAGGCGGCCGCCTTGCGGCGTATCTGCAGGGCGCGGTCAGTCACGCCCAGGCGGGCGGCGGCGCGCTGGTTGTTGCCGTGTTCCTCGGCCAGCACCAGGCGGATGGCCATGTCGGTGGCGCAGCGCGTGATATGCGACAGCTTGCAGCCCTGTGCCAGGGCGCGCCGCACGGCCACCTCGAAATGCGGGTCGGGCCAGAGCGGCGCCAGCAGCCGTTCTTCCGGGGGCAGGGCGCCGATGGTGATGGGGCCGGGGCCGCAATGGCGGTGCCAGATGCGCGTGACGGTCTGGCGCAGCTCGCGCACATTGCCCGGATAGTCGCGCAGCAGCAGGTATTCGCGCACGGCGGCGTCCAGCGGGGGCGGCGGCTGTTGCGCCAGCTCGGCGAGGAAATGCCGGGCCAGCGGCAGGATGTCGTCCTGGCGCTCGCGCAGGGGCGGGGTTTGGCAACGCCAGCCGGCGATGCGGTAATACAGGTCGGCGCGAAAGGCGCCGCGCGCCACTTCGTGCTCCAGTTCGCGGTTGGTGGCGCACACGAGTCTGAATTGTGTGGGTTGCCAGGTATTGCCGCCCACGCGCTTGTATTTGCGTTCCTGGATGGCGCGCAGCAGTTGGGCTTGCAGCGGTAGCGGCAGTTCGCCCACTTCGTCGAGGAACAGCACGCCGCCGTCCGCCAGGGCGAAAGCGCCGTCGCGCGCACCAGACGCGCCCGTAAACGCGCCCCGTTCATGGCCGAACAGTTCGCTGCCAGCCAGTTCCGGCGACAGGGTAGTGCAGTCGAGAATGGTGAAGTCGCCACGGCAGTTGCCGAGGCGGTGGACCAGTTGCGCCAACAAGTCCTTGCCCGTGCCCGTTTCGCCCGTGATCAGCACCGAGGCCTGGCTGAAGACGGCCATTTCCACTACCTGGTGCAGCAAGGCCGTCCAGGCCGCGCTGTCGCCTACCAGGTGCTGGCGCACGGCGTTTGATGCCAGCAGCTGCGCCACGGCTTGCCAGTGCTGCAGGCGCGCCAGCACCGGGCCCGCGTCAATGGCGCCGTCCGGCCACAGCAGCACATCGAGCGCGCCTGCCGCTATCAGGGCGCGCTGTTGGGCGCAGCTGGGGGGCTGGCTGCAGGCGGCAATGGCCAGCACGGAGGCGTGCCGGCACAGGGCCGGCAGCGCTTGCAGCAGCGCGCTATCGGCCTCGGCAAACAGCACGATGCCCGCGCCGTCCTCCTCTCCATCGTGCCGCCGGGCTATAGTTACCTGAGCCTGCTTCAAGGCCGTCATCAGCAAGGCACCACTGCCAGCCGCCGCCTGCTGCACGATTTCCAGCCACACCTTGAGCGTCATATGCCAGCCATCACGAGGGCACGAGTCGCCCATCTTAGAAGCCCGATACCCCAGCCGTTTGATCTGGCGCAAGCGTGCGCGGTAGTCATCAAATGAAAAACGCCACCTGAAAGGTGGCGCTAATGAATGACATTCAACAAACGTCAGAATTAACCGTTTTTAACGAACGTCACGACGGTTCATCCAATCGTAGCGAGCGGCAGTGATTTGTGGCCGAGAAGCGCAACCGTACTCTAGTACGGTGAGCATCGCCGGCCGCAAAGCGCGCCGCGCAGTAGATTGGATGAGCCGTCACTAATCGTCCAATTTGACACAATCAACAAAATAGCCACGCTTGCCATCGACTTCGCGTTTCACGAGACCATGCACATCCGTCTCGAAGCCGGGGAAGCGCTCGTTGAAGTCGCGCGCGAAGCGCAGGTAGTCGACGATGGTCTTGTTGAAGCGCTCGCCCGGGATCAAGAGCGGGATGCCCGGTGGATACGGCGTCAGCAGGATGGACGTGATGCGGCCTTCCAGTTCGTCGATGGCCACGCGCTCGATTTCGCGGTGCGCCATTTTGGCGAACGCGTCCGACGGCTTCATGGCGGGGATCATGTCCGACAGATACATTTCCGTCGTCAGACGCGCCACATCGTAAGCCTTGTAGAAATCGTGGATTTGCTGGCACAGGTCGCGCAAGCCCATTTTTTCGTAGCGCGGGTTGGCGGCCGCAAATTCCGGCAGGATGCGCCACATCGGCTGGTTCTTGTCGTAGTCGTCCTTGAACTGTTGCAAGGCCGTCAGCAAGGTATTCCAGCGGCCCTTGGTGATGCCGATGGTAAACATGATGAAGAACGAGTACAGGCCGCATTTTTCAATGATGACGCCGTGCTCGGCCAGGTATTTGGTGACGATGGACGCGGGTATGCCCGTCTCGCCGAACTGGCCGTCCAGCGACAGGCCCGGGTTGACGATGGTCGCCTTGATCGGGTCGAGCATGTTGAAGCCGGGAGCGAGGTCGCCGAAACCGTGCCAGTCATCCTCGGCGCGTATCATCCAGTCTTCCTGCTGGCCCATGCCTTCGTCGTTGAAGCTGTCCGGCCCCCACACCTGGAACCACCAGTCCTGGCCCCATTCCTGGTCGATTTTTTTCATGGCGCGGCGGAAATCGAGCGCTTCCATGATCGATTCTTCCACCAGGGCCGTGCCGCCCGGCGCTTCCATCATGGCCGCGGCCACGTCGCACGAGGCGATGATGGAATACTGCGGCGAGGTCGAGGTGTGCATCAGGTAAGCCTCGTTGAAGGCGTCCTGGTCCAGCTTGACCGTATCCGATTCGCGCACGAGGATTTGCGAGGCCTGCGACAGGCCGGCCAGCAATTTGTGCGTGGACTGGGTCGAGAAGATCATCGATTCCTTGGCGCGTGGACGGTCCTTGCCGATGGCGTGCATATTTTTGTAGAAATCGTGGAAGGTGGCGTGCGGCAGCCATGCTTCATCGAAGTGCAGGGTGTCGATCTTGCCGTCCAGCATTTCGCGCAGGGTTTCCACGTTGTAGATCACGCCATCGTAGGTCGATTGCGTGATGGTCAGAATGCGCGGCTTCTTGTTCTTCGCTTCACGCGCGAACGGATTCGCCTCGATCTTGCGGGCGATGCTTTCCGGCGTGAATTCATGCAGCGGGATGGGACCGATGATGCCCAGGTGATTGCGCGTCGGCATCAGGAACACGGGAATCGCGCCGCACATGATGATCGAATGCAAGATCGACTTGTGGCAATTGCGGTCGACGACGACGATGTCGCCCGGCGCCACGGTCGAGTGCCACACCATCTTGTTCGAGGTGGACGTACCATTGGTGACAAAATAGCAATGGTCGGCATTGAAGATGCGCGCCGCATTGCGTTCCGACGCGGCGACCGGACCCGTATGGTCGAGCAGTTGGCCCAGTTCTTCGACGGCGTTGCAGACGTCGGCGCGCAGCATGTTTTCACCGAAGAACTGGTGGAACATCTGGCCGATAGGCGACTTCAGGAACGCCACGCCGCCCGAGTGGCCGGGGCAGTGCCACGAGTAGGAACCGTCGTTGGCATAGTGCACCAGGGCGCGGAAGAACGGCGGCGACAGGCCGTCCAGGTAGGATTTCGCTTCGCGGATGATGTGGCGCGCGACGAATTCCGGCGTATCTTCGAACATGTGGATGAAACCATGCAGTTCGCGCAGGATATCGTTCGGAATGTGACGCGAGGTACGCGTTTCGCCATACAGATAAATCGGGATATCGGCGTTCTTGTAGCGGATTTCCTCGACAAAGGCGCGCAGCGATTTCAAGGCGTGGTCGGTTTCCTCGACGGAGCCGGCGCCGAACTCTTCATCGTCGATCGACAGCACGAAGGCCGATGCGCGCGATTGTTGTTGGGCAAATTGCGACAAATCGCCGTAGCTGGTCACGCCCAGCACTTCCATGCCTTCTTTTTCCATTGCGGCGGCAAGGGCGCGAATGCCCAGGCCGGACGTATTTTCAGAACGGAAATCCTCGTCAATGATGACGATGGGGAAACGAAATTTCATGCATGTCTCCAAAAAAGCAAGCCGCCCCTGACCTATGTGGAGGGGCGGACTAGGGCGCGACGGTCAGGCGGTCGTACAACCCGGCAGCCGCAGAAAAAAAATAAGAACGGGATTCTCGCAGAAATGCGGCGTCTGCGGGAAAAAAATATCGTAGCAAAGCGTCACCAGCATGCGCTAGCGTGACGCAACGGTGTGACAGGGGTATTACAGCAACATTCTGGCGATCTCTATCTCTATCTTTATCACCTTATCAGGCTTTGCGTTCCAGCGTGACAAAGGCGTATGGCAGGCCGGATTTCTCCGAGACATGCGCCTCGCGCGCGGTTTCTTGCCACACGGCATGGTCCACGGCGGGGAAAAAGGCGTCGCAGTCAAACGTGCGGCCGATTTCCGTGATGATCAAACGCTGAGTCAGCGGCAATGCCTGCTGGTAGATTTCGGCGCCGCCGATGACATAGCCTTCCGCGCCGTCCAGCAGGGCGATGGCCGCTTGCACCGACGACACCGCTTCCACGCCCTCGTGGCGCCAGTCCGGATTGCGCGTGATGACGATGTTGCGGCGGTTCGGCAGCGGACGGCCGATGGAGTCGAAGGTCTTGCGGCCCATGAGGATGGGGTGGCCCGTCGTCAAACGCTTGAAGTGCGCCAGGTCTTCCGGCAATTTCCACGGCAGGGTGTTGTCGATGCCGATGCCGCCTTGCTGGTCGGTGGCGACGATGATGGTCAAATGGCTCATGGGTTCGGTGAAAAAGGTTGGGGCATGGCCCGATGCCCGTCATTATCGTTGAAATTGCCGGCGGCCTCCAGATGCGCACGCATGGCGTCGGCCAGCGGCCCCGGTGCTTCCAAGGGAATCATGTGGCCGGTATTGTCTTTCAGTATGTGCAGTGTGGCTTGCGGCAGGCGGGCTGCCATGGCGCGCAGGTCGTCGGGATGGACGAGCTTGTCGTCTTCGGCACCCACGATCAGCACGGGGAAATCGAGTTCCGGCAAGCGCGCCATCAGGTCGGGGCGGGCGATGGTGGTGATGAATTGCGCCAGCAGCACGTCCTTGCCCAGGTCCAGTCCCATTTGCTGGATCAGGCCCGTGATGGACGCATCGTCCAGGTGCGATGGGTGCAGCAGTTCGCGCAGGCGCTGGCGCGTGATGCCCGTATAGGCATTGCGCTCAAGCATGGTGACGATGCGCTGGCGCGTTTCGATTTCCGCCGGCAGCAAACCTTGGGCCGAATTGGCGATCAAAGTGAGGGACTTCACGCGCTGCGGGTGCGCCAGCGCGTGTTCGAGCGCCAGGTAGGCGCCCAGCGAAAATCCCACCAGGTGGGCTTGCGGAGCGCTGTCGCTGGCAATCATCTGCTGCATCTGCGCGCGCGTGCGCGCCTGGTGCAGGGGCACGTGCTGCAAATGAAAGGCGTCACCCAGCGCAGGCGCCAGGCGCGACCACAGGCGTTCATCGCACAAGGTGCCGGGGATGCAGTCGAGCCGTATCGTTGTATTGTTCAAGGACAAGCCTGGTACAGGATGGTGAAAATTTTTGTCGAGCAGCATTATCCGTCATTTTGCGCATGCGGACAGCGGCGTGGTATTTTCCGTATGGCATTATTTTCAATAGTGCGCGGCTGGCAAGCAGGAACTTTATGGTAGGCTCATGGTTCATCAAGCCGGGGACCCGGCGACGTGACCTGAAACACCGAATGCAACCCCCACATTAAAGAGGAAACACCATGGCGATCAGTTTGCAAAAAGGCGGCAATGTCAACCTGAGCAAGGAAGCACCTGGCTTGAAGAAAATCGTGATTGGCCTGGGCTGGGACCCGCGCGCCACCGATGGCGCCGCATTCGACCTGGACGGCAGCGCCTTCCTGCTGAAAACGGATGGCAAGGCCCGTTCCGATGCCGATTTCATTTTTTATAACAACCTGAAGTCGGTTGACGGCTCCATCGTCCATGCGGGCGACAACACGACCGGTGGCGGCGATGGCGACGACGAGAAAATCGCCGTCGACCTGGCCAACGTGCCCGCCGACATCGACAAGATCGCCGTGGCCGTCACCATTCACGATGCGGAAGCTCGCAAGCAAAACTTCGGCATGGTGGGCAAGGCCTACATCCGCTGCCTGAACGGCGACAACGGCGCGGAAATCGCCCGCTATGACCTGTCGGAAGACGGCTCGACGGAAGCGGCCATGATCTTCGGCGAAATCTACCGCGCCGGCAGCGAATGGAAATTCAAGGCCATCGGCCAGGGCTTTAAAGGCGGCCTGGGCCCTCTGGCTCGCTCCTTTGGTATTAATGCATAAAAACCAGTTGTTTGCGTAAATGTACCGGGTGGCACCGCTGCCCGGTTCTGTCTTTCTTCTCTCTCTCCCTGACTCCATGGAAAACCTGATCAAGGGGCAGCGTCTGGCGCTGTCCGGCCTCGTCACGGGCAACGTCGTGCAACTGGGTTTGTCCAGCGCGGGCGTGGCGCTGGACTTTGCCTGTTTTGGCCTCGATGCCGCCGGTAAATTGTCCGATGACCGCTACATGACTTTCTTCAACCAGCCGCGCACGCCGTGCGGCGGCGTGGAAACCTCGGCGCCGTGCGGCGATGCGGCCGGCTTCAGTTACCAGCTGGAGCGCTTGCCTGCGTCCATCGAACGCCTGGTCGTCACGGCCGCCATCGATGGCGCGGCCAGCATGGCGCAGCTGGGCAGCGGCTACCTGCGCCTGCTCGACGGCGGGCGCGAACTGGCCCGCTACGCGTATGCGGGTACTGATTTTGCGCAAGAAAAAGCCGTCATGCTGGGCGAGTTTTACCGCAAGGACGGCGGCTGGCGCTTCATGGCCGTGGGCCAGGGTTTCAATGGCGGGCTCGATGCGCTGGTCGCCCATTTCGGCGGTGTAGTGGCGCAGGCGGTAGCGGAACCGGTGCCGCCATCAAAAATTTCCCTGTCGAAAATCTCGCTGACCAAGGCGGGCCAGACCCACAAGGTCTCGCTGGAAAAGGGGGCGGGCGCGCCGAGCAAACTCACCGTCAAGGCCACCTGGGTCGATAACGGCGATGGCGACGACGATAACGACGACCTCGACTTAAGAGTCGGGATTCTCTTGCCGAACGGCCAGATGCGCTTCATCCAGGCGCCGGACACAGCGGGCAGCTTTGACGTCATGCCGTATGTGCGCCACCTGGGCGACGTGGCCGGTGCGGCGGGCAAGGAGCCGGCCACGGAAACGGTGGAAGTCAATCCTGCGCTGGCGCAACATTACGGCGGCACGGTGGGCCTGGTCTTCAGCGTGTATTCGGCGCTGGCCAATGGCGCCGTCCCGGTGGCGTCCATGCGGCCGAAAATGGTCATGCAATACGGCCAGCAGATCGTCGAGTGCGACTTCGACTTCCGCCTGTCCAAGGCGGCCGAAGACGATACGGTCTACACCTATGTGATCGGCATGGCGCGCGTCACGCCCGACAGCATCATCCTGGAGCCGTCCGGCAAGACGTCGGAACCGGGCAGCGAAGCGACGCCGTGGCTGAGCTGGCAGGGCGAGAACCTGCAGCTGGCCTTCAACGGTCCCGTCGTCTTCAAGGGCGAGGACAAGGAAGATGAAGATGATTGCAATGCTGATAATCCACGCCGCTATATCGCCTAGGAGGCACTGATGGAAACCTTGTCCAAGGGACAGCGCTTGCCGCTGGCCAATCTCGTTCCCGATGGCGTGCTGCAGGTCGGCGTGGCCGCGCAGGGCCTGGCGCTCGACGTGGCCTGTTTCGGCCTCGATGCGGCGGCCAAATTGTCCGACGAGCGCTACATGACTTTTTTCAACCAGCCGCGCACGCCGTGCGGCGGCGTGGAAGCGCGCGCCGGCGGTGGCGGCGACATGGCCGAGTTTGCCTTGCAACTGGCGCGCTTGCCGGCTGGCATAGACCGCCTCGTCGTGACGGCCTCCATCGATGGCGGCGGTGTGATGTCGCAGCTGCAATCCGGCCATGTGCGCCTGCAGGCGGGCGGACGCGAGCTGGCCCGCTTCGCGTTTGCCGGTTCGGATTTCGCGCAAGAAAAAGCCGTCATGCTGGCAGAAATTTACCGCAAGGATGGCGGCTGGCGCTGCATGGCCGTGGGCCAGGGTTTCAATGGCGGCCTCGATGCGCTGGTGCGCCACTTCGGCGGCGAAGTCGACCAGGCCGCGCCTGCCGCAGCCACCCCTGCGGCGGCGTCGGCTGTCATGCAGGCGAAGATCAACCTGGAAAAGAGAGTCGAACGGGAAGCGCCGCAGCTGGTCAGCCTGGTCAAGCAGGCGGGCGTGTCGTTGCAAAAAGTGGGCCTATCCGAGCACCGCGCCAAGGTGTGTTTATGCCTGGATATTTCCGGTTCCATGGGACGGCTATATAAAGAGGGGCTGGTGCAGCGCTTTGCCGAGCGCATCCTGGCCCTGGGCTGCAAGTTCGACGACGATGGCGAAATCGACGTTTTTCTGTTCGGCAAGAACGTCCACCATCCGGCGCCGATGGCATTGAGTAATTGCAACACTTATGTGGGGCAGGCGATCACCCGTCACCCGTTGGAAGGCGACACGCGCTATGGCGCCGCCATGCAGGCGATCCGCGCGTTTTATTTCCCAGACAAGGCCGGCGGCGAGCGCACGCGGCCCGTCGCCGCCGAGTTGCCCGTCTACGTGATGTTCGTCACCGATGGCGGCACCAGCGACCAGGCGACAACGGAGAAGCAATTGCGCTGGGCCAGCAATGAACCCATCTTCTGGCAATTCATGGGCATCGGCAAGGGGCGCAAGTCGAAAAGCAAGTTTCTCGCCGCCTTTGCCGATTCCGACTTCCCCTTCCTGGAAAAACTCGACGAATTGCAGGGACGCCTGGTCGACAATGCCAATTACTTTTCCGTCAGCTCGCCAGACGAGCACAGCGATGCGGAACTGTACGATTTGCTGATGACGGAGTATCCGGGCTGGCTGAAACTGGCGCGGGGGCAGGGCTTGCTGAGGTAGCGCAAAGGTCATCGGATGAGGCTATGCGACCACAAGTGGAAGAGATTTGTAAATTGAAGTAAATAACAATGGTTCGCATTTGCTTTGCTCAAGGGAGTCGTGGCATGCTTTCGCTGTGCCCACACCTGTGCCCTCACGCTGCGGCGTAGCGCCTCATCCGTAGCGTCTCCTTTATTTTTGAGCCAAATGCATAAACTCTTTTTTCATTGCCTGGCGGGTAGCAGCCTGCTCGTCGCCAGCGCCGCTGTCCAGGCGCAAACCGTCACCGGCGATACCGTCGTCAAGCCCGCACCGGCCAAGGCGCCCGCCGTCGATGCTCCCCCTTCCGTCAGCGTGACGGCCGAACGTCCCACGGGCCGCATCGACCGGCAAGTCTACGACGTCAAGTCCGATGTGGGCAGCAGCAATGGCACGGCGGCCGATGCCTTGAACAATGTGCCATCCGTGGCCGTCGATCCCGACGGTTCCGTCTCCTTGCGCGGCAGCAGCAATGTGCAGATATTGATCGATGGCAAGCCGTCGGCCATGCTGCAGGGCGATGCGCGCGGCGCCACCCTGAACGCCATGGCGGCCGACGATATCGAATCGGTGGAAGTGATCAATAATCCCGGCGCCCAGTTCGGCAACGAGGCCGGCGGCGGCCCGATTCTGAACCTGGTGATGCGGCGCAACCGCAAGCCGGGCGGCTTTGCCACCGTCAACGCGAATGCCGGCATCGCCGGACGCTACAACAGCTCCGTCTCCGGCAGCTACAATGAAGGGCCGTGGGGCTACCAGGGCGGCATCAATGTGCGCCACGACGGCCGCAATTCCGTCGGCGAGGTCAGCCGTGAACGCCTGGAGCGTGGCACGGGTGCCTTTGCCCCCAGCAGCCAGAGCTCCACCAACAATGGCTTGAATGACTCGCTGGGCTTGCACGGCACCGTGAATTACAACCTGAACACAAATGACACCCTGGCCGCCAGCGTGTCGTATAACGGTCGTAGCAATGACCAGCGCTCGCTCGACCGCTACCTCAATGGCGACACCACGGGCAGCACCGTCGGCGACTATGTGCGCAGCACCGTGCGCAACGGCGACAGCCGCAACACCAGCTGGGGCGCGCGTTACGACCACAAGGGAGAATTGCCGGGCGAAACCCTGAAAATCGACTTGCGCGTGTCGTCTTCCACCAATGAAAGCGACAGCGATTACGCGAATACTTATGCGGTCGCACCCGACCATGCCTACAACAGCCGCGCGCGCCAGCACAGCGAGACGGGCAACCGCATCGTCGACTTCAGCGGCGACTACGAGCGTCCGCTGGCGGGCGGCACGGCCAAGCTCGGCTACAAGGTGGCCGACAACCAGAGCAGTTTCGACACCCTGTACACGGACATCAACCGGGCCAGCCTGGCGGAAACCGTCAACCCCATGCGCAGCAACCGTTTCGAGCTCGACGAGCGCACCATCGCGCTGTACGGCTCCTACCAGATGCGCCTGAGCGAGCGCTGGGGCGCGCTGGCCGGCTTGCGCGCCGAGTACACGGATTTGAACGTGCGCCAGATCACGGGCGGCGTCGAGGCGAGCAACAATTACGTCAACTACATTCCCAGCCTGTTTGCCACGTACAAAGTCAGCGACGAGAGCAATGTGCGCTTCAGCTATGCGCACCGCCTGCGCCGCCCGAGCGCGGGCGACCTGAACCCGTACGTGATCTACCGCGACGAGTTCAATGTGTCGGCCGGCAACCCGAAGCTGAAACCCACGCAGACGGACTCGTTCGAGATCGGCTATGAAACGAAGATCGCGGGCCTGGAAAGCAGCTTGCGCGCCTACCACCGGCGCGACACGGACGCCATCGTCGATTACCGCTACTTCATTAGCGATAACGTGCTCTTGACCACGCGCGAAAACGGCGCAGGCAGCCATTCGAGCGGCCTGGAGTTCAGCGTCAGCGGCAAGCTGACCCCATCCTTGACCCTGAATACGAGCGGCAACCTGGCGCGCAGCCAGCAGAGCAGTTCCGACGACCTGGGCAACCGCAGCACGCGCACCGCGAATGCCCTGAGCGGCCGCGCGCGCCTCAATTACCAGTTCGATGCGGCGAACCAGCTGCAGCTGGCCCTGCAAATGCAAGGCAAGATGCTGTCGGGGCAGGGTTACCGCTCGCCAAATAACACTTTGAATGTGAGCTGGCGCCATACGGTGACGCCGCAACTGAGCCTGGTCATGAACGTGACCGATGTGTTCAGCAGCAACAAGATGGAAACCGTCATCAACAGCGCTTCCCTGCGCGAGACGAGCACGCGGCGCTTCGATGGACGCATGATTTATGTGGGGCTGTCGTATCGCCTCGGCGGCGTGGGATCGGCGAAAGAGGGCGAACGCGAACCGCGCTTCGGTCCGCAGGGCGGACGCGGGTCGGGTGGCCCTGGCGGTCCCGGCCCGGGTGGGCCGGGAGGCGAAGCAGGCTAGGCCGCCAGCGCGATCTCGTGCAGGAAGTAGATGAAATCGTCCGTATGGAGCTCGAAGCGCCATCCGCCCGTGCCATGTTCGGCGCGGTACACGGGCAAGTCGCCGTCGATGCTTCTTTCTTCCAGGTCCACGCAGTACGGGTCGCCGCCCGCATCGGCAATCACCACCAGCTTCGGCGGCCAGGCCGCGATTTTGCGAAGGCTCACGGCATCGACGGAGTAGCCGTGCTGGGCCTTGACCAGATCGGCCGCGCCGTACAGGTGCAGGCCCTGGGGGAAGCGCTTGCCGTCGACATGCACGCGCAGCGGCGAATACCAGGCCAGGAAGCGGCGGTAGATCTCCGGCAAGACCCAGTGCGCGTCGATCTCGGCCATGTCCGCGGCACTGGCGACCGTCAGCCAGTTCGACGGTTGCGCCAGATCCTGTTCGCACTGGCGCCGCAGCGCCAGTTTTCGCTCCAGGAAGGCGGCAGCCATTTCCAGGCGCGACAGCGGCCGGGTCAGCGCCTCATGCGTGACGGGCGCCTTGTAGCCGGCACCGTCAGGATAGCCGTCCGCTTGCCAGGCCAGCACGGCATCGAGCCGCAGCTGCTCCGCCTTCCAGTGGCCGGGATCGGTCGGCAAGCCCTGGTCAAACGGCTGGCGGCTGAACACGGCCAGGCTCTTGATCGCCTTGGCGCGCACTTCCAGGCGCGTGGCGCCGGACGCTGCCAGCGCCACCAGTGGCGCATACGCCTCCACGCCTATACTTTTCAGCAAGCCATCGACGCCCCAGTACGCCAGTGTGGGCTGCTCCAGTGCCCAGGCGAAAAAGGCCGCGTGTTGACTGCCTTCCACCAGATGCACGATATCCGTCATCAAAAAGCTGCGCCAGTGCAGCAGTTGCCCATCGCGCGCATACGCCGTCAAAATGTCCAGCACGGCCAGCCGGTCGTCGGGCGCATGCTTTTTCAGCAGGCGCTCCTTCAGCCGGGCGAACTTGCTGCCATCCGTTTCGTCAAACAGCTTGCGGTACAGGGCGGCCAGCGGTGCGGCCGCCATCAGACGGCCATCGCCGCCTTGATGGGCGCATGGTGCTCATAGCCTTCCAGCGAGAAATCCGACGGTTCGATCTTTTCCAGCCACTCCGGCTCGAACTTGCCCGTCTTCGCGTAGTCGGGCACGCGCTCGGAAATGACGAAACGGGGCGCCGGGAACGGTGTGCGCTTCAATTGTTCTTCCACCATGTCGAGGTGGTTTTCATAGATGTGCGCGTCGCCGATGAAATACGTGAACCAGCGCGGCGTGTAGCCCGTCAGGCGCGCCACCAGGTGCAGCAGGGCCGCGCCTTCGGCGATGTTGAACGGCGTGCCCAGGCCGATATCGTTGCTGCGAACATATAAACACAGCGAGATTTCGCGCGTGCTGGCATTCGGGATGAACTGGTACAGCAAGTGGCAGGCGGGCAGGGCGACGGCGTCCAGCACGGCCGGGTTCCAGCCGTGGAACAGGATGCGCCGGCTGCCCGGGTTCGTCATGATGGTATCGAGGCACTCGCGCAACTGGTCGACGGCCTTGTACAGCAGCACTTTTTGCACGCCATCCTCGACGAGCGGGGCGATCAAGGTAAAACCGTTCGCTTGCGCGTCGGCGATTTGCGCGGGCTGGTCGGCGGCCAGCAGCTTGTACGCGGGCCATTGTCGCCATTGCACGCCGTACACGGGGCCCAGGTCATCCTCGCCTTCGCGGTAGGGGTTGGCCAGCCATTGCGCGTTTTCATTGGCGTTCTGGTCCCATACCTTGCAGCCCAGCGCGCGGAATTCGGCTGCGTTGCGCGAGGCGCGCAGGAAGGCGCACAATTCGCCGATCACGGATTTGAAAGCCAGTTTCTTGGTCGTCACGGCAGGGAAGTTGCCGTTGGCCAAGTCGAAACGCATCATGGCGCCCGGCACGCTCAGGGTGCGGATGCCCGTGCGGTTGTCTTGCCAGCTGCCCGTTTCGAGCACGGTCTTGATCAAATCTTGATATTGCTGCATGTATTTCTCCAACGGTAAGGATGGTGATTGTAACGCAGGCGCGACAGGCGGTCTGCCGTCCGCACACATAAATGCGCTGCCGTTTCACCTGCAAACATGACTTTGTGGTAATTTGTGTGTCCTTCAAGAAATACACAGAAACGGCAGATGCGGCACCATGTTCTTGCGACAATTTGTGAATAATAATAACGCCGCCGTGGTGGAGATGAGCAGGGCCGATTTTCTCAAGGCCAACCTGCGCCTGATCCTGGCCTGGCCCTTGCTGGGACTGGTCCTGTGCGCGGTACTGTGGACGGCCACCTTGCTGCAGCTGGAGGCGGAGAAGAAGGTGGCGCAGCAGCAGGCGCTCGACAGTGTGTCTTCCTTGTCGAAAGCGTATGGCCAGTACCTGCTGCGCACCCTGGAGCAGATGGACCAGCTGACCTTGCAGCTCAAGTATGAGTGGGAAAACTCGCGCGGCCAGCTGCGGCTCGATCAATTGAAGACGCAGGGCATGTATGCCTTGCCGCAATTTGCCATCGTCGCCATCCTCGACCGCAAGGGCCACCCCGTGACGGCCACGGCGCCGCTGCAGCGCCTGCGGGTCAACGAACGCAGCGATTTCCTGCTGCGCCACTGGCGCAGCAATTCCAGCGCGCTGCGCATCGCGCTGGGGAAGGCCAATGCAGCCAGCGAGGCCGCGCTGCCCGGCGCGGACGAAAGCCTCGTGCATTTCACGCGCCGGCTGGAAGACGAGGATGGCAATTTTGACGGCGTGCTGCTCATTTCCATTCACTCCAGCTATTTTTGCGAATTCTATAACAGTGTTAATTTCGGCAAGTTCGGCATGTCCGCCATGGTGGGCGAAGAGGGCGAGCTGTTCAGCACGCGCCTCGGTTCGCGCGTGCTGCCGACACAGAGCGGTGAAGGCACGCCGTTTCTCGATACCAGCTTCCTGGAAACGGAGAGCGGCGCCATGCATTCTGGCGGCAGGATCGCTTTTTCCGACAAGCAAAGCCGCTATGTAGGCTGGCAGGCGCTGAAAGCCTATCCGTTTACGGCCGTGGTCGGCCTGTCGGACGGCGAAATGCTGCACCCCTACGAAGAGACGCGCACCATTTACATCGGCATCGCGCTGGCCGTCACCGTGCTGCTGCTGGCCTTTGCCGCCGTCGCCACCGTGCTGTCGCTGCGCCTGGCATGGCGCCACCACCAGTCCGAAGGCGTGCGCAACGCTTACCGCATGGCCACCGAAGGCACGAGCGACGGCTTCTATATCATCGCCGCCCTGCGTGGCACGGATGGCAGCATCCTCGACTTCGAGATCGTCGACTGCAACGAGCCGGGCGCCGGCTACTTCGGCGTGCGCCGCGAACAATTGCTGGGCATGCGCCTGCAGTCGCGTGCCCACGAGCCGTATTTCCGCGACCTGATCCATAACTACCGGGCCGCCATGCAGTCCGGCTTTTCCGAGGAAGAGATCGAGTTGCCGGAAGGTAACCCCTTCAAGCTGCGCTGGATCCGCCGGCGCCTGGTGCGCAGCGGCGACCGCCTGGCCGTCACCCTGCAAGACATCAGCACGGCCAAGGAGCACGAGCGCGACTTGCGCCGCCTGGCCAATGAAGACGGCTTGACGGGCTTGCCCAACCGCTACTGGCTGCAGCAATTCCTGCCCGGCGCCCTGGGGCGCGCCGCCATTGCGGGGCAGATGCTGGCGCTGTTGTTCATCGACCTCGACGGTTTCAAGGATATCAACGACACGCAGGGCCATGCCGAGGGCGATAAAGTGCTGCGCGCCGCCTCCTTGCGCCTGAAGGCCGTGCTGCGGCCGGGCGATCATGTGGTACGCCTGGGCGGCGATGAATTCGTCGTCGTGCTCGACCCGGTGGAAGACGACAGCCGTGCCGAGCAGGTGGCGCAGCGCATCGCCATCGCCTTCGACGAACCGTTTTATTTGGGCAGCGAACGCCACAAGATGGGCGCCTCGATCGGCATCAGCCTGTATCCGCGCGATGGCGCCGAAACGGAAGTGCTGCTGAAGAATGCCGATATCGCCATGTACGCCGTGAAAGTGGCGGGCAAGGGCCATCACCGCTTCTTCCAGCCGGAATTGTTCGAAACCATCCGCAACCGCCGCGAACTGGAGCAAAGCCTGGTGACGGCGCTGGAGCAGGACCAGTTCCTCGTCGTCTACCAGCCGCGGGTCGACGCGATGAGCGGCCAGTTGTGCAGCATGGAGGCGCTGGTGCGCTGGCACCATCCGCAGCACGGCATGGTGCCGCCGCTGGAATTCATTCCCGTGGCCGAGAGCAGCGGCCTGATTTCGCAACTGGGCGAGGTCGTCATCGAGAAGGTATGCCTGCAAATGGCGCGCTGGCAAGCCAGCGGGCTGGAAATGGTACCCGTATCGATCAACGTCTCGGCGCGCCAGTTCGGCCGTGGCGACGTGCACCAGGTGCTGGCGTCCGCGCTGACGCGCCATCGCATCGATGCGCGGCTGATCGAGGTGGAAATCACGGAATCGGCCATGATGGATGAGCAGAACCGCGCCGTGGAGCAGCTGTCGGCCATCCGCGCGCTGGGCGTGCGCCTGCTGGTCGACGATTTCGGCACCGGCTATTCTTCGCTGTCGCAGCTGCAGAAGTTCGCCATGGATGGCTTGAAGATCGACCGCGCCTTCACCATGGAGCTGGGTCGTTCGGAGCAGGGCGAGGTCTTCGTGCGCGCCATCCTGTCGATGGCGCATGCGCTGGGCATGAGCGTGGTGGCCGAAGGGGTGGAAACGCGCGAGCAGCTCGACATCCTGCGCGCGCTGCAATGCAACGAAGTGCAAGGCTATTTCATTTCGCGCCCCGTGCCGGCCGAACAGATGCTGGCGCTGATGCAGCAGCGCTTTCTGATACCGCTTCCAGCGCCCGTGCTGCCTCCCTACAGCCCCGTGATTTGTGAGGAAAACAACGCTGTTTCATAAAAAGAGCGAACGTTCGCTTTTTTTTAAAAAATATTATATGCTTCGCTCATGCCGTCAGTGAATTGGAGTTCACGGCGGCAAGAACAGTGCAGGACGGGTGAGGTTGAGCTACCCGAGACAATGTGACGAAGACACTTCATATAATAAAGAGAGACTAACTTGAAACATAAATATCTGCCCCTCCTCATCGCCGTCGCATGCGCCGGCTTCGCTTCCACCGCCCAGGCATCGGGCTACCGTTTTGGTTCGCAAAGCGTGTCCGCCCAGGGCACGGCCGATGCCAGCGGCGCCGAAGCGGCCGACGCCTCGACCATTTTCTACAACCCGGCCGGCCTGTCGCGCCTGGAAGGCACGCAGTTCGTGGGCGGCGGCACTTTGGTGGTACCGCATTCGACGTTCCAGGACAAGGGTTCCTTCAATTTCCTGCGCACGCCGACGGGCGGCACGACCAAGGACTACGCGCCGGATGCGGTCTTCGCGCCAGCCGTGTACGCCAGCAAGAAGGTCAATGACCAATGGACCGTCGGCATGGGCCTGTTCGTGCCATACGGCGCCAAGCTCGACTATGGCAACAACTGGAGCGGCCGCTATGCGATCACCAACATCAAGCTGGAAGCCATCGCCCTGAATCCTTCCGTGTCGTTCAAGCTGGACCAGCACCACTCGTTCGGTTTCGGCATCACGGCCGAGTACATGAAGGCGGAACTGGGCCAGGCGGTGGACGTGCCGGGTACAGTCAAGGCCTTGAGCGCGAATCCGGTTGCCTCGGGGGCCTTCCTGGCGAGTGTTGCTAAGGCACAAGGTATGGCTGCCGCGCTGGCTGCCCGTACTGCACTGGAAGGCGCCAAGGATGGCCACGCCTCGATGGATGGCGACGACTGGGGCTTCGGCTTCAACCTGGGCTATTTGTACCAGATGAATGAAGGCACGCGCTTCGGTATTTCCTACCGCTCGTCGATTTCGCACAAGCTGAAAGGCGACACGATTTGGGACTTCTCGCAAGTATCGAATAATGCGGCCGTGAATGGCTTCATTAGCGCCGCATCGGGCAAGGTCAACTCCAAGGCGCTGGTCGAACTGCGTACGCCGGAAACCGTATCGATCAATGCTTTCCACCAGATGGACGATAAATGGGCCTTGATGGGCGACGTCACCTGGACCCGCACTTCGCGCCTGGAGAACCTGGATATCCAGTTCCCGCCAACGGCCGAAGGCGCCGAGCGCATTCGCCAGAACTGGAAAGACACTTACCGCGTCTCGCTGGGCACCAACTACAAGTACAGCGAGAGTCTGATGCTGCGCGCCGGTATTGCGCATGACCAGGCACCCGTACGCAGCGCGGAACTGCGCCACCCGGCCTTGCCGGACAGCGATCGCATGCAGTACTCGATCGGCGCGAACTGGAAGCTGAACGCCAATTCCTCGCTCGACCTGGCCTACAGCTATATCGACTTCAAGGATGCTGACGTCAACTACAAGAATCTCTGCTCGCCGGTGATGACTGGCTGCACCGGCAACGGTGAAACCACCAAGGGCCTGTTCAAGACCCGCATGCAGTTGATCGGTCTCGCTTATAACTACAAGTTCTAAGCAGGTAGTGGCGGCCAACCCGGCCGCCATGAAAGGAAAAAAGCGCCTTCGGGCGCTTTTTTTTTGGGCACGACGGTGGTGGTGTCGGGTTACGCGCTGCGCGCTAACCCGACCTACCCGACCTACCATGATCATTCCCTGGCGCGCATCGCCTGATCCAGCAAGGTCAAGGCCAGCCGCACGGTATCGTCCGGCAGGTCCAGCAACTGATCTCCCACATACCATTCCACCACGCTGTGCCCGGGCAGGGCCGCGTGGCTGGCGCGGCTGAACAGCCAGATGCCGTGGTCTTGCGCCACCTGGTTGCGGATGGCGATGGCCCGCTCGCGCGCGACGGGCAAATGCAGGTGCAGCATGTTGGCCTGCGGCTGCGCAGGGTTGACGGCGATGCTCGGAAAGTCGCGCAGCAGCGCGTACAGCCACTGCGTGCGTTCAAAATAGCGGGGCATGGCGGCGAGGCGCGCGTCGAACTGCATGGCGGCGGCCACCACGTAGGGTGTGCGGTGCACGATGTTGCCGCCCTGGCGGCGGAACCACTCGCGCGCCCGTTCGACGAACGGGCGGCTGCCGGCCAGCATGGCGCCACCGAGACCGCCGATGCCCTTGTACAGCGACACGTAGACGGAATCGAAGCCGTCACAGATGGCGGGCAGGGGCTGGTCAAAACCCGCTTGCGCTTCCCACAGGCGCGCGCCATCCATGTGCAGGTGAATATTGTGCTCGCGGCAATGCCGCTTGATCTCGTTTAACTCATCCCAGGAAGGGCACTGGCCGCCGATTTCGCGCATCGGCAGTTCGACCTGCGCGGCGCCCAGCGCATCGGGCACGGCGCGCAAGTCATCCACCGTCCACGGACGGTGCGGGTCGCCGATCATCAAACCCTTGAAGTGTTCGAGCAACTCATGGTTGCCCCGCTCGTGGCGCAGGATGTGCGAGGTGGGATGCAGCGCCACCAGCGAGGAACCCCGGTCCTGGCAGGCCAGGCGCAGGGCCGTCACCTGCGTCATGGTGCCCGTGATGCAGAACACGGCCGCCTCGAAGCCAAGCAGATTGGCGATCTTGTTTTCGAACTGTTCGATCAGCGCGCCTTCGCCATAGGTGTCGTGCGCGATGTCGTTGGCCTCGCACCAGGCGGCCATGGCGGCGAAGGTGGCCGCTGGCGTGGGCTGGCGGTGGCCCGGCAGGATGGTATGGCAGCGCTGGCGCAGCTCAAGCTCGTTCACGGTAGTTCCTTACAGGGTAGCCGTGGCGAGCTTCGCGCCGAAGCCGATGAACATGGCGCCCACGCCGCCGCCCATGCCGGCCGACAGGCGGCGACGGCGGCGGAAGGTCTCGGCCAGGCGCGCGCCGACAAAGATGATGGCCGTCAGGTAGCTGAAACTGATCACCTGGCAGATCAGGCCCAGGCCGATGAAGGACAGCACGGGCTTTGAAAAGGCCGGGTCGACGAACTGGATGAAAAACGAGATGAAGAACAGGATCGCCTTCGGATTCATCAGGCTGATGATCAGGGCCTTGCGGAACGGGTCGCTTTCCTTGACGGGGGCCGTTACCGCCACCGCTTCGCCTTCAGCCGGTGCGGGCGCGCGCAGCTTGCGCCAGCAGCCTATCAGCATCTGCAGGCCAATCCAGCCCAGGTAGGCCGCGCCGATGTATTTCACGACATAGAACAGGGCCGGGCTGGCTTTGAGCAGCGAGGCCACGCCGCAGGCCGACAGCACCATCAAAATCAGGTCGCCGGCGAAGATGCCGAAGGCGCCCTGGTAGGCGGGCCGCACGCCGCGCTGGGCGGCGACCGACAGCACATACATGGAATTGGGGCCGGGCAGGATGACGATGAAGATGGTCCCCAGTAAAAAGGTCCAGAAATCGGTGATGCCCAGGTTGGCGTGAAAAAGTGCGTTCATGATTATTCCGCTGGATTGAGCTGTACGTGATGGAATTGCAGGGCCGCCAAATTGGCGTAAATGCCGCCGAGCGCAACCAACGACGCATGCGTGCCCGTCTCGACGATCTTGCCGTCTTCCATGACGATGATGCGGTCGGCCCGCTGCACGGTGGCCAGGCGGTGCGCGATGATGACGGTGGTGCGGCCCACCATGGCCGCCTCCAGCGCCTTTTGCACCAGGCGTTCCGATTCCGCGTCCAGCGCGCTGGTCGCTTCGTCGAGCAGCAGCAGCGGCGGGTTTTTCAGCAGGGCGCGGGCGATGGCGATGCGCTGGCGCTGGCCGCCGGACAGGCGCACGCCCCGTTCGCCGAGGAAGGATTTGTAGCCGTTCGGCAGGCGCTCGATGAATTCGTGGGCGGCCGCCATTTTTGCGGCGGCGATGACTTCCTCGTCGCTGGCGCCGGCGCGGCCATAGCGGATGTTTTCCATGGCGTCGGCCGAGAAGATCACGGTATCTTGCGGCACGATGCCGATGGCGTCGCGCAGGGTGTGCAGGTCGAGCTGCTTGATGTCCACGCCATCGAGGCGGATGCTGCCGCTTTGCGGGTCATAAAAACGTAAAAATAGCTGGAACAGCGTGGTCTTGCCGGCGCCCGACGGACCCACGACGGCTACCGTTTCGCCGGCGCGGATATCGAGGCTGACGTGGTCGAGCGCGTGGGTGTCCGGACGCGAGGGATACGAGAACATGACATCGTCCAGCGACAGCGAAGCGCCGTTCGCCGCGCGCGCGGGCAGCGGCAGGGGCGTGACAGGCGACTCGATTTCCGATTTGACGGCCATCAATTCCAGCAGGCGCTCGGTGGCGCCAGCGGCGCGCTGCGCTTCGCCCATCACTTCGGACAGGGCGCCGATGGCGCCGGCCACGATGGAGGCGTACAGGATGAACTGACCCAGATCGCCGCCCGTCATCGAGCCTTCCAGCACGGCGCGCGCGCCCAGCCACAGCACGAAGACGATGGTGCCGAAGACCAGCAAAATCGCGATCATGGTCAGCAGGGCGCGGGCGCGGATGCGGCGCATGGCCGTCATGAAGGCGCCTTCGACGGAGTCGCCAAAGCGTTTCGATTCGATTTTTTCGTGCGTAAACGCTTGCACGGTGGGCATGGCGTTGAGGATTTCGCCCGCCATGGCCGACGCATCGGCGATGCGGTCCTGCGAATCGCGCGACAGCTTGCGCACGCGGCGGCCAAACACGATGATGGGCACGACGACGAGGATCAGCAAGCCGATGATGATGCCGGCCAGCTTGGCGCTGGTGACGAACAGCATCACCAGGCCGCCCAGGAACAGCAGCACGTTGCGCAGCGCCATGGAGATACTGGTGCCGACCACGGCCTGTATCAAAGTCGTGTCGGTGGTGATGCGGGACAGGACTTCGCCCGTCTGCGTGGTTTCAAAGAATGCCGGGCTTTGCGTGACGACGTGGCGGTACACGGCGCTGCGGATGTCGGCCGTGACGCGCTCGCCCAGCCACGACACCGTATAAAAGCGCGCCGCCGTGGCAAGCGCCAGGATGGACGCCACGCCGAACAGGGCGAGGAAGACCAGGTCGACATGCTGGATGCTCTTGGAACCGGCCGCGCCGCCGAAACCGAGGTCGATCATCTGCTTGAAGGCGGCAGGAATGGCCAGGGTGGAGGCGGCAGCCACCACCAGCGCGATACCGGCCAGGAAGAACTGCTTGCGGTACGGCGTCAAAAAGGGCATCAAGCCCTTGAAGGCGGCCAGGCTGCCTTTCTTCAGTTCGCGGCTGGTGCCGGTGTCGGGAGTTGCTGTGGCGGTTGTGGTACTCGTGCTGCCTGTTTCTGTGCTGGTTGTCATTGTTTTTCGCTTTGATTTACTTTTTGCTTGCGGTACTGTTTATAACTTCATCGGCTGCACGTAGCCCGTCATTTCCAGGTAGGCGCGGCCCACGGGCTGGCCATCGCGCTCCACCGTCACGGCGCCTTCCCAGTACACGGCGCCTGTCGAACGGCGCGAATCGAGTTCCTGGTCGGCTTGCAGCGGCTTGATTTGCCAGCGCGTGGGGCCCGTACGAATTTCGGTGGCGACCGGGTATTCGGCTTGCGTGCGGGGCGAGCGCCACAGCTGCGTGGGCGTGAAATCGACGTCGCCGGGGGCGAACTGCGTTGTCTTGCCGGACGCATCGCGCCATGTCGCGTGCGCCCATAGTTTAGCACCTGTCTTGCTGCGGATCTGGAAGGCCATCAGCGCGCCGCCATCATCGAGGTTGGCGCCTATCCAGTTCCAGCCGCTGGCGTCCGCATCGAGCACCTGGCTGGACCACTCGTGATCGAGCCAGGTGGTGCCCGTCACGGCTTCGGGCTTGCCGCCCGCGCGCGCGATCGTGCCACGGGTAGCAAGCTGCGGCTCGCTGTAATAGTAACTGCTTTGCGCGGGCCGCGCGCCCTTGCGCGAGTAGCCGCCAACGCCTTGCAGCAGCACGGGCTGCGTGGGGGTCAGGGTCAGCTGCAATGTAAAGTCGCGCGCGGCCAGGCTGACCTGATAGCTGCCGTCCGCTTGCCGCTGCATGCGCCAGTCGTCCAGTTTCACATCCGTGTCGCCCACCTTGGCGTAGGCCAGGCCGAAGCCTTCGCGCGCGCTTTTCTCGTCGTGCAGCAGCTTGCCCACCTTGGGATCGGACAGGGCCGCATGGCCGATGATCAGCTGTTTCGGCGCAAACGCGCTGGGATTATCCGCATCGGTCGCCGTGGCGCTGCGAAAGAAGGTTACCTGGTAGCCCAGCTGCTCGCCGCCGGCGGTTTTGACCCAGCCCGTGGCGTACCACCATTCCGTCTTGTACGCGGGATGGGCGCCGAAATCGTGCGGCAGGCGCAGGCTTTGGCCGGCCGGCAGCGGCGTGACGGGGGCGAAGGCGGGCGGCGCGGCGATGGCGGCGGCGCTGCAGAACAACAATAAACAAGTCACATGGCGCATTACCAGTCCTCCCTGACGGCGCGGATGGGGCCAGCGGACAGGGCTTGCCGGCCCGCGATGAGGGCAGTGAGGGCGGCTGCCGTCAGCAGGGCGGCGGCCACGGTGGCGATCAAGGGCCACGGCAAGTGCAGTTGCATGGTCCAGTGGAACGATTGCGGATTGACGATGAAGACCAGCACAAAGCTGATCAACAGACCCAAAACAAAGCCGGTGGCGATGCCCAGCGCTGTCAGCGCGCCGCCTTCCAGCGCCAGGATGGCTAAAATCTGCCCGCGCGTCACGCCCACGTGGCGCAGCATGCCAAATTCGCGGGCGCGCGCCAGGGTCTGCGCGGAGAACGTGGCGGCCACGCCGAACAGGCCGATGACGATGGCGATGGCTTCCAATAAATACGTGACGGCGAAGCTGCGGTCGAAAATCTGCAGGCTCAGGGCGCGGATGGCCGACGGGTTCGATACTTCCAGGCTGGCGCCGAAGGGCAGCGCTTTCAGGCGCTGCTGCAGCGCGTCGCCCGTGGCATCCTTGGCCAGCCACAGGGCCGCATCGCTGACATCGAGGTCGCCCGTCAGCGCGCGGTAGTCGTCCAGCGGCATCTGGATGGCGCCGGACGAGCGCGCATAGTCGCGCCAGATGCCGGCGATGAAGAACCGGTGCAAGCCGCCCGCCAGCGGCAGCTTGATGCTGTCACCCGGCTTGTGGTTGTACAGGTCGGCCGCCGCCTCGGACAGCCAGACGGGCAGGCTACCTGCTGGCACGGGCAGGGTATCGCCCACCAGCACCATGCTTTTTCCCGGATCGGCCAGGTTGACGGGGCGCGCCAGCAGCATCACATTCGGGCGGTCGGACGCCAGCGACAGCGAGCGCAGGCGCTGGAAATCCACCCTGGCCACGCCGGGCAGGGCGCTGATGGCGGCTTGTTCGCGCGGGTTCAGGCCCGCCGTGCCGCCGCTGGCGGCCGTGCGCGTATACACATCGGCCGGCAAGATCTGCAGCAGCCAGTCGTCGACGGAAACGCGGAAACTTGACACCATGATGGCCATCGCCACCATCAGGCTGAAACTCGACAGCACGCCACCGAGCGCGATGCCAGCCTGGCCCGAGGCGTTCGCCAGGCGGGACAGGGTCAGGCTGCGCACGGGCGCGTGGCTGCTCGTGTCCGTGCGCAGCCAGGCGCGCTGCAGGAAGCGGAAGACGACGGCCGCCAGCTGCGGCATCAGGGCGATGGCGCCGATCAGCAGCAGGGCGATGGACAGATAGCCGAACAGGGGCAGCTCGAACACGGGTGGCAAGAACGTCAGGGCACCGGCCAGCAGCAAACAAGCCAGCGCGGGCCAGGTTTTTGCCAGGCGCGTCGTCACCACTTCTTCGCTGCCTGATTTCAGGGCGATGGCGGGTGCCGCGCGCGCCGCTTCCAGCGCGGGCGCGGCGCAGCCCAGCAAGGCGACACCGAGGCCGAGCGCAAAATACACGAAGGCGGCGACGGGCGTGAACTGCACCTGCGGCTGCACGCCCGCGAAATAGCCGGCGCCCAGGTCGCCGCCGAAGAAGCGCAGGGCCACGGCGGCCATGGCATAACCGCCGGCGATGCCCAGCGCGGCGCCGACCACGCCCAGGCTGGCGCCTTCCAGCAGCACCTGGCGCAGCAATTGTCCCCGCTCCATGCCCAGCACGCGCAGCAGCGCGAACTGGCCGCGGCGGCGGATGACGGACAGCGCCTGCGTGGAAAACACCAAAAAGGCGCCCGTAAACAGGGCCACCAGGGCCAGCACCGTCAGGTTGACCCGGTAGGCGCGGCTGAGGTTATTGTTGCGGCTATTCTGGTTTTCGTCATTCGGCTGGCCCACCTGGAAGCGCCCCGGGTATTGCGCTTCCAGTGCGCGCGCGAGATCCGACTGGAAGGCATCGCGGTTGACGCCCTGGCGCAGTTTCAGATCGATGCGCGACAGCTTGCCCAGTTTGTTGAAACGCCACTGCGCCGCGCCGATATCCATTACGGCGATGCGCTGGCCGGCGCGCGCGCGCTGCAGCGAACCGGCCACGCGCAGCGGCACCTGGCCCGTACCCGATTGCAGGGCAATCGTGTCGCCCTGCGCCACAGCTAGCCAGCGCAAGGCGGCCGGCGATAAAAAGATGGCGTCGTCGGCCAGGGTGTCGAAAGGCTGGCCCTCGGCGGACGCGCCGATCAGGTCGGGCGAGATGAAGCCGGCGCGGAAGACGTCGAGCGCCAGGATGTGCAGCGGACCGCCGTCCTTGCCGGCACCGTCTGCCACCGCGGCGTGCAGGTCCAGCACGGGCGAGGCCACGGCCACGCCGTCGCGCTGCGCCAGCCATGGGTAGATGCTTTCATCGAACAGCGCTTCGCGCCCGGCCACCTGCACGTCGGCCTGGCCGGACAGGCTTTTGACGGCCGTGGAAAATTCGTTGAAGGCGGCCGCGTTGATCAAATGGATGGCAAAGCCCAAGGACACGCCGATGGCGATGGCGAGTATGGCGACGAGGGCGCGCACGGGATGCGCGCGCCATTCGCCCAGCAGCAGCCAGCGCGACAGCAGGCGCGTCGTCGCCGGGCTGGCCAGCGGCGCACTCAATTGCCGCATTCGACGGCCAGGCGTTCGCCGGCGCGCCGCGCTTTCAGTTGCGCCGCGTCGCGGTTCTTGTCGCCCGCGCCGACGGCGTCTTGCTCCGCCCATTTTTGCTCCAGGCGCAGCTGGGCGCAATGCTTGTCATGCGTTTCCTTCTGCCTGGCGGCCCGTTCGCGCGCCTGGTCTGCCAGATTTTCCTGCTTCTTGCGCGCCGCTTCCATCTGGCTGGCCACCCGTTGCTGGCGCGTGGCCGCGCCCTTGTCGACGGCAGGCGGGGGAGGCGGGATTTCCAGGATCTGCAACTGGCCGCCCGTGCAGGGCGCGGTGCTGTAGCTGGTCTGTCCATCCTGCACGCATTTGTAGACGTCCTGCGCGCCAGCATGGCCGGCCATGCTGGCGCAGATGGCGAACAGGAAGAATGGTGTTCTCACAGGATCTTCCCCGGATTCATGATGTTCTGCGGGTCCAGCGCCTGCTTCACGGCGCGCATCAGCTGCAGTTCCAGCGGCGATTTGTAGCGCGCCAGGTCGTCCTTTTTGAGGGTGCCGATGCCGTGTTCGGCCGAGATGGAACCACCAAAAGCGTGGACCTTGTCGTGCACGATGCGGTTGATGGCATCCTGGTTGGACAGGAAAACCGTGTCCGTCATGCCGGGCGGCGGCGCCACGTTGTAATGCAGGTTGCCGTCGCCCAGGTGGCCGAAGCATACGAGCTGGCAACCGGGGAAGGCCGCTTCCAGGGCCACGTCAGTGACGGCGATGAAATCGGCGATGCGGGAAATGGGCAGCGAGATATCGTGCTTGATGTTCTTGCCCGCCTGCGCCTGCGCCAGCGGAATGTGCTCGCGCAGCTGCCACAGGCCTTCGGACTGGGCCACGGAACTGGCGACGACGGCGTCTTCTATCAACTCGTCTTCCAGCGCCGCGCCGATGCTCGCTTCGAGCAATTCCACGGCGTGCGCCTCGGACTGGCTGCTGGATAGCTCCAGCAACACGTACTGGCCATGCGGGGAGGTAAATGGGCGCGGCAGCTGGGGGAACTGCTGCGCCACCAGTTGCAAGCAATACTGCGACATCAGTTCAAAACCCGTCAGGCTGGCGCCGCAATGGTCCTGCATCAGGCTTAACAAACGCAGGGCGTGGGCGGGCGAGGGCATGGCAGCCAGCGCCGTGATGCAGGCTTTCGGCTGCGGGTACAGTTTCATCACCGCACCCGTGATCACGCCCAGGGTGCCCTCAGCACCGATGTACAGGTCGCGCAAGTCGTAGCCGGTATTGTCCTTGCGCAAACCGCGCAAGCCGCTCCAGATCTCGCCCTGCGGCGTGACCACTTCCAGGCCCAGACACAACTCGCGCGTATTGCCGTAGCGCAGCACGGCCGTACCGCCCGCGTTGGTGGCCAGGTTGCCGCCGATGGTGCAACTGCCTTCGGCCGCCAGCGACAGGGGGAACAGGCAGCCGGCGGCGGCCGCCGCTTCCTGGATGGTTTGCAGGATGCAGCCCGCGTCGACGGTGATGGTGCGGTTGACGGGGTCGAGCGCGCGGATGCTGTTCAGGCGCGCCAGCGACAGCACGATGGCCGTGCCAGCAGCGTCCGGGATGCTGCCCAGGACCAGCCCTGTATTGCCGCCTTGCGGCACGACGGGGACTTGCCATTGCGCGCACGCGCGCAGCACGCCAGCCACTTCGTCGACCGTGGCGGGGCGCAGCACGGCCAGGGCCTTGCCTGTAAAACGGTCGCGCCAGTCGGTGAGGAAGGGCGCCATGTCGGCGTCCAGGGTAAGGACATAGGTGTCGCCCAGCAGGTTGCGGCAGGCGGCGAGGAAGTCGGCTTGGTCATGCACTGCTTGTTCGATCATTTTTTGATGCTCACTTTATTCACTTTTTCCAGCAGTTCCCTGGCCATGCGCTTGGCGGCCTTCTTATATGGACGCAGATACAGCACGGCGCAGGCAAAATAGATGCAGACGATGGCCGCCTCGCCCCAGGCCATCATGGCCGAGGTGGCGTTCGTGTCGCTGTAGCCGCGCACCACGCCCTCTGTAAAATACAGCAGGATCACCATCGACGACCATTGCAGTGTATAGACGTCGCGCTTGATCACGCCGTACAGGGGAATGAGCAGGGGCGCCGCCTTCAGGACGACCCAGGAGCCGCCCGGCTGCAGCGGCGCGACGATGGTTTCCCACAGCAGGCACCAGATGATCAGGGTGACGAGGCTGGCGATGGCGCCCCAGTGAAAATACTTGTGCAGTATGCCGTGCATCATGCGCCCGCCAGTTTCGCGGCGTTTTCCGCCAGGCGCCGGCCCAGGGCGATGGCCAGGCGTTTTTCATCGTCGCTGAGCGCCTTGTCGCCAGCGATGCCCGACCAGTGCGTGGCGCCATATGGCGAGCCGCCCGTGGATGTCGTCATCAGCTCGGGATGCGTGTAGGGCAGGCCCATGACCAGCATGCCATGGTGGAAAAGGGGGATCATCATCGACAGCAGGGTCGATTCCTGGCCGCCGTGCAGGCTGCCCGTGGACGTGAACACGCAGGCGGGCTTGCCGGACAGGCTGCCAGCCAGCCAGTCGCTGGCCGTGCCATCCCAGAAGTACTTCATGGCGGCGGCCATGTTGCCGAAGCGCGTGGGCGACCCCAGGGCCAGGCCCGCGCAGTCCTGCAAGTCTTCCAGTTCCACATAAGGAGCGCCATCAGGCGGGACTTCCGGCGCGGTGGCCTCGGCCACCGTGGAGACGGCGGGCACGGTGCGCAGGCGCGCGTCGCAGCCAGGCACGCTTTCCACTCCCTGGGCTATCAGCTCGGCCAACTGGCGCGTGGCGCCATGGCGTGAATAAAACAATACGAGAATAATCAGATTGGTTGGCTTCATCATTGGTATTATAGGGCGCTTTACAGCCTGATACGACTGCTGTCATGGCGCCGTTCTGATTTTGCACATGTTTTCAAAATATATACTCCCCATCTTTCAATACCTGTGGCGCGCCCTGAGCATGGGCCTGGCCATCGTGCGCGGCCTGACGTGGTCCGAAACGCGCGACCTGCTGCAGTTCGCACGCCGCCGCGTGCGCGAGGAAAGCTTGCCGCAAGTGGCCGGCAGCCTGACCTTCGCCACCGTGTTCGCGCTGGTGCCGCTGCTCACCCTGGCCCTGGCCATCTTCACCACTTTCCCCCTGTTTAATACCTTCCGCCACGCGCTGGAAGACTATTTTGTGCAAAGCGTGATGCCCAAGGGCATTTCGAACACCATCCTCGATTATTTGACCACGTTTGCCTCGAAAGCCACGCGCCTGTCGGCCATCGGCGCGGGTGCCCTGATCGTCACTTCGGTGGGCATGATGGGCTTGATCGAGCGCGTCTTCAACCGCATCTGGCGCGTGCGCCAGGAGCGCCGCTGGACCAAGCGCCTGCTCGTCTACTGGGCCATCGTCACCCTGGGGCCGCTGCTGGTGGGTGTCTCGCTGACGGTGACGTCGCGCCTCTTCATGGCCACCAGCGGCGTGGTGGGCGCCGTGCCTTTCCTCGGCGCCGTGTTTTACACGCTGGTGTCGATCGGCCTGACCATGCTGGCGTTTACCTTGCTGTACATCGCCGTGCCGAACCGCGACGTGGACTGGCGCGACGCGGCCTGGGGCGGCTTGCTGGCGGCGCTGGCGTTCGAGGTGGCCAAGCGGGGCTTCGGTGAATTCATCCAGGAGTTCCCCACCTATTCGCGCATCTATGGCGCGCTGGCCGCCTTGCCGCTGTTCCTCGTGTGGATATACCTGAGCTGGATGATCACTCTGGTGGGCGCCTTGCTGGTGGCCGCCTTGCCCGTCGTGAAATACGAACGCTGGTGGTACGAGGCGGCGCCGGGCAGCGAATTCGTCGATGCCGTCGCCATCTTGAAAGTGCTGCACCGGGCCTGTCACTGCGCCGATTCGGCCCTGGTGGGCGCGGCCGAGATACGCCGCAGCACGCGCCTGGGCTTCGAAGAGATGGAAACCCTGCTCGACAAGATGGTGCAGCAGGGCTGGGTGGGACGAGTCAATGTGGATGGCGCCGTGCGCGTGCAGTGGGGCAAGCGCGTGGCCGACAGTTCCGACCATTGGGTTTTGCTGGGCAATGTCAACCGCATCAGCCTGGCCGACGTCTACCGCTTGTTCGTCTTCGGCGGCATGCGCGTCAATTCCGGCTATCCGGCAGGTTCCACCAATGAGCGCGACATCAAGGCGGCCGAAGAAGCGGCCGCGCTGGCGGCACAGGTGGAAAACGCCGTGGAGCAGGGACTGGGCCTGACTTTGGCCCAGCATTTCGGCGAAGTGCGCTGCGCCTGAGGGATTGGCCCGGCGCCGATACGCCAGCTTCTGGCGCAATGCTTTGCTAATCAAGAAGTTTTTCCTTTCAGCAATACAATGAGGTTAATTAATCTATAATTGATAATTTCCTTACTTAAATTGTCAATGTTCGCATTACATTTGTCAGCGCTGTTGCCGCGTGCATGGCCAGTCCTGTTGCTGTCTATTCTTGTCTCCCATGGAGCGCTTTCCTTCGCTTCCGCCGCCACCGAAGCTCCCTTCACGCCGGTTGCCGGCATGCGCAGTGTGCAACTGGCCGAGGCCGCCTTTACGCGCGCCGTTCCGTTCCCCGCTTGGGTCGATAGCATCAGCCAGCTGCCCCCCGCCGCCAAGGACAGTCCGCTGGCAATCCGCTTGTCCGACGTGCAATTTCATGTGGGCGAACAGAGCGCCTACTATATCCACCGGGCATTGATTGCCAATGAGGCGTCCAGCGTATCGGCGCTGGGTCAGTACGAAATCGCGTTCCAGCCCGATTATCAGCGTGTGCAGCTGCACCGCCTGCGCATCGTGCGTGGCGATCAGGTGATCGACAAGCTGGCGTCGGCCGATATCCGTTTCCTGCAGCGCGAAACGGGGTTGTCGCAAGGCGTGTATTCGGGTGCGATCACGGCCGCCATCGTCACCGATGACGTGCGCGTGGGCGATACATTGGAAGTGGCGTACACGGTGCTGGGCCAGAATCCTGTGTTTGACGGCAAGTTCTTCGACGCCGCCGCGTGGGACAGTCCTGTGCCCGTGGGCTTGCGGCGCATCACGCTTGACATGCCCGAGCAGCGCGGCATCGCCTACCGCATGCAGGGTGGCAACCTCGCCATTGCACCCAAAGAACAGCGACGCAATGGCCGCCGCATCCTGCGCTTCGAGGCACGCGACCTGCCGGCGGTGGTGGCCGAGCCATATGTGCCGGCCGATGTGTCGACTTACCGCTGGATCCAGTTTTCCGAACTGGGCAGCTGGAAGGAAGTCAATCAGTGGGCGCAGGGACTGTTCGATACGCCAGCGGGCGGCGCCGCCGTGAAGGACGCACTACGCGCCGCGGGCGCCACGGGCGCGCCCTCGCAGCAGGTGGTCAAGGTGCTGGAATTTGTGCAGAACGAGATCCGCTATCTGTCGCTGTCGATGGGCGAGAGTTCGCACCGGCCGTTTCCACCTGCCCAGGTGCTGCAGCGCCGCTATGGCGATTGCAAGGACAAGTCGTTGCTGATGGTGGCCATGCTGCGGGAACTGGGCATCGTCGCCGAACCCGTGCTGGTGTCGACCGAAATGCGCAAGGGCCTGGACCGCATGCTGCCCAGTCCCTTGTTGTTCGACCACGCCATCGTGCGCGTACACGTTGATGGCAAGACATACTTCCTCGATCCCACCCGCCTGGGGCAGCACGGTTTGCTCGATAACATGGGCCAGGCGCATGGCGGCGCGCAAGTGCTGGTGGTCAATGCCACGGGCAAGGCGCTGGACACGATTGCGCCACAGACGGATCCGGCATTGATCACGGACAAGCGCAGCGAACGCGTGACAGTCAGCGCCTTCGACCAGCCTGCCGACATGCAGGTGCGCATTTCCATGGCGGGCACGGGCGCCGAACGCATGCGCGTGCAACTGGCAGGCCTGAGCGCGCAGCAGTTGCGCCAGGCCTATGAAGGCTCGATGGGGCGCCGCTACGCGGACTTCAGCATGCTGGCCGAGCCGCTCGTCAGCGATGACCGCGTGAACAACCGCATGACGGTCGATTTACGCTACCGCATCAGCAAGTTCATGGAAAAGAATGACCAGGGCTGGCTGATGCGCTACAAGCCCGTCAATCTGACGGAGCAGTTCTATGTGCCGGATATCGTCAAGCGCAGCCATCCGCTGCTGGTGCCCATGTATCCTTCGATCTCCACCTATGATTTTGAGGTTGTGCTGCCGGAACAGGCGGACGCCCGGTACCAGCCGGCGCAGAACAGTATCGACAACAGCGCCTTCAGGCTGACCGAGGCGCTGGCCTTTACGGGCCGCGTGGCGCAGGCCAGCCTGCGCCTGGACGTGACGAGCGACCGCGTGCCTGCGGACGGGGTGCCGGCGTTTGTCGAGGCCAGCCGCAAGGTGAACGAAATGTTACAAGGAAGCATGTTACTGCCGACAAGAATGTTGAAGGTAGCGGCAGCGCCCGACTACAAGGAGGCTCTCAAGGCACGCCTGGAGGCCAGCCTGAAGGCCAGCGATCAGCTGCTCGCCGATGCGACGCTGACGGGGCAGGACACCGGCGCCATCCTCTGCGAACGGGCGCGCACCTCCAGCTGGCTGGGGCAGCACGCGGCGGCGCTCAAGGATGCCGCGCAGGCAGTACAGCAGCAGCCCCAGTCGGCCGATTATCTGTCCTGCCAGGCCGATGTCAGTTTTGCCGCTGGCAAGTTCAAGGAAAGCGCCGCCAGCTTTGCGCGCGCTGTGGCGTTGGGCAACAACGATGGCGAGACTTACCAGCGCAAGGCCCTGGCGAATATCTATCTGGGCAACCAGCGCGAGATGATCGTCGATCTGGCGCGGGCCGGCAGCAAGCTCGACGAGCCCCTGGCGCACGTGCGCGGGCAGATATGGCAAGCCATCGTGGGCGCGGTGCCGGCGGCCATGGACGCCGGCGGGCCGCCGGAGCTGCTGACGGAGCAGTGGTTGGGCGAGGCATTGAGGATGTTCCAGCAACAGACCGGTCCCGAGACGATGCTGCGCGTGGCCAGCCGCGACGGCGGCAATGGCCAGGCGCCGCGCCTCGCGGAGGTGTATTTCTATGCCGGCAAATATTATCTGCTGCAAGACGACAAGATTCGCGCCCGCGTGTATTTCCAGCGTGCGCTCGACAAGGGCGTCCTGCACAGCCCCTTCCACACGCTGTCCCGCCTCGAGCTGGAACGGCTTTGATACACCTTTTGCTGATTTACACTCCATGAAACGATTGAATCCTGTCTTCCTGGCTGCGTTGCTGGCCCTGTTTTCCACCACGGGCGCCGTCCACGCGTCCGATGCCGCCGTGCCCGTGCCGCTGGCCGCACCCGGCGCATCCGATGCCGCTCACGTTGCCGCCGTGCGCGAGATGATCGAGGCGATGCAGATGCAGCGGATCATGCGTCGTCTGTTCCAGGTCATGGGCGAGATGGAGGACCAGCAGGGTGAGGTGATGCGGCACATGGCCCTGCATGTGAGCGATGAGGAAATCCTTGCGCGGCTGGCGCCTGTGTATGTGCCGTACATTTCGGCAGAAGACGCCAGGCAGGTGGCGCGCAATTTCCGCAGCAGCCTGGCGCAGCGCGACGTCGCTGCCACGCTGGCGCGCGCCCGCATCACGCAGGGGGATACCGATCCGCATTTTACGGCCAGCGAACGGGTGGAAGCGCAACGTCTCACGGCCATGCCAGCAGCGTTCGGCAAGGATGGTCGGCGGGCACAGATACACGGCGCCAACAGGGCGATGTACATGCAGTGGAGCCGCGAGTATCACGACCGGCTGCTGGCCCAGGCCATGCAGGCGGTGCGCGCGTACATCACTGCGGCGCTGGACCTGCAGCCGGGCCAGGCGGCTCCCAAGCTGGTGCTGCAACCGACCGGCTTGCCCAGTCTCGACAAGGTGCTGCTTATCGTTGCCGATGTGACGCTGGCCACGACTACTGCCAACCTCACCTATGCCGCCGACATTGACAGCTACCACCTGGACCTGGTGCTTGCTCCCGAGCGGCTGGTCAGCGCGCCAGGCATCGCCACGTCGAAGGCGACGGTAATCAAGGCCGGCGACCGGATCGAGGCGTATCTGGCGCAGATCGACCGGCTGCAGCAGAGTGCCTGGGGGCGCCTGCAGGCCAGCAAGTCGGGCAGCGATGCCAGGCAGATCATCGAGGCGGGCATGGCTGCACGCTACGATTTCATGCTGCGGTTCGGGGAAAACCAGCGTAGCCTGATGGATCTGTTTACCCGCGTGCTGCAGTTTGCCGAGTCGCGCCTGGGCGCCATCGAGCTGCGCGGCGAGTCCCTGGCATTCCGCGACGAGGCCGACCAGGTAATGTACCGGTCGCTGATAGCCCAGCTGAAAAAGGCGAGTGAGGAAGAGAGCGCGCTGGTCGACGAAGCACAGCAAACCGCGCAGCGCAGCCTGAAGAAGCTGGGAGGCTAGGCTATTCGATGAGTACCGGCCGCAAGGCCGCCTGCAGCGCCACGGCGCTGAACGCGGCCGCATCGGACGCGCGCACGATGCCCAGATAGTATGTGTCTTCGCCACCGTGCAGGTTGACCAGGCGCAGCTGATGCGGCGCCAGGTGTGCGGCAATGGCGGCCAGGCCCTCGGCCATGGCGTCGCCATCCTCGCGCTGCGCCCACGAAAAATCGCGCAGCGCGGGCAGGCCGATATGCTGGCCGATGCGCGGCACTTCATCGACGGCTTTCCAGTCCAGCGTGGTGCCGTGGCCCTGCACATGGGCGGCCGTGGACCAGAGCAGGAAGAAGCACGCCGCCTCGGGCGAGTCGCCTTCGTATTCCTCCTCCGGGTCGTCTTCCGCCAGCTCCTCCAGGGTGATGTCCACGCAGCGCGCGGCCAGTGCCGCATCGCCCAGCAAGAGCAGGGCGGCCATGGTGCGCAACTGCTCGCGGTCGGCCTTGGCCAGGATTTGCGCCGGCGTAAAGCTGCGGCGCCTGACGGGCTTCTTTTTACCCAGTCCCATGGCTTCGCTCAGTTGCGCCGTGATGGCCGCCTTGAAGTTGTCCACGGTGTCGAACTGCGCCAGCAACTGGCCCGTGAAATCCATGCTCCAGGCCATGCCCTCCTTGACCACATATAAAAAGTCGCTTTGCACGGCGACGCCGCGCAAATGGTGGGCGGGCGGATACAGCGGCGTGAAGGCCTGCTTGCCATCCAGGGTCAGCATGCAGGCCAGTCCCTGCGCATCGATGGCGAAGATCAGGTTCTTGCGCAGCTTGGGCGGCGACGAGGTGGTGGCGCTATCGATAGCTTCGTACTGGCATGGCGCCGGCAGCTCGCCCTGGCTGTTCGCCAGGCCAAACAGGAAGCGGCCATCGATGCGCTGGCTGACGATGGCGATTTTCTTCTTCGTGCCGAAATCCTGCACGGAGCTGTAGGCAGTCGGTAGCACCACCTTGCCTGTGGCATCGAGCACGCCGCAGACATTGCGCTCGTCATCGTGCGCCTGGCGCTCGATGTCGATATAGCCATCGTCGCGCTGGCCGATGTGGTCTACTCCGTCCATCAGCAGCGCACCATCGGGCAGGCGCAGCAAGCGGCTGGCGCCGTCCGGATCGATTTGCTGCAGCAGGTGGGGGCTGATCACATACAGGGCGCCGGGGGCGGGCGGCAACACGACCGTACCGTTGAGGTCCAGCACGCCGTGCGCATCAGGGGCGTCCGCCGTGGCAAAGGTGATCCAGCCATCGTCCGCGTAGTAAACGCCCAGGTCGACATAGCGCCGCGACAGCGGCACGATCCAGCGGCCATAAGGCGTGACCAGGCCGGTGACCTTCGGTTCGCCAGCGGCGCTCACTTCATAGCACAGCGCATCTTCCTCCCATCCCACCACTTCCAGGCCTTGCAGGAAAGGCAGCGCATTCGCATCCAGTTCCTCGACATCGGCCAGCTGCGCATCGGCCGTGGCCGACCAGTAGCCGGTGGCCGGCGCTGCCGAGCCGGCGGCCAGCAGGGGCGCCAGCGCTTCCCGGTCGCCGCGCAGCAGGGCAGCGTGCAAGGCTTGCGCCTCGGCGCGCACGGCCTCGAGCGCGGCCGCGTATTCCGGCGTGTCGATATCGTGGGGGACCAGCTGCACGCAATCGAGGATCAGCCACGCCTGGCCGCCCGCCAGCAAGGTGCTGATGCCGGCGCGCGTGACGATGGCGGCCGCGTCGCGTGGCTGGTCCATCAGCGCGGATAACGCTTGCCAGCTGGCCTGCGCCTGCGCCATTGGCGCGGCCAGCACGCAGGCGCAGTCTTCGCCATCACCGTAGATGGGCCAGGCGACGGCTTGCGTGCCGGCGCCGATGAGCAGCTTGAACAGCGTAGGTACGTCCAGCCGCCATTCGGCCAGGCCGGTAATCGTGTCGGTGTCGAAGCCGGCCTGGCCGGGTAAAAATGCTGTGCTGAACAGGGCTGCGGTGTTGATCATTGATATTTGTCTAAAAGTGAACGGGGGATTCAGGGCGCTGGCGGCATGGCCCAGTGGGCCAGCGCGCTGCGCTCCAGGCCCAGGTGCTTGGCCGCGGCGGCCGCTTCGAAGGCCCACAGGCCGTAGTAGCCACCCAGGCCGTGTGCGCGCAAATGGCCGTTGAACCAGTCTTCGCGCACCAGCGCCGTGTGCCAGCTGGCCAGGTAGTGCCGCAGGTGTTCCAGCTGCTGTGCGCGATCGTCCGTATCCAGGCATTCGAACAGGGCCGAGTAGGGTTCGGCGAAATACCATTCGTCGACGGCGGGACGCTGAGGATCGATGGTCGACAGCAGTGCCTCGTACACCCCATCTTCGCCATCGAAGGCCGTTTGCAGGGCGGCCAGGCGGGCAGCCAGGTCGCGGCGGCCGAACAGCAGGGCGGCACCCAGCAACTGCAGGGTGCGCGCGTAATCCGTCAATTGTTCGAAATCAAAGGCGGGCAAGGCATCGTCATCGTAGGCTGTGGCCAGGGCCGCGCGCGCCGTTTCGCAGGCGGCGATGGCCGCTTCCAGCGCCGTTTCCACGTCAGGCATGGGCAAGCCTGCCGTGTAGCGCAGCGCGAATACCTGGTACGCCGTGCTGGCGGCCGCGCACGCCCAGTAGGCGTCATCGCCGCCGTCGATTTCCGCCTGCGTCTGCGCGCGTCCGTAGGCAGCCAGCAGCGCATCGAGGTAGGCGAGGTTGCGGGCAAAGTCGAACGCAGTGCCGAACGTCTCGGGCGGCGTCTGGCGCGGTGCGTGGGGCCAGGGCGCGGACGAAGGCGGGCAGGTGGCGGCGCAATCGCGCTGGATGGCCCAGTCGGCGAAGATTTGCTGCAAATATTGCGCCGTCTCGTCGTCGTGGGCGATGGCGCCCGCGCCCACCATGGTCGTGCCCAGCAGGGTGTAGCCAGGGAAGCGGCTGCTCTCGTAGGCGATGGTGGTCACGCTCTGGATGGTCCCGCCGTCGCTCAGGTCGCGCACGCGGAAGTACACGTCGTCCCAGCCGGACAGCGGTGGCGCTGGCGCTGCATTCGGCAAGGTGGCCCAGCTGCCGTCCTCCTGCTCTTCGTAGGCGTCGAGCAGTTCGTCGAGGCCGCCGGGGCGGTCGATGCGGTTGTTGGCGTCGTATTGCAGGCCCAGTTCGGCCGCGAAGGCTGCCGCGTGGCGGCCCTCGAAGACCAGGTACTGGGAGCTCGTGGTGCCGACCAGCAGATCCGTGTGCTGGCCCGCCACGACGAGCACCTGCGGCAGCCGGCACCATTGGTAGTACGGAATGCCGGCCATGGGGCCGCCTTCGTCCGCCAGCGGGTTAGTGAAACGCAGCTGTTCCAGCCATTTATAGCGTTCGTGCCGCTCCGCTTCCGTGCCGCTGCCGCGGCCAGTCAATTCTTCAAACAGGGAATTCAACAACATCATTCATCGATCCTAAAAAAGTGTGCATGGCATGGCGTCATGCCGGGGTGCTTTGCGCAAACGCAAACAGCGCGTCGAGCACGGCGTCCGGTTGCTCGGCCATCAATTCGTGCCCGCTGTCGACCTGCACCACGGTGCCATGCGCGATGGTGGACGTGAGCAGCCTGGTCGATTTGGGCGGCGTCATCATGTCGCGCGCGCCGAAAATGAATAAAGTGGGGCAGTGTATCGAAGCGGCGGCGATTTCGCCGTTCGCATAGGCATTGCAGGCGAAAAAATCCGTGTAAAACACGTGATCGGGGTTGATGGCGGCAATGCGCTGTTTCAAGCGCCGCGCGCCGCCCATGGCGTAGAAGCCGGGGCCGGGAAACGACGGCTTTTGTGCGATCGACGAGTGCGACCAGATATTGACCATGTCGATGGCCGCCAGTTCATCCTTGAGCGCCGTTTCCAGCAGCGCCGGCGAGACTTTCATCGGGTAGGTGGAACCGAGCATGGCCAGGTGGCTGATGCGATCCGGTGCCAGGTACGCCGCTTCCAGTGCGATCAATGAGCCCATGCTGTGGCCGATCAGCATGGCCTTGTCCGCACCAGCTGCGTCCAACACGGCGAGGATCCAGCGTGCCAGTTCCGCGACATTATCCTTGGCCGCACCCAGGCTGCGCCCGTGGCCCGGCAAGTCCACGGCCAGCACGTTCCAGCCGTGGTGGGCGAAATAGCGCGTTTGCAGGGCCCACACGGAATGGTCGTTCTGCGCGCCGTGGATGAAGACGGCCGTGGGTTGATCCGGGTTGTATGGTTTGCCACCCGTGTAGCAGTAGGCCGTGGTGTCTTCGATGGTGAATAACATGTCAGGCGCCTTTCTGCGACAGTTTCAGGCCACGGGCCAGGTCTTCGATCAAGTCGTCCGCGTCTTCCAGGCCCACCGATAAGCGCATAGTGCCTTGCGTGATGCCGGCCTGCGCCAGTTGATCGTCGGGCACGCGGAAATGCGTGGTGGAGGCGGGGTGGATGACGAGCGACTTGGCGTCGCCCACGTTGGCCAGGTGCGAGAAGATTTTCAGGCTGTCGACGAAGCGCTGTCCCGCCGCGCGGTCGCCGCGCAGGCGGAACGTGAAGACGCCGCCCGCGCCTTTCGGCAGCAGGGTTTTCGCCAGTGCGTAGTCGGGGTGCGACGGCAGTTCAGGGTAGGACACGGATTCGACTGCCGGATTGGCCAGCAGGAAGTCGATGATTTTGCGCGTGTTGGCCACGTGGCGGTCCATGCGCAAGCCCAGGGTTTCGATGCCCTGCAGGATGGCGAAGGCGTTGTGCGGGCTCATGACGGCGCCGAAATCGCGCAAGCCTTCGCGCCGCGCGCGCAGGGCGAATGGCGCCACCGTCGATTCCTCGGCGAAGACCATGCCGTGAAAACCGTCATACGGTTCGCACAGTTCGGCAAAACGGCCCGTCTTGTCGTACGCGGCTTGCCAGTCGAAGGTGCCGCCATCGACCAGCAAGCCGCCGATGGCCGTGCCGTGCCCGCATAAAAACTTGGTGGCCGAGTGGAACACCAGGTCGGCGCCATGCTCGAAGGGGCGCAGCAAGTACGGCGTGGTAAACGTCGAATCTAGCATCAGCGGCAACTGGTGCTCGTGCGCCAGGGCGGCAATTTGCGGGATGTCCAGCACGTCGAGGCCTGGATTGCCCAGCGTTTCGCCGAACAGCACTTTCGTATTCGGGCGGATGGCGGCGCGCCAGGCGTCCACGTCGCGCGGGTCGACAAACGTCGTCTCGATGCCGAAGCGTTTTAATGTGTAGGCCAGCAGGTTGTGCGAACCGCCGTACAGGGCGCGCGAGGCGACGATGTGCGAGCCGGCGCCGGCGATGGTACATAGACCAAGGTGCATGGCGGCCTGGCCGCTGGCCGTGGCGATGCCGGCCACGCCCCCTTCGAGGGCGGCGATGCGCTCTTCCAGCACGGCGTTGGTGGGATTCGAAATGCGCGAGTACACGTGGCCGGCCCGCTCCATGTTGAACAGCGAGGCCGCATGCTCCGAACTCTTGAAGGCAAACGAGGACGTGAAATGGATGGGCGTGGCGCGCGCGCCCGTGGCCGGGTCGGGCGCCGCGCCCGCATGCAGGGATAAAGTATCGAAACCGGGGTATTTCGGGCCGCTCATGGTGTCTCCGCCAAGTTTTATAGTGGCAAGATCGTAACCTGATTTGCCGCTGAGTAAAAGGGCTCGCGTGCAGGGCGCATGGCGCCGTGCTGGCGGGCGGCGCGTGTAACTTGAAGTCGAAAAAAGTAACCGGCTGCGCGTGGCGGTGGTACGATGCCGTGTCAGTGATATTCGGGCTGTTCCACCTTCGCGCGTGCGCCGCACCGCCAGGAAGCAGCTGCACACGAACGAAATCCTGGGCTTCAGGCGCACTCACATGCATGTCCACCAGGAAAAATTCTATGCCCGCAATATCGTTCGATGGCACCCTTGCCGTGCCCGGACCGTCTATCGTTGACGGCCTGTGCCGCGCAGGCTGGCTGATGCTAGAGCAATTCATTTCCCCTCAACTCAGCCGCCAGCTGGCCGCCGAATGCGTGCAATCCATGCTCAGCGGCAAGATGAAGGGCGCTGGAGTGGGCAGCGGCCATGCGCCGCTGCTGCAGCCGGATATCCGTGGCGACCATATCGCATGGCTGGAAGCGGGCCGCTCAAGCGCCTGCGATAGCTATCTGCAGCATATGGAAGCGTTGCGCCAGACCCTCAATCGCGAGCTGTTCCTGGGGCTGGAAGAGTACGAAAGCCATTTCTCCCTGTATGCGCCGGGTGCCTTTTACCGGGCTCATCTGGACCGTTTCCGCGACGATGACAAACGCACCGTGTCCGTCGTGCTGTACCTGAACGACGACTGGCTGCCCGAACACGGCGGCGCGCTGCGTTTGCACCCGCAGGATGGCGGGCATGTGGATATCGCACCGCAAGCGGGCCGCATGGCCATGTTTCTGTCGGGCGAGATGCTGCACGAGGTGCTGCCGACGGCGCGCCAGCGTCTCTCGATAGCGGGCTGGTTCCGCCGCAGAGGTTGAAAACGTCTAACCAAAACTACTGCGCGCCGCGCATCCGCTCGCTACGTTTTTCTTGTCCGACAATCCCCCCTCGATTTGATTGCGCGCAAGGCTGGATTTTTCCGCAGGCATAGGCTACAGTCGCAGTAAGGGCTAGAATAACTAAAATACCAATCACGCGGACAGGACGGCCAATATGAAAGTATCTGAAATTCTCCAAGTCAAGGGCAACATCCTCTACACGGTCACGCCTGACCAGCCCCTGCTTGACGCGGCCAATACCATGGCCGAAAAAGACATCGGTTCGCTGGTGGTCATGGAATTTGGCGACCTGGTCGGCATGCTGACCTTCCGCGAAGTGCTCAACGCGTTGCACGAGAACGCGGGCCAGATCGGCGGCGGCACCGTGCGCAAGCACATGGATGACCATCCGATCACTGTCACGCCCGACACGGAAGTGAACGAAGTGCGCCGTATCATGCTGGAAAAGCACGCGCGCTACCTGCCCGTCATGAACGCCAAGACTTTGCTGGGCGTCATCTCCTTCTACGACGTGGCACGCGCCGTGCTCGAAGCGCAAAGCTTTGAAAACCAGATGCTGAAAGCGTATATTCGCGACTGGCCAGCCGAAACCACCGATTAAACGATCGCATGCAGTAAAAACAACGCCGGCACTGCCGGCGTTTTGCATGGTCAGTGCAAGCTGGCGTCTACGCCGCCCCTTGCAGCGCCTCGTTGTTCAGCCAGGTGCCCAGCGCCGTGGCCGTCATCGGGCGGGCGAACAGGAAACCCTGCGCCATGGGGCAGCCCAGCGCCTGCAGGATTTGCGCTTGCCGCTCGTCTTCCACGCCTTCGGCGATGACGGCCAGGCCCAGATTGCGGCCCAGCTGGATGACCATCTCGGCGATGCTGCTGCCGCGCGCGGAACCCGTGATCTCGGTGACGAAGGCGCGGTCGATTTTCAGTCGGTCGACCTGCAGCCGCTGCAAATAGGATAGCGACGAGAAGCCCGTGCCGAAGTCGTCGATGGCGATGCTCACGCCCGTCTGCTTGATCTGCCACAGCATCTTGATCAGCAGGTCCGGCTCTTCCATGGCCATCGATTCCGTGATTTCCAGCTCGATGAACTCAGGTGGCGCCTGCGTCTCTTCCAGCGCCGCGCGCAGCATTTCCAGGAACAGCGGGTGGCGGAACTGCACTTGCGACACGTTGACGGACATGACGAAGTTGCGGTGGCCCTGTTCGCGCAGCAGCACCAGTTCGCGGCACGCCGTGCGCAGCACCCATTCGCCCAGTTCGATGATGATGCCCGAATACTCGGCAATGGGGATGAAGCGGTCGGGCGAGATGAACTTGCCGTCCGGCGTCTGCCAGCGCAGCAGCGCTTCGGCGCCCACGGGGCGGCGCGTGGTCAGGTCGATCTGCGGCTGGTAGACGACAAACAGCTGGTCCTGGCTGAAGGCCGTGCGCAGCGCGTGCATCATACGGACTCTTTCGCGGATTTCGATGCCCATGCTGCGCGAAAAATAGAAGTGCCCGGCGCGCTGCTGGCTTTTCGCCCGTTTCAGGGCGATATCGGCATCTTTCAGCGCATCGGCACCCGTGCCCGCATGTTCTCCCAGCCGTACGAGGCCCAGGGTGGCCGACAGCTGCACATCTTGCCCGTCGATGCAGAACGGCGCCTGGAACAGGGCCAGGATCTTGCTCGGGTTGACTTGCGACGAGTCGCCCAGCACGCAAAAGATGTCGCCGCCCAGGCGCGCCACCGTCAGATGGGGACCCAGCTGGGTTTGCAATCGGCCGGCCACAGCGATCAGCAGGGTGTCGCCGAACTGGTGCCCCAGCGCGTCGTTGGTCTCGGCAAAGTGGTCGAGGTCGACCAGCGCCAGGGTGGCGTCGTCGCGCGCGGGCCCGGCCAGGGCGGCGTCAAGGATTTCCACCAGGCGCGTGCGGTTCGGCAGCTTCGACAATTGGTCATAGAAGGCGGCATTGTGCAGGTGCGATACCAGTTCGACATTGTCCAGGCCCACGGCGACGTTGCTGCAAAATACTTCCAGCAGGCTTTCATCGATGGCCGAGAGGGGGCGCGGCAGGACCAGGTAGGCGGCCGCATCACGGCTGGCCTTGCCCGCGAAGTACAGGGTGGCATAGTCGTGCGCGTAGACGTTGCGCCGCTGCGCCAGCGTGTGCTCGATGGCCGCCATTACGCGGGGGTTTTGCAGGCCGCACAGGGCGCTGTGCGGCAAGCCGGAAAAGCTGCCCGTGCAGGCCGACACGAGCAGCTCCCTGGCGCCGCTGTCCTGCAAGTCCTGCACGCACAGCAGGCCATCGGCGCGGATGCCCAGCAGGTCGGCGATCTGCGCCAGCACGCCGGCCGAGAAGTTTTGTACGCCGTGCAGCGCCATCAGCTGCGTGCTGGCGTGGACGATCTGGTCCAGGCCGCGCCGGCTGTTGCTGATCGAGCGTATCTGTTCGTACGAGCGGATGGCGGCCGTCACCGTGGTAAACAGCTTGATGCGCGTCAGTTCGGACTTGGTCTTGTAGTCGTTGATGTCGAAATCACGGATGGCGTCGATTTCCGGCGCATAGCCGGGCTGGCCCGTGCGCAGGATGATGCGCACGTCCGTCATTTTGAGGGTTTCGCGGATGTAGCGCACCAGGTGCAGGCCCGCGTCATCCTGTTCCATCACCACGTCGAGCAGGATGACGGCGATGTCGTCTTCATGCTTGAGCAGTTCGCGCGCCTGGCCGGCCGAATACGCATGCACGAATTCCAGCGGGCGGTGCTGCATTTCCAGGTTGCCCAGGGCGAAAGTGGTGGTGGAGTGGACGTCTTCATCGTCGTCGATGATCATCACCCGCCAGACGCTGCGCGGTGCGACGGCCAGCGGCGGCGCTGGTTGCTCATCGAGGAATACCAGGTCGTCGTGATCGTCCTTGTTAGCGTCAAGGGGCATGATCGGTGCGGGCATGTATAGCTTCTCCAGGATGACTCGATATTTTTTACGAGCGCGTCGCAAAAGCCCATGGCGTTGTTGCGTTGCCCTTACCGTACTTGTACTTGCGTACTGTCTTCGGCAACGACGCCTAGCCCTGGGCATTTGTGACGTGCTCTCGGCGCAGGCCAAATGTGGATTGGTACCCTGTATTGTGTAGCGCGCTTTGATCCAAGTATATAGCTATTTAATAAGCAAAATGTTTTTTTAAGCCTATTCCGTAGAGCAATATTTCTTGTATTGCATGATTGCAACTCATAGTTGGTGTTTTTTGTATGAAAAAAAACACGGGATTTAAAAATGGTGATCACGGGCGGGAATATCGGGCCTTGCTGCGGCATTAGCGGCATGGCATGCCCCGCAGGCTGGTAGAATTGAGTTTTCCAGTCCTCACACTTCCTACTATGTCCGGCAATTCTTTTGGCAAGCTGTTTACTGTTACCACTTTCGGCGAATCGCATGGCCCGGCCATCGGCTGCGTGATCGATGGCTGTCCGCCAGGATTGATCCTGTCGGAAGCCGATATCCAGCCCGAGCTGGACCGCCGCAAGCCGGGCACCTCGCGCCACGTGACGCAGCGCCAGGAGTCCGATACGGTGGAAATTCTCTCGGGCGTGTACCAGGGCGTGACGACGGGCACGCCCATCGCGCTGCTGATCCGCAATGAAGACCAGCGCAGCAAGGATTACGGCAATATCGCGGAAAGCTTCCGCCCCGGCCATGCCGACTACACCTACTGGCATAAATACGGCGTGCGCGACCCGCGCGGCGGCGGGCGTTCCTCGGCACGCCTGACGGCGCCCGTGGTGGGCGCGGCGGCGATTGCCAAGAAATGGCTGCTGCAGCAGTATGGCACCACCTTCAAGGGCTGCATGAGTCAGCTGGGCGACATTGCCGTGCCATTCCAGTCCTGGGAACACGTGCATGCGAACCCCTTCTTTGCCGCCAGCGGCGACGCGGACCTGATCGCGCGCATGGAAGAGGCCATGGATCAATTGCGCCGCGATGGCGATTCCATCGGCGCGCGCATCGACGTGATCGCGCAAAACGTGCCGGTCGGCCTGGGCCAGCCCATCTACGACAAGCTCGACGCCGACATCGCCTACGCCATGATGGGCATCAATGCCGTCAAGGGCGTGGAAATCGGCGCCGGTTTCGATTCGGTGGCGCAAAAGGGTTCCGAACACGGCGACGAACTGACGCCGGAAGGCTTTATCGGCAATAACGCCGGCGGCGTACTCGGTGGTATCTCGACGGGACAGGATGTCAAAGTCTCGATCGCCATCAAGCCAACGTCGTCGATCCGCACGCCGCGCCGCTCGATCGACAAAGAGGGCAATCCCGTGATGGTGGAAACCTTCGGCCGCCACGACCCCTGCGTGGGCATCCGCGCCACGCCGATCGCCGAAGCCATGCTGGCGCTGGTCCTGATCGACCACGCCCTGATGCACCGCGCGCAATGCGGCGATGTCAGCGTGAATACGCCGAAGTTGAAGTAATTGACCCGAGAGGCAAGATCTGGGGTCGGACCTTTAAGGTCCGACCCCGGCAGTTCTGCCGTTGGGTTGTCAATTTCACGCCACTTTATTTGCCACCAGCTCGAGCTGGTGCCGCATCTCCACCGACTGCACCAATAGCGCCCGAATATCGTTGATCAGGTTGAATTCCGTCTGGTTCAATTGAATCGGCGGGAAGCTGTCGTCCCAGTCGCCGTACAGGAAGCCCGTGGGATGGCCGTTGGCCGACAGGGGCAGCACGACGAAGCTGCGCGCTTCCGATAACGTCGCTTTCCACCATTGCGGCAGCTTGGCGGCAAATTTCGGGTCGCGCGCATTGTCGATGAAGATCACGCGGTCGCTGTTGAGGGCCGCGTGGAAGACGTTCGGCTCATATGCGTCGCCAAATGCCATCAGGTCCTGCAGGTCGGCCATGCCTTCGCCCATGCTGATGCGCGCCGAGTACAAATGATCCCGGTGGTTGCGCACGAACGCCACCGAGCGCGAAAAATCAAAGCCCTGGTGCAGCGTTTCGAGCGCCATCGAGACCATCTGGCCCGGACTGGCGCTGCCGATGGCGCCGCGCAGGTCGGCCAGGCCGCCGATCAGGATGCGGTTGCCTTCGGCGCGCATGCGCGTCGAGGCCAGCTGGCGCGCGCGCCGTTCGGCCGGTTTCGACAGGGGGGCGATCGACAGGTCGGCCGCCGCCATCATCTTCGCCTTGTCCACCGCCACCACCAGGTCCGTGGCAGCGATGCCCAGGGTGCCCGCATAGTCGTCGATCAGCGCGTGCACCTGCGCCGCGCCGGCCGCATCGTCATGCCACAGCGAGTCGGCGCAGCGCGCCGCCATGGTCGACAGGCCTGCCATCCAGTCGGCGCCGCTGACGGTTGAGTTGTCGGGCGACGGATCCATCGGACGCATGCCGTTGATCAGGTGCTGCGGCAAGCCCCAGTGGGCGGCCGTGGCATAGCCCACTTCCGGCAGCGACAGGCCGAGAATTTCGCGCGCGGCGGCCGCCTCGTTGCCGGGACCCGCATGCGCCTGCATGCGCGCCCAGAAGTCCGTCATGTAGAACGTCACCATCATGCGGCCCAGTGTGTGCAGCATGGAGCAGACGACGGCTTGCTCCGCCTGCAGGCTGCCGGCGCTGGTGGCCACTTGCTGCGCCACCATCCCGGCCAGCACGGCCTTTTCCATTTCCACGTGCGCACTGACGGAGTCGGGCGAGGCCTGCGACAGCTCCTCGATCAGCTTCAGTCCCAGCGCCAGGTGGCCGATGGCGTCGATGCCCAGCACCAGCACGGCCTTCGAGACCGTGTTGACCCGCTGGCCGAAGGCCGAATACATGCCGCTGTTGGCCAGTCTGAGTACCTTGTGCGTGAGGACAGGGTCGGACAGCACCGTTTGCGTGATGTCGAATTCGTGGTCATCCTCGCCGCGCATGGCGCCCAGGATGGCGCTGATGGCTTTCGCGAAGCCGGGCATGTCGCCCTGCTGGCGCGTGCGCGCCCACAGCAGGTCCAGGGTGTTTTTGCCGAGCTGTGTCGGTACCGCGAAATGACCTGGATTCATTGCACCCCTCCGCGCTGTTCATTGGCAGACGGCGTGGGCACCAGCGCCGCATAGGTTTTTTCGCTCAAGGCCGATAGCGCGGCATGGGCCGGCATCGGTTTGCCCGTCAAATAGCCTTGCACATACTGGCAGCCGCGCGACTCCATGAAGTGCATCTGCTCCTCCGTTTCCACGCCTTCGGCCACCACGGACAAATTCAAATGCTTGGCCAGGTCGAGAATGGTGTTGCAGATGGCCGCGTCCTTGCTCGATTCGGGCAAGTCCTTGATGAAGGTACGGTCGATCTTCAGTACGGAAATGGGGAAGCGCTTCAGGTATGCGAGCGAAGAGTAGCCGGTGCCGAAATCGTCGATGGCGATGCGCGCGCGGCGCTCCGTCATCTTGACGAGGATGGTTTCCGCATGCACGGGGTCGATCATCAGGGTGCCTTCCGTAATTTCCAGCACCAGGTGTTCGCCCGAGAGTCCAGAAAAGGCGATGGCGTCATCGAGCACGTCGAGGAATTTGTCGTTGCGGAACTGGCGCGGGCTGATGTTGACGGAAATGTACAGCGGCCGCCTGGCCACGTCCTGGAACTGCTTGAGCTGCACGCAGGCCGCCTTCAGCGCCCAGGCGCCCAGCAGATTGATCAGGCCATTGGCTTCGGCAATCGGGATGAAACGCACGGGCGGCACCAGGCCCAGAGTCGGGTGCTTCCAGCGCATCAGGGTTTCGAAACCCTGGATCTGCCGCGTGTGCGCATCGACGATGGGCTGGTAAAAGAGTAAAAACTCGCCTTCGCGCACGGCTTGGAACATGGCCGCTTCCAGCGAAATATCGTGTTCCGACGGACCATTCAGGCGCGGGCTGTAGACCAGGCAGCGGGCCTTGCCCGTTTCCTTGGCGCGCGACATGGCCGCATCGGCCAGCGCCACCAGGCGCACTTCATCTTCCGCGTGCAGCGGATAGATCGATACGCCGACGGACGCCCCCACGTAAATCGTATGGCCATCGACTTCGAACGGCGCCTGCAGGGTGGCCAGCAGGCGGCCCGTCACCAGCTTGATTTGCGCATCGGTGGCGCTGCCCGGCAGCACGGCGACGAATTCATCGCCGCCCACGCGCGCCAGGGTGTCGCTGTCGCGCAAGGTCTTGCGCAGGCGCGCGGCTGCCAGGCGCAGCACGGCGTCGCCGACGGGGTGGCCCAGGCCATCGTTGACCTTTTTAAAACCATCGAGGCCGATGGTGGCGACCGAAAACCCCTGGCCCGAACGGGCCGCCTGGGCGATCACCATGCGGATGCGGTCCGACAGCAGCAGGCGGTTCGGCAGCCCGGTCAGCGCATCGTGCGTGGCCATGTGGCGCAAGCGTTCTTCCGTGTTGTGCTGGGCCGAGGTGTCGCGCCCGACCACCAGCAATTCGGTCACGCCCGCTGCGTTCATATAAGAAGACAGGCGCAGCTCGAACCAGATTTCCTGGTCCGGCGTTTGCAGGCGCACTTCCAGACGACCCGGTTCCTCCAGGGAGTCTTCCAGCGCTGCCTGCAGCGCCGCGCGCGATGCTTCGGCGGCCAGCGGCAGCAGCAAGTGGCCGGACAGGCCCGAGGGCGCGCCGAACAGGGTGGCCGCGCGCTTGCTGGCGAACAGGATCAGGCCGTCCGTATCGAGCCGGAACACGACGTCGCCTGCCTCTTCCATGAGGTTGTCCAACTCGTGGCGTGCCTCGCGGTGGGCGGCGGATGGGGTACTGGAAAACATCGTGCGGGCTTTTACCTTTTTGTGATCAGTGCCGGCGCACGCTGCAGGGCAGGGCGCCAACGGAAAGAGTGCATCGTGCGCTACGCGCGCCATAGCGGGCCGGAGGGCAACTATCGGAACGCGATCCACACGAAATGTATCATTGAAAAGCATTCGATTACATGAAATAGAGCAACATTGCTTCAGGTTTTGTAAATATTCCTGCCTTCCATGAAAAAAATCATGCTGCGCGACATACGCTGGCATTTTCGTTTCACATGGAAACATTTATCTGTACTTGCTTCCACTGGCGCGCTTGCCCCGCCATGCGCTTTACGCTAGTCTGGCTGGCAGACGGTGTTGACGGTGCGCCAGCGACAGCAAGGGCGCCATGATAACAAATCGCGGGAGACTCCCATGAATGCTTTTGACACGCATGAAGTTTTCAATCAGGCCACGCCGTTTGAAAACGTCAATCTGTTCGCCTGTGACCCGGCGCTGATCGAAGCGCTGCTGCGCGAGGGCGGCGGCGCGGCGCGGCAGGAGCTCGACGCGCTGGGCGAGAAGCTGGGGCGCGCAGAGACGTATGCGCTGGCGCGCCTGGCCAATATCCACACGCCCGAGCTGCAGCAGTTCGACCGGGCCGGGCGCCGCATCGACGAGGTGCTGTTCCATCCGGCCTGGCATGAGCTGATGGCCATCCTCGTAGGCGCTGGCGCGCACGCTGCGCCCTGGGCGTCGCCAGGCCCCGGTGCCCAGGTGGCGCGCGCGGCCGCCTATCTATTAGTGGGACAGGTGGAAAACGGCACGCAGTGTCCCGTGACGATGACGTATGCCTCGGTGCCGGCCTTGCGCCAGGCCATTGATCTGCCGCACATCGCTGCGCGCTGGCTGCCGAAAATCCTCTCGCGCGAGTACGATCCCCGCTCCCTGCCCGTGGAACAGAAGCGCGGCGCCCTGGTCGGCATGGGCATGACGGAAAAGCAGGGCGGCTCGGATGTGCGCAGCAACACCACGCGCGCCGTGCCCGTGCCGCCGGCCGAGGCGCTGGCCCTGTTCGGCGACGAGGCCGGCGGCGCCTGGCGCATCGTCGGCCACAAATGGTTTTTTTCGGCGCCGCAATGCGATGCGCATCTGATCCTGGCGCAGGCGGAGGAGGGCGGATTGTCGTGCTTCTTCTTGCCGCGCTACCTGCCCGACGGCAGCCGCAATGCCATCCGCGTGCAGCGCCTGAAAGATAAGCTGGGCAACCGCTCGAATGCCTCGTCGGAAGTGGAATTTACCAACGCCTACGGCTGGCTCGTGGGGCAGCCGGGGCGGGGCATTCCCACCATCCTGGAAATGGCCAGCCACACGCGCCTCGATTGCGTGCTGGGCAGCACCGGCATCATGCGCGCCGCCCTGACGCAGGCGCTGCACCATGCGCGCCAGCGGGCCGTGTTCGGCAAGCCGCTGGCCGAGCAGCCCTTGATGCAGAACGTGCTGGCCGACCTGGCGCTCGAATCGGAAGCCGCCACGGCCTTTGCCCTGCGCCTGGCCCGCTGCTTCGATGAAAAGGACGATGCAGGGCAAGCGATGCTGGCGCGCGTGTTCACGCCGGCCGGCAAGTACTGGATATGCAAGCGCGGTCCCGGCTTCGGCGCGGAAGCCATGGAAGTGCTGGGCGGTACCGGCTATGTGGAAGACGCGCCGCTGGCGCGCCTGTACCGTGAGCTGCCCGTCAACTCGATCTGGGAAGGTTCTGGCAACGTCATGTGTCTCGACGTCTTGCGTGCCTTCGGCAAGTCGCCGGCTGCGCGCGACGCCCTGGCGGCCGAGCTGGCGCTGGCCGGCGATGCCGATGCCGCCTTTGCCGAGTACCGGACGCGCCTGCTGGCCGACCTGGACGGGCCGCAGACGGATGAATTTGGCGCCAGGCAATTATCTGAGCGCATCGTGCTGGCCGTGCAGGCCGCCTTGCTGCTGCGCCATGCGCCGCCCTTTGTTGCGCAGGCCTTCCTGCAGTCGCGGCTGGTGCAAGCGCCGGGCGGCGCGTATGGCCGCTTGCCGGCGGGCACCGATTGCGCGGCCATCCTGGCGCGCGCACTGCGCGAGTATTGATCCCGCTAAATCCGATTATTTCGAAAATTCAGGCCACAGGCGGGCTGCGGGCTGGGATAATGCGGCAATCCTTCATTTTATCGACACACAGCGCGCTTGCGGCCATGCTTGCCGCCGCGCCAGAGAGCAAAGAAAGAACAACAATATGAAACAAGATCCACGCTTCCCGAATTTGTTCATTACCGATCACCCTTTGATCCAGCACAAACTGAGCCACATGCGCGAGCACGACACGTCCACGCGCACCTTCCGCGAATTGCTCAAGGAAATCACTTTGCTGATGGGCTATGAAATCACGCGCGACCTGCCGCTGACCACGCGCGAAATCAAGACCCCGCTGGTGACCATCGACGCTCCCGTGATTGCCGGCAAGAAACTGGCCATCGTGCCCATCCTGCGCGCCGGCATCGGCATGAGCGATGGCTTGCTGAACCTGGTGCCATCGGCCCGCGTGGGCCACATTGGCGTGTACCGCGATCCCACCACCCACATGCCCGTGGAATACCTGGTGCGCCTGCCCGACCTGAACGAGCGCACCTTCATCCTGTGCGACCCGATGGTAGCCACCGGCAACTCGGCCGTGTACGCCGTCGACGTGCTGAAGAAACGGGGCGTGACGGACGAGCAGATCATCTTCCTGGCGCTGGTGGCCGCACCGGAAGGCGTGACGGTTTTCCAGAACGCGCATCCGAAGGTCAAGATGTACTGCGCTTCGCTCGATTCGCACCTGGATGAGCATGCCTACATCGTACCGGGCCTGGGCGACGCCGGCGACCGCATCTTTGGCACCAAGTAAGCCATTCAGGCGAGTATCGCGATGGCAACCTTGATCGACCCGGATTTTCGCGCGCGTTTGCGCGCCCTGAACGAAAAATATGCGGCTGGCGTGCCGGCCCTGATGCAAGCGATCACGCAGGCCAGCGGCCGCTGCGATAGTGCAGGCCCCCGTCTGGAGCCGTTGACGGAGTTGCACCGTGCGCTGCATGCGGTGGCCGGCTCGGCCGCCACCTTCGGCTTTGCCGCGCTGGGCCAGGAATGCCGGCGCATTGAACAGCAGGTGCGCGCCATGCTCAACACGCCTGCGCAGGCGGTGGCGGAATGGCCCGCTGTGCGGGCGCAAGTGGAGGCGCTGCTGCACTGGGCCGCGCGCGATGCGGGCTCCACCCATTTCAGCGTGTAAATGACAGCACCATAGAGATGTGGTTGCAATGATTCATTTGATGCAACGCAAAGCATCGGCGTCGCAGATTAGGATATAGTGTCTCCATGCCGCTTGTACAGGGCGCCGCAAGACGGGGATTTGGCTATTAAAGTAGTGTTCGCAAGTTTATTTTGCGAAAGAATGGTTTTTCTCAGTTTTGTTGGTATAATTGGGCATCGTTGGATTCGAGGTAGTAGTGCAGTTTGTCTGTCATTTCTTTCTTGCTTCAAACGATATAACGGGCGCAAGCCCAACTTAACTGAAATAGGAAATTGTAATGGCAACTGGCATCGTAAAATGGTTCAATGATTCGAAGGGCTTCGGCTTTATTACCCCTGACGAAGGCGGCGAAGATCTGTTCGCTCACTTCTCGGCTATCCAGTCGAACGGCTTCAAGTCCCTGCAAGAGAACCAACGCGTTTCTTTTGAAGTGACCGCTGGCCCTAAAGGCAAGCAAGCTTCGAACATTCAGCCAATCTAATACGCTGGATCAAACGAAATAAAGAAATCCTCGGTCTCCGAGGATTTTTTTTCGCCTGAATTTTCGTGAGGTATGGGTTTTGCGTGAACTAAGTGGCTCTTTTGCCATGCTTTGCGTCGCCGCGTAGGTGGGCTTAGCGCTTGCGCGTAAGCCGACAATGGTGGTGTTGGGAAGGTGTATGGGCTGGTGTCGGATTACGCTACGCTAATCCGACCTTGTATTATTCCCTTCATGCCGTTCGTGATATTGCGAACGGTATCGACCGCTGTCAAAATCTTGGTAGGCATATCAAGACCGGGTAACTGGATGCCGTATCCGCCCTTAGGCTTCGAGCCAGTTTCGTAGATCTCGCACCAGTTACCCATCCTCAATGTCAAGATCGGACAGTATCTTTGGCACCGGCATGCCGGTTAGCCCGCATTCACAAGGTAGATCGCAAGAGGACCACAGCATGTTTAATTTAGGAATCGACGTTGCCAAGGCGAAGCTCGACTGCGCGCTGCGCCTGCCTAATGGAAAACACCGTAACAAAGTAGTAGAAAACAATGACAAAGGATTCGTTGCACTCAGCGAATGGCTGCTCAAGCAGGATGCCGGCAGCCCGCGCGTGTGTATGGAAGCGACCGGCACCTACTGGGAAAGAGTGGCCGAATATCTGGCGGGACGGGGCATGCTGGTCAGTGTCATCAATCCGGCGCAGATCAAGGCCTTCGGCGCTTCGCGCCTGGTGCGCACCAAAACGGACAAAGTCGACGCGCAGCTGATCGCCGACTTCGCCCATGAACGCCAGCCCGAGCCGTGGCTGGCGCCGTCGCCCGCCGAACAGGCACTACGCGCCATGGTGCTGCGCCTGGAAGCCTTGCAGACCATGCGTCAGCAGGAATGCAACCGGCTCGATGTGGCACGCGAAGCCGTGCGCCAGGGCATCGCCGATCACATTGCCTGGCTCGATGGCCAGATCAAGGAGCTGATCCAAGCAATCAAACGGCATATCGATGACGACCCGGATTTACGCGGCAAGAGTGAGCTGCTCGACACCATTCCTGGCCTGGGCGAGCGGTCGATTCCGGTGCTGCTATCCTACTATGCCAATCCAGAACGCTTCGACAGCGCCAAGCAAGCCGTGGCGTTTGCGGGACTCGACCCGCGGCAACACGAGTCAGGCTCCAGCATACGTGGCAAGCCACGCATGTCGAAGGTCGGCCACAGCTTCCTGCGCAAGGCGCTGTACATGCCCGCCATGGTGACGGTGTATCGGACGGCTTGGGGCAAGCGCTTCGGCAAGCGACTCAGCGCTGCAGGCAAGGCACCCAAACTGATCATCGGCGCCATGATGCGCAAGCTGGTGCACGTGGCATTCGGCGTGCTCAGGTCGGGGAAAATATTTGATCCAGCCCTGCACGCCGCTTGACGGGGATAACAGTACCTACGCCGATCTGCGCACCCACGTCTAGGCTTGGGCGCTATCTAGATTGCTCTTTCACGCCAGTAATCTGGTTGCGAATAGCTATGCCTTAAAAAATCTACAAACGCCCGTATGCGCAGTGGCAAGTGGCGGCGCTGGGCGAACACGGCATAAATATCATTGCCCGGTGCGGCGAACTGGTCCAGCACCGTCACCAGCTGGCCCGAGGCGATTTCCGCACCGACCTCCCACATCGAGCGCCACGCCAGCCCCTTGCCGGCCAGCGCCCAGTCGTGCAGCACTTCGCCATCGTTGCACACCATATTGCCGGCCACCTTCAAAATGACATTCTTGCCGTTTTCGCGGAAGGTCCAGCCGCGCTGGCTGCCTTCGCTGCTGATCGCCAGGCAATTATGTTTCGCCAGGTCGGCCGGGATGCGCGGTGTGCCCGCCCGTTTCAAGTAGGCGGGCGAACCGACCAGCACGCGCTGGTTGTCGGCCAGTTTCGTACTCACCAGCGAGGAATCGGACAGGCTGGCGATGCGGATGGCCACGTCGATGCCTTCGCCGATCAGGTCGACGAGGCGGTCGTTCAGGTTCAGCGACACCGTCACGTCGCGGTGCTCGGCGACAAACGAGGGGATCAGGGGCGCCACGTGCTGGCGCCCGAAGCCGGCTGGTGCGGAAATGAGCAAATGGCCGCTGGCCTTCACGCTGCGTTCGGCCACGGCCGCTTCCGCCTCTTCCAATTCTCCCAGGATGCGCTGGCAATCTTCCAGGAAGGCGGCGCCTTCATTCGTCAAGGCCAGCTTGCGCGTCGTGCGCTGCAGTAATTTGACGCCCAGGCGCTGCTCCAGCGCATCGAGGCGCCGGCCTATCATGGCCGGGGCGATACCTTCCGCGCGCGCGGCCGCCGACAGGCTGCCCTTGGCGACCACTTCCACGAAGGTCGATATTTGTCTGAACTGGCCCATATGCTGTGCTCGCTATCTTGTCACTTGTGATAAAAACGCATAGATGAAGTGATTTTTAATCTCGTTTCCATGCCTTATAGTGCAATACTATAGAACAAATGCGCCGCCCGGCAGAGTGTTTTTACGCCTTTGTCCCGCTTGTCCGCGCAGTCATTCAGCTTATACTTGGATCATCAGATTACCTTTGCTTATATTTATTAAAAACCGGAGAACTTCATGACGCAGAACACGATCACACTTCCCGAAGGCATGCAAATCACGGGTGAAATCCAGCCCGGCTACGAACAGATCCTGACGCCGGCAGCGCTGGCGCTGGTGGCCAAGCTGACGCGTGCATTCGAGCCGCGCCGCCAGGAGTTGCTGGCCGTGCGCGTGGAACGCGCCAAGCGCCTCGACGCGGGCGAGCGTCCTGATTTCCTGCCAGAAACCGCGCATATCCGCGATGGCGACTGGAAGATCGCGCCGATTCCGAAGGCGCTGGAATGCCGCCGCGTGGAAATCACCGGCCCCGTCGAGCGCAAGATGGTCATCAACGCCTTCAATTCCGGCGCGGACAGCTACATGACTGACTTCGAAGATTCGAACACGCCGAACTGGGATAACCAGCTGACGGGCCAGATCAATATGTTCGACGCCGTGCGCAAGACGATTTCGCTGGAGCAAAATGGCAAGTCGTACAAGCTGAACGACAAGATCGCCACCTTGGTTGTGCGCCCGCGCGGCTGGCACCTCGATGAAAAGCACGTGCTGGTCGACGGCAAGCGCATTTCCGGCGGCATTTTCGATTTCGCCCTGTTCATGTTCCATAACGCCAAGGAACAGCTGGCACGCGGCGCCGGTCCCTACTTTTACCTGCCGAAGATGGAATCGCACCTGGAAGCGCGCCTGTGGAACGATATCTTCGTCATGACGCAAAACGAGCTGGGCTTGCCACAAGGCACGATCAAGGCCACCGTGCTGATCGAAACCATCCTGGCCGCGTTTGAAATGGATGAAATCCTGTACGAACTGAAAGAACACAGCTCGGGCTTGAACGCGGGCCGCTGGGATTACATCTTCTCGTGCATCAAGAAATTCAAGCTGGACAAGGATTTTTGCCTGGCCGACCGCGCGAAGGTCACCATGACGGCGCCGTTCATGCGCGCCTACGCCTTGCTGCTGCTGAAAACCTGCCACAAGCGGGGCGCACCCGCCATTGGCGGCATGGCAGCCTTGATCCCGATCAAGAACGATCCGGAAAAGAACGACATCGCCATGGGCGGCGTGCGCAACGACAAGGCGCGCGACGCCACCGATGGCTACGATGGCGGCTGGGTTGCCCATCCTGGCCTGGTGGAACTGGCCATGGGCGAGTTCACGAAAGTGCTGGGCGACAAACCGAACCAGATCGAGAAGCAGCGTCCCGACATCGACGTGAAAGCGTCGGATTTGCTGAACTTCCAGCCGGAAGCGCCGATCACGGAAGCGGGCTTGCGCTACAACATCAACGTGGGTATCCATTACCTGGGCAGCTGGCTGGCTGGCAACGGTTGCGTGCCTATCCATAACCTGATGGAAGATGCGGCCACGGCCGAGATCAGCCGCTCGCAAGTGTGGCAATGGATTCGTTCCAGCAAGGGCGTGCTGGAAGATGGCCGCAAGGTCACGGCCGACATGGTGCGCGCCATGATTCCGGAAGAACTGGCCAAGGTGCAGCGCGATGCGCCAGGTGGCAACGGTCCGACCTATGTGCGCGCGGGCCAGATTTTCGAGGAAATGTCGACGTCGGAATCGTTCGCCGAGTTCCTGACCTTGCCGCTGTACGAAGAAATCTGATCCTGATCAAATAGATCGATAAAAAAATCCCGGCGATGCCTGATGGTGTCGCCGGGATTTTCTTTTTAGAAACAGAAGCTTAAAAGTTGTTTTTCCACATACGTAGTGCGGCAAATGCTTCCACGGGCGAAGCGTCGCTGGCCAGTTTGCCTTCCACCTTCAGGCTGGTCAAGATGGCCGGTTCGCGGTAGCGCAGGAAGGGGTTCGTGGCCTTCTCAAGGGCAATGGTCGACGGCACGGTGGACAAACCCTGCTGGCGCTTTTCCGTGTCGATGGCGATGCGTTCCTGCAAGGTCGCGTTGCCCGGTTCGACGGCGTTGGCGAAGCGCAGATTGGACAAGGTATACTCATGCGCGCAAAATACCTCGGTATCGTCGGGCAGGGCGGCCAGCTTGCCCAGCGAGTCGGCCATCTGGCCCGGCGTGCCTTCGAACAGGCGGCCGCAGCCGCCGGCAAACAGGGTGTCGCCGGAGAACAGCCATGGTGCATCGCCTTGCTCCGAGCGCTGGCGCACATAGGCGATATGCCCCTTGGTATGGCCGGGCACGTCGATGACTGTCATCTGTAAACCGAGCTCCGGCACATAGGCGACATCGCCTTCACCAAGCGCTTGCGTGATGGTTGTGATAGCCTCATTGCGCGGGCCGAAGACGGGCACGGCGAAATGCTGCAACAATTCAGGTACGCCCCCCGTGTGGTCGGCGTGGTGGTGCGTGAGTAAAATGGCGGACAGGGTCAGCTGATGTGCTTGCAGCGCATCGAGGATGGCCATGGCATCGCCAGGGTCGACCACGGCGGCGTGGCGGCCGTCATGGATCAGCCACAGGTAGTTGTCGGCAAAGGCGGGCACGGCAAGTACCGATAAAGCGTGTTCAGGGGAATGTGTCATGAGCAAAAGAGAAAACTGAATGGACAGTGTGGCATCCGAAAAATCCATTATAGCGCTTGACGGCTGGCTGCAGACGCCGGCCGGTCTCTACGTGCGCGCCTGGGAGCAGCAATGCCTCGACAGCCTGACCGTCGACATCTTCGGTTACAACGCCGTGCAGATCGGCTTGCCCCAGCTTGACGCGCTGGCGGCCAGCCGCATGCCGAACAAATGGCTGCTCGATGCGCGCCTGCCGTCGCGCCCGCCGCAAGAGAACCGTTTGACCCTGGTGTCAGCCTTCGACGAGCTGCCGTTCGACTCGCAAAGCCTGGACCTGGTGGTCTTGCCGCACGTACTCGAATTTGCCGCCGAGCCGCACCAGGTCTTGCGCGAAGTCGAGCGCGTGCTGATCCCCGAGGGGCGCGTGATCGTCTGCGGCTTCAATCCGGCCAGCCTGTGGGGCATGCGCCAGGGCATCGGAAGAGTCACGGGACGCCACTACCTGCCGCGGGCGGGCGAGCTGATCTCTATGCCGCGCATGAAAGACTGGTTAAAATTGCTGAACATGGGCGTCAGCCAAAGCCACTTCGGCTGCTACGCACCTGCTTGCAAGACAGAAAAATGGCTGCGTCGCAACGCCTTCATGGACAAGGCCGGTGCGCGCTGGTGGCCATATCTGGGCGCAGTGTATATAGTGCAGGCGATCAAGCGCGTCAAAGGGATGCGTTTGATCGGTCCGGCGTGGACCAAGAAACCGGCGACGGCGCCCGCAGGCGCACCGGTCACGAATAAAAGGCGGGAACAGCAAGATGGATAAGGTTGAGATTTACGCCGATGGCGCATGCAAGGGCAATCCCGGCACGGGCGGCTGGGGCGCACTGATGGTGGCCGATGGCGCCAAGAAAGAAATTTACGGCGGGGAACTCAATACGACGAATAATCGCATGGAATTGAAGGCCGTGATCGAAGCCTTGACGGCGCTCAAACGTCCGTGCCAGGTGGTGTTGTATACCGATAGCCAGTACGTGCAGAAGGGCATCAGCGAATGGATCCACGGCTGGAAGGCGCGCGGCTGGAAAACGGCGGCCAAGGCACCCGTGAAAAACGTCGACCTGTGGCAGGCCCTCGATACGGCCCAGGCCGTCCATGAAGTGGAATGGCGCTGGGTGCGTGGCCACAATGGCCATCCGGGCAACGAGCGGGCTGATGAACTGGCAAACCTGGGCGTGGAAACCGTGCGCGTCTAAGAACACCCAACCAAACCTACTGCGCGTCGCGCTTTGCGGCCTGTGATGCTCATCGTACTAGAGTACGGTTGCGCTTCTCGGCCACAAATCACTGCCGCTCGCTACGGTTTTGTTGGGCGTTCGAACATGTCTGGGTGCGATTGCAGCACACAGGTTTGCTATACTGTGCCCTTCGCTTTTTGCTTTTACGAATGAATCCGCCATGCGTCAAATTGTTCTCGATACTGAAACCACCGGCCTGAACCCGCGCACGGGCGACCGCATCCTGGAGATCGGGGCGGTCGAATTGAACAACCGCATGTTGACGGGGAATAATTTCCACCATTACATCAATCCCGAGCGCGACTCGGAAGAGGGCGCGCTGGCCGTCCACGGATTGACGACGGAATTCCTTAGCGATAAGCCGAAATTCGCGGAAATCGCGGAAGAATTCCGCACGTTTATCGCCGGCGCCGAATTGATTATCCACAACGCCCCGTTCGATATCGGCTTCCTCAACGCGGAATTCAAGCGCCTGAACCTGCCGCCCGTGCATGAGCAAGTGCATGGCGTGATCGACACCCTGGTGCAGGCGAAGGAAATGCATCCGGGTAAACGCAACTCGCTCGACGCCCTGTGCGACCGCTACGGCGTCTCGAACGCCCACCGCAAGCTGCACGGCGCGCTGCTCGACTCGGAATTGCTGGCCGACGTCTACCTGGCCATGACGCGTGGCCAGAACAGCCTGAGCATGGAAGAAGAAGTGGAAGTGGCTGCCGATGGCGCCGCCCTGGAAATCGTCCCTCTGGCCGAAGTCATCTTCCAGAGTGCCACGGCCGACGAGCTCGCCGCCCACGAAGCCACCATCGCCGGCCTCGACAAGGCCGCCAAAGGCCAGTGCATCTGGACCGCCGTCCTGGCGCCACCAGCGGCCGCCTGAGAAAAAAAGCGTGGCATGCTAAATTTCCTGTCGCCAGCCCTTGCAGATGCCGCAACACCTATGCGATAATTCGCCTCGCTTCGGGAGGTTAGCTCAGGGGTAGAGCACTGCATTCACACTGCAGGGGTCGCAAGTTCGAAACTTGCACTTCCCACCAAGAATTCGCAATGCAATCAAGTATTTATATTAAAGCCGACTCATCATGACGTCGGCTTTTTTATTGCTGGTCGTATCGCAATCTCATTTACTGATCCGCAGGCTTGCGGTCACTGAGCTCTTGCTGGCAGAGGCGTTGCCTGACTTCGGTGCTGCTTGTCCTGAGTATGCCGTATTCTATCTCGAAGTATTTCTTGTAGATCTCGGTCTTGCGGATGCAGTCTATGTCTTGCAACTTCTCCTTGCTCATGACCGATTCCAGCAGGAATTGGGCCATTTTTACTCTGGCTGGTTCCAGTTCGCTGCAGGCGGCAACATGAGCATCCAGCGCGGCAATGATTTCTTCATAATCGCGCTCGAAATCAGCCGATACCTGCCATTCGAATTCCACCCATTCAGGCAGTTCGCGGCCATCCGGCGCGGCGCCCATGGTGGCTCCGCCGGTCATCGGATTTTTGTCGGGAGCAAGTGAGTCAGGGGTCGGAAAAAATATGCTGTTCGCGGTTCGCGCGCGCAGCACGTCGACCTCTTTTCCTTTGAGGCCGTTGCTGAACGTCACGATCATGCCGGGGCCTTGCTGTGAGCGAGGTGCGGCACAGGCTGTGCAGAGGGCGATGGCCGCCAGGAAGCAAATTGCCTGGAGCAGATATGTTTTCATGATGGCGCCTTGCAGGAAGTGTTGATGATAGGGGCGGTGGTCATGCTTAAGCCATAACCGGCCAGCCAGAGCTTGTACTTGTTCATGTCCACCAGGCCGATATCGGGATTGGTCATCGTGCCGCACTTGTAAGCATCGGGGAATAAGTTGATAACTCCAGTGGTGTCGGAGGTCCGCTTGCCATCGAAGACCGCGTTCGTCTGCAGAACTTCCTGGCCATTTTCGTAAGTAACGTATCGTGTGAAAGTGGCATCGCCGTCAGAGAATCTGTTGCCGCTCCGGTCATGCAAGATGGGGTTGGTGATGATGTCCCATCCATTTTTTTCTAGCTTTGTTTCGTCAATCGCGATTCCCTGTCCCTTGGCCTGTTCAACCATCCACATCAGCGCCACATCGGACAGGTCGCCGGTGCCGAAGCCGCCGCCGATGTCGGAATGGCTGCCGATGAACGCCTTTTCGAGGCGGTTCGCCGAACTGGTCTGGCCGGGCCTGTCCATGATGGAGCGCAGATCGAAGTCATCCCCGCCGCCCCGGTGTTCGTTCAGCGCCACGGCGTGCACCGCGTATTTGACGGCGGCCGGTACTGAAAAGAAGTATTGTTTTTCATCTTCATGGAGTATGCCGAGATGCGGCACGGTATCCCACAAGCCTTCGAAGCGCAGGTTCAGGCAGCGGCTCTTGCCATTGATGACATAGGCGCCGTCATTTTTCTTGAGGTTGTCGGCAACGACATTGAGAAAAAAGCGTGCCTCGGCTGCACCACGGCTAAAACCCACCACGTCAATATCCAGTAGCCCGGTGTTCGCGCGTTCTTTGATGTAGTCGTTGAGAAATTTCAATCCCAGGCTCACGCGCTGGTCGAAGCCTTCGCCTGTAATGGCGCTGCCGGCGTAGGGCATATCCTGGTTGGTGGTGCCGATGCCGGTGATATAGAATTTCTTTCCATTTTGAATTTCGTCATAGACCTCGTAGAACTTCAGCACATTGGAAATCGAACTGTCCGGCTTCGGATGTTCGCTATTGCCCGTCCCATCAAACGCAAACAGGATCAGCCCGTTCGGATCGACATACTTGAGCGGATTGCCCGCGACATAGGCATAGCTGTTGGTGCCGGCGCGCAGGCCCAGCGGGTCGGGCGTCAGGTAACGGCCCTGGGCCGGGTCGTAATAGCGCTGGTCGTTGTAGTACAAGCCCGTTTCCTGGTCGGCATACTGGCTTGGCAGCCGTCCCTGTGCCTCATGGCTGTAGCGCTCGGCTTGTTGCGGATGATCGATGGCGACCAGGTGCGTGCCCGCGTAGCGCCAGGTGGTGACGGTCTGGCGCACGATGCTGCCGGCGACATCATAGGTGAATGCGCGCTTGAGATTGCCAGGTGTGATGCTGGAACAAGTGTAGTCGGTGGCGCCGTTGGCCAGCGGGGCCAGTGTCATACGGCCATGCGCCGACAATTCCGTGCTGGATACGCTTGGCCTGCTCGATAGTCTGAAGCGCGCGCGGAGACTCATGATGCAGGCCTCAATTCTCAGGCCACGTGCCGAACCGCTTGCGGTTGTTGCGCGCATGCACCGAAGTCTGCGCGTCGAGTGTCGTGTAGAGCTTGTCGGCGCCGGTGACCTCGTTGTTGTCGATAATGACGTTGGGGCTGTTGATGAGCATAATCGCCTCTTTGGCGTTGAACAGCCCCTCGATGGTGATTTTGTTGCCCCGGATGATTAAACCTGGCGCATCGCGTATCCATATGGCAGCGTATTGCGGGTAGTAAGAGCCGATATTCAGGTGGGCCGGTGGCTGGCGGGGTGGGGCAGGGATTGGCCTTGCGCGCTTGATGATAATGGTATTGTCGACCAACTGGTTGTTTGCGCCAAACAGCGCGACCGCCTCATGCCCCTCCACTTCGATGTGGCAATGACGAATGATTGGCCTGGTCGCCGTAGGTGGACAGGCTGTTCTTCGCCGTGTCCTTGGCGGCCGTGCCGTTCTTGCCCGAGACCTCCATGGCGATGCCTGCCGTCTGGTTGCGTATGGTGGCGCCGAACAGCTGGTAGACGCCGATGGCGGCAACGGCAATCAGCGCCACGATGACGATATATTCCGTCATGCCCTGTCCCAATTGTTGCCGCATTGACTTGATTTTCCGCATAACAGGTTTCATTTGAAATACCTTTCAGTTGAGAAAAGACAAACAATGGATGAATAAAAAGAGAAAGCCTGCTCATCGTATGGCCGTTTTAATCAGCGGGTTTAATCGATATCAAGCCGGTTGAAGATTTGCGGGGAAGTGGGGAGAGGCCCGGCAGGCATGCGCGCGCACCGTCGCGCCGGGTGCCGGGTTTTGTGGATCAGCAGTGCGCAGCATCGCCAGGAACGGGCGGACGTGACGTCGCTCCCACTTGGATATTGTCAATATCGAATGATTCTCCGTGGCCGCATACATGCCGCGCTATTCTCCAGCGCCCATTTCAAGGCGGAAAATGGCCGTTCGGGCCCGGCGCCATCAGATATTTGCTGTCTTATATAAGATTCGTCGCCATCGGATACACAAACAGCGGCAGGACAGTCTAAAATACGTGGTGGGCAAGCACGGCGTCACCGCCGGCACACTAGCCGTCCAAAGCAAGGCTAACCGTCCTGTGTTTGGAATGAAGAAAGTTAACCACCAGGCATCACCGCATACAAGGGAATGAACATGGCAACACAAAAATCCAAAATCATCTACACGCTGACTGACGAGGCGCCGCTGCTCGCGACGTATTCCCTGCTGCCAATTATCAAAAAATTCACCGCGCCGGCTGGCGTGGATATCGTCGCCACGGATATTTCGGTGGCGTCGCGTGTACTGGCCGAATTTCCCGAATTCCTGACGGACGCGCAAAAAGTCCCGAATACCCTGGCTGAACTGGGCAAATTGACCCAGAGTCCAGACACCAACATCATCAAATTGCCGAACGTCAGCGCTTCCCAAGGTCAATTGATCGCTTGCGTGCGCGAATTGCAAGGCCGTGGCTACAAGCTGCCGGACTATCCGGAAGACGCGAAGACGGAAGAAGAAAAAGCCTTGAAGGCCCGTTACGGCAAGTGCATCGGCAGCTCGGTCAATCCGGTCCTGCGTGAAGGCAATTCCGACCGCCGCGCACCGAAGGCTGTCAAAGAGTATGCACGCAAGCACCCGCACTCGATGGGCGAGTGGAGCCAGGCGTCGCAAACCCACGTCTCGCACATGCATCATGGCGACTTCTACCATGGCGAAAAATCGCTGACCCTGGAAAAGGCGCGCGATGTCAAAATGGAACTGGTCACCGCCTCGGGCAAGACCATCGTGCTGAAACCGAAGGTTGCGCTGAAAGCGGGCGAAATCATCGACAGCATGTTCATGAGCAAGAAAGCGCTGCTGGAGTTCTACGAGAAGGAAATCGACGACGCCTTCAAGACGGGTGTGATGTTCTCGCTGCACGTCAAGGCGACCATGATGAAGGTCTCGCACCCGATCGTCTTCGGCCACTGCGTGCGCATTTTCTACAAGGACGCGTTCGCCAAGCACGCCGAACTGTTCGACAAGCTGGGCGTGAATGTCAACAATGGCATGAGCAACCTGTATGACAAGATCGAAACCCTGCCAGCGTCGCAAAAAGATGAAGTGCTGAAAGATTTGCACGCCTGCCACGCGAATCGTCCGGAACTGGCCATGGTCGATTCGGCCAAGGGCATCACCAACTTCCATTCGCCGAACGACATCATCGTCGACGCGTCCATGCCCGCCATGATCCGTATCGGCGGCAAGATGTGGGGCGCCGACGGCCGTCCGAAAGACGTCAAGGCAGTCATGCCGGAATCGACTTTCGCGCGTATCTACCAGGAAATGATCGGTTTCTGCAAATGGCATGGCAACTTCGATCCGAAGACCATGGGCACCGTGCCGAACGTGGGCCTGATGGCGCAGCAAGCGGAAGAATACGGTTCGCACGACAAGACCTTTGAAGTGCCTGAAGGCGGTACCGCCAACATCACCGACCTGGAAACGGGCGAAGTGCTGCTGACGCAAACGGTCGAAGAGGGCGATATCTGGCGCATGTGCCAGGTCAAGGACGCGCCGATCCGCGACTGGGTCAAGCTGGCCGTGACGCGTGCGCGCAACTCGGGCATGCCTGCCGTGTTCTGGCTCGATTCCTACCGTCCGCACGAGAACGAAGTCATCAAGAAGGTACAGGTTTACCTGAAGGAGCACGACACGAGCGGCCTGGAAATCCAGATCATGTCGCAGACGCGCGCCATGCGCTACACGCTGGAACGCGCCTTCCGCGGCCTGGACACCATCTCGGTGACCGGCAACATCCTGCGCGACTACCTGACCGATTTGTTCCCGATCCTGGAACTGGGCACGTCCGCCAAGATGCTGTCGATCGTGCCGTTGATGGCCGGTGGCGGCATGTACGAAACGGGCGCCGGCGGTTCGGCACCGAAACACGTCAAGCAACTGGTGGAAGAAAACCATTTGCGCTGGGATTCGCTGGGTGAATTCCTGGCCCTGGCCGTGTCGCTGGAAGACATGGGCATCAAGACGGGCAATGCGAAGGCCAAAATCCTCGCGAAAACCCTGGATGAAGCCACCGGCAAGCTGCTGGACAACAACAAGTCGCCATCGCCACGTACCGGTGAGCTCGACAACCGCGGCAGCCATTTCTACCTGGCCATGTACTGGGCGCAAGCCCTGGCAGTGCAAAAGGACGATGCGGAACTGGCGGCGCACTTCGCGCCAGTGGCCAAAGCCCTGGCCGACAACGAAGAAAAGATCGTTGCCGAGCTGAAAGCAGTACAAGGCAAGGAAACGGATATCGGCGGCTACTACCTGCCTGATCCGGCGAAGACGGAAGCGGTGATGCGTCCTAGCGCCAGCCTGAATGCGGTGCTCGACAGCATCTGATGCAGTCTTGAGAGGCAGTAAGTTCTTTACTGCCTGACAAAAAAACGCCGCCGGGAGCAATCCCGGCGGCGTTTTTTATTGTTCCGTGCCTTTATTTGTAGTGCTGGTAGACCGTAGTGCCATTGGTTTTCACCAGGAACACGTCGTAGGGATCGTTGCGCGGTCCTTCCATGCCTGGCGAGCCCATGGGCATGGCCGGCACGGCCAGGCCTTTCGCCTGGGGTTTCTCACGCAGCAGGCGCTTGATGTCGCTGGCGGGCACGTGGCCTTCGATGGCGTAGCCGTTGACGATGCCCGTGTGGCAGGAGCCGAACTGGTCGGGTATGCCGGCGCGCTGGCGATATTGCGCCGGCATCTCGACGTTCCTGGCGCGCACGGTAAAACCGTTCGCTTCCAGGTGCTTGACCCATGCGGTGCAGCAGCCGCACGAAGCGCTTTTGTAGACGTCGATGACGGGGCCGGCGGCCGTGGCGAGCAGGGGCAGGCCCAGCATGGCGGCGCAGGCGCCGCGCAATAAGAAATGTTTGATCATGTGTTGCTTTCAGACGGAGTAGGGCTATCGTGGCCACACGGGTGGCCTGCTTGGGACGAGCTTGGACTTTAAGCGGAAAGCGGCCGCGGCGGCCGGCGCGGGCCGTCAGGAATGAATCCTGTCAGCATGGTGGCCGTTGCGATGGTGACTTGTTGCGCGCCGGTGCAGGCTGCGGCAGGCAGGGAAAGGCAGGGCGGCATCAGTGCGCCCAGGCAAAAGCTGGAACAGGCGCCGCACGCCGGGTGCTTGGCAGGGGTCTTGTTTTCTTCTTGCGTGCCGGCACTGTGGTGGACGGCGGATGACTGCGCATCGTGATGCTGGCAGTTCGCTGCCATCATGGCGTCAGGCAAGGCAGCGAGCGGCGCGCACGCTCGCGTGGCACCCGCAGCGCCCGCTTGCAGCGGCATCGCCGTGATCAACAGCAGGATCAGCCATGTTTTGAAGAGTCTTAGCATCGCCGGAAAGTATAGCATAGGGGCATTGTCGCCAGAAGCAGGCACCTGCTAGCGCTCGGTGGCGCCCGCCTTCGATGCGTACATGGCCCGGTCCGCATGGCGTAGCAGCAGCTGCATGGTATCGCCGTCGTCCGGGTAGTGCGCGACGCCGATGCTGACGCTGATGCGCAGGCGGCGGCCATCGCCAAGCCGTAGCGGGGTGGCCAGCGCCGCGTGGATTTTCCGTTCGATCAGCATCACATCGACCGACAGCGGATTGTTTTCCAATAGCACGACGAATTCATCGCCGCCCAGGCGGGCCAGGGTATCGGTCTCGCGCAGGCAAGCCCTGATCCGGCCCGCCACGGCCTGCAGCAGCAGGTCGCCGCAGGCATGGCCGTAGTGGTCATTGATTAATTTGAAGCGGTTCAGGTCAAGAAACAGCAGCGACAGCCGGCCATCATGGCGTTGGGCACGCGCAAACGCCGTCTGCAGGCGGTCATGGAACAGGCGCCGATTCGGCAGGCGGGTCAGTTCATCGTGCATGGCCATGAAGTGCATGCGGCTCTGCAGTTGCTTGCGCTCGATGGCGATGGCAAGTTGCTTGGCGACGAATTGCAGCAAATCGAGCTCGTGTTCGTTGCCTGTGGCAGCTCCCTGGCCGCTTTGCAATACCAGCACGCCGATGATGCCGCGCGACGACTGCAGCGGGACGGCGAGCCAGTACTCCAGCAGGTCGGCAGCGGCAGCCTGCAAGGCGGGCGGCAAGCCGGCCAGCTGGTCCGGCTCGATCAGCAAGGCGCGGCCGCTGTGCTGTACTTCTTCGCACAGCAGGCCCGCCAGCGCGGCGTGCGTTGCCGGCGTGCCGTCCAGCCCCTGCTGCGCATGGTGCAAGTGCTGGCCGTGCTCGTCGCGCAGGGAGACTGTCAAGCCGCAGGCGGGCAGCAGTTCGCGCACGATCTGGTGGATGCGCTGGAGCAGGGCCGGCAGTTCCTCGGTCGCATGCGCCGCCTCGGAGATGGCGTACAGCGCCGCCTGCTTCGCCTGCGTCTGTTTCAGCGTCGTGATATCGCGCGCCACCGCCACGCGCAGCTGGTCGGTGGCGGACCAGCGGGCCGACCACATGATGTGCGCGAGTCGCCCGTCTTTCCTGGTGTAGCGGTTCTCAAAGTGGACCTGGGCATGGCCGTTCATGATGGCCTGCGCCGCCGCGATGGTGCGCTGACGGTCGGCGGGCGCGACCAGGTCGAGCATGACCATGCCGATCATTTCTTCCTGGGTGTAGCCGAAGATACGTTCGCAGGCGGCGCTGACAAAGACAAAGCGCCCGTTCACATCGACCATGCACACGGCGTCGAGCAGCAAATCGGTGAAGCTGGCGACCGGCGCACTAATCAGATGTTTCATATGTCCACTATTCTAGTGGACATTGCCGATCGATATTGAAATTGTTGTTTTTAGAAAACAAAGAGCGTTGATCGCGGCTTGCCGGGCCGGCAGCGACGGCGGCATGCCGCTGCGGAGCAGGTGTCGGCGCCAGCCTGTCAATCATCAACGACAAACGCGTCCGGGTCGAGTGGATCCAGCGTGACGATGGCGCCGCTGTCCGGCGCGCCGCCGCTCTGGCTGAGCCGTGCATGCAGCTGGGCCAGGTAGTCGGCCCGGCAGCGGCGCAGCGCGTAATCGCGGAAGTTATCCTGTTCCAGGGCGCGCCAGGCGCGTTCGCGTCCTTGCGCCGAGCGCCTGCCCGCCAGCTCGATGAGCGCGGGCGTGATGTCGGCGTCGCCGCGGCAGAGGCGCGTGTAGCCGTAGCGGTCCATGTACGGTCCGGTAAGTGTTTCGATGATGTTGATCTCATCGTCCGACAGTTGCTGCCTGAATTTGTCGATGTTGGCCGCGATCGGCGCATGGCAGTTGGCCGACCACAGCGACGACATCTGTGCGATGTGCCGCGCTTCCGCCGACGCGGCCACGTCCAGCATCTGCGGCAGGAAGGCGATGCCGAGAAAGTCACATACCGTTTCCAGCGTTTCTTGTTGCCGCGCCAGGAAGTCTTCATAGCGTATCGTCAGCACGCGCTGAGGATAGCGTTGCACGACATGGTCGGCAGCCGTGTGGGCGGCCAGCCAGGTCCTGGCATTGAGCAGCGTGTCGAAATCGTGGATGATGGCGCGGTTCATCGACGCCACTTGCGCGCGCGGATCGCGCACCACGTTCAGGAACAGCATGTCCGGATACAGCTTCACGATGTCGTCGGCGTAGTGCACGCTGTCGAGCGACTTGTCCATCACCACCTGCGCCTGGCGGCGTTCGCCCGCGCGCAGCAGCAGCTCCCATGCCACGCGGTGGATGCTGCGCGGCTGGCCGCGCAGCGTTTCGAACACTTCCACCGGATCGAAGACGACTCCCGGCCACTTGACCATGCTGACCGCCGCCAGGCCCACCACATCGACCACCAGGCGAAAGTAGGCGCGGTCGTCGCGCAAGTCGCCGTACAGGGGCAGCAGCGGCATCATATCGACCAGGTGCAGCGGATACGGTGAATAAAACTGGGGAGACAGGTTCAGGCGCAGGCGCAGGGCATGGCTGCCGCAGCGGCGCAGGGGGATCATCATGACAGGGCGCGGGCGCGCGCCGTGGCCGGGGTGGTGGTGGCTGCTCATCGCATCATTCCTCGAACAGGTGGGTGCGCGGCATCAGAGGAAGCGCGGGCACAGCTGCTGGAACAGCCGTTCGCAAGCCTGTTCCAGCGACAGCGTGCCGGTATCGAGCGTCAGTGCCGGCGCCAGCGGTGCTTCGTAGGGCGCCGAGACGCCCGTAAATGCCGGGATCAGTCCGGCCCGCGCTTTCTGGTACAGTCCCTTGGGATCGCGTTCCTCGCACAGCGCGCATGGCGTGCTGATATAGGCTTCGATAAAGTCGTCACCGCCGATGATCTGGCGCGCCATCTCGCGGTCGCTGCGCAGCGGCGAGATGAAGGCGCAGATGACCATCATGCCGGCGTCGTTCATCAGCCTGGCCACGACGGCAGCGCGGCGGATGTTTTCCTGGCGGTCGCGCGGAGAAAAGCCCAGGTCGCCATTCAGGTGCTGCCGCATATTGTCGCCGTCGAGCACGCAGCTCAGGCGGCCCGCCGCCAGCAGCCGCCTTTCCAGCGCGTACGCCAGCGTCGACTTGCCTGCGCCGCTCAGGCCGGTCAGCCACAGCGTCGCAGCCCGCTGGCCGGCCAGCGGCCCCCGCTGTTCCTTGCCGATATGGCCCGTATGCGGGAAGATGTGCGTCGCCACGTGGCCCGCGGCGGCGATCTGTTCCAGTTTACCCATGTGCCACTCCCCGTTGCCGGCTCAAAACTGTTCCCACTCGATTTCGCTGGGCTTGGCGGCGGCCGGACGGGACGGCTTTGGCGTGGCGGGCGGGCGTCGTGCCGCCAGCGGCGGTGGCGGACGGCTGACCACGCGCAGTCCCGCCTCGCGGCCACCGGCGATGTTGCCCACGCGGAAGACGCTGACCACGTCGTTCAGGCTGTTGACCTGTTCCTGCATCGCTTGCGCGGCGGCGGCGGCTTCTTCGACCAGCGCCGCATTTTGCTGTGTCACATTGTCCATTTGCGTCACGGCCATATTGATTTGCTCGATGCCGGCCGATTGTTCCTGGCTGGCGGACATCATTTCGGACATGATGCCGGTGACGCGCCGCACGCTGGCGACCACCTCGTGCATGGTCGATCCGGCCTGTTCCACCAGCCGGTTGCCGGCCTGGACCTTGTCGACCGAGTCGCCGATCAAGTCCTTGATTTCCTTGGCGGCCGCGGCCGAGCGCTGTGCCAGATTGCGCACCTCGGTGGCCACCACGGCAAAGCCGCGCCCCTGTTCCCCGGCGCGGGCCGCCTCGACCGCCGCGTTCAGTGCCAGGATATTCGTCTGGAAGGCGATGCCGTCGATGACGGCGATGATGTCGACGATCTTGCGCGCCGAGACATCGATGGCCGCCATGGTGTCGACCACCTGCGCCACCACGGCGCCGCCCTTGGTGGCGACATCGGAAGCCGATTCGGCCAGCCCGTTGGCCTGGCGCGCATGGTCGGTGTTGATGCGCACGGTGCTGGTCAGTTCTTCCATGGACGAAGCGGTTTGCTCCAGCGTGCTGGCCTGCTGCTCCGTGCGCGAAGACAAGTCCAGGTTGCCCATGGCGATTTGTCCCGCCGCCGTGGCGATGGTCTCGGTGCTGGCGTGCACTTGCTGGACGATTTGCGCCAGGCTGTCGCGCATCGACTGCATGGCGTACAGCAGGCTGTGCGTGTCGCCGGGGCGGGTATGGATGGCCACGGCCAGGTTGCCGCTGGCGATCTGTCCGGCGATCGCCGCCGCTTCGTCGGGTTCGCAACCGAGTTGGCGCGTCACGCCGCGCGTGATCAGCACGGCGGCCAGCAGGCTGGTGACGAGGGCCAGCGAGCCGATGCTCAGCATCACCAGGCGCGCCTGGCTGTAGGCCGCCTCGGCCATGCTGGAGGCCTCGTTATTCTGCTTTTCCTCGACGGCGATCAAGGTGCGCAGCAATTCCCACCAGCGCTTTTGCACGGGGCGGAATTCATAACGCAGCAGCTTGTAGGCATCATCCTGCTTCTGGTTCAGCGCCAGCGCGGCGGCCCGCTGAATGAAGGGGGCCGCCAGCTCGCTTTGTGTACGGATCTGTTCGAGCAGGCTTTTTTCTTCGTTCGAGGTGCCTTCCAGCGTGGCGAACATCGCCCCCAGCTTTTGCTGGGCGGAGGCGTATTTTTTTTCCTGCTCCGCGATGCGCGCGACCTCGATCTGGATTTCCTTGTCCTCTTTCAGCAAAATCAGATTGCGCAGCGCCAGCGCCCGCTCGGTTACTGTCAAGTCCATAGTCTGGGCTAGCCTGGTTTCGACGTTGTTGACCTTGGTCGCTTCATCCATGCGGTCCTGGATTTGCCGCATGCTGGTCAGTCCCAGCGCGATGACCAGCAACAGGAACAGGGCGACCAGGCCAAAGCCCAGGCCGAGCCGCTTGGCTATGGTTAAGTTCAGAAATCTCATGCTGCCTCCTTAAGGCCGTGCTTGCCGTTTCGCATAAGCTCATGCGGATTTATCGTGAAGCACTCAGCGATCATAGTGATTGCGGGCAGGCGGAATATCACACAAAGTCACTTTCAGCATTTGAGCAACAGTAGAATTTTACTTGAGGCAACAGTTCAGATTGAGTTAGATGGCGAACACGTGCGGGCGCGGGCGTGGCGGCGGAGGGTGATTTGTAGTGAGAATGAAAAATTTTCATCCTGTTTTTCGCTCATGATTTCACCTTTCACGTCGTTATAGTAGTGTCTGCTTAGCGTTTGCGATGCGCCCCATCCCTTTTTTCGTGACAGCCTGGGTGCGCTCGAAGGTAAATAGTTATCAAAAACTGAAAGTTATGCATCTTTTATCCAATCACCGATTCTCGTTTAGCAAGGCATAAGACCCATGACCTCCGTCTCCTCGATCCCGAGCTGGAATCCAAGTCCGTCCCGCGCGCTCAGTGCCGCGGCCAACAAGGCCGATGCCGCGCCGTCTCCGGCGCCAAGCCCGTCTTCCATCGTTGCCATCGGGGCGACGCAAGTCGTCGCGTATCTGACGCCTTCGCCGAAGATATGGGAAAGCCCGTCGCGCGATGGCGTCAGCGAGCAAATGACGAAAAACTTCTCTTCGCGCACGTTTGGCGGCCGTTTCGGCGGCCTGGGCGCGAGCTTGCTGGAGCAGATCAAGGGGGGCGTGCGCAATGTGTCGCAGGCAGTGCAGCAAGCGCCGCCGCGCATGGAGCCCAATACCTATAGCGAAATCGGGGCCTTGCCGCCGGCCAGCCTGCACGGCAATGGCGAAGACCGGGTCACTCTCAGTATCACCACCAAGAGCGGCGTGGAGGTCAAGTTGTCGCTCGACAGCCAGGACGATGGCCTGGCCGTGCGCATGAGCACGAGCGGCGAACTCAGCGAGGCCGAGGCCGACGCGCTGGGCGGCCTGGCCGACGCGTTCCAGGAAGCCATCGATGGCATGGCGAAAGGGCAGCCGAAGATCAAGTTGAACGGCCTGATGCAATTCGACCAGGACGTGCTGGCGTCGGTGAACTTGCATGCGGAAGTGAAAGTGCGCACCGAACCGCAAAGCACGCAGACGCTGGATTTCCAGGCCGACAGCGCGCAGCGCAAGGTCAGCTTCAGCGGCGTGGCCGGATCGCTGGACGTAAAGGTGGACGCCAGCAAACTCAATACCCTGGGCAGCAAGGAACAGCAGGCCAAGGCCATGAGCAGTTATATGAAGCAGATCGGCCAGGCCGCGTCGCGCGGCCATGCCGATGCCGGACTGATGTCCATGTTCAAGGATGCGTTTGGCGCCTTGCACAGCAACGCCGCCGCGCCGCAGGGCGCGCCCGGCGTGCCGGAAGCGGGCAAGTGGCGCCTGGCGGCCGAGGACAAGGCGATCTTGACGGGCATGGCGGACTTCAGCGCTTCGGTATCGCAAACGCCGCAATTCATCAATCCCATGCGCCCGGTGGAAAAAGATGGCTTCAGCTATGAGCTGTCGCAAAAGACGACTCTGGGCGGCGCCAGCGAGGACGAGCGCTCGATCCGCCAGCAGCAGCAATCGAAGCTGAGCGCCAGCTACCACCAGACTTTGATCCCCGGCTTGCCGCTGCGCTTGACGGAAGCGAAGGAATCGCAGAACTACACTTTCCACCAGATCGAAGACACGGCCAGCAGCGATGCGCAACTGGCTTACAAGGAAGGCAAGCTGGTGAAGGCCAGCCTGCGGCAGGCGGCCAACCAGTCCACGCAGGTCATGAAGTATGTGATGGGCAAGCTGGAGTCGGACACGACCACGCCGACCCAGCATTCGGTGCAGCGCGACCTGTTGACGCTGCTGGGGCCTTACAAGACGGGCGCCACGGACCAGACTGCCGAGGAAAAGGCCGAGCAGCGCAAAAAGGATTTGCTGGCACTGAACGACGACATCATGCTGCAATCCTATCCCGGCCAGCTGATCAGCCTGTGGCAGGCGGACGCCATGCCCGAGGCGCAGGAACTCGATGGGGCGGCCGGCGCATCAGTCGGCGCGTAGCGGACATGAAAAAGCCGCCTTCTTGCGAAGGCGGCTTTTTCTTTGGTGAAGGTGTCGCGTCAGGCCTTGGCCTTGCTTTGCTTGATCCAGTAACCGACGCCCAGCGCAGCGAGCCACACGGGAATCAGGTAGACGGAGATGCGCAGGCCTGGCGTCAGGTACATGATCACCAGGATGCCCGCCAGGAAGACCAGGCACAGGTAGTTGGTGAACGGGTAGCCCAGGCTCTGGAACAAGGTCGTCTTGCCCTCGGCCTTCTTTTGTGCGCGGAAGCGCAAATGGATCCAGCTGATCATGGCCCAGTTGATGATCAGCGCCGAGACCACCAGTCCCATCAGCACTTCGAACGCTTCGCCTGGCATGAAGTAATTGACCACCACGCAGGCGCCCGTGGCCAGGGCGGACACGCCCAGCGCCGCCAGCGGCACGCCGCGGCGGTTCAGGTGCAGCAGCGCACGCGGCGCATTGCCCTGCTTGGCCAGGCCGAACAGCATGCGCGTGTTGCAGTACACGCCGCTGTTGTAGACGGACAGGGCGGCCGTCAGCACCACCACGTTCAGGGCCGTGGCCACCAGGTTGCTGTCGAGCGCATGGAAGATCAGCACGAAGGGGCTGCCGCCGGTGACGACGTTTTGCCACGGGTACAGCGACAACAAAATGCCCAGCGCGCCGATGTAAAAGATCAGGATGCGGTAGATGGCCTGGTTGGTGGCGCGCGGAATCGTCGTGCTCGGGTCATCTGCCTCGGCGGCCGTGATGCCCACCAGTTCCAGGCCGCCGAACGAGAACATGATGACGGCCATGGCCATCACCAGGCCCTGCCAGCCATTCGGGAAGAAGCCGCCGTGCTGCCACAGGTTGGCCACCGACGCTTGCGGACCCGCGTCGCCGGACGCGAGCAGGTAAGCGCCGAAGACGATCATGCCGATGATGGCGACCACCTTGATGATGGCGAACCAGAATTCCATTTCGCCAAAGGCTTTCACGTTCAGCAAACTGATGGCGTTGATGGCGCAAAAGAAGATGAGCGCCGAGACCCAGGTGGGCACGCCCGGCCACCAGTACTGCACATAGATGCCGACGGCCGTCAGTTCGGCCATGCTGACGAGTACATACAGTACCCAGTAATTCCAGCCCGACAGGAAGCCGGGCAGGTGGCCGCAGTATTTGTCGGCGAAATAGCTGAAGGAGCCGGCGACGGGTTCGTCGACCACCATCTCGCCCAGCTGGCGCATGATCAGGAAGGCGATCACGCCGGCGATGCCATAGCCCAGCAGCACGGAAGGGCCTGCCATCTTGATGGTTTGCGCGATACCCAGAAACAGGCCGGTGCCGATGGCGCCGCCCAGGGCGATGAGCTGGATGTGGCGGCTTTTCAGGCCGCGCTTGAGCTCTTGTGGTTCGGTATTCCCGACTGCCGTCATATGTTTTATCCTGTTTTTACGGGGCTGAGGTCGCTGATTCTAAAGCATGGACGCGCAAAGCAGGAGCGAAATGCATGTTGCACTGCGGGGGCGCAAGAAAAGCCATGCATCTTCGCCGAACGGCGCGCAAAACCGCTGCCGCCCGCGACGGGCGCACGGTATCATGATGGCCAATTTTTGAGGAGCGTGTATGAATCTGGCGCAGCGCAGCCGTTTGCAGGGCATCAGCCTGGGCTTCTTGGCCGGCTATGTCGATACCTTGGGCTTTGTCGCCCTGTTTGGACTATTTACCGCCCACGTGACGGGCAACTTCGTGCTGATCGGCGCGGCGCTGGCCAACGCCACGCATGCCTCGATTGCCCTCAAGCTGCTGGCGTTCCCCGCGTTTATCCTGGGTGTGGCGGCGGCGCGGCTGTTGACGGTGGCGGTCGAGCGTCGCGGCGGACCGGCGCTGCGCCTGGCGCTGCTGCTGGAGCTGGCGCTGCTGCTCGGTTTCATGGTGTCTGGCGTGCTGGCCGAACCGTTGGCGGCGGAGCCGGGCGCGCTGGCGATGGCGGCCGGCCTGTTCGGCGCGGCCGCCATGGGCGCGCACAGCGCCATCAGCCGCCTGCTGCTGGCGCACCTGGCGCCCACGTCCATGATGACGGGCAACGTCACACAGTTGGTGATCGACACGGTCGACGTGCTGCGCGGCGCGGCCGATGGCGCCACGCGCGAACGCTGCGTCAAATGCTTCTGGCCCCTGCTGGGCTTTGCCGTGGGCGCCATCCTGGCCGCCTTTGCCTACCTGACCGTGGGTTTCGCCGCGCTGGCCGTGCCGCTGGCCATTTTGCTGGTGCTGATTGCGCTGGAGCCGGCGCGCCTTCCGGCCTGATTCTTAATCGTGCTGCGTCGCCACGATGGCCGGTTCGTACACGGCCAGGAATTCGGGCGGCAGGCGGCGTGCGCGGCCGCTGCTCAATTCGATGCAGATCAATTCCCAGCGTCCGCGCACGACGGTGGCGCCGTCGCTGTCGCGGATCAGCTGGAAGCGCCGTTCCATGCTGGAGCGGCCGTCGCTGGCGCACAGCCAGGTGGCCAGGGTCAGCGCTTCGCCGGCCCGCGTCGGCAGCAGGTAATCGTATTCGCCGCGACGTATCGCCATGGCCCGGTCGAGGCGCCGGTAATCTTCCAGGTCCAGCCCCAGGATGGCCGAGTGGTGCCAGGCGATATGCTCGCACCAGCGCACATACACGGCGTTGTTCGTATGCTGCAAGCCGTCGATGTCGCCCGCTTCGGGCGTGACGGGCAGGGTGTGGGCGTGCGGATAATCCCAGTTCAAGTGCGCTCCTTTCGATACGGTGGCGGCTGATTGTACGTGCTGGCGATGTTTCCTGCCTGCGGCGCACGCCTGGAAAAACGCAGTTTTATGTGTTGATGTATGATGCATCATAATCTGAAAAATTTGAAAATGCCTATGAACCATTCCCTGGACAGCCTGGTGCACGTCAACCTGGGCAAGTCCGTGTACGCGATGCTGCGCGACGCGCTGGCGGCCGGGCGCTTCCAGCCGAATGACCGGCTGCGCATCCGCGAGCTGGCGCTGCAGCTGGGCACCAGCGTCACGCCCGTGCGCGACGCCATGCTGCAACTGGTGCAGGAAGAGGCGCTGGTGCTGCGCTCGCCGCGCGACTTCCGCGTGCCTGTGCTCAGCGTGGCGCGCTACCTGGAAATCCGTGCGCTGCGCCTGGAACTGGAAGGGCTGGGCGCGTTCGAGGCGGCGCAGCGCATCGACGCCGCCACGCTGGCCGACCTGGAACGCCTGCTGCAGGCGAATGAAGAGGCCATCGCGCGGCATGACCTGGCGGCGGCCCTGCAATGCAACCAGGCGTTTCACCTGGCCTTGGCGCAGGCGGCCGGCATGCCGACATTAAAACGCTTCGTCGACCACCTGTGGATGCAGACGGCACCCCTGATCGCCGCCGGCTACGCCAGCTTTTCGCCCGACATGCGGGTGGGCCACCACCACGCCATCATCAGCGCGCTGCGCCAGCGCGACAGCGCGGCCGCGCGGCGCGCCATCGAACAGGACATCCTCGACGGCGGCACGCAGATGCTGGCCTATGTCATGCGCCAGGAGCGCATCCACGCCGGCACAACCGAACAAGAACAGGACAAGGAAGAACAAGGAAGAACATGAGTGAACAAAAAACCGCCATCGTCACGGGCGCCAGCCGCGGCATCGGGCACGCCGTGGCCGAACGCTTTCGCAGCCTGGGCTGGAGGGTCATCACCGTCTCGCGCAGCCCGATTCCCGGCGGCTGCCCGCGCAGCCAGGAACACAACACGCATGTGTGCATGGATTTGTCTGACCTGAGCCAGATCGGGCAGATGGTCGACACCCTGCGTCCCATGCTGGGCGACTCCAAATTGCACGCGCTGGTGAACAATGCGGGCGTGTCGCCGAAGGGGCCGGGCGGCTCGCGCGTCAATTCGCTGACCACCGACATGCAGACGTGGCAAGCCATGTACAACACGAATTTCTTTGCGCCGCTGGCGCTCACGCGGGGCTTTGCACAGGAATTGTCGAATGCGCACGGCGCCGTCGTGAACCTCTGCTCGATCGCCGGCTACCGCGTGCACCCGTTCGCCGGTTCCGCCTACGCCAGTTCGAAGGCGGCGCTGGCGTCGCTGACGCGCGAAATGGCCAACGACATGGCGCCGCTGAACGTGCGCGTGAATGCCATCGCACCGGGCGAGATTGACACGGCGATTTTATCGCCGGGCACCTCGCACATCGTCGACACGCAAATTCCCCTGCGCCGCCTGGGCACGACGGCCGAAGTGGCGGATTTGGTGGAGTTCTTGTGCAGCGAGCGCGCCTCGTATATCACGGGCGCGGAAATACCCATCGACGGCGGCCAGCGCATCTAAGGCAGAGCGTGACCAGACATGTAGGCATCGTCGGCTGTTCGTCCGAAGGGGCGGCCCTGTGCCAGCGCACGATAGGCGAAGAGGGCGCGCACGCGCTGGCCGCCCGACTATTTGCCCGGCTGTGCGTCCAGCTGCGCTTGCAGCGCCGCCACCACCAGCGCGTGGTCGTCGGCCTGCGCCAGGCCGGAGACGCTTACCGTGCCGACCAGGCCCACGCCGCGTATCAGCAACGGGAAGGCGCCGCCGTGGCCCGCGTACTCGATGTCATCGAGGTATTTCACGTCTTCGAAAGTGCTGCCGCGGCTTTTATACGAGATGCCCATGTAGTAGGAGCTGTGGCAAAAGCGCTGCACCGTCTGGTTCTTGCGGCGTATCCAGTCCGCCTGGTCCGCCGTGGCGCCCGTCATGGCGTGGTGGAACAGGATTTGACCGTTGCGCGTGATGTTGACGGTGACGGCCTTGCCCCGCTTGCGCACTTCTTCGACGATCCACAGGCCCACGGCCAGCGCGGCATCGTTGTCGAAGCGTTCGAATTGCAGGGTTTCTTCCTGCTGTGCCAGGGTTTGCAGCAAATCGGCGTAATGATCCATCGTGGAGGTGGGGGTAGTGGCTGGAAACGCTACTGTAGCGCACCATGGACCAGCCGCGCGCGCTTTTTCCGCGCCGCGCCTACAATAGACGGCATGAACCTGTCCCTGTTTGCCGATGAAGACCTTGCCCCGGCCGGCCCCGCGCCGCTGGTGCCGGGCTCGTCCGCGTCGGTCCTGCTGCGCGCTTTTGCGCTGCCGTATCTGCATGAGCTGCTGCCGGCGCTGGACGCCATCGTGCTGGCGGCACCCCTGCGCCACATGGCCACGCCGGGCGGCTTGCGCATGTCCGTTGCCATGAGCAATTGCGGCGCCCAGGGCTGGATCACGGATGGACGCGGCTACCGCTATGCGCGTCTCGATCCGGCCAGCGGCCGCCCCTGGCCGCCGATGCCGCCCGTGTTCCTGCGCCTGGCGCAGCAGGCGGCGCTGGCGGCCGGCTATGCGGGCTTCACGCCCGACGCTTGCCTGGTCAACCGCTATGCGCCCGGCGCGCGCATGGCCTTGCACCAGGACCGCGATGAATGCGATTTCACCGCGCCCATCGTTTCCGTCTCGCTGGGCCTGCCCGCCACCTTCCTGTTCGGCGGCGCCGAGCGGGCAGACAAGGCGGCCCGCATTCCTTTGCTGCACGGCGACGTGGTGGTGTGGGGCGGCGCCGACCGCCTGCGTTTCCACGGCGTGGCGCCCCTGAAGGACGGCGAACACGCGTTGTTGGGCGCGCAGCGCATCAATTTGACGTTTCGCAAGGCTGGCTAAGCTGTCATTAACGCCCATTAATGCAAGATACTTGCAAATACCACTGTTTTTCTCCATGATATGCAACTTGTTTGCATATGGAGCCATGACCATGAAGCGCGATTCCCTTTCTTCTCCCCTGCCGGATGTGGCTGCCGGCCCCCACTTGGGCCACCCCTTGCCACTGGACTGGGTCGGCATGCAGGGCATCGCCTTGCCCGTGTGGCTGGAAGAGGGTGGTCAGGCCCAGCAAGTGCATGCCTGGGCCGATGTGCAGGTGGACTTGCCCGATCCGCACGTGAAGGGCATCCACATGTCGCGGCTGTATCTGCTGCTCGACGCGTTTGCCGCCGCACAGCCGCTCGATGCGGGCGCGCTGGCCGTCGTGCTGCGGCGCATGGTGGACAGCCACGCCGATTGCGGCAGCACGCAGGCGCGCCTCGCGCTGGCGTTCCCCGTGCTGCGGCGCCAGCCGGCGCTGCTGACGGCGGGGCTGGCGGGCTGGAAATCGTATCCCGTGCGCCTGCAGGCGCATGTTTCTCCGCAGGGCTTTGCCCTGACCCTGACGGTGGAGATCGGCTACTCGTCGACCTGTCCCTGTTCGGCGGCGCTGGCGCGTCAATTGCTTGCCGAGGCGTTTGCGGCGCAATTCGGCGCGGGCGGCATCGATGGCATCGCCGCGCGCGACTGGCTGCAGGAACACGCCAGCCTGGCCACGCCGCACAGCCAGCGCAGCACGGCGACGGTCACCGTGGCATTGACGGAACAGGCGGAGCTGGACCTGTTTCCCCTGATCGACCTGGTGGAAGCGGCGCTGGCGACGCCGCTGCAAACGGCCGTGAAACGGGCCGACGAGCAGGCGTTCGCGCGCTTGAATGGTGCTAACCTGATGTATGTGGAAGACGCGGCCCGCCGCGTGCAGGCCGCGCTGGCGTCACTGGCGCCACATCATGCGCAGGCGCGTGTTACCGTACGGCATATGGAAAGCCTGCATCCGCACGATGCCGTGGCGCAGGCGGGCCAGCTTGCCTGAGTTTTTCACTCAACCACCGTGAAGGAAGACAGCATGCCGGAGAAAATCGAGCGGGAAGTGGGCGATGACAGCCTGGAAGCGGAACTGGAGCGCGAACGGCGCGAACGTGCGCTGATCGACGAGGAAAAGCTGGGCATGGACGAGCTGGAAGAGGAACATTTGAAGCGGCAACGCCAGCCGGGCGCGCCAGCGGGGCGCTAGTGGTGTATGTGCTGCATCAGCGCTGGCATCGCGCCGCGCTGCCCGGTACAATTTCGCTTTGTCCTTCTCCCCAGCCCCGGAGGCCCATGAAATACCGCGCATTCTTCCCGTTCATCCTCGGCCTGGCAGGCGCCACGCTGGCCGCCTCGCCAGCCCAGGCCGGCACCATCTGCACCGCCATGGCCGACGCCAGAACCGGCGCCGTCTTGTTGCAAGAGGGTAATTGCATCGACAGAGTCACGCCCGCCTCCACCTTCAAGATCGCGCTCAGCCTGATGGGCTACGACGCCGGTTTCCTCAAGGATGAGCATAAGCCGATCCTGCCATACCGCCAGGGCTATGTGGACTGGGGCGGCGAAGCGTGGCGCCAGGATACGGACCCGTCGCGCTGGATGCAGTATTCCGTCGTCTGGTATTCGCAGCAGATCACGCAGGCGCTGGGCGCCGAGCGCTTCCAGAAGTACGCCAAGGCTTTGCGCTATGGCAATGCGGATGTGTCGGGCGATCCGGGCAAGGACAATAGCCTGGAGCGCTCGTGGATCAGCTCTTCGCTGAAGATCTCTCCGCTGGAACAGCTGGGTTTCTTGCGCAAACTGGTCAATTACCAGTTGCCCGTGACGAAACAGGCGATGCAGGAAACGCAGCGCTTGACGCGCCTGGCGGACGTGGATGGCTGGCAAGTGCACGGCAAGACGGGCGCGGCCTTCCCGCGCAAGGCCGACGGCAGCTTTGATGAGGCGCATGGCTACGGCTGGTTCGTGGGCTGGGCCAGCAAGGGCGAGCGCAGCGTCGTGTTTGCGCGCCTGGTGCAGGACGAGCAGAAGGGCTTGCCATCAGCCGGCCTGCGTACGCGCGACGCGATGCTGAAAGAATTGCCGGCCCTGCTGGAGCAGGCGCAGAAGTGACGGCCAGCATCGTCGCCGCTACCTTCATCGCATCCGAGGGAGAGTACCTGGAAGCCGTCATCGAAGTGGATGGCCAGCGCCTGCATGTGATGGACGAGTTCGGCGGCGCGCAGATGGCCACCGGCACGCAAGTTCAGCTCGAACTGTCGCCCATGCCCAGCGAGATGGACGACTGGGACGCCATCTTCCGCGCCAATCCGGGCCAGGAGCAGGGGCTGCGCCGGCTTGACGGCTGGCGCTACCTGGCGCTCGGCGTCGTGACCCAGGTTGACCCCGTCATCTGCGACTGCGGCCTGCTGCTAGTGGAAGACGCTTTTTATACGCGAGACGCACGCTGCGTGGGCGAGTACGTCGGCATCACCGTGGCGCGGCTCGATGCCTGTCTCGCTTAGGCCCCCAACAAAAGCCGATGAACCAGTTGATAACCCAGCCGGATACCAAAACAAAACACGGCAAAGCCGCAGGCGGCAAGGAAGGTGGCTTGCAGTTGCTGGCGTGCAGACAGGGCGGGCATGGCGGCGTCCATCAGTGAGTGTGGCGGGAGTGCCAGCCGATATTAACTGATTGTTTTACGTATTGGCAATAATCCGGTCATCTTCCGTACTTCCGCTTACTTATTTCCATCCCGCCACATTGCCCGCCCTATATACTTGCTGAAACGGATCATCCGGCATCAGACAAGGTTACAAGCATGGCATCAGGCATGGAGCAGTTTCAGGAAAAAGCACGGCAGGCGTGGATACAGGCGCGCGCGCAGGTCGTTCGTATGACGGGGCTGGCGTGGGTAAAAGCAGTGGCGCTGTACCGGCGCGGCCATGCGCACTTGATGACCTTGCCGCCCGTGCGGCGCGCGCTGGTGCTGGGCCTGTGGTCCTTTCTGGCTTTGCTGGCCTTGTTGACGCTATACCTGCTGCTGCTGATACCCTTGACGCCCAGCATCCACGATTTGCGCCAGGCGCGCGCGGCCGCACCGAGCACCATGGTCAGCACCGACGGCAAGGAACTGGTGCGTTTCGACCAGGGCTTGCAGGAACGGGTCACGTTAAAACAGATTTCGCCAAACGTGATCAGCGCCTTGATCTCGACGGAAGACCACCGTTTCTACGAACACCACGGCATCGACTTCACGCGCACGGCCGGCGCCATCTTGCACACGGCGGGTGGCAACCCCCAGGGCGGCTCCACCATCACGCAGCAGTTGGCGCGCAATATGTTCCCCGAGGAAATAGGCCGCTCGCGCAACCTGAACCGCAAGCTGAAGGAGCTGATCACGGCCCTCAAAATCGAGGCCACCTACAGCAAGACGGAAATCCTGGAAGCGTATTTGAACACGGTGCCTTTCCTGTACAACACCTATGGCATCGAGATGGCGGCCCGCACCTACTTCGACAAGCCCGCGTCGCGCCTCGATATCCTGGAAAGCGCCACCCTGGTCGGCATGCTCAAGGGCACGAATTACTACAATCCCGTGGGCAATCCCGAACGCTCCCTGCAGCGGCGCAACGTGGTGCTGGGGCAAATGCGCAAGCACGACGTCATCGACGAGGCGCGCTATAAACAGTTGATCAAGCGTCCGCTGCGCCTGCATTTCGAGCGCCAGAGCGAGCGGGCGCAATCGGACAGCCATTTCACGGCCTATGTGCGCAAGTGGCTGATCGACTGGGCTGACGAAAACGATTACAACCTGGAGCGCGACGGCTTAATCGTGCATACCACGCTGGACCACGATTTGCAGCAGGCGGCCGAGCGCGCCGTCGAACGCCAGGCGAATGCCTTGCAAGCGATTGCCGACGTGGAATGGAGCCGCGCGGGTGTGCCGTCGTCCACTTCGACGGGCATGTACGCGGGCATGCAGGCTGGCAGCGTGGCGTTCGAGTATTTCTGGAAATCGCATCCGGCCCTGCTCGATTCCTTCGTGCGCGAGTCGGGCGACTACCGCAAGCTGACGGCGGCCGGCGCCACGCCCGAGGCGGCGCTGGCGCAGCTGAAGGGCGACCGCGCCTTCATGGCGGCCCTGCGCAAGTCGAAGACGCGGCTGGAAGCGGGTTTTGCGGCCATGGACCCGGCCACAGGCGCCGTGCGCGCCTGGGTGGGCAGCCGCGACTTTGCGCGCGAGCAATTTGACCACGTGTCGCAGGCGGCGCGCCAGCCCGGCTCCACCTTCAAACCCATTGTGTATGGCGCGGCGCTGGAAAAGGGCCTGAGCCCCGACCACGTCTACCGCGATGAAGTGATGGATATCAAGGCGGCCGACGGCACCAAATGGCGCCCGACCGACATGAGCGGTACCACGGGACGCGACATGACCATGCGCGACGGCCTTGTTTACTCGAAAAACACCATCACGGCGCAAGTGATGCAGGATGTCGGCTTGCCGCCGATCATCAAACTGGCGCGCGCGCTCGGCATCCGCGACAGCAAGCTGGAAAAAGTGCCGTCGCTGGCGCTGGGCACCAGTCCCGTCACCTTATTGGAAATGGTCAACGCCTACGCCAGCATCGCGGCTCAGGGCGAAGCGCGCCTGCCGTTCGTCGTCACGCACATCACCGACCGCGAAGGCAAGGTCATCGCCCGTTTTGGCGAAGACAAGCCCCAGCGCGCCATGAAAGAAGAATCGGCGGCCACGCTGACGGACATGATGCGCGGCGTCATCGACCGCGGCACGGGCACGGCCATCCGCAGCCGCTTCGGCATCCGTTCCGACGTGGCCGGCAAGAGCGGCACCACGCAAAACAATGCGGACGGCTGGTTCATTTTGATGCACCCGGAACTGGTGGGCGGCGCCTGGGTGGGCTTCAATGACGCGCGCGTCACCATGCGCAGCAACTACTGGGGCCAGGGCGGCCACAACGCCGTGCTGGTGGTGGGCGACTTCTTCAAGACGGCGCTGGACACGGGCAAGCTGTCGCGCGACGCCATTTTCCCCGGCGGCAAGCCACCGCCACCGCTGCGCCATGTGGAACCGGTGGATGAGCCGCAGGACGAACCGGTGGAAGAGCCGGGAGACTTGCTGCAGGAAGGCGTGCCGCCAGCGCCGCTGGCCGTGCCGGCCGAAGGCGAGCAGGAGACGCATGGCAAGGCGGTGCCGGAGCCGGCGCCCGCACCTGCGCCGAATCCGCAGCCGGCGCCTGCGCCTGCGCCGCAAGGTTAATCCGCTGTGTCGATGGGGTTGGGGACGCAGTACTTCTGGAAAGCCGCTAACGCGTGAAACCATATATTCAACTTACCATACGCACGAAGGCGCCCACGGAGTCATGGGCGGTTGGCGAACAGTTCATCGGCACGCTGGAGGGGCACGCCGGACTGCTCTTGCCGGAGCAGATATCGCATAATCCGGATAAATTCACCGAATCTTACGCCGGAAAAATGGCGATGGAAGAGCGCTGGGCAGCACCTTCTACCTTGCGTTATGAGGGCGGCATGTTTGAAGTGGCGGAAGAATTCGCATGGCGACGAAGAAAAGCCATCAAGTCCACCGGCTATGTGAGCCACACAAAGCGTAATATCCGCGGCCAGATCGTGCCTGGTGGCGTGAGTTTCACGTCAGCGTATAGCCAGAATGTCGATTTCTACATGCTCTTCAAGCAGTGGTGTCATATCTTTCCGCCTCAGATCGCGATGCTGCATCCCTTCGTTCCGCTTGAATTGGCAAGCCTCGGCCTCTACGATAGTTTTCGCCTGGGATCGTTCAATGCGTCCCTCAGGCCGGACATTCCGGAAGTAGCGTGGGCCATGTTCTATGGGCCGGACTTTTGTCCGCGCATCGATGTGGAGCGGCTGCTGGCCGCTGGATTTTTCGTGGAACAGATGGGTGAGGGTATCCTGGTCAGGGTAACGGAAAGTATCGAGGATGTTGAAAATGACTTCCCAATGTTTTTACGACGGCGCGCGGAGCTCAAGTGCCTGTTTCCTGTCGGATTTTTCCTGAATAAGGAGTGAGCGGCAAGAGCCTGGAGCGATAACTGCGATGCTTGTGGCCTTGATGCTCGCCGACTTCATAGTGTATTACGCCGCAAGCCCGCTTCCCGCACGAACACTTGCAACGCAGGCATGGTCTGCTGGTGCAGCGCTTTCATTTCCGATCTCAGCGCGGGCGTGATGGCCAGGCTGCCGTCCGCCTGCTGGCGCACGGGCAGGCCCAGCACTTGCGCCATTTCCACCGGGTAATTCGTGAAGTCGCCATACGGGCGCTTGCCATCGACGGACGGGGTGGGCCAGTAGCCTTCGGCCAGGTAGTCTTCCGCACCCATGCCCAGCATTTCCGGCGTCATCCACGACTGTTGCCGCAGCAGCGCCAGATGCCGGGCGGTCAAGGTAAACGGCGCCTTGCCATTGGCATAGCTGCCCGGTTTCAGGTCGGCCATCTGCACGAAGTGGGGCAGCAGCAGCGACGCTTCCATCAGGCGCTGGGCGGCCAGTGCCGCATCCTTGCTGGCGATGGCTTGCATGGCCAGTGCCACGGTATCTCCCTTGCCCAGCGGGTAGGCCGGATTGAGCATGGGCGCGCCGCTTTCCACGGGCGACCAGCCGATGTTGAAGCGCCGTATCAGCGCCAGGTGCTGCACATTGAGTATCTTGGGCAGCGGTGCGTCGAGGGTGGCGACGATGCGCTGGCGCACGGCGCGGGGCAGGTCGTTGTCGGCCGCGCGCGCAAGCACGGGCGAGCACAGCACGGCGCCGGCGAGGCGCAGCAACTGGCGCCGCATGGGCTGGATCAGGCGCGCCATCACGGTGCCGTCAAGTCCTGGCGCTGGAATTCGATGCGGTTTTCCTGGTAGTCCCACTTGGTGTAGGGGCCGAACACGCGCCGGTTTTCCTTGCTGTCGGCATTCGATTGCTCGCGCTTCATGCGCCGCACGAGGGCGGTATCGACCAGCGGCGCGGTCGTCGTGCCGAACACTTCGTGCCGCACGCTCTGCCTGGCGTCGGCGCCGCGCGAAATGATGGTGAGCTTGCGCGTGGCGGGATCGAAGTACAGGCGCATGGCAAACGTGTTCATGTCCTGCAGATACAGGCCGTCATCGCGCCACTGGGCATAGAAATAGTCGCCGCAGACGGCCTTCGGTTCGCGCTTCCATTCGCAGGCGAGCAGGATCAGCAAGTGATGGTCATCGAGTTGCTTGATCGACACGCGGGCCTTGGAATAGCCCCAGGTACTGGGCGGCACGGTCGTCGACGAGAGCAGATTGTATTCGCCCACGAGCTTGGGCATGGGCGCTTGCGCGGCGGTGCCGGCACAAACGGTGAAGGCGGCCGCCGCGAGGGCGCCGTGTATGCGGGAGAATGGAATCATGATGGCCATAAAAAAAAGTTGCCATATTATAAGTGGCAACTTTCTTTGGGGAACGCGCGATTGAACGCTGCCGTGCGGTTACTTCAGCTTGCTCAACTCGGCCACGTCGATCTTGACGGTCTTGTCGCCCACGGCGGCCACCAGCGCCTTGAAGTGGGGCGTCGCGTAATGCGCCGTCAGCGCGTCCTGGTCGGTCCATTCTTCCAGCATGATGAAGCGCGTGGGAATCTTGTTGTCGAGGTGTAATTCGTAGCGCAGGCAGGCGCTTTCCGCGCGGCTGGGCGGTACGACGGCTTCCAATGCGGCGCGCACGGCGTCGATATGGTCAGCTTGGGCATCGATGGTGGCGACGACGATCAGGGTCATGGTGGTCCTTGTAGAGTGGTGGGGCGGGTGCAGCTTAGCGTAGTTTGATCATTCTTGCCCGCCATGCCCAGCCTGGCTGCGCCGAAACAGTTTCCGCCGCAGCCAGATAATCAAGCTGAACCTACGCCGCCTGCAACGCGCCGATCTGCTCAAAGGCGCCCGCTAATGCTTGCGCCCTGGCGGCGTCGCTGACCTTGACGCCTTCGGCGCGCACGATCTCGATCTGCGTGATGCCGAGGAAGCCGAGGAAGGCGCGCAGATGGCTTTCCTGGTGTTCCAGGGCGGCCATCGGCGTGTCGGCGCCGTAATAGCCGCCACGCGTCGAGGCGATGATCACGCGTTTGCTGCCCAGCAAACCTTCCGGGCCATTGGCGCCATATTGGAACGTCTTGCCGGGCACGGCCAGCGCGTCGAGCCACGATTTGAGCTGGCTGGGGATGGCGAAGTTGTACATGGGCGCGCCGATGACGATGACGTCGGCGGCCAGCACTTGCTCCAGCGCGGCGGATAGTGCTACGCCCTCGGTGGCGCTGGGGGCGGCAGTGAATTGCGGCAAGGGCTGGGCGGCCAGGTCGCGGTAGTGGACGGTGGCGCCAGGCGCGGCCGCTTGCAGGCGGGCCACGATGGCGGCGGACAACTGGCGGCTGACGGAATGCTCGCCGAGGATGCTGGAATCGATATGCAGGATGTTCATGTGAGCCTTCTTGGATGGTATGATCGGGTGGTATGTTTTTGTAACCGAGGTAAATATAGTGACTATCAAATGAACGCACAAGAAGGCACTTTTTCCACACTGGGGCACACGGATGTGACTATGGGCGAGGTGGCCGCGCGCGGCGCCGAGCTGGAACGGCGCATGCGCGACCATGGCGGCCATGCGGGCGTGGCCGACTCGTGCCGGCCGATCACGGATATCCTCACGCGCGTGGGCGACAAATGGAGCGTGATGGTGGTGATGTTGCTGGGCAATGGCACCAAGCGCTTCAACGAGATGCGCCGCCTGATCGGCGGCATCTCGCAGCGCATGCTGACCCTGACCTTGCGGGGTCTGGAGCGCGACGGTCTCGTGACGCGCACGGTGTTTCCCACCGTGCCGCCACGCGTCGATTACGCCTTGACGGACCTGGGCCGCTCGCTCTTGATCCCCATCAGCGCCCTGGGCGCCTGGGCCTACGGCCACCGCGACGCCATCGATGCGGCGCGGCTGGCGTTCGATGCCAGGGCCGATGCGGGCGCGACGCCGGACAGTCAGGCCAGCTCAGTTAAGCTAGATTAATGACGGCCAGCATGTCATGGCCATCCGCATCCAAGCCTTTTTCCACGAAACCCATGCTGGCATAGAACTGTTTCGCATTGGCATTGCTGGGCTTGTAGCAAATTTCGATGCTGCGCGCGTCCGGGCGGGCGCGGATTTCCGCCAGCGCCAGGGCGAGGGCGGCGCGGCCATGGCCTTGCCCCTGGCGCCGGTGATCGATCATGAAGCGCCAGATCTGGTAGTAGCCGGGCGCATCATCGGCGTCGGGCGAGACGAACATCAGGAAGCCGATCACTTCCTCAATGGAATGTAAGGACAAGGCTTGCCAGCATGGGGGAAAATTACTCAATAGGCAACGTTGTCGCGTCGCCAGCCCCAAACAGCTGCGCCATCGTCTGGCGCAGCCAGCGGTTCGACGCATCTTCATGGTAGCGCTCGTGCCAGTGCTGCTTGACTGAAAAGCTGGGCAGCGCCACGGGCAGGGGCAGGATGCGGAACGCTTCGTGGTCCCGCATTTGCAGCGCGTAGCGGTACGGTACCGTGACGATGTACTCGGTTTCGGCGACGATGCGCGACACGCCGAGGAAGCTGGGCAGTTTCAGCACGATGCGCCGCTGCACGCCGGCCCCCGCCAGTACCTTCTCCACGATGGAATGGCCCGTGCCCGAGCTTTTCACTTCGATATGCCCTTCCTGCAGGAACTCTTCCACAGTAATCGTGTCGCGGATGCGCGGGTGGCTGCTGGCCGCCAGGCAGACAAAATGCTGGTCGAACAGTTTCTGCTGATAAAACCCCGATTCCAGGTGCGGCATGAAGCCCACGGCCAGGTCCACTTCGCCCCCCTCCAGGCGCGCCGGCGTGTCGGTGGCGATCTTCGACACGTCCAGCGTGATGTGTGGGCCGATCTGCTGCAGGTGGTTGAGCAGCGTGGGCAGCAGCACGATTTCACTGATGTCCGTCATGCAGATGGCAAATTCGCGCGTACTGGCGGCCGGGTCGAACACGGGCTGGTCGGCCAGCGCATGCTGCCAGGCGGCAATCGCGGCGCGCACGTCCTGCACCGCGTTCTGCGCGCGCGGCGTCGGCTCCATGCCTTTCGAGGTGCGCGCGAACAGGCGGTCGCCGAAATGCGTGCGTAATTTCCCCAGGCCGATGCTCACCGTCGATTGCGGCAAGCCCAGGTTTTCCGCCGCGCGCGTCACATTGCGGCTTTTATAGATCTCGTCAAAGATGAACAGCAGTTCGATATCGAAGCGCGACATAAGAGGATTCCACCATTATTTAAAAATGTGATTGTTGTTATTGTATTCCATCGCTTTACCAAATATTGACCTGTCGGCACACTGCTTGCCATACCAAGAGCACGGCAAACGTGCATCGCGCAAGCACACAGATCAATTGGAGGAAAGAAATGGAAGCTACCCACAAACCGTCGGTCTTGATCGTCGGCGGCGGTATCGGCGGCATGGCCGCCGCCCTGTCCCTGTCGCGCCTGGGGCTGGCCGTCACCGTGCTGGAACAGGCCTCGACCCTGGGCGAGATCGGCGCCGGCATCCAGCTGGCGCCCAACGCCTTCGCCGCGCTCGATGCCTTGGGCGTGGGCGAACGCACGCGCGCCAAGGCTGTCTTCACGGAACGCCTGGTGATGATGGACGCCGTCGACGCGACCGAGGTAGGCACTTTCGTCGTCGATGCGGCCTTCCGCCAGCGCTTCAGCAATCCCTACGCCGTCATCCACCGCGCCGATATCCATGGCGCCATCCTCGACGCCGTGCGCACTTCGCCGCTGATTACCTTTGTGACGTCCTCGCTGGTGACGGACGTCGTGGAAGATGCGGACGGCGTCACCGTGGTCGATGCGGCGGGGCGCAGCTTCCGCGCCGATGTGCTGATCGGCTGCGATGGCGTCAAATCCGTCATTCGCGAGCGCATCGTGGGCGACAAGGTGCGCGTCTCCGGCCACGTGGTGTACCGCGCCGTGGTGCCGGCCGCCGACATGCCGGCCGACCTGCGCTGGAACGCGCCCGTCGTTTGGGCCGGGCCGAACTGCCACCTCGTGCACTACCCGCTGCGCAATGGCGAGCAATACAACCTGGTGGTGACCTTCCACAGCCGCGAGCAGGAAGCGTGGAGCGTCACGGACGGCAGCAAGGAAGAAGTGCTGTCCTACTTCGACGGCGTCCACGCGCAGCCGCGCCAGCTGCTGCACAAGCCGACCAGCTGGAAACGCTGGAGCACAGCCGACCGCGACCCCGTCGCCAACTGGAGCACGCAGCGCATGACCTTGCTGGGCGACGCGGCCCACCCGATGCTGCAATACCTGGCGCAGGGCGCCTGCATGGCGCTGGAAGATGCCGTCACCCTGGGCGAAGCCGTGCGCGCCTGCGATTTCGACATGGCCGCCGCCTTCCAGCTGTATCAAACCTCGCGCATCGCCCGCACGGCCAGGGTCGTGCTGTCGGCGCGCGAAATGGGTCGCTTGTACCACGCCAAAGGCGTCGAACGCCTGGTGCGCAACGATTTGTGGCGCGGACGCACGCCCGCGCAATTCCATGAAGCGCTGGCCTGGCTGTATGGCTGGACGGCGCAAACCTGCCTGGCCACCACCGAGAAGGAGGCAGCATGACTTCCCATCAAACGCCCGAACGCGAAGCTTTATATGCAGCCCTGAGCGGCATGCATCTGTCGCCGCTGTGGCAATCCCTGCACACCCTGGTGCCGCCGCATCCGACGGCGCCGTATGCGGCGGCCCTGTGGCGTTATGCGGACATCGCGCCGCAACTGGCGCGCGCCGGCGAAGTCATCTCCGCCCACGAAGCCGTGCGCAGAGTGCTGGTGCTGGAAAATCCCGCCCTGCCGGGCCGCTCGTCGATTACGCAATCGCTGTACGCGGGCTTGCAACTGATCTTGCCCGGCGAAGTGGCACCCTCGCACCGCCACAGCCAGTCCGCGCTGCGCTTTGTCGTGAGCGGGCAGGGCGCCTATACGACGGTGGCGGGCGAGCGCACCACCATGCACCCGGGCGACTTCATCATCACCCCGTCGTGGACCTGGCATGACCATGGCAACCTGGGCGTCGACGGCGTCTGCGAGCCGGTCGTGTGGCTCGATGGCCTCGACATTCCCATGCTGCGCTATTTCGATTCCGGTTTCGCGGAAAACGATACGCAGGACAGCCAGACGGTCAGCCGCCCGGAAGGCCAGAGCTTCGCCCGCTACGGCTACAACATGGCGCCCGTCAAGTCGCTGCACCAGGGCGCTACCTCGCCCATCTTCAACTACCCGTATGTCCGTTCGCGCGAAGCGCTGGACCTGTTGTCGCGCACCGACGCCATCGACGACTGGCACGGCTACAAGCTGCGCTACACGAACCCGCTGACGGGCGGCTCGCCCATGCCCACCATGGCGACCTTCATGCAGCTGCTGCCCAAGGGTTTCAAGGGCAAGCGCGCGCGCAGCACCGATGGCACCGTCTACAGCGTGGTCGAAGGCCACGGCAAGGTGACGATCGGTGTGCAGGTATTCGACTTCGCCCCGCGCGACACCTTCGTCGTGCCGTCGTGGGCCCTTGTCTCCTTTGACTGCCCGCAGGACGACGTCGTGCTGTTCAGTTTTTCCGACCGCCCCGTGCAGCAAGCGATGGGCGTGCTGCGCGAGCAGTTTTTGATTGACTAACTCTATTTTTTTGCCAACCCCGTAAAGAGCCGGGGTCGGACCCTGAGGGTCCGACCCCAGTCCTTGCCTTGGGGTTAAGACCATTAACAGGAACCCATCATGACCAACTTCATTTTTGAACCCCAAGCCATCGCCGGCCTGCCCATCCTTGGTACGGACAGCCAGTTTCCCGTGCGCCGCATCTACTGCGTGGGCCGCAACTACGCAGCCCATGCGCGTGAAATGGGGTTTGACCCTGACCGCGAACCGCCATTCTTCTTTTGCAAGCCGAATGACGACCAATCCGTCGTGCCCGTGCCACCCGGCGTGACGGCCACCGTGCCGTATCCGGCGCAGACGTCGAACTACCACCACGAAATCGAGCTGGTGGTCGCCATCGGCAAGGGCGGCAGCAATATCGCCCTGGAGGACGCGGCGTCGCACATCTTCGGCTACGGCGTGGGCCTGGACATGACGCGGCGCGACCTGCAGATGCGCATGCGCGAACAGGGCCGCCCGTGGGAGATCGGCAAGGCTTTCGACTATTCGGCCCCCATCGGCGCGCTCACGCCCATCGCGGTATCCGGCGAGATCAGCACGGGCGCCATCGTGCTGGAAGTGGATGGAAAAATCGTGCAGACGAGCGACCTCACGCACCTGATCTGGTCCGTCAATGAAGTCATCGCCAATCTGTCGACCCTGTTCGAGCTGCAGCCGGGCGACATCATCATGACGGGCACGCCTGAAGGCGTGGGCGCCGTCACCCGCGGGCAAACCATGGAGGCGCGCATCGCCGGGCTGACGCCGATCACCGTCGCCGTGCAGTAAACACCATCGGGCCAGCGCGGCACAGATCGCGCAGCCCCAGCGAACAATAACAACGGAGACAAGACCATGACTACCCACGCCGGCACCGACGTCCAGCACTTCCTCGACAGCCACCCGTTTTCCCGCTACCAGAAGCTGATCCTCTGGCTATGCTTTTTGATCGTCGCCATCGACGGCTTCGACACGGCCTCGATCGGCTTCATCGCGCCCGCCATCCGCGCCGAATGGGGCTTGACGCCCGCCGCGCTGGCGCCCCTGTTCGGCGCCGGACTGTTTGGCCTGATGGCCGGCTCGTTCCTGTTCGGCCCCCTGGCGGACCGCTACGGCCGGCGTCCCGTGCTGATCGTTTCCGTGGCGTTTTTCGGCGCGGCCAGCCTGCTGTCGGCCTGGTCGACGGATCTGACGATGCTGCTGGTGCTGCGCTTTTTGACGGGGCTGGGCCTGGGCGGCGCCATGCCCACTTCCGTGACCATGACGTCCGAATACTGCCCGCAGCAGCGCCGTTCCGGCCTGGTGACCATGATGTTCTGCGGCTTTACCATCGGTTCCGCGCTGGGCGGCCTGGCCTCGGCGCAGCTGCTGCACCTGATCGGCTGGCGCGGCGTGCTGATGCTTGGCGGCGCCTTGCCGCTGCTGCTGGTGCCCGTGCTGCTGCTGGCGCTGCCCGAATCGCTGCGCTGGCTGGTGCTGAAAGGCCGCGACGGCAACCAGGTGCTGAACATCGTGCGCCGCATTGCGCCCACCCTGGCCGCCTTGCCGCGCCTCGTCGTCAGCGATAAAAAACTCGCCGGCTCGCCCATGGCCGAATTGTTCCGCCCGGGCGTGATTGGCGGCACCTTGCTGCTGTGGTCCACGTTTTTCATGAGTCTATTGATCATCTATCTGCTGTCGAGCTGGATGCCGACCCTGTTGAGTGGCAATGGCCTGTCCCTGTCGAACGCCTCGCTGGTGACGATGATGTTCCAGGTGGGCGGCACCGTCGGCGCCATCATGCTGGGGCGCTGGATGGACCGCCACAGCCCGCATAAAGTGCTGAGCATCGCCTACCTGGCCGCCGCCGGCTGCATCGTCGTCGTGGCCCTGTCGGGCAGCAGCCTGGCTGTGCTGGTGCTGGCCGTGTTCGGCGTGGGTTTCGGCGTGAGCGGCTCGCAAGTGGGCGCCAATGCGCTGGCCGCCGCCTTCTATCCCACGTCGAGCCGCGCCACGGGTGTCAGCTGGGCGGCCGCCGTGGGACGCAGCGGTTCCGTGCTCGGTTCCATGGCCGGCGGCCTGATGCTGACCTTAAAACTCGATAACGAAACCATCTTCTTCCTGCTGGCCATTCCGGCCGTGCTGGCGTCCCTGGCCTTGCTGGCCATGGGGCGTTTGATGCGCACCCGGACTGCCGCCAGCGCCGTTCCCGCTACCTTGAAAGAGAGCACCGTATGAAACTGCATGGCTATTACCGCAGCTCCGCATCCTACCGCGTGCGCATCGCGCTGAACCTGAAGCAGCTGCACGCCGACACGGCCTATGTGCATCTGAGCCGCCATGGCGGCGAGCAGTTCACGCCCGCGTTTTCCAGCCTGAACCCGCAGCACCTGCTGCCCGTGCTGGAGGACGGCGGCGCCGTGCTGACGCAATCCTTGGCCATCATCGAATACCTGGACGAGACGCAGACGGGGCAAAAACTGCTGCCGGCCGACGCCCTGGGGCGCGCCCGCGTGCGCCAGCTGGCCATGGTCTGCGCCTGCGACATCCACCCGCTGAACAACCTGCGCGTCCTCAATTACCTGACGGGACCCCTGGACCTGTCGCAGGAGCAGAAGAACGCGTGGTACCAGCACTGGACGCACCTGGGGCTGGCCGCGCTGGAAGCGCAGCTGACGAGCAGCGCACATACGGGCATGTTCTGCCATGGGGACACGCCGACCCTGGCCGATTGCTGCCTGGTGCCGCAGGTGTATAACGCGCGGCGCTTCCAGTGCGACCTGGCTTTGTATCCCACGATCCTGCGCATCGTCGCGCACTGCGAGGCGCTGCCGGCGTTCCAGCACGCGCACCCGGATGCACAGCCAGACGCAGAATAAAAACCACCATAAACGGAGACAAGCATGAGAAAAATCAACGCCACACGCAAGCTGACTGCGCTGGCGCTGCTGGGCGCGTGCGCCTGCAGCGTGACCACAGGCGCTTACGCGCAAAGCGGCGTCACCCTGTACGGAGTGCTCGACAGCTCCGTGGCTTACACAAGCAATGTCAATGCGGCCGGCGACAGCATGGTCAAAGTGCCCACCTTGACGGGTTCACTGCCGTCGCGCTTCGGTTTCAAGGGCGTGGAAGACCTGGGCGGCGGCTTGCAGGCGATCTTTGCGCTGGAATCGGGCTTCGGCGTCGACACGGGCATCGCGGGGCAGGGCGGGAGACTGTTCGGCCGCCAGTCGTACGTGGGCTTGAAGGGGCGTTATGGCAGCGTGATGCTGGGACGGCAAATGAATATGTCGTTCTGGGCCACGCAAAAGTCCGACATCATGGGCCCGGCCCTGTTTTCCATCAGCAGCCTCGATCTGTACCTGCCGAATGCGCGCAGCGACAACGCCATCGGCTACCTGGGCACGTTTTCCAACGTGACCGTGGGCGCCACCTACAGCCTGGGGCGCGACGCCTCGGCGGCGGGCGGGCCGGCGGCCACGGGCTGCGCGGGCGAAGTGGCGGGCAATGCCAAGGCTTGCCGCCAGATCACCGCCTTGCTGGGCTACGACACGGGCCGCTATGGCGCCACGGCGTCGTACGACATCATGTACGGCAACGCGGGCGCGGCCAACGGCCTCACGTCGAGCCGCAACTTCGACCGCCGCGTGATCGCCAGCGCCTATGCCATGGTTGATAAGCTGAAAATCGGCGGCGGCATCATCGAGCGCAGCATCCGCGCCGCCACGGGGCCAGTTGATTCGCAGCTGCTGTATGTGGGCGCGGCCTGGCCGGTCGCTCCCACGCTGGTCCTCGATGGACAGCTCGCCAGGCTGGCCGTGAAGCACAGCCCGAACGATGCCACCCTGGCCACCGCGCGCCTGACGTATCATTTATCCAAACGCACGGCCGTCTACAGCGCCATCGGCCGCATGGATAACGATGGCGCGGCTGCCGTGGCGCTGGACGCGGGCGGCACCGTGGGCGCGGGGCGCACGCAGAATGGCGTGATGGCGGGCGTGCGCCACTTTTTCTGAGCGCTGTCCCGGCTTTACCGCGCAGCAAGGGCCACAGGCGCCGGTGCCTGCCAGCCGCCGCCCAGCGCCTTGTAGGTGGCGACCGCCGCGCGCGCGGCCGCCGTTTGCGCCTGCGCGCGCGCATCCTCGGCCCGCAACAGCTGGGCGTCGGCCTGCAGCACATCGTGGCGGCCGACCACGCCCTTGTGGAAGGCCGCCAGCGCAGCGGCGCGCGCGCGCTCCAGCGCTTCGACGCTTTGCGCCTGCAGGCCTGCCTGCTGTTCGTATCCGAGCAGTGCCGAACAGGCATTCTCCACGTCTTCCGTGGCATGCAGCACGGCCAGCCGGTAAGCCGCCAGCAACTCGGCTTCCTGGCCCCGGGCGGCGTCGATCTGTGCAGCGATGCGGCCGAAATCGAACAGGCGCCAGCGCATGCCGAGTACGCCCGCGGCCTGGCCGGAGCCGCTGGCAAACAGGGAGCCGCCGGCGGTGGTGCTGCCGAGCAGGGCGCCCAGGCTCAGTTTGGGATAATACTCGGCCACTTGCGCGCCGGTGCGCGCGCTCGCCGCGGCCAGGCGCCGCTCGGCCACGATCAGGTCGGGCCGGCGCCGCAGCAGGTCGCCTGGCGTACCGCCGGCCGTGATGCGCGGCGCGACCGCGATGATGCCGCTGGCGGGCAGTTCGTGGCCATGGGTGCCGGGCACCGCGCCCAGCATCACGTCGAGCGCATGCAGTGCCACGTCGCGCGCCGTTTCCAGGCCCGGCATGGCCGCGCGCGCCTGCGCCAGTGCCGCCTCGGCCTGCCGCAGCGCCGGCTCGTTCACCAGCCCCTTGCCATACAACAGCGCCGCGATGTCCAGCGCCGCCGCCTGGGTGTCGACCTGCCTGCGTGCCAGATCGCGCCGCGTTTGCAGGCCCTGGATGGTCAGGTACAAGTCGGCCGTCTGCGCCGCCACGGCCAGCCGCGCCGCCGCCCATCCCGCTGCCGTTGCCTCGTAGTCGGCGCGCGCCGCTTCGCGTTCGCGGCGCAGGCCTCCGAACAGGTCGATTTCCCACGACGCTTCCAGGTTGACTTCATGCGCGCTGCCGGCGCGCGCAAATCCCGGCGCGGCATTGAGCACCTTGCCCAGCGGCGTTTGCACCGATTGATAGGCGCGCGCGGTCTGGCCATCGAGATTGGCGGAAGGCAGCAAGGCGGCGTCGGCCGCGCCCAGCGCTGCGCGCGCCTGCCGCACCCTGGCCGCCGCCTGCGCCAGGTCGAGGTTTTGCGCCAGTGCCAGCGTCACCAGGCGGGTCAGGTGCGGATCGCCAAACGCCGTCCACCACTGCCGCAGATCGGCTGCATCGGCGTCCTGGCGCAAGCCGACTGCCGACTGGTGCAGATACTGCGCCGCTTGCGGCAGTGCGGGCCGCTGGTAATCGGCACCGGCGGTGCAGCCGGCGGCCAGGCCGGCTGCAAGCAGCAGGAGGGGGAGGCGCAGAAGGGGCGGGATGGGCATGGGGATCGTCCTGTTCGTCAAAAAGGGAATGATTTGTGACTATAATACATTTTGGTCACTGATTGTACATTTTGGCGTGGCGCGTTAAGCTGTTGCCATGAACCACACCACACTGCATCCAACAATGCCGTCGCCCGCGCGCGGCCCGGCCGGCCACGACGTGCGCGAGCAGATCGTCGTCGCCGCCACCGAATATTTCAGCCTGTATGGCTACGAAAAGACCACCGTGTCCGACCTGGCCAAGGCCATCGGCTTTTCCAAGGCGTATATCTACAAGTTCTTCGAGTCCAAGCAAGCCATCGGCGAGCATATCTGCGGCAACTGCCTGCGCCAGATCGAAACCGAGGTCAGGGCGGCGGTGGATGCCGCCGCCCAGCCGCCAGAGAAGCTGCGGCGCATGTTCAAGGCCAGCGTCGAGGCCAGCCTGCGGCTGTTCTTCCAGGACCGCAAGCTGTACGACATCGCCGCCTCGGCCGCCACCGGGCGCTGGCCGACGGTGCAGGCCTATGAGCTGGCCATGGGCGCCTTGCTGCAGGATATCTTGCAGCAGGGCCGCAAGACTGGTGACTTCGAGCGCAAGACGCCGCTCGACGAAACAGCCAGCGCGATCTACCTGGTGATGCGCCCCTACATCAATCCCTTGCTGCTGCAGCACAGCCTGGAGACGAGCGAGACGGCGCCGGCACAATTGTCCAGCCTGGTGTTGCGCAGCTTGTCACCCTAGTCACAACGCCGGTTTGTGACTGTTGACTTATTTGGTCACTAGTACCAAAATGAGAACCCTGTTCAATTCGTTCATGGGATTCTTATGCGCTGGCGCCGTCTTGCCTCATCTGCTGTCATCTCCGCCTTGCCCCTGGCCTTGTCCCTGGGCCTGACCGCCTGCGGCGAGAAGGCGCAAGCCGATCCGCGTACCGCCATGCCGCTGGTGCGCGCCGTCACGGTGCAGGGTGCCGAGTCGGGTGCGCGCAGCTTTACCGGCGTGGTCGCGCCACGCGTGCAAAGCGAACTGGGTTTTCGGGTCGCCGGCAAGGTGCAGGAGCGCCTGGTCGATGCCGGCCAGGCCGTGCGGCGGGGCCAGGCCTTGATGCGCCTCGATGCGCAGGACTTGCAACTGCTGGCCCAGGCACGCCAGGACGCGGTCACGGCCGAGCGCGCCCGCGCGCGCCAGACGGCCGACGAGGAAGCCCGTTACCGCGACTTGCGCGGCACCGGCGCCATCTCGGCATCAGCCTACGACCAGGTCAGGGCGCTGGCCGACGCCGCTGCGGCCCAGCTCAAGGCAGCCGAAGCCCAGGCCGAAGTGGCGCGCAATGCGCTGCGCTACGCGGTGCTGCTGGCCGATGCCGATGGCATCGTGACCGATACGCTGGCCGAACCGGGCCAGGTGCTCGCTGCCGGCCAGCCGGCGGTGCGTCTGGCCCATGACGGGCGGCGCGAAGCGGCGATCCAGCTGCCGGAAACCTTGCGCCCGGCGCTTGGTTCGACCGCCCAGGCCACGCTGTTTGGCAGGCCGGGCGCCAGCGTGCCGGCCACGCTGCGGCAGTTGTCGCAGAACGCGGACCGGCAAACGCGCACCTTCGAGGCGCGCTATGTGCTCGATGCAGCGCTGTCGGGCGCGCCGCTGGGCGCCACCGTCACGGTGCGCATTGCCGGTAGCGCCGATGCCGGCGATGCCGTACGGGTACCGCTCGCGGCCCTGCACGACGGGGGCAAGGGGCCGGGCGTGTGGCTGATCCAGGGCGAGCCGGCGCGGCTGGCCTGGCGGCCCGTCAAGGTGCGCCGCCTGCACGATGATGGCGCCGACGTCAGCGGCCAGCTCAAAAGCGGCGAACGCATCGTCGCGCTGGGCGCCCACCTGCTGCGCGACGGCGAGCAGGTCGCACTTGAGCAAGCGGGCGCGGGAGCGCGGCCATGAGCGGGGGCTTCAACCTGTCGGCGCTGGCCGTGCGCGAGCGTTCCGTCACGCTGTTCCTGATCTGCCTGATATCGCTGGCCGGCCTGTTGTCCTTCTTCAAGCTGGGACGGGCGGAAGACCCGGCCTTCACGGTCAAGGTGATGACCATCGTCACCGCCTGGCCAGGCGCCAGCGCGCGCGAAATGCAGGACCAGGTGGCCGAAAAGATCGAAAAGCGCCTGCAGGAGCTGCGCTGGTACGAGCGCGCCGAAACCTATACCACGCCCGGCCTGGCGTTCACTACCCTTACCCTGCTCGACAGCACGCCGCCCGACCAGGTGCAGGCCGAGTTTTACCAGGCGCGCAAGAAGGCGGGCGACGAGGCGGCCAACCTGCCGTCCGGCGTCATCGGCCCCATGATCAACGACGAATACGCGGACGTCACCTTTGCCTTGTTTGCGCTCAAGGCGCGGGGCGAGCCGCAGCGCCTGCTGGTGCGCGAGGCTGAAACCTTGCGTCAGCGCCTGCTGCACGTGCCGGGCGTGAAGAAGGTCAATATCATCGGCGAGCAGGCCGAACGCATCTATGTCGAGTTTTCCCAGGAGCGCCTGGCCACCCTGGGCATCAGGGCGCAGGACGTGTTTGCGGCGCTGCATGGCCAGAATGCGCTCACGCCAGCCGGTTCGGTGCAGACGCGGGGGCCGCAAGTGTTCATCCGCCTCGACGGCGCGCTCGACGCGCTGCAAAAGATCCGCGACACGCCGGTGGTGGCGCAGGGCCGCACCTTGGCCCTGTCCGATATCGCCACCGTACGTCGCGGCCACGAGGACCCGGCCAGCTTCATGGTGCGCAATGGCGGCGAGCCGGCGTTGCTGCTGGGCGTGGTCATGCGCGATGGCTGGAATGGCCTGGACCTGGGTAAGGCGCTGGAGCGGGAAGTGACGGCCATCGGCACTGAAATGCCGCTGGGTATGAGCCTGACCAGGGTCACCGACCAGGCAGTCAATATCGGCGCGGCCGTGGATGAATTCATGCTCAAGTTCCTCGCCGCGCTGCTGGTGGTGATGCTGGTATGTTTTGTCAGCATGGGCTGGCGCGTCGGCATCGTCGTTGCCGCCGCCGTGCCGCTGACCCTTGCCGTCGTGTTCATCGTGATGGCCGCGACAGGCAAGAATTTCGATCGCATCACCCTCGGTTCCCTGATCCTGGGCCTGGGCCTGCTGGTGGACGACGCCATCATCGCCATCGAGATGATGGTGGTCAAGATGGAAGAGGGCTACAGCCGCATTGCCGCTTCCGCCTATGCCTGGAGCCATACGGCCGCGCCCATGCTGGCGGGCACCCTGGTCACGGCCGTCGGCTTCATGCCCACCGGCTTTGCCCGCTCCAGCGCCGGCGAGTACACCAGCAATATGTTCTGGATCGTCGGCATCGCCCTGATCGCCTCGTGGGTGGTGGCTGTGTTGTTTACACCTTACCTGGGCGTGAAGCTCCTGCCCGAGCTGAAAAAGGTCGCCGGCGGCCATGATGCCTTGTACGACACGCCGCGCTACCACCGCTTTCGCCGCCTGCTGGGACGCGTGATCGCCAGCAAATGGCTGGTGTTCGCCACCGTGATCGGCCTGTTCGTGCTGGCCGTGCTGGGCATGGCCGTCGTCAAGAAGCAGTTTTTCCCCATCTCCGACCGTCCTGAAGTGCTGATCGAAGTGCAACTGCCTTACGGCAGCGCGATCGGGCAGACCAGCGGCGCGGCGGCGAAAGTGGAAGCCTGGCTGGCGCGCCAGCCCGAGGCGAAGATCGTCACGGCCTATGTCGGCCAGGGCGCACCGCGCTTTTACCTGGCGATGGGACCGGAATTGCCCGATCCTTCGTTTGCCAAGATCGTCGTGCGCACCGACAGCCAGCAAGCGCGCGACACCCTCAAGCGGCGTTTGCGCGTGGCCGTAGCCGCCGGCCTGGCGCCGGAGGCGCGCGTGCGGGTCACGCAACTGGTGTTCGGCCCGTATTCGCCGTTTCCCGTCGCCTACCGCGTCAGCGGCCCGGACCCCGAGGTGCTGCGCACCATCGCCGGCCAGGTGCAGCGCGTGATGCAGGCCAGTCCCATGATGCGCACCGTCAATACCGACTGGGGCACGCGCACGCCCACCCTGCATTTCAGCCTGCAACAGGACCGCTTGCAAGCCATGGGGCTGAGCTCAGGCGCCGTGGCGCAGCAGCTGCAGTTCCTGCTCAGCGGCGTACCCGTCACCGCCGTGCGTGAAGATATCCGCACGGTGCAGGTGGTGGCGCGCGCGGCTGGCGACATGCGCCTGGACCCGGCCCGTATCGCCGACCTGACCTTGGCTGGCGCCAACGGCGAGCGCATCGCGCTGTCGCAGGTGGGGGCCGTGGAGGTACGCTGGGAAGAACCGGTGCTGCGCCGGAGAGATCGCCAGCCGACGATCACCGTGCGTGGCGACATCGCCGACGGCATGCAGCCGCCCGACGTGTCGGGCGCCATCACGGCGCAGCTGCGCTCCATCATCGATACGCTGCCAGGCGGCTACCGCATCGAGCAGGCCGGCTCGATCGAGGAATCGGCGAAGGCGACGCAGGCCATGCTGCCCCTGTTCCCCATCATGCTGGCGTTGACCCTGCTGATGATCATTCTGCAGGTGCGCTCGATTTCGGCCATGGTCATGGTCTTCCTGACCAGTCCACTGGGCTTGATCGGCGTCGTGCCCACCCTGATCCTGTTCCAGCAGCCGTTCGGCATCAATGCGCTGGTCGGCCTGATCGCACTGTCGGGCATTTTGATGCGCAACACGCTGATCCTGATCGGCCAGATCCACCATAACGAGGCGGCCGGGCTGGCGCCTTTCGATGCCGTCGTCGAAGCGACCGTGCAGCGCGCCAGGCCGGTGATCCTTACCGCCCTGGCGGCCATCCTGGCCTTCATTCCGCTGACCCATTCGGTCTTCTGGGGAACGCTGGCCTACACCTTGATCGGCGGTACGTTTGCCGGCACGGTGCTGACCCTGGTGTTTCTGCCGGCGATGTATGCGATCTGGTTCAGAATACGGCCACAGAAGGCTTGAAAACAGCGGGCCGGGGACGCGGGCCTGAGAAAATGCCGATGGCGGCGTTGCAGCTTCCTTGCCGTACTGGCGTACTGTCTGCGTCGCTGCGCCTTGCCCTCGGCATTTTTCAGGCTCGCTTGGCCCGGGGAGCCTGGGTTTCGGACTTGTTAAACTCCAGCCGCATCCTGCCGGTAGCGCGCTGGCGGCAGTTCGAACTGGTTCTTGAAAAAGCGGGTAAACGCGCTTTGCGAGGAAAAGCCCAGGCGCTCGCCAATTTCCACCACGCTCAGGTTCGTTTCGCGCAGCAGGCGGCGCGATTCGCGGCTCTTGGCGCGCAATTCCAGCGCGCGGAACGAGGTCTGCTCCTGCTGCAGCTGGCGCTGCAAGGTCCAGCGGTTCATCGCCAGGCCGTCGCACAGGGCCGGCAGCAGCGAGGCGCCGTCGGCGTCCCCCGCACCTTGCCGGCCCAGCAAATCGATGATGGCTTGCTCCACGCGGGCCGAAAACAGCTGCGCGCCCTGCAACTGCTGCAATTGTCCCTGCGCGTGCCGCAGCGCGTGCGGCGCCAGCATGGCGTTGAACTGGGCAAAGGGCCGGTCCAGCGCCGGCGCGTCAAATGTCAGCGTGTTGCGCGCCTGGCCGAAGGTGGCGGCGGCGCCGAAGCACTCGGCAATGGCGGGCGCGAACCACGGCGCCTTGCCCCGGAAGCTGGCGTGGAAGGCGGTGGCCGTGCCTTCGTCGTAGGCGCGCGCGACCAGCGACAGCATGCGGAAATTGGCCAGCGCCTGCATGGCGCCCCCCAGCTGGCAGAACTCGGACAGGTATTCGATCTCGATGCGCGTGCCATTCTCGCTCATCAGCATGAAGTCGAATTCGCCGATCAGGCCCCGCAAGTGCAGCAGCTCGTGCAGCGCGCTGCGCAGGGTGGGGCGGTTGAAGCAGACGTGGGCGATGCCCGAGTAATGCGCGAACCAGTGCGTCACGTCGAGATCAAGCAGGCCGCGGTGCTGTGGCAATTGCTGGGCGTAGGCCGTCATGCGGCGGTGCCGCTCGGCGTTGATGCGCCCGCCAGGTTCCGTGAGCTGCGCCGGCGTGATGCCCGTGTGGCGGAAAAAGTCGGCGGGGTCGTGTCCATCGGCCTGCATGGCGCGCGCGCATTGCTGCGCGATGCGGTTCGAAACCGTGCGCGTATCGGGTTTGTGCAAGGGTGCCTCCTGCTTATTCTGCGTATTCTGCTTGTTGTAGTAATTTTTCACAAATGTTAGCACTTTGTAGGAGATTGTTGCTTGTCGTGCCGTCTAACCAAAAATTGTTCTCGCGGGTATAAAACGCGTGCTGTGCGGTCAAGAAACTCACGCATTCTCACGCTATATTGTTTTCGGCCGGCCTTGCCGCCGCGCCTTGATACCTACAAAAACAGTCTTGGAGATAATGATGAATTGCACTATGAAACCGATGGCCCGCATGGTCGCCGGCTGCGTCGCCACGCTTGCCCTGGCCGCCTGCGGCAACGACACCGGCAGCGAGGGATACACGCAGCCCGTGTTCGGCGCCACCACTTACACCCAGTTGAAAGTCGACGGCTATGCGTTCAAGGATATGAACCGCAACGGCAAGATCGATCCGTACGAAGACTGGCGCCTGCCAGCCGAGGCGCGCGCCGACGACCTGCTGGCGCGCATGAGCCTTGATGAAAAAGCGGGCCTGATGATGCACGGCACGGCACCCACCGTGGCCGACCCTTCCGGCATCGGCCTGGGCGGCGCGTATGACTTGACGGCTCTGCAGGACTTGATCGTCAAGCAGTACGTCAACACGTTTATTACGCGCATGGCGGGCGACACGGCCAACATGGCGGCGCAGTACAACAAGGTGCAGGCAATCAGCGAAACGTCGCGCCACGGCATTCCCGTGTCCATCAGCACGGACCCGCGCCACCATTTCCAGTACACGGTGGGCGCCAGCGCGGCTACCTCCGGCTTTTCGCAGTGGCCTGAAACCCTGGGCTTGGCCGCCATCGGCGACGATGCGCTGGTGCGCCGCTTCGGCGACATCGCGCGCCAGGAATACCTGGCCGTCGGCATCACGCAAGCCCTGTCGCCGCAAGCCGATCTGGCCACCGAGCCGCGCTGGTCGCGCATCAACGGCACCTTTGGCGAAGACGCCGACCTGGCCAAGCGCATGGTGCAGCACTATATCGAGGGCTTCCAGGATGGCAATACGGGTTTGCATGACGGCAGCGTGGTGGCTGTCGTCAAGCACTGGGTCGGCTACGGCGCCACGAAAGAGGGCTTCGACGGCCACAATTACTATGGCCGCTACATGACCTACCCGGGCAACAACTTCGCCTACCACGTGAAACCGTTCGAGGGCGCCTTCACGGCCAAGGCGGCCTCCGTCATGCCCACCTACGCTTTGCCGGACGGCAATATCACCATCGATGGCATCACCCTGGAACAAGTGGCGGCCGGCTTCAGCAAGACCATGCTGACGGATTTGCTGCGCGGCAAATACGGTTTTGAAGGCGTGATCCTGTCCGACTGGGGCATCACCTCCGACTGCGACGCCAATTGCCGCAACGGCACGGCGCCGGGCGTGGCGCCTTCCTTCATCGGCTTCGGCACGCCGTGGGGCATGGAAGACGCCACCAAGGCGGAGCGTTACGTCAAAGCTGTCACGGCGGGGATGGACCAGTTTGGCGGCGTGACGGAAGCGCCGTATCTGACGCAGGCCGTGCAGCGGGGCCAGCTGACGGAAGCGCGCATCAACGCGTCGGCGCGGCGCATCCTGATCCAGAAATTCAAGCAGGGCCTGTTCGAGCATCCGTTTGTCGATGCGGCGAAGGCGGCGGCCACGGTTGGCAAGGCGGACTTTGTCGAAGCAGGCCTGGAGGCCCAGCGCCGCTCGCTGGTCCTGCTGGAAAACAAGGACAAGGTCTTGCCGCTGGCGGCCAGTGTCAAGAAGGTCTATTTGTATGGCATCGATGCGGCCGTGGCGCAAAAGTATGGCTACACGGTGGTGGCCACGCCACAGGAAGCGGACGTGGCCCTGCTGCGCGTGGCCGCGCCGTATGAAACCCTGCACCCGAACTACATCTTCGGCAGCATGCAGCACGAGGGCCGCCTGAACTATGTCGATGGCGACGCCGACTACGAGGCGATCAAGAACGCGGCGAAATATGCGCCGAAGACGGTGGTGACGGTGTATCTGGACCGTCCGGCCATCCTCGGCAACGTGCAGGACAAGGCCAGCGCCATCCTCGCCAACTTTGGCGTCAGCGACGGCGCGCTGTTCGATGTCCTGACGGGCAAGGCCAAGCCGCAAGGCAAATTGCCGTTCGAACTGCCCTCGTCGATGGCCGAAGTGCAGGCGCAGAAATCGGACGTGCCGTATGACACGGCCCATCCGCTGTACAAGTTCGGCTACGGCTTGGGGTACTGACAGGAGCGGGACGGGCCGCCCTGTGCGGCCTGTCCCCGCCCGATTGACAGTCCCCTGGCGCTCGCCGATACTGGCCGCTTCGTTCGCCGTTTTGTTCGCCGATTCTGCCAGGAAGGAAACCCCGATGTCCGTCACTCCGCAATTGTGCAAGACCGTGCTCGCCGCCGCGCTTGCAGCCGCGCTGGCCATGCCCGCCATGGCCGCCATGGCCGCCGCCCCTGCAACTGCCAGCGCTGCATCGGCCTGGGTCGAGGCCAGCAACCGCAATGCGGCCATCGTGCTGGCGGCGCAGGCGCAGTTCTCGCCCGAAAACGCTTCCGACACGGGCCTGGCGCAGTACGACGGCCTGGCCGCCGACCTGGGACCCAATATTGTCGAACGCCAGGTGGCGGCCATGCGGCAGGCGCGCGCGCAATTGCAGCAAAAGCTGACGGTAGAAAAAGATGAACGCGTCCGCCAGGATCTGCAGATCCTGACGCAGGCCGTCGACCAGGAAATCATGGGTGCCCAGCTGGACGCCAAGTACACCTTGCCGTGGGTCGATGTACCGCAAATGGTCTTCGGCAGCATGCAAAGCCTGCTGCAGGAACAGCGCCCGGCCGCGCGCCGCGCCAAGGCGCTCGAGCGCCTGCAGCGCTACGTGGGCCAGTATCCGGGCAGCACGCCGATCACGCAGCAGGCCAAGGCGCGCTTCACGGAAAAAATCGGCAAGCCTGGCCTGGCGGGACCCGTGCGCCTGCAGGTGGAGCAGTCGCTGGAAAACGTGCCCACGTATGTCGCCGGCATACGCAAGCTGTTTGCCGACATGAAAATCACGGGCGCCGAACCTGCGCTGGCGGCCATGGAGCAGCAGTTGAACGCGTATGCGGCGTGGGAAAAGCAGGTGGTGCTGCCCCTGTCGCGCACGGATTTCCGCATGGCGCCCGAGCTGTATGCGTTCCGCCTGAAACAGGTGGGCATCGACATCGAGCCGCGTGCGCTGGTCGAACGGGCGCAGGTGGCCTACCTGGAAACGCGCGCCGCCATGCAGGCGCTGGCGCCCGTGGTGGCGGCGAAAATGTCGCTCAAGGGTGTCGATGGCATTGATTATCGCCAGGTGCTGCGCGCGCTGAAAAGCGATTCCATCCCCAACGAGCAGCTCGAGGCGCACTACAAGGGCGTCAATACGCAGCTCGAAGAACGCATCGCCCGGCAGCGCGTGGTCGATATCCCTGCGCGCGCCATGACCATGCGCCTGGCGTCCGCCGCCGAATCGGCGGCCCAGCCGGCGCCGCATATGCGTCCGCCTCCGCTGATCGGCAATACGGGAGAGCACGGCCAGTTCGTCCTCCCCGTCAGCAATCCGGCCGCCAGCGGCAAGGGCGAGGCGTATGACGATTTCAATTTCGCGGGCGCCGCATGGACCCTGAGCGCGCACGAAGGCCGTCCCGGCCACGAGCTGCAGTTCAGCGCCATGGTGGAGCGGGGCGTGTCGCAGGCGCGCAGCCTGTACGCGTTCAACAGCGTCAACGTGGAAGGCTGGGCGCTGTACGCGGAAGCGGAGATGATCCCGTACGAACCGGCCGAAGGCCAGTTCATCGCGCTGCAGTTCCGCATGCTGCGCGCGGCGCGCGCCATGCTCGACCCGATGCTGAACCTGGGGCAGGTCACGCGCGAAGAGGCGGGCCGCATCCTGACGGATGAAGTGATGCTGTCGAAGGCGATGGCGCGCCAGGAGCTGGACCGCTACACCTTCAACATGCCGGGCCAGGCGGGCAGCTACTTCTATGGCTACACGCGCATCCTGCAGCTGCGCGCGGAAACGGAGCTGGCGCTGGGCGAGAAATTCGACCGCCTGGCCTTCAATAACTTCTTGCTGGGCCAGGGTTTGCTGCCGCCGGACTTGCTGGCCAAGGCTGTGCGCGAACACTTCATTCCCGAGCAACGCATGGCGAAGGGCTGACGACGGGACACTGCGCGCTGTGCCGCATACCCTATACTGGCGTCCTTGAAATAATGACGCGGGTGTGGCTGCATGTGGCGTGGAATCGTATGTGGTTTGCTGGCCGGCGCCTTCTGGGGCGCCGTTTTCATTGTGCCGGTCTTGCTGCCGGATTTTTCTCCGCTCGAGCTGATGGTGGGCCGCTACGTCTGCTATGGCGCGCTGGCGGCCGGCCTGATGCTGCCGCGCCTCCTGCCCCTGCTGCGGCGCTTGCGGCGCAGCGACTGGCTGGCCATGCTGCGCCAGGCGCTGGCCGGCAATGTCGTGTATTACCTGCTGCTGGCGTATGGCGTCAAGCTGGCGGGCGTGGCGGCCACTTCGCTGATCATTGGCCTGCTGCCCCTGAGCGTGACGATTTTTGGCCGCAAGGACCATGGCGCGCTGCCCCTGCGCCAACTGGCCTTGCCGCTGCTGGTGGTAGCGCTGGGCATCGCCTGCATCAATTGCGATATTTTCAGCCATGCCGGTGGTGCAAACGGTGCCAGCCTGGCGCACAAGCTGGCCGGCGTGCTGTGCGCCATCGGCGCGCTCGCCTGCTGGAGCTGGTATGCGCTCGATAATGCCCGCTTCCTCAAGCGCCACGCGCATTTCAGTTCGGTGGAATGGGCCATGCTGTATGGCCTGGCCAGCGGCGTCATCGCCCTGGTCGTTGGGGCCGTGGCGCTGGCGCTGCAGCAGGCAAGTGGTGCCGATGACGCGCCGGCGCGCGACTGGCACCGGTACTGGCTGGTGTGCCTGCTGCTGGCGCTGGGCGCTTCCGTAGTTGGCAACTACCTGTGGAACCTGGCGTCGCGTCTGGTGCCTGTCACCCTGTCGGGTCAGCTGATCCTGTCGGAGACCCTGTTCGCGCTGCTGTACGGCTTCGTCTACGCGCAGCGCATGCCGCGCCCCCTGGAATGGGCGGCGATGCTCTTGCTGACGGCGGGCGTGCTGTGGTCCGTGCAGCGGCACGCGCAGGAGGAGGGAGAAGGGCGTGGGGTAGGGCGGACGTAGCGAAAAATACATCGTTGCGGGCCTGCCGTTTGCACTGGGCGGGCCGTATAATGACGCTCATTTGCCGGCCACCCAGGAGTTCCGCTTGCAGCTACCGATCCGTTATCCGAACATGCCGCAACTGCTGCTGAAGGCCCGCGACAGCCTGCTCCAGCATTTCCGCCCCATCCTCAATCACTTCGGCGTGACGGAGCAGCAGTGGCGCATCATGCGCGCGCTGAACGAAAGCCCCACCCTGGAACCGCGCGAGCTGTGCAATATCTGCCAGATATCCAGTCCCAGCATGAGCGGCATCCTGGCGCGCATGGAAGAAATCGGCTTGATCGGGCGCAGCAAGTTCGAAGGCGACCAGCGCCGCCGCAAGGTGCACCTGTCGGAAGCGGGCGCCAGCTTGCTAATGCAAATGGGCAAGTTAATTGACTTGCAATATGAACACCTCGAAGCGGCGTACGGCAAGCAAGTGTTCGAAGACATGCGGCGTACCCTGGAAGCCTTCATTGCCCTCGAAACCCTGCCGGTGGCGCCCGCCATCCTGCGCTGAACCCCAAACTTCTCCTTGCCTGAGCATTCATCGGGCGCGTGTTTTTCGACACGCGCCGCCGCTGCTTTTGCCATGCCCGTTCCACGCATTGCCGCATCCTGCCGGGCTTGTGCCCGCGCGTCTGTCAGTTTTGCTATAAGACTACGCCCTATAGTCAATTACTTACATGTTAGTAAATAAGCGTATAATTTGCCCCACTTGATCCAGATCAAGAAGAACAGCGGATTCCCGTTCGCTGGATGGGGCGGCAACGCGGCGCCACAGCCGGTATTGCGCCATCGCGGCGGCAATGCTTGTCTGGCGTACAACAAAACAGGAAAGTCAGGAAAAAATGAACACACCATGCATGCGCGCTGCGGCGCTGGCCGTCTCCGCGCTCGTCGGCGCAAACGTTTGCGCCCAAAGCAATGTCACCATTTACGGCGTGGTCGATGCGGCTACCGCCTACGCGAGCAACCAGGGCGGCAATTCGAACACTTACATGCGCAGCGGCAGCTTGTCCGCCAGCAAGATCGGTTTCCAGGGCGTGGAAGACCTGGGCGGTGACCTGAAGGCGCTGTTCCTGCTGGAAAACGGCTTTGAAAGCGATACGGGCGCGCAAAGTTCGGCCAGCTCCCTGTTCAACCGCCAGGCTTACGTGGGCCTGCAATCGAACGCCTACGGCACCCTGACGGCCGGGCGGCAGTATACGCCTTACTACCTGCTGGTTGGCTCCCTGGCATCGAGCAACGTTTTGACGGGCGCCACCGGAGCTCACCCTGGCGATATCGACGGCCTCGATACGACCGTGCGCATCAGCAATTCCGTCACCTACAGCATGCCCGCCTGGCGCGGCCTGCAAGCGAGCGCGCAATACGGCTTCGGCGAAGCGGCCGACGGCAATGCCGTGGGCAGCAGCTTCAGCGCCGCCGTCAAGTACAGCACCTCGCCGGCCGAATTCGCGCTCGGCTACCTGAAACTGAAAAATGGACAGAATGGCGCCGGCTGGAGCGACAACGCATCTGGCAGCTTCGGCATCTCGGCCATCAACAAGGGCTACGCCTCGGCGGAAAGCATAGCATTCATCGCCGCCAGCGCGCGCTACACCATGGGCAAGTGGATGGTGGGCGCCAATGCCAGCAACGTGCAGTACCAGGCGGGCAGCCGCTCGGCCTTCCGCGACACGGCCATCTTCAACACGGCCGGCCTGATCTCGAGCTACCAGCTGACGCCGCAGTGGTTCCTGTCCGCCGGCTACAGCGATACTTTCGCCAGCCGCGCCAACGGTGTGTCGGACCGCGCGCGCTACCGCCAGCTGTCGTTCGAACAGAATTACGCGCTGTCGAAGCGCACGGCGATCTACCTGATCGAAGCGCGCCAGCTGGCGCGCGGCCAGACCCTGGGCCAGGGCGGCGCCATCGTCGATGCCGTCGCCTCGGTCGGCGATTCGCAAAACGGCACACCATCGTCGAACGGTGGCCAGACGGTGGTGATGGTCGGTCTCAAGCATTCTTTCTGAACGGTTGCTGAACTCACGGGAGCATCAATTGGACGCTACACACAATAAGGAGGGCCGCGGCCCTTTCAATCCTGGCCGCCGCATGGTGCTGGCCGGCTTGCTGTCGGCTTCGGCCGCGGCGCTGATTCCCTGGGCGCTGGCCGAGCCGGTTGCCAATGCGGAGCAGGGCGCCTTCCTGGGCGTGTCGGCCATGCTGGTCGGGCGCCCGGTGCTCGACCCCGTGCTGGCCCGACGTCTGTATGACGCGCTGGTGGCGCAGGACGCGGCCTTTCCCGCCAAGGTGCGCGCGCTGCTGACATTGATCAATGCGCAGGGCTTGCAAGCTGCCGGCCTGCAGGAAGCGCTCGATGCGCTCGACCCGGCGCAGTCGCCGCTGGCGGCCTTGCCGCGCCAGATCGCCAGCGCCTGGTACCTGGGCATCGTCGGCACGGGTGAGGCGGCCGTCTGCGTCGCCTACGAGCAGGCCTTGAACGCCGCCGTCGTGGCCGACGTGCTCAAGCCCCCCACGTATTCCTACGGCGCCTACGGCAGCTGGGCCAGAAAACCAATTTAAGGAGCCATCATGGCTGAAGAACTCTCCGCCGATTACCTCGTGATCGGCTCCGGCATCATCGGCTCCCTGGCCGCGCGCAAGCTGGCGCTGGCGGGTACCTCGGTGCTGATCCTGGAAGCGGGCCCGCGCGTGTCGCGCGGCGAAATCGTCGCCCGTTTTCGCAACACGACGCGCCGCAGCGACTGGATGTCGCCGTATCCGTCGGTGGCCACGGCGCCGCACCCGATCTACCAGCCGAAGGATAACGGCCACCTGGTGCAGGCCGGCCCGTATCCGTACCCGGCCGAATACATCCGCCAGTTCGGCGGTACTTCGTGGCACTGGGCCGCGCAAGCATGGCGCAACGTGCCGAACGACTTCCGCATCCATACGCTGTACGGCGTGGGCGTCGACTGGCCCATCAGCTATGAAGACCTGGAGCCGTTCTACCAGGAGGCGGAAGACATCATGGGCGTTTCCGGGGCCGACAACACGGGTTCGCCGCGCAAGCAGCCATTCCCGATGGAGCCCGTGACGGAACCGTACGCGATGCGCCGCATCCGCGAGCGCCTCGACCCGTCGTTCAAGGTCGTCGGCAACACGGTGGCGCGCAACAGCGTCAGCTACGATGGCCGCCCGGCCTGCTGCGGCAACAACAGCTGCCAGCCTATCTGCCCCATCGATGCACAATACCATGGCGGCATCGCCGCGCAGCAGGCGGAAGAAGCGGGCGTCAAGATCCTGTGCAATGCCAACGTCTACAAGCTGGAACACGACGCGCAGGGCCGCATCACGGCCGCGCTGTACTACGACGTCGACAAGAACAGCCACCGGGTCACGGCCAAGACCTTCATCCTGGCCGCCAACGGCATCGAAAGCCCCCGTTTGCTGCTCGTTTCCGCCTCGGACAAATACCCGAACGGCCTGGCCAACAGCAGCGACATGGTGGGCCGCAACCTGATGGACCACCCGAGCACCTCGATCACCTTCGATGCCGATGAAGACCTGTGGCTGGGCCGGGGCCCGCAAAGCCCCAATTCCATCAACACCATGCGCGACGGCGATTTCCGCAGCCGGCATTCGCCGTACCGCCTGGACTTCACGAACATTTCAAGAGTCGATGGCGCCACCAGGGAGTTGATCGGCAAGGGCGTCTTTGGCTCCGAATTCGAACAGCAGCTGCGTTTCCGTTCGGCGCGCGAAATGAGCCTGAAAAACGTGCTGGAAGTGCTGCCGAACCCGGAAAACCGCATTGCCCTCAGCAGCGAGAAAGACGCCATGGGTATCCCCAAGCCGCAGGCGCATTATGCGATCGACGAGTACACCAAGCGCGGCCACGAGCGCTCGAAGCAGGACTTCGAGCACATCGCCAAGCTGATGGGCGGCACCAATCTGCGCCACAGCAAGGAAGGCGTGTTTGCCAACAACCAGCACATCTGCGGCACCCTGTCGATGGGTTCCGATCCGGCCAAGGCCGTGTGCGACCAGTGGGGCCGCACCTTCGATCACGCCAACCTGTTCCTGTGCAGCACGGGCGTGCTGCCCACGTCCGGCACCTGCAATTCGACGGAAAACGGCCTGGCCGTGGCCTTGCGCACCGTCAAGCATATCCTCGACGAACAGGGAGCGACAGCATGATGGCGACCTTCAAAATGGCGGCCGGTGCCGCCTTGCTGGCCCTGGCCTTGCCCGTGCTGGCGGAGCAAGCTCCTGGCGCGGACGTGCAGGCGATCGAACGTGGCCGCTACCTGGCGACGGCGGGCGACTGCATCGCCTGCCACAGCGTGCCGGGCGGTAAACCGATGGCGGGCGGCCTGGCGCTGGCCACGCCGCTGGGCGCCATCATCGCCACCAACATCACGCCATCGACAACGCATGGCATCGGCAACTACACGCTGGCGCAGTTCTCCGACGCCGTGCGCCACGGCGTGCGGGCCGACGGCGCGCACCTGTATCCGGCCATGCCCTACACGGCCTATGCCAAGGTAACGGATGACGACACGGCCTCCCTGTACGCCTACTTCATGCATGGCGTGACGGCGGTGGACACGGCGCCGGCAACACAGACGGACTTGCCGTTCCCGTTCAACATCCGCCTGTCGATGGCGCTCTGGAATATGCTCTTCCTCGATAAAAAACCGTTCGTGACCGATGCGGCCAAGAGCATGGAGTGGAACCGCGGCGCCTACCTGGCGCAAGGGCTGGCCCATTGCACCACCTGCCACACGCCACGCAATGCGCTGATGGCCGAGCAACTGTCGAAAGAGCTGGGCGGCGCCGACCTGGGCACGTGGTACGCGCCGAACATCACCTCGGACGTCAACAGCGGCGTGGGGGGCTGGAGCCAGCAGGAGCTGGCCAGCTACCTGCGCACGGGCCGTGCCGCGCATCGGGGCCAGGCTGCAGGTCCCATGGCCGAAGCCATCGACCATAGCCTGAAGCACCTGAGCGACGCGGACTTGAACGCCATCGCGCACTACGTCAAGAGCGTGCCTGCCATCCGCGACAAGGCGGATACGAAAGCGGTGACGCAATGGGGCCAGGCGGTCGACGAGTTGAGTAGCATCCGCGGCGTGCCGCTGCCGCAAAACCTGAACCAGATGTCAGGTGCGCAGCTGTACGATGCGCAGTGCGCCAGCTGCCACCAGGCCAGGGGCGAGGGCAGTTTCGACGGCTCCTTGCCGCCGCTGTTCCATAACTCGGTGACGGGCCGCAGCAACAGCAACAACCTGGTGATGGCGATACTCGATGGGGTGGAGCGGCAGGACGGCAAGGGTAATCATACTGCGGGACATCTGATGCCCGCCTTCCGCCAGACCCTGTCGGACGAGCAGATCGTCACCCTCGGTAATTACGTGCAGAAGATGTACGGCAATCCCGCTGTCAAGGTGACGGCGGAACAGGTGACGACCCTGCGCAATGGCGGCGTGCCGTCGAACCTGATCGGCCTGGCACGCGCGGGCATCATCGTTGGCGTGCTGGTGCTGCTGGGCTTGCTGGTGTGGTGGCGGGGACGGCGGCGCAAGGCGGTGTAAGCCCTGAAGCGGAGGCTGGGGTCAGACCCAAAGGGTCTGACCCCTTTTTTTACGCCGCAAAACCACCATCGATCTTCAGCCCGGCGCCCGTGACGAACGCCGCTTCCGCGCTGGCCAGGTAAGCCACCATGCCGGCGATTTCATCGGCCGTGCCGTGGCGGGGCAGCGCCATCAGGCCGTGCATCAGGTCGGCGAAGTCGCCCGTCGGCGGGTTCATGTCGGTGGCGACTGGGCCAGGTTCCACATTGTTGATGGTGATGCCGCGCGGGCCCAGGTCGCGCGACAGGCCTTGCGTCAGGCCGATCAGCGCCGATTTGCTCATGGCGTAGGCGGCCGCGCCGCCGAACGGCATGCGGTGCGCATTCGTGCTGCCGATATTGATGATGCGCCCGCCCGCCTGCATGTGCGCCACGGCCGCCTTGATGGCGACGAACACGGCGCGCACGTTGACGGCAATCGTCTTGTCGAAATCTGCCAGCGAAAAATCATCGATGGCGCCGGCCAGGAACACGCCCGCGTTGTTGACGAGGATATCGATGCGGCCAAACTGCGCCGCCACCTTGGCTATGGCGGCTGTCAGGGCGGTGACGTCGGCCGCATCGGCTTTCACGCCCAGCGCCTTGCCGCCGGCCGCTTCCACCGTGGCGGCCAGCGCCTGCGCTTCGGCGGCCGAGCTTTGATACGTGAAGACGACGTTGGCGCCCTGGCTGGCAAGGCGCCGAACGATGGCCGCGCCGATGCCGCGCGAGCCGCCCGTGACAAACGCGATCTTGTCTTGCAGTGGCAAAGAGGTGCTGGTGGTGGCTTGGGTTTGCATGATGGGCTTTCTGTGTGAGGAGTCGAGGAAGCCAGTATCTGCTTTCCATTGCCTGCGCGCTAGCCATAAATCGCTACAATCACTTTCAACCATCAGTATCAAATGAGCGGGTAGAATAGGCGCATGGACGCCCTCAATCACTTGCAATCGTTTGTGCTGTCTGCCGAGCTGGGCAGCTTTTCGGCGGCCGCGCGCCGCCTGGGGCTGACGCCGGCGGCCGTCAGCAAGAACGTGGCGCGGCTGGAAGCGAGCCTGGGGCTGCGGCTGTTCCAGCGCAGCACGCGCCGCCTGACCCTGACGGAAGGGGGCGAACGTTTCCTGCAGCAGATCGGCGGCGCTCTGTCCACTTTGCGCGAAGCGATCGCCGGCGTGGCCGAAGAGGGTGGTCAGCCGGGCGGCGTGCTGAAAATCAGCATGGCGCCATCGTTCGGGCGCAGCTACGTGGTGCCCCTGCTGGGCGAGTTCATCGCCCGCTATCCTGGCGTCATCCCCGACTGCCATTTCGACAACCGGCAAGTGGACTTGATCGGCGAAGGGTTCGATGTCGCCATCGGCGGCGGCATCGAACTGACGCCGGGCGTGGTGGCGCGCGAACTGGGCCACGCCCACATCGTCGCCACGGCGTCGCCCGCCTTCATGCAGGGGAAACGCATGCCCATGCACCCGTCGGATCTGGCGCACTTCGACGGGGTGGCACGCCGCTCGGCCGGCAGCGGCAGATTGCGCAGCTGGATACTGTGCGACGGGCAGGGAGGCGAAGGCGTGGCCGAATCCCGCCCGCGCGCCATCTTCGACGACCCGGACGCGATGGCGCAGGCGGCCGTCATGGGGGTCGGCGTGGCGCTGCTGCCCATGCCGCACGCGCTGGCCCACTTGCGCAGCGGAGCGTTGATTCGCTTGCTGCCCGGCTGGTGTGCCGATTCCGGCCCCCTGTCCGTGTACTATCCCAGCAAGAAGCTGCTGCCCGCGAAGACGCGCGTCTTCGTCGATTTTTTACTGGAGCAGTTCCGCCAGCGCGATTTCGCCGCGCAGATACGCCCCGATTAATGAGCGAGAAAGTCAGAATGTCCAGCAATTACAGCCTGTTTTACACCTTTGACGGCGATCAAGCGGACCGTTTCCGGGAAGCGCGTGTGTTTGGCACGACCGTGTGGACGGCCGCCGGCGGTGCCATGACCTGGGGCGAGGAGACGCGCAACGACTACGCCAGCGAGGCCGAAGCGCACGCCGCCTGGCTGGCCCATTGCCGTGCCGCCCTGGCCGACGGCTACACGCTGGCGCGCGAAAGCACCATCGACCCGGCCATATTTGATTTCACGCTGCTGCAAACCCTGGTGGCGCACGCCGCGCGCCGGGCTTTTGATGGCGTACGGCGTGCGCATCCGGACCAGCACATCGACGCGTTCGCGCTGGTCAGCGACGACAGCGCCATGACGATAGGCTGCATGGTGAATAGCCGCGAAGCGCTGGCCGCCTCGGAATACGGCGAAGAGATGCTGTGGAATCCGGCCGAGTGGGCCTTCGACGAGGGCGGCGCCTACTTCGACAGCGCTTACCGTTTGCTGCTGCAGGCGCACCGCGAGCTGCCGTTCGACGTCGATTTCGACGCCTTCCGCCGCGGTGCGTTCGACGCCTGCATCGGGGCGCTGGCGCAGCTCGATGCCGAAGGGGTATTCGGCACGGGCGCGCGGCGCGACGATTGCGTGCTGCTGTTCGAGGTCAGCGACAGCGAACCGCTGGAAGGCGCGATGGCGCGGCTGAATCCGCCGGCCGTGGTGGCGCGTTACGAGGCGTGGATGGCCAGCTGGGCGGAGTGATGAGTGATGCTTACGCCGCCACCAGCCTGAGCCGCGTAATCTCGGCCGGCGCGCCGATGCGTTTCGGCGGGCCCCAGTAGCCGGTGCCGCAGCTCACGTAAATCCACAGGCGGCCGCGCCGGTGCAGGCCCGCCACATACGGCTGCTGCAGCGGCACGAACAGATTCCACGGCCAGAACTGGCCGCCGTGCGTGTGGCCCGACAATTGCAGGTCGTAGCTGGCCGCTTCGGCCTCGGGCGCGCTGCGCGGCTGGTGCGCCAGCAGGATGCGCGGGATATCGGCCGGTGCGCCGGCGATGGCCGCTTGCGGGTCGCTCTTCTGCGCCGGATCGAAGGCGGCGGCGTTGAAATCGGTGACGCCGGCCAGCGCGAGGTGCGCGCCGTCGTGCTCCAGCAGCATGTGCTCGTTCATCAGCACGCGCAAGCCCAGGCGGCGAAATTCCGCCACCCACGGCGTCGCGCCCGAATAGTATTCGTGGTTGCCCGTGACGAGGAAGACGCCGTGGCGCGCGCGCAGCTCACCCAGCGGCGCCGTATGGCTGCCCAGTTGCGCCACCGTGCCATCGACCACGTCGCCCGTGATGGCGATGAGGTCCGCCTGCAGGCCGTTGGCGCGCGCGACGATGGCCTCCACGTAGGCGCGCTTGATGGTGGCGCCCACATGGATGTCGCTCAGTTGCACGATGCTAAAACCGTGCAGGGCGGCCGGCAGGCCGGCAATCGGTACGTCGACCTCGCGCACGCGCGCCACCCTGCGCGCGTTGATGAAACCGACGACGGTGGCCAGCAGTGCCAGGGCCAGGACGGCGACGGCGGACGCCTGCGCGTGCGGGCGGGTGGCGGGAATCAGCATCAGCAGCTCGCGCAGCATGGTCAGCACGAACAGCGAGGAAAAAAAGCCCATGCACAGCGAGCCGGCCCAGATCAAGCGGTCGGCCAGGCGCGCATCGTTGGTGACGGCGCGCGCGAAGATGGTCATCGGCATGAGCATGGTTGAGGCCAGCAAGACCAGGCCGCCCAGCAGCCAGCCGGCCAGGCCGACGGGCAGCGCAGGCAGCAGCAGCCAGCCCAGCAGGGCGTGCAGGGCGCCCAGTATCATGGTGATGCGCAGCAGCGGCGCGCGAGTTGTCATGTCATGCTTCCAGAGGTGAGGCGGCCGCCGATTATAGCCGACGCCTGGTCAACCGGCAGCCGCCACCCCGCTCATCAGGCGATATGCAGACCCAGCATGGCCAGCTTGCCGAAATCGACGGGCTTGGCGAAGTGCTCGTTGAAACCCGCTTGCAGGGCCGCCTGGCGGTCGTGCTCCTGGCCATAGCCGGTCAGCGCGACGAGCAGGAATTGCTGCGGGATCGGCAACTGGCGCAGTTTGACGGCCACCTCGTAGCCGCTCATGTCGGGCAGGCCGATGTCGAGGAAGACGATGTCGGGCTTGAATTCCAGCGTGCGCTCGGTCGCTTGCGCGCCCGTGTAGGCGGTGCGCACCGTGTGGCCGTACATTTCCAGCAGTTCGGCCAGGGTGTCGGCGGCATCGCAGTTGTCGTCGACGACGAGGATACGCTGGCTGCCGCCACTGGCCGCCTGCGGCGCTGGCGTGGCCGGCAACGGCACGTTGGCGTCGAGCGGCAGGATGACTTCGAAGGTGCTGCCCAGCCCTACGCCAGGACTGTGCACGCTGACCTGGCCACCGTGCAAAGTTACCAGGTTGCGCACCAGCGACAGGCCGATGCCCAGGCCGTCCTGTACCCGGTCCGGCGAGTGGCCGCTCTGCTCGAACAGGCCGAAGATGCTGTCGATGCTGGCGGCGGCGATGCCGATGCCGTTGTCGCTCAGGCGTATGCGCACGTTGTCGTCTTCGCGCACGGCGGAAATGGCGATGCGTCCGCCCGGCGCCGTGAACTTGGCCGCGTTGAGCAGCAGGTTGGCGACGATCTGCGACAGGCGCACGGCGTCGCCGCAGACCCACAATTCTTCCTTCGGCAGATGCACGTCGAGCGCGTGACCGCGCGCCTCGATGCTGTGCGAACTCGTTTCCAGCGCGCTGCGGATGACGCTGGCCAGGCTCACGCTTTCCCATTGCAGCGAGATTTTGCCTTGTGAAATGCGCGACACGTCGAGCAGGTCGTCCACCAGGCGTACCAGGTGGTCCGTGTGGCGGCCGATGGTGCGGCGCGCATTGTCCTGCATGGCCGGCACGACGGGATCGAGCTTGCACAGCAGCGCCAGCGCCGTGCGGATGGGGCCCAGCGGGTTGCGCAATTCGTGCGCCAGGGTGGCCAGGAATTCATCCTTGCGGCGGTCCACGTCGCGCAGCGCCCGCTCGACCCTTCCCAGGCGCAGCAGCGCCTTGACGTTGGCAATCAGTTCATCGGCCTCGATCGGCTCGACCAGGTAATTGTCGGCGCCGCCGTCCAGGGCGCGGATCTTGTCGGCCGTGCCGATGCAGGAAGCGGACGTCTGCAGCACCAGGATGGTGCTCGTTTCGGCGCCGCCTTTCAACTGGCGGCACACTTCCAGGCCGTTGATGTCGGGCAGCTTGACGTCGAGCAGGATCAGGTTGGGGCGGTCCTGGCGGGCGCGCAGCAGCGCGTCGCCCCCGTTCGACGCTTCGATGACCTTGAAGCCGGCGCGTTGGAGGATGCGCGACTTGGCGTAGCGGGCGCCGTCGCTGTCATCGACGTTGAGGATCAGAGCATCGCTGTTGTTATCCGGTAGCATGCGCATTGTCCCAGGTGGTTGTGCCTTGCGGCGGAACCGGCTCTTGCCGGTGGTGTGGATTGCCGATCAGCGCGCGCAGGGTCGCCAGCAATTGCTGGCGCGACAGCGGCTTGACGTAGTAGGCGTCGGCGCCCAGGGCCAGGCCCTTGCGCACGTCGTCGATCTCGGTGGCGACGATGACGGGCACCTGGCGCCGCAGCGGGTCGTTTTTCAGCTCGGCCAGCCAGTGCCATGCCGTTTCGCCGTGCAGCAGGATGTCGAGGATGACGGCGGCGGGGCGCTGCTGTTCCCAGCGTTCCTGCGCCTCGCGCACGCTGCGCGCGGGGACGACTCGAAATTCGCTGCCAGCCAGGAATTTTTCATACAGCAGGCGGATGGGCGGATTGTCTTCCACCACCAGCACGCCGATGCGCTGGTCGTTGCCATTGTCGTTGGCCGGCGCGCACGGCGGCAGGCTGCCTTCGGGCGCATGGTAGCTGGTGGGCAGGATGACGGAAAACAACGAACCCTGGCCCGGCGTGCTTTCCACGGACACGGTGCCATTGAGCAGGGTGGCCAGGTTGCGGCACAGGGGCAGGCCCAGACCCGTGCCCTTGACCTTGCCCTGCATGTGGTTTTCCACCTGGCTGAATTCCTCGAAAATCAGCTGCACGTCTTCGGCGGCGATGCCCAGGCCCGTGTCGGAGACGGAAAAGCGGATGGCGTCCTGCTGCGGCAAGGACGTGGCGCTGACGACGATGGCGCCTGCTTCCGTGAACTTGAGGGCGTTGGAAATGAAATTGCGCAGGATTTGCGACAGCTTGCCTTCATCCGTATGGATCTGCAGGGCCGGATCGGGGACGATGAAGGTCAAGGTGAGCGACTCGGACACCAGCAGCGGGCGCAGCATGCCGCGCAGGGCGCTGAACAGGTCGGCCACCTGGAAACTGTTGGCGTGCACGTCGACCTTGCCCGCCTCGATCTTGGCCAGGTCCAGCAAGTCATTCACCAGGTCGCTCAGGCTGACGGCGCTTTGCAGGATGAACAGCACCTGCTTTTCCTGCTCCTCGGACAGCTCGCCGTCGATGCGATCGAGCAGCAGCTTGGACAGCGCACGGATGGAGCTGAGCGGCGTGCGGAATTCATGGCTCATGTTCGACAGGAAGCGCGACTTCATCTGGTCGGCGCGGCGCAGGTGGTCGGCTTTTTCATCGAGTTCCGCGAACAGCGCCACCACGCCCCGGTTGGTGTCTTCCAGTTCGCGCGTCAGCTGTAGTAAATCGTCCTGGCGCGTCTTCAGTTCGGCCAGGGTGGCGAGCAGCTCACGGTTCTGCTGCTGCACTTCGGACAGCGTGATATCCGATGGCAGCGCCTGCAGGCTGCCGGACAGCGCGCCGATCATGCTGCCGTCGAGCAAGGGAGAGTCGCGCGGGAACAGTTTTTGCAGCGTGATGTGCGTGCCGGCGCCCGGCGTGCTGTGGATATGGCAGCGGTCCATCAGGCGCTGCGCGCCCAGGATGCCCAGGCCCATGCCCGTGGGTGAACGGTAGGTGCCGGCCAGTATCTGGTCGAGCTGCGCGATGCCGGGGCCCTGGTCCTCGATGCGGATGCTGAGCACCTGCGGTGCCGTCTGGCCATCGATGGCGAAATGCACCTTGCCGCTGCCGGCATAGTTGTAGACGTTGCGCGCCAGTTCAGACACGGCCGTGGCGATGCGCACCTGGTCCTGCACGCCGAAGCCGCACAGGGCGGCGATCTGCCGCGCGCGCTGGCGTGCGCCCACCACATCGAGTTCGCTGCCGATATGCGCCGTCAATATGCGTTGTGTCATGGCGTGTCGTTCCTTTCCGCACCGGCATGCCGGTGCTCCTCATGTTCGCGCAGCACCACCAACGTGACGTCGTCGCGCCCGCGCGCAAAATCGCGGTACAGTACGGCGGCGACCAGGCTGGGGTGGCATTGCGCCAGGCCCGGATACTGTTCCAGGTCCCAGCGCGTATGCAGGCCGTCGCTATGCATGATCAAGGTCGTGCCCGGCTGCCACGCATAGCAGAATTCCTGCACCTTGCGCAGATTGCTGCCGACGATGCCGTTATGCGACAGCAGATGCCGGCGCTGCTGCGTGTCGAAGGCGCAGGCGGCGATATTGCCCACGCCTGCATAGCGCAGTTCGCGGCGCGCGCTGTCGATGTGCGCCACCGCCATGGCTGCGCCGCGCGTGGTGCGCAGGGCGCCGTGGGCCAGTTCGATGAAGGAGGCGGGCAGGGGCGGCAGGCCGGGCGTGTCGTGTTCCAGCAGGGTGCTGGCGCGTTCCGACGCGCGCGCCGCCAGCGGGCCGTGGCCCAGGCCATCGGCCACCAGCAAGCTCAGTTCATGGCCTTCGCAGACCACGTTCCAGGCGTCGCCGCACACCTGTTCCGACGCCAGCGGCAGGCACACGGCGCCGATGCGCCAGTTTGGATGGGCGGGAACGGCGCTGCTGGCGTTCGGCCCCCACACCACCGTCATCAGCACTGTGCCCTTGCCGGGCGCCGTGTACAGGTCGAATTCCTGGCTCAATCGGCGTATCGCGCCCAGGCCCACGCCGTACGTGCCCGTGGTGGAGTGGCCGTCCTGCATGTGCTGGCGCACATTGGCCATGCCGGGGCCGTTGTCGATGGCCAGTACTTCGATGCCGCTGGTGCCGCCGCGCAGCACCTTGCGCAGCAGGATTTCGCCGCGCTGCGCGTGCTTGACGATGTTGGTGGCCGCTTCGCTGATGATGATGGCCAGCTGGCCCGTGCGCACGTCGTCGAAGCCGATGCGGCGCGCCAGTTCGTTGCCGGCGCGGCGGGCCGCGGCGATCTCGCTCGGTTCGCCGATGGGAAAACTGCGTTGCCTGGCAATGTCAGGGGCTTGCTCGATGTGGTTCAAAACAGCTTCCATTTCGCGATGGTGACAGTGGTGCCCGCGCCGGGCGCCGTGTCGATGTGAAAGGCGTCGGCCAGGCGCTTGGCGCCGCCCAGCCCCAGTCCCAGCCCGCCGCCGCTGGTATAGCCATCGGTCAGCGCCAGGGCAATATCGTCGATGCCCGGTCCCGCGTCGACAAAGCGCAGTTCCAGGCCCTGGCGCGCGCCATCGCTGACGCGCGCGATGCGCGCTTCGCCGCCGCCGCCGTAGCGCAGCGTGTTGCGCGCCAGTTCGCTGGCCGCCGTGATGATCTTGGTCTGTTCGATCAGGCCAAAACCCATGGCGACCATGCTGTCGCGCACCTGCTTGCGCAGCCGCACGACGTCTTCGTCGCTGTACAGGGGCAGGATCTGCTGCACATGCTGCACGGCGGCCTGCGCCCGCTCCTGTGCCTGCGCGCCTAGCACGGCGCCCCCGTCATGCGCATGCGCCGCCCCGTTCCAGCAGCTTGATGCCCCGTTCCACGTTGAGCGCCGTGCTCACGCCTTCCAGGGTCAGCCCCAGTTCCACCAGGGTGATGGCGACAGCCGGCTGCATGCCGACGACCACCGTGCGCGCATCGAGGATTTTCGCCATCGCAGCCGTGTTGCTGATCATGCGGCCGATGAAGGAGTCGACGATGTCGAGCGCGGAAATGTCGATCAGCACGCCCGTGGCGCGGTCCGTCACGATGCGCGTGGTCAGGTCGTCCTGCAAGGTCATCGCCAGGCGGTCATGCATGTCCACCTGGATCGTCACCAGCAGCAGTCGGCCCATGCGTAAAATGGGGATTCTTTCCATAGGCGCCTCAGTGTTGCTGCTGCTGGTAAGTGATGCTGGAACCCGTGCGTTTCAGGGCCACGACGAAGGCGTCGGCCAGGGTGGCCTTGGTCATCACGTCTTCCAGGTTGACGCCCAGGTGCACGATGGTTTGCGCGATCTGCGGGCGGATGCCGCTGATGATGCAGTCGGCGCCCATCAGGCGCGCGGCCGCGATGGTTTTCAGCAGGTGCTGCGCCACCAGCGTGTCGACGGTGGGCACGCCCGTGATGTCGATGATGGCGATCAGGGCGCCCGTGTCGACGATCTTTTGCAGCAGGCTTTCCATCACCACCTGCGTGCGGGCGCTGTCGAGAGTGCCGATCAGGGGCAGGGCCAGCACGTTTTGCCACAGCTGCACCACGGGCGTGGACAGTTCCAGCAATTCCTGCTGCTGGCGCAATATCACCTGTTCGCGCGCCTTCTGGTAGATGGCGATGGTCAGCAGGCCCAGTTCGTCGAACAGCTTGCTGGTGCTGATGATGGCGTCGCCCAGCTGCTCCGGCTGCGCCGTGATTTGCTGGCGCAGGTAAGCGAACAGCGGTTCCTTGAGGGCGAACATGAAGCTGGCCGTGTCGATCGGCGAATAGCCCTGGCGCACGCGCGACTGCGATATTTCAGCGATCAGCTGGCGCGTATCGTCCCAGGCGCCGCCTTCGATGTCGAACGAGTCGCCGCTGTCCAGGGCGCCTGCCAGCAGCGGGAGCAATTGCGCTGCCTGCTGGCGCAGCTCGTTTTCGGCGATCTTGTCGCGCCGCACCAGGCGGGCGATCAGGCCGGCCATCCAGCCGTCCAGCAGTGCCGTGTGGTGCTCGTTGATGATGCCGGCCAGTTGCTGCGCCTGGCCCGTGCCCGCTTTGATTTTCATGCTCATCCTTGGCTGAAGTGGAGGGTGCGGCGCGGCCGTGAATGGACACGCGCTGTGATGAATAAAGTATAGGCAAGCGTGGCCTTGGCTTGTGTTCTATGCCGCACATAGTGGAGCATCTCGATCTACATTCCTACTGGAAATATTCGCATCTTAAAGATGCATGTAGTTTGCATGTTTAAGCGAATTCCGCTACACTGGCCACACTCAAGCAGAGAAGAACGCCATGAATATCGACAAATTCAAACAGCAGCACCTGGCCATCCTGGCCTCCATCGATGACTTGCGCCAGCTGGCGCGCGGCGGTGTGGCCGCGCAGGCGCAGGCCATTGCCGAACAGATCATCGCCATGAGCGGCTTGATCAAGCTGCACCTGGCCGTCGAGCAGCGCTATCTGTATCCGGCCGCGCAAGCATCTGGCGTGGCCAGGGTGGCCCAGCTGGGCCGCCAGTACGAAAACGAAATGCATGGCATCGCCGGCGCCTACCTCGATTTCGCCGGCCGCTGGAATACGCCCGTGCGCCTGGCGGCCGAGCCGGATGCCTTCCGCAGCGAAGCCAATACCGTGCTGCACGCGCTGTTCCAGCGCATGCGGCGCGAAGACCACGAGTTGTATCCAGCCGTTGAAACGCTGGCTTGAGACCGCTTACTAATCAATAGACATTAATAGACATACAGGAGTTTTACATGCTGACCCAAGAACAACGCGCCATCATCACGGCCACCGTCCCCATCCTCGAACAGGGCGGCGAAGCGCTGACGCGCCACTTCTACAAGAATCTGTTCCGCGACCATCCCGAAGTGCTGCCGTACTTTAACCAGGCGCACCAGCACAGCGGAGACCAGCAGCGCGCGCTGGCCAATGGCGTGCTGATGTATGCCAAGCACATCGACCAGCTTGCCGCGCTGGGCGACCTGGTGGCCACCATCGTCAACAAGCACGTGGCCTTGCAGATCCGCGCCGAGCACTATCCGCTGGTGGGCGCCAGCCTGCTGCAAGCGATCCGCGAAGTGCTGGGTGACGAAGTCGCCAGCGACGCCGTCATCGATGCCTGGGGCGCGGCCTACGGCCAGCTGGCCGACATCCTGGCCGGTGAGGAAGGGCGTATCTACAAGGCGCAGGCCGCCGCACCGGGCGGCTGGAGCGGCGCGCGCGATTTTCTGGTGCGCAGCAAGACGGTGGAAAGCGGCGAGATCACATCCTTCCTGATGGCGCCCGCCGATGGCCAACCCGTGCTCGACTTTGCGCCAGGCCAGTATATCGGCGTGCTGGCCAGCGTCGATGGCGTGCCCATGCGCCGCCAGTATTCTTTGTCGGCTGCCAGCAATGGCCAGACCTACCGCATCAGCGTCAAGCGCGAAGAGGGCGGCAAGGTGTCGAATTTCTTCCACGACCACGTGCAGGCGGGCGATACCGTGCAGCTGACGCCGCCATCGGGCGACTTCGTGCTGACGCAGAGCGACAAGCCGCTGGTGCTGATCAGCGGCGGCGTGGGCATCACGCCGACCCTGGCCATGCTGACGGCGGCCCTGCGCGGCAAGCGTCCCGTGCATTTCATCCACGCGGCGCGCAACCAGGGCGTGCATGCGTTCCGCGCGCAGATCGACGCACTGGCCGCGCAGTACCCGCAGCTGCAGCGCTATTACTGCTACGCGGAACATGACGGTGAACAAGGTGCACCGGACGCCGTCGGCTTGCTGAATAAAAAACAGCTCGGTCACTGGCTGCCAGCCTCGCGCGACGTCGATGCCTACTTCCTGGGGCCGCAGCCGTTCATGCGGGCCATCAAGCAGTATCTGCGCGAGCTGGGCGTGCCGGAACGGCAGACGCACCATGAATTCTTCGGACCGGCAGCCGCGCTGAACTGACCTTGTCTGCATTGTGTTGCTTCTGCGAGAAAAAACCGCTGCCGTAAGGGGCGGGTAAGCCTCGCGCTGTACTGTGAACCCAAGCTCGCATAAAAGAGCAGGCTCACATAACAGGAGGCAACACCATGCATGACGATCTGGTTCAAAAAATCAAGGGCGACCCCAATTATCATCGGCTGGTCAGGGTGCGTTCCAGCTTCGGCTGGGCGCTGACGGGCCTGATGATGCTGGTGTATTACGGCTACATTCTGCTCATCGCCTTCAACAAGGAATTCCTTGCCACTAAAACGGGCACCGGCGTGATGACCTGGGGCATGCCGATCGGCCTGTTCGTCATCGTGTTTACCGTGGTGATCACCGGCATTTATGTGCGCCGCGCCAACAAGCAATTCGACGAACTGACCAGCGCCATCCAGGCACGGGTGCAAGCATGAACCGCGCCCCATCGATGCAACGCACATTTTCCTGCCTGGCAGCCCTGACCTTGCTGGCGGGCGCCAGCAGCAGCGTGCTGGCGGCCGGCGCCGACCTGGGCCAGGCAGTCAAGCAACCGACCAACTGGACGGCGATCACCATGTTCGCCGCCTTCGTCATTTTTACATTGTTCGTCACCAAGTGGGCGGCCGCGAAGACCAAGTCGGCCTCCGATTTCTACACGGCCGGCGGCGGCATCACGGGCTTCCAGAATGGCCTGGCCATTGCGGGCGACTATATGTCGGCGGCATCGTTCCTCGGTATTTCCGCCGCCGTCTTCCTCAACGGCTATGACGGCCTGATCTACGCCATCGGCTTTCTCGTCGGCTGGCCCATCATCACCTTCCTGATGGCCGAGCGCTTGCGCAACCTGGGCCGCTACACCTTTGCCGACGTGGCCGCCTACCGCTTCAAGCAGGCGCCAATCCGCATTTTCTCGGCGTCCGGCACCCTGGTCGTCGTGGCGTTTTACCTGATCGCGCAGATGGTGGGCGCGGGCCAGCTGATCAAGCTGCTGTTCGGCCTGGAATACTGGATCGCCGTCGTCCTGGTCGGTACATTGATGATGATTTACGTGCTGTTTGGCGGCATGACGGCCACCACCTGGGTGCAGATCATCAAGGCCGTCATGCTGCTGGGCGGCGCCACCTTCATGGCCGTGGCCGTGCTGGCGCAATTCAACTTCAGCCCGGAAGCGCTGTTCGCCAAGTCGGTGGACGTGCACGCCGCCAAGGAAGCCATCATGGGTCCCGGTTCCTTCATCAAGGACCCGATCTCGGCCATCTCCTTCGGCATGGCGCTGATGTTCGGTACGGCAGGCTTGCCGCACATCCTGATGCGTTTCTTCACGGTGCCGAGCGCCAAGGAAGCGCGCAAATCCGTGTTCTGGGCTACAACCTGGATCGCCTACTTCTACATCCTGACCTTCATCATCGGTTTTGGCGCCATCGTGTTGGTAAGCACCAATCCCGAGTTCAAGGATGCGGCCGGCAAGCTGCTGGGCGGTAACAACATGGCGGCCGTGCATCTGGCCAAGGCTGTGGGCGGCAATGTGTTCCTGGGCTTCATGTCGGCTGTCGCGTTTGCCACCATCCTGGCTGTCGTGGCTGGCTTGACCCTGTCGGGCGCGTCGGCCGTGTCGCACGATCTGTATGCCACCGTCATCAAGAAGGGCAAGGCCACGGGCGCCAACGAATTGAAAGTGTCGCGCGTGACCACCATCGTGCTGGGCATCATCGCTGTGGTGCTGGGCATCGCCTTCGAGAAGCAGAACATCGCCTTCATGGTCTCGCTGGCTTTCGCGATTGCCGCCTCGGCCAACTTCCCCGTGCTGTTCATGTCGGTGCTGTGGAAAGACTGCACCACGCGGGGCGCCACCATCGGCGGCTTCCTGGGCTTGATCACGGCCGTCGCGCTGACGGTGGTGTCGAAGTCCGTGTGGGTCGACGTGCTGGGCCATGGCGAAGCGCTGTTCCCGTATGCCTCGCCGGCGCTGTTCTCGATGACGGCAGGCTTTGTCGGCATCTGGCTGTTCTCGGTGCTCGACAAGAGCCCCCGCGCGCGCATCGACCGTGCCGGCTACGAAGCGCAGCAAATGCGTTCGGAAACGGGCATCGGCGCCTCAGGTGCCAGCGCGCATTGATGTTTTAGATAGTTACTGCAGGAAACAATGCCCGGCTTGCCGGGCATTGTTGTTTTTGGCGCGCGCTTACTTCGCCACGCGCAGGGGGATCACGCCCGCCGCCAGCGCCGGCGCACCCGGCGTCGCTTCGAGTATCGATGCCAGGGTCACCGTGTCGAGCACGGCCAGGAAGGCGGCCGTGGCCTGGCCCAGCTTGGCTTTCAGCAGGCAATCGGGCGTCAGCGGGCAAGTGTTGTTTTCTTTGTTAAAACATTCCGCCATGAAAAAATCGTTTTCCGTCTCGCGTACCACCGTGCCGATATTGATTTCGGCCGGGTCGCGCGCCAGGCGCAGGCCGCCATTCCTCCCACGCACCGTTTCCACGATGCCTGACAGGCCCAGCTGGTGCACCACCTTCATCAGGTGATTCTTGGAAATCGCATGCAGGTCGGCGATGTCCTGGATGGTCACGAGGCGGTCGCGGTGCACGCCCAGGTACATCAGGGTGCGCAGGGTGTAGTCGGTATAGGCAGTCAGTCGCATGGGGTTCACTTAAAAAGATGTGGATTACATCCTTGTTTCAAGCCGCCAGCATACAGGAGAGTGCCTGGCCATCGCCACCGCCATGTGACTGGCGCCGTCACTTTTCAGCCTGCAAAGACAAATGTTGGTTGCCTTTCGCTTAAATGCGTAGTAAATTTTCATATTGTTGCCCTGGCAAACAGCTCGCAAGCCCTTAACGGGCGTTTTGACGTGGATTTTATTGATGGAAATCAAGAGGATGGTGAGACAGTAAGGTAAATTTGCTACAAAATGGATGATGGGCGTTTCCCGGGCCGGGAAGCGCGTACTACGCAATCTGTGCGGTGCCGCCGTTGCCGCCCCAGGAAATGAATACCATGCAAATGAATGAAGTGAAAGACGAGCTGCTGAGCAGCGATATCCGCCAGTTGGGCCGTCTGCTGGGCGACGCCATCCGCAACCACCTGGGCGACCCCGCCTTCGAGCGCATCGAGCATGTGCGTCAGCTGGCCATCCGTTTCCGCCGCGACAATGACGAAGCGGCGCGCGCGCAGCTGTCGGACGCGCTGCAAGCGCTGTCGCAGGAAGAGACCACCCAATTGACGCGCGCTTTCAGCTATTTCTCGCTGCTGGCTAACATTGCAGAAGATCAACACCACATCCGCCGCACGCGCGCCCATTTGATCGCCGGTTCGCCGCCGCGCCAGGGTAGCCTCAGCCATGCCGTCGGCAACGTGTTTGACGCGGGCAAGGCCGATGCGCTGGAAACCTTCTTTGAAGATGCGTTCGTCAGCCCCGTGTTCACGGCGCATCCGACGGAAGTGCAGCGCAAGAGCATCCAGAATTGCCAGATGGCCATCGCCCGCCTGTTGAGCGAGCGCGACCGCGTGCAAATGACGCCGGAAGAGGCGGAGCAAAACGAAGAAGCGCTGGGACGTGGCATCGTCACCCTGTGGCAGACGCGTTTGCTGCGCACCAGCAAACTGTCCGTCATGGATGAAGTGGCCAATGGCCTGTCGTTCTACGACCACACCATCTTGCGCGAATTGCCGAAATTGTATTCCTCGCTGGAAACCATGCTGGCCCAGCGCGATGCCCGCTGGGAAGATGCGGAATTGCCCAATTTCATGAAGGTGGGCAGCTGGATAGGCGGCGACCGCGACGGCAACCCGTTTGTCACGGCCGACGTCCTGCGCAGCACCCTGCAGACGCAAGCCGACAAGGTGCTCGACTTTTATCTGGGCGAATTGCGCAAGCTCGCTTCGCAACTGTCGCTGGCGCAAATCTTGAACGCGTGCAGCGAGCCGTTGCGCGCGTTGGCCGAACGCTCGGCCGATGCCTCGCCGCACCGGGTCGACGAGCCGTACCGCCGCGCCTTGCACGGTATCCATGCGCGCCTGGAAGCGACGCGCGTCGCCTTGTGCGGCAAGGGCAAGCCAGCCGACGGCGTGCAACCCTACGCGGCGGCTGCCGAATTGCTGGCCGACCTGGACGTGGTCCAGCATTCGCTCGTCAGCAATGGCTTGCGCGCGCTGGCGCGTGGCCGGCTGCGTCAGCTGCGCCGCGCCGTCAAGGTCTTCGGTTTTTCGCTGGCGCCGCTCGATTTGCGCCAGAATTCCGACGTGCATGAGCGCGTCGTCGGCGAACTGTTCGCCGGTGCCCAGCCGGGCCTGGTCTACCTGGACCTCGATGAAGAGCAGCGCATCGCCGTGCTGCTGGCCGAGCTGGAGTCGCCACGCCTGCTGGCGTCGCCGTATGCGCAGTATTCGGAAGAAACGACGTCCGAACTCGACATCTTCCGCGCCGTGCGCGAGGCCCACGTCAAATATGGCAAGGAATCAGTACCGAACTGCATCATTTCGAAGGCGGCCAGCGTCTCGGACTTGCTGGAAGTGGCGCTGCTGCTGAAAGAAGTGGGCTTGCTGCGCCAGGACAGCCGCGAAGTGGACGTCAACATCATTCCCCTGTTCGAAACCATTGACGACTTGCGCGCCGGTCCCGCCATCATGGCACGTGCCTTCGGCTTGCCGTTCTATCGGGGCTTGCTGGCGTCGCGCGCGGACCAGCAGGAAGTCATGCTCGGCTATTCGGACAGCAACAAGGACGGCGGTTTCCTCACCTCCGGCTGGGAACTCTACAAGGTCGAAATCGAGCTGGTGACGGTATTTAAAGAATATCAAATCAAGCTGCGATTGTTCCACGGCCGCGGCGGTTCCGTCGGACGTGGCGGCGGCCCCAGCTATGAAGCCATCCTGGCCCAGCCGGCCGGCGCCGTGCAGGGACAGATCCGCCTGACGGAGCAGGGCGAGGTCATCACGGCCAAGTATGCGAACCCGGAAGTAGGGCGCCGCAACCTGGAAGTGCTGGTGGCCGCCACCATCCAGTCGACCCTGCTGCCGCAGGCGCAGCTGCAGCCGAAGGCCTCGGCCGGCGCGGGCCACCTGGCCGCCATGGAAGAATTGTCCGGCACGGCCCTGAACGCTTACCGCGACCTGGTGTACGGCACGGAGGGCTTCGAACAGTACTTCTGGGAATCGACGGTGATCGCGGAAATTGCCGCGCTGAATATCGGCAGCCGTCCCGCCTCGCGCAAGAAATCCACGTCGATCGAGGATTTGCGCGCCATTCCCTGGGTCTTGAGCTGGGCGCAATGCCGCTTGATGCTGCCGGGCTGGTTCGGCTTCGGTTCCGCCGTGCAAGCTTACCTGGCCGCCCATCCGGCCGATGGCGCGGACGTGCTGCGCGGCATGTACACGGATTGGCCCTTCTTCACGTCCTTGCTGTCGAACATGGATATGGTCCTGGCCAAGAGCGACATCGCCATTGCCGGCAAGTATGCGGAACTGGTCAAGGACAAGGCCTTGCGCGAGGCCATCTTTACGCGCATCCGCGCCGAATACGCGGCCACGCTGGACGCCTTGAAACTGATCACGGGCCAGGAAGAATTGCAGCAGGCCAATCCGTTGATGCAGCGCTCGATACGCAACCGTTTCCCGTATATCGACCCGCTCAACCACGTGCAGGTGGAGCTGTTGAAACGCTTCCGCGAGGGTAAACAGGATGCGGCGGCGCGCACGGGCATTCATTTGTCGATCAATGGGATTGCGGCGGGGTTGCGCAATAGTGGTTAATTCTTTTTAACCCAATGGCAAATGCTGGGGTCGGACCTTAAGGTCCGACCCCGGTTTTGGCACCTGGGTTGGTTTTCAGTAAAACAACAAGGAGACAGCATGACCATCAAAGTTGCCATCAATGGCTATGGCCGCATCGGCCGCAATGTCTTGCGCGCGTTTTATGAAGGCGGCAAGCAGCAGGATATCGAGATCGTCGCCATCAACGACCTGGGTGATGCCAAGTCGAATGCGCACCTGACGCGCTACGACACGGTGCACGGCAAGTTTCCCGGCGTCGTCACCATCGATGGCGACAACATGCTCGTCAACGGCGACCGCATCCGCGTCTTCGCGCAGCGCGATCCGGCCCTGATCCCCTGGGGCGAACTGGGTGTCGACGTGGTGCTCGAATGCACGGGCTTCTTCACCACCAAGGAAAAAGCCTCGGCCCACCTGAAGGGCGGGGCGAAGAAAGTCATCATTTCCGCGCCAGGCGGCAAGGACGTGGACGCCACCATCGTGTTTGGCGTCAACCAGCACGTGCTGAAAGGCACGGACACGGTCATCTCGAATGCCTCATGCACGACGAATTGCCTGGCGCCATTGGTGAAACCCCTCAACGACGCCATCGGCATCGAATCGGGCCTGATGACCACCGTGCATGCCTACACGAACGACCAGGTACTGTCCGACGTGATGCATGAAGACTTGCGCCGGGCCCGTTCTGCCACGCATTCGATGATCCCCACCAAAACGGGTGCGGCGGCCGCTGTCGGCCTGGTCTTGCCGGAACTGAATGGCAAGCTGGACGGTTTCGCCATCCGCGTGCCGACGATTAACGTCTCGCTGGTCGACCTGTCTTTCATTGCCAAGCGCGATACGACGGTCGAGGAAGTCAACGCCTTGCTGAAAGCGGCGTCGGAAGGCGCGCTGAAGGGTATTTTGACGTACCAGACGGAACCGCTCGTTTCCATCGATTTCAACCACAACCCGGCGTCGTCGAACTTCGATTCGACGCTGACCAAGGTCTCGGGCCGCCTCGTGAAAGTGTCGTCGTGGTACGACAACGAGTGGGGCTTCTCGAACCGCATGTTGGACACCACGGTCGCCCTGATGGCGGCCAAGTAACAAGAACCACCGCTGATCCAGCGCACCAGGACGGCTGGCCCACAAGGCCGGCCCTTGTAGCAACTCATTATAGAAAGCAGCACACCATGACCATGCAAGTACAGCAACGCGCCACCAAGATCGTTTCCACCATCGGCCCCGCTTCGAACGATATCGATACCCTGGTCCGCATGTTCAAGGCCGGCGTCGACGTCGTGCGCCTGAACTTTTCGCATGGCAAGGCGCAAGACCATATCGACCGCGCCCGCATGGTGCGCGAAGCGGCGGCCCTGTGCGGCCGCGAAGTGGCCATCATGGCCGACTTGCAAGGCCCGAAGATTCGCGTCGGCAAGTTCGAAGAAGGCAAGATTTTCCTGGAAAACGGCATGAAGTTCATCCTTGACGCGAAATGGGGCGAAAACGGTGAACTGGGTAACATCGAACGCTGCGGCCTCGACTACAAGGAATTGCCACGCGACTTGCGCACCGCCGACGTGCTGCTGCTGAACGACGGTCTCATCGTGTTGACGGTCGACAAAGTCGTCGGCAGCGAAATCCACACCACCGTCAAAATCGGCGGCGAGTTGTCGAATAACAAGGGCATCAACCGCCAGGGCGGCGGCCTGTCCGCGCCGGCGCTGACGGCGAAAGACATGGAAGACGTGAAAACGGCGATGAGTTTCCAGGCCGATTACGTGGCCGTATCGTTCCCGAAAAACGCCACCGACATGGTGATGGCGCGCCAGCTGGCCAATATCGCCGGCGAAGCGTGGGACCACAAGCCGATGATGATCGCCAAGATCGAACGGGCGGAAGCCATCCCCGCGCTGCAAGAGATTCTCGACGCCTCCGACGGCATCATGGTGGCGCGCGGCGACCTGGCGGTCGAGGTGGGCAATGCGGCCGTGCCGGCCTTGCAAAAGCGCATGATCAAGATGGCGCGCGCGTCGAACAAACTGGCGATCACGGCCACGCAGATGATGGAATCGATGATCGTCAACGCGGTGCCGACGCGCGCGGAAGTGTCCGACGTGGCCAATGCCGTGCTCGATGGCACGGACGCCGTCATGACGTCGGCGGAAACGGCCTCGGGCCGCTACCCGATCGAGACGGTGGAAGCGATGGCCGCCATCTGCCTGGACGCGGAAAAATGGGATACCTGCAAGCTGGACGCCGATTTCCTCAACGCCACGTTCTCGCGCATCGACCAGTCGATCGCCTATGGCGCCCTGTTTACGGCCCATCACCTGCGCGTGAAAGCCATCGCCACCCTGACGGAATCGGGTTCCACGGCCTTGTGGATGAGCCGTTGCAACATCGACATTCCCATCGTCGCGCTGACCCCCAGCGTGGGCACGCGCCGCAAGCTGGCCCTGTACCGCAACGTCAGCACCCTGGAATTGACCTCCGGCACCGACCGCGACAAGGTCTTGCAGCAGGCGGAAGAGCTGCTGCTGGAACATAAGGTCGTGACCAAGGGCGACACGGTCGTACTGACCTGGGGCGAGCCGATGGGCAAGGTGGGCGGCACGAATGCGCTGAAAATCATGAAGATCGGCCAGCACTGATCGTATTACTGGCCACATTACCGCCCTCATCACTGGCCGACAGCCGCTTGCAGCCTTAAGAATGGCTGAAAGCGGGGCGCTTGGCCTCCCACTGCAATGGCAGATGCCCAATCTGCCATTGCGGTGACCACATTTTCGTGTCAGCATGGTTTCCTGCCTTCCAAGGCGCATCCGGAGTTCACGATGACTACATACTTGCCTGCCTTGATCTGGTCGCTGTCGGCCTTTGCCTGCCTCTTCATTGCCAAACGCCGCTCCTTACGAATAACGGCCATCCGTGCCGTCCTGGTGGTGTTTCTGGGGCCGTTTGCCATTCCCTTCGTGCTGGCGGCAAGGCCAGAGACACGCCATCGGGCATAATCGCCCGCGACCAGCTGATCGAATACGACAGTATATAAAGCACTGGCAGCCACGTTGAAGCAACCGTTTCCAGGCATCAGTGGCCACCGGCATTGACGCCGGACGTTCGCCCCGTTGGCCGAGGTGGCCGGACGCGGCCGGCCCTGATCCTGCCCGTCCCGGGCGCCTTTGCCACGTCCCGTGGCCGGGCAACTGGTGCTATCGGCTCGCGCGTGAGAAGATAGATACTTTCCCATTTGGCAATTGAAAGAACCGTCAAGATGAAACCCGGATATGCTGCTGTATTGATGCTCATGCTCGCTTGCACGGCCCAGTCCCGGGCGCAGGACGCATCATGCGATGCGGACGACAGAGCGGCCGTGACATCGCTCGATGCACTCCCTGCCCAGGTTCAGGACTTGCTGGGGCGCGCCAGGCCGGGCATCGAGGGGATCGCGGACATCGGTGGTAAATTCAATCCGAGCGACGTTATCCTCGATCAAACCGTGCCGATGCGCAGGCTGATTGGCGGTGTCGCAGGCCAGCGTTGCATCTGGCTGACCGTCGAATACGGCGGCGTGGGTCACTATGAAAAAAAACTGGAGTACCGGCTTATCGTGGATAAGTGGGTGCAGACACGCGGAGCCAGTCCGGAAAGGGCGCCTGCCGTCTGGCCCGTGATAACTCGCTGAATTTGCTGTTGCAACGCCTGTATATCAAGCGCCAGGCGCCACGCTGAAACAACAGTTTGCCTGGCTGGACGGGCGCCAGCATTGACGCGGGCGCGCAGTGTTTGCGATAATGAGAATTATTCTCAGTTGGGTGGCGTGTTCCACCCGGCTATCGCAAACCCTCCACCTTGCCGCTTGCAGCGCAGGAGTCCCTAGTGAACATGGCGCAATCCGGCGAATCGATCGCCGTCATTTACAGCAATCACCACGGCTGGCTGATGCGCTGGCTGCGCGCCAAGCTGCAGTGCGCCGACCATGCGGCCGACCTGGCGCAGGATACCTTCGTACGGCTGCTGACGGCGCCGCCGGAAGGCCGGCAGACCTTGCGCGAACCGCGCGCCTACCTGACCACCGTGGCGCAGCGCTTGCTGATTGACCATTACCGGCGCCTGTCGCTGGAGCAGGCGTGGCTGGAAACCCTGGCGCAGCAGCCCGATCTGCTGATGCAGTCTCCTGAAGAGCGCTTGCTGGTACTGGAGGCCTTGCAGCGTATCGATGCCATGCTCGACGGCTTGCCGCCGCTGGTGCGCAACGCCTTCCTGCTGGCGCATGTCGACGGCCTTGCTTACGGGGAAATTGCGCGGTGCCTGGCCGTGAGCGAGCGCAGCATCAAGCGCTACATGGTGCAGGCGTTCGAGCGCTGCATCCTCTTGATCTTGTGAATGCCGCGATCGACCCACGCGCCGCCCGCGCGGCGGCGCAATGGCTGGTGCGCCTGCACGGCGGCGCCTTGACCCCTGGCGAGCAGCAAGCGTTCCAGGCCTGGCGCGCCAGCGATCCCGCGCACGCAGCGGCCTGGCAGCGAGCCGAGCTGGTGTGCGGCACCCTGGCCAGCGTGCCGCCCGCGCTGCGCCAGACGGCGGACGCGGCGCCGCAGTCGCCGCAGCGGCGTGCCGTGCTCTACGGTCTGGCCGGGCTGATCGCGGCCGGACCGGCGCTGTGGCTGGCCAGCCAGTCGGCCCCATGGCAGGTCTGGCGCGCCGCGATCCGCACGGCGCGCGGTGAGATCCGCCACATGACCTTGCCGGATGGCACGCAACTGGTGCTCAACACGGACACGGCCATCGACGTGCACTTTGACGACGCGGCCCGGCTGGTGGTCTTGCATGGGGGCGAACTTCATGTTGCCACGGCGCACGACGGGGCTGTGCCCGCGCGCCCATTCCTCGTACGCAGCAGCAATGGCAGCATGCGCGCGCTGGGCACGCACTTCAGCGTGCGCCAGGGCAGCAGCGTGCTGGCGCCGCGCACGCAGGTGGCTGTCAGCGAAGGTGCCGTCGAGATCCGACCAGCGCAAGCGCCCGATACCGTGCGCAGGGTCAATGCGGGCCGGCAAGGCAGTTTCGATGATCGTGCCGTTTCCTCCCTGTCGCCGCTGACGCCGCATGCTGCCGGCTGGCTGCAGGGCGTGCTGATCGCCGAGCACATGCCGCTGGGCGAGGTGCTGGCCCAAGTGGCGCGCTATCGCTACGGTGTGCTGCACTGCGATCCGGCGCTGGCCGCCATGCCCGTGGACGGCATCTTCCAGCTGAACGACCCGGACAACATCCTGCTCTTGCTGCAGCGTTCCTTGCCGATCCGGCTGGCGCGCCGCACGCGCTACTGGATCAGTGTTGAGGCGGCTTGAGATTGTCGGCTTACGCGTGGCCTTGCCACGCCAAGCCGACCTACGCCTGTCGGGTATGGTAGGTCGGCTTAGCCCGCAGGGCGTAAGCCGACGTGCTCCAATTTACTTCTTGCCTGTCCCTTTTTGCGGATTGCTTCGTCATACAAGGTAGAGAACGAATAATCCGAACCATCGAAAGGGTCCACATGGCTTTGCAGTACCGCAGCTTGACAACAGCACGCATGACGCTCCATCCCACCACCAGCGCCGTGCGCGCCGCGCTGGTCCTGCTCCTCGCCGTGGGCGCGGCGGCCGGCGCCGGTTTGCCGCAAATGGCGCTGGCCGCCGAGTCCAGCCCGGCCGCCAACCTGCGCGACTATCATATCCCCGCCGGCAACCTGCGCGATGCGCTGTCCACGTTTGCCATCGCCGCCGGCGTCAACCTGTCCACCCAGGACGTGGTGCTCGACGGCCTGGCGACGCCGGGCTTGCAAGGCCGCCATGGCGTCTCCGCCGGCCTGCAAAAACTGCTGCAAGGCAGTGGCCTCGAAGTGATTGAAAGCGGCAATGGCAATTACTTGTTGCGTAAAATCAGTAGCAGTACGGCCGATGGCGGTCTGGACAGCATGCCCGCCGTGGTCGTCAGCGCCGAGGCCGACCGCGCCACGGAAGGCACGGGACTCTATACGTCGAGGAATCTGTCGACGGCCACGGGCTTGAACCTGTCGCAGCGCCACACGCCGCAAACGGTCAGCGTGATTTCGCGCCAGCAAATGGAAGATTTCGACCTGACCACCTTGCAAGACGTGGCGCGCGCCACGCCCGGCCTGTATGGCAAGACGCAGGGCGTGTCCGACCAGGAAACCACGTATTTTGCGCGCGGTTTTGCCTTGAGCCACGTGAGTGTCGATGGCTTGCCGCTGGATGTGACGGGTTTCAATGAGCGCAATGTCTCGGCCGACATGCTGATGTACGACCGCGTGGAAGTGGTGCGCGGCGCCACCGGGCTGATGGAAGGGGCGGGCGCGCCGTCGGGCAGCATCAACATGATACGCAAGCGCCCCACGGCCACGCCCTTGCTGAACGCGTCTGCCCACCTGGGCAGCTGGAAGGACCGGCAACTGACGGTGGACGCCAGCAATGCGCTGAACGACTCGGGCGGCCTGCGCGGGCGCGTGGCGGCCAGCTGGCGCGACAGCGACAGCTTTGTCGATGTGGTCAACAATACCAATGGCACCGTGTATGCGATCGTCGAGGCGGACCTGACGCCGTCGACCACGGCAGGCATCGGTTTTTCGCGCCAGCACAGCCGCACCGACGGCGTGTTCGTCGGCTTGCCGACCTTGCCCGACGGCCGCCACATGGACTTGCCCCGCTCGACTTTCCTGAACAATGCCGACTCTTTCCAGAAGCGCGACAACAACGTCGTCTTCGCCGACCTGGAAACGCAGCTGGAGCAGGGCTGGCGCAGCCGCTTCGCCATCACGCATATCGATGCTTCGTCGAGCACGCGCAATACCACCAACAGCCGTGTCGAGGGCGAAACGTATCTGCTGGAACAGTCTGAAACGGGCTGGAAGTACAATACGCAACAAGTGGTGGCCGACTGGCGCTTGAGCGGCCCCGTCACCTGGTTCGGCCGCCAGCATGACGTCATCGTCGGCGCCAGCTACCGCCATGACGATTCGGACGCGCGCCAGAGCTGGGAAGGTGCGGAAAAGCGCGTGTTCGATCTGCGCCAGTGGAATCCCCGTGCCTACCCGATGCGCGGCGCGCCGTTCGAGCCCTACAACTGGGGCCGCAAGACGGATGAGAAGGGTATTTATGCGGCCGGCAACTTCAGCCTGGCCGATCCGCTGCGCATGGTGCTGGGCGGGCGCTTCGGCTGGTATGCGCAGGATGTCACGGGCTGGTATGCCACCAACCCGACGTGGCGCCGCGACCTGACGGAAAACGCCAAGTTTACGCCATACGCGGGTCTGGTCTACGACCTGGACGCGCATCATTCCGTGTATGCGAGCGGCACGCAGATCTTCCAGCCGCAAAGCGTGCTCGATGTCAAGGGCAATACCTTGCCGCCGTTGAGCGGCACCAACCTGGAAGTGGGCGTCAAGGGAGAATATTTTGGCGGCAGGCTCAATGCCAGCGGCGCCCTGTTCCGCATCAAGCAGAATAACCGCGCCATGGCCGACGAGCTCAATTGCCCCACGGGCGGCGCCATCTATTGCGCCCGCGCGGCCGGGCAGGTCAAAAGCGAAGGCGTCGACTTGCAGTTGTCGGGTTCGCCTCTGCCGGGCTGGCAGGTCGCGGGCGGCTACACCTATGTGCTGGCCAAGTACACGAAAGACAGCGTGGCGGCGAATATCGGCCAGCGCATCGCCACCGATGAGCCGAAGCAATTGTTCAAGCTGTACACGACTGTGCAACTGGGGGGCAGCCTGGCGCGGTGGAACCTGGGCGCCTCCGTGACTGCGCAGGACAAGATCTACCGCCGCGACAAGGCTTACCTGACGCAGCAGGGCGGCTACGCCATCGTCGGGCTGACGGCCGGCTACCGCCTGAGCGAGCAGGTGCAACTGCGCGTGAGTGTCGACAACGTGCTCGATCGCCGCTACTACCAGGGCCTCGGCTATGCCTGGTCGGGCGGGCTGGAGCGCTACGGCGCGCCGCGCAGCGTGCTGCTGTCCTTGAATTACAAGCTGTAGCCGTGGCGCCAGCGGAGCGCGCCCGGGCGGGCGCCTCTGCTACACTGCCGCCGTCTTCACTTTCACACTGCTCCCATGTCCGCCACGCCTGTCCTGACGCCCCTGAAAAGCGCTTTCCAGCAATCGCGCACCGAGAATAACATCGAGCTGATCCTGCCCGAACTGCTGGCCGCGCAATTGCACGTCGTCATCGGCGGACAAAGCGAGCGGATCGACCTGTTCCTCGTACCGTCGCCGAACCCGGAGCGCCAGTGCGTGACGGTGGCGGAAGACCCGGCTTTCCTGGCCGGCATCGCGTTTCCCAAGATTCCCGTCACGGGCGCGCAGCTGATCGCGTCGATTCCGCCCGGGATCGAGATCGTCCTCCTGCATGGCGATGGCGCCAATTACCTGACGCGCGAGCAACTGGCGTGGTTCCGCGGCATGCTGGCATCCAACGCGTGAGCGGCATTCCCGCCAGGCCTTGCAAGCCGGCGCGCGCCGAATGGATACGCTTTGCGCCGGCCGACGATACCAGCTCGCATGCGGCGATGATGGCCAATATGCGTCCCGTGCTGTGGCGCAGCGTGCTGCTGGGTGGCTGCGCCTTGTTCCTTGCCTTCATCGTGCAAGCCGTCTGGCGTGATGTGTCGTACGCGGGCGAGGCGGTGCTGCTGGGCCTGCCGGCGATGACCGCCTGGATCGTCGGCGTGCTTTTTCTGCCGGGCCCCGATCTGTCTTTTCATGTCGAGATCAATGACTCGGGCCTGTTGCTGCGCCGGCTGGCGCGGGGCTTGCCCGGCCATGACAAGGTGCTGCAACTGGCGCCGCAGCAGATACGCGCGTTCGAGGTGCTGACCTACGCGGGCCCGGTGGATGTCTACCGCGGCGGGCCGCCGATGGCGCGCGTGGAGCTGCTGCTGCACACGACCCTCAAGGACTGCCCGCTGATCCGCGTGGTAGGCCTGGATTTGCCCGTGCCGCAGCGCTGGTCGTTGCGGCAGATCAAGGACGAGCTGAGCCGCCGTTGTACGCTGGCCGGTATTCCCGTGGCCGTGCGGGCCGGTCCCTCCCATCAGTCATCTGCCGCGATACGCGCGCAGTGGCCGCCCGCCTGAGCGGCGGGCCGCTGTCGCATCAGGGCCGCAGAACATTGCCTTTCTTGCCATGATATTGTTGAAGTCCTATGAATATTTTCTCAAAGCAACTATACTCATGGCTCTCTAAAAAATCATCGTCACGCTGGCGGCCAGCTATCCGCGCCAGAGTTCGTACGTATTCCGCTTGTTCTCTCTGAACGGGCACCTTTCCCCCGCGCGGCAGGCGTGGGCGTGATGACCGAGCCTTGCCCTGGTCGATTGCTGCCGTTGTCATTTTCGCTGTGTTGCCGCTTTACCAAAAAGCCTGGCACCGGCGTGCGGTGCGCCGTCATGTTTTGCGACGTCACGTTTCACTCTATGTAGTTCACGACAGTATGCTGAGTTCCATCTTTGCCGTATCGACCGATACCGTGCCGTATATCTACGGCACGCACGATGCCTGGCTGGTATTGTTTTCCATCGGCATCGCCATCTTTGCCTCGTTCATGGCCCTGCAGATCGCCGGCATGGCGCGCAGCAGCGAGCGGGGCTTCCAGCGCCAGACGGCCATCATCACGGGCGCCATCGCGCTGGGCGGCGGCATCTGGTCGATGCACTTCATCGGCATGCTGGCTTTTGATATCTGCACGCGCGTGTCCTTCGAACCCGGTCTGACGCTACTGTCGATGCTGCCCGGCGTGGCCGCGTCGTGGGTGGCGTTGCACTTGCTGGCGCGTCCGCGCATCAGCTGGCGCCAACTGGTGGTGGGCGGCGTGCTGGTGGGGCTGGGCATCGGCTCCATGCATTACAGCGGCATGGCCGCCATGCAAACTTCGCTGACCCTGCACTACCAGCCGTGGCTGTTTGCCTTGTCGCTGCTGGTGGCCGTCACCATGGCCATGCTGGCGCTGTGGATACGCTTCGGCCTGAGCGCCATGCGCCAGCGCCTCAGTCCGCTGACGGCGCTGCTGGTCAGCAGCGTGGTGATGGGCCTGGCCATTTCAGGCATGCATTACACGGGCATGCTGGCGGCGCGCTTTTCCGGCACGCCCACGGCAGGCGAGAACACGATCACGGTGCAAGCCTCGTTCGTGGCCCTGGCCGTGGCCCTGATCACCGTCACCCTGACCGTCTTCGTGGCCGCCGCGAACGGCTTGCTGCGCTACCGCCAGTTGCTGCGCCATGCCAGCGCCAGCGAGTCGCGCCTGCGCGCCATCGTCGATACGGCGGCCGATGGCCTGATCACCATCGATGGCCAGGGCAAAGTGCGCTCCTTCAATCCCGCCGCGGAAAGCCTGTTTGGCTGGTCCGAAGCGCAGATCGTGGGGCGCGACGCCAGCGTGCTGCTGCAAGCAGCCGATGCGGCCGCGTACGAGGGCTATTTGCGCGACTACCTGGAAACGGGCGCCTCGCGCATCCTCGACAGCGGGCGCGAACTCGATGGCTGCCACAAGGATGGCGCCGTGCTGCCCATGCGCGTGGCGATCGGCAAGATCGACACGCCGGGCCAGCCCCTGTTCGTGGCGTTTGTCACGGACATGCGCTCGTCGCGCAGCATGGAGCAGGCGCTGAAGGACAGCGAGCGCCAGTACCGCACCCTGATCCGCAACATCCCCGGCGTGTCCTTCCACTGCAGCTTCGCGCCCGAATGGAAGATGATCTTCATCAGCGACGCCGTCTTCAACCTGACGGGCTGGATGCCGCAGGACTTCATCGAAGGGCGGGTCAGGCTGTTCGAGCTCGTGCATCCGGACGACCGCCAGCGCGTCAACGACACCTGCGTGCAGGCGGCCGGCGAACGGCGCGACTTCGAGAACGTCTACCGCGTGATTCACCGCGACGGGCGCGAGCGCTGGGTGCGCGAAAGCAGCGGCCCCGTGCTCGACAACGATGGCGTGGTGCGCTGGATCGACGGCGTCATCCTCGACATCACGGAAAGCGAATTGCGCAACGCCGAATACGAAGGCAAGGTGACAGCCATCTCGCGCGCGACGGCCGTCATCGAGTTCGACCTGCAGGGACGCATCCTGGAAGCGAACCAGAACTTCCTCGACCTGGTCGGCTACCGGCTCGAAGACGTGCTGGGTCTGCACCACAGCATCTTCTGCGAACCGGCGTATGTCACTTCGCCCGACTACATCGCGTTCTGGCAGCAGCTGGCGCAGGGCGAATTCAATACGGGCGAGTACAAGCGCATCGACAAGCATGGCCGGGAAGTGTGGATACAGGCTTCGTACAACCCGATCTTCAACGCGGACGGCAAGCCGTTCAAGGTGGTCAAGCTGGCCACCGACGTGAGCGAGCGGCGCGCCATGCAGGAAAACCTGCGCGCGGCAAAAGACCGCGCCGAGCTGGCCGCCGAATCGAAAACCAGCTTCCTGGCCAACATGAGCCATGAAATCCGCACGCCGATGAACGCCATCATCGGCTTTACGGAAGTGCTGCTGGGGACCGCCCTGGACAGCCTGCAGCGCCGCCACCTGGGCACGGTGCGCCAGTCGGCCCGTTCGCTGCTCGAGCTGCTCAACGACATCCTCGACACGGCCAAGCTGGAAAAAGGCGCCACCGAGCTGGAACTGGTGGACTTTTCGCTGCCGGACCTGGTCGACCATGTGGCGGCCTCCCTGCGCATCACGGCGCAGGCGCGCGACCTGGTGCTGCACGTCGACGTCGATCCTGGCATGGGCCAGTTCTTCCTGGGCGACGCGCGCCGGCTGCAGCAGGTGCTGACGAATTTGATCGGCAACGCCGTCAAGTTCACGGAAGTGGGCCACGTGCGCGTGGCCGTCGCCATGCAGGGCGAGCAGGTGCATATCGCCGTGCACGACACGGGCATCGGCATCCCCGCCGACCGCCTGGACAAGATCTTTGCCCCGTTTACGCAAGCCGATTCTTCCATGAGTCGCCGCTTTGGCGGCACGGGCCTGGGCACGACGATTTCGCTGCAGCTGGTCGAACTGATGGGGGGCACCATCACGGTGGAAAGCACCCTGGGCGTGGGCAGCGTGTTCCATGTATTGCTGCCACTGGCGCCGGGCAAGGCCGTGGCGCGCCGCAGCGAACAGCCCGTGGTGGCCTTGCCGCCGCTGCGCATCCTGGTGGCCGACGACGTGCCGCAGAACGTGGAACTGCTGCAGATCAGCCTGGGCGCTGCCGGCCACCAGGTGATCGCCGCCAGCGATGGCGAGAGCGCCGTGCGCGAGTTCAGCCGTGGCAGCTTCGACATCGTCCTGATGGACGTGCAGATGCCGCGCATGGATGGCCTGGAAGCGACACGCCTGATCCGCGTGTACGAGCGCGAACAGGGCTTGAAGGCGACGCCCATCATCGCCCTGACGGCCAGCGTACTGGAGCAGGACCGGCGCGCCGCGCAGACGGCGGGCATGAACGGTTTTGCCTCGAAGCCGCTGGAAATGCACAAGCTGACGGCGGAAATCGCCCGCCTGCTCGATATCGCCGTGGCCATGCCGCCGCCGGCGGCCGGCTCGGCGGCGCGTGCGGCCGCAGGTCAGGTGGACTGGCAGCGCGGCATCGCCCTGTGGGGCGGTCGCGAGACCCTGCATCGGGCCATCGCGCGCTTCGTGCAGGCCAATGGCGATTGCGCCGCCATGCTGGCGGCGGAACTGGAACGTGGCGATGGCAGCGTGGCGGGCCACCTGCTGCACCGTATCAAGGGCGCGGCGGGCAACCTGTGCCTGGTGCAGGTCGAAAGTCTGCTGGGACGCATCGAGCAAGCCATCGCGCGCCAGTTGCCGGCCACCGAATTGCTGGTACAACTGGCGGCCGCCTTCATGGCGCTCGCCGGCGAGCTGGAGGAGGGTGCGATGGCGACCCCGGCGCATGCCAATGCAACGCCTGATGCCGCCGCACCCCTCGATGCATCCGCCGCTGGCGCCTTGCTGCGGCAAGCCATCGTCAGCCTGGACGGCGGACAGCTGGACGACGCCCTGATGGCGCGGATCGCCGCCATGCTGGCGCCGCACGGCCAGCAGCAGCGCCTGCAGGCGCTGGCCAGCGCCATCGACGATTTTGAATTTGCGCGCGCCGCGGACGTGCTGCGCCAGTTGCTGGCGTGGCTTGAGGCTCCCGCGCCGGCCGACCTTTCCTGATATTGGGCTAACGATGACCTTACACGAAGACAAACCGATCCTGCTGCTGGTGGACGACGAAGCGACGAATCTGCAGGTGCTGCGGCAAATTTTGCAGGATGATTATCGCCTGCTGTATGCCAAGGATGGCGAGAAGGCGCTGGAACTGGCGCAGAACAATCCCGTCGAACTGATCCTGCTCGACATCATGATGCCCGCCATGACGGGCTACGAAGTGTGCCGCCAGCTGAAAGCCATGCCGGCCACCGCGTCCATCCCCGTGATCTTCGTCACAGCCCTGTGCGACGTGAAGGACGAGGCGGACGGCTTTGACGCCGGCGCCGTCGACTACATCACCAAGCCCGTCAGCCCGTCCATCGTGCGCGCCCGCGTGCGCACGCATTTGTCGCTGGTCGATGCCGAGGAATTGCGCCGCTCGCGCCTGCAGGTGATCCAGACCCTGGGCCAGGCCGCCGAATACAAGGACAACGAGACGGGCATGCACGTCATCCGCATGAGCTATTACGCGCGCCAGTTGGCGCTGGCGGCCGGCTACAGCGCGGCCAGGGCGGAAGATTTATTGAATGCGGCGCCCATGCACGACGTGGGCAAGATCGGCATCCCCGACGCCATCCTGCAAAAGCCGGGCAAGCTCGATGCGGACGAATGGAGCGTCATGCGCCGCCATGCGGAAATCGGCGCGGCCATCATCGGCGAGCATGCGGGAGGCCTGCTGAAAATGGCGCGCATCATCGCCCTGACGCACCACGAGAAATGGGATGGCAGCGGCTATCCGCAAGGCTTGCAAGGCGAGGAAATCCCCCACGAAGGCCGCATCGTCGCCATCGCCGACGTCTTCGACGCGCTCACCAGCGAGCGCCCCTACAAGCGCGCCTGGACGGTCGAAGAAGCCATCGCCACCATGCAGCGCGACAGCGGCACGCACTTCGATCCGACCCTGCTGGCGCTGTTCATCGAACAGCTGCCAGCCATGCTGGAGATCAAGGACAAGTGGCGCGAGCCGGTGTGATGCTGGGAGTGCGCCAGATACCCTGAGAATGTCGGCCAAACTGACGGAGACGGTGTCCGTAGAACTTCGAAGGTAGATAGCAAGGAAAATGCCTTCTTGCCATCTACCTTTTTGCATCGTGCCTTTGAATTTCTCTGAAATCATACCGGGCACAATTACATTTCCTGCGCCAGTCGGCCCTACATGCCCCGGCAGGAGTGTCTTATCCATTAGAAAAAATTGGCAATCACTTAACTGACTGTTAAAGTGTTGCGTGCTTGCCCTATGCCGGACGCGGCGGGCCATTCCGCCAACGATATTGGCCGCTTGCACAAGGCACCTACGCCCGCATATGAGCTTTCCACTACCCTGCATGCGTGCCAGCGCCGGGTACCAGCAATGAGATGAAGGATAAGGCCAAAATGGAAAAGAAACAGCTTTCGGAACGCGACATCTGCAGCAAGTACATCACGCCGGCCATCATTGATGCAGGCTGGGATTTGCATAGCCAGATTCGCGAAGAAGTGTTTTTCACCAAAGGCCGCGTCATCGTGCGAGGCAAGCTGCACACCCGTGGCGAGCGCAAGTTCGCCGACTACGTGTTGTATTACAAGCCAAATATTGCGCTGGCGGTGATCGAAGCGAAGGAAAATGGCCACAGCGTCGGCGCCGGCATGCAGCAGGCATTGAACTATGCCGAATCACTGGGTGCGCCGTTTGTGTTCAGTTCCAACGGCGATGCTTTTTTGATGCACGACCGTACCGGGCTGCCTGGCAAAATCGAGCAAGAACTGGCGCTGGATGCTTTCCCGTCGCCAGATCAACTGTGGCAGCGTTATTGCCAGTGGAAGGGGCTGGAATCCGAGGCCGCGCGCCATGTCGTCGAGATGCCGTACTACGACGATGGCACCGGCCGCGCGCCGCGCTACTATCAGGCCAATGCGATCAATAACACGGTAGAGGCGGTTGCCAAGGGCCAGCAGCGTATCTTGCTGGTGATGGCGACCGGCACCGGCAAGACCTATACCGCGTTCCAGATTATCTGGCGTCTGTGGAAGTCTGGCGCAAAGAAGCGCATCCTGTTCCTGGCTGACCGAAATATCTTGGTGGACCAGACCAAGAACAACGATTTCAAGCCGTTCGGCGGCAAGATGACCAAGATCAGCAAGCGCAAGATCGACCCCAGTTATGAAATCTATCTTTCGCTCTATCAGGCGGTCACCGGCAGCGATGACGAGCAGGATATCTACAAGCAGTTTTCTCCCGAGTTTTTCGACCTGATCGTGATCGACGAATGCCATCGCGGCAGTGCTGCGGAAGACTCCGCGTGGCGCGAAATTCTGGCCTATTTTTCTTCCGCCACGCATGTCGGCTTGACCGCTACGCCGAAGGAAACGAAGGATGTTTCCAGCATCTATTATTTTGGTGATCCGGTCTACACCTACACGCTCAGGCAAGGCATCGAGGATGGTTTCCTGGCGCCATACAAGGTCGTGCGCATCGACATCGACAAGGACGTGCAGGGCTGGCGTCCCAGCAAGGGCCAGACAGACAAGACCGGTCAGCTGATTGAAGACCGCGTGTACAACCAGATCGACATGGACCGCACCTTGGTGCTGGAAAAGCGCACGGAGCTGGTGGCCAAAAAGATCACCGAATTCTTGGTCGCTACCGACCCGTATGCCAAAACCATTGTGTTTTGTGATGATATTGACCATGCCGAGCGCATGCGCCAGGCGCTGGTCAATCTGAATCCCGAACGCGTTTTGCAAAACCGTAAGTATGTGATGCGCATTACCGGGGATGAGCAGGAGGGCAAAGCTGAGCTGGACAACTTCATCAACCCGGAACAGCCTTACCCGGTGATTGCCACCACCTCCAAGCTGATGACGACGGGTGTGGATGCGCAGACCTGCAAGTTGATTGTCCTCGACCAGCACATCAAGTCGATTACCGAGTTCAAGCAGATCATCGGACGGGGCACCCGCATCAACGAGGACTACGACAAATACTGGTTCACCATCATGGATTTCAAAAAAGCGACCGAGTTGTTTGCCGACCCGGCGTTCGATGGCGACCCGGTCATGATTTATGCGCCGAAAGGCGACGAATCGCCGGTGCCGCCAGACGAAGTGCCAGAAGTCATCTTCGACGAGGACGGTAATCCCATTCCAGCCGGTGATCCGCTTGGCGATGACAGCGGCGACTTTGGCGGTGACAGTGACAGCCTTGGTGGTGACCGCCCCGGTCCCGGGCGTGTAAAATACGTGCTCGGCGATGTGACGGTGTATGTCGTTGCCGAACGCATCCAGTATTACGGGCCAGAAGGCAAGCTGATTACTGAATCTCTGAAGGATTACACGCGAAACACGGTGCTCAAGGATTATGCCTCGCTTGACCAATTCCTGCTGCGTTGGACGGGCAGCGAGCGCAAGGCCGCCATCCTCGCTGAACTGGAGCAGCACGGTGTGTTTTTCGAGGCACTGGCTGACGAAGTGGGCAAGGATTTCGACGCCTTCGATCTGATCTGCCACGTCGCTTTCGACCAGCCGCCGCTGACCCGCCGCGAGCGCGCCGACAACGTAAAAAAACGCAATTACTTCGCCAATTACGGTGAACAGGCGCGCCGCGTTCTCGAAACGTTGCTGGAAAAATATGCCGACACCGGCATCAGGAATATCGAAGACATCAAGATATTGACGCTGGACCCGTTCAAGAACATGGGCACGGCCAGCGAACTGGTGTCAGCCTTCGGCGGCAAGACAGGCTACATTGCCGCCCTTGATGAATTAAAAACCCGGCTCTATGCCTGAAACAAACTAATAGAAAAGCATCACGAATTATGAGTATTTCTTCCACCATCAAATCGATCCAGGACACCATGCGCAAGGATGTCGGCGTCGATGGTGATGCGCAGCGCCTGAGCCAGCTGGTCTGGATGCTGTTCCTGAAAATCTTCGATGACCGCGAAAGCGAATGGGAGTTGCTGCAAGATAATTACAAGTCGCCATTGCCGGAGCGATATCGCTGGCGCAACTGGGCTGCCGATGCCGAGGGCATGACGGGCGACGAGTTGAAGCAGTTTCTCGACAATGAGCTGTTCCCGAACCTGCAACAACTTCAAGCCAAGGGCAACGACCAGCGCGCTCATGTGGTCCGCTCGGTATTCGAGGACGCCTACAATTACATGAAGTCGGGCCAGCTGATCCGGCAAGTGATCAACAAGATCCAGGAAGGCATCGACTTCAACAAGGCGCAGGAGCGCCACTTGTTTGGCGACATGTACGAGCAATTGCTGCGCGATCTGCAGGCAGCGGGCAATGCCGGCGAGTTCTACACACCGCGCGCCGTGACAGAATTCATGGTACGCATGGTCAACCCGCGCCTGGGTGAAAAAGTGATGGACCCGGCCTGCGGCACCGGCGGCTTCCTGACTTGCTCCATCGAGCACATCCGCAAGCACGATGTGAAGACAGTCGATGACGAAGCGCAACTGCAAGCGGCCATATTCGGTATCGAAAAAAAGCCGATGCCGCATTTGCTGTGCACCACCAACATGATCTTGCATGGCATCGACGTGCCCAGCAATATCCGCCACGACAACACCTTGGCGCGCCCGCTGATCAGCTGGGGGCCAAAGGAGCGGGTCGATGTCGTCGTCACCAATCCACCATTTGGCGGCATGGAAGAAGATGGCATCGAAACCAACTTTCCGGCGACTTTCCGCACCCGCGAGACGGCCGACCTGTTCCTGGTGCTGATCATGCAGATGCTCAAAAACGGCGGACGTGCGGCACTGGTGCTGCCGGACGGCTTCCTGTTCGGCGAAGGCATCAAGACCCGCATCAAGGAAAAGCTGCTCGAAGAATGCAACCTGCACACCATCGTGCGCCTGCCCAATGGCGTGTTCGCGCCGTACACCGGCATCAAGACCAATCTGCTATTTTTTAGCAAGGGCACGCCGACGACCGATATCTGGTTCTACGAACACCCGTACCCGCCGGGCGTCAAAAGCTACAACAAGACCAAGCCGATGCGTATCGAAGAATTCGACGTCGAAGCCGCATGGTGGGGCAGCGAAGCCGACCGTTTTGCCACCCGGGTCGAAAACGAACAGGCGTGGAAAATCAGCGTAGCTGACATCAAGGCACGCAACTACAACCTCGACTGCAAGAACCCGCACGTCGGCGAGCAGGAAATCCACGACCCCGAGGTGTTGCTGGCCCAGTATAGCGCGATGCAAGCCCACATCGCCGCGCTACGCGCAACATTGAAAGACGTGCTGGCCGAAGCGCTGCAGCGCGGTGAGCCGGCATGAATCAGATCCAGCAACTATTGACCGAGAACATCGGCTTGTGGACCGGCGCCGACACTGCCAAGAAAACGGGACGCGGTCGCGCTTCCGGTAGTGCTGGCACCGTGTATGGCGTCAAGAAACTGCGCGAACTGATACTGGAACTGGCCGTTCGCGGCAAGCTGGTGGCGCAAAATTTTCACGATGAATCTGCCAGTGAATTGCTGAAGAAAATACGGATTGAAAAAGCCAGACTGATAGCCGAAGGAAAGATCAAGAAAGATAAAGCAGCGGCATCAATCACAGAGGAAGAGTCTCCGTTCCCTTTGCCCCATGGATGGGAATGGGCAAGAATCAATGATTTCGTTTTAAGTATTATCAGTGGTGGTACGCCAAGTAAAAATAATTCAGAATTTTGGAACGGTGAAATTCCTTGGGCGAGTGTTAAAGATTTAAACGTGGAAAAATTTCTTGAATCAACTCAAGATTTCATTACAAAAAAAGGACTGGACGCCGGAAGTAAACTTGCCGAAAAGGGAAGTTTGTTAATATGCACAAGAATGGGATTGGGGAAAATAGCAATAGCAGCTGTTGACGTGGCAATAAATCAAGACCTTAAAGCTCTAAAACTCACTTCATTTTTCAATGTTGATTATTTTGTAAATTTTTATAGAACGTTAAAAATCACTGGTAGTGGAATGACGGTTGCAGGTATTCGACAAGATGAATTATTGGGCTATTACGTGCCAACTCCGCCATTTGCCGAACAACATCGCATCGTCGCCAAGATTGATGAATTGATGGCGCTGTGTGACCAACTGGAAGCCGGCTATACGGATGCCGCAGTTGCCCACGAGAAGCTCGTCAGTCACCTGCTGGCCACGCTGACCGCATCACAAGACAGCGTTGACTTCAGTGCAGCCTGGCAACGCATCGCCGCACATTTCGACATGTTGTTCACGAGCGAAGCCAGCATCGATGCGTTGAAGCAAACGCTGCTGCAACTGGCGGTGATGGGCAGGCTGGTGCCGCAAGACCCAAGCGACGAACCGGCTAGCGCTTTGCTTGAGCGCATACAGGTTGAAAAGGCCAGGCTGGTTCTTGAAGGTAAGATCAAGAAGGAAAAACCACTGGCAGCGATAATCGATAATGAGAAACCATTTTCCTTGCCGCAGGGATGGGAGTGGGTAAGACTTCAATCTGTAATTGATCTTCGAGACGGAACTCATAGTTCACCAAAGGAGTCGGATGGATTTGATACATATCCTTTAGTTACGAGTAAAGATTTTATTAATGGCGGTATAAATTTCCATACTGCAAAAAAAATATCAAAATTAGATCATTTTGAAATTTCTAAAAGATCGTATGTTGAGAAATATGATATTTTGTTTTCCATGATTGGTGGGAATATCGGGAATCAAGTAATGGTTAACGATGATCGCCAATTTAGCATTAAAAATGTTGCACTATTTAAGTTTTATAATAAAAACCTTACTTTTCCATTTTTTATTAAAAAATATACCGAAAATCTTGCGTTAAATTTGCAGTCTACTGCTGTTGGTGGGGCGCAACCATTTATCGCATTAGGTATATTAAGAAATCTTGTAATGGCTTTGCCTTCGTTTGCGGAACAACATCGAATCGTTACCAAGGTCGATGAACTGATGGCGCTGTGCGATCAGATGAAAGCCCGGATCGCGGACGCCAGCGCCTTGCAGCGCAAGCTGGCCGACGTGATTGTGGCGCAAGCCGTCGCGTGACCGAAGAAGGGCGAGCGCGATGAAAAAGGAATTGTCATGGATGCGCCGCGTCCAGAAGCGAGCCATCGAAACCGGCGCAGCATGGTCTGACAAGGCGTCGCTCGCCCTGGGTGACGCGAAAAGCGGACTGAAGAAACTCGATGACAAGCACGCCATCACCGGCGAGTTGAAGAAGACGGGCGACACCATTGCCGCGCTGGCGCAACAAGTCGATAAGCGGCATGACATTTCCGGCAAGGCCGGCGTCGCGGTGCAAGCGGTCGCCGCCGCCACGCTACAGACAAAGGAAGCCACTCAGCGCATCGCGGAAGAGTCCGGCTTGAAGCGGCACCTGGGCACGCTCGGCGATGCAATCAGGACTCATGTGGCAGACCCTGCGGCGCAGTTGGTCAGGCAACATGAACTGGACAGGCATTTGCAATCAGTGGGCAAGCTGCTGGAGCAAAGCTACGGCGCGACCCGCAGTATCATCAAGCCATATTTTTCTGCCGCCAATGTCGATGAGCTGCTGCGCAATACCAGGAACGAACTCAATCATATTTCCGCCTGCATCATGCAAATCAGCGCGGGCGAAGCGGAAAAGGCGGCAGGGCAATTTGGCGCCGCCATCGTGTCGAAAATCACCGGCGTAGCGACGACGGGCGCCTTGCTGGCGCTGGTTGGCACTTTCGGCACGGCGGGTACCGGTACGGCGATCGCCAGCCTGTCGGGCGCGGCGGCGACTAATGCCACGTTGGCCTGGGTTGGCAGCCTGTTGGGTGGTGGCATGGCGGCAGGTGCGCTACTGACCGGAGGCCTGGGCATTATCGCCGGGCTAGGTGCCTACAAATTGCTCGGTTCCGAACGACGCACCTTTGAGAGCTTGCCTGATGTCGAGCAGCGCGTCGTGCAATCCTGCTGGTTCCTGATCGCCATGATCGATGATCTGTTGGCGGATGAAACGGGCCGCGTCGATGCCGATGTCGCAACCGGACTACTGAACAATACCTTGCTGCCCTTGCAAGCCCTGCTGATCGAGCATGCCGATGCCATTTGCGGCAATCTCGATGTCAAGCATGCCCTCGCGTTCAGGCAGCATGTGCTGGTGGACTACCAGCGCGTGGTGATCGACGGTTTCAGTCAATTTATCGAGCCTGGCAGCGCGGCCAAATCGCGTTCCTACGAATACGTGATCGGCGGCGTGTTCTATGCGCTGCTGACGCGCACCGCCGTCGATGGCAGCGTTGAAAGCGCGTTGGTGCTCGATGCGCTGCGGCGTTCCAGCGCAAGCCTGGACGGCGCTTCCGAAGCCGAACTGAGCGACTATCTCGACGGTTATGATGCCGACCAGTTGAAAGGCATCGCCAACAACATCAAGGGCATCTATCATGAGGTGCTGTGGGTTCGTCAGTACAACGATAAACACGAAGACAACTACGCCGCATTGTTTGGCGCGACCAATCATGCCGGCGCCGATATCGAGATAAAGTCGTTCGGCACGGATGAAGTTGTCGATACCATCCAGTTGAAAGCGACCGATAGCGCAGCCTATGTGAGGGAGCACGTGGAACGCTACCCGGATATCGACGTATTGGTCACCAATGAAACCGCCGAGCGCATGAGTGGAGTGCACTCCAGCGGCATAGACAACGTTGAAATTACAGGACAGGTCAATCATGACCTTGAAGCAGTCGCTGCCAACACTGTGGATGACCGTGTGCTCAATTCTGCCGAGTTGTCAGCCGCGATCAGTACCGGATATGAGTTGATCTCTATGCTGAATGGTAAAAAGGACTTTCCGCAAGCGGTGAGCGATACAGTGAAAAGGATCGGTACTGCGAGCGCTGCCACGGCCATTACTGCGTATCTGTTCAGCTAATTCTCACGATTGCGCTGCTCGATAAACACGGTATCTTGGAATGAAGCGAAGATGCTGCGCTAAATTTCCGTCGACTTCCTTCCTGGAGCATCAAAATGCTTTTTGCCCGGTGAGGCATCCGCCGCGACGGGTAGCTAATCCGGCAGACGCAAAATCCGCCGTATCTCCAGGATCGCCTGCGGGCTTTCCTGCACGCTGTGCCACGAAGGGATGACTTTTTCCGACAGCGCGCCGTCGAGGTGGGCGCTGGCGTAGGGCACCACGCCGTCGCTGGACTCGGCCAGGGGCAGGTCCGGCGTGTCGTTGCCCATGATGGAGTAGTAGCGCACTGTCGGGCTGATGGGCAGGTCCGCCACCAGGCGCACGAACGGGTCCTTGTCACTGAGGTTATCGATGCTGTTGGGGATGCGCAGCGGCTCGCTGCTGCCCGTGTCGAGCTGCGCCAGGCTGCCGGCGGCGTCCGACAGCTGCTCGAGCATGTTGATGGGCAGGGTGACGAGATTGGCGATCCAGCGCGCCACCTTGTGGTTGGCGAACGAGGTGCCGCGGTGCGGTGCGGCGATGAAGATGGCGCGGTTTACCTGCGGCATGGCCGTGAAATTGAGGTAGGGCGCCAGTCCGGCGCGTACTTTTTCCGCCTTCTTGCCCTTCAAATGGTATTCTTCCGTGATGGCGTCGAGCAGGGTGTTGCTGGCATCCGATACCATCAGGCGCGCCAGCACGCCGCCCATGCTGTGACCGATCAAGACCATGTCGTTCGCCGCGTCCGCCTTGGCCGAAGGGTCGAAATGCGCCAGGGTGGCGGCCAGCGCCTGGCGGATGGCCACGTTGTTGGCCGCCAGCGGCGCATTGCTGGGGTAGTACACCTGCCAGATCTGGTAGCGCCGGCGCAGCTGCTCGTCGCCCATCAGTTCATTCGCCACATTGATCCACGCTTCGGGACTGCTGGCCAGGCCGTGCAGCATGACGATGGTACGCTTGTTCGGGTCGTAGGGCTGCATCAGGTGCACCTGCGGGCGCGAGATGCCGTCGGCGCGGCCGAACAGGGTGCGCAGCGCCTGCACGCCGAAGCCGGAACGGGCCAGCCACAGGCCATAGCCGGCCGTGAAGTTGGCCGCCACGGGCAATTCCTGGCCCGCCATGCGCGTCGATTCGCTGCGCGTCGGGTCGACCAGCATCACCATCAACTGCTGTGTGGCCAATACCTCTTGCAGGCTGTTGCCGTCGAAGCGGATCAGCGCCGTGACGACGGGGAAGCGGGTTTCCTGGTAGGGCACATACTCGCCTTGCGATGCGCCTGGCCTGGGCATCACGGCAACCAGGTCGGCGCCGAAGCCGTCGCGCCGGTACACATTGCGCAGGCCGGAAAACGACAGCGAGGTGGCCGGCAGCAGTTCTTCGGGCAGGGTGCCGTCTTCGGGCAGGCGCAGGGCCGACAATTCGCTGTCGATCTGCCAGCCGGCGACGCGGATCACATGGCCGTCAGGGCGGTATTCGCCGCGGTGGCGGAACAGGTTGCCGACGGCCTTTTGCACGGCATAGTTATAGTAGTCGCGGATTTGCGTCTGGCGTTCCTCGAAGGCGCGCTGGCCCGGCGTGCGCGTCGTGTAGAACAGGTAGGCGTAGGCGTAGCGGGCCGATTCCAGCCAGGCGGCCAGCCGCTCGGCGCTGGCACGGCCGTCCTGTTTTTCTTCCGCCAGGGCGCTTTCCAGCCACAATTCGGACAGCGTCGCCAGGCGCTGCTCGTCGCTGAGCAGCTCGGAGCGGGCCAGGTCGGCGCGGCAGCTGCCCGTATTGGTTTCGCAGGCGGCGATGTCGCTGCCGATAATGCGCAGCACTTCGCTGGCCGCGGCGCTGAGTTTGCCCGTGGTGAGGATGTCGCCGCGCCGCTGCTGCAGGTAGTCGGCCGGGGAGATCGCGCTGACGGTGACGGCGGCGCAGCCGCTCAGCAGCGCCGCCGCGCACAGCAGGGCGCCCAGGCGCAGTCGCCGCATCAGCGTGGCCGGCATCTCAGAACGAATAGACCAGGGTCAGCGACGTTTGCGTATCCGTGTTCTTCTTGTCGTCCGGTACGCGCGTGTCGTTGCGGGCACTGAAGGCGGCCTTCATTTGCATGGTGCCGTTGATTTTCGTGCTGAGGGACGTTTCGGCGATGGAGTGGGTGTTCGAGGTACCTCGTTCGACGCTGAGCGTCTGTGAAAACATCGCCGACTGGCTGATTTTCCACTTCATGGCGGCCGCGCCGCGCACCGTCAGGCCGTGCTCCGATTCCCCCGTGTCGTTGGTGCCGCTGAAATAGCCAGGACCGAATTCCACGTCGACGCTCTTGTCGTTCGACTGGTACCAGCGCGAGCCATGACCGACGGCCAGGGTCGAGTACTTGGTATAGGCGCCGAACTTGTCGTTCACGTGCGAAGCCAGCACGAACAGTTTTTCATGGTCGGCCATCAGCTTGTAGGCGGCCTTGGCGGAAGCGGAAAAGCGTTCGGCCGAACGTTCGCGCACTTTCTGTCCGTCGTCGCTGGTGATCTCGTCTTCCTTGAAGTAGCCGCTGAAGATGTACTGGTTGCTCCAGTCATCGAGTTCCTGGCGCGCGTCGATCTTGCCCGTCACCGAGGTGCCGACCGTATTGCCCGAGGTGGTGATGGCGCCCAGTTCGGCGGAGGTGCTCCAGCTGCCGATTGGAATTTCATCGAACAGCATGGTTTGTTTTACGTCTGCGGCGGCGGCGCTGCCGCAGGTGATGGCCATGGCCAGCGCCAGTGCGAGAGAGTGGGTCGATTTCATGGCTGTATTTGTCTATGGCGCGCGCCGGGCGTGCCTGCTGTTCGTTAGTGGCGGTGGTGTCGATGCAGGCCGCGGCAATCCGGAAGGCGCCACAAACAGCTGCGCGCGGGCGCGGCCAAACATTGTCGAGGCTGTATTGTACCCGACACTTGCATCGCCCGCCGCACGCGGGGGCATGCCTGAAAACTGCTATAGTCAGGGCAATCTTGCCAACCTGCCATGTGCCCGCATCGACCATGAAAACTATCTGGAATCTTGCTGTGTTGCTATGTTCATGCGTGGCCGCGCAGACCTTGGCGCAGCCGCCCGCACCCGTGCCGCCGCTGACGCAAGCGACGATACGCGAGGCCGTGCGCGCCGTGCTGGCCGAAGAGGCGCAGGTGCGCGACGCTCTGCCGCAGCCGGCCATGCAGCAGGTGACGATACGCGCCGACAGAAAGTACGAGCAGTTTGCCGCCGCCTTTGCCGAAGCGAAGGTGCCCGACTGCCTGCACCCCGATGGCTTGCAGCGCCAGCCGACGAATATTGGCCCGATCGGCGTCGTCGGCATGTATGCCTTGCCCTTCGTGGCGATTGCCAAGCTGCGCGGAAAATGCAACTAGGCGGCTAGCCGCGGGGCGGCACCTGCGCGACGGGGCTGGCAAGTGGCGCGCGCCTGGCGTATGCTGCGCCTGTTTGCTGCCTGATTTTTACAAGGAATTCCCCGTGCGCTGCCTGGTCATCGAAGACGAAGCCGAAACTTCCCGCTATATTTGTGCTGGCCTGCGCGAGGCGGGCCACGACGTCACCGCCTGCGACAATGGCATCGACGGCATGCGCCTGGCCTGCGGCGAAGACTGGGATGCGCTGGTGCTCGACCGCCTGCTGCCCGGCGAGATCGACGGCCTGGCCATCGTCGCGCGCCTGCGCGGCATGGGCCGCAACACGCCCGTGCTGGTGCTGTCGGCCCTGTCCAGCGTCGACGAGCGCGTGCGCGGCCTGCGCAGCGGCGGCGACGATTACCTGTCGAAACCGTTCGCCATCGCCGAACTGCTGGCGCGCATCGAAGCGCTGCTGCGCCGCGCCGCGCCCGTGCCGGAATCGACGCAGCTGCAGGTGGCCGACCTGGTGCTCGACATGCGTACCATGCGCGTGACGCGCGCCAACCGGCAAATCGCCCTGCAACCGCGCGAATTTCGCTTGCTGGAATACCTGATGCGCCACCAGGGCCAGTCCGTCACGCGCGCCATGTTGCTCGAAGCCGTGTGGGACTACCATTTCGACCCGCAGACGAACGTCATCGACGTGCAGGTGAGCCGCTTGCGCACCAAGGTGGACAAGGAATTTTCGCCACCGCTGATCCACACGGTGCGCGGCGTCGGCTACACCCTGGGCGTGCTCGATGGTGCGTAACTGGCACCGTTCCATTGCGGCCCGCCTGGCGCTCGGCTATGGCGTGCTGGTGGTCGTGTCGATCAGCATCGTCTGCGCCGTATTCTATTTCGGCACCATCGGCGTGCTCGATCGCAGTGTGGACCGCAAGCTGACCCTGCTCTCGGAGCGCCTCGCCACGCTGTACCAGCAGGGGGGCAGCAGCCGCACGACGGCGGAAATCGCCCATCTGCTCACCGACCGTACCGACAGCGACACGGAGATCTTCTTGCTGGTGGACGCCGCAGGCCGCCGCGTGGCGGGCAATCTGTCATCCTGGCCCGACCTTGCCAGTCCCGTGGGCCGCCTGCTGCACCGTGACGTCACGCGCGAAGGGCGCAGGGTGCCCGCGCGCATGCTGATCCGCGACCTGGCGGGCGGCGCGCGCCTGTTCGTCGGACGCGACATGGAAGAGGGCAAGTCCATCCGTACCCTGGTGCTGCGCTCGCTGGCCTATGGCGGCGGGGTGGCCATCTTGCTGGTGGTGGCGGGCGCCTGGCTGTTCCGCCGCCAGCTCGAGGCGCGCATCGGGCAAATCCGCCGCACGGCGGGGGAAATCGAGGCAGGCGACCTGAGCCGGCGCATTCCCGTCGCCAGCGAGGATGAATTCGGCTTGCTGAGCCGCGATATCAACCGCATGCTCGACCGCATCGAACACCTGATGGAAGGCGTGCGCCACGTCTCGAACGCCATTGCGCACGACCTGCGTACGCCGCTGGGCCGCATCCGCAACAAGCTCGATGGCGCCTTGCGCCAGCAGCAGGGCGTGGCCGGCTACGAGAGCGCGGCGCAGGCGGCCATCGACGATATCGATGACCTGACGCGCGTGTTCGACAAGCTGCTGCAGATCGCGGCGGCCGAATCGGGCATGCGTCCCGAGAATTTCGACGACATCGACCTGCAGCTGATCGGCGCCGACATCGTGGAAATGTATGAAGCCACGGCTGACGAGCAGGGCGTGCTGCTGGTGCAGATGTATGGCGACAGCGTGCCGGCGCGCGGCGACCGCAACCTGCTGGGCAGCGCCCTGGCCAGCCTGGTCGACAACGCCATCAAGTACGCTGGGCCGGGCGCCACGGTGGAAGTGTCGGCCGGCAGCGATGAGCAGGGCAGTTGGCTGGCCGTGCGCGACAACGGCCCCGGCGTGCCCAAGGAAGAATTGCCGAAGCTGACGCAGCGTTTTTACCGGCTCGACAAGAGTCGCCATTTGCCCGGCAATGGACTGGGCCTGTCCATCGTCGCGGCCATCGCCGCCCTGCACGGCGGCAGCCTGGAGATCGAGGATGCGGCGCCGGGCTTGCGCCTGCGCCTGCGGCTGCTGCGCTAAGTAGTGTGGCCAAACAGCACATTACCAACTTGTAACCCCCTTCGTTTTCACCTCCCCCTATCATCCGCTCTACCCGGCATAGAGTGGCTGCGCACGCGCAGCCGCTTTGCGCCGGGCTGCTTGCGGCCGTCGCCGCGTCCCGTTGATCCAGACCCGTCGTAGAGCCGTTCGCATGCATACTTTTACCGCCATTGGCGACAACGCCGCACCGCAGCAGCCGGCACTGCGCCAGCATGGCCACCGCATCAAGGCCGCCCTGGGCGCGCTGGTCTTTCCCGTGCAGCGCGCGCGCTGGCAAGCCTTCATCGCCGGCACGCCGGGCCTGGCGGCGCTGGCGCAAGCCCATCCCAGCCTGCTGTATAAAATCTACCGTCCCTACGCCAGCCGCCAGTTTGCTTGCGCGGCGAGGGTGGCGCTGTTGCACGGGCATTACCGCTTCCTGTGGCAGGCGGGCGCGCGGCCGCTGGTGGAGTACGCGGCGCGCCGCGCGCTGGTGCTGGCCACCATCGAGGGCAAGGATGGCGCCACCTACCGCTTGCAGCTGACCGCCATCCATGACAGCCACCGCGAAGGGGAGCTATGCCTGCGCCTGACGCGCGACGGCGTCTCGCTGTACCTGGCCAGTTTCCTGTTCCGGCCCCAGCCTGGCGGCGCCGTCATCCAGCTGGGCGCCTTGCAGGGCTTGCGCTCGCCCGCCGGTGCGCTGGCGGTGAAAGAGGCCACGCGGGCACTGCATGGCTGCCGGCCGAAAAATCTGATGGTGGCCGCCTTGCGCGACCTGGGCGACTTTTTCGGCTGCGGCCATCTGCACCTGGTCAGCAACGCCAACCGCATCGCGCTGAACTGGCGCCGGCGCCGCCACATCTCGTGCGACTACGACCTGGCGTGGCAGGAACTGCATGCGTTGCCCACCAGCGACGGCAATTACCGCCTGCCGTGCGGCCCTTGCCGGATGCCGGACATCGAACTGGTGCCGTCGAAAAAGCGTGCCGAGGCGCGCCGCCGCGGCGCCATGCTGCTGCAGCTGGCCGCGGACATGCGCTGGCAAGTGTCGGCCCTGCTGCAGCAGCAATGAAAGCTCAGGGTCGCATTTTTTGACCTGCGCGGCTTTTTTGCCGGGCGGCCCGGCGCAAGCGGCGTGATCGGCGTATACTTATCGGCGTTCTTAACCTGAAGCCAGTCACCCCATGCCAGCACAATTCCCCACTTCGCGCATGCGCCGCCTGCGCGCGACCCCGCAACTGCGCGAGCTGTTCCGCGAGACCGAGATCAATCCGCGCGACCTGGTCCTGCCGATCTTCGTCGACGAAGGTTCCAGCGATTTCATCGACATCAAGTCCATGCCTGGCGTGCGCCGCATTCCCGAAGCGAAGCTGGCGCAGGAAGTCGAACGCTACGCGCGCGCCGGTTTGCGCTCCGTCATGACCTTCGGCATCTCGCACCACAAGGACAGCCACGGCACGGACACCCTGAACCCGGACGGCCTGGTGGCGCGCATGTCGCGCATCATCAAGGACGCCGTGCCGGAAATGGTGGTCATGTCCGATACCTGCTTCTGCGAGTACACGGACCACGGCCATTGCGGCATCCTGCATGGCGACACGGTCGACAATGACAGCACGGTGCTGAACCTGGGCAAGCAGGCCGTCATCGCGGCCCAGGCGGGCGCCGACATCATCGCGCCATCGGCGGCCATGGATGGTCAGGTGGCGGCGATCCGCAGCGCGCTCGATGCGGCCGGCTTCCACGACACGCCCGTGATGGCGTATTCGACCAAGTTTGCCTCCGGCCTGTACGGCCCGTTCCGCGACGCGGCCGGCAGCACCCTGAAGGGCGATCGCAAAACGTACCAGATGGACCCGATGAACCGCCGCGAAGCGATCCGCGAGTCGCTGATCGACGAAGCCGAAGGCGCGGACGCGCTGATGGTGAAACCGGCCGGCGCCTACCTGGACATCATCCGCGACCTGCGTGAAGTGACGCGCCTGCCGATCGGCGCCTACCAGGTCAGCGGCGAATACGCCATGATCAAGTTCGCCGCCCAGGCGGGCGCCATCGACGAGCGCCGTGTAGTGCAGGAAACCCTGGGCGCCATCAAGCGCGCGGGCGCGGACATGATCTTTACGTATTTCGCGATGGATGTGCTGAATAATCCGTATTGAGCATTTCCGTCAAGTTGGTGCTTATTTTTACCCCAAAAGCAAGAGCTGGGGTCAGACCCGCCGGAACTCGGCGTCCCCGTCTGACCCCGGAATTTGCCGTTGGGTTTTTTTTATTTCCCCATGCCCCTGAAAATCTCCCGCATCCTGCACGCCGGCTATGTCTTCGAATGCGAAGGCACGGCCATCGCCTTCGACCCCATCGTCGAAAATCCGTTCAGCCGTAACTGCCACGCGTTTCCGTCCGTGCGCTTCGACCTCGATGCCGTGCGCCGGCTGCGCTGGGATGCCGTCTTCATCTCGCACTTCCACGATGACCACTGCTCGCTCGACAGCCTCGATGCGCTCGACCGTGCCACGCCCATCTACCTGTACTGCGTCTTCGACGAGCTGTTCGTCATGCTGCGCGCGCTGGGTTTTACCACCGTCGAGCGCCTGCACGTCGACGTGCCCGTGCGCGTGGGCGCCATCGAGGTGATTCCGCGCCGCGCGCTGGACGACGATGTCGACTCGCTGTTCCAGGTGCGCGCCGCCGGCCTGAATGTGCTCAACGTCGTCGATTCATGGATCGGCCCCGAGACGCTTGAACAGCTGGCCGCCTTCGCGCCCTGGGACATGGTGCTGTGGCCATTCCAGACCATGCGCGAGATCGCCGTCATCGCGCCGTCGCAGGCAGTGCGGGGGCCAGTGGAGCTTCCCGACGACTGGATTGCCCAGCTGCGCGCGCTGGCGCCCCGCTACATCGTGCCCAGCTCCTGCCAGTTCGTGCAGGAAGACTGGTCCTGGTACAACCACGCGATGTTCCCGATCACTTACCGCCGCTTTGCCGATGAAATCGGCGCCGCACTGCCGGAGGCACACATTTTTCGTCTCGATCCGTCGACGGCCGTGCTGCTCGACGCGCACGGAGTGAGCAGCGCCGAACCCTTGCCCTGGGTCATTCCCGTTGGCCCGCAGGACGTCGATTTCGACTATCGCCCCGAGGCGCCTCCACCCGCCACGGCGGACATCGCGCGCCGTTTCGAGCCCTTGAGCGACGCCGATGCGGCGCTGGTGCGCGATTTTTGCCAGGACGGCTTGCTCGAACGCTACCGCGACATGGAACTGCCCGAGGATAGTTACTTCCAAAGCCCGCGCCTGTGGCGCCTGGCCCTGTACGGCCACGACGGCGCAGCCACCGTCTTGCATTACCGCACGCACGGCGACTTGATCGACCTCGTGCCGGAGACGAACGAGGCGCCCAGCTGGACGACGGAAGTGCCGCTGGTGAAGTGCCATGCGGCGCTGGTGCTCGGTGAATCGCTGACCTCGATGTACATGCGCATCAACGATGGCCCTTTCGATGCGGCCACGCGGGCCGAACTGGAAGAGGCCGACATCGTCGACGACCCCTTGATCCGTTGCCTGTTCAACGACGCCATCGGCGCCTACCAGGCGGCGCAGCTGAAACGCTTGCTGGCCCGCTGAAGAAAACGCCGCGACAGGGTAAGATAAGGTCCTCAGATCAAGGAAAGAACGACATGACACAAGACAAGGAAACCGCGATCCTGGCCGGCGGCTGCTTCTGGGGCGTGCAAGACTTGCTGCGCCGCTATCCGGGCGTGCTTGCCACGCGCGTGGGCTACAGCGGCGGCGACGTGGCCAACGCCACCTACCGCAACCATGGCACGCATGCGGAAGCCATCGAGATCATCTTCGACCCGAATACCATCAGCTACCGCAAGATCCTGGAATTCTTTTTCCAGATCCACGACCCCAGCACGCAAGACCGCCAGGGCAACGACCGCGGCACCAGCTACCGCTCGGCCATCTTTTACACCAGCGACGAGCAAAAAAAGGTGGCCGAAGACACCATCGGCGACGTCGACGCCTCCGGCCTGTGGCCTGGCAAGGTGGTGACGCAAGTGGCGCCGGCCGGCCCGTTCTGGGAAGCGGAAGCGGAGCACCAGGATTATCTGCTGCGCTTGCCGCACGGCTATACCTGCCACTACATCCGGCCGGACTGGGTCTTGCCGCAGCGTCAACAATAAGCGTTACGGGAGGCGGCCATGCGCTATTGGCAGGTGGAGCGGCGGCAGGCGGAGGGCCAGCTGGATCTGGGGCGCGCCCTCGACCTGGTGGCCGCCATCGGCCATGCCGACGTGAATGCCATGGCGGGCGCCATCCTGAAAACGGCCGGCACGGCCGCCTCCATCGCCCAGTGCACGATCTTTGCTTATGAATTCGGCAACCGGCCCCGCACGGTGGCCGTGGCCGACCGGCGCGGCGGGCGTTTCTTGCAGGATATCGCCGACAGCTACGCGCGCCACTACTATGCGCTTGACGGCAACCAGAGCGTCATCGCGCCTGCCCGCCAGCCGAAGCTGGACCCCGCCATCGTGCTGCACCAGCAGGCCAGCGACGAGATCTGCCACCCTGGCTACCGCGCCGTCTGCTATCAAAGACCGAATGTGTCGGACCGGCTGTCCCTGCTGGTGCAGCCGGCCGGTGACATCTGGCTGTCCGTCAATTTTTACCGCGACAGCAGCCAGGGCCAGTTCCAGCCCGGCGAAATCGCCGCCATCGAAACCTTGTCGCCGCTGTTCGCGTATGCGGCCAAACACCACTACAGCGTCAATGGCCAGCCCGCGCAAGGCGTCTCGCCCATGATGCTGGCCCGGCTGCGCCAGCATGGCCCGCAATTGAGCAAGCGCGAACACGACGTGCTGCGCGGCGTGCTGGAAGGGCTGACCGCCGTGGAAATAGCGGAGACCATGGGCGTGCAGCCATCGAGCGTCATCACGTATCAAAAGCGCGCGTATAAACGCCTGGGCATTTCCAGCCAGCGCCAGTTGTTTGCGCTATGCATGGCCCCCGCGCCTTAGTCCTTCTGGCCTAGGGATGGCTCCCCCTTTTTGACTGTTTTCGCCGCGAAACGTCCCCAAAATGGGGACAGCCATCGGCGTAGTCGTCTGCATACTGTGTTGCAAGCCGGAGCATCCGGCCGCTCTCACCCAAAAAAATCAACAAGGGGAGGGCGACACCTTATGGAGACAAGCATGACCCCCGCCACACAAGCCACCAACGCGCCCGTTCTCGACGCGGCCGCCACTCAACTGGAACAGCAGGTGATGCGCAAGGTATCGCGCCATTTGCTGGGATTCCTGTTCCTGCTGTTCGTGTTTTCCTTTCTGGACCGCATCAACATCGGCTTCGCCGGCCTGACCATGATGCAAGACCTGGGCCTGTCCGGCACCCAGTTCGGCTTTGCCACCACCCTGTTTTACATTGCCTACATCGCGTGCAGCATCCCCAGCAACATCGTGCTGGCCCGCATCGGCGCCCGTAAATGGATAGGCAGCATGATGATCGCCTGGGGCCTGGCCTCGACGGCGACCCTGTTCGCCAGCGGCCCGGCCAGCCTGTATGCGCTGCGCTTTTTAGTGGGCGTGACGGAGGCGGGCTTCCTGCCCGGTATGCTGCTGTACCTGACGTACTGGTTTCCCAGCGCCTACCGGGCGCGCGCCAACGCCCTGTTCATGATCGCCATGCCCGTCACGGCCGCCATCGGCTCGGCCCTGTCGGGGCTGATCCTGGGCCTCGATGGCCACTGGGGTCTGAAGGGCTGGCAATGGCTGTTCTTGCTCGAAGGCATGCCTTCCGTCCTGCTGGGCCTGGCCGTGTACGGCTACCTCGATGATTCGCCCAACAAGGCGCACTGGCTGGGCAAGCTGGAACAGCAAGTGCTGGCGCGCATGCTGGCGGCCGAGCACAAGCCTGCCGTCGTACACCTCGCGCAGCAGCAGAAGACCTCCGTGCTGGCGGAAATGCTGTCGCCCACCGTGCTGAAATTCGGCATCGCCTATTTTTGCCTGGTCAACACCCTGGCGATGGTGGCCGTGTGGACGCCCTTGATCGTGAAAAGTTTCAGCGGCAACGCCAGCAACACGCAGATCGGTCTGCTGGCCGCGATTCCGCAAGTATGCACCGTCATCGGCATGATCCTGTGGGGCCGCCGCTCGGACCGCCTGCAGGAGCGCCGCTGGCACATCGTCTGGCCCATGCTGCTGTCGGCCTTGGGCTGGCTGCTGACCGCGTATGCCGGCAATCCCGTGCTGCAACTGCTGGGCGTGTGCATGGCCTCGACGGGCGCGTATACCGCCATGTCCGTCTTCTGGACCACGCCGGACCGGGCCCTGAGCCTGGGCGCGCGCGCCATCGGCATCGCCGTCATCAATGCCACGGGCAATATCGGCTCGGCCCTGAACCCCGTCGTCGTGGGCTGGCTGAAGGATGTCACGCACAGCTTTGCCACGGGCTTGCTGTACGCCAGCGTGCTGCTGGTGGCGGGCGCGGCCATCGTGCTGACACTGCCCATCGCGCGCGGCGGCAAAACAATTATTAAAAAGGAAGCATCATGAGCGATACATTCCACCCTTATCCCCATGTGCCGAAGGTGTATCCACCCGGCAAACCTGCCTGTGCCGGCATCGAGCACGTCCCGGTGCTGATCGTCGGCGGCGGGCCCGTTGGCCTGGCCACGGCCCTGGGCCTGGCCCGTCACGGCGTGCGCTCTGTGCTGATCGAAGCGGACGATGGCGTCTGCACGGGCAGCCGCGCCATCTGCATTTCGCGGCGCAGCCTGGAAATCATCGAACGCCTGGGCGCGCTCGACGGTTTTATGAGTAAAGGCTTGCCGTGGGCGGGCGGCCGCAGCTTTTACCGCGACGAGGAAGTGCTGCACTTCACGATGCCGCAAGACGCGCAGCAGAAATTGCCGCCCATGCTCAACCTGGCGCAATACCATATCGAGCAATTCCTGCTCGACGCGGCTGAGCGCTTGCCGGAGCTGATCGATATCCGCTGGCAAACGCGGGTCACTGGCGTGGAGCAGCGCGCCGATGGCGCCACGGTGACGGTCGCTACGCCCGATGCAAGCTACAAAATCGAGGCGGACTGGCTGGTGGCGGCCGATGGCGGGCGCAGCGCCGTGCGCGAGGCGCTGGGCCTCAAATTGCAAGGCACCAGCTATGAAGGGCGCTATGTGATCGTCGATATCCACCTGAAGAGCGAGCGCCCGACGGAGCGCCTCGCGTATTTCGACCCGCCATCGAATCCCGGCTCGACCGTGCTGGTGCACAAGCAGCCCGACGATATCTGGCGCATCGATTACCAACTGCGCGACGACGAGGATGCGCAGGCGGCCGTGCTGCTGGAAAACGTGGCGCCCCGCGTGGACAGCCTGCTGGCCATGATGGGCGAAACGGCGCCATGGCATCCCGTGTGGATCACCATCTATAAGGCCAACGCGCTGACACTGGAAAAATACCGGCATGGCCCCGTGCTGTTCGCGGGCGACGCCGCCCACCTGGTGCCCATCTTCGGCGTGCGCGGCGCCAATTCCGGCATCGACGACGCGGATAACCTGGCCTGGAAGCTCGCGTATGTGGTCAAGGGCCAGGCGCCGCAGGTCTTGCTGGACAGCTATTCGGACGAACGCGTGTTCGCCGCCCGTGAAAACCTGCGCCACGGCACCAAAAGCACGGAATTCATGGCGCCGCCCACGTTTGCCTTCGAGTTGATGCGCACGGCCGTGCTGGGCCTGGCGGGCAAGCATGCGCATGTGCGCTCGCTGATCAACCCGCGCCAGACCAGCGCCATCGCGTATGCGCAGTCGCCCCTGAATGCGGTTGACGCGGACGTGTTTGCAACTGGTCCCGCGCCGGGCACGGTCTTGCCCGAATGCCCGCTGGCGCTGCCGCACAACGGCGGACAAAAAGCGGGGTATATTACCGATCTGGTGCAACGCGCCGCTGGCGCTTTTACTGGCCTGTATTTCAGCGAGGATGGGGCCGTGCCAGCCGAACTGCTGGCGCTGGGCGACACATTGCCGTTGACGACGGTGGCGATCAGCCGCAGCGGAGCGCAAGAGTGCGCCTGGGACCACACGGCGCGGGTATTCTCGCTATTCGACGCGCAGCCCGGCACGTTTTACCTCGTGCGTCCGGACGGCCACGTGCTAGGGCGCTGGCGACAGGTGCGGGCGGGGCAGGTGGCGCAGGCGCTGGCGAGGATATTAGCGAGTTAAGCCCAACGGCAAATTTGGGGGTCGGTCCCTTCGGGAGCGGTACGCGCCCCATTGGGGCGTGCACCCCCGCAGGGTCCGACCCCAGCTGTTCCGCCTTTCGGGTTGAAATGGGCGAATGTAATACATCAAGATCAGGAGATAATATGACCGACATCGAACTCGATAATTTATATACCGAGCTGTGCCACACCATGGGCGGCCTGGGCGAACAGCGCTCGCCGCTGTTCCTGGCCCGCTTTGCCTTGCTAGCCATGGGCGCCATCGGCCAGGCCGACGTGGTGCAGGGCTTGCTGCACGACGCGGCCGACGGCCTGGCGGAGAACGCATGACAGGCGCCGTCTACCAAAGCGGCTTCGGCAACGAATTTGCCACGGAAGCCGTGCCCGGCGCCTTGCCACAGGGGCAGAATTCGCCGCAGCAGGCACCGTTAGGCCTGTATGCGGAACAATTGTCGGGCACGGCCTTCACGGCGCCGCGCGCGCAGAACCGGCGCTCGTGGCTGTACCGCATCCGTCCCGCCAGCCAGCATCCGCCATTCACTTTGCTTGCCAGCACCCGCATCGTCAGCGATTTCCACGCCATGCCCCCCACGCCGCCGAACCAGCTGCGCTGGGACCCGCTGCCGCTGCCCGACCGCAGTACGCCGGTCGACTTCATCGACGGCTGGCAAACGATGGCTGGCAATGGCAGCGCCGAAGCGATGAGTGGCTGCGCCATCCACGTGTACGCTGCCAACTGTTCCATGCAGCGCTTCTTTTACTCGGCCGACGGCGAATTGCTGGTCGTGCCGCAGGAAGGCAGGCTGGCGATTGCCACGGAACTGGGCTTGATCGAACTGGAACCGCAGGAAATCGCCGTGATTCCCCGTGGCGTGCGCTTCCGCGTGACCCTGCCGGACGGCCAGGCGCGCGGCTATGTGTGCGAAAACTTCGGCACGGCTTTCCGTTTGCCTGACATGGGGCCCATCGGCTCGAACGGCCTGGCCAACAGCCGCGATTTCCTCACGCCGCACGCGGCCTACGAGGATATCGATGGCGAGTGCGAACTGCTGGCCAAGTTCGGCGGCCATCTGTGGCGCACGACGCTCGACCATTCGCCGCTGGACGTGGTGGCCTGGCATGGCAATTACGCGCCCTATAAATACGATTTGCGCCGCTTCAACACCATCGGCTCGATCAGCTACGACCATCCGGACCCGTCGATCTTCCTCGTGCTGCAGGCGCCCAGCGAAAACCCGCTATTCGGCGCCATCGACTTCGCCATCTTCCCGCCGCGCTGGCTGGCCGCCGAGCATACTTTCCGCCCACCCTGGTTCCACCGCAACGTGGCCAGCGAATTCATGGGACTGATCCACGGCGTGTACGACGCCAAGGCGGCCGGCTTCGTGCCGGGCGGTGCCAGCCTGCACAACTGCATGTCCGGCCACGGCCCCGATGCGCAAACGTTCGAGCGCGCTTCGCACAGCGACACGTCCGTGCCTGCGAAGGTGGCGGACACCATGGCCTTCATGTTCGAGACGCGCACCATCCTCAAGCCCACGCCGTTCGCCTTGAACAGCGAACTGCTGCAAAACGACTATTTCGAGTGCTGGCAAGGCTTGCGCAAGCATTTTGATCCTGATCAAGCCTAGTCAAGCCGTGGTCAGGCGGCCCGCGCGCCCGCCACCGTATGCGGGTTGGCGGGCCGCGCCAGTCCCAAATGGCCGCGCAGGGTGCTGGCCGCATACTCGGTGCGGAACAGGCCGCGCCGCTGCAGTTCCGGCACCACCAGCCGGGTAAATGCCTCGAAGCCTTGCGGCAGCAGCGGTGGCACGACGTTAAAACCGTCCGCGCCCCGCTCCGCGAACCACTGCTCCATCACGTCGGCCACCGTCTTGACCGAGCCGATCGCTTGCAGATGGCCACGCGCCACGCGAAAGCGCAGCACCAACTGGCGCAAAGTCAGGTTCTCGCGGCGGGCCAGTTCCAGCTGCTGCAGGAAGCGCCCCTTGCCATTCTCGCCCGCCTCGTAGGGCAGGTCGGGCAGGGGGCCGTCGAGCGGATAGCCGGACAAGTCGAAACCGCCAAATTCCAGATTGCTGAAGTCGACCAGTGATTGTAGTTCGCCGAACTGGTCCTGTGCCTGCTGGTCCGATTCGGCTACCACCACCGACAGGCCCGGCGTCACTTTCAATTGATCTTCGGCGCGCCCGTATTTCGCCATGCGGCCCTTGAGGTCCGCATAATACGCTTGCGCGACGGGCAGCGAGGTGGCCGAGCAGTACACCATCTCGGCCTGGCGCGCGGCAAATTCGCGCCCTGTCTCGGAATTGCCCGCCTGGACCAGCACCGGGTGGCCCTGCACGGGGCGGGGCAAGTCCAGTAAGCCGTGCGAGGCAAAATACTCGCCCTGGAAGTCGAGCGCATGGCCTTGTGCGGGCGCGTAAAACTGGCCGCCGGCGCGGTCTGGCCGGTCGAAGGCGTCGTCATCCCAGCTATCCCACAGGGCCTTGGACAAGGCGACGAATTCGTCGGCGCGCGCATAACGCTGCGCATGGCTGCGCGGTGCATCGATGCCGAAATTGCCCGCCGTGTGTTCGGCAAACGACGAGACGACATTCCAGCCCGCGCGTCCGCCGCTCAGGTGGTCGAGCGAACTGAATTTGCGCGCCACGTGATACGGGTGCTCGTAATTGGTGTTGACGGTGGCGATCAGGCCGATATGGCTGGTGACGGCGGCAATCGCCGACAGCAGGGTGAAGGGTTCGAAGGGCAGGCCGATGGCGGCGCGGCCCGTGTCGGGCGTGATTTCGCCTGCGCGACCGATGAAGTCGGCGATGAAGAAGCTGTCGAACCTGGCCGCCTCGGCCAGTTTGGCGGCGCGCAGCCACCAGGCCAGGTCGGGCCGTCCGCTGGCGCTGGCAGACGGATGGCGCCAGGCGGCCGGATGGTGGCCGTGGCGTTGCAAGAAGACATTCAGGACGAGCTGGCGTGCTGGCATGGGGACTCCGTGGTAGGCAGGCGACATTGCCTGCTCCTTTGCTGCAGCAAGGTTCGGGCCAACGCCCCGCATATGCAAAATCCGGATAAGCTAGCGCGGCACCATTCGTTCACGCCTGGAGATGGCGCGCGGTATAGTCGGCCCATGGAACTCTTAGCCCACAATTTCAGCAGCGATTTCGCGCGCAGCGCCCACCTTGCCCGCGGCGCCGGCGATGACGGCGATAGCGAGGCGCTGGTCGCCTTCCGCGACCCGCAGCAAATGAGCTTGCTTGTGCGCGCCACGGCCTTTGTCTTTGCCGACCCCCGTTCGCGCCAGTTGCACGAACTGATCGAACGCATCGCCCCCAGCGAGGCGACAGTGCTGATCACGGGCGAAACAGGGACGGGCAAGGAGCTGATCGCGCGCCACGTGCACGGCTTGAGCGGGCGCGCCGAGCAGACCTTTGTGGCGATTAACTGCGGCGCCTTTTCCGAAACCCTGGTCGAGAGCGAACTGTTTGGCTACGAAAAAGGCGCGTTTACGGGCGCGCAGCAGGGCAAGCCTGGCTGGTTCGAGACGGCCAGCGGCGGCACCCTGTTCCTCGACGAAATCGGCGACTTGCCGCTGGCGATGCAGGTCAAGCTGCTGCGCGTGCTGCAGGAGCGCGAAGTGGTGCGACTGGGAGCGCGGCGCGCCATCCCCATCGACGTGCGCCTGATCGCCGCCACCAATGTGGACCTGGCCGAAGCCGTGCGGGCCGGGCGCTTCCGCGAAGACCTGTATTACCGGCTGCAGGTGATCGGCCTGCCGCTGCGCCCCCTGCGCGAACGCCCGGGCGACATCATGCCGCTGACGCGCCACTTCATGGCCATCTATGCGCAGCGGCTGCATCTGGGCGAGGTGGAGCTGGGCCCTGACGCGCAGCAAGCCTTGCTGGCGTATCCGTGGCCGGGCAATATCCGCGAACTGGAAAACGTCATCCACCGCGCGCTGCTGGTCTGCCGCAGCGGCGTGGTGCGTACCGAAGACCTGAGTTTATCGGGCTGGCACCGCGCACCCGCGCCAGCGCCCGTATCTGCCCCTGTCCCCGTTCTGGACACCTGGGCTGGCGGAGCCGATATCGCCTACGCGGCCCACGGCGCGGCCGGGCAGGATGACTTGCTGGCCGCCGAACGCTTCGCCCGCGCCTGGCAAGCCTTGCTCGACTCGGGCGAGGCCGTGGAATTCGAGGCTATACAGCAAGAACTGGTGCGCGCCGCGTGGGAGCGCAATGAGCGCAACCAGGTGCGCACGGCCAAGCACCTGAATCTCAGCCGTAACATCCTGCGCACCTTCCTGAAAAAGGCGGGCGCCATCGACTAGGCGCATGACTGATCTCCTGGAGCCGGACCCGCAGCGATGCGGTTCCGGCTTTTTTCATGCCTGCTGCGCGCGCAGCACGCTGCTGCCGTGGGTGCAGCGGATTGCTGCCAAATCAGCAGCGAAGGGCGCTGGCGGGCGCACGCGGCATGGCATGTTTTCTGCGTGGAGGGAAGGGCAGGCCAGTGCGCGCATTGATCAAAACGCGCGTACAGGCTCTTTCTTCGACCCACGACAGGAGTCCATGCATGACCATTGAATTCATCTGGCAATTGCCCACCAGCGGCGATGGCCGCTATGCGGCGCCCGGCATCACGCGCCGCGGCGAGCGAAACGCTGGCGCGCCCAGTCCCCTGCAGCCGGGCGTGAGCGACCCGCGCGGTGCGCGTCCGCCGTTCAATTATTTCGATTACCTGCACCAGATCGCCCGCGCGGCCGACCTTTCCGGCTTCGACGGTATCCAGATACGCCACGATACGCAGGGCGATGAAAGCTGGATCGTCGCCGGCTACCTGGCGCGCAGCACGCGCCATCTGAAATTGATCGCCGAATTCGACGCCGCCTGGGGTTCTGCCGTGTACGCGGCAAAGAACGCCGTCAGCTTCCAGCGTTTCACGGGCGGGCGCTTCGCCTGGCAAATCGGGCAGGGCGGCGATGCGGCAGCGCGCCGGCGCCAGGGCGATGCGGCGCCGGACGCCGATATCGTGCCGCGCATCGATGAATTCATCACGGTGGCGCGCGGCGTGCAGAACACGTCGCCGTTCAGCTTCAAGGGCAAGTTCTTCGAAGTGCAGGACGGCGGCTTCAAGGGGCCGCTGGCGAACCATCCTGTGAATAGTATTTACCTGACGGGGGAGACGCCCGAGGCGCTGGCCCTGTCGGCGCGCCAGGCCGACGTGCACGTGTTTGACGCGGCGCCGCTGGCGGACTTGCAGCCTTCCATCGACAGCCTGCAAGCGCAGGCGCGCCACTTGGGCCGCGCCGTGGCGGCGGGCTTGCGCATCGACGTGCTGGCCCGTGAAACCTTCGACGAAGCCTTGCGCGACGCGCGCCGCTACCGCAGCGGCGCAGGTCTGCCCGACGATGCACCATTCGACGGCAGTGCCGCGGCCTTCTGGCCCGGCTTTGCGCAAGCGCAAACGGGCGCACACGGCGCCCTGGTCGGCAGCTATGAACAGGTCAGCGCGGCGTTGCAAGTCTACGCGCAGGCCGGCGTGTCCAGCTTCGTGCTGGCGGCCATCCCCCATTTCGAGGAAGCCTACCGCATCGGCGAGCACGTGCTGCCACGCGTACGTGCAGCGTTGAGCGCGCAGCTGCAAGCGGCTTGAGTTCCTGTATCCAACCTACTGAAGGAGTACCTTGATGGCAATCGATTTTTTCTGGCGCATCCCTACGCATGGCGAGCCGAGTTCGCACCGCGCCCGCACGCCGTTTCGCGGCGACTGGTTTCCCGGCAATGACAACCTGCGCCAGGCGGGCCTCGGTGGCGGCGGCGCCGACGGTTTTACCTACATCGACTACCTGGCCGAAATCGCCCGTGCGGCCGAGCTATCGGGCTTCCAGGGCGGCTTGATACCGTCCTTTCCCATGACGGATGAACCGTGGGCCATTTCCGCGCTGCTGGCGCGCGAGACGAGCACCTTCCGCTTCATGATCCCGTTCCAGCCCGGCTTCTTGAACCCCGTGGTGGCCGCGCGCATGACGGCCAGCCTGCAGCGGGCCACGGGCGGCCGCGCCCTGTACAACGTGATCACGGGCGGCGGCGGCCCGGCGCAGCTGTGGTGGGGCGATTCGGCCGGCCACGACGACCGCTACACGCGCACGACGGAATTTCTCGATGTGGTGCGCGGCGTGTGGCGCGGCGGGCCGTTTTCCTACCAGGGCAAGTTCTACCAGGTGGAAGACGCGGGCCTGGCCACGCCCCTGTCCGAGCAGGATTTCCCCGAAATTTACTTTTCCGGCTCGTCCGACGCGGCCCTCGGTTCCGCCTCGAAGCATGCCGATTACTATCTGACGTGGCTGGAACCGTTCGAGCAGCTGCGCGAGAAATTCGCCCGCGTGCATGAAAAGACGGCGCTCCTGGGGCGCAAGATCAAGTGCGCCGTGCGCGTCGACATCGTGGCCCGCGCCACGGAAGAAGAGGCGTGGGACGAGGTGCGCAAGGGCTTTGACGCCGTGGATGCCACCACCCTGCGCCAGTTCCTCGGCGCCGATGGCGGCGATTCCGTGGGCGCGGCGCGTCAGCGCGGCAACCGTCCGACCACCCTGAACAGTTACAAGGACTTGATCACGGCGCCGAATATCTGGTCCGGCTTCAACCTGCTGCGCGGCGGGCAGACGCAGGGCATCGTCGGCAGCTACCAGCAGGTGGCCGAACGCCTCGACGAACTGGTGCAACTGGGCGCCGACGCTTTCATCCTCGCCAGCACGCCGCACCTGGAAGAAGCGTACCGGGTGGGCGAGGAAGTGCTGCCGCTGGTGCGTGGCCATGGTGCTGCCTTGCTGCGCGCCGCCTGAGTATCCCCTGTTGCCGCGACAGCAGCGCCACCGCCTGCTGTCGCGCAGGCAGCACGCGGCGGCGCCGCTGCTGCCAAATCAACAGCACTATCATCATGATAGTCTTCCTTTTAAATCAAGCACTTAGCGTATATATTGCTGCACTGCGGCAGCGGGCATGCGCCTTGCAATAACAGTCATCACCATCTCGCGTTTTGACTTTACTCAAGGATAATCACCCATGCGCCGTTCGACTTCCCCCGCCGCCTTTTCTTCCTTTCCCTTTCATCTGACCCCGCTGCGCCGCGCGCTGCGTTCGGCCTTCGCCATCGGCGGCTTGATGCTCGTCCATGGCATGCTCCACGCGGAAACGCCTGGCGCCGATGTCATTGCCGCTGCCGACGCCAACGGCGCCGGCGAGGGCGCCTCCTTACAATCGGTGACGGTGACGGCGCAAAAGCGCGAGGAATCCGCGCAAAAAGTGCCGAGCGCGATCACGGTCCTCGGCGGCAAGGAGCTGCTTGACACGGGCATCGGCCGTTCGGCCAGCGAAATCCTCAATTACGTGCCGAACGCCTCGGCCGGCACGCAGCAGCATGGCCGTCCGCGCTGGTGGATACGCGGCGTGGGTGCGGGCCAGCAGCAGATCGATTTCCCGAACCCCGTCGGCTTTTACCTCGACGATGTCTACATCAGCAATTCCAGCGCCACGGGCTTTCCCCTGTTCGACCTGGACCGGGTGGAAGTGCTGCGCGGCCCGCAAGGCACTTTGTGGGGCAAGAACACGACGGGCGGCGCCATCAATGTGATTTCGCGCAAGCCCTCGTTCAAGTCCAGCGGCTATGCCAAGCTCGATTACGGCAGCTACGACACCACCCTGGCCGAAGGCGCCATCGGCGGCGCGCTGGTCGACGAGGTGCTGGCGGGGCGCTTGTCCTTCCACACGGAGCAGCAGGACAAGGGCCGCTTCCACAACCAGTTTACGGGCGAGCGCGATGGAAAGCTCAAGGATAGCGCCATCCGCGGCCAGCTCAAGGCCCTGATCGGGCGCGACCTGACGGCCAACCTGAACCTGCATTACCGCGATTACACCACCAAGGGCGCTACCACCACGGTGGCCAGTTACGGCGCGAATGGCGTGTACCGCAACGGCTACGTCCCCAGCACCAATCCCGACGATGTCAGCACGAATGCGCCGGCCGACAGCGACGTGAAACAGGGCGGCGCGCAGCTGAACCTGGAATATGCGCTTGGCGAGCTGACCCTGACGTCGATCACCGGCTATGAAAACTTCCGCAACGAAGCGACGGGCGACAGCGACAACACACCGCTGGAAGTGGGGCGCAGCCGCTCGAAGGCCAGCAGCAGGCAAGTGTCGCAGGAGCTGCGCCTGACGTCGCCGCAAAACGGCGCGGTGAGCTGGGTGGCGGGCCTGTTCTATTTCAATGAAAAGATCGATTCCGATTCGGCCGGCGCGCGCCTGCCCAACGGCAGCGTGCCGGCGCTGGCGGGCAGCACGCAGCCTGTCGGCTACAACCGCACCATCTACCAGCACAAGGCGCGCAGCGCGGCCATCTTCGGCAGCACGACCGTCAACTTCAGCGAGCGGTTCCTGTCCACATTCGGCTTGCGCTGGACGACGGAAACCAAGGACCTGGACTTGCAACGGGTGCAGGCAGCATCGAACACGGTGACGTTTGGCGATGCGTCGAACTGGTGGAACACGGTCCGGGGCGGCAATTACACGGCCGCCTCGGTCGCCAACAACAACTTCACGTCGAATCCGTCCACCACGTGGAATGCGCTGACCTATGACGTCACGCCCGAATACCGCTTCAGCCGTACCCTGCGCGGCTATCTGAAATACGCGCATGGCATCAAGTCGGGCGGCTACAACACGAGCGCCACGGACGTGCGGGCCCTGAATACGGTGAAGCCGGAAACCCTGAACTCGTTCGAGGCGGGCATCAAGTCCGAATGGCTGGATGGGCGCCTTAATTTCAACGCCAACGTCTTCCATTACGATTACAAGAACGTGCAGGTGAATATCACGGGCGTGTACAACGGCGACCCCACGCAGAGCGTGAATTACCTGCAGAACGTGCGCAAGGCTCATGTGAATGGCGCGGAATTCGAGATCGAGGCGCAGCCGACGGACAACCTGCACATCAATGCCAATCTGGGCCTGCTGCGCACGGAATTCGACGATTTCGCCATCCAGAACAATGGCGGCGACCGCTCCGGCAATGAATTCGTGCGCTCGCCCCACGTGACGGCCTTGCTGGCGGCCGACTACCGCTACCCGCTGGGCAATGGCGCGCAGCTGGTCTTCAGCGGCGACGTGCGCTACACCTCGAAGCAGTACTATTATGTAGACCCGCAAAGCGCCGCGCGCGACTTGCTGAACCAGGGCGGCTTCGCGCTGGCCAATGCGCGCCTGTCGTATGTACTCCCGGGCGGCAAGCAGCGGATCACGGTGTATGCGAACAACCTGGCCGACAAGGTCTACCGCAACCATACCTTGACGAGCTTCGTGCCCGGTGCCGTCAATGGCGACACGGTGATCATCGGCCAGGGCCGCACGGTGGGCGCGTCGTACACGGTGCAGTTCTGATCGCGCAGGGCAGGGGCAGGGGCGATATGCTATAGTCGCCGGGCGTGGCTGCCGCACCCGGTGCGCTGGCCACGCAACGTTCTCAGGGCGGGGTGCGATTCCCCACCGGCGGTAATGGCATGCGTGCCTAGCCCGCGAGCGCTTGCCGGCATGGTCTTCGGGCCATGACGGCAAGGTCAGCAGACCTGGTGTGATTCCGGGGCCGACGGTATAGTCCGGATAAAGAGAGAGCGGGATGGAATCATTGTGTCTGTGCTGGCATACGCCCGGCGCATGGACGGTCCGCGTTTGCCGTCGGTGCGTGGGCGCGCGTGCCTGCATGCGCAGTTGGGCGTGGCTTTCTTGCGCCTGTCATATCCCCTTCGATTTTATGCCCTGTTTTTTGTCATTCTTGAAAACAGGAGTCTTTTATATGTCACAACCGTCACGCGCAACACCAGCCAAACGCATCGCCTTCATCCAGGCGGGCTGGCACCGCGACATCGTCGCGCAATGCCGATTGTCCTTCATCTCCGAAATGGCGACCCTGGGTTTCACGCAGGACGACATTGATGTCATCGACGTCGCTGGCGCCTTTGAAATCCCCCTGCATGCGCAAGTGCTGGCCAGGAGCGGCCGGTACGCGGCGATTGCCGCTTCCGCCCTGGTGGTGGACGGCGGCATCTACCGCCATGACTTCGTGGCCGATGCCGTCATTTCCGGCATGATGCAGGTGCAGTTGGCGACGGGCGTGCCCGTGCTGTCGGCCGTGCTGACCCCGCACCACTTCCATGCGGGCCACGAGCACCAGGAATTCTATTTCCAGCACTTCAAGGTCAAGGGCGTCGAACTGGCCACGGCTTGCGCCGCCACCATCCACTCGCTGCAGCGGCTGGCGCAACCGGCCACCGCGCCGCACGAGGCCTTGGCCGCCTAGGGCGCCGTTTGCCTTGATGCCGTAGTACCCGGGGCCAGCACATGTTGCCATGTGCTGGCCCCGTTTCTTTATGCGGCTTGCCGCAGCAGCGCGTCGAGGCGTCGCTGCGCTTCCTCCAGCGGCCGGCGGTCGATCCAGGCGTCGATATCCACGTCGCGGTCCAGGAAACCGTGCTGCAGCTGGAAATCCTTTTGCTGACGGAACAGCGCCACTTTTTCCTCTGACAGGTCGGGCGCCAGGGTCAAATGAAAACCGTCGCGGTAGGCTTCGGCCACGGCGTCGGCGCCGGCCCGCGTTTCGCCCTGCAGGATGGCCAGCACGTCGGCCTGGTGGCTGAGCGCCCAGTGGGCGGCGCGCAGCGTTTGCGTCAAAAAGCGCACGACCAGCTCGAAATGCTGTTCCAGCATCGTTTCATGCACGGTGATCGGGCGTGGCGTGCCGTTATTCACGCGGAAGCGCCGGTCGGGCAGGGCGTCGATGTCTATGCCCACTTCCAGCCCCGCCGCGCGGGCCGCTTCGGCCGCCGCCGCGCCTTTCACGTAGACGGCATCGACTTCGCCGCGCAAGAGCGGCGCGATGCCTTGCCACAGGCCCGCGCCCAGATTTGCCTGCGTTGGCGCCTCGCCCCCCACTTCCACCAGCCGCACATCGTCCAGCGTCAAGCCGGCCGACGCCAGCACGCCCTTGTAACCGGCAAGGCTCATGCCGCGCGCGATGCTGCGCCCGCGCCGGTTCTCGCGCAAGTCATCGGCGCGGAACACGGGCAGCGCCAGCCGCTTGCCCTGCAGCTGCGCGGGCGTGGTGATGCCGGAACCGGGGCGCACGAGGATGGCTTGCCACTCGTCGATCCAGGTCAGGCCGATCAGGCGCGTGGGCGCCCCTTGCGCGCGGGCGGGCAGGGCAAGCAGGTTGCCCCCTTCGCGCACGAGCGTGGACAGGCCGTGGTCGTAATGGTGGCGCGCCAGTTCGCCAGCAACTTCCTGCAGGGTTTTCAGGGCGATGCCGTCGCGGGCGAATTCCTCGTCCAGCCAGCCCAGTTTATACGCGAGGCCCGTGGCCGTGGGCACGGGGCAGCGCGTGAACCAGACGGTATCGACTTCAGGGGATGGTGCGGTAGTCATGGGATTCCTTCGTGGTGGGTGGAGCCTTGAACTGTGCAGGAAACGTGCCCGCGCCGCTTGCTGGCTTGGCGACAGCGCCTGCGTCCAGCGCTGCTGCCACGCCAGCAGCCGCTGTTGCGCAGGCAGCAGCCTTCCACCATTTCTGCGGCCCCGGCGCTGGCACGCGTCTTGCGAAAGTAGAGGCATGACTGATTCGTACCTCAACCTCAAAGAATGGAGCATGACATGACGGACGTGGCACAAGCGCAAGCACAACAAGTACAGGTGCAGGAGTTGACGGTAGCCGAACTGGCCTTCGTGGAACAGGTGCGGCGCGATGCGCAGACGGCCTTCGACGGCTTGCGCGAGACAGGCAGCCTGACGGCCAACGGCACGGTGGGCTTTGTCGAGCGCACCCCTGCCGGCGACAAGGTGGTGGTGGTCAACGACCCGGGCCCGTTCCGCCGCGGCCAGCCCTTGAAGGCGGCCGTGCTGGCGCTCGATGGCACGGTGATTGTGGGCGACGCGAACAACGGCGGCGCGCGCTATCTGAAACTGTTCCGCGAGCGGTCCGAGGTCACGTCGATCTCGCATGTGCATTCGCCGTCCCTGGGCGCGTGGGCGCAGACGCACCGCACCCTGCCCATCCGCTACGTGCCCGTGCAGCGCTTCCAGCTGATCCGCGAAATTCCCATCTATATCGACCGCCGCCAGCCGGAAGTTGATTTCATCCTCGGTGAAATCGCCCGCAACACGCACGCCACGGCCATCCTGGAAGCGAATGGCGGCGCCACCGTGTGGGGCAAGCAGGGCTTGCTGAAGCTGGCCGAGTTCATCCTGCTGCTGGAAGAGGGCGCCAAGATCCAGATCGCGGCCGAAGCCATCGGCGGTTCGCGCGACTTCGGTCCCGGCGTGCTGCTGCAGCAATGGAAGATGAGCAAGCTGATCGACACGGCGCGCGCGCTGTCGTTATTGCCTGCCACCGATTTGATTTAAATCTTTCAAGAACAGGCCCGAGATGTCATTGAAATTCTTACGTTTGACCTGGCGCAAAGTCGTCTTCACCGCCCTGGCGGTCAGCCTGCTGGCGCCAGCCATCGCGGCCGCCGCCGATCCCTTGCCGGCCGCCGTGCGCATCGCCGTCGTGGCCCGCACGGCGCCATCCGGCAAGACCGTGTTTGCCGGTTCGGCCGCCCAGGTGGCCGCGCAGGGCTGGCTGGCGGCCGAACTGGGCAAGCTGGGCGTGAAGCTGGAATGGGTGCCCGTCACCACCAATTCCGTGGCGACGCAAGTCAACGAGGCGTTTGCCAACCACTCGATCGACCTGGCCCAGTATGGCGATTTGCCGTCGATAATCGCCAATGCCTCGGGCTTGCAGACGCGGCTGATCTTGCCGGGCGGCAGTTTCAGCAACACTTACCTGGTGGTGCCGAACGGTTCCACGGCCCGCTCGATCAGGGACTTGAAGGGCAAGAAGATCGCTCTGCACCGTGGGCGGCCGTGGGAATATCCATTTGCGCGCCTGCTGGAAGCGAATGGCATGACCTTGCGCGACGTCAAGATCCTCAACCTCAATCCGCAGGCGGGCGCGGCGGCCGTGGCCACGGGTGGCGCGGACGCCTTCTTCACCCTCAGCGATGCCTTCCTGCTGGAAGATAAAAAAGTGGGCAAGATCATCTGGTCCAGCAAGGCACCGCCGCAGGATTGGAAGATGCGCGCGGAACTGTGGGCCGACAGCGGCTTCCTGCAACGCTGGCCGCAGCTGGCCCAGCTGGTGGTGACGGCGTATGTGCGCGAGCACCACCGGGCCGCCGGCGCCGGTGGCGAAGACGAATACGTGCGCACCGAGGCGGCCGCGGGCCAGGTGGAAAGCGTGGTGCGGCGCGAACTGGCGGGTGACCACACGCCGTGGCAGGCGCGCTGGTCGCCGTTGTTTACGGCCAGCTTGCGCCAGCACTACATGGGAGAGGCGGCGTATGCGAAGAGCGCGGGCCTGATAGGGCGGCCCCTGCAAGTCGACAGCCTGTTCGCGCCCCAGTTCGTCAACCAGGCGCTGGCGCAGCTGAAGCTGCAAACCTACTGGTCGCCATGACTTCCCTCTCCATCGCCTTGCCGCGCGCGTCTGCGCCTGCGCGCGCAGCCTCTGTCCCCTGGCTGCAACGCTTCGTGCGCTCGCGCTGGTCCGTGTGGGCATCGCCGCTCGCCTTGCTGCTGTTGTGGACGGCCGCCACCACGTTCGAATGGATGCCTGCGCACATCTTGATGTCGCCATGGCAAGTACTGCTGACGGCCCGCGACCTGGCCGAAAGCGGCGAACTGGGCCAGCACCTGGGCATCAGCCTGTTCCGCCTGCTGGCCGGCTTTGGCCTGGGCGCCAGCGCGGGCCTGGCGTTTGGCGTCGTGCTGGGCCTGTCGCCGGCCTTGCGCAGCTACGTCGACCCCACGTTCAACGTCTTGCGCCAGCTGCCCACGGTGGCGCTGATCCCTTTGTTTATCTTGCTGTTCGGCATAGGCGAGAGTTTTAAAGTGTTTATCGTGGCCAAGGCCAGCTTCTTCATCGTCGCGCTGGCCGTGCATGACGCCATCCGCAACCTGTCGCCGCGCTACTTTGAGGTGGCGCACGTGTATTGTTTCTCGCGCTGGCGGCGCATCCGCCTGATCGTCTTGCCCGCCATCGTGCCGGCCGCGCTGACGGGCATGCGCATCGCCCTGTCGCGCTCGTGGATGGTGCTGGTGGGCGCGGAATTGCTGGCCGCCGACAGCGGCCTGGGCCAGATGATGGAAATGGGCAGGCAAATGTTCCGCCTCGACGTGGTGATGGTAGGCGTGGTGCTGACGGGCGTGATCGGCTTCGGCCTGGACCGGGCTTGTCATGCGCTGGAATCGCGGCTGATGCGCTGGAAGCGTAATGGGGAGTCCACATGAAACAACGTTTGATCCAGATCATCAAGGGCGCGCTGTTGCCACTGGCCTTGCTGGGCGCCTGGCAATGGGCCTCCGGCCAGGGTGCGGCGGCTGCCTACATCTTCGTCTCGCTGGGTGACCTGGCGCACAGCTTGCGCGACCTGCTCGTCACGGGCGAACTATGGGTGCATTTGCGCGCCAGCCTGGGCCGCACGTTGGCGGGCTTGCTGCTGGGCGGCAGCGCCGGCATCCTCACGGGCGCGCTGATGGCGCAGTCGCCGCTGGCTGACCGATTGATTGGCCCGCTGTTCCACAGCATCCGGCAAGTACCGTTGCTGGGCCTGATTCCTCTGCTGGGCCTGTGGGTGGGCAATGGCGATGGCGCCAAGCTGCTGGTGATCGCCATCGCCGCCTTTTATCCTACCGTGCTCAACACGCAGGCGGGCATGCGCCAGGTGGAAGGAAGATTGCGCGAAGTGGGGCAGGTGCTGACCCTGACGCGCTGGCAAACCTTGCGCCAGATTTTGCTGCCGGGCGCCATGCCGGCCATCGTCACGGGTATCACGCATGCGCTGGCGTTCGCCTGGCTCGCGTGCCTGGGCGGCGAACTGCTGTTTGCGGCCGGGCCCGGCATGGGTTCATTGCTGCTCAACGGCGAAGTGTCGGGCCGCATGGACGTCGTCTTGCTGGCTGTGCTCGTGATCGCCTTGCTGGCGCAAGCGATGAACGTGGCGTTCGCGCGGCTGGCGCGTTTGCTGGTGAAGGGGCGCAGCAGTGAGTGACTCGATGCCTTTACAATCGGATGCGGCTGTCAGCGCCCGCGACGGCGAGCTGCGCGCCTTCCTGCTGCGCTTCATCGGCCTGACTTTGCTGTCGGGCGTGACCATCGGCATGAACAAGGTGCTGGCCACCTTGCTGGGTTTACATTTGCACGTGAGCAATTTCCAGCTGGCAGCGATCAGCAGCGCGGAAACCCTGGCCATGGCGCTGGGCACCATACCGGCCGGCTACATCTTGTCGCGCGGCAATCCGAAGCACTTGTACGCGGGCGTCAGCCTGAGCCTGGCGCTGGCTTTTTGCGTGCTGCCGTGGCTGCCCGGCTGGCAGTGGGTGGCCTTGCTGATGTTCCTCGTCGGCCTGTGCATCTCGCTGCGTATCGTGGCCATGAGCACCGTGTTTCTCGTGCGCTTGCCGGAACTGGGGCAGGGCAAGGCGGGCTGGTACAAGGGAACGTTGATCCTTGGCATGCAGTTCCTCGGGCCTTTGTGCGGCAATTATCTGATCGCGCAACTGGGGCTGAAGGCAGGCTTTTTGATTTCCGCCCTGATGTTCGCCATGTTGGCCGTGCTGGGCTGGCAAGTGTTGCCTGACAACACGGCGCCGCCCAAGCAGGCCGGACCTGCTGCGCTGCCCGGCGCGGCCAGCCTGCGCGAGCTGCTGCGCCTGCCCGTCGTGCGCGTCACTTACCTGTTTGAGATCCTGGCCAGCTTCACGGCGTCCAGCGTGGGCGTGTTTTCCATCTTGCTGGCCATCCGCGTGCTGCACTGGCCTGCGCATCACTCCGTCTGGCTGATGGCCGTGCAGGGACTCAGCTGCGTGCTGGTGCTGTTGTTCCTGGGGCGCTTCGTGCTGGCCAGCCGTCACCGCGAGCAACTGTATGGCGGCGCCCACCTGGCCATCATGGCCGCCTTGCTGATCCTGGGCTTGTGGCCCTCCAGCATCGCTTACCTGGGCGCGTCCGTGCTGCTGGGCCTGGGCCTGGGCGTGAATAACCTCGTCAATACGGACAATATCGCCCGCGCGCCCGTCGACAAGGCCCGCGTTTCCGCCCATTTGACCCTGTTCGGCATGGTGGGCGGCACGGCTGGCGCGCTGGCGGCGGGCCGCCTGGCTGACCTGACGGGCTTGCGCAATGTCTTCCTGATCTGGCTGGCTCCATGGCTGGCCGCCTGGCTGGTTTTCCACGGCAGCCGCTGGCTGCGCCGGGCGCCGCCCGCCGCCATTCCTTCCTTCGATCACACTGCAGAGAGTGCGCCATGAATGATTTCGTTTCCCCTTCGACCTTGCTGCCGCAGCGGCAGCACCTGAGCGGCGGCTTGCAAGTGCAGCATGTGAGCAAGTCGTTTTCGCTGAAAGGCGCACCGCTGCTGGTGCTCGACGATATTTCCCTGACAATTGCGCCCGGTGAATTCGTCGCCATCGTGGGCGCGTCCGGTTGCGGCAAGTCAACCCTGCTGCGCCTGCTGGCGGGCCTCGATACGGAATACACGGGCTTGCTGCTGCACGATGGCGTACCGATACGCGGCACGGATTTGCACCGGGGCCTCGTGTTCCAGGACCACCGCCTGTTTCCGTGGCTGACGGTGCAGCAGAACGTGGCCGTGGCGTTCAGCAATACCCGTGTGCCGCTGGCCGAGCGCACCGCCCGCGTGGCGGCGGAAATCGCGCGCGTGGGCCTCGATGGCTATGCAGATGCGTATCCGCATCAGTTGTCGGGTGGCATGTCGCAGCGGGCGGCGATTGCCCGCGCCCTTGTGGGGCGGCCCGACGTGCTGTTGCTGGACGAACCGCTGGGTGCGCTCGATGCGCTGACCCGCTTGCGTTTGCAGCAAGAGCTGCGCCGCCTGTGGCAAGACGAGGGCATCACCATGGTGATGGTCACGCATGACATCGATGAAGCCGTCTACCTGGCCGACCGCATCGTCGTGCTCGATGCGCGCCCGGGCAAGGTGCGCCGCGTGCAGGACGTGCCGCTGGCCCACCCGCGCCAGCGCGGTTCGGCCGGCTTTGTCGCCATCCGCGATGGCTTGCATGCGGATTTCAGCGACCTTGACGACACGCACGCGCCCGTGGCGCAGGATGTAGATCCCAGCAGCTCATGGGATGGCAATGAATGGGCGCGCAGGATGGCGCTGTAGTTTCCTTTTTGAACGGTCCACCCACCCTGGAGAAAAAAGATGAGTAATGAAAACCAAGCACTCGACACCCTGTGGTACACGCGCTGCCCCGTCCCGACGGGGTTGGGGATAGCCCTGCAGCAAGGCTGGCTGGAAGAAGCCTTGCGCGCCGACGGCACCAGCTTGCGCTCGCTGCGCGAATCGGACCAGGAAGCCGTGCGCGAATCGCATTTCGACCATACCCTGCAAAATTCCGTGCGCCACGGCGGCAACATCCCCGCCCTGTGGGCGCGCGCGGCGGGGCGCGATACGCGCGTGATCGGCCTGTCGTGGTCGGACGAGACGCAGTTGATCCTGACTCTGCCCGGCAGCGGCATCCAGACGGTGCGCGACTTGAAGGGACGGCGCTTCGGCCTGCCATTGTGGGCCAAGGCGCAGATCGACTTTGCGCGCGCGCAAGCCTTGCGGGGGCTGGAAAATGCGCTGAGCCTGGAAGGGCTGGCTGTTGCCGACGTGGAACTGGTCGATTATGTGGTCAACACGGGCCAGAGCGAAGCGCCGCCGGAACAGGGCGCGGCAACGAATCTGTTCAGCGGCGCGCGGCGCGGCGGACAGAGTCCGGAGCTGCTGGGACTGCTGCGGGGCGAGGTGGATGCCATTTTCCTGAAGGGCGCTTCGGCCGCCCAGCTGGCGCAGCAGTTCGGCTTGCACACGGTGATCGACACGGGCAACCATCCGGAACCCTTGATCCGCGCCAACAACGGCACGCCGCGCACCTTGAGCGTCGATGCGCACTTGCTCGACAACCATTTCAGCTCGGCCGTGACCCTGGTCGAGCAGGTGCTGCGGGCCGAAGCGTGGGCGCGTGGTCATGCGGATGAGACGCGGCGTTTCCTCGCGCGCGAATCGAATGCCAGCGAGCACTGGGTGCAAGTGGCTTACGGCAAGGATGCCCATCTGCGCCTGGACACGGACCTGGCGGAAACGTCGATCGCGGGATTGCAGGATTTCAGTGACTTTTTGTTCCGCTGGAACTTCCTGCCCAGCAAGGTCGATGTGCGCGCGTGGATCGACCCCCGTCCTTTCGAAGCGGCGCTGGCGCAAACGCGCCGGGCGGCTTGAGCGGGAAGCGCGTCAACGGTGGCCATGTTCGATGATGAGGAGAATGCGATGCGGCGACGCACGGTGATGGGCGGGCTGGCGCTGCTGCCCCTGGCGGGACAGGCGGTGTCGGCGGCGAAAGCGGGGGCACTACCGGCGGCCCTGCGCATCGCCTCGACGGGTTTTGCGGAAAACGGCAGGGCGGAACTGGGCGGTATCGCTTACCGGGTGCAGCAGGAAGGCTGGCTGGCGCGCGAACTCAGGCAGCGCGGCGTGCGGCTGGAATGGCTGCCCGTCACGGGTGACACGGGCGCGACCATGAACGAGGCGTTCGCCAGCGGGCGCATCGACATGGCCGCGTATGGCGACTTGCCCTCCGTCATACTCAACGCGGGCGGCGTGCGCACGCAGGTGATCGTGCCGGCGGGGCGGGGCACGGACCAGTTCTTGCTGGTGCCCACCAGTTCGCGCGCCACGTCATTGGCCGACCTGAAGGGCAAGCGCATCAGCGTGCACCGGGGCCGGCCGTGGGAACTGGGCTTGCGCCAGCTGATCGCGGACCAGCGCATGTCGCCCACGGATTTTCGCCTGATTAATATGGATTTGAAGCCGGGCACGGCCGCGCTCGCCACGGGCGCCGTGGACGCCTTGTTCATGATCAATGGCTATCCGCTGGAAGACAAGGGCATCGGCCGCATCATCTGGTCCAGCAAGGGCTTGCCGGAACGCAAGATGCGCGCGGAACTGTGGGCGCGGCGCGATTTTACGCAAGCCCATCCCGATATCGCGGAACTCGTGGCCACGGCCTGGTTGCGGGCCCAGCACTGGGCGGCGCTGGACGGCAACCGCGAAGCCGTGATCAAGGATGGCACGCGCAATGGCACGCCCGACAGCGTGGTGCGGCGCAGCTACGACGATCCTGGCTTGCAGTGGAAGGAGCGCTGGTCACCCCTGTACGATGATGCCGTGTACCGGCATTACCGCAGGGTGCTGGCGTTTGCGCAGGAACAAAAGCTGATCCGTCTACCGTTGACGGCGGAGGAATTGCTGGAGCCGCGTTTCGTCGCGGCCGGCCTGAAAAAGCTGGGCCTGGCCAATTACTGGGAACCGGCCAAGGTGTAGTGGTGGCTGGGGCGCGCTTCAGTGCGGCAGGCACACGCGCCCGACCAGCTTTGCCACGCCATCGCCCGCATGCGCGCGCAATTGCAGCAGCATCAGCGCCACGCCCAGCATCAGCGCCGCCGCGCAGAGTTTCTTGTGCATCGTCTTTTCCGTTTTCACTATCTATGAATGTGTGCAGCGATATTATTGCCGAAATTCAGCGTGCGGGCTGAGCTTGTGCTGAGCGTGCTTTACAATTATGCATCGTGCGCATCCGCGCCATCTGAATGTTATGCATAGTATGTGAAGGGAATGACAAGCCTGTGACTTCCAAACCGATCAAGATCGCCGCCACCGTCGTCGTGGCTCTCGCCGCTGGGGCCGGCATTTATACCTATACCCGTCCCGCCGCCACCGCCACGCCGGGCGCTCCCGCCTCGGGCAGTCCGGCCGCCGCGTCCCAATCCACCGTTGACACGGCCGCCGTGGCCGCCCAGTTCCGCGACTTGCTGGGCAATTTCCGCAAGATCATCGTGCTGCTGGCCGACGAGCAAAGCTTGCCGGAAGGCGCGCGCGACGAAGCGAGAAAAGTGGGGCAGGCGCTGTTCCATGAAAACCAGGAACGCATCGCCAAGCTCGATCTTGCGCTGGATCAATTGACGGCGCCCACGAATCCGGGCCGCTTCGAAGCGCTCGACAGTCTGCTGACGTATATCGAATCCGACCCCGGCCTGTACGACGCGGACCGCCTGGCCTTCCGCGAGCTGCTGCAAGGCATGCTGGCCGACGTGGCCAAGGATTCCTCCTTGCCGGCGATCAAGCTGCACAAACGCATTTCGGAAGACCTCGATGCGCTGGGCGAGATCGAGCGCAACTACGAGAAGGAAATCCGGCAAATCTTCGGCAACCTGGGCCAGCGGTCCATCGAACTCAAGCGCGAACGCTGGGACGATTACGTGGCGCAGCTGAAAAAGCTCTACAGCCGCGAGCAGATTCTGAAGGAAAACGGCATCGTCGTGCCGTATGCGGTACCGCCAGCAGGTTCCGTCCCGGAAGCCAAGCCGGCGCCAAAAAAAGATGAGGCGGAAATCTTTGGCCTGGGCTTGCCGAAGAAGACCATCGTGCTGACCTTCGACGACGGCCCGCACCGCCGCTACACGGAAGAGATCAGCGCCATCCTGAAACAGTATGGCGTGCCGGCCGTGTTCTTCAACGTGGGGCGCAACCTGGGTTCGCTGGATGCGGAAGGCCACGCCAAGCTGGGTGCGGGCGCGGAAGTGAGCCGCAAGCTGATGAAAGAGGGCTATGCCGTGGGCAACCACAGTTTCAGCCATGCACAGTTGTCGAAACAGACGGGCGACAAGCTGAAAGGCGAAATCCTCGGCACCGATACCTTGTTGAAAGCCATCAGCCCCGAGCGGGCCGCGCTGTTCCGCTTTCCGTATGGCGCGCGCAATAGCGAAGGCATGGCCGCGCTGGCCGATGCGCATTTGAAGTCCGTGATGTGGAATATCGATTCGCTGGACTGGGCCGACCCCGTGCCCAGCTCGATCACGAACCGTGTGCTGGCCTCCGTCGACAAGGCGGGGCGCGGCATCGTCCTGTTCCACGACATCCATGAGCGCACGGTCAAAGCCTTGCCGGCCGTGCTCGACAAGCTGATCGCCGAAGGCTACCAATTCGCGGGCTGGGATGGCACAAGCTTCCAGGTGGCGAAAAGCACGGCGCCAGCACCGGAAAAAGTGCCCGTCACCACGGGCTATGCGAATTCCTGGGCCGTGGTGATCGGCATCGACGATTACGCGAAATGGCCGAAATTGCAATATGCGGTGCGCGACGCGCAAGGCATCCGCGAAACCCTGATCGAAAAATTCGCGTTTGCGCCCGAACGTGTCGTGACCCTGAAAAATGGCGAAGCGACGCGCAACAACATCCTGGCCGCCTTCCACGACAAGCTGGCGCATGGCGGCGTGCAAAAGAATGACCGCATCTTCGTCTTTTTTGCCGGTCACGGCGCCACGCGCAAGCTCAGTTCGGGGCGCGACCTGGGCTATATCGTGCCCGTCGATTCCGACCCGGCGCAATTCGCCACGGACGCGATTCCAATGACGGAAATCCAGAATATCGCGGAAAGCCTGACGGCCAAGCATGCGTTCTTCGTCATGGATGCCTGCTACAGCGGCCTGGGCCTGACCCGCGGCGCCGGTTCCAGCTCTTTCCTGCGCGACAACGCCAGGCGCATCGGCCGGCAAATGCTGACGGCCGGCGGCGGCGACCAGCTGGTGGCCGACGGCGGACCGAACGGGCACTCCGTGTTCACCTGGACCCTGCTGCAAGGCTTGGCGGGCAAGGGCGACCTGAACGGCGACGGCTTGATTACTGCCACGGAACTGGCGGCGTATGTGGCGCCGGCCGTCTCCAGCGTATCGAACCAGACGCCCGCGTTTGGCAGCCTGCCCGGCTCGGAAGGGGGTGATTTCGTCTTTGAATTGCCGGGAGAAACAGAATTCCTCAGCCCGAACACGACGCAGTTGTCGACGGAAGCCATCGCCCTGAACAGCAAGCTCGACGCCAAGCCGCAAGCGGCCAGCGTCACGGTGAAGGATTTGCAGGGCGGCGAACAGAAGATCGTCACGCCGGGCGCCGTGCCCACCTCCACGCGCCAGCTGGCACAACGCGCCAACGACCGTGGCTTGCAGCTGTACAAGGAGAAACAGTATGCGGCGGCGGAAGCGCAATTTACGGAAGCGCTGAAATTGCGTCCCGACTTCGCGCTGGCGGCCAACAACCTGGGCTTTGTCTTCTACAAGCAGGAAAAATACCGCGAAGCGGCGCGCTGGTTTGAAAACACGGTCAGGATGGACCCGTCGCGCGCCATCGCCTATTTGAACCTGGGCGACGCGTATGCCAAGGCTGGCGATGCCGCCAAGGCCAAGGCCGCGTACAAAACTTATCTGGAACTGGCGCCAACGGCCTCGATGGCGCCGGCCGTGCGGCAAAAGATGGAGAAACTGTAAGCGTGTCCGACAGCGAGCCCATCGTCCACGTGTTTGCCTGCAGCGGTCGCTTCCCCAGTTGGGAAGCGCTACAGGTCTACCTGGCGCCCACGTACACGGAGGATGGCGATGAAGTACCGTCGCCATTCTTCCTGGAAACGGGCCTCACGCAGTACGAGCCAGCCTGTTTTGAAAGCGTGCTGTTGCCGTCGCCCGCGCCGCTGGCGCGGTTGCTCGACGGCGTGTCATATGGCGACAGCTGGCTGGCGCAGGCCTGCGCGGATGCGGATGCGCAGGGTGTGCAGGCCGATACTTGTGTGTGCGTGTTTGCGCCGAATCAACTGGCGCACCCTCAGCGCAGTTTGCTCCATTACGTGGGCAGCTACGCCTACGGCGGTGGCTGAGCGTCATCTTCGCGTTCTTCGTGCAATAGCTTGTTGATTGCCGCCAGCAAGCTGGTGCCCGAGGTGGTGATGAAACGGGCGCCCGCCGCTTCCGCTTCCGTGCCGTAGCTGGCGACCGTATCCTTACTGCAATACACGATGATGGGCAGCGCCGGCTGCACTTGCCGAACCTCGCGCACCGTGCGCACGCCCGCATCCTTGATGCGGCGGCGGTTTTCCACCCGTGCCATGTCCGTGATCAGCAGCGCATAGTGTCTCTGTTGCAGCATGGCCAGCGCCTGCCGCATCGACACGGCCTGGTCCACCTTGATGTTTTCCCGTTCCAGTTGTTCCACCAACAAGGTATTGTTGCGCGGATGGTCATCCAGCCACAGCACCAGGCTGGACGGCTTTTGCGCCGTCGGCATGCCGGCCAGGGCCGTGACGGCGGCGCGGCCATCGGGCGGGTGGGCCAGCAGCAGCTGCGTGATGGCTTCCTGCATGTCGTCGAGCGACTTTTGCTGCAAACGGCTCAGCTCCGTCACTTCGATTTCCTTGCCGCTTTCCAGGCGCACGGATTCATTTTTGACGAGACTGTCGGCGCGCTTGATCATGATGGACAGGTAAATGCGCGTGAGCAGGTAGCCGATCAGGAAACCATGCACGGAAAAGAACAGCATGATGCCGCCCACCACCGCCATCGCCGTGGGCGTGTCCGTGGCCAGGCTGGGCGCAATGAAGGCGGCCATGCTGCGCGCGCTGCCGGGCAGGCTTTTGAGCTCGATCAAACCCACGCCCACGATGATTTTCGTCAGCCAGTCCGACACTTCCACCAGATTCGAATTGATTTCCATGGGCGTGGGCGTGCCCAAAAACAGGGTATTGCTGGCCACCGTATCGGCCCCCGCGGCCGGTGGCTCGTCCGTGGGGCGGCCCTTGCTATTGGCCCGCTCGTCGGCCGGCGCGGCGTTGACGGTGCCCGATGGCAGGCTGCGCGGGATGCCGAACAGAAAGCCCAGCAGCATGCCGCTGACGCAAAAGCCCAGGCTCCACAGCATGGCAGGCACGGCGTGGTAGTACGGCGGCAGGAGGGCGCCCGCCAGCACGGCCAGCAAGCCCGCCAGCAAGATGAACAGCAGGATATACGGCAGCACGTCGCGCTTGCGCACGGCCGCCGTGGCGTTTTTGCTCGCCTTGCCGGTGCTGTCGCTCAGGTCCACGGACGCTCCTTGAAAATTGCTGAATCCAGGCAGCCTGTCAGCCGCGTATATATCCCGCAGGAGCCTGTACGGACATCATAAAAAGGGGAGACGCCATGCCATTGATAAAACGCAAACAGCTGGCAGCTTGTGTGCTGGCATTGTTGAGCATGGGGCGCCAGGCGCCGATAGCGCTAGCCGAGGCAGTCACCGTGCGCACCGTGCGCGTGACGGGCTACTGCGACAGAGCAGGACGGAGTTTTTCGTGAACTCTGCAAAAGGATTCCATGGCAATGATGCCCGGGGCGCGACGCAGATGCGCTTGCCCGATGGCGTGGCCGCCACGTCCGTGACGCCATGGTACCGGCCCGTGGCATTTGGTTGCATCCGGTAGAAATTTCCATTCGCCATTTGAGGAATATCATCTCTTCCTATTTAATTTTTATTGCCTAATTAATAGCGCTTGCCAACAATGCAATTCTGGATAAAGATGAATTGATGACAATCTTCAGGGGCTGAATTGATTTTTAAATTCATAAATTTCATAACCAAAAAATTGAAAGGGATTTGCCATGAGCAACGATTGTGAAAAACTTATCCAGTTTGATACGACAATTATTCAAAATGACATTACCTCAAGGTATTCTTTGTTCAGTTATATTAATCGTGATAATTATGATGAAATGAAGAAAAATTATTCTGCATCGATTCCTGAATATTTCACTGGTGACTATGATGAGTTCAAGCAAAAACGGAGTGTATTCACATCACTTTTTGTTTCCTCTGGACTCAGTGAACAGAGTCAAAGCTACTATCATCATGCCTTGTCACATGAAAGTTCGCAAAATTATGCGGCTTGCCTGGCCAAGGTCGGCTCCAAGCCCATCAGTCTTTGGGTCGATTCTTTCGGTGAGGAGACGATAAATATTTCCTTCCGGAGCGGCTTATTGGGCGCGGCCAAACTGAACTACACTGTGACAGGCGCGGAAGCAGTTTTGGATGCCTCCGGAAAAAAACAGGAGTTTGGCGAGTTGGTCGGCGCTGGCAGCGAAACAGTGATGTTCAAGTATGATAAAACCAAGAAGTTTAGTATCGTGGTCAATGCAAAGACGGAAAATCAAGGCAAGGATTCCATGAGTCTTGAAGTTCCCGTCGTTAGAAACCTGGTGATCAAATCCGAATTCAGAGACATCGATATCACTCTGTGGTGCGCAGCGGGTGCTGATGGAAATACAGCGGGGCGGCCTACGTGGGCGGACGGAGAATTTGTTGCACCCGCCGGTTTTGTCTTGCTGCCCGATACGATTTGCGAACTTTCACGCGAAATGAGCTGGCCGGGCATTGCTCATTTCCAAGTTTCAAAGACCCCCAATGCCGCAGCGCCGATCACGCGAGTACTCATGCATCCCTACGATTTTGAGGGAACCAACGGTGATACGCAGGGAAAGGTGACGTTGAGATACAGAATTACGGCAGAGCGAAAATATTTGGTCGATGCATCCGCGACGGCTGCGGCGGCGGGTTAGTAGTGTGCTGGGGGGCGGCAGGTTTTCCTGCCTGTCGTAGATCATGCCGGTCCTGGAAATGGCTATCCTCACAAAGCGTGTGCCAGAGAAACAGACGTCTCCGTAGGCGGTCAAGTCCGCCTGATATCGTTTTCGATGGTCGATCCCATGGCCAAAGCACTTCTTCCTGTTCGCTGTGGGCGCTCATTAAACTAATTCCATCGCTTTATAGCGAGGGGTGTTGCATAAAAGATCTCGAATACTTTTGGCGCGGCAGCAAAAAGGCATTGCATGGGCGAAAGGCCAGCAAGGTTTTGTCATCCCAGGTCTTGTGCCTCTTCCGTGATCCATTCCACGAACGCATTCACCGCTGGCCTCTGCATGGCATCCGGCTTCGTCAACACATAGTAGGCAAATCGCGCAGGCCAGGGCTTGTCCAGAACCTGCACCAGACGCCCTGCAACGATTTCTGCTTGCGCGTATTCGATCGGCACCAGCGCTATCCCCTGACCGGCTTCGGCTGCGCGTATCAACAGAAAGTCATCTTCAAACGCAGACCCGCGTTCGGCGCGCGGGTCTGCGGCATCCCCATGCGCCGTGAACCACAGCGGCCAATCCGCGCGCTCACAGTCGTGCAGCAGCGGGTAATTCAGGCAATCTTCAGGTTCCTGAAGTACGGCGCCGGCGGCAACTAAGCCAGGACAAGCCACCGGGACCAGCACGGGCGCCATCAAGCGGGTAACGTTCAAGCCAGGATAGACACCCAGCCCATGCCGTAGCGCCACATCAATCCGATCCCGACGTATGTCCACCAGGGCTGACGTTGCCTCGACCCGTATCTCGATGTGCGGATGCCGCAGATTGAACCGCCCCAGGCGTGGAACCAGCCAGGAAGCGGCGAAAGTCGCGACGGTGCTGACCGTCAAGGTCTGCCTGCCTTTGATGTCTTCCAAGGTCTGCACGGTCCTTTCGATCTGCTCGAAAGCCTGACGCAATGAGGGGTGAACGCTGGTTCCTGCCGCGGTCAAGCGCAGGCCATGCCGTTCCCGGGTAAAGAGCGCGACGCCAATCCGGTCTTCCAGCAACCGTATCTGCTGGCTGACCGCGCCGGAGGTGACGTTTAGCGCTTCAGCTGCGGACTTGATACTACCCCGTTGCCCGACCTCGACGAAAGTGCGCAGAGCCAGCAAGGGGAGTGATGTCGTCATTGTATTTAGTTTTTCTAAATTATATTGGAAGAAATGATCGTTTCCGATGCCAGATATTTATAGGCATCATACACATTGTTTAGTCGTTCAACACATTTAGATAAACTATATCAACCGAGGTGACCATATGAATGCTCCGCGCTGGCGGCTTTGCCTGATTTTGCTTTGCACGACGCAATTCGTCGCCTTGCTCGATTTCTCCATCACCATGATTCCCTTACCCCAGATACAGGAAAGCCTGGGCTTCACGCCAGGAGCCTTGCAATGGGTTATCAATGCCTATGGCGTCGCTATCGCGGGATTCTTGTTGCTGGGCGGTCGCGCCGCCGATATGTTTGGCCGCCGACGCGTGTTCCTGACCGGACTAATGCTGTTTACCGCAGGATCATTGCTCGGAGGCTTCTCGCAGAGTCCTGCCATGCTGATCGCCACGCGGGCCGTACAGGGTTTTGGTGCTGCGCTGTTTTCCCCCGCAGCCTTTTCATTGTTGCTGACCGTGTTTCCCGAGCAAAAGGAGCGCAACCGAGCACTCGGTGCGTGGACTGCTGTGGCCGCCAGCGGTTTTGTCGGCGGCCTGATTCTGGGCGGCATGATCACCGACTTGATGGGCTGGCGCTGGGTATTGTGGATCAACGTGCCGGTTGGCGTACTGGTCATGGTTTCGGCCGGGCACTTGCCTCATGGCCGGCCCGATACCAAGACTGCGGCTCGACGCCTTGACGTATGGGGGGCACTGCTGGTGGCCGCGGGCGCCGCGATACTGGTCTTCGCTTTTGCCAATAGCGAGCATGTGGGCCTGTCTTCTCCCACCACATTCGCGTTGGTCGCCCTGGCCATCGGCCTGCTGGCCTTGTTTGTCTGGGTAGAAAGCATGGTGGAGTCACCGTTGATGCCCATTCCCATCTTCTGGCGGCGCATGACAGGTGGTGCCAACCTGGTCTCGCTGCTGGCCAATACGGCCCTGGGCCCAACCTTCGTCGTCGTGTCGCTGTATATGCAGGAAATCCTTGGCTTCACCGCCACGCAGACAGGATGGGGGCTGTTGCCAATGGCTACGGCCTTCACGCTGTCCAGTGCCTGGCTGGGGCCGTTCCTGATTGCCAGGATAGGCACCAAACCAGTCATCCTGGGTGGCATGGCGCTGTTTGTCGTGGGACTGGCCATGCTGGGAATATCCCTGACGTCGGACGCCTCATGGGCCGCATCTATCCTGCCGGGCACCCTGATCGCCGGGATGGGTTACGGGGCAGCTTTTCCAGCATGGACCGTGGCTGGCATCGAGGGAATCGATGCTGCCGATCATGGCCTGGCCGGCGGCATGCTCACGACGACCCAGGAAGTTGGCTCCGCAGTTGGCCTGGCTGCCGGTGTCGCCGTCAGCATCGCTGTAGTCGCTGGCGGAGGAAGCGCGGCGCAAGGCTTCAGCTACGCCATTTTGGTTTCCACTTGTATGGTGGCGGCTGGGCTGGCATGTGCTGCGCTAATCCTGCCGGGAAAGGCGCCTGTCGTGGAGATCGCGCCATGATCCAGCTCCATACCGATAGTTCGCCCAATGGCTTCAAGATCACCATTGCATTGGAAGAACTGGGCCTGCCGTACACGCTGCGGCACGTTCGGATCGACAAAGGAGAGAACCTGCAAGCAGGTTTCCTGCGCCTCAACCCACACGGACGCATTCCAGTGCTGGTGGACGACAGCACAGGCATCACGCTGTTTGAGTCCGCCGCCATCCTGCTCTACCTGGCGGAAAAGACCGATCGGCTTCTTCCGAACGCCCCCAAGGCTCGGTGGCAGGCGATTCAATGGCTGGTGTTCCATGCGTCGAGCGTTGGGCCGCTCATTGGCCAACTCGTGCATTTCGAGCTTTTCTCCGCGAACAAGAATCTTGACGCCATCGAGCACTACCGCCGCCTGACGAAAGAGGCCTTTACCACTTTGGACAAGCGCCTGGCCGGGCATCCCTATCTGGCGGGCGATGACTATTCTATTGCCGATATTGCGCATTTCGGCTGGACTCACATCGCGCGCCTCATTGGCGTCGATTTCAGCGCACACCAACACATGAGCGCCTGGCACGAGCGCGTAGCGGCAAGGCCGGCAGTGCAGCGGGGTATCGCTCTGCCGGCTCCCGCGACTGGCGCTTGATCCGGACGCTTGATCGGGAATATCACAGGAGATGAAAGTGGAATATACAACACAGCACGCCTGCGGAGCATCGTCGCCAGCCTTCGCCTCTCACCCAGGCTCGATACTTCCGGCGTGCCCAGCTGGTGGCGGCCCGTGGGGGTAGCGTATTCGTTTGTCATGGATCCCCCCTCAGATAGCTAGCTTGCGTTCGGCCATCCACTGGACGATGGCCGCGTCGCGGTGCGAAAAGAAGCTGCTGCCCGTTTCCAAGGGGCGATGACGTCGATCACGCTGGGTTCCTTCAGTCATAGACAGGAGCTACTCTAAGCCGCCATCGACCCTGTGATAAGCCGCTGGAATCGGCATGGTCTTGTTAACCGGGCGAATGAATGCCTGCGCTCATGCGCTGATGAGCTTGATATCGGCTAGCCGTTCGACCAGCCACACGCACGCCACCAGGGCAATCGCCAGCGAACCGAGCGTCAGCACTTGCCGGTACAGCCAGGTCTTGCGCAGCAGCCAGGCGACGGGTAAAAAGGCGGCGACGATGGCCAGCTGGCCGATTTCAACGCCGACGTTGAAGCCCAGCAGGCTGGCCAGCAAGGAACCTTGCGGCAAGCCCAGGTCGCGCAGCACGCTGGCAAAGCCGAAGCCGTGGATCAGGCCGAAGGCAAAGGCAGCCACAGGGCGCTTGCCGGGGAACAGCGGCAGCAGATTGTTCAGCGCGGCCAGGATCACGGACGCGGCGATGGCCGACTCCACCCAGCGCGAGGGCAGGGACACGAGCGACAGGCTGGCCAGGCTCAGTGTGAGGGAATGCGCCAGGGTAAACGCCGTGACGACTTTCAGCACATCGACAAACGCCGCCTTCAAGCCGTGCTGCTGCTCGCGCAAGCCGGGCAGCAGCACGGCCGGCAGCAGCACGGCCGGCAGCAGCAGGGACAGCAGAAATAAAATATGGTCGTAGCCGATCCAGATATGCCAGATGCCGTGTTTCACGTAGGCGCCGAACTGCGCCAGGCGGTCCGGCGCGGCCAGCGAAATCGTCTGGCGGGGGCTGTCCGGGTCGAAGATGGCCGTTTGCGTGGTGCCGCCGCTATTGATTTTTACTAGGCCCTTGTGCTGCGGGTCGAGGTCGGCGAACAGGGTGTAGCCGATGGTCACACTGGCTGGCGCGGCGCCGCCGGGACAGTCGGCGCGAAAGCGCAGCACGTTGTAGGCGCCGTCCGTGTGGCTGTCGATCAGCTGTTCGACGGCCTTCAAGGGGCAGACGCCCTGGTCGCTGGCCACCTGCAGGCGCTGCAGCGCATAGGCGACAATCGCCGCGTGGCGCGCGCGGATTTCATCCCAGGTCAGCTCGCCGTCGCCATTGCCATCGAGGCCGATGGCAAAATCGAGGTCGCGTAGGGCGATATCCCATTGTCCCTCGATCTGCCGGTCGTGCACCGCCAGGCTCAGATAACTGTCGCTGGGCTTGTGCGCCTGCGCGGGGGCCAGCCAGGCGCACAGCAGCAGGATGAAAAGGCAGCGCTTCACAGTACTCCCGCTTTCCTGATAAAACTGACTTTCTGCCCATTCTGCGGCCCCAGCTGCCTGACGAGCCGTTGCAGGACCACGTCCTCCACGCCATTGGCCGCGATCCAGGCCAGCACCGGCTGCGCGGCGCCGTCATTGCGTGCGGCCAGGGCCGCTTCGAGCACGATGCGCATGTCGGGCACTTCCTTCTGGATGGCCCAGTTCTGCTGCGCCAGTTGCAGGGCCGCGGGCGCATCCTGTTGCAAGAACAGGGCGAAACGCGCTTGCTCGCGCTGGTGTACGGTGTCGCCCCGTTGCATGGCGGCGTGGAAGCGGGCCGCCAGTTCCGCTTTGGCCGCCTGGAATGCCGTCTGCTGGCCGGGCAGCGATTGCAGGGCCAGCGCGTAACGCAGCAGAAGGGCGTCGATGCGCTGCTGCTCTTTGAGTAACTTGACGACTTCCTGCGGGCGCTGCCGGTCGAGCAGGAAATCCGCGTAGGCGCCCAGCAGGTAGCTGTCGCGCGGCTGCCGCGCCAGCGCTGTTTTGTAGCGCGCCTCGGCCAGCGTCAATTCTCCGCGCCGCGTGGCCATTTCCGCCAGCAGGGTCAGGGCCCAGCTATCGAGTTCGGGCGCCGCGCCGGCGCTCCTTTGCCGTGTCAGTTCCAGCAAGCGCTCGCTGCTGGCGGCGCGGCCCGTGACGCTGGCCACGTTCGCGATGCAGGTGACGGTGACCAGCTGCGTCGTCAGGGTGGAGAGGCGGGCGCAGGCCGCGGTTGCTTTTGTGTAGTCGCCCTGCACCGTGAGCACTGTGGCGCGCGTCAGCCAGGCCTGGGCGTTTTGCGGCTGCTGGATGATGACGGCATCGAGATCCTGCAAGGCGGGACCAAACTGGTGGATGCTTTGCAGGATGGTGGCGCGCAGCAGGCGCACGGGGACGGGCGCCGCCGTTTGCCGCCACCAGGGCGCCAGCGCCGCCTGCGCATAGCCCAGGTAGCGCGGGTCCGTGTCGCTGCGTGCCAGTGCAATGTAGCGCTGCGCCAAGCCGGTGGCCAGGGCCAGGTCGTCCGGCGTGGCGTTGAGTTGCTGGCGCAGGCCGCGCAAGGCGAGCTGCGTGGCGTCGGCGCGGCGCGGCAGCTGTTCGATGACGGCGCCGCCGTCTTTCGGCGTGTAGGGTGCGGCCCATGCCAGCAGGGGCAGGCAGGCGCACAGCAGGGAAAACGGTGTTTTCATCGTGGATGCCCATCAACAGTCATTGATACGGGCGCCGGAGAGCTGACTCCCAGGCGCTCGCAGGGGGCTTACAGCGGCACCGGTTCCGTGTCTTCCGGCGACGTCGCCATGATGGCGTCGATGCCCACGCCATCCTTGTCATCGCTGGTGGTCACGATGACGTTGCTGACGGCTACATAAAACGCATCGAGCAAGACCACGGGCGGCGGCGTGGTGCCGCCGTTGCCGTTATCGTCGCCGTGGCTGCTGCTACCGCCACCGCAGCCGGCCAGCAAGGCCGTGAGCGCCAGGGCGCTGCATGCATAGAGCTTTTTCATCGCGTTCTCCTCGTTACAGCTGCGGCGAACCGGCCACGGGCGTTTTCAGGTAGGGGAAACCCGCCGTGAAGAAGGTTTCATCCAGGAAAGCGCCATCCGTGAAGTGCAGGGCGCCGGCGGGCGCGTCGGCCGGGGCGCAGCCGATGTTCAGCGTGCACAGCGTGCCCATGGCCACGCGCAGCACCACGTCGACCACGTCGTCCCCAGGGCGGCGGCCGTTCGGGAAGCCCGCGTTGTCGCCATCGATCACGCCCAGGCGCTTTTGCGATCCAACTGCGGTGGGCGCGATGGAGGTATTCAGACGCAGCATTTCAGAGGCGACGACCGTCGCTGGCTGGTTCACGCCCTTGATGCCCGTCAAGAAGGTGGCCACCAGGTCGTTGCGGGGGAAGTTGGTGGGCGCCTTGGCGCCTGCCGAGCCGAACAGCACTTCCACCAGCGCAGGCGCCGTTGGGTTGGTAACGTAGTCGGCAAATTGCGCATCGCCGGACGGCTTGCTTGCATTGAAGCGGTCCTTGTCCTTCAGGCCGATGACCAGTTCATTCACCAGCGGCATGCCCAAACGCGACACCTGCACCCACGCGCCGCCTTCCTTCGACGCCGTGGTGGCCGTGCCCGGTGCCGGGTTCAGCAAGCGTCCCTGGCGCAGGCTGGCCGTGGTCCAGCCGCCGATGACGGGATCGCTACCCGCCGTCAGGCAGGCGGTCGGCACTTCCATCTCGATGGCCGTGACGTTTTTGCGCGCAAGGTCATCCCGGGCAGCGGATTCCGCATTCGCGGCAAACTCCGTGGCGGGCGCCTTGATGTTGATCAAATCGAACGTTTCGCCCAGATTCACGACGAACGGGTCCTTGCGCTGGCCGACGAACAGGCGCGCCGGCGTGGCGCAGCCGGGAATGTTGACGGCGTACACGTGCTGCGCGGCATACGCGGCGTAGTTGGGGATGGACTTGGTGCCGATATTGTCCACGGGCTTGTCGAAGGTCGTGCCGCCGCCCGTGGCATTGGTCACGCTGCTGCGCGTACCCGTGCGGCGGTCGCCCCGCACCACCGTCACGCTATAGGTTTCGCGCACGTTCAGGCCGGCCGGGTTGACGCTATCGATGGCGCCGCCGTTGATGACGAGCGGAATCGAGACTTTCTTGCCGCCCACGGTGAACTGGCCATCCTTGATGGTGTTGCTGAAGCGGAACTGGAAGGTGAGGTCTTCCTTGCCGTCGCCATTGTTGTCGATATGGATTTCATACAGGGCATTGGGGTCCATGGCGAAATAATTCGGGCCGCCGTAGGCGTCTTGCAGGGGAATATAGTCGGCCACCAGGGTAGTGTAGGCGCCGCGGCCCATTTCATAGCTGCGGAACATATAGAAGTCGGTGGCGTCGACTTTGGGGTTTTGCGTGATGAACGGCGCTTCGCGGTGGCTGGAAGCAAAAGCGGGCGGGGCAATGGCCGCCGCCAGAAAATTGCCCAGGATGGCCGCGCCAAGCGCGGTTTTCGATATTGACAAAGACATTTCGATTCTCCCGATTTTTGTTAGCGTTGACAGACAAGTCCAGGAAACTGCAGGCTGCCTGACTTATACGCACGGGAGAAGAAAACGGATTCACTGCTTCAAAAAGGATGATATCGGCTTACCAGGCCAGCACTTTAGGGCCAAGGGCCGCGCCGATGGCGGTCGGCACCAGCATGCCCAGCACGTACCAGAAGCCGACGAAGCTGGCCGCCAGTTCCGGGCAGTGCAGGCAGTACACGAGCGCGGCCATGGCGCCGGCGGCAAAGCCGGCGGCCGCGCCCGCCAGGCGCAGGCGCGTGGGTGCCAGCTGGCGCATCAGGCGCAGCACGGCGGCCAGGATGGGCAAGGAGAGGGTGGCGATCAGCAAGGGGCAGCTGCGCCAGGTGGCGCCCCAGAACAGTTCGACCCGCTGTTCGGGCGGCGCTTCGTTCAGGATGATGGCGCCCAGCGCCCACATCAGCAGCAGGGGCATGGCGATCAGCAGGGGCAGGGTGCGTGTGCTGGCGCCCGGCACGCACAGGCGGCGGCTGACGTGCCAGGCCGCCAGGCACAGGCACACGACAAAGCCCACCTTGATCCAGAAGTCGGGCAGCAGGGCCAGCTGTTCCAGGTTGGGGCGCACGCCCAGCAGCATGGCCATCAGGGCCACGCTGGCCACCAGGCCGGCGCCCACAGTGCCTGCGGCGCGCCAGTGCGTGCCGGGCGGGGCCGCGGCGGCCACGTCGGGGCCACTGGCCAGCATGGTGATCAAGTCATCGGTTTTCATGGTGTGTTTCCTTCCATCCTTAAATTGGCCGCCAGCGCCTTCAAGCCACGATGCACGGCCACCTTGACGCTGGCTTCCGAAATGTCCATGGCGGCGGCCGTGTCGCGCACGGACCAGCCGTCGAGCTTGGTATGCACGATGGCGTCGCGCTGCTGCGCCGGCAAGGTGGCCAGCAGCTTGCCCAGGTCGCGGCTGGCTTCGGCCGCCTCGGCATCGGCGCTGGAAAACAGTTCCTGCGCACTATCTTCTTCGTCGTACGGCAAGTGCTGCGCCTCGCGCCGCCCATGCCGGCGCAGCCAGTCGATCCATTTGTAGCGCGCGATCGCATGAATCCACGACGTCAGCGGCACGCCCGTGTCATACGTCAGGCGCTGGTTGTGGATGGCCAACAAACATTCCTGCACCAGGTCTTCCACCTCGTCCGGCCAGCGTTGCAGGCGTCGCCGGAAAAACGCGCGCAAATGGCTGCTGGTGGCCTGCAAGAAACTGCGATACGCCGTCGCATCGCCATCGAGCCCGCGCAACATCAAGCCGTGCAGCCGCAATTCCGTGCCATGCAGGTGTTCGCTTACAGGTATTCGTTGCATGCAGGCCTTTGGTGACAGGCGTTGAAAAAAATAAATCTTAAATTATTTGATGGTGGCTGTAACCAATCCGCATGCTGCGGCGAATTGACAGGCAAGCACGCTTCTTCATTCAACGCTTCTTAATTTAATATACCGGTGAAAGACCATGGACATCAAGCACCGCCTTGCAATACTTCTACTTCCCGTCCTGAGCATGAGCGTGGCAGCGGGCCAGCGCTGCGCCGTGCAAAGCGGTCCGCAGACGGCGGCGCTGGTGGAACTGTACAGCAGCGAAGGCTGCTCCAGCTGCCCGCCCGCCGACCAGCGTCTGAACGCCTTGCGCAAGGAAGCGGGCGCGGCCAGCCTGATCGTGCCGCTGGCCTTGCACGTCACTTACTGGGACCAGATTGGCTGGACGGACCCGCTGGCGCAGCCGCAATTCGATGCGCGCCAGGCCGAGCTGCTGCGCCTCCAGCCGCGCCATGTGGCTTACACGCCCCAATTCTTTGTGGGTGGCACGGAGTTGCGCAGCTGGGATACGCAACTGCCGGCCGCCATCCGCCGCATCAATGCGACCGCCGCGCCCGTCGCTATCGGCCTGTCCGCCACGCCGGGGCCGGGCGGAAAACTAGTGATTGAAGCCGATGCCAGCGCACCGGACGCGCAGACGAGCGGCCAGCTGTATGTGGCCATCAGCGAAAGCGCCATCGTCTCGACCGTCCTGCGCGGCGAAAACCGGGGCGCCACCCTGCATCACGATGCGGCCGTGCGCCTGTGGCTGGGGCCGGTTGCGCTGGCGCAAGGCAGCGCCCGGCTGCGCCGCGAAGTCAAGCTGCCCGTTAGCTGGCGCCCCGAGCAGCTGCAAGTGGTGGCCTTCGTGCAGCGGGCCGACAGCAGCGCCATCCTGCAAGCCGTCAGCACGGCATCGTGCGCGAAAGGAGTGATGTGATGAGCCGACCAGCGAGCGTGATCCACCCCGCCTGGCTGCGCCTGACGCACTGGCTCAATGCCGTGGCCGTGGTGGTGCTGGCCACCAGCGGCTGGCGCATCTACAACGCGGCGCCCTTCTTCCCCTTCGAGCTGCCGCGCGCGCTGACCCTGGGCGGCTGGCTGGGCGGCGCCTTGCAATGGCATTTCGCCGCCATGTGGCTGCTGGTGGGCAATGGTTTGCTGTATCTCATCATCAATATCGTCTCGGGACGGCTGCGGCGCCAGTTCTTTCCCCTCTCGCCGCGCCTGCTGCTGGCCGATTTCCTTGCCGCGCTGAAGGGCAAGCTGGCCCATGCGGACCCGCGCCGCTACAACATGGTGCAGCGCGCCGCCTATCTGTTCGTCATGCTCGACTGCATCGTGCTGGTGCTGTCCGGTCTGGTGCTGTGGAAATCCGTGCAGTTTCCCATCTTGCGCGAGCTGCTGGGCGGCTACGAAAGCGCGCGCAGAGTCCACTTCATCGCCATGGCGCTGCTGACGGGCTTTGTCGGCGTGCACCTGCTGATGGTGGCGCTGGTGCCGCGCACACTGCTCGCCATGCTGCGCGGACGTTAAAGGAGAGCATCATGAAAAAAACCATCATCGTGCCAGAGCAGGGCCAGGCCATGCTGGCCGACGCCTTGCGCCAGATCAAACAGCCGTCGCGGCGCCTGTTCCTGCAGCGCGGCCTGACCCTGGGCGGCCTGTCGCTGCTGACCGGTTGCAACATCAATGACCCATCCAGCATTGAAACGGCGCTGACGGCCGTCTCGCGCTTCAACGACCGGGTACAGGGCTGGCTGTTTGACCCGAATAAACTGGCGCCCACGTATCCCGATTCCATGATCACGCGGCCGTTTCCCTTCAACGCGTATTACGGCGAGGACGAGGTGGAAGAGGTCGATGGTGACGCCTGGCGCCTGGAATTGAGTGGCTTGATCGCCGACAAGAAGCCGTGGACCTTGCCGCAGCTGCGCGCCCTGCCACAGGAAACGCAGGTCACGCGCCACATCTGCGTGGAAGGCTGGAGCGCCATCGGCAAGTGGGGCGGCGTGCCGTTTTCCCACTTCCTCAAGCGGGTGGGCGCCGACACGACGGCCAGATACATCGGCTTCAAGTGCGCCGACGATTATTTTACAAGCATCGACATGGCCACGGCCCTGCATCCGCAAACCATCATGGCCCTCACGTATGACGGCCAGGAATTGCCGCCGAAATACGGCTACCCGATGAAACTGCGCATGCCGACCAAGCTGGGCTACAAGAATCCCAAGCACATCCAGGCCATTTTCGTCACGAATACGTATCCGGGAGGGTATTGGGAGAATCAGGGATATAACTGGTTCGGCGGTTCCTGAACATTTTTAGCAACACCTGCAGCACCGTAGTCGCTTTTACACCGGGCACTTGCCCATTTAACCTAGAGACAAGGACATATCATGAAAACCACCATCACCACCTTCGCCGCCATCCTCGCTTCCGCCATCCTCATGTCGGGCGCCGCGTTTGCCCAGGACGCCATGAAGAAAGACCCGATGGCCAAGGACGCTTCGGCCGACGCCATGCACAAGGATGCGATGGACAAGGACGGCATGCACAAGCCGATGGCCAAGAAACACATGAAAAAGGATCACATGGCCAAGGATGGCATGGCAAAAGATGCCATGGCGAAAGACGGCATGAAGAAGGATGAAATGAAAAAGGACGAGATGAAGAAGGATGCGATGGGCAAGTAAGGCCGGAGCAGAATGGTGCGTGGTGACTGCCGGTCACCACGCTGCCGGATTGATCACGCCGATGGCCATCAGTGCCGGTTTGCAAAATAGGTATCCCTGCATCAAGTCGATACCCATCCCCTTCAAGCAATCGCGCTCGGCGGCCGTTTCGATGCCTTCTGCCAGGACTTGAATGTCGAGTTCCTTGCACATGGCGACGATGCCCTTGACGATCGCCTGCCTGGGTGCGCTGGCTTCGATGCCGCGCACCAGTTCCATGTCGATCTTGATGATATGCGGCTGATATTCCGCCAGCAGGGTCAGTCCCGCGTAGCCGGCGCCGAAATCGTCGATGGCCGTCTGGAAGCCGAAGCGGCGATATTCATGAAAGATGTTGACGAGGTGGGGCCGGTCGCGCACTTCTTCGCCCTCGGTCACCTCGAAGATGATGCGGCGAATGGGGAAATTGCATGCGCGCGCCGCCGCTAAAGTGGCCTGGATGCACGCTTCCGGGCGGTACACGGCATTCGGCAGAAAATTGATGGACAGATATTCCTCGATGCCCAGCCGGGCCGCGCCCTCGATGGCGCGCACGCGGCAGGCCTGATCGAACACATAGCGGTTTTCGTCATTCACCTGCGACAAGATCGAGTATGCCGATTCGCCGTTCGGGCCGCGCACCAGTGCTTCATGGCCAAAGATCGAGCGCGTGGACAGGTCGACGATCGGTTGGTAGGCAAAAGTGAAGTCGAAGCCCAGTGGCGCGGCATCCCGGCACTGGCTGCAGCCTGCCTTTTTCCCGGACTGGTCCGGGGTATCGCTGGAGGACGTCATGGTCGCGCTGGCCTCTGATGAAAGGTACAAGGTGTACATGGCAGTTATACCACGGCCCTGTGCCTGTGGAGCTATATTTATGGTGCGCCAAAACAGGGGGAAGGTTGTGCCAGGGGAGAAATGAGACAGAAAATAATACAAATTTCCTCATAGTAATAATTGACTGGCTAATCGCCGACAGGCGCTGTACTATTTCCATTAAGCAATTTACCAGTTCCGATGCGTCATGTTGTCAGTGTGACCCGCCCATCGGAACAGCTGAACGCCCGCCGCCCATGCCCCCGCGGTACTTCCCCGCCTACCGGCCCGTATTCGCGGTCGTACTGGCTTGCTGCATTCGACGATATCGTTTCAGGTGTTTCACCTCTGCTGCCTGCCGCTAGTCGCGACACGACCGTGCATTCTCAAGTTGGCCATGATGGCCCGGGATAGGCACGTAACTCCATTGCACGTCACTCCATTCATGCGCAAGCTGCGCAAAAAGAAACCCATGAAATTGCCTCCATCGACACTGGCGCTGCTCGTCACGCTGGCCTGCACTGCCGCGCAAGTCCATGCCGAAGGCGTGCCCCTGTTTGGCCAGTCGCTAGCCGGTTCCTCCGTGTTTGCGCTCACCTATGCGACCACGGGCGCGAACTCGACCGTCACGGGCGATATCGTCTCGGGCGATGTCGCCACCATGGGCGCCGCGTCGCGGCTCAGCGGCAATCTGCTGTCCCTGGGCGCGTCCACCATCGGCGCCGATGCCGTCGTGAGCGGCAATATGCTCAGTGGCGGCGCCGCCACCGTCGGCGCCAATGCCAGCGTGGCCGGCAAGGTGGCGGCGCTGGGCGCGGTCACCTTGTCCGCCAGTAGCACCACCCATGGTGCAGGCACGCTTTCCGCGCCGCCGGTGAACGTGCAGAGCGATGCGCAGCAGGTCGGCGCCGCGCAGGCCGCCTTGAAGAACATGGGGCGGGGGACCGCCCTGGGCACGACCATGACGCTCGACACCACGCTGTATCCGGGCGTGTTTTCGGCGGCCAATCTGTCGACCACGGCCGGCATCACGCTGACCCTGGACGGACAGAACCGCTCCAATCAATCCTGGGTGTTCAATATCGACGATTACCTGGTCACCGGAGCGGCCATGAAAATTGTCCTGATCAATGCCGATGCCAGCAACAGCGTCATCTGGAATAGTGGCGGCTACACGAGCCTGGGCGCCAGCGGGGAGTTCATCGGCACCGTCCTGGCAAAGAATTACGTCAGCGTGGGCGCGGGCACCAGCGTGACGGGCGTGGGTGGCGCGTGCGGCGGGCTCTTTTCCGCCACATCGTATGTGTCAACGGGCGACGGCGCGCGCATCGGCGGCAAGGGCTGCAGCGGCATAGGCAGCGGTTTCGATATCGTGGACGGTACCGCTGTTCGCCGCATCGACATACCGGCAGTGCCGGAACCGTCCAGCTACGCCATGCTGGTGGGTGGTCTTGCCCTGCTTGGCCTGATGCGGCAGCGCAAGCAGGCGCGCCTGTAAGGGGACGCAAGGCGAGCAAGATGCTATTTGCAATTTGTAGTAAGCTGGTCGCCTCCTGATTTCTTGCATGCACAGTCATGACCGAACCTTCCGTCGCCGCGCTTCCTGCCGTTTCCCCTGATTCCGACAAATCCCTGCGCCGCCGCTCGCTGTTCGCCGCCTGCAGCGCGCATGCCGTGCATGACGGCTTGACGGACGTGATCTATGTGCTGCTACCCATCTGGCAAGCGCAGTTTGCCATCAGCTACGCCATGGTGGGCCTGTTGCGCGGGTCCTACTCGGGCATGATGGCCGGTTTCCAGTTGCTGGCCAGCCGCATGGCCAGGCGCTGGGGACGCGAACGCATGCTGGTGGGCGGCACGACCCTGGCTGGCATCGCCTACCTGATCGCCGGGCAGGCGGGCGGCCTGGCCGTGCTGCTGGTGGCCTTGCTGCTGGGCGGCCTGGGCGCCAGCACCCAGCATCCGCTGGCCTCGTCCATCGTCACCGACACGCACGAGGCGGGCGGCGGCGTGAAGGAGGCGCTGTCGCAATACAATTTCGCCGGCGATATCGGCAAGACCCTGATTCCTGCACTGATGGGCTTGCTGCTGCTGGTGTGCAGCTGGCAAGCCAGCGTCTCGCTGCTGGGACTGCTGGGCCTGGGCGCGGCCGGCTTGCTGTGGTGGCTATTGCCGAAACCGGGCGAGCTGCGTGCCGGCGCGAAAACGGCGGGCAAGACCATTGCCGGCAGCGGCTCGAAAGGGGGCTTTCGCGCGCTGCTGGCCACGGGCACGCTGGACAGCGCCGTGCGCATGGGTTTTCTGACCTTTTTGCCATTTCTGCTGAAAAGCAAGGGCGCGGGCACGGCCGGCATCGGCGTGGCCCTGTCTCTGCTGTTCGTGGGCGGCGCCTTCGGCAAGCTGCTGTGCGGCTACCTGGGCGCGCGCATCGGCATGATGAAAACCGTGTGGCTGACGGAATCGATGACTTCCGTGCTGATCGTCGCGGCCCTGTGGCTGCCGCTGGCCGGCGTCATGGCCATGCTGCCCTTGCTGGGGCTGGCGCTGAATGGCACTTCGTCCGTGCTGTACGGCGCGGTGCCGGAACTGGCGGAACAGGGCAAGCGCGAGCACGCGTTCGCCCTGTTCTACACGGGCACCATCGGCGGCGGCGCGCTGGCTCCCGTACTGTTCGGCGCGCTGGGCGACCATACCAGCGTGCCCACAGCCTTGCTGGCGCTGGCGGCCATATTGCTGCTGACCTTGCCGCTGGCGTGGAAGGTGCAGCGGGGCCTGGCGCACGCTGCTTCCACATGACACGGCCGCGCATAATTGCCGAGCTGGAGGACGACGTGGCCGACGTGGCCCGGGAAATCCTGCAATGCCAGATAATAAAGTGCTCAGCCAATAATCAGCTTCATGATTGACGAAGCTTAGTATTGAGTGCGCTTGCGTGTGGCCATTCCTGCAATAGATAGGAGACAATCCGGTCCGACTATATGTCGGCATCCGGGTTTTGAAAACCCTCCTATCATTTAACAGGAAGATTACATGGGCAATTTTAGTATCCCGCAAACCAATAAAGCACTCGCCGTGTATTTGCATGGCAAGACAGTACCTATGCTCTTTGCGGTATTTGCGGCGATCCTGGCGGCAGTGGCGGGTTTGGTGCTGTACCTGAGCACGACCCTGCCCCAGAAGACACTGACTGAATCGCAGGCCATGACGCTGCGTAACGGCGCCAAACTGGGCACGCACAGCAATTTGACGATTCTTTATGGCACGGCGGCTTTTCTATTGCTGCTCGCATTGCTGGTGCTGGTCATGCGCGCGGTAATGCTCAAGCGGCGGAAGAGCCGTTTTGAATTGCATGAAGACGGCGTGGTACATGAATTGGACGGCATTCGCAGCTACGCTGCCTTTGCCGATATCGAAGACCTGTATCTGTTCGCCGGCGGCTCCACCGCCATGACAGGCATGATCAATAATCTTGCCTACCGCACGGGCGCCGACCAGCCCTGGATATGGGCTACCGGAGAACTCAAGCGCTTTGACGAGTTCATGGACGCGTTTCGTTCCCGTTACCTGGAATACCGCATGCCCGTCTTGAAGCAGAAGCTTGCAGACGGTGAGCGCGTGAATTTCCGTTACATCAGCAGTGGCGACGTGTACAAGAAGCGCTTGTTCGGCAATTTCCTGAATGTCAAGACACAGGAACTGGCCTTATCGGCGCAGGGCTTGCATGTGGATGGCGTCACCTGGCCTGGCGCCAGCCTGAAGTGCATGAACCTGAATGACTGGACCGAGAAACTGACGATCAAGGATGCGGCGGGCACCACGGTGTTTTCATGCATTGGCACGGGTATCCTGAGTTTCGACCTGTTCGCCCATATGATAGACGACGAAATCAATCAGGCCGGGTAAATTCCGACGCAACATGCCTCCCGATACAGGGAGGTTGGCGACCGGGCTATCCCGGTCGGTGGTCAAATGCAGATTAAAAATGAAAACACATTTACTGTCGAATGACGAATACCAAAAAACGTTTCATGCGCCTATGCTGAAGGTGACTGAAACCGCCAGGGAAGTCGTCGATCTTTGGGCATATGCCGATCTGGTTATCGGCAGTGACTTTGGCGACGCCGCGCACTGGAATTGGCAGGTCGCGCATATTTATGAATCGCCGGATGGAAAGTTTCAACACATCGGCATTCCCGTTCCCCTCGATGATACCTATCTGACTGTGATCGTCGATATACACGGCAGAAAAATCCTGGGGCATGTTTTTCTTGATCTGCGCGCCAGACAGTCAAGTCGCAGTGACATGCAGTGATGAAATCCTGGCAACTTGCTGGCGGATACTGCATGACTTGCCCGCCAGCACCGCCATCGTCTACACTCGCCGCATGAAAAATTTTGCAAAGCGGCGCGACCGCTACGACTTGTTCCGGGCGTTTGAGAATCCCCTTGTCAACATCGACTTCCAGCTCGACGTGCCGGACTTTCGGCCCTGGTGCAAGGAACGGAACATCCCCGTGTTCCATTTTTTCCTGTTTTGCCTGCTCAATACGGTCAAGGGCATCGATAATTTCATGTACCGCATTTGCCAGGGCGAGGTGATCAGGATTGACGATTTTCCCGCTTCCTACACCGTCATCAACGGCGACGAGAACCTCAATTACACGCGTTTCACGATGACGGACCAGCTTGACCTGTTCATCGAACGCAGCCTGGAAGCGAAACGCCTCGCCGAAGCGAGTTCCGCGCTGATCAACACGGGCGAGGGAGAGAGCGAGCGTGAGCAGCGCAACAATATCTACATCACCTGCCTGCCATGGCTGGAGCTGGCGGCCATCGAACACCCGATTTACCGCCACCGCGACGCCGATATCCCGACCTTTACCTGGGGCAAGTTCGGCCCTGCGCAGGACGATGGCCGCATGCGGGTGCCGTTTTCCGCGCAGGCGCACCATGGCTTTGTCGATGGTTATCATGTGCAGAAGCTGGCGCAGGCGCTGGGCCAGCGCATCGCCGCCATCATTGCAGCCTAGCGTACCGGCCTGTCCTTCGATACGTTCAGACAGTGTTCGCCTGCTTGGCATCGATAGTGGCGTATGTGACATAGGGACGGGAAGCAGGCAGGCTGGCGATTGCGCCATTGTCTTTCCTGACGGCGAACCAGCGACACTTTTCCATTGCCCGCGTGATGCCGACATAGGCCAGTCGGCGCGCTTCCGCTCGCTGCGCATCGTCATAGCTGCCCAGGCCTGCTTTTTCGTACAAGAAATTTTTCGAGGGCGTGGAACCGGTGTAGTGGCAATCGCCGAGCAATACGACGGATTGTGCTTCCAATCCCTTGGCGCCATGGAAGGTCATGCACCTGACTGCCTTGCCCCAATCGTGGCGTGACACCCTTTTGAGCTTTTCGAGGTGTCTTCTCTCGCGTGAGAGTACCAGCATGGGGCGCTCCTCGCAGGCTTCGGTGCGCGCAACTTCCATGCCGATATATTGTCGGATTGCCTCAAATGGCAGCTCGCCTTTCACGCCATGAATCTGTACCGGAAGGTTGGCATCGGCCCATTTTCCCTCGGCCACGCAGGTTTTCGGCTCCATGCCAGGCACGCCGACCAGCACCGACTCGGCGCAGCGGATCAGGTAGTCGCTGCTGCGGAAATTCTCCTTCAATATGACTTTGCCATGCTTGGCGGCAGGGAAGTGCTGTTTGAACTGGACGAAGAAGTCCGGCGAACTGCCGCGCCAGCCATAGATTGATTGCCAGTCGTCACCGACGCAGGTGAGGGAGCCAGCCATGTCACGTCTGACTAGTTCTCGTTGGCAACCTCTAATCCATTTGACAATCTGTGGAGATACATCTTGGAACTCATCCACCATCAGATGCCGCATGGCGCCGAGCACATGCAGTGGCACCGCAGCAAAATTTTCTGGATGATCTTCGGAATAGTGCGCGAACAGCTGATTGAATGAGCAGATGCCGCGCTCCTTCAGCACGGCTTCGAAATAGGGCCAGAAACGCGCCGTGGCCTGCATGAACACGGCATCGCCGCCAAGCTTGTTTTGCTGGCTGGCGATGGCGCTGGAGAGCGTAGCAGCTACCGGCAAGCCCAGATTTTCCACAAACTGCGCCATGCCATGAAAACACTTGGTGATCGGCTTTCTCTTGAAGTCACCTGGTGCGATCATCTTGAACGTGAGTTTGTCGGCGCGTCTTTCCGCATGTGCGGCTAGCCAGCTCAGCTGGATTTTCAGCTCCTGCAACTGTTCAAGCGTATCAATCCAGAGCAAGGGCTTGTCGCTGATACCCGCCAGCACTTTGCGTTTGGTGTAGATCGCGGCGGCGCAAGGAATGCTGTTGTAGCTCGCCCCGGCATAAAATTTGGCCCCGCCCAGAATAATGTAGGCGCCGATTTGCGGCACGTAGCCATTCACCCAGAAGGGCTTGTTTGTCTGCGACGATACGTCGATGGCGGCGAGACGGACATTGATACCGTCCAGCGGCCAGATGCCGGGGGCGATGTCGTGGCGCCAGGCGTGTTCAAGGGCGGCTGTCATCCTCTGGTCGATATCGTTGATCCACTTGATGTTGCCTTGCGTCTTGCCATCGGTCGGTTGGCGAGCCTGGGTCAGGCTGAGTTTGTATAGCTGGATCGCCATAGCGTAAAAGACTTGATCTCGATTGAAGGCCCGTTCGTAGGCGATGCCGAGCAGGTCGTCAAGCGTTGGCGTGTCGTCCGACTCTTCGGTCAGCATAGCGGGGGAGGCATCCTCACTGTCGCTCTCGTCTTGCAGGTCGTCCGATTCTGCCAGCTCCAGCATGTTTTCAACATCGAGTGCGTCGACTTCGCCTTTTTTCTCCCGATCCAGCAACTCAAGCACTTTGGGGCGTACCGGCATACTTTCGCGTGCCATCGTCAGCACCATGGAATGGAAGGTACGCACGATGCGCTTTGCCTCCTGTTCCGATAACTGAATTTGCCATTTTGACAGGCTCGCCTGTAGCTTTTCGATGAAATCGAAGCGAGATGCCTTGGTGAAGGTGAACACGGAGAGCTGGTTGCGGTCTATGCCCAGGTAAAGGTTGAGCGCGATCACGCGCAAGACCAGCGATGTAGACTTGCCGGAGCCGGCACCGGCAATGACGCAGGTGGCAGGGTCGTCGGCCAGGATCATCTTCCACTGGTCCGCTGTGGGCGGATGCGGGAAGCGCGCGGTCACCTCCGTCTTGAATTCACGGCTGACACGCGGTGTAAATCCCAGGGACATGGCGCTCACCAGCCAGTTTTTGCGCGCCTCCTCGGCTTGGCGTTGGCGTTGCGCTTGGTGCGCTTTCTCTGCTGCCAGCGTCGCCGCTTGCGCGTCAGCTTCATACGCTCGTCCCGCTTCAAAGCCATGCTGATAGGCCACAGCCTTGGCTTCAGCCAAAGCCGTGCCATGCTCGCGTTCAACGGTTCTCTGTTCCTGTGAACGCCGCGCCGCCTGCTCCTTTTTTTCCTGTGTTAATAAGGTGGTGTGATGCCCGATAGTCATCAGGCCCAGGAAGTCCAGTATTGCATTGAGTTTGTTCATGCTGGGCGCGAAGGTGGATATGCCGGGATCATATGATAAAAATCCACAAATATTTCCTTGCGGGAATATTTATGTTTATTTTCGTGATTTATTGATGCAGCAATGGAAGCTTTCTTGCTTGCCATGTTGCTTAGTCCCTCTTTGAGACAGCGAGTTCAGCTCAGCCATGTAGAAATTTTCTGCGTTGGTCTCGCTTTTTCTATGTGGCGCGCTCCAGATAGTCGCTGGGCGCCCGCCCCAGCACGCGGCGGAAGGCGGCCGTGAAGGCGCTGGGGCTGGCATAACCGAGATCGAGCGCGACCCTGGTGACGGCTTGCCCTTCGGCCAGGCGCGTAATGGCCGCCAGCAGACACGCCTGCTGGCGCCATTGGGCAAAGGCCAGCCCCGTCTGGGCGCGGAACTGCCGCGTAAAGGTGCGCCGGCTCATGCCCGCCTGCGCCGCCATCGCGTCCAGGCTGCTGTCCAGGCTGGGATGTTCGAGCAATTCCATGCACAGCCGCGCCAGCCTGGCGTCCTGGGGCAGGGGCGCACTCAGGGGCAGGGCTGCCATGGCGGCGATTTCATCGAGCAGCAAGGCCATCAGCCGTCCGGCACGCGATTGTTCCGCATACAAGGCCTCCACGGTCACGGCCTCGGCCAGCAACTGGCGCAGCAGCGGCGAGGCGTCCAGCACCTGGCAATCGGGTGACAAGCCCATCCTGGCGATGGCGGCCTCGTCAATGAAGACATTGTGCATGGTCACGGCGCCCTGCATGCGCATGCCGTGGGATAGCCGGGCCGGGACCCAGCAAGCGCGTTGTGGCGGCACCAGCCAGTTGCCTTGCGGCGTGTGCACGCTGATGACGCCGCGCGCCGCATAGGCGAATTGCCCGCGTGCGTGACTGTGGCTGGGGAACATCGTGCCGGCGGCATGGTCGCGCGCGGTGGCGATCAAGGGACGTGGCACTTCCGTATAAAAATCATCCATGGCCCGTACTCTATAGTATTTGACCTGACATCGAAAGCGGGCCGCCTGCTGGGCGCCTACCATGCACTCTTTTTTCAGGAGTCTGCATGCACAATAGCTATCATCGGGTGGGTCTTGGCCCCCATGCCGTCATCGTCCTGCACGGCTGGTTTGGCGACGCGCACGCATTCGCGCCGATGGAAGCGGCCCTCGATGGCGGCGCTTTCAGCTATGTCTTCATGGACAATCGCGGCTATGGCGGCATGCGCGGCGCGCAAGGCGACTACTCGATGGACGAAGTGGCCCGCGACGCGCTGGCGCTGGCCGATGCGCTGGGCTTGGCCACTTTCAGCGTGGTCGGTCACTCGATGGGCGGCATGGCGCTGGAACGGCTGGCCTTGCTGGCTCCCTTGCGCTTGCGCAAACTGGTGGCCGTGGCGCCCGTGCCCAGTTGCGGCGTGATGTTCGACGGGGCGGCGCGGCAACTGTTTCTCGACGCCAGCGGCAACAAGCAAGCGCGGCGCACCATCATCGATCGCAGCACGGGCGGGCGCTTGTCCGCCACCTGGCTGGACTGGAAGGCGCAGTATTCGTGGGAAAGGTCGGATCCGACAGCGTTCGCACGCTACTTCCTCGCGTGGAGCGGGACGGATTTCAGTGAAGAAATCAAGGCGGCGTGCGTGGAACTGCCCTTGCTGGCGCTGGTGGGGGAGCACGACCCCCGTTTCGATGCGGCCCTGATGCGCCGCACCTATCTGGCGTGGTACCCGCAAGCCCGGCTGGAAGTGCTGGGCAATGCGGGACACTATCCGATGAATGAAACGCCGCTGGCCCTGGCGGCCAGCATCGAGGCGTTTTTATCGGCGCAGTGACTTTACGCCGTCTTGGCGCGCAGGCGCAGCAGGCTCAGGCCCAGCAGCACGAAGGCGCCGCCCGAAATGCGGTTGAACAACTTGGCGCGCCCTGGCGTGGCCAGCTGGGTTTTCAGCAGGCGCGCCAGGTTGGCGTAGAACAAGTGGGCCAGCATGGCGCAGGCGACAAACGAGGTCGTCAGCACGGTGAACTGGATGGCCACCGGTTCGCCCGGCGTGATGAATTGCGGGAACAGGGCCGAAAAGAACAGGATGGCCTTGGGATTGGTCAGCGCGACCGTCAAGCCCTGGCGGAAGAGTTTCCAAAAGGAATTTGGATTCGCCGCGCCAAGCGCCACGGGCGCAGCGGCCACGATGCTGGTCTTGCTGCGCCATTGCTTGATGCCCAGGAACACCAGATACAGGGCGCCAGCCAGTTTCAGCAGCATGAAGGCGGTGGCCGAGGTGGCCAGCACGACGCCCATGCCGGCCATGGCCACGCCGGAAATGATGAACAGGCCAAAACCATTGCCCATGCTGCTGATCATCGCGCGGCGCGGGCCGACGGCGATGGCATTCGAGATGGCCAGCAGGACGGCCGGACCGGGAGAAAACGTGACGAGCAGGGCGACGCTGCAGAAAAGCAGCCAGTTCGAGAGATGCATGGGTATTCCTGGGTGGGGCCGAAGCCGGATTGAGAGTCAAAACACGCTTATTGTACGAAGTTTTCGACTCCTGCGTCAGCGGCCCCCGCCTGAATCAGGCCCAGCTTCAGGCAAACAGGCTGGCGACCACGTGGTTGATGGCGGCGCCACCGGCGATCAGCCAGCAGAACAGCAGGCCGGCCAGCAGCAGGGGCTTGATGCCGGCGCGGCGGATGGCCGACATATGCGTCGTCAAGCCCAGGGCCGCCATGGCCATGGCCAGCAAGACCGTGTCGAGATCGGTGATGGTGGCCACTGTGGCGGCTGGCAGCAAGCCCAGCGAATTGAAGGCCACCACGCCGATAAAAATGAAGGCGAACCAGGGAATGGCCAGCTTGGTGGCCTTGTCGTGGCTGCCACCTTTGGCCTTGCCGCGCGCCAGCACCGCCGACAGGATGACGAGAAACGGCGCCAGCATCATCACGCGCACCATCTTGGCAATCACGGCCGCATTCGCCGCTTCCTGCCCGATGGACTTGCCGGCCGCCACCACTTGCGCCACCTCATGCACGGTCGAACCGATGTACACGCCAAAGGCGGTGGGCGTGGCGCCCAGCACCTGCCAGCCCAGGTTCAACTGGTACAGCAGCGGATACAGAAAGATGGCGATGGTGCCGAACACGACGACGGTGGAGACCGCCACGGTGACATCCTCGCTGCGGCCCTTGACGACGGGCTCGGTCGCCATCACGGCCGCCGCGCCACAGATCGAACTGCCCGCGCCGATCAGAATGGCGCAGTTGCGTTCCAGCTTGAACACCTTGGTGCCGAGGAACATGGCCAGCCCAAACGTGGAGGTCAGCACCAGCGCGTCGATGGCGATGCCGGCCAGGCCCACTTGCCCGATATCCTGGAACGTCAAACGGAAGCCGTACAGGATGATGCCCAAGCGCAATAACGTCTGTTTGGAAAAGGCCACGCCCGCGCCGCAGCTGGGCGCCAGGCGGCCATACACGCTGTTGCCCAGCACAATGCCCAGCATGATGGCCAGGGTCAGGGCGCTCATGCCATGGCTTTGCATCCATTCCAGCTTGCCCAGCGCGATGGCGCCCCAGGCGATGGCGCCGCTCAGCATCAGGCCCGGCAGCAAGCGGCCATAGCGGTCGCTGAAACTTGTTGTGTTGCTTGTTGAGAGGGAAGACATGCCGTACTCCATGTTTTTATGCGTATGGCATGACTGTACAGTTGGTCGATTAAATGGTAAAACGGATTGTTTTTGTATGTTTAACCAATTAAATAGGTAGATTTGATGGCCTTAACCTTGCGGCAACTGCAGATTTTCCTCGCCGTGGCGGACACGGGCAGCACCAGTGCGGCCGGCGAACAGATTGCGCTGTCGCAGTCGGCCACCAGCGCGGCCCTGAATGAACTGGAAGCCTTGCTGGGCGCGCAATTGTTCGACCGCGTGGGCAAGCGATTGCTGCTCAATGACAATGGCCGCCTGCTGTTGCCGCAGGCGCGGCAGATGCGCGACGGGGCCGCCAGCATCGAGCGCCAGTTCGCGGGCGCCGACCCGTCCGTGCCCGTCAGCCTGCAAATCGGCGCCAGTACGACGATAGGCATCTATCTGCTGCCGCAGATCCTGGCGCAGGCGGCGCAGCAATACGGGCGCAGCATTCCCCAGGTGACGATTGCCAACACGGCCGACATCGCCGCCGCCGTGGCGGAGTTCCGCGTCGATATCGGCCTGATCGAGGGGCCGTGCCATGAAGCGGGTTTGCTGGTGGAACCGTGGCTGACGGACCAGATGCTGATCGTGGCCGCGCCCACGCATCCGCTGGCGCAGCTGCATCATCTGCTCAGCTTTGCGGAGCTGAACCAGGCGGGCTGGCTGCTGCGCGAAGCGGGCTCGGGCACGCGCGAAGCGGTGGAGCAGGCACTGGTGCCGTATCTGCACTATCTGCGCGCCGCAGGCGAATTCAGCAACTCGGAAGCGATCAAATATGGCGCCGCGGCCGGTCTCGGCATCGCCTGCCTGTCGCGCGTGGTGGTGGCCGATCTGCTGGCCAGCGGGCAACTGGTGGAATTGGACACCATGCTGCCGCCCCTGGAGCGCAATTTTTATCTGATCCGCCAGTCCAAGAAGATCCTGTCGCCCCGCTTGACGGGATTTTTGGAACTGTGCCGCCACGCTACACGCATGGCGGGGTAATGAAGCCAGGTTTCTCGGATATTTGTCCTTCTGCCATATCAATTGCCACTATTTCGAAACGAAGGAAGTAAACATGGAATTATCTGATGGAAATAAAATCTATCGGCTCACGGCTGATCTTTTGATGGCTATCCAAAATGCGGAGATGGTCGCCTTAGCGGATTTTGGAATCACCCCGGCGATTTACGAAGAAATTCAGGAAGAGCTGGAAAGATCCGGGGAAAATGTTGAAAATTTAACGATGCCTCCCTATGCCATCGCATTTCAAGCTGACAGGACGGGCAGGATTCCCCTCTACAGCTACGAGACGCAAGCCGATCCGCAGTCCAGAAGAGTTGCCTGTCAATTTTGGGCCGAAGGGCTAAAGACGGACCTTACCTTGATTGCCGACTATAAGGAGAGGCAGGGAGAGGCGTCTTTGATTTTCAGGCTGCTTGAGACACAGTAGTGGCCGTGCATGGGAGCGTGCAGCATGCGCGTGATAACAATCCCCTCAACTCACGCTAACGTCCCGGTGCTGTTCAGTGCATGGAGCAACCGTACGCGGCCGCTTGCTATATTTCCTTTTATGGGATAAATTCCCATATATGGAAAACACGACATCAAACGAAGACAGCACCGAACAGCGGCTGGCCGTGCGCCTGAAACAGTTGCGCATGGAGCGGGGCTGGTCGCTGGACCAGTTGGCGAACCTGAGCCAGGTCAGCCGCGCGACATTATCTCGCCTGGAAAATGGCGAGGTCAGCCCGACGACGGTCGTGCTGGGCAAGCTGTGCGCCGCGTATGGCCTGGCCATGTCGCGCCTGCTGCGCATGGTGGAAGACGATTTTCCGCCTCTGCTGCGGCGGGCACAGCAAAGCGTGTGGACGGACCCGGACAGCGGTTTTATCCGCCGTTCCGTTTCGCCCCCGTCGCGCGCCCTGGCCGGCGAAGCGCTCGAATGCGAACTGGGTGCGGGCGTGACGATCATCTACGCGGCGTCGCCCCGTCCCGGCATGGAACACCATCTATTGTTGCAGGAGGGCCAGCTGAACGTGACCGTCGACGGCCGCTCGCACGATTTGCTGCCTGGCGATTGCCTGCGCTACCAGTTGCAGGGCGCCAGCGCGTTTGCGACGCCGCCGGATAGCGGCGCCCGCTATTTTCTCTTTCTTGTCTGAGGTCGCCATGTCCGCATCGCTACGCCATTTTTCGCCCACCGATATTCTCGAAAGCTTACCGGAACTGGGCGCGCTGCTGCAGGCGTGCGTGCACGACGGCGCCAGCATCGGTTTTATTCTGCCCTTCGACGTGGCGGCCAGCCAGGCGTTCTGGACGGACAATGTGCTGCCCGCCGTGACGCGTGGCGTGCGCCTGCTGCTGGTGGCCGAGGTGGAAGGGAAGGTGGCCGGCGCCGTGCAGCTGGACTGGGACACCAATCCCAACCAGGCGCACCGGGCCGAAGTGCGCAAGCTGCTGGTCGCGCCCGCTTACCGCCGCCTCGGCCTCGCGCGCCAGTTGATGCTGGCGCTGGAAGAACAGGCGCGCCTCTTGCCGCGTAGCCTGCTGACCCTGGACACGCGCAGCGGCGACCATGCCGAACCGCTGTATTTGTCGCTCGGTTACGTGGTGGCCGGCAGCATCCCCGCCTATGCGCTGGCGCCTGCCGGCGACCGGCTGGACGCCACGACCATCATGTACAAGCAGCTATAGCGGGGAACTCAGGCGGGGAACTCAGGCTTTCAGGCGCGCTCTAACGGCAGGGACGCGTGATGGCGCGCGTGAATGTGTCAGGGCCGGTGCCGCCTTGTCATGCGTTGCGTATTGTGCCGCGACAAGGCTGATGGCCGGCGCCGCGTGCGGGGGCGCCACCTCATTGCCCAAGGTGAAGATGCCCACCGTGCCCGATAGCTGCTGGGCGCGCTGCTGCATGCTGGCCGCCGCCATTGACGCCTGTTCCACCAGCGCGGCATTTTGTTGCGTCACATGCTCCATCTGCACGATGGCGGCATTGACTTGCTCGATGCCGGACAATTGTTCGCCGCTGGCCATGCTGATCTCGCCCATGATGTCCGTCACGCGGTGCACGCTGGCCACGATTTCGCGCATGGTGGCGCCCGCCGTATCGACCAGGCGCGCGCCCGCGTCGACCCGTTCGACGGAGTCGCCGATCAGCTGCTTGATTTCCCGTGCCGCGCCGGCCGATCGCTGGGCCAGGGTGCGCACTTCGGCGGCCACGACGGCAAAGCCGCGTCCCTGTTCGCCGGCCCGCGCCGCTTCCACGGCCGCATTCAGGGCCAGGATATTCGTCTGGAAGGCGATGGCGTCAATGACGCCGATGATATCGACGATCTTTTTCGACGACGCATTGATCGAGCTCATGGTATCGACCACTTCCGCCACCACCTTGCCCCCTTTGCCGGCCACGTCGGCGGCCGATTGCGCCAGTTGGTTGGCTTGCCGCGCATTGTCCGCATTTTGCTTGACGGTGCCCGTCAGCTCTTCCATCGAGGCGGCCGTCTGCTCCAGCGAACTGGCTTGCGCCTGCGTGCGCTGCGACAGGTCCAGGTTGCCTGCGGCAATCTCGCCTGACGCGCCCGCGATGTCCAGCGTGCCGCCGCGCACATCGCCCACGATAGTGATCAAGCTGGCATTCATGTCTTTCAGCGCCTGCAGCAACTGGCCCACCTCATCGCCGGATTCGACGCGGATATTGCCGCTCAGGTCGCCGCTGGCCACCTTGCGCGCCACCTTGACGGCGTGCCGCAGGGGCCGCACGATGCCGCTGCTGATGAACCAGGCCGTGACCAGGCTCAGCACACCGCCGATCAGGCCCAGCGCGATGATCAGCACGCTGGTATCGTGCGCGCGTGCCATGGCGGCCTCGGCCGACGCGCGCATCTGCGCCGATTGCGTGGCGATCTGCTGGTCGATGTCGCGCAGGGCGGGCTGTTCCTGCGTGCGGTTGCGCGTGGCCTGCAATTGCTCGATGCGCGCATAGCGCTGGTGTACGCTGCTGTCGATTTCCCCGCTCACCGTGGCCAGCTGCCACGTGCTGATGCCGACGACCACGGCCAGCAACAGCGATGCCAGCAAGAAACCCGTTGTCAGGCGTACACCGATGCGTATGTTTGAAATATTCATGTCCCCTCAGCTGTTGTCCCATGGTGGCCGCAGCCCATGCGGGCGGCACGGCGCGGCGCTGTTGCCCCTGACGTTGCTGGGGTGAAATGAGTGTAGCAGTGCAATACTAAGTAATCTATAAATATTTCCATATTGGAATTTGTCACTGCTTGTTTAGCAACAACGGGCAACGATTGTCGAAATTGTTGCCGGATAAAATCACCCTCCTTATTACAGACTCGTCCTACCTCGAACCCCGGCATCATCCGACTGGCATATGCCGGTGTCGCGCCTACACTGATCTTTGCACAGACCCGGCGGCGGGTCGTATCTTCTTACAGGAGGCTGAGATGGCGAATATTCAGGCAGGATCGGACGGTGCGGCAAACGAGGAAATGACGGCAAAGCGCCTGAACGTGGTCGACTGGATCTCCATGATCCTGCTGATCGTGGGCGGCTTGAACTGGGCGCTGGTGGGCTTGTTCGACATCGACATCGTGGCCCGCATCCTCGGCGCCATGACGACGGCGTCGCGCGGCGTATATGTGCTGGTGGGGTTGGCGGCGGTGTATTCCATTTACCTGTGCGTGCGCAAGCTGCCAGCCAAGTCCTAGGAGAAGCTATGCCTGTCGGTGCCCATCCCCGACGCAAACGCGAATTCAAGCAGCTGTAACGGGACTTCAAGCAGGAAGGGCGTTACCCGGGCGGCGCACAAGAAGCGTAAGGGCTTGCTGCAAGCGCTGGAGGCTTGAGCTGCTGTCGTGGCTTGACGGGCCGTGTCTGCTTGTCCGCGTACGTGCGTGCGTGCGCGCAGGCCCGTGCGTGACCTGCTTACTTACTGCGTGCGCAGGTAGGCCAGCAGATCTGCCACTTGCTGCGCATTGCCGATGCCCCAGAAGCGCATGTTATTGCCGGGAATGAAATCGCTGGGTGCCTTGAGGAAGCCGGCCAGGTTTTGCTCGGTCCAGACGATGTTCGCGTTTTTCATGGCTGCCGAATACTTGTAATCGGTGGTGGCACCGGCTTTGCGGCCAATCACGCCCGTCAGCTTGGGGCCGAAGCCGCCGCGCGCCGATGGCCCCACCTGGTGGCAGGAGGCGCACTTGCGAAACGCGGTCTTGCCCGCTTCGGCATTGCCCATGAGAGGAGCGGGAGCTGCGGCTGCGTGCGTAATGGCGGCGTGCGTCAGCAGCAGACCTGCGGAGGCAAGAGAGAAGAGAGAGCGAAAGGTGGATGTCATCGGTGAGGCGGGCATGCAATGCGTGGCAATGTGTGGCAAGCGATGACGCATTTTACAGGCGCACGTCAAAACCTGCCCGCCTGCACGGACCTGCACGGACATGGATGCGAGGAAGTGGCGCAGGCAGCGGTGCAGGAGGGGTGAATGCCGCTAGCGCTTGCCGCCCTGGGCGCCCAGCGCCGCCATGGCGGACGCGAACACGATGCAGGCGATGGCCAGCCACTGGATCAGGCTCAGCAGTTCTCCCAGCACGGCCATGGCGGCCAGCGCGCTGACGGCGGGCGCCGCGCTGCTGAACATGCCGAACACGCCTTGCGGCAAACGGCGCAAGGCAAAGATTTCCAGCGAGTACGGCAGGGCGCTGGACAGCATGGCGATTGCCAGGCCCATCAGCGCAATCGACGGCGCCAGCAGGGCCGTGCCCGAATACGCGACGCCGATGGGCACCGTCACCATGGCTGCCACCGTCATGCCCCAGGCCACGGCTTGCCCACCCTGCAAGGTCGAGGCGCGCTTGCCGAAGATGATGTACAGCGCCCAGCATAGGGCCGCCCCCAGCGCGTATGCCACTCCGACCGGGTCCAGGCTACCTGGACTGCCTTGCAGCGGCAACAGCAAATACAGGCCGAACACGGCGCACGCCACGGCCAGCAAATCGCGCGGCCGGCGCGATGACAGCATGGCCACGGCCAGCGGCCCCGTCACCTCGATGGCGACGGCAATGCCGATCGGTATCAACGCAAACGCCCGGTAAATCAGCAAGTTCATCAACCCCAGCACGGAACCGTAGACCAGCAAGTTCAGTACATCCTTGCGCGTCAGCCGGAAACGCCACGGCCGGAAAATGGTCAGTAAAATCAAGGCCGAAAACCCCACCCGGTACGCCGTAATCCCCTCGACGCCGATGACAGGAAACAGGTTCTTCGCAATCGCCGCCCCCAGATTGACGGAAATCTGCCCTCCCAATACGGCCAGGGACGGGAGCAAAATGCTGTCGGGGAGGGAAGAGGTCGAGGCGGGGGAGGTCATGGGGCGCCATTTTAATACGCAACAGGCCGCCAGTCGCTGGCAGATCTGCAACAGACGGCATTTATCCGCCCGTACTGGCTGCAAAGCGGAGCGGACACTGTTGTAATAGTGCAAGTATTTTCTGATAATGTTATTCTGCCAGTACCCCACTGATCAGTGGGGTGCCGCCAACGATTCTTTGTCTCTATGGAGCCGCTCTATGAATTGCAAAAGCATTGCAGTGACCGTCGCCTTGGTGTTTGCCGCCGGCATGGCTGGAGCACAGGCCTTGCCGCCGCAGGCGCAATTGCCGGCCTGGGCAACGCAACAGCTCGATAGTCTGGCCAAACGCGAAGCGATCGAAGTGAGTGCGCGCATGAACCCGTTTGTCCTGCACGGCGATTTCGATGGCGATGGCAAGGGTGATCTGGCCGTGTTCGTCAAGAACAAGGATAGCAAGAAGGAGGGCATCGCCTTCCTGTTCAGGCAAAAGACGGCGCCCCTCATCGTCGGTGCCGGACATGCCTTGTCCAACGGCGGCGACGATTTCGCCTGGCTGGAAGTGTGGCAGGTGGAAGACAAGGGATCGTTGCAGCACAGCTATCATGAAAAATCCCTCAAGCTGAAAACGGATGGAATCGTGGTGGCGAAAGAGGGTTCTGCCAGTGCCTTGATCTATATCAAGGGCGGCAAGGCGTTTTGGCAACAGCAGGGCGATTGATGGATTGCCCGCGCATGTCCGCTGGCTGGCAAGCAGTCCACGGAAATGGGCAATAGCCTGAATCGGCATGAATTGAGAATATGACAGCACTGGCAGTGGATTTCGTTGCATCCTATACCCCCTCATCCGAAGCGAAAATTGCCTTTGCCTGGAATGGCAGGCATGGGGCCGATTTCGACGATGCCAACATGGCGTTTCGCACGGTCGTAGGCGCGCCAATGATGGTGTACCGTCGGCAATTCCAATGCGCGATCCTGGCGCTCGCCTTGGCTGCCAGTTGCGGCGTCCGCGCGGCAGAGCCTGAAACCGTTGAAACATTGGCGATGCAGTTATTCCTCGGCGTTTGCGTGCCTTCCCAAGGGGATGTGCAGCAGATCGAAACGGCAGTCAGGCGTGTGAAGCTGGTCGAGGTGACGTCAAAAGAGGCGCGGGAACTGCCGGATAGTGTGCCTGGCAAGTCCTGGTCCACGAGCGAAACAGGCGGCCGCTTTACGGTAGTTGCCACGCAGCCGCAAACCTGCGCCGTTGTGGTGAAACAGATAGCTCCAGCCGACTTGAAGCGCGAGTTTGAACGGTGGCTTCCTCCGGCGAGCACCGGCTACACCGTGATGCAGAAAGCCGAGGACAGGCAGGGCGATATGGCGACCTCGTCTTACGCCATTTTGCGCGAGGGGCGGCTCAAGTACAGCTGGGTGCTGCGGATGTCCTTGACCCAGCCGGGCGCGACGGGAACGCTTTCCGTGCGTGCCGCCGTGCCCTGACTTGTTACGATGGAGTAGTGTTGAATGCATGTATTTAGTATCGGCGACACCAATTTTGCCGTGGATGCCGCGAAATCCAGTATCAGTGTGGCGGCACTTGCCAATGGCATGCGGGAAATTAATATCACGGTCGAGGCCGACGACGAGGAGTTCATGCGGCTGACGGAAGACGACGACGCTCCGTGGTCGTGGGCGCTGTATCCGCCGTCATTCTCTTTGCATGGTTTGCTCGTGGCGGGAACGGATGCCGCGCCCCTGCACGGGCTGGCCGTCGATGCCAGCAGTACGGACTGTGAATGCAGTCTCTACATGATGGAGTACCGCGATGTGGCGGACCTGTGCCTGGTGGAACTGTCGGCGCAGCGGCTGGCGCTGACGGGCAAGGTGGATTTTTTTGGCGAAAGCCTGCCCTTCGCCATCGATCTGCCGCGCGCGGCCTAGCACCTGTCTGTCGCGCGGCGGCAAGGGCGGCCTGTGCGGGCCGCCCCCGTGTCACTAGTCCAGCTTCAAGGCCTTCGCCACATCTCCCCACGCCACATACTTGAAGTTCTGCGGCCCGTCGGGCAAGCGCTTGTAGCCGTCCTGGATCACCAGCATGCCTTGTGCATATGCGCCGCCCAGGTTGGCGGAGGTGACGTCGAGGCCGTCCGTTTCCGAGGTGCCGTCTATACCGGCGGGCAAGTTGAAGCCTACCTTGAAGCGGCCGCGCACCTTGTACGGCGCTTGGGCGTCGAGTACCACGTAGCTGCTGTCGCCCTGGCTGGAGACGATCAGGTAGCCAGAGTCAGCCTTGCTGCCCGGCTGGCGGTAGATGGCCATGCCTTCCACGTCGGCCGTCAATTGTGCGCCGACGGGCAGGACCATGGTGAGGGAGTCCGGCTTGGCGGCATCGGTCGAGGTGGTCCAGATGCCGCGTGTTTCTTCGCCCAGGAACAATCTGGCATTGGCGTCGTCGGCCACGCAGCCTTCCGGTTGGGTGGCAACCTTGAAGCTGCGCAAGAGGGTGGCGCTGAACTTGCCACCGCTCAAGCCGCTCATTTCGATCTTGTACTGCTGGAAAGTGCCGTCCTTGTCGTTGATGAACGCTTGCACGCCGCCGCTGGCCGGCTGGTACAAACACATGCCGTAGATGCTTTTCAGGCCGGTAGGAAAACGGCCCGCTTCCGCCACGACGCCATCGGCATTGATGGTGAACAGCATCATGCTGTTGTCGTCGCGCTGGGTGGCCACGGCCAGGTCGACCTTGTTGCCATTCAATTGGATATTCTGCCGCACGTCGACGTTGTTCAGGCGGCCCACTTCCAGCAGCTGCGTCTGCTTGCCTTGCAGGTCGTAGACGAGCAATCCCTGCTTTTTGTTCGTGCCGAGGATGCGCGCGTTGGCAGGATCGCTGGACAGCCAGATGGCCGGGTCGTCGGCCGCGTCGCCCTGGCGCGCCATCGGCTCTGTCTGCGCCTGCGGGGCGATGATGGCTACCGCAGGCACCGTTTCCGCTTTGCCATTCCATTTCAAGGGCCGCGCTTGCCAACCGTTCTTGCCGCGCAGCAGTAGCGAATCCTTGTCCAGCGCCAGTTGGCTGTCGCCCTTGCGCACGTTCAAGGCGACGGCTTGGGCTGGCTGCGCCGTCCATTTACCTTCCTGATGGGCGACCAAGTGCAGCTTTTCCGCCTTGCCGTCGAGCACGGCCACGCCACCGGGCAGCACGGCCAGCGCGCCGGCACCGCCGTCCAGCTGGCCATACGGCTTGCGCAGGGCCACCACTTCGCGCTTGCCCATGCCTTCGGACTCGGCGTCATACGCCCACACGCCCATGTTCGCTTCGCTTACCAGCAGGCGCCGGGCGCCATCGTCGACTCTGCAATGCTTGGCGTGCGGCGGCAAGGCGAGTTTACGCACCAGGCTGCGCTGCTCGCCCTGCATCACCCACTGTTCCGCCTGCCCATCCTTGCCGATCAAGAACAGATGAGCTAGCTGCTGGGCGTCGCGGTACAAACACGATGCTTCCACGGAAAAGGTGGGGACGGGAAACGGCGCCAGCTTGACCAGCTTGCCGGCTTGCACGTCGACGGACACGGGCAGCGGGCGCTGCGTATCCGCTTCCAGGAACACGGCCAGCACGCGATTGCCATCGATGCGCGTGTCGAGCTGCTTGGCGCGCACGGCGATGCGGTCCTGCTCCTGGCCAGCAGCGTTGAACAAACGCAAGCCGTGTTTGTCCAACGTCAGCCAGCCGCCGCCGGGGAGGCGCGCCAGCTCTTCCGATTCCTGCGTGAAGGAAGGAACAGCTTGGACAGGCGCGGCTTGCGCTGTAGCCGAGAGGCAAGCCAGCAAAGCGCTGCAGAGTACGGTTTTTTTCATGGTAGGTAAAATCATCATCAGAAGGCGCTGGCTTTCAGGCTCACTTTGAAAGTGCGGCCGTATTGTTCATTCTGCACGTTGTATTGCTTCGTGCCCTGGTAGACATAGTATTTCTCGTTGTTCAGGTTGGCCGCTTCAAAGACCACCTGGAACTGCTTGTTGATCTGGTAGGACAGCGAGAAATCGAGCTGCTTCTGGCTGGCGACGATGTGGTCCTGGCTTTGATCGAGGATGTCGCTGCCCATTTCCAGCAGATACGGCGACTTGTAGTTGAGGGCCAGGCGGGCGCTGACGGGGCCCGTTTCATAGCCCAGCATCAAGTTCATGACCTGGTTCGACTGGCCCGGCAGGCGGATGTCGCGGGTGAGCTGCTGCTTGCTGGCCTTGTCGTAGCGGCCGATTTGCGCGCTTGAGGTGCTCAGGGTGCCGTTGACGCCCACGAGGAACTTGTTGAACGGCGCCGGCAGCATGCGCAGCGGCTGCATGTAGGCCAGTTCGATGCCTTTCACCTTGGCCGCGTCGCCGTTCGCATACGAGGTGGCCGAGGTGTAATTGGCCCACTGACCCGTGCCGGCCAGGTTCGTCGTGTAGGTAAAATTCTTGATGTCCTTGTAGAAACCGTAGGCCGACATTACGCCGTCGTTGCCCAGCACGCGCTCGATACCGAGGTCCAGGTTGTTGGCTTTCAGCGGTTTCAAGTCCGGGTTGCCGATCACGGCTTCCGTGTTGCTGGCCAGGCTGATGCCCGGTGCCAGCTGGCTGAAGTTGGCGCGCACCACGGCTTGCGTCCAGGCGGCCCGCACGCTGGTCTTTTGATCGACGTCATAACGGGTTTGCAGGTTGGGCAGCCAGTTGGTATACGAGCGTTCGCGCGTCAAGGGCGTGGACAAGCCGGCGCTGTCCACTTGCGAGCCGGCCGCTTCAAAGCTGGTGCGCTCAAGACGCACGCCGCCGAGGATGTGCCAGGCGTCGAAGTCGTAGCTGTTTTGCACATACATGGCGTTGATGTCTTCATGCATGCGGTAATCGTTGATGATGGACTCGGTGGCCAGGCGCGCCTTGTCGCGGTCGAGGCCGGCCACTCGGGCGCGGATGAGAAGCGGGTCCAGCGCCACGCCGATGTTGCCCAGGTCGTAGTCGAGGGTGTGGCCCTGCACGAAGTTGCTCATCGAGGTCGAGCCGGCGCCCCAGTAATTGCCGCTGCTGGCCTTGCTGCTGTTATACGCCCATTGATCCGTGTCATTGGTCTTTTCGCGGCGGCTGAGCTTGGCGCCGAATTTCAGGGTGGCGATATCGAACTTGCGCGCCAGGTCGATGCGTGCATGGTGTTCATTGTCCTTCGAGTAGCGCTTTTGCAGGGTGATGGCGTTCAGTGCATAGCTGGCCGGATCGTACAGCGAGGCGGGGCCGCTCAATTTCGGCTCCTGCGTATCCGTGAAACTGATGCCGGAAAAATTGCTGGTGCCACGGAAACGGCCGTCGTTCAAGGACTCCGGCGTGTCTTCCGTGGCGCGGCTCATGCCGCCTTTCACGTCCAGCGTCCAGTCGCCCGATTTCTGCTGCGTGCCCAGCACGAGCGAGCGCACTTGCTGCGTGTACTTGCGCTGGCGGATGCGGCGCTCGGCGCGCGCGCTGGCCGTCTGGCCTTCGGCCAGGCTGCCGCCCGCGATATTGCTGATGGTCAGGCGGTCGCGTACTTCATCGTCGGAAAATTCGCTCACAAAAGAGCGCAAAAACCAGCTGTTGCCCGCTTCCGGGCGGTAATCGAGGTTGACGGCCAGCGCGCCGCGCTTGCGCACGGGCAGGTAGTCGCGCAATTCCAGGCCCGACAATTTACCCTTGCTCCAGGCGCCACCCGTTTCCACGTCATCGGAACCGAACGAGCGCTTTTCCGCGCTCAGGCCGGCAGCCACGCCCAGTTTGCCGTCGAGGAAGCGCTGGGCCCACAGGGCGCCGCCGCTGGGACTGGTCTTGCCCGTCTTTTCATCATGGCTGGCACCCACGTTGGCCGACAGCAGCGTGCCCGGCAAGTCGAAGGCGGACAGCGATTTGACTTCGATGGTGGCGCCCAGCGAATTGGCGTCCATTTCCGGTAATAAAGTCTTCGAGACTTCCAGGGTACGGATCAGGCCGGCCGGCAGGATATCCAGGGCCACGGCGCGGCGGCCCGCTTCCGGCGACGGTACCAGCGCGCCGTTGATGGTCACCGCATTCAAGTCCGGGCCCAGGCCACGCACCGTGATGTAGCGGCCTTCGCCCTGGTCGCGCTGCACGGACACGCCTGGCAAGCGGGCCAGCGCCTCGGCCGCGTTTTTATCGGGCAAGCCGCCGATATCGTCGCTGCTGATGACGCTGATGATGTTGTCGGCTTTCTCTTGGGCTGCGATGGCGTTGCGCAGGCTGGCGCGCTGGCCGCTGACGACCACGGTGGCGGCCGGCAAGCCATCCGCATCTTGCGCTTGCGCATGGCTTTGACCGCTGAAGACGGCCATGATGCCGAGGGCCAGGGCCGTCAGGCGCAGCGGGGAGGGGGGCGAAGTGTGCATGGTTTTCATGAAGAGCTCGGTTAGGGGGAGGGAACCGGGCGGATTCTAGGCAGCAAATATGACGGTTGCGTGACAGGCAAGGGCTTGCCACCCTGAAAACAAGGGCTTGTGAACGCTTTCCGGCCGGAAATGACCCATGGTGAGCTGAAATGACCTGCCAGCGCAGGGCGCACGGGCAATGGCTTGCCGGATTTGCATCAGTTGCGTTGCTCATGTTGAGCCGTTTGCACCTGCCGCACGGGCGCGGGGTATGTCATCGTGCCGTCATGGGCGGGCGCTATCGTGGCGACAGCACCACTTTTAAAGGTTTCCCACATGCTGCCGTTGCACCGTAACAGCCTGATTGCCGCCGCGCTGGCATTGCCCCTGTTCTTTTTCCTGTACGCTACACTGGGCCACCTTAAACCGTTCGCCATCTGGAAGTGGATGGATATCGTTTGCGAAGGCGGCACGGCCGTCATGGCGGGCATCTGGTTCTTGTTTACCCTCAGCAGCCGTCCGCGCGGCCGGGTGACGAGCCTGATCGCCGGCGGCCTGTGCGCCATCATGCTGGGGTCCTGGGCAGATTGCCTCGATGAATTCTTTGCCGTCGACAAGAGCGCCGTGTGGGATAACTGGCTGGAAGCCCTGATTCCATTTGGCATGCTGGTGTTGACGATCGGCATGTATTACTGGCGCCAGGAACAGTTCCGACTGAACGAACATCTGCAAAAGCGCGAACGCCTGTTCCGCGACCACCGCGCCTTCGACCGCATCACGCAGCTGGCCGACGCCAGCTATCTGCGCACGCAGATGCGCCTGGAACAGGAACGCCGGCCCGGCCTCGATTGCGCGCTGGTCTTGCTCGATATCGACAGCTTTCACCTGATTAACCGCGAATACGGCCACCGCGAAGGCGACCGCGTGCTGCAAGCCGTGGGCCACATGTTGCTGCTGAACTTGCGCAATGACGATTTGCTGTGCCGCTATGCGGGCGACCGCTTCGCCGTGCTGATGCCAGGCGTGTCGCGCGAGGATGCGGCCGTGAAGGCGCGCCACCTGTGCGCCATGGTGGGGCAGATGCGCCACCACGCCAACGACAACCGCGAAATCCGCTTGAGCCTGCGACATGCCTGCTCGCTCACCGATGGCGTGCCGGAAGTGGTATTGGCCGAGCTGAGCCGTGCCGTGGAAACGCCGCGCTCCGGTGCCGGGATCAGTTCCGCCGCGCCTGCCTGATGCCGCTGAACCAGCAAGGCGACCCCAGCATCGCGGCCCATCACCAGCCGGCGCTGGTGCTCGACTACGCGCGCAGCCGCGAACTGGCTGTGGCGCCGCTGCTCAAGGGCACGGGCCTCGACGGCGGTGCGCTGCCCTGTGCGGAAAGCCAGGTCAGCGCCGCGCAATACCTGCAATTGCTGGCCAATGTGGCGCGCGGCCTGGACTGTGCCGACACCAGCTTCATGCTGGGCCAGCAAATGCTGCCCGGCCATTACGGCGCGGCCAGCCATGCCTTGCTGCAGGCGCAGAATCTGCGCCAGGCCTTGACCATCCTGTGCGATTTTCATCCCTTGCTGTGTCCGCTGCTGCAACCGCGCTTGCGCGAGGCGGGCGAGCTGCATGTGCTGTACTGGGTCGATGCGTTCGGCGCGCCCAGCCAGCTGCCGTTTCTGGTGGAAATGCACATGACGGCGCTGGCGGCCATGTGCCGCTGGCTGGCCGGCGAAGCGCTGCCGTGGCGCTTCTGCTTCAACCGCGCGCGGCCCCGCCACGTGGAGCAGCACGAAGTGCACCTGGGCCAGGCGCTGCGCTTCGATTGCCAGGTCGACGCCATGCTCATCGATTCCAGCTGGCTGGACAAGCCCTGGCCGCGCGGCAATGCCACGGCGGCCGCGCTGGCCTTGCGGGCGGCCGCGCTGGCACCCGTGCCCGCCGCCAGCCTGCTCGGCGCGCTGTACGACTACCTGCTGGCGAACATCCGCTGCGCGCCCACGCTGGAGCGCACGGCGCAGGAATTCGGCGTCAGTCCCGCCACGTTCAAGCGCCACCTGGCACGCCATGGCACGCATTTCCAGGCTGAGCTGGACCAGGTGCGCGCGCACAAGGCCATCTACCTGTTCCAGGCGCATGGTTACGACAACGACGCCGTGGCCGCCTACCTCGGCTTTCATGATGCCACCAACTTTCGCCGCTCGTTCAAGCGCTGGACGGGGCAAACGCCGCAGCTGTTGCGTCATGCGTTGGCACTGTTCGTGGCCGGTTGAATGGCGGCGTTGCGCGCCAGCGCCACGGACAGTCATTCCAGTAGGAACAATTGCCCGTTCTGCTACATCCATAGTACACTCGATCAGAGAGCGAACAGACACGCTTTGAGGCGCTCCGGTACGGCGGCGACGACCGGTGTGCCGTGCCTTAACCCAGCCTGGAAACTGGCGCGCCCAGCGTGGTGCGCCGGCAGCCGGGCAACTTGATAATGCCCAATCGTGTATTCACAATCGCAGATCGATCCAGTCGTCAGTTTCCGTAACACCCAGGGTGAGGCGGTGCGCGGCACGATTTTCAACTTGCAGCGCAATTCGCTGGTTATGGAAATCTACAATCCCTACTCGATTGTGCAGGTCAGCGAGGTACTCAATGACCTGACGGTGCGCATGGGGGCAAAGAATGCCTATGTGGGCAAGGCCGTCGTCATCAGCAGCGTCAACACGGGCTTGACCGCCATCGTTTCCGTCACCCTGATCGACGAGTGGCGCGAGCTGAGCGACGTGGTGGTGGTCAAGGGCGCCGTGGCGAAAGAGTCCAGCGCCTTTGTCGCGGGCTGGGGCGAGCGCTTCCGTATCCGTCGCGATTACCAGATCGTCGTCAACGAAATGCGCGCCTTTTTGTCGGAAGTGGCGCGCTGGGTCGAGCAAGTCGATTTGTCCGATTCGCTGCCGAAGGAAAATGGCCGCCTGCGCGCCGACATCTTCGACGAGCTGGCCTTGCCGCTGATGGAGCAAACCCAGCTGTACTTGCGCCAGCTCGAGGTGGAAGCCTCGCTGGTCGAGGAAGAACGGGCGCCGGCCCACCGCGCGTTCGCCCAAGCGGCGCTGCACCCGCTGATCCTGCGCGCGCCGTTCGTCTTCCGCACGTTTACCAAACCGCTCGGCTATGCGGGCGATTACCAGATGGTCAACCAGCTGCTCGACGACCCGCGCCAGGGCCCGAGCACGTATTTTCAGATTGTCAATGCGGCCTTTTTGCAGGCGGCTGTCGCCACGGCGCACCGCAACCGCATCGATATCCTGACGGAATTTTTGGCGCACAAGGCGGCCGAGGCACGGGCGGCAGGGCGCGTGTATAAAGTGCTCAACGTGGGCTGCGGCCCCGCCATCGAGGTGCAGCGTTTCCTTGAAACGTGCCCGGATGCGCAGTGGCTGGCCTTTGAACTGGTCGACTTCAGCGGCGAGACGCTGGACTGGACACGCGCGCGCCTGACCACCATCATGCAGCGCACGGGAAGAGTGGTGGAAATCGAGTATGTGCACGATTCCGTGCACAACCTGCTCAAGCGCCGCCACGGCTCGGGCGCCGCGGGCTTGCCCGGCAGTTTCGACGCCGTGTATTGCGCCGGCCTGTTCGACTACCTGTCCGACAAGGTGTGCGCGCGCCTGCTGCTGCACTTCGCCTCGCGCGTGGGGCCGGGCGGGCGCCTGCTGGTGACGAATGTGCACGCCGACAATCCGGGCAAGTTCGGCATGGAGCATTTGCTGGAGTGGCATTTGATCTATCGCAATGAAGCGGGCTTGTCGGCCTTGCTGCCCGAACATGCGACGGCGCCGAAAATCTATGTCGACGTCACGGGCGTGAATGTGTTCGCGGAAGTGAGCATTCCTTGATGGATACTCCAGGCCTGCACGCCGGCTACACGGCCGTTTTGCGCGACTTCCGCCTGGAATTCAGCCGCGGCGGCGCTTACACGGGCATCGTGCTGATCCTGCTGGGCATGGGCCTCGATTCGGCCCTGTATCCGGACAAGCAGTCGGCGTTTACCAGCGCGCGCATTCTCGTGTCCGTGCTGATCTTTTGCGTCGTGCTGGCCATGCGCACGCGCTGGGCGCAAGACCGCATCCAGGGGCTGACCTTCGTCTGGCTGATCCTGCCACAAATCATGATCGCCTGGATGATCGCCGTCACGGAAGGCGCCACCTCGATCTATTACGTGGGCATGACCTTGGCCATTTATTCGTCGGGCATCGTGCTGGCCTTCGGCCTGTGGCAAAACATGGTCTTCGGCGCCATTTCCTGCCTGCTGTACGTGGCCGCCTGCGCCTGGCATGCGGGCGGCTTCGACTTGCCTGCCACGTTTGTCGTCAACTGCCTGTTCCTCATCATGTCGGCCAGCATCAGCGCCGTGTTTACCTATTTCAATGAGCGCGCCCGCTTCATGCTGTTCCAGCTGAAGGCGGAAGTGGCGCAAAAGAACACGCAGCTGGAAGAAACCAACAAAAGCCTGGCCGATATCAAGGGGCAGATGCTGCAGCAGGAGAAAATGGCCGCCATCGGCACCCTGGCCGCCGGCATGCTGCATGAAGTCAATAACCCCGTGAATTTCTGCATGATGGCCATCGAGGTGGCCATTGAAGACCCGGCCGCCAAGCAAAGCGCGCTGGTGAGCGAATGCCTGGCCGACGCCAAGCAGGGCATGCTGCGCGTGCAGCACATCGTGTCCGATTTAAAAACCTTTGCCTACCGCAAGAGCGGCAACCAGCTGGAAACGGGGCACTTCCAGTTCCGCAGCGCGCTCGACGCGGCCATCCGCCTGGTGGGGCATGAAACGAAGAATGTCAGCATCAGCCACGACTTGCCGGTCGACACCCTGGTGCGCGGCGACGAGGCGGCCATCGTGGGCGTGCTGATCAATTTGCTGGGCAATGCCGTGCTGTCCATGCGCAAGGGCAATGCGCCGCCGTTCGAGATCCGCATCACGGCTCACTGGGACGAGAACCGCCTGCGCATCAGCGTGCGCGACAACGGCCCCGGCATCGCCCCGGAAAATCTGGCGCGCGTGTTCGAACCGTTCTTCACCACGCGCGAAGTGGGGCAGGGGCTGGGCCTGGGCCTGAGCATCAGCTATGGCGTGATCGAGCGCCACGGCGGCACCCTCTCCGCCGAAAGCGAGCTGGGTGTATGGGCCAGCATGAATTTTGACTTGCAGCGCTCCGACTGGGAGGGCCGTTAATGGACAACGATAGCCGTGCCAGCGTGCTGTACGTGGACGATGAAGCGCTCGCCTGCAAGTACTTCGCGCGCGCCGTCGGTGCGCGCTACCGCGTGCTGACGGCGCAGAGCGTCGATGCGGCGCTGGCCATGCTGAAAGATGAGGCCGCCAACATCGATGTGCTCGTCACCGATTACCGCATGCCGGACCGCCTGGGCAGCGAGCTGCTGCAGGAGGTGGCGCAGCGCTATCCGCATATCGTCTGCATGCTGGTCACCGCGTATGCGGACAAGGATGTGCTGCTGGAACTGATCAACGGCGGCTCGCTGTTCCGCCTGCTGGAAAAACCGCTCGACCTGGTCGCCATGCAAACGGCGCTGCAGCTGGCCGTGCAGACGGGACGCGAGCGCGCCGCGCGCCGCCAGGGCCTGGTGGCGATGGAGGAATCGCTGGCCTTCCTGGCGCACGAATTGAACACGCCGCTGGCGGCCATCGCCAATTTTGCGCGCGGCATCGCACGCCGCGCGCAGGCGGACGCCGCAGCACAGGCCGAGATCGGCGAAGCGGCCGCCTTGATGCACGACAATGCGCGCTATTGTTTGTCCGTGCTGGCCAGCTTTGTCGACACGGTGCGCCTGGCCAGCGCCGGGCCGGGCATGCAGGGCGGACGCAGCGCCGGCAGCGCGCGCCAACTGCTGGCCGCCTTGCTCGACAGCTATCCCTTGAGCACGGCCCAGCGCGCTTCCATCACGGTGGAGCTGGGCGAGGATTTCGCCATTGCCGAGTCGCCCAATTGCGTCGCGCTGATTTTATCGTCCGTGCTGGCGAACGCCTTGCGCTCGGCCGGTGAGCAAGACCATCCTGCGATCGGCATCCGCATCGATGCGGGCCGCATCACGGTGCGCGACAATGGCGCCGGCATCGCCCCCGAGATTGTTGCGCAGCTGTTGCTCGACCCCGTGAGTGCCAGCGGCAACGAAGGCAAGGGCTGGGGCATGGTATTTTGCCACCGCATGATGCAATCGTTCGGCGGCAACATCGACATCGCCACCGAATTTGGCAGTGCCACCACGGTCACCCTGAATTTTCCAGTACATATAAGGAACGAGCATGATTGACGCCAATCTGCGTTTGCCGGCTCAGCGTGAGCCGGCGCAAGGCTTGCCGACGATACTCTATGTCGATGACGAGGCCAACGCCCTCAAATATTTCCAGCGCGCCATCGCGCCGCTGGCCAACGTGCTGACGGCCACCTCGGTCGAGGAGGGCAAGCGCATCCTCGACGAGCAAGCCGAGCGCATCGCCGTGCTGGTGTCGGACCAGCGCATGCCGGGTGCCTACGGCAATGAGCTGCTGTCGTATTGCTGGGACCGCCATCCGCACATCGTGCGCATTTTGACCACCGCGTATTCCGAACTGGAGCACACGGTGGAAGCCGTCAACCAGGGGCAGATCCACCGCTACATCCAGAAGCCGTGGGATATCGCGGCGCTGCGCATGGAACTCAAGCAGGCTTTGGAATTGGCGCGGCTGCGCAATGAACACGCCCAGCTGCTGCGCGAAAAGCTGATGGTGCGCCAGCGGCAAGCCGTCGCCAACCGCATCGGCACCCTGTACGCCTTGTGTGCCAGCCTGGCCGGTCCGGAACAGCAGCTGCCCGTGGAAGCGTATCTGTCGGCGGCCCTGACGGCCGGCGTCACGCCGCCCGAGCCGGACTGGCTGCTGATGGATTATGCCGACCTGGTCAGTTCGGAAGCCTTCCGCGGCACCGCCTTTGCCGCCGCCGTGCGCCAGCAGCTCGACACGATCGAGCGCGAGCATCCGGGGCGCGGCGTGGAGCAGGCGATCGACATGCTGCTGCCCGTGTTTGGCGCGGCGCTGCAAAGCCAGGGCGGCACGGCCCTGTTCCTCGATGGACGCCTGCTGACGGAATTCCTGGAAACGCCGACCACCACGCCAGTCTCGTCCATCCACGCATTCTGGCTGGCCAGCTTGCTGTGGCTGGCGCGGCGCGGATGGTCCCTGCAGCTGAGCAAGACGGAACTGGGCTTGCAGGGCAAGGTGGTGCAGGCTGAACCGGCGCTCACGCCGGACCACCTGGCGGCGTGGATCGAGCAGTTCTGAGCTGACGTCGCCTATTTGGCTTCTGGTTCCCATACGTAAGCGACGGTGGCCCATTGCTGTACTGGCTGGCCGTTCTGTTGCGCTGGCGTGAAATGGCAAATGCTGAGGGCTGCGCGCGCTGCTTCGTCCAGTTGGGGGTGGCCGCTACTACGTTCCAGCTGCGATTCCAGCACCGCACCATCGGTGCCGATCAGCAAGGACAGGAAAGTCGTGCCTTGCGCCACCTCTGGCAGCGTGCCCGGTGGGTATTTCGCCTTGCTGCAGTTGCGCATGTCTACCACGGCCGCTTTGACAAGCCCCATTGCGTCAGCGGCAACGGGAGGCATTGTGGCGGGCGCATCATGGGCATGGGCGGTGCCGGCGCCGGCGCAGGCCGCGAGCATGAGAGGGGCCAGCAGGCGGCCGCTTGGGATGAGACGTTTCACGGGGACTCCAGCAATGAAATCGCAAAGAAAACAGGGCCTTGCAGGCCCTGTGTCTGGTGGCGGTGAGCAGCCTTAGCGCTCCGCAGCCGCCTTCAGGTTGCTCAAGCCTTTTTCAAAATCCTTGCCGATCATCCGGTCCATGCTGACAAACACTGTCATCACTTTGCTGACGTAAGGGCTGGGACCCGTCATGGTCCAGTTCACCTTGGTGCCGTCACCCTCGGGTGTCATGGTGAACGTGGTGGTGTTATGGCTTTCGAACGGTTTCAGGAAGTCCAGCTTGATGACGGTGCGCTCGGGCTGGGCCGCTTCCGTGATTTCCATGCGGCCGGCGCCCACCTTGTCATTGCCTTGCCACGCATATTGCGCGCCCAGGCCATTGGCCGGGCCCGCAAAGGTGCGGCGCATGGCGGGATCGAGCTTTTCCCACGGCGACCAGGCGGCCCAGTAATGGAAGTCCGTGATCAGGGCAGCGATTTTCTCGGGCGGGGCCTTGATGGTGATTTCGCGCTGGACACTGAAGGTGTCTGGCTTGGTGGTGGCATAGCCGAGGATGGCGGCGACGACAACGACGATCAGCAGCAGGGTTTTTTTGATCATATGCTCTCCAGATCTTGAATGGTCGATGCGAACGAATCAAGGCAATCTTAGCAGATATGAATGGCTGTGCGCAGCCGCTTGGCCTTTATTTGCGCCAGCTCTGCGCAGGGCCGCACGGCAGGACTGTGGCACGGGGCCGGCGTCCGCTAGAATGTTGGCCTGCAACGATTTCACTTAGGGAAATATGATTCAACGATCGATCGCCAGGCTGACCCTGGCGTGCGGCTTGCTGGCGTCCGCCTTTGCCGCGAACCTGGCGCATGCCGATGCCTGTCCCGCCCATTACGTCGATGGCCGCAAGCCGGAAATCACCAACCCCAAGCTGGATGTGGCGACCAAGGAGCTGTGCTACAACGTGTTTGGCGTGATGCACTCGGGGATCACCCGCACGCCCCTGTGGTCGGCTGAGCACTTGACGGCGAACAACCTGGAAGCGGCACAGGACTTGTCGCGCGAAAACTCCTTCCATGCCGAACGCAAGCTGCCCGCCGCTCAGCGCGCGGAACTGGCCGATTATGCGCGCAGCGGCTTCGACCGTGGCCACATGGCACCGAACGGCGACATGCCGGACCGCCAGAGCCAGCGCGACAGCTTTACCCTGGCCAACATGGTGCCGCAGGATGCGCGCAACAACCGCTATGTGTGGGCCGGCATCGAAGGCGCCGTGCGCAAGATGGCGAAGAAGGAGGGCGATTTGTACGTGATCACGGGGCCGGCTTTTATTGGCGGCAATCTGCGCAAGGTGGGAAGAGTCATTGTGCCCAGCCACCTGTACAAGGCCGTGTACAGCCCGCGCCAGCGCGCCGGTGCCGCCTACTTTATCGAAAACGTCGATACCAAGGCGTATGAAGTGCTGAGCATTGCGCAACTGGAAGACAGGATAGGCATCGATCTGTTACCGTCGCTGACGCGGCAGCAAAAGCTGCGCATGCTGAGTTTGCCCAAGATCAATAGCAAGTCCAAAAAATAATCCCCCTTGAGAGGAAAAACCATGTGCGCAAAGAAATTCGTCCCCTACGCCAATGAAAGCGATGTGCTGGAAATCGGCGGCCTGACCATCGAAAACCGCATCGACCGCATCAGCCTCAGCGGCGACATCGACCTGACCCTGGACAAGCCGGGCCTGGTCCTGGCGAAACAACTGCAAAAGCTGCTGGCCGACGTGGTGGCGCAGCTGGAAAAGCAGGAACTGCCCGACCAGTTGCCGCCGCCCGAGGTGACGTCGGTGGCCAATCCCTTCGAGTGACGCTGGCGTGGACGTCTACTGTACCGCTTTGGCGGCGCGGTAATAGCCGTTCCTGCTGATCTCCTCCGGCGCATTCGCGACTTCGTACGCGGTCAGGGCAATGGCGATGGCCGAATATTGCTGCGCCGCGCTGAAAGGCAGCACCTTGTCATACGTGTCCAGCATCGTGTGATGCACGCGCGCATAATCGAAATCGCCGAGCACGGTAAATTTCGGCGTCGGCACGCCATGCAGGCTGAAGACGGCGTCATCGCTGCCTGCCCGCGCGTTCATCGCCTTGCTGGCATCGCGCGGCACATCGTTGATGGTCGTGGCGAAGCCGAACACGGGGTGGATGTCTTGCAGGGCCTGTTCCACCCGGCCAAACGCGGGCCGCCAAGCCGAGGGAATCGCGATGCCGTCGATGGCGCCAGGCCGGCCGTCGCGGTTGAGCATCATGACGATATTGTTCAATTCACCCGCATGCCGCTCGGCGAACGCGAACGAACCCTTGCGGCCGATTTCTTCCGCGCCAAAGGCCACCAGCATGATGCTGCGGCGCGGCTTCGCTTCGGATAGCGCCAGCAGGCGCATCGCTTCCAGCATGGTGGCCACGCCACCGCCATTGTCGGCCGCGCCCGTGCCGCCATCGTAGCTGTCGAGGTGGGCGCCGATCAGCACGACTTCTTCCGGCTTTTCCGAGCCGGGAATGCGGGCGACGACGTTGTGATATGGCACCGGACCCGGATAGAACCAGTTGCGGATGTCAAACTCCAGGGTGACGGCTTCACCGCGCGCCAGGCGCTGGCGGATGTCCGCGTATTGTGGCGCGGCCAGCTTGATGTCGGGCAGGGTGGGCAGGGTCGCCCAGGTGGCGGGCGCCGCGCTGGCGGCATACAGCGGTTCTTCGCCGGCCTGGATGGTGCCCAGGGCGCCCGCCTCCATCAACACCCGGGTGATGGCCCTGGGCTTGTGGATAGTCTTGCCATCGCGCCCGCCACCGCCGCTTTCACCACCCGTCAGCACCCATTTGTCCTTGAATTGCGCGAGGCGCTGTTGCGCCTCTTCCAGGGTGGCCGGTCCCAGGGTGGCCAGGCCCTGCTGCACGCCACGCGTGCCGGCCGTGTAGGCGGGCGTCGCCATGCGCAAGGGCAGCTCCTGGGGCGCCAGCATCTTGCCCGACCAGGGGCCGCGGTTGAAGCCGACGGGCATGTCACCGGCTTCTTCCAATTCGGCCTGCACGCCCCATTGCCGCAGTTGCATGCGCGCCCATTGTGCCGCATGCGTGTAGGCGTCGCTGCCGGCCATGCGGCCGCCGAAGCGGTTGCTCAGGATGTCGAGCCAGTCCATCGCGCGCGGGTCGCTGGTGCCTAGTGCCACAATCCGGCGCGCCGTGGCGTCGCCGGACGGCGACGATGTGGCCTTGATGCCGGCCTCGATGCGGGCATCCCTGCCGGACAGCGTAGCCAGGAAGGCGGGCAGCCTGTCTTGCTGGCGCGCCGCCAGCGCCGCGTCCAGCTTGGCGGAACGGTTCAGCTTATCCTGTCGCAGCAGGGTGTCGTAGGCGCGCAGCACCCCCTGCATGCCCGCCATGTCGCTGGCGCTTTGCTGCCCCGCCTGGTCCGGGTGTTCGATCTGGAAGGCCATCACGCTGGCCAGGTACTGGAAGCGCAGCGCCTCGCGCGTGGCCGGCGTGGGGGCGATGTTCAGCCAGTCATCGGGCATGCTGGCGCCAAACGCGAGGTCGGGAATGGCATCGATCCATGCGCTGAGCCAGACGCCATCGCGCTGCTGCAGCGCCAGCGGATCGTGCTGCGCCGCTTGCGCCATTTGCACCACGCGCGCGCGTTCGGCCGGGGTAGACGGGCCGCGCGCGGTGGCGCTTGCCGCAGTTCCTGGCAGCGCGGCCGGCAGCGCCGGCGGCACATAGCGTTCCCTGAGCCGCGTTCCCGTGACGGGCTTGGGTTCGTTCTCATCGGTTTCGACCAGGCGTTCGCCGCCCAGCACGTTGCCTTTGGCTTGCAAGGTCCAGCGGATCGTCACGTCGGTGCTCACTTCCTTGCCGCTTCTCCCTGTGCTGACGCGCTTGCCGCCATGCCGGAAGACGGTGCCGGCGGGGCCGACGGTCCCGTTGACGGTGCGCGGTGGCGTGAGCTGGCCCCGTTCGTCAAGCCACGAGATTGTCGCGTGCATGCCGCCTTGCTCTTCGGTGATGTCGAGTATGCCTGTGTCGATCAGGTCGACTTCGACGCCATTCGTTGTTGTCGTGCCCGTCGTCGTCTGGAATTGCCAATGCCCCGCAAGGACCGGTGTTTGGGCGTACAGGGCGCCAGGCAGCGCGGCAACGGCGAGGACGCAACTGGCGTAAAGGTGGGGAGGGAACAGGTGCATGGATATCCTTGTCATGGTTTTCACTCGGGAAGAGTCGAAAAACAGTATGCAGATAACCAGATTGCCAAGATGATACTTTCCGACCAAGGCCGGGATTGGCGGACTGAAGGCGGGTTTGGCCGCGCCGAAGCACAGATCAACCTCATCCGGCAAGCTGCGTCGGATGAGGTTGATCTGGCACAAACTTACCTGGCGAACGCCTGCGCCGCCGGCGTCACGGTGATGGCTGCTGGTTTGATGTGCAGCTGCATCGCGCCGATGACCTTGTCTTCATCGAGCAGCGCCTGCGGCTTGTTGCCGTCGTACTTGATGGGAGAAAACGCGTCGCTGACGAGCTTTTCCTTCAAGCCGGCCGCATCCTTGGCGACGATCACCACCGACAGGTTCTTCGCCGACAAATGCTGTTTGATGGCGCGGTTGACGTCAAGCACCGTCAGTTTCGCCAGGCCATCACGCATCAGCTTGGTAAATTCCGGCGTGCCATACCATTGCGAATCGAGCGCATAACCGAGTTGCTGGTCTTGCGTCGAGGTCATGACGAAGACGTTCTTCATCAGGTAATCGCGCGTGGTGGCGAAGTCGTCCTGCGTCAGGCCGTTGTCGATGAGCTTGCCTAATTCCGTCAGCGCCACGCGCAGCGCGAAATGGGCGTTGTCCGGCGCCACGGGGCGGATCCAGATTTCGAACAGCTGCGCCTTGCGGCCCAGGTTCGGATTCGGGAAGAACTGGACCATGCCGCGCGGGAAGGCTTCGATGTACGCGTAATCGCCATAGTTCATGCCGCGCAGCTCGCGGATGCGCTGGTACAGGTAGGAACTCGAGGCGCGGTGCTCGCCCAGCCACGTTTTCGCCAGCCACAGGGCGGGGAAGTCCGGGTGCGTGCGCGTCACCTCCAAAGGCAGGCCGAAGGAAATCGCCGTGGCGCGCGTGTTCTTCTCGATGATTTCCACTTCCAGGCCATTCGCCTTGCGGCCCGCGGGTTTGACGGTGGCCGGCAAGCCTGGACCGGCCGGCAGTTTACCGAGTGCCTGTGTCAGCGAGGCCGTCATGGCGTCGGACACATCGCCGGAAATGCCCACCTTGACGGCGCCTTGCGCATACGCGCTCTTCCAGAACTGTTTCACGTCGTCGAGGGTGATGGCGTCGATGCCGGCAACCGTGCCCAGGACCGGGTGACCATATGGCGTGCCCGCATACACGTTCGTCTGCAGGCGTTCCTTGGCGAATTCCTCTTCGTTATTGTCCTTCAGGTCCAGCAGCAGCGCGTTCTTTTGCGCATCCTTCAGGCGGCGGAAGTCGTCTTCGCGAAAACCCGGCGAGAGCAGCAGGGGCAGGGCGATGGCGTTGAACTGGGTCCAGTTATCCCGGTGGATGGAACCCGTAAACGTCGTCATTTCCTTGTCCGTTTGCTGGCTGAAACTGCCGGCCAGCGGGAACAGGGCCTGGTTGACTTCATCGATCTTGCGCTCGGACGAACCACCGGACGCCACCATGGCGGCCGCCAGCGCGGCCAGGCCTTCCTTGCCTTGCGGGTCTTGCGCGGAACCGGCCGTAAATAGCAGCTTGTAGCGGATTTGCGGCAGCGCCGACTTTTGCACCAGCACGTCGAACTTCGCGTTCGAGGCGGCCGGCAGCAGGCTGGCCAGTGTCGGCGTGGTGGCGATGGCGGCGGCCATCGGCTGGTGCGACAGGGTCGTCACCACCAGGCCATCGTCCGTCAGGTATTTGCGCGCGGCCGCCTGCAAGTCTGCCGGCGTGAGCGTATCGATCAGGCGGTAGTACTGGTTGATGGTGGCGTAGGAGCGGTCGAAATGCACGAAGGAGGCCAGGGTGCCGGCGATCTGCTCCGTGTTGTCGAGCGAGCGGATCAAGCCGTATTTTTCCGCCGACTTGGCGTCCGCCAGGTCTTTGTCGCTCACCGGCGTGTCGCGCAGCTGCGCCACCGTGGCCAGGATGGCATCGCGCACGTAGACGGCGTCATCGATATTTTTCACGCGCGCGCCCAGCACGGCCAGGGTCGGGTCGACCCGGTCCGGTGTCATCTCGAATAACTGATCGACCTTTTGCTCGTTTTGCACCAGGCGTTTATACAGCGGCGAGGTGCGGCCGAACGACAGCGACAGCAACGTTGCCAGCGCCGCCTGGTCCTTGTCCTTCACGGAAAACGCGGGCGCGTGGAAACCCACGGCCACCCACGGCAGGGTCGGCGTGGGCCAGGCCACGTGCTTGTAGACAGGGCCGCGCGGGGCCGGTTCCACGGGCACGGCCGCCTGCTGTTTGCCGCGCTGCCAGGCGCTCCAGTATTTTTCCACCAGCGCGATGGCTTGCTGCGGCTCCACGTCGCCGGCGATGATGATGGTGGTGCGCTCGGGACGGTACCAGCGGTCGAAGAAGAGCTTCGAATACGCGTACTGGTTCGGCATGTCTTCGATGTCCTGGATAAAACCCATCGTCGTGTGCTTGTAGGTATGCGTGGTATAGGCGCTGTCGCGCATCACTTCGAACAGTTTCGACACAGGATTGGCGCTGTTCTTGTTGTATTCGCCCAGCACGGCCCGCGATTCCGTCTTGAACGCGTCTTCCGCGTAATCGAGGTGCTGGAAGCGGTCCGCCTCCACCTTCAGCACGGTTTCCAGGTCCTGCTTGGCAAACGTCGTGTGGTAATTGGTCAGGTCGTCGCTCGTGTAGGCGTTCTGGCGCGCACCGGCGCGGGTGATGACTTCCTGGTATTTTTCGGGCGGATAGGCCTTGGTGCCGCGGAACATCATGTGCTCGAAGAAGTGGGCAAAGCCGGACTTTCCCGGCTCGACTTCATTGCGCGAACCCGTCTGCACGGGAATCTGCAGCGAGACCAGGTTCGGAAAGCCGGTCGGCACGATGATGATCTTCAAGCCATTGGCCAGGGTTTTTTCGGTGGCCTTGAATGGCAGCAAATCTGCCTTGCTGGCAGTGGCGCTGTGGGTGGCAGCTGGTTTGACGGGCGCGGCGCCCAGGTTCGACGAGGCCATGGCCGACAAGGCCAAGGCGAAAGCGGGTAATAAAGCGGGCATGATTCTTGACACGGGGGCTCCTTCTTTTCTTGGAATGTGGAAAGTGCAACGCCGCAGCATAGAATATTCGTGCCGCCGTGCATAGGGACTTTTGAACGGCGGCCACGGGACAAATTAAAAATCGGGCCGCAGGATGCGTGCCGTCAGGTGGGCCAGGAAGTCGCGTTTGGTGGGCAGGAACATGCGGATATACACGGCATCGTGCGCGGCGTCATGGTGGTATATGACGCGGATCTCAGCGCACAGACGTTGCCGCACATCCATGCCGATTTCGCGGGCGGCCTCGATGGGGGCCCCGCTGTCGGGAAAGGTCTTGAGATCAGAGAATAATTGCCGGAAAGCGGACAGGAACTGTGCATGGGCAGCGGCCGTGTGGCGCGCCTTGAAGTCGCTGCGCAATTCCCTGAAATCGGCCTCGGCGCTTTTCAGCACGACGATGCGCGCCACGTCAGCCCTTGTCGAGGCTGGCCAGGAAGTCTTCTTCGGCAATCACGTCGCCGCGCGCGATTTCCTGGTTGCCCATGGCGATCAGCTTCATGAACGCGTGCTGTTCCTGCATGTGCCGCGCTTGCCGCTTGCCTTCCTGATACGCATGCATGGACAGCACCACCATCTTCGCTTCACCATTTTGCGTGATGATGATGGGTTCGTCCTGGCCCGCGTCAAAGCTGTTGACGATGTCCGTGGTATTGGCCTTGAGGTAGGAAATCGGCTTGATGCGTTCCTTGAGGTCCATGGCGGCTCCGAATGGAAAAAATGTAACAGGACTAAATATACACCAAATTTGGTCGTGCTTCGTGCTGCCAGTAGTCCTTATGTCAGCGTCGTTTCCGGCAGACTGATGCGGTTGCGGCCCAGGTGCTTGGCGCGGTACAGGGCACAGTCGGCCGTATGGATCAGCTGCCCCAGTTCCGTGCCGGGGCCGGGCAGGGCCGTGGCGGCGCCGATGCTGACGGTGACGCAGGCGCCGTCGGGACGCTTGCGCGGCAGTTGCAGCCGCTCCACGCGCTGACGGATGCGTTCGGCCACGATGGCCGCGCCCTTGAGCGACTGGTTCGGCAGGATGACGGCAAACTCTTCGCCGCCATAGCGGGCCACCATGTCGTTTACGCGCATTTCGCTGGCCACGGCGCCGGCCACCTTGCGCAGGCACAGGTCGCCGCCCTGGTGGCCGTGGCTGTCGTTGTATTCCTTGAAATTGTCGACATCGACCATCAGCAGCGACAGGGGCTGGCCCTGCCGCTGGGCGCGCTGCCATTCGGCCAGGATGGTGTCGTCGAAGCAGCGCCGGTTCGCCAGCCCCGTCAAGCCATCGCGCGTGGCCAGGCGTTGCAGTTCCACCTGCGCGCGCTTTTCATCGGTCATGTCGCGCAGGGTTTCCACCACGGCCACCAGTTCACCCACATTGCCGTGGATGGGGCTGGCATCGACGGCCAGGTAGCGGCGCCGCCCCGTGCGCGGCATGTCGCACCAGTTTTCCGCACACAGGTTGCTGCCCGTGCTGCTGCGGTATTGCTGCTGGGCATGCAGCGCGCGCATGTCGCCGCCGCGTCCGGCCAGCAGCAGGTCGGCCAGGGTGGGGCGCTCGTCATTGTAAAAGCAGCGGCCCGGCTCGCACGTGCCCAGTACTTCGGCCGCCGGCACGCCCGTCAACTGCTCGCAGGCGCGGTTCCAGATCATCACCCGCCCATGCACATCGAGGACAAAGGTGGGCACCACCAGCAATTCCATCATCTTGACGGCGAAACCCTGGGCTGCATCGCAGGGCGATGCGCTGGCATGTGCATGGCTATCCGGCATGTAAGCATCCTTCCTGGGCGTGAATGGGGGGAGCTGGCTCCTTGGCCATGATGCAGCGTGGAGTAGCGATGGTGTTGATATAGAGCAATATTTTCAGCGATGCACCATCGCTTCATCGTGGTGGCAGCTCGGCAGGGGCAGCGACAGGTGCAAGGTGGTGCCGGCGCCGCTGTGGCTGGCGATGTGCAGGCTGCCGCCGGCGGCGGCCACGCGCTCATGCATGCCGGACAGGCCACAACCGAGGCGCGGCGGCGAACCCGACAGCCCGATGCCGTCGTCGCTGATGCGGCAGGCGAGGGTGTCGCCCGCCTGTTGCAGGCACAGCTGGACATGCGTGGCGTGCGCATGGCGGGCGATATTGGCCAGCGCTTCCTGCAGCGCGTGGTACAGCAGGGGGCCGTGCGCGCTGCCGGCGGCGGCGTCGAGCCGGTAATCGCAGCGGCATTCGATGCCCGTGCTGCGCTGGAAGTCCGCCAGCAAACCGTCGCACGCCGCTTGCAGGCCGGCATCGAGGGCGGGCGGGCGCAGGTCGTGGATGACGCGGCGCAGCGCCGCGATGCTGAGGTCGACATTACGCGCCATCACGGCCAGTTGCCGCGCCAACTGGGGCGTCGCGCCATGCGTGCTGGCCTGTAGCATGGACAGGTCGATTTTCAGGGTCAGCAAATGCTGGCCAAGGTCGTCGTGGATATCGCGCCCGATGCGCAGGCGTTCCTGTTCGCGCGCCTTGCGCTGTCCGCTGGCCAGGCGCGTCTGCTCGGCGTCGGCGCGCAGCTGTTCCAGCGCCTCCATGCGCAGCGCCAGGCGGTGCTGGCGCCACAGCAACAGGGTCAGCGCGCCCAGCAGGATGTCACATGCCGCCATCAAGGTGGCGGGTGTGTCTGCCGGCAGCATCGGCACGGTGTGCACGGAAGTGATTGCGCCGGCCGTCAGGCAGGCCAGAATGCTCAGGCGGTACGGCAGGCGTATCCAGCGTTGCAGCATGTCCTTGCTCCCTAAATGTTTTCCGACAAGCAATGTTCTTACAGAAAATATATTAACTTTGGGCTATTTATATTGTCTAAACGCAAAAGCTACGCAGTTATGCCTGCCGCTGTGGCTTTCTTGCCCGTTGACACCGCGGCGCCAGGTGGCGGCCACGGCATTTGCACGGGAAGTGTCGCGGCGACATATAATAGAGGGTTGTCAATCGGCATTTGCGGTTCCGGCGCTGTGCGCGGGCATCGCTGCGGTCGCCCTGCGCGAGGACGCCAGCCAGCTCTTAGGAAATACAGTGACTTATAGCATCAAAGAGATTTTTTATACCCTGCAGGGCGAAGGTGCGCACGCGGGCCGTCCGGCCGTGTTTTGCCGCTTTTCCGGCTGCAACCTGTGGACAGGCCGCGAAAGCGACCGCGCCACGGCCGTGTGCCAGTTCTGCGACACGGATTTCGTCGGCACCGATGGCGAACGGGGCGGCAAGTTCAAGACGCCCGAGGAACTGGCCGCGCTGATCGACAGCCTGTGGCCGGCCAGCTACGCGCCCAGCAAATACGTGGTGTTTACGGGCGGCGAACCACTGCTGCAGCTCGATGCCGCCCTGATCGACGCCATGCACGCGGTGGGCTTCACCATCGCCATCGAAACCAACGGCACCTTGCCCGTGCCGCCTGGCGTGGACTGGATCTGCGTCAGCCCGAAGATGGGTTCGACACTGGTCGTACACAAAGGCAATGAAATCAAGGTGGTCATTCCCCAGTTCCAGCAAGACCTGGCCGCCTACGAACAACTGGACTTCGAGAACTTCTTCGTGCAGGCGATGGACGGCCCCCTGGCCGCGCACAACATGCAGCTGGCCATCGAGACGTGCAAAAGCAACCCGAAGTGGAAGCTGAGCCTGCAAACCCATAAACTCCTGCAAATACCTTAACAAAACAATATGCTGACTATCACACGCAAGCTCGAATTCGATGCGGGCCACCGCATTCCCGACCATAAAAGCCAGTGCCGCAACTTGCACGGCCACCGCTACACGGTGGAAATCACGCTGGTCGGCAAGGTCATCGAAGCGGAAGGCAATTCCGACAATGGCATGATCATGGACTTTTCCGACGTGAAAACCCTGGCCAAGCAGCACCTGGTCGACGTCTGGGACCACGCCTTCCTCGTGTATGAAAAAGACACGGCCGTGCGCGACTTCCTGGCCAGCCTGCCCGACCATAAAACCGTCGTCATCGACCGCATCCCGACGGTGGAAAACCTGGCGCGCATCGCCTTCGAGATCCTGAAAGCGGCATTTACCGACCATTTCGGCACCGGCTTGCATCTGCATAAACTGGTGCTGCATGAAACGCCGAATTGCTGGGCAGAAGTGACCGATGACTGAAACGCAGGATAGCGCGCAGGACGCGCGCTATATGCAGCTGGCCCTGGAGCAGGCCCGGCACGCGTGGGACCTGGGCGAAGTGCCGGTGGGCGCCGTCGTCGTCAAGGATGGCGAAGTCATCGCTGTGGGCTACAACCAGCCCATCGGTCGCCACGACCCCACGGCGCACGCGGAAGTGATGGCGCTGCGCGCGGCCGCTGAAAAGCTGGGCAACTACCGCTTGCCCGGCTGCGAGCTGTACGTGACCCTGGAACCGTGCGTGATGTGCTCGGGCGCCATGCTGCATGCGCGCCTGGCGCGCGTGGTGTATGGCGCGGGCGACCCGAAGACGGGCGCCTGCGGTTCCGTGCTGAATCTGTTCGAGCAGCCGGCGCTGAATCACCAGACGGCGATCATTGGCGGCGTGCTGGCCGACGAGTGCGGCGCCTTCCTCAAGCGTTTCTTTGTCGAGCGCCGCCGCGCGCAGGCGGAAGCGCGCAAGCTGGCCAATCCTCCGGCCTGACCATGCCAGCCATCGTGGCTGGCATTTTTTATAACTGTTGCGAAATAACATCTGTCTAGACCACTTTGCCATTCTCAAATGAGAATGATTCGTGTTACAGTATTGTTTTCGCCAGCAAACTTTCCTTATACATCGTTAACACTTTCGTTATCGATCCGGGTTCAAGAGCCAGCCTTTACTCTTCCACCGGATCATCATGACTACTGTGCCTACGCAGCGCCTCGCTGCACCCGTCGTATCCCCAGCTCACCTGCCTGTCCGCCGCCATAACCTGATGCTGCGCGCCACTTTGCTGGGCCTGTTCGCTGCGCCGCTGCTGCCCGTGGCCGCGCAAAACGCCGCCATCAATGCGGGCACGGCCGCGCAGGAACCGGCCAAGCTGCCTGTCTTCCCGGAAATCGTCGTGAACGCCAAACAGGATTACGAGCGCCGCGCGGGCACCAAGACGGTGATCCGCAGCGACGACCTGGAACGCCGCAACGTGACGGACATGGCCGGTGTCGTGCGCTATCAGCCGCTGATCAGCACGTCAATGGCGGCCTCGGGCGGCGGCGGCATGTGGGATGGCGCGGGCAATACCGGTTACAACATCCGCGGCCTGGAAGGCAACCGGGTCAGCCTGGAACTCGACGGCATTTCCCTGCCCGACGCGGCACCCAAGCCGGACAGCAGTAACATGAACGCCTTCGGCATGGGCCGCGATTATTTTGATCCGGAAACTTTCCGCGAAGTGCGCATCGATTCGGGCACGACGGCCGTCAGCGGCGCCAATCCCGGCCTGGGCGGCGGCGTGGCTTTCATCACCAAGTCGCCCGAGGATTACCTGGGCGACGGGGTGGACCATTACGTGGCGTATAAATACGGCCGCGCCACGGTGGACCGCAGCAATGCGCACACCCTGACGGGCGCCGCCAGGATCGGCGCCAGTCTGCAAGGCCTGGCCGTGTACGTGCACCGCGACGGCGAGCAGCTCGATAGCCGTGGCAGCGCGCCCGTCAACCCGGACGACTGGCATTCGAACGCCTTGCTGTCGAAGCTGGTATGGGCCTTGCCGGGCGAACAAAAGCTGGACTTGACGGTCGACATGTTCGAGCGCAAGAACAAGCGCGATCTGCGCAACAAGGTCAGCGCCCTGTATCCGGACGGCGTGCAGCAGGATTCCACCACCAAGCGTACCCGCGTCAGCCTGGGCCACGACGTGGTGCTGAAAGATTTCGCCCTGTTCGATCGCCTGACCTCGAAAGTCTATCTGCAGAACGCGAAGATCGACGACAAGAGCAAGGGACGCTATACCTACCGCGGCAACTTCCAGCGCGCCATCGACACCAGCTTCAAGAATGACAGCATCGGCCTGACGTCGGAAGCCTTCAAGCAGCTCAACGCCGACAACGCACTGCTGTATGGCGTGCAGCTGGAGCAGGCCAAATCGCGCCGTCCCTGGATGGAGGACCGTACGGCGGTCGCCACGGGCGCGCACGAGATCACGCGCAAGAACCGCATGGCCGACATGGACAGCACCAAGCTGGCGCTGTATGTGCGCGACGACTACAGTTTCAATGTGGCCGGCAAGAAGGCGGTCCTGACGCCGGGCTTGCGCGCCGACTACCGCAAGAATGAGCCGAAAAACCTGCAAAACTATGTGATCGCCGTGCCGAATGCGGCCAAGGAAGTGCGCAAGGACAGCGACACCTACTTCACGCCGAGCCTGAGCCTGTCCGTGGAAGTACTGCCGCAAATCAATGCTTATGCCACCTTTACCCGCGGCACGCGCTTGCCGACGCCAGTCGAGCGCACGGGCACCTACGATTCCTTCAGCTACACGAGCACGAATGGCTATGCCATCCTGGGCAATGCCAATTTACGCAAGGAAACCAGCAAGGCCTACGAGCTGGGCTTGAAGGGCGATGTCGCCAAGGGCTTGAGCATGCATGCCTCCGTCTACCAGACGGAATACAAGGGCATGATCGAGTATGTGATGCAGGAAGATGATCCGGTCAACTATCCCACCATCACCCAGGGCTTGTACCGTCCCGAAAACATCGGCAATGCGCGCACCTGGGGCGCCGAGCTGAGCCTGCGCGCGGAGCTGGGCGCCTGGTCGCCGGCCATGCAGGGCTACCGCGTCGACCTGGCCACGGGCGTGGCCAAGGGCCGCTCCTTCAATACCCTGACGGGCGAGAGCGGCGGCCTGGCCTCGGTGGCGCCGGCCAAGACGGCGCTGACCTTCGGCTATGACCATACGAACAAGTTGTTCGGCCTGGAACTGACGGCGCTGCATGCCGGCGAGAAACAGGCGCCGAACGATTTGCTGATGGGCGGGACCGCGCCGCTCTTCAAGGTGCCGTCGTACACCACCTTCGACCTGTCGACCTACTGGAACGTACACAAGAACGCCAAGATCGTCGTCGGCGTGTACAACTTGACGGATCGCAAGTACTGGGATTACGCCGCTTCGCGCAGCCTGTCCGCCGGCACCACGGCCGCCAGCCGCGCCGAGATCGAGCGCTACGCCAAGCCTGGCCGCAACGTCGCCGCCAGCCTCAGCGTCAATTTCTGATTTTTACCGGGGAGGGGTGCTTGCCCCTCTTATTTTCCATGTTTGATTGAATGGTCTCTCTATGAAGTTATCCAAACTCGTTCTATCCCTGCTAGGCAGCCTGCTGATTGCAAACGCAACCGCGGCCCCAGCCACCCTGGCGGAACGCTGGTCCACCTTGCGCACGGAGCAGCCCAAGCTGCAGATCCGCGACGCGGCACGCGCGCTGGGTACGTCGGAAGCGCAATTGCTGGCAACCAACCTCGGCAAGGGCGTGACGCGCTTGCAGGCCGATGGCAACCAGCCGCGTGAAATCATGCGCGCCGCGCTGGACCTGGGCATCGTGCAAGCGATCACGCGCAATGAAAATGGCGTGATCGAAACGACGGGCGTTGCCAGCAAGTTCAAGCAGGCGGGCGACAAGTCGGAACAGGCCGACGCCAAGCAGGATCCGGAAACGGAAGCGCGCCAGCGCAATATCGCCGGCGGCTACCTGGGCGGCCAGATCGACCTGCGTTTCCACTTTGAAAACTGGAAATACGCATTTGCCGTGGAACAGGCGGGCCGCGATGGCAAGCCGACGCGCAGCCTGCAGTTTTTTGACGCCAACGGCACGGCCGTGCACAAGATCTACCTGCGCAACGAACCGGGCGTGGCCGTGTACGATAAATTGGTGGCCACCTTCCGCCTGCCCCAGCAAAGCGTGGAGCTGAACGTGCTGGCCGTGGCGCCGAAAGCGGCGGAAAAGCCGGATGCCGAGATCGACGTCAAGGAATTCCAGCTGGCCTGGAAAGACATGACGGACGTGCACCAGTTTGCGCAAATCATGCGCGAATTCCACCTGTCGCGCGAACAGGCCCTGCGCCTGGCGCCGGCCGGCGTGGTCGAGCGCGTGACGCCAGCGGCGCTGCGCACCCTGCTGGAAAACGCGGCCAAGGACAAGGTCGCCATCATGGTGTTCCTGGGCAATGAAGGCTTGACGCAGATCTACAGCGGCAAGATCGAAAAAACCATGGCCGCCGGCGGTTTCTTCAACGTGCTGGACCCGGATTTCAACCTGCACATCCGCGACACGACCCTGCGCAGCGGCTGGGTCGTCAAGCGCGGCGGCGTCACTTCCGTCGAGTTCTTCGACAACGACGGCACGCAAGTGGTCTCCTTCTTCGGCGTGCGCGAGCGGGGCAAGCCGCAGCCGCAAAGCTGGGTGGATCTGGCCGATTCCTTGCCAAAGGCCAAGTAAGTTGCAGTAATGTTGCCGCGCGCCGTACCGGCGCGGCAACACTTCAGTTTGGGTGCCGCGTGCCGGTCTCATGTCTGAAGCACAATAGTGGTATGCTGAGTCCAAGGCCGCAGCGATCGTGCCTGCGTGCTGGTTCCTGAAGAGAGGCAATCATGGCAACCATCATGGCGAACGGCCTCAACATAGCTTATGAAAGCCACGGCAACCCCAACGATCCGTGCGTGCTGCTGGTCATGGGCCTGGGCATGCAACTGATCGCCTGGCCGGCGGACTTCGTCGAAGGCATCGTCGAGCAAGGTTTTCGGGTGGTGCGTTTCGACAACCGCGACAGCGGCCTGTCGAGCAAGATGGCGCTGGCGGGTAAACCGTATCTGCCGCTGGCCTACGTAAAAAACCTCATCGGCTGGCCCCTGAAAACTTCCTACACCCTCAATGACATGGCGGACGATGCGCTGGACTTGCTGACGGCGCTGCGTATTGCTCAGGCACACGTGATCGGCGTGTCGATGGGCGGCATGATTGCGCAAGTGATGGCGGCGCGCGCGCCGCAGCAGGTGCTCAGCCTGACTTCCATCATGTCGAGCAGCGGCCGGCGCGGCTTGCCCGGCCCCACGCGGGCCGCGCGCAATGCTTTATTGCAACGTCCGAAACGCAATGCCAGCCGCGCCGAACTGATGGCGCACATGGCGGCCACCGTGCGCGTCATCGGCAGTCCCGCCTATCCCGTCTCGGAAAAATTGCTGTACCAACGCATCGAAGCGACGTTGCAGCGGGGCAGTTGCCCCGAAGGCGTGGCGCGGCAAATGGTGGCGATTGCCGCCTCGGGCGAACGCACGGCGTTGTTGCCAAGCATCAGCTGTCCGGCGCTGGTGATCCATGGCGCGGCCGACCCGCTGATCCCCGTCGCCTGCGGCATCGATACGGCGGCGCTGATTCCGGGCGCCCGGCTGGAAGTGATCGAAGGCATGGGGCACGACATGCCGCCCCAGCTGATCGAGCGCCTGCTCGCCTTGATCGATGTGCATCTGCAAGGTAAGATGGCGCCCCAGATGCGCTCCCAGCCAGCTTGAAAAGTTACTTGGCGCGCCCACCATTTTTGAAGGCACGGGCATTTTGAAGACACCTGAAATTGGCATCGCCATCGTGGCGCCAGGCGGTTGCGCGCCCGATGACGCGGCCGTGGCGCGCGGCATCGCCCGCTTGCAGGCGCAAGGCGCCACCGTCCACAATTACTACGACCCCGAACACACCTTCCAGCGCTTCGGCGGCACGGATGCGGGCCGCCTGGCGCAGCTCAACGCGGCGGCCGCCGACCCGGACGTGCAGGTGGTGCTCGCCTTGCGCGGCAGCTACGGCCTCAGCCGCATCCTGCCCGACATCGACTTTAGCACCATGGCGGCCAGCCGTAAATTGTTTGTCGGCTACAGCGATTTTACGGCCTTCCACATGGGCTTGCTGGCGAAAACGGGCCGCGCCAGCTTTGCCGGCCCCATGATCTGCGACGATTTTACGCGCGACGAGCCCGAACAGTTTACGCTCGATCAACTGTGGTCCTGCCTGACCGGCCCCACGCATCAGGTAGAGGGCAGGGCAGCGGGCAATCCGCAGGTCGAGCTGACGGGCACCTTGTGGGGCGGCAACCTGGCCATGCTGGTCCACTTGCTGGGCACGCCATATTTCCCCCAGGTCGACGGCGGCATTTTGTTCCTCGAAGATGTCAACGAACACCCGTACCGCGTCGAGCGCATGTTGCTGCAATTGCTGTACGCGGGCGTGCTCCAACGCCAGCAGGCGATCGTGCTCGGTGACTTTTCCGGCTACAAATTGAGTCCGATGGACAAGGGCTACGATGCTGACGCCATGCTGGCCTACGTGCGCCAGCGTTTGCCCGTGCCCGTGCTGACGGGGCTGGAGTTCGGCCACATCCGTCGCCGGGTCACCTTGCCGTTCGGCGGCCAGGCGCGCCTGCAATCGGATGCGTCCGGCTTCAGCCTGCAGGTGAGCGATTACCCGACCCTGGCGCGGCCCTGAACTCCCTACACTCCATGCACGCCAAACCTGGCAGGCTGCTGCAGCTCGATGTGCTGCGCGGCATCGCCGTGTTTGGCATCTTGCTGGTGAATATCTGGGGCTTTGCCTGGGGCATGCTTTCCTTACGTTACGGCACCTTGCCGGCGCAGCCGCCCGTGCTGGACCAGCTTGTCATTTTTTTGGTCGCGGCGCTGGCGCAATTCAAGTTCTATCCCATCTTTGCGTTTCTGTTTGGCGCCGGCTTTGCCTTGCAGACACGCTCCCTGAAACGCCAGCTGGGCGGCTGGGAAGCGGCGCAAGCGGCTTATAAACGCCGTTTGCGCTGGCTGCTCGTGTTTGGCCTGCTGCACGGTTTTTGCATCTGGAGCGGCGACGTGCTGACCTCGTATGCCGTCGCCGGCATGCTGGTCCTGCCGCTGGCATCCGCCAGGCTCAGCCGCGTGCGCAACCGCGCCTGGCTGGTGGCGGCCGGTTTTCTACTATTCATGTGCTTGTTGATTCCCGTGGGCCAGCAGGGCGGCGCGCCGGACATCGCGCGCGACCTGCAAGGCTTTGCGGACCGCTACGCGATTTACACGCAGGGCGGCGCGTGGACGGTGGCCAAGCTGCGCGCCAACGATTTCCTCGTCTCCTTGCTGTACGCCGTCGTCATGCTGCCGCATATCATCATGCTGTTCCTGCTGGGCATCTTGTTCGTGCGTTTCGGTTGGCTGACGCAGCCGCAGCGCCACCAGCGCCTGTGGCGCCGCGTGCGCGCCGTGGGACTGGGCGTGGGCTTGCCGTTCAATCTGCTGGCGGCGGGCGCCATCGCGTGGCAGGTAGCTGATCCGTATCAAACTTTGCTGGACGCTGCCCTGTTCGAAGTGGGCCTGTTCGCCGGTGGCCCCTTGCTGGCAGCCGGCTACGTGGCCGCGCTGATGCTGGCCGGCCCGTTCATGCTGCGCTGGCTGGGCGCCTGGCTGGCGCCCGTGGGACGCATGGCGCTGAGCAATTATTTGCTGCAATCCGTGATCGGCACCTGGCTGCTGCAGGGGCCGGGCCTGGGCTGGGGCGCCCGTTTGCGTCCGGCCGAGATGCTGGGCCTGGCGGTAGCGATCATGGCGGGGCAGGTGATACTCAGCCGCTACTGGCTGCAGACCTTCCGCCAGGGGCCGATGGAGGCGCTGTGGCGCCGCCTGGCGCGCCTGCCTTAATCCGTTCCCCAGTCAAACGCACCTTGCGCCGCAGGCGGTGAGGCTGCCTTAGGTTTGGCGGAGGGCACGAGCGGGTTGTCGACGGCATGCCATTCGAACAAGTCCACGTCCAGCATGCAGCTGCGCCCCAGGTGCAGTGCTTGCTCGGGGGGAAGCTCGGGGGCTAGCCAGCGGTGCGCGTCTTCCCGGCTGACGGCCACGGGGCGGCGGTCGTGGATATCGACCATGCCACCGAGGCTGTCGGCCGTCACCAGCACGAAGCCCGCTTCCTCGCGGCTGTGCTTCCAGGGGCCGAACTGGGCCAGCGCCAGCAGGAACAGGGGCGCGCGGTCGCGGCGGTGGATGTGCCACAGCTGCTTCGTGCCTTTTTCCCCAGTCCATTCATACCAGCCGGAAACGCAGACGATGCCGCGCCCCGCGCGCAGCAAGGGCTTCCAGTAGGCGCCGGCCAGTTTTTCCAGTCGCGCATTGATGGCGATGGGGATTTTTTTCTTGCCGGGCGCGGGCACGGCCTGTGCGGCCCAGGCAGGGCGGTAGCCCCAGAAGACATCGTCGACCCGGCGCACGCCATCCTCGATATGCAGCACGGGCCGGTAGGTGCCGGGCGAGAGGTTCAGGTGTGGTTCGGCCTCGCTGTCGAACACCGCGTCGGTCCAGCCGAAAGACGACGCCAGCACGCGCGCCGTGTCATTTTGATCGAATCGTCCACACATGGCGAAATCATACCTGATCGCCATGGTGCGCGCGCGCCATGGCACGCAGGCGTGGGTGTGGGCCAGCGTACAGACCGCGGGCGGGATATGGCGCACAGTGGAAGCCAGTCAGGTGGCTGACGCTTCTTGCATCGGAGGAATTATGTCGTTTGAAAATCCCACCATCCACAAAGGTTTTACCATCAGCGCCACAGCTTGCCAGCGCCGCGATGGCCGGTGGGTCGGCTCGTATGTCAGTCAGAATCAGGCGCGCGGCGCGTATGCGGATACCTGCGACTACGACGATTGCAGCAATGAAAAAGAGGCGCAGCAATTGGCGCTATCCGTCGGCTGGCGCCTTGCCGATGGCATGCAGGCACGTTAAGCTGCGCGCTACGTCAGCTTTGGCGCCGCAAGGCCAGCAGCAGGCCTGCGAACGGGAAGAGCAGGGCCGTGCCCAGACGTACGGAGGTCAGCGAAGCGGTCTCCGCGCCCAGCACATGCGGCAAGGCCAGCAGTAACAGGGGCGCCGGCACGGCGATGGCAAAGAAAAACAGGTACCACGAGTAGCCATTCTTCTTGGCCAGCAAGGCAATCAGCGCGCAGCCGATCAGGAAGACCAGCGGTAGATTCACAAATTCCATGGTGTTGAGTTTTCATCCGGGAAAGCGCGTCATTATACGCGCCACCCTCGGTGACTGGATGGGCGTGCCAGCGTCAGTTGCTGACGAAATCTGGCGGCTGTGGCGCCTGCTTACCGCCGGCCGGCGCATCGGCCGGCAGCAGCGCCTTGATGGCGCCGTTATAGATAAGTTCCTGGGCGTACGCCGATGCCTCGATCAAGGCCGCATGCGCGGACTTGAAGCTGCTGGGCGTTTCTATCAGTACGGGCTTGGCATACACCTGCTGCGTATCGCCGCGCTTGCTGATCAAAATCATGCCCCGATAGCGGCCATCCTTCTCCAGCGCCCCCGCCACATGAAATTCGTAACCCCTGATCCGGTGTTTTTGTTGCTGATCCATGTCTCCCGCCTCCAGACCTGATTGTCCCGGCTTTGGACCATCAATTCGATTGGAACAGCTGAGTGTTTGATCTAAGTCAATACGTTCACTGAAGAGCTTAACGAATGTATCGACGCTTGCCACAAGCGTAGCGAGCGGCGGTGATTTGTGGCTAAGAAGCGCAACCGTACATAAGTACGGTGAGCATCGCAGGCCGCAAAGCCCCCCGCGCAGTAGCTTGCGGCAGCCGTCATCATCCAGCGCGAATGGCGCGGATCTGTTGGGCGGTTTCTTCGATCTCCCGATACGCTTCCTGGACATAACCATTGATCGGGTGCCCGTCCATCCACTCGAAGTAGGCGCGCTCGTCGTGCTTGATGGCAAAGGGGACATGGTGGTCGCGTATCGACACGGCTGTTTCGCGCACCAGCGCGGCAAAAAGCAGCTCCAGAGTTTCCATGATGGTCACCTTGCGAGACAGGAATGCAGAGTACTGAATGTAGCACAAAGCGCGCCGCCGGCCACGCCGGCACCTGTGGCGTGCGCGCCCGTTGGTCGGCCCATCGTCAGGCCGGATGGCCGATATGCTCGTATAAGATCACGCAGCCGATGATGATCAGCACCAGGCCGCCCACCAGTTCGGCGCGCCGGCCTGCCACCGTGCCCAGCACGCGGCCCAGCATCACGCCCAGGGTGACCATGACGAAGGTGGAAAAGCCGATGGCGGCAGCCGTCACGACGATGTTTGCGCCCAGCAAGGCCAGGCCCGCGCCCACCACCATGGCATCGATGCTGGTGGCCAGGCCGGTGATGGCCAGCACCCAGAACGAGTGCGACTGGGCCGGCGCTTCGTCCTCGTCGGCGTCGGACAGGGCATTGCGTATCATCAACAGGCCGATGATGCCCAGCAGGCTGAAGGCGATCCAGTGGTCCCATGCTTCCACGTAGGGCGCTGCCACGCTGCCCAGGGCCCAGCCGATGATGGGCGTGATGGCTTCGATGACGCCAAAGATCAGGCCCGTGCGCAGCGCCTCGCGCCATTGCGGCTTGTGCAGGGCGGCGCCCTTGCCCACGGCGGCCGCGAAGGCATCGGTGGACATGGCGAGGGAGAGGGCGGCGGTGGCGGCGAAATTCATCGTTGGCTTTCAGTAAAACCTGGCTGGGATGTGTGTATAAACTGGAAACCCGGCGATTTTACCCTACGTACAGCACCACCAAGGAGGCCAGCAGGCAATACGCGCCAAAGAAATGCCAGCGGCCCTGTTCCAGCCAGCGCGACAGCCAGCGCAGGGCCAGCAAGCCGGCCAGGAACGATAGCAGCATGCCCAGCAGGCTGGGACCTAGCAGGTGCAGCAGGCTGTTGCCGTGTTCCAGATGGTCCAGGCTGCCATTTGCCACGGCCTGGTAGAAACGCCAGCCTTCCTTGATCAGCACGGCTGGCGTCAGCACCACGGCCAGGGCAAAGCTGAATTCCTCGGCGCGGCGCTGCGGCACGCCCATGGCGATGCCGGCCGAAATGGTGGCGCCCGAGCGGGAAAAACCCCGGAAGGGCAGGCACAGGCCTTGCACGGCACCGATCACCATGGCCTTGCCGATGGATAAGGTGCCATGCTGGCGCGCTTGCAGGCGCGAGGAAACGATGATCAGCACGCCGGCGGCGGCCAGCGCGGCGGCCATCAGTTTCGCGTTGCCGAACAGGTGCTCGATTTCAAAGCCGGGCGCATCCTTGCTCATGAAATGGGTTATGCCCTTGAGCAAGCCGAAGCCGACGATGCCCGTCAGCGCCGTGGCGGCCGCGAGCAGCAGCACATTGCTGCGGAAGGCTGCGGTCGAACTGAAATACGTGGCGCGCCAGGATGCCCAGAAATACACGATGACGGCGAACATGGTGCCGGTGTGTAACATCACCAGCAGCATGGTCAGTTCCGGCGAGGTGGGGTCCAGGCCCATCCACTTTTCCGCCATGATGACGTGGGCGGAGCTGGACACGGGCAGCAATTCGGCGAAGCCCTGGACGATGGAAAGAATAAATAATTGCAAAAAGCTCATGGGGACGGGACTCGGGCGGGGAAAGGTGATCCGCCGATTTTACCCGCCAGTGGCGGCGGGCACGTCCCGCGGCAGATTACAGTTTGTCCATGTTTTATTGGCTGACCGGCAACTGCGGCTTGAACACGGCCCGGAACGCTTTCAAGGCGGCCGGATGGTAGATCGTGCCATGGGTTTCTTCTGGCATCTTTTCCTGGTGCCATTGCAAGCCCGGCGGCGCCTGTTTTTCCAGCACCTGGGCCAGGCGCTGCACTTCGACGGCGACGCCCGCTTCGCTGCTGGACGCCAGGTACAGACTGCGCTTGCCCGGCTTGCCCTTGGCCAGCAGGGCTGCCGCCTGGCGCGGCAAGGCACCATGATTCCACCACAGGCTGGGATCGAACGCCAGGTAATGGTCGAACAGCTGCGGTTCCAGCAGATACGTTTCCACCACGAACAGGCCCGCCAGCGATTCGCCGACGATGGCCGTTTCGCCCGTCGTGCGGTAGCGCCGTGTGACTTCCGGCATCAGTTCATCGCGGATGAAGGCCCGGTAGGCTGGCGCGCCACCCACCACGGGGGCGATCTTGCGGTCTTCCGCGCTCTGCGTCGGGCCGGTCAAGTCGCGCCGGCGCTGCGTGTTTTGCATGCCGACCAGCATGAAGGGGCGCATCGTGCCATTCGCCACCGACACTTGCAGCAAGCCGGCCACGTGCAAAAAATCTTCCGCCACGCCGCCGTCCGGCATGTACAGCACGGGCAGCGGCGCGTCGGGCGGCGTATCCCAGGCGCGCGCCTGGTAGACATTGATGTGGCGCTGTTCCTGCAGCGCCTGCGAATCGATACTGAAACTTTCGCCGATGACGAGCGGGGTGGCCGCGCTGGCGGCAGCGGCCGGTACGGCATGGGCGAGGTGGAAGGGGCTGGACAGCAGCAGGGCGGCGGTGAGGTACAGTGCAAGGCAAGAGCGGCGCATGTTTTCCTGTGATAAGTAGTGGATAGATGGCATGTACACGTATAGACATGCCATCGGGCAATTCTATCTTATCCTTGAGGCAGCCTTACTTGATCGTCAAGAGTTCCCGCTCAAGCACGACGCCCGCTTTGTCGAGCGTATAGGCGACCAGCAGCGCGCCATCGTCGGCGCAGGCATGGCAGCTCTTCAGGGGCGTGGAAAACAGCAGGCGCTGGCCGCCATCGTCGGTGGCCGTGCTGCCGACGAAATCGGCGGGGGCGAACGGTACAGAGTCTGGATGGGCGGCGGCAAACGCGCGCCAGGCCGGTGTGGCGCGGTCTTCCTCGCGCACGGAGTCTTCGTCGACGTCGATGGCGGCGCCATCGCTGCCGATCAGCAAGCTGCCTTCATTCGTGTTGGCGCGAAACGGATAGGTGACGGTGGCCAGGGCCGCCTTGCCCAGCGGGCGCCAGGCGGAGATGAAGCCCGCCTTGTTCGCCTTCACCAGCATCCTGGCGGCGGCGACGGCTTGCGGGCGCGCGCCGGAGCGCTGCATGGTGCGCAGCAGGCAGACGTCGGGCGCAGTTTGGGATTGTTCGCTGCGGCAGGCCGACAGCGAGCGTTCCTGCCATACGGCGCGCGCGTCGATGGCGCCTGTCTCCAGGGCATGGGCCGTCTGCATGGCGGTTATGCCGGAGACAGCAAGCACGGCGCAGCCGGCTACGTGGCGGAAAAAGCGTGTGGGCATGGGGAGTCCTTTCAGTGCGGAAAACAATGTATCGTCACCGATTATAGAAGGAGGGGCGTGCCCGCCCGCGCACCGCAGACCCGTTCAGCGCTTCTTTGCCGCCGCCTGGCGCAAGGCCTTGGCTTCCTGCTTGTTGGGCAGGTGCGGGCGCGTGGCCAGCTCCGCCTTGACGGCGGCGATGGCGGCGCCGAACAGCTGTTCTGCCTGCTTGGCGCTGGCGCCCGCATAGTGCTGCTGGTTGGATTGCGCGGCACACAGCCGGCGCAGCAGCGCCAGCAATTGCTTGCCGTGCAGGGCAGGCAAGTCTTGCGCCAGCGCTTGCTGGACCACCGCGCCTTCCACATGGTCGGGGTCGAGCAGGCGCAGCAGGGCTAGGCCCGCGGGCTGTGGTGCCGGTGTTAATTTGTCCATCTAGCCATTCTAAACGACGCCAGGATTACAGGTAGTCCCAGATTTCATCGAAGGTTTCGCGCGCGAAATCGTTGCGCCAGGCTTCCGAGTCCTTTTCGCGGCTGACGGCAAACACGGCGCGCCAGGTCTGCTTCGGCGAACTGGTATAGGTGGCGGCGATCTTTTGCAGGCCGGCCTTGCATTGCTCGACCTTGCAGCCGCTCTTCGCCAGTTGCTGGGCCGCCGCCGCCCATGCCACAGGCACCTTGACAACCTGGCATTCGAAGCTGACGGCGGCCGTCTGCATGCCGTTTTCCGTCGTCACCGGGTCGGCCTTGGTGGCCTGGCACACGGCGCCATTCTTGGCGGCGATGATGTTCGCGGTCAGCTGTTCGGCGGCCGGCGTGACGGCCGCGCGCATGGCGGCGGGAAACAGGTCGGCGATCAGCTTCCCGGTTTCTTTCGGGAATTTCGCATCCGTCTCCTTCAAGCCGCTGTACGACGCGTATTCGGCGCTCTGGTGGCCCGCCAGGCGCGTGGGGCGCAAATAGGCGTTGAGCTGGGCGACGCTGGCTTCATCGTGGTTGATGATGGTCTTGATGTACAGGTTGGCGACGGCTAGCGGCGCCAGTTCCACGGCGGTTTCCGCGGCGATGGCGGGCTGCGCCAGCGCCACGGCGGCAAAGGCTGCCGCCAGCAGGGCGCTACGTGATGTTGCTACTGTTTGGTGCATGTCTATTCTCCATGAGTCGATGTCAGGTGCCAAAAAATGCTTTATAGCAACTATGGCGCCCGCATTATAAATGGTGAAAGTCATAACGTTGCGCACTTCAGGCGTCTGTCTTGCTGGCCGCTTCCAGCAAGGCCAGCAGCAGCTCCTTGCGCCGGCCATCCGCCTTGCGCGCCAGGGTGGCCAGTTTTTCCAGCTTGCCCCAGACCGGATACAGCATGTGTTCGACCAGATAGCCTTCCAGCCCTTGCAGTTGCTGGCAGAACAGTTCCAGCTTCTCCACCTCTTCCAGTTCCGCCTGGATTTTCACCTTGGCGTTATCCGTGCAGGCGCGCAGGCACGCCGCCAGCACGGGGATGGACTCCGTCGTCAGGCCATGCTTTTCAGCAAAGGCCGCCGTGAACTGGTCCTGCACGCACTGGTGTTCCTCGTCGACGTTCTGCATGTAGTGCTGCACCAGGGGGAAGTGACGCGCATCGAGCAAGCCCAGGCCGAACGTGGCGTAGCTGCCGGGCATGCAATTCTTTTCCCCTTCCGTGTCCGCATAGAATTCGAATTCTTCAATGGCGGCGCGCGCATACGCTTCCAGCTGCGGCTGCAGGGATGCATGGGCGAGGGCGTTGGCAAAGAAGCGGTGCGTGTCGGATTTCGCCAGTCCCTTGATGGGCAGATATTCCTTGACCTTCGATTTGAGCTTGATCTGGTAGCTTTTCGGAAAACCGTTTTGCAGCAAATGCGTGACGAACGCCAGCGCCTGCGCATACGCGTCTGCCTCTTCCTGGACAATCGTGATGCTGATCGTGGCAAACACATCGTTGGCGCGGCATTCCAGCAGCGCGTTTTTCAGGTGGATGTCGGCATCGGGAAAGGTGCCGCTGCCTTCCTTGAGCATGCGCACGGCCCGTTCGCTGCCCAGTTCGCGCGCGATTTCCAGGAATTTCAGGCCCTTGGATTTGGCGTAGCTGGCGTCATGGCGCAAGATCATCACCGCGCCATACAGCAGCAGGTCGATCGGCTGCAGTGCCTGTGCATCGGGCGCCGCGCCCGCTTTCAGCGTGTATTCGGTGGCGCGGTAGGCGGATAGCGCGCGGTCATAAAATTGCGGCAGGAAAACGTTTTCTGCCCATTGCGTGATGGCGCGGATGATGTCGGCGCGGTGCTTGGCCAAGGCCTCCGGCTGGCTCTTGTTCAAGGCCTGGATGCGTTCGTATTGGGCGATGCTCCAGGCTACGTCGAGCTGCGGGAACAGCTGCGGGTCGAGCAGGTGGCGCGCCAGGAAGAACGTTTCCAGCGGTTTCGTCGGATGCTTGCCATGCGTGAGCTTTTGCCCGATGTACGCGCGTATGTTTTCCAGCAAGGCCAGGCGTTTATCCTCGTTGACGTATTCCAGCAACGTCAGGTGCAGCTTGCCCTGCGCCGTCTGGAACTTGCCGCGGCAGGTGAAGCGATAGTCGATCATCGGCGTGTCCACCAGCGGCGCCAGGCGGGCCTGGACCACGGCCGTCAGTTGTGGCACGACACCCTCGCGCATTTGCGCATCGTCAAGGCGCGCCGCCGTGCCGGGGCGCGCGTCGTCGTCGAAGCCCAGGTCGATATTGGAGGCGATCGCGCACCCTGGCTTGTAGTCGAGCATGAAGTCATTGAAAATGCCCGCTTGCAAGGTCGTGCGCTTGACGGATTGCTCCAGGTCGTTGCGCTGCAGGCGTTCATCGAACCAGGCGTGGATGGCCGCCGTCATTTCCTGTGTTACCAGCTCTACAAGAGTACTCATCAGTGTCGTCGTCTTTCCTTGCGTGTGACAGCGCCACAGGCTGCCGTCACGGTCATGTTTAATTTTTAATATAAGGCACTATTTTAGGTGACCGGGCCTGGCCGCGACAAGGGCCGCACGGGCGTCAGGACGGGGCAGTGTGCGCGCCCACGGTAATCGCGGTGTGCCAGCCGGACGGCTTGTCGTTGCCATCAGCGCGCAAGTAAGTGTGTGTACGGTAGCAGACGGTGTTTGACGGGGCATCGCGCTAGGCTGGCTTGTTCTTAATCATTGAGATTGCCGAAAATGCCATGATGCATTTATTTCTAGCGGAAAATCGCGCCTGGCCATGGCTGCGTCTTTATCCTCGACTTGCCACGGCATGCCGCTGCTGCGGCCACCTTCGCCACATGAACGGGGGCGGCGGCCATGCCCTATGAGATTCTGCGCGACAGCATCGCCCTCGAACCGGCGGGCGACACCATCCGCTTTCATCTGACCGTCTTCGGCGTGCAAAAGACTTGTCGCATCAGCGTGACGGCATTGCGCCGCCTGGACCAGGGCCAGGGCGGCGACTGGCTGCTTATCTTCGACACCCACCGCCTGCGCATCGGCCAGCGCGCCTTCGCTTATCTGAGCCGCGATCTGCTGGTCAGCAGCGTGGTCTTGCGTGCACTTGATTTTTAGTTACTATTTCTTGTGCCGGTGCCCAGGCCAGATATGGCATTTCCGCACAGATCGTCAAGTAAATGCAGGTATGGCTGGACGGAAATGTTACATCTGGGTATTCTGCGCATCTGATACTTATTTCTATACAGAAAAAGGTAACAGGGCGGTTCGTGCCAGCGGCAACGCGGCGCGCGCAGCCAGGCAAGGTCAGGCATGCAAAGGTGAAGTCGTCCGCTTGCTGAGCGAAATGGTCGTGTTTCGGCTCGCGGCGGGCAGGGAACAGTGCTGTCATCTTTAAAATAGTAAGAGAGGTTGCTCATGGATGCAGAAAAGGATGTTGTGTACGGTACAGAAGATTTGTTGATGAGTTTGTGCAACTCGGTGGTTCGGGTGCTCAACGTTGCAACGCAAAGCAGAGTCAATTATTCAGGCATGGTGCAGCGCATCACCAAGACCGGCCTGAAGCCGGACATCGGTTGTTTCGTGATGTTCGATGGTGGTTTCACGGGCCTGGTGGTGCTCAATTTTGCCGCCGATACGGCGATGGAAATCTACGAGCGCTACATGTTGCACATGGGTATGCCGAAGTCGGAACTGGCCAATTTCTACACGTCGGACGAAGTGTCGAACATCATGGGCGAGCTGATGAACCAGATCGTGGGCGACTTCACGGGCAAGGTGCGACGCGAACTGCAAACGAACATCACCCAGAGCCAGCCGAAGATGCTGGTGCTGAACAAGCAGGTGATGCTCAGCGTCGACACGCCGCTGGACCGCCCGGAAATGCGCCGCGTCACCTTCTACACGGAAAAGAACAATATTTTCTATCTGGAACTGGCAATCGACCGTACCGAGTTCATCAAGTTGCATGATTTCGATTCGCGCGAAGTCGATGCCGACTCGCTGATGGATACGGAATACGCGAACCGCGAACGCAACGCCGCCCCGGCGCCGGCAGCGGAACCGGAAGACGACGACAACGCCGACCTGCTCAAGTCCCTGGGCATGTAAGCAGCGGTGTCTGAACGTGGCCGGCGGCATGTTTGCCGCCGGCCACTGCCGTTTACAGCCGACAAGGCTTTGCTCCGGGCTCGTGCCTGCAAGATAACTTCCCCTATTGTTGTGGCAACGTCAATGTTTCCATGCGGCGCATGCCGACCATGCCGCTCTGCTGGCTGTCATCGAGCGACCAGTATTCAAGCGCATACACATAACTGCCATCGACGATGGTCAGCGTTTCCTTCTGGCGGCCGTTGGGCGCCTTGTAATACCGGCGCCGCGCGGGCTTGCCATCCACCGTCTGGTTGAATGACTGCGGCGAAATCGTGACGCGCTTGCCAGTCTTGCCCGCCATCGACATCGCCGTGATCGTCACATAGGCCCTGTCCGGGCAGCGCGCCAGCAGGTGCGCGCCGCTCAGCACGGTGGGCTGCGTTTGCTCCAGCGGGACGCCATACGCTTGCACGCCGACGATATCCATGCATTCCATCTGCCGCGCCAGGGCCGTCAGCACCGCCGGGTCGAGCGCGCTGCTGAAGTGTTTTTCGGCGGCTTGCGCCTGTGCCAGCGCCCAGCGGCGCTCCAGTTCGGCCAGCGAAATGTCGCTGGGCACGGGCAGCGGCGCGGGGGCGTCGGGATCGGCGGCGCTGGACGTTTCCGCCTGCATGCGCGCGGTGACAGAGTGGCTGCTCCCGGCTGTGCCATCGAGGGCGAGGGCGAATGACGTGGCGCAGGCAACGGTCATGGCCAGCGATAAAGCCGTGTGTTTCAGCATGAAATCTCCTGCAATTTGCTACAAGTGACAGGCATTGTGGCCCGGATTGCTTGCGCATGCGCGCACCTTGCTACCGTACGGCCATCGCCGACGCAATTTCAATCGAACTCAGTTTCCAGTCCCACACGCCATGGCGCTGCAAGACCAGTGCGCTTTCCTGCGCATTGCCATCCTTGGCGCGCACGACGAAGGTGTTCACGCCGGCATAGCTTGCCGAATAGCCGGCCTTTTTCTGAGTGCCATCGGCCGGGGCATCCGCACTTGCATCGGCTCCCGCTTGCGGGCTGACGGCGCTTTTGTTGACCAGCGCGACGACACCGGCGGGCGAGACCATGGTGTCGACCATCTTGCCCAGCATGGCGCTGGCGATCGACTGGCCCAGGGCGGCCAATGGGTTGCCGCTGCCGGCAGTCGCCTCGATGCTGCGGGCCATGCTGGCTTCCAGCTGCGCCTTGACGCTGGCGCGCAGGGCGGGAAAGTCCACGTGTGTGGCCAGAGCATCGGCGTTGCGTTCGGCCAGGGCGGTCTTGATCTGGTGCAAGGCGTAGTACGGCGAAGCGTAGGCGGTGACGGCGACGGCAATGACGGCCACGGCGGCGGCGATGGTGATTTTTTTCAAGGGATGCCTGCGAGGTAAAGAGTGGAAAACGGATGCCACGCAGGGTATCTGCAAAATGGAACTGCGGCAATGGTATTTTCTTGTCATCATCTGCCGCCAGTAGTTCTCCACATTTGCTCAGGGTGCGCTCGCCGGGGGCACTATGGAGTGGAAGGGGGTGGGTGCTGTATAATGGGAGAAAAGTACTTAACTAGCTGTTTTAACTGAATAAAGACCTAATATCACATGCTTTCAACCGCAAATATTACGATGCAGTTTGGCGCCAAGCCATTGTTTGAGAATATCTCCGTCAAGTTCGGCGACGGCAACCGCTATGGCTTGATCGGCGCCAACGGCTGCGGCAAGTCGACGTTCATGAAGATCCTGGGCGGCGACCTGGACCCGTCGGGCGGCAATGTCATGCTCGATACCAACGAGCGCCTGGGCAAGCTGCGCCAGGACCAGTTTGCGTTTGAAGATATGCGCGTGCTCGACGTGGTCATGATGGGCCACACGGAAATGTGGGCCGCCATCCAGCAACGCGACGCCATCTACGCGAACCCGGAAGCGACCGACGACGACTACATGCAGGCGGCCGACCTGGAAGGCAAAGTGTCCGAATACGACGGCTACACGGCCGAATCGCGCGCGGGCGAACTGCTGCTGGGCGCCGGTGTCGCCATTGAGCTGCATCAAGGCCCGATGAGCAATGTCTCGCCAGGCTGGAAGCTGCGCGTGCTGCTGGCGCAGGCGCTGTTCTCGAATCCGGACATCCTGCTGCTCGACGAGCCGACGAATAACCTGGACATCAACACGATTCGCTGGCTGGAAGACGTGCTCAACGAGCGCAACTCCACCATGATCATCATTTCCCATGATCGCCACTTCCTGAACCAGGTCTGCACCCACGTGGCCGACATGGACTACGGCACCCTGAAGATTTACCCGGGTAACTACGACGAATACATGTTCGCCTCGACCCAGGCGCGCAACCAGCAGCTGGCCAACAACGCGAAAGCGAAAGACAAGGTTGCCGAGCTGCAGGAATTCGTGCGCCGCTTCGCCGCCAACAAATCCAAGGCCCGCCAGGCGACATCGCGCGCCAAGCAGATTGAAAAGATCAAGGTCGACGACATCAAGCCATCGTCGCGTGCCTATCCGTTCGTGCGTTTCGACGGCGAAAAGAAATTGCACCGCCTGGCCGTGGAAGTCGAGAATATCTCGAAAGGCTTTGACCGCCAGCTGTTCAAGAATTTCAGCATCATGGTCGAAGCGGGCGAGCGCATCGCCATCATCGGCGCCAACGGCGCCGGCAAGACCACCATGCTGCGTTGCATCGCGGGCGACATCGCCGGCTTGCAGCCAGACCAGGGCCGCGTGAAGTGGGCGGAAAACGCCAACGTGGGCTACATGCCGCAAGACCCGACGGAAGATTTCGCCAAGGACACGAACCTGACCGACTGGATCGGTCAGTGGACGAAAGAGGGCGACGACGACCAGGCTGTGCGTTCCATCCTGGGCCGCTTGCTGTTCGGCGGCGACGATGTCAAAAAGGCCGTCAAGGTGCTGTCCGGTGGTGAAAAGGGCCGCATGATGTACGGCAAGCTGATGCTGGGCCGCCACAACGTGCTGATGCTCGATGAGCCGACCAACCACATGGACATGGAATCGATCGAATCCTTGAACATCGCGCTGGAAAAATACGCGGGCACCCTGATCTTCGTGTCGCATGACCGCGAATTCGTGTCTTCGCTGGCCAACCGCATCATCGAGATCAAGGAAGACGGCATTGTCGATTACAACGGCAATTACGAAGATTACTTGAAGAGCCAAGGCATCGATTAATTCGATGGGTTGCCGGATGGCGCATGCAGCGCTTCCGGCATGCAGTGTCGCAGGCTGGGCAATCGGCCTGTCGATATGCCATCGTGTATTCTCACCCAGCTACCCTACACCATGCAAACTTTAGCCATCAAATCCGTCGAGTATGAACATCCACAAGACGGAGCCAGCTGCACTGCCCACGCCTGGGCACGCACGCCAGCGACGCCTTCCCCGGCTGAAAAAGCCGAATTGATCACGCGCATCAAGCGCCTGCTGATCGAGCGCGAGGCCGTGCTCGTTGCCCATTACTACGTTGATGCCGACCTGCAAGACCTGGCCGAAGCCACGGGCGGCTGCGTCTCCGATTCGCTGGAAATGGCCCGTTTCGGGCGCGACCATCCGGCCAAGACCCTGGTCGTGGCCGGCGTGCGCTTCATGGGCGAAACGGCGAAGATCCTCAGTCCCGAAAAAACCGTCTTGATGCCCGATCTCGACGCGACCTGTTCGCTCGACCTCGGTTGCCCGGTGGACGAATTCACGGCCTTCTGCGACGCCCATCCGGACCGCACGGTGGTGGTGTACGCCAACACCAGCGCGGCCGTCAAGGCGCGCGCCGACTGGATGGTGACGTCGTCGATCGGCCTCGACATCGTTGCCCACTTGCATGCGCAGGGCAAGAAAATCCTCTGGGCACCCGATAAACACCTGGGTTCGTATATCCAGAAGGAAACGGGCGCCGACATGTTGCTGTGGCAGGGTAGCTGCCTCGTGCACGACGAATTCAAGGGCATCGAACTCGATTTGCTCAAGGAAGAGTATCCGCAAGCTAAGGTGCTCGTGCACCCGGAGTCGCCCGCCAACGTGGTGGCGCTGGCCGACATGGTGGGCTCGACGTCGCAAATGATTGCGGCAGCGCAAACCATGGATACGGACACTTTTATTGTCGCCACCGACAATGGCATTCTGCACAAGATGCGCGCGGCCGCGCCGGGAAAACGCTTCATCGAAGCGCCCACGGCCGGCAACAGCGCCACCTGCAAAAGCTGCGCGCACTGCCCGTGGATGGCCATGAATGGCTTGCTGAACCTGGCGCAAACGCTGGAAAACATGCACAACGAAATTCACGTCGATCCCGCAGTCGGCCAGTTGGCCGTGCGCTCGATCAATCGCATGCTCGACTTCGCCGCCGCCAGGAAGGCAGGCCTCAAGCCGGGCGCGGACCTGGCAAAAGAAACCACATTGTTCCAAGGAATCGGTCCAGCATGAGTACCCTTGTTAATTCTTTCGCTCCCTTCGATCCGGCCCTGGCGCGCGCGTTCGAGGGCAATCTGCTGGCCGCCTTGCTGGAAGACGTGGGTCAGTGCGACCTGACGGGCGAGCTGGTGCCGCCCGACCACATCGTCACGGCCCGTGTCATCGTGCGTGAAGCGGCCGTGCTGTGCGGTGCGCCGTGGTTCGAAGGCATCATGAAAAGCCTGGACCGCGGCATCGACATCGTTTGGCATTATGCCGAAGGCGACATGATGACGGCCGACAGCGTCGTTTGCACGATCGAAGCGCCGGCGCGCGCCTTGCTCACGGCCGAGCGCAGCGCCCTCAATTTCCTGCAACTGCTGTCGGCCGTGGCCACGGCCACGCGCCGGTATGTCGACGTGATCGCCGGCACCAGGGCGTCCATTCTCGATACGCGCAAGACCTTGCCGGGCCTGCGCCTGGCGCAAAAGTATGCGGTGCGCGTCGGCGGCGGCAAGAACCAGCGCCTGGCCCTGTACGATGGCATCCTGATCAAGGAAAACCATATCGCGGCCGCCGGTGGCGTCAGCCAGGCCCTGGAAAACGCGCGCAACCTCGACGCGGGCGTGCCCGTGCAAATCGAGGTGGAAACCCTGGCGCAATTGCGCGAAGCGCTGGACGCGGGCGCCATCTCGGTACTGCTGGATAACTTCAGCAACGACATGCTGCGCGACGCCGTGGCCCTCACCAACGGCCGCGCCTTGCTGGAAGCGTCGGGTGGCGTCAACTTCGACACCGTGCGGGCCATTGCCGAAACGGGCGTGGACCGCATCTCGATCGGCAGCCTGACGAAGGACGTGCGGGCCACCGATTACTCCTTGCGCATCGTCGGCTGATGAGGGAAGCAGGGCGGCGCCTGCTGGCCCTGGCGCTGCTGTGGCCGGTCTTCGCCGTGCCACTGCAGGCGCGCGAGCTGCTGGCCGTGGGCGCGCAGTTCGAGCACGTGTTCGAATACCAGGACGGTGGCGAGTATGGCGGACTGGGCGCGGAACTGCTGCGCCTGATGGCGGCGCGCACGGGTAACACCGTGCGTTTTCGCATGGTGCCGTGGGCGCGCGCGCAAGCCATGCTGGTGCAGGGCCAGGCCGATATCTTGATCGGCCCCTACAAGACGCCCGAGCGCATCGCCAGCATGGGGTTTTCCGACAAGCCGTTCTACCAGGACCAGATGGTCTTTTATACGCGCCAGGACGCCAGTTTCGGCTGGGATGGCGATTACGCGGCGCTGAAGAACCGCAGGGTGGTGCTGCTCAATGGCTGGGCGTATGGCGCGGACTGGGAGCGCGTGCGGCCCGGCTTGCAGGTCAGCGTGGCCAACAATGTGGAAAATGGCTTGAAGATGCTGGTGCACAACCATGTCGATGTGTTCGTCAGCAACCGCCGCAATACCGACCCCGTCATCGCCCGCCTGGGCTATGCGCGCCAGGTGAAACCCCAGCCCAAGGTCATCGACATACAAAACGGCTATTTCGCCTTCCCCCGTTCTCCCGCCTTCGACAAGCTGCGCCTGCAGTTCGACCAGGAATTGAATAATCTGATCGAGACGGGTGAACTGAAACGGCTGGGCAAGCGCTACGACGTCGGCATGCCCTGATACTGCCTATTTTCGTCGTGTTTGACGCGCCTCAAGCATTCGGCAGGGCCAGGTCCTACCCTGAAAACAGGCAGCACAACACTGCCCATCACGCCGAGGGGGAATGCCATGGAGACGCACCGCATCAAGCAACTGATCTGCACCGGTTTCGCCATCGCGCTGGCCGCTGCCCTGTTTGCCTGCGGGGGAGGCCATCATCACCGCCCGCCGGCCGCGAGCACCTATGCGGCCACCAGCCTCGTGTCCGATACGCCCGCCTTGCCCGCCGCACACACGGACACCAACCTCGTCAACGCTTGGGGCGTGGCCTTCAATCCACGCGGTTTCGTCTGGGTGGTGGCGAATGGCACGGCGAAGTCCACCTTGTATGATGGCAACGGCGTGCCGCAATCGCTGGTGGTCAGCACGCCGCCAGGGCCGACCGGCATCGTGTTCAACGGCACGCAGGATTTCAAACTGAGCCAGAACGGCGTGACGGCGCCCAGTCCCTTCATCTTCGCCAGCGAAAGCGGCAGCATTTCCGCCTGGTCGCCCACGGTCAGCCCGACGACGGCCGTGGTCGTGTTCGACGGCAGCGCGGGCGGCAGCGTCTACAAGGGCCTGGCCATCTCGCGCTATGCGAACGCCAACTACCTGTATGCGACCGATTTCCACAACGGACGCGTCGACGTCTTCGATGCCAGTTTCGCCAAAGTCGCCTTGCCCGGCGCGTTCAGCGACCCCAGCTTGCCGGCCGGCTATGCGCCGTTCGGCATCCAGGCTATCGGCGAGCGCATCTACGTCGCGTACGCGAAGCGGGAAGCCAGCGGCGACGATGAAGAGGCTGGCGCCGGCCTCGGTATCGTCAATGTGTATGACACGGGCGGCACACTGATCAAGCGGCTGGTGAGCGGCGGCGCTCTGAATGCGCCCTGGGGCATGGCGCTGGCGCCGGCCGGTTTCGGCACGGCCAGCAATATGTTGTTGATAGGTAATTTTGGCGATGGCAAGATCAATGTCTATGATACTGACACGGGTAGCGCTGGCGGTGCGCTGCTCAAGACGGACGGCACGCCGCTGGTGATCGATGGCTTGTGGGGCATCGCCTTCGGTAATGGCCTCAACAGCCAGCCCGTCAATACGCTGTTCTATGCGGCCGGGCCGGATGACGAGACGCATGGGCAATACGGGCGCATCGATTTGAAGTAGAGGGAACGTCCCCGTGCGCCCGCAGGGCTGCACGGGGGCTGGGCATGCTTACAGCTGGCGCGCCTCAAACGTGTTGCACTGGGAAATCTGGCCGCTCTCGATGCCCTTGCTGAACCAGCGCACGCGCTGTTCCGAGGTGCCGTGCGTAAATGAGTCGGGCACGACATGGCCTTGCGACTGGCGCTGCAACGCATCGTCACCGATGGCCGTGGCTGCTTTCAGGGCCGCTTCCACATCGCCCTGTTCCAGGATCTTACGGTCGGCGTTCGCGTGGAATGCCCATACGCCGGCAAAGCAGTCGGCTTGCAATTCCAGGCGCACGGACATGGCGTTGGCCTGGCGCTCCGATTGCGTGCGGCGCGCCTTGTCGACCTTTTCGGACAAGCCCAGCAGGTTTTGCACATGGTGGCCCACTTCATGCGCGATCACATACGCTTCGGCAAATTCGCCCGAGACCTTGAAGCGCTGCTGCATCAGATTGAAGAAATCGAGGTCCAGGTAGACTTTCTGGTCGCCGGGGCAATAAAAGGGGCCGCTGGCGCTCTGGCCCGTGCCGCAGGCTGTGGGGATGCTGCCCGAAAACAGCGCCAGCTTGGGGCGCACATAGGTGCCACCTTCGGCCTTGAACAGGGCGCCCCACGTGTCTTCCGTATCGGCCAGCACGGTTTTCACGAAGCGGGCCATGTCGTCCGATTCCGGGGGCGGGCGCGCGGGCGACTGGCTTTGCTGGGTGCTGACCTGGCCGCCACCGCCGCTGAGCAGATTCAGCAAGGTCAAAGGATTGACGCCCAGCACATACGAGCCGACGAGGGCGATGACGATGGTACCGATGCCGATCGAGCGCCCGCCAAAGCCGCCACCACCGCCGCCACTGCCTCCTTCGCCACGGTGGTCTTCCACATTGTCGCTTTCGCGATTGCCTTCCCATTTCATGATCTTTACTCCTGCTGCGATTGTGCGATTGATTGGTGACGCCTCAACATGCTGCTTGAGGCGAATCTTGTTATTATCGCAGTAAACCGCGCCGCGACAGGGGCGACAATGTTACGCTTTGCAACTTTCCAACTACATTAAAACAGGTGCACGCATGGTGCTTGCCAACGATACACGCATTTCGCCCACGGCGGTGGTTCAGGCCCAATTGGACGCCTACAACGAACACGACGTGCCCGCCTTGCTGGCCATCTACGCCGATGATGCGCAACAATTCCAGCACCCCGATACCTTGCTGGCCACGGGCAGTGCGCAGATCGGCCCCCGCTTCACGGCTCGTTTCGCCGCTAGCCGGCCGCAGGCGCAGTTGCTCAACCGCATCGCCTGCGGCAAGCTGGTGATCGATCATGAAATCGTCCATGGCGACACGGACGATGGCATGTCGGCACAGGAACTGGTGGCGACGTACGAGGTGGAGCGGGGCCGCATCAGCCGCGCCTGGTTCAGCTTTGGCACTTTGACGCACCTGCGCGTGGCGCTGCCGGCCGATGTGCCCGCCATGAATGCGCTGATCGCCCGTTCCGGCGTGGAATTGAGCGCGGGCTTTTATACGCAGGAACAAGCCGAGGCCGTGACGCGCCACGTGTTTGGCGTCGATACGCAGCTCGTTGCTGACCGGACGTATTTCGTCATCGAGCGCGACGGCGCCATGCTGGCCTGCGGCGGCTGGAGCCGGCGTGCCACCCTGTACGGCGCCGACCGCGCCAAGAGCGGGCCGGACCCGTTGCTCGATCCGGCCAGCCAGCCGGGCCGCATCCGCGCCTTCTTTGTCGAGCCAAGCGCCGCGCGCCAGGGCCTGGGCAGCATGCTGATGCGCCATTGCGAACGCCAGGCGCTGGCCGCCGGTTTTACGGCACTGGAACTGGCCGCCACCTTGCCCGGCGTGCCGCTGTACCTGGCCAGCGGTTTTGCCGTCACCGAAGATTTTCACCTCGACTTGCCCGATGACATCAAACTGCCGCTGGCGCGCATGCACAAGCGGCTGTAAGGCTGCTTACCAGGGCAACGGGGCCTTTTCTCCGTTGGCATGCTCGCCGTAGTACAAGGACGGCAGGAAACGCGACAGATAGGTAAATTCGCTGTAGCAATGGCGCAGCAAATTGAGGCCCAGCACGTCGGGCACGTCGCGCACGGGATCGAGGCTGTTGCGGCCCAGCAAGAAGCGGCTGCGCAGCACGCAGCCCGTGGGCGTGTCGCGCGTCAAATGCAGCATTTCGCCGTCGAGCGGATCACCCTGCGGATCGAGCACCACGTGGTCGCCAAAGCCGATGCGCGCGCAGATGGCGGCCGACAGGGCGCCGCTGTCCTTGGCCTGCTGCAGTTGTGCCGGATCAAAGACTTCCTTCGGATCATGGAACTTCAGCTTGGCTTTCACGGGCGCAATGTCGCCCAAGGACTCCACCGCCTCGATCGAGGCGCCGTAATAATTTTCTCCCTTTTTCCACGCGCTGTTCCAGCCGTGATGGGCCACGTGGTCATGCGGATGCCACCACTTGATGTGCTGCGTCGTCTCGAAAAATGTAAACCACCAGTCCAGCATGCGTCCGCTGCAGCCGTGCAGTTCCGTGCGCGCCGCCACCAGCAGGCAACCGTCTTCCAGGCGCGTGATGCCCGTTTCCAGGTGCAGGGGAAACGGGTCGAGCAAGTCGCCCGTGTTGGTGATGCTCCATGGGAATTCAATAGGCTTCGTCATGTCGTTCTCCTTTGTTGTGGTGCGACAATTATATATTAAAGAAACGTACAACGTTTCCAAAATATGTTTCAGTGTAAAATTGCCCATCGATCAAGCCTGGAGCCGGCATGCAGGAAGAAGAGAGCAAGACAGAGAGCAAGGCTGTGCGTGGACGGGGCCGTCCTGCGCGCCCGTCCGAGGAAGCGCGCGAAGCGGCCGTGCAGGCGGCCACCTGGCTGCTGCTGCACGAAGGCTATGCGGCCACGACCATGGAAGCGGTGGCGCGCCACGCGGGCATGGCCAAGAAGTCGCTGTATCAATATGCGGCCAACCGCGAGGAACTGGTCGCCCTGGTGGTGCGCGGCTGGACGGATGCCTTCCTGCCTGCCATGGCGCACGATGCGGCCGCGCCCGGCGAAGTGCTGCCCTTATTGAAAGAGATCTTGCAGGCGATGGTGGCGCGCGTGCTGACGGCGGATGCCGTCGGCCTGTTTCGCCTGCTGTGCACGGAGTTTCCCGCCCGTGCGGATTTACTGGTTGTATATCAACGCAACGGCATCGAGCGGGGCACGGCCCTGCTGGCCGAGTGGCTGGCTCGCCAGGCTGCGTGCGGCCACATGACGGTCAGCAATGCGCCTGAACTGGCCGGCTTGCTGCTGGCGATGGTGATTGCAGAACCCCTGCGGCAGATGGCGCTGGGTTTGCTGGCGCCCGTGCCCGCCTGGGATGCCGCGCCGCGCATCGATGCGGCGCTACGATTGTTGGGCGGCCAGTCGTTCAAGGTGGCTGGTGCTTCAGCGCTTCGCGGTAGCTGAGCGTGGAGAGCTGCTGGCGGTGCGCGTTGGCAAACGCCGTTACGGCTTCGGGGGCGTGGCGCGCGTAATCGCGCAAGGCCCAGCCGATGGCCTTGCGGATGAAAAACTCGTCTTCATGGGCCAGCGCCAGGGCCGCGTCGAATAGCCAGACGGCATCCGTGTCGGCGCGCCAGCCCAGCTGGTGCAGCATGGCGATGCGGCGCAGCCAGAAATCCGTGTGGCGCAAGGCGTCACTCATGTGCGCATGGCCGTCGCCGCCGCGCCTGTGTTCCGCCAGCAGCACGTCGCCCACGATGCCCGCCATGCCGTCCACGCTATCCCACCACGCGCGCTGGTGCGCCAGTGCCAGCAGGGCGGGGAGGTGAGCGATGTTCAGCTGACGCCGGTGCATATCCAGCATGTCGAGCGCCACGTGCTGGTATTCGCGTTCCGGCTGCTGCCACAGCCGCTGCACATGCTCCAGCAGCGTCCCGGCATCGATACCCTTCAAGCCCGCCAGCAAGTCCCTGGCGGCCAGCCGGCGCTGTGGCGCCGCCACGCCCAGGAACACGAACTGGTCGCGCATATAGGCCTGCATGGGCGCCGTGCGGCCCGGTTCGGCAGCCGCTTCGAGTGCGATTCTTAATTCTTCATGTAGGTTCATGGCATCTCCAGGCGTAAAAAAGGCGCTCCATGGAGCGCCTTTTCATCTTCATCCGATATTACTGGACTTTTGCCTTCTTCATGAGTTCGTCGCGGTAGGCGGCGAGTTTCTTCTGTTGCAGCGATTCAGCCACTTGGCCCTTGACTTCTTCCAGTGACGGCAGCTTCGTCGGACGGGTTTCTTCCAGCTTGATCACGTGGAAGCCGAATTGCGATTGCACGGGCGTTTGCGTGATCTGGCCTGGTTTCAGGGCGACCATGGCGTCGGAGAATGGCTTCACGTACGAAGCTGGGCTAGCCCAGTCCAGGTCGCCGCCATTGGCTGCGGAACCGTCTTTCGATACTTTCGCCAGTTCTTCGAACTTGGCGCCGCCTTTCAGCTTGGCGATGATGTCTTTCGCTTCCGCTTCGGTGGCCACCAGGATGTGGCGTGCATGGTATTCCTTGTCGCCCGCCTGTGCCTTGAACTTGTCGTACTCGGCCTTGATTTCAGCGTCCTTGACAGGGTTCTTCTTGACGTAGTCGGCCAGCAGGGCGTTGATGATGATGCTTTGACGGGCATTGTCGATCTGCGACTTGACTTCCGCACGCGTGCCGTAGCCTTGCTTGTCGGCTTCCTGGATCAGCACTTCACGGCCGATCAGGTCTTTCTTGATGGCTTCGCGCAATTGCGGCGAATCGGCTTGCTTGCCTTGGGCGACGACTTGCTTGACGACCTGGTCAACGCGCGACGATGGGATGGCCTTGCCATTCACGGTGGCGACGTTTTGCGCGAATGCAGGGATCGCGACGACGGCGACCAGGGCTAAGATCAGGCGGGCTGGCTTCAAAATCATGTTTATTCCTAATAAATATACTAAAAATCGATACGCGCGACTGTCGCGCAGTGCGCATTCAGGCGCAGAATACACGACCGGCGCCGAAAAGGGCGCCGGGGAGGTCAGTTCTTACTGAACTTTCGCTTTTTTGATCATTTCTTCCTGATACGCTTGCAGTTTCTTTTGTTGCAGCGCCTCGGCGATCTGTGGCTTGACTTCTTCCAGGGTCGGCAGCTTGGCCGCGCGGGTGTCGTCCAGCTTGATCACGTGGAAGCCGTTAGGCGTTTGCACCGGGGTGTCGGTGACTTGGCCTTTTTGCAGCTTCACGAAGGCGTCGGAGAACACTTTCGGGAAGGACGATGGGGCTGCCCAGTCCAGGTCGCCGCCATTGTCGGCCGAACCGGCATCTTTCGATTGCTTGGCCAGGTCCTCGAACTTGGCGCCGCCTTTCACCTTGGCGATGATGTCTTTCGCTTCCGCTTCGGTGGCCACCAGGATGTGGCGCACGTGGTATTCCTTGTCGCCCGTCTGGGCTACGAACTTGTCGTATTCGGCCTTGATTTCAGCGTCGTTGACGGGGTTCTTTTTCAGGTAGTCGCCGACCAGGGCGTTGATGACGATGGCTTGCCGTGCGTTCTCGATTTGCTGCTTGACGGCTGCATCTTTACCGAAACCTTTGTTTTCCGCTTCTTGCATCAGCACTTCACGGCCGATCAAGTCCTTCTTGATCATTTCGCGCAATTGCGGCGAATCCGGTTGCTGGCCTTGGGCGACGACTTGCTTGACGACTGCATCAACGCGCGACGATGGGATAGGCTTGCCATTAACAACGGCAATATTTTGCGCAAAAACAGGTACCGCGACAACGGCGAGTAGTGCGATCAGCAAGCGGGCTGGCTTAAAAGTCATTATTAAATCCTGTTAGGGAAAGTTTCGTAAAAAACGCATGGAAAGAAATTGATAACATGGCTCGGGTACACCAAAACGCCATCCTTACACTACTTCGGACGGCGCCAGGGCCACAATCGCCAATGCATGTATCTCATTATGCATCATATCGTGCACGGAATCATACACCAGTCGATGGCGCATGACGAGCCTGAGCCCCTCAAATTGACTAGAAATAATGCGTAGATTGTAATGACCTCCGCCCGAGGCGGCGCCCGCATGGCCCCGGTGGCGCGCCGAGTCGTCTTCCAGCACGCATTCCAGAGGTGAAAGTGCCGTTTCCAGGCGGGTACGAATGCGCTGCATGCGCGTCTCCGGCGAAGTATTCTCGGTGGTGGTATTCATCATGCGTCTTCCTTGATATGTTTGGCGAGGAACAGGGTTTGCGCCACGATGAAGGCAAAGAAGATGCCCGTCGCGCCAAACGCTTTAAAACTGACCCAGGCGGCCATGTCGCCCTTGTACAGCACGAAGGCGACGAACAAATTGAGCGCGCCGATGGCGCCAAAGAAAATGATCCATGCCGCCAGCAACTGGTTCCAGACGGCATCAGGCAATTGCACTTGCGCTTCCATGGTCTTGCGGATCAGGTTTTTCTTGAAGCCCACATGGGCGATCAGCAGGGCCAGGCCGGACAGCCAGTAGATCAGGGTCGGCTTCCATTTCAGGAAGAAATCGTCATGCAGATAAATGCTGGCGCCGCCGAACACGACAAAGATGAACAGCGACAGCCACAGCATGCCGTCCACCTTGCGCCCGCGCAGCAGCAGATAGCTGACCTGGCAGGCGGTGGCGACGATGCCGACGAGGGTGGCGAGTATCCATGGCGCCTGGTCAGCCTTGATCAGGCCGCCAGACACGAAGCCGGACAAATATTGCTGCACGAAATCGTGCGTGGCCGCTTCATACATGCCGCCCAGTTTGAAGGCGGCGAAGAAGGCGATCAGGGGGAATAGGTCGAATAGAAATTTCATGGCGAGACTTTACACTGGTCTTATTAAAATCATCTTAGGAATGGCTTAGGAGCAACCGTGGCGCTCCCAGGCCATACTGGCGTCTCAAGGCTGCGGATCGAAGCGCAACGATGCCGAGTTGATGCAATAGCGCAAGCCGGTCGGCGGCGGGCCGTCCGGGAAGACGTGGCCCAGGTGGGCGTCGCAGACGGCGCAGACGATTTCCGTGCGCAGCATGCCGTGGGTACGGTCGACAATCTCCGTCACATTCTCCGGGTCCAGGGCCTGGAAATAGCTGGGCCAGCCGCAGCCGGAATCGAACTTCGTGTCCGAGGCAAATAAGGGCGTGTTGCAGCAGACGCAGGTGTAGATGCCATGTGCATGGTGGTCCCAGAACTTGCCCGTGAAGGCCCGTTCCGTGGCCGCATGGCGCGTGACTTCGTATTGCATGGAATCGAGCATGGCGCGCCATTCGGCGTCGGTTTTCTTGACTTTATTCGTGGTCATGGTAGTACCTCAGGATGAGCAACTGACTTCAAGGTGGCTGGCCCAGTCGGGCGGCAGGGCCGCATAGTGCTGGTGTTCGGGCTGTTCGTCAAATGGCTTTTGCAATATTTCCAGCAATTTCGCCACTTCCGTGTAGTCCTGCTGCTGGGCTTTTTCGATGGCCACTTGCGCCAGGTAGTTGCGCAGCACGTATTTCGGGTTGACGCCGTTCATGGCCGCTTGCCGTTCGGCATCGACGCTATGCTCTTGCAACAGGCGCGCGCGGTACGTGACGGCCCAGGCATCGAAGGCGGGGCGGTCGATGAACAGGTCGCGCAGCGCCGTGTCGTGCTCGGGGGCGGCCACCTGCAGTGTCGCCAGGGCGCGGAAGAAGTTGGTGAAATCCACGTGATTGGCTTGCATCAGCGCAAACATGCTGTCGAACAGCGCCGTATCGTCGTCCTGGCTCGTCTGCAAGCCCAGCTTGGCGCGCAGCAAGGCATTCATCTTCTCCGCAAAGGCGGGTTGGTAGCTGTCCAGCGCCGCCTGCGCCAGTTCCACTTCGCCGATCAGCGGCAGCAGCGCCTGGCCCAGCGCATAGCAATTCCAGTGGCCCACTTGTGGCTGATTGGCGTAGGAATAGCGGCCCTGCTGGTCCGTATGGTTGCAGATGTGCTCGGTATCGAACGCTTCCATGAAGCCGAACGGGCCGTAATCGAGCGTCAGGCCCAGGATCGACATATTGTCCGTGTTCATCACGCCATGCATGAAGCCCACGGCTTGCCATTGCGCGATCATGTGCGCCGTGCGCACGCACACCTCGGCCAGCAAGGCTTGATACGGATTTGATGCGGCGCGCAAATGGGGATAAAAGCCGTCGATGACGTAATCGGCGAGGATTTTCAACTCGTCCGGCTTCTTGCGGTAAAACCAGTGCTCGAAGGAGCCGAAGCGCACGAAACTGTGCGCCATGCGCGTGACGACAGCCGCCGTTTCCACCGTTTCGCGCATGATGCCTTGCTGCGAACCCATGATGGACAGCGCGCGCGAGGTGGGAATGCCCAGCGCGGCCATGGCTTCCGAGCACAGGAATTCGCGGATGGACGAGCGCAGCACGGCGCGTCCGTCGCCCATGCGCGAATACGGCGTGGCGCCGGCGCCTTTCAGCTGCAGCTCCATCGGGCCGTGTTCGGTGGCGATATCGCCCAGCAGGATGGCGCGCCCATCGCCCAGCTGGCCGGCCCAGACGCCGAACTGGTGGCCCGAATACACGGCCGACAGGGGCAGCGAGCGCTCGGCGACGGTATTGCCGATCAGCAGCTCCACATAATCGGCTTGCGCCAGGCGCGCGGCATCGAGGCCGATCAGGCTTGCCGCCGGCGCGCTGGCGGCGACGAAGTAGGGCGCGGGCAAGGGCGTGGGCATCAGCCGCGTATAGAACGCGGGCGGCAAGGCCGCAAAGGCATTGTCCAGTGGTAAGGTATGAGCGGTGATGGCGATTCCATTCAAGTAGATGCGCCGGCAAGGTGCGCCAGGCTGGAACACGATTTTACCGCACGGCGCGAAGGTCCGTACCGGACGCCGGCACCGCAAAAAACGGAATCAAAAATTCCATGCTGCAATGCAATATCGAAATGCGTTGACGATTTCCGCACGACCGTACGAAACTAGGGAAAATCTTTAAATTCCTACAATAACCGAGTAGCCACCCCAGGAGACACGATGTCGGCATTTCCCTTGAGTCCAGTGATGGGCCAGATGATGAATCAGCCCCTGCTGATTTCCAGCATTATCGAGTTTGCAGCGCGTCATTATGCAGGCAGCGAAATCATTTCGCGGCGGGTGGAGGGCGATATGCACCGCTACACCTACCGCGATTGCCATCAGCGCGCGCGCCGTCTGGCCAATGCCTTGCATGGCCTCGGTGTCGGCATGGGCGACCGGGTCGCCACGCTGGCCTGGAATGGCTATCGCCACCTGGAAGCCTATTATGCCGTGTCCGGCTCTGGTGCCGTGCTGCACACCATCAATCCGCGCCTGTTTCCCGACCAGATCGCCTATATCTCGAACCATGCCGAAGACCAGGTACTGCTGTTCGACCTGACCTTCTTGCCCGTGGTGGAAAAGATCGCCGCCGACTGCACCTTTGTGCGTCATTTCGTGCTGATGTGCGACCGCGAGCGGATGCCCGCCAGCAGCAGCATCCCCGACCTGCTGTGCTATGAAGACTTGATCGCCACGCATTCCGACGATTACACGTGGCCCCTGTTCGACGAGAATGCGGCCGCCACCCTGTGCTATACGTCCGGCACGACGGGCAACCCGAAGGGCGCCCTGTATTCGCACCGCTCGACCGTGCTGCACGCGTATGCCTCGGCCATGCCCAGCGGCCTGAACGTGCGCGCTTCCGATACCGTGCTGCCCGTGGTGCCCATGTTTCACGTGAATGCCTGGGGCTTGCCGTATTCCGTGCCCCTGTCCGGCGCGCGCATGGTCTTTCCCGGCGCGGCGCTCGATGGCAAGTCGCTGTATGAATTGTTCGAGGCGGAAAAAGTGACGTTCTCGGCCGGCGTACCCACCGTCTGGCTGGGTTTGCTGAACCATGCGCTGCAGAATGACTTGAAATTTTCCAGCTTCCGCCGCACGGTGATCGGCGGTGCCGCGTGCCCGCCGGCCATGATGGATACCCTGATCGACAAGTTCGACATCGAAGTCATCCACGCCTGGGGCATGACGGAAATGTCGCCGCTGGGCACGGCGGGCGGCTTGCAGACCAAGCATCTGGACTTGCCGAAGGACGAACAGCGCAAGATCCTGCAAAAGCAGGGCCATGCGATCTACGGCGTGGACATGAAGATCGTCGATGACGACGGCAAGGAATTGCCGTGGGATGGCATCAGTTACGGCCATTTGCTGGTGAAAGGGCCGTGGATCATCTCGTCGTACTACAAGAACGAGGGCGGCGACGTGCTGCAGGATGGCTGGTTCCCCACGGGCGACGTGGCCACCATCGATGCCGATGGCTACATGCAGATCACGGACCGCAGCAAGGATGTGATCAAGTCGGGTGGCGAGTGGATCGGCACCATCGACCTGGAAAACCTGGCCATGGCCCATCCGGCCGTGCTGCAGGCCGCCTGCATCGGCGTGTTCCACCCGAAATGGGATGAACGGCCCGTGCTGGTGGTGGTGTTGCGCCCCGGCATGGCGGTCACGCGCGAGGTTTTGTTGCAGTTCTTCGAGGGCAAGATCGCCAAGTGGTGGACGCCGGACGACGTGCTGTTCATCGACGCCTTGCCCATGGGCGCCACGGGCAAGATCCAGAAGAACAAGTTGCGCGAGCAGTTCAAGGGCCACCAACTGCCCGGCATGTAATCGAGGCGGCGCGCAAGGAGGGAGCGCTGTTATACCATGATGGTCGGCCCCGGCGCTGCGCGCGCCGCGACAAAAATAATACGAGCGTTCTTTTATGCGGTATAGTGAAGCTTCATCCCTTGCAACCACCTCATCGCCAAGTAAACACCAATACACCAGTAAGGAAGAGACATGAGTGCTGAATATCAAGTGAACGGCGCTGTTGCCGTCATTACCCTCGCCAATCCGCCCGTCAATGGACTGGGCCTGGCTACGCGCACGGCCGCCGTGGCGGGCATCCGCCAGGCGCTGGCGGACGAGGCCGTCAAAGCCATCGTCATCACGGGCGCCGGCAAGGCCTTTTCGGGCGGCGCCGATATCAAGGAATTCAATTCGCCCAAGGCGCTCACGGAACCGACCCTGCACACCCTGATCAACGTCGTCGAGCAATCGACCAAGCCGGTGGTGGCGGCCATCCACAGCGTCTGCATGGGCGGCGGCCTGGAGCTGGCGCTGGGCTGCAACTACCGCGTGGCCGCGCCGGGCGCGCAGATGGCCTTGCCGGAAGTCAAGCTCGGCATCTTGCCGGGCGCGGGCGGCACGCAGCGCCTGCCGCGCGTGCTGGGCCTGGAAATGGCCCTCAACATGATCGTCTCGGGCACGCCCGTGGCGTCCGAGAAACTGGCCGGCACGGCCCTGTTCGACGAAGTCATCGCCCCCGGCGCCGACTTGTTGCAAGCCGCCGTGGCCTTCGCCACGAAAGTGGCCGATGTGCGCCCGCTGCCGAAAGTGCGCGAACGCAAGGTCGATTACCCGAACCACGAAGCGTTCCTGCAGTTTTCGCGCAATACCGTCAAAGCCATGTCCGGCCCGTTCCCCGCACCGCTGAAATGCGTCGATGCCGTGGCGGCCGCCGTGACGATGAAATTCGACGATGGCTTGAAGTACGAGCGCGAACTGTTCATGCAGCTGGTGCAGTCGCCCGAGTCGAAAGCCTTGCGCCATGCCTTCTTTGCCGAGAGGATCGCCAGCAAGGTGCCCGACGTGCCGGCCGACACGCCCGTGCGCAGCATCGCCAGCGCGGCCATCGTGGGCGCCGGCACCATGGGCGGCGGTATCGCCATGAACTTTGCCAACGCGGGCATTCCCGTGATGCTGCTGGAAACAAAGCAGGAAGCGCTGGACAAGGGCCTGGCCACCATCCGCAAGAATTACGAGAACACGGTGAAAAAGGGCAAGCTCACGCAAGAGAAGGCCGAGCAGCGCATCGCCCTGGTCAGCGGCACGCTGGCGTATGCCGACATCGCGCAAGCCGACATCGTCATCGAAGCCGTCTTCGAAGAACTGGGCGTCAAGGAGACCGTGTTCAGGCAGCTCGACGCCGTCATGAAGCCGGGCGCCATCCTCGCCTCGAACACGTCCACGTTGGACCTGGACAAGATCGCCGCGTTCACCCAGCGCCCGCAAGACGTGATCGGTACGCATTTCTTCAGCCCCGCGAACGTCATGAAACTGCTGGAAATCGTCCGTGGCAAGGAAACGGGCAAGGATGTGCTGGCCACGGCGCTGGCGCTGTCGAAAAAACTGAAGAAGACGGGCGTCGTCTCGGGCGTGTGCGACGGTTTCATCGGCAACCGCATGATCGAGCAATACAGCCGGCAAGCCGGTTTCCTGCTGGAAGAAGGCTGCTTGCCGGAGCAAGTCGACAAGGCGGTGGAGAAATTCGGCTTCGCCATGGGCCCGTTCCGCATGGGCGACCTGGCCGGCAACGACATCGGCTGGGCCATCCGCAAGCGCCGCTACGTGGAAAAACCGGAAGTGACGTATTCAAAGACGGCCGATTTGCTGTGCGAATTGGGTCGCTACGGCCAGAAGACGGGCGCCGGCTGGTATGACTACAAGCCGGGCGACCGCAAGGCGTATCCGTCGGAGCAGGTCAACGCTATGGTTGTGCAGCATTCGCAGGACATCGGCGTGGCGCGGCGCAAAATCAGCGACCAGGAAATCGTCGAACGCCTCGTGTATGCGCTGGTCAATGAAGGCGCGCGCATCCTGGAAGAGGGCATCGCCCTGCGCGCCTCGGACATCGACATGGTGTATCTGACGGGATACGGCTTCCCTCTGTTCCGCGGCGGCCCCATGTTCTATGCGGACACGGTGGGCTTGCCGAACGTGCTCGATACGATTGCCGGCTACGAGAAAGGCCGCCACGGCGAAGCGTGGACGCCGGCGCCGCTGCTGGTGAAACTGGCGGGCGAAGGCAAGGGTTTCAATAGCTGATGACGGACTGCTGAAAAGCAAAGGGCAGATTTCTCTGCCCTTTTTTTATTTCTTCTTTGCCACCATCTTGACCGCCTCGTTGACGATGACGGGGTTGTCTTTCTGGATGTAGTAGCCGGCGCCCGTGATGCGCTCGATGGCTGGCGCGCCGGACAGGCGCTGCCAATCCTTTTCCTGGGCCCGCACCACGTTCTCAAACGAGCCCATTTCCTCGATGCCGAACTTGTCGCGCACCAGCAGCATGGCGGGCACGCGCAGGGGACTGGCCATGTCGACGTGCTGCAGGCATTGCGTCTGGGCATCGAATTCGGCCGATTCCGTACTGTTGAACATGAGTTTGCGCCGCGTCTTCACGAGCATGGCGTAGGTGGACGCATCCGTTTGCATGCGGTTCCATTGCTGCGGGTGCGTGGGGTCGAGCAAGACCAGGCCGGCCACGTCCTGCGGGTACAGCCTGGCATACACATACTGGTACAGCCCGCCCAAACCGTGGCCCACCAGCACATACGGCGGTTTCAGGCCCGCTTGCGCCAGCAGGGCGCGCTGCTGGGCGGCAATGGTGCACGGGTCGCGCGGCGTGGTGGTTTTCTTGCTGTCGCCATAGCCGGGACGGTCGTAGACGAGCACGCGGTGCTGTTTGGCCACTTCGGGCACCACCTTGGCCCACACATCCTTGCCGTCACCCATGGCTGACTGAAATACCACGGGCAAGCCGCCCTGGCCACTCAAGGCATAGGCGATGCTGGCGTCGGGCAGGGCGGCCGTGGCGGGCACGCCTGGCGTGGCCGGCGACGACGGCAGCAGGGAGCAGCCGGAAAAACAGCCGGCCAGCAGCAAGCCGGCGCTGGAGAGGAGCATGGTGCGCGCGGGGCGGCCGACGAATAGATGATGCATGAATTTCCTTCTTGGTGCTCGGAACGGGGACCGGTATGGCGTGCCAGCCATTATAGGCAAATCGCAGGGAAGTGGAAACGCCGAACAGAGGCGGATTTCCCGTGCTGTCAGCCAGCGTCGGCGCGATGGCAGACGGCTTCGATGCGGTTGCCGTCCGGATCGAACAGGAAGGCCGCGTAATAGCTGGCGTGATAGTGGCGCAGGCCGGGCGCACCCAGGTCGATGCCGCCATGCGCTAGACCCGCATGCCAGAACGCTTCCACGGCCGCGCGGGAGGCGGCCTTGAAGCAGCAGTGGCGGCGTGGCGCGTCGTCGGGCCTGGGGCCCAGGCGCACGGAAAAATAGCTGCGTTCGGGGTGCTCGGCATCGCTGCGCTCGCCGTAGCCTATCCACGCATGGGCATGGTCGCTGCCCACCTTGGGCACGCCCAGCGCGGCGAAGATGGCATCGTAGAAGCGCTCGGCGCGCTCCAGGTCGGCAACGGTAAGGGAAACGTGATCGAGCATGGGCATTCCACTGTAAAAACAAGGACGGCCATAGCATAGCCCGGATCAGGACGGCCGTGGGCCGAAGTAACCGAGTGATACAGGCGGCGGACGACTGCCGGTTAAGGCTGGCTGGCGAGCCGGGCCACGATACTGCGGCTCATCAGCTGCACGCGCGGCGCGAACAGCATCACGGCGCAGAAGGCCACGGGCCAGGCGGCAAAAAACGCATGGCGCCAGCGGGGCAGGAAGTCCGCCTGCAGGCCGATATTGAGCCAGGTGACCCAGGCGCTCATCAGCAGGGTCATCACCAGCGACATCAGGAAGGCGAACGTGCAGCGCAGGCGCAGGGCATCGGACATGGCGTGCTTTCAAAATAGTGGAAAGATGCCAGCGTAACGACTTGCAGCAATCTATACTAGAGCCATATTTTTAATTTCAAATTCCGAAAATGCAATCATGTTCGACGAATCATGCTCGATGATCTAGCCCTGTTTGTCGCCATCGTGGAGGCGGGCAGCCTGCATGCGGCGGCCGTCAAGGAAGACTTGCCCGCCGCTACCGTCACGCGCCGGCTGCAAAAGCTGGAAAGCCAGCTGGGCTACCGCTTGCTCAACCGCAGCGCGCGCCGCTTGCAGCCGACGGCGGAAGGCTGGCAATACTACGAGCAGTGCCGTCCCCTGGTACACGCCTTGCGGCAAGCGACGCAGCAGCTCGACGCCAGCCTGTCGGCCGTCTCGGGCAGCATCCGCGTGCTGGCGCCCGTGAACTTCGCCAGCGGCTTGCTGACGCCAGCCTGGGTCAGCTTCATGCAGCAGTATCCGGACATCCGCCTGGAGCTGGAACTGTCGAACCTGCTGCAAGACCTGGTGGGCAGCGGCGCCGACCTGGCCATCCGCGTGGGCGCGCTCGACGATTCCTCGCTGATGCAGCGCCGGCTGGGCAGCGCCGCGCTGGTAATGGTGGCCGCGCCCGCCTACCTGGCGCGCGCCGGCGTGCCGCGCGACTTGCAGGAATTGGAAAGGCACGAGCTGATCGTGGCCGAACCGCTGCGCAGCTGGCGCTTGCGGCGGCCCGGCGACGGCGCCGAAATGGTGATCGAGCCGCAGGCGCGCCTGCGCGTCAATGAAATGCGCCTGGCCGTGGAGATGGCGGACGCGGGCATCGGCATTTTGCTGTGTCCGCTCTTGCAATGCCGCGACGAAGTGGCGCGTGGTTCGCTGGTGCGCGTGCTGCCCGACTGGATGCCGCAGCCGCGCCATGTGTATGCCGTCTGGACGCAGCGGCGCTACCTGCCGGCCCGTGTGCGCGTGCTGCTGGAACACCTGGCGGCGTTTGCGGCCGGCAATCCGCTGTTGAACGACGCGTTGGACGGGCAGGGCGCCGCACTGCCCTGATCTCTTCCACTAATACCGAGCGCTTGTACTTTCCGTCAGGATCGCGTTAAGATAAAGCTTGCTCGCTTATCCAGTGGGCAATATGGTGTTTTTTCGCGCAATTTCGTCCCTATCCATGAGAGTAGCAATGAAATATCTGATCGTTCCCTTCTTGCTGGCCATGACCGGCTGCGAAGTCTTGTATGACGCGAACCGGGACAAGATCGGTGAGTATTGCAATAGCCTGAACAATTTCGACGACCGCAATGCCTGCCGCAAGCGCAACCAGACCAGCTACCAGGAATACGTGCAGCAGCGCGACCAGCTGAAAAAGAAAAACGACAAGTAAGCCTGCCGCCATATACGCCACATAAAAAAACGCCGCTGACCAGTCAGCGGCGTTTTGCATTGCGGGCCCCGGCATTGCGGCCGGGGCTGGCGCCGTATCAATCGTCGGCGTAGATATTGTTATCCTTGGTTTCCTTGACGAACAGGGTGCCGATGACCACCGTCGCCAGGGCGATGACGATCGGGTACCACAGGCCGTAATAGATGTCGCCCTTGAAGGCCACCAGCGCGAAGGCCGTGGTCGGCAGCAAGCCGCCGAACCAGCCGTTACCGATATGGTAGGGCAGGGACATCGAGGTGTAACGTATACGCGTCGGGAACATTTCCACCAGCATGGCAGCGATCGGGCCATACACCATGGTCACATACAGCACCAGGATGAACAGCAGCAAGACTACCATCGGCTTGTTGATCTGGTCAGGGTCGGCCTTGGCCGGGTAGCCCGCTTCCTTGACGCCGGCGCCGATTTCTTTCTTGAACGCCGCTTCCTTGGCTTTGCTGTCCGCGTCGAAATTCAAGCCGTCGGCCGTCATGACGGCGTTAAACGAGGTCAATTCCTTGGTGCCGATGCGTACCTTGGCCACGCTGCCGGCCGGTGCGTCTTCCTTCGTGTAGTTCACCGAGCTGTTCGACAGGAAAGCCGTGGCGATGTCGCACGAGGACGGGAATTTCTTCTGGCCCGTCAGGTTGAACTGGAAGTGGCACGATGCGGGATCGGCCACCACCACCACTGGCGAGTTCTTCAGTGCCGCTTCCAGCTGCGGATTGGCGAAGTGGGTCAGGCCGCTGAAGATGGGGAAGTAAGTCAGGGCAGCGATCAGGCAGCCGCCGAGGATGATGTACTTGCGGCCGATGCGGTCGGACAGGCTGCCGAAGAACAGGAAGAACGGCGTGGCCAGCAGCAGGGCGATGGCGACCAGCACGTTGGCCGTTGCCAGGTCCACTTTCAGGGTCTGGATCATGAAGAACAGGGCGTAGAACTGGCCCGTGTACCACACGACGGCCTGGCCGGCGGTCAGGCCGACCAGGGCCAGGATGACGATCTTCAGGTTCTTCCACTTGCCGAACGCTTCCGTCAGCGGCGCTTTCGAGGTCTTGCCCTCGGCCTTCATCTTGGCAAATGCAGGCGATTCATTCATGGCCAGGCGGATCCACACGGAAATACCCAGCAGGATGACGGAGACGAGGAAAGGCACGCGCCAGCCCCAGGCTTCGAACTCTTTTTCACCCGTGGCCAGGCGGGTGCCCAGGATGACCATCAGCGACAGGAAGAAGCCCAGGGTTGCCGTCGTCTGTATCCACGCCGTAAATGCGCCGCGCTTGCCTTCAGGTGCGTGCTCGGCCACATAGGTGGCTGCGCCGCCGTATTCGCCGCCCAGCGCCAGGCCTTGCAGGATGCGCAGGATGACGAGGATGATCGGTGCGGCGATGCCGATGGAGGCATGGCCCGGCAACAAGCCGACGATGAAGGTAGAGCCGCCCATGATCAAAATCGTGATCAGGAAGGTGTACTTGCGGCCGATCATGTCGCCCAGGCGGCCAAAGACCAGCGCGCCGAACGGACGCACGATGAAGCCGGCGGCAAAGGCCAGCAGCGCGAAGATGAAGGTGGTGGTGGGGTCGCCGATGAAGAATTGCTTGGCGATGATGGATGCGAGCGAACCGTACAGGTAAAAATCGTACCATTCAAAGACCGTGCCCAAGGATGACGCAAAGATGACCTTGCGTTCCTCGGGTGTAATCGGCGTTCCCTTGGTGGAAAATTTCCGTACGTCGGCCGAGCCGGATGGTGATGCCATGGTTTGTCTCCCTATGTTTTATAGTGAACTGGTGCCGAGGTCTTTTTGACCATTCTTGCAACAGCTTGGGGCGAGTGTGTTCTTCGAACCTTACGTCATGCTTGCTTGAAACTTACGCCAAGCTTACAAATTACCATCCGTCACAACTTTGCGAACGACCGTACTTAAATGTGCTATTCTGCTTCCGAGACAGCATGAATGACCCATCATTGACCACATAACATTCCCACAAGGAGACACAGCATGAATGAAGCCGTCATCGTATCGACCGCCCGCACGGGCCTGGCCAAGTCCTGGAAAGGCGCGTTCAACATGACGCACGGCGCCACCCTGGGCGGCCACGTGCTGGCCGCTGCCATCGAGCGCGCGCGCATCGAGGCGGAGGAAGTGGAAGACGTGCTGGTCGGTTGCGCCTTCCCCGAAGGCGCCACGGGCGGCAACATCGCGCGCCAGGTGGCCTTGCGCGGCGGCTGCCCCGTCACGACGGCCGGCATGACCGTCAACCGCTTTTGTTCCTCGGGCTTGCAGGCCATCGCCCTGGCGGCGCAGCGCATCATCGCCGGCGAAGGCGATATTTACGCGGCGGGCGGCGTGGAATCGATTTCCTGCGTGCAAAATGAAATGAATACACATATGTACCGCGATGTCTGGCTGCAGCAGCACAAGCCGGAAGTGTACTGGCCCATGCTGCAGACGGCCGAAACCGTGGCCAAGCGCTACCAGATTTCGCGCGAGCGCCAGGATGTGTATGGCGCGCAAAGCCAGCAGCGTGCAGCAAGCGCCCAGGCGGCCGGCCTGTTCGACGCGGAAATCGTGCCGATGACGACCATCATGGGCGTGGCCGACAAGGCCAGCGGCATGCTGGTGTCGCGCGAAGTGACGATCTCCAGCGACGAAGGCATCCGCTTTGATACCACCTACGAAGGCGTAGCCAAGATCCGTCCGGCCATGCCGGGCGGCGTCATCAGCGCCGGCAATGCCAGCCAGTTTTCCGACGGCGCTTCGATGGCCATCGTCATGAATGCGAAAGTGGCGGAAGCAAAAGGATTGCAGCCGCTGGGCATCTTCCGCGGCTTCGCTGTGGCCGGCTGCGAACCCGATGAAATGGGCATCGGCCCCGTCTACGCGATTCCGAAACTGCTGAAAAAGGCGGGCTTGACTGTCGCCGACATCGGCCTGTGGGAACTCAACGAGGCATTTGCCGTGCAAGTGCTGTATTGCGCCGACACCCTGGGCATTCCCATGGAGCGCCTGAATGTGAACGGCGGCGCGATTGCCGTGGGCCATCCGTACGGCGTGTCGGGCGCGCGCCTGACGGGTCACGCCCTGATCGAAGGCAAGCGCCGTGGCGTCAAATACGTGGTGGTGACCATGTGCATCGGCGGCGGCCAAGGCGCGGCTGGCCTGTTCGAAGTGCTGTGATGTTTGCTTGAACCCAGTCTGCGGGCGGCTTCCAGGGCCGCCCGCTTGCATTGCCTGCCCTGTTCCTGCAAGGCGCGCCGATAGCGGTTACAGTAATGCTTCATTGATAAACAACCTAGCCTGCCACCATGATCAAGCACATCGTTTTCTGGAAACTGTTAGACCACGCCGAGGGCGCCGACCGCGCCACGAACGCCTTGAAACTGAAAGCCTTGCTCGATTCCTGTTCGGACCTGGTCCCCGGCATATTGAAATTCGAAGCGGCCGTGGCCCAGCCTGGCCTGGAAGCGACCTACGACATCGTCCTGTACAGCGAGTTCGCCAGCCGCGCTGCGCTCGACGCCTACCAGAACCATCCCGAGCACGTGAAAATCAAGCCGTTTTTTGGGGCCGTGCGGGAGGCGCGGCAGTGCATGGACTACGAGATTTGAAAACCCGTTAACCCCAAAGCGAAGGGCTGGGGTCAGACCCTGAGGGTCTGACCCCGGTCTTTGCTCTAGGGTTTAGATTGTTCGTCCAACAAGGAGCATTCATGAGCACCTACCAATGCATCGTCCTCGCCTCGCGCCCGACAGCCGAAGTGCAGCCAGATAACTTCCGTCTGGAAACGAAAGACATTCCCGCCATCAAGGATGGCGAATTGCTGGTGCGCAACCAGTACCTGTCGCTCGATCCCTACATGCGCGGGCGCATGAGCGCCAATAAAAGCTATGCGGCGCCGCAAGCGCTCGATGAAACCATGATCGGTGGCACGGTGGGCGTGGTGCTGGAATCGAAGCATCCGAAGTTTGTCGTGGGCGACACCGTCGTGGGGACCCTGGGCTGGACGGAAGTGGCCGTATCGGATGGCACCATGCTGCGCAAGGTCGACACGACGCATATTCCCGCCTCGGCCTACCTGGGTGCCGTCGGCATGCCGGGCATGACAGCCTGGTATGGCTTGAACCAGATCATGGCGCCGAAAGCGGGCGAAACCGTGGTGGTGTCGGCGGCCAGCGGCGCCGTGGGCAGCGTGGTGGGCCAGTTGGCGAAACTGAAAGGCTGCAGGGTGGTCGGTATCGCCGGCGGGGCAGAAAAATGCGCGTATGTCGTCAAGGAACTGGGTTTCGATGCCTGCGTCGACTACAAGGCGGGCAATCTGGAGGCCGACCTGGCGGCGGCGACGCCGGACGGCATCGACGCCATCTATGAAAACGTGGGCGGCGCCATCTTCGATGCGGCCCTGGCGCGCACCAATCCGTTTGGTCGCGTGGCCGTGTGCGGCTGGATCGCCGGCTACAACGGCGAACCGACGCCGCTCGACAACGCGCGCCTGATCCTCACCAACCGCCTCACCGTGCGTGGCTTCATCGTCTCGGAGCAGCCGGAATTCTGGCCGCAAGGCCTGGCGGAACTGGGTACCCTGGTGGCGACGGGCAAGCTGAAATTCCGCGAATCCGTGGCCGACGGCCTGGCCAACGCACCGGAAGCGTTCATCGGCCTGTTGAAAGGCCGCAACTTCGGCAAGCAGTTGGTCAAGCTCAGCTGATCTCTCTGTGGAAAGGCGGGCCGTGCGACAATAACGGCCTGTCTCTTTCTCCATTACATCATGACCAAGCACACCATCCGCCTCGGCGACTGGGCCACCCTGGGCCCCGACGCCACCGCCATCCGTTTTGAAGTTTTCGTCGATGAACAGAAAGTGCCGGCCGAGATCGAACTCGACGACATGGACGCCGTCTGCCTGCACGCCGTCGCCTATGACGACGCGGGCAAGGCCATCGGCACGGGCCGATTATTGCCGGACGGCCATATTGGTCGCATGGCCGTGCGCCAGCCGGGCCGCGGCACGGGCGTGGGCGGTGCCATCCTGACCTTGCTGATGGACAAGGCGCGCGAACGGGGCGATGCAGCGGTGGTGCTGAACGCGCAAACCGTGGCCGCGCCATTCTATGCGCGCCACGGTTTCGTGCAGCAGGGAGAACAATTTGAAGAGGCGGGGATTGCGCATGTGGAGATGCGGCTGGTGTTTTAAGCGTTAACCCAGGAGCAAGGACTGGGGTCGGACCCTACAGGGTCCGACCCCGGCAGTTCATGGGTTAAGGGTTTAATTCTGCGCGTGCGACTGGCGCCATTTATCCAGGATCACGGCCAGCACGATCACGACACCCTTCGCCACATACTGCCAGAACGACGACAGGCCCAGAATTGTCAAGCCATTGTTCATCACGCCGATGATCAGGGCGCCGATGACGGTGCCCCAGACGGAACCCACGCCGCCCATCAGGCTGGTGCCGCCCAGCACGACGGCCGCGATGGCATCGAGTTCATAACCGGTACCCCAGTTGCCGTTGGCCGCATACAAACGGCTGGCCGACATGGCGCCGCCCAGGCCGGCGAACAGGCCGCTGATCGTGTAGACAAACATCAAGACGAGGCCGACCTTGATGCCCGTCAAGCGCGCCGCCTGGATATTGCCGCCGACGGCGTAGATATGCAGGCCCAGGGTCGTCTTGCGCAGGATAAACCACGTCAGCACGACGACGGCCGCCGCCAGCCAGATCAGCCAGGGCACGGCCAGGAAGCTGCCGTTGCCCATCCATTCGAAGCTGGGGATTTCCGTGTTCAGCACGCTGGTGCCGTCGGCCAGCAGATAGGCCGCACCGCGCAGGGCCGTCATGGTGCCCAGGGTGACGACGAAGGGGTTCAGGCCGACGAGGGCCACCAGCACGCCATTGAGCGCGCCCAGCAGCAAGCCGACGATCAAAAACGTGGGGATCGAAAAGCCGGCGAACTGCGCCGACAAGGACATCAGCATGCCTGCCACGGCCGAGACGGCCAGCACGGAGCCGACCGATAAATCGATGCCACTGGTGAGAATGACGAAGGTCATGCCGGACGCCAGCACGATATTGATCGACACCTGGCGGAAGATGTTCATGGTGTTGTTGCTGGTCATGAAGGTCGACGTGCCATCGGCCGAGAAATACACGGTCAGGCCGTACATGGCCAGGTAGAGCACCACCAGCACGGGCAGCATGCCCAGGCGGCGCATCAGGTTCGAGGCATTGAAGGGTTCGCCGGCGCGCGTGGCGCCGCTGGTGGTAGTTGTCATGATTTGCTATCTCCTGTTGATTATTCTTATGCCGCTTCCAGCTGCGTGGCATAGGCGAGAATGTTTTCCTGCGTAATGTCGTCGCCCGTCACTTCGCCCGTCAGGCGTCCTTCGCACATCACCATCACGCGGTCGCAAATGCCGACCAGCTCGGCCAGTTCGCTGGAAATGCACAGCACGGCCGTGCCCGCGTCCGCCAGCTGGTGGATGATCTTGTAAATTTCGCTCTTCGCGCCCACGTCCACGCCCCGTGTCGGTTCGTCGAGGATCAGCACTTTCGGTGCAATGGCCAGCCAGCGCGCCAGCAAGACTTTCTGCTGGTTGCCGCCGGACAATCCCCCCACGATGCCGTCCGGCCCCGAGACCTTGACGTTCAGGTTGCTGATCGCCTCGCGCGTGAGCTGCGTCAGGGCGCCACGGTTGACCACGCCTGCCGTGGAGTGCCTGGACAGGATATTCATCGACATGTTTTCCATGGCCGACAATTGCATGAACAGGCCCAGGCTCTTGCGGTCTTCCGGCAGGTAGCCGATGCCGTGGCGGATGGCTGCCAGCGGTTGCTTGATGTGTACTTCCTGGCCGTCGAGCCACACTTGCCCCGATTGCTTCTTGTCGGCGCCAAAGATCAACCGCGCCAGTTCCGTGCGGCCCGCGCCGACCAGGCCGGCTAGTCCCGTCACTTCGCCCGCATGCAGGCTGAACGAGGCGGGCTTGACCTTGCCGCCGCCCACGTTTTCCACGCGCAGGCGCTCGGCGCCCCGCGTGGTGCGCCGCTGGTGTGAATAAAAGTCGTCGGCGGGGCGGCCCACCATCATTTGCACGACTTTCTTTTGATCCAGTTCGTCCTTGCCCAGTTCGCCTACATAGGCGCCGTCGCGCAGCACCGTGATGCGGCGCGCCAGGCGCTCCACCTCGGCCATGCGGTGGCTGATGTACAGCACGGCCAGGCCCTTGTCGCGCTGTTCTTCGATGATGCGGAACAATTGTTCGGTTTCCCGGTCGGACAGGGCGGCAGTGGGCTCGTCCATGATCAGGATGCGGCTTTCGTGCACGAGGGCACGGGCGATTTCCACCTGCTGCTGCTCGGCGATTGACAGGGTCGACACCATGGTGTCCGCGTCAAAGCGGGAACCGAGGTCGGCCAGGATGGCATTCGTGCGCGCGCGCATTTCGCCGCCCTTGACGGTCCAGAACGGTCCCTGTGGTTCGCTGCCCATGAAGACGTTCTGCGCCACCGTCATGTTCTTGGCCACGCTCAGTTCCTGGTAAATCAGGTTGATGCCCAGCGCGCGTGCCTCGCCCGGGTTGCGGATCTTGATCGGCTTGCCGTCGAGGATGATCTCGCCCGCGTCCGGCGTGTACACGCCTGATAAAATCTTCATCAGGGTGCTCTTGCCGGCGCCATTCTCGCCCATCACGGCATGGATTTCACCGCTGCGCACCGTCAGGTGCACGCCGCGCAGCGCGCGCGTGGCACCGAAGCGCTTCTCGATGCCGCGCATTTCAAAAATAATATCGTCGCTCATGACTGTCCTTCCTTGCTTTTGAAACTGTTGCCCGCCCTTGGGCCGGGGCCGGGGAGGGCAACACGTGGTTCAGGTCAGGCAGATCAGTTCTTTACCCAGCCAGTGTAGGTGGCGACGTTTTCCTTGGTGATGGCCGGCGTCGGCAACAGCACCATGGTCTGTTTCGGTGTGCGGCCGTTCATGATGTCGTAGCCCATCTGCACGGCGTCGGTGGCCATGCGGTACGGGTTTTGTGCCGAGGTGGCGGCAAACAGGCCGGCCTTGTTTTTCAGGGCGTTCTGGCCATCGGGCGCGCCATCGACGGCCGTGATCAGTTTGACATCCGTGCGCTTCGATTGCTTGATCGCCAGTTCGGCGCCGATGCCCGTCGGGTCATTGATGGCGAATACGGCGTCGATCTTCGGATAGGCCGTCAGCAAGTTCGACATCACGGTCATGCCGCCGTCGCGGCTGCCGCCCGCGTTCTGGTTGTCGGACAGGATCTTGATATCCTTGAACGCGGCCAGGGTTTTCTTGCAGCCGTTGACGCGGTCGATCACGGACGTGACCGGCGGGCCGTTGAGGATCACCACATTGCCCTTGCCGCCGATCTGCTTGGCCAGGTAGGCGCACGACACGTCGCCCGCCATGGTGTTGTCGGACATCACGGTGGCCGAGGCGCCCACGGCACCCACGTCGACGGCGATCACGACCACGCCCGCATTGCGCGCTTTCTTGATGGCCGGTGCGATGCCCTTGGAATCGACGGCGTTCAGGATGATGATGTCGGTCTTGTTGGCGATGAAGTTTTCGATCTGGTCCACCTGGGTGTTCAGGTCATACTTGCTCGACACCGTGGTGACTTTCACGCCCGGGCCGCCGAGCTTTTTCGCACTTTCTTCCGCGCCGCGGCCAATCGCCACGAAGAAGGGGTTGGCCAGGTCGCCCACGCTCACGCCGATCGATTTCAATGGCTTGTCGGCGGCAAAGGCGCCGCAGGCGGCGGACAGCAGCAGGGTGGCGGTAATGACTTTTTTCATGAGGATCTCCAAGGGTTTTTATTGTAAAAACAAACGGTGCTACGGGTGAAAAACTATTAAGTTCTTAACTTTTCAATCATGGCGTCCAGCTTGCCCGCATCGACGGCAAAGCCGCGTATGCCTTCGGCCAGCTTTTCGGTCGCCATCGCATCGTCGTTCAGGGCGTAGCGGAAAGCGGCTTCGTCATACGTGATGGCCGGCTGCGCCGCGCCCAGGTCGCCGCCCAGCGCGCGCTCGAATGGCGCGTCAAGCGCTTCCAGCTTGGCCAGCAAGTCCGGGCTGATGGTCAGCAAGTCGCAGCCGGACAAGGCCGTGATCTGCCCCACGTTGCGGAAGCTGGCGCCCATCACTTGCGTGGCGATGCCCTGTTGCTTGTAGTAATTAAAGATGCGCGTGACCGATTGCACGCCTGGATCGTTGGACAGGCTGCGCGCCGCTTCGTCCCATGCCGCGCCCAGCGATTTTTTATGCCAGTCGTAGATGCGGCCCACGAATGGCGAAATCAGGCGCACTTTGGCGTCGGCGCAGGCGACGGCCTGGCAAAACGCGAACAGCAGGGTCAGGTTGCAAAAGATGCCGTCTTTTTCCAGTTCGCGCGCCGCCTGGATGCCTTCCCAGGTGGCGGCGACCTTGATCAGCACGCGTTCGCGTTTTACTCCAGCCTGCTCGTACAGGGCGATCAGGCGGCGCCCGCGGGCCACGGTGGCGTCACGGTCAAAGCTCAAACGGGCATCGACTTCCGTCGAGACGCGGCCCGGCACGACTTTTAATATCTCCAGGCCGAAGCGCACCAGCACCTGGTCGACGATATCGTCCAGCGAGGCGGATTTGTGCTCGGCGACCGTACTTTCCAGCAAGGGCGCGTAATCGGGCTGCAGCACGGCCTTTAAAATCAGCGACGGATTGGTGGTGGCGTCTTGTGGCGCGAAACGCGCCAGTTGCAAGAAGTCGCCCGTGTCGGCGACGACGGTGCTGGTCTGTTTTAATTGTTGCAGCTGATTCATTACTCTTCCTTATCACTGAGTTGGTGCAAGGCTTGCACGGCGGGAAACAGGCTACGGTAGCGGCCGTAACGGATGCTCAAGGCTGCGCTGTGCGCGGCATCGGGCAGGAAAGTGTTTTTGATGGGCAAGCCCTGCGTCAGCAGGCTGGTATCTCCGATGGCGGCAAAGCCCAGCTTGGCCGCGCCCAGGCTGGCCGACAGTTCGCTGCTGTGCAGGGTGCGCATGTCGCGCCCCAGCACATTGGCCAGCAGCTGCGCCCAGTACTGGCTGCGCGCGCCGCCGCCCACCAGCATGCAATGGGGAACGACGGCGCCCGTCGAGGTGACGGCCGCCATGGCGTCGCGCAAGGCAAAGGCCACGCCTTCGAGCACGGCGTAGCCCAGCTGCGCCGGCGTGCTGTCATGGCCCAACTGCAAGAAGGCGCCGCGCACTTGCGGGTCGTTATGCGGCGTGCGCTCGCCCGACAGGTAGGGCAGGAACAGCGGTGCGGATGGCGCGATGACGGTGTCGAGCGGCAGGGCGCTTTCCACCAGCGCCAGCAGGGCTGCCTCGTCGGGTTGGCCCAGCACGCCCGTGGCCCAGCGCAAACAGCTGGCGCCGGATAAAATCGCGCCCATCGCATACCAGCGGCCGGGCAGGGCGTGGCAAAAACTGTGCACGCCGCCGGCCGGGTTGCCCAGCGGCGCTTCGGTCACACTGACGATGGCGGCGCTGGTGCCCAGTGAAATGAAACTGTCGCCGCCATTGACGGCGCCGATGCCCACGGCCGAGACGGGATTGTCGCCGCCGCCACCGGCCACCACCACGTCCATGGGCAAGGCCAACTGGTCGGCGATGGCGGCCAGTACCGTACCCGTGGCGGCGTCGCCTTCGGCCAGTGCCGGCATCTGTTCCGCACGCAAACCGCAGGCGGCCAGCATGGGGGCGAACCAGGCACGCTTGGCCTCGTCCAGCCACAGGGTGCCGGCCGCGTCGGACATGTCCGTCAGTTTGATGCCCGTCAAGCGCAGGCGCAGATAATCCTTTGGCGACAGCAGGCAGGCAATGGCGGCGAAGGCGTCGGGCTCGTGCGTTTGCAGCCACAGCAGTTTCGGCGCCGTCAATCCCGCCATGGGCAGGCTGCCCGTCACGTCCGCAAACGCGGGATAGTCGCGCGCCAGGGTCGCCGCTTCGGCTTCGGCGCGCGCATCGTTCCACAGGATGGCGGGACGGATCACGTTGTCGTTACTATCGAGCAGCACGGCGCCATGCATCTGGCCCGACAGACCGATGCACGCGATGCGCGCATAGTCCTGCGGCCAGCCGGCGCGCAGCTGGCCCAGCGCGTTGACGCAGGCGGCCCACCAGTCCTGTGGCGACTGTTCGGACCAGCCCGGCTGCGGGCGGCTCACGTCCAGGCGCACGGAGGCCTGGCCGCGCACGGCGCCAGTGCTGTCCATCAGCACGGTTTTCAGTTCGGAGGTGCCGAGGTCGATACCGAGGGAAATCGCTGGATGCATGTGTTTTACTGTAAAAGGTCAGGGGCAGCCGCAGGAATTGCGCACGCGCAAGGTCGGCGACAAGCGTTGTACGTGCTGGGCGCGGCCCGGATTGGCGATACGGTCGATCAAGAGGTCGACGGCCATGGCGCCCAGTTCTTCGAGCGGTTGCGCCATCACGGTCAGGCGGGGGCTGAAGTAATCGGCCCAGTCGAAATCATCGAAGCCGGCCAGCGCCACGTCTTGCGGAACCGCAATGTGGGCGTCGCGCAAGGCATGCATGGTGCCGATGGTCATCAGGTTATTGCCAGCCACGATGGCGGTCGGACGCTGCCCAGGTGGCAGGGCCAGCAGTTCGCGCGTCGCCGCGCCGCTGCGCTCCAGGTTGGAGTCGCCCGAGCGCAGCAGTTCAGGATCAAAGACGATGTCGGCGCGCTGCAAGGCCAGGCGGTAGCCGTCGATACGCTCGTGGGTCGTGGACAGGCCGGGCGCCCCCGCGATAAAACCGATGCGGCGGTGGCCGTGGGCCGCGATCAAGTGGCTGACCAGTTCGGCCGTCGCCTCGATGTTTTCGACGCCCACCTGGTCAAATGGTTGCGGCGACATGCGGTCGACCAGCACGGAAGCGATCTTGTTGCTGGTTAAATAGGCCAAGGCCCGGTTGTGCGGATCGCCGGACGGCGCCAGCACGATGCCGTCGACGCGCCGCTGGTGCAAGTTCTGCACCACTTTGAGTTCCTGTTCGGGATCGTCGTGCGTATCGGAAAACAGCATCATCAAGCCGTGGCGCGTGCAGGCCGCCTCGATGGCGCGCACGGTTTCGCTGAAGTAATGATTGGTGAAGGCGGAAATGGCCACGCCGATGGTGCCCGACGACGAGCCGGCCAGCGCGCGCGCCAGCATGTTCGGCACATAGCCGATCTGCTGCATGGCCGCGTTGACGGCGGCGACGGTTTTCGGGCTGACCTTGCGGGTGCCGTTGAGTACGTGCGAGACGGTCGACAGCGATACGTCCGCCGCCCGCGCTACATCTTCCATGGTGGCCATGGTGTCTCCTGATGGTTTTATTATTATTGTGTGCTGCGATAGTGTGCGGCTGTGTCGCCGCGTTTGAATCTATCGTAAACAAAAGAAAGCGCTTGCGCAAGCGCTTTCTTTTTTTGCGCGCAAACGTTTTAAGCAGTGACTGGAAGGTAATGCCGAGGCAGTGGTGGCGGTATTTGGGGTCTGACCCGGCAGGTCAGACCCCAGTATTGGCTTACTGAATCACCAGCTCATGCAGTTCGCCGGGGGAATCCGGGAACAATTTGACGACGGTGGAGGTGCGCGTGCCGTAGCCCGGCGTTTCGATGCAGACGGCGGACAGCACGCGCTCGAGGTCGAGCGGCACGCCCGTGTCCGGCAAGCGGAAGTCGGGCGCGCGCGTGGTGTCGGCCAGCATGTCGAAATACGCGTCGTCGGGTGCGCCCTGGCACAGCAGGCTGGCGAACTGGGCCTTGGTCTTCAAGACTTTCGGCCACGGCGCATCCAGCAGGGCGTTCGACAGGCCATAGATGCCCGGTTCCAATGGCTGGCCATTGCGCGCATCGCCATCGCCCCGGTTGGAAAACCAGATCAGCGTCTGCGCGTCGCCCAGCACCAGATTAAAACCGTTGTAGGCTTGGCATCCGGGGCGGATTTGCGCGATGTAGTCTTGCGGCGACATCGTGCCGGCCAGATAGTCGGCCACCAGGGCGCCGCGCGAGGGGGCGTCCGGGTTGCGGTCTTGCGGGCTGCGGATGTTGGTGATGGCGGCAAAGCGCGAACCGCCGCTGCCGGCCTGGGTGATGCCCATCCAGCTGCCGCCCGCCTGCAGGTCGCGGCCCGCATACACTTGCGGGTGCTCGGGCCAGGCACCGGCGGGGGCGCTGGCGCGTTCGTAGAATTCGTCGCGGTTGGCGGCGGCAATCAGCGGGATGTGCGGATTGACTTTCCAGGCAAAAACGATCAGGCACATGGAGGCAAATCCATGAACACTTCCGTATGCCGCGCGCCGGCCGTCAATGACAGCAAGCCCGCCTCGTCGGACGCGCTGGCCAGCAGTTCGGCAAAACCTTCGCCGACGACGGGATAGATTTCCATCCACGTCTGCAAGCCATCCTTGACTTCCGGGCGGCGCTTCAGCTGCGGCGCCACGCCGGAGGCGGCCGCCAGTTTCGCTTGCAAGGCACGGACCCTGGCTTCCAGCGCCTGGGCGTGCTCTTCCTTTACCTGATAGTAAATGTACAAATCTTTCATGGCATTCTCACAAATCGAGTGCGTCGAGCACGTAAGGCATGGGCAGGAATTGCACGGCGGCGCCCTGGGCCGAGCCGTAGCGCACGGCCCCGGCGGCGCTTGAACCTTCCGCTATCGCCCCCAGCTTCATTTCGACGAGGGCGTCGATGCCACCGCTGCCGTTCGGCGCGGCGTTGACGAGCATGCCGCAAGGCTGCTCCGGGTCGCTGACGGTGTACAGTTCGCCACCGGCCACTGCCGCTGCATCAGCGATGCTGACGAGGGTGGTGCGGCGCTTGAGCTTGCCCAGATACTGGCTGCGCGCGACGATTTCCTGGCCCGGATAGCAGCCTTTCTTGAAATTGACGCCGCCCAACAACTCGAAGTTGACCATCTGCGGCACGAATTGCTCTTGCGTGGCGGCCGTGATTTGCGGGATGCCCGCATGGATCTCCGACAGGCGCCAGGCCTCAGTTCCGCCTTTCGCCAACTGTTGCGCCAGTTGCGGCCACACGTCGCGCGCCGTGGCGGCGGACGTCAGCCATTCATAGCGGGGGCTGCCAAAGGCATCGGCCACGCGCAGCAGCGTGCCCAGCGGATGCTCGACCTTGCTGAACGGCGTGGCGGGCAGGGTGGGGAACCAGGCGGCCAGGGCCGCGCTGGCTTGCTTTCCGCCGAGGCCCAGGATGACTTGATTGGCATCATCAACGGACGCATCGTGCAGCTTGGCCTTGGCGCGCAGCACGAACATTTGTAAACGCTTCTGGATGGTCGGATGTATGGCGCGCGGCAATTGCAGATAAATGGTGGTGGCGTTGCGCCACATCAGGAAACTGGCCAGCAAGCGGCCTTTCGGCGTGCAGTAGCCGGCCAGGCGCACTTGCTGCTGGTCCAGGTGTTCCACGTCGTTGGTCAGCTGGCCATGCAGGAAACTGGCTGCCTCGTCGCCGTTCAAGCCGATCAAGCCCTGGTCCGTGATGGCCGCGACAAAACCTTCTTGCAGCTGGGATACTGTCAGGGACTGGCCGAAATCGGCGATGTGGGCGGCGGCGGTGGGGGCTGTGCTGTCAGGCGCGCCATCGATGGCAACGGGGCGGGCGCCTTGGGCGGTTAAAAATTGATTCCAGTTATTCATAATTTCCATTAGATCAGCGATTAAGCATTATCATTACGGGTTCATTATAGTGATGTCGCGCAGATCGCGTCGGCAGCGGCAAGATTGCCAGTGTTGGCGCCGCTTTGCGCGCACTTGCTTCACAAATGAACGATCATAACAAGCGCGCGCTGCCCGCCAGCGAGCGCATCACAAGAATCGGAACAATGGCTTTCTTTAAAAAACTTGTAGTCAGTTCGGTCATCGCCGCCATCGGCGTCGGTGGCACTTTTGTGTATTGGGCGCAGCAGCCCATCACCACGGAAGGCGAGGCGATCCCGTTTACGATCACGCCGGGCAGTGGCGCGCATGCGGCCGGCCAGCAGATCGCGGACGCGGGCGTGCCCATCGTGCCCATCCTGTTCAACCTGCTGGCGCGCGTCGAAGGCAAGACGTCGAAGATCAAGGCCGGTTCCTACGAGCTGAAACCGGGCACGACGCCGCAGCGCCTGATCACGCAGCTGGCGCGCGGCGAGTTCGCGCAAGAGTCGCTGACCATCATCGAAGGCTGGACTTTCAGGCAGATGCGCATGGCCATGGCCAGTCATCCGGGCCTCAAGCACGATACCGTGGGTCTGTCCGACAAGGAGCTGATGGCGAAAATCAGCCCCGAGTTTGTGCTGCCGGAAGGCCTGTTCTTCCCGGATACGTATCTGTTCGCCAAGGGCGCCAGCGAAATGCAGATTTTCAAGCAGGCGCACACGGCCATGATAGGCCGCCTGTCCGAAGCGTGGGACAAGCGCGATCCGGCCTTGCCGTATAAAAACCCGTACGAGGCGCTGATCATGGCGTCTATCGTGGAAAAGGAAACGGGGCAAAAATCCGAACGCGCCATGATCGCCGGCGTCTTCGTCAACCGCCTGAAAACGGGCATGCTGCTGCAGACGGACCCGACCGTGATCTATGGCATGGGCGACAACTACCAGGGCAAGATCCGCAAACGCGACCTGGAAGCGGACACCCCGTACAATACCTACACGCGCGGCGGCTTGCCGCCCACGCCGATCGCCCTCGCTGGCGCGCAATCGCTGACGGCGGCGCTGGCGCCGGCCCGCACGCAAGCGCTGTATTTCGTCGCGCGCGGTGACGGCACCAGCCAGTTCTCGGCCAACTTGCCCGACCATAACCGCGCCGTGAACCAGTACCAGCGCTAATATCATTATCAGATCAAGAGTTTCATGACACAACACTATCAACCCCGTTTCATCACCTTCGAAGGCATCGATGGCGCGGGCAAGTCGACGCATATCGGCTTTGTCGCCGACTACCTGCAGCAGCGGGGCGTCAGCCTCGTATCGTCGCGCGAACCGGGCGGCACCAGCCTGGGGGAAAAGCTGCGCGACCTGCTGCTGCATGAAAAGATGCACCTGGAAACGGAAGCCTTGCTGATGTTCGCCAGCCGCCGCGAACATATTGCGCAAGTCATCGCGCCGGCGCTCGAGCGTGGCGAGTGGGTCATTTCCGACCGATTCACCGATGCCAGCTTCGCCTACCAGGGCGGTGGGCGGGGCATGGACTTGCGCAAGATGGAGGCGCTGGAAGCGTGGGTGCATCCGCACCTGCAGCCGGACCTGACGTTTTTGTTCGACGTGCCGCTGGCCGTGGCCCGCGCCCGCCTGGACGCCACGCGTGAGCTCGACAAGTTCGAGCAGGAGCGATCGGACTTCTTTGCCGCCACGCGCAACGAGTATCTGCGCCGCGCGGCCCAGTTCCCGGAGCGTTTCCGCATCATCGATGCCACGCAAAGCATTGCCGATATTCAAGTGCAGCTTGCGCAACTGCTTGATGTTTTGCTTGAGCAAAGCACTGTAACACGCTGATTTAAAAGAAGATGACATGACCAGTTCTCTGTATTCCTGGCAGCAGGACGCCTGGCAGCAATTGCAAGCCTTGCGCCCGCGCATGCCGCACGCCATTCTGTTCCATGGCGCGCAAGGCATCGGCAAGGCCGACTTCATCGAGCATTTTGCGCAAGCCTTGCTGTGCGAAGACGTGCGCGCCGACGGCCATGCCTGCGGCACCTGCGCCTCGTGCGGCTGGTTTAGCCAGGGCAACCATCCCGATTACCGCCGGGTCCGTCCGGAAGCGCTGGAAGATGAAGTGGCGGACGATGGCGAAGAGGGCGAGGGCGCGAAGAAAAGCGCCAAGACCAAGACGCCGTCGAAAGACATCAAGATCGAGCAGATCCGCAACCTGGCCGACTTCATGAACATTTCCACGCACCGGCAAGGCTTGCGCGTGGTGGTGCTGTACCCGGCCGAGGCGCTCAACACGCCCGCCTCGAACGCCTTGCTGAAAACCCTGGAAGAACCGCCGCCGGGCACCGTGTTCCTGCTGGCATCGAACAGCCTGGACCGATTGCTGCCGACGATCTTGTCGCGCTGCCGCAAGTTTGCCTTGCCCATGCCCAGCCACGAGCAGGCCCTGGCCTGGCTCAAGGCCCAGGGCTTGAACGATGCGGACAGCTGGCTGCGTGAGCAGGGCGGCGCGCCGCTGGCCGCGCTGGCCCAGTCCGAATCGGGTGGCCGCGAAGAAACGGAACAATTGCTGCAAGTGCTGGCCAATCCCGGCGTGGAAGCGGCGTTGAAGGCGGCGGACAAATTGCAGAAGGCGCCGCTGGCGCCGCTGGTGGCATCCTTGCAGCGCTGGCTGTACGACGTGTTTTCCGTCAAGTTGTCCGGCACCATCCGCTACTACCCGCGCCACCGGCGCGAGCTGGAAGCCCTGGCAGGACGCATCAACGTCAGTCGGCTGATGGCCGCCATCAAGGCTGCCAACGAGCGCCGGGCGATCGCCGAGCATCCTTTGTCGCCCAAGCTGTTTCTGGAAGATATGCTGCTCGACTACGCATCAAGCTGTCAATAGAATCAAGCACTTACGTTGCCAAGTTCATCCAGATTGTTTGGTGCTTGGCGCGCTTGGCGATTGGAGTGACTCAGCCGCAGGCGCGCGTGCAACTGCGGTAGCGCACTTCGCACGCTTGCTGGCGTTCGGCGCGCCGGGCACGGAAGGCCTGGGCTTCGGTGGGGCGCAGCTGCTCCGCTTGCGCGTCGACATTCCTGCCGGCGGCAACGTAGGGATTGCTGCTGGGTTTCATCGACAAGATGGGACTGGTGTCGTTTTCCGTCGCGCCTTGCGCTTGCGCGCGGCAATCCTGGCGTGCCGATGCGCACACGGGTGCGCACAAGCCCGCCTCGGGGATGGCCTTGGGTATGTCGCGTTTGTCTTGCGCATGCGCAGGCGTTGTCAGGGCCAGGCAGGCCAGCAGTATCAAAGGGCCGGCAACTTTCAGCATGAACACTCTCCACGTTTCCGCGCGCAACCCCATGGCTGCGCACCGGCCGCTCACTATACATCTTGACAACTTTTTTGACCAGGGCGCCATGGCCGTTTGCCACGCCCGGGACCGACTCAGAATAAGGCCAGCCAGGCGCCAGATCAGCGATAATATCGGCTCTGCCAACCATTCTATTTATTTATGCGCGACATTATTGCTGGATTTCTACGCTTCCAAAAAGAGGTTTTTCCCGCGCGCCGCGAGTTATTCAAGACCCTGGCCACGGGACAAACCCCGAAGGCCCTGTTCATTTCCTGCTCGGACAGCCGCATGGTGCCGGAGCTGGTGACGCAGCGCGAGCCAGGCGAGCTCTTCGTAATCCGCAACGCGGGCAACATCGTGCCCTCGTATGGCCCGGAACCGGGCGGCGTGAGCGCCACGGTGGAATTTGCCGTGTCGGCCCTGAACGTGAGCGATATCGTCATTTGCGGCCACTCCGATTGCGGTGCGATGAAGGCGATCGCCACCTGCGCCTGCCTGGACCACATGCCTGCCGTACGCAGCTGGCTGCACCATGCCGACGCGGCGCGCATGATCAACGAGTCGGTCGAGCATCCGACGGAACAGTCGCGCATCGACGGCATGGTGCGCGCCAACGTGGTGGCGCAACTGAATAACCTGCGTACCCATCCCTCGGTGGCGCTGGCCATGGCGCAAAACCGGCTGACCCTGCACGGCTGGGTGTACGACATCGAGAACGGTTCCCTCGACGCGCTCGACGAGTCGACCGGCAACTTCGTTCCGCTGGCGGAACACCCGGCCTCCCAGCTATAAGCATCCGCACCGCCAAGGCAGGGGGGCTGCGCCCAGCGCTTCCCCTGCCAGTTTTTGCTCCCTCCGGTACAATCCCGCCTTATGTATATCGATTCCCATTGCCATATCAATTTCCCCGAGCTGGCCGCTCGCATGCCCGAGATCCTCGCCAAGATGGCCGAGAACAAGGTGACGCACGCGCTGTGCGTGTCCGTCGACTTGCCGGACTTCCCGCAGGTGCTGGCCCTGGCCGAGCAGTATCCGCACATTTTCGCTTCCGTCGGCGTGCATCCCGACTACGAAGACACGCCTGAACCGTCCGTGGAAGACCTGGTGCGGCTGGCCGATCACCCGAAGATCATCGCCATCGGCGAGACGGGCCTCGACTATTTTCGCCTGACGGGCGACCTCGAATGGCAGCGCGAGCGTTTTCGCACGCACATCAAGGCGTCAAGAATCACGCGCAAGCCCTTGATTATTCACACCAGAGCGGCCAGTGTAGACACCATCCGCATCATGCGTGAAGAGGGTGCGGGCGTATCCGACGGCGGCGTGGCCGGCGTCATGCATTGCTTTACGGAATCCCTGGAAGTGGCGCGCGCCGCCATCGACATGGGTTTCTATATTTCCTTTTCCGGCATCGTCACCTTTAAAAGCGCCAAGGATTTGCAAGCCGTGGCGCTGGAAGTTCCGCTCGAGCGCATCCTGATCGAGACGGATTCGCCGTACTTGGCGCCCGTACCGTTCCGCGGCCGCATGAACGAACCGGGCTACGTGGCCCATGTGGCGGAATACCTGTCGACCCTGAAAGGCATTCCCCTGGCCCAGGTAGCGCAGCAGACGACGGATAATTTCTTTAAGCTATTCAATCAGTTGCCGTAACTTCTTAAGGTTAACCATGATGAAAAAACTCGCGCTGGCGATGCTGCTGTGCTGCGCAGGCAGCAGCTACGCGGCGCCGGATCCGGATCCGGACAGCTTCTTCCGCGCCGTGTCCGTCAACAACGCCAGCGGCGTGCGCGGCATGCTGCTTGAGGGCATGAATCCGAACCAGCCTGATACGCAGCGGGGCGACATTCCCCTCGTGCTGGCTCTGCGCGACGATGCGGACAAAGTGTTCAAGCTGCTGCTCGACACACCCGGCATCGATATCGAAGCGCGCTCGGCCAATGGCAACACGGCGCTGATGATGGCGGCCTACAAGCACAAGCAGGAGGCCGTGAACGCCTTGCTGGCCAAGGGCGCCAAGGTCAACCAGAGCGGCTGGACGGCGTTGCACTATGCGGCCTCGGCCGGCGACTTGCCCATCATGAAGATTTTTCTGGAGCGCGACGCCGTGGTCGATGCGCGCGCGCCGGCCAACGTCACGCCGCTGATGTTCGCCGCCCGCGAAGGGCAGGAGGGCGCCGTCAAGCTGCTGCTGTCCTGGGGCGCGGACGCCAGTCTGAAAAGCGATCACGGCTGGACGGCCGCGCAGTTCGCGCAGGCGGGCGACAAGCCCGGCGTGGTGGCCATCATCGAAGCGGCACAGAAGGCGCGCGCGGGACGAAAGTAAACTTCTAGCAATATTTTCCATGCCAGCGCTGAAACTGGCATGGAATTGCCTCTCACCTCAGCCCTTTGTTCTCCTTGCCGATTAACGATAATGAGCGTGTCGCATTAATCAGGAGATCGTCGCATGGGCCATCACACCACCGTCAGGCGCCGGCTGTATTGTCGCCGCCCCGCGCGCAGCCCGTGCGATATCACTGCTTTCTGGAATGACAAAACCGATCGGCCATCGGAGCCAGACTCCAAGAGGACAGACATGCTGAATGAACGAGAAATCGAGAGTTGTTACCTGGGGCAATTTATCCCCGTCCATTACCATCACAATATGTTGATGGACCAGAACCGCATGCACGGGTTCAAGTCGGCGATCGATTACGCGGTAAAACCCGGCATGAAGGTGCTGGAACTGGGCGGCGGCACGGGCGTGCTGTCGTGGTTTGCCGCCGCGCGCGCCGACAAGGTGTGGTGCGTGGAGTTCAATCCCGACATGGTCAAGGAAGCGCGCAAGATGTTGGCGCTCAATCCCAACGGGGAAAAAGTCGAAGTCGTCCACGCGGACGCCTTTGAATACCTGCCGCCCGAGCCCGTCGACGTGGTCATTTGCGAAATGATCCATGTCGGCATGCTGCGCGAAAAGCAGGTGGAAGTGATCGAATCGTTCAAGCGCCGCTACCTGGCCCGTTTCGGCGGCCCGCTGCCCATCTTCCTGCCCGAAGCCGTCATCATGGCCGTGCAGCCCATGCAGCAGGAATACGACTTCGAGGGCTTTTACGCGCCCATCGTGCAGTTCCAGGAAACCGCGGCCATCCACCCGGGCGTGCAGGAACTGGCGCCGCCGTCCGTGTACAGCATCATCGACTTCAGCCAACCGACGGACAGCGTGTTTGGTTTCGACGGCAAGTTCGTCGTCGAGCGCAGCGGCACCCTGAACGCCTTGCGTTTTGTCACCAAGAACATCCTGGCCGTCGTGCCCGAGCGCTCGACCACCATCGACTGGCTGAACCACTACATGTGTCTGCCGCTGGCCACGCCGGTGGCCGTGAAGGCGGGCGACGTGCTGCAAGTAAGCTTCCAGTACCGCGCGGGCGGTTCGATTCCCTCGCTGGAAGCGTCGATCCGCGCGCAGGTGATTTACGATGTCAACTTGCAACCGGTAGTACAAAACGCCGTCTACGCGTAAGTATCATTAATGTAAAGGCAACGCCGCAGGCATTTCGTCCTGCGGCGTTTGTCCATTCAGGGTATATTCCGTCTTTTACCCACTGGACAGCTTTATTATCATGGAACAGATCGATCAGCGTTACCTCGTGCAACAGAACAAAATCAGCGATGGCGAGACCAAGCCACCCGTGTTTGCCAAGGTAATGCGCAGCAAGGAAGGCGTGTTTGAAGGCGTGTCCTTCATCAAGTCGAAGGAAAAGGCCAGCATCCTGACCATCGAAGAGGCCAACCAGGCCATCAAATGGGCCGGCAGCAAGAAGCCGAACGCGCATGAGTACATCACGAAAGTGATTTGCGTCGGCCAGTAAGCTGCTCGCCAACTACCGCTCATCCCCGTTTTTACCCAGTCCATCCCCGCATTGTGCAGTTCATCGCATGGCTGTTGCCGCCGTGGCGGCGCCTTACTATAGTGCTGTCACGGTAGCGGGGCAAGCACGGCTTGCTCCGCACATTTTATTCGAGGGGAACGCGATGCTGGGATTCGTGCTGTGGCTGCTGCTCTTGCTGGTGTGCTGGCCCCTGGCCTTGCTGGCGCTCGTGCTGTATCCGCTGGCCTGGCTGCTGTTGCTGCCATTGCGCCTGATCGGCATCGGCGTGGAAGGCGTGTTCGAATTGCTGCGCGCCATCGTCATGCTGCCGGCGCGCGTCCTGGGCGGCGGCCGGCGTTGAAATTTACTTCCCCACAATAAAAAATGGCGCCCTTGGCGCCATTTTCATTTCTGTCACTGTGCTGCTTACAGGTCGACCATGAAACCGGCGCCGATCGATTTCTGCGAATAGTTGTAGTCGATCAAGCTCTGGCCATAGCCGGAGAACAGTTGCAGGTAGCCTTTCAGGTTGGCCTTCAATGGGAAAGCCCAGCTGGCCTGCATCGAACCATGCTTCTTGCTGAAATTGCGGCGGGCCGTCACGGCATACTCGTGACCCTTGTTGCGGTAGCTCACGCGCAAGTCGCCATGTCCCATGTAATCGGTGATGTCGATATTGTCATTGTCGGTCTTGCCATTGTCGAGGCGGTGCCAGATGCGCGTCGTGACGGCCAGGTTGTCTTTTTCCACGCCCAGCTCCGCATACACGCGGTTCCAGCTGCGCGACAGGGTCGAGGTCTGGCCATTCGACTGGTGCACCAGGCCCAAGTTCAGGTAATTGAACTCCAGACCCGCGAAATTTTTGTTGATCGGCAAGATCAGCATCAATTCCGGCTGGTAGTTGGTCTCGCGGAAGGGGCTCGATGCCTTGCGGTTATACGCCTGCCAGAAACTTTGCTGCGTGTAGCCGAACCACATGTCGATGGGTGTGCCGGCGATGTCTTCCAGCAGCTTCATCTTGAAGCTCAGCTGGAACGTCAATTCCACATGCTGGCTCTTGATGCCGGCTGGCGTGAAATCCTGGAACGGCTCGTCGTTCGAGGCGTCGCTATAGTTGGCCAGCAGCAGATAGGTGTCGCGGTGCGGGCGGAAGTTGAACAGGCCGCGCTTCGAGGCATCGTTGAGTTCCCACGATTGTTGCGTGCGCGAAATCGGCGCTTCCGGCGGCGCCGCGCCAGCCTGGGCGATGGCGGGAATGGCGGCGTTGACGGCGTCCGGCGTGGCGACGCCTGGCGGGCTGACAAACGTGAGGGGGGCGACCTCGGCTGCTGCCGCCAGGGTGATGGCCGCCGTGGCGGAATCGCCGCCGGCGGCAATGGTGGCCTTTTCCGCCGCCTTGGCCAGGGTGTCGAAGCAGCCCAGACGGGCACTGGCGTCACCGAGCACGGCGCAACGCTGCATTTGCTGTTCCAGTTCGCCGGCCATGGCCAGCGCTGGCGACGCCAGCAGGGAGGAGAGAATTATTTTTCTTAGTCGGATAGTCATAGGCTGAGTGGGGCATGTCATTCGGTGCGCACCTGGGCTGGCATGCCGGCGGCGTCGCCTTGCACGATAAATCACCGTGCGTATTGATTTTTATTAATCTTTGTTGAATTAAAGTTCAAAAATTAAAGTCCGGGAAGTATAGCCGAATCCGCAATCAGCCTCCGTGCGCCTGGCGTGCGCGTGACGGCAAGTGTTGTACGCGTGGTAAACGGCCCGCTGCCGTGCCGCCCAAATCGATGTCTGCTACACTGGAAAACCGGCGCAAACCAAGTCGTACCGGGGCTAGCCATGGAGATTGTGATGACCCGCAAAACACCTATCGAGCGCTACCGCAACATCGGCATCAGCGCCCATATCGACGCCGGCAAGACCACCACCACCGAGCGCATCCTGTTTTATACGGGGGTCAATCACAAGATCGGCGAAGTGCACAATGGCGCCGCCACCATGGACTGGATGGAGCAGGAGCAGGAGCGGGGCATCACCATCACCTCGGCCGCCACCACGGCGTTCTGGAAAGGCATGGCCGGCAACTTCCCCGAACACCGCATCAACATCATCGATACGCCCGGCCACGTGGATTTCACGATCGAGGTGGAACGCTCGATGCGCGTGCTCGACGGCGCCGTGATGGTCTACGATGCCGTCGGCGGCGTGCAGCCGCAATCGGAAACCGTCTGGCGGCAAGCCAATAAATACCACGTGCCGCGCATCGCCTTTATCAACAAGATGGACCGGGTGGGCGCGGATTTCTTGCGCGTGCGCAAGCAGATCGGCGAGCGCCTGAAAGGCGTGGCCGTGCCCATCCAGTTGCCCATCGGCGCCGAAGAGCATTTCACGGGCGTGATCGACCTGCTGAAAATGCGCGCCATCACCTGGGACGACGCCAGCCAGGGCGTGCAGTTCAGCTATGGCGAGATTCCCGCCGACCTGCGGGAACAGGCGCAGGAATGGCACGACCACATGGTCGAGCACGCGGCAGAGGCCACCACCGAGATGACGGAACGCTACCTGAATGGCGATACGTTCACGGAAGCGGAACTCAAGCAAGCCTTGCGCGCGCGCACCATCCGCAACGAGATCGTGCCCATGCTGTGTGGCAGCGCCTTCAAGAACAAGGGCGTACAGGCGATGCTGGACGCCGTCATCGAATACCTGCCGTCGCCGATGGAAGTGCCGCCCATCATGGGCCACGACGAGCACGACAACGAGGTGGAGCGCCATCCGACGGATGAGGAGCACTTTGCCGCGCTGGCCTTCAAGATCATGACGGACCCGTTCGTGGGGCAACTGACCTTTTTCCGCGTGTATTCAGGCGTCGTGAACTCGGGTGACATGGTCTACAACCCCACCAAGAGCGCGCGCGAGCGGCTGGGGCGCATCCTGCAGATGCATGCGAACGAGCGCAAGGAAATCAAGGAAGTGTATGCGGGCGACATCGCCGCCGCCGTGGGCCTGAAAGCCGTCACCACGGGCGACACCCTGTGCGCCATCGACCACATCATCGTGCTGGAAAAGATGATTTTCCCGGAACCCGTGATTTCCCAGGCGGTCGAACCAAAGACCAAGGCGGACCAGGAAAAGATGGGCATCGCCCTGAACCGCCTGGCGCAGGAAGACCCGTCGTTCAGGGTGCATACGGACGAGGAATCGGGCCAGACCATCATGTCGGGCATGGGCGAGTTGCACCTGGAAATTCTGGTCGACCGCATGCGCCGTGAATTCGGCGTGGAAGCGAACGTGGGCAAGCCGCAGGTGGCGTACCGCGAAACCATCACGCGCACGGTGGACGATATCGAGGGCAAGTTCGTCAAGCAGTCAGGCGGACGGGGCCAGTACGGCCACGTGGTGCTGAAACTGGAACCCTTGCCGCCAGGTACGGGCTACCAGTTCGTCGACGCCATCAAGGGCGGCGTGGTGCCGCGCGAATTCATTCCCGCCGTCGACAAGGGCATCGTCGAAACCTTGAAGGCCGGCGTGCTGGCCGGCTATCCGGTGGTGGACGTGAAGGCAACGTTGACCTTCGGTTCCTACCATGACGTCGATTCGAATGAAAACGCGTTTCGCATGGCCGGCTCCATCGCCTTCAAGGATGGGATGCGCAAGGCGCATCCCGTGCTGCTGGAACCGATGATGCAGGTGGAGGCGGAAACGCCGGAAGAGTTCATGGGCAACGTCATGGGCGATTTGACGGCCCGGCGCGGCATGGTGCAAGGTGTGGACGACATCCCCGGCGGCGCGGGGCGCATCGTCAAGGCCCTGGTGCCGCTGGCCGAAATGTTCGGCTATTCCACCACCCTGCGTTCGTTGACCCAGGGCCGCGCAACCTACAGCATGGAATTCAAGCACTATGCGGCCGTGCCCAAGCATATCCTCGACCAGGTGGCGGCAGGCAAGACGCGGTAGCGGCCGCCGGGCGTGCGGGCCTTCCCGTTTATCGGTGCCGCTGGTACATTAAGGGCCAGTTCACCAACACAGGGAGAGAGCATGAGCACCGCAGAACAGAAGCAGGAAGGACAGCACCGCGACAGCAGCGACTTTGTCATCACGCAAACTTTCGACGCGCCGCGCGAACTGGTGTTCCAGTCGTGGGTGGAACCGGAGCGCCTGGCCCAGTGGTGGGGCCCCGTCGGCTTCGAATTGAGCGTGCTGGCGCTGGACTTGCAGCCGGGCGGCATTTTTCATTACGGCATGCGCGCCGACAATGGCTACGAAATGTGGGGCAAGTTCACCTACCAGGCCATCGAAGCGCCTGAACGCATCGTCTCGATCCTGTCGTTTGCCGACAAGCAGGGCAATGCCGTGCAGCACCCCGTCAGCGCCACCTGGCCGCTGGAATCGTTCAATACCATGACCCTCACCGAGGAAAATGGCAAGACGACGATGACGTTAAGGTCAACGCCGCACAAGGCGACGGATGAGCAGCATGAGACGTTCAGGCAGGGGTTTGAGTCGATGAAGCAGGGGTTCAAGGCGACGTTTGGCCAGCTGGCCCAGTATCTTGCCCGTGTTCAGTAATATTTAAGAACAGCGGGCCGGAGTCGCGGGCCTGAGAAAACGGCCATGGCTGCGTTGCTTGGGCTCGCCGTACTAAGCGTACTGTCTTCGCCCGCGCGCCTTGCCCTGGCCATTTTTCAGGCTCGCTGGGCCCGGGGAGCCTTTGTTTTGGGCGCGGGCGAGTTCTTGCTGTCGTTGCCGGTTCGCGGTTGAGGGACGTCTGCATTCGCCCTATTGTGTTGAAAAACTCTTGGTCAAGACCTGTCACAATGCAATAAATGTACAGGAAAATTGTACGCAGTGGCGGTGCTGGGCTCGCTTAGCTCATCACTAGTGTCACCTTCTGTTTTGGCGGAAGCAGCTTTTTGGCCATTCTCCGCAGATTTTGTGCCGTCGCCGCCAGCAGAAACTCATCGTGGGCACCGCTGGGGCCACGCAAGCGCAATTGGCTGAGTTTAAGGATGCGTTTGAGGTGAGCAAATAGCATCTCGACCTTTTTCCGTTCTTTACGCGATTGTCGATAAGCGTCTGTCTTGCCAATGGCTCGCGCCACGTCGCGTGCAGGTTCATGCGGGCTACGGTCGATTTTACGGATGTTCATGTTGGGACAGCATTTCAATTTGAGCTGGCAGGCTTGGCAGTCATACAGGCTGGCCCGATAGCGAAATGGGTTTTTCTGCAGGCTACGCTGAGCAGGTTTCAAGTACTTGCCAGCAGGGCAAACATAACGATTGTTTTCTCCATCGAAGATGAAATCGGTACGGCTGAAAGTGCCGTCGTGATGCTCGGATTTATCCCAGACAGGGACGTGTGGGGCGATCTTCTTTTCATCGACCAGCCATCCCAGCATTGCAGCCACACCGTAATTCGTATCGCCCACCAATCGCTGTGGCTTGATAGCGAATTTCTCCTCAACCCGGTTGATCATCGTTTTGGTCGCTTCGACCTCGGCTATCTTGTTTACGGCTGATGCCTCGACATCGACAATCATTCCCGCTTTCAAATCGATCAGGTAATTTGTTGAGTAAGCAAAAATAGCCGGCCCTGCAGCGGCAGTCCAGGTTGCAGACGGATCCGTCAGCGAGATTCTTTTGGGCAGCACTGGATTCGCTTGCTCCAAAGCTGCCAGATATTCTCGCACCGGTCGACTTGCCTGCTCAGGATCACCCCAATCGATAGCGGAATCGCCTGAACAGGAACGTTGCCGCTGGGCGTCAGCCTTGATCATGCTGGCGTCGGTTGCAAACCCCTCGCCCTGTACCAGGCCTTCTGCCATGCAACGTCGAAGAACCGCATCGAATAGCTGGCGAAATGCATCGTGATCGCGAAAGCGGCCGTGTCTATTTTTGGAAAAACTTGAGTGATCCGGCACCTTGTCCTTCAGACCCAACCGGCAGAACCAGCGGTAAGCCAGATTCATGCCGACTTCTTCGCACAGCCTCCGTTCAGAACGTATGCCATAGCAGTAGCCAATGATCAGCATGCGGGCCATGAGCTCGGGATCGACCGATGGCCTACCGGTATGGCTGTACGACTGAGCCAAGTTCTCGCGAAACGTGCTCAGGTCGAGGTACTGGTCCACCGCTCTTAGTAGATGGTCTTCGGGAACGTATTCGTTTAGACTAATCAAGACGAACAGCTCCCGTTTGGTTTCCTGACGTCCCATCATCGCAGCCTCCGTCTTTTCTTTGCTTAGACAGCGGCAAATCGTGAAGATCGCGTGCTCAACTGGAGTTTTTCAACGCAATAGCCCCAAAGCGGACATTACTTATGTCGCGGAGCATTCGACACCACGCAAGCGAAGCGAACGACAAAGCGTATCCACCTTAAATTCATTATCTTGCACGCTCACAAAATATCTTTCATTTTGCAGAGCCTCAAATCCAGACGGCAGCGCCCAAATTGGCTCAAGATAATTTCTGAGTGAGCCTTCTAAATAATAGTCAAATCCGTCTATAAATCCGCGTTTGGCGTCATTGGCAAAGACGCAGTCGAACCCCTCAATCCATTTTGCGAACTGGGTACTAATTCTGTGTAGCCCCGGATATAAACGACGTAACGGCGTCGTCAGAAATCGAACCTCGCCGATGGTCCAAATGACGTCGCGGCGAACCTTGGAGAGCAATACAGTCGCCAAAGGCGAAGCATCGTCATCAATCGAGCCGTCAGAGCGGTACTTGATCTCACCGAAATCCTTGAAGTGCAGAGCAGCGCCCCAGTCAGTAAGTGTCACCGCTGGGGGTGCTGCGAGCGCACGAAACCAATCAAGTATTTCAGAGCAGGCTTCTGGACTGGCGGCAAATCGATATGTCATAGCCATCTGGATAGAGCTCCTTTATGAGGTGATTCGCAGACGAATTCCTACGTCTGTTTTTGGCCGGTTGCCGTCGTTGGCAGGTGCCGCCCCAAGGCAGTCGTACCCGAGCGAACCATGGCGTTAATCAAAGACCGTCCAGGGATTCATTACTGCCGGAGAGAACCAGGCTATTCCCTGTGCGGCCAAGATACGTTCTTGCTCAAACCATATTCGGTGACATTGACCACGATTGACTGCCGGTCCAGCAACGATCTTCGCTTCCTCCTTCGCAGCGCGAATTTGCTCCCACAGCGCTGGTTCATCTTCGATTGGGTCGTACAACTGGCTCTTTCCAGATTGGTTTAGTGCAGCCTTGAGTACTCTCGACCGCAACAAGGGTTCCATTGATAACAGTGCTGTCTTTGCCGTCATCACTGGGCAGCCGGTTGCCTTGTGATACGCAATGAGATCCGAATTTCTGAGCGGTTCGTCGTTTGTCATGGGTTATAGATACAGGTCGTGCAATGTCCGCTTCTGGCCGACACCCGTCAGGTCGGTGAAAGCGACAGCACTCTATCAGAAAGAATCACGCTATCCTTTTCATGCTGCCCGTGACGCCAAGATGCATCTTCGTAGCGCACATAATACTCAGCACTACGCGCAGCCAAGGCCAACTTGCTTAACATCGACAGGAAATCTATGAGTTTGAAGGTTTCGCCCTCAAAGTCCTGGGGGAAAAACGTGATCTCACAGAATACTCTGTCTGGTTCATCCCAGTGGAAGTACGCTTGGATATGCTCAGGGTTGCTGCCGCCATTCCAAACAGTGGATAGCGAGCCAGATGCCTGTCGAAGATTGCCTTGCAACTCGGCTTTTGCAATATCATCGCCTTCACCCGTCATCGCCTGAACCAAAGTCCAAGATGATGCTAGAACCCTTAAGACGTCAATGGCTCCAGATGTCGAAATGCATTCGGCGAAGTTGATATCTCTACACGAACCATCACAGTCCAGAAGAGCGGTTTCAACGCGACGTCGAGTAAGTTCGTCTATGTTCATCAGAATTGTAGTTTGGGCGGGTAGGTCCGCTTTTGGCCGAAAACGGAAGCACTACGCGGCTCTCCAAATTGATTCGAACTCTTGATGGGAAATCGCACTGTACCCTGGCTCTGATAAATCGAGAGGTTTTTTTGATATCCCGCCAAATTCGTCGCTCTCATTGTCGGCACTATAGCAAAGCTGCGGACCAGAATCGTACTGTTCAATTTGTCGGGTAACCCAGCCCGCACCATCGACTTCAAAGTACCACCAGGACGTGCCCCATGCATCGTACCTGTCACCTCTAGTCTCGTCCCAGTGTCTTTTTACGTAACTTGGCATACTTAAATTGAGTAATGAAGGGTCATGTCAGTCGTCCGCTTCTGGCCGTCAACTGACTTTACGCTCGATAGCCATCCGGCGGATCGCAGCGATTCCAGCCTCCATCTTCTGACGTGCTGAGCTATTGGCCGAATGAACGAAGATAATTGGAGGATTAAAGCCGCGCAACGCGACCGCTTCCTCAATCCACAAGATAACGTCATACCCGGTGCCTCGTTCATCATCGCCAAGATCATGGTCGAGGCTGATCTCGACAACCGCACCGGAGGTCAATAGTGATACGGCCTCATCAGGCCAATACACTCGAGTCCATCCTTCAGGCGTATTTCGCTCGTCGTCGAGGTAGACCTTCATTTCTTATACTCCGGAGATAGTGGCAGGTGCCCCCGTCGTGATGATACCTTACAAGCTGAATTCACCGAACGTCACAGTCTCATTCCGCCCCAGAGCAGTCATTAGTTTTTCTGCTCATTCATTTAACTTTGACAATCAGGCGGAATAAAACGCCTGCGTCCTTCGGCCTCGTATTCCTCAAGACTTTGCAGTCCAATAGCCAAGCGGCGACGGTTGACCAGCTCTCGGTTATCGACCGGATCAAGTATTAAATGACAGCGATCCGACTTTGAAAATTGCGTCCCATACTCTTGCGGACGGCCTTCGTTGGCAGCGATGCGGTCGGCAAGATAGGCAAGATCACGCGGTGCTGCGATGCCGACTTTGACAGACGCCTCGAGAAGCCCTCTCGCAAGGCGTTGAAAGGCAAGGTCGCTGTCCGCATGTTGAGCCAGCAACCAGGCACTGTTACTGTCCTTCTTCGTTTTTGGCCAGCCACATGCTGCAATGATTTCCTTGAACTGCTGCAAGTTTTCGCTATCGATAGTGCGCCAGCGCCGCTGCAGGTCATCTCTTTCGGCGGCGGTGTTTTTAGGGTTCTGCTCAAGCAAGTTCGACTCTTGTCGGATTTGCTGGTCCGCACTGGCCAGCTCATTCAAGTGGGTGCCGACATTTTCACAGTCGAGTTGGTGAGCTGCTGCCTGCAAGGCAAAACCTAAAAGAACTAAAAAAACGAGTCGTTTCTGCACTGGCATTCTTTCAAGTTGGTACCGGATTGTCCGCTCCTGGCCGCTTGCCGTCGTCGGCAGGTTCCGCCCTGAAGCGAATTGAGACGCTATCGAGCGAAGTGAGGTTTGAACCTAATTCTTTTTTGACGGCCAGATAAAAGCTATTGTTGCGCAAAATATACCGACAAAGGCAGCACGCCCCCAATCGAACTCATGAGCTTCCCCAAGGAAGCGAGTGTAAAGCAAGGTTCCGGTAGCAACCCCCAAACCAACACTGACGAACTGTGGAAATATTTTTTTCATATGTTCCCTGAGTGATGCGATCTGAATCGCCACTATTTCAATATACACTGCTGCCGCAGGTGTACTACTCCAAGCGCAAGAATTTGGCAACGACCTCGTTTGGACGGTCGCGACCGACTGCGGCAATGAGCATAACGAATTAGTGAGCGAGAAAAGTCACGCATTGTCACGTCAACATGACTGGCCGCTACTGGCGTCACGACTCATCACGCTCGGCATCGCGCTCGCGGCAGCTCAGGGACGCATAGTGCGCCTTGGGCACCTTTTTCTTGATCGCCACTTCGCGCAGTGCATGTGCAAAATCAATATGATCGGTCAGTGTGCAGCGGTTGGCGCGGGCGAACTGTTGCAGATTCTTGAGGCTGCCATGGACTTTCAGCGTGATCCCGACGCCGGGGCTGGCGCAGCAGCCTATGTATTTGCTGCGGTATTCCTCTTCGATCAGCACCAGTTCGTGGCCCATGAAGGGCGCTGGCTTGTCCAGCAGGTAGTAGTCGGTGTAGTCGAAGCGCTGGCGGGGCGTCTTGCTGACCAGGCCCGCGTGCTGGTAGGCGCGGATGGCTTGGCCGGACGTGCCCGTGCGCTCGGTCGTGCCCTTTTTGAGTTGCATGGCATGCAGCAAGCCGCTTTCGAGTGAATGGGTATCTGCGGCGAACGCCATGGCGGAGCAGGCGGCAAGCAGCGTGAAGGCGATGGCGCGTTTCATTTCGCCTCCATTGCCAGCATCTGTTCGATTACCGGCAAGATCATCCGCCATGCATTCGACGTGGCCGCAATCTCGTCATAGTGGCTGGCGCCGGGCAAGATCAGCACTTCCGCATGGTCGCCGGCCAGCTTGGCTTTGGCCGCATAGTCGTGCGCGACTCTGGGCGGGGAGATGGTGTCGAGCTCTCCCGTGGCCAGCACGGTGCGGCTGCCGTTGGGCATCAGGTCGGCCGCGTTGGTGTCGCTGTAGATGTCGGGACGCTCAGTGCTGGCGCTGCCTGCCAGTTGCGCGATGTCGCGCTCGCAACTGCTCTTGATCAAGTCCTTTTCATGGCGCAGGTCGGCCAGGCCGCCCAGGCTGAGGATATTCTTGATCGGCAGGTACTGTTCGCGGTACAGGGGGCTGGTCTCCGGCAGCTTTTCCCTGCCGGCGATCCATTGCACCAGCTGGCCGCCGGCCGAATGGCCCATGGCGACGATGCGCTTCACGTCCAGCTGGTACTGGGGTGCGTGCTGCCGCAAGCTGTCCAGTGCCGCGTGCATGTCTTCGTAGGTGCCCGGGTAGCCGCCGCCCGGCTCGTCGACCCGGCGGTACTCGACATTCCACACGGCAATCCCTTGCGCGACGAGGGCGCCGGCCACGTTGCGCATCTGCTTGATGCCGCCGAAGGCCACCGTCCAGCAGCCGCCATGCACCAGTACGACGACGGGGAACGGTCCGCTGCCCTCGGGCTGGAACAGCTGCGCGTATTGCGACGGTGCGGGGCCATACGCGAGCTGCGCCGTGGGGGCGGGGCCGTTCAGGGCCAGGTAGTCGTCCAGGTTCATGGGGGCGGCGACGGCGCCGTGGACGGAGGCGAGCAGGGCGCTGGCGACCAGGGAGGATGGCAGGGACGTGGGCATCGTTGGTTTCGCTTGAGAAGAGAGCAACACTTTAGCATAGGGCCGCGTGGATGCCGGGATCAAGCGGCACGCTGTTTTCCTCCTGCAAGAGGGGTGCCCCATGGTATATTTCGGGCATCAGTTTTCCCCATATCGACACGGTGCACGCAAACAACATTCTTTCCTTGCTGGACGCCGAGCATAGTGCGCTGGGCAGTATCGCGGCAGGCGCCGACCTGGCCCATGCATTGGAGCATTTGTTGCTGGCGTTGCAAGACCTGGCCGACGGCGGCGCGCATGCCTGCCTGCTGCTTATCGACGAGGCCGACCACTTTTGCGGCTTGTCCTCGCCCAGCCTGCCGCAAGACCTGTGCCTGGCCCTGCGCCACGGCGGTGAGCAGCCTTCACCGTTCGGCACGGCGGCCTTTTCCGGCGCGCCCGTGTATTGCGGCGACATCACGCGCGACGTGCACTGGAGCGCGGGCCGCAAGGAAGCCATGCTGCACGGCTACCGCGCCTGCTGGGTCGCCCCCGTGTTCGGCGCCAAAGGGCATATCCTGGGCGTGCTGGGCCTGTTCTTCCCCGCGTCATGCCATCCCACGCAACCGGAAATCGAACTGTTGGCGCTGGCCGCGCGCGTGGCCGCGCATGTCATCGAACGGGGCCAGTTGGAAAGAGCGCTGCACGACAGCCGCGAACACTTTCATTACGCCATCGAACTGAACACGCAAGTGCTGTGGACGGCCGACACCGACGGCAAGCTCGACTATGTGGCGCAGCGCTGGCGCGAATGGACGGGCGGCAATGGCCTGGGCACCAGTTGGCTGGACGCCATCCACCCCGACGACGTGCCCCATTCCCTGGCGGCCTGGAGCGCAGCGATGAGCAGCGGCCAGCCCCTGGACCAGGAAATGCGCGTGCGCCGGCAGGACGGCCGCTACCGCTGGGTGCACTCGCGCGCGTATTGCCGGCTTGACGAGCGGGGCCAGCCCGTGAAATGGTATGGTTCCTGCGAGGATATCGACGAACACTGGCAGGCGCGCAATGCCTTGCTCGACAGCGAGGCACAATTCCGTTCGCTCGCCTCGACCATGCCCAACCAGGCCTGGCTGGCGCATGGCAGCGGCGCCACCTACTGGGTCAATGAGCAGGTGTGCGAATACACGGGGCAATCGATGAAGTCGCTGGTCACCAGCGGGTTTCGCCACTGCGTGCATCCGGACGACGTGCAAGCCACGCAGAAAAGCTGGGAGCGGGCTGTCGCCACGGCCAGCGCCTACGAACACGAGTTCCGCATGCGCCGCGCCAGCGACGGCGCCTACCGCTGGTTCCTGGCGCGCGCCTTGCCCCTGTTCGACGAGACAGGCAAGGTGCTGCGCTGGGTGGGCACGAATACGGACGTGCAGGAACATAAAAACGTGCTGGAAAAGATGGCCTACCTGAATTCCTCACTGGAAGTGGAAATGGCCAACCGTACGGCTGACCGCGACCGCATGTGGCGGCTGTCGACCGACATCATGCTGGTGGCGGACCTGGCCGGCATGATCATCGCTGTCAATCCCGCCTGGAGCCAGATCCTGGACCGCCCTGAAATCGAATCGCTGGGCATGGATTTCATCAGCCTCGTGCATCCGGACGACCGCATGGCGGCCTTGAAGGATTTGTCGCGCCTGGCCCACGGCGCGCCCACCTTGCGCATGGAAAACCGTTACCGGCGCCGCGATGGCGGTTACCGCTGGATTTCCTGGACGGCCGTGCCGGCACAAAAGCTGATCCATGCCATCGGCCGCGACGTCACCGATGAAAAAGAGGCGCGGCTGGCGCTGGTGCGCAGCGAGCAAGCGTTATTGCAGGCGCAAAAGCTGGAATCGATCGGCAAGCTGACGGGTGGCGTGGCCCACGATTTCAATAATGTGCTGCAAATCATTTCCGGCAATTTGCAATTGCTGAAACTCACGGTGGCCGATAATCCGCAGGCAGCCAGGCGCCTCGATTCGGCCGCCTCTGCCGTCGAGCGGGGCGCCAAGCTGTCGTCGCAACTGCTGGCCTTTGCGCGGCGTCAACCGTTGAAGCCGCTGGTGACGGACCTGGGACGCCTGCTGCGCCGCATGCACGAGCTGATCCGCCGCGCCCTGGGCGAGGCGGTCACCGAGGAAACCTTCATCAGCGACGGCTTGTGGCATACCCTGGTCGACCCGAACCAGATGGAAAACGTGCTGCTGAACATGGCCATCAATGCGCGCGACGCGATGGACAAGGGCGGACGCCTGACGTTCACCTTGAGCAATGTCACGCTCGATGCCGCTTACGCCAGCTTGCATGCCGATGTGCTGGAGGGGCAATATGTGCTGCTGACCATCACCGACACGGGCCATGGCATGGAGCGCGACGTGATCGACCAGATTTTCGAACCATTCTTCACCACCAAGCGCGAAGGCGAGGGCACGGGCCTGGGCCTGTCCATGGCCTACGGCTTCATCCGCCAGAGCGCGGGCCACATCAAGGTGCACAGCGCGCCCGGTGCCGGCACGACGTTTAAAATTTACCTGCCCCGTTCGCTGGAAAAACTGGCCGAGCCGCCAGCGGGCCTGACGGGCCCCGTGCTGGGCGGCGGCGAGACCATCCTCGTGGTGGAAGACGATGCGCCGGTGCAGCACACGGTGGTCGACATGCTGCGCGGCCTGGGCTACGACGTGCTGCATGCGGACGACGGTGCCTCGGCGCTGGCCCTGCTGGGCACGGGCGTGGCCATCGACCTGCTGTTTACGGACGTGGTCATGCCGGGCCCCGTCAGCAGCAAGGAGCTGGCGCAGCAAGCCAGGCTGCTGCTGCCGGAGCTGGCCGTGTTGTTTACCTCGGGCTATACGCACAATGCCATCATGCAGGGCGGGCGCCTGGACCCGGGCGTGGAGCTGTTGAGCAAGCCTTACCAGCGCGAAGACCTGGCGCGGCGCATCCGCCATGTGCTGGCCGACCGCCGCCTGGTGGGCGCGCCCGACCCGTCGGGGCGGCGCATTCTGCTGGTGGAAGACAATGACGATGCGCGTGAAATGACGACGGAAATGCTCAATATGCTGGGGCATACCGTGCATGGCGTGGCCAGCGCCGAGGCAGCCTTGCCCCTGCTGGCCATGCCGGGCCTGGACGTGCTGGTGACGGACATCAGCTTGCCCACCATGTCCGGCCTGGAACTGGCGCGCCATGCGCGCGCCCACTGGCCGCAGCTGGATGTAGTGTTTGCTTCCGGACACGACTGGGGCGCCAGCCTGATGCAGGACACCAGCGCGCGCTTCCTGCGCAAACCGTTTGGCCTGGAAGAACTGGCCGGCGCACTGAAGGCGCACCGGCAGGACGTTTACTAGGCTCTAAGCCGGCGGTAGCAAGGCGTGCTGCAATTGCTCGATGGTAAATGGTTTGACGAGGAAGCGTGCGGCCGGGTCCAGCACGCCGGAATTGGCGGGCGCATGGCCCGTGGAAAACACCACTTCCAGCTGTGGATAGTCGCGCGCCGCGACCTCGGCCAGCTCGGTGCCCGACATCTGAGGCAGGCTGATATCGGTCAGCAGCAGTTCCAGTCCCGGCGTGCCCAGCAGGGGCAGGGCTGCCTCGGCCGTGCCCACGGCCTGCACCGTGTGACCGAGCATGGCCAGCAGTTCGCCCGTCATGGCGCGCGCATCCGGATTGTCTTCCACCAGGAGGATATGGCGTCCTGCCGGCAGTGCCGGCGTAGGTTGCGGCGCCAGTTGCGCGCGGTACTGGTGCAGGGCCGTCACGTGGCGGCCGTTGGCCAGCAGGTGGCGGATGCGCCGCGCCAGGTCTTCGCGCCGGTACGGTTTGCTCAACAGCTCGACGCCCGGCTCCAGGCGGCCGCCCTGCATGATGGCGTCCTGCGTGTAGCCCGAGGTAAACAGCACGGCCAGATGCGGCAGCAGCAGCCGTGCCTGGCGCGCCAGTTCCGTGCTGGCGACCTTGCCCGGCATCACCACATCCGTAAACAGCAGGTCGATGGGGACGCCGCTGCCGACGATGGCCAGCGCGCTTTCGCCATCGCTGGCGCGCAGCACGCCATAGCCGAGGCCGCGCAGCATGTCCACCACCGTCGTCTGCACCTGCACGTCGTCTTCCACGACGAGTATGGTTTCCTTGCCGCCCAGCACGGGGCCGCTCAATTGCAGCGGCAATTCCGTTTCCGCTTCGAGCGAGCGCGGCAGATAGATGCGGAAGGTGCTGCCATGGCCGGGCACGCTGTCCACCGTCAGGTGGCCGCCGCTCTGGCGCAGGAAGCCATACGCCATGGACAGGCCCAGGCCCGTGCCTTCGCCTTCCTTCTTCGTCGTGAAGAATGGTTCGAAAATCTTGTCCAGCAAGTCGGCGGGAATGCCCGTGCCCGTGTCCGAGACGGTCAGCTGCACGTAGTCGCCGGGCGCCACGTCCGCATGGCGCGCCGCGTAGTCGCTGCCCAGCACGCTGTTGCCCAGTTCGATGGTCAGCTGGCCCTGGCCCTCCATCGCGTCGCGCGCGTTGATGGCCAGGTTGAGGATGACGTTTTCCAGCTGGTGCGGGTCGACCAGGGCGCGCCAGCAATCGTCGGCCAGCAGCAAACGCGTCTCGATGCTTTCGCCCGTGGCGCGCCGCAGCAGCTCTTCCGTCGAACGCAGCAATTGCGCCAGATCCGTCACCAGCGGTTTCAATGGTTGACGCCGCGCAAAGGCCAGCAGCTGGGCCGACAGCTTGGCGCCCCGTTCCACGGCGGCCGAAGCGCTGGCGATGCGCTTGGCGGCCAGCGGGTCGTCGTCCAGGGTCATTTGCAGCAGTTGCAGATTGCCCGAGATAATTTGCAGCACGTTATTGAAATCATGGGCCACGCCGCCCGTCAGCTTGCCCAGCGCTTCGAGTTTTTGCGATTGCAGCAGGGCCATTTCGCTGTGGCGCAACGATTCCTGCATGCTGCGCAAGGTGCTTTCCGCTTCCTTTTCCAGGGTGACGTGGCGTCCGGTGGCAAACACCAGGTCGCCTTCGGGCGCCGCCGACCAGGATAGCCAGCGGTGGCCGCCATCGCGGTGCCGGTAGCGATTTTCAAAGCTGGGCATGGCTTCTTGCGACACGTGCGCCAACGCCTGGCGCGTGGCGGCGGCATCCTCGGGCAGCACGAAGTCAAACAGGCTGCGGCCCAGCATTTCCTCGGGCAGCCAGCCCAGGATGGCGGTCGAGGCCGGGTTGACGGCGGTAAAGCAGCCGTCGGCATCGATGGCCACCATCAAGTCTTGCGCGCTGCGCCACAGCCGCTCGCGCTCGCTGTTGCGCGCGGCCAGGTCCGCTTCCAGCTTCTTTTCCACCGTGATGTCGCGCGCGCTGCAATACACCTTCTCGCCCTCGGGCACGGCCACCCACGACAGCCAGTGCCAGCCGCCCAGCTTGTGGCGGTAGCGGTTTTCGAAGCGCAGCGCCGGCTGCCCCTGGTTGGCCGCCTCCCAGGCCGCATGGGTGCGCGGCAAGTCGTCCGGGTGCACCAGTTCCAGGAAGCGCGTCGTGCGTATTTCCTCCACCGACCAGCCCAGAGTGGCTTGCCAGGCGGGGTTCGAGTGCTCGAAATAGCCGTCGAGGTTGAGCACGCCCAGCAAATCGGGGCTGACGTTCCAGGTGCGGCCGAACTCGCGCGTGCGCTCGGCAACCTGCATTTCCATGCTGGCACTGAGGGCGCGCAGGCGCGATTCCGCCTGGGCCCGCAAAATGGTCGACCAGACCCGCTCCGACACTTGCACGGCCAGTTCGATTTCGTCCGCATGCCACAGGCGCGCCGCGTTGCTATGCACGACGAACAGGGCCGCCAGCCGGCCTTCCTTGGCGATGGGAATGTTCAGGAAGGCACGGATGCCCAGGCGCGCAAACGTGGCCAGGGCGGCCGGCGTGGCCGTGCGCGGGTCGCTGGCCACATCGCTGACGGCCAGCGCCTGGCCCGCGGCCAGCGCATCGGCCAGGCGGGCGGCATAATCGCCGAGGAAATATTCGCCGGCGGCGCCGGGCGCCAGGCCATCGCTCCACGCATGCTGGAGAGTGGGGCATTGCAGGGTCTGGTCGATATCAAAACATGCCACTTGCTGGGCGCCCAGACGCTGTCCCAGCAGCTGCGCCGACAAGGCGAGAATCTCGCCCGTATCCTGCAGCAGGCGCAGCCGGCGTTCCAGTTGCAGCAAAAAGGCTACGCCGCTGGCGCCGGCCTGGCTGCGGGGGGACTGTGTACTGCTCATGCCGGGCTCAGCTGCCGGCCAGCGGCAGGGTGACGCTGAACAGGGCGCCATTGCCGGGCTGGCTTTGCAGAGTGATGGCGCCGCCATGCGCATCGACCAATTGCTTGGTGATGAACAGCCCCAGGCCCAGGCCGCCCGTGCGGTCCTGGTGCATGACGCGCTCGAAGGCGTCGAAGATGCGTTCCTGGTCGCGCGCATTGATGCCGATGCCGTGGTCGCGCACTTCGATGACGGCGCTGTTCTGCGTGTGCGCCAGGCTGATTTCCACGGGCTGGCCCTGGCCGTAGCGCACGGCATTGCTGATCAGGTTGACAACGATCTGCTCGACGCGGAAGGCATCCCAGTAACCCTGGATCGGTTCGAAGGCCATCACTTCCAGCACGCTGCCCGTCGTGGCCGCATACGGTGCCAGGTCGTCCGCCACCCGGCGCACGAGGCTGGTCAGGTCGACGGCTTCGCGGCGGATCGACAGCTTGCCGCTGGTGATGCGCGAGACGTCGAGCATGTCGTCGATCAGGCGCACCATGCTGCGGATTTGCCGCCCGTCGCGCGCTACCATCTTGTTCAGCTTGTCCGGCTCGAAGGCGGTCAGGTTGCCCCGTTCGAGGTTGACGGTGCGCATCTGTGTTTCCAGGAACAGCGTGTTTAACGGCGTGCGCAGTTCATGCGCCACCATGGACATGAATTCGTCGCGCAAGCGCAACGAGCGCTGCAGTTCGGCCTGGGTAGCGCGCAATTCCTTCAGCAGCGCTTCCTGTTGCTGGCGGCTGTGCTCCAGCGCCTGCACCTGGCGCCGCGTTTCGCTGCGCTGCTGGTGCAGGGCCACGAAGACATTGACCTTGCTTTGCACGGCATTGATATCGAGCGGCTTGTGCAGGAAATCGACGGCGCCGCTTTCATAGCCCTGGAAGGCGAAATTCATTTCCTTGCCGGCCGCCGTGACGAAGACGATGGGGATGTGGCGCGTCTTTTCCGTGCCGCGCATCAGTTGCGCCAGCTCAAAGCCATCCATTTCCGGCATTTGCACGTCGAGGATGGCCAGCGCGAAATCGTGTTCCAGCAGCAGGGCCAGCGCTTCCTCGCCCGAGGAGGCCTGATAGACGCTGCGGTCGCTCTTGCGGATCAGCGCATTGAGCGCGCGCAAGTTTTCCGGCAAATCGTCGACGATCAGCAGTTTGGTGCTTGTTTCATTCATCATGTTTCATTCCTGGCATGTGCCGTCCAGCGTAATGGGAAGCGGCGTGCGACGGCGCACGCTTGCGGTAGAGCTTTTCGGGACCCGGCAATGGCTCGAATTCGGCGGCAAAGCGGGTGAAATGTGTACTTTCCTTGCTGCCCAGGCCCAGGAAGCCCCGGTGGCACAGCGAGTCGTGGAACAGGCCCAGGGCCCGCTCCTGCAAGGTTTTATTGAAGTAAATCAGTACGTTACGGCACAAAATCAATTGCGTTTCGATAAAGACGCTGTCCGTGGACAGGCTGTGGTCGGCAAAGTTGATCCGGTCGAGCAGGCGCTGCTGGAAATGCGCCGTGGCATGCTCAACCGTGTAGTACTCGGCCAGCTGGCCCAGGCCGCCCGCAGCCAGGTAGTTGTCGCCGTAGTCGGCCATGCGGTGCAGCGAATACACGCCGCGCGCGGCCGTGGCCAGCGCCTGCGGATTGATGTCGGTGGCGTAAATCGTGCTGCGCTCGAGCAAGCCTTCCTCGTGCAGCACGATGGCCAGCGACAGCGCTTCTTCTCCCGTGCAACAGCCGGCCACCCAGATCGTCGGCGACGGATAGGTTTTCAGCACGGGCACCACCTGCTCGCGCAAGGCGAGAAAAAACGCCGGGTCGCGGAACATTTGCGTGACGGGCACGGTCAAAATCTGCAGCAGCTTGCCAAAGGCGGTCGCGTCGTCCAGCACCAGCTGCTGCAAGGCGGGCAAGTCGGCGCAGTGGAAGCGCTCGAGCGCCTGGTTCAGGCGCCGGCGCTGCGAGGGCAGGGAGTAGTCGCGAAAATCATAGCTGTAGCGCTGACAGATCGCCTCCATCAGCGCATGCAGCTGCGCGTCCGTGGTGCGCTGGGGCATCACATGCGTTCCATCTTCGGCATCCACACGCGCAGCAGCGAATACAGACGGTCCAGGTCGATCGGCTTGGCCAGGTAATCGGACGCGCCCGCTTGCAGGCATTCTTCCTGGTCATTCTTCATGGCCTTGGCGGTAATGGCGATGATGGGCAGCTTGTTGTAGCGGCCATCGGCGCGGATCAAGCGCGTCGCTTCCAGGCCATCCATGCCCGGCATCATAACGTCCATCAACACCAGGTCGATATCCTCCACGCTGTTGAGCTTGCTGATGGCTTCGAAACCGTTGCGGCCGATTTCCACCACCACGCCTTTCTGTTCCAGCGCATTCGTCAGCGCAAAGATATTGCGCACGTCGTCGTCCACCAGCAAAATCTTGCGGCCTTCAAACACGCGTTCGCGGCTGCGCACCTGCTGCAGCATGCCCTGGCGCTCGCTCGACAGTTCCGACTCCACCTTGTGCAGGAACAAGGTCACTTCGTCGAGCAGGCGCTCGGGCGAGCGGGCACCCTTGATGATGATCGAGCGCGAGTATTTCATGAGGTCCGCTTCTTCCTCGCGGCTCAGGTTGCGGCCCGTGTAGACGATGACGGGCGGGAACGAGCACAGCTCCTCATGCTCCATGCGTTCGAGCAATTCGTTGCCCTGGATATCGGGCAGTTTCAAGTCGATGATCATGCAGTCGAAAATCTGCGTTTTCAGCAATTCCAGCGCCTGCTCGCCCAGCGCCACGGCCGTGATTTCCACATCGTCGTCGCTGATCAGGTGCACCACGCTTTCGCGCTGGCGTTCGTCATCTTCGACCAGCAGGATGCGCTTCATTTTTTGCGTAAACTTCGATTCGAGCTTGCGGAACACTTCCTTCAATTGCTCGCGCGTGCGCGGCTTGGTGGCATAGCCGATGGCGCCCAGCTGCATGGCTTCCTGGATCTGGTCATTGCCGGAGACGATGTGCACGGGAATGTGGCGCGTCAGCGGGTTTTCCTTCAATTGCTGCAAGACCAGCAAGCCCGGGCGGTCCGGCAAGCCCATATCGAGCAGGATGGCGTCGGGCAGGAACTCTTGCGCCAGGCGCAAGCCTTCGTCGGCGCCGTGCGCCACCAGGCAGCGGTATTGCATTTCATGCGCAAGGTCGAACAGGATGCCGGCAAACGACGGCTCATCCTCGATCACCAGTACGGAACGCTGGCCCGTCTTGCCTGGGGGCGCGCTGTTCCGGTCATCCTGGAAGGTGGGCAGCGGCACGGGCTTGGCGACGGGCGCCGCCTTGGGCGCGATGGCGATTTTTGCGGGCGCTTGTGGCGCCGCTGCCGGCACTGTCGTCGCTTCCACGGCGCGTTCCGGCATGACGGCCGGCAGCACCAATGTAAACGTGCTGCCCTGGCCTGGCGTGCTGGTCAGCTCGATGCTGCCGCCCAGCAAGGCGGCCAGGTCGCGCGAAATCGACAGGCCCAGGCCCGTGCCGCCATAGCGTCGGCTGGTGGTGCCGTCGGCCTGGTGGAAGGCGTCGAACACCTTTTGTTGCTGGTCGTCGGCGATGCCGATGCCGGTATCCTGCACCTGGAAGCGCACCTGGCCAGCCGCATCGGCGCTCACGTGCAGGGACACCGTGCCCGTATCGGTGAATTTGATGGCGTTCGACAGCAGGTTTTTCAGGATTTGCTCCAGGCGCTGGCGGTCGCTGACGAAGGACGGCGGTGCCTCCGGCGCCACGCTGATATTCAACGCCAGTTTCTTTTGCTGCGCCTGGGCGCCGAACAGCATCTTCATGCTGCTGAGCAGTTCGTCAAAGGGCACGGCTTCCGGCGTCAACTCCAGCTTGCCCGCCTCGACCTTGGAAATGTCGAGGATATCGTTGATGAGGGTTAATAAGTCGTTGCCGGCCGAATAAATGGTTTGCGCAAACGTCACTTGCTCCGGCGTCAGGTTGCCGCTGCTGTTGTCCGACAGCAGCTTGGACAAAATCAGCGAGCTGTTCAATGGCGTGCGCAGCTCGTGCGACATGTTGGCCAGGAATTCGGATTTGTAGCGGCTGGCACGCTGCAGCTCTTCGGCGCGGGCTTCCAGCTGGGCGTGCGCCTGGCCGATCGCCATGTTCTTTTGGTCCAGCGACAGCGCCTGCACGGCCAGCTGTTCGTTCGACTGCTCCAGCGCCGCTTTTTGCTCTTCCAGGTGGGCTTGCGACTGTTCCAGCACGCGCGACTGCTCGCCCAGCTCTTCATTGGCCGTGCGCAATTCCTCCTGTTGCACTTCCAGCTCTTCATTCAGTTGCTGGGTTTCTTCCAGCACATTTTGCAGGCGCTGGCGGTACAGGGCCGCTTCCAGCGAAGTACCGATATTCGCCGCAATCAGGTTCAGCCATTCCTTGGTGCGGGCGCTGACGGGATGCGTAAAGCCCAGTTCGATGACGCCGTTGACGACGCCTTCATTGTTGACAGGCGCCAGGACCAGTTCCAGCGGCGCGCCGTGGCCCAGGCTCGAGGTCACGGTCAGATAATTGTCGGGGACTTGCCGCACATGCTTGAGACGTTTTTCGCGCGCGGTCTCGCCCACCAGGCCTTCGCCCGGCTTGAAGAGCTGTTTTTCCTTCACGCCCTGTTCATTGAAGCCGTACACGGCCGTGCGGCGCAGGCTGCCATCCTCGTCGACGACGTACAGGGTGGCCACGGCCACTTCCAGCCGGTGGGCGAGGAAATCGAGTACGTGCCGTCCCAGCTGCGGCAGGCCCAGCTGGCCACTCGTATGGGCCGCCAGCTCCGTCTGCCCCGTGCGCAGCCAGGCTTGCTCCTGCAGCACCTCGTTATCCTTGCCGCGCTGCTCCAGTGCATCGTTGTAGATATCGGACAGGCGCAGCAGTTCACGCCGTCCCAGGTAGGCCAGCAAGCCGGACAAGCCCAGGCTGAGGATCAGGAATACCACCACGGCCAGCATGGTGCGGCTCTCGGCCGTATCGGCCCGTTCCTGGCGCAGTCGTTGTTCCATGGACAGGAAGGCGAGGAATTCGCGACGGATTTCATCGAATTCCAGCTTGCCTTCACCCTGGCGCACGCGCGCGAGGAATTCCTGGTTGCTGCGGCGCTGCGCGATCACGCCTTCCGCATACTCCATCCACTGGTTTTGCAGCGCGCGGATGCGGCGCAGGCGGTCCGTCTGGATGGGGCTGTCGGACACGAGGTCCAGCAGGGTCGTCATTTCCACGGCGATCTTGGCCTTGCCCGATTTATACGGCGCCAAAAACGTTTCGTCGCCCGTCAGCAGGTAGCCGCGCATGCCCGTTTCCAGGTCGACCGATAGCTTCATGACTTCGTTCGCATTGCCGATCACCCGTTCCGAATGCTCGACCGAGCGCAGGGCCGAGAGCAGGTAGGCGATCAGGCCGACAAACACGAGGGCGGTGACGACCCCGATGACCAGCGGCAAGGTCACGTTGCGGGCGAGGATGCGGCGAAAGCTGAAGGAATCGATCGGGGTCTTGGTATTCATCATGTCCGTGGTAGGCTGTCGCGAAAAAACAATTTTAATTGAAATGCAAGTTTTCTGGAGCTCAAGCAAAGCGTGCGCTAGCATAACAGTCTTGCGCTCAATTGCCGACCCGCAAGTCGCTGCAAAGCGCGATAGCACACAGATGAAATTTAGGGAAAATCAAGCTTATTACGATTGAGGCAGATCAAAGAGATTGGCTGTTCGCATCCTAAGATGCAGGTGGTGGTGGCGTCCTGTAAACGTCGCCATGTGCAAGCCAGCCCATGCAGGAGGACATCATGGCCAATCATGTGATCCATCGCGATCCGCAGCACCCCTTGGGACGTTTCGATCCCTTCAGCGACATGGAAGAATTCATGCACGACTTTTTCGCGCCCGCCTTGCGCATGCGCGAGGGAGTTTCGTCACGCATGCGCGTCGACATCTCCGAAACCGCACAAGCCTATCAGGTGCAGGCGGACATTCCCGGCGTCAATAAGGACGATATCCACGTCTCCATCGACGGCAACCGCGTCTCCATCAGTGCCGAACTCAAGGATGAAAAAGTGACGCGCGACGGCGGGGGCAAGACCGTGCGCAGCGAGCGCGAGTACGGCCAGCAGTACCGCAGCTTCGTGTTGCCGCATGAGGTGGACGAGGCCGGTGCGCAGGCGCGCTACCAGAATGGCGTGTTGCTGCTGGACTTGCCGAAGAAGGAGGGCACGGGCGCGCGGCAACTGGCGATACAGTGATGCGGGGACGGCATAAAAAAACGCCGGACGGTGCCGGCGTTTTTCAGTTGCTTGCGCGCTGCCTCTGCCTCTATATATATATGTCAGTCGCGTATTTCCAGCGCCCGGTTCAGGCTCAGGGCAGCCAGCGAGGCGACGGCGCCCGACAGCAGGTAGAAGCTGACATAGGCGAGGCCGAAGTTGGCCGACAGGCCCAGCGCCACCAGCGGGGCGAAGCCGGCACCGACCAGCCAGGCCAGGTCGGACGTCAGGGCCGCGCCCGTGTAGCGGAAGCGGGCAGGGAAGTTGGCCGTCACGGCGCCGGCTGCCTGGCCGTAGGACAAGCCCAGCAGGCTGAAGCCCACGAGGATGAACACGTCCTGGCCCGCATTGCCGCCGCCCATCAGGGTCGGCACGAAGGCGCTGAAGATGGCGATCAGCACGGCCAGCACGCCCAGGGTGGTGCGGCGGCCCACTTTGTCGGCCAGCAAGCCGGAAATCACCACGCCGACGGCAGCCAGCACGGCGCCCAGCATCTGCACTTGCAGGAAGTCCGAAGCGGAACGCGTCTGGTAGACGGAAATCCAGGACAGCGGGAACACGGTGACCAGGTGGAACAGGGCGTAGCTGGCCAGCGCGGCGAGGGCGCCGATCAGCACGTTGCGGCCCTGGCCGCGGCCCATTTCAAATACGCTGACCGGTTGCAGCTCGCGTTCGTCGAGCAGGCGCGCATATTCATTCGTCGACACCAGGCGCAAGCGGGCAAACAGGGCCACCACGTTGATGGCGAAGGCCACATAGAAAGGATAGCGCCAGCCCCAGTCGAGGAACTCTTCATCCGTCAGGCTGGTCAGCATGTACCAGAACAGGCCGGCGGCAAGCAGGAAGCCGAAGGGCGCGCCCAGCTGGCCCAGCATGGCGTACCAGCCGCGCTTGTTTTCCGGCGCATTCAGGGCCAGCAGCGATGGCAAGCCATCCCACGAACCGCCCAGCGCCACGCCCTGGCCGATGCGCAGCACGGACAGCCAGATGATGGCGGCAAAGCCCAGGTGCGCGTAGGTCGGCAGGAAGGCGATGCCGGCCGTCGACACACCCAGCAGGAAGAGGGCGATCGTCAGTTTGGCGCTGCGCCCCATGCGGCGCTGGATCTCCATGAAGATCACGGTGCCGAACGGGCGGGCGATGAAGGCAAACGAGAAGATCAGGAAGGCATACAATGTGCCCTCGAGGCGTTCTTCGAACGGGAAGAAGACGCGTGGAAACACCAGCACCGAGGCGATGGCGTAGACAAAGAAGTCAAAGTATTCGGAAGCGCGACCGATGATCACGCCGACGGCGATCTCACCGGGGTCGATATGCGATTCGACCGTGCCGGCCCCGCTTGCGTCGCGCAGGGAGTGAGGGGAAAAATCGGCGGGTACATCCCCGCTGGGTATGCGCGTGCTGGACATGATGATCGTCTCCAATATAGTTTCGAGTTCGGCCAACGCGTAACATACTCCGGGTGTCTCACGCCCGGAGTAGGACTATTCATCAGGTAGTCGTAGGAAAAATCCGCGCCTACGCAGTGAAAGTCCGAGCAAGGGGTAGGACAAAACGTCCAATTGCCAACGCGCTCCAGTGAGAATACAGTACCATATCTTCATCCCCTGTACTGGACTTTCCTGTATGTTTTCATTAAAAGTTCGTCGCGGACTGCTACTCTTACCTCTCGCATTGTTGGCTGGTTGCAATACGGTAGTACTGAATGCGTCCGGTGACATCGCAGTTCAGCAAGGCAATCTGATTGTCATCTCGACATTGCTGATGCTGTTGATTATCGTTCCGGTAATCGCCCTGACCCTGCTGTTTGCATGGCGCTATAGAAAAAACAATACCGCGGCCAAATACGAGCCGGACTGGGACCACTCGACTCGCCTCGAGCTGATTATCTGGGGCGCGCCCCTGCTGATCATCATCGTGCTGGGCCTGCTGACCTGGATCAGCACCCACACCCTCGATCCGTACCGCCCATTGAGCCGTATCGACGCCAACCGCCCGATTCCTGCCAGCCACAAGCCGATGATCGTCGAAGTCGTGGCCCTGGACTGGAAATGGCTGTTCATCTACCCGGAGCAAGGCATCGCTTCCGTGAATGAACTGTACGCGCCCGTCGATCGTCCGATCCGCTTCAAGATCACCGCCTCGTCCGTCATGAACTCGTTCTTCATCCCCGCACTGGCAGGTCAGATCTACGCCATGCCGGGCATGGAAACGCAGTTGAATGCCGTCATCAACAAGCCTGGTGTCTACAAGGGCTTCTCCGCCAACTACAGCGGTGCCGGTTTCTCGGGCATGCGCTTCAAGTTCCACGGCGTGAATGATGCGGACTTCGATAAATGGGTGGAGTCGGCACGTGCCGGTGGCGGCGCGCTGAACCGCGACGACTACCTGTCGCTGGCCCAGCCTAGCGAACGCGATCCGGTGCGCCGCTACAGCGCCGTACCTAGCGATCTGTACAAGGCAATCCTGAACCGCACCATCGTTTCCGACGCCCTGTGCGTGACGCCGGTCGAGCCATACAAATTGACGATGGCAAAAAGCCCGGTAGCGTTTGTCACGCCAGTAGTCGCTAGCGATGCAGTGGTTGAAAAGGGCGTTCAAGCCAAGTAACAACTGCATGAATCCCGCAGCGCATTGCGCTGCAGATACTGGCGCCGCTTGCCTGGCGCCTCCCTTTTTTCTCTGAGAGTAACAATGCTAGACCATATTGATCTGACGAAGCTTATCTTCGGCCGTCTGACTTGGGATGCAATTCCATTTCACGAACCTATCCTGCTGGCGACCTTTGCAATGGTCGCCCTGGGCGGTATCGCACTCGTTGCGGCACTGACGTATTTCCGCGTCTGGGGTACCCTGTGGCGCGACTGGATCACCAGTATCGACCATAAAAAAATCGGTATCATGTACATGATCCTGGGCCTGGTCATGCTGCTGCGCGGCTTTGCCGACGCGCTGATGATGCGTACCCAGCAGGCGATCGCCTTTGGCGACAATGCCGGCTTCCTGCCACCGCATCACTACGACCAGATCTTCACCGCCCACGGCGTGATCATGATCTTCTTCGTCGCGATGCCTTTCGTGACGGGTCTGATGAACTACGTGGTGCCGCTGCAAATCGGCGCGCGCGACGTGGCTTTCCCTTTCCTCAACAACTTCAGCTTCTGGATGACCACCATGGGCGCCGCCCTGGTCATGGCTTCGCTGTTCGTCGGCGAATTCGCCCGCACGGGCTGGCTGGCGTATCCACCGCTGTCGGGCATCGTCGGCAGTCCGGACGTGGGGGTAGACTATTACATCTGGTCCTTGCAGATTGCCGGGGTCGGGACGCTATTGTCCGGTGTCAACCTGATCGCCACCATCGTCAAGATGCGCGCGCCAGGCATGACCTGGATGAAAATGCCCGTCTTCACCTGGACCGCACTGTGCACCAACATCCTGATCGTCGCCGCCTTCCCGGTACTGACGGCTGTGCTGGCCATGCTGTCGCTGGACCGCGTGGCAGGCTTTAACTTCTTCACGACGGAACTGGGCGGCAACGCCATGATGTACGTCAACCTGATCTGGATCTGGGGTCACCCAGAGGTCTACATTCTGATTCTGCCGCTGTTCGGCGTGTTCTCGGAAGTCGTCGCCACGTTCAGCAGCAAGCGCCTGTTCGGCTACGCCTCGATGGTGTACGCCACCTGCGTCATCATGATTTTGTCGTACCTGGTATGGCTGCATCACTTCTTCACCATGGGTTCGGGCGCCAGCGTCAACTCCTTCTTCGGCATCACGACGATGATCATCTCGATCCCGACGGGCGCGAAGATCTTCAACTGGCTGTTTACCATGTACCGCGGCCGTATCCGCTTTGAACTGCCTATGCTGTGGACGATCGGCTTCATGGTCACCTTCACCATCGGCGGCATGACCGGCGTGCTGCTGGCCGTACCACCAGCTGACTTTGTATTGCACAACAGCCTGTTCCTGATTGCCCACTTCCATAACGTGATTATCGGCGGCGTGGTCTTCGGTGTGTTTGCTGCAATCAACTACTGGTACCCGAAAGCCTTCGGCTACAAGCTCGACGCGTTCTGGGGCAAGTGCTCGTTCTGGTTCTGGTTCGTCGGCTTCTACCTGGCCTTCATGCCGCTGTACGTGCTGGGCCTGATGGGCGTGACCCGTCGTGTCAACCACTTTGAAGATCCATCCTTGCAAATCTGGACCATCATCGCCTGGTTTGGCGCCGTCTCGATCGCGTTGGGTATCGCTTCCATGCTGATCCAGTTCGTCGTCAGCTACCGCAACCGTCACGCCCTGCGCGACGTGACCGGTGACCCATGGGGTGGCCGTACGCTGGAATGGTCGACGTCGTCGCCTCCGCCAGACTATAATTTCGCCTTCACGCCACAAGTGCACGAACTCGATGCATGGACTGACATGAAGAAACACGGTTACCAGCGTCCGACGTCGGGTTTCACGAAGATCCACATGCCGAAGAACACCTGGGCTGGTTTCGTGATCGCCGCACTCTCCGCACTGGTCGGTTTTGGCCTGATCTGGCAAATGTGGCTCGTCGCCGGCATCGGCTTCGTGATCATGATGATTGCGATCATCGTCCATACCTTTAACTACAAGCGCGATTACTACATTCCTGTGGAAGAAGTGGTCCGTACCGAAGACGCTTACACTAAATTGCTGAGCAGCCATGTCTGATACCATCGCCCATAACACCGGCGCCGCTGGCGCCGCACCAAGCACGCGCAGCTACTTTGTGCGCGAGCACCACCCGGAAAACGGCAGCTTGCTGGGTTTCTGGCTCTACCTGATGAGCGATTGCCTGATCTTCGCCTGTCTGTTCGCCACGTACGCCGTGGTGGGCCGCAACTACGCGGACGGCCCGACGGGCGCCGCGCTGTTCGACCTGCCGCTGGTGGCCGTCAACACGGCCATGCTGCTGCTGTCGTCGATCACCTACGGCTTCGCCATGCTGGCCATGCAGCGCAAGCAATTGCGCAGCACCCTGGTCTGGCTGGGCATCACGGGCCTGTTCGGCCTGGCTTTCCTGTCGCTGGAAATATATGAATTCATTCATCTGATCCACGAAGGCGCCGGTCCGCAGCGCAGCGCGTTCCTGTCGTCGTTCTTCGCCCTGGTCGGTACCCACGGCTTGCACGTGACGTTCGGCGTGATCTGGCTCGTGACCCTGATGTTCCAGTTGAACAAGCATGGCCTGACCCCGGAAAACGGCCGTCGCATGATGTGCCTGTCGCTGTTCTGGCACTTCCTGGACGTCATCTGGATCGGCGTCTTCACCTTTGTCTACCTGATGGGAGTGCTGCCATGAGCGACCACCACACACACGGCGATAGCCACCACCATGACCAACACGATCATGGCAGCCTGAAAAGCTACACCATCGGCTTCATCCTGTCGGTGATCCTGACGGCCATTCCTTTCTGGCTGGTGATGGCGAAAGTCATCACCAACTCGGGCACCATGGGCCTGGTCCTGCTGGCGTTCGCGGCGGTTCAAGTGGTGGTGCACATGGTGTACTTCCTGCACATGAACACCAAGTCCGAAGGCGGCTGGAACATGATGGCGCTGATCTTCACGATCATGATCGTGGGTATTGCCATGGCCGGTTCCCTGTGGGTCATGTACCATATGAACCACAACATGATGCCGGATCTGATGCCTGAGTACATGCATACGAAAACGGCTCCATGATGAGTCAACCGCGCCCAAGCAACACCGGGCGCGCCCCTGGCGCCGCATCGCAAGATGCCGCGCCAGGCCCACGCGGCATGGTCGTGCGATATGCATTGGCCGTGCTGGCGGGGATCTTGTTTGCCGGTTTCTGTGCCTTGGGCACCTGGCAAGTCAAGCGCCTGTTCTGGAAGCTTGAGCTGATCGAGCGCGTCGAACAACGCGTACATGCGCCCGCAACGGACGCACCTGGACCCGCAGCCTGGGCCAGCATTACGCCTCAAACGGATGAATACCGCCACGTGCGACTCTCCGGTACGTATCTCCCGATTTTCAATACCTTGGTGCAGGCAACGACGGCACTGGGCAGCGGTTACTGGCTGGTGACGCCATTGCGCCTGGCCGATGGCAGCACCGTGCTGGTCAACCGCGGCTTCGTGCCGAAGCGCGCCAGCATCGCAGCCAGCACACCGGCAGGCATCGTCAACGTCGACGGCTTGCTGCGCATCAGCGAGACGGGCGGCGGTTTCCTGCGCGAAAATAGTCCTGCCACGCAGCACTGGTATTCGCGCGACGTGGCCGCTATCGGCGGCTCGCACATGCTGACCAATGTGGCGCCATACTTTGTCGATGCGAAGGCCAAATCGGAAACGGCCATTGATGCACCCGTCGGCGGCCTGACCGTGATCTCGTTCCCCAACAACCACCTGGTGTACGCGCTGACCTGGTTTGCGCTGGCCCTGATGGTGGCTGGCATCAGCTGGTGGATCGTGCGCGAGGACAGGCGCCGCCGCGCCCGTGGCGCCCAGCGCCAGGAAAGCGACCATGCCGGGCAGGATTGAGATCCTGCCCAACCGCGAAGTCTTAGAGCGCGGCGCGGTGGCGGCCGAGATGGAACATCCGGCCGGCCACCAGAACATGAAGCTGCTGATCCAGTTGCGCTGGCTGGCCGTCATCGGCCAGATCAGCACGATCTTCGGCGTGGGCGTGGGACTGGGCATCGCCTTGCCCGTGCCCTACATGCTCGAAGTGCTGTCCTGCCTCATCGCATTCAACCTGGCCAGCCTCTTGCGCTGGCACGAACGCCAGCCCGTCTCCAACACGGCCCTGTTCCTCGCTCTGCTGGTCGACGTCACCGTGCTGACGGCCCAGCTCTACCTGAGCGGCGGCATCAGCAACCCGTTTGCCTTCCTGTACTTATTGCAAGTCATCCTCAGCGCCGTGCTGCTGGAAGTGTGGTCGACCTGGATCATGGTGGCCATTACCAGCCTGTGCCTGGCTGGCCTGGCCTTGCTGCCCGGCCCCTTGATCCTGCCGATCGACCCCGAGCGGGGCTTTGCCAGCCTGTACGTGCAAGGCTTGCTGATCTGTTTTATCCTGAACGCCGCCTTGCTGGTGGTGTTCATCACGCGCATCAACCGCAACCAGCGCGCTGGCGACGCCAAGGTGGCGGACTTGCGCCAGCGTGCGGCGGAAGAAGAGCACATCATCCGCATGGGCTTGCTGGCCTCGGGCGCCGCGCACGAGCTGGGCACGCCGCTGGCGACGCTCTCCGTCATCCTCGGCGACTGGCGCCGCATGCCGGAATTGAGCAAGAACAGCGAATTGCTGGAAGAAATCACGGAAATGCAGGCGCAGTTGCGGCGCTGCAAGAGCATCGTCAGCGGCATTTTGTTGTCGGCGGGCGAGGCGCGCGGCGAATCGTCCGTGAAGACGACGATCAACACCTTCCTCAACGACCTGGTGGACGAGTGGCGCAGCAGCCGCCCGATCCAGAGTTTCGAGTACGATAACCGCATCGAGCACGACGTGCCCGTCGTCTTCGATTCGACCCTGAAACAAACCATTTGCAATGTGCTCGACAATGCGCTGGAAGCGTCGCCCGACTGGCTGCGCTTCGAAGCCACGCGCGAGGCGGATGCCTTGCACCTGGTCATTACCGATGCGGGCCCCGGCTTCGAGCCATCGATGCTGACGCACTTGGGCAAACCGTATCAAAGCAGCAAGGGTAAACCCGGTGGCGGCCTGGGTCTGTTCCTGGTAGTGAATGTCGCGCGTACTTTGGGCGGTACGGTGACGGCGCGCAACCGGGTGCAGGGCGGGGCGGTGGTGCACCTGGCCTTGCCGCTGGCGGCTATCAAACTGGAAAGAGAAAGCGACCACCATGCAGGATGACCGTCTGTTACTGATCATCGAAGACGACGCCGCGTTTGCCCGCACCCTGGGCCGCTCGTTCGAGCGGCGCGGCTACCAGGTCATCCTGGCCACCAATTTCGATGAAGCGAGCACCTTGCTGGAGCAGCATTGCCCCGACTACGCCGTCGTCGACCTGAAACTCAATGGCAATACCTCCGGCCTGGCCTGCGTGCAGATGCTGCACCAGCACGACCCGGAGATGCTGATCGTCGTGCTGACCGGCTACGCCAGCATCGGCACGGCCGTCGAAGCGATCAAGCTGGGCGCCTGCCAGTACCTGGCCAAGCCGTCGAACACGGACGACATCGAAGCGGCATTCGGCCACGTGGCCGGCAACGCCGACATCGAACTGACCAACCGCGCCACCAACATCAAGACCCTGGAATGGGAACGCATCCACGAAATGCTGGCCGAGACGGATTTCAATATTTCGGAAACGGCGAGAAGGCTGGGCATGCACCGGCGCACGCTGGCGAGGAAGCTGGAGAAGCAGCGGGTGAAGTGATAACGCTTTTACTTTTTGTGCTGACACTGAATAACGCACCCGCCAATAAAGCTGCCGCCACTCCATTTTCTGCACCTGGATATGCGGATGGCTTTCCAGCGCTTCCCATTCCGGCAAAAAGACAAAGCCCTGCTTAGCCCGCGTCCCGCAAAGTCTTCTGTGCCTGCAGGCAGTTGCTCATGTACGCGCTATCGGCGCCGCGCTTGTTGCCTGCGGCCTTGGTGGCACGCACCACGGCTTCGAGCTCGTCCAGCGACGTGGTAGCGCGCATTTCCTCGATGCTCGGCCCCAAAGCGCAGGCGCAGAGGTTTTTCATCTTGGGCACGATGCTCTGGGTCCATTCCGGCATCTTTTCCAGATGCGCCAGCGTTTGCGCATGATTGGTGAAATTGGCGCCCTGGGTATTGGCCTTGTCCATGTAGATCTGGATCGCCGGTTCCGTTTGGGAACGCATGCAACTGTCCATGACCGTTTCGATAAGGCCGGCCCGGAACTCATTAAATGGCAGTGGCTCCCTGGCGGCCACGCCGTGCAATGGCAAGGTGAGCAGTGAAGCGATGGCGATCAAGTGCTTTGGTATCAAACGCATGACTTTATTTCTTTGCATGAAAACCTGCATGATAAGCCATATTTCCTATTGGCAACAGGGTCAGTTCTGCCATTTGTACAAGACCTCAGCCTTGGCGCGTCTTATGTACAGAAGGTTGCATTTTATGAAATTTATATACAGTTCGACTGACAGTTCGCCTGGCATCGCTGGTTCACTGAACAGGTTCAACCACCTGCGGGCGACGGCGTTGGCTTGCTCCTTGTCCACTGCGACAGCCTTTTCGAGGCTGATCAGGGCCTTGATGCGGCTCGAACGCGCCGCGGCAAAGACGTTGGCCATGCCGTCCCAGCTGAAACCGGCCGCCGCAACCTTGCTGATGCCGGCCTGCGGCAGCGTTTGCGCATAGTTGGCAAGGAAGGCAATATCGGCGGCCAGCGCCTCGACGCCTTCGACGTCATCCGTCATGACGACAGAGCGGGCGCCCAGGCTGCGGCTGGTGATGACCACATGGCCGTGGCTGGCCAGGTATACACACAAAGCGCGGGCCCGCCTCAGGGGCCAGCGAAACGGGAGCGGCCGAAGCGGCCAGCGTAGCGGCCGTGCCCAGGATCAGGAGGACAAGTTTTTCATGTCCAGGTATCGTTGCGAAGTGAGCAGGTATGCGTGGCTAGTCGTTTTCGAACGTCAGCTCCAGCACGCTGTCGTCGCTCCAGTCCTGCTCCCGCAACGGCGGCGTGAACGACGCGCCGCTGAAGGGCACGGGCGCGCTTTGGCCGTTGAAGCTGATCGTCGCAGCCTTGATGCGCCGCCCTTCGGCAAAGCTGTAGGTGCCCTTTTGCGAGACGAAATTGCAGGGTCCGCCCAATGCGCCCATCGCCGTGCGCATGGCGAAAGGCAAGGTGTCCTTGTCGATGGCCCAATGGACTTCGCAGGCCAGCCGCAGGTCGCCCAGGCGGCGGATGGTGTCGCTGGTCGCCGCACTGCGGATGTAGGGAATCCACCTGACCGAGCCCGCCTTGCGGTTCACCGTCAGCTCGGCTTTTTCATACAGAGGACCGAGCCCGACGGGCAAGCTGAAGATATTGCGCTCGCCCAGCTGTATCGCGGTACCGGCCTCGTCACTTTCCAGTCGGAGCGCGATGGCGTGCATATCGATGTCGGCACGGCGCGGTTCGAGGATGAAGCGCAATTCGGCGCCTGGCGCCAGCGCGTGTTTTTCCTCGAAGCGCTTGACGCCCTTGAGCATGGCGCTGTAGGGCTTCCAGTCCGGATCCCGGATACCTTTGACATTGACTGACGCAGCCGCATCCTGGTCGACTTGCTCCGTGGCTTGCGCGGTGTCCGCCTGGGCCTGTACCGCTGCACCGTATAAACACAGCAGAAGAGCCGCTTTTTTGATTGCACGCATGCCCATCTTTCTATTCATTAATGAAAATGTGAGTGTAGAAAAAAACAGAAGTACGAGCAGGTTTTTAAGACAGAATGTCAATTGGGACGAATGGAATGCTTGAAATCGCTGTTTTTCCGCATGAGGTAATGCAAAACAGAAAGCGTGCTTTTCGAAAATTCGCAACCGAATGTCTTGCGGCCTAGGGGCACGGGCGGTTTACTGATTGCCCAGGGAAAGTGCACAGGCTGGTCGCGGCGCGCTTCATTAGATGAAATTGCAACAACCAGGCTATCTTAGAAAATATTTCGGAAGCTGAAAGGATTAATTTTCTTTAAAGAATTTCAATCTGCTTTCTTTGCAGGTCTTTTCGTGCCTGGCCACTGCACATATTCATGACGCTGTCCGTCGGATTATTTGCATCGTTTCTGCACTCTTGAATCGGGTGCTACGCCACTTGAAAGTTCTTTTAAAACTGTACAAGTCCTTCTTCAAGTGCTTTATATTTTTGCATAGTAATTCGATTCGTCATGATAATAAAAAACCCAGCAGGGCCACTCTTGGCCGATTACTGCAGGTGCGCGTAGCAAACGAAGCGCCCGTTCAAGGCCAGTCCGGTGCAGTTTTTGAACAAACATCTTTCCTCAGAAAATCCACCATGTGCAAGCACTTCCAGAAAAGCCTTTTGCGCCGCCACACCAGCCGACTTTTCAGTCAGCTTGCCTGTCACATCTTTCATGGAAAATAAGGGCCAGGTTGTCTGCTCAGGTGCGCATTCCACATACCATCTTTGCGAGCATATTTTGCACACATAGTTTAAAATTTCATAGTCGAGTGCTGGTAAAAAATCTTCGGTGTCCAGGTTCTGAAAATAGGCTGAAAACAGCTCTTCGCCTTGATAATCAAAGCGATTTTGCCCGTCACCGAGATCTGCAATTGCTAATGGTAGTTCCTTACATTTGCACATGTAATTCCATATCTTAATTTATGATAGTTGGTTCATGAAACACTATTGTTACCGGAGCTGCTAATAAAAATAGGCTGCTACGCCCAGGCGTGGACGGACCATGGTTTTGGCCATTTATCAACAGCAAACGTATTTACGTCAATGCCATCAGCAAGCCGGAAGCAATGATTGCCGCAGCAAATAGCGCGACGGCGAAGCGATTGTGAGGCAGCCCCCTCGCAGGAGGGTAGTGGCCCAGCGTGAATAGTCGCAGCATTGCCCAGCCCGGCCAATAGAACAGCTTTTCAATGACTGTTCCTAACAGACCATACATCAGCAGGCGAACCATCCAGACGATAGCGTCGAAAATCCAATCAAGCACAGTTCATCCTGGGGGCGATATGTGTACTGATTGAGTTCATGCCGCCGCCAGCCATTCCATCTTCTGCACCTGGATATGCGGATGGCTTTCCAGCGCTTCCCATTCCGGCAAGAATACAAAACCCTGCTTCTGGTAAAAGGCGGCCGCGCGTGCATTCTCGGGCGCCACGTCGAGCACCAGCCGCGCATGGCCGCCGGCCACGGCGTGTTGTTTCACCGCGCGGACCAATCCCGCCGCCACCGCCATGCCCCGGTATGCGCGATGCACCCACATGGCGATCAGGTTCGATTCCCCCGCGCTGCTGACGACATGGGCGGCGATGCCGATGGGGTGATCGCCGTCAAATGCCAGGAGGAAGGCGCGCTGCGCCGTACTGACGGCGCGTTGCTGCCAATCTGCATCGGTATAGGCGGCCGCGCTGGCGTGGCTGACGCCGAAGGCTGTCGGCGCGTCGAGCAGGGCGGCCAGGCGCGTGGCTTTCAGGGCGGGCCAGTCGGCGCCGGTGGTGGGGCGGATCACGATGTTGTGCAAACCAGGCAACTCCTTACTGTGCGGCGTGGTGGTGGATGGCGATTTTTTTGATAGGTCTCGCCAGCTTCGTCAGGTATTAGCACAGGCGTCGAGGCGTGCGCGCAATGCGGGCCAGGTTTCAAGAAGAAAGTCTTCCTGCTGCACCATCTGCCCGTCGGCCTGCGCCTGTCGCAACAGGGCTTCGATGGCGGCCACATGCTGTGCCGTCTGCTGTTGCAGCGACAGGTCAAACAGGATCAGGGCCGCTTCGAAGTTGCCGGGCGGGCGCTGATCGTCTGCCGGCGCGGCGGGGAAGGGCGGCGCCGCAAACGCCGCGCCATGCCAGATGGCCAGGGTTTGCAGGATTTTCTTGCCCAGTTGCCGGGCGGCGCCATCGGCGCCCTCGCTGTACAGCTCGGCCAGGGGCAAGGCCACGTCGAGCGCGGGGCTATCGTCGCGGCGGAACAGGGACAGCAGCAAGGTACCGTTATGTGGCAATGACACTTCGATCTTGGGTGTGGCCATGGCAAGCTTTATTTTTTGGCATTAAAAACAGCATACTATGCCACATTGGCTTGCTCTGCAACGGCAACCCCCACGGCAGCGCTAGCTTACGCGCCAGGAAAAAGTGGCTATTGCGGTGGGCACGTCGCATTGTTGTCGCGCAGGTCCGGCCTTCCGAGATTACAGCAAAAGTGGCGTGCAATTTAATGTCCACATGGAAACAATATAAAAAAATTTCAAATGTGCACGGATATATCGAACTGTGGGAATGCCGTTAAATGACGATGGCGCTTGCGGATGTTTCTCCGTATTCTAGTTTCAGCACTGACGATCAGGGCCCCGTCGTCCAGCTGAGGCGTACGGCTGGCAAATAGAATAATGTGCAAAAAAACGACTGAGGCGTATTTTCAGTTCAAGTATTCCTTGCACATAGGAATTTGATGCTTATTCTCAATGAACTCATAAAGCTTTTGCCGCAGACGCCAAACGTTACGTGGGCTGGAGGGTCGAATGGGGAAGTCCCTCTATTGATGAAAACGCCCATGTCTTCAAGTTGTCGAAGAAAACTAAAGAGCTCGCCTAAATCCCGCATGCCGCCATGCTCGGCTGGCGGCCCCTCACCATCCCTGTCGATGATTTGCGTCGCCAAGGAAGTTATTCGCGTCAGAAGGGATTCAACTCATGCTGCCACCTCGCTCGCCGCTGTACATCCTGACAGTTTTGTCGATCTCCGTTTCATCCGCTTTCGCGCAAACCGTTCCGGACGCGGGTTCGTTATTGCAGCAAATTGAAAAAGGGCGATTGGCGCCGACGCCGAGCAAGCCGGGGCCGCTTCTGGCAGCGCCGCCGCAGCCCATGAAGGAATTGTCGGGAATGTCGGTCACGGTGTCGCGTTTTCAATTCGCCGGCAATACCTTGCTCACGCAAGCGCAACTGGCGCCTGCCGTGGCAAGCTTCGTGAATCGGCCACTCTCGTTCAATGACCTGCAAAACGCCGCCGCCGCAGTGGCCGAAACCTATCGCAAGGCCGGCTGGATCGTGCGCGTCTATCTGCCACTGCAGGAGATCAAGGACGGCGTCGTGACGCTGCAGGTGGTCGAAGCGGTGTTCGGCCAGGTGCGCATGGAAGGCACGGCGCCGACCCGCGTGCCATTCGACAGGCTGGTGCCGATCGTGGGCGCCGCCCAGCCACATGGCGCCGCGCTGAAAGCGCAGGCGATGGACCGCGCCCTGCTGCTGCTCGATGACATGCCTGGCATCAGCACGGCCGGCAGCCTGGCGCCCGGGGAACAGGCGAATGAAGTCGACCTGGTCTTGAAGATCGAGGATGAAAAACTCATCAACGGGCAGGTCGGCATCGACAATGCCAGCGCCCGTTCCACCGGCAGCGCGCGCCTGACCGCCGACCTGTATATCAACAGTCCCCTGCGTTTTGGCGACCAGGCGGTCGTCAATCTGATGCACACGGAAGGCAGCGATTATGCCCGCCTGGCCTACACCGTGCCGCTGGGCGCGGCCGGCTGGCGGGTGGGCGCCAACGCGTCCCACCTGCGCTACCGCCTGGTGGACGATGCGCTGGCCGCGCTCGACGCATCCGGGACCTCGACCACCAGCGGGCTCGAGGCGACCTACCCGCTGATCCGCGCGCGTCTGAAAAATCTTTACCTGGCCCTCAATTACGACAACAAGCGCTTCGACAATCGGGCGGCGGCAACCACCATCACCGACTACAAGATCGATACCTTCACCGTCGGCCTGAACGGCAATGTGCTGGATCAATACGGTGGCGGCGGCAGCAACAGTGCCAGCCTCGCGCTGGTGCACGGCAAGGTCGACCTGGACGGCTCGCCCAACGCCAGGGCCGATGCCCTGACCACGCGCACGGGCGGCAGTTTCACCAAACTGCGCTATGCCGCCAGCCGCCAGCAGGTACTCACCGAGGCGCTGGCCCTGTACGCCGCGTTCTCGGGCCAGACTGCGGGAAAGAACCTCGATTCGGCCGAGAAATTCTATCTCGGCGGCGCGTATGGCGTGCGCGCCTATCCGTCCAACGAAGGTGGTGGTTCGGAAGGGCAGCTGTTCAACCTGGAACTGCGCGCGCGCCTGCCCAACAACGTGAATCTCACCGGCTTCTACGACTGGGGCCACGTAAAGGTCAACCACGACAATGCTTTTCCCGGCGCGCCGGCGCTGGGCAGCTATAGCCTCAAGGGCGCGGGGCTGTCCGTCGCCTGGCTGGCCAGCTTCGGACTGAATCTCAAGGCGACCTGGGCCAGGCGCATTGGCGACAATCCGAACCCGACACTGACGGGAACGGACCAGGATGGTTCATTCAGAAAGAATCGCTTCTGGCTCCAGGCCATCATGCCTTTCTAGTTTTCCAGATTTCGCCGCATGCCCCCATTTCGTTTCCCTCTGCTTTGAAGGAGTACCACCATGCACGCGTCCATGAACCATATTTATCGCTTGATCTGGAGCGAGATTCTTGGCGCCTGGGTCGCCGTGGCGGAAAACGCCAGGGGTAAAGGCAAGCGCAGCGGCCGCACCTTGCTCGCTCCGGCGTGCGCGGCGCTCGGTCTTGGCGCCAGCATGGCCGCCTTCGCGGCGCCGCCGGCGCCGACCGAGTTACCGGCCGGCGCTAAGGTCGTTGGCGGCCAGGTCGTGATCACGCAGAATGGCGCGGCGATGAACATCCAGCAGGGCACGGCGCGCGGGGCGATCGACTGGCAGACGTTCAATCTCGGCGCCAAAGCCAGCGTCAATTTCGCCCAGCCTTCGGCCAGTGCCGTCACCTTGAACCGGGTACTCGATGCGCAACCGAGCCAGATTTTCGGCCGCATCACCTCGAACGGCCAGGTGTTCCTGAGTAACCCGAATGGCGTTTATTTCAGTCCCTCCGCGTCGGTCGATGTGGGCGGACTGGTGGCCACCACCCACAATATGTCGAGCGCCGATTTCATGGCGGGCATGAACACGTTTTCCCGCGCGGGCGCGACGGGCAGCGTCATCAATGAGGGGAGCTTGCACGCGGCGCTGGGCGGCTATATCGCCTTGCTGGCGCCGGAAGTGCGCAATTATGGCCTGATCATGGCCCGCGCCGGCACCGTGGCGCTGGCATCGGGCGAGCAGATCAAGCTGCAGTTCGGCGACAGCAATACCCTGGCCGGCGTGGTCGTCACGCCATCCGCGATCGCCGCCCTGGTCGAGAACCGGCAGGCGGTGCTGGCTCCCGGCGGCACCATCATCATGTCGGCCCAGGCGGCCAATCGCCTGATGGGCGGCGTGATCAACAACACCGGCGCGCTGGAGGCAAACGGCTTGAGCAACGATGGCGGGCGCATCATGCTCACGGCGTCCGACCAGATCAGTGCCAGCGGCAGCATCAGCGCCAACGCGGCGCCCGGCAGCGCGGGGCGGGGCGGCACGGTGACCCTGATCGCGGACCTGGCCAATGCGGCCAGCCGCACCGATGTCAGCGGCAGCTTCAGTGCGCGCGGCGGCGACAGCGGCGGCGACGGCGGCTTCATCGAAACCTCCGCCAGCCACCTGACCATCCGCGACGCCACCCGCGTCGACGCGCGCGCCGCGCACGGCAAATCTGGCCGATGGCTGCTCGATCCGGACGGCTTTACGATTGCCGCCAGCGGCGGTGATATCAGCGGCGCCACCCTGAGCAGCAACCTGGCGACCGCCGATGTCGCCATTGCCAGCACCAACGGCGGCGGCAGCGACGGCAATGTCACCGTCAATGATGCCATCACCTGGAGCGCCAACAAGCTGACCCTGACGGCCACCAATGACGTCAATATCAATGCGGTGATGACGGCGAGCGGCACGGCCAGCCTCGATCTCGAGCCGACGGCAGGCAAGGTCAACACGTCATTTGGCGCCGGCAACACCTTCAAGGGGAAAGTCAATTTCGCCGGCAGCGGTACCTTGACGATCAAAAATCAGATTTATACGGTCATCAACAGCCTGGGCGCCGACCGCAACGATATGACGCCGGGCACCTTGCAGGGCGTGCAGGCAAGCCAGAACGCCTTCTACGCGCTGGGCAGCGACATCGACGCCACGTCGACCGCTGCCTGGAATGCCAGTGGCGCCATCGGCATGCAGCAGTTTTCCATCTCCTGGGGCGCATTCGATGGCCTCGGTCACGTCATCATCGCGCCAACGATCAACAACCAGTCGTCCTTGTTCGCCAGCCTGTATGGCGACAATACGGTTCAGCTACGCAATCTTGGCATCGTCGGCGGCACGGTCAACGGGGCACAATACGCATCCGGCATGGTGGGCCGGAGCTGGGGCACCATCAGCAACAGTTTCTCGACCATGAACGTTACCGGGTTTAATAACACGGGTGGCCTGGTGGGCGAAAGCCAGGCCGGGATCATTACCAACAGCTATGCCGGCGGCACTATTTCGGGCACCACGAACGTGGGTGGACTGGTTGGGAGAATGTTCGGCGGGCAAACGACAAACAGCTACGCCAGCGGCAATGTCACGGGCACCACGGCATTCATCGGCGGGCTGGCCGGCGTCAATTACTTCGGCACCATCAGCAGCAGCTACGCCAGCGGCAACGTCACTGGCAGTCAGACCGTCGGTGGCCTGGTCGGCCTGAACCAACAGGCGGGCGGCAGCGGCAGCAACATCATCAATACCTATGCCACGGGCGCGGTCAACGGCAACACCAATGTCGGCGGCCTGGTGGGCGAGAACGGTTCGAACATCAGCAACAGCTATGCCGTGGGCGCCGTGACTATCAACAATGGCAACACCAGTGTGGGCGGCCTGGTCGGCACGCTGACGGTCGATGGCGAGAACTCGCCGTCCGTCATTAGCAACAGCTTCTGGGATACCCAGACCAGCGGCCAGGCGGCCAGCCGTGGTGGCACGGGCAAGACTACTGCCGAAATGAAAGCCATGGGCACCTTCACCGGCGCCGGCTGGAATTTTTCTTCGGCGCCCGTGTGGCAGATCAAGGCCAGCGTCAACAACGGCTACCCCTGCCTGACCGCGTTCGCCAACTGCACGATTGCCAAGCAGTTGAGCGTGCACGTGAACAGCAGCCAGAGCAGCAACATCTACGGCGACCTCGTCGGTACGTTTACCTATAGCCTGTTCAATGGCTCCACGCTGCTGGACGCGAATGGCATTGCCGCCCTTGGATTGGACGTCAGCGGCAGCGCCTTGTTTGGCGGCGCGCCCAGCGTCGGATCGAATGCGGGGCACTATCAGATTATCTATAACTCGGGCCTGCTCCTGGGCGGCGTCAACGCGGGAGACTACGTTTTCCTCGCCGATGCAGGGCTGAGCTACACGGTGTTCAAACGGCCGCTGGGCCTGGTCGCCACGCGCGAATACAACGGCGGCACCGTGATGGGCAGTAACGTTATGCAGGTCACCAATCTGGTCGGTTCAGATTGCAGTGGCGGCCTGAGCGCCTGCGGCTTGACGGGCAGCGCCTCGGTCGCGAGCAAGAATGTCAGTGCGGGAGCCCAGGCGCTTGGGCTGGGAGGGTTGACCCTGACCGGCAGCAGCGCGCTCGATACCAACTACACGCTCACGGGCGCCAGCGGCACAGGCACCATCACGCCGCGCTCCCTGGTCGTCTTTGCCAGCGGGACCAATCGCGTCTACAACGGCGGCACGGCAGATATTGCCAACCTGACGCCGGACGACAGCGTCGTGTTCGGCGACGCGCTGACATATTCGTATACGTCGGCCAACTTCCTCGACAAGAACGTGGGCAATGGCAAGACCGTCAATGTGGCCGGCATCAGCATCGGCGGCCTGGATGCGGGCAACTATGCGCTGGCCAGCACGACTGCCGCCACGACCGCCAACATCACGCCGCGCCCACTGGCCGTCTTTGCCAGCGGGACCAATCGCGTCTACAACGGCGGTACGGTCGAAATTGCCAACCTGACCCCGGACGACAGCGTCGTGTTCGGCGACGCGCTGACGTATTCGTATACGTCAGCCAACTTCCTCGACAAGAACGTGGGCACCGGCAAGACCGTCAACGTGACGGGAATCAGCCTGGGCGGCGCCGATGCGGGCAACTACGCCATCGGCAGCACGAGCGCAACGACGCAGGCGAATATCACGACGCGGCCGTTGAGCGTGTTCGCCAATGCAAGCAACCGTGTTTACAACGGCACCACCACCGCGCTGGCCACCTTGACGCCGGACGACAGCGTCGTGTTCGGCGACCAGCTGACTTATTCTTACAGCACCGCCAATTTCCTGAATAAAAATGTCGGCACCGGCAAGACCGTCAACGTGGGCGGCATCAGTATCGGCGGCGCGGATGCGGGCAATTACAGTCTCGACAGCTCCACGGCGACGACCCACGCCAACATCACGCCGCGCTCCCTGGCGGTGTTCGCCAGCGGGACCAATCGCGTCTACAACGGCGGCACGGTCGATATCGCCAACCTGACACCGGACGACAGCGTCGTGTTCGGCGATGCGCTGACGTATTCGTATACGTCGGCCAACTTCCTCGACAAGAACGTGGGCAATGGCAAGACCGTCAATGTGAGCGGCATCAGCATCGGCGGCCTGGATGCCGGCAACTATAGCCTGGCCAGCACGACTGTCGCCACGACAGCCAACATCACCCCGCGTGCCCTGCAAGTGTTCGCCAGCGGAAGCAACCGCGTCTATAACGGCGGCACCGGCGATGCCGTGACCTTGACGCCGGACGACAGCATCGTGTTCGGCGACCAGTTGACGTATTCTTACGGCGCCGCCAACTTCTTGAATAAAAATGTCGGCATCGGCAAGACCGTCAACGTGACGGGAATCAGCCTGGGCGGCGCCGATGCGGGCAACTATGCCATCGGCAGCACGAGCGCCACGACGCAGGCGAATATCACGGCGCGGCCGTTGAGCGTGTTCGCCAATGCAGGCAACCGTGTTTACAACGGCACCACCACCGCGCTGGCCACCTTGACGCCGGACGACAGCGTCGTGTTCGGCGACCAGCTGACTTATTCTTACAGCACCGCCAATTTCCTGAATAAAAATGTCGGCACCGGCAAGACCGTCAACGTGGGCGGCATCAGTATCGGCGGCGCGGATGCGGGCAATTACAGTCTCGACAGCTCCACGGCGACGACCCACGCCAACATCACGCCGCGCTCCCTGGCGGTGTTCGCCAGCGGGACCAATCGCGTCTACAACGGCGGCACGGTCGATATTGCCAACCTGACACCGGACGACAGCGTCGTGTTCGGCGACGCGCTGACGTATTCGTATACGTCAGCCAACTTCCTCGACAAGAACGTGGGCAATGGCAAGACCGTCAATGTGAGCGGCATCAGCATCGGCGGCCTGGATGCGGGCAACTATGCGCTGGCCAGCACGACTGCCGCCACGACCGCCAACATCACGCCGCGCCCACTGGCCGTCTTTGCCAGCGGGACCAATCGCGTCTACAACGGCGGCACGGTCGATATTGCCAACCTGACCCCGGACGACAGCGTCGTGTTCGGCGACGCGCTGACGTATTCGTACACATCAGCCAACTTCCTCGACAAAAACGTGGGCAATGGCAAGACCGTCAATGTGAGCGGCATCAGCATCGGCGGCCTGGATGCCGGCAACTATAGCCTGGCCAGCACGACTGCCGCCACGACAGCCAACATCACCCCGCGTGCCCTGCAAGTGTTCGCCAGCGGAAGCAACCGCGTCTATAACGGCGGCACCGGCGATGCCGTGACCTTGACGCCGGACGACAGCATCGTGTTCGGCGACCAGCTGACTTATTCTTACAGCACCGCCAATTTCCTGAATAAAAATGTCGGCACCGGCAAAACCGTCAACGTGAGCGGCATCAGTATCGGCGGCGCCGATGCGGGCAATTACAGTCTCGACAGCTCCACGGCGACGACCCACGCCAACATCACGCCGCGTTCACTGGCCGTCTTTGCCAGCGGGACCAATCGCGTGTATGACGGCGGCACGGCCGATATTGCCAACCTGACCCCGGACGACAGCGTCGTCACCGGTGACGTGCTGAGCTTTAGCTATGCATCGGCCAATTTCCTGGACAAGAATGTCGGCGTCGGCAAAACGGTCAATGTGAGCGGCATCAGCATGGGTGGTAGTGACGGCGGAAATTACACTCTGGAAAATACCACGGCCCTTGCCCATGCCGATATCACGCCGCGCATGCTCAAGGTCAGTGCCAGCGGCGCCAATCGCGTGTATGACGGCAGCCGCAACGCGACGGTCGCCCTGGCCGACGACCGGGTTGCTGGCGATGTGCTGAGCGTCACCGACGAAGCGGCGACATTTTCCGACAAGAACGTGGGCACGGCAAAGGCCATCAGCGTGACGGGCATCGAGGTCGCCGGCACCGACGCGGCCAACTATGCCTACAATACCTCGACCACGACCACGGCTGACATCACGGCGCGGGCCTTGACGGTCAGCGCAAGCGGCGTAAACCGTATCTACAACGGCGGCACGGACGGCAGCGCGATACTGGCGGACAACCGGGTGGCGGGTGATCTGTTGACGCTGACCGGCAATGCCAGTTTCGCGGACAAGAATGCTGGTGTGGGCAAGACTATGAACGTCAGCAATGTCGCGGCCAGCGGCGCCGATGCCGCCAACTATGTCCTGGGCGGCACGGGACTGACCACCACGGCCAATATCACGCCGCGCGCGCTCACCGTGGGCGCCACAGGGATCGACCGGCAATTCGATGGAACCGTCGCCGCGATGGTCGTGCTGGCGGATAACCGCATTGCCGGCGATCTGCTGACGCTCGCCGATGGCGCGGCCAGCTTCGCCAGTGCCGATGTGGGCAGCAATAAGCCGGTCACGGTCACGGGGATCAGCATCGCGGGGAGCGATGCCGCCAACTACAGCTTGCAAAACACCAGCACCAGCACCATTGCCAGCATCCTGGCCGCAGGCGTCGAGCCGACCCGGGTGCCGCAACTGCCGGTCACCGTGCCTGTCGTTCCGGCACCGACCTCGGCGGCATCGCCGTTGACGCTGCAAGCGCCTGTGCCGGGTGGCCGGATCGCCGACGGACAGCGCAACAGCGCTATCACGGTGTCGCTGGTGCGTCCGTTGTCGGATGGGCAGCCGGGCATGGTGAGCGTGTCGATTCCCAAAGATATGGTGAGCAAGGGTGACGCTTTCAGCTTTGCCTTGCCGGCGCCATTGACGGCGGCCCTGTCAGACCCGCGCGCGTCGGTGCGCATCAGCAGGACCGATGACGCGCCTCTGCCGGCATGGTTGCGCTACGTTGCGCAGACGCACAGTTTCGATGTCTCGGCCGCACCTGCCGGCGCGCTGCCGTTCGAAGTGAAAATCATGATCAATGGGAAACGCTGGATCCTGGTCCTGGCGGAGGGCACGGATAAATAGCGCCTGGGCGCTGCTGGCCGACTCAGGTTTTCCGCTCAGGACTGGTCCCACACCTCGACCGTCAATAGCTGGCCGGGCTGGCAAGCGGCGATGCGGTCCCGGTGCAGCGTGATGCTGCCGGGCCAGCCGGCGGGGCTGTCCTCCTGAGAAACGCCTTCCTGCGCCTCGGCGATGCCGCTGGCCAGGAGCGGCGTGAGGTCCGATGCCAGCGCCGTGTAGCGGTTCGGAAAGCCGTTGCAGCTCAGCTGGGTCGCCTTGCCTTGTTCACACAGTTGCGTGATCCAGCCCAGGCCGCCCAAGCCCGCTTCCCAGGTGGCCAGGATGGCGTCCTTGTTGACCTTGGCCAGGTCGGCCATCTGTTCCGGTGTTTCTGTCGAGATAATGGTCCACCAGCCTGACATGGGTATTCCTTGTGAAAAGTGAAAAAATCAGCGGGTCATGGCGCGGCGCAGCACATAGCTGAGGCCATCGACGGCGGCCACCATCAGCAACATGGCGACGATGACGGTGGCGGCGGCCTGCATCTGGAACAGCGACAAATGGTATTTCAGCATCTGCCCCAGGCCGCCCGCACCGACGACGCCGAGGATGGCGGCGGCGCGGATATTGTTTTCCCAGCGGTACAGGGTATACGACATCATCTGCGGCCCGCATTGCGGCAAGGTCGCGTACAAAAAGGCCTCGGCAGGGCGCGCGCCATTGATGCGCAGGGCGGCGGCGGGCAGGGGCGGGCAATTTTCAAACGCATCGGCAAACAGACGGCCCAGCACGCCCACCGTATGCAGCGCCAGTGCCAGGGTGCCCGCGAACGGGCCCAGGCCGGCGGCGATCAGCAAAATCGAGGCCCACACCAGTTCGGGGATCGAGCGCAGCACGTTGAGCACCGCGCGCGTGGCGTTGCGCGCCAGCTTGCCAAAACGGCCGCTGGCGGGCAGGGCCAGCAGCGCACCCAGCAGAGCGGCGATCACCGTACCGATGGCCGACATGGCCAGGGTTTCAAAGGTGGCCACGCCGACTTTTATCAGGAAAGGACTGGACAGCTCGGGCGGGGCGAAGCCGTGCAGGAAGTCGGCGCTCGTGCGCACGGCGTCGGCACTGAAAAATTCTCCCCATTTCAGGGGCAGGGTGGCGAAGCTGGCGACGACCAGCAGCAGCAAGCCGGCCAGCAAGGCCCAGGTGGACCCGCGCACGGGAGGGGAAACCGGCAGCATGGCGGTGTCGCCCTTCATGCCAGCCTCCGGCGCAGCATGGCCGAGACCGCATCGGCGCCCGCCACCAGCAGCACGAACACCATCAGCATGGTGGCCAGTTCATTGCCGGCCATCATCTTCATCGATTCATCCATGCGCTGGCCCAGGCCGCCCGCACCGACAAAACCCATGACGACGGAACCGCGGATCGCGCACTCCCAGCGGTAAATCGTGTATGACACCAGTTCGGCGGCCGATTCGGGCAGGGCGCCGTACAGCAAGGTTTTCAGGCGGCCGCTGCCGTTGTTCAACAAGGCGTTGCAGGCCGATGCATCCGACGATTCGAGGATTTCCGCATACACCTTGCCCAGCATGCCGCAATACGTGAGGGCAATCGCGATCACGCCGGCCGTCGGCCCCAGGCCCACGATGCGCACCAATAGCAAGGCCCACACCAGTTCCGGCACGCTGCGCAGCAGCACCAGCACCGCGCGCACACTGTGGCGCACGCTGGCGGCCAGCGGCGACACCCGGCCGGAACCGATGCGTGAAATCGACAATCGCTCCGTCACCAATAAGGTCAGCGGTATGGCCCCCAGCATGGCCAGCGCCATGCCGGCCGTGGCCATGGCGATGGTTTCCCAACTGGAAATGGCCACCAGTTGCAAAAATTCCAGCGAGTGAGCGGGCGGCACGAAGCTGGCAAGGAATTGCCAGGTGGCCGCCAGGCTTTGCGCATCGAATAAAATCCACGGCTTGAATTCGGCCTGCACCAGCATCGGCCACAGCACCAGCAGCACGATGGCGGCGCCGGTCAGGCGACCGCGCCAGGCGGGATCGCGCGGCATGGCGGTGCTCGTCAGCAAAGCGGCCTCGCGGCGTCCAAGTTAGCCTCCACGGCCTCGAACTGCGGCGCGGGATCGGCCTTGTTGCGGTACAGTTCGGTGATCATGGCGTCGCTGACCGCGCTAGCCGGCAAGTCGAAGACGACCTGGCCGTCGCGCAGGGCGACGATGCGCGTAAAACAGGCGCGCGCGATGTCCACCTGGTGCAGGCTGCAGATCAGGGTGGCGTTGCGCGCCGTCGCTTCCGCCTGCAGCACATGGATCGTTTGCAGGGCCAGAGTGGGGTCGAGCGCGGACAAGGGTTCGTCGACGAGGAATACTTGCGCATTCGACACCAGCGCGCGGGCCATGCCGCAGCGCTGGCGTTCGCCGCCGGACAGGCGGTCGACGCGCGCATACAGTTTGTCCTGCAGGTTGAATTTGCCTAATGCTTCCCACGCGGCGCGCGGGTCGACGGGCGCCAGCAGGGAACGGATGGCCGTCCACAAGCTCCATTGCGGCAAGCGGCCCGCCAGCACGGCGTTGACGACCCGCTGGCGCGGCGGCAGCGGCGGCGTTTGCGGCGCCAAAAACAGACGCGCGCGCAAGGCATGGCGCGCGGCGCTGCCGATCAGCCACGGGGAACTGCCGAGGACGCTTAATGTGCCCGATTCCGGGCGCAGGGCGCAGGCCAGCGTGTGCAGCAGGCTGGTCTTGCCGGCGCCGGAAGGGCCGATCAGGGCGATCTGTTCACCCTGGGCCACGTCCAGGTCCAGCTCGCGCAGGGCCAGCGCATTGCCGGCGGCACCCGCGTGGTGGACGCTTACCTTGTGAAGTTGGAATGTCATGCGATGTTTCGGTGTGGGGGTGGTGTGTCGCGATTGTTAACCCAAAAGCAAGGGCTGGGGTCGGACCCTGAGGGTCCGACCCCGGATTTTGCTGTTGGGCCTACTTCAACAACTTCGCATCGCGCGCAGCCGCTTCGATATCCTTGTAATTCTCGGCCTTGGTCGGGATGAACTTCGTGGCGCGCTGCAGGTCCAGGATTTCCTTGCCTTCCGGCGTGGATGGGTCCAACTCCAGGAAGGCGTCCGTCAGCTTCTTGCGCACGACGGGATTCATGTCGGCGCGCACGCTCCAGTTGTAATCATAGTAGCCGGGTGTCGTGTAGAACACGCGCACCTTGGCTGGGTCGACCTTTTTGGCTTCCACCAGCTTTTCCCACACGGAAATGTTCAAGGTGCCCGCATCGACCTTGCCGCCGGCCACTGCCGCCACGGTGGCGTCATGCGCGCCCGAAAACGCGATGCGCTTCATGTCCGTGTCCGGGTTGATCTTGGCGGCCAGCAAGTAGTAACGGGGCATCAAGTGGCCGGAGGTCGACGATTCCGAGCCGAACGTGAAATTCTTGCCCTTCAGGTCGGACAATTGATTGATGTCCTTGCTGGTGGTGACGAACACGGAGCGGAATTTCGTGTCTTCCTCGCGCTGCACCAGCGGCACGATCTTGCCGCCGCTGCGCACGTTGGCTTGCACGAAGGTAAAACCGCCGAACCAGACCATGTCGAGCTTGTGATTGATCAAGCCTTCCACGGACGCCGCGTAGTCGGTGACGGGCGTAAATTCCACCTTCATGCCCAGCTTCTTTTCCAGGTAACTGCCCAGCGGCTTGAACTTGCGCTGCAATTCCGTCGGCGCTTCGTCGGGGATGGCCGACACGCGCAACACTTGCTGCGCCTGCGCCAGGCCGCTGTGGATGGCCAAGGTGGCCGCAACGGTGGCCAGGATGGCGGGGAATTTGTTGGAGAACGTGATCATGGGACTGCCTTTGAAAAAATTGTTCATTAATATACGGAAACCCCGGTACTGCCATCCTGCATCTCGCCGATGACGACGGCGTCGGCAAAGCCTTCGGCGCGGAAAATCGCCAGCACTTGCTCGACGGCTTCCGGCGCACAGGCCACCAGCAGAGGGCCGGCCGTTTGCGGGTCCGTCAGGATCGCCTTGTCGATGGCACTGAGGCTGTCGGCCAGCGCCACTTGTGCGCCGTACCCCTGCCAGTTGCGGCCGGAAGCACCCGTGATGTTGCCATTCTGCGCCAGTTGCTGCACTTGCGGCAGCAGCGGCACGTCAGCCATGGCGATGCGGGCTTGCAACTTGGCGCCGCGCGCCAGTTCCAGGGTGTGGCCCAGCAAGCCGAAGCCCGTCACATCCGTCAGCGCATGCACGCCATCGAGCAAGGCCAGCTTCTTGCCCGGGGTATTCAATTTGGTGGTGTTGTCGATCAAGGACGTGTAGCCGTCCGCGTCCAGCGCATTTTTCTTCAGCGCGGCCGAGAGGATGCCCACGCCGATCGGTTTGCCCAATACCAGTTTGTCGCCGGCGCGCGCACCCGCGTTGCGTTTCACCTGCGAGGGGTGGACCAGGCCCAGCACGACCAGGCCATAGATCGGCTCGACGGAATCGATGGTGTGGCCGCCCGCGATGGGGATGCCGGCCTGGGCGCAGATGGTTTCGCCGCCTTTCAAGATGAGGCCGATGGTTTCCACCGGCAGCTTGTTGATCGGCATGCCCACCAGGGCCAGCGCCATGATGGGTGTGCCGCCCATGGCGTACACGTCGGAAATGGCGTTGGTGGCGGCGATGCGGCCAAAGTCGAACGGGTCATCGACGATGGGCATGAAGAAATCCGTCGTGGCGATCAGCGCTTGCTCGTCGTTGAGCTGGTAGACGGCCGCGTCATCCGAGGTTTCTATGCCGACCAGTAATTCTTTCGGCAGGGGAAAGCCGCCGCTGCCCTTTAAAATATCGGCCAGCACGCCGGGCGCAATTTTGCAGCCGCAGCCGCCGCCATGGGCAAATTCGGTCAATCGGATGGGGGTGGGAATGCTATCGGACATGGTCGTCATCCTGCTGAAAAAAAGTATGAAAGGCGGCGCCAGCGTTCACGCGGCGCTGGCGGTACGGGGTTCGCCGACGATAGCACATAATGCGTGCGCGGCTTGCTCAAAGGCATGTTCTGAAATATCGGGCAAGACCAGCGGCGTCGCCTGGGCGTAGCGGCTGAAGTTGCGGGCGATCGATTGCCGGTAGACGGGGTCGTAATGCTGGACCAGCAACTCTTCCACCAGCTCGGCCATGCGGCCCGCCGTGGCCAGTTGCTGCCAGTGGGCAATTTTCTCCTTGCCATGCAGCTGCGTCAACAGGGCCAGCTGCACGTTCAGGCGCGTCGGGTCGCCGACGAAATGTTCGTAATCCTGCATCAGCAATTGCACACGCTCCCCAATGTCCAGGCGCACGTCGGTGCATGCGGCCGCGCGCATTTTCTCCATCAGCGCGTCGGGCACGCGCAGCCGGCCCACTTTCTTGCTTTCGGACTCGATGAACACGGGGAGCGTAGGGTCGAAATGGCGCAACTGCTGCCACAGCGCGCTTTCAAACGCCTTTTGCGAGGGCTGGTCCGCGTCCGGCAAGCCGCCCAGCACGGAGCCGCGGTGGGCCGCCAGGTCTTCCAGGTCGATCACCTGTGCGCCTTGTTTGTGCAGCACTTGCAGCAAACGGCTCTTGCCGCTGCCCGTGGGGCCGCACAGCACGTTGATGAAGTCGAAGCGTTCGGGCAGGGTGGCCAGCTCGGCGTTCACGTGGCGCCGGTAATCCTTGTAGCCGCCGTCGAGCTGCGTGACTGGCCAGCCGATGCGCGCCAGGATGTGCGCCATGGCGCCGCTGCGGTTGCCGCCGCGCCAGCAATACACGAGCGGGGACCAGGAGTGCGGATGCGCGATAAAACCGTCTTCGATATGCCGCGCGATATTTTTCGCGATCAGCGCCGCGCCCAGCTTCTTCGCTTCGAAGGCGCTGGTCTGCTTGTACAGCGTGCCGACGCGCACGCGCTGCTCGTCGTCCAGCACGGGCAGGTTGATGGCGCCCGGCAAATGGTCTTCCGCGAACTCGGACGGGCTGCGCACGTCGATGATGGCATCGAACTCATGCAAGCGGGGCAGGATGTCGCTGAAAGGCAGGACTGCAGGGTATTTCATCGTGGCGCGGGTGCTGGCAATGGGGAAAGACGTATTATCCCCGATAAACGCCCCTGGCGTGGCGGTTTAGCCCAGCAGATGCCCCAGCAGCGGCGCCAGCAGCACCGTCACGACGCCCGAAAAAATCATCGTCAGGCTGGCCACGGCGCCTTCTTCCGTACCGACCCGGCGCGCCACGGACAGGCCAAAGCCGTGCGCGGCCGCACCATACGGGGCGCCACGGGCGATGCGCATGCGCAAGGGCAGCAGTTTCAGCAGCGGTTTGCCCAGCATCAAGCCGAACAAGCCCGTCATCACCACGAAGATGCCCGTCAGCTGGGCCGAGCCGCCCATGTGGCGCGACGCTTCCAGCGCGAACGGCGTCGAGACGGAACGCGCCAGCAGGCTGCGCGCCATGTCGCCGTGCACGCCAAATACCCGGTCCAGCAGCAGGGTGGCGGCCACCGATGCCACGATGCCGGCGCAGCTGCCCAGCGACAAGGCCAGCCAATGCTTGCGGATCAGCTTGCGCTCCTGGAAGATGGGCAGGGCGAAGGCGACGGTGGCCGGCCCCAGCAGCCATGGCAGCCAGCGCGTCTCGCCGAAATACGTGGCGAACGGCGTCGAGGTCGCCTGCACGATGACGATCAGTATCGCCGAGGTGCAGATGGCGGGCGTCAGCAAGAAATGCGGATGGCGGCGGTGCACGGCCTGGTTGGCGTAGAACAAGACCAGGGTCAGCAGCAAAAACAGCAGGGACAAGGCCAGGGTACTCATGCTTGCGCCCTGGCTGCGCGCTGGCGCAGCAGCTTATTCAGACGCAACTTGCGTTCATAGCGGCACACCCATTCCACCGTCAACGCCGTGGCCAGCATCACGCTGGCAAAGCCCAGGCCAATATTCACGAACAGCATCAGACCTTGCGATTTCAATAGTTGCGTAAATTGCACCACGGATACCACCAGCGGGATAAAGAACAGCAGCATGTTGGCCAGCAGCCAGTTCGCGCCCAGTTCGATGGTGGTCGGACGCACCCAGCCCGACAGCAGCAGGGCCACCAGCACGAACAGACCGACGACGCCGCCGGAAAACGGCAAGTGCAGGGCGGAAGCGGCCTCGTCGGCCAACCACCAGGCGGCAATCAGCACGCCCACTTGCCACGCGGTCTGCGCGGGTTGGCGCCAGACGGGGAGGGAGGGCAGGGCGGCGGTGGAACAGTGCAAGGCTTTCACGGCAGGCTTTCAAACGGCTGGGGGAAGGTTTCATTGTAGTGACCCCACATCAAAAGATAAAATGACTTAAACTCATGATTATCATTCGATATTGGAATGCATCATGGATATCCGCTCCCTGCGCTACTTCGTCGAAGTGGTTGAGCAGAATAGTTTTACGCGCGCAGCAAACAAGCTGCACGTGACGCAGCCCACCGTCAGCAAGATGATTGCCCAGCTGGAACAGTCGCTGGACCTGGCCTTGCTGGACCGCGCCGGCAAGCGTTTTACCTTGACGGACGCGGGCAAGGTGGTGTTGTCGCGTGCGCATGAGCTGCTGGCCCTGCACGCGGAACTGAAGGTGGAATTGCGCGACCTGCAACACCTTGAGCGGGGAGAATTGCGCGTCGGCGTGTCGCCGCAGACGCATTCCACGCTGGCGCCGTGGCTGGCCGAATACCATCAGCGCTATCCGGGCATCGAACTGAAGATGTATGAAAGCGGCACGCAAGCGATCGAGCGCGACTTGCGCACCGGCACGGTGGAACTGGGCACCATGCTCGACTATCCGGGCAATGCGGCCACCTGGCAGGATTTCGAGGCGCTGCCCCTCGTGCGCTCACCGCTGTGCCTGCTGGCTGCGCCCGGCTCGCCGTGGCAGGGACGCGCTTCCGTGGCCCTGGCCGAGCTGGCCGACAGTCCCTTCATTTTCTATGGCGCCGCGTTTGCCCTGAACGACATCGTGCTGGACGCTTGCCAGCGCGCCGGTTTCGCGCCGCGCATCACGGGCCGCAGCGGCCAGTGGGACTTTATTGCCTCGCTGGTGCGGCTGGGCGTGGGCATCTGTCTGCTGCCGAAGATGTATTGCGACACGCTTGATGCCGCGCAGTTTGCCGTGATTCCCCTGGCCGGCCCGCCCGTGGAGTGGAATCTGATGCTGGCCTGGCGCCGCGGCGGGCGGCTGTCGTTCGCGGCACGCGCCTGGCTGGACCTCGTCAGGGCGCACATGGCGGACGCGGCACGTTTACAATAGGCGACTCCCAACTTCCGCCCGACCAGATGAACATCAACGTCAACGCCAAGGTTACAGCCAAAATCAAACGCACCGCCGGCTCGCTGCTGCTGGGATTGTTATGCACCGTGGGCCTGATGAGCGAGATGGGCTACGCCCAGGCCGCGCTTCCTGTATATGGCTATTTCGTCAAGAATACCTATCCGCACGATCCCCAGGCCTTCACCCAGGGCTTGCTGTTCAAGGATGGCCACCTGTATGAAAGTACGGGCCAGAACGGCCAGTCCTCGCTGCGCAAGGTGGAATTGACGACGGGCAAGGTGCTACAGAAAAGCATGCTCGATAAAAAAGTGTTCGGCGAGGGCATCACGGACGTGGGCGATGAGATCCTTGGCCTGACGTGGATGGCGCAGACCGGTTATGTGTTTGACCAGAAAACCTTCAAATTGAAACGCACTTTCAGCTACCCGGGCGAAGGCTGGGGCCTGGCCAGTGATGGCAAATTTGTCTACATGAGCGACGGCACGTCCGCCATCCGCGTGCTCAATCCGAAAACCCTGGCCGAGGTGCGTCGCTTCGAGGTGAAGGCGGAAGGCCGCCCCATCGACCGCCTGAATGAACTGGAAATGGTCAACGGCGAGTTGTTCGCCAATGTGTGGGGCGCGGACGTGATCGCCCGCATCGACCCGGCCAGCGGCAAGGTCGTGGGCTGGATCGACCTGACGGGCTTGCTGCCGCCCGGGCAGCGGGGCACGGCCAATCCCGACGCCGTGCTCAACGGCATTGCCTGGGATGCGCGCGGCAAGCGCTTGTTTGTCACGGGCAAACTGTGGCCCAAGCTGTTCGAAATCGAGCTGATCGAAATCCAGCGCCGTTGATGTTGGCTATCGGACAGTGTTGCTAGAGGGGAATCGTCTATGATATGCCTCCTTCGCACCTTGCGACCTTTACTGGATGCCATGCTGTCCCTCTCCTTTTGCCGCCTGGCGGCGGCCGCCACGCTCGCCGCCGCCATCGTGCCTTGCGCGCAAGCGCAAGCGCCCTACGTGCCGGTGATGCGGCAATACGGCGACTTCGTCGTCACGCGTGACCGCCACGACCCGCTCGTTACCTTGACTTTCCGCCGGCACGGCTACTGGCCCGGCGGCGCGCGCGAAGTGGTGGAAGTGCGGCCCCTCAAAGCCACGCGCGAGGGCCAGCCCATGTTGCTGGCGTTTACCAAGGGCTATACGGGACAGGGCACGATATTGATCGGCGTGCAGAATGGCGAACCGCTGATGCGTCCCATCAGTCCCATGCAGCGTGACAGCATGGTGCGCACGGAGCGCGACCCCGAATGGGGCGTGCCGCAGCCGGGCCGTCCCGAACTGCTGCTGTTTGCCCGCGATGGCCGCGCGCTCGACACGGGCACGGGCGAACTGCTGTGGTTTGACGTGCCGGGCGGCGTCACGGGCGATTATGCGCCCGCCATGCTGGTCTCCGTCTCGCCAGACGGGCGGCGCGGCGCCTATCTCGCCAGGAAGCTGACCAAGTTGCAAGTCATCGTCGCCACGCGCGACGACGGCGTGGCCGGCGTGCTGGCCTTGCCGCCCGATACTTATCAACGGTGGCTGAAACCGTTGTCGGATGCCGCTTCAGAACAGGCGGGCGCCGCCATCAAGGCGCGCCAGGGCCGCACGGATTCGAACCGCATCCGGCGCGAGCTGGAACTGGCCTGGTTCGGCCAGCAATTTCAATGGAAACAAGGCAAGAATGGCTGGCAAGTGACGGGGCTGGGCCTCAGTTCAACGCCGCCAGAAGGAAATCAGCCATGACACTACCTAAACTCCTCGTCGGCTGCCTCGCCGCGTCCTTGCTGGCCGGCTGCGTGCACGGCGAGCTATTCCCCAAGGATTACCTGGCACAAGATATCGACAAGCAAGAAGCGTTGCTGGAACTGGATGTGGTCTTCGGGCAGGCGCCCGATGACAAGCTGACGTCGCGCGTGACGGCCCGCAACACGGTGGAATACGCGGGCGCGCCGCACATCGTCGTGCCGTTCTACCAGAAGGGCCTCGGTTTCGACCAGGGTTTTGCCGGCACTTACATGTTTGCCGTGGTATATCCAGTTGCCAAGGTCGAGACGGCCACGGCCAGCAGCCGCGTCTTCGGCCAGCGGGTTGATGCCCAACACGTCGAAGGCCAGCAGCCGGGCAGTCCGCGCTACCGCTTCCGCGTGCCGGGCAAGGCGCAGTGGAACAGCAATGAAACCTTCATGCTGGGCTTTGAGCGCAAGGGCCGCCGCGAAGAAATCACTTTCCGCTTCAGCAACGAGCAAAGCTGCCCGTCCGCCTTCCTGGCCAGCACGCCCCAATATGGCTTCCCCATCAAGGTCGTCGCCACCTTCAAGGACAATAAAGGCTGCCTGAAAGTGTGCGACAGCCGCGACCAGTGGCCCGGCTTTTGCGCTTACCAGCCGCCACCGGCGGCTTGATCGCTACGCGGCTGAGCAATACCTGCAGACGTAAAAAAGGCCGATGGAAATCGGCCTCGATGACAGCTGTAGGTGTTGCTTAGCGGTAAAACGCTTCGACTTTGCCCTTCAGCTTGATCTGCAGCGGACGGCCGCGGCGGTCGAGGGACTTGGTGGAAGCGACCTTGATCCAGCGTTCGCTGATGCAATATTCTTCCACATCAAGTCGTTCCTTGTCGTTGAAGCGGATGCCGACGTCATTCTCGAACACGGCTGCAACGTGGAAAGGGCTGCTAGGGTCGATCGACAGGCGATCGGGCAATGGGGGTAAGGTGGTGGTATCGTTCATGGGCGTAATTATCGCCCAGAATGCGGATCCAGACAACGGGGACCGCATGCTTATCTGGCCGCCCGCGACATGACGTCCCCCGCATCTCCTCTCCCTGGCGTCCTTCTTGCCTTACAGATGCCGCGTTTCCTGCGGCGGCGTGTCCCACTCGTCATGCCAGCCATCGACAAAGGTGACGGGCACCTGGGCCAGTTCGGCCACCGACGCATCGTCGAGGCAATTCACGCCGATGCCGACAAACGGGCCGCTGCGCACAGAATCGCCGCGACCGAACGGCCGCACGCCGCAATGGCGGCAAAAATAATGACGTTCGCGGCCGGCGCCGAAGCGGTATTCGCTCAAGTCCACTTCTCCGGCCAGCAGGTGGAAGGCCGAGGGCGGCACCAGGCTGGCCCAGCAGCGGATTTTCAGGCAATAGGAACAATTGCAGCGCAGGCTAGTGGCCGCCAGGTCGATCTCGGCCGCGAAGCGCACGGCGCCGCAGTGGCAACTGCCATGGTAGGTTTTTTTCATCGTGGCCCACTTTACAGGGTTGCCGTACTGTCATGCAACTGCCGGCATGGCGACCGTGCGGCGTCGGCCAGGCCGCGCACTATAATGGCGCCTGTTCAAGAGAGAGGAGTCGCAGCATGGAAATGCGCATGACCGACAGCCTGCGGCAACAGGCATATGCACAGGCGGCGGCCTTCGTGCAGACGCTCGACCTGCGCGATCCGCTTGCGCTGCAACTCGACTGGTCGCTGTCGCCGGGCGTGGCCGACGAGATCATCGAGATGCTCGACAGCTATTTTGCGGCGAACCAGGCGCTGTCGCTGGCGCCGCTGGCCGAGGCCTTTGTGCCGGGCAAGGGTGGCCGTCCCGCCGTCGATGTGTATGCCACCGATTGCGGGCCGCTGGGTCTGGAATGCCTGTTGCTGGCCGATGGCAAGCCGGGCGAAGCGACCTTGCACCTGGAAATGTCCGGCCACGATGGCGCGCTGCGCCTGCATTATCAATACATCGGATCCTGAGGGCAGCATGACCGTACCGATCAGCAAAACACAGCAGCGTATCTGCGACAAATTCGGCTTGCCGGCGCAGGCGCCCGAGCCCATGGTGGCCCTGGCCATCGGCAGCCTGGACCAATCGCCCATCTACGGCACGCGCATCGTGCTGCCAGAAAACGGCACCATCAGCTGGTTTATCCACTGCGGCGAACACGACGACGCCAGCGGCTTTTACCAGCCCCTGCATGCGGAACACCTGCATGACATGCTGCCGCAAGTGGTCGATTACCTGGCCTTGCCCAGCGGCGCCAAATTCATTCTCGACCGCGAAGGCTATGAAGATGTGTGGCTGGAAGAGTAACTTTCTTACTGGCAAGATTGTCGTTGACGTTGATAAATAGGTATGGGATGCTGCGATTCCGTTTGCAACTGTCGAAAGCCGCATAGTGAAGCCACGCCTTCCGTCCGTCCTGCTCGTCATGGCGCTAGCCGCCGCCCCCGCCAGCCAGTCTCAGGCATCGCGCGCGGAACAGGAGATTGCCGCCTTCGTGCGCAGCGAAATGCGGGAGCGCCAGATTCCAGGACTGCAACTGGCGGTGATCCAGGGTGGCAAGGTCGTGCTCAAGCGCAATTTCGGCCTGGCCAGCCTGCAATACCAGGTGCCGGTGACGGACGCCAGCCTGTTTTCCATCAATTCGGCAAGCAAGGCGTTTGCCGGCGTGGCCGTGATGCAGCTGGTGCAGGAGGGCAAGATCGACCTGGCGGCGCCCATCGGTCAGTACCTGGCGGGACTGCCATCGGCCTGGCAAGCCGTGACGGTGACGCAATTGCTCAACCATACTTCGGGCTTGCCCGATGTGCTGGACCAGCGCAGCGGCAAGCTGGTGGGGCCGCAGCCGGACGACGCCGACGCGGCGTGGACAGCCGTGCAGGCGCTGCCGGTGGAAGCCCAGCCAGGCGAACGCTATCGCTATAACCAGACCAATTACGTGTTGCTGGCACAATTGATCGAGCGGCAAAGTGGCCAGCCCTTTGTCTCCTTCATCCAGCGCCGGCAGTTTGACGTGGCCGGCATGCCGCACAGCGGCTTTGGCGACGCGAAGGACGTGGTCGCGGGCAAGGCCAGTTCCTACGTGCTGGACCGGGGCGGCAATGCTTACCGTAACGTGATCGAGGATTTCCCCGTGTTCATGCGTGCGGGGGCCGGCATCAACAGCAATGCGGGCGAGCTGGCGAACTGGCTCATCGCACTGCAGTCGGGGCGCTTGCTGGCGCCCGCCAGCGTGGCACGGCTGTGGCAGCCGACCAGCTTGAATGACGGCAAGCCGGCGCCGTGGGCGCTGGGCTGGCCCATCATCGGCCGCGATGGCCACCGCGCCGTGGCCGGCATCGGCGGCGCCCGTTCCGCCTTTTATGTGTATCCGGATGATGGCCTGGCTGTCATTATCCTCAGCAACCTGGCCGGCGGCCAGCCGGAACAGCTGATCGATACCGTAGCCGGCTTCTATATTCCCGCCCTGCGCCAGCAGCGGGGCGGCGCGTATGCCGCGCATTTATTGCGCAACAAAGCGGCCAGCACAGGCTTTGAAGGGCTGGAGCAGAAACAGGCGGCCATCCGGCGCCAGCACGGCCTGTCCGCCCCCACCGAAGACGACTTGAATGCCTGGGGCTACCGCCTGCTGCGCCGGCAGCAGCCGAAACAGGCGGTCGCCGTTTTCCAGCTAGGTGTGCAACTGTACCCGCAAGGGGCGAATGGCCACGACAGCCTGGCCGAAGCGTACGAGGCCGATGGCGCCACGGCGCTGGCCATCACGCATTACCGCCGTTCGCTGGAGCTGGATGCGGGTAACATGCATGCGGTGGAACGCCTGAAAGGCCTGGAGAACTAAGGCATGATGGAGAATGCAATATGAGCGGTATTGTCAAGTCGTCCAGGGTATCGGCCTGCCAGTTGGTGTTTAAGCAGGGCAGGGCGCCCGTGGATGTCCGCGTCCAGCTCGACTGGGAATGCGTCAGCGGGAGCCTGATGGGGACCTGCGGCCAGGTGTGCGTGAGCGTCGTGTATACGGATCCGGAGCCCCCGTTGCGAGCGCGTGCCAGCCATTGTTACAGGGAAAAAATCTTCCATGCGCAGGGAGTGGGCCTGGTCTTGCACATCATCGACTTCCAGTTGCCGTCGGCCCTGATGCAGTGCGGCATCGGCACCCTGATCTGGTCGCGCATCTACCGGGTGCTGGACGACGCTGGCCTGCTGCCTATGCAGCTGACCGGCGGCTTGAGCGGCAAGGATGCGACAGTGTGCCATGTGAATGCGGACGGACTGCAAGTGTGGCATGACATCGAGGGCAGATCAGAACTCGGCAGGATACCGAATACCGTGCGCAGAAATGCCTTCTGGAACCGCATGCTTGATACGACAAACGGGCGCTTTGACTGCGATCCCGCCGGCGCAGGAGGTTTTTCCGGCTGCTTCATCGATCCGGCGGCCCATCTTTCATACCAGCCGGCGTTCACGGTAGTTGAGCTGGGTGCTGTGGAGCCGGGCGGAATCAGCTAGGCTGGCCGTGCTCGGCCCCGTGCATGGCCAGGTAGGCCGTCAGGTTGTCGTCGTGAATGCCCAGGCTGCGCAGCACTTCCCGCGTAAAACTGACGGGCGCCGTGCCCGGTGCCGTAACGACACGCTGGTCGGCCACGGCCCACGGTACGTCCTGGTACAGGGCCGCGCCCGCATAGCCCGTTTGCAACAGGTTGTCCGCACTGTTGGACGTATGGCGCACGGTGTCGAGCACGCCTGCCTGCGCCAGCACGCGCGTGCCGTCGCAAATGCCGGCCAGCACAATATTCTTGTCGCGGGCGGCACGCAGCAAGGGACCCAGGTCGGGCGCCTTGCCGCTTTGCCAGTGGCTGCCGCCACACACCATCAGCAAATCGAGTTCATCGAGCACAATCTCTTCCAGCGCCAGTTGCGGCGTGACCAGCATGCCACCGGATGAGGTGACGGGCAGGCCGCCCGGCGTGGCGAACTGCGTGTAAAAGCCGTAATACAGGCGCGCCGTGGAATTGATCAGGGCGGTTTCCCAATCGGCAAAGTTCTCGGTCAGTATGGTGATGGCACGTGTCATGGAGTGTCCTGTCGCAGGTGGAGATATCAATGTTACAGGCTGGCTAGCCTGCTGGTGCCGAAAGCATAATAAAAAGCACTGACAATTTCTGTCAGGAGCGCACATGAATTGATGGTGCAGGTGGCAAGGGACTACGCTACAATCGCTGGCCCGTTCGCGCGGGCTTGTCCCTGTTCAATGCTTACTTCCTGTCGCCTCCATGCTGATTCTGTTTTGCCGTGTCCTGTTCAGCATTGCTGGCCTGCTGTTGTTCTTCCTCTTCGATCAGTTAAGTGCGAACGAATGCCTGAAATTGTGCGTCTTGCTGGCGGCCTTCCTGCTTGGCGTGGGCGGCGTGCTGCACGCGTGGCGTGGCAGTTCCAGCACCAGCGCGGTCACCGTGCTGCTGCGCATCGTGGTGCCCGTGTTTTACCTCGACGCCGCCATCAAGGGCTTCTTGCGTGGCTATTTTGGCATGCGGCCCAATCCGAATGCCGTTTTACAGGCGATGTTTGCGACAGATCAAGCCGAGACGGGCGAGTTTTTCCTGCACAACAGCATCGCGCTGGCGCAAGCGGCAGGCTGGTTTGTGCTCGTGACGGCGGCCGTGCTGCTGGCCGACCGCCAGCTGTTGCGCTGGCAAGCGGCGCGCGCCAGTAGCGCGCCGGGCCTGGCGCAAAAATGCTTTGCCATCAGCATGGCCGTTTTTCTTGTGCTGCTGCACGTCAATACCACCATGCGGCGCGAAAATCCGGCCCTGTTCTGGCCGCTGCGCTACCAGCAGTACAGCGCCCAGCTGGCAGCGATGCAATCGATGCAGCAGGCGCTGACGGCGGCCATGGCCGCGCCGCGCGACTGGCATGTGCGCTATGCGGGCGAGGATGCGCGCACCGTCATTCTGGTGATCGGCGAGAGCACCAATCGCGCCTCGATGTCGCTGTACGGCTACCCGCGCGCCACCACGCCCCGGCTCGATGCCATGCGTGCGAAACTGCTGGTGTTCAATGATGTGATTTCGCCCGCATCCAGCACGGTGGAATCGATGATGACGATGCTCACGCCGGCCGATATCGGCAACCCCGATGCGTGGATGGCCAAGCCGAATTTGCTGATGCTGGCCGAGGCGGCCGGCTACAAGACGTTCTGGGTCTCGAACCAGACGCGCAACGACGGTTGGATCGGGCTGCTGGCGGGCCAGGCCGATGAAAGCGACTTCATCAACTACGGTACTGGCCGCGGCGAAAACAATTTCGACGGCAACCTGTTCCAGCCGTTCGCCCACGCGCTGGCCGATACGGCACCGAAAAAGCTCATCGTCGTGCATTTGCTGGGCGCCCATCCCAGCTACGACATGCGCTATCCCCGCCACTTTGCGCATTTCGACCAGGCGCGGGATGCCGTCAGCGCGCAGATGGCCAGCCAGGGCAGGTCCAGCTGGATACGCCACCAGCGCGATGAGTACGATAACGCCATCCGCTATGGCGATTATGTGCTGGGCACCCTGATCGGCATGGCCGACACAGCCAAGGCCGGGCGCGCCGCCTCGCTGCTGTTCGTTTCCGACCATGGACAGGAAGTCGGCTACAGCCGCAATCACGCGGGCCATTCCGCCTCCGACAAGAGCGGTTATGAAATTCCCATGTTGATCTGGAACAACCAGCAAGCGCCGCAATCGGGGGCCGCGCGCGCCGCGCTGGAAAACCGGCCGTATCAGACGGACAAGCTCGATGCGACCGTGCTGGGCTTGCTGAAGATCGAGACGCGCTATTACGCGGCGCATGACGATATCCTCAGCGGTGCCTTTCAGCCCGTGCAGCGCTTCATGAATGGCTTGCACTACCAGCGCGGCACGCCGGCGCTGGTGCGCTGAGCCGCCAACAAAAAAGGCCCGGTCCCGCCGCAAGCTGCGGCGGGACCGGGCCCCTGGAGAACACGCTGGATTACTTCTCGGCGAACGCGCGCTCGACGACGAAGTCGCCAGGCGTCGAGGTATTGCCTTCCTTGAAGCCACGCGCTTCCAGCATTTCCTTCAGGTCGCGCAGCATGTCCGAGCTGCCGCAGATCATGACACGGTCTTCGGCCGGGTTCAGCTCCGGCAAGCCCAGGTCTTCGGCCAGTTTGCCGTTCTCGATCAGTGCCGTGATGCGGCCCATGTTGCGGAAATCTTCGCGCGTCACGGTCGGGTAGTAGCGCAGCTTGTCGCTGACCATTTCACCCAGGAATTCATGCTTCGGCAGGTGTTCTTCCAGCAGCTCGCGGTAGGCCAGTTCATCGACCTGGCGCACGCCGTGCACGAGGATCAGCTGGTCGAAGCGCTCGTAGATGTCCGGATCGCGCACGATGCTGAGGAATGGCGCCAGGCCCGTGCCCGTTGACAGCATGTACAGGCGTTTGCCTGGCAGCAGGTAGTCGGACACCAGGGTGCCCGTCGGCTTGCGGCCGACGATGACGGTGTCGCCCACTTGCAAGTGTTGCAAACGCGACGTCAATGGACCGCCCGGCACCTTGATGCTGAAAAATTCCAGGTGCTCTTCGTAATTGGCGCTGGCGATACTGTAGGCGCGCAGCAAGGGCTTGCCATCGACGCGCAGGCCGATCATGGTGAAATGGCCATTCGAGAAACGCAGCGACGGGTCGCGCGTGGTGGTAAAGGAGAACAGGGTATCCGTCCAGTGGTGCACGCTTAAAACGCGCTCTTCATTCATCGAACTCATAGTATTTGTTGGCTGGTCAAAAAAATGGTTAGTTGCTGGCAACTGCTGGCAAAAGTGAAACCCTGTGTAGGCCCAGACGCTATTGTACTGGCGTCCACACGAAATTGTTACCGTCTATCGCCGCCATTGCTGCCGCACGCGGTGCCGACATTATAGTGCGAATGGCAAGGCGGGGCTGAAATTCGCCCGGAAACGGGCGGTGGGCATGCGCTCTCTTGACCTGGCTCACTTTTTCAAGGCGTCGCTCCAGGGCTGTCGCCCGCGCGCGCAGGCGCGGGCGCGGCGGCGCCCAGGAAGCGCCGGCGCAGGGCGGCATTCGCCGGTTCGGACACATAGCGGGCGACGAGGGCGGCCACCAGCGCCGTCGCAGCCAGGAACAGCGCCAGCCACGGCAAGCGCTCCGCATAGCCCAGACCCGCCTTGTCGACCACGTTACGCATGGCGGCCAGCACGATGATATGGAACAAGTACAGCTCATAGCTGTGGCGTCCCAGCCATTGCAGCGGGCCGGAGCGGCCCTGGCTGGTCGTCTGGCCCGCCGTGGCGCCCACGATGAAGGCGGCGCTGGCCAGCGCGATCGCGCTGAAGCCGAAGGCTTCATGGCCGCCGATGCCGCGCACGTACACGGCCGCCAGGGCCAGGCCCGCCGCCCAACGCAACAGTTGCCCGGCACGCGCGCCCGGCTGCCAGTGTTGCGTCAGCAGGGCCGTCAGGCAGCCGATGGCGATGGCGTCGAAACAGGCAAGGTAGCCGTACATGAAATAGATTTCGTTGTCCGCGTGCAAGCTGCGGTAGACGGGGCCGGCCACGATGGCGGCGCCACACAGCAGCATGATCGCCTGGCGCCGGCGCAGCAGGCGGCACGACAGCGGCAACAGCAGGTAAAACATTTCCTCGACGGACAGCGACCAGTACACGTTCAGGCAGTAATTGAAATACCCGGCGCTTTGCATCAGCACGTTGTGCCAGAAGGTCAGCACGGAAGCGATGGCGATGACGAAATAGCTGGCTGGCAAGTCCTTGCCGCCATCGGAATTGGCAAAGAAGGGCACGTCCAGCACGCCCAGCAGCACGATCAGGGACAGGGCCAGCAGCAGAGACGGTAGCAGGCGGGCGATGCGGTAGGCATAAAACACGGCCAGGTCGATGCGCGCCAGGTCGCCCCAACGGCGCAGCGAGGTCGAGGTGATCAAATAGCCGGAAATGACGAAAAACATGGTCACGCCGTAATTGCCCTGGTAGGCGGCTTTCAATAGCCACGTCGGCAGAACGACGAGCGGGCTGTTCTTCAAGCCATAGGCCAGCGCGAAGTGCAGCAGCAGCACGCACAGGATGGCCGCGCCGCGCAGGGCGTCGATATGATGGTTGCGGGTACTATTCACTGTGGTTCCTTGTTATGTATGGCGACTTATGGGGCAATTATGCGACATGTGTCGCTTGCCGGTCAACGATTATGCAGATAGTCGGTGTCGAAAGCGGCAACGGGGCGAGGACAGGGAAGTCTTGCGTGTATGATATTGCCGAACAGAATTGTTGGGCATCTGTCATCTTGCGGGCGCGGTTTTTCGTGCCTGCCGGCCCATGAATCTGCGTGCACGATTCCGGCCGCCACGATGCCTGACCCACAGCGAAAGGTAATAAAGATGTATAAAACAGTGCGCGACATGTTCCTGCATTTCAAGGAAGCCGTCCCATTCCGCCTCGTCCCCGCCCTGATCTGCACGGTCTTGCTGGTGAGCATGCTATTGCTGCCGGCACCCGATGGCTTGACGCCGAAGGCCTGGGGCCTGGTGGCGATCTTCCTCACCACGATTCTGGCGATCATATTAAAAGTCATGCCGATCGGCGTGATGGCCATGATGGCCATCGTCATCGTGTCATTGTCGCAAGTGACCTCGACCTCGTCCAAGGGCGCCATCACGGATGCGCTCAGCAGTTTTTCGAATCCCTTGATCTGGCTGATCGTCGTGGCGATTTTGATCTCGCGCGGTCTGAAAAAGACGGGGCTGGGCAGCCGCATCGGCCTGCTGTTCATTTCGCTGCTGGGCAAGCGCACCATGGGCATCGGCTATGGCCTGGCAATTTGCGAACTGGTGCTGGCGCCATTTACGCCGAGTAACACCGCGCGCGGCGGCGGCATCGTCCATCCCGTCATGAAATCGATCGCCAACGCCTTCGATTCGGACCCTGCCAAGGGCACGGAAGGGAAAGTGGGCACGTATCTGGCCCTCGTCAACTACCACGCCAACCCGATCACGTCGGCCATGTTCCTGACGGCCACGGCGCCCAATCCGCTGGTGGTCGATTTCGTCGCCAAGGCCAGCGGCCAGAGTTTCCACCTGACGTGGACCACCTGGGCCCTGTGCATGCTGCTGCCGGGCCTGGTCTGCCTGCTGGTGATGCCCCTGATTATCTACTGGCTGTCGCCGCCGGAACTGAAGGCCACGCCCGACGCCGTCACCTACGCCAAGGCGGAATTGAAAAGCATGGGCCCGCTGTCGCCGTCGGAAAAGGTCATGCTGGGCACCTTCGCCCTGCTGCTGTTGCTGTGGGCCAACGTGCCCGCCATGCTGTTCGGCCCCGCGTTTTCGCTCGATGCGACGGTCGTCGCCTTCGTCGGCTTGTTCGTGCTGATCATTACCGGCACCATCGACTGGGACGACGTGCTGTCGGAAAAAAGTGCCTGGGATACCCTGGTGTGGTTCGGCGCGCTGGTCATGATGGCCGAGCAACTGAACAAGACGGGCGTGATCGCCTGGTTTTCGGCAGGCATGAAGGCGGCCATCGTCGCCAGCGGCATGGACTGGCTGCCGATCGCCGGCGTCCTGGTGCTGGTGTTCGTCTTCTCGCATTACTTCTTTGCCAGCACGACGGCCCACATCAGCGCCATGCTGCTGGCCTTCCTGACGGTGGGCCTGCACCTGATTCCCGCCGAATACCACGTACCGTTCATGCTGATGATGACGGCTGGTTCGGCCATCATGATGACCCTGACCCACTATGCCACGGGCACGTCGCCCATCATCTTCGGCAGCGGCTTCGTGACGATGGGCAACTGGTGGAGAGTCGGTTTCATCATGTGCGTGGTGGAACTGCTGATCTTTGCCGTCGTCGGCACGACGTGGTGGAAGGTGCTCGGTTACTGGTAAGGTGATACGACGAGCTGCCCCTCAAGGCAGCTCGCCGCGCACGACCTGTAGCAGATAGGCGCGCGCGGCGCCCCGTTCCATGCCTTTTTCTTGTAGTAGTGGCAACAATTGTTCAAACAGCTGGCGCCGCTGCAGAGATGCCTCGGACGTGTCGCGCCGGTCCGAAAAGAAATCCATCAGGGTCGAGCCGCACAGGCAATTGCGGTAGACCTCGACGATGGCAATGTTGTTGTCATCGAAACTTTGCTTCAGCCCGGAAACATTCTGGCGCATGGCCTGCGTCTGCAGTATGAACTCGTCCGCCGTGGCGAAGACGCGGCCGCAGCAGGCGCAATGCTTGGGAAAGGCCGCTTCGGCCAGGGCGCGCAAGCCTTCGAAGAATAGTTGCTCCTGCATGATGGCTCCTGGTGGCGTGCCTAGGCGGCACGGTTGCTGATCTCGATGCCATGGGGCCCCCGTGGCGGCCGCTGTATGCCCGATTCGAAGCGCAGGAAGGCTTCGCGCAAATGCTCTTTCAACAGGGTTTCGTCCCACGGCTTGGTGATGAACTTGTACACCGAGCCTTCGTTGATGGCCGCCGTGACCGAATGCAGCTCAGGATAGCCGGACAACATCACGCGCACGATCTCCGGATAGATACCCTTGATGCGGCGTAATAGTTCGTTGCCGGACATGCCCGGCATGCGCGCATCCGTGAGGATTACGCCCACCGCATGGGAGGCGACCAGTTCCAGCGCTTCCTCCGGCATGGTGGTGCTGAGTATCTGGTAGCCTTCCTTGCGCAGCGAGCGGCGCAGGGAGGACAGGATATGCTCCTCGTCGTCCACCAGCAGCAGCACGCGCTGCGGCGCGTCGGCATGGCAGTTGTCCGGCGGCAAATGGGTACCGGCATGCAACATCAGATCCATCTCGGCGCCGGGCAGGGGACGGCTGAAGTAGTAGCCTTGCATGGCGTCGCAGTGATTGGTATTGAGAAATCCCAATTGTCCCTCCGTTTCCACGCCCTCGGCCACCGTGGTCATGTGCAGCGACTTGGCCATGGCGATGATGGAGCGGGTCAGCGAAGCGCCGTCCACGCTGTCGGTCACGTCGCGGATGAACGATTGATCGATCTTCACTACGTCGATGGGGAATTGCTTGAGATAGGACAAGCTGGAATAGCCAGTGCCGAAATCGTCCAGCGACAAGGTGACGCCAATTTCCTTCAACTGTTCCAGTGCCCGCACCACCAGGTCGCGGTTTTGCATCAGCACGCTCTCCGTCAACTCCAGTTCCAGGCAATCGGCCGGCACGCCGCTTTCCGCCAGCACTGCGCGTACCAGTTCCGGCATGTCGACCTGGCGGAACTGGCGCGCCGACACGTTGACGGCCATCGTCAGGTGCGCAAAGCCGTAGGCATGCCAGACGCCCAGTTGCGCGCAGGCCGTGCGCAGCACCCATTCGCCGATGGGAATGATCATGCCAGTTTCCTCGGCCAGGGGAATGAAGCGGTCCGGCGGCACCAGCCCGATGCCGGGCCGGCGCCAGCGCAGCAGCGCTTCCATGCCATAGATTTTCCCGCTGCTGAGGTCGACCTTGGGCTGGTAGTGCAATTCCAGTTCGTCCAGCGCCAGCGCCTGGTGCAGGGCATGTTCGATTTCAGCCCGCTCTTCCACCAGCACGCCCATCTTGTGGTTGTAAAACTGGAAACCGTTGCGGCCCTTGTCCTTGGCGCTGTAGAGGGCCGCATCGGCCGTCTTCAGCAGTATGTCGCCGCTGTCTCCGTCGGAGGGAAACACACTGGCGCCGATACTGGTGCTGACGTGCAGGGTGTGTTCGCCCAGTTGGAAGGGCTCGGCGAACACCGCCAGCACTTTCTTCACGATCTGTTCGGCCGTATCGAGGTCGGGCAGGTCCGTCAGCAGGATGACGAACTCGTCGCCGCCCTGGCGGGCCACGGTGTCGCCTTCGCGCACGGCCCCCTTCAGCCTGCGGGCCACCTCCCGCAGCAGCGCATCGCCCACCGGGTGGCCATAGCTGTCGTTGACGAACTTGAAACGGTCGAGGTCCAGCATCAGGGTGGCCAGATGCAGTTTGGTGCGGCGGGCGTGGACGATGGCCTGGCCGATGCGGTCGTTCAGCAACTGGCGGTTGGGCAAGTCCGTCAGCGCATCGTGGTTGGCCAGGTACTCGATGCGCAATTCCTGCCGCTTGCGTTCCGTGATGTCCTGCACGGTACCGCGCATCAGCAGCACTTCGCCGCCTTCGCGTACCGCCTCGGCCTGGTGGAAGACGATGTGCTCGCCGCCATCCGGCTGCAGCACCCGGTGTTCCAGGCTGTAGCTGGTGCCGCTGGCATGCAGTTCCATGAAGGCCTCGAGCAGCAGGGGCCGCTGATCTTCCGGCAGGCACTGCAGCAGGCGCTCGAAGCTGGTGGGGCCGGAATCGGCCTCCAGGCCCAGGATGCGCAACAGTTCCGGTGACCAGTAGCCATCGCCGTCGGCGATCCGGTATTCCCAGTTGCCCAGGCGGGCCAGCGCCTGCGCGTGGCTGAGGCTTGCCTGGATACGGCTCAACTCGGTTAGCGCGCTGCTGGCGCGCAGCAGGTAGCGCAGACGGTGCGCCAGCAGGCGCCATTGCATCGGCTTGGAAATAAAATCGCTGGCGCCCGCTTCCAGCGCCTGCTTGATGGAGTCATCGTCATCGTTGCCGGTGAGCACGACGATGGGCACGTGCGCGCCGCCGGGCAGCCGGCGCAGCTGTACGCAGCATTCGAAGCCGCTCATGCCAGGCATGGCGACGTCGAGCAGGATCAGGTCAGGCACGCCGCGCTGGAAGGCGGCCAGCGCTTCCAGGCCGCTGGCCGCTTCCTCGATGCGGAAGCCTTCCGGCTCCAGTGCTTCTGTCACCAGGAAGCGCGTCATGGTGTCGTCATCGACCACCAGGACCAGTGCTTGCGGGGGGAGTGCGGTATTCATATGGCTTCCTTTTCAATGGCCAGGGCGGCGAGGACACGGTCGAGTTCTTGCTGGATGCCGCGGATATGCTGCAGTGCGCTGGCGACGTCATTGCTGCGCGCGTATTGTTCGATTTCACGGCAGGTGGCCGACAAGCCCAGCGCGCCCACGTTGGCGCAGCTGGACTTGAGCGTATGCGCCGCCAGCTGCAGCGCCGCGGCGTCGCTGGCGCCGGCCGCCACTTCCAGCTGGCCCAGCAGGCGCGGGGCGTCGCTGTAGAACAGGTCGATGATGCGGCCCAGCACATCGGGACGGCCGGGACGGCGCATGGCGCGCAGGTTTTGCAGGGCGGCCGCGTCGAGGAGGGCGGCCGGTTCGGCCGGCGCCTGCTGGATAGCCTGCGCCGTCACTGCCGGCGTCTGCGCTGCCTTTGGTGCGGCGGACGCCGGGCGCCAGCGGGCCAGCACGGCCAGCAGGGCGGCGCGCGTATATGGTTTGGCGAGGTAATCGTCCATGCCCGCGTCCAGGCACAGTTCGCGGTCGCCCAGGATGGCATTGGCCGTCAGGGCGATGATGGGCGTGCGCTCACGGCCTTGCTGGGCTTCCATGCGGCGCAAGCGCCGCGTCGCTTCGAAGCCGTCCATTTCCGGCATCTGGCAATCCATCAGGATCACATCGAACGGGGAGCGCTCCCACAGGGCCAGCGCGCGCCGCCCGTTGTCGGCCGGCGTGGCCTCGTAGCCGGTATCTTCCAGCATGGCCAGGGCGATCTCCTGGTTGATCGCGTTGTCTTCCACCAGCAGCATGCGCAGCGGCGCCTGGCCCGCGTCCGCGCCATCGGTATCGGGCGCGGCGGACAGGGCCGGCATGGCAGGCATGGGTGGCATGGGTGGCGCCAGGGTGCCGAAGCCGCCCACGGCTTCGATGCAGTGGCGCAATTCCAGCGCCCGCACGGGCTTGGTCAGGCAATATTCCACGCCCAGCGCCGTCACCTGGCGCAGCTCGGCCGAGGCGTCCAGTGAACTGAGCATGATGATTTTCAGCGCCGCCATGCCGGCGTCGGCCTTGATCTCCCGCACCAGTTCGGCGCCATCCATGACAGGCATGCGCATGTCGATGATGGCCAGGTCGAACGGGCGTCCGCCGCGCAGCGCGCCTTGCAGCAGGCCCAGCGCTTCGGCGCCGTCGGCGGCGCTGGCGGCGGCCATCTGCCACTCGATGGCGTGCTGCAGCAGGATATTGCGGTTGGTGGCATTGTCGTCGACGATCAGCACGTGCAAGGCGCCCAGCGACACGCGCGGCGCCGGCGCCGGTGGCGCATCCGCGGGCGCCACCTTGCCCACGACGACGGTCACGGCGAAGCTGGAACCCAGGCCTGCTACGGATTTGAGGGCAATGTTGCCGCCCATCATCTCCACCAACTGCTTGATGATGGCCAGGCCCAGTCCCGTGCCGCCGTATTTGCGCGAGGTGGTGCTGTCGGCCTGGCGGAATGGCTGGAATACGGCCGCGGCGGCTTCCGGCGCCATGCCGATGCCCGTGTCGCTCACTTCCAGGCGCAACTGGCCGTCGGCGGGACTGCTGACATCGACGGAAATTTCGCCCCGTTCGGTGAACTTGGTGGCGTTATTGAGCAGGTTGGTGAGGATCTGGCGCAGGCGCACGGGGTCGCCGCGCACGTGCTGCGGCACGTCGGGGGCGATGCGGCAGGTGAATTCGATGGCCTTGCGCTGGATGCCGTTGGCAAACAGCGCCACCACGTCGTCGATCATCTGGCGCAGGTCGAAGGGGATGTGTTCGAGCACCAGCTTGCCCGCCTCGATCTTGGAAAAGTCGAGGATGTCGTCGATGATGCTCAGCAAGCTTTCGCCCGACCGGTGGACCGTGTGCACGAAACGCTGCTGCTTGGGGCTCAGTTCAGTGCGCTGCAGCAATTCCGTCATGCCCAGCACGCCATTCATCGGCGTGCGGATTTCGTGGCTCATCTTGGCCAGGAATTCCGATTTGGCGCGGTTGGCGGCGTCGGCCTCGGCCTTGGCTTGCGTGAGCGCCAGGTCGCGCTGTTCCACGTGTTCGAGCATGCCGTTGAAGCCCGTGATCAGCTGCCCCAGCTCATCGCTGCCGTGCTGCGCCACGCGCACCGACAGCGCCTTGCCGTCGCGGATATGCGCAATCGCGTAGGACAGGCGCGCCAGCGGCCTGGCGATGGATGCGCTGATCAGGCCGGTGATGGCCACGCAGGCCAGCAGCAGCACCAGCGCGATGCCGAGGATCAGCACGAAGGCATGCCGCACGCCATCGCGCACCCTGGCCACCGCCTCCTGCTGCTCGTGCGTGATGCGCGCCACCTGCTGCGCGGAATAGGCGGCCTGTTCGCGCTCGAAGGTACGCACATGGCCGATGACCTCGTCGAGGGCCGCCTGGCTGTCGAGCACGCTGCCCTTGGCTTGCACCAGCCGTTGTCCCGAGCGTTCCACCGCGTCCAGGTAGGTGTTGACGGTCCGCGTTTCGGCCAGCAAGCCCAGCTGGCCTATGCTTTGCAGCAAAGTCTGCACGGTGGCCATGTCGCGGTGCAGGGCGCTGATGCGGCGGGCGATATCGTGGCCCAGGCGCGTGACGCCGCCGGCGGCCGTGGCCAGCATGACTTCGCCCACGTCGATGCTGATGGCGTCGACGGCAAGGTTGATTTCGCCGCTGGCATCCTCGATGCGGGCCGAGGTGTGCATGTAGCGGCTGGCCTGCTCCAGCCGGTCGCGCCCTATCGCCAGTTGCAATTCGATGGGATCGAGTTCCTCGGCCAGGCGCAGGTGGGCGGTGGCCAGGGCGGCGCTGATTTGTTCCTTGAGAGTAAGATAGGCAGCCTGCTGCGCCGCGCTGGCGCCGCCCTCGGCCAGCAGTCCCGCGCGCAAAGCCAGCAAGCCGGCGGCAGGATCGAGCAGCTGGTGCGCCGTGGCCAGCAGTTTCGCCCGCAGGGTTTGCTGGGTCGGGCTGATGTCGCGCTCGCCGGTGCCCGCCAGGTGCGCCACGGCAGCGGCGAGGCGCTCGCGCAAGGGGGCGATGCGGAAGCGGCTCTTCACGGCCTCCGTTTCGGCCAGCGCGATCTGCATGTCGTGGATGCTCTGGCGCAGATCCGTCAGGTAGCGGGCGTTCTGGTTCAGGCGCTGGCTTTCCAGCTGCACCTCGGCGGCCGTGGCCTGGGCCTGGCTGTCGACCAGGCGGATATTGCCCCGCGCGCCCTTGGCGGCGGCCTTGATCTGCGCCAGCAGCTGGCGCATCTCCGTCGCCTGCGCCTTGTAATAGGCCTCGTTTTCCAGGCGTTTGCGCACGGCGAGGCGCATGCGCTGGAATTCCCGTTCGAAGGCCGCGTGGTAGCGGGGCGCCTGCGATTCGCCATGGCGCCGCAAATCGTCGCTGATACTCTCGGCGGTCTGGATATTGGCGACGATCTTGTTCGACACCTGCTCCAGCTGCGCCAGGTCTTCCGCCTTGCCCAGCTCGAAAAAGTCCGAGGCCATATCCTGCACGGTATAGCGCAGGCGCAACACGTCCGTGTACTGCGGTACCGTCTCGTCGGTCAAATCGTGCACATGGGTTTCGATGCCCTTCACCAGCAGCAGACCCGTCGCCGCCATGGCTGCCACGCCCGCCAGCAGGACGGCGCTACTGACGATCAGCTTGGTCTTGATTTTCACGCCATGCTCCGGGGGAAGGGGGGCGCATCACTTCGCGCCAGGCGCCAGGTCGGCGGGGACGATCCTGCCATCGGCGATGCGGGTCAGGAAAACGGCCGTCGATGCCTGGTGGTCGTCTGGTCGTAGCGTCACCTGCAAGCCGCCGAGATCGAGCCGCTCGAAGGTTTCGAAACTCCGGATCAGGCGTTCGCGCGTGAGGTCCGCGCCCGTGCGGCGCAGCGCCGCCACCATCAGCGTGGCCGAGATGCAGCCCTCGAAACTGACGAACGACAGCTTGGCCGCCGGCACATGTTTGGCCAACAGGTCGGCGCATTCGGCGGCGATGGGCAGCGTGCGTTCCTCGGGCAGGGGCACCACCTGCGAGATCAGGATGTTGTTGCCTTCCGTGCCCAGCAGTTGCAGCAGGCTGTCCGTGCCGACAAAGGACACCGTGGCCAGGGCCGCCTTCAGCCCGGCATGGCTTGCCTCGCGCACGAACGCCGCCACCGGGGTGTAGGGGCCGGCCATGATGACCACCTGCAAGTCGTGGCCGATCAGGGCCGCCAGTCCCGCCTTGACGGCCGTGGTGCCGCGCTGGAAGGCGCCCTTGGCGACGAGTTCCATGCCGCGCCGCTGCAGCGCGTGCACGGTGCCGTCGAGCACGGCATTGCCGAAGCCGTCGTCCTGGTACAGGACACCGAAGCGCTTGATGCCACGGCTGACGAAATACTGTACCAGGGCATCGGACTCATCGTCATAACTGGCGCGAAAGTTGATGATTTCATGCACCACGGGGCGGCGCAAGGTCATGGCGCCCGTAAACGCGCCCACCAGCGGCACCTTCATTTCCTCGACGATCGGTATGACGGCGTTGGTGGTAGGCGTGCCCACGTTGCCGAACAGGGCGAATACCTGCTTGTCCTCGATCAGCCTGAGCGTTTCGCTGATGGCCCGGTCCGGGTCGTAGCCATCGTCGGCGACTACCAGCTCGATGCTGCGGCCGTGGATGCCGCCGCGCTGGTTTGCTTCCTGGAAAACGGCCGTCGCGCCATCGAGCATGGCCCGTCCCAGCCCGGAGGCCGCCCCGGTCTGGGCATTGACCATGCCGAGCCGGATGTGCGTATCGGTCACGCCCGGTTCGGCGGCATGGACCATGCCGGCCGCGACGGTGATGGCGAAGCAGCAGCATTGCGGGAAAAAGCGCGGGAAAAAGCGCATGAGCTACCTTTATCGAGGTTGACCGGTATCAACAGGTACCGGCTTGACAACGAGTATGGAGGAAATTGCCAACGCAAAACTCACACATAGTCACAGTTCCAAAGGCGACTCAGGAAACGGGCATCCGCACCACCACCTTGCCGCGCGCGCGGCCCTGCGCCAGGTAGGCCAACGCCTGTTTCGCCTCAAGAAAAGGAAACACCTGGTCGATGACGGGGCGGATGCTTCCCGCTTCGACCAAAGCGGCGATCTGCGCCAGCTGGCCGCCGTCGGGACGCACGAAGTGGAAGGCATAGCTGGCGCCGCGCCGCCGCGCCAGGCCGATGATCTTGCGGCTGAGCAAACCGAACACCAGCTTCAGCACCACATGCATGCCGCGCGCGCGGGCGAAAGCGGCATCTGGCGGGCCGATCAGCGAGACGATATGGCTGCCAGGCTTGACGATGCGCATGGCCTTTTCCAGGCCGTCGCCGCGCAGCGTGCCCAGCACGGCGTCGTAATCACGCAGCACCTGCTCGAAGGGCTGTTTCTTATAATCGACCACTTCGTCGGCGCCCAGGCCGCGCAGCAGTTCGACATTCGCCGTGCTGGTGGTCGTGCCCACGCGGGCGCCCAGGTGTTTGGCCAGCTGGATGGCGAACGTGCCGATGCCGCCGGAACCGGCCGGGATGAACACTTTCTGGCCCGGTTGTAACTGCATGCGCTCATGCATGGCTTGCCACGCCGTCAAGCCCACCATGGGTATCGAGGCCGCCTGCACGAAATCGAGGTTGCAGGGCTTGAGGGCGGCAGCCTGCTCGGGCACGACGGCAAACTCGGCCAGGCTGCCGTATGGCGTGTCGAAAATACTCGCATACACGGCGTCGCCCACGTGAAAGCGCGTGACGCCGCTGCCGACTTCCTCCACCACGCCGGCCAGGTCGCTGCCCAGGGTGGCCGGCAAGCGCAGCTTTATTATCGGCTTGAAGTCTCCCCTGGGGATCAGGTTATCGATGGGATTGAGTCCCACGGCGTGCACCCGCACCAGCAGCTCGCCGGGGCCTGGCGTGGGGCGGGGCAGTTCGGCAAACGCCACCTGATCGAGGCCGCCGTATTTTGTCAATTGCATGGCTAGCATGATGTTCTCTCTGAATGCTGTGAAATGCTGGCGTTCAGGCCAGGCGCAGGTCCTTGCGCAAGCCGGCGTCCATCAGCGCGGCGGGCAGGAACCGGCGCATCAGGCGCAAGCGTGCCGCCAGCGGCCCGGCCGTGTAGCGCAATTTCGGCTGGCGCGCCTGCGCCGCCGCCAATACCGTGTCGGCCACGACGCCAGGGTCATCGGCGCCGGCCATCAGCGCTTGCAGCCGGCTTGTGACGGCCGCGCTCACTTGCCGGTAGGCGGACAGCGGGTTATCTGGCGCCAGCAGGTTGGCTTCGAACGTGGTTTTCGTATAGGCCGGTTCGACGACGCTGGCGCGGATGCCCCAGCCGCGCACTTCATGGTCGAGCGATTCAGTGTAGCCCTCGATGGCGTGCTTGGTGGCGGAGTACAGCGCGCCATAAGGCATGGGCAAAAAGCCAACGACGGAACCGATATTGAGGATGCGCCCGCCGCCCTGGGCCCGCATGTGCGGCAGCACGGCCAGGGTCATGCGCACGACGCCATAAAAATTCGTGTCGAAGATGGCTTGCGCCTGCGCCATGCTGCTTTCCTCGGCGCCCGCCGGGGCCACGCCGAAACCGGCGTTGTTTACCAGCAGGTCGATGCGGCCTGCGCGTTGCATCACCTCGTCCACGGCGGCAGCGACAGACGCATCGCTGGTGACGTCGAGCGCCAGCATCGCATAAGCGGCTGCGGCCGCCTGGCTACCGCGGCGGCTGGTGCCGTACACCGTGTAGCCCGCTTGCGCCAGGCGCCGGGCCGTGGCCGCGCCGATGCCGGACGAGGCGCCGGTGACGAGGGCAATCTTGTTGTTCTTCATGGCAGTCCTTCAGTGGTTGATAGCGTAAAATATGACGGTCGTCATATTGTTGTTTCAAAAAAAACCCGGGACGGTTCAAAGCCTCGGGCGCTGCGGCTAGTTTGTGTCTTGAAACTGCGCCAGGGTGGCCGCGCACAGGGCGTCCGACAGGGCCGGCTCGTCGACGGCGCGCGCCAGGATGGTGGCGCCGATCATGGCGCACACCGTCACCATGGCTTGCGCGTGCGCTTCGGGCTGGCCCCAGTTGGGCATCTGGCGCGCGAACAAGTCGATCATTTCCTTGATGTGGATGGTGGCGGCGCGCCGCACTTCGGGCGCCTGGCGCGGCATTTCCGAGCCCAGCGCCGAGACGGGACAGCCCACCTCGATGGCGGCGATGTGTTCGGGTGACAGGTAGGCCGCCAGCATGGCCTGCAGCGCCTGGCCGGGCGGGGCGGCGGCCGCCACCCTGGCCGCCAGCGCCACCGATTCGGCGCCCGCGCGGTCGCCCGCTTCGGCCAGCAGGGCGTCGCGCGAGGCAAAGTGCGCGTAGAAGCCGCCGTGCGTCAGGCCCGCTTCCTTCATGATGTCGGCCACGCCTGTGCCCGCATAGCCGCTGCGGCGGATGGCGCGCGTGGCCACTTCGACGATGCGTTCGTGGGTGGCTTCCTTGCGGCTTTGTGCCGATGGTTTCTTGGTCGATGAATTCTGCATGATGATCATCATATAGTATTTTCAAAAACCGCGCAGAACCTGTGCCGGCGCGTTGTTCTCTTCCTGGAACGGCGCTACGATGCACTCTATCGACCATCGACCAGGAGCGAAAAATGGTAACTATTCCAGCGGCAGCGACAGAGCATCTGTTTTCCTATGGCACCTTGCAGCAGCCCGAGGTGCAACTGGCCACCTTCGGGCGCCTGCTCGACAGCCGGCCCGACCAGTTGCCGGGCTACCGCCTGGCGCTGCTGGCCATCGATGATGCGCAGGTGGTGGCGACCAGCGGCAAGACGCACCATCCGATCGCCTCGCGCAGCGGCGCGCCGACGGATTGCGTGCCGGGCGCCGTGCTGGCCATCTCGGCGGACGAATTGCGGCAGGCGGACGGCTACGAGGTGGCCGCCTACCGGCGCGAGCGCGTCACCCTGGCGTCAGGCATGCAGGCCTGGGCGTACGTAGATGCGCGCGATGCGGCGCCGTGACCGCTGGTTTCGGCGTCGCTTGAATTGGAAAAAGAACGGCTAGTTTTTCAGGCTGCAGAAGGAAGTATAGTGGTCCTGCGTATAGTAGCGTTCCTCCAACTTGCGTTTGCCAGCCGGAGTTTGCACAAGCAGTACCGCACGATGCGAACCTGCCCCGCCGTCGCCGCCGATACCCAAATAGTATTCATAATAAACCTCGTCCTTGCCAGCGGCGGGGAGGCGCTTTTCATTATTATTGAATACGACATTGCCCGGACCACCCGCCACCGCGCTCGTCTTTGCGTTGCGGTAGGCGTCATATTCGCTATTTTGCGGGGTAGGCAGGGTTTTGCTCGGTTCCCTTTTGCCGCAGTCGGGGATTTTCGCCGCATAGGCATGGGACGATAACAGGGCGCCTGCCACAATAAGACCCAGCGACCAGGTTGTTGCGCGTTGAATTTTCATCGATCGGCTTTTGTTGGTGGTGCGTTCAATGGATAGGCTTCTTTTGATACGGCCGGTGTTCGGGCGACCGGTGTAATCTCTGCAATACAGAATATAGTTAAATTTTTGAAAATATAACTATCCAATTGTCACCTGCCGAAAAATAGTTTTATGTCTTCTTCAGAGAAATGGGAGGGGACTGACAAAATAGTGAATAAATAGATGGCGAAATGCTGCGGGAAATCAATGCAGGGCAAGGCGTTCAGAGTAGTCACATAGACATGCACATTAACGTGACAATGTTAGAGTTTTTTTTGATGGGCAATTCGTTATGCTATGTAGCAGTTATTGGAAACAAGCGAGCCAGTTTATGCATATCGCTTTCCCGATATTTTGTTGTTGAGCATATCAAACCCTGAATGATGAATGTATTCATCGTCAATCATTAACTTCTGATAGGAATCTGCATGAGCCATGACCATCTCGGTTGCGCCTGCTGCAACCTGCCTCATCTGCCTGCGCTGACTACCGGCCTGCTGACGGAAACCGCGCTTGGCGGTGAACTGGATGCGGCGTTTCAACACGCCTACGCCCGGCACGCCCGGACACTGGGGCCGCAAGCCGTGATCTTCCATAACGGTGTCATCCATACCCTGGCCGCCGGTGGCAGCGCGCGGGTGGAGGCACTGGGCATGGCCGGCGGCACCATCATTGCCACCGGCACGCTGCACGAAGTGCGCCAGGCCATGCAAGCGCACCGGCCGGCCGAGACGGACCTGCACGGCCGCACCTTGTTGCCCGGCTTCGTCGAACCCCATATGCACGTCCTGCCCAGCGCGCTGTACAAGAGCTGGCTGCCGCTCACGCCCTTCAGGCCGGCGCCCCGGCAACAGGAGTTGAATCTGGAATATAGTTTCCAGAGCATCAGCCAGCAGATTCGCACCGCGCTGGCGCAGCCGGACAAGCTGCCGAAAGACAAACAAGGCAACCCTTGGGTGCTGGGCTTCGGCGTCGACCCATCGTTGATGCAGCCTTGGGAAGACATCACCGCCAGCCAGCTGGACCCGCTGAGCAGCACGGTGCCCATCCTGCTGATGAACTCTTCCGGCCACCTTGCCTATCTCAATACCGCTGCGCTGCAGGCGGCGCAGATCGAGGACACGCCTTCCGGCGTGCTGACCGAGATCAATATCGCCACGGCGCTGCAGGCCGCGCCGCAGCCCAGGCTGCTGGAATTTGTCGCCTGCCTGAAGCAGGTGCTGGAGCATGCCTCCGCCATGGGCTTTACCAGCGTATTCGACGCCGGTCTGGGCGCCACCGAGCAGCCTCAGCTGGAAATCGGCTTGCTCAAACTGGCGGCCCACCTGGGACCCGTGCGCATCGGCGCCGCACTGTTCACCAAACCCGATGAACCGGCGCTGGACAAGTGGCTGCAGCGCTACACGCCGGACCTGGACAGCGATGGTGACCAGCGTTTCAGCATCAGGGCGATCAAGCTGATCGCGGACGGCTCCAACCAGGGCTTGACGGGCTACCAGAGCGAGCCCTATGCCTGTTCGCATGAACACGCCGTCCCGGATGTGCCGGACACCGGCTTGAACAATTACCAGGACACGTCCGTGTTCACCCGCATGCTGGACAAGGCGGTGGGGCACGGCTGGCCGGTGCTGGTGCACGCCAACGGCGACAAGGCGGTGGAATATGTGCTGGACAGTTACGCGCAAGTACTCACGCCACGGCCAGGCATCCTTAGCGAAGAGGAGGTGCACAAGCGGCGTCAGCTGCGCCTGCGGGTCGAGCACGCATCGCTGTTGAATGACGATGCCATCGCTAAAATGGCAGAGTTGCAGTTGAACCCCAGTTTCCTCATCGGCCACGTGGGCTACTGGGGGCACACGTTCCAGTGCACCATTTTTGGCCAGGAGCGGGCACAGTTGCTGGACCGCTGCCAGTCGGCACTGCAAGCGGGGATGCACGTCAGCTTGCACTCGGACCATTTCGTCTCGCCACTGGGCGCCTTGCGCATGATGGAACAGGCGGTATTTCGCAGCATGGAAGGTGCGCCAGACAACGAGGTGTTGAACCAGGACGAGTGCCTGAGCCGCATGGCGGCCTTGCGTGCCGTCACGCTCGATGCCGCCTGGCATTGCCACCTCGACCACCTGGTCGGCTCGCTGGAAGCCGGCAAACGGGCTGATCTGGTGATTCTTGCGCAAGACCCGCTGGACGAGAGCGTGCGCAAGCTGCGCGACATCGTGGTGGAGGAGACCTGGCTGGCAGGGGTTAAAGTGCACAGCCACAGCAAGTCGCCAGGCGACATGGCGCGCTGAGCCGCCGCAATGCAACAGCCCCCGATCGCTTCAGGCAGCGATCGGGGGCTGGCGGAAACGCCCGTGCCGGCGCGTTTCAGGGATGGCACTTCAAGCTCAAGCGGGCTTGTGCTTGCCTGCCGAGTAACGGTTCCAGCCATAGCCGGCGACGATGATGGCCAGGATGGCGGCCTGCGCCAGCAGGGTTTCCGCCGTGGGCAGGATGCCCAGCAGGTCGACACGCATGAAGTCGACCGGGGTGACGCCGATCCAGCCCGCTTCCTGCAGCGCGGCCACGCCTTTGCCCATCAAAATCACGGCCAGCACGGCCACGAAGGCGGACGTCCACGAGAAGAACTTGCCGATAGGCATGCGGGCGCTGGTGCGCAGCAAGGCCCAGGCGATCACGACCAGCAGCACGATGGCCACCAGGAAGCCGCCCAGCAGGGCGCCGCCATTGCCATCCGCCGCCAGGGCGGAATAGAACAGCACGGTTTCAAAGACTTCGCGGTAGACGGCGATAAAGGCCAGGGCGAACAGGCCCCAGGCGGAGCGGCGCGTCATGGCCGCCGTGAGTTTCTCATGCAGGTATTCCTGCCAGCGCCCGGCGCTGCTCTTCTGGTGCATCCACAAGCCCACGCTGAGCAGGACCAGGGCCGCGAACACGGAACCGAGCCCTTCGCTCACTTCCCGGCTGGCGCCGCTGATGGTGACCAAATACGTTGCCGCCACCCATGTCAGGCCGCCCGCCACCAGCGCGCTGATCCAGCCGCCGTGCACGTAGGGCATGACATCGTTGCGCTTGGCCTTGCGCAGGAAGGCGATGATGCCGATCACGATCAGCAATGCTTCCACGCCTTCGCGCAGCAAGATCGTCAGGGCGCCGATAAAGGTCGTCATCGGCTCGGCCTTGGCGTCGCCCAGCTCCGCTTCCACGTGGGTAAATAGTTGCTGCAGCTTCTCGCCCGCCGCTTCGGCGTCGGCTACCGTGCCCTTGGCAACGGCGGAACGGTAGGCCAGCATGGCGTTTTCCACGGCCAGCAGCAGGGATTTGTTGCGCGCGCCGACCATCGGCTCGATCGGCTCGAAACCGTCCAGGTAGGCCGACAGGCCCAGGCGCGTGGCGGCCGCGCGGTCGCCCGCGTGCACGGCGGCCAGGCTTTCTTCCAGGCGCAGGCGCGACAGGGCCAGGCCCGTGGGCTTGTGCGCCTCGGCCTTGCCAGGGGCGCTGCGCAGGTACGCCGTCAAGGCTTGCGCCTCGTCCGCGCCCAGCTTGGCTGCTGCGGCTTCCTGCGTCAGGGTCGTCACGGCGGCCAGGTCCGCGTACAGTTTCTTGGCCCGTGGATCGTCCTGCCACATCTTTTCGCCGTGCGCGCGCGCCGCCGCGTCGTGCGACATGCCGCCCACAAAGAAGGCCAGGTCCCAGCGCTCGTTTTCGGACAGCTGGCCGAAACTGGCCATCGAAGTGCCCGCCACGCCTTGCGAAATGACCTGGTACAGCGCCATCACGCTGCGCGACTGGGCCCGTTCGCCATCCGTGAAGGCGATCGGTTTCGGTTCCAGACTGGCCGCCAGCGGACCGTCGCCGCCACCGGCCACGCCGTGGCAGGAAGCGCACTGGGCCGCATACAGGGCCGCGCCGCGCATCAGGTTGGGCAGCACTTTCGGCGCCACGGGAATCGGGTAGGCGGCGATCAGCAAGCCATTCGCGTGGTGCGCCAGGCGCTTGACTTCCACGCCGTCGGCCTTGGCCACGACGGCTTTGCGCAGGTCGGCGATGGCGGCGGCGATGGCCGGCTGCGACGCGTGGGCGGGCAGGGCGGCGATCTGCGTCGTCGCGTTGTCGGTAAAATCGAGCATCTCCGCGTATTCCGCTTCGCTGACCACCTTGCCGTGCTCGACGGCGCCGCTGTAATCGACGGCGACATAATCAATCAATTGCCACAATTGCTTGGCACCGGCGCCAGGATCGGCTACTTGCGCCTGCGCGCCACCGGCCAGCAGCAGGCTGAGGCTGAGGCTGGCGGCGACGAGCGGATAGCATACGAGCCATTTTTTCATTTTAATGAACATGATTCTCATTCTCATTTCTTGTTAACCCGGCGACTATAGGACAGACCGTGCGGGGTGTCAACGGCGCACGGCTGCGCGTCGGCGCAAACAGCGCCGCCCTGGTCAGGAATATTGACCAGGGCGGCGTGTTTGTGGAAGGGAACGAGATAGATTGAGGGCTACTGCTTCGATGCCGGTTTGGCGTACAAACCCCTGGCCAGGCCGCTGTCCGCATCGTCGACTTTCAGGCCGCCACTGACGACGCGCAAGGCCAGTTTCTGGAATGCCTGGCCCCTGAGCCACCTGGCGTCGGTGACAGCGAAGGCGGCGAGGCGTTGCTGCGCGCGCTCGGGCGGCACGGCCAGCCATTGATAGTCGGCCTGCGAGCCCTGGCGGCGCAAGCCGGCGCGCACCCAGCGCTCCGACGCCGGCATGCGCACGATGGCATCGCCGTTCGCCACGCTGACGGCCGTGGCCGTCTTGCCGCTGTGCGCCTCGAACTTCACTTCCACGCCGGGCATCGGCCCCACTTGGGGAAAGCCGACGATGGCCACCCACAGTCCCGCTTCGGCGGGTTTCTGGATGCGCATTTCCGCTTCCTCAAACACGCGGAACTGCGGCTCCTTGCCGCCATTGCCCGCCACCAGGGTCACTGTGTCGCCGGCAACGCGCCACTCGCCGCTGGCTTGTTCGTCGGTATTGCCATAGCTGAGCATCCATTCGAACGTGCCATCCTTTTTCAGCAGCAGTTCGGAGCCCGTTTCCATGACGCCTTGCAGGTAATAGTGCCCAGGCAGGGAGGGCGCGGCCTGGTCGGCCGCGCTGACGGGAGCGGAGCAGGCGAGGGCGGCGCAGGCCAGCAAGCAAGAAAGAGATATTTTCATCGGTGTGTCCTTTATAATGTGCAATTATGGCAACAAAAATGGAATTGCCGTCGCACGACACACCGGCGCAGTTGGCGCGCTGCTCAGTCGTAACTCAATTGCCGCTGAAATCGAGCACCACGCGCGAGGCCACCTTGCCATGCTCCAGGCGGCTGAAGATCTCATTGATGGCCGACAGCGGCTGCAATTCGATGCCGGCCTTGACCTTGCCGGTGGCGGCGAAGGCAAGCGCCTCGGCCATGTCCTGGCGCGTGCCCACAAAAGAGCCGCGTATCGTCACGCAATTGGCGACGACGTCGAACAGCGGCGTCGGGAAGTCGCCCGGCGGCAAGCCCACCAGCACGCAGGTGCCGCGCTTGCGCGTCATCGCCACGCCTTGTTGGAAAGCATCGATCGACGGCGCCGTGATCAGCACGCCGTGCGCGCCACCCCCGGTCGCTTCGCGCAGGGCCGCCACAGGGTCGCCCTGGCGCGCATTGATGGTCACTTCGGCGCCCAGGGCGCGCGCATGCTCCAGTTTGCCTTCATCGATGTCGACGGCCGCCACGCGCAAGCCCATGGCCACCGCATATTCGATGGCCAGGTGGCCCAGGCCGCCGATGCCGGACACGGCCAGCCACTGGCCCGGCCGCGCTCCCGTTTCCTTGATGCCCTTGTAGCTGGTCACGCCGGCGCAGATGATGGGTGCTGCCTGCACGGCGGAAAGACCCGCCGGAATATGCGCGACGTAGCGCGGGTCGGCCAGGATGTATTCGGCAAAGCCGCCATTCTTGGTGTAGCCGCCGAACTGCGCCTCGGCGCACACGGTTTCCCAGGCTGCCAGGCAATGTTCGCAATGGCCGCAAGCCGAGTAGAGCCAGGGCACGCCGACCCGGTCACCCAGCTGCACTTCGGTCACGCCCGTGCCCATGGCGACCACCAGGCCGATGCCTTCGTGGCCGGGAATGAACGGCGGCGTCGGCTTGACGGGCCAGTCGCCGCGCGCCGCATGCAAGTCCGTGTGGCACACGCCGCAGGCTTCCGTCTTGACGAGGATCTGGCCGGGGCCGGGCACCGGCACGGGAACGTCGCGCAGCACCAGGGGCTGGCCCAGTTGTTCGACAACGGCGGCTTTCATGGTAGTGGGGATCATGTTTTTCCTTATGAAGTTGGTCATGCGTAGTGCAGGACGCAGGGCGTGAGCCATTGTCTCTGGAATAGAGACTTGCGAATGATCATATTCTGCTGCATACGATTCGAAAATTGATTGATCTACATCAATATAGTGGCGCACGTTACTTCAATATTTGAACTTTATCAGCCATCCACGCCACCATTCAATCCCTTCGGACGATGCTGTATATAAGACGCACCATGAAAGACGGGGTGCGCAATATGCCGATGATCCGATGTGGCCGATGAATTGAATGGTCTGGCCATTGCCTCCCTCGTCCATGAGGAGGTGCTGGCCGGCGTCACAATTGGTCACTTCCTGTGGGTATTGGTGGTTTGTTATTTAAGTAAGCCACTCACTATACTTAGGCGAATTGAACCCAATAAAGATATTGCCACAGGAAACAATGGACATTCCCCGATTCTCTCTCCATGCATCCGGCTTTCCTGTTTCTGGTATCGGAAAAAAATGTCTGCATATCCATCCTGGCGAGAAAAGAACCAGCTGCCCCGCAGTAATTGACGCCATTTCTATTCGCCGGCATTCCGCTTGTTTCACGAAAGTCCCTGGACAAGAAAGAAATCATGTCAGCAAATTTTGATGTTTTTCAGCAGACGTTTGCCCTGTCGTTATTGTCGAATCTGGCTTCTGACTATATTGCAAACGAGCGTTATACCCCGGGTACGCATGGCGACCCGCTGGAAGCCCAGCTTGCGGCGAATATACAGGCGACATTGCCCCTGCCGGTGATCACGGCGGGGCTGGGGGACGGCTGGCAAATCGCCTGGGGGCCAGCTGTGTGGCGCGGAGCAAACGCCAAGGTGGCGCAAAATGCGGCGCTTGTTTTCTACAATCCGGCAGTCACATTTGAGGATGGGACAACGGCACCAACCCATGTAGTTGCCATTTCCGCCACCAATGCGATATCCGGCTATGACTGGATCGTGGAAGATTTCACGGTGTCTTCAACCGTCAACTGGACGCAATACCATCCCGCAGTACCGTCTGCCACGGTCATTTCACACGATTCTCTCATGCCGGTCATTTCCAAAGGCACGGCGACTGGCGTGGCACATATTGCAGCGCTGACGCCAACAGATCCGGCCCATGGAAAAACCAGTCTGTCCGATTTTATTCGACAGCTCAATGGCACGGTCAACGCGGGCGCGCGCATAGTCTTTACCGGGCATAGCCTTGCCGGCGCTCTGGCCCCGACGTTTGCCTTGTACCTGGAGGAACACGGCGCATTGTCGGCATTTGAACGGGTACAGGTTTATCCGACCGCCGGAGCATCGCCTGGAAATGGCCGCTTTTCCAGGCAGTTTGCCCATGCCTTTCCGCGCAAGACTGCTGGAGAGAAACCCTGGCAGAACTGGAACATCTTGATCCGCAATCAGTACGATATCGTGCCGCATGCCTGGAACCTGAGCACCCTTCTTCAGTTGTTGACCATTTATGGCAACTCGGATGCCGAAGGCGGGGTAAAGCTGCCGGAACAGATTTATGGCGTGGTGCTGGCTGCATTGGCTGATTCGGCCGCCTCGAAAACACTGTATGCCGCGCTGCCGAGCGCACAATTTTCAGGCGGGTCCCCAGGGCCTGCCCCTGCAACGGCTGCAGCGTATCTGACCATGGCAGGGACCCAGCATGTCAAGGTGTATATCTCCGAGATTCTCGGCCCGGATTTTCCTGCTGTCGGACACGGCCCCACTGTTCCTGGCGTCATTGAATTCAACGATGCCACGCAGCGGATTGCGGCGATTGTCAAGATACTGGAAAAAATTCTTCATCCTGGCGCTGCCGGCTAAGTAATCCTCGGGAAATTAGTGTGAATTTATTGGGGGTTACTTAGTGCCGGGCAGGTGCATCGATGACGTCAAAGTGACACTGGCAATGCAGAAAGTTTACGCATCACATAAAACGTTCGCTTCACATCAAGGGGAAATAGAAATGAAATTTGTCGTCAAGAATCACTTTTCTCGCGCCGCACTGATCGTCGGCACCGTATCGGCAGCCTGGACACCCAGTAGTTTTGCCTGTTCCGACAGTCCCATCCTGGCGAGTATCTGCATCATGGCCGTGCCATTCAATTTCGGCAGTTTCAATCGGCAGTATGTGCTGGCTGCCGGCCAGGAGGTGCCTATCACTGCCAATCCGGCACTGTATTCCCTGATCGGCATTACTTACGGCGGTACTGGCACGACCACGTTCAAGCTGCCTGACCTGCGCGGCAGGTTCATGGTCGGCGCCGACGGTGTGAATTACCTGTCAGGCGCCACGGGCGGTAAAAATGCCATTACCCTGACTGTTGCACAACTGCCGCCGCATGCGTTCGCGCTGAACGCAATTCCGGTTGATCTGAAAGGTGTAACGGTCAGCACGGCCGTGCCGTCGCTGACCGGCACCGCAAGCATTGCCAGTGCCGTTGTGACCGGTACGGTAGCAGACCTGAAGATGAATGTGGTCAATGCTTCTAACGGATCAGGAACACCCTCGGGTAACTATCTGGCCAAGGCAAGCTCTCCTCCCTCGTACGTTTATTCCTCAGCGACACCGGATGCCACACTGAATGCCAACGCCATCAGCGGTGGCACAGTGTCGGTCACGCTTCCTGCCAGCTCGGCAGTCGTGACGACGCTTGGCCGTGACGTGGCCGGTGTCGTAGGCGGCACCGCAACGGCCAGTGGCAACACGCTGCCCATCGGGACTGGTGCTGCGGTCGATGCAAGACCGCCCTATATTGCATTGACATATTACATCGCGGCCACCAATGGCATGTATCCAAGCCGGGACTAAGAGTCCTAACTGGGGCAGGCTCTAAGCCTCGTCGCCGACGATCTGAGCCTGCCTGGACCGGTGGCATTGTCGATGGCAAGCCACCGCTGATGACTTTATCTGGAGTATTTACTTTGCCTACCCTCGCTGTTGCAGCAATGGTCGCGCTGTTGCTTGCCTCGCTACAGGCCAGTGCCGCGCCGCGCGACCTGAGCACTGAGTTGAAGCGCGCCGACAAGGCACTGACCGCGCAGGAATTTGCGCTCGCCTACAAGGAGTATGCGCGCGTCGCCGCGCGCAATCCTTTGGCGCAATTCAACCTGGGATTGATCGAGCGCGAAGGGTGGGGCCGCGCGCGCAATCCGGCAGCGGCCTGCGCCTGGTTCGGCAAGGCTGCACAGGGCAACATTCCGGCCGCGCAACAGTTTTTTGGCGATTGCCTGGCTGAAGGGATCGGCCAGGCGGCCGACGGCAAGGCAGCCGAAGCGTGGTACCGCAAGGCGGCGCAGGCGGGTATCGTGTATGCGCTGTGTTCTGCCGGTCAGCTGTACATCCGCGGACAGGTCGTCGGCAAGGACGTCGAGCACGGCCTGGGGCTGTGCGCGCAAGCGGCGCAGGCAGGCTCGGCACCGGCCATGCTGCGCATCGCCGATTATTACAAGGATGGCACGGAAGTGCCGCAGAATCTGGCGGCCGCGCGTTCCTGGTATCAGCAGGCCGCGGAAAACCGCGACCATCTGGCGCAATACCGCCTGGGCGTGATGCTGGGACAGGGCGAGGGCGGCGATGTGAATCCGGCGCTGGCCTTGTCATGGCTGGAACATGCGGCTTCCGAAGGGTATGCGCCGGCCTATTTACCGGTGGCCATTCTGTATGCCAACAGCGCGCCGGACCCGGCCACTGGTGCGCTGACGCCGGCCAATCTGGCGAAGATCTATATGTGGAACAGCGCTGCCAAAGCCACCACGAACAATGCGGCAACACTGGCCGAGATCGAGCGTATTGCTCAACTGGTCAATCAAGTGATGCCGGCAGAGTGGAGGCCGACACTTGACCGCCGGGTTGCCGAGCATCTGAGTAGATTTTCTGCCAATTAACTAACATACATACAACAAGCGGCATGCCATCTGCGCATTGAGCCGCCAACCAGAGAAAACCATCATGCGCCATGCTTCCATGAACAGAATTTATCGACTCATCTGGAGCCATGTGCACCACGCCTGGGTCATCGTGCCGGAACGCGCCAGGGGCCGGGGCAAGGCAGCCAATCGCAGCATCCTCTTCAGCGCCTTGCTGGCCGCCGCCCCTGTCGCCATGGCGGGGCCGACAGGCGGCCAGGTGACCGCCGGCAACGGCTCCATCAGCCAGAACGGTGCCACCACCACGGTGACGCAAGCGAGCCAGAACCTGTCATTGCACTGGACTTCTTTCAATACGACGAACCAGGAGACGGTCAACTTCGTCCAGCCGTCGGCCAGCGCAATTGCCGTCAACCGCATCAGCGACACGAATGCCACCCAGTTCTTCGGCCGGCTCAATGCCAATGGCCAGGTCTACCTGATCAATCCGAATGGCGTGCTGTTTGGTGCAGGATCACAAATCAACGTGGGTGGCCTGGTTGCCTCCACGCTCGATATCGGCGATGCGGGCCTGAATGGCGCGACGCGCCATTTCAGCGGCAGCGGCACGGGCAGCATCATCAACCAGGGCAGCATCAATGCGGCCCCCGGCGGCTATGTTGCCTTCATCGGCAATACGGTGAGTAATCCTGGCAGCATCAACGCGGGTGCGGTGGCGCTGGGCGCGGGTAGCGACGTCACGCTGGCGTTTTCCGGCGATAACCTGGTCAATTTGCAGGTCAAGCAGAGCACGCTGAACAACCTGGCCGAAAATGGCGGCCTCATCAAGGCCGACAGTGGCGCGGTCTGGCTCTCGGCTGGCGCCAGGGATGCGGTGCTGGCCAGCGTAATCAATAACACCGGCATCATTCAGGCGCGCAGCGTGCAGAATGTCAACGGCTCGATTGTGCTGGCGGCGGGCAGTGCCGGCACCGCGACCAATAGCGGCACGCTCGATGCGTCCGGTAGCGGCGGCGCAAGCGGCGGCACCGTGAAGGTGCTCGGCGGCACGGTCAAGCTGGCGGCAGGCAGCGCGATTGATGTGTCAGGCGAAGGCGGCGGCACGGCACTGGTGGGCGGAAATTTCCTCGGTAGCGGCAGCGAGCAACGCGCGCACACCACCACGGTCGACGCTGGCGCCTCGATCAAGGCCGATGCCATCACCAGCGGCAATGGCGGCAATGTTGTTGTCTGGTCGGACGGTAGCACGCAGTTCAACGGCAGCATCACGGCACGCGGCGGCAGCACTTCCGGCAATGGCGGGCAGGTGGAGACTTCCGGCAAGGTCTTGAATATCAAGGCCGGCGCCGCTGTCAGTACGGCCGCGCCCCGTGGCAAAGCCGGAGACTGGCTGCTCGATCCCGATGATATTACGATCGGCAATGTCAGTATCTGGGGCAATTCCTACGGTGTCAATGTCGACGAGCGTGTCCTGGTGGCTGCGCTCAATAATGGCAATGTGACCATCAAAACTACCGCATCCACGGCCAGCTGCTCGGGTACTACGTGTACCCATAGCGGATCTGGCAATGGCGATATTGTGGTGCTCGATAGCATTGGTGCAGGTATTGACTACGACAAGCAGACAAACATTGGTGCGAATTGGACCAACAACACGACGCTTACGCTGAGTGCCTATCGCAATATCTTGTTTAAATTGACCAGCAATGTACCTTATAAGGAAGGGGTCGGCGATTTTGGCGGAGGTATTATCGCTAGCGGGGCCGGGAATGTTGTACTGAGAACAGACAATACTGCGACGGGTGCAGGTACGGTCATTTTTAACGATGTTTCTCAAAATTTCGTTTACCTCGTTGATAGTGCAAGCAACATCGCCATCTATTACAATCCGAATAGCTATGGCGCGCCGACGGACTATAGCGCCTACACCTACATCCCTAACGCCAGTCAGCTAAAGGCCTATATGGCTATCAATATGACTGGCTCGGTTGCGTCGAAAACTTACGATGGCAACACGACGGCCAGCATATCTGGGCTGACTCCCTTATTGACTATGCCGGCCGGATTGACGCTCAATAGCACCGGTGCGCAGGCTATTTTTTCCGACAAAAACGCCGGGACAGGCAAAGCCGTGACGATTAGCGGCGTCACCGCCACCGGCAGCGGCGCGTCCAGCAGCACCACGGCCGATGGTAACACCGCCATCAACTATGGCGGCAACAACTACTATATCAATGGTCTCGACAGCAAGACCGCCACTATCAGCGCCAAGACCATCAGTGCGAGTGGCATGACTGCTGACAACAAAACCTATGATGGCACCACCACGGCCACGCTCTCTGGCGGCGCCAATGTCGCTTCTGGCATCGTCAGCGGCGACAGCGTCTCGCTGAATGGGGGTACGGCCACCTTCGCCGATGCCAATGCCGGCGTCAGCAAGGCCGTCACCGTCACCGGCTTTAGCCTGAGCGGCAGCGATGCTGGCAACTACATATTGACCCAACCCACCGGCCTGACGGCCACCATCCACAAGGCCGACCTGATCCTGACTGGCGGCAAGACCTATGATGGCAACACTGCGGTGGCGGGCGGCTCGCTGACGGCCACGGGCGTGGCCGGGCAAACCTTCAGCGTCGGCGGCACCGGCGATGCGTCCAATCTTGCCAGCAAGAACGTGCAAACGGGCGCGGCACTGGCCAGCGCCACCGGCCTCGTGCTGGGCAGCAGCGGCAATGGCGGTCTGTCCGGCAACTACAATGTGCTGGGCACGGCCGGCAGCAGCTATACGGTGACCGCCAAGGGTATCACCCTGACGGGCATCAACGCCGTGGATAAAACCTACGACGCCACGACCACGGCCACCCTGAATACGGCAAACGTGGCGTATTCAGGCATGATCGCGGGGGACGACCTCAGCCTGGGCGGCCAGGGTGTCGGCCAGTTTGCCAGCAAGGATGCGGGCACGAATAAAACGGTCAGCGTGTCCGGTTTCAGCCTGAGCGGGCTGGACGCCGGCAATTACGTCGTCACGCAACCGTCAGGCTTGACGGCGACGATCAGCAAGGCTGAGCTGGTGGTATCGGGCATCAGCGCATTGAATAAAACCTATGATGCGGGCACCGGCGCGACCTTGAGCGGCAGCGCCAGTGTTACCGCCTTGCTCAACGACAGCGTGTCCGTCGTTGGCACGGGTAGCGGCAGCTTTGCCGACGCCAATGCCGGCAGCGGCAAGACCGTTGCCGTCAACGGCTATGCGCTGACGGGCTTGGACGCGGCCAACTACAACGTGGTGCAGCCGATCAGCGTGACGGCGACCATCCACAAGGCGGACCTGGTCTTGTCCGGCGGCAAGACCTATGATGGCAACACTGCGGTGGCGGGCGGCTCGCTGACGGCCACGGGCGTGGCCGGACAAACCTTCAGCGTCGGCGGCGCCGGCGATGCCAGTAATCTTGCCAGCAAGAACGTGCAAACGGGCGCGGCACTGGCCAGCACTACCGGCCTGGTGCTGGGCAGCAGCGGCAATGGCGGTCTGTCCGGCAACTACAATGTGCTGGGCACGGCCGGCAGCAGCTATACGGTGACGGCCAAGGGCATCACCTTGAGCGGCATCGGCGCCGTGGACAAAACCTATGACGCGACGACGACGGCCACCCTGAATACGGCAAACGTGGCGTATTCCGGCATGGTCGCGGGGGACGACCTCAGCCTGGGCGGCCAGGGTGTCGGCCAGTTTGCCAGCAAGGATGCGGGTGCGAATAAAACGGTCAGCGTGTCCGGTTTCAGCCTGAGCGGGCTGGACGCCGGCAATTACGTCGTCACGCAACCGTCAGGCTTGACGGCGACGATCAGCAAGGCTGACCTGGTGGTATCTGGCATCAGCGCATTGAATAAAACCTATGATGCGAGCGCCGGCGCGACCTTGAGCGGCAGCGCCAGTGTTACCGCCTTGCTCAACGACAACGTGTCCGTCGTTGGCACGGGTAGCGGCAGCTTTGCCGACGCCAATGCAGGTACTGGAAAAAACGTCAGCGTCAGCGGCTATGCGCTGACGGGTTTGGACGCGGCCAACTACAACGTGGTGCA
>NZ_JAPUBT010000002.1:0-157282 GCF_030397665.1 Janthinobacterium sp. SUN073 | reverse complement strand
AACGTGGCCTACTCCGGCATGATCGCGGGGGACAATCTCAGCCTGGGCGGCCAGGGTGTCGGGCGCTTCGACAGCAAGGATGCGGGCACGAATAAAACGGTCAGCGTGTCCGGTTTCAGCCTGGGCGGAGTCGATGCCGGCAATTACGTCGTCACGCAACCGTCAGGCTTGACGGCGACGATCAGCAAGGCTGACCTGGTGGTATCTGGCATCAGCGCATTGAATAAAACCTATGATGCGAGCGCCGGCGCGACCTTGAGCGGCACGGCCGCAGTGAGCGGCTTGCTGAGCGACAACGTGTCCGTCGTTGGCACGGGTAGCGGCAGCTTTGCCGACGCCAATGCCGGCAGCGGCAAGAGCGTCGCCGTCAACGGCTATGCGCTGACGGGCTTGGACGCGGCCAACTACAACGTGGTGCAGCCGATCAGCGTGACGGCCACCATCCACAAGGCCGATCTGATCCTGTCGGGCGGCAAGACCTATGATGGCAACACTGCGGTGGCGGGCGGCTCGCTGACGGCCACGGGCGTGGCCGGGCAAACCTTCAGCGTCGGCGGCGTCGGCGATGTGTCCAACCTGGCCAGCAAGAACGTGCAAGCCGGCACGGCGCTAGGCAGCACCACCGGCCTCGTGCTGGGCAGCAGCGGCAACGGCGGCCTGTCCGGCAACTACAATGTGCTGGGCACGGCCGGCAGCAGCTATACGGTGACGGCCAAGGGCATCACCTTGAGCGGCATCGGCGCCGTGGACAAAACCTATGACGCGACGACGACGGCCACCCTGAATACGGCAAACGTGGCGTATTCCGGCATGATCGCGGGGGACAATCTCAGCCTGGGCGGCCAGGGTGTCGGCCAGTTTGCCAGCAAGGATGCGGGCGCGAACAAGACGGTCAGCGTGTCCGGTTTCAGCCTGAGCGGGCTGGACGCCGGCAATTACGTCGTCACGCAACCGTCAGGCTTGACGGCGACGATCAGCAAGGCTGAGCTGGTGGTATCGGGCGTCAGTGCTGCCGATAAAACCTATGATGCCACGACCACGGCGACTCTGAATGCCACGCATGTGGCTTACTCCGGCATCTTCGCAGGGGACAATGTCAGCCTGGGAGGGCAGGGTGTCGGCCAATTTTCGAGCAAGGATGCGGGCGCGAATAAAGCTGTTGCCGTGTCTGGCTACATCTTGACGGGGGCTGATGCCGGCAATTACGTCGTCAGGCAGCCGACTGGCCTGAGCGCCACCATACGCAAAGCCGATCTGTCACTGGCGGGCCTGACTGCCACCGACAAGATCTACGACGCCACGATCACGGCTGCACTGAGCGGTTCCGCCAGTCTTTCTGGTGTCATGGGGAGTGACATCGTTTCGCTCGGTGGTAAGCAAACTGCTACCTTTGCCGATAAAAATGTTGGTAAAAATAAATCGGTGACTGTCAGTGGCTACACGCTGACCGGTAGCGATGCCGGCAACTACAATATCGTCGATCGCAACGTGCTGACCGCCAGCATTACACCGGCATCGATTACGGTCAGTGGCATCACTGCAGCCGATAAAGTGTATGACGGCAGCACGGCGGCCACGGTCAATGCCGGCAATGCCACGCTGGTGGGCAAGTTGGGTTCGGACGTGATTACGATAACCTCGACCGGCCTGTTCTCTGACGCCGCCGTTGGTGGAAGCAAGACGGTTAATCTGAGCAGCGTCTATGGCGGAGCCGATATCGGCAATTACATCATTGCCGGACAATCGCGCGCAGTCGCCAGCATTACGGCAGCGCCTGTCGTCGCGCCCACCACGCCACTCGTGAGCACCACGCAGATGCAGCAAATTCAGAGCGCGGTAACGCAGTTGCAGTCGTCCGTGTTGCCGCCGCAAGCCCTGGCGCAGCCGCAGGCATTGAACCTGTCTTCCACGCTGCTGGTGCAGCAGACTGACGCCGGCACTGCCAGAACCGAGCCTGCGCAGGAAACGGTCGACACCCGCTTGTTCAATACCAGTACCGGATTCGGCACGCCTGCCCCGACGCTGCGAATTCAAAATGGCGGCATGCAATTGCCGCTCGTCGCCAACAGCATCACAGAATAAGACATACATGACCACCATAACCAAGCAGTCCTTCTTGCTCAAGCCCCTGTACGCCGCCTTGTTGCTGGTGCCACTCGATGCGTATGCCGCTGATCCGCAAACGACGCCCAATGCCGGGTCGATTTTGCAACAATTGCAACCGGCAATTCCTGCTGTCGCCAAGCCGAACGCGCCCACGCTGGAGGTCAAGCCGAAAAGCGATGCCAGCTTGCCGTCGTCACAGCCGATGCACGTGACTGCGCTGCGTATCACTGGCAATACCGCTTTTCCCACACAGACGCTGCATGCGCTGGTCGCCGATCAGGAAGGTAAAAGTCTGACCTTGCCGCAGCTCGACGAACTGGCAGGGCGTATTACGGCGTACTACCAGGGCCGTGGATTTCCGATGACGCGCGCCATCATCCCCGTGCAGACGATCACCGACGGCGTCATCATCATCCAGGTCGTCGAGGCACATTACGGCAAAGTCCGGCTCAACAACAGCAGCGAAGTCAGCGACGCTTTGCTCCATGCCAGCCTGGTTCCGCTCAGTGGAGGGGAATTGATTGCCGAGGCCGAACTCGATCGTGCCTTGCTGTTGCTGTCCGACGTACCGGGCGTGCGCGTGAACGCGGTTCTTAAACCAGGCTCGGCAGTCGGCACGGCTGACATGGATGTCGAGACACGTTACAACCGCCTGGCCCTGGCGAACGTTTCGCTGGACAACTACGGCAATCGCTATATCGGGCGCGCGCGCCTGAGCGGCAACTTTAATATCGTCAATCCGTTCCACCACGGCGATATCCTGAGCGCCAACATCATCAGCACGGGTGAGGGCATGAATTATGGCCGGGTGGGCTACGACACCTTGCTCAACGGCCAGGGAACCAGGGCAGGCGTGGCTTACTCGGCATTGCATTACAAGCTAGGCAGTACCGCCAGTGCGCTCGATGCCAATGGGACGGCGACGGTTGCCAGCCTGTGGGCGAAACATCCATTGGTTCGCAGCAAGCGCTACAACATCTATGCCCAATTGCAATACGATGCTAAAAACCTGCGCGATCATATCGATGTCAGCAGCCTGCGTACCGACCGGCATCTGGACAACTGGATCGTGAGCGTGAACGGTGACCTGCGCGACAACCTGCTGGCGGGTGGCATGAGCATGGCAAGCCTGGGCTGGACCAGCGGACGTGGTAGTTTTGATAACTTCTCTGCTGCGGCATCGGATGCCGCTACTGCGCGCACGAGTGGGGGATTTTCCAAGTGGAATGCCAATATTGCCCGTTTGCAGGGGCTGACGCCGCGCGACTCGCTGTACTTCAACTTGAGTGGGCAATGGGCTGACGGCAATCTGGATTCCGCTGAAAAGATGAGCGCCGGTGGTCCCTATACGGTGCGTGCCTATGATATCGGCGCCATTTCCGGCGACAGCGGCTATGCAGGCACGGTGGAAATGCGCCATGATTTGGGCGCGCTGCTATTTGGAAATTGGCAGGTGCTGGCATTTCTTGACACTGCTTATGTCAAAGTCAACCGCCATCCCTGGACCAAGGCAGAAAACAGCGCGACCTTGTCTGGCGCCGGTATCGGCCTGAACTGGGCCGGTCCCGACCAGTGGCGCGCGAGCATGTCGGTGGCAACGCGCCTGGGGGCGGCACCGTCATTGTTGCCCAAGCCGTCGTCGGTGCGTGCCTGGCTGGTGGCGAGCAAGGGCTTCTGATTTTTGCTCATTGCCGATCTGGTAAGATATGCAAAATACTGGTTTCTTGGAAATGTTTGTTGCACGTTAAGCTGGTGCGTTTGACCGGCAGCCCTCTCTTACGCTACCCGAACAGACTGGACCCATGGATCATCAAACAGCCAGCATTGCATTATCCGTGACACAGTTATGTATTTCGGCAACGATGATTGGCGTCTATTTTGCCGCGCCCACGGAACGCTATACGCGGCTGTGGGCCATGTCCGGTGTACTGACCGCCGTTGGCATGACGATCATCATACTGAATGCGTTCCGCCCGCCAGGCTTGTTATTGATGGCGGGAAATGTTGCATTGTTTGCTGGCTGTATCGTTGTGTGGGTCGGATTGAGAGCGTTCTTTGGGACAAAAATAAGCCACTGGGCGTATTTTCTTGTCGCTTTGTTTGCATGTGCGTATTTTTTATTAATAGAAAACAAGGCGGAGTTTTCCGCCCGTGCCTGTCTCAGCAGTGCCAGCCTGATTCTGGTTTTTGTACTGTGTTTGCAAACGCTACTGGCACGACATCCGGAAACGGCATCTGGCAAGCTTGGCTATGCGCGTGAAATGGCGATTGTCGGTCTATTGATGTTGATTACTGCGCATGGCTTGCGCATCGCCGTTTTACTCTATCAACCGGTCGGATTGAGTTCTGCGTTGATGTCCCAGATGAATATAGTGGTTGTCTACCTGGTCCCCTTGGCCGGAACCCTGCTATTTTTCCCGGCCTTGCTGCTGCTGTATTTTGAGCGTATCAAACATCAGTTGCTGCTGTCATTGGAATCCAAACAGGAAGCGCTGGAAAACCAGACCCGATTCGTGGAGATGTTTTCACACGAATACCGTACACCGTTGGCTGTCATCCGGACCAATCTGGATATTCTGCAAAATAAGGAACCGAGCGGCGCTCAGCACTTCGGTTCCAACCTCGAAAAAATGCAGCGCGCCGTATTGCGACTGGTTGAAGTGGCAGAAACCGCACTGCAGAGGGATCAAAATAGTGACGGGAAAGCTGATATCCTCTGCGAAGCGATCTTCATGCCGGATTTTCTGCGCAGTGTTATCGAAGAAGCCTCCGATTTCTGGCGTGAGCGTGCACCACAGCTTGAGTTCCACTATACGAAACCCATCGTCTTTCATGGGGATCGCAAGTTGCTGAAGACGGCATTCCTGAATGTACTCGATAATGCGATCAAATATGGGCCTAAACAAGGGACGGTCCGTGTCCAGTTGAGCAAAAACGATGGCGCATTGCTCCTCACAGTAGACGACAATGGCACCGGTATTCCGGAACATGAGCTGGCTCTGGTGTATGGCAAGTATTTCCGTGGCAGTCGCACCGGTTTTGTCGCCGGCAGCGGCATCGGCCTGTATATGGTACAGCGTATCATTGCTCAACATGCAGGCAGCATACTTCTGGTTAACCGTCCTGAAGGAGGCACTTCAGCGACAATCACCTTACCATTGCCTGTAGAGGAGGCGCAAAGCGGTGCCATCAAAAATTAGAGTGTTATTGGTCGAAGATGATGAAGATTTACGCGATAGCGTGGTGGAATGGCTCGAACTGAATGGCATGCATATCATCGCCGTGCGCAACGCGGCTGAGTTTTATCAGGCTTTGCCAAAATGCGATTGTCAGATAGCCGTGATCGATGTTGGCTTGCCGGATCAGGAGGGTTATGTACTGGCCGAATATGTGCGCGCCAATAGCAATATGGGTATCATTATCCTGACCGCCCGCAGTGCGATAGAAGATAAGCTCAAAGGTTATCACTCTGGCGCGGACCAGTATCTGGTCAAACCGGTGGACTGCCGCGAACTGTCTGCGGTGATTGGCAGTATCGCGCAGCGCGTGCGGAAAACCACCGTAGAGTTGATCGACGTGCCGGATCGATGGACTATTTTTGCTACGCAATGGGAACTGCGTCTTGCCCAAGAGTTTCAGGTCGCACTCAGCCTGAAGGAGTTGATGTTTCTCGAATTGCTGGCAAGCAAGCCTGGTCTGCCGGTACAAAAAAAGACGATTCTGACGAAGCTGTATCAGCGCGATGACTACCATAGCGGCCGCTCGCTCGATTCACTGGTGCGTCGCTTGCGTGCAAAAATCGTCAGCCAGACCGGTGTTGATATCCCGATCCGTACCGTGCATTCATTCGGATATTGCTTCGCAGGCGAGATTGCTCTTGTTGACGGCGAACCCACTTCAAGTGATTAAGCAAGCTGCGTGTAGCCACCATGGAATCGACTGAATAAGGCCCCGGTCGGGCGGATGTCATTCATCGTGCTGCAGGCTGCCCGCCTACGCCACCTCGCTCACCACGTAGCGGTACTTGCCCGACGCTTCCGCCGCGATCTCGTCGACTTCCTCGATGACGATGTCCACCTGCGCGCCCAGCCTGGCCTGGAAACCGGTCACGATGGCGCTGCGCGTGGCGTCATCCAGGCGCGCCACGCAGACCAGCAGCACGCGCGTGCGCAGCAGGCTTTCCTGGATGATTTTAAAACCGCGCACTTGCGGCAGTTCGCGCACGATGTAGACGAGCGCCAGGCCGTGCATGACGGTGCCGTCGACCGCCGTGAGGAAATCCGTGCTGCGCCCTTCGATCTTGTGCAGCAGGGGCAAACCGCGTCCGCAGGCGCAAGGCTGCGTGCCCAGCGCGCCCACGTCGCCCGTGGCGTAGCGGATGAAGGGGTAGTCCCGCGTGGCCAAATGGGTGACGACGATCTCTCCTGTGGCACCAAAGGGCAGCGGCTGGCCCTGGCCATCGACAATTTCCACGATGATGTCTTCGGCCGTGATGTGCATGCCGCCGTCCGGGCATTCGTGGGCGATGAAGCCCGCGTCGCGCCCGCCGTAGCCGTTGGCCACGGGGCAGCCGAAGGCGGCGGCGATCTGCGCGCGCTGCTCGTCGTACAGGCGCTCGGCCGTGACGAACGCCACCTTCACGCCCAGGCCGTCGAGCGGCAGGTCGCGCGCGCCGGCATGGCTGGCGATGCGGCACAGCGCGGACGGATAGCCGAACAGCATGCGCGGACGCCAGCGGCGCAATTGCGCCACGTAGCCGTCAAGGCGCGCGGGCGACATGGCAAACGCGGGCAGCAGGGTGCTGCGCAGCAGCGCATCGCGCAGGCGGCGCAGGCGGTCTTGCGCCTGCAGCTCGATGGGCGAGCCCCACAAGACGGCTTCGCGGTCGCCGATATCGACACCCCACCAGCGCGTGGCGCGCCACTTGGCGGCGATGTCGTGGCTGATCCTGCGCCGTCCCAGGAAAAACTGCAGCGGCTCGCCGCTCGAGCCGCCCGTGGCGAACGGGCGCAAGCCCACGGCGCGGGCGGACTTGAAGCTGTCGCGCGCGCTGGCGATATCCGCCTTGCGCAGCAGCGGCAGGCGCGATAAATCGGCCAGTTGGCGCACCTGTTGCGGGTCGAAGCCGCTGCTGGAAAACAGTGCGCGGTAGTAGGGCACGTGCGCGTCCGCGTGGCGCAGCAGCGCGCGCAGGCGCGCCAGCTGCCACTCTTGCAGCTGCTGGGCGCTCCACCACTGCGAGCGTTCCAGGCGGCGCAGCAGGCGTACGCTGTGGTGGCCTTTGAACCATTCATGCAGGGGAAACAGCCAGCGGGCCACGCAGCGCGTGTAGGCGCCCGGGCGCGGCGCGGCGCGGACGCGGCGGTAATGCGCGGCCAGGCCGGGCGCGATGCCGGGCCAGCCGAAAGTGGCGGCGTGCGCCAGGCCCGCGTCTGCCAGCTTTTGCGCGCGGCTCGGGTCGCGCAGCAGGGCCAGGATGGCCTGCGCCATGGCGGCCGGATCGCCGGGCGGCACCAGCAATGCCGTCACGCCGTCTTGCAGCAGGGCGGGGATGCCGCCCACGTTGGTGCTGACGACGGGCACGCCGCAGGCCAGCGCTTCGAGCACGGAAATGGGCATGTTGTCGGCCAGGCTGGGATTGAGGACGATGTCGCTGGCCTGGTACAGGGCCGGCATGGCGGCATTGTCGACGGGGCCGGCGAAGCGCACGGAGGCAAGAACGCCGAGCGACCTGGCCAGGCGTGCCAGCGCCGCGCGCTGCGGTCCGCCGCCGGCCAGCACCAGGCGCGCCCCGGGATAGCTGTGGCGCACGAAAGCAAAGGCGCGCACGGCGCTGGCATTGTCGTACAGCGGTTCCAGGTGGCGCGCCACGAGGATGCACGGGCCATCCGCGGATGGCACACGCGGTACGGCCGGTGCAAAACGCTGCAAGTCCACCACGTTCGGCACGATGTGGGCCGTATGGCCATATTGTTCGAAAATGCCGGCCAGGTAGGCCGAGGGCACGACGATGGCGCTGGCGCGGCGCAGGCTCAATGCCACCAGGCGCGGCGAACGGGCGAAAAAGGCGGCCGCTTCGCCGCCCCGGTAGTTGAGCAGGGCCGGCTTGCCTTTCAGGCTGGCGATCCACAATGCCGGCGCCGCGTGCAGATGCCAGGACCAGCCGGAATTGGCCATGATGTGGAACAGGTCCACCGTATTGGCAGTGCGCCACAGGCGCCACAGGTGCACGGGCAGGCGTAGCGCCGCGCGCAGGTAGCGGATGCGCGCCAGCCAGGGCGGCAGCACCGGGCCGTTGACGGCCAGCAGCTGCACTTGCGCGCCGTCCTCGCGCAGTAGCCGCGCCAGTTGCGCCGTCTGGTTCGCCATGCCGCCGGCCGGCGGCGGCAGCGGGCCGACCAGCGCGATGCGCAAGCCCGTGAAGATCATGGCACCACTCCCGCCCTGCGCGCCGCGGTCAGGCGCGCATACACGGGCGCATAGCGGCCCACGCTGGCGCCCCAGCTGCGCTCCGTCTCGACAAACGCGCGCGCCTGGCGCCGCAGCGCCGGCCAGCTGTCGGGCGCCAGCAGCAGGTGTAATACCGCCTGCGCCAGTGCCTCGGCGTCGCCGGCGCGAAACAGCATGCCCGTCTTGCCATGTTCGACCAGTTCGCGGTGGCCGCCCACGTCGGACGCCACCACCAGGCGGCCCTGCGCCATCGCCTCTAACGGTTTCAAGGGCGTCACCAGCTCCGTCAGGCGCATGGGCAGGCGCGGATACACGCAGATGTCGACCAGCTGATAATACGCGGCCACCTGCGCGTGCGGCACTCTGCCCGCGAAAACCACGGCGTGCTCCAGGCCCAGCTGCGCCGCCAGCGCGCGCAGCGCCGCTTCCTGCGGCCCGCCGCCGGCCAGCAGCAGCCGCAATGCGGGCTGCGCCGCCAGCAGGCGCGGCATGGCGCGCAACAGCAGGGCCAGACCCTCGTAGGCATAGAACGAGCCGATGAAGCCGATAACCAGGTGACCATGCAGGCCCAGTTTATGCGCCAGCCACAGGTCGCCGGGCGCCGTGACGCAAAAGGCGCCCGCATCGACGGCGTTCGGGATGACGGTGATTTTATGCGCGGGCACGCCGCGCGCGCACAGCTCGCGCCGCAAACCGTCGCAGATGGTGGTGATGGCGTCGGCGCGGCGCAGCGCGTAGGTTTCCAGCGCCCGCGTGAGCCGGTAGCGCAGGCCGCCGGGCCGGCTGCTGCCATGGTCGGCGGCCGCGTCTTCCCAGAAGGCGCGCACTTCATATACGACGGGGATGCCCAGCGCGCGGCCCGCGTTGAGGGCGGCAACGGCATTGAGTGCAGGCGAATGCGCATGCAGGATGTCCGGCCTGGCTTGCCGCGCCAGCTGGCGCAGGCGCACGGCCAGGCCGATGATGACGGCCACTTGCCGCAGCACGGGCAGGCGCGCCCACCAGCGTGCATTCGGCGCCGTGCGGTAGAAATGCCAGCCGTCGACCAGCTGCTGCGGGGCATCGGACGGCCCCTGCTTGGCACTCGTGAGTTGCGTCGTGTGCCAGCCCAGCGCGCGCTGCTGCCGCAGGATAGCCAGGGTGCGAAACGTGTAGCCGCTGTGCAGGGGCAGCGAGTGGTCGAGGATGTGCAGGATGCGCATGGATTAGCCTGGGACAGATGTTGGGGTCAGTCCCTGCGGGAGCGGAATACGGCCCATTGGGCCATATTCCCGCGACGGGTCTGACCCCGTTGCAACCTGGCGCAGGAACGCTTCGAACATCAGCAGCGCCCACAGGGGCGCGCTGTAGTCGCGCCGCCCGCTGGCATGCTGATCGAGCAGCAGGCGCACGTAGTCCATGTCGAACAGGCCGCATTGCGCCAGGGTGGGGCCCAGCAGGCGCTGTTGCAGGCGCTGGCGCAGCGGGCCGCGCAGCCAGTCCGCCAGCGGCACCGAAAATCCCATCTTCTGGCGGTACAGCAGGGTGTCGGGCAGCAGCGGGCGCAGGGCTTTTTTCAGCAGGTATTTGCCTTCGCCGCGCCGCAGCTTGAATTGCGGCGGCAGGCCGGACATCCACGCCACCAGTTCATGGTCGAGCAGGGGTGAGCGCACTTCCAGCGCATGCGCCATGCTGGCCCGGTCCACCTTGGTCAGGATGTCGCCGGGCAGGTAGGTTTTCAGGTCCAGGTACTGTACCTGCGACAGCGGATCTTGCGCGGGGCTGGCCAGCGCGTGGCGGCGCAGCACTTCGACGGCGCGGTAGCCATGCAGGCTGCGCCGCAGCTCGGGGCTGAACAGGCGCGCGCGCATGGCGTCGCCCAGCAGGCTGACGCCGTGAAAATACGCGTCCGTCGTGTCGCGCGCCAGGCCCTCGAAGGTGGTCTTGGCGCGCAGGAAGCGCGGCGCCCAGTCGGCCTTCGGGTACAACCGCCCCAGGGTGCCGAACAGCGACTGGCGCAAGCCGGCCGGCAGCAACGGGTCCATCGCCTTGCGCACTCTTTCTTCGCGCGTGTGCAGGCGGTAGCGCCGGTAGCCGGCCAGGCTTTCATCGCCGCCGTCGCCCGACAGGGCCACCGTGACGCGCTGGCGCGCCAGCTGGCAGACCCGGTACGTGGGCATGGCGGAACTGTCGGCGAACGGTTCGTCGTACAGGTTCGCCAGCAGGTCGATCAGCTCGAAGTCGTCTTGCTCGACCTGGCGCGCGTGGTGCGCCGTGGCGTAGCGGCGCGCCACCAGGTCGGCGTAGCGCGCTTCGTTGTACGCGGGGTCGCCGAACGAGATGGAGCAGGTGTTGACGGGCGTGGCGCTGGCGCCGGCCATCAGCGCCACGACGGCGCTGGAATCGACGCCGCCGGAGAGAAAGGCACCGAGCGGCACTTCGGCCACCATGCGGATGCGCACCGCTTCGCGCAGGCGCGCCAGCAGTTCGTCGGCCGCCTGCGCCTCGCTGGCGGGCGGATTCGGCGTGAATGGAATGTCCCAGTACGCTTGCGGCGCGGGCAGCGGCTGGCCGGCGCGAATCGACAGGGTATGCCCGGGCGGCAGTTTGCGCGCGTGCTGGAAGATGCTGCGCGGCTCGGGCACATAGCCGTAGGCGAAATACTCTTCCACGGCCAGCGGATCGAGCGTGCGCGGCATGGCCGGATGCGCGAGCAGGGCTTTGAGTTCGGAGCCGAACAGCAGGGTGCCGTCCTGCGCCTCGCCGTAGTACAGGGGTTTCACGCCCAGGCGGTCGCGCGCCAGGAACAGCAGATGGCGCCGGCGGTCCCACAGGGCGAAGGCGAACATGCCGCGCAGGCGCCGCACGCAGTGTTCCCCCCATTGTTCCCAGGCGTGGACGATGACTTCCGTGTCGCTGCTGGTGCGGAACTGGTGGCCGAACTGGCGCAGTTCGGCCATCAGGCTGCGGTAATTATAGATTTCGCCATTGAAGACGATGGCGATGCTGCGGTCGGCGTTGAACAGCGGCTGCTGGCCGCTGGCCAGGTCGATCACGGACAATCGCCGGTGCGCCAGGCCCAGTCCCGGCTCGCGGTGCAGTCCACCTTCGTCCGGTCCCCGATGGAGCAGGCTGTGGTTCATGCGCGCCAGCAGCAGCACATCGATGTCGCGCTGGCCCTGCAAATCAAAGATGCCGCTGATGCCGCACATGGGAGGCCTTTCAGGGATAAGTGGACAGGGGAGAGGGCTGGCGCGCGCCCGTCAGGCGGTCGTACACTGCCAGGTAGGCACCGGCCATGGCGGGCAGGCTGTGTTCGGCCAGCACCTGGCGCCGCCCGCGCGCGCCGTGGCGCGGGCCCAGTTCGGGCATGCTGTAGTAGTCGAGCATGGCGTCGGCCAGCATGTCGGGAGAACCGGGTGGCACCAGGGTGCCGCTCCAGCCCGACTGCACCAGTTCCGCATTGCCGCCCACCTGCGTGGCGACGATGGGCAGTCCCGTCGCCATCGCTTCGAGAATGGTGTTCGAACTGCCTTCGGCCAGCGAGGGCAGCACGAACAGGTCCATGGCGCGCAGCAGCTGCGCCACGTCGTCGCGGGCGCCGGGCAGCCAGGCCAGGTGCGCCACGCCGGCCTGCTGCAGCAGGTCCAGGCAAGCCTGGCGGCACGGCCCGTCGCCGACGATGAGCAGGCGCAGGCGCGCGCGGGCACCCGGCTGCGCCAGCAACAGCAGGAACGCCTGCACCAGCGAGGCATGGTCCTTGACGGCGGCCATGCGGCCCACGCTGCCGATGACGAAGGCGCCGTTGCACAGGAAACCGGGCGGCCCGACGGCGGCCGGCGGCCCCAGGCGCGGATGGAATTGCACGCTGTCGACACCATTGCCGATGTGCGATACCTGCGCGGGCGCCGCGCCGATGCTGTCCACCAGCCAGTGGCCCAGGTCGGTGCTGACGGCGATGAAGTGCTGCACCAGCGGCAGCATGCATTTGCGCAGCAGCCGGTATTTGCGGCGGGTGCCGTGCAAGTCGCTCATGTCGCGCCCGTGTTCGCCATGCACGCGCAGGCGCACGCCGGCCAGCCAGGCCAGCAGTTGCGCTTCGAGGCAGCCCAGGTTGCGCGTGTGCACCAGTGCCGGGCGCAGCTGTTTCAGCACGCGGTACAGGCGCAGGTAGTGGCGCCAGTCCTTGCCTTCGAGCTTGTCCAGGCTGATGACATCGACACCGGGCGTGGTCAGGCGCTGGCGAAATGCGGTGGCGTTCTTCAGACAGACGATGGCGTGCCGGTAGCGTTCAGGCGGCAGATGGTTGATCAGGTTCACCAGGCCGTTTTCCAGCCCGCCCACGTCGAGCTGGTGGATCACGTGCACGATCAGCGGGGCGCTGTTGGCCTCCCGTGTGCGGCCAGCATCCGTGTCAAGGGCCATGCGGCAGCTCCTGCAGGCGTTGTTCGATGACGGGCAGCGCCGCCTGCAGGAAGGCGTGCAGGCGCGCGCGCGGCGGCGGCGCCAGCTCGTCGTAGGCGGCAAAGACGAGGATGTCGGCGCCATCCTGGCGTCTGCCCAGCAGCTTGGCTTGCGCCAGCAGCAGCTTTACCAGCACGGGCCGGGCCGTGACGATGCCGCTCTGGCGGTAGATGCGCCACACCAGCAGGCGTTCGCCACCGTGCCCCAGCACGCTTTCGCGCACGGCCAGGGCACGGCTGGCCAGGGAGATGTCTTGCACGCGTTGCGCCAGCGCCATCCAGCGCGCGCCGTATGGCGAGGACTGGTGCGTCAGCAGTTCGGCATCGCGTGCCTGGCGCGCATACCAGCGCAGTTGCAGCCCCACCGGCGCACCGTCGCCGTCCTGGCGCGCATACGTGGCGGCAAAGCGCGCGGGCGTGCCCGCATACGGCGCCTGCCAGGCGGGTGCCACATCGTGCAGGCGCTGCCAGGCGGGCGGATCGGGCAAGGCCAGCACAACGGGGGAACCCGGCGGCACGGCGCCGGCGTCGCGGTGGCTGGCCAGCGCGAGTGCCGGCCACAGCGATGCAAGCAGCAGGCAAGCCACGCTGGCGCGCACGACGGCGTACGGGCTGGCCGCAGCGGCGCTGGCGCCGGGCCGGGCTGATAGGGTGGGCGCTAAGGCGGCGCGCGCCAGCGGCAATTCGCGCCAGCGCGCGGCCAGCCAGAACAGCAGCAGTACCACCAGGCCGAAGAACAGCCAGCCATAGATCAGGTGGTCGACGCCCACGGCCAGGCGCATGTTGCTCAGGTGACCCAGCATCACGATCAGGTAGGCGCGCACGCCATTGGCCAGGATGGGCACGATCAGGGCCGCGGCCATGATGGCCAGGCGCCGCCGCGCGCTGTGGAAGTGCACATGGGCGTACAGGGCACCCAGGGCCAGCGCGGCGATCAGGTAGCGCAAGCCGCTGCACGCTTCCACCACCGACCAGTTACCGGTAGGCAGCGAAAAATTGTTGCCATCGCGAAACACAGGTACGCCCGTCCATTGCAGCGCCGTCACCGTGAAGGCAGCCGTGAAGTCGATCAGGGGATCGAGGAAGACTTCGCCAAACGGCACGGCCAGGAACAGATACGCGAGGGGAAAGGCCAGCAGGCGTATGGCCGGCCAGCCGAGGATGGCCAGCACGCAGGCGGGCAGCATGGCCGTGGCCGCATATTGTTCCACCACGGGCACGTTGGCGGCGTCGGCCAGCAGCCAGGCCAGGCCCAGCGCCCCCAGCAGCAGCAAGCCTAGCCGCGACGGCTGAGGCGCCAGCGCGGCCAGGCGGGCGCGCTGGCGCCAGGCCAGCCAGCAGCTGATGGGCACGATCAGGAAGCCGTGCGCGAAGGTCTGCGAGCGCGACCACAGTTCCAGCATCGACCAGAAGGTGGCGTGGTACAGCAGCACGACGGCGGCCAGGGCCAGCAGCAGGAGCATCATCGCTTGCTGCTGGCCATGTCCGTGTGGCCAGACGGCCGCATCCGGCAAGCGGGCGACCTGGTCGAGCTGCAAGCTCATGTGGATGGCTCCCGCACGGGCAGCGTCGGCATGGCGGCAGTGCTGGTTCCGGCACCGGCCTCGGCAGGCAGGCCCAGCATGGCGCCCAGGCTCCGCAGGTTGCGTTCCCAGTCGTAGTCCTGCAACACCAGCTGGCGCGCCGCCGCGCCGATGGCCGCGCCGCCGCCTTCGGTCCCGCCGCCCCGGGCGTTGCGCAGCACGCGCGCCGCATGGTGGATGAATTCGGCATCGTCGCGCGCCAGCAGCAGTTCCAGGCCCGGCTGGGCGGCGATGCCTTCCAGCGCCTGCGGCGTGGCCAGCACGATCTTGCCCATCGCCATCGCTTCCAGTACCTTGTTTTGTACGCCACGGGCGATGCGCAGGGGCGCCACGGCCAGCGCCGCGCCGGCCAGGTAGGGCCGGATGTCGGGCACCTTGCCCGTCACCACCACGCCTGCCACCCTGGCCAGCGCCGTCACGGCGGGCACGGGCGCGCTGCCGACGATATAAAACTGCACCTGGGGAAACTGGCGCCGCAGCGCGGGCCAGACGTGGCGCACGAACCATTGCACGGCGTCGATGTTCGGCCAGTAATCCATGGCGCCCGTAAATACCAGCGCCTGCACGCCGGGCGGATAGATTGCGCTCTGTGCCGGCATCGGCGCGAAATAGTCCGTGTCGACGCCGTTATTGAAAAATCCCGTCTTGCGCCGCGCCATCGGGGCGCACTGGCGGAACAGGGCCGCTTCGGCGGGCGAGACGAAGCTGGCGGCCGTGAACTGCTGGGCGATATGGCGCTCGTACTGCAGCAGCAGCTGCGCTTCGCGCCGGTACAGCAGCGACAGGGGCCAGGGCTTGCTGTCGCCATACTGGCGCCATTTGTCGGAATCGACGTCGACGAAATCGATCACGCGGTGCAGGGCGCGGCCCGCGCTGCCGTCGATGTATTGGGCCATGGGCCCGGAAAAGGCCAGCGCGTGGCGCACCTTGCCGCTAGACACCAAGCCATCGACCCATTGCAGCAGGCGTGCATCGCGGTAGTACTGCACGCTCATGGCTTGCCGCGACAGCAGCGCCTGCAGGGCGCGCCAGCGGGCCGTGCCGCGCCGCAATTCAATGAAGCGCGTGCTGGCACACAGGGCGGCCACGGTTTTCGCGTGCTGCCAGTCGTCGTCATCGTCGATGAAACAGCCCAGGTGCACGCGGAAATGCCGGCTCAGGTACTGCAGCATGTGCCACGAGCGTATCTTGTCGCCCTTGTTGGGCGGATACGGCAGGCGGTGGGTGAGGAAGAGCAGTTCGCGCATGGTGTGTCCCCTTGCTTAGCCCAGTTGCCGCACGATGTGCGGCCCCAGCAGGTTGGCCAGCGGCAACGGCAGGCGGCGCCAGGCGCGGATGAACAGCGCGTATTTGGGATTCAGTGGATTGATTTCCGGCAAGGCCTTGGCGCGCACCAGCTGGTAGGCGTATGGCAGCGGCTGCGGCGTAAAACCCCAGTTCTTCTTGAAATCCCAGGCGCCCGTGCACAGCTTGCTGCGGCCGAAATCGAACAGGCGGTAGCCGCGCGCGCAGGCGCGGCGCATCGATTCCCAGTACATGAAGTCGTTGGCGCCCGTGCTGCGCGCCAGCGGCGTGCCGCCGCCGTAATACGGCAGTACTTCATCGCGGAAATAGAACAGCAGCACGCTGGCCTGCGCCTGCTGGCCGTGGTACACGGTGAGGATTTCGCAGGCGTCACCAAACACCGCGCGCAGCAGGGCAAAATGGCGGCGCGCGAAGACGGGCGTGCCCAGCCGGTGCACGCTGGCCGCATAGATCGGGTAGAAGCGCTGCAAGTCATAGTCGATGGCGCTGTGCAGGCCGCCGGCCATGGCCTTGCGCACGACGGCGCGCTGCTTGCGGGGAATGGCCAGCAAGTTCTGTTCGGCATCGGGATGCAGGGGGCGGCGGAAGGTCGCGTACAGGGGTTTGTGCAGCCAGCACGCGTTCGCATTTTCCGACGCGTCTTCCTCCACCTCGCGCCAGCGGTATTCCAGGTGCCCCACGCCGAGGCGCCGCGCCAGCGCCAGCGCCGCTTCGTCGAGGGCCAGTCGCACGGCCGGGCTGCCGCCGGCGATGCCGCCGTACACGCAAAACGGCAGCGAGACGAGGGACGAGCCGAACAATCGGCTGCGCACATGCGCCAGCGGCAACACGGCGGCGATGCGCCCGTCCTGTTCCGCGTACAGGAAATGGCTGTCGTGCCTGAAGCCCTGTTCCATGATGGTTTGCCAGCCGGCGCGGTGAAAGAAGGTGGCTTCGGGACAGGCCTCGACAAAGGCATCCCAGCGTGCATGTTCGTGCGCCTGCAGGGACCGCACGGCAATGGCGGCGCTGGACGGCGCCTGGTCGACAGGAAGGCTGGCCTCGTGCATCATGTGCTTTCCAAAAAAATGCGGTCCATGCGGTCCCAGGTGAAGTCGCCCGTCAGGCGTGTCAGCCGCGCTTCCATGCGCCCCAGGTTCAGGTAGTGGCGAAAGCGCGTCTTCGCGCTCAGGCCTGGCGGGCGGGGCTGGCCGGGATCGAGTTCCCAAGGATGAAAATAGAATATGCCAGCTTGCCCGTCGCGCGAATTGATGCGTCGCAAAAGCCAGCGCGACAGTGCATACGGCATCAATCTGAAGTAACCGCCGCCGCCGGCCGGCAGGTTGCGCCCGCGCAAGCGCACGGTGCTGACAGGCAATTCCAGCATGCCGTGCGGCCCCCGTGGGCGCCAGGCGAAGCGGGGAGCATCGGGCATGCCGTAATGGTCGTGGCGGATCGGGTAGATGCTGGAACTGTAGCGGTAGCCCGCTTCCTGCAGCACGTCGAAGGCCCACAGGTTGGCCACGCCGATGGAAAAGCTGGGCGCCCGGTAGCCGTGCACGGACAGCCCCGTCAATTGTTCGAGGATGGTCTTGCTGCGGCGCACATCGTCGGCGAACTGGGGGGCCGGCTGGTCGCACGCGCGCAGGTGCGCATAGCCGTGGCTGGCCACCTCGTGCCCCGCGTCGGCCACGCGGCGCAGCATGGCCGGATAGCGCTCGGCAATCCAGCCCAATGTAAAAAAGGTGGCGTGGATGCGCCGGCTTTCCAGCAGCAACAGGATGCGCTCCATGTTCGCCTCGACCCGGCATTCCAGGCGGGGCCAGTCGGCGCGGGCGATGTGCGGCGCGAAGGCGGACACCTGGAAATAATCTTCCACGTCGATGGTCAGCGCGTTGCGTAAAACCACAGGCGGCGTCATGGCGTGCCCCGGCGCGCCGCCAGCCAGGGCACGATGACGGCGGCGATGCGCTCGGCTGCGTGGCCATCCCACAGGGGCGGAATGCGGCCCCGCTTGCCGCCCGTCTCCAGGATGGCGCGCGCCAGCGCCAGGATGGCGGCCGGCTGCGTGCCGGCCAGGGTATTCGTGCCGGCGCTGACGGTGACGGGGCGCTCCGTATTGGCGCGCAGGGTCAAACAAGGCACGCCCAGGGCCGTGCTTTCTTCCTGGATGCCGCCGGAATCGGTCAGCACCAGGCGCGCGCCTTGCATCAGGCCCAGCATTTCCAGGTAGCCCAGCGGCGGCAGGCAGATGATGGCCTGTCGCGCCAGCAATGGTTCCAGGCCCGCCAGGCGCAAGCCGGCCAGGGTGCGCGGGTGGATGGGAAACAGCAGCGGCAGCTGGCATGACAATTGCCCGAGCGCCTGCAGCAGCGCTGCGAGCTGCGCCGCATCATCGACGTTCGACGGTCGGTGCAGTGTCAACAGGCCATACGCGGGCGGACAGGCGTGGCCGTGGGCGCGCAAGGTGGCGGCGGGCTTGACTGCGCGCGGCAGTTGCTGCCGCAGGCTGTCGATCATGACGTTGCCCGTGAAGTGGATGCGTTCGGGGGCGATGCCTTCGCGCAGCAGGTTGGCGCGCGCGCCTTCCTCGCTGGTCAGCAGCAGATCGGACAATTGATCCGTCAGCACGCGGTTGATTTCCTCGGGCATGCGCCGGTCGCCGCTGCGCAGTCCCGCCTCGACGTGGATCACGGGAATGTTCCGCTTGGCCGCCACCAGCGCGCACGCCAGGGTGGAATTGACGTCGCCCACCACCAGCACGGCGTCGGGCACCAGCGGCGGATGCGCGTCGAGCACGGCGTCGAAGCGGCGCATGATCTCGGCCGTCTGCTGCGCATGGTTGCCGGAGCCGACGTCGAGGGCGATGTCGGGCGCGCGCAGGTCCAGATCCGTAAACAGCTGGCTATTCATGGCCGCATCGTAGTGTTGGCCGGTATGCAATAGCGTCACGCGCACGGCGGGCGTCTGCCGCGCCAGGGCGGCCAGGATGGGCGCCATTTTCATCAGGTTGGGGCGCGCGGCGACCACGCATAGCAGGTGCGCGGGCGCGGCGGACGGTGGCGAAGGATGGGACATGCTGGACATGCTGCTACCTCCTTAGAATTGCATGGTGAGCGTGGCGCTGACGCCGTTTTCGCGGTAGTCTCCACCCCGGTTGCTGGCGTGCCGCATGTGCCGCACATCGATGCTGGCCGTCATGTTCGGCTGCAGGACGCGGCTGTAGCCGGCCGTCACGGTGATGTTGTTGTCGCGCCGGGGCACGCTCAGCGAGCGCACGCCGGCGTAGCCGGCATTGACATTCACGCTGGTGCGCGAACTGGCTTGCCAGTTCCAGCCCACGTTGGCGCCGAACTGGCGCGTGCGGTCTTCGCTGCCGAACTCCATGCCGGGCAGCAAGGCGCTGTCGATGCCGCTGGCCGTTTGCGCCGTACGGTCGACGGCCGTGACGCCGACGACCATCGTGCTTTTGGCCGTGGCGCGCGCCATCGTCAGCTTCAGCTGCTTTTGCAGGAAATAGCGGTGGCTGAAGTAGTTGATGGCGCCCCGTTCCGGCCCCAGGCTGTTGGCGTAGCGCAGGAAGGCATTGATGCGCAAGCGCCTGTCGCGCGCGTTGGGAAAGATGCCGCGCCATAATTGATCGAGCAGCTGGCCCGCGTCGCGGTCGCCCAGGCGCGCAAACTGCGTGGGCATGGTGGTGATGTCTTCGCTGTAGCTCAGTTGCCAGTTGGTATGGCGCTGCAGGAAGTTGGCATCGAGGCTGTAGGTGTGGCCAAAAAAGCGCTTGCCCGTGCTGAAGGCCATGCTGGTGCGCGGCGACGGCGTCCACACGCCGCCCAGCGACCAGAAGCGGCCTTCCGGCGCCTTGCCGCTGCTCGACATATAGCCTTCCTTTTCCATGCCGCCGCTGGCCGTGGCCGCCCATTTTCTGCTGAACGGATAGCGCAGGCCCACGCTGCTGCGCTGCATGCGCACGGGCGCCAGCTTGCTGTCCTGCGTGCGGCGTACATCGTGGCTGGCGTTCCAGGTCCAGCCCTGGCCGCGCGGTTCGCCGCTGAGCAGCAATTCCATTTCATCGCTGTGCACGGACAGCAGATCGCCGCCGCTGGCTACCGTATTGCGCGTGTAGCGCAGCTCGGCCGTGGCCAGGCCGCGGAAGCGGTGGCGCAGGTAGGGGCTGATGCCGGTGGTGCGCACCGTGCTGGTATTGTCCGTGTCGGGCAGCTCATCGATCAATTGCGGGCCGAACGGCGAGATATTGCGCCGGCTCACGCTGGCGTTGGCATCGATGAAGAACCAGTCCTTGACCAGCTCGGCGTCGGCCGAGGCCTGCAGGTCGTGGTTGTCCGTATCGGCACGCTGTCCCGACAGGTATTTATGCCAGCTGTAATCGAGGTGCACGCGCAGGCGCGGGCCCGTGCCGATGAGGGCGATGGCGGGCGCGATTTCCGTGATGAAGTCCGATTGCGCCTGGCTGGGCGGCGCGCGCGTGGCATTGTCCGAATAGCTTTCGCGCAGGCGCAGCGAGGGCTTGACCAGCCAGTCGACAGCAAAGGCCGGCAGGGGCAGCAGCAGGGACAGCAAGGGCAGCAGCGGCAGCGGAACCCGGCGGCTAATCGTAATAGCCATAGCCGTAGTAGTCGTTGCCGGGGAACGATTTGGTCTTGTTGTAGATCAAATGTATGTGTTCGCACGCTTCGATCTGGCGCAGCGCTTCCTTGACGGCGTGCTGGGTCGTCGTTTCCGCCTCGACCACCATCACCACTTGGCCCATCTGCCCCACCAGCGCGTGCGCTTCGCTGGTAATCAGCAAGGGCGGCGAATCGAAGACGACGACGCGGTCGCTATAGCGGCTGGCGATTTCGGCCAGCAGCCGGCTCATGGCCCGGCTGGCCAGCAATTCCGTTGCGTGCTTGTTGCTGCGTCCGGCGGGCAGGATGCGTAGGTTGGCCACGTTGGTTTTCAGGATCACGTCCCCCATCGCCAGCTGCGGGTCGAGCAGCACGTCCATCAGTCCCGGCTCGGGCGGCAGGCCCAGCACTTTCAGCACGGACGGGCGCGCCACGTCGGCATCGACCAGCAGCACCGTGATATCCATTTCCATGGCGATGCTCATGGCCAGGTTGACGGCGCAATACGTCTTGCCTTCGCCGGGCATGGCGCTGGTGACGACGATCAGGTTGCCGTGGCGGATGGCCTCGGCGCCGCTGGCGCGCGCCTGGCGCAGCAGCGGGCGCTTGATGATGCGGAAATCTTCGGCCACCGAACTGCGCCCGCCTTCCTGCGTGAGCATGCCTTGCTCCGCCAGCCGGGCCAGGTTCAGGGGACGGTACCGGGGGGCGGCGGCCGCCGCCGCGCCATCCGCGCCATCCGCACCATTCGTACTATCTGGACCATAGGGCACGCCGGCCTCGGCCACGCCCAGGATCGTGGGTTCCTGCTTGCCGCTGTCCTTGCTGCTCATCGTCGCTCCCTTGGTGGCTCTAGAATTTCAGCAGCGCGGCCGTCATGACCCCGCCGTACAGCAGGAACAGGCTGCCCAGGCAGCCGGCAAAACCATAGCGGGCGCGGCGGCGGCGCACCTGCTGCAGCGGCGTCCAGTTCATCGATACCGTGCCCAGCACATTCAAGCCCGTGGCATCGCGCAGTTCGGCGGGGCTGAGGAAGGTGGGGCGCACCTGGCTGATCAGGAGGGCCGTGGCGACGCCGGCCACCAGGGCCGCGCCCAGCGCCGCGGAAAACAGCAGCGGACGGTTCGGGCCGACAGGCGCATATTGCACCGTGGGCGGGTCGATGATCTTGAAGGCCATCATCTCGGTGGTGGAACTGAGTTCGCCCGACAGCTTGGCCGCTTCGCGCCGGCCGATCAGCTTTTCATAGTTTTCCTTGTTGATGATGTAGTCGCGGTTCAGTTGCGCCAGCTGCGATTCCACCTCGGGTACGGCATTGCTTTGCGCCAGCAGGCGCTCATTGCGCGCGTTGTATTCCTGCACGCGGGCGCGGATGGCTGCCACCTTGGCGTCCGCGTCCGTCAGCGCCACCTTCAGCTGCTGCAGCATGGGGCTGTAATTCTTGCCCGGGTCGCCGGACGCCGTTTTCAGCTTGCTTTCCTCGATCTTGCGCTCTTCCAGCTGGGCAATGAGGCGCTTCGAGGCGATGATGTCGGGATGCAACTCCGTAAATTGCATGCGCAGGGTGTCCAGATTCTTGTTGAGCGAGGCGATGCGCTCATCGAGTTCCGGGTTCGTGATGGCCGCCGCGTTCGGCTCCAGGTCGAGCACGGGTTCGTCGCCTTCGATCTGGCTCAGGATGGCCTTGCGCGCCTGTTCCGCCTCGACCAGTTCCAGCTTGGCATTGTTCAGGCTATCGGATGACATCAGCAGCTGGCTGCCATAGTCGATGCCCTGGCGCGGCAGCAGCAGGTTGTTGCGGATCTTGAATTCCTTCACCAGGTTTTCCGCCGCGCTCAGCTTGTCCTCGTAATTCTTGATCTGCTCGTCGATGAATTGCACGGCTTTCTGCGAATCGCCCTTTTTTCCCTGGAAACTGCCTTCGACAAAGATGGTCAGCAGGCTCTGCACCACGTCGCGCACCAGCTTCGGGTCGCGCCCGCTGTAGCTGATGGTGTAGATATCGTAGGCGCTGGTGCCGCTGATCTTGATGCGGCTCATCAGCTCATCGAGCCGGGCTTCGTGTTCGCGCACGGTCTTCGAATCGAGGTCGAGGTCGACCATGCGCATGACGCGCTCCACGTTCGGGCGGCTGAGCAGGGTGCGGCTCATGATGGCCACTTGCTGTTCCGTGTTCGGCACGCTGGTCATGCCGGCCAACAGCGGCTTGAGAATGGTTTGCGTATCGACAAACACGCGCGCCGACGTCTGGAAGTCGTCGGGTAGCGTAATGACCTTGATGAAGCCACCGATCGCCACCAGCCACGCTACCAGCACCGCATGCCAGCGGTACTTCCAGATGCCTTTCAGGCTGGAAAGCAGTTGCTGTATCAATTCCTCCATGTCGCTTCCTTCAGGTGACGGTGCTGCACGGTCGATGGCTGGGCGGCGCGGACAACGGCGTCTTGCAAGAAATGCTTGCCTGTTGAGTAAGCAAAGTATAGGGCGCTTGTGGAGCAAGATTTCCCAAGATGATTGCTTCTTGATACGCCTCAAGGTTCACTTGCCGGGTTTTAATAATCATAGGAAGTTCGCGGCCCAGGCTGGTTCTGCGGGGCCTGCCATGGACGCGCCATCGACTCGAAGAGGCCCCGCATGAATCCGTTTCGCCGTGCTTTTGTATGCCACACGCTGCTCCTGGCGGGTAGCGCCAGCTTGCTGGGGGGCTGCCGCACACGCTATCCGCTGGCGCCCGCCGACGACAGCGCCCCCATGCACGACTATCTGATCGGCCCGGGCGACTCCGTCAACATCATCGTCTGGCGCAATCCGGAAGTGTCGCTGACGGTGGCCGTGCGGCCCGATGGCAAGATCACCACGCCGCTGGTGGAGGATCTGGCCGCCAGCGGCAAGACCTCGACCCAGCTGGCGCGCGATATCGAGCAAGCCTTGGGCAAGTTTATCCAGCAACCGGTGGTGACGGTCATCGTCACCAATTTCTCGGGCCCGTATGGCGAGCAGATCCGGGTCATCGGCGAGGCGGCCAAGCCGCAGGCGCTGCCGTACCGCCTCGGCATGTCGCTGATGGACGTGCTCATCGCCGTGGGCGGCATCACTGACTTTGCCGCCGGCAACAAGGCCAGCATCATCCGCATGCGCGACGGCAGCCAGCAGCAGCTGCGCGTGCGCCTGGACGACCTGCTCAAGAGTGGCGATATTTCCGCGAATGTCATGATGCGGCCGGGCGACGTGTTGCTGATACCGGAGAGCTTTTTTTAGCAGCGGGCTCGGCAATATTAAAACAGCATTTATATTTGCCTTTTTGTACTTTTTGGCAAATTTCAGCATGCAATTTTGCTATTGAATAGCACTTTCTTCTGTTTTTTTTGCCTGACGCGGGAACTTCTCTGCTTTTTATCTTGTCACAAGGCATTGGCTTCAGTCCGTCTCGACGGCTGCCGATGAACGTGAGGACAAGATGAGCTTTGAAGATGAACCTATTATTTCCTTCGACACGCCCGGTACGTTCAGTGACCTGGTGGTGGGCGAGGGCCAAATTGACCCGGCCATGGAGCACGAGCTCGACCTGCAGCGCTTTCATATCCGCATGGCCAATTCGCGTGGCCGGCGCGAGGCGGCCAGTTTGCTCATCCGCAAGATGTACGGCTGGCGCGGCTATGCCGTCGATCCCGGCATCGCGCATGCGCTGAATAAAATCACCCTGTTTGCGGAAACGGCAGGCGCCACCGTTGGCACCATGACCCTGTGTCTGGACAATGACGAGACGGGCTTGCCCGCCGATGAAAATTTCCGCGACAAGCTCGACGTGCTGCGCGAGGAAGGACGGCGCCTGTGCGAACCGTCGCGCCTGGCCATCGACAAGGGCGTGAGCAAGCGCGTGTTTGCGGCACTGATTCATATTTCTTATATCTATGCCCACAATATTCATGGCTTTACGGATTACGTGATCGAAGTCAATCCACGCCATGTGGTGTTTTACAAGCGCATGCTGGGTTTCAAGGATTTTGGCGGCGAGCGAGAGTGCACGCGCGTGGGGGCGCCGGCCGTCTTGCTGCGCCTGGACCTCGACTACATGGGGGCCCAGATCCGCAAATACGGCGGCATGATGGAACAGCATGGGGGTGAACGGTCGTTTTACCCCTTTTTTTTTCCGACATGGGATGAGCCAGGGATTACCGACCGGCTGCGGCAGGGGCGCAACTGATTCATTTGTTTTTCAGCAAGATCGCCTGCATGTGGCTGCCCGGAATCGCGTAGGTGATGCCGCTGGGCGCGGTGATGGCCGCCTCTTTCAGGCCCTTGACATACACCATGTTGACGATGCCATAGACGAGACCGGTCTCGGGATCGAACAGGGGGCTGCCGCTGCTGCCCGGATACGCCGTCGCGTCCAGCTGGAACACCGTGTACGGCGCTTTTTGCAGTTGCGCCAGGCGCCGGGTGTCGAGGCGCTGCGCGGTGGCGCTGGGCCTGACCACCGGCGTCAGCGACGATACGGTGGCGCGGTGCGTCACGTGGTGCAGACCCAGCAAGGTACCCAGCGGAAACCCGGTAAAGGCCATGGCCTGGCCTTCGCGCACCGTGGCCGCGTCGCCCAGCGCCAGGGCCGGCAGCGGTGCGCCAGCCAGGCGCAGCAAGGCCAGGTCGTGTTCCGTGTCCACCGCCTGGATTTTGGCGGGGCGAAATTGCGCCGCCTCGCCCTGGCCCGTGAGTATGCCGATGGATTCGTCCGGACTGGCGTCGAGCAATTTCTGAACCACATGGGCGCAGGTCAGCACGCTCAAGCCGTCGCCCGCCACGAAACCCGTGCCGAGGAAATTCAAGGGCGGCGTGCGCGTCGCCTGCAGGCTGCCCACGCCGACGACGGACGGCTTCACGCGCGCAATGACTTGCGCCAGGGCTTGGTCGGCGCGGCAGGGCGCGCTGGCCACAGCCAGGACCAGGCAGGACAGCAGGGCAGAAGAGAATGTCAACGGCGGAGATTTCATGGCGGCAGGCTTTCAAGGGGAGGAGGTAACGGGGGCGGCAGCAATGCGCACAGCAGCATCAGATAGCACAGCAGGGCGATGCGCGGCACGTCGAGCAGGCTATCGAACAGGCCGACGACGAGAAAACCCAGCAGGGCGGCGGCGCAGGCCAGCGCGCACTGGTTGCCCGCTGTGGCCTGGCGCAGCAGGCGCAGGCCGGCCAGGGATAACAGGGCCAGCAGGGACAGTGCGCCGCACCAGCCCGTTTCCACCAGCACATGCAGCGCCAGGCTCTTGATATGCCACGGCAAGTGATGGTGGTCGCTGCTGAAAAACCAGTAATTGTTGGCCTGCGTAAAGCGCCCGTTGGCGATCAATTCCTCGCCGCCAGGCGCGCGCAGGCTCAGATTGTCGACGTCGATCACGGACGAGGTGGCCGTGCCGCTGGCCGCCAGTTCCAGCTGCACGGGCGGGCGCAGCAGCCAGGCGCCCGCGCCCAGCCATTTGCTGTCGAACGGCACTTCGTAGTGCTGCCAGGCCGGTACGGGACTGCCAGGCGGTGGCGCTTGCAGGCGCAGGGGAATAGGCACGCAAGCTTGTGCGTACAGCAATTGCCGCTGGCACAGGCGCACCAGCAGCACGGGCATGGGGCCACTTCGGCGCACGTCCAGCGCCAGGGTGTAGTGCGTGTCCGGCTGCAGCGGCAGGCGTTGCAGCAGCCGCAGCAGTTCGCCATAGCCGGCGCTGTAGCCGGGGCTGGCCAGGCGCACATAGGTGTTGGGGGAATTGCCAGGTTGGCCATCTTCTTGCGCATAGGCGATGCTGGCTGGCACTTCGCGCCCCGGATTGTGCCAGTAGTACGTGGCAGGAAAGCTGCCCATGCCCATGCCGAACAGCTGATCGCCCCAGTCGGACTGCTGCATGGCCAGCACTTGCCGCCAATGGCGCAAGCGGCCTTGCATGTCGAAGGCCGTGGTGGCGAAACGTTCGGTGGCGTAATAGCTGGCCGAGACGGGGATGGCCAGCAGCAGCAGGATGCCGGCCGCACCCGCGATGCTCAGGCTGGCCCGGTCCAGCCGCCATAGTGGCGCGCGCAAGCGTCCATTGCACAGCATCAGCATGGCCAGCAACACGACCAGCCCGGCTGGCGCCAAGGCGGGAGCACCGGCCCAGTGCCAGCCTATCCAGACGAGATTGCACGCCAGCATGCTCCACGCCATCATCGCCAGGACCAGCCTGGCCGGGCCTTTGCCGGCAGCGCTGCCCGGCCACAGGGTGCCGGCCAGCAGCGCGCCCGCCAGCAGCACGGTGGCCAGCAGGAACAGGAAATACGGGCCTTTCAGCCAGCCCGCAGCCGGCTGGTAGGCCCCTTCCGGCCACCAGCTGGCAAGCAGCCCCTGCAGGCACAGCGCGCACAGCAGGCTGGCCGGCGCCAGGCGCCACGGCAAGGGCCGCGCCGCCAGCACGAAGCTGGCCGCGAGCAGGACGACGGCGGCGAGCAAGCCCCGGTAGCCGGCCACGCTGAACATGGTCACGAGCAGGACGGTGCCCAGGCCGGCCAGCAGTAGTATCAGCAAGGGTTTGCGCATGGGTCGCCTGCCCGTCGGGCGCCGCGTCGCGCCGGGGGCCGTGCGCAAGGTCTGCCACATGGCCAGCAGCACGGCCAGCAGCACCGCCGCCGCCAGGGCCGCGTACAGGCCCCGTGAAAAGGTGGTACATGCCGCGTGCAGGGCCAGTGCCAGCAGCAGCAAGGCCAGCGCCGCTTGCCAGCGGCTGCGTGCGCGCGCCAGCCACAGGCCTGCAAATGGCAAACTCAGGGCCAGATAGCCGTCCAGCGCGGCGCCGCCCGTGTGCATGGCGGAAAACGGCGCCGTGATGCGGTAGTCGCTGGACAGGTTCGTCAAACCGGGAAACACGGCCCGCTCCCACAGCGCGAACAGCGATACCATGGCCAGCCCGGCCAGCATGCCCGGCAGCGCGTAGCGGCGCAGGGCGGACGGCTCCCCGTCGCGCAGCAGCAGCGGCAGCAGCAGCATGCTCCAGGCCCAGGCCTTGCCCAGTCGCAAGCTGTTGTAGGGGCTCAGGTAATTATCCCAGGCATACACATCGAGGGGCGGCAGCGGCAGCACGCCGCGCAGCAGCGCCGCCAGCCAGGCCAGGCTGCACAGCAGCAGGCAGGCGCGGGCGGCGGGCGAAAGCTGCGCCTGGGCGCTGCGAGCCGGTTCGCCCAGGCGCCAATAGCCGCAGGCTACCGTCAGCAACAGCAGCACGTCGATTTCTTCGAGGAAGAACCAGCCCGTCCACGGCGCCAGGTCGAGCACGGGCAGCAGGGCGGGCACGCAGAACAGCCAGCAGGCAGGACGCCAGCACAGCAGCAGGAAATAGGCGGGCAGCAGGGCGGCAAACAGCAGGCCGGGCCAGCCGTGGCCCAGCGGATAATGGCGCAGGGCCAGCATGCAGGCCGCGCCCGCCAGCAAGGCCAGCAGCCGTGCTGCCAGGCCGGGCGGGGCCGTGTGCGCCGCCATGGCCTAAAGCTGGGTCAGCAAGGCCTGCGCCTCGGCCCGCTGCGGGAACTCCTTGTTGGCGGCAAGCAGCTGTTCCAGTTGCTTGCGCGCCCCCGGCTTGTCGCCCGATTTCGCCAGCGCCGCACCCAGGTGGTACTGGATTTCGGGCAACTTCGGCGCCAGGCCGGCCGCCTTGCGCAGCAGGGTGGTCGCGCGCTTGACGTCGCCCTGTTCCAGCACGATCCAGCCCAGGGTGTCGAGCACGATGGGGTTGTCCGGTACCAGCTTGAGCGCCTGCTCGGCGGTCGCCAGCGCGCGCGGATCTTTTTCCTGCTGGTACGCCCAGGCCAGGTCGTTCAGCGCCGCCACATTGGCCGTATCCTTGGCCACGATGTACTGCAGCTGTTCGATGGCCGCGCCGTATTGCTTTGCCGCCAGCCTCGCGCCGGCCAGGTAGGTGCGCACGCCCAGGTCATCGGGCTTGTCCTTCAGCCAGGCCGCCATGCGCGCATCGGCCTCGCGCACCTGGCCCGCGGCCAGCATGGCGCGGTGCAACTGCACCTGCATGGGGCCGATATTGCTGAGCTGGAGGGCGTGTTGGTACAGCTTGACGGCTTCCTGCGGCAGTTTCTGCGCCATCAGCACGTCGCCTTCGAGCTTGTAGCCGGCCGCCAGTTTCGGCTGCTGTTGCTGCACTTGCCGCGCTACGGCCAGTGCATCGCGCTGGCGGTTCAGGCTCAGCAGCATGGCCACTTCGACCACGCGCGCTTCGAGCAGGGCCGGGTCAAGCGCTTGCGCCCGCTTGACGGCTTGCAGCGCATTGTGGCCGTCGCCAAGTGCCAGGCGCAAGCTGGCGATGCGCATCTGCAGCGGTGCCGACGTCGTCTGCAGACTGGCCAGCTTGTTGTAGCTGTCGAGCGCCGCCTGCATCTGGCCGGCGCCGTATTCGACCTGCGCCCGCAGGGCCAGCGCATCGGCGTCGTCCGGGTGGCCCGACTGCAGGGTGCGCGCCAGTTCCAGCGCCTTGTCGGGCGCGCCCGTCTGCAGGTAAAAGTTACTCAGCAGCAGGGCCGGCGCGACGGCGTCGGGATTGTCGCGGTGGGCCCGCTCCAGCCAGCGCCGCGCCTCGTCCGTCTTGCCTTGCGAGGCGGCCAGCTTGGCCAGCGCCGCGCACAGGTCGGCATTTTTCGGCGCTTTCGCCAGCGCCCGCTCGAAGCGCTGTTTCGCTTGTTCCGGCTTTTTCCCGGCCAGATCGAGTTGCGCCAGGTTGTTCAGGGCGGGTAGATAGACAGGGTCCATCCCCAGCGCCTGCTCGAAACTGGCGCGCGCGGCGGGTACGTCGCGCAAGGCCATGTAGACGCCGCCTTTCAGGTTCAGCAGCAGGGGATTCGTGCCTTTCTGCTGCTGTTCCAGCATCTTGACGGTGGCCAGGGCCTTGTCGTTCTGTTTGTTGCGCAGCAAGGTCAGCACCAGCATGGTGCCCACCTGCGGCGTGCTCTTGTCGAGCATGCTGGCGCGTTCCAGTTCGTCGATGGCACGGCTGTTCTCGCCCAAGCCCAGGCGGGTGATGCCCAGCGCCGCATGCAGCCTGGCCGTGTCCGGCGCCAGGGTATTGGCCTTTTCGAAATACGCCGCGGCCTTGTCGTAGCGGCGCGCGCGCAAATGCGCCTCGCCCGCCAGCGACAGCAGTTCCACGTCGTCGGGAAAGGTGGACAGCACGGGCAGCAGCAGGTCGAGGGCGGCATCCGTCTTGCCGCGCATCAGTTCGATCGACGCCATCATCTTGAGCGCGTACAGATGTTTGGGATAGACGGCCAGGAAGCGCTGCAGATAGTTTTCCGCCAGTTGCGGCGAGCCCAGCTTCAGCTGCACGGCTCCGGCCAGCAGGATGGAGGGCATATGGTCGGGCGCCGCCTTGAGCACCAGTTGCAAGGATTGCAGGGCCGCCTTGTTCTTGCCCTGGCGGAAATCGAGCAGCGCCTGGGCCTGCAGCAAGCCCAGGCTGTTGGGTGCCGTCTTGCGCGCCGTGGCCAGCTGGGCCGCCGCTTCCAGGTAGCGGTTTTCCAGGAGATCGAGGTTGGCCAGGTCGATGTGCGCCTGGGTATTGTCCGGCTTGAGCTTGAGGATCCGCATGTAGGCGAGGCGCGCCGCGCCGTTCTTGCCTTGCAGGCGCTGCAGGTCGCCCTGCAGCCGCAAGGCGTCGAGGTTGGCGGGCGCGCTTTTCAACGCCTGGGCCAGCAGCAGCTCGGCCGCCGACACCTGCTGCTCCAGCGCCGCCAGCCGCGCCAGGCCCAGCAAGGCCTCGACCTGGCCGGGATGGTCTTCGAGCAGGCGCGCAAACACGGCGCGCGCCTCGTCCTGGCGGCCCAGGGCCAGCAAGGCATCGCCGCGCAGGGCCAGCACGCTGGCGGGCTGCGCCGCATCATCGGCGATCTCGGCCAGTACCTTGTCGAACTGGCCCAGCATCAGCCAGGCCTTGCCCAGCAATGGCATCACTTGCTGCGCCGCCAGCCCCAGCGACTTTGCCCTGCGCAATTCTTTCTCGGCCGACAGCGCTTCGCCCGTGTCGATATAGATGCTGCCCAGCAGCAAGCGCGCCGCTGCATTGTCCGGCTCCTTTTGCAGCAGGTTCTTCAACTGGATGATGGCGGCGCGCGCCTCGCCCTTCTGGCGGTACTGCTGCGCGTCGGCCAGCAGGGATTCGCTGCTCTGCGTGCCGTGGCACCCCGTCAGCAAGGGCAGCAGCAGGGTGCAGCACAGCGCGGCAGCCGGCAAGCCGGGGAAAGGGCGGGGCAGGGTACGGGCCATGGAAGTCTCCGGTAGCGGCGTGCGTGAAGGATGGGCATGGCCTAGCTTAAAAAGATGGGCGCCGCTCTCCTTGATTGCGCTCAACAAGCCGCCGATTCTCCGCGCGCCTGCCTGCCGCCGCTCCGTATTCCTTGTTCCTGCTCAAGAATGGCCGGGCCGGCGACCGTAGAATTTCCCGGACGGCGATGCTCAGGCCGCAACCATTGGGAGCACATGCATATGGACAGCAAGGTGGATGGCACGGCGGACGTGGTGGCCGTGGTGGGGCTCGGTTATGTCGGCTTGCAGCTGGCTGTGGCGTTCGGCATGCGCCAGCGCACCATCGGCTTTGACCTGTCGGCACGCAAGGTAGAGAGTTACCGCAAGCATGTCGATCCCACGGGTGAAGTGAGCACGGAACAGCTGCGCGCGGCGCAGTGGCTGAGCGTGGGTTGCGATCCGGCCGAGCTGCAACTGGCCGATTTCATCGTCGTGGCCGTACCCACGCCCGTCGACAGCGCACACAATCCCGATTTCTCCGCCCTTGCCGGCGCCAGCGCGGCCGTCGGCCGCCACATGCGGCGCGGCGCCACCGTCATCTACGAGTCCACCGTGTATCCGGGCGCCACCGAGGAAATCTGCATCCCCATCCTCGAGCGGCATTCGGGCCTGCGCTGGAAGGAAGATTTTCATGTGGGCTTTTCGCCCGAGCGCATCAACCCCGGCGACAAGGACCACACCCTGCACAGCATCCGCAAGGTGGTCTCGGGCGACGACGACGCCACGCTGGACAAGGTGGCCGCCCTGTACGAAGGCGTGGTCGCGGCCGGCGTGCACCGGGCGTCGAGCATCCGCGTGGCCGAAGCGGCCAAGGTCATCGAAAACACGCAGCGCGACCTGAACATCGCGCTGATGAACGAACTGGCCATCATCTTTGACCGCATCGGCATCGATACCCTGGAAGTGCTGCAGGCGGCGGGCACCAAATGGAATTTCCTGCCGTTCCGTCCCGGCCTGGTGGGCGGCCACTGTATCGGCGTCGACCCGTATTATTTGACGCACAAGGCGGAAATGCTGGGCTACCATCCGCATGTGATCCTGGCCGGGCGACGCATCAACGACGGCATGGCCAAATTCGTGGCGGAAAAGACCATCAAGGAAATGGTGCGCGCCGGTTTCAAATTGAAAGGTTCGCACGTCAACGTGCTGGGCCTGACCTTCAAGGAAAATTGTCCGGACTTGCGCAACTCGAAAGTGGTCGACATGATCCATGAACTGCAATCGTACGGCGTGCAGGTGCATGTGCATGACCCCGTCGCCGATGGCCGCGAAGCGCTGGAAGAGTATGGGTTGACCCTGGAAAGCTGGGAACAGCTGCCGCGGGCCGAGGCCATCATCAGCGCCGTCTCGCACCAGGCCCTGCTGGCCCGCCCGCTGGCCGACTTCCAGGCCAAGGTGCTGGAGAGCGGCTGCTTCATCGACATCAAGTCGCATTTCGACCCACGTCCGCTGGCGGACGGCGGCCTGCACGTGTGGCGGCTGTGATGGCGGCCGACGCGTTTGATGCCGCAGCAGATATGGCGCAGGGGTCAGCCGTCGGCGTGGCAGGCCCGGCTGCCGGCGCCTACGCGCACGCGTGTGCGCAACTGGTCAGCGAACCGCGCCGCTGGCTGGTGACGGGCGTGGCCGGCTTCATCGGCTCGCACCTGCTGGAAACCTTGCTGAGCCTGGGACAGGAAGTGCGCGGCCTGGACAACTTTATGACGGGCCACCGCCATAACCTGGAGCAGGTGCGCGCCAGCGTGTGCGAAGCGGCGTGGCGGCGCTTCACCTTCATCGAAGGCGATATCCGCGACCCGCAGGCGTGCGCGCGCGCGTGCGGTGCGCCGGCGCCGGCCGCCCGCAGTGGCGACGGTGAGGCAGATGAGGGCGGCAGCGGCAGCTTGGGCGAGCACGGCCGTGCCGATCCGGGCGGCCCCGTCGCCGTCGATTTTGTGCTGCACCAGGCGGCGCTCGGTTCCGTCTCGCGTTCGCTGGAAGACCCGCTGTTGTGCCATGCCGTCAATGTCAGCGGTTTCCTGAACATGCTGGCCGCCGCGCGCGACGCGGGCGTGCAGCGCTTCGTGTATGCCGCGTCCAGCGCCACCTATGGCGACCATCCGGCCTTGCCGAAAGTGGAAGAGCACATCGGCGCGCCCCTGTCTCCGTATGCCTTGAGTAAATATGTCAATGAACTGTATGCGCAGGTGTACGCGCGCTGCTACGCCACGCAGACGGTGGGACTGCGCTATTTCAATGTCTTCGGCCCCAGGCAAGACCCGCTGGGCGCCTACGCGGCCGTCATTCCTCGCTGGATCGCCGCCATGCTGGACGGCCAGGCCGTGCACATCCATGGCGACGGCGCCACCAGCCGCGATTTCTGCTTTGTGCACAATGCCGTGCAAGCCAATATCCTCGCCGCCACGCGCACCGACCCGGCAGCCGTCAACCAGGTCTACAACGTGGCCGTCAACGCCCGCACCAGCCTGACGCAGCTGCATGCCACGATGCAGCAGATGCTGCTGGCCGCGCGCCCGCAGCACGTGCCACGCGCGCCCCTGCATGGCGAGTTTCGCGCCGGCGACGTGCGCCATTCGCAGGCGGACATCGCCAAGGCGGCGCGCTTGCTCGGTTATGTGCCCACGCACGACCTGGCGCAAGGCTTGCGGCACACCATCGACTGGTATGTGGCGCAGGCGGGCCTGGCGTGAGGGGGGCATCAGATACGCATCAAATGGGCATCAAATACACATCAGATGTAGATCAAATGCGTATTAAATGCACGTCAAGCCCACATCAAGTACGCATCAGCTGCGTATCAGCTGCGCATAGTTGCGCATGATGTCCGCATGAGGAGCCTGCCAGGTGCCCGCACTGAGGGCCGGCGTCCATGCTGCGCCATGCCTGCATCGATACTGTACCGGGCCTGCGCCGGGTTCGCCGCTTAACGCTGCACGGGTGCCGCTGTCTGGGCTGGCGGTGTTGCTGGCTTGGGCGGTTCGGGCACGCCGTCGCTCTTGCTGTGCAGGGCACGGGGCGTGCCTCGGAAATCGGCCGTATGCAGGGTGACGGGGCGGCGCCAGATGCGGGCGATATACGCCAGCACCTGTTCCGCCCGCTCCAGGTCGAGGCCGCGCCCATCGCGCTGGTGATCGTGGCGCAGCACCAGGCTGCCGTCGTCGTTGAGCAAGGTGACGGCGATACACGGCGCGCCATAGTTGTATTTGGGCGCCAGGATGGCTTCGCGGATAGCCCGCAAGTCGCGGCTGGCCAGGCGCGTTTCACCGTCGCGGCGGCTTTCATGCACGAACAGGCCCAGACGGTCAGCCAGCTCCCCGTCCAGATAGTTGCGGATGAAACTGCAGTCATCGTCGTCGCGGCAAATCTGGCGCGCCCGCGCCAGTCCTTCGCGCTCGATGATGTGTTCCCACATGCAAAAGCCCAGGTGATAGGGATTGACGGCCAGCGCCTGCTGGTGCTCGCCCGCGTAAGGGCGCACCACGTCCGAATGCGACTTGATGGCGGACAGATACAATGCGGGGGGCAGGAAGTCGGCTTCGCGCAGCAGCCGCGCATGCCAGTACGAGGCCCAGCCTTCGTTCATGATCTGGCAGGCGTACACGGGATAGAAGTAAAACGACTCTTCGCGCACGGCCAAAAAAATGTCGCGTTCCCAGTCGGCCAGCTCCGGCCCATGCTGTGCGATGAACCATAATAAATCGTACTCGGCTTGCGGCGGCAGGAGCGGACGCTGCGTCACGCGTGCCCGTGCCGCCTCGCGCGCCGCCAGCGTGGCGGCCTCACCGGGCAAGCGCCGGTAGCGCCGGTCAAACGGATCGTCTGCGGCGGCTTTGCCTGGCGTGCCCGCGCCGCCGGCTGGCCCCGATGCCGCAGCATAGGGCGGGCGGTGCAGCTCGGCATGGATGTCGACATGCTGCTCCAGCGCCAGTGCCGCGTCGAGCACGGCTTCCACCTGTTCCTGGCCATGGCGGTGCAGCGCCGCTTCAAGACGCTGCGCCCGCGCCGCGCTTTGTTGCAGGATGTGCTGGCCCGCCATGGCGCCGAAGCGCAGGAACAGGGCATTGCGGCTGGCAAAATCGGCGTGTCCGAGCACATGCGCCGTGACGAGGGTGTTTTCGGCCACGGAATTGTGTTCCGCCATGTAGGCATGGCAAGGGTCGCCGGGAAACATGACTTCGAAAATGTGCGAATTGCCCATCTTCTGATGCACGAGCTGGTGGATGTAGCGCACGCCGAACGACCAGTGGCGCATGCGCACGGGCAAGCCATAGATGGCGATCTCGTTCATGAAATTGTCCGGCACCAGCTCGAACTCGACGGGCGCAAATGCCAGGCCCAGCTCGCGCGCCAGTGCTTCGATGCGCGCCGCGTAGCCGTCCAGGCCCATGGTGTCGACTCTGTCGGCCTTGTCGGCCTGGTCTGGCGCACCGCCGTGGTTCCGCGCGTCAGGCCGCGTCATGATGCGGCCTCCGTGTCGGCCGCTTCGTGCTGGAAAAAGGTGCGGATGGCCGCCCACACATCGTCAGGCTTGCTGAGGATGCTGCTGTGCAAGGGCAAACCCTGCCGTTCCTGCTCGGCGCACAGGCTGTGCATTTCCGTTTCCAGGCTGCGCGGCACGCCGGGCAAGGTTTCCACATAGCCCATATAGCTGAGCAAGGCGGCCAGGTCGCGCAAGGCCAGGCTGGCGGGCGCCCGGTCTTCGCTGAAATTTTCGCCATCGGAGGCATAGAACAGATAGGCGTTATAGCGCCCCGGCGCGTAGTGTTCCTGCAGCAGTTCGCGGCTCAGGCGAAAGGCGGTGGACGCCATGGTGCCACCCATGCCATTGACCTGGAAGAATTCGGCTTCGGAAAATTCCCAGGCCCGCGTCGTATGGGCGATGAAGCGCGTTTCCACGCGCGCATACCTGCGCCGCAAGCCCTGCAAGGCAAAGAAAAAGAAGGATTTGGCCAACTTGCGCTCGGCTTGCGCCATGCTGGCCGACACGTCCAGCACGAAAAACACGACGGCATTCGTGCTGGGCCGGGGCTGTGCCAGCACCTGGCGGTAGCGCAAGTCATCATTGGTGAAGGGCACGGGCTGGGCTTGCAGGGCGCGCCGCTTGATCGCTTCCTTGACGGTGCGGCGCCGGTCCAGGCGCGAGCGGGCGCCATGCCGGTCCAGGCCGCTGCGTACCAGCCGCACGTCGTCGATCGCGCCCAGGTGGCGCGGTTTCAGGTTTGGCAAGGCGAAGGCTTCCCATAGCCAGTCTAGGATATCGTCGATGGGAAACTCCAGCAGCAGGCGCACCGTTCCCTCGCCATCGCCGCCTGGCGCACCGGCCTCGCCCGTGGCGGCTGGGCGCGCCGCGCGCAGGATATCACCGGGCTGGCCTTCACCCTGGCCTGCGCCCACATGGTTGCGCGCGGGCGCCAGGCGGAAACGCGCATGGTCGAGCAGGCGCATGGGCACTTGTACCGTGCGCTGCTGCGGTCCGCCGATCAGGTCAGGTGTGGCGATCAGCTCGGGCAAGTGCGCCTGCACGGCGTCGCGTACTTTCTGGTTGTGGCGCAGCCAGTCGCGCGCGCCGCGCGAGAACAAGCCGTACCAGGGCTGGGCCAGGGCAGGCGCGGTGGACACTGGCGAAGTCGTGGCGGCCATGATTATTCCTGTGCCAGCAAGGTGGTCACGTAGTTGAGCGCTTCGCGCGCGCTATGCGCGTCATAGCCGTATTCGTCCACCAGGCGCTGCTCGACGGCGGAGATCCTGGCCCGCACGTCATCGTCGGGGCGTTTGGCCGAACCGACCAGGCGCAGCACGTCGCGCCGCTGCTCGAACAGATATTGCTGGATAGCATCGTGCAATTGCGCGTGGCTGCCCAGGCCAAAGGGCTCGCCTCGTTTGAAGGCGCCCATGGCCTTGCGCACCACTTCTTGGCGGAACGACTGCTTGCCCGAGTCGCTGATATGGATTTTTTCTTCCACGGCGCGCAGGAAGCGCTCGTCGGGGCGGCGTTCTTCGCTGGTGATGGGATCGCGGATCTGGCGGTTGTCGAGCATGGCTTCGACTTCATCCAGATACTTGCTCAGCAAGTCTTGTGCTTCTTGCTCGAACGACACGAACAGGGCCTTGTGCACGTCGGCCTTGACCCAGCGGTTATAGAAATCCTTGCGCGTGAGCACCAGGTAATCGACCCACTGGCGCTTGCGCCGCGGTTCGATGCGCGCATCGCTTTCGATGCCATCCTTCAGGGCCAGCAGCACATCCATGGTGGAGAGACTGTTGCGCTGAGCGGAAATGATGGCGTGTGACAGGGCATTGATGACGAAACGGGGCGACACGCCCGACAAGCCTTCGTCGGGCGCCTTGTCGCGCTCGCGCAAGCGGCGGATGTCGGCATGCTGCAAGTCGTCGACGTCTTCGTCCGCATACACGCGCAGTTTCTTGACCAGCTCGGCTTCCTTGGCCTCGCCTTCGGGCAGACGGCTGAGGATGGCAAACACGGCCGCCGCATGCAGCACGTGCGGATCGAGGTGCACGTCGCGGAAGGCGGGCGCGGCCGCCAGGATCAGCTTGCGGTAAATGCGCGCCTCTTCGCGGTAATTGAGCGTATACGGCACTTGCACGATGACCATGCGGTCGAGCAGCGCCTCGTTTTCACTTTCTTGCAGGAATTTGCGAAACTCGGCCAGGTTCGTGTGCGCGAGGATGGTTTCATCGAGGTAAATCAGGGGAAAGCGCGACACCTTCACATTCTTTTCCTGCGTCAGGGTGAGTAGTAAATAGAGGAATTCGCGCTTGACCTTGAGGATTTCGATCATTTCCAGCATGCCGCGGCTGGCTGCATACACAGCGCCGGACCAGGACCAGGCGCGCGGATCGCCTTCGTCGCCATACTGCGCCACCTTCGACAGGTCAACGGAACCGACCAGGTCGGCCAGGTCGGCCGTGGTGGGGTCGTGCGGCGCATACGTGCCGATGCCGCAGCGGCCCGCCTCGGACAGGTGGATGCGTTCGACGGGCATGCGCAGGAAGTCGCCCGCGTACTGTTCTTCCAGGCGGGCGCGGCAATGGGGACACAGTTCGCCATGCAGCTCGGCATCATAGCTGGCGCGAAAGTCGGCGCGCATGCTGTGCGGCACCAAGTGCAGCGGTGATTCATGCACGGGACAGCCGGCGATGCCGTACAAGGCGCCTTCGCTGCTGTGGCTGTATTCTTCCAGCCCCCTCTTGAGCAGGATCACCAGGGTCGACTTGCCGCCCGACGGCGGGCCCAGCAGCAGCAGCATGCGCCGGCCCACTTCGGAACCGGCGGCAGCCGCCTTGAAGTAGGCGGCCACGCGGTCGATCGCCTCGTCGATGCCGAACAGCTCGTCGTCGAACAGGCGGCAGCGGTAGCGCCCGCTCTCATCGGTCTGGCCGTTCCAGCGCATCATGTCCCACAGGTACTGGTGCGCGCTGCGCGTCAGCAGGGCCGCGCGGCCGGGCAGGATTTGCTCGATAAAGTCGGCAAAACTGCCGCGCCAGGGGCTGATGCGGTGTTTTTCCGCCCAGGCCGCCATGCCTTGCACAAAACCGGCATGCTGGCCAGCTTGCTCGCCCGCAGGCGCATCGTCGTGGCGTGTCGTACCAGGGCTCGTCATTGTTTCCCCATCCATGCCGTTGCTGGCATTGCTGTTGTTGCTAACCTTGCTGCCGTGGAGCAGGCCCGGTTCCAGCCTGTCGGCCCAGTATACGGCGGCACCTCTGCCCGCACGCCTGATCTCGCTCAACCTTGACGAGGGAACTATTTTTGCCCGCTTGGCCCCGTTGGCGCAGGGCGGTCACGCGCCTGCGCAATTCAATCCAGATCAATACCGGCCGGCGCGGCCCGTCCACACTGGATATCCGGAGCACCCCACGAGGAGAACATGATGATCGGCAATGATAGCGGTTTCAGCGCCCCACCCGGCAGCAGCGGCCAGGGACAAAGCGCGGACGATGAAGAGGCCATCGGCCAATTCTCCGCCCCCGGCGCAGACGACAATACGATCGAGAGCGCATCCGTCTCGGAGGTGCCCGACGCCTTGAGCGGCGTCAGCATGGAATTGCTGGAAATCAAGCGCAGCATCGAAGACGGCATGCGCCAGTCCATTTCCCATGCGGGCGGCGTGCGCGCCGCCGACGCCTTCAGCGACGGCGGCAATATCCAGGGTGTGTCCATCGGCCTGGGCGAGGGCGCCAGCGACAGTTCGTCCGGCGAGCCGGGCTTGCCGGCCCTGACCCTGTACGTGGCCGAACCCACTTCCGTCGACCGCGCCAAGGCCGCCATCGTGGGGGCCATGGGCGTGCGCGCCGTGGCCAGCGACAGGGTGCCCGTGAATATTGTCGTCACGGGCGTGATCGACGCGCAACCGCACCGTTTCCGCTTGCGTCCGGCGCCGGGCGGCGTGTCGGTCGGGCATTTCCGCATCACTGCCGGCACCATCGGCTGCCTGGCCGTGGGGCGCAGCGCGCCGCGCAACAGCCGTTTGATGATTCTGAGCAATAATCACGTGCTGGCCAATTCCAACGGCGGCGCGTTCAACGACTGCATCGTGCAGCCGGGCCCCATCGATGGCGGGCGCTGCCCGCAAGACCAGGTGGCCGTGCTCGAACGCTTCGTGCCCATCAATTTCAGTGGCGGCGTCAATTTTGTCGATTGCGCCACCGGCTGGGCCTGGCCAGACCGCGTGCGTCGCGAACTGGTCTACCTGAGCGGTGGCGTGCCGGCCTATTTTCGCATCAGCAACGCGCTGGCAGCGCCCGCGCTGGGCATGCTGGTCGGCAAATCCGGACGCACGACGCAATTGACGCAGGGCCGCATCACGGGCCTGGGCGCCACCATCAACGTCAATTATGGCGGCGGCAGGATCGCACTGTTCCAGGACCAGATCGCCATTACGGGCGTCAGCGGGGCATTCAGCGCGGGCGGCGACTCCGGCTCGTCCATCTGGACCTGGAACCAGCAGCGCAATCCCGTCGGTCTGCTGTTTGCCGGCGGCGGCAATATCACGTTTGCCAACCAGATGCGCAGGGTGGTGGTGGCGCTCGACATCAATTTGTACACTTGAGCAGGGTCACAGAAAACGGCGCGCCGGCGTGATGCTTCCTTGCACTGCGCCACCTTTTGCACGATGATGATAGGGTCAGGCGTCGCTGCCATGCATGGCCTGGCGGGCAAGAGGCGCTGCCGTGCCTCCGTGTTCCACGCGTGCCATGGGCAGCATCAGGAGGATGTGTCATGTCAAACAGCAAATTTGTAACAGCGCCTTACGCCGTCTTCGAGGATGCGGCCATGCCGTATGTACCTGACGAGGCGAGTAGCCACGCGGTGGCGGGCTTCGCGCATGCCGCACCGCCGCCCGGCCGGCTGGAAGCGGCAAAGCGGCGCAACGAGCGGGCCCTGATGGCGATAGATGGCGTCGAAGGCGTCAGCCTGGGGCAGACTGCCATCGGCGGCGAAGCCCTCGTCGTGTATTTGCGCGATGCGTCCGTCAAGCGGCGCGTGCCGTCGCAGGTCGACGGTTATCCGGTGGAAACGAGCATCACGGGTCAGATCGATATCCAGCGCTGGTAGGGCGTGGCGGCGTATATGGAAGGAAAGAAAAGCCCGCTTGCGGGCCTTCCTTGCCATGCTTGCGTTGAGCCTATTTGCTCAGGCGGGCTATCGCTTCGGCCACACCCGCACCATACGCGGGGTCGCACAGGGTGCAGTTGCCGATGTGGCGTTGCTTGACTTGCTCCGAGGCGCCCGAGATGGCGCGCGCCGTGTTGTCGAACAAGGCTTGCTGCTGTGCCGCGGTCATCAGGCGGAACAGGGCCCGTGGCTGCGAATAGTAATCCTCGTCGACCCTGTGGTTCCAGTGATCGGCCGCGCCTTCGATACTCAGCGGCGGTTCGCGGAAGTCGGGCTGCTCGGCCCATTCCTGTTCGCTGTTCGGTTCATAACCCAGGGTGCCGCCCTGGTTGCCGTCGACGCGCATCTGGCCGTCGCGGTGATAGCTGTGGAACGGGCACTTCGGCGCGTTGACGGGAATATGGCTGTGGTTGACACCGAGACGGTAGCGCTGCGCGTCACCATACGAAAACAAGCGGCCTTGCAGCATCTTGTCCGGCGAAAAACTGATGCCGGGCACCACGTTGGCCGGGTTGAAGGCGGCCTGTTCCACTTCGGCAAAGTGGTTGTCGGCATTGCGGTTCAGTTCCAGCACGCCCACCTCGATCAACGGATAATCGCCGTGCGGCCACACTTTCGACAGGTCGAAGGGGTTCAGGTGATACGTGCCTGCCTCTTTTTCCGGCATGATCTGCACGTACAGCGTCCAGCGGGGGAAGTCCTTGTTTTCGATGCTCTCGTACAGGTCGCGGTGCGAGCTTTCGCGGTCCTTGCCCACCAGCGCCTCGGCTTCGGCGTCCGTCAGGTTTTGTATCCCTTGCTGGGTTTTGAAGGTGAACTTGACCCAGAAACGCTCGTTTTGCGCATTCAGGAAGCTGAAGGTATGGCTGCCGAAGCCGTGCATGTGGCGGAAGCTGCGCGGCAAGCCCCGGTCGCTCATCACCACCGTCACCTGATGCAGCGCTTCCGGCAGCGAAGTCCAGAAGTCCCAGTTACTGTTGGCGCTGCGTAAACCCGTGCGCGGGTCGCGCTTGATGGCGTGGTTCAAATCGGGGAATTTCAGCGGGTCGCGCATGAAGAACACGGGCGTGTTGTTGCCGACCAAATCCCAGTTGCCTTCTTCCGTGTAGAACTTCAGGGCGAAGCCACGGATATCGCGTTCCGCGTCCGCCGCGCCCCGTTCGCCGGCCACCGTGGAAAAGCGCGCAAACATGGGGGTTTGCTTGCCCACGGCGCCAAAGATTTTTGCCCGCGTATAGCGCGTGAGGTCGTGCGTGACGGTAAACGTGCCGTGCGCGCCGGAACCCTTGGCATGCATGCGGCGCTCGGGGATGACTTCGCGGTCGAAGTGGGCCAGCTTTTCCAGGAACCACACATCTTGCAGCAGGGCAGGGCCACGGGGGCCGGCCGTCTGGATGTTCTGGTTGTCGACGACAGGTGCGCCAAAGGCGGTGGTCAGCTTTTTCATTGGACTCTTTCTTATAGGGAGGTCAACGGACGAGCCAGGGCCTACCCAAACACTGGCTGGGCTGAGCAGTACGACGCTCACCTTGGCGGGTCCAGAGTAACAAATTTCTAAAAAGCAAATTCAGCGTGCAATTTCGAGGCTGGCAACAGCCCGCCGCCTCCACGGAAGCAGCTAGACCATCATAGCCTCTCGGCAAGGTCCAGTCCAACACGATTGACCCAGCGCAAAGCGTAACGTGATTTTCTGGCGCGCTAGCGCCTTGGCTTAAAACTTGTTCCAGTTATTGTGCCGGTGTTCCGTCGCTTCCTTCATCAGGTGGCCTGCGCGCAGGGCGTCGTCCGCCTGCACCGTCATGGCCAGTTCCTGGATGGCGGGCGGGTACTCATGGTGGGCCGCTTCTTCCAGCAGTGCATGGCCCTTGGCCAGGTCGCGCGGCACGCCGCGGCCTTCGCGGTAGGCGTTGTACAGCAGGAACATGGCATGTGGATTGCCCAGTTCGCTCGATTTTTCCAGCCAGCGTGCCGCTATCACGGGGTCTTGCGGCACGCCTTCGCCGTTGGCTGCCAGCAGGCCGAGCATCAAGGCCGCCTTGGCATGGCCTTGATGCGCCGCTTGCCGGTACCACAGCCAGGCCTGGCCGGGCGTGGCCGCGCGCCGCATTTGCCCCAGTTCGAAGGCCGCTTCCGTATCGCCGGCACGGGCCGCCTGCTCAAACAGACTCAGCGCTTCGGCGCGGCGCTCGGGACGGGCCTGGTAAATCAGCGCCAGTTCGCGCTCGGCGACGGGCATGTCCTTGCCGGCCCAGCTGCGGACCTTGCGCTCGGCCTGCTGATCGCCCGCCTGGCGCGCGTGCATGGCGACGGCTTCGATTTCCGCCGGCGTAGGTGGCGGCGATGCCTGGCAGGCGGCCAGCACGACGGCCAGCACGACGGAGGGGAGGGAGAGTGCGTGTTTCATCTGGACACCTTTCATCAAAACAGGCCAGCACATCCTTTGTGCCGGCCCCTGGACCTTATTTGCTCAGGTCGATGCGGTACTTGGCGAAACCGCTGGCGTCGAGCCCGCCTTCGGCCGCCACGTTGGCGATGCCGCTGCCTTGCGCCAGCGCCAGGTGACCGGGTGCCGAGCGCAGGATCACGGGACCGGCCGTGGCCGTCTTGACGAAGCTCCAGCTGCGCGCGCTGCCATTGCTTGCCAGGGTCACCTTGCCACCCTTGGTGCTCAGCGACGCCAGATAATTGCTGACCACGGCCTGGTTCGCATCGGGCGACTTGATGATGGTCTTGCTGCCATCGATGCCCGGTACGGCACCGCCGCCACCGGCGCGGTAATCGTTGGTGGCGACGATGAAATCATCACCATCGGCCACGGCTGCGCCCTTGTAGGTGAGGTTGACGATGCGGCTGCCCGGCTTTTTCGTCACGTCGATCTGGTACGTGAGCGCATTGTTTTCCGCATAGAACACGTCGTAGTTGTAAATCGTGCCATACGACGGTACCAGGTCCTGTTCGGCCGTGGCGCTTGGGTCGATCTGGCCAAATTGCTTGGCCGACGTTTCCAGCCACGCCTTCAAGTCCGCGCCCTTGATTTTCACGGCTTGCAAGTTGTTGTTGCTATATAAATACAAGTCGCCCGGATTGCGCACCTGCAAGCCGATTGGCGCGGCCGGCGTCGCACCTGCGGCCACGTCCGTAAAATCGGATGGCCCGTTGCGGCCAGCCTTGAATGGCGCGCTGCACGAGATGACGGGGATGTTCTTGTAGCTGGACAAGGTCGCATCCGTGCTGGTGGCGATGAAATTCTTCACGTAGTCGAGCTGTGCCTGGTTCACCAGCTGGATGGCGCTGACGTCGCCCACCAGCGCGAAGTAGGCGGACATTTCGAAATCCGTGCTGATGCCCAGCGGCTGCTTGGCATAGGCGATGGTGGCAGCGTGTTCGGTGGCCACCAGCGGCGCGATGGCAGGGTCGGCTTTCACCAGAGTCTTGCCATCCGTATACTTGAAGCCGCGCGATTCCACCGTCGTCTTGGCCGGCTGCACCACCCATTTACCGCCTTGGTACGCCAAAGTCAGCTTGATGATGCCCAAACGGCGGCCCCAGCTTTGCGCCATGACGGTGGGCACGCCGTTCACGAAACCATTGACGGCGTCGATCTTCGCGCTGGCGGGGAAGGCGGCAAACGAGGCGTCCAGCGCGGCTGCGCCTTCTTCCTTGCCTTTCGGGAAGATCAAGTGCGAATGGCCGATCATCAGGGCATCGATGCCCGTGCTGGTCAAGTGATAGCTGCCGTTTTCCATCTTCGGGCTGTAGGCGCTCGTGTCCAGGCCGCCATGCGACAGGGCCACGACGAGGTCGGCGCCCTTGTTGCGCAATTCCGGCACATATTGCCTGGCCGCTTCCTGCACGCCCGTCACGCTGACCTTGCCAGCGAGCACTTTTTGATCCCATTCGAGGATTTGCGGCGGCACAAAGCTCAGCACGCCCACATTGATCTTCACGCTCAGCTTGCTGCCATCGGGCGCCGTGGCGGCGAAATCGCGGGGCAGCAGGGTGTAGGGCTGGAAGATGGGCTTGCCGCTGGGCACGCCGACGACATTGCTCAGCACGGAAGGGAAGGCGGGCGCGCCGCAAGTACCCGTCGGCTTGGCCACGCCGGGTATGCCGAAATCCGTGTTGGTGATCTGGCTCAGGTAGGGCAAGCCATAATTGAATTCGTGGTTGCCCATGCCGCCCGCATCGTATTTCAGCGCGTTCATGGCCTTGTGCACGGCCAGCGTGCCGCTGCAAGGAACGGGCGCGGCCACGGCTTGCAAGTCGGCCAGCAGGGTGCCCTGGATGACGTCGCCATCGTCGAGCAGCACATTGTTCGGATTTTCCGTGCGCGCCGCCTGGATCAGGGTCGACGTGCGCTCCAGGCCCAGGCTGGTGTCTTCGGCCAGCGCGTAATAGTTGTAACTCAAGACGTTCGAGTGGATATCGGTGGTTTCCAGCAAGGCCACCGTGACCGTCGTGCCTTCGGGAATGACCTGCGCCGTCGTCGAACCGCCGTTGCAGCCGACCAAGCCCACACTTGCCAGCGCTGCCAGCATGACCCAATTTGTTTTCATTACCGCCCTCGGAAAGATTCAAAGGACGCGACTGTAACGCGGGGATATGACGCCACCATGACAGTGTGGCAGGGCGCATGGCGCCACGCTGGCGCGCCATGGGTGAGTCGGTCTCAATGCGCCGGCAGTTTTTTCAGCACTTCATTGCTGAAGTAAGGTTCATCCTCCACCCAGAAAATATAGTCCAGGCCCAGGTAATTGCGGGCAAAATTGAGCAAATCTTCGACCGAGTTTTTTTTCCCGGTGCGGGGATTGATCTGGCGCAGATTGCCGTCCTGTACGGCCATGCCTTTGACCAGATCGGCCGGGTAGTCCTTGATGAAGCCGTAGCTTTGGCCCATATGGCTTTTTCGATACGGCATCAGGTCGGGGCCGCCCACGCCCATCTGCAGCGTTTGCGCTTGCGCAAACACGCTGCGCATATAGCCCTTGTCGGTCCACGGCAGCCATTCGCCTGGCAAAAAATTCAAATACACCATGGTGGTGGTGTGAGGAAAGGCGCCGGCCAGCACCCGTATGTTTTCCTTGATGGCATCGACATACTGTTGCGGTTTGAAATCATCGGGAAAAATCGTATTTCCTTTACTGTCCTCGACGCCGATGTCGATCGAGCTTTCGCTGAAATTAATGCCCTCGATTTTCCCGTCGAATTCCTGGCCCAGCGCCCGGATCAAGCGCTGGTAGCGGTCGCGCACCGGTTGTTCCCACATCTTTGGCGACCAGCCGTATTCATCATCCGTCACCGGTTTGTGCGGGTCGCGCTCCGGCGCCGAGAGCATGCTTTGCTTGATGATGCCGCCCTGATACAGGGGATCGCTGAGCAAATAGGCCGGCACATTATGGCGCGGCGTGAAGGATTTTTCCTGCAGTTGTATCCACAGTTTTTTGCCGATTGAATCGAGATAGGCGATGTCGTGGCGGATCGCCGCAAAATCATACCGGTCCTGTTGCGGTTCCAGGCTGCGCCAGGTGTAGACGATTTGCGCGCCACGGAAGCGGGGATCGTTTAACGCTTTATCCGAGCGGATGTTTTCCCCGTTCAGTTCACGGTGATTAAAGTAAAGATAGTGCTGGATCGGCTTTTTTATGTCTGCGGCAATGGCACTGCCCATCATCAAAACAAGTAAGGCAAGAAGCCTTGTGGAGTTACGTAAGAACATCGATTCCTTGGTGATTGTGAAAATTTAACTGTGGCAAGATGGAGTATCTTCACGCGCCATGCAAGCACAATTGATCAAGCGCGCCAAAAAATCTAATTTTGTATCAAATCTATATTTTCTGATGAGTTTTTGGCTAATACGGGATTGTTGCTATTATTTAAAACCCAGGGAACAAGCTTGCCATTTTCAATAATTTCTTTTTTGGAATAGATTATACTAAAATAATCCTGTAGTTTGTTGTTGTCTGTCGGCAACGGCAAATTTTTCATATCTTCAGGGATATCTTCGAAGTAATACCTTGATTTTTCCAATGAAGGATACTTCTTCAGCAAATAATCATTCACGGTATATAGCTCATAATCTCCAGTAAATAAGTCTTTTGTCAATATTCCTGTAATTGTAATTTCATTGATATGTTTTTTTAAATATTCAAAATTCTCTTTTGTGGTCGAGAAGTCGGATTGTGAAATTGTGTTATTTTTCGACAATTGCCTGACAACAGAAAGCCGAACATGATCGCCATTGATCTCTATTACTTTGAAAATGTAATAATCCGTTTGAATGCTTTGGCTTCCACCATTAATCCCTGTTTTTTTGTTGAAAATAAAACTTCCAATTTGCAATTTATGCTCAGGGCTGTTAATGGTTTGTTTCCATATATACGGGTTGTAAATCATTTGCTTAAAAGCATATATGGAGATGAGAGCGAGCAGGCTTATTATCAGTATTTTTTTCATTGGACTAGGCGAGAATAAAATATTTAAGAGCGGCTTGCTAAGGGCTAAGTAGGTCGTGGGAAATTATTGTGAAGTTATGACGAACAGAACCGGCGCTCTGCAAGGCGCCAGCTGCGACGCATTGCGAGCACTGCTAGCAGCGGGCAACACCGCAGAGCACCGGTTATGGAAGTCAGAAATCACAATAATTTATTGCGACCTACTTAGTAAAATCGAAGCCAGCCGATGTGATGCTCACGCGGCCGCGCGGCTGAGAAGCACGGCTGTATGTCTGCACGAGGGGCAAAACCAGTCTTCATCGCATCATCCAGGGGCTGTCGACAACAGTTCAGCCTTCATGCGCTTACTTCGATGGCATCGCCGACGAGCTCGCACTCTAGCACGTCGAGGGCCGGGATCCTGATCCTGCTGGTAGCGCATGGATTCCTCTTTTTCACGGTGGCAGGCAAAGATCGCCATACAAATGCAAGTTAGTTGCATTATAATTCGAAAACGCAATTCATTTGCATTAATGCGACCATCGCCAACCCAGCAACTCAGCCAGCCGAAGGAATCCCCATGCCACAGCGCAAACTCCCCGTCACCGTCCTGTCCGGCTTTCTCGGCGCCGGCAAGACCACCTTGCTCAACCACATACTGCGCAACCGCGAAGGCAAGCGCGTGGCCGTCATCGTCAACGACATGAGCGAAGTCAATATCGATGCCTCGCTTGTCAAGGACAGTGCGGAGGCGGCGGGCGCGGCCCTGTCGCGCACGGAAGAAAAACTTGTAGAAATGTCGAACGGCTGCATCTGCTGCACCTTGCGCGACGATTTGCTGCTGGAAGTGCGGCGCCTGGCGTTTGAAGACCGCTTCGATTACTTATTGATCGAATCGACGGGCGTGGGCGAGCCGATGCCCGTGGCCGCCACCTTCGACTTCGAGGACGAGCACGGCGACAGCTTGAACGACGTGGCGCGCATCGACTGCATGGTCACCGTCGTCGACTGCGCCAACCTGCTGACGGATTTCCACAGCGAAGACAGCCTGGAGCAACGGGGAGAAACGGCGGGCGAGGGCGACGAGCGCCAGCTGGCCAATTTACTCACGGAACAGATCGAGTTTGCCAATGTCATCGTCCTCAACAAGGTCGACATGGTGGCGGCCGACGAGCGCCTGCGCGTGCTGGCCATTTTAAAAGCCCTCAATCCCGGCGCGCGCATCATCGAAACCAACCAGTCCATCGTGCCGCTCGACGCCATCCTCGGCACGCAGCTGTTCGACCTGGAGCAGGCGGCCGCCATGCCGGGCTGGGCCCAGGAGCTGGCTGGCGTGCACACGCCGGAGACGGAAACGTATGGCATCAGCAGCTTCGTCTACCGGGCCAGGGAACCGTTCCACGCGCAGCGCCTGCATGAGTATATTTCGCAGCCGATTCCGGGCGTGGTGCGCAGCAAGGGATACTTTTGGCTGGCTGGCCGCCCCGAATGGGTGGCCAGCCTGTCCGGCGCGGGCAAGCTGATGAATATCGAACCCGTGGGCCTGTGGTGGGCGTCCGTGCCGAAGGAACGCTGGCCCACGGATGCCGCCTCGCTGGCGGAAGTGAAGGCGGGCTGGAGCGAGCCATATGGCGACCGCTACCAGGAACTCGTCTTCATCGGCCAAGACATGGACCAGGCCGCCATCGAGGCGGACTTGAAAAAATGTCAACTCAACACCACGGAAACGCGCCAGGGCATGGCCGCCTGGCGCCGGCTGCCCGATCCGTTTCCACTATGGCAGCGCATGGAAGAACTGGAAGACTAACCTGGAACAGGAATACACCATGACAGAACTGATCCCCGTCACCATCATCACGGGTTTTCTCGGCAGCGGAAAAACCACCTTGCTCAAGCGAATATTGCAGGGCGATCACGGCGTGCGCATCGCCGTGATCGAAAATGAATTCGCCGCCGAAAGCATCGACCATGGCTTGCTGGTGCAGGACAGCGACGAGCAGATCGTGGAAATGAACAATGGCTGCATCTGCTGCAGCGTGCGCGGCGACCTGATCCGCATCCTGGGCGAGCTGCACGCGAAACGCGCGGCGGGCACGATCGCCTTCGACCACGTGATCATCGAAACGACGGGCCTGGCCGCGCCGGGCCCCGTGGCGCAAACCTTTTTTGCGGAGCCTTCCATCAGCGAGTGCTATATGCTCGACGCGATATTGACGGTGGTCGATGCGCGCCACGCGCAGCAGCAATTAACGGCGCACAGGGAAGCGCAGGAGCAGGTGGGCTTTGCCGACCGCATCCTGCTGTCGAAGACGGACCTGGTCAGCAAGGACGCGCTGGCCGCGCTGCGCCAGCGCCTGGTCGCCATCAATGGCCGCGCTGGCATCCAGAAAGTGCGCTTCGGCAATGTGCCGCTGCGCGACATCCTGAACATCCGCGGTTTCAATGTGAACGCCATCGTCGAGCTGGAGCCGGATTTCCTCGGAGAATTGGGGCACCGCCATGGGGACGGCGTGCAATCGTTCGTCTACCACCAGTCCCGGCCCCTCGATCTGCTGCAGGTGGAAAACTTCCTCGATGCTGTGGTGCAACTGTTCGGCAGCCAGCTGATGCGCTACAAGGGCATTTTGTACGTGGCCGACTTGCCATGCCGCGCCGTGTTCCAGGGCGTGCACATGCTGATGGGCTCGGAACTGGGCGCGCCGTGGCGCGATGATGAAACGCGCGCCAGCAAGATCATTTTTATCGGCCGCGACTTGCCGCAGGACATGCTGACGCGGGGCCTGGACCGCTGCGTAGTGGACAGTCCGGCTCAGGCGGCCGCATGAGCGTGGAAGCGGGCTTGCCCGCCCTGGCGCTGATTTTCCTGCTCGGCATGCGGCATGGCCTGGAACCGGACCACCTGGCCGCCGTCGACGGTCTCACTTTGCGCAGTCAGGTCGCCCATGCGCGCTGGACACCGTGGATGGGCGCGCTGTTTGCGCTGGGGCATGGCATTTGCGTGCTGCCCATCGTGGCCGTGGCGGCGCTGGCCTCGCGGCAATTTGCGCCATCAGAGGTGGTCTTCGGCTGGCTGGAGTGGCTGCCCATCGCCTTGTTGCTGCTCATCGCCGGCATGAATGCGCGCAGCTTGCTGGCCGGCGCGCAACTGGCCGAGGTGCGCGGCCGGCTGCTGCCAGGCTGGCTGCGGGGCGTTTCCGGGCCGCTCGGTGCCATCCTCGTCGGCATGCTGTTCGCGCTGGTCTTCGACACGGCCTTGCAGGCGGCCGCCTGGGGCTATGCGGCCGTCGCGCTGGGCGGCATGGGGCCAGCCTTGCTGACTGGTACGGTGTTTGCCGTGGGCATGGGCGTGACGGATACCTTCGATGGCTGGGTCACGGCAAAGGTCATGCGCACCGGCAAGATTGATATCGTGCGGGCGTTCCGGCGCCGCCTGGGCTGGCCCATCGTCGCCATCTGCGTGGCGATGGCCGCTTACATGGCTGCCGGCAAGCTGGAACCAGCCTGGTCCCTGCCGGAAAGCTGGACGGCGGCGCTGGGCGCGGCCATGCTGCTGCTGATGGCTGCCCTGTACGGCTGGACCTTGCTGGGCTTGCGCCGCGTGCGTGCGTAAGGGAAGGGCGTGGGTATAATGGAAAAAAACTGCCGAGTCCTCCTATGCCCGCACCCGATATCGTCATCCGCCTGCTGACGCCAGCCGACACCACCGCCTTTTGCGCGCTGCGCCTGCGCGCCATCCTTGACTCTCCCAGCGCGTTTTCCTCGTCGCGCGAGGATGAACTGGTGCGCACGCCCGCAGAACACGCGCAGCGCATCGCCGGCGGTTCCATGCAGCGCGGCTTTGGCGCCTTCGATGGCGATCGTCTCGTGGGTTTTGCCGGCCTGCGGCGCGAATCGCTGCGCCAGCTGTGGCACAAGGCCTTGCTGTGGGGCGTCTTCGTCGATGTGCATCAGCGGGGCAAGGGCATGGCGCGGCGTCTCGTGAATGCCTGCATCGAACAGGCCGAGACGGACCCTGCCATCATGCAGGTGCACTTGAGTGTGAATGCGGAAAACAATGCCGCACGGCAACTGTATGAATCGCTGGGATTTATCGCGTATGGCACGGAGCCGCGATCGATGCGCGTGGGCGACTTGTTTTATGACGAGCATCACCTGGCCTTGCTGCTCAAGTGATGTCAGAAAGGTCTTACTTGCAGCGCGGGCACAGGCCCTTGATCAGGTAATCGACTTCGCCGCCGCTGAAACCTTCCGGCAGAAGCACGGGCGGCGGCAGCTTGACTTCATTGAAGCAGGTGACGTTCGCGCATTTGGTGCACTGGAAGTGCGCGTGTTCGTGCGCCTGGTGGCCCGCACCGGCGCTGAAGCGCCAGACCTGGTCGGCGCCCGCGATGCGGTGCACCAGTTCATTTTCCGTCAGCCATTCCAGCACCCGGTACAGGGTGACGGAATCGATATCGCTGTCCTGCGACAGCGCTTGCTGGATTTCATGGTGGGTCAGCGAACGGCTTTGCGCCATTAAAAAGTCGAGCACCTTCACGCGTGTCTTGGTGACGCGGGCGTTGGTGTTGCGGATCAGCGATTCGGCGTGCGGTGTGGAAGATGATGTCAACATAATAAGCCTGCTTGCGGGGGATCGGCTGGCGGCGTCATCGCCGTGCCCGTTGCCACCCTCTAGGCCGTATCTTAGCATGCGTGCTCACAAGCATGAAGCCGCGTCATGCTTTGAACGGCCAATTCAGCATGCCGGCGCCGCTGGCATGCCCGGGGTAGAGGGCAGTGCCAGCGGGCGCGGGACGCGTATCACGCCATGGCTCAGGGCACCGAACATTCGGCCTTGGCCATGCCCGCGATCCATGCGCTCAACATGGCGTTCGCTTCCGCGTGATTGGAGGCGCGCCCGATCACCGGCATCACCGATTCTGAATCGGTATGGCTGGTGCGGTACAGCAAGATGGAGGTTTCAGGCGAGCCCGGTACGATATCGTACTGGTAGGGCAGTCCCGGGCCACCGTATGCCAGCGGCTTTTTACAGATGCCGCGCTTGATCGAGTCGATCAGCGGATTGGCTGTCTGGTTAAAGCCAAGCAATAGTCCGCTTTGCTGGGCTTGGCCAGTGGTGGAATGACAGTGCGCGCAGTTTGCTTCCAGGTAGCCCTTGGCGCGGGCATCCAGCGTTTGCGAGGCATCGCTCCAATCGACCGCCTTGGGTGCGGCCGCAGCGCTGGTATAGCCGCTCAGCAAACCGAGGTCGTTGAGATTGTCGAGCTGATTTTTTGCTCCCGCGCCATACAGATAAGTCTTGTTGAGATTATGTGCCTTGGTGCCTATCGGCAGCAGTGCGCCCCCGCCAGCCGAGGTGGTGGCGTGGCATTGCTGGCATTGCTGTGCGCTGGGTACTTTATAGCTGATTTTCTGACGCGATGCATTATCGCTGACCAGCTCTACGCGTTTGACGTCGCCGCCAATTTTCAGGGATGCGTCTTTCTGATCGTCATCCCACACATAGGGCAGGCCCAGCCAGCTGCCATCGGCCTGCTTGACCAGCAAGCGGGTTTCTATCAGATGGTTCTTGCTCAGGTCGATGGAGTTGCCCTGCACCGCTTGATGGCTGACTGCCTGTGCCCCGATGTAGCTGGCATCGCTGCCTGTGGCCTTCGGGTAATAAAAAGTCTTGACGATGACCGAGCCATTGGGAAAAACAAAGGGGTCGGCGCCATTGCCGTTATAGGTAATTTTGCCACCCTTGGGCAGATAAATGGCGCGCAACTTGCTGGAATAATCGGAAAACAGGGGGCTGTTCAGATCATACGCCACGGTAGCGGCATTGAGCCGCATCAGCTTGCCATCGCTCTGCACCAAATTCCAGCTGGATAGTTTATCCGGTGCGGTGGTGCGTTCAAAGAGCTTCACCTCGGACGCAAAGCTATCACCCTCGGCAGTCTTGCCGCCGCCGCAGGCGCTTAGCAAGCTCATGGCAAACATGAGGGGGAAAAGTGCGGCAAAAAATGTCAATCTGGTCTTCATATCATGGACTCCTGACGAGCAAAAATGGATGGCAAGCACACTGCACCCTGTGGCGCGGGCACGCGCAGCGGCCCTGGTTTGCTTACTTAATGATCGGAAAGGCTGGAATGGCTGGCAGCGTCAATTGACAGTTCATGCGCGGCGCGAAAGGAAAGCTTGGCTGTAACAGTTCGGCAGGTATGCCGGCAATCGCTTCCGGCGGTGTTTCTCCCGCCTCGACCGAGGCGCCCAACTTCAGCCCGATGAGATTGATATCCAGCGTCTCATAGGAAATCACGGTGTCGATGACGGGGGTATCGAGCGAGGTATTGTTCTTGATGCAAATGCGGCTGTCATCGCTGGCCACGCCACCGATGCCCAGGCCGCCCATGCCGGGCAAGGGTAGCAGGCCGCTACTTTTTGCCGGATCGAGTATGCCGTCCCACACGCCATACGGCAGCAGCGTCGGCAAGCCATTCGATGCCAGCTGCGCGAACAGGCCATCGACCAGGGGTTTGAGTTCCGTCTTGAATGCGCCGTCCGGCGCATAGCCCGATAGCGAGATGGTATTGCCGTAGGCATACAGGCCATGGATGAAGGGATTGTAGTCCGGGTCGTTGATGGCGAAACCGGTCGCCTGATAGCTCAGCGCCAGTATGCTGGTGGTCTTATGGTTCTTGATGACATTGTTTTTGATTTCAGTATTGTCCGCCGCCAGCACCATGATGCCGGTACCGACCGGCACCGATGTGACAAAGCCCGTGGCATTATCGGCGACCGGCGTATTGTTATCGTGGATATTGTTGTTTTGTATCAAAACCCCGGAACCTTTTTTAAAGCGATAGGTGCCAGGCAGGGAGAACACCAGCACGCCGCCCGTGTTGTCATGCAAATCATTGTTCTCCACGATGGCATTGAGCGAGTTTTCTATTTCCACGCCTGCCACGTTCAAATACACTTCATTGTTGCTGACACGAATATTTTGCGATTGTCCGACATAGATACCCGCATCCTCCGAACCGACCACCTTGCTGTTCCTGACGATGATATTGTCGGAGTTGACCGGGTAGAGGCCATACGCCATTTTTGACGTTTTGGTCGGATCGGTGGTCCACTCTGCGCGCAAGCCATCCATGGTCACATTGCTCGACGCTGAGACAAACACGGCATTGCCGGCCGCATCCTCTACCGCGAAATTTTTCAGCGTAATGGTCTTGACATTGCTGACCTGCAAGCCGTTACGGCTGCTGGCGTCCTTAAAGGACAAAATGGTATCGCTGGCCGGATTGCTGCCGCTGCCTTTGCCGATAATCGTCACGCCGCTGGTGTTCATGATCAAGGGACGGTCAAAGTGGAATTTGCCGGCCGGAAGCATGACGGTGGAGCCGTCCTTGAGACGAAACAGCAGATTACTCATGTCGCTGTCATTCATTTGCGCTGCCGTGACGACGACGTCCAGTGTCGGCGGCGCCACGGCCTCGACAACGGGCACGCTGGAACTGCCGCCGCAACTGGCCAGCATGAGCATGGCGGTCGCACAGGACATGGGTTGAAAGTGGCTGAGGCGCGCTAGTTTGTTCATGCAATGTCTCCCTTGTTGTATGGCGGTTTTTATCTTTTTATCCATATTTATGCGATGATTATAGTTCTGCCCTTGACTTTCATTAGTGACAGAATTGGCCTAAATATGTGCATTTCATGCCAAATTTCGGGAGAAAAAATGTTGCATTGCATTATTTAATGAGCCACCAGAGCGCGACCATTTCGGTGAGCCTGGCCACCGATTTGCTGGAAGGACTCGATCCTGATTCGGACCTGGTCAGGACGGTCCTGGCGCGCGCCAAGATCGCGCCCGAATTATTGCTGGAGCAAGGGGGACGCATTACGATAGAGCAATTTTCCACCTTGCTGCGCCAGACTGCGCTCTTGCTCGACGACGAAACACCGCGGTTTTTTTCCCGCCCCTTGCGCAATGGCACGCTGAAGTTTCTCTGCCTGGGGATGCTCGATGCACCCAATCTGGATATTGCACTGCATCGTTTCGTCCGTTATTTCCGTTTGCAGCTCGATGACATGGGCTTTGATGTCACGCACGACAATCAACTGACCCGTATTGCCCTGATCGAATATGTGCCACCAAAAGGAGAGCGGGTGCTCGTACATGAGCTGATGCTGAAACTGGTGCATGGACTCGCTTCATGGATGATAGGGCGCGAGATACCGCTGGCGCGTGCCGATTTTGCGTTTCCCCGGCCGGTCCGGGCGGCTGAATACGTGTATTTATTTCCTGGCCCCATATATTTCGAGCAGGCCCAGACTGCGCTGTACATAGGCTCCGAGCATCTGGGCGCGCCACTGCGTCAGGACAAGAGTGCGCTCAACCAGTTCTTGCGCAATGCGCCTGCCGATTGGCTGTACGTGCCATTGAATGACAAGATCCTCACGCATCGTCTGCGCGACTACCTGGCGTCCCGCCTGGGCGATGTGATGACGATAGGTTCTTGTGCGAAGGCGCTGCATTTTTCCGTCCGCACGCTGTCGCGGCGCCTGGCCGAAGAAGGAAGCTCGTTTCAGACGGTAAAGGATGAGTTGCGGCGCGACATGGCGATTTTGCAGCTGATTAAGAGCGATTTGACGATCGCGGCGATAGGGCAGAACCTGGGCTTCGATGATCCCACCACGTTCAGCCGGGCATTCAAGCTATGGACAGGCAGCGCCCCAGGCGTTTACCGCCGTCTTGGGAGTAGCGAAAAGTGCAATTGAACGGCGTGGCTCAGGGTTTGAACGTCCAATAGCGGCCGGCGGCCGTATCGACGGGGTCGAGAAATCGCTGGTCGGCGCGCGCCTGGTTGCGTATCAGATAAAACATGTCAGACAGGGCCGAGCGCTTTTCCGCAAAGTACGAGTGCTTCATGAAGCTGGTGTCGACCCCGGTGGCGTCGATGGTTTCCACGCCCGCCACGATCAGCATGCCGGCGCCGCTGTCGCCCGCGCGCGCGTAGCCGTGCACGGCTTTCGAGGCGGCCAGGGCCAGGTCTTGCGACGAGGCATACAGGGTGACGGGATTGCGCGCGCCGGCCAGTTGCGGCGCGATATCGTGCTTGAAGATCGCCGCGTCGATGTCGGGCGCGGAGAGGATGAGCTCCGTGATCTTTTGCGCCAGCTGCGGTTGCGCGGCCAGCAAGTCGGCCACGGCGCGCGCCAGGCCCCGGCTGCCCATGCTGTGGCCCACCAGATACACTTGCGCCGCCTCCGTGCTGGCGAGAAAGTCGCACAGGAAGGCCGTGATGTGGGGCGTACTCCATTCGATATTGTTTTCATCGATGGTGTAGCTGGCCACTTCACCGCGCGACGGCCAGCTGTAGAACACGGGCGCGCCGTCGAAACCCAGATCGTAGGCCATTTGTCCCGTGCGCCGCGCCGCATCCTCGAAACTCACGTTGTAGCCGTGCACGAAGATAAAGGCGCTCTTGCCGGCCGAGGCGCGCATCCGGGTTTTGAGTGCTGCAAAGAAGTTGGCACGGTCCAGCACCTCGGCCGACAGCACCACCACGTGCTTGGCCGGGTCGTCGCGAAATTCCAGGCGCCACAGCGACGGCGATTCCAGCTGGCCCATGCGGTGGTCGCGCGGGATGCTGATGTCGCAGCTGCCATAGCTGAGCGGACCATTGCCGCCCATGACGTTGCGTTCGCCGCTGAAGCGCTGCGCCGGCGGCTTGCCCACGTCGCGCTGGCGGTCCGTGGCGAAATACACTTTGACCACCGCATAATTCGAGACCACGGCGCTTTTGTCGGCCGGGGCGGGCGCCGTTGCCACTTCGGGCAGCGGTGAAGGCGGGCGCTGCAGCACATCAAGCAAGCCTTGCGCGGCAAACAGGGTTTCCATGTCGTCCGGGACGTTTGCCGTGGCCAGGGCGGCCGACAGGGCCAGTTGCAGCCGGGCATCGTCAGGCGCCGCTTCCAGCGCGGCGATGGCGGCCAGGATGGCGGCGGCACCGTCGAACTTGGCGATGGCCAGCTTGAGCCGTTGATAGTTGCTGGCGACGGCTTCGGATGCATGGCCGGGCGCGCCATGCCCGATGGCTGCCACCACAGCGGAAGTGATCAAGTCCATGTGCCACCTGCCTTTCAGGTCAATCTGGATTGAATGTCAACCGATATTGCCATAAAAGCACGCGCAAGGCGACTTGTCCAGCACCGCGCGCAGGCGGTGCGCGGCAGATCAATGCTGCTTGTCGTCGCTGAACTGCTGCGCCAGCGATTGCAAGGGCGCCACCGTCAGGCCGCCGCGGCTCACGTGTTCGGGGATGGCCACGCGCACGGGCTTGCTGTGCATGTTGGCGGACGATAGCACGTTCGTCGTGGTCTCGGGCGCCGCATTCCACACGGGATCGACGATGCCTTCGAACACATGTTTCAATTGTTCGCCCCAGGTATCGCGGATCATGCGGAAATACTGGTTCTTTTCATCGATGGTGACGAAGCGCGTGACGGCCAGGCTGCCCGTCTCGTAGACGAGCAGATCGAGCGGCAAGCCGACGGAAATGTTCGAGCGCAGAGTCGAATCCATGGAAATGAGCGCGCACTTGGCCGCCTCGTCCAGGCGTGTGAACGGGTTGATGACCCGGTCGATGATGGGCTTGCCATATTTCGCTTCGCCGATCTGAAAATACGTGTTTTCATCGTGCGATTCGATGAAATTGCCGGCCGAATACACCTGGAACAAGCGGCAGCGCTCGGCACCTATCTGGCCGCCTAAAATGATGCTGACATTGAAATCGATGCCACAGTCGGCCAGGGCCTTCGCTTCGCGCTGGTGCACGGTGCGCACGGCGTCGCCCACGATGCGCGCCGCGTCGTACATGCTGGTCACGTTCCAGATGCTGCGCCCATCCGCATCCACGTGTTCGGAGACGATCTGGCGGATCGCTTGCGAGATTGACAGGTTGCCGGCCGTCATCAAGACCAGCATGCGGTCGCCCGGGTTCTCGAACACGCTCATCTTGCGGAAGGTGCCCACCTGATCCACGCCGGCGTTGGTGCGGGAGTCGGACAGGAAGACCAGGCCTTCGTTCAGGCGCATGCCTATGCAATAAGTCATCGTCGTAAATCAAGTCAAAGGTGGGAGCATTCTACACCAGCCTGGCCGTGCCACCTGCTGGCAAGGCCCGGCCAGCCTCATTCTTGCCACTACACCGGCACGATCTGCACATCAACCCGCAAAGTTTCCGTGCCGCCACCCTGGCGCACGCCGCGCACGGGGGCCGCCGAATCGTAGTCGCGCCCGATGGCCAGGCGGCAATACGCATCCGTCATCAGGCGCGCATGCGTGACGTCGATGCTGACCCAGCCCGCGAAATCCGTGTCTTCCGTCCAGGCATCGACCCAGGCGTGACTGGCCGCATGGCCCGTCGTGCCCGGATCGATGTAGCCGGACACATAGCGGGCCGGGATGCCCCAGGCGTGGCAGCAGGCCAGGAACAGATGGGCATGGTCCTGACACACGCCGCGCCCCAGCGCCAGCGCGTCGCCGGCCGTGGTGGTGACCATGGTGGCGCCGCTTTCATACGCCACCTTGCCGACGATGTGCTCAGCCAGGCGCAGCAAGTGGCCCGTTCCCGCCGTCATGCGCCGGTCGGGCAGGCTGGCGGCCGCCAGTTCGAGGATGGCGGGGTTGGCCTGTGTCAGGGGCGTTGGCATGGTAAACAACAGCGGCGACAAGGTATCGATCAGGTTCAGGCGTCCCTTGTACGGATAGATGGTTTCCACCACGCCGTGCGCGACCAGGCTCAGCGACTGATGGCTGCCGCTGATCGTCAGCATGTGCGACAAATTGCCGTAGGCATCCGTGTAGGCGTGGCACTGGCCCGGCGTGGTGATTTGCCAGGAGAGGGCCCGCTGCTGCGGCTCGATACGCGGCGTCAGGTGCAGCTGCTGGATGGTGTAGGCCAGCGGCGCACTGTAGGCGTAATGGGTTTCGTGGCGGATAGTGAGCTGCATCAGGCCGCCAAGGGAACGAGGAAGTCGCGGCTGACCCGGTTGCCCAGCTCATAGATGTTTTCCAGAAACTCCGTCAATGTATGATGCAAACCGGCCTTCATGATGTCGTCGATATGGCCAAATTTCAGTTCCGCATGCAATTTGCCCGCGAAGCGTTCTGTATCGGCCGACACATCGTTGCGGATATGCTTCAGGTTTTCCACCACGTCATCCATGCAGGCAAGTAAAGACCTGGGCATGTCGCCGCGCAGCATCAGCAACTCCGCCACCCGCGCGGGGGTGATCACGTCGCGGTACACCTTGCGGTAGATTTCGAAGCCGGACACCGAGCGCAGCAGCGCCGCCCAGTAGTAAAAGTCGCGCTGGGTGATGTCTTTCGAGGTGTCGCGCGCGCCGTGGAACTTCACGTCGAGGATGCGCGCCGTGTTGTCGGCCCGCTCCAGGAAGGTGCCCAGGCGAATGAAATGGATGGCCTCATCCTTGAGCATGGTGCCCAGAGTCACGCCACGCGACAAATGCGAGCGGTATTTGACCCATTCGAAGAAGGCGCTGGGGTCCGTTTCCAGCAGATTGCTTTTTAAACGCTTCTGCATGTCGAGCCAGGTGGCGTTCTGGATTTCCCACACTTCCGTCGTCAACGTCCCCCGCACGGCGCGGGCGTTTTCGCGCGCGCCCGTCAGGCAGGCGAGGATGGACGACGGGTTGTTCGGGTCGCGCACCATGAAGTCGAGCACGTCGCGCGTGTGGAAGCGGCCATATTGATGGTCATACGCGCTTTGCAGCTCGGAAATGCCCAGGGTGGCGCGCCAGCCTTGCTCGGCGTCCTGCTCGGACTGCGGCAGCATCGATGTCTGCATGTTGACGTCCAGCATGCGCGCCGTGTTTTCCGCCCGCTCCGTGTAGCGGGCCATCCAGAACAAATGATCGGCAGTGCGGCTCAGCATGTTTTCTCTCCTGCAAAAGCGGATGTCTCTTCCAGTACCCAGGTATCCTTGGTGCCGCCCCCTTGCGAGGAGTTGACCACCAGCGAGCCTTCACCCAGCGCCACGCGCGTCAGGCCGCCTGGCACCATGGAAATCGTCTTGCCAGACAACACGAACGGGCGCAAATCGATGTGGCGCGGCGCGATGCCGGCCTCGACATACGTGGGGCAGGCGGACAGGGCGAGGGTCGGCTGGGCGATGTAGCCACCCGGATTGGCCAGCAGGCGCTGGCGGAAATCCTCGATCTGCGCCAGGCTGGACGCCGGCCCCACCAGCATGCCGTAGCCGCCCGCACCATGCACTTCCTTGACCACCAGTTTCGATAAATTGGCCAGCACATACGACAGGTCAGCCCCTTTGCGGCACTGGTAGGTAGGCACGTTGTTGAGGATCGGTTCCTGCGACAGGTAGAATTTGATCATGTCGGGCACGAAGGGGTAGATCGACTTGTCGTCGGCCACGCCCGTGCCGATGGCGTTCGCCAGGGTTACCCTGCCGGCGCGGTACACGGACAGCAGGCCCGGCACGCCCAGCGAGGAGTCCGAGCGGAAGGCCAGCGGATCGAGGAAATCGTCGTCGACGCGGCGATAAATCACGTCGACTCGCTTCGGCCCACGCGTGGTGCGCATGTAGACGGAGTTGTCGTTGACAAACAGATCCTTGCCTTCGACCAGTTCCACGCCCATTTGCTGGGCCAGGAACGCGTGCTCGAAGTAAGCGGAGTTGTACATGCCCGGCGTCATGACGACGACGGTGGGGTCGTCCACGCCCATGGGCGCGACGGAGCGCAGGTTGTCGAGCAGCATGTCCGGGTAATGGTCGACGGGCGCGATGCGGTTGCGGGCGAACAATTCCGGGAACAGCCGCATCATCATCTTGCGGTCTTCCAGCATGTAGGACACGCCGGACGGCACCCTTAAATTGTCTTCCAGTACATAGAATTCGCCCTTGCCCGCGCGCACGATATCGACACCGGCGATATGGGCGTAAATGTCGGAAGCGACGGCAATGCCCTGCATTTCCGGGCGGTACTGGGCATTCTTGTAGATTTGCTCGGCGGGAATGATGCCCGCCTTGATGATGTTTTGCTCATGATAAATATCATGGATGAACATGTTCAAGGCTTGCACCCGCTGCACCAGGCCCGTCTGCATCTGCGCCCATTCGGCGGCGGGGATGATGCGGGGAATGGTGTCGAACGGTATCAGGCGTTCCGTGCCCGCATCGTCGCCATACACGGCGAAGGTGATGCCGACGCGGCGGAACGTCAGGTCGGCTTCGGCCCGCTTGCGGGCGATGGTCTCGGGTGATTGCTGCGCCAGCCAGTTGTCGAATTCACGATAGTGTTCACGTACCTTGCTGTCCGCCCCCACGTCATCCGCAGTCATTTCATTGAAAAAATTTGCCATGTTGTGATTTCCCTTGAGCCGTGTCTATGTATAGCTCAGCAGGAAGCGTGCCAGCGGGCCGGCTGCAGGAAGGTGTAAATATGACCACTTTTGTGGCGTCGCGCCGTCCTTCGCACCGCTTTGGTGCGCTAGCTGTCACTCTTGGGAGCGCCGGCGGGCGGGACGAACGGACGGCAATCGACGGGCACGTCGAAGATGAAGCTGGTGCCCGTTTCGGGTGCGCTGTCGACGGCGATGCTGCCGCCGTGGCTTTCGGCCACGTTTTGCACGAAGGGCAGGCCGATGCCCCAGCCCGGCGCGGGGCTGTCATTCTCGCGGCGCAAGTAGTCGAAGATGCGTTCGGCCTGTTCCGGCGCGATGGCGTGGCCACCATTGTGGACGGTGAGCATCAGGCGCTCGTGGACCGCTTCCACGTGCACATTGACGGGCGCATCATCGCCGTACTTGAGGGCATTGCTCAGCAGGTTTTCCAGCGCACGCCGCAGCGAGTTTTCGCACCACCAACCGGTGACGGCTTGCCCGCTGACCTGGCATTTGCCGGGCCGCTGCAGGTTGACCTGGCCGGCCACGGCGTGTATCAGGGGCAGCACGTCGAACTGGCTCAGCGCCAGCGGCAGCCGCTGGCCCCGGTGGTAGCTGAGGCTATCGAGCAATTCCTCGATCATGCTGTCGAGCCGTTTGCTGTGCTCGGCAATTTTGTGCGCCAGCAAGACCACCCGTTCCGGGTCCGCCTGCCGCAGCAGCAACTGGGCGCTGGTGCTGATGACGGCCAGCGGGTTGCGCATGTCGTGCGACAGGCCGGCGGCGATGCGGCGCCGGAAGCCTTCGTGCATGCTGGTAAATTCGCGTATCGATTCGCGGATGCCCACGTCGATCGAGGCGTTGAGCACCTGCCAATCCTTGCGACGCAGGGTGATGCCGGACGCATGCGCGGTAGCGGCGAAGCAGTCGCGGAAGATCTGGTATTCCTGGATCACCTGTTCCGGTCCGTAATTGGTCATGCGCGCCCGTTCATTGCCATGCACGGCGGGCACATTGCTGTTGCTGGCGGCGTTTTCGCGCGGATGGCCCGGCGTGAGGGCTTCGGCCAGGTTGTCGAAAAAGGCGGGCAAGGTATTGATGAGTATGGGCGTGAGCAACTGGTCGGCGCCGCGCACGCTGGCGCGTACGTGCTGTTCCCAGGCGCTGAGGACGGCATCGCGCATGGCGAAGAGGCGCTGCGCGCGCTGCAGTGGCTGGTGCGCGCCGGCCTGGCGATCCGCATGATGATCCGAGCTGATGCTCACCTGGCCTCCCTGACCGCAGTGACTATGCTTGCAATAGTATGCGCCTAATCAGCCGGCGGGGAAACGCTTTATTGTCCAGTATCGGCCTGGCGCAAGGCCGCATACAGGCGGGAAAGCGAGGCTGACCACTCGGTCAGCGAAAAGTTCTGTGGGTCATCATGACCGTTCGCAAAGCCCGTATCGAGCACGGCGTGGAAGGCAGGGATCAACCACGTGCCCTTGCGCACGCTGGCGGCGAGGTACAGCAGGGCCAGCCGGTCGTATTGCGCGGGCGTAAAGCCCGGATCGGGCGCCAGCCCGTCGTTGCCCTTGCCGCCAGCGGGCACGGAATGGCGCGGCTGCACCAGTTCCACGTGCAGGAACAGGCCCGTCAACGAAGGCTTGTCCTTTTCCAGCTTGCTGGCATAGCCGGGCGTGCCAAAGTCGCGCACCGACAATGAATCGCCGAGGCGGTTCACGTAGACATGGCCTTTCGGGCCGCCGCCCAGCGCCGGATTGCGCAAGCTGAAGTCGTTGAAGTCCCAGCTGGCATCGTTGATGCGGGCAGGAATGGATTCCGCCAGGAAATTCGGGTAGCTGGTGTCGTGGATGACGAAAAAGCGGGCCATGGGCGCCGCCAGCCGGCCCACCGCGCGCGACAGGGGTGCGTCGATGGCGCCACCCACGTCCGTCTCGGCTATGCCTTGCCCGGCTAGCCAGGCGCGCAGGCGGGCCGGGGCGATGCCCGTGCGCTGGCCGATGTGACTGGCAAGAAAGTCCGGCAGCGGCGCGCTGTCGCCCAGGCGCGCATACAGTTTCACAGGGCGCAGCAAACACGTGGCTTGCGCCCGCGCATCGCCCTTGAAACCGCTCTTCCAGGCGGCGTAGGGGCAGGCGGCTTGCTTTTGGGCAAGGGCGGTGCTGGCGGTGGCGAAGAGCAACAGGGAGAGGAGGGCGAGGCGCAGTGTCATGCGCGCATTGTCGCCCAAGCACAAGCGATTGCACAGGGGCGCACGCGGCGCGGCGCCCCTGCCGGGCATGGAATTGCCGTTTAGAAGTCGACCGAGGCGGAGACGACGACGGTGCGCGGCGCGGCCAGCACCAAGTAGCCAGCGTTGGAAGCGCCCCCAGCCGAAGCCCAGTAGTTCTTGTCCGTCACATTATCCAGGCGCGCGCGCAAGGTCACGGCGCGCTCAGCAATGCTGGCCGTATAGCGGGCGCCCAGGTCCAGGCGCGTCCACGATGGCAGTTGCTGCCGGTTGGCGGCATCGAGATACTGGGTCGAGGTGTACAGGGCGCGGCCCGTCAGCGCCAGGCCGTGCACGCCAGGCACATCCCACTCCACGCCCGCATTGAGCTGTTTGCGCGGCACGCCGATGGCGTCCTTGCCATTGTTCGCCTGGTTTTGCACATTCACCTGTTCCGCATCAAGGAAGGTCAGGCCGCCCAGCAGGCGCAAGCCGCGCACGGGGCTGCCGAAAACGGACAATTCCAGGCCACGGTTGCGCTGTTCGCCAAAGACGCCAAAGGTGCCGTTGTCCACGTACGCCAGCGGCTGTTTGGTGGTGAACAGAGCGACACTCATGCCGATGCGGCCGCCGTCATACTTCACGCCGATTTCCTTCTGTTTCGATTTGTACGGCGCAAAGACCTGGCCGATATTGTTCGTCACACCGAAGCCGCCAGCCACGACGCCTTTCTGCAAGCCTTCTATATAGTTGGCATACACGGATAGTTCCTTGCTGGGGCGGTACACGAGGCCGGCCAGCGGCGTGGTGGTGCTTTCGCTGTAACCAGGATCCGTCTGCTTGCCCGTGTCGTAGCTGTAGCTGTCGTCCTTGATGGTCTGGCGGCGCAAGCCCACGGTCAGCAGCACGCTGTCGTTGGCGAAGCCCATGGTGTCGGCCACGGCAAAGCTGGACAGGATGCTGCGCGACGTCACCAGAGGATTGTCCAGTTTGCCGCCAACATACAGGGTGGCGGCCGGCGGCACGGCATTGAACGGCGCATCGATGCTGGCGTTGAAGTTACCGCTCATGCCGTAGGCGTTGCGCGATTGCGACCAGAAGCTCGACGCCGTGGCGCTCAGGCTGTGGCTGATGCTGCCCGTGACGGCCTTGCCGCGCACGCCGATCTCGCCCGTGCGCACCGTATCGCGGCGTTCATTGTCGAAACGGTAGGCCGTGCCGCTACCATCCGCGCTGGCGACCGTGGGCACGGCCAGCACGTTCGATTCATTGCCGCTGCGCGCACCCAGCGCGGCCCAGGCCACCACATCCTTGGCGATATCGTATTCGCCGCGCAGGGTGCCGAAGGTGTCGCGTTCGTTCGAATGCGTCCAGTTCTGGGCGAAATTGCGGCTGGCGTCCGGTGCGGTCGGGATTGCCAGGCCGGGCGCCACGTTCACGCTGGGGCGCGGCGCCGTCAGCTTGTGGTCCTGGTAACCGGCATCGGCCGACAGGCGGAAGTCGCGGCCACGGTAGTCGGCACCGATGGAAAAGACGCTCAGTTCGCGTTTTTCATGGTCGACGGCCGTATCGCCGTCGCGGCGGGCCGCATTGATGCGGATACCCGTATTGTTGTCGGGGCCGAAGCGGCGCGCGATATCGGTGGCCAAGTACGCCTGGCCGCCGCTTTCCACGCCCACCGTCACCTGCGTCAGCGGCGCATTCGGCGCCCGCTTGGGCAGCAGGTTGATGGCGCCGCCAACGCCGCCGCCTCCCGGCGCCGCGCCATTGATGAAGGTATTCGCGCCACGGAATACTTCCACGCGCTCCAGCAACTCGGATGCGACAAACTGGCGCGGCAGCAGGCCGTACAAGCCGTTATACGCGAGGTCGTCCGAATTCACGGGGAAGCCGCGGATCATGTACATTTCCTGGAAATTGCCGAAACCGCGCGTGACGCGCACGCCCGGATCGTTTTGCAGCACGTCGCCCACGCCCTGCGCCTGCTGGTCCTGGATCAGCGCCTGCGTATAGTTGGTGCTGTTGAAGGGCGTGTCCATCATATCTACATTGCCCAGCAAGCCCAAACGCCCGCCGCGCGCCACCTGGCCGCCCGCATACGCCTTCGACAAACCTTCCGCCGAGGCATCGGCCGAGGCGTTCACGACCACCGTGGGCATGGTTTGAGCGTCGCCGGCCGGCGTGGTTTGGGCGTGGGCGGCGCTGCTGGCCAGCAGGAAGGCGGCCAGGGCGAAGGGGGTAGGGGCGAGGCGGAAGATGCGCATGGTGTTGTTGGGATATTAATGAGAATGATTATCATTATATTCCAGCATGGCACAACGCGTGGAAAAGTGTGAGAATGTTGAAAAAAAGTCGCCATTCGTACAACAACTGCCGGAGCAGGCACTGGAATCTGGCGGGAAAGGGCGCGCCAGACGATACCTTGTGGATTTATCAATGCTTGTCGCACAGTTTCGTTAGAATGGGCCATCGCGCCCGGCGCCCACAGGAAACCGCATGTCATTGCTCCGCCATCTACCGTCCGTCTCCATGCGCATACGGGACGGTCTGAGCCTGAAAGGCGCGGCCGTCGCGCTGATCCTGGCCATGCACGCGCTGGGCCTGTACTTCCTCTTGCTGCCGGCACGGCAGCTCAAGCAATACACGGAAGTGGCTTTCATGACACTGCTGCCTTCCCGGCCGCCGCAGATGCCGCCGAAGGCATTGCCGCTGCCCATGCCGGCACCCTTGCCGCGCGCGCGCGCCAGTGCGGTGCCTGCCACGCCGTCCGCCGTCCTCGCAGCGCCCACAGTGGCAGCGGAAACCATCACCGTACCCGCCGAAGAATTGCCCGCCGCGCCGTCCACGGCGCCGTCCACCGCAGACTTGCGCACGCGCGCCCGTCTGGCCGCCGGCGCCGCCGACAAGGCCCTGCGTGGTGAACTGAAACAAGACAAGCCATGGCTGGCCGCAGCCGACCTGAAGAGCGAAAGCAGCTTCCAGAAACTGGTCGCCTCCGCCTGGCGCGGCGGCCCCGTCATCCGCGTGGAGGAATACCTGACGGCAGATGGCCGGCCCGCCACGCGCGTCGTTAGCGCCGTCGGCGCCACGTGCTATGGCATGGATGCAAACCCGGGCGCGGGCGCCGACCCGTTCAAGACGGGCGGCAAGGTCAAACGCGTGCCTTGTCCGGGTTGAGGCGATCTGACCATCGTTGTGGCGGTGCTTGTCGGCTTACGGCCGTTGGGCTAAGCCGACCTACGCATGATGCAAGGGTGATCCATGCCATCCCCCGCAGGGTCGCAAATATGCTAAGTTGCGTCTGCAAATCTTGTCGACACCAACTTGGACGCCCATGCTCCCCGAACTCCTCATCCTCGCTCCCAGCCCTTCGGCTGCCGTCAACGCACAGCTGGAGCAGCAATACACCTGCCATCACGCCTGGCAAGTGCCGGCGGACGAGCGCCACGCCTGGCTGGCCGAACGGGCGCCGGCCATCCGCGCCGTCGTCACGACGGGCGCGCTGGGCTTGAATGCCGCCGACATGGCCTCGCTGCCGCATCTGGAAATCATCGCCGTCAACGGCGTGGGTCTCGATGGCGTGGCGCTGGACCGGGCGCGTGAGCGGGGCATCGCCGTCACCACCACGCCGAACGTGCTGACCGATGACGTGGCTGACGTGGCGCTGGCCTTGCTGCTGGCCAGCGCGCGGCACATCGTGACGCTCGACCGTTTCGTGCGCGACGGCGGCTGGGAACGCCGCGTAGCCATCGCGCCCGCCTCCAGCCTGCGCGGCAAGACGGCCGGCATCTTCGGCTTCGGCCAGATCGGCCAAGCCATCGCGTTGCGCCTGGCCGCCTTCGGCGTGCAGGTGCGCTATTTCCAGCCGCGCGCCATTACCGGCACCAGCGTGCCACGCGCCGCATCCCTGCTGGCCCTGGCGCAGGAAAGCGATTACCTTTTTGTTTGCGCGCCGGGCACGCCGGCCACGCGCCAGAGCATCGACCGCGGCGTGCTCAACGCGCTGGGTCCGCAAGGCACCTTGATCAATATCGCCCGTGGCGCGCTGATCGACGAAGATGCCCTGATCGCCGCCTTGCAGGATGGCCACCTGGGCGCGGCCGGCCTGGACGTGTTCGCGGACGAACCGCGCGTACCAGCCGCCTTGCGCGCCTTGCCGAACGTGGTGCTCACGCCGCACGTGGGCAGCCTGACCGTGGAAACGCGGCACGCCATGGGCCAGCTGGTGCTGGACAATCTGCAAGCCCACTTTGCCGGCCTGCCGCTGCGCACGCCTGTGCCCTGACGCTGCGCCGCCGCGTCAGGGCCGCACCACCCAGCGCACGTCTTCGAGCGACAGCAGCAGTTGCTCTGGCGCGCCGTCCGTAAAGAAGTTCAGGCGGAAATCCATGGCGGCGCCGCCACCCGTGGTCGGCTGCTGCGTGTCATACCATTGCTGCACCTGGGCCACCAGCGCCATGGGCGCGGCGGGAGGCTGAGCCGCATCGATGGGCGCGAGCACGGCCGGCAGCAGGCTGACCGGCAGCGAGGTGCGGGGAAAGCCCGCCACGGCCGGCATCACGCTGTAGGAATAGCTGCCATCCATGGCGATGCGCACGCTGCCCGAGGCGCCCGTGAAGAGGGCGTTGAAGAAGCCCCTCATGTAGGCCGCCACATCGCTGCCGTCCACCGGTGCGACTTGCCGCAAATCATAGCCTTGCCAGCTCAGGCGTGGCAGGATGGGGTCGCTGAACTTGACGACCGGCGTCTGGTACAGGAAGGCATGCATGGTCGACACCTGCGTCTGGCTGGGCGGGCACAGGTAGCGGTTGCGCTGCACGTACAGCGAGGCCTGGGCGTTCTTGTACACCATCACGTTCAGCCCTGGCATGCGCACCTCGCGGCCGGTATTGGCCAGTGCGGCGGCAAACGACAGGTCGGGCGCGTCGGCGGCGATGGCCGCGTAGCGGTAGGCCAGCAGCGCATCGGGCGGCGTGGGCGTGGCCGGCGTGGCCCGGTACCGCTGCGCATCGATGTCGAGCACGGGCACGGGCACGGTGACGGCGCCGTTGCTCAGGGTGCCGGCCAGCGGGTCGTAGGTGGCGGGCGCGCCGCCGACGGTGACATTGAGCAGCGCATACCAGGCGTCGCCGCCATGGTCTTCCAAACGCGCGTCGAATTCCACGGCCACGCTGGCCTCGCCTTGCGCCGCCGCCAGCCGCGCCGCGCCGAAATGGCCGCCATAGCTGGCTGCCACCTGGGTCACCAGCTGCTGGAAGGCGGTGGTGGCCAGTGTTGCCTTGGCGATACTATCGGCCGTATCCTGCTTGCCATCGAGGGGCGCGAGGAATGCGTCGAGGTCAGCCGAGATGAGCGGATAGTTGCTGACGAAGGCGGCCAGCGCCGTAAACAGGTCGGGACCGGCCGCCGCGGACAGCCTGGCCGCCTGCGGCGGCACGTTGAGCACGACGCTGACGTGCACGGCATCCTGCGCCGCCTGGCGATAGGTATAGCTGAAGCTGTAATCCCACTGGGCCAGCTGGGCCGGCTGCAAGCCGGCGGCGGCCAGGCGCATGCGGCCGGCCTGCGGCGCGGCGGACGCGGTGGCGGTCTGCCGGTTGACTGTGGGCGGCACGGGCAGGGCGCGGTTCAGCACGGGGATATATTGCGTGCCATTGCCCAGCGCTACCTCGAACGGACCGGTGATGAACAGCAGCCACTGGCTTTGCGCGTAGTTTTCGATGCCGGGCACGAATTGCTGGTCGAATTCCATGTGCGTGATCTGATAGCGCAAGTCCAGCGGCACATAGGCCTGGCCTTCGACATTTTTCGAGATGAAGTTGAATGACAGCCGGCTCTGGTCTGGCGCGGCAGTGCCTTGTAGCGGCAGCCGGGTCGGGAACAAGGTGTAGTTCTGGTTGCCGTCGCCGGCCGCGCCGTCCGCAGTGCCGCCAGCTGCGCCCGCGCCGGCGGGCTGGCCGTACAGCGCGGGCGGCCCCGCCGCGTAGATGCCGTCCATGCCCGTGATCTGGTCCACGCCGTATACCACCACGGCGCCGGCGGCAAAGGCCGGCCCCAGGGTGGTCAGCAGCTGCTGTCGCATGGTGGCGGCCGCGCTGAAGCGCGTGGCTTCGTCCGCCGCGCTGCTGCTGAGCACGGGGCTGACCGTGGCGCTGATGGCGTCGGCCAGCGTCTGTTTCGCCTTGAGTACGAGGCCCAGCTGGCCGCTCTGCAGCGGATCGGCGATGCCGTTGAGGCGATCGAGGATGTAGGCGGGCGGCGCATAGGTGGCCGAGAGGAACTTGTCGATGGCGTCGAGACAGCTTTGCAGCCACAGGTTCAGGTCGACGCTATTGAGCGTCAGCGCATGCGGCGTATTGGTCGGATAGGCGTCGATGCTGACCATGCGGCTTTCCAGCGAATTGGCAACGGGCAGCGGCGCGTAGTAGCTGGCCTGCTGGCCCAGGCGGAAATGGATGCCCTGGCCGGGCGTGTCGCTGAAACGCACGGCGAACAACTGCTGCGTCTGCTGGCCGGCGCTACCCACGCGCGTCAGCCCCGCGCCAGCGCGCATCGACCATTGCGGCGTCTTCAGGCACGCTTCGAGCGCCTTGGCAAACGTGGTGTAGCTGGAGGCGCCGCCATTCGTGTCGGCCTGCGGCAGCACGGCGCTGACCACGCTGGCGCCGTCCGGCAGGGCCGCCAGCACGGGGTCGAGCAGGATGGCCTGGCGCGTCAGCACCAGTGCCACGTCGAGCGCGATGCGGTTGGCGCTGGCCAGTTGCGCCAGCGGTACCGGCACCGATAGCGTGGCGGCGGGCGCCGTGGCGCTGCCGCCGCCGGCCAGCGCCTGCAAGTAGATGGCGCAGGCGGCGACGAAGTCGCGCACCTGCCGCGACTGGGCCTCGCCCAGCGGCTGCAGCGGCGTGGCCAGCAGGGAGTTGCTGAGGGAGATGCTCACCGCATTTCCGCTCAGTCCGGGCACGCCCAGGCCCGTATAGTCCTGGTGCAGCTGGAAGTACAGGCGCTGGTAGGTGGGCAAGTCTTGCATCGCATCGGCTGGCGTGGCGTAGGCCAGGCCATCCATGCGCAAGGTCAGCAGCAGCGCGGGTGCGCCGCCCGCATCCGTGTCGTACAGGTAGCTGGCCTGGACTTTCGGCCAGGCGGACAGGCCCAGCAGGCGATCCGTGTAGCGCAGCGCGGCGGGGGCCTGGTCCAGCGCCCCCGTGTAGCCGACCGGCGGCGCCTCGAACGGCGTGACGGTGGTGTTGCCGAACAGGTCTTGCCAGCGCAGGGCCAGCGACGCATGGCCGCCCACGCCCAGGTAGGGATTGTCGGCGGCGGGCGGCAGGCCGGCCGGCGGATTGACCGGCGCCGCATTGAGCGTGGCGAACGGCCGTCCGTCGCTGTTGTTGCCCAGGTAGCCCAGCGCCTGGCGGTAGTCGTAATCGGCCAGGGCCGCGGCGGCATAGCGCCGGCGGTGCGCTTCGCCATCGTCCCCATCGCCATCGCCGCCGCCGTCGCTGTCGTTCGTATGGTCCTGCGGTCCGAAGGGCAGGCTGTAGGGACTGGGCAGGAAATACGGGTTGTGGCCCAGGCCGGCCGACAGCGTGTTGTACAGCGCAGACAGGGTCGCTTGCGCATATTGCTGCTGTTGCTGCGGCGTGGGATCGGGCGGCAGCACGGGCACGCCGTCGTTGCTTCGCTTGAGCTGGAACGACAGGTTGCCCGGCGCCAAGGTCGCTTGCGCATCGAGGGCCAGGCTGTCGACGTCGAGCACGGTGCCATCGGTGTACAGGCCCGCGGTGTCGGCCGCGCCCAGGGCCAAGGCGTCCACCGACAAACCATAGTAGGCGGCCAGGGCGGTGAAGGTATTGCCGGGAGCGTCAGACGTGGCTGGCACGCGATAGACGAGCGGCGGAATGCGCATGGTCGCGCCCAGCGCCACCGTCACGCCGGGATTGTAGGCGGCGATCTGCGCCGCGCTCAGCGGGGTTGCGCCGGCCGAGTAATACGCGGCCAGCTGCTCCAGCGCTTGCGCGGGCGCGGCCATGTCTTGCTGGTTCAGCTGGTGCAGGATGCCGCCCACTGGCACGCTGGCGCCGGCGCGCAGCGGCCGCACGGCGTTTTGCCGCGCCAGCTGTCCCACGCCCATGCCATACGTGGCGGCCAGGGCGGTCAGGGTGCTCGTGGCGGCGTGGGCCAAAGGCTGGGTCTTGGCCGGCTTGCTCAGCGATTCGAACACCAGCACGTCCTGCTGCGGATCGATCGCCTGCGTTGTCAGCAGGGCGTTGACGAAGTTCGGCACGGTGTCGGCGGCGCCCGCCGCCGGGCGCGCCAGCGGAACCACCAGCGTCAGTGTGGCCGTGCCCGTGGCGTCGAAGACGGATGGGGGCAGGCCGGCGCCCGACACCATGTCCTCGAAATACAGATAGTAGCCGCCGCCGCGCACCACCGATTGCTCCCACAGCAGCTTGATGAATTGCGACGGACTGTTGGCTATGCCGCGCGGCAAGGCTGTCTCCGCCGCGTCCAGCAGCATGCGGCTGGACGGTGGATGGCTTTCCGTGGACAGATTGGTTTGCGTCAGGAAGCACAGGTAGTCGGCATCGGCCTGGCCCGTCAGCGCCACCTGGTCGCTGCCGCCTTCACTGTACAGCAGGAACAGGCCGGCCACCAGGGATTCGCCCACGGCGGCCATGCCGCTCAGCAGGTATTGCAGGCGCTGGGCATCGGCGGCCGACGGTCCCACCAGCTCGTAGACGTGGGCCAGGGTGGCGGCGCTGGCCAGCGCGGTGCCGCTGGCGTCGTTGGTGGCCACGGTGGCGGCCGGCATGCGCGTGATCTGGAAGTCCACGCGCGTGGCGTAGGCATAGCCGCTCAAGTCCTGGAACACCGTGCTGCCGCTGTTGGGCGGCGTGTTGCCGATGCGGGGACGATAGGCGGGCATCAGGGCCAGCATGTCCGCGTATTGCGCCTGCGTGTACAGCGCCTGCAGCGTATCCTGGCGCTGGGTGATGCTGGCCAGCATGGCGTCGGGCAATTGCCACAGATACGGCGCGGGCGCGGCTTGGCTGGCGGCGCGCGCCGCTGAAGCGGCGCCGGAGGTCACGGCCGTCAGGCGCGCCAGGTCGGCGGTGATCCAGGCGGCGTAGCCTGCCGCAGGGAACTGCCGCGGCTGCAAGGAAGCCAGCGGCAGGATGTGCAGCACAGGCGACGGCACGAAGCTGCCCGCCTGCGCATACGCCAGCACGCCCGACAGCAAGCCGTACGCGGCGTCCAGGTCGATGGGCAGGCTGGTGCCGGGCGCGCCGGCGAAGGTGATGAAATCGAGGGCGACGCCATGCGAAATGGCATTGCGTCCCAGGCTGATGCGGTAGCCGCCGGCGGCGCTGGCGGGCGTGGGGAATTGCTGCCCCGTCAACTGGTACAGCGCGTAGTCGGTCTGTGTCTTGCTATACAGGAAGGATGGCGACAGGCTCAGGCCCGCCGCCACCGGCAGGCGCAAGCCATAGGTGATGAAGCGCGCGACCTGGCCGGCGGCCTGGGCCACGGCGCCGCTGGCCTGTACGCCGCACCACAGCTGCTCCAGCGGCAAGGCGTCGAGGCGGGCGATGGCCAGCCGGCCCGGGGCCGCGGCGAACAGATCGGCGACGCCGGCATTGTCGCGCCCCAGCGCGGCGGCCGTGGTGGCGAAGCGGCTGGCGATGCTGGCGAGGGTATCGCCGGCGGCCGATGCATAGGCCAGCGGCGGCACGGCGAGGAGGGCCGTCGGCAGCAGCAGGTCGGCGCGCGCATACAGCGATGCCTGCTGCGCCAGGGTGGCCAGCGGCACGCCCAGCGCGGCGGCAATGGCGCCGAAGCTGTCGCCGGGCGCGGTGACGTGGCTGACGGCGCCGGCGCCGAAGTCGAAGACCAGCGTCACGCCCGTGCGCAGCGCGCGCGGCGCCGCATTCGCGCCGATCAGCTGGGCCGCGGTGGTTTGCCAGCGCCCGCCGGCGCCGGCCGGATCCGTGTAGCGGGCGGCGATGGCCGCCAGCGTATCGCCGGCCTGGATCACGGCGGACAGACCGCCGACCTGCAGCGGCAGCGCGCCGTTCAGCGGGTACGTGGCATTCGGCAGCGACACGTCGTCCGCGTCGATGGCGTTGCCGGCCCGGTTGAAGGCGGCAACGATGCCGGCGATGCTGTCGCCCGGCTGCAGCGCATAGCTGTAATTGTCGAAGGCATCGATGGCCGATTGCAGCAGTGCGCGGCCGATCAGGCTGAAGACGTCGACGAAGATGAAGGCCGCCATCGATTCGGCGCCAGCGTCGTCCTGCGCCAGCAGCGCGGGCTTGGCGGGCGCCTTGCCCACCTTGGCGGCCACCTGGCGCAGCACGCCGGCCACCGTGCTGCGGTACTGTTCCGTCGCCGTCGCGTAGGTCTCGAGGTCGATCGCTTGCGTGCCGGCGCCGCCTTGCGGGTCGGGCACGTCCAGCCGCAGCCCGTCGAACAGCGGAAATAGCGTGGCGCCGTCCATACAGGCGCCCGGCGCGCTGATGTTCACGATGAAGCTGTCGGCAAGGAACTGCAGCAGGTCGCCCATGCCAAATGGTTGCATGGCGGGGTCGGCCAGCACCTGGATGCCCGCCACCAGCTGCGTCAAAGTGACGCTGGCGGTCGCGGCGGCAGCCAGGTCCAGCGCCGCGTCGTCAGCCCGCGTCGCCGGCTGCAAGGCGTCGAGCAGCCACGGGAAGTACGCCTTGCACAGCAGGTCGAACGAGGTCGTGCCTGTCCCCGCGCCGCCGGCGGCCGGGTCCGGCGCATCCATGGCGAACAGGCAGACGAATGCGCCTTGCTGCGCGCCGCTGGCGGTGGCGCCCTGCGGCGCCAGCACCGTGAATTGCGGCGCCGTCACCAGTTGCAGCAGCGGCTTGGCATCGGTGCGCAGCACGCGTCGCGGCTGGCGGCGCGGCCCGGCGCGCAGCATGGCGGCCTGCAGTTCCATCGGCAAGGTGCGCGCGCGGCCGCGCGCCAGGCTTTCCAGGCCCAGCGCGCCGCCGCCATCCCACGGCGCGCGACTGTCGCTGCCGATGCGGAATTGCGCGCTGACGGTGGCGGAAAAGCCCACGGAAATGGTGAAGCTGAAGATGCCCAGGTCGATCTTGACGCGCAGGCTGATGCGCACCGAAGCCGTCACGGACAGGGGGATGGCGCGGTAGGATTCGTAGCCGATCTGCACCGACACGGTGATGTTGACGAGCAGCGAAGCGCTGATGATTTTCAAATCCACTTCGCCGTACAGCATGCCGATCACGCCGAACGTGCCCGTCAGCTTGAAGTAGCTGCTTTCCTGGACGCTGCCGGACGCGCCGGCGTTGGCCAGCGCGACGGCGTTGCTGCGGTCGTACGGATGGTAGGTGGCGATCACGCCTTCGATGATGCCGAACACGGTCAGCGCGAAGCCGGCTTTCAGCGGCCCCTTGACGAAGTTGTAGCCCAGGCCCAGCTGCAGACCCAGGCCGAAGACGATGACGGGATTGAAATACCCGAGATCGGTTTTCGGCACCTGCGTCGCCGTCGCGCTCGACAGCTTGCCGAAATACACGCCGCCCGAGCCCATCACTGGCACGCCGTAGACGATGGCGCTAAAGCTGAACGAGCGCGTAAAGTCCATATTGTAGGGAAAGCCGATGTCGATCAGGAAATCGCCATTCGTGTAGATCTTGATGCCTATCATCGGCAGCACCACGCTGACGGCGCCGAAGTTCAGGTTGCGTATGCTGTCGGGGAAGGTGAAGTCGATCTGGAACAGGCCCACGTCGTCGCTGATCTTCTTGTACAGGATATCGACCACCAGGCCGGCCAGGCCGCCCATCTTGGGGCTGCCCAGGGTCAGGCGCAAGCCGTACAGGTTGGGATCGTTGAAGACGATCTGTACGTCGACGGCCCACACGCCGGCTGTCTGCAGCACGCCGAAATGCGCGGCGATCAGCCAGTTGCTGTCCGGCTGGTAATACGGCTGGCCCTGCACACCGCTGCCCGGGTTGACGGGATTGCTCTTGCCCGTGGTGGGCGGCACGCCGGCCAGCGCGTCGATGACGGCCTTGGTCGAGCTGAAGTCGGACGCGCCGTTGATGGCCACGCGCTGGCCCAACATCAGCAGGAAGACCTTGAAATAGCTGGAACCGGCGCCCGGCACGCTGGGCATCTCTTCCACGTCCTGTCCCTTGTCCGGGTCCAGCAAGTCGCCCATGCTGCCTTTGAGCAATGGGGGCACGCTGGCGTCCAGCGCCAGGGTCACCTTGCCGTCCGTATTGCGCTTGAAGACGATGCTGCGGATGACGATGAATCCGAGGTTGAGGGGGGAACTGAGCGTGTAGGTGGCGCTGAGGCGGTTCTTTTCGCCGGTTTTCAGCGACACGTTGATGGACAGGCCGTCCAGCGTGACCTGGTTCAGCAAATCCCACGGCGACGGCAGCACGAAATACGGATCGCCCAGCGTGCGCACGAGCGCCTGAATCAGGCTACCCAGAGACCAGCCCGCCAGGGTGAAGCTGAGCATCTCGTTGCCGCTGGTATAGGTTGCCGTGAAACCTTCCCAGCTCACGTACAGCGTGTGGTTCGGCCCCTTGTCCGTCGGCTGGAACGCATAGCCGAAGCCCAGTTTCAGATTGATGGCGGTATAGATCCATACGGCATCGGCCTTGCCCGAGAATTGCTGCGCGGCCGGCTTGGCGCCGTCATACTGCACCGAGAGCGTGGCTTTCTGCAAGCCGATCTCTTGCTGGCCAAGCAGGAACAGCCAGGTGAAGGTGGTGTCGACCGTGTAGCTGGTGGCCAGGTCCGTGCTGGGCTTGCCGCTGGGTATGACCGCATCGATGGCGAACGCGGAAATCTTCAGGTTGCCCGGCAAGAAGACGGGGAAATCATAGATGCCGCCGGCGGCAAAGAATTGCTTGATCATCTCGCCCACGTCGAGTTCTTGCGCGAGGGAGGCGGAGAGGGTCCAGCGGGGCGGCGTTTCCTGGCTGCTGTAGGCCACGCTGACGGCCGCCTGCAGGCTGGCGCCCACGCCCAGCAAGCCGGAAATGGAACCGGCCCAGGCTGTGCCGGCGCCCGCCGCGCCGGCCTCGACAAGGGCCAGCGCGTCTTCCTGCTTGTCCGCGGCCACCGTGGCGCTGATGCCCGACAGGCTGATCTGGCCTTCCGAAATGCTCAGGATGGGCGCGCCGCCCACCGTCAGGAAGGACAGGCTGATGGCGTAGTCGCTGGAAAACGCGAAGGACTGGGCCGCGCCGTCTATGCTCAGCGTGATATTCGACACCTCGGCCTGGATGCTGTCGGGCAGGCTGACGAGGCCGTTCGAGACAACGGACAGGAAGTCCGACAGCGTGGCCTTGCCGGGAAAGCTGGCCTGGAACAGCTGCGCCGAGTTGAACTGCACGTCGAATTCGCCGCCCGGCGTGCCGTCGAGGTTGCGAAATACCGTGGGCAACAGGGTGAAGGTAGTGCCGAACAGGTATTCATAGCGCGACTTTCCGCTGGCCTTGCTCGCCAGCGGCTGGTAAGCCGTCCAGTCGAGGAAGAACGAGGTGACCGTAAAGCTCAGCGCGGGCGTGGGCGCCGGGATAGGCTGCCAGCTCAGATCGCGCACGGTGCGCAGCTGCAGCGTGACCTGGTCCACCGTGGGCGGCGCCTTGGGCGGAATGCTGCCGCTGATGGTCATGCCGCCGAGGCCGAACGACGTCAGGAACTCCTGCAGCACGGCCGGGGTGGCGCGGAAATAGCTGGCGCCCCCGCCGATCAGGCTGATGGCGGCGCCGGGACTGAGGGGCTGCCCGTCGCTGCCCGCTTCCAGGCTGACCGCGTAGTTGCCGTCGCCGTCGGCGTTCGATGGCTGCAGCAGCAGCGACAGCGTGTAGTCGGTGGCGCCTGCGCCTTCCACGCTGAGCGTGGCCGTCAGCGCCAGCGTGGCGGCCTGGTCGCCATCGGCCGCTTCCTCGTCGGCCGGTTCGCCGTCGCCGCGCAGCAGCAGCTGCATGCCGCCGTCGAGCAGCAGGGCGTCGGGCGGCGGCGCATCGACGGGTGGCGGGATCGTCACGGTCAGGCTGGGCGCGGCCACGCGCAGGTAGCCGGCGAACGTGCAGTCGAGCTCGCTGAGCGTGGCCGACAGCACGCCGCTGGGCATCAGGCCGCCCAGTTCGAACGTCTTGCCGTCGTACAGCGCCATGTCCAGGTAGCCGCCGATCTGCAGCTTGCCCGGCGGCGCCGCCAGGTCGGAAAACAGTTCCAGAAATGGCGTCACGAAGGCGGGCAGGGCCACACTGGCGCTGAGGTTCTGCTTGGCGCCGCCCGTGACGGACAGCCCGCCTTCGCCACCCCATGGATAGACGCCGTCGGCGCTGGAAAACACCAGCAGCGCGTCCGCCAGCGGCAACTCGCTGAATGGCCAGCCGCCCATGAAGGGAAAGCTGCTATCCCAGTTCCAGTCGGCGGGACTGGCGGCCACCTGCACCACCAGCACGGCCGCGTCATCCCCGTCGTCATCCCCGTTGTCGCCCGGCGTGCGCGCGACGGCCGGCTGCGTGGAAAACACCAGCGTGGCAGGGGTTTGCAGCAGGCCACCGATGAAGGGCAGGCTCGCCTTGCTGACCGTAAAGACGCCGTCGCTCACGGCGCCCACGTCGGCTGCCGCGCAGCTGATCAGGAACTGCGCCGCGTCGATCTGGAATGCCTGGCCGATGATGGCGTCGAATTTTTCGGGCGGCGCGACGTCCGGGTCGGCCAGGCCCGCTTCCAGGAAGGCGGCATCGAGGGCGAACGGGCCGCGGCTGGCGGCGTCGACGATGGCTTGCTGCAGGTTTTCCAGCGCGGTATCTGTGGTGGACATACGAACTTGCTCCTTGAATCAGTCATGATGTCCGGGGCGGACGCTTGCACCGGCCCTGGCGCTCTGTCTACAGCACGGCAAACAGCGCCAGGTGGTCGCTGGTGCTGCGCAGATAGCCGTAATTGGCCCAGCCGTTCAGCGTGCGCGCCTGGCCTACGGCATACACGGCCGCTGGCGATTGCGGCCAGGCCATGCCGGCAGGCAAGTTCGTAAATTGCGCGGGCAGCGGGCGCGTGCCGATGGGCACGTCCGGGGGCATGGCGCCCGCCGCCGTGAACGGCGTGCCCGACACGGGATTCATCACCGTGAACTGGTAGTTATTCGCCAGCACCAGCGGGTTGACGAGCATATTGTCGATCGAGAAAAAGTTGCTCACCATATCGCTGCCGATATAGTTATAGCCCGGATACGGCGCCGCCAGCAGCGCGCCGCCGGCCGTATTGTCGGACCACAGGAAGCGCGATTGCTGCGTCAACTGCTGCTTGGTGCGTTTGGGGCGGATATGCGTGGCCAGGTAGCCCTGGTACGCGTCGAGCGTCAGGTTCGGTGCCACCGGCATGGCAGGCGGCGGGTTTAGCAGCGGCACGTAGTTGATCGTGCGCAACTGGTCGTAGGCCGTGGTTCGTCCGCCCGCCCCGGGCGGCTGAGCGTAGATGGCGTTCAGGTTGAAGTCGCCGCAGATCAGCTTGATTTCGTGGTGCGGCGCGCCGGCAGGCGCCGCCGCCACGTCGAGCACGCCGCGCAGCAGGATATTGATGAAATTGGTGGCGCCGCCGTGGTTGGGCGGCGCATGCACGGCAAACAGGGTCAGGTTGCGCGTGATGACGTTGGCCTGGTTGGTTTCCACGAAACTGACCATAAAGGGCTGGCGCAAACCGTTGAAATTGACCAGACCGCCAACGACCGGTGGCACGGCTGGCGCTGGCGCGGGCGCGAAGGCGATGCGCGCCGCCGCCATGCCCTCGGCCAGGCCGCCGTTGTACTGCGCGCCGGCCGGAATGGTGCGCGCCGGCTGGCCTTGCGGGTTGAGCAAATCCTGGATATTGGGCGCGCCGGCGCCCCCGGCCGGGTAGGCGGCGGGCACGGCGCCGGCCGCCACAGCCGACACGCCGCCGCCCGTCCACACGTTCGGCCCCGTGAAATAGCGCCGCACTTCCGTGGGCGTGCCAGCCGTGCCCGATATGCCGCGGTACAGCACGGCGACCGATTCCGTGCGCCCGCCCGTGCCCACTTTCAGCGGCGGCACCATGCGCCAGGCATCGCGGTTGGGGTCGGTGGGGTCGCTGCGCAGCTGTTGCAGCAGGAAGATCGCGCCCTGCAAGCCGCCCGTGTCGGGCGCCAGGTCGCCGGCGCCGGTCGCGCTGGCCGACACCTCGATCAGAACGAAAATATCGGGCTGCGTGGCGCGCAGGATGGTCAGGATATGGTTGCGGCGCTGCAGCGCGGCCACGGCCGGCAGGTTGCCGCCGCAGCGGCCGCCTTCGCCATAGCGGGGCCGCTTGCGGCTGGGATTGTTGACCTTGTTGATGCCGAAGTTCTCGATATTCCAGTACACGACGTTGGTCATGCCGCGCTCCCCAATGAAATGGCAGGCAATGGCAACGCGGCCAGTGCCGGCTCCTGCCGGGCGGCCGCATCGGCGATGTACGCGGCATACCAGCCCAGGCTGCCCGTATTCTTCGGGTCGCCAAACAGGAAGAACTGGATGTTCGCGTCGGGCGGCAGCTTGGCAATGCCGAGGAACTTGATGGCGATATTGTCGAGCCGCAGGCAATAATAGTAGGAGTCGCCGTCGGGCACTTTTTGCCGCATCAGCCCGATATTGTCGATGGCCAGCTTGAAGATGCCTTGCAGGCTGATCAGCCTGGCGCCCGGCGCCGCGCCGGGCAGCGACAGACCGACGAAGACGGCTTGCTCGTCGTCGCCGGCGGTGCTGGCGGGCGACCAGGCCAGCAGCAGGGTCGAATGGAAGCCGGCGGCCGAGACGAGCGCGCCCGGCCCGCCCATGGTGACGTCGTACACGACGCCGTGCCAGGGCCCGTCGAGCGTGCCCAGGTTCAGCGCCGTGCTGACGGGCAGGAAGCCGAAATCGGCCGGCTTTTGCCCGTCGGCGGCGGCGATAAAGCCCGCCAGTTCCAGGCCGAAGCCCTTGAACAGGCTGTCCGGCCTGGCCTGGCTGGCGTCGAGGTCGTAGGCCAGGTTGGCCGTCACCTCGTCGAAGCGCACGGCCGACGGCGTCGTCTGCGGATAGCGCATGTCGATCACCAGGTTGGAGAAGGCCAGGCCTTCGCCATCCGGCGGCAGGTCCGGCGCCAGCGCGCCGAACGACAGCAGGTCCAGCACGGCGCCCGTGCGGTCGTCCAGGCTGGCGAAGTCCAGCGTGCCCCACACGGAAAAACGGTTCAGGACGGTCGCGCCCGCGTCGATGGTACCCAGGCAGTTGAACTGGATGCGCTGGAAAGCCACGTGGCGCAACAGGTTGCTGTCGAGGCTGAATATCGACGGCGTGGCTTGCTCGAAGATGTAGATGCCGGTGCCGTTCTGGTCGATATAGCTGCCGTCGAGTACCACACCGTTGTTCGGCATCGCATTGCCGCCGAAGGTGGTGGCCGTCACGCGCGAGCCGAGCAGGCCGTTGACGGCCAGCTGCACGTAGCTCTTGAAGGTCTTGATGACGGCATTGTCGAACAGCACCTGCAATTGCAGCACGCGGAACGCATAGTTGTCGGTGTCGGGCAGGGCGATGGGGGTATCGGGCGGCAAGCCGTTGCGCTGGCCGGCGGCGAAGGCCGGGTCCTGGTAGTCGACCAGGCCGAAGGTGCTGGAATTGCCGTCGAGGGTGATGCTGCCGTCGCCATGCACCGTCACGCGGCTGGCCGTGAAGCCGAAATGGTGGGCGACGAAGCGCGTCAGGTCGAGGCCGGCCGCGATGCCCTGCAGGCCAGCAGGCAGACTGGACGGATCCAGGTCCGCCTGCAGCACCAGCACGCCCGTCCAGGCGGGATCGCTGACCAGTTCCAGGAAATGCCGGTACGGCGATTCGGGCTTGTCCGCCGCCAGCACCTCGGCCGCTTCGATGACATCCTGCAACCACTGCGACAGCCCCGTGTAGGCGATGCCCTGGACGCTGGGGCCGGCGTCGGCGGCCAGCGAAAAATCGGGCGCGCCCGACCAGGCGTTCGGATTGGCGACGCGTTCCCTGACACTGCCGCTGCAATACTTGAGCAGCATCACGTTGCGGTAGGACGTGGGCGTCACGGCCAGGCCCACCTGCGCTTGCATGGTCCAGCCCGCGATGCCCACGGTATTGTCGAAGCGCGCGCCGCCGTCCGACAGGTGGGCCGCGTTGACGGCCACCAGGAACAGCTGGTTGGTCTGCAAGGCATCCTGCAAGGTAGCGTCCGGGAAGCGGAAGCCGAACGGCAAGACCTGGCCGCCGTCGCCCAGGGTCTGGCCCAGGGTCACCGACAGGAAGGCGTCCTGGTCCTGCTCCTGGCTGGACACGGTGGCGACAGCACCCTGCGGCGTGGTGCGGTAGTGCGGCGCTTCCGCCACCGCCTCGCCGGCGGCCAGCCCGCGCACGCGGTGGCTGGCCGCCGCGCGCGCCTGCCAGGTGGCGCCGGCGCCGCTGGAAATGACGGCCTTGCGCGTGGCGGCCACGATGCTGCTTTCAAAGCTCGACAGCAGGGAGGCGCTGATCTCCAGCGGGCCACCACTGACGGCGCCGCCATACGGCAGCAGGGGAAAGGCGTGCGCGGCGCCCTGCGGCACGGGCAGCGCGGGCGGGGTCGAGGCGAGCACGGTATCGGCGGCCACAGCGCGCAGCAAGGCGGCCGCCCGGGCGGCAGGCGGCAGGCCGTACATGGGACTGCCCGCCGGCTCCGCATGGTATTGCGGCATGGCCGCGCCGCCCTTGAGCACGCTGGCCCAGGAACTGAGGTAATCGGCCGTCAGCGGCGTGGCCACGTTACCAGAATCGGGCAAGTCCAGCGTCGCGGCCTGGAACGGGAAGACGGACGCGTAGGCGGGCGAGGCGGGCACGAACAGCAGGCTGTCATTCTCCGGAGCGGCGCCATCATAGGTGGTCATGCTCAGCTGTTCCGAGCCGAAGATGCCGCATAACAAGTTTGTCTGCATCCCGGCAGCCTGGCCGCTGGCGCTCAGGCCGAAGCGCCCGGCCGGCGTCAGCAGGGCCTTGCTGGTAGCGGGCAGAGAGGGTGAGCGCGCGGCGCAGCCAAAGGCCAGGGCGCCCGACTGCAGGCCAACCACGGGCGGCTGCCCGCTGGTGGCGCCCAGCGGCAGCAAGGCCGTCGTATGGCCCAGCGCCGTGCGGTAAGCGGACGGCAAGGCGGGCTGGCCGGCCGGCAGCAAGCCGCAGCGCAATACGCCTTCCAGCCTGGCCTTGGCGGACAGCTTCTGATTGTAGGGATCGAGCGGGTCGACCGTGCCGACCCAGGCCAGGTTGGCCGACAGCGCGGCGGGCGCGCTCAGCGCCGGGTAGAACAGCTGCTGCAGCTGGCCGCTGGCCGTGTCGCGCGCACTCAGGGGGAAGCCGATGGCCAAGCCGCCGGGGCCGAAGGTGACGGCAGGGTTGACGGTGGCCGTAAACGTCAGGCAGCCCGCATTCGGGCCCGCCAGCGGCACGAAAGTGCGGATCGTGTTGCCGCTGCCCGTGACGCGTATGCCGATATCGCTGGCGTTGCGCTGGAAGGCCAGCGCCGGCGGCGTAGCCAGCGGCGCGGCCAGCCGCAGACTGCCGCTGGCGGCGTCGATGGACAGGCCGACGCCGGACAGCACGTTGAACAGCAGGTCCTGTCCCAGCCGGAAATTCACATTGCTGCTGGTGGCAAAGCCCTTGGTCAGCTGGTTATAGCTGTAGCTGCAGCCGTAGTTGTTGAAGGAATCGGCCGGCGCTGCATCGGCGTCGCGCAGCCACAGCAGCGCGTTCAGGTTCAGTCCCGGCGCCGTCGACTGCCGGTCGATATACGCGGCGAGGGCGGCGATGAAGGGGCCGGGCGCCGCGTCCAGCGCCGCCGGACGGGCGCTGGCAAACACGTAGCCGCCCATGCGCTGCGGCGACAGGCTGTCGGCATAGCTGATGCTGTCCGGCGGCGTGGCCGGCGGCGCGACGGGCGGCAGCAGGTAGCCGGCCCAGGCATGGTCCGCCTGCGGCGGCGATTCATACAGGCTGACCTTGCTGGCGGGATCGGTGGCGACGAATCTGAAACCCATGACTACCTCCACTCAAGACGCGACTCGGGCTGCGATGCGGCGGCATGGCGGCCGCGCGGCATCGCAATCGTTTACAACGGGTGGGCCCGGAAGGGCGTCGGATGGCCAGGCGGCTTGCCTGGATGCGGTGGCGGGCGGCCATCCAGGGCGCCCGCCCGCAGGCGGGCGCGGAACCGCCGCTTACTGCGAGTTGGAGGTAAAGGTAGCCAGCACGAAGCCCGTGTAGGCATACACGGTGCCGCCGTCGACGATGTCGCCGGAGAGCAGCACGTTATACAGCCCCGTGCTCTGCGGCGAGTAGGTGACCGTCAGGCCGGCTTTCCACGTGACGACGCCATTGCCCGTGTCGCTTGCCAGCTTGGCCGTGGTGAAACCCGTGGTGACGCTGGGATTCCAGTACGTGGTGCGGCCCTGGAACTGGAAGGCGATGCCGGTCTGGTTGTTGCTGTCGCCGCTGGCGATGGACAGCGCGATGCTGTTCGGCGTGGTGTTGGTGGTGACGCTTTGGCCGGAGGCCAGCGTATGGTTGGTGACTTCGACGCGAGGTAAGTTAGACATGACATTCTCCATGAGGTGATATCGGCCTGGACTTGCGGTGGGCGCCCCGTGGCCGACAGGTCCGGGGCAGTTGGGTAAGTCGGTGGAAACGGTATTGCAACGGCTTTGCGACCATGCCATAAAAATATGGCGGGACAATACGCAATTTCAAATAAAGACAAGACATTTGATATTAATCAATCCGAAATTGATTAATATGTTTTTTTATTTGCTTATTCGAAAAATAGTTTCCGGCGATTCGAAATATAACCATGCCGACTCTTGCACATCACGAGTAGCGATTCTATGCCTATTTTTTTGCGCGATTCTCTCGAATTGTCGCAAAGGCAGTAATGGTGCGCCATCCGGACGCGGCGCGGGAAAATACCGCCGTCCATTTTCCGCGGCGGCAGGCAATCCTGACAGGGAATGCAATTGAATATAAACGGTTTATTGACTTAAATAGATGGCATGCGCGGCTTTATTGCGCGGCCGGTGCGGGCCGGACCGGACAGCGCTCAAAAACGGCTATCACCTTGCCAGTCAGCGTGTATTGCGTGCCGTCATCGAGTATGGGGCCATCGATGAGGATTTGATATTGCTGCGGACCGAGGGCCTGGAAACGCAGGGTCAGTCCTTTCTGGAACGTCACGATGGTATCGCCGCGGTCGGCGCCCAGCTGCAGCAGGATATTCGCTGTCGACAATAAAACCGTCCAGTACGCGGTGCCGTTGGCGCGCAGCGCCACCAGGGTGTTGTCATTGATATCGTTGCTGGCCGTGGCGATGGCGTCGCTGTTGACCGTCAGCGCCATGGTTTGCGGCGCCCGGCACGCGGGGGCCGGTTCGGCCAGCTGGCGCGCCAGCGCCGGGGCGTCGCCACCGAGCGATAGCAGCAGCACGGCAGCCAGCCAGGGGCCGCGCCAATTCAGCTGATACATGGTAGAGGTGGTGTCCCGCGCATGCGGCCCATCGTAGCGAAATTCCGCCGGAAGAGCAAACGCATGCCGACCGCAGCGCGCCGCCATGGCCGCCATCCCCATCTGCTATCATCGTGCCGTTTTGGCCGGCGCCGCGGGCGCCGGTCCGATATTTATGCAAGGAAAAAAATGAATAATCGCATTTCCCTGCTGCGTCAGCGCGGCGGGCAGGACAGCGGCAAGGTGGGCATGATCGAGCTGTTCTTCGACCTGGTGTTCGTGTTTGCGGTCACGCAACTGTCGCATGGCTTGCTGGCGCATTTGACCGCCATGGGCTGGCTGCAAACGGGCTTGCTGCTGATGGCCGTCTGGTGGGTGTGGATCTTCACGTCGTGGATCACCAACTGGCTCGATCCCGAGCGCATTCCCGTGCGCATCAGCCTGTTTGCGCTGATGTTGGGCGGGCTGATCATGTCGGCCTCGATCCCCGAAGCGTTCGGCACGCGCGGCCTGGGTTTTGCGCTCGCCTACGTGGCCATGCAGGTGGGCCGGCCCCTGTTCGCCTGGTGGGCCGTGCGCCATGAAGAACTCGCGCGCCGCCGCAATTTCCAGCGCATCACGCTGTGGGCCGTGCTGTCCGGCATTTTCTGGATCGCCGGCGGCGTGGCGTCGCCTGAGCAACGCATCTTCTGGTGGGGCGCGGCCCTGCTGATCGATTTGGCGGGACCATGGATGCAGTTCGGCCTGCCCGGCCTGGGCCGTTCTTCGACGGCCGACTGGGATGTCGATGGCGGTCACATGGCTGAGCGCTGCGGCCTGTTCGTCATCATCGCCCTCGGCGAATCCTTGCTGGTGACGGGCGCCACCTTCGCGGGGCTGGAGTGGACGCCCGGCAACTGGCTGGGTTTCTTGTCGGCCCTGGCCGGCAGCATCGCCATGTGGTGGATCTACTTCGACACGGGCGCCGAAGCGGGCCACCACCGCATCGCCCATTCGAAAGACCCGGGCCGCATCGCGCGCAATGCTTACACGTATATCCACGTGCTGATCGTGGGCGGGGTGATCGTTTCCGCCGTGGCCGATGAACTGGCCCTCGTGCATCCGGATGAAGCGAGCTTCGCCGGCATCAGCGCCTTGCTGGGCGGCCCGATCCTGTATTTGCTGGGCAATGCGCTATTCAAATGGGTCAGCAACGACCGCGCCACGCCGCCGCTGTCGCATTTGCTGGGCATCCTGATCATCCTGGCGCTGATCCCGATGGCCTACGGCCGCCTGTATTCACCTTTGATCCTGGCTTGCATCACCAGCTGCGTGTTGGTATTGGTGGCCGTGTGGGAACATATGGCGCTGCGCCGTCCGCCACCGGAGATCGATCCTTGATATTTGTTTGACCTCAACCGGGCGGCGCAATGCCGTCCGGATCGCTGCGCGTATCGAGCTGCAGCTGCAGGAACGCCAGGTCCAGCCAGGCGCCGAACTTGGTGCCCACCTGGCGCATCAAACCCACTTCCGCGAAGCCCAGCTGCTTGTGCAGGGCGATCGAGCCGGCATTGCCCGCTTCGATGCCCGCCACCATCACGTGCTTGCCCAGGCCGCGCGCCCGCGTAATCAATTCCCCCATCAAGGCCTTGCCGATGCCCGCACCGCGACGATCGGCGCGCACATACACGGAATGCTCGACCGTATGCCGAAAACCCTCGAACGGGCGCCAGTCGCCAAACGAGGCGTAGCCAGCGACAGTTCCTTCCGCATCGATGGCGACCAGCACGGGATAGCCGGCCCGCTGGCGGTCGGCCAGCCAGGCGGCGCGGTTGGCCGCATCGACCGTCCGTTCATTCCAGATGGCCAGGGTGTTGCTGACGGCATCGTTGTAGATGGCCGTGATGGCCTCGATATCGCCCGCGTGGGCATCGCGTATGTGCATGTTGATCTCCTTGCTAGTCGTCTACTATAATGGACAAATCATAGATTGCCGCCCAGGCTTTTGTCCAATAAATCCTGATTATGTCCACTAAACCAGACGAATTGAGCCAGCGCATCGGTGCCCGGGTGCGCCTTGAGCGGGAAAACCTGGGCTGGTCGCTGACGCAGCTGGCGGCCCGCTCGGGCGTGTCGCGCGCGATGGTGCACAAAGTGGAGCGGGGCGATTGCAGCCCCACGGCCACCTTGCTGGCGCGGCTGTCGGGCGCCTTCGGCCTGAGCATGTCCGAACTGATCGCCCGCGCGGAAATGCGCGCAGGGCGCTTGCTGCGCCAGGCTGACCAGCCCGTGTGGATTGATCCGCAGAGCGGCTATGTGCGGCGGCATGTGTCGCCCGCGTCCGACATGCCGCTCGACCTCGTGCATATTACCCTGCCGCCGGGCGCCGTGGTGGCCATGCCGGCCGCCGCCTATGTGGCGCGGCGCCAGCTGATCTGGTCACTCAGCGGCAGCCTGGTGTTCATCGAAGGCGATACGCGCCACGTGCTGGATGAGGGCGACTGCCTGGAGCTGGGGCCGCCGGCCGACTGCGTGTTCAGCAATGAAACGGCCGCCGCTTGCACCTATGCCGTGGCGGTATTGAAGAACTGAGGCTAAGCCAGCGCTACAGCGCGCAACTGGGCGATGAACGCGCGCGCGGCGGGCGCCTGTTCGTGGCGGCGGAAGGCCACGGCAATTTCCGAGCTGATCTGCGGCGCGGCCAGCTCGCGGAATACCACGCCGGGCAATTGCACGCTGGCCATCACGGAATGGGGCACGATGGCGCAACCCACGCCCAGCGACACTTCCGTCAGCACGGCCACCAGGCTGCCGGGGCGCGACACCACCTGCGCCGCAAAGCCGCCGCGCCGGCTCACTTCCAATGTCCCCAATTCTTGTTCCGGCACGATGAAGGCCTGCTGCGCCAGCGCGGCCGGTTCCGCCACATCGAGGCATGCCAGCGGGCTGTCCGCCTGCACGGCCAGCACGAAGCGGTCGCGCAGCAACACCACGCTGTCCAGTCCGTCCGGCAAGTGCAGGGGCGGGCGCACGAAGGCCAGGTCGACGCGGCCCTGGTCCAGCAAGCCGGGCAGGGTATCCATCGCCTGTTCGCGCGCACCGATATGGATGCCGGGGTGGCTGGCGCGAAAGCGGGAAAACTGGTCCTGCAGCACGCCTGAGTATGCGGCCGAGGCCACGTAGCCGATTTCCAGCCGTCCCAGTTCGCCCCGCCCCGCCCGGCGCGCCACGTCCTGCGCCTGCGCCAGTTGCCCCAGCGCGCGCGTGGCCTCGATGACGAACAATTCTCCGGCCGCCGTCAGGGACACGGCGCGCTTGCTGCGCTGGAACAGGCGCGTACCGAGCAAGCTTTCCGTTTCCTGCACCTGCTTGGTCAGCGCGGGCGGCGAAATGCCCAGTTCCGCTGCCGCCCTTGCAAAGTGCAGGCTGTGCGCCACGGCCAGCACGCAGCGGAAATGCCGCAATTCCATCTCTTTTTCTGTATTCACCATGAGTGAATTATAAGGCGCTTGTCTTATAATAGGAAATAATACAAGCCTGCTTAAAATACAGGCATGAAAAATACCAACTGGACCTTATATACGTGCTCGGGCGTGTGCGCGCTGATCATGCTCGACACCAACGTCGTGGCCGTCTCGCTGCCGTCGATCGCCCGCTCGCTCAACGCCAGCTTCGTTGACGTGGAATGGGTGGTCAGCGCCTACATGCTGGCGTTCGCCTCGTTCCTGTTGCCGGCCGGCAGCATCGCCGACCGCCTGGGACGGCGCAAGGTCATGCTGTATGGCCTCGCTGTCTTCGCGCTGGCGTCCCTGCTGTGCGGCCTGGCGTGGACGCCGTTCGTGCTCAACGTGGCGCGCGCCATCAAGGGACTCGGTGCCGCACTGCTGCTGACGTCCGCGCTGGCCGTCATCGGCCACACGTTTCACGCGGAAAAGGAGAGGGCGCGCGCCTGGTCTGTGTGGGGCGCGGCCATGGGCGTGGCCATGACGGTGGCACCGCTGCTGGGTGGCCTGATCACGAGCGCCATCAACTGGCGCTGGATTTTCTACCTGAACCTGCCCATCGTCGCCATCTTGATGTGGCTGGTAAGCAAGCACGTGGACGAGTCGAAGGATGCCTCCAACGCCAGCTTCGACCCGGCGGGCGCGCTGCTGTTTTCCACCGGCCTGTTCTGCATCATCTGGGGTTTGATCGACGCCAGCGTGGCGGGCTGGTCCAGTCACGCCACCATGCTGCGCTTTCTGGCCGGCGCGGCGCTGCTGGTAGTGTTCGTGCTGGTGGAACGGCGCCAGCGCGCACCGATGGTCGATTTGTCGCTGTTTGGCCGGCGCGTGTTCGTCGGCGCCGTGCTGGGCATGTTCGGCTACGCCATCGCCGCCCAGGTGATGATGACCTTCTTGCCCCTGTATTTGCAGAACGCCTTCGGCTTTTCCGCCGTGCTGGCCGGTTGCGCCATGCTGCCGTTTGCCGTCGCCATGGTGCTGCTGTCGCGGCTGGCGCCGCGCGCCATGCGGATTCTGGATGATCGCGGCATCCTCGTGACGGGCTTGCTGATCGTCGCCGTGGGCAACGTGGCCACGGCGCTGGCCGCTTCCAGTTTGCAATACGGCTGGGTGGCGGCCGGCATGGTCGTCACGGGCGCGGGCGCGGGATTGCTGAACGGCACGACGCAAAAGGCCATCCTCGCCTGCATTCCCCGCGAGCGCACGGGCATGGGCTCCGGCATCAGCACCACCACGCGCTTTGTCGGCATCGTGCTGGCCGTGGGCGCGCTGGGCGCCGTGCTGGCCATGTGCACGGCGGACTCGTTCGACAAGCTGGCGTGGCTGCACGGTTTGAAGGCCTCGCCCGAAATGATCGGGCGCATCGTCGCCGGCAATGCGGCCGAAGCCTTTGGCCAGCTGCCGCCCGCCATGCAGGCTGTGGCGCAGGAAGCGGCGCGCCACGCCTTCATCGACGGCTTTGCCAGCGTGCTGTACCTGGCTGGCGGGCTGGCGGCCGTGGTGGCGGCGCTGGTGTTCGTGCTGGCCAGGCCGCTGGAAAAAGTGTAACTGTTCAGCAAGATCCACGTGCGCTGCCTGCACATGTAATATGATGCCATCGAGCAATACATGGCAATCATATAACTACCGCAGGTAATCCCATGCGCAGAAAACGCATTATCGTTACGAGCGTGCTGGTGGCAGTCATCGGCGTGGCCGCTCCCCTGAGCCTGGCCTTCTACCTGTCGTCCGTGCGCGCCGAGCAGGGCGAGCAGGAACGCCTGCGCCTGCTGGCCGGCTACGCGCTCGAGCGCGCCCACCGGTCGATCGCCTCGGCAAGCATGGCCCTGCGCAGCGCCGATGCGCTGGACCTGGTGCCGTGTTCGGAAGCGCATATCCAGCAACTGCGCCGCATCACCATCACCACGCGCAGCATCGACGATATCGGCTATGTCGAGAACGGCATGCTCAAATGCAGCTCCACGGGCATGGAGGACAAGCGCATCGCCGTCACGCCCGCCGATTTCACCCTGGCCAACGGCATGGGCCTCGATTTCAACCTGCGCCCCGTCGTCAGCGGCGGCAAGCGCATGGTGGGCTTATCCTACCGAGCGTATAAAGTGCTGATCGATCCCGTGCGCTTCTCCGACGTCATCGTCGACAGCGATATCCAGATGGCCGTGGCCATCGGCCGGGGCGGCGTGCTCGACACCTTGCACCATCCGGATCCGGCGCTGGTGCAAGCCCTGCTCGCCGGCAAGCCAACGGCGGACGGCAGCATCCATGCGCTGCTGTACCGCGACGGCTTGACGGCCGTGATGATCGAGCCGCGCAGCAAGCTGAACGATAGGCTGCGGCGCGAACAGCTGCTGCTCTTGCCGCTGGGCCTGCTGATGGCCGCCTTCATCGTCGGCATCGTCATCTGGTTGTCGCGCCGGCGTTTGTCCCTGATGGGCGAACTGAAGATCGCCATCGAACGGCGCGAATTCTTTGTCCATTATCAACCCATCATCGCGCTCGACACGGGCGTGTGCGTGGGCGCCGAGGCGCTGATACGCTGGCGCCGTCCCGACGGCAGCATGATACGGCCCGACCTGTTCATTCCCGTCGCCGAGGACAGCGACCTCATCTTGCCCATCACCGATCAGGTGATCGCTTGCGTCATCGCCGACATGGGCGCCGCGCTGCTGGCCGACCGCGAACTGCACATCGCCATCAACCTGTGCGCCAGCGACATTGAAACGGGCCGGGTGCTCGACGTGCTCGAACGCGCCCTGGACGGCACGGGTATCGAGGCGCAGCAGATCTGGCTGGAAGCGACGGAACGGGGCTTCATCAACGTGGAAGCGGCGCGCGCCACCATCGACAAGGCCAGGGCGCGCGGCCATGCCGTGGCCATCGACGACTTCGGCACGGGATACTCCAGCCTGTCGAGCCTGCAAAACCTGCCGCTCGACGCCCTCAAAATCGATAAATCCTTCGTCGACACCATCGGCACGGACGCCGCCACCAGCAGCGTCACGCCGCACATCATCGCCATGGCGCGCACCCTGAACATGCTGATCGTGGCCGAAGGCATCGAAACGCAGCAGCAAGCCGACTATTTGCGCGAACGCAAAGTCGAGTTTGGCCAGGGCTGGCTGTTTGCCAAAGCGCTGCCGGCTGCCGAGTTCCTCACCTTTTATCGGGCGCGCCGCGCGCCATCGTCGACATGAAACAGCCACGCTTCCCTTATCCCCTGCAGCCGCTGCGCGTGCCCGGCGGCTGGCACCTCACCGTCAACACCCTGTTCGAGGTGGAGCCGGGGCCGGACACCATGCAATGGTTCAGCAGCGCATTGCTGCTGTGGGGCAGCTGCCGGGATACCGGTTACTGCTTCAATTCGCACTTCGAGCCGGAGGATGATCCCGCCGGCGAATTCGTGCTGGAGATGGCCAAGGTGGAATATGACCGCCACGGCAAGATCGTCCCGGGCAGCGACGCTTTCCTGGGCGAGTTTCGCACGCGCAGCAAGGCGGCGTTTGTCGAGCGGGTCGAGCAATTCATGCAAGACCCGGCAGCCTGAGGGCTACTACTTGCGCGGCAGGACCACGTCCTGTCCGCCTTGTTTGAGCACGGCGCCGGCGATCTTGCCTGCCGCATCGCGCGTAAAAGCCAGTTCCGCGTCGATGGCGCGGAAAAAGAAGTGGTCTTTCGCGCTGGCAAACAGGGGCGCCGAGCCGACACCGGTGCCGGCCGCTTCCAGGCCATGCTTGCCCAAGGTCACCGTCAAGGTGAAATCGGTGCCCATTGGATACTCGCCCACATACTCGTTCAAGGCGGCGCGCGGCAGTTCGATGGCCGTTTGCGGCTTTTTCAGCGGCGGCAGGGGCGTGCCGGGCAGCAGGGTTGACAAGCCCAGGGCGTCGACGTCGCGCGCCGTGTTCGTCAATACCACCACGCCCCGCTTGCCGTCCGTCGTGAACGCCGCATAGCTGCTGTAGCCACCCGTCTGGCCGCTGTGCCAGGCGTAACCGTGTCCCTGTCGCTGTTCCAGCAGCCAGGCCAGGCCGATCTTCGTGTCGCCGTCGGGCGCCAGCGGCCGCTGCGGTTTTATTGCCAGCGCATACGGGCGCAGCGGCTTGAACATGTACGCTTGCAGGTAGGCGACCATGTCGCGCGCGCTCGAATACACGCCGCCGGCCGGCGCCACCACGTTCAAATCCCAGGCGGGTGTCGGTTCGCCCGACAGCAAATGGCCGGGCGCCAGGCGCGCCAGCATGCCGTGGCTGGGCGTGTTCGAAGTCGAGCGCATGCCCAGCGGCACGGCGATGCGCTTTTGCAGCAGCGCTTCATAGCTGGTACCGGCCTGCGCCGCCAGCGCCGTGCCCAGCACGGCATAGCCGATGTTCGAATAGTCGAAGGCGCTGCCGGGCGCGCGAGGCAGCTGGTAGGCGGCGAGAAACTGCCGCTGCTTCGCTTCCGAGTAGTCGGCATACGGGTTGGCCGGGTCTTTCGGCGCGAAGTTGTCGGGCAGGCGCGGCAGCGAAGAATAGTGCGTGGCCAGGTCGAGCAGGCTGATCGTCTTGCCGTCGAAGGCGGGCAGCGTATAGCCCGGCAATAAAGTGGCTACCGGCTCATCGAGTGTGACCTTGTTCTCGGCGACGGCGTCGGCCAGCAGCAAGGCCGTCATGGTCTTGGTGATGGAGCCGATCTGGTAGACGGTATCGGTGCCCGGTTTGATGTGCTTGCCTGCATGTACGCTGCCAAAGCCGTAGACGGCGCTGTGCTTGCCGTCGATGACGGCAATGACGATGCTCGCGTGCATGCCGGTGCGCGTCAGTTCCTCGGCGCGCTGGCGCACGGCGTCGTCGAGGACGGGCGCGGCCAAGGCAGGGGCGGCCAGTGCAGCGGTGCCGATGAGGCAAAGGGGGAGGAGGGCGAAAGTGGGTGTCATGGGAACCTTGTCCAGGGTGGGCCGAATGCACGCCGGCGCCTGGATAAGGTCGCTGGCATGCCCTGGGAAGGATACGGCGCCAACATGAAGGCCGCCTGAGTTTTATGGCACGCTTGTCAGTATGCTAAGGTTTGCGCTTGCCCGGCATCGCCTGGCCGTTCTGGTGCAGGACGACGCCCGTGATGGCGCCCTGGGCGTCGCGCTGGAATACCAGTTGCGCTTCGACCACCTTGTAAAAGAAGGTGTCTTTCGCGCTGGCGTACACGGGCGCTTCGCCCTGGCCCGTGGCGCCCACCAGCAAGCCATCGGGACCCTGGCGCACGCTGAGGACAAACGTGGGCGCCAGCGCATACTGGCCCGCATATTGGGCCAGTTCGGCGGGGGCGATGGCAATTTCCTTCGGTGCCGGGGCATTTGGCGGCGGCAGGCTGCCGGGCAACAGCACGCTCACGCCCAGCCCATCGACGTCGCGTGCCGTGCTGCTCAGCACCACCACGCCCCGCTTGCCGTCCAGGGTGTAGCCGACAAAGCTGGCATAGCCGCCCGTCTGCCCGTTATGCCAGGCAAAAGGCTGCCCCTTGACCTGGTCGAGCATCCACGCCAGGCCGATCTTTTTCACGCCATCGCCTTCGCCTTCGCCGGCCAGTACCCGGCGCGGCTGCACGGCCAGTTGCTGCGCGGGACTGGTCGCCCGCATGTACGATTGCATGTAGGCAATCATATCGCGCGCGCTGGAACGCACGGCGCCGGCCCCTGCGATGGCCTGGAAGTCCCAGTTCTCGGCCGGCTTGCCGTCGGCCAGGTGGCCCGGCGCCAGGCGCGCGCGCAGGGCGGGCGTCGTCACTGCCGAGCTGCTGGCCATGCCCAGCGGACGGAAAATGCGCGCTTGCAGCAGGTCCTCGTAGGACATGTTGGCTTGCGTGGCCAATGCCGTGCCCAGCAAGCCATACGCCAGGTTCGAGTATTCATACGCGGCGCCCGGCGCGCGCGCCAGCGCATGGCCGGCCAAAAAAGTGCGCAACTGGCCTTCGGCATAGTCGGCGTAGGGATTGCGCATGTCCACCGGCGCCAGGTTGGCGGGCAGGCGGGGCAAGCCGGAAAAGTGCGTGGCCAGCTGGCCTACCGTAATTTTCTGGCTCGCCAGCGCGGGGATGGCGTAGGCGGGCAGCAGTTCGGCCACTGGCTGATCCAGCTGCGCCTTGCCTGCCACGATGGCGTCGGCCAGCAGCAAGCCCGTCATGGTTTTCGTCACGGAGCCGATTTCATACACGGTATCCGCATCGGGCACGCCTTTGTCGGCGGGCCGCGCGCGGCCGAAGCCGTACACGGCGCTGTCCTTGCCGTCGATCACGGCGATGACCAGGCTCGCATGCTTGCCGTCACGCACCATTGTTTCTGCCCGTTCACGCACGGCGGCATCGAGGGCGGGGGCGGCCAGGGCGGCGGCGCCGGACAGGGACAGCATGGGTAGCAGCAGGGTGCGCAAGCGTGGGAGCATCGTCGATTCCGTCAGGTATGTGATTGATGGGAATACAGCATAACAGTTTCATTGGCAAGATGGCCGTTTTGGCAAGATGGCGCGGTGATCATGGCCGCCAGCTGCGCGCGCATGTCGGCAGCCATGCTGAGCAGCAATTCACCGCGCCGGCGCGCATCGGCGCGTTTCTTCGACGGCACCTCGGCCAGGTCCGGAACCCTGTAGGGGGCGCAGGGCAGGTGATAATTGCCGTCACGCATGCGCAAGGCGTGCAATTCCTGCCACGCCAGGTCGTAATCGGCGGCGATATGGCGCCGGCGGCGCGCATTCAGGGCGATGCGGTTGTCGTTACTGATCAAGAACAGATTGGTACAGGCAAAAAAATCGCCAAAGTCGCGCAAGGCTGTCACCATCAGGTTTTTCGGACGGCAGCCGTGCAGCGCCCGCGTGGCGTCCTTGACGGCCAGCTTGCCCGCCTCCGAGCGCAAGCCTTGCAGCGCGCCCAGCTGCAAGGAGACGCCATCGGCGCGCGGCAGGAACAAAAAACTGGCCAGGTACAGGGGCTGGCCGTCGCGCGTCAGGCGCAGGCACAGTTCGCCTTCGCGGTAGCTGTCGTGGATGGCCGTCAGCTGCAAACGGTACAGCGCCCCATCCTTGCCTTCGAACGTGGCCAGCACCACGGCCCCGCGCGCGGCCCGTTCGACCAGCGATCGCGCACCCGCTTGCCACAGGAAGCGGTAATGTCCTTCCAGCAAGGCCAGGCGATCCGCGCAACCGAGCTGGCGCGAGGCGTACGGGCGGTAAATCTTGAAGCGCAGGCAGGGATGCAGCTGCGCCAGCGAACTCAAGCCGGGCATGCTGCCCAGGAAAGCGTGCCAGCGCGTGCGCTGGCGGGGAAAGAACAGGGCGCCCAGCGCCGCTTTCAGGCGGTGGCCGCTGGCGGGCGATTGGGGCACTGCGGGTGGCACGGCGGCGCCGTGGCGCAAGCTTAAAGCGATGTCATTCATGGTTCTGCCGGAAAAGGGCAGGCGCTGCACAATGAGAGCCTTGCCAAGCTGAATGCTACGCGGGCAAGGTGAATTTCATATTAAGAAGCTATCCCCATGGGCATTTAGAGGACGACAACTAAACATTTGCCTTCTAGCAATATAGACGGTTATGCTTGCCGCACCTTGACTCGATGACTGATATCGCCCATGAAGCACCGCCATTTGCTTGCCATCCCCGCACTGCTCGCCGCACTGGGCGCCCAGGCGCAAGACCGCGCGGCCGATCCTCTGGCGCCCTTGGCGCAATGCATCAACCGCAGCGAGTTCAAGTTCAAAACGCAAGACCGCTTGCCGGCAGGCGCGACCACGCGCGTCGTCAAGCTGGCGACGGGAGAAGGCCAGGTATCAACGGCCGATGGCTACCGGCTGATGCTGTTCCGCAAGAGCAGCTTGCCCTTTGTGAACCTGAAAATCGAACGCAGCGCCGCAGGCAGCTTTGCCGCCGACCGCGAGACCATCGTGACGCAAATGCAGCAGATGTCCGCCAACAGCAAGCCGCCACAACATGTGCCGCTGGAAACGGACACGCGCCAGGGCGTGGAAGTGCTAGGATTGAACAACGCCAGCATCGCGCAGGCGCAAGGCATCATCAGCCTGTACTCGCTGCTGCACGCCGCCAGCGGCACGGTCGCCACCGCCTACCTGCTGAACCAGCCTGCCGACCCGCGCGACTTTGCGACGGATGCCCAATACCAGGCCTTGCGCGACCAGTTCCTTGCCTCGCTGGTCAGCTGCATGGCCGATCCTGCGCAGTAAGGCAAGCGCACAGGAAGGAGACGTGAACCATGAAAAAAGCAGCAGCAAGCACGCCGCCCGCCGAGGAAGCGGCAAGCACCGCATCGGCCGCCAGCCTGATCGATGCGAAAATCGCCTCGCTGGCCGACTGGCGCGGCAAAACCCTGGCCGCCGTGCGCGCGCTGATCCACCAGGCGGACCCGGACGTGGTCGAGGAAGTCAAATGGCGCGGCGTGCCCGTCTGGTCGCATGCTGGCATGATTTGCACAGGCGAAACCTATCAACTCGCCGTGAAACTCACCTTCGCCAAGGGCGCCGCCTTGCCCGATCCGGCCGGCCTGTTCAACGCCAGCCTGGACGGCAACACGCGCCGGGCCATCGACCTGCACGAAGGCGAGCACCTCGATGCCGCGGCATTCAAGGCGCTGATACGCGCCGCCGTGGCATGGAATACGGCACCGAAACCAAAGCGGACGAACACTTGAGACATTATTTGTATATCTGGCACGACCCGGTGGCGCGCATGATTGTCGCTTCCGGCATCGAATTCAAGGATGTGATCCCCGCGCTCCAGGACGCGGACGGCATCGTGCTGCGCAAGGGCAGCGCCGGCACGGCCAGGAAACCTGCCGCCTGCCAGACGGTGGCGCGGCAGCAACTGCCGGCCCTGATGCATGAAGATATCCATGCCTGGGGCAGCCATGCCTGGGCCGATTACCGGGGCGCGCCGCCGGCCCCCGGCGATGCGGAGGTGGCCGCGCTGCTCGGCCACCATGGAGCGCTCGCGCCGCTGCCGGCCTTGCGCGGCCGCTTCCTCGCCTTTGCCCACGACGACGGCTGGTATCTGAAGCTGTTTTACGGGGAATGGGATGACGCGGCGGCCTTGCTCGCCGGCGCCATCCCGCCAGCGCTGGGCACGCTCGACATGGATGCACTACAACAGGGCGGCGACGGCTACTGGCTGCAAGACGGCGTGCTCGACCTTGAACTGACCACCCACGACATCGACAGCGTGCTGAATCGCCGCCTGTAGCCCATGAAAACACCGCAAGAAAAGAAACACCTCAGTTACGCCAAAGACCGCCGCAACACGTATGGCGAAAACAGTAAATCCTCGCGCAAGGCGATCCACGGCGCCAAGGCACGGGCGAATCGCAAGGAGAGACATACGCAAGAACAACTATTGGCGGCCACCCTGACAGCGGACGACGCCGAGCAGTTGGCAGCGGTCGAGAACCGCGTGCGTGCCACGCCACCCAGGCGATGGCGCAAATATCCCGATACGGCGCTCGGCCTGGTGCTGGCGCGCCGCAGACCTGTTTGACACTGCTATTGCAGCTCCCAGCACCAGAAGATTTGCCACTGTTCAACTGCCAGCGCCAGCAGCGGCGCGCCGATTGGCGTCAGGGTGAAACGCTGCGCATACTCGTCCCCACTGGTGATGCACGTCCGGGGACCATCATATAAATCCCAGACCCTGTAGACGGCTTCAAACATTGCGCTTCTCCTGGCTATCCATGAGCAGGGTCAGCCTGGCCGCCATGCCGGCATGGTCGCGCAGCAAGCCATCGCGTTCCTGCGCCAATGCGTCCATTTTCTGCTGCGATATTTGCCCATGTTCCGCCAGCATGTCGAGCTGGCGGTCTTGCGCGGCCAGCGCCACCTTGGCATCGTTCAGCGCCAGCAGGGCCGTATCGAGCTTGGCCAGCAAGGCATCGGCGGACGCGGCCGCCTGCAGATATTGAAATTCGAACTGGTCGCGCTCGGGGCGCACGGTGGCCAGCGCGTCGCGGTCGGCGGCCGCTTCGCTGGATAAGCGTGTTTGCTCTGCCTGCAGCTGCGCCAGGCGCATGTCTTGCTGTACGAGGGTCGCTTGCTGGCCTTGCAGGCGTTGCTGCAGCTGGGCGCTATCCTGCTCGAGACGGCTGATCCGTTGCTGCGCCTGCGCGCGCTCCTCGCTGCGCTGCGTGGCTGCCGCTTCCTGGTAATGGTCGAACTGCGAGCGCACCTGCGCCAGCTGGCGGTTCAGGGCGGCGATTTCCTCGCCCCGGTCGGCCAGGCGCTGCGTCAGGCCCGCGTTGTCGCTGTGCAAGGTCGCCAGGGTGACGGCGCGAAAATGATGTTCTTCCTTCAGTTGTGCCAGCGCGTGCTGCGTGGCGCGCAATTCCTGGGTGAGGGCGGCGCGCGCCTCCGTCAGCTTCAGGCGTTCGCTTTCCGTCTGTTTCAGTTTTTCCAGCGCCGCATCGCGTTCCGCGCGATTCTGCTGCATGCCCGTTTCCAGCTGCTGCGCCACGTCGCGCTGCTGCTTGTCATACACGCCGCGCATCGCTTCCATCAGCTCGGCCGGCAAGCCGGACTCCGTTTTCACGGCGCCCGCGCCCTGGAATTCTTCCTTCCAGCGTTTTAACAGGGGAGCGATGGTGCTCTTGCTGCCCGTGCTGCCCAGCGCTTCGCGCACGCTGTCGACCGTGGGATTGCGCCCATCGGCAGCGACGATTTGGGCTGCTTTCATAACATCAGAGTACAAAATGCCGGTGCGGGCCATAAAACCACCTATGAGCGAAATTTAGTAACGTATTACATGATACGTAATATCGTATAATATTACGATACAAATTTTGATGATTTTTGGAAAATATAAACTGCGATAAGATCGCTTATCGCGTGTTATGGGGGTGGTTTGCATGCTATTCTGTGATCCTCTCAGTACAAAACCGCGATTTCGCCACCGCCATGCCCGATCTGCCCCTCCCGAAACGCCGTCTTGCCGTGCCGAAAAACACCGCCATCGCCGCTGCACCGTTACACGGCGCCCTGATCGATGCCGAACTGGCCGCGCGCCACCAGGCGTTTCTCGCCGCCGCCACGTCGGACAACACGCGCCGCACCTACCGTTCCGCCATCCGCCACTTCCTGGTCTGGGGCGGGGCGCTGCCCGCCGACGAGTCCACCGTCATCCGCTACCTGATGGCGTATGCGGACAACCTGAACGCGCGCACCCTGGCCCTGCGCCTGACGGCCCTGTCGCAATGGCATGTGTACCAGGGCTTTGCCGACCCCGCGTCCACGCCCACCGTGCGCAAGACCCTGGCCGGCATCGCCCGCCTGCACGGCAAGCCGAAAAAGAAGGCCAAGGCGCTGCCATTGGAGGACCTGGAGTTGATCGTGTCCAGACTGGCCGCGCTGGGCAACGTCAAGGCCGTGCGCGACAGCGCCTTGCTGCAACTGGGATTTTTCGGCGGTTTCCGCCGCAGCGAACTGGCGGGATTGACACTGGAAGACGTGAGCTGGGAGCCGCAGGGCATGGTGATCACCTTGCCCCGTTCGAAAACGGATCAATTGGGGGAGGGCATCGTCAAGGCGATCCCGTTCGGCGACGGCGTCTGCTGTCCGGCCACGGCCCTGCGCGCCTGGCTGGCCGTGGCGCATATCCGCACGGGGCCGCTCTTGCGCACCGTCAACCAGTGGGGCCATGTGGGAGCGAAGGGATTGCACGCCAGCAGCATCAACACCATCCTGGCAAGCTGCGCCCGGCTGGCGGCGCTTGATTACGTGCCGGAATTGTCGAGCCACAGCCTGCGCCGTGGCATGGCCACCAGCGCGCACCGCGCGGGCGCCGATTTCCAGGCCATCAAGCGCCAAGGCGGCTGGCGCCACGACGGCACCGTGCATGGCTATATAGAAGAGGCGGGCCGCTTCGAGGAAAATGCGGCCGGCAGTTTATTGAAGGTGAAGAAGAAGGTGGCGGGATGAGGCGACCGACAGCACCTTGCTGGCATCGGTCTGGCAGCGAACAGGATGGACAGCCTGATGCTCGCAGCATGGCTTAGTATGGCCGTTTTCGTCCCATTGCGGTCGTACGCTTTGGAACGGCAATGGCTACTGACAGAATGCCAATATAGCATTCACGATACGCTATGAGATCCAGAGGGAGTTCAGTACCGTTCTCAGGCTCAGCAGCGTGGCCCTCTTCTCCCTCTGTGGAGTCGATTTTGCGTCCCAAATTTCGCTCGGCATGACAATCTGCCTGTTAGCGGCTATCATCAGCTTATGGTTACGAACAACGTTCGGATCAAGGTTTCGGAAAAGGGGGAAGCGGTGGCTAAAAAGATCGGAAGTTCTGTCGTAGGTGAGAAGAGGGCCAAGAAGGCGACAGCTAATGTGGCGGGAAAGGTCGCGCTGTCAGCTCACAAGGCATCCGCATCCAATCCTCCAACAGGCAAGACTTACAAAGTGACACTCGCGCGCACCAAGGGGGGAGGTCAGACGGTTGTCATATCGGCACCTGGCAAGATCCTCGAGGCGAATACCACCGTGAAGCCAGGAATGATCGTGAACTGGAAGCTATCGCGTAGCAACGTAGTGGGCAAACATCCCGAGGTCCACCACCTTCCGGCGCCAAAGACCAAGTTGAAGCTCGACGACGAGACGCGAAAGTCGCTCTTAGCGTCGATGGTGCTTATCTGATGGCCCTCTTGGTGAATAAACCGGCTGACTACGATGACCGAGTCTTCCTTAATTGCCCGTTCGATGCCAAGTTCAAGCCTCTTTTCGACGCGATCGTCTTTACGATACACGATCTTGGCTTTCAGGCTCGGCATGCGTTGATTGACAATTCCAATGTCGTTCGCGTCGAGCGCATTGCCAATGAGATTGCCACCGCCAAGTACTCGCTCCATGACATGAGCCGCGTGCAGTTGGGAAAGAACAAGCTACCTCGCTTTAACATGCCATTCGAGGCCGGAATCGCCTATGCAATGCATGCGATGAATCCATATCAATGGGAACACCACATTGGCATACTGGATGCGGTTCAGTATCAACACAACGCAAGTATCAGCGACCTTGCGGGGTTAGACACCAAGGTCCACGACGACGATCCCGTTAAGGCAATTAGCTGTGTTCGGGATTTTCTCCGCAAGAAGTCTGCGCGTAAGCTGCCGGGGGCTAAGCATGTGACTGTGCGCTATCTCGCATTTCAGAGTACCTTAGCTGTGGCCGCCAAGAAAAACAAAGTCAAGCTAAGCGAACTCAACTCCTGGAATTACGCAAACGACCTTCAGGACCTGATGGCTAATTGGATATTCCAGAACCCACCGTAGAGTTGGACTGAGGCGCATGGCAAGGTATTTCTGAAAAAAGGAAAATCCAAGGAAATTTGATCCGTTTTTGCGGCTCAACGATTCTTAAATACCCCACTTTTAACTTCCTCAAAAGTTCAAATCCGTCAAAGGCAGGGATTTTTTCTTCGCCTCAGCGGCTTGATGAAGTGAATGCGTTCCCTGGCCGGGTCGTCAAAGTGCTCCACGGCGCGTATCCGATATCCATTACGGATCGGCAAGTGCAGCATGGCGAAATAGCGGTTCATCGATTTCACCGTGACGACCGCAAACCCGTGTGCCCCGGCCCAGGCTTGCTGGGCTTCCAGCAGCCGCTGCGCCAGACCCGTCTTGCGGTGCACGGGCAGCACGCCACCGAGCCAGCGATATAAAGAGTCATCCTCGGCACCATGCCCCAGCTTGGGGCTGCCCCAAAAAAAGCATTGAGCTTGAAAATCACGTGTGTTGCTGCTTGTAGAGAAACCAGGTCAATACTGCCATGACAAGCAGGGAAAATAGCGCACTGGTGAACAATATCCGTGTTGCGTGAGGCTTTCCTGTCACTACGCCCAAAAGCCCGCCCCAGTCTATCGGCAAGGTCGCATAGATGGCGATGGATACGACTTTCAGCAAGTTGGAGCATGATTCGCGACAAACGCTGGTCTTTGCAACGATCTCAAGCGCATGAGGCAGCCATGCCTGCCAGGAACCCGGGGGCAGCGATCCTTTAAGCATCCTTACGCGCGATGCTGCCGCTGCCGCTGGCGCGGGCCAGGCTGGAGCGTGCGCCAGCCACCGCGCGCAGGCGTTCTTCCAGGTAGGCGCTCACGCGGGGATGCTGGCTGAAGGCGACGTTGAAGCGGATGTGCTGGTCGGGCGTGTCGTTGGCCGAGAACGCGGCGCCGCGCATCAGCAGGATCTTGTTGCGGTAGGCGTCCTGCACCAGCAAGTCCACGTCCAGCCCGTCGGGCATGCTGCCCCACAGGAAAATGCCGGCGTCGCCGGGCTGCTCGAACAGCACGCCGGCCGCGCTCAGTTGCCGCGTGCTGGCGTTGCGCGCCACCATGATCTTGCGTTGCAGCCGCTCCAGGTGCTTGCGCAGGTTGCCGGCCTTGAGCACCTCCAGCAGTACATATTCGTTCAGCGCAGGCAAGGTCATGATGGAATGGATCTTGGTGCGCATCAGCAGCTTGAGCAGGGCAGGCGCCGCGGCCAGGTAGCCCATGCGCAGGGCCGGGCTCAGCGCCTTGCACATGCTGGAGTAGTAAATCACGCCGTCCAGCCCGGACAGCGACGCCAGCCGCGTGCTGTGGCCCGGCTGGAAATGGCCGTGCACGTCGTCTTCGGCGATCAGGAAGCCATACTGCTGCGCCATGATCAGCACCTTGTGCAGGTTGGCGGCGCTGCTGCTCCACCCGGTGGGATTGTGCAACGCCGTCTGCACGAACAGCAGGCGCGGACGGTGCACGCGGCAGGCCGCTTCCAGCTCGTCCAGGTCGAGACCATCGGGGCGGCGCTGGATGGGCACCAGACGCACGCCGTCCTGGCGCAGCCTGCCGAACATCAGGAAGTATCCGGGGTCTTCCACCAGCACCGTATCGCCGGGCTGCAGGAAGGTGCGGCAGATCAGATCGATGGCATGGGTGCCGCCGAACGTGGTGAGGATGTGGCTGGCGTCCGCAGCGATGCCGATGCCGCGCAACAGCAGCGCGATCTGCTCGCGCAGTTCGGCCAGCCCTTGCGGCGGACAGCGCGAGGCCATGCCGGCCGCGCTGCGCGCCAGGCCACGTTGCACGGCGGCCGCCGGCAGCGCGTCCTGCAGCCAGGTGGGCGGCAGGGCGCCGCTGCTGGCCAGCAGCACGCCCGGCCGCTGGTCGTTCACTTGCTGGCTCAGCCAAACCGGCTCCTGCTCCTGGCCCGCTTCCAGCGCCACCTCGTCGGGAATGGCGCGGCTGGCGTCCATTGGCGCGCGGACGAAGAAGCCTGTCGTGCCGTGCGTGTCGATGACGCCGGCGGCCACCAGCCTGTCATACGCCACCACCACGGTGTTGGTGCTGACCGCGAGTTGCGTGGCGAGTTGGCGGATCGACGGCAGCCTGGTCCCGCCAGGCAGGACGCGTTGCGCGATCTGCAGGCGCAATGCGGCCTCGATCTGTTTGAACAGGGCGATGGGTGAGGAGCGGTCGATGACGAACATGGGTGGCAGTCTAGCGTAAAAACGTCACGGCGAGGACCAGCAGGATGCCACCCATCGCCAGATTGAAGATGCGCTGGTTGCGGGGCGCTTTCAGCACGCCGCGGATCGACACGCCGAACAGCGCCCACATGGCGTTGCACGGCATGCCCACCATGGTGCCGATCACGGTCACCAGCAGGGCGCTGGCGAGCATGTTGCTGTGCGCAGGCATGAAGACGGACGCCATGGTGATCGCCTTGAGCCAGCTCTTGGGGTTCAGCGCCTGAAACAGCGCCGCCTGCGCAAACGACACGGCCTTCGGTGCGCTGCTGCCCGCCACCGAGGCGCCGGCCAGCTTCCAGGCCAAAAACATCAGGTACAGCGCGCCCGCGATCCGCAGTACCTGCTGCGCCATCGGGTACGCGACGAACACGCTGCCCAGCCCCACGCACATGAGCATGGTCTGCACAAAGATGCCGGCCTGGATGCCGAGGATAACCGGCAGCGCGCCGCGATAGCCGAAATTGGCGCCGGTGGTGGCCAGCATGACGTTATTCGGCCCGGGCGTGGCGGACATCACAAAGCAATAGCTCATCAGGGGAAGAAGGTCGGTCATGGCAGGCAGTCGCAGCGTGGAGAAGACCCCAGTCTAGAAGCGCGGCACGGCAGGGACAAGATACAAGGCGCCGCGTACCAGCACATGCTGTATCAGTCGGACGACTGCTACAGCGGCGATACAGGCGGCTCCATTTCAGACATCCTGAGCAAACCAGGCAGACGTGGACACCGTCTCCGTCAGCCCGGGGAACTGATGCGTTTGTCCAGCGGCCTTTCGTTGAGCGCATCGGCGGCACGATAGAAGTGATCGGTGCGCTTCAGCGCGTCAAATGCACCATGGGGTTATCCATTTGCTTCAACTTTGCTTCCATCTGATTCAAAGCATTGAGCTTTTCTTCGCGATGAGACCAGTTCCCGGCGGCCAGCGCCTGAGCTCTTTGCTGCCCGATACAGTCCAATGCCAGTTGTCGCGCCTGTTGGTCGCATGCCGCTCTTAACTTTATATCCGCAAATGCGAGAGCAATCGACGCTTCGCAGCGAACATCATCGTCCATGGCGTTGATGTCGGAGTATCCCCATTGCTTTGCCAGTTTCTCAAGGAATCGAATTGGCATGACGTCCTTGTGCGCCTTGTGCCAATCGCGATAGCTCTGCAGAAGATCGGCTCCAGTATCATTGCCGTTCGGCGAGAAATCATCCGCGCAGTTCCAAAAAAATGGGTCATCCAAAATTTCGCGCGCTTTGGGATGAAAGTCCTCCCAATCGATTCCCAACTTCTCCCAAGGTGACATTTCATCACGCTTGGTTTGTGCTGCTGCCTCCAGCCCGGATGCAAGCTGTTGCAGCGCTTCCTCCGAATTCGGGATGCGTTTCTTGGCAGCTTCGCAGTGGTCTAGAAATTTTTCCAAGCTAAAATCATCCGTGCGCTTCAATCGCGTTCTCAATAGCCCCAGTGCATTGATGACTTCATCAACACCTGCTTTAAAAAGTGGCAACGACAATGTTGAAGAACGCATCCAGTCCCGACCTTCCATCAATTCGCTGGCGATATCGATCTCGACCTTGCCCTTTGCTCTTCGATAAGTGATCTTGGGTAGCGTTGACCGGAAATGGTTGTGCGTCTCCAGGAGAGATTCCAAGGTCTTCTTTGCCGGACCAGAGTCTCCAAAGTGAAGCGTGATTGCAATTTCCTTGATCGCGTCTCCAAAACTGCCACCTCCCGCCAGAAGAAAATCCCCGATCGGAGACAACGTTGTGTGTCCGCCGTAGCGATTATAGGATTCAGCGCTTACATCGAACTCCATCGGATAGTGCCTTTCATGCAAAATTTCAATTTTTCTGAATGTTGATACAGCTAAAAACTGCACAAACTAGTGCCGGGCCGTATCATGCGGCCGCTTGTTCCCGGGGGCGGATGATCATGCAGGTGGCGGTCGCGTGCGCGTACATTTTACCGGCCTCGTCGCGGATCGTGCCCTCCGAAATGACCAGGTTGCGTCCCGCATTGATGACCTTGCCTTCGGCGTAGACCGTCACGTTGAAGGGCAGGGGACGGCACATCTTGATGTTCAGGTCCGTCGTGCCATAGCTTTCGCCGGCCGGCAAGACCGTATGCGTGGCGCAGCCCGTGACCGTGTCGAGCACGGTGGCGGCGAAACCGCCGTGCACGCCGCCCATGGGATTGGTGTGCGTTTCATTTGCAGTCGCCGTGAAGATGACACGGCCATGTTCGACAGTATGCACGTCCATGGGCATGGTTTTGGAAATGCCGGGCCGGGGAAACAGGCCTTGCGCGAAAGCTTGCATCAGTTGCAAGCCGGTCATGTCGTTGGGGTGCATGGTAACTCCTGTGGTGGTGGTGAAGGGATAAGTCAGACGTCCTGCGCAAAACGCAGGCGTGAGGCATGCAGCAGGAAGCGGGCGACGACGGCCAGTTCCTCCTCGCTGAAACCGGCTTTCAGTTGTGCATTCAGGCTGTCGAGCAGGGGCAGGGCGGCGGCCAGCACCTCGCCGCCCTTGGGCGACATGTGCAGGGTGCCGGCCCGCGCATCGAGCGCCGACTGGCCGCGCACGATCAGGCCGTTTTCTTCCATGCGTGCCACCAGGCCCGTGACGGCCGAGTTTTTCAGTTGCAACAATCGTCCCAGATCCTTGAGTTGACAGCCTTCCTCGCCCTTCAGGGCAAACAGGGCGACGACTTGCGTGCCGGAAAATCCCAGTTCGCTGGTAAAGACGGCATCGGCCGAGCGGAACAGGTTCTGGCGCGCCAGGTTGAGCAGATTGAACAGGCGCGGCGAACGCTCGCCCAGCGGGCAGGTGGCATCGGGGAGGTCGGATTGGGGCGAGGTATTGGTACGCATACGGAGTATACTACTACGTATGCGTAATAAATCAAGCGACTATTGCTGGTCGCGCTGGTGGCGTCCGATGTAGCGCGCGCGGGGGCGTATCAGGGCCGTGCTGGCCGCTTGCTCGGCCGCGTGCGCGATCCAGCCGGCCGAGCGGGCCAGCGCAAACATGCTCATGCCCGCGCCCTCGGGCCAGCCGAACGCCAGCTCCATGGCGGCCAGCGCCAGGTCGGCGTTCGGCTTGGCATCGAGCAACTGCCCCGCCGCCGCGCACACCGCCAGGATGGCGGCCAGTTGCGGGTGCCCATGCCCCATCGTTGACAAGATTCCCAGCAGATACGCGGCGCGCGGGTCGCCGTGCGGATACAGCGGGTGGCCGAAACCGGCGAATTCCGGCGCGAACATCTTGTAAAAGGCGCCGATGGCATCCCTGGCGTCTGGCGCGGCCAGCGCCTGCGTCAACATGCACCTGGCCGCCGCGCTGCCGCCGCCGTGCTTGTTTCCGGACAAGGCTGCCAAGCCCGCGCCCAATGCGGCGGGCAGGCTGGCGCCCGTCGAGGCGACGCAGCGCACGGCGAAGGTCGACGTATTCAATTCATGGTCGGCCAGCAGCACGAGGGTGGCGCGCAGCAATTCAGTCTGGTTCGCGTCGGCGTTCCACGCCTGGGCCAGTTGCCGGTGCAGCGGCAAGGCGGACGGCGCCGCTTGCAGCAAGGCGGCGGCCAGCAGGCGCATCAAGGCGGGGCCGGATTGCAGCGCGTGCGGCATGTCCGCTGGCGTCAGCATGGCCATGGCGAGCATGGCGCGCGCCAGCGGCGTCGCATCCGTCGCGCTGGCCAGTCCTGGCTGCTGGGCCGGCGCATCTTGCTGAAAATAGTCGCTCGCGTTGTCGTCCCACAGCAGCCCGGCGACCGCTTCCAAGGTCGCCTGCTGCGCCAGCGCCGTCGCATCGCAGCCGCGATACAGCAATCGTCCGTCAGCAATATGCGAAATCTGCGTCTCCAGCACGGGCAAGCCCCAGTGCATGGCGGCCACGGCCGTCTGGCCACCGCGTTTGGCATCGCTCTTGCGCGCCGCCAGGCGCAGCACCTCTTCCTGCGGATAGCGCTTGCGGCGCGATGCACCGTCGCTGACGGACGCCAGCAAGCCCCGGCTGACATACGAATACAGGGTGGGCAGGCTGACGCCCAGGAGGCGCGCCGCGTCAGGAGCGGACAGATCGTTGTTCATGGCGGCCATTGTAGCGGCTGTCCCTTTATATTGATTGATGGAATCAAGATTGACGGGCCAGGCGGCGTGTCACTAGACTGATGCCTTTCCAGGAGTCTGCATGAGCACACACACCATCCGCACCCTGCGCCCCGGCGACGCCGCGCCCTTGCTGGCCTTCGAACAGGCCAACCGGGCCTGGTTCGAGCGCCATATCGACCGGCGCCCGGACGATTTTTACAGCATCGACGGCGTCCACGCGCACATCGCCCAGTTCCTGGACCAGCACGCACAGGGCCGCATGCACCCCTGCGTCATCGTCGACGAACACGGACAATTGATCGGGCGCGCCAACCTCAAGGACATTGACCGGCAGCAAGGCGTGGCTGAAGTCGGCTACCGCATCGGCGAGCAGCAGGCGGGCAAGGGCTTGGCCACGGCCGCGCTGCAGTACCTGATCGCCCTGGCGCAAGACGAATGGCAGCTGCAACGTCTGTGCGCCTGCGCTATCGACGGCAATGCGGCCTCGATCCGCGTGCTGGAACGCTGCGGTTTTGTGCAGGGAATGGCCGTGCCCGATATTGCCATGGTGGCAGGTAACGTTGTCGATGGCCATGCGTATGCGCTGGAGCTGCGGGCAGCCCCCCAACACATCATCGTCATCGGCGCCGGCATCGTCGGCGCGTCGCTCGCCTACCACCTGGCCGGCAAGGGCGCACAAGTCACCGTGGTGGAGGCGGGCGGCATCGCTTCCGGCGTGACTGGCACCTCGTTTGCGTGGATTAACACGTCCTGCGCCGGGCCGGACCCCATTGCGGCCCTGCGCGGCGGCGCCATCGCGGCCTGGCGCAAGCTGGAAACGCAAGTACCCGGCCTGACGCTGCGCTGGCACGGCGCCTTGTCGTATGGCACGCAGGATGGGCGCGTGTCTTCGTCATCCAAATTGATAAACCGCTCGCGCATCGCCCAGCTTGAACCGCAGCTGCGGCAGCCACCGCAACAGGCCGTCCACGAACCGGAGCAGGGCGCCCTCGACGCCGTTGCCGCCACGCATGCCTTGCTGGCAGCGGCCCGGGCGCTCGGTGCGATCGTCCGCACGCACACGCCCGTGCTGGGCTTTACGGTCCGGGACGCGCAGGTGACGGGCGTGGAAACGGCCACGGGCGTCATCGATGCGGATGTGATCGTGCTGGCGGCAGGTACGGGTACTGCCGCGCTGGCGCAGAAACTGGGCGCCAGCCTGCCCATCCACGCCTCGCCCGCCATCTTCCTGCGCTACCAGGCGCCGCCCGGCCTGGTGCGCGGCATCATTTCCAGCCATGTAATGGAGGTGCGGCAGGGCGAAGATGGCACCATGCTGGCGGCGGAAGACTATGTGGACGACGCGCCGGACAACCAGCCCGCCGCCATCGCGCAACGCACGGCCAGCGCCATCCGCGATGAATTGGAAGGCGCCGAGGCCATCGTGCCGGCATTCGCCTGCGTCGGCCTGCGCCCCATGCCCTTTGACGGCGTGCCCGTCATCGGCTATCTGCCGCATGTGGCAGGCGCATACGTGTGCGCCATGCATCCGGGCGTGGTGCTGGCGGCCATCGTGGGCGAGCTTGCCAGCGAGGAAATCGTCGATGGCGAGCCAGCGTCCGCTCTGGAGGCTTGCCGGCCCGCGCGCTTTCAGGCCTGATTGTGGCGTGCTGATTCCTACGGCACAGCCACCACGAACACGGGCAGGACGAACGGCGCGGCTTCCTGCTCATCGCCTTCCTCCGACGGTGCCTGCATGGGATCCTCGATGCGCCAATCGCCGTTCACCACGCGCTCGGCGATCAGCGCCATATCCTGCGTTTCGCGCAGTTCGCAGCCAAACGGCAGCCGCCCATGCGAGCGCGACACCAGGCTGAAGCGCAACTGGCGGCATTGCGCATCATGCCAGCAATAAAACAGCATATCCTTGCCAGCGAGCGCGCTGCGGCGCGCCGCGATCACCTGGCCGATGAATTCAACGATATCGGCCGCATGAATCTGCGGCGTTTCCTCGTCCGTGGGCGAAAAGCTCCACATATTGGTGATGGCTTCGTGGTTGATGTCGTCGGTATCAATGAACACCTCATCGTCTTGCGCCATTTCCAGCCAAGCATTGACTGTCCTGCAATTTATCATGTCGTCATGCATCCCATGTTTTAAAAGCCGTCCATACCGAGCGCCATGCGCCATGCGGAAGTTTGGCCTGCATGGAAAGAGACAGTCCGCCGTCGCCCATACGATCACCTGGCTTCCATTGTTTATTCTTCAGACTAAGTGCCCGTGCTCTTCCCATGTCGACAGTTTTCATGTCTTTGATGTCATAGCCGACTTCCAATACAGGAAGCAGCACTTCTCCATTGGCTTTCAAATATAAAGTATCGACATGGACCTTGGGTTTGTCGAAACGTTCGTACAGCCTTGTTGCAGCCGATTTGAAACCCTGGCCAATGGCGATGCTGATGGTCGTTGGACCATTGCAACCCAGAAGCGCGGCAAGCGCCCAATAGTCATGATCAGCAGTGACAAGCCTGGCCAAGCAGCGTTCTATCCATGCCGATTCATCAGTTCTGAATTCTTTCCAGTATGGAGAAAACGAATTTTGCAGGTAGCCGACTTCGTGCAGCGCACCGACCAGGTTAATCTGCTTGTCCACGCAGCCAATATCGTGCAACAGATGGGCTGCGGCTGCGGCGACCGCATACTCGCCTTTGGCCATGGCCTTATCTTCGAGTTTTTTCAGTTTGGTGTTAATACTCATTAAATCCCTTGACTGGAAAATACGGCCAGCATCAACAAAGATGCCAGCGTTCGTTATTTCATGCAGCTGTTTTCAATCATTCAAGTTCAGCCCATTCACGATTGTGCCATACCTCGCCCCTTATTTCCCCTTAAGCTCCGGTTCCTTGACTCACCCTCGCGGCCCATCCAATAACAACTCCGCCAGCCTGGTCGTCAGCCACAAACTCGTCTCGCTCAGCTTCTTGCCGTGGATCGACAGGCGCCGCACAGGCAGGCGCGACAAGGCCAGCGCAGGGCAGGGCACTTCCTGCAGATAGCCCTTGTAGTTGTCGTAATTGGCGATGTTCAGGGGCAGAATCGCCCAGCCCAGCTCGTCCGCGACCATTTCCGCGATGCTGTAGAAACTGTCGGAAAACCACACGGCGGGGCTGAAGGCGTGTTCGCGGTTCAGGTCGGAATCCATGATCAGCTGGCGATAGCGGGTCAGCTCGTTGCGGCTCACTTCCTGGCCGTGGGCCATCGCGTGGCCTTTGGCCACGAATACGCCTTGCGCCACGCTGCCGATGTGCTGCTGTTCCAGTATGGGCGAGATGGGGCCGCGGTCGAAGTGGAAAGCCACGTCGGCTTGCTGCTGCTCCACGTATTGCGCCACTTCCGAGGCCGTGGCGTTGAGCATCACCAGTTCCAGCGCCGGGTAGCGCGCCGCCAGTTCCTTGACCAGCTTGCTGATGGCCAGGTAGGGCAGGGCTTCGTCCAGCGCCAGGGTCAGCTGCGCTTCGGGCGCCTCGCTCAGCAACTGGGCGCGCAACTGCAATCGCTCGGCCTGGCGCAGCAGTTCGCACGCTTCCAGGTGCATTACCTTGCCCGCTTCCGTCAGCACGGCGCTGCGGCGTGAGCGGTCGAACAGTTCCACGCCGAATTCCGCTTCCAGCAGACCGATCGAGGTGCTGACCACCGATTGCGCGCGGCCCAGTCGGCGCGCCGCGCCCGAGAAAGAACCGGCCGCGACGGCCGCTTCAAAGTAGCGCATTTGTTCCAAAGTCCATTGCATGGCATCCACCTATCTGTTTTATAGATGGATTTTAACTTGAATGCCATTCAGGGGCGACATAAAATGCCTTTACTAATTCAATAACATGAGATCCGCCATGAAAAACGCCCAAGCCAATTCCCCCGTCATCAGCTTTGCCTGGTGTCACGACGCCAGCGCCGAAGATGCGCTGTGCAAGTTATATCTTGATAACGTCAGCGCCGACTATATCTCCCATTCGGAGCTGCAGGGCGAACGCGCCGACGCGCCCGGCAACTGGCGCGCGGACTTGCCTGAGGTCATCCGCGGCGAAATCCGCGCCGCCCTGTCGCATGACTGGGCGCATGGCGATTCGACCCTGCTGGCCGTCGCCACTGCCGGTGACGCCATCGTCGGCATGGCCCTCGTCTCCATCGACACGCGCCAGCGCGCCTCGAAATCGTTCGCCGCGCTGGACGACCTGGTCTTGCTGCCCGCCGTGCGCGGCAGCGGCATCGGCAGCCAGTTGGTGGAGTGGGTGGCCGACGAGCTGCGCGGCCACGGCATCGCCCGCTTGTTCCTCGAATGCGGCGCGCACAACTTGACGGCGCAGAAATTCTTCCAGGGACGGGGTTTCAAGCAAGTGTCCGTCGTCATGCTGCGCGAACTTGACGCAATGTCCGCCGCGGTGGATGACAAGGATGGCGACCGTGGCTGACGCCCGCCGCCCCCGACAAGCCCAGGCCCGTGGCAGCCTGGAACGTAAATATTTGCGCAGCACCAAATTCATCCACACCGATAGTTGTTAAAAGTTACACTAAAATCCATGAGTTGTTTATGCATCCAATGAAAAAATGGCTGACGCTGGCCATCGTCTCCAGCGCCTTATTCCTGATCGTGGTCGACATGACCGTGCTCTACACCGCCTTGCCCGCGCTGACGCGCGACTTGCAGGCTACTTCCTCACAAAAACTGTGGATCATCAACGTGTACGCGCTGGTCGTCTCCGGCTTGCTGCCCGGCCTCGGCACCCTCGGTGACCGCTTGAGCCATAAACCCGTTTTCCTCGCCGGCCTGACCGTGTTCGGCATCGCCTCGCTGTGCGCCGCGTTTTCGCCCGCGCCGGAATGGCTGATCTTTGCCCGCATCCTGCTGGCCATTGGCGCCGCGCTGATGATGCCGGCCACCCTGTCCATCATCCGGCTGACCTTTACGGACAACCGTGAGCGCTCGTTCGCCATCGGCGTGTGGGCGGCGATTGCCTCGGGCGGCGCCGCGTTCGGCCCCGTGCTCGGTGGTTTCCTGATGGAACACTACTGGTGGGGTTCCGTCTTCCTGATCAACGTGCCCATCGTGCTGCTGACCCTGGTGCTGGCTGCCGTCGTCCTGCCGAAACGGGCCGGTAACCGCGACAAGCCGTGGGACTTGAAGGGTTCCCTGCAAATCATGATGGGTCTGCTTGGTGGCGTGTATGCGATCAAGGAACTGGGCAAGTCGCAGCCCTCGTATGCGCTGGCCGCCGCCTCGTTCGCCGTGGGCGCCTTCTTCATGCTCAAATTCGTGCGCCGCCAGAAGCGGCAAGCCAAGCCGCTGATCGACTTCGCCCTGTTCCGCGAACTGCCGTTTTCCAGCGCCGTGGCCGCCGCCATGGTGGCCTCGGCCGCCCTGATCGGCATGGAACTGGCGCTGAGCCAGCACATGCAGCTGGTGCGGGAACTGTCGCCGCTGGAAGCGGGCTTGCTGCTGTTGCCGCTGCCGCTGGCGTCCGTGTTTGCCGGCCCGCTGACGGGTTTCATGCTGCCGCGCGCCGACAAGGCCAAGGTATTGTGGGGTTCGCTGCTGCTGTCCGGTATCGGCATGGCATCGTATCTCGTGCTGCATGACGCCGCCGTCTCGGCCCAAGTGGCCAGCCTGGTGATCCTGGGCCTGGGCCTGGGCGCCGTCATGACGGCCGCGTCGAGCGCCGTGATGCTCAACGTGGCGCCGCAACAGGCCGGCATGGCCGCCTCGATCGAGGAAGTGTCGTACGAGCTGGGCGCCGTCATCGGCGTCACCGTGCTGGGCACGATTCTGTCGGCCGTCTACAGCGCCACCCTGGTGATCCCGGAAAGCGTGGGCCTGCTGCCGAATGCCCATGACACCCTCGATGCGGCGCTACTGGCCGCCGAGCAATTGCCGGTCGAACTGGGCTTGCAAGTGTCGGAACTGGCCCGTTCGGCCTTCGACAAGGCATTTATTGTCGTGCTGGCAACGGCTTCCGCCATCCTGATCGCGGCCGCGGCGACCATCCGCCATTTGCATCTAAGGGCACGCCGGGTGGTTTAATGGATCAACGCTTCAGCAGCGGCGCCACCTGGTCGCGCAAGACCGTCCATTGGGCGTCGAGCACGGCCTGATTGGGGTCGTGCCCGGCCCGTTTTACCACCGTAAAACCCTTGGCCGGCGCCGTGATGCTGTCAAAGTACGTGCGCGCGGTGACGGGCGAAGTCAGCAAGTCCGCTTCGCCCATGATGAAAAACACGGGCAAGTCAAAGCGCGTGCCCAGCGCGGGCAGGTCGACCTTGGCAAACATGCCGTCGCCACGCAGGCCGATGAACTGGATGTACGAGTAATCATCGGCCGCCTCGGCATCGGCCAGCGCTTGCGGCGTGGCGTAGAACGGCGCCGGTTGCCACCAGTGCCTGGGCGGCGCATCCGTTGCCAATCCTTCATATTTGCGGTCGAAACGGCGCAAGATGCCGAAGTTGCGCGGGTCCGTCCATGGCGGCGCACCGAGCGCCGTCAGCTTGTCCACCGTGGCGATATCGCCGGCCGCCTGCGCCAGCGCCATTACCTCCCGGTACATGCCGGCCTCGTTGTCCCGCGCATTGACCACCTGCGCCGCGCCGACATACGCGTGGAACAGGTCGGGGCGCGCCTTGGCCATGTGCACGCCCAGAATCGATCCCCAGGAACTGCCCATCAGGATGACTTTATCCTTGCCCAGGTGCTGCTGCAGATAGCGGGCCACGGCAAGGCCGTCGTCGCGCATCTGTTCCACAGTCAAGGGCACGTCGTCCGTCGGGCGCTGTTTCGCATACGTCATGCCCGCGCCGCGCTGGTCCCATTGCACCAGCGTGTAGTGGCGTTCCCAGCCCGCATAGATGGCATCCGCGTACGGACTCAGCGCATTGCCGGGGCCGCCATGGATGAAGAGGATCACGGGATTGCCGCAGGCGGCGCCCGTGAGCGTGACCCATTGCTCGATGCCATTGATAGGCACGTAGCTCTGTTCGCGCACGGCTTGCGCGGGCGAGGCGCAGATGGATGGCGTGGCGGGCGGCGCCGCTTGCGCCGCGCCGCAACAAGTTAACAGCAGCAACGCCAGGCTCGTGATGCGCATATCGTCCTCTTCTATATGGTGTGGGGAACTACAGCGTGCAATCCTGCGCCGTCTTGCAGGCAATAAAGCGGGCGCTGGCTTGTTCAAAGCAGGCGGGCGCCGTCCATAAAATGAAATGCGGGGCGTTGTGCACGGCTACGCCATGACCGTTAGCGCAATAGGAAAATTTACGAGTTGGCCCATACTTCGATACGACGAACCACTTCCGGACTTGCGCTTAGGGCGAGTTGTCGACATTTGGTACTGCCTTCGAACGTTACAAGGTAGACCGGCCACCTTGACAATGCACAAAATGTAATATTTCCGTGCGCCGCCCAGAACCAACCAGAAAAGTAGCCAAATGCGGCAATGCCATTTTTTCTTGTTGATAGTCCAAGTTGATCCAATGAATTTACTTCACGAGCTTTCGCTGATTCGACTTCGCTGCGGTCTAAGGCTAACGTGTACAGGCTATGTTTGACTACCAACGCATCGCGTGAAATCTCAATCACGTGCCGCTTCGCCGCAATGATAAGCATGCCTAATAGGACAGTAGCGATTGCTCCTACAATTCCAAAAGCCAATAGATTATCCGACTCGGTCTGTCCCGGTTTTGGCGGCGCCCAGTGAATCACGGCGGCTGACAGAGCCAAAGGAAGAAAGATCAGGAGTGCAAGGTACAGTAGCTGTTTTGACGAAACAGGGAGGTCATCTTTTTCCATAATTGATTCCATTTGATAGTTAGCTATTCTATTGATCCACAGAACCGAGTGCGCTGATGCGTCCAGGCTCTCTGCACGGAGCAGGGCGTGAAAAACATCGGTTCGGCGTGCAGGGAGGTGACAGCCAGCAGAGTGGCCAGCAGGGTCGAGCGGGGCAGGAGGGGCATCGGCTACCTTGGCGGCGGTGGGGATCAGCCGCCAAAGTAGCGTTTTTTACAGCTATTGTCCAGATGGAAATATTTCTGCGCGGGACTATGCTTGCTTGTTATTGCGCAGCAAGCGCAGCCCGTTGGCCACCACCAGCAGGCTGGCGCCCACGTCGGCGAACACGGCCATCCACAGGGTCGCCATGCCGGCCAGGGCCAGGCCGAAGAAAACGGCCTTGATGCCGATGGCAAAGCTGATGTTTTGCACGAGGATGCTGCGTGTGCGCTGGCTCAGGCTGATGAATTCAGGCAACTTGCCCAGTTCATCGTCCATCAGGGCCACGTCCGCCGTCTCGATGGCCGTGTCGCTGCCGGCCGCGCCCATGGCAAAGCCGATGTCGGCCTGCGCCAGGGCTGGGGCGTCGTTGACGCCGTCGCCCAGCATGGCCACCACGCCGAATTGCTGCTGCAAGGCCTTGATTTCATCGAGCTTGTTTTCCGGCAGCAATTCCGCCTTGACCAGGCTGACGCCCACCTCGGCCGCGATACGCTGCGCCGTCAGCAGATTGTCTCCCGTCAGCATCACGGTGGTCACGCCCAGCGCATTCAGGCGGGCAATGGCGGACGCCGCCGTCGGACGCAGCACGTCGGCCACGGCGATCACGCCCAGCGCGCCGGCCGGGCTGGCCAGCACCATGGCCGTGTAGGCTTGCTGTTCCAGCCGCGCCAGGATGGCTTGCAGTGCCGGCGTCAAGAGCTTCAATTCCGTCATCAGGCGCGCATTGCCCAGATAATAGGTCTGGCCATCGATATTGCCTTGCACGCCGCGCCCATGCAGGGCGGCAAACTGGCTGACGGGCAGGTGGCTGCTGGCGGGCGGACCCGCCTTGACGATGGCGGCGGCCAGCGGGTGGGCGGAATTGGCGTCCAGGCTGGCGGCCAGCAGCAGGATGGCGTCGCGGTCGCTGCCCTCCAGGGCCACCACGTCCGTCACGGCCGGTTTGCCCATGGTCAAGGTGCCCGTCTTGTCGACGGCGATGGCCTTGATGCGGTAGCCCGTTTCCAGGAATTGCCCGCCTTTCACTAAAATGCCGCGCCGCGCGGCCGCCGTCAGGCCGCTGACCACCGTCACGGGCGTGGAAATGACCAGCGCACACGGGCAGGCGATCACCAGCATCACCAGCGCTTTATACACCCAGGCCATGAAGGGCTGGCCCAGCAGCAGTGGCGGCAGCACGGCCACCAGAATAGCGAAGATCACCACGGCGGGCGTGTAGTAGCGGGCAAAATTGTCGACAAAGCGCTGCGTGGGTGCCTGTTTCCCCTGCGTTTCCTCGATGACCTTGACGATCTTCGCCAGCGTGCTGTTGCCGCTGTTGGCCGTCACGGTGACGTCAAGCAAGCCCCGTTCATTGATGGTGCCCGCATACACGACGTCGCCCACGGTCTTGTCCACCGGCATGCTTTCACCCGTGATCGGCGCCTGGTTGACGGACGACTCGCCGCTGGCCACCACGCCATCAAGCGCGATGCGTTCGCCCGGTTTCACGCGCATGGTCGCGCCGATGGCCACCGTGGCGACAGCAACTGGCTGCCAGGCGCCGCTGGCGTCGGCGACTGTCGCCGTGTCGGGCGCCAGCTGCATCAGGCTGTGCACGGCGTTGCGCGCGCGGTTCAGGGACAAGCCTTCGATCAGCTCGGCGATGGCGAACAGGAAGATGACCATGGCCGCTTCCGGCCACTGGCCGATGGCGATGGCGCCGAAGACTGCCAGACTCATCAGGAAGTTGATGTTCAGGGTGAAGGTTTTCAGGGCAATCCAGCCCTTTTTCAGGGTCGGCCAGCCGCCCGTGGCGATCGACAGCAGGGCCAGGGCGATGACGAGGGGCGAACTGTCTTCGTGCGTGGTCCACGCCAGCGCCTCGGCGCCGGCAGCGGCCAGGCCGGAAACCACCAGCAAGCCTTTTTGCAGGCTGCTCAGGCTGCCTTCGTCCGGATCGCGCGCGACGACCGCGTCCGCCTGCATGGGAATCGCTTCCATGCCGATGCCGTGCAGGGCCGCTTCCACCGTGGCCAGTGTAGGCAGGGTGTGATGCACGTCGAGCACGCGGTTCATCAGATTGAAATCGAGGCCCACCACGCCGGCCATATTGGCCAGCTTGTTGCGGATCAAACGTTCTTCCGTGGGGCAATCCATGTTGGCGATGCGGTACTTGGCCGTGTTCGCACCGGCGACGGGGGCGCTGGGCAGCGCTGGGCCAGACGGGGCGGCAGGCGTGGACGAGCACGCATGCTGGCTGGAACAGCAGCCGGCGGCTTGTGGCGCGCGAGCTGCTGCGGGTTCGTGCGCATGCTTGTGGTCATGCTTGTGCTCATGCTCATGATCGTGCTCATGCGCGTGGTTATGGCTATCGTGTGGCATCGCATCATCCTTCTGGATTGGTGTATGCTTCCATTAGAAACCCTGTAGCCGCTACAGGGTCAAGCGGAATGTGCAAGAAAGAATGAAAAGGGGATGCCATGCGTATCGGAGAACTGGCCAAACGGACAGATTGTGACGTGGAAACCGTGCGTTACTATGAAAAGGCGGGTTTGCTGCAGGAACCGGGCCGCAACAGCGCCGGCTACCGCGAATACCGCGAAGAACACCAGGAGCGGCTGCAATTCATCCGCCATTGCCGCTCGCTGCAGATCGGCTTGACGGATATCCGCGCCTTGCTGGAATTTAAGAACAACCCGGCCGAAGGCTGCCAGAGCGTCAATGAATTGCTCGACCACCATATCCTGCGCATCGCCGAGCAGATGGCAAACCTGCAAACCTTGCAGCAGCAGCTGGTGACCCTGCGCCACCAGTGCGACCAGCCGCAGCCGTCGCAAGACTGCGCGATTTTGCAAAACCTGTCCGAGGCAGCTAGCGGCCACGACTGCGCCTGCCATACTGAACTTCACTAATCTATCTACCTTCATGCCAACATTGTTTTCTAAAAGTACTTTATTGACACTTTCCCTGCTGTTTCCGCTGGCTCATGCCTCCGAGCAAGCCCAATCCGCCTTCTACCTGACCCTGTACAGCGTGCCTGGCGTGCCGCGCACTGACGATCCCTATACCTGGAGCACGGCCGGCGGCCAGCAACTGATCAAAGGCTTGACGAACGAGGAAGGGCGGGCCTTCGTGAAGCCGGCCGAAGGCGAAGAAAATTATGTTCTGGAAACAGTCAGCATGCGCTGGAATATGGCCGTGCCCACCAAATGCTGGCAAGGCGAGCCTGCCGCCCTGCAGCAATGCGCGCAATTGATGCAGAGTGCCAGCCGCTACGATATCGAGCAGGATGCGGCCAAGTTGCTGCTGAAGAAGACGCAAGCGCAACTGCAAGTCAAGGCCGAGGCGTATGCCATGGCAGCCAGGGCCAACCAGGACGAACTGGCCTGGCTGGGGCGCCTGCCCGCCACCTGGTCGATGGATGACTATGGCATGCGCTTGCTGGAATTGGTCGACAACATCCAGGGCCAGATCAGCAAGGATATCAAGGCGGGCAGGGCCGATGTGCGCCAGTTCGTCTGCCGCGCGCCCGCATCCTACGGCCCCTTGCCGCAGCAGGCCGCCGTCGAGGCCTGGTCCGCCACGGCGCGCCAATCGCAGCTTGAGCGCGGCGGCCCCGCCTGGGATGCGCTGGTGGCCGCCGCCGCCAAGGGCAACTGGATGGCCCGCGCCGAACTGTATTACGCGCTGGCCGGTCGCAATGTCAGCGAGCTGAGCTACCTTGAACAATACCGCATCGTGCAATTGATGGAATGGCTGCACGAGCAACAGATCGGCGCGCTGTACAGCCTGTTAAACATTGGCTATGCGGCCGTCGATTACGGCGCGGGCAAGGGCGGACAAGACCAGGTGTATGCCTATGCCGCCATGCGCGGCAGTTATGCCGACCAGTACAGCGTGGGCACGCGCCTGCAGACGGACGCCGATCCGGCCCTGGCGCAAGCAGGCGACAAGATGGTCGCCTGCGCCAAGGCCGCCATGCCCAGCTTGCGCTAAGGCGCCAGCAGCGGCGGGCCGCCGTCGCCCAGGCGGAAGGCGTCGACCACGCGCAATAGATCATGCGCCTGGTCCTGCATGCTTTGCGCGGCGGCGGCCGATTGCTCGACCAGGGCGGCATTGCGCTGGGTCAATTCGTCCATTTCCGTGATGGCATTGTTGACTTCCTCGATGCCCTTGCTCTGGCGCTGGCTGGCCGCCGTGATGTCGTTCATGATTTCCGTCACTTGCTGGACGGAAGCGACAATGTCTCCCATGGTGCGCCCGGCGCTGTCGGCCAGCTCGCTACCCGTTTCTATCCTCGCCACGGAATCCTCGATCAGCTGCTTGATTTCGCGCGCCGCCGTGGCCGAACGCTGCGCCAGGCCCCGCACTTCCGTGGCGACGACGGCAAAGCCGCGTCCCTGTTCGCCCGCGCGCGCCGCTTCCACGGCCGCGTTCAAGGCGAGGATATTGGTCTGGAAGGCAATGCCGTCGATGACGGCGATGATGTCGACGATGCGCCCGGAACTGGCCTTGATCGAGCCCATCGTTTCGACCACCTGGCCCACCACGCGGCCGCCTTCCAGCGCCACGTTCGAAGTCGACAGCACCATCTGGTTGGCCTGGTGCGCATGGCTGGCGTTTTCGCGCACGGTATCGGTCAAGGCATGCATGGACGTTGCCGTTTCCTGCAAGGAATGAGCTTGCGACTCCGTGCGGGCCGACAAGTCCGCATTGCCGAGCGCGATTTCACTCGCTTCCACCGTAATGGTGGAGCCTGCCTGGCGTATCTCGCCCAATAAGGTATTCCAGTTTTTCACCACGGTGGCCAGCGCCCGCGACAGCTTGCCCACCTCATCGTCGCCCCGGGCATCGATGCGCATGGTCAGGTCGCCCGCGGCCAGGCTTTCGGCGGCGCGGCAAGCCTCGTCGATGGGACGCACGACGGAACGGGCCACCCAGGTGGCGATCAGGGCCAGCAAGGCAAAGCCGATGGCCATGGTGCCCAGCGACAGCCAGCCGGCGCGTTGGCCCGCATTTTTTGTTTCCTGCAAGGCATCGGCGGTACGGTGGTCAAGGTTGAGCAGCACCTGGCGCAGCTGCCCGCGCACTTGCTGGTAGTGCGTGGCGGCATTTTGCATCGCCGCCACGCCCGTATTCGGGTCCATCGAGGCCAGGTCCAGCGCCTGCGCCACGCTGGCCCGGTAGCGCTCGACGCCGGGAAGGGCCTGTGCCGCTTCCGTGGCGGCGCCCGAGAATTTCTTAAGTTCCGTCAAGCCTTGCACGATGGCATTGAGCTGCCCATTCGTTTGCGCGCCGAATTGCTTGAACTGCTCGTCCGTCAGGCTGGCGGCGATGGCGATCTTCGCATACACATCGGCATGTACCTGGCCCAGGGCAATAGCTTGTTGATTGGCAAGCCGTTCGGCCGTCAGGGTGACGTCTTTCAGTTCGCGCATGCGCTGCTCGTTCTGCTGCATGGCGAAGTAGGACAAGGCCCCCATGGCCAGCAGGCAAGCCAGCGCGACCAGCGGGACGATCAACATCTTCTGTGCGATTTTCATCGGAACCCATATCGTCAAGAGAGCGAAAAACCATCGCGGCGCTGGCGGCGCGGCGGCGGGCTACAGGTAGATGCCGCCGCAGACGACGGTCTCGGCCAGCTTTTCGCAGTACATCACCTTCGGCTCGATCTTCTTGGTTTCCGGATTTGTGAATTTGTATTCCTGCCAGAACGTGCCCTTGCTCTTGGCCAGGTCGACTCTTTCCTTGACGAAGGCCTTGCCATCGATATCCTTGAGTTCAATCAGGTTCTTGCCCACCATTTTCGGGTTCGCGCCATGCGCGACCACCGTGCCGTCGAGTTTATACACGACCAGGTACAGGTCGTGCAGGATGAATTGCGGCGACTTGGCCGTGATCTCGCCATACGCCTTGGCGTCGCCGGCGCTCTTGATGTAGGTCACGCCTTTCTTGACCATGGCTTCGGCGTCGGCGCGCGTGGCGCCGCCTTCGGCCGCGCTGGCGCTGGATGGCAAGGTGGTGGCGGCCAGCATGAGCGACAGGCAAATGGCAGGGGCGAACTTGGACATGAGAATCTCCTTCACATTGCGGCAGGGAAAGCCGGCAGAGAACCGGTGCGGTGGGGGGAGTGCTGACGGTTCATGGTAGCGCGATGCCAGCGAGCATGCGCTGGTGCAACAGATTTTTTTTCAGTGGGGCGTTTTTGCAACATCGCGTGCACGTTGCCGCAATGGGATTTTCAGAGGGGAAAGGCCGCTGCCGGCTATCGATACGCTAGTGTGGCATGCGCGCCGCGCTACCAGCCGGACGGGTCTTCCGCTGCCGCGCGCGCCAGGTCGGCGGCCCAATCCTGCTGCGCCAGCCGGTAGATATCGGCGAAGAAGGCGCGCGGGTCGGCCATTTCATCCCACAAGGCGGGCAGGGCGTGCGTACTCTCGGGGTCATGTTCGAGGATGGCCTGGAAGTCGTAGGCAGGGTCTTGCAGCGCCTGCGCCAGCACGGTCACCAGCGCATGGCGGTGGCGGTAGCCGAGTTCCTTGTACTGACCCGTGATCTCGCGCCGTATCAGCTCTGCGCGCTGGAGCGGGTCGTTCATGTCCCAGGCGTCCAGTTCCACCCCCAGGGTGTGTTCGCGGTCATACACGTCGAAGGGGCCAAGGAAATGGTAGAGCGTGGGTTCATATGGCATATCGACCCAGGGGCTGCGCAGGCCTGATGGCGCAGGTTTCGGCATCACGGCTCCCGGATCACGCGCATTCGGGCAAGGTCCAGCCCTCGTAGCCCATGTCCGTCGGATAGATGGCGCGGGTCTGGTTCTGGCCCCAGCGGGCATGGTCGAGGATGCCGTCTTCATGCATGTCCAGCACCCATTCCGTGCTTTCCAGCAAGGAGCCATCCTTATGGTAGACGCGGAAGAAGGTGGACGTGCTGAGCGCGCGCACGATATTGTGCGGCACGCCGTTGCCGTAGTGCGGCACGTAGGTCTTGATCACGCACGTGCCTTGTTCATTCCATTGCTGCGCATACACGGTGGCGTTGCGGGCGGCCGCCACCTTGATGAACAGCCAGCCTGCCAGCAGGATGAGGAACAGGATGGCGGCGGCGATCAGGCCGGTTTTCTTGAGTAACTGCATGAGGTCATGGCATGGCCGAAAACGAAGTTGCCGCATTGTATGTCAATAGCGGAAATGCTTGCCGTACAGCATGTACGGCGAGTATTTACCCCCGTACTGCTGTCTACTTCGCCAATGCCGCCTGCAGCGCATTGGCCATGTCCAGGTGATGTTGCAGTGCTGGCAAGGTTTTCGCGGCAAAGGCCTTGATGTCCGGATCGCTGGCCTTCTGGCTGGCGTCCGTGAACAGCTTCACGGCGTCCTTGTGCGCGGCCACGCCGATGCTGGCCGCATATTCCTTGTCGAAGGGCAGGCCTTCCAGGCGGCTAAGCTTGTCGATCTGCGCCTTGTGCTTCGCACCGGGCTGGTCGCTGACCTCGATCTGCTTGCCGCTGGCCAGCTGTTTCAGCTCGTCGGCCACTTTCACGTGATCGGCAAGCATCGCATCGGCGAATTTCTTCACCTCGGGATTGCTGCTCTTGCTTTGCGCCACTTTACTGGCAGCAATTTCCGTGCTGCCCGCATCGGCGGCCTTGCTGAGGAATTGCTTGTCGTACGCGCCCGGCGCGGCAGCGGCGATGCTGTTGATGGCGATGCCGCTCAGCAGCGCCACGGCGGCGCCGATGGCCACGCTTTTCAAGGAGGGAGTACGCGAACTGGTGGTAGAGATAGGCATGGGAAATCCTTTCATATCATGAGTGCATGCGTGGTTTTTTCTGCAAGCTGATGACAATATTAAGCCAGCAGCCTGCGCACACCCATAGGACACGTGCGATGATTCCCGTAGGACTAGTCCTGTTCGTTAGCGCACAGTTCGACTTGTTTCAGCGCAAACAAGGCGGCGATGCCGGCATCGCGACGCCAGGCGGGCATGCCGATGTCGAGCCACTCCGCCATCGCATCCAGGTGCGAGGGTTCCGAGACGCTGTGTTCGAGTTCGTCCAGCACTGTGTCGCGGTCGATATACAGGCTGTCCAGCCAGGCATCGAAGGAGGGCGCCAGCTCGATGAAGCCGTGGGCGCGCTTGCCTGTCCACTCCGGCAACTCCTGCACATAGGCCAGCACGCGGCCGCCGCCGTCTTCCGTCAAGTCCAGGTAGATCATGGAATTGCCGCCGTCGCGGGCGAACGGCAGGATGCGCACCGGCATATCCGTATGCTTGCGCGCCGCGCGGATTTCGCCCACCAAGGTTTCATCGCAGAAATCGCCCTCATCGGCGCTGAAGAAGGTGTTGAAGCCCATTTTTTCCACGCCACCATTGCCGTCCGGCACATCGGTGGTGTAGTCGAACCAGGCGCCGTTGGCCACTTGCAAGAAAGCCAGGAAGGCGGGCGGCAGCGGCGCTTCCAGCAGGGTTTCAATGGCGGCGATCTGCTGCGCGGTGGGGGCAGGCTTGGCGCCCTCGAGCGCCAGATGGCGGTATTGCGTGTAATAAGTCATTGATTATCCTTGTAAGTTTCTTGCGACCGCCACACCATCCTCGCAGCCCGTCTCCACCTTCGCCAGCGCGTCGACGAGGCCGGCCCGCAGCACAGCCATCGAGCGGGCCTTGTCGTCGATCTGGGCGATTTTCGTTTCCAGCATGACCCGCTTGGTGGCCGCATCGAGTGCATTTTCCTGCCAGACGGCAATGACTTCGGCGATTTCCTTCAGGGTAAAGCCCAGCGCCTTGGCATGGCCGATCAGCTCGATCCGGCGCAAGGCTTGCGCCGAGTACTCTTTATAATTGTTCGTCATGCCCGGCTGCGGCGCTTCGTCCAGCAGCCCCTGGCGCTCGTAGAAGCGCACCGTGTCCTTGCTGACGCCCGTCAGGCGGGTGATTTCTCCGATACGCATAGTTTTTCTATTGACCGTGGACTAAAGTCCACAGTTTACAGTAGAAACACTTTCAACTACACACCGCTGCCATGACCGCCTTCAACTATACCAACCAGACCGTGCTGATCACGGGCGCCTCATCCGGCATCGGCCGCGTCTTTGCGGAAACCCTGGCCGCGCGCGGCGCGCATTTGCTGCTGCTGGCCCGTTCCGGCGCCGTGCTCGACAGCCTGGCCAAGGAACTTTCCCAGCGCCACGGCATCCGCGCGCATGCGCTGGTGGCCGACCTGAGCTTGCCCGGCGCCGCTGCGCAAGCCCATGCACAGGCCTGCGCGCTGGGCATGCCGCCCGACGTGCTGATCAATAACGCGGGTTTCGCCACGCACGGCAGGTTCGAGACCATCCCGGTCGCGCGCCAGGCGGCCGAGGTGACCGTCAATTGCACGGCCCTGATGGAACTGACGCACTGCGCCTTGCCGCACATGCTGGCGCAAGGACGCGGGGCCATCATCAACGTGGCGTCCACGGCGGCCCTGCAGCCCGATCCCTACATGGCGGTCTACGGCGCCAGCAAGGCTTTCGTGCTGTCGTTGTCGGAAGCGCTGTGGGCGGAAAACCGTAGCCGTGGCGTGCGCGTGCTGGCCCTCTGCCCGGGTGCCACGGAAACAGCCTTTTTTGACGTGGTGGCCGCGCCCGAAGCGGCCGTGGGCAAGCGCATGGATCCTCAAGCCGTCGTCGATGAAGCGCTGCTGGCGCTGGACCGTGGCCGCAGCAGCCACGTGGCGGGCCGGCCCAACCGGCTGCTGGCCTGGCTGCCGCGACTGCTGCCGCGCCAGACCGTGCTGGGCATCGTGGAAGGCATGCTCAAGCCGAAGGCGGCGTAGGCATCAGAACGCCATGCTGGCGAACATGGCCAGCACGGCCGTTGCCATGACGATGGTGGACAGCCATCCCAGCGCCCGCAGGCGGCGCGAAATGGTCAAGCTGCCCATGATGGTGGGACGCGTCGCCATCAGCATCATCAGGGCCATGATGGGCACGGAAATGACACCATTGATGACGGCGCTCCAGTACAGGGCCTTGATGGGGTCGAGCGGCGAAAAGCACAGGGCGGCGCCGATTACGGTGGCCGTGACGATGATGCCGTAGAATTTCTTGGCGGCCCTGGGTGCCAGTTCCAGGCTGTTTTTCCAGTGAAAGGCGCCCGCCATGGCGTAGGCAGCCGAGCCGGCCAGCACGGGAATGGCCAGCAAGCCCGTGCCGATGATGCCCAGGCTGAACAGGGCAAACGCGAACTCGCCCGCGATGGGGCGCAGGGCGGAGGCGGCCTGGGCGGACGTGTCGATATGCGTGATGCCTTGCGCGCCCAGGGTTACGGCCGTGGTCAGCATGATGAAGAAGGCCACCAGGTTGGAAAAGCCCATGCCGATGGCCGTGTCCATCTTGATGCGCTGGAATTGCCGGGGCGCCTGCTCGGGCGTGCGGCGCAGGGCTTGCGCTCCAGCATCGGCCTGCAAGTCTTCCACTTCCTGTGATGCTTGCCAGAAAAATAGATAGGGACTGATGGTGGTGCCGAACACGGCCACGATCATGGTCACCGAGGCGGCCGACCAGGCGAACTGGGGCCAGACGGTGCGCAGCGCCACTTCGCCCCAGGGAATGTGTACGGTGAGTACGGTGGCCACATAGGCCAGCAAGCCCAGGGTCAGCCATTTCAGGATGCGCACGTATTTTTGATACGGAATGAACACTTGCAGCAGCAGGGACAGCAGGCCGAAGCCGACAGCGTACAGGTGCGTGGGACCGCCAATGATCAGCGTCAGGGCATCGCCCATGGCGGCCACGTCGGCGGCGATATTGATGACATTGGCCAGCAGCAGCAAGCCGACGATGGCATACAGCAGGGAGCGGGGATAGTGGCGGCGGATATTCGTCGCCAGCCCGTGGCCGCTGACCCGGCCGATCTTGGCGCTGATGACCTGGATACCCAGCATCAGGGGAAACGTCAGGCACACGGTCCACAGCATGCCGAAGCCGAACTGGGCGCCTGCCTGCGAATACGTGGCGATGCCGCTGGGATCGTCATCGGCCGCACCCGTGATCAGGCCCGGTCCCAGCTTGCCCAGCCAGGTGTCGGAAGGGTCCGCCTGCTGGCGGACGGCATCCGCGCGGCCGCTGTCGATCTGCATGCGTCACTCCTGTGTGGTGGAGCGGACAGCGTAGCACAGGCGGGCGGCGCCAAGAAGGGGGGCCGCCCGGGAAGCACGATTCAGTAGCGCGCATCCTTGGGCTTGCCGCCCTTCGGCCAATCCTTGACCTTGTCGGGGAAGTCCGGACGGGGCATATGCGTAAAGTATTCGGCCACGTCGACGGCGTCCTGGTCGGACAGGTTGCCCTGGCCCAGCGGAAATTTCTGGCCATGGCCCATTACCATGTTGGCCTTGACGAAGCCGGCCGCCGTGTAGGTGCGGGCCATGCCGGCGCCGATATTGAAGGAACGCTCGCCCCACAGGGGCGGGAAGGCCACCACGCCGTTGGCGCCACGGATGCCCTCGCCATTCGCGCCATGGCAGACGGCGCATTGCTCGACATACACTTTTTTGCCATGCACGGGATCGGGCAGCAGAGCGCGGTCTATCTTCGCCACGCCGCGTCCCGCCACCTTGTCATTTGCCTGCGTGGCGCCCTTCATCCAGTCGATGTAGGCGACCATCGCCTGCAGGTCGGGGCCGTCCACGGGCAGCGGCTTGCCGTGCATGGAGCGGCGGAAGCAGCCATTGATGCGCTCGCCCAAGTTAATCACCTTGCCGGCGCGCGGCGCCTCCGCCGGAAAGAAGGCGGAAATACCGAGGAAGGGCGAACCGTTGGCCACGGTGCCGCCATTCAGGTGGCAGCTGCTGCAATTGAGGTCGTTGCCCACGTTGTGCGGCAGGCGCGCACGCGTTTCCGTCATCAGTTGCATGCCGTGAATCAATTGATTGGCATTCGGATCGGCCGTCAGGGCGGCGAAGCGGGGCGTGACGAAGCCGTCCGCGTCCGGCGCCTTGAGCTTGAGTTCCTTGCGCACTTTGGCGATCTGCGCGGGCGTGACGGGCGCGCCCTGGTTGCCCCACTTGCCGCGCACAAAGGTGAGGATTTCCGCCAGTTCCGTGTCCGACAGGCGGTCATACGACGGCATGCCGAACGAGCGGGGCGAGTGCTGCGTGACGGCCGACTGCCAGCCCGTCAGCGCGATATGGATGACGGAGGTGGCATCTTTCGATTGTACCGAGTCGTTCTGCGCCAGCGGCGGGAAGATGTTTTCCACGCCACGACCGTCCCGGCGGTGACAGGTGGCGCAAAACTGCAGGTAGCCCAGGCCGCCGCGCATGTTGTACAGCGCATCGTTGCTGGCTACCACGACGGGCGCGGTTTTCTTCGGCGGCGCGGCCGCTCCGTCCCTGGCCGGCAAGCCGTGCAGGTAATGGGCCAGCGCATCGAGGTCGCCATCCGTGAAATATTGCGTGCTGTGGGTGATGACTTCCGTCATGCTGCCGGCCGCCGTGCCGAAGCTGTTGCGGCCCGTCTTAAGCAATTGCACGATGTCGCCCGGCGTCCACAGATTGCGCAAGTTCACCGCATGCCAGCCGTCAAAAGTAAAACCGGACAGGTAGAGCTTGCCGCTGCCGCCATCCTGGCCCATGGTTTTTTCCTGAAAGGCCACGCCGCGTGGCGTGTGGCAGGAGCCGCAATGGCCGAGGCCCTGGGCGATGTAGCTGCCCCGGTTCCACATGGCCGACTTGGCGCTGTCGGGCTTGAACGGCGCGTCGTCGAGGAAGACGGCGTTCCACAGAGAGAGGCCCCAGCGCATGCTGAATGGCCATTTCATGTCCGTTGCGCGGTTTTGCTGCGCCACGGGCGCCACGCCGCGCTGCAAATAGGCGTACAGCGCCTGCATGTCGTCGGGCGTGATCTTCGCGTAGGAAGGGTAGGGCATGGCCGGATACAGGTTGTGTCCATCGGCCGCCACGCCCTTGCGCATGGCGCGGTCGAATTGGGCGAAGCTGTACGTGCCCAGGCCCGTTTTCGTATCGGGCGTGATATTCGTGCTGTAGATGGTGCCGAACGGCGTTTTCAGTTCCAGGCCGCCGGCCATGGCGGCGCCGTTCGGGCTGGTGTGGCAGGCCACGCAGTCGCCCAGGCGGGCGACATATTCGCCGCGCTTGATCAGTTCTGCCGACGCAGTGGGCGCGGCCCAGGCGCCAGCGCAGAAGACAAGCATGCCCAGGAGCATCGCGGCAAGCCGGCTGAACATCGAGGAGGAAGAAACAGGAGGGCGGAGCGAACCGCGATGCTGGATGGAAATGGCGTTCATGGTGACCCTTTATTATTGGGGCCAAGCTTACGCATTCGTCACCACGGCGAAAATTGGGAGTTTCTTTCGAACAACTAGGTAATCTTCCCTAGTGTTTTACACTGAAAAATCGTGTAGGCCAGCCTGCAAGCTGGCCATGATGCGTTCGCGCAGCCAGCGGTGCGCCGCGTCCAGGTGCATGCGCTCGTGCCAGACCATGGCCATTTCGTAATCGGGCAGGGCGACGGGCGGCTCCCACGTACGCAGCGCGCCCAGCGCATTCTTCAGCAGGCGCGACGGCAGCAGGGCCACCATGTCGGATGCGGCCAGCAAGGGCGGGACGATCAGGAAATGCGGCACGGACAGCACCACCTTGCGCGTGCGCCCCAACTGCTGCAGCGCCGTGTCGACGTTGCTGCGGAAACCGCCGCCGTTGGGCGAGACGACGATGAATTCCAGTGCACAAAACTGGTCGAGGTCGGGCGGTGCCTGCAGCAGCGGGTGGTCGCGCCGGCCCGCCAGCACATAGTGTTCGGTAAACAAAGTGCGGTGGCGCAAGCCGGGCGGCGCTTCTTCCTGCGCCAAAAAGCCCAGGTCGACCTGGCCGCTTTCCAGATCGTGCGCCATGCGCGCCGGCACGGCTTCGAACACGGCCATGCGCGACAAGGGCGCCTGCGCGCGCAGGGAGGCCAGCAGGGGCAGCAAAATCGCATATTCGGTGGCATCGGCCGCCGCCAAATTCCAGCGCACGTCGGCCGTGGCCGGATCGAAGGCCGATTCCGGCTGCAAGACTTGCTCCAGCTGGGCCAGCACGGCTTGCAACGGCGCGAACAAGGCCAGCGCCCGCGACGTGGGCAGCATGCCGCGCGGACCGGGCAAGAGCAGCGGATCGTCGAAGGCCGTGCGCAGCTTGCCCAGCTGCACGCTGACGGACGGCTGGCTCAGGTGCAGCCGCGCCGCCGCCCGCGTGACGTTGCGCTCGATCAGCAGCGCGTTCAGGGTCAGCAGCAGGTTCAAGTCCAGCTTGTGCAAATTGTTCATGGCTATACCTTGTATATCAACTATTCATTTCCACTATGATAGCGCAAGCCCTACAGTAGTTCCTGTGATCCCCACTCTTCATCTTTTACAGGAACTAAATGATGCAACTCCATGAATATGCAAGCTTTGATGGTCTGGGGCTGGCCCAGCTGCTGCGCACTGGCGCCGTCTCGGCGGCCGAACTGCACGACGCCGCATTGCGCGCCTGCGCCGCCGTCAACCCGCAGATCAATGCCGTGGTCGAGCTGTGGCCGGCGGACGTTACGCAAATCGACAGCGCGGCGCCGTTCGCCAGCGTGCCATTTTTGATCAAGGACGTGGCCATCACCATGGCGGGCCAGCGCAGCGAAGCGGGCAGCCGCCTGGGCGCCGGCCATGTCGCTGCGCTGGATTCCCACCTGATGACGCAGTTCCGCCAGGCGGGGCTGACAACCTTCGGCCGCACGAGCACGCCGGAAATGGCGTTCGCCACCACCACGGAACCCGCGCTGTACGGCGCCACACGCAATCCCTGGAACGTCAGCCTGAGCGCGGGCGGCTCCAGCGGCGGCGCGGCGGCGGCCGTGGCGGCCGGTATCGTACCATTGGCCCATGCGACGGACGCGGCCGGTTCCATCCGCGTGCCAGCCGCCTCGACGGGCCTGTTCGGCCTGAAACCGAGCCGGGGCCGGGTCTCGAATGGCCCCGCCATGGACGAGATCTTCAGCGGCCTGGGCGTACAACTGGGCGTGAGCCGCACGGTGCGCGACAGCGCCGCCTTGCTCGACTGCGTCCAGGGAATGTTCCCGGGCGAACCGTATGTGACGAGTGCACCGGGCCACAGCTGGCTGTCGCAGGTGGACGTGGCGCCAGGCAAGCTGCGCATCGGCGTGCAGCGCGCTGCCTGCAATGGCGCCCATCCCGTGCCTGCCGTCGATATCGCCCTGCAAGATACCGTGCGCCTGCTGGAAAGCCTGGGCCACCACGTGGAAGAAGCAGCACCGGCGCTGGGCGTGTCGTGGGACGCGTTCGTGCAGGCGAATGCGCGCATCTGGTGTGCCAACCTGGTACCGTGGATAGACGGCCTGGCACAGGAAAGCGGGCGCGCCGTGTCGCTCGATACGCTGGAGCCGGCGACCCTGGCCTGCTATCAATACGGGCAGACGGTGTCGGCCGTCGATTTCGTGGCCGCGCTCGACGTGCGCAATACCGTCACGCGCCACGCCGGCGCCCTGTTTGAGCAGTACGACGTCTTGCTGACGCCCACCATGCCGGATGTGCCGTGGCAGCTGGGCCGTTATGGCGAGGATGAGGAAGAACTCGATGGGCTGGGCTGGACGGCGCGCCTGTTCGAACACTCTCCGTACACGCCGCTGGCCAACGTGGCGGGCTTGCCGGCAATGTCCGTGCCGCTGGCAATGTCGGATACATGGCTGCCGATCGGCATGCAGTTCATGGCGGGCTATGGTCAGGATGGAACGCTGCTGCGCCTGGCAGGGCAGCTGGAGCGGGCGGCGCCGTGGTTTCCAAGGCGGCCGCCCGTGTGGGCAGGTAATTAAGAAGCACGATTACAGGGCGGCCAGCCGCGCCGCACCCCGGTTTTCCAGGCGAAAGCGGGCTTTTTCCCACAGCCGGTCGTGGAAGGGCAGGACGATCACGTTGCAGATCGGCTCGACCACTGCCAGCAAGCCGCCGAAGGCCATGGAACCCGTGGCCCAGTACATGACGCCGAACGCCACGCCCATGTGCAAGGCCGTCTGGCTGATCTTTTCGCCGGCCAGGGCGGCAAAGCCCACGCGGCTGGCGGCGTAGCGGCGGCGGATCGCGTGCCAGGCTTTTTCATGCCATGGCAGCAAGCCCACATTGATGACCGGTTCGATGATGGCGGCCAAGCCACCGAGCGCGAGCGACCCCGTCAGCAAATAGGCGAGGCCGAAGGCGATCGACATGTGCGTGCAGACCTGGCTGAATGTTTTGATGGCAGTGAACAAGGGATGCTCCTTTCTGTTGGATTCGCTAATCCTTGATTCAGATAGTAACGATTCTCATTTACAAAAGGAAGTAAAATATTTCAACTGAATCAATAGATACAGACTATTAATAGTCTGTATCTCATTGCTGTCGCCGCGATGACGACAGCATCAACCGCCGGCAGGCCGCGGCGCCAGGCCTCGCAGCAAGAGCCACAGGCCGGTCAGCGGGTACACCAGGCCCAGCGGAATCAGCAAGGCGTGCATCACGTCCAGGCCAAACAGTTCGCGCGCGACGGCGATCCACTGCAGCACGCCGGCCAGCATGCCGGCCAGGGCCAGCAGGCGCGGGATCGCCCGCGCGCGGTACAGCAGCAGATACATCAGGGTCACGCCGAGACCGCCCAGCAGCTTGTCCGGAAAGTGCACGCCGTTGCGCAGCCCCGCCAGCAGGGCGCGCGCCGGCTCATAGGCATTGCCGTCGGCGCCGGAGGCGAGGAAGGCGACGCTCAGGCTGCGCATGGCCAGAACCAGCGTGCCTTCGAACAGGCCCGTTGCCAGCGCCGCCGCCAGCAGCGCCACGTAGCAGCGGCTCAGCAGGGGGTGCTGCTCGCCATACAGGCCACGCAGGGCTGCCGCGATGGCCAGCCCGGTCAAGGCCGTGAGCAGCCCGAGCATGACGATCAGCCCCACCTGCAGCGGCATGCCGGCCGCCCGCAAGAGGAAGCCCGGCGCGGCAAATACTTGCTCCTGCAGCCCGAAATTCGACCAGATGCCCAGGCCGAAAATGAACAGCAAGCCCAGCCCCAGCCACCGCCCCAGCGGGACGGCGGCCCCAGGCTGCAGCGGTGAGGTGAACAGGGGAGCGGCTTGCCGCGTGGCGGCGGAGATTGTTTGGTTCATCGATACACCTTTGTCGGAGTGGGATCAGCCTGCCGAGGCAGGGCCAGCCAGCGCAGTGTCGGCACACGGGCGCGCCGCGGCAAGGCCGATCCGACGCGTCACGCGCTCAGGGGGCCGAAGTGCGCCCATGCACGATGAGTGACGCGGCCCTGCCGTGCCCGGGGACTATTCCGCCTTGAACAGGTGGAGGAAGGAGCGGCTGACCGGCAGCACTTCCGGCCGGTGCTTCAAGGTCACTTCGGCCGTCTCGTGCGCGCCGCGCACGACCTGGCGCACGGCATGCAGGTTGACCACCACGGCCCGGTGGATTTGCTGGAACTGCCCTGGATCGAGCTGCACCAGCAATTCCTTGAGGGAATTGCGCAGCAGCGCTTCGGCGGGCTTGCCGCCGTCGCGCCAGGCAACCAGCGTGTACTTGTCGTCGGACTTCAGGTAATCGACATCATCGACCGGTATCAGCCGCACGGCCGGGCCCACGCTGGCGCGCAGCCAGCGCAGCGTAGCTGGCGCTGGTTGCGGTGCAGGTGCCGGCGTGGCGCGCAGGTACGCCGCCAGTTGCCGCAACAGCGTCTCGCTGGCCGCGCCGGGCTGGATCGCTGCCAGGCGTTCGCGCAAGCGCGTCACGGTAGCGGCCAGGCGGGCCAATTGCACCGGCTTGACCAGGTAGTCGAGCGCGCCCTGTTCGAAGGCCCGCACCGCGTACTGGTCATAGGCGGTGACAAACACCAGGTGGGCGCGGCGGCCGATCTGGCTGGCCACGTCCACGCCGGACAGGCCCGGCATGTGCACGTCGAGGAAGCAGACCGCCGGCTGGTGCCGCTCGAACAGCGCGAGCGCCTCCGGTCCGTTGCGCGCTTCGGCCACGACCAGCAGCTCCGGCCAGCACTCGGCCAGCTGGCGCCGCAGGCTGGCGCGCAGCAGGGGTTCATCATCGGCAATCAGGGCGGTCAGTGTCATGGCCATGCGGGGCATTCTATGGAAACACGGAAACCGTGGGGTGCCAGTTCGCTGATGCGCAAGGCCGCTTCGCCGCCAAACATCAGCGCCAGGCGCTCGCGCAGGCTGCCAAGTCCCGTGCCCAGGCCGGGGCTACCCGCTTGCAGGCCCGCTCCGGTATCGCTGACCTCGATATGGCAACGGCCATGCGCCTCGGTAATGAGCACATCGATGCGCCCGCCATCCATGCAGGGATCGATGCCATGGCGCACCGCGTTCTCGACCAGGGTCATCAAGGTCATCGGCGGGCACTGCAGCCTTTCGCAGCCGGGCGCGACGTTTATGCCGAACTGCAGGCGGTCAGGCATGCGCATCTGCATCAGCACCAGATAGGCGCGCACCATTTCCAGTTCCTGTTCCAGGCGGGTGGCCGCTTCGCTCAGGCGCGGCACGGCGGCCCGCAGATACGTGACCAGATGCGCCAGCACGGGCGCCGCATGGCTGGACCCCGCATCGAGCAGGGCTTGCAGGCTGGCCAGCGTATTGAACAGGAAATGCGGCTGGACCTGGGCCTGCAGCAGCCACACGCGCGCATCGCGGGCCTGGCGTTCCAGCTCACCGCGCCTGCGCTCGGCTTCGCGCACGCGGGCGTCGCGCTGGCGCAGCAGGGCGGCCATCGCCGTCCACGGGCCGAGCAACAATCCCAGGAAAGCGAGAGATATATAGCTCTGCAACCGCTCCGGCACCAGCCAGAACGGCGGCGCACCGGGCTTGGTATTGAACAGATACAGGCTGGCCAGGGTCAGCATGATCGCCAGCGCCACGCCCACCACCTGCAACACCCAGTGGGCCAGCCTGCCGGGCAAGCGGCGCGGCCAGCGCTCGAACAGGCCATACGCCAGCAGCGCCGCCAGCGCCGGCAGGAAGACCGCCATCGCCAGGTAGCCTAACGGGTCCTCCCAGGACAGGGAAAACAGGGCGAATTCGAATAGCGCAGCCAGCCCGGCCACACACAAGCGTCGCGCGGACAGGCAGGTTCGCAGGCCATCGATAGCGGAGCGCAGTGTGAACATGAATGTGATGGCCCCAGGAATTGCCATAAGAGCAGCAGAATAGGGCAAAGCCACGCGGTCCGCAACAGCGGCAGGCATGAAGCACGCTTTCCCGCGCGCCAGCGACGCCCTGCGGGCCGGGCCGCGATGGCGCCACGAGCGCCGCGCAAGTCCGTGCAGGCCCGCAGCGGCTCGATGGTGCCGCATGTAAACAGGTCAGCGTATTGCCGTCGCCTGCGACCAGACGGCTTGCCAGCGCCCATCGCACCATTCATAGCTATCCATATGCCAGTAGCGGGCGCGCGGCACGGCGTGGCCGCCGAAGACGATTTCCAGCTGCGCCGAGTAACGCAGGACGGCGGCCGTGCCGTACAGGCGCACGCTGATCGCTTCCGGTTCCCAGCTCAAATAGCGCATGTGGCCGGAGGCGATGGCGCCCAGGTATTCTTCCCGCGACAGCATGCTGCCGATCGGCGTGATCAGCTGGAAGTCGTCGGCATGCAGGACGCGCGCCGCCTGCATATCGGCGGCCACGAGGGCGCGCAGACGGCTGCGTTCCGTGTGGCGCAGCAGGTCCATCTGCTGTTCTTCAGTCAGTGCGGCATTGAAATCGGTCATGGCGGTCCTGTAGGGGAGAGGGATTGACATTTTGACGTTTTTTGTCCAAAAGTCATGTTGACACTATATGACCATAGTGTCAACATGTCCGCATGACGACCGATACCCCTAAAAGCCAGCAGATCCTCGATGCGGCGCTGGCCGTGTTTTGCCGTTACGGCTACCGCAAGACCTCCATGCTCGACATCGCGCAGGCGGCCGATATGTCGCGCGCCGCGCTGTATTTGCATTTCAAGAACAAGGAAGACGTGTTTCGCGCCGGCTCCGAACGGGCTCATGCCAGCGTGATGGCGCAAGTGGCGGCGGCGCTGGCAGAACCCGGCCCCGTGTTCACGCGCATCGAAACGGCGCTGCTGGCCTTCCAGCAAGGCTTGATGGCGGAAATTTCGGCCAGCGCGCATGGGCAGGAATTGTTCGATGCCAACATGACCCTGGCCGCCGACATCACCTTGAGCGCGCGGGCAAGCTTGGTGGCGTCATTGGCCGGCGTGCTGGAACAGGCCGAAGCGGCGGGCGATATCGCGCTGCGCCGGGTGGACGCGACGGCCGCGCAAGTGGCCGCCTTGCTGGTGGCGACCATGGATGGCATCAAGCACACGCAAGGGGGAGGGGAGGCGCTGCGCCAGGGCATTGCGCTGCACATGCGCTTGCTGGGCGCGGCGCTGCTGCGCATGTGAGCTTGTTGCCCCCATGCGCAACACGGTAAAGCCGCTTACGGCAGGGTCTTCAGCACGGTCTTTGTCGGCACGGAGAAGTTATAGCCGTCGTGGCGGTCCCAGTTGATCGACCACGTCATCACGCCGCGGAAGTCCGGATACGCCTGCAGCGGCTTGATGGTGCCGCAATTGAGCAGGCGCGTCAGGCAATTCAGGGCGTTGCTGACGTCGGCATTCGTCGTAAAACCGGAGCCGGCCGAGCTGCGGCCCGACGGCACGCCGAAGCCCACCTGGTCCGGACGCAGGCCGGCAAAGGTATTGCCGCCATAGTTAAATCCCTCGATCAGCATGCGCGCCGTGGCCACCAGCTGGTCGGCCGAACCGGCCTTGATGGCGCCCGTGGCGTACGGCGTGTAGATGTCGCCATTGTTGTAGTACTGCGGGTGCAGCACCGTCAGCTCGCTGCGCAAGGCATTGATGATGGGAATGTAGGCGCCCCAGATGCTGCCGTAGCTCGTGTATCCCCCCTCCACGTACACCCATTCCGGTGCCATCGACAAATAAAAGCTGCTGCCGACCTTGGTTTTCAGGTTTTTCACGGCGATCGGCAGATAGGTCTGGATGGCCGCGCCTTGCGCCACGCCATTTTCCAGGTCCAGGTCGATGCCGTCGAAGCCATATTTGGTGATGATGGCGTACAGGCTGTTCGTGAAATTCGTCGCTTCGGCCGTGTTGCCGACGGACACGGAACCGTTTTGCCCGCCCAGCGACAGGATGACTTTCTTGCCCTTGGCCCGTTTGGCGGCCACGTCGGCGATGAACTGCGCTTCCGTGCCCGCGCCCGGATCGATGGTCAGGCTGACATTGCCGCCGCCCGCGTTGTCGCCGAACGAGACGACGATCACATCCCAGTCGTCGCTGACCTGGCTGATCGGATACGTGGCGCCGCTGGGGTTGGTGAAGTTGTGCCAGTAGCCGATCAGCGCGTGCCTGGCCAGGCCGGTGGGTGTCGGTGTCGGAGTAGGCGTCGGAGTAGGTGTCGGGGTAGGAGTGGGCGTCGGCGTCGGGGTGGGAGTCGGCGTAGGAGTTGGGGTAGGCGTGGGTGTCGGAGTTGGCGTAGGAGTGGGGGGCGGCGTGCCGCAGTCTCCTACCACCGTCCAGGGCTGGCCGCTGCCAGCACCGCCGCTGCTGGTCGATGGGTTATTGCCTTGCGTCCACCAGTTGGCCGTGTAATTGACGTTGTTATAACTGGTCTTGCCGCCGCCGTTATAGGCGGTGCCGCTGTTCCACGGCGCGTAGCAGGCCACCGCTTCGGCGGCGCCAGCCAACAGCTGGCTCGCGCCGTCGCCACCGCCGCCGCCGCAAGCGGCCAAGGTCCCGCCGAAGAGGGTAATGATGAGGCTATTCATGACTGTCCGGTGCATCGCATCTCCTTGTGTGTTTTTATCTTGGCCGGGCGGCTGGACACCGTCCGATTTTTCAGAGTGCAGGCATTGCAAGTGGTCGTCAACTGGTTTTATTCTTTGCGCAAGATCACAATACCAGTCCCAGCCTTGCCCCAGCGGATGGGCGATGCGGGCCATGCCAGTGCCTGTTTTCCAGTGCGCTGGTATGGTGTACGGAAGAGCGCCGGGAGCAGGGCGGGGAAGGGAGGAGGACGCCAGGGAAGCTCTTGCGGCTGCTACGGCGCTGTTTCCTTGCGCAAATCGGCATACGGCACGCGCGACAGATCCAGCATCATTTGCGTCAAGGCCACGGTTTCGCGCTGCATCAGCCGGTAGTCCACCTGGGTCACCGTGCCGATGCCATAGCTGAACTGGTAGGTCGGCGCCTTGACATAATTTAGCGTGGGTAGGCGTTGCGCCGCCCGGAACGTCTGGCCTGCATCGGGCCAGGCGGCCCTCTGCGCACTGCCATCGCCGCCGGAATTGGCAGGCGGCAGCACGAACGCGGGTGCCACATTGGCCTGCCTGAGCATGGCGTAGGACGCATCCATCAGGGCAGGCGTGCGCGGTGAAAGCAGGACGGCCGGCTCGGACCTGCCCGTGAGATGCAAATAGCCGTTGCTGTCGGGCAGCACTTCCAACGCGCCCAGTTGCCCGATGCCGAGCATCGCGGCAATGCGCTGCGTCAAGCCATCCTCCTTGTGGCGATCCATAAATTGCGCGATGCCCGCGCCGCCCGCGAGATGACCGCCCGTCAGCAGCAGCATGACGCTGCGCGGCAAGCTGTTTTGCGGCAGGCGCGCCAGGTACTGAGCCATGTCGACGATCGCGTTCGGTCCATTGTTTTCCAGCCCGTTCGTGCCATCCGTGTAGCTAGCCAGCACCATCAATTCATCCGACTTGCCGGGGATGATGCCGACCAGGTTGCGCGTCTGCACCTGCCGCACGGTGGCCGCCATGGTCAGCCGCAAGACAGGCGCCGTGCCCGCCAGCACGCGGTCGCGCAGGCGCTGGCCACGGCCGCGGTCGATAAACACGCCGGGCAACTGGCGCACCACGCCGTCGCAGGGTGCATACAGGCCGTCCGCCGCCAAGGAAGGCGTATCCAGAATGACGATCACGCCCGCCGCACCGGCCGCCTGCAGGCTGTCCAGCAGCGAAATGAACGCCCCAAGCATCTGAAATGGACGCGCATACGGCGTGTCCGGCCCCATGGCGCGCTCCGGGTCGTGGACGTGCACGGGCGTCTGATGGAAAACCTGGCCCGTCCACGCCACTTCAGGCATCTCGACGAGCACCAGCTTGCCCGCCAGGCTGGCATCGGGCTTGGTATTGGGCGCCAGGTAGACGATGCGTCCCGTAATGCCGGACGGCGGCGTGACGCCCGAATATGGAATATAGCCAGCCGAAGTCAGCACGCGGGGCCGCTCTCCATCCAGCACTTCCAGGCCCCAGTGTTCCGCCTCCACCGACCATTGCCGCAAGCTGACCGGTTCAAAGCGCAGCTGTTTGACACCGGCGCGCGCCAGGCGTTCATGCAACACGTCGATATACGCTTCATGCCGGGGCGATCCCGTGGCGCGCAACAGGCGCCCGTCCAGGTCATATTGCCAGTCCACCAGTTGCTTTCTGGACAGAAATTGCGTGGCGTCGACCATCACGGCAGCGTTTGCAGGCAGGGCGCGCGCAGGCCATGGGCCGGGCTTGCTGGCACAGGCGGACAAGGCGGTCGCGGTGGCCAGCGCGACGCCCGCGCGCAGCAGATAGCGCGAAATATCTTGAGACTTTGCCTTCATAATCGCCTGCAAACCCTTGATTTCATTATTGTGTTTCACCGAAAAAAACGTCGAGGAAGTCAAGGCATGCCCGGCAAAAGAGATAAGGCGGGCAATCTTACACGAGCAAGTCCCGGCACACACATTGTTATGGATTTGCAATGCAATCGTGCGCGACGTGGACGATGGCGGCGGCAAGCCGCAACGCGGCGCGCTGCCTTGCGGCCCGGGCGCAAACATGACGCAAGCCGTCCGGAAAGCGATTGATGGCGCAGCCGCTGTGCCATCAACGCGCCGCGTCCGTTGAGCCATGCCTGGCCGCCAATGCCTGGTCAAATTCATCGCAGTGGTCCACATGGACAGTTTGGCGTACGGTAGCCGTGGCAGATCGCGGCCGAAGTTTCCCAGCCACACGAGCAGCCGCATGGACGCGCCAGATCTGCGGCCAGGCAAGGCGCCGGCTTGGCAGGCAGTGCGCAGACAGGCACGCGGACCCGCCAGCATTGCACCGGCAGACAGACGAGCAACGCAGCGCGCGGTAGCAAACACCAGGATTCCTGCGCGCCAGCCTGGAGCTGGCCAGCGTATCGAAGCGCAAAGGGACTGCACAAACCCATGACGAAAAAGTCAGGGCGCCAGGCGGCGCGCAAACGGCTAAAATCGCATTTTCGATTGTACAAGTTACAAAAAGGGGCATTTGACGAATTCATCCTTAACTTCGCAATCTTGGTACTTAGGGAATGATGTTGCGGTTTCTAGTAGGAGTAGAATCTTTGCAAGAACGTTTTTTGTGTTGCTCTTCCTCATATTGGTACTTCGTTGCGCGCTCACCGACTATCGACGCAACACCCTTCGCCTCCAAATCGTCATGAGACAAACTTGCTGTTGCGTTGCAAACGGTAGGATGCCGCAGGAGGTGCAGTGGTTTGAACGAAGTAACGCTAGCTCTTTTAAAGACATCCTATTGCAGAAGCCAGGAGCCAGGAGCCAGGAGCCAATACGGTGGCCGATGCGGACGCGATATTGCAAGTCCGTGAACATGTCGGCTACCAGAACGATGAATGGCTGTTGGCAATTAAAGTTGCAAATACTGCATCTATGTGTCATAGTTAGTTGATTGACGGCAAAGTAAAAACGAAGAACTCCCGTGGCTTCGCGAACCTAAGGTAAAAAGTTGTGACTGAAAAAATCCTGTTTGTGAACGGAACGGGAGCGCGAACAGCGGCCTTTGGCGCGGTTGTCCAGTCTGAGAATAGACAGAAGTGAATAATTGTGGCCCTGTTACAGGGCCCTAAAGCCCTCCATAATGGAGGCCCTTTTTTGCTATGATAAGTTACAAAAATGTCCAGCTGCTACGATGGAAGTTTCCTGTGTCAAAATCCCACCTATGTTGATTTTGATGAAATTGCATCAAAAGAGCTTCTCACCCCGCCTTCTGCATTTGAGATAGTGAACGAAAGCAAATTTTGCACGTTGGTTCCTCTTGATGAGGCTTTTCTGCTTAGTGACCTTACACACAAGGACTATTTGAAGGGTTTGCGCGGAAAAACTGGCATATACCAGTTGTGGATCAACTACGAAAATTGCACTGACCACGACACATATGTAATGCATTGCGTATACGTCGGGAAAGGTCTTGCGGAAACAAGAGTTAACCGCCATATAAAGGACAAGTGGCCAAAAGCGGAAGAGCTATATGTGACCTTCTACGAATGCACAAATCGCATGGCGAAATATCTTGAACAGCTCTTCTTAGATACATATAATTTCTATTTAAATAATAATGAAAATACTGGCGCCAACTCGCTTTTCGCCGTATGGGGCAATGAGCGCCATCTGCTAGGTACAGAGCTCCATGAAATCAGCAACCTAAGCAACATCACAAGTTTAGAGGAATTGTTAAATCTTTAGGAGGCAAGAGCACCCTAGAGAACTGCTGGTTAATTCGGGTTTTCACTTGAACATCAAAAGTAAGTATTTGATTTTTAAAGATAAAAATTTCCAGAAATTGATTTAATCAGCGCGACCCTAGAGTTTTTTGTTGTGGGGCCATTCAGGAAATTAGGCTGATATTCGGATTGAAAACGTAGACCGAAATTGCTTCTCAACTGGCAACCTCTGCCTGGATAAGTATGAACTACGACAAATCATCAGGTTCTGCAATCAAACAATATAATTTAATTAATTAAAAAATGCCGTTATGTGTTCAACGCGTAAAGCTGCTTCTCCACTTTCGAGAGTTCTTGCATCATCAAATGATGGTAAAAAGGTGATGTACCGATTTTTTGGCCTCCTTTCAAGCTCGGCGATCCGTGCAGCGGTCCGTCAAGTCGCAAAGCATCGACATTTTTCTCGCGCCATTAATCTCTCCCGTCCTCCACTTTCTCAGTTTTATGAGCAACTTACTCCCGACGCAACTTTTGAAAAGGAGGTGTCGTGGTGCTTGGGAATTCTTGATCTCTATAAGAGCGACGTTAACGCAGCCCTGAACGCTGACGGGAAGATGCTCTCGGCACTATTTGACCGCAACTGGGCCTCTTTTGAAGCTGCAATCGATGAACTCGAACAAGCAACCGGCTATTCAATGTGGTCCTTGGCATTGCGAGGTGCGGCACTCACTGCGCAAGGGAAAACTGAAGAAAAAAGGCAGTTACTGACTGACCTAGATAGTAGCGCCAAGGACAATCGATTTTTTGCAGGTGTTCTTTATTTAAAAATGAATCGCTTAGATGAGGCTGACATTTTGTCGGGTCAATCGCGCTCGTTCGAACAAAAAATTAAGCGTACTTTTAGCGAAGAGACCTTACATTTTTTGATGTACAAAATTGTCCAGCACAATTTTGATTTCGATTTGGATTTTTCGTTAGTGCTACGAATTGAAAAGAATTCCTGTCCGATTGATATTTTTCACACACTTCAGGACTTTACCTTCTATAGTAGATTCAGTTCGCCTGATCGACGTTTTTCTGACTTGGTCAAAAACGTTGGTAGTGCGCTCGGCAAGATGGGAGGTGAGTCGCCAACTAAAGCACTAAGCGTTGCTTATGGAGTCGTGGACACTTTCTCAGTTCCGACCAATGCATATGATATTTTGGACGCTTACACGAGAGGTGATTACGAAGACGTATGTGGGTTCATGGAGGCTAACCTTCAGTTGGGAGAGACATTTGTTCTGTTTGAAACTTGGGCAAAGGCGGCGGCAAGGTGTAAGCGGTTTCCTGAGGGATATCGGGGAAGGCTACTGCGCACCATGGCGTCCGTACTTCAAAAAGACGATGAGTTTGGAATTTCTAATGCTTTCCTACTTGCGCAATGTGAATCCTTTGGAGGGTTGAGCTGGTTTCGGGAACTGCACCTTTTTATTATTCGTGAAACAATCTATCTTGGTCACAGTGGTAACAAAGAGCTTAACTGGATCAGTTGGGCAAGTTCTGGAATTGATACGCCGCTAAAATTACTTATTTTACAAGAGCCAAATAGGGCAAAATTCCGTTGCATTCTGGAAAATATTGCAGAAAAACATTTAGTTGTTAAGTTTATTATTTCGACGCTCGGAAGTCCAAAGCAAGTCGCCGATTTTCCAGTTGGCGTCGAGCGTAAGCGCTTAGCGAAATATTTAGCACTATCGTATGCCAAAGGTGGAAATAACTCCCGCGCATTGCGCATCCTACGCGTATTAGCCAATGATTCGGATAGGATTGTTTCACACGATGCTACGCGAGAGTTGGTAGCGCTACTCATTGCAATGGGAAATCATGAAGAAGCGGTTCAGAGATATGTTCGGGCAATAATTGGCAACCCTGCGCTTCAAAGAGCATTCGACACGAATTCCATAGCAAAAGCTTGTGAAAAATTAGTGCATAACTCGACTTCGATCGAGGTACCAATAGCGTTGAGTCTTCATTCTAGGTTCGTCGGTGAGGAGAACGATGCCACACTAAGATTTTCCTTCGAAATGTTCTTGGATAGAAATTCCATCATTACTCCTGATGCGGTTGTTAATATTGGGTTAGACGAACAATTGGTTAACTATTTCCTAGAGTTTGTCGCGGTTCCCTCTGTTATGAAGCTGCTGCCTGTATTTGAAACTTTAGCTGATATTGAAAAAGGGCGGATATCAGTTTGCCGGCTACTTATTGAGCGACAACATAATGTAGAGGAAATGATTGACGAGGTTAAGTATAGAAATCGGCAACTCGTTATTGCTGCAGGAACTAAATTGGTGGAAAGTTCTCGAATTTATGCAGACACGGGATGCTTTTCTAATGCTGCTACCTCTATCCCTTATAGGCAGCTATTCGAACGATATATTAGTCTAGTTCGCAGAAATGACTACCATGAAACAGCTGATGAAATTGAGTTCACCAAGCTTTTAAAAGCTATGCGGGATGAGCCATTACTGGTGGCGAATATGCATAAAATTCACCTTCAAAGTACGGTGCTGAACGAAAAGAATGGCACTTTTCTTCAATTAATGAAAATGATGCGTGATGAATTTACGTTTGGAGTGAGAGGTCTTGCAGGATATTTAAGTACGCGTATTCGGCACGGCCATCTTCCAAATATATTAAGACGGTCTATATCAGATGAGGATTTGTTATTTTCTCGCAACCTGATTACCGGCGTATACAAGAATGATGCTCGCTGGTTTATTGAAATGTGTCAAATTATGCCTTCTAAAAAGGCCGAAATAGATCGAGCATTTCATGATTTTTCTGCAACGATCGATGGAATGATCGATGAGGTGAACGACACTTGGTTGCAGATATTCGCCGTTGATCAGGATATTTCAGGGCTTTCCAGAACAGAAAAATTAAACAAAAATATGTTTAACTATTCTGTAACTGCGCTTGAGGCATTTCATCTGCAAGATGAACTTTCAACAAACATTGATTACTCGGATTTTACTAAAGCTATAATAATCTGGCTTTGGGAGCGGACAGAAAAAAACTTACAGGTTATACGAACGAACCTAAATGATATTGTTAGGCCAAAGCTTTTAACAGCGTTTATCGAACTTGAACGCACTTTGCAACAATCTCTTGGCGAATTTGTTGATCTCAGTAAGTTGATTGACGCTATTAGTAGGGCAAAATTAGCTTTGAACAATTCGATCGATACCATTGAAGGGTGGTTTGTTCGCTCGCGTGGAGCCATCCCAACCAATTTTGAGTCAGTGGTGTCCATTGAAATTGCACGACTATCCTCGCAAGTTCCGCATTTTGAGCATGAGGATCAAACAGGTTTGTTGTACAAGGGAAATGCATTAAGTTATTTTGTCGACTTTCTATTTGTACTTCTTGATAACTGCGTCACCAAATCTGAAACGGGAAGCGATTTAGTTGTAGAAACCTCTTTCAAAATTGAAGGTTCAAATTTGAAGATATGCGTGGCAAATAGTTGCGCTGACGTAAAAGATATTCATAAAGCTAATAAGAATTTGGATTTCTATAGAGAACATTATGGAAAAGAATCATATGCGATCACTGCTGCTCAGGGCGAAGGTGGGAGCGGGCTATTCAAGGTATGGAAAGCGTTGAGTAAGGATCTGGAACTCCCCCATGAAATCTCTTTCGGCTATACTAATATTGAGCGATTTGAAGTCACAATTACCATAAAATTAGACTCACTTTCTGAGGTGATTTATCATGAAAATTCTGTTGGTTGAGGACGATACTGGAAAGCGTGAAGATATCCAATCACAGGTGAAGTTATCGCTGAGCCAGATTAATGAAAAATGTGAAATCACCGAAAAGGAATCTTTGAGGTCAGCGTGGCGTACTTTAATTGCTGAGAAGTTTGATCTTCTGCTTTTAGACATGAGCCTGCCAAGTTCCGATGTTAGTGATGATTCGGCACCGAATGAGCCAGAAAGTTTTGCGGGACGAGAGATCTTAGATCAAATGCGGCTTCGATCAATCCATACGCCGGTTTTAGTAGTCACTCAATACCGTACTTTTGAGCGAGGCACCATAAGCTTAGAGCAGCTTGTTGCTGGCTTCGAAGCAAAGTATGCTCCGTTTTTTCGTGGATACATTTATTACAATGCGTCGTCGGATGATTGGCGGCGACAGTTAAATGCTCATTTGCAGGAAATTATTAAATGAATGTACTTATAGTTGATGATCAGTATGATGGGAAAATAAAATCCGTCTCCAGAATTTTAAGAGATCTGGGAGTTAGTAACGTCAAACATGTAATGAGTTCTTTTGATGCAATAAGTGCATTGACAAAGAATCGCTATGATTTGTTGATTCTTGATTTGCATATTCCACAACGTCTAGGAGATGAGATCGATTCTGATGGTGGCCGGTCACTTTTACAGCGAATCGAATTAGATCCGAAATTGAATAGACCAACCACTATACTTGGTATAACGGCTCAGCGTGACGCCTTTAGCAGCGCACAAGCTTTTTTTGCGGACAGAGGTTGGACTCTCCTACTCGATGCTGATGGGAGTGCTATTCACGACCAACTAAATACTATACTTGCAACTCAAATCGCGCATCTCACTAAGGTTTCGCAAGAATGTGATGTTTTCATAATTACGGCATTAGCGCACACCGAACTGGAAGCCGTGCTGAAACTTCCATGTACTTGGACATCGCTTAAATTATTAGACCGCCCGGAGGTCTATTATGAAGGTACGTTTATGGATAGGGACGGGCAGTCCCGGAAAGTAATCACTACAAGTCTGCCGACGATGGGTATGGCAGCGGCCGCCGCGATTTCAGCTTTTGTTTGCGCGACCTTTACGCCTCAATATTTAATCATGACAGGCATTGCCGCAGGCATACCAAATAAGGTAAATCTGGGGGATATTATGATTGCGGCTCCCTCGTGGGACTGGGGGAGTGGAAAACTAACTGTTAAAGACGGCAAACCGCAGTTTCTTAGTTCTCCAGTTCAAGTACCATTGGCTCCCGAGTTACATGCATTGATGAGCTCTATTGCTGCTAGCAAACGCTACGTTGACCAGATATATTTGAATTGGAAAAATAAGAAGCCTACGCATCAACTTGCTGTACATGTGGGGCCAATAGCATCAGGGGCAGTGGTCCTCGAGGACCCGGCCACGGTTGAACTAATACGCGCCCAACATCGAGCGACAATCGGTATTGAAATGGAAGCATTCGGAGTTATGACAGCCGCTTACTATTCTGGTAATGGCGGGCCGAAAGCATTGGTTGTCAAATCAGTATGTGACTTTGCAGACCCAAATAAAAACGATGATTGGCAGGAGTATGCGGCGTATACCAGTGCACAATTTGCGTTCGAAATACTTAAGTCTGAGTTGGCTTTCGATAAAGGATAAAAATCACGACTTGATCGTGGAATTTCCATTTGAAAAACACAAAAATTATCACTTACATGGTGGTATGTTGGAATTAACTAGCATATCCAATTTTCCCAGCCCGGCGCTAGACAACATCCTCGCCAGGCTCGGCTCCGACGAGCCTGGCCTCGTCACCGATATCGCCCGGATTGAGCGACCGGAAAAAATTTCCTCATAAAGATGTTCGGTAGCTACCAGAAGATATCGCGGGCAACGGCTTCGCTCATCGCCGGCTCCGTCCGACCCGCCAGACCCAGCCCGGCGCTAGACAACATCCTGGCGAGGCTCGGCTCCGACGAGCCTGACCGAGCCACCGATATCGCCCGGATTGAGCGGGAGGATGGGCTCAACCCGACCACACGCGAGGCGCTCATCCAAGCTCGGCTAGGGCAGTGCAAGTTCCGCCAGGACCTTTTTCGGCTCTGGGATGGCGCCTGCTCCGTAGCGGCTGCGATGTTCACCAGGTCCTGCGCGCGTCGCACATCAAGCCATGGGCCGGGAGCAAGAACAAGGAGCGGCTCGACCCCGAGAACGGGCTGCGACTGGCCGCTAACATCGACGCCCTCTTCGATAGCCATCTGATATCGTTCGATGATTCCGGGGAGATGCTCGTCTGCCTCTCCATCTCGCCCGAACAACGGAGCCTGCTTGGTCTGCCCGCGCGGCTGCGCAGGGCTCCTAGCCCGGAGCAACGCCGCTACCTCGCGCAGCATCGCGAAATATTCGCTCGGCGGGCCCCTTGAGCGTAGCCATTAAGAATGGGGCGTGGTGGTTACCAACTTAGGCGGCGTCGCTCCACGGCCACGTCCGATTAGACCCTGTCCTGAAGTTTGGCGAAAAATCCGTAGCAAGCCCACGGGTGTTCGTTTGCTCTCAGAATTGCCCCACTCTGTTTGACCTACCTTCCACTGCCTGGCAAACGCTGCCAGGCGGTCGTATGACCCTGCATAGCCTAGCTCTTTCAGCTCCCCATGGATTTGCTTCAAATTGCGCCGCTGCTTACGCGGCTTAGTCGTCTCGGCCTGGAACGGCACCACACTGCCTGCGAAGATTGCCTCTTTGCTGCCTGAAACATATCATCCGTAAATATGGCATGTCTGAAATGAAAAAGGCTATGTTTCGTAATTTTTTTGCTAGGGCGCGGTAAAAAGTCAGAAAGCGAGCGATTTCGGACGACTTGCGATTCGACTGAGTGTTTACCGCTGGTATGAAGTCTTGCCATAATGTTGTAAGATTTACAGTACCAACTATAGTGAGCGCAGCGTACCGCTCGGCACGCAGTGACGTAAAGTTGAGGAAAACCACTTAGGAGTAGTCGTGTTATCTTCGTGTCAAGCAATTGCCGTGTTTAAAGACGTAGTGCTGGCTGTGGCCGCTTTTGTTGGAATGCTTGTGGCCGTGAGCGGACTATCGACATGGAATCGTCAGCTTAAAGGGAGTGTCGAATATGAGTTGACGCGTCGATTATTGAAACATACGTACAAGCTGCGGGAAGCGATTCGAGAAGTCCGCTACCCGCTCATGTCATACGGGCCTGCCGATGATGTGGAGGGAGCCGCTCCAATGGATCGGGAGCAAAAGGAATATCAAGGAATGGTGAACGCATATCGTGAAAGATGGGCGAAGGTTATAGCAGCACGCGATGATTTGCGGACGGAGATTCTAGAAGGTGAAGTAGTTTGGGATGACGAAATTCATACGAAATTTAATCCGCTATTTGCGATGCAAAGTGAACTATCTAACGAAATTCAATTGTACATAGAAGTATCAGATCCTCAGATACGTCGTGATAAAAGGGATGAGCTGTTAGATATTAGGGGCGGGCGGCGAAGCGTGATGTATGACATGCTGGGGCATGCAGAAGATCCATTTTCCGACGAAATGAAGGCGACTATCATTACCATCGAGTCTTACCTGAAGCCTCACCTGAAAAAGTAGCATGTATCTTATGATTTCGGTAGACGCAAGTCCTGGCTTAAAGGAGAGGAGATAATCGCTGCGGCATAAGAAACTAAAAGTTGCCCGACCTTTTTTGTTTGCTCACATTTTCACTCTAACATATGACACTTAAAGAAAATTTGAAAAAGTGGCTTTCTGAACATGGCTTTCCATTAGAAATGGAAGCTGCGAGCCATTTTAGGAGTGCGGGGTTTGACGTGCGGCAAGGAAGTGTTGTACTAGATGAACAAGAGGGGAAGTCTAGGGAAATCGACATACTTGCGGAGGATCCTGATGTTTACGGAAGCGTAGAGATTTCGTGCGTGATTGAGTGTAAGTCGTCAAAAGCGCACCCTTGGGTTGTATTTGTCGCGGACGACGTGCTATCTAATTATCGGAACATCAATGCTTTTTGCCTTTCCTCGCCTCATGCCAAAGAAGCTATGGCAAAGGCGTTCAGAGCAGGCGGGGATATGAAAGAGCTATTGCCACGCGGAGCAGCATGCGGCTATGCATTTAAGCAGGCGTTGGGTAGTACCGACCACGCTTATTCGGCATCTGTAAGCGTTCTAAAAGCATGTAGTGTGATTTCCTCAAGTGTGCGTGACACCCCTAATGCGAAGCATTTGAAATTCGCTTTCCCAATTATCGTTGTTGATGCACCTCTATTTGAGTGCTCTCGGTCGGATTCCGGCGAACTGGTATTAAGGGAGGTTCAGGTTAGCGAATTTCTCTATACGGCGTACGTGCCGGAATTTGCTGGATGCTGTATTAAGGTTGTTAAGATTGGCGCGCTTGCTTCTGTTGCCGAAGAATATAAAATAACTGCAAATATCCTGCGGAATTTGTTTGAGGCGGACGCACTGTTTTCCGCCCTGTGACCTTCACAAATCAGAGTTTAAAATAACAATCGTTATAAAGTTGATGTAATAGGCAGCAAGCTGAAGATAGTTTTGGCTTGCACAGCTAGCTGAATTGCCCCTGTCAGTCTGAGCCGCCCGCCATACTCTCGCGAATGCCGCGAGCCGGTCAAAGGCCCCGTCAAAGCGAAACGCCCTTTGTTCTTCATGACGCTACTTCAATTTGGCAAGTGGGCTTCTTTGTGGAGCTGCTCCAGACCACAACATCGCTTTTTTGCAGTGGAACCTTGATTTTCCTGTCACCCGATTCAAATACTAATAGGTATTCCCCAAGGCGGTTTGCCATCAATGTAGGAATAATGCAGCCGATCTGCTTGGCGGGAAGTGGCATGCAAACGTTCTTTTGCAGCACATTCACCGCGTCGCAGGCAGGCAATTTCACTATAACGACGGTATTGGTTATGCCGCCAAGTGACAATTTTTTGAAAACACTTTCAGGAATGCCCGGCCCGTCAGACGGCAATGTCAAATAAGTTATCGGCAGCGCCAGTGCCAGCACCGTGGATACCAACCATGCCTTGCGTGTATCAAAGCGTATAGCTGCCAATATTGCATTTGCGATAACTATGACTGCTATAAGTACTCCAGCAAAAGCCAGTGACGCAAGTGGACCTTCAGGCGTACGGACGCGTAACATCGCCAACAACCAGAATGAAGGCGTGACCATTAACCATGCAAGCAGAAGTGTAAAATTATAAAGAATAGGCTTGAAGACAGTGAGTGCGATAAGTATGATACAGGTCATCATCCCGATACTACTGACCCATTTAATATAGCCTGCCAGTTCTTCGTTTCCTGCATCAAGGCCAAAGCAACCGATCATAAGCAAGTAGAAAAATGCGGCAAGAAACCCGTTAAGTGCAACGCGGACACCTGGTTCCCAACGTTTCTGTGCAAGGGCCGCTGCTGCCTGTACTTCGCTGCGTAACATCCAGCTGGGAATGCTAAAGACGACAACCAATAATACGATAAGAAAAATACTAACCACGGCAATTCCAAAGAAGAACGCTGCCGAACTTTTAATGTCCAGGTCAGGTAGATAGCCAAGCTGCGTAAAATAGATTAATGCAATTAGACCACCGAGAATCGCGGTCAAGTTCCAGAGCGTAGCAAATGGGCTTTCGATAACTTTATCAAGAATTCTTTCGTAGAAAGGTGGTTTTGATGAAGGAGGGAGGTTCTGTGGCGCTGTCATTGTGTGGGATTTATATCTATGTTTTTGAAAGTGCTATTATTTAACAGGAATTTCCAGATGGCAATTAAATAATTGAGAACTCTTTCAAGACCGTCAAATACGCCAAATTAGAGATCGAGTCGCTCCCTTCAAACGGCAAGGCCGCCGCTATATAAATCAGCTTCGGGTAAATCGTCACGAGTCTGTTATATGTGAAGTTGCAAGGGATGATTCTGGCCGGATCTGAGCCGTGGCGGCCCATGATTGAGGCACTTTTCCAGCCCCTCTGATACGGCGCTTGCCCATGTACACGCGGCAGCAGAGAAGCTGATCACGGCGCTAACCAGTGCGGCCAACGCTATCTCAGTGCTAGTTGCAGCGGCCGACTTCTTCGAGGTGTTGGGCAAGACCTCAAAGATTGGCGCTTCTGCACCGGCGGGCGAGTGATTTTGTCCGCTGATCTTCACAGTTGGATGGCCGTGTCGATCAGCGAGTAGATCGCCGCTGCGCGTTCGTCTTCGCCGTCGGCGCCGGCGAACAGGTAGTTGCTGCGGCCAAAGCACGCTGAGCGGAGTAGGTTCAATGCAGTCTCCATGTAGCTTATATTTCACAGGAGGATCTTAGAAACCGTTTAGAATGAATTCATGGAGAGGCTCTAGCTCTTTGTCCCAACTCGCCTACCCGATAGGAGATCGCGGCATGCCGCTCTACTTTTTGAAACCCGTAGTTTGGAATACTAAAGGCTACAAAGGCCCGAGCGGTGAGAAGGTTACCTCTGGCTATCCCAAGGACCACGGCTTTGGGCACGAGGAATGGAACGCGTCCGAGAACTCGACCGTCCTCGTGGATGGTCGGCGTATGCGGACCTTCCACACTGAACCGTTCGGCAAACAACCCTTGGACGACTATCCCGGCGACATTTTCGTCTTCATGATTGCCTCCCACGCGGGCCACCAATACCTGGTCGGAATCGCGGGCGGCGCGACAAGCCTGATCTCCGAGCAGCACGCGCAGAAGCGGCGCGAATACTCCAACAGTATCGCGGGCGGGATGGATCGCTGGGCGGAGACTTGGAGCGTCCCGGCCGTCAAAAAATGCTATGGGGACGACGTGGACAAGTTCTGGGCGCATTGGGCACAGGAGCTTCAATGGTCCGCCAATTGGATTTGCCCGCCCGAGCTGTTCCACTGGCTCGACGATCCGGTGCTTCTGAACCCACACGAGATCACCGGAAAAAATTTCCTCATAAAGATGTTCGGCAGCTACCAGAAGATATCGCGGGCAACGGCTTCGCTCATCGCCAGCTCCGTCCGACCCGCCAAGCCAAGCCCGGCGCTAGACAACATCCTGGCCAGGCTCGGCTCCGACGAGCCGGACCGAACCACCGATATCGCCCGGATTGAGCGGGAGGAGGGGCTCGACCCGACCACACGCGAGGCGCTCATCCAAGCTCGGCTAGGGCAGGGCAAGTTCCGCCAGGACCTTATTCGGCTCTGGGACGGCGCCTGCTCAGTAAGCGGCTGCGACGTTCACGAGGTCCTGCGCGCGTCGCACATCAAGCCATGGGCCGGGAGCAAGAATATGGAGCGGCTCGACCCGGAGAACGGGCTGCTACTGGCTGCTAACATCGACGCCCTCTTCGATAGCCATCTGATATCGTTCGACGATTCCGGGGAGATGCTCGTCTGCCTCTCCATCTCGCCCGAACAACGGAGCCTGCTTGGTCTGCCGGCGCGGCTGCGCAGGGTTCCTAGCCCAGAGCAACGCCGCTACCTCGCGCAGCATCGCGAAATATTCGCTCGGCGGGCCACTTGAGCGTAGCTTTAAGAATGGGGCGTGGCGGCTACCAACTTCTGCGGCGTCGCTTCACGGCCCCGTCCGATTAGACCCTGTGCTGAAGTGTGGCGAAAAATCCGAAACAAGCCCACGGGTATGTACTTCAACGATGTCCTTCCGCATTCATCTCTGAAATGGGAATCGCTTCGCATGTTTAGAAGGGAGCTGGCGGGCCGGGCTGAGGAAAGCGGCGCTAACTAAACGACTGGATGTTTCTGGTATATGGCGGAATCAGGTCGACTCTCTAATAGTTATCACTGAGGACGTAGAACAGTATCCAATTTACGGACCTCCTAGCGAGCAAAATTCGTCAATACTGATTTCTCCTCGAACAAAACGAGCGACTTCCTGTTCGCAGGTTTCGGTCACCTTAGGCCCTGATAGAAATAACGAAGAACGCGCGAAGTCGACTGCGTCCTGACGCTTACGTTGCTCAGCGCTCATTCCGATACTGGCCAAGGTCGCCTGTCTACGATCCTCATCATAGGTAGTGCAGCGCTCGTCGTACTCCTTACTTAGTCGAACGAGTTGCGCAGAAACGTCTTCGATATCGCACATTGCTTGCTCTCCTTCCTGCGTGGTCATGACGTATTCCCGGGCGTGATCGAACAGGTCGCCGAAAGTGACAGTTCCTTCAATATAGCGGCCTAACAATGCGATGTGCTCAGCGTCGGGCACACCGCCTTCTCGCTTAAAGTTGGCGAGCATGATTCCAACGCGTGTACGTCGCTCTTTCTTAGCAGTATCCATGCTCTCTTCCTCTATCTAGGCGAACCACATTACTGGCGGCCGCTATCGCCGGCGGGCCGGTCATCGCACACATAGGTCCACAGGCGCGCTGTCTTTGGCCCTGCCTTCGCCGGGCGTGAGTAGCGGGTCGATGCTTATTTTGGATAGGCATAAAAGGATGTTAGTGGTCTGTCGGTAAAAATAGTCTCTAGTGAGGCTGAGGTAGCTCTGAGGTCCGTTCGGCGATTCATTACCTCTAGGGCAACTTCAACACGGTACTCACACAGGTATTCATAGAGGTGCAACTGACTAACCTCCAGCTCACTTGACGACGAACGGGCAAACAACAAATGAGCGACAAGAGCAAGAGGCCCCGCCAAGTAGTGGCGTGACTCATCGCATGGGTTTTCCAGAACTTGATCAAGGCTATCTGCAATCCTATCAAGCCAAAAATCCGAGAGTTGGCAGGGGAGGGCAGCACTCGGATGTTTATCTAGTATATCTTTCTTAAGCTCGACTAGATCCATTAAAGGTGGCAAAGGTTCTTTCATCGAATTCCCCCTGGTTGGTCTCATCTACCTTGACCTCCAGTACGTGTTGAATCCCGCACATTGAAAATGGGTCGTAAATGCCGTGGCCTATTTTGCCCGATAATTTGAATATGGGGTATGAATTCTGCCTCTAAAACCTCAGATTATGAAGTTTACTTAAAAGCAATTGGCGGCACTATCCGTGAGTTGCGTAAGAACCTAGGTTTTTCCCAGGAGGAGTTGGCACATCGGTCTTCGATTGATAGAAGTCACATGGGGAAGATTGAGCGTGGAGAGCGAAATGTGAGCGTTGTAAACATAATACGAATTTCACATGCATTGCATTGTGCTCCCTCCGAGCTGCTTCTGCGTGCAGGAGTCTAAGTGGATTCTTGCTCCTAAGCATCAGAAAGTCATATTGGCGCGCTCACTTCATTTTCTTTTGGCTCTGTGTGAGAGGTGCTTTGTAGCAAGTTCTTCTTGAATGTTAGTCACGTTATCCGGTATCGCACCCAAATCCGTCAGCGTGCGCAGTACCTCTTGATGACCCTCGAAGAATTGCGCCCACCTGCTGAATCCCCCCATTGCTCCAACAGCACGCAACAGAGCAACATGAGCGGCAGTCAAAGTTTGAACGCTGGCTTCCAGTTCGACGATCCGTCGTTCTTTCTTGGCCAGCGCTGCAGCAGCTTCAACAGCGGACTGCTTTCCGACTCGGCCACGCCATGCCCTATACTCATGCTGACGCCCTTGGTAGTCAGCCAGAAGAGCACTCCTGGACTCGTTACGCGTGATCGATGACGCAGCTTTGATAGTGGGGTGCAAACGCGCGACGGCACGTGCGGTGATGTCCTGGTCGTCCGCCAGCAGCATCTCGAGAATTACTAGCATCGCAGCCTCGTGTTCCGGCATTACTTTTCCCTCGCTCATTCGTCCACCACATCACGCGCACGCGGAATTGACAGATCCACCCCGTCTGGGAAGGCCCGCTCACCATCAGCTGTAACAAGAAGCCTTTGCACTCCGGCAAGCCTTTCTTCAGCATGCTGAAGCTGGTTCTTCCACCCAATGCTATTAGATGTTCGCGCCCGTATTGTCTCAATTGCTGCTTTAAATTTGCCTTCAAGGCGAATCAGATTTACCTTGTTTTCAGGCAGCCCTGTTGCGGAGAGATGACGGCAATTCGCAAAGCATTCTAGATGTTTTGGGCAGGGGTCCACTGTGAATGAATTTAGACAATGACCGTAGGGGGTTGCGTGAAATCCGTCGGCCTCGACACGTAGGTATTCATACGCCGCAGCATCGCCATCCTTAGCTTGAATTCGGACGAATGCTTCAACAATAGGGCCGCTGGCCTTGCCGCCTTTGATCATCTTAGCTACTGTAGTGGCCTTTTCTCCAAGCAACAGTTCAACCTCTTCGGGAATCGAAATCTGTTCAAGTTCTTCAGCTAAACTGCGATGGTCGTATTCATAGCTCTGTGCCACACTGCGGCGATTGTAGCGCTTCGAAATAATCGTATCGGCTACACCTAACCGGAAGAGCTCAGTATTCTGTAAGTGTCTCAACATGTGGGACTCTAAACGCAATTCTTGGTCCGCCTTAGTCTTGCCATAGCGCTCGAACAGAGATGGGATCTTGTCGTGATCACCTAGTCCTATGCCGACCAAACGCGAGTCAGGACGACTTATCGAAAAGTAGCGCGTAACGTCGCAAATCCCGTCATTGCGCTCTTCGGAGAGAGAACGCTTTGGATGCAAGAAGAGCAATTGCCAAGACTGAATTACACCAGAATCGGCGGTCATTGGTAAGAGGTCCGGCATTTTGGAGGGGGTCATTTTTCGAATGTGCTCCTCCAGTTCTCCCACATTCAGATAGGTATTGTTCCAAGATATTCTTGCTTCGTCATAAATCGGAACACCTGTTGAAGTGCGGAAGCGCATACTAGTTTCGCCGGCACGCATTTGCTTTTGCAGGCGATTTCCGAACATGTAAATTGCCATATCAAGCTTTCGGGTAGATCCAAGGGACTTCTCAGCCTGAAATTTGTGTAGCTCACGTAATATAGCCGGGTCAAAATCCTTACGATACTCGTTGATGAAAGGGTCGCGTTCTATGTCAAGCCAAAATGGATTGCCACTGAGACGGGTGTAAATATCTGAGAACGGGACAACCTCGTCTTCGCGAAACCATGGCAACAGTCGACCAGTTTCGCATTGCATTTTCAACGTTTCCCGGAGCGGTGCTGTGATACAAGCAACTCTTTCCAAGGTTTCGGTCAATAGCGCACGGAACATCTCCGGTACCGCCTGTGTATTTTCCCGCAATATTCGGCTGTCCGATTCTTCCTCTTGCTGCTTTTCTGCGAAGTGCCGTAGCATAAGTGCACTGGAAAATCCCCCCGCTTGTCCTGAATCGTGGCCTTTCGCATCGACATAAGTTCGTTCACGCTTCCAGTCGACCGGAAGCAAGGTAACCTCACCAGCGCGCAACCCAGTTATGATCATCGTCCGAGTCGCAGCGAACCGAAGTTCATCCATGAACGACTGAGGACGCTCGGTCATTACAATACGTACTAACTCCCAAAAGGCTCGACGGGAGGGCAGTCGTTCGACGCGTTTACGCTCTTCCAGCTTTGAGCGAAGCTCGTCTTCGGACAGGGTCTGTCGTGATCTCACGCTAGTCACTTGAACTCTTTGTACCCCAAGCAGACCATACATTTGGCCCGCATCGCAAATATGATTGGTATCCAGGATGATCTTGACCAATCCAGCAAGGAGGTCGCCAAGTTTGCCGGACGCCTGCACGGCCCTTGCAATGCGAATGGCATGCTGAAGGTCGTCCAATGTAAGTTCCCACGGCTCTCTTTCTACGCACGTTGCCATGACGCGGAGAGGGCGCGCGATGCTTTGATAAATGAGGTACCCTGACTTTTTCGGACACTCTAGTTTGGTAAACTTCACCAACTGGAGAACTTATGACACGTTCAAAAACCTATACACCGGAGCTTCGGGAAGAAGCGGTAAAACTGGTCCTGACA
>NZ_JAPUBT010000019.1 GCF_030397665.1 Janthinobacterium sp. SUN073 | reverse complement strand
ATCGGTGCGGATATACAACCAGGAACGACCACATATGGCCTTGAAGTACAAAACGCCCGATGCGGTGCATCGGGCGTTTGCGCAGCAATAAATACTGTCAACCTATTTTAGGACTGGACACGCGCGGCTAAAATTACTTCAGGACCACAGGCGCGCCCGCCTGCTCGCTGGCCATGCTGGACAAGGCCGCAAACAGTTCCGAGCCGTCGCGCGTGTTGATCCATGCATCGCCCACGCGCTTGTAATGAAAACCGCCGGAACGGGCGGCCACCCACATTTCGCGCATGGGGGCCTGGCTGTTGACGATGATTTTCGTGCCGTTGTCGATGAATTCGATTTCCAGCACATTGCCGCTGCGGCTGCATTCGACGTCGAGCACGTCTTCATCGTTCAGCCGATCCAGCGCCGTGGCGATCTGGGTCAGGGTGGCTTCGGCCAGGGCCAGGAATTCCGATTCGCTCATGCTACACTCCAAAGATCTTAATCAAACCGTGATTCTAATCGTGAAGTCATCCTCAGCGTTTTATATCGGCACCGCCATTGTGGTTTCCAGCGTCCTGGCCGGCTGCGGCCAGCCCGGCCCCCTGTACCTGCCCAAGCCGCCAGCGGCCAAAGGCGCGCCAGCCAAGGGCCCGGTCGAACCGGCCCCCGTGCCACCGCCACCGGTCATCGTGCCAGCCACCTAAACGGAACGCAGCGGGGTGGCTGTCTTCGCCGCCCTGGCGCTCTTCTCTCGCTTGTTCCAGGCGAAAACAACGCGTATTAGCAGCAGTAGCGCGACGATACTGCCGAACAGGATCGGTTGCGCGAAATTATGCTTGCCCGCTTTCATCCACCAGAAGTGCAGGATGCCCAGCGGTGCAATGACATAGATCAGCCGGTGGAGCCACTGCCAGCGCTTGCCACCAAGGCGCTTGACCATGCCATTCGTGCTCGTCACGGCCAGCGGAATGAGCAAGACGAAGGCGATGAAACCCACCGTGATGAACGGCCGCTTGAGTACATCCTTCCACATTTCCTGCACATCAAAAAAGTGATCGAACCATAAAAACGTGGTGAAGTGCAGCGCCGCGTAGAAAAACGCGAACAGGCCCAGCATGCGGCGCAGCTTGATCAGCCAATTCCATTGCGTGAAGCGCCGCAAGGGCGTGATAGCCAGGCTGATGCACAGGAAATACAGGGTCCAGTCGCCCGTGCCACGCGTGATGAATTCCAGCGGCTCCACCAGTTGCCCCGTGTACGTCAGCCAGACCATGCGCGCGAACGGCAGCAGCGCCAGAAGAAAAACCAGGCTTTTGAATACCGACAATTGTCTCGGCGTGGGGTTGAGGGCCATAGTCTTTCCTTAAAAGAACTTCTTCAGATCCATGCCCGCGTACAAGGAAGCGACATCGTTGTAGCCGTTGAACATCAGGGTCTTGCGCTTGCGCGTGAGAAATCCGTCTTCGCCGATGCGCCGCTCGGACGCCTGCGACCAGCGCGGATGATCGACGTTCGGGTTCACATTCGAGTAAAAACCGTATTCGGACGGCGCCGACAGGTTCCAGGACGTGCGCGGCTGTTCCTTGACGAAACGGATCTTGACGATGGATTTGGCCGACTTGAAACCATATTTCCACGGCAAGACCATGCGCACGGGCGCGCCGTTCTGGTTCGGCAAGGTTTCGCCATACATGCCCAGGGTCAGCAGCGCCAGCGGGTGGTTCGCCTCATCGATGCGCAAGCCTTCCGTATAGGGCCACTGCAGCACGCGGCTACCCACGCCCGGCATCTGCTTCTTGTCGGCCAGGGTGATGAATTCCACGTACTTGGCATTGCCCGTCGGCTCGACCTTCTTGATGATTTCCGAGAAGGAATAACCGACCCACGGGATGACCATCGACCAGCCTTCCACGCAGCGCAGCCGGTAGACGCGCTCTTCCAGCGGCGCCAGCTTCAGCAAGGCATCGAGATCGAGGGTCATGGGTTTCTTGACCTCGCCTTCGATGCTGACCGTCCACGGCCGCGTGCGCAAGGTGCCCGCGTTTTGCGCAGGGTCGCTCTTGTCCGTACCGAATTCGTAGAAATTGTTGTAGCTGGTGGCGTCTTTATAGGCCGTCTGCTTTTCCAGCGCCGAATAGGCGGGATTGAGCTTGGCAGCCAGCTTGGGATTGGTGCCTTGCGCAAACGCTTCGCGACTGGCCATTTCCAGCAAGGCCGCGCTGGACATCGAGCCCAGGGCGATTTGTTTGATGAAGCTGCGGCGCGATTCAAACACGGCGCGCGGCGTGATTTCGGAAGAATACGGCAATTCGATGCCGTTGGGACTGCGCTTAATCAACATGGCGGCTCCGGAAAAAGGTGATTGGATACACCTTACACCAGTTTTTCCGGGCCGTTCATGACGCTTCTGTCATGCAAAAATCAATTACAGTTTGCCGTAAGAATGCAGGCCGGAAAGGAACATATTCACGCCCAGGAAGGCAAACGTCGTCACCAGCAAGCCCACCAGCGCCCACCAGGCGGCAACACGGCCGCGCAAGCCCGTCATCAATCGCATGTGCAGCCAGGCTGCATAGTTGAGCCAGACGATCAGCGCCCAGGTTTCTTTCGGGTCCCACGACCAGTAGCCACCCCACGCTTCGGCCGCCCACAGGGCACCCAGGATGGTCGCTACCGTGAAGAAGGCGAAGCCGACGGAAATGGCCTTGTACATGACGTCGTCGAGCACTTCCAGCGACGGCAGGCGGTCGACCAGGTAGCCGCTCGACTTGAGCAGGTACGCCGCGGCCACCATGGCCGACAGGGCGAAGGTGCCGTAGCCGATGAAGTTGGCCGGCACGTGGATCTTCATCCACCAGCTTTGCAGGGCCGGCACCAGCGGCTGGATTTCGGCCGCGTCGCGCGTGACCGTGTACCACATCAGGAACACCACGGCCGCCGAAATGACCAGCATGACGAAGGCGCCCAGCTGGCGCGTCGCATAGTGTTGCTCGTAGTACAGGTAGAACATGGCCGTGATCAGGGAAAACAGGATGAACACTTCATACAGGTTCGAGACGGGAATATGGCCCACGTCGGCGCCGATCAGGTAAGACTCGTACCAGCGCACCAGCATGCCCGTCAGGCCCAGCACCACGCCGGCCCAGCACAGCAGGGAGCCGACGGACGAGCCGAATTCCGAGCGCGCCACCAGGCCGATCCAGTAGAACAGGGTCGACAGCACGAACAGAGTGCCCATCCACAAGATGGCGGACTGGCTCGACAAGATGTATTTGAGGAAAAATTTCTGGTTCGCCATCTCCAGATGGCCGGCGTACAGCTCGATGGCGAACAGCGACAGCACGGCCGCCACGGGGATCAGCCAGCGCACGGGCTTCCAGTACCAGCCCAGCCACGCGAACGTGGGCGCCGCAGCCAGCAGGATGGCTTTTTCATAGATATCCATGAAGGCGCCAAAGCGCATCAGGCCGAACAGGGAGGCCGCCAGCAAGCCGGCGCCATACAGCCAATCGATCAGGCTCAGGCGCTTGAAAAATCCTGGTTCCTGCGTATATATTTGCTTGTTTGCCAATTCCATCATTTTCTCCATTCCCGGCGACGCGCAAGCGTCCCGAAACTCAGCCAATCCAACTCAGCGCAGCTTACGCCGATTGCGGCAGCTTTGCCTTCAAAGTCTCAAATTCTTTTTCAAAATCCAGCGTCTTGCGTTGCGTGCTCATGGCCATCAGCGCTTCGCTGCCGCCTTCGCCATCCTTGATCCACACCCACAGGCGGCGCTCGCGGATATAAAACATGGAAAACACGCCGATCACGAGGAACAAACAACCGAGGTACACCACGCTCTTGCCTGGCGAACGCGTCACTTGCAGCACGGACGCCTTGATTTCCGTGAACTCGTCGAGCTGCAGATACACGGGCGCGCCATAGAAGAAGCTGTCGGACAGCGCATTCGTGGCCAGCTGCAGGAAGCGGCCGTGCTTGTCATCGGCCTCGATGGCTTTCAAGCCATCCTGGGCGCGCGCCGCCTGCCACAAATCCCACAGGCTGCCGTTCAAGATCTTCATGAAGATATCGGCCGCTTTTTCTTGCTCGGCGGCAGGAATTTTCTCCAGGAAACGCGAAATGGCCAGGAAACCGCCCTCTTGCCCATTGCCGGCAAAGATGCCCAGGCTTTTCGCCGCCGATTCCTGCAGCTGGCCGCGCAAGGCTTCCGCGTTCGCCTGCGGCATGGCGCGCGCCGCATAGCGCGTGGCAGCTTGCTGGCGCAGCGCGGGATCTTGCAGCGCGGCACGCAAGCGCATCCATTCCGTCACGCTGTAATTGTCATCGACGGGAATGCGCAGATAGCTGAACGGGTCGCTGGGGTTGACGCGCATGCCGGCCAGAAACACCGTCGTGCCATCCACGGTGACAGGCTGCATGTAGTTCTGGTACTCGCGCGCCTGGCCCGTCTTGTCGCGCAATTTGTATTGCACCGAGGGGCCCACGTTCTTGAGATCCTTGTTATTCGCATTCTTCGCGGCCGAACCGAGGCGCTTGTCCAGGCCGACGGCAAATTTATCGTTGAAACTTTCCGCCTTGCTGACGGCGCGCACATCCTGGCCGGCGCTGAGGTTTTCCACGTTGAATGGACGGAAACCCGACCATTCCACCGTGTAGGAATTGCCATCGCTGCGCTCGAGCGGCGTGCTGCCGCCCACTTCGCCGCCGATATCGAAGCGTTTCGTCGTCTTGCCCGTCATGGGAAAACCCGTCAACTTGAGCTTGCTGCCGCCATCCTCAAAGCTGGACTGGTACAGGGCCAGGCCCTTGTACAGCAGCGGCTGGTTGACTTTGATGGTGGCTGGGAAACTTTCACCCGTGACATGGTCGGTGATGACGACATCGCTGGCAAACAGCTTCGGCATGCCCGTGCTGTAGAAATCGATATGGAATTTTTTCAGCAAAATCGTGATCGGCAGATCCTGGATCAGCACGCCATCGGCCTGGGGAATGATGGCCGTGTTGCTCGACGAGCCTTCCGGGATCATGGTGTTGCCGCGGAAAGTGGGGTTCGACAGGCTCAAACGGTGCTGGGCGGGAATGTCGGCGATCACGCCGCTGCCGGAAAACGGCGTCTTGCCAAAGAACCATTGCTGTACGCGGATAGGCATTTCCGAGTCGAGCAAGCCGCCCACGCAGATGATGACGATGGCGCCGTGGGCAAAGATATAGCCCCATTTATTGGCCGCGCCGCGCTTGGCCGCCACCAGGGTAGCGTTGTCCTTCTCGACCACCTTGGCCGCATAACCGCTGTCTTTCAGGCGCATCACCATCTGCTGCGCCAGCACGGCGCGCGGCAGCGGCACCTGCCATTCCATCTTGTGATGGAAATTGCGCAACGATTGCTCGCGCACATTGTCGCGCCAGCTGCGCATATCCTTGAGCATCTTCGGCGCATTGCGCACGATGCACAGCGAAGTCGAGGCGACCAGGAAACCCATGATCACCAGGAACCACCAGGCCGAATACACGGAATACAGGCTCAGCTTGTCGAAGACGGCGAACCAGAACGGACCGAACTGGTTCACATAATTGGGCATGGGCTCGTTCTGCTTGAGCACGGTGCCGATGATGGACGCGACGGCGATCAGGGTCAGCAGGCTGATGGCAAAGCGCATCGACGAGACCAGCTCGACAAATTCAGCCAGGCTGCGGCGTTGGGTCTTTAACTCGATTCCGGTCGTGCCTGTGCTCATACGTGGATACTCATACGGGATATGCAATCTTCAAGAAAATTTAGGCATGGAGCAAATAGTTTCTCCGCGCAAGGCGGCAGCATACTCCAGTTTTGGCCCTTGCCATAAAAAAGGGCAGCCTGTTGAGACGGCCGCCCTGGTTCATGCGCGCTGCTGCGCCTGGCAATCTCTTGCCACTATGAAAACTTACTTCAGACCGGCGATGTAATCGGCCACGGCGGCAATCTCGTCATCCGACATGCGGGCGGCGATGGTATGCATTTGCGCGCTGTTCTTGCGGGCATCAGCCTTGGTACTGCGGAACATGGTCAGCTGGGCCACCGTGTAGTCCTGGTGCTGGCCGGCGATGCGCGGATACTGGACGGGAAGACCATTGCCCGTCGCGCCATGACAGCTGGCGCAGGCAGCAACTTGCTTGGAAGCAATACCACCACGGTAAATTTTCTTGCCCAGGTCAATCGTATCCTTGTTTTTCGCGGCGCCCGGCTTGGACAGCTGCGCGCCCAGGTAGGCGGCGATATTCTTCTTGTCAGCGTCGCTGAGCATCTTCGCGTACGTCGTCATGACGGGCTGGCTGCGCTCCGGCGTGGTGAAATCGACCAGTTGCTTGTAAATATAGCTTTCGTGCTGGCCGGCCAGCTTCGGGTTGACCGTGATGGTCGAGTTGCCGGCCGCACCATGGCAAGATACGCAGGCAGGCAAGCCGCGCGCCGCATCGCCATCGGCGTACAGGGTAGCGCCCTTGGCGGCATCGGCCTTGACAGCCGGTTTCGGTGCTTCGACCGCGGAAGCAGTTGCCGATACAGCCAGCAAAGCGAGCAGCATGGATTTGAACAACGGTGAAAACGCACGATTCATTCAGGCACCCTGAGACAGTGAGAAATTAGTGGTGGACATTGCCGCGCTCCTGAGATTTTTGATTTATTTTCAGGGCCGCAAGCCGCATCGCTGCTACGCCGGCAACAATTAACAATCCCTTATTGTACAATAGCTTCTTGGCGTTATCGCTCCCTTATCGCTCCATTTTGTTGCTTTACTACTCCCATGTCAAAACTCTGGCAAGCCCGCTTCTTTACGACCGTCAACCAATTGCGTGACCTGCCCGATACCACGGTGCCGGAAATCGCTTTTGCCGGCCGCTCCAATGCCGGTAAATCGACCGCCATCAACATCTTGTGTAATCAGAAAGGCTTGGCGTTCGCCTCCAAGACACCTGGCCGTACCCAGCACATCAACTACTTCTCCATCGGCGGCGCCCACGTGGCGCAGCACCGCAAGGATGCCACCATCGTCGAAGAGATCGAATGCCTGCTGGTCGACTTGCCGGGCTATGGCTACGCGGAAGTCTCGGGCTCGGCCAAACTGCACTGGCAGCGCCTGCTGGGCGACTACGTGCAGCGTCGCGAGCAATTGGCAGGCCTGGTCCTGATCATGGATTCGCGCCGTCCGTTCACCGACCTGGACGTCCAGATGCTGGAATGGTTCGCCCCGACGGGTAAACCGATCCACTGCATCCTGACGAAGGTCGATAAGCTGAACCGCAATGAATCCGTGAATGCCTTGCGCCAGGCGAAAGCCAAGCTCGACAGCTATGTGGATGAAGACGGCGTCGGCTTCCCGTTCACCGTGCAACTGTTCTCGGCCTTGAAAAGAGTCGGCATCGACGAAGCCAATGACAAGATCATGGAACTGGCCGGCATCAGCGAAGATGGCGCGGCCCAGATGGTCGAACTGATCGAGATGGAAGACGACGTCGAACCGGAAGCGGGAACCGACAAACCGGCTTGATCGAGATCAACACTACGTAAAAAGGCTGCCCGTTCACACGGTGCAGCCTTTTCTTATTGCGCTGAGCGTTTAACGCCGTCCCGGCCCTGGCCGCTTCTCCGAAAAGAATTCCTGGCGCAGGAAGGCGCTCAGTTCGGCCGTGTCTTCCACGCGGGCGCTGAGGTTGACGTTGCGCCCCAGGCGCCGCGATTCCCACACGAAGTCGCCCGGTTTTTCGGCACGGATCAGCTGGATCATCTTCTTGATGATGGCCGTTTCGATATCGGGTTCATTGCCCAGTTCCACTTTTTCCTGCTTCAGCCAATTGCGCTTGAAGTTGCCATTCCAGCCCTTGAACTTGACTTCGGCACTGAAGGAGGTCTGGTTGACGATGGAAAACACGCCACCCGAATCCTCGCGGTCGCTGCCGGAATTGCGGCCCTGGGCACCGGCGATATTCGCCTTGGCCACGCGCATGGCGCGGTCGTTCTCGCTTTCCTCGGCAGGCGGCGTGGGGTTCTGCGCCTCACGCTGCTTGCGGCGCTGCTCGATCATCGAACTCATGTCTTCGGCCGGCGGCGGCGGCAACGGCACTTTCGATACCAGCGGCGGCGTGAAGGTTTCCAGTTTTGGCTTGTCGCGCGGCACGTCCTTGGTCACCACGCGCTTGCTCGGCGCCGGCGGCGGTTTCACCTTGGCCACTTTCGTGTCCTTCGGCTTGGGCGTGGGTTTCGGTTGCGGCTTCGGTTGCGGCTTGTCCTTCAGGGGCGCGATGTAGACCATCGCGCTTTCCTTCTTCGGCGGCGGGATCTTTTCGATCTTGTCGCTGCGCAATAGGACATACGCCGCCAGCAGCACGTGCAGCAAGACGGACACGCCGAGCGCAACCTTGCGCGTGGTGCTGGTCCTGGACCCGTAGGCCGGCGGTGGCTGGATCACTTGCCCGCAGGTGGGGCAAACAGCGGAATCGGCAGCCAACAAATGGGTCGTGTCATGCAAAATGAATCGTGCTTTCTGTGTAGCGAAGAAATAACATTACAGGGCAGCCATAGTGCCAGAGTCCCTTGCTTTTGGGAACACTTCCTCGGCCTTTCCAACCCGAAGCGTACAGGATAGCGACATTCCTTGCAGCGCTGACCAGAGTACCCGAGCCGTCTCTTGACGGTTGTTACCGTATGTATCACTGCCCATACAAAACCGGCGCTCCATTCACGCAGGAATGGGGCGCCGGTCACGGGTCAACGGGTAACGCAAGCGCTCAAGCCTTGCTGTCGAGTGCCACCAGTTGCTCGTCCGTCACCGGCCCCGTGCCGCTGTACTTGTCCAGGAACAAATAGATGACGGGAGTGATGAACAGGGTAATCACTTGTGAAAACAGCAATCCACCGACCACTGCCAGGCCCAGCGGCTGGCGCAGCTCGGCGCCAGCGCCCAGGCCCAAGGCGATGGGCAAGGCACCCATCAAGGCCGCCGCCGATGTCATCATGATGGGGCGGAAACGCAGGATGCACGCCTGGCGGATGGCTTCAGGCGGGCTCATGCCCTCATTGCGCTGCGCATGCAGGGCAAAGTCGATCATCATGATGGCGTTTTTCTTGACGATACCGATCAGCATCAAAATGCCGATGATGGCGATCATCGTCAGGTCCATGCCGAACAGGCGCAAGGTCAACAGCGCCCCCACGGCCGCCGACGGCAAGCCGGCCAGAATGGTCAGCGGGTGGATATAGCTTTCATACAGCACGCCGAGCAGCACATAGATCACGGCCAGCGCGGCGATGATGAGGATGATCTGGCTGGACTGCGAATCCTGGAACACGGCCGCATCGCCGCCGTAGCGCGTGATGATGGAGGCCGGCAAGCTCATGTCCTTGCCCATCACGTCGATCTTGCCCGTGGCGACACCCAGCGGCACGTCCGGTGCCAGGTTGAAGGAGATCGTCACGGCCTGCAACTGCCCCTGGTGATTCACGGACGTGGGGCCAATCGTGCGTTCCACGTAGGCAATACTTGACAGTTTCACCAGTTCGCCCGACTTGCTGCGCACGGACACGCGCGTGAGCGCATCGTCATACTGGCGATCCGCCGTGGCCGCTTCCAGGATCACGTAATAGCTCGCTGCCGACGAATAGATGGTCGACACTTGCCGTTCGCCAAACGTGCTGTACAGGGCCGTGCGGATATCGGACATTTGCACGCCCAGCAGATTGGCCTTGTCGCGGTCGATCCGCAGGGACGCCTGCAAGCCCTTGATCTGCGAATCGCTGGTGACGTCGCGGAACGCGGGATCGGCGCGCATGCCAGCAATAAACTTTTCCGCCCAGTCATTCAAGGCATCGGGGCTGACGCTTTGCAGGGTGTACTGGTAGCGGCTCTTGCTCTGGCGTCCGCCCAGTTGCAAGTTTTGCACGGGACGGAAATACACGGCCATGCCGGGCACGGTACTCGTCGCGCGGCGCAGGTTTTCCAGCACCACGGGCATTTTCGGCCGTTCGCTGCGCGGTTTCAGCACCATGAACATGCGGCCCGTGTTGCCGCCACCGACGAACGAGGTCACATCCTGCACGCTGGGGTCGGCCTTGAGCACGGCCGCCACGCGCGCTTGCAAGTCCTGCAATGCCGCCGAGGAAATATCCTCCGACGCTTCCGTATTCACCTGGATCTGGCCCAGGTCTTCCTCAGGGAAGAAACCCTTCGGAATGGTCGCGTACAGCAGCACCGTCAGGCCGAACGTGCACACGGCGATGAACAGCACCACGTTGCGGTGCGCCAGGGCCTTGTCGAGCAGATGCACATATCCGTTGCGCAACTTCGTGAACCCCGCCTCGAAGTGGCGGCCGATGAAGGACTTTTCGCCATGCGTGGGGTCGCCGTCATTGTGTTCGCGCGAGTCGGCCGGCAGGAAGCGGCTGGCCAGCATCGGCACCAGGGTCAGCGACACGATGGCCGAGACGAGGATGGACAGCGAGACGACGACGGCAAACTCATGGAACAGCAAGCCGATCACGCCCGGCATGAAGAAGATGGGGATGAACACGGCCACCAGCGAGACAGAAATCGAAATAATGGTGAAACCCATTTCCTTGGCGCCCACGAGGGCCGCCTGGATCGGTTTCTTGCCCATCTCGATATGGCGCACGATGTTTTCCAGCACCACGATGGCATCGTCGACCACCAGGCCCACGGCCAGGGTGATGCCCAGCAGGGAGATATTGTCGAGGCTGTAGCCGAGCCAGTACAGCAGGGCCAGCGCACCGAGCAGGGAAATCGGCATGGTGACAGCCGGAATGAAGGTGGCCGCCGCACGGTGCAGGAACAAAAAGATCACCAGCACCACCAGGATCACCGTCAAGGCCAGGGTCAGGTTGACGTCGTGAATCGCTTCGCGGATCGAGACGGAACGGTCGTTGACCAGACTGATCTGGATAGAGGCAGGCAATTGCGCCTTGAAACCCGGCAAGAGTTTGCGCACGGCATCGACCACTTGCACCGTGTTCGCATCCGGTTGGCGCTGCACCAGCAAGGTGATCGAGCGCTCGCCGTTGAAACTGCCGGCCGTCTTGGTTGACTGGAAACTGTCTTCCACCTCGGCTACTTCCTTCAGGCGCACGGGCTGGCCATTGCGCGTGGCGACGATGAGTTCGGCAAAATCGGCCGCCTTCATCATCTGCGGGTTGCCCTGGATGGTCAGCGTCTGGCTGGGGCCATCGAGGATGCCCAGCGGTGAATTCGTGTTCGAGGCGCGCAGTGCGGTGGCCAGTTCATCCATCGTCAGGTTGCGCGCGTTCATCAGGTCGGCACGGGCGCGCACGCGCACGGCGAAGCGTTTCTGGCCGTTCACGCTGACCTGGGCCACGCCAGGCAAGGTCGACAGGCTGGGCGCAATCAGGTTTTCCGCATAATCATTCAGATCCGACAAGTTCAGCGATGGCGACGTCATCTGGATGAACAGCACGGGCGCATCGGCCGGATTGACTTTGCGGTAGGACGGCAAGTCCGTCATTTCCGTCGGCAACTGGCGCTGCGCGCGCAGCAGGGCCGCCTGCACGTCGACGGCGGCCTCGTTGACATTGATGCTGGCGTCAAACTCCAGGGTCAGCGACGTATTGCCCAGGGTACTCGTGGAGGTGATCAGGCTCAGGCCGGCAATCGTGGAAAACTGCTTTTCCAGCGGCAAGGCCACGGAAGACGCCATGGTCTCGGGGCTGGCGCCGGCCAGGTCGGCGCTGACGTTGATGACGGGCGTGTTATAGCTCGGCAAGGCTGCCACGGGAATGTGGCCATACGCCAGCACGCCGGCCAGGATGATGGAGAGGGACAGCAGCACCACCATGACGGGGCGGCGGATGCTCAGTTCGGACAGGTTCATGCTGGCTTGCCCTGCGGTGCGGCAGCGCCATCGGCGGCCTTGTGTTTTTCCGCCAGGCGCACCTTGCCACCAGGACGCAGGTTCTGCTTGCCGTCGACGATGACTTTTTCGTCGCCGGTCAATCCGGTGACGACGGCATTCGGGCCGAACGCATACACGCGGGCAATCTTGCGCACCTTGGCCGTATTATCGGCTTCCATCGAATACACGAAGATGCCCGTGGTATTGGTAATGATGGCGTTTTGCGGGATGACCAGCGCATCCTTGAGCGTGCGCACCGTCAGCTGCGTATTCACATACTGGCCAGGCCACAGGTCGGTAGCGCCATTGTTGAAACGGGCCTTGACCTTGATCACGCCCGTGGCGGGATCGACGGCATTGTCGATGAAACTCAGCTTGCCTTCCAGTTGCTTGCCGCCCGCATCGGCCAGCAGCGCCTTGACCGCCACCTCGCCCGCCTTCTGCGCCGCCAGCAAGCCCGACAGACTGCTTTCCGGCAAGGTGAAGACCACATCGATCGGGTCGAGCTGGGTGATGCTGGTGAGCGAAGTAGCCGGCTGCACCAGGCTGCCCGCGTACACATTGATGGCGCCTACCCTGCCCCCCTGCGGCGCGCGCAGGACGGTGTAGCTGGAATCGACCTGCGCGGCGCGTAAGGCGGCCTGGTCGGCGGCCAGCAAGGCGCGTGCCGCGTCGAGCTGGCTTTGCAGGGTATCCACGGCGCCCTGGGCGATGAAGTTCTTGCTCAGCAAATCCTGGCTGCGCTTGAGCTGGCGTTCGAGGTCCAGCACCGAGGCGCGGTCGCGCAAGACTTGCGCCTGCGCCTTGTCGACATTCGCGTGCTCGCTGCGGGCGTCCAGCGTAAACATCAGTTCGCCCTGTTTGACGAACTGGCCTTCGCGGATGTGCACCTTGGTGATCGTACTGGTCGTCTGCGGATGCAGGTCGACGCTGCTGATGGGCGTCACGCTGCCATTGGCTTGCAGCAGCATCGGCACATCCTGTCGCAGCGGCGCGACCACACTTACCGTGGTCGGTCCCTGTCCGCCCTTGCCCCCTTTGCCATCCTGCCCACCGGCCGCTTTGCCCGACTGATGATTGAAATACCAGATGCCGCCACCGATACACAGGGCGGCACCCACGAGGATTGCCAGGCTAGTCTTTTTCATTGTTCTGTCACGCTGTTGCAGCGCAGGGCTGCAGGTTGAATGTAGTTGCCAGGGGGCGTAAAGCACAATATTGTCGCACGGAAATGCTCACTTTCCCGCGTAATACTCTGGCACGATCAGGGTGACTTCCAGTCCACCGTCGACATGATTCAGCAGTGAAACCGTGGCGCCATGCTGCTCGGCGATGTTGCGCGCGATGGTCAGGCCCAGGCCCGTGCCGCCCGATTCGCGCGAACGCGAGGTCTCGATACGATAAAACGGTTCGAACACTTTGGCCAGCTGATCTGGCGCAATGCCGGGACCGCCGTCGCGGATGCGGATGCGCGCCGCGCCGGCGATGCGCTCGACCGTCACCTGCGCGTACTGGCCATATTTGACGGCATTGTCGATCAAGTTCACCAGGCAGCGCCGCATGGCGATGGGCCGGCCCATCAAGGCCATGCTGGCCTGCCCGGCCAGGGTCACGTTCTGGCCAGCATCGGCCGCATCCGAGCAGACGCTATCTAACAGGGAATCGAGATCGAGCGCCTGCATCGCTTCCGTGCTGTCCATCGAGCGGGCCAGGTCCAGCCCCTCCTTGACCATGCTCTGCATGGCCGACAGGTCGCCCACCAGGCGCTCATATAATTCCGTATCGGCCACCTTTTCCAGGCGCAAGCGCAAGCGCGTCAGCGGCGTCTGCAAGTCGTGCGTGATGGCGGCCAGCATTTGTGTACGTTGGGAAATATGCTGGCGGATGCGCGCCTGCATGGCATTGAAGGCGGCGCTGGCCTGGCGGATCTCGCTGGCGCCCGACAGGGTCAGCGGCGGATGGTTGATGTCGTTGCCCAGGTCTTTCGCCGCCTGCGCCAGCTGCTTCAGCGGACGCATGGTCATGCGCGTGACCAGGTAAGCGAGGATGGCGATGCTGATCAGGAAAGGCAGCAGGGTCATCCAGTCGTTATGTTCATTGAACGGTGGCTGCTGGCGCGGCGGCAAGACCATCAGGCGCAGCACATGACCGTCCTGCATGCGCACGTCGAGATTTTCGCAGGTACCGCCCCATGGTTTGGCGCCGAACATGCCAGGCGACTGGCGCGGCTTGACGCAGGCTTCCGGGCGTTCGGCCAGCGCGCTGACCTTGAAACCCTCGCCCAGCTTGGCTTGCAGGGCGCTGGAAAATTCCGTCGGCGCGCCGGGCACATGTTCCGTGTCGGGACGCAATTCCAGGCGCACGCTGCCCTTGTTGGCCACCTTCAGGTAGGCGGCGCGCGAGGCCAGCGGTACCACGTCGGCCGCCATCACCAGCTGCTCGGCCCGCTCGACGGCATGGTAGTCGCGGTATTGCTCGATGGCACGCTGGCGTTCGCCCACGGCCAGCCACTGCGTCAGCGCGGCCGAAGCGACGATGCCGATCAGCAAAAACATGAAGACTCTGCCCGTCATCGACCCCAGGAAGGCCTTCACGCGTGCGGCTCCACGTTGACTTGCCCGGCCAGCACGTAGCCGCCATTGCGCACGGTCTTGATGATTTGCGGCAAACGGGCATCTTCACCGAGTTTTTGCCGCAAGCGGCTGATCTGGATATCGATCGAGCGGTCGAACGGGTCGGCGTCGCGCCCCTGCGTCAGGTTCAGCAACTGGTCGCGGTTGAGCACGCGGTTCGGGTGTTCCAGGAACACGCGCAGCAAGCGGAATTCCGCGCCCGACAGCATGATCACCAGGCCGCTGGGATTGAGCAGGTGGCGCGCCGTGAGATCCAGCGTCCAGCCGGAAAAGCGGATTTGCTGCGCCTTGTCAGAAGGCACGTTCGACGGCATGGCATGGCTGCGGCGCAACACGCTGCGTATGCGCGCCAGCAATTCGCGGGGCTCGAACGGCTTCGGCAAATAATCATCGGCCCCCATTTCCAGGCCCAGGATGCGGTCCAGCGGCTCATTACGCGCCGTCAACATGATCACCGGCACCGTCGATTGGGCACGCAGCTTGCGGCACAAGGTCAGGCCATCGTCGCCAGGCAGGTTCAAATCGAGCACGATCAGGTCGGGCCGCGTTTCGTCGAGAATTTTCCACATGGCCGTGCCATCCGCCGCGCCCAGGGTGCGGTAGGCGTTCGTTTCCAGGTAGTCCGCCAGCAAGCTGCGGATGTCGCGGTCATCGTCGACGATGAGAATTGTAGAAGTGGGTTCCATGGTACGAATTATCCCCACTTCCCCCACCCTTGCACAGCGCATTTGTATCGTCTTGTATATAGGAGACCCGAAGAAACATATAGATACAAACTGTCTGACAGCGGACACTTCGGGGAAACATGGAGCGTCCACCATGGATTCATGTGCAGCAACATGTACATCCCTCATCTTTTACAAAGGAATCCAGATGAACGCCTCAATGACAACCTTGCGCAAGAATTTGATCATCGCCATGAGCGTACTCGGCATGGGTGCGGCATCGCTGACCGTCCACGCCCAGGAAGCGGCCGCCAGCGCGCCTGCCGCCAGCACCAAGATGCAACATGATGGCCAGCGCGGCCAGCACCGCGGTGGCAACCCGGCCGAACGCATGGCCAAGTACCAGGCCCGTCTGCACGACAAGCTGAAGCTGACAGCCGCGCAGGAACCTGCCTGGGCCACATTCACGGCCGCCAATGCACCGAAAAAACCGATGGGCGACTGGAAGGCCAGGCACGAAGCGATGGCCAAACTGTCGGCGCCAGAACGCATGGAACAATGGATCGCCATGTCGAAAGAACGCATCGCCAGCCAGGAAAGCCGTCTGGCCTCGCTGAAAACCTTTTATGCCGTGCTGACGCCGGAACAAAAGAAAGTGTTTGATGACAGCGTGCCTGGCGGCAAGCACGGCGGCCATCGCGGTGGCCACCATGGCGGTCAGGACGGCATGCAGCAGCATCCCAAAGCCGGTTAAGTTTTCGCGGGTGCAAAAACAGAAAAAGCCTGCGATGCAGGCTTTTTCTTGTTGGTCAGACAAGTGGCCGCTTACTGTCCATCGAGCTTGCGCAAGGAAGTCAGGAACGTCGATGCATTCTGGAAGCCGATCACGCGCGACTGGGCGATTTCCTGCCCTTGCGGGTTGAACATGATGATGCCAGGCGGGCCGAACAGCTGGAAACGCTTCAGCATGGCCTTGTCGTCCGCATCGTTGGCCGTCACGTCCACTTGCAGCAGCACGGCTTGCCCCATCTTCTCGCGCACGGCGGGATCGACGAAGGTCAGCTTTTCCATCTCGATGCAGGACACGCACCAGTCGGCATAAAAGTCCAGCAAGGCCGGCTTGCCACCCAGCTGTGCCAGCGCCGCGTCGAGCTGCGCCACGGTCTTCACGCGTGTAAAAGGTTGCGCATGCACCTGGCCACCGCCCAGGTGTGCCAGCGGCGCCAGCGGGTCGCGGCCACCGCTGGCCACGCCCACCAGTTGCATCGCACCCAGCACGGCAAACACCAGGCCGAAGGCCTTGGCGATCCAGGCGTTCCGCGCGCCGCTCTTGCCCACCAGCAAATACATGCCATAGCCGACGAACAGCACCGTCCAGCCCAGCATCTGCACGGCGCCCGGCAGCACGGGCGAGACCAGCCACCAGGCCACGCCCAGCTGCAGTACGCCAAAGAAGCGCTTGACGGCATCCATCCAGGCGCCGGCGCGCGGCAGCAAGGTGCCGGCCGAGACGCCGACCAACAGCAAAGGCACGCTCATGCCCACCGCCATGGCAAACAGGGCGCTGCCGCCGATGACGACGTCGCGCGTCTGGCTGATATACAGCAAGGCACCGGCCAGCGGCGCGGCCACGCATGGCCCCACGATCAGGGCGGAAATGGCGCCCATGACGAACACGCCCGCCAGGCGGCCCGACGATTGCTGATTCGATACGGACGTCAGCTTGCCTTGCAGGAAAGCCGGCACTTGCAGCTCATAAAAACCGAACATCGACAGCGCCAGGCCCGCCATCAGCAAGGCGAAAAAGCCCAGCACCCACGGGTTTTGCAGCTGGGCCGCCAGGCCTTCGCCCGCCAGGCCCGCTGCCACGCCCAGCGCCGTGTAGACGATGGCCATGCCCAGCGCGTAGGTCAGCGACAGCAGCAAGCCGCGCGAGCGGCTGACCTTGGCGCCATCGCCGATGATGATCGACGACAAGATCGGCACCATCGGCAGCACGCACGGGGTGAACGCCAGCCCCAGGCCCAGCAGCATGAACAGGGGCACGATGACCAGCAGCTTGCCGCCCTTCAGCGCCGATTCGATCTTGCCCAGCTCGTTTTGCGCGGGCGCCGGGCTTGCCGCCACAGGAACCGCCGCCACAGGGTCGGGCGTGGCCGTGATATCGGGATTGGCGATGCTCAGCACGGATACGCCAGGCGATGCTTGCGCCTGCGGGCCGTTGACGGCCGCGATGTCGACTGCCGGCGCGGCCGGCAAGGTGAATTTCGACGGCAGGCCAGTGCCGGGAGCCACGCTCTGGCCACCGCCACCGCCCACCAGCTGGGCCGTGGCATCCTGCGGCGCATAGCACAGGCCCTTGTCGGAACAGCCCTGCCCCGTCGCCTTCAGGGTGAAGGCGCCAGCGGCCTGCACGGGAATGGTGATGGTGAGCGTCTTGCGGAACGTTTCCACGTTCTTCTGGAAAGTATCGTCAAACTTGACCTTGCCAGCCGGATACACGGGCGTGCCCAGCTTGGCGCCCACGGCGTCGAACTTGAAGCGCTCATGGTACATATAGTAACCATCGGCAATCACATAGGTGACGGCGATGGTGGACGGGTCCTGCATGCGGGCGGAAAATTTGAAGGCCAGCTCGGGATCGAGGAACTCATCGTCGGCACGGGCATGGCCGGCGCCAAAAACGGCGATCAACAGGAAGCAACAGGCAGCAAACCAGGTGAGCAAAGGATGGCGTGGCGCGGCGCGCGCGGTGGCGCTGGAGAGGAAACGGGACATGAACTACCTTTTCGACCATTCGACAGAGGACGCGCGGAGCAGGCAGCGCATGTGCCGGGCCGGCGCGAAAGGAGAATAGTACACTGCGGTAAGAATGACTGCAGCAGAAAACAAAAAAGCCAGGCTAGGCCTGGCTTTCTCAGATACAACTGGCGGGATTACTCGCCAGCGATTTCAACTGCTTCGGTCGTGTCTGGACGATCCATCAGTTCGACGAACGCCATAGGAGCGTTATCGCCTACGCGGAAACCCATTTTCAGGATGCGCACGTAGCCGCCGTTACGGTTAGCGTAACGTGGGCCCAGTTCAGCGAACAGCTTCAAGACCATTTCACGATCGCGCAGGCGGTTGAAGGCCAGACGCTTGTTTGCCAGGCAGTCAGTTTTGCCCAAGGTCAGAATTGGCTCGACAACGCGGCGCAGTTCTTTTGCTTTTGGCAGGGTGGTTTTGATCGCTTCGTGACGCAGCAGCGATACTGTCATGTTGCGCAGCATTGCCAGACGGTGGGACGAGGTACGATTCAGTTTACGGAGGCCGTGACCGTGACGCATGATAAATCCTTTCGGTGAGTGTTTAAATTCCAGCTCTTCGATCGATGAAGCTAGTGCAACATCGCGGGCCGGTTTGGTGCTTCAAAATAAAAGCCTGGGACACCTGTCCCAGGCAGTTTGCTACAACTACGAATTACTTTTCCAGGCCTGCAGGCGGCCAGTTTTCCAGCTTCATGCCCAAGGTCAAGCCGCGCGATGCCAGCACTTCCTTGATTTCGTTCAGGGACTTGCGGCCCAGATTTGGCGTTTTCAGCAGTTCGTTTTCCGAACGTTGGATCAGGTCGCCGATGTAGTAGATGTTTTCCGCTTTCAGGCAGTTCGCCGAACGCACGGTCAACTCCAGGTCGTCGACTGGACGCAACAGGATAGGATCGACCAGCGGAGCGCGCGATGGCGCTTCGGCGGCAGCTTCCGTGCCTTCCAGGGCAGCGAACACATTCAACTGGTCCACCAGGACGCGGGCCGACTGGCGGATCGCTTCTTCCGGCGAGATCACGCCGTTGGTTTCGATGTTGATGATCAGCTTGTCCAGGTCGGTACGCTGTTCGACGCGGGCCGATTCAACGAAGTACGATACACGGCGCACTGGCGAGAACGACGCGTCCAGGATGATGCGGCCGATGGTCTTGTTCGTGTCTTCCGACAGGCGACGCACGTTACCAGGAACGTAGCCGCGGCCTTTTTCAACCTTGATCTGCATGTCCAGCTTGCCACCAGCGGTCAGGTGGGCGATCACGTGGTCAGGGTTGATCAGTTCGACGTCATGCGGCAGGTCGATGTCGGAGGCCAGGATCGCGCCTTCGCCTTCTTTTTTCAGGGTCAGGGTTACCGAATCGCGGTTGTGGACTTTGAAAACCACACCCTTCAAGTTCAGCAACAGATCGACGACGTCTTCTTGCACGCCATCGAGGGAGGAATATTCGTGGACGACGCCAGCGATCGTCACTTCGGTCGGCGCATAGCCCACCATCGACGACAGCAGAACGCGGCGCAACGCGTTACCCAATGTGTGGCCATAGCCGCGCTCGAACGGTTCCATCACGACTTTGGCGTGACCTGCACCGAGAGCTTCAACATCGATAATACGTGGCTTCAACAAACTGTTTTGCATGAAATGTCCTTTTCAATACCCTCGGCTCATTACACCGATAAGGCTGATGGCATTAGTGAAACGCCCACTTTACAAAAGCAAAGTGGGCGGAGATCTTGCTACTGACTACTATTAACGCGAGTACAGCTCGACGATCAGCGATTCGTTGACGTCGTTAGCGATTTCGTTACGCTCTGGCAGGGACTTGAAGGTACCTTCCATTTTCTTGGCATCAACCGAAACCCAGCTAGGCATGCCAACTTGTTCAGCCAGCGACAGTGCTTCAACGATACGCACTTGCTTTTTCGACTTTTCACGAACAGCAACGATGTCGCCAACTTTGACTGCGTACGAAGCGATGTTCACAACGATACCGTTCACGGTGAACGCTTTGTGGCTGACCAATTGACGCGCTTCAGCGCGGGTCGAACCAAAGCCCATGCGGTAGCAAACGTTGTCCAGACGCGTTTCCAGCAACTTCAACAGCGTTTCGCCGGTGTTGCCTTTACGACGGTCTGCTTCAGCGAAGTAGCGGCGGAATTGACGTTCCAGCACGCCGTACATGCGTTTTACTTTTTGCTTTTCGCGCAGTTGGTTACCGTAGTCCGAGGTGCGGGCGCCGGATTTGACACCGTGCTGGCCTGGTTTGACGTCCAGTTTGCACTTGCTGTCGAGCGAGCGACGTGCGCTCTTCAGGAACAGGTCAGTACCTTCACGGCGGGAGAGTTTTGCTTTAGGTCCGATATAACGTGCCACGATGCTTCCTTTTATTAATGATAACGCCCCAGCCACATGCATGATCAAACACGCTGCTGCGGTTAGGCGCTAGTCTGACTCAGCTTCAATCAGACGGTGGCTGAAAACGAAAAACCCGCCAAATGGAATTTGACAGGCAAGAACAGCCGGGCAGTATAACCGTTTCCGGCTCCCTGCTCCAGCAATTTCACATAACTGTACTAATACAACAGATAGAAAAGCAGCTGGCGCCGAAGCGCCCTCTGCAACACTATCTTAGATACGACGGCGTTTCGGTGGACGGCAACCGTTGTGCGGTACCGGCGTCACGTCCTGGATCTCGGTGATCTTGATGCCCAGGTTGTTCAGCGCGCGAACAGCGGATTCACGACCAGGACCTGGGCCCTTGATACGTACTTCCAGGTTCTTGACGCCACACTCAACAGCCACTTTACCAGCGGCTTCCGCGGCGACCTGCGCTGCGAACGGGGTCGATTTACGCGAACCCTTGAAGCCTGCACCGCCGGAGGTAGCCCACGACAAGGCATTGCCTTGACGATCGGTGATGGTAATGATGGTGTTATTGAACGAAGCGTGGACATGTGCAATGCCTTCAGCGACGTTCTTTTTAACCTTTTTACGCACGCGTGCTGATGCGGCGTTATTTTGCGACTTAGCCATAATTATTCCCTAGCGGATTATTTTTTCAGCGATTGAGCGGCTTTACGCGGTCCCTTGCGGGTACGTGCGTTCGTACGCGTACGCTGGCCACGGCAAGGCAGACCCTTACGATGACGCATGCCGCGGTAGCAACCCAGATCCATCAAACGCTTGATGTTCATGGACAGTTCACGACGCAGATCGCCTTCGACGATGAATTTACCTACTTCATCGCGCAGTTTTTCCAGTTCGCTGTCATCCAGATCTTTGATCTTTTTGTTGGTTGCTACACCGGTCGATGCACAGATTTTCTCTGCGCGTGGACGGCCCACACCGTAGATGGCTGTCAGGCCGATAACGGTATGCTGATGATTTGGGATATTAACCCCTGCAATACGTGCCATTTGTTATTCCTCGATTAACCTTGACGCTGCTTGTGACGTGGTTCCACGCAGATTACGCGGACTACGCCTTTGCGCTTGATGATCTTGCAGTTGCGGCAGATCCGCTTGACTGATGCGAGAACTTTCATTTTTGGGCTCTTTCTTTCGCTTCTTTGGTTTGATTCAGTGTGTTACTTGGTACGGAACACAATGCGGGCTCGGCTCAAGTCGTACGGCGTTAACTCCACCGTCACCTTGTCTCCAGGGAGAATGCGAATATAGTTCATCCGCATTTTACCTGAAATATGCCCGAGCACCACGTGTCCGTTCTCCAGCTTCACTCGAAATGTTGCATTTGGGAGATTCTCAAGAATCTCGCCCTGCATCTGTATGACGTCGTCTTTTGCCATTCGGTATGTTTACCGCGCTTAACGCGTCGGAATTCCGCCCTTGAAATTTGCTTTGCGCAGCAGCGAATCATATTGCTGCGACATCACGTAGTTCTGTACTTGCGCCATGAAATCCATGGTGACAACTACAATAATCAATAAAGAAGTACCGCCGAAATAGAATGGTACTTTCCACTGGGCTTGCATAAATTCCGGCAATAAACACACCAGGGTGATGTAGACTGCGCCGGCAAGTGTCAAGCGTGTCAGGATCTTGTCGATGTAACGGGCTGTCTGCTCGCCTGGACGGATCCCGGGAATGAACGCACCGCTTTTCTTCAAGTTATCCGCTGTTTCCTTGCTGTTAAACACCAGCGCTGTATAGAAGAAACAGAAAAACACGATCGCCACTGCGTACAACAGCGCATGGATAGGCTCACCAGGCCCCATCGATGCTGCCAAATCTTTCAAGAACCGCACCGCAGGGTTAGCGTTGTCGGCGCCCTTTGAAAACCAGTCCACGATAGTGGCCGGAAACAAGATGATCGAAGAAGCAAAGATCGGCGGGATCACGCCGGCCATGTTCAGCTTCAACGGCAAATGGCTGGTTTGACCGCCATAAATCTTGTTGCCTACCTGGCGCTTCGCGTAATTGACCAATATTTTGCGCTGACCACGTTCGACGAATACGACGAAGTACGTTACCAGTGCTACCAGGATCACGATGAAAATCGCGCTGAAGCTGCCGATCGAACCATTCGACACCTGAGTGAACAAGCCACCCAACGCCGACGGCAGACCTGCTGCAATCCCGGCAAAAATGATGATCGAGATGCCATTCCCCAAGCCACGCTCGGTAATTTGCTCACCCAACCACATCAAAAACATTGTTCCGGTCAACAAAGTGACGACCGTCACGAAGCGGAATGCAAGACCAGGTTCCAACACCAGACCAGCTTGCGACTCCAGTGCGACTGCAATGCCTAACGCTTGGAACAGTGCCAGGGCAACCGTGAAATACCGGGTGTACTGGGTGATCTTGCGACGACCTGCTTCGCCTTCTTTTTTCAACGCTTCCATCTGCGGTGACACGATCGACAGCAATTGCATGATGATCGAGGCCGAGATATAAGGCATGATACCCAGCGCAAACACTGTAAAACGAGACAAGGCACCGCCCGAGAACATGTTGAACATGCCCAGGACGCCGCCTTCGTGCTCCTTGAACAGCGAGGCTAATTGTGTCGGGTCAATCCCGGGAACCGGGACGTGAGCACCGATACGATAAACCACCAATGCGCCAAGCAAAAACCAGAGCCGTCCCCAAGGGAAACCGGCCGCTGCACTTTTAGCAAGTTGTGGATTAGTCGCCAATTTTCGCTCCGATCAAGCTGTTAGCGGTCAACTCAGGCTACCGAGCCGCCGGCTGCTTCGATGGCGGCTTTCGCGCCAGCGGACACTTTCAAGCCCTTCAAATTCACCGCTTTGGTGATTTCGCCGGACAAGATCACGCGCACGTCACGGGCCAACACGCCCAGAACGCCAGCTTGCTTCAAGACCAGAATGTCGACATCGCCAACAGCCAGGTTGTTCAGATCGGACAGGCGCACTTCAGCTTTGAAGGTTGCGTGCATCGATTTGAAACCGCGCTTAGGCAGACGGCGTTGCAGAGGCATCTGACCGCCTTCGAAACCGACTTTATGAAAGCCGCCCGAACGCGATTTCTGACCTTTGTGACCACGACCCGAGGTTTTACCCAGGCCGGAGCCGATACCGCGACCGACGCGACGCTTGTAGTGCTTAGCGCCTTCGGCTGGTGCAATAGTATTCAATTCCATGATTTGCTCCGTTCGTGTAAGCCCGAAGGCTTACCCGACAACTTTAACGAGATACGATACTTTATTGATCATGCCGCGTACGGATGGGGTGTCTTGCAATTCGGAAACCGAATTTACACGACGCAGACCCAGACCGCGCACGGTAGCGCGATGCGATTCGCGCGTACCGATCAAGCCCTTGACCAATTGCACTTTGACTGTGTTTGTCATTTTGTCCACCTTAAGCCAGAATGTCTTCAACCGACTTGCCGCGTTTGGCAGCGATATCGGAAGCAGTGCTCATTTTCGACAGGCCGTCCAGCGTAGCGCGTACCAGGTTGTATGGGTTGTTCGAACCGGTGGATTTCGCCACCACGTCCGTCACGCCCATCACTTCGAAGATAGCGCGCATGGCGCCACCAGCGATCACGCCAGTACCAGGCTTAGCTGGGTTCATCAGGACCTTGGAGGCGCCGTGACGACCAACAACCGTGTGATGCAAGGTACCGTTTTTGAGCGGTACTTTGATCAGGTTGCGACGGGCTTCTTCCATTGCCTTCTGCACGCCAACTGGCACTTCTTTCGATTTGCCCTTGCCCATGCCGACGCGGCCATCGCCATCACCAACTACGGTCAGCGCGGCGAAACCCATGATACGACCACCCTTGACCACTTTGGTCACGCGGTTGATCGCGATCATTTTTTCGCGCATGCCATCATCCGGCTTGTCGCTTTGCATTTTTGCTTGCATTTTTGCCATGATTGATCCTTAGAACTTCAGACCGGCTTCGCGTGCGGCTTCTGCCAACGCTTTCACACGGCCGTGGTAACGGAAACCGGAGCGGTCGAACGCAACTTCGGTAATTCCTGCTTTCAACGCTTTTTCAGCGACGCGCTTGCCGATCAAGGCTGCAGCAGCGGCATTGCCGCCTTTGCCGGATTGGCCTGCCAGTTCAGCGCGAACTTCCGCTTCAGCCGTCGAGGCCGAAACCAGGATTTTTGCATCCGGGCTGATCAGGTTGGCGTAAATGTGCAGGTTGGTGCGATGCACCGACAAGCGATTTACTTTCAATTCCGCAATCTTGATGCGGGTTTGGCGTCCGCGGCGAAGCCGTGATTCTTTCTTATCCATCGTCAGCCCCTAATTACTTCTTCTTGGTTTCTTTAAGCTTAACCACTTCGTCCGCATAGCGAACGCCCTTGCCTTTATAAGGCTCAGGAGCGCGGTAAGCACGAACTTCAGCGGCTACCTGGCCAACCTGTTGACGGTCGATACCTTTAATCAGGATCTCGGTCGGGGTTGGTGTTGCGCAGGTAACGCCAGCTGGCATGTCATGCACTACAGGGTGCGAGAAACCCAGGGACAGATTCAACTTGTCGCCTTGAGCTTGCGCCTTGTAACCCACGCCTACCAGGTTCAGCTTTTTCTCGAAACCCTTGGTGACGCCAACAACCATGTTGTTGACCAGTGCGCGCAGCGTGCCGGACATGGCATTGGCTTCGCGGCTGTCGTCCGCCACGTCGAAACTCAGGGTTCCTGCATTGTTTTCCACTTTGACCTGGCCGGTGAGGGCCTGGGAAAGTACGCCCAGCGGGCCTTTTACGGTGATCGCTTGTGCGGAGATGGCGACTTCGGCGCCAGCTGGCACTACGATAGGCATTTTAGCTACTCGAGACATGTGTAACTCCTTAAGCCACGTAGCAAATAACTTCGCCGCCGACACCGGTAGCGCGTGCTTTGCGGTCAGTCATGACGCCTTGCGGAGTCGACACGATCGCCACACCCAAGCCATTCATCACAACAGGGATCTCGTCTTTACCCTTGTAGACGCGCAGACCCGGACGGGACACGCGCTCCAAGCGCTCAATGACGGGACGGCCAACATAATACTTCAAACCGATTTTCAGTTCCGCTTTGCCACCAGCTTCGGCAACAGCGAAATCTTCAATGTAACCCTCGTCCTTCAGGACGCTGGCAATCGCAATTTTGACTTTCGACGATGGCATGGCCACGGTCGTCTTTTGCACGCCTTGTGCATTGCGAATGCGGGTCAGCATATCGGCGATAGGATCGCTCATACTCATTGCATATTCTCCTATTACCAGCTTGCTTTTGTCATACCCGGAATTTCACCACGCATGGCGAATTCACGGAGCTTGATACGACCCAGACCGAATTTACGGAATGTGCCGCGCGGACGACCAGTGATGGCGCAACGATTACGTTGACGCGTCGGGTTCGAGTTACGTGGCAGCGCCTGCAATTTCAGGCGAGCTTCGTAGCGCTCTTCTTCCGATTTCGATTGATCATCGACGATGGCCTTGAGAGCTTCGCGCTTAGGGGCGAATTTCGCCACCAGGTCAGCACGCTTGATCTCACGATTAATCAGTGACAGTTTGGCCATGATCAGTTCCTGAAAGGGAATTTAAAGGCGGCGAGCAAAGCTTTGGCTTCGTCATCGGTCTTAGCGGTTGTCGTGATGCTGATATTCATACCGCGCAACGCGTCAATCTTGTCGTATTCGATTTCAGGGAAAATGATCTGTTCCTTGACACCGATGTTGTAGTTACCACGACCATCAAATGCACGGCCGTTCACACCACGGAAATCGCGTACGCGCGGCAGAGCCACGGTAATGAAGCGATCCAGGAACTCGTACATGCGAGCGCCGCGCAGGGTGACCATCGTACCGATCGGATAACCTTCACGGATTTTGAAGCCTGCGATCGCTTTGCGGGACTTGGTGGTCACTGGCTTCTGGCCGGCGATCTTGGTCAAGTCAGCAACTGCGTGCTCGAGAACTTTTTTATCCGCGATTGCCTCACCAACACCCATGTTCAGGGTGATTTTGGTCAGGCGTGGAACTTCCATTACCGACTTGTAACCAAACTTGCTGGTCAGGTCGGCAACGACTTTTTCTTTATAGAATTCTTGGAGACGTGCCATGATTTCTTAAGCCTTCACTACTTCGCCGGAGGATTTAAAGATGCGAACTTTCTTGCCGTCCACTTCTTTGAAACCCACGCGATCTGCCTTGCCAGTCGCTGCATTAAACAATGCAACGTTGGACACGTGAATTGGCATGGTCTTATCGACGATACCACCAGTTACGCCAGTCATCGGGTTTGGCTTAGTCGCTTTTTTAGCGATGTTAATGCCGTCAACCACGATATGTTCAGCATCGATACGCTGCTGTACCACACCACGTTTGCCCTTGTCTTTCCCGGTCAGAACGATGACTTCGTCGTTTTTACGAATCTTATCCATTACGACTCCTTACAGGACTTCCGGTGCCAGGGACACGATTTTCATGAACTTCTCAGTACGCAGTTCGCGTGTGACAGGTCCAAAAATACGGGTACCGATCGGTTCCAGCTTGGCGTTCAACAGAACGGCGGCATTGCCGTCGAACTTCACCAGGGAACCGTCTTGGCGGCGAACACCTTTAGCGGTGCGCACAACCACGGCGTTATAAATTTCACCTTTTTTGACACGGCCACGTGGCGCAGCAACCTTAACGGTTACCTTGATCACATCGCCAATGCCAGCATAACGGCGCTTGGAGCCGCCCAATACCTTGATGCACATTACTTCTTTGGCACCGGTATTGTCAGCCACTTCGAGCCGGCTTTCAGTTTGAATCATAGTATTCTCTTTCCCAACTTAAGCCGAAGAATCCACACAATGTAGACCCACGGTCAGTCTTGGTCCCGCCAGAGCCGCCCTGCTGGGCTTCACTGTTTGGGTGCATGACCTTCATACATCAACTGACCGCGAATGCTACTGTCTGTGGCCAGACACTTTGCGGCGTTACATGAACGAAGCCCGCAAGTATTACATACAATTTGCGGGCCTGCAAGTACTAATTAAAAGCCACCGCCGAAACGGTGGATTTTATTTAAACGGTTGGTGCGGCTTGAACCACACGTGTTACCGTCCATGCCTTCGTTTTGGAGATCGGGCGACCTTCCTGGATCTCGACCGTATCACCGGCCTTGACTTGGTTGGTCTCGTCATGCGCGTGATACTTGTTCGAGCGCATGATGATCTTGCCATACAAAGGATGTTTTACGTGGCGCTCGATCAGAACGGTAACGGTCTTGTCCATCTTGTCCGAAACCACTTTACCGATCAGCGTGCGCTTGAGCGACTGTTTCACTGGTTCGTTCATTTGGCTTCCTTCAGATTCATTACCGTCTTCACACGCGCGATATCGCGGCGTACCTTCTTGAGCTGCGAAGTGTTGCTCAGCTGCTGCGTAGCGATTTGCATACGCAGGCCGAACTGTGCCTTCAACAAGTCATTCAGCTCTTTTTGCAGAGCTGGCTGGTCTTTGCCGCGGAGTTCAGATGCTTTCATATACAACTCCAATTATTGGCCGACTTGGCGGATGACAAACGTCGTCGCCAGTGGCAGTTTAGAGGCGGCAAGACGGAAAGCTTCCCGTGCCAGCGCTTCATCAACGCCATCCATTTCGTACAGTACTTTGCCTGGCTGAATTTCAGCGACGTAGTACTCAGGATTACCTTTACCGTTACCCATACGGACTTCAGCCGGTTTGTTCGAAATCGGTTTGTCCGGGAAAATACGGATCCAGATACGGCCACCGCGCTTGATGTGACGCGTCATTGCACGACGCGCCGCTTCAATTTGACGCGCAGTGATACGACCGCGCGCAACTGCCTTCAGACCGAATTCGCCAAACGACACGGCGGTGCCGCGGCTGTGCGAAATACCGGTATTACGGCCTTTCTGCTCTTTACGATACTTTCTGCGTGCTGGTTGCAGCATGATTATTCTCCTGCTTTCTCAGCTGGTGCTGCTGCGGCGGCCGGTTTAGCGGCGGTACGCACACGTGCACCTGGTGCTGTGGATGGTTTCGCACCGGCACCGGCTGGACGTGGACGGCCAGCTGGCTTGCCATCGTCACGGCGTGGGCCGCGGCTTTTCTTCTCGTCAGCTGGGGTATCGATGACTGGTGCATCGCCGTTAGGCGCGCGGTCACCTTTGTATACCCACACCTTGACACCGATGATGCCGTAGGTGGTCGACGCTTCGCTGGTACCGTAGTCGATATCGGCGCGCAGGGTATGCAGAGGCACGCGGCCTTCGCGGTACCACTCTTTACGCGCGATTTCGATACCGTTCAGACGGCCGGACGACATGATCTTGATACCGAGAGCACCCAGGCGCATTGCATTTTGCATTGCACGCTTCATGGCGCGGCGGAACATGATCCGTTTTTCCAGCTGCTGAGCGATCGAATCGGCGATCAGTTGCGAGTCGATTTCTGGCTTGCGAATTTCTTCGATGTTCACGTGAACAGGTACGCCCATGATCTTGGTCAGCGCCGACTTCAGTACTTCGATGTCTTCGCCTTTTTTACCAATGACCACGCCTGGACGCGAGCTGTAGATCGTGAAGCGCGCGTTCTTGGCCGGGCGCTCGATAACGATGCGACCAACGGATGCGTTCTTCAGTTTCTTTTTCAGGTAAGCACGTGCTTTCAAGTCTTCGTTCAGCATGGCAGCGAAATTACCGTTGCCTGCATACCAGCGCGAAGCCCAGTTACGGGTGACCGCCAGACGGAAACCGGTTGGATGAATTTTCTGACCCATCGTGGCTCCTTAGTTACCGACAGTCACGTAAACGTGACAGGATTGTTTCGAAATACGGTCGCCACGGCCTTTTGCACGCGCGGTGAAGCGCTTCAGGACCGGGCCCTTTTCGACGTAGATCGTTTTCACGAACAATTCGTCGATGTCCGCGCCATCATTGTGCTCGGCATTCGCAATAGCGGATTCCAGAACGCGTTTGATGATCGCAGCACCTTTTTTCGGGCTGAATTGCAAGATGTTGAGTGCAGCGTCAACTTTCTTGCCACGGATCAGGTCAGCAACCAGGCGGCCCTTTTGGTCCGACAGGCGCACACCTTTGAGGATAGCTTTAGTTTCCATTATTTCTTAGCCTTTTTGTCAGCTGCATGGCCCTTGAACGTACGGGTCAGTGCGAATTCGCCGAGCTTGTGACCAACCATGTTTTCGGAAACATAAACCGGCACGTGCAGCTTGCCGTTATGAACCGCGATCGTCAGGCCGATAAAGTCAGGCATGATTGTCGAACGACGCGACCAGGTTTTGATTGGCTTTTTGTCTTTGGCTGCTTGCGCGGCTTCAACTTTTTTCACCAGGTGGGCGTCACAGAACGGCCCTTTTTTCAATGAACGTGTCATGTGCTACCCCTTATTTCTTGCCGCGGCGCGAGACGATCATGGAAGTCGTACGCTTGTTGCTGCGTGTTTTCTTACCCTTGGTCTGTTGGCCCCATGGCGAAACTGGATGACGACCAGCTGCTGTTTTACCTTCACCACCACCGTGCGGGTGATCGACCGGGTTCATGACCACACCGCGAACGGTAGGACGAACACCGCGCCAGCGCATCGCGCCAGCTTTACCGATTTTACGCAGGCTGTGCTCGGCATTGCCGACTTCACCAACCGTTGCACGGCACTCGATGTGCACGCGACGTACTTCACCCGAGCGCAGACGCACTTGAGCATAGGTACCTTCACGTGCCATCAGCACAACGCCAGCGCCAGCGGTACGTGCCATTTGGGCACCTTTACCTGGCAGCATTTCGACGCAATGCATCACGGTACCGACTGGGATGTTACGGATTGGCAAGCAGTTACCCGATTTGATCGGTGCTTCCGAACCGTTCATCACGCTGTCGCCAACGGCCATGCCTTTGGTTGCGATGATGTAGTGACGTTCGCCGTCGGCGTAGCACAACAGAGCGATATTCGCGGTGCGGTTTGGATCGTATTCGATACGTTCCACTTTCGCTGGAATACCATCTTTGGTGCGCTTGAAGTCGATCAAGCGATAGTGTTGCTTATGACCACCACCGATATGACGGGTGGTGATGTGACCGTTGTTGTTACGACCAGCGGTCTTGGATTTCTTTTCAACCAGGGCAGCGAACGGACGACCTTTGTACAGGTCTGGGTTCACCACCTTTACCATGCCGCGACGGCCTGGCGAGGTTGGTTTCATCTTAACGAGTGCCATTATGCAGCCTCCTCGGAGAAGTTGATTTCCTGGCCAGGCTTCAGGCACACGAAAGCACGCTTGGTATGGTTACGACGACCGTTGAACTTGCCGGTGCGTTTCTGCTTACCTTCGCGGTTTGCAGTTTGCACGGACAGAACTTCAACCTTGAACAGCAGTTCGACCGCTGCCTTGATTTCAGGCTTGGTTGCATCCGGCAGTACGCGGAATACAATTTGCTCGTTCTTTTCCGCGACCATGGTGGCCTTCTCGGAAATCACGGGCGCCAACAGCACCTTCATCAAGCGTTCTTCGCTATGTTTCAAAATCGCGCTCATGCCAGCATCTCCTCAATCTTGGCCAATGCAGCTTTGGTGACCAGGATCTTCTTGTAGAACACCAGGGACATCGGGTCTGCGTGACGTGGCTCAACGACGAGTACGTTAGGCAGGTTGCGCGATGCCAGTTCCAGGTTTTCGTTCAGAACGTCGGTGATGATCAGAACCGAATCAAAGCCCAGGCCGTTCAATTTTTGCGACAACAGCTTGGTCTTTGGCGCGTCGATCGTCAGATCGTCGATGACGATCAGGCGCTCTTCGCGAGCCAGCTGCGACAAGATCGAGCAGATACCTGCGCGATACATCTTTTTGTTCACTTTGTGGGTGAAGTTTTCGTCAGGCGAGTTCGGGAAAATCCGACCACCGCCGCGCCACAGTGGCGACGACGACATACCAGCACGAGCGCGGCCGGTACCTTTTTGGCGCCATGGCTTTTTCGTCGTGTGGTGAACTTCTTCACGGTCTTTTTGCTTGCGGTTACCACTACGTGCATTCGCTTGATACGCGATGACGACTTGGTGGATCAGCGCTTCATTGTAGTCACGGCCGAAAATCGTATCGGCTGCAGCAACGTTCGAGGCGGCTTGACCTTGCGCATTCAGAAGCTTGAGTTCCATCGTTTAAGCTCCCTTCTTGGCTTTGGTTTTGATGGCTGGCGAGACAACTACCTGGCCATTTTTCGCACCTGGAATCGCGCCTTTGACCAGCAACAGCTGACGGTCGGCATCGATACGGGCGATCACGAGGTTCTGGATCGTACGGTTAACGTCACCCAGATGACCGGTCATGCGCTTACCAGGGAAAACGCGACCTGGATCTTGTGCCATACCGATGGAACCTGGAACGTTGTGCGAACGCGAGTTACCGTGCGTTGCACGGCCAGAAGAGAAGTGATAACGTTTGATAACGCCTGCATAGCCTTTACCAATGGTAACGCCTTGCACGTCGATCTTTTGACCGACTTCGAACAGGGAAGCAGCGACAACATCGCCAGCTTTCAGTTCAGCGGCTTTAGCAGCATCGACACGGAACTCTTTCAACAGAGTACCGGCTTCAACGCCAGCTTTAGCGTGATGACCAGCAACAGCTTTGGTCACGCGGGAAGCGCGACGTTGACCGAATGCGACCTGAACAGCGGAGTAGCCATCTGTTTCAGGGGTTTTGATTTGCGCAACACGGTTGTTCGATACGTCCAACACGGTGACCGGGATCGAATCCCCTTCATCCGTGAAAATGCGCATCATACCAACCTTGCGACCGAGAAGGCCTAGGCTCATTTTTTCTCCATTCCCACCTGCGATTGGGCGGGGCTTGTTTAACTACAAAGTAACGTAGGATCCAAAAAAGACGAATCCATACCGAAGCCGGCTAGTATATAGCACAAAAACCCTTGACGCAACAAGTTAACACGAGGTATGTCAAAGTGTTGCGCGACGCCCCTGCGGGAGTTGTTCAGCGTTGCCTAAAACTACCCACTCCCCAACGCAAAGCGGCCATTCATGCGCCTTGGCGCCACAAAAAGAAAGGCGCGAACCGGGCTTGTCGCCCTGTCCGCGCCCATGCGCCACGCCAGCTGCTGGTCTAGCGGTTGCAGCCTTCCAGGCAATGCTGCATCAAATCACGGCAAATCGGGCTGCCGCCGAGCGAATTGGTGCAGCCGACATAACTGCTGTCGCAGCGCGAACGGCATTGCGAGACATCCTCGCTCGTTGCAGCATACGCGTAGCCGGCACTTAGTCCGCAAGCGAAGAGAAAAAAAGCCAGTTTCTTGATCATGGTGCTGTCTCCAGATTTTATGTTGGGATGAAAGGAACTGCCCGGTAGCGGCAAGCCATCCTTCCTGCCGCCACCCTACCACTCAGGTACGCCACTGCACGCAATTCCGTGTTTTGCGGAAATCAATACCAAAGAGTACCGTAAACAATACCAACTTAGAACCACTTATTTACCAAATCAGCAATGTTTTTTATACGCCACGCGATCGCGCCAGTTTATTGGGCGCCCTTGCCAATCTGATACCAGTCCACCTTGCGCGTCGCCACCATGATGGCGGCCAGCACGGCGAACAACAGGATGCTGCCCATCACCAGCGCATTGTTTTCCGAGCTCAGCAAGCCATACAGGGCGCCATACAGCATGGTCAGCCCCACGCCGAAGCCGATGCCGCGCCAAGCGTTGTGCAGCACGTGCACCAGATAAAAGCTGGTCAGCACGATACAGGCGGCACTGGCGATCAGGTAGGCGGCCAGGAAGGCGATGTGCTCGGCCAGGCCCACCAGCAGCAGGAAGAAGATCACCAGCGACAGGCCCACCAGCAGGTACTGCACCGGGTGAATCGGCAAGCTCTTCAGGATTTCAAAGATGAAGAAGGCGGCAAAGGTCAGCGCCACGAACAGCAAGCCATACTTGGTGGCCCGGTCCGATTGCGAATACACATTCACCGGCTCGATGAAGCCCACGCTGAAGCGGTCGATCTGGCCCAGCGGCGCGCTGTCGGGCACCTTGAATTCCCCCTCGATCGTGCTCAGCTGCGTTTGCGCATTCGTGGCCAGCGAGGAGATGCTCCACTCGACCTGAAAGCCATCGGCGTTGATTTGGCGAAATTTCGGCGACGGCAGGAAGCGCCCGCCAAACTGCGGATGGGGCCAGTTCGACTTGATGCTGACCTGGCTGTTTTTCGCCACCGGCACGAAATGCTGGCGTTCGATACCGTCCAGCCCCAGGTCAAAGCTGAATTTCACCTGTTGCGGCGCCGCCAGTGGCATGGCGCCCAGCGGCGCGTGCAGGCCGCTGCGGAAGGCAAACAGGTCGGTGCCCTGCTCGAACTCGATCTTCTGGCCGCCCCAGTCGATTTTCGGAATGTTGCGGATACCGCGCACGTCCTCGATGGACAGGGCCACGAACGGCGCACCCAGGGTCACGCGCGAGTCCGGCGACTTGCGCGGCAGCTGGCTGCCGGCCGGCACCGTGAAGTCGCCCTTGAACGCATGCTGGCCGCTGTAGACCAGCACCTGGTGGATACCACGGTAGCGGCGGTCGGTCTCGATGGTGCCTTCCTGCAGCAAAAAGTTCGGGTACACCAGCAAGCGGCGCTGCACCGTGCGGCGCAGCAACTCCGTGCGCACGGGCGACTTCGCTTCCCTGTCATCGCCCTTGGCCACTTCCACGCGCTCTTCATATTGCTCCGTATAGGGGATCACCAGGATGGGACCGATGATGGTTTGTTCGCGCACCGAATCGGCGGCGATGCTGTTGACGGCTTCCTGGCGGAATTCCATCCGCTCCTTGATCGTTTCCTGAATCATCAGCAGAGGCAGGCCGATCAGCAACATCAGGCCGAACACGATCAACGCTTTGACGAAGAGAGTTTTTTGCATGGCGCATCCTTGAAGTAAGGAGGCCAGTGTAGAAAAATCATATGCGCTGATGATGCGCTGCGTGTGAAGTCTGGAAATAAATGCGAGCTAAGCCAGCGGCAGGCACAGGCGCGCGCAGGCGCCGCCATCGGGATGATTGAGCACTTCGGCCGTGCCGCCATGCAGGGAAGCGACCTCGCGCACGAAGGGCAGGCCCAGGCCCGTGCTCTTGCCGGCACTCGGGCGCGGCAGCGAGTAAAAGCGCTCGAAGACGCGCTCCAGCGCATACGCGGGGATGCCCTCACCGCGGTCGCGCACGGCAATTTCCACCTGGCTGCCGTGGCGCTGCGCCGTCAGGTCGATGCCGCTACCCGGTGGCGCGAAGCCGGCCGCGTTGTCGAGCAAGTTGCCCAGCGCCTGGCGCAGCAGCAGAGCATCGCCCGCCACGCTCCCCTCGTCGGCGTGCACCTGCAGGCGCACGCCGCGCGCCGCCAGGGTGGCGGCCGCGTCCTGCGCCACTAGCGTCAGCAGCGGCCCCAGCGCGATGCGCTCGGGGTTATCCAGGCGCTGCTGTTTTTCCACGCGCACCAGGGCCAGCAACTTGTCGATCAGTTGCCGCTGGCGCGCATTCTGTTCCAGGATACTGGTCAGGAACTGGCGCCGCTCGGCCGGCGGCATGTCTTCCTGCAGCAGCTCGGCCGATGCCTGGATGGCGGCGATCGGGCTTTTCAATTCATGCGCCAGGGTGTGCATCAGCTGCTCCACGTATTCCTTGCCTTCCAGGCGCGTGCGCATCGCCTCCAGCGCCCGCCCCAGGGTGCCGATCTCGTCCCTGCCCAGCGCTGGCAGCGCCACCTTGCGCCCTGCTTCCACGTCGCCGATGTAATGCATCAGCTTGCCCAGCGCATGGTGCAGCCACCAGGCGAATGCCAGGCCGATCAGCAACGACAGCAGCAACAGGATGGCGCCGCGCTGCAATATCTTGCGCTGGCTGCGTTCGACAAAGGCTTGCACGCTGGCATTCGGCTTGGCCACCGTCAGCACGCCGATCACTGCATTGCCGTCGCGAATCGGCGCGGCCACGTGCATCACCGTCGACATCTCGTCGTCGGGCCGGCTGCGCGTGCTGCGCGCGCCATATTTGCCCTGCAAGGTGAGATACACGTCATTCCAGCGCGAATAGTCGCGCCCCACGTCGCGGCCGCTGGAATCGAACAGCACGATGCCGTGCCGGTCCGTGATGGTGATACGGTAATCGAGGGTTTGCTTGCGCACGCCATTGATATTGACGTCCACGCCATGGCGCGCATAGTCCTGCATGCGCTCGGCCACGGGCGACTGCGCCAGCGTGCCCGCCTTCAAGTCGGGCGCCACCAGGCTGGCCAGCAGTTGCGAGGTATCGACCAAGGTGTCTTCCAGGGTCGAGCGCACACCCGGCTTGACCTGCTCCATGAAGACGTTCAGCAAGAACCACGCGGCCAGGCCCACGATCAGGAAGTAGCCGAGCAGGATGCGCAGGCCGATCTTCATGCGCCGGCCAGGCTGTAGCCGAGGCCACGGTGGGTGTGAATGGGGTCGGCCTGCGCATCGATGGCGCGCAGCTTGGCACGCAGTGATTTGACGTGCGCATCGACGGTACGGTCGAGCGTGTCGGGCGCCGCGCTCCACACGCGCGCCATCAGCTGCGCGCGCGACAGCACGTGGCCCGGGTGTTCCAGCAAGGTTTTCAGCAGCAGGTACTCGTAACGGGTCAGGTCCAGCGGCTGGCCGTGAAATAGCACTTTCGCCTCCAGCGCGCGCAACTCGAAGCGCGCCGCCGCTGGCGCGGCGCAGGCGCGGCGCAGGATGACGCGGATGCGCGCCACCAGTTCGCGCGGCGAGAACGGCTTGGTGACGTAATCATCGGCGCCGATTTCCAGGCCGACGATACGGTCGATTTCATCGCTGCGGGCCGTCAGGAAGATCACCGGCACCTCGGAAAACTGGCGCAGCCGGCGACACACTTCCAGCCCGCTCATGTCGGGCAAGCCGATATCGAGCACCACCAGTTGCGGTGCGGCCTCACTGCGCAGCACGGCAAGCGCCTGCTCACCCAAGGTCACATGGCGCGGCGTAAAGCCGTCCGTGCGCAAGGCATAGGCGATGCTGTCGGCGATCGCCTGTTCATCTTCCACGATCAGGACAGTCTTGGACATGGCGGCGGCACACATTAATGGACAAGTCCGGAGTATCCCTGAAGCGGGCAAGCGGCGTCAATCGCGCGCCTTGCCGTGCGCGGGCCAAAAAGCCGCCCGACCTAAGGCTGGGCGACGTGAATGCTGGCCTTGATGTGCTTGAGGTGGGCCACGATGGTGAACGTCATCACCACCAGCAGCGACCATGAACTCCATTTGCTGACATGCACCACCGACCAGGCGCCAAGCTGGTTCGGATAACGCCACACGCCCCAGAAGGTGCTGATGTTTTCGGCCAGCCAGATAAAGAAGCCGACCAGCACGAAACCGAGCAGCAAGGGCATGCCGCGGTCGCGGTCGAGCGGACGGAACACCACGGTGGTGCGCGCGTACAAGCCCAGCGCGCAGGCGGCAAGATACCAGCGGTAGTCGCCGATGTAGTGATGGGTGAAGAAGTTGGCGTAGATGAGCAGCGCGATCAGCACCGCCATCCAGTACGGCGGATGGTGGCGTATCCGCATGTCGAGCAGGCGCCAGGTCTGGATGATGTAGCTGCCGACAGCCGCATACATGAAGCCGGAAAACAGGGGCACGCCGAACACCTTGGTGTAGGCGAAGTCGGGATAGCTCCACGACTGGATCGTCCCCGATACCTTGAACACTTCCAGCGCGAAGCCGACCGCATGAAACAGGCAGATGGCTTTCAACTCGTCCCACGTTTCCAACCCGCTCCACACCATTGCACCCTGGATCGCCAGCGCTACCAGCAGCAGCACGTCATAGCGCGGCAGGCCGAACAGGCCGGCGCGCGGCACCAGGAACACGGCGGCAAAAAACAGCCCCACAAACAGGCACGACCTCGCCTCCTTGATGCCGAAATACAGGAATTCGGTCAGGAAGCGCGGCCAGCCGCGCAAGCGCAGACGTGGAGTCGCATTTAACAGGTGGGTATCGAGGGCATTAAGCATGCGGCAACTTTATCGTCCAGCCGCAGCACTGTAAAGCGATATCCCCCCATGCATCGATGGCAGGGCAAAAAAAAACCAGGCACGAGGCCTGGTTTTTGCTACGCCCGGCAATGATGCCGGGCGAAAGCTTGTCAGCTGACGACGATCAGAAGAAAGTGTAGCTGGCGGTCACACCGATACGACGCATCTGGAACGTATCAGCATAGCCGGAACGCCATTGAATTGGCGCCGCCTTGTCGAACATGTTATCCACGTACAGGCTCAGACGCGTGTTCTTGATGCCGCTGTACGACAGGTTGTAGTCGACCGTCGTGTTGCTGCCGACGCGCGAGCATGCTGCCATGTTCTCTGCCGAGACGGTATTCGTGGCGCAGTAGGTCGGCGACGTATCGTCGTTGTTACTATAGCCGCTGGCATAGTTGAGGGTCATGCCGTGGTCGAACGAGCCGGCCTTCAGGCTGGCGCGCAGCTTGGTTTTCAGACGCGAACCCAGGGCCCAGTTGCCGGCCATGTTCTGAGCATAAGCATTGTCGGTCACGCTGAACTCCTGGTATTTCCACAGGTAGCTACCTTCCAGTTTCAGGCGAACCTGGCCGATACTGGTGTTGAAACGGCCACCCGCATCAAAGTCGAAGCCCGAAGCACGGGTCTTGCCGCTGTTGACGTATGGGTTGTACAACAGGCCGATCGAACCAACGCCACCGAAGTTGGTGGTATTGCCCGGTGCATACTTCTTCACCAGTGCCAGGAATTGCGCATCCGAAGCCGAGTTATCAACACGGATCAATTGACCGGCAGGCAAGCTATCTTCGCCGCGCAGAATGTCAGCCACGGCACGGGTACCGATCTCGTCCTTGCGTTCGATATGGTAGTAGTCCAGTGCCACGGTCCAGTTCTTGACCGGCTCGAAGACGAAACCGGCGGTGATCGAACGCGAGGTTTCCGGTTTCAGGTCCTTGTTCGCCGACACGAAGGTCGGTACGCCGCCCGAGCAATCGCTGGACTGGAAGGTGTTGCCCTGCGCCTTGTCGGCGCTGGTGACGGCTGGATTGCTCTGCACCAGCTTGTTCAAGGCACTGGCGGTTGCGCAGCGGCGAGGATCACTGACTTTAGTGGCAAACGAGCTACGACCGAGGCCGTTACCAGTTTCAACGATGTTAGGCGCGCGGAAGCCGCCCGCAGCGGTGGCACGCAGCAACAGGGTGTCGGTCGCGTTGACGCGCAGGCCCAGTTTCGGCGAAAAGTGCACGTCGCTGTTGGTGGACTTGTCGGCACGCACTGCAGCGCTCAGTTCAACACGCTTGACCACCGGAACGGTCGCTTCGGCGAACAGTGCGTAGTGGTCCATGGTGTCCTTGACCTGCAGGCCGGCGATGCCGACCAGGTCACCACGCAGCACGTTGTCCGAGCTGGCCATCTCATACTTTTCGCGGCGGATATCGGTACCGAATGCCACATTCAAAGGACCGGCTGGCAATTGCGCCACTTCACCGGACACGGTCGCATCGAAGAAAGCGATCTTCGACTTGCCCTTGGTGGTACGTATCGGGAACATCGAGTCCAGCAGCGCGGCATCGTTTTGCTGGCCGAACTTGTACGTGCCATTGACGATGGCATTGGTGTAGCCAGCGGCGCTGGCTGCACGGGTGGCCTTGGTGGCATTCGAGGTCATGTAGCCAGCCGCGGATTTCCAGTCGAAGCCACTCACATCACCGTTCAGGCTCAGCATGACGCGCGTCTGGTCGGATTCGGTGCGGTTGAAGTTGAAACCGTCGCCGGTGTCCATCAGACGGGCACGGTATTCCACCGGTACGCCGTAAGGGTTGTTGGCGTGGCCGACCAGCAATTTTGGATAGTAGAACGGACCGACCATCTTGCCGTCCATCGCGTTATACCAGGTGCTCGGCGTCGAAGTGCCGCTCAGGGCGAATGGCGCGACGATGTAATCGTTGCTGGCGCCGGCATTGGTGATCTCGAAATTGGCGTCGATAGACTTGCCAATTTTAAAATGCGTGTTGCTGGCCAGCGCATAACGCTTGGCATTGGTTGCCAGGCCGGTGTACGGCAACAGGTCCATCTTGCACAGCTTGTCTTTCGGGTCGAGCTTGTCAGCCGGGCAGCCTGGCGCGGCAACGATGTTCGTGCTCCCCAGGAAGTAGTTGCCAGTTGGCGAGTACGAGTTCATCGCGTCCCAGGTCGAACGCAACGGGGTCTGGCGGTGCCAGTCAGGATAGTGGCTGCGCAGGCTGTCGACGGTGTAGCCATCGCTCTTGTAGCCTTCGTACGTCAGGTAGGTATTGAAACCATCCTTGTCGACATCGCCGTAACCGATGATGCCGGAAACGCTGCGGTTGCGCTGGTCTTTGAAACCGTCGGTTTCCTTGTAGTTGCCGGTGATCTTGGCGCCTTCAAAGTTCTTCAGCAGAATGATGTTGATCACGCCGGCGATGGCGTCGGAACCGTAGATCGCCGACGCGCCGTCTTTCAGGATCTCGATGCGCTCGATGGCGGCAGCCGGAATCGCATCCAGGTTGGTGAAGTTTTGTTGTGCATTGTCGGCCAGGCCGTATTGTGCAATGCGGCGGCCATTGACCAGCACCAGGGTGGCGACCTTGCCCAGGCCACGCATGCCCACGCCCGAGGAACCCGTGGCAAAGCCACCGGAACTGGTGCTTGTCGAGTCGAGGGACGTGCTGATGGCGGCGGAGGAATTCAGGATGCCCAGCGCCGTGGTCTGGCCGGTGCGCTCGATGTCGTCGCGGGTCAGAACCTGCAGCGCGCCAGCTGTTTCAGCTTCGGTACGCTTGATACTACTACCGGTGACTTCGACGCGCTGCAGTTTTTCTACAGGCTCGGCAGCTGTTTGTGCTGTGGCGTATTGAGAGAAGGCTAATGTCAATGCAATTGCAAGCGTACTTTTCTTTAACCGTGGTGTATTGTTGTTTACCGTACTTTTCAAGACTACTCCTCAAATATTATTTTCGTTTTGTAAATCGATACGTCTCGTTGACCGTTTTTGTAAAAAAGTCATACATTCTCGCCGTATATTACAAATTTCTCACATTGTGGCCACGCAAGGAAGGGGAAAATTAACAATTGTTGTTTTATTCCAACTTTATCCGCCAACTTGTTGTTTTCCGGGATCAATTTGGCCTGTGCCGGCCTGGTCCGCCAGTTTGGATAGCGATAGAAAAAGAAAGTAAAGCGGAGAAAGAGAAAGGGAGAGTGAAAGATGTAGGGCGCCAACCTAATACTGCGGGCCAATAGCAATGGGGCCAGGCGCACTCACGATTGTGAGCAGGCCCGGCCCCATCATCAGGCAGCGGGACACCCCGCCGGCCTGGAACAGCTGTCAACACCTGGTGCTACGGTATTGTCAGCCGCCCTTGAAACTCTTATTGCAGTTTGATTTCAACATCAACACCAGCTGGCAGGTCCAGCTTCATCAGCGCGTCAACGGTTTTGTCCGTTGGGTCAACGATGTCCATCAGGCGTTGGTGCGTACGGATCTCGAACTGATCGCGCGAAGTTTTGTTGACGTGCGGGGAACGCAGCACATCGAAACGTTGAATACGGGTAGGCAGTGGTACTGGGCCTTTGACGACAGCGCCGGTGCGCTTCGCGGTTTCAACGATTTCCAGAGCGGACTGGTCGATCAGTTTGTAATCGAAAGCCTTCAGGCGGATACGGATTTTTTGGTTTGGTGCCGACATGATATTTCCTTAAAAGAACGAACCGCGCGGTCTGCACGGCAATGAGGTCATACTGGAATTTCTGACGCAACAACCGTCAGGGTCGACATGATAGCACCAAAATGCTTGCCAACCCCGGCAGTTGAATAAAAAGAAGGGCGCCGGGCGACGACGCGTCTTCTTTTATGCAGGCTTAAGAATTAAGCCAGGATTTTTGCAACAACACCAGCGCCGACGGTACGACCGCCTTCACGGATAGCGAAGCGCAGGCCTTCTTCCATCGCGATCGGGTTGATCAGCTTGACGGTGATCGACACGTTATCGCCTGGCATAACCATTTCTTTGTCTGCTGGCAACTCGATCGAACCAGTCACGTCCGTTGTGCGGAAGTAGAACTGTGGACGATAGTTGTTGAAGAATGGCGTATGACGGCCGCCTTCGTCTTTCGACAGAACA
>NZ_JAPUBT010000018.1 GCF_030397665.1 Janthinobacterium sp. SUN073 | reverse complement strand
CCTGCTCGACAACGCTCAATTTAAAAGCCAGGCTGTAATCTCGCTGACTGCGTCGAAACCCTTGTTCCATCGGACACTCCTTCTCTGTAACGAAAAAGTGTCAACTTATTCCAGGACGGGTCACGGAAATGAAAAAAGCCGCAAACTCGTGAAAGTTTGCGGCTTTTTTGCGAATTAGGTAATGGTGCCCACGAAGGGACTCGAACCCCTACACCCGAAGGCACATGGACCTGAACCATGCGCGTCTACCAATTCCGCCACGTGGGCACTGATGCTGCTTGCTGCGTATTACTGCTGTCTCACTACTTTACTGCGGACTACAACGAAAACAACTCGTTGCTGGTGGTGCCCACGAAGGGACTCGAACCCCTACACCCGAAGGCACATGGACCTGAACCATGCGCGTCTACCAATTCCGCCACGTGGGCATTGTGCTGCTAACTGCGATACTGCCTTGCTACTTTACTGCGGATCACAACAATCAACAACTTGTTGCTGGTGGTGCCCACGAAGGGACTCGAACCCCTACACCCGAAGGCACATGGACCTGAACCATGCGCGTCTACCAATTCCGCCACGTGGGCATTGTTACTGCTTGCTGCTTGTCGCTGCGTGTTCTGCAGCGAGGACAAAATCATAAGGGCTGGCGCGCATTCGGTCAATCAACATTTTGCACTTTTCTTCAAGAAACATGTTTTTTCGCCTGAAAAGGGCTGCTCCCTATGAAAAAAGGCTGGATCTGCCTCTTTTTTCAGCGTTTTCTTGTGGATTTCTGTCTGTGGGCCTGTCCGGTGGTTCGGCTGCCGAGGAGGGAGGGCTTTTCGCAGCGGAAATGAAAAAAGCCGCAAACTCGTGAAAGTTTGCGGCCTTTTTGCGAATTAGGTAATGGTGCCCACGAAGGGACTCGAACCCCTACACCCGAAGGCACATGGACCTGAACCATGCGCGTCTACCAATTCCGCCACGTGGGCACTGATACTGCTGTATTACTTGTTGCGAAATAACTTGGCAACAATTCTGCTATTATAGCGGCTTGAAGAGTTTTGCGCCAGATGAGCTTTCGCTCCATACTGCACATCAACCCTGTACCGCTTTCCTGCAACTGCATTCCCGTGAGGGTTTGTCGCTGCAAGAGACCAAGATTATAGAGCAATATTTGCCGAAGTCAAATGCATTGCGCAGCTTTTCTCCTTTTTTTCATCGGCGGGGCACTTGTTCGGTTTCCGCTACGCTGTCGTTAGGCAAACCAAGGCGTCCTCCGGTACACTATCGAACATCACCGTGTCAATATTGACGGTGATGTCATCGGTCTTTGTCTTCCGTTTGATCACTGTCAATAACAACTATAGAAATACTTTTGAGCCAAAATACCCACACCATCCCCAGCCGGGAGGACATTCTCGGCATATTCCGCAGTGTCAACGCGCCTCTCGACCCGCAGTCTCTGGGGAAAACGCTGCAAGTGCATGCCGATTCCATGGATGTCCTGGTTCGTCGCCTGAAGGCGATGGAGCGCGACGGCCAGCTCAAGTCTGATGCCAGCGGTGTTTTCAGCCTGGCCGACCAGAGCGCGCTCGTCGCCGGTCGCGTCACCAGCCACCGCGATGGCTTCGGCTTTGTCATTCCCGACGACGCCAGTGCCGACCTGTTCCTGCCTGAGAAAGAAATGCAGAAAGTACTGCATGGCGACAAGGTCATGGCCCGCATCGTCGGCACGGACCGCCGCGGCCGCCCGGAAGGCACGATCGTCGAAGTCACCTATCGCGCCAATAGCCACGTCATCGGCCGTTTGATCCAGGAAAACGGCACCTGGGTCGTGGCCCCGGAAGACCAGCGCATCGGCCAGGACATTTTAGTCACCGGTTCGGTGGGCAAGGCGAAGGCCGGCCAGATCGTCAGCGTCGAGCTGACCGAGCAACCGATGCGCTTCAAACAGCCGGTCGGCAAGATCGTCGAAGTGCTGGGCGCCCTGGATGACCCCGGCATGGAAATTGAAATTGCTGTGCGTAAATTCAACGTGCCGCACATTTTCTCCGCCGCCGCCCTCAAGCAAGCTGAAAAACTGCCGTTCGAAGTGCGCGACGCCGACCTGAAAGAGCGTGTCGACCTGCGCGACGTGCCGCTCGTCACCATCGACGGCGAAGACGCGCGCGATTTCGACGATGCCGTGTATTGCGAACCCGTCAAGATCGGCCGCGCCAACTGCTTCCGACTGATCGTGGCGATTGCCGACGTCAGCCATTACGTGAAGCCGAACGACGCGCTCGATATCGATGCACTCGAACGCAGCACGTCCGTGTATTTCCCGCGCCGCGTGATCCCGATGTTGCCGGAAAAGCTGTCGAATGGCCTGTGCTCGCTGAACCCGGCCGTCGACCGTCTGACCCTCGTCTGCGACGCCGTCGTCAGCGACAAGGGCGAACTGAAGGCGTACCAGTTCTACCCGGCCGTGATTCACTCTGCCGCGCGCCTCACGTATGACGAAGTCGCCGCCGTGCTGGGCAACACCAAGGGACCCGAAGCGGCACGCCGCGCGGACATCCTGCCACACCTGCAAAACCTGGAAGCCGTCTACCGCGCCTTGCTGAAAGCCCGCACGGAGCGGGGCGCCATCGATTTCGAGACGACGGAAACGTATATCGTTTGCAATAGCGCCGGCAAGATCGAAAAGATCATCCCCCGCACGCGCAACGAAGCGCACAAGATCATCGAAGAATGCATGCTGGCGGCCAACGTCTGCGCAGCCGATTTGTTGCTGCGTAACAAGCATCCGGGCACCTACCGCATCCACGCCAGCCCGACCAAGGAAAAGCTCACGCAAGTGCGCACCTTCCTCAAGCAGGTCGGCCTGAACCTGACGGGCGGCGACACGCCATCGGCATCGGATTACCAGACCCTGATGCAGCAGATCAAGCTGCGTCCCGACGCGGCCCTGCTGCAAACGATGTTGCTGCGCTCGATGCAGCAAGCCGTCTACAGCCCGGACAATATCGGCCACTTCGGCCTGGCGTACGAGGCGTATGCCCACTTCACCAGCCCGATCCGCCGCTATCCCGACTTGCTGACGCACCGCGCCATCAAGGCTATTTTGCAAGGCAAGAAATACGAGCCGAAGCTGTCCGATAAAGTCGTGTTGAACACCAACGTGTCGAACGCCACGCGCAAGCAGCAAGCCAAGGACAAGGCCGACGGCAAGCCGAAAAAGACGGACCTGACCATCTGGGACGCGCTGGGCGTGCATTGCTCGGCCAACGAGCGCCGCGCCGACGAAGCGTCGCGCGACGTGGAAGCGTGGCTCAAGTGCTACTTCATGCAAGATAAATTGGGCGAAGAGTTCACCGGCACCATCACCGGCGTGACGACGTTTGGCGTCTTCGTGCAACTCGACACTTTGTTTGTCGAAGGCCTGGTGCACGTCACCGAGCTGGGCACCGACTACTTCCAGTACGACGATGCGCGCCATGAATTGCGCGGCGAACGCACGGGTAAACGTTATCAATTGACGGACCGCCTGACGGTGCAAGTGGCGCGTGTTGACCTGGAAACGCGCAAGATCGACCTGCGTCTGGTCACCGATGCGGAACTGGCGGGCGAAGAAGCGCCGGCCAAGCCGAACGGCGGCGGCAAGCGCAAGGGCGAAAAGAAATCCATGGTCAAGCCCGGTCCAGCGACCGAGCAGCGCCATGAAATCAAAGCCAGCGTCAACAACGGTGGCAAACCGGGCAATGGTTCCGGCGGCCGCTCCAATGGCGCCAAGGCGCAAGCCAAGGCAGCCCCGAAGGAAGCCCCGAAGGCGGCAGCCCCCAAGGCCGCCGCGACCAAGCGCAGCAAAAAACCTGCTGCGGCACCTGCCGCAGTGGCACCACGTGCAGCAAAAACTGTATCAAAAACAAGCAAAAGCAAGCGTTAAAAGAAGCGATAACACATGAAGAATAAAATGATTTTCGGCTTCCACGCCGTCACCTCGCGCCTGCGTCATGAAGCGTCGTCCGTGGAAGAAATTTTCGTCGATGCCAGCCGCGTCGACGGCCGCATGAAAGACATGATCGCCGCCGCCAAGGCGGCCAACGTGCGCGTCATGCCCGTCGATTCGTCGCGTCTCGATAAAATCGTCGGCACGCGCCGCCACCAGGGCGTGATCGCCTTTGCGTCGCAGCTGTCGCTGGCGCGCAATCTCGATGAGCTGCTGGACGCCATCGATGGCCCGCCGCTGCTGTTGATTCTCGACGGCATCACCGATCCGCACAACCTGGGCGCCTGCCTGCGCGTGGCCGACGGCGTCGGCGCACATGCCGTCATCGTGCCGAAAGACCGCGCCGTGGGTTTGAATACCACGGCCGCCAAGGTCGCCAGCGGCGCCGCCGAAACCGTCCCGTACATCACCGTGACGAATCTGGCGCGCACCATGCGTGAACTCAAGGACCGCGGCATCTGGCTGATCGGCACCACCGACGATGGCGAAAAAGGCTTGTACGAAGCCGATTTCACGGGCCCGACGGCCCTCGTCATGGGTTCCGAAGGCGAAGGCATGCGCCGTTTGACGCGCGACACCTGCGATATCCTCGTCAGCATCCCGATGTTCGGCTCCGTCGAGAGTCTGAACGTGTCCGTGGCATCGGGCGTGTGTCTCTACGAAGCACGCCGCCAGCGCATCGCGCTGGAGCCGAAATAAGCGGACAAGTCCTCGGCGTGCCGTTTGCTTGATCTATTTTTACCCCAAAAGCAAATCCTGGGGGCGTACCCTCAGGGTACGACCCCGGCACTTTCGCCTTTGGGTTGAGCGTACTTGATCAGCCGCCGCCCTTGAGGCGGCGGTTGTTTATCTGCCTCTCCGGCAGCACGCCGCCGAATACGCTACCATTTGCGTTCCACCTTATTCATTGTCATTATGTTCCACCACCTGCGCGAAGATATCAACAGCATCATTGAACGTGACCCCGCCGCCCGCAATGGCTGGGAGGTGCTGACCTGTTATCCGGGCTTGCACGCCATCGTCATGCATGGCTGGGCGCACTGGTGCTGGACGCGCCACATGAAGTGGGTGGGGCGCTTCATTTCCTATATCGCCCGCATCATCACGGGCATCGAGATCCATCCGGGCGCCGTCATCGGCCGGCGCGTCTTCATCGACCATGGCTTCGGCGTGGTGATCGGCGAGACGGCCGTCGTCGGCGACGACTGCACCATCTACCAGGGCGTCACTTTGGGCGGCACCTCGCTGCACAGCGGAAGTAAACGCCATCCGACGCTGGAGCGCGGCGTCATCGTCGGCGCCGGCGCCCAGGTGCTGGGCAGTTTCACCGTGGGCGAGTACGCCAAGGTGGGCTCGAACGCCGTGCTGTTGAAACCCGTGCCGTCCGGCGCCACGGCCGTGGGCAACCCCGCGCACATCGTGCAGAAGGATGTCAGCGCCCTGCGCGAGGGCAGCACGGCGCATCTGTTTGCAGCGTATGGCGTCACGCCGAACGGCGACGATCCGCTGTCGAAAGCCCTGCAGGGCCTGATCACGCATGCCGTGGCGCAGGAGCAGCGCATCGAAACCATCCTCGCCACCCTGAAGGCGGCGGGCATCTGCTGCCAGGCTGTGCCTGAGTGTGATAAATTTGATTCTGAGCAAATGAACAAGCTGGTTGATTAAGGATACAGGCATGACTACAGACGTAAACATAGCTGAAAACGCAGCAGAAAAGAGTAGCGACAATCCAAATCTGCTCGACCCCTTCGAGATCCGCGTGCTGGCCGTGCTGGCCGAAAAGGAAGCGCTGACGCCGGACAGCTATCCGCTCTCGCTCAACGCGCTGACGAACGGCTGCAACCAGCTATCGAGCCGCGACCCCGTCATGGCCCTGTCCGAAGAAACCGTGTACGACGTGCTGCAGCGCTTGATGCAGCGCAAATTCGTCAACGGCATCACGCAGGCGGGCGCGCGCGTCGCCAAGTATGAACACCGCATGCGCATCAAGTGGTCGCTGGAACAGGATAAACTGGCCATCCTGACGATCTTGATGCTGCGCGGCTTGCAGACGGCGGGCGAGATCCGCAGCCGCAGCGGCAGGGTGCATGAATTCAAGTCCGTGGCGGAAGTGGAATCCGGCTTGCAGTTCCTGATCGACAAATACCCGCCGCTGGTGGCCAAGCTGGCGGTCGCGCCGGGCGCCAAGGAGCCGCGCTACGGCCACTTGCTGGGCGGTGAAGAGGCGCTGGCGCAGAGCGAGACGGCGGCCGGTTTTGCCGGCGCCGTCAGCGCGCCGCAGCAGGGCAGCCGCGTGGCCCAGCTGGAACAGGAAGTGCTGCAATTGCGCAGCGACTTCGATGGCCTGGCGGCGCAGTTCGAAGCGTTCCGCAAGCAGTTCGAGTAAAGCGGCATCAGGGCGTGACGTTTTCCTTCCTGTGCCGCTCCTGCGGCGAAACCCACACGGGCATGCCCAGCTTCGGCGCCGATGCGCCGTGGCTGTATGAGCAGATGGCGCCCGCAGAGCGCGAAGCGCGCTGCCAGCTCGACAGCGACGCCTGCATCGTCGATGAAGCGCACTGTTTCGTGCGCGCCACCATCGACATCCCCGTGCATGGCTCGGATGAGCCGTTCAGCTGGGGCGTGTGGGTGTCACTGAGCGGCGAGAGCTTCGACTCTTGGGATGCCTGCTTCAATGACGCGCAGCGGGCGCACATCGGCCCCTTCTTCGGCTGGCTGAGCACGCAGCTGCCCGTGTACCCGAGTACCCTGAACCTGAAAACCCGCGTCCACCTGCGCGACGATGGCGTGCGCCCATCTATCGAGCTGGAGCCGACGGAGCATCCGCTGGCCATCGAACAGCGCGACGGCATCACGGCAGAGCGGGTGGCCGAGCTGTATGCGCGGCTGGTGCATGGCGCGTGACAGGCCCGGCTTTGCAGCCGCTCCCTGTCGGTCCGCTCATGTTTCCGGTATCATTCGGCATGAAAAATATTTCCTTCCAACCGTTTGTTATTGGTGTCGCTGGCGGCAGCGGCAGTGGCAAGTCCACCGTATCACAGCAGGTGCTGGCGTCATTCGGCGCCGACATGGTGTCGGTCGTGATGCAGGACGACTACTACTGCGACCAGACGCACCTCTCCCCTGAAGTCCGGCGCCAGCAGAATTACGACCATCCGCAGGCGTTCGAGTGGCCATTGCTGGTGCAGCACATCCAGGCCTTGCGCAATGGCGAAGCGATCGAGATGCCCGAGTACGACTTCACGCTGCACAATCGCTCCAGCCGGACCATTTCCGTCAAGCCGGCGCCGGTGATCGTCATCGAAGGACTGTTTGCCTTGTATGACGAGGACTTGCGCGACATGATGTCGCTGAAGATCTTTGTCGACACGGCCTCCGACGTGCGCTTCATCCGCCGCATGCAACGCGATATCACGGAACGCGGCCGCTCGGTGGAAAGCGTCATCGAGCAGTATCTGGAAACCGTGCGCCCCATGCACAAGCAATTCATCGAACCGACCAAGCGCAATGCCGATGTCATTTTGCCGCATGGCGCGAATGGCCCGGCCGTCGACATGATCACCGCCAAGGTGGCCAGCGTGATCGGCCAGTTGACGCGGGCCTGATTCCAGCCGGCCAGCTGCGCGTATGCCGGGCTGGCATACGCGCAGGGCGCCACCCAGCTCAGCCTTCTTCGCGCCAGCCGCGCAGGCGGACGGCGGCGTAGATCATGGCGGCGCCGGCCGCCGCTCCCAGCCAGGCGGCTGGCATGGCCAGGCTGGACCAGGAGTTGGCGAAGATATCGATGCGCGTCATCGGCGAGCCTGCTGCCATGGTGTTGATGTGCGGCAGCAGTCCCGGCTCGAAGAGGTACCAGCTGCCTGGAATGGTGCCCAGCAGGGCGCGCGCGATCACGTTCATTTGTATCCAGCCGATATCGGCTTCCGTCATGCTCAGCTTGCCGACCCAGACGGCCAGGACCAGCAGCAGCAGTGGCATGCCGAGGGCCCAGAACAAGACCTTCGAGCGTGCCCAGCTCGATACCATCAGCAACCAGCCCACGGTGGGCAAGGCCCACAGGGCATACACGGGAATCAGGCCGAACAGGCGCAGCGGGCCGAGATACAAGCCCGGCGCGGCCAGCAGTTCCGTCAAGACGTAGATGCCGTTGAGCGCCAGCACGCCGCTCAGTATCAGGATCAGCGCCAGCGAGGTAAGGCAGGCCGCGGCGACCACGATCAGCGGCGTGACGATGATGGCGATGGCCAGCTTCGACAGCACCGTTTGGGCGTCGGAGACGGGCAGCGACTTCCAGAACAGCAGGCTGCGGTCGCGGCGGTCGTCATACAGGGCGCTCAGGCAATAGAAAAATACCAGAAAGCCCAGGGCCAGGAACAGCGGCGCGGCCACGTAGGTATAGTTGTTGGCGATGGTGTCGATGATTTCCGTCCGGCGCGGGCTCAAGGTCCGGGTGTTGAAGACGGCGCTCCAGGACATCTCTTCGCCGTTGATGATCAGCGCCGTGCGCATCTTGAGCTTGGCGACGGCGCCTGCCGTCATCAAAGCGGCCAGCGCCGTCATGACGATGCCGATGATGGCGGGCGTCCACAGCAGCATGCCCTTGTGCTCCCACAATTCGCGCCGGATCAGCCATTTCATTTTGTTCACAGGGGTGATGCTCATGGGTACGATCCTTTCATGGTCGCGACAAACAGGTCAGCCAGGCTCGGCGTGTGCAATTCTCCCAGGGTGGCCAGCTGGCTGCGGGCGACGCCATCGAACAGCATCACGGACTTGCCAAATACGCTGCGTTCGCTGATCGGCTGCAGCGCGCGCGCCGGATTCACGTGCTGCGGTCCCACCATCACTTCAATGTAGCGCTCGCCCACTTCTTCCATCGACGAGGCCAGCACGATCTTGCCGTCGCGAATGAACATCAGGTCGCTGAGGATGTGCTCGACTTCTTCGATCTGGTGCGTGGTGATGATGATGGTCTTGTTTTCATCGAAATAGTCTTCCAGCAGGTTCTGGTAAAACTGTTTGCGGTACAGGATGTCCAGGCCCAGGGTGGGTTCATCCAGGACCAGCAGCCTGGCGTCGATGGCCATCACCAGCGCCAGGTGCAATTGCACGATCATGCCTTTCGACATGGCCTTGACCCGCATCTTCGGCGCCAGCCTGGTGTGGGCCAGGTAGCGCTCGGCCTTGCTGCGGTCGAAGCGCGGATGCACGCCGGCGACAAAGTCGATCGCGTCGCGCACGCGCAGCCAGCCGGGCAGGATGGCCACATCGGCGATGAAACACACGTCCTCCATCAGCGCGTCGCGCTGCAGGCGCGGATCGCGCCCCAGCACGGACAGCTCGCCCTCGAAGCCCGTCAGGCCCAGTATGGCTTTCAGGGTGGTGGTCTTGCCGGAGCCGTTAGGCCCGATCAAGCCGACGATGCGCCCTGGCGCGATATCAAAGCTGATGCCATCGATGGCCACCTGCTTGCCATATTGCTTGCGCAAGCCGCGTGCGCTGATGACGCTATCGTTGTTCAATGCATTCATGCGCTCTCTCCCGGTGCGCCGCTGTCGCGGCTCGCTTGCAGTAGTTGATCGAGGTCCAGGCCCAGTTGCGTGATGCGTTCCAGCATTGCCGGCCACTCTTCGCGCATGAAGCGCTCGCGTTCGCTGGCCAGCAATTTATCGCGGGCGCCTTCCAGAACATACATACCGAGTCCTCTGCGTTTTTCCACCAGGGCATCGTCGACCAGTTCCTGATAGGCGCGCGACACCGTGATGGGGTTCAATTGATAATCGGCCGCCACCTGGCGCACCGACGGCAGGGCGTCGCCGGACTGCAGCACGCCATCGAGCATCATGCCCACCACCCGTGCCTTGAGCTGGCGGTAGATGGGGCTATTGTCGTTCCATGCCGCGCTCATGGAATGCGCTCCGACAAGGGCGGGGCGGGGCGGCGCGTGAAAAATGCGGTAGGCATCGGGGCTCCCTGATATAGTTAAATGGTGTTGTGGTTAACTATAACACTAAGACTCAAAGATGCAACGCCTATTTTCAGGCCAGCCGCGCCTGCAGGTCCAGCGCATTGAACAGGGCGGCGCCGGCCGCCGTATTGTCGAAGATGCACCAGCTGCCGGCCTGCACCTGTGCGCGCAGGGCGGTGGCCAGGCTTGCCAGATAGTCGGGCGGGTAGTCCGAGTAATAGATGGTCGGGCTGCCGTGCAGGCGGAGGTAGGCGATATCCGTGGTCAGCACATGCGGCCCCGGCTGACCGGCGGGCGGATCGGCCCGCACGCGCGTGATGCCTTGCATCGTTAACAGCTCGGTCGCGTCCGCCTCGAACCAGCTGGCGTGGCGCGCTTCGCAAGCGAGCATGCCGTCGAAGCGCTGGCGCAGCGCATGGAAAAATGCGCCGGCCACGTCCGCCTCGAAATGCAGGCTGGGCGGCAACTGCACCAGCACGCAGCCCAGTTTATTCCCCACTTGCATGACTTCTCCCGCAAAGCGCTCCAGTTCGGCCGCACAGTCGCGCAAGCGCCGTTCGTGCGTGATGCTGCGTGGCATTTTCACGCTGAAGCGGAAGTGCTCGGGTACGCTGGCGGCCCAGCGCGCATACGTGGCGGGTTGGTGTGGGCGGTAGAAGGAGCTGTTGATTTCCACGCAGGGCAAGACGCGGGCATAGCGCTGCAGATGGCTGCCATCGAGGGGGAAGTGGCTGGCGGCGGCGCTGGAAAGGCTCCAGCCGGCCGTGCCGATGTAAACAGTGTGCATGGCGCCATTACAGCAAGGCCAGGCGGGCGCGGCTATCGGACAAACGCCCGTGCGGCGGTCGGCGCAAGCCTAGTCGATGACGTCGCCGCTCAGGTCGTGGCGCGTGATGTTGCCGCGCGCATCGATGGCGATCCAGCCGCCGCGTGCTTGTTCAGGCGCCGTTACGTCGCATTCCCAGTCGGGCAGGACATAGCGCAAGGTTTCGTCAACTTTATGCACGGCAGGGCGGTGCGTATGGCCGTGGATCATGATGGTACTCGCATGTTCGGCAAACACTTGCGCCACCGCATCGGGGGTGACATCCATGATGTCCATGGATTTTTCGCCATTGTGCGCGCGGCTGCTTTGGCGCAAACCATCGATGATGGCCTTGCGCTGCGCCAGCGGCATGGAGAGGAACTGTTTTTGCCACGCGGGTTGGCGCACCATGGCGCGGAATTCCATGTATTGCACGTCTTTCGTGCATTCGGCGTCGCCATGCAGCAAGACGATGCGCCGGCCGGCAATGGTGGCCACATGCGGTTCGCTGAGCAGGGTAGCGCCGGCAGCGGCGGCAAAGCCGGAGCCAACAAGAAAGTCGCGGTTGCCGGCGATCCAGTAGACGTGCACGCCAGCATCGCTGACGGCGCGGATGGCAGCCGTCATGCGCGCATTGAACGGGTCTTCCAGGTCATCGTCGCCGGCCCAGTATTCGAACAGGTCGCCTAATAGATACAGCGCTTGCGCGTACTGCGCATGATGTTCCAGGAAAGAAAGAAACGCCGCGCTGGTGCGCGGGTGCGAGCTCTGCAGATGCAGGTCGGAAATAAAGAGTGCGGCAGGCATTGTCATCGTTCAACGCTCCCAAAAAGTGATGTGCATGGAGAGGCGAAAACGCTGCAATGCCTGTTATTCATGATGCTGAAGCCTGATTACGCGGCTTCTACCTTCTCGATGATGACGTCCGTCACTGGCACATCGGCGAACATACCGGTGCGCGAGGTTTTCACGGCGCGGATGGCGTCGACGACTTCCTTGCCTTCGGTGACTTTACCGAACACGGCGTAGCCCCAGCCGTCCTGGCCTGGGTAGTCGAGGAAGCTGTTGTTCTTGATGTTGATGAAGAACTGGGCCGATGCCGAGTGCGGGTCCGACGTGCGGGCCATGGCCAGGGTGTAGGTATCGTTTTTCAAGCCGTTCTTGGCTTCGTTTTCCACGGTGGTGTCGGCAGGCTTCTGTTTCATGCCTGGCTCGAAACCGCCGCCCTGGATCATGAAGCCGTCGATGACGCGGTGGAAAATCGTGTTGTCATAGTGACCGGCCTGCATGTAGGCCAGGAAGTTGGCAACCGTTTTCGGTGCTTTTTCGGCGTCCAGTTCAGCGGTGATCTTGCCCAGATTGGTGGTGATGATGACGGAGGTCATGATGATCCTTAATAAATTAGATGAAGAATGATTCGACGGCCCCCGTGGTTCAGGGCCGCAAAAACGCTATTTTACAGTTTTGCGGGCGCCGATTTGAGTAAAGTCACCGATTCGATCACCACGGGGGTGACGGGCACGTTCTGGTGCGGTCCCTTGTCGGCCACGGGCACGGCCTTGATCTTGTCGACCACGTCCATGCCGCTGACGACTTTGCCGAACACCGTGTAGCCGAAGCCGTCGCGGCCAGGGTAGTCGAGCGCGCCGTTATTGTTCACATTGATGAAGAACTGCGAGGTGGCCGAATGCGGGTCGCCCGTGCGCGCCATGGCGATGCTGTAGGTGACGTTCTGCAAGCCGTTTTGCGCTTCATTCTTGATCGGCGCCTTGGTGGCTTTCTGCTTCATGTTCTTGTCGAAGCCGCCGCCCTGTATCATGAAGCCGTCGATGACGCGGTGAAATACGGTGCCTTTGTAGTAACCGCTTTTGACATATTGCAAGAAATTGGCCACGCTTTGCGGCGCTTTTTCCTGGTCCAGTTCCAGCACGATCTCGCCCATGCTGGTTTTCAGGGCCACGTGCGGCGTGGGGTCTAGGGTGGCCGAAGGGGTTGCGGGGGCGGCTGCCACGACGGCGCTGCCCAGGGTGAGGCTGGCAAACAGGGTGCAAAAGCGCGCCAGGAAAGACAGGCGTTTCGATTTAATTTCTTGCATGAAGGTGTCCTTGATCGTTGTTTTTCTCTAAACTTGCTTTAATTGTAAAGAAATGAAAATTTGCTTGAGCAGCGTAAAAACCTGATCCATATCGGGCCAGTATGGTTTTTATCAATGTTATACTTGACCGCTAACGCCCTAATTCTAACAAACAAGAACAACACTATAGCGGCTCGACCAGTCTTGGCGCACACGGCAGTTCAGTGGCGCGGCACCCCCGGTGTCCGCGCCTGTCTGTCGTTTTGCCAGGCTGGTGGCCGCTCCACTTGCAAAGTACGATGAGCAATCTAAAGATTTACAACACCCTGGCTCGCGAGAAGCAGGTATTCGTCCCGATGGAAGCTGGCAAGGTACGCATGTACGTCTGCGGCATGACCATCTACGATTATTGCCATATCGGCCATGCGCGCATGATGATGGCGTTCGACGTCATCTACCGCTGGCTGAAAGCCTCCGGTTTCGACGTCACCTACGTGCGCAACATTACGGACATCGACGACAAGATCATCCGCCGCGCCGTGGAAAACGGCGAGACGATTTCCCAGCTGACGACGCGTTTCACCCGCTACATGGATGAAGACACGGCCGCGCTGGGCATTTTGACGCCCGACCACACGCCGCGCGCCACCGAGTACGTGCCGCAGATGCTGCGCCTGATCGAACAGCTGGAAGCGAAGGACCTGGCTTACCAGGGTCTTGACGGCGATGTCAATTACGCTGTGCGCAACTTCCCCCACTACGGCAAGCTGTCGGGCAAGTCGCTCGACGACCTGCGCGCGGGCGAAAGAGTCGACGTGAATACGGGCAAGCGCGATCCGCTCGACTTCGTGCTGTGGAAGTCGTCGAAAGAGTCCGAGCCGGAAGAAGTCAAATGGGATTCGAAGTGGGGCAAGGGTCGCCCGGGCTGGCATATCGAGTGCTCGGCCATGTCCTGCGCCTTGCTCGGTGAACAGTTCGACATCCATGGCGGCGGCGCGGACTTGCAATTCCCGCACCACGAAAACGAGATCGCCCAATCCGAAGGCGCGTTCGGCCATACCAGCGTGAATTACTGGATACATAACGGTTTCGTACGCCTGGACAATGAAAAAATGTCCAAGTCGCTCGGGAATTTCTTCACGATCCGTGAAGTGCTGCAAAAGTTCGATGCCGAAGTGATCCGCTTCTTCATCCTGCGCGCGCACTACCGCAGCCCGTTGAATTACTCGGACGTGCACCTCGATGATGCGCGCCTGTCCCTGACGCGCCTGTACACGGCGCTGGCCGACGTGGTGGTGGAAGAGGGTGCCATCGACTGGAGCGAGGCGCATGCCGTGCGCGTGCGCGACGCCATGGATGACGATTTCAACACGCCGCTGGCCGTGGCCGCCCTGTTCGACCTGGCGACGGAAGTCAACAAGAGCAAATCGCCGGCCCTGGCGCGTCAATTGAAGGGCCTGGCGGGCGTATTCGGCTTGCTGGAACGCACGCCGCAGCAATTCCTGCAGGCGACCGTCGGCGCCGCCGCCGGTGGCGTCGATGAAGCCGCTGGCATCGAAGCGGCCATCGCGGCGCGCAGCGCGGCGAAAAAAGCGCGCGACTTTGCGCAGTCCGACAAGATCCGCGCCGAACTGTTGGCGGCGGGCATCATTCTTGAAGACAAGCCTGACGGCTCGACCAACTGGCGCCGCGCATGATGCCAACGTCCAGGGAAAACGGGGAAGCCCCCAAGGTGACGGACTTGGCGCAAGTGATCCAGGTGCCGCACTACTGGGAAGAGGCGAAGATCGAGCTGATGAAGCGCGACCGCATCATGAAAAAGCTCATCCCGCAATTTGGCGACCTGCACCTGGTCGGCCATAGCGACCCGTTTACCACCCTGGCCCGTTCGCTGGTGGGGCAGCAGATCACGCCCAAGGCGGCGGATGCCGCCTGGAAAAAGCTGCTGGCCGCTTGCCCGAAATGCACGCCCTCGCAAGTGCTGAAGGCGGGCGCCGAGCAACTGTCCGCCTGCGGCTTGTCCAAACGCAAGACCGAATACATCCTCGACCTGGCCGACCATTTCAAGGCCAAGCGCGTGCACGCCAGCCAGTGGGACCAGATGGATGACGAAGCCGTCATCGCCGAACTGGTGCAGATCCGCGGCATCGGCCGCTGGACAGCCGAGATGTTTTTGATATTTAATCTGTTACGGCCGAATGTCTTGCCGCTCGACGACCCCGGTTTAATCCAGGGCATCAGCGTCAATTATTTCTCCGGCGAACCAGTTTCCCGCAGCGATGCGCGCGAAGTTTCCGCCAATTGGGAACCGTGGCGCACCGTGGCGACGTGGTATTTGTGGCGCAGTCTCGACCCTGCAGCCGCCCCTGCCGCACCCGATGCAGCCCCCGGCGCAGCAGCCGGTACGGTAAAATAAACATAGATGACGCCGCGCGCCCTGGCGCCGTGGCCGGTAAAACCTGGAGGTACAATGACTAAAACGACTTTCCTCAATTTTGAACAGCCGATCGCGGAACTCGATTCCAAGATCGAAGAGTTGCGCTTCGTGCAAGACGATTCGGCCGTCGACATCTCGGAAGAGATCGACCGCCTGGCCAAGAAGAGCCAGCAGCTGACCAAGGATATCTACGCCAAGCTGACGCCGTGGCAAGTGGCGCAGATCGCGCGCCACCCGCAGCGCCCCTACACCATGGATTACGTGAATGAAATCTTTACCGATTTCCACGAATTGCATGGCGACCGCAGCTACGCGGACGATCTGTCCGTCGTCGGCGGCCTGGCCCGCTTCAACGGCCAGCCGTGCATGGTCATCGGCCACCAGAAGGGCCGCGACACGAAAGAGCGCGCCCTGCGCAATTTCGGCATGCCGAAGCCGGAAGGCTACCGCAAGGCCATGCGCCTGATGAAAGTGGCTGAAAAGTTCAACTTGCCCATCTTCACCTTCGTCGACACGCCAGGCGCCTTCCCCGGCATCGACGCGGAAGAGCGCGGCCAGTCGGAAGCGATCGGCCACAACCTGTACGTGATGGCGGAACTCAAGGTGCCGCTGATCGCCACCATCATCGGTGAAGGCGGTTCCGGCGGCGCGCTGGCGATTGCCGTGGGCGATGCCGTGCTGATGCTGCAATACTCGACCTACGCCGTGATCTCGCCGGAAGGCTGCGCCTCGATCCTGTGGAAGAGCGCCGAGCGCGCTTCCGACGCGGCCGAAGCGCTGGGCTTGACGGCGCACCGCCTGAAAGCCATGGGCCTGATCGACAAGATCATCAACGAACCGCTGGGCGGCGCCCACCGCGATCCGAAACAGATGGCCACCTTGCTGAAACGCGCACTGGCCGATACCCTGCGCCAGTTCCACGGCATGAAAACCAAGGACCTGCTGGCCGCGCGCCATGAAAAACTGCTGAGCTACGGCAAGTTCAAGGAAACCACGCCGAGCGAGTAATTTATTTAAACCCAACGGCAGAGTCTGGGGTCAGACCCTTAGGGTCTGACCCCGGCAGTTAAGGTCTTGGGTTAAAGCAAGCATCAAACACCAGGGACAGGCAGGTAGCCGAACACATTCGGCTACCGCCTGTCCCTCTTTGCATTCCCGGAGTCCACATTGAAAAAGCAACAAACCGCCACCGTCGCCGACATCTTCGCCCGCGCGCTGGACGCCTGCGTGCCGCCAGCCGGCAGTCCCGTCGGCATCGCCCTGAGCGGCGGCCTCGATTCCGCGGCCCTGCTGCACCTGGCGCATGCCTGGGCGCAGGAGCACGGTATGGCCTTGCACGCGTTTCACGTACACCACGGCCTGAGCCCGAATGCGGATGCCTGGCTGGCCCATTGCGAACAATTGTGCGCCGGCCTGGGCATCGCCTTCGAGGCGCGCCGTGTCACCCTGGAAAAGAATGCGAAGACGGGCACGGAAGAAGCGGCCCGCAAGCGCCGCTACGCGGCCCTGGGCGAGCTGTGCGCGGCGTACGGCGTGCGCCTGCTGCTCACAGCCCACCACCAGGATGACCAGGCCGAGACGGTGCTGCTGCAATTGCTGCGCGGCTCCGGCACGGCGGGCCTGTCCGGCATGGATGGCGCCAACAGCGCGCCCGAGCTGCTGGGCAACCCGGAGCTGGTGATGGCGCGCCCGCTGCTGTCGGTGTCGCGCAAACAGCTCGAAGCATATGTGGCGCAGCATGCGATCGCACACATCCACGACGAGTCGAACGACGATCCCCGCTTTGCCCGCAATGCTCTGCGGCACCAAGTGATGCCCGTGCTGGCGCAGGCGTTTCCCGGCTTCCAGGAGCGCTTCGCCCGCAGCGCCCAGCACGCGCAATCGGCGCAGCGCCTGCTGACGGAACTGGCGACGCAGGATCTGGCTGCTTGCCTCGAAGGCGACTGCATCGCATTGAGCAAGCTGCGTGAACTGAGCGCGGACCGCTGCTACAACCTGCTGCGCCACTGGTTCGGCACGCGCGGCTTGCGCATGCCATCGACGGCGTGGCTGGTGGAAATGCTGGCGCAATTGCTCGAAGCGCGGCCCGATGCGCAACTGCTGGTCACGCATCCCGAATGCCATGTGCGGCGCCACCGCGACCGTTTATATCTGACGCCGAAGCTCAATGACCTGGCGGGCATGCGCGAGCGTGACGACGCGGGCATTCCGGGCCTGGAAAAGGCTGGCCAGCAATTTGTGTGGCAAGGCGAAGCGAGCCTGGCCTTTCCCGCGTATGGCGGCGTGCTGCATTTCGATGCGGTGGAAGAGGGCGGCCAGGGTATCGATATTGCCTGGTTGCAAGCTCAAACCTTGACGATCGACTTCCGCCAGGGCGGCGAACGCCTGAAACTGGCCCTGAACCGTCCCACCAAGAGCTTGAAATACCATTATCAGGCGTTTGACGTGCCCGCCTGGGAGCGCGAACGCCTGCCACTTGTCTGTGCGGCGCAACAATTGCTGTATGCGGCGGGTATTGGCCTCGATTGCCATTGCCTGAGCCTGCTGGAACGTCCTCGCGTGAACCTGCGCTGGCTCTCCTGCTGAGCGTAAGGGCAGCCGCCACGGCCACTCTCGGGGTGGCCGGCAAGTGGCTGCCCATGCGCTCCCGACTGCATGGATTGGTTATTTCCATATGCGCAATCGGTATGAGCTAATGCGCTTTTTAGCTTGTTATTTTGCATTGCGGCATGTAGAGTAAAGCCCTCCTTTTTTATTCTTCTTGAGCGGAAACTTCACTCTTATGGCTTTAATCGTCCACAAATATGGCGGTACGTCGATGGGCTCGACTGACCGTATCAAGAATGTCGCCAAGCGCGTTGCCAAGTGGCACGACGCTGGGCATCAAATCGTGGTGGTGCCATCGGCCATGTCGGGCGAAACCAACCGCCTGATTGGACTGGCCAAGGAAATCATGGATCAACCCGATCCCCGTGAACTTGACATGATCGCCTCGACAGGCGAACAAGTGTCCGTCGGCCTATTGTCGATGGCACTGCTGGCGATCGGCAAACAAGCCGTATCCTATGCTGGCTGGCAAGTCGCGATCAAGACCGATTCCGCCTTTACCAAGGCACGCATCCAGTCGATCGATGACGAAAAAGTCAAACGCGACCTCGATGCGGGCAAGATTGTCATCATTACCGGTTTCCAGGGCGTCGACGAACACGACAACATCGCGACCCTGGGCCGCGGCGGTTCCGACACCTCGGCCGTGGCGATCGCCGCCGCCATGAAGGCGGCCGAGTGCCTGATCTTCACGGACGTCGACGGCGTCTACACGACCGACCCGCGCGTGGTCTCCGAGGCGCGCCGCCTGAAGACCATCACCTTTGAAGAAATGCTGGAACTGGCGTCGCTGGGTTCCAAAGTGCTGCAAACGCGTTCGGTGGAATTTGCCGGCAACTACCGCGTGCCCACGCGCGTGCTGTCGTCGTTGACCGACCCGATGTTGCCGCTGGAAATAGAAGCCAATTCAGGCACCCTGATTTCGTTTGAGGAAGATACAAACATGGAACAAGCAGTCATCTCCGGCATCGCCTTCAACCGCGATGAAGCCAAAATCACCGTGCTCGGCGTGCCCGACCGCCCAGGCGTGGCGTACCACATCCTGGGACCGGTGGCGGATGCGAACATCGAGGTCGACATGATCATACAGAATCAGTCGGTCGACGGTAAAACGGACTTCACCTTCACCGTTTCGCGCGGCGAATACACGCGCGCGCTGGCCGTGCTGGAAGCGAACCGCGAATCGCTGGGCGCGGCCAGCATCACGGGCGACGCGAAAGTGTCGAAACTGTCCGTCGTCGGCGTGGGCATGCGCAGCCATGTTGGCGTGGCATCGCAAATGTTCCGTACCCTGTCGGAAGAGGGCATCAACATCATGATGATCTCCACTTCCGAAATCAAGATCTCCGTGCTGATCGATGAAAAGTACATGGAACTGGCCGTTCGCGCGCTGCATAAAGCGTTCGAGCTGGAAAAAGCTTAAATATCTAAAAATATTGCCCCACGCCCTTGACCAAAGGGGGGGCAATCGATATTATGACGTTCGTCGCTGCAGCGCAGTTAGCTACAGAGACATAGTTGAGTAATCAGCTAGGAGACGTGGCCGAGTGGCCGAAGGCACATCCCTGCTAAGGATGCATACGGCTTATACCTGTATCGTGGGTTCGAATCCCACCGTCTCCGCCAGTATTCTGAAAAAGCCCCTGTGAAGGGGCTTTTTCTTTTTCCCCTACCCACATCTCTACCCCCATTAGTTTTTTGCCGACGGCGTACGCGCATCCGCGATAATTTGTTCTTGCCATGCTGCGATTGCTGTCGAATCCCACACCACCGCGCGCGGCCCCAGGCTGATCGGCGCAGGGAAGGTGCCCTTCTTGATGCGGTCGTAGATGGCCGTGCGCTGGATGCCGACGATTTCGATTACGGAGGGAAGGCGCAGGAATTTTCGTACTTCGGTCATAGTGCTCATGATGTGCTTTCCAGTTGTTTCAGGGGTTTGATCAGGTCGAGCTGGCGCGGATCGCTTTTATCCAGCACGTAGATGTAGGTCATGCCGGCCGGCGAGAGGTCGTCGCAGTCCGGCTTGTCGTTGGCCACGGCCAGCGCGGCGGCCGTCGAACACACGCCCACGGAGCGCTCGAACAGGCAGCCTTCGCAGCTGGGCGCGTGCGCTTCCTGCGCTTTGAAGCGCACGCTCGATGGATTAACCGGTTCGCCACGGTCACCGCGCCATTTATCGCTTGTGATGCATTTCGTCATATAGCCGCCTGTATATTGCGCCGCGCACATTCGGCAGCATATTCAAGCCAGGTTTCTACCACCGCGCCGCCACGTTTCACAACACTGCCGTTTTTGTCGACCTTTGGGCCGCGCACCATGATCACGGCTTCTCGAACTTCGCCGGGGCTGATCGCCAGCCAGTCGGCGCAAAACTGTGGCGTGTCCAGTTCAGGGCTTATTTTCACGCGCCGCGTAGCATCCTTAAACATCTTTTCCGCCAGGGCGTCGCGCTTGCCCCCCCATTCTGCGGGGGAGTAATTGCGGCGGTTCGCGCCTTCCCCTTCTCCGAAGGGCTGCTTTTTCGATGCCGCTGCTTTGCAGACACCGCGGCTGATACCAAATACACAAAATGCTCCCATGTTATCTCCCAGGTGAGGTTGTAGATTTGCGCTCACACGCAATGCAGCGGCCGTACTGGCGCAGTTGGCGCTCCGTACTGACCTTGCCGCAGGCGCAGCGCTTGCGGATTAGCGAATACACCGGCCCCCTTGTTGTTTGCTTGGTGCTGGCGTTCGAGGCGGGCTAGGTCGTACATCATGCGACCCTCGCAATCTCGCGCTCATGCGCGAAGTTGGCGAGGATTAGTGCCTTGGCCATGGGCGGGCACACCGAATTGCCGCACATGCGCACCTGGGCGCTCTTCGTCAGTTTCAGGCCCTGCGCCGGGTCGTCACCGATGATGTAGTCGTCGGGGAAGCCTTGGGCTCGGAACAGTTCGCGCGGCTGCAGCATGCGCAAGCCGATATCCACGATTTGATAGTCCTGGCCATGGATCGTTACCAGGCCGAAGCGGTCGCGGCTAGTGACCGTGGCCAGCGGATCGGCCAAGCCTTGCGACTGGTCGGTGCCGTAATAGGCCAGCAGGAACGAGCGCACCTCGGCGTGGTGCTGGCCACCGGCGCTGACCGTGCCCAGTGGCTCGTCGGTACCGGCCGCCGTGCTGGTGCCGCGCAGCTTGATCATGTTGCTGGTGACCAGCGCCGACTTGCCGCCACCGCCGGCCGTGACCGTGCCGAGCGGCGCATCGGCGGCGTGGCCGACGCTTGCGCCCATGTCGCGCTGGATGTGTGCCGTGACGATGCCCATGGCGTTTCCGGTGCCGGGCCGGGCCTGCTGACCACCAGCAGTGACCGTGTGCAAGGGTTCATCGAGGGGGCTGCCGGTGGCGCCGGTGCGAAACTTCGTGATGTGCGCCGACACCATGCTGAAATGGCCGCCCTTGACCTGGGCGCAGATCGTGCGCAGCGGTTCGTCGGCCGGCATCACGCGCTGATTGCTTGCGTTGGCGTGCTCGGTCAAGAAGGCCGTCACCAGGCTGTGGTGGTCGCATGCGGTGACTGTGCCGATAGGATCGGTCAAGTCGGAGCCGACGACGCCTGTGTAATGCTTGGCCAGGAATGCCGTGGCCACCACTTGATTGCCTGCGGCGGTGATAGTCGGTACCGGCATGTCGACGCGCGCGCCAGGGTGGCCCGTGGTATTGGTCATGACGAATGGCGCAAGCTCAGCCTCGACCAGCGCATGCTTCGCGGCCGCGCCCACCACCGTGCCCAGTGGCTTCTCGATGTCCAGGGCGCGCGGAGCCTGGCCCTCGCGCTCCCCGTAACCCACCTGAACCAGCGTGGCCACGCCCAGCGCCTTCTCGCCGCGGTGTGCGCCGGTGATGGTGCGGAATGGCTCGACGATGGATTCAGTGCGGTCGCCGCCCTGGTGCGTGACCGGGACGATGGTCGGCGCGCAGAAATAGCTGTCGTTGCGCGCCAGCAGCGTGCCGAACGGCCGGGCCGTCGGGCGCGGCTCGCCAGCGCGCGCTGGGCCGCCAGCACCGACGATGAACGGATCGGCCGCGTCGACCACGTAGCGCATGATGCCCTTGGCGATGCGACGCAGCGTCGCCGGCGCCAGCGGCCGGTCGCGCTCGAAGATTGACGGGCACGGCAGGCTGAAGTCGATGCACTCAGCCGCCGTACGGTACGGCAGCAGCTTGCCGGCACGCACGCCGATGCTGTCCGGCGCGCCATGGGTAGGCTCTGGCCACTTGATGGCGATGCCGTCGCGACGCGCCACCAGGAAGAAGCGTTTGCGGATAGTTGGCGTGTCGTGGTCGCATCCACGCATTTCGCGGTAGTCGACGGTGTAGCCGTGCGCGCGCAGCTGGCGGATGAACGAATCGAACGTCTTACCCTTCTTCGCCGGGTCCGGCTTAGCGCTGCCGTCGGCCTCGACCAGCAGCGGGCCCCACGTTTTGAATTCTTCGACGTTTTCCAGCATGATCACGCGCGGCTTGCACTTTGCCGCCCAGCGCAGCGTCACCCAGGCCAAGCCACGGATGCGTTTCTCGACGGGCTTGCCGCCCTTGGCCTTGCTGAAATGCTTGCAGTCCGGCGACAGCCAGACCAGGCCGACGGGGCGATTGTTCGTGACCTTGATCGGGTCGACGTCCCATACGCTCTCGCACAGGTGCGTGGTGTGCGGGTGGTTCGCCGCGTGCATGGCCAGCGCTTCGGGGTCATGGTTGATGGCGATATCGACCGGGCGGCCGAATGCCTGCTCCAAGCCGGTGCTGGTCCCGCCGCCGCCGGCGAAGTTGTCGATAATCAACTCTTCGCCTAGATCGAGCGATAAGGTGAACCAGTCGCGCTTCATGCTGCTACCCGTTCAGGCGCTATCGCTACCTTCGATTGGTCGTATTTCTCGATACCCCAAGCCAGCGCGTAGCAGCACCAGAGGAAGCGGTGCGAATAATCCTCGCTATCCACCTCGTAAAAATCGGGGAACACCTGCTTGCCGTTCCAAACAAAATCCCGCGCCGCGCGGTAGGCCGCGTCGGGGCCATCGTCGGCTTGATCCAGTACTTCGGATTGGAGCTCATCGCGCAGGCCGTGCCCAAGCTTTCCAGTCAGCCCCCGTTGCTCAATCCAGTCCATGACATTCGCCCTGAATTTCTCGGCCGAGTATTTCCGGTAGCCGTCGCGATCTGTCGCCTGAAGCTTTTCGCCCCAGTACGAGAGGTTGACCGCCAACTTGGCGCCGTTGCGTTTTTTGTACTCCCTATCTGTGCGGAAGAACTCAAACATGTCGGTCAGTCGCTGAAACACGTAGGTGCCCATGTCGCCGGTGTAGCAGAGGTAGCCCGGCCAGGTGATCAGGTCGAAGTGCATGCAGCTCGTGCCCGGCTTGGCGAACCGGATATGTCGACTCACGCCGTCTTCACGGATCACGGTCATCGCATGCTCGGCGACGTCGCGCAGGAATTGCTCTTCGGGGGAGGTGGCGCTCACAGTGCACCGCCTTTCACATCCAGCAGCTGTTCGAGGTCGCGCTCAAGGTGAGTGCGGGTGATGATGGCGCAGTTGGCCTGGATGCGGCGGGCCGTCTCGATGCTGGTGAGGCGGTCGATCTCGGCCTGCGACGACACGCTGCCGGCGCCCCAGCCCAGGACCAACACGGACACTAGGATGATGGCGGCGCTGGCTGCTGGCTCGATTTCGCCCAGGCTCATGGCCAGACTGCCGGTGATGGCGCCGATGATGGCCACGGCGATGATCAGGTAGATGTTGAACTTGAATTTCATGCTGCACCGCCTTCCAGAGCGGCGAGGGCGGCCTTGAAGTTGAGGCGGGACATGCGTGCGTCGGCCTGGGCCTGATCCATGCCCCAGTTGTGCATGAACATGGCGCGGATCTCGGCGACGAGCTCGCTGTCCGCGGGCCACAGTTCGGCGTCGAGCAGGTTGTCGGCGATCAGGTCGATTGCCGAAGCTGGCGCGGTGCCTGGTCGATCATTGGCGTTGGCGTGGATGAGTGCGTTGCATTCAGCGCAGGTGAGGTAGGGGATTTTAACGGTGGCGCTGGGCGCTGGTGTGCTGCTGGCGGCGTGTGACATTTTCTCTCCATCGGTTGAGGTGGTGCGTCGATGGATGAATAGTAGCACTGCTATTTATTCGATGCAATAGCAATGCTATTTAAAATAAATATTTTTATGAGGAATAAAAAAACCCGCACGATGGCGGGCTTTTGCTTGTTCAGATTTTAGGCTTATGTGGGGAATGGCTCGCCGCAACGGCGACACTCATGCGCGTCACCCGCACCCATGTGGTGACAGTTTCGGCAGATTGACACAGATTTGCTTGTAGCGCCGGAATCAACCGGCTCTGTCTCGGATTGCTCTTGCTCGACTGGGAGTGCCTCATTATTTTGGGGTTTCGAAAGCGACGAAAAACCCACTAAAATTGCTCCGACAACTGAAAGTATTCCGGAAAAAATGAGAAAGCTCTGGCGTTTTGCGATCAGGTCTATGTTGGAAACCCGCATGTCAGGCGAGGTTACACCATATCCGTAATCCCTCGCGGAAACACCAACAGTCGTGTCCATAAAAAGACTGAAAGTTGCTAGAATTAGCCCTGCTACAAGTATCAAAATTCCTGCTAATTTCATATCCGCTCCGTTTCCCTTTTGACGACCCTACCGACTACCAGGCAATCACTGTTACTGCAGCGTTTCCGTCGATACTTTTGCTGGTCTGGATTGTCAGATGTAAGCCACCATTCGCCAGATTCACGCATGAAGCGCTTAATCACAGCCTCACCTTCATAATTTACTGCGTAGACCTTGCCATCAGTGATCTTTGTGTCAGCCGTATTGACAATCACCAGATCGTCGGCATACAGGTTCGGTTCCATACTCTCACCTTTTACCGACATTGCTATCAGTTTGCCAGGGTTGAAGCCGTTCCTGTCCACCCAGTTTTTACTTACGCTCAATTTGCTACCGTCGTAGATCTCAGGAACTGTTTGAAAGCCAGTTACGCCTGCTGATAGTCGCAGCTGGACCTTCGGAATCTGGTAAAAATCCGGATTATTCGGATCAGCCAAAATTACGTCTTGGTACTCGCCAGCTAATTCGCGCACGTCAAGTTGAGGCGCTAATGTTGCCGATTGCGAAACATAGTCAATCTGAGAAGCAAGAGTAGGGCTGAATGCATGCACTTGCACACCAAGCCCGCGCGCAAAGGCTGTGGCCGCCTTTATGTTTAAAGGTCGGTGGCCTGACAGATACTGCCAAACCATGCTTTGAGACCCAAGTCCGTGCTGGGCGCCAAATTCTGCTTGCGACACTTTCGGCTCACGCGTGGCGAACAACTCCTTCAGCCGCGCGGCGTCTTCAAGTTGCCAATGCTCAAGTGTCTTTGTTTCTTTTTTCATGTTCAAAGTATAGCAATGCTATTTAATAGAGCAACGAGCATTGCTATTGACTTGTGCAATAGCAATGCTATTATTGTGGCATGAACCTCTCAACCTACTTGGCAGACTCGAAGATCCGAAAGGCTGACTTCGCCCGGCTTCTCAAAATTTCCCCAGCAGTGCTTCACCAGTGGCTGAAGGGGATTCGACCTATTTCAATTCGATATTGCGCCGCAATCGAAGGTTTGACTAACAAGCAGGTAACCAGGCAAGAGCTGCGACCTAACGATTGGAGCTTGATTTGGCCCGATCTCGTCACCGCTTCTGGTGGGGGCATTGGCCCTCGAAGTGTCCAGCATTCAACCGAAGCCAGAGTAACCCACACCGAGGAATAAATCATGCGTATTGAGTCGCACAGAACTTTGATCGGCATCTTGCGTGCGCACGTTGCTGAATGGCGGCGGGCCGCAGGCCTGTCGATTGCGAGCGCGGTCGATGTCGTCGTCAAGGCGCACGAGCTGACTGGTGGCCCTGGTGCGACCGGCATCCGCTTCGATGCTCATACGGACGAGTTCCAGCGAGTGAAAAACAATTCCGACCGCGTCATGCGCTGGCTCGACGACGAAACCAAGGACAGCAATTTCCTGCCGGCGAACTTCGTTTTCTCCATCCTTGCCGGCATGCCCGATGACGCGCGCGTGCACTGCCTGAACGACATGCTGCGTCGCTTCGGCCTGTGCGTCCGCGCCATCGAAACGCAAGACGAGGGTGGCCTGGGCCTGGGCGATATCTGCGATCTGGCCAGCGCCGACGCTGACGCGCTGGCATCGCTGGCCGCCGTCGTGGCAGCGCCCACCCAAGCCAATTACGAGATTGCGCTGCGCAAGGCCGCACGGGCAGCTGAGAAGAAGGCGCGCATCGTGCGCATCCTCACTGGCGCGCGCCGCGCCATGTCGCGCACCAAGGACGTTCTGCAGCGGGTGCTGCATCCCGGGCGCGGGGCGCGGGATAAGGTTTAGTCAGAATGGGATACCGCTGTCCCGCAGATCAGGTGGAAACCTAAGGTGCAGCGAAATCTGCGCGCTTTTTGTCTCGGGTAGGTCGTCAGATTCTTGGAAGTCGATGTCGTTGACGGTCACCACACATGCCCTGTTGGTCAGTTTCTGCAGCGTATCCGAGAGGGCAATTTGAAGTTCAACCATTGAAATGTTTTTTAAGGGATGTGTCATGGGAATTACTACTCCGTTGGTGAATGAAATTTTGCAGCATTTCGCCAGGGTCTTTCCGATGCCTGGTCGTATTGATGGCCGCGAAGATTACCTGGCCCTGGTGAATATCTGGGCCGACCAGCTTGAACCATACACCGACGAGCAAGTGAAAGACGCTTGTCACCGGGTTATGGGCAAGCTGAAGCGTTTTCCCTATCCGTCGGACGTGCGCGATGAGTTGGCGCCAGCAAGCGCCGCATCGACCACGGTCGCCAGCTTGTCGATCGAGGTCGATACCAGATCGATCGACGCAGCGGTAGCCAAGGTCGAGCACCTGAAAGAGAAAATTTGCGTAGGCGCTGACCGGGATTGCCAGCCCCAGCTGATCTATACGCTGGGACTGATACTGGAAGAGAGCAAACGGACAAATGAAATGCTCTCTCAGTTTGCCAAAGCCAAAAAAACAGAACAGCTCGTTACTGCGTCTCTCTGATCATTTCCGAAATAGCGCGGAGTTCATTAACTACACCTTGAACGTATTGCTCAATTCCCGGATTTTTTATGAATTCGTTGTGATCAATTCCGGCTTCTCTAGCGGCTATAACGAGCCGCTGTGCTGCCAGTTCTCGTACATGAAAGGCGAATAGCATTTCTGAGTAGTCCATGGGCAGTTCCTTTCGTAAATTGTTGAGTGGAATTGGCAATTTAACACGTGACGGAGCTGCCCGCCTAATTCCCGGCCTTTGCCGGAACAAGTTTCAAACGGGGCAGCGGCTGCGCAGCCGCGACCTGGCGAATCCAGCCCGCCGGTCACGCCCCGTCCCCATTCACGGCTGGATGGAAGGCTGGACATGATGTTGAACAACGACCAGGCGCATGCGATACGCGCCGTCGATGCCGGACGGGGTGGGTGGGAATAATGTCCAACCCCTGGTTCCGCATGTATGCCGAGTTCGCGCACGACCCAAAGGTGCAGATGCTGCCCGAGGTAATGCAGCGTCGTTACGTCATGTTGATGTGCATGCGTTGCAGTAACGCGCTTGTAACGTTACAGGCTGATGAGATTGCGTTTCACCTGCGTATCGACGCCGCGCAACTTGAAGAAACAAAGGCGCTTTTCCTCGCGAAAGGTTTTATCAACGAGGCGTGGGAACTGCTGAATTGGGAAAAGCGCCAGTTCAGTTCGGACACCAGCGCACAGAGGGTGGCGAAGCACCGGGCAGCCAAGAAAGCAGCCGAAGAAGCGGCTAGTAACGGCAGTGTAACGTTACCGCAACAGAACAGTAACGCCCTAGATACAGATACAGATACAGATACAGATACAGAAGAGAAGAGAAGAGCAAAGGCAACGTCAAAAGCAGAAGCCAAAGCCACCGCGTCGCGGTTGCCTGCCGACTGGTCTGCATCAACTGATGATATTGAATTTTGCAAAGCCGAGCGTCCCGACCTGGTGCCGACGCAGACCGAGCAGCGCTTCCGTGACTACTGGATCGCCCAGCCCGGCGTCAAGGGCCGCAAGGCGGATTGGCCGGCCACTTGGCGCAACTGGGTACGCAACGAGCGCGCGCCGCATGGAGCAGCCGGGCGCACGGCGAAGTTTGACCCGACCGCATTCGTCAATCGTGGCCGGCCGCAACCTGGGAGCCCGACATGAGCGCGCTTGCAACTGCCGGCAGCCAAAGCTGCTTCCTGGGCCAGTCCAGCACGGCGCCAAACTCGCGCTGGTTCGAGGTGCATCCGACCCTCAAGGTGTCGATGATCGAGCATCTGTACAACCGCCTGGACGGCGCATACCCGCACTGGTGGTCGTCCAATTTCGCCAGCGAGGTAGCGCTGCGGAACTGGGCCGAATCGTGGGTGGAGGCCTTCGAGGAAGAGGGGATCAGCCCCAAGGACGTCGCCGTCGGCCTGAAGGCCTGTCGTCTGCGCTACCAGAAGCCGCCGAGCTGCGCCGAGTTCATCCAGGCGTGCAAGCCGTTCGCAGACCCAGTACCGGCGTACCACGAGGCCATCGTCGGCATCGAGGCGCGCCGCAAAGGCGAGTGGGGCGTCTGGTCGCATCCGGCGGTCTACTGGTCGGCGACGCTGCTGGCGCGCGACCTGATGATGCAGTCGTACGGCCAGGTCAAGGATCGCTGGGCGGCCACGCTGAGCGCGCAACTGGCGCGCGGCGAATGGGCCGAGATTCCGGCGCCTGCGCCAGCGCTGCCGGCGCCGGGCAAGGGCAGCCTCTCCCGCGAGGATGCGGCCCGCATGCTTGCCGAACTGGAGGCCAGCGGCGTGACCAAGTCGCCACGAGCAACGCACTTCGACCACAAGACGTGGGCGCGAAAAATCATGGCGCGCTTGGCCAAGGGCGACAAGTCGCTGCAGGCCATGCAGATAACCAACGCCAAGACCGCCCTTGGCATTATTTGAAAGATACTAATGACTTTTCACCTGTTCCGCGCCGGCAAGGCCAAGAATTACCACTACCGATTCCAGATCGCTGGCGCGCGCGTGCAGCGCAGCACCCGCGAGAGCAGCAAGGCGAAGGCCAACGTGGTGGCGCAGCGTGCGTACGACGAGGCATTGACCCTGACCAACGGCGGCAAGGTGGTGCCGACGCTGGCGGCGATGGCGCAGGAATGGCTGGAGGTGAACGGTCCGATCAGCAGCGCCGCGCACCAGCGCAGCGTCGAGACTACCGCCCGGCTGCACTTCTACGACCTGGGCGATCTGCCGCTGAACCAGATCACCACCAGCCACGTCGAGCTGGCGCGCAACCTGCACCTGGCCGACCACAAGCCGGCCAGCGCGAACCACTGGCTGCGCGTGCTCAAGCTGATCGCCAACTGGGCAGTGAAGCGCGAGTTGATCAGGTCGATCCCCTGGCAGGTGCGCATGCTGAAGGTGCAGAAGCGACCACGCTCGATCCTGCCTATTGCCGCCGTGGCCGAATGGTTTGCCGCGGTCGACCAGGTCACGCGCGCAGACCCATCGGTGGCCACGGCCATCCGCCTGATGTTCGGCCTGGGCCTGCGCGAGTCCGAGGCGGCCGGCGCGCGCTGGGAATGGCTGGACTGGCAGCGCGCCACCTACACGCCCGGTATTACCAAGGGCCGCGAGGCGGAGCCCGTGCCTGTTCCGGCCTGGCTGGTCGAGCAGCTGGCGCCACACCGCCAGGTGGAGGGCCTGATCGCTGGCAAGCGCGGCGGCGCCCAGCAGCACCCGCCCGGCTTCGCGCGCAAGGCCATGAAGTCCGCCAACCTGAGCTGCAAGATCAAGGGGATCACCCCGCACAGGCTGCGCGGCACGTTCGCCACCATGCTGTCGGAGCAGGGCGTGCCGATCCAGACCATCCAGGCCGTGATGCGCCACAAGTCGCCGATGACCACCATGGCCTACCTGGAGAAAAACCGGGACACGGCGGCGCAGGCGCAGAACGATATCGCCGAGAAAATCGGTTTCGGGCGTGGCGAGAAAGTGGCGAGTAGTACCACACAAACCCGCATGGATACAAACGTTGATGATTATCATCAGTCATCAGTTGATGGCAAATCGGGCCTCGATTCGGGCTCAAATGAACCAGCACCAGGAGAATAAATTGAAGCCAAAAGATCACGTCCTGCGCGAAGTCGTCAACAGCTTGCGCGACATCGCTGTTCAATTTCATGATGCCGATCAGCTGCGCGAACGGCTGCGCGGCGCGCTGGCGCCGTTACTTGCAGCATGCCCCGTGGTGGCGGGCGAGCGCGAACAGGCGCTATACGATGCAGATCAGGTTTGCCGCCAGATTGCTTGGGCGGTCGCCAATGATGGCGACACCGAGCAGGAGGCAGCTGCCAACAAGTGCCGCGATGCCATACGCGCCCTTGCCATGCCACAGGCGGAATCAGTGGACGAGCGCGTGCAGCCTGTGACGGCGCCGTGGTCTGTAGTTGCTGAAGGGCAGACAGTTACATTGAACTACTCATTTGCGGCGGCCGTACTGGGCGCGCTGTTCAATGGCTCATCAATAAATGCGCCAGCGTTCGAGAAGATCAAACAAGCGTTTGCAGCCATCATGCGCGGCGAAAAGTCAGCATCGCAGGACGCTATAGATGCGGCCTGCTATGAGGTTGCCTTGACGGACGAGGATATCGTGACCGTCCTGCATTCACTCGCCATTGATACATTCCCGAGCGCCTACGGTTTTACAGAAACCCAGGTGAGCGGCACAAACGTTCCAAGCATTCGCCGCATCGTGGCGCGCTGCAATCGCATCATTGCGGATAAAGAGCGGATCGCCAGCTCCACCAAGGAATCAGCGTGAGCGGACGCCAACCGGTTGTCGCGCCCGAAACCCCGGCCGAAGCGGCCTACAAGCGCGACCGCGCCTTGCTGCGCGCTCTCTACACCTGCCAGCCCGTGCTGTTCGCTGGCCGGCAGCACCACCTGCACAGCATGTATCCCCAGGTGCAGGGCGGCGGTATCTCGACAATTATTTACCTGATGGGCGACGCGACACCGCGCCAGCCGAGCGAAATTACTTTTTTGGAGCAAGCATAATGAACGATCGTTTACAGTTTTCTCAGCGCGTGCAGCTTCTGGAGGGTGCGGCCCGCGCCGCGATTGCGTATGACAAGGCAATTAAGGCTTGCGCCAACTCGCCGCAATCGATGTCCAGCTGGTGCACTGCTCAGGGCGATAGCCTTGACGTGCTGTATGCGGACTGGGTCTCCAAGTCGCGCGCGGCCCTCGCTGTCGCAGCCGCCCCGGTACAGCCCGTGGCCGCGCCGGTTGGCTGGAAGCTGGTGCCGGCAGAGCCGAATGACGTAATGCAGGCTGCTGGTGCGCAAGCGGTACGGATCGACACCACCGTCATTAACAAAATCTGGACTGGAAATGCAGTGTTCCGGGCCATGATCGCCGCAGCGCCGACAGCTCCAACAGCGCAGGGAAACGCCACGCAGGCCGCAACGGATGTGCTGGCAGAGCGCCGCCGCCAAGTTGAATCCGAAGGCTGGACGACCGCGCACGACGACAAATATGACGCCGGGTCACTGTCAGCAGCAGCAGCGTGCTACGCCATGCAAAGTGATGTCAATCTCGGAGCGCCGCCAGAATGGCCGTGGAGCCTGGCCTGGTGGAAGCCAAGCGACGAGCGCAGCAATCTTGTCAAAGCAGGCGCATTGATCCTGGCCGAAATTGAACGCCTGGACCGCGCTGCTGCAAAGGCGGTGAAATCATGAAAATCTACATCGCTGGTCCCATGACTGGCATGCCAGGCCTCAACTTCCCCGCATTCCACGCAGCCACCGCTGAGCTGCGCGCCCAGGGCCACACCGTGATCAATCCTGCCGAGGTGAACCCGGATCAGACCACTTCGTGGGAGGCGTGCATGCGCCGCGATATCGCCGAGCTGGTGACCTGTGACCGCATCCACCTGCTGCCCGGTTGGGAGGTGTCACGCGGCGCGATGCTGGAGCATCACATCGCCACGCAGTTGAGCCTAGCGGTGACGCTGCACCCAGCATAGGAAATGGCGAAAGCGTTGGCGGGAAAGTGGCGAAGACCACCCCGCAAAGCCGCGTATTTCCTCATGTTCATGATTATTGTGAATCATCGGTTGAACCTCTTCCTAAAGAAAAAAGGATAAAAAAATGTTCCACTTTAAATTCCCATGGAGCAAGCACCGCGAAGCGCGCAAGGCCGCCAAACTTGAGGCTGCTGCCAAGCGAGCAGTCGCGGATTGGCTCGCGGCGGAGAGAGCGCACACCCAGGCGATTCTGTTGGGCCGCGCTAGCCAGCCAGTGGCGCAGCCTGACCTCTCGTCGAACGCGGCCGCAGTGATTGATGTCTTGATGGCGGAAGACTTACGCACCTACTTTAGAAGCGGATCAGCCAGTATGCCGTCATATCCAGATGCCGGCGGCGGCACTTTCGATGGGGGCGGCGCATCGGGCGATTGGGGTGGCGCGAGCTGTTCGTCCAGCAGCGGTTCCTCCTCCGGGCCGTCAGACGGTGGCAGCAGCTGCTCGTCGGATTAATTTGCAACACAGCACAGGGATTGAAATGCAACGAGAAAAAATTACGCTGGGATGGGCCGGCAAGAGCGCACCAGTGGCCGATATCACTTTCGTCGAGGTCGAGGCCGTGGCGCAGGCTGCCCCAGCGGCGCCTGCGAGCGCCGTAGTGGCGGTCACCGCATGGGCCGATCCTGATCCACTCGACCTGTGCCTTGAATTGTGGGCCGCCTGGATGGCGCACGATGCTGACCGCGACATGGGCGTCAAAACGATGCGAGGACTGAGTGGGGAAGGCGATGGTCGCGGCGTGGATATGCACGAGGCGCAGCAGGCAACCGACACGCGCATCGCCCAGGCCACCGACGCGATGATCGATAGTATGGCGCGAATCCACATATGGGCGATCTACAAGCTGTGCAGCCAGGCCACGCCATGGCGGTTCCCGAATGCAGTATTTGCAGACGTTGCAATGGAGGCGCGCGCCGAGCTGACCCGGCGCCTGAAAAATAATGTGTGCACAGCTGTTCTGTTCTGATATGATTCGTGCATAGGCGGTTTTCGCACGCCTAAACAAAAGCCCGCCTCTTCACCGACGCGGGCTTTTTGCATTCCAGATCTCCGCCTTTCCCTGGGCTTAGCCGCTGACCGCAACCTTGCTTCAGCGGCCTTTTTATTTGAGGTGTTCGATGAACCCGCGCCACTATCGAGACATGATCATCCGCGCAGTGGGCGAGCCCGACGGCCAGACGCTCGACCTGATCGTCAGCCACGTCATCGATGCCGAGCGTGCTAAGCAGATCCTGCGCGCCAACGGCTACGGCATGACCGGGTTGTCGGCAAGTGCGACGGCCGCCTTGGTGCCAACAATATCGACGCGGACGCGTACGGTGATCCAGCACGTTGGCTGCTCGGCTGATGCCGCAGGCATGCCCCAAGTTTCCGCCCCCGACGGCGCGTTTGTCCAGGCGGTGCGTGAGTGGGACGCTTTGTGTGCAGCCCATGCGGTGCCACTCTCCCTGCTGCAGAATCCTTGATGTCACGCCTGCAGGCACTCAAGCCACGCTTGCAGCAGCAGGCCATGAGCCGTGCGCCAGTGATGCAGCCAGGCTCATGGCGCACCGATCAAGCGAGCAGCACCAAGCGCGGCTACGGCTACGCCTGGCAGAAGGCCCGCGCCGGCTATTTGCGCAGCCACCCGCTGTGTGTGTACTGCCTGCGTGACCCTGCCTATGCTCCCATTCGCGACATGGCGCCCAGCACAGCCATTTTGCGTTGCGCTGAGTTGGGCCTGATTGTTCCCGCGGCTTCCGTGGTCGACCACATCGAGCCGCATCGTGGCGACCGGGTGCTGTTCTGGAACAAGACCAACTGGCAGTCGCTGTGCGGCACGCACCACAGCGCGGACAAGCAGCGCGAAGAGGCGGCCCATCGTCGGGGCGAATAGATGGCACCAAAGCAACATCAAGAAATGTTTCAAAAAGGAAATGTTTCATATGTTGCAAAATAACAACATACATCAAAAGAAACATTTCAAAAAAAGCAACATTAGGGGAGGGGGGCGAAAAGTTCCCCACCCCTCGCCGACCTAGACCGCGTCCTCTCCCACGCGCAGAATTTTTCCCTCACTGAGGATTTTGTTAATGGCTTTAACAGGCAAAAAGCGTGCGTTCGCCGATGCCGTTTTGGCCGGCCGCAGCAATAAGGATGCGGCGATCGTGGCCGGGTATAGTCCGGCGACGGCATCGGCCGCCGGCTCGCGTCTTGTTAAAGACCCGGCCGTGGCCGAGTACCTGAAGGCGGCTCGCGCCAACATTGTCCCTGGTGCGCCGGCGGCCCTGCCGCCAGCTGCTCCGCCGGCGCGCCCAACGTTCGATCTGAACCGCGCGCTGCAGCATACGGACCCGAAAACGTTCTTGATGGCGGCGATGAACGATATCGAGCTGGGCGAGAAACTGCGCATTGATGCCGCCAAGGCGCTGATGCCCTTCGTGCACAAGAAGCCCGGCGAGATCGGCAAGAAAGAGGAAAAACTGGATGCAGCGCAGAAGGCCGCCGGTGGCCGCTTCGGCGCGCCGCCACCGCCGCCCCGCCTGGTGTCTGGTGGCGGTAAATGACGCCGTATCCGGAGTGGACCACCGCATGCCACGACTGGGAGGCGCGCATTGTTGCAGGCCTGCCGCTGACGCCATGCCCGCCGCTCTATCTCGACCAGGCCGAGGCGGCGCTGGCGATTTTCAAAGAGCTGCGCATGGTCGACGCTCCGGGAAGTCCGCGCATGGGCGACGTGGTGCGCGAGTGGGTACTCGATTTCGTGGCGGCCATCTTCGGCGCCTACAACGCCGAGACCGGGCGTCGGCTGATCAAAGAGTTCATGCTCCTGATCAGCAAAAAGAACGGCAAGTCGACCATCGCAGCCGGGATCATGCTGACGGCTTTGCTGATGAACTGGCGCTTGGAGGGCGAATACATCGTCCTGGCGCCAACGAAGGAGATTGCGGACAATAGTTACAAGCCGATGGCGGCAATGATCAAGGCTGACGATGAGCTGGCCGTGATGCTGAAGGTTCAGGATCACATCCGCACCATCACCCACCTGACCACCAACGCCACGCTCAAGGTAGTGGCAGCCGATGGCGAGACGGTGTCGGGCAAGAAAGCCATCGGGGTGTTTATTGACGAGCTGTGGCTGTTCGGCAAAAACCCGCGCGCCGACGCCATGCTGCTGGAGGCAACGGGTGGCCTGGCCTCGCGGCCCGAAGGTTTTGTAATTTTCGCGACGACACAGTCGGACGACCCGCCGGCCGGTGCATTCCTGTCGCGGCTGCTGTATGCCCGTGGCGTGCGCGACGGAACAATCCATGATCCCGCGTGTTACCCGATTTTGTATGAGTTCCCCGAGCACATGATCAAGGCAGGGGCGCACCGGGATGTGCGCAACGCCTATGTAACGAACCCGAACATGGGCACATCGGTTGACGAGGAATTCATCGAGCGCGGCTTCCGCCAGGCGCAGGAAAAGGGCGAAGTGGAGTTCCGCGGCTTCCTGGCCAAGCACTTGAATGTGCAGATCGGCCTGGCGCTGATGTCGAACCGATGGCCGGGCGCCGATTTCTGGGAGCAGCAGGGCCTGCGCCCGGCGCTGACACTGGAAGACTTGCTGGGGCTTAGCGAGGTGGTCACCGTCGGCATCGATGGCGGCGGCCTGGACGACTTGCTGGGCCTGGCGGTGATCGGCCGCGAGCGCGAGACGCGCCGCTGGCTGCTGTGGACCAGGGCATGGGCGCACCCCTCGGTGATGGAGCGGCGAAAAATCGAGGCCGCTCGCTTCGAAGACTTCGCCAAGCAGGGCGACCTGGTGCTGGTCAAGCGCATCGGCGAAGACGTGGAACAGGTGGCGGCCGCCGTGCTGCAAGTGGAGCAATCCGGACTGCTCGACAAGGTCGGCTGTGATTCGGCCGGCATCGGCGCCATTCTCGATGCGATGGTAGAGGCCGGCGTGCCGCAGGAAAAGATCGTTGCCATCTCACAAGGCTGGCGCCTCGGCGGTGCGATCAAGACCACCGAGCGCAAGCTGGCCGAGGGCGTGATCGAACACGGCGGCCAGCCGATGATGGCCTGGTGCGTGGGCAATGCCAAGGTCGAGCCGCGAGGCAACGCCATTTTGATTACCAAGCAGGCGAGCGGCTCCGCCAAGATTGACCCGCTGATGGCGACCTTCGACGCCGTCTCCCTGATGGAACTGAATCCGCCGGCGCAATGTGGCTCGGTGTACGAATCGCGCGGTATAAGGACTGTATAACCCATGAGCTTTTTAGATCTCTTCCGGACAGCTGCAGCGCCGGAGGCACAGTCACGCCCAAGCGATGTGAACGAAGTCCCGGCGCCGGCCGCCGCAGCGCCGGTGGTGTCGAGTATCCAGGCGTCGACCGGACACCTGTTTGCCGGCCTGGATGATCCCGACCTGCTGGTTTTCATGCGCACCGGTAGCGGCACAGCGTCGGGCGCCTACGTCAATGCGTCGAAGGCGCTGCAGAACATGGCCCTGCTGCGCTGCGTAACGCTGATCTCGGAATCGATCGGCATGCTGCCGCTCAACCTGGTCGAGCGCGGCGATGAAAAGCGCTATGCCACCGAGCACCCGCTTTACGACATTTTGAAAGCCAAGCCGAACAGCTGGCAGACAGCCTACGAATTCAAGGCGCTGATGCAGCTGCGCGTGATGATGCACGGCAATGCCTACGCGCGCGTGATCTGGTCGCGAGGCCAGGTGCTGCGCCTGATCCCGATGTGTCCGAAGCGGGTGACGGCAGAACTGGATGACAGCTGGAACATGACCTACAAGTTCGCCCGCAAGGATGGCAGCCAGATCCCGCTGCCAGCGGAAGAGGTATTCCACCTGCGTGACCTGTCGGAAGACGGCGTGACGGGACTGTCGCGCGTGCGCCTGGCGCATGAGGCCATCGGCATCGCGCAGCAGGCCGAGAAGGCTGCAGCGCGCCTGTTCAAGAACGGCGTCATGGCCGGCGGCGCACTATCGGCGGCTGGCGCACTTACCGACAAGGCCTTTGGCCGCTTGCAAGACTCGATCAACGACAAGACCGGCGCCGAGAACGCTGGTAAATGGATGATCCTGGAAGAGGGCCTGAAGGCTGAGCAGTGGGCAACCACTGCGGCCGACGCTCAGCACATTGAAAACCGCAACCACCAGATCGAGGAAATCGCCCGCGCCATGGGCGTGCCGCGCCCGCTGCTGATGATGGACGACACGTCTTGGGGCAGCGGCATCGAGCAGCTGGCCATCCTTTTCATCCAGTTCTCGCTGCAACACTGGTTCACGATCTGGGAGCAGGGCATCGAGCGCACCCTGCTGTCGAAAGATGACGGCAAGAAGCTGCGCGCCAAATTCAACGAACGCGCGCTGCTGCGCGGCACCTTGAAGGACCAGGCCGAATTCTTTACCAAGGCGCTGGGCAGCGGCGGCCACGCGCCGTGGATGACACAAAACGAAGTGCGCGAGCTGCAAGACCTGGCCCGTTCCAATGACAAGGGCGCAGACGAGCTGCGCGCGCCCGCCAACCAAGCGAAGACACTCAATGACCCTGTTAAAACTGCCTGAAATCAACGCCGCCCAGGGCCTGGGCAACATCCAGTTCGACATGCGCCCTGACGCGCTCGAGCGCTGGGAGCCGGGCATCCGCGCGGCGGCCGACGACGACGGCCCCACCATTTCCATCTACGACCGCATCGGCGAGTCGTACGACGGCGAGGGGGTGACCACCAAGCGCATTTCCGCAGCCCTGCGCAACATCGGCGCGCGCGACGTGACGGTGAACGTCAACTCGCCCGGCGGCGACTTCTTCCAGGGCGTGGCCATCTACAACCTGCTGCGCGAGCACAAGGCCAAGGTCACCGTCAAGGTGATGGGCATCGCCGCCTCGGCCGCGTCCGTCATCGCCATGGCCGGTGACGAGATCCTGATGGGTGACGGCGCCTTCCTGATGATCCACAACGCCTGGGCCATGGCGATCGGCAACCGCCACGACATGATCAAGGCATCCGAGCAGCTGGCGCCCTTCGATGCGGCCATGGCATCCGTCTACGCCGCCCGGTCCGGGCTGAGCGCGGCGGAAGCGGCCGCCATGATGGACAAGGAAAGCTGGCTGGGCGCAGCCCAGGCTGTCGAGCAAGGATTCGCCAGCGGCATCCTGGCGCGCGAGCAGATGGGTCACGATCCCGAGGCCAGCGCCGACACGAAATATCTTGCGATGGTGGAAGCGGCCATGGCCCGGGCGGGGCATTCCCGCTCCGTGCGCCGCGAAGCCATCAAGTCCCTGTTTTCTGGCATGCCTGGCGCTGCTGGAAAAATCGCCACGCCGAGCGCTGGCACCAAAGAAGTAGCAGCGTCACTGCAATCCCTGATCAACAATCTGAAAGGCACGTAATGAGAAAAGTAATGATGACCAGCATCGCCACGGCGATGATCGCCAGCGCCCTGGCGGCGCACGCCGGCCAGGCCAGCCAACCCATCCCACGCGGCATTGTGGCTGTTCGCGCCGACGGTGACGTAAATGCCCTGATCACCGATCTGAACAAGGCATTTCACGCGTTCAAGGAAGAGCACACCAAGCAACTGGAAGACGTCAAGAAGGGCAACGCTGATGCCCTGCAGGCGCTGAAAGTCGAAAACATCAACGCAGAAATTGCCAAGCTGCAGGCATCGGTCGATGCGGCCAACGAGCGCATGGTTGCCGCCGCCATGAATGGCGGCGGTAACCAGTTGAAGGACAAGGAATATACCGAAGCCTTCAGCGCGCACTTTAAAAAAGGCGAAGTGCAGGCGTCGCTGAACAAGGGCACGGCCAGCGAAGGCGGCTTCCTGGCGCCTGTAGAGTGGGACCGTACCATCACCGACCGCCTGCTGGTGGTCTCGCCGATGCGCGCCCTGTGCTTCATCCAGTCCATCAGCACCAATGGTTTCAGCAAGCTGTTCAACAATCGCGGCACCAGTTCCGGCTGGGTCGGCGAAACGGCGGCACGTCCCGAAACCAATGGCCCGACGCTGGGCAGCCTGGCCTACAACACTGGCGAGCTGTATGCAAACCCGGCCGCCACGCAGCAGATGCTGGACGACTCCGCGGTGAACCTGGAAGCCTGGCTGGCGTCGGAAGTCGAAACCGAGTTTTCGATTCAGGAAGGCGTTGCCTTCCTGACCGGCAATGGCGTCAACAAACCGAACGGCCTGCTGACCTACATCACCGGCGGCGCCAACGCGGCGGCCCATCCCTGGGGCGATATCAAGACCGTCAAGAGCGGCGCGGCGGCGACGCTGACTGCTGACGGCCTGATCGACCTGGTGTATGCCCTGCCGGGCGAATACACGGCCAATGCCCGCGCCGCGATGAACCGCAATACCCAGGCGGCCATCCGCAAACTGAAGGACGGCCAGGGTAACTACCTGTGGCAGCCGTCCTTCGAAGCTGGCGCGCCGGCCACCGTGCTGGGCTACGGGATCGCCGAGATGGCGGGCATGCCCGACATCGCCGCCAACTCCAAACCGATCGTGTTTGGCGACTTCAAGCGCGGCTACATGATCGTCGACCGCACCGGCGTGCGCGTGCTGCGCGATCCATTCACCAACAAGCCGTACGTGCACTTCTATACCACCAAGCGCGTTGGCGGTGGCCTGATGAACCCCGACGTGCTCAAGGCCTTGACGGTCGCAGCCTAAACCCCGTGCGCCGGGCCGGCCTGGTCCGGCGCATCCCTTGAAAGGAATTACCATGATTTTCAGCAAAGAGTTCCGTGGCGTGCGCGACGGCGAAATCTACCCGACCACGTTCCAGCCGGGCGACGAGTGCCCGTCCGAGTTGATCGATGCGGCGCAGAGCCTGGAAGTGCTCGAAGTGCCCGAGTCGAAGAAAAAGGATAAGTAATCCATGTTCCTGACACCTGAACTGGCCAAGGGCTACCAGCGCATCGTCGGCAACGATGAGGACGCCGTGATCGGCCTGATCCTGTCGGCCGCTGAGCGCGCCGCGCTGGTCTATCTGAACCGCCAGGTGTTCGCCGAGATTGCCGCCATGGATGCGGCAATCGCGGCCGGTACCGCTGGCGAGTTTCCGATGGTAATCGAGGACGATATCAAGCTCGGCATGTTGAAGATCTTCGGCGACATGTACGAGAACCGCGAGGACAGCGTGCTGGCCGTGTCGGTGGCGCGGTTGCCGCTGAGCTCGAAAGACCTGCTGCGCCCGCACCGCATCGGGAATGGCGTCTGATGCGCGCAGGCCAGTTGGACCGCCGCATCACCATCGAGCGCCCGGGCATGGTCGAGGGCGAGTATGGGCCGCAGCCCGGCGGCTGGGCGCCGTTCGCCACGCGCGTGCCGGCCCAGGTGAAGGAAGCCTTGCCCAGCAAATCCGAAACGGTGCAAGAAGGCTTGGCCGTGGCCACGCGCCCGGCGCGCCTGCGCATGCGCTACCTGCGCGGCATTACCTCCGACATGCGCATCACGCTGCATGGTGATACCGACGTGGTTTTCCAGATCGTTGGCGGCCCGGCCGAGATTGGCCGTCGGGAATGGCTGGAAATGACGATCGAGCAGTATTCAACCCAGGGGCAATGATGGCAGATGACCGTAATATCAACGGCGGCAAGGCGCTGGACGATTTCCTCAAGTCCTTACCAGCCAAGATCGAGCGCAACATCATGCGTTCGGCGTTGCGCCAGGGCGCCAACGTATTCAAGGCCGAGGTGCAGGAGAACATCCCCGTTGAAAGTGGCGAGCTGCGCCGTAGCGTGCGCGTGGTCACGAAAGCAAAGGGTGGCCGGGTCACGGCATCCGTGCGCGTCGGCAACAAGCGCGCCTGGTACGGCCCCATGGTCGAGTTCGGCACCAAGCCGCACAAGATCGTGCCGAAGAAAAAAGGCGCCCTGGTCATCGGCCAGACCCGCGCCATGGTGGTGGACCACCCTGGCGCCAAGCCGCACCCATACATGCGGCCGGCGTTCGACACCAAGCCCGATGCCGCCATCGCCGCCGTGGGCGCGCAGATCCGCAAGCGCCTGACTGCCGAGGGCATCAATGTGCCGGCGGCCGAAACCGATTAGGACCACCATGAAAATCAAGATGCTGAAAACCATTCCCGGCTCGATCGACGGCGTGACCGTGATCGAGCTGCAGGCCGGTACCGAATACACCATGACCGACGCCGCGCGCGGCCAGCGCCGTGCTGCTGCCTACATCCGCCGCGCCGAGGCCGCCGAAGTCATCGACGCCGCCACCGCCAGCGACCAGGCGCCGGCCGCGCCCGCCCGCAAGGCACGCGCCAAGAAATGAGCGCCGTCAAAGTGATCCGCGCGCTACTGGCCGTGCATGCGCCGGTGCTGGCCCTGGTGCCGGCGGCGCGCATCGTGGCCGGTACCGTGCCGCAGGGCATGCCGCTGCCGGCCATCTGCCTGGCCGAGATCAGCCGGGTTGAACTGCCGACCGTGTCGCGGGGCCAGCGTACCGTCCAGGTGACCGCGCGCGTCCAGGTCACCGTGCACGCCAGCACCTATCCGGACCAGAAGGCCGTGCTGCAGGCGGCCAGGCTGGGCGCGGGTGCGCATACCGGAACGGTGGCCGGCGTTGCCGTGCGCAGCGTGATGCGCGATGTGGTCGGCCCGGACATGACTGACGACGAGGCCGGCGTTTATCAGCAGTCGCGCGACTTCAAAGTGGTTTTCGTCGAAGCAAATTAGCAGTTTCAACAGGTTTTCTAGCCCGCCCGTATCGCAATCTGCGTGCGGGCTTTTTTTATTGAAAGGTATCAAAATGGCATTCCCCAATGATTTTGAGACAGTCGCCGGCACCAAGCTGTTTGTCTGCGCGACCCGGCCGGCAGACAATACGGTGGCCGCCTTCGCGGCGCTCGCCTGGGTCGAAGTCGGTGACATCACCAGTGTTGGCGGCGTAAAAGGCCGCGAATACAGCACCTCCACACTGGCTACGGTGGGCAGTGCGCACGACCGCGAGAAAAAAGGCAGTTACAAGCTGCCGAACGCCGAAATGGAATGTGCCTGGGTCGAAGACGACGCCGGCCAGATCATCATCGAAGCGGCGGCCAACAACTACACCGTCCCCGCCTTCAAGGTGGAAAAACAGGGTGGCGGCGTGCGCTACTTCACGGCGCAGGTTTCCAAGTTCATCGAAAACTTGGGCACCAGTAACGACACCGTCAAGGGCGCCTTCACCCTGCTGCGCCAGACCGATACCCTCACCGCGTAAGCGGCAACCATCACGGCCACAGGCCACCTCAGCACCGACTTGGTCCGCTTCGCCCTTCGAGGGGCGGGCGGACCTGGCACGGGCATTTTTATTTCCCTCGAAGAAAGGCTTCACCATGTCCAATATCAAAAAATTCGCAGTCGCCGCCACCAGCACCTTGCATCTGAAGGACGCCAATGACGACCTGATGTACGCCGATGGTGCCGACGGCAACCCGGACAAGAGCAAACCGATGCGCGTCAACCTGTACGGCCCAGGTTCCAAGCAGTACGCCCAAGTGCAGGCGGCCAGCAACAACAAGCTGTTCACCCGCCTGAAGAAAAAAGGCAAGGAAGATCAGTCGGCGGAGGACCAAGCGCAGGAAAGTGCTGAAAAGCTGGCCTCGCTCACGCATTCGTTCGAGAACATCAGCTACGACGACCTCGTCGGCGCCGCGCTGCACAAGGCGGTGTACCTGGACGAGACCATCGGCTTCATCCCTGCCCAAGTCAACGCCCATCTGAGTGACTGGGCAAATTTTACGAAACCCTCGGCGACGAACTAAGTTTGTTCGTCCGGCACAGCGCCTGGCTCGGCGCCGTGCCCGAGGCTTCGCCGGGCGCGCGCGCCGATGCCGCCAAGCTGTCACGCCGCGAGCGTATCGAGCGCGACGGTGGCGAAATTGAAATGCCACCGTTCGACGAGGGTGAATACCTGATCGCCTACCTCTACGAGCTGGGGCCGACCGTTGCCGCTGGCATGGGGGCCGGGCCGGTGACCTTTGCCGAGATGGCCGCATGGCAGGCGGCGCGCGGCTTCGAACTGGAACCGTGGGAGGCGCGCCTGCTGCGACGCTTGTCTGTCGACTACCTGGCCGAATCGCACCGCGCTACCGAGAGGGATTGCCCACCGCCGTGGGGTGGATCGGTTGCCGTTCGCGTCAGCGCCGACCGTGCATCAGCACGGGCCCTGGAGTTGTTCCTTGAATAGCAGGGGAAAAGCAAAAAGCCCGAACGCGGCAAACGTATCGGGCTTTTTTTATTCAGCATTCAATCTCGACTTGAAAGTGAATATACATGAAGTATACCCCGAAAAATAAAGTGAAGGTGGAGGGAAAGATGAACCAAAAGGATGCCGGGATTGTCGGTAAGCGCCTTGCTGCAGCGGCAGTGATTGCCGCAATCGGAATTGCTATTGGCTCGGCATGCGCTGGACTCGCGTTGACGCTGAAGCTATTCCTGCAGTAAGCGAAAAATACCGCTCGTTTTCATTGGTGTAATATTGCCTTCTTAAAAACAATGAGGTGAGCAGATGATTAGACTTTTCGTTCTCGGTATGATTTTTGCGTCGGGATCTGTCCTGGCGCAGCAAAAAAATGCATGCGATACGCTAGGCTCCGCTGTAGAGTCTGGCGTGAAGGAGTTAGCGTTCTATAGTGCGTCGGGGGCTTTTGATGATAGCGCTCCGCGCGAGTCGAATAGACTTATGCGAAAGCTGGCATCTGCGAGTGTCATTCAAAGTAATTTACAGCTGATGGCTGCCAATAAATGTGCAATGCCTAAGTTGCCCATTTCCGATACTGATTATTACAGCAATGCACTCGACTGTACGCTGGCAACGAGTAGGGCTCAGCGGACGGGAGAAAAGACCGAACTCCCCGAGTGTGACCGCACGAAATGGGTGCGAACTGCAAAGTAGAGACGATTTCACAGATTGAGCCAGCATAAATGCTGGCTTTTTTATTAAGTTACAGCCGCCCGCGAGGCGGTTTTTTTATTGGATACGCGATGATCGTCGGTGATCTTGAAATTCGCCTGAGGGCAGATATTGCCCGGCTGCAAGCCGATATGACGCAGGCGCGTCGCGTCGTCACGGAAACCCAAGACAGGATCAACGCGGCCGCCAACGCCATGAAGACGGCGCTGGCGGGTATCGGCATTGGCGCTGGACTGGCCGAAATCATCAAGATGGCCGATGAATACGCCAAATTCACGGCGCAGTTGCGCCTGGCGTCGACGTCGGTTGCCGATTATGCCGCTTCCTATGAGGCGGTGAAGCGGATCGCGAAAACATCGCAGCAGGATCTGGCCAGCACGGGGGTGCTGTATGCCCGAATTGCCAACGGCACGCGCGAGCTCGGGACGACGCAAAAGCAAGTGGCTGCCATCACCGAGACCGTCAACCTCGCGCTGCGTGTGAGCGGCGCCACGGCGACCGAGTCGGCGTCGGCCCAGCTGCAGCTGTCGCAGGCTTTTGCATCGGGCACGCTGCGCGGCGAGGAATTCAACGCCGTGAACGAGGCGGCGCCGCGCCTGATGAAGGCGCTGGCTGACGGCATGGGCCTGCCGGTGGGCGCGCTCAAGGCAATGGCCGGTGAGGGACAGATCACGTCCAACATCATGGCCACGGTGCTGCCGAAGGCGCTGGAGTCGCTGCGCGAGGAAAGCAAGAATATTCAAACGATTTCCGGCGCCTTTACCGTGCTCAAAAACGAAATGCTGGAGTTTTTCGGCATGCAGGCTCAGGCCAACGGTACTGTGGCGCTTATTACTGGCGCCATTCGATTTCTTTCTGAGAATTTGGGCGGCTTGGTCATTATCCTCAAGACTTTGACTGCGTACCAGATCGGTACCTGGTTGACAACATGGGTGACTAAAACGTATCAGCAGGTTTCGGCGAGCATTGCGCTGCGTGCTGCAACGGTGGCGCAAATGCAGGCTGATGTAGTAGCAGCCGACGCGAAAGTGGCGCAACTTGCCGTCACGCAGGTGGCGATAGTTGAAGCGCGCGCGGAAGCCATTGCGCGCCTGTCCCAAGCTCAGGCAAATATTCGTGCGGCCCAGGCCGCTATCGTTGCAGCAGAAGCCGCTGGCGCACAGAGCTACGCTTTGATGGTGCTGCGCACTTCTACGGCGGAACTAGCTGTAGCGGAAGCGGCCCGTTCGGCCATGCTGAAAGAGTTGGCCATTCTTGGTGTGCAACAAAAAAGGATTAGCGAACAGATTGCAGTGGCGGATACCACGCAGGCGGCAGCAAAAGCGCGCCTCGCCGGGGCCACCGGTGTACTGGCGGGGGCCATGCGAGGTCTCAGCGCGGCCACAGCATTTCTTGGTGGCCCACTTGGTGCGGCAATCCTGCTGATCGGGGCGCTGACGTTGGCCTGGCATCATTTTGGCAACACAGCCAAAGAAGCCAACGAACAAGCGGCCGAGTCTTTTGAGGAGGCCCACGCCCGCATTATCAAGGCCCTTGATACCCAGATTGATAAGCAGAAAAACCTGCTGCAGCTTAAAAATCTCGGCTTGACCAATCAGCAGGCGGAAAAAGAACTGCCCATCATCAAGCAACTGGAGGCGGCAACCAAAAGGATGGGCGACCTTAATGCGCGTACCGGTGACTTTGCAGGAATCAGCAACGACGATGCGATTTTCAAGCGGATTGAGTTGAACAAACAGGTTAACGAATTGATTGAAAAGCAAGCAAAAGCCACCAAGGGCGCGGCCGATGTTGCAAAAGTCACAGGTGCTGAAGCCTACAACGAGTGGAAAAAGACCTACGCCACCCGTGAAGAGCAGCGCGCCGCCGAGATCGCCGACCTTAAAACGCGCAATTTGAATGCGGAGCAGTACGCCGACATCCTGGGGCGCATCAACTTGAAGTATGCCGACAAGGGTGTGGCAGCCGGGCTGAAAAAAGAAGAGCAAGCCTATGCCACCCTGATCGCCAGCATCCGCGAGAAGATCGAGGCGGGGCGCCTGGAGAACGCCACCGACGTCGATGCGACCGAGAGCCAGAAGCTGCGCATCAAGCTGGAAGAGGAAATCAAGACAGGCAAGCTGAAACTGGCTGATGCGCACCTGGTGGTGGCGCGCGCGGCGCTGGACGAGCTGGCAGCTGAGGAAAAGATCGCCAAGGCCCGTGCCACGGAAAAGGACGTATCCGCGCGCATTCAGGAAAGCACGCTGGCGCGCCAGGACTCCGCGGCGGCGCTGGCGGTGGAATACCAAATGATGGGCAAGTCCAGCGACGCACGTGAATTGGCCATGGTGGCGGTGCGCGAGCAGACGGCGCTGGAGAAATTCCTGCTTCAGGAGAAACTGGCCGGCAAGGCGGTCACCGAGGACCAGATCAAGCGCCTGACGGAAGAGGCGGCCGCGCGCGTGCGCGTCGAGCAGGCCACACTGGCGCAGACCAAGGCGCTGGGCTATGCCGCCCAGCTGGCCGACGAGAACCGCCGCTTTGCTGCCGAATCGTTGTTTGATGAAAAGGCGCGCGCTGCCGCACTGCTAAAAATCGACGCTGCCATGTGGCAAGAGCGCATTGCCCTGGCCGGTGATGGTACCGAGGCCCAGAAGCGCCTGCAGGAACAATACTCGACCTGGTACAGCAACCAGCTGGCCAAGCCAGAGATCGAGGCCAATCGCAAGATGTGGGAATCGATCGATACGACGGCGCACGACACGTTCGTGTCGATCTTCGATTCGGGCAAGTCTGCTTTCGACCGCTTGCGCGACACGCTGAAAAATGGTTTGCTCGACCTGCTTTACCAGATGACGATCAAGAAGTGGATCCTGAATATCGGTGCATCAGTGTCCGGGGCCGGGGCAGCCGGCCTGGCTTCGGCCGAGGGCCTGGGCCTGACTGGCGGCGCTTCGGGCGGCGGCCTGGGTGGTGTTGCCAGCCTGGCGCAGAGCGCCAAAACTGCCTACACCATCGCCACGCAAGGTTTCTCCGGAATCGCCGCAGGCCTCGGCGGCGGCATCGCTACCCTGGGCAATCTTTTCGGCTCCTCGGCGGTATCTGCGTTTGGTACGGGCATGAGCCTGACCGCAGCTCAGGCCAGTACTGCTGCAGCTGCATACGGCTCGGCGGGAATGGCCGGCACTGGCTCGGCATTGACGGCTGGCGCAGCAGCTGCGCCGCTGGTTGCCGCGGCCGCTGGCATTGCCGCTGGAGTGCTGGGCGGGAAACTGATCTCTGGCCAGTACGGCAGCAACTCTACGGTGAATGTCGGTACTGGCATCGGCGCCGTCGCTGGTGCTTTCATGGGCGGCCCTATCGGCGCGGCCATTGGCGGTGCGCTGGGTGGCTTGATCGGAGGCCTTGGC
>NZ_JAPUBT010000017.1 GCF_030397665.1 Janthinobacterium sp. SUN073 | reverse complement strand
CAAAGGTTCGGCACGTATGGCGCTGGAAGGCAAAGAAGGCGAAATGGGCGTGGATGCAGTGTTGCGTCTGGCCGATGCCCTCGATTCCTACATCCCAACGCCAGAGCGCGCTGTTGACGGTGCTTTCCTGATGCCAGTGGAAGACGTGTTCTCGATCTCGGGTCGCGGTACCGTGGTGACCGGTCGTATCGAGCGCGGCATTGTCAAAGTCGGCGAAGAGATCGAAATCGTTGGTATTATCGATACCGTCAAAACGACTTGCACCGGCGTGGAAATGTTCCGCAAACTGCTGGACCAAGGTCAAGCAGGCGACAACGTTGGTCTGCTGCTGCGCGGCACCAAGCGTGAAGACGTGCAACGTGGTCAAGTTCTGGCCAAGCCAGGCTCGATCAAGCCGCATGCGCACTTCACCGGCGAGATCTATGTTCTGTCGAAAGACGAAGGCGGCCGTCATACGCCATTCTTCAACAACTATCGTCCACAGTTCTACTTCCGCACAACGGACGTGACTGGTTCGATCGAGTTGCCAGCAGACAAAGAAATGGTCATGCCAGGCGATAACGTGTCGATCACCGTCAAGCTGATCAACCCGATCGCGATGGAAGAAGGCCTGCGCTTCGCTATCCGTGAAGGCGGTCGTACCGTCGGCGCCGGCGTGGTTGCAAAAATCCTCGCATAAGGAAATGTTATGCTTCCACCCGGGGCGTCCTGGGTGGTAGAATAGCACTCCTCGAAAGTTTTACGTAGGGACGTAGCTCAATTGGCAGAGCGTCGGTCTCCAAAACCGAAGGTTGGGGGTTCGATGCCCTCCGTCCCTGCCACCGTCAAGGTGCAGGGCACCGAAAGTAGAAAAATGTCAAATCAATCCGTGCAAACCGTTAGCACGTCGAGTGACAAGATAAAAGTCGCGCTGGCAATAGTGGCTGCGATTGCAGGAGTAGTCGGGTTTTATTACCTGGCAGGCCAACCAGCTCTGGTGCGTGCAAGCGCGCTTGTGGCTGGTTTGGTTATTGCTGTTGCACTCTTGTATATCTCGACGACCGGCCGTGAATTTCTCAATTTCGCCAAAGAAGCTGTGCGCGAAACCAAGAAAGTCGTTTGGCCTACCCGCAAAGAAGCCACGCAGATTACTGCGATCGTGTTTGCCTTTGTGCTGGTCATGGCGATTTTCCTGTGGGGCACGGATAAATTGCTCGAGTTTTTGTTGTATGACGTAATTCTGGGTTGGAAAAAATAATGAGCGAAAATGTGCATGATGAAGCGGCGGACGAGTCCGTTCCGGGCGACGCTCCGGTAGCGGACACTGGTGCCGCGCTGAGCGTGCCAGTCAGCAGCAAGCGCTGGTATGTCGTGCATGCTTATTCCGGCATGGAAAAAAGCGTCATGCGCGCACTGACCGAGCGTATCGAGCGCGCGGGCATGCAAGACCAGTTCGGCCAGATCCTGGTGCCGATCGAAGAAGTGGTCGAAGTCAAGAATGGTGTGAAGTCCGTCACCGAACGTCGTTTCTATCCTGGCTATGTGCTGGTTGAAATGGAAATGACGGACGAGAGCTGGCACTTGGTCAAGAACACCAGCAAGGTTACCGGTTTCATTGGTGGCAAGTCGAACAAGCCGACGCCGATCTCCGCGCGCGAAATCGACGGCATCATGAAGCAGATGCAGGAAGGTGTTGAAAAGCCCCGTCCAAAAACCTTGTACGAAGTGGGCGAGCAAGTGCGCATCAAGGATGGTCCGTTCACCGACTTCAACGGCAATGTCGAAGAAGTCAATTACGAGAAATCCAAAGTGCGCGTCTCGGTCACCATCTTCGGCCGCGCTACTCCGGTGGAACTCGAATTCGGCCAGGTCGAAAAAGTTTAAGTCTGTATCAAGCGCCACCAGGAGCGTCGCGGTAGTCAAAGCGAAATCCGGTCAGAGGAGCCCCGCCAGGGTAGGATCGGCGGGGCGCTACTACTCAATCCAAGATAGGAGCCATCATGGCAAAGAAAATCATTGGTTTTATCAAGCTGCAAGTGCCAGCTGGTAAAGCAAACCCATCCCCACCAATCGGTCCAGCTCTGGGTCAACGTGGTCTGAACATCATGGAATTCTGCAAAGCCTTCAATGCACAGACCCAAGGTCTGGAGCCAGGCATGCCGATTCCAGTCGTGATCACCGCGTTTGCGGACAAGTCCTTCACGTTCGTGATGAAGACGCCTCCAGCAACCTACCTGATCAAAAAAGCTGCTGCGATCACCAAAGGTTCGCCGAAGCCACATACCGACAAAGTCGGTACGCTGACCCGCGCACAAGCTGAAGAAATCGCTAAATTGAAAACCCCTGATCTGACCGCTGCCGACATGGATGCTGCTGTACGCACCATCGCTGGTTCCGCTCGTTCGATTGGTATCACGGTGGAAGGTGTTGTATAATGGCTAAGTTATCCAAACGTATCAAGGCTTTGAAAGCCAAAGTCGACCGTACCAAAGTGTACGCTTTCGACAACGCTGTCGCTCTGATCAAAGAGTGCGCAACGGCCAAGTTCAATGAATCGATCGACGTATCGGTACAACTGGGTGTTGATCCTAAGAAATCCGACCAAGTGGTGCGCGGCTCCGTCGTGCTGCCAGCTGGTACCGGCAAAACCGTACGCGTGGCAGTGTTCGCGTCGGGCGAAAAAGCAGAAGCCGCTAAAGCAGCTGGCGCCGACATCGTTGGTATGGAAGACCTGGCTGAGCGTATCAAAGCAGGCGACATGCCTTTCGATATCGTTATCGCTTCGCCAGATACCATGCGTATCGTTGGTACCCTGGGTCAGATCCTGGGCCCACGCGGCATGATGCCTAACCCGAAAGTTGGCACTGTTACTCCTGACGTCGCTACCGCCGTGAAAAACGCGAAAGCCGGTCAAGTTCAGTACCGTACCGACAAATCCGGTATCATCCACGCTACCATCGGCCGTAAATCGTTCGCTGACGCAGATCTGAAATCGAATCTGGTCGCACTGATCGACGCACTGAACAAAGCCAAGCCAGCATCGAGCAAAGGCGTGTACCTGCGCAAAGTTTCGCTGTCGTCGACCATGGGCGCTGGCGTCCGTGTTGACCAGACTAGCCTGGCAGCTTAAGTAAAGAATCAAGTCCTGTGGCGCCTCCGGGCGCTGCGGGCGCATCTTTGGGCTGTCTGTCCGGTGTTCGCACCAGGCAGGCAGACAATCAAAGACCGTTGGGCCGACTGTGATCGTACATGCAGAAGGTTAATAGGCTTGCCGGCAACGGCAAGTGCCCAACGCAGATGGTGTACCCGAACAAGTTTTGTAGTCCTCATGCTGCGTGAATCCATCCGCTCAGTTTAGTACTTCTTGACTTCGGACGCCGTGTTCGAACCGATGCAAGGCGCTCAACCACTCGGTTGTGATTGCCGAACATCATTTAAGGAGGTTGACCGTGAGTCTCAATCTGAATGACAAAAAGGCCGTCGTCGCCGAAGTTTCCGCACAAGTAGCAAATGCGCAAACGATCGTCGTGGCCGAATATCGTGGCATCCAGGTTGGTCACTTGACGCAACTGCGTGCTAAAGCGCGTGCCCAAGGCGTGTACCTGCGTGTGTTGAAAAACACTCTGGCTCGTCGCTCCGTTGAAGGTACCGCATTCGCCAGCCTGGCAGATGCCATGACCGGCCCGTTGATCTACTCGATCTCGGCCGATGCCGTTGCAGCAGCTAAAGTCATCGCTGACTTCGCTAAAACCAACGACAAACTGGTCATCAAAGCAGGTAACTACGCAGGCAAGCCGCTGGATACAGCTGCTGTCACCGCGTTGGCGAGCATTCCTAGCCGTGAAGTCCTCATTGCGCAGTTGTTGGGCGTTATGCTGGCTCCGGTTTCGGGCTTTGCACGTGGTCTGGCTGCCCTGGCAGCGAAAAAAGGCGAAGGCGCCGAAGCTCCTGCAGAAGAAGCAGCAGCAGAAGAAGCCCCAGCAGCCGCTTAATTGCGCGCGCTTTTTTCTCTCAGTACCAATCTGATGTAACTAACGTAATAAATTTAGGAGTTTCAAAATGGCAATTAGCAAAGACGATATCCTGGAAGCAGTTAGCGCCATGTCCGTAATGGACCTGAACGACCTGGTTAAAGCATTCGAAGAAAAATTCGGCGTGTCCGCAGCAGCGATGGCTTCGGCCGGTCCTGCAGCAGGCCCAGCAGCAGCTGCTGAAGAACAAACCGAATTCAACGTCATCCTGGACAGCTTCGGCGCAAACAAAGTTGGCGTCATTAAAGCAGTTCGCGAAATCACCGGCCTCGGCTTGAAAGAAGCTAAAGACCTGGTCGATGGCGCACCAAAAACTGTGAAAGAAGCAGTGTCGAAAGCTGACGCTGAAGCAGCACAGAAGAAACTGGTAGAAGCCGGCGCAACCGCTTCGATCAAGTAATATCTGTACCGGCGGCAGTTAGCGCCCGAGTCAAAGTCTGAGGTTTCCCCTCGCAAGGGGGGAAATCCGACTTTGGCTCCTTTGTCGTCTGCATCGTATTTGTCATGTAGTTGCAGCAGCAGTTTTTATTCGATTCAAGCCGGAAAGCAGAGCCTTGAGGTTTCGTCTGTGTCACACGCAGCGGTGCAAACGAACACTTGCAAAACCTGAATTTTCTATCCTTTCTGTCACTCACGGAGTGTCCATGCACTACTCATTTACTGAGAAGAAACGCATTCGCAAATCATTCGCGAAGCGCGCCAACGTTCACCACGTTCCGTTCCTGCTGGCGACCCAGCTCGAGTCTTATCATAGCTTCTTGCAAGAGGACATAGCACCGTCCGGCCGCAAGAATGATGGCCTGCAGTCGGCTTTCACTTCGATTTTCCCTATCGTGTCGCACAATGGTTTTGCGCGTCTCGAATTCTTGTCGTACGTCCTGGGTGATCCTGCCTTCGACGTCAAAGAATGTCAACAACGTGGCCTGACGTTCGCGTCGCCGCTGCGCGCGAAAGTGCGCCTGGTGATCCTGGACAAGGAATCGCCAACCAAGCCTGTCGTCAAAGAGATGAAGGAACAGGAAGTCTACATGGGCGAATTGCCGCTCATGACGACCACCGGTTCGTTCGTGATCAACGGCACGGAGCGGGTTATCGTTTCCCAGCTGCACCGTTCGCCTGGCGTGTTCTTCGAGCACGACCGCGGCAAGACTCACTCGTCCGGTAAGCTGCTGTTCTCCGCGCGTATCATTCCTTACCGCGGTTCGTGGCTGGACTTCGAGTTCGACCCGAAAGACATCCTGTTCTTCCGCGTCGACCGCCGCCGCAAGATGCCAGTAACGATCCTGCTCAAAGCCATCGGCATGTCGCATGAGCAAATCCTGGCCAATTTCTTTGTCTTCGACAATTTCAACCTGCGCTCCGAAGGCGCGGAAATGGAATTCGTCGCCGAACGTCTGCGCGGCGAAGTGGCGCGCTTTGACATCGTCGACAAGTCGGGCAAGACCCTGGTGCTGAAAGACAAGCGTATCAACGCCAAGCACGTGCGTGATATCGAAGCTGCCGGCATCAAGCACATTTCCGTACCGGAAGACTACCTGCTGGGCCGCGTATTGGCGAAGAACATCGTCGATGGCGACACCGGTGAAGTCGTCGCTTCCGCGAACGATGAGCTGACGGAAGACTTGCTGGGCCGCTTGCGCGATGCCAGCATTTCCGAAATCCAGACCTTGTACACCAACGACCTGGATCAGGGCGCCTACATCTCGCAAACCCTGCGTATCGACGATACCGCCGATCAGATGGCTGCGAAAGTGGCGATCTACCGCATGATGCGTCCAGGCGAACCGCCAACGGAAGACTCCGTTGAAGCGCTGTTCAATGGCCTGTTCTACAACTCGGACCGCTACGACCTGTCGGCCGTGGGCCGCATGAAGTTCAATCGCCGCATTGGCCGCGATGAACTGACCGGCGCCATGACCCTGTCGAACGAAGACGTGCTGGCCGTGATCAAGATCCTGGTGGAACTGCGCAATGGCCGCGGCGAAGTCGACGATATCGATCACCTGGGTAACCGTCGCGTACGTTGCGTGGGCGAACTGGCTGAGAATCAATTCCGCGCCGGCCTGGTGCGTGTTGAGCGCGCCGTCAAGGAACGCCTCGGCCAAGCCGAAGCGGACAACCTGATGCCGCACGACCTGATCAACTCGAAGCCGATTTCGGCTGCGATTCGCGAGTTCTTCGGTTCGTCCCAGCTGTCGCAGTTTATGGACCAAACCAATCCTCTGTCGGAAATTACCCACAAGCGCCGTGTATCGGCTCTGGGACCCGGCGGTCTGACACGCGAACGCGCCGGTTTTGAAGTGCGCGACGTGCATCCGACCCACTACGGCCGCGTCTGCCCGATCGAGACACCGGAAGGTCCGAACATTGGTCTGATCAACTCGCTGGCTCTGTATGCCCGCCTGAATGAATACGGCTTCCTGGAAACCCCGTACCGCAAGGTCGAAGGTTCCAAGATTACCGATCAGATCGACTACCTGTCCGCCATCGAAGAAGGCCGCTACATCATCGCTCAGGCGAATGCGACCATCAGCGATGAAGGTACGCTGTCCGATGAACTGGTCTCGGCCCGTGAAGCCGGCGAAACCATCCTGGTCTCCCCGGAGCGCATCCAGTATATGGACGTGGCGCCAGGCCAGATCGTTTCCGTCGCTGCCTCGCTGATTCCGTTCCTCGAACACGATGATGCAAACCGTGCATTGATGGGCGCCAACATGCAACGCCAGGCTGTGCCTTGCTTGCGTCCTGAAAAAGCGCTGGTCGGTACCGGTATCGAACGCACCGTTGCGGTCGACTCGGGCACCACCGTGCAAGCCTTGCGTGGCGGTATCGTCGATTACATCGATGCGGGCCGTGTCGTGATTCGCGTCAACGATGACGAAGCCACCGCTGGTGAAGTGGGCGTCGACATCTACAACCTGATCAAGTACACCCGTTCGAACCAGAACACCAACATCAACCAGCGTCCTATCGTGCAAGTGGGCGACCGTGTTGCCAAGCGCGACGTGATCGCCGATGGCGCATCGACCGACCTGGGTGAGTTGGCACTGGGCCAGAACATGACCGTGGCTTTCATGCCATGGAATGGTCTGAACTTCGAAGATTCGATCCTGATCTCGGAAAACGTCGTCAAGGACGACCGCTACACCTCGATTCACATCGAAGAGTTGTCGGTGGTTGCCCGTGACACGAAACTGGGCGCGGAAGAAATTACGCGCGACATCTCGAACCTGGCTGAAAATCAGCTGGCACGTCTGGATGAGTCCGGTATCGTCTACATCGGCGCTGAAGTCCAGGCCGGCGACACCCTGGTCGGTAAAGTGACGCCTAAAGGCGAAACCCAGCTGACCCCGGAAGAGAAGCTGCTGCGCGCGATTTTCGGCGAAAAAGCCTCGGACGTAAAAGATACGTCGCTGCGCGTGCCTTCGGGCATGATCGGTACCGTGATCGACGTGCAAGTCTTCACGCGTGAAGGTATCGTGCGCGACAAGCGCGCCCAGCAAATTATCGATGACGAACTGAAACGCTTCCGTCTGGATCTGAACGATCAGATGCGTATCGTGGAAGGCGATGCCTTCCAGCGTCTGGAAAAAATGCTGATCGGCAAAGTTGTCAACGGCGGCCCTAAAAAGCTGGCCAAAGGCGCCAAGATCACCAAGGATTACCTGGCCGATCTGGACAAATACCACTGGTTCGACATCCGCCCTGCGGACGACGATGCAGCGGTAGCGCTGGAAGCGATCAAGGAATCGATCAACGAGAAGCGTCACCAGTTTGATCTGGCCTTCGAAGAGAAGCGCAAGAAACTGACGCAAGGCGATGAGCTGCAACCAGGCGTGCAAAAAATGGTCAAGGTATACCTGGCCGTGAAACGCCGCCTGCAGTCGGGCGACAAGATGGCAGGTCGCCACGGTAACAAGGGTGTGGTTTCCCGTATTGTTCCTGTGGAAGACATGCCATACATGGCCGACGGCACGCCAGCCGACGTTGTGCTGAACCCGCTGGGCGTTCCTTCACGGATGAACGTTGGTCAGATTCTCGAGACTCACTTGGGCTGGGCTGCCAAGGGTCTGGGTATCCGCATCGGCGAAATGCTGAAGGCGCAAACCAAGGTCGAGCAAATGCGCAAGTATCTGACGACGATCTACAACGACAATGGCCGCGCGGAAGATCTGGACAAGTTTGATGATGAAGAGATCATGAAACTGGCCGAGAATCTGAAAAAAGGTGTGCCATTCGCCACGCCAGTGTTTGACGGTGCGAACGAAGAAGAGATCCGCCGCATGCTGGACCTGGCGTATCCGGACGACATCGCCAAGAACCTGGGCATGACCCCGTCGAAGAACCAGGTGACCATGTATGACGGTCGCACCGGTGAAGCGTTCGAACGCAAGGTCACTGTTGGCGTCATGCACATGCTGAAACTGCATCACTTGGTCGATGACAAGATGCATGCGCGTTCGACCGGTCCTTACTCGCTGGTGACGCAACAGCCGCTGGGTGGTAAAGCCCAGTTCGGTGGTCAGCGTTTCGGTGAGATGGAAGTCTGGGCACTGGAAGCGTATGGCGCGTCGTATGTCTTGCAAGAGATGTTGACCGTCAAGTCCGATGACGTGAATGGCCGTACCAAAGTGTACGAGAACCTGGTCAAGGGCGACCACGTGATCGACGCCGGCATGCCGGAATCGTTCAACGTGCTGGTCAAGGAAATCCGTTCGCTGGGTATCGATATCGACCTCGAACGCAACTAAAAGACAGCCACCTGTCATTTGGTTTGGGAAACACAAAGCCCGGCTGGGAAACCACGCCGGGCAATGTAGTCTCAGGAATATAGAAATTTAATCACCTCTGGAGTGATACATGAAAGCACTGCTCGATCTATTCAAGCAAGTACAGACCAACGAGACCTTCGATGCAATCAAGATCGGTCTCGCTTCGCCTGAGAAAATCCGTTCGTGGTCCTACGGCGAAGTCAAAAAGCCGGAAACCATCAACTACCGTACCTTCAAGCCTGAGCGCGATGGCCTGTTCTGCGCCAAGATCTTTGGCCCGATCAAGGATTACGAATGCCTGTGCGGCAAGTACAAGCGCCTGAAACACCGCGGCGTGATCTGCGAAAAGTGCGGCGTCGAAGTCACGCTGGCCAAGGTGCGCCGCGAGCGCATGGGCCACATCGAGCTGGCCTCGCCGACCGCGCACATCTGGTTCCTGAAGTCGCTGCCGTCGCGTCTGGGCATGGTCCTGGACATGACCCTGCGGGACATCGAACGCGTGCTGTACTTTGAAGCATACGTCGTGACCGATCCGGGCATGACCCCGCTGAAGAAGTGCCAGATCATGTCGGAAGACGACTACGCCGCCAAGTACGAAGAGTACGGCGACGACTTCACCGCCTTCATGGGCGCCGAAGGTATCCGTGAACTGCTGCGCTCGATCGACATCCACCGCGATGCCGAAACCCTGCGCGTGGAACTGAAGGAATCGAAATCCGAAGCCAAGATCAAGAAATACGCCAAGCGCCTGAAAGTGCTGGAAGCGTTCCAGCGTTCGGGCATCAAGCCTGACTGGATGATCATGGAAGTGCTGCCAGTGCTGCCGCCGGAACTGCGTCCGCTGGTACCGCTGGATGGTGGCCGTTTCGCGACCTCGGATCTGAACGATCTGTATCGCCGCGTCATCAACCGTAACAACCGTCTGAAACGCCTGATGGAGCTGCGCGCTCCAGAGATCATCACGCGCAACGAAAAGCGCATGCTGCAAGAAGCGGTCGATTCGCTGCTGGACAATGGCCGTCGCGGCAAAGCGATGACCGGCGCCAACAAACGTCCGCTGAAATCGCTGGCAGAGATGATCAAGGGCAAGGGCGGCCGTTTCCGTCAAAACTTGCTGGGCAAACGCGTCGATTACTCGGGTCGTTCCGTCATCGTCGTCGGCCCGCAATTGAAACTGCATCAGTGCGGCTTGCCGAAACTGATGGCGCTGGAACTGTTCAAGCCATTCATTTTCAATAAACTGGAACTGATGGGTCTGGCGACCACGATCAAGGCAGCGAAAAAGCTGGTCGAGATTCAAGAGCCGGTCGTGTGGGACATCCTGGAAGACGTGATTCGCGAACATCCGATCATGTTGAACCGCGCACCAACCTTGCACCGTCTGGGTATCCAGGCCTTCGAGCCAGTCCTGATTGAAGGCAAGGCCATCCAGTTGCACCCACTCGTCTGCGCCGCATTCAACGCCGACTTTGACGGTGACCAAATGGCGGTCCACGTTCCTCTGTCGATCGAAGCGCAGATGGAAGCACGCACCCTGATGCTGGCATCGAACAACATCCTGTTCCCATCGAACGGCGAACCGTCGATCGTGCCGTCGCAGGATATCGTGCTGGGTCTGTACTACGCGACGCGCGAAGCGATCAATGCGAAGAACGAAGGGATGATGTTCCCTGACGTCTCGGAAGTGATCCGCGCCTACGACAACAAGGAAGTCGAACTGACGACCCGCGTTACCGTGCGTATTACCGAATACCCGAAAAACGCCGAAACGGGCGAGTTCGAGAAAACGATTACCCGCTACGAAACGACGATCGGCCGTGCGATCCTGTCGGAAATTCTGCCTAAAGGCTTGCCGTTCTCCGTCTTGAACCGCGCGCTGAAAAAGAAAGAAATTTCCAAGCTGATCAACACGTCGTTCCGCAAGTGCGGCCTGCGCGCCACCGTGGTGTTCGCAGACAAACTGATGCAATCGGGTTTCCGCCTGGCGACACGCGCCGGTATCTCGATCTGCGTCGACGACATGCTGGTACCGCCGCAAAAAGTCACCCTGATCGCGGCGGCCGAATCGGAAGTCAAGCAGATCGAACAGCAATACGCCTCGGGTCTCGTGACCGCCGGCGAGCGTTACAACAAGGTAGTCGATATCTGGGGCAAAACCTCGGATGAAGTCGGCAAGGCCATGATGGACCAGCTCAAAGTCGAAGACGTGATCCGCCGCGACGGCACCAAGTCGACGCAAGAATCGTTCAACGCCATTTACATGATGGCCGACTCCGGCGCGCGCGGTTCCGCAGCCCAGATTCGTCAGTTGGCCGGTATGCGTGGTCTGATGGCCAAACCGGATGGTTCGATTATCGAAACGCCGATTACCGCGAACTTCCGCGAAGGTCTGAACGTTTTGCAGTACTTCATTTCGACCCACGGTGCGCGTAAAGGTCTGGCCGATACGGCGCTGAAAACGGCTAACTCCGGTTACCTGACGCGTCGTCTGGTTGACGTGACGCAAGACTTGGTGGTGATCGAGGACGATTGCGGCACCATGAACGGCGCGCTGATGAAGGCGCTGGTCGAAGGTGGTGAAGTCATCGAAGCGCTGCGCGACCGTATCCTCGGCCGTGTTACCGTGCACGATGTCGTCAATCCTGAAACCCAGGAAACGCTGTACGAAGCCGGTTCGCTGCTGGACGAAGACATGGTCGAAGAGATCGAGCGTCTGTCCATCGATGAAGTCAAGGTGCGTACGCCACTGACTTGCGACACGCGCTTCGGCCTGTGCGCCAAGTGCTATGGCCGCGACCTGGGCCGCGGCATGCTGGTCAACGCCGGCGAAGCCGTCGGTGTGGTGGCAGCGCAGTCGATTGGTGAGCCGGGTACCCAGCTGACCATGCGTACGTTCCACATTGGTGGTGCGGCATCGCGTGCGGCAGTGGCATCGTCGGTGGAAGCCAAATCGAACGGTACCATCCGCTTCACGGCAACCATGCGTTACGTGACGAACGGCAAGGGCGCGCAAATCGTCATTTCCCGTTCCGGCGAAGTGCTGATCACCGACGACCATGGCCGTGAGCGTGAGCGTCATAAAGTGCCGTACGGCGCGACCCTGATCGTCAAGGACGGCCTGGTCATCAAGGCCGGTACGGCCCTGGCAACGTGGGATCCGCTGACCCGTCCGATCATTACCGAATACGCCGGTCAAGTGCGTTTCGAGAACGTCGAAGAAGGCGTCACCGTAGCCCGTCAGGTCGACGAAGTGACCGGTCTGTCCACCCTGGTGGCGATCGATGCGAAACGTCGCGGTTCGTTGACGAAAACGTTGCGTCCGCAAGTCAAGCTGATCAACGAGGCGAACGAAGAAGTCAAGATCGCCGGCACCGAACACTCGGTGGCGATCGGCTTCCAGGTCGGCGCGCTGATCATGGTCAAGGACGGTCAACAGGTATCGGTTGGTGAAGTGCTGGCACGTATTCCTACCGAATCGCAAAAAACGCGCGATATTACCGGTGGTCTGCCACGCGTTGCGGAACTGTTCGAAGCGCGCTCGCCGAAAGATGCCGGTATGCTGGCGGAAGTCACGGGTACGGTTGCGTTCGGTAAGGAAACCAAGGGCAAGCAGCGTCTGGAAATCACGGACATGGACGGCAACAAGCATGAGTTCTTGATCACCAAGGACAAACAAGTGCTGGTGCATGACGGCCAAGTCGTGAACAAGGGCGAGATGATCGTGGACGGCCCGGCCGATCCGCAAGACATCCTGCGCCTGCTGGGTATCGAAGCGCTGGCACGTTACATCGTCGACGAAGTGCAAGACGTGTACCGTCTGCAAGGCGTGAAGATCAATGACAAGCACATCGAAGTGATCGTGCGTCAGATGCTGCGCCGTGTGCAGATCGTCAATGCCGGCGACACCAACTACATCGTTGGCGAGCAGGTAGAGCGTTCGGAACTGCTGGATCAGAACGACCTGATGGAAGCCGGAAACAAAATTCCTGCGACCTACGAAAACGTTCTGCTGGGTATTACCAAGGCTTCGCTGTCGACCGATTCGTTCATCTCGGCCGCATCGTTCCAGGAAACCACCCGCGTGCTGACGGAAGCGGCGATCATGGGCAAGCGCGATGGTTTGCGCGGCCTGAAAGAGAACGTCATCGTCGGCCGTCTGATTCCTGGCGGTACGGGCCTGGCCTTCCACCGCGCACGCAAAGAAAAAGAAGCGTGGGAAGTGGAAGAGCGTCAAGCGCTGTTGCTGGCCGAGAAAGCCTCGATGGCCGGCGAAGCTGCCGAAGCGTTGCAGGATATCGAAAGCCAGCAACACCACGGCGACGAAGCGTAATCTACGCTGTCAGCTGACAAGAACGGCACCTTCGGGTGCCGTTTTTTTATGCCTGCGTGATTCGTTTTTTTGTCCGTACGGCGCATTTCCAGCACACACGCAAGCAGAAGGCAGCGTGGGAAGTGGAGGAGTCTCAAGCCCCGCTGCCGGTCGATAAGGCCACCCTGGCCAGTGAAACCACCGAAGATTTGCTGGCTTATCGAAAGCCAGCAACACCACGGCGACGAAGCGTAATCTACGCTATCAGCTGACAAGAACGGCACCTTCGGGTGCCGTTTTTTTATGCCTGCGTGCTTATCCGAAGCATGCGTACGCATAGCGGGGAATGCGAAAAATCATTGTGACCCATTTATATCGCGGATTATAACTACTGAAAAAACGTTATTTATATGGTGGATTGAAATATTGGCTGTACGGGTAAGTGGAAAATGCATGATGCAATGAAAGTCACGCTGTTATTCATGGCTGGGATTGGAATCAACCTCTATGCCAGTATCTATCCGGTTTGGTTTGTGAATCAATATGGTCGAGTTACTGTTGCATGGACATGTTTGAACTGATCGGTAAATACAGATGATGCGGTTGGTGTCAACGGATCGGAAGTGAGCGCTCACAAGGATGACTGAGTGCTGGCTACCCGCAGTTGGGCAAGTGCGACGTCGCCCGCATGTGTTCGCTCAACTGATGGTGATCGCGTATCACCGCGTTGTGGTGCCATCACGCACTATTGCCCTCGTCACGCCAGTTTCCAGTTTATTCATGCTAAGATTTGGCGCATGATTGCCCAAGCCCTGTTTACTCCCGCCCAGCAGAAACTGCTGGGCTTGCTCTTTGTCCGTGTGAATGAAGGCTTTCACTTGAACGAGATCATGCGTTTGACGGGCCTGGGCAGCGCGTCGGCGCAGCGCGAACTGCGCCGCCTGCATGATTCCGGCCTGATCACGTCGGAGCGGATCGGTAATGTGCGGCGCTTCTGGCCCAACAAGGAAAGCCTCGTGTATCCCGAGTTGAGCGGACTGGTGCAGAAAACCTTCGGTATCGTCGGCGTGCTCAGCGCGACCCTGGCGCCCTTGCGTGCCCAGTTGCACCTGGCCTTCGTGTCTGGTGCCACGGCGAAGGGACAGGACATGCCCGGTAGCGCCATCGACTTGCTGCTGGTGGGCGAGGATGCCAATTATGGCGATCTGTTGACAGGATTGGCCCCGGCCGAGCGAACCTTAAGGCGTAAAATCAATCCCAACTTATATACGCTGGCCGATTATCGCCGGCGTCTGCGCGAAGGTCAGCCATTTCTGCTGCAGGTATTACAGCAGCCGAAGTTGTTTGTCATTGGCGATGAATCGCTATTGCAGGCGCTGGCATTGCCAGACGCTTCCTTGCAAATGAATGACATGCCATCTGTATTCTAAAGGCCGGGCCTGGCATTCAATTTCTGATGCATGAAATTGTTGGCTAGAAAAAACTCTGAGGCGGATTGATCGTATGATGAATAAACTACAGGCTTTCGGTTTAATTGTTTCCCAGGCAGTGCGCGGCGAATTAACGTTTCCCACGAGTGTTAATTCAGCGCTGCAATTGCAATTGGCCCTGGCCGAACCGGACTGCCATATCGATCATGCCATCAAGCTGGTGCTGGCCGAGCCCTTGCTGGCGGCGCGCACGGTGGCCCTGGCCAATTCGGCCGTGTACAGCCGCGGCGATGCGGCGCCCGTGACCAGCGTGCGTGCCGCCGTCATGCGCATGGGTTACCGCAATCTGTATGCGCTGGTGGCGGCCATGGTGGTGCGCCAGTTCGGCAGCAAGATCATCGACCCCGTCCTGCGCCAGAAGGCGACACAGCTGTGGGAACACACGGCGCATGTGGCGGCACTGGCGCATGTGCTTGCCCGCCGCGTGACGCACGTCGATGCGGACACAGCGCTATTCGCGGGCATCGTGCATGAGGTGGGCGGTTTTTACCTTCTGTCGCGTGCCGATGAATTTCCTGGCCTGCTCGACGACGATGCGGATCACTGGATGGAGTCCGCCGAAGAAATCATTTCCCGCGAAGTCATGAAGAAGCTGCTGATACCGCTGGCCGTGAGCGACGCCATCGAAGGCTTGCGTGATGGCTTGCTGTCGATTCCGCCCGATTCCCTGCTCGACACTTTATTGTTGGCCAAGCAACTGTCGCCCGTGCCGTCGCCGTTGCAAGCGACGTATGTGGAAATGCTCACGCCTTCCGATTCCGTCATCGATTTTATTATTGACAACGAAACCTTGCAAAGCATCCTGGCCGAGTCAAACGAGGAAGTGCGCTCGATGAGCGCGGCGTTGCTGGTGTAACTGAAAACGCCAGCGGCGAAAAAAACGGCAGCGCCATCGAGGTGCTGCCGTTTTGCCTTCAGGCCTTGCGTTTTACTTCTGCTGCGCGATCCACCGGTCGACTTTGGCTTCCAGCAGTTTCAAAGGCAGGGTGCCGTCGCCGAGCACGACTTCATGGAACTTCGGCAGGCTGAACTTGTCGCCCAAGGCAGCTTGCGCGCGCTGGCGCAGTTCGACGATCTTCAGCGCACCGATCTTGTAGCCCAGGGCCTGGCCCGGCCACGCCATGTAGCGTTCCGTTTCACTTTTCGCCACGGCGTCATAGCCGAGGGTGTCGCGCATGTACTTGATGGTCTGCTCGCGTGTCCAGCCCTTGGTGTGCAAGCCCGTGTCGACCACCAGGCGCACGGCGCGCAGCATCTCGTCGTTCAAGTGGCCGAAATACTGGGCTGGATCGTCGAACAAGCCCATTTCCTTGCCCAGGGTTTCCGCATACAGGGCCCAGCCTTCCGTGAAGGCATTGTTGCCGCCGAAACGGCGGAAGTTCGGCAAGTCCATCTCTTGCACCAGCGCCAGGTGGAAATGGTGGCCAGGCTTGCCTTCGTGCAAAAACAAGGTAGTCATGCCCGTATCGCCATACTGTTTCGGATCGGTGACGACGGACCAGAACACGCCGGGGCGCGAACCGTCGGCCGCAGGCGCCGTGTAGTGGTCGGCGGCCGTGTCGCGGCTCAGTTCAGGTTCCAGGCGCAAGTCCAGCGGCGCTTTCGGCACCAGGGTGAACAGCGCGGGCAATTTGCTGTCCAGCAGCACATTCAGCTTGCGGTAGACGTCGAGCACTTCCTGCTCCGTCTTGAACGGGCGGTATTTCGCCTGTTCCGAGACCCACACGGGCAAGCCGGCGGCCGGGCCGGTGTAGCCCATCTTCGGTCCCACGATCGCGTATTGTTCCTGGATGCGCGCCACTTCCTTCAAGCCGATGGCGTGGATTTGCTCCGGTTTCAAGTCCGTGGTGGTGCTGCTGGCCACGCGCGCCTGGTACCAGGCAGCGCCATCGGGCAGGGCGCTCCAGCCGCTGCTCGTGCGGCTGGCCGGCAGGTAATCGCGCTCCATGAAGGTGGACAGACGCTGCAGCGCAGGCATCAGTTTGGCCTGGATGGCATCGGTGTACGCCTGCGTCAGGCGCGCCTTGTCCGCCTCGGATAAGCTGGCTGGCAAGTTCTTGATGGGCGTGTAATAGACGCTGTCCTGCGGCGTGGCGCTGACGAGTTTTTTGAATTGCGGCAGGGCCGATTCCGTCAGCGCCTTCGGCAGCACGATGCCCTTTTGCATGCCGACTTTCATGTTGGCGATGGCCTGGTCTATCCAGCCGGGCAACTGGCTAATACGGCTCAGGTATGCGTCATACTCCTTGACCGTGGTCAGCGGTTGCGATGCCTCGCCGCCCGCATAATTGGCCAGGGTGACGGGCATGCTGTCCATCTGGTTCAGTGGCAGCAGGTATTCGGGGAAGCGCTCGAAGCTCAGCGCCGTCGCCAGTTCATAGTCGAGGATATCGTAGTTGATCTGGTCCTGGTGCGACAGCTGCGCGCGGCCAATGCTGCGCAGGGTCTTCTGGTACTGGCGGTACAGGGCAAACTGTTTTGCGCGCGCGGCGGGAACGATGGCGGAACCGAGCTGGTCGTCAAAACGGTTGTCGCCGCTTTCGGTGGCATTGATCGGCTCGAAACGGGCCTGCGCATCGTAGTACTGATCGGCCACGACCTGCAATCGCTGCTTGGCTTTCGGCGCGCTGACGGCCACGGTGTTGGCTGTGGGCTGGACCGCCTGCGCCATGGGCGCGTAGGCGAGTAACAGGGAGATGGCCAGGGTGCCGAGGGTGCCGGCGGCAAAACGATGCTTCATGCGCAATATCCTTTGTAAGGAGGGAATGAACGGGGCGTAGCGAGGTCAGGGGTGCTGGTCACGGTGGAGCAGCCGGGGCGTAAGCATACGCCATTGCCCAGTGCGTTTGGATAAATTGTATGAGGGGAATGTTGCTATTTTGCCGTAGGCGGCAGGGCCGCTTTCATCGCCTGCCAGTGCCCGCTGGTTAAGGGAAGGCAGGCGGGGCAGGGCGTGGCGGCGATCAGGCTCTCGATCTGCTGCGCGCGCGCCGCCGTCTGCGGGTGCGAGGAAATCCATCCCGGCACACTGGCCTTGTCCTGGTCATCGAGCTTCTGAAAAAAGCGCAGCATGCCGTCGGGACGGATCTGCGCGCGCTGCAAGGCAAGCAAACCGAGACGGTCCGCTTCCTCTTCCATGTCGCGGCTGAAATACAAGGTGCCGGCCTGGTGCGCCAGCATGGCGGCCACGGCGCTGATGTCGCCGATGGTCAGGCCCACCAGGGCGCCCCAGCCCAGGCTGCTGATCATTTGCCGCAGCGAATGGCGCTGTTCCACATGCTGCACTTCATGCGCCAGCACGCCGGCCAGCTCGCCCGGGTCGCCCGCCTGACGCAGCAAGCCCGTATGCACGACGATGATGCCGCCCGGCATGGCAAACGCGTTGACCGTGTCGTCCTGCTTGACCAGCCAGCGGTACGGGTAGCGCGATCCCGCTGTCAGCTTGCTGCCGATCTCCTGCAGCGTTTGCTGCGCCACGCCGTGCTCGCTGATGCCGCCCTGCGCGCGCACTTGCGCCAGGGCCAGTTCGCCCAGCTGCTTTTCCGTCGACAGGGGTATCCATCCCGCCAGTGTGCCGATGGCATGGCTGCCTTGCCACCACAGCAGGGCGGCAGCGACGACGGCCGCGCCCGTCAAGCCGGCCAGCCAACCCGATACTTGCCGCCGGTTGCGCTGGCGTTCGCTCCACAGACGCTGCAGTTGCGGCTGCAGCGTCTGTGGCGCTTCTTTTAGCACGATGGCGATGTCGCTCGCGGTCAGCGGTTTCAACGACGCTTGCCGGCCTTGTGCGTCGAGCCAGTTCAGGAACAGTTCAGGCCCATCGACACCGCCCACGCTGACGACCAGTTGCGCCACATCCACGTTATGGCCGGGCGCGTCGATGACCAACTGCGCGCCGAAAAAATGCGCGCTGACGGGTGTGCCAGCCGCGCCGCCCTCGGGGCTGGTCAGCAATGCCTGGAATGGCGTCATGCGGCCGCCTCGGCAAAGCGGCTTTCATATAAGGCCGCCATCAGGTCGGACTGGCTGATGATGCCGGCCAGGCGCTCTTCATCGTCGAGGATGGGAATATGGTGATAGCCGGCATCGGCCATCAGGGGCACCAGGTCGATGATGGGCGTGCCCAGGCGAGCCGTGTGCGGGGACGGCGTCATCAGCTGGCCCACCACCTCGGGCTTGTCGCTGTGGGACAGGCCGCTGCGTTGCAGCAAGCCGCGCAGGCGCTGGCGCATGCCCTGATAATCGTCGAGCCCGCCATGGCGCAGGAAATCCGTCTGCGTGATGATGCCGATGACCCGGCGCGCCCGGTTCAGTACGGGCAGGGCGCCCACGTCGTGCTCGCGCATGGTGCGCCAGGCAACATCGAGCGGCGTGCCGAATTCCACGCAGAGCACATCTTTCGACATGATGTCGGCACAGGTGACGACGCCGAAGCGGCGCTGGTAGGCGCGCATTTCCGTTTGCAGGAAGATCGCTTGCAAATCGTCGCGGCTGATGTCGAGCACTTCGCTGTGCTGGCGCAAGACGGCATCGAGATCGTCCGGTGAAAAGCCCAGGCGGTTGCTGGGCACGTCATCCCTGGTGGCGTGCGGATGCGGCGCCATCAATTGCTGGATGTGCGGGTAGCGGCGTCCCGTCAGGTTGTTGTACAGCACGGCGCAGGCGACCAGCACGGCGGAATTGAACAGCACGGTGATGAAGACGAATTCAAAGCCGGCCGCATGCACGCTGGCGCCACCGACGACGGTGGTGAGCGCCACGGCGCCGCCCGGCGGATGCAAACAGCGCAGGGCAAACATGGCGCTGATGGCCAGGCAGGCCGCCAGCGCCGCCACGCCCACGCCAGATCCTAACCATTTGACGCAGGCCATGCCGACCAGGCCGGAGACGACATTGCCGCCGACCACCGACCACGGTTGCGCCAGCGGGCTCGCTGGCAGACAGAACAGCAGCACGGCCGAGGCGCCCATGGGCGCGATCAGGTAGACGCTGGCGCTGTCGGGGGCCAGCAGGAAGTGGCAGATGAGACCAGTGAGCAGCAGGCCGCAGATGGCGCCCGCGCAGGCGCGCGCTTGTTCGCGGCGGCTGCCGTTGTTCGGTTGCGGCAGCCAGCGTGCCAGGAAAGAAGTCGTCATGGGGGAGGGCGCGTTCGGGCCGCGTTGCTCAGTGTGAGCCCGAGATTATCCCATGCGTTGCATTTCGCTGCCGGCGTTACTCTTCCGCGCAGACCGCCTGCAAGCCGTGCCGCGCCAGCAAGTTCCTGGAGACCGCGATGATGGAAGGCTCTTTTGGTGCCGCTTAGACGTTTTCCGCATAAGCACAGTGCAATTAAATGGTGGATATTTCCCACAAGCAGGCATATTCTAGGCAATCACGCCCGCTGGCAGCTGTTCAGCTGGTCTCACGATTTCTCTCAGGAGCCCTGCATGCGCCTTTCCATTCTTCTTGCCAGCCTGCTGCTTGCCGGCACCGCCGTTGCCGCCGCGCCGACACCGGCCAACCCGGTCGCCACGCCGCACTTGCCGTACAACGCGGCAGCCGACGCCAAGGCCGACGTGGCCCGCGCCTTGGCCGACGCCAAGGCGGCGCACGTGCCTGTCTTGCTGATCTTTGGCGCCAACTGGTGCGAGGATTGCCGTGCGCTCGACAAGGCATTGAAGGAAGGCAAGAACGCCGAGTTGATGCAACAGCAGTTCAAGGTCGTCAAGGTCGATGTGGGCAACTTCGACCATAACCTGGACGTGGCGCAAGCCTATGGTAATCCGCTCAAGAAAGGCATCCCGGCTGCCGTGCTGGTCTCGAGCGACAACAACCAGGTGCTGTACGCCACCAAGGGCGGTGAATTGGCGAATGCGCGCCGCATGAGTGAAAGCGGCATTTATGATTTCTTCAAGCAAGCGGCGAGCGTGAAAGCGCCGGCGATGTAATCCCCTTTAAAACTCTTCCCACGCATCGCTGGCCGGCGCTGTCGGGCGAGCGGCGGGTATCGCCGTTTTTGCCGTTAGCATGCGCGCCGGCTTGGGCTGCACGGGCTGGTGGGGCGCTTGCCGCGGCACTGCATGCCCCGTTTCTTCCAGTTTGAAGACGCTGACCACCTGCGCCAACCGGTCTGCCTGGTCTTGCAAGGATTGGGCTGCCGCCGCCGCTTCTTCCACCAGGGCTGCATTTTGCTGGGTCGCGTCGTCCATCTGCGTGACGGTGGCATTGACTTGCGCGATGCCCTGGCTTTGCTCCTGGCTGGCTGAAGCGATTTCTCCCATCAGGTCGGCGACCCTCTGGACCGACACGACGATGTCCTGCATGGTGGCGCCGGCGGAGTCGACCAGCTTGCTGCCCGCTTCCACCTTGCTGCCCGAGTCGACGATCAAGTCCTTGATTTCCCTGGCCGCCGCTGCCGAACGTTGCGCCAGGTTGCGCACTTCTGTCGCCACCACGGCAAAGCCGCGGCCCTGTTCGCCCGCGCGCGCCGCCTCGACCGCCGCGTTCAGGGCGAGGATATTGGTTTGAAAGGCAATGCCGTCGATCACACCGATAATATCCGCGATCTTGCGCGAACTTTCCGTAATCGCGCCCATCGTCTGCACGACTTGTCCGACCACTTCGCCACCCTTGACGGCGTGGCTTGAGGCCGACACCACCAACTGGTTCGCCTGCCGGGCATTATCCGCATTCTGTTTGACGGTTGACGTCAGTTCTTCCATGGCCGCCGCCGTCTCTTCCAGGCTCGATGCCTGGGTTTCCGTGCGCGCCGACAGGTCCAGGTTACCCGACGCGATCTGGCTCGATGCGCTGGCAATAGCCCCGGTACTGTCACGAACTTCGCGTATCGTCACGTTCAGCGATGCGACGAAACGGTTGAAGGCGGCGGCCAGTGCACCGACCTCGTCTTCCGATTCGACGGGCATGCGGCGGCTCAGGTCGCCATTCCCGCTGGCGATCTCGCTGAGCATGTCCGCCGCGCGTGCGACGGGGGCGGCGATGGCGCGGCTGATGACATAAATGATGCACAGGGAGATGCCGCCGCCGACCAGCCCGGCGATCAGGGCGGCGATCAGGGCCGAACGCGTGACATTGCCCAGCACTTCCGCTTCCGGCACTTCCGCCATCACATACAGATTCAATTCCGGCACGAAGGAGGCGGCGACGAGCTGCTTGCCGGCCGGCGCCGCATAACTGGCATAGGTGTATTTGTTGCCGGTCAGCAGAGTCTTGCTCAATGCTGCATTAAAGCCGGGCAAGTCCTTCAACTGATGCTTGCCATCGGCCAGGGCCGGGTCGCGATGGATCAGCAGGTTGCCGTCGGCGCGTACCAGGTAGACATGGCCCGTCTGGCCGACCTTGTAGCTGCGGATGGTGTCGGCCATGGCATCGACGCTCAAGCCCATGCCTGCAATGACGGCCTTGCCACCGGCCGTCTGGCCCCGCGCATTCAGGAACAGCATGAAACTGCCCGAGGCTGGATCGCGGTCCAGATTGATCGTGTGCTGTTTGTTTTCGTCGAGCATGCTGAAGAACCAATGATCGGCTGGCTGTTGCTTGTCCAGTGTGCGGATCAGGCCCGCATCGGTCATGTACCGGGACGCAGTTTGCGAACTCCAGCTGACGACGGCCGCCTTGTTTTTTTCCTTGAGCATCCTGGCGTAGCGCTGGAAGGTCGGCAAGCCGTTTTCCGCCAGGTCCGCATCTTCCCAGTCTTGCAAAAAGACATCATTGGCCATCGTTTGCACGACCGACAGCGGTTGATTGATCTGGCGCAGCACATCATTGCGGATTTCTCCCACCTGGGCTGGCAGTTCCTGGCCGACGACCCGCTCGCGCACATAGTCGCTGCTCATGCGCACGCTGAGGAAGGATGAAATTCCCATGAACAGCAGCAGGCATAAGCCCATGCTGAACATCAGTTTTTTCTGGATGGAAAGATGGCGAAGCAAATGCATGGAAGACCCTGGGAATGGGCCCGCGCGACCGGCAGAGGTTGCCAGAAAGGCACGGACAAGTGCGCAGTATAGCGACGGATAAGGGGCATATAGTGGGGGTATGCCGTATTTAATGCAGTTGTGTTGCTGTATGGCAACGATTGTAAGGTGTTAACATGCGTGTTTTTCATGTACACCGGCGCAGGGTGGAAAAACGTTCAGGCAGGCAAGCCGTGGGCGATCAATTCCAGTGGCAATTCCGTGCTGCACTTGATTTGCTCCATGGAAAAGGCGGACGACACGCCCGTCAGCTGCACGGCCTTGATGAGCTTTTTATAAAAGGTATCGTAGCCCTTGATGTCGGTGGTGACGACTTTCAGCAGGTAGTCGATGTCGCCGCTCATGCGGTGGAATTCCTGTACCTCGGGCAGGACGATGACGGCGGCGGCGAAGCGGCGCAGCCATTTTTCATCGTGCTGCCCCGTGCGCACGCTGACGAAGACGGTGACGGGCAAGCCCACTTTTTGCCGGTTGACGATGGCCACGCGGCTCTCGATATAGCCCTCTTCCTCCAGGCGCTTGACCCGCTTCCAGCACGGCGTGCTGGACAAGCCGATCTTCTCGCTGAGGGCGGCGATCGACAGGGTGCCGTCCTGCTGCAGGGCGGCCAGGATGGCGCAGTCGAATTTGTCGAGCGTGGTATTTGGTGAATTCATTTTACTATTCCAGTTTTTATAGTATGACTATGCTGCATAGTAGCGTAGTTGCAGTGTCTTTTGGCATATCTTCACGGCAGCGTGCCGGTAAACTATCCATACGTTTCAGCCACTGGCGCTGCGCCCTTTTTAGAGAATACTCAGACGGTCATCATGAAAGAAATCTACCTCGACAGCAATGCCACCACTTGCGTGCTGCCCGCCGCCGTTGCCGCCGCCCGGCAAGCGATGGAGCAGGGCTATGGCAATCCCAGCAGCACCCATGCCACGGGATTGCAGGCCAAGGCCATGATGGATGGCGTGCGCCAGCGCGCCCGCGGCTTGCTGGGCGTGGGCGACGGCCGCTTGATGTTCAATAGCGGCGCCACCGAAGGCATCCAGACGGCCGTGCTGTCGGCCCTGTGCGCGCTGCGCGAACGGCGCGCTGCGGGCCAGCGCATCGGCAGCCTGCTGCTGTATGGCGCGACCGAGCACAAGGCCGTGCCGGAAAGCCTGGCGCACTGGAACCGGCTATTGGGACTGAACCTGGAAGTGCGCAAGTTGCCCGTCGATGCGCAGGGGCGCCACGATCTGCAGGCACTTGACGCGCTGATCGGCGACACAGCCATGCTGTGCACGATGGCGGCGAATAATGAAACGGGCGTCGTCAGCGATTTGTCCGCCATCGCGCAACTGCTGCAGGAACGCGGCGCGGACGCCTACTGGATGGTCGATTGCGTGCAGGCGCTGGGCAAGCTGAAACTGAACCTGGCCGCCACGCGCATCGATTACGCGCCGTTCTCCGGCCACAAGCTGTATGCGCCGAAGGGCATCGGCATGCTGTATGTGCGCGCCGGCGCGCCATTTACACCGTTGATGATGGGCGGCGGCCAGGAGGCGGGCCTGCGCTCGGGCACGGAGAACATGGCCGGCATCGCCGCCCTGGGCGCCGTGCTGGCTGCGCTGGACGATGGCAAGACCTTCCGCAGCCACGCGGAGCTGGTCGCTTTCCGCGCGCAGCTGGTGACCAGCCTGGAGCGCGCTTTCCCCGGCATCGTTTTCAATATGCCGTTTGCGTTGTCGCTGCCGACGACGCTCAATTTTTCCGTGCCGGGCCTGTCCTCGAAAGAGCTGCTGGACCTGTTCGACGCGGCGCGCGTGCGCGTCAGCTCGGGCAGCGCCTGTTCCGCCGCCAAGGCCCTGCCCAGCTATGTGCTCGAAGCGATGCACGTGCCGCAATGGCGCGCCAGTTCGGCCATCCGTTTGTCATTCGGCCCCCTGATCGATGCCGCGACGATAGCGGCCGCCTGCGCGCGCATCGAGCGCTGCGGCGAAGCGCTGCGCAGCAGCTGTCTGCTGCCGTCGGCGCTGACGCCATCGCAGCAGGACGGCGCGCAGGACGGCATAATCCAGCTGAGCGTCGATGGCCAGTGCACCTGGCTGCTCAGCGACGCCGCCAGTGCCAGTTGCGTCGTCATCGATCCCGTCGCCGCGCTCGTGCCGCGCCTGGCCGCCTTCATCCGTTGCCAGCACCTGGCCTTGCGCGCCATCGTGCACACGACGGCGCCAGCCGACCATGGCGTGGCGCGCCTGGCCTTGCTGCAGGAACTCGCCATCGAACAGGTGGGTCGCGTCGATATCGACGGTGAGCTGGCACTGGGCCAGCAGCGTTTGCGCCGCGTCGAGTGTGGCGAAAACCATGTGTATTTGCTGGGGCAGCGCTTCGCCTTCATCGGCACGCTCGCGCCCGAGGCGCTGACGCCCTTGCTGGATGCGGCGCTGCTGACGCCGGACACCGTGCTGTGCGCCGCACGCGACGACGGCAGCATCTGCGGCACCGTGCGCACGGTGCGGGACGGCCTCGTGCCGGCCGCCGAACTGCAGCTCGATGCGGCCAGCCTGCCCGCCTTCTTGCGCCAGCATCCTGACGCCATCCTCGTCGACGTGCGCGAAGCGTATGAACACGCGGCCTGCGCCGGAAACGTGTTCGAGGGCTGCGCCGTGCACAGCGTACCGCTGAGTCGCCTGGCCGGGCAGGTGGCCGCATGGCTGCAGCAGCCTCACTGCCCGCTGGTCTTTTTCTGCCGCAGCGGCAACCGCAGCGCGCGCGCTAGCGCCTGTCTGCGCCGCCTGGGCCATGCTGCGGCATGGCAACTCAACGGCGGCATGGCGATGGCGGAAGCGACGCGCCACCCGCTGGCCATCGCGGCCTGACGGGACTGAAGTTTCCCCTCGGGAATGTTGCACCGTGCCATTATTGGCACGGTGTTTCCGTTTATTTTCTCCCCTTCATTTCCTCCCGGCATTTTTCTACCCTGAACGGGCTGATTTCTTTGCCTGCACGTCCCTAAAACCTCAGGTATGTACGCTAGCGCACGGTCTTGCGCGCAGCGCGCACCTACGATGAAGTTCAGAAAATCTCCCTATACCCTGAGATTCGTCGCAACGCTCCGGCGCTTCGCTTTCCGTCTTCGCCAGTGTCCGATCGTGTTCTTCCAGACTTGGCCAGCGTGACGGTGGCCGCTGGCTGCCTGCGCGCACCTAGCGAGGCCAAGTTGAAAGAGTACACCGCAGTCGTCACGCAGCAGATCAAGGAACAGCTTTCCAAGTTCAAGGCAATCTTCCGCGACCATCCCCTTGCACCGGACAGTTTCGACGCTGCGCGCGACGATGCCTTGCCCCTGCGTTCCGAGTTATTCAGCGCCATGCAGATGGCCGCCCACGGCAAGCACGTGGCCGCCGGCCACGCGGTGGGCAAGCACCATGGCCGCGACCGCCTGCTGGCGCGTCTGGCCGACAATGCTGCCCTGATCACGGCCACCGTCAATGAGCTGACGGCCACGGTGAAAAGCGGGCGGCAGGTCACGCCCGCCTCGGAGTGGCTGCTGGATAATTTTTACCTGATCGAAGAGCAGATCCGCACCACGCGGCGCCACTTGCCGAAGAACTACAGCAAGGAGCTGCCGCGCCTGACGTCGGGCGTGGACGCGGGTTGCCCGCGCGTGTACAAAATTGCGCTGGAAATCATCTCGCATGGTGACGGCCGCGTCGACCTGGAAAACCTGTGCCATTTCATCGAGGCTTACCAGGATGTCGCCACGCTCACGCTGGGTGAACTGTGGGCCGTGCCCATCATGCTGCGCCTGGCCCTGATCGAAAACCTGCGCCGCGTCGCCGTGCGCGTGGCCGACGACCGCATGCAGCGCGACCTGGCCAATACCTGGGCCGACCAGATGACGGACATCGCCGAGCGCAATCCCAGTGGCTTGATCCTGCTGGTAGCCGACATGGCGCGTTCGAATCCACCGATGACCAGCGCCTTCGTGGCCGAATTGTCGCGCCGCCTGCAGGGACAAAGTTCCTCGCTGACCCTGGCCCTGTCGTGGCTGACGCACAAGCTGGCCGAGTCGGGCCTCACCATCGAACAGCAGATCCAGTCCGAGATCGGGCAGCAGGCGGCCGACCAGGTGTCGATCGCCAACAGCATCGGCAGCCTGCGTTTTCTCGGCACCATGGATTGGCAGGAATTCGTCGAGACCATGAGCGTGGTCGAGCAGACCTTGCGGCTGGACCCGGCCGGCACGTATGGCTTGATGGATTTCGCCACGCGCGACAGCTACCGCCACGCCATCGAACGCATCGCCAGGCGCAGCGCGCGCAGCGAAGTGGCAGTGGCCGAGATGGCGGTGCAGCTGGCGCATACGCACGGCAACGGCAATGACGCGCGCCGCGGCCACATCGGCTTTTACCTGGTCGGGCGCGGCGTGCTGGTGCTGGAAAAGCAGGCCGGTGCGAAGCTGCCTTTCATCGAGGCGCTGCAGCATACGGCGCGCGCCGCGCCGCTGGCCAGCTATCTGGGCGCCATTGCGTTCCTGACCCTGGCGACGAGCGCCTTGCTGCTCGAGCGCGCCGTGCGCCATGGCGTGCAGGGCTGGCCCCTGGCGGCACTGGGCGTGCTGGCGCTGCTGGGCAGCAGCCAGCTGGCCGTGGCCGTGGTGAACTGGCTGGCGACCCTGATGACGTCGCCCCATCCGCTGCCGCGCATGGATTACCAGGCCGGCATTCCGTCAGATGCGCGTGGCATCGTGGTGGTGCCGACCCTGATCTACAGCGAGGCCAACGTGGCCGCCCTGTGCGAGGCGCTGGAAGTGCGCTACCTGGCCAACCGCGATCCGAACCTGCGTTTCTGCCTGCTGACGGATTTTGTCGATGCGTCCGCGCAAACGATGCCGGGCGACGAAGCCTTGATGCGCCAGGCGCAGGAGACCATCCGTGGCTTGAACGATAAATACCGCGTGGAAGGCGCCGAGTTCAAGGCCAATGGCGAACCGGCCGACGGCGAAGAGCTGGGTCTTGCGGGGCCGTTCCTGCTGCTGCACCGTCCGCGCTTGTGGAATTCGCAGCAGAATGCGTGGATGGGGCAGGAGCGCAAGCGCGGCAAATTGTCCGATCTGCACGCGTTTTTGCGTGGCGGGGCACGCGACAGATTCTCGCTGGTGGAAGGCGAACTGCGCGGCCTGCGCAGCATCCGATATGTGATCACGCTCGACACCGATACGCAGCTGCCGCGCGACGCGGCGCGCGAATTCATCGCCACCATGATGCACCCGCTGAACCGTCCCGTGCTGGACGCGGCGGGCACGCGCGTGGTGGCCGGTTACGGCATCCTGCAGCCGCGCGTGGCCGTGGCGCTGCCCAGCGCGAATGCTTCGCGCTACGAGCTGCTGTGCGGCGGCGAGCCGGGCATCGACCCGTATACGCGCACCGTCTCCGACCTGTACCAGGACGTATTTTACGAGGGCTCCTTCATCGGCAAGGGCATCTATGACCTCGACATGTTCGAGCGCGTGCTGGGCCAGCGCCTGCCCGACAATAAAATCCTCAGCCACGATTTATTGGAAGGCTGCTACCTGCGCGCCGGCTTGCTCAGCGACTCGCAGCTGTATGAGGAATACCCGGCCCGCTACGACGCCGACGTGAGCCGCCGCCAGCGCTGGATACGCGGCGACTGGCAGCTGATCGGCTGGTTGCTGGGCCGCGTGCCGGGCCGCGCCGGCAAGCGCGAACGCAATCCCTTGTCGATGCTGTCGCGCTGGAAGCTGTTCGACAACCTGCGCCGCAGCATCGTGGCGCCGGCCACCACCCTGTCGCTGCTGCTGGTGTGGGGTTTCTTGCCGCACGTGGTTTTCTGGAGCGTGGCGGTGCTGGCCATCATCTTCCTGCCGCCCGTTTTTTCGGCCCTGTACGATCTGCTGCGCAAACCGCGCGACACCCTGTGGCGCCAGCATCTGGCCGCGTTCGAGCGGCGCTGCGGCGTGCAGTTTTCGCATGCCATGCTGACCCTCGTCTTCCTGCCGTACGAAGCATGGATCAGCCTCGATGCCATCGCGCGCACCCTGTGGCGTCTGGGCGTGTCGCACAAGCATTTGCTCGACTGGCGCGCCTCGAACCTGCATACGTCTTCCGGCTCGCAGGCAGACAGCTGGCGCGCCATGTGGTGCTCGCCCGCGCTGGCGCTGGTCACCTTTGCCGCCTTGCTGCACTGGCGCCCGGCGGCGTTGCCGGCTGCCGCCGTGGTGCTGCTGCTGTGGCTGGTCGCACCTGCCATCGCCTGGTGGATCAGCCGCCCCATTGAACGGGCCGTGGCGCGCCTGTCGGCCGAGCAGGGGCGTTTCCTGCATGGCGTGGCGCGCAAGACCTGGGCCTATTTCGAGACCTTCGTCGGACCGGACGATCACTGGCTGCCGCCCGATAACATGCAGGAGCATCCGAACCTGGTGGTGGCGCACCGCACCTCCCCGACGAATATCGGCCTGGCCCTGCTGGCCAACCTGACGGCCTACGATTTCGGCTATATCACCATGGGCCAGTTGATCGAGCGCAGCCGCGCCACCTTGCGCAGCATGGGCGAACTGGAGCGCTTCCAGGGGCATTTCTACAACTGGTACGACACGCAAACGCTCAAGGCGCTGCAGCCCATGTACATCTCGACGGTCGACAGCGGCAACCTGGCCGGCCATCTGCTGACCTTGCAGCCCGGCCTGGTGGAACTGTACGACGCCCCCATCATGGGGCCACAGATCGTGGACGGCATCCGCACGACGGCGCAGGTACTGCAGGAATTCATCGCCGCCGAAGGCGAAGGCAAGGCGGTGCGCGCATCGCTGGCGCTGCTGCAGATGCCGGCCGTGCCAGCCAGCCTGCCCGCATGGCATGCCTACCTGAGTGCGGCGAATGGCGCGGCCGACGCGCTGCTGTCGCTGACCCTGCAAAGCGAGGATGGCGAACTGGCCATGTGGAGCGGCGCGCTGGCGCGCCAGTGCCGCGCGGCGCTGGCCGAGTTGCTGCAACTGGCGCCATGGGCGGCACAGGCAGGCCTCGATGCGGCGTGGCTGCGCGTGCCGACCCTGCGCGAACTGGCCAATCTGGAGGCGCCGGAAGGCCTGCCTTCCGAGCTGGCCGCATGGCTGGTGCAAGGCCGCGAACAGGCGGGCCGTCACATGCGCGACATCGCCCATGCGGCGGGCCAGGCGCGCGATTTTGCGCAGATCGAATACGCGTTTCTGTACAACCCGTCGACCAAACTGCTGGCCATCGGCTACAACGTCAGCGAACGGCGCCTCGACCCCAGCTACTACGACTTGCTCGCATCCGAAGTGCGCCTGGCCAGCTTCATCGCCATCGCCCAGGGCCAGCTGCCGCAGGAGCATTGGTTCGCGCTGGGCCGCCAGCTGTGCATGGTGGCGGGTCAGCCCGTGCTGTTGTCGTGGAGCGGCTCGATGTTCGAGTATCTGATGCCGCTCCTGGTGATGCCGAATTATCCGAACACACTGCTCGACCAGACCTATCACTCCGTCATCGAGGCGCAGATCGACTATGGCCGCCAGCGCGACGTGCCGTGGGGGATTTCCGAATCCGGCTACAACACGGTCGACGCCAGCCTGAATTACCAGTACCGCGCCTTTGGCGTGCCGGGGTTGGGCCTGAAGCGGGGCCTGGCCGACGACCTGGTGGTGGCGCCATACGCCAGCATGATGGGTTTGATGGTGCAGCCGGAAGCGTCGTGCCAGAACCTGCAGCGCATGCAGGCGGCCGGCTACATGGGCCGCTATGGTTTTTTTGAAGCCATCGATTTCACTACGGCGCGCCTGCCGCGCGGGCAGGCCAGCGCCGTCATCCGTTCGTTCATGGTGCATCACCAGGGCATGGGCTTTTTGGCCCTCAGCTACCTGTTGCACGACCGCCCCATGCAGCGCCGTTTCGAGTCCGATCCGCTGCTGCAATCGGCCTTGCTGGTGCTGCAGGAACGCACGCCGCAGGCAGGCGCGTTTTATTCGAACACGGCCGAACTGGCGGTGCTGCGCAGCGGCGCGCCCGAACAGGCCATGCCGATGCGCATCCTCACCCAGGCCAACAGCGCCGTGCCCGAAACGCAGCTGCTGTCGAATGGCCGCTACCACGTCATGGTGAGCAATGCGGGCGGCAGCTACAGCCGCTGGAAAGACTTGTCCGTGACGCGCTGGCGCGAGGACAGCACGCGCGATAACTGGGGCAATTTCTGCTACCTGCGCGACCTCGACGACGGTGCCGTCTGGTCCACCATGTATCAACCGACCCTGGTCGAACCGAAGAAATACGAAGTGATTTTCTCCGAAGGGCGGGCGGAATTTCGCCGTGCCGACCATGGCCTCGACCTGTACACGGAAATCGTCGTTTCGCCCGAGGACGACATCGAAATCCGGCGCACGCGTATCAGCAACAATTCGAACCGCCAGCGGCGCATCGAGATCACCAGCTTTGCCGAAGTGGTGATGGCGCCGGCGGCGGCCGATGCGGCGCATCCCGCGTTCAGCAAGCTGTTCGTGCAGACGGAAATCCTGGCGCATGAAAATGCGATTTTATGCACGCGCCGGCCCCGCTCGAAAGACGAGCAGATGCCGTGGCTGCTGCATGTGATGACCGTGCACGATATCGAGCACTATGCCGTGTCGTTCGAGACGGACCGCGCGCGCTTTATCGGCCGCGGCAACACGGCGCAGCTGCCGCAGGCGCTGCAGGATAGTGGTCCGCTCGGTGGCGGCCACGGTTCCGTGCTCGACCCCATCGTGGCCATCCGTTACGTCATCACGCTCGAACCGGACCAGGCGGTCACGGTCGATAGCGTGACCGGCATGGTGGAACAGCGCGAGGCGGCGCTGCACCTGATCGACAAATACCAGGATCGCCACCTGGCCGACCGCGTGTTCGAACTGGCCTGGACGCACAGCCAGGTGGTGCTGCGCCAGTTGAATGCCAGCGAAGCGGACGCGCAGTTGTATGCGCGCCTGGCCAATGCCGTGATCTACCCGAATGCGACCCTGCGTGCCGAGGCCGGCATCCTGATCAAGAACCAGCGCGGCCAGTCCGGCCTGTGGGCGTATGCCATTTCCGGCGACTTGCCCATCGTGCTGCTGCAGATACGCGACGCTGCCAATATCGAACTGGCGCGCCAGATGGTGCAGGCGCATGCCTACTGGCGCCTGAAAGGATTGATCGTCGACCTGGTGATCTGGTACGAGGAACAGTCGGGCTACCGCCAGCTGCTGCACGACCAGATCATGGGCCTGATCGCCTCGGGCATCGATGCGCAGGCGATCGACCGTCCGGGCGGTATTTTCGTGCGCCTGGCCGAGCAAATCGCCAACGAAGACCGCATCTTGCTGCAATCGGTGGCGCGCGCCATCATCAGCGACTTGCGCGGCACCCTGGCCGAGCAGGTCAAGCGTCCGCCCAGCCCTGTACTGCGCATGCCGCCGCTGCTGCAGGACTCGGCCCGCGAACAGGGCGGTGTGCCGCACCGGGCGTCAAAGCGCGCGCTGATCCTGGAAAATGGCCTCGGTGGTTTCACACCCGATGGGCGCGAATATGTGATCACCACGGGCGAAGGCACACAGACGCCGGCGCCCTGGTCGAACGTGCTGGCCAACGCGCAATTCGGCACAGTGGTGTCGGAAGGCGGCCAGGCGTATACGTGGAGCGAGAATGCGCATGAATTCCGCCTCACGCCATGGCAGAACGACCCCGTGTCCGACCTGTCCGGCGAAGCGTTTTACGTGCGCGACGAGCAAACCGGCCAGTTCTGGTCGCCGTCGGCCCTGCCGGCGCGCGGTAGTGGCGACTACGTGACGCGCCATGGCTTTGGCTACAGCATGTTTGAACACAGCGAGGGCGGTATCGCCACCGAATTGTGTACCTATGTGGCGCTCGACGCGGCCGTCAAATATTCCGTCATCAAGGTGCGCAACGACAGCGGCGTGCCGCGCCGCCTGTCCGTTACCGGTTATGTGGAATGGGTGATGGCCGACCTGCGCGCCAAGTCCTGCATGCACGTGGCGACCGAGGTCGACACCATCAGCGGCGCGCTGTTTGCCCGCAATAACTACAACACGGAGTTTTCAGGCCGTGTCGGCTTTTTCAATACCGACGCCAGCATCCGCTCCATCACCTGCGACCGCAATGAATTCATCGGCCGTAATGGCAGTCTGGCGCAGCCGGCGGCGCTGCGGCGCGTGCGCCTGTCCGGCAAGGCGGGCACGGGGCTGGACCCGTGCGCAGCGATCCAGGTGCCGTTTGAACTGCAACCGGGGCAGGAGCGCGAAATCGTCTTCCTTCTCGGCGTGGGCGGGCGCCGCAATGCCGACGCCAGTACCATGGTGCAGCGCCATGCGGGCAAGGATGCGGCCCGTATGGCGCTCGACGCGGTGCGTGCGCACTGGGAGAGCACGCTGGGCGCCGTGCGCATCGAAACGCCCGATCCATCGCTGGACGTGATCGCCAATGGCTGGCTGATGTACCAGACCATCGCCTGCCGTTTGTGGGCGCGCAGCGGCTATTACCAGTCGGGTGGCGCCTACGGTTTCCGCGACCAGCTGCAAGATGCGATGGCCATGATCCACACGGCGCCGCAACTGCTGCGCGGCCATTTGCTGCTGTGCGCGGCGCACCAGTTTGTGGAAGGCGACGTACAGCATTGGTGGCATCCGCCGTCGGACCGGGGCGTGCGCACGCACTGCTCCGATGATTACCTGTGGCTGCCGCTGGCCGCCTGCCGCTATGTGATTGCCACGGGCGACGTCAACGTGCTGTCCGAAGTGGCGCCCTTCATCGAGGGACGCGCCGTCAAGCCGGAAGAGGATTCCTATTACGACTTGCCCGTGCGTTCGGGCGAGTCGGCCGACCTGTACGAGCACTGCGTGCGCGCCATCCGCCACGGCTTGCGCCTGGGTGTGCACGGCTTGCCCCTGATGGGCTCCTGCGACTGGAATGACGGCATGGACAAGGTGGGCGAACACGGCAAGGGCGAGAGCGTGTGGCTGGCCTTCTTCCTGTACGAAGTGCTGCAGCGCTTCGCCGAGGTGGCCGTGCTGCGCGGCGACGCGGCGTTCGCCCAATTCTGCCGCGACGAAGCCGTGAAACTGGCGGCCAATGTCGAGGAACATGCGTGGGATGGCGAGTGGTACCGGCGTGCCTACTTCGACGACGGCACACCCTTGGGTTCGCATACGAACGAGGAATGCCAGATCGATTCGATTTCGCAAAGCTGGGGCGTGCTGTCGGGCGCGGCCAACAAGGAGCGCGTGGCCGGCGCCATGCGCCAGGTCGATGCGCGCCTGGTGCGCCGAGATTCCGGCGTGATTCAGCTGCTCGATCCGCCGTTCGACAAATCCGACCTCAATCCCGGCTATATCCGCGGCTATGTGCCGGGCGTGCGCGAGAACGGTGGTCAGTACACGCATGCGGCCATCTGGACGGCGATGGCGTTTGCCCGCATGGGCGATGGCGAAAAGGCGTGGGAACTGCTGCGCATGATCAATCCCGTATGCCATGGCGTGGATGCGCAGGCGGTGCAACGCTACAAGGTCGAGCCGTATGTGGTGACTGCCGACGTGTATGCCGTGGCGCCGCACGTGGGGCGCGGCGGCTGGAGCTGGTACACGGGGTCGTCTGGCTGGCTGTACCGGCTGATCGTCGAATCCCTGCTCGGCTTGACGCGCGAAGCGAACATGCTGCGTGTGTTGCCGACCATGCCGGCCGAATGGGACAGCTTCAAGCTGCATTACCGCTTCGGTGCCAGCAGCTATGCCATCACGGTGGAAAGGGCACAGGGGCGGCCCGCAGGACTGTCGCTCGATGGCGTGGCGCAGGAGGGCAACAGCATCGCCCTGCGCGACCAGGGCCGCGAGTATGCGGTGCTATTGCTGGTGTAGTCTTGCCCATGTCTCAAGAAAGCGCGCTGACCGTTCGGGATCAGCGCGCCGGCATGCATGTTGCCGACATTGGTCAGAAGCCCAGGGCCGCGCCCGCGCCCAGCAGGGTCGCCACGCCCAGCACGGCAAACACCAGCGCCGCGATGCCGTGTACCAGACGCAGCGACACGCGGTTGGCGATCTTGTCGCCCAGGTAGACGGCCGGCACGTTGGCCAGCATCATGCCGAAGGTGGTGCCCAGCACGACGGAAACAATGTCGTGGTAGCGCGCCGCCAGCGCCACGGTCGCCACCTGCGTTTTATCTCCCATTTCCGCCATGAAGAAGGCGATCAGGGTGGTCAGGAAGACGCCATACTTGGCCAGCTTCGTCTCGTCTTCGTCGAGCTTGTCGGGGATCAGGGTCCAGGCCGCCATTGCCAAAAAGGAGACGCCGAGTACCCAGCGCAGTACGTCGGGCCCCAGCATGCTGGTGATCCAGGCGCCGACGGCGGCGGCAAACGCGTGGTTGGCGACGGTGGCGACGAAAATGGCCAGCACGATGGGCAAAGGCTTGCGGAATTTGGCCGCCAGCAAAAAGGCCAGGAGTTGGGTTTTGTCGCCGATTTCAGCGAGACCGACGATGCCGGTGGAGATGAGGAATGCTTCCATGAGATTGCAAGAGGTACGCGGGCCGGACGAATTAACCAATGATCCATGGGCGACTCCGGCCCATGCGGCCGCCCTGGATCAATGGTCTCGTCAAGTTCTGCAACCACCTGCACCATGGCCTGCGGGCCAATTATGTTGATACAGGTTCCCGCGGCATGACCGCGGGACGACTACTCCCCAATGTTCGAGGCGCATCATACGCCAATGCCCGTGCCGGCGCCAGTGCTGCCGGGGCATGGCACTGGCTGGTGTGTGGGACTTCCACAACAATGAGCGCTTTGCAAACAGACTCGACTTAGAATGCAGTCTGTCCACGACTCCCAGATGGAATGCGCCATGCCGGTCCTTGTCCGCTTGCTTGCCTTGTGCCTGACCTTGTTTGCTCCCTTGCCCGGCCTGTGCGCCGCCGCGCCCTTCGACGACAAGTTCCGCCAGCTGGAAGAATTGCTGCCCACGCCGAATAACTACCGCACGGCGTCCGGTGCGCCGGGCCACGCCTACTGGCAGCAGCGCGCCGATTACGTGATCCGCGCCACCTTGGACGAGGCGCGCCGCGAAATCACGGCCAGCGAGCAGATCACCTATCACAACCGCTCGCCGGACAGCCTCGCGTATCTGTGGCTGCAGCTGGACCAGAATGGCTTGCGCCAGGATGCGGACCAGCGCCGCGTATTGAGCGCGCCGTCGCGCCAGGCCTGGCTCAGCGGCACCGAAGAGGAAGCGCTGAAATTCGAAGACTTGCGCGCCCTCCATGCGGGCCGCGAATTCGACGGCGGCTTCAAGCTCACCGCCGTGAAAGCGGCCAGCGGCAAGCCGCTGCCGTATGTGGTCAACCAGACCATGCTGCGCATCGATTTGCCGGTGGCGCTGGCGCCCGGCCAGAGCATCAGCTTTGGCATCGACTGGTCCTACAAAATCAATGACCAGAAGGTGCTGGTCGAGCGCTCCGGCTATGAATATTTTGAAGACGACAAGAACACGATTTTCCAGATCGCACAGTGGTTTCCGCGCATGGCCGCGTATTACGACGCCGTTGGCTGGCAACACAAGCAATTCCTCGGCTCCGGCGAATTCACGCTGGAATTTGGCGACTACGAACTGTATCTGACGGTGCCGGGCGACCATGTGGTGGCCGCCACGGGCGAGCTGCAAAATCCTGCCAGCGTGTTGAGCGCGGTGCAGCGCGAGCGCCTGGCGCAGGCGAAAAACAGCAATACGCCGCTGCTGGTGATCACGCCCGCCGAAGCGCTGGCGGCGGAAAAGGGCCGGGCGGCGGGGATGAAAACCTGGCACTTCAAGGCGGCCAATGTGCGCGACGTGGCGTGGGCGTCGAGCCGCAAGTTCATCTGGGATGCGCAGGGGCTAAATAGCGGCGGCAAGCGCGTGATGGCCATGTCGTACTATCCGAACGAGGGCAACCCGCTGTGGCAGCAGTACAGCACGCGCGCCGTCGTGCACGCCATCGAACAGTACAACAAGTACAGTTTCGATTACCCGTATCCGAACGCGATTTCCGTCAACGGCGCCGTGGGCGGCATGGAGTATCCGATGATTGCGTTCAATGGCGGGCGCCCCGTGAAGGACAAGAAGACGGGAGCGCTGACCTATTCGAAGACGGCAAAATATGACCTGATCGGCGTGATCATCCATGAAGTGGGCCACAATTATTTTCCCATGATCGTCAATTCGGACGAGCGCCAGTGGACGTGGATGGACGAGGGCCTCAATTCCTTCCTGCAGTACCTGGCCGAGCAGGCGTGGGAAGAGCATTTTCCGTCCTGGAATGGCGAGCCGCGCAAGATCGTCGACTACATGCGCAGCCAGAACCAGGTGCCCATCATGACCAATTCCGAGTCCTTGCTGCAGTTCACGGCGAACGCCTACGACAAGCCGGCCACGGCCCTCAACATCCTGCGCGAGACCATCCTCGGGCGCGAACTGTTCGACTTCGCCTTCAAGCAATACGCCTTGCGCTGGAAGTTCAAGCGGCCCACGCCGGCCGACTTTTTCCGCAGCATGGAAGACGCTTCCGGCACTGACCTGGACTGGTTCTGGCGCGGCTGGTTCTATACCACCGACGCGGTCGACATCAGCATCGACGGCATCAGCGAATATGGCGTGAGCACGAAAAATCCGGAAACGGAAAAGGCGTGGAAGAAGGCGCAGAAGGCGGCGCAGCCCATCTCGATCTCGGACCAGCGCAACAAGGCGCTGCCGAAGAAGGTGGAGCTGGACCCCGCGCTGAAGGATTTCTATAACCGGCACGATGAATTCACGGTCACCAACAAGGACCGCAACAGCTATGCGGAAGAGCAGGAAACGCTGGAGCCATGGGAAAGAAAACTGCTGGAGCAGCATAATATGGGCAAGCATCTGTACCTGGTCGATTTCTCGAATCTCGGCGGCCTGGTGATGCCGCTGATCCTGGAAATCGAACTGAAAAGCGGCAAGAAGATCATCGAGCGCGTGCCGGCCGAAGTGTGGCGCTATGCGCCGCACAAGATCAGCAAGGTCATCGTCACGGACGAGCCGATGGTGGGGCTGGTACAAGACCCGTACTGGGAAACGGCCGACATCGACACCAGCAACAACGCCTGGCCGAGAAAAATTACGCCGTCGCGCCTGGAACTGTTCAAGCTGGACCGCGACAAGAATAACCTGATGAAGGATTTTAATACGCCGCTGAAGGCGCCCGAGGCCAAGCCGGAAGCCAAGAGCGAGACGAAATAGGGAAAAAGCGCCGGCCAGTCCGGCGCTTTTTTCTGCCGGCCTGCGCCGGAAGTGCTATTCTGCGCGACGCCCCGGCGCACACGGACCGGGGCTTTCGCAAATCATTCAAAAGACGACCATGCAAACTTTGACCTTCCTGCGCGCGCTGGGCTGTGCGCTACTTTGCCAGGTGACCCTGGCAGCGCACGCCGATCCCCTCAGCTACGCGCGTTACGACCAGGTGCGTACGCGCGACCTGCAGCTGGACCTGAAAGCCGATTTCAAGCAAAAGACGCTCTCCGGCTATGCCGAGCTGTCCTTGAACTGGATCGATCCGGCGGCGCGCACGCTGGTGCTCGATACGCGCGATTTGTCGATCGCGAAAGTGCAGGTACAGGACAAGCGCGGCGCATGGCAGATGGCGCCGTACCAGCTGGACAAGGCCGACCCGGAAAAGGGTCAGGCGCTGCGCATCACCACCACGGGCCAGCCGGGCAAAGTGCGCGTCTATTACCATACGGCGCCGAACGCCATCGCGCTGCAGTGGCTCACGCCGCGGCAAACCATGTCGGGCAAGCTGCCTTTCATGTTCAGCCAGTCGCAAAGCATCAACGCCCGCTCGTGGGTGCCATCGCAGGATACGCCGGCCGTGCGTTTTACCTACAGCGCGCGCATCGAGGCGCCAGCGGGCATGCGCGTCGTGATGAGCGCCGAGAATGACGAGAAGGCGACGGGCAAGGGCGGCTGGAAATTCAGGATGCCGCAGCCGATTCCATCGTACCTGCTGGCCATTGCCATCGGCGAACTGGAAGTGCGCAAACTCGGCCCCCGTTCGGCCGTGTATGCCGAGCCGCCGCGCATCAAGGCGGCCGAGTACGAGCTGGCCGACACGGAAAAGATGATTCAGGCAGCCGAAGCGCTGTACGGCCCGTATGGCTGGGGGCGCTACGACATGATCGTGCTGCCGCCATCGTTCCCCTACGGCGGCATGGAAAACCCGCGCCTGACCTTCCTCACGCCGACCATGATCGCGGGCGACCGCAGCCTGGTCGACCTGATCGCGCATGAACTGGCTCACTCGTGGTCGGGCAACCTGGTTACCAACGCGTCATGGAAGCACATGTGGCTCAACGAAGGTTTCACCACCTACGTCACCACGCGCATCGTCGAGCAGCTGTATGGCAGCGAAGTGGCGCAGATGGGCGTGCAGGTCGACCAGGAAGAACTGGCTGCCTCGATCCGCGAATTGCCGGCCGCGAAAACGGCGCTGATCACGCGCGACGCGGACGCCAATCCCGCGGAAACGTATACGGATGACGGCATCATTTATCCGAAGGGCGCCTGGTTCCTGGCCACCATGGAGCGCCGTGCCGGCCGCGCCGTGTTCGATCCTTTCCTGCGCGGTTGGTTCGACCAGCACGCGTTCCAGAGCGTGACGACGGAGCAGTTTATCGCCTACCTGCGCAAGAACCTGCTGGCGCAGCATCCGGACGTGATGCCGCAAGCGGAACTCGATGAATGGCTGTATGGCACCGGCGTGCCGGCCAGCGCGCAGCGCGTTGTCTCGCCGCGCCTGGCGCTGCTCGACCAGCACCGTGACGCCTGGCTCAAGGGCGAGCTGTCCACCAAAGACCTGGGCATGGACAAGTGGATTGCCATCGAATCGATGCACTTCCTGAACGACATCAACAACAAGGCCAGCGCGGCGCAATTGCGTGAGCTGGACCAGGACTACGGTGTGGGCAAGAGCGGCAATAATGAAGTGGCCTACCGCTTCTATCTGGCCTCCGTGAACGCTGGCTACGACGTGCACCAGCCCTTGCAGGCATTCCTGATGAGCGTGGGTCGCCAGAAGTTCGTCGTGCCCCTGTACAGCGCCTTGATGAAGACGCCGCAAGGCCACGCCTGGGCCAAGGACGTGTATGCGCAGGCGCGCGAACGCTACCACCCGGTGACGCAGGAAAGCGTCGATAAATTGATGGCCGCGCAAGCGCATTGAACCTTATTTGGACATCCTGACCATGCATACCATGAACCGCCTCGCCGCCGCCATCGTGCTGGCGTTTTCGAGCATAGCCTTGCCGGCGCTGGCCTTTGACGCCGCCCCCGTCGTTGCCGCTGCGCCTGCCCCCGCGCCCGCCTTCGATCTTGAGCGCGACGTCGCCACCGCCCTGAAAGTGTTCGACGTACCCGGCATGGCGATCGCCATCGTCAAGGATGGCAAGGTCATCACCGCCAGGGGTTTCGGCGTACGCAAGCTGGGCGAACCGGCATCCGTCGACGCCAGGACGCTGTTCGAAGTGGCATCGAACTCGAAGGGTTTCACGGCCGCCGCGCTGGCCATGCTGGTCGACGAAGGCAAGCTGGCCTGGGACGATCCCGTCACCAAACATTTGCCCGGCTTCCAGATGCACGATTCCTACGTGACGGGCGCCATGACCATCCGCGACTTGCTGACGCACCGCAGTGGCCTGGGGCTGGGGGCAGGCGATTTGCTGTGGTGGCCCACCACCACGTTTTCCACCGACGAGATCATCGAGAAGCTGCGCTACATCCGTCCGGCCACGAGTTTTCGCAACAGCTATGCCTACGATAACCTGCTGTATATCGTGGCCGGCAAGATCATCGCCGACAAGGCGGGCAAGAGCTGGGGCGAGGCGATGCACGAACGCATCCTGGCGCCGCTGGGCATGACGGGCACCACCACCAGCCTGCTTGAAAACGCCGGTAACCCCGACGTCGCCAATGCGCACAGCAAGATCGACGGCAAGATCGCCGCCGTCAAATCGATGCCCGTGCCGAACGCCGTGGGCGCCGTCGGCATCAACACGAATGCGGAAGATATCGCCAAGTGGATGATGGTGCTGCTCGACGAAGGCAAGATCGCCGGCGTGAAAGACAAGGATGGCAAGGACGCGCGCCTGTTCAGCGAAAAGCAGAGCCGTGAAATGTGGACGGCGCAAACGCCGATCAAGATTGCCGAGCCTAAACCGTCGCTGGCCGCCACAAAACCGAACTTCAGCGCGTATGGCCTGGGCTTTCAGCTGCGCGATTACAAGGGCATGAAAGTGGCCATGCACGGCGGCGCGCTACAGGGATTTTATTCGCGCGTGGTGATGGTGCCGGAAGCGAAACTGGGTGTGGCCATACTCACCAATGCGGAAAATGGCGGCTCCATGACGGCACTGCAATGGCGCATCCTCGACCATTACCTGCAGGCGGCGCCGTCGGACTGGCTGGCGCTGGTGGCCAAGGTGGAGCAGGACCAGCATGCCGAAGAAGTCAAGAAGCAGGGCAAGGCGTCGAGCGCGCGCGCGGCCAAATCGCAGCCATCGTTGCCGCTGGCCGCGTATGACGGCGAGTATGAAGACGCCTGGTATGGCAAGGTCGTGATCAAGCCGGAAGGCAAAAAGCACATCCTCAGCTTCACGCGCACGCCGGACCTGACGGGCGAGCTGGAACACTGGCAGCACGACACCTTCATCGTGCGCTGGAAGGAGCGCAATTTCAACGCCGACGCCTACGTGACGTTCTCGCTCAATCCCGATGGCAGCATCGACAGGGTCAAAATGGCGCCCGTGTCGGCCGAGACGGATTTCAGCTACGATTTCCAGGACCTGAACCTGGCGCCGGTAAAGCCGAAGGAAGGCAAGAAGTAAAGCAGGAATCAGAAGGCCACCGTGAGGTGGCCTTCTGCACATTATGGCTTGACGAACTTCAGGGTCATGCGGTCGCTCTCGCCGATGGCCGTGTATTTGGCCCGCTCGACATCCTTGTTGGCGTAGGTCGGCGGCAACGCCCAGACGCCGCCCTGGTGGTCGGCATGGTCTTTCGGATTGGCGTTGATGTCGGACTTGGCCGCCAGCCTGAAACCTGCGCCTTCGGCCAGCTTGATCACATACGCTTCGTGCATGTAGCCGCTGCTGGCCGTGGCATCTTGCGCCTTGCTGGCCGGCAGGCGGTGCTCGACGACGCCGAATACGCCGCCCGGTTTCAGGCTGTCATACACTTCCTTGAACAAGGTCTGCATGCCTGCTTCGCCGATCGGTATCCAGTTGTGGATATTGCGGAAGGTGAGCACCATGTCGGCCGTGCCCTTGGGCGCGATGCGGTAGGTGGTGGGCGGCGCGAAGGCGCCGATTTCCACCTTGCCGAAAGCGGCCGGATTGGCGTCGAGTTTTTGCTGGAAGCGCGCCGCGCCGCGGCGTGCGCCTTCGCTGCTTGACTGCGGATCGTTGCCGGCGGCGATCAGCTTGCCATTCTCGCGCAGGTAGGGTGCCAGAATTTCCGTGTACCAGCCGCCGCCGGGCGCCAGCTCCACCACCGTCATGCCCGGCTTGATGCCGAAGAACGTCAATGTCTCATACGGGTGCCGGGCGCTGTCGCGTAGCGCGTTGGCGGGCGTGCGCGCACTGCCGGCAATGGCCGCCTTCAGGGCTGCGTCGCTGCTGTCGGCCGCCAGCACTGCGCCGCTGCCGCCGCAGGCCAGCATGACCGTCAGGGCCGCGGCCAGGGATACTCGCTTCATCATCATCTGCTCCATTCATGAGGGGGTCGATTGGTGGCGATCGCCATCAACGCCGATCATCGGGCAAGCACGCTGGCCGGTCAAGCGGATTCCGCCAGCCATGCGGCGGCATATGCGGGCATGTCGCTGGTATTGAGCGCATCGGCGATGGCCGCGCCACGGCCGTGCGTAAAAGGCAGTTCGCCCGTCCAGACGACGTGTGCCATGTCGCCCGCGTCGTCGAGCGGGCCACCCTTGCGCTGCTTGACGGCGCATTCGTCGAGCGCGATGCGCAGCACGGTGGTGGCCGCGTATTCCTTGGCGCTGCCGCCGCGCACCTGCGCCAGGCGTCCCGGCGCCAGCTTTTCCATCAGCGCATCCATGGCCGCATGCTGCTGGCCGATGTCGGCCACCTTGTCAAAGCGCCCGTACACCATCGCCGAGCGGTAGTTCATGGTGTGATTGAAGGCCGAGCGCGCCAGCACCAGGCCGTCGAGATGGGTGATGGTCACGCACACGTCGGTGTCGTTGACGAGTTGCTTGAGCATGCGGCTGCCGTTCGAGCCATGGATGTACAGGTGGCCGTCGATGCGCCAGCAGGCGGTCGGGATGCAATGGCTGCCCTTGTCGTCGCGGAAGGCGATATGGCACAGGAAGGCGGCGTCGACGATGGCATACAGGGTGGCTTGCTCGTAGCTGGCCAGTTCGGCGACACGGCGCACGCGGGTACGGGGGCTGGGAGGGAGGGCGATAGCGGTCATGGCGAAAATCCGGTTGGTTGAGGAAGCAGGCCGCACTATAATCGGCATCTGGCCCTGAAAAAAGATCCAGAAGTTAGAAATAATTTGGAGCCATAACGGGAGTCGCATGGATTATGCATTGCTGCTGAACGCTTTCGAACGCACGCACCGCGAGCGGGGCTGGTCGCGCCAGCGCCTGCTGCATGAATGCCTGCGCGCGGCGATCCGCGGTGGCCAGCTGGCGCCAGGTGCGCGTCTGGCCGCCACGCGCGTGCTGGCGGCGGAACTGGGACTGGCGCGCAATACCGTGCTGTATGCCTACGAGCAGCTGGCCAGCGAAGGGTTTGTCTTGCCGGACCGGCGCGGCACCGTGGTCGCCGGCAACGTTGGCCAGCCGGTGGTCGCGCCACCGGCCGGCAGCAAGGACGGCTTGTCGCGCCGCGCACAACATTTGCGCGGCGTGGCGGGACAGGATGTGAATGCGACGGTGGTGTTTCCCGCCGACGCGATGGGGGCGTTCGCGCCTGGCGTGCCGGCGCTGGACGAATTCCCGCTGGCGCAGTGGCGGCGCATGCTGGACCGCGCATGGCGCGCGCTGACGCCGCGCCAGCTCAATTACGGCGACCCTGCCGGTGAGCCGCAGCTGCGCATGGCCATCGCCGACCATTTGCGCGCCGCGCGCGGCGTCGTCTGCGATGCCGGCCAGGTGTTCATCACGGACGGCACGCAGAGCAGCCTCGATGTGTGCCTGCGCGCCTTTGCCGACCAGGGCGACACCTTGTGGATCGAGCACCCCGGCTATGGCGGCGCGCTGGCGGCGGGGCGTGGCGCCGGGCTGCAGGTGACGGGCATTGCCGTCGACATGGATGGCATCGCGCCGACGGACGACGACTGGAACGCGGCGCCGCCGCGCCTGATCTACACCACGCCATCGCACCAGTATCCGACCGGCAGCGTGCTCAGTCCCGCGCGCCGCATGGCGCTGCTCGAACGTGCCCGCGCCACCGGTGCCCTGATCATCGAAGACGATTACGACAGCGAATTTCGCCATGGCGGCCCACCCCTGGCGGCCATGCAGGGACTGGTGGCCGATGCGCCCGTCGTGTATCTGGGCACGTTCAGCAAGACCATGTTTCCGGCCTTGCGGCTGGCCTTTATTGTCGTGCCGTCAGGGCTGGCCGGGGCCTTCGCGCAGATGCAGGCGCAGGGCGCCACACGGGGGCGCGTGGCCGAACAGCTGGCGCTGGCCGAGTTCCTGCGCAGCGGCCTGTTTGCGCGCCATGTGCGTCGCATGCGTCGCCTGTATTGCCAGCGCCGCGACGCCTTGAGCGAGGCATTGCAGCGCCATGCGTGTGCGGGCGCGGTCATCCATGGCGGCACGGCCGGCATGCACCTGGCGCTGCGTTTTCAAGACGTGCAGTGGGATGACCTGGCGTTGAGCCGCCGCGCCGCGCAGGACGGCATCGTGGCGCTGGCGTTGTCCGCGCATGGCACGGGCGAGAGGAGGGGCGAGAGCGCCGGCTGGAACGGTTTCCTGCTCGGTTATGCGCAGGTGCCGGCCGAAAACATGGACGGCCTGGCGCGCCGCCTGGGCGCGCTGCTGCCGGCGTGATGCGGCGCTACGGCCTTACTGCTGGTCCTGCATCCACTGCTTCAAGCCGTTGACCCAGTTCTTGGCGGGCAGGTTGAATTGCTTCTTGATGGTGGCGGCGCGTTCGTACAAGTCGCTGAAATCGAGCGATGGCGATTTTTTGAAGGCCAGCACGACGATGTTTTCATCCTCCGTTTCCGGCACCCAGACGACGGCGTCGAAGACCAGTTCCATCGCCTGCAAGTTCTTGTCGTAGTTGGGGAAGTCGCCGAAGACATTCGTGCACATGATGCCGTCGTCCGTCAGGCAGTCGAAGCAGGCCCGGTAGAACTCGGGCGTGTCGAGCACGGGGCCGCGCGCCTCTTCGTCGTACAGGTCCACTTGCAGCGCGTCGACCGTGCCATGGTTGGCAGGATCGAGCACGAAGTCGAGCGCATTCATTTCGCGCACGTCGAGACGCGCATCGTTTGGCGGCAGCGCAAACTGGGCGCCGCAGATGGCGATCACGTTCGGATTGAGTTCGATGGCCGTGACCGTGGCATCGGGGAAGCGGCGGTAGCTGAATTTGGTCAGCGCGGCGCTGCCCAGTCCCAGCTGCACGATGCGTTTTGGCTGCGTCTTGAACAGCATCCACATCATCATCATCTGCACGTATTCGAGCTCGATGGCATCGGGTTTGTCCAGGCGCATGGCGCCCTGCACCCACTTGGTACCCAGATGCAGGTAGCGGATGCCGCGGTGTTCGGTGGTGGTGGCCGGCGGGTGGCCCGGGTGGCTGAAAGCGGTATGGCTGGTGGAGGTAAAGTCGGTCGTCATGGCGTCAGTGTAGCAGCCACATGAAAAAAGACGCCGCAGCGTCTTTTGGGAGGGGAGCGCAAGATTGCTTGCGGCGCCGTGCCAGGAAGCCCAATATCCCCGGGCCGGCCAGCATCATGGCATACGTTTGCGGTGCGGTGCGGCTCGGCAACCGGGGCAAGGTTCAGAAGGGAAGAATCAATGTCACCGCCAGTCCACCGCCTTCGCGGTTGGCCAGGGTGATGCGTCCGCCATGCGCCTCGGCGATCTCGCGCGCCAGGGCCAGGCCCAGTCCCGTACCGCTGCGCTTGGTGGAGTAAAACGGCACCAGCGCGTTTTCCAGCACGGCGCCGCTCATGCCCGGCCCCCGGTCGCGCACTTCGATGCGCAACTGGCCTTGCGCCTGGCTGACGTGCAGCCCGATGTGCTGGAGCTTGGAGCCGGACTCCAGCGCATTCTTGAGCAGGTTGAGCAGTGCCTGCTGCATTTGCGCCGCATCGAACACGGCGGCCTGCGTCGGCGGCGGGCCGTCGAGCGTGAAGGCCGCTTGCGAAGCCAGGCTGTCGAGGAAGGGTTGCCACTCGCACGGCGCCAGGCGCGGCGCGGGCAGCTTGGCAAAGCGCGCATAGCCGAGGATGAAGGTTTCCAGGTGGCGCGTGCGCTCTTCGATGGTGGCGAGGATTTGCGGCAGGCGCTCGGTCTGGCCGCGGCGTACCAGCTCGGCGCCGGAATGGGCCAGCGAGGCCAGTGGCGCCAGCGAGTTGTTGAGCTCATGGCTGATGACGCGGATCACCTTTTTCCAGGTCTGCACTTCCTGGCGCCGCAGTTCCAGCGTCAGCTGGCGCAGCAGCAGCAGCTCATGCTTGCGCCCGTTCAGGCTGAAGCTGCGCCGCGCCAGGTGATACACCTCTTCCTGTTCCCCTTCGCCGCTGGTAAACAAGCCGTCGTTGCGGCGCGCCAGCGCCTCGGCCAGGGCCGGCGCCGCCTCGCGCACGATGTCGGCCAGGTGGCGTCCTTCGAGCCGGCGGCCGTGGTGCAGCAACTGGCGCGCGGCCAGGTTGGCGTAGACGATGGCGCTGCCTTCGGCCACCAGCAGCATGGCCACCGGCGTGTTTTGCACCATGGTGTCGAGCAGCAGTTCGCGCTGCACCAGGTCCAGGCGCTGCTTGCGCAGCACGTTGCCCAGCGCATTGTGGGCCGCCACCAGGTCGGCCAGTTCATCGTTCTGTGGCCAGCGCAAGCTGAAGCCAAAGTCGCCGTCCTGGTAGCTGGCGACCGTGCCGCTCAAGGCGCGAAACAGCGACAGCATCGATTGCAGCTGTGCGCGGATGGTAATGACGGCCACTGGCAGCACGCATAGCAGGGTACCGGCCAGCACCAGCAGCGGCTGGCCTGGCAAGAAATGCGCGAGCAGCAGGGCGATGACGATGCCCAGCACCAGCAAGGTGACGATCAGCGCCGTCCAGCGCGTGAGCAGGGAGAGGCGCATGGGGCGGTATGCCATCAGCCGCGCGCGATGCCCAGGCGTTCCATGCGCCGGTACAGCGCCTGGCGCGACAGCCCCAGTTCCTGCGCCGCCTGCGCCACCACGCCGTGCGTGCGCGCGAGCGCCGCGGTGACGCTGTCGCGGTCCGGTTCCGTCGCGGCGCCATCCTGCTGCACGCGCAGCGATGGCGCAGCCGCCAGCGGCAAGCCCGTTTCCTGCGCGCCGATCACCGGGCCGGCCGTCAGCAGGCTGGCGCGCTGCATCACATTTTTCAGTTCGCGCACATTGCCCGGCCAGCCGTGCGCCAGCAGGGATGCCTGCGCCTGCGCATCCAGGGTTTTTTCGCTGCCCAGGAAATGCCGCGCCAGTACCAGGATGTCCAGCGGGCGCTGCGCCAGCGGCGGCAGGCGCAGTTCGATCACGTTCAAGCGGTAGAACAGGTCTTCGCGAAACGTGCCCGCCTTGATCATCGCCGGCAGGTCGGCGTTGCTGGCGCTGATGACGCGCACTTTCACTTGCCGCTCGCGGTTCGAGCCGAGGCGCTCGAAGCGTCCCGTTTCCAGCACGCGCAGCAGTTTCATTTGTCCGGCCAGCGGCAGGTTGCCGATCTCGTCGAGGAACAGGGTGCCGCCGTCGGCCGCGTCGAACTTGCCATCGCGCGCGCGCGTGATGCCGGTATAGGCGCCCGCCTCGGCACCGAATAGTTCCGCCTCGATCAGCTCCACCGGCACGGCGCCGCAATTGAGCACCACGAAGGGACCGCTGGCGACCTGCGAATTGGCTTGCACGATGGCGGCGATGCGCTCCTTGCCGCTGCCGTTCGGCCCCGAAATGAGCACGGGCACGTCGGCCCGCGCCACCTGGCACGCCAGGTGCACCACTCTTTCGGTGGCCGGGTCTTGCCACACCATGCCGCGCAAATCGAAGTCGTGTTCCAGCGCGTGGCGCTGGCGCTGCTCGACCACCACGCGCTGGCGCAGCGCGCGGTTGGCCTGTCCCAGTTCCAGCAGGTTCTGCACGCTGGCGATCAGGCGCCGGTCATCCCATGGCTTGGCCAGGTAGTCGGCCGCGCCGGACTTGATCAGGTCGACGGCCGCGTCGAGCTGGGTCCATGCCGTCAGCAGGATCACGGGCAGGTCCGGGTAGCGCGCGCGGATGGCGTGGAACAGCGCGCTGCCTTCCTCGCCCGAGGTGGTGTCGGCCGTGAAGTTCATGTCCTGCACCACCAGGTCGATGGCGTGCCGTTCGAGCAGTTGCAAGCCCTCCTCGGGCGAGGCGGCGCGCACGGCGTCGATCTCGTGCAGGGAAAACAGCACGTCGAGCGCGATGGCCACGGCGGCATTGTCGTCAATAATCAGTACGGTAGGCATGCGCGCAGCATATCACTCAGGTGCCGCTTCAGGTACTGCGGGTGGCCGTGGCCGGCGAAATGCTGGCCGCGCGCCAGGCCGGGCCGTACACGGCGCCCAGGCCCAGCAGCCAGAAGACGGCCGCGCCACCAAGCAGGTAGGGCAGGGGCAGGCGCGCCATTTCCAGCTGGCTTACCAGCAGCTGGTTCAGCGCCAGGGCCAGCACCACGCCAGCAGCCACGCCGACGCTGGTGATCATGAAATTCTCCGTCAAAAAATAGCGCAGGATGTCGATGCGGCGCGCGCCCAGGGCACGCCGCACGCCGATCTGCTTGCGCCGCTGCGTCACCCACAGGCTGGCGATGCCGACGATGCCGCTGGCTGTCACCAGCAGCAGCAGGGCCGAGACCGTGATCAGCATCCACGACATCGCGCGGTCGGCGCGGTAGCGCGTGTCGCGGTCTTCATCGAGCGTGCGCAGGCGCACGATCAGCTTGTCCGGCGTGGCTGCGCGGATGGCCTGTTCGGCTTCTTTCATCACGCGGTCGCGCTGACCCGCTTCGGCACGGATGGTCAGCAGGGTATCGCCGTCGCCCGTCAGGCGTACGGGAAACAGCACCGAATACTCTCCCTTGTCACCCACTTCCGCACCCTGGCTCTGCAGCCGCTCGACGACGCCGACGACTTGCAATTGCTGCGCTCCTTCGCCGGTACCCAGGAAGAGGGGCATGCCCAGGGCACTGCCGCCACCAGGATGGATTTTCTCGGCCATCGCCCGCGTGACGATGACTTGCGGGGGGAATTCTTCCGTCACGTTCTGGTCGATTTCGACGATCTCGCCTGGCGTGAAGTCGCGTCCTTCCAGCAGCTTCAGCCCCCAGGTCCTGATCAGGGAATCGGGCGTGATATACACGGCGGCAACGGCGGAACTATTTTCCTGCTTGCGGCTGGCGGCGAAGCCGCTGTTGCTGCCATTGCGCGACAACGGCACCTGGCTCACCTGCGCTACCGAGACGACGCCCGGCACGGCGCGCGCGGCCGCGGCCAGGCGCTTTTGCAGCGCGAGTTCTTCGTTGTGCCCCAGCGGGCGCAGGTTGCGCGCCAGCAGGTGGAAGACGTCGCCCTCCGCCGCCACGCCGCTGGGTCGCGCCGCCACTTCCTGGCGCACGTTGACGATATGCAGGGCATTGGCCAGGATGGCCAGGCTCAGGGCTACTTGCACGGCGACCAGGATGGCGCCGGTTTTGCTGCGCATCAGCGCAGACAGGATGGGTCGGATTTCCATGGTGATCCTATTCGTGTGCGGTCGATTCTGTCATTGGGATTTGAGCTGGATGGCCGGCGTCACCTGGCAGGCGCGCCAGGTCGGCAGCAGGCCCGCCAGGATCGCTGCGGCCACCGAGATGACGAAGGTCATGGCCAGCATCACCCAGTCCATGTGCGCGGCGACGGTCAGCTGCTTCGACTGCATGCCGATCAGTGCCAGCGCACCGAATGACAGCAACAGTCCCAAAATGCCGCCGGCCAGGCCGATGACGGTGGTCTCGACGAGGAACTGACGGAAGATATCGCTGCGCGAGGCACCCAGTGCGCGGCGGATGCCCACCTCGGCGGCGCGGACCGAGAACTTGGCCAGCAGCAGGCCGATGGTGTTGACCAGGCACAGGGCCAGAAAACCGAAGGCAAGCCAGGCCGACAGCTTGTTGTCATTACCCACCACGCGCAGGTGCACCAGCCATTCATCGATGCTGAACAAGCGGTTGGGCGCAGCGCGTTTCAGGCGGCCCAGCTTGCGCTGTTCCTGCGCATAGCTGTCGAGGTAATTTTGCAATTCGCCGCGCTGGCCGTCGTTGGCCATCTCGAACCAGAACTGCATCCACGTGCATTCCGAATCGAGCGTGCCCTGGTAACCCGGCTCTCGGTTGCCGCTGCAGTTCATGCTGCCGTTATGGCTGCTCTGGTGGCGGATCGCGCTGGTAAACGGGATGAAGTAACTTTCCTCGCTGCCAAAGGCGCCGCTGCCGATGATGCGATGGATGCGCGGCACGGGTTCCCATTTATCGAGCACGCCCGTGATCTGGTATTGGAAACCCATGAGCGTCATGCGCTGGCCCACAGGATTGCTGTCGCCGTACAGCTTTTCCGCCAGCTTGCGCGACAGGACGATGACGTCGGCACCGGCGGCATCGTCTGCCTCGCTCCATGGCTGGCCATGCAGGAAGGGCGTCTCGAACATGGGAAAGAAGTCGCGGTAGGCGGCCAGGCCTTGCGACGTGAAGGCGCCGATGTCCTTGCGCTGCGGCTCGATGGCGCCGCCCACGCCGTACATGACGCTGCGCCGTTCGCCCAGTTTGCTGTTCTGGAAATTGACGGCGTCGCGGTAGCTCAGTTGGTCGTCGCCCGTCTTTTTTCCCGGCGTATAGCCGGAGAGGGAACCGTTGTCGACCAGCGGCACAAACATGCGGCCATTCTTGTGCGGCAGGGGATTGCCCGACATGACATGCAGGATGGTCAGGGTAGAGATGCTGGCGGCCACGCCGATGGCCAGGGTCAGCACCATCAGTGCCGTCAGGGCAGGGTTGCGGCGCAGGCTGCGCAGGCCGAGCAGAAAGTAGTACTGGAACATGGGCGATCCTCAGACAGTGGCGGCGTTGCTGCCGGCTTTGGCCTGGCTGCTGGCCAGCGTCGGCCCCTTGTGCGCCAGGTCCGACACCTGGCCATCGATGATGTGCACGTTACGCTGCGAGCGCAGTGCCAGTTCGGGATCATGCGTGACCATCAGGATGGTGGTGCCTTGCGCGTTGATGTCTTCCAGCAGTTCCATCACGCCGCGCGCCATCTGCGTGTCCAGGTTGCCGGTCGGTTCATCGGCCAGCAACAGTTTGGGCGAGCCGGCCAGCGCGCGCGCGATCGCCACGCGCTGCTGCTGGCCGCCCGACAATTCGGCCGGATAGTGTTTCATGCGCGACGCCAGTCCCACCTTGGCCAAGGCATCCTCGATGCGTTCGCGCCGCTCGGCGCTGTTGAAGCCCCGATAGCGCAGCGGCACGTCGACGTTGTCGAACAGTGACAGGTCGGGGATCAGATTAAAACCCTGGAAGATGAAGCCGAGTTTTTCATTGCGCAGGCGCGAGCGGGCATTGTCGTTCATGCCCTTCACGTTGACGCCGTCGAGGATGTATTCGCCGTCGGTGAATTCTTCCAGCAGGCCAGCGATGTTCAGAAAGCTCGTCTTGCCGGAGCCGGACGGCCCCGTGACGGTGACGAACTCACCTTGTTGCACATGGATGTCGAAGCCGCGCAGCGCGTGCGTTTCGATCATGTGAGTGCGATAGACTTTGTTCAGGTTTTGCATGCGCAGCATGGAGGGCCTCTTGATGGAATGGAGTGGGTGCAGCTGACTAATTGAGGGAAACGCGGGCCGCGTTCTCGAACGCTTCCGTGCCGGCGACCACCACCTTGTCGCCCAGCTTCAGGCCGCCGAGGATTTCCACGGCCGAGACGCTGGTGGCGCCCATCTTGATGGGCGTGCGGATGGCCACGCCGTCGCGCACGACATAGGCGTAGCGGCCGCCTTCTGCCTCGACGAAGGGGCCGCGCGCCAGCATCAGCACATTCGGCTTTTCGTCGATCAGCAGGCGTGCCGTGACGCGCTGGTTCTGGCGCAGGCCGGCCGGCTGTTCGCCGTTGAAGCGCACGCGCGCCAGCACCTGGTTTTTGACCACTTCGGGCGACAGGGCCGAGAGTTTGCCCGTTGCCTTGATGGCGCCCGTTTCGATTTCCGCGCTCATGCCCAGGCCGATATCGGCCACATACGTTTCCGGCACTTCCAGCTCCACTTCCAGCTGCGACAGGTCGACCAGGGTCATCAGCGCCGTATTGGCTTGCACCACGCTGCGGTTGGCGACCGACAGCGTGCCGATGAAGCCGTTGACGGGGGCGCGCACGGTCAGCTCGTCGACCCTGCGCTGGGCGTTGTCACGGCTCAGGCGCTGGCGTTCCAGTTCATTCGCCTTGGTTTTCAAGGCCAGGGTCACGTCTTCGCTTTCCAGGCCCGCCGCCTGCGAGGCGTGCTTGCTGCGGATGTCGGCGGAATTCAAGGCATCCTTGGCCTTCTGGTAATCGATCTTGGCGATGATGCCCACCTGCGCCACGCTTTCATAGCGTTCCAAAGTACGCTGTGCGGACAGGCGCTCGATCTCCGCCGTATCGGCTTCACGGCGCGCCAGCAGTTTCTGCTTCTTGGCCAGGATCTGCTGGCGCGCCACCTCGGCTTCCAGTTGCTGCACGCTCGATTGCTCGCGCTTCAATGCGTCGGACAGGTCAGGCGATTCCAGCACGGCCAGGATGTCGCCCTTGTTCACCGTGTCGCCGGCCTTGGCCTTCAATGTCACGGTCGCTACCGTGGTCGAATACAGGGTGGGACTGATGGCGGCCACCACGCGGCCGTTCACGGCGGCGTCGCGGATCAGGGTGCCGCGCGTGACGTCGGCGATGCGCAGGCGGCTGCTGTTGACGGAATGCTCGCTGTTGCGCCAGCCGGCAATGGCAGCGATGGCGGCGCCAATGACGATGACGGCGCCGGCCAGCAGCAGGGCACGTTGCTTGTGGCGCTGGCCCGGCGGGGCGGACAGGACGGCGTCTTGAGAGGAGGTATCGCGGATCATGGTCAGGTCTCGTGGAGAATGCCTTTTCCAATGCACGATCCATGCCAGTTATCAAGTCGTTGATTTGAATGGGAATTATTTTGACCGTCCGGCTGTCCGCCGTGTCCGTGCTGTCCAGGCGGTGTCCGCGTGCGCATGGATCTTGATATTCTGGCAATCGACCTGATCTGCGGCCCATGCAGTGATGGCGCGCGGCGCCATGCTGGTCCCCTTCTTTGGAGCATGATGTCGCCTTCGCCCTCCCTTTTTGCCCGCCTGGGCCCCTGGCTGCGCCAGTTTGCCAGCCTGCCCGAGCCGGCGGAATTCGATTACCCCTTTGCCCGCAGCGACATTGCCATGTTGCAGCAGGTCGAAGCTGGCCCGGTCCAGCTCGATGAACAGACCTGGGACGAAATGCTGGTCGATGACTACCATATGCAGCTCGCCGATCAGACCAGCATTCTTGGCCAGCAGCGATTGCATCAGCGCCTGGCCGGCGGCACGGCGGACGCCGCCTCGCGGGCGCGTATCGCGGCCTTGCTGGGCGCGCCGGCACAGCAGGCGGTGATCGAGCAAGCCATGCGGCCGCTGCGCACGGCAGACATGGAAGTGGCGGCGCTGCTGTGCGGTGCAGCGCCGCCAGCACCACCGTGGTGGAGCCGCTGGCTGCTGCTGCCGACACTGGCGTTGTTGGTGTCGCTGCTGGCCGCGTGGCTGTTTGCGCCGCTGGCATGGGCCGTCGCGGTGCCCGTCTGGCTCCTGCTGATGGCGTTGCAGATGCGTTTTTACGAGCGTTGCAAACCGTGGGAGCGCAGCGTCTTTACCTTGCAGCAGATACTGCTGGTGCATGGTCGCCTGGGCGCGCTCGATACGGCGTTCACGGCAGATCTGCGAGAAGGTGGGCGGGCTGCCGGCGTGATCAACCGCCAGATCACGCCAGTACGCTGGATCAAGATGATTCCCCTGCTGAGCGAATATGATGACTGGCTCATGCTGGGCAATATCCGGCGCTACTTCCACAGCCTGCGCGTGGTGCGGCGCGAACGCGCCTTCTTGCGCCAGAGTTTCCTGCTGCTGGCCGACCTGGAGGCGGACCTGGCTCTGGCGCGCCACCTGCGCGGTCGCGCACAGTTTTGCTGGGCGCAGGAAGCCGATGCGCGGCAGTTGTCGCTCGATGCCATGGTGCATCCGCTGCTGGACGGCGCCGTGCCGCTGTCGCTGCAGCTCGATGGCCGCGGTGCCTTCATCTCGGGCCAGAATGCCATCGGCAAGAGTACCCTGTTGCGCGGCGTGGGGTTGAACCTGATCAGTGCGCGCGCCTTCGGCTTTTGCTATGCGCAGGCGGCCCAGGTGCCCATGCTGCCCCTGTATTCGAGCATGCAGAACGAGGACTCGCTCGATGGCGGCGAAAGTCTCTATATCGCCGAATTGCGGCGCGCGCGCGAATTGCTGGCGCTGGCAGAAGCGGGGGCGCCGGCGCTGTTCCTGATCGACGAGATTTTTCGCGGCACGAACCACCTCGAATCGGTGGCGGCCGCGGCCGCCGTGCTGCATTCCCTGGCCGCGCGCCACCTGGTGATCGTCTCGTCGCACAACCTGGTGCTGGGGCCGCTGCTGGAAGACTGCCTGGCGCCGTGGTGCGTGCGTCGCGATGACGGGGGCGCACTGCTGCTGGCGCCCGGCGTGCTGCAGGCCACCAACGGCATCGCCCTGCTGGCGCAGCGCGGTTTTGACGCCGGTATCGCGGACAAGGCGGGGCGCGTCTTTGACTGGCTCAGCACGCACATGGCGCAACCGGCCGATTGCGGCGGCGTCCTCGAACGGGCCTGATGGCCGCCCTTACTTGTCCTGCTTTTCCGGCGTGCTCTTGTCGATCACTTCGCGGCAATCGCCACGGATGATGGCGTTGTCGTAGTTGGTCCAGCCGTAGCTGTCGACGTAGCGCTTGTGCTGCTTGAAGCGGGGACTGGCGATGCTCCATTCGGGCTGTTCGCCGGCAAAGCGGATGTCGCCCAGGTCGAGCAGCGTGTGGAACATGTTTTCGGTCGACAGGCGCGCCTTCTGATGGCGCCGCAGCTGCGTCACCTTGTCCGGATAGTGCTGCTGGAATTGCGGCGAATACCAGACGAAGGCGGGCACGTGGAATTCGAACTGCGTGTTGTGGCCATGGAAGGCCAGGCGGCAGGTGCCGTCGTACAGGGTCTGGCCATGATCGGCCACGTAGACGAGCGAGCTGCGCAGGGCGGTGCGCTGGCCATCGTCCTTCAGCATGCCGATCACGTTCGACAGGAACCAGTCCGTGTACAGGATGGAACTGTCGTAGCTGTTGTTGAGCTGTGGCTTGATGGCCGTGTCCGTGTAGACGGGCTTGTCGACGCCAAACAGCGACGGCTGCCACTTGTCGAATTGCTTGGGGTAGCGCTGGCTGTAGTTCCAGTGGCTGCCCAGGGTGTGCAGCACGATGAGTTTTTTCGGCGCCGGGTCGGCCAGCGCATTCTTGAACGGGTCGAACAGGATCTGGTCGAAGTTCGAATTGTTGGTAAAGCCGCCCAGGTTCAAAAATTGCACCACGTCCGCTTCCTTGGCAAACACGGACACGGGCGTGTCGAACTGGCCGAAGGAAATCTGGTTCGACAGCCAGTAAGTCTTGAAGCCCGCTTCCTTGTAGGCGGTGAGGAAGGATTTTTCCGAGAAGCCATCCTTGAGGCTTTGCGTGGCCGGCTTGCGCGAGATGATGACGGGCACGGACAGGCGCGTGGCGGAAACGGCCGTGATGACATCGGCCAGCGGCACCAGGTTGCTTTCCTGTTTCAGCAGGGGATTGGTGTCGCGTTCGTAGCCGTTCAGGCTCCAGCGGTCGTAGCGCGACGATTCGCCGATCACCATGACCACCACTTCCGGATGGGGATCGGGCTGTTGCTGGTGCGCGCCGAAACGGAAGCTGCTGCTTTTCTGTCCGAGCTCGGCCAGGTACTTGCGTTCCTTGTAGAAATCGAAGCCGCGCGCGGCCAGGCCGAATGGCCAGGAATTGCTGACGGTGTCGAAGGCGTAGGGCAGGCGCGCCCAGTGGGGCAGGCTGGGCCAGCCCAGGCCCGTTTCGTCGGCGCCGGCGATGCTGGCGTTCTCCGGCTTGCTGCTTTCCTCGTCTTCTTCGGCCGTTTCGTCTTCGGCCGAGCTGGCGTCGCCGAAGCCGGAGGCGCCCGCCTTGCCGCTGGCCGCCGGCCCGCCGGCTTTGGCGGACGCGGGCGCGCTATGCAGAACCTTGGCCTCGAAACCGAATTCGTAGCCATACCACCAGAAGCCGCCCAGCAGGATCAGCAGCACGAAGGCGGCGGGGCGCGTCTTGCCGCGCCAGTCCAGGTCGCGCGTGCGCGTGGCGGCAAACCAGCCGAGTGCGCACCAGGCGATCACGCCCAGCATGACGGCGCCCATCAGCCACACTTTTTGCCCGAGGAATTCCATCGCTTCCTTGGGGCTGGTTTCGAAGATGATGCCCAGGTGGTGCGTGGAAATACCCTGGCCATAGAAAATGAACAGGTAGATTTCCGTCGGCAGGGCCAGGAAGGCGGGCACCAGCAGCCAGTGGAAGTACGCTGGGCGCTTGAAAACGCTCCAGACGGCCAGCCAGGCCAGCAGCTCGAAGGTGAGCATCTGCCAGGGATGCTCGAGCGCACGCCCCAGCAGCGCGGGGACGAAGGGCACGGCCGTCAGCAAGGCATACGTCAGGAGCAGGAACAGAGTGGCGGGGCGAAGCAAGGAGCGCATAAAGGAGGGCAGCGAAAAATGTCCGCTATTATCAATCCTTTTGTTGTCTTGTGGTCGTACAAGAATGCGCGCGTCCGATGCTTGGTTGCAGAGAAAGAATGCCAAATCATCAAGCGCCGCGAGGTGCCGGCGTCTGCGCGCCGCAGCCAAAGATTAGTCAAAATGCCACAAAAGTGCCGCTTTTTTGCCTTTTTTTATAGCAAAAAGCGGTAAACTGATTGACCCCCTGTAACACAAGGTCTAAACTAGCGAGTTCTCGATTTTATTCTGCTCATCGTTTACGTATTGCTTGGCATTTCTTGGCCGCTCCTTATCGAGTGGCTGCGGGCGCCTCCGGTGCGCAGTAGATGGAAGCGGGACGAGGTTTTAGTCGCCGGGCATCTTGCCCGGGTTATTAATCGTAGTTTTTTGTTGGATTTATAACGATGCCAACCATCAATCAATTGATTCGCAATCCACGCGTCGCTTTGACCGTGAAGAGCAAATCGCCGGCGCTGGAAAACAGCCCGCAAAAACGTGGCGTTTGCACACGTGTTTACACCACGACTCCAAAGAAGCCTAACTCGGCTCTGCGTAAAGTCGCTAAAGTTCGCCTGACCAATGGTTTCGAAGTCATTTCGTACATTGGCGGTGAAGGCCATAACCTGCAAGAGCATAGTGTTGTGCTGTTGCGCGGCGGTCGCGTCAAGGATTTGCCGGGTGTGCGTTACCACATGGTTCGCGGTGCTCTGGATACCCAAGGCGTTAAAGACCGTAAGCAATCGCGTTCGAAGTACGGTACCAAGCGCGCTAAAGCAGGCAAGAAGTAATAAGTTGTACGCAGCAAACCCAAGTTTCGCTCAGTGGCAACTAGCTAAGTGAATGTAGTCGACCGCATCTGGTCGAGTAAGTGGAAGACTATGATGGTCGTCCGCGAGTGTGCGAAGAACGCGCGCTCAACTGAAGATTGAAAGGAATTGATATGCCACGTCGTCGTGAAGTACCCAAGCGCGAAATTTTGCCAGATCCAAAATTCGGCAACACTGATGTCGCTAAATTTGTAAACGTGCTGATGCTGTCCGGTAAGAAATCGGTTGCAGAAAACATCATCTACGGTGCTTTCGAGCACATCGCAGCAAAATCGGGCAAAGATCCGCTCGAAGTTTTTGCTACCGCAATCAACAACGCCAAGCCGCTGGTTGAGGTGAAATCCCGTCGCGTCGGTGGTGCAAACTACCAGGTGCCGGTCGAAGTTCGCCCAGTCCGTCGTATGGCTCTGTCCATGCGTTGGTTGCGTGAAGCTGCTAACAAGCGCAGCGAAAAATCGATGCCACAACGCCTCGGCGGTGAGCTGATGGAAGCGGCTGAAAGCCGCGGCGGCGCGATGAAAAAACGCGACGAAGTCCATCGTATGGCTGAAGCGAACAAAGCGTTCTCGCATTTCCGCTTCTAATATAAAGCCAGCTACCGCAAGGCGGCTGTCAAGCATCTGTTGTTCGAGGCCGGGCTCATTTTTGCAAAAAAATGCTGCTCGGTTTTGTCCATTCATTTAGGATTAATTATGGCCCGCAAGACCCCCATTGAGCGCTACCGCAATATCGGTATCTCCGCTCACATCGATGCAGGTAAGACGACCACCACCGAGCGCGTTCTGTTCTACACGGGCGTGAACCACAAGCTGGGCGAAGTCCATGATGGCGCTGCCACCACCGACTGGATGGCGCAAGAGCAAGAGCGCGGCATCACGATTACCTCGGCTGCTGTTACGTGCTTCTGGAAGGGCATGGCAAACAATTTCCCTCCGCATCACATCAACATCATCGACACCCCAGGTCACGTTGACTTCACCATTGAAGTAGAACGTTCGATGCGCGTGTTGGATGGCGCCTGCATGGTTTACTGTGCAGTCGGCGGCGTGCAGCCACAATCGGAAACGGTTTGGCGCCAGGCTAACAAGTACAAAGTGCCACGTCTGGCCTTCGTGAACAAGATGGACCGTACCGGCGCCAACTTCTTCAAGGTCTACGATCAGATGCGTTCGCGCCTGAAGGCCAACCCAGTGCCTATTCAGATGCCTATCGGCGCTGAAGACCTCTTTACCGGTGTTATCGATCTGGTCAAGATGAAAGCGGTCATCTGGGATGACGCTTCGCAAGGCATGAAGTTTGAATACGGCGAAATTCCTGCCAACCTGGCTGCTGAAGCTGCCAAGTGGCGCGAAAACATGGTTGAGGCCGCTGCTGAAGCGTCCGAAGAACTGATGAACAAGTACCTGGAAGAAGGCGACCTGTCGGAAGACGAGATCAAGGCTGCCCTGCGTCAGCGTACCATCGCCAGCGAAATCGTTCCAATGCTGTGCGGTACCGCCTTTAAAAACAAGGGCGTACAAGCCATGTTGGATGCGGTCATCGAGTATCTGCCATCGCCAATCGACATTCCACCTGTCCCAGGTCTGGACGAGGACGAGCAGCCAGTTGAGCGCGCAGCTGACGACAATGAGAAATTCTCGGCATTGGCGTTCAAGATCGCAACCGATCCGTTCGTCGGTCAGTTGTGCTTCATCCGCTGCTATTCGGGCACGTTGAATTCGGGCGATTCGGTCCTGAACTCCGTGAAGCAGAAGCGTGAGCGTATTGGTCGTATCGTGCAGATGCAAGCCAATGAGCGCGAAGAAATCAAGGAAATGCGCGCTGGCGACATCGCTGCCGTCGTGGGTCTGAAAGATACCACCACTGGCGATACGCTTTGCGACGAAAAGGCAAGCGTCGTTCTGGAGCGCATGGTCTTCCCCGAGCCGGTGATTTCGCAGGCAGTCGAGCCAAAAACCAAGGCCGACCAGGAAAAAATGGGCCTGGCGCTGAACCGCCTGGCAGCAGAAGATCCATCGTTCCGCGTGCGTACCGATGAAGAATCGGGCCAGACCATCATCGCCGGTATGGGCGAGTTGCATCTGGACATCATCGTTGACCGCATGAAGCGCGAATTCAACGTTGAAGCGACCGTCGGCAAGCCACAAGTGGCTTACCGCGAAACGATCCGTAAAGTGTGCGAAGAGTCGGAAGGCAAATTCGTCAAGCAATCGGGTGGTCGTGGTCAATACGGTCACGTGGTTCTGAAGATCGAACCGCAAGAACCGGGCAAGGGCTTCGAATTTGTTGACGCGATCAAGGGCGGTACCGTTCCTCGCGAATACATCCCTGCAGTTGAAAAAGGTGTGCGCGACACGCTGACTTCGGGCGTGATGGCTGGTTATCCAGTTGTTGACGTTAAAGTCACGCTGTTCTTCGGTTCGTACCATGATGTTGACTCGAACGAAAATGCATTCCGCATGGCCGCTTCGATGGCATTCAAAGATGGCTGCCGCAAAGCATCGCCAGTCATCCTGGAGCCGATGATGGCCGTGGAAGTGGAAACGCCGGAAGACTACGCCGGTACCGTGATGGGCGATCTGTCGTCGCGTCGCGGTATGGTGCAAGGCATGGATGAAATTGCTGGTGGTGGCGGCAAGATCATCAAGGCCGAAGTGCCTCTGTCGGAAATGTTCGGTTACGCCACATCGTTGCGTTCGTCGACCCAAGGTCGTGCGACTTACACGATGGAATTCAAGCACTATGCTGAAGCACCTAAGCATGTGACTGAAGCGATCGTAAGCTCGAAAGCTAAGTAATAGAAGTTCCGGGCCGGCTTTCACGAGAATGCCGGTCCCTACATTTAAATCATTGTTCTAAGGAAGAATAAAATGGCAAAAGGTAAATTCGAACGGACCAAGCCGCACGTCAACGTCGGCACCATCGGCCACGTCGACCACGGTAAAACCACGCTGACCGCTGCAATCGCAACGGTTCTGTCGAAGAAATTC
>NZ_JAPUBT010000016.1 GCF_030397665.1 Janthinobacterium sp. SUN073 | reverse complement strand
CAATCGGTGCGGATATACAACCAGGAACGACCACATATGGCCTTGAAGTACAAAACGCCCGATGCGGTGCATCGGGCGTTTGCGCAGCAATAAATACTGTCAACCTATTTTAGGACTGGACACGCTCACTTCTTGCAGCGTATCGGCACGTTCACGGAATTGCCGTCCGAACTCAGGTTACGGTACTGCAAGTCTTCGCTTTCGATGGCGAAGCGGGGCACGGCGTGCACGTAGCGCTGCTTGCAGACGGTGTCGTCATTGATCAGCTGGCCCGCCAGCATGTAGTCGCACAGGGCGAAGCGCGACTCCTCGTCGTCGAGGATCAGCACGCGCGCGGCGCTGTACAGGGCCGATTGCAAGACGTCCGGGCTGCAATTTTCCGGGCCCGTCAGCTTCAGATGGGTTTTCGTCTGCGTCGCCAGGCGTTGCAGCTTGACGAGGGCGGCGCGCTCTTCCTTGCGCGCAATATCGACTTGCGCATCGCCGCTGGACAGGCGCAGCGCCAGCGAGGCGATCTGGTCGATGGAAATATGCCAGGCAAAGCCTTCCAGCCGGGTGCGGATCTGGCCCGGCAGGGGATCGGCCGCATCGACTTCGCAGCGGTACTGGCCCAGATGGGGCCGGCACAGCACGGGAATGGCAAAGGCCGAAGTGCGCTTGCCCTTGACGAATTTCTGGCTCAGGTCGCCAAAGTTTTCATGCGTGATGGTATCGAAGCGGGCTTGCCCAAAGCCCATCTTGACGAGGTTTTCCTTGCGCTGGCGCGAAAACAGGGCATCGACGGCATCGTAGATATTCTTGTTGAAGATGCGGTCCAGCGGCTGGCGCTCGTCCGACATTTTTTCAAAGACGGCGCTGGAATTGGGCGCGTTGGCATCGATGGCAATGAGGATGAAGGGCTTGCTGTTCAGACGCGGCGGCACGACAGCCATGTCGTTGCCGTACAGCTGCGTCAGGGCCACGTCCCACAGGGTTTCCACGCCCAGGTTGTCGGCTGCGCCGCCGTCGAACAGGTGCACGTAGGACGGCGATTCGCGCGATTCGGAACCGAGTTCCGGTACGAAACTGTTTTTCGGGCGGAAACGCTCGAAGGTGACGGAATCGAACACGCCAGGAAAGGCGGCCGAGGTGGCCACGGCCGTGGCCAGGCGGATATCCTGGATCGGCGAATGCAGGGTGCCGTAAAAATATTCATAGGAAAACACCACGCGCTTGCCACCATCGGTGGCGTCCGTCGCGTTGGCCAGGAAGATGGGGCCATCGTGCGGCAAGTCCTGGTAGGTTTTCTTGTCGTACAGCACATCGTCAAATACGTCGGACAGGAACGAGGTGCGTGTCTTGTTCGTCAACAACATCGTTGTCAGGTTGGCCGGTTTCAAGATGGTCTGGCCGAAGAAATCCGTTTTCAGTTTGCTGCGCAGCAAGGGCCAGTCCGTCTGCTTGCCATGCAGCGCATAGTAGCCGCCCGCGATGGCGCCGCCCGAGACGCCGGAGATGGCCGAGGCGCCGCTGACGAGACCAAACTCTTCCAGCTGCTCCAGCGAGGCGGCCGAGAAATTGGCGGCGCGGCTGCCGCCGCCGGACAGGGCGATGCCGATGAAGTGGTCGCTGGGCAGGGGCTTCTGGATGCGCGCCTTGGGCGCGTCGATGCGCAGGCGAGGTGCTTCCTGCACGGCAAACGTGCGGTTTTCGACGCCGCTGTTGGGGCGCAGGGCGAGTACCGTGCAGCCGCTCAGCAGCGCGACGAGGATAAATGGGACGAACAAGCGTGGATGCATGTGGGATCTGTGCGTAGTCAGGGGTTGGGATACGGACGGAAACGTGTGCGATTCTAACAAACTTGCCCGTGCTCATGCATAGAGTTGCACCGCGAGGATGGCCGCGTTGTAGCCGGCGTGCGCCAGCATGGGCGCCAGCAGCGAACGGCTGCGTTCATAGGCTGCGCCCGCGCACAGGCCCAGCACGAAGACGGGCAGCATCGAGACAGGCGGATGCACGATGGCAAAGATGGCCGCGCCGATGCCGATCGCCTGCCAGGCGGGCAGCGAGCGGCGCAGGCCACCCTGGATCAGGCCCCGGAAAATGAATTCCTCGCACAGGGGCGCGGCCAGCAGGGTCAGTCCTGCCAGCCAGACTCCGTCCCAGCCCGCCCCGGTTGGCAGCGGCGCGTGCGCGGGTGACCAGCCGTTGGCTTGCACGATGGCCAGGTAGCCGATGCCGAAGGGGGCCGCCAGCAGCGCGCCTGCCGCGCCCCGGCGCCACGCTTGCCGGCCAGGCCCGATGCGCGGCACGCCTGCCGTCTTGCTGCGCCAGTAGACGAGACGCACCAGCACATACGTAAGCGCGCCGGCCGCGCCGAAGGCGATGGCCACGTGCGCCAGCGTTGCACCGGCCGCGTCCTTGAGCAGGAGCAAGGCCAGTGTCTGCAGGATAAAAAACAGCATGGCTGCGATCAAGCCATCCGAGGCCGAAACCCTGGCAGGCGGCGAGGCGGCCGGATCGAGCAGGTAGGGCAGCTCGTCGCGTGCCTTTTGCCACAGTGCCAGGGCCAGCGCCACCGTCAGCACGACAAACACCAGTTGCTGAGCCACGCTGCCGGCCGCCAGCGCGGCGAGGTACAAGCCAGTCAGCAGCAAATACAGGTACATATAGGTGGGACGTATCTTCGCTGTCGCTTCGCTGGCCAGCGGATCGCTGGCAAACACCCCCAGCGCCACGGCGATCATCGAGTACAGGGGAATGCCGGCCAGGGCCAGCAGCATCAGTCCCGCCATGTCCCAGCGCCATGCGGGCAGCGAGGCCAGCGCCGCACCAAACAGGATGAGGGGATACAGCAGGGCCAGCACGGCCCACAATTGCGCCTTTTGCCGCAGCGCCAGCTCAACGGACACGGGAAACGTGTACAGCAGCCACAGCGCGCCGCCTTCCTTGTTCAGGGTCTGGAAGGCCGACATCATCAGCACATAGCTGCCGAGGAAAAAGCCGGTCGATGCCAGCAGGGCGGGGCTGGCCAGCAGCGCGTGCATGTCGCGCGCCTGGCCCGAAAAAAGAGCCTGGCCGCCGAGGATCAGCAGCGGCATCAGCAGCGTTTGCACCATGAAATTACGGTCGCGCATCAGCAGGGTCAATTCGCGGCGCTGGATCACCGTGCCGATGCGGGCGCGCCACCGGCCAGCGGGCAGCGTCGCCGGGGAACGCTTGCGGCTGGCTTCGCGCTGGCCCGCGCCCACGACGCCGTGGCGCAACTGGCGGCGCAGCATCGCCATGCCCAGCCACATCAACAGCAGCACTTGCGCCAGCAGCAGGCAGGCCGGCAACAGCGCGGCCGCCAGGCTGGCGGCATTGAGCACGCGCACCAGCAGGCCGGGCGGCGTCCAGCTGCTCCAGGCGGGCATGGCCGCGGCCCAGCCATGGGCAAAGCCGCCCGCGCCCATGCCGAAGGACATGCCCATATACATGGGAAATACCCCGGCCACCGAGAGCAGTGCCTGCAGGTTGCCCAGTCGGGCCGGACTGAGCGACAGGCGCAAGCCCGTATCGACCAGTGTGCGCAGCATGGCGGCCAGGGCCAGCAGGAGCAGGCTGGCAGCCAGCCCGGACAGCGGAGAAAACCAGCCCTGGCCCGAATACCAGGCGATCATGGTGGTGCTGGGCCATAAGGCCAGCAGGCCGGCCGGATTGACGACCGTGCGTTCGAGCACCCGCGCCCACAGCAGCGTGGCTTTGTCGACCGGCAAGGTGACCAGCCATTCCAGGTCCCAGTCCGGTTTCGACAGCTCGCCCATGCCTAGCGGCAACAACACGCTGACCAGCCACAGCAGCATCAATTGCAGGGTCAGGCCGCCTGCCAGTGCCGTGCTGAACGGGTGCCCGATCAATTCGGCGATGACGGGTGCCAGCAGGCGTTCGCCCGCCTGCATGCTGCCTTGCGCCTGGCAGGCGGCCACCTGGTCGAGCAGGCAATGCATGTTGAGCACGCCATGGCGCGCCATAGTGCCGAAGGAAAACAGCATGGGCAGGAACAGCAGCACGCCTATCAGCCAGCGGCCCCGTTTCTTGCCCGGCGTGGCGGGGCGGCCCTGCGGGGGCTTCTTGAAGGCCAGTCCGCGGCCGCTGACGTTGAGCAGGCGCTGCAGGCGCAAGCGGGTCAGCAGCCAGATGGCGCGCCAGGCGGTGAGCCGCGCCGGCGTCATGCGGTGGCCGTTTCATCGGTAAGCTGCAGGAAGAGTTCTTCCAGGCTGCCGTCGCTGGACAGCTGCCGGCGAATCTCGTCCAGGCTGCCCGTGGCCGCCAGCGCGCCGCGGTGGATGATGGCCACGCGGCTGCACAGCTTTTGCGCCATGTCGAGCAAATGCGTGGAAACGAAGATGGTGGTGCCGGCGGCGGCGATGCGCAGCAGCCGTTCCTGTACCTCGCGCGAGGCACGCGGGTCCAGGCCGTTGATCGGTTCATCAAGGATCAGCACGGCCGGATCGTGAATCAGCGCGCAGGCCAGGCCCAGTCTTTTCTTCATGCCCAGCGAGTAATTGACGGCGAAATCCTCGCCCGCTTCGTCCAGGCCGAATTCCGTCAACAGACGCGCGGCGCGGTCGGCCGCTTCCGCGCGCGAAAAACCATGCATTTCGGCGACGAATTGCAGGATTTCGCGGCCCCGCAAATAATCGTAAAAGATGGGGTTGTCGGGCAGGTAGCCCACCTTGCGCTTGACGGCGGCGCCATCGCGGTGGCAATCGAGGCCATCGACCAGCACGCGGCCGCTGCTGGGAACCAGGATGCCCATCAGCATGCGGATGGTGGTGGTCTTGCCGGCGCCATTCGGCCCCAGGAAGCCGAAGACCTCTCCCTTTCCCACCTGCAAGGTGAGCGGGTGGACGGCGTCGAAGGTGCCGTAGCGTTTGGACAAACCCTGGAATACGATCATCGTGCGTCCTGCAATAATATTAACGATGGCAAGATGATAGCGTACCCCCGGGTCTGGTCGATTTATGGGCGTTCCAGCGCGCCCTGCGTAATCTTGACCTTGACCCGGTAGGTGGGCGCGGCCGCGTTGAGGGCTGGCGGCGTGGCCGGGTCGACGTCGAGCAGGGTGAACGTCAAATGGTTGACGCTGACGGAACTGGCGGCGCCGGGCATGGAGTCGGACAGGACGATGTCGGTGGCGCCCGCGCTGTTGAGCAAACTGAAGCTGTAGCTGACATAGCCTTTCCACACGCATACGGCGCCCTTGCGGCAGCGGCTGTCGTTGACACGCTCCAGTTTCAGGGTGTCGGTGGCCGTGATGGCGACCTGTTCGCCCGGCGAGAGCACGTGGGTGACGCTGCGCGGCGTGTTTTCCGCGTCGCCGGCGCTGCCGGCCGCGCCGCAGCCAGCCAGCACGGCCAGGCAGGCGATGAGCAGGGGCAGCAGCAAGGTACGACAAGAGCGGTTCAGAGTAGACATGTTTTTCCTTTCAGGTGGAACGTCCCGGGTGTGCTCGTTCACACGTGGGATAAAATGATGGTAGCAAAATGATATTTTTTTGGCGCACTATTGGCGCGCTGCCGATGAATTGATGCGCCGGCCACGCGGCGCGCCGATTACTGCGTAGAATGGCTGTTTTGAAAATCAGGAAACAACCATGAAAAAAACTGCCCTGGCGAAAAGCGATGCCAAGAAACTGATGGGAAAGATGAATGTTCCCGGCGCCGGTGCATTCGGTAAGGAAGCGGTGGTCGTCGACCGCCGCGAGCAGCGCAAGCGCGATCAGGCCCTGGGCCTGGTGCCATTCGCCGTCAAGCTGAACAGCGATCTGGTGTTGCAATTGCAGACCCTGGCCAAGGAGCGCGATGCGGATCTGAATGAATTGGTCGCCGAGCTGATCACCAAGGGCTTGGCTGCAGCATAAAGGCTGACAATGTTTATCTGTTGATAAATATCATTTGTAAAACTAAAAGGCGCCTTGCGGCGCCTTTTGCATTGCGACATTGCTTGTGCTTACACCCAGGCGGCCAGCGCCCCCTTCATTTTTTTCAGCGCCGCCACTTCGATCTGGCGGATGCGTTCGGCCGATACGCCGAACTCTTCTGCCAAAGCGTGCAGGGTGGCGCCGGAACCGTCGTCGTTGGCCAGCCAGCGCGCTTCGATGATGCGGCGCGAACGGGCGTCGAGCTTGCTCAAGGCCGTTTCCAGGCCTTCCGATTGCAGACGCGTCACTTGTTCCGCTTCCAGCACCTTGGTCGGTTCGCTTTGCTCCGACGACAGGTAGGCGATCGGCGAAAACTTGTCGTCTTCATCATCGGTCGGCGATTCCAGGGCGATGTCGCGGCCGCTCAAGCGCGTTTCCATTTCGATCACTTCTTCGCGTTTCACGTCGAGCAGCTTGGCCAGCGCATCGATCTGCTTCGGCGTCATCGCATCGAGGCCCGTCTTGTGGCTGCGCAGGTTGAAGAACAGCTTGCGCTGCGCCTTCGTCGTGGCGACCTTGACCAGGCGCCAGTTTTTCAGGATGTACTCGTGCATCTCGGCTTTCACCCAGTGCATGGCATACGATACCAGGCGCACGCCCTGATCCGGATCGAAACGTTTCACGGCTTTCATCAAGCCGATATTGCCTTCCTGAATCAGGTCGGCGTGCGGCAAGCCATAGCCCAGGTAGCCGCGGGCAATCGAGACCACCAGGCGCAGGTGCGACAGCACCAGTTCTTGCGCGGCGGCCAGGTCATTTTTTTCGCGCAGGCGTGTTGCCAGCGAAATTTCTTCATCGTGGGTCAACATGGGCAGGCGGTTCACGGCCGAGATATAGGCGTCAATATTGCCCAGATTGCCAGTGAACCCGAGGCCCAGCGCATTACTTTTGGTCGGAACCAATGCGGATGTTGCGGACATCATAGTCATGTTTTCTCCCTCGTAGTCTTGCTTTGTTCCAGTTGGCCATGTCACGCGACGTGGCCCGATAGTCTGTTCGTTTTGCGTATGCGGTCTTGCAGTTGCAGATCGCGGCACCATCTTCATCTGGCGTCCATGGCGGTTCTGCTGTTGGTATGTCCCTATATTAGCACTCTCTGCTTGAGAGTGCCAATCAGCACATTTAATCGTCCTGATAGCCTAAATGCTATGGCGAATGAATGCTTGATAAATGTGTGTGAACGGTGATCTGAACAGCGCTGCAGGCCGCTTCACGACAACGTAGCCAGTCTACGGCCTCTGGCTGAAGCGAACCTTAAGAATACTTGCTAAATATCAAGATAACAGCATTGTGGGGACGCATGGCGGCACCTGGGGCGCCGCCATGGGAGGGAGGAAAGGTCAGTTCAGGCGCGCCAGGTGGCGCTGCACGCAGAGGAAGGCGCCGATCAGGCCCAGGCCGGCGCTGACGGCCAGCAAGCCGGCCATCGGCAGCGGCGCCAGCGGCACCAGCTGGAATTCGGACGCATACAGGCGGGCAAACTCGGCAATCGCGGTATTGAGCGGTTGCAAGGCCAGCGCCACGGCACCCAGGGCCAGCGCACCGGCGCACAGGCCCAGCAGGGCGCCCGTGTAATAGAAGGGGCGGTGGATGAAGGTGTCCGTGGCGCCGATCAATTTCGAGATGCTGATTTCATCACGCTGCTGCATCACTTGCAGGCGGATGGTATTGAAGACCACGGCGATGACGGCTACGCCCAGGGTAATGGCCAGCAGCAGCAGCACCAGGCGCAGCACGCCCAGCAGAGCCGCCAGGCGCTTGACCCAGGCCGAATCGACTTGCGCCGATTCCACGCCTGGCAGGTGGCGCAGCTGTTCCGCCACCGCATCGACGTCCTGCGCTTCGCTGGCGCTGCTGAAGGCATCGAGTTTCAGCACATAACTGTCGGGCAGGGGATTGTCGCCCAGGGTGCTGAGCACGTCGGCCAGGCCGTTCTTGTTCTTCAGGGTATCGAGCGCCTGTTCGCGCGGGATGAAGACGATCTTCGCCTTTTGTGCGCCGACGATCTTGCGCATGGAACTGGCCAGGGCCACGGCTTGCTCGCGCGGCGTGTCGATCTTCAGGAAAACGCTGATTTCCGGGTCGACCGACATCTGTTCCGACATGGGGCGCACATTGTCGAGCATGGTCAAGCCCGCGAACGGCAGCGACAGGGCGATGGCGACGACGAGCACGTTCAACAGGAAGCCGCCTGGCGACTTGCGCAAATGGATCAGCGCCGAACCCAGCGCGAAGCGGTGTTGACGGAACCAGCCTCTCATGCCTGTTCTCCCTGCACATCGTCGGGGCCGGGGGAGGGCGCAAAATCGGGATCGGGCGGCGCGAAGACGGGCGCCTGCGTGGCCTTGTCGATGGCGACTAATTGGCCGTTTTTCAGGTGGATCACGCGGGCGGCGGCGTCGAGCATCTGTTCGTCATGGCTGGAAATGAGGCAGGTCACGCCCACCGAGTGAAACGCTTTCAGGGCGTCGAGCACTTTGTTGGCGCTGGCGCGGTCCAGGTTGGCCGTCGGTTCGTCGGCCAGGATGATCTGCGGCCGGTTGACGATGGCGCGCGCGATGGAGACGCGCTGCTGTTCCCCGCCCGACAGCGACAGCGGGCGCGCCATGGCGCGGTCCAGCAGCCCGACTTTGTCGAGGGCGGCGCGCGCGCGCTGCTCCGCGGCAACTTTATGCGCACCGACGACGAGCAGCGGCAGCATGACGTTGGCCAGGATGGAGCGGTCGTTGAGCAATTTTTGTTGCTGGAAGATCAGGCCCATGTTGCGGCGCAGAAAGGGCACGCCGGCCGGTTTGATCTTCGCCATGTCCTGGCCATTGACGATCAGCTTGCCCGAGCTGGGGCGTTCCATGGCGGCGATCATTTTCAGCAGGGTGGACTTGCCGGCGCCGGACGGGCCGGCCAAAAAGACCAGCTCGCCTTTGGCAATGCTCAGCGAAATGTCGCTGAGGGCCACGGCATCGGGGGAGTATTGCTTGGAGACGTGCTGAAATTCAATCATGTATGGGCTTATCCGAGCAGCGCTTCGACAAATTCGGCAGCCACGAAAGGCTGCAAGTCTTCAATTTTCTCACCGATGCCGATGAAATACACGGGTACGGGGCGTACGCGGGCAATCGCCGCCAGCACGCCGCCCTTGGCGGTGCCATCGAGCTTGGTGATCACCAGGCCGCTCAGTTGCAATGCATCGTCGAAGGCCTTCACTTGTGTGAGGGCATTCTGGCCCGTGTTGCCGTCGATGACGAGCAGGGTTTCATGCGGCGCGCCTTCCATGCCCTTGCCGATCACGCGCTTGATTTTCTTCAATTCTTCCATCAGGTGCAACTGCGTCGGCAAGCGGCCCGCCGTGTCGACCATCACCACGTCGATGCCGCGCGCCTTTGCCGATTGCACGGAGTCGTAGGCCACGGCGGCCGGGTCGCCCGATTCCTGCGAGATGACGGTGACGTTGTTGCGCTCGCCCCAGACCATCAGCTGCTCGCGCGCGGCGGCGCGGAAGGTGTCGCCCGCCGCCAGCAGCACGGACTGCTTATTCGACTGCATGTGCTTGGCGAGCTTGCCGATGGTGGTGGTCTTGCCGGCGCCATTCACGCCGGAAATCATCATCACCAGCGGCTTGTGACGGCCCAGCTCGAAGCGCTTTTCCAGCGGCGAGAGCAAGTCGATCAGCAGCACTTTCAGTGCGGCCTTGACGGCGGCGGCGTCGAGCAGCTTGTCTTCCTTGACCTTTTTCTTCAATTCCGTGAGCAGGAATTCGGTGGCGTCGATGCCGGCGTCGGACATCAGCAGCGCCGCTTCCAGCTCTTCGTACAGGGCGTCGTCGATCTTCGCGCCGACGAACAGCACGGATAGGGTGTTCGAGGTTTTCGACAGGCCCGCCTTCAGGCGCGTCATCCACGATTTTTTCTCGGGTTCGGCGGCCACGATGACGGGCACGAGCTCGGCCGGTGCGCCGCTCAGGGGCGTGGGGGCAGGCTGCGGGGCAGGCGGCGTGGCGGCGGGAAGGACGAGAGGCTCGGCTGGCGCAGCCTCGGGAGCGGTGGGTTTTTTCTTGAAGAAACTAAACATGGATGTGTGGTGGCGGGTGCTGACCTAAGGCCCGGCGGCGCCGGACACTGTGTTACGGGCTATTCTACCAGAGCGCGCCCGGCCCTTCATGCTTTACTGTTCGATTGGCAACATTGCGCGGCTATCCACGGAGATCGCCGCAGTTGCCGCGCTTTCCAGCCGGATCAGTGGGTTTGCAGGGCCAGCGCCTGATGGCGGCGGCGCCAGTCGGCGATGCTTTCCTCGACTTGCCGCAAGTCCAGCACATGCAGGAACGCCGGCGGCTGCCTGCTCAGCACGGGACTGCGTCCGCCAGCCCACAACTCGATGTCTGGCGGCAAGCTTGCATGCAACTGCTGCAGGCTGTCGCGCGTCTGCCGTTGCTTGCTGGCGCTGGAAAACGACAGCGCCACGATGTCGGCCCGCTGCGCGCGGGCGGCCGCGACGATGTCCGCCAGCGGCGTTTCCACCCCCAGCGACATGCAATGGGCGCCGGCCGCCGCGCACAGCGCCTCGGCCATCAGCAGCCCCAGGCCATGCCGCTCCTGCGGCAAGGTACTGAGGACGATACGCGGCGTGCGCGTGGACGGGCTGCTCGCTTGTGGCAGGGAAAAAATGGCATGGCGCATCACCGTTTGCAAGGTTTCGCTATACAGATGCTCTTCATACACGGCCAGGTCGCCGCAGGCCCACGCTTCGCCGACCAGGCCCGTCAGGGGCGCGATGACGTCGATGGTGAACGCTTTCAAACCCAGCACGGCCAGCGCCTGGCGCAGGGCGTCGCCCAATTCCGCCATCTGGTGGCCACGGCACAGGGCCAGGTAGTGTTCGAGCTGGGGGGGCGGCGTGGATGGCGCCGCACTGCCGGCGCTGGCCAGCTGCTGCAGTTGCAAGGTGCTGTGTTGCATGATTTTGCCCGGACGAAATCCGAGGTCCAGCAGGCGCTTGACCATGCGCAACTTCTGCACTTGCTCGGCCGGGTAGCTGCGCTCGCCAAAGGCATCGCGCTGGGGCTGGGGAAAGGCGTAGCGGCGCTCCCAGACACGCAAGGTTTCCTTGGCCAGCCCCGTATCGCGCTCGACATCGCTGATGCTGAAGGCGGAAGGGGGATGCAGCGGTTGCAAATCAGTATCCATACAGGGGCTTGCTCGCATGCCAAAAGAACGTGGGATGCATTTTACGCCTTCCATCGCCCCGGACCAAATAGCTGAATCCGATTGAAACTTGCCTGCGTATAAGTTTGTGAGCGGCTCGCGCCCTCATTGACATAGATCAATATTTGACTGACTATGCAGAAAACTTAATTTGTCCAGGACAAACATGAAACGGGTACAGTCATGAAGATCGCCGTCGTCGGAGCAGGAATTGCCGGTTTGTCATGTGCCTATCGCCTGGCGCAAGCGGGCCAGGACGTCACCTTGTACGAGGCAGGGGACTATTTTGGCGGCCACAGCCATACGGTGGACGTCACGCTCGATGGCGTCACGCATGGCGTCGACACGGGTTTTCTCGTGTTTAACCATGCCACCTACCCGAACCTGGTGCAACTGTTTGACGAACTTGGTGTCGAGGCGGCCGACAGCGATATGTCGTTTTCCGTGAAAATGCCCTTGGGCACCTCTTTCGGTGCCCGCGTGCTGGAATGGGCGGGCGCCAATTTCGATACCGTGTTTACCCAGCGCAGCAATCTGCTGCGCCCCGCCTTCTTGCGCATGCTGCGCGACATTCTGCGCTTCAACCGTCAGGCCAGTGCCCTGGCCACGGCCAGCGTGCCGGCGCCGGCCCTGTCGCTGGGCGAGTTTCTCGACCTGCACGGCTATGGCGATGAGTTCCGCCACTGGTATTTGCTGCCGATGGCCGCCTGCATCTGGTCGTGTCCGGCGCGCCAGATGCTGGCCTTTCCCTTGGCCACCTTCATCCGTTTCTGCCACAACCATGGCTTGCTGCAAGTGAGTGACCGGCCGCAATGGCGTACGGTGCGCGGTGGTTCGCGCGTGTACGTGGAAAAACTGCTGGCCGGCATCCCGCAGCAGCGCCTGGCGTGCCCCGTGCTGGCCGTGCGCCGCCAGCCGCACGGCGGCGCGCGCATGGTCGAGCTGCATACGGCCACCGGCGTCGAGCATGTCGATCACGTGGTGCTCGCTTGCCATAGCGACCAGTCGCTGGCCTTGCTGGCGGACATCCGCGACGACGAGCGCTGCGTGCTCGAAGCCGTGCGCTACCAGCCGAACCGCGCCGTGCTGCATACGGATGCGTCCTGCCTGCCACAGCGCCGCCGTGCCTGGTCGGCCTGGAATTACCAGGGCCGGCCGGCTGCGGAAGGCGAGGCGCCGCAAGTGTGCGTGCATTATTTGCTGAACCAATTGCAGCCTTTGCCCTTTGCCACGCCCGTCATCGTCTCGCTCAATCCGCTCGACGAACCCGATCCGGCAAGCATCCTCGACGAGTTTTCCTACGCGCATCCCGTGTTCGATGGCGCGGCCATTGCCGCCCAGGCGCGCCTGGCCGGTTTCCAGGGCGCGCAGCACACGTGGTTCGCGGGCGCCTGGACGGGCTATGGTTTCCATGAAGACGGCTTGAAGTCGGGCCTGGCCGTGGCGCAAGCGCTGAACGGCATGGCGTCGGCGGAGCTCGGCCATGCCGCGTGATTTCTCGCCGCCCGTGCCGCCGCAGCCCCTGCTGTGCCTGGGACGGGTCCGCCATGCGCGGCTGCGCCCGCGCGCGCATGCGTTCAGTTACGGCATGTTTTATCTGCGCCTGCCCTTGCGCAGCATGGGCGCGCAGGATTTCGCCGCCCGCCTGATGTCGCGCAACGGCGCCAATCTGCTGGCCTTCCGCGACAGCGACCACGGCGATGGCACGACACCGCTGCTGGAGTGGATCGACGGCTTGCTGCACCAGCATGGCGTGTTGGACGCGGGTGGCGAAATCTGGCTGCAAACCATGCCGCGCATGTTTGGCTATGTCTTTAACCCCATCAGCTTCTGGTTTTGCCACCGCCCGGATGGCGTGCTGCGCGCCGTGCTCTGCGATGTGCGCAATACCTTTGGCGAGCGCCATCTGTACTTGCTCGAGCAGGGCGGCGCCATCGCGTATGGCAGCGAGTTGCGTGCCAAGAAGATTTTCCATGTGTCGCCGTTTTGCAAGGTGGAAGGACAGTACCGTTTCCGTTTCCTGCGCAACGACGACAAGGATGGCGAGCGCCACCTGGCCCGCGTCGATTATGACGACCTCGACGGTCCGATTTTGCAGACCAGCTTGTCCGGTACGGCGCAGCCGCTGCGCGATGGCGCCATTGCCTGGGCCCTGCTGCGCTATCCCCTGATGACGTTTGGCGTGATGGCGCGCATCCATTGGCAAGCCTTGCGCCTGTGGCTGCGCCGCGTGCCGTTTTTCAGCAAACCCCACCCTCCACAAGAAAAGGTGTCACGATGAGCTCCGATTCCCTGCCGACCGGCCTGCAGGCGCGCAGCAGCGCATGTCCCGCGCATCTGGACATGCCCGCTGCCGCGCGCATGATCGTGCGCCTGCTGGAAAAATTGCAATATGGCGCCCTGCGCCTGCGCACGCCTGACGGCAGTATCTTGCTGTATGGCGATGGCAGCCAGCCCGTCACCCTGGACTTGCACAACTGGCGCCTGTGTGCGGCCGTGTTGCGCTCGGGCGATATCGGCTTTGCGGAAACGTTTATCGCCGGCGACTGGCGCACGGACAATTTGCCGGGCTTGATCGAATTGATGATACGCAACCGTGCGCAGGTCGAGTCCTTGATCTATGGCAACTGGTGGGGCAACCTGAACTACAAGGTGCGGCACTTGCTCAACCGTAATTCGCGCGCCGGCAGCAAGAAGAATATCCACGCCCATTACGACATCGGCAACGCCTTTTATCAGCTGTGGCTGGATCCGTCGATGACGTATTCGAGCGCCCTGTTTACCGCAGGCGCCAGCCTGGAACAGGCGCAGGGCGCGAAGTACGCGCGCATCGCGGACCAGTTGCAACTGCAGCCGGGCCAGCGCGTGCTGGAAATCGGTTGCGGCTGGGGCGGCTTTGCGGAAACGGCGGCGCGCGACCATGGCGCGCACGTGACGGGCCTGACTTTGTCGAGCGAACAGCTGGCCTATGCGCGCCAGCGCCTGCAGGATGCGGGGCTGGCAGGGCAGGCTGATTTGCAGCTGTGCGATTACCGCGACAGCCATGGCCAGTACGACGCCATCGCCTCGATCGAGATGTTCGAAGCGGTGGGGCAAAGCTACTGGCCCGGCTATTTCGAATGCGTGGCGCGCAACCTGAAGCGGGGCGGACGCGCCTGCATCCAGACCATCGTCATCGCCGACGCCTTGTTCGAGCGCTACAGCAAGAGTACGGATTTCATTCAACAGTACATTTTCCCGGGCGGCATGTTGCCATCGCCGCTGGAATTTCGCCGCGCCGCCGAGGCGCAGGGCTTGCGCGTGGTGGACGCCTTCAGCTTTGGCCTCGATTACGCGGAAACCCTGCGCCAGTGGCGCGCCAGCTTCCTGGCCCGGCGCACGGCGCTGGAAAAGCAGGGTTTCGATGGCCGTTTCCTGCTGACCTGGGAGTTTTACCTCGCGTATTGCGAGGCCGCCTTCCAGGCGCACAACACGGATGTGATGCAATTTACCCTCATCAAGGACTGACCATGCGCCGCCTGCTTGCCACTGTCGTGCTGTCCCTGACCATGTTCGCTGCCGTGGCCGCGCCGCCTGCCTTTATCGCTGCCGACGTGCCTGAAGCCCGCCTGGCGGGGGAGGGCGACTACACGTGGTTCGGCATGCGTATTTATCGGGTACAACTGTGGGTGGGCGCGAACGGTTACCAGGGCGCGGCGTCGGCCACGGCGCCTTTCGTGCTGGAATTGCGCTACGCGCGTGCGCTCGACGGCAAAAAGATCGCCGAGGCCAGCCATGAGCAGATGCAAAAGCTGGGCGTCGGCACGGAGCAGCAGCGCCTGGCGTGGCTGGCCACCATGCAGCGCATTTTTCCTGACGTCAAGGAAGACCAGCGCATCGCGGGCGCCTACCGGGCCGGCATCGCGCCCGGCGTGCGCTTTTATCTTGATGGCAAGGTGTTGGCCGACGTGAGTGATGGCGACTTTGCGCGCGCCTTCTTCGCCATCTGGCTGTCGCCCGAGTCGACGGCGCCGACGCTGCGTGCGGCCCTGCTGCAGAGTGCGGTGCCACTGCCATGAGTAGCGGGGCCAGCGCTTTGACCTTGCCGGCCTTGTTCAGTTATGGATTGTTCGGCTTGCCGCTGGCCATGCTGGCGCTGCCCATCTATATATATGTGGCGCCATTTTATGCGCAGCGCAGCAGCCTTGACCTGGCGCAGATCGGCGCCGTGTTGCTGGCGGCCCGCATCGCCGCCGCCTTCATCGATCCTGCCCTCGGTGCCTGGATGGCGCGCGGCCGGCGCAGTTATGCCGCCTATGTCGGCGCCGCGCTGCCGTTGTTGCTGCTGGGCTTTGGCGCCCTGTTCCATCCGCCGTCCCTGTCGCAAGGGGCGACCCTGGCCTGGTTCCTGGCCGCCTTGCTGTTCGTCTACACCGCCTATGGCCTGGCCGGCATCGCGCACCAGAGCTGGGGCGCGGCCTTGAGCCAGGCGCGTGCGCAGCGGGCGCGCGTGACGGCCGTGCGCGAAGGCTGCGGCTTGCTCGGCGTGATCCTGGCGGCAGGATTGACTTCTGTGCTGGGCTATGACGGCTTGTCGCTGGCCTTTGCCGTGTGCTTGCTGGCGACGGGCGTTCTGTTGCTGGCGCGCGCGCCGCGTCCGCTTTTGCGCCAAGGCACGCAGGCGCTGCGCGCTGGCGCCTGGCGCCTGCCATTGCGCCAGCGTGCGTTCCGCTGGCTATTCGCCGTCCTGCTCGTCAATGGCGTGGCGGCCGCCATCCCCGCCACCTTGTTCCTGTTCTTTGCCGGCGATTATTTGCTCTTGGGGCATTACGCGGGTCCGTTCCTGATGGTGTATTTTTGCGCGGCGGCCGCCTCGATGCCCGTGTGGGTGGCGCTGGCGCGCCGCTATGGCGAAGCGCGTGCCTGGGGCGGCGCCATGCTGCTGGCCGCCAGTGTGTTTGTCTGGGCGTATGGCCTGGACGCGGGCGCCGCCTGGGGCTTTGCCAGTATCTGCCTGCTGTCGGGCCTGGCGCTGGGCGCCGACCTGGCCTTGCCGCCGGCCCTGCTGGCAGGGCTGATCGGCGCGGCGGGCCATGCCGGGCGGCACGAAGCGGCGTATTTCGGCTGGTGGAACTGGGGCGTGCAAATGAGCCTGGCGCTGGCGGCCGGCATCGCCTTGCCCCTGCTGGCCTGGCTCGGCTATGTGCCGGGCAGCAACAAAGGCTTGCCGGCCCTGTCTGTCGCTTACGCCTTGCTGCCCTGCGCCTTGAAACTGCTGGCCGCGCTGCTGCTGTGGCGCGCGCCCTTACAACATATATATAGCGATCACCTGGAGATTCGACCATGCACCTCATGAAATGCTGCCGACGCGGCCTGGCGGCAGCTGTGCTGCTGGCGCTGAGCGCCTGCTCGACGCCGCCCACCCCCGCCACGTACGCGCAGGAATTGCCCGTACTGGATCTGCAGCAGTACTTCAACGGCACGCTCGATGCCCACGGCATCTTCCAGGACCGCTCGGGCAAGGTGCTCAAGCGCTTCACGGTGGTGATGCGGGCCAGCTGGGCGGGCGAGACGGGCACCCTGGACGAGGATTTCACGTATTCGGACGGCAGCAAACAACGCCGCGTGTGGACATTGCGCAAGACGGCGCCCGGGCGCTTCATCGGCACGGCGCCCGACGTGGTCGGCGAGGCCATCGGCGAAGTGGCCGGCAATGCGCTGCGCTGGCAATACGTGCTGGCGCTGCCCGTCGATGGCACGCTCTACCACGTCGATTTCGAGGACTGGATGTTCCTGATGGATGACAAGGTCATGCTGAACCGCGCCGCCATGAGCAAGTTCGGCTTCAGCCTGGGCGCCGTCACTTTATCGTTCAGCAAGCGTCCATCACAGGCGGTCCCATGAATCGCAAGATCAGCAGCTGGGCCGGCAAGCGCGTGTGGGTCATTGGCGCTTCCAGCGGCATCGGCGCCGCGTGCGCCACCTTGCTGCTGAAGCAGGGCGCGTGCGTGGCCTTGTCGGCCCGCCATCGCGCCAGCCTGGAACTGCTGTGCCAGGGGCGGCCGCTGGCGCAGGCCTTGCCGCTCGATATCACCCAGCCCGCGCAGCTGCGGGCCGTCTGCGCGCAATTGCAGCAGCAGTGGACGCATATCGACCTGATACTGGTGGTGGCAGGCGGCTATCAGGCCATGCGCGCCGATAGCTTTGACCTTGAGGCGGCGCAGGGCTTGCTGGCCCTGAATGTGGGCGGCGTCTTCAATTGCCTGGAGCAGGCCTTGCCGTGGCTGTTGCGCCAGGGCAGCGGCGGCATCGGCATCGTCGCCTCGGTGGCCGGTTATGGCGGCTTGCCCAAGGCGCTCGCGTATGGCGCCAGCAAGGCGGCGCTGATCAACCTGACGGAGTCGCTGTACCTGGATTTGCATGGGTGTGGCATTGATGTGTATCAAATCAATCCCGGCTTCGTCGCCACGCCGCTGACGGCGGACAATGATTTCACCATGCCTGCCCTGATGACGGCGCACGACGCTGCCGCCGCCATGCTCGACGGCATCGAGCGGGGCCAGTTCCACATCCACTTTCCCAAGCGCTTCACGAATACCCTGCGCCTGGCGCGGCTGTTGCCGTACCGCGCCTATTTTTGGCTGATCCGCAAGGTGACTGGCTTATGAACGCAAGCATGGACGACCCGCTGGCGCGCCTGGTGGCGTTTTACGAGCACCTGCGCATCGACAACCTGGCGCAGCTGGGTGCGGTATACGCGCCGGACGCCCATTTCAAGGACCCGTTCAACGAGGTGCAGGGGCATGCCGCCATCCTGGCCATCTTCGAGCACATGTTCGTGCAAGTCGATGCGCCGCGGTTTGTCGTGCTGGAAAGCCTGGGGCAGGGGACGCAAGCCTTCCTGACGTGGGAGTTTCGTTTCCGCATGAAACGACTGGTATCTGGCGAACAATGTATTCGTGGCGCCACCCATGTGCGCTTCGATGCGCAGGGACGGGTGGTCTTGCACCGCGATTATTGGGATGCGGCGGAAGAATTGTATGAAAAATTGCCTCTGCTGGGCGGTTTCATGCGCATGCTCCGACGCGCAAGCCAGCGTTAAGCTTGTTTCTTGATGCTTCTAAGCAAAAAATCAAAAAAAGAAAAAGTAAATTGTGTGAAATCGGGCTGAGAAAAACTTGATTCCGATCAATGTGTCGTTTTTTTGACACAAATTTGTCAAAATATTGAGAAGGCAACATTGTAAGAAATTGTTTCAATTGGTGCGCAATTTGCAAGCAAGAGTCGTCCTCATCCGTTCCCGGCGGGTAGCTGGCGCATGCGCTGCTAAACATGGAAAACATTTATATGTGAGCAATTTAAATTACCGGAAAGTCAGTAATTTCATTGTCACTCTGGCTATTTTTTGGACGCGTACGCCGACGCGCGAATTGGTGCCTACGCCCCTGAATAATGCGGCATCGCACCAAAATAGGGCGCATTATTTCTCGTTTTTGGGCATCCGGCAGCAAACATTGGCGATGCCGTGTATGCTTCATTCCGTTTATCCATTATCGCCTGACAAATTGTGCGCTTTGTCGCGTAAGTCTTGGAGGGCAAATGATGGGCAAAGCATGTTGACGTTTTAATCACTCGCCTGATACTGTTGCACTAATACAACGGGTGCCAGCAAACCATGCGCTATGATGGAATGGTCAATCAGGCCCATGCATTGGTTGGCAAGGGGCACTGGCTCTGTCGCGTAGTACGGTTGGCGATGGTCGGGATGCCTGAAAAAGCCCCCGGCCTGGTACCGGAAGTAACATGTTGGAACTTGATGGAATGTGAAACGGTCGTTATAGTGCCGCTTCCGGTGCCGTTTGAGCACCGAACCGGCGCACGAATGACGGTCGTTATGCAGCCTTCAAGCTTATCGGTGCAATAGCGTGCCGATACCGATATGAATGTTCCTCTGACCGGAACAGCAATGTGGCAGGTGGAGACCTTGCCCTCACTCATAAAAAGCGCTCTGCTAGAGCGCAGCTCGAGATGCATAGGCTGTATTACTTTTTGCTTCAAAAATTAAAGGAAATCGCAATGAAAAAAACTCTGATCACCCTGGCAGTCCTGGCAGCAGCCACCGGCGTAGCCCAAGCTCAATCGAGCGTTGTTATCTACGGTACCGTTGACGCTGGTTTCGTCAGCGAGCGCGGCGGCGTTAACGGCAACGTTAACAAACTGGACAGCGGCGTTGCTTCGGCTTCCCGTCTGGGCTTCAAAGGCACCGAAGATCTGGGCAGCGGCCTGTCGGCTCTGTTCCTGTTGGAAGCGGGTTTCAACGTTGATTCCGGCGCGCAAGGTGCTCCAGGTAAAGCAGAAGCCCTGTTCGGCCGTCAAGCCTACGTAGGCCTGAGCAGCAAAACGACCGGTACCCTGACCCTGGGTCGTCAATACACCCCTTGGTACAACACCCTGTCGAAAGTTGCTGATCCATTCGCAGCTGGCTACGCTGGTTCCGCCAAGAACTTGTTCCCAGCGAACACCCGCACCAGCAACACCGTGCTGTACACCTCGCCAAACTTCAACGGTTTTGACGGCGACGTAGCGTACACCTTCGGCGAACAAGCTGAGTCGAACAAAATCGGCCGTCAAATCGGCGCGTCGGTTGGCTACTCGAACGGTCCTCTGAACGCACGTCTGGCTTACAACAACACCAGCAACGAGAACGTGGTCGCAGCCCAGTCGACTGGTAGCGGCCGTAACTGGTTGGCTGCAGCTAACTACGACTTCGCAGTTGCTAAAGCTTACGTCGCATACGGCGCAAACAAAGGTCAATCCAGCGCACTGCGTAACAACACCGACCGTAATGCGTATAGCCTGACCCAACTGTCGGCAGCTCCTAGCACCGATAGCAACAACATCCTGGTCGGCGCAACCGTACCTGTTGGCCCAGCTGGCACCGTCATGGCTTCGTTCATCCGCACGAACGACAAGACCCGCTTCAATGCTGACGCTGATCAATGGGCAGTGGGCTACTCGTACGCTCTGTCGAAGCGCACCAGCACCTACGCTTCGTACGCTAAAATCAAGAACAAAAACTTCGCAGGCTACACCGTTGGTAACAACAGCAATGTTGGTACGGGCGACAAAGCCTTCAACGTTGGTGTTCGTCACTCGTTCTAATAGTCGCGCAAGCGAAGCTTAGTACCGCCAAGGCATCCCTTCGGGGATGCTGCAAGCAAAGAAACGCGCTGTCTGGCTTCGGTCTGGCGGCGCGTTTTTGCATGGGCGGCGCCAGTTATAATGGCGCCGTTACTCAAGTAAAGGAATGCCATGTATTCATACACCTCGCCACGCTTGGCCGCTTTGCTGGCCGCGCTGCTGCTTGCTGGCGCCACGGGCACCGCTGTCGCGGCCGTCAAGGGCAAGAAGCCGGCCGGACTGGAGCGCTACGGCGTGGCCGTCTACTCGGACCTGTGCCTGCAAAAGGATAGCGGCGAAATCGGCGGCCAGCGCGTGACCCTGCACCGCTTTGCCGAGGCCGACTCCGTCATCTATGAATTCACGGCTGGCGCCCTGAGCTGGCCCATCGTCGCCAACGATGTCAACCTGGACGCCGCCACGGGCGCCTTCGACTTCACCATCGCTGGCGCCGACAGCGAAGAGCGCACCATCGTCGGCAAGTTTTCCAGGGATGGGCAAACCCTGACCCTGGAAGGCGATTACTGCGGCGGGAATGTGCGCATGCCCATGAAACTGAGTCGCGTGCGCGATTTCGGCCGTCCCTTGAAAAACTGCACGCCCTGCCCGCCGGTGCCGGAAGCGCCCGCCGAGGCAGTGCCTGCCGAGGAAAGCGCACCAGTACCCGCTGCCTGAGCGATCGTCGCTGTCAAAAAGAAAAAGGCCCGGTATCGACCGGGCCTTTGTTATTTGTCGCGCTGAAACGGGCTTATTTGGCTGCCTGCGCCTTTTCCGCCGTGGCGCGGATGGTGGCGAGCGTCGCGTTCGGCGTGATCAGGTTGCCGTCATAGCGCAGCTCGATCAAGGCTGGCAAGTTGTGCGCCCTGGCGTGCGCCAGTGCCCGTTGCAGGGCGGGAGCGAACTCTTCAGTCGTATTCACCACTTCGCCATGCGCGCCATACGCCTGCGCCAGCGCCGCAAAATCCGGATTGTGCAGGGTCGTGCCCGAGACGCGGCCCGGGTAATCGCGTTCCTGGTGCATGCGGATGGTGCCGAACATCTGGTTATTGAAGACGATGATGACCACGCCCGCCTGGTATTGCACGGCGGTGGCCAGTTCCTGGCCATTCATCATGTATTCGCCATCGCCGGCAAAGGTGATCACGGTGCGCTCTGGGTGCACGATCTTCGCCGCCACACCCGACGGCACGCCATAGCCCATGGCGCCATTCGTCGGCGCCAGCTGCGTGCGCATGCCGCCGTAGCGGTAGAAGCGGTGCGCCCACGAGGCGTAATTGCCGGCGCCGTTCGTCAGGATGGTGTCTGCGGGCACCTGCGCCATGATCACCTGCGTCACTTGCCACAGGTCCAGTGCTGCCTGGCCATCCTGGAAGATGGGCGGGCGCTCCTGGTAGGCGGCCAGCTCGGCCTTCGCTTCGGCCGGCGTATGTTTCCATGCGGAAGCGTCGACGGGGGCCATGGCGGCCAGCATGGCGCAGACCTGCGGCATGCCGCTGTTGATCATCAGTTCGGCCTGGTAAACGCTGCCCAGCTCTTCGGCGTCCGTGTGGATGTGCACCAGACGCTGGCGCGGCACGGGCGAGTCGAACAGGGTGTAGCCACCCGTCGTCATTTCACCGAGGCGCGGGCCGATGGCGATGACCAGGTCGGCATTTTTCACGCGCGCGGCCAGTTTCGGGTTGATGCCGATGCCGACGTCGCCGATGTAGTTCGGGTGGGCATTGTCGAGCAAGTCCTGGAAGCGGAAGGCGCAGGCGACGGGCAAGTGGTTGCTTTCCGCGAACTGTTGCAGGTCGGCGCACGCCTGCGGCGTCCAGGTAGTGCCGCCCAGCAAGACCAGCGGACGCTGCGCATCGGCCAGCATGGCGCGCAATTGCAGCAGTTGCTGTGCTGATGGCGATGCCTGCACGCTCTGGTAGGCGCGCGTGTCGGCGACAGTCGCCATGGAAATGAGCATGTCTTCCGGCAGGGCCAGCACGACAGGGCCGGGGCGCCCGCTGGTGGCGACCTGGAAGGCGCGCGCCAGGTATTCGGGGATGCGCTCGGCGCGGTCGATCTGCGCCACCCACTTGGCCATCTGGCCGTACATGCGGCGGTAGTCGATTTCCTGGAACGCTTCGCGGTCGACGAAATCATTGCCCACCTGGCCGACGAACAGGATCATCGGCGTGGAATCCTGGTACGCCGTGTGGACGCCGATCGAAGCGTTGGTGGCGCCCGGTCCGCGCGTGACGAAGCAGATGCCCGGCTTGCCCGTCAGCTTGCCGTAGGCTTCGGCCATGAAGGCTGCGCCGCCTTCCTGGCGGTTGATGATGAAGCGGATGCCCGAATCGTGCAGGGCGTCGAGCACGTCCAGGTAGCTTTCGCCAGGCACGCCAAAAGCGGTGTCGACACCATGGATCTGCAGGGCATCGACCAGGATCTGGCCGCCGGTACGGGATTGTTGCGTCATGTTCGGCTCTTTATAGTCTAGTGGGGTGGCAAAGAAGTGGGGCAAGCGGTGCGCATGCGCTCGCATGCAAGCAGCTTGCCCATTCTATGTGAGCCGATTTGGCCCGGCTTTTGAAATGGCGACACCGAATTACACAATCCCCCGGGCCGGGGCCCGACGAGGGGCCCGGCGAGCGGTGTCGTTCCTGCACAGGCCTTTTTGCAGAAACATGCTGCGGCGCGGTACAATGGCGGGTGAAGCAGGCCAGACAGTCGCTGGCCGGCGCAGCAATGCGCTGGCGGGAGGAAGGTCCGGACTCCATAGAGCGGGGTGACGGTTAACGGCCGTCCGCTGAAAGCCGACCTGGCGTACTTGTATGCCGGGGGAGTATAAGGCGAGGAATAGGGCCACAGAGACGAGCGTATTAAGTTACGGTGAAACGCGGTAACCTCCACCTGGTGCAATTTCAAATAGGCACGCGATGATGCTGCTCGCGGAGCGTGCGGGTAGAAAGCTTGAGCGTCCGAGTAATCTGGCGCCTAGAGGAATGACTGTCATAGCGCCAACCTGCAAGGGAAGGCGCCGTAACAAAATCCGGCCTACCGGCCTGCTTCACTTGAATTCCAGCTCCCTGGTCTGCCGGGGAGTGTATCGGCCGCAGCGGTTTGCTTGCTGCGCGCCTCCAAAAAGCCCCCGCAAAGGGGCTTTTTTTGTTTTCAAAAGAATAGCATTCAGGATAAAGTTGTATATACAATTAAAGTGAACAATTGGTTAAAGTTTCTTCGTCTTAATTAATTGCTGCATTGCAAAAATAGTTGATCCGTATCAGGCCAACCCCGGAAAACAGGGCCGATACGCGCCAAGAGCGAAATTTTTTTGCCTTAAACCAAGTCTTATGCTGTGGCTGCTTGTTGTTGTGCCTGGAGGGCGAAAGTATTGTCATGTGTCAACTAACTGTAAAAAATTCAATTTTTGCATTTCGTCTTTTTCGATGTTTACGGTAGGAAAACACATGTGTGCAGATGAGGTAGCACATTCACTATCTTTCATAAGTATCTAATTTATCGATATATTTTTATTTGAGACTGCTTCAACGATATGCGCTAAGTCCTTAATTTCATTAATAAAATTCCTGTTTTGCCAATCGGAAACCGCTTGACCACTATCTTTGCTTACTCTAAAGTGGGCAACTGTGTGAAAAAGTGTGTTTTTGTGGGAAATTTCCCCTTTTCATCATGATGCGCAAGCGTCGCAACCCAAGCTCAAAAAAGGTCTTCCGTGTTTCAAGGCGCGTCCGCAATCAATCTCGATGCCAAAGGCAGGATGTCTATCCCTGCCAAGCACCGTGACGCGCTGGCGATTCAATGCGAAGGCCGTCTGACCCTGACCAAGCACCCCGATGGCTGCCTGCTGTTTTTCCCCCGTCCCGTGTGGGAAAGCCACCGCCAGCAAATCGCCGCCTGGCCCATGTCGGCGCGCGCCTGGCAGCGCATCTTCCTCGGCAACGCCGTCGACGTCGAGCTGGACTCGGCCGGCCGAGTGCTGATCTCGCCTGAATTGCGCAACGCCGTGGGGCTGTCGCGCGAAGTCATGATGATCGGCATGGGCAGCCACTTTGAAATATGGGATGCCGCCAAGTTGGCCGACAAAGAACAGCAGGCGATCGATGCCGGCACCCCCGATGTACTTTCCAATTTTTCTTTCTAAGGCTCCGTAATGACACAACTCACGGTGCCGGAATTTCAGCATCGCACGGTGCTGCTCGATGAAGCGGTCGATGCGCTCGACCTGTCGGGCGACCGTGCGCACGGTATTTACGTCGATGGCACGTTTGGCCGCGGCGGCCATAGCCGATTGATTTTGTCGCGCCTGGCGCTTGACGCGCGCCTGATCGGCTTCGACAAGGATCTGCAAGCCATCGCCACGGCCGAACAGATCGGCGACCCCCGCTTTGAAATTGTCCATGACAGCTTTGCCACCATGACGGCCAGCCTGGCCGCGCGTGGCGTGCAGCAGGTGGACGGCATCTTGCTCGACCTGGGCATCTCGTCGCCGCAGGTCGACGATGCGGCGCGCGGTTTCAGCTTCCGCAACGACGGACCGCTGGACATGCGCATGGATACGACGCGCGGCATCTCCGCGGCCGAATGGCTGGCGGTGGAAACCGAGCAGAATTTAGAGAAAGTGATACGCGATTATGGGGAAGAACGGTTTGCTTTTCAGATTGCAAAGGCGATTGTTGCTGGCCGGGCAGTCCAGCCAATTTCAAGCACACGACAGCTTGCCAGCATCGTGGCAGGCGCCGTCAAGACCCGCGAGAAGGGTAAGGACCCCGCTACCCGCACCTTTCAGGCAATCCGCATTTTCATTAACAAAGAGCTCGAGGATCTCGAGATCGGTCTGAATCAGGCGTATGCCTGCCTGGCGCCCGGCGCGCGCATGGCCGTGATCAGTTTTCATTCGCTGGAAGACCGCATGGTCAAGCGCTTCTTCGCCTCGAAGGCGAACGTGGAGCAGCCTGACCGCCGCCTGCCGATCCGCGCGGTCGACTTGCCGCAGCCGGAAATGAAGCTGATATTGAAGATGAAGCCGTCCGATGCCGAGATCGAGGGTAATCCCCGTTCGCGTTCGGCCGTGATGCGCGTGGCGCAGCGTTTGCCCATTCCAGTCAGTGGCGGCGCCCGATGACTGGCAAGCTGTGTGTCGTGCTGTCGGCCCTGCTGGTGTGCTGCGGCCTGTCGCTGGTGAACGCGCAGTACCAGTCGCGCCACCTGTTGATCGACCTGGAGCGCGCGCAAGCGCTGTCGCGCCAGCTCGACATCGACTGGGCACAACTGCAGCTGGACCAGTCCACTTTGGGCAAGCATGAACGCATCGAATCGATCGCACGGCGCGACCTGAGCATGACGCCGCTGACGGCGGCGCGTACGCAATACCTGACGGAGGGCGAATAATGAAGTTGGGCGGTAACAGCAACGGCCGGGTGGCGGCATCGAAAGGCGTGCCATTCTCGAAGAACCCCGTACTGGCAGTGCGTCTGCCCGTCTGGCGTTCGCGCGTCGTGCTGTTCCTGCTGTTCTTCGCTTTCGCCGGCCTGGGCGCGCGCGCCCTGTGGCTGCAGGGCGTGTCGACGCAGTTTTTGCAAAAGCAGGGCAAGGCGCGCTACGAGCGCACGCTGGAACTGCCGGCCACGCGCGGCAAGATCACCGACCGCAATGGCCAGGTGTTGGCGTCGTCCGTCCCCGTGAAAGCCATCTGGGCCATTCCCGACGATGTGCTGCAGGCGTCGCCCGAGAAAATCAATGCGCTGGCCGGTCTGCTGGAAATGAACGTCAACGAATTGCGCAAGAAGCTCGATTCGGACCGCAGCTTCGTTTACCTGAAACGCCAGGTCGAGATGGACGTGGCCGACAAGATCTCCAAGCTGGGCATCGACGGCATCGACGAGCGCAAGGAATACAAGCGCTTTTATCCACAGGGCGAAGTGATGACCCACGTGGTGGGCTTTACCAACGTGGAAGACGTGGGCCAGGAAAGCATGGAACTGGCGCAGCAGAAAACCCTGGTCGGCACCACCGGCAGCCGCCGCGTGATCAAGGACCGCCTGGGCCACATCGTCGAAGACATCGGCTTCATCCACGAACCGCATGACGGCAAGGACCTGACCCTGTCCGTCGACAGCAAGATCCAGTACATCGCCTTCACGCAACTGAAGGAAGCGGTGGAAAAATTCAATGCCAAGGCCGGCGGCGCCGTGGTGCTCGACGTGCACACGGGCGAAGTGCTGGCCCTGGCCAACTACCCCAGCTACGACCCGAACGACCGCCGCAAGCTCACGGGCCAGCAGCTGCGCAACCGCGTCATGACCGACACCTTTGAACCCGGTTCGACCCTGAAACCGATCACCGTCTCGCTGGCGCTCGATACGGGCAGAGTCAAGCCGGGCACCCTGATCGACACGGGTCCGGGCCGTTACACCATCGCCGACCGCACCATTACCGACACCAAACCGCACGGCGTGATCAGTGTCTCCGAAATCATCGAGATGTCGTCGAACATCGGCACCTCGAAAATCGCGCTGGGCATGCCGTCGCAGGAAATGTGGGAAATGTTTACCAAGGTGGGCTTCGGCCAGCAGCCGAAATGGGGCTTCCCCGGCGCCGTGGCCGGCCGCGTGCGTCCGTATAAATCGTGGCGCCCGGTGGAGCAGGCCACCATGAGCTACGGTAACGGCATTTCCGTCTCGCTGATCCAGCTGGCGCGCTCCTACATGATGTTCGCCCGCGATGGCGATACGATCCCCCTGTCATTCCAGAAGGTCAATGAGCTGCCCGTGGGCCAGCAGGTGATCAAGCCGAAGACGGCCGCCGACATGCGCGCCATGCTGGAACTGGTGGTCTCCGGCGCGCACGGCTCGGCCAAGCGCGCCCAGGTCGCCGGCTACCGCGTGGGCGGCAAGACGGGCACTGCCTATAAAGTTGAAAACGGCCGCTATGCGATGCCGCGCAAATATATCGGCTCTTTCGTGGGCATGGTGCCGATGTCGGCGCCGCGCTTCATCATTGCCGTGATGATCGATGAACCGACCGGCCCTGCCCACTATGGTGGCCAGGTTGCCGCTCCCGCTTTCGCGGCGATTGCAACCAACGCGCTGCGCGCGATGAACGTACCGCCCGATTCCTCCGTTACCGAAATCGTGGTCCCGGCCAATGCCGGTCCGGAGGCCATGTGAAGTCACTCATGACCATACAAGACATCAGTTTGTGGATCAAAGCGGCTGCCCCGTCCGGGCAGCTGACGTCCGATTCGCGACGCGTGCAGCGCGGCGACGTATTTTTCGCCTATGCGGGCGCCACCGATTTCATCGCCGCCGCCATAGGGCAGGGCGCCGCCGCCATCGTGCATGACGCCGTCGAATGGAACGCCGCATGGAGCGTGCCGCATCTGCTGGTCAGCGATCTGAAACGCCTGGCCGGCCCCGTGGCGCATGCTTTCTACGACATGCCCGACAGTGCCATGTTCAGCGCCGGCGTGACGGGCACGAATGGCAAAACCTCGTGCGCCCTGTGGCTGGCACAGGCACTGGCGCGCCTGGGTGAAACATCGTCCGTCATCGGTACCTTGGGCGTGGGCCTGTGCAAGCCGCGCGGCGCCATCGAATTCGACGTCACCGGCTACACCACGCCCGACGCCGTGCTGCTGGCGCGTAAACTCGCCGCCATGCGCGACGCTGGCGCCAAGGCTGTTGCCATCGAAGTGTCGTCGATCGGCCTGGACCAGGAGCGCGCGGCCGGCATGCATTTCGATGTCGCCATGTTCACCAATCTGACGCGCGACCACCTCGACTACCATGGCGACATGGCCACCTACGAGGCGGCCAAAGTCAAACTGTTCGACTGGCCCGGCCTGAAAACGGCCGTCATCAACCTCGATGACCCCATGGGGCTGCGCGTGGCGCGCCACGTGGATGGCAAGCTGACGGGCGAATATCCCGTCATCGGCTATACCTTGCAGGATGCGGCCAGCCAGCCTGACTTGCCGGGTGTGCTGATGCTGCGCGCCAGCCAGTTCCGCAGCCGCAATGCCGGCACCGACTTCCACCTGGAATGCGCGCTGGGCGTGGCGCTGGTCAAGACGCAGCTGGTGGGGCACTTCAATATCAGCAACGCGCTGGCCGTGCTGGGCGCCTTGCTGGCGCATGGCACCGGCCTGCGCGCCGCCATCGATGGCATCGAATCGCTGCAGCCGGCTCCCGGCCGCATGCAACAGGTGGGTGGCCAGGAAGCGCCGATGGTCGTCATCGATTACGCGCATACGCCGGACGCTTTGGCAAAAACCCTGGCCGCCTTGCGCCAGGTGGCGCAGGAACGTGGCGGCCAGCTGTGGTGCGTGTTCGGCTGCGGCGGCGACCGTGATCCGGGCAAGCGTCCGCAGATGGGCGCCATCGCGCAGCTGGCCGATCACGTGCTGGTCACCAGCGACAATCCGCGCAGCGAAGACCCGCACGCCATCATCGCGCAGATCGTCGCCGGCATGCGCGCAGACGGCCCGCAGCCGCAGGCCATCGAAGACCGCGCCGCGGCCATCCTGTCGGCCATCAAGCACGCGGCCAAGCCGGACGTGATCCTGTTGGCGGGCAAGGGCCATGAGCCGTACCAGGAAATCAAGGGCAAGAAACTGCCGTTCTCCGACGCCGACCATGCGCAGCTGGCCCTGTCCGCGCGCCTGACCATGATGAGGACGAACTGATGCGCGGCACCCTGATAGAACTGTTGCAGGCGTTGGACGGCGCGCAGCTGACGGGCGACGCGGCGTTTGACGGCGTGTCCACCGACAGCCGCAGCGCCCAAGCCGGCTCGCTGTTCGTCGCCTTGCGCGGCGAGAGTTTCGACGCACACGACTTCCTCGACCAGGTGGCCGCGCGCGGCGTCGCCGCCGTGGTGGTCGAGCGCCTGCCCGCAGGCTGGGACAGCGGCAAGGTCCCGGCCATCGTGGTCGCCGATACCCTGGTGGCGCTGGGCCGCATTGCCCATCACTGGCGCCGCCGTTTCAATTTGCCCGTCATCGGCGTCACCGGCAGCAATGGCAAGACCACCGTCAAGGAGATGATTTCGTCCATCCTGGCGGCGGCCTTTGGCGAAGAAGCGCGCCTGGCCACGCGTGGCAACCTGAATAATGAAATCGGCGTGCCATTGACCCTGTTCCGCCTGAGCGAGCAGCACCAGGCGGCCGTGATCGAGATGGGCATGAACCATCCGGGCGAAATCGCCCGCCTGGCGGCAATCGCCGCGCCGACCCTCGCAATGGTCAACAACGCGCAGCGCGAGCACCAGGAATTCATGCATACAGTGGAGGCGGTGGCGCGCGAGAACGGCGCGGCGCTGGCGGCATTGGCCGACGACGGCGTGGCCGTCTTCCCGCACGGCGATGAATTCACGCCCGTGTGGCGCGAGCTGGCCGGCGCGCGCGCCGTCATCACCTTCGGGCTGTCGAAGGACGCTGACGTGAGCTGCACGCACCGCGCGGCCGAGGATTTTGGCAGCGACATGTTCGTCAGCGTGCGCGCGCAGGATGGCAGCTTGCGCCAGTTCTTCGTCGGCTTGCAGGCTGCGGGCGACCATAATGTGCGCAATGCGCTGGCGGCCGTGGCATGCGCCGTTGGCTCGGGCATCGCCATCGAACATATCAAGCAGGGCCTGGAGGCGTTTGCGCCCGTGAACGGTCGTCTGCAGAAAAAACGTGCCGCCAACGGCGCCACCATCATCGACGACACGTATAACGCCAATCCGGATTCGGCGCGCGCGGCCATCGATGTGCTGGCGCAGGCCGCGGCACCACGCATCCTGGTGCTGGGCGAGATGGGCGAAGTCGGCACGCAGGGGCAGCAGTTCCACGAAGAGATCGGCGCCTACGCCGCCATCAAAGGCATCGAACACGTGCTGGCGACGGGCGGCCTGGCGCGCCATCTGGTGAATGCGGCGCAGGCTGCCGCCAGCCAGGAATCGGGCACGGTCGTGGAGTATTTCGAACAGTTCGACGGCTTGCTGGCGGCGCTCGATGCGCATTTGTCCGGCCGTTCGGATGCAACAGTATTAATCAAGGGCTCCCGCTTCATGAAAATGGAACGGGCCGTGCAGCATTTGATTGGTTCAAACAACAATAACAAGGAAGCTCACTAATCATGCTGCTCTGGCTCGCTCATTATTTCCAGGACGACATTGGCCCATTGCGGGTCTTTAACTTCATCACTTTCCGCGCCGTCTTTGCCACCCTGACGGCGATTCTGATCGGCCTGTGCGCCGGTCCCGCCGTGATCCGCATGCTCACGCGCATGAAGGTCGGCCAGGCCGTGCGCACGGACGGTCCGCAGACGCACCTGAAAAAACACGGCACGCCCACCATGGGCGGTGTGCTGATCCTGATCGCCATCGGCATTTCCACCCTGCTGTGGGCCGACCTGTCGAACCGCTTCATCTGGCCGGTCTTGATCGTCACCTTGGGCTTTGGCGCCGTCGGCTGGGCCGATGACTACCGCAAGGTGGTGCACCAGGACCCGGAAGGCATGCGCTCGCGCGAAAAATACTTCTGGCAGTCGCTGATCGGCATCGTCGCCGCGTTTTACCTGGCGTTTTCCGTCTCCGTGTCGGAACCCGATGCGGGCCACGTGTGGAATCTGATCTACGCCTGGGTGCAGTCCGGCTTCGCCATGGACTTGCCGCCGAAAGCCGATCTGATCGTGCCCTTCTTTAAAACCATCAGCTATCCGCTGGGTGTCTGGGGCTTCATCGCGCTGACCTACTGCGTCATCGTCGGCACCAGCAACGCCGTCAACTTTACGGACGGCCTGGATGGGCTGGCCATCATGCCGACCGTGATGGTGGGCACGGCCCTGGGCCTGTTCGCCTACCTGACGGGTAACGCCACGTATGCGCGCTACCTGTTCATTCCGCACATTCCAGGCGCCGGCGAACTGGTGATCTTCTGCGGCGCGCTGGCCGGTTCCGGCCTGGCCTTCCTCTGGTATAACACGCACCCCGCGAAAGTGTTCATGGGCGACGTGGGCGCGCTGGCCCTGGGGGGCGCACTGGGCACCGTCGCCGTCATCGTGCGCCAGGAAATCGTCCTGTTCATCATGGGCGGCATCTTCGTCGTCGAAACGCTGTCCGTGATTATCCAGGTCGTCTGGTTCAAGTACACCAAGAAGCGCTATGGCGCTGGCCGCCGCGTTTTCCTGATGGCGCCACTGCATCACCATTTTGAACAAAAAGGCTGGAAAGAGACGCAGGTTGTCGTGCGTTTCTGGATCATCACCATGATGCTGGTGCTGCTCGGCCTGACCACCTTGAAGCTGCGCTGATGATGTACGACGCTAAAACCGCACTGGTACTGGGCCTCGGGGAGTCGGGCCTGGCCATGGCCCTGTGGCTGGCCCGCAGCGGTGCTCTAGTCCGCGTGGCTGACACGCGTGAGGCGCCTGAGCGCCTGGCCGCGCTGCAGGCTGCCGTGCCGCAGGCGCAGTTCATCGCCGGTGCCTTCACGGCCGAGCTGCTCGATGGCGTCGATTTTGTCGCCGTCAGCCCCGGCCTGGCGCCGGGCCGCGAACTGGCGCAGATTGCACCTGCCGCTGTTGAAAAAAATATCCCCGTGTGGGGCGAGATCGAACTGTTCGCGCAGGCACTGGCCGCACTCAAGGCGGAGCGCGGCTATGCGCCGAAAGTCATCGCCATCACGGGCACCAACGGCAAGACGACGGTCACCAGCCTGGTTGGCTTGCTGTGCGAACGCGCCGGCCTGGCCACGCGCGTGGCCGGCAATATCAGCCCGGCGGCGCTGGACGTGCTGCGCGAGGTACTCGATGCCGAGCCCGCGCCGCTGCCGGTCGATGCGGACGCTGAGGCGGCGGAACCCGTCGCCAGCACCTTGCCGCAGGCGTGGATTTTGGAGTTGTCCAGCTTCCAGCTGCACACGACGTTCAGCCTGCAGGCCGATGCGGCCACGGTCTTGAATCTGTCGCAGGATCACCTGGACTGGCATGGCGACATGGCCTCTTATGCGAGCGACAAGGCACGCATCTTCGGCGACCAGACCGTGCGCATCCTGAACCGCGACGATGCGTTAGTTATGCACATGGCCGATCCGCTGGCCGCGACGATCACCTTCGGCACGGGCGAGCCGCTTGACGTGGACAGCTTTGGCCTGGTGAATGAACGGGGCATCTTCTGGCTGGCGCAAGCCGTGCCCAGTGAAGAAGTCATCGAGAAAAAACGCAAGAAGAACGATCCGGCGCCGGAACCGGTGCCGACGACGGCCAAGAAACTGATGCCGGCCGATGCGCTGAAAATCCGCGGCCAGCACAATGCCTCGAATGCGCTGGCGGCACTGGCCCTGTGCCGTGCCATCGGCCTGCCGTTCGCACCGCTGCTGCATGGCTTGCGCGAATACCAGGGCGAGCCGCACCGCGTGGAGCTGATCACGGCCGTGGGTGAAGTCGAATACTACGACGACAGCAAGGGCACCAACGTGGGCGCGACCGTGGCTGCGTTGTTCGGCCTGGGCAAGGCGTTTGGCGGTGCGGAACAGCGTCTGGTGCTGATCGCCGGCGGTGACGGCAAGGGGCAGGATTTTTCGCCGCTGGCTGAACCCGTGTCGCGCTACGTGCGTGCCGTGGTGCTGATCGGCCGCGATGCGCCAGCGCTGCGCGCTGCTCTGGAGCCGGCTGGCGTGGACATCATCGACTGCGCCACCTTGCCGGAGGCCGTCAAGCGCGCCAGCAGCCTGGCGCTGGCCGGCGATGCCGTGCTGCTGTCGCCCGCCTGCGCCAGCCTGGACATGTTCAAGAACTATGCGCACCGCGCGCAGGTATTTGTCGACGCCGTGCGCGACATCGCGCTGGAAAACGGACAGGATATCTGATGGCTTTCCAACTGCCCTTCAGCTTTGGTTCCGGCTCGGCTGCCAAGCCGCTGGATAGCCGCGCGCGGCAATCGAAGATGATGGACTATGACAAGCCGCTGGTGTGGGTGGTCCTGCTGCTCATGTTGCTGGGCATGGTGATGGTGTATTCGGCGTCGATCTCGCTGTCGGACGCGCGCAAGTTCGCCGCCTACACCAACAACTATTTCGTCGTGCGCCAGGCGCTGTTCATCGGTATATCGATCATCGTCGGCGCGCTGGTGTTCCGCATTCCCGTGGCCACCTGGCAAAAGATGGCGCCGTGGCTGTTCATCGGCACCCTGGTGCTGCTGGTGATGGTCTTGATACCGGGCCTGGGCGTGTCGGTCAACGGCGGTCGCCGCTGGCTGAATCTGCCGGGCCTGCGGCCGCAGCCGTCCGAGCTGATGAAGGTGGTGATGGTGCTGTACGCTGCCGATTACACCGTGCGCAAGCAGGAATACATGCACAAGCTGACCAAGGGCTTCATGCCGATGGCGCTGGCCGTCAGCTTCGTCGGCCTGTTGCTGCTGATGGAGCCCGATCTGGGCGCCTTCGGCGTGATCGTCTGCATCGCCATGGGCATCCTGTTCCTGGGCGGCGTCAACGCCATCTGGTTCGGCGGCATCGGCGCCATGCTGACGGCGATTTTCGTCACCATCATCGCCTTGTCGAAATTCCGCCGCGAGCGGTTTTTTGCGTATCTCGATCCGTGGCAGGAAGACAATGCGCTGAACAAGGCGTATCAGCTGACGCACTCCTTGATCGCCTTCGGGCGCGGCGAGCTGTTTGGCGTGGGACTGGGCGGCAGCGTGGAAAAGCTGCACTACCTGCCCGAAGCGCATACGGACTTCTTGCTGGCCGTGATCGGCGAGGAACTGGGCCTGGTGGGCGTGCTGATCGTGATCGGCATGTTCTACTGGATTATCAAGCGCGCGTTCGATATCGGCCGCCAGGCGATCGCCATCGACCAGACCTTTGCCGGCCTGACCGCGAAAGGCATCGCCATCTGGATCGGCGTGCAGACCTTCATCAACATGGGCGTGAACCTGGGCCTGCTGCCGACGAAGGGCCTGACTTTGCCTTTGATGAGCTATGGCGGCACGGGCGTACTGATTAACTGTATCGGCCTGGCGATTTTGCTGCGCATCGACTACGAAAACCGGATTCTGATGCGCGGAGGCCGGCTATGAACAACGTGACGAACTTGAAAACGACGAAAAGACTGATGATCATGGCGGCCGGCACCGGCGGCCATATTTTTCCTGGCCTGGCGATTGCGCAGACCATGCGCGCGCGCGGCTGGGAAGTGAGCTGGCTGGGCACGACCCATGGCATGGAGCAGGAACTGGTGCCGAAGAGCGGCATTCCCATGGACGCCATCGAATTTTCCGGCATGCGCGGCAAGGGTCTGGCGCACACGGTCAAAGGCGGCTTCAGGATGCTGGCGAGCTTTTTTGCCATCCGCCGTTTCATCGCCAGCCGCAAGCCGGACGTGGTGATGGGCATGGGCGGCTACGTGACCGTGCCGGGCGGCCTGATGGCGCGCCTGAAGGGCGTACCGCTGGTGCTGGTCAATGCCGACGCGGCGCTGCTGCTGTCGAACAAGACGCTGGTGCCGCTGGCACAAAAGGTGTGCTTCGGTTTTCCCGCCGATTTCGGCAGCGCCGCGGGCAAGGCCGTCGTCACGGGCAATCCCGTGCGCGCCGAGATCCTCGCCATGGCGCCGCCAGCGTCCCGCTTTGCGGGCCGCAGCGGGCCGCTGCGCATCCTGGTGGTGGGCGGCAGCCTGGGCGCGAAAGCGCTGAACGACAATCTGCCTGCCGCGCTGGCGCTGATGCCGGAGGGCGAACGTCCGCTGGTGACGCACCAGTCGGGCAAGAAGAATATCGACGCCCTGCATGCCGCGTATGCGCAGGCGGGCGTGCAAGCCAATGTGGTCGACTTCATCGACGACATGGCCAAGGCGTATACCGAGGCCGACCTGGTAATTTGCCGCGCTGGCGCCATCACCCTGTCGGAATTGACGGCGGCCGGCGTGGCCAGTGTGCTCGTGCCGCTGGTGGCGTCGACCACCAGTCACCAGCGCGACAACGCGCAATGGATGGCCAAACAAGGCGCGGCGATTCATCTGCCGCAGACGGAAATGAGTGCGGCGTCGCTGAGCGCCTTGCTGGCGTCTTTGACGCGCGACAGCTGCCAGCAGATGGCGCAGGCGGCACTGGCAGCAGGCAAGCGCGACGCCAATGAGGCGATCGCACACGTATTGGAAAAACTGGCATGAGGTTAGCTCTGTGAAGCATAAAGTAAACAATATCCACTTTGTCGGCATTGGCGGCAGCGGCATGAGCGGCATCGCCGAAGTGCTGGTCAACCTGGGCTACAAGGTGTCGGGCTCCGACCTGGGCAGCAATGCGGCGACGCAGCGCCTGGCGAGCCTGGGCGCGACGGTCATGCTCGGCCACGCGGCCGAGAACATCGGCGACGCCGATGCGGTCGTGACGTCGGGCGCCGTCCCGCAAGACAATCCGGAAGTGGTGGCCGCGCGCGCGCGCAAGATCCCGCTGGTGCCGCGCGCCGTGATGCTCGGTGAATTGATGCGTCTGAAACGCGGCATCGCCATCGCCGGCACGCACGGCAAGACGACGACCACCAGCCTGGTCGCGTCCGTGCTGGCGCAGGGAGGTCTCGATCCTACTTTCGTGATCGGCGGCCGTTTGACCAGCGCCGGCGCGAACGCCAAGCTCGGTTCGGGCGACTATCTGGTGGCCGAAGCCGATGAGTCGGACGCCTCGTTCCTGAACCTGACGCCGATGATCGAAGTGATCACGAACATCGACGCCGATCACATGGACACCTACGAGCACGATTTCGAAAAGCTCAAGCAGGCGTTCGTGCAGTTCACCCACCGTCTGCCTTTCTATGGCCGCGCCATGCTGTGCATCGACGATCCGCACGTGCGCGCCATCATCCCCTTCGTGACCAAGCCGGTCACCACCTATGGCTTCGCGCAGGACGCCGAAGTGCGCGCCATCAACGCGCGCGCCGTGGGCCTGGAAATGCATTTCACGGTGCTGCAGGAAGGCTATCCTGATCTCGACGTGGTGCTGAACCAGCCTGGCATGCACAACGTGCAAAATGCCTGCTCGGCGATCGCCATCGCGCGCGAAATCGGCATCGCCGACAGCGCCACCCAGCAGGGCCTGGCCGAGTTTTCCGGCGTGGGCCGCCGCTTCACGCGCTATGGCGACGTGGCGCTGCCGAATGGCGGCAGCTTCGCGCTGGTCGACGATTTCGGCCACCATCCGGTGGAAACGGAAGTGACCCTGGCCGCTGCGCGCGCCGCCTATCCTGGCCGTCGCCTGGTGCTGGCTTTCCAGCCGCACCGCTACAGCCGCACGCGCGACCTGTTCGAGGATTTCGTCAAGGTGCTCGGCGCGCCCGACGTGCTGCTGCTGTCCGAAGTGTATGCGGCAGGCGAAGCGCCTATCGTCGCCGCCGACGGCCGCGCATTGGCGCATGCGCTGCGCGCGCGCGGCAAGATCGAACCGATCTTCGTCGAGTCCATGACAGACATGGCAGACACCATCATGAGCGTGGCGCGCGACGGCGACGTCGTACTGACCATGGGAGCGGGCTCGATCAGCGGCATCCCGCAACAACTGACAACGTATCCATCCAACACTGTAAAGGCCTGACGTGAACCAAGCTTCAGCTATCGACGTTAAACAATTGGGCAAGGTCGGCGTCCTGTTCGGCGGCAGCTCTGCCGAGCGCGAAGTGTCGCTGATGTCCGGCACGGGCGTGCTGGCGGCACTGAAAAGCCGTGGCGTGGACGCGCACGCGTTCGACACGGGTGAACGCAGCCTGGCCGAATTGGCCGCTGAGCAATTTGACCGCGTCTTCATCGCGCTGCACGGCCGCTTCGGCGAAGACGGCAGCCTGCAGGGCGCGCTGGAACAACTGGGCATCCCCTACACGGGCAGCGGCGTGATGGCGTGCGCGGTGGGCATGGACAAGGTCTACACCAAGATGATCTGGCTGATGCACCAGCTGCCGACGCCGCAGTACGCGGTGCTCAATGATAGCTCCGACTTGGCCAAGGTCGCCGCGGAACTGGGCTTGCCACTGATCGTCAAGCCGCCGCACGAAGGATCGAGCATCGGCATCACCACCGTCAACGAAGCATCGGCTTTCCAGGCGGCCTACGATATTGCCGCCGGCCTCGATGATTCGGTGCTGGCCGAGGAATTCATCAAGGGCCGCGAATTCACCGTGGCGATCCTGGGCCAGGGTGCCACGGCACGCGCGCTGCCGCCGATTGAGATCGTCGCCCCGCAAGGCAATTACGATTATCAGAACAAGTACTTCACGGACGATACGCAGTATTTCTGCCCGCCGCAGCTGGACCAGGCGATCGTGGCGGAAATGGAGCGCATCGCCGTGGCAGCCTACCGCGCCCTCGGCTGCGAAGGCTGGGGACGTGTGGACGTGCTGATGCGCGCGGCCGACAGCAAGCTGTTCCTGCTGGAAGTCAATACCTCGCCTGGTATGACGGGTCACTCGCTCGTGCCGATGGCGGCGCGCGCGGTGGGCATCAGCTATGAAGACCTGTGCCTGGAAATCGTCGCTGGCGCGCGACTGAAAATGCACAAGGGACAGCGCTGATATGTGGCATGACGCTAAAAGCCTCAATACGACCGCCAACGGCTTGCTGGCCGCCGTTCTGGTCGTGTGCGTGGCGGCCGGCGTCTGGTGGGTGTCGCAGCGTCCCATGTTCGACCTGCGCACGATCAAGGTGGAAAGCGCGGACGACAAGGGCCTGCGTCACGTGAATTACCTGACCCTGCGTAGCGGCACTCTGGGCCGCATCAAGGGCAATTTCTTCACGACCAACCTGGAAAGCGTGCGGGGCGTGTTCGAATCGGTGCCCTGGGTGCGCCGTGCCAGTGTGCGGCGCGAGTGGCCGAACCAGCTGATCGTGGCGCTGGAAGAACACGAAGCGCTGGGCACCTGGGGCGAGGACGGGCGTTTGCTGTCGGTCAAGGGCGACGTCTTTACGGCCAATGTGGCCGAAGCCGAAGACGACCATGAATTGCCTGCCTTCGCCGGCCCTGATGGCAGCGAGAAGGAAGTGCTGGCCACCTATGTGCAGCTGGCAAAGTGGTTTTCACCTTTGAAGATGGTGCCTGAATCGCTGTCGCTGTCGAGCCGCTATGCGTGGACGGTGAAACTGGATAACGGCATGAGCGTGGCGCTGGGGCGCGAGCAGAATCATACGACCCTGAAGGCGCGGGTCGACCGGCTGGTGGGCATCTACCCGCAGCTGGCGAGCCGGCTGGAGAATATCGACACGATCGATATGCGCTACCAGAATGGCCTGGCGCTCAGTTCCGCCGGCCTGGTGATACCGGCCGAAGGCAAGGATGGCCGGCCGGCGCCAGCGATCAGGAAGAAGAATGGCAGTCCGATTAAAAAACCGACTTAACCGAATAATCAATTTAACAATAGCCCAAAAAACTAGGCGACAGAAATGACAAAAGACGCGAAAAACCTGATCGTCGGCCTCGACATCGGCACCTCGAAAGTGGTGGCGGTGGTAGCCGAAGTGATGTCCGACGGACGCCACGAAGTGATCGGGCTGGGCCAGCACGAATCGAAGGGCCTGAAAAAGGGCGTGGTGGTCAATATCGAGGCCACGGTGGAATCCATCCAGCGCGCGCTGGAAGAGGCCGAGCTGATGGCTGACTGCAAGATCCGCAATGTGTACGCGGGCATTGCGGGCAGCCATATCCGCAGCTTCAATTCCAGCGGCATGGTGGCCATCAAGGACAAGGAAGTGACGGCGACCGACGTGGCGCGCGTCATCGAGACGGCAAAAGCGGTTAACATTCCGACCGATCAGCAATTGCTGCACACGGTGCCGCAAGAGTTCATCGTCGACAGCCAGGAAGATGTGCGCGAGCCTATCGGGATGAGCGGCATCCGCCTGGAGGTGAAGGTGCATATCGTCACCGGCGCCGTGTCGGCAGTGCAGAACATCGTCAAGTGCGTGCGCCGCTGCGGCCTGGAAGTGTCGGACCTGATCCTGCAGCCGATGGCTTCGGCCGATGCGGTGCTCACGCCCGACGAGAAGGAACTGGGCGTGGTGCTGATCGACATCGGCGGCGGCACGACCGATGTGGCGGTATTCTCCGATGGCGCGATCCGCCATACGGCAGTCATTCCCATCGCCGGCGACCAGATCACCAACGACATCGCCATGGCCTTGCGTACCCCGACCGCGGAAGCGGAAGAAATCAAGATCCGCTATGGCGTGGCCAAGCAGGTCCTGGCCGACCCCGGCGAATCGCTGGAAGTGCCTGGCCTGGGCGACCGCGGCCCGCGCAACCTGTCGCGCCAGGCGCTGGCGGCAGTGATCGAGCCGCGCGTCGAGGAGCTGTTCGCGATGGTGCACCAGGTGGTGCGCGAATCCGGTTATGAAGGCGTGCTGTCGTCGGGCATCGTGCTCACGGGCGGCACTTCCATCATGCCCGGCATGGTGGAAATGGCGGAAGACATTTTCCTGAAACCGGCGCGCCTGGGCACGCCCGAGTATCGGGGCCAGCTGGCCGACGTGGTGCGCAGTCCGCGCTATGCCACGGTATTGGGTCTGCTGCTGGAAGCGAAGAAGCAATACCTGCGCGGCCACATCGTGACGCGTCAGGACGGCTCGGTGAAGGCAGTCTGGCAGCGCATGAAGGAATGGTTTTTAGGGAATTTTTAAGGGCATGATTTTCGCCCGGCAGCACAGGTTTTTTGGCAGCATCGCAGGTACACACACATAACTTTATTTTATATTTAACCGCAGTTTTCAATCTCCAGTTCTCCTACCAATATGAGGCCTGGCGCTTGGAAACCGCATCTGATAGGAGCACATCATGGAGTTCGATATGGTCGATAACACAGCTATAGGTACCGTCATCAAGGTCGTCGGCGTCGGCGGTGCGGGTGGCAATGCAGTCCAACACATGATCAACAAAGGCATGTCGGGTGTGGAGTTCATTGCCGCCAACACCGACGCACAGGCCCTGTCGACATCGAAGGCGCACAACATCATCCAGATCGGCGATACCGGCCTGGGCGCCGGCATGAAGCCTGCCGTCGGCCGCCAGCTGGCCGAGGAATCGCGCGCGCGCATCGCCGACGCGCTGCGCGGCGCGCACATGGTTTTCATCGCCGCCGGCATGGGCGGCGGCACGGGCACGGGCGCAGCGCCTATCGTGGCCGAAGTGGCCAAGGAACTGGGCGCGCTGACGGTCGCCGTGGTATCGAAGCCATTCTCGTACGAAGGCCAGAAGTGCATGGACATCGCCGACGAAGGCCTGGAGCAGCTGTCGCTGCACGTCGATTCGCTGATCATCATCCTCAATGAAAAACTGGAAGAGATCTACGAGGACGAAAGCATGCTGGAATGGATGCAGCACGCCGATGATGTGCTCAACAACGCGGTGGCCGGTATTGCCGAGATCATCAACGTGCCGGGCCATATCAACGTCGACTTCAACGACGTGAAAACCATCATGGGCGAGCAGGGCAAGGCCATGATGGGCACGGCGACCGCTTCCGGCGTCGACCGCGCGCGCATCGCCGCCGAACAGGCTGTCGCTTCGCCGCTGCTCGATGGCATCGACCTGTCCGGCGCGCGCGGCGTGCTGGTCAACGTCACGGCCAGCCGTGGCTTGAAAGGTAAAGAGATCAAGGAAGTCATGGCTGCCGTGCGCGCGTTTGCCGCGCCGGACGCGTCGATCGCGCAAGGTATCGCCTACGACGACGCCATGGGCGACGACATCCGCGTCACCGTGGTGGCCACGGGCCTGGGCCGCGCCAAGAAAAACATCCAGCTGGTACCGCAGCAAGTGCTGCGCACCGGTACCCACAACAGCCCGCTGACCCCTTCGGCTGCCATGGGTAGCGCGCAAGCGGCGACGACGACGGTTGGCGTGGCCACGCCGGCAGCCGGTTTCGACGGCATGAAGGCGCCGGCGGTATGGCGCCGCGAATCGGCTTCCGAGCAAGTGCGCGCGATGGAAAAGAATGGCATGGAAACGTATGACATTCCTGCCTTCCTGCGCAAACAGGCTGATTAAGGTGGTTTGATGCAAGCAAGGATGACGGCGGCCTGAGGGTCGCCGTTTTTTTTGCCGTTTTTTGACTTTTGCCTTTGCCTTTGCGGCCACTTTCTGCACAAATACGGCAAGTCAGGCATACTATCGCGCAGTGTCGGCATCATGCCGGCAGCATCCTCAACCGACAGTACACAAGGAGTCAACATGACCATCAAGATCGGCGACACCCTGCCAGAAGGCACCCTGGCCGAATTCATCGAAAGCGAAACCGAAGGTTGCGCACTGGGCCCGAACACGTTCAACGTGCAAGACCTGGTCAAGGGCAAGAAGATCGCCATCTTCGGCCTGCCAGGCGCCTACACCCCGACCTGCTCCGCACAGCACGTGCCAGGCTACGTGCAGCACGCTGCCGACCTGAAAGCCAAAGGCGTCGATGAAATCTGGTGCATCTCCGTCAACGACGCGTTCGTGATGGGCGCCTGGGGCCGCGACCAGAAAGCCACCGGCGTGATTCGCATGATGGCTGACGGCAATGCCGCCTTCAGCAAGGCCCTGGGCCTGGACGCCGATTTCTCCAAGCACGGCATGGGCACGCGCTCGCAGCGCTACTCGATGCTGGTCGACAATGGCGTCGTGACGCAATTGAACGTCGAGCAGGGCGGCAAGTTTGAAGTGTCGAATGCCGAGACGCTGCTGGGCCAACTGGCTTGATGGTCGGGGTCAGACCCTTGGGGTCTGACCCCAGCAATTGATGTAGGGTTAATGCCCAGCTAAAGCCTGCTGCCAACCCAAATCAAAATCTGGGGTCGGACCCAAAGGGTCCGACCCCATTTTTATTGCACCTGCGGTTTTGTCGCCTCGAACATGGCCGCGTCGATGCTGAACGAATAATCGTCCTGCAGCGCAAAATACCGGCGCGCTTCTTCGGGTGCGCCATCGAACAGGTTGCGGATGGCCGCCACTCTCTCGCCTGGCGTGCGCATGCGCGCCACCCACTCGTCGAACTGCATCGTCAGCTTCCACACGCTGCGCAAGCTGTGCGTAAAGCCCGCGTTATCAAACTTGGCGCCCCATTCGCAGCTGCGGTAGTCGCGCACGTGCGACGCGTCGCGCAGCATTTCCACCGCCTGCAGGGTGCTGTCGTACAGGGCCGTCTTGGGCGCGACGATGTCGACCACCAATAAAGTGCCATTTGGGCGCAACACGCGCCAGGCTTCCGCCAGGGCCGCGGCCACGTCGTTCCAGTGGTGCGCGGAAAAGCGCGTGACGACCATGTCGAAGCTGGCGTCGGCAAACGGCAAACGGGCCACATCGCCCTGTTGCGTGCGGATGTTGTGCAAGCCGCGCTGCACCCTGGCGCAGTTGACCACGTCGAGCATGGGTTGCGCCAGGTCGTACGCGACGACCGATTGCGCCACGGGAGCGACGGCGAAGCTGGCGTGGCCGGCGCCGCAGCCCAGGTCCAGGACGGCCGGCTTGCCATGGCGGCGCGCGCATTCCTGCATCAGCACCAGGTCGGCGCCTTGCGCGTGTACCGCGCTGCTCAGGTAGGCATTCGCCGTCTTGCCAAACTGTTCGGTAACGACATCGTGCTGCTGCATGGTTTTCTCCTGTTGATGGGTGAGTTCCTGCAGAATAGGGGTAAAATTATCCTGTAACAAGACCATAACTTATACTGGTATATCTACTACCATGCAGGTATCTGATGTCGAATAAGCTCGCTGAATTCATCCGCGCCCGGCGCGAAGCCGTCACCCCCGCCATGGCCGGCTTGCCTGGAGGTGGGCGCCGCCGCACGCCTGGCTTGCGGCGCGAAGAGCTGGCGCAGCTGTGCGACGTCAGTCCCACCTGGCTGACGTGGCTGGAGCAGGGGCGGCCCGTGTCGGCGTCGGCCAGGATGCTGGCCCGCCTGGCGCAGGTGCTGCAGCTGAGCGTGGCCGAGCGCGCCTATCTGTTCGAGGTGGCCGACAAGCATGACCCCAGCCACGGCACCGGCGAGGGCGGGGGACTTGCCAGCGCCGAACTGGCCGCCATCGTGTCCGCCATCGACGCGCCCGCGTACATCCTCGACCGCGCATGGAACGCCGTGGCGTGGAACGGGGCGGCGTCCACCTTGTTTGCCGGCTGGCTGCACGACGACGCGGCTGCGCCGAACCAGCTGCGCTTCATGTTCCAAGATGCGGGCGCGCGCGATCTCGTCGTCGGCTGGCCCGAACGAGCGCAGCGGCTGGTGGCGGAATTCCGTGCCGATATCGGCCGTCACGCGGACCAGGCGCCGCTGGCCGGCCTGATCGCGGAACTGGCCGGCGCCAGCCTTGAATTTCGCCAGTGGTGGAGCGCGCAGCAGGTGCAGGGCCGCGATGGGGGATTGCGCCGCTTCCAGCATGCGCAGCTGGGGCTGCTGGAGTTCAATCAGGTGACCTTGCACCTGGCACGCCAGCACGACTTGAAACTGGTGATGCTGTTGCCGGTGTCATAAGGTAAACGGTCGCGCTTGCTATAATCGGGCTGACGGTGTGGCCTTGCCAACCGGTCCTGGCTCCGGCCGTCGCCATGATGACGGTCCCGTTCTTTTGCCCGGAGTCTGTCCTGCTATCCCGCAACCAAAACCTGCGCAGCATCTATGTGATGCTGATCGCTGTCGCCATGTTTTCCCTGATGGACACGGCCATGAAGCTGCTGTCCGCCCATTATCCGGCCATGCAGGTGACGGCCTTGCGCGCGCTGTCGTCCTTGCCGCTCGTGTGCCTGTACCTGCTGTACCGCGGCGCTTTCAAGAATGTGCTGCAAGTGCGCTGGCCACTGCACTTGCTGCGCGGCGCGCTCGGTGTGATGATGATTACCCTGTTCGCGTATGGCTTGAAGCGCATGTCGCTGGCCGAGGCGTATTCGCTGTTTTTCGTCGCGCCCTTGCTGATCACGATCCTGTCGGTGTTTATCCTGAAGGAACGAGTCGACTTGGCGCGCTGGTGCGCCATCGCAGTGGGCTTGCTGGGCGTGCTGGTGGCGCTGCGCCCCGATGGCTCGGGATTCTTTTCGCTGGCCGGCCTGGCCGTGCTGGGTTCGGCCGCCTGCTATGCGATATCCGCCGTCACGGGCCGCATCCTGAGCCGCACGGACGCCAGCGAAAGCATGGTCTTCTGGCTGATGGTGATGATGGCCGCAGGCGGCGTGGCCCTGTCGGCGCATGAGTGGGTGAGCATTCGCCGCGAAGACTGGTGGCTGCTGGCGGGTTTGTCGCTGAGCGGCTTCCTGGGCCAGTTGGCCATCACGGAGGCATTTCGCCATGGCAAGGCGTCCAGCGTGGCGCCGTTCGAATACTCGGCCCTGGCCTGGGGCATGGCCCTGGACTGGCTGCTGTGGCGCGCCTTGCCCGATGAATACACCCTGATCGGCGCGGCCATCATCATCGGCAGCGGCATTTATCTGGTGCGCCGTGAAGCCGTGCATGCGGAAAGCGAACATCCATGACGGCCGGATGTGGTTTTTCTGGCTTGGCCCATGCCGCGCCGTAACGAACATTCAGCAAATAGATATAATCGACAGATGTTAAAACAACGCACTATCAAACAACAGGTCCGCACCATCGGTGTCGGTTTGCACTCTGGCACCAAGGTGGAACTGACCTTGCGTCCCGCCGCGATCGACACGGGCATCGTGTTTCGCCGCATCGACCTCGATCCCATCGTCGAGTTTCCCGCCAGCGCCATGGCCGTGGGCGATACGCGCATGGCTTCCGTGCTGATCAAGGATGGCGCCAGGGTTTCTACCGTGGAACATCTGATGTCGGCGGCGGCCGGCCTGGGCGTCGACAATATGGTCATTGACGTGAATGCGGAAGAAATTCCCATCATGGATGGTTCCGCCTCGTCCTTCGTCTATCTGCTGCAGCAGGCTGGCGTGGAAGAGCAGCAGGCGCCGAAGAAATTCATCAAGGTCATCAAACCCGTGGAAGTACGTCACGGCAAGGGTGACGCGGAGAAATGGGCGCGCTTGTCGCCGTACGACGGCTTCAAGCTCGATTTCTTCATCGAATTTAATCATCCGGCCGTCGATGGCACGATGCAGCGCGCCTCCGTCGACTTCGGCGACGTGTCGTATGTGCATGACGTGGCGCGCGCGCGCACCTTTGGTTTCATGCAGGACGTGGAAAGCTTGCGCGGCATGGGCCTGGCGCGTGGCGGTTCGCTGGAAAACGCCATCGTCATGGATGAATACCGCATCCTCAACGCCGATGGCTTGCGCTATGAAGACGAGTTCGTGCGCCACAAGATCCTCGACGCCATCGGCGACCTGTACCTGGTGGGCCACCCCTTGCTGGCGTATTACACGGCGCACAAGTCCGGCCACGCACTGAACAACCAGCTGCTGCTGGCGCTGCTGGAACAGCCGGAAGCGTATGAAATCGTCTCGTTCGATACCAACGAGGCGGCGCCGCAGTCTTACCTGCGTCAAATGGAGCGCGAGTGGTCGTTGACGTAGGTCGGATTAGGCCGCAGGCCGTAATCCGACAACCCCGCAGGCGCCAACAATGTTGTCGGATTACGGCCCGAAGGGCCTAATCTGACCTACGTGCTGCCGCCTGGCATTGCTAATCTTTAGGTTCGCGGTGGTGGCGGACCATATTGCGCAGCGCCGCGATCAATTGCTCGTTCTGCTTCGACGCGGGCAGGGCCGTGCTCAGCTCTTCCAGGGCAGTCATGGCTTTTTCCGGCAAGACCAGCGCCCGTGTATGCACGATGGGCGCGATGCTCTTGATGACCTGCACTTTCAGCTTGATGCCTGAAATCTGCCAGCCCTTTCTTTCCAGTTCCCCTTGCAATTTCGGCAATTGCTGCTTGAGCTTGGCCGCCAGCGCCGCGTTCGGCGTGGCCAGCACCAGTTGGCCACCCTCGAATTGCAGGATGTCGCAATGCTCGAACATCGCCGGCAAGGCCTTGGCGCAATCTTTTTGCAGGGCGGCCAGGCGCGTGACGGTGGGCATCAGGGACGCCATCGTCGCATTGCCGCGCAGAAAGTCGGTCGCGCCCGTCGCGGCCGGGCCTGAACGGGCAAAGCCGTAGCCGCGGCGTTCTGCCTTCGAATAAGTGGGAGTTCGCATGGCCGAAACATAGCACACTCGCCCGCGCATGACGAGTGCGGCGCAGGCTGGCCGGCCGTATTGCCTTACAGTATGGAAAATGTCCGCAATTTCTGCCATTTGTTTGTCATTAAGCTATTGTTATATGGTGCATTAGCCCAACCTTGGCGGGAACGCATGATAAAATCATCGTCTTTTGCCATAGTCGAACTCCGTGCGGTCACGCGATTGTTACCTCGTTGTCACCTACCGAGCTTTTTTTAACGGCGTTTTTTCAAGAATTCAAGCATGTCATTACTGACCCAGATTTTCGGTAGCCGCAACCAGCGGCTGCTCAAGCAATACCAAAAAACGGTACGCGAGATCAATGCGCTCGAGCCGGCCATCGAAAAGCTGTCGGATGCCGAGCTGCAAGCGAAGACGCCTGCCTTCAAGGAACGCATCGCCGCTGGCGAATCGCTCGATGCCTTGTTGCCGGAAGCATTTGCCGTCTGCCGTGAGGCCAGCAAGCGCGTCCTGCGCATGCGCCACTTCGATGTGCAGATGATCGGCGGCATGGTCTTGCATTTTGGCAAGATCGCGGAGATGGGCACGGGCGAGGGCAAGACCCTGATGGCAACCTTGCCAGCCTACCTGAATGCCTTGTCGGGCAAGGGCGTGCATATCGTGACCGTCAATGATTACCTGGCGCAGCGCGATGCCGAGACCATGGGCCGCCTGTATGCGTGGCTGGGCCTGTCGACTGGCGTGAACATGTCGCAGATGGAGCACAGCGCCAAGCAGCAGGCGTACAACTCCGACATCACGTATGGCACGAACAATGAATTCGGTTTCGACTTCTTGCGCGACAACATGGTCTACGAAGCGCGCGAGCGCGTGCAGCGCAGCCTGAACTTCGGCATCGTCGATGAAGTCGACTCGATCCTGATCGATGAAGCGCGTACGCCGTTGATCATTTCGGGCCAGGCCGAGAACCACACGGACCTGTACTACAAGATCAATGAAGTGCCTGCGCTGCTGACTTTGCAGATCGGCGAAGAAACGCCGGACGGCAAGGGCAAGGTTGACGTGCCGGGCGACTACACCAAGGATGAAAAGGCGCACCAGGTGCTGCTGACGGAAGCGGGCCACGAAAAGGCCGAGCGCATCCTGATGGAAATGGGCCTGCTGCCGGAAGGCGCTTCGCTGTACGATTCGGCCAACATCACCCTCGTGCATCACCTGTATGCGGCCCTGCGCGCGCATGCGCTGTACTTCAAGGATCAGCACTACGTGGTGCAGAACAGTGAAGTCGTCATCGTCGACGAATTCACGGGCCGTCTGATGACGGGCCGTCGCTGGTCCGATGGCTTGCACCAGGCCGTCGAAGCGAAAGAAGGCGTCAAGATCCAGAACGAGAACCAGACCCTGGCCTCGATCACCTTCCAGAACTACTTCCGCATGTACGCCAAGCTGGCCGGCATGACCGGTACGGCCGATACCGAAGCATACGAATTCCAGGAAATCTACGGCCTGGAAACGGTCGTGATCCCGCAAAACCGTCCGTTGCAGCGCAAGGACCGCCAGGATCAGGTCTACAAATCGTCGGCGGAAAAATACAACGCGATGTTGAACGACATCCGCGACTGCTATGAGCGCGGCCAGCCAGTGCTGGTCGGTACAACCTCGATCGAGAACTCGGAATTGCTGTCGGGCATCCTGACCAAGGCCGGTTTGCCGCACAACGTGCTGAACGCGAAACAGCATGCCCGCGAAGCGGAAATCATCGCCCAGGCAGGCCGTCCGAAAGCCATCACCATCGCCACCAACATGGCCGGTCGCGGTACGGACATCGTCTTGGGCGGCAACGTCGAGAACCAGATCAAGTTCATCGAAGCCAATCCTGAACTGAGCGATGCCGACAAGGCCGCCCAGTCGCAGACCTTGCGCGATGAGTGGCAATCGCTGCATGACCATGTGGTCAATGCGGGCGGTTTGCACATCATCGGCACCGAACGCCACGAATCGCGTCGCGTCGACAATCAGCTGCGTGGCCGTGCCGGTCGCCAGGGCGATCCGGGCTCGTCGCGCTTCTACCTGTCGCTCGACGACGCGCTGCTGCGCATCTTCGCCGGCGACCGCGTGCGCGCCGTGATGGACCGTCTGAAAATGCCGGAAGGCGAACCGATCGAGGCAGGCATCGTCTCGCGTTCGATCGAATCGGCCCAGCGCAAGGTCGAAGCGCGCAACTTCGACATCCGCAAGCAATTGCTGGAATACGATGACGTCGCCAACGACCAGCGCAAGGTCATCTACCAGCAGCGTAACGAGTTGCTGGAAACGACCGATATTTCCGAGATGATCGGCTCGCTGCGCCATGGCGTGTTCACCGACCTGGTGCACGAGTACGTGCCGCACGAATCGGTGGAAGAGCAGTGGGATATCAAGGGCCTGGAAAATACCCTGTCCAGCGAATGGCAGCTCGACTTGCCGTTGCAGCAAATGCTGGAAGCCGATTCGACCCTGACGGACGAAGAGATCCTGGAAAAAGTGCTGGTCGCGGCCGATGCCGTGTACCAGTCGAAGATCGATATCGTCGGCAAGGAATCGTTTGGCGGCTTCGAGCGCAATGCCATGCTGCAAAGCGTGGACAGCCACTGGCGCGAACACCTGGCGGCGCTCGATCACCTGCGCCAGGGTATTCACCTGCGCGGTTATGCGCAGAAGAACCCGAAACAGGAATACAAGCGCGAAGCGTTTGAACTGTTTGGCCAGATGCTCGACATGATCAAGAACGACGTCACGAAACACGTGATGACGGTGCGTATCCAGTCGCGCGAAGAAGTCGATGCGGCCGAACAGGCGATGCAGCAGTCGCACGTGGAAAACGTGCACTACCAGCACGCCGAATTCGACCCGAACGCGGCGCCGGAAGAACTGCTGGCACCTGCGGCAGGCGGCAACACGGACAACGTCGACGACATGAGCGTGAGCATGGGTGTCAAAGTGGGCCGCAACGACCCATGCCCTTGCGGCAGCGGCAAGAAGTACAAAGCCTGTCATGGAAAATTGGCGTAAAGCCGGTTTGACAGCTTGAACAAGAACGGAGACCGCGGTCTCCGTTTTTTTATGTCCGCGATGGCATGAGCTGCGTGTTCATGGAAAGGCCCAGTATTGCGGCGCCTGCGACGGAATGCCTTTCAAGCCGCCACGGTTCCTTGCCCGTTGCCCCGTCTTGATCATGGTGGCGATATCGGTCAGCAAGACGCGGTTGCTGGCGAAGTAATCGTGTCCCATGAAGTTCATGATGACGGTCGAGGCATCGACGAGTTCCATGCCGGGGATGCCGACGACGGGGCCGCGGATGTCGCCTATCCTGTCCCAGTCGGCAAAGGTGTAGGAAGCGCGGATGGCCTTGTCGTTCGCGGACGCGTACAGCGTGGTGGGGAGCTTGAGGCTGGCAAAACGGGGGGCGATCTGGTCGCGGAAGACATCGGCATTGATGTCCGGTGCCGCCAGCACCACCTGCTTGAACAGGGGCAGCAGGTCGGGGCGTTTTTCCAGCAGGTTGGCCAGGGCCACGGTCATCGGGCGGTTGCCCATGCTGTGGGCGATGAGGTAGATATCCGTGGCGGAAGAATGTTCCGCGAAGTCGTCCAGGAAGGCCTGCAGGTGCGCCTGCGTCCATTCGGCGGAATTTTCGTCGAATTCATAGCCGGCCAGGGTGCCTTTCGACGGCCAACTGTAGAACACGGGCAGGGCGCCGATATCGAGGTCGACCGCCATCTGCGCCGTGCGCCGGGCCGCGTCGTCAAACGAGTTGCTGTAGCCATGGATGTAGATGAAGGCGGCGTGCCGTTCCGGGGCAGCCTGTATCCTGGCCTTGACGGCGGCGAGAAAATCCGCGCGCGACAGGCGCGTGGCTCCCTTGATCAGCACATATTTTTGCGCATTATCGCTGGAAAGGATGGCGTACCAGGGCGGCAACGGCAGTTCGCCCGGCGCTCTTTTTTCAGGGATGCTCACCACGACGCTGCCATAGCTGAGGTAGGGCGCCGCGCGGTTGGGCTGCCAGCCATAATTGTGGCTGCTGGCCTGGTATTGCCTGTCGGTGGCGTAATACACGGTGACGTGCATGGCACCGGCTGGCGCAGTCTCGTTGCCGGACGCCAGCGTGCCGCCGCTGCCGGTGCTGCCGACCAGATTGCCGAGGTTACCCAGCAGGCCATCCATGCCCGACCATGCGCTGCCCGACGGCCTGATCGTCGATGGCCGCGCTACCTTGGCAGGCGGTGGAGCTTCTGCCGCAGGCGGTACTTCGGATGCCAGTGCGGCAGAGTCACCGTCCATACGGTGCGCCACGCCATCCTGCACCGTACAGGCCGTCAACCAGGCCAGCAGGCATAACAGACGCAACAGACATGACAGACCCGCATCGCTGTGCTGCATTCGGTTTGACTGAGCATGCGCCATGACATCCTCTCTGGCCGGTGCGATCGCATGATTCACCATCGTCCATCCCCCTACCTTAGCGCCGCCAGGTGGCATGGTTCTGATAAATCGCAAACCTGGCCACGCTGCCGACCCGCTGCGGCGCCGCCGGGACCGTTGCGACTATTCATTTGCCGTATGTTCAACGGCGCCGCGAAGGCGCTACAATAGCGCTTCCCTTTTCCCTCGCAGAAGAAATCACCATGGCCGTCAATTCTCCCAAGCCCGTCGCCGCCGACTTGAAAGCCGTCGCCGGCATTGAAATCGGTGTTGCCGAAGCCGGCATCAAGAAACCCAACCGCAAGGATTTGCTGGTATTGAAACTGGCGCCGACGGCCACCGTGGCTGGCGTGTTCACCCTGAACCGCTTCTGCGCCGCGCCCGTGCAAATTGCGAAAGCCAACCTGGCCGCCGTGACGGCCGGCGCCGCGCCTATCCGCGCGCTGCTGGTCAATACGGGCAACGCGAATGCGGGCACGGGCGAATCGGGCCTGGCCGACGCGCAGGCCAGCTGCGCCGCACTGGCCGAGCTGCTGGGCTGCACGCCGCAGCAAATCCTGCCGTTTTCCACCGGCGTGATCCTCGAACCGCTGCCCGTGCAGCGCCTGGTGGCCGGCTTGCCGCAAGCCGTATCGGCATTGACATCGGATAACTGGTTCTCGGCCGCCGAAGCCATCATGACCACCGACACGCAGCCGAAAGCCGGCTCGCGCACGGTCACCATCGGTGGCCACGCGGTGACCCTGACGGGCATCAGCAAGGGCGCCGGCATGATCAAGCCGAACATGGCCACCATGCTCGGTTTCCTCGCGTTTGACGCCACCGTGGCGCAACCGGTGCTGGACCAGCTGGTGAAGCAGGCGGCCGACAAATCGTTCAACTGCATCACCATCGACGGCGACACGTCCACCAATGACTCGTTCATGCTGGTGGCCACGGGCGCGGGCAGCCTGGTCATCGATTCCATCGACTCGCCGCACTATGCGGCACTGGCCGCTGCCGTGACCGAACTGTCGACCTTCCTGGCACAAGCGATCGTGCGCGACGGCGAAGGCGCGACCAAGTTCATGACGGTAACCGTGGAAGACGGCCGCAACGTGGAAGAGTGCCGCAAGATCGCCTATTCCATCGCCCATTCGCCGCTGGTGAAAACGGCCTTCTTCGCCTCCGATCCGAACCTGGGCCGCATCCTGGCCGCCATCGGCTACGCGGGCGTGGACGACCTGGACGTGGGTCAATTGAATCTGTACCTGGACGACGTGTGGGTGGCCAAGAATGGCGGCCGCAATCCCGACTACCAGGAACAGGATGGCCAGCGCGTGATGCAGCAAAGCGAAATCACCATCCGCGTGAAGCTGGCGCGCGGCGATGCCACGGCCACCCTGTGGACCTGCGACCTGTCGCATGACTACGTGTCGATCAACGCCGACTACCGCTCATGACCGGTCTCGATCAATTCCTGCTGCGCGCGGAAAGCTTGCTGGCGCGCGTGGAGGCGATTCTGCCGCAGGCGACGCCCGCGCCGGACTGGACCAGTTTTGCCTTCCGCTGGCGCCGGCGCCAGGGCGCCGCCAGCCATTTGCAGGCGGTGGCCCACGTGTCGAACATCGCCTTGGACGACTTGCACAATATCGGTACGCAAAAAGCGCAAATTGAACAGAACACGCGCCAGTTCGTCAGCGGACGCCCGGCCAACAACGTGCTGCTGACGGGTGCGCGCGGCACGGGCAAGTCCTCGCTGATCAAGGCCTGCCTGAACCAGTTTGCCGGCCAGGGCCTGCGCCTGATCGAAGTCGACAAGGCGGATCTGGCTGACCTGCCCGACATCGTCGACCTGGTGGCGGCGCGTTCCGAACGCTTCATCATCTTTTGCGACGACCTGTCGTTCGAAGAGGGCGAGAGCGGCTACAAGGCGCTGAAGGTGGCGCTCGATGGCAGCATCGCCGCGCAATCGGACAATGTGCTGATCTATGCCACCTCGAACCGCCGTCATCTGATGCCGGAACGCATGTCGGACAATACCAGCTACAAGACGGACGACGACGGCGATCTGCATCCGGGCGAGACGGTGGAAGAAAAAATTTCGCTGTCCGAGCGCTTCGGCCTGTGGCTGTCGTTCTACCCGTTCAAGCAGGATGATTACCTCGATATCGCGGCCCATTGGCTCGCCTCGTTCGGCTGCACGCCGGAGCAGATCGCGGCAGCGCGCGGCGACGCCCTGCGCTGGGCCTTGCAGCGCGGTTCGCGTTCGGGCCGTGTCGCTTGGCAATTCGCGCGCGATTATGCTGGGAAACTACCTGCGGGAAAGTTGCCGCAATGAGCGATGTGAAAGTGAAACCGGTGGACGTCGCCGTTGGCATCCTGATGAAGCCGAATGGCGACGTGCTGCTGGGCCAGCGCCCGGCCGGCAAGCCGTATGACGGCTATTGGGAATTCCCGGGCGGCAAGGTCGAGCCGGGCGAAGCCATTTTTGACGCCTTGAAACGCGAATTTGTCGAGGAACTGGGTTTATATATCGACAGTGCCGAGGCCTGGTGCGGCGTCGAATATGTGTATCCGCACGCCCATGTGCGCCTGCATTTCTATATCAGCCGCGAATGGCGGGGCGAGCCGCAAAGCCTGGAAGGGCAAGCGTTCGCCTGGCAGGGCACGGTCGGCGTGGAACCTTTGCTGCCTGCCACCATTCCCCTGTTGGAATGGCTCGATGAGGTGCGCCGGGAATCCCTGGCGTTGGCCTGATGTTCAATCGTGCCAGCGGGCAGCTCCTTGCTGCGCGCTGGCGCAAGCTTTCCTGTGACTTTCCTTGTATCGCGCGCGCTTTGCGCTACAGTGCTTGCATCAAGCACCGGGGAGTCTCGCATGCCGCTGACACTGACCTTTACCGATACCGATGAATTGCTGATCGCCGCGCTGCACAAGCGTGCCCGCGCGCATGGGCGCAGCATCGAAGAGGAGCACCGCGACATCCTGCGCAGCGCCTTGCGGCCGCTGCCGAAGCGTCCGCTCGACGATATTTTGCGCAGCATGCCCGAGGTGGGGCTGGACGCGGATTTCCAGCGCCGCTCCTGACGTGCCATGGCCGCCTATCTGCTCGATACGGATGTGATCGTTGCTGCGCGCAAGGGCAGCGCTGCGCCGGCGGGCGTGCTCGATTTTTTCGAGCGGGTGGCGCCGGAAATGCGCTATGTGCCGGTGCAGGTGATCGCGCAACTGCGTGCGGGCATACAGCGCAGCTGGCGGCGCGAAGCGGCGCTGGAAGCACTGGCGCTGGAAGGCTGGCTGGAAGCCGTGCTGGCAGAGTATGCGCCGCGGCTGCTGGAATTCGACCTCGATTGCGCGCTCGTGTGTGCGCGCCTGCATGGCCGCGGCCATGCGCACGGCATCGATGGACAGATCGCGGCGATGGGCATCGCCTATGGCTTGACGGTGGTCAGCGGCAGGCTCGACAGTTTCGTGACGCAAGGACTGCGCCTGGAAAATCCGTTCAGTTGAGGCTAACTGCGGCTTACTGCGGCTTGTTGTCTTCGTCCGCGAGAGGATCTTCGAACGGATCGGCGGCGGGGATCGTGTATTTCTCTTCGGCCCAGGCACCCAGGTCGATCTGCTTGCAGCGTTCCGAGCAGAAGGGGCGGAATTTGTTGGCTTCAGTCCATTCGACTTTGGCGGCACAGGTTGGGCAATTAACGACGGTCATGATGGGGCAAATAAGTAACAGTTAAAAATTACAGAGCGTGAGCTCGAACGGAACATCTTCTTCCAGCGGCTTGGGTTTCAAGTCGCCACCCTGGGTGGTGAAGCGTACCCACAGCATGTATTTGTTGGCGGAAATTTCCGGGATGGCGCCGATGTTTTCATCCAGGCTCAGGCGCAGCATCTGGTACACCTTGCCTTGCAGCATTTGCTGGTAGCTGCCGCCATTGGCGATCAGTTTAACGGGGCCGCCGGAATCGCGCAGCAGGCGCAAGACCAGGGCCAGCGCATCGAACAGGGGCGCCAGCGGTGCGAACCAGGCGTGGATATCGGTCAGACGCTGCTCGGAGCTGCGTTTTTGCCAGGCAAAGTAGGAGGGCAAGTCGAATTCGCAGGCGCCACCGGGGATGATGGTGCGGCCGCGAATACTCATCAGCCATTCATTGTCGCGGATATTCTGCCCTGTCTTGCCTTGCGCCGCCACCAGGGCGCCGCTGACACTGTCGAGTTCACCGAGGATGGCGTCCAGGGTTTCCGGCTCCACATTCGGATTGCTGCGGTAGCCCAGCAGGCTCTGGCGCTGGCGCTCGAGTTCCTGCAGCAGGTCGGACTTCAGGTCGGCGCGGCCGGCCACTTCGAGCATGTCGAAAATAGTTGCCAAGGCAACATGGTGCTGCATTGCATGCTCTTGCTGGATGAAGAACTTGAATTTGTCGTACAGGTCTTCCAGCCGCAACAAGGTACGTATGCGTTCGTTGAAAGGGTATTCGTAGACAATCAAAATAATTCCCTTAAGTAAGGACCTGCAAACAATCCCGTGATTTTGAACCAAGCGTCGACAAATTACAAACGTTGCGGCCCGATTCCGGCCATTCTTTTTGAAAATGCCAGATATAAATCGTGCAACTGGGCAATCTGCGGCGCCAGGGCGGCCAAATCGCCATTATTGTCGATCACATCGTCCGCCGCCGCCAGGCGCATGGCGCGCGTGGCTTGCGTGGCCATGATGGCTTTCACTTGTTCTTCCGATAATCCATTGCGTGCCATCACGCGCGACACTTGCAGGCTTTCCTGGCAATCGATGACCAGCACGCGGTTGACTCTTTCCACCCATCCGCCGGACTCGACGAGCAGGGGCACGGCGAATATCACATAGCTACCCGTCGCTGCTGCGGCCGCCGCCAGGGTGGCCTGGCGGATGCGCGGGTGCAGGATGGCTTCCAGCCTGGCCTTGGCGGCGGCGTCGGCAAACACCAAGTTGCGCATTTTGGTGCGGTCGAGGGCGCCGCGCGCATCGGCGTAGTCGGGGCCAAATTCCGCCACCAGGGCCGGCATGGCGGCGCCGTTCGGTGCCGTCAGGCTGTGGGCGATCTGGTCGGTGTCGACGATGGTGGCGCCGTGCGCGGCGAACAGGTCGGCCACGGTGCTCTTGCCGCAACCGATGCCGCCGGTAAGGCCCACGCTGAAATAAGGGACGTTTTGTCGTTGCATGTATTTATCCATAGTGGCGCAGTGCTGTACCGGTCAGCCGGTCAGGTTTTGTGTGAGGCGCGACAGGGGTGCGCCGTACAGCAGCGCGATCAGGCCCGCCGCCGCCAGGTAGGGGCCGAACGGAATCGGTTTGTCGCGTCCCCGCCTGGCGAAGACGATCAGGCCGATGCCGACCACGGCGCCGACCAGCGACGACAACAATATGATGGTCGGCAACATGGTCCAGCCCAGCCAGGCGCCGAGCGCCGCCAGCAATTTGAAGTCACCATAGCCCATTCCCTCCTTGCCTGTCGCCAGCTTGAAGGCCCAGTACACGGCCCACAGGGCCAGGTAGCCGGCGGCCGCGCCGATGACTGCGTCTTGCAGGGGCACGAAAGTGCCATTGATGTTGACCAGCAGTCCCGCCCACAGCAGGGGAAAGGTCAGGTCGTCGGGCAGCATTTGCGTGTCGGCATCGATGAAGGTCATGGCGATCAGCAGCCAGGCAAACACGAGCGTGGCCAGGCCCGTCCAGCCGCTGCCGAAGTGCCAGATCAACAGGGCCGACAGCGCGCCCGTCAGCAGTTCCACCAGCGGATAGCGCACGGAGATGGGGGCCTTGCAGGCGCTGCACTTGCCGCGCAGCAGCAGGTAGCTGATGACGGGGATGTTTTCCATGGCCGTGATGCGGTGGCCGCAAGCGGTGCAGTGCGAATGTGGCAGCATCAGGTTGTAGCGGTCCGTATGCGGCAAGGGTTGGCCGCTTTCTTCCGCCACATAATTATCGGATTCGCGCTGCATCATTTTCGGCACGCGGTGGATCACCACGTTGAGGAAACTGCCGACGATCAGGCCGAACAGGGCGGCGACGAGGGCGACGGGCAGATTGCCGGGCGCAGCGAACAGCAGGGTATCTTGCAGCATGGTGGATTGGTCTGAGGTGATGATGTTGCCGCGCAAACATTGCCTGGCACTGCCGCAGTGTAAAACATCTGCCAGCACATGGGGATGTTTTGCGCAGGGTGCTGGAAACGCCTGCGCTGCCTTTAGATGGTCAATATTCGGCTAGCGGCAACAATGAGGTCACCTTTCTGGCTTGCGGTGCACCTTGTCGCGCCGGTTGACCGCGCGCTCCAACAGCGAGCGAGTCAGCAGCTTATGAAACGGCATGATGATAAACAAATAAACTCTTCCAAAGAGATTGTTTATTTTAACCAAGGTTGAAACCGTCACTTCCGATCCCTTCAGACTCGGTTGAATGCTTATCCAGATCCGAAAATCCAGATGCTTGTCGTCACCACCGACGACGACTTCAGTGCCCGTACTGGAAATAATCGGAAACATGCCGATCTTCCCCAGCCCGCGATCGCTAAAGCTGATACTTTTCTTTAGTCCCAATGGTGCGACGATTCCGTTGCGCAGAATAATGAGCCAGGTGAGCATGCGATGCGGTTCAGCGAACACGGCGCGCCCCGCTTGTTCGGCGTCCACGTAGGTTCGATCCCCCTGACCGGAATAGCCGTCGGAGAAATCAATGCGCGTCAATCCTGACGCCGACATGGCTGCTGCCGGTGCGGCAATGAAGAAGACTTTGTTTGCTTCGTTTGTCATGAATAAAACTCTCTCTGTAAAGTGAGTGACGGTCGGACTGCGGTTGTATTGATTGGCGCGCATTCCAAGTTTGCAAACGTGCTCTGGCGGCCGGAATGCTTGCATCGTGGTCACATGGGCCGGCATGCTCCATCTAAGTAATCCTCAGGAAATTATTGTGAATTTATGACGAACAGAACCGAATGCTATGCAAGGCGCCCGCTGCGACGCAGTGCGAGCACTGCTAGCAGCGGGCAACACAGCAGAGCGCCGGTTATGGAAGTCAGAAATCACAATAATTTATTGGGGGTTACTTAATATTGCGCCAACGCCTGCTTTCGGGGCAATGGCGTCTCGGATACTCGTATCAATGAGTCGTTCATAGATTGCGCTTTGGCCGGCCGGAATAAGTTCTCTGAGTGTTTCTTTACGTTTGTCCCGGCCGAACAAGGCCTCAACGGCCCAACCGATCAGATACACGGCAGACAAACAGCCACCTGCGGTCGCAACATTTCCTTTGCATACCAAGGGCAAATCGAGAACCTCAATTCCCAGCGCTTGCAGTTCCTCTTTGGCATCGGGATGAGTCGTGGCTGGCCCCAATGCCAGCAGACCCAACTTGGCAAGAATGAACGAGCCGGCACAGATCGATCCAATGAGCTGCGTATCTGGATTCAGGGAAAATGCACGCATGAAATCCTGGTTGGCGATGGCGCCTTTCACGCCAACTTTACCGCTGGAAAACAATACAACGTCTGCGTCATTCGCTTCGCTGATGCACCCGTGGGTCTGGATAAGCAGACCGTTTGCGGATTGATGTGCTTCCTTTGTTCCCAATATCTTCACTTGCCAGTCCGTCTTATTCCTCCCGAGGATGTCCCACATCAGGAACAAATCCAAATCGGTGAAATGATCAAAAATCACGATGACTATTTTCTTCATGTTGCGCTCCGCCGTTTGCGTCGATTCAAAATGAGACCGCGGACGAGCACCACACTTTTTGCGTCCGCAGTTGTGAATAAGTCCGTCAAATATCTGTTTGTGAAGCACTTCTTTTCCTGATTGGACGGGACTCAGTGCTGGCCCGCTAAGTAATCCTCAGGAAATTATTGTGAATTTATGACGAACAGAACCGGATGCCATGCAAGGCGCCCGCTGCGACGCAGTGCGAGCACTGCTAGCAGCGGGCAAGCCTCGTCGGCCACCTTGCAGAGCGCCGGTTATGGAAGTCAGAAATCACAATAATTTATTGGGGGTTACTTAGGACAGTTCTTGCCGACTGCGCGTCGGCTTTCAGTGCGAAGTAGGTCCACATTCCTCCAAGAAGATCTGCGACGCCGAAAAAAACGATCATTGGGCTGGCAAGGCCTATGGCAGCGAAGGTCGTGAAGGCCGCGAACACGAAGAAGCGCGTGTATACCGACGCCACCAGAAACGGCTTGTTTTCGTGCCTGGCCGCGACCCACGCATAGACGCCAAGCATGGATACGACAACGCCAAGCAAATGAATCCAGACCTCGGAGGTTGGAGGCATTTGTAAGATCGACAGCAAGAAGTTTGGCGCGACGACTAACATGGGCCCAATGACGAACAAGTAGATGGCGAATACTTTGGCGCTATACGCAGACTTGGACATGTTTTTTCTTTTCGAGAGAGTTGCCGACAGGCTTGGTGGTTTCAGGCTTCGGATCAAGTGCAGCACCGGGTGATTGAACTGTGCTGGTCGGATACTGCGCAAGGGCGGCGCGGCTGCTGCCAGGCATGATGAAGACTGCGCATGCCGGAAGCAGAAACGTGGTATGCATTTAACGAATCCAGGGGTTGGCGGTGCGCACACGTGCACCGAGGGTTTTGAGAAGCTGGAGCAGACCTAAATAGGCCCGGTCTACGTAGGGCAGTTCCTCCGGCAAGGACTGCAGGTGCCGAAGTGCCTGGCGCTGATGCTCGGCTGATGGACGTGGGTATGGCGGGTGTTGCGCAAAGTCATACACCGCCACGGTAAACGGCAACTTCTGCCAGGCATGCCGCTCGGCCATTGCCGGCAGCAGTTGCTGGCAAAAGTCCTGCTCATTCAGATTCGGCCCAATCAGGCCCAAGTCCCGATAGGCCTGATGCATGGCACTGTGGTCCGCCGGGTCGCGCAACTGTGCCGACCAAAGCGCGCTGAGCGCTTGGCAAAAGTCAGCGTCCAGCGCGTGGGTGCAGCCAAAGTCCAGCAGGCCCAGTCGGCCGTCCGGCATGAACAGATAGTTGCCCGGATGCGGGTCGGCTTGCAAGCGGTGCAGCACAAAGGTGCAATGAAAGAAGGCGTCAAACAGCAACTGACCAGCCTGGTCACGTGCGGCTTGATCGGGTTCGGTCAGCAACCATTCTTTCAGATGCAGTCCCGGCAGGCGTTGCATGGTCAGCACGCGGCGTGTGGTGCGGCCCATTACCGGCTGGGGGATCACCAGGCCCGGCAGCGTGAGATGCTGTGCAAACCATTGCATGGTCTGTGCCTCGTGCAAATAGTCCAGCTCCTCGGCCAGTTTCCGTTCGATGTCATCCATCATGCGCGCGATGATATCGGCTTTGGGCATCATCTCCGAGCGTTCCCCCAAGGCTTGCAGCAGGCTGCGCAGCATACGCATGTCGCTGCCAATGGAGTCCGCCATTCCGGGGTATTGTAGTTTGACGGCCACTGCCAGACCATCGGTCATGATGGCGGCGTGGACCTGACCCAGACTGGCGGCGGCAAAGGCGATCGGATCGAATTGCTGGAACAGGGCTTGCGGATCCTGGCCAAACTCCTGGCGCATCACTTTGATCACCAACGCGCGGTTCAGCGGCGTGACCTGGTAGTGGGCACGGGCCAGTTCCTGGCGCATGCCCTCGGGTAGAAAGCCTAGTTCCATGCTGAGCAGCTGCGAGGCTTTGAGTGCCGTGCCCTTGAGCTGGTTCAACGCGGCAAACAGGATGCGCCCGAGTTCCGCCTCATGTGCCACGCGGGCCTGTTCCGTTTTCGCATCGTCGCGCGTCATCGACTTGGCCTTATGGCCCAGGTGGGTCAAGCCGGCCCGCGCCACTGCCATGCCGACAATCGCGCCACGCGAAAGACGCCCGGTACGCGGCAATTGCGCAACTTTGTTCGTCTTGGTCGTGGGCCTCATGAGCGTACGCCACCCAAGCCGCGGCGGGCCAATTGCAGCAGATCCAGCAAGCCATTGCCGTCTTGCATCAGGCGCGCCAGCTGGCTGCGCACCATGAACCCGCCCAGCTCCAGCAGTTTGTCCACCAGGCCGCTGCGCAAGGCTAACACCAGCACACCCAAACTTAAATCGACCATTTGTGTGGTGTTGGAAAATTGGTCGGAGGTGTCGCGCAGCCAGTACGCAATGACGCCGTACACATAGTCGGCCAACAGTCCGGCCAGGCTGGGCTTGAAGCCGCAAGGCACGATTTCACCGGTCGTCTCGGCCTGCTCCAGCATCTGGAGGAAGGTTTGCTGGAGCAAAGGCTTGCCGGGGAGTTGCTCGCCCAACAGCAGCGTGGGCGCGCGCTGCACCATGCCGCGCGCCAGACCCACAAATTCGCGGTCGGCCAGCAAACCTTCCAGCAGACTCTCGATCACCAGTTGCAGGCGCTCCTGCAGCGAAAATTCGTTCTGTCCCTCCGTCTTGTCGGCCTGCGCCACTGCGTCTGCAATTGCTTGCTGAAAGTAGGCGGTTACCAGTTTCTCCTTGGTGGGGAAGTATTTGTAGATGGTGGCATCACCCACGTCGGCGGCACGCGCGATCTGCTTCATGGTGGTGCCCTCAAACCCATGCTGGGTCATCAGGTCCACTGCGGTCTGAATGATCAGCCGATGGTTTTTGGCTTGTTGGGCTTTGGAAGTACGCATGATCGAAATTTGAAAAAGAGTGGAATGTCGGGGCGGGGCGAAACAATCAAGTCTGGCCCAACCATGTAAGAATTGCGACGGCGAGCAGGCAGAGCCACCCCTGGGATTACCTCATGCCCTGCATTGCGATATGAATATACGATGCCTACTATCTATTAATTGAATATATTGTACATCTATTGAATAGTCAATGACTATTATTCGATAAGAAGGTAGATGTATTACACGCATGGGTGTATGCATGGGTGCATGCCGGGTGTCGGTGGCGACCTACAGGCGCGCGGTCAAATCACGGCGCCCAGCTTGAAAATCGGCAGATACAAGGCGATCACGAGGGAACCGACCAGCACGCCCAGCACCACCATCAGTGCCGGTTCCAGCAGCGTGGAAAGGGTGGCCACCGTGCTGTCGATGTCCGCCTCGATGATGTCGGCCGCGCGCGACAGCATGGCGTCGAGTGCGCCCGATTCCTCGCCGATCAGGGCCAGTTGCGTCAGCAGCGGGGGAAACACGCCGCTGTGCTCCATGGCCAGGGCCAGGCTGCCGCCGGCGCGGATTTCGCGTTCGATGCGCGTCGTCGCTTCCTGGTACTGCGCGTGGCCGGAGGCGGCGCCCACCAGGCCGAGCGAGTCGAGCAGCGGCACGCCGGCGGCAAACATGGCGGCCAGGGTACGCGTCCAGCGCGCAATCGCCGCCTTGCGCAACAGTGGGCCGAACACGGGCAGGTGCAATGCCCGCAGCTGCGTGTTGCGCCGCAAGGCGGGCCAGCGGCGCCAGGCCAGGTGCAGCAGCAGGCAAGCGAGCACGAGCACCGCCAACAGAGCCAGCCAGTAGCGGACAACAAAAGCCGATAAGTCCATGACGACCAGGGTGGGCAGCGGCAATGGCGCGCCGAAGCTGTCGAATACCTGGCGGAAGGCGGGCACGACCACGCTCATGATGATGGCCGTGACAGCGATGGCGACGAGCACGATGACCAGCGGATACATCAGCGCGCCGCGCACTTGCCGCCGCAGGGCGATGGCCTTTTCCTGGTGCGTGGCCAGGCGCGCCAGCAAGTCCTGCACGATGCCCGCCTGTTCGCCGGCCGCCAGCAGCTTGCAGTACAGCTCGTCGAACAGCAGCGGAAACTGGCGGAAGGCCTGCTGCAGGCTGCTGCCCGCTTCGATGGCGTGGCGCAAGTCGCGCATCAGCTCGGTGACGGCGGGTTTGGCGTGGCCTTTGCCGGCGATATCGAAGGCGTGCAGCAGCGGCACGCCGGCCGCCATCATGGTCGACAGCTGGCGCGTGAACAGCGCGATATCCTTGCGCGTGATGGCCTTGCCGGGCGCGGCGCGCACAGCCTGCACCCGGGTGGCCAGGATGCCCTGGCGTCGTAGCGCGAGCGTGGCCGCGCTGGCGTCGGCGGCGCGCAAGATGCCATCGATCGCCTGGCCATGACGGTCCGTGCCCTTCCATGCAAAGCGCCGCTCGGCCGCCATGTGCACCTCCTGCCGTCACGGTAGCAGCGCCGGTCAAAAGCACCAGCGGCGCCGGTGGCAAGCTTGAGGTGGCTCAGCCTTTTGTGCTTTGTACTTCCGTCTGCACAAGGGCCTGGGCCTTCACGTCGGCCGCCTCTTCCTCGTCGCTGTCGGTGCCCTTGCTGATGCTTTCACCATCGTCGCGGCGCAAGGTCCAGAAGGTCAGCGAGGACAGTACCGTCAGGGCCGCCAGGGTCAGGAAGGTGTGGTGCAGGGCGGTGCTGAGCATGGCGCGGTCCGACTGCGGCATGTCGCCCAGGTACCAGCCCGTGATCAGCGAACCGAAGGCCAGGCCAAAGCTCATCGACAGTTGCTGCATCGAGCTGGCGATGGTGCTGGCCATGCTGGAGTCGCTCTTGTCGACATCGGCATACGCGATGGTGTTCATGCTGGAAAATTGCAGCGAATTGAAAAAGCCCATGCACAGGCTGATGCCGACGATCACGTACAGGGGCGTGCCCGCGCCCACCTGCGAAAACATGGCGATGGTGATGCCGATCAGCACGGTATTGACGATCAACACCTGGCGGTAGCCGAAGCGGGCCAGCACGCGCGCGGAAATGAATTTCATGCCCATGGCAGCCGCCGCCGACGGCATCATCAGCAAGCCGGACTGCCAGGCGGGCAAGCCCAGGCCCAGCTGGTACAAGAGCGGCAACAGGAAGGGCAGGCCGCCCACGCCCAGGCGCGTGACGAAGCCGCCCACCACAGAGACGCGGAAGGTGCGGATCTTGAACAGGGTCAGGCGCAGCAGCGGGTGCAGTACTTCGCTCGAATGCCAGGCATACGCGGCCAGCAGGCTGATGGAAATGAATAGCAGCACGGCAAACGAGGTGGCATCGATGCGATGTTCGCCGAAAATTTCCAGCAGCCACGACAGCAGCGCGATGCCCGTGCCAAACAGCACCAGGCCGATCAGGTCCAGCGGACGGGGCTTGTCGCCGTAGTAATCGGGCATATAGCGGTGCGCCAGGTACAGCGCTGCCAGGCCGACGGGCACGTTGACGAAGAAAATCTCGCGCCACGACAGCCAGTGCACGATCAGCCCGCCCACCGTGGGGCCCAGCAGGGGGCCGATCAGGGCGGGGATGATGACGAAATTCATGGCCGCCAGCAATTGCGACTTGGGAAAGGTGCGGATGATGGTGAGCCGGCCCACCGGCATCATCATGGCCGCGCCCACCCCTTGCAGCAGGCGTGCGGCCACCAGCATGGGGGCATTCACGGACAGGCCGCACAGGACGGAGGCGAGGGTGAAGATGGCAACGGCGGCGGAAAATACGCGCCGCGTACCGAAGCGGTCGGCCATCCAGCCGCTGATGGGAATGCACACGGCCAGGCTCAGGATGTAGCTGGTGACGACGGCCTTCAGGCTCAGCGGCGTCACATGCAGGCTGGCGGCCATGGCGGGGATGGCGGTGTTGACGATGGTGGAGTCGAGTTGCTCCATGAACAGGGCAGTGGCGACCACCCAGGGAAGGTAGCTTTTAATCGGGGAACTGGTCATGAATGCGAGCCTGAGGAGGAGAAACGGAGCCGACAGTACGATGAATTGTCACATAAATGGCGCCTGCGTGCCGCCCGCGCCCGTCATTCTGGCAGTGTGCGGGGGGCGGCGTCCATGGAACATTTGTTCCATGGCAATAGATTGCGGGCAAGGCTAGCATGTGTTTCTGGCAGCTCCGGCCTCCTCTTTTTCCGAAAGTCACACCACATGAAAAATGCATTTACGTTCCTTGTCCTGGGCGCTGCCCTGTCCGCATGCGGTGGCGGCAGCGATGGCGGTACGCCGGAAGCACCGGTCACGCCACCCGTCGTGGTCACGCCTCCCGTCGTCCCCGCCGACAGCGTGACGGTGGCATCGGAAGCCGTGGCGAAAGAGGCTGGCCTGAATGTCATTGGCGGTGCCAGTGCTGACGAAAGCGTGTATGACGTGGCCGCCGATATCGGCGACACCTGGCGCATCACGTTTGACAGCGTCAAGAAAACCTATGTCATCCGTGTCTTGTCGACGCAGTTCGGCTTGAGCGACCGCAGCGGCACGTTCAGCGCCACCACCACCGGTAATCTCACTACCTACACGGCAACGGATTTCAGCGTTACCGTCGATGCGCGCACGCGTCTGCTGTCGGGCAATATCAAATTGGGTAACATGGTCTCGACCGTCAGCGGCAGCGGCTATGCGGTGGGTGACGTGGCCAAGCTGGCCGGCAACTATATTTTCCTGGGTGCCATGCGCAATGCATCGAACGGCGCTGACCGCTTCAATCCGAAAGGCAGTCTCAAGATCGCAGCCGACGGAGCGGCCCAACTGTGCAATGGCGGCGTGTTCAACGCGCAAGGCGTGTGCTCCGCGGTATCGCCGCAGCTGGAAGCGGAAAACGCCAGCCTGACCCTGGTCAAGGATGCGAAGAACGGCTTGCTCGTCGCTCGCCAGGGTGGCCAGGACTTCGGCATCGTGCACGTGCACGCGGGGGACCGGGGGGTGGCGCTGTTCATCGACCGCTACAGCCGCAATCAGGAAAACGTCATGCGCGTGGGCACCATCGTGGCGGCCAAACAACAGAAGATCGGCACCGAAATCGCCGGCAGTTACGCCTGCGCGGCGTCGGGCATCAGCGCGAACATCGTCGTTGCCGGCAACACCGCCACCCTGACGAATAACACCACCGGCAAGACGCATGCGGAAACCATCACCGTCAACAAGCTGGGCCTGGGCGCGCAAGCCATCGATTTCGATGGCATCGCCGTGTTCAAGGACCCGGCCGATGTGCCAGCCGACTATTCGATGTTCATGCCCGTGTCGTCGAGCATGGCAGTCGAGTTTTCGACCGACCGTTCGTACATGGGCATGTGCCTGAAAAAATGACGGCTAGCGTTTGATCTGATCCAGCAAGTAGGTCGGGTTAGCCGGTACGGCGTAACCCGACATCCCCATCAGCGTGGCAATCGTTCCAGTGCATCCAGCAGCGGCAGCGCCGCGTCGGCGATGCGCTCCAGGCTGGCCTCGCGCAGGGCGGCGGTGTCCACCGTGTGGCCGGAGTCCAGCCTCGCCCAGCGCAGCAGCGCCGAACACGCGGCGGGCGTGTCGAACATGCCGTGCAAATAGCTGCCCAGGATTTGCGAGTCGCCCGATACGGCCCCCTCGGGCCGTCCATCGATCATGAACGCCGGCTGCCGCAGGGCGGCGCCCTGCGAGACGCCCATGTGGATTTCATAGCCTGCCACGCGCGCATCGTCCGCGCCGGCAAATGCGCAGTGCCCTGCCACCTGTTGCAGGCGTTTTTCCGCCGTCAGTTCAGTCACCATGTCGAGCAGGCCCAGTGCCGTTGACTCTCCCGCCACGCCTTCCACGCCCAGCGGATCGCGCACGCTGTGTCCCAGCATCTGGAAGCCGCCGCAGATGCCGATGACCTTGCCGCCGTAGCGCAGGTGCCTGGCCAGATAGGCGGGCCAGCCCTGCTGCTGCAGCCAGGCCAGGTCGCCGCGCGTGTTCTTGCTGCCGGGCAGGATCACCAGGTCGGCCGGCGGAATCGGCTGTCCTTGTTGGATGAATTGCAGGTCGATGCCGGGATGGGTGCGCAGCGCATCGACATCCGTGTGGTTGCTGATGCGCGGCAGTTGCGGCACCAGCACCTTGAAGGCGCCGCGTTCTGTCTGCGTCGCTTCGACGGCGTCTTCCGCGTCGAGGAACAAGCCTTGCAGGTAGGGCAGCACGGCCAGCACGGGCTTGCCAGTCTGCTGCTCCAGCCAGTCGATGCCCGGTTGTAGCAGCGAGATGTCGCCGCGGAAGCGGTTGATGACAAAGCCGAGGATGCGCGCGCGCTCGCTGTCGGACAAACACGCCAGGGTGCCGATGATGTGCGCGAAGACGCCGCCACGGTCGATGTCGGCCACCAGAATCACGGGACAGTCGACGGCTTCGGCAAAGCCCATGTTGGCGATGTCGCGCGCACGCAGGTTGACTTCGGCGGGGCTGCCGGCGCCTTCGACGATGACGGCGTCGTACTGCTGGCGCAGGCGCGCGAAAGATTCGAGCACGGCGCCCATGGCGATGGTTTTATATTGCTGGTAGTCGCGCGCATCCATCTCGGCGCGCACCTTGCCATGGATGATCACCTGCGCGCCCGTGTTCGACGACGGTTTCAAGAGTACCGGATTCATGTCCGTGTGCGGCGCGATGCCGCAGGCCAGTGCCTGCAAGGCTTGCGCGCGGCCGATTTCTCCGCCGTCCGCCGTCACGGCGCTATTCAAGGCCATGTTTTGCGGCTTGAAGGGCGCCACCGTCACGCCGCGGCGCATCAACAATCGGCACAAGGCTGCAACGACGGTACTCTTGCCCGCGTCGGACGTCGTGCCTTGCACCATCAGGGCGGGGAAGGGAGTCTTCATGCCTGTTGTACCTGCCACTGCGCGATGATGTCGCTGATCTGGCGCAGCCCTTCGGTAATCGCCGCCGGACCGGGCGACAGGATGTCGGGCGACTTGATCTCGAACAGCATGTCATTGCGCACGGCGGGAATCGCCTCCCAGCCCGGGCGTGCCGCCAGTTGCGCGGGCTGGAACTTCTTGCCGCACCAGCTGGCGAGGATGATGTCGGGCGCGCGCCGCACCACGGCCACAGGATCGGCGATGATGCGCTCTTTCGCGCCCGGGTGCGCGGACAATTCCGGGAAGGCGTCCGTGCCGCCGGCGATGCCGATCAATTCCGCCGCCCAGCCGATGCCGCTCATCAGCGGCTCATTCCACTCTTCAAAGTACATCACGGGCTTGCGCGTCCAGGCGGCGGCGCGGGCCCGGGCGGCGGCGATATCCGCGCGCAGGCTGGCGATCAGTTCGCGGCCGGCGTCCTCGCGCTGCACCAGCGCGGCCAGTACGGCGATCATGCGCAGGATGCCGTCCACCGTGCGCTGGTTGAACTGGTGCACTTCGATGCCGGCCTTGACCAGGTCGCGGCAGATATCGGCCTGCATGTCGCAAAAGCCGATCACGAGATCCGGTTTCACTGCCAGTATGCGTTCCAGGTTGGTCGACGAAAAGCCGCTGATCTTGGTCTTTTCCTCGCGTGCACGGGGAGGGCGCACGGTGAAGCCGGAAATGCCTGCGATGACGTCTTCGGCGCCCAGCGCATACAGCGTTTCCACGGCTTCCGTCGACAGGCAGGCGATGCGCTGATAGTGACTCATGGCGCCGTCTTGGCTGCGGGAGCGCTGCGGCGCTGGCGGGCCACCTCCAGTTGCTCGCACATGGCGGCGGTGCCCTCGATCATGCGCGGGCCGGCGCGGTTCAGCAGGTCGCCATTCAGGCGGAACAGATTATTCCTGCGCACGGCCGTCATCGACGGGAAGGCGCGCCACATGGCCAGGCCGCCTTCGCTGCGCGGATCGCTTTTTTCGCTGGTGCCGAAAATGACTTCCGGATCTTCCTGCAGCACGCCTTCCGGCGTGACGACGGGTGCCACCACCTTCATCGCGGCAAAGATATTCTGCGCGCCGCATACGCGCATGGAGTCGCTGATGATGCTCGCGCCGCTCAAGGTATACAGGGGCTTGTCCCACACCTGGTAAAACACGCGCACGGGCGGGCGCTGCGCATACTGGGCCGTCAGGCTGGCCAGTTTGGCGCGTAGCTGCGCGGCGGCCGGCTTGGCGGTTTTTTCCGTTCCCATCAGTTGCCCCAGGCGCTCCATGCTGTCCGGGATGTCGGCCAGCTTGCGCGGCTCGCTGTGATAAATCGGCACCTTCAGCTGGCGCAGCATGGCGATCTGGCGCTCGGCGCTGCCATGCATCCACACGACGATCAGGTCCGGCTTCATGGCGATGATGCGTTCCATGTCGTACTGGCGGTTGTCGCCTACCTGCGGGATTTTTTTGGCAGCTTCCGGATAGTCGCTATAGCTGACGACACCGGCGATTTTCTCGCCGCCACCGGCTGCGAACAGCAGCTCCGTGACGTGCGGTGCCAGCGCCAGGATGCGCTGCGCGGGCTTGGCCAGGGTGACGGTATTGCCATCGTCATCGCGCACGGTGATGGCGGCGTGTGCCTGGGTCGAGATCAGTCCCGCCAGCAGCAGTGCTGTTTTCAAGTGGTTCATAGCTTCTTCCATGTGGTGAGTGCCTGTTCCAGCTGGAGCCAGGCGTCTTCGTTCGGCGGCAAGCCCAGGCGGATGCCGTAGGCGGCGTGGCGGAACAGGCGCACCCAGATGCCCTGCTGCGCCATGTGGTGCCAGAAGGCTTCGGCGTCTTCTTCCGGCCACCATTGAAACAGCGCGCAGCCGCCGCTGGCGATGCCGTGGCTGGCAAGCAGCTGGCGCAGGCGTTCGCCTTCGTCGCGCAGGCGCAGGCGCATCGCATCCTGCCAGCGCGCGTCGGTCAGCGCGGCCAGGGCCACTTGCTGCGCCGGGCCGCTGACGGTCCATGGCCCCAGCATGTCGGCCAGCTTGCTGAGCAGCTCGGGATGAGCGGCGACAAAGCCCAGGCGCAGTCCCGCCAGGCCAAAGAATTTACCGACCGAGCGCAGCACGATGAGTCCCGGCTGGCCCGCATGCGGTCCCAGGCCCGCATGCGGTCCCAGGCCCGCTTGCGCCTGCGTGTCGCCAAACGCTTCATCGACCACCAGCCAGCCGCCGCGCTGGGCCAGCCTGTTTGCCCAGTCCAGCAGCACCTCGGGCGCGATGTGCGCGCCGGTGGGGTTGTTCGGGTTGCAGACAACCATCACGTCGCAGCTGTCCACCGCATTGGCCAGCTGCGCATACGGTACATGCCGCAAGCTGTGGCCGTGCTGGCCCCAGTGGTGCGCGTGCTCCGCGTACGAGGGCGCGGCGACCACCACGCAGGACGGCGCGCGCAGCCGGGGCAAGGCCTGGATGGCCGCCTGCGTGCCGGCCACCGGCAGCATGGCTGGCGCGTGATAGTAGGCACAAGCGGCGGCGGCCAGCGCCGGGTTGCTTTCCGGCAGACGGTGCCAGGCGCTGGCGCTGCTGGCGGGCACGGGATAGCCGTGCGGATTGATACCGGTCGACAGGTCGATCCATTCGGCCAGTGGTCGTCCATATTCGCGCGCGGCGTCGCGCAGGTTGCCGCCATGTTCAAGCAAGGTATTTCCCCCGCAGGTAATACAGCCCGGCCAGCAGCGCCACCCAGATCAGCCACAGCACGGCCGTTTCGGCCACCAGGCGCCAGGCGCGGTCGATGTCGCGCGCTTCGGCCGGACGGCCGGCGCCCAGCGGCGGGCGGCGTTCCAGCTCGCCGTCGTAGATGGCGTCTCCACCCAGGGCCAGGCCGAGGGCACCTGCGCCGCTGGCCATCACGGGCCCCGCGTTCGGGCTGCCCCAGCTGGGGGCCTGGCTGCGCCAGCAGTGCCAGGCGCGTTTTTTATCCGCCATGGTCTTGCCCATGACGACATACGACAGGGCCGTCAGGCGCGCCGGCAGGTAATTCAATAGGTCGTCGATGCGCGCGGCGCAGCAGCCGAACCAGTCATAACGTTCGTTGCGGTAGCCCCACATGGCGTCGAGGGTATTCGCCAGGCGGAACAGCACGGCGCCAGGGCCGCCCGCCACGGCAAACCAGAACAGGGTGCCGAAGACGGCATCGTTGCCGTTTTCCAGCAAGGATTCCGTGCTGGCCTTGGCCAGGCTGGCCGCATCGGCGTTGGCCGTGTCGCGGCTGACGATGCGCGCTGTCAGCAGGCGTGCGTTGTCCAGGTCATCCATGGCCAGGGCTTCGGCGATCGGCTGATTGTGGTCGCGCAAGCTACGCAGGCCCAGACATAGATATAGCAGGAAGACATGCAGGGCGGCACCCGCCAGGCCGCACAGCCACCAGGCGGCATAGCTGATCGGCAGCACGGCCAGCGACCACGCCAGCGCGCCGCGCAGAAAAAGCCCACGGCCCCGGTTCAGCAGGCGTTCGAGCGCGCTGGCGAGGCGGCCAAAGCCCACCAGCGGATGCCAGCGGCGCGTCTCGCCCAGGATCAGATCGAGCAGCACGCTGGCCGTCATCAGGCCTGCCAGCATGGGCAGCGACAAGCCGCTCAGCATGGGGCGCCTTTCAGGTGCAGGGGCAGGCCGGCGGCGACAAACACGGCCCTGTCGCAGATGGCCGCCACGGCCTGGTTCAGACGGCCCGCTTCATCGGTGAAGCAGCGCGAGATGGCGCCATACGGCACGATGCCCATGCCCACTTCGTTCGACACCAGCACAAGGTCGCAGCCGGTGTCTTCGATTTCGGCCAGCGCGTACAGCAGGTGCGCGCGCTCGCTGTGGAACAGTTCGGGCAGGGCGATGTCGCCCACGTCCGGATACGTTTCGCCGCTGGAAAACATCAGGTTCGTCAGCCACAAGGTCAGGCAGTCGACCAGCAGCAGGCGCCCGGGCAATGCTTCCCGCAGGATGGCGTCGCCCAGGCGCAGCGGCTCTTCCAGTGTCGCCCACTCGGCCGGACGTTGCGCACGGTGGTGCCTGACGCGCGTGGCCATCTCCTCATCGCCCGCCTGTGCTGTGGCGATATAGACGATTTCCTTGCCCGACTCGCAGGCCAGCTTTTCCGCATAGGCGCTCTTGCCCGAACGGGCGCCGCCGAAGACCAGGGTGCGTGTCATGGCGCTGTTACCACTCGGTGCCGAGTTGCGCGCCGATGCCGGCCGCATACGCATGTTTGACGACGGCCATTTCGGTGACGGTGTCGGCGATGGCGATCAATTCGTCCGGCGCGCCGCGGCCCGTGATGACCACGTGCTGCATGGCCGGGCGTTCCAGCAGGTCGGCGATGACTTTATGCACATCGAGGTAGTTGTATTTGAGGGCGATATTGAGTTCGTCGAACAGCACCAGGCCATAGCTGGGGTCGGCCAGGAAGGTCTTTGCCTGCTCCCATGCCAGTTCGGCTTTTTCGATGTCGCGTTCGCGGTTCTGCGTTTCCCAGGTATAGCCTTCGCCCATCGCATGAAAGCTGATTTCGTCGGGGAAGCGGCGCAGGAATTTTTCTTCGCCCGTCGACATGGCACCCTTGATGAACTGCACCACGCCCACCTTCATGCCGTGGCCCATGGCGCGGATGGCCATGCCGAAGCCGCTCGAACTCTTGCCCTTGCCATTGCCCGTATTGACGATGATGATGCCGATTTCCTTGTCGGCCTTGGCGATGGCCGCGTCGATGATGGCCTTCTTGCGCTCCATGCGCACGCGGTGGCGTTGATTTATAGCTGCGGTATTAGCGGCGGTGTCCGCGTCGATGTTGTTGCTCATGTCTGATCCTCTTTCGGTATGAATATCTTGCGTTTGCCGTGGGCTATGATCTCGATAGGGTGGCCCAGGTAGTCGCCCAGAATGGATGCCTGCATCACCTCGGCCACGGAGCCGGCCAGCCAGCCGCCGTCGCCCATCAGCAGCAGCGCATGCGTCGAGACGCTGTGCGCCAGATTCAGGTCATGGCCTACCATCACCACGGTTTTATTTTGTTCGCGGCACAGTTTCGACAGCAGGCCCATGACGCTGACCTGGTGCGCCAGGTCCAGCGCATTGGCCGGTTCGTCCAGCAGCAGCAAGGGCGTATCCTGCGCCAGCATGGCGGCGATCGCCACGCGCTGGCGTTCGCCGCCGGACAGGCTGCGCACGTCGCGCTCGGCCAGGTGTTCCACTTCCATCGATGCCAGCGCCGCCAGGGCGACACGCTGGTCGTCGCTGCCTTCCCAGTAATGGTTGTCGTGATACGGGTGGCGCGCCGACAGCACGGTTTCGATGACGCGGTACGAGAATGCATCGTGGCGCGCTTGCGCCAGGAAGGCCCGTTCACGCGCCAGCGCCTCCAGCGGCCAGTCGACCAGGGCGCGGCCCTGTATCGTCACGTGGCCCGCATCGGGTTCGCGCAAGCCGGCCAGCGCTCGCAGCAAGGTGCTCTTGCCCGCGCCATTGCGGCCGATCACGCTCCAGCATTCGCCATCCCTGATGTGCCAGGCGAGGTTTTCCACCAGGCAGCGCGTGCCCGCCTTCAGGCCGAGTTGGTAGGTGCGTATCATGTGCGGCGCAATCGATGGAGCTGGTACAGGAAGACGGGCGCGCCTATCATGGCCGTGACGACGCCGACGGGCAGCTGCAAGGGGGCCAGCACGGTACGCGCCAACGTGTCCGCCAGCACGAGGAAGGTGCCGCCGGCCAGCGCGGCGGCGGGAATCAAGAGGCGATGATCGGGGCCGCAGGCAAAGCGCAGTGCATGCGGCACGATCAGGCCGACAAAACCCACGCTGCCGGCGCTGGTGACGGCGCTGGCCGTGAGCAGGCCGGAACAGAAGAACAGGCCCTTGCGCAGGGCGCCCACGCGTACGCCCAGGGTGCTGGCCGCTTCCGCGTGCAGCGCCATGATGTTCAGCGAACGCGCGCAGCGCAAGGCGAAGACCAGGGCGCCGGCCAGGACCAGCCAGGGCATCAGCCGCGCGGGAGTGCCGGCCAGGTCGCCGATCATCCAGAACACCATGCTGCGCAAGCGGCTTTCCGGGGCAATCGACAGCATCAGCGTGACGATGGCCATGCAGGCCGAGGCCAGGATCACGCCTGTCAGCAGCAAGAGCGAGGCGCCGCCTTCGGCCGCCGTGCCGCCGCGCAGGTCGCGGCGGGCAAAGAAATACAGCAGCATGGACACGCCGATGGCGCCGGCAAAGGCGGCAGCGTCGACCACCCACAGCGCGCACATGAACAGCAGCGCGGCCAGCGCGCCAACGGAGGCGCCGGCGGAAATGCCCAGCACGTACGGGTCGGCCAGGGGATTGCGCAGCAGCGCCTGCATCATGACGCCGGCCAGCGACAGCGCTGCGCCCGTGACAAACGCGGTCAGCGCGCGGCCCAGGCGCAGGTCGAGCAGGGTGGCGGCGAGGGTATCGGTCTTGCCCTGCACCACATGGAACAGGGCGGACGGCAGGTCGGCGAGCGGAATCGCGATCGAACCGATCATGCCGGAGAAAATCAGGCTGGCAATTGCGCACACGATCAGTACCGTGAGGATCACGGTGGCGCGGTGGCGCATGTTGCGGAAAAATGGGTGCATGTACTGCCTTAAAAACGGGGACTGCAGAACTGCATCCGCGGGCGACGGCGGCATGCCATCGCCCGCAGCTTACATCATTACAACATGGTTATTTCGAGCCGTAACGCAGGCCGACGAAGAAGTTGGAGCCGGCGGTATTGTAGTTACGTGCCAGTTCATACTTCTTGTCAGTGATATTGTTCCAGCGTGCCAGTACTGACCAGTCACGTGCCACTTGATAGGTCGCGAACAGGTTGACCAGGCCATAACCGCCCAGGCTGGTCGTGTTGGCAGGATTTTCAAAGCGTTTGCCCGACAATTGCCATTCGGCGCCTGTGTTCAGTTGACCGATGCTGTAGTCGGCTGCAAAGTTGGCGTGACGCTTGGCGCGGCGCACCAGCGATTTGTCCAGGGTTTGATCGCGTGGATCTTGCAGGTCGATATTGCCGCTGAGGCCAAAGTCGCCAAACTTGCGGCGGCCGGTCAGGGTGATGCCTTCCAGTAATGCCTTGTTGACGTTGTAGGCGCAGCCGAACGGATGCGTGGCCACTTCAACCGGACAGGTATCCGCATAAATCAGCAAATCGGTTACACGATTGTGATAGTACACGGCGCTCAGTTGCGTCTTGCCATCATCGTAGCGCAGGCCAACTTCCGCATTGCGGCCTTTTTCAGGACGGTTGCTGGCAATGCCGTAACCTGGGTAATACAGTTCATTGTAGGTGGGCTGGCGGAAGCTGGTGCCATAGCTGGCGGTAGCGCGCAAGGCATTGTTGATCTGGTAGCCGTAACCAAGGCTGCCAGTGGTGGTCGAACCGGTTTCCGACATCTTGTCGCGACGCAGGCTGGCGCTGAGCAGGTGCTGCTCGCGCTTCATGGTGTAGGACGCTGCCAGCGACTTGGTGTCGCGGGCACGATTCAAGATTGGCTTGGCGCTGGAGACGACTTCTTCCTTGCGGTAGCTGGCCAGCAATTGCAGCGTGTCGATACCGATGGCGATGTCATTTTGCCAGTCGAAAGTCGATTGCTTGGTTTCCAGAGAGCTCTTGCCGGCCGCGCCCGCAGAGGTGTCCTCGTTGGCCTTGTCGCGTGCTTCGGCAACTTGGACCTTGCTGTGCCAGCCTGGAACGAATTCATTGTTCATGAATACGCCGATGTTTTCCAGTTTCTGATTGCTGCGCGTATCGTAGCCAGGGCCGCTGTCGTACTGGGCTTCAAGTTTGCTGTTCATGAACACCAGGCCCAGGTCGTGCCCCTTGGCCAACTGGAAGCCAAGCTGGCCCGTGACGCTTTTCTTGTCGTAGCCGTCTTTGTCGGCGTTGTAAGAGAAATTACCTGGTTTGGTGGCCGAAAAGCCGTCGCTTTTTTCCTTGCTGACGTTCAGCGAGTAGCTGAGGCTATTGTAGCCACCGGTTGCACCCGAAACGCTGGCGTCATATTGACGCGTGGCATCGCTGCCAAAGCCGACCGATGCGCCAACCACTGGCGTGCCGCTGCCTTTTTTGGTGAAAATCTGGATGACGCCGCCGATGGCGTCGGCACCGTACAGGGTGCTCAATGGGCCGTAGACGATCTCGATACGGTCGATATTGGCCAGTGGAACCGGGCTCCAGTTGGCGGTACCCAGGGTCGAGGAACCGATGCGGACGCCGTCCACCAGAACGATATTCTGGGTACTGTTCGCGCCACGAATGAACACCGACGCCGCCGTGCCTGCGCCGCCATTGCGCGTCACTTCGATGCCGCGCTGCTTTTGCAGCAACTCGGTCACGGAACCAGCGCCCGAACGTGCGATGTCTTCGCTGGTAATGATGGCCGTATTGGCCAGCAATTCGCTGGCTTTTTGTGGAGTGCGGGTCGCGGTAACGATCACCGGGTCGAAGGTATCTGGCGTGGCTTGGGCGAAAGCGGCAGGCGCGGCAATGGCTAGCGCGAGCGACGTGAGGGCCGCGTGGCGGGAAACAGCATGGGTCATGATAATTTTCAGTAAGTAATATGCAACCAGCCGACGTCCCCGTAGGCCAGATTGAACAGAAGTGGGAACTGACGATGACGATCGAAGATGGCCATGGGCCATTCGGATCGCGAACATCCCCGTTCGCACACTTCCACCTGTCCTGGCCGGTATCCGGGCTGGCAAGTACGGCTATCCCACCTTCCCATGCTCGATGATTGCAAGCACAGTGGTTGTCAGAGATAGCTTGTCGCCCGCTTCCTGTCGGGAGGGGCGACACTTGCTTACCGTTGCGGGGGCAGCACACGCTCGCCGCGGGAGCGGCATCGTGTTTCCCGTTTAACTGCGCTCATGGACATGAGCGCGGGCACCAAAACCCCGCCATTATACGTGCAGCAGGCGTGGACTGAAATGCCTGGCTGGACGATTCGATATCAGAAATCGACGACGACCGTCGCGCCGTAGGCGATTTTATGGGCGGAACGGGCCGCCAGCAGGGCGGTTTCTTCCAATGGCAGCCGGGCTTGCAGTGCCGACAGCAGGCGGATGGTGCCCGCGTGGCAGATGATGACTGCCGTTTCGTGTTGTTCGCGCAACAGATCGCCTAAAAACGCATCGACGCGGGCGGCCATCGCCAGCACATTCTCACCCCCGCCGGGGCGGTACCAGGCCAGATCGGCGGCCCAGGCATCGATGTCCGCGCGTGCAATCGCGTGCCAGGGCTGCATTTCCCACGCGCCGAAATCCATCTCGGCCAGCCTCGCGTCGAAGTGCAAGCAGCTGGAAGGCAAGTCTTGCGCCAAGGCTGTCGCCAGGCCGGCGCAGCGGCGCAACGGGCTGGCATACAGCGGCACGCCGGCCGGCAGCGTTGCTTGCAGGCTGGCGCGCACCGTGGCCATTTCGTGCTGCGCCACCGCCACGTCGCTGCGGCCATAGCAGGTGCCGCTGGTCACCTGCGGGGCGGGGTGGCGCACTAAAATCAGTCGCATGTTAATACAAGCGTATGGGAGGCTGGAAGCTGGACAGGATGGCCAGGTAAATCGCCACTTCCGCCAGTTGCTGTACTGCGCCCAGGCAGTCGCCTGTGTAACCTTGCAGGCGGTGCTGGCATTTGCGGCCCAGCCAGAATGCGACAGCTGCTGCCACCACGATGGCAAAGACCAGCGCAGCCCAGTTAAATATCCCCAGCACGCCGCAGGCGATGGCGGGCAGCAGGGCGCAGGTGGCGGCGATGATGAACTCTCCGGTAGTCATTTCTTGTGCCATGGGCTTGGCCTTGCCTTCGTCGCGCGCATAGTCCATGACCCATATCAGCGAGACGGCGGCCAGGCGAGACAAAGGATGGGCGATGAATAATGTCGCCACCAGCGTGGCGGGCGGCAGCGAAGCGAGCGCCGCGCATTTGATGGCGAGCAGGCAGATGATGCCGATGGCGCCATACGCGCCGATGCGCGAATCCTTCATGATTTCCAGTACCCGCTCGCGCGTCAGCCCACCGCCAAAGCCATCGCACATGTCGGCGAAGCCGTCTTCATGGAAGGCGCCCGTCAGATAAATGCCGGCGGCGACGGCCAGCAGCACGGCCACCGCCGAAGGCAGGAGCCAGCTGGCCAGCAGATACACTGCGCCGGAAATGGCCGCCACCACCACGCCGACCAGCGGAAAGTAGCGCGAGGCGTGTTGCAGCCATGCCGGCTCGAAGCCCACCCAGCGCGGGATCGGCAGGCGCGTGAAGAACTGCAGCGCAATGAAGAAGAGGCGGCACTGATGGACTGCGGCGGAAACGGGATTGGTCATGGTCTTAGTCTGGCGTGGACTTTTCGCTGACCTGGGCCGAGGCGAAGGTCGCCATCTCGCGCATGAAGTTGACGGCCGCGTGCAGCAGCGGCAAAGCCAGCGCCGAACCCGTGCCTTCGCCGAGGCGCAAGTCGAGGTGCAGCAGGGGACGCGCGTCCAGGCTGGCCAGCAGCTGGCGGTGGCCGTTTTCATCGGAGCAGTGCGAAAACACGCAGTAATCGAGGATGGCCGGCTGCAATCGGGCCGCCACCAGCAGGGCGCTGCTGACGATGAAGCCATCGATCAGCAAAATCATGCGTCGTTCGGCCGCTTTGAGCATGGCACCTGCCATCATGGCGATCTCGAAACCGCCGAAGGTAGCCAGTACGTCGAGCGTATCATTGACTGCCGCATGATGGGCGACGGCCGCTTCGATCACATGCTGTTTGTGCAATATGCCTTCCTTGGACAGGCCGGTGCCGGCGCCCACACAGTCGGCGACCGGTGTTTGCGTCAGCTTGTGCATCAGCGCGGCGGCAGCGGTGGTGTTGCCGATGCCCATTTCGCCAAAGCCCAGCACATTGCCATCGAGCGTGGCGACCAAGTCCATGCCCGCCTGCATGGCGGCCAGGCATTGCTCTTTGCTCATGGCGGGCTCTTTGGCGAAGTTGCGGGTGCCGGGGCCTTGCTTGCGGTCGAGCAAGCCGTCGCGCGGGCCGAAGTCGTGGTTGACGCCTGCATCTACTATATAGAGGGCGCAATCGTTCTGACGGGCAAAGACATTGATGGCAGCGCCGTTGGCCAGGAAATTTTCCACCATTTGCCAGGTCACGCTTTGTGGATAGGCGGAAATGCCTTCGGCGGCGACGCCATGGTCGGCCGCAAAAACGATGATGGCAGGCTGCTGCAATGCCAGTTGCGTGCTTTGCTGGATCAGGCCGATCTGATGGGCCAGGGTTTCCAGTAGTCCCAGGCTGCCCAGCGGCTTGGTCTTGCTATTGATGGCATGTTCGAGTGTGCTGGCCAGTGCGGGATTGGCGGTGGGGGTGATGTGTGGGATAGGCATGGGAGTCAAGGTGGGTGAGGTAGGGGATTGTTGGCGCTACGATATCACACAGCAATATTTGCCCAACTGCAAAATAGCCCTTGCAGGGCGTGCGGGGCTTTGCTATAGTTCGCCTCCCCAATGAGACGCAGCAGTTTGCGAAACAACGGGATCGCTGGAAACGGTGAGGGTAGTAAAAAAGAAGGTTGACGAAATTCTGAAAAAGCTTCATACTCTTCCTTCTTCGCAGCTGACAAACACAACGCTTTGTCGATAGCGCGAAAGCAGTACCGAATACCGTTCTTTAACAATTAACAGTCGATAAGTGTGGGCATTTGATGTAAGTGC
>NZ_JAPUBT010000015.1 GCF_030397665.1 Janthinobacterium sp. SUN073 | reverse complement strand
CGAAGATTGACGCTGCACTTACATCAAATGCCCACACTTATCGACTGTTAATTGTTAAAGAACGGTATTCGGTACTGCTTTCGCGCTATCGACAAAGCGTTGTGTTTGTCAGCTGCGAAGAAGGAAGAGTATGAAGCATTTCACTAAATCCGTCAACTCCTTCTTTTACTACTCATCGCCGTTTCCGGTGATCCTCAAGTGCCGCATTTGACTGCGTCTCATTGGGGAGGCGAACTATAGCAAAGCGCCCCAGTAGTAGCAAGGCTTTTCCGGGGTATTTGCGGCCAACTGCTACAATTTCGCCCCCTCAGCGCAAATTCGCGTCCCACCATAGAAGATTCACCATGAAACAACAAGCTCAAGGATCAGGCCTGACCCTGAAACGAGCTGGCTTTACCACTGGCTTCGGCGTGCTCGCCGCCACCCTCGGTTCCGCAGTCGGTCTCGGCAACATCTGGAAGTTCCCCTACCTGACGGGCGCCAATGGCGGCGCCGGCTTCCTGCTCATCTATTTACTCGCCACCTTATTAGTAGGCCTGCCCGTGATGATCGCGGAAATCACCCTGGGGCGCAGCGCCAAGGTCAATCCGATCTCCACCATGGAACAACTGGCGCCCAAGGGCAAACCCTGGTGGCTGGTCGGCGTGATCGGCATGGTCGCCGCCTTCCTGATCGTCGCGTTTTACTCGGAAGTGGTGGGCTGGGTGTTTGCGTATATCGCCAAGGCCATCGACGGCTCCATCCTCAGCAGCGACAAACTGGTGACGGAAGCGGCCTTCGCCTCCCTGATCAGCAATCCCCTGCAGTCGCTGTTCTGGCAATGGGGCGTGCTGCTGTTTATCGGTGGCATATTGATGCTGGGCGTTACCAAGGGCATCGAGGCGATCGCCAAGAAACTCATGCCACTGCTGTTCCTGCTGTTGCTGCTACTGTGCGCGGTCAGCCTGTCGCTCGATAAAGCGGCCGAAGGACTGGCTTTCCTGTTCCGTCCTGATTTTTCCAAGCTGACGGCTTCCGTCGTACTGACGGCCATGGGCCTGGCCTTCTTTAAATTGTCCGTCGGCATGGGTACGATGATGACCTACGGCAGCTATTTCCGCGATGACCAGAATATCCCCGTCACGACTTTACGCGTGATGGCCGCCGACCTCGGCGTCTCCATGCTGGCTGGCATCGCCATCTTCCCTGCCGTGTTCACGTTTGGTTTCGCCCCCAGCGCGGGACCGTCGCTGGTATTCATCACGATTCCGGCCGTGTTCTCGCAAATTCCCATGGGGCAAGTCCTGATGGTGGTGTTCTTTATCCTGGCCGCCGTGGCCGCCACGGGCGCGATGCTGTCGCTGATGGAAGTGCCCGTGGTGATCTTCCATGAACGTTTCGGCTGGACGCGCACCAAGGCCACCGTGGTGACCATGCTGCTGCTGGCCGTGCTCGGGTCCGTGTGCGCCCTGAGCAACAGTACCCTGGCGGACTTCAAGCTGTTTAATTTGAATATGTTTGATCTGTTCGACTTTGTGTCGTCGAATATCTTCCTGCCCGTGGGCGGCATCGCGATTGCCTTGTTTACAGGCTGGGCTTGGGGCAAACAGCATTTCATCGAGGCGATCAGCAATCACGGCCAGTTGCAGAATAGAACTCTGGCGCATGTGCTGCTGTTCCTGCTGCGCTTTGTCTCGCCCGTACTGATCCTGATCGTGATGCTGAAGGGATTAAAGGTCTTCTAGTCAGAGTACCCGGGTGTAGGTCTGGCGCACCAGCACCCGGTCGCCGCAATCGAAATGCCACCATTCGCTGTTGATGCCGAAGAAGCCCGCCTGGAACATGGCGTCGCGCAACAAGCGGCGGTGCGCCACCTGCTCCTGCGTAATCTCCCCGCTTTCCAGCAAAGCCAGCTCCAGCGCCGGGTGCGAGCGCTCACTCAAGTCGTCAAAGCCCGTGCCCATGTCCAGTTCCTGCCCGTCCCGTCCCACGATGGTGATGTCAAGCGCCATGCCGAACGAGTGGATCGAGCCGCGCGACGGTTCGGCGATGTAGCCGAGCAACTCGGTTCCCTGCAGCGCATCCCACAATTGCTGCTGGACCCGCTGCGGACGCAGGGCATCGAGCACCAATAAATGATGATCGGGGCGATGCGCGGCCAGCCAGGCCACGGCCTGTTCCAGCGCAGCGGCCGCATCGCGGTGCAGCCAGGCGCAATCGATGGGGCTGTATAAGTCGCGTCCGACGAAATTGTCGGGCGTGGCGTAGCGCAAGTCGACGGCGATACCGGCGATACTGCTCAGGTGGCGAAATTGCGGATCGCTGCCAACCGCTTCCAATTGCAAACTTGCAACAGACATTACACTCCTCTTTCCAGGCAGTTGCGCGCCGCCACGCCAATGCTGTCGGCCAGGCGCCGCGCGCCATGCGACAGCGGCGAGTGGCTCGCCGTCAATAAATACAGTTGAATCGGTATCGTGGGTGCCCAGGGACGGCGCTGCAAGCGCTCGGGTGAGCCGGACGCGGCCGTAAACGGGTCGACCACGGCCATGCCGGCGCCCGCTTCCACCAGGGAACGGGCAATTTGATAGGTTTGCACCACGGTACTAAAGACGGGGTGGATATCCTGCGCCTCGCAGGCGGCCACCACCAGTTCGCCCAGCGGATCGTTGTCCGCATGGCCGATCAGCTCGCCATTCAGGCCATGCGCCGTCAAGGGCGTACCGCAGTCGGCCGCATGCCAGGTGCCAGCCGGTGCGATCACCGTCATGACACCGTGCGCGATCGGTTCGGCCACGATGCCCGGATGACGCGGGTCTTGCAGCGACACGGCCAGGTCCGCTTCACCCAGGCGCAGGGTATTGACGATCTCGCCCGTGTGATGCGTGGCCAGCTGGCAACGCGTGTGGGGAAAGTCACGCCGCCACTCCGTCATGGCGAACGGCAAGACGCTGATGGCGAGCGTCGGCGTGGAGACCAAACGGATGGTTTCCACCGCATGGCCCTTCAGGCTGGCAGCCAGGCGGCGGATGCCCAATAAATCGCGGTTGAGCTTTTCCGTCTCGACAAACAAACGGTGCGCCTCCGGTTTCGGATACAGCTTGCCCCGCACGCGCTCGAACAGCGGCATGCCCAGTTGCAACTCGCAATGCTGCAAGACCTTGGTCACGGCCGGTTGCGAGATATGCAGCACCTGGGCGGCGCCGCTGATGGTGCCGACTTGCATGATGGCGTGAAACACTTCGATATGACGCAGCCGCATGAGCTATTCCTTTACCTTGCCGTGGCCACCTGGACCGTCAACGTTCAGCATATAAGAAAAAGTCATGGGCTGGAACGGCCATGCTACTTTGTTGCAACAGCAGGTGTTGCAACCGCTGGGGCCGGCGTCGTCAGCACTTCCAGCAGGGCCGCCGTTTCGCCATCGGGCATGCCGTCAAACAGCGTATTGCGGTATTTCATCTGGAAGGCGATCAGCACATTGCGCGTCGCTTCGTCGAAGATGCCCGTATTCGGCGTCGCATAGCCATGCTGGGCCAGCTTTTTCTGGAACCAGACGGCGTCCGGCACTTGCTGCTCAAAAATAAGGCGCTGCATGGCCACGCGGTTCGCGTCCGGCCAGACAATAAGGCCCGCATCGGCCAGCTGGCGCCATGGGAACAGCGGCCCCGGATCCTGCTTGCGCTGCGGGGCGATTTCGTTGTGGCCCAGGATATTTTCCGGCGCGATGTTGTAGCGGGCCTGAATATCTTTCAGCAGCGGAATCAGCTCATCGATCTGTGCCTGCGGGAAGGGATACCAGAGGCGGCCTTCCGGCGTGTCCTTGTAGCCGGGGTTGACGATCTCGATGCCGATCGAGCTGACATTCAACTGTGTATAAGTCTTCCAGTTACTCACACCCGCGTGATTGGCCTGGCGCGATTCGTCGACCAGCACGTAAAACTTCGGCTTGTCCGTGTCGGTCAGCAAATAATGGCTGCTGACGACTTGTTCCGTCAGGATCTTGATCGAGCGGGGCAGGTCGCTGACCGTGTAATGGATGACGATGAATTTCACGCGCGGGCTCTGGCTGCGCGCCGTCAAGCTATGGTCGAGGTGCGGCGCGGGCGTACTACAGGCGGTGAGCAGGGCCACCAGCAGGGCGAGGGCGATTTTTTTCATGAAAGATCCATGTTCGGGTTAATAAAATAGTCAGTCTTTGCCGGTATACAAGCTGGCGGTCCTGGCCGCCAGCTTGGCTGCGGCCTCATGCGAGCGGGCAACTTTTTGCTCCATCTGCAACGATACAGGCAAAGCGGCGCGCATGGCAGCGGCGATAGCCGGGTGCAACTGCGCCGCGCGCCCCGCCAGCACCACGGGACGGGGGCCGTAGCGCGCCGTCAGGGCCAGCGCCAGGCGCGCCAGTTCCTGTCCCGCGCGCTGCAAGATGTCCAGCGCCAGCGGGTCGGCATCCGCACTGGCGGCCACGGCCAGCGCCAGCCGGCCGATGGCGCCCCGGTCCTGTCCATACATGAAGGCGCGCGACAGCGACCAATCGCTGCCGCCGATATGCGCAAAAACGGCCTCGGCCATGGGAGAGCTTCGCCAGCTGCCGGGCGCCTCATCTTCGCGGCGCCAGATGTGGCGCAAGGCTTCACGCGCGATCCAGTAGCCGCCGCCGCCATCGTCGAGCAGCACGCCGCGCCCGCCTGCGCGGTGAAACACGCCATCCGTATCGATCCATGCGGCGATCGAGCCCGTGCCAGCGTAGACCAGATAACCCTGACCTGGTTCAAAACTGTCGCGATAGGCAATGTCGATATCGTTGCCCACGCTGACGTTGGCGGCGTCCAGCGCCAGCAAAGTGGCCAGTGTTTGCGCCAGCACAACATCGTCGCCACCAAAACCCGTCAAGCCCGCCACCACGGCACGCGGCCGGCCGACAGCCAGCACGGCCTGGCATAGCCTGGTAAACGTCGCGTGCACGGCGGCGCGGCCCGCATCGCTGCTCATTTGCAAGGCAGACAAGCCTTCCACGGCGCCGTCGGCCACGATGGCGCCGTCGGCGGTGGCCAGGGCCCAGCGCGTCTGCGTGCCGCCCGCGTCGATGCCCAGGCCCAGCACGGGCACCGCATTATTGGCTGTAGGGAAGGAAATCATGGCAAGAGTGTAAAGCCAAGCTGAGCTTGCAGGCATGAAAGCTTGCGCATGTTTCATGCCTGCAGGTTATGGACTACCGTTGAACGGTCAACAATTACTTGGCGGCGGCCGTAAACGGTGCACGCACGGTGACGCGGGGACTTTCATTGCCAAGACGGTCCACGGCGCTGACCACCACCGCGTTGATTTTACCGGTGGCATCGTCGACCAGGGTCAGCTCGCCCTGCATGCCCGTGACCACGCTAAAGCGCCAGTCTTCGCCGTAGCGGGCCCAGACGGCGTACTGCGCCACGGCTTTGCCGCTGCCCGCCGTCAATTTGACGTTCAGGCTGGTGGAATCGCGGCGCAAGGCCAGCACGGGCGTGCCCGGCGCTTCCTTGCCCAGCCACGGTGTGGCGGGAATCAGGGCAGGGCTTTGGTAGACGGTCGCCTTGAGTTGCTCGCTGACACCCTTGCGGTTCTGCATCAAGGGCACCATGCTGAAATGCACTTGTCCATTCGCGCCGGGACGCGTGCGCGTCACTTCGATCTGCTTGATGATCTCTTGCGGCGTGAAGGACTTGGCGGAATTGTCGATGCGGCTCGTGTACAGGCCTGGCCACACGTGGCGGCCATACGGATTTTGCGCCAGCCAGTAGTCGAGCAGCACGCCAAACGCTTGCGGCGCCTGCGCCACCGGCCAGTACAGCTGCGGCGACAGGTAATCGAGCCAACCCTTGGCCAGCCACAGTTCCGCATCCGCATACAATTTATCGTACTGGCTGAAACCGACGATGCCGGCAGGGCGGCGGTCGGGACGGCCGATGCCGAACGGGCTGATGCCGAAGCGCACCCAGCTCTTTTCGCGGTGGATGCCTGTGTACAAGGATTCGATCAACTGGTTGACGTTCTGGCGGCGCCAGGAAGGGCGGTCCAGCTGGCCACCGGCCAGCAGATATTGCTGCCAGGAAGGCTCATCGGGAAACGGCAGTTCGCGCTTGGCGGCGCCATTACCCGCGTCCAGCGCGGCCGTCTCGGCTCCCGCACCGGCGCCGGGCGCGTCGATCGGGTACGGATAAAAGTAATCGTCGATGTGCACGCCATCGATATCGTAGCGGCGCACCACGTCGAGCACCACGTCCGTCGTGTGCTTCGAGGCGGCGGCGTCGCCCGGATCCATCCACAGGTAGCGGCCGTATTGCTTGACGGACGCCGGGTTGGTGGAAGCGAAACTGTCGCGCGCCAGCGGCGACTTGGCCGTCGCGTGGCGGGCCCGGTACGGGTTGAACCAGGCGTGCAATTCCAGGCCGCGCGCATGCGCCTGCGCCACCCAGAAGGCCAGCGGGTCATACATGGGCAATGGCGGCTGGCCTTGCTTGCCGGTCAGGTATTCCGACCATGGCTCCAGTTGCGACGGGTAAATCGTATCGGCGCTGGGCCGCACCTGCAGCACAATCGCGTTCAGATTCAAGGACTTGGCGCGGTCGAGGATGGCGATTGCCTCGGCTTGCTGCTTGGCGACCGGCAAATTGCTGCGACTGGGCCAGTCAATATTGGCAACCGTCGAAACCCAGGCGGCGCGGAACTCGCGCGGCGCCGGCGGCGGCACTTCACCCGTGATGTGCTGCACGGGCGGCACGGCCGGCAAACCCGCGTCGCCCGGCGTCACTGCGGAGGGCATTTTGGTGCTGGTACAGCTGCTGAGCAATGTGGCGGTGGCCAACGCGGCCAGCACGCCAGCCGCGGCGCCCAGACGTTTTTTGAAAGTAGACAACAAAACAATTCCTTGCAGTGGTGGAGCGCAGGTGTATCGGTGCGGGCATTTTACTGTGCGCCCGCCATCCATGCGGGCGCACGGTTCAAAAGAATCAGGCCTCGGCCTTCTTGCCAAATTCGGGATCGATCTTGACCAGCGCGGCCATGATGAAAGCAGGAATGGTGGCGATGCAGACCCAGATGAAGAAGTGCTGGTAGCCAAGCATTTGCTGTATCCAGCCGCTGGCCATGCCAGGCAACATCATGCCCAAGGCCATGAAACCCGTGCAAATGGCGTAATGGGCCGTTTTATGCGCGCCATCGGACACCATGATCATGTACAACATGTAGGACGCGAAACCGAAGCCATAGCCAAATTGCTCCAAGGCGATACCGCCGGCGATCACATAGATGCTGCTGGGCAAGGCACTGGCCAGGTAGACGAAGACCAGGTCGGGCAAATGCACGGACAGCACCATGATCCACAGGCAACGTTTCAAGCCGAAGCGGGAAATGATGAATCCTCCCAGCAAGCCACCGAGGGTCAGGGCGATCACGCCGATAGTGCCGTAGACCAGGCCCACCTGTTCCGTGCTGAGGCCCAGGCCGCCCTTGGCGACGGGGTCGAGCAGGAAGGGCGCGGCCAATTTGAGCAGTTGCGCTTCGCCGAGGCGGAACAGCAGCAAGAAGCCCAGGATGACGAAAATATCCTTCTTCTTGAAGAAGGCGGCAAAGGTGGCGACGAATTCTTGCAACGGTGAAACGCCGGCGTCCTGGATGCTGGGGCGGTCATCTTTCGGTTTCGGCAAGACAAAATAGTGGTACAGGAACAGGGCGATGAACAGGCCCGCCAGAATGGCGAACACGACGGACCAGGCCAGCTGTACATTTCCCGTCGCATGCGTCAGATAGCCGGCAAGAAACACCAGGCCACCCTGGCCCGCGATCATCGCCAGGCGGTAAAACGTGCTGCGCACGCCGACAAAGGCCGCCTGCTGGTGCTCTTCCAGGCCCAGCATATAAAAGCCATCGGCGGCGATATCATGCGTGGCGGAACTGAAGGCCATCAGCCAGAAGATGGCCAGGCTGATCTGGAAAAAGTGCGGCAAGGACGTCGTCAGGGCCACCAGCGCCAGCGCGGCGCCGATCACCAGTTGCAAGCCGACGATCCAGAAACGCTTGGTGCGGTACATATCGATGAAGGGCGACCACAGGGGCTTGATGACCCAGGGCAAGTACAGCCAGCTGGTGTACAGGGCGATATCCGTATTGGAAAAACCGTAGTTTTTGTACATGATCACGGACAAGGTCATGACCACGACATAGGGGATGCCCTGGCCGAAATACAGGGAAGGGATCCACAGCCACGGCTTATTCGTGCGCACCGGGGCGGTTTGTTTCACTAGCTCCATACATCCTTCTTGGTCTCCCAGACAGAAGAATGCCGCGCCATCGGATCACGCCGCCAGTGCCGCCCGCACACTGCCGTCCGCGCCGGCCAACAATGCCTGTGCCTGGTTTGTGTTGATTTTTTTGATCAAGGCAACAATCGCCACCTTGACGTGATAGTGGCATTGCTCCAGCACGGCCCTGGCCTGCATTTCGCTGGCGCCGGTGGCATGCATGGTCAGACGCACCGCCCGCCAGATCAGCTTGGCATTGGTCGGCTTCAAGTCTACCATCAAGTTTCCGTAAGTTTTGTGCAAACCCACCATCAAGGCGCTGGAAATCGTGTTCAGGGTGATTTTTTGCGCCGTGCCCGCCTTCAGGCGCGTGCTGCCGGAAATGACTTCCGTACCTGTGTCGAGCACGATGCCGCATTGCGCCTCGTGCGCCACGGGGGCGCCCACATTGTTGGCGATGCCGATCGTCAAGGCACCTGCCGTGCGCGCGGCCAGCAGCGCGCCCAGCACATACGGCGTGGCGCCCGAGGCAGCCAGCAGGATCACGACATCGTTGACCTGCGGTTGCAAGGCCAGCAAATCCCGCTCGCCTTGCGATAAATCATCTTCCGCGCCTTCGACGGCCGCAAACATGGCGCCGGCGCCGCCGGCCAGGATGGCGACGGCCCGCTCGGGCGGCCAGGAAAACGTGGGATTGAGTTCCACGCTGTCGAGTACGCCAAGGCGGCCCGAGGTGCCGGCCCCCACATACAGCAGGCGTCCGCCGGCCGCGATACGGGGCAGGGCGGCCGTGATGGCGGCCGCGATCTGCGGCGAGGCCAGCCGCACGGCTTCGACGGCCCAGAACTGGTCATCGACCAGCGCCGCCACCAATTGCTCCACGGGATACAGATCCAGATCCGGATGCCGCCGGCTCGGGGTTTCAGTTTTCAACATGATTTCAGAACATGGTTGAACGTGAAACCAGTTTAATACCGATGTGCAAGATCAGCCATGAAAGCTTGGCGTGCAGGCATAACGGGAGCTTATGGATGGGAGAAAAATCGTGGCAGGCCGCCTTGTTACGGCGCGCGGCGCATTTCAGCGACAAAATCGTAATGATCGCTGCGGCAATACGAATGCGTGAGCTCCACCGCTTCGCCCGACTCCAGGTAGGCGATGCGCGTGATGAACAACACGGCCTGGCCATCGGGGATGCCCAGTTGCTTGGCCAGCACATCCGTCGCATTCATGGCGCGGATGTGCTGCAAGGCGCGCACGGGGGCCTTCTTGATGCTGCTCAAGTATTCATACAGCGAGTCGCCCATGGTGGCCGGGTCCGGCACCACGCTGAAGGGCAGCACGCTCACTTCATACGCCATCACCACATCGTCGGCCAGACGCAAGCGCTCCAGGCGCGCCACTTTCGTGTTCTGCGCCAGGCCCAGGCTCAGCTGTTCATCGCTGCTGGCAATGACGACTTCGCGCTTGAGCCAGCGCGAGCCGGGGCGGTAGCCGCGCTGCTGCAGTTGCTCGGAAAAGCTCGACAGGTTCGACAGCGGCTGCTCGATGCGCGGGGCAATATAGTTGCCCGAGCCGCGGCGGCGCACGACGAGGCCTTGCTCGACGAGCTGGTCGATGGCCTTGCGGGCAGTCACGCGCGATACGTCAAGCAGTTCGGACAGGGTACGTTCAGAGGGCAGGGCCTGGTCTACCTGGTAGCGGCCGTTGCGTACGTCATCGCTCAGCTTGCGGGCGATCTGCATATATAAAGGCGAATTGTCATTTAAATCGACCTTGAGTTCTACGCTGGTCTGGCTCATACAGTTCTCCTTGTCCTCCTAGTGTAATAGCGATGGCGCTTGCGCGTAGCCCATCCACCCATGAATATATGGAAAATGACCATAAATAACGGTTATACACTTAAAAAAACAATGTTTTACCGTGGGTATAGCTTTGCATTATAGATAAATAAGCAATTTTCATTGGCGTAGTCAAGCATCCCACCCTATGCTGGCAAGGCATCTATTCACCATGACACAGGGAAAGCATGATCGACAAAATGACGGGTTTGCTGGGCTTGCTGCTGCTGGGTACGACCTGGACCGCACTGGCCGCCCCACCCGGCAGCGGCACTGAGCAACTCGTGCCACTCGCACAGCAACGCGCGCTCGATGCGGCGCTGGCCGCCATCGTCGATGATCCGTTCCACCCGCTGGCCAGCCTGTCCGTGCTGGCCATCCGCCACGGCAAGGTGTCGTATCAACAGCAATTTGGCTACCGGCACATCGGCGCCACGCCGGCGCAGCATTTGCCGGTGACGCCGGCCACCCTGTTTCGCATCGCTTCCGTATCGAAGATGATAACCACTGTGGTCCTGATGCGGCTGGTCGAGCAGGGCACGCTGAGCCTGGATCAGGACGTGGGCATTTATCTGGGTTTTTCCCTCCGCAACCCACATTTCCCCCAGCAAGCCGTGACCCTGCGCAGCCTGCTCAGCCACACTTCCTCGTTGCGCGACGCGGGCGGCTATGCCTGGGGCCCCGAACGCAGCCTGCGCGACGTGTTTACGGCTGGCGGCGACCTCATGTGGGATGCGGCCATGCCGCCGGGCCGCTATTTCACGTATGCCAATTTGAACTGGGGAGTCATCGGCACCGTGATGGAAAAAGTCACGGGCGAACGCTTCGACTTGCTGATGCGGCGTTTGCTGCTCGATCCCCTCGATGTGCACGGCGGCTACAATCCGGCGGCATTTTCCAAGGAAGAGCTGGCGAACACGGCCACCCTGTACCGCAAGCGCACGCTGGAGACGGAAGTCTGGCAGCCGCACGGCCCGTGGATCGCCCAGGCCGATGATGTTGACCAGCGCCCGCCAGCCGGCATCGAACGTTATGTGATCGGCAGCAACGCCACCGTCTTCAGTCCCACGGGCGGCTTGCGCATTTCCGCCGCTGACTTGGGCACCGTCATGCAAATGCTGCTCGACGGTGGGCGCTATCAGGGAAAACAATTATTGCAGCCGGCCAGCATCGCGCGGATGTTTGCCCGCCAATGGCAGCTGGCGCCCGATGGAGGCAATGGCAACAGCGAACAGGGCCTGTACCGCGCCTGGGGCCTGGGCAACCAGCAGTTCGATGCGGTGGCTGGGCGAGGCAATGGCCTGGTCGAGGGCGCCAGCTTCTCCGCCGTGGGCCACCTGGGCGACGCGTATGGCCTCGTCTCCGCCTTCGTGCTCGATTTGAAGCACAAGAATGGCATGGTGATGCTGGTGGGCGGCACGGGCAGCGATCCCGCGCAATATCCAGGCACGTATTCCGCCATGGGGCGCAGCGAGGAATTGATACTCACCACCTTATACCGTGGCGCGATTGACAAGCATGAATAATTTGCACTGAAACAGTGCATTCCTGAAAGTTATGGCTGCACCATGATGTTTCATTGGCTGCGTTGACGGCCAGCCTCTAAGCTCTTCCCGAATGCTTCCGCACCATGGGAGCGCAACGCAGCGAGGCAACATGCAACAACACGTCATCATCATCGGCGGCGGCGTCGTCGGTCTGACATCGGCCTGGTGGCTGGCCGAGGCCGGCTACAAGGTCACTGTACTGGAACGCAATGAACAGGTGGCGATCGCCGCCAGCTACCGCAATGGCGGCCAGCTCAGCTATCGCTATGTGGCACCGCTGGCGGACGCGGGTGTGCCTTTCAAAGCCCTGCAATGGCTGCTGCAGAAAGATGGCCCGCTGCGCTTCCGGCCCGAGGCCGACTGGCGCCAGTGGCGCTGGATGGCCAGTTTCTTGCGTAATTGCAACAGCGCCAGCAATGCCCGCACGACGGCCAAGCTGCTGCAACTGGGCGAATTAAGCCGCGCCGGCATGGCGCAGCTGGAGTTGACCGTGCCGCCCGAAGCGTATGCCTGGCGCGATGCGGGCAAACTCATCGTCTACCGCTCGCCCGCCATCTTCCAGCGGGCCGTGGCCCGGCCCGAGTCGGAAGAAGCGCGCATCGTCTTGTCTCCCGCAGAAGCCGTGCAGCGCGAACCGGCGCTGGCCGCCTTGCAAGGTTCCCTGGCGGGCGGCATCTTTACCGAGGGCGAGGCGGTGGCAGATTGCCACGCCTTTTGCCTGGCCCTGGAAGCGCGCCTGCTGCAGCACCCGAATTGTTCTCTCCTGTTAAAAGGCGAGGCGCGCCGCCTCGTCACGCACAAGGGCAGGATCACGGGCGTCGACACCAGCCTGGGCCTGTTGCAGGCAGATCACTATGTGCTGGCGGCCGGCATCCAGAGCCGCGACCTGGCCGCCACGGCGGGCATCTACCTGCCCCTGTACCCGTTGAAAGGCTACAGCCTGACGGCGCCCATCCGTGCGCAGGACCGGGCGCCCGAGATCAGCATCACGGATTTCGAGCGCAAGGTGCTGTATGCGCGCATCGACAGCGACCTGCGCGTGGCCGCCATGGTCGACATGGTGGGCGCCGACAACAGCATCGATTGGAACCGCATCGCGGGCCTGACGCGGCTGGCGCGCGAAGCCATGCCGCACGGCGCCGATTACGACCAGGCCACGGCCTGGGCCGGCCTGCGCCCCGCCACGCCGAACAGCGCGCCGCTGGTGGGCGCCAGCAAAGTTGCGAACCTGTGGCTCAATGTGGGCCATGGCCCGCTGGGCTTCACCTTTGCCGCCGGCACGGCGCGCATCCTCGCCGATCTGATGGCCAGCAAGGCGCCGCCGTTCGCGCTGGACTTCCTCAGCCCCCCAAAATAGCCAGGCAGGGCGGCGCGCACGCGCCGCTGCCGATATGGCGGATAATTGCGGAACTTTCCTGTTCCCTCTTTTCTGTTCCATATCGCTACCGCATGCCCACACCTTCGACATCTTCCGCCTGCCCCTGTGGCGGCGACTCCTACGCCAGCTGCTGCGGCCCGTATATCGCGGGCGACGCCTTGCCGCCCACGGCCGAAGCCTTGATGCGTTCGCGCTACACGGCGTTCACCTTGCGCGACGAGCCCTACCTGCGCGCCACCTGGCACGCCAGCACCCGTCCCACCGACGCCTTATTTGCCGAAGAAGAAAAAGTCCACTGGCTGGGACTTGAGGTAAAATCTGCTTTACGTTTACGTCAACGTAAAGCAGTATCAGCAGATCAAGCCGAAGAGATACATCGCGACAGCGTCGAATTCGTGGCCCGCTACAAGGTCAACGGCCGCGCGCACCGCCTGCATGAAGTGAGCCGCTTCGTGCGCGAGGCTGGTGACGGCGGCATGCGCTGGTTTTATCTCGACGGCAGTTTTCCCGAATAGCGCGACCCGAGAGACCGGGCGATCATAAAAAGGAACCGCAATGCCGCACATCGAAAGCAAACTCAATCCGCGCAGTGAAGATTTCAAGGCCAATGCCGCGGCCATGCAAGCCATCGTCGACGATCTGCGCGACAAAGTGGAAAAGATCGCGGCCGGCGGCGGCGAGGCGGCGGCCGCCAAGCACCTGGCGCGCGGAAAACTGCTGCCACGCGACCGCGTGCAGATGCTGCTCGATCCCGGCACGCCCTTCCTCGAGTTTTCCCAGATGGCGGCCTACGCCATGTACCAGGACGCCAAGGGCGTCGATGCGGCGCCTTCCGCCGGCATCATCACCGGCATCGGCAGGGTCTCGGGCCAGGAATGCGTCATCGTGTGCAACGACGCCACCGTCAAGGGCGGTACGTATTACCCGATGACGGTGAAAAAGCATTTGCGCGCCCAGGAAATCGCCGACCAGAACAACCTGCCCTGCATCTACCTGGTCGACTCGGGCGGCGCCAACCTGCCGAATCAGGACGACGTCTTTCCAGACCGCGACCATTTCGGCCGCATCTTCTACAACCAGGCGAATTTGTCGGCCAAGGGCATCCCGCAAATCGCCGTGGTGATGGGCTCTTGCACGGCGGGCGGCGCCTACGTGCCGGCCATGAGCGACGAATCGATCATCGTCAAGGAGCAGGGCACGATTTTCCTCGGCGGCCCGCCGCTGGTCAAAGCGGCGACGGGCGAAGTGGTGACGGCCGAAGACCTCGGTGGCGGCGACGTGCATACGCGCTTGTCCGGCGTGGTCGATCATCTGGCGCAGAACGATTTGCACGCGCTGTCGCTGGCGCGCACCATCGTTTCGAACCTGAACCGTAAAAAACCGCAGCAGATGGCCCTGCGTGAATCCGTCGAACCGAAATACCCGACGCAGGAACTGTATGGCGTCATCCCCGTCGATACGCGCAAGCCCTTCGATGTGAGGGAGGTGATCGCGCGCATCGTCGACGGCAGCGATTTCGACGAATTCAAGGCACGCTACGGCACCACCCTGATCTGCGGCTTCGCGCATATCTACGGCGTCAAAGTGGGCATCATCGCCAATAACGGCATCTTGTTCTCCGAATCGGCGCTGAAAGGCACGCATTTCATCGAATTGTGCTGCCAGCGCAAGATCCCGCTCGTCTTCCTGCAAAATATCACGGGCTTCATGGTGGGCCGCAAGTACGAAAACGAAGGCATCGCCCGCAATGGCGCCAAGATGGTGACGGCCGTGGCCACGGCGGCCGTGCCGAAATTCACGGTGATCATCGGCGGCAGCTTCGGCGCCGGCAATTACGGCATGTGCGGCCGCGCGTTTTCTCCCCGTTTCATGTGGATGTGGCCGAATGCGCGCATTTCCGTCATGGGCGGCGACCAGGCGGCGTCCGTGCTGGCGACCGTCAAGCGCGACGGCATCGAAGGCAAGGGCGGGCAGTGGAGCGCGGACGAGGAAGCGGCCTTCAAGCAGCCGATCAAGGACCAATACGAACACCAGGGCCACCCGTACTATGCCACCGCGCGCCTGTGGGACGATGGCGTGATCGACCCGGCCGACACGCGCATGGTGCTGGGCCTGGGCCTGTCGGCCGCCTTGAACGCGGAAATCCCGGACACGAAGTTCGGCGTATTCCGCATGTAAGTGGCACTCAGGGAGAAGATAATGGAATTTGAAACCTTAAAGCTGGTCATCGAGGGCAATGTCGCCACCGTGACCCTGAACCGCCCCGATGTGCGCAATGCCTTCAACGAGACGACAATCGCCGAACTGGCGCGCGCCTTCGAAGGCCTGGGACGCAGCGACATGGTGCGTGCCATCGTGCTGGCCGCGAACGGCGCCGCCTTTTGCGCCGGTGCGGATCTGAACTGGATGAAGAAGATGGCAGGCTACACGCATGCCGAAAACCAGGCCGACGCGCTGCAGCTGGCGCAGATGCTGCGCACGATTTACCTGTGTCCCAAGCCCGTGGTGGCGAAGATCCAGGGCGACTGTTATGCGGGCGGCATGGGCCTCGTCGCCGCATGCGATATCATTCTGGTTGCGGAAGACGTGCATTTCTGCCTGAGCGAAGTGCGGCTGGGACTGATCCCGGCCACTATTTCACCGTATGTCATCAAGGCCATGGGCGAAAACGCGGCACGCCGCTATTTCCTGACCGCGGAGCGATTCTCCGCCCAGGAAGCGCTGCGCATCGGCTTTGCCCACGAGGTAGTCGAGGCAAGCGCGCTGGACGCGAAAACCTTTGACGTACTCAAAGCGCTGACGGGCAACAGCCCGCACGCCGTGGCGCAAGCGAAAACGCTGGTGCGCGAAATCGTTGGCCAGCCGGTCGATGACGCACTGCTGGCGGACACTGCCGAGCGCATCGCGCAGATCCGCGCCTCGGAGCAGGGCCGCGAAGGCGTGCAATCGTTCCTCGACAAGCGCAAGCCGAGTTGGCTCATGGGCTAGCAATATCATTGGAGCAGTTTTGAAAGCAGAAAAACAATCGGGCTGGGTTGAACGCAGTCTGCGCAGCGTGTGGCACCCTTGCACACAGATGCAGCATCACGAGACGGTTCCGCTCATCCCCGTCAGCCATGGCCGCGGCGCCTGGCTGTATGACCACGAAGGCCGACGCTACCTGGACGCCATCAGCTCCTGGTGGGTGAACCTGTTCGGCCATGCCAATCCGCGCATCAATGCGGAACTCAAGGACCAGCTGGACCGCCTGGAACACGCCATGCTGGCCGGTTTCACGCATGCACCGGTGGTCGAACTGTCGGAAAAGCTGTCGGCATTGACCGGCGGCGTGCTTGGCCACAGCTTTTACGCGTCCGACGGCGCCTCGGCCGTGGAAATCGCCCTGAAAATGAGCTTTCACGCCTGGCGCAACAACGGCAAAAGTGAAAAGCAGGAATTCGTCTGCCTGAAGGGCAGCTACCACGGCGAAACCATCGGCGCGCTGGCCGTGACCGACGTCGCCCTGTTCAAGGATGCCTACGGCCCCCTGCTGCGCGCCACGCAGACGGTGATGTCGCCCGACTTCCGCCAGGCAGCTGAAAACGAAACGGCGCAGGACGTGGCGCGCCGCGCCGCCTTTGAGGTGGAACAGCTGTTCCAGGAAAAAGCGGACAAGATTGCCGCCATCATCATCGAACCATTGGTCCAATGCGCCACCGGCATGGCCATGCACGACCCCTTGTACCTGTCGCTGGTGCGCGCCCTGTGCGACCGTTATCAAGTCCATTTGATCCTCGACGAAATCGCCGTCGGCTGCGGCCGCACGGGCACTTTCTTTGCGTGCGAACAGGCAGGCATCTGGCCCGACTTCGTCTGCCTGTCGAAGGGCATCAGCGGCGGCTATTTGCCCCTGTCCCTCGTGATGACGCGCGAAGATATTTATCAAGCCTTCTACAGCACCGACGTGCGCCGCGGCTTTTTGCATTCGCACTCGTACACGGGCAACCCGCTGGCCTGCCGCGCCGCGCTGGCGACCCTGGCTATCTTCGAGGAAGACGATGTGCTGGTGGCCAACCGCGAACGCGCCGCCAAAATCACGCGCGCCCTGGCGCCGCTGGCGCAGCATGACAAAGTCACACACTTCCGCCAGCAGGGCATGATCTGGGCCTTCGACGCGGTGGATGCGGCGCCCGATTTCTCGCGCCGCTTCTTCAGCACGGCACTGGAACACGAACTGTTGATGCGCCCCATCGGTTCGACCGTCTACCTGATGCCGCCGTATATCCTCGACGACGAGGAAATCGCCGGCCTGGGCCAGCAAACGCTGGCCGTCTTCAACACAGTGATCGGAGCCTGAGATGGAACTGATCGCGCAATTGCAACAGCAGCTGCAAGGGCTGGAAGAGCGTAGCCTGATCCGCCGCCGCCGCACCGTCGACACGCCGTGCGCGCCGCGCCTGACGGTGGACGGACGCGACATGCTGGCCTTTTGCAGCAATGACTACCTGGGCCTGGCATCGCATCCGCGCATCGTGGCCGCGCTGAAAGAGGGCGCCGACCTGTATGGCGCCGGCAGCGGCGCTTCGCACCTGATCAGCGGCCACAGCCGCGCCCACGCGCAGCTGGAAGAGCGCCTGGCCGCTTTCGTCGGCGCCAACCTGGAACAGGCGCGCGCCCTGTATTTCTGTACCGGCTACATGGCTAATTTAGCTGTGCTGACCGCCTTGTCGGCGGGCGACCCGGAAGCGGAGATTTTCTCGGAAGCGCTGAACCACGCCTCGCTGATCGACGGCACGCGCCTGGCCCGCGTCAAGACGCGCGTGTATCCGCATGCGGACCTGGACGCGCTGGCGGCCCTGCTGGCGGCCAGCACATCGAAAACGAAAATTGTCGTCACCGACAGCATCTTCAGCATGGATGGCGACCTGGCGCCGCTGCCCGCGTTGCTGGCCCTGTGCGAGCAATACGGCGCCTGGCTGGTGGTCGACGATGCGCACGGCTTCGGCGCGCTGGGCGAAAATGGCCGTGGCGCACTGGAACACTTCGACCTGCATTCGCCGCACCTCGTCTACGTGGGTACTCTGGGTAAATCGGCCGGCGTGGGTGGCGCCTTTGTTTGCGCGCATGAAGCCGTGATCGAAACGCTGATCCAGAAGGCGCGCCCCTACATCTTCACCACGGCGGCCGCGCCCGCGCTGGCGCATGCGCTCTTGGCCAGCCTGGACATCATCGCCGGGGACGAAGGAAAACAACGTCGGATGCACCTGGCGGCGCTGGTGGCGCAATGGAACGAGGGCTTGCAGCTGCAACGCTGGCAAGCCTTGCCATCGCTGTCCGCCATCCAGCCCGTCATCATCGGCGACAACGCGGACATGCTGGCCGTCGCCGCCCAACTGTACCAGCAAGGACTGTGGGTCGGCGCCATCCGCCCGCCCACCGTGCCAGCGGGGTCGGCGCGCCTGCGCGTGACCCTGTCGGCCGGCCACACAGCGCAGGAAGTGGCGCAATTGATCAACGCAGTCAACACCCTGGAAAGGACACGCCATGAGCCTTGATGACCCCATCGTGGCCGAAGTGCTGGCGGACCTGGCGCCGGCCGTGCAGCCGGCTCCAGCCATTGCCGGCCTGCCCTCGCGCTTTGCCTGTTTCGTCACCGGCACGGACACGGAAATCGGCAAGACCTTGACCTCGTCGGCCCTGCTGCATGCGCTGGTCGCGCGTGGCGTGCGTGCCTGCGGCATGAAGCCTGTCGCCGCCGGCGCCGAGATGCGCGACGGCGAACTCCATAATGAAGACGCCGACAGCCTGATCGCCGCTGGCAACGTCACCATGCTGCGCAACCTGACTACGCCCTACATGCTGAAGGAAGCGGCCGCGCCGCACATCGCCGCCGCCCTCGAGGGCGTGAGCATCGAGTCGGTGCCGATCCTGGCCGCCTACCTGGAAATCGCCGCCGCCTCGGATGCCGTGGTGGTCGAAGGCGTGGGCGGTTTCCGCGTGCCGCTGTCGCCCGGATTTGATTCGGCCGACCTGGCGCAGCAGCTCGATTTACCGGTGATCCTGGTGGTCGGCATGCGTCTGGGTTGCATCAGCCAGGCCTTGCTGACGGTGGAAGCCATCGAAGCGCGCGGCCTGACGGTGATCGGCTGGGTGGCCAACACCCTGGAAGGGGAAATGCGCTTCCTCGACGAAAATATCGATGCGCTGATCGAGCGCATCCCGGCACCGCTGCTGGGCAAGGTGCCGCGCCTGGCGCAGCCGAGCGCGCAAGCGGCGGCGGCGTATCTCGATTTCACCGGCTTGCCCAACTGGCCGGCGCAGCATCCCAACACTTAAACGTATCCAAAAAATAGAAACGAAGGAATCACATGTCTCACGTCCAAGAAGCAGCAAAAACCGTCGAACTGCACCGCCCTGCGGCGCGCATCACCGTGCCGGAAGCGGCCACCTGGCCCGTCGCCGATGTACTGGCGCTGTTCGACCTGCCATTCAATGACCTGATGTTCAAGGCCCAGCAAACGCACCGCATCAACTTCCCCGATGGCGACGTGGAACTGGCGACCCTGTTGTCGATCAAGACGGGCGGCTGCGAAGAAGACTGCGGCTACTGCCCGCAAGCGGCGCGCTACGACACGGGCGTGGAAGCGAAAAAAATCCTCGACATCGACACGGTGCTCGACGCGGCCCGCCAGGCGAAAGCCAACGGCGCCACGCGCTTCTGCATGGGCGCCGCCTGGCGCAGCCCGAAAGAGCGCGACATGGAAAAAGTCGAAGAGATGGTGACCAAGGTGAAGGCGCTGGGCCTGGAAACCTGCGCTACTTTGGGCATGCTGGAAGAGGGACAAGCGGACCGCCTGAAAAACGCGGGCCTGGACTTCTACAACCACAACCTGGACACGGCGCCCGAGTTCTACGACAACGTCATCTCCACGCGCGAATACCAGGACCGCCTCGATACTTTGGGCCGCGTGCGCGAAGCCGGCTTGAAAGTGTGCTGTGGCGGCATCGTCGGCATGGGCGAGACGCGTCTGCAGCGCGCCGGCCTGATCGCCCAGCTGGCCAATTTGAATCCGTACCCGGAATCGGTGCCCGTCAACCACCTGGTGCAGGTGGAAGGCACGCCTTTGTTCGGCCTGGAAGCGCTCGACCCGTTCGAATTCGTGCGCACGATCGCCGTTGCCCGCATCACCATGCCGAAGGCGCGCGTGCGTTTGTCGGCAGGCCGCCGCCAGATGGGCGAAGCCGTGCAAGCCATGTGCTTCCTGGCTGGCGCCAATTCCATCTTCTACGGCGACAAGCTGCTCACCACCGACAATCCGGAAGCGGAAGACGACCGCGTCTTGCTCGGCAAACTGGGCCTGCAAACGCGCGGCGCCATGCTGGACTCGGTGCAGAAAGAGAAGTGCGGCTGCTGATCCAGCCCCCGGGATGCGCCCCGCCAGGGCGCATCCCTTCACAGCGACACCTCAGATAAAAAACTTCCAGCCACGAGCTGCAAAGAGAGAGACCATGTTCACTAAAATCCTGATCGCCAACCGCGGCGAAATCGCTTGCCGTGTCGCCGCTACCGCGCGCCGCATGGGCATCCAGACCGTCGCCGTGTATTCGGAGGCGGACGCCAACGCCAAGCACGTCGCCGTGTGCGACGAAGCCGTCTTGATCGGCCCCGCGCCGGCCAAGGAAAGCTATCTGTGCGGCGACAAGATCATCGCCGTGGCGCTGGCGACAGGGGCGCAGGCGATTCACCCCGGCTATGGCTTCCTGTCCGAAAACGCCGACTTCGCCGACGCCTGCCAGGCTGCAGGCCTGGTCTTCATCGGCCCGCCGGCGTCCGCCATGCGCGCCATGGGCTCCAAGTCGGCCGCCAAGTCGCTGATGGAGAAAGCCAACGTGCCGCTGGTGCCCGGCTACCACGGAGAAGAACAGGATACCGACTTCCTGCACGGACAAGCCGACAAGATCGGCTACCCCGTCCTGCTGAAGGCGTCCGCTGGCGGCGGCGGCAAGGGCATGCGCGTCATCGAGCACTCCGCAGACTTCAAGGCTGCGCTGGCCTCGTGCAAGCGCGAAGCGATCAGCTCTTTCGGCGACGACAAGGTGCTGGCCGAAAAATACCTGTCGCGTCCGCGGCATATCGAAATCCAGGTGTTTGCCGATACGCTCGGCAACTGCATCTACCTGTTCGAGCGCGATTGCTCGGTGCAGCGCCGTCATCAAAAAGTGCTGGAAGAAGCGCCGGCGCCGGGCATGCCGGCGGAGCGCCGCGCCGCCATGGGCGAGGCGGCCGTCGCCGCCGCCAAGGCCGTCGGCTATGTGGGCGCGGGCACGGTGGAATTCATCGCCAACCAGGATGGCTCGTTCTACTTCATGGAGATGAACACGCGTCTGCAGGTCGAGCATCCGGTGACGGAAATGATCACCGGCACCGACCTGGTGGAGTGGCAGCTGCGCGTCGCCTTTGGCGAGCCGCTGCCGAAAAAACAGAGCGAACTGACGATCCACGGTCACGCCATCGAGGCGCGCATCTACGCGGAAAATCCGGAGAAGGGCTTTTTGCCATCGATCGGCACCCTGCGCCACATGCAGTCGCCATCGGCCGTGACGTTCGAACTGGGTGGCACGCTGGTTCCGGCCGCCGTGCGCATCGATTCGGGCGTGCGCGAGGGCGACGCCATTTCACCGTTCTACGACCCGATGATCGCCAAGCTGATCGTCTGGGGCGCGGACCGCCGCGAAGCGCTGGCGCGCATGGCGCAGGCGCTGGCCGAATACCAGATCGTGGGCCTGGCCAGCAATATCGCCTTTTTGAAACGCCTGGTCGAAGGCCATGCGTTTGCCAGCGCGGACCTCGACACGGGTTTGATCGAGCGCAATCACGACACGCTGTTCCCCGCCCTGCAGGCGGCGCCCGACACGGCCCTGGCGCTGGCGGCAGTCAGCCTGCTGCTGGAAGAAAAAGCGGCCGCCGAAACGCAATCGGCCAACCGCGCCGACCCGTGGGGCAATGCTCTGGGCTGGCGCTTGAACAGCACCCTGGGCCGCAGCCTGGCGTTTGCCGATGAATTCGCGCTGGCCAGCGACAGCAAGGCCTATGCCGCGCGTATCGCCTACCTGACGGATGGCTGGCTGTTCAACGGCCAGCCCCTCACCTTGACGGCGCGCACAGGCAACGAGCTGCACATCAAGCTGGGCGAACGTGCCGTGCACGGCACGGTGCTGCGCGATGGCGAACAGTTCCACATATTCAGCAACGGCTTACACCACACCTTGCATTACAGCGACCCGATGGCGCATGCGGGCGAAGTGGAAGCGGAAGGCGGGCGCCTGACGGCACCCATGCCCGGCAAGGTCGTCGCCGTGCTGGTGAACAAGGGCCAGGATGTCAAAAAGGGCGAGCCTTTGGTCATCATGGAAGCGATGAAGATGGAGCACACGATCGCCGCGCCGCACGACGGCCTGGTGGAAGACGTGCTGTATGCGGTCGGCGACCAGGTGGCCGATGGCGCGCCGCTGCTGGCCTTCAAGGCCGCCGCATAGAGGTTGCCACGATGCGCATCCTTTTACAACGTTCGGACGGCAAGGAAGCGGCGTGGATCGCCGATTTCAAGGACTTGCTGCCCGAAGCGGAAATTGTCTTCTGGCGCGAAGGCGACACGTTCGCGCCATGCGACTACGCCGTCGTGTGGCAGCCGCCAACGGCCATGCTGCCGGAACTGGGCTGCGTGAAAGCCATCTTCAACACGGGCGCCGGCGTTGACGCGCTCTTGAAATTCGGCGACGTGCTGCCCGCCCACGTGCCGCTGGTGCGCCTCGACGACGCGGGCATGGGCGTGCAGATGGCCGAGTATGTGAGCCACGCCGTGCTGCGCCACTTCCGCCGCTTCGACGATTACGAGGCGCAGGGCCGCGCGGGCATCTGGCAGCCGTTGCCCGCCTTCGACAAGGCCGATTTCCCCGTCGGCGTGCTGGGCATGGGGGTGCTGGGCACGCGCGTGCTGCAAGCGCTGGCGCAGTTCGAATTCCCCCTGCGCGGCTGGAGCCGCAGCCACAAGCACCTTGATGGCGTCGCGTGCTTTGCGGGCGAGGAGGGGCTCGAAGAATTCTTGCGCGGCACGCGCGTGCTGATATGCATGCTGCCGCTCACGCCGGAGACGCACAACCTGCTCGACCGCACGCGCCTGTCGATGCTGCTGCCCGGCGCCTACGTCATCAACGTGGCGCGCGGCGCGCATCTCGCCGAACCGGATTTGCTGCCCCTGATCCGTTCAGGGCATATCGCCGGGGCGACACTCGACGTGTTCCGCAACGAGCCGCTGCCGCAGCAGCACCCGTTCTGGCAAGAACCGCGTATTACCATCACGCCGCATATTTCGGCCGCCACCCTGCGCCGCGAAAGCGTGGCGCAAATCGCCGCCAAGATGCGCCGCCTGCACGCCGGAGACTCTGTCGCCGGCATCGTCAACCGTTTGCAAGGATATTGAGATGAGCAATCAACCGAATTTGCCCAAGCAGGTCAAGATCGTCGAAGTGGGTCCGCGCGACGGCCTGCAAAACGAAAAGGACACCATCAGCGCCGCCGTCAAGATCGAACTGGTCGACCGCCTGACCCTGGCCGGCTTCGCCAATATCGAGGCGGCGTCCTTCGTCTCGCCGAAATGGGTGCCGCAGATGGCCACCAGCGCGGAAGTGATGGAAAAGATCGCGCGACGCGCCGGCACGATTTATTCCGCGCTGACGCCGAACATGCAGGGTTTCGAGGCGGCGCTGGCGGCGAAGGCCGATGAAGTGGTGATCTTCGGCTCCGCCTCCGAGGCCTTCTCGCAAAAGAACATCAACTGCTCGATCGCCGAATCGATCGCCCGCTTCGAAGGCGTGGCCAAGGCGGCCAAGGAACACGGCCTGCGCCTGCGCGGCAGCATCAGCTGCGCCTTCGGCTGCCCCTACCAGGGCGACGTGCCGCTGGACGCCGTGGCCGACGTGGTGGGCCGCATGCGCGACCTCGGTTGCGACGAGATCGACATCGCCGACACCATCGGCGTGGCCACGCCGCGCAAAACGCAGGCGGTGATGCAGCGCGCCATTGCGGCCTTCCACGTGGGCGGCCTGTCCGGCCACTTCCACGACACCTACGGCCAGGCGCTGGCGAACATCTACGCCAGCCTGGAAACGGGTATCGCGATCTATCACTCGTCCGTTTCCGGCCTGGGCGGTTGCCCCTACGCCAAGGGCGCCACCGGCAACGTGGCCACCGAGGACGTGCTGTACATGATGCAGGGATTGGGCATCGCCACCGGCATCGACCTGGACCTGGTGGTGGACGCGGGCCAGTTCATCTCGCAGCAGCTGGGGCGCAAGGGATCTAGCCGCGCCGGCAACGCCATCGCGGCGAAACGCACCGCATAAACAAAAGGGGCCGATGGCCCCTTTTTGCTGCAGGTGCTACAGACGAAAAAAAACCCAAGAGCCTAAACTCTTGGGTTTTTTTCTACAAATTTGGTCGGAGTACAAGGATTCGAACCTTGGACCCCCTGGTCCCAAACCAGGTGCGCTACCGGGCTGCGCCACACTCCGAAGACCAAGATAATACAGGCCGTATCGACTTCGGTCAAGGGTCAGATGAAACTCTGTGTAAATTATTTACGCGCGGCACAGGAACGCCTGTATTTTTCAACATGCATGAAATATGCGACACTCACTACGCGAGTTTTCCCGATCAGACATGAAGGCGACGACGGCAATGGAGTTCAGGATAGAAAGAAGCGACGGCGGGCGGCCCTTGCCGAACCGCCGCGGCATCGTGCTGGGCATCGCCGTGTCCTTGCTGCTGCATGGCGCCTTGATCTCTCTGTGGCGCCATGTGCAGCCGGCCGCACGGATAGACACGGCCCCGCGCGTGGAATCGATCGCCGTGTGGATACGTCCGCTGGCCGCCAAGCCGCCCCCGCCGCCAGTCGAAGTCGTCAAGCCTAAACGCGAACCCAAGCCCATCAGCAAGCCAAAACTCGCCACACCCCGGGAAACGCCGGCGGCCGCCACGGCACCAGCATCCAGCCCGCAAGCCATCACTGTCGTGCCGGCCTCACCAGCCACGCCGGCGGCCAGTTCCGATACCTTGGCGCAAGAAACACCGAAATTCGACATGGAAGCGGCCAGGAAGACGGCGCGCAAGATGGCGGGCGAGCGCGACCCGTCCAGGGTGGGCACGGCCGTGGGGCAAATCCCCGACAAGCCGCTGCAAACGGAAACCCAGCTGGCGCGCGATATCGCGCAAGGCAAGCGCGGCGATTGCCGCACCGCCTATGCGGGCGCGGGCTTGCTGGCACCCGTGCTGATGTTGCTGGACAAGAAGGATAGCGGCTGCAAGTGGTGAGTCTAACAACATACCCGGATTGGGTATCTCACCATCCCTTTATTCCTGCCCCTTCAACTGCAACGCCCGCTCATACAGCGCATTCTTCTTGCGGCCCGTGATTTGTGCCGTCAGGTTCGCCGCCTGCTTGACGCTGCATTCGGCCAGCAGGATGTTGAGGATGCGTTCCGCTTCCACGTCTTCCGCGTCCTGCGCCTCCGTCGCGCCTTCGAGCAGGACGACGAATTCTCCCTTTTCGCGGTGCGCGTCGGCACGGATCCACGCCTCCGCCTCGGACAGGGGACAGCGGTGGATTTCCTCGAACATTTTCGTCAGTTCGCGCGCGAACACCACCTGGCGCGTGGGCTCGAACGCTTCCACCAGGGCCGTGGCGCAATCGAGGATGCGGTGCGGCGCCTCATAGAACACCATCGTCGCCGTCACGCCGCGCAGGCTGTGCAGCATGTTTTCGCGCTGCTTGGCCTTCGCCGGCAGGAAGCCGACGAAGTAAAACTGGTCATTCAACAAGCCGCTGGCGGAAATGGCCGTGATCGCCGCCGACGGACCGGGCAGGGGCAGCACGCGCAAGCCGGCCGCGCGCACGGCGTCGACGATGCGCGCGCCCGGGTCGGACACGGCCGGCGTGCCCGCGTCGGAGACGAGGGCGATGCGCTCGCCAGCGTGCAGGCGGGCGATCAGCGTCTGCGCCACTTCGCGCTCGTTATGTTGATGCGCCGCAATTAATGGCTTGTTCAAGCCGAAGCGCGTCAGCAGGTGCGCCGTGTTGCGCGTATCTTCACAGGCGACGGCGTCGGCAATGCTCAGCAAATGCAGCGCGCGCAGGCTGATGTCGGTCACATTGCCGATCGGCGTGGCCACTATATACAATGTTGCGATAGGATAGACCTGGTGCGCCGCCTCTGTCATGATGGGCAGGCTGGCGATGGAACTGATTTCTTGTACGGTCATTTTGGAGGTTAAATGCTTGCTAATAGTGTGAAGTTACTGCTTGTTTGTGCCGCGACCGGCATGCTGAGCGCTTGCAGCACGCCTTGCGACGCGCCCGGGCAATTGTGCGCGCCTATTGAATCTAACACAAGGGCGCTGCCGCCACCGAAGCCGCTGCCGCCGCCCGTGCCGCCCAAGCCGCCCGCGCCCGAACCGGTGACGTTTGCCGTGGCCGTGCCCGATATTACCGCGTACGACGGCAACGGCGCGCCGCTGGCGCCCATCCAGAACAAGCCGGCGACCGGCACGCCGCAGGACATGCCGGCGGCCACGGCGCCGGCGCCGTCCGACGGCAAGGTCCACCACATCGGCCTGCTGCTGCCGCTGCGCTCGGACACCCTGGGCCCGGCCGCCGAACTGCTGCGCGCCGGCTTCATGGCCGCGTATGAGCGCGACCGCAGCGGCTTCGAAGTGACGGTGATCGACACGGGCGACGGCAGCAGCGACGTCCTGAACAAGTTTGCGCAAGCGCAAGAGGAACAGGACGTCGTCGTGGGGCCTTTGTCGCGCTCGGCCGTCACGGCCGTGGCGAACAGCGACCTGGTGCGTAAACCGACGATCGCCCTGAACCACCCGGACAACCGCGGCGAGGCGCGTCTGCCGGCCAAGCTGCTGGTGATGGGCCTGTCGATCGAGGCGGAAGCGCGCCAGGTCGCCGCCTGGGCCGCCAGCGAACAGCCGGGCGCCAGCGCGCTGATCCTGTCGGCCGGTTCGCCCTCGCAGCGCCGCATCAGCGCCGCCTTCAAGCAGGAATGGCTGCGCCAGGGCGGCAAGGTCGATGTGATGGACTTGACGGCCACGAACGGCTACCTGAGCGATGCGGAACTGGTGCAGCTGCGCGCACGCCTGGCCGCGACGCCGCCGGGCCTGCTGTTTGTCGCGCTTGACGCCGACCAGGCGCGCCAGCTGCGCGTGGCCATCGGCAGCGATCTGCCCCTGTATGGCACCTCATCCCTGAATCCCGGCGCCGGGCGCGGCGCCAGCGGCCCCGAGCTCGACGGCGCGCGGCTGCTGGACTTGCCATGGCAAGTGCAGCGCGACCATCCGCAAGTGATGGTGTATCCACAGCCGCCGCAGCCTGCCGAACGCCGCCTGACGGCGGACATGGAACGCCTGTATGCGCTGGGCATCGATGCCTTCCGCGTGGCGCGCGAAGTGGCGTTGCGCCCGAGCGCGCCGTTCACGCTCGATGGCGTGACGGGCCGTCTGGCCGTGCGCTTTGACGATGATCAAAGCGTGTTCGAACGCACGGAACAAGCCGCCAGCTACCAGCAGGGCGTGCTGGGCACCTGGCCGCCAGCCGCGCCGGCCACGCCACCGGTACAGTAAGGACATGCGCCATGCCACCCTTCGCTTTCTGGAACAAACGGGAACGGGGACGGCAGGGAGAAGACGATGCGCTCGCGTATCTGCTGCTGCAAGGCCTGGTGCTGCTGCAACGCAATTATCTGTGCAAGGGCGGCGAGCTGGACCTGATCATGCGCGATGGCGCCTGCATCGTTTTCGTCGAAGTGCGGCTACGCAGCAGTGCAGCCTACGGCGGCGCCCTGGCCAGCATCACGCCGGCCAAGCAGCGGCGCATGGTGGTGGCCGCGCAAACCTGGCTGCAGGGGCAAAAGACTTTGCCGCCGTGCCGCTTCGACGCGCTGGCCATCGATGGCGGGCACATCAGCTGGCTGCGGAACATCCTCGATATGTAAGCATTTTTAACAGTGCTTGTCCGCCATGCCGCGCGCCTGCACTATAATCGGCAGACTATGAATAATCAACGCATCCTCTCGCACTTCCACGAAAGTGCCGAACTCAAGATCCAGGCCGCCCCCGTGCTGGCGCAACCCATTGCGCAGGCGATCGACCTGATGTTTTATGCATTGTCCAACGGTAACAAGATCCTCGCCTGCGGCAACGGCGGTTCCGCCGCCGACTGCCAGCACTTCGCGGCCGAGCTGGTGGGACGCTTCGAACGCGAGCGCTTTCCGCTGCCAGCCCTGGCGCTGACGACGGATACCTCGATCCTGACGGCCGTGGCGAATGACTACAGCTACCGCGAGATTTTCTCGAAGCAGGTGCAGGCATTCGGCCAGGCCGGCGACATCCTGCTGGCCATCTCCACGTCGGGCAATTCGGCCAACGTGCTGGCCGCCGTGGAAGCGGCGCTCGAGCGCGAAATGCGCGTCGTGGCGCTGACGGGCAAGGACGGCGGCGCCATCGGCAAGATACTGACGGACGCCGACGTGCATATCTGCGTGCCGGCCGAGCGCACGGCGCGCATCCAGGAAGTCCATCTGACCACCATACATTGCATCTGCGACGGCATCGACGTCGCGCTATTCGGAGGAGACGTGAATGACTAAATTCGGTACTGGCCCAGGCTGGAAACGCGTACAACGCCCATTGGCTACCGCATTGCTGTGCGGCGCCATGCTCACCTCGCTAACCGGCTGCATCGAACTGATGGTCGGCGGCGCAGTGATGGGCGGCGTTGCCGCGGCGGATCGCCGCACCCTGGGCGCGCAGACCGAAGACAAGTCGATCGCCCTGAAAGGCGAGTCGCGCATCCCCTCCATCGTCGGCGATGCCGGCCACGTGAATGTCACCAGCTTCAACCGCCGCGTCCTGCTGACGGGCGAAGTGCGCGACGAGGCGATGAAAAATGCCGTCGAACGCGAAGTGCGCAATATCGAGGGCGTGGAATCGGTGGCCAATGAACTGATCATCGCCGGCCCGGCCAGCTACACCTCGCGCTCGAACGACGCGCTGATCACGGCCAAGGTCAAGGCCAGCCTGGTCGACATGAAAACCATCTCGGCCGCCTCGTTCAAAGTCGTCACGGAAAACGGCACCGTCTTCCTGATGGGCCGCGTTACCCAGCGCGAAGGCACGGTCGCGACCGACGTGGCGCGCGGTGTAGGCGGCGTGCAGAAAGTGGTCAAGCTGTTCGACTACATTTCGGAGGCGGAATTGAAACAATTGCAGCCCGATCCGCCACAGCAGCGCACGACGAACACGGTCAGCGATACGGTCCAGCAATAAGGTCCTCCCCCATCCGGCCTACGGCGCCCGAGTGATGATGCGACTATAATGGCCGCATCGTTGCTCTACATTAGTGAAACTTCGCCATGTCAACTTCGCCCTCCGCAAGCAAGTCCTGGATCAAGCCAGCCCTGATCGCCGTCTTCGTGGCGGGCGTGGCGGCAGCCGGCTATCTGTCGCTGAATGACAAGCAAAGCGCGCCGGATGTGACCTTCCACGGCATCCATGGCGAGAAAATCACCTCGGCGAGCCTGCGTGGCAAGGTGGTGATGGTCAATTTCTGGGCCACCTCGTGCACCACCTGCGTGGCGGAAATGCCGGAGATGATCGACACCTACAACAAGTACAAGGGACAGGGCCTGGAATTCGTGGCCGTGGCCATGAAATACGATCCGGCCAACTATGTGCTCAATTTCGCCGAAACGCGCCAACTGCCGTTCAAGGTGGCGCTCGACGTGACGGGCGAGGCGGCCAAGGCCTATGGCGACGTGGCCCTCACGCCCACCACCTTCGTGCTCGACAAGCAGGGCAAAATCCTCAAGCGCTACGTGGGCAAGCCGGAGTTCGCGGAACTGCATAAACTCCTGGAAACGGCCATCGCCGGCTGATCCAGTCCTCAGCACCGCACAAAACCCTGTTGCCAGGTGTTGCCAAGCTGTTATAACCTTCCCTTGCGTGATCCCATTCACCTTGTGAAGGCCAGCCGTGTCCCTCGCCGCCCATCAGCCCGACCCGCAGCAACTGAAAGCCTGGCTGCTTGCCGCCGGCAAGAAGGACGCCACGGCGTTCCGCCAGCTATATCACTCCACCGCATCGAAACTGTTTGGCTACACCCTGCGTATATTGCATAAGCAAGAGCTCGCTGAAGAAGCCTTGCAAGAGGGTTTCGTCGCCATCTGGAACAACGCCGCCACCTACCAGAGCCATCTGGCCGCGCCGATGACCTGGATGGTCACCATCGTGCGCAACAAGGCGTTCGATGTGCTGCGGCGCAGCGACGATAGCGTGGAAATCGATGCCGAACAGTTTGATAGCGAAGTCATGAATGCACTGCGAGACCCCCAGGCCACGCCGATCGAATCGCTGCAAATGAGCGGTGACGCCAAGGCGCTGGCGTTTTGCATGTCGGCCCTGGAAGGGCTGCACCGGCAGGTAGTCGCCCTGGCGTTCTATCACGACCTGTCGCACAGTGAAGTGGCGCAGCAGATGTCGCTGCCAATCGGCACCGTGAAGACCTGGATACGCCGCAGCCTGGAACGGCTGCGCACGTGCCTGGCGAAACGGGAGGCATCATGAATATCCGCGGCAAGGAAAATTTGCGCCAGCAACTGGCGTCCGAATACGTGCTGGGCACCCTGAAAGGGGGCGCGCGGCGGCGTTTCGAAGGCTGGTTGCACAACGACGCCGACCTGCGCAATATCACGGCCGCATGGCGCCAGCGTTTGGAACCGATGGCGGAATTCGCCACGCCCGTGGCGCCGCCCAAGCGCGTCTGGCAGCAGATCGAGCAACGCTTGCACCTGAAGCCGCAGGGCGGCTGGTCGCTATGGCGCGATGCGCTGTCGTTCTGGCGTGGTCTGGGCATGGCCTCGAGCGCCATCGCCGCCTTGCTGGTGATCGTCGTGGCCACGCGCGTGATGGACGCGCCGCAAATCAGCCATGTGGCCAGCCTGACGGACGAGAAAGCGCAAACGGCCCTGCTGCTGACGGCCGACAGCCGCCACGGCGCGCTCGAGGTGCGCATGGTGGGCAACGCGCCCGTGCCTGCTGACCGCGACCTGGAACTGTGGGCCGTGCCCAAGAGCGGCAACCCGCGTTCCCTGGGTTTACTGGCCGACAAGGGCAACGTGACACTGGCCCTGTCGCAGCGCGCCATCGGCAGCGACGTGGCCCTGCTGGCCGTCACCCTGGAGCCGAAAGGCGGTTCGCCGAATCCGAATGGACCGACGGGACCGGTTTTGTATAAAGGTAACTGGGTGAAAATCTAGCGAACCCAAGCAAGGGCTGGGGTCGTACCCTGCAGGGTACGACCCCGGATTTTGCCCTTGGGTTACTTGGGATACAGAATCATCTGCGTGCAGCGGAACAGGGCAATCGTCTTGCCCGTTTCCTTGTTTTTCACCACGGCATCCCACACTTGCGTGTTGCGGCCCTTGTGCTCGACTTTCGCCGTACAGGTGAGCGTGCCTTCGCGGGCCGTGCCCAGGTGGTTCGATTTCAGTTCGATGGTCGTAAAATTGCTGGCGCCCTCGGGCAGGTTGACGATGCAGCCATAGCCGGACGCCGTGTCGGCCAGGGTCACCACGCTGCCCGCGTGCAGATAGCCGTTCGGCGCCAGCAGATGTGGCAGCACGGGCAATTCCGCCGTCAGCTGGCCGTCGCCCACGGCCGTGATGACGATGCCCAGGTGGCCGGGCAAGCGGCCTGTGCCGCGTTCATTTAACATTGCTACGGTGATGTCGGGATGGCTCATGCGGGTCCTTGTGCGGGGTGAATCCGGACAGTGGCTACGCCGGAAAATACTATGATGATAGCAACTTTCCCCGCATCGGTTTGACGGCCGCTTATTTCCGGCCGCGCCGCCGTTTCCACCACACCAAACTGCCCGTCAGCAGGAACAGCAGCGGCATCAGGCCAAAGACGGTAATGAAGGCGCGCCCGGTCACGCCAAACGCCTGGCCCGAATGCAGGGGGAATTGCCAGCCCAGGAAGACGTCTCCGGCCGGCGCCCGCAAGGGATCGCGTATGCGCAGGGGCAAGCCGCTGCGCGCGTCCAGGGTGATGCGCGTGGCACCGTCGCCGTGGGCGATCTCGCCAGGCTGGCGCACGCGCACGTCATATGGCTGGTCCTTCTTGGCCGGCAGCACGATACGCGACACGCGCGCCTGCGGATACAGCAGCTGCGCGGCGGCCATGGCCTGGCCCGCATCGAGCAGGACGCCATCCTGCGCCACATTTTTCAATTTTGCCGTGTCCGGCACCGTCGATACCAGGTCTACCAGGGGCACGACCAATTGCGGCAAATTGAAATAGATGCCGGAAAAGGCGAGCACGGCCAGCACGGGCGCGGCAAAGAAGCCGGCCGCCTTGTGAAACGTGTAATGAAAACGGGGCCAGGAACCGCCATGCGACACCGTCAGGGCGCGCTTGAGCGCCGTCCACTGCAGGCGCGGCCACCACAGGTAGATGCCGGTGAGCGCCATCAGCAGCAACAGCACGCCAGAGATACCCGTAATGGTCTTGCCCACGTCGCCCGACAATACATAGCGGTGCAAATGAAACATGCCCGACATCAGCAGCGGGCGAGAAAGGCCGAAACGTCCCCAGTCGCGCTCGCCTTTGACTTGCAGGGTGTAGGGGTCGACCATCACCTGGCGCACGGTCGCCTGGCTGAAGGCAGAAGGTTTGCCAGCCTGGCGGTACGAGGCCACATACACGTCGCGCGCATCGGCGGGCGGATTGAGCTGGCTCGGCTTGCCGTAGGCGGGGTCGGCCGCGAGTCTGTCCACCACCGCCTGCAGCGTGCGCGGCGTCACCTGGAACACCTGGCCGGGCGTGGGCGTGCTCGCCTGCAACAAATTCGGATTCAGATACGCATCGAGTTCCGGCATCCAGGCGATGGCGGAACCCGTCAAGCCCAGCAGGACGAACAGGGCGCCGAACCACAGCCCCACATACAGGTGCAGTTTGCTGAGCAAGCACTTGATCGAGCGTTGGGACATGGAAACTTTGGGGAAATTTTGGGCTGCGAAACGATAGCATGAAAGCCCCGCAGTGAAAATCATGCGCGTCAAGAAAGGGGAAAACCAGACAACACGCTCATGGCAACAGCGGATTCAGATAAAAACGAGCGTTTCGGCACCATCAGCGAGCGCATCGGCATCGCGGGTACAGCTTGCACGGCATACACTTTCCCCTATACTTATCGAAAGGAAAATTATGACCGCTTCCCGCTTCCTCGCCGCCACGCTGGGCCTCGCTCTTCAACTGGGCGCGCACGCCGCCGATTTCACGGTGACCAGCACCGACATCGCCCCTGGCCAGAGCCTGGCGAGCGCGCAAGTATTCCAGGGCTTCGGCTGCACGGGCGGCAACCTGGCGCCGCAATTGTCGTGGCACGGCGCGCCAGCCGGCACCAAAAGCTACGCCGTCACCCTGTACGACCCGGACGCACCCACGGGCAGCGGCTGGTGGCACTGGAGCGTGTTCAATGTACCCGCCAGCACCACGTCCTTGCCAGCGGGAACGACCACGTCCACCCTGCCGGCCGGCGCCGTACAAGGGCGCAACGATTACGGCGACAGCGCCTACGGCGGCGCCTGCCCGCCACCGGGCGACAAGGCCCACCGCTACCAGATCACGGTGTGGGCCCTGAAAACAGACAAGTTGCCGCTGGACCAGCACGCCAGCGGCGCCATGCTCGGCTACATGCTCAACGCCAATGCGCTGGGCAAGGCACAGCTGACAGGACTGTATGGCCGATGACATGGAAGCGGTGGCCCTGAGCGAGCTGCGCATCGCGCACGGCACCATCGAGGCGCGCCGCGCGCAAACCCTGCGCCGCGTGCCCGTCTTCCAGAGCGCCCTGTGCCGCGTGCGGCAGGGAACGAAACTGCTGGAATGGGGTGCCCGCCAGACCCGCGCCGGCAAGGGCGACGTGGTGCTGATGCCGGCGGGACAGGAACTGGGCGTGGCCAACCTGCCCGGCGCGCAAGGCTACCGGGCGGAAGTGCTGAGTTTTTCGCCGGCCCTGATCGCCCGTTTCCGCGCGCGCCATGGCGTCCTCGTCGATACCCAGCTGCGCCAGGCCACCACGGCCAGCCTGTGCGTGCCGCTCGACGTGCATGCGGCGCTGGCCTGGGACCAGCTGACGGCCAGCCTGGCGAGCAACACACCGCCCGCGCTGCTGGCGCACCAGGCCGAAGGCTTGCTGCTGGCCCTGGCACTGGGCGGCCATTGCGGCCCGCTCTTGCTGGACCGCCGCGATCCGCTGGCCGCACGCGTGCAGCAAGTGCTGCTGCTGGACCCGGCAGCCGACTGGAGCGTGGCCAAGGTTGCCAGCCATCTGCACCTGGGCGCGTCCACCCTGCGCCGCCAGCTGGCCCTGGAACAGCGCCATTTCCGCGCCATCCTGGAAGACGTGCGCCTGGGACTGGCCTTGCAGGAATTGCAATCTGGCATTGCACCCATCGGCGACATCGCCGCCGCCTGCGGCTACGCCTCGCCATCGCGCTTCGCGGCCCGTTTCCGCCAGCACTACGGCCTGTCGCCACGCGACCTGCGCGCCACCCTGTAAGCTCGCGCTAGCGCAAATCACACAACAAGCGCTGACAGCGGGGCGATTTTCTTGCTACTATGCGCCCATGTCTTCCCGCCAGCCCACCCGCAAGCTTGCTCATCACGCTGCCTCCGCCCTCGCGCGCAGGCCGTGGCAACTGTGCGTGGCGCTGTTCAGTGCGCTGGCCCTCGTGTTCCTGCTGTCGACGGCCGCCTCGCACCTGCACAAGACGACGCTCGACGCGGAAGAGTGTGCGCTGTGCGCCACCGTCATCGACAAGGTGGCCGATATCGCCGTGCCGCCGGCCATCGTCGAGCCGCCCGCCCAGTTATTGCCGTACCGCTTGCTGGCCCTCGCGCCCGCTACCCTGGCGCCCGCCGCCATCCTCATCCTGCCGCCCGTGCGCGGCCCGCCTGCCGCCTCACTGTAGTTCCCACGCCGTTTTTCCTTTTTCAGGCTGCACCGCCGCGCGTCGCGTCCTCCGTATGCGCGCCGGGCCGCCTGGCGTTGACTATTTTCGAGGTTTACCATGCAACACACTCCACGTCTGAGCGCGCTGTCGCTCGCCCTTGCCAGCCTGTTCAGCTTTTCCGCCCACGCCGCCGAGCCTGCCGAGGCCAATACCGATGCTGCCCCGCAAGACATGCAAAAGGTCGAAGTCACCTCCGCCCACCTGAAAAGCGCGCGCATCGAGCTGTCGCCCAAAGTCGGCACCACCATCTACAGCATCGATAGCCACATGGTCGACATGCTGGGCCAGGGCGACAATACGCCCTTCAATGAAGTGCTGCTGCGCCTGCCGGGCGTGTCGCAGGATTCGAAGGGATCCGGCGCCCTGCACGTGCGCGACGACCATGCCAACGTACAATACCGCATCAATGGCGTGCAACTGCCGGAAAGCATCAGCGGCTTCGGCCAGTCGATCGACACGCGCCTGATCGACAAGACCGATTTCATGACGGGCGCCTTGCCGGCCCAGTTCGGCCTGCGCACGGCGGGCATTGTCGACATCGAAACGAAGGAGGGCGGCATGACGCCTGGCGGGCGCATCGGCATCATGGTCGGCAGCCACGACCATGTGGAGCCGAGTGCCGAATTTTTTGGCAGCGTGGGCAAGTTCAATTACTACCTGTCCGGCAGCTACCTGGGCAATGCGCTGGGCGTGGAGAATCCGCAAGCCACGCGCAGCGCCTTGCACGACAAGACGCGCCAGAACAAATCGTTCGGCAGCCTGTCATATTTCCTTGATGACAATACGCGCCTGGGCGCCATGTTCGGCACCTACAATGGCCGCTTCCAGATCCCCAACAATCCGAATCAGGCGCCAGGATTTTCCCTGGACGGCCACAGCGATGCGCAGGCGGGCACGTCCACGTTACCGTCGTCGCAGCTGAATGAAAACCAGCGCGAAGTGAACCGTTTTCTGGTGCTGTCGCTGCAAAAAAGCCTGGGCGACATCAATTACCAGGTGTCCGCCTTCCACCAGTATTCGGAACTGCACTTCACGCCCGATGCCATCGGCGACCTGATCTACAACGGCGTGGCTTCCGACTCGCGCCGCGCGAACAGCGCTTCCGGCGCGCAATTCGACATCAGCTACAAATTGCACCAGGACCACACCGTGCGCGCGGGCCTGGCCTACACGCGCCAAAAGACGACCAGCAACAACACGGTGGCCGTCTTCCCCGCCATTGACGGGGCGCAAACTTCCACCACGCCGATCAGCATTCTCGACAACAGCGGCAAGACGGGCACCCTGGCCAGTGTTTACCTGCAGGATGAATGGCACATCAGTAAACCCTTGACCCTGAACTATGGAGCCCGCTTCGACAAGGTCTCGGCCTACACGAACGAGCAGCAATGGAGCCCGCGCGTGAATCTGGCCTACCAAATCGCGCCGGGCACGGCCCTGCACGCGGGCTATTCGCGCTACTTCACGCCGCCACCGCAGGAACTGGCGGCGCAAGCCAGCATCGACCTGTACGCGAACACAACGAATGCGCCGGCAATCGGCCAGTCGGACAACGTCAAGGCCGAGCGCACGCATTACTACGATGTGGGCATCAGCCATCAGGTGAATTCGAAACTGACCGTGACGGCCGATGTGTACTATAAAAAGATCAACAACTTGCTGGACGAAGGCCAGTTCGGCCAGGCGCTGATCTTGACGCCGTTCAACTATGCGGATGGCTACGCCAAGGGCCTGGAATTGTCGGCCATTTACAGCGAGAAAAACTGGGGCCTGTTCCTTAACGCCAGCACGCAAAAGGCGCAGGGGCGCAACATCAATTCGGGCCAGGCCCTGTTTGGCGCCGATGAGTTGAACTACATCAGCAAGCAATATGTCTACCTCGATCATGACCAGAAATACACGCTGTCCGGTGGCGGCCATTATCACTTCGGCGATTCGCAAGTAAGCGCTGACTTCCTCTACGGCAGCGGTCTGCGCATGACCCCGGACGGCGGCGCACCGAATTCCGGCCATTTGCCCAGTTACTTCACCGTCAACACGGCGCTCACGCATACGTGGAAAAACACGCCCGTCGGCAAGGTGGAAGGACGGCTGGCCCTGATCAACCTGTTCGACAAGTCGTACCTGCTGCGCGACGGTTCCGGCGTGGGCGTGGGGGCGCCCCAGTACGGCGCCCGCCGCAGCATCTACGCCGGCCTGTCCACCAGTTTTTAACACCTGACCGTACCTACTGCGCGGCGTGGGGCGCGGCCTCCGATGCTCACTGTGCTAAAGCACAGCTGCGCTTCTCGGCCACGCCGCACATCCGCTCGCTACGGTTCTGTCCAGGTGTTGTAAGTCGCGCGAAGACAGCGGCAGGGAGCAACGCCTGCCGCTGTCGGTTGCCGTCAGGAATCAGCTTTCGCCCCAGGCGATGGGCGTCTGGCCATGCGCCTGCAAGTAGGCATTCGCCTGGCTGAACGGCTTGCTGCCAAAGAAACCTTTGCTGGCCGACAAGGGAGACGGGTGCGGCGCCGCCAGCACCAGGTGCTGGCCGGGGTCGATCAGGGGGCGCTTGGCTTGCGCGTAGCCGCCCCACAGGACGAAGACGAGGTTGCTACGCTCTGCGGACAGGTGGCGAATCGCGCTATCCGTCAGCTTTTCCCATCCCTTGGCCGCATGCGAGCCGGCCGCCCCGGCGCGTACCGTCAGCACGCTATTGAGCAGGAACACGCCTTGCTGCGCCCAGTCGGACAAATCCGTGCGCGCGCGCTCGACGCCCACATCCGTGGATAATTCCTTGAAGATATTCTGCAAGCTTGGCTGCGGCGGCGCGCTTTCGGGAATCGAAAAGCACAGCCCCACGGCGGCACCTGGCGTGTGATACGGGTCTTGCCCCAGGATCACGACTTTAACTTGCTCGAACGGCGTCAGGTCGAATGCCCGAAAAATGGTTTTACCGGGAGGAAAACACGGCCCCGCCGCATATTCCGCCTTGACGAAAGCCGTCAGGCGTTCCCAGTAGGGCTGCTCGAACTCCTCTTCCAGCTGCGCTTTCCACGATGCCTCGATGCGTACGTCCATGCGTCACCTCATAGCCGATTCGTCCAGCATGTCAGTATAGGACGCCCAGCCGGATGAGGTGGATACGATACGAGCAGGCAAAAAAAAACCGCCCGGCTAAAGCGGACGGTTTTTGATACGGCGCAAGGTGCTTAGAAATTCAGCGCCGATTCCACGCCGGCGCTGTGCGCCTGTTCATCCGCATGGTACGAGCTGCGCACCATGGCGCCGACGGCGGCGTGGGTGAAGCCCATTTTATAGGCTTCCTCTTCGAACATTTTGAACACGTCCGGGTGCACGTAGCGGCGCACGGGCAGGTGGCTGTTCGACGGCGCCAGGTACTGGCCGATGGTCAGCATGTCGATGTCGTGCTCGCGCATATCGCGCATCACTTGCAGGATTTCCTCGTCCGTCTCGCCCAGGCCGACCATGATGCCGGACTTGGTTTTCACGTCCGGATACATGGCCTTGAAGTCTTTCAGCAATTTCAGCGAGTGCATGTAGTCGGAGCCGGGACGCGCTTCCTTGTACAGGCGCGGCGCCGTTTCCAGGTTGTGGTTCATGACGTCAGGCAAGCCATCCTTGAACAACAGCAAGGCTTTTTCCAGGCGACCACGGAAGTCCGGCACCAGCACTTCGATGCGGGTGTTCGGCGACAGGGCGCGCGTTTGCTGGATGCACTCGACGAAATGGCCGGCGCCGCCGTCGCGCAAGTCATCGCGGTCAACGGAGGTGATGACGACGTAGTTCAAACGCAGCTTGGCGATGGTTTTCGACAGGTTGGACGGTTCTTCCTTGTCCAGCGGATCAGGACGGCCATGGCCGACGTCGCAGAACGGGCAGCGGCGCGTGCACTTGTCGCCCATGATCATGAAGGTGGCCGTGCCCTTGCCAAAACATTCGCCGATGTTCGGGCAGCTGGCTTCCTCGCACACCGTCACGAGCTTGTTTTCGCGCAGGATGTCCTTGATTTCATAGAAACGGGTCGATGCCGAGGCGGCCTTGACGCGGATCCAGTCCGGCTTTTTCAGGCGCTCGACTTGCTCGATCGGAATGATCTTGATCGGGATGCGCGACGTCTTGCTGGCGCCTTTTTGCTTTTCGCTCGGGTTGTACGCTGGAGCGGCGGTCGCGGCGGGGGCGGTGCTGGAAATGGTCTCAGAAGTCATGGCTGCAAGCCCTTGAGGGGCAAAGTTTGGTTTGTTTGCTCAGGCATCCGTTGCCTGAGGCGCGCCTGCGGCGCTGTTTACTTCGCTTACATCGAGTAATACGGTCAATTCCTGGGCCAGGGCCCGCTGCACCTCGGCCAGCGGCGCCACCACGCCCATGCTGCGCATGTCCACCGTCTTCAGGCCGGAATAGCCGCAGGGGTTAATCCAGGAAAACGGCGCCAGGTCCATCGCCACGTTGAGCGATACGCCATGGTAGGTGCAGCCGTTACCGCGCACTTTCAATCCCAGCGCGGCAATCTTCGCACCCTTGCTTGGTCCGCCGGCGATATAGATGCCAGGCGCGCCATCGATGCGTTCGCCAGCAAGATTATACGCCGCCAGCACGTTGATGATGGCTTGCTCGATTTTATGCACGAACTGGCGCGCATACAGCTTGCCGCCCGGCTTGTTGCGGCGCAAGTCCATCAACAGATAAATCACCACCTGGCCGGGGCCGTGAAAGGTGACTTCGCCACCCCGGTCCGTCTGCACCACGGGCACGTTTTCGGCGCCGGCCAGCAAATGTCCGCGGTCGGCCGCCAGGCCCAAAGTAAATACGGGCGGATGCTCGACGATCCACAGTTCGTCGCGCGTGTCGGTCGTGCGCGCATCGGTAAAGGCGCGCATGGCGGCAAAGGTGGGCTCGTAATCGACGCGGCCCATCTCGCGGATCAGCGCCGTTTCGGTGCGGGTGGTGGTCATGACGGATTCTGTAATCAGCTGCCGGCGCCCTGCGGACGCTGCGGCGAAGCCGTGATTATAAGCCAGGCCGCCGTTTCATTCCGGGGCGGACTTTGGCAACAGCAGCAATCTGCCCAATTTTTGTGCAGCGTGGCGCACCTGGGACAGGCTCAGCGCCGTGTAACCGAGCAGCACAGCCGGCGCCAGCCTGGCGCTATGGCAAAAGTCGCCGAGCGGCTGCAGCGCCAGCCCCTCCTGCGCGGCACGCGCGCAAAACGCCCGTTCGTCGGCATCCGGCGGCAGCCACAGCACGCAATGAAAACCCGCCTGCTGGCCCGAAATCGTGTAACGGCCAGGGGCGACCTGCTCCAGACAGGCCAGCAGCAGGTCGCGCCGCTCCTTGTAGGCCAGGCGCGCCAGGCGCAAATGACGCACGAAGGCGCCTTCTTCCATCCAGGCAGCCAGCGCCAGCTGCTGCGTCACGCCCACGGAGCGGCCCGTCAACTGCATGATGCGCAGCAGTGGCGGTCGCAAGGGGGGCGGCAGCACCATGAAGCCCACGCGCAGGCCGGCGAACAGGGTCTTGTTAAAACTGCCGCAATAAATCACGCGCTGATACTGGTCCAGCGCTTTCAGGGCCGCCAGCGGGGCGCTGTGGTAATTGAATTCGCTGTCGTAATCGTCTTCCACCACCCAGGCGCCGCTGTCGTTCGCCCATTCCAGCAAGGCCAGGCGGCGCGTGACGGACATGGTCACGCCCAGCGGCGACTGGTGCGCCGGCGTCACATACGCGAGGCAGGCATCGGTGTGCGCGGCCAGGGCGGCGCAATCGATGCCCTCGGCGTCGACGGCAATGTCCACCGGCACGGCGCCAGCGAGGGCGAACAGGGCGCGCGCGGCCGGGTACCCCGGTTCTTCCAGGCACACCTTGTCGCCATCGCGCACGATGCCGCGCGCCAGCAAGTCGATCGCGTGGCGGATGCCGGTGGTGACAACGATGTCTTGCGGATCGCAGCGGATGCCGCGGTACTTGGCGAGGAAGTCGGCGATCTGCTGGCGCAGCTGGGGCAGGCCGGCCGGATCGGCGCTGCACAGCTGCTCCGGCGTGGCGGCCGCCAGCGCCCGCGTGGCGCACTTGGACCAGGCGGCCATGGGAAACAGGCTGGCGTCGGCGCGCCGCGCCACAAACGGCAAGCCGTCGCGCACGCCCGTATCGGACACAGGTACCGGCTCGGAAAATGGCCCGACCGGGGTGGTCTCTGCAAATCCTGCCATCAAAAAACGTTCCGGCACCACGGCGCACACGCGCGTGCCGGAGCCGGGCACGCGCGTCACATACGCTTCCGCGTGCAGGCGGTCAAACACGGTTTCGATGGTGCCGCGAGATAACTCCCAGCGCTCGGCCAGGGTGCGGCTGGACGGCAGCCGGCTACCCGCCGGCAGCATCTTCGTCAGGATGGCCGAGCGCAGCGCTTCATACGCGCCATCCTGCTTGTTGACGCCTGCCTTGTCGAGCCAGCTGGTGGGGCGCGGCAAGTCCAGGGCGTGCGGTGATTTTCCTCGCGGCATGATAGTCGTCCAAGTGGTCCAATGAATTTTCTGATGACTGGCACTTCGCATTACACCACAACCATCCTACTCTCACCGTTCCGGTGCGCCAACGGGGCGCACGTTTGCAAGGATCGTGTAAAACAATGCAGAAACAACTCGCTGTATGGGCCTGGGGCAGCATCGTGCTGTTGCTGGTCTGCCTGTCGCGCATCAGCATCGACATCTATTTACCTTCGCTGCCAGCCATGGCCGATGCCCTGCATGCCAGCGATGCCCAGTTACAACTGACCCTGAGCCTGTTCATGGCCGGCTCGGCCGCCTCGATGCTCGCTTGCGGGCCGCTGGCCGACCGGTACGGACGCCGTCCCGTGCTGCTGGCCGGCACGGGCATCTATGTGCTCGCCAGCATCGTCTGCAGCCTGACCTCCGATGTGCACGTGCTGATCGCCGCGCGCGTGCTGCAGGCCTTCGGCGGCTGCAGCGGCACCATCATCGGCAGGGTCATGGTGCGCGACCGGTTTGACGCCGCCACGCAGGCGCGCATGCTGGGGAGAATCTCGATGGTGATGGGCTTGTCGCCGATCCTGGCGCCGCTGGCCGGCAGCGTGCTCGACGCGGCCTTCGGCTGGCGTGCCGTGTTTGGCGTGCTGTGCCTGCTGGGCGCGCTGTCGCTGGGCCTGATCGCCGCCTGGGTGCCGGAAACCAGGCCGGCCAGCGTCGTACCACAGGAAAATACCCTGGCCCTGTACCGCCGCCTGCTGCGCGACGCGTATTTCCTGCGCTATGCGCTGGCCATCGGCTGTGTGTATTGCACGTATTTCCCGTTCATCGCGGAATCGTCCGTGTTGTTGCAAAGGGGCATGCATCTGTCGCCGCACGCGTATGCGCTGGTGTTCGCGCTGACGGTGAGCGGCTATATCGCGGGGTCGAGCCTGTTTCGCGCGCTGGGACCGCGCCTCGGCGCCGACCACATGCTGGGCGTGGCGGTGCTGATCAATGTGGCGGGTGCGGCCAGTTTATTGCTGGCGGGTACCTTGGCGCCGCGGCACGTGGCGTCGCTGGTGGCGCCCATGCTGCTGGTGATGCTGTCGGTGGGCATGGCGATTCCCGCCTGCCAGCTGGCCGTGCTGCAGCCGTATGGCGCCCAGGCGGGCAGCGCCTCGGGCCTGTTCTTCTTCGTGCAGATGGCCATCACGGCCGCCTGCGGCGCCGTCATCGCCGCCATCACGGATGGCAGCGAAAAGCCACTGCTGTGGGTGACGGCAGGGGCCAGTGGCGCCTTTGCCGCCGTCTGGCTGCTCACGAAGAGCCGCGCCAGCGTGGCGGCAGCCAGCCTTACATGACGATCTTGACCATCGGGTGACCTGACAGCGCCATGTACAGGGCATCGAGCTGCTCGCGGCTGATGGCGCGCACAGTCACGGTCAGGCCCGTGTAATTGCCCTTGGGCGATGGACGCTCTTCCATGCGGCCCTCGTGGAAGGTCGGATCATGGCTGATGACCAGTTCCAGCATGGTGGGCGCGAAATCGACGTGCGTCGGACCCATGATCTTGATGGGAAAGTCGCTCGGGTATTCGATCAGCGATTCGCTGGGAGGAATGATGTGTTCGGTGGGAGGGGTCGTTTGCATGGGAAATCCAATCAGTGCCGGTCAGGACAGGCGGCGCAGCATACATCGCGCGACGGCTGCATAAAAGCGTATTGTAGCCAACTTTGGGGGCGCATGCGCCCGCCGCCATGGCGCATACGGCAAGGCAAAAAAAAGCCAGCTGGGTAAGCTGGCGGAAAACTATTTCGTTTAGACAAAATAGCCGGAAAAGTCGTGCTGTCACTTGGAGGATAAGCAGTGGTCGTACTGTAAGCAAAATACGCCTGCTTTACCTCCGGCATGTGACGAACTGCGCATTTCGCGGCCTGAACGTCGATACGGCGCGACAGACGACACGGCCGTCAACGCTCCACTTCCTGCATCCGGACATTGCGGCCGGGACCGCCGCGCTCATTGCCTCTGTCATTACTGCGTTCACGTGGCGTCCCGCTGCGTTCGCTGACGGGACGCGGCTGCGGCCGCTCGGCGCGCGGCCGTTCTTCGCCACGCCACCCGGGGCGACCCACCTGGTCTTGCACGGGCGGCAAGGTCGGCATCGCCGGCATCAGGGGTTGGGCCGGTATCGGCGGTATTAGCGGCTGCTGCGGCTGGGCCGGCACGGGCGGCCGGTTCGGCGGCATGGGGCGCGGCGCCAGGTGCGTCTGGCCATCGTCCGTCTGCAAGCGGCCGGGACGGTTGACCCAGTCGCGGCGGAAACCGTCTTCCTGGCGCGGCATCCCGGCGGCGGGACGCTGCCAGTTGCCCGCCGGCGCAGGCGCTGTGCTCAAGGGCATACTTTGCATGACGGGCGGTGGCATGCTGGTGCGGTTGCGGCGCGGCACGTCGACCGTGCGCGATCCGCCAAAACGCTCGCCCGGCAACATCGTCATGCCCTCACGGCGTTCGCGTTCGCCCGCCACGGATCGGCGTCCTTCTGCCACGCGGTTGATACGGCGTTCATACTCGGCGCTGACGCGGTAGCCGGGCACATAGCGCTCATGCGGCGACAGGGGAAACCAGCCGACGCCGGGGCGCTGCTCATGGTTGGTCCCGGGATGGCCGCCGACCCAGCCCACCAGGGCCGGCGCCCAGGGTACGCGGCCGCGCTCGCGCCCCGGCGCCCAGCCCCAGCGCTGGCCCAGCAGCACCCAGCGGCCATAGTGCGAGGGCGCGTAGCCCCACGGTGCATTGTCGACCCAGGTCCAGCCCCATGGCGCGATCCACGTCCAGCGCCCGTCGCTGTACGGCGCCCAGCCGGCCGGCACCACGCTGGGCAGCCACAGGGGACCGTATTGAGCATCGTCCTGCCAGGCGCCGTAGCGGTCCAGCTCTTCATAGCCGGTGGTATCGTCCGTGACATAGCGCAAGGCCGGCGCGGCGGCGGGCAAGGCTTCTGGCCAGTTGTCGAAAGCCACTCTCTGCACGGCGCCCGTGCGCAATTCCTCGTCCGTCAGCTCGGCGCGCTTGCCGGCACGCAAGGTCACGCTGCCCGTCGCGCCGTCCACATCAGCCGCCCCTTCGAGCACACTGACGACGCTGGTGCCGGGCTGGCGCCCCGCCTCGATGCGCACCCAGCCCGGCTGGGTCAGGATCACGCGGGCCTGGGCGGTGGTCAGTTCGAAGCCGCGCAGCGCATCGGGATTGCGCACGCGCACGCTGACCGTGCCATAGCCGAGGTGCAATTTGAAACTGTCGTCATCGAGCTCGCTCACTTCCAGCTCGGAATCGCCATCGAGGCGCACAGCGGCCGCGCCCACGCGCAATTCCGCCAGCGCGCCGCGCATGGTGCTCAGGCGGTTATCCGTCGTGACGGGCCAGTTCAGCAGGGCGTTTTGCGCCTCGCCATCGCCGGCGCGCACCAGCACTTGCCCTTCGACGGTGGAAATGCGCCCCACGCGGGCAGGCGGGTCCTGCGCCAGGGCGAAGGTGCATGCCGACGACAGCAGCACGGCGCACACGGTGTTCAAGAGGGGAAGAGACAGGATAGGACGCATGGCAGCGCTCCAGGCAAGGCGTACAAGGATGATTGCTATCGATTACATCCGCATCGTGCGGGCATCGCAAGCGGGCTTACAAATGTTTGCATGTTGACCTGGCTCAGGATGCCGCCTGGCTGCCCCGCTTGACGAAGAACAATGCCGTGCCGACGGCCATCAGCAAGCCACCAAAGAAGCGGTTCTGCTTCTTCACGGCCTTGGCATCGCGGAAAAAGCGCTGCATCGACGATGCCAGGAAAGCGTAGCCGTGCATGACGATCTGATCGATCGTGCACATGGTGACGGCCAGGATCAGCAATTGCGGCAGCAGCGGCGCCGTGGGGCTGATGAATTGCGGCAACACCGCCACCATGAAGATGATGCCTTTCGGATTCGTCACGTTGGTCAGAAAACCCGTCAGCACGCGCCGGCCCATGGACGGCACCACCGCGTCGGCATGCAGGTCGCCCGTGAGGTTGCCCGTGACGGCCACCCTGGCGCGCCATTGCGACAGGCCCAGATAGATCAGATACAAGGCGCCCACCGTCTTGACGATATTGAACGCCACTTCGGAGGCCAGCAGCAAAGAGCCCACGCCGGCACCGGCGATGCCCAGCACCACCAGCAGCCCCAGCTGCAGGCCGAGGATGGTGGCGCTGGCCTTTCTGACCCCGTAGGACAGGCCGTGCGACATCGACAGCACGGCGCCCGAGCCGGGCGAGACGGCGATGATGGAAGCGGCGATGACAAAGGTGATCCAGGTGGCGAAATGCATGCGGTTTCCAAAAATGGTGACAAGAGGCAATTTTAACCCGCTCAGTGCGGCCCTGCCGGCCCGCCCTGGGGTAAGATCGCATGCACGCGCTAGCTGCGCTTTTCCTTGCACGACAACCAAGAATAACATCATGAAAAACAACACTTTCCTCGCTCCACGACTCCCTGCCACCACTGCGGGAGCGTGCTGAGATGGCCGGCTCCAGCCTGCTGGCCCTGCTCGACGACATCGCCAGCATCCTCGATGACGTCTCCCTGATGACCAAGGTGGCCGCCAAGAAGACGGCCGGCGTGCTCGGTGACGACCTGGCCCTGAACGCGCAGCAAGTGGCCGGCGTGCGCGCCGAACGCGAATTGCCCGTCGTCTGGGCCGTCGCCGTCGGTTCGCTGAAGAACAAGGCCATCCTCGTGCCCGCCGCGCTGGCCATCAGCGCGTTTGCGCCGTGGGCCATTACGCCACTGCTGATGGTGGGCGGCGCCTACCTGTGCTTCGAGGGTTTCGAAAAGATTGCCCACAAGTATCTGCATCCGGATGACAGCCACAAGGCCGAGCTGGCACAGGCGCTGCGCGACCCGCAGGTCGACCTGGTGGCGCTGGAAAAGGACAAGATCAAGGGCGCCATCCGCACCGATTTCATCCTGTCGGCGGAAATCATTGTCATCGCGCTGGGCACGGTGGCTGCCGCCACCTTCGCCGAGCAGGTAGCCGTCGTCGTCGGCATCGCCCTCATCATGACGGTGGGCGTGTATGGCCTGGTGGCCGGCATCGTCAAGCTCGATGACGCGGGCTTTTATCTGGCCGCGCGCAAGGGTGCGGGCGCGCTGATGGACGGCGTGCGCGCATTTGGCCGCATGCTGGTGTCGGCGGCGCCGAAACTGATGAAATTCCTCTCGGTAGTGGGCACGCTGGCGATGTTCATGGTCGGCGGCGGCATTTTGACGCATGGCTGGCCCTGGGCCAGCGCCATGCTGCACCACGTCGAGGAAGCGGTCGGCGGCGTGGCCGCCATCGGCCCCGTACTGGCGGCCGTCACGCCCAGCCTGATCAACGCGGTGGCCGGCCTCATCGCCGGCGGCCTGGTGCTGGCCGGCGTCACGGCCGTGTCGGCTTTATTGCGCATGGTCAAATCACGCAAATAAGCTTTCTGGTCTGATGGGGCGGCAGGCGCATCCGTGCCTGCCGCCCCGGCCATGCCGGCGGCGCCCGCTGCCCATGGAGACCTTATGCAGACTTCCCACGCCCCACGCCCCAGCAGCGCCTTCATCGGCGCCTCCTGGGCGGCATTGCTGATCGGCATCCTTACCTACCTGTCCGGCCTGTGGAACGCCACCATGGCGCTCAACGAAAAGGGCTATTATTTTACGATCCTGATGTATGGCCTGTTCGCCGCCATCTCGCTGCAAAAGTCCGTGCGCGACCGCGCCGAGGGCATCGCCGTGACGGGGATTTACTTTGGCCTGTGCTGGATTTCCGTGCTGCTGGCCTTGCTGTTATTGACTGTGGGCCTGTGGAACGCCACCCTGCAGAATAGCGAGAAGGGTTTCTATGCCATGGCATTCCTGCTGAGCCTGTTTTCCGCCGTGGCCGTGCAAAAGAATGTGCGTGACGTGGCACGCGCAACGCCGGCCACCTCCGCCGACGCGCCGGGAACTTAAACAGCAGCGGCGCATCTATTCTGTATCCATGTCGGGAGAGGATGATGGGCGACCAGCAGAAACGTTTACAGATGGCGCTGGAAGCGGCGCACATGGCCATCTGGGATTCGCGCATCGTCGATGGCCAGGTCATCGACGGCACGGTCAGCTGGTCGGCCAAGGGTGCCGCCTTGCTGGGCCTGGAAGAACATGCGCTGACGCAGCCGTTCCGCAGCTTTCTCGACTGCGTGCATGCCGGCGACCGCGACAGTGTGCTCACAGTGCTGCAAGACGGCGTGCGCCGGCGCGGCGGCTACGCCCTGCAATACAGGGTCATCTGGCCCGACGGCAGCGAACACTGGCTGGCGGCCAAGGCGCAGGTCTTCATGGATGGCGCCGGGCATCCCGAACGCACGCTGGGCATCATCTGGGATATCACCGAGCACATGGCGCGCGAGCTGATGATCGCCGAACGCAAGGAGCTGGCCGAAGTGACGCTCAGCTCCATCGGCGACGGCGTCATCACCACCGATCCACAAGGCAAGACGCGCTACCTGAACCGCGTGGCGGAACAATTAACGGGCTGGAGCAGCCAACTGGCCGAAGGCCTCGATATCCGGCAAACGCTGCAGCTGATCGATGAAAACACGGGCGTAGCGCTCGAGCACGTGGCCCTGAAATGCCTGCTGCAGCGCCAGGCCATCGGCGTATCCACGCACACGCAACTGATCACGCGCAAAGGACGGCGTATTTCGATCGAGGACTCCGCCGCCCCCATCTGGTCGCGCGACGGCGCTATCCTTGGCGCAGTCGTCGTGTTCCGCGACGTCAGCCACGAACGAAAATTAAGCCGGCAACTGTCGTGGCAAGCCACGCACGACACCCTGACAGGCCTGATCAACCGGCGCGAATTCGAACACCTGGTGGCGGGCGCCCTGCACACGGCCAAGCAGGAAGGCCACGCGCATGCGCTGCTGTACCTCGACCTGGACCAGTTCAAGATCATCAACGACACCTGCGGCCATGGCGCCGGCGACGTGCTGCTGCAGCTGCTGGCCAAGATGCTGCAGGGACAGATGCGCGACAGCGACATCCTGGCGCGCCTCGGTGGCGACGAACTGGGCGTGCTGCTGCCCCACTGTCCGCTCGAGCATGCGCGCCTGATCGGCGAACAGCTGCGTCAGTCCGTGCGCGAATTCCGCTTCGCCTGGGACGAACACAGCTTCGAACTGGGCGTGAGCATCGGCATCGCGGAAATCAACCAGGACAGCAAGTCCATGAGCGAACTGCTGAGCGCCGCCGACCAGGCGTGCTACCTGGCCAAGGAGCAGGGCCGCAACCGCATTCATATCTATCAGGAGTCGGACGTCATGCTGGCGCAGCGGCATGGCGAAATGCTGTGGATTTCACGCCTGAACGAAGCGTTCACGCACGACTACTTCCGCCTGTACGCCATGCCCATCGTGCACTTGCACGACAGCCCGGAACACCACGACGAAGTGCTGATCCGCATCCGCAACGGCAAGGGCGACCTGATCTTGCCCGGTGCCTTCATCCCGGCCGCCGAACGCTACGACATGATGCTGTCCATCGACCGCTGGGTCATCCGCGCCGTCTGCCAGCATATCCAGAGCGTGCGCGACAGCCTGCCGCCTTTGGCCGCGCTGGCGGAAAGCCGGCGCCGGGCACCGGCCCTGTATTCCGTCAACCTGTCGGGCATGTCGCTGGCCGACCCCGGCCTGCAAGACTACATCACGGCGCAGTTCGTACAGTACGCGATTGCGCCCGAACAAATCTGCTTTGAAATCACGGAAACGGCCGTCATCGCCAACCTGCCCAAGGCGCAAGTATTCATGCGCCAGCTCAAGGCCATGGGTTGCCGCTTCTCGCTCGACGACTTCGGCAGCGGCTTTTCCTCGTTCGGCTACCTGCGGGCCCTGCCCGTCGACTACCTGAAAATCGACGGCATCTTCGTGCGCGGCATCGCCACCAATGCCATCAACCGCGCCATGGTCAGGGCCATCAATGAAGTAGGCCATGTGATGGGCTTGAAAACGGTGGCCGAATACGTGGAAAACGCGGAAACCCTGGCCATCATCCGCGAACTGGGCATCGACTACGCGCAAGGCTACGCCGTGGGCGGCTTGCGGCCCCTGACGGCAGGCGTGGATTAGCCACCGCCGACAACCAGTGGCTTTAAAACAATGCCGCATTGCTATCGCTAAATGCGAGCAAGCACGACCAATCTGGAGGATTTTGATCTACATCAATAAATTTGCGCAGGCGACTCCTTACACTGATCTCCATTCTTGCAATCGTGCAAGTCTTACTCACCAATTGCCTATTTAACTGATCAGGAAGCCGCGACCATGCGACAAAATTTGCCAGTGACTAACCGTGAAGTCCTCGTCTTGGACGATCAGGCCATCGTGTCGAAAACGGATATGAACGGCAATATCGTATATGTGAACCCCTACTTCAGTCAGGTCAGCGGCTTCAGCGAGGCCGAGCTGATCGGTTCGCCCCAGAACATCGTGCGCCACCCGGACATGCCGGCCGAAGCGTTTGCCGACCTGTGGACCTCGATCCAGGCCGGCACGCCGTGGACGGGCCTGGTCAAGAACCGCTGCAAGAACGGCGATTTCTACTGGGTGCGCGCCAACGTCACGCCCATCCGCGAAGCAGGCAAGACCATCGGCTACATGTCGGTGCGCGTGAAGGCCGACAAGGATCAGGTCAAAGCGACCGAGGAAGCCTACGCGGCCATCCGCAACAAGGAAGGCGGCAACATCGTCATCAAGAACGGGCAAATCGTGCGCCCGGGCCTGGCGCACCTGCTGCACAACCTGACGCACATGTCGCTCAACCTGCGCATCTGGGCCGCCACCTCCATCGTCAACTGTCTGCAACTGCTGGTATGCGTCATCAGCCTGTTCGCCAGCGGCGGCCAGATCACCAATTACGCCATCTTCGGCGCCACCCTGTTCGGCTTCCTGATCAACGTTTTCCTCTGGTACACCTTGCGCATGTCCGTGCTCAAGCCGCTGGGCAAGGCCCTGAACGGCGCGCGGGCGATTGCCGCCGGCGACCTGTCGGGCAGTTTCGAAACGGACAGCACGGATGAAGTGGGGCAATTGCTGCGCGCGCTGCAACAGATGAACAGCAACCTGATCGCCACCATCCGCGACGTGCGCATCAATGTGGAAACCATGGCCGTGGCCACCAAGCAAATCGCCGCCGGCAATATGGACCTCTCGGGCCGCACGGAATCGCAGGCAGCCAGCCTGGAAGAGACGGCCTCGAGCATCGAGGAATTCTCGTCGACGGTGAAACAGAACGCGGACAACTCGGTGCAAGCGAACGAGCTGGCCGTGGCCGCCTCGAAAGTAGCGGTGCAGGGTGGCGAGATCGTTTCCGAAGTCATCACCACCATGGACGAAATCAACACCTCGTCGAAGAAAATCGTCGACATCATCGCCCTGATCGAAGGCATCGCCTTCCAGACCAATATCCTGGCCCTGAACGCGGCCGTGGAAGCGGCCCGCGCTGGCGAGCAGGGCCGGGGCTTCGCCGTGGTGGCGGGCGAAGTGCGCAACCTGGCGCAGCGCTCGTCCGTGGCAGCCAAGGACATCAAGCAACTGATTGAGATTTCCGTCGGCAAGGTGGGCGCCGGCATGCTGCAGGTGAACCGCGCCGGCGCCACCATGGAACAGGTAGTCAGTTCCGTCAAGCAAGTCACGGCCATCATGCAGGAAATTTCCATCGCTTCGCGCGAACAGAGCATCGGTGTCGACCAGGTCAACCAGGCCATCGCCCACATGGACCAGGTGACGCAGCAAAACGCGGCCCTGGTGGAAGAAGCCGCCGCCGCCGCCACGCGCCTGGCGGAAGAAGCGGCCAGCCTGTCGCAAGCCGTGAGCCTGTTCAATTTCGGCAAGATGCCGCCACCGCGCCGCGTCGCCATGCCTGGCGGCAAGGGAGGCGCCGCCAACACGGGCAAACCCGCCGCTCTGAAACGCCTGGCCGCCTAAACCTTTCAAGACCTTACACACACCATGCCTACACTACTCAGCAGTGCTTCCGCCGACCTGGACGCCGTCGTCGAATTCGACCCGGTCATCATCGGCAAGATGAGCCAGTCCGGCCCCCGCTACACATCGTACCCGACCGCCGACCGTTTCAATGCCGACTTCGGCTACGGCAATTTCCTCGAAGCGCTGGCCGCGTTGCGCATGCGCGGCGGCCGCCGTCCGCTGTCGCTGTACGTGCACGTGCCGTTCTGCGACACCCTGTGCTACTACTGCGCCTGCAACAAGATCATCACGAAAGACCGCAGCAAGGCCGCCACCTATCTCAGCTATCTGAAACAGGAAATCGCCATGCAGGGCAAGCTGTTTGCCGGCATGAACCAGATCGAACAGCTGCATTTCGGCGGCGGCACGCCCACCTACCTGAGCGAAAAACAGATGGAGGAGCTGATGCTGCATTTGCGCCAGCATTTCGAGTTCGCTTCCGACGAAGACGGCGAGTATTCGATCGAAATCGACCCGCGCACCGTATCGCGCGAACGCGTGTTTTCGCTGCGTGCGCAAGGCTTTAATCGCATCAGCCTGGGCGTGCAGGATTTCGACGCCGATGTGCAAAAAGCCGTCAACCGCATCCAGCCGGAAGCGGAAACGGTGGCCATCATGCAGGCCGCACGCGACGCCGGTTTCCGCTCGATCAGCATCGACCTGATCTACGGTTTGCCCAAGCAAAACCTGGAGACGATGACGGAAACCCTGCGCAAGGTGATCAACGCCAGCCCCGACCGCATCGCCCTGTACCACTACGCGCACATGCCGCACCTGTTCAAGCCGCAGCGCCGCATCCTCGACGCCGACATGCCCGACAGCGCCACCAAGCTGGCCATGCTGGGCCTGTGCATCGCGCGCCTGACGGCCGCCGGCTATGTGTACATCGGCATGGACCATTTCGCCAAGCCGACGGACGATCTGGCCGTGGCGCAGCGGCAAGGCCGCTTGCACCGCAATTTCCAGGGTTATTCGACGCGTGCGGAAGCCGATTTGATCGCCTGCGGCGTGTCGGCCATCAGTTCCGTCGGCGCCGTCTACAGCCAGAATGAAAAGACGCTGGACGCCTACTACGAAAAACTCGACGAAGGCGTGCTGCCGATCGCGCGCGGCATCAAGCTCGATACGGATGATTTATTGCGCCGTATCATCATCCAGATGCTGATGTGCAATTTCGAATTGTCGATCGCCACCATCGAGCAAGCCCACCCCGTCAAGTTCCGCAGCTATTTCGCCGCCGAGCTGGAAAAGCTGCGCGAACTGGCCCGTGACGGCTTGCTCGTCATCGAGGAAGACTGGCTGACGGTGACGCCGAAAGGGCGCTTGCTGATCCGCAATATCTGCATGGTCTTCGACCGCTACCTGACGCAAGCCCGCGCCAACGCGGCGCCGGACGCGGTGCAGCCGCTGCGCTACTCGAAAACGGTGTAACGCCGCCCGATGAACGCCCTCAGCCTCGTGCCCATGTTCATGGTCGGCCTGGCCGGCAGCGTGCACTGCATCGGCATGTGCGGCGGCATCGTGGGCGCCCTGTCGATCAGCGGCGGTGCACCGGCGGCGCCTGCCCGCCCGGTCATCGCCATCGCCGTGGCGCGCCCCGCATTGCAGACAACCTTGCAATCGAACGTGCTGCGCGTGCTGGCCTACAACGGCGGGCGCATCGGCAGCTACATGCTGGCTGGCGCCCTGGCCGGCAGCCTGGCGGGCGCGGGCATGCTGCACATGGCGTCACTGCAGGTGGCCGGCTACTGGCTGGCCAACCTGATGCTCGTCGCCCTGGGCCTGTACCTGATGGATGCCTGGCGCGGCCTGGCGCATCTGGAAGCGGCCGGCAACGTCGTCTGGCGCCGCGTGCGCCCTTTGTTGAAACCGTTGATGCCGATGGATACGCCATTCAAAGCGCTGGCCGTGGGCGGCCTGTGGGGCTGGGTGCCATGCGGCATGGTCTACAGCGCCCTGCTGACGGCCATGCTGCAAGGTTCGGCCCTCGACGGCGCGGCTGCCATGGCCGCCTTCGGCATGGGCACCCTGCCCATGCTGCTGGGCATGGGTTTACTGGGCACGCGCCTGCGCGCGCAGATGCAGCGCCGTCCCGTGCGCATCGCCAGCGGCTTGCTGGTGCTGGGCTTTGGCTTGCTGGGCCTGCTGCGCGCCGCGAATGGCGTGTCGCTGGGCTGGCTCGACGCCCTGTGCGTCACTGGCCATCCATGAAAAGAATCGTATGAATGCTGTATTAAAACCGTCCGCCTGCTTCCATTGCGGCTTGCCCGTGCCAAGTGGCTCGAACTGGAACGTCACCATCGACGAGCTGCCGCGCGCCATGTGCTGCCCCGGCTGCGAAGCGGTGGCGCAAACCATCGTCGACATCGGCCAGAGCGCGTATTACCGCGACCGCGACGAATATGCCGTCAACGCGTTTGATGCCACCCTGATGCCGCCCGAGCTGCGTTTGTACAGCAATGACGACGCGCAATTCGCGCGCGACGCCAGCAGCTGCGAAGCGACCCTGTCCGTCGAAGGCATCCGCTGCGCCGCCTGCGTCTGGCTGATCGAACGCCAGTTGACGCGCCTGCCCGGCGTGCAGGCGGCCAGCCTGAACGTCGCCACGGAGCGCCTGTACGTGCGCTGGAGCCGCGCCGAATGTGAGCCGGGCGACATCCTGCAAGCCGTGCGGCAAGTCGGCTACACGGCTTATCCGTATGACGCCGTGCGCCACGGCGAACGCCTGCAAAAGGCCAGCAAGACCCTGGGCCGCCAGCTGTTCGTGGCAGGCCTGTCGATGATGCAGGTGATGATGTACGTGGCGCCCGCCTACCTGGCCGCCGAGGATGGCACCCTGGACGACAGTATGGCCAGCCTGATGCGCTGGGCCAGCCTGCTGCTCACCTTACCGGCCATCTGCTATTCGGCCATGCCGTTTTTCCATGGCGCCTGGGCCAGCCTGCGCGCACGCACACTGGGCATGGACGTGCCCGTGGCGCTGGGCATCCTGGCGGCCTTCTTCGGCAGCGTGGTGGCGACCTTTACGGGGCGCGGCGAGGTGTATTACGACTCGGCCACGATGTTCATCTTCCTGCTGCTGTGCAGCCGCTATTACGAGCTGCAGGCGCGCCGCAAGGCGGCTTCGGCACTGGAGCGCTTGCAGCACGCCTTGCCCGCCTCGGCATCGCTGATGGCGGGCTTTCCCGACAACCGCGCCACCACCCTGGTGCCGGCCGGCACGCTGGACGTGGGCGACATCATCCTCGTGAAACCGGGCGAGGCGATCGCCGCCGACAGCGTCATCATCGAAGGCACGAGCGCGCTCGATTTATCGCTGCTGACGGGCGAGAGCGCGGCGCAGCGGCGCAAGACGGGGGAACAGGTGCCGGGCGGGGCCATCAACGCCAGCGCGGCATTGATCCTGCGCGTCTTGAAACCGGCGCGCGAAAGCACCTTGTCCGATTTATTGAAACTGATCGAGCGGGCCGGCAGCGGCAAGCCGCAGATCGCGCAATGGGCCGACAAGGTCGCCGCCTGGTTCGTGCTGGGCCTGCTGCTGTTTGCCGTCGCCGTGTTCGCTTTCTGGAGCTGGCACGATGCATCGCGGGCCTGGCCCGTGGCCATCGCCGTGCTGGTCGTGTCGTGCCCGTGTGCGCTGTCTCTCGCCACGCCGACGGCGCTGGCGGCCGCCACCGACAGCCTGCTGCGGCGCGGCGTGCTGATCGTCCAGCCGCATGTGCTGGAAACCCTGCACCGCGCCACCCACATCGTCTTCGACAAGACGGGCACCCTGACCCTGGGCCGGCCCGTGCTGCAACAGATCGAGGGACTCGGCAACATGACGGAGGACGCCTGCCTGCAAGTGGCCGCCGCGCTGGAAGCGGGCAGCGCCCATCCGCTGGCGCAGGCGATCCTGGCCGCCGCCGAAGGGTTGCCAGGACAGCAGGCGCGCGCGCATGCGGAACAATTGCAGGAAGTGCAGGGCCAGGGACTCGAAGGCGTGATCGACGGCGTGCGCTACCGCCTGGGCAATGCGGCCTTTGTCGCCGCCATCGCCGGGCCGCCGCTGGGCGACACGGCCGTCGGCATGCAGGGCATGACGCCGCTGTACCTGGGCACGCAGGGGCGCTGGCTCACGCGTTTCCTGCTCAGCGATGCGCTGCGCCCGGAAGCGCGCGAAGTGGTCGAGTATTTCCAGCGGCGCGGCAAGCAAGTCGTGCTGCTGAGTGGCGACCAGGAAGCGCTGACGCAAAGCGTGGCGACGGAACTGGGCATCAACACGGCGTGCGGCGAATGCCTGCCCGATGAAAAGCTCGATTTCGTGCAGCAATTGCAGGCGACGGGCGCCGTCGTGGCGATGGTCGGCGACGGCATCAACGATGCCGCCGTGCTGAGCGCGGCCGACGTCTCGTTCGCCATGGGTTCCGGCGCCGCGCTGGCGCAGGCGCATGCGGATACGGTGCTGCTGTCGAGCCAATTGGTTTCCGTGCTCGACACGGCGAAAACGGCGGCGCGCAGCATGCGTATCATCCGCGAAAACCTGGGCTGGGCCACCCTGTACAATCTGACGGCCATCCCGGCCGCCGCGCTGGGCTTTTTAAACCCCTGGCTGTCCGGCGTCGGCATGGCTGCCAGCTCGGCGGTCGTCATCGCCAACGCCCTGCGCCTGCGGAAAGCCTGAACATGGAAGCACTGTACCTCCTCATCCCCTTAAGCGTCGTGGTCGTCTTCATCGCGCTGTGGGTGTATTTCACGGCCTCGGACAGCGGCCAGTTCGACGACCTCGTCGGACCGGGCCTGCGCGTGCTGCAGGACGACGATACGCCGCCGGAAGCGGCCGCCCCTCCGGCCACTCAACGCGAATAGCCTTGCGACCCCGGCCGCGCATCGAAGCGCCGGCCCCACCACGGTAAAAACACGGTATTGCCGCCACGTGCGCGGAACCACGGCTGTTCGTGGTCGACGGGCCGCACCACGGCCGGCGGCGCCACCACCACAGCAGTCAAACTCTCGCTATCGCTGCTGCCCGCCACCAGCACGGGCCAGCCCACGTGGTTGGCATAGCCGATGGCCAGCGCCACGTTGGTCAGCGCCGTGCCGGCGCCCGTCTCGCCCAGCAGCGCCGGCATATTGAACGTCTGCTTGTTGAAATCAAAGTCGGGCAATTGCTGCGTCAGGCTTTGCGCCAGCGGGCCGAGCCGTTCTGACGAGACCGGATAGGTGCTGCCCGCATCGTGGATGACGTAGCCGATGGCGTCGTCGTTCAATTGCGCATTCCGGGCGGCAGCGTCGATGGCAGCGCTCCAGGCCTGCACGGTGCGCGGGGACTGTCCCTTGCCGGCGGTAAAATCGGCGACCTTGCGCGTGGCGGGAAAGCCCAGCCAGGCCAGCGGCGCGCGGTCCGTCTGATAGCCGGGGCCGGCCAGCACCAGCAAGACCATGTTTTCATTGATCTGCTCATCTTTCGGCGGATAGCTGGGCGCATCCCAGTTCATCACCCACACGGTCTTGTCGGGATTGGCCTGCAGGTAAGCCAGCCCCGCCGCCAGGGACGTAAAGCCCGCATTGGCACCGCCCATGGTGACGCGCACGTCGGGCGGCGTGGCCGTGGTCCAGGAATCGGGGAAGGAGGGGTTGCCGATGCTGAAGGCGCGCCTGATTGTATCCTGCACATATTCTCCGGCTTCTATGGGATCGAGACGTCCCGCAGGCAGCGCGTACTCAACGTGGATGCCAGCCAGTTCGCGGCGCGTGGATTTGTCGGTCAGCGAGTGCGCATTGTAAAAATACTCTTTGCTAGAAAAGTAGATATCCCGGAAAAGATAAATCAACTCGGTAATGTATTTGTGATGGTAGCCTTTAAAGGTTTCTGTCCCATCATTACCATAGGCAATCATGCCTATCGATTGCACCTTGCCAAAACGCACGGGGTTCTCTTTCACTTTGCTATCGTCCTTGTTTGGCTTCGCCAGGCCCAGTGTCCACAACAGTTGCCATTCAGTCGGATAGTCGCGCCGCTGTAGGGGATTGAGCCACTGCACGCCCACGACTTGCGCCATGTACGGCTGCTCGGGCGCAGCAGGGATGACGGCGGCAACCGGTGCAGCGACAGGCGTCTTGCTGGCGCAGGCCGACGTTAAAAAAAGCACGGTAAGCGCCAGCAATGCCGGCATCAATAATAGTCGTTTCATCAGCAATCCTTCTTCAAGAGGAACGTCGACTGGCGGGGCCTGCAATACCGACCAAAGTGCAATACCAGACGCAAGACTGAAAACAAAGATGCTCCAGCCCAGCCTGCGCGGAAGAGTAGCAATCAAGTTGTACATCAGGATGTCTCCGGGCGCTTGTACATACGTTCATCCACAATTTCGGAAGGCATGGCGCCTGCGCTGCCATCGCTCTTAACCCAATCCAATAGTGGTATTTCCTTAAACTGCCCTGTATAAAAATACTCACCAAACAATTTGTTTGGATGACTTTCATCCAGCCCCTTAGACAAACGCCAATCTGCCGCAATGCGCAGTTGTAGCATCGCCTTCTCACCAATATGACCGACCCCAATCGCCACGTCATACGCCAGCGCCTTTTCAGCGTGCCAGGAATTGGTCAGGATGGTGGAGTGGTCGGTGGCATGCGTGTCGCAGGTGGCCGCCAGTTGCCCCTGGATTTCCTGCTTGCGCCATTCCAAATATTCCGGCGTGGCGGTGGACAGGTCGTCTTCCATCATCGCCTTGCCGTCAAGGCCGTCGAGCTTCCCGCGGCGGGCCTTCATGCGCAGGCGGGCATGGTCTTCGTAGCGCAGTGCCGCCTCGGTATCGCGGTCGCCCTGCGGCGTGCCGCCCACGCTTGTATCGGCATACGGCTCGCCTTTCTGACGTGCCTTGCCCGCATGGCGGTGCGTGCCAGGCGGATCGAGATTCTGGTCGAACTGCGGACTAGGTACGCCAAAGCGCACGGCCTGCGGTGTAAACACTTCCGGCAAGGCGGGCGCCGTCACGGGGATGCGCCAGTCATCGGGCGGCACGGCATTGATGGGGGTCTTCAGCGTCTTCATGAGGGCCGACATGGCGGCGGCCGTGCGCACGCTCGCCGCCTTGCCGGCCGCGCTGGTGCTGGCGCGCACGCCCTTGTCTGGATCGTATTTGGAGATCGGCGAATGAGGATGCCAGAAATCGGCGCTGCCCCGCGCGGGCTGGCGATAGTGGTTGCTCCAATAGTCATAATCGCCACGCTGGCCAACGGGAAAGCCCTGCGCAAACACGCGCTGGGTAAACACACCGTCGCCGCGCGTGGCCTTGATCTGTTCGGCGCTGAGACCCAACCAGCCGATGCCCTGGATGGGCGTGGCGGAAATCACCTGGTCGTGCGGATTGCAATACAGGGTGACGCGGCCGCGCGTCGTCGGCTGCGGGCCGCAGGCATAGGCGGCCCGGTCCTTGTCCAGCGTGAAATCATGGCGCACGTTGGCGGCCATGCACGCCAAGGCGGCAGACAGGGGCGGCTCCTTGGCCTGGCCGCGCACGATGTCGAAAAATGCCACCAGGGTCTGGCGGCGCGCCTCGCCGCTTTGCCGGCCCACATTGCCATCGACATCCCTGACTTGCCCCTGCAGCCAGCCTTCCGTGTCGTTTCTGCGTAACAGGCTGTACGGAGGGTTGCACAATACATAAGTATCGGCCACGCAACGGCCGCTTTTGCCTGCCGCATCTTTCACGTCAGCCATCTTGTTGCCCAGAAACGCCGCCGCCATGCCCACCATATTGCCCTGGCTGTGGCAGACGAGGGTAATCGGCACATCGGCCTGCTGCCGGCGGATGGCCGCCACCAGGTGCGCCAGGCGCAAAGCCGCCAGCACGAAGTAGGGGCGTGGCGGGCAGGCATACACGATGCGGTCGTTGACGGGATTCAGATGCTCGATATGGATGAACAGGAAGAGGGCGTCCGACAAGCCCTCGCCCCACAGATCCGGCAGCGATGAGCAGCCATTGGCGAACGGGCCGCCGCCCCAGTAAGCGTGTTCGTTCAGGTAGACCGAATCGCCATACGCCTGCAACTCCTTGTCGCTGGCCTTGTAGCCCCAGCGGAACTGGATCACGGGCGAGAAATGCGCTTGCGGCCCGATGAAGGTGCTGGCCGTATAGTCGGGATCGACATAGCCGTCATCGCTCAGTTCGCTTCGATAAGCCACCGGCGTCAGTTGCCCGCCCTGCGCCGTGGCATGCGCCATGTGCTCGTCGCAGCGCTTCATGCGCGTGTTCAGGCCGGCGCACAGGCCGGCTTCGGCGGCGCGGTACCACTCGCCCTCGGAATTGACGCCATGCACGAAGATGACGATGCCCGGCGACGGCGCCTGCACCAGGCAAGCGAGCTTGCCGTGATCGAACAGGGTCGTGCCCTCGGCCTTGCCGACGACCAGGTCCACCTGGGCATCAAACGAATCGCGGCGTTCGGGGTCTTCCATGGCGGGCCTTGGACATGTCTGGACTAGCCACTCTAAGCCATTGCCTCCACGCACGTTTTACGCCATGTCAAGCCAGCGCTTGCAGGGATCTTGCATGGCTTTTTTGACCGAAATATCGCTTTATTTCGATGCCAGTTCGCTACGCTTATTTCATCCGGGGAATTTTGATCCACATCAAAGTTTTTTCGCGGTCAAACACTTACTCTCTGGCCACCATCATAAATAGTAATTCCAGGGAGAGTCTTTGTGGATCAATCGCTGAACTATAACTACAAGATCGTGAAGCAATTCGCGGTCGCTACTGTGGTATGGGGCATCATCGGCATGCTGGTTGGCGTTATCATCGCCGCTCAGCTGGCCTGGCCTGCCCTGAACCTCGACATACCATGGCTGACATACGGACGCTTGCGTCCGCTGCACACGAATGCGGTGATTTTCGCCTTCGGCATCTGCGGCCTGTTCGCCACCTCGTACTACGTTGTACAACGCACCTGCCAGGTGCGCCTGTTTTCCGACAAACTGGCCGCCTTCACCTTCTGGGGCTGGCAAGCGGTGATCCTGTGCGCGGTCGTCAGCCTGCCCATGGGCCTGACGCGCGGCAAGGAATACGCCGAGCTGGAATGGCCTATCGCCATCCTCATCGCCGTCGTCTGGATCGCTTACGCCATCGTGTTCTTCGGCACACTGATCAAGCGCAAGGTCAAGCACATCTACGTGGCCAACTGGTTCTTCGGCGCCTACATCCTGGCCGTGACGATTTTGCACGTGGTCAATGGCGCCGTCATGCCAGCCTCGTTCACCAAGTCGTATTCCGCCTATGCGGGCGTGCAGGACGCCATGATCCAGTGGTGGTACGGCCATAACGCGGTGGGTTTCATCCTGACCGCCGGCTACCTGGGCATGGTCTACTACTTCATCCCGAAACAGGCCGAGCGCCCCGTGTACTCGTACCGCCTGTCCATCGTCCACTTCTGGGCGCTGATCTTCACCTACATGTGGGCGGGCCCGCATCACCTGCACTACACGGCATTGCCTGACTGGACACAATCGATCGGCATGGTCTTCTCGCTGGTCCTGCTTGCACCAAGCTGGGGCGGCATGATCAACGGCATCATGACCCTGTCGGGCGCCTGGCACAAGCTGCGCACCGATCCGATCCTGAAATTCATGATCGTCTCGCTGTCGTTCTACGGTATCGCCACCTTCGAAGGTCCGATGATGTCGATCAAGACCATCAACTCGCTGTCGCACTACACCGACTGGACCGTTGCCCACGTGCATGCGGGCGCCTTGGGCTGGGTGGGCTTCATCACCATGGGTTCGATCTACTATCTGCTGCCACGCCTGGCGGGCCGCACGCAGATGCACAGCACGCGTCTGGTCGACGTGCACTTCTGGGTGGCCACCATCGGCATCGTGCTGTACATCGCCGCAATGTGGATCGCCGGCGTGATGCAGGGTCTGATGTGGCGTGCGGTCAATCCGGACGGCACCCTGACCTACACCTTTGTCGAGAGCGTGAAAGCAACGTATCCGTACTACGTGGTACGCGTGGCCGGTGGCCTGCTGTACCTGTCGGGTATGTGCATCATGGGCTACAACACCTGGATGACCTTGCGCGGCAGCAAACTCCCCGTCGCCCGCATTCCGGAACTGAACGCGGCGCACGCCTGATAGGAGCGAAAGCAAATGAAATTTTCACATGCATGGATTGAGAGAAACCCCTGGCTGCTGATCGCCCTGGTCACGGTAGTGATCAGCATCGGCGGCGCCGTCGAGATCGTTCCCCTGTTCTTCCAGAAGAGCACGACGGAGCCGGTCGCCGGCCTGAAGCCGTATTCGCCGCTGCGCCTGGCGGGCCGCGACATTTACGTGCGCGAAGGCTGCTACAACTGCCATTCGCAGATGGTGCGTCCGCTGCGCGCGGAAACGGAACGCTATGGCCACTATTCGGTCGCTGGCGAGTTCGTCTACGACCGTCCGTTCCAGTGGGGTTCCAAGCGCACGGGGCCGGATCTGGCCCGCGTGGGCGCCCGCTACAGCGATGAATGGCACCGCACGCACTTGAACAACCCGCGCGACGTGGTACCCGAGTCGAACATGCCGGCCTACCCATGGCTGGCAAAGACCAAGCTGGTGCCTGACGACATCATGCCGAAGATGCGCGCCCTGCAACGCCTGGGCCAGCCGTACAGCGATGCGGAAATCACCGCCGGCCCGGCGCAGCTGCAGGACAAGACGGAAGAAGACGCCCTGGTCGCCTATCTGCAAGGCCTCGGTACATTAATCAAAACAAGGAATTAGCATGGCAATCGAAAACCTGTTTGACAGCGCCAGCAGCGTCATGACGGTGGTTTCCTTTACGACGTTCGTAGGCATCCTGTGGTGGACGTTCAGCCGCAGCAATAGCGACTTCGACGCGGCGGCGCGCCTGCCGTTCGACGACGAGGCGCTCGACTACGCGGCCGACGCCGCACCGGCACAAGGGGAGCGCAACCATGGCTGACTTTACCAATGGCTTCTGGAATATCTACATCATCGTGCTGTCCCTGCTGGGCATCATCGGCTGCGGCGTGCTGCTGTACTCGCAGTCGAAAATCAAAGTGGTCGAAGGCGCGCCTGCCGACGGCACCACGGGCCACGTCTGGGACGAGGACTTGAAGGAACTCAACACGCCAATGCCGCGCTGGTGGATGTGGTTGTTCTACATCACCATCGTCTTCGCCCTGGCGTATCTGTTCCTGTACCCGGGCCTGGGCACCTATGCCGGCAGCCTGGGCTGGAAATCGACGGGCCAGTACGAGGAAGAGCTGAAGAAGGCGGAAGCCGACTACGGTCCCCTGTTCAACAAGTACCTGAGCCAGGACTTGAAGACGGTGGCCGCCGATCCGCAGGCACTGGCCATCGGCCAGCGTTTGTTCCTGACCTACTGCGCGCAATGCCACGGTTCGGATGCACGCGGCAACAAGGGCTTCCCCAACCTGACCGACAAGGACTGGCTGTATGGCGGTGAACCCGACATCATCAAGACCACCATCATGCATGGCCGCAATGGGCAGATGCCACCGATGGGCGCCGCCCTGGGCTCCGAAAAGGATGTCGAGAACGTGGCCCATTATGTGCTGAGCCTGTCCGGTTCCACTTCGGACCCCGTCAAATCCGTGCTGGGCAAAGCCAAGTTCGGCGCCTGCATGGCCTGTCACGGTGCCGATGCGAAAGGCAATCAGATGCTCGGTTCGCCTAACCTGACGGACAAGATCTGGCTGTACGGCGGCAGTGCTGATACCATCATGGAAACCGTACGCAAGGGACGCAACAACACCATGCCGGCCTTCAGCGATTTCCTCGGCGAGTCCAAGGTACACGTGCTGTCGGCGTATGTCTGGAGCCTGTCGAATCCCCAGACGCCCGTGAAATGATGTAATGGAACCTCAAGTCATCAAGATGTATGCGGCCCGCGAGCAGATCTACCCTCGCGAGGCCAAAGGACGCTACGCTACCTGGCGATGGGTATGCGTATGGCTTACCCAGCTGGCGTTCTACGGCTTGCCGTGGTTGACCTGGAATGGCAGGCAAGCCCTGCTGTTCGATTTGACCACGCGCAAGTTCTACATTTTCGGCGTCGTGCTGTGGCCCCAGGATTTCATCTATCTGGCGGCCCTGCTGATCATCTGTGCGTATTTGTTATTCCTCGTCACGGCCATCGCCGGGCGGGTGTGGTGCGGGTTCTCTTGCCCGCAAACGGTATACACGGAAATCTTCCTGTGGGTCGAACGCCGCATCGAGGGTACGCGCAGCGCGCGCATGGCCCTCGACAAGCAGGGACCCTCCGTGCGCAAGGCCTTCAAGAAGACGGCCAAGCACCTGGCATGGGGCGCCATCGCCCTGTGGACGGGCTTTACCTTTGTCGGCTATTTCACGCCGATCAAGGAACTGGCGCGCGAGGTGACCACCCTCAATTTCGGTCCCTGGGAATGGTTCTGGGTCTTGTTCTACAGCCTGGCAACCTACGGCAACGCGGGCTGGCTGCGCGAGCAGGTGTGCAAATACATGTGCCCCTACGCGCGCTTCCAGAGCGCCATGTTCGACCAGGACACCCTGATCATCACCTACGATGCCAAGCGCGGCGAACCGCGTGGCGCCATCAGCAAGAAGGCCGGCAACAACGACAAGCTGGGCGATTGCATCGACTGCACCCTGTGCGTGCAGGTGTGTCCGACCGGCATCGATATCCGCAACGGCCTGCAGTATGAATGCATCGGCTGCGCCGCCTGCGTCGATGCCTGCAACAGCGTGATGGACAAGGTCGACCGGCCGCGGGGACTGGTACGCTACAGTACCGACCATGCGATGGAAAACAACTTCAGTTCGAAGCAGATACGCCAGCGCGCCATGCGCCCGCGCGTGCTGATCTACACTTCCATCCTGGCCCTGATCATCATCGCCGTGTGTACTTCGCTGGCCCTGCGCACGCCCCTGAAAATGGACGTGATCCGCGACCGCGGTTCGATGGGACGCGAAGTGGAAGACGGCATGATCGAAAACGTCTACCGCTTGCAGATCATGAACACCTCGGAGCAAACCCAGCATTTTAAAATCAGCGCTTCCGGCTTGCCGGGCCTGACCTTGCTGACGCGCGAAGAGGTGACGTTGCAGCCGACGGAAACGCTGGGCTGGCCGATCCGCCTGCGCGTGCCGCACGGCGTGGGAGAAAAGGGCTCGAACAAGATTGCGATCGAATTGCATTCGCTGGACGACCCGTCGTTGCATGTGCGTGAAAGCGCGGTATTCATCGTGCCGCGGTGATGTTGATTCGGGGTCGGACCCTCTGGGTCCGACCCCGGTATTTCGCCGTAGGGGTAGCATCAAACATGCGTTAGCTTTACTGTATTTTCAACCCAGAAGCAAAAGCTGGGGTCAGACCCAAAGGGTCTGACCCCAAGGAGAACAAAATGTCCGACAGTCTCAAGCTGCAAGCCCCCGTTGCACCGTGGTACAAGCATCGCTGGCCTTGGCTGCTGATGATCGGTCCCGGCCTGTCCGTGGTCGTCGGCAGCTGCATGGCGTATATCGCGTTTACGCAGCCCGATGCGCTGGTGGTGGGGGACTATTACAAGCAGGGCAAGGCGATCAACCAGGACTTGCGGCGCGATACGATCGCCAGCGACCTGGCGATGGATACCAGCCTGTCCTATGATGTGGCGTCAGCGCGCCTGAGTGGTTCCGTGCACAGCTTCGGCAAGGCCTATCAGGGTCCGTTGCAGCTGCACCTGGCGCATGCGACCCTGCCGGAAAAGGATATCAAGCTGCTGGTGCAGCCCGATGCGGCCGGCAATTTTTCCGTCGCGCTGCCGATGCTCGAGCGCAGCCGCTGGCAAGTCCTGGTAGAAAACGACAAACGCGAGTGGCGCCTGTCCGGCATCTGGACCTGGCCGCTGCAGCGCAGCATCGCGCTGCACGCCGATGAGGAACTGTAAGCCTTATTTGCAGGGGTCGGTACCGGCCGTAATGGCTTTCAACTTGGCCGGCTGCAAGATCTCGATCTCGCGGTTGGAGACGCGCAGCCAGCCTTCCTTCTTAAATTTCGACAATAAACGGCTGACGCTCTCGATGGTCAGCCCCAGGTAATTGCCGATTTCCTCGCGCGACATGCGCAGCTGAAATTTGCTGGCCGAATAGCCGCGCGCTTCATAGCGCGAGGCCAGGTTGACGATAAAGGCGGCAAAACGCTGGGTCGCCTGCATATTGCCCAACAACAGCATGACGCTTTGCTCGCGCGTGATTTCCTGGCTCATCATGCGATGGAAATGGCGCAGCAGGGTCGGCATATTGCCCAGCAACTGTTCCAGGCTGGAAAACGGAATTTCACACACTTCGCTGTCTTCCAGCGCCACCGCATTACAGTGGTGGCGGTCGGCGCTGATGGCGTCCATGCCCAGCAGTTCACCAGCCATCTGGAAACCCGTCACCTGTTCTTCACCGCCCGGATTGATCTGGTACGTCTTGAAGTGCCCCAGGCGGATCGCGTACAGGTTCTGGAACGAGTCGCCGATGCGGAACAGCGAGGCACCGCGCACGATCTTGCGGCGGCGGCCGATGATCTGGTCCAGCCTGTCCATGTCGCCCACATCGAGGCCCATCGGCAGGCACAATTGATGCATGCTGCAGGTCGAGCATCGCGCACGCAACGCTTCCACGGTCACTGTGGGCAAGGTGGGAGTGAGTAGCGCTTCAGTCATGTCGGTACCTTTTAGAAAATGCAATAACAAGTTTACTGCATACAGGGTTGCCGTGTGCCAATTTCACCGCATTTCCGCTGAATAAACGACGTTCAGACTTTAATTATATGGCAACATCGTCAAAAGCCCATGCGGGGCGGGCAATTTGCGCGGTGGCGCTTGCCAAGCTGGGGCATTGATAGGAAAATTCCTGACAGCATTATCTGCCGCCTGTACCGCCCGGTACTGAAAAGGAAATCATGAAGCCTCTCGGCATCAAAGCAAAAGTCGCGCTGGCCACCAGCCTGACCTCGATCGCCATGATCGCGCTGGTCACCATGATACAGGTGCAGCACATGCGCGCCGACTTCACGCGAGTACTGCTGAGCCAGCAATCTGCCCTGATCACCCGCACCGCTGCCGAACTCGACGACAAGCTGGGCATGCTGCTGCAGATCGTCACGCTGACGGCCAGGCAGCAGCCGCCGGAATTGATCGCCCGGCCCGCCCAATTGCGCGAATACTATGCGCGCCGCTCGATGCTGGTACTGTTCGACGACGTGCTGGTGCTCGATGCGCAAGGCGCCGTCGTGGCCGACATGCCGCTGGTCTCGGGCCGCGCCGGCATCAACGTGGCCGAGCGTGAGTATTTCCAGACCGTCTTGCGCACGCGCCAGCCCATGATCACCGAGCCGATGCTGGGCAAATCGAGCGGCATGCCCATCGTGCAGATGGTGGCGCCCGTGCTCACGGCCGATGGCGAGGTCGCCGGCGTGGTGATCGGCGTGCTGCGCCTGTACAAGGATAACCTGCTGGGACGCTTGCGTTCGGAAAAGATCGGCAAGAGCGGCTATTACTTCATCCTCACGCGCGGCGCCGTGCCCCGTTACGTGCTGCACCCCGATACCAGCCGCTTGCTGCAGCCGCGCCAGCCGAACGCCAACCAGACCACTACGCAGCTGCTGAAGAACGATGGCGAAGGCAGCATGGTCAGCACCAACAGCCGCGGCATCACGGCCGTCAACAGCTTCAAGCGCCTGAAATCGGTGAACTGGCTGCTGGCCGCCTCGCTGCCCCTCGACGATGCCTTCGAACCGTTCGATGGGGTGCTGTACCGGCTGGTGCTGTGGAGCACCCTCGCCTCGCTGCTGGCCGCTTTTGTTCTGGGCTGGGTCACCGTGCGGCTGCTGTCGCCGCTGGTACGCCTGCGCGACACCCTGCGGGCCCTGCACACCAGCGGCAGCCGCTTCACCCCCGTGCCGGTGCGGCAGCGCGACGAAATCGGCGAACTGACGGAAGCGTTCAACGGCCTGATGAGCGAACGCGACCGTCTGCAGCAGGAGCTCGAAGCGCGCGCGGCGGAACTGGAACAGGAGCGCGACCGGGCCGAGGCGGCCAACCGCGCGAAGAGCGATTTCGTGGCCAACATGAGCCATGAAATCCGCACGCCCCTCAATGCCGTGCTGGGCATGGTGTACTTATTGGGCAATACCAGGCTCGATACGGAACAGCGCAAGTATCTGACCATGGTGCGCGTGGCGGGCCAGTCGCTGCTGGGCATCCTCAACGACGTGCTCGACTATTCGAAGATCGAGGCGCGCCGCATGGAATTGTCGCCCGTCGAATTCGACCTAGACGAGGTCATGAACACGCTGGCCACGACGATGACCATGAATGCGGGCGAAAAGGAACTGGAACTGGCCATCGCCGTCGAGCCCGACGTGCCGCGGCGCCTGGTGGGCGACGCCCAGCGCCTGCAGCAAATTCTCGTCAACCTGGCCGGCAACGCCATCAAGTTTACCGAAAGCGGCGAAGTGGTGGTGGCCGTCAGCCTGGCCGAAAGCCAACAAGACCGCGCCTGGCTGCGCTTCGAAGTGCGCGACACGGGCATCGGCATGACGGAACTGCAGCAACAGCAGCTGTTCGCCGCCTTTTCACAGGGCGACCAGAGCATCACGCGGCGCTTCGGCGGCACGGGCCTGGGTCTGGCCATCAGCAAGCAGCTGATCCACATGATGGGTGGCGATATCGCCGTGGCCAGCAGCGAAGGCAAGGGCAGCCGCTTCTGGTTCAGCGTGCCGTTCGAGATGCTGGCGCAGCCGGCCGAAACGCGGCGCACGCCGGCCCTGGGCCAGCTGCGCCTGCTGGTGGCCGACGATAACCGCACCACGCGCGAACTGATCGTCAAGCTGATCGAGGCCTGGGGCTGGCTGGCCGACGAAGTCGATTCCGGCTTTGCCGCCATCGAACTGTACCGCGAACGCCTGGCGCAGCAACAACCGTACGACGTGGTGCTGGCCGACTGGCACATGCCCGTCATGGACGGCCTGGCCACGGCCAAGGCCATCCGCCAGGCGGCCAGCGGCCAGCGCCAACCCATCGTGGTGATGGTCAACGCCTTCGCGCGCAACCACCTGGAAGAAATCTCCAGCGCGGCCGAGGCCGATGTCGTGCTGATGAAGCCAATCACGGGTTCGAGCCTGTTCGATGCCCTGCACCAGGCGCTGATCGCCAAGAACGACGGCGGCGAGCAGCGCATCCTGCACCAGCCGCTGGGCACGGAACTGGCCGGCGTGCATTTCCTGCTGGTGGAAGACAATCATTTAAACCAGGCCGTGGCGCGCGGCATCCTCGAGCACATGGGCGCCACCCTCGACGTGGTGGGCGACGGCTTGCAAGCCGTGGAACGGCTGCGCACGGAAGCGCTGCGCTACGATATCGTGCTGATGGACATGCAAATGCCCGTCATGGACGGCTTCAGCGCCACCCATATCATCCGCACGGAACTGCGTTTGAACTTGCCCGTGATCGCCATGACGGCCGGCGTGCTGGCGTCCGAGCGCGAGCGCTGCATGACGGCCGGCATCAGCGACTTCATCGCCAAGCCCGTGGTGGTGGAAGAGATGATGGCAGTCATCCTGCGCCACCTGCCCAAGCGCCCGCCAGTGCAGACGGCCGGGCCGGTGCCCCTTGCCGATGAGGAAGTATTTTCCATGGCGCCGCTGATGCGCGTGATGGGCCGCGATGCGAAAGGCCGCGGCGTGCTGCGGCGCATGGTGGAAGACGCCCTGAACAAGGGCATGACGCCCGTGCGCGACGCCGAAACGGCGTTGCAGGCGGGCCGCCACAGCGACGTGGCGCGCATCCTGCACGGCGTGCGCGGCTCCGTCGGCACCCTGGGCACGAAACGCCTGATCCGCGCCGCGTTCGCCACAGAGGAAGCCATCGACGCGGGCCGCCTGGACGAGGTGCCGGCACTGCTGGCGCAGACGGCGCAGGAACTCGAGCAGGCGCTGGCGGCGGCGGCGGATTGGTTGTCGAGGCTGAAGGATTAAGCTCACTTGAACCCGGACGATAAATGCCGGGGTCGTACCCTGAGGGTACGACCCCAGTCCTTGCTTTGGGTTTAGGCCGGCACGCCCAGAATCACGCTGGACGCCTTGAAAATCGCCGTCACGCTGCTGCCGATGGCGATGCCCAGGTCGGTGCTGCTCTGATTCGTGATGATGGCGGCGATCGTGCCGCCGCGCGGCAAGTCCAGCACCACTTCCGTGTTGACGGCGCCCGTCTGCACGCGCGTCACGGTGCCGGCCAATTGGTTGCGCGCAGAAAAGCGCGCCCCTGCGCTGTCCGCCACGAGGATGATCGACGACGCCTTGATCAGCGCAAACGCTTCCGCGCCCGGCACCAGGCCCAGGCTTGCGCTGCTGCCCTGCGTGACGATGGCGACGATGTGCTGTCCACCCGGCAATTCCAGGGTCACTTCATCGTTGACGGCGCCCTGTTTCAGTTCGGCCACCTTGCCCAGGAATTGATTGCGTGCCGTGGTTTTCATGGCCATTCTCCGTATGAGTAAAAGATCGTCGGCGATGCCTTCCGCCTGGCTGCCCAGCTGGCGCAGGTAGCGCGCATGCTCGCGCTCGATGATACGGAAATTATCGACCAGCTGGCGTCCCCGTGGCGTCAGCCGCGTGCCGCCGCCGCCCTTGCCGCCCGTCAAGCGCTCGACCAGCGGTTCACCAGCCAGGTTGTTCATCGCGTCGATGGCGTCCCAGGCCGCCTTGTAGCTCATCTTGACGAGCTTGGCCGCCTGCGTGATGGAGCCGCATTCGGCGATGGCGCCCAGCAATTCCACCCGGCCGGCGCCGCCCAGATTTTCTCCGCCCACCGTCATCCATACCGAGCCTTGCAGGCCGATTTCCGCTGCCGCTGATTTATCCAATGCGTTCACCCAATGCCATGTGTTCTTCCCTGTTATCGATCTGTCCATCGCGCAAGTACAGCACATGCTCACCCAGGATGCGCGCATCTTCCGGATCATGGGTGATCAGGATCATGGGCACGTCCAGGCGCTGCTGCCACTGGCTCAGCTCCAACCGCATTTTGACACGCAGGGCCGGATCGAGGGCGGCAAACGGCTCGTCGAGCAGCAGCGCGTTTGGTTCGGCCACGAGTGCCCTCGCCAGCGCCACCCTTTGGCGCTGGCCACCGGACAACTCGTCGGGAAACTGGTGCGCCAGTTCCTGCAAGTGGAATGCGGCTAGCCAATGCTCGACCTTCTGCAATTTTTCGCGCGCGCGCGGGTTGAACCAGCCGCGCGCCAAGCCGAAGCCCACGTTCTGGCGCACCGTCAGGTGCGGGAATAGCGCGTAATCCTGGAACAGGTAGGCCACGTTGCGCTGCTGCGGCGGCAAATTGATGCCGGCGGCGGAATCGAACAGGGTACGGCCATTCAGGCGGATATGCCCCGCGTCAGGCGTGAAGAGTCCGGCAATGGCTTTCAGGGTCATGCTCTTGCCGGCGCCGGACGGGCCATACACGGCGATGCGCTGGCTGCTGGACGTGCATTGCACATGCATGTCGAAGCAGCGTTTGCCGGAGCGCAAGGTGGTGCGAATGTCGAGGTCGAGTTGCATGGGCATCATCATAGGCCTCATTTGTGCGCGATGCGCCCGGGCGCCAGGCGGCCAGCCGACAGCAGCACCACGATGCACACGGCAGAGGTGATCAGCACCAGGGTGTTGGCGACGTCGTCCTGGCCCGCCTGCACGGCTTCATACACGGCGACCGACAAGGTTTGCGTCTTGCCGGGGATGCTGCCGGCCACCATCAGGGTGGCGCCAAACTCGCCCAGCGCGCGCACAAAGCCCAGCAGCACGCCGGCGAGGATGCCGCGCCAGGCCAGCGGCAAGGTCACCCGGAAAAAGATGGCCATTTCAGAAATGCCCAGCACGCGTGCCGCCTGCTCCAGCTGGCCATCGACCGCCTCAAAGGCGGCGCGCGCGGGCTTGAAGACGAGGGGAAAGGCCACCACCGTCGAGGCGATGACGGCGCCCTGCCAGGTAAAAATGAGGTTGATGCCGAAGTTGTCCTGCAGCCAGATGCCCAAGGTGCCGCGCCGGCCCAGCAGCACCAGCAGGTAATAGCCGAGCACGGTGGGCGGCATCACCATCGGCAGGGTCAACACGGCATCGAGCAACTCGCGCCCGGGAAAACGCGTGCGCGCCAGCAGATAGCCCGTACCGATGCCGAGCAACAAATTGAGCGCCGTGGCCCAGGCCGCTACTTTGAGCGACAGGGCCAGCGCGGTCCAGGCGATATCCATATGCAGTCGTTTTACTTTATGGCTTTTTAAACCCGTATTTGGCCAGGATGGCTTGCGCCGGCGCCGTCTGCAGGTAGCTGACGAAGCGCTTCGCTTCAGCCGCATTGCCGCTGCCCTTGATGGTGGCGATCGGGTACAGCACGGGCGCGTCCAGGGGCACCTCCAGCACCACGTTGACTTTATCCTTCATGATGGCCGCGTCGGTGGCGTAGACAAAGCCCGCGTCGACTTCGCCGCGCGCCACATAGTCGAGCGACTGGCGCACATTCTGCGTGCCGATGGCCTTCGGCTGCACGGCGTCCCACAGCTTCGCCTTCTTCAGCGCGCCTTCCGAATAGCGGCCGACAGGCACGCTGGCCGGGTTGGCGATGGCCACGCGGGTCACGCCCTTGTGCGTCAAGTCGCTCAAACTCTTGATGCCCAGCTTGCTATCGTGCGGCACGATCAGCACCAGGCTGTTGCCGACGAAATCCTGCCGGTCGGCCGGCAGCACCAGGCCCTGCTTTTGCGCCGCATCCATGGTTTCCTGGTCGGCCGAAGCAAACACGTCCACGGGCGCGCCCTTGACGATCTGTTGCAGCAGCACGCCCGAAGCGGCGAAGTTCAAGGACACCTTGCTGCCCGGATATTGCGCCTCATAGCTTTGCGCCGCATCCTTGAACGCATTCGTCAGGCTGGCCGCGGCCGACACCACCACTTCGCCGGCAAAGGCGGAGGTGGCGGCGGTAGCGAGAAGAGCGGTGCCAAGCAGGCGGGCGAGGGAGGTGAGGCGCATGATCGTATCCTTGTAAAGTGAACGGTGAACAAGGAGCGTAATATACACGCATATATAGCGTTCTGCCATGGCGTGGGTCAAGTGAATGCCAATGGCATTGACAGATGCGGATGGTCGGACTATTTTTAAAAATAGAGCAGTATCAACTACTTTCCAGGGTTAAACGATGGGATACGCAGCGGTATTGCTTGGCCCCTTGATACTCCTGGCGGTCATTCTTGTGGCATTAGTCATCGAGAAGAGGCATCCCCTGCAGCAACAGCCTTCGGGGGCGTCACGCTTCAATCTTGCGTATATGTTCATCTATGCCGCCAGCGGCGCAATGCTTGCCCCGCTCACGGCCATCGTCACGGTACAGCTTGTCAATGCGGCCGGTGGCGGGTTCATCGATCTCGACTCTTCAGGCTGGATGCTGGCGCCGGCATTCATCGTGTATGCCCTCTGCATGGATTTTCTGGAATACGCCTTTCATCGCGTGCAACATCGCGTACCCGCCATGTGGGCAATGCATTCCTTCCATCACAGCGATACGGCCATGAATGCCAGCACAACGACCAGGCACTATTGGGCCGAAGCGGGCATCAAGGCACTCAGTATCTATCTGCTTGCGGGGATCTTATTCAAGACCAACCTGGTGATTTTAGGAATGTACGGGTTCCTGGGCTTGTATCATGTTTTCCCGCATATGAATGTGCGGGTCGGCTTTGGCCGTTACTGGATGTTTTTCAATTCACCTCAGTACCATCGCGTTCATCACTCGGCGCAAGCTGAACATTTCAACTGTAATTTCGCAGGGCTGTTCCCCTTCTTCGACTGGTTATTCGGCACCCACCATATTCCCCGCGCAGGAGAATATCCCCCGACGGGTTTGGACACAGGCAAGGCGCCGGGAACGTTGCTTGACGCGCTGACGTGGCCAGTGCGCCTGTAAGCGGCCCGTACGTCCTCTAGACGCGCGCCACCGCCTCCTCATCGCGCCGGGCATAGCGCTGCGCAATCACGGCGCAGATCATCAGCTGAATCTGGTGGAACAGCATCAGCGGCAAAATCACCATGCCCAGCGAGTGGGTGGCAAACAGCACCTTGGCCATGGGTACGCCGCTGGCCAGGCTTTTCTTCGAACCGCAAAAGACGATGGCGATCTCGTCTTCCTTGTTAAAACCCAGGCGGCGGCTGATGAACGTCATCAGGCCCAGGACCAGCGCCAGCAGCAAGATGCTGAACAGGCCCAGCGCCACCAGCGTTTCCACCGAAATCGTATGCCACAGGCCTTCGCTGACGGCTTCGCTGAAGGCCGTGTAGACCACCAGCAAGATCGAACCCTGGTCGACGTATTTCAGGGTGGCTTTATGGCGGTCGACCCAGCGGCCGATCCAGCGGCGCAGGAACTGGCCGGCCAGGAACGGCAGCAGCAGTTGCATGACGATGGACAGCACGGCGTCCACCGACGACTTGCTTGCCCCGCCTTTCGCCACCAGCAAGCCGACCAGGATGGGCGCAAGAAAAATGCCGATGAAATTCGAGGCCGAGGCGCTGCAGATGGCCGCCGGCACATTGCCGCGCGCCATGGCGGTCAAGGCGATCGACGATTGCACGGTGGACGGCAGGGCGCACAGGAACAGGATGCCCACGTACAGCTCGGGCGTGAGAAAAGTCAGCGCCAGCGGCCGCAGGGCCAGGCCCAGCAGGGGAAACAAGATGAACGTGCTGGCCAGCACCAGCAAGTGCAAGCGCCAGTGCATGACGCCGGCCACCACGGCTTCGCGCGACAACTTGGCGCCATGCAGGAAGAACAGGGCGCCGATGGCGACGGTGGTGACGTGACCGAAGACCACGGCCGTCTGGCCCGTGCAGGGCAGGAAGCTGGCCAGCGCCACGGTGACGAGCAGGGCGATGGTGAAATTGTCGGGTTTCAGATTGCGCAGCAGGGCGGCGGGGGAAAAAGAAGACATGCGGTAGCCTGGTAGCGGCCCAGCCTTGCAACACTGCGCCATGGATGACAAAAAGCGCCGGAAACGGCGCCAGTGCTGGCTATTCTACCGTTGATATGGATTCCTCATCGGTAAAAATCATGCGACGAGAATGAAGGTGGATTTGCTATGAAGCCGATGTGTACTTCCAATGATTCATCATAAAAGAAACAAAATTTCCACAATTAAAATATTTTCATAGATAAATAAACAATGCCAATTTACACTAGTTTGTTTTAAAAATTACAACTACACCTAGGGTAAACATGTATAAATTATCTGTTGTTTTAGCATCACTGGCGTTGACTGGCTGCGCATCCGTCGCGGGCGAAAAATTTCAGCCTGTATCTATCCAAACCATTCATGAGAGCAAGGAAGTGTCGGGCATTGGTTGCAATCTCAGCAACGATGCGGGCAACTGGTTCGTTGTCAGCCCTGGCAGCGTTATGGTGCATAAGAGCACCGGCGACATGATCGTCGACTGCAAAAAAGGCAATCTGTCTGGAAGTTCGACTCTGGTATCTAAGTCGAATGGTGCCGTATGGGGCAATATTCTACTGGGTGGTGGCATAGGCTACATTGTCGACCGGAACACCGGCGCTGGCTTTGATTATCCCAATACGACGACAATCCAGATGCGGGACATCGCCATAGCCCCGGTGGCACTGCCGCCCCCGCAAGCGTCTGCCGAAACTGTCAAGACCAACTGAAATAGACAAAAAAATGCCCTGTCCGCAGACAGGGCAACCCGGAGTAAAGTACAGCGCGAGGGCGTTTAACCGGCGGCTTTGACTTTCAGCTCGTTCTTGATTTCTTTCACGCCGCTCACGGAAGCGACGATCTGCACGACGCGGTCACCCGCTTCGGCGCTCGGGACATCGCCCGACAGGACGACCACACCTTGCTGGGTTGCTACCTTGACTGGCAGGGTAGCGGCTTGCGCATCGGCGCTCAGGGCGGCCTTGGCCGAGGAAGTGATGGTTTCATCAGGGACGGCAGCGGCGGCGTTGGCGGCCACGACAGTGTCAGCAGGAGCTTGTGCTTTTGGTGCGGACTCAGCGGCATGCGAAGCGGTGATCGAGGCGCCCGACAGTACGATAGCGGCGACCAGGGTATTGAACAGTTTCGATGTTTGCATGGTAGTTCCTCTCAATGAAGTTAAAAGCTTCTTACTTAGATAAAGCAACACGTTGAAGCGTCACATCTACCCATACAGCAAGCACCGTGCCAGCTTTTAAATTGCATTCAAAATCAACGACTTACAGTCAAACTCGATTTTTCCAACACGTTTCCGCCGGATCTGGCCCGAAAATCGGGGCTTTTTGTCGCCTGACGACGACAGCTTGTGGCAAGACAATCAATATTTAACAGTAAGCCATTGATTATTCACGCTTTATTTTTGTCGCTCATCAGCGACAGGGTCGCCGTCAAGCCGGAACAGGGCCGGCGTCAGCTCATATTTCTGCAGTAAACGGTAGAACTCCGTGCGGTTGCGGTCGGCCAGGCGGGCCGCGTCGGCCACGTTGCCGTCCGTCAGGCGCAGCAGCTGAATCAGGTAGTCGCGCTCGAAGCGCTGCTTGGCTTCGTTATAGCTGAGCGCTTCCAGCGATGGCACGCGCAGCGCGCGTTGCACCAGGGACAAGGGCACCAGCGGCGCCGTGGCCAGCGCGCACACTTGCTCGACCACATTGACCAGCTGGCGCACGTTGCCGGGCCATGGCGCCGCCACCAAGGCCGTGAGGGCGTCGGGCGCGAAGCCGTTCAGCGGTTTCTGGTACTTGGCCGCCAGTTTCTGCAGGAAATGGTTCGCCAGCAGGGAAATGTCTTCGCGGCGCTCGGCCAGCGGCGGCAGGGTCAGGGTCACCACGTTCAGACGGTAATACAGGTCTTCGCGAAATTGCCCTTCCGCCATGGCCACGTCCAGGTCGCGGTGCGTGGCGGACAAGAGCCGCACATCGACCGGCCGCGTCTGGTCGGCCCCCACAGGGCGCACGGCCCGCTCCTGCAGCACGCGCAGCAATTTCACCTGCAGCGGCAACGGCATGTCGCCGATCTCGTCGAGAAACAGGGTGCCGCCATCGGCCGCCTGAAATAAACCTTCGCGGTTGCCGACGGCGCCCGTAAACGAGCCTTTGACGTGACCGAACAGTTCCGATTCCAGCAACTGCTCGGGGATGGCGCCGCAGTTGACGGCGATGAACGGCGCCTTGGCGCGGCGGCTGGCGTTGTGCAGCGCGCGCGCCAGCAACTCCTTGCCCGTGCCGCTGGGGCCACGGATCAAAATACTGGCGTCGGAACCGGCCACCAGCTTGGCTTCGGCCAGCAACTCGGCCATCTGCGCGCTGCGGCTGATCAGCTCGGCACGCCAGCTCTCGTCACCGGACGCGGGCGCCGGCATGACAGTGGACAAGTTGATGGCATATGCCACTTTTTCCATGAGCAGCTTGCCGTCGAACGGTTTCGTCAGATACGCAAACGCGCCGCGCGCCGTGGCATCGACGGCGTCGGGAATGGTGCCGTGGGCTGTGAGCAAAATGACGGGCAGGGCCGCGTGCTGGCGGCGGATTTCATCGAACAGGGCCAGGCCGTCGCGGCCCGGTAATTGCACGTCGGTAATGACCAGGGCCGGCAATTCCACGGCCAGGCGCGCCAGCGCCGCTTCCGCGCTGCCCACGGCCGTGACCCGATAATTGCCCGCCTTCAAGCGGATGGTCAGCAGGCGCAGCAGGTCGGGATCGTCGTCGACCAATAAGATGTGGGCCTGCTCGCTCATTTCGGCGCTCCCGCGGCAGGGCGCACGGACAAGCTGCGCTCGATGTTTTTCAGCGCCTCGAGTTTTTCATTGAGCAAGTCGTTGCGGCGCTGGGCGTCGCGCAGCTGCGCATTGAGCTTGTCGATACTCTCTTCCTGGCGGCGCAGTTCCGCATACTGGCTGCTGAGCAATTGCACCAGCGGCGCCAGCAGTTGCGCGTCCTTGCCCGTGGCTGTGGCCAGCGGTTCCAGCAAGGCTTGCGCGCGGGCCAGGTCGCCGGGGCCGCGCACGGTCGCTTGCAGCATGGCGCGGCGGATGGTGTTGGACGGCGCGTGATCGGCCTTCGCCAGGTCCAGCTGCGCTTTCACCAGTTCCGACGGCGTCATCAGGCGCAAGGCGCCTTGATACGCCAGCAGTTCGGTCAGCTGGGGGTCCATCACCATCACCACGCGCGGCGGCGTTTGCACCAGCACGGGCGTCTGGATAGGAGGCTTGGCGGCGCAAGCGCCCAATAGCAGCGCGCAGGCGGCCATGCCGGCCAGAGAAGTTCTCGTCATCATAAGGGCAGTTCTATCCGAAAATGCGCGCCAGCCTGGCGCGGTAAAAGAGTGACGCTGCCATCGTGGGCGGCGATATATTCGCGCACGATGGACAGGCCGATACCATTGCCGTTGCGCGCGCCGGCCGCTTGGCGCACTCCCTGGTAAAACGGTTCAAAAATGCGCGCGGCATCCTCGGGCGCCACGCCGGCACCCTCGTCGATGCAGTCGATGCACACGCGGTGGCCTTCGCTGGACAAGCTGAAGCGCACGGTGCCGCCTTCCGGACTGAAGCGCACGGCATTCGACAGCAGATTCGCCAGCACCGTCGCCAGCTTGTCGCGGTCGGCCTGCACGATCAAGGATTCGCCCCGCACTTCGACCGTCAAACGGCGCGCCAGCCATTGCAGGCGCTGCCCGGCCACCACATCTTGCAGCAAGACCAGCAAGTCGACCTTGCTGTGCGCCAGATGCTGGGCGTCAAAGGCGGCAGTATTGTAGCGCAGCAAGTCTTCGATCTGGTTTTGCAGCGAGGCCGTGTTTTGCTGCAGGATGCCGGCGATTTCGCGCTGGCCATCGCTGAGTTTGCCGGCCACCTCGTCTTCCAGCAAGGCCACGCCTTCGCGCAGGGCCGCCAGCGGCGTCTTCAGTTCATGCGAGATATGGCGCAGGAAGCGCTCCTTGTCGGCATCGAGGTCCGCCAGGCGCTGGCGCAGCCAGTCCAGCTGCTGGCCCAGGCGACGCGTATCGGCCGGGCCACCGACGACGATGCGCTGGTCATAGCGCTTTTCGCCCAGGCGCTCGATAGCCGACTCGATGCGGCGCAGCGGGCGCGACAGCAAGAAGCCGAAGCAGGTGGCCAGCACGGCCGCCAGCAGCACGGCGCCGCCCACCAGCACGCCGAGCACGCGGCGCTGGCGTTCCAGCTCGGCCAGCAGGGCGTCGTTGCGGCTGCCGATTTCCGTCTTGCTTTCGCGCGCCAGGCTGTCATTGATCTGCGTCATGCGGGCAAACGCGCGGTACACAACGGCGTGGCCATCGCGCTTGCGGCGCTTACCCGCTTGCAAGACTTCCCACGCCGCTTGCGCCTGCGCCGTCCACTCGTCGGCCAACTGCGAGGCAAACTCGGGCGTGGCCCGGTTCAGCACTTGCAGCGCCGCCGTCGCTTCGTCGCGGGCCGCCGCATAACGCTCGCGGAACACGGGATCATCGAGCACGAGGAACTGGCGCGCGCTGCGCTCCATGGCCAGGGTGCGCTCGGACAGGCGCTGCGACTGTTCCGTCAGGGCAATCGCCTGCGCCGCCGTCTCGCGCCCCAGCCGCGCCAGGTGTTCCAGGGTCAGCAGGGCTTGCACGGAGGTGGCCGTCAAGATGCCCGTCGTCAAAATGAAGGCGGCAAATAACAGTTGGCGAAAGGACAGTCTGGACAAGGTAAGCGCCTTCGGTTCAGTCAGCAAGGGGGAAAAGGCGCATGGTACGCTAAGCTTTCATTCGCAGACGCCACCCACCCGGAAATGATCAATTTTGCAACAATGTCGCTTTTCCGGCCGCCAGCAAGGCCTTGGCGGCGGCGCACGAATACTCCTAGTACAATAGGGAAAACTTCACGCAGGCATCAAAGTGACACCCCGCCCTGGCGGCCAGCCCTGGCATTACGCCACTTTGCCCCCACCTGTGATGCAGCCCCACCGACTATCCGTTTCACCTACTGAAGAGATCCCATACCGCATGAGCACATTTGAAAAAGTCAGCAGCAACTTCATTCCAGTCTTGCAGGCAACCATCGAGCAATATGTCGAGCCGGCAACGGGCATGCGCCATATCCACATGCATACCGAGCAGGCTGAGATGGTGTTCCTGGTGGCCTTTCCCACTGTGCCGGAAGTAAGCGACGGCCGCGCCCACATCCTCGAACACCTGGCGCTGTGCGGCTCGTCGCGCTACCCGGTGCGCGACCCCTTCTTCTCGATGCTGCGCCGCTCGACGGCCACCTTCATGAATGCGATGACCTATCCGGACCGCACCGTGTACCCGTTCGCCAGCACCGACCGCAAGGATTTCTTCAACCTGCTCGACGTCTACCTGGACGCGGCCTTCTTTCCGAACCTCGATTACCTGAATTTCCGCCAGGAAGGCTGGCGCCACGCGTTCGAAGGCGAGAAACTCGTGTACCAGGGCATCGTCTTCAATGAAATGAAGGGCGCTTTCAACAGCCCCATGCGCGCGCTCGACAGCGGCATCGCCAGCGCCTTGCTCAAGGGCACAACGTATGAAGTGGAATCGGGCGGCGATCCGCTCAATATCCCCGAGCTGACGCATGACATGCTGAAAGAATTCCACGCCAGCCACTACCATCCGTCGCAAGCCGTGATCATGACTGCCGGCAATATCGAAGCGTCGGCCGTGCAGGAACAAGTGGCCGAACGCGTACTGTCAAAACTCAGCGGTTTCTCCGAACGCCGCTTGCCGCAGCTGGCACCCGCGTGGACCGCGCCGCAGGAAAATATCGTCAAAATTCCGTCGCAGGAAGCGCGCGACGATGAATTCGGCCTGCAATTCGCCTGGCTGATGGGTGAGTCGAGCGACCCTATCGCCTACTACCACGCGCATCTGCTGTCGCACGGCTTGCTGGGTGAATCGTCGGCGCCCGTCATGCGCGCCATGGAATCGGCCGGCTATGGCCGCCCATCAGATATGAATGGCCGCGACGCGGGCATCCGCCAGATGGTGTTCCATATCGGCATGGAAGGTTTGACGCAGGAACAGATCGCCGACGCGCACCAGCGCATCTGGACCGCGCTGGAAGAGACGGCGGAAGAGGGCATTCCCGCCGCCGTGCTGCACGCCGCCTTGCGCGATATCAAATACAGCCAGCGTGAAATCAGCAGCGGCCGCATGCCGTATGGCCTGGGCCGCTTGCTGCACGCCTTGCCGCTGGCCATGTATGGCGGCGACGTCATGGACGCCTTCGACAATGCGGCGATCCTGGAAACGCTGGAGCAGCAGATCGAAGATCCGGAATTCTTCAAGCAACTGGTGCGCGAGCTGATCGCCAACCCGACCCGTCTGACGACGCACGTGGTGCCCGACAGCGCCTACTTCACGGACCGCGCCGCCCAGGAAGACGCCAAGCTGGCGGCCCTGCAAGCGCAGCTGACGGATGCCGAGCGCGAGCACATCGTGGCCGAGTCCGCCGCGCTGGAAGCGCATCAGCAACTGCCATCGAATTCGGAAGTGCTGCCGCGCATCCGCCCCGGCGACGTCAGCGCCGCGCCGCGCCCGGCCTTGCCGATTCCCCCGGCGATCGATGGCGCCGTAGCGTTCAGTATCGCCTCGAACGGCATCAGCTATGCCAACGTGCTGTACGACGTGTCGAGCCTGCCGGAAGCGTCATGGCCATGGCTGCGCCTGTACACGGACCTGGCGCCGGAACTGGGCGTGGGCGACATGTCGTTCGACGACGCCAGCGCCTGGCGCCAGAGCATGGTGCCGTCGTTCCACATCGGCCTGGAAGCCATTCCCCGCCCGCAGCAAGCCATGCGCGTGGAACTCTCGTTCTCGGCCAGCGGCTTGCGCGAAGAACACGCGGCGATCGCCGCCGTGCTGTCGGCGTGGATCGCCAAGCCCCGCTTCGATGAAGAAGAGCGCCTTGCCTTCCTGATCGAAAGCCTGGTGCAAGACAAATTGAGCAGCCTGGCCGAATCGGGCAACCGCTACGCCATGCTCGCCTCGGCAGCGCCCCTGTCGCCCACGCGCCGCTTCGACGACATCGTCGGCGGCCCGGCCGCACTGCCGTTCTACCGCCGTTTGCAACAGCTGAGCAAAACCTCGGCAGGCTTGCAGGAAATCGCCCGCGAACTCGACACCCTGCACGCGCACATCATCGCCCAGTCACCAACCGTGCTGTGCGCCGGCCTGGAGCACGACGGCATCGCCCTGGCCCGTTTGCTGGAATTGCCGGCGGCCAGCACGCAGGCGGCAGCACCAGCCATTGACGTCGCACCTGTCGCATTGCCGCTGGCCAACACGGCCCTGCATGCGACGAGCCAGATCAACCATTGCTTCGTTTCCTGGGCCGTGCCGGGCGTGCACAATCCGGACGCTGCCGCCCTGGCCGTGGCCGCCGAACTGATGACGAATCAGGTGCTGCATACGGCCCTGCGCGAAAAAGGCGGCGCGTATGGCGGCAGCGCCAGCTATGCAGCCGGCGCCGGCACGTTCACCCTGAGTTCCTACCGCGATCCACGCCTGGCCGGCACGTACGCCGACTTCGGCACGACGCTCGATCAAATCCTCGACGGCGACTTCTCGCAAGAGCAGGTGGAAGAAGCCATCATCTGCGTCATCAAGGGCCTCGACAAGCCGCACTCGCCGTACGCGGAAGCGCTGACGGCGTGGAACATGCAGCAGCGCGGTACGACGGAAGCCGTACGCCAGCAGTTCCGCACCGGCGTGCTGACTTGCACCCTGGCGCAGATCAAGGACGTCACGCGCACCTGGCTGAAAAACGGCCAACCGAGCCGCGCCGCGTTTGCGGGCAACACGACGCAAGACCTGGCGGGCCTGGAAGTGGTCGATTTATTGGCGCTGGCCAGCTAAGATGTGGATTTAAAGGGTGTCGTGACTTGCCTGTTGCGACGCCTGACAAAACCGTAGCGAGCGGCAGTGATTTGTGGCCGAGAAGCGCAACCGTACTCTAGTACGGTGAGCATCGCCGGCCGCAAAGCGCGACGCGCAGTAGGTTTGGTCAGGCGTTTCCAGGTACGGCGCCTGGCTCCATGTACATCAACTCCCACTGATGTCCATCGGGATCCTGGAAACTGTGGCCATACATGAAGCCGTAATCGATCGGCTCCTTGTAAATGCTGCCGCCCGCCTGGACGGCTTTTGCCACCAGGTCATCGACTTCGCCGCGGCTCTCGGCCGACAAACACACCAGCACTTCCGTCGCCACCGTGGTGTCGCACAGCTGCTTGGGCGTAAATTGCTTGAATTTATCGTGCGTCAACAGCATCACGAAGATGTCGTCGGCAACGATCATGCACGTCGCCGTTTCATCCGTGAAATGGGCATTAAAGCTGAAGCCCAGGGCCGTGAAAAAAGCCACGGAGCGTTCCAGCGACTGGACGGGCAGATTGACAAAAATTTTGCGGGCCATCATGTCTCCTTGTAGGTCGAATGAGTACAGCGTGCCCGCCGATTCTACACCGGCTTTTTACCCGCCCGCGCGTCCCACGGTCTTCGGCGCGTAGCCGAAATAGCGGCTGAACGCGGCGCTGAAATTGGCCGGGTGGCGATAGCCCGTTTGCCAGCCCGCCTGCGCCACCTGACAACCATTTTCCAGCAGTAACTTTGCCCGCTGCATGCGCAGCGCCAGCAGGGTGCGCTGCGGGCTGTCGCCGTAGCGGTAGCGCCACCCCTGCTTGAGTTTGAACAGGCTCAGGCCCGCTTGCGCGCACAGGTAGTCGAGCGTGAGTTCCTGCGCCATCTGTTCCTGCATCAGCGCGTGGACACGTTCCAGTCTGGCGATATCCGCGTCGGACCAGCGCGGCACGGGCGCGGATGCGGGCCGCAGCCCCCGCAGCTGTTCCGCCAGCAGGCTGAGCACGCCGATATGCACGGCCAGCGGGTCCGTCGCGCGCAGCAGCGAGCGCGCGTGCAGGGTGGCAGTTGGTGTGGTGGCGGCATGCGCCAGCTGGTGCGCGCCATCGTTGGGCAGCAAGGACGTCAAGCCTTCCGGCCAGTAGCGCGCCAGCGCGTCTTCGTCGACCAGCACGCGCAATTGCGCCGCCCGCTGGCCAGCCTCGAAACGGCGCTCGCCGCTGGTGTGGCGAAACACCGTCATGGTCGTATGGCCCCCCCGGAAACGCAATTGCCCGCCATCGCGCGTGGTGTAAGCGGACGCGCCTTCCAGGCCGATGGTAATGACCAGGCCGCCCGCACCGTCATGCTGCGATTGCTCGACGAGCGCAAGGCGCGGGCGGTAATCGGAATGCACGAGCAGCAAGCCCTGGTCGACCTGGCGCTGGTCGGCGCGGCACTCTTTCAACCCCGGGTCCAGCTGGCGCCGCGTCCAGCCTGCCGCTTCCCTGTCATGTCCTGCCATCACTCCTCCGGTCCCTGCGCACCGTTGCGCATACGAAATGCGCCGTGTCGCATACAAATGCAAATGATAATTATTCTCATTGTTGCATAAAATATGCACTCATGCCTACCTCGCCGAAAGGAAATACCATGTCGTTTACCACGCAACACGCCTTGCAACCGTATTGGGACCTGGCCGTCGCGCCCGTGCAGGCGGACGGGTTGGCCGCCGCCCTGGAACTGGGCATTTTCGAGGTGCTGTCCACGCCGCACACGCCGGCGCAGCTGGCCGAAGCCCTGTCGCTGCACGCACCGCACACGGCACTGCTGCTGGAACTGCTCTGGAGCATGCAGGTGCTGGAACGCGACGGGGCCGCTGCAGATGCAGATGCAAGCGCTCAGCGCTACCGCTGCACGGCCGCCACCTTGCAGTATTTTTGCCGCAACTCCGTGGCTTTTTGCGGCGACGCCTGGCTGTACCGGCTGCATGCGCTGCGCCACTTCGCCACACAGCTCAGTACGCTGGTGCGCGAGGGCGGCAAGGCCGCACCGTACAGCACGGCAAATGGAGTCAACTGGGCCGTTGCCGCGCAGCAGCAGATCGGCCAGGAACAACGCGCCGTCACCATGCGCGCAGCCCTGTCCGTGATGCAACGGATCGCCCCGTTTGCAGACGGCAACACACCGCTGCGCCTGCTCGATGTGGGTGGCGGACCGGGCTGGGTTGCCATTGCGCTGGCGCAAGCCCATGCGGGCTTGCACGGCTGCGTTTTCGACTGGCCGGAAACGGTGGCCGTGGCGGCCGCCAACATCGTCCATGCGCAACTCGCTGACCGCCTGGAGACGGTGGGCGGCGACCTGGACAGCGACGACATCGGCAACGGTTACGACCTCATCTGGTGTTCGTCCGTGCTGCACTTCGTGCCCGACATGGCGGCGGCCTTGCGCAAGATCCATGCGGCCTTGAAACCCGGTGGCGTCTTCGTCTGCGTGCAGGCGGAAATCGCCCCGGCGCCCGTTGACGCGGCGCGCGTGCTGCCGTATTACTTGCCGATGCGCATGCTGGGTCGTACGGTAACGCGCCAGGGGGAATTGGCACAATTGCTGCGCGACATGGGCTGGCGGCAAGTGGAGCAGTACGGCGCCAGCGATTTCCCCATGGCGCCCGTGCAAGTGCTGATTGCGCGCAACGATGGCGCCGTACAATGACCAACCCCGCATCGCGCGCATGACGGGACCACCTGAGATAACTAGAAAATGTCCATCACCCTATGAGCCTGAGACTATTGGATCGTTCTGGAACGATCATTGGAGAAATATGCATCTTGTCCGAGAAGGAGCTTGTTCTCGGAGACTTTCTTCCCGTGGCGGCATTTTCCGCCTACGCGACCTTGTTCAAGAATTTGGAACAAGCCGCCAACGATCAACTTTTCGTCGAGGTAGATCGCTTGGAACAGGAAATTCAGGCATGCGATTTTTGCGTACTCGACACGAACAATGGCATGAAGCGGAAAGTGGCTGATTTGCAGATAATGCAAGATGGAATCTGTTTCCATTGGCAAACAACCTGAGAACTGCCCATGTCAAGCAGCGCCAGCAGCCCGCTCCGTGGGCAATCAATGTAGAGGTCCCATGGCGGGAAGGCCTGGCATCGGGTCAAACGCCAGTCCAGTCAGTTGCGTACCTGCGCCGACCCGCGCGAGTATCAGGCGGGACTGTCCCGCAGCGCGGCGATGATCAAATCAGCCAGCCGCTCAACGGGCGGCCTGGACACGCTGGAGGCGCGCAGCAATTCCAGCGACAGCGCGGGCAGGGCGGGCAGGCCTGCGTCCACATGATCGAGTGCGCGCACGGACGAGGGCAGGCCGTACGCCGTGCGCACCGTCACGCCCAGCCCGGCGGCCGCCGCCGCCCAAAGTCCCGCCAGGCTGGGGCTGGTAAACGCCGTGCGCCAGGCGATGCCGGCCCCATCGAGCGCCTGCGTGGCGCAGCGCTGGAACAGGCAGTCGCGGTCAAACGTAATCAAGGGCAAAGGCTCGCCCGATTCGGGACGCCAGGCCAGGCTGGACGAGGCGATCCAGCGCATGGCCGGTTCGGCAATCTGCTGGCGCTGCGGCAGCGGGTACTGCGCCACATCGGCGATGCAGGCGCCGCCCCACAGCAGGGCCAGGTCCAGCTGGCCCATGGCCAGACCTTGCATCAAGGCCGTGTTGCGCGCCACGTGCGCCTCGATGCGTACTTTCGGATGCGCACGGGCAAAACGCCCCAGCACATCGGGCAGCAAGGCTTCGCCAAAATCCTCCTGCAAACCCAGCCTGATCCAGCCTTCCAGTTCCGCGCCGCGCAGGGCGACGGCCGCCTCGTCGTTCAGTTCCAGCAGCCGGCGCGCATAGCCGAGCAGGACTTCGCCGGACGGCGTCAGCGCCAGCCCCCGGCCATCCTTGCGGAACAGGGGCATGCCCGCCTGCTCCTCGAGTTTTTTCAGCTGCGCGCTGACGGCCGAGGTGGAACGGCCCACCTTGTCGGCCGCGCGGGCAAAGCTGCCCAGCTCGATGCCAGCCACATAGCTGCGCAGGAAGGCGATGTCGAAATTCAGCAGGCTCATGGGGCAAATGCAATCGTCCTGTTTTATGGGATGGTGTGGCGTAAATTATCTGATATTCAGAACGATCGTACTGCGCAACACTGTCAGGGTCAACCACTTTTCCCTCCCTGCCATGAGCACCAGCTGCCAAGCCATTCCTGTTCCCGTCACCGCGCCAGCGCTGGGCGATGCCCACCGCTGGAAAGTACTGGCCGTCGGCGTGGCGGCCAATGCCAGCTTTTCCGCCGCCGCCAACGGCATGCCCACCACGGCCATCTGGCTGCGCAGCGGCTATCACCTGAGCAATACGCAACTGGGGGTGGCGCTGGGCGCCATGGGCCTGGGCGTGGCCCTGACCGAATTGCCATGGGGTATGGCCACCGACCGCTGGGGCGACCGCCCCGTGCTGCTGACGGGCTTGCTGGGCACCATGCTGGCGCTGTTGACCTTGCTGCTGTGGATCACGCCCGCTGACGGCACGGTGCCGCCGTTATGGGCGCTGGCGGCCGGGCTGGCGCTGGTGGGCGTGCTGGGCGGCAGCGTGAATGGCGCCAGCGGCCGCGCCGTGATGCGCTGGTTCGGCGCCGGCGAACGGGGTTTCGCCATGAGCATCCGCCAGACAGCCGTGCCGCTCGGCGGCGGCCTTGGCGCCCTCGTCCTGCCCAGCCTGGCATCGTCCTATGGCTTCATGCCCGTGTTTGGCGCCCTGGCCCTCGTATGCGGCCTGTCGGCGTTTTTTACGTGGCGCTGGATGCATGAACCCGATTTCACTGCAGAGGCCGCCAAGGGGCCGCAAAACACGCCCATGGGCGTGTCTGAGGTGATGCCACCGCAACCTCTACGCAATCGTAAAGTCTGGCGCATGGTGGCGGCCATCGGCTTGCTGTGCGTGCCGCAGTTTGCCGTGCTCAGTTACGCCACCGTGTTCCTGCACGACCATGGCCACCTGGGCCTGGCGGCCATCACGGCCGTGATGGTGGCCCTGCAGGCAGGCGCCATGGTGATGCGCATCTGGAGCGGGCGCCACACGGACCACCACGCGAACCGACCGGCCTACTTGCGCGGCTCGGCCCTGGTGGCACTGGCCTCGTTCATTTTGCTCGGATGCATCGCCTGGACGCATGCGCCGGGCTGGCTGCAGATGGCCGCCGTGGTGGCTGCCGGCATCGCCGTATCCGCCTGGCATGGCGTGGCCTACACGGAGCTGGCGACGGAAGCGGGCGGCGCCAATGCGGGCACGGCCCTGGGCATGGCGAATACGGCCGTCTACGTGGGACTGTTCCTCACGCCGATGGCCATCCCGCACCTGCTGGCGGCCAGCAGCTGGCCCGTCGTCTGGTGGCTGGCGGGACTGGTGGCGCTGCTGACCTGGCCGCTGTTTCCGAAAGACTAGGGCAGCGCCCTGATCCGATACACGCAGCGCATGGCGTTCGCCAGCACATGCTGCTCGCGCACGATGCTGGCGTTCGGTCCCACCACTTCCCGGAACAGCTGCAGTTCGGAGCGGCAAAACCCCTGGCAAGTGCGCGCGGCGGCGCAGATGGGGCAGTGGTCTTCGATCAGCAGCCAGTCGTCGCCATCCGCTTCCACACGGGCCATATAGCCCTCTTCATCGCGCACGGCGGCCAGCTGCTGCAAGCGCGTGGGCAAGTCCGGCGCCGAGCACGCCAGCGCGTACGCGCCGCGGCTTTCCTCTTCGCGCTGCGTGATGAGTTTATCCAAGCCCGCTTCGCCGAACAGCTGGCGCACCGAGCCGATCAGCTTGATCGTCAGCTGCGCATGCGTGTCGGGAAAACGCGCATTGCCCGCTTCCGTCAAGACCCAGTTCTGGCGCGGCCGCCCGGCCCCCGCCTGCGCTTCCTGGCGCCCCTCGATCAGACCCGCCGCCACCAGCTTTTGCACTTGCTGGCGCGCCGCCTCGCCCGTCATGTCCAGGGTCTTGGCCAGGGTCGCCGTGGAGACAGGTCCCTTGGTCTTGATGAAATACAGGATGCGCTCCGTGGTTTGCGGCGCTTCGCTATTATCCAAACGTTTACTTGTGTAATTCATTTCGCTCAACTATCATGGGGCCAGTTAACCAACTAATCGCTTGCATAATAGGCCGGTAGCTCTCCGCTGTCGAGGAGTTTCCACGTCCACGTGCCGGCAAGACACTCTTTGGACTGGATTTCTTATGCAGCTGCAGCACTCGATCTGGCTGTTTCACGCCATTCTCGCTACCGGCCTGGCCATCTGGCTCACCCTGGCCGCCATCAACAACCTGCACGCCTTCCACGGCTCCGTCTGGGCCATCGGCAACACCATGCGCATGGATCCGCTGCGCCAGGACCCGACCATCCAGACGCCGCTGCTGCGCCGCGCGCTCACCTCATTGACCTTGCACCGGCTGTCGCTGGGTGTGGTGCTGGCCTTGCAGCTTGCCGCCGCCAGCGCCGCCTGGACGGGCGTGGCGCTGTTTCTCGGCGGCGGCCTGGCCGCCGGCTTGCCCTGGCTGAACCTGGCCCTGTGCGCCATGGCCGCCTTTTTGCTGCTGATGCACCTGGGCGGCCTGTGGTTCGGCTACTGGATCGCGCAGGAAGGCTTGCAGACGACGCATTTGGTGCTGCTGCTGTGGACCCTGGGTTTGTTCTTCCTCTTCAACGCGCAGCGGACCTGATCAGCCTCCGCTGCGCCTCTTCTTCCCCGCTGTAAAAAGGACTGCATCATGAATACGAAACTCGTTGGCGCTTCCGCGCTGGCCATCACCCTGGCCGTCGCGGGCGCCGCGCTGTACCCCCGTGCCGACTCCCATGCGGCCGATGCCGCCGCCACTCCGGCCACCAAGGTGGCGCTGGTGCCCGTCGTGCTGGGCACACAGGAACGCTACTTCGCCGGCGTGGGCGAGCTGGAAGCGGCGCGCCAGGTGCAGGTGGCCGCCGAAACGGGCGGACGCGTGACGCACATCCGCTTCGAATCGGGGCAGCAGGTGGCAGCTGGCGCCGTGCTGGTACAGCTGAATGACGCCCAAGAACAGGCAATGCTGCTGCGCCAGCGCGCACAGTTGAAAAACGCGGAAAACAGCCATGCGCGCACGGCGCAGATGGTCAAGGAAAAGGCGGCCACGCAGGAGCAATTGGATAGCGCCCTGGCCGCGCGCGACGCGGCCATGGGTGACGTGCGCCAGACGGAAGCGCTGATCGCGCAAAAGACCATCCGCGCGCCGTTCGCGGGGCAGCTGGGCATCCGCAAGGTGCACGCGGGCCAGTATCTGAACACGGCCGATACGGTAGCCAGCCTGATCGATACGAAGTCGCTGCTGGTGAACTTCGCCCTCGATGAACAGAGCAGCGCGAAACTGGCGCCGGGCCAGGCCGTGCAAGTGCTGGTGGATGCCTATCCCGGCGACGTTTTTACAGCGAAGATCAACGCCATCGACCCGCTGATCGCCCGCTCGCGCATGGTGCAGGTGCAGGCGACGCTCGCCAATCCCCGCAGCGCCCTGAAAGCAGGCATGTACGCGAATGTGCGCGTGGCGCGAGCGGCGGGCCAGCAGCTGACGGTGCCGGAAACGGCGGTGACCTACAGCGCCTATGGCGACACGGTCTTCGTCGCGCAGCAGGAAGGCAAACAGCCGCTCACCGTCAAGCGCGTGGGCGTGAAACTGGGTGAGCGGGCAGGGGGCCGCGTAGCCATCATCGACGGCTTGCGCGAAGGGCAGCGCGTGGTCGCTTCGGGCCAGCTGAAACTGGCCGACGGCATGGCCGTGCAAGCGGTGGCCAACACCCTGGACGAGGCCAAACGCGCCGCGCCCAAGGCCGGCTCGTAAGAGGAGCGCGCCACCATGAAATTTACCGATCTGTTCGTACGCCGCCCCGTGCTGGCGCTGGTGATCAGCACCTTGATACTGATGCTGGGCGTGATCGCCCTCCTGCAGCTACCGATACGCCAATACCCGATGCTCGAATCGTCCACCATCACCGTCACCACCAACTATCCGGGCGCCTCGGCGGAACTGATGCAGGGTTTTGTCACGCAGCCGATTGCGCAAGCCGTGTCGTCGGTGGAAGGCATCGATTACCTGACGTCGTCCTCGGTGCAGGGCAGCAGCACGGTCACCGTGCGCATGGAGCTGAACCGCGATTCCACGCAGGCGCTGACGGAAGTCATGGCCAAGGTGAACCAGGTGCGCTACAAGCTGCCCGAAGGCGCTTTTGACCCCGTCATCGAGCGCGCGGCCGGCGACTCCTCGGCCGTCGCCTATGTGGGCTTTGCCAGCGAGAGCGTCTCGGCGCCCGCGCTGACCGATTATCTGGCGCGCGTGGTGCAGCCGATGTTCGCCACCATCGACGGCGTGGCGAAAGTCGACGTGTATGGCGGCCAGCAGCTGGCCATGCGTTTGTGGATCGACCCGGCAAAATTAGCGGCGCGCGGCTTGACGGCGGCCGACGTGGCCGACGCCGTGCGGCGCAATAACTACCAGGCGGCGCCCGGCAAAGTGAAAGGACAATTCGTCGTCTCGAACATCAGCGTCAACACGGATCTGACCAGCGTGGCGGAGTTCCGCGACATGGTCATCACCAAGGGCGGCGATGCCAAAGACAGCGCATCGCTCGTGCGTTTGAAGGACGTGGGCACGGTGGAACTGGGCGCGGCCGCCACGGAGACGAGCGGCATCATGGACGGCGTGCCGGCCGTGTATCTCGGCCTGTCGCCCACGCCCGGCGGCAACCCGCTGGTGATCGTCGACGGCATCAAGAAACTGCTGCCAGAAATCCAGAAAACCCTGCCGCCGGGCGTGAAAGTCGAGCTGGCGTTCGAGACGGCGCGCTTCATCCAGTCGTCCATCGACGAGGTGGCGCACACGCTGCTCGAAGCGCTTCTCATTGTCGTCATCGTCATCTATTTGTGCATGGGTTCCTTGCGCTCCGTGCTGATTCCCGTCGTGACGATTCCGCTGTCGATGCTGGGCGCGGCGGCGCTGATGCTGGCTTTCGGCTTCAGCATCAATCTACTGACCTTGCTGGCGATGGTGCTGGCCGTGGGCCTGGTGGTCGACGACGCCATCGTCGTGGTGGAAAACGTGCACCGGCATATCGAGGAAGGCAAGACGCCCGTGGCGGCCGCGCTGGTCGGCGCGCGCGAAGTGGCCGGTCCCGTCATCGCCATGACCATCACACTGGCGGCCGTGTATGCGCCGATCGGCATGATGGGGGGACTCACGGGCGCGCTGTTCAAGGAATTCGCGCTGACCCTGGCCGGCGCCGTGGTGGTGTCTGGCGTGGTGGCGCTGACCTTGTCTCCCGTGATGAGCTCCTTGCTGCTGCAGCCGAAGCAATCGGAAGGGCGCATGGCACGCGCCGCCGAGCATTTCTTCGAAGGCTTGACCACGCGCTATGCGCGCCTGTTGGACCGCTCGCTGCACCACCGCTGGCTGAGCGCCGGTTTCGCCGCGCTGGTGATGGTGAGTTTGCCGTTTTTGTACCTGATGCCGCAGCGCGAACTGGCACCGGCGGAAGACCAGGCCAGCGTGCTGACAGCGATCAAGGCGCCGCAGCACGCCAACCTCGATTACGTCGAACGCTTCTCGTACAAGCTCGATACCATCTACAAAAATATCCCCGAAACGCACTCGCGCTGGATCATCAACGGCGGCGAAGTCCCGGCATCGAGCATCGGCGGCATCAACCTGACGCCGTGGGCCGAACGCTCGCGCAACGCGGCCGTCATCCAGGCCGAACTACAGCATGCCGTGGGCGACGTGGAAGGCACCAGCATCTTCGCCTTCCAGCTGGCACCCTTGCCCGGATCGAGCGGCGGCTTGCCCGTGCAGATGGTGCTGCGCAGCGCGCAGGATTACGCCACCCTGTTCCGCACCATGGAAGACGTCAAGCAGCGCGCGCGCGCAAGCGGCCTGTTCGCCGTCGTCGACAGCGACCTCGATTACAACAACCCGGTGGTCAAAGTGCGCGTGGACCGCTCCAAGGCGAACAGCCTGGGCATCCGCATGCAGGACATCGGCGAATCGCTGGCCGTGCTGGTGGGCGAAAATTATCTGAACCGCTTCGGCATGGATGGCCGCGCGTATGACGTCATCGCGCAAAGCCCGCGCGAGCAGCGGCTCACGGCGCAAGCCCTGACGCAGCAGTACGTGCGCGCCGACGATGGCAGCCTGCTGCCCCTGTCCGCCGTGGTCTCGGTAACGGAGCAAATCGAGCCGAACATGCTGACGCAATTCAACCAGCAAAACGCGGCCACCTTCCAGGGCGTGCCCGCACCAGGCGTGACCCTGGGCGACGCCGTGACCTTCCTCGATGGCGTGGCCAAAACGCTGCCACCGGGCTTCAGCTACGACTGGCAATCGGACGCGCGCCAGTTCGCCACGGAAGGCAATGCGCTGCTGCTGGCCTTTTTGGCGGCCGTCGTCGTGATTTACCTGGTGCTGGCGGCCCAGTATGAAAGCCTGACGGACCCGCTGATCATCCTGATCACGGTGCCGCTGTCGATCTGCGGCGCGCTGATCCCGCTGGCGCTGGGCTACGCCACCGTCAACATCTACACGCAGATCGGCCTGGTGACCCTGATTGGCTTGATCAGCAAGCACGGCATCTTGATGGTGGAATTTGCCAATGAATTGCAGGTGCATGAACAGCTGGGCCGCCTCAGCGCCATCCGCAAGGCGGCGCAGATCCGCTTGCGCCCGATTTTGATGACGACGGCCGCCATGGTGGTGGGCCTGGTGCCGCTGCTGTTCGCTTCCGGCGCGGGCGCCAACAGCCGCTTCGGCCTGGGCGTGGTGATCGTCTCGGGCATGTTGATCGGCACCTTCTTCACCCTGTTCGTGCTGCCCACCGTGTACACCTTTTTGGCCCGCCGCCACACGGCCGACCATGCCACGCCGCGCGCCCGCGATTTGTCGCAGGCGCTGAAGGAATCCCCATGAAAAATTACCGCTATTTCGTCTGCCTTTTCCCTATTCTGGCCGGCTGCGCCATCAGCCCCGCCTACGTCACGCCGGGCACGCCCGCCATCACCCTGGCCAGCCCGCAGCAAGCGCAGTTTGCGCCAGGTCAAACGGCAACGGCCGCCTGGTGGACGTTTTTCGACGATGCACGGCTGTCGCAGCTGATCGCCAGCGCGCTCGAACACAACCTCGATATCGCACAGGCGCAGGCCAACCTGCTGGCCGCGCGCGCCATCTTCGACGAGCGCCGCCTCGATGAACTGCCTGCCGTCACCAGCCAGGCGGGATGGCAGCGCCAGGTGCGGCAAAACACGCCGGACAGCCGCGCCGCCAATGCGAGTACGCGCGTGGGTTTCGACGCGCAATGGGAGATCGACCTGTTCGGCCGCCTCGCGCATATCACCCGCTCGGCACAGGCGCGCGCCGACGCGGCGCAGGCGGACTTGCGGCAAGTACAGCTGACGATCGCCGCCGAGGTGGCGCGCAATTACTACGAGGCGCTGGGCTACCAGCAAAACCTGGCGCTGACGCAGGCGCAGGTGCACAGCTGGCGCGATACGGTGGCATTGACCGACGCGCGCATCCGCGCCGGCGGCGGCTTGCCGGAAGAGCGCCACAACGCGCTGGCCAACCTGGCGCGCAGCGAGGCAATGCTGCCGCCGTTGCAGGCGGGTTTACTCCAGGCGCAATACCGGCTCGATGTGCTGAGCGGACAAGCGCCCGGCGCCATCGCCCTGGCCACGACGCCGCGGCAACAGGCGCCGCTGGCGGGCCAGCTGCCGCTGGGCGACGTCAACCAGCTGATCAAGCGCCGTCCCGACGTGGTGCGCGCCGAGCGCCTGCTTGCCGCCTCCAGCGAAGACGTCGGCGCCGCCACGGCGGACCTGTATCCGCGCCTGAGTCTCGGCGGCTTCCTCGGCTTCTTCGCGCTGCGCGGCAGCGGCGTGTTCGACGGCGGTGCGCGCGCCTTCGAGGTGGCACCTTCCGTCAGCTATCCGGCCTTCCGGCTGGGAAGCGTGCGGGCACGTTTGCGCGGTACACAGGCCGAGGCGCAGGGCGCGCTGGCGCGCTATGAACAAACGATACTGATGGCGCAGGAAGACGTGGAAAACGCCGTCACGCAGCTGGCGGAAAACCAGACGCGGTTGGCGTCATTGCTGCAGTCGGCGCGCCACGGCAATGCGGCGCTCGGCATTGCCAGCACGCGCTATCAGGGTGGTGCCGGCAGCTACCAGGCGGTGCTGGAAAATCAGCGCGCCTTGTTCGATATCCGGCGCGAAGCGCTGCTGGCGGAAACGGCGTCCTACATCGATGCGATTGCCCTGTACAAGGCGCTGGGATGGGGGCAAACTATGTGATCTTTTTAACTCGGAAAGGCACGCGATGTTCACGCAAGGCAGTTGGCTCAATCCACCGGAAAACTGGTCCGCCGACGGCGCGCAATTGCGCGTGACGACGGATGAAAAAACCGACTTCTGGCGCAAGACTTCGTATGGTTTTATACGCGACAGCGGCCACTTTTTCGGCACGCAAATCGACGGTGATTTTACGGCGCAGCTGCACGTGGCGGCGCAGTACGCATCGCTGTACGACCAGGCCGGCATGATGGTGCGCATTGATGCGGACAACTGGATCAAGTGCGGCGTCGAATTTTCCGACGGCCAGCTCTTGTTGAGCAGCGTGCTGACGGTGGATAAATCGGACTGGGCCGTCAGCTTGGCGCCCGCCATGCCGGACGGCCTCTGGCTGCGCGTGACGGTGGAAAAGGGCGTGATCCGGGTGCAGTATTCCACCGATGGCCAGCGCTGGCCGCTGCTGCGCCTGGCGCCGTTTCCCGTGGCCGCGCGCTATCTGGTGGGGCCCATGTGCTGCACGCCGGAACGTGGTGGCCTGGAAGTGGTTTTTTCGCAGTTTTCCATCGCTCCGGCGCAGCAAAAAGACTTGCATGATTTGAGTTAAATTAAGCTACCCACGTTTCGTGCAGATGGCGCCACAGCAGGGCGCCAGTGGGTGTTTTGTCATACACGACGGTCGACAGGCGCTCGGTGTTTTCTCCACCCGGCAGCGACTGGCATTCGCGGTAGGACACGGTGGCGCCGGCCGCGCTGTCCTGGATTAAAACGAGGTCGGAAAGGCGCATCTGCAAACCCGGACGGCTACCGCCGGCAGCACGGAAAAATGCCGTCAAGCCGGCGTGATCGAGCTGCTTGCCTCCGGGCGCCACCATCGTGAAAGCGGGTGCAAAACGCACCAGCAATTGGGCGCAATATTCTGGTGCCGCCGCCTCGCCGGAAAGCCAGTCGCGGATCAGCGCGTGCGTGGATAAAACGTCGTCAAAACAGGGGTTCGTTGCGTTCATTTTTTCGCTACTCCATGGTGATGTAAAAGGTCGAGAACGGCGCGGTTATCGATGCGCGCGCACAGCGCCAGCGGCAGCACGCACGAGGCGGCGGCGAGGGCAAAACACCAGTGAAAAACCTGCACCGCGCGCGCGTGCTGGGCGGGGTCGTCGAGCGATGCAATGCCCTGCGCCGCCAGCAAGCCATTGAGCAGTACGCTGAGCAGCGCCACGCCCAGGCAAAATCCCAGCTGGCGGTTGATATTCCACACGGCGCTGGCCTGGCTCAATTGCCCGTCCGGCGTGCGCAAAAACGCCGTGCTTTGCGCCGTGCTGCTGCACAAGCCACCGCCAAAACCCATCACGGCATACGCGCCAGCCAGCCAGAACAACTGGCCCGCGGAGTCCACCCGCAGCAGCATCAGCATGCCCGCCGCCTGCAGCAGGGCGCCCGCGATAAACAGCGGTTGCGGACCCACGCGGCGATAGCTTTTGCCGGTCAGTGAAATGGCCGCAAACGAGGCCACCGCCCACGGCAGCATCAGCGCACCCGCCGTGGATGCCGACATGCCCAGCACGCCCTGCAGGTACAGCATGGCCAGCAGGCTCACGCCCATGAAGACGCCCGGCACCAGCAGATACATCAGCATGGAGACGCGCAGCAGCGGTTCGGTGGCCAGGCGCAGGTTCAGCAGCGGTGTGGATTTGCGCAGCGCGCCGCGCACGTAGCCCCTGGCGCAGGCGGCGCCCAGCGCCAGCACGCCGGCGCCAGCCAGGCCATCGCCGGGCGTGCCCAGCATCGTCAAGCCCAGCAACAGCAAAAGGATGGCCGTGCTACCCGCCAGCAAGCCACCCGTGTCGAGCCGGGGCACTTGCGCGCGCGGTGGGTCGGGACGCAGCCAGCAGGCGGCCAGCAGCAGCGCCAGCGCGGCGAATGGCACGTTCAGGTAGAAAATCCAGCGCCAGGAAAGACTATCGACGATGACGCCACCCAGCGCGGGCGACAGCGCGGGCGCCAGCAAGCCCACCAGCATGATGACGGAGGACAGGCCAGGGCGCTCGGCAGGTTTGTATAACTGGTAGGTCATGCTTTGGCCCAGCGGAATGAGCAAGCCGCCACCGAGGCCCTGCACGCAGCGCCAGGCAATCAGCGCCTCGATCGAGGGCGCCAGGCCGGCGCCGATGCTGGCGCATAAAAAAGTTAGCAACGATGCCATAAACACGGTTTTGCTGCCATAATAGGCAGCCAGCCAGGCGCTGGCGGGGATGACGATGGTCAAGCCGAGAATGTAGCCGGTGCTGATCCAGGCCAGCTGCGCCACCGAAGCGTGCAGGGCATGGCCGATGTCGGGGTAGGCGACGCTGGTGATGAACATGTTGATCAGGTCAACGAAAAACCCCAGCAGATAGATGGCCGCGACTTTTTTGCGATAGTCCATGGTGCTCCGAATGGCAAACGGCCAGCTTAAGCGCCCATCGTCATTTGCGTAATGGGCCAGCCCCGATTACACTGTCAAAGAAATTTTGACAAACCTCTACAACCCGCATGCCTCCTCATTCTTATTTATGATCAGTCTTGACCGCTTGGGTATTTTCATCGCCATCGTCGACGCCGGTTCGCTGACGGCGGCCGCCGCCGTGCTGGGCCAGAGCAAGGCCGTCGTCAGTTTCAACTTGAAACAGCTGGAGGCGGAGCTGGGCGTGTCGCTGCTCACGCGCAGCACGCGCAGCCTGGCGCTGACCGACGTGGGGCGGCGTTTTTACGAAGATTGCCAGCGCGTGCTGAGCGAAGCGCACGGCGCCATCGAAACGGCGCGCCAGGGCCAGCAGGGCTTGCGCGGCACCTTGCGCCTGACCACCACCGTCGAGTACGGCAGCCGTACGGTGATCCCCGCGCTGATCGCCTTTGCCGCCGCCCATCCGCAGCTGCAGATCCAGCATTCCTCGTCGTCCTCGCATGAAGACCTGATCTCGGGCCGCTACGACCTGGCCATCCGCATGGGTTCACTCAACGATTCGAGCTACCGCGCCGCGCTGATCGAGCCTTACGCGATCTGGCCCGTCGCCTCGCCCGCCTACCTGGCCAGCCTGCCCGCCAGGGACATCGCCAGCTTGCCCGACTTGCAACGCGCGCGCTGGCTGGCACACAGCCGCCTGGCCTCGCCGCTGCGCTGGGAGGTGCAGACGCCGGACGGCGCCGCCGCCTTCGCCGCGCAGGACGACGCCGCCATCCATTCCGACTCCGCCTCGGCCCTGCTGGGCTTTGCCCTGGGCGGCTGCGGCGTGGCCCTGCTGCCGCAGTGGCTGGTGGAAGCGGAAGTGCGCGCGGGACGTTTGCGCCGCCTGCTGCCCGACGTCGTGTTCCCGCAGCAGGGCGTGTATGCCGTGTATCCGAACACCCAGCATATTGCGGAAAAGGTGCGCGCCTTTATCGATTTTTTGCGCGCGTTCGTCGGTACGCCGGACTGAGATTTCACGTCGTCAATATTTGCTGAACACAACGATTTCCAAGCGGCAAACGAGCGCCCCTTTCGCTTGACACGGCCTACACTGGAAGGACGTTGTTCACCGATTGGAGACCATCATGGCACATACATTGGCAGCAGTTTTCGCCCTGCGCGACATGGCCGAGCGCGCCCGGCACGACCTGATCACGGCTGGCTTCCCCGGCGCCAGCATCCGCCTGCACGATGCGGGTAGTGAAGATATGTCCGCCACGGAAAACATCCGCCGCGACGACAGCGACAGCCTGCTCGACAGCGTCAAGCATTTCTTTACGGACCTGTTCGGCAGCCACGCCGACCGCCACATCTATGCGGAAGCCGTGCGGCGCGGGCATGTCGTGCTGACACTGGAAGGGGCGAGCGACGCCGATATCCAGCGCGCCACCGACCTCGTCGAGCGCTACGCGCCGCTCGACATCGATGCGCACGCCGACAACTGGCGCGCCGGCGGCTGGCAAGGCGCGCCGCACAACGACAGCGCGACACGCCAGGGCGCCAGCATGCAGTCCAGCGCGCCATCGCAGCAAGGCACGTCCGCCGGCAACCTGAACGAGACGGCGAGGTCGCAGCAATTTGCGGGCGGCATGGCATCGCCGCCCCCTTCCGACGCGGGCGCCAACGTACGCCGCTACCCCGGCGCCGACAACCTGCCCGGCACCAGCGACGACGACGAGCAGTACTACCGCAGCCACTGGAGCGCCACCTATGTCGCCACCGGCGCGCGCTTCGAGGACTACGATCCCGCCTACCGCTATGGCCACTCCATGGCCAACAGCGACAGCTACCGGGGCCGCCCATGGGACGAGGTGGAAGCGGACCTGCGTTCCACGTGGGAGCACACGTATCCCCAGTCCGCGTGGGACAACTTCAAGGCGGCCGTCAAACATGGCTGGGAGCGCATGACGTCCTGAGCGCCGCCGGGCGCTGCGGGCTTCCCTTGTCCGTCAGCGCCCCTCGTGCGTAAGCTTGAGGAAATGGTTCAGGATATGAAAGTGGTCTTCGAAGAATTGCTCTTCCATGGCCGGCAGCGAGGCCACGGGCACCCACTGCGCCAGCGCCGCATCGTCGGCCGCCGTCACGGCCGGCAGCTGGCGCGTCTTCAGGTCGAAATAATGCGCATGCGTGATGGTGCGTCCGCGCTGGCTGCGGTCCGGGTGGTCGAACACGGCCACGCCGACCAGCGCCTCGACGAGGGTGGGCGCCAGTACGCCCAGCTGGGTTTCTTCCGCCAGTTCGCGCAGGGCCCCCTGCAGCAGGCGTTCGCGCGGCTCCAGGAAGCCGCCGGGCAAGGCCCACAAACCCTTGCCCGGATAGCCGCCACGGCGCACCAGTAAAACGTGGCCGCCCGTCTGCACCAGTGCGTCCACGGTGCAAAAGATGGGCGCATACGGCGCCATGCGCCAGCGCGCCTTGTACGCCTCGATGGCGCGATATTCCTGCACCAGCGGCGCGTACCACGGCAGCAAGGTCCACGCTTTGACATACTGGCCGATGGCCGCCGGCAGCAGCTGCGCCACGGCGCTCAGCGACACATCCACGTCTTCGGCTTCGAACAGCACGTTGCGGATCGCCGTCGCGCCGATGGGCGCGCCGGGATCGATCTCCAGGTTCAGCAGCTGCCAATGGGGAAAGTGGTGCAGGTAATAACTGGTGGCGTCCTTGAAGCAAGCCACCAGGGTCACACGTTGCGCTGCGGGCACGGCGCCCGCCACGGCGCGCCGCACGGCATCGGCCCACAGGCCATCGTCGTAGTAATCGCGCACGGCCACGTAATGCACGCGCGCGCGCTGCCCCTCGGGCAACGTCGCGGCGATCATGGCGGCCCGCTCCTGCCACGTAAACGGGTTCTTCGGGCTGCGTGCATGGAAGGCGGAACCGAGCACCACCACCACCTGGGTGGCGGTGGCCAGCGCCTTCTGCAGCAAGCCGGCATGGCCATTGTGAAAAGGCTGGAAGCGGCCGATCAGGATGGCCGCATCGGCGGAATAGGCGAGGGTCATGCGTCGTCTCCGGTAGGGTAATGGGCGGCGATCGGCAATTGGCGCCCGCTGCCAAAGGCGCGCGAACGCACGCGGATGATGGGCGCCGCCTGGCGCCGTTTATACTCGTTGCGGGCGACCATGCCGAGGATGCGCGTCACCAGCGCGCGCCCCTCGTCCGTCTCGCGCAGCTGGTCGACCAGGGTCAGTGCTTGCGCGCTTTCCTGCGCCGGCAAACGCCGTCCCTCGATATGCCACTTCAAAATTTCATCGAGCACGGGGTAGGGCGGCAAGCTGTCCGTGTCGCGCTGGCCCGGCGCCAGTTCCGCCGACGGGGGTTTATCGAGCACGGCGGCGGGGATCAGTGCGCGCCCGGCGCTGGCGTTGAGGTGGCGCGACAGGGCGAACACCTCGGTTTTATACAGGTCGCCGATCAACCCCAGCCCCCCATTCGTGTCGCCATACAGGGTGCAGTAGCCCACCGAGATTTCGCTCTTGTTGCCGGTGGTGAGCAGCAGGGCGCCGAAGGCATTCGAGTACTCCATCAGGATCGTGCCGCGCACCCGCGCCTGCAGGTTTTCCAGCGGCAGCCCCTGCAGCTTGCCGTCGAATGCCCCCGCGTAGCCGGCCTCGTACTGCGCCACGATGTCGCGGATCGGATGCGTGGTCAGGGCGATGCCCAGGTTGGCGCACAGGGCGACGGAATCGGTGACGGAGCCGGCGCTGGAAAAGACGGACGGCATGGTGATGCCCACCACGTTGTCGGCGCCGAGCGCCTCGACGGCCAGGGCCAGGGTCAGCGCCGAATCGATGCCGCCCGAGCAGCCGACCACCACTTTCGTAAAGCGGCAGCGGCGCGCGTAGTCGCGCAAACCGAGCACGATCTGGCGCCGCGCAAACTCCACGGCGGGGAGGCCGTCCGGGTCCGGTACGGGAAACGCCGCGCCATCGGTACGGCTAAAACGGCCATCGGCAAAGCGCAGCAATTGAAAATCTTCGACGAAGCGGGCCGCCTCGAATTGCACGCCATCGGTCGGCGAGAGGGCGAACGAGGCGCCGTCGAACACGAGTTGATCCTGGCCGCCCACCTGGTTGACGAAGAGCAGGGGCAAGTTGACACGTGCGCAGGCGGCGCCAAACACGGCGTGGCGCTGCGCGCGCTTGCCGATGTCGGACGGGCTGGCGTTGATGCTGACGACCAGGTCGGGTCGCGCCGCATGCAAGGCCTCGAAAGGGTTGACGGCGTAGGCACGGCCATCGTCGTTCCAGCCATCCTCGCAAATCATGAAGCCGACCTTGCAGCCAGCGATGGATAAGGTGCAGGCGCCGGGCGGGCCCGGCTCGAAATGGCGGCCCTCGTCGAAGATGCCATACGTGGGCAGCAGCTGCTTGTAGTATTCGGCCACGATCTGCCCGTCACGGATGGCCAGCAAGGCGTTATACAGGGGCTTGCCGACGCCGGGGTTGGGCCGCGCCGTGCCGATGACGGTGACGAGTTCCGGCCAGCGCGTGGACGCCTGCAACAGGGTATCGAGCGCCTGCTGCATGGCGCGCAGGAAGGCGGCATCCTCGAACAGGTCGCCCGGGTAATACGCGCACAGCGACAGTTCGGGACACACCAGCAGATCGTCGCCATCCTCGCTGGCGCGCTGCATGCACGCAGTGATGGCGGCGACATTGGCGTCGAAGTCGCCCACGGTGGGATTCATCTGGGCGAGGGCGATGGTCAGCATGGCGATCCTTCAGATAGTTACGCGTGAAACCACTATCCTGCCTGAAAAATTTTCTGAGCGTACTGAGATAATCGTGCAAGCGCGCAGGAGCCACTACAAGGTCTTGAGCCAGGCCCGCAAGCGCGTGCGCGCATTCGCATACGGCGACGATGTATTGAACTGGATCATGCGCCCCATCGTGTAATGCGTGTACCAGGGCTGGCCATACAATTGCGCATCGTCATGCGCGTTGATCAGCGCCAGCAGCTGGTCTTTCGCCTGCTCCAGGCGTTGCAGCAAGTCGTCCATGTCCAGTTCAGCATGGTCCGCATAGAAGCGCTGCGCCAGGGCGCCCAGAGCGTTCCACGTGAAACCTTCGGCGGGAAAGGCGATGTCCTCGATGCGTTTGCCGTCGCGCAGCTGCGCGTGCCAATGCAGGACCAGCTCGTTCCAGCCCACCAGGTAGGCAAGCAGATCGCACACGCTCATGCGCGTGCCCTTCACTTGCCCTTCCAGTACGGGATCGCGCGCCAAGGCCGGTGGCACGCGCGCCAGCTCCTGCGTCAGCTTGGCGTACGTGGTGGTAATCGCTTCGACCAGTTCCTGCTTGCTGTTCGGGATCGCCATCACGCCGCCTGCACGACAGGCAAGCCGGCCGCCTGCCAGTCGTCGTAACCGCTGCCGAGACGGCGCGCATGCAAGCCGTGCTGGCGCAAGGCGGCCACGGCTTGCACGGACAGCACGCAATACGGGCCGCGGCAGTAGGCGGCGATTTCTGCGTTCGCGGGCAATTCGCCGAGGCGGCGCTGCAAGTCATCAAAGGGAATATTGATCGCACCAGGCAAGTGCCCGGCGGCAAATTCCTGCGCGGGACGCACGTCGAGCACGGTGATGCTGGCTTCCTGCAAGCGCGACAGCAACTCGTCGCCCGTGATCGCTTCCACGTGGTCGCCCCGGCTCAGGGCCTGCAATTCGCTGCGCTGATGCTGCGCATACAGCTCCAGCGCGGCCAGCAGCTGCACGATGGGGCCGCTACCGAGCCGGTACAGCACGCGCTTGCCGTCGCGCCGCGCCTGCACGAAGCCGGCGCGCCGCAGCTGCTGCAAATGCTGGGAGGTATTCGCCACGGACAGGCCCGTCAACTCCACCAGCTGCTCCACCGCAAATTCGCCCTGCGCGATCTGCCCGAGCAGGTGCAGACGCGGCGCGCTGCCTAAAATATGGGCAAACGCGGCGGAACCGGTGAGCAATTCAATATCAGCATTTTTCATTGACACGATGCTAGCACCCTTATAACATTCAAGCAATCTATTGAATGTTATAAGGTGATAACGATGCAAATACTCTGGCTCGATGCGCTGGCGATCGGCGTGGGCGCGACGGCGGTGATGGATGTGTGGGCGGTGGCCTTGAAGCGCTTCTGGTGCATCCCCTCGCTGAACCTGGCGATGGTGGGACGCTGGCTGGGCCATCTGCCACGCGGCACCTTGAGCCACCTCAACATCGCCCAGGCGGCGCCCGTACGCGACGAGGCTGTGCTGGGCTGGACCGCCCATTACGTGATCGGCGTGCTGTTTGCGGCCGTGCTGCTGGCGCTAGTGGGACAGGAGTGGGTGCGCCAGCCGACGTTCGCGCCGGCGCTGCTGGCGGGCCTGGTGAGCGTGGCCGCGCCGTTTTGCATCTTGCAGCCGGGCATGGGCGCCGGCATCGCCGCCAGCAAGACGCCGCATCCGACCGCTGCCCGCCTGCGCAGCCTGATGGCCCACACGGCGTTCGGCATCGGCCTGTACCTGGCGGCGCTGCTGTGGTCGACCGTGCGCTGACTAACTCGTCAGCGGCGGCACGGGTGCGGGCGCCACCGTCGGTGCGGGTACAGCCGCCGAGATGGCCGGCGACTCCGGCTGCGCCGGCACGGTGCTCAGCACCATCGTGCTGGGCTTGGCAATCGCGATATGCGCCTCGTCCAGGCGCTTGAGCAGCTCGAACAGCAGGGCGCTGCGGATGCCCGACGACAGGCGCGGCGACGAGGCATAGCCGGTGGCGTTGAACAGCAACAGGCCGTTGTCTATGCCGTCGAGCTGCACGCTGGGCGCCGGCGTGTCGAGCACGTCAGGATTATCGACAAAGGTGGACAGGATCAGCGCGCGCGCCGCCTGCGCATCCGTGCCCAGCGGCAGCGGCAGTTTGACTTGCACCAGGCCCAGGGGATTGGCCAGGGTCACGTTGCGCACCGTCTTGGTGATGAATTCCGAGTTCGGCACGATCACCGTGGAGCGGTCGCCCAGTTGAATTTCCGTGGCGCGCACATTGATGCGGCGAATGTCGCCCTCCACGCCGCCGAGCGAGACCCAGTCGCCCACTTTCACAGGGCGCTCGGCCAGCAGGATCAGGCCGGAAACGAAGTTCTGCACCACGGCCTGCAAGCCAAAACCGATACCCACCGACAAGGCCGACGCCACCCACGCGATGCGTTCCAGGCCGATGCCGGCCGCCGACAGGGCCAGCGCCACGGCCAGCACGCCGCCGATGTAGCCGAACAGGGTGATGAACGACACTTGCATGCCCGTATCGAGATTGGTGGTCGGCAAATAACTGTTTTGCAGCCAGCGCTTGAACAGGCCCAGCGCGATAAAGCCGACAACCAGCACCAGCAGGGCCTGGATCAGCGCGGCAGGGCGGATCGCCACTTCGCCGATGGCCAGGCCATCCTGCAGCTTGCCGACGCGCTGGAACAGCTCGCCCGGACCTTCACCGAACGGCGCCAGCAGCAGCATCAGGGCCAGCAGCACGACGATGGCGCGGCCGATGCCCGACAACAACACGGCCGCCTGGTCGCGCGCCTTGGGCGTGGCCAGCACGGGATGGGCGGCATCCGGCGGCGGCGGCGTGGAGGCCAGCAGCATGCAGATATCATCGACCAGCACCGTCAGCAGATAGGTGCTGCCCACCACCACGATGACCCAGGCGATTTGCTTGGCGATAAAACTGCCGAAGGCCACATAGCCGACCAGCAAACTGATGACGCTCGACGCCAGCGCCAGCCACAGCAGCACCGTGACGCAGCGCAGCCACAGCGGCGTGACCAGGGTGGCGGGATCGGCCTCGCGCAACAGGCGCCAGCAGCGCTCGGCGCGCATCAGGCCATAGGCGATGGTCGTGCTCATCACCAGGGCGACGATGCAATTGACGGCCACGGCCGTCGACAAGCCCGCATTGATGACGATGGTGACGCGCTCCGTGGCCCACACCAGCACCACGATGAAGGCAAACGTCGACGGAAAATGGCGCAAGCGGTGCGCCAGCGCGTCGGGCAGGGGCAGCAAACGCCACGACACGCGCCAGGGCGACAGCAGCGCGTGGCCCAGGCCCGCCGTAAAACCGGCAAAACAGATGATGCCGATCAAGCTGCTGAGGAAAGTCGAGGTTTTTTCAGACAGGCCGCCATCCCAGCGCAAACCCATGGCCAGCAATTCAGCCACCAGGCCCGGCGTGGCCGCCGCCAGCACCAGCACGGCCAGCGCATGCAAGGAGCGGCGCAAGCGGCCATGCGGCACGCGCGTGGCCGTGAGCACCAGCAGATAACGCGAAGCCCAGACGCTGGCGCCGATCACGGCCAGGATACCGGCCAGCAAGCCGCCCCAGGCCGACCACGGCGTGGCGCTGGCCGCATTCGCCAATTCCAGCTCCAGCGCCCGCAGGCGCTGCAAGTTCTGCGGCAATTCCGCATGCAGCTGTTTCCAGAATGAGCCGGCGAGTATCGACGCCGTGCGCTCGCCCAGGCGCGCCTGCAACTGCGCGCGGCGCACCGTCGACACTTGCTCGGACGCCTGCGTCGCTTCCACGGCCAGCAGGCGCGCCAGTTTGACTTGCGCATCGAGCGCGCTGCTGGTGCGGTCCAGTTGGCTGCGCTGCGCCGCCACGTCGGGCGCATCTTTTACGCCCGCCGCCGGCTTGCCCAGCTCGGCCAGCCGCGCCTGCACGCTGGACAGCGTCGGCGCGAGCGCATCGGCCACCTTGTCCGCTTCGGCGCTGGCCGCCAGCGCATCGGCACGCATCTGCGACAGGGCCGCATCATCGAGCTCGGCCTCGCCATCGAGCGCCTTCTGGATGGTCGTAATTTGCTTGCGCAAGCCATCGAGGCGCTGGTCGGCCGTGGCGGCATCGTCGACGGGCTGCGACCAGGCCGGTGGCGCCGATAACGAGCACGCCAGCAGCAGGCTCAATAGCAGCGGCAATAGCCAGCCGCGCCAGGGCTGGCGCGGGGAAGAAAAATGGGGGGTACGGAATAAAATCATGCGGTCCTATCGGCCAGGTCAATACGGGTGAAAGCGAGACAGCATCGCGCCAGCAGGCGCTGCGGCAAAGAGCAGCGGCGGGCGATGGGTGTTACGGGAGTTGCTTAACTGTACGGCAAACAGCGACAGCCTAGCGCACTCCTGCGATAGATGGCGAAAATTTTCGTGCGGCAAGAAACTGAGGAATATAGATGAACATAAAATTGTATTTATAACGCTTAAGTTCAATTTTATGTTTATATATCATGAAACATTAACAAACATATTCTTTCAATTAAGGACTACAATATAAAAAATATGTTCACTTTCATATCATGACAAAACGTGCCCGCCCGGAAGACGCCATGCCGACGCTCGTCAACGAGCGGCTCAGGATATGGGGCCAGTGCGTGCGCAAGCAGCGGGTGCAGCAAAACATCACGGCACGCGACCTGTGTGCCCGCCTCGACATTTCGCATCCCACCCTGCAGCGCATGGAACGGGGCGAAGCGTCCGTCAACGTGGGCTTGTTCCTGGCCGCCTTCCACGTACTCGGCATCCTCGCCATCACGGCGCCTGAACCCGACGTGGCGCTGTGGCAAATGGACAGCCCCAACATCCGCAGCCGCCCCGCCTTGAACGAGGGCGACGATGGCTACTTCTAGCCGTCCCTTATTTGTCTATCTGCAGCGGCCCGACAACGGCGCGTGGGTAGTGGTGGGCCGCTATGTGCTCGATGCGCAGACCGGCATCGGCAGCTTTCTGTACGCGCCCAGCTATGCCGATGCAGGCTTGTCCTGGAGCATCGATCCCGTCAATCTGCCTTTCATTCCCGGCATGGAACACCTGGCGCGCCGCTATGGCGGCCTGCATGATGTGCTGCGCGACGCGAGTCCGGATTCCTGGGGGCAGATGCTGATACGCCGCGAACACCAGCTGGGCGAAAAAGCCACGGCGATCCAGTTCTTGCGCCTGTCCGGCAACGGCGACCGCTGGGGTGCGCTGGCCGTGGGCGATACGCCCAAACCGAACATTGCCAAGCTGGCCAGCCCCAGGCTACATCAGCTTGACGCACTGGTGCAGGAACTGTTGGCCATCGCGGACAGCCGGCCGCCACTCAATGCGCCCTTGCGCAAGCGCCTGTTCGCAACCCCGAGCATGGGCGGCGCACGGCCGAAGGCCACGGTGCAGGACGGTGAAGATTACTGGCTGGTGAAACCGGGACTGATGACCGATACGGTCGACCTGGCACTACTGGAACATGCAACGATGCAATGGGGCAAGGCGGCCGGCCTGCGTTTCGCCGACACGCGCCACCATGCGTTGACGGCCGAACGCAGCGTCGTGCGCATCCTGCGTTACGACCGGCGCGGTGCGCAACGCGTCATGACGGTCAGTGCCGCTTCGCTGCTGCAAGTGCAATATCCGCCGGTGGACGCGGCCGACAGCGATGACGCCAGCTATCCCCGCCTGGCCGAGGAGCTCCGGCGCATCGGCGCGCCACCGGAAGACGCCATCGAGCTGTTCGGCCGCATGGTCTTCAACGGCGTCGTCGGCAACAACGACGACCATCCGCGCAACCACGCCGTGCTGTTCCACCTGGATGAACAGCGCTGGCGCCTCTCGCCCGCGTTCGATGTTGTGCCGGATACGGAAGACGACCCACAAACGCTGGTCATGCAAGTGAGCGCCGGCCGCCGCGACATCACGCGCGACGCCATGCTGCGCGATCACACCCGTTTCGGCTTCGCCACGCGCCAGCAGGCGGAGGAGTATCTCGATGCCTTGCTGGTGCGCATCGCGGACGCTTTTGCGCAAGTGGCGCCGCTGCTGAACGCAGCCTTGCGGGCACGGATGGTGGAGCGCTTGCGGGGGATGCTGGTGCGGCTGGCTTAGGCATAAGGCGGTTTATGCCGTCAGCAGTGTTCATGACGGATGTCAACTTACCGGCTTTCAGCATCCAGTAAGCTGCGGATATGGACATGCTCAGCGAACTCATATGCTACAGACAAGCTCCCACCTTGCTCGCACGAGTGTGTGCATCCATGGAAAAAAGCACCAGTGATAGAGAAGTGTGCGCCAGAGAAAAAGCAGCGATTACCATCCAGAATATCAAGATCAGTACCCTGGCACAGTGATTTGGCAAAATATATCAAAGTTCATTGTTGGCTTGGGCATTGTGCTCATGCTGGCGTTCCTGGCGGCAGCTGGCCGAATGATGAATCCGGTTAAAACATGCACGGTTAGCTGGGTTGACGAAGAAAACCGTCTTATCGAGGGTCTTTTCAGTAGCTGTCCGGCTACGCTGCATACGCGTTCGTTCGGCGGCCTGAACTATACGCAGTTTGGAAATTCGATCTACCGCGTCCACCGTGTTGTGCAGAGAATACCTGGTGAGCTGTTACGGCCACGTGTGTCAGAGTTGCTCCTGTTTCAAAAATATATTGATGGCCCCGTCGACTTTGAAACGCTGGCGGCCCTTCCCGGCAACGATTCCTTTCTCAGCGATGGCACGAACCAGTTCGTACACGGGCGCCGCCTGTCACTGACTCCACCTCTCGATTTTGAAAAAATAAAACCCGTCCCACCAAAAACATCGATGCACTACACGAGTTTCCATACCGATGGCACCTGGGTCTTGCACAGGGATCAGCCTATCCCAGGTGCTGATGCAGCGACGTTTCACGAATTGCTGGTACTTAGAAAGGATGGCCTTGCCATATCGTCGGGTGGGTTGGAAGAGTTAGCTGCAGACAATCATGCAGCGTATTACGGCGGCCAAAAAATTAAAGGCGCCGATCCGGCAACCATCAATGTCATTGCTTACTGGTCCAGTGAAGATGCTCCACCTAGTGTCACAGTGCAAGAACCAGATGGTTCGATTGTCTTCGACCGTCGCCATGCTTGGCGCGTCACTCTCGCCGGAATCGAGCGTATCGACGTTTCTGAAACACAGTTAAAAGCGCTACGCGCGGATTTGCAGCAAGCCCGTTCGGCTGCCGCCATTGGCTGGTAGGGGACATCTAAATTCATTAGATCCTGATCAAACGATAACGATAACGGGAACGTCAGATGTCAGAGCGACAGAGATCACCTCACCAGTGAACGAAAAAAGTCTCACTATGGGAGCAAATATGCGCAATGCTGTCGGTCTGCAAGCTTACTTCTGGCTATCCTTGATTGCTGCATTCGTCGCTGGATATATCCTCCCGTTCCAATTGAAAGATCATTACACAGGCATGTTCCTGATCTTTACCGTGGCGCCCGCTATCTGGTTGACAACGCTATTGGTGAATTTGATATTGATTGCAAGAACCCGGGGAGAGGTATTCTGGAAGCTGATGCTACTTGGCCTGCTGGCTTTCGCGGGATGCTCTGTTTGGGCCATCTTTGGCCCCAAGGATTTTGAAATTGCCGCTCGCAAGCGCGAGGTGGCATTTGAGCGTGTGGCAGGTTCCTACCTCTTCATGGTCAACAAGGGGGAATACCGCAATGCAGAGATAGTTTTCCTGGAGGCGGTCAATGCAAATGCATCCGATTTTCCCAACAAGGCTGTATGCGTGGCTGCAGAAAAAGCAAGTCTGCAAGGATTGGCGTTCACCATCAAACTGCAAAAAAGGCTAAAGGAACAGCTTGCGCGCCAAGACGAACAGCCTTGCCGGGCAATTTCCTGGGCCATTGAAAATGGCGCCATACAGGTTGCGCGAACGGCGATTGATAGCGGTGAAGTATTCGGCATGTGGGCGCTGCAGGCGATAGTATCCACAGATTGTTGCCTTGAGAAAAAAACGCTCACTGAAGCGCAGCGGATATCCTTCTACGAACTGGCTCTGCAACATGGACAGGTACCGCGCGAACTGATGCCATCGTTTCTCGCCACTGCAGAGCGTCAGCAATCGATGCGACTGGCTGCGGTGATTAAGAAAGGGATTGAGGAGATTAGCGACCGTCCCGATGCAGAGAACATGGTCATGGGAGCCAGCACGGATAAGCGCTAAATGGAGCTGACGAAGGTTTAATGTTCGGGGCAAGATTTAATTGGTGGCAAACTCATTTGCGGATATTTTCATCGTCTGGCGCAATGCCCTGCGGGGTTTACCCGCAGGGCCAGGTACACACTTGCATCGTGCACCTGATGTGATTATCAATAAAGTTGCACACACTGTGCTCAGTACGGCAAGGCAAAACGCACCTGCTCAGTATGTCACCCGCCTGCTAGGAGAGTTCTCCGCGGATGATTTCTGCGCCGGCGCTGAGCGCATGCAATTTTCCTCGTGCCACCCGACGAGACAAGGGCGCCATGCCACAGTTGGTGCTCGGGTAGAGCTTGTCGGCATCGACAAAGCGCAGCGCCTTGCGCAGGGTGTCGGCCACTTCCTCCGGCGTTTCAATGGTATTGCTTGCCACGTCGATGGCCCCGACCATCACTTTTTTGCCACGAATGAGTTCAATCAGGTCAATCGGCACACGCGAGTTGTGGCATTCCAGCGAGATGATGTCGATATTCGATTGCTGCAGCTTGGGGAACGATTCTTCATATTGGCGCCACTCGGAGCCCAGCGTATTTTTCCAGTCGGTATTGGCCTTGATGCCGTAGCCATAGCAAATGTGCACGGCCGTTTCGCATTTGAGCCCTTCGATCGCCCTTTCCAGGGTGGCGATTCCCCAATCATTGACCTCATCAAAGAACACATTGAATGCGGGTTCGTCAAACTGGATGATGTCGACGCCGGCCGCCTCCAGTTCCCTGGCTTCCTGATTGAGGATCTTGGCGAATTCCCAGGCCAGCTTTTCGCGGCTTTTATAGTGGCTGTCATACAGTGTATCGATCATCGTCATGGGACCCGGCAGGGCCCACTTAATCGGCTGCGTGGTTTGCTGGCGCAGGAATTTGGCGTCTTCCACAAACACCGGCTTGGTGCGGCTGACGGCGCCCACGACGGTCGGCACGCTCGCATCGTAGCGGTCACGAATTCTGACGGTCTCGCGCTTGTCGAAATCGACGCCGCTCAGATGCTCGATAAACGTGGTGACGAAATGCTGGCGGGTTTGCTCGCCGTCACTGACGATATCGATGCCTGCCTGCTGCTGCTCCTGCAGTGACAAACGTAAGGCATCTTGTTTGCCTTCGATTAATTCCTCGTCCTGTAATTTCCACGGCGACCAGAGTTTTTCAGGCTGTGCCAGCCAGGAAGGTTTGGGCAAGCTGCCGGCGGTGGAAGTAGGCAATAATTTTTTCATGATAGTGATTTCGTATATTGTGATTAAGCAGAGAGCGTGGTGGCAGTCCATTGTTCAAGAATATTCTTGTATGGCTTGATGAAGTGCTCTTCCGTATATTTGCCCTGCTTGACAGCCAGCTGGCTGCGCTCTTCGCGGTCATAGACAATTTGCGTCAATGAATAATCCTGATTCTTCAGGCTGGGCTGATAGCATTTCCCCGCCGCGGAATTGGCATTGTAAATTTCGGGCCGATAAATCTTTTGGAATGTCTCCATCGTGCTGATGGTGCCGATCAGCTCAAGATTGCTGTAGTCGCCCAGCAGGTCGCCGATAAAATAAAACGCCAGCGGTGCAGCACTGTTTGGCGGCATGAAATAGCGCACTTGCATCCCCATTTTCTCGAAATATGCATCCGTCGAGGAGAACTCATTTTGTTGATACTCGACACCCAGGATGGGGTGCTGGTTTTCAGTGCGCTGATAGGTCTTGCTGCTCGAGGCGCTGAGGCAGATCACCGGCGCCTTGCGGAAGCGCGCTTTGTAGGCATCTGATTTGACAAAGTGCTTGAACAGCTTTCCATGAAAATCGCCAAAGTTCTCTGGCGTGCTGAATGTGGATTGATTATCGTTGTGCTCTGGCAGCAGCACGCTGAAGTCGTAATCGCGCACGTAGGAAGAGAAGTTATTACCGGCGATGCCGTCGATGCGCTCTCCGGTTTTTTTATCGAGGATATTCGGCTTCAATATCTCGATCAGTGGAATATTCGCGCCTGCGGCATCCATATTCAACGCGACGGAAATGATTTCAAGTTCGACGGCGTAGCGGTCTGCCTTCGGGTTGTCCCAATGCGCCAGGTTGTTGAAGCGGTTGGCTATCATTTTCAGTGTGTTGCGCAAGTTCTCCTGGCGACGCTCGCCCCTGGCCAGATTGGCAAAGTTGGTCGTCAGGCGCGTGCTGTCCGATGGGTGATAGTTTTCATCGAAAACAATGCTCTTGATGCTGAATGCAAAATCTTGGCTCATGGTGATCTGGTGTCCTGTTTGCTGCGAAAAGATGAATATGTTGCTTGCTCAGCGTGGGAATGCGTATCAGGCCGAGACCAGCTCTTCAGCGGTGGCCGATTGCGCCTGGCGCGTCAAGCCGAGCAAGGGCAATGCCCGTTGGACCGCCAGCGTGGCGCGCTGGATCAGGGCCGCGTTGTGCAGCCGGTAGTCGAGGAAATCCTGGTCGGTCGCATAGACGCCCAGCGGCAAGGTGCGTGCCTGGAAAAAGCTGAACAGCGGCCGCAACTGGTGGTCGATCATCAGGGCATGGCGCTCGCTGCCGCCGGTGGCCGCCAGCAAGACGGGCTTGTCGATCAGGGCATCCTGATCAATGAAGTCGAAGAAGTGCTTGAACAGTCCCGTGTACGCGCCGCGATAGACCGGTGTGGCCACCACCAGGATGTCGGCTTGCTCGACCGCAAGCAGTTCCCGCTCCACCGTGTCGGGCAGGTGGGAGCGCCAAGTCGCGCCGGCGAACTGCGGGGCCAGCTGGCCCAGTTCGACCAGGCGTTGTTCGCACAGCACTTCATCGGCGATCAGGTCCATCAGGTGCTCTGCCAGGGCTGCCGCCTTGGAAGGACGTTGCAGGCCGCCGGAGACGGCGACTAAGCGCAATGGACGTGTCATGTTTGCTTTCATAGGGAGTGATGCGCGAGGGCGAAGAATGCCAACAGCAAGAGGATGGATGATAGCGGGGGGAATCGATGAAGTATAATGGTCTTATTTCATACATCCATGAACTTGGCTCATTCAAATGCTTGAACGCATCCACCTCAGCATCGTCCAGCAGGTCGAAAAACAAGGCTCGTTGACGGCCGCCGCAGGCGTGCTGCACCTGACCCAGTCGGCCCTGAGCCACAGCATGAAGAAGCTGGAGCAGCAACTGGGCACCGACGTCTGGCTGCGCGAAGGGCGCAACCTGCGCCTGACGCAGGCCGGCCAGTATCTGCTGGCGGTGGCGAACCGGGTGCTGCCGCAACTGGACCTGGCCGAAGAGCGCCTGGGGCAATTCGCGCAGGGCGAGCGCGGTGCGCTGCGCATCGGCATGGAATGCCACCCTTGCTACCAGTGGCTGCTCAAAATAGTTTCCCCGTATCTGGCTGCCTGGCCCGACGTGGATGTGGACGTCAAGCAGAAGTTCCAGTTCGGCGGGATCGGCGCGCTGTTCGGCTACGAGATCGACCTGCTGGTCACGCCCGACCCGCTGTACAAGCCGGGGCTGACATTCGAACCCGTGTTCGACTACGAGCAGGTGCTCGTCGTGGCCAAGGGCCATGCCCTGGCGTCGGCGGCGTATGTGAAGCCGCAGCAGCTGACCCAGGAAGTGCTCATCAGCTACCCCGTGGACATCGAGCGCCTGGACATCTACAACCAGTTCCTCTTGCCGGCCGGTGTCACGCCCAAGCGCCACAAAGCCATCGAAACGACCGATATCATGCTGCAGATGGTGGCCAGCGGCCGCGGCGTGGCCGCCCTGCCGCGCTGGCTGGTCGAGGAATACGCGGCCAAGATGGACGTGGTGCCGGTGCGCCTGGGCGCGCGCGGCATTGCCAAGCAGATCTTCCTGGGGGCACGCGAGACGGACACCGCCATCGACTACGTGCGGGCCTTCATCGCACTGGCGCGCCAGCCGGCCATGGCGCAAGAAAGCTAAGCTCCTTGCCAACCTCGCGTTACCTGGCACTGCCCTGCGAACCCTGATGCCTGCAGTGACAGCACCGGAGACAGACCGGGCACGTGGACTACGTTTCCCGGAAATGAGAACGCCACCCGGAGGTGGCGTTTATTCTTGCTGGCCCGGGGCGCAATCGAAGCACCGGCACCAGGATTGTCAATCCTGTGTAACCAAACAATAGAAGCACTTTCTCCGCAGGCTCCAAATTCGCGCTGTCCCTTATTTTATAAGGGATAGCGGCGCATTCATCTTCTCATCGCCCCCCCTCAACAGGTTCGACCAAAAGCGGGATTTCCCGTTTACGAAGTCTGGACAAATAATCCCTACCAAATTCAGTGCTGGAGCGGCTCCGCAGCCCGAGGCGGCAAAAAATATTATCATTCCCGCCGCGTCCGGGACAGCCCACCTGCAGCCACTATTGGGGACATTTACGAAGCTCAATTAGTCGAAGTCTCTGAGTATGTCCAAAGCGAAGAGCGTGCGATTTGGATACTTGCAAGTCAACTCGTCGACGCAATGAGAAGTTTGCCGCGTTTTCGTGCATTTCAAAAAAAACTTGACGGGCCTTTCTTGCCCCGATAGCGCCCCCAACACCGCGTGTTTGAATGTCTCCCGGGCAGCGAATCCCGAAGGTGATCTCTGCTAGGTCAAGTGGAGAGTCTGCCTCACCTTTTGGACCGAGTCGTCTCCACTTTTTTTCGTATCCCCAGTCTTTTGCCTTGCGGAGAAAAACTGCAGTATTTACATGAGCGGGGAAGGGCTCCACCGGTTGTGCTATTGCCCGTGAGCCGCCGCGATTTGACGCGCTTCCGCGACCGACTCGCTCTGGCTGCCGGGAGCTGCGTGCGAGACTCCCTGTGCGGCATCGAAACTGTCGATTTCCAAGCCCTTCAAATCGAAATAATCGTAAGTGTACTGGCCTTTGGGATTCGAAGAAATGAGCGTGTACTTGACCATATACTTGGTATTGACCTGGCGCGCATCGCGGCACAGATGCTGGTCCCATTGGTCGAAATTGGGGTGGAGAAGCTGATAATTGCTACCCGCGGTGAAGCTGGCTGTATTTATCTTGTTGACTACGAAGCCGTCGTCCTCTCCTTTGTATTGCATGTTGCAGCGCTTGCAGGAGATAGACAAATTCCATGTCGCGAAGCTGTACTGTTTATAGGTAGCCTTCCCTTTGGGCAGAATGTGTTCGCGGTCGATCATGAAGTGTCCGGCGCCGTGAAGTATTGTCCGGCAATAGCAACACGTATCGCCGTGACGGGCAAGGTGGTGTGCCCGTATTTTGGTCTTGACGCTTTTAATCAGTTCATTGTCTTCATCCCAGGGTTTTGCTTTTGCCAGCGCCGCGGTGACCGCGCTCTGTTCGTCGGGCGTCAGTACCAACGTTGTCATCGCAGGAGTGTAGGCGTCGTCCATCAATCGCCTCCCCGCGCTATCCGCTGCGCCTTGCGTTGTTCTACCGTCTTGACCAGCTCAGCGATAGCGTTGAAGAATTCATCCTGTCGGGGGTCGAAGCTTCGGGCTTTCATATGCTGAAGCATCGCCGTTATGTCGCCTTTCGTGATCTCGTCGCGTTCGAAGCGGTTGATCGCTTCAACCACCTCCTCGCTAATGAAGTGGTTCGCTGGGGTCACGACGTCGAACGCCTTCCAAAGGACTGCTTCAATGCTGGTTTCCCCGCTGTCTAAGTTTTGTAGCCGTAATCGCTGTGGTTCACTCCGCTGCATTTGGAAAACCGAAACGAGATTATTATGCGCCATCAACGCGCCAGTCACCACCAAGGGCGAGTGGGTTGCGATGATCACCGAGATATTGCGGTAGGTGAGTGCCGCAAGAACTTTGTCTACATAGGCTCGCTGCCAACTAGGGTGCAAACTATTTTCCGGTTCATCAATTAGTACGATGGAATTGGGTTCCACTTCGGCTGTCAGAAACAGGAGAGATGAAATCAACGACAGTTCTCCGGAGCTCGCGTTGTGCACTTCAAAGGGGCCGGAACGCTCACCTTTATCTACGTACACCTGTATACCCTTTAACACCTTGAGCTTGGTGAGCACCGCTTCGGTACGAAGCACCGAGGCGATCTCACGCTGTAAGGCGAACTCATACACTTGGGCCTTTTCATCCACCCAATGAATTTCTTTAGCCGGCCAGCGCCCTAGGAAATCCATCGCCCGGGAAAAGTCCTCACGCTGTTCAGGGGATGTAAGGAATGAGTCCAGGTTGCCACCGGTTTCGACGAAATCGTTCAGTGCATCGGGACGAAACCCTTGCTTGCGGAAACCGAATCGCGGCTGGTACTGGCAGTACTCCATTAAAGCCCTGATTTGGTAAAACGCAGAATTGTCGCGGTCGAGTGTACTTGCCAAGGCCGCCTTTATGACGGATTTCGGCGATTTGCCGATCCGGCCAACGGCAAAGCGCTTCGCATTGCGCAGGCTATTCAGTCGGAGTGACAATGTGTTCGACACAACGCAGACCGGGCGTCGGTCTTGGTAGTGTTTGCCGATTTTTTCGAGGAATCTGCTCTTTCCCGATCCGTTCGGTCCGACCAGAATGGCCACAGCATCATCACCCGCGTTGGCATCGTTAAATCCTAACTGTCTTAACATCGTTTTTAATCCGTTATTTTCTTCGGTACGCCTGTCGGTTCGTCCCCATGCTGGACTATCGACAGCGCTTTAGCGTAAGCAGGACGATAGCAAAACTGTGCACACAGGAAACTCACCGAATGTCACATGGGAGATATGTGTTCGGCAGCCGACCATACATCTTTAGATATTTCCAGCAACGCAAATTTGTTTGATAGAATCGCAATATCAAGAAGCATCAACAGCGGTGTGCAGCTTAGCTTAGCAGCACTGATTTTGTCCAAATACGCACGCGATGGGTCTGTAGTGTCGGCATGCCGGCAATTGAGGTACCCTGACTTTTTCGGACACTCTAGTTTGGTAAACTTCACCAACTGGAGAACTTATGACACGTTCAAAAACCTATACACCGGAGCTTCGGGAAGAAGCGGTAAAACTGGTCCTGACA
>NZ_JAPUBT010000014.1:6743-175262 GCF_030397665.1 Janthinobacterium sp. SUN073 | reverse complement strand
GCCGGAGCAGGTGTGGGTAGCCGATATCACGTATCTCCCGACCGCCGGAAAATTCGTCTATCTGAGCTTGGTAACGGATGCGTATTCGCGCAAGATCGTGGGCTATCACGTGCACGCAAGCCTACAAACCGAAGAGGTCAGCGAGGCCTTGAAGATGGCCCTGCGAGCACGACAGCGCAAGACGCCGCTGATCCATCATTCAGACAGGGGCATCCAGTACTGCTCGACTTACTATCAGGAAATTCATCGTCGTCATGGACTGACTTGCTCCATGACAGACGGTTATGACTGCTATCAGAATGCGCTGGCTGAACGCATCAACGGCATTCTGAAAGGCGAGTTCCTGTTGAATCGGCCGGCGGACCTGAAACAGGCGAGCAAAATGGTGGCGCAATCGGTGCGGATATACAACCAGGAACGACCACATATGGCCTTGAAGTACAAAACGCCCGATGCGGTGCATCGGGCGTTTGCGCAGCAATAAATACTGTCAACCTATTTTAGGACTGGACACCGGATGCCGCGCGGTCTTTCCAACCTGCGGCACCCTCCCCTTACTTGGCCAGCGCCGCCTTCACGGCATCGACCAGGCTCGTCGTCGGACGTTTGATCAGCGCGCTCAATTGCTTGCCATTGTCTTCCAGGCCGCCCCTGGCCGCGCCCGCATCGGAATCGGCCAGCAGATCGGCAAAGCCTTCCGGCACGCCCACGCCCACCAGCGCCGCCTTGAAATCCGCCTGCGGCAAGTCTTTATACACAATCGCCTTGCCCGACTGGCGCGCCACTTCGGCCGCATATTCCGCCAGGGTAAAGCCGTGGTCGCCAGCGAGTTCATAGATGGCTTGCGGTTTGTCGGCCGTCAGGACGGCGGCGGCGGCGGCAGCGTAATCGGCGCGCGCGGCGGACGAGAAACGCCCGTTTTGCGCCGCGCCCAGCACCACGCCATGCTCAAGCACGGGCGCCAGATGTTCCGTATGGTTTTCCAGGTACCAGCCGTTGCGCAGGAACGTGTACGGCAGGCCGGAGGCGCGAATCGCCGCTTCCGTGATCACGTGCTCGGCGGCCAGGCCCAGCGGCGACGTGTCGGCGCGCAACACGCTGGTGTAGGCCAGCAGGGCCACGCTGGCCCGCTTGGCCGCATCGATGACGTTCTGGTGCTGCTGCGCGCGCTGGCCCACTTCGCTCGACGAAATCAGCAAAATCTTCGTTGCACCTTTGAATGCCGCATCGAGACTGGCGCCATCGTTGTAGTCAGCCTGGCGCACTTGCACGCCCAGTGCCGCCAGGTTGGCGGCCTTGGCCGGATTGCGCACGGCGGCGATGATGTTGGCTGCGGGTACGGATGTGAGCAGGCTGGCGATGACGTGCTGGCCCAGGTTGCCTGTGGCGCCGGTGATGACAATCATGATTTCTCCTTGGTACGTGGGTGGTAAAACCCTATAATAGGACTATTACTTACTTATTGTAAGTACGTACCTTTTGGTAAGTATGAATTCACACTCCCATCTTGAAGGCGAACTATCATGTCCACAGACACTCCCGGCGCCAGCCTGCGCGCCGCCCTCGTCCGGCAAAACCAGGGAGCGCAACTGCTGGCGGCCGCCTGCCCGTCGCGCGCCGTGCTCAGCCACCTGACCAGTCGCTGGGCCGTGCTGGTACTGGTATTGCTGCTGAGCGGCACGCGGCGCTTCAGCGAACTGCGCCGCGAAGTGGGCGGGGTCAGCGAAAAAATGCTGGCGCAAACCCTGGAAGCGCTGACGGGCGACGGCTTCGTGCTGCGCCAGGCATATCTGGTGATACCGCCCAAGGTGGAATACAGCCTCACGCCACTGGGACGCGAAGCGGCCGAACGCCTGGCCGTGCTGGTCGACTGGATCGAGGATAATTATCCGCGCATCGAACAGGCGCGCGCCGAACTCGCGCTGCCGTACGCACAAAACGCAGCGTGACACGGCGCGCAAACGCATTGCTTTTGGCCATCAAGAATTATCGTTTACTCCTCCTTGCCTTGATGTAATACTAGTCTCACAATACGCGTAAGGACGCGACACCATGAATCAGTTGATTTCTTCCATCGCCGACCGGGCCAACGTGCTACTGGTCAGCAATTCGCCGAACGATGTGCGCGAACTGCTGTATGTGCTGGACCGGCATAACCTGGGCACGGGACTGGCGGGCGATATCGACGAAGGCGTGGAACTGGCGGCCGGCGGCACGGACCTGATCCTGCTCGACGCGGCCCTGGCGGGCACGAATATCGGCGCCACCTGCATGCGCCTGCGCAATGCGGGCGGACGCCATGGCGTGCCCCTGCTGCTGATGTCGGCCACCCCCAGCGCCGAAGAACAGGGCCGCAGCGTGGGCGCCGGTGCTTCCGACTACATCAAGATGCCCTTCAATGCGCGCGACGTGGCGGAAAAAATCCTCATGGAACTGGCGCTGCACAAGGCCGAGGCGCCCGCGCCGCGTGCCTCCACGCCGCCGCGCCCCCTGCATCCGCAAACGCTGGAAGTCAATTACCACTCCATCCTGGCCGGTTCGCCCGACGCCGTGCTGTTGTTCGATATCGACAACCGCCTGCTGATCGACGCCAACCACCTGGCCGAAGAATTGTTCGGCATGCCGCTGGCCGAGCTGCTGCAGGGTGGCATGGAACCGCTGTTCCCCCAGCATCAGGACGATGGCCGCGCCTCGCCGCAATTGCTGGAAGAAAAGATCCGAGATACCTTGCAAGGCAAGATCGTCGTCTTCCGCGCCAGCTGCTGCCACCGCGACAGCCACCCGATCGCCTGCGAAATCCGTTTGATGCGCCTGTCCGTGCCTGGCCGCCAGCTGGTGCATGCGCGCATCATCGACTTGACCGAACGCAACCTCGCCGAAGCGATGCGCGCGGGCCAGAGCGCCTTGCTGGAAATGGTCGCCAAGGGCGCGCCCCTGATCCCCACCCTGAACCAGCTGCTGCTGCTGATCGAAGGCCAGTCGCGCGGCGTGCTGTGCTCCATCATGCTGCTCGACGACGACGGCATCCACATGCACAGCGCGGCCGGCCCCAGCCTGCCGCCCGAATACATGGCCCTGCTCGAAGGCATGGCTATCGGCCCCGGCGTGGGTTCCTGCGGCACGGCCATGTTCCTGCGCGAACCGGTGGTGGTCAGCGACATCATGCACGATCCGCTTTGGGCCCCCTACCGCGAACTGATCGCGCCGTTTGGCTTGCGCGCCTGCTGGTCGCGCCCCATCTTCGGCCAGGATGGCAGCGTGCTGGGCTCTTTCGCCATGTACTACCGCGAAGTGCACCAGCCCGATGCGCGCGACCTGGAACTGATCGACACGGCAAGCGACCTGGCCGGCATCGCGATTGGCCGCATGCGCCACGAACGCGAGCTGCAGCGCCACCGCACCCACCTGGAAGAGCTGGTGGCCGTACGCACGGCGGCCCTGACGCAGGCCAAGGAACATTCGGAGCAAACCAACCTGGAACTGGCCGCGGCACTGGAAAACCTGTCCATCACGCAAGAAGAACTGGTGCGCCGCGACAAGCTGGCCGCGCTGGGCGCCCTCGTGGCCGGCATCGCGCATGAACTCAATACGCCGATCGGCAACGGCCTGGTGGTGGCCACCACCATGGCCGAGCGCACGCGCGAAATCCAGGCCAGCTTCCTCGATGGCTTGCGCCGCTCCGAACTGGGCGCCTACCTGACCCAGGCCAGCGAAGCGGACGCCATCATGCTGCGCAACCTGCAGCGCGCCGCCGACCTCGTCTCCAGCTTCAAGCAGATCGCCGTCGACCGCGCCAGCTCGCAGCGGCGCCATTTCCTGCTGCGCCAGTTCGTCGCCGAACTGATGCTGCCCATGTCCACACCGCTCAAGGCCGCCGGCCTGAGCCTGACGCAGGACGTGCCGGACGGCCTGGCCATGGACAGCTACCCCGGTCCGCTGGGCCAGGTGCTGAGCAACCTGCTGGAAAACTGCCTGCGCCATGCCTTCGAGGGCCGCAGCGGCGGCACTATCGCCATCACCGCGTGCGGTAGCGACGACGGGCAGACGATCACCCTGTCCATTGCCGACACGGGCGTGGGCATCGCCGCCGACGACCTCGTGCATGTCTACGACCCCTTCTTCACGACCAAGCTCGGTTCCGGTGGCTCGGGTTTGGGCCTGCACGTGGCGCACAACATCGTCACGGGCGTGCTGGGCGGCCATATCGACGCCATCAGCAGCACCGGCGCCGGCAGCGGCACCACCTTCACCCTGCAGTTGCCCGCCGCGGCGCCGCAATCGCCCGCCCCCTGAATGACAGGCGCGCTACAATGCCCGCAGGCTTTTCTTTCGGAGCACCTATGAAATACCTGATCGCCACGGCCCTGCTGGCCGCTTGCGCCTGCGCAATGGCCGGACCGGCGCCCTGGTACCAGTGGCGCAGCAAGGTCGACGGCACCCTGTCATGCGCCCAATCGACCTTGGGATTTGGCTGGGAACTGGCCTCTGGCCCTTACAAAGATAGCCGTTGCGAAAAACCGGCGCTTGTTAAATAATGGGGGTATGACCACACGGGGCACCGGCTTGAGATCAAGCGATGGCATTGCGGCGTCGAAAGAGTATGGAACGATAAGAACGTATCTATTCAAACCGAGGAGACCACATGTTTACGAATCCCGAACAATTCGCATCGGCCACCAAGGCCCTGTTTGAATTCCAGCTGATGACCTTCAACACCCTCACCTCCAAGGCCGTGCAAGGCGTGGAACAGGTGCTGGCACTGAACATGGCCACCGCCAAGTCCGGCATCGAGGATGGCCTTGCCGCCGGCAAGGAAATCAGCCAGGCCAAGGATCCGAAGGCCGCCATGGCCGCCGCCGCTGCCCAGCTGCAACCGGGCGTGGCCGGCGCAAAAGCGTATAAACAGCAACTCGACGACATCATCAAGGAAATCCACACGGAATTCACCACGGCCGCCGAAGCCCACGTGGCCGAAGCGAAAAGCAATTTGAGCGCCCTGATCTACGACGTCACGAAAAACGTTCCACCAGGCTCGGAAAACGCCGTGGCCATCGTCAAGGCTGCCATCGACAACGCCTTCCTCGGCTACGAGCAAGTCACCAAGGCCACCAAGCAAGCCGTGAAAACCGTGGAAGATCAAATTGCCAAAGCCAGCGCGCAAGTGGCGCAGGCCACGGCAGGCGTACAAGCTGCGGCTGAAAAGGCGGCGCCTGCTGCCAAGCCGAAGGCAGCTAAAAAGTAACAAAACCCAGGAGCAGATACCGGGGTCGTACCCTGCAGGGTACGACCCCAGCTTTTTGCAGGGTTCACCTCACCGGCTTGATCCGGTACACGCACCGCCCCGCCCTCCAGCAGATATTCCCCCGCCAACACCCGCCGAAAGATAGCCAACTCCTAGCTGCAGAAATCCTCGCATGCCTTCGCGTCCACGGCACCGTCCAGCTGGCGGCGCCAGGCGACCATGCGCCACGCGGCCCAGGCGGCGGACAAGGCGCCCGCGACGAGTATCAGCCGCGTATCGATCAGGGTCAGCACGGAGCCGCTCAGGGCGACGACGATGTTGGCAATGCAAAACGTCGTGGCCAGCAAGCCCATCACGGCGCCCTGCCCGTGCGCACTGAAGCGCTCGGCGCACCAGCCCTGGATCACCGTGTTGTACAGCGCATTCGGAATGCCGAATAGCACGATGGCGGCGATGCCCACCCAGATATTGCCCAGCGCCAGGATCCCCACGGCCAGCGCCACGCCGCAGGCATACCAGCTGGCGCGCAGCAAGGGCGCATGGCGGCTGGGCCCGCCCGCCAGCAAGGAGGTGATGGTCATCGTGCCGCACAGGCCCACATTCACCCAGGCAATCTCCTGCGCATGGTAAGCGGCCGTCTCGACCAGCCACAGCGGATAGAACTCATAAAAACTGGCCACGCCGCAAGTGAACGCCAGTTGCACGATGAACAGGGTGCGCAGCTCGTCATGGCGCAGCAGGTTCAGCGAATGGCGGTCGCGCGCCACTTGCCACCACGACGTCGTCAAGAGCGAAGGCGTTTCGCGCGGCAAACCCACGGCCACCAGCACGGCGACGAGCATCAGGGCGGCGGCGGCGATCCAGAACGGCACCGTCACGCCCCAATGCAGGGTCGCGCCCGCCAGGATCGGCCCCACCAGCCAGCCCAGGTAAAACGCACCATTCAGCCACGACATGGCGCGCAGGCGCAGCGGCCCCGTCAGCTGGTCGGCCAGCATGGCGCGCGCCACGGCGCCGTTCCCTTCCAGCAAACCCGTGATGAAACGGGCGACGATGAACAGCGGGTAGGACTGGATCACCAGCGCCCAGGCCGTGATGGCGTGGCCGATGGCGGCGCCCACGGCCGTGCGCATCAGCAAGGGGCGGCGGCCATAGCGGTCGGACAAGGGGCCCAGCACGGCCGAGCCGATCAGCAAGCCCAGCGGGTTGATGGTCAGCGCCAGGCCGAACAGCAGTTTGGATGGCAAGCCGAGGAAATGATTGAAGGCATTCGGCGCCTCGGCCGCGAATAGCGGTGGCAGGATAGGGTATGGCAGCGAGGCGCCGATGGTCGACAGCAGCGCCAGCAGACAGGCGGCGGAAATCAGGATGATGTTTTTCATGCGGGCTCGATGAATAGTGTCTGGCAAGACTACGTGCCCATGCCACATTAGTAAACTAAATGTCTATTAATTACATACCGCATGACTGCCGTGCACGCCATCGCCTCGGCTATCATTGCCCCATGAATCACGTTTAACAGGGCAAACATGACACTGTCAGAAATTGAACAGCAACACGGCTTTACTTACCCTTCGCTGTACCGCCAGCTGGAGCGCGACGGCATGCTGGCCGTGGGCGAGTATGGCCCCGACTGGTACAAGCTGGTCTATCCCACATTAAAGGATAAACCCACCCTGCTGCTGCATGCGGATGATTTCGAATTGCTCAATATCAACGCCGTTGCCGAAGCAGCGGACACCTTGCGCGACGCGGACGATTACCGGCAGATCGACCCCGCTTCCCGGTTCATCCCGTTCGCGCAAACGGGCGCGGGCGACCATTACTGTTTTTTCGCTTCCAGCCAGCAGGACGGCGAGATGCCCATCGTGCTGCTGTGGCATGACCAGAATGAAGCCCAATACCTGGCGAAAAACCTGCACGACTTTCTGTTTCACATGTTGTTGAACAGCATGGCCGACCAGGATAGCTACAACGAGGTCAGCGACGAGGCATTCAGGGAGCAACTGGCAAAAACCCTGGGCACCCATGCGCGCTACCTGACGCCGGAACAGGCGCAGCTCCTGTCCGCGTTGCTGGCCAGGGATATCGTCAATTACGAGGTCGTGCTGCCCAAAGGAAGAAAAGAGGCGCATCGGGGCTTGCTGACCGATATCGAACTGGCCAGCCTGCGCGCCGAATACATTCCTTACGAAAAGTTCGACAGCTGTTTCGCCTACAGCACGGCTGGCTGAACATAATTCGCTGGGCAAGCGGCGGCGGAAGGTTTAAACTGTATATAAACACAGTAAAAGCCATCGCCTTGCCACTTGCCCTATTCCCATCCCCATGCTGAGAGTCCTGGAAAATCCCCTGTATTATCTGGACAATTTCCAGGATGTGCTGAGCTGGATAGCCGCCCGTTACGCCGATCTGCTGAGCGCTGAAGAAATGCAATTCATCGCCGCATTCGGCGCACTGCCGCAGCCGTCGCGCGCCCTGTTCGTGCGCCTCGTCATGCGCAAAGGCTGTTTGTTTCGCGCCAGCAAGCTCAATTACCCGGAAATCGGCGACACGCGCGCCGCCGCCCTGCCCTTGCTGGACACGGGCTGGGTCGAGGCCGATCCCGCCATCTCGCTCGATGAGCTGTTCGAGCAACTGCTGAAAGGGGAAATCGCCCAGGTTTTCGATCTCGCCGCGTCCCTGAAGGCGGCGCGCAAGGCCGAGCAACTGGAAGCCTTGCGCGAGCAGCATGCGGACAATAAAGCGTTTTCCGCATGGCATCCGGCCTCCGGCGACGTGCTGTACCGCATCGGCCTGCAAGCGCTGTGCGACCGCCTGCGCCTGATTTACTTTGGCAACTATCACCAGGACTGGTCGGAATTCGTGCTGTCCGACCTCGGCGTGTATCAGTATGAAAAAGTGGAATTCTCACCGCAGTCGCGCGGCTTTCGAACGCGCCAGGATATCGAGCACTATGAAGTGCTGCACCAGTGCCGCGAACGCTACAACGACAGCGCGCCGGCGGACGAGGTGCTGCAGGAGCTGGCCGCGTTGCCCTTGTCCCAGGACAATACCTGGCTGGCCAGCCGGCGCGACAAGCTGCGCTTCCAGATCGCCCAGCACCTGGAGAAATGCCAGGACTGGCCCGCCGCCTATCGCGCCTATGCCGCTTGCCGCTATCCGGGCGCGCGCGGGCGCGCCATCCGCGTGCTGGAAAAAGATGAGCAGCCGCAAGCGGCCTACGAGCGATTGACGCTCGCGCTGGCCGCGCCGGAAAGCGAGGCGGAACAGCAATTGCTGCTGCGCATGGCACCCCGTTTGCGGCGCAAGCTGGGTCATGCGAAACAGGCGGCAAACGTGGCGGCCGCCGTCGAGCGCATCGACCTGCTGCTGCCGTATCCTGAACAAGCATGCTACGTGGAAATCGTGGTGCAGCAGCACCTGATGCAGGACGACTCTCCTGTGTATTACGTGGAAAACACCCTGATCAACTCGCTGTTCGGCCTGCTGTGCTGGCCCGCCATCTTCAAAGCCATGCCGGGCGCCTTCTTCCACCCGTTTCACCGTGGCCCGGCCGATTTGCACAGCGCCGATTTTTACCAGCGCCGCAGCCTGGACTTTGCCACCTGCCTGGCGCAGCTGGACGACGGCACATATCACGCGACGATACGCGCCACGCTTGCCGCCAAGCACGGTATCGTCTCGCCCTTCGTCAGCTGGGACGTGCTCAAGGATGGCTTGCTGGACCTGGCCCTGGCCTGCATCCCGGCCAGGCACCTGAAGAAGGCGTTTGAACGCATCTTGCTCGATATCAAAAGCAACCGCAGCGGCTTCCCCGATTTAATCCAGTTCTGGCCGGCCGAGCGGCGCTACCGCATGATCGAAGTCAAGGGTCCGGGCGACCGCCTGCAAGACAACCAGCTGCGCTGGATTGCGTATTGCGCCGAGCACGCCATGCCCGTCAGCGTGTGCTACCTGCAGTGGCAGGTGGCCGCATGAGCGCCAGCAGGTACACGATCGCCGTGCGCGCCCTGTGCGAATTCACGGCCAAGGTGGGCGACCTGGACTTGCGTTTCACACCGTCCCCCACGGCGCAGGAAGGCATGGCCGGCCACGCCACCGTCACGGGCCGGCGCGATGACGATTACCAGCGCGAAATCAGCCTGTCCGGCGACTTCGGCCCCCTGCACGTGCGCGGCCGCGCCGATGGCTACGACCCGGCACGCCGCCAGCTGGAAGAAATCAAGACCTACCGCGGCGACCTCGCCTCCATGCCCGCCAACCACCGCCAGCTGCACTGGGCGCAGGCGCGCATCTATGGCCATTTGCTGTGCCAGCAACTAAACCTGCCCATGCTGCGCGTGGCGCTCGTGTACTTCGACATCGCCAGCCAGAAGGAAACCGTCATGCACGAGGAATGCACGGCCGAGGCGCTGCATCTGTTCTTCGAGCAGCATTGCGCGCTCTTCCTCGACTGGGCCGAGCAGGAAATGGCGCACCGCGCCAGCCGCGATGCGCAGCTCACATGCATGGCCTTTCCCCATGCAGATTTTCGCCCGGGACAGCGCCAGCTGGCAGAAGCCATGTACAAGGCCAGCAGCCGTGGCTGCGGCTTGCTGGCGCAGGCGCCCACGGGCATCGGCAAGACGGTGGGCAGCCTGTTTCCCATGTTGAAAGCAACGGCCGCGCATGGCCTGGATAAACTGTTTTTCCTCGCCGCCAAGGTGCCGGGCCGGCAAATGGCGCTCGACGCCTGCGCCATCCTCAAGGACAGCGCCCCGCTGCTGCCCCTGCGCGTGCTGGAACTGAGCGCCAAGGCCAGCGCCTGCGAGCATCCAGACAAAGCCTGCCATGGCGAATCGTGCCCGCTGGCCAAGGGTTTTTACGACCGCTTGCCGCTGGCGCGCGAGGTGGCGCTGGCCAGCGGCTTGATCCTGGACAAGGAAGCCGTGCGCGCCATCGCCTTGCAGCAAAGCGTGTGCCCGTACTACCTGGGCATGGAGCTGACGCGCTGGAGCGACGTCGTCATCGGCGACTACAATTATTATTTCGACCTCAGCGCCATGCTGTACGGCATGACCCTGGCCCACGACTGGAAAGTCAACGTGCTGGTCGACGAAGCGCACAATATGGTGTCGCGCGCGCGCAGCATGTATTCGGCCGAACTGGCGCAGATCAATCTGAAAATGCTGCGCAAGTTCGCGCCCGAGGCGCTGAAAAAGCCGCTGGACCGCCTCGCGCGCCAGTGGACGGCCTTGCTCAAGGAACAGGATGGCGACTATCACGTGCATCCCGCCTTGCCCGACAAATTCTTTGCCGCCCTGCAAGGCGTGGCCACGGCCATCGGCGATTACGCGGCCGAGCATGCTACTGCGCTGGATGAAGACTTGCAGCGCTTCTACTTCGACGTGCTGCTGATCAACCGCCTGGCGGAGAGCTTTGGCGCGCATTCGCTGTTCGACGTCAGCAAGACTGACACGGGTTCCACCGTCTGCATCCGCAACATCGTCCCGGCGCCGTTTCTCAAGGAACGCTTCGCGGCCAGCCACAGCACGGCCCTGTTTTCCGCCACCCTGAGCCCGTGGAATTACTACAGCGATACCCTGGGCATGCCGGCCGACACAGCCTGGGTCGACGTGGAATCGCCGTTCCAGGCGGAGCAATTGTCCGTGCGCGTGGCCGACACGATTTCCACGCGCTACCAGCACCGCGCCGCCTCGCTGCTGCCCATCGCCCAGCTGATGGCGAAGCAATACGCGGAAACGCCGGGCAATTACCTGGCCTTCTTCAGCAGCTTTGACTACATGGAAAAGACGGCCACGCTGTTCGCCCAGCACTACCCTGACGTGCCCCTCTGGCAGCAGCCGCGCCGCATGGACGATGCTGCCCGCGCGCAATTCCTGGGCCGTTTCGGCCTGGACACGCGCGGCATCGGCTTCGCCGTGCTGGGCGGCGCCTTTGGCGAAGGCATCGACCTGCCGGGCGCGCGCCTGATCGGCGCCTTCATCGCCACCCTGGGTTTGCCGCAGATCAATCCCGTCAACGAGCAGATCCGCCAGCGCATGGGCGAGCTCTTCGGTTCCGGCTACGATTACACCTATTTATATCCGGGCATGCAAAAAGTGGTGCAGGCGGCCGGCAGGGTCATCCGCACGCAGTCGGACAAGGGTGTCGTGTATCTGATCGACGACCGTTTTTCACGGCCGGAAATCCGCCAGCTCTTGCCCACGTGGTGGGATGTGCAGCTGGCTGGCGGATAGCACGCGGTTAATCTCTTCAGATGTTGCCAGCCCGCTTGCGCGGCACACCGGCCTTCCGCTTTCCTGGGGGCGTCGCAGGCGCAGCAAGTGCACTGTCATGGACATCGGCATCAACTTCTTGGCTACGCAGAAAATTCTGAAGCTCGATACGAACGCCGTTTTGCGCAACGACTGACAATTCCAATGTCATACCCAGCGATTGCAGGAAACGGCGCAAGGTCGAGACATAGGTATCGGTACGCTTTTCCAGTTGGGAAACGGCATGCTGTTGAATCCCGAGTTCCCTCGCAACCTCCGCCTGGGTCTTGCCCACAGCCTTGCGGAAATCCGTCAGCGTGGCAGCATGCGCTATCATTTCCTGCATTTTTTCCTGGGACAGAGCCGCAATTTTTGCCTGACGCTCGGCCGGCAAACTGTGGATCACGTCATTCAGATTTCTTCCCATGGCAAACTCCTGTTCCTAAAATCATCTCCTGCCTTTGCCCTGCCTTGCTTTCGCTGTGGTCAGGTTTTTGAGGTGTTGCTCGTAGCGCGTATTTGCCTTGAACAACAAATCCCTGTAAAACTTGTCCTCGTCGACACCCTGCTTGGCTGCCGCAACCAGAATGATCGCCTCTCGCCGGGTATCGAAAGCAAAGACCGCGCGCCACACCTCTGCCCCGTTATTGGCCTTGAAACGCAACTCTTTCATGTTCGGGTGTTTAGGATTCTTCAACGTCCCAACATGAGGACGCCCGGCAGCCGGACCCAGCTTCGACAGCGCATCGGCACTCGCCAGCAATTCATCCTGGACATCTATCGGCAGAGCATCGAATTCCGCATCGAAGTCATCGTGAAACGTGACCGGCCAAGTCTGCAGCGCATTCACTATCACCTCCTGATGATATCATGCGTAGATGATTATTCATCTACGCCACAGAAAATGCTAGCCCACCAGTAATCTGAGTTTCTGATACCCCGCCTTGCTCACGGGGATCCGCGTATCGTCGCGCAAGATGGCCACGTGGCTGTCTTTGGTGGCCGCCTCGATGCGGCGGATGCCGTCGATATTGAGCAAATACGACCTGTGCACGCGCAGGAACTTGGCGGGGTCGAGCTGGGTTTCCAGCTCCGATAGTCTCTGGCTCTTCAGGTAGGACTTGCCCTCGGAACAGATGCTGATGTAATCGTCCTGCGCCTCGATATAGTCGATGCGCGCGCTGGCGATCACGTGGACCTTGGCGCCATCGCGTATCAGCACGCGGTCCAGCGGTGCGGCGCGCGTGGCCGCCTCGCGCGCCACCGTCAGCACAGTTTCGGGCGTGCCGCGGTTGGCGCGCGCATGGGCCAGCGCCTGGTCGAAACGCTGCTCGCTGAATGGTTTCAACAGATAGTCCAGGGCATGGCATTCGAACGCCTTCAGGGCGTACTGGTCGTAGGCTGTGACAAAGATCAGCTTTGTCTTCGCCCCGATCAGCTCGGCCACTTCAAAGCCGTCCAGGCGCGGCATCTGGATGTCGAGAAACACCAGTTCCGGCTCCAGTTCCGCGATGGCCTTGACGGCTTCGAAGCCGTTGGCGCACTCGGCGACGATGTCGATATCGTCATGGCGCGCCAGGTATTCGCGCAACACGCCGCGCGCCAGCTGTTCGTCGTCGACGATGGCCACCCGCATTCTTGCCTGCATCATGCTTCCTCCGTGTCGCCGGTCTGCGCCGGCATGGAAATCATCACCTCGAAATGGCCGTCGCGCAGGCCCCAGTGCACGCTGGCCTCGTGGCCATACGCACCGGCCAGGCGCTGGCGCACATTCTCCAGCCCCACGCCATTGCCGCGCTCTGGCCCTTGATCCGCATCCACCGGGTTGCGCACGGCGATCTGCAGCAGGCTGCCCACGCGCCTGGCCTCGATGGCGATCAGGCCACCCTCCGTCAAGCCGCAGATACCATGCTTGACGGCATTTTCCACCAGCGGCTGTATCAGCATGGGCGGCAGCAGACATGCCAGCGCGCCGGCATCGACGCTTTCCACCACTTGCAGGCGTTCGCCGAAACGCACTTGTTCGATGGCGAGAAAGTGGCGGATCAGCACCAGTTCCTGTTCCACGGTAATGTGCTTGTGCGCTTCCAGGCTCAGGCTCTGGCGAAAGAAACTGGCCAATTGCACCGTCATCTGGCGCGCCCCCGCCGCATTGATGGACGTCAGGGCGCTGATGGAGTTCAAGCTATTGAACAGGAAATGCGGATCGATCTGCGTGCGCAGCATGCGCAATTGCGCTTCCTGCGCCATCAATTGCGCTTCCAGCCCCCGCTGTTCGGCCATCCTGGCGCGCACGAATTCCAGCAACAGATAATGCACGGCGGCGGCCAGGCAATACAGCAGCGCCCCCAGGCCGAAGAACAGGGCCAGCATCGACTGCGTCAGGTCCACGCCCAGCCAGCGCACGTCCGGCAACAGGCTGACGCTGTTCAAAAATTGCAGCAGGGTGGCCCACAGCAAGCCCGCGAACAAGGCCGCCACGCCCATCACGCTGGCGATGGCGAGCGGATGGCGGGCGTGCAAGGGGTAGGCGCGGCACAGGTAAAACGCGGAAAAGCCCGAACCGATCGCATACACGAGCGTGGCCGGCACCACCAGCAGGGTCGCATTGAGCCAGGGCGCGTGCGCCACCCTGGCCAGGACAAAGGCCAGGGCCAGGCCCAGTGCGATGCACACCAGCACCACCACCACGGCACCGCGCCGCTTCGACAAGGGTCCGGACATGCGCGCCTAGTTGCGGATTTCCAGGCCGCCCATGATGGCGTAGCCCGTCACGTACAGACGCTTGTTCTGGTTCGGCGGCACGATGGTCTTTTCTTCGAAGCCGCCGAGGATGGGCGTGCCCTGCAGCACAACGCTCCAGTCGGGCGGAATCTTGATGGTGACGCCGCCGCACAGGGCGAACACGTTGAGCACGGCTTCGCCTTCGATCGACGCCTGGCGCAAGTCGATTTCGCAGCCCGCCATGATGACATTGATATCGCCACCCTTGAAGCGCTGCGACGACACGCGCCGCACATAGCCGCCCAAGATGGCCGTCACTTCGATGATGCTGTCGTCGTCCGCCTGGCCGCTGGCGCCAGGCGCTGCAGTGGCATCGGCGGGTTCCTTGTCGAGCGATACGGCGCCATTCCTGGCTTGGCCGAAGGCGTCAGGCGCGGCGCTACCATCAGGCGGCGCGGCAAAATGCCGGCGTCGCTGCCGCTGCTGTGCGCCGGGCAGTGACTTCGACACCACGGCCACGCCGGCGGCAATGATGAGCAGCGGCCACAGCATGCTCCAATTGATATACAACAAACCCATGGCTTTCAGGGTCCAGCTCAGGCCCAGCAAGACCATCACACCGCCGAGAATGTAGCCGGAACGGGTATGGCTTTGCGATATTCTCAGCAAGCCGAAAATGATGAGGATGCTGGGCCAGAAGCGGAAGGTGTAGCGCACATTGATGAAGCCCAGGTTATCGAGCAGGAACAACAGCCCCAGGCCGATGACGATGACGCCCAGCACGATCTGCGATGGCGAGTGCAGCGGCGGTCTATTTTTCATGCTCGGACTCCCGGTAGGCAATAAAATGTTTGTTCAACAGCGGTTCCAGCACCAGGCCCACGCCCCAGGCGATCAGCAAGGCTGGCCAGCTATTGTAGAAGGTCAAATTCCACAGTTCTTCATACGATACATACCACCAGGCGGCGAAAAAGATCAGCCACAGGCCGCTCAGTACCTGCTTGGCGGACACGGGCGTGAGCAGCTTGTTGAGACCGAAGACGAGCAGTATCAGCGGCCAATAATGCCATAGTGCATAGTAATCATGGAGATAGATCACGTCGAGCCGGTCCAGCAGGATGACGGCGCCGATGGCGATCAGCAGCACGCCCCACAGGAGCTGGGTACGGCGGCAATAGGCTGGTTCAGGTTTCACGGTCGCCCCTTGAAGTTGGTTGATTGTCAAGATACGCGAATTTCGGTGATGGGAAAACAGCGTTTCGGCGAATGGCGGACAGGTGGCGGTGAATGGCGCGGCGGAGGGACGACAGGCAAAAAAAAGACCGGCTGACGCCGGCCTTGAAAGGGTTCGCAGTCCACACCGCGACCTGGAGTTGCAGTGCACAGCCGCACGGCGCAAGCGCGCCGGCGGTGGAAATCTGGTGCCGATCCTTGAGGCGACCGGCTGACCTGCTGGAAGATCGAACATGCCGCCAACTTCACGGCAGTGCGTCTCAACCAAGCAAAGCCATCATACTCCCGATCGCCAAACAGCACCGTTCGCTAGCGCACACAGATGCGGTTTTGCTGAGCTGCATCAAGCAGCGATGGCGTGCGGCGGCTTGAGCATGTCGTTCCCGATCCACTCCAGCACGGCTGGCCCCTGCGGCTGCCATCCCAGCAGGGTGCGCGCCCGTGCGCCGCGCACGCGGCTGTTGGAGCCGAGGCCGTACGACGCCATCTCATAGCCCCATTCGGCGATGGCCTCGGCCAGCGGCCAGTCCTGCGCGGGTTCCAGGTCCAGTGCCTGGGCGATGGCGGCCGTCATGTCGCGGAAGGCCGCTTCGCCCGACTCGACAAAGTAAAACGTGCCGGCCGGCGACTTTTCCAGCGCCAGCAGATACAGGCTGACGACGTCGTCGATATGCACGTTGGACCAACTATTGCGGCCCGGCCCCACGTGGCGCACGATGCCGCTCTTGCGCGCCTGTTTCAGCAAACGGGGCAATTGCACGCTGTCGCGCGGCAAGGCGCCGTGGCCGTAGATCAGGGTATTGCACAGCACGCTGGCGCGTACGCCCTGGGCTGCGCTGGCCAATACAAGGTCATCGATGGCGACCCTGGCGGCCTTGTCGGCCGTGGGCGTCGGCAGCTTGTCTTCGTAATAGATCTGTTCCGTGCCCTCGCCGCCCGAAGCGTCGCCCACGATGGACGAGCCGCTGGTGTGGAGGAAAGGCTTGTTGCTGCCGGCCAGCGCGTCGAGGATGGCTTCGACGGCGCCGCGGTGGTCGCTGCTGGCCGCATTGATGACGGCGTCCGCCGCCTGCGCCTGCTCGATGATCAGCTCGCGATCATTGAGCGTGCCGACGATGCCTTGTACGCCGATGGTGGCCAGCTCGGCCACCTGTTCCGGCTTGCGCACGAGGCCCGTGACCTGATGGCCGGCGCGCACGAGGCCCGCCGCGATGGAACTGCCGATGAAACCTGCCGCGCCTGTCAGAAATACTTTCATGCTTTACTCCCTGTCTGGTTAGATTGCTGTCAATCACACCAAGCCAGTATGCCCCGTTTGCGCTTTCGCAAAAAGAGGTCGAGCGGCAAAAGATTTATGCTTTCGGCGCAACAATCTTGTTTTTCAGCTGCAGGGCGGCGATGTAGCGGCTCCGGTAGGCCGGGTCTTGCGGCGTCAGCAAGGTCAGCCTGTCGCGTGCGCGCGTGGCGGCCACATAGAAACGGTTTTCCTCTTCCAGCGGGTCGGTCTTGCTGCGTGGGAATTCATCGACGGCCAGGTAAGGCAGGATGACATGGTTGTATTCGAGGCCCTTGATCTGGTCGATGCAGGCGATCACCAGTTTGGCCTTGCCGGTCGAGACCGTCACGGCATCTTCCATCTCGCCCAGCCAGCCGGCAAAGCCACCCAGCGCCACGCCCGCTTCGCGGCACACGGCAATGAAACCGTGCAAGGAACGGGCGACGACCCGCGCCTGGGCCGGGTCGACATAGATGCGGCGCGCCGTCTGCTCCAGCTGCATCAGGCCAAAGATGTGCTGCAGGGCGTCCCCCGCCAAAGCGTCGGGAGGCAGCGCGCGCAGGTAATCGACGGCGGCCAGGGTCAGCGCCGCCTTGTCCTGGTTGTGCGACTTGGCCAACTGGTTCGTCAAGAAACCTTCCAGCAAGTCCGGATAGTTGGCCACGTCGGCCTTGGCTTGCTGCAATTCCGCGCGCGTAAACGGGATTTCCGCGAAGGCCACCAGCGCTTCGAGGATGTCGCCACGGCGCGGGCCGCTCTTGATCGCATGTAAATCCTTGCGGGCGATGGCGACCATGCCGCGCAGCATCAGCACTTCCAGGCTCAGCAAATAGCTGTTCATGTCCACCAGGCCATACGCGATGCCGCTCTGGAACAAGGCCGTTTCCACGCGAATCGCCTGATCGCGGGCGCGCAGCAAAATGGCCGTGGTGCCCGCATGCGCGTGTTCGAGCGCGGCGATCAACTGGGCGCTGCACGCTTGCGGCTGCGCATGGTCGTACTCCAGCACGTCGATATGGGTGGCGCGCGCCAGGGCCGACACGCTGGCCTTGTTTTTCAACACGCCGACCGCCTGCGCCAGTTGCGGGCCGTAACGGTAGGATGCCGTCAGCGGCAGCCGCTGCAAGGCCGGGAACTCCTGCTCGAAACGCTGGCGCAAAAAGCGGTGATCGGCGCCCGACCACGTGTAGATCACTTGATCCTTGTCGCCGGCGCCGCAGAAAAATGCGTTGCCGCGGCGTATCAGCATGGTCAGCAGGCGGAACGACGCTTCGTTCAAGTCGTGCAATTCATCGGCCACGATGATCTGGAAGGCCGGCAATTGCTGGCGCAGCGGTTCGTCACCGTCAAGCATGCGCACCAGGTCGTAGGTGGCGTCGAACGGCGCGCGGAACTGGATATCGCCCGTGTCGGCGCCGCGCAAGGCTTCATATTCGCGCAGCCACAGATAATGCGTGCGGGACATGCCCAGCATTTCCAGGTTGTCATCGAGGGAATTGCTCTCGAAATCAGGATTTTGAAAATCCAGGCGCGCCTTGGTGCGCAATTGCAGTTTCAAAAACTCGGCGATGGCACCGTTGGTCGTATTGATTTCCAGCGGATAGCGGTGGGCGTATTTCTCGGAGACCACTTCCAGTGCTTCCCACGCCACGGGGCGCAGCTCTTCATCGCTGCGCATGAATGCCACCTGCATGTTTTCCAGCTGCAGCAGCACCTTGGCGGCAAACGCATCGAAGGTATCGACGCTCAGGCGCTTGACAACGCCAAGCGGCACGCCCACTTCCAGCAGCCGCTGGCGCAGGGCCACGCGCGCCGCCTCGGTGAACACGAGGGCCAGCATGCGTTCGGGCGCGCGGCCCCGGTGCAAGGCCTCGGCCAGGCGCAGGGCCAGGGTCGTCGTCTTGGCCGCGCCGGCATTGGCGTCGATCAAGACCACTTTCTTTTGCGCCGTCTGGATGGCCACCTGCTCCGGCGTGGGCGTGATGCGTTTGGGAATGAACTGCGGGGCGTTATCTGTACTCAAGGGTATCCTGAAATGATGTCTGTTCTCGGCGCGCTACCAGGCGCAGGTGCGCAGGCCGGCAAAGATGTCGCCCCGTTCGGGCGCGTGGAAGGCGCGCATGCGGGGCGAATGCAGGCGCGGCGGCGTGGCGAAGGCGGCGCCGCGCAGCACCTGGTGCTGCATGAAATACGGCGCCGAATATTCGCGCCAGGCATCCACCGCAAAGCCCGGATACGGCTCGAACGGCGTCGCCGTCCATTCCCACACCTGGCCCCAGTGAAAGCGCGGGTGGCCGGACAGCGCAGCATACTCCCATTCCGCCTCGGTCGCCAGGCGGCGCCCCGCCCAGGCGCAGTAGGCTTGCGCCTCATACAGATTGATGTGGCGCACGGCTTCATTCGGCGGCAAGGTCGTGCGCTGGCCGAAACGCATGGTGCGCCACTGCGTCGCTTCGCGCAGCCAGTACAGGGGCGACGAGCGCTCCTGCCGCATCAGCCAGGCGCTGCCGGCCGCGCTCCAGAACTGGCGGTTCTGGTAGCCGCCATCGGCGACAAAATCAGCAAACTGGGCGTTCGAGACGGCGCAAGCATCGATGGAAAACGGCGCCACATAGCAGGCATGGGGCGGCGATTCATTGTCGAAGGCAAACCCGGCCCCGCGCGGCGAGCCCAGTGCGATGGTACCGCCGGGAAAGGCGATCTCGCCCGCGCCTGGCGGCAAGGCCGGGCTGGACGCGAGGGATTCGGGCGCTTCCAGGCCCAGCCATTGCAAGCCGACCAGCATTTCCTCGCCACACAAGTCTTCCTGCGCCAGCGCCAGCCGGTACGGCGCCAGGGCGCTGTCGACGTTGGGTTCGCGCGAGAGTTTATCGAGCACCCGGTCGAGCACTTCGCGGCAATACGTTTTCACGGCGCCCGGACTGGGCAGTTCCAGCTTCCAGCGCGCACGCTGCTCCAGCATATTGGCGTCGAACATATCGTCGCCCCGTGTCAGCAGGGAATTGTAGATGGCGTCGGCTGGATGGCTGGAAGCGGCTTCGCGCAGGATGAACCACTCGGCGAACCAGGCGATATGCGCGAGCTGCCATAACGGTGGATTGAGGCGCGGATGGCGTGGCAGGCCCGCCACCACGTCCAGCCCGGCACTGACATAACAGTCGAACAGGGAAAGCGTGTCCTGGCGCGCAGCCTGCAGCGATTGGGCCAGTTGCTGCGCGCCGGCGTGGCGAAAAGAGGCGTTGATTAAAGTCATGGCCTGATTGTAACGACTTATGCCAACATTGCACCAGCCGCCAGGGGGAACTATCGCCCCCTGCGCACTACTTGACCAGCAATTCGCCCTGCAGCGGCGTGACGACGGACTTCGGCATGCTGACGATGAAGCTGCTGCCCTTGTCGGCCACGGACTGGATGGCCAGAGTCCCCCCGTGGCGCAGCAGCACGTGCTTGACGATGGCCAGGCCCAGGCCCGTGCCCTGGGTTTCGCGCGAACGGCTCTTGTCGACGCGGTAGAAACGCTCGGTCAGGCGCGAAATATGCTCCTGGCTGATGCCGATGCCCGTGTCTTGCGCGATGAATTGCGGTCCGGCCGGACCATCCTGCCAGCGCAAGGCGATGCTGCCGCCGGCCGGCGTATAGCGCACGGCGTTCGACGCCAGGTTGCCAAACGCGCTGTACAGCTCGTCATAGCTGCCCAGCACGTCGGGACCGTTGCATTCCATCTTGATCTCGTGCTTACCAGCCGACAAACCCTTGGCATCGCGCAAGACTTGCTGCATGAGCTTCTTGATATCCACGGGTTCGGGGCGCAGCGGATAGTCGACCGATTCCAGGCGCGACAGGGTCAGCATGTCCTCGATCAAATGCTGCATGCGGTGGCCCTGCTCCGTCATCAGCTTGAGGTGGGCGGCGCGCGTGGCGGCATCGAGGTCCAGCTCGGCGGAAGCGATTTCCAGGAAGCCGACGATGACGGTGAGCGGCGTGCGCAATTCGTGCGAGGCATTGGCGATGAAGTCGCGGCGCATCATTTCGATGCGTTCCGTCTCCGTCACATCGTGCGTGACGAGAATCTGGCGGCGGTTCTCGAACGGAATGATTTGCACGATCAGCTTGCGGTTGCGGAAAGTGATCGTCAGCGGCTGGTCGTAGCGGCCCAGGATGATGTAATCCATAAACTCGGGGCTGCGGATCAGGTTGGTGACGCGCATGCCCTTGTCGCGCTCGTGCGTCAGGCCCAGGTGTTTCTCGGCGGCCGGGTTGCACCATTCGAGGAACAGCACATCGTCCATGATGACTACGCCGTCGGGCAACAGGTGCATGGCCTGGCGGAAACGCGCCAGCCATTCCGTCAGCTCGGCCTGGTTTTTCTCGTCGTCGCGGCGCATGCGGTACAGGCGCGCGAAGATGCTGGTCCAGGCGCCCCAGCCGTCGGGCAGCCTGGCGCTTTGCGGATTGTCCAGCCAGTTACTCAGCTGGAACAGATACGAGAGCTGCACGAACACCATCATGGCCATCAGCACGAAGGCGATGCCCAGCGCATACGTGGCGCCAAACAGATACCAGACGATGGCCACGCCCAGCAGCGCCAGCACCATGCGCAAGGCGGCCGGCACCCAGAACAGCAATTTCGGATTCATAGAGACCAGCTTTACTTTTCAGACAACATGTAGCCGACGCTGCGCACCGTCTTGATCAGGCTTTCCGCCTCTTTCAAGGCTTTGCGCAAGCGCAATACGTGGACATCGACCGTGCGTTCCTCGATCACCACATGGTCGCCCCACACCTTGTCGAGCAGCTGGCTGCGCGAAAACACGCGCTCCGGATGGGCCAGCAGGAATTTCAGCAGCTTGTATTCGGCATGGCCGATATCAATCTTCTGTTCATCCATCATCACGGTGCAGCTGACGGGGTCCAGCGCCACGTTGCCGGCGCGCATGGGCGCCTGCGCGTGTTCCGGACTCTTGCGTCGCAACAGCGCTTTGGCGCGCGCCAGCAGCTCGCGCGGCGAGAACGGCTTGGTGACGTAATCGTCGGCCCCGCTGTTCAGGCCGGCCAGCTTGTCTTCTTCCATGCTCTTGGCGGTGAGCATGATGACGGGGATGGCGGCGAAATTGCGGTCGGCGCGGATGCGCGACAGCAGGCGCAAGCCCGTCTGGTCCGGCAGCATCCAGTCCAGCAGGATCAGGTGCGGCGTGCGGTGCTGGATGAATTCCCAGGCATCGGCAACGTTTTGTACGGAACAGCAATTCCAGCCGGATTCGCGCAGCGAATAGGTCACCAGTTCAACGATGGCCGGCTCATCTTCAACAATCAATACCGTGGTTTTATCAGATGCCATAAAGCTTACTCAGGGAGCTCCTCGGAAATGGCGGGAGCAGCCACCTTGGTGTGGCGGATGTCCTTGCCTTCAACCACGTAAATCACGTATTCGGCGATGTTTTTCGCATGGTCGCCGATCCGTTCGATGGCCTTGGCCACCCACAGGGTATCGAGCGCCGCCGAAATCGTGCGCGGGTCTTCCATCATAAAGGTAATCAAGTTGCGCATGATAGACCGAAACTCATGGTCGATGATGGCATCTTGTGCAATTAATTGTAAGGCCTGCTTGCCATCGTTGCGCGCGAATGCATCGAGCGCATCGTGCAGCATGTCGGTGGCCGTGTTGGCAATGCCGCGCACCATCTCGTAGTGGTTGACGACGCCATTGCCCCGCTTGTGCAAATTCTTCGCCACGCGGGCGATTTTGGTCGCCTCGTCGCCTACGCGTTCGAGGTCGGTAATCACCTTGATGGTGGCCATGATGGTGCGCAAATCGTTGGCGGCCGGCTGGCGGCGCACGATCAAATGGCTGCAGGCGTCGTCCAGCGACACTTCCAGCTGGTTGACGACGTCGTCTTCGCGCATCACGCGGTCGGCGCGTTCCGGGTTGCCGATGCGAAAGCACGTCATCGCGTCGAGAAACTGGGTTTCAACGATGCCGCCCATCAGGAGCACTTTCGAGCGGATCGCTTCGAGTTCGTTGTCGTATTGCTTGGATGAATGTTCGCCTAACATGCTGTCTCTCCGTATTCAGTTGTCTTGTATGTCGTTATTCCGGGTGGATCAGCCGAAGCGGCCCGTGATGTAATCCTGCGTTTCCTTGCGGGCCGGATTCATGAAGATCTGGTCCGTTTCGCCGAATTCCACCAGTTCGCCCAGGTACATATAGGCAGTGTAGTCGGAGCAGCGCGCCGCCTGCTGCATATTGTGCGTCACGATGGCGATCGTGTAATCCTGTTTCAGTTCGCTGATCAGCTCTTCCACTTTCGAGGTCGAGATCGGGTCCAGCGCCGAGGTCGGCTCATCGAGCAGCAGCACGTCCGGTTTCACGGCAACGCCGCGCGCGATGCACAGGCGCTGCTGCTGGCCGCCCGACAGCGACAGGCCGCTCTTGTTCAGCTTATCCTTGACCTCGCCCCACAGCGCGGCCTTTTTCAGAGCCCACTCGACGCGCTCATCCATCTCGCCTTTCGACAGGTCTTCATACAAGCGCACGCCGAAGGCGATGTTGTCGTACACGGACATGGGGAACGGCGTCGGCTTCTGGAACACCATGCCGACCTTGGCGCGCAGCATGTTAACGTCCTGGTCCGCGTCGAGCACGTTGCGGCCGCGATACAGGATGGAACCTTCCGCGCGCTGGCCCGGATACAGGTCATACATGCGGTTCAGGGTGCGCAGCAGGGTTGACTTGCCGCAACCGGACGGGCCAATGAAAGCGGTGACCTTCTTCTCGTGGATGTCCAAGTTGACGTTATGCAAGCTTTGTGTTTTGCCGTAAAAAAAGTTCAGGCCCGAAATCTCGATGGTTTTTTTCTTTGGTGCCAGGTCTTGGGCTGGATTCATTTGCGTATTCATATGGGTTCGCTTCGCTCGGTATCTGTTTAATTAGGGACTTTTTGGCTGAACACGGTGCGCGACAGGATATTCAAGGCCAGCACGCTGAAGGTGATCAGCAGTGCGCCGCCCCAGGCCAGCGAGCGCCAGTTGTCGTACGGGCTCATCGCGAACGATGCGATGACGGACGGCAAGTTGGCCATTGGCGCATTCATGTTGAAGCTTTGGAACTGGTTATTCAGGGCCGTGAACAGCAGCGGTGCCGTTTCGCCCGCGATGCGGGCCAGGGCCAGCAGGACACCGGTGATGACGCCAGCTTTCACAGCGCGCAAGCGCACCAGCGTGGCGACCTTCCAGCGCGGCGCGCCGAGGGCAAACGCGGCTTCCAGCAGGCTGTTCGGTACCAAACGCAGCATATTGTCCGTCGTGCGCACCACCACCGGCACGGCGATCAGCGACAGGGCGATGGCGCCCGCGTAACCGGAGAAGTGTTTCACATGCGCCACGTACAGCGCATACACGAACAGGCCGATGACGATGGACGGGGCCGACAGCATGATGTCCGTCACAAAGCGTGTCACTTGGGCAAACTTGTTTTCTTCGCCGTATTCGGCCAGGTAGATGCCCGCCAGGATACCGATCGGGGTGCTGACCACGGTAGCCAAGCCCACCATCAGGGCACTGCCGACGATGGCATTGATCAAGCCGCCGCCTTCGCTGCCGGGGGCCGGCGTGGTTTGCGTGAACAGGTCGACGGACAGGGCGCCGAAACCCTTGATCACCAGCGTGAACAAAATCCACACCAGCACTGCCAGGCCCAGGGCCATGGCCGCCACCGACAAGGCGATGCCGATGCGGTGCATCAGCAAACGCTTGCGGTAGACAGGATTCATGGCCGGCTTGGCCGGAACGTCGTGGGGGCTAACTTGGCTGAGTTGGCTCATTTCGTGCCTTCCTTGCGGGACATGCCTGCCAGCATCAGCTTGGCGGCGGATAAGACGATAAAAGTGATGACAAACAGGATCAGCGCCAGCGAGAACAGCGACGCCACGTGCAGTTCGGATTGCGCTTCGCCGAATTCATTCGCCAGCAGCGAGGTGATGCTGTTACCGGCGGCAAACAGCGACCACGACAGCTTGTTGGCATTGCCGATGACGAAGGTCACGGCCATGGTTTCGCCCAGTGCGCGGCCCAGGCCCAGCATGACGCCGCCGACGACGCCGGTCTTGGTATATGGCAAGACGATCTTGCGCACCACTTCCCAGCGTGTGCAGCCCAGGCCGTATGCGGATTCTTTCAGCACGGCAGGGACGATCTCGAATACGTCGCGCATCACGGAAGCGATGAAAGGGATGATCATGATGGCCAGCACCAGGCCGGCCGTCAGCAAGCCGATGCCCATCATGGGGCCGCTGAACAGCTGGCCGATGACGGGCACGTTACCGAGGGTGGCTTTCAGGATGGGCTGGACGTGGTCGGCAAACAGGGGCGCGAAGACAAACAGGCCCCATATGCCGTAGATGATCGATGGCACGCCGGCCAGCAGCTCGACAGCCGTGCCCAGCGGGCGGCGCAGCCAGGCCGGGCAGATTTCCGTGAGGAACAGGGCGATGCCGAAGCTGACGGGGAAGGCGATCAGCAGGGCGATGACGGACGTCACCAGGGTGCCGATGATGGGGATCAGGGCGCCGTACTGGTCATTGACGGGGTCCCATTCCGCCGACACGATGAAATGCAGGCCGAAGGTCTTGAAGGCCGGTATCGATTCCATGATCAGCGAAATGATGATGCCCACCAGGACGATCAGCACCGACAGGGCGAACAGCATCGTCACCTTGTGGAACAAAAAATCCTGGATGCGCTGCTTGCGCATGGTGGAAAGCATTTGCGCGTGACTGAGGGAATCGGTCATGGTGCCGCCTGGCATGGGGATCGTGGAGGAGGTAGATTGTGCGCTCATAATGTGCCATGTGGGTGGTACTGCAGGTACTGCTATTTTTATCGTGCTCTTTTAGCCGGGAACGCCTGCAAGGGCTTGCGGGCGGTCCTGGCTAACTCCCTGCCCCGCCGTGCTGCTGGCGGGGACAAGGATGGGTACTTATCTGGTCAAGCTATCTAATTAATAGATCGCTTTGCCCGATGCATCTTTCAAATTGGCTTTCCACGATTCCTGCACCAGTTTCACGACCGATGCTGGCATCGGCACGTAGTCCAGTTCAACAGCAGCGGAGCCGCCGTTCTTGTAGGCCCAGTCGAAGAATTTCAGGACTTCTTTAGCCTTGGCTGCGTCAGCCTGGACTTTGTGCATCAGGATGAACGACACGCCCGTGATAGGCCAGCTGTTCTTGCCAGCCTGGTCGGTCAGGACCACGCCGAAGCCTGGGGTTTGCGTCCAAGGTGCCGAAGCGGCTGCTGCCTTGAAGTTTTCGTCGTCAGGCTGCAGGAAGTTGCCGTCCTTGTTTTGCAGCTGGGTGTGCGACATATTGTTTTTCTTGGCGTAAGCCCACTCGACGTAGCCGATCGAACCCTTGATACGCTGCACGTTGGCGGCGACGCCTTCGTTACCCTTGCCGCCCACGCCCACAGCCCACTTCACAGCCGAGCCAGCGCCGATTTTCGATTTGAATTCCGGATTGGTTTTCGACAGGTAGTCGGTGAACAGGAAGGACGTGCCCGAACCGTCGGCGCGGTGCACCACGGTGATTTCCGTGTCCGGCAGCTTGACGCCGGTGTTCAGTGCGGCGATCTCAGGAGCGCTCCACTTGGTGATCTTGCCCAGGTAGATGTCGGCAACAACCTTGCCCGTCATCTTCAGCTGGCCTGGCTTGACGCCGTCCAGGTTGACGATGGTGACCACGCCGCCCATGATGGCTGGGAACTGCATCAGGCCTGCTTCTTCCAGCTCTTCTGCCTTCAAAGGCATGTCCGAGGCGCCGAATTCAACAGTCTTGGCCTTGATTTGCTTGATGCCAGCGCCGGAACCGACGGACTGGTAGTTCAGGCCGTTGCCGGTATTGGCTTTGTAAGTCTCGGCCCATTTAGCATAGATCGGGTACGGGAAGGTAGCACCAGCACCTGTCATATCTGCCGCCATGACGGAAGCGGAAGAAAATGCCATCGCTGCCGAAGCACCCACGACGATAAATTTGAACATTTGCTTCATTTGCATATCAAGTCCTCAGGGTTGTTAGGGCTCAAAGTCCCGGTTGAATGCTGCGCAGTCTAGCAAGCGAATATGACAGCTTTATGACATGGGTAAAAAATCCTGAAATAATTGGCTACGCCCCGAGGATTACCCTTTTCGACGTGAAAAATGACAGGGTGGGCGACGCTTTATGACAGCTTATGTCACGCTTACGTCATATTTCATGATTACACTCACAGCGCGTCATACATGATGAAATACGGCTAGAATTAACTATCTGCAAAGACAAAAGAATATGAAACCTGAACTGCACATGGAAGTGACCAAATCGGGCATCCTGCTTGACCGCGAGCTGTCGCAACTGACTTTCAACCGGCGCGTGATGGCCCAGGCGGAAGACCCGAACATTCCGCTGCTCGAGCGCCTGCGCTACCTGTGCATCGTCAGCAGCAACATGGATGAGTTCTTCGAAGTGCGCGTGGCCAGCCTGCTGGCAGCCGGCAGCATCGGCGGTACACTGGCGGGCCACCCTGCCCTGGCGGCCAACCTGGAGCGCATCGGCAAGGAATGCCATGCGCTGGTGGAACGCCAGTACGAGATATTAAATAACGACGTCTTGCCGGCCCTGCGTGAAGCGGGCGTGCATTTGCTGCGCGACAGCGACCGCAACGAGGCGCAGCGCGCGTGGGTGAAGCAGTATTTCGACCGCGAAGTGCGCCCCCTGCTGACACCGATCGGCCTGGACCCGGCCCACCCGTTCCCGCAAGTGGTGAATAAAAGCCTCAATTTCATCGTTTCGCTGAGCGGCAAGGATGCGTTCGGACGCGGCACGGCGATCGCCATCGTCAAGGCACCCCGCGTCTTGCCGCGCGTCATCAAGCTGCCGGACGAGATATCCGGCGACGGCGTGTCCTTCTGTTTATTGTCCTCCGTGATCCATGCGCACATCTCGGACCTGTTTGCCGGGCGCGAAGTGATTGCCTATTCACAATTCCGCGTCACGCGCGACAGCGACCTGTGGGTGGACGAGGACGAGGTCAAGAACCTGCGCCAGGCCCTGAAGGGCGAACTGGTGGGGCGCCAGTTCGGCACTTCCGTACGCCTGGAAGTGGCGCGCAATTGTCCACCGGAACTGTCGCAATTCCTGCTCGACCAGTTCAGCCTGGACCAAAGCCGTTTGTACAGAGTCAACGGCCCAGTGAACCTGGTGCGCCTGTCGGAAATGATCGACCACGTCAAGCAGCCCGAGCTGCGCTTCCCGCCCTTCTTCCCCGGCCTGGCGCACAAAGCCATCGGCAACGACATCTTTGCCGCGCTGAACAAGCACGACATCCTGCTGCACCATCCCTACCAGTCGTTCCAGACGGTGATCGACTTCATCCGCAGCGCCGCCTACGATCCGTCCGTCGTCGCCATCAAGCAGACGATTTACCGCACGGGCATGAACTCGGACCTGATGGAATCGTTGATCACGGCGGCGAAGATGGGCAAGGAAGTGACGGTCATCGTGGAATTGATGGCGCGTTTCGACGAAGAAGCCAATATCAACTGGGCCGACAAACTGGAACAGGCGGGCGCGCAAGTCGTGTACGGCGTGGTGGGCCTGAAAACCCATGCCAAGGTGGCGCTCGTCATCCGCCGCGAAGAAGGCGCGCTGCGCTTCTACGCGCATTTGGGCACCGGCAACTACCACCCCACCACCACCAAGCTGTACACGGATTTCGGCTTGCTGACGGCCAACCAGGACCTGGCCGTGGAAGTGAACGAAGTGTTCATCCACCTGACCAGCCTGACCAAGCCGCACAACCTGAACCATTTGTGGCTGGCGCCGTTCGGCCTGCAAAGCGAGATCATCAAGGCCATCCGCAACGAGGCGAAGATCGCCCGCTCCGGCCGGCGCGGGCGCATCATCGTGAAAGTCAATGCGCTGGTCGATGAATCCGTGATCCGCGCCCTGTATGCGGCCTCGACCGATGGCGTGAAGATCGACCTGATCGTGCGCGGCGCCTGCACCCTGAAGCCGGGCGTGCCTGGCCTGTCGGAAAACATCAAGGTGCGCTCCGTGATCGGCCGTTTCCTTGAACACAGCCGCATTTACTACTTCCGCAACGACCTGGCGCACGATGTTTACCTGGCCAGTGCCGACTGGATGAGCCGCAACCTGTTCCGCAGGGTGGAAGTGGCCTTCCCCGTGCTGGACCGGGCCCTGAAGCGGCGCGTGATCGCCGAGGGCCTCAATCCCTATTTGAAGGATAATACGAATGCATGGGAACTGGAGCCGACGGGCCACTACGCGCGCCGCAAGCCGCGCGGCAAGCAAACGCCATTCAGCGCCCAGCAATACCTGATGCACACACTGGGCACGCCGGGCGCGGAGGTCGGCGAATAGGCAATTCTACACACAGGAGCACAGCATGGATCTCATCTTGTGGCGACACGCAGAAGCCGAGCCGGGCCTGCCCGACCTCGAACGCGCCCTGACCATCAAAGGCCAGAAACAGGCGCGCCGCATGGGCGAATGGCTGGCCTCGCAACTACCGGAAAATTGCCGCATCCTCGTCAGCCCCGCCTTGCGCACCTTGCAAACGGCGGAAGCGCTGGGGCGCAAGTTCAAGCTGATGCCGGAACTGGCGCCCGGCGCCGAGGCGGAAGACATCCTCAAGGCGGCCAACTGGCCCGGCGGCAAGGAAAGCGTGCTCATCGTCGGCCACCAGCCCACCCTGGGCCAGGCGGCCGCCCTGCTGCTGACGGGAGAGGAGCAGGAGTGGGAAATGCGCAAGGCCAGCGCGTGGTGGTTCTCGCAGCGAGAATTAGGCGACCCGATCAGCGTTTATTTGAAGGCCGTGATGGCGCATGATTTGGTGGTGAAATGAGGGTGGTGAAACAGGTAAATACACAAAAAGTGCGCTGGGACAAATACTGGCAGGAATTGCAACTCGGCAGCCTTGTAAAGCGCTGCCGATCTGCTAGAGTTTAATTGCATCAACTACGTGCAAGAGCCCTGCTCCGGCACATTGAGCAACCCAGCGGACGGCCGTCCAACGGCGGCTGAAAGACCATGTTAATCACCTTCCTCGTTTTTCTCTTCATCGCCATCTTCGCCGCCATCATCGGCTTCGTCGCCTTTGAACTGATCGAAGAAATGCGCGGCAGTCACCACAAGCTGATGGACCGCTACCACGAGTAGTGTTCACCTCGGCACTATCGCATGGCGCCAGTGACGGCATATCCCTGTCCCTCGCGCCATCCTTGTTTTTACACTCCCGTCTTGAACTTCGTATAAATGCGCGTCATCAATCGGCGGATATCGGCCGTGGTCGCTTCTGGCGCCGCCATGCGTTGCTTGTCGGCATCCGACAGGAAGATGGCCTTGTTCTCACCGATATCCTTGCGTACATATTTGATGCTGGCCGGATTCGGATTCGCGTAAAACACTTTGTTGCTCAGGCTGGCATGCACTTGCGGGCGCAAAATGTAGTTGATGAACAGGTGTGCATTGTTCGGATGCGGCGCGTCGGCGGGGATGGCCATGGTATCGAACATCAGCGCGGCCGTCTTCGGCACCAGCACCTGGATCACATTGCCGTTTTTCGCATCGATGGCGCGCTGGCGCGCGATATTGATGTCGCCCGACCAGCCCAGCGCGACGCAGACGGAACCGTTGGCCATGTCGTTGATGTAGCCTGACGAACTGAACAGAGTTACGTAGGGGCGGATCGCTTGCAGCACCTTGCCCGCTTCCTGATAGTCGCCAGCCGTTTTCGAGTACGCGGGCTTGCCCAGGTATTGCAGGGCGGCCGGCAGCACTTCGGACGGCGAGTCGAGGAAGGACACGCCGCACGATTTCAGCTTGGCCGCATATTTCGGGTCAAAGATCAGGTCCCAGGCATTGTCGGGCATGGGCATGCCGCCCAGTGCGGCCTTGACCTTGTTGACGTTGATGCCCACCGTCGTGTAGCCCCACAGCCAGTCGACCAGGTAATCGTTGTTCGGGTCGATCTTCGACAGCTTGGCCTGCAGGTTCGGGTCCAGGTTGCCCAGGTTCGTCAGCTTGCTCTTGTCAAGCTTGCGCAGCAGGCCCGCATCGATCTGCAGGCGCGCCCACTGGGCCGTCGGCACCACGATATCGTAGCCGGACTTGCCCGCCACCAGTTTCGCATTGAGAATTTCGTTATTATCGAAAACATCATAGCGTACCTTGATGCCCGTTTCCTTTTCAAAATTCTTGATCGTATCGTCACCGATATAGTCCGACCAGTTATAGATGTTCAGGACCTTCTCTTCCTGAGCGTGGGCAGGCAATGCCAGCACGGCCGCCGCCAAGGTCAGTCCCACTCCAATGCGCCGCCCTGCTTGCCATGTGTGTGCCATCGTACCGCCTCCGGAATTAGTCAGAAAATAGTGACGATGATAGCAAGAAGGGCGCGATCAGGTCTAGCCTGATCGCGCCCTTGCTTATTACTGCCAAATCAACCCCCACCGCAAACACCGGGGTCGGACCCTGAGGGTCCGACCCCGGCCTTTCGCCGTTGGGGTAAAAATTACACCTTGTCCAGCCCCACTTGCGCACCCGAAAACACCAGGTTGCCGTTCTGGGCGTCGATGCGGATCTCGTCTTTCGGGCCGAACTTGCCTTCCAGGATCAGCTTCGACAGCGGATTTTCGATCTGCTGCTGGATCGCCCGCTTCAGCGGACGGGCGCCATACACCGGGTCGTAGCCCGCTTCGGCGATTTGCTGCAGTGCCGCGTCCGTCAAGCTCAGCTGCATGTCCATGCGCGCCAGGCGTTCTTCGAGAATCTTCAGCTGGATCTTCGCGATCGCGCCGATGTTTTTCTCGTCGAGGCCGTGGAACACGACGATTTCGTCGATCCGGTTGACGAATTCGGGACGGAAGTGCGAGCGCACCTCGGCCATCACGGCCAGCTTCACGACACCGGGATCATCGCTTTCCATGGCCTGGATTTTATGCGAACCCAGGTTCGAGGTCATGATGATGACGGTATTCTTGAAGTCCACCGTACGGCCCTGGCCATCCGTCATGCGTCCGTCGTCGAGCACTTGCAGCAGCACGTTGAAGACGTCGGCATGCGCCTTTTCCACTTCGTCGAGCAAAATCACGCTGTACGGCTTGCGGCGCACGGCTTCCGTCAGGTAGCCGCCCTCGTCGTAACCCACATAGCCGGGCGGCGCGCCGATCAGGCGGGCCACGGAATGCTTCTCCATGAACTCGCTCATGTCGATGCGGATCATCGATTCTTCCGTATCGAACAGGAAGGTCGCCAGCGCCTTGCTCAGCTCGGTTTTGCCGACACCCGTCGGTCCCAGGAACATGAAGGAACCATATGGACGGTTCGGGTCGGAGAGGCCGGCGCGCGAGCGGCGGATGGCGTCAGCCACGGCCGTGATGGCTTCATCCTGGCCCACGACGCGCTCATGCAGCTTCTCTTCGATATGCAGCAGCTTGTCGCGCTCGCCCTGCATCATGCGCGACACGGGGATGCCCGTCGCGCGCGACACCACTTCGGCGATTTCCTCGGCGCCCACTTCCGTGCGCAGCAGTTTCGGCTGGTCTGGATCGCGTTTCGGGATGCCGCTGTCAGCCTGCTTGAGCTGGGCTTCCAGCTGCGGCAGTTTGCCATACTGCAGCTCCGACACTTTCTGCCAGTTGCTTTCGCGCGTGGCCTGCTCCATCTGCAGCTTGACTTGCTCGATCTCTTCCTTGATGTGCGTGCTGCCTTGCACCACGGCTTTTTCCGCCTTCAGGATTTCCTCGAAGTCGTTGTATTCGCGCTGCAGCTTGACGATTTCCTCGTCGATCAAGGCCAGGCGGCGCAACGATGCTTCGTCTTTTTCCTTCTTGACGGCTTCCTTCTCGATCTTCAGCTGGATCAAGCGGCGTTCCAGCTTGTCCATCACTTCCGGCTTCGAGTCGATCTCGATCTTGATCTTCGCCGCCGCCTCATCGATCAGGTCGATCGCCTTGTCGGGCAGGAAACGGTCCGTGATGTAGCGGTGCGACAGCTCGGCGGCGGCGATGATGGCCGCGTCCGTGATTTCCACCTTGTGGTGCAGCGCGTATTTATCCTGCAAGCCGCGCAGGATGGCGATCGTCGCCTCCACGGTCGGCTCGTCGACCAGCACTTTCTGGAAGCGGCGTTCCAGCGCGGCATCTTTCTCGATGTACTTGCGGTACTCGTCGAGAGTGGTCGCGCCCACGCAGTGCAGTTCGCCGCGCGCCAGCGCCGGTTTCAGCATATTGCCGGCATCCATCGCGCCGTCGGCCTTGCCCGCGCCCACCATGGTGTGCATCTCGTCGATGAAGACGATGGTTTGCCCTTCATCCATGGCCAGTTCCTTCAGCACGGACTTCAGGCGCTCCTCGAACTCGCCGCGGAACTTGGCACCGGCAACCAGGGCGGCCATGTCCAGCGCCAGCACGCGCTTGCCTTTCAGGGACTCGGGCACTTCGCCGTTGACGATGCGTTGCGCCAGGCCTTCGACGATGGCCGTCTTGCCCACGCCCGGTTCACCGATCAGCACGGGATTGTTCTTGCTGCGGCGTTGCAGGATCTGGATGGTGCGGCGGATTTCATCGTCGCGCCCGATCACAGGGTCGAGCTTGCCCTTACGTGCCCGCTCCGTCAGGTCCAAGGTGTATTTTTTCAAGGCTTCGCGCTGGCCTTCGGCCTCTTGTGTATCGACCTTGTTACCGCCGCGCACGGCGTCGATGGCCGCTTCCAGAGCCTTGCGGGTCAGGCCGTTTTCGCGCGCCAGCTTGCCGCAGTCGGACTTGTCGTCCGTCATGGCCAGCAAAACCATTTCGCTGGACACGAACTGATCGCCCGCCTTTTGCGATTCCTTGTCGGCCAGGTTCAGCAAGGCCACGAATTCGCGGCTGACCTGCACGTCGCCGCCCGTGCCGGAGACTTTCGGCAAGCGTTCGATCGAGGCGCCCAGGGCCTTGGACAGGCCGCCCACATTGACGCCGGCCCGCTGCAACAGCGAACGGGCGCCGCCGTCGTCCTGGTTCAACAGGGCCGTCAGCAGGTGGACTGGTTCGATATAGGGGTTGTCGTTACCCACGGCCAAGCTTTGCGCATCGGCCAGGGCTTCCTGTAATTTGGTAGTGAGTTTGTCTTGTCGCATGAAAAGCGCTCCCGGTTAATTAGTTGTTAACCAAATTGGGGTGAGGCAGTACTTTTCAAGCATACACAAAACAGAAAACTGATGCATTCTTGCAAATGCTGGTGTGCGCGGCAGAAACGCCTCAAATGGCGGGTGCTTTTGCCGTCCATTTGTCCAGCGCCGTCTCGTCGCTGTCGCGCGCATCGACCCAGCGCGCGCCTTCCGGCGTGTCTTCCTTCTTCCAGAACGGCGCTTGCGTCTTCAGGTAGTCGATGATGAATTCGCAGGCGGCGAAAGCCTCGCCCCGGTGGGCGGACGAGACGGCCACCAGCACGATCTGCTCCTGCGGCAGCAAGGGACCCACGCGGTGGATCACCAGTGCGCCGGACAGGGGCCAGCGGCCCCGCGCCTGCTCGACGATGGCTACAATGGACTTTTCCGTCATGCCCGGATAGTGCTCGAGTTCCATGGTGGCCACGTCCAGCCCTTCGTTCATGTCGCGCACCGTGCCGACAAAGCCGACGACGGCGCCCACCTTGGGGTTGCCTGCACGCAATTGTGCAATTTCTTGACTCAAGTCAAAATCGGCTTGCTGGACACGGACGGAAGTGCTCATTTGGCATGGCCTCCGATACGGCGCAGCAGGGTTTCGATACGGCTGGCCGTACGCGCATCGGTGGCGGCGGCAATCGCGCACAGTTGCATCAGCTGCGACGCTTGCGTGAGCGGCTTCTGGCCCGATTTCAGCGACGATTGCAACACCTCCACCTGCATTTTCAAGCGGTCGCGGGCAAATTCGGCGCCGCTGTCGACGCCGGCGACGATTTCCAGGCGCAACACTTCATCGCGCAAGCGCTCCTGGTTGGCCTGCAATTGCTGCACGTAGGCGGCGTTGCCCTCGCCCAGTGCCGCCTGGGCGGCGGCAAAGCGCTGCTGCAGGCTGCGTTCATATTGCGTGTCCAGCGCTGGCAAGGCGCTCCAGCGCTGAAGCCAAGTGGCCGCATCGGCACTGGCGGCGCCGTCCGCCAGTGCGGCTTCCAGCGATTGCACCAGGCGCAGCTTGTCGCGCAGGGCGTTGGCCTGGGCCGCACCAGCGCGCTCGGCGATGACATCCGCTTGCGCTTGCACGCCAGCCACAGCGGCCTGGTAGCGCTGCTCGATCTTCGCTTCGCTGGCGCGCGGCACGGGGCCGGTGGCATTCCAGGCGGCACGCGTATCGCGCAGCAAGTGATTGATGAAGGCCGTGCGAGCCTTGTCGTCGCCCTCGGGCACGACGGCCGTTTCCAGGCTGGCGCACAGCGCTTCGCGCGCATGCAGGTGTTCGCGGCGCTCGTGGTCGGCCGCATGGGCCGTTTCCTTGCGCCTGGAGAAGATATCATCGCAGGCGGCGCGGAAGCGCTGCCACAGCGCCTGTTCCGCGCGGCGCTCCAGCGGCAGGGCTTTCGCCAGTTCCTGCCATTTATCCTGCAAGGCTTTCAGCATGTCGACCGTGTTGCGCTCCGATGGTTTGAGCAAGCCCACTTCGACGATCAATTGTTCGCGCCGCGCCGTCTCGATCTGGCGCTGCGTGTCCAGCGGCTTCGACAAGGCGTCCAGCGCGGCGCCGAACTCCGTATCCAGGCGTTTCTTTTCCTTGCGGTCGATGGTGCCCAGGCGCGTCCACGCCTGGCGCAAACGCTGCGATGCGGAGGCGACGTGTTTCCAGTCGGCACTCTCTTCGGCCGCCAGGGCCGCCGTTTCCGCGATCAGTTCCTGGGCCTTGGCCGCATTGCCGTGGCGCTCTTCGGCCAGTTGCTTGAAATGCTGGGCCGCCGGCGCGTACGCCACGCTGCAGGCGGCGTCGAAACGTTCCCACAGGGATTTCGGTGCCGGGCCGGACAAGGTGTCGAGCGACTTCCAGCGCTCGCGCAGGCTGCCCACTTTCTTGGCCAGCTCGGCCATTGGAAGTTCCTGTGCCGGCAATTCCTCGCCCGCCTTGACCAGCTCCTCGCGCGACACGTTGCCGCCCCAGCGCGCCCAGTCGGCCAGGCGTTTGAATTCCCCGCGCACGTGGGCCAGGCGGTCCGCTTGCGCCGGCGTCAAACGGCCGTGCTTGCTATCGCGCAAAGTCTTGTCATGCTCGGAAGCCACGTGCAGCAAGCCTTCCTGCAAGGCCGCCTCCATGGCGTCGAGCACCTTGAAGAACTGCTCCGTCGCTTCCTTCGAGACGGGCGCGAGCTCCTGGCGCGGCTTGCGCAGTACAGGTACAGGTCCAGGCTCGGCATGGGCCGCTGCGGCCTCTGGCGCTGCCGTCTGCACGGGTGCCGGCGCGCTGGCCAGCAGGGCCGCAAATTGCTGCTGCAGGCTGTCGGACAACGGCGACTCGGGCAGGCGCGGCAGGGCTTGCCACGCGCGTTTCAGGGTATCCACGTCGAGGCTGGCGGCGTCCTGCGCCTGCCATTCGGTCAGCGCGGCCTGGCGCGCGTCGAACACGGCCTGGTGCTGCTGCAGCGCTTGCAAGGCGGACTGCGCCTGTTCGCGCGCCTGGATAAAATCGCTTTCCAGGTGTTTCGGCAGCGAACCACGTTCGGGCGATTGTGCATGTTGCGCATGTTCCGCATCCAGGCGGGCCAGCGCCTGCGCCAGTTCCCCGGCGGACTGGCCACTGCTGGCCAGCGCGCGCGCGGCGACGACGGCGTCGATCACGGCGCGCTGCAACACCACTTGCGCTTCCAGGCGGGCGGCCAGCGCGGCACGCGCAGCGCTAAAGGCGCTCGCCAGTTCGGGCGTGGCCTTGATGACTTGCCATTGGCGGTCCAGCTCGGCTACCTGGTTGGGACTGAGCTTGTCATCGTTCAGCAGGCGCTGGGCCGTATCGATGCTGGCCTGGGCGCGCTGGGTTTCCGCCGCCTGGTGGCGGATCAGGTCGATGCGGCCCTGCATCAGCTTGGCGACACGGCGGTCCGTGTTGCGCATGGCCTGATGGACTTTTTCCAACAGGGGCAAGGCATGGACGTGTTCAGCGGCGATCAGGCGGGCATCGGCAAATTCGCTGGACACAATAAAATCGGCGGCGGCGGCTTCGTCGCCCGCCACGGCATGGGCACGCGCAACCTGTTCGGCGCGGCGCGATGCGCTCTGCGCCGAGGCGGCGGCCTGTTCTGCCACGACAGGGTCTGGTGCGGAAGGCTTGCTGGCAGAACGCTTGAAAAGAAATTCGAACATGACGGGTTTCGCGTGGATCAAAACCACCATCATAACAAAGCCCGGGGTATTGCATCGGACAGGTCTGTACAAGTTACCAAATGAGTAACATAAGATTTCTTTCTTGCTGGCGCCAGCGCAAAATCAGGGGCGCGCAGCCGGTGCAAACGGGCGAACGGGGTGGGCGCTCGCTACCCGTTCAAGCCTGCGCACGCAGCGGCTGCTGCATGGCAGGCACGGCCGCCAAGGTATCGTCCGCCGAGGTGCCGTCGCTTCCCGCGGTTTCAGCGGCGCCAGCAGGCGTGCCCGGCGCTGGCAAAGGTACGGGCAAAACAAAGGGCAGCACTTGCGCCTTGCCGCGGCGCGCTTCCTGCGCGCGCGCATCGTGGGCGAGGAACTGATAGGCGATGGCAAACCACGCTTCGCCCACGATGACCTTGCGCGCCAGCGCGAACAGTTCGCGCTCTTCTTTTTCCAGGCGCTGCAGCAAGGCCGCGCAAAAGGCGTCGATGGCCGCGCACAACTGCCCGGCCTGCAATTCGGAATGGTCGATGGCGGCGCCCGCGCGCTGCTGCACCACATTGATGCTTTCCAGCGCCACGTGGTTCAAGCCATTGAGTTCATTGAGCAAACCGTCGAGCAAGCCGTCGGCAGGCGGCGCGGCCTGGCGGATGGCGGGTACCAGATACATCTCCACCTTGCGCCAGTAGCCGCCCTGGTAGAGCCGGTTCAGCCAGTCGCCCGTGTACTGCAGTTGCGCCAGACTCAGCCTGCTCTGCTGGCGCAGTTGCACCTGCATGTATTTTTGAAATGCCAACAAACTCATGCGGATACTTGCCTGTTCTACCGACAGGGAAACCAATATATATGTTGCCGTAAGCATGCACTCACTCCCGAAAATGCGCTGGATGTCTGATCCTGGAAGTGAAAGTGTAAAGACTACCGACAGCGGTGGGTTTGATCCTGCACAAACCCGCACCGGCTTTTTTCAGGGCGCGCGCAGGCCGATATGCAGGTTGACCACGCCCGGCTCTTCCGATGGCGTGACTTCGCCGCCAAAACTTTTCACCAGCCGCTGCATGCCCTTGTTGCGCGCCATCGCCTCGCCCACCAGCGCTTCCGTGCCGCGGCTGCGGAAGTAGTCGACCAGTTTTTCAAACAGGATATGGCCCAGGCCCTTGGCTTTCAGGGCCGAGCGCACGGCGATGGCGAAATCGGCGTGGATATTGTCCGGGTCGGCCACAGCGCGCACCACGCCCAGGGTTTCCGGCTTGCCGTCCGGGCCCGTGTGCGTGGCGATGAAGGCCATCGCGCGGTCGTAGTCGATCTGCGTCAGGCGCGCCAGCTGCGACACGGGCAGCTCGCGCATGGAGGTAAAGAAGCGCAGGCGCACGTCGTCCGGGTCCAGCGCATTGAACAGGTCCATGTGCTGCGGCGCATCCTCGGGGCGGATGGGGCGCAGCAAAATGGATTGCCCCATCCACGTCACCTGCTCTTCCAGCTCTTGCGGATACGGGCGGATGGCCAGGCGGTCGCTCTTCTGGCCCGGTTGCAAACGGATGCGCGCGTCGAGGGCGATCACGCCGTCGGCGTCGGCCACCAGCGGGTTGATGTCGAGTTCGGCCAGCTCGCCGATATCGGCCACCAGCTCGGCCACCTGGATCAGGGTGTAGCAGATGGCGTCGATGTCGGCCGGCGGCTGGTTGCGGTAGCCTGCCAGCAGTTTCGACACGCGCGTGCGCGCCAGCATGTCGCGCGCCAGCACCATGTTCAGCGGCGGCAGGCCGATGGAATGGTCAGCCGTCACTTCCACGGCGATGCCGCCCTGCCCCACCAGGATGACGGGACCGAAGGCGGCGTCCGTGGTGACGCCAACGATCAGTTCATGCGATTGCGGCCGGCGCGCCATCTGCTGCACCGTAAAGCCGTCGATCAGCGCGTCGGGGCGCATGCGGCGCACGCGCTTGAGCATGGCGGCGGCGGCCGCGCGCAGGATGTCGGGCGTATCGAGGTCGAGCGCCACGCCGCCCACGTCGGATTTGTGGGCGATGTCGGGCGAATGGATTTTCAGCGCCACCGGGTAGCCGATGTCCACCGCCACGGCCAGCGCCTCTTCCACGTCGGCCGCCATGCGCGTAATCGCCACGGGAATGCCGTAGGCTGCCAGGATTTCCTTCGAGCGGCACTCGCCCAGCACGGTCTGGCCGGCCGCCAGCGCGGCGGCGACGATTTCGCGCACGCGCGCGCGGCGCGGCGTGGCCGACATGGGCAGCTGCGCCGGCACCTGCATCAGGGTTTCCTGGTTGCGCCGGTACTGCACGATCTGCATGAAGCCATGCACGGCCTTTTCCGGCGTATCGTAGGTGGGAATACCGGCCCGGTTGAAGACCTGGCGCGCGGGCGCCACGGTGGTGCCGCCAAGCAGGCACGACAGCACCGTGCGCGAAGTGGCCTTGATCAGCGGCGTGACGGCTTCGGCGATGTCGATCGACGAGACCATGGCCGTGGGCGCGTGCAGCAGCAGCAAGGCGTCCGCCTGCGGCTCGTCGAGCAGCGGCTTGATGGCGTCGACATAGCGCTGCACGGGCGCGTCGCCGGGCAAGCCGACGGGGTTGTCGTGCGACCAGCCCCGTGGCAGCGCCTTTTCCAGCGCGATGACGGTATCGGGCGACAGCTCGGCCAGCTTGCCGCCGCTGCCCACCAGCGCATCGGTGGCCATCACGCCCAGGCCGCCGCCGTTGCACAAAATCGCCAGGCGCTCGCCGCGCTGCGAACGGATATGCGTGAGCGTTTCCACCGCGTCGAACAACTCTTCGGCCGAGTACACGCGCAGCATGCCGGCGCGGCGGATGGCCGCGTCGTACACGGCGTCGGAACCGGCCAGCGCGCCCGTGTGCCAGGCCGCCACGGCGGCGCCTTCCGCCTCGCGTCCCGCCTTCAGGACGATGACGGGCTTGCTGCGCGCGGCGGCGCGCGCCGCCGACATGAATTTGCGCGCCGCCTGGATGTCTTCCATGTACAGCAGGATGGCGGCCGTGTCGATGTCGCCGGCCAGGTAATCGAGCAGGTCGCCGAAATCGATGTCATAGCTGCCACCGAGCGAAATGAACTTGGAAAAGCCCACGCCGTGCGCGTTGGCCCAATCGAGCACGCCCGACACCAGCGCGCCCGATTGCGACACGAAGGCGATCTTGCCGCTCGTCGCGCCCAGGTGGGCGAAGCTGGCGTTCAAGCCCAGTTTCGGCACGAGCAGCCCCATGCTGTTGGGGCCGAGGATGCGCAGCAGATGCGGCTTGGCCGCTTTCAGCATGGCCAGGCGCAGCGACTGCTCGCGCACGGGGTCGAGGCCGGACGTCATGACGATGGCCGCGCGCGTGCCCAGCGCGCCCAGGTCGCGGATCAGCGCCGTGATGGTGGCGGGCGGCGTGCAGATGATGGCCAGGTCCGGCGCCTTGGGCAACTGGGACAGCTTGCGGTAGCATTTCAGGCCCATCAGCTCGTCGTACTTGGGATTGACGGGCCAAATGTCGCCTTGATATCCCCCGCCCAGCAGATTAGAGAGGGCGATGGCGCCCAGCTTGTGTTCGCGCGCCGTGGCGCCGATCAGGGCCACCGAGGCCGGCTTGAACAACTTGTCGAGATTACGGATACTCATGTTCTGGCCTCATGGATTGCCGGAATGGCTGCGCCAGTGTATAGGATGCGCTGCCAAAAAAACTTGACCTTGTGGCGCGTTTCGCAAAAAAACCGCGCGCGCCTACCAGCGCGAGCGGTGGCTTTCCGTCACGCCCGCCAACTGCGCCACGATGCGCTTGGGAGATTGCGCGCTGGTGCGTACCCAGCCGCTGAAAGTGCCGATGGGCTGGATGTAGCGGCTGGCGGCGATCACCAGGTTTTTGTCTTCGCGCCGCGCCCCTTCCGGCTTGAAGTGCAGGTCGAGCAGATCGTCGTCCGTCCAGACGTGCCATGGCGCCAGCGGGTTGTCGGGATTGAAGTCGAAATGCGCGCGGCCCAGCGCATACAGCTGGCCATCGAGCCATAGCGCGTTTTCATGCGCGCCGAAATAGCCGGCCTGCAGATTGAAACCCAGGTCCAGGCTGTGCGCCGAGGCCCAGCGCCATTCCGTCTCGCGCGCCAGCAAGCCGTTCGAATAGTCGAAACTGGCCACGCCGTCGTCCAAGCTGTAGCCCATGGCGCCGCAGCGCACGCTGCCCCACAAGGGCAGGCCGCCCGACTTTTGCGTCGCATGCACGCTGCCGCCCTCGGCCACCGGCCCGATCGCCAGCAGGGTCGGCGCCACGGGCGGGCCGAATTCCGCATCGATGCCGAAATGGCCGCAATCGAGCCGCAAACGGTAGCGCTGCTGCGGCTGCGCCTCGATGGAGATCAGGTGCGAGAGGAAGCGGAAACGGCTGCTGGCACCCGCATGCGGCGCCACGGTAGCGCTCAAGCCCGGCACGCCATCCTGCGAAAAGCTGGCCACGATCTTGCCCTTGTGGCGGTCGAAGGCATATGCAAACGCCGTGCTGGTCCAGCCCAGGTCGACGATGGCCACGCCGCAGAACAGGGTGGGCGTGGACAGGGCCACGTAATGCCAGCGCTTGTGGTGGAACAAACGCCAGAGGGCGCCGCGCGCATGCGGCGGCGCCAGCGCGGCCCAGTCGAAGGCGTTCAATTGCCCCGTGTAGCGGCCAAAGCATGGCACGCCGTCAGCGTCAAGCAGGTGGGCAGGAGCCGGCGGCAGCATCATGCGGCCCGCCTTGCGGCAGCGCCGCCGTCGTGCAGCGCCTCGGCCAGCAGCGCACCGAAGGCTGCCGGCTGCGCCTGGGCTATCTCGACCTGCGGACACGCATGCCAGAGCGCCAGGCGCTGCACGGCGCCGGCCACGTCCTGCACCAGGCGGGCACTGAGGCGCACGCCCTCTTCCAGCGCCAGCGACTTGATCTCGAAGCGCCCCTGCGCGCGGTGCGCCTTGGCGTCCAGGCGCCCCACCAGCGCACCGCGCCGCAAGATCGGTAACGTAAAATAGCCATAGCGGCGCTTCTCGGCAGGCGTGTAGCATTCGAGCCGGTAGTCGAAGCCGAACAGTTCCAGCGCGCGGCGCCGGTCCCACACGACGGGATCGAACGGCGATAAAATCGTCGTCAGGGTGGGCGCCAGCTTGCCGGCCGCCGCCGCGTGCAGCAATTGCCCATGCTCGGCATGCACGTACACGGCATCATCCCAGCCGGCCACCGCACAGCGCAGCAGCGCGCCCTCGTCCACCAGCGCCTGCAGATCCTGCGCCAGGCTGGGGCGCGACTGTTTCGTCCGGAAATAATCGCTGATCCAGCTGACGCGTGCCAGGCCCAGCGCCTTCACGCTGGCCAGCAGCAGGTGGCGCCGCACCTGCTCTTCGGGCGGCAGCAAGCCATCGTGCCAGCCGGGCAGCACGCGCTCGGCCAGGTCGTAATAGCGCTGGAACTGATGGCGCTTGGCGATCATCAGCACGCCCGACGTAAACAGCACTTCGAGCGAGCGCTTTTCCGGCTTCCAGCTCCACCAGCCGCCCGCCTTGCCATCCGTGCGTTCGAAGTCCGCCGAGCGCGCGGCGCCGTTGGCGCGGATGTGTTCGAGCACGGACGCCACGGCCTCGCCCTGCTCGGCCATCCATTTGACCGAATACTTCCAGCCCATGGCGGCCGGGTCCAGCATGCGGTGGCGGTACAAGCCATAGTCTTCGATGGGCACGAAGCAGGCTTCATGCGCCCAGTATTCGAACAGCGCGCCCTCGGCCAGCAATTGCTCCAGCCACGGCTGCGGATAGTCGCCCAGCCGGCTCCACAGCACCAGATACGGGCTGCGCGCCACCACGTGGATGGTATCGATCTGCAGCACGCCCATCTGCCGCACGGCGGCCAGCACGTCGGCCTTCACGGCTTTCTTGCGGCGCGCTTGCAGCAAACCCTGCGCGGCCAGGTGCAAGGCGCGCGCGGCGGCCAGCGATAACGGGGGGAGGTCGGAAGGAATGGGCTGGTGTGGGCTAGGCATAGCTGAAAGATACCGCATTCCGCGAGACACTTGCAGGTTTTATCGCTATTAAGAATCTCTTAAGAACTTCTGCGCATGATCCGAAACGACATATTTTTTGGGAAGCCAGGTCCGTAATTGTTAATGATTCTTATTAATTTTATGATTCCTATTCCCCAAATAAACCAGACCAATAACTAATCCACCCTCCAGGAGTTTGCATGTCCAACCGTACCCGCCGCGCGCACCTGCCGCGTCCCACCACCCTGGCCCTGGCCATGGCCGCCCTGTCCTGCCTGCCGGCCTATGCCCAGACGGGCACGCCTGCCAGCATGCCCGAAGTGGTGGTCTCCGCCTCCGGTTTCGAGCAGGATATCAAGCAGGCGCCGGCTTCCATTACCGTGCTGACGCGTGAAGAACTGTCGAAAGAGCGCTTCGGCAACCTGACGCAGGCGCTGGAAAGCGTGGAAGGCATCGACGTGGGCGCGGCGGGCGACAAGACGGGCGGCATGAATATCAGCATCCGCGGCATGCCCAGCGACTACACGCTGGTGCTGATCGACGGACGGCGCCAGAATGCGGCCGGCAACGTCACGCCGAACGGCTTCGGCGGTACGCAAACGAGCTTCATGCCGCCGCTGGCCGCCATCGAGCGCATCGAGATCATCCGCGGCCCCATGTCGACCCTGTACGGCTCGGACGCCATGGGCGGCGTGATCAACATCATCACGCGCAAGGTGGGCAAGCAGTGGATGGGTTCCGTCTCGGCCGACTACACCGTGCAGGAAGAATCGGATTTCGGCGACGTGAAAAACGGCCGCTTCTACCTGAGCGGCCCCATCGCCACCGACCTGCTGGGCCTGTCCCTGCGCGGCAGCAAGCAGCGCCGCGATGCGGCCGACATCCGCGTCCCCAACGCGGCCGGCGCGGAAGTGCCCGCCAGCATGGGCGCCAATCCCGTGCGTGCGGACATTGAAAACTTTGGTGCGCGCCTGGCCTTTACGCCAAACCGCTACCACACCGTCACACTGGATGCCGACGCGGGCCGCCAGACCTACGACAATTCGAAGAAGCAACTGGGCACCTTGGGCTTGCAGGGCGGCTACGGTCCCGAGCAGAAATACAACCGCGACCAGTGGACCCTGTCGCACACGGGCCGCTTCGGCTTCGGCACGCTCGACAGCAGCTACATGGTGAACAAGACGGAAACCCTGGGCCGCACGATCCCGCCAGGCACGCCGGGCGCCGTGGCCGGCAGCGCGCGCACCCTGGAAGTGGAAAGCCAGGTTGTCGACACCAAATTGGTCATGCCTTTGGGTAAACACATGGCTACCGTCGGCGCGCAATGGTGGAAAGCGGAAATGACGGATGGCGTGGCGCCAAAGAAATTCGAATTCACGCAAAAAGCCCTGTTCGTGGAAGACGAATGGCAGGTGCTGGAGAATCTCGCGCTGACCTTCGGCGCCCGCTATGACGATCACAGCATCTTCGGCGGCCAGACCAGCCCCCGCGCGTATGCCGTGTGGAACGCGACGCCAAGCTGGACCGTCAAGGGCGGCGTCAGCAAAGGCTACAAGACGCCGCGCGTGGAACAACTGTCGCCAGGCATCAACGGTTTCGGCGGCCAGGGCACGATTCCCCTCGTCGGCAGCCCGAACCTGAAGCCGGAAACGAGCACGACAACAGAAATCGGCGCCTACTTCGACAACCTGGCCGGCTGGACCGCCAGCGGCTCCCTGTTCAACAACGAATTCAAGGACAAGATCACGACGGGCACGGGCCTGGTCAACTGCGATTACCGTCCCTCGCCGAACCGTCCCGGCTGCGTCAGCTTCGGCAACTGGCCCAACGTCGATGCGTTTGGCCAGTCGGTCAACGTGGATGAGGCCGTCACGCGCGGCGTCGAGCTGAACACCCGCTTCCCGCTGGGCAAGGCGCTGTCGGCCAGCGCCAACTACACCTACACGGAAAGCGAACAGAAGAGCGGCAGCAACGCCGGCAAACCGCTGAGCGACACGCCCAGGCACGCCGTCAACGCGCGCCTGTCGTGGGATATCTCGCGCGCATGGAACGGCTGGCTGCGCGCCGAGTACCGCAGCGAGCGCTTCCGCGATCCGGGCACCTCGGCTTCCACGCGCGCCGCCAAGGCCGCGCTGGGCGACTACAAGGGCTACACCATGCTGCACCTGGGCAGCAGCTATCAGCTGAACCAGCGCGTGACCCTGAACGCGGCCGTGTACAACCTGCTCAACAAGGACTTCATCGACTATCAGCCGTACCGCGCACCGACATTGACCTACGCCAACCGCTATGTCAACAGCATGGACGGTCGCCGCTTGTGGCTGTCGGCCACCGTCGATTTCTGATGATGCGATGACCTGCCAGTCATGACCATAACGGGCTGCCTCAGGGCAGCCCGTTTTTTCGTCAAGCCACCTTGGGCTTGTCGATGCAATAACCGATCGCATGCACCGTGCGTATCAAGTCCCGCCCCAGCTTCTTGCGCAGGTGGTGGATATGCACTTGCACGGCATTGCTCTCCACTTCATCACCCCAGCTGTACAGGTTTTTCTCCAGCTGCTCCCGGCTCAGCACCCGGCCACCGTGCTCCAGCAGCAATTGCAGGATGCGGAACTCCTTGACCGTCAAGGTCACGGGCAATCCCCCTTGCGTCACCTGCCGGTCGGCGATATCGAGCACCAGGTCGCCATGCACGAGGTTTTCGCGCAGGCGGCCGGCGGCGCGGCGGCAGGCGCTGCGGATGCGCGCGGCCAGCTCGTCGAGGTCGAACGGTTTCACGATGAAGTCGTCGGCGCCCGCGTCCAGGCCGGCGATGCGCTCGCCCACCGTGTCGCGCGCCGTGACGATCAGCACGGCGCCGCTGTAGCCATTGTCACGCAGCACGCCCAGCGCCTGCATGCCGTCCTGCCCCGGCAAGCCCAGGTCGAGCAGGATGCAGCCATAGTCGTGCAGGCGCACGGCCGTATGCGCATGTTCAGCGCTCGTGACCCAGTCGACGGCATGGCCGCCCTGTTCCAGGCCGATCTGCGTGGCGCGGCCCAGTTGCGGGTCGTCTTCGGTCAGCAGGATGCGCATGGGGAAAGCGGTGTGGCCCGCTCAGTCCTTTTTCTTGATCAGGCCGGCCAGCGCGGCGAACGGATTGTGCGTGGCAGGCGCCACCTCGGCCGACAGCAGGCCGGCGCCACGGTCCGCTTCCAGGTAGCGCGAGTGCTCATTGTCGTGGCAATACAGGCACAGCAGCTCCCAGTTGCTGCCGTCCGGCGGATTGTTGTCGTGGTTATGGTCGCGGTGGTGCACCGTCAGTTGCTGCACGTTGGCACGCGTGAATTCGCGCGTGCAGCGGCCGCATACCCATGGATACATCTTCAGCGAGCGCTCACGGTAGCCGCTCTCGCGCTGGTCGGCGGCGCGGCGCGCTTCGGCCACGATCTTGTCCAGTCTTGCCGCGTCGGGCTTTTTACTCTGCATGACAACTTTCGATATGGGAGGTAGAAGCGCCCATTTTAATGAGGATGGGGGCGCAATTGTACTTTTTCTGCCACGCCGCCAGCCCGTGTCGTCGCCAGCGTGCTTTTTTTAGCGTGCGCGGCACCACAGATACTTGATTTAACGCAGAATAAGCCCAGCGACAGACCGCGAACAGACGATGGGAGCGGCGGCAACAGGGTGACGCGCAAGGCAGCCGAATCGGCTATCATGCGCGCCACGCCGCCTCTCCCTTTTACCATGACTCTAGCCTGCAAGCGCCCGTGATAGCGATAACAAGACCCCTGCAACGCCTTGCCCGCCGCCTGTACCGTCTCAGCCTGGTACCCCTGTTCGCGCTCATCTTGCTGCTGGCGCTGTGGGCGGCCGTCTTTTACCAGGTGGGCCAGGAGCGCGCCAGCGCCGTGCGCGACGCCGTGGCCGTCAGTCAGTCGCTGGCGCGTACCCTGGCCGACCATACCAGTTTCACCCTGCGCCAGACGGACCACGCCACGCAATTGTTCAAGCTCAAGTACGAGGAATCGGATGGCAGCCTGCGCCTGAATGAATTCATGCGCCGCCAGGGCCTGCTCGACAGCGTGTTGCCGTCGAAGCTGGCATTGCCGATCGCCCTCATCGACGCGCAGGGCGATGTGATCGACAGCGCCAATGCCTATTTGCCGGAAAACCTGGCCAGCCAGGCATTTTTCAGGGCGCTGGCCGCCAATTCGTCCGACACGGCCCTGGTCGACACGCCCATGCTCGACGCGGGCAGCAAGCACTGGGCCATCCGCCTGGCGCGCCGCCTGAACGATGCGCACGGCCGCTTTGCCGGCGCCATCATCATCCACGTCGACCCGACCTATTTTGTCGACGATTACGACCGCCTGGACCTCGATGAACAGGGCGCGCTGATGCTGGTGGCGCGCGATAGCGGCCTGACGGTGGGACGCATCGGCGAGCAATTGATCCTCAGCGACCGCATCGACTTCCGCATGCCCGGGCCACCGCAGCATGCCGCCGAAGAACTGCTGATCGATCCGCCCGTCGACGCGACGGCGCGCATCTACAGCTACCGCGAACTGCCGCGTTACCCGCTGCTGGCCGTGGTAGGCGTCAGCCAAGCCGGCGCCATGACGCGCTTCGAACAGCGCCGCCTGGCGTATGTCGGCGCGCTGCTCGCCGCCAGCGTGCTCATTGCCGGCTTTACGGGCCTGCTGATGCGCCAGAGCGCGCGCCTGCGCCGCAGCATCCGCCAGGCCAAGGAAACGCAAGCGCTGTTGCGCGCGGCGCACCAGGGCAGCCTCGATGCCGTGCTGCTGCTGAAGGCCTGGCGCCCCGCGCCGGGAAAGCCGGTGGAAGACTTCATCTTCGCCGACGTCAACGAGCGGGCCGCCGACATGCTGGGCAAGCCACGCTCCGAACTGCTGGGCCAACGCGTGCTGCCGCAGGTGCCGCTGCTGCGCGGCGAGCGTTTTTTCAAGCGCTTCGTGCGGGTGATGGAAACGGGCCAGCCGCTGGAGGACGAATTCGAGCTGACACTGGCCTCGGGCGGCACGCGCTGGCTGCGCCACCAGGTGGTGCCCATCATCGACGGCGTGGCCGTCACCTCGCGCGACATCAGCGCGCGCAAGCACGACGAACTGGCGCTGCAGGATAACCGCAGTTTCCTGCAGTCGCTGATCGACCATTTGCCCGTGCTGGTCTACGTGAAAAGCGCACGCCCGGAGAATTTCGGCCAGATGGAGGTGTGGAACAAGGCGGCCGAGGATATCACCGGCCACCTGGCCGCCGACGTCGTCGGCAAGACCGATTGCCAGGCCTTTCCGCCCGACTTCGGCCTGCACGACGCCGAGGACGACCGCGCCATCCTGGCCGAGCGCGGCGTCATCGACCATACGGAAAAGCCCTTGCGCCTGCGTGATGGCAGCCTGCGCTACGTGCGCTCCGTCTCCGTGCCCGTGTTCGACGAGCGCCAGCAGATCGAACATATCCTGTGCATCGCCGAGGATGTCTCGCAGCGCCGCCAGCAGGAACTGGAACTGCGCCAGAAACAGGCGGAACTGGCCGCCGTCAACGACGCCTCGCCGCTCGGGCTGGTGCGCCTGGACCGCCAGCGCCGTTGCACCTACGTCAACCGCACCTTCGAATCGATCACGGGCCTGCCGCGCGCCGCCGCCCTGGGCGCCGGCTGGACCAGCGCCCTGCACCCGGACGACTATCCGCTGATGCACCTGGCACTGGAACAGCTCAGGCGCAGCCACGCGCCGTTCCAGTCCACCTTGCGCTGCCTGCAACCCGACGGCAGGCTGGTGTGGGTCTCCGTCAAAATTGCCCCCATCCTCATCGATGGCCAGATAGAAGGCTACGTGGGCAGCCTGGACGACATCACCATCTTGCGCGAATCGGAAGTGGCGCTGCTGGAAAGCGAAGCGCGCCTGCGCACCATCGCCGACACCTTGCCGGCCATGATCGCGTACATCGACGCCGACCAGGTCTACCGCTTCCTGAACATCGCCTATGAGCGCGAATTCGGCCTGACGGGCCGGCAGGCGCTGGGCCGCAGCGTACGCGAGACCGTCGGCGAGGCGCGCTACCGCACGGTGGCGCCGTATATCGAAAGAGTGCTGGCGGGCGAATCTTTGAGCTTCGAGGAAGAAGACGACAAGGAAGGCATCGAGCGCTGCCTGGAAGTGATCTACATTCCGCAGATCGGCGAAGACAAGCTGCAGGTGGCGGGTTTTCACGTGATGCGCCAGGATATCACCGTGCAAAAGCGCGAAAAACAGCGCTTGCTGCAGCTGGCCCAGGTCGATGTGCTGACCGGCTTGTCGAACCGCGCCGGCTTCCAGCAAAAACTCAGCGACGCCATGCACGCCAGTCGCCAGCAGCAGCACCTGATGGCCGTCATGTACATGGATATCGACCGCTTCAAGCCCGTCAACGACACGCATGGCCACGGCACCGGCGACGCCCTGCTGCGCGCCTTCGCCCAGCGCCTGACGCAGACCATGCGCGTCACCGACATCATCGCCCGCCTGGGCGGCGACGAATTCACCATCATCATGGAACAGATCGCCCGGCCCGACGACGCGGCCGCGCTGGCGGAAAAAATCGTCGCCGCCATGCGGCAGCCGTTCGAACTCGATGGCATCACCGTGCGCATTTCCGCCAGCATCGGCCTGGCCTTCTACCGCGACGAAGACATCCCCCCTGCCGTGCTGCTGCAACGCGCCGACGTACTGCTGTACCAGGCCAAGCAGGATGGCAGGAACACTTATCGAGCGGGTCCCGCAGTGCTTTGATCCAGCCACTGGCGTATGGCGCCATTCCTGCTATATTGGCGCCTGTCTTCCCTACCCTTGCCCCACCATGCGCCTGCTGCACACTTCCGACTGGCATCTGGGCCAGACCCTGCACAACTATGAACGGGGCTACGAACACCAGCGCTTCCTCGACTGGCTGCTCGACACGCTCGTGGCCGAACGCGTCGACGTGCTGCTGGTGGCAGGCGACGTGTTCGACAACGCCAACCCGTCGGCCGCCTCGCAAAAGCAGCTGTACGTGTTCCTGCAGCAGGCGCGCGCGCGCCTGCCCGCGCTGCAGCTGATCGTCGTCGCCGGCAACCACGATTCGGCCGGACGGCTCGAAGCGCCCGCCCCCCTGCTGGCCGCGCACGGCACGCACGTCATCGGCCATTTGCTGCGCGGCGAAGATGGCGACATCGACCTGGAACGCCTGCTGCTGCCACTGTCGGGCGCCGATGGGCAGGTGCAGGCCTGGTGCCTGGCCGTGCCCTTTTTGCGCCCCGGCGACGTGCCGAAACTGCCCGCCGGCGACACCCAGGATGCCTACCTGGGCGGCATCGCTCTGCTGTACCGCCAGCTGACTGACCTGGCGCTGGCGCGCCGCCAGCCAGGACAAGCCATCCTTGCCATGGGCCACTGCCACATGGTGGGCGGCGAAATGTCGAACGATTCGGAACGCCGCATCGTCATCGGCGGCACCGAAATGCTGCCGTCGGGGATTTTTGATACCGCCATCGCCTACGCGGCGCTGGGCCACCTGCACAAGGCGCAGGCCGTCGGCGGGCAAGAACATATCCGCTATTGCGGCAGCCCGATTCCCCTGTCGTTTGCCGAAGTGAACTACCGCCACCAGGTGCTGTGCCTGGACATCGACGGCGAAACGCTGCAGTCCGTGCGCGCCATCGAGGTACCGCGCGCCGTGCCGCTGCTGCGCGTGCCCGCCACGCCGGCGCCCATCAACGAAGTGCTGGCGCAGCTGGCGGCCCTCGACGTGCCTGACGCACCGGCCGAGGCGCAACCGTTCCTGGAAGTGCGCGTGCGCCTCGATGCGCCCGAGCCGGGCCTGCGCACGCGCATCGAAACGGCGCTCGACGGCAAGCCGGTGCGCCTGGCAAAGATCGAAACATCGAGCGCCGCGCGCAGCAGCGCACCCGAGAACATGACGCTCGACCAATTGGGCCAGCTGCAGCCCGACGACATCTTCCGCCGCCTGTATCAGCAAAAATACGCCAAGGAAGCGCCACCCGAACTCCTCTCGGCCCTGGCCGAACTGCTGCTGCCCGGCGCCTGACTGCTCCTGAAAAACCATGAAAATCCTGAAAATCAGCGGTAAGAACCTGGCCTCGCTGGCCGGCGAATTTGAAGTCGACTTCCAGCAGGAGCCGCTGGCGTCCGCCGGCCTGTTCGCCATCAGCGGCCCCACGGGCGCGGGCAAGAGCACCCTGCTCGACGCCCTGTGCCTGGCCCTGTACGACGCCACGCCGCGCCTGCTGAAAGTGCTGGGACGGGGCAGCGCCCTGCCCGACGTGGGCAAGGAAACCGTCAACGCCCAGGATACGCGCACCTTGCTGCGCCGCGGCACGCCGGACGGTTACGCGCAAGTGGACTTCGTCGGCAACGACGGCGCCAGCTACCGCGCGCGCTGGAGCGTGCGCCGCTCGCGCACCCGGGCCGAAGGGGCACTGCAGGCGACCGCCATGAGCTTGCACCAGCTGCCCGCGCTGCAGCCCATCGGCGGCACCAAGACGGAAGTCAAGGAAGAGATCGAAAAGCGCATCGGCCTGTCCTTCGACCAGTTTACGCGCGCCGTGCTGCTGGCGCAGAACGAGTTTTCCACCTTCCTCAAGACGGAAGACAATGAACGGGGAGAGTTGCTGGAAACCCTGACGGGCAGCAGCATCTATACCGACATTTCCATGCGCGCCTTCGAGCGGGCAAAGAAGGAAAAGCAGGCCCTCGAACGCCTGGGCGAAAAACTGGCCGACCAGCGGCCCTTGTCGCCGGCAGAGCGGTCCGACGCCGAGGCGCAGTGCGGCGCGGCCGATACCACCCTGCAACACATCGACTTGCGCAAGGCGGTGCTGGAACTGCAGCAGCGCTGGCACCAGGAGACGCACAAGCTGCAAACCCAGGCGACGGCCGCGCAAGAGGCGCTCGATAGCGCAGATGCCGAACGCGCCGCCGCGCAAGAACGCCGCGCGGCGCTGGCGCAGTGGGAATTGCTGCAGCCGGCACGACCCCTGATCGACGACGTGGCGCGCCTGGCCAGCGACATCGCCGGCAGCGGCGCCTCGCTGGAAGCGTCGCGCGTGCAGGCGGCGCAAGCCGTGGCCAGCGAAGCGCAACTGACGCAGGCCATGCAGCTGGCGACGGCGGCCTTGCTTGCCAGGGAAGTGGCGCAGCGCGATGCGGCGCCTGTGCTCGATCAGGCCAAGGCGCTCGACGCCGGCATTGCCGCGCAATTGCCCGCGCATGGCCAGGCATGGCAGGCCGCGCAGGCCGCCGACCTGACCAACGAAGCGGCGCGCAGCGCGCTGCAGGCACTGCAACAGCGCCAGCACGCCGCGCTGGCGGAACAGGAAGCGGGCCGCCAGTGGCTGGCATCGCACCAGCAGTGGCAGGCGCTGGCGCAATCGTGGCAGTTGTGGGATCAATTGTTTGCCCAGGCCGGGCAAGCGGCCGCGCAAGCCGATGCGGCCGACGCCAGCATGGCCGATTCGGCGCAGCAGGTGCGCCAGGCCCTTGACGCCACGCAGGCGGCGCAAGCGGCGCTGGCCAGCGCCGCTGCCGCGCTGGCCGTGCGCGATGCGCAGCGGCGCGAAGCGACAGCCGCCGTGCAAGCCATCGATGGCCAGGCGCTGCAGGAACAGCGCGGCCAACTGGAGGCGCATGCGCGCATCTTGACCAGCGCGGAAAAAACCTGGAGCGAACTGGCACGCCAGCAGCAGGCGCTGGCGCACTGGCAAGCCAGGGCGGCCCAGCTGGCGCAGGCCGCGCAAACGGAAAGTACGGCATTGGCGGCGGAAGCGGCGCAAACGGCGCTGCTGGAAGCGCGCCTGGCGCAGGCGGAAAAATCCTTGAAGGGCGCGGAAGCGGCATGCGCGGCCAGCGTCGAGCAGCTGCGGGCCAATTTGCAGGATGACCAGCCCTGCCCCGTCTGCGGCGCGCTGGAACACCCGTACAGCCACGCCGATCACGCCTTGCAGGCGATGCTGGCCAGCTTGCAGGATGAGGTACTGGCCTGCCGCACGCAGGCGCGCGGCAATCTGGAGCGGCTGGCCACGCACAAGGCGGCGCTGGCCGCGACGGCGCGCGAACAGGCGCAAACGGATGCCGAACTGGCGGCCCTGCCGCCCGCCATCGCCGCCCTGGACGCGCAGTGGCTGCCGCATGCGGACACATTACAACTGCCGCCCGCAAAGCAGCGCGCGGACTGGTTCACGCAACAGCTGGCAGCCAATGCGGCCGGTTTGCAGGCGCTGGCGCAGCAGGAGGCGGCGCTGCGCCAGGCCAGCGCACAGCGCGAGCAGGCGCAGGCGGCGCACGAACTGGCGTCAAACGAGCACGCGCGCTGCACCAGCACCGTCGCCGATGCCCAAGCGCGGCTGGCGCAGCTGCAAGCGCAGCAAGCGGGCAACGCCGACAAGGGCGAGACGGCGCGCGCCGTGCTCGATGCCTTGCTGGCGCAGCTCGATGGCGCGTTTGCCGACGCCGACGGCGCCGAGGACTGGAAAGACGGCTGGCGCGCCGGCCCGGCCGCCTTCCGCGCGGCGCGTGAAACGGAAAGCCGGCAATGGCTGAAACAGCAGGCGGACCAGGACCACCGCGGCCACGCGCTGGCCACCCTGGCCGCGCAGCTGGACGCGGCGCTGCTGGCCGCCAGCAAGGCGCAGCACACGGCAAAGGAGACCCACGCCGCCTTTGCCGCCGCCGACAAACAGCGCACGACACTGCAAGCGGAGCGCAACGCGCTATGGCAGGGCCAGAGCGTGACCGAGGTGGAAGGCGCGCTGGCTGGCGCCACCGCGGCGGCCAAAGCGCTGCTGGCGCAGCAGCAAGCGGCGGCGCAAACGGCCAGCCAACAGCGCACACGCCTGGACGAAGCGTGCGCGCAGCTGTCGCAGCGCCTGACCGCCTTGCGTGAACAGGAACACGGCGCCACCGCCGCGCTGCACGACTGGCTGCGCCAGTTCCAGCTTGCCCACCCTGGTCACGCGCCCGCCGACATGGCCGGCTTGCGCGCGCACCTGGCCATCGCGCCGGACGCCATGCGCGCCGAACGCGATGCCCTGCAAGTGATCGCCGACCGCCACACGGCGGCCGTTTCCGTGCTGGCCGAGCGCCGGCAGCAACTGGCGGTGCACGTGCAGCATCCGCCGGAAGCGCTGGAAATGGACGTGGCCGCGCTGCAGGCGGCGCTCGACGCGCTGCTGCTGGAACGCCAGGCGGCCAACCAGGAAGCGACGCGCTTACGCCTGGCCATCGCGCAAGACGACGCGCGGCGCCACAGCGCGCAAGCGATGCTGGCGCAAATCGAGGCGCAAGCCGTCATCGAGCGGCGCTGGGCCAGCCTGAATGAATTGATCGGCTCGGCCGACGGCAAGAAATTTCGCAACTATGCGCAGCAATTCACGCTGGAAGTGCTGCTCGGCTATGCCAACGCGCATTTGAACCACCTGGCGCGCCGCTATCAACTGGAGCGCATCGACAATCCGAACAATCCGTCGCTGGGCCTGATGGTGCGCGACCAGGACATGGGCGGCGAGCTGCGCTCCGTGCACTCGCTGTCGGGCGGCGAATCGTTCCTCGTCTCGCTGGCACTGGCGCTGGGCCTGGCCTCGCTGTCCTCGAACCGGGTGCGCGTGGAATCGCTGTTCATCGACGAAGGCTTCGGCAGCCTGGACACGGAAACCCTGCGCGTGGCCATGGATGCGCTCGACGGCTTGCAAGCGATGGGACGCAAGGTGGGTGTCATCTCGCACGTACAGGAAATGACGGAGCGCATCGCCACCCGCATCCTCGTGCAGCCGGGGGCCGGCGGCAAGAGCGTGGTGACGGTGCGCTAACGGGCGTCAGCGCGCCAGCGGCTCGCGTCCCAGCCTGAGCAAATCCCAGCCCAGTTCGCGGCGGATTTGTTCCGGGTCGGGCGGGGGCCGGCGCTGTTCCAGTTCCGCTTTCAGCCATTTCCTCACCAGCTCCTTGGCGGGCTGTGCAGGCTTTTCCTTGTCATGCTTGTCCATGGTGCTACCTCTTCAATGGCGGTCAGACGACCTCCTATATACGCTCAACGTCATGGCGCGGATTCAGTTGACGTGCGCGTGGCGCAGATGCAACAACGTGTAACGATGGCCGGAGTGCGTTAAAATCGCCGCCTTCGCGCAGGCACCGCCTACGCCCCGCAACAATTCAAGGAACCCCATGAAAGCCGCCCGCAGCCTCACCTTCAAGTGCGTAAAATGTCACAAATCCATGCAGGTCTACCTGCAAAAAGTCTCCGCCTGCTCGCATATCCAGCCGTATCAGGGCATTTGCGCATGTGGCGAACTCAAGCGCCACGCCACGGGCCAGGCCGATGCCGTCAAGTCCTACCTGGAATCGGCGGATGGTAGCTGGTCGCACCACCACTAATGGTTAAAGAATGGGGCGATATTGCCGTTAATTTGCCTATCTTCCCCATTTGAACCTGCCATGTCCCAGCTTCCCGCCCTCACCTCCGGCTCGCGCCAACCCGCCGCCAATACCCTGGCAGTGCAGACGCCGCAAAAAGCGGGCGCCGGCGCGTCCGGCCTGGCCGGCTCGCCCCTGATGCAGCGCACGGCGCAAGACGTGGTGGCCCTGTCAAAAAACGGCCTGGACCTGTCGGCCAAGGGACTGTCGCAACGGACCGATGCGCTGGGCAACGCGACCGTCGACGTGACGCAGGATTTTCTGAGCACCATGACGCGCCAGCTGTTCGGCGACGGCGCCACGGTCGCTTTCGATTCGGTCGACCTGCAAGCCGGTTCCAGCTTCAGCAGCGGTAGTGCCAGCGTCTCGGGCGCCGGCAGCAGCAGCCGCGCCGCCGCCTTCAGCCTCGATGAAAACGCGCATTTCATCGGCAAGGGCAAGATCACCACGGCCGATGGCCAGACCTTCGACTTCGAACTGGAAGTGCAATATCAATCGAACATCAGCGCAGGCGCATTGGTGCAAACGCAAGAGGATGCGCAGGAAGCGCCGCCATCCGACGCCGCCGCCGTGCCCGCCAAAGAATTGCCCGCCACGACCTTCGCCGGCAATCTGCACGACCTGTTCAAGCTGCTGGGCCAGCAATTGCAAAGCAATCTCTATCAGGGCGCGTCCGACGGCGCCAGCGCCAGCGGCAAGGATGGCGAGCTGGCGGGCAGCCTGAGCTTGCGTTTGCTCAAGCTGGTGCAGCCGGAGCATGCCGCCGAAGCCGCCAAGGTTGACAAGAAAGCCGTGGAAACCACGCCGGAAGACCAGGCGCGCGCCCGCGCGCTGGCACTCGCCTATGGTACGGACACTGCTGACGGCACGGCCAGCGACGTATAATGGAAGACGGCCTGCGCAGGCGACCATGCCGCGCGCCCCCTTCTATCGATTGAAACCCATGTCCGACACCTCTTCACCTACCGTTCATCCGCAGATCCACTGGAGCGAAAACGGCGCCGAGCATTCGGCCCGCTGGCGCTCGGAAAGCGGCATGCCGCCACCCAAGCGCGTCGTCATCGCCGATGACCGCACGACGGCCGACCAGGCTTACCGCCTGGCCTGCGAAGGCACGGCCATGCTGTGGCGCGGCGACTTCCAGAACGCGCGCCAGCTGCTGCAGGCGCTGGCGCGGCGCGCCGACCACAAGAACGACAAACCGAGCAAAAAAGCCAAGGCCGCCAAGCTGACGAAACCGGAACCGTCCGCCACCGAAGCCTTCCATTTGCACCGCCAGGCCCAGTCGCAACGCGCCCGCACCCTGGCCATGCTGTTGCTGCCTTTTGACGCCGACTACACGATCCCGCTGCGCCGCGCGCCGGACGTGAAACTGGCGTGCAATGAGGCGTATGGCCGTGGCGAAGAGCAGTTCGTCGCCTCGCTGCGCGAACTGCTGGGCCTGATCGGCGCGCACGAATGGCGCCGCACGGGCGTGGAACTGCCGGCCCTGGGCCAGCGCATCCACCCGCATTACGGCGTGTTCGCGCCGATCCGCGGCGAATACGTGGGCCTGGTGGCCGACGCGCCGCTGCCCGCGCGCGCCAAGCTGGCCTTCGATATCGGCACCGGCACGGGCGTGCTGGCCGCCGTGCTGGCGCAGCGCGGCATCAACCGCATCGTCGCCACCGACCAGGACCCGCGTGCCCTGTCCTGCGCGCGCGAAAACCTGGCCCGCCTTGACTTGCTCGACAAGGTTGACGTGGTGCAGGCCGACCTGTTCCCTGCGGGACGCGCGCCGCTGGTCGTGTGCAATCCGCCATGGCTGCCCGCGCGCCCAAGCTCACCGATCGAATACGCCGTCTACGATCCGGACAGCCGCATGCTGCGCGGCTTCCTTGCCGGGCTGACCGATCACCTGGAAGAAAACGGCGAAGGCTGGCTGATCCTGTCGGACCTGGCCGAGCACCTGGGCCTGCGCCCGCGCGCGCAATTGCTCGAATGGATAGAACAGGCGGGTTTGAAAGTGATCGACCGCCTGGACGTGAAACCCACGCACCCGCGCGCGCAGGATGCGACGGACAGCCTGCACGCGGCCCGCTCGCAGGAAGTCACGTCGCTGTGGCGCCTGGCGGCAGCCTAATCCAGTCAGCCATTGCGCATTGCAGCAAACCCCGCTATAATTCGGCTGCGGGGTGGAGCAGTCTGGCAGCTCGTCGGGCTCATAACCCGAAGGTCACAGGTTCAAATCCTGTCCCCGCAACCAGATACATGAAAGCCGCTGATTCTTGCAAAGGGATCAGCGGCTTTTTCATGTCTGCATCGCTTATGCGTCGCGCGGCGCGTAGTGGGCGATGCCATGGCCGAACGACCAGTTTTCAGGCGCCACCTCGACGAGGCTGATAAAAATGTCCTCGGGACGCAGGCCGGGAGTGCTGGACAGGCGCTCGGCAATCCGGGCATAGAGCGCCTTTTTCTGCGCTATCGTCCGGGTCTTGCTGACCGTGATCTGGATCATGACGAGATCGTCGCTGCGCGCGATGCCGAGATACGACTTGCCGTAGCTGAAATCGCCTTCGTCGTGCTCGCTGATCGTCATGAAGCGGTCATCGTCCGGCACGTCAAACGTTTCGCGCATGGCCAGATACAGGCCATCGAGTATGGCCTGGCGATAGGCGGCGGGCTTGCCCCGCCGCAGGGATACGCGTGTCATCGGCATGAGTGACTCCTTCCTGATGGTTGATTGAGATAGCTGACAATAGGCGCTATTGACCATAATGAAAACACATGGCACCATATTTCAATGATTCGTTTTTTAAATGATTGCCCATGAAGACGCTCGATATCGAGGCCGTGCAAGCCTTCGTTCTTGCAGCGGAACTGAAGAGCTTCACGCGCGCGGCCGAGGCGCTCGACACCACCCAGTCGGCCATCAGCCTGAAGATCAAGCGACTGGAAAAGATGCTCGGCCGGCATTTGCTGGAGCGTACGCCGCGCCTGGTGGGCTTGTCTGCGGACGGACACCAGTTCATGGTCGCAGCGCGCAAGCTGGTAGCTGCCCATCAAGGCGCCCTTGCCGCCTTCAGCATCAGCAAGCGGCGGCTGGTGATCGGCATCAGCCACCACATCGTCGGCGCGGAACTGCCACTCTTGCTGAAACAGATGCACGACGCCGAGCCGGATCTGGTGCTGGAAATACGCATCGCCTCATCGCACGAAGTGCTCGCCTGCTTTGATCGCGGCACGCTCGATGCCGCCATCGTGCTGGGGCATGACCATCTGCGCAAAGGTGGCGACGTGATACTCGAAGAACGCTTTGGCTGGATGGCCGCCCCCGGCTTCGCATACCACCCGGACGAGCCCCTGCGTCTCGCGGCGCAATCCGAGTCTTGCCGGGTAAGAAGCATTGCACTCGCCGCGCTCAAAGAGCACGGCATCGCGTGGACCGAGGTTTTCGTCGGCGGCGGCATCGCCACCATCGGCGCCGCCATTGCGGCAGGTTTCGCCATTGCGGCGCTGGGGTGCCGGGTGGCACCCGCGGGAACGATGGATGCGGGGCCAAAGTTCGGACTACCGGCCCTGCCCACGCTGGACGTGCTGCTGTATTCCAATGCCTCCGATCCACAGACGCGGGACTCGCTGCGCCGCCTGGCCGCCGCCATCCGCTCGACGGCGGCATGAATCACACGATGCTGCCTGCGCCGCAATGGCGCGGCCGTGCCGCTGCCTTGCCCCCGCCTTGCCCCCCTCCTTTCCTGCGCAATGCCCCTGGTCATTGCGCATTGCAGCAAACCCCGCTATAATTCGCCTGCGGGGTGGAGCAGTCTGGCAGCTCGTCGGGCTCATAACCCGAAGGTCACAGGTTCAAATCCTGTCCCCGCAACCAATACATAAAAACCGCTGACTCCTGCAAGGGATTCAGCGGTTTTTTCATTCCAGGCCGGGTCCGTACTGTCAATACTTTTACGCGGTGACGCTGGCCCGGATCTGCCTGGCCGCCGCGTGCAGGCTGGCCGCCACCCGTTCCAGCTTGTCGGCACCCGCCGTTTCGGCCAGGGCGGCAAAGGCGCTGATATGAAACGTGGCCACCATCGCCGGCGACACTTCGAGCTCCAGCGCCGTCTTGCTCAATTCCGTCGACGCCTCGAGGTAAGGCTCGCTGCCCGCCTCGAAAGCCTGCTTGGTTTCCAGCAATTCCTGGCCGCCTTCCGCCTTGGCCAGGCAAGCATCGACCTTTTGCTGAAAGGCCGGCAAGGTATCACGCACGGGGCCTGGCTCAGGCTCAGGCGCCGGCTCCGGCTCCGGTTCCGCTGGGGCGGCCGGCGCAGGCCTGTCCGCCTTCGGCATGTCGCGCAGGGTAAGCCAGCGTTCGACGGCGAGAAAATCGGCAAACGGCTCCTCCACCTTGGGATTCATCAACCAGACCTCGCCCGTGCGCCAGTCGATCCGGGCGCCGCGCTCATCTCTCGCCAACAAAATATCCTTGCCGCCATCAGCATTCGACACCCGGCCGATGTCGAGCCAGTTCATCAGTTCAGCCTGGCGCGACATCGCGTTGACCCGATGGAAAAAGGCCAACCATAAAAATCTGGCGACCAAAAGAACCAGGACACCGCCAACCATCCACATCATTTTGCGCTCCGCACCACATCGACAAGCCGCATTTTCTCACATGAAAGCTTGCGTCAAGGAAACTTTTACATCTGCCGTGCGCAAGCGCAAATCCGTTGCCGCACGCGGCCCGGGGGCGCAGTCGCATTTCAACAACGCCGCGTTTTCCCTGATTGCCTGGCGTGCGCCGCTGCGCTATTATGAGAACAATTCTCATTTAGATTAAGCTGTGTGCATGCTGTCCGCCCCTTCCCCGCCGTCCGATTTCCAGGCCCTGTATGCCGAGCACCACTCCTGGTTGCTGCACTGGCCGAAGCGTCGCCTGCACGACGCGGGGCTGGCGGGCGACCTGGCGCAAGATACCTTCCTCAAGATTTTCCTTGCACGCAGCAGTGCCGGGATCGTGCAGCCGCGCCCCTTCCTGGCCACCATCGCCAAGCGCCTGCTGGCCAATCACTGCCGGCGCGAAGAACTGGAACGGGCCTACCTCGACGCCCTGCGGCATCAGCCGCAAGCCTGCGCACCCTCGCCGGAAGCGATGTCCATCCTGCTCGAATCGCTGCAACGGATCGACCGCGCGCTGGACCAGCTCTCCGCCAAGGCCAGGGCCGCCTTCCTGCTGGCCCACCTGGACGGCATGAGCTACGCCGAGATCGCCGCCGAACTGGGCACCAGCACGCATTCCGTCAAAAAATACCTGAGCAAAGCCAATCTGCTGTGCTTTTTTGCCGTGCCCGATTTTGCCGCACCCTGACATGCGCACCACCACCGTCCATGCACTGGGCCAGCCCATCGACCTGGCCATCGCCATGCAGGCGGCCGAATGGCTGACCACCCTGATGAGTGGCGTCACCACGCCGGCGGAAAAGACGGCCTGGCAAGAGTGGCGCCAGGCGCACCCCGACCATGAACGGGCGTGGAAACACATTGAAAGCGCCAGCGGCGGCTTGCGCGAACTCGATGCACAAGCGTGCCGCACGGCGCTGGCACGGCGTCCTGCCTCGCCCATCTCGCGCCGCAACAGCCTGCAACTGCTGGCGTGGGTCTCGACCATCGGCCTCACGGGCTGGTTCGGCGCGCGCTCGCCCTACGCGCCCGACATGGCACGCGCCGCGCTGGCCGACATGGCCACAGGCGTGGGCGAGCGCCGCGAGCTGACCCTGCCCGACGGCAGCCGTTTGCACCTGAACAGCGGCAGCGCCGTGAACATCCGCTTCAGCGGCACGCAACGGCTGCTGCAACTGGTGCGGGGCGAAGTGTTCATCGCCACCGCCCGCGAAACGGGCGTGCCCTACCGCCCCTTCCTGGTCGAAACCGCGCATGGCCAGGCGCAGGCGCTGGGCACGCGCTACTCGGTGCGCCAGGCGGACGGCAATACCCTGGTCGCAGTCGAGGAAGGCGCCGTGCGGCTGATGCCGCGCCATGGCGACGGCAACCGCGTGATCCATGCGGGCCAGGGCGGCGGCATGACGGCGCGACAGGTCTTGCCCGCGCACGCCGTCTCGCCCGACATCTGGGCCTGGCGCCAGGGCTTGCTGCTGGCCGACGCCATGCCACTGCGCGACTTCCTGCATGAATTGAGCCGCTACCGCCACGGCTTGCTGGGCTGCGACGACGCCGTCGCCAAGCTGCGCATCTCCGGCGTCTTCCCGCTGGCCGACCTGGACGCCGTGCTGCTGTCGCTGCCCGACTCCCTGCCCGTCGATATCCGCCTGCGCACGCGCTACTGGGTGCAGGTGGAAGCGCGCCGGCAGCGCTAAGCATTTATTTTGACGCCAGCGCAAAAAAAAAGTACCCGCTTTCGCTTTTCGCGTGACCTGTGTAGGCAACGTTCTTTTTGACGACTACACCACAAGGTAACCATGTCTCCTGCCATTCATTCCACGCCGCGCATCAAGCGCATGGCGTATGCCATTGAACTCGTCTTTATCGGTTCGGCCCTGCTGCTGAACGCCCAGGCGCCAGCCCTGGCGCAGGAAAGCGCGGCTGCCGCCGCGGCCAATCTCGACTTCCAGGTGCCGGCCGGCGACCTGGCGGCGGCGCTGCGCCAGGTCGCCAGCCAGTCCAGGGTCATCCTCAGCTTCACGCCGGAACAGACGCGCGGCAAGACCTCCGCAGGCCTCACGGGCCGCCACGAGGTGCTGGCGGCCCTGAACGGCGTGCTGCGCGGCACGGGCCTGAAGGCCGAGCGCAGCGCCAATGGCAGCTACGTGCTGCGCCAGGCCGATGCCGTAGCGGGCGGCGAGGCGCTGTCGATGATGCCGGAAGTGTCGGTCAAAGCGCAGCAGGATGCCACCGAAGGCACGGGCGCATATGTCTCCGCCCTGCCGGTTTCCACGGCCACGCCGCTGGGCCTGTCGATCAGGGAAACGCCGCAATCGGTCAGCGTCATCACGCAGCAGCGCATGCAGGACCAGGGCTTGAACACCATCGCGCAAGTGATGGCGCAAACGCCGGGCATCACCCTGTTCTCGCTGGGCAGCGAGCGCTCCGGCTTCACTTCGCGCGGCTATGCGATTACCAACTACCAGCTCGATGGCGTCAGCACGCATTCGGAAAACCTGGGCCTCAATGCGATACCATCACAAAGCCTGGCCGACATGGCGCTGTACGACCGCATCGAAGTGCTGCGCGGCGCCTCGGGCCTGATGACGGGTGCGGGCGATGCCTCGGGTGCCATCAACATGGTACGCAAGAAGCCGACGGCGCAGTTCCAGGCGTCCGTCGAGGGCGAACTGGCTTCCCGCAACGAACGGCGCGCCATGGCCGACATCGCGGGTCCGCTGAACGAGGCAGGCACCGTGCGCGGCCGCCTGGTGGCGCTGTACGAAGAAGGCGACAGCATCATCGACAACTACAGCCACGATAAAAAAATCGTGTATGGCGTGGTCGAGGCCGACCTGTCCAGCGACACGAAGCTGACAGCCGGCGTCACGCACCAGCGCAAGCGCTCGAAGGGCTCGCTGTCCTACCTGGGCTTTCCCCTGTTCTACAGCAATGGCGTGATGACGAAGCTGCCACGCTCCTTCAGCCCGGCGGCCACGTCGAACCGCTTCGGCAGCAATTCGACCGACCTCTTCGTCACCCTGGAACACGCGCTGGCAAACGACTGGAAACTGAAAATCTCGGCCAACCGCGTGCAGTCTTCGCAGGAAGAGCGTTCCGTGTTCATGAACGTGAGTAGCGCCTTTCCCGACCAGGCCACGGGCGATGGCCTGCGCATGAGCGCCGACTACCGCGATTACCAGCTCCAGGTCAACAGCGTGGACGTCAACGTGCGCGGACCTTTCAGCGCATTCGGCCGCCAGCACGAACTGATGCTGGGCATGGACTACAACGAATTTCAAAGCACGACGGATGGCCGCTTCGACAAGAACATCCAGGGCCAGCCCGTCAACCTGTACCGCTGGAATCGCACGGCAACGCCCGTGTTTGGCGATACCTTCGTCACCTACGACAGCACGCGCCGCCAGGCCAGCGCCTACGCGGCCAGCCGCTTTACGCTGTCCGAGCGCCTGAAACTGATCGCCGGCGCCAAGGTGCTGCGCTACAGCGAGAATTACATCTCGGACGCACCCACCGTGCCATTTTATAGCGCATCCCCGGCATCGGACAGCAGCGTCTTCACGCCGTACGGCGGCCTGGTGTATGACATCGACGCCACGCACAGCGCCTACGCCAGCTACTCCACCATCTACCAGCCGCAAGCCTCGCAAGACCGCTACGGCAAGCTGCTGGCACCGCGCGAGGGCAAGACTTTTGAAGCGGGCATCAAGAGCGGCTGGTTCGATGGCCGCCTGAACACGGCCGCCGCGCTATATCTGATCCGCCAGAAAAACCTGGCCGAATCGGACCCTGGCCACACCCTGCCCGGCTCCAACGATCCGGCGTTCCGCACCATCAAGGGCGCCGATACCAAGGGCATCGACCTGGAAGCGACGGGCGCCCTCACGCCAAGCTGGAATGTGTCGGCCTCGTGGTCGTACAGCCAGACGAAAAACAATGCCGGCAAGGCGATTCAGACCACCTTCCCGCGCCATCTGGTGAAGCTGTGGACCACTTATCGGCTGCCTGGCGAGCTGCATCGCCTGACGGTGGGCGGCGGCATGAACTGGCAAAGCCGCGTGTATTCCGACATCGAGGCGTGGCAGATCAACAGTACCCTGCACTGGGAACAGAAGGCGTACTCGGTGGCCAGCCTGATGGCGCGCTACGACGTCAACGACAAGCTCTCTGCCACCGTCAACGTGGCCAACCTGTTCGACAAGCAGTACACGGCTTCCGTGTCGGACTGGTGGTACTCGGGCATGCATGGCCCGGCGCGCAAGGTGGCGTTGACCGCGCGGTATCAGTTCTGACCCTTGCCCAGCTTGCGGATCAGGCTGGGAGGCATGCCAGCAGCGGCCTGAAAGGCGCGCGTCATGTGGGCAAGATCGGAAAAGCCCTCGTCGGCGGCGATCATCGTCAGGCTATCCCCGGACGGTAGCCGGTGCGCCGCACGCACGAGGCGCGCGGCCTGGCGCAGCGCCTCGGCCGTCATGCCCGCTTCGCGCAATCGGCGCTCCAGCGTGCGCTGATGGCAACCCAGCCTGCCGGCAAGCTGGCTGATGGGGAGGTGGCCTTCGCTTTCAAAGACGAACGCCACTTCCGCCGCCGTGGACGATTCGATGCCCAACAACAGGGCAAGCGTACCCAGGCTGCGATGTGGTGCGCCGTCCGGCGCAGCCGCATTGGCGCGCGTGGTGGCCAGCATGGTGTCGACGATGGCAAGGGTGCCATGGCGGCAGCTATCGGGGTCGCTGGCGGCCACGCGGGAAGCGCGCGTCGCGCCGCGCGCCACATTGCCGGCACCCCGCCCGCCAAGACTGGTCTGCACGCCCAGGTTCGCAGACTGGTTGTAGGCATTGAATGCGACGAACACGTCGGCTTCGCGGCGGAATGAAGAGAGCAGCAGATAGCTGGGATTGATGTCGGTTGCCAGGAAGTCATTCACCAGGCGTTCGATAACGCCTGGTGCCGATCCCTTGGGACTCCTGGCCATGCCGGCGGCATGGTAGCGCTGATAAGGCAAATGCCCCTGGATCACGTGCGAGACGGCCGAAGCGAAGCGCGCCATGGGTGTCCAGCCGGCCCGCCCCTCCAATGCATGGACAACCACGTGATACGCAAGCGAGTTCGACATTCCTGACATCCTGTAGCATCGATGATGGGGCCGCAGGCATCGGTCTGCCTGGTCAGGCCTGCATCACGACGCCGCGCTTATTAGTTTCCATAATACAATGAAAACACGGCAAAATGGCATTTTTGAAAACATTAAAATGTTCTATAAGCCCATCGATGCCGGGCTTGGCGCCACCGGGCGCTGGCGCTGCATCTCCTGCAGCCGCGCGCGGGCCTTTTGCCACTCTTCCTTGACACACACGGCCGTAGCGAGCGGCATGCGCAGAAAGATTGCCGAAAACGGTCCCTGCGCCTCACTTTCGCGCAAGCGCCGTCCCGCCAAGGTATTTCCCGAAAATATTTTTGACGTGATTGTCAAATCAGATTGCCCCGTTCCCTGCGTATGCACCCCGTCCGGTGTTTCCAGGATCACATGTTCGAAGCCGCGATCGGTGATTTCAACTGAAGGCGTCCATTTTGTAAGGTAATGCTCCACCATATTTTCAGATGCATACATGGAAATATCTTGAGCAGGCAAGAACACGTCGAATGCGCCGCGCCGCACCTGATATCTGGCTCCCGTTCTAACGTAGAAGCGCTTGCCCCTGGACTGGATGCGCAGCTGGGCGCTGGCATAATCGAGCTCCATCGTGAAGCGCGCCGATTCCAGGACCCAGGTCCGCCCCTCTATCCCCCCCACGCTGACGACTTTGTCCCGTGCGCGCGCCGCGCTCACACGCGAGCGCCACCACCACACAAGGCCCAGGACAACGGGAATGGAATAGGGTAAAAAAATGAGCGTCAAGCCCAGGGCGGCTGGCAGGATAAAAAAGATAAACAGCAACAACTTCAAGACCAACCACATGAACGCCTCCCTGCGTGTATAGATCGTGTATCGGGGCGCGCAGACGCCCATGCGGTAACGCCGTGCGCGCGGCACGAACATGGCGAGCATCGCCATTCGGACGCCCCATCTTTTCATGCGCCGGCCAGGCACGCTTGAATCCATGCGACACGCCGTGAAATTTCACATTTGCCAAGCCACGGTGATACAATTTTCGCGCATCAGCAAACGAATGACACCCAAGGAGAATGTGTGAAGGACCTCGCCCCCGCCCTGCCAGCCGATCCGGCCGACCAACCCGCCAATCCCTCGCGCCGGCGCATTTTCCAGGCCGCTTCCGCAGTCGGCCTGGCCGCCAGCCTGCCGGCGCTGGCCGACGCCGCACCAGCCAGAAAGACCATCGCCAAGGGTTCGCTCGACGCGAAACTCAAGGCCCACGTCAAGAACGTGGTGGTGATCTACCTGGAAAACCGCAGCTTCAACAACCTGTTCGCCAACTTCCCCGGCACCAGCGCGCCCCTGTCCGCCGTCACGGCGGAACAGGCGCGGCAGCTGGACCGCGACGGCAAGCCGCTGGCCACCCTGCCAAAGATCTGGGGCGGCCTGGTGCCGAACCAGCAAAATATCGGCGGCACCGATTACCTGATCAAGGAAGACCAGATTTCCGGCCTGCCGAACGCGCCCTACAAATTGAGCGACGCGGCCGGCAAGCCCCTGCCCGAGAGCATCATCACGCGCGACCTGGTACACCGCTTCTATAACAACCAGATGCAGATCAACGGCGGCAAGAACGATGGCTTTGCCGCGTGGGCCGACAGCGGCGGCCTGGTGATGGGCCATTACGGCGAAACGTCGAAAAACCTGAACCTGTGGCAGATCGCCGAGCAGTACACGCTGTGCGACAACTTCTTCATGGCGGCCTTCGGCGGCTCCTATATGAACCACCAGTTCCTCGTCACGGGGCGCGCCAACGAATATTTCAATGCATCCGAAACGGCGGCGAAGAAAAAGATCGCCGTGCTGTCGGACGGTCCGCAAGGCGTGCGCCTGGCGATCTCTCCCGAGTGCCCCGCCTCCGCGCTCGATGGCAAGCCGAAATACGTCAACGACGGCGCCCTCACACCGGATGGCTATGCCGTCAACACCATGGCGCCGCCATATCAACCGAGTTACGTCCGCCCCGCCTTCGATGGCGACCCGCTGCATGCCGACCCGGCCGACGCGAACACCCTGCCGCCGCAAACCTATGACACCATCGGCGACCTGCTGTCGCGCAAGGGCGTCAGCTGGGCGTGGTACGGCGGCGGCTGGCAAGCGGCGCTCGACCAGAAGGGCGGCGGCAGCAAGCCGAACTTCCAGTTCCACCACCAGCCGCTAAACTACTTCAAGCAGTTCGCGCCTGGCACGGCTGCGCGCGCCGAACACCTGCGCGACGGCGGCACGGGCGACAGCCCGATCTCGAACAAATTCCTCGCCGCCGCCGTGGCGGGCAAGCTGCCGGCCGTGACCTTCTACAAGCCGCAGGGCAACCTGAACCTGCACGCGGGCTATTCGGATATCGAGTCGGGCGACCAGCACGTGGCCAACGTCATCCAGCATCTGAAGGAATCGCCGCAGTGGAAAGACATGATCGTGGTGATCACGTTTGACGAAAACGGCGGCTGGTGGGATCACGTGGCGCCGCCAAAAGGCGACCGCTGGGGCCCAGGAACGCGCATTCCCGCCATCGTCATTTCGCCGTACGCGAAAAAAGGCGCCGTCGACCACAGTTTTTATGACACGACGTCCATCCTGCGCCTGATCACGCGCCTGCACGACCTGCCACTGCTCGAGGGCCTGAAAGTGCGCAATGACGCCTTCGCGGCGCGCGGCGCGCTGCCGCCGGGTGACCTGACGGGTGCCCTCAGCTTCCGTTAAGCCCTACACGGTGCGGTGTGCCTGTGATACACTGCGTGCCGCACTTAAATCCGCAGGACAGGTATTCCTGACGGTTGTTCCAACAATGAGCCCGACTCCAGTAGCCGGGCTTTTGTTTTGTGGACGAGACGCACAGAGTATTCACACAGCGGACAGCTTTTTGCCCGCTCCCCGGCGCCATTTTTTCGCTGCCAGGGACCAGAGGTTCAGAAATGAGAGATAAAAAAGACAACGCCACCATCGACTTGCCCGGCTTCGGCCAGCTGCCAGCGCACGAGGCGCCAGAGCCGGCGCCGGAACCGCAGCGCCGCACGCGCGCGCGCAAGGTGGCTTTGAAGCAGGTGCAGCTCGAATTGCTGGAACCGACCGATGCCACGGGCCTGCCCGTGTGGACGCGCGACGCCGGCCTTGATCTCACCGGCTTGCCCATCTGGGCGCCCGATAATTAACCCCATGCCGGCGGCCGTTTGCCGCCGGCTTCCACACCACCGCACAAGGGCGTAAGCCTGTAGACTGTGCCCATCCACCCGCTTTTTACCGGCTCCGCCCCTATGAACACCACCACCACCAATTCTTTTTCCAGCCTGCCGCTGACGCCCGCCTTCCTGGCCAATCTGGACTCGCTCGGCTACCACGAGATGACCACCATCCAGGCGCAAAGCCTGCCGGCGGTGCTCGATGGCCGCGACCTGATCGCCCAGGCCAAGACGGGCAGCGGCAAGACGGCCGCCTTCGGCATCGGCATCCTGCACAAGCTCAATCCGGCCTGGTTTGCCGTGCAAGGCCTGGTGCTGTGCCCCACGCGCGAACTGGCCGACCAGGTAGCCAATGAATTGCGCCGCCTGGCCCGCGCGGCCGGCAACATCAAGATCCTGACCCTGACGGGCGGCGCGCCGATGCGCCCGCAAATCGCTTCGCTGGAACACGGCGCCCACATCGTCGTCGGCACGCCGGGCCGCATGCGCGACCACCTGGGCCGCGGCACCATCAACCTGAACCATGTGCAAACGCTGGTGCTCGATGAGGCGGACCGCATGACGGACATGGGCTTTTACGAGGAAATCGCCGGCATCGTCAGCGCCTGCCCGGCGCGCCGCCAGACCCTGCTGTTCTCGGCCACGTATCCGGAAGACATCCGCCGCGCCACGGCATCATTCCTCGTCAATCCGCTGGAAGTGACGGTCGAGGCACAGCACGACAACGACAAGATCGAGCAGCGCTTCTATGAAATCGGCTTCGACGAACGCAATGGCGCCGTCGGCAAGCTGTTGAAACACTTCAAGCCGGAATCGACGCTGGCCTTCTGCAACACCAAGGTGCATTGCCGCGAACTGGCCGACGAACTGCGCCAGCAAGGCTTTTCCGCGCTGGCCCTGTATGGCGAGCTGGAACAGCGCGAGCGCGATGAAATCCTGGTGCTGTTCGCCAACCGCAGCTGTTCCGTGCTGGTGGCCACCGACGTCGCCGCGCGCGGCCTCGATATTTCCGACCTGGGCGCCGTGATCAACGTCGACGTCTCGAAAGACACGGAAGTGCACATCCACCGCATCGGCCGCACGGGCCGCGGCAGCAAGAAGGGCCTGGCCCTGTCGCTGTGCGCGCCGAACGAGAAAAAATGGGTCAAGCTGATCGAGCAGTACCAGAACAGCGCCGCCGAATGGCACGACCTGAAGGAACTGGCGGAAGACGACGGGATCGAGGCGCTGCCGGCGCCGATGGTTACCCTGTGCATCATGGGCGGCAAGAAGGACAAGCTGCGTCCGGGCGACTTGCTTGGCGCGCTGACAGGTGACGCGGGCCTGACCAAGGAGCAAGTGGGCAAGATCAACGTATTCGAGTTCATGACCTACGTGGCGCTCGACCGCAAGGTGGCCGAAGCGGCCTTCAAGCGCCTCAACGCCGGTAACTCCCTGGGCCGCGACTTCGGCAACATCAAAGGCCGCAGCTTCAAGATGCGCTTTATCGAGGCGTAAGCGCCTGCAAGGCACGCAGGGCCGCCATGGCCCTGCATCCCGGATAGTCTTCCCATTCGGGATAGCGCCCGCGGTAGTAGCAGTTCCAGTAGCTGACGGCGCGCCGCTCCAGCGTGGCTACATAGGCGGGGTTCTCCCGCAGGTAGCGCGCCAGCGCCTCCCCATTCCAGGCCGGCAGCGCCGCGCCAATCACCTCGACAATCTGCAGCACGTATTCGCCGCACAGGTGCACGACGAACGGCACCGTCCACGCCCGCTCCTGCAGCAATAGCTGTCTTAAACACGCTTCGCGCAGATGGCCGTCATGGTGGCGCGTGCCCAGGCACAGGGCGATCACGCCGGCGTCGCCGGGCAGCCGGGTACAAGTGAGCAACTGCTCGCGGTCATAGTACGTGCGCGTCGGGATCAGCAAAGCCTCGCCATTCTGATACACGGCAAATGGCGGGTGTGCCCGGCTGCTCCCCAGCGCTGGCAACAGCTGCGTCACAGTGACGGCCAATGCCGCCGGAAAGGCATCCGCTTCAGCCATCGCTCCCCTCCTGGCAGACTTTGCGCACGCCCAATGCAGGTTTATCCATCTTTTCAAAGATCACATTCGAATACCATGCGGCAGGATCGCCTTCGGTGGGCTTGCCCAGCGAGATATAGTAGCCGCCATGCGTGAACAGGGCCGTGGTTTCCTTGCCAGGCTTGACCACCTGCAGAAAGGCGGGCCAGGCCGCCTTGTCGACTTGATTAAAACGCGCGGCCAGCAGCGCCAGCAAGCGCGCGTGCGAGGCGGGCGCATACGGGAACAGATACAGGTATTCGACCAGTTCTCCGCCATCGGTCAGGCGCGTGACGGCGGCCGTCGCGACATCGACCTCGCCGCCAAAACTGCACAAGGTGCCGCCGCTGTAGGCGAAGTCGATGATGGTCGCCGGCGCGCACGCCTGCCGTTCGCGGTCGATACCGACGGGCGGCAGCGCGCGCACTTGCTCCAGCAGCGCCTCGCCCGATGTGGCCAGCGCGGGAAAGCCGGGACACTCGCTGGCCGCCTGCGCGGCAGAAAAGGCCAGGCAACAACTCAATAACAGCAAACGACGCTTCACGGCATCTCCAGTTTCATCAGGCGGCCATTATGCAGGACATCTTCACAAAGGCCGCGCCTGTTGCCCTTGCGGCGTATCGTCGATGTCGTAGCCAGCCGCACGCGCCAGTGCGCGCAAACGGTCCGCCTCGGCCCACTGGCGCTGCGCGCGCGCGAGCGCCCTTTCTGCCATCCAGGCCTGAACCTGCTGCGGCACGTCCACCTGCGCCGGCTGCCAGCGCGGCAAGTCCAGGCCCAAGGCCTCGTCGAAGCGCAGCAAGGTCGCTTTTTTGGCGCTATCGGGTACATCGCTTTTCAGCAGCTCCCAGGCCACGGCCAGCGCACGCGGATAATTCAAGTCATCGTTGACCTGCTGCGCAAAGCGCGCCAGCCACGCGGGATCTGCCTCGCCGCCCGCATCTCCCAGGCCATGCACGGCCACGCGCAGACGCGCCAGGCCGCTGGCGGCGGCGCGCAAGGCGTCGTCCGTGAAATTGAGGCTGCTGCGGTAATGGGCGCCCAGGCACAGGTAGCGGTAGGCGAGCGGATCGACACCCTGCTCCACCAGGCTTTGCAAACGCAAAAAGTCGCCCGAGGATTTCGACATCTTCGCATCCTGCGTCTTGAGGAAAGCGCCGTGCAGCCAGAAGTTGGCCAGGCGCGTGCCGTGGCGCGCCTGCGTTTGCGCGATCTCGTTGCTGTGGTGGACGGCCACGTGGTCTTCGCCGCCGCAATGGATGTCGAAATACGTGCCCAGGTGCTTTTCCGCCATGGCCGAGCATTCGATATGCCAGCCGGGAAAACCCAGGCCCCAGGGGCTGTCCCACTCCATCTGGCGCTGGCCCGGTACGCCGCTGAACTTCCACAGCGCGAAGTCGCAGATATCGCGCTTCTCGCCCAGCTCCACCCGCTTCCCCGCCTGCAGGCCATCGCGCTTCAGGCGCGCCAGTTTTCCATAATCGTCCTGGCGCGTCGTGTCGAAATAGATGCCGTCGTCCGTGCGGTAGGTGTAACCCTTCGTTTCCAGGTCGCCGACGAACGCGATCTGCTCCGCGATGTGGTCCGTGGCGCGGCACCAGACGGTGGGCGACAGGATATTCAACTGGCGCAAATCGTCTTCAAACGCGCGCGTGAATGCGGCGGCGATGTCCCAGGCCGACTCGCCGCTGCGCCGGCTGCGCGCCTCGATCTTGTCGTCGCCGCTGTCCGCATCCGACGTCAAATGGCCCACGTCCGTGATGTTCATCACGTGGCGCACCTGCAAGCCATTGAACGCGAGCGCGCGGCGCAAGCCGTCGACAAACAGATAGGTGCGCAAGTTGCCGATGTGCGCGTAATCGTAGACGGTGGGGCCGCAGGCGTACAGGCCCGCCTGGCCCGGGGCGATGGGTTCGAACGGCCGCAGGCTGCGGCTATACGTATCGTACAAATGAAGTGTCATGCGGGACTTTCATGCGCGTTGCGGAAAAAGAAAATGGCCACAGGTTTTTCAACACTGTGGCCATCGGAATGAGGAGTAAAAAATTTAACGGCGCCGGGCCGCATCCTCACGAAGCCAGGTACACGGACACAGCGCAGCAGCGGCGCGGTATGCAAGGACTGGATGGAGGATGGAAGAGATCATGAGACAACTATCGCATGTACGCGGGCGGGCCGTCAAGCCCTCCCGCGTCACCCGCTTATTTTTTCGCCTGCTCGATATGCGGCAGCAGCACCGTCAATATGCCCAGCAGCGGCAGGTAGGAGCAGATTTTGTACACATAGGCGATGCCGGAGACGTCGGCCAGATGGCCCATGGCGGCGGCGGCGATGCCGGAGACGCCGAACATCAGGCCAAAGAAGATGCCCGCGATCATGCCCACCTTGCCCGGCACCAATTCCTGCGCGAAAACGACGATGGCGGAAAAGGCGGAGGAAATGACGAAACCGATGATCACCGTCAAGACGGCCGTCCAGAACAGGTCCACGTACGGCAGCAGCAAAGTGAACGGTGCGGCGCCCAGGATGGAAATCCAGATCACGCGCTTGCGGCCGATGCGGTCGCCGATGGGGCCGCCCATGAAGGTGCCGGCCGCCACGGCGGCAAGGAACAGGAACAGATACAGCTGCGCTGCGCCGATGGACAAATGGAATTTATCGATCAGGTAAAAGGTGTAGTAGCTCGACAGGCTGGCCATGTAGATGTACTTCGAGAACACCAGCAGGGCCAGCACGCCCAACGCTTGCAACACCTTGTTGCGCGACAAGTTAGGCCCGTGGCCGCCCGCCTTCGGCTTGAAGCTGGCCAGGTGGCCGCTGTACCAGTGGCTGACCTTGTACAGCACGCCGATGGCCAGCACGGCCAGCAGACTGAACCAGGCGATATTGCCCTGACCCCGGTTCACGATGACGGCCGCCGCCAGCAGCGGTCCCAGCGCGGAACCGACATTGCCGCCCACCTGGAACAGCGATTGCGCAAAGCCGTAGCGCCCGCCCGATGCCATGCGCGCCACGCGCGACGCTTCCGGGTGGAAGGTCGAAGAACCGACACCGATCAGGCCCGAAGCGATCAACAGGGTCGGAAAGGTCGAGACGATGGACAGCATCAGCACGCCGGCCAGGGTAAAGCACATGCCGACCGGCAACAGGAATAGCAGCGGACGGCGGTCCGTGTACAAGCCGATCCAGGGCTGCAGCAACGAGGCCGTGCACTGGAACGTCAGGGTTATGAGGCCGACCTGGGTAAAACTGAGTGAAAACTCGGCTTTCAGCATCGGGTAAATCGACGGCAATAATGCCTGGATCAGGTCATTGAGCAAATGCACGAAGGCGACGGCGCCCAGGATGTGCATGGCCAGACCGGATGGTTGTTGGGAAAGATGAAGCGAGGGGGCCGCCGGCACGGGCGTGGCCAATGCTGGGGTAGGTGTGCTTGTGTGCATGTGTCATCCGCAATAATCGGGCACGGCGGGCGGCCCGGCAAAGAAGCCAGTATAGTATGGTCGCTGAACTGATAACTTCCAATAATCGTCGCCCAAGTGACAACCAAGAGACTAGCCAACGCCCAACATGTACACCCAGCAACCTGCCCAGACCCACCCCGCTGGCGTGCCGTTCAGCCGCAGCACCAGCTCGCACGATTACCAGCATGTGCCGCGCCCCGTGACGGCCATGTCCAGGCAATATGCGGCGGGCGACTATACGGCGCCGCACAGCCATGTGCGGGCGCAACTGCTGTATGCGACGGAAGGCGTGATGCGCGTCTCCACCGGGCACGGCGTGTGGATATTGCCGCCCCGGCGCGCCCTGCTGATCCCCGTGGGCGTCGTGCATGAAGTTCACATCTTGAGCGAACTGAGCATGCGCACCGTGTACATCGATGCGCAGGTAGCGGCCCAGTATGGCGCCGATTGCAAGGTGCTGGAAGTGAGCCGGCTGCTGCGCGAGCTGATCCTGGCCTTGCTGGCCGAACCGATCGAGTATGCGCTGGCGGGGCGCGGCGACTGGCTGGCGCACCTGATCCTGTCGGAACTGGCGGCGGCCGATACGGTGCCCCTCGCCATACCCTGGCCACGCGACCGCCGCCTGGTGGCTGTCTGCTCGGCCATCATGAGCGCACCAGGCAGCCGGCGCAGCATCGAAGACTGGGCGCAGGATGCGGGCGCCAGCGCGCGCACCCTGATCCGTCTGTTTCCCAAGGAAACAGGCTTGCACTACCGCCAATGGCTGCAGCAAGTCCACCTGGCCGAGGCATTTTGCCGCCTGGACCGGGGCGAAGGCGTGGCCGCCATCGCCTATGCGCTGGGCTACGCCAGCCCCAGCGCCTTCAGCGCCATGTTCCGCCGCATCCTGGGCCGCACGCCGCAGCACTACCTGAGCGAGTGGCGCGCCGCCGATTAATCGACAAAAGCAGCCCGTGGGCTGCTTTTGTCCAGTCGTTTGCCGGCAATTGTCGGCTTACGCCCTGCGGGCCAAGCCGACCTACTCTTTTTCGCCAGCAATCAAGCGGTAAGCCAGCGCGCCCAGCAAGGCGCCGATGATGGGTGCCAGCCAGAACAGCCACAGCTGGCTGGTGGCCCAGTCGCCCACGTACAGGGCCACGCCCGTGCTGCGGGCCGGGTTGACGGAGGTATTCGTCACGGGAATGCTGATCAGGTGGATCAGGGTCAGCGCCAGGCCGATCGGCAGCGGGGCGAAGCCGGCCGGGGCGCGCTTGTCGGTGGCGCCCAGGATGACGATCAGGAAGAACATCGTCAGCACGATTTCAATCACCAGCGCCGACAGCATCGAATAGCCGCCCGGCGAATGGGCGCCATAGCCGTTCGAGGCAAAGCCCTTGCTGACATCGAAACCGGCTTGCCCGCTGGCGATCAGGTACAGCACCCCGCCGGCCACGATGGCGCCCAGCACTTGCGCGATGATGTACGGCAACAGTTGTTTGGCGGGAAAGCGGCCACCGGCCCACAGGCCGATCGAGACGGCAGGATTCAAATGGCAACCCGAGATGTGACCGATGGCGTAAGCCATGGTCAGCACCGTCAGGCCAAACGCCAGTGCCACACCGGCAAAGCCGATGCCGAGGCCGGGAAAGGCAGCCGCTAGCACGGCGCTGCCGCAACCGCCCAGCACCAGCCAGAACGTGCCGAGAAACTCGGCTCCATATTGTTTCATGATGTATTCCTTTAAAGTGACGAGAAAACGTGCCAGGGACGACCAATCGGACCGCTCACCACCTTTGCCACACCCATGGGCGACGGCAAAGCACAGCACCAGCAACGCACGCTGCAGAGCGCGCATAATGACATGATGTCATTATCAATGCAACATTATTTTGTGCAATAATGCTAATTGTTATCTTACCACCTAAAGGTTTTTTTGATAATTTTACGGCGCGGGGCGGCGCATGTATTTTTGCGGCGCCTCCAGCGGCGCAAAGCCAAAGCCAGCATACAGGCCATGCGCGTCGTCGGTTCCCAGCATCCAGGCGACATCGCGCAAGCGTGCATCGCCGAGCACGGCGGCCACCATCTGCTTGCCATATCCCCGCCCCTGGTATGGCGGCAGCACAAAGACATCGCGCAGGTAGGCGAAATCCGTGTAATCGGTGATGACCCTGGCGAACGCCACTTGCTGACCATCGACATAGCCGCCGAAACTCAGCGCGTTGGCGATGCCCTTGCGCACCGTTTCAATCGCCACGCCGCGCTTCCAGTACGACTCCTCGCTCAGGTAGCGGTGGATCATGGGCATGTCCAGTTCGTCGCGTTCGCTGGAGATACGCAGTGGCGCGTGCATCAGTTCTTGAACAGCAGGTCGGCTTCGGCGATGCTGGGCTCGCCGAAATACACGGTGCGCAGTTCCCCCTTGGCGTCGCTACCCATGTACACGCCCGTCATGCTGCGCTCGACCGGGTCGTACAGGATGGTGTAGTGGTGGCCGCAATTGTGCGGTTCGCAGACGCTGCTCAGCAGGCGCGCCTTGCCGTCGATCTCGACCGGCTTGAGCGGACTGGCCACGCCATCGGGCACCCAGCGCTGCCGCTTCAGGCCGGCTTTTTTCAAGCCCACATTGAAGGCCTTGCGAAAGGCGTAGTCCGCCTTGTAGACGTCGGGGAAATACGGGCAGGTATGGCCACCGTCGCAGCTTTGCGCTTGCTCAATGAGCGACAGCCTGGGCGTGCGCGCTTGCGCCGGCATGGCGGCCAGCGCCACGGCGGCGGCCAGGAACAGGGGGGACAACAAACGTGCGGACATGACTTCTCCTGAAAGCATAGTGTAATGGGGGGCAGCATAGCAGAATGCCATGCTTGCACACACGCATCAGGGAGAGCAGCGGATGCCGACGACCCCGTTGACCTTGCCCTCCGGCCAGCCCGTCTCGCGCCAGCGGTACACGCCGGGCGCGACGATGATCAACTGCCATTCCACCAGCTTGCCAGCGGCATTGACACGCGTTTCATTGTCATAGCGCAAAGTCAGGCTGCGCTCCGTTTCCGCCACCACGGTCGCGGCAAAGCGGTTGGTTTCACCGAGCTTGCTTTTCCAGGTACGGTCGTTGAAGATCGCCAGCCGCTGATGATCGTCAGACAGCTGCATGCGCGTAAAGTGCCGCGCTTCTTCGCAAACACTGCTCGTATTCACGCTGTCGGACCAGCTGCCAGACAGTTGCGCGGCATCAAAAGGAGTCGGGGTGGCGGCCACGGCCGCACTTAGCAGCAAGGTTGCAAACATAGTTTATCGAAAGAAAGCGAAAAGTATCATCTTGTTCAACGCAGCGCCTGCGTGATGCTGGACGGCAATGCCGGTGTGCGCCGGTGCAAGGTCGCCTGTTCATAGGCATAGGCCATCGCAATGAGCGGCATGTCGCCGTGGGCAGGTCCGATGAAAGACAAACCGACGGGCAAGCCCCCGACCACGCCGGCAGGCACCGTAATATGCGGCAAGGCGCACTGCGCCTGCGATACGCCATGGCACGTGGGCCCCACCAGCGCATCGAGCCCATGCGAGCACAGCAACGCTGCGATGCCGCCAGGCTCGGACGCGGGCGGCGGCTCGATCAATTCCGCGCCTTGTTCGCGCAGCACCAGCAGTGCCTGCTCGATCACGGCATCGGTTCCGGCGCACTGGCCGAACAGGTGGCGCGCCACGCCGATGCGGCGCCCATGCAAGCCGGCGGCGTCGAGCACCATACCATCGGCCAGGCGCTCGCCCGTCAGGGCAGCGAGCAGCCAGGCCGCCTCGCGCACGCTGGGCGCCATCGGTCCCGCCGTGGCTGGCTCACCGCCCTGCCCGGCGGCAGCGCTGCCCGTGGGCTTGATGGCGACCAGGCCGCAGTTTGAAGCAGGCGCGACAATGGAGCCGTCCGCCGCGCTGTCCACGGCCAGGATGGTCAGGCCGGCCCAGCTGGCACTGGCATGCGGCACGCTGACGGCGGCCCACTGGCGCAAATTGCTTTTGCCGATGATGACGGCGCCAGCCGCGCGCAAGCGCGCCGCGACAAAGGAATCGCAGCTGGCCTGCGTGGCCAGCGGCGCCTGCGTGCGCGTCTTCATGCGGTCGCCGGTGGCGATATTGTCGCGCAAGACGATGGGGATGCCATGCAAGGGGCCGCGCACCTTGTGCCCCTGCCGCTCGCGGTCCATTTCCAGGGCAATTTTCAGCGCATCGGGATTGATTTCAATGCCGGCATAGGCACGCGCGCCGATGCTGCACAGGGAGCGGATACGCGCCAGGTACTGCGACGTCAGCGCATGCGAACTGAGCTTGCCTGCCTGCATCATCTGCTGCTGCGGCAAGACGCCCGCATCGAGCAGGTGGGCCATGGGGCTGGCGGGCGCCGTGGCACGGGCCAATACGGGACGCGACGCGCCACCGCGTAACATCTGACTGCGCTGCATGGTATCTCCAGGAAACTTCAATGTTTCTGCCGCAATAATGTTCTAGCTATAGCATAGCAGTCCTTGCAACACAATTGTTGTCAAAGGTAATTATTTTTCAAGCAAAAAAAACGCTGCCCGAAGGCAGCGTTTCTTGATGATTTGGCACTGGGGCAAATCAGTTGCGTACGACACGCTTGTATTCGTTGGTACGGGTGTCGATTTCGATGACATCGTCCTGTGCCACGAACAGCGGCACTTGCACGATGTGGCGGTGCGCTTCGATGGCGTTTTCGATCTTGGCTTCTTTCAGGACGTTGCCCGAAGTGTTGCCCTTGACTGCAGGCTCCGAGTACACCACTTGACGGGCGATGGTCGTAGGCAGTTCAACGGAGATAGCCTTGCCGTCGTAGAAAATGGCTTCGCATTCCATGCCATCCTTCAGGTAATGCAGTGCATCGCCCAGGTTTTCTTCTTCGATTTCATACTGGTTGTACTCGGTGTCCATGAAAACAAACAACGGGTCGGCGAAGTACGAATACGTCACTGGCTTTTTATCCAGAACAACAACGTCAAACTTGTCGTCGCCGCGGAACACGTTTTCCATCGGGGTGTTCGTCAGAAGATTTTTCATCTTCCATTTGTAGGTGAAGCCCGTGCGGCTCGAACCGTTGACATCAGAACGCAACACGATCATTGGCTTGCTGTCGACCATGATGATATTGCCAACACGAATTTCTTTTGCGGGTTTCATAGGAATGTACGTAAAAAGTGGGTTGCATGAAGACCATCTGCCGCCTGTGCGCCATCAGCGCCGCAAGCTTGCGTTTGATCGGTTAAAAATACGTTAGAAATAACCGGGCATTTTACCTTAATTTTTGGCAAGCGCCTATCTCGTCGCGCCAGCGAACGCCAGCAAGTTACTTGCCAGATCGCCATTGGACTGCATCTGCTGCCGCCAAGCCTGCGCGCGTGCGCGGATACGCGGCAGGTCGGCCTGCAAGGCGGGCCACAGCTGCGTCCACGGCAAGGCGTCCGCGCTGGCGCCATTCCAGGCCAGCGCCGCCTGCGCCAGGCTGTCGATGACACCATCGGCATCGGCCGCATAGCGCTGCAGGAAGGCGCGCAATTTCACGTGATGCAAGTTTTCATCCTGCAAATAGATATGCCAGAGAAACGGCTGGCCGGCCCATTGCGCGCGCACGAAGGAATCCTCGCCGCGCACGAGATTGACGTCGCAGGCCCACAGCAAGCGGTCGTAATCGTCTTGCGGCACGAAAGGCAGCACGCGCAAGGTGAGCGCGCCACGCGTGTGCGCCGCACCAGCCGTCGCCGCTTCGTCGCCGATAAACGCCTGAACGGCATCGAACGCGACGCCTTCCGGCACCAGGCATGTCACGGGTTCGCTGCCCGCCTGCCACACGCCAAACAGCTCGGCGACGGGAGCGGACGGGTAGCAGAACAGCGATACTTTCAAAGCAGACATTTCCGCCTGACGCACGCCGAATTGCCCGAGGAAGGCCGCCATGGCGGGCGCATCGGCCTGGAATGCCAGCCTTTTTTCATCGAGCGCCGCTTCGCGCAGCAAGCCGCCCGTTTTATTGGTAAAACCGGGGAAGAAGAAATGCTTGATCATGCCGTGGCGTGGCGACGTCAGCGCATGGCAGCCCTCGACCCACTCTTCCGCCGTCAAGCCTTCCAGGTTCAGCCACACCGGCTGCGGCGCGCACTGCGCCATGGCGGCGATATAGCCGGGCGGAATGTCGCAGGCGAAAAACTCGATGACGATATCGGCGATATCGGCCGGCGCAAACACGCCATCCTGGCCGCGCCAATGACGAATCATGACTCCCGATACTTGCTGGACTTCGGCAGCCACATCGATTTCAGGACAGATGTGCTGGAAACTGGATAAATCATCGACCCACAGGGTGACGGCCACGCCGTGCTCGCCGCTCAACTGCCGCGCCAAACGCCAGCAAATGCCGATATCGCCGTAGTTGTCGACGACTTTGCAGAAGATGGCCAGGGATGGCGCGCGATCGCTAGGTAATGGCATGTGCAGGCAAGAGTGAAGGAAAAACGTTGGCATGCCGGCAAATAACAAAAAAGCCGCGCTGTTACCAGGCGGCTTTGTTGTTGGCTGATTCAGCCGGTCTGGCGTCCCCAAGGGGATTCGAACCCCTGTACTCACCGTGAAAGGGTGATGTCCTAGGCCTCTAGACGATGGGGACAGAAAATCTGTCCAAGATGCATTACTCCGCATCCCGACCTGTTACTTTACGTGCTTACTACTTGCGAATCTGGCGTCCCCAAGGGGATTCGAACCCCTGTACTCACCGTGAAAGGGTGATGTCCTAGGCCTCTAGACGATGGGGACAGAAATCTGTCCTGAATGCTCTACTTCGCATCCTGACCCGGTACTGCAGCAATGTTGCAGAAACAAAAAAAGCCTGACTTGTCAGGCCCGTTCAGCACTGCGCTATTACCTTACAACTAAATCCTGGCGTCCCCAAGGGGATTCGAACCCCTGTACTCACCGTGAAAGGGTGATGTCCTAGGCCTCTAGACGATGGGGACCTGTGCTGGCTTGACTCTCAGCGGACTCTTCGTTGAAGGCTTTGCTTGGCCCCTCAAAAAAGCGTGCGCGAAGTATAGCATGGGACCATTCACAAAATCAACCGCAGGCGCATCTTATTTTCCATGGAGGAAACCGTTCCCGGCGGCGATTGCTCAATGTGCAATCGATCGGCTGCGCGGGCGAGGTACAGATCCTCAGCAACAGCAGCCAGACAAGCAAAAGGAAAGCCTCTTGCTCCCCCCTTCGTTTGTACTGGCCCAAACCCACGTCATATAAGGGTTGGGCGGCGGGAGGAGCTGAGCAAGCTTGGCCCGCCGCCTTGGCCATCAGTTCTTGTAATGGCTGAAGCGATAACCTTGGTCGAAGTATGCTGCCAATGCGACGATCACTCCGGAGCACGTGAGCATCAAGGCCACTGCGCTCGTGTCACGAGTCGCAGACTGGGCAACCATTGATAACGCCCACAACGGGGCAATACCGCCGGCAATGGCAGTGCCGATTTCACGCCCCGAACCAACCCCCGTCGAGCGGTTTTGCACGGCAAACTGGCGACTGAGGAAAGAACCCTGTGGGGCGAACATCATCGGCGCCAGCACCCCGGTGCCGACGATCAGCGCCAGGTAAATCAGCCTGTTCTCGCCGCTGTCCAGCAACTGCATGAACGGGTACGCGAACAATGCTGACAGCAGGCCGCCGACGATCAGCAGCTTCTTGCTGCTGAACTTGTCACACAGATAGCCGAAGAGCGGGACGGTAAAGATTGCGACCAGACTGGCCAGTGTCACCGATAGCGATGTCACGCTGGCCGAAATGCCTTTGAACTGGGTCAGGTAGGCCAGCGAGAAGGTCTTGAAGACATAGCTCAGTGCGTTGTAACCGATGGCGACAAAGAAGACGACGCCCAGGCCCTTCAGATTGGTTTTCCACAATTCGCGGAACGGCCTCTTCTGGCGATGGCTTTCCTCGAAGTGGTGATACTCTGGCGTTTCCGGCAGACTCCCACGCACCCAGAGCCCGACCAGTACCAGCACGAAACTGAGGATGAAGGGAATGCGCCAACCGCCGGCAAGCAAAAACTTGTCGCCATTGACGGTCAGCAGATAAACGGTCAGCGACGATAGCAACAGGCCAAGGTTCAGCCCCAATGCAGGCCACGCACCTTGTCGCCCCTTCTTGTTGTCGGCCGCATGTTCGTAGGAAGTTACCGCCGCCCCCGCCAGTTCAGCACCGGCGCCCAGGCCCTGCACAATGCGGATCAGCACCAGGCACAGGGGCGCCCAAACGCCGATGCTGGCGTAGGAAGGGACCAGGCCAATGGCGGTCGTGCACAAGCCCATCATACAGAAAGTAACGAACAACATTTTCTTGCGCCCGTAGCGGTCGCCGAAGTAGCCGAAGAACAGCCCCCCGATCGGTCGCGCCACAAAGCCGATGGCGAAGGTGGCAAAGGCTTGCAGCGATGCATTCGCCGGGTCCGAGGTATCGAAGAAGACCTTGCTGAAGACAATCGACGCCATCGTCGCGTAAAGATAAAAGTCATACCACTCCAACATGGAGCCGACAATGGTCGCTGCCGCCACTTTGCGCAGACGACTTTTTGTCTGTGCCGGGGTTTCCTGTTCCGTTTTTTGAATGTTCAAAATGTCTCCTTCATGAATTAATTTTTTTCTTTTTCGCCTAGAGCGTTCGAGTTGGGGCTGGCTGGGGAGCGACAGACAACCGTACGTTGTCCGCTACGCCAACTCAGCGCCTCATCACTTCACGCACAATGTATTCAGCAATGGCTAGCGACGATGTCGCCCCTGGTGACGGTGCATTGCGGATGTGGGTAATGTTGCCGTGTTGGCGAATCACGAAATCGTCAACCAGCGCACCATTGGCCTCCATTGCCTGGGCACGGATCCCACGAACCGCCGGAACAATACCGACCGAGGCAAGCGTCGGCACATAGCGCGCCGCCTCGCGGACAAAGCTCGCCTCGCTGACCACAGTCTTCAGTTCCCGAAGCGTCGCCGGCAGGTTACGGGCAGCAAACTTCCAAAAGCCGGGGTAGCTGGCAAAATTGAAGATGTCGGCCAGGTTCATGCTGCGGCCGTCATAGTTCTCGCGACCGAAGGATATGAAAGCATTCGGGCCGATCGTCATCTGTCCGTCGATACGCTTTGTGAAATGCACCCCGAGGAAAGGAAAGCGCGGGTCCGGCACCGGGTAGATCAGGCCTTTGACATGCGACTTGAAAGCCTCGTCGATCACGTAATACTGGCCGAAGAACGGTACGATGCGTGGCGTGTCCTGATCGCCCGAACGCTCTGCCAGGCGATCTGACTGCAAACCCGCGCAGGCAATTGCCTGATCGAATACCGTATCGAAGACCTCTCCGTCCGCAAGTTCGACCCGTACTTCGCCGCCTTGCTCAAGCAGACGCTCAACCGGCGAATTCAGACAAATGCGCCCGCCACGCTCCCTGATTTCATCGGCGATTCGGGCCGCAATTTGACCGTAACTGACAATCGCCGTTTTCGGTGAATGCAAGGCGCCCAGGCCGATGCAGTTGGGCTCGATTTCGCGCAGCTCATTTGAGCCGATCAGCCGCACGCCAGGCACACCGTTGGCCTGCGCTTTCCGATAAATCGCCTCCAGGCGAGGCAACTCTTCCTCTTGTAGCGCGACGACAACTTTGCCGCACTCGTCGTAGGGGATGGCATTGTCGCGGCAATAGTTGCCAATCAATTCGCCCCCGCGCCTGCAAAGTCGTGCCTTGAGCCCCCCCGGCTCATAGTACAGACCGGCATGGACCACACCCGAATTGTGGCTGGACTGATGACTGGCGACACTCGCCTCCTTTTCGAACAGCACCACCGTGGCTTCGGGAAAATCCAACAATAACTGACGTGCGACTGCGAGGCCATTTATCCCCCCGCCGATAACTGCATAACGCTTCTTGTTCATTGCGCCTCTCAAAAAATAGCAAACTCGTCATTTCACTGCTACATGCATCACTTTGGCGAAGGGCGAAGGCCTGCATATACCGCCCGCCCAACGCCTGGCACCGACGCGATTTGCCCTGTCAAGCATTTTTGATCAAGCACAATTTAGATAAAAGCGAAAAATTATGTACAATTAAGTTCGAAAAAAGAGAACAAGTGATGTCCATGACTTTAAAGCAACTCGAAGCGTTCTACTGGGCCGCCACCTGCGCGACCTTTGCGATTGCCGCCGAACGCCTGCATTTGTCCGTATCGTCTCTCTCCAAGCGCATTTCAGAACTGGAGGAAGCGCTTGGCATCAATCTGTTCGACCGGAGTGGCCACCGCGCCGTACTCAGCGATGCAGGCCAGGCATTGCTGCCACGCGCGCTGGCGCTGCTCGATGACGCCGCCGCAATACGTACCGCCTTCGCACCCTCTGCCGGGCTAGTTGGCCGTTGCACCTTTGGTGTTGGCGAACTCAGCGCGCTGACCTGGCTACCGCAGTTCATTGCGCAAGTCCGGGCACTGCATCCCAAATTGACGCTCGAACCCTATGTCGACGTGGGCTCAGTTCTGGAAAGCCGTGTCACCAAGGGCGAGCTCGATTTTGCGATCATTGCCGGACGCTCATCGCACCACGGCATCCTGTCGCAACCAGTCAGCCAAGCACAATTCATCTGGCTTGCCGCGCCAACCCTGGCTGTATCTGACAGCCCGCCCGGCTTACGTGGTGCCGCCGATTTACTTGACGCTGGACAGCCCATCGTTGCCTTACCGCCATCAGCTGGCACCACGCGACTGATTGATGACTGGCTACTGGCTCACGGCATCGCTGCCGTTGAGCGTATAAGTTGCAATAATTGGGGGGCCATTGCCGGCATGCTGATTGCCTCTGTCGGGATCGGCATACTGCCCACTGGCTGGAGTCAAAAGCTGGTTGACCAGGGTCTGCTGCTCCCGCTCGCCGCCGCCGAAATGCCAGCGCCGGTAATCTATTCTTTTCAGTGGCGGCGCGGAGACAACCGTCCACTGCTCGACCAGCTACGCGGGCTTTCCACCCAATATGTCGACTTCACTGCTGATCTATCGCGACCGCTGGGCAGCATAACGGAACGCTGATAACTGCCGGCCATGCGCCGCCCGCCGGCCACCTCGACTTCCAGCAACCCATGCATGGGCATCAGCGGGAGCCAAGCGCTGACGTCTTGCATGCCATGCCAGCGCGCTAACAGCTTGGCCACGCTCGCCGAAGGGGATGGCGAAATTGGCCCGGAAATAAAAAAAGCCGCTCGAGGCGACTTTGATTATCATGTGATTTCTGCGCTGTTGGCGGAGGTAAGGCAGGAGCTAACCCTGACCTATTGCATGCCATGCAAGCGCGCTAACAGCTAGCCACACTCCCCCGAGGGGTATGGCGATTAATTCGCAGACGTAAAAAAAGCCGCTCAAGGCGACTTTGATTATCATGTGATTTCTGCGCTGTTGGCGGAGGTAAGGCAGGAGCTAACCCTGACCTATTGCATGCCATGCAAGCACGCTAACAGCTAGCCACACTCCCCCGAGGGGTATGGCGATTAATTCGCAGACGTAAAAAAAGCCGCTCAAGGCGACTTTGATTATCATGTGACTTCTGCGCTGTTGGTGGAGGTAAGCGGGATCGAACCGCTGACCTCTTGCATGCCATGCAAGCGCGCTAACAGCTTAGCCATATTCCCCCGCGGGGTATGGCGAAAGTGACCCGGAAATAAAAAAAGCCGCTCAAGGCGACTTTGATTATCATGTGACTTCTGCGCTGTTGGTGGAGGTAAGCGGGATCGAACCGCTGACCTCTTGCATGCCATGCAAGCGCTCTCCCAGCTGAGCTATACCCCCCCGGGCGCAGAAACACTGCTACTTCTTCACTACCACAACACCAGACTGAACTGGCGTCCCCAAGGGGATTCGAACCCCTGTACTCACCGTGAAAGGGTGATGTCCTAGGCCTCTAGACGATGGGGACCTTGGCACTACATTTTTACTTCTACAGTTTGCTGCCTTACTTCTGCGCTATTGGTGGAGGTAAGCGGGATCGAACCGCTGACCTCTTGCATGCCATGCAAGCGCTCTCCCAGCTGAGCTATACCCCCCGGGCGCAGAAATAATAAAAGCCGCACTTGGCGACTTTGTTCCACTACTTGCTTTCCATCCAGAACCTGTTTTTTACGGGCCTGAACTTACAACAATCAGTACAAACAACTGCCACTACTATACCACAACTACCTGGCGTCCCCAAGGGGATTCGAACCCCTGTACTCACCGTGAAAGGGTGATGTCCTAGGCCTCTAGACGATGGGGACCGCGGAACTTCCAAACAACATCTGCACCACTTCAACGACTAACAAAACCTGACTGCGATTTTGCTGCTGGTGGAGGTAAGCGGGATCGAACCGCTGACCTCTTGCATGCCATGCAAGCGCTCTCCCAGCTGAGCTATACCCCCGTTGGTGCAGAAACAAGAGTATAGCAAAGAAGTTTCACTCTGCAAATACCCTTTTTCGTCTATGAGCAACTTTTCATAGGGGCGGTTTCTGCACTGCATTTACACGCTCAATTCCGCGCGGCGATTACAGCCACTTTGCCAGGCGCGCCAGCACGGTCTCGCGGCCGAAGATCACCACCACCTGGTCGATGGCCGGCGTCTGCAGCTGGCCCGTTAAAATCAGGCGCAGAGGCATGGCCAGCAGCGGCATCTTGATGGTGTTGGCGGCCAGCACTTCCTTGATCATGGCGGCGACGGCTTCCTTGCTCCACTCTACCGTGGCGATGCGTTCGGCAAACTGCGCCAGCACGGGCTTGATGGCATCCGTGATGTGCTGCGCCACCAGTTCCGCTTCCGGCTGCGGTTCGCGGAAGAACAGCATCGAGGCGGCAGCCAGCTCATTGACGGTGTTGGCGCGCTCTTTCATCATGCCCAGCACTTGCGCCAGGTCCGGTGCGCCTTCGAAGACGGCGCCGGCGGCGACCATCTGCGCGCGGGCCAGGTCGGCCAGGCGCGTGTTGTCGGCCTGCTTGATATAGTGATTGTTCAGCCAGGCCAGTTTTTCATTGTTGAACTGGGCCGCCGATTTCGACAGGTGGTTCAGGTTGAACCACTCGCAGAACTGCTCGGTCGAGAACACTTCATCGTCGCCATGGCTCCAGCCCAGGCGCGCCAGGTAGTTCAGCATCGCTTCCGGCAAAAAGCCCTGCTCCGGGTAATCCATCACGCTGACGGCGCCGTGGCGCTTCGACAGCTTCTCGCCGTCCGCACCCAAAATCATCGGCAGGTGGCCGTACAGCGGCAGCGGAGCGCCGATGGCGCGCAGGATGTTGATCTGGCGCGGGGTGTTGTTGACATGGTCGTCGCCGCGGATCACGTGGGTGATCTGCATGTCCCAGTCATCGACGGCAACGCAGAAGTTGTAGGTTGGCGTGCCGTCCGGACGGGCGATCACCAGATCGTCCAGCTCGCGGTTCGATATCGTGATCGTGCCCTTGACCACGTCGTCCCACGTCACATCGCCATCGAGCGGATTCTTGAAGCGCACGACGGGCTTGCGGCCGGCCGGTACGGCCGGCAGGGTCTTGCCAGGCTCCGGACGCCAGGTGCCGTCGTAGCGCGGCTTTTCACCGGCGGCGCGCATGCGCTCGCGCATCGCTTCGACTTCTTCCGGCGACGAGTAGCAGTGATACGCCGTGCCCTCGGCCAGCATCTGCGCCACCACTTCGCGGTAGCGGTCCATGCGCTGCATCTGGTAGAACGGGCCTTCGTCGTGGTCCAGGCCCAGCCACTTCATGCCTTCGATGATGGCTTGCACGGCTTCCGGCGTGGAACGCTCCACGTCCGTGTCTTCGATGCGCAGCACGAAAGTGCCGCCGAAGTGACGGGCATACGCCCAGCTGTATAAAGCGGTGCGGGCGCCGCCCAGGTGCAGATAGCCGGTCGGGCTGGGAGCGAAACGGGTACGGACGGGAGTAGCGTTTGTGGTCATCGAAGTAATCAGGCTTGAATAAGTAAAACGCCATTTTACTCTGTTGACCGCCGCCGCTCCACAAGCGCCGTCACAGCTGCAGCAAGCGCCTTTTTACTTCCGCCGCCTGGGCATGCAGCGCCTGCTCGAACAGGGCGACCAGTTGCGACAAGGGCCGGTGCAAAGGTTTCACGAGATTCACCGTGAACGGCAAGGATACGGCGAAGCGGCGGATCTGCAAGCCCTGCCCCGCGTAATCCAGCGCCGTGAGCGGATTGACGATGGCCAGGCCCACGCCTTCGCGCACCATGGCGCACACGGAGGCGGCGCTGTGCGTGTCGAGCGCCATGCGCCGCTCCACGCCGGCCTGCGCGAAGATGGCGTCGATTTGCTGGCGGTAGGGGTCGACAGCGGCCAGGCTGATGAAAGGCTGGCCCGCAAAGTCCGCCGGCTGCAGCACCGCCTTGCCGGCGAGCGCATGGCCGTCGGGCAGCACGCACACCTCGTCGACGGACATCAGGGTATCGAGTGCGGTCCCCGGCGGCGCATTGCCCACTTCCGTCAGGCCGATGTCGTGGCGCTGCGCCGACAGCCACTCTTCCAGCAGCGGCGACTCCTGCGGTGTGATGCTGATGCTCACCTTGGGAAAGTCGGCCACGAAGCGCTTGCACGCCTGCGGCAGCAGCGACTGGGAAAACACGGGCAGGCAGGCGATCGACAGCTGCCCCTGGTCGAACTGGCGCAAGGCCGCCGCCGTGCTGACGATGCGCTCCAGGCCGAAATACGCGCGCTGCACTTCCTCGAACAGCTGCAGCGCCTGGGCCGTCGGGCGCAGCCGCCCCCGCTCGCGCTCGAACAAGGTCAAACCCGTCAAGTGCTCGAGACGCGCCAGCTCGCGGCTGACGGTGGGCTGCGAGGTGTGCAGCATGGCGGCGGCGGACGTCACGCTGCCCGTCGTCATGATGGCGCGAAAGACCTCGATATGGCGCAGGGAGATAGTCATGCCCATATCATAAATGAATAAGGTAGGCCTAAATGGATATTTTATGTTTACAAAGAAAACCCGCATCATGATCGGCACGTGGGTCGGACTAGCGCAAAGCGCGCAATCCGACACCACCTCCGACACCACCCATCAAACGATAAAGACAACCACCATGAAACCAGTGTCAGACGCCACCCTCGCCCAACTCGCCCAGGAACACGGCACGCCCCTGTGGGTGTATGACGCGGCCACCATCCGCGCCCGCGTGGCGCAGCTGGCACAGTTCGACACGGTGCGCTTCGCGCAAAAGGCCAACTCGAACATCCATCTTCTCACCCTGATGCGCGAAGCGGGCGTGCACGTGGACGCCGTCTCGCTGGGCGAGATCGAGCGCGCGCTGCAGGCAGGCTTTACGCCGGCGCAAACCAACGGCGCCGCCGGTCTGGTATTCACCTGCGACCTGTTCGACCGCGCCACCCTGGCGCGCGTGGCGGCAGCCAAGATCGAAGTCAATTGCGGCTCTGTCGACATGCTGCGCCAGCTGGGTCCCGTGTCGCCCGGTCACCGCATCTGGCTGCGCATCAATCCCGGCTATGGCCATGGCCACAGCAACAAGACCAATACGGGCGGCGAAAACAGCAAGCACGGTATCTGGCACGAAGAGCTGCCGGAGGCGCTGGCCGTCATCCGCGCGCATGGCCTGCACCTGGTGGGCCTGCACATGCACATCGGCTCAGGCGTCGACTACAGCCACCTGGAAACCGTCTGCGGCACCATGGTCGACCTGGTCAAGAACATGGGCCACGACATCGAAGCCATTTCCACGGGCGGCGGCCTGTCCGTCCCCTACCGCGAAGGCGAGCAGCCGGTCGACACGGACCACTACTTCCAGCTGTGGGATGCGGCGCGCAAGCAGATCGAGGCGCACCTGGGCCATCGCGTGCACCTGGAAATCGAACCGGGCCGCTTCCTCGTGGCCGACGCGGGCCTGCTGGTGGCCGAAGTGCGCGCCACCAAGCAAATGGGCGGCAACCACTTCACCTTGCTCGATACGGGCTTCAATGAACTGATGCGCCCCGCCATGTACGGCAGCTACCATGCAATGTCGGTCATCGCGCACGACGGCCGCGCACTGGACACGCAACAGGCCACCGTGGTCGGCGGTCCCCTGTGCGAATCGGGCGACGTGTTTACCCAGCGCGATGGCGGCGTGGTGGAAACCCGTTTGTTGCCGGCAGCGCAGGTGGGCGACTACGTGGTGTTCGAAGGCGCGGGTGCGTATGGCGCGTCGATGTCGTCGAACTACAACAGCCGCCCGCATGCGGCCGAATACCTGGTCGATGGGGCGCAATCCCGTTTGATCCGCCGCCGCCAGACGGTGGCCGAGCTGATCGCGCTGGAACAACTGTAAAACCTCCCCCGCGTGCGGGCATGCGCATCTGCTAACATCGGGGCAATTCGATGAAAGCCTGCCATGCCCGCCCAAGCACCCTTCCCCAGCGCCACCCGGCTGCTGCTGCCCCTGCTGCTGTCCGCCGTCCTCGCCGGCTGCGCTTCACTGCCTTCGCTGGAAGGCCGCATTCCCTCCACCGTCATCACGGATACGGCGCAGACCAAATTAGCCACGGCCATTGCGCCGCTGGTGGCGCAGCATCCCGGCGTATCCGGCATTTACCCGCTGGTCGACGGGCGCGACGCCTTTGCCGCGCGCGCGCTGCTGGCCGCCGCCGCGCAGCGCAGCCTGGACGTGCAGTACTACATCTGGCACAAGGACATCACGGGCACGCTGCTGTTCGACGCCCTGCGCCAGGCGGCCGAACGGGGTGTGCGCGTGCGCCTGCTGCTCGACGATAACAACACGGCGGGCCTGGACCAGACACTGAGCATGCTGGGCAAGCAGCAGAATCTGGAAATCCGCCTGTTCAATCCCTTCGTGCCCCGCGCGCCGCGCGCGCTCGCCTTTGCCACCGATTTTTCACGCCTCAACCGGCGCATGCACAATAAATCGTTTACGGCCGATAACCACGCCACCATCGTCGGTGGACGCAATGTGGGCGATGAATATTTTGGCGCGGCCGGCGACGTGCTGTTTGCCGACCTGGACGTGCTGGCCGTCGGCCCCGTCGTCGACGAGGTCTCGCAGGATTTCGACCGCTATTGGAACAGCGCCTCGGCCTACCCGGCCCGGCTGCTGCTGACCAGCCCAGTCGAGGGCGACGCGGCCACCATCGCCGCCGAAGCGGACCGCATCGACGACACCAGGGCCGCCGAGGAATACGTGCAGGCGCTGCGCACTTCGCCCTTCGTCAGGCAGATGATGGAACGCACCCTGCCCTTCGAATGGGCGCGCACGCGCATGGTCAGCGACGACCCGGCCAAGGTGCTGGACAAGGCCAGGCCCGGCACGGGCGTGGCGAAAAACCTGCAAAACCTGCTGGGCGTGCCGGAAAAGGAAGTCGATCTGGTGTCGCCGTATTTCGTGCCCGGCAAATCCGGCACACAGGCCTTTGCCGACCTGGCAAAAAAAGGCGTGGGCGTGCGCATCCTGACGAATGCGCTGGAAGCGACCGATGTGGCGGCCGTGCATGCGGGCTATGCGAAGTGGAGAAAGCCTCTGCTGGAAGCGGGCGTGCTGCTGTATGAATCGCGCCGCTCGTGGGAACGCGGCGATGCGCGCGCGCAGCCAGGCCACCTGGGCAGTTCCGCATCGAGCCTGCATGCGAAGACCTTTGCCGTCGATGACAGGCGCATCTTTGTCGGCTCGTTCAACTTCGACCCGCGCTCGATCGAGTTGAACACGGAAATGGGCCTCGTCATCGACAGCCCCGCGCTGGCCAGCCAGCTGGGCCTGGCCATGCGCACCACCATCCCGCAGCGCGCCTACCAGGTGCTGCTGGGCGACGACGGCGCTCTGTACTGGATCGCCCGCGACGCCAGCGGCGCCACCACGCGCTACGACACGGAACCGGGCACCAGCGTGTGGAAGCGCATGGGGGTGGCTATTCTGTCGCTGCTGCCGATAGACTGGCTGTTGTAGTGCCTTTTTAACGGCCAACCCACATGCAAACCCTGGGGTCGGACCCTCAGGGTCCGACCCCGGCATTTTCGCCGTTGGGTTCTTTTACCGCACCACCTCCGTCAACACCCGCCCTTCCGACGCCGATGGCTGGCGTATGCGCAGCAGATGGGCCAGGGTCGGCGCGATGTCGACCACTTCCGCGTACTGGCCATAGGCGCCCGGTTTGATCCAGCGCGGGCCAAAGACCATCAGCGGCACGTTGGTGTCATAGGTGTACGGCGTGCCGTGCGAGGTGCCGCCGCTGCCCTTGCCGAAGTACCAGGCCGGCTTTGTGACGACCATCAGGTCGCCCGACAGCTGGCGGTTCCAGGCGCGGCGCATCAGGGTGTCCATGCGCGTGGCGACGGCGCCCGTTTCCATTTGCGTGCGCGTGTAGACCTGCGCCAGACCGTCCTGCTGCAACAGGAAGCGGGAAGCCGCGTCTTCCAGCGCGGCGCGATGGACGCCGCTCTTTTCCGCCAGCCCGTAATCGAGGTAGATATTCGGCAGCGACGACGTCGTCACCAGTTTATCGATGCCCAGGGTCGTTGCCAGGTGCTGGTTCAAGCCATCGACCAGTTTGGCGCCGTCGATGCGCTTGGCCGAGAAGCCCCGTGTTTCAGCAAATTCCGGCACGTTGGCAAAGCCATGGTCGGCCGTCAGCACCACCAGCACGTTGTCCATGCCGACTTTTTTATCCAGGTCGGCAAAGAAGCCGGCCAGCATGCGGTCCAGGCGCTGCAGGTGGTCGTGCGACATCCTGCTTTCCGGGCCGTAGGCATGGTTCACATAGTCGTGCGCGGACAGGCTCACGCCGAGGATATCGGGCACGCCGGCCGGGTTGCGGCCCAGGTTCTCGCCATCGACGGCGGCGCGGGCGAATTCCAGGGTCAGCTCATCGAGGAAGGGACCGGACTTCAAGCGGCTGTAGTACTCGCCATCGAGCTTGCCGCTGTCGCTGTAATAGGCGAACGGGAAGGTGTTGCGCGCGCCCGGCTTGGCCGGCACGATGTCCTCGCGCGCGTCATTGGCGTAGGCGCTGTCGGCCAGCAAAGGCGTCCAGCTCTTGCCGTAGTAGCGATCCTGCGGCTTGGCTGCCTGGTAGCGCTGCACCCATTGCGGATGCTGCTGCATGTAATAAGTGCTGCTGGCGAAATTGCCCGTCTTTTCCATGTACATATAGGCCGTGCCCGTTTTCCCGGCCAGCAGGATGGCGCCGCGGTCCTTGCCCGAGACGGTGACGACCTTGGCCTTGTCACCCGTGGCATAGCGCAGCTCGTCGCCCAAGGTGCTGACGCGCAGCTTGGTCGGCGCGGTGCCGTCGTCGGGCTGTGTTGCTTCGCCGATGTAGTGGAAATTGCCATCCTCGGTGCAGTACACGGATTTCTTGGTCACGGGATCGATCCAGTTATTGCCGATCACGCCATGCTGGTACGGGTAAGCGCCCGACAGCACGGCCGAGTGGCCGATGGCGGTCACCGTGATGCCATGCGCCTGGTGCGCATCGCTGAACCACGCGCCATGCTCCAGCAGGCGGCGGAAACCGCCCTGGCCGAACTGGTCGCGGTAGCGCGTCACCTGCTCCTGCGGCAAGCCATCCACCACCAGCACCACCACCAGCTTCGGCTGCGCCGCAGTCGTGGGAACCACTTTGGCCGCATGCGCCTGGCACGCCGCCACGCCAGCTACCAGCAGCAGCGCCTGCGCCAGTTGCCGGGAAAGGGAGAAATTCTTGCTCATATGCACTCATCCAAAGTTAGGCCACCGGGCAGCATACGCAAACTGTATGACGCAATGATGACAAGAAGCACGACCATGAAAAAGGCCGGGCACCATCGCTGGAACCCGGCCTGATGCCGACATGAATCAATATGCGCGATTACTTGACCGTCACCTTGATGCTTTTACTCAACTCCGGCCCATACGACTGGTGCGCGCCGTTGGCGAACTGCATGGTGAGCGTGTACTGGCCCGGTGGCAAGGTGACGTCCGTTTCCGTCTGACCTTTGCCGAAATGCAAATGTTTGTCATCCATGGGTATCATCTCGCCCGCCTTCATCGGCCCCATATTGATGAGCAGATGATGGTGGCCCGTCTTGGCCGTCATGTCGCCGGCCGGCTTGATGTCCATGCCGCTGACGGCAAACTTGACTTTGAACGGGCTGGTCACTGTCGCGCCATCGACGGGCTCGACAAATGATACGGATTGGGCAAAGGCGCTGGCGGCCAGCAGGCTGCCAACAACCACGGCTGCGGCTTGGCGCAGGAATACAGTGTTCAGGTGCATGATGTCTCCTCTTGTTTAGTAACAACACGGACTGCATGAAACCATATTACTGACGACCATGGCGCCGGATTGTTAACCCATGAAGGGCCGGGGTCGAACCCTGAGGGTTCGACCCCGGTCTCTGCCTTGGGTTAAATCAGTCGTTTTTAATAACGATACTCGGGAACTTGCTGGTCATATCCTTCGCCTTTTCCGCCACCTTGATCGCGATGGTGCGGGCGATCTGCTTGTAGATCTCGGCAACAGGGCCATCTGGCTCGGCCACGACGGTCGGCGTGCCCGAATCCGTCTGCTGGCGGATCGCCATGGTCAGCGGCAAGGCGCCGAGGAATTCCACGCCGAAGTCGGCGCACATCTTCGCGCCGCCGCCGGCGCCGAAGATTTCTTCCGCATGGCCGCAGTTCGAGCAGATGTGCGTGCTCATGTTTTCCACCACGCCCAGGATCGGGATGCCGACCTTCTCGAACATTTTCAAGCCCTTGCGCGCGTCCAGCAGCGCGATGTCCTGCGGCGTCGTGACGATGACGGCGCCCGTGACGGGCACTTTCTGCGACAGGGTCAGCTGAATGTCGCCCGTGCCTGGCGGCATGTCGACGATCAGGTAATCGAGGTCGCGCCAGTTGGTCTGGTCCAGCAGTTGCTGCAAGGCTTGCGTGACCATCGGGCCGCGCCACACCATCGGTTCGTCCGGATCGATCATGAAGCCGATAGACGACACTTGCAGGCCGTGGTTTTCCATCGGCTCCATGCTCTTGCCGTCGAGCGTTTTCGGCTGGCCGCTGATGCCCAGCATCATCGGCTGCGACGGGCCATAGATATCGGCGTCGAGCATGCCGACGGTGGCGCCTTCGGCCGCCAGGGCCAGGGCCAGGTTGACGGCCGTGGTCGATTTGCCAACACCACCCTTGCCGGAAGCGACGGCAATGATGTTTTTCACATTGCTCATCGGCTTCAAGCCGCGCTGCACCGTGTGCGAAATGATTTTCGACGACACGCCCACGCTGACGTTGCCCACGCCCGGCAGCACGCGCAGGGCGGCCAGCACGGACTTGCGGATCAGGTCGATCTGGCTTTTGGCAGGGTAGCCCAGCTCGATGTCGAGGGAAATATCATTGCCATCGACCTTCAGATTCTTGACGGTTTTACTGGAAACGAAATCTTTATGTGTATTTGGATCAATAACCTGGGCCAGAGCGGCCTTGACGTCTTCTACTGTGATGCTCATGTAAATCTCCGTGTGTACTACATATGTGCAATACGCGCAGTCTAGCGCAAATTTGCATGGCGCGATGGCGGCAAAAGCACCACTTGCCAGCGCGGCATCTGCTCATATTGCCTTTCCGCTGTTAAAATGCCCTATTATCCATCCCAAAAGTGCATCAATCATGACTCGCAAGCTGTTCGTCACCACTGCCCTGCCTTACGCAAACGCCGCTTTTCACATTGGCCACATCATGGAATACATCCAGGCCGATATCTGGGTCCGGTTCCAGCGAATGCAACGCGATGGCGCCGCCGGCCGTGAAGTGCACTTTGTGGGCGCCGACGATACGCATGGCACGCCCATCATGATCGCCGCCGAAAAGGAAGGCATCACGCCGCAGCAATTCGTCGCCAACATCGCCGCCGGCCGCGCCCAGTACCTCGATGGCTTCCATATCGCCTTCGACAACTGGTATTCGACCGATTCGCCGGAAAACGTCGACCTGTCGCAATCGATCTACCGCAAGCTGCGCGATACGGGCCTGATCGTCACGAAAACCGTCGACCGCTTCTTCGATCCGGTCAAAGGCATGTTCCTGGCCGACCGCAACATCAAGGGCGAATGCCCGAAATGCGGCGCCAAGAACCAGTACGGCGACAATTGCGAAGTGTGCGGCGCGGCCTACCAGCCAACCGACCTGGTCAACCCGTTCTCCGTGTTTACCAACGCGACGCCCGTGATGAAGCCGTCGGAACAGTATTTCTTCAAGCTGTCCGACCCGCGCTGCTTCGAATTCCTGAAAAGCTGGCTCAATACGCCAGGCCGCTTGCAGCCTGAAATGGTCAACAAGGTCAGCGAATGGCTGGGCGAAGCGGGTGAAAAGCTGGCCGACTGGGATATTTCGCGCGACGCACCCTACTTCGGCATCCCGATTCCCGATGCGCCGGGCAAGTTCTTCTATGTGTGGATGGACGCGCCCGTCGGCTACCTGGCCAGCCTGAAAAACTATTGCGACAAGAAAGGCATCGATTTCGACGCCTTGCTGAATGACCCATCGACGGAACAGATCCACTTCATCGGCAAGGATATCGTCTCCTTCCATTTGCTGTTCTGGCCCGCCATGCTGAAGTTCGCCAATCACCCGGTGATCGACAAACTGAAAGTCAACGTCCACGGCTTCCTGACGGTCAACAATGAAAAGATGTCGAAGTCGCGCGGCACGGGCATCTCGCCGCTGCGCTACCTCGACCTGGGCATGAACCCGGAATGGCTGCGCTACTACATCGCCTTCAAGCTGAACTCGAAAGTGGAAGACCTGGACTTCAACGGCGAAGATTTTGTCGCCCGCGTGAACAGCGACCTGATCGGCAAGTACGTGAACATCGCCAGCCGCTGCGCCGGCTTCATCGCCAAGCGTTTCGACGGCAAGCTGGCATCAACGCTGTCGGAAGGCGCGCAAAGCTGGATCAACCGCGCGCTGACGGTGGACGTCAACGGCGTCATCGTCGAACGCCAGGCCAGCATCGCCGCGCACTTCGAGAACCGCGAATTCGGCAAGGCCTTGCGCGAAATCATGGAAATCGCCGACATCACCAACCAGTATGTCGATGAAAACAAGCCGTGGATTTTGGCCAAGGATGCGGAAAAAACAGCCGAGTTACACGACGTGTGCACCACGGCCCTGATCCTGTTCCGCCAGTTGACGATCCTGCTGTCGCCAGTCCTGCCGGGCGTGGCCAAGAACGTGGCCTCGTTCCTCAACGACGCCGAGTTCACTTGGGCGGATACGCAAGTATTCGGCGACGCCGTCGCAAACAGCATGCTGGGCCGCACCATCGGCGCCTACAGCCATTTGATGACGCGCATGGATGCGAAGATGATCGAAGCGCTGTTTGACGCGCCGCAAGCAGCCGCCGCCATCGCCGCACCGGCCGGCGACGCCGCCAACGACGCAGCAGCGCCTGAAGCTGCCACCGCTGCCGCCATCGAAGAACTGGCGCCCGAGATCAAGATCGACGACTTCCTCAAGGTCGACCTGCGCATCGCCAAAATCGTCAACTGCGAACTGGTGGACGGTTCCGACAAGCTGCTGCGCCTGACGCTGGACGCGGGCGAAGGCCGCTTGCGCAATGTCTTCTCGGGTATCCGCTCGGCCTACCAGCCGGAAGAACTGGTCGGCAAGCTGACCGTGCTGGTGGCCAACCTGGCGCCGCGCAAGATGAAGTTCGGCATTTCGGAAGGCATGGTCATGGCAGCGTCCGCCGCCGACGAGAAGGCCAATCCGGGCATCTACATCCTGAACCCGTGGCCGGGCGCCGAACCTGGCATGCGCATCCGCTAAGCCCCACAAGGACCGATGATGAATATCGTGGTGCGCGAAGCAACAAATGCCGATGCACAACTGATGGCCGAACTGACCCGCGCCGCGTGGGCCGGCAAGGTGGCCGCCTCGTCCAGCGGGCACCACGAGACGGCGCAGCAAGTGGAAGCGCAATTGCGCCACGGCGGCGGTTTTTTGTTGCTGATCGACGACATTCCAGCCGGTTCGCTGCGCTGGATGCCGCTCGACAGCGACCCCGCCATCTGGAAGATTTCACGCATGGGTGTGCTGCCCGCCTACCGGGGCAGCCACGTCTCGCAGCACTTGCTCGAAGCCATCATTCATCACGGCCTGTCGTGCCAGGCCGAGGAATTGCGCCTGGCCGTGCGGCGCGACCAGCGCAAACTGATCGATTTTTATGCGGCCTTCGAATTCGACCTGGCCGAAGAACTGGAATATTCGCACGCCAACCCCGCCGAGCCGGCGCCGATGGTGATGCGGCGTTTGTTGCGTTATTGATTTTTAGCAATTTCGCCCCCGGACTTGCCGATACAACAACCCGCCAGGCGGCACGGCGCGGTAGAATACGGCCGGCTGACCTTACCTATAAGACACTCAGAAGAGAATATGAAACTGCCTGCAAAACACAACAACTACGTATCCGACCACACCTTGTTCATCGCTGAACTGAAGGCCAAGAATCCTGGCATGGAAGCGGGCCAGCAAGCGGGCCGCGCCCTGCTGTGGGACAAGCCGCCCGTCAGCATCGATGAGCAGGAACGCCAGCTGGCATCGGCTGTCAAGCAACAGGCTTACGTTTACCAGAACAAGAACTAAGATCTGGAACCGGCACGATGCTGCCTGAAGAGTCGGCGGGCACGCCCGGGCAGGACGCCCAGGACGTGAACGCGGTCATCGAGTCGCCCGAACCCGCCACTGGCGGCGACGGCAGCGGCGACCCTGCAGCATCTGCAACAGCGCTCACGGACGCGGCGCCCGCCGCCGAGCCGCCAGGCATCGTACGCTTGTATGGCGAACCGATGCTGCGCATGCCGACGGATTTATACATCCCGCCGGACGCGCTGGAAATCTTCCTCGAAGCCTTCGAAGGCCCGCTTGACTTGCTGCTCTACCTGATCCGCAAGCAAAACTTCAACATTCTCGATATTCCGATGGCGCAGGTGACCCTGCAATATCTGAAATATGTCGACCAGATCCGCGTGAGCAACCTGGAACTGGCCGCCGAGTACCTGCTGATGGCGGCCATGTTGATCGAGATCAAGTCGCGCATGCTCTTGCCTTCGCGCAAGAGCGACGTCGAGGAAGACGGCGGCGATCCACGTGCCGAACTGGTGCGCCGCCTGCTCGAGTACGAGCAGATCAAGCTAGCCGCCTACGACCTGAACACCATTCCCCAGTTCGAGCGCGATTTCGTGCGCACGCAGATTTTCATCGAGCAAAGCCTGACACCCACCTGGCCCGACGTGGAACCGGTGGACTTGCAGCAGGCCTGGCTCGACGTGCTGAAACGCGCCAAATTGACCCAACACCACCGCATCAGCCGCCAGGAACTGTCCGTGCGCGAGCACATGTCGAGCATCCTGCGCCATTTGCAGTCGTCGCGCTTCGTCGAGTTCAGCGAGCTGTTCGACATTGCCGGCGGCGTGCCCGTGGTGGTGGTCAATTTCGTGGCCTTGCTGGAACTGGCCAAGGAAACCCTGATCGAAATCACGCAGGCAGAACCGTTTGCCCCCATCTACGTCCGGCTGGCGTATTCGCCCGCCTGATCCCTTCCCTTTGTCACTGACCACCGTACAACGGGGTTTTAGCGAAAGCAATCCATGAAAATTATTTCCGACATCGAAGAATTGCGCGACCAGCTCAGCGGACAGCTGCGCACGGCGTTCGTCCCCACCATGGGCAACCTGCACGAAGGCCATCTGTCGCTGATGCGCCTGGCGCGCAAGCATGGCGACCCCGTCGTCGCCTCGATCTTCGTGAACCGCCTGCAATTCGGCCCGAACGAAGACTTCGAAAAATATCCGCGCACCATGGCGGCCGACGTCGCCAAGCTGGAAAAGGAAGGCGTGTACGTGCTGTTCGCGCCGACGGAAAAGGAACTCTACCCGGAACCGCAGGAATACCGCGTGCGCCCGCCCGATGACCTGGGCAATACCCTGGAAGGGGAATTCCGTCCCGGCTTCTTCGAAGGCGTGTGCACGGTCGTCACCAAGCTGTTCTCGTGCGTGGGTCCGCGAGTGGCCGTGTTCGGCAAGAAGGATTACCAGCAACTGATGATCATCCGCAACATGGCGCGCCAGTTCGCGCTGCCAACGGAAATCATCGCCGCCGAAACGTACCGGGCCGACGATGGCCTGGCCTTATCGTCGCGCAATATGTACCTGTCGGAAAGCGAACGCGCGGAAGCGCCGGAGCTGTACAAGGGACTTAATTTCGTGGCCGAGGAAGTACGCAAGGGTAACCTGGCCGTGGGCGAACTGGAACAGGCTGCCATGCAACTGCTCGACGGCCGCGGCTGGAAATCGGACTACATCGCCGTGCGCAAGCGCGCCAACCTGCAAGCGCCAAGCGCCGCCGAACTGGCCGCCGGCGAACCGCTGGTGGTGCTGGCTGCGGCCAAGCTGGGCCAAACCAGACTCATCGACAACCTGGAAATTTAAGCATTGTCACAACGGGGCCATTCGGCCCCGTTTCTTTATCGACTACTCCATCCCTACCAACTTGAGCTCGGCAAACAGCAGTTTGTGATGGCCGCGTGCCGCTTGCAACATGTCATAGCTGGCCGCATCGAGCACGATTTCCTCGCCCGCCCACAGCTTGCGCTGGTTCGCAGGCAGCCTCAGGCTGCGCAGGATGGCCCGTGCCTGGGCCGGATCGGCTGCCAGCAGACGGATGGCGTGCGCACCGCGCTGCGCCCCTGTGAGTATCGGCAAGCCGCCCTGCGGGCCATGTTGGCTCAGGCTGACATAATCATGGCCACCCACGCGGTGCAGATAGGCATGCCGGCCATCGCTATCGGCAGGCAACTGCGCGGCCGGCTCCGGCGCCTCCGCGACGGCAGGCGCGACAGGGGCGACGCTGGTTTGCTCAAGGCTCACGCCGCAAGCTGCCAGCAAGGCCGTGCTCAGGGCAAGGAATAATACGGGTGCTCGGCGCATGTGGCGCTCCTTCTTGTCGGGGGCGGGGACAGAGGTGGAATAGTGCAGCGATCATGAGCCACTTTAGTTGACGTGTAAAGTTAACTTTGGGAAATATTTCATTCCACGTAGCAATCAGCTGCATGGCAGCTTTTGCCCGACCGCTGGCACCGTGACTTGTGCAGGATTGTTGATCTGAATTGCACACTGAAACCATCAAATCAGTCTTTATCCACGCAACAATAAAGATCACAATCGCCATACCGGCTCGCGGACACACCACGCGGACCTTCCACCCGACAGGAGAAGCAGCATGAATACCATACTCACCCCAGCCAGGGTCGCCATCGTCACGGGCGCCTCGCGCGGCATCGGCGCGGCCATCGCCCGCCGCCTGGCGCGCGACGGCATGCAGGTCGTCGTCAATTACGCCAGCGGCAAGGCGGCGGCAGACGAGCTGGTGGCAAGCATGCTTGCCGACGGCGGCGCCGCCATCGCAGTCAAGGCCAACGTGGCCGATGCGGGCGACGTGCAAGCGCTGTTCGATGCGGCCGAAGCGGCCTTCGGCGGCGTCGACGTGCTGGTCAACAACGCCGGCATCATGCCGCCCGCGCTGCCTGCCCTGGCCGACACGGACGACGCCACCTTCGACAGCCTGTTCGCCATCAATGTCAAGGGCAGCTTCAACACCATGCGCCAGGCGGCGACGCGCTTGCGCCACGGCGGCAGCGTGGTCAACTTCTCGAGCAGCGTGATTGGCCTGGCCCTGCCCGGCTACAGCATCTATGGCGCCAGCAAGGCCGCCATTGAGACGATGACGACTATCTTCGCCAAGGAATTGCGCGGCAAGAACATCACCGTCAACGCCATCGCCCCTGGCCCCACGGCCACGGACCTGTTCTTGAACGGCAAGACGGCGGAAATGATAGAACGCATGAGCAAGATGGCGCCCCTGGAGCGCCTGGGCACACCGGACGATATCGCCGCCGCCGTGGCCTTTCTGGCTGGCCCCGACGGCCGCTGGGTGAATGGCCAGACCTTGCGCGCCAACGGCGGCCTGGTGTAAGCAAGGTGCAGGCCAACGAAAAAAAACGCTGCCAGTTCGCACTGGCAGCGTTTTTTTTGAAGCGGTTCAAACCGTGATCAGGCGCCGGCTTTTTCCAGCTTCTCGAAAATCTTGTTCAGCTTTTCATCGAGGGTCGCGGCCGTGAACGGCTTGACAACATAACCGCTGGCGCCAGCTTGCGCGGCGGCGATGATGTTTTCTTTTTTCGCTTCGGCGGTCACCATCAGCACGGGCAGCTTGGCCAGTGCGGGATCGGCGCGGATATGCTGCAGCATCGTCAGGCCATCCATATTAGGCATGTTCCAGTCCGAGACGACGAAATCGTAGGATTCCGCGCGCAGCTTGGCCAGGCCCATCACGCCGTCTTCCGCCTCATCGACGTTGGCATAACCCAGTTCCTTCAACAGATTCCGGACAATGCGGCGCATCGTCGAAAAATCGTCAACGACTAAAAATTTCATCTTTGGATCAGCCATGAATAACTCCGTTGTTTCTGTAGCGGTTTGTTAATAATATCGACATGAATGCCGACATTATGGTCGACACTACGGCAGCAAGTTGTAGGATAGCATTTTCGTTGCTTTTAGGCGAACAAACTTGCCCCAGATCATACAAAACGTGGCTTACACGCGCAAAGCACGCATGCCATGCGCAGCCAGGTGTCCCAACACCATGCCGGGCAACGCCGTCAGAGCGCCGACCTCATGCGTAGCACCGATGGCGATCGCCTCGCGCGGCATGCCGAACACCACGCAACTGGCTTCATCCTGCGCAAAATTATACGCTCCTGCGGCCTTCATCTCCAACATGCCTTGTGCGCCATCCTTGCCCATGCCGGTCAGGATCACGCCGACGGCATTTTTACCCGCCGATTGCGCGGCCGAACGGAACAGCACATCGACCGAGGGACGGTGGCGGTTGACCGGTTCACCCTGGTCGATCTTGGTCATGTAGTTGGCGCCGCTGCGCGTCAGGGTCAGGTGCGAATGGCCAGGCGCGATGTAGGCGTGGCCGGGCAGCACCCTTTCGCCGCCTGCCGCTTCCTGCACCGAGATCTTGCACAGCGAATCGAGGCGGCGCGCAAACGAACGCGTAAAGCCTTCCGGCATGTGCTGCGTGATCAGGATGCCGGGGCAATCGGACGGCATCTGCATCAAAAATTCGCGGATCGCTTCCGTGCCGCCCGTCGACGCCCCCACGATGATCAGCTTTTCGCTCGACGTCAAGGGGCTGCGCAGCGCAGGCAGCGGTGCGGCGACCCTGTCGCCCGCCGACGGCAGCGTGCGCGCGCGGATGCGCGCCTTCGAGGCGGCGCGAATCTTGTCGGCGATCATGTCGGTGTACTCGCGCATGCCGCTCTGGATGGAAATCTTTGGCTTGGTGACGAAATCGACGGCGCCCAGCTCCAGCGCGCGCATGGTGATTTCCGAACCGCGCTCGGTCAGCGACGACACCATCAGCACCGGCATCGGACGCAAGCGCATCAGTTTTTCCAGGAAGTCGAGGCCATCCATCTTCGGCATCTCGACGTCGAGGGTCAGCACGTCGGGGTTGGTCTGCTTGATCATCTCGCGCGCCACCAGCGGATCGGGCGCCGCCCCCACCACTTCCATGTCGGGCTGGCTATTCACGATTTCCGTCATGACGCTGCGAATCAGCGCCGAATCATCCACGATCAATACTTTGATCTTCATAGTTATCCTTCCAGGCCTTGCGGCCCTTATTCTTAATCGGTAAAAACGCCAGACAAAACCGTAGCGAGCGGCAGTGATTTGTGGCTAAGAAGCGCAACCGTGCTGAAGCACGGTGAGCATCGCAGGCCGCAAAGCACGACGCGCAGTAGGTTTGGTCTGGTGTTACTAGAACAGCTCGATCTCGCCACCCACGGGCGCAACCTTGAGACGGCTTGCGTAATCGAGTTCGCGGCGCACCAGCGTGTCGTTGTGCGTCTGCATCAGCTTTTTCACCAGCACCTTGCCGCTGCGGGGGAAAAAATACACCTTGCGCGGGTGGATGTCATTCAAGTCCTCGGCCACCACGCGCATCTTTTCCGCCTTCAGGTAATTGATGACGAAAGCCGCATTGCGTTCACCGACGTTGATCGCCGTGAAGCCGCGCAGCACGGCGCCGCCGCCAAACACCTTCGCTTCCATGTTCTCGCGCCGCGCGCCCGCCTTCAGCAGATCGTTGATCAATATCTCCATGGCGTAAGTGCCATAGCGCATCGACGCGGAAATCGGGCTATTCGGATCGCTGCCGCCATCGGGCAGCATGAAATGGTTCATACCGCCCAGGCCCGTGACACGGTCACGGATGCAGGCCGAGACGCAGGAGCCGAGCACGGTGACGATCAGCATGTCCTTGTTGGTAAAGTAATACTCACCAGGCAAGATCTTGGCGGCGTCACAATTGAACGTCCTGTCGTAATAGACGTTAGTGGCAAATTGCTCTTTGGATTCCAGGCTCATATTTCACTCTCATGTACGATGCGACGATGCCTTGGGCGCGGCGCCCCGAGGCTGGTCGAGCTCATAGACTGTTTTACCGCGCAGCTTCAATGAATCCGACACGTACAGGAAATTCTCCGAATGGCCCGCAAACAGCAGGGCATCAGGCTTCATCAACGGCACAAAGCGCGACAGGATCTTGCGCTGCGTCGCCTTGTCAAAATAAATCATCACGTTACGGCAGAAGATGACGTCGAACTGTCCCGTCAGGGGCCAGCTGTCGGCCAGCAGGTTGAGCGGCTTGAAGGTGATCATCTGGCGCAGTTCCGGGCGTACCCGCACCTGCCCCTCGCGATCACCCTTGCCGCGCAAGAAAAAGCGCCGTGCACGGTCGGCCGGCATCTTGTCGAGCCGGTCCAGGTTGTAGACGCCATTGGCGCCCGTGGCCAGCACATTCGTGTCGATATCCGTGGCGATGATGGTGACGGGCGGCGTGAGCGTATTGAACGCCTCGCACACCGTCATGGCGATCGAGTACGGCTCCTCGCCGGTGGAACTGGCCGAACACCAGATGGTGATCGGACCGCTCAGTTTTTTCACATGCTCGGCCAGCAGCGGGAAGTGATGCGCCTCGCGGAAGAACGACGTCAGGTTGGTCGTCAGCGCATTCGTGAACGCTTCCCACTCGTCACCCATGCGGCCCGCTTCCAGGTCGTCCAGATAGCGAACGAACGAGGAAATGCCAGTCGCGCGCAGGCGCCTGGCCAGGCGGCTGTAGACCATCTCCTGCTTGCTGTCGGCCAGCGCGATGCCGGCCCGCTTGTAAATCATGGCGCGGACCCGTTCGAAGTCCTTGCCAGTGAAATCAAATTCCTTGACCGAATCCGTTTTAGTTTGCGGCATTTTGTTTTTACCTCTCTATGACTACTCTGACCAATGCCTTTGCAAGTATAACTAGCGGGACCGGGTTGGCGTCAGAACTCTTCCCAATCGTCGCCGCCGGCCGCCGCCAGCTTTTTCGCAGGCGGTGGCGCGCCGGCCTGCGCCGTCTTTGCCAACCGCCGTGTCGTTGCCGGCACACCCGGTGCCGGCCGTGCCGGCGCTTTCACCGGCGCGGGTGCTTGCACTGCCGCCTGCGCCGCGCTCTCGCCGTCCAGCTTGAAGATGCTGACGGCATCGGCCAGTTTCTGCGCCTGCTCCTGCATGCTTTCGGCCGCCGCCGCCGCTTCCTCGACCAGCGCCGCATTTTGCTGCGTCATCTGGTCCATCTGCGCGATGGCCTGGTTGACTTCCTCGATGCCATGGCTCTGTTCCTGCGTTGCCGCCGTGATCTCGCCCATGATGTCGGCCACCTGCCGGATCGACGTGACGATCAGGCCCATGGTCTGTCCCGCCTCGTCCACCAGGCGGCTGCCCGCATCGACCTTGTCGACCGAGTCGCCGATCAGGCCCTTGATCTCTTTCGCGGCGCCAGCGGAGCGTTGCGCCAGATTGCGCACTTCCGACGCCACCACCGCAAAGCCGCGTCCCTGCTCGCCTGCGCGCGCCGCTTCGACGGCCGCATTCAGCGCCAGGATATTCGTCTGGAACGCGATGCCGTCAATGACGCCGATGATGTCGACGATCTTGCGCGAGCTATCCTTGATGGAACCCATGGTATCGACCACTTGCGCCACCACCTTGCCGCCCTGCTCCGCCACCGACGATGCCGACACGGCCAGCTGGTTGGCCTGGCGCGCGTTGTCCGCGTTCTGCTTCACGGTCGACGTCAGCTCTTCCATCGACGACGCCGTCTCTTCGAGCGAACTGGCCTGCGTTTCCGTGCGCGCCGACAGGTCCGCATTGCCGCTGGCGATCTCGCGCGATGCCACGGTGATGGTGTCCGTCCCATTGCGCACGTCGCTGACCGTCTGCACCAGGCTCTCGTTCATGTCCTTGAGCGCCTGCTGCAGCGCGCTCGTTTCATCCTTGCCCTCGACCACCACGCGCGACGTCAGCTCGCCTGCAGCCACCTTCTGGGCCACCGCCAAGGCGCCCGACAGCGGCACCGTGATCGAGCGCGTGATGAAGATGGCGCACCAGGCGCCGATCGCCACCGCCGCGCCGCCCAGGATGAACAGTACCGTCATCAGGCGCGCATCGGCCGCCAGCGAATCGTCCATGAAGCTTTGCTGCGCCACATGCTGCAAGTCGAGCAGCTTGTTGATATCGGCCAGGGTCGTCTTGTTCAAGGGGTCGATGCGGGTGGCAATCACCTTCGCCGCGCCCTCGCTGTTAAACGCCAGCACCTGCCCCATCGCCTCCTTGAAGGCGGCATCGACTTCGCCGTCGACCCTGGCGATATTGGCCAGCAGCGTCTTCTCGCCATCGGACAGGCCCAGGCTGGACAGCTTGCCGCGCGCGCCGTCGTACAGCTTGCGCTGCTCGCGCACCTTGCCCTCTTCCACCTGCATCAGGCCCACATCGCCCTGCAAGCCGATATTGCGCATGGCGATACCGGTTTCCAGCATCGCGCTTTTCATCAGCGACGCCTGCGTATTTTTTTCGCTGGCCAGTGCCAGGCCCGTGAGCAACTGGGCCTTGTTACGATAATTCAGTGCATTCGCCGAAACGATCACCACCACCAGGATGGCGAGGATGCTGCCAAAACCTATCCCCAGCCGGGTGCCTATCTTGAAATCGCGCAAACTCATTACAGTCTCCAATATTTATGTGAACGGCGCCCGTTCAACCGGACGGCGCCGTGTTGTGGCCTGGTCTCTGACGGACCTTGCAGCCTGCCGGCACACCTCTTGTTGTGCCGGTACATGCATATCTGTAGTGATTCTTTGCGTGGTCAAACGGCGGCGCACCGGGCGCCGCCTTGCTGCCGCTTACGCCGCCAGCTTGTCGATCAGGCCCATCTCGCTGCTCGACATCAGCTTGTCGATATCGACCAGGATCAGCATGCGCTCGTCGATGGTGCCCAGGCCGATCATGTAGTCGGTCGAGAAGGCGGTGCCCATTTCCGGCGCCGGTTTCACCTGCTCCGGCGTCAGGGTGGTGACGTCGGAGACGCTGTCGACCACCATGCCGACGATGCGACCGCCGATGTTCAGGATGATCACCACCGTGAACTGGTCGTACACGGGCGTACCCAGGTTGAACTTGATGCGCATGTCGACCACGGGAATGATGATGCCGCGCAGGTTGATCACGCCCTTGATGAATTCAGGCGCGTTGGCGATGCGGGTGACCGCTTCGTAACCACGGATTTCCTGGACCTTCAGGATATCGATGCCGTACTCTTCGGAGCCCAGGGTGAAGGCCAGGAATTCACGTCCGGCGATGTCCTTGCCGTCGCCCGTATTGCTTCCGGATGTTTGTTGAGTATCTGACATGGTGCGTTTTCCTATCTTTTATCTATCGGTATTACGAAAAAATGGACTCGTCGGCCAGCTGGCGAGAGGAACGGATCAGGGCGGCGACATCGAGAATCAGCGACACACCGCCATCGCCCAGGATGGTGGCGCCAGAAATACCCACTACCTTGCGGTAATTCGATTCGAGGTTTTTCACCACGACCTGCTGCTGCCCCACCAGGTCGTCGACAAACAGGGCCGCCTTGCGCCCTTCCGTCTCGAGGATCACGCAGATGCCTTCCGAGGGACTGGTAAAGCGCGGCGCGATGTCGAACATCTGGTACAGCGGAATCAGCGGCAGGTATTCGCCGCGCACTTTCACCACCTGCCCCTTGCCACTGATGTCCTTGATATCCTCAACGGCTGGCTGCAGCGATTCGATGACAAAGCCCAGCGGTAAAATATACACTTCGTCGCCGACGCGGATCGACATGCCGTCCAGGATGGCCAGGGTCAGCGGCAGCGAGATCGAAATCGTCGTGCCGAAACCCTTGGCCGAACGGATGTCGACGACGCCGCCCATGGCGCTGATATTGCGCTTGACGACATCCATGCCCACGCCGCGGCCCGACACGTCGGTGACCGCCTCGGCGGTGGAAAAGCCGGGCGCGAAGATCAGCTGCCACACGTCGGCGTCGCTCATCGTCTCGGACACGTCCAGTCCCTGCTGCTGCGCCTTGGCCAGAATGCGCTCGCGGTTCAATCCTGCGCCATCATCGGATACTTCGATGATGATGTTGCCACCCTGGTGGCTGGCCGAGAGGAACAAACGGCCGGCCTCGGTCTTGCCGGCGGCCACGCGGGCGGCCGGCATTTCCACGCCGTGGTCGATACTGTTGCGCACCAGGTGCGTCAGCGGATCGACGATGCGCTCGATGAGCCCCTTGTCCAGTTCCGTGGCGGCGCCATTGGTGATGAAGTCGACCTTCTTGCCCAACTTGGTCGCCAGGTCGCGCACCATGCGCGGGAAGCGCGAAAAGACGAAATCCATCGGCATCATGCGGATCGACATCACCGCTTCCTGCAAGTCGCGCGTGTTGCGCGTCAGGTGGCTGACGCTGTCGAGCAGTTTCTCGTGCAGCATCGGGTCGAGCGCACTGGCGCGCTGCTCGATCATCGCCTGCGTGATCACCAGCTCGCCCACCAGGTTGATCAGCTGATCGACTTTTTCAATCGAGACGCGGATCGACGACGATTCGGTACCGGCCTTCTCGCCCTCTTTCTTGGCCGGTTTCTTTTCCTGCTCCACCTCGGTCGCGGCGCTCGCCACGGCCGGCACGGCGGCAGCGCTGGTGTTACCCGCCTTGGCCGCGTCGGCGCGAATCTGCTCTAGGGGCTGGAAGAAACCATAACCCTGTTCGGCGTCGCTCTGCACGCCAGCGGCGGCGCGGATGTCTTCGATCGGCTGGAAGAAGCCATAGCCGGGATCCGCCACGCCAGGCGCGCCTGGCAGCGGGTCGAAGAAGCCGTAGCCTTGGGCTTTTTCCTGCGCCGCGCGGGCCGCTTCAGCTTCGCCTGGCGCCAGTGGCGGCGCCTGCGTAATGACCATGTCGTCGGGATTGAGCACGAACGAGCAGATGGCCAGGATATCGTCCAGGCTTTCATGCGTCGTCACTTCCAGCACCTTGCGCGCGTCGGCCAGGGTGGAGACGGCGACGTCGCCCAGCAAGCCCAGTTCGGCCGCCAGCGCCTCGACTTCGCGCTCTTCCATTTTCGGCAGTTCCAGGCGGTAGCGCTGGCCACCGGCGTGGCTGACGGCTTCTTTTTCCGCCGTATGGAACGCTGGCGCGACGGGCGTAAGCGCGGCCACGGGCACGTCCTGCGAGAACGACTGCAGCATCATGCGCACATTGGCCACGGCATCCTGGTCGACGGCACTGCCCAGACGATGACCGTCAAGCTGCATCTTGAGGATGTCCTTGGCGGCCAAAAAGGCGTCGACATGTTCCGCCGTCAGGGCCATCTGGCCCTGACGGATGCGGTCGAGCAGCGACTCGAGGATGTGCGTCACCTCGCTCATGTCGGAGAGGCCGAACGTCGATGCGCCGCCCTTGATCGAATGGGCGGTGCGAAAAATGGCATTCAGGTCTTCGGCGTCGGGCGCCGCAATATCGACGGCCAGCAGCAGCCGTTCTTTTTCAGCCAGCAGTTCTTCGGCCTCATCGAAAAAGACCTGGAAAAACTGGCTAATATCGATGGTCATAGGGTGACTCCGTCATTTGCATCGTTGCGCTGCGCGGCTGGCATCAGCCGATCACCTTCTTGACCACTTCAATCAGGCGTTGCGGATCGAAGGGCTTGACCAGCCAGCCATTGGCGCCGGCGGCACGTCCTTTCGACTTCATTTCGTCCGACGACTCCGTCGTCAGCATCAAAATCGGCACCTTCTGGTAGGTCGGCAGTTCGCGCAGCAGCTTGATCAGCTCCAGGCCATCCATGCGCGGCATGTTCTGGTCCGTCAATACCAGGTCCACGGTTTGCAGCTTGGCTTTTTCCAGTCCATCCTGGCCATCGACGGCCTCCACCACCTGGTAACCGGCGGCTTTCAGGCTGAACGCCACCATCTGGCGCAATGAGCTGGAATCGTCCACTGCAAGTATCGTTTTGGCCATCTTTGCTCCCACTTATTCCGGGCATCCTGCCCGAGTATTTGATTAATCAATCCATGCAACCGCAAGCGTTCCACACTGGCATGCTAGAACAGCTCGATGTCGCCACTTTCCAAATGCTGTTGACTGACAGCCTTGCGCAGCACGCTGCGCAACTCCAGGCTTTGAATCGCCAGCGCCATGCTGACCCGCCCCAGCAAGGCGACAATTTCTTCATTGTCGCTCTCCGGCAACATCTCCGCGCCATGCGAGCCCAAGGTACCGAGGAACTCGCGCAAGCCCGTCACGCGCTTCAGGGTACGCTCGATCAGCTGGCTGGTCATGTCCTGAAACTGCATGCTGGTGATGGCGGCATTCACGTAGCCGCCCACTTCGTCCTGCAGCGCCAGCAGTTTTTCCCGCTGCTGCTCGGCCGGCACGCCGCCTGCGAGCAGCATGGCGATGGTATCTTGCTGCGCAGCGACGGCTGCGTGTATCGCCATGAAATTGAAGGATAGCTTCTCGATCGCCTCTTCCAGCAAGATGCCGGTCTGCACCAGGTCGGTTTCCACCTCCGTCAAGTGCTTGCGGCCATGGTCCGACACGCCAGACAGCAGGCGTTTTACATGCGAGCCAAGTATTTTCTTTCTTGTCATAAAGGTCTCATTGTTTCAGTACACCACGCGTTGACAGCCTTGCGTGTTATTTTTTCGCCGCTGCCGGGCCGGGAACTGGCGCCACCGCGGGCGGCGCACCGGCCACCAGCCCCGAAGCGACAGCGGCGGAAGCGGCATCGCTCACCGGCAGCTCGATCGCCGCCCCATCGCGCAACACATTTTCTTCCGTGCGTTTGTTCATGACGATGATGCTGATGCGCCGGTTGATCGGATTGAAGGGATCGAGCTTGTCCAGGTGGGCGGCCGAGCCCAGTCCCACCACGCGCAATACTTTTTCTTCCTTCATGCCGCCAATCACCAGTTCGCGCCGCGACGCATTCGCGCGGTCAGCCGACAATTCCCAGTTGCTGTAGCCGGCATCGCTCATGTAGGGCGTCGAATCCGTGTGCCCGGACAGGCCGATGCGGTTCGGCACTTCATTGAGCACGAAGCCGATGGCGTGCAGAATTTCCTTGGTATAGGGTTGCAGATTCGCATTGGCGAGCGCAAACATCGGGCGATTCTGCTCGTCGACGATCTGGATGCGCAAGCCTTCGCTGGTGATATCGAGCAGCAACTGGTTCTTGTATTTTTTCAGCAGGGGATTGGCATCGATAGTCGCCTCGATGCGCGCCTTGAGCGCCTGCAGGCGCTTGCCTTCCTCGCGTTCAAGCGCGGCCTTGGCGGAATTGAGGTCGAACGACTTGCGCTGCTGCTCTTCCTGCGCCTTGCGCACTTGTCCATCCTGGCGTGACAGATCCTGGCCGCCGCCCTGGATCACGGAATTGCTCTCGCCGCTGCCGGAACCGCCCGCCATCGCCACTTTCAGCGGTGTCTTGAAGAATTCGGAAATGCCGTTCAAGTCGCCCTTCGAGGTGGAACCCAACAGCCACATCAGCAGGAAGAAGGCCATCATGGCCGTGACAAAGTCGGCGTAGGCGATTTTCCACGCCCCGCCATGGTGGCCGCCAGCCGTCTTCTTGATACGCTTGACGATAATCGGGCGCATGCCTTCATCGGCCATGGCGTCCCCCTTCCGTGTGCTGCAAATGAATCATGGTGTCCAGGCGTCTGTTCACTGCTTACTTCGTTTTCGATTTCTTGATGTGGTCTTCCAGCTCGTTGAACGTCGGACGCTCGGTCGAGAACAGGACCTTGCGGCCGAACTCCACGGCCAGCGCCGGCGCATACCCGTTCAGGCTGGCCAGCAAGGTTACTTTCACGCACTGGAACATCTTGCTCGACTCTTCCAGCTTCTGCTCCAGCAGGCTGGCCAGCGGGCCGACGAAGCCATACGCCAGCAAGATGCCGAGGAAGGTGCCGACCAGCGCGTGCGCGATCAGCATGCCAAGCTCGGCCGGCGGTATGCCCACCGATTCCATCGTGTGCACCACACCCATCACGGCGGCGACGATACCGAACGCGGGCAAGCCGTCGCCCACCTTGGCAATCACGTGGGCCGGCACGGCGCCTTCGTGATGGTGCGTTTCGATTTCGTTGTCCATCAGGTTTTCGATCTGGAAGGCATCCATATTGCCCGATACCATCAGGCGCAGGTAATCGGTCATGAATTCGACGATGTGGTGATCAGCCAGCACGGCCGGATACTTGGAAAACAGGGGGCTCTCTTCGGGCTTGTCGATATCGCCTTCGATCGACATCAAGCCTTCCTTGCGCACCTTGCTGAGCACTTCGAACAGCAGCGACATCAGTTCCATGTACAGCTCTTTGGTATAACGCGAGCCCTTGAACAGGCTGGGCAAGGCGGCGATCGTCGCCTTGATCGCCTTGTTATTGTTACCAACAAGAAAGGCGCCCAGGGCGGCACCGCCGATCATCAGCAACTCCAGCGGCTGGAACAGCGCCGCCAGATGGCCGCCGGCCAGCGCGAAGCCGCCAAAGACCGAGGCGCAGACGATGATGTATCCGATTATGACTAACAAGTGCCCTGACTCCCAATAATGGCCGGGGCTGTGTGCCCGGCATGTTCAAACCTGTTCCTGCCTTCTGGCGGCTGCGCCGCCGACGAAAACAGCGGCAAAAAAAAGCAACCGGAAGTCAATTGAAATGTGCTGCTTTTCAATGCGATTCCGAGAAAATGCCGTGTGGAACTACAATAACGTGAGATTGCCCTACGGGCAAGCAAATAACGCAGACAATTGCTTAAAAGCACCATATGTAAAGTAAAGGGCCACCCTCTGTGGCGGCGATGGTCTTATCGGGTTCGCGTGCGGCAATCTGGAATTCGTAACTAAGAAGCATGCTACCGGGCAACATTTCCCTTTCCGCCTTGCGCCACAGGGCCGCCATCGCCGCCGGCGACAGGTAGGCAAAGACCGCATCGTAACGGCTGAAATCGAGTGCTTCGTAGTCGCCGCGCAGAAAGCGCGCGCGACTCCCCGACAGCCGTGCGCGCAGACGGCTTGCCAGCCACGGCAGCGGCGCCAGTTCGATGCCGGAAAACTGCCCATCGGGACGCCGCCGCGCCAGGTCCAGCACCAAGCCGCCCAGGCCGCTGCCGATATCGATCAGGCGCACGCCGGGACGGTCCGCGATCAGCTCGGCCACCGCCCGCCAGACCTTCGGCCCCGACGGGTAAAACGGCACTTGCGTGCGAAACGTGGACCAATACAGGCTCAACAGGAAAACAAAGGCAGCCAGGAACACGACCGGGGGCCAGTGCAGCAGGCTGGCCGCCAGCAGCGCGGGCGCGAACAGCAGGCCGATGGCGCACCACCAGCGCGCCAGACCCGCACGCCACGTGATGAGCGCCGCCAGCACACCCTGCAGCAAGGCCACGACGGACAACGACATGGCCACGCCTGCGCGCGCCAGGCCATACACCAATAGCAACATCAAGGGAAAAGCCAGCACCTGGATCAGGATGGCCTTGAGCGCGGGCGCGCGCAGGATTTGTTGCAGCATGAGGCAGTCAAAAGACAGTCAAAGGAGGAAAACGCCAGTGTAAGCGAAAGCACCATGAAAAAACCGGAGTCCGGTCTGGCGACCGACTCCGGCTTGAACGATGCGGGGGCAGTATCAGGCGGTCACACGCGGCGACGCGACCGCGGCCGCTTCATCGCGCGCCTTCTTGGTCTTGCCGGCACGCGAAGGCATATGGCACAGGCCGCAGACATAATCTGCGTTCAGGTCGAGGCAGTTGACGACAAACTTGCCGCCGCACTTGCCGCAGGGCGCCATATTCAGCATCTTGCTGCTGAAAAAGCGCACCAGGGTCCAGGCCCGCGTCAGCGACAGCAGCGGCTCTTCACCCGCTTCGGGCGGCATCTGCTCCAGATACAGTTTATACGCCTTCATCACGGCTTCGATGCCGGTGGCGCCGGCGTGGTCGACGAGGAATTTGTGGATATTGATGAACAGCGAGGAATGGATATTCGGCTGCCAGGTGAGGAACCAGTCGGTGGAAAAGGGCAGCATGCCCTTGGGCGGCGAGACGCCCTTCAATTCCTTGTACAGATTCAGCAGGCGTTCGCGCGACAGCGAGACTTCCGTCTCCAGCAGTTGCAGGCGCGCGCCCAGCTGTATCAACTCGATGGCCAGCTGGATTTCTTGCGCTTCCGATACGACACTTTTCTTGGCCATGCTGTGTACTCCGCGACTGACTGATACTGACTACCGATACTGCCTGACAAGGTTGCTGAATCAGGCGATTTCTTCGACGCCCTGTCCGGCCATGAGGATCGCCGCGTGCGACTGGGCCAGCGAGCGGTCTTTATTGTAGTTCGTCAACATGCCCAGAATGGCGCTGTCGTCGAAGCGGAAGCGGGCCAGCATCATGTTGCCGCCAGCGAGCTTCAGGATCTGCGCATTGCTCATGCCTTCGATCAATTCAGCGATTTCGGCGGCTATGCCCAAACGGAAGATGGCCGTTACCTTGTCCGCACGAATCATTTGCTGGGCCAGCATCAGGTAGCTCAGGTTAGCGTCGCGAATCTCAGCCATCATGTCGTTAGCAGTCATTTCCATCTCCTCAATCCGTTGAATTCAGCTGGCGTTGTCTGTTGCCAGTGAGATACATTCTGCAGGAGCAACATCAAACGCAACAGAGGCGAAGGACTGTATTTTTGGTCGGGAAATGGCGGGCAGGACCGTAGGTGTTTGTCTGACAAACACTACTCGATCATGGTCGCACGCCAGTAAGGGCGCGGATGCGGGAGGTGGGCGCTGAAGGGGATTTACCCGGCTTCAGGCCTGTAAAAAATATCACTTTTCTACAACAACTTGATCAAAATCAAGTCTGCTTACCTAGATAACGGCTGCCTTGACAGGAACTTTAGGGCTTTTTCGAAAAATATTTAAAAGACCCGCATTCTTTTTGGCGGCTTGACGCCGTTCATGTAATCGTTGACGGCGGCGAATCGCAGAACTTTAGGGCGATTTGAAAATATTTTTGAAAATCGTGATTTTTTTCGTTGACGCCCCGCAGGGCGGCACTTTTCGCCCCTCATCTGAGGCGGAAATGCCGCTTTTTGGCGGGGATTTGCTACACTGCCTGCTTCCGCACAATACTTTAGGCCTCAAACAATATCGTGCCATTAATGCAAGTCCCAACATGAAAGCCACCATGATTTCTCGACATGACTGCAGCGCGCGCGATCTCGACGATCCCCTGGCGCCCCTGCGCCAGCAATTCGACTTGCCGCAAGGCGTGATTTACCTCGACGGCAACTCCCTGGGTGCCCGGCCGAAAGCGGCCCTGGCCCGTGCCCAGCACGTCATCACGGCCGAATGGGGCACGGACCTGATCCGCAGCTGGAATAGCGCTGGCTGGTTCGACCTGCCCAAGCGCCTGGGCGACCGCCTGGCGCCGCTGCTCGGCGCGCAGACTGGCGAAGTGGTGATCACCGACACCACCTCCGTCAACCTGTTCAAGGCGCTGGCCGCCGCCCTGCAGATGCAGGCCAGCGACGCGACCCATGCCGCGCGCAGGATCATTGTCAGCGAACGCAGCAACTTCCCCACCGACCTGTACATGGCGCAAGGCCTGGCAGCCTGGCTCGACCGCGGCTACCAGCTGCGCCTGGTCGACAGCCCCGAGGAACTGGCGCAAGCCATCGATGCCGATTGCGCCGTCGCCATGCTCACGCACGTCAACTACCGTACCGGCTACCAGCACGACATGGCCGCCATCAGCAGCCATTGCCACGCGCAAGGCGCGCTGGCACTGTGGGACCTGGCCCATTCGGCCGGCGCCGTGCCGCTGGACCTGAACGGCGCTGGCGCAGACCTGGCCGTCGGCTGCACCTACAAATACCTGAACGGCGGCCCCGGCTCGCCCGCCTTCATCTGGGTACCGAAAAAACACCAGGCGCGCTTCCGCCAGCCGCTGTCCGGCTGGTGGGGTCACGCCACGCCGTTCGCCATGGACCCGGGCTTTGCGCCGGCCGACGGCATCGCCCGCGCCCTGTGCGGCACGCAGCCGATTGTCTCGCTGGCCCTGGTCGAATGCGGCCTGGAGATCTTCGCGCAAACGAGCATGGAAGCCATCCGCCGCAAATCGCTGGCCCTGACGGATTTGTTCATCGCGCTGGTGGAACAGCGCTGCGCCAGCCATCCGCTGGGCCTCGTCACGCCGCGCGAGCATGCGCGGCGCGGCAGCCAGGTCAGCTTCACGCATCCGCACGGCTATGCCGTGATGCAGGCGCTGATCGCGCGCGGCGTCATCGGCGACTACCGCGAGCCGGCCATCATGCGCTTCGGCTTCACGCCCCTGTACACCAGCTTTGCCGACGTCTGGGATGCCGTGGAGATCCTGCGCGACATCCTCGACACACTAGCCTACGACATCGCCGCCAAGCGCGATGCGGTCACCTGAACCACCCCATGAGCGACGACAAGACTATGAACGAGAAAAACACCAGCGGCTGCCCCATGCATGCCGGCGGCCAGGATGCGCAGTGGCATGGCGCGCAGATGGATTTCAGCGAATCGATGAGCTACGGCAACTACCTGGCGCTGGACCGCATCCTGACGGCGCAGCATCCGCTGTCGCCGAACCATAACGAAATGCTGTTCATCGTGCAGCACCAGACCAGCGAATTGTGGATGAAGCTGATGCTGCACGAAATGCACGCCGTGCGCGCCAACCTGCAAAGCGGCGACCTGGCGCCCGCGTTTAAAATGCTGGCCCGCGTGGCGCGCATCATGGACCAGCTGGTGCATGCCTGGGACGTGCTGGCCACCATGACGCCGCCCGAATACACGGCCATCCGGCCCTACCTGGGCGCCTCGTCCGGCTTCCAGTCCTTCCAGTACCGCGAGATCGAATTCATTTTGGGGAACAAGAACGCCGCCCTGCTCAACGTGCACACGACGGCTCCCGACACCTACCAGGTGCTGGACGCCGCCCTGCGCGCACCGTCCGTCTACGATGAAGCCGTCAAACTGCTGGCGCGCAGCGGCTTGACCATCGCGCCCGAGCGCCTGGACGCCGACTGGACCCTGCCGACCGCCTCCGACGCGTCGGTCAAGGCGGCCTGGCTGGAAGTCTACCGCGACCCGTCGAAGCACTGGGCCCTGTACGAGCTGGCCGAAAAGCTGGTCGACCTGGAAACGGCCTTCCGCTTCTGGCGCTTCCGCCACGTGACGACGGTCGAGCGCATCATCGGCTTCAAGACGGGCACGGGCGGCACGGCGGGCGTGAGCTATTTGCGCAAGATGCTCGACGTGGTATTGTTTCCCGAACTGTTTGCTTTACGCACAGAACTTTAAGGAGCATCGATGTCGCCTCTCGTCCTGACCCTGGCCGGCCTGTGGAATTCCGGGCCGCAGCACTGGCAAACCCATTGGGAAGCGCGCCACCCGCAATGGTCGCGCGTGCCACACCGGGAATGGCAGACGCCGGACAAGGACGAATGGGTGGCGGAGCTCGACAGCGCCATCGCCGTCTGCGAGCGCCCTCCCGTGCTGGCCGCGCACAGCCTGGCCTGCGCGCTGGTGGCCCATTGGGCGGCCAGCGGTTCGCCGCACAAGATCGCCGGCGCCTTCCTGGTCGCCCCCAGCGATGTGGAAGCGCCCTCCTACCCGTCCGGCACCACGGGTTTTTCTCCCATGCCGCTGCAAGCCTTGCCGTTTCCCAGCCTGGTGGTGGCCAGCGGCGATGATCCCTACGTCAGCTTCGCGCGGGCACGCGCGTTTGCTGGCGCCTGGGGCAGCGATTTCACCATGATCGGCGACGCCGGCCATATCAATGGCGACGCCGGCTACGGTCCCTGGCCAGACGGCGAACAGCTGCTGCTCGATTTTTGCGCCGCGCACCAGCCCTGAACAAGGGCGCGCACCGCACACGATAGAAGCGCGCACATTTGCCCGCATCAGGGAACACAGGCAGAATCGTGGCCTTTCCATAGCGGCGCCGCGGCGCCAGCCCCACGATGAAACGTCCGCTCTTGCCAATTCTTCTGCCCTTGCTGCTCTGCTCCGCCCTCGCCCACGGCGCGCCCTTCTACGAAGGCAAGAGCCTCGCCCATCCCGCCATCAGCGCCTCGCAGGATAGCGGGCTTGACGTCGCCTTTCTCAAGGAAAAAGAAGGCGTCAACGGCTATTACTGCGAGTGCAAGAGCGGCAGCTCGAAACCCATTTTGCTCGACCAGTTCGGCAACGCCGTCATCCGCTCCGTCTTCTACGCCTCGCAGGACAAGGAAACGGACGACAGCGTGCAAACCATGCTGGTGCTGTTCCGCCAGGGAGACAAAAATGGCTTGCGCGCCTACCGCTACCACCGCAGCTCCGGCAAATACCGGCGCCTGGACGGCCTCCAGCCAGCCCTGAACCGCATCGTGGCGCAAGGCGCCACCCCCAATGCGGGCCAGGTCAAGGCGGCGCTGGCAAAACTGGCGCCGATGGACTACAGCGTCGCGCGGGGCAAGAGCGGCAATGCGGACTTCGACGCCATCGACCATACGCAAGGCACCATCGTCGGTTACTACAGCGATGACGGCAAGCCCGTGGCGGCAGGCGGCAAGGACGCCATCACCTACAAGAAGACCTTCCAGAAGAAGGGCGAGCGTTTTCTCACCGCCAGCTACACCCTGTACAGCGATGCGGGCGCCGGCATCCTGCCCAATTACCGCCTGTGGCAAGTGACGTGGGAAACAGCGCCGCAGCAATTCACGGGCAGTCAGGACGGCCCGTCCGTCCTCTACAGCCTGGCCTGGGACGACGGCTCGGTCGTCGAACGGGGCCAGTACGTGAAAGGCAAGCGCCAGGGACTGTGGGTACGCGAAGGCATGCACGAAGGCAGCGAGAAAGGCCATTTCGTCAATGGCCTGCAGGAAGGCCTGTGGCACTTCGATTATCCCAAGCAGAGCGAGAGCGGCATGTACCGGGCCGGCAAGCGCGAAGGCCGCTGGACGATCGTCAACTATGCCGATGCAGAGGAAGTGACGGGTTTCGACACCTACACGGGCGGCCAGCTGAACGGCCCGCACGAGCGCAGCATGGGCGGCAAGCTGCAAACGCGCGGCAACTACGTCAACGGCACGCGCCATGGCGCATGGATCACGGAAGATGGCGACGGCAACTTCATCGATGGCTTGCGCGACGGGCCGTGGAAGCTCAAGCTCAAAGACAAGGTCACGCAAAGCGTCACTTTTGTGAAAGGCAAAAAACAGGGCGAGGCCCTCGACACGGATGCGCAAGGCGCGCTGCGTGTGCGCGACCACTACCAGGCCGGCGTGCTCGATGGCAGTCGCACGCGCTATCTGGGCCCGGCCGGCAAGGAATACGTGATCTACACGGCCACCTACCGCAACGGCCAACTGGACGGGCGCGAACAGGCGTTCGACGACAGCGGCAAAGTCCTGCGCCTCGATACGCTGTGGGACAACGGCAAGAAGCAGGGCCTCGATGCGCGCTACTACCCGAACGGCAAGCCGGAACGCCTGGCCGTCATCGACCAGGGCCGCCTGCTCACGCACCTGCGCGAGTACTATGAAGACGGCCAGCTGCTCAACGACATCCACCGCTGCACCTTCAAAGAGTACGGCAGCACGCGCGACGACGTGTGCGAGTATCACCACATGTACTACCCGGACGGCAAGCCGCAGTATTACTACGCCTTCCAGTACGGCCAGCGCCAGGAAGGCTATTCGAACTACCCGGACGGCAAACGCAAGGACGAACTGCTGGTCGACCGCGCGGCCGACACTTCCGTCGTCAACGCGTATTACGAAAGCGGTCAGCTCAAATGCACGGAGCCACGCAGCGGCCACAGCACGCGCACGGTGAATGGCGAGTCGATGATCAGTTACGGCTCGGCCGACCGCGATGGCGACAATATCTGCTACCACCCGAACGGCAAGGTGGCCAGCATTTTCACCTTCCGCAAACGCGTGCTCGTCGATTGCGGCAAGCGCTACGACGACACGGGCAAGCAGACGTTCCCGGGGCCGGAAGGCTGCCCGCCCCCCAGGAAAGTCGACTATCCGATAGGACTGTGACCATGACGCAAACAAGACAGCCGCAGTGCATCCAGAACCCCGAGCGCATCGACGCCGGGGCGATCCGCGCCGCCATCGCCAGCGGCCAACAGGTGCTGGTGCAGTTCAGTACCCTGGGTGAGCCGGAGCCGCTGCTGGCCGACCTCGACGCCCTGGCCGCCACCTGCGGCACTGCGCTGACCATCCGCATCTACGGTTACGACCCGAGGGTGTTCGATGCCCGCATCCTGCGCGCGCTGCCGCATGTGGCCAGCCTGTCCATCAATTGCCACCGGCAAGCCATCCATCTGGAAGCGTTGGGCGAGCTGCGCCACCTGAAGCGCCTGAGCCTGGGCGTGTACAAGCTGGCCGAGGCCGACATCCTGCAACTGGACAATTTGCGCGGCCTCGAATACCTGAACCTGGGCGAGTCGGCCAGGAACAATATCGACCTGGCGCCCCTGCGCCACTACGCGCACCTGGCCAGCCTGGCCATCGAGGGCCACCACCAGCACATCGACACCCTGGCCAGCCTGCCGGCGCTGCACGAGCTGTCGCTATACCGCATCAAGAACAAGGTAGCGCTGGATTTCATCTCGGAGATGGCCCGCCTGGACAGGCTGCTGTTGCAGCTGGGTGGCCGCGAATCGCTCGCGCACATCGACGCGCCGCTGTTGAAGAAACTGGAAGTGATACGCGTACGCGGCCTGGAAACGCTGGGAGATATCGGCCGCTTTCCCCTGCTGCAGGCGCTATGGGTGGAAGACCAGATCAAGCTGCGGCACATCGCGCTGGGACCCAATCCCGTGCTCGAACGCCTGAACCTGCACACCTGCAAGACGCTCGACAGCCTGCCCGGCCTGGCCACCTTGCCCGCTCTGCGCCAGCTGTCGGCATCCGAGACCATGCTCGACATCGACGCGTTGCTGGCGCATGGCTTGCCCGCATCCCTGACGCATGCGCGCCTGCGCACCGGCAGGAAAACACGCGACGACGCCATCGCCGCGCAGCTGGCGCAACTGGGCTACGAACAAGCGCGCCCTGGCTAAAATCAGCGGCTGGCCGCCAGCTTGCGCTGCCATAGCGCCACGTCGATCATCACCCCATCCGCACCCGTGTTGCGGATGTAGACGCGGTAACTGCCCTGCCCCATGTCGCCGTCGAGGTAGGCCGTGCGCTCATTGCGCTGCAGCCTGGCGCCCTTGGCCATCTGGCGGTAGCGCTCGACCACCGCATCGAAACTGGCATAGCTGCGCAACGCCACTTCCAGGTCGCGCGGCGGGCGGCCTTCGGCATGGTCCAGCACATTGTTCTGTTTCTTGCCCTTGAGCGTGAGCGGATAGGCAAACACGCCGGCGCCGGCCGACGTCAGCACCGTGGATTTATCGAGCAGCAGCGGCAAGAGCGCCGGCGGATAGGCGGGCGGCAGCTGGGCGCGGTTCCAGCCCGGCAGGGCCGGCTGCGCCAGCACATACTCGACCGTGGCGATCTTCTGCCCATCGGCGCCCGCTTCCTTGTCGCCCGCGATCAGCGCCAGCATGGGCGGCAATTGCCTGGCCCAAGCCAGCAAGGGCGCCGCTTCGCCGACCAGCATGCCCTTGCGGTGGAATACCGTCAGCACCGCATTCGGATCAGGATTGCAGACTCTCGCCAGCGGCTGGCCCTCCAGGCGGCAATGCCCGTTGACCAGGCCAAAGGCGAGGATGGCGCCACGCTTGTCGAGCAGCATGGCGCCCCGTTCACGGCCCTGCTTGCGGTCATTCATCGACGCCAGCAACTGGCGGCCATCGGCCAGCGCGGTGCGCGTGGCGTCGCGCTTTTCGCTGATCGCCTCGAGCGCCTGCGCCAGCAGCAGTTCATCGTCTTCCGTGTAGCTGCCGCGCGCGTAACCGAAGAAATCGAACAGGGCGGCGCGCACTTGCGGGTCTTCGCTCAGGCGCGGCAAAGGGCCGCCTGCCAGCAGGGAAGACAGGCTTTTCCCGGCCGGTGCCGAGGGCGCCGCCGTGGCGCGGGCGGGCTGGGAAAGGACGCAGGCCGCTGCCAGCAAGGCGCCGCCCAGGGTGCGGTAATTCGAGAAAATGATATGCATGATTCTGTCTGTCGGGGATTTGGCCGCTATCACGGCCACGCATGGCGCGCCGGCGATTCTAGCATGGTGCCAGCCCTCGTGCCCTGCGGCTGGCGGACGGCGTGTGCGCCGAGGCCGCTGTTATGATGGCCGCAATGACGATCTCTTCCCCCGCCCCAACACTGCTTGTCCTCCTGCCCGGCATGGATGGCACGGCCCGGCTATTCCAGCGTTTTGACGCCGCCTTGCGCGCGCAAACCGCCATCGAGACCCAGGCCATCGCCTATCCGGCCGCACCACTCGACTATGCGGCGCTGGAAGCGTTCGTGCGCGAGCGCTTGCCGCAGGACCGCGCTTTCGTCGTACTGGCCGAATCGTTTTCGGGACCGCTTGGGGCAGCTTTGCGCGCCGATCCGCCGCCGGGCATGCGCGCGCTGATCCTGTGCTGTTCATTCGTGCGCAATCCGCGCCCGCTGCTGGCACCGCTGCGCCACCTGCTGGACTTGATCCCCTTTGGCACCCTGCCCGGCTTCGCCCTGCGGCAGGCATTGCTGACGCCCTACGCCACGCCGCCACTGCAGGCGGAACTGGCAGCGGCGCTGGCGCAAGTGCCGCCCAGCGTGCTGCGCCAGCGCCTGCGCGCCGTGCTGGATATACCGGAAAAAGACGCCTCGCGCAGCTTCGCGCGCGGCAGCCTGCCCGTCCTGTATCTGCGCGCCCGCCACGACCGCCTGGTGCCGCCGGCAAACGCCTTGCAGATACTGCACCTGGAACCAGGCACGCAGCTGGTCGACATCGACGCGCCGCACATGCTGCTGCAGGCGGCGCCGGCAGCGGCCGCCGATGCGGTCGCCGCCTTTCTCACGGGCCTGTCAGCCGCGCAGGAATTGGATTAAGCGCGCGCTGGCCAGCACGGCCAGCCAGCTCAAGCCGCCCGACAGCACGCTGAAGTAGATGGCCCGCAGCGGATGCTGCGGCAGCAGATACGCAAGCACGGCCGCACCCAGCAAGCCGCACAGCGCTGGCTTCCACCAGCCAGGTGGCAGCAGCGCCAGCAACAGATTCGTGCCCGCATACACATAGAACACCAGCAGCAGGGCCAGGCCACCGGCCACGCCGCGCGAACCGAGGCTGCCGAACAGCTGCGTGTACAGGTAAAACCCCAGCCAGCTCAACACAATAAACAGCAGGCAGCCCAGCGCATGCGCGCCCAGGCCCGCGATCCAGCGGATTTTCATGATGGCCCCTTAAAGAAAAAGCCGGCCCTTTCACGAGGAAAGGGCCGGCCTTGATGCATTAGCCGCTGTGTCGGATTACGCTTACGCTAATCCGACCTACACGCATCTGAATTACTTCGCCGTATTGAGCAGCAATTCGTTGAGGCGCTTGACAAAACTGGCCGGGTCGGCCAGCGAGCCGCCTTCGGCCAGCATGGCCTGATCGAACAGGATGTTGGCCCAGTCGCCGAATTTGCCGCCTTGCGCATCTTCATATTTCAGGCGCGTCACCAGCGGGTGGTTCGGATTGATTTCCAGAATCGGCTTCGATTCCGGCGCGCTCTGGCCAGCAGCTTTGAGCATGCGCAACAGGTTGCCCGACAATTCATTTTCATCGGCCACCAGGCAGGCTGGCGAATCGGTCAGGCGGAACGTCACGCGCACGTCCTTGGCCTTGTCGGCCAGCACGGTCTTCATCTTGCCCACCAGATCGGCGTACGAGGTTTCCGTTTCTTCGTGCTCTTTCTTTTCCGCTTCGTCTTCCAGCGCGCCCAGGTCCAGTCCACCCTTGGCGACGGAAACCAGTTCCTTGCCTTCGAAGTCCTGGATAAACGACAGCATCCATTCGTCGACGCGGTCCGTCAGCAGCAGCACTTCGACGCCCTTCTTGCGGAAGATTTCCAGGTGCGGGCTGTTCTTGGCGGCGGCGTAGTTGTCGGCTGTGACGTAATAGATCTTGTCCTGGCCTTCCTTCATGCGCGCCACGTAGTCGGCGAACGAGGTGATTTGCCCGTCGCTGTCGTTGGCCGTCGAGGCAAAGCGCAGCAGCTTGGCCAGGCGTTCCTTGTTGGCTGCGTCTTCGCCGATGCCTTCTTTCAGCACCTGGCCGAATTCCTTCCAGAAGACGGCGTACTTGTCCTTCTTGTCCTGCTCGTCCGCATTCGCCAGCTCTTCCAGCATGCCCAGCACGCGCTTGGTCGAGCCTTCGCGGATCACCTTGACGTCGCGCGATTCCTGCAGGATTTCACGCGACACGTTCAGTGGCAGGTCGGCCGAGTCGATCACCCCGCGCACGAAGCGCAGGTAGGTCGGCATCAGCTGCTCGGCATCGTCCATGATGAAGACGCGCTTGACGTACAGCTTGATGCCGCCGCGCTTGTTGCGGTCCCACATGTCGAACGGCGCCTTGGCCGGAATGTACAGCAGCTGCGTGTATTCGCTGCGCCCTTCCACACGGTTGTGCGTATGCGTCAGCGGCGACTGGAAGTCGTGCGACACGTGCTTGTAGAATTCGTCGTACTGTTCCGGCGTGATGTCGGCCTTGTTGCGGGCCCACAGGGCGCTGGCCTGGTTGACGGTTTCGAATTCGTCTTTCAGGACGGTTTCTTTTTTCTCGTCGTCCCACTCTTCCTTCTGCATCACGATCGGCAGCGAGATATGGTCCGAGTACTTGCGGATGATGGACTTGATCTTCCAGCTCGACAGCAATTCGTCCTCGCCTTCGCGCAGGTGCAGGATGATGTCCGTGCCACGGCCCGTTTTTTCGATGGTTTCGATGCTGTAATCGCCTTCGCCCGCCGATTCCCAGCGCACGCCCTCGGAGGCGTCAGCGCCGGCGCGGCGCGTTTCGACAGTGATCTTGTCGGCGACGATAAAGCCTGAATAGAAGCCCACGCCGAACTGGCCGATCAGGGCCGCGTCCTGCTGCTGGTCGCCCGACAGCTTGCCAAAGAATTCCTTGGTGCCCGACTTGGCGATGGTGCCCAGGTGCGAGATCGCCTCGTCACGGGTCATGCCGATGCCGTTGTCGGAAATGGTGATGGTGCGCGCATCCTTGTCGAAGCTGACCTTGATCTTCAATTCGTGATCGTTGCCATACAGGGCGTCGTTATCGATCGCTTCGAAGCGCAATTTGTCGGCCGCGTCGGACGCGTTCGAGATCAGTTCGCGCAGGAAGATTTCCTTGTTCGAGTACAGGGAATGGATCATCAGGTGCAGCATTTGCTTCACTTCGGTCTGAAAACCCAGGGTTTGCTTTTCGGAGACAGCCATTTTTACCTCATAGTCTTGTGGATGGGACGGATGCTACGGAGTTGGGGATTATATAAGCGATTTCAAGGCCCCCCCGTTTCACGCGGTGCCTTATCCCAGCGCGCGGCCCAAAAAATCCCAGACGCGCTGGTCCTGCACCGTGGCCAGGTTCAGGCGCATGCGGGTCGACGGCAGCTGGCGCGGCGAAAACAGGCTGCCCGGCGCCAGCACCAGCCCCTCGGCCAGCGCCTTTTCGGCCAGCAGGTTCGTGTCGCAGAGCGCATCGGCCCACACGAACATGCCGGCCGGCGCAGGGTCGAAGCGCAGGCCGACCCGCTCGGCGCGGCGGTACGTCCCCTCGCGCACCTTGTCGAGCCGCGCGCGCAGGCGCTCCGCATGCTTGCGATACAGGCCCTGCGAGAGGATCTTATACACCACGCGCTCGCCGATGTCGCTGGTGGTCAAGGTGGCCAGCATCTTGCGGTCGGCCAGGCGCTGCGCCCGCTCCGGCGATGTGGCGATGAAGCCCACGCGCAGGTTCGCCGCCAGGCTCTTGGAAAAGCCGCCCAGGTAGATCACGCGGCGCAACTGGTCCAGCGCGGCCAGGCGCGTGGCCGGCTGCACCTCGCCGCCGGGATGCATGTCGCAATAAATGTCATCCTCGACGACGAGGAAATCGTGCTGTTCGGCCAGGCGTAGCACCTGGAACGCCTTGGCCGCCGACAGCGACGTCGAGCTGGGGTTGTGCAGCACCGAGTTGATCACGTACAGCCTGGGACGGTGCAAGGCCGCCAGCTCGGCCAGCACGGCGATATCGGGGCCGTCCCCCAGGCGCGGGATGCCGATGACGTGCATGCCCATGGCGGCAAAGGCGCCGAACATCAGCCAGTACGCAGGATCGTCGACGAAAATGGTCTCGCCGGGACGGGCAAACTCGCGCGCCACCAGGTCCAGCGCCTGCATCACGCCCACCGTGGTGACGATCTGCTCGGGTGGACAGGCGATTTCCAGCCCCGCCAGTTTCAGTTGCAACTGCTGGCGCAGCGGCAGGAATCCCTGCGGCGCGCCATAGCCCAGCAGCAAGCTGCCGGGCTGGCGGCTGACGTCGCGCAAGGCGCGCGCCACCAGGTCGCCATCGAGCCACTCGGCGGGCAGCATGCCGGAGCCGGGCGCGGGAATGACCGGCGTCTGGCGGAACATGTTACGGATCAGCCACACCACGTCCATCGGCTGCGCCGCCGTGTCCTGCGCGCCAGCGGGCGGCGCCGGCGCGTTCAGCGGCGAACGCTCGCGCACGAAAAAGCCGGCGCCGCGCCGCGATTCCAGGTAGCCGCGCGCCACCAGCTTGTCGTAGCTGGCCACCACTGTGGCGCACGACACTTCCAGGCTGGCGGCGCACTGGCGGATCGATGGCATGCGCGCGCCGCCGCGCAGCAGCTTGTCGTCGATGCGCGCCGCCAGCGAGCGCACGATCTGATCGATCAGCGTTTCGCCCGAGGCGCGCGACAGCAAGGGTAGGGACGAAGAGGCGAGTGTATTGCTCATATGACCATTACAGTATGTGAAATTATGCGTAGAAGTGTATTTGTACTGTATTGCTATTGAGCCCTAGGATAGCAGTACCGGGCGGATTGATCCACATCTGCCCGTCTTTATTCCACACCACCCGCACCAGGACAGCCATGCCATCGCCCGCCACCACCTCCCCCAGTTCCCTCCCGCGCCTCGGTGCCGACCGCAAAGGCCTGTTGCTGGGCTTGATAGCCGTCGCCCTCTTCAGCCTGACCCTGCCCTTTACGCGCCTGGCCGTGGCCGAACTCGACCCCACCTTTGTCGCCCTGGGCCGCGCCCTGGTCGCCGCCTGCCTGGCAGGCCTCTGGCTGTGGCAGCAGCGGGCGCCAATGCCGCGGCGCGAACAATGGCTGCCGCTGGCGCTCGTCTCGCTGGGCTGCGTGCTGGGTTTCCCCTGGCTGACGTCGATCGCCATGCGCACTCTGCCCGCCTCGCACGGCGCCGTGCTGGTGGGTATTTTGCCGCTGGCCACGGCCGTGTTTGCCGTGCTGCGCGGCAAGGAGCGCCCTTCCCCGGGATTCTGGCTGATGGCCCTGCTCGGCACGGCGCTGGTGGTGGCGTTCGCCCTGCGCCAGGGCGGCGGCAGCTTCCACCTGGCCGACTGGCTGATGTTCGCCGCCGTGCTGCTGGGCGCCCTCGGTTATGCGGAAGGCGGACGCCTGGCGCAAGCCATGCCGGGCCAGCATGTGATTTCCTGGGCACTGCTGCTGGCCGTGCCTTTTGTCTTGCCCGTGGTGCTGTGGAACGCGTGGCCGCAGCGCGCGCTGATGGCGCAGGCCAGCGGCGCGGCCTGGCTGGGCTTTGCCTATATCTCCGTGTTTTCCATGTTTATCGGCTTCTTTTTCTGGTACCGGGGCATGGCGCTGGGCGGCGTGGCGCGCGTGGGACAGACGCAGTTGCTGCAGCCTTTCCTCACCTTGATGGGCGCGGCCGTGCTGCTGCACGAGCCCCTGACGGGAGAAAGCCTGCTGTTTGCCGGCGCCGTGATCGCCGTGGTGGCCATCGGGCGCAAGCTGAAGTAAGGCTCCCTGACGTCCATTTGCAACGTCCTTGCGCGTGCGGATGGGCAGAGCGGCGTGCAAGCCGTACAATACCGCAGCACCATGGCGACGCCTATCCGGCGCCGCTTGCGCACGCACCGCCACAAGCGGGCCAACAAATCCAGCCGGCGCAGCTCGGCATCTTCTGTGAGACTCGTATGAAAATTGAAAATCCGAATCCGATCCAATGGCGCTTTGCCGAACGCGCGGAACAGCTGCAAAGCTCGTTCATCCGCGAAATCCTGAAGATCACGCAGCGCCCCGAGATCATCTCGTTTGCCGGCGGCCTGCCCTCGCCCGCCACCTTCCCCGTGGAAGAAATGAAGACCGCCTTCGACAAGGTCCTGTCGAACAATGGCAAGGTGGCCCTGCAATACGGTCCCACCGACGGCTACCTGCCGCTGCGCCAGTGGATCGCCGACTCGCTCTCCAGCAATGGCAGCACCATCCTGCCCGAACAAGTGTTGATGACGTCCGGCTCGCAACAGGCGCTCGACTTGCTGGGCAAGGTACTGATCGACGAAGGCAGCAAGGTATTGGTGGAGACCCCCAGCTACCTGGGCGCACTGCAGGCGTTTTCCGTCTACCGTCCCGAATTCGTTTCCGTCGACACCGATGACGAAGGCCTGGTGCCGTCGTCGATCGACCCTGTCGCCGATGGCGCGCGCCTGTTGTACGCGCTGCCGAACTTCCAGAACCCGACGGGCCGCAGCCTGTCCGTGGCGCGCCGCGTGGAACTGGTGGAGACCTGCGCCCGCCACGGCCTGCCGCTGATCGAGGATGATCCGTACGGCGCCCTGAGCTACAGCGGCGAGCCGTATCCGAAGATGATCAACATGAATCCGGACGGCGTGATCTACATGGGCTCGTTCTCGAAAGTGCTCACGCCCGGTATCCGCCTCGGCTACGTGGTGGCCCCGCCGCCGCTGGTACGCCGCCTGGAACTGGCCAAGCAGGCGGCCGACCTGCATACCTCGCAGCTGACGCAGATGGTGGTGCATGAAGTGATCAAGGACGGCTTCCTGGACCGCCATATTCCCAGCATCCGCAGCCTGTACGGCAACCAGTGCCAGGCGATGCTGTCGGCGCTGGAAGAGCACTTCCCGGCCGGCGTCACCTGGACGAAACCGGAAGGCGGCATGTTCATCTGGGTCACCTTGCCGAAGCACATCGACGCCATGAAACTGCTCGATGAAGCCATCGCCAACAAGGTCGCCTTCGTGCCGGGCGCGCCGTTCTATGCGAACACGCCGGAAACGCATACCCTGCGCCTGTCGTTCGTCACGGTGCCGCCGGAACGCATCCGCGAGGGCATCGCCATCCTGGGCAAACTGATCGCCGCAAAAATGTAATGATCCCTTTCACGCCCCGCAGCTGCGGGGCGTGTCACTGCTGCCCCAGGCGCCAAGGGGCACGCATCTTTTTCGCCCAAAAACCGCCTTCGCGACAGCAACTGCGTGTATTTTTTCTTAAAAATATCACAAAGATAATATTTTACCGTCTCGCGCAACCTCGATTTTTCCACCCAAAAAATTGGCAAGGCGGTATGATTTGACCGCTGTATCCGCTTTGAACCCGGTCAGCATCACGGAAAATGCAGCAAACGCTGGCAGCGCAGAGTACATCGAGAAGGCCGGAAGCAATGAGTCCAGGCAGTGTGGAGCATTCCCAGCGGCGCGATGCCGCCATTTTGATTGTCGACGATGCGCCGGCCAACCTTGAGCTGCTGCGCAAGCTGATGATCGAACAGGGTTATCAAACCTTTGTCGCCACGTCCGGTGAGCGGGCGCTGGCGATCGCCCAGCGTGCCCATCCCGACCTGATCCTGCTCGACGTGCTGATGCCGGACATGGATGGCATCGAAACCTGCCGCCGCCTCAAGCAGCATCCGCTGACGCAGGGCATTCCCGTCATCTTCATGAGCGCCAGGACGGAGACGGAAGACGTGGTGGCCGGTTTCGACTGCGGCGCCGTCGACTACATCAGCAAACCGCTGCGCATGGCCGAAGTGTGTGCACGCGTGCGCGCCCAGCTGCACATCCGCAGCAGCAATGAAACCCAGCAGGAGCAGGCCGAGCGCCTGCGCACCATCGTCAACAACATGGCCGAGGGCTTGCTGATCATCGAGGCGGACGGGCGCATCCAGTACACCAACCCGGCCTGCGACCAGTATTTGGGCTACCGCGAAAACGAACTGGCCGGACGCTCGATCGCTGAACTGCTCAGCCCCCTGGTGACGCAGGAATACCTCGATTACTTTGCCATGTACGCAGCCAATCCGGAGACGGCGCACAACCACGGCACGCGCGAAGTGGTGATCCGCCACCGCGCTGGCCACGCGCTGAGCATGGACCTGACCCTGACGCCCATGTATCTGCGCCAGCCCCTGTATATCGGCCTGCTGCACGACATCACGCACCACAAACGGTCGGAAGACGCGCTGCAGCGCGCCGCCTATCTCGATCCGCTGACAAAGATCGCGAACCGCCGGCATTTCGACAGCTTCCTGGAAAAAGAGTGGCAGCGCGCCGTGCGCGGCGGCGGCGCCCTGTCGCTGGTGGTGCTCGACGTCGACCATTTCAAGCTGTACAACGACAGCCTGGGCCATCCGGCTGGCGACAGCTGCCTGCAGCAGGTGGCGCAAGCGATCGCCTCGCACGCCGCACGCCCGGGCGACCTGGCAGCCCGCTACGGCGGCGAGGAATTCGTCATGCTGTGCTCCGACACGGATGCCGACGGCGCCCTGCATCTGGCCGAAACCATCCGCATGCACATCGAAGCACTGCAACTGCCGCACCCGCGCTCCGCCACCTCGCCGTGGATCACCGTCAGCATCGGCGTGGCGACCATCCACCCGCACCAGCTGGACGACCGCGAAGCGCTGTTCGTCGCCGCCGACCGCGCCCTGTACGTGGCCAAGGAAGGGGGCCGCAACCAGGTGCGCGTCACGCAGTCGGGCAGCACGGCCTGGAAAACGGTCAAGGCATTGGTTCTACGTTGACGTTGGAAGTTGGAAGTTCAACGGAACATGCAACGGACCGGGAGTAGGCCCAAGTCACAAAAAAGGCCCCCCGGGCCAAGTGTCTCAGGCCCGCCATTCTTAAAATTAATCAAAACTTACGCGACACGCTCAACTTTGCATTGCGCCCCACGCCGGTAACGGCTTCGCTCAAGTAGGGCATGTAATTGCGGTTGAAGACGTTATCGACCGTCAGGCGCACTTCCGTGCCGCGCCACACGCCCTGCTTGCCATTCCACGAGGCGAACAAAGTATGCAGCGCATAGCCTTTCGACGGCGGCAGGCGGTACACGCTGCCCACCGGTAGCACGCGCTCCTGCTTCGCCACGAAGCGACCCTGCCAGCCGATGCTGGCACCCAGGTCGGGCATGCGCCAGCCCAGGCCCGCCATCAGCTTGTCCGGCGCAATCGTCGACACGGGTTCATCCTGACCCCATGGGTCGCGCTGGGTACCGGTGCGCGTGCCGCGCTGCTTTGACAGCGAGGCGCTGGCAAACAGGCGCGGCGCGTTGTAGTAGGACTCGACCTCCACGCCCTGCGTGCGGAAACCAGCCAGGTTGCGGTAGTCGGACAGCGCCGGCGGCACCTTGCCCGATCCCGGCACATAGCCTTCGATCAGGATGCCCAGGCGCGGACCGATATTGTCGCTGACGCGATTGCGGTAGACCGTCAGGCGCAGCTGCACGTCGTCGCGCTGCATGAACACGTTCTGGCGGTGCAGCATGACGCCCGCGCGTACGGCCGTCACGCGCTCGACGGCCAGGTTACGGCTGGTGCCCGGCGTCGATGAACCGAGGCGCGGCGACACATAATATTCATTCGAATACATCTCGTCGATGGTCGGCGCGCGCCAGGTGCGGCTCAAGTCGCCGAACAGCGCCATGCTGCTCGATGCCTTCCAGAACAGACCCAGGCGGGGCGACCAGTCCGCGTGCACCTTTTCGCTGAAATCGTGGCCGGCGGCCGGCAGCGGGCTGTTGTAGCGCGACGCCTTGTTCGGCACGCCCTCGGAGACGACCCGGTCGTGGCGCAGCGCCGCCGTCAGCGTCAGGTCGCCATACGTCATCGCATCCTGCAGGTACAGGCCCGTGGTTTCCTGGCGCCCGGCCGGCATGTAGTAGGGCTGGAAGTAGCCGTAGTTGTAGCTGGGGTCCTTCAGTGCCGTCGACGACGGGTAGTACATCAGGGTATCGCGCACATTCTTGTGCCATTGCAGACCCGTTTGCAGCACGTGCGACACGGCGCCCGTCGTCAACACGCTTTCATTGCGCACCTCAAAAATGCGGTCCACATACGAAGCCCAGCTCTCGTTGCCCAGCGAACCCAGATAGGAACCCAGTGAAGCCGATGGCAGGCGCTTGTCATGCTGGTCCGTGTGCGAATAGCCGGCGCTGGCCGTCAGCTTGATCCATGGATTGTTCTGCGGCGCATACTGCCACTTCACGGAATAGGTGTCGTCGTCCTGGTCGCGGTACACGGCCTTGCGCTGCCACGCTTCTTCCAGTCCGTACTTCCTGATTTCCGCCTCGGTCGGCGTGGGCACGTCCTCGCCCATGGCGGCGAACGGTCCCCAGCCCGTGCTGCCGCTCTTCATGGCCGTCAGGGTCAGCAGCTGCTCCGGCGTCAGCCGGATATTCAGCTTGGCCAGGCTCGATGGCGCGTCGATGGCGGAGAAGCGGAATGGCTTGCCATCGGGTTTGCGCAAATCGTCGGACTTGCGCTGCGTGGTAAATGCCATCGCATCGAAGCGACCATCTGCGCTGCGGCCATACACGGCCACGGTGGCGTCGTTTTCGCCATTGTTCGAATGGCGCGAGTACTTGAGCATGGCGCCCACTTTCTCGCCGCCTTCCAGCAAGTCTTGCGCATCCTTGGTCTCGACCGTGATGACGCCACCGAAACCGCCATTGCCATACAGGCTGGTATGCGCGCCCTTGTTCACCTCGATCTGCTTGATCAGCTCCGGCTCGATGAAGATGGAACCCTGGCGGTATTTTTCAAAGCCCTTGGGCACGCCATCGAGGATGACTTTCACATCCTGCACTTTATTAAAACCCCAGATATTGAGGCTCTGGCCGCTGGGGCGGGCCGTGCCGGCCAGGTCCACGCCGGGCAGGGTGTCGAGCAAGGACGCGACATTGTCGGCCTGCTGGCGCTCGATGTCGGCGCTGTTGATGTACTAGCGTCCGGCCGTGCCGGCGCTGATGGCGTCGCCAAACACGCTGATGGAGGGCATCTGCACGGCGTCAGCCTTCTCGGCCTTGTCGGCCATCGCTGCCGCCCACGCAGGGCCGTGCGCGGCGCCCAATGCCAGCGCCAGTGCGGCGGCCAGCGGGGTCCATCCTTGTTTGCTGCTGCTCTTCGTCGCTATCCTTGCCTGGGTTTGCTTGTTACTTGATGCTATTGGAATGAAAAAGCCGGGCAGAGGATAGGCGGTGCACGATCAAGCGGCGGCGTTGACGCAAGCGTTGCGGCGGAACCCTGCCCGCGCGGACACGCCGCCGGCGCATGGCCGGCGGCGCACTGCAGTCACCGGGATAAGTTGCCTTAGTGAAATGCGGAACACATCATATATCGAATGCGAATGATTCGCAATACGATTTAATGCCTAGTTATTCCGGATAGCCGGTAATGTCGGCGATCTCGCGGTACAGGGGCTGCAGCCGCGCATACATTTTCTGGTACACACGCCGGTACAGCTGCTCGTAGATTTTCCGATGCTCGGGATGGGGCTGGAATACCTTGCCCCTGCGCGTCATCGCTTGCACGGCGGCGGGAAAATCCGCATGCCAGCCCAGGCCCACGCTAGCGGCGATGGCCGCGCCCAGGCCCGAACTTTCATACACGTGGGCACGAGCGGCGGGCAAGCCGAAGATGTCGGCCGTCAGCTGCATGGCAGAGTCGCTTTGCGAACCGCCGCCCGCGATGCGCAGCTCCGTAATGGCAATACCGCTGCGCCGCTCGATGCGCTCCTTGCCTTCGCGCAGCGCATACGCGAGTCCTTCGAGGATGGCGCGGTATATGTGCGCGCGCGTGTGCACGTCGCCGAAGCCGATCATGGCGCCCTTCGCTTCCGGGCCAGGCACTTTGATGCCCGGACTCCAGTACGGCTGCAGCATCAGGCCCATGGAGCCGGGCGGCACGGCGTCGACCAGGCGGTCGAACAGCGCTTCGGCAGACAGGCCCGTGCCATCTTCGGCCGCGGCCGCCCGTTCGCGGTCGCCGAACTGCTCCTTGAACCAGTTGACCATCCAGTAGCCGCGAAAAATCTGCACTTCCGTGCTGTAGGCGCCCGGCATGGCGGCCGGATACGGCGGAATGAAGCGCGTCACTTCCACGTACTTGCGGTTGGTCGTGTTGATGGTGGCCGTGGTGCCGTAGCTGAGGCAAGCCACATGCGGTTCGACGCAGCCCGCGCCCAGCACCTCACACGCCTTGTCGGCGGCGGCCGCCAGCAAGGGCGTGCCCTCAAGAATGCCCGTCGCTGCCGCCGCCGCGGCCGTGATGGCGCCCATGCGCGTGCCCGGCGTCACCAGCTCCGGCAGCATGGAACGCTGGATCGCCAGCGCCTGCCACTTCCAGTCGAAGCGCCCGGCCCAGGCGTGGCGCTTGTAGTCGAACGGGATGTAGGCCACCTGCGAACCGGTCGAGTCGATATACTTTCCGCAGAGGCGGTGATTCAAAAAGCCCGACAGCAGCAGGAATTTATGCGTGCGGCGCCATATGTCGGGCTGGTGCGCGCTGATCCAGTTGATCTCGGCCTCGCGGCGGAAATAGGCGATCGTGCCATCGAGGCGCGTGGCGCGGAAGGCGGCGCGCCACCACGGCGCCAGTTGCGGAATGTCGCGCGTGCTGCGCTGGTCCAGCCAGGTGATGGCGGGACGCAGGGGGACGCCATGTTCATCCACATTGACCACCGTGCCGCGCTGCGTGGTCACAGCCACGCCGGCTACCGAGGACTTGGCTATGTCCGTGCCGCGCCACAGCTGCTGGCACGCTTCGCACACGGCTTGCCAGTAGCCGTCGGCGTCATGCTCGGCCCAGCCGGGGTGCTCGGAGTAATACGCTTCGAGGAACACTTGCGCCTTGGCCGCCAGGTTGCCGTCCCGGTCGAACAGCAGCGCGCGCACGCTTTGCGTGCCATTGTCGATGGAGAGGATATACGGGCCATTGCCCGCTGCGCAGGCCATGGCTTATGCCACGCTGGCCAGCGCGGCGCGCAGCGCGGCCAGCAGCGCCTGCGGATCTTTTTCCGGTTGCGCGCTGAAGACGGGCGCTTCCCAGTCCTGCCCGCGTACGGCCACCACACGCAAGCGTCCCTGTTCGTTCCAGGCCGGATACCAGCCCACGTCGACGATGTCGCCATTCGCGCAGGTGATTTGCAGCAGGTCTTCACCCAGGTCATCGACGATAAGCTCCACGCTCTGGCGCAGGTCCAGCGACGACAGGCTGTCATAGGTGATGCGGGCGTCGCCCAGCGCCAGGGGCTGGCCAAACAGGGTGGTGTCGATGATGCTCTCCTCTTTTCTATTTTTATCGCTGTTTTTATCATTGCTTCATTCGCCTTGCGGCACGCTGTAATGACTGCGCCACAGGGCCAGGTAGCGCGCCTGCTCGTCGTCCCAGCGCGCATCGTCCCAGCCCAGTTCATGCTGGCAAATGGCGCGCAGGCGCGGCATGATAGCAAGCGCGCCGCCGGCCAGCTGCAAACCGAGGCGCGTGCGCCGCAGCAGCAGGTCGTCCAGGTGCTGCACGTCCTCGGTGCGCGCGCCCCAGCGCAGCTGGGCCCACAGGGTCTGCGTGCCGGGAACCGGCGCCAGTTCGCCATCCTGCGCCGCATCGCACAGGGCCTGCGCGGCCGCGCCATGACGGCCCAGCAGGCGTGCGCGCTGTTCGCCATCGAGCAGCAAGGCCTTGCCCGACAGGGGTGGCGTTGCGTCGAAAATCGGCAAGGGACGCAAATCCGCCTGCCAGTCCGGCAGCAGTGGCGCGGCGCGGCGCAATGCGTCGAGGGCAATCACGCGGAACGTCGTCAGCTTGCCGCCCGCCACCGTCAGCAAGCCGTTTTCCAGCCATAGCGCATGTTCGCGCGCTTCCTTCGACGGGTCAAGCTGGCCGCTGTCGATGACGGGGCGCACGCCGGCAAACGTGGCCAGCACGTCGTCTTCGCCCAACGCCAGCTGCGGGAACTGCCAGCGCAGCGCCGTCATCAGATAATCGAGTTCGCCGCGCGTGATGGCAGGCTCCAGGTCCAGGCTGGCGCCGTGGTCGACATCGGTGGTACCCACCAGGGTCACGCCCTCCCACGGATACGCAAACACGGGACGGCCATCGTGCGGATGCATCAGGCTGACGGCTTGCGCCAGCGGCAGGCGCCAGGCAGGCAGCAGCAGATGGCTGCCGCGCAGGGGCCGCAGTTTCGGCTGCTCTCCCACCTGGCCGCGCAAGCCGTCGGCCCAAGCGCCCGTGGCGCTGATCACCAGGCGCGCGCGCGCAGTCAACCTTGCGTCGCCGACGCCATCGATCAAGGTGGCACCGACGACCCGCTGCCCCTCTCGCAGCAAGGACGCCACGCCCAGGTAATTGACGGCCACGCCGCCATGGCGGCGCGCTTCCTGCAGCACGCGCAGCACCAGGCGCGCGTCGTCCGTCTTGGCGTCCTGGTACAGCATGCCGCCCTGCAGGTCTTCGCGCCGGATGTGCGGCGCCAGCATGGCAAAGTCCGCCGCGTCGACATAGCGGCGCGCACGCCGGCCCGCCATCACGTCATAGATGGCCAGGCCCAGCATGAACTGGCGCCGCCCCGGTTTCCTGCCGACGTAGTCGCCAAAGGCAAAGCCCTGCGGCTCGACCAGCCCCGCCGCATCCGTCAGCAAGGCTTGCCGCTCATGCACCGATTCGCGCGTCAGCCCGAACTGGCCCTGCTTGAGGTAGCGCAAGCCGCCGTGCACCAGCTTCGATGAACGGCTCGACGTGCCCCAGGCGAAATCGCGCTGTTCCACCAGCAGCGCCTTCAAGCCGCGCCGCGCTGCTTCCAGCAGGATGCCGGCGCCCGTGATGCCGCCGCCGACGATCAGCACATCCCAGTCGCGCGCCAGCACGCCAGGCAACTCCCCCCGGTTCACAAGCCGCCCCCGGTGTCGGGCAGCAGTTTGCCGGGGTTCATCATGCCCTGCGGGTCGAACTGGCGCAGCAGCGCGCGCATGGCGGCGATGCCCAGCTCTCCCTTTTCTGCGGCCAGCCACGGCGCGTGGTCCGTGCCCACGCCATGCTGGTGGCTGATGGTGCCGCCATTGGCCACGATGGCGGCGCAGGCCGCGTCCTTCAGGCTGCGCCAGCGCGCCATGTTGTCTTCATACGTGGGCGCCAGCCGGTACACATACGTGGTGTAGACGCTGGCGCCCTGCGCATACACGTGCGACAGATGCGTGTAGGCGTGCACCTGCTCGCCGTGCGCGGCCAGCGCATGGGTGCCCGCCTGCTCCAGCGCCGCCATCATGGCCGTGACGCGGGGCCAGTCGACGGCCGTTTCCACCGTGTCGATGACATAGCCGTGTTCCCAGGCGCCGTTACGCAGGTAGACGTTGCGAAATCTCCCCTGCTTCCACTTGTCGCCCATGTGGCGTCCCACGTGCACGCCCTTGTGCCGCCGCGCCAGCGCCAGCGCGCCGCGCAGGGCCGCGCGCGCCGGTTTTGCTTCTCCGCTGACGCCCAGCATCAGCATGCACTTGCCTTGCGCGCAGCCGCGCAGGGACAGGTAGCGCTCCAGCAGTCCCACCAGTTTCTTGTGGCCGGCCAGGGTCAGCATGGTTTGCGTCTCGAGCGCGTTCGACAGGCGCAGCATGCACAAGGGCAGGCGCGACTGGGCCAGCGCCCTCACGGCCGCCTGTGCCTGGCCCCAGTCGGCGAAAAACACGGCGTGGAACGCTTCGTAGGGCGGCAACGGCGAGATGCGCACCGTGGCCTGCGTCAGGATGCCCAGCCGCCCCTCGGAACCGAGCACCATTTCGCGCAGATCGATGCCGGCCGCCGAAGCGGGAAACGTGGGAATCGTCAGGGTGCCGGACGGCGTTTCCACCTCGCCGCCCGCGAACAGCTGCTCGATGCGGCCATAGCGCAGCGATTGCTGGCCCGACGAGCGCGTGGCGATCCAGCCGCCCAGGGTGGAGTATTCGAACGACTGCGGATAGTGGCCCAGGGTATAGCCATGCGCGCGCAGCTGCGCTTCCAGGTCGGGGCCGTAGACGCCCGCGCCAAACGTGGCCAGCTGCGCTTCGCGGTCCAGGTAGCCCAGCGCAGACAAACGCCGCAGGCTCAGCGCCAGCACGGGGCGTGACCCCGCCGCGACCGTCAGGTGCCCGGCCACGCTGGTGCCGCCACCGTGCGGTATCACGGCCACGCAGGCCTGGCGCGCGTAGTCGAGCAACTGGCGCACCTGCAGTGGGCTGTCGGGAAACGCCACGCCATCGGGCACCGCGCCGATGCGGCCGTGGCGCAATTTGAACCAGTCGGGCAGGCTTTGACCGAGCGCATGGCGCACGCGCGTGGCAGGCGTGGTGTCGATCAGCGGATGCGGCGCCAGGCGCGAGGCGGGCACCTGGGCGCAGGCTTCGTCCAATGTGGCGTCGAGCATGCCGCTGCCCGGCCCCAGGCGCTCGCCCAGGAAGGCCAGCGCCTCCTCGCTCAGCGCGTACGTGACGCTCTCATCCCCCCAGCCATTCCAGCGTTGCATTGACATCCCCTGTGTTTGGCCAGTTGCGCGCCACGGCGGCTTGCTATACTGTCCTTGCCTTCTCAACAGCATATGCCGCCACAGGCCAAGGGTATTGGTTTTTCATGACAATCGCATTGTTCCATCATGACAAGTACTGACGGCCGTGTCGCCGGCGCCTATCTGCTGCCGCTGCTGGAAGCGGCCGGCGCGCACGGCATCGCGGCAGCCACCCTGGCGCAAGCGGCCGGCGTGCCGCCGCACAGCCTGGAAGCATCAGCGGCCAGCCTGGCCGCGCGCGACTACGTGCGCCTGCTCGATGCGGCAGCAAAGCTGGCGGGCGATGCGCATTTCGGCCTGCACGTGGGCCAGCGCGTACGCATGGGCACCTATAGCGCGTATGGCTTGATTTTGCTCAGTTGCAAGAGCGTGGGCCAGGCACTGGAACAGACGGCCCGCTACGAGCGGCTGGCGCATGACCTGGGCCGCTCGACGCTGCAGCGCGACGGCGCCGTCGCGCATTACCGCTGGGCCAGCAATTACCCGGGCGCCAGCCGGCACCTGGTCGACAGCGTCTTTGCCGGTGTCAAAGTGTGCGGCGACTGGCTGGCGGGCATGCCGCTGCCGCCGGCCCGGCTGGCGTTTGCCCATGATGGCGGCGGCGAGCTGCTGCGTCACGCCACGCACCGCGACGAATACGTGCGCGTGCTGGGCAGCCTGCCCGCCTTTGGCGCGGATGCCAACACGGCCACCTTCGACGCGCAATTGCTGGACTGGCCCGTGCCAAACGCCGACGTCAGCCTGTACCCCGTGCTGTGCCAGCACGCGGAACAGTTGCTGGCACAGCGCCAGACCGAAACGGGAAGCGGCGCCGGCATCGAGGCGCAAGTGCACGCGGCCATCGTCGCGGGCTTGCGCCAGGGTTCGGCCCGGCTGGCCAGCGTTGCCGCCACACTGGCTGTGACGCCGCGCACCCTGCAGCGCAAGCTGGCCGACGCGGGCACCAGCTTCCAGGCCCTGCTGGACCAGGCCCGCTACGGGCTGGCGCGCGATTATTTGCGCGAGCCGGATCTGTCGCTGGTCGACATCGCCTTCCTGCTCGGTTACCAGGAACAAAGCGCGTTCAACCACGCGTTCCGCGTCTGGGCGGGCACCAATCCCGGCGCCTGGCGCCTGCAGCAATTACAGGAGAAGCAAGCCGGTTTGCAGGCGTGCGCGGGTCATGCCTGACGCGTTTTCTGGCTATACTGGCATAGTCTGACTTCCCACGATCACTCCAACCCGCAATGCAAAGGATTAATATGCAACTCAAAGACAAAGTCGCACTGATTACCGGCGCCGCCAGTGGTATCGGCAAGGAAATGGCCATTGAATACGCGAAACAAGGCGCCAAGGTCGTCATCGCCGACCTGGCCCTGGAAGCGGCCAGCAAGACGGCCGAGGAAATCAAGCAATCGGGTGGCCAGGCGTTTGCCGTCGCCATGGATGTCTCCAGCGAAGAACAAGTCGACAAGGGCGTGGCCGATGCCGCGGCCCATTTCGGCGGCATCGATATCCTGATCAGCAACGCGGGCATCCAGATCATCAGTCCCGTCGTCGACTACCCGTTCGAGCAGTGGAAAAAGATGCTGGCCATTCACCTGGACGGCGCCTTCCTCACCACGCGCGCCTGCATGCGCGAAATGATCAAGGCCGGCCGCGGCGGCGCCATCATCTACATGGGTTCCGTGCACTCGCACGAAGGCTCGCCATTCAAGAGCGCCTACGTGGCCGCCAAGCACGGTTTGCTGGGCCTGGCCAAGGTGGTGGCCAAGGAAGGCGCCAAGGACGGCATCCGCGCCAACGTCATCTGCCCCGGCTTCGTGCGCACGCCACTGGTCGACAAGCAAATCCCCGAACAGGCAGCCCAGCTGAACATCAGCGAAGAAGACGTGATCAAGAAGGTGATGCTGAAAGACACGATTGACGGCGAATTCACCACCACGCAAGACGTGGCGCAAACGGCCGTCTTCCTGGCAGCCTTCCCGTCGACGGCACTGAGCGGCCAGTCAATAGTAGTGAGCCACGGCTGGCACATGCAATAAGACGTAGCGTTTCCGGCAGGCGGCGGCGTCCGCCTGCATCACCGCACTCGAAAGACTTCCCAATTGCAAGACAACACCTATCGTCACCCGCGCGCGGGCTGGCCGGGGCGCCTGTTTGCCGCGCTCGCCAATTGCACGCGTTTCGCCAATGTGCGCCAGGCGGTCATGGCGCGCCTGCCTTTCCTGACCCTGCACAGCGACGTGCGCGACGTCGTCTACGTGAGCTGGCTGGTCGACGCCGCTGCCGCGCAGAAATTAGTGCCCCCAGGTGTGGCCTTGTGGCAGCGCGACGGCAAGACGCCGTTTACCGTGCTGACCTACCGCCACGGGCATTTCGGCCCTGCCCTGCCCGGTCCCTTGCGCCGGCTGCTGCCATCGCCCCTGCAAAGCAACTGGCGTTTATATCTGGACCACACGCCGCCGGGCGCGCCCGCCGTGCCCTGCGTGTATTTCCTGAAAAACATCATGGCCAGCTTGCCCCATGCGCTGGGCACGCGGCTGTTCAGCGATATCTTGCCGACGCACCTGGCCGCCGGCATGACGCTGCAAGTTAGCGCCACGCAGGCGCACTGCGGCATTGCGTCCGGCACCGGCAGCGCCCCCGCGCTGGATGTGCAGGCGGACATCACAGCGGAGCACGATCTTGATGCCGACTGGCAAACGCTGTTCGGCAACTGGCACGCTGCCGTCGCCTTCCTCGCTTGCCAGGATGCGGCCATCGCGCACGTGCCGCGCAACGGCAAGCTGGTCTTCGGCGAAATTGACTTGCCCGTTGATGTGGATCAAGTGCAAGCGCTGACGGCCGGGCGCGCCGACTGCGGCATGCTGAGGCAACTGCCGCCCGTATCCAGGCCGTTTGCCTTTCTCGTACCGCAAGTGGACTTCAAGGCGCTGTCAGAGCGCCTGCTGTAGCGCGGCGCTCCAGCTTGAACAAGGCCATCGCTTGCTCCAGCTGCAAGGCCTGGTCTTGCAGCGAAGCGGAGGCGGCCGCCGATTCCTCCACCAGCGCCGCGTTCTGTTGCGTCACTTCATCCATCTGCGTGACGGCCATGTTGACCTGGCCTATGCCATGGCTCTGTTCGCGCGAGGCCGAGGCGATCTCCGCCATGATGCCGTGCACGCCCTGCACGGCGCCCAGCATTTCGGTGCTGCTGACGCCCGCCTGCTGCGCCAGCTTCGCGCCAGCCTGCACCTGCACCAGCGAGGCCGTGATCAATTGCTTGATTTCCGTGGCGGCCGAGGCGCTGCGCTGGGCCAGGCTGCGCACCTCGCCCGCCACGACGGCAAAACCACGGCCCTGGTCGCCCGCGCGCGCCGCTTCGACGGCCGCGTTCAGGGCGAGGATGTTCGTCTGGAAGGCGATGCCTTCGATGATGCCCGTAATGTCGCCGATCTTCTTTGACGAGGCGTTAATGTCCGCCATCATCGTCACCATCTGGCCGACGATTTCGCCGCCGCGCCCCGCCAGGCCATGAACCTTGCCTGCCATATCGCTCGCTTGCACGGCGTTGCCGCTGTTTTGCTGCACCGTGGCCGCCAGTTGCTCCATGCTCGATGCCGTCTGCTCCAGGGCCGATGCCTGCGCTTCCGTGCGGCCCGACAAGTCCATATTGCCGGCGGCGATTTCCTGGCTGGCCATGCTGATACGCAAGAAATTGCCGCGCACATCGCCGACGATGGAGTGCAAGTTCACGCGCAGCTGGCGCAGCGAGCGCAGCAGCTGCCCCATCTCGTCGCGCCGCGTGGTATCGAGCTCGCCCGTCAGGTCGCCGCCCGCCATCACGTCGCAGGCCTGGCGCGCCCGCTGCAGCGGCTGCAGCACCGCCTTGTGCAGGGTATGCCAGAAATACACGGTCAGACACACGGCAGCCGCGGACAGCCCCGTCAGCCAGCCGTGGGCCGCATCGGGCAACAGGCCCGCATCCCAGGCCAGCTGCAACAGCAATAGCACCACCAGCGCACCCAGGTTCCAGGCGATGCGCTTGCCCAGCGCCAGGTCGCGCAAGCTCGCCAGCCTGGCCAGCCAGCCCGTGCGCACGGCCGCGCCCTGGCTGAGGGCGATGCCACCGGCCTGCCCCGCCTTGATGCGCGCGTACAGGGCGGAAGCCTGCGCCACCTGCTGACGCGTCGGTTTGGTGCGCACGGACATGTAGCCGACAGCCACGCCGTCTTCCACCACCGGCGTCACGTTTGCCAGCACCCAATAGTAATCACCATCCTTGCAGCGGTTTTTCACCATGCCGCTCCACGAGCGTCCCGAGCGGATGGTGGCCCAGAAATCGGCGAAGGCTTCGACCGGCATGTCCGGATGGCGCAGGATGTTTTGCGGCGCACCGATCAATTCTTCCGCACTGTAGCCGCTGACGGCGATGAAATACGGGTTCGCATACGTGATATTGCCTTGCAAGTCGGTAGTCGAGACGATGGTCTCGGTATCGCTCAGGGTGATCTCGGTATCGCTGACGGGAAGATTGATTCGCATGGTCACATCCTCAGTGGTAGCCCGTATGGTGACGGGTATGCGGACAAGGAACGGTCGCCAGGCAGGAAAACGGACGCGGCACTGGCACCATTATTTTAATATTTTATTATTAACAAAATATACTTTATTCCTGCCGCTATGCCACGGCAGCTTCGCCGACCCAGTAGCGGTCGACGTCCAGCAAGCCCCACTGGGCAGCGCTTTCAGTGGAAACAATGCGCTCCTGGCAACCCGGCGCCGCCAGGTCGATGACGCAGGGTGCGATACACGTGCCGGCGCGGATGGAAAAAAATACGCGGACCGTGGGCGAGGTCAGCGTCTTGCCCGCCGCCTGCCCCACCACCACGGCCAGGCGCTCCGATTGCAGCCGCACCAGGGTGCCCAGCGGATAAATGCCCAGGCATTTGACGAAGGCGGCAAACAGTGTCGCGTCCAGATGCCCGCCGCGCCAGGCCGCCATGCGGCGCAGCGATTCGGCCGGGCACCAGCCCTGCTTGTACGGCCGGTTCGAAGTAATCGCGTCGTACACGTCGCAGATGGCTCCCATGCGCGCATACAGGCTGATTTCCTCGCCGCACAAGCCTTTGGGATAACCGCTGCCATCGAGTTTTTCATGGTGGTGCAGACACACGTCCAGCGCCACCGGATCGATATCGTCCACCTCGATCAGCATGCGGTGGCCGGCCGCCGGATGGGCGCGCACGGAAGAAAATTCCGCGTCGCTCAGGCTGCCGGGCTTGTTCAGGATGCTGGACGGCACGGCCATCTTGCCTATGTCGTGCAGCAATCCCGCCAGGCCGGCGGAGCGCACCTGCTCCGGCGCCAGCTCCAGCTCCCTGGCCAGCGCCGTCATCAGTGCACACACGGCCACCGAGTGCATATACGTATAGTTATCGGCAGTTTTCAGGCGTGCCAGGCCCAGCAACACGCCGCCGCCGCGCAGAACCGAGGAGGCGATGTCGTCGACCAGCTCGTAGGCCTGCCCCACGGCCAAGGCCTTGCCCATGCGCGCCTCGTCAAACATCGTCTGCACGGCCTGGCGCGTGCGCTCGATCAGGCGCCGGGCATGCGCCATTTCCGCCTCGCGCGACAGGGCGGGCGCCACATTCGCAACGGAGACGGCCTGGACTTCAGCTTCGTTGCAGACGGCGTCGGCTGCGGGAACGGGCGGCGCGGCAACAGGTTCAGGCGGTGCCAGCCCGCGCGCCGTGTCGATCCACACTTCACTGAGCCGGGTCGCCCGGATACGCTCCAGGTCAGACGGCGATTCGAGCAAAAAGGAACGCTTCCAGAACGGGTTCTCAAGCCAGGAGCGGCCGAGGCGCTCGACATACATTCCCAACATGAGTTCACTACTTGTTATTTTTTTCAACACGGCGGTTCTCCACACATTCAGATCGCGGCATTTACTTGCCCATTATCAATATCATACGCCGAAAATAATGATTAAACCAAATAAATTAGTTTATATGGAAAAATCACAACAAATACAGCAATAATCACCAATTCTATCATTTTCATTGGAAATGAATAATTAATCAATAAATATATCAATTAATCCATATTGATTTTGTGGAACTGTATGCATCCTGCCGATGATGGAGGCGCATGCCTGCCGGCGGCCTCATGGGCCACCACACGGGCATGCTGTGCAGGAAGGGAAGGCGTGCACCAGCGCCAGACGTCGCGAAAAGGCGCTGGCGCCATGCAGGGAGAAGTATCAGATGATGCGCGAGCGGTGTGGCCGCTGGTGGCCTAGCGCGGCACGTAGCGCCAGTTGCCGCTGTCCAGCATGAAAGTCAATTCCGTCTTGATGCCATCCGGACGGCTCGGCACGCTCAATTCCGTGTCGCACACCAGGTAGCCCGTCTTGCGCTTGACGTCGCATTCATTGACGGCCTTGACCTGCATGGTGCTCTGCGCTTCCTGCATCTGCACGTCCTTGGCCGCGTCCGGATCGCGCGCCACTTCTTCCTTGGCCCAGGCGCGTATCATCGCTTGCGCCTCGGCCGGCGACGGTCCGGTGAACTTGGCGTTCTTGCGTTCGACGCCGACCCAGGTATCGCCCTCTTTACGCAGGGGCAATACATTAAAGCCGTCGCGCATGCCCGCGCTCATGGCCACCAGGCACACCACTTCGCCTGGCACTTCCTGCGACTCCTGGCAGCCGGCCAGGCTGGTGACCTTGACGGAAATGGGAACCGGTATCGACGATTGCATCCTGGCTTGGGTCTTGGCCACGCCCGCCTGCACGGCGGCATGGATTTGTTCGAGTGTCGGCATGGTGGCCGCCTGGGCCGCCTGGGCCGGCAAGGCGGCGAACAGGGCGGCGGTGGTCAGGGCAAGGGAAGTCAGGCGCATGGGTATCGAGAGTAGTGAGCTAAGGCCGGCAGTCTAGCACTTTGCATAAAAACAGCTGTTTCTGTAAAAAACATCTGCGCGCCCGCCCACTCGACCAACTGGCACTGCCAGCCGGCTAACCGGCGGTCAACTCCCGCAGCAGGGACGTCTTTATTGCTATGATGTCGGGCTGCCGGCGGTACAGCCGGCCACGTCAATACCATATCAATAACGTCGTCATAAGAATCGGGAGTTTGAATGAGTTTACGTCTGCTGCTCTTGGGAGCATTCAGTGCCGCCATGGCCACCACTGCCGCCGTGCCGGCAGTGGCCGCGCCGCGCGGTTTCACCGTGGAAGACATGGTCGCCATGGAACGTGTGGGCAGCCCCGTGCTGTCGCCGGACGCCACGCGCGTCGTCTACACGGTGCGCACGACTAACCTGGACAAAAACCGCGGCAATACGCAGCTGTGGATGATCGACCTGCGCGCGCCGAACGCGGCGCCACGCCAGCTCACGCGTGGCGATGCCAGTGCCAGCGATCCGCAATGGTCGCCGAACGGCGACGCCATCTACTTCCTGTCCGGCCGCTCCGGCTCCTCGCAAGTGTGGCAACTGCCCCTGACCGGCGGCGAAGCGGCCAAGGTCACCGACCTGGCACTGGACGTCGACACCTACCGCTTGTCGCCGCAGGGCGACCGCCTGGCCTTCAGCATGGGCGTCTTCCTCGATTGCGCCGATATCGCCTGCACGAAAAAACGCCTCGATGAAAAAGCGAAAAACAAGGCCAGCGGCATGGTCTACGACCAGATGTTCGTGCGCCACTGGGATACCTGGGCCGATGGCCGCCGCAACGCGCTGTACTCGGCGCCGATCGACTCGACCGGCAAGGTCAGCGCCGCACCCTTGAGCCTGAGCGGCACCCTCGATGGCGACGCGCCATCGAAACCGTTCGGCGACAACGGCGAATACCACTTCAGCCCGGACGGCAAGACGGTGGCCTTCTCGGTGCGCGTGGCTGGCCGCCAGGAATCGTGGTCGACCAACTTCGACGTCTACACGATCCCTGCCGCAGGCGGCCAGGCGCCGCGCAACCTCACCGCCGACAATCCGGCCTGGGATGCGAAAGCCACCTGGTCACCCGATGGCCGCACGCTGGCCTATGTCGCCATGACCAAGCCAGGCTTCGAGGCGGACCGTTTTCATTTGGTGCTGATGGATGTCGCCACGGGCAAGAAGCGCACCGTGGCCGATGACTGGGACCGTTCCGTGGCCGACTTCCGCTGGACGCCGGATGGCAAGGCTTTCCTCGTCGCCGCCGATGACGTGGGCCAGCACCGTCTGTTCCACATCGACGCGGCCAGCGGCAAGGTCAATGCATTGACGGGCAAGGGCGCCGTGGGCGACTTCGACGTGCGCGGCAATACCATCGTGCTGGCGCAAGCGAATCTGGCCTCGGGCGCGCAGCTGTACACGCGCAAACTCGACGCCAAGTCGGAAACAGCGCCAATGGTCCAGCTGACCAAGCAAAATGCGGCCGCGCTGGCCGACGTGCGTTTCGGCGAATATGAACAGTTCTCGTTCGCTGGCGCGGATGGCGAAACCGTGTATGGCCACGTGATGAAACCATGGAATGCCAAGGCCGGTGAAAAGTATCCGATCGCCTTTTTGGTGCACGGCGGCCCGCAAGGCAGCTTTGGCAACAGCTGGAGCTACCGCTGGAATCCGCAAGTGTATGCGGGCGCCGGCTACGCCACCGTCTTCATCGACTTCCACGGTTCCACCGGCTATGGCCAGAAGTTCACGGATTCCATCAGCGGCGACTGGGGCGGCAAACCGCTGGTCGACCTGCAAAAAGGCCTGGAAGCGGCCACCAAGAAATTTCCATGGCTGGACCGCGAGCGCAGCTGCGCACTGGGCGCATCCTACGGCGGCTACATGATGAACTGGATCGCCGGTAACTGGCCGGACGGCTTCAAATGCCTGGTCAACCACGACGGCGTGTTCGACAACCGAGGCATGGCTTACGCGACGGAAGAACTGTGGTTCACCGAGTGGGAAAACGGCGGCCCGTACTACGACGCACCGGCCAGGCACGAACAGTTCAATCCCGTCAACTTCGTGAAAAACTGGAAGACGCCGATGCTGGTGGTGCAGGGCGACCTGGACTTCCGCATCCCTACCGCGCAAGGCCTGGGCACCTTCACGGCGCTGCAGCGCCGTGGCATCCCGAGCAAGCTGCTGGTCTTCCCGGACGAGAACCACTGGGTGCTGAAGCCGGCCAATTCGCTGCTGTGGCATCACACGGTGCTCGATTGGTTGAACACTTATACAAAGAAATAACCCCCAGCGCAAAGGCTGGGGTCGGACCCTCAGGGTCCGACCCCGGTATTTCGCCTTCAAGGGTTAAAAAAGCCGCGCGGTGCATCTCTGCACCGCGCGGCTTTTTGTCGTGCAGGTCGGATTAGCGGCGCGCAGCGCCGCGTAATCCGACACGGCACATCACATCAATACGTATTGAGCGCCTTGGCGAACTTCACGATCCACAAACGGCTAGGACGTTCGCGGTCGTCGCCGCGCGCCACGCGGATGGTGTTGGCGGCATTGCAGCCGGCCGCGCTGCTGGTGACGATGGTGCCGTTGGCGTCGACCGTGCACTTCGTGACGTCGGCGCCATCGACTTCCACGCCATTCGCGTCAAAGATCTTCGTCTTCAGGCCGAAGTCATTGTCGTTGGCCAGCGCGATGGTGGAGTCGTCGATCAGGGTCAGTCCTTCCGCCTTTTCCGCCGCCCAGCCGATGGCGTTCAAGTCCAGCAGCAGGGTTTTCTTCAGCGGCGTGACTGCCGCCCAGTCGGCGCCATTGACGGCCGCACCGCCCATGCTGCTTTTTTCCAGGTCGGAGGTCGTCGCGTTGAAGGCGGCGGCCGCAATGTCCGTGGCGCCCTTCAGTTCGACCAGCATCAGCTTGTTGAAGACCTTGCCCGATGGCGCGGCGCCCTGCTCGATGACGAGGAACTTGCCGCCGCCCAGCGCCACCATGTCGCCCAGCTTGGCGTTGCCCGTGCGGCCATCCTGGTAGTCGGCCGCATTCAAGGGGTAGGCGAACATCTTGCCGCTGCTGCCCGTCGTCGGGTCGAATTCGATCCAGCGCGTGAAGCGGGCGAAGCGCTCGACCTGTTCATTCTTCTTCGTTACCGTGTAGGGTGCCGTGCCATCGGACAAGGGACTTTGCAGGAAGGCGTACAGCTTGTCATTGCTCGTGTCGAGCGTCATGCCCTCCATGCCGCGATTCGCGCGGCGCTTGGCGAACAGCGCCGGCAAGCCCTTGCCCGGTTCGTACTTGGCCTGGATGATGCCGGTGGCCGCATCGATCTTGACGATGAAGGGGCCGTATTCGTCCGAGACCCACAGCGCATTGCGCTTCGCATCGACGACGATGGCTTCCGAATCGAGGCCGCCCGCGTTGAAGACTGCCTTGCCGGCCGCGTCGAACTTCATCGCATCCATGACGGGAATCTCGGCCGAATTGCCCACCGCGCCCACGGGCACGGGCAAGCCCGAGCTGTTGACGGTGGCTGACACCTTGATCGGCGTGCTCGAACCCAGGACGGCGCCGTTCTTGCCCACCGTGATCACGCCGAACGAAGGCGTAAAGCTCGGCGACGGGAAGATCTTGCTGCCAATGGTGCCCTTGCCCGAAGGATCGGGCAGCAGCGGGCCGTCGCCATTCGGGCCACGGTCCGTCAAGCCATAGAATTCCAGGTCGCCCGCCGCATTCTTGCCCTTGTAGGCCAGACCCGAACCGTACGACGGCAAAAAGCCGTTCGGGAATTCGCCCTTGATCCTGGCATTCGCGCCTTCGTACGGCACATAGTATTTGTCCGCCGCCTGGATCTGGTAGCGCGTCACGGTGACTTTCACTTCTCCCACCGGATTGGCCTGCGTCAGCGCCTCGTTAACGGGCGCGCCCGCTTTCGAGGCGAGGGTGTCTTCGAAATGCTCGCGCACCAGCGCGCGGCGCTCGGCATCGACCGTGCGGCCGGCGAATTTCCCGCCTACCGCCGCCAGGTGCGCGGCCAGCGCCGTGTTGAAGACGGCCGGAGCACCTGCAAAGTCCAGCGTCTTGCCGGCCAGCGCCGCCTTCACTTCGGCCGTCAGCTTGATGCCGTTTGACGGATCGCTGTCCTCATCGAGCAGTTGCAGCGCCAGCAGGCGGTTGACGACCTTGTCGTCCGCCACGTTCGTGCTGGCGGCCAGCGCCAGCGGCGTGACGACGGCGCCGCATGGCGCCGAACCCAGGGCCAGGCCGCCCACGCTGAAGGCCACGGTGTCGCCCGGGTTGCAAATGAATTCGCCCTTGGCGTTGGTGCTGGCCTTGGCCGCGCTGCCGGCCACGTAATCGAGTCCTTCCACCGCGCCGTCGAGGAACACGCCCGTCTGCGCCACGGGCTTGGAAGGTTCCGCCGGCGTACTATCGCTGCCGCCGCAAGCGGCCAGGGTCAGACTGGCGGCGATGGCCAACAGGGTCAGTTTCGGGATCGACGTTACAGCAGTGTTCATGCATTCCTCGGCTAAGGTGGGATTGAAGCCGTGGAGAGTAACTGGGCAAAGTGACAAGCCCATGACAGCCTTCAGGCCCGTGGCGTATCCGCAACAGGCCCGCCGATGCCGCCAAAGCGCCCATCGGCCTGGCGCCGGAATTCCTTGGGCGTGACGCCCTTCACCTGCAGGAAGCGGCGGTTGAAATTGGCCACGTTCTGGAAACCCACGTCGTAGCAGACGTTGGACACATACTGGTCGGTATCCATCAGCAACTGGCAGGCCTTGTTGATGCGCAGACGGCTGATGAAATCCGTGAAGCTGTTGCCCGTCGCCTTGCGGAAGAAACGCGAGAATTTACTCAGCGACATGCCCACCTGCTCGGCCAGCATTTCCGCCGAAATCGGCTCGCGGTAATTATCGGTGATGTAATTGAGGACGGCATTCACCTTGACCAGGGTGGCGTCATCGTCGTAGGACCGCAGCGAAGCGCTCGACAGCAAGCGATAGTTGGCCGTGCGCGCCAGCTTGCTCATCAGTTGCACGAATTCGGCGAAGCGCTCGGCACCATGCCTGGCGCGGATACGCGCCAGGTGCTGCTCGGCCTCGTGGCCCATGTCGAAAAACTCCACGCCATAGCTGGAGCGCTCCAGCAGCGGCAGCAGCTCGCGCAGTTCGGGGATGACGCGCGCGGCGCCGGCCAGCGGCGCGTGGGCGAACTGCACGATCATGTCGCGCAAGGCCACGCCCCCTTCCGGTACCACGTTGGAAATCCAGTTGTGCGGCAGGCGCGGGCCCGTCAGCACCAGGTGGCCGGGCGAGAATTCGCCGATATAATCGCCCACGAACAGGCGTCCGCTGGTGGCGACGATCAGGTGCAGCTCATATTCCTCGTGACAGTGCCAGCGCACGCGCGAGCTGGGATAGCCGTGTTCCAGGTAATTGATGATGCCATCGTAGCTTTCCCGTTCCAGCTCGGGCGCCTTGCGCTCGCTGTCCTTCTGCCATAGGTGTTCCATGCTTGTCTCTCTCAGGCTGTCCCCGCCCGTGTCATCGAATGTACCTCAAAAAACCTCAGGCGCCAAAACGGCCCAGCGCCTGCTGGCGAAACTCCTTCGGCGTCATGCCCTTCAATTCCAGGAAGCGCCGGTTGAAATTGGCCACATTGTTAAAACCCGCCTCGTAGCAGATGTTGCTGACATAGCGCTCCGTCTCCATCAGCAGCTGGCACGCCTTGTTGATGCGCAGGCGGTTGACGAAGTCCGTGAAGCTGTTGCCCGTGGCGCTGCGAAAGAAGCGCGAAAACGTCCGCTCAGGCATGTCCACTTGCTCGGCCAGCTGTTTCAACGAAAACTGGCTGCTGTAATTGTGCACGATGAAGTTGATGGCTGAACTGATGCGCGCCAAAGCCACGTCATCGTCGCTCGACTGCATGGGCACCGTCGACAGCAATTGGTAATCGCTGGTCTGCGCCAGTTCACCCAGCAGTGTCAGAAACTCGATGAAGCGCGGCAGGCCGCTGCTGTCGCGGATGCGCCGGAAGCGCCGCAGCGACTGCTCACTGACGCCGAAAAATTCCACGCCATGCAGGGCACGCTGCAGCAGCGGGAAAATCCCTTTCAGTTCCGGGATGACGGCGGCCATTGACGCCAGCGGCGCATGCGAAAACTGGAGCACCATGTCGCGCAGGGCCACGCCTTCCGGCGGCGTGTCGAGCGAGACCCAGTTGTGCGGCACGCGCGGCCCCGTCAGCACCAAATGGCCGGGCGCAAACTGGCCGATATAATCGCCCACGAAGACCTTGCCGCTCGTCTCGACGATCAGGTGCAGCTCGTACTCGTCGTGATAATGCCAGCGCACCAGCGCATTCGGAAAGCCGTGCTCCAGGTAGCGGATGAAACCGAAACTGCCTTTCGGCTCGAAACCGGGCGTGGCGTCGCGCTGCTGTTCCAGCTCCATCTGCGGCAACGAAACATCGGCTTTGCGTGGCATGGCGCGCCCTCCCCTCAGGCCACGCTCTGTTCCAGCGCCGCGCGCGCGCCCAGCCCGTACAGGCTGGCCAGCGCATCGCTCACCGCCTGCGTGAACGGGGGCGTATCGCAGAGGTCGCCGAACAGCTCGCGCAGGGACAGCAACGGCTTGGCGTCCGCGCCGCCCTGCAGCGCCAGCGCGCGCAGGCGCGCCGCATACGGGTCGCTCAAAGGCATCTCGCGCCCCAGCTCGTCGTGGCCTTCCAGGTAGCGGAACCAGCACGCCACCGTGAAGGCCAGCAGCTTGATGGCGCCGCCCCGGGCCAGCGCTTCACGCACGGACGGCAGCACGAATTTCGGGATGCGTGCCGAACCTTCCGTGCCGATGCGCGCCAGTTGGTCGCGCACGGCCGGATTCGAAAAGCGCTCGATCAGGGTAGCCTTGTACAGCTCCAGGTCGATGCCTTCCACGGTATCGAGCAGGGGCGTGACCTCGTCATCCATCATGCGCCGCACGAGCAGGCGGATGCCAGGGTCAAGCATCGCTTCATGCGCAAACGTGTAGCCGAGCTGCATGCCGATGTAGCACAGGGCCTGGTGGCTGGCATTGAGCAAGCGCAGCTTCATCTTTTCATACGGCAGCACGTCGTGCGTCATCTGCGCGCCCACCAGCTCCCAGGCCGGGCGGCCCTGCGGGAATTCATCCTCGATGACCCACTGGCGGAACGGCTCGCACACCACGGGCCAGGCGTCGAGGATGCCAAAGCTATCGCGCAGCAGCGCCCGGTGTTCATCGGTGGTGGCCGGCGTGATGCGGTCGACCATGCTGTTGGGGAAGCTGCCATGCGTGGCCAGCCAGCGCGCCAGTTCCCCGTCGCGCAGGGCGACAAAGGCCAGCAGCATCTTGCGCGTCACGTCGCCATTGTTTTGCAGGTTATCGCAGGACATGATGGTAAACGGCGCCAGGCCCCGCTGATGGCGCAGGGCCAGCGCAGCGGCCAGGTAGCCGAACGAGCAGCGCGGCGCCTCGGGATGGGCCAGTTCATGCACGATATCGGCATGATCCGCGTCAAACTCGCCCGTGCCCTGGTTGACGTAGTAGCCGCCCTCGGTGATGGTCAGCGCGACGATGCGCGTGCCGGGGTCGGCCAGTTTTTCCAGCACGGCCTGCGGCTCGTCGGGCGCATACAGATACTCGCCGACGCTGCCGATGATGCGCGCCGAGTCGCCGGCCGCGCTGCGCTCGACCACCGCATACAAACCGTCCTGCGCCCGCATGGCGTCGCGCATGGCCGCGTCATGCGCCAGCAAGCCCACGCCGCAATAGCCCCATTGCGCGTGTTCCTGGCCGGGCAAGGCCAGCAAGTCGTCGAGGTACACGGCCTGGTGGGCGCGGAAGAAGCCACCCACGCCGATATGCACGATGCTGGCCACGAGCGTCTCGCGCGCGTACGCGGGCACGGCCACGTTGGCCAGCAACTGCGCCAGGTTCGCCTGGTTCAATGCGATGGCGTCCATTACAGCGCTCCTTTCGCGGCCGCATAGGTCTTGCCGGCGCGGTCAAAATAGTGGACGAAGCCCGGTTCGAACGTCAAATGCGTCTGCTGGCCCGGCTGCAGGCTGCTGCGTTCGGCGCCGCGCGAGACCACCTGCACATTGTTCGGCAAGCGCACATAGGTCAGCGTTTCCACGCCCAGGGACTCGACCAGGTCGACGATGACGGGCACGCTGCCCGGCTGCGCCGTGCCCAGGTGCACGTGCTCGGGGCGGATGCCGACGAAGCCGTCCGCCTGCGCCGCGCTGCCCGCCTGCGCCAGCAACTGCGGCGCGGCGTCGGCGGGCACCACGTTCATGCTGGGCGTGCCGATGAATTGCGCCACAAAACGGTTGGCGGGATGGTCATACAGTTCCAATGGCGAGCCATGCTGCTCGATCTGCCCGTCGCGCAGCACCACCACCCTGTCGGCCAGTGTCATCGCCTCGACCTGGTCATGCGTGACATAGATGGTGGTGGCGCCCAGCTCGCGGTGCAGCTTGGCGATCTCGATGCGCGTCTGCACGCGCAGGGCCGCATCGAGATTCGACAGCGGTTCGTCGAACAAGAACACTTTCGGGTCGCGCACGATGGCGCGGCCGATGGCCACCCTCTGGCGCTGGCCGCCCGACAATTCTTTGGGCGTGCGCTCCAGGTATTTCCCCAGGTCGAGGATGGCGGCCGCCTTGTCGACTTTTTCGCGGACGATGGCCGGATCGACGCCGGCCAGTTTCAGCGCAAAGGACATGTTCTGGAACACCGTCATGTGCGGATACAGCGCATATGACTGGAATACCATCGCCAGGTCGCGCTTGGACGACGGCACGTTCGTGATGTCGCGCCCGTCGAGCGACAGCTTGCCGCCGTCGATCGGTTCCAGGCCCGCGATCAGGCGCAGCAGGGTGGATTTCCCGCAACCGGACGGTCCCACGAAGACGACGAACTCGCCCTGTTGGATGTCCAGGTCGATGCCCTTGATGGCGCGGTGCTCGCCAAAGAATTTTTCGATATTGCTCAGTTGAAGGTAAGCCATGATAGTCTCATTTCTGATTTGTTTTCGATGCTACTTGACGGCGCCAAAGGTCATACCCTGGACCAGTTGTTTTTGGCAGAACCAGCCCAGCGCCATGATGGGCGCGATGGCCATCAGGGAAGCGGCCGACAATTTCGCCCAGAACAGGCCCTCCGGGCTGGAATACGAGGCGATGAGCCAGGCCAGCGTGCCCGCGTTCGATGCCCCCAGGTTCAGCGACCAGAACGATTCATTCCACGACCACACCATGCACACGAGGGCCGTGGAAGCGATGCCACCCACGGACAGGGGCAGCACGACGTGGCGGAATTCATCCCACACGGTGGCGCCATCCATGCGCGACGCCTCTAAAATTTCGCGCGGCAGCTCCTTCATGCTGGTGTACAGCAGCCAGATCATGATGGGCAGGTTCATCAGCATGAACATGATGGTCAGGCCGATGCGCGTGTCAAGCAGGCCGAAGTACTGGTAGCAGATATAGATGGGCATCAGGGCGCCCACGCCGGGCATGTAGCGCGAGCTGAGCATGAATTTCAGCAAACCGATGGTGCCTCCCGTGGGAAAGAAAGCCATCGAATAGGCGGCCGGGATGGCGATCAAGAGGCCGATGGCGGTGGACACCACGCTGGTAAACAGCGAGTTCCACGCGTAGCCGAAGTAATTGTCGCGCGCCAGCACTTCGCGGAAGCTGTCGAGGGTCGGCGTGAAGAACAGCAGGGGCGGCGTGGAAATGGCTTGCCCTTCCGTCTTGAAGGCCATCAGGCCCAGCCAGAAGATGGGAAAGAACAGCAGCAGCGCACACAGCCAGGCGGCGGCCGTGCGGCCATACAGATTGAATTTGCTATGCATCAAGGTCTCCTTATTTCGACAGATTCTTGCCGATGACGCGCATCAGGAAAAAGGCGGCGATGTTGGCGATGAGCACGGCGAACAGGGCACCGGCCGAGGCCGCTCCCACGTCATACGACAGCAGCGCCTGCTGATAGATCATGAAGGTGATGGTGGTCGTGTCGAAACCGGGACCGCCGCCCGTGGTAGTGAAGATTTCCGCGAAGATCGACAGCAGGAAGATCATCTCGATCATCAGCACCACCGAGACGGCGCGGCCCAGGTGGGGAATGTAGAGATAGCGCAACTGCTGCAAATAGGTGGCGCCATCCATGCGCGCCGCTTCCAGCTGCTCGCGGTCCATCGATTGCAGGGCCGTCATGAAGATCAGGCAGGCAAACGGCAGCCATTGCCACGAGACCATCATGATGATGGAAAACAGCGGGTGGGCCGACAGCCAGTCGACGGGCGTGGCGCCAAAGAAGATGCTGATTTGCGCGAACAGGCCGTAGATCGGATTGAGCAGCATGTTCTTCCACATCAGGGCGTTCACGGCCGGCATGACGAGGAACGGCGAGATCAAGAGCACGCGCACGATGGCGCGCCCGGGGAACGCTTCATTGATCAGCAAGCCCAGCGCCGTGCCCAGCACCACCGTGATCAGCATGACGGAAAACAGCAGGGTAAAGGTGTTCTGCAATGCGGGCAGGAACGAGGCATCGGTAAAGAAAAAATGGAAATTGGCCAGGCCATGGAAAGGATGGCCGCTCGGATCGAGCATGGAATAGCGCACGAACGCGTAAAACAGGGTGATCAGCAGCGGGATCACGGAAATGACGGAGACGGCGACCACGGCCGGCGTCAGCAAAGTCCGGGGGATAAGGCGTTTCATAGGGTTCTCTTGAGACGTAAGGTATCTTTTAAACCCGCAAGGCCAAGATACCGGGGTCGGACCCTGAGGGTCCGACCCCAGCTTTCGCCTTTCGGGTTACAACAGCATCACCTGTTTGCATACTACAAACCGCGCAGCAGGTTTGGCAGGCTATCGTCTTACTTGTAATAACCACCTTTACGCATCTCGCGTTCCGCCGTCTGCTGCGACAACTCCAGCGCCTGCTCGACCGTCACCTTGCCCAGCAGCGCCGCCGCCATCTGCTGGCCGGCCGCCACGCCGATCACCTGGAATTCTGGGATGGACGCAAATTGCACGCCCACGTACGGCGACGGCAGCATGGTGCTTTGCACGGCGCGCGTGGTGGCCAGGGCCTTGCCTTCGGCGGCGGCAAATTTCGCCACTTTCTGGAACTCGGGGCTGGCATATGTCGACTTGCGCGTGCCCGTCGGTACGTTGGCCCAGCTCGTTTCCTTGGCCACCAGTTTCACGTAATCGGGCGAGGTGGCCCAGTTGATGAAGCGTTGCGCTTCATTCGGGTGCTTCGAGCTCGATGGAATCGCCAGCGACCAGATCCACAGCCAGTTGGCGCCCCGCTCCGTCACGCCGATGGGCGACTGGGCAAACGCCACCTTGTCGGCCACCTTGCTTTGCTTGGGGTCCGTGATGAAGGAGGCGGCGATCGTCGCGTCGATCCAGATGCCGCACTTGCCCTGGTTGAACAGCGCCAGGTTTTCATTGAAACTGTTGGCGGCGGCGCCCGGAGGGCCATATTTCTTCATCAGGTCGACATACATGGTGACCGCGTCCTTCCACGGCTTGCTGGTAAATTGCGGTTTCCACTGCATGTCGAACAGCTGGCCGCCGTAGGAATTGGCCATGGTGGTGATCAGGGCCATGTTGTCGCCCCAACCCGGCTTGCCGCGCAGGCAGATGCCGTACACGCCGTTGGCCGGATCGTGCAGCTTGGCGGCCACGTCACGCAACTGGTTCCAGGTGGGACGGTCTTCGATCGTCACGCCCGCTTTTTTGACCAGGTCGCTGCGGTACATGATCATCGAGCTTTCGCCATAGAACGGTGACGCGTACAGTTTGCCGTCGCCGGAAAGGCCTTCGCGTATGGCCGGCAGCAAGTCGTCGATATCGTATCTGGCGTCCGGCTTGATGGGGATCAGCCAGTTTTTCTTGCCCCAGATGGGCGTTTCATACAGGCCGATGGTCATCACGTCGAACTGGCCGCCCTTGGTGGCGATATCGGTGGTCATGCGCTGGCGCAAGACGCCCTCTTCCAGGGTCACCCATTTGAGCTTGATATCGGGATTGGCTTGCTCGAAGAACTTGCTGAGCTTTTGCATTTCGATCATGTGGCCGTTGTTGACGGTGGCGATGACCAGGTCGGTGGCGGCAATCGCGGACGAGGCGAAGCAGAAGGCGCCGGCGCACAGCGCGGCAATGGCGGAACGTTTCATTGTGTGTCTCCAGTGTTTTTTGTCGTTGGCAATGCTCAGGTACTTAGCACCACGACCACAATGTAGCACCGGACTTTGATACTTTCTGATACTCCAAAACCGCAATTCGATACTCTTTTGCAGACCCGCTATGCACCAGAGTATCGATATTGAGTAAAAACAACACTTTGAAAGAAAGTATCGTCACTTGTACGTTTTGTATCGGCCTGGTTAAAAAAGCGCTGCTAGACTTGGTTTTCGGCATTAGACCGTATGCGCTGGCCCTCCTCTTGGGCGCCAGCGCTACCACCTACATTTTTCTGGAGACCGCATGAATCGCACTGCATTGAAAACCTTACCTGCCCTGATCCTGGCCATCGCCAGCGCTTCCGCCCTTGCCGATCCCATGTACCCAAGCGATACCGAAGGCTTCCACGGCTACCTGCGCGCCGGCGCCGGCAGCAATACTTCGGGCGGTGGCGGCTCGCAAGGCTGCTTTGGTCTGGGCGGCAATACCATGAAGTATCGTCTGGGCAATGAGTGCGACGCCTACACGGAATTCGGCTACACCAAGTCCGTCGCCAAGTCCGGCGGCGTGAACTACCTGGCCACCATCTGGGTCAACGCCTACGCGCCAAACTCGGATTTCGGCGACAACAAGGTGGGCATCGTCAAGGCGTATGTCGAAGCGCAGGGACTGGACTTCCTGAACGGCGGCACGGCCTGGATCGGTAAGCGCTTCTACTACCGTCCTGACATCCACATGCTGGATCTGCAATACATCAACATGAACGGCACGGGCGCCGGCCTGGACCGCATTCCTGCAGGACCGGGTAAATTCTCGTACGCCTTCTTCAAGGACAACGACTTCAACAAGTTCGATGACAGCCTCGGCACGATCAGCGGCAAGCCGGGTGCCTTCCTCGGCACCCGTTCGGCCGTGCGCCAGAACTTCATCTACGGCGAGATTCCCGTCAATGAAAACGGCACGCTGGACCTGGCCGCGACCTACATCATCGGCGAAGGCAAGGACAACGACATCCTCGGCAAGCGCAATAACGGCTGGCAACTGTCGGCCTTCCACCGTCAAGGTAAAGTGTTTGGCGGCGGCAATACCTTCGGCGTGCAATACGGCGTCGGTCCTGGTACGGGCAAGGGCGCGCAATTCGGCGCCTCGGGCGACACCGGTTTGGGTTCGGACGTGAAACGCACGCGCATCTTCAATGACATGGCGATCCAGCCGATGGAAAACTTTGGCATGGAATTCGTCGCCCTGTGGCAAAAAGACGAGTCGAACGCCAATGGTTCCTCGACCTGGACCTCGGTCGGCGTGCGCCCTGTGTACGCGTTCACCAACAACTTCAAGCTGGTGGGTGAACTAGGGACGGACAGAGTGACGCAAGCGGGTGGCCTGCCGGCCAAGCGCCTGACCAAGCTGACCATCGCGCCGACGATCTCGGCCGGCCCTGGCCTGTGGTCGCGTCCTGAACTGCGCGCTTTTGTCACATACGGCAAATGGAACGATGCGGCCACCGCGTCGGTCAATGCGTCGAACAACGGCGGCCCGATCTACAACAACAATACCAGCGGCACCTCGTATGGTTTCCAGGTAGAAACCTGGTTCTAAACTGGTTCAGCGTTAAACACTAAAAAGGGCGGAACCGAGGTTCCGCCCTTTCCTGTTTACCCTACCGGATGCAACTTACGGCAGCGCCACCGGCAATTCCGGGTACTCCTGCGTCAATGCGTACCTGGTGCCGCCCACGGTGACCGTGTAATTGGCCGGTCCCGAGATCGGCAGGCGGTAGTTCAGGGTCAGCGCCACGGAGCCGCCCGGCGCCAGCGATTGCCAGGCGGGAATCGCAAAGCGGGCGCGGTTGTAGTTCTTCGTGAAGCCGCCGATATTGTTCGGTCCCGTGTAGCCGGCATTGATCACCGTCAAGCCGAAGCCGGACTGGTCGCTCATGTCCGATGGCGCCGACACGGGATAATCGAACTCCACCACGGTGCCGCCCGGCAAAGTCGATGCCGTGTTGTTCTTCACCGTCATCACCGGGTTGATGGGGAAGTTGTTATCGCCCAGCTTCCAGCCGCCCAAAGTAATGCTGACGTTGGCCGCCGTGCCCGGCATGGCGATTTCGGCGCGCTTGTTGCCATACACGCCAGCCGTGCGGAAGGCCTGGTACAGCACGTCCGTCAGGGTGGTGCCCATGAAGTACTCGCCCTTGCCGCCATTGCGCGTGGCATCCCAGGCATAGTCGCCCGCCATTTCCCAGATCATCACGCCGCCGATATTGTTGTTGACGATGTACTGGGCCTTGGCCGCGATCGACTGCGTGGTTTCCGTGGAAATGAACACTTTCTTGGTCGCATTCCACAGCCACGGCGCCACCATGGTGCTGCTGTAGTACGGCACATACGTGCCTACCAGTGCCTTGTCCGTGACTTTATACGCGTCGAGGTAGCTTGGCACGATGCCGTTTTGCAAGTTCAGCGCATGCCAGATGGGGTTGCCACCACCGGGCGTGGGCTTGCCTTGCGAGTCGAGGTCGAACCACATGTTATCGATGCCGGTGGCGCCCGTGCCGCACGTCTTGGTGCCGGCGCAGGTGATGGTGGAGCTGATCAGTGGCGTCGTGCCCCACAGGCCGTTCGTGCCGCCCGTGACATCCTTCCAGCCCCGCGTGTAGAACGGCACGCCGATATTGATGCGCCCCGCCTGCATGGCGCCCCGGTAGTAGCGGTAGGCCCAGTCCGTGTTCAGGTAGCCGATGTTCTGGTACTGGTAAGCGTTGCCGGCACGCAATTCGCCATCGTTGCCATCGTCAAACAGCGCCGCGTTCGGTCCCACATACTGGTTCCACGCGCCGTGCAAGTCGTAGGTCATCAGGCTGGCGTAATCGAGATATTTCAAGCCCGACATGTTTTCTTCGCCACGCAAGACCCAGCCCGAGGCGGAGCCGGCAATGGTCAGCAGATAGTATTTATTGTCCTGCACCGCCGCTTCGTCGAGCTTCTGGCGCAGCACTTTCAGCAGCACGTTGTAGCTCGTCATCAGGCCGGCCAGGCGCGGTTTCGAGACGGCGAAGTCGTTCGGATTGCCCGCTTCATTGTTGGTGGTCGGGTGTTCGTAATCGACATCGACGCCATCGAAGAAGTTGTACTGGCGCACGAACGCCACCATGGAATCGGCCAGGGTGTTGATGCCGGCCGTGTTGATGCTGCCGTCCGCATTCGTCGTCGCCGTGTAGAAGCCGCCGCTGCCGGCCCAGCCGCCCACGGAAATCATCAGTTTGACGCCCGGGTACTTCTTCTTGTATTGCGCCAGCAAGTTGAAGTGCCCCTTGTACGGCAAGGACGGGTCCATGGCCGCCGCCGGCACGTTCGGCCAGGTCAGGCCCGTGTCGGGATTGGCCGCGCCGCTGCCGATGGCGATTTTCGAGGTGGCCGGATCGACGGAAGCGAACGCATAGTTCAGGTGGGTGATCTTATCCCACGGCAAGTTATTCACCAGGTAAGTCGGGCTGCCATCGACACCCGTGCGCCAGCTGGCGAAATAGCCGACGATGCGCCGGTTCAAGCCATTGCCCAGCACTTCGCGCCCGTTCGCGTCATATACCTTGCAATACGGCACATTCGGTACGGCCGAGATCAAGCCGTCCGGCCGGCAGGCCGTGGGGGTAGGCGTGGGTGTCGGAGTGGGGGTAGGTGTTGGCGTGGGTGTTGGCGTGGGTGTTGGCGTGGGTGTTGGCGTGGGTGTTGGTGTTGGCGTGGGGGTCGGCGTATCCGTCACGGCCCATGGTCCCCACTGGTCGGCGGCGCTGGGGACATTGCCCTGCGTCCACCACTTGGCCTTGTAGCTGACGCCCTGGTACAGCACGCACTGGCCGCCCGTGTAGGCGGTGGCGGCATCCCAGACGGCGCACGCTTCGACGGCGGCGAGCAAGGTGTTCGGGGTGGCGGTCGTGCCTTCCTGGCCGCCGCCGCAAGCGACGAGCACGCCGCTGAGCAGGGCCATCAATAATGCATTCGATTTCATGAGGTGTCTGTCTCCGTTATGGTTATACATCGAGAGCTTGTTGCAGGCCCCTATGGGGGCTCTTGTCAACTGTGATCCCTGGCCGGCTTTCCTGCGCTTGCTGTTACTGCAACTTCACATTCCAGTTGGCTTCCACGCATTTCACGTAGTTTCCGGCCAGCAAGGCGCTGTACGGCGTCTGATAGCTGACCAGCTGGCATTGGTTGTCGCCACCGGCGCTCCAATTCTTTTCCCAATAAATGTTGTAGGAAGCGGAACTGGCCGGGGTGAAGCGTTGCATGTTGGCGCACGATAATTGTTCGCCGGAATAATCCCAGCCCATGTCGGCGGCAAATTGCTTGTAGTAATCGATGCGGTTTTGCGCGGCCTGCTTTTCCGTGCCCTGTCCGCACTCGGCATTGATGATCATGATGGTGGTGGCGAAATTATTGCCCGCGCCGGCCGTCGTATCGACCGCGTTCGGCACCCAGGTGCCGTCAAGCACATGCAGCATCGACGGCTTCGGCGGTTGCGGATAGACAAAGAAGAACGTGGCCGAGGCCAGGTTCAGCCAGGTCGACGCCACCAGGTCCGGGTTTTTCAGCAGTACCGTTTGATCGCCGTCATGCATCGCTTGCGAAAACGGACCGTAGTTGTAGTTGTACGACAGCTGCTTGGCGCCGCGGCCGAAATACTTCTTGAAGCTGCCGTCGGCGTTCTTGCCGCAGGTCCAGACCTTGTTGAAGACGGGGTCGGCGCACTCGATGTTGTAGCCGCAGCCGGCGCCCGTCTCGTCGCAGCCCAGTTCGCGCAAATACTTCAAGCCCTGGCGCCATTGCGGCAAGGGGCTGCTGGCGTTATGGTCGCCCGTTTCCTGCCCGAAATGGGCGAACATGGTGGCCAGGCTGTGGCGACAGATGGCGTCCGCATTGCGCCCGTCGCTGTAGTCGTCGCACACGGCGGGGAACTTGGCCACGGCTTGCAGGAAACGTTGATAGGTATAGCTGGCGTCGCGCGCGGCAAAATAATAATCCCACTTCGCCGCCGGCAGCAGGCGTTCGACGCGCTTGACGTTGAGCGGATTGTTGGCCAGGCCAGGCTGCACGGCTTCGACGGCCGCATTGCCCAGGGTGCGGATCGAGGCCTTGACCTTGCGGAAGAAATCATTGTTCGTCAGCGCCGCCTCGTTCGCCTCGGCCTGGGCTTTGGTGGGCACGCCTGGCGTGGGAGTGGGAGTGGGAGTGGGAGTGGGAGTGGGAGTGGGCGTGGGTGTCGGGGTGGTGGTATCGAGGCTCCACGGTCCCCACTGGTCGTTGCCCGGCGCCGTGCCCTGCACCCACCATTTGGCCCGGTACACCTTGCCGTCGTACACGGCGCACTGCCCTGCCGTGTAGACAGCAGCGGCGCTCCAGGGCGCGCAACTGTCGCTGGCGATGGTCGCGGCCAGCAGGGTCGATGGGGGTTCGGTGGTGGAATTGCCGCCGCAAGCGAGCAGCGCGCTGCCCAGCAGGCCAGCCATCAAAGGCGAGGCCAGCCGGCTAATTTGCCGTGTCTTCACAATGTCTCCTGAACGTTGTACGAAAACTATCGAAGTAGCTTTTTATGTTGTACGTAAAGAAAGCACAGCGAAGCATCGGCTTTCTGCACAGAGAATGCGACGCCAAAAATTGGTAGTCAAGTGGTTTTATATAACGGGGTTTTTTACAATACCAGTGCCGTCAGGCGGTACGACCACGGTACGCCATGCGAAGAGTCAGGGAAGAGAAAATAGGAGGATTTTCGCCAGTTGCCGGCAATACCGCGCCGGCAGCGTTGCGGCAAGTGGTATCAGCACTGCCGCAGGTATTATCAGGCGGATGGCGTTGCCGCGCGCTGGTGTTGCGGATAATACAGCTCATAAAACCAGCCATACGCCTCCTCGATTTGCGCCTGGATGCGCGGCGGTATCGCATGCGGCCTGGGCGCGCTGATGGTCGCCTGCTGGCGGTGCGTGTATTTCATGCGGTAATGGCTGTCGCTCTCCTGGATGCCCACGGCCAGATCGTGCGGATCGATCTGCCATGGCGCCAGGCCCAGCCAGGCGTACAGGTGCGACATGCATTCCACCGGCCGCGCCATCAGGTCTTCAAAGCGCACGAAATACAGCTTTTGCTGCACTTCGACCGGCAGGTCCAGCACAGCGTGCAGGGAACTCAGGGGCGCGCCTATGGTGCGGTCCTTGGCAAACAGCATGTCCGCGCGCCCCATGCGGTCAAAATCGGCCAGGTGATCGATAAAATCGACAAGAATGGTGCGCTGGTGCTGCGCTTCGATGGAGCCGTATACCTGGCCCAGTTCGCGCACGCAGACAATGACTTTCGCTTCCGGCGCCAGTTGCAGCAGCATCTCCACGCAATGCAGCCAGGCGCGGTTCTTGTCCACCACACCCTGCTTGCCGCAATCCTGATACCAGCCGCGCAAGAAGCCCTGCATGGCTGTTTTCAGATGGCCATAACTGGCGTCGAAGGTGCTGTCGAGCTGCGACAGGAAAAAAGCATCGTCGCTGACCATGCGCCGCATGCCCAGCAAGGTATTGCACAGGGGGGAGCTATTGCCTTCGCAATGCAGGTCGGGATGCTGCGCCAGCAACTGGCACAGCAAGGTGGAACCTGCGCGTGGCAAGCCGGCTACGCCGATGAAATGGGATGTCATGCGATGGTACTTTCTGTTCTGCGCTGCTCGTCTGACGGAAAACAAGGATGGTGCAGCCATTATAAGAGTGTTGCGACGACGCGACGGCATAAAAAATGCCGCTTCGAAACACGAAGCGGCATCTCGGGCGACACCACGCGGTGACGCCGCGTGCTTTACTGGCTGTCCTGGCGCGTGCCGACGGAAATCTCGACTGGCAAGCGCAGGCCGCTATCGATCACGCTCAAGCGCAGGCCTGGCAGGACATTGCTGACGACGTTGCTGGCCAGTTGCACCACCGGCGCGCTGCCTGCGCCACCCTTCTCTGCCTCGCGCGGCGTATCCTGCGTGGCGGCAGGCTTGCCTGGCGCCGTTTCGCCACTGACGATCATGTCGGCCTGCACCATATTGCCCTGCGACGGCGCCACGGCAACGGCCGCGATCACGCTGGCGACAGCGCTTTGCAGCGCTTCCGTCGGCTTGACCTTCAGCACGCCTTCCACATAGTTCAAGGCGTAATTGTTCGACGCCTGACCCGATGCCGAGACCAGATAGTTGCCAGCTGCGGAAGCCGTAGTCGCCGGCGTGCTGAACACCAGGTTGCCGCTCACTTCGGCGGCCAGCGTGTCGCCACCGAGCAAGCCGCTGTAGCCGGCGCTGAAGTCGGGGTTGACGCGTCCCTGGTCTTTTTCAGTGTTATCGACTTTGACCGTCAGCGCTGCCTGCGAGATCGTGGCCGTGGTGCTGGCGCTGGTGTTGACCACGTAATTGCCCGCATCCGTGCCGCTCAGGCTTATGCCTGCCACCGTCACCGTCTTGCCCACGCCCGCATTCTTGTCGCTGAAAATGGCGCCATTGCTGGCAATACTCAGCTGGTCATTTGCGATGCGGTTGTCGCGCAAGGAAACGGCGGCAGTCGTGGTGGCGTCATACACCTTGTTGACGCCGCTGGCGCTGACCGTCAGGGCGGCTGGCGTAATCGTGGCCGTGGTACTGGCCAGGCTGCTGGCCAGCACATAGTTGCCCGCATCGGCACCGGCCAGGCCCAAACCGCTGATGACCACGGTCTTGCCCAGCGCCGCATTCTTGTCGCTGAAGGTGCCAAGAACGGGTCCGCTGCCCAGACTCAGGACGTCGCCGGCCACCATGCCATTGAAACTGGCGCCCGCCAGGTTCAGGCTGGCCGCCGTGCCACCGTCATACACCTTGTTCGCTGCCACGATACCGGAAATGGCACTGATGGACGCCGGCGTGATGCTGGCCGTCAAACCGGTCGGGTTGACCACCGTATAGTTGCTGGCCGCACCCGACCCGTCGAGCAAGGTCGTGCCGCTGACCGTCACGGTTTTGGCGTTCGCCACGTTCTTGTCGCTGAAGGCCGCCGTCTGGCCGCCGATGGCCAGGGTTTCGTCGGCCACCAGGCCGACCAGGCTGCCCCCGAGCAGTTGCGCCACCGCATTGCCATCGTAGACCTTGTTACCCGCGACTTGGCCCGCCACCGTCAGCGCCTTTTTCGTAATGCTGGCCGTCAAGCCGGTCGGATTGCTGACCGTGTAGTTGCTGGCCGAACCAGTCCCGTCCAGCAAGGTCGTGCCGCTGACCGTCACGGTTTTCGCGCTGGCCGCGTTCTTGTCGCTGAAGGCCGCCGTCTGCCCGCCGATGGCCAGGGTTTCGCCGCCCACCAGGCCGAGCAAGCTGCCACCAAGCAATTGCGCCACCGCATTGCCATCGTAGACCTTGTTGCCCGCCACCTGGCCCGCCACCGTCAGCGCTTTCGGCGTGATGCTGGCCGTCAGGCCCGTCGGGTCGCTGACCGCATAATTGCTGGCTGAACCGGAACCGTCGAGCAAGGTCGTGCCGCTGACCGTCACGGTTTTGGCGTTCGCTACGTTCTTGTCGCTGAAGACGGCTGTCTGCCCGGCGATGAGCAGGGTTTCGTCGCCCACCAGGCCGACCAGGCTGCCACCAAGCAGTTGCGCCACCGCATTGCCATCGTAGACCTTGTTGCCCGCCACCTGGCCAGTCACCGTCAGGGCCTTGGGCGTGATGCTGGCCATCACGCCGGTCGGATTGCTGACCGTGTAGTTGCTGGCCAAACCGGTGCCGCCGTCCAGCAAGGTCGTGCCGCTGACCGTCACGGTTTTGGCGTTGCCCGCGTTCTTGTCGCTGAACACCGCCGTCTGGCCGACGAAGGCCAGGGTTTCGCCGCCGACCAGGCCGCTCAGGCTGCCGCCGTTCAATTGCGCCACCGCATTGCCATCGTAGACCTTGTTGCCCGCCACCTGGCCCGTCACCGTCAGGGCTTTCGGCGTGATGCTGGCCGTCAATCCAGTCGGATTGCTGACCGTGTAGTTACTGGCCAAACCAGTGCCATCGAGCAAGGTCGTGCCGCTGACCGTCACGGTTTTGGCGTTCGCCACGTTCTTGTCGCCAAACGCCGCCGTCTGGCCGCCGATGGCCAGGGTTTCGTCGCCCACCAGGCCGACCAGGCTGCCGCCAAGCAGTTGCGCCACCGCATTGCCGTCGTAGACCTTGTTACCGGCCACCTGGCCCGTCACCGTCAGGGCTTTTGTCGTGATGCCGGCCGTCAACCCGGTCGGATTGACCACCGTGTAATTGCTGGCCGAACCAGTCCCGTCCAGCAAGGTCGTACCGCTGACCGTCACGGTTTTGGCGTTGCCCGCGTTCTTGTCGTTGAACGCCGCCGTCTGGCCGGCGAAGGAGAGGGTTTCGTCGCCCACCAGGCCGACCAGGCTGCCACCAAGCAGTTGCGCCACCGCATTGCCATCGTAGACCTTGTTGCCCGCGACCTGGCCCGTCACCGTCAGGGCTTTCGGCGTGATGCTGGCCGTCAAGCCGGTCGGGTTGCTGAGCGTGTAGTTGCTGGCCGAGCCGGAGCCGTCGAGCAAGGTCGTGCCACTGACCGTCACGGCCTTCGCATTGCCCGCGTTCTTGTCGGCAAACGCCGCCGTCTGGCCGCCGATGGCCAGGGTTTCGCCGTCCACCAGGCCGACCAGGCTGCCACCAAGCAATTGCGCCACCGCATTGCCGTCGTAGACCTTGCTGCCCGCCACCTGGCCCGCCACCGTCAGGGCTTTCGGCGTGATGCTGGCCGTCAAACCGGTCGGGTTGACCACCGTGTAGTTGCTGGCCGAGCCAGTGCCGTCCAGCAAGGTGGTGCCGCTGACCGTGACGGTTTTCGCATTGCCCGCGTTCTTGTCGGCAAACGCCGCCGTCTGCCCGCCAATGGCCAGCGTTTCGCCCTCCACCAGGCCGACCAGGCTGCCACCAAGCAACTGCGCCACTGCATTGCCGTCGTAGACCTTGCTGCCCGCCACCTGGCCCGCCACCGTCAGGGCTTTCGGCGTGATGCTGGCCGTCAAACCGGTCGGGTTGACCACCGTATAGTTGCTGGCCGCCCCCGCCCCG
>NZ_JAPUBT010000014.1:5029-6643 GCF_030397665.1 Janthinobacterium sp. SUN073 | reverse complement strand
GCATTGCCGTCGTAGACCTTGCTGCCCGCCACCTGGCCCGCCACCGTCAGGGCTTTCGGCGTGATGCTGGCCGTCAAACCGGTCGGGTTGACCACCGTATAGTTGCTGGCCGCCCCCGCCCCGTCGAGCAAGGTCGTGCCGCTGACCGTCACGGTTTTCGCGTTGCCCGCATTCTTGTCGCTGAAGGCCGCCGTCTGGCCGGCGATGACCAGCGTTTCGCCCTCCACCAGGCCGACCAGGCTGCCGCCACTGATTTGCGCCACCGCATTGCCGTCGTAGACCTTGCTGCCCGCCACCTGGCCCGCCACTGTCAGGGCTTTCGGCGTGATATCGGCCGTGCCGCTGGAAGCATTGCTACCCAGAATGTAGTTGCCAGCGTCCGCACCAGCCAGCGTGATACCGCTAACCGTGACAACCTTGGCCGTGCCCGCATTCTTGTCGCTGAACAAGCCAGAGCCAGCAACACTCAAGCTGTCGTTGCCAATAATGCCATCAAAGCTTGCCGTTCCCTTCAAGGTGGCCGTTCTCAAGCCATCATAGCTCTTGTTGTCCACGCCCACGTTCGACACGCTGCTGATCGTTGCCTTGGCAATATCCGCCACGCCGCTGGACGTCGTGCTGGCCAGAACGTAGTTGCCCGCATCCATGCCACCCAGGGTGATGTTGCTGACGTTCACTGTTTTACCGGTGCCCGCGTTCTTGTCGCTGAATTCGCCATTTCCCGCCACCGTCAGGCTGTCGTCGCCGAAGATGCCGGTGAAGGTCGCCGTGCCATTCAAGGTGGCCGTTTTCTGGCCATCATAGGTCTTGTTGTTGACACCCACGTTCGACACGCCGCTGATGCTGGCCTTGGCGATGTCGGCCACGCCGCCGGACGTCGTGCTACCCAGAATGTAGTTGCCCGCGTCGGCGCCGCCCAGGGTGATGTTGCTGACATTCACCGTTTTACCGGTGCCCGCGTTCTTGTCGCTGAAGACGCCGCTGCCGGCCACCGTCAGGCTGTCGCCGTTCATCTTGCCATCAAACACTGCACTGCCGTTCAAGGTCGCCGTGGTCAAGCCATCATAGGTCTTGTTGTTGACGCCCACGTTCGACACGCCGCTGATGCTGGCCTTGGCGATGTCGGCCACGCCGCTGGATATCGTGCTACCCAGAATGTAGTTGCCCGCGTCCGCGCCGCCCAGGGTGATGTTGCTGACGTTCACTGTTTTACCGGTGCCCGCATTCTTGTCGCTGAATTCGCCATTTCCCGCCACCGTCAAGCTATCGGCGCCGATGATGCCGGTGAAGGTCGCGGTGCCATTCAAGGTGGCCGTTTTCTGGCCATCATAGGTCTTGTTGTTGACGCCCACGTTCGACACGCCGTTGATGGTGGCCTTGGAAATAATCGCCGTCACCCCGCTGGCGTTGCTGAAGGCGTAGTTACTGGCCAGGCCGGTAGTGCCATCCGAGATGGTCGCGCCCGTCACGGTGACGACCTTGCCGCTGCCCGCGTTCTTGTCGGCGAAAACGCCACTCTGGTTCGTCAGATCCAGGTTCAGCGTCTCGCCGCTGACCAGGCCGCTCAATGCGCCGCCCGACAGCACGGCATTGCGCGTGCCGTCATAGTCGCGG
>NZ_JAPUBT010000014.1:0-4929 GCF_030397665.1 Janthinobacterium sp. SUN073 | reverse complement strand
GCGTTCTTGTCGGCGAAAACGCCACTCTGGTTCGTCAGATCCAGGTTCAGCGTCTCGCCGCTGACCAGGCCGCTCAATGCGCCGCCCGACAGCACGGCATTGCGCGTGCCGTCATAGTCGCGGTTTGCCGCCGTCACGCCCGTCACCGTCAACGCTTTCGGCGTGATAGTGCCCGTCACGCCGCTGGCATTGCTGAAGATGTAGTTGCTGGCCAGGCCGGTGGTGCCATCCGAGATGGTCGCACCCGCCACGGTGACGACCTTGCCGCTGCCCGCGTTCTTGTCGGCGAAAACGCCGGTCTGGTTCGTCAGGTCCAGGTTCAGCGTCTCACCGCTGATCAGGCCGCTCAATGCGCCGCCCGACAGTACGGCATTGCGCGTGCCGTCATAGTCGCGGCTTGCCGCCGTCACGCCCGTCACCGTCAACGCTTTCTGCGTGATATTAGCCACGCCGCTGGATATCGTGCTGGCCAGCGTATAGTTGCCCGCGTCCGCACCGCCCAGTGTCAGGGCGCTGACATCGACGCTCTTGCCCGTGCCCGCATTCTTGTCGCTGAACAAGCCATTGCCGGCTACACTCAGGCTGTCGGCGCCGATGATGCCGCTGAAGGTTGCCATGCCAGTCAGCGTGGCCGTGGCCGTGCCATCATAGGTCTTGTTGTTGACGCCCACGTTCGACACGCCGTTGATGGTGGCCTTGGAAATAATCGCCGTCACCCCGCTGGCGTTGCTGAAGGCGTAGTTGCTGGCCAGGCCGGTGGTGCCATCCGAGATGGTCGCGCCCGTCACGGTGACGACCTTGCCGCTGCCCGCGTTCTTGTCGGCGAAAACGCCGCTCTGGTTCGTCAGATCCAGGTTCAGCGTCTCGCCGCTGACCAGGCCGCTCAATGCGCCGCCCGACAGCACGGCATTGCGCGTGCCGTCATAGTCGCGGTTTGCCGCCGTCACGCCCGTCACCGTCAACGCTTTCGGCGTGATAGTGCCCGTCACGCCGCTGGCATTGCTGAAGATGTAGTTGCTGGCCAGGCCGGTGGTGCCATCCGAGATGGTCGCACCCGCCACAGTGACGACCTTGCCGCTGCCCGCGTTCTTGTCGGCGAAAACGCCGGTCTGGTTCGTCAGATCCAGGTTCAGCGTCTCGCCGCTGATCAGGCCGCTCAATGCGCCGCCCGACAGTACGGCATTGCGCGTGCCGTCATAGTCGCGGCTTGCCGCCGTCACGCCCGTCACCGTCAACGCTTTCTGCGTGATATTAGCCACGCCGCTGGATATCGTGCTGGCCAGCGTATAGTTGCCCGCGTCCGCACCGCCCAGTGTCAGGGCGCTGACATCGACGCTCTTGCCCGTGCCCGCATTCTTGTCGCTGAACAAGCCATTGCCGGCGACACTCAGGCTGTCGGCGCCGATGATGCCGCTGAAGGTTGCCATGCCAGTCAGCGTGGCTGTGGCCGTGCCATCATAGGTCTTGTTGTTGACGCCCACGTTCGACACGCCGTTGATGGTGGCCTTGGAAATAATCGCCGTCACCCCGCTGGCGTTGCTGAAGGCGTAGTTACTGGCCAGGCCGGTGGTGCCATCCGAGATGGTCGCGCCCGTCACGGTGACGACCTTGCCGCTGCCCGCGTTCTTGTCGGCGAAAACGCCGCTCTGGTTCGTCAGATCCAGGTTCAGCGTCTCACCACTAAGCAGGCCGCTCAATGCGCCGCCCGACAGCACGGCATTGCGCGTGCCGTCATAGTCGCGGTTTGCCGCCGTCACGCCCGTCACCGTCAACGCTTTCGGCGTGATAGTGCCCGTCACGCCGCTGGCATTGCTGAAGATGTAGTTGCTGGCCAGGCCGGTGGTGCCATCCGAGATGGTCGCACCCGCCACAGTGACGACCTTGCCGCTGCCCGCGTTCTTGTCGGCGAAAACGCCGCTCTGGTTCGTCAGGTCCAGGTTCAGCGTCTCACCGCTGACCAGGCCGCTCAATGCGCCGCCCGACAGTACGGCATTGCGCGTGCCGTCATAGTCGCGGCTTGCCGCCGTCACGCCCGTCACCGTCAGGGCCTTGGGCGTAATCATCAGGTTGCCATCGATATAGCTGACCGCATAGCCGGACTGCCCGCCCGTGGCATACAGGCCGCTGGCCGACACGCCATAACTGCCTACATTCACGGCGCCTGAGGGATTAGCTGCATACGCGACCGTACCGAGCAGGCTGGCTCCCGCCACCGTGTTCGAATACGTGACGCTATTGCTGCCGCCTGCGTAGGCCACGCCGTCATACACCTTGCTGCCATAGGAAACGCGCACGGCGATCTGCTTCATGAACGAGCGCAGGAAAGGCGCGCTCTGGCCATCGTAGGCGACCCACATCTGGCCCAGTTCCCAGCCCGCGCCCGTGTAATTCGACAAATTCTTCAACTGCGCCGTCGTCACGCTCGTGCCACCAGCGCTCGATATCTTGCCGCTGGCCGTGCTATCCCAGTAACTGCCCGTGACGCTGCCCGCGCCCGTGCCGATCAGGCCGCCGCCGGCGCCGCTCACGCTGCCATTCGCATAGCTGGTGGCGACGGTGCCGCTGTTGCTGCCCGCCAAGCCGCCCGCGCCACTGGTGCCGGTCACCGCGCCGCTGGCATAGCTATCCTTGATAGTGCCCGTGCCAGTGTTGCTGCCCACCAGGCCGCCGACATTGTTGGCGCCCGTGACGGCGCTGGTGGCAAAGCTGCCGCTGACGCTGCCGCCATTCGTGCCCACCAGAGCGCCCGTACTGTCGCCGCCAGCGACCGTGCCGCCAGACAAGCCCACATTGGCGATCACGCCGCCGCTACCGACGACGCCAAACAAGCCCACGCCCGCCACGCCCGACTTGACAATATTCAGGCTGGAAACAATATGTCCCGTGCCGTCGAGGCTACCCGTGAAGGCCGACCCTGCCGTGCCGACCGGGATGAAGCCCGTACTGCCCCACACGTCGTTGCCGTTCGCGGCCGTGCTTGCCGCGCTGAAGCTGCTGCCCAGCGTGTAGCTGGCTGCCTTGTTCATTGCCATCAATTGCAGCTGGTGCGTGGAATTAATGGTGTTCGACCATTCCGACGCCAGCATGGGGCGCGTGCCGGCGCTGGCGCCATTGATGGAACCGTCGCCGCTGACGATCACCCAGTTGTTGCCTGCCGCGCCGGCCGTGCCGGTGAAATTGAATCCTGCGAAATTACTGCCTTGCAACATCTGCGCGCTGGTCAGGCCTTGGGCAACGGTGCTTGCACCATTGCCTACATGGCCAACAGCAGTTGCCGCCGGATTCAGCGTGCTGTTGAAGTAGGCATTGACAATGGAACCACCATTGTGATCGCCAACAATAGCGCCGTTATTAATGCCGGTCGTCGTGAGCTTGCCCGAATAATATGCATTGGTGAGGGCAACACCAATGTTGTAGCCCACCACGCCGCCCACGGTGGAGTTGCCCGTCACATTGCCGGTGGCATAGCTGTTACTTATCGGGCCAGCAGACACCCCGACCAGGCCGCCGAGATTATTCGTCCCGGTCACATTACCGGTGGCATAGCTGTTCGTTACCGCGCCGCTTTCTATCCGGCCCAGCAAGCCGCCCAGGCCGGAAGCTCCCGTGACATTGCCCGTCGCATAGCTGTTCGTGACCGTGCCGCCATCCGTATTGATGGCGGCCAGGCCGCCGCCATAGCTGCCGCCCGTGCCACCGACACTGACGGCGCCCGTGGCATAGCTGTCGCTGATCGTGCCTCGGTTGAACACGGCCAGGCCGCCAGCGAAATAGTTGGCAGAGGTGGTGGCCACGGCACTGGAGCTGCCCTTGATCAAACCGCCTGCCGCATTCACGCCCACCAAGCCGCCCGCCGCGCCAAAAGCACCGGCAAGGACGGTTCCGGCGGCGCGGCTGTTACTGAGCGTACCGGCGTTGGTGCCCACCAGCGCGCCCATGTTGATGTAGCCAGAACCATGCACGGCACCGCTGCTGGACACATTTTCGATGGTGCCGTTGTTGCGGCCCGCCAGCGCGCCGATGTCGGTATACGCGGCGCCGTACGCGGCCTGCGAACCCGAAATATTGACATTGCTCAAGCTCAGGTTGCGCACGCTGCCGGCCGCGCCAATATTGCCGAACATCGCCGCCGGCGTCTCGGCGCGGTTGATGGTCAAGCCATACAGTTCATGGCCCAGGCCATCAAACTTGCCAGTAAATGGCGTGCCGGCGCTGCCGATCGGCACAAATCCCTGGCCGCTGTCCCAGCTGCCCGTGACACTGGCGTCGACATTGCTACCCAGGACATAGTTGCCAGACAAATTACCCTGCATGCCCTGCACATCGTTGCCGCTCGTGCTGTTGAAAGCGCCCAGGCTGTTGATCACCTGGTACACGGTCACGCTGCCGTTACTGCCCAGCTTGGTGCTGAAATTGTTGCCCGATGGCAGATCGACTTCCGCCTTGACGTTGTACGTGGACTGATTGCCGGCGGCGAGCGCGCTCTGGCCATATTCGAGCGCCAGGCTGGCCGTGCCCGCGCCGCGCATGGCCCTGTTGATATTGATATTGTTTTGCGCCGTCAGGGTCAGCTTGTTAGCCGACCAATTGACGTTATCGTTGACGTTGATGTTGCCTTGCGTACCGCCGGCACCCGATACGCTCTGGATCTGCACATTGCCGGACTTCAAGGAGTTGCTCAGGAAGGTGCCCGTCATGTCGCCGCCGGAGACGGCGATATTGAAGTCCGTGGGATCGATCAGCCAGGTGCCTGACATTCCCTTGGCCGACGCCGTGGTCACCTTCAGCGCAGCGTCGATTTTTACATGCGCGGCCGACGTATCGATGAAGCCGCCATTGCCACCGCCAGGCGCGCTGGCGTCCAGCGTCCCGCCCGCGTTGACCGTGCCGCTCTGCATGTCGCCCAGCAACTTGATCGTGCCGCCGCGC
>NZ_JAPUBT010000013.1 GCF_030397665.1 Janthinobacterium sp. SUN073 | reverse complement strand
TTCATTATTTCTTGTGAACATTTGATATTTTAAGTTAGACGCCAATCCGAAGATTGACGCTGCACTTACATCAAATGCCCACACTTATCGACTGTTAATTGTTAAAGAACGGTATTCGGTACTACTTTCGCGCTATCGACAAAGCGTTGTGTTTGTCAGCTGCGAAGAAGGAAGAGTATGAAGCTTTTTCAGCATTTCGTCAACCTTCTTTTTTACCCACTTCACTCAGCATTTGCATGCATCGTTCAGCGAGGGGGCGAATTATAGCCCTGCCCCGCGCACCCTGCAAGGGCTATTTGCGGCCATTTTTATGGCAAGACAAACGATTTCACCAGGGTCAGCTCGCCGGCGGCCCGCATCGGCACCTGGAAGCTCTGCAGCTTTTCACGCGGCGTGCCTTCATTGGTGATGACCGACAGGCGGGCAACCGTCAGCACGGAGGAATTCTCGCCGCTGCCGTAGTAATTGATATAGACGTGATAGTTGCCCTTCAGGGGCGCGGCACTGGAAAAGATTTCCGGGCCATAGCCGGTAGTCACGTCCACATCCAGCGCGCCGCCATCTTTCAAGACGCGATTGCCATACCAGGCGTGGCCACCGTCCGGCGTGACCACATGCAGATCGAGGTCGGTGCCGGGGCTGTCCCAGGACAGCACGATACGCAGGCGCGCCTGCGTCTTGCCCTGGTAGCTGTCGACAAACTGGGTGCGTGCGCGGCTCCTGCCATCGGGCGAACGCACTTCCACGCTGTTCGAGCCGCTGCCGAAGCCATACGGTCGCCCATAGCTGCCGTCTTCACCCACTTCCATCGGCATCGCCACGCCGTTGACCACCAGGGTGGCGGGCTTGCCCTTGATAGCGCCGGCAATACGCCCCCTTATCTGCGCCGTCTCGGCCTGGCCCGGCTGCAGGTTGACCGACGCAGCGGGGTAATTGACCGCCTGCGTGTATTCCTCAGTTGCACCGGCCGAATTGCGCCAGCCGCTCCTGGGGGCGTCGATGGTGACCTGGGCCTGCGCCCAGAGTGGCAACAGCATCAGGGGAATCGAGCAACGGATATAAAAACTCATAGGGCCTCCAGGTTAAGGTCGACCAGCCGGCGGGCCAGCCGCTCGACATATTCTTCGTCCTGGCCGCGCGGATGACGGCGCAGGCCAAGGTGCAAGTATTCATGGGCCAAGGTGATGCGATCTTCGCGCGTGGCAAGCGGCCGCATGAAGATGCGGTTACGCGACTGCTCCGAATACGGCGCGCCGCTGGACAGGGCACAGACCAGCGGCGCTTGCGGCGGTGCTTCGTAACCGGCCTCGCGCAGCAGCACGCGCTGCCAGCGCGGCACGGAGCGCGCCAGCCAATCCTCGTTCTGCGCCAGGCGCCGACAACGCGCGCCGGTATTGCCAAAGGTGCTCAGCGCGCCGCCGGGATAGGCCGTCGCCAGCAATTCATCATAGTGCTTGCCTTGTCTGGCCTGGCGCACCGCCTCGCTCCACGCCATCGTGCCCTCGGACGACAAGGTGCTGTGATAACGCACGGTGACGCCATCGACGATCAGCTGATCAGTCCAGCGCGCAATGGCCAGCGCCGCCGGCGTGGCGGGGCTGGGACTGACGCGCTGGGTCGCGCTGCTGTCGGCGATCTGCTGGCAGCCCGCTACGCTCACCGCGTTCTGCTGCAAATACGTGCGCGCGGCGATCGCCAGCGCCTTGGCCGCTTCCGGCTCATCAGTACTCGCTTCGCGATCGAGCACGCGCGCCACATATTCATTGACGCCGAAGCGGCCGCGCAATTGCGGGCGGCCGCCCTTCTCTTGCAGCAGCATCAGCTCCCCGCTGCTGCGCAAGGCGAGGTTCTGGCCATTCTCGAACTGCACATGGTAGCGGCCATTCAGCGGCCCGGGTACGGCCACGCCGCGCTCGCCGCGCACGGCACGAATGGGATAACGCTTGAAGTAATCGACCACCACGCAGCCGCCATCGTCGGCCGCACCCACTGGCGGCAAGCTGGCGGCCAGCCTGGGCGCCCACTGCTCAAAGACATTGCTGCTGCCGCCCGCGCCGCCAAACCAGATCGGCGTGCCATCGGCCAGCCAGCCTGCCGCACCACCAATCCGTTCGTCCGTACGGCGCTGCTCGTGCCAGGAATACGTCTTGACGCGCAGCTGGCTGCCGAACCAGCGCGCCGTACCGGCACCGCGCCCATCGAGCACCACGCGCAACAGCGCCGCTTCCGCGTCCACGCGGCTGGCGGCCGGGATGCTGTCGAGCGCGCGCAGCAGGCTGTCCAACCGTACCAGCCGCCCCGGCGCCAGCTGCGCAGGGTCCGCCAGCCAGGCAAAGTCCCCTGCCGGCGCACTACCTAGACGGGCGGTCCAGTACCGGCGCCACGGCGTGGCCGCGATCATCAGGCGCTGGGGCGAGAAGAAGGGGCCACACGATTGCGCCAGTGCCGCATCGTGGCCGATGCTCTGGCCCGCATCGCAGCAATACACTTCTTCCGGATCGCGGCCGCCGCAGCGGTAGTCGGGCATCGCCACCTTGTTATCGCTCGCGTACACATATACGAACAGCTTCCACAGGCTGGCCAGCGGCACTTGCCGCGTGCCGTCAAACGGCAGCGGCGCCGTGCCGCCCTGGCGCAGCTGGCGCACCTCCATCTTGCCGTCGCGCCACCAGGCCACGTCCAACGAGGCGGCAAAAACAGGCGCGGCCAGCAGCAGGGTCGCCATCAATGCAGGAAGTGCTGCGCGCATCACTCAACCTTCAGCGCGCGCATGGTCTTGCCGCCGCCTTCGAAGGCTTTCTGCTCCGGCTGGTACATGCGGTAAAAGCGCGCGGGCGGCAGCACATAACTGCCCTTTTGCGCAAAGCGAATCAGATGACGCACCGTCACGTCGCCGGCCAAAGGCTCGATCGGCACGGCATAGCCGTCGCGGCGCTCCGTGTGGCGTGCACGTTCCAGCGCGGCCGGCTTGTCGCCCGCCATGACCATGCCCCAGGTGGTCGATTCGACCATGGCGCCCGGCGGCAGCGCCACTTCCAGCAAGCCAAAGCGGTGCTTCGCGCCCGGTGCCGCTTTCAAGGTGATTTCATCGAGGTACAGCGCGTCCGTACTGAGCGCCTCGCCCGGCTTGACCAGTTCCGTCGTGTAGCCTCCCTTGCCCGCCTTCATGCGCAGGATGCGACGTTCGACGGCGACCGGCAAGGTCTGCGCTTCGGCCGCGTGACTGTCGTACTGCAGCACGGCCACCGTGCCCGCAGGCGCGGGGGCGGCGAGACGCAGTTTGTCAGGCAAGCCCTTGGCGTCAAGCCAGCGCCAGAGCGGCTGGCCACTGCGGCTTTCGCGCTGTTGCCAGGCGCCGTCCAGCGCCACGGCAGGTCCCTTGCCGAACGATGCGCCGCCCAGCTTCTTTTGCACCCACAACAAGGTCATCGCGCGGTCGAGGGTCGGCATTTCGGCGCGCACGCCGGCCAGCACCGCGTCGGCCTGCGATGGGGGCACTTCGCCAGCCAGCATCAGCAAGGCCTGCGCCACCGGCGCTTTCGATTCGCGCAAGACTTGCCAGGCGCTGGCCACTTGCAGCTGCAGCCCATGCGGCAAGGCGATGCCATTCTGGCTGGCGACCAGCGCCACCAGACCCAGCGCCATCGCTTGCGCCTCGCGGTCAGAGGCGCCGCCCAGCAGCAGGCTGCCGCTGTCGCCCGCCTGGCGCGGTTTGCCGCCCAGGACGGCGATGGCACTGTCGTCCACCAGGCCGGCTGCCAGCGTCTGCGTGGGCAGGCCCATCTCGCGCGCCATCCACAGCACCAGCGCGCGGTCGCCCATCGCATCCTTCAAGCCATGTTCGCTGTAGACGGCCAGCAGCTTGTTCCAGTGCTCGGGCGGCAACTCGATGTGCAGCGCGCGCGCCGCGTACCAGTCCGCGTAATAGGCGTAGGCCGTCATCAGGGCATTGCCAGCCGTGGCATTGCCCCACCAGCCGAAGACGGCGTTCGGACCCGCCATGGACACCAGGCGCAGGCGCTGCGCAGTGAGCAGCGTTTGCAGACGCTCGCCTGCCGCGCCGGCGTCCGGCCCCAGGCTTTGCGTGGCCAGCGCCAGCGGAATCAAGCGGCTCGCCGTCTGTTCCACGCAGCCATACGGATAGTCGATCAAGTCGTCGGCAATGCGCGCGAACTGGCTGGCCGCGCCTTGCGCGAACGAGACGCGGATATTGCGCGCGTCCGCCGGCAGCTTGAGTGGAGTCTCACCAGTGGCGCCATCGAGCGGCAGCACCAGCGAGCGCGGGCTGCTCCAGGCGGCGGGCAAGGTTTGCATGGCCGTCTCTAACGCGTCGACCAGTTTGCCGTTCTGTTTCAGTTCCAGGCGCAGCGCGCTGGCGCCAGCAGCGAGCGGAAATTCAACGTAATTGACACCCGGTTTGGCAGATAGTTTTTCCGTCTTCGGCTGCGCCCCGCCAGAGAGGAGCACGTCGAGCACCTGCTCCTTGCCCGTCTGGTTGAACACGGCCACCGAGGCACGCGGCGCATCGCCGGCGCGCATCCAGTCGGGCGCCGTCCACTTGGCATAGAAATTCTTGTCCGACCGCAGATAGGCAGTACGCTGGCCGACGCGACCTTGGCTATCCATCGCGCGGCCGGTGATCCTCCAGCGGGTCAGCGCGTCGGGCATGGTAAAGCTCACGCGTGCGTTGCCATTCGCATCGGTCTTCAGCGATGGCGCCCAGTAAGCCGTGTCGATATTGTCGCGGCGCGGACGTTCCAGCACCTTGACGCCGCGCTCGTTGTAGTTGTGGCGCGCGGGCGCACCGGCAGTACGGCCCTGCGCCATGTCGTAGCTGATGAAGGACAGGCTGGCCGTGGTGCGCACGTTGTTGCGGCGCGGATGGTAGAAGAAGTCGCCGATGTCCGGCGCGATTTCCGGCTGCAGCACATAGATCATTTCATCGACCACGCCCAGCGCCACCAGGGTGCTCAGGGGCTTGCCATCGAGGGTGGCCTTCACATCCAGGGTCACCTTCTCGCCCGGCTGGTAGACGTCCTTGTCGCTTTTGAACTGCAGCGCGATGCGCGGCTCGATCACTTGCAGGCCGGCGTTCTCGAACACGAAGTCGCCATTGCGCGTGTACGCCACCGAGAACGTCATGTTCGGGCCGTGCTCTTCTTTTACCGGAATGCGCACTCTCCACTGCCGCAGCGCCACGCGCTGCGCCTGGTACCAATCAGCGGCACCGGCCATCAAGCCATGGTGCTCCACCTTGTCGCGCTCGAGCGTCAACAGCGCCTGGTCGACCTTGTCGGAGAAGGTGATCAGCGCCTCGGCAGTGTCGCCCGGACGATAGCGCGCGCGGTCCAGCACGATCTCGATGCTGCCTGGTGTCGTCTGCACGCCATCGCCGGCGACCCAGTGGCTGGCGGCGGCCAGCAAGTTGCCGCGTTCGTCGCGCAGCGCCAGCTGATACGAGCCCGATGCCGGGAATGTCACATCCCAGCCCTTGGCGTTGGGATCGAACGCGCCCTCGGTCTTGCTCTGTTTTTCCAGCTGCACCATCTCCCAGCGCACGGGTCGCGCCGCGCCCTGGCCATCGGCCACCAGGTCGAAATGCACGGTCTGGCCCGGATCGGAAAACTGGCGCGTGGCCTTCAACTGGTAGCTGCTGCTCGAGCGTTCTATCATCAGCTCGCGCGTCGCCTTGACGCGGTAGGCCGCGCCATCGGTCGCCAGCACGGTCAAGATGTAGCGAGACGGATCGGCGGCAGGCGGCAAGGTGAAGTCCACATTGCCGCTGCCGTCGCTGACCACCTCTTCGGTTTTCAGCGACACCGGGAACAGGCCGCTGTAACGCAGTTCGCCTTCAACCATGGTGTTTTGCTGGCTGCGCAGCGACAAGGTCATCTTCGCGTTTTTCACGGGTTTTCCATCGGGGTAGCGCAACGCGATGCTGCCCTTGACCACCTCGCCCGTCTTGAATTCCGGCTTCGATGGCTGGACGTTGATTTCAAAGTGCGGCTTGACGTATTCGGCCACGCGGAAGGCCGCGCCATACACGCCATCCTTGTAATTGAAGCGCAGTTCATAGCCGCCGGCGGTCGCTTCCGTGGGCAGACGGAAGCGCGTGTCGGCGCCCGTATCGCCGGACAGCTGCAGCGTTTGCGTCAGCAGCGGCGTGCCGTTCGGATTGAGCACGGTGAGACTGACAGGCGCGCTGGCCGCCGCCTGCGAGTTGCGCGCCGACGTGAATTCGCGGCCCAGGAACTTGACGTTGACCTCGTCGCCGGGCCGGTACAGGGGCCGGTCGGTCACCGCATAAATCTTGGTGTTATAGATTTCACTGTCATAGTAAAAATTCTCGGACACGAACACGCCGCCAGCGCCGTCCTGGCCCAGCACATACGTGTGTTCCGGGCTGCCGCGCTCGAGCGAGGCGACGCCATCTGCACCCGTGGTGGCCGACTGCAGCACGCCGGTGCCGTCGGTCCACGCCACGCTGGCGCCGGCCACGGCGGCGCTGTTGTCGCGCCGCGCCGTCCAGACCAGCATCTGGCCTGACGATACCTTGGTGACGGCCACCGTGTCCGACACGAACACCAGGGTGGTGGCGCGGTGCTCGCCGATGATCGCTTCGACCAGGTACAAACCCGGCTTGCGCTTGCCCAGCGGGATCATCACGTTGCCGGCGCCCGCGACGATGAAGTCGCTGCTCGATCCATCGAGCTTGACGCCTTTCGGCGGTGTGATGGCCTTGGCTTGCCAGATCGGATAGCGGAAGCTGTCGACCAGCTCCATGCCCTTGATCGGCTTGTACTGCGGATGGTTGGCGAACACGGTCGGCCGGCGGATCGCGTCATTCGTGGCCAGCTGCGGCTGCTCTTTCGTGACCGCGCGGCGCGCCTCGCCGGAAAACAGCTTGCGCCAGGCCAGGCGCGACTGCTTCCACCAGCTATCCCACAGAAAGCTCAGCGTATTGGCCAGGCCTTCGCCCTGGTAATTGCCCTCGACCTGGATGCGGTGCAGATTGCGCTGTTTTTTCAGGAATTCCATCGGTTCGGGCACGCGGTAGACGACGATGTCGGCGCCCGAATACGCTTCCAGGTTCATGCGTCCCATGTCGCGCCCGGGCACCTCGAGCCGCACGCGCGACTCGTCGGTGCTGCCGTAGCTGGCGTCCGACAACAGGAAGAAGGGCTCGCCCTTGAAGGTGCTGTAGTTGCTGGGCTCGCGTTCCTGCGCCGAAGCGCCGCCAATGAGCACCAACGCCAACAAGCTGACAAATAGCTGCTTCATGAGAAAAATCGGCTTCATGATAAAAACGCCAGCCGGAACACACCGGCGAAATTCGGATTGTTGACCACAGGTTGCCACCGCGTGTCCTTCCAGCTCGTAAGTTCTTTGATATCGACGGTCCGCAGACCATTGTCGTCGGGGGTGACGGTGCCGGTGTGGTAGGCGATGCGCGCACCCATCCAGACCATCAGGTGCTGTTCGTCGCCCTGGTCGAAAAACAGCAGGTCGCCGGGCAGCGCCTGGCTGATTTCGCGGGCGATGAAACGGCTGTTGTGCTGCACCAGCGCCAGCGCCGTGACGAAGTGGCCGATGCTGCCGCCCGTTTGCACCCAGCGGTTGCGCAAGGCGGCCTGGTTCGCGTCCAGTTCCAGCTCGGGCGGCAGGCGCCGGTCGCTGGCGATGCCGTTCGCGCGCAGCCACTTCGCGTCATGCACGGTCAAGGCTTCGTTGACGGCAAAGCGCACCAGGCCGGCGCAATCGCGGTGCGTCCAGCGCGGCGACGGTCCCCGTTCGATCTGCGCGTTGACGATGCGCAACATCCAGGACTGGAAGGCGCGGCTCTGCGGCTGCGACAGCCGCACTTGCGGCTCGGCCGCCGCGCGCAGGGCCCAGGCATGGGGGAAGGCAACAGCGGCAGCCCCTCCCGCCAGCCAGCGCAAGGCGGCACGGCGCGCATGCCGCACCATCATCGCCCAGTCTCCTGCCATTCCAGCGTTTCCCATGCGGTGCCGCTGGCTGGCTGCCGCTTGAGCACCATGCGCAGCGGCGGATATTTTTTCAAGGCGTTCAGGCGCGGCACCAGGTGTTCGTTGGCGGCTGCGCGCAGTACCGGTTCCTTATTCGCCGGCAGGGTATCGAAGGCTTCCAGCTGGATCAGCCGGGCCAGCGATGCCGGCGCGATCAGGCCGATCGTGCGCGAAGCGTCAGGCAGCAAGTCGCTGGCCGCCGGTGCCTGCTTGCGGCGCACCGCCAGCACCTGGTCCACCAGCTTGCCGTCGGCCGAGAAGACAACAGTATTGCCGGCCACGGCCAACGCCGGCTTGGATTGGCCCAGGGCCGTGGCGACACTGCGCTCCCAGCGCACGAACGCACCTTTACTATCCTTGCCGGTAGTCTTGCGCACGGGGTCCTTGCCGCCGATGGCCGCCTCGAACAGGCTGCCATATACAGCGTCGTCGCCAGCCTGCGCACTGCGCGTGGCCACAAAAACCGGCGTATGCAGCCGCGAAGTGCCGTACCAGCACGCGGCGGCGGGGCCTTGCAAGTGCCCGGCCAGCGACACCACCGGTGCGGATGTCTTGTCGCCCAGGCGCTTGAGCACGGGCTGCAGCGCGGTCCAGTCGACCGGCACGCTGAAGCAGGCGCTGGGATGATGCGGCAGTTGCGGCCACAGGGAGCTGCTGTCGTAGCCGCCGTTTTTCAATTTGTCGGCATTGAGCAGCACCTTCGATTGCCAGGCGCCTTGTTGAAAATCGAAGCGCAACGCTTCGAGCGCGCCAAAGAAGGGCTGGTAGCCGAACGACAGGAAGTCCGCCTTGACGGCGATGCTGTGGCCCTCGGGCGCGGCGTTATCGAGATGGAACTGCGCATGAAAGACGTTCTGTTTGGCCGGCTCCGGCGCCAGCAGGCTGGCCACGGTTTTCTCGGCCGTGCCATCGCCATGCTTGCCGTCGCCGCCATACAGCATGCCGGGATGGGACAGGATGACCAGGCGCTGGCCATGCGCGGCAAACAGCAAGGTGCGCTGCCAGGCGTAATTGAGCGCGTAGACGGGCACGCTGTCGCCATCGACGCGCAAACTGCCGGCCACGCGCATTTGCGTATCCTTCAAGGCGATCTTGCCCGCCTCCTCCAGCAAACGCGTCAACTGGCTGCGCGACACGGCGATGGCGAAATGCTTGAGCGAGCCGTCGGCGTCGCGCCACAAGGCCACTTCCGCCGGCTGGTCCAGCACCATGCGCAGCAGCTGGTCGCCCCAGCCCAGTTCATGTTCGTAGGCGATGCGGCGCAGGCTGCCCTTGAGCCCCAGCCGGTCTTCGCTCTGCTCGTAATAGAACAGGAAATCCTCGCGCAGCACGTCGCGCGCCAGCGGCACCGTCAGCAGGTCACGCGGCAAGGCCGACAGGCTTTTCGTGCGGACCAGTGCGTCGGGCCGGGACAAATCCAGCTTCAGGCTGTTGACCGGCCCCATCGCGCCCCAGCCAAACGCGCGGTAGCCGACCAGCGCGGCCGCCACCAGCGCCACGCCAGCAAGTGAGCCGAGCAGGACCTTGTTATTGAGTACTTTTTTCACCAGCACCGTGTATCCCCTGTTGCCCTGCCGAAGCATTGCCAAGTTAGTAATTATTGACAAATGGTAACATGGCATTTGTGGCCGCAGCGCACCGGTGACGCGACAGCGTAAAATAGCGGTTTCGCCGTTTCCATCGCCGCCATGACCATCCTGCTCTCCACCCTGAACGCCCGCTACACCCACGCTTCGCTGGGATTGCGCTATTTGCTGGCCAATATGGGGCCGTTGCAGGCGCAGACACGGTTGCAGGAATTCGTCATCGGCACGAAAACCACGGAACTGGTCGAGCGCATCCTGACGAACAAGCCGCGCATCATCGGTTTTGGCGTGTATATCTGGAACGTCGAGGAAACCACCAAGCTGGTGGCCATGCTCAAGCGCGTGGCGCCCGAGGTCATCATCGTGCTGGGCGGGCCGGAAGTGTCGCATGAAGCGGGCGAGCAAGAGATCGTCAAGCTGGCCGACTACCTGATCACGGGCTGGGGCGACGTCACCTTCCCCAAACTGTGCGGCGAGATCCTCAACGGGCCAAAACCACTGATGAAGATCCACGCGGGCGTGCAAGCGCCGCTGGCGGAACTGCAACTGCCCTACTCCTTGTATACAGATGACGATATCCGCCATCGCACGATTTACGTGGAAGCGTCGCGCGGCTGCCCGTTCAAATGCGAATTCTGCCTGTCGGCGCTGGACAAGACGGCCTGGCCCTTCGCCCTGGAGAACTTCCTGGCCGAGATGGAGTCGCTGCATGCGCGGGGCGCACGCCTGTTCAAGTTCGTCGACCGCACCTTCAACCTGAACATCAAGACCAGCCTGAAGATCATGCAGTTCTTTCTGGACAAGATCGAAGCCAATCCGGACGATCCGATCTATGCCCACTTCGAGCTGGTACCCGACCACTTGCCCGATGCACTGAAAGAAGGCATCAGCAAGTTCCCGCCCGGCGCGCTGCAGTTCGAGATCGGCATCCAGAGCTTCAATCCGGAGGTGCAAGCGCTGGTCAGCCGCAAGCAGGACAATCAAAAGGCGGCCGATAACATCCGCTGGCTGTGCGAGGAATCAAACGCCCACCTGCACGTGGACTTGATCGCCGGCTTGCCGGGCGAGGATGAAGCGAGCTTTGCGGCCGGCTTCAACAAGCTGGTGGCCTTGAAACCGCATGAAATCCAGTTCGGCATATTAAAACGGCTGCGCGGCACGCCCATCATCCGCCACACGGAAAATTACGGCATGGTGTTCGACCCGCACCCGCCCTACACCATCCTGGCGAATAAACAGCTCGATTTCATGAGCATGCAGCGCCTGGTGCGCTTCGCCCGCTACTGGGACCTGGTCGCCAACTCGGGCCGCTTCGCCAATACGGTGCAATGGATGCTGGGCGAGTCGCCGTTTGAAAATTTCATGGACTTTTCGAACTGGCTGTACGCCCATACGGACGCCACGCACCGCATCGCCATGGAGCGCCTGGCCAAGCTGGTGGCGCAATGGCTGCAGACGCGCGGCATGAGCGCGGTCGAGGCCAATGCCCTCGTGGCCAGCGACTATGCGGGCGGCGCGCAAGCGGCAAACCACGCCAAAACCAGCGACCAGCCGAAGGCGCACCTGGAGGCGGCAATACCGCAGCGGCAGGCGCGCCATCTGGCCTCCTGAAAGCGTGACGATTGAACATCGGTGGCGGTCTGCGCCATTCTCCCTTAAACTGGCACGATGCCGACTGTACAATCGCCGAAACTGACCCTCTCCCAGACCAGCTCCCAACAGGGAGCCCTTGTCACTGCCAGCGGCACCTGGCAGGTGCACGCGCTCGCGCATGACAATGCGATCAAGGCCATCGACGCCCAGCTCAAGCCCTTGCAGGGTGACGCGAATGCCAGCTGGGATCTGTCACAGATCGACAGCATGGACCATATCGGCGCCCAGCTGTTCTGGAATGCCTGGGGCAAGCGGCGTCCTGCGCAGCTGACCCTGGCGCCATCGCAGGAAGAGTTTTTCCGGCGCATCGAAGAGACTGGTCCCCTGGAAACGCCGCCCTCGCGCGCCAACCGTCTCACGCCCGTGATGAAGCTGGGCATGACCATCCTGCTGTTTTTCGAACATTTGAAGGGTTTTATTGCCCTTGTCGGCCAGGTGACGCAGGATATCGGCCGCTTCGCGCGCCACCCGATGCGCGGACCATGGCGTGAAATTTCCGCCAATATCTTCCATGCGGGCTTCCAGGCGCTGGGCATCACGGCCCTGGTCGGCTTTCTGATCGGCGTCGTGCTGTCCTATCTGTCGGCGCAGCAGCTGCGCGCCTTTGGCGGCGACATTTATCTGGTCAACCTGCTGGGCATGAGCGTCATCCGCGAACTGGGGCCGTTATTGGCGGCCATTCTCGTGGCCGGCCGCTCCGGCTCGTCCATCACGGCCCAGTTGGGCGTCATGCGCGTCACGGAAGAGCTCGACGCCATGCTGGTGATGGGCATTTCGCACGGTTTCCGCCTGATCATGCCGAAAGTGCTGGCCCTGGCCATTTCCATGCCTCTGCTCGTCATCTGGACGGATACGGCCGCGCTGATCGGCGGCATGGTGGCGGCCAAGGTGGAATTGAATCTGTCGGCGCGCTACTTCATCCAGAAGCTGCCGGACGCCGTGCCGCTGGCCAATTACATGATCGGCCTGGGCAAGGGCGTGATTTTCGGCATGCTGATCGCCCTTGTCTCCTGCCACTTCGGCCTGCGCATCAAGGCCAATACGGAAAGCCTGGGGCACGGCACCACCACCGCCGTCGTCACGGCCATCACCGTGGTGATCCTGGCCGACGCCGTATTTGCCATCGTCTTCAATGGAGTGGGATATTGATGGCAGACAACGATATCGCTTGCAAGGCGAGCGAGGGCCAGGACGGCCAGTTCAACCTGCATGGCAGCGCGCCCGTGGTGGAAATCACCAACTTGTGGACCAAGTTCGGCCGCACCGTCGTGCACCAGGACTTGAACCTGGAAATCGAACGGGGCGAAATCCTCTCCATCGTGGGCGGCTCCGGCACGGGCAAGACGGTGCTGCTGCGCCAGATGCTGGGCCTGGAACATCCGGCGCGGGGCTGCGTCAAAGTCTTTGGCGAAGATATCAACAAGGCAAGTTCCGACCAGTTGCAGCAATTGCGCAACCACTGGGGCATGCTGTTCCAGCAAGGCGCCCTGTATTCGGCCCTGACCGTGTTCGACAACGTGGCGCAACCGATGCGCGAATTGCGCGTGCTGCCCGAGGCGCTGGTGCATGACGCGGTATTATTGAAGATGAACATGGTGGGACTGGGCCCGGAACATGCGCTGAAAATGCCGTCGGACTTGTCGGGCGGCATGATCAAGCGCGTGGCGCTGGCGCGCGCCCTGGCGCTGGAACCGAAGCTGCTGTTCCTCGACGAACCCACGGCGGGCCTGGACCCGGACCTATCGGAAAGCTTTGTCGCCCTGATCCAGTCGCTGCACCGCGAGCTGGGCTTGACGGTGGTGATGGTCACGCATGACCTCGACACCCTGTTTGCCCTGTCCACGCGCATCGCCGTGCTGGCGGAAAAACACGTGATCGCCATCGGCCCCACGCGCGAAGTGATCGAAGTGGACCACCCGTTCATCAAGCAATTTTTCCTCGGCGACCGCGGCAAGCGCGCACTGGCCGTCCTTGATGAAAAACAGGCGGCGGCAGGCAAGGCGGCGCAGCCAGGCGACGACGCCGGCACAGACAAGAAAGCGGAGAAGTAATGGAAAACAGATCACATGCCCTGATGACGGGATTTTTTACACTCACCCTGCTGGTGGCCGCCGTTCTGTTCGGCGTCTGGTTCAACCGCGACCGCGTGGAAAGAGTCCCGTATTTGCTCGCCACCACCCTGTCCGTGCCGGGCCTGAACCCGCAGGCGACCGTGCGCTATCGGGGCCTGGAAGTGGGCAAGGTCGACGCCATCGATTTCGACACGCAAAAGGCGGGGCAAATCCTCGTGCACATCAGCGTGGCGCCGGACACCCCCGTCACCGACACGACCTTTGCCAGCCTCGGTTACCAGGGCGTGACGGGCATCGCCTACATCCAGCTCGACGACGAGCACGTGGGTTCGAAATTGCTGGGCACCAGCAAGGACAAGCCTTCGCTGATCCCCCTGCGCGCGGGCTTGCTGGACCAGCTGGAAAAACGGGGCAAGCGCATCCTCGACCAGGCCGAGCAAATCACCAACAAGGTCAACAATCTGCTCAGCCCCGACAACCAGGCCGCCATGCTGGGCGCCTTCAATGAAGTGGGCAAGGCAGCCAAGGCCTTCGGCGCCATTCCGCAGCAGCTGGAGCCGACCCTGACGCAATTGCCGCAACTGACGGAACAAACGCGGCAAACCTTGACGGCCGTCAGCACGGCCAGCAAGAACGTGTCGGATTTGACGGCCACCTGGAAAAAGCTGGGCAACGACATCCAGGCGCCTGGCGGTGTGCTCGACAAGGTCAATGGCACGGTCGACCGGGTCGGTAACTCGGTGGAAACGGTGGCCAATGGCGTGTCGCTGGAAGTCTTGCCGCAGGTAATCGAGCTGAGCGGCGAGGCGCGTTCCTCCATGCGCGCCCTGAAAACCACCATGAGCACGCTCAATGAACAGCCGCAGAGCATCTTGTTCGGCGCCCCAGACATTCCGCCCGGCCCGGGCGAGCCCGGTTTTTCGGCACCGGGCAAATAAGGAGAACACCGCATGCCTACCCCACGCCATCTCAGCGCACTCATCCTGGCCGCCGCATTCCTGCTGGGCGGCTGCGCCAGCCGCGGCCCCGTCCCCACTTTTTATGATTTCGGCCCGGCAGCGCCGCAGGCGGCCGCACCAGCGGCCGCGCCAGCCGTGCCCGTGCTGGTGATCGCCGACGCCAACGGCCCTTCGTGGCTGGACAGCCAGCGCATGTATTACCGCCTGCTGTACGCGGACGCGCAGCAATCGCGCCCGTACGCCTACAACCGCTGGAACACGCCGCCGCTGCAACTATTAAGCCAGCGCCTGAAAACGCGCGTGGCGCAGAGCGGCGTGAAAGTGCTGTCGACCACGGACGCGGCCGCCGGTATTCCCCTGCTGCGCATCGATGTCGATGATTTTTCGCAAAACTTTGATACGCAGACGCACAGCAGCGGCCATGTGTCGCTGCGCGCCTCGCTGTTCCGCGGGCACCGCCTGATCGACCAGAAAACCTTCAGCCGCAGCGGACCGGCCGGCAGCGCCGACGCGCAAGGGGGCGCGCAGGCGCTGGCGGCAGCCTCGGACGCCGTCGCCGGCGACCTGCTGGCATGGCTGGGCACGCTGAACATCCCGAAAGAATGACCGTCACAGAATGACCGCCTCCGCAGCCCCTGCCAGCCCGCCAGCGCCACTGCCGCCCGCACGCTCGTCGCCCGTGTCGCGCGCGACCCTGCTCGCCTACGTCTTCCTGATCGTCTACGCCAGCTGGTTCCCGTTCACGGGCTGGCACAGCAATGGCTTGTCGCCGCTGACGTTCCTGGAAAACACCCGCATGCCCCGCTACTGGACGGGCTTTGACGTGGGCATCAACGTCGTCGGCTACATCCCGCTGGGTGCGTTGATCGTGTATTCACTGTTTCCAAGGATTACTGGTTTCTTTGCCGTCGTGATCGCCAGCCTGTGCGGTATGTTGATTTCCGGCAGCATGGAAGCCGTGCAAACCTATTTGCCCAGCCGCGTGTCGTCGAATCTCGACTTTTATACGAATTCGGCCGGCTGCTTTATCGGTTCCCTCATCGGCGCCCTGACGGCGCGCAAACTGCTCGACCATAGCCATCTGTACCGCGTGCGCCAGCGCTGGTTTGCCCAACATGCCAGCCAGGGCCTGGTGCTGGTGGCGCTGTGGCCGCTGGCGCAAATCTATCCGCAAGGCTATTTGTTCGGCTTGGGCCAGCTGCTGCCCATCCTGTCGGACTGGGCCTCCAGCCTGATGGGCATGGACATCGACCTGGCATCCTACCTGCGTCCCGATGTGATATTGACGGTTGAACAATATTGGCTATCGGAAACCATCATCACGGCCTGCGGCATGACAGGCGCCGTGCTCACTTTACTATGCCTGCTACGCCGCGCCGCGCCGCGCGCCGCGCTGATGCTGATCCTCATCGCCGCCGCGTTGATCGTGCGTTCGATGGCCAGCGCGCTGCTGTTTTCGCCCGAAAACGCCTTCGTCTGGATCACGCCGGGCGCCCAGGGCGGCTTTTTGATCGGCCTGATCATGCTGGGCGGCCTGGCCTTCGCGCCCCATGTGGCGCAGCGCCGCATCGCGGCCGCCACCCTGCTGCTGAGCCTGGTGATGGTGAACACGACGCCGATCAACCCGTACTTCATGTCGACCTTGCAAGGCTGGGTACAAGGCAAGTTCCTGAACTTCAATGGTGCGGCGCAATTTTTGGCCTTGCTGTGGCCCTTCATGGCCCTGTGGTTCCTGTGCCTGCCCTCGCACCGCCTGAACCGGCAGGATGACGTGCAGCGCCAGCGTCGCGAAGACCACCCATAAGCGTTATCATGGCGCATTGATGAATCAGCAGGAGCATAGTATGAGCGACGCACCGTATTTTGAACGCCACGTTTTTTTCTGCATGAACAAACGTGAAGACGGCCGCAACAGTTGCGGCGACCATGGCGCGGAAGCGGCGCAAAAGCATTGCAAGCGCCGCATCAAGGAACTCGACATGAATGGCGCGGGCAAGATCCGCATCAACCAGGCCGGCTGCATGGACCGCTGCGAGGAAGGCCCATTGCTGGTGATCTACCCGGAAGCGACCTGGTACACCTATGTCGACACCAGCGATATCGACGAGATCATCGATACCCACCTGGTGGGCGGCAAGATCGTCGACCGCCTGAAAATCTAAGCCGCATCTTTAATCTTAATTTAAGCCTACGCCACCAGTATGAGCATCATGAACAGAAACTCGGAAAAATTTACCCTCGCCGGCCATGCAGGCAGCATGGAAGGCTTGCTCGATTTCCCGGCAGACACTCCGCGCGGCATCGCCCTCGTGGCCCATCCCCACCCGCTGTACGGCGGCACGATGGATAACAAGGTCACGCAAACCCTGGCGCGCGCGTTTGTCGCCCTCGGTTACGTGGTGGCGCGCATCAACTTCCGCGGCGTGGGCGCCTCGGAAGGCGTGCACGACCATGGCGCGGGCGAGACGGACGACATGCAATTGCTGTACGAACACATGCGCGGCCTGTATCCGGGCTTGCCCGTGGCCTTGTCCGGCTTTTCCTTCGGTACCTTCGTGCAATCGAAACTGCAGGAACGCCTGGCTGCCGCCGGCACGCCCGTCGAGCGCCTGGCGCTGATCGGCAGCGCGGCCGGCAAGTGGGCCATGGCTGACATTCCGGCCGATACCATTTTGATCCACGGCGAACTGGACGACACGATTCCCCTGTCCGCCGTCTTCGACTGGGCCCGTCCACAAGACATTCCCGTGATCGTGATCCCCGGCGCCGACCACTTTTTCCACCGCAAGCTCAACCACATCAAGAACCTCGTGATTGCGCTGTGGCATGGTGACAAACCCGCAATCGCGGCAGATGATCATTGAAGTGTGGGCTTACTACCGCCTCCACGGCTATAATTGATCCGTTTTTTCCACGCGGCCATGTCAGTAGCAACAACATGGCCCCCAGCCTTCATCTTTTTCGCAGACCAGCCTCCATGAAAAAACTCTTAGCGGCACTGGCCTCCAGTGTACTTTTCCTATCCGCCGCCTTCGCCCAGAGCGTTCCAGCCCCGACCATCGCCGCCAAGTCCTGGCTGTTGCTTGACGCCACCAGTGGCCAGATCATTGCTTCGCAAGATCCGGACGCGCGCATCGAGCCGGCATCGTTGACCAAGATCATGACGGCTTACCTGACGTTTGCCGCCATCCGCGAAAAGAAACTGGCGCTGGACCAAAAAGTGAATGTCTCCGTGCGCGCCTGGAAAGTCGATTCGAGCAGCTCGAAGATGTTCATCGACCCGGCCACGCCCGTCTCGATCGACGACTTGCTGCATGGCCTGATGATTCAATCGGGTAACGACGCCGCCGTGGCGCTGGCTGAAGCCGTTGCCGGCGATGAAGGCACGTTTGTCGTGCTGATGAACCGCGAAGCACAGCGCATGGGCCTGAAAAACACGCGTTTTGGCAATCCGCATGGCTTGCCTAGCCCCGATAACTATTCCACCGCACAAGACTTGTCCGTGCTGGCCAAGCGCGTGATCGCCGACTATCCGGAATTCTACAAAATCGATTCCGTGAAAAGCTTTACGTACAACAAGATCACCCAGCCTAACCGCAACCGCCTGCTGTGGCTGGACCCGACCGTCGATGGCATGAAGACGGGCCACACGGAAGCGGCCGGCTATTGCATGATCGCTTCGGCCCGCCGTCCAGGCGGCACCGGCGAGCGCCGTCTGATCTCCGTGGTGCTGGGTACCACCTCCGACCAGGCGCGTACGCAAGAAAGCCAGAAGCTGCTGAACTGGGGCTTCCAGAACTTCGATACGGTCAAGCTGTACTCGAAAGGCCAGGCCGTGGCCACGCCGGAAGTGTGGAAGGGCTCGAAAGGCACCGTGAAAATCGGTTTCGCCCGCGACGTGCTCGTCACCGTGCCTAAAGGCATGGCTGCCAAGATGAAGCCTGTGCTGGAACGCAAGGACCCGCTGGTCGCGCCATTGGCTGAAAACGCCCCTGTCGGCAAACTGAAAATGATGGTTGAAGACAAGGTCCTGCTGGAACTGCCTGTCGTGGCGCTGGAAACCATCAACCAGGCCACGATCTTCGGCCGCGCCTGGGATTCGATGCGTCTGTGGATGAAGTAATTAGTTCTCGTATTCCATAAAAAATGCCCGCAGATGCTGCGGGCATTTTTTTCGTCTGTCTCGCCGCCGCTTTCTCCACAGCACGCTGTAGCGTAGCTGGCTATAATCGTAGGGTATCCCCACACGCCACCATCAGAAAGCCAGCCCATGAGCCATGTATTTCCCGCCAGCCTGCAAGCACCACGCAGCCGTTTGAGTGCCAACGGCCCCGAACTGTCGCGCATCGTCGCCGGCATGTGGCGCATCGGCGAGTGGAATATGTCGGCGCAGCAACGCCTGGCCTTCATCGAGCAATGCCTGGCGCTGGGCGTATCGAGTTTCGACCATGCCGATATCTATGGCGATTACAGCGCCGAAGGGCTATTTGGCGAAGCGCTGGCCTTGCAGCCGGGCTTGCGCGACAAGATGGAGCTGGTCAGCAAATGCGGCATCAAGCTGCTCTCGCCGCACCGTCCCGGCCATGCCATCCAGCATTACGACACGAGCGCGGCGCACATCACCAGCTCCGTGGAACACAGTTTGCGCCAGTTGCAGACGGACCGCCTGGACTTGTTGCTGATCCACCGTCCCGACCCGCTGATGGATTTCGACGAGATTGCCGGCGCCTTCAGCCAATTGAAGCAAGATGGCAAGGTGCTGCATTTTGGCGTATCGAATTTCAGCCGCCACCAGTTCGAATGCCTGCACCGGCGTTTCCCGCTGGTGACGAACCAGGTGGAATTTTCGCCGCTGCACGTGGCGCCCCTGTTCGACGAAACCTTCGACGGCTTGCTAGACGTGGGAGTGGCGCCGATGATCTGGTCGCCGTTGGCGGGCGGGCGCCTGTTCCAGGGGGGCGATGCGAATGTGGAGAACTTGCGCAATGTCATCAAGCAGATCGCCGACCAGCTGCAGCGGCCGTTTGCCAGCGTGGTGTTTGCGTGGATCATGCAATTGCCTTGCCGTCCCCTGCCGCTGACGGGCACGGGCCGCATCGAAGCGGTGGGCGTGGCCGTGGAAGGCACGCAATTTTCGCTCAGCCGCAGCGACTGGTTCGCCATCCTGCGCGCCGCGCGCGGGCACGAGGTAGCCTGAGATTAATCGATCTCGTCCGGATCGTTGAACACTTGAGGTAACGCAATACCGCGCCAGCCCAGATACCACGCCAGGTTGAGCAGCAGGGTGGCGGCGATGTAGACGGCGAAGAACAGCGCAAAGAAACTGGTCTTCAGCCACACCAGCAGGGCGATGGCAAGGATCAGCACCAGCAGCGCGGCCAGGCTTTTCTTTTGCTTGGAGCTGGGGAAACGCAAGGTCGACACCATCAGGCTGCCCACGCCGACGAGCAGCAGCATCAGCAGATAGCTGTGCAGCATGGAATCGATGGGTGCCGGCCAGGCCACCACCACGGCCGCCACGCAGGCGGCGCCGGCCGTGATCGGCATGCCGACGAAATACAGGGGGTCGGTGCGCCCCACATTCACATTGAAGCGCGCCAGGCGCATGGCGCCGCAGGCGACGAAGAAGAAGCTGGCCATGCCGCCAAAGCGCAGCAGCAGGGGATCGTGCACGCCCATCTGCACAAAACCATAGCAGTACAACAAGACGGCGGGTGCACAGCCGAAATTCATCACGTCGGCGATGGAATCGAGCTGCACGCCGAACTGCGAACTGGTGTTCGTCAGGCGTGCCACATAGCCGTCGAGCGCATCGAACACGCCGGCCAGCACCAGCAGCGCCGCCGCCAGGCGGTAGGCATCCGCGTCGCCCACCGGGGCGTTATCGACGGAAATGACGATGCTGGCAAAGCCGCAGGCTATCGACAGCAAAGTCACCATGCTGGGCAAGGCGTATTTGGCGCGCTGCAGGCGCGACTTGGGCAAGGTGTTCAAATTATGGGCAATCAAAGTAGCGGGAATGAGGCAATGCAGCGGCAAACGCTGCGCTGCGCTCATTCTACCCTGCGCAGCGGCGGGAGCGTCCTCGCACGAGCGCACGACATATCTTTTCATGGATGCTCTACAGCAGATCAAAATGCCTTAGAATCGTTTCACCGGGCAGCACGCCGGCCCCCACCGCTGTCCGCCCACCTATACAGGAGTCAACTTGATTGTCTCGTCACTGCGTTGGAAACGCTGGATACCCGCCCTGCTGAGCGCAGCCCTGTTGAGCGCCTGTGGCGGAGGCAGCAGCGACAGCAGCAATGCCGCGCAAAGCACCTCGACCCCGGCCGGGCAGCTGGTACAGGAACCGGGCGCTCCCGCTCTCAGCAACAATATTGCCACCGATGGCTTCAACTGGTTCAACTACCGGCGCAGCCAGATCGGCCTGTCGCCACTGGCGCGCAACGGCTTGATCGACAGCGCGGCCCTGGGCCATTCCAGCTATCTGAACCTCAACAATACGGTGGCGCACGAACAGGTGCAGGGCAAGCCCGGCTTTACCGGCGTCACACTAGGCGAGCGCCTGGCCAAGGCCGGCTACGTCGTCACGTCGCTGCAGGGCGAAGTCATCGCCGGCGCGAGCAACACGTCCGGCTTTTACCTGGCCGAAGAACTGGTCACGGCCATCTATCACCGCTTCGTCATTTTCGAGCCGCTCTTCAAGGAAGGTGGCGCGGGCGCGGCTGTCAGTGGCGCCGGCTATGCGTATTTCACCACCGACCTGGCAAGCAACCGCAACTATGGCCCCGGGCTGGCGGCGGGACAGATCGTCACCTATCCCTTCAGCGGGCAGCAAAAAGTGGCCGTCAGTTTCTCCAGCGATAACGAATCGCCCGATCCCGTGCCGAACCAGGATGTGGTCGGCTACCCGATCAGCGTGCATGCCAATTACGGCACGCCCGTCAGCGTGACGGCGTTCAGCGTGCGCCAGCGCGGCGCCGGCACGGACCTGGCGGTGCGCCTGCTCACCAGCGGCAACGATGCGCATACGCCGGTCTCGGCCGCGTCCATCATTCCGCTGGCGCCCCTGAGCGGAAACACCAGCTATGACGTGAGTTTCATCGGCAAAGTCAATGGCGCGGACATCACGCACAGCTGGTCATTCAGCACGCGCTAGCGTGGCAAGCGGACGCGGCGTTGAGCACGACAGGATGTAAAATAGCACTTCCTGCTTTACGACAGTGACAAGTTTTGGGGCTCTCTGCACAGCATGCTGAAACCACACGCCACTTGCGATGATGATGCCGCCGTCGCGGCATCCGACATGGTCCGTATTCTCGACGTCGAGAACGGACTGGGCCGCATCATGGGCGACCGCATCCTGTACCTGAAAATCCTGCGCCGCTTCCTGCATGACCACGGCACCACGCCGTGCCAGATCCGCGCCGAATTCGATACTGGCAACTATGCTTCCGCGCGCCTGAAGGCGCATACCCTGAAAGGCGCCGCCGGCATGATCGGTGCACGCCACGTGCACGGCCTGGCGACAACCCTCGAGTCGGCGCTGCGTGCGCAGGCGCCCGACCTGGCCCAACAGATGCTGCAGCTGGAACTGGCGCAGGATCAATTGCTCGGCGCCGTCAGCAGCATGCTGGGCACGCCGGAGACCGCCCACACGGCGGCGCAAGACGTGGCGCCCGACCCGGCCGCACCGGCCATCCAGCTGCTGCTGGCGCGCCTGGCCAGCCATCTGCGCGAAGGCGATGGCGCGGCCATCGACATCCTGGAAAACTCGGCCAGCCTGCTGGCCGCCAGCCTGGGTGTGCACGTCTACCAGGAAGTGGCGGCCGCCGCCCATGAGTTCGACTTTGACGGCGCGCTGGCGGCGCTGCTGCGGCGGCGCTAACGCTCAGCTGCTGTACTGCGCCTCTTCCGCATACGCCACGCCACAACTCTTGCAACAGAAACGGCGCACGGCGTCGAGCGGCTTGTCGCAATACCAGCACGCGCCCTTCGGCGGCAAGGAGGCGATCAATTCCGGCATGGCAGGCAGTGGTCGCGCCACTACCTCATCCTCGCATTCCACGACATCCGGCTGTTTGCTGTCCATGGCGCTTCCTTTCCTAGCGGCACTTCAAGGCCGCTCAGCAAGATTACGTCATTAAAGTTGATGCGGTATGAGCATGCTCAATAGACCGCGCTCCCGTGGGATACATGGCAGCAAATGGCGCTATTCGCGGCGAGGCTGGGTTTGCACACTCGGCCCCACAAGATCGGCCCGTTCCATGCAGTAAGGCTCCCACTCTGTCTCCTGCCGCATGACGAAAGTCATATTGGCAAGACGCGCACCGTGCGCCTGGATGGCTTCCTTGCGCTGGGGTGTATTGACAAGCAAGGCCATCACTTGACCTACCTTGTTTTCATCCTCGGGGACCAGCTCGCCAAGGCCAGCTAGGCATTCACTGCTGCATATCGCCATCGAATGCGCATGTGACGATTCCCAGGGTGTGGTTGCCAGAGTAGCCGCCTGGTTGCTGATGGCAACATTTGCCATGCCCCGCAGAAGCCGGGCATCTCGCGAAAAATGCCGCAGCAGAAACAACTCGACATCATCGCGCACACCATCATCATTGCTATCAATACCGGCAAGCGTTTGTTTGCCAGCAGCACCAGGATCAGGCGGTAGCACAGTGTCGATCGTCAATTGCAGTGGGGCGGCAGCCAAAACCGCGATAGGAGAAACAAGCGCCAATGCGAAAAAAACAATAGCGGTGCTACGCGGGAATGAAGGATATGTCATAGGAACTCCTGGTTGGGAATTCCGACTATAAAACCGTCACACGGCAAGCTATTGCTGTTCCGCAATCAATATGAATTTGCTTGCGGATACAGAGCCGGCTGAAAACCACATCCAATAAATCACAGGCGAAATTCGCGCGTGGCGCTCGACAGTTGCACCTGCGCCAGGCGCAGCTCTTCGGCGAACAGATCGAGCGCCGGTCTTTTCGCCGTTCGAGGTGTATGCAAAAAACACCTCTGATACTTATTTCCGAAAGCTCCTGACCGCATCATTCGCATGCTCGTCGATGACTTTTTTGATCGCCGGCTGCCCCGCATACTTAGCAGCCAGGCGCTTCCACTGCCGTTGCGCAAGCCCGCACGATTGTTCGATGGCCTGCGTGATCTCGCGCTGGCGCGCCTTGTCGTTGTCATCCCACTCGCCGGCAAAGTGCTGGCACATCTCGGCGTTCTCGACGAACCGGGCCACGTCGCGCGGCAGTTTTTCCTGGGCGCCAGCCAGCATAGGCAGGCAGCCCAGCATGAAAGCGAGCACAAGCTTCATCAACCGCTCCTTACTTGCCGATGCAGAAACGGCTGAAGATCACGCCCAGCAGATCGTCAGGTGAAAATTCGCCCGTGATGCTCGACAGCTGCACCTGTGCCAGACGCAGCTCTTCGGCGAACAGGTCCAGCGACTGATCATCCTGCGCCGCGTGCGCGGCGGCGATGTCCAGGTGCTTGCCCGCCGACTTGAGCGCGATCAAATGGCGTTCGCGCGCCAGGTACAGCGATTCGCCCGTCTGCTGCCAGCCGGCGATGCGCAGCAGCTCGGCGCGCAGCAAATCGATGCCGATGTGCTCGTGCGCCGACAGATACACGTGCGTGGCGTCCGGCAAGGCATCCACGCCGGGCTTGTGGCCAGAGAGATCAATCTTGTTCCACACGCGCACCACGGGCACGCCTTCGGGGAAGGCGGCGACGATGCTTTCATCGGCCAGCGTGGGACCATGATCTGCGTCAAGCAAGTGCAGGATGACGTCGGCCTTGCCGATTTCGCCCCAGGTGCGTTCGATGCCGATGCGCTCGACGGCGTCGATGGTGTCGCCCGCGCTGCGGATGCCGGCCGTATCGATGATGTTAAGCGGAATGCCCTCGATCTGGATGGTTTCGCTGACCTTGTCGCGCGTGGTGCCGGCAATCGGCGTCACAATCGCCACGTCGGCGCCGGCCAGCGCGTTCAGCAGCGACGATTTGCCCACGTTGGGCTGGCCCGCCAGCACGACATTGAGGCCTTCGCGCAGCAGCGCGCCCTGCGCCGCCTGGGCAAACACTTTATTCAAGGCTTCGATGACGGCTTTTAATTGGCCGCGGGCGTTCGATTTTTCCAGGAAATCGATTTCCTCTTCCGGGAAATCCAGGGTCGCCTCGACCAGCATGCGTAAACCCGTCACCTGCTCCACCAGCGCGTGGATGGTGTTGGAGAACGCGCCCGACAGCGATTGCGAGGCGGACTTGGCGGCCGCCTCCGTGGACGCGTCGATCAGGTCGGCCACGGCCTCGGCTTGTGCCAGATCCAGCTTGTCATTCAAAAAGGCGCGGCGCGTGAATTCGCCCGGCTCGGCCAGGCGCAAGCCGTTGTCCTTGCCCGCCTCGAGCACGCGCGCCAGCAGCAGCTGCAACACGATAGGGCCGCCGTGACCCTGCAATTCCAGCACGTCTTCGCCCGTGTACGACTGCGGGCCCTTGAAGTGGATGGCGATGCCCTGGTCGATGATGCTGCCATCGGCTTCCGTGAACGGTAAATAGGTGGCGTGGCGCGGTTTGAGTTGCTGCGCGCCGAACAGGGCCGTCATCAGCGGTGCGAGGTTTTTGCCGGAGGCGCGTACCACGCCGATGCCGCCGCGCCCGGGAGCGGTGGCGATGGCGGCGATAGGGGAAGAGTCGAGTTTCATGGGGATATTGTAAGGGCTGGGGTCAGACCCGGCGGGTCTGACCCCCAAAAAAAAGCCCGCACTAGGCGGGCTTTCTGTTCGCTGGCCGGAATTACTTGGCGGCAGGCGCGTATTTCTTGGTGATCACCCATTGCTGGCCGATCGACAGGACGTTGTTGACGACCCAGTAGAGTACCAAGCCCGACGGGAAGAAGAAGAACATCACCGAGAATGCCAGTGGCATGAACAGCATCATCTTCGCTTGCATCGGATCGGCCGGGGCCGGGTTCAGCTTGGTCGTGATGTACATCGAGATCGCGTACAGCACCGGCAGGATGCACCATGGGTCATGCTGGGCCAGGTCGGTGATCCAGCCTATCCATGGCGCACCGCGGATTTCCACGGACGCGTTCAGCACCCAGTACAGGGCGATAAAGACGGGCATCTGGATCAGGATCGGCAGGCAGCCGCCCAGCGGATTGATCTTTTCCGTCTTGTACAGCTCCATCGTGGCCTGGTTCATCTTTTGCGGGTCGCCTTTGTAGCGCTCGCGGATCGCTTGCATCTTCGGCGTGACCAGTTTCATCTTGGCCATGCTGCGGTAGCCGGCGGCCGACAGGGGGAAGAACGCCAGCTTGATCAGGATCGTGAAGGCGATGATGGTCCAGCCCCAGTTGCCCAGCACGCTGTGGATGTGTTCCATGACCCAGAAGATCGGCTTGGCGATGATAGTCAGCCAGCCGTAATCCTTGACCAGTTCCAGGCCAGGCGATACCGATTCCAGCAGGTGCGCGATTTGCGGACCCGAGTACAGCTTGCTGTCCATGCTGGCCGTGGCGCCTGGCGCCAGGGTAGGCAATGGCAGCACGTTGCCGATGGCGTACAGATTGGGGCCGACCTTCTTGGTGAAGATGTCGCGCTTGGCGTTTTCAGGCGGAACAAAGGCGGAAACGAAGAAATGTTGCGAAATCGCAAACCAGCCGCCATTCGCCGTGGCCGGATGCAGGCCCTTCATGGCGTTGTCGTTGCCCTTCTTCTCGTCTTCCAGTGCCGCTTTTTCGATTTTCTCGAACGTCAGCTTCTGGTACTTGTCTTGCGGCGTGTACAGGGTCGGACCCGTGAAGCTGCTGTTGAAGAACGAGTCGCCGACCGGCTTGTTGCCATCATGCGTCAGTTGCAGATACAGCTGTGGCGTGACAGGCGCCGCGCCCACGTTGGCCACGTCGTGGCGCACGTCGATGACGTAGTCGCCGCGCTTGAACGTAAACGTCTTGGTCAGCTTGACGCCGCCTTCGACCGCTTCCATCACCAGTTGCACTTGCTTGCCGTCACCGATGGTGCGCACGCCAGGCTGCACGGTGAAACCGCTCGCATGGGTAGGGAACGGACCGCCGACCAGGCCCGATTGCGCCAGGTAGGTGTGGTTCGCACCTTCGTCGAACAGCACTTCGTTTTGCTTGCCTTCGTCAGGCTGGCACCATTTGAACAGGCCGAAGCAGCCGCCAAACCAGCCCGGATTGCCCGCGCCCTTGAATTTCAGCAATTCCAGACGCTTGACCTGGCCGCCCAGGGTGTCGATGTCGACCTTGATGACGTCGGTGGTGATGGTAATCACTTCGCGCTTGAACGCGGCGGGATCGACAGCCTCACCCGGCAGGGCAGGCACGCCTGCCGCAGCCGAGGCAGCCAGGGCAGCCGTCTTGGCAGGGGTCGCAGGCGCCTTGGCGGTTTGTTCCGTGTTCGCGGAGAACATCGACGGCTTGCCGTTCGAGATCATCCATTCGTTCCAGAGAATTACCAGCGAGACGGAAAACACGATCCACAGGATGGTACGTTTATTGATATCCATTAGGGTATTTGTCAGGAGTGGTTGCAACCGCAAGCGGTCGTTGAAGATTGTTTGCAATCGGCCGGCGGCACCGGGTCGACGCCCCCTTCATTCCAGGGGTGGCAACGGCACAGCCGCTTGGCAGCCAGCAGGCTGCCCTTGGCAGTACCGTGCACGCGCAGCGCTTCCATCGCGTAATGCGAACAACTCGGATAGAAACGGCAATTCTGTCCCAGCATGGGGCTGATCAGCAACTGATAAGCGCGCAGCAGGAACAGCAGCAGGGTTTTCATGGCGCGGACGGTGGTGGCGCAGCAACAGAGCGGGCCTGGGCGGCGATTTGCGCCGCGAACAGGTGGCCCAATTCTTCACGCAGCTCGGCTTTGAGCTGGGTCGTGGTGGCCGGGCCATCCTTGCTGTTGACGGCGCGCGATAAACGCACCACGCAGTCGACCGGCGGCATCGCGCTGTTGCGAAACAGCTCGCGCGTGACGCGCTTGATCGTGTTGCGGGTCGCCGCGCGTGGCGCGAAACGCTTCGCCACAACGACGCCCAGCCGCGCATGCGGCAATTGATTGTGTCGGGTGTACAGCACAAAATGCGCTGTTTTTTGCGAAGGGCGCAAACGAAAAACGGATGAAAATTCATCCGTTTTAACGATACGCCGAACGCGCGCGAAGTCGTGTGAACCTTCGCGTTGATTGCCGACTGGAGTACAGCTAGCCACGCGATCAGCTGTCAACGACAAGCCTATACGGCCAGACGTTTGCGGCCCTTTGCGCGACGTGCGTTGAGCACATCACGGCCACCACGGGTAGCCATACGAGCGCGGAAGCCGTGCGTACGCTTGCGGCGAACGACGGAAGGTTGGTAAGTACGTTTCATGTTGGTCTCGCTAAAAACAAAAAAAATGCAAAATCGGGTCTGACGTCCCGTCAGTTTTTGGTGCCAATGACAATCGCGCACTTATGCCAAGGCACAAGCTGGCCAATCTCATCGCCCGCTTAATCCACGCTTAGTCCATATTGTCGTTCCAAATGAATAAACACGGAATACGGGCGGGGAACCCTGAATTATTCAGCATATGCCCCCCTCTTGTCAAGGATTGCCGTGATCGCCCGGAAATTTTCGCGCCGGCCCCCATCCGCCGGCAAGCCCCCGCCACAGGCCGCGCCAGCACGGCCTGCATCGGGATAACCGGGGGATAAGTCGCCTCTTATACACACGGCGCCCCACCCCGCCACAGAAAAATAACAGCTGTGCCTGTGGATAACTTTGGCAGTCGGGAGTAGAATAGCGCGTTACGTGTGGCGAGCCCTCGCGCGACGCCGGCCTTGCAACACGGTGAACGCAGGGCAGAATCGATACGCCCTCCCACACCTTTTCACATAGACATACATGGATAATTTCTGGCAGGCCTGTTCCGCGCAGTTGGAACTGGAGCTGACACCGCAACAATTCAGTGCGTGGATCAAACCGCTTATCCCTCTCGATTACGAAGAGGGCAAGCTGCGCATTGCTGCGCCCAATCGCTTCAAGCTCGATTGGGTCAAGACCCAGTTCGCCAGCCGCATCACTGCCCTGGCCATACAGTACTTCGAAGCGCCCACGGAAGTGCAGTTCGTGCTCGACCCGCGCCTGGCCCTGCCGAAGAAGCCCGTCACCGCCAGCACCCCGGCCAGCGATCCGAATGGCGGCGCGCCCAGCGCGCGCGCCGCGGAGCCGCAGCCCAGCGTGCCGGAACTGAGCATCGGCGCGGCGCCGCGCCGCGAGCAGAGCCGCATCAACACCGACCTGACTTTCGACAGCTTCGTGACGGGTAAGGCCAACCAGCTGGCGCGCGCCGCCGCCATCCAGGTGGCGAACAATCCGGGCGTGTCATATAACCCGCTGTTCTTCTACGGCGGCGTCGGCCTGGGTAAAACCCACTTGATCCACGCCATCGGCAACCAGGTGATGGCCGACAATCCGGGCGCGAAGATCCGCTACATCCACGCAGAACAGTATGTTCGCGACGTAGTGACCGCTTACCAGCGCAAGGGTTTCGACGACTTCAAGCATTACTATCACTCGCTCGACATGCTGCTGATCGATGATATCCAGTTCTTTGGCGGCAAGAGCCGCACGCAGGAAGAGTTTTTCTATGCGTTCGAGGCATTAATTGCTGCAAAGAAACAGATCATCATCACCTCGGATACCTATCCGAAGGAAATCACGGGCATGGACGACCGCCTGATTTCGCGCTTCGACTCGGGCCTGACGGTGGCCATCGAACCGCCGGAACTGGAAATGCGCGTGGCGATTCTGCTGAAAAAAGCCAAGCAGGAAGGCGTGACCTTCTCCGACGACGTGGCCTTCTTTGTCGCCAAGCACTTGCGCTCGAACGTGCGCGAGCTCGAAGGCGCGCTGCGCAAAATTCTGGCGTACTCGCGTTTCCATGGCAAGGACATCACGATCGATATCGTCAAGGAAGCCCTGAAGGACTTGCTGTCGGTGCAGAACCGCCAGATTTCCGTGGAAAACATTCAGAAAACGGTGGCCGACTTCTTCAATATCAAGGTGGCCGACATGTATTCGAAGCGCCGGCCCGCGAATATCGCCCGGCCGCGCCAGATCGCCATGTACCTGGCCAAGGAATTGACACAGAAGAGCCTGCCGGAAATCGGCGAGCTGTTCGGCGGCCGCGACCACACCACGGTGCTGCATGCCGTGCGCAAGATCGCGCTGGACCGCACCAAGAACCCGGAATGCAACCACGAATTGCATGTGCTGGAGCAAACGTTGAAGGGCTAAGCACCATTTGGCAAGACTGGCTCAAAACGTGCTTTACCCTTATCATCTGGGAGGGCACCGCAGCCGGTCTGTCGGGGCTCCCTATGGCAACAATTGTTAAATTAATACGTTAAACATCGTACTGTTCAACCTATACATTGAGGATAAATATGCAATTGGTCAAAACCACCCGAGATACCCTTCTCCGGCCACTGCAGATCGTGAGCGGTATTGTCGAGCGTCGGCACACTATGCCGATTCTGGCCAATATCCTCATCCGCAAAGACGGTGAAAATGTCTCCTTCCTGTCGACCGACACCGAAGTGCAGATCACCACGCACGCGGAAATCGGTTCCGGTGCGGACGTGACCGGCACCACCGTGGCCGCGCGCAAGCTGCTGGACATTTTGCGCGCCCTGCCCGAATCGGGCGACGTCACGATGACCCTGCTGAACAAGCGCCTGACCGTGCAAACGGGCAAGTCGCGCTTCGCCCTGCAAACCCTGGCGGCGGAAGAGTTTCCTACCGTGCAACAGGCGGAAAGCTACAACGCGTCCGTCACCCTGCCGCAAAAGACGCTGAAGCACCTGTTCAATATGGTGCATTTCTCGATGGCGCAGCAAGACATCCGCTACTACCTGAACGGCTTGCTGCTGGTTCTAGATGGCAATAATGTCATCGCCGTGGCCACCGATGGCCACCGCCTGGCGTTTTGCCAGGTCGCCACCGAGCAGACGTTTGCGCGCCAGGAAGTGATTATTCCGCGCAAGACCATCATCGAACTGCAGCGCCTGCTGGAAGAGAACGATGAACCGGTGCAGCTGGACATCGCCGCCAACCAGGTGAAACTGACCTTTGCCGACATCGAGCTGATCTCGAAGCTGGTGGAAGGCAAGTTCCCCGACTACACGCGCGTGATTCCAAAAGGCTACAAAAACGACTTCACCATCGGCCGCGATGAACTGCTGCGCTCGCTGCAACGCGCCGCCATCATGACCAGCGACAAGTTCAAGGGCGTGCGCTGCATCATCACCCCGGGCAGCATGAAGATCAGCTCGACCAATGCGGACCAGGAAGAAGCCGTCGAAGAGCTGGAAATCGACTACGGCGGCGATTCCGTCGACATCGGCTTCAACGTGACGTATCTGCTGGACGTGCTGAACAACCTGAAATGCGAATACGTCAACATCGCGCTCGGTGATTCGAACTCGTCCGCACTCATCTCCATCCCGGACAATGCGGACTTCAAGTACGTTGTCATGCCGATGCGCATATAAAAAAAGGGGTCGGACCCTTTGGGTCCGACCCCGGCAGTTGCTGTTGGGGTTAAAGCAATCACGCAACCCAAACCCCAATGAGAAGCTGGGGTCAGACCCAGAGGGTCTGACCCCTACCGCAATAGTTAATTGAGAAAGCAGTCCATGTCCGAGAATCCACAAGACACCCCGATCCAGGCCAAAACGGAAGAATACGGCGCCTCCTCCATCCAGATCCTGGAAGGCCTGGAAGCCGTACGCAAACGCCCGGGCATGTACATTGGCGACACCTCGGACGGCACCGGCTTGCACCACTTGGTATTCGAAGTGCTGGACAACTCCATCGATGAATCGCTGGCCGGCCACTGCACGGACATCCACGTCACCATCCACAGCGACAATTCGATCTCGATCACCGACAATGGCCGCGGCGTGCCGACCGGCCTGAAAATGGACGACAAGCACGATCCGAAGCGTTCGGCGGCGGAAATCGTCATGACCGAGCTGCACGCGGGCGGCAAGTTCGACCAGAACTCGTACAAGGTATCGGGCGGTTTGCACGGCGTGGGCGTGTCCTGCGTCAATGGCCTGTCGAAATTGCTGAAACTGACCATCCGCCGCGATGGCAAAGTGCATCACATGGAATTCGTGCGCGGCGTGCCGCAAGACCGCCAGATCGTCATGGTGGGCGACATCGCCACCTCGCCGATCAAGGTCATCGGCGACACGGACAAGCGCGGCACCGACGTGCATTTCTGGGCCGATGAAGAAATTTTCACGCACGTGGAATTCCACTACGAAATCCTGGCCAAGCGCATCCGCGAACTGTCCTTCCTGAACAATGGCGTCAAGATCAAATTGTCCGACCAGCGCACGGGCAAGGAAGAAATCTTCGCCTTCGAAGGCGGCACGCGCGGCTTCGTCGAGTACATCAACAAGGCCAAGTCGGTCTTGCACCCGACCATTTTCCAGGCCACGGGCGAGCGCCTGTCGGACCAGGGCACGAACATCTCGGTCGACGTGTCGATGCAGTGGAACGATGCCTACAACGAACAGGTGCTGTGCTTTACGAATAACATCCCGCAACGCGACGGCGGCACCCACCTGACGGGCTTGCGCGCGGCCATGACGCGCGTGATCAACAAATACATCGATGAACACGAGTTCGCCAAAAAGGCGAAAGTGGAAATCAGCGGCGACGACATGCGCGAAGGCCTGACCTGCGTGCTGTCCGTGAAAGTGCCGGAACCGAAATTCTCGTCGCAGACGAAAGACAAGCTGGTGTCGTCCGAAGTGCGCGGCCCGGTCGAAGAGATCGTCGCCAAGACCCTGGCAGATTACCTGCAAGAAAAACCGAACGACGCCAAGATCATTTGCGGCAAGATCGTCGAAGCGGCACGCGCCCGCGAAGCGGCCCGCAAGGCCCGCGACTTGACGCGCCGCAAAGGCATCATGGACGGCCTGGGCCTGTCGGCCAAGCTGGCCGACTGCCAGGAAAAAGACCCCGCCCTGTGCGAACTGTACATCGTCGAGGGTGACTCGGCAGGTGGCTCGGCAAAACAGGGGCGCGACCGCAAATTCCAGGCGATTCTGCCGCTGCGCGGTAAAGTCTTGAACGTGGAAAAAGCCCGTTTCGAGAAAATGCTGTCGTCCGAGCAGATCACCACCCTGATCGCCACCCTCGGCACCTCGATCGGACCGGACGAATTCAACGTCGAAAAGCTGCGCTACCACCGCATCATCATCATGACCGACGCGGACGTCGACGGCGCCCACATCCGTACCCTGCTGCTGACCCTGTTCTACCGCCAGATGCCGCAACTGGTCGAGCGCGGCCACATCTACATCGCGCAACCGCCGCTGTACAAAGTGAAATCGGGCCGCGACGAGCGCTATCTGAAAGATGACGCCGAAGAGGCCAGCTACATGATGACGGTGGCGCTGAACACGGCCGTGCTGGTGCCGCGCACAGGCGCGGAAGGCATTTCCGGCGAAACGCTGACGGAACTGGTGCGCAAGTTCAACCTGTCGAACACCATCATGACGCGTCTGACGCGCGTCATCGACCGCGCCGCCCTGACGGCCATCATGACGGGCGTGCAGCTGGACCTGTCGACGCTGGACCTGGCGGAAACCTCCGCCCTGGCCCTGCAGACTGCCATCAACGACAGCGCCGTGCGCGTGCACGTGCGTTCCGACGACTTGTCGGAAAAACACATGCTGCGCATCGAGCGCATGCACCACGGCAACATCAAAGTGACGGCCATCGACGCCGACTTCGTACAAGGCCCCGACTACGCCGTGCTGAGCAGCGGCGCCGCCACCTTCGAAGGCCTGATCGGCGAAGGCGCCTTCGTGCGCCGCGGCGAAGGCGAGCGCATGAAGGAAATCGCCGTGGTCGACTTCCACCAGGCCATGCAATGGCTGCGCGACGAAGCCGAACGCACCGTCTCGAAACAGCGCTACAAAGGTCTGGGCGAAATGAACCCGGATCAGCTGTGGGAAACCACGATGGACCCAACCGTACGCCGCTTGTTGAAAGTGCAGATCGAAGACGCCATTGCGGCGGATCAAATCTTCACAACGCTGATGGGCGACGACGTGGAACCACGCAGGGCATTTATTGAGAATAATGCGCTGCGGGCGGGCAATATCGACGTTTAATCGGTATTGTTGATAGAGGAGGGCGACACAATGTGTCGCCTTTTTTTTGATCAGATTGAACAGCACCATGACATCTACCCTGAACTACTACAATCAAAACGCGACGACTTTCTTTACTAATACGATTAGCGTCGATATGTCGGTATTACATGACCGATTTTTGTCTGCGGTGAGCGCTGGTGGAAACGTTTTGGATGCCGGTTGTGGCTCGGGGCGAGATAGCAAGGTATTTTTGGACAGAGGCTATCGCGTTACCGCTTTCGATGCCTCACATGAGCTTGCGCGTTTAGCAGAAGAACACACTGGCATTCAGGTTCAGGTGCGTAGTTTTATCGATGTCAAAGAGCAAGCGTGCTATGACGGCATTTGGGCCTGCGCCAGCTTGCTGCATGTTGAAAAAGCAGAATTGCCAGCTGCGCTTGCCTGTCTGTGGAATGCACTGAAACCCGGCGGTGTGTTTTATCTCAGTTTTAAAATAGGCACGGGAGAACGTGTTCAAGATGGGCGTCACTTTACTGATCTCGAAGAGCAGCAGTTGCGTACATGGTTTACCGCCTTGCCCGAGGTGGACACCATGGCTTGCTGGCAGTCAATAGACCAACGTCCAGGCCGTACAGAGCAATGGCTAAACGCGCTCGTGCGCCGTGCAGTCGCATCACAAAATCATCTGATTACGGGTGGCAGTGATCCGTTTTTGCCGCACCTGAGCAGTTCCATTAATCAAGCATCCGAGGTCGATTTAGCTGTTGCTTTCGTTAAGACAACAGGACTGCGCTTGCTGCTGCCAGACCTGCAAAGCGCACTCAAAGGTGACAAGGAATTGAATCGCCAGCCGGCGCGCGTACGGGTACTGACGAGCGACTATTTAGATGTGACAGATACCGAGGCCTTGCGCTTGTTGATGCTGCTGCAGGCCCAGGGGGCGCAGGTCAAAGTGTACCAATCGGCTGGCAGCAGTTTTCACCTCAAAGCCTATCTGTTCGCTCAACTCAATGACCAGAGTGTTCTAAGCGGCACGGCATTTATTGGTTCCAGCAATATCAGCAGGCAAGCGCTAACGAATGGCTTGGAATGGAACTATCGCATTGATTATCCGGGCGACAATGGCTATCTTGAAGCACGCTCCAGATTCGAAGAGTTGTTCGTTCATCCTCGCTGCGTCCCCCTAACGGATGAGTGGATCGCACAGTATGATGCCCGCCGCGTTCCCTTGCCGATGGCTGTAGCTCCAGGCAGCCTGGAACAAGATGCGCCCCCCGTTCCAACTACCGTCCAAATTGAAGCCTTGTTTGCTCTGAGAGCGACACGCGATGAAGGGTTTCGACGCGGTTTAGTCGTGCTGGCAACCGGCCTTGGAAAAACATGGCTTGCCGCCTTCGATGCCAAACAGCTCGGAGCGCGACGGGTGTTGTTTGTCGCTCACAGGGAGGAGATTTTGAATCAAGCCGCCGAAACCTTCCTACGCATTCGACCCGATGCACGCGTCGGCTTTTACGCTGGTCAAACCAGAGACAGCGAGGCCGATATCTTATGCGCTTCGATCCAAACGTTGGGGAAAGAAGCCCATTTGGAGCGATACTCGCCAGAGCATTTCGACTATATCGTCGTTGACGAATTCCATCATGCGGCCGCTCCCACCTATCGACGCTTACTGGCCTATTTCTCACCACGTTTTCTGCTGGGTTTAACGGCGACGCCGGATCGTTCAGACCAGTCCGATATCTTGTCGCTATGCGATGACAATCTGGTGTTCACGCGGGGGCTATTTGCCGGTATCCAAGCCAAGCTCTTGGTACCGTTTCACTATTATGGCATCTTCGACAGTTCCGTCGATTACACCGAGATACCTTGGCGCAGCGGGCGCTTCGTTCTTGAGCAACTGAGCAATAAATTAGCGACGCTGGCTCGTGCTAAGCATGCGCTGACGGAGTGGCAGCGCCATAAGCAGCAACGCACGCTGGCATTTTGTGTCTCGGTCACGCATGCCGAATTTATGACCACCCAATTTTCCAAAGCGGGTATCGCTTGTGCTGCCGTGTATGCCGGTTCGCCGCTGAGTCGTGCCGATGCGCTAGAGCGCCTGCGTGACGGACGGCTCGCAGTGATCTTCTCTGTTGATCTGTTTAACGAAGGCGTGGATTTGCCGGCCATCGATACGGTCATGATGCTGCGCCCTACCGAGTCCAAAATCCTATTTCTCCAGCAATTGGGCCGAGGCTTGCGCAAAAGCGAAGGCAAGGAACGCTTGGTTATTTTGGACTTTATCGGCAATCACAAAAGCTTTCTGCACAAACCCGTGGCCTTGTTTGAGATCGACGCCAGCTATAAAAAATTAGCGGATTTCGCACGCAAGGCAGAGGCGAATCAGCTTGATCTACCCGAGGGATGCTTCGTCAACTACGATTTGAAATTGATCGAATTTCTCAAGTCGTTGGACAGCGAAGGAACGAAAAACGAGTACATCGCCTTGCGCGATAGCTTAGGCCGGCGCCCGACCTTGGCCGAGTTTTACCGGGCTGGCGCCAGCATGCCAGCGATGCGCAAGGAGTACGGTGATTGGTACGCCCTCGTCCAGGCAATGGATGACCTTGACGCAAACGAGCAAGTCATCGCGGCCAAGCATCGCAGTTTCTTGCGCGAACTGGAAATAACCTCGATGAACAAGAGCTTCAAGATGGTATTACTTGAGGCATTACAGGAAATGGATGGTTGGCATACGCCACCAACAGCAGCCGCACTGGCTGAGCGCTCATGGCAAGTGCTGCAACGGCGACGCGCGCTTCTGGCAGATCTTCCGCAGTCACTGCGCGTAGGAAATGGTCAAAGCGAAGCATGGCTGCGCTACTGGTCCAGCAATCCTATCAACGCTTGGATAGGCGGCAATAGCACTGGTAAGAATAGTGATTTCCGGATGAAAGATGGGCGATTTGAAGCCGTCTTTAAGCTTCATGACGGCCATCAGGAGAACTTCGAACTGATGGTGCAAGAAATTATTGACTACCGCTTGGCCACCTATGAAATCCGTCGCATCCAAGCAGATTTAACAAGTAATGTGATTCCGTTTGTTCGCAGCGAAAAGGCGAACAATCTGACGGCACTGCCATATTTCCCAAATTTAAAGATCGCTTGCGGCCACTTTAAGACCGGGACTGTGGATGCGGAGGAGTACCGCAATCTGCCTACCAGCTACGGAAATATCGATCCGCATCGACACTTTATAGCCCGAGCATCGGGCAATTCCATGAACGGTGGAAAACACCCGATTCAAGATGGCGACTACCTGCTACTGGAACATATTACGCCCACCAATGCGGGCTCGATTACTGGTTCGGTGATGGCAATCGAGCGTCAAGATGAGTCTGGCGATGGCTTCCAGTATTTGCTGCGCCATATCGTCAAAACACCTGACGGCGACTATGTGCTGCGGGCAACGAATACAGACTATCCAGACATGGATGCCACCGAGGATATGCACACCTTGGCGCGTTTCAAAGCCATTGTCAGTCCGCTCGATTTGGCCGTCGGACAGGCATTCAAGCGCGAGGATATTGCGCCGTTATTTGGCGAAACCTATAGCATCGGCAATTGGAATGTCGGGCATGTGACGCTGGCCAGCAAGAACGCAATGGTGTTGCTGGTAACGCTGAATAAGCAAGGCAAGGCCGCAGATCATCGGTACGTCGATCATTGGGTCGATGACCGTACCTTTCATTGGCAAAGCCAAAATTCCACAACACCGAGCAATAAAAGAGGACGGGACATTATCGAGCACGAGCAAAAAGGGCTCACAATCCATCTGTTTGTGCGTGAATCTAAGCTACACAACGGCAAAGGTGCGCCCTTCGTTTATCATGGAGCGGTACGCTACGTGAGCCACACAGGCAGCAGTCCGATGAGTGTCGTATTTAGCTTGGCTACGCTATAAGCATCTGATCTATCGCAGCGTGAACGCTAGTGATGGCGCTATCAAGCCGCCTTCGGCCACAGCACTTCCCCAAAGGTTTGCAACACTTGTTCCAACTTGCAGTCCAACATCGCGTCAAGACGCCGATGATGCTGGCGGCGATATCCTGATTAGTCTTGCTGTGCCAGACGGTTTGCGGCATGGCGTCACTATAGCAATGTTGATCGAACAATAAGCGCACTTCCTTCATACTGTGGCGGCAGCAGGACAGTGCTCATCGTTTTCCACGCCCGTCTCACCATCCCGTCCCAGAAACCAGTACACTAGTTCCTGAGCGCAACTACTTTTGTACGCGCGTCATGTCGCCTGCCGTTGCCGGGAGGCGGCCCTGCCGCAAGGCTTGTTGTCTGCCTGGACAAATGCAATGTTCACTTCGCGCAGCCTGTCGCCTGCCTTCTATTACCTGTTCTTTTCAGGAGAACAGGAGCAGCAGCAGCGCTTTTTCAAGGAACTGCATTTCATTTCGATAGTTATCCTGACGTTTGGCCTGGCTTGCTGGCTGGTCACGTTCAGTCTGACCTTGTCGCGCGCTTCGCTTGATCATGCGCAGGCGGCGCTGGGCGTGGCGGGTATGCTGGTGGGGCTGCTGCTGACCGTCTATGCCAGGTCGCTGCAGGCGATCATCGTCAGCGGTACCATCAGCGTGCTGTTCATCGCTTTCGGCTTTCGCGTGCTGATGCTGGGCACGGAAGACCCCGCTTTTTGGGTGTTGCCACTGGGCGTGATGATCACCTTGACGACGGCACCCATCTTCAGCGGCATCGCGTACTACCTGGGTGTCTCGCTGGGCGTATGGGCCATCGTGGGGCTGGGGCAGTTTCCCGTGCATGCGGGCCAGGCCGACCAGCATTGGCCCGTGCTGGCCGTCAGCATCAGCGTGATCATCGGCCTGGCGCTGAATATCTATTTTCTCGTCTTGCGCATCCATAACTACCGTTCCCAGCGCGAACTGGCGACGATGGCCTACAAGGATGGCTTGACCGGGCTCAACAATCGACGCATGTTTACACAAAGCGCCCGCATCCTGCAGCGTACGGCGCACACACCCGCGTATTTTTTAATGATCGACATCGACGACTTCAAGCAAATCAACGACGTGTACGGCCATGACGCGGGCGACGAGGTGCTGAAAAAGATCGCCGATGTCATCGCGGGGCTGTGTGGTGAGCACCTGTGCGGCCGCCTGGGCGGCGAGGAATTCGCCATCATTTACCTGGGCGAAAAGAACGCGGCCTGCGCCTTTGCCGCGCAACTGGTCGACAGCGTCGAGGCGGCTTTCGTGCCGGAACGCAAGGTCTCCGTCAGCATCGGCATGGCGGAAATGCTCAAGGAAACGGACTTGTCGCACAGCTACCGGCGTGCCGATGAATCCTTGTACCAGGCCAAGAAAAGCGGCAAGAATCGCTACGTGCTCAACGCCGCCTAGGCATTACCGTCCGGCTTTGCATCGAGCAGCGCCAGCAAGGCTTGCGGTGAAATCTTCCAGGGATCGCGCTGCTCGGGGTCCACCTCATCCCAGCTGTCCCGGGCGCCGATCTTGAGGATGGTCAAGGGGATGTCCTTGCTCTCAAAGAAGGCCAGCATGCGGCGGATCAAACGGCTCACCTTGGCGTGCTCGTCCGTGTACAAGGAACAGGTATAGAAGCAGCCCTTCTCTCCCATGCGCAATTTCCTGGCCACGCCGACACGCGATTGGAGCACGTACTTGTGCACGAACTCGGTCACGACCTCATCGTCGACGGGAATACTGCAGGAAATGGTGATCTTGGCCATGATAACGGGGGACAGTGATTCAATAGCCAAGCTTAGCAGAAAGAATTTCATTCCTGGAATGCTAAGATCGCGGCGCGCGCATGCCGGCACGCGGGTCGGCATGGCGTCTCGACAAGGATTGCCATTGAACACCCCAGGAAAATTCACTCTGCACATGCTGTCGCTGTGCGCCACCCTGTGCCTGCCGCTTTCCAGCATGGCGCAAGCCATTTCTGCCGAGGATGCCGCCTTCGTGGCGGCCACCGTGCCCGTACCCTCGCCGCCGCTACGCCTGAGCGCGCATCCCGAGATCCGCGCCGACGTGTTCAAGCTGCTCGGCTATGCGCGCGGCAGCTATACGCAGGACAACACCCTGATCGCGCGCCAGGTGCTCGACAGCATGCAGTCACTGGACGACATCACGCGCACCCTGCTGCCCGATGGGCGCTCGGTGCTGGCTTCCATCGATGCCGGCACGCGCGGAGCATGGCGCGCCGCCATGCTGTTCGACCCGCAACGCAAGCTATTGGCGCTGGGCCTCGTCAATGGCCATTGTGCCCCCGCCTGCCTGCCATCCACGCATGCCGTGCTGACACTGTTCCTGCCACCAGATGCAGAGGACGAGATGGCCGCGCCGCTGCTGGTGTGGGCGCGGCAACTGCCACCCATGCTGGCACAGGCTGCGCCGGAGCAGCGGCAAAGCATTGCTGTGGTGGAATACATCACCACCCGCCCCGGCCAGCCCGGCTGGGAGCCGAACGACGTGCCGCCCGGCTTTCCCTCCAGCTTGCTGCACCTGCTGCTGCCGAATGCGGAACTGAACAGCAGTTCCAGCGGCGACGAACCCATGCCCGATGCCGACATCACCTTACGCAGCTATGCCGATTTCCACTGGGTGCTCAACACCTACGCCAAACTGGCCAAGGGCGCGCAAGTGCAGGGCCATGACGATAAGGTCGTGTTCACGGGCAGCGATGTCAGCGGCCGCTACACGGTGACCTTGCGCGAGCCGGACAAGGAAAACGGCGTGTTGATCACCGTGGCCAGTTGGCAGACAAAATAAGCGTGAGCGCAGGGAAAACATTACCATCACGCACAGGAGCATGGCATTTTGGCATTTTGCGGTATGATTTCCGGCCGTGCGGCGCGGCCCGATCCCTGCCTTGCCCGCACCGCCCTTCAAGCCAGCCACGCTTGCGTAGCATCCTGCCCTAAGGAATTCAAATGTTCGGTTTTAACTTGCGCGTTGCCAAGATGGTGTGGACGGCTTTCCTCATCGCCTTCCTGCTCTTCCTCACCTACAAGGTCTCGTCGACCCTGATCGTGGTGGTCTTTGCCATTTTCTTCAGCTATCTCGTGTATCCACTGATCGGACTGCTGGAGCGCTATGGGCCGAGGCGCCTGCCGCGCACGGCCAATATCGGCATCGTTTTCCTGGTGGTGATCTTGCTGGTGGCGATACTGGGCTCCATCTTCGGGGCGCGCATCGAGGAAGAGGCTATTAAGCTCAGCGATCAGTTGCCAACTCTGCTTAAAGGCAATAATTTTGCCGAGCGCATCCCCTTGCCGGAATTCATGGAACCCTTGCGCGCGCGCCTGCTGTCATTCATGCAGACACAGCTGAGCAGCGGTACGGGACAAGCCATGCCGCTGGCGAAGGAACTGGGCTTGACCGTCATGCATGCGGCCAGCAACCTGATCTATCTGGTGCTGGTACCCGTGCTGAGCTTTTTGCTGATCAAGGAGGGGCCGGACATGCGCGACGGCTTGCTGTCCCTGCTGAACCGCCCGAACAAGAAACTCTGGGGCGCCATCATCGATGACCTCGACATCTTGCTGTCGCGCTATGTGCGCGCCCTGCTGCTGTTGTCGATCGCCACTTTTGTATCCTACAGCATCGCGTTTTCCCTGATGGGCGTGCCGTACAGCCTGCTGCTGGCGGGCGCCGCCGCCTTGCTGGAATTCATCCCGTTTGCCGGCCCGCTGGCGGCCGCCGTCATCGCTGTGGTCGTGGCCGGTTTCAGCGGCTTCGATCACGTGTTCTGGCTGATCGGCTTTATCGCCGCCTACCGTTTGTTCCAGGATTACGTGGTCAACCCATACCTGATGAGCGAAGGCGTGGAAGTGAGCCCGCTGATGGTGATCGTCGGCTTGCTGGCCGGCGACCAGTTGGGGGGCGTGGTGGGCATCTTCCTGTCCGTGCCCGTGATGGCGGCCATCAAGATCGTCTTCGTGCGCGCGCGAGCGGCCTTGCAGGCGCGCCACGATGCGCTGGAGAAAGCGGAGCAGGCGGCGGAAGAAGCGCGCGCCCAGGCCCTGGCCGAGGCGGCGCTGCTGCAGGAACAGGGCAGCAAGGTGGCCCTGTAAGCGCAGTCACTTAAGCAGTCACTTAGAACTCTTCCCACTCGCCGCTGTTGTCGGCGGCCGGTTTCGCTGGACGCGGCTTGGCGGCGGCAACCGATGTCGGCGTCAGGCGCAACGCCGGGCGTTTCAAGGCCGTGCTGGCGGCGGCCACGACAGGCTTGCGCAAGGCAGGCTTGGCCGCAGCCGGGCCGCTATGGTTGGCGTCGAGCTTGAAAATGCTGACCATTTCGGCCAGCGCCGCCGCCTGCTCCTGCATCGCTTCCGAAGCGGCTGCCGCTTCTTCCACCAGTGCCGCATTTTGTTGCGTCACGGTATCCATTTCCGCCACCGCTTGATTGATCTGGCCGATGCCCAGTTCCTGCTCGCGGCCAGCGGCGCTGATTTCGCCCATGATGTCCGTCACGCGGCGGATGCTGGAGACGATTTCGTCCATCGTCGTGCCCGTCTGGCTGACCAGCGCGCTGCCGGCACCCACGTTCTGCACCGACGCTTCGATGAGCACCTTGATATCCTTGGCGGCGGAAGCCGAGCGGTGCGCCAGGTTGCGCACTTCCGTGGCGACGACGGCAAAGCCACGGCCCTGTTCGCCGGCACGCGCCGCTTCCACGGCCGCGTTCAGGGCCAGGATGTTGGTCTGGAAGGCGATGCCATCGATCACGCCGATAATGTCGGCGATCTTTTTCGACGATTCGCTGATGGTGCCCATGGTATCGACCACTTGCGCCACCAGCGCGCCGCCTTTGACGGCCACGTCCGATGCGGAGACGGCCAGCTGGTTGGCCTGGCGCGCATTGTCGGAATTCTGCTTGACGGTCGAGGTCAGCTCTTCCAGCGACGAGGCCGTTTCTTCCAGGCTGGACGCTTGCTGCTCCGTGCGGCTCGATAAATCCAGGTTGCCCGAGGCGATTTCGTTGCTGGCCGTGGCGATGGCGCCGCTGCCGTCGCGCACGCCGCGCACGGTGGTCGACAGGCGTTCCTGCATTTTCTGCAAGCCCGTCAGCAAGGCGCCCATCTCGTCGTTGCGCGTGATGACGATGTCGTTGGCCAGGTTGCCGTCCGAAATGGCGCCGAAATGGCGCAGAGCCTGGTCCAGCGGGCCGAAGATGGCGCGCAGCAGCAAGAAGCTGGAAATAATCGTCAGCAAGGCGCCCACTATCATGCCGGCGATGGCCATGCTCACCTGCGTGTGGTAGCTGGACTGGCTTTCCGCATACATCGCGGCGGCCGAACTGGCCTGGTATTGCGTCAATGTTTCGGCAGCCTGGTCCAGGGTGCGGTACAGAGGCGTCAACCCCTTCATCATCAAGCCGTCCGCTTGCGCGATGTTGCCTTCACGCAAAGCCTTGCTCATGACCAGCACGCCATTGTTCATGTAATCGCTGCGCTTCTTGTCCATGTCGTCGGACAGGCGCTTTTCGTCGGCGCTTTGCGGCAAGCCCAGGTACACCTTCCAGGACTTGTTCGACGCTTCCAGGAATTGTTCGGCACGCGCCAGCGTATCCTTGGCATCCGGCGCATCCGGGTGCACCATCACGCGGTCCATCGTGAAGCGGGCGCGGCCCAGGGCGATTTGCGATTCGCCGATCGCTTGCGTCGATGCCAGCTGATTGCTGTAAACCTCGTTGAGGCTGTTGTTGGCCGATTTCAGGCTGATGATGCTCATCACGCCCAGCAAGGCGATCAGCAAGCCCAGCACACTCATGGTGGCGATCAGGCGCATTTTTATTGTTATATTCGACAGCATGCAATTTTCCTTGGTAAGGGCGCAACCATGCTTGCGCATGCCGGACGGATAACGGCAAGCACCAGATGGGCGAGGCAGTTCTTCATTGTTCAGGACAAAATTCGGTCGATGGAGCGTGAGTGGCGGCAGGGGGGAAGGCGGCCCGCTCATCATCGTCAGGAGTGAAATACAGGGCAACAGGGTTGAGGTTTCCTGTACTTTTTATTTCCTGATCGCAAGATACAGGGAAAGATTAGCAGTAGCAATATGCAGCTGGGATTTTCACGCTTTGTAACAAGTGGATGATGTTTTTTGCGCAGAACTGGCATTCCGCAATCGTGCGCGGTCGCGTGGAAATGCCATTTATGCTAGTCAACAAGTTAATACATGGTTTCTTCGATGAGCTGGCCATCGTCGCGGAAATACTGAAACCGGCCCGTTTTATTGCCCATGTGATAACTCCCGATCAGCTTCGGTTTCCCGTTCTGGAAATGTTCGATGTTGACGCCGTGCAGCACGCCCTTGTACCAGTTGCGGTGAAATTGCGGCACGTCGCCATCGGGATAAAACAGGGTTTCCGCACCATCGCGCTTGCCGTCGGCAAAGCTGCCCTGGTAACGCCGCTTGCCATCCGGATAAAAACTTTCCATCGTGCCATCGAGCACGCCCAAGCGGTAATGCTCGACCAGTTCCAACTGGCCGCCGGCCGCATACTGCTCCAGCTTGCCATCGGGCTTGCCATCGAGCATCGTCAGCACTTGCCAGCCGCCGTCCGGCGTCGCCTTCTTCCACGGCCCCTGTTTCACATCATCGACGTAGTTGCCGCCACCGCCGGGTTCGACCCACTGGCCCTGTTTCTTGCCATGCACATAGTTGCCCTGCCATTGCACCACGCCATCGATGCGGCGCTCGCTGGGACCGTTCAAGCGGTCTTTCACAAAATGGTCGTAACCGGTGAAGCTGTGCATGTCCGCTGCGCGCCATTCAGCCACGCCCGGGCTCACTTCCCAACGCCCCGTGCGCTGGCCCCGCTGCATCTGGCCCGTCGTCGTTTCATCGCCGCTTGCATACGTCCACGGCCCCTCGGCTCTGTCATCGGCATACGCGCCAGACGAGCGGATGGTGTCCGGCTCTTCGAAGTGCCATACGCCGGTGCGCTTGCCCTGCACATACTGGCCACGGGCAAACACGCTGCCCACGCAGCAATTGACGTCGTATTCGATAAATACCCCATCCTGGCTGGCGGCAAAGCGCTGCGGCTGCGTTTCCCAGGTGATCCACTTGACGTGATAACTGGGCGCGCTACCCCCTTGCCAGCCCTTACCCAGCAGATAGGTGACCGTGAGGAAATGGCCGTCTTTTTCCTGGAAGGTTTTTTTATAGGCAAACGCGGGCGCGTCGGCCGGTTTGTCCGGCAGTAGCTCGCCGTCGATATTGAAATAGCCGACCAGAGTGCCATGCGCATGCTCGATGGCGTCGAATTCGGCCACGCCTGAAGGCGCATAAGCGATGCTGTAGTCGATCAGCTGCAAACGGGCCAGCGCCGCGCGCACCCGCGCCTCATCCATGACCTTGGCGCCGCGCACGATGACGTCCAGCGCGGGCTGCAAAGTGCTCACCTTGAACATCCTGCCGCCGCTGCTCTCGTAACGGTAGGCGTGCAAGCCATAGGCATGAGCACTGCGGCTGAGCACCAAGGTGGTTTCGCCTTCGCTGTCGAGGTCCAACTGGAACACGGCCTCGATGCTGGCCTTGCCGTACTTGTCCAGGTTCATGCGCTTGTCGCTGATGCCGTTGCACTGGCAGTAGTAGCCGTTGACCTCGCCATTTTCCCGCAGGAAAGCCAGCACCACGCCGCCGTCGCGGCGCTCGATGGCAGTGGCGGTGGCCATGGGCGCGCCTTCGTAGAACCGTGCCGCCTGTGCCGGCGCCAAGGCGCCCCAGGCCAGCGCCATGGCCATCGTGCTCATCCCAAATATTTTCCGCATGCCAACTCCACTGCCCAAAAGCGCCATTATGCATGGCCATTCAGGCAGTCCCGGACACCCCAGGACGGTAGCGGCCAAACAACGGTCGCTGCACCGTCTGCGCCAGCAGCACGCCCAGCAGCGAGATGCCGCCGCCGACCAGGTGATATATATGCATGCTTTCGTGCAGCCAGACGATGGCCAGCAAGGCCGTCAGCAAGGGCAGCAGGTTGACATAGATGCTGCAGCGGTTCGGCCCCAGCAGTTTGACGCCTTCGATCCACAGGTAGGACAGCACGATGGACGAGCCGATGCCCGCATAGCCGATCAGGGGCAAGGTGGTGGCGTCCAGTCTGGCGCTGCCGGGCGGCAGCAGCAGGAACAGCGGCAGCATGCACGCCAGGGCCGCCAGCGCCTGGCAATAAATGGCTTGCCAGGCGGGAATGGACAGACGCCAGCGGCGCAGCAGCACGCCGTACAGGGCGAAACTCAGGCAGGCCAGCAGCATCAGCGCATCGCCCGCATGCACGCCCTGCTGCAACAGGGCCAGCATATCGCCGCGCCCTACCAGATACAGCAAGCCGCCAAACGACAGCACGCCGCCGGCCGCCATGCCGACCGTCAGGCGCTCGCCCAGCAGCAGCACGCTGAGCAGGGCCGTCATCAGCGGCGCCAGCGCCGTGACGATGGCCATGTTCGTTGCCGTCGTCGATTCGGCGGCGCGGTAGGACAGGCTCTGGAACAGCGCCATCGACATCACGCCGCACAGCGCCAGCTGCCACCACTGGCGCCGGATGGCGGCGCGGTTGCGCCACAGGGGGAGAATGATAAACGGCGTCATCACCAGCAAGACCAGCACCAGACGATAAAAGGTGATGGCGGTGGGGGCGATGCTGGATGCGGCCAGCTTCGAGACGACGACGTTGCCGGCCCACAGCAGCATGGCCAGAAACGGATACAGATAGGCGCGCACAGGCATGCGAGGCTCCATAAAACATTGCGGGTATTCATCTTGCCGCAGGCGCGGTGCGCCTTCTCGCGCTAAGATGTCTGTACCTATCGCAAAACTGACCCTGTTTTTATGGATTGCACCTCCGCCGCCTTTCAGGAATTGCTGCCCGTCACAGCGCGCGCCATGGCGCTGGCCGTCGACTATGCGCATGGCCACGTGATTTCCGCGCACCGCCACACGCATGCGCAATTGCTGTACGCCATCGAAGGCGTGATGACCATCGAGGCGCAGGGCGGGCGCTGGGTGGTGCCGCCCACGCGCGGCGTGTGGCTGCAACCCGGCATCGCGCACCGGGTGCGCATGAGCGGCGCGGTGAAAATGCGCACGGTGTTCGTCAACTGCGCCAATTCGCCATTGCTGCCGCGCCACAGTTGCGTGCTCGACATCAGCCCCCTGCTGCGGCAACTGATCGTGGCGGCCGTCGATATCGCGCCCGATTTCACGGAAGGCAGCCGCGACTGGCATCTGCTGCAATTGCTGTTGCACGAGCTAAACAGCCTGCCCGTGCTGCCCCTGCATCTGCCGCTGCCCGTGGATGCGCGCCTGCGCGGCATTTGCGCGCGGCTGATGGCACAACCGGGAGAGCAAGTGACGGTGGCGCACTGGGCGCAGGAACTGGCGATCACCGAGCGCAGCCTGCACCGCTTGTTCCAGAAACAGACGGGCATGCGCTTTGGCCAGTGGCGCCAGCAGGCCCGTTTGCTGCGGGCGCTGGAACAATTGGCGCACGGCGGCAAGGTCATCGACGTGGCCATGGAGAATGGCTACACCAGCCAGAGCGCGTTTACCGCCATGTTCAAGAAGCATTTCGGCACCACGCCCACCGCGTTTTACCAGGCAAAAGTCATCGCCGCGTAAAAAAAAATGCTGCTATGCATCAATAATCATGGGCGAGAGTCGCCGCTCTTGTTATCATCGCAAGCCTTATCGCACCGCGCCCATCCTGGCAGCGGTGTTGACCTCCATCACACCACCATGACACAAAATTTCTTCCAGACTTTTATCCTGCTCTTGCTCGTCACCGACCCGTTCGGCAACGTTTCCCTGTTCGTCAATGCCCTGAAGCGGGTACCGGTCGAGCGGCGCTGGAAAGTCGTGGTGCGCGAGTGCATGATCGCCTTCGGCATCTTGCTGCTGTTCATGTTCTTCGGCCGCCATTTCCTGAACGCCTTGCAATTGTCGGAAGTGGCGCTGCGCATCGGCGGCGGCGTGATTTTGTTCCTGATCGCCATGCGCATGGTGTTCCCACAACCGAACGCCGGCAATAGCGACCACGAGATGGCCGGCGAACCGTTCATCGTGCCGCTGGCCATCCCCGCGCTGGCCGGCCCGTCGGCCCTGGCCACCGTGCTGCTGTTTTCCTCGCACGAAGTCAATGAAGTGATCGCCCACGTGGCGGGCTTGACGGCCGTGGCCGTCGTCTGGCTGGCCGTGTTCCTGTGCGCCGAACGCTTGCAGCGGGCGCTCGGTCCACGGGTCATGACGGCGTTCGAGCGTCTGATGGGCTTGATCCTGACGGCGATGGCCATTGAAATGTTGCTGGCCGGCATACGCGCATTTTTGAAGTCTGTATAAAATAGCCTTTCATTCATTCACGGAGGTTTGTCCATGAGCCGTTGCGCCCACATTTGCCTGATGGCCGATTACAACCAGTGGATGAATGCCAAGGTCTACGCGGCGGCGGCCAGCCTGCCGCCCGGCGAGCTGCAGCGCGAGCGGGGTGCCTTTTTTGGCTCCCTGCTGGCCACGCTGAACCACGTGATGGTGGGTGACACCCTGTGGCTGCAGCGCTACGCCAAGCACCCGGCCGGCTTCCCCCTGCTCGACCCCATCCGCGCCATCACGCCGCCCGCCTCGCTCACGCACCCGCTGTTCGCGGCCGAGGATTTTTCCGCCATGCACGCGCACCGGCTGTGGCTGGACCAGCTCATCATCGACTGGGCCGCCTCCATCACGGAAAACGACCTGGACCATTTGCTGGACTACCGCAACAGCAAGGGGCCGAACCGGCGCGAATTCTTCAGCCTGCTCATGCATTTCTTTAACCACCAGACGCACCACCGGGGCCAGGCCAGCACATTGCTGTCGCAAGCGGGCGTGGACATCGGCGACACGGATCTACTGTTTCGCATCCCCAACCATATCGAGGACTGAGGGCAGGCGATACAGCCATGCCTTGAGCAGGATCACCCCCAGCGCCAAGGCACCCAGCAGCGCGCCGCAGGCCAGCGCCCCCCGCATGCCGTAGGACTCGATGGCCATGCCACCGGCCAGCGCGCCCACCGTCACGCCCAGGTTGATGGCGGCGATATACACGCCGATGGCAAACGCGGGCGCCTCGCGCGCTTCGCTGCTGAGCCACACTTGCGTCACGATCAGCCCGCTCGTATGCGCGGCGCCCCAGAACAGCAGCAACACGGCCAGGGCCACCCAGCCGATATCGCCGCCCGCATGCCGGTACAGCAGCCAGTACGCCAGCCCCAGCAGCACGGGCTGCAGCAAGACCGTGCGCAGCACGTGCGTGCCCAGCTGGCGCCCGGCAAACAGATTACCGGCCACGCCGCCTACGCCAAACACCACCAGCGCCAGCCCCGTCTGGCGCGCCGACAAGCCCGCCACCTGCTGCAGATACGCGGCCGCATACGCATACACGGCAAACATGGCGGCAAACACCAGCACGGCGGCGGCAATGGCGAACCACAGGGCGGGTTTGCGCAGCACGGCCAATTGACGGCCATACGCCATCGGCGCCTCCTGCGGCGTGTCCGGCAGGAACAGGTATAGCCCCAGCGCCGCCAGCGCATTCACCAGCGCGCAGGCGAGGAACGATGCCTCGTAGCCAACTTGCGCGGCGATCCAGGTGGTGAGCGGGATGCCCAGCACCATGCCCATGCTGGTCCCCGTGAACGCATGCGCGCCGGCCCGTGCCGCTTGCTGCGGCGGATACAGGGTGGCGGCCGCCACCATGGCCAGCGAGAAATACACGGGATGGAACAGGGCCGGCACCACGCGCAACGCCAGCAGCAGCCCGAAGCGCGGTGCATACGCCGAGGCCACGCTGGCCAGCGCGAACACCAGCAGGGAGACGATCAACACGCGCTTGCGGCGCCAGCGCGTGGCCAGCAGCACGAGGAAGGGACCGCCCACGGCGATCACCAGGGCGAACAGACTCACCAATGAGCCCGCCTGCGCCGCCGTCACGCCATAGCGCTGCATGATCATCGGCAAGATGCCCACCACGCCAAACTCGATGCAATACACGCCGAACAGGCCCAGCGCGAGGAAGACGATCGGGTGCGTGCGTCTCATTGCCCTTGCTCCGTACCATACACAGCCTGGCACAGTTCCGTCACGAACGGCCCCGCCATGCCTTCCAGCGCCGTGTTCGTGAACGCCACCACGGACAGTTCCTGCGCCGGGTCGACAAACCACGAGTGGCCATACGTGCCGCCCATGCGCCACGTGCCCTTGGATTCCGGCGTGGCGGCCAGTTGCGGATCGGTCAAGACCGTAAAACCCAGGCCGAAGCCACGGCCCGGCCAGAACGGCAAGTCGAAGCCATCCGTCTGGCTTTCGCCCAGCTGGCGCACCAAGTCGGGTGGCAACAGCGGTGCGCCGCCCTGGCGCAAGGTTTCCAGCAAACGCATGAAGTCGGGTGCCGAGCCGAGCATGCCGGCGCCGCCGGATGGATAAGCGTGCGCATCGAACCCGCGTGCCGGAGATAAGGTAAAACCTGCCATGCCATCGAGAAACGGCAGATGGTCTTCGCCTTCGTCCAGCAAACGCCGCGGCTGCAATTCTCCCGCTGCGCGGTCCGCATACGCGACGGCCAGGCGCGCCGGCGCCGTGGCCAGGAAACCCGTGTCGCGCATGGACAGCGGCGCCGTCACCAGCAGTGCCACGGCGTGCGCCAACGGCAAACCCGTCACCACTTCGATCACGGCGCCCAGCACATCGGTGGCGATCGAATACGCCCAGCGCTCGCCGGGTGCATACGCCAGCGGCACGCTGGCCAGGCGGCGCAGATTGTCTGCCAGGCTCACGGGCGACGCATCCATGCCGTCAGACACCCCCGCCCGCGCATACGCGCCGCCCGGCGGCTGGAAAAAGCCATAGTCGAGCCCAGCCGTATGCGTGAGCAGATGCCGCACGGTGATCGCCGCCACCGCGCCGTCCGGCTGGCGCGGCGCAAAATACGGCAGCCAGCGCACCACCAGGTCGTCCAGCCCCAGGCGCCCCTGCCCCACCAGCGCCAGCGCGGCCGTCGAAACGATGGGTTTGCTGACGGACGCCAGGCGGAAGACGGCATCCTCGCGCATGGGCGTGCCTGCCTCGCGGTCCAGGTGGCCGGCGGCGCGGCGATAGATTTCCTGGCCACGCTGGCGCACCAGCACCACGGCGCCCACCAGGCGCTGCTGCTGCAAGACGGCATCGAGCAAGGGATCGATGCGGGCGGACACGGCCGCGGAAGAGAAGTTGTACATCATGGCGTAGCCTTTCAATTGATCAGGCTGCCAAGGTAAGCCAGGCGCGATCAAAGAAAAACAGGCTATAGTTTCTGTCTGTGCGGACGTTTGCATCCGCAATCAATGGTGACAAAGGACGACATGGATAACCTGGCGGGCTTCACGGCCTTCGTGCAGGCGGCGGAAACGCGCAGCTTCGTGGCGGCGGGCCGCGTGCTGGGTATTTCCGCCTCGGCCATCGGCAAGAGCATCGCCCGGCTGGAAGCGCGGCTGGGCGTGCGCCTGTTTCACCGCAGCACGCGCAGCATTGCGCTGACCAGCGAAGGCACGGTGTTTCTCGAACGCTGCCGGCGCATCCTGGGCGAGATCGAAGCGGCCGAGCTGGAGTTAACGAACAGCAAGAGCGCACCGCAAGGCCGGCTGCGCGTCAGCCTGCCGCAGGTGGGCAGCTTGCTCAATCCCGTGCTGGCGGCCTTTGCGCGCGCCTATCCGCAGGTGGAACTCGATCTCGATTTCAGCGACCGCCGGGTCGACGTGATCGAGGAAGGCTACGACGCCGTCGTGCGCGCGGGCGAGAGCGCCGACAGCCGTTTGATGAGCCGCCAGCTGGGCCGGTTCCAGTTGCAACTGGTGGCCGCGCCCGCCTACCTGACACAGCACGGCACGCCCCTGCTTCCCGCCGAGCTGGCGCAGCACACTTGCCTGCTGTACAAGTTTCCCAGCAGCGGCAAGGTCGAGGCCTGGCCACTGCCCGAGTGGCCCGCCCTGCACGCGGCAGGCTTGCCAGCGCTACTAAACTGCAACAATGTCGAGACCCTGCTGCACTTTGCCGAAAGCGGCCTGGGCATCGCCGCCCTGCCCGACTTTGCCGTGCGCGCGGCACTGGACGCGGGCCGCTTGCACAGCCTGCTGGACGCGCACCGCCAGCACGACGGCGCCTTGCGCATCCTGTGGCCCAGCAGCCGCCACCTGACGCCGAAACTGCGCGCCTTCATCGACTTCCTCACTGCCCACGTGTTTCCCCAGCGCTGACGTTTCCTGCGCTTGCGCTCGTTGTTTCCACACGACAACTTATTCAATTTGCTACCAATTTTCAAATTTATGACGACTTGATACAAGTTTTTGTATTGCAGTGCGGAATTTTGAGGAACAATTACAGGCTGGTCGCTCTTACGTATAAACCCGTAGCCGTGGCTTGTCGACGTTTTCCCTCACTTCCGCACCACGAAAGCAATCATGTCACTCACACAATTCAAAATCGGCACCCGGCTCGGAATCGGGTTTGCTGTCGTCCTCGGCCTGCTGGTGGCCGTCTTGCTCGTCGGCCTGTATTCGATGGGCCAACTGAGCGCACGCACCCACGACATCGTGGCCGACAAGAACGTCAAGATGGCCGCCGCCAACACCATGAGCGACAACGTGCGCAACATTACCCTGGCGATCACCAGCGTGGTGGTAGCGCCGACGGAAGCGCTGGTACAGGCGGAACTGGCGAAAATCGGCGAAGCGCGCAAGAAATACGGCGCCGCCAAGGAAACCTTGCAAAAGAAAATTTCGACGGACAAGGAAACGGCGCTGATGGCCGAGCTGGACGCCGCCCTGAAATCGGGCGCACCGCTGAACAACAAGGTCATCGAGCTGCGCAATGCGGGCCAGACGGAAGAGGCGATCGCCTTTTTGACGCAACAAGCGGCACCGAGCCTGAAGATCGTGCTGGGCGCGCTCGACAGCCTGGTCGCGTATGAAGCGCAGCAGGCGGCGCAGGCGGCGACGGATGCCGAAACACTGAGCGCCAGCGCGCGCGCCTACATGATTGCCTTGGGCAGCGTGGCCGTGCTGCTGGGCGCTTTTGTTGCCTGGATCATCACGCGCTCGATCACCCACCCCATCAATGCGGCAGTGGCCGTGGCCGAAACCGTGGCCTCGGGCGACTTGTCGTCGCACATCGTCGTCAATTCCAGCGATGAAACGGGCCGCCTGCTGGGCGCGCTGAAAGCCATGAACACCAGTCTGCTGGGCGTGGTGGCGCAAGTGCGCCACGGCACGGAGGCGATTTCCACGGCGTCGAGCGAAATTGCCGCCGGCAACCTCGACCTGTCTTCCCGCACGGAAGAGCAAGCCAGTTCGCTGGAAGAAACGGCGTCGGCCATGGAAGAACTGACTTCCACCGTGAAACAGAACGCGGACAATGCGCGCCAGGCGAACCAGCTGGCGAAAAGCGCATCGGAAGTGGCCGTGCGCGGCGGCAGCATCGTCTCGCAAGTGGTCGACACCATGGGCACCATCAACGCCTCGTCGAAGAAAATCGTCGACATCATCGGCGTCATCGACGGCATCGCCTTCCAGACCAATATTCTTGCCTTGAACGCGGCCGTGGAAGCGGCGCGCGCGGGCGAACAGGGGCGCGGCTTCGCCGTGGTGGCAACAGAGGTGCGTAATCTTGCCCAAAGATCGGCTGGCGCAGCAAAAGAAATCAAGGAACTGATCGCCGCCTCGGTGGCCAATGTGGACACGGGTTCGCGCCTCGTCAATGAAGCAGGCCAGACCATGGGCGACATCGTCGACAGCATCGTGCGCGTGACCGACATCATGGGCGAGATCACCTCCGCCACGCACGAGCAAACCATCGGCATCGAGCAGATCAACATGGCCATTGCCCAGATGGATGAAGTGACGCAGCAAAACGCGGCCCTGGTGGAAGAAGCGGCAGCCGCCTCGCAAAGCATGCAGGAACAGGCGGGCGAACTGGCGCACGTGGTGGGCTTCTTCAAAACAGGCAACCATGTCGCCAGCGCAGCCAGGCTGACGCCAGTGCGCAGCACGCCGGCACCGGCCGCCATCGCACGCCCCGCGGCCAAGCCCGCCCCCGCGCGCAAGGCCGTGGCGGCCGCGCCGGCACGCCGCAGCAATGCCGGCGCCGAAAGCGAATGGGAAGAGTTTTAAGCAATAGCAACGCCCTCCCCACAGGAAAGCCAGGCAGGAAGTTGCTGCCTGGCTTTTTTTCGTCCGCAATCGCCACTTTTTTTGCGGCAAAGCCCGCGCAATAGGCAAAAGTGCAAAACACGCGCCGCGCATACGCTTTACAATCCTCGCTCGCTTTACAAAATATTGGTCATCATGAATCAGGCAGAACAGCAGCGCCTCCTGGCTATCCTGGAGTATTGGCACAAGATCGAATTCTTTATCCCGTTTGACCTGAATCAAATCACGGACGTTGAAGACCAGTCCACCGTGCGTCTCCTGCACCGCGAACAGCTGGCGCAATTGCCGCTGCAGTTCGCCACGCAATGGCAAGTCCCTTCCGACCGCGAGATCGACGGCTTTTCGCTGTTCCTCGGCGTGTTCGACAAGGCGGAAATCAACAAGGCTTGTCCGCCGGCCAACGGCCCGGAAAACATCGCCGACACAGAAAAAACAGAGCTGCTGGGACGCTCGTGCTTTGCCCGCATCAATCTCAATGCGCTGGGCGAGCCGCAATTCGATCCCGTATCCGTGTCAACGTTACCGTGGGCGCTGGGTCGCGCGCGCACGCCGGACTGGTCGGGCCTGAGCCTGGACGCCTTCAGCGACAGCCAGCTGGCGCTGCAAGACAGCTTGCGCAATTTCGCGGCAAGCCGTGCCCCGCAACAAGTGACGGACGAGGCGGGCAATGTCTCGGTGCCCCTGTCCGGCATGGAAATCGCGGCCCTGGCCGACCTGCTGCGCGACTGGGCCGGTTTCCACCCGTCCGCCGGCCAGCCGCTGGCCGTGCTCGAATTGCGCACGCGCAAGAAACGCGTCGCCGTGGCGGAAGGCGACCTGGCTGAGGCCAGCCAGAACCGCAGCCTGGACTTCGGCGACGCGGTGGAACCATCGATCGATATCCTCAACAGTTTTTACCTCGATGACCTGGAACAGATCATCCGCGCCGTGCGCGGCGGCAAGCTGCCCGCCACCGTCGCAGCCTACCTGACGCCGCTGGCGCAGGACGAACGCATCGACCTGTACAGCCCGGCCGGACGCCAGGCGCTGGCCGCCATGCTCAATCCGGGCAATATGAACCGGGGGCACTGGCTGGAAGACGCCAGCTACGCCATGAGCCTGATGCAGCAGTTCGCCATCCACGGCGCGCGCACGGGCTTGAGCGAGCGCGGCATCTTTTCCGTCAACGGCCCGCCGGGCACGGGCAAGACGACCTTGTTGCGCGAATTGTTCGCCGACAACATCGTGCGCCGCGCCAGCGTGCTGTCCTGCCTGGACCGCGCCGCCGACGCCTTCATCGGCAAGGTGGCCGTGACCTTCGAAGGCGTGCGCGACCCGATCACCATCGCCCGCTTGCGGCCCGAACTGACGGGCTTTGAAATGGTCGTCGCCTCGTCGAACAATGCGGCGGTGGAAAACATTTCCGGCGACTTGCCGAAACCGAAACAGCTGGGCAAGGAATGGGCGCGCACGCGTTACTTTGAAAGCGTGGCGCGCCGGGTCGCGGCCGACGGCAATGGCGCCAACCGCGCCCTGGCCGAACCAGAGGCGCCATGGGGCTTGATGTCCTGCGCGCTGGGCAATAGCGTGAACCGCCGCCGCTTCGTCAGCAATTTCTATGACGATGACTGGGATAAAACCACGGCGCGCAAGACGCCGAACGCACAGAATATCCGCCAATGGCTGGCCAGCTACCAGGGCGTCAGCTTCGCCCAGGCGGCGCGCGAGTTTCGCGAGACGGAACACGTGGTGGAAAAGGCCCTGGCCGAGCACGCCCAGTACGCTGCCCTGTGGCAAGCCGTGGGCACCTGCACGGAAGCCGACTTCATTGAGGCCAGCCAGCAAGCGCTGATTGCTGCGGAGCAAGAGATGGATGCGGCGAATGGCGCCCTGTCCGGCGCGCTGGCGCAGCAGGACACCCTGCTCGCCAGCAAGAAGGAATTGCTGGAAGAGGAACGCCTGGTGGCGCTGACGCAACCCGGCTTTTTCGCCCGCCTGTTCCGCACGGCCCCGGCGCGCGCCTACAAGGATGCCGTCATCGCCAATGCCGAGGCGCAGCGCCAGGCCGCGCGCGACGTGTCCGCCATCAAGCTGCTGCTGAAAGGCGAGCTGGAGCCGCGCTGCGAGCGCGCCCGCAACAGCTTGCACATCGCCCTGCGCACGGCGCAATCGCGCCAGCGCGAATGGGATGACAGCACCGAATTGCTGCGCCGCGCCCGCATGCGCTTTCCGACCATCATCGCCCCGGCCACGCTGGACGAGCTGGACGGCGACGCCCTGCAAATTGGCGGCCTGTGGCATGAACCGGCCCTGGCCCGCCTGCGCTCGCGCCTGTTCGCCAAGGCCCTGGCCCTGCATGAAGCATGGCTGGCGGAAGTGGCAAAGAAAGGCGGACCCGGCTTTGGCGGCAACTTGCTGGCCGTGTCGAAATTGCTGAAAAACAAGCGCGCGTATGACCAGTCGCACATCGCCATGGTCTGGCACAGCCTGTTCATGGTGGTGCCTGTCGTGTCGACCACGTTCGCCTCGTTCGCGCGCCAGTTCCGGGGTATGGGCCCCGAATCGCTGGGCTGGCTGTTCATCGATGAAGCGGGCCAGGCCGTGCCGCAGGCGGCGCTGGGCAGCCTGTGGCGCGCAAAACGTGCTGTCGTCGTGGGCGACCCGCTGCAGATCGAACCCGTGTTCACGGTGCCGGGCCGCCTCGTGCAGGCCCTGTCCGCGCTGTCGCCACATACGCAGGATGGCAGTTACGCGCCGACTTCCGTTTCCGTGCAGACGCTGGCGGACAAGGCCAACCGCTATGGCGCAGTCGTCGGCGCCGGCAGCGCCCAGCCGCTGTGGATAGGCAGCCCCCTGCGCGTGCACCGCCGCTGCGTGGAACCGATGTTTTCGCTGGCCAATAGCATCGCCTATGAAGACAAGATGGTCTACGGCTTGAGCGAACGCACGCCGCCGGCCGGCGCGCGCGGCCTGACGCGGGGCCCTAGCCGCTGGATCGACGCCCTTGGTCCCGTCAGCTACAAGCAGGTGGTGCCCGTGCAACTCGATTTCGTGCTGGAAGTGCTGCTGAAACTGTATCGCCGCGACGGCAAGCTGCCTGACATGTATGTGATTACGCCGTTCAAGGCCGTGCGCAACGAATTGCGCTCGCGCATCGTCGACATGGACTGGGACCGTCGCCTCGGCTACGGCAAGGCACCGACGGCGCGCGAATTGCGCCAGTGGAGCAGCCAGATGGTGGGCACCGTGCACACCTTCCAGGGCAAGGAACAAAGCGTGGTAATGCTGGTCCTCGGCGCCGACGACAGCACGGCCGGTGCCGCGCAATGGGCGGCGGCCACGCCGAACCTGCTCAATGTGGCCCTGACGCGCGCGCAACACCATGTGTACATCGTTGGCAACCCCTTGCTGTGGGGGCAGTTGCCGCACTTTGCGCCCGCGTGTGCGCAATTGCCGCATACGGGCATGCATGAGTTTCTTGTCGAAATGGGCTAAGCGGGGAAGGTCAGGGTAAACGTCGTGGCGGCCGCGTCGGACGCCACGCTCGCGCTGCCGCCGTGCAATTGCATGATGGCCGTGACGATGGCCAAACCTAACCCTGTGGAGGCGGCCGAGTCGCTGCGGGCCGGGTCGGCGCGGTAAAAGCGTTCAAACAGGTGCGGCAAATGGCGCGCGGGGATGGCGGGACCGAGGTTGCTCACGCTCAATTCCATGCCCTCGTTCGTCGCATGCGAACGCAACAGTATCGTGCTGCCCGGCGCCGCATGGCGGATCGCGTTCGACAGCAAATTGCCCAGCGCGCGGCGCAGCAGTTGCGGCTCGGCCGGCACATTCCCGCTGCCATGGCAAACCAGCGCCAGCCCCCGCTCTTCGGCCAGGCCTTCAAAGAAATCGGCCAGGCGCAAAAACTCGTCCTGCACGGGCAAGGTCTGCTTGACGAGCACCATTTCATCCTGCTGCGCGCGCGCCAGAAACAGCATGCTGTCGATCATACGCGACAGCCGTTCCAGCTCTTCCACATTCGACGACACCAGCTGCTCATATTCGTGCGCACTGCGGGGGCGGGCCAGCATGACCTGGCTTTGCCCCAGCAGATTGGTGACGGGCGTGCGAAATTCATGCGCGAGGTCGGCGGAAAACTGTGACAGCCGCGCATACCCTTCCTGCAGCCGCGCCAGCATGGCGTTCAAGGCCCGGATCAGAGGCAGCAATTCCGTGGGCGCATCGCGCGCCTCCAGCTGCTGGCCCAACTTGCCGGGCCGCACAAGGGCCGCATGCGCGGCGATATTGCGCAGCGGCCGCAGTCCCCGCAGCAGCATCACGCTGGCAAGCAAGGCCGCCACCAGCGCGCTGACGGCCACGGAGACGACAATTTGCCAGCGGTAAGCGGCAAACATGGCAGTGCGGTCGCCGTAGACGCGGGCGACGGAAATGTCGGCCATCTGCGCCGGGTCGCCGATGCGCGCGCTGGCCGCCACGACCCTGGCCGGATAGCCGTCGCGGCTGGTCCAGCTGGCGATATCGCTGGACGTGACGGGCGCATCGACGGCCACGGGAACAGGATGCGCCACCGTCTCGCCATGCGGATTGACATCGATCAAACGCGTGCCATCGGCGCGCACGATGCGCACCAGGGAATTTTCTTGCCCGCTCATGGTGTCGCGGAAATACTGGGGCCGCTCGCGGATGATGTCGAGGGTGCCCGCATTGCCCAGCAACTGCTGGATCTGGCGCAGTTTCCCCAGCAATAAAATATCGTCGCGGCGCTCGATTTCCGCGACGAATGAACGGTATAAATGCATGCCCAGCCCGGCCGACACGAGCGCCACGATCAGCACAAAGACGAGCGTGACGCGCAGGGTCAGCGAGCGGCGCAGTTGTGCCAGCTTCATTGCGTGGTGCCGCTGTCTGGAGCATGCGGCGCGCGCAATTCGCAGACATAGCCCATGCCCCGCAAGGTGTGGATCAGCTTGGGTTCGAACGGATCGTCGAGCTTGCTGCGCAGGCGGCGGATGGCCGCGTCGATGACGTTGGTGTCGCTCTCAAAATTGATGTCCCACACTTGCGAGGCGATGATGGAACGCGACAGCACTTCGCCCTGGCGCCGCGCCAATAAATGCAGCAAGCCGAATTCCTTGGCCGTCAGGGTGATGCGCTGGCCTTGCCGGCTGACCTTGCGTTTCATTACATCGATTTCCATGTCGCCGATGCGGATGACGTCGTCTTCACGCGGTGGCCCGCGCCGCAGCAGGGTACGGATGCGCGCCACCAGTTCGGCAAAGGCAAACGGTTTCACCAGGTAATCGTCGGCGCCCAGTTCCAGCCCTTTCACGCGGTCCTGCACTTCGTCGCGCGCCGTCAGGAAAATCACGGGCACGTCCGCGCCGCCTTCCTGCAGCCGCAGTGCGCGCAAGACTTGCCAGCCGTCCATGATGGGCAGCATGACGTCGAGCACGATCAGATCGGGCGCTTCCGTGCCGGCCAGGTGCAGGCCGTCGCGGCCATTGCGCGCCAGGCTCACCGTAAAGCCGGACTCGGCCAGCCCGCGCAGCAGGTAGTCGCCCGTCTTCGGCTCGTCTTCGATGACCAGGATGCGCATGGGTGGGGCTTTCGTGAGGGAAGTTGAAGCATTTTACGCCGCGCGCAGGCCGCCGCGGATGATAAAAATGTCATGCGGCGATCATCTTCTCGTAGGGCAACACTGGCCATACTCGCGTCAATTTACTCAACGGACAGCCCCATGAAAACCCTGTTACTCGGCAGTACCCTGCTGTGCCTGCTGGCCAGCCCCGCCCACGCCCAGCTGCGCAAGGTCGATGAGCTTTCTCTGGCAGCGGCCAACAAGCTGGCCAATGCGGCCATGGCCGCTTGCCAGGCGCAAGGACGGCACATCGTCGTCACCGTACTGGACCGTGGCGGCAATGTCGTGACCGTGCAGCGCGCCGATGGCGTCGGGCCGCACAACACGGAGGCCAGCCGGCGCAAGGCCTACACGGCCCTGTCGACGAAAAACGATACCCAGGCACTGGCCGTGGCCGCGCGCGGCAATCCCGACATGGCCAATTTGACGACACTGCCGGACCTGTTGCTGCTGGGCGGCGGCCTGCCCTTGCGCGCCAGGGGCGAAGTGGTCGGCGCCATCGGCGTCGCCGGTGGCGGTGGCGCCCTGCAAGACCGGGCCTGCGCCCAAGCCGCCTTGGCGGCCATTCCAGAACTCGATTCCCCCACCCTTTGAAAGAGACAACGATGACCACATTGAAAAAAATCACCGCCGCCCTGGCCTTCGCCAGCCTGTCCGGCATGGCCCTGGCCGCCGCCAATCCCTTGAGCGTGCACATCCTCGACCTGCAGAGCGGCCAGCCGACGGCGGGCGTGACGGTGACCCTGGAGCAAAAAAACGGTGAGGGCTGGCAACAGCTGGGCAGCGCCGTGACGAATGCGCAGGGGCGCATCGCGGCCATGTATCCGGCCGAGACGCCCATGCAGGCGGGCGACTACCGCATCGTGTTTCAAACAGGCGAACACTATGCGCGGCTGAAACAGGAAACCTTTTTCCCGGAAATTCCCGTGCAATTCCACGTGGAAAAGACTGACCAGCACTATCACATACCGTTGCTGCTCAGCCCTTTCGGTTTTTCCACGTATCGGGGTAACTGAGGGGGAACTCAGCTTAGCCCAGCGTTTTCGCCGTCTGGCCGAACAGCACGCTTTTCGCGTCGCCGCTGACGGTGGGCTGCACGTTGATTTCGGCCGCGCGGGCATACGCGCGCACGGTGGCGGGACGGGCGGCAATGGCCGCGAACCAGCGCGCCAGGTGCGGAAAATCTTCCAGCTTCTGGCGCTGGCGCGCGTGCGGCACGATCCACGGATAGATCGCCATGTCGGCGATGGAGTAGCTGTCGCCGGCAACGAATTCACGGTCCGCCAGGCGCTTGTTCAGCACGCCATACAGGCGGTTCGTTTCGTTGACGTAGCGCGTGATGGCATACTCGATGGGCTCGGGTGCGTATTGCACGAAATGGTGGTTTTGCCCGGCCATCGGGCCAAGGCCGCCCATTTGCCAGAACAGCCATTGCATGACCTCGGCGCGCCCGCGCACGTCCGCCGGCAGGAATTGCCCGCTTTTCTCGGCCAGGTATTGCAAGATGGCACCCGACTCGAACAGGGACAGGGGCGCGCCGCCATCTTCCGGCGCCTGATCGACGATGGCGGGGATGCGGTTGTTGGGCGCGATGGCAAGAAACTCGGGCTTGAACTGCTCGCCCTTGCCGATGTGTACAGGAATGATGTTGTAGGGGATGCCTGCTTCTTCCAGGAACATCGTCACCTTGTGCCCGTTGGGCGTGGTCCAGTAATACAGGTCGATCATCGTCGTCTTTCAGCTCGTTGGCATGGGGAGGGCGTAACTATTGTCGCGCCGCAACTGGTGTGCATGGATATAATGCCACGTAAGCGAAAAACAAGACGGCGGACGATGCATCAGGCACGCAAGCAAGCGCCCACTCTCGCCGCAAGAATTGAACGCCTACATACCCGAGAACCACCAAAGAAAGCCGACCATGCGCAAACTCCTGATCGTCATGCTGTCCGTCCTGCTGTCAGGCTGTGTCCAGGACTTCGCCATCTATCTGTTCGACGGCCAGGACCATTCCCTCACCGTGCGCCGCCAGCAACGTTATTTTTGGCAAGATAGCGTGGAAGTGCAGCTGATGGCCACCAATTTGCCGCAATGTCAGCGCCTGCATATCCTGTCCACCGATGCACCCGCCGACATCAAGGTGGAGCTGTTTGCGGCCGGTGATGGCCGGTGGAATATCCGCATGGGCAAGCAGTTGTGGCAGGCGGAAACGACGACCTGCAATGAGCTGACGGAAATGGAAAACGACCCGAAAGCCGACCTGGGCCAACCGGTCGGGCAATTCGTGGTCGTCGATGACAAGCTGGAATTCGAGCCGGCGCCGCCAGCGGCACCAGCCCGGTAAATCAGCGCGCCGCCAGGCTGCGCAGCGGCTTTTTCGCCACGGCGCGTGGCGCGCCAGCCGAACTGGCCGGCAGGCGCGACGCCGTCGCCGGCTCCTGCGCCGACAGCTTGAAGCGCGCCACCAGTTGCGCCAGCACGGCCGCCTGGTCCTGCATGCTGGCCGCCGCCGCCGCCGCCTCTTCCACCAGTGCCGCATTTTGCTGCGTCACGCTATCCATTTCCGTGATCGCCTGGTTGACGTGGCCGATGCCCGTGCTTTGCTCGTGCGAGGCGGCCGTGATGTCGGCCATGATGTCGGTCACGCGCGAGACGCTGGCCACCACTTGATCCATGGTCGTGCCCGCCTGTGCGACCAGGGTGCTGCCGGCCGCGATGCTGTCGACGGAAGCGCCGATGAGTTCCTTGATTTCCTTCGCCGCGCCCGCCGAGCGCTGCGCCAGGTTGCGCACTTCCGACGCCACCACGGCAAAGCCGCGGCCCTGCTCGCCGGCGCGCGCCGCTTCCACCGCCGCGTTCAAGGCCAGGATATTCGTCTGGAAGGCGATGCCATCGATGACGCCGATGATGTCGACGATCTTGCGCGACGAGGCGTTGATGGTGTCCATGGTGCCGATCACTTGCGCCACCACGGCACCGCCCTGGCGCGCCACGGCGGACGCGGACTGCGCCAGTTCATTCGCCTGCACGGCATTACCCGCGTTTTGCGTCACGGTCGAGGTCAATTCCTCCATCGAGGCCGCCGTTTCTTCCAGCGAACTGGCCTGCATTTCCGTGCGTGCCGACAAGTCCATATTGCCGCTGGCAATCTCGCTCGATGCCGTGGCGATCGTCTCGGCGCTGTGGCGGATTTCGCTGATCGCATCGACCAGGTTGGCCTGCATGGTTTTCATCGCATACAACACGCTGTGGCGGTCGTTGGCATGCGTGCGCACATTGCCGCTCAAGTCGTTGTTGGCGATCTTTTCCGCCACATCGGCCGCATATTCGGGATCGCCGCCCAGCGCATGGCGCAGGCTGCGGTTGATCGCCACGACGACGGCGGCCAGCAAGCCGCACACCAGCAGCAGTACACCCAGCGAGGTGATCAGCGACTGGCGGAAGGCCGCGTCGATATCGTCCATGTACACGCCCACCACGATGGTCCAGCTCCACGGCTTGTAGGCCACCACGCGGCTCATCTTCGGTTCGGCGTTCTTCTGGCCGGGACGGGGGAAATAATAGTGGACGAAGCCCTTGCCCGCATCGCTCTTGCCGACGGCAACGATGTCGCGGTACAGATAGGTGCCGTTGGCATCTTTAAAATCCGACATGTTCTTGCCGTTGGTTTGCGGCGCGGCGGGATTCATCACGACAACGGCATCGAGGTTGATGATGGACAAATAACCGGTCTCGCCAAAGCGCATGCTCTTGATGACGGCGGTGGCCTGCTTCTGCGCTTCCTCCTGCGTCAGGGCACCGCTGGCGGCCAGGTCGCCGAACATCTTGACGGCACCCAGGCCCAGGTCGGCGGCATTGCTCAGGTCGGCGCTGCGCTCTTCGATGCGGATCTTGCGAATTTCCAGGGCGTTATAGACAAAAATAACGGTGATGCATAACAGGCTGCAAATCAGGGGGATCCATAACTTCTGCTGGAACGTCAATTTCTTCATGCTGTGTCTCCAACTCTCTCTATTGTGCGGCGAAGGGGCGTGGCCCGCTTCCAGCTCTGCAGGCCAGGAATGCGGCGGCGACGGTGCTCTGGCGGCACCGTTCAGACGTCTCCAGCATACGCTCGAACGACCGATATTTACAATGCCGGGAAGCAATGATTTTTGCCCGGTGTTGTTAATGCGTTGCGACAATTGATGAGAATTGATATTGCATTGCAATAAAAATGTTGGCAGCGGCCGCCATGCTTTTACGCTACAGTCACTGCAATTGCTCACCATGCAGGGAGTACCATGTCGACCACCTTTACCTGGCAAGGCTTTGCCATCCTGTCGGCCGTGTTTGCGGCCCTGACGGCCATCCTGGGCAAGCTGGGCGTGGCCCATCTGAACAGCAACATGGCCACCTTGATACGCACGGGCGTCATCCTCTTGGTGACGGCAGCCATCATCTCGCTGCGCGCGGAGTGGCAGCGCCCCAGCGGCGGCAACTGGGTGGGCTGGACCTGCCTGATCGCTTCGGGCGTGGCGACAGGACTGTCGTGGCTATGTTACTTCCGCGCGCTGCAGCTGGGCCCCGTCTCGCTGGTGGCGCCCGTCGACAAGCTCAGCGTGGCGCTGGTGATGCTGGCCGGCTGGCTGGTGCTGGGCGAGCCGTTCACCCTGAAAGCGGCAGCCGGCGGTGGCTTGATCGTGCTCGGCTCGCTGATTTTGCTACTGTGAGGCATTCCATGGCACGCGGCGGCGCGCCTGTGTCAGAATGCACGCCGCATAGATCGAATCACGAAAGAACAGCATGACCAAGAATGAAGCCATGAAACGCATCAACGACCGCCTGGGCAAACCCACCCTGACGGACAAGAACACGCATTTTGCCAGCGTCGCCAGCTATGGCACGGACGAAGGCTGGTGGCTGAAGATTCCCTTCCTGACCTTCAAGCAGGAATTGCATTTCATCCTCAACAATGAGAAAACGAAAAGCTTCCAGCACCTGAAAATCGGCGCCAACCAGATCCTCAGCCCCGGCATGAGGTTCCGCAGCACGGGCGGCGCCGCCGACGCCTTCATGTCGGCCTCGGCGCCGAAGCGCCTGGTCGACTTGCTCGACGGCGGCAGCAAGTACAATTTTACAAAACACTTCGTCAACGATTATCGTTACTGATGCATGGCCGTGTTGCCTGACGGCGGTTGCGGCGGCAGCCATGCCTTGAGCAAATGCTGGGCGATGTCGAGCGCGTCGTCGCGGCTGGTGCCGAAATGCAGGGGGTAGCCCCAGAACTTGCCGAACATGACGGCGAAGGCCTTGCCGGCCAGGCGCTTGGCGGCGCTCGGTTCGACCAGCACCATGCCCTGGATATACGCGCGGATGAGCGCCTTGTTCCGCTTCATCCAGAGCGCGGCCCGCTTGCGCTCTTCCTGCGGGTGTTCATGCCCGTCCTCGTCAAAGCCTTCCTCGCTGAGGATGACAAATGCCTGGCGGCGCGCCAGCAAGGCGTCAAACTGGGCAAACAGGATATCGGGCTGGACAGGCGCTGGCTCGCGGCGCATCCAGACGAGGGGAAAAGTGGATAAATCAAGCTGCATGGTGTGACTCCTTCGGGGGGTTGCCGTTCCTCCTTACCTTCATCAGAACACTGGCGGCGGCGGTTACCGTTGAAGCGGGGCTGCGGATACCCATACAATACCGTTGGCGGCATCGCGCGTCATTGCATAAAATAGCCACAATATTGTTCAATCCAGCCAAGGCGCCGCGCATGCCCCATCCATTGCTGCCCAACACGCTCTCCACCCAGCTGGGCCTTGACGCCTCGGCCTCCCTCATGGATTTCGACGTCGATGGCGTGCTGCGTCCGCTGCTGGCCGTGGGCCTGGCCAGCGTGCGCGAGGACGCGGAACATGCGCCGCACCAGCACCGCAAGGGGCAGCTGCTGTATGCCACGCGGGGCGTGATTCATTGCGAGGTGGAAAGTGGCGTGTGGATTGTGCCGCCCCAGTGCGCCGTGTGGATACCGGGTGGCCTGATGCACGCCGCGCAGGGGGTGGGCGAGGCGCAATGTTATTGCCTGTTTGTCGAGCCGACCATGGCGCCGGCCTTGCCCGCCGTCTGCTGCACCGTGGCCGTCTCGCCCTTGCTGCGCGAACTGATCGCCAAGGCGGCCTGCTTTCCCACCCTGACCGCGCTGCACGGCGCGCAGGAACGCCTGGTGGCCACCCTGCTCGATGAGTTGGCCACGGCGCCGGTGGAAGACTTGCATTTGCCGATACCGCGCGATGCGCGCCTGCGCCGTCTGGCCGCCCTGCTGCTGGCGCAACCGGCCGATAAAAGCACGCTGGCCGAATGGGCCAGGCGCATCGGCATGAGCGAGCGCAGCATGACCCGCCAGTCATTGCAGGAAATGGGCATGAGCGTGGGCCGCTGGCGCCGGCAATTGCACGTCATCCTTGCCTTGCAAGGGCTGGCGCAAGGGCACAGCGTGAAAGCCGTGGCGCTGGAACTGGGCTATGAAAACACCAGTGGTTTTGTCACCATGTTCCGCAAGGCGGTGGGCAAGCCACCAGCGCGTTATCTGGCGCAACGGGAATCCGGAAGAATATAAAAAAAGGCGGCATCAGCCGCCTTCGTCTTGCATCGTCACCGAAATAATCAAACTTCGCGCGCCAAGGCCAAGAATTCCGTGCGCAGCGCCAGGTTCGGCTGCATCTCGCCCAGCATCGCCGAGGTGATGGTTTCTTCGCCCGGCGTGCGGATGCCGCGGCTTTCCATGCACAGGTGACGGCAGCGTACGACCACGCCCACCGATTTCGGTTCCAGCACTTCCATCAAGGCATTGGCGATCTGCATCGTCATGCGTTCCTGCACTTGCAGGCGCTTGGAGAAGCAATCGACCAGGCGCGTCAATTTCGACAGGCCAACGATCTTGCCGTTGGGCACATAACCGATGGTGGCCTTGCCAAAGAACGGCGCCAGATGGTGTTCGCAATGGCTGTAGACAGGGATGCCGCGCACGACGATCAGCTCGTTATACTGTTCCGCGCCATCTTCAAAGGCTTTCAGCAAGTCCACCGGGTCCTGGCCATAGCCGGAGGTCCAGTGCTTCCACGCCTTGGCCACGCGTGCCGGCGTTTCCAGCAAGCCAGGACGCTGCGGGTCTTCGCCAAGGCTGCTGATCAGCCGACGCCAGTCGTTTTCGGAGAATTCTTCTTGAGACATGCTAAACCACCCTAAAATTTTCAATTGCCGCCAGTATATAGAAAATGCGGCAAGCTGCCTGAGCAGCCCCCGCTTTACGACACTGCCGGCGGGCGGTGCGCTCTCACCAGCAGTGCGGAAATCGACACGCTGGAACTCGCTTCAGGCCAGACATCGCCGGGGCCGAACCAGCGCGCCTCGGCGATCTCGTTCTCGTCCAGACGGATCTCGCCGTCGAGGTAATCGGCCGTAAACGCAATCATCAGCGAGTGGGGAAACGGCCAGGACTGGCTCATGAAGTACTGCAAATTATGCACGCGCAAGCCCACCTCTTCCATCACTTCGCGGTGCACGGCTTCCTCGATCGATTCGCCCGCTTCCAGGAAACCGGCCAGCGGACTGAAGCGCTGCGATGGCGAATGCTTGTGCATGGCCAGCAGCACGGAATCGCCCTTGCGGATCAGCACCATCATGGCTGGCGAGATGCGCGGATACGCCAGCATGCCGCAGGCGGCGCACGTAAAGCAGCGTTCGCCGCGCGTGCGCTGCATGGGCGTGGCGCACACGCCGCAATGGCGGTGCGTGCGCGCCCACTCGGCCAGCTGTACGGCGCGGCTGGCCAGGCCCAGGAAGCCATCGTCGACGGCATGGAACAACGAACGCATGCCATGCCAGGCCAGGGGACTATCGGCGGGCAGCAGCTCCTCATCCGTCCAGACGGTCTGGCAATAGCGGCCCTGCCACCAGCCCACGGGCTGGGCGCGACTCAGGTCGATATCGAGCGCGGCCGCCTCGGCGGCCGTGGGCAAGGTCAGCCCGGGAGACCGCAACAATAAACGCCCGCGGTGAAAGACAAACGTCAGCGTCTCTGTGGCGGCCGGGGCCGGTTCGGGTGGGTCGATCAGGGGGACAAAGGCATCGGGAGTTTGCAGCATGCTGGGCGGAAATTTGTAAAGGTTGCTCATCATACGCCAGCTGCCGGACGCTTGCGCGCATAGCAGCGGCCAGGCAGCAAAGCAAGCATTCATGCGCCATGACAGTGTTTTTTTTGCGGCACATCCAATCCGTTGCGTAAACGATACTGATAACGATTCTCATTTACGAAATAACGCCCAGTTATTACAATACCGCCTATTCCGTCTCCATCGCCAGCCACTTGCCCGCGTGCCAACACACCGCGTCGCAGAGCCAGCCAGGAACCACTACCCTGACCTTATCGAGAGAGCAAGATGGCAATCAAGAGCCGCAAACACGCCCCAACCCGTTTCAACCAGCACATCGGCGCCGCCCTGGCCGTGATGCTGCTGCCCGTCGCCGCCCAGGCGGCCGACCCGGCCGGCCAAAGTGCCCCGGCATCGCAGCAAACCCTGAACGAAATCAAGGTCGTGGGCTCCAAGGAAAATGATTTCAAGGCCGAAAAAGCCTCGTCGCCGAAATACACGGAAGAGCTGGTCAATACGCCGCAAACCATCATCGTAATCAAGAAAGAATTGATCGAACAGCAAGGCGCGCTGACCCTGACGGATGCGCTGCGCAACACGCCAGGCGTCGGTACCTTCTTCCTCGGCGAAAACGGCAACACGAACACGGGCGATGCCGTCTACATGCGCGGCTTCGATGCCTCGGGCAGCATCTATGTCGATGGCGTGCGCGACGTAGGTTCCATCTCGCGCGACGTCTTCAACATCGAACAGATCGATGTGCTGAAGGGCCCGGCGGGTACGGATAGCGGCCGCGGTTCGCCCACCGGCTCGATCAACCTGGTCAGCAAGACGGCCACCATGGCGAACACCTTCAATTCGCTGCTGACGGCGGGCAGCGGCAAGCAGAAACGCGCCACGGCCGACTGGAACCGCATCCTCGACAGCGACTCGGGCACGGCCTTGCGCCTGAACCTGATGACGCAGGATAGCGGCAACCCGGCGCGCGATGAAGTCACCAACAAGCGCTGGGCCTTCGCGCCCACCGTCACCTTCGGCATCGGCAAGCCGACACGCATCACGGCCAGCTACCTGCACGTGGATCAAAACAACGTACCCGACGGCTTCGTGCCGACCATCGGCTTGCCAGGCTACTCGGCGCCGGACGTCGCCACGAAGGAGAAACCGGTCGTGCGCACCTTCCTGAACGGCGCGGCGCGGGTCGATCCAAAGAATTTCTACGGTTCCACCGCAGACCACGACAAGGTCAAGGCCGACATGGGCACCTTGCGCATCGACCATGATTTTTCGCCCACGCTGCAACTGCAAAACACCACGCGCTACGGCAAGACCCAGCAGGATTACCTGCTGACGGCCTTCATGGGCGACACCACCAACCTGAAGACGCCGGTCGCCACCGATCCGTCGACCTGGACCCTGGCGCGCTCGCTGCGCACCGTCAAGGACCAGGAAAACACGATCCTGACCAACCAGACCGTGGTCAGCGCACAATTCGACACGGGCGTGCTGAAGCACTCCGTGGTGGCCGGCGCCGAGTTCACCAGCGAAAAGCAGACCAACTACGGCTATGCGCCTGCCAGCCTGGGCACCTTGCCGGACGCCAATCTGTACCACCCGAACCCGCACGACCCCGTCACCGGCTACCAGCCCGTGCGCAGCGGCGCCTACAGCCAAGGCGAAGTCAACACGCAAAGCGCATATGTCTTTGACACCATCAAGTTCGGCGACAAGTGGATCTTCAATGGCGGCGTGCGCTTCGACCACTTCAACACCACCTATGACGCCATCACCCTGCAAACAGCCGTCAAGCCGCCGGCGGTACAGCCATTGCCAGTGGGCACGCCAATTCCTGCTCACATCACCCTGAACGACACCTTCGCCAACGGCAAGATCTCTGCCCTGTACAAGCCGACGCCGGACAGCAGCGTGTATGCGCTGTGGGCCACGTCGAAGGCGCCACCGGGCACCAACTTCGCCCTGAGCACGGCCGCCAACAGCGCGCAAAACCCGAACTATGACCCGCAGGAAACCACCACCAAGGAAATCGGCACCAAGTGGGACTTCCTGAAGCAAAAACTGTCGCTGTCGGCCGCCGTCTACCAGACCACCGTCAAGAATGAAGTGGAACAGGATCCGGTCATCTCGACCATTTATTACCAGACCGGCAAGAAGCGCGTGCAAGGCGTCGAGATCGGCATGGTGGGCGAGATCATGCCGAACTGGCTGGTGAGCGCCGGCTACACGCGCATGAATACCAAGGTCGAGTCGAACAAGGTCTTCACGGCCAGCGGCGCCAATAACCTCACCTACACGCCAAAACAGGCGTTCACCAGCTGGACCTCGTACACCCTGCCGTTTGGCCTGAAGATCGGCGGCGGCGCGCGTTACGTGGGTGAAATGTTGCGCGGCACCGATGGCGCCGTCGGCACGCCGGCCCGCGTGGATGCCTACTGGGTCTTCGACGCCATGGCGACCTATACCGTCAACAAAAACCTCGACTTGCAGTTGAACGCCTACAACCTGGCCGACAAGACCTATGTGGCGGCCATCAACAAATCCGGCTTCCGCTACACCCCGGGCCAGCCCCGTTCGTTCAGCCTGACGGCAAATATCAAGTTCTAAACACGCATTGCGCCAGATCAAGCCCTTCTACGGAAGGGCTTTTTTATTGTCCTGATAATCTTGTCTTTTTGCCGCACCGCCACCCTGCCGCGACTAGCGTATGAAAAGTCATACAGCGATAGCCCGCCCCGTCCAATATTTCGCGCAAACGTGCAAAGTTGCAACATCTAAGCAACAAAAAAGCTTCCTTAAATCAACAACTTAAGAAGTTAAGTCGCAAATGCCCATTTCAGGCATATCCTTTGCTATGTACAGGTTTTGCTGCAAATAATCGCTAGCACGCAAGGGCTTGTTTTTGAGAAATACTGACTCCAAGCTTGAGTTGCTCGCTATCAATAATCCGCTCACAGCGGCGTTTCACCGGAGGAGTCAAAATGAAAAAGAAACGGCCATTAACCCTGTACATCCTGATTGCCATGATCCTCGGCATTGCCGTGGGCTATGGATGCAACACCGCCTTCCCTGATGCCAAGCTCAGCGCTCAGATCGCTGGCAATATTTCCATCGTCACCGACGTCTTCTTGCGCCTGATCAAGATGATCATTGCGCTGCTGGTATTTTCCACCCTGACAGTCGGTATCGCCCACATGGGCGACGGCAAGACGGCGGGCCGCATCGGCTTGAAAGCCATGTGCTGGTTCGTGGTCGCCTCGCTGGTCTCGCTGGCGCTGGGCATGGTGCTGTCGAACCTGATGCAGCTGGGTACCAACCTGGGTCTGCCATTGCCGGACGTACACGCTTCAACCAATTTGAAAACGGCCGCCTTCACCTTGAAAGATTTCTTCACGCATCTGGTGCCGAAGTCGCCGATCGAGGCCATGGCCAACAATGAAATCTTGCAAGTGCTGGTGTTCTCGATCTTCTTCGGTGGCGCACTGGCCGGCCTGGGCGAATCGGGCAAGACCCTGACGGCCGTCGTCGACCAGCTGGCACAAGTCATGCTGCGCATCACCGGCACCATCATGAACCTGGCCCCGCTGGCCGTGTTCGCCGCCATGGCCTCCGTCATCACCACCCACGGCCTGGGCGTGCTGGTCACGTTTGCCAAATTCATGGGCGGTTTCTACCTGGGCTTGCTGTGCCTGTGGACACTGCTGATCGGCGCCGGCTTTGTCGTCATCGGCCCGCGCATCTTCAAGCTCGTCGGCCTGATCCGCGAACCATTCCTGCTGGCATTCTCGACGGCCAGCTCGGAAGCGGCGTATCCAAAACTGCTGACGGCGCTCGACCAGTTCGGCGTGGACCGCAAGATTTCCAGTTTTGTGTTGCCAATGGGCTACTCCTTCAACCTCGACGGCTCGATGATGTACTGCACCTTCGCCGTGCTGTTCATTGCACAAGCCTACGGTATCGACCTGTCGATCGGCACGCAGATCACCATGCTGCTGCTGCTGATGCTGACCTCGAAAGGCATGGCCGGCGTGCCGCGCGCCTCGCTGGTGGTGATTGCCGCGACCCTGAACCAATTCAATATTCCGGAAGCGGGCCTGCTGCTGCTGATGGGTGTCGACCAATTCCTCGACATGGGTCGCTCGGCCACCAACGCGGTCGGCAATGCCGTCGCCACGGCCGTCGTCGCCAAGTGGGAAGGTGGCCTTGCCACCGAGGAAGAAGCCGCTGCGGCCAACGCCGCCAACCAGAACACGGAAAGCCATTGGGGCGAAGCTGACCACGCTAGCAAAGCCTGATAGCGCCATGGCCCGCCACAAGCGGGCCATTTATTTGTTGTCCATGTTGAGTAACAAGCAGTCAGGTAGTGCGATCAGTAGTCATTCCAACTTATTAGAGAGATTTTCATGAAAAAAGTCCTGTTTACCCTGCTGGCCCTTGGCGCAGCTTCCGGCGGCGCATTGGCTCAATCGAGCGTGACCATGTATGGCGTGGCTGACGCCGGCCTGGTGTTCGACAAGGATGCGGCAGGCGACCGCCTGAACCGCGTCGCCTCCGGCGTCGCTTCCGGCTCGCGCATCGGCTTCAAGGGCAAGGAAGACCTGGGTGCTGGCCTGGCCGCCATTTTCGTGCTGGAAAGTGGTTTCAACATCGATACCGGCACCTCGGGCCAGGGCGGCCGGCTGTTCGGCCGCCAGTCGTACGTCGGCCTGACTGGCAGCGCCGGCGCCGTCACCTTGGGCCGCCAATACACGCCGTACTACCTGGCCCTGCGCGACGTGGCCGATCCGTTCGTCATCGGCCTGGCCGGCACGGCGTCGAACATTATGGCGACGAATTATCGCATCGACAACATGGTGCAATACAGCACGCCGACCTGGAGCAAGCTGTCGGCCGACCTGGCGTATGGCTTTGGCGAAGTGGCCGGAGACAATGCGAAAAGCCGCAGCATGGGCGGCGCCGTGCACTACATCGACGGTCCGCTGAACGTGACCCTGACGCACCACCGCCAGGAAAATGCGCTGGCGACCCAGCAAACGCGCAACACCCTGCTGGCCACGCGCTACGACTTCGGCGTGCTGCAAGGCAACTTCGGCTACGCCGACAACCGCGCCTTCGACAACAGCAAGAGCAACGACATCCTGGTCGGCTTCAGCGCCCCGTTCGGCGCCACCAAGCTGGTCGCGTCGTACATCCGCCACAACGACAAGAGCATTGCCAACCGTGACGCCCAGCAGTGGGCCATCGGTGCCTTCTATGCGCTGTCCAAGCGCAGCGACCTGTACACAGGTTACGGCCACATCAGCAACAAGAACGGCGCTACCTACAAGGTTGGCAATGCCACGGACGATGGCACCGGCACCAGCGGCTTTAACCTGGGCATGCGCCACACGTTCTAAGGACGTTGAGCTGTCCGTGACATAAAAGCGTGAGCCGCCGGATGCATATCCGGCGGCTTTTTCTTTTTACGCAATATTTAAATGCGATACTGTGGATTCTTGCAAGTTGGCAGCTGATTTTATGAATAGCAGTAACAAACCTTCCCTTTCCTGGCGCCAGCGCCTGTCGCAACGCTCGGGCCGCGAAACGCTGGCCTGGGGCGTGGTGCTGGCCGCCTGCCTGGCCACCGTCTGGCTCGTGTATTTCTGGACCGAACGCATCGCCATCGGCAAGCTGCAGGCGAGTGGCGCGCAGCGCCTCGAGGTGTATGTCAGCAGCCTTGAAAATGCGCTGGAAAAATACGACTTCCTGCCCAAGACGCTGGAGCTGAACCGCGACGTGATCCGCCTGCTGCAGCATCCGGAAGACCCGGTGCTGGTCGATACGGTCAACCATTACCTGGAGCAGATGAATGCCCAGGCGAAATCGTCGACCATTTTCATCAGCAACCTCGACGGCAACACGCGGGCCGCCAGCAACTGGCAGGGGCCGGACAGTTTCATTGGCGACAATATCTCATTCCGCCCGTATGCCCAGGACGCCCTGCGGGGCACGCCGGGCCGCTTCTATGGCGTGGGCACAACGCGGCTGGAGCCCGGCTACTTCTTTGCCCATGGCATCTACCAGAATGGCCACATGCTGGGCCTGGCAACGGTGAAGGTGAACCTGGAAACCCTGGAAAAACGCTGGGTGCAAGGCGCCGACAAGGTGATGCTGGCCGATGAGCACGGCGTGATCTTTCTCAGTTCCATGGCGGACTGGAAGTACAAGACCCTGGCGCCGCTGTCGCCCGCCATCGTCGAAGAACTCAACCGCACGCGCCAGTATTACTCGAAGCAGCTCGAAGCCATTCCCTTCGTCTCGGACCGCCAGCTGGGCAATGGCGCGCGCGTGATCAGCGTGCGCGAGCAGGAACACGCCGATACGCCACCGAAGATCAGCTCCAGCGTCATGACGCAGATCAAGCTCAAGTCGCCGCAAGGCTGGACTTTTATTTACCTGTCCGACCTGGCGCAGGCGAAAGCCAGCGCGCGCGCGGCGGCCGCCTTCTCTTGCGTGCTGCTGGGCTTTTTCATGCTGCTGTTCTTTTACCTGCGCCAGCGCCGCGCGGCTGTGGCGCAAAAATTGCGCGCCCGCGAAGACTTGCAACATGCCTACGACAACCTGGAAGCCATGGTCGAGGAACGCACCTCGGAACTCAATGCCATGACGCAAAGCCTGAGCCAGGAAATCGAGGTGCGCAGCAAGGCCGAGCAAAAACTCCACATCACGCAAAATGAACTGTTTCAAGCAGGCAAGATGGCCGTGCTGGGGCAAATGTCGGCCAGCATCACGCATGAACTCAACCAACCGCTGACGGCGCTGCGCACCATGTCCGACAATGCCGTCATCCTGCTCGAGCGTGGACGGCTCGACGACGCGCGGCGCAACCTGGCAAAGATCTCGCAAATTGCGGCCAGGATGGGGACTATTACCGGTCAATTGAAGATTTTTGCGCGCAAATCGACCACCAGCCTGACCTCCGTGTCGATCCCCACGGCGATCAGCAATGCGCTGTTCCTGGTCGAGCGCCGGCTGCAGGTGGAAAATGTGCGTTTCACCCTGCAACTGCCGCCTGAAGACATCTTTGCCATGTGCGAAAGCAACCGCCTGGAGCAAGTGCTGGTGAACCTGTACGCGAATGCGCTCGACGCCATGAACGGCAGCGACGTGCGCAGCCTGCGCGTGTCCGTCGAATGCACGCCCGAGCACGTGCTGATCCATGTGGCCGACACAGGGCCCGGCCTGTCGACGGAAGTGTATGAACACCTGTTCGAACCGTTCTTCACAACAAAACCGCAAGGACTGGGACTGGGCCTGGGTCTGGCCATTTCCGAACAGATCACGCGCCAGTTCGGCGGCGTGCTGCGCGCCGAAAACGCCCCCGGCGGCGGCGCCATCTTCACCATCGAACTACAGATTGCAACGCAGGAGGAAAAACATGTTTGACGGCTTGAAGGTCTTGCTGGTCGAGGACGACCCCACCGTACGCGAAGGCAGCGAGCAGGCACTGCAGTTGGCCGGCCTGGACGTGCTGGCGTTTCACTCGGCCGAGCTGGCCTATAAACTGCTGACACCGGATTTCCCCGGCATCGTGGTCAGCGACGTACGCCTGCCCGGCATGAGCGGCCTGGAATTGCTGCAAGCAGTCAAGACGCTCGATGCCAACCTGCCTGTGATCCTCGTCACGGGCCACGGCGACATCACCATGGCCGTGCACGCCATGCGCACGGGCGCCTACGATTTCATCGAAAAGCCCTACTCGTCCGAGCAACTGGTCGATGTCATCCTGCGCGCGCTGGAAACGCGGCGACTCACGCTGGAAGTACACAGCCTGCGCCGCCAGCTCGAGGACGGCGGTGGCATCGAAGCGCGCTTACTGGGCAATTCCGTGGCGATGCGCGACATACGGCGCTTGATACTCGACGTTGCCGACGAACCAGCCGACGTACTGATCTATGGCGACACGGGCACGGGCAAGGAAATGGTGGCCCGCTGCCTGCACGACTTCAGCCATCGGCGCAAGCACAACTTTGTCGCCGTCAACTGCGGCGCGATTCCCGAAAGCATATTTGAAAGCGAAGTCTTCGGCCACGAACCGGGCGCATTCACGGGCGCGGCCAAGCGGCAGGTGGGCAAGATCGAGCACGCGGACCACGGCACTTTTTTCCTCGACGAAATCGAAAGCCTGCCCCTGTCCTTGCAAGTAAAATTGCTGCGCGTGTTGCAGGAACGCTATATCGAACGCCTCGGTTCCAACGTGCCCACGCCCGTCGATGTACGCGTCATCGCGGCGGCCAAGCTGGACCTGGAAGACTTGTCGCAGCAGCAGAAATTCCGCAGCGACCTGTACTACCGCCTGAATCTGATCGTGCTGCATTTGCCGCCCTTGCGCGAACGGCGTGAAGACATTCCCATCCTGTTCGAGCACTTCGTGCTGGCCGCCGCCACCCGCTACAACCGCGCCGCGCCCGTGGTGTCGAGCGCACAGATGCGCAACCTGATGGCCCATTCCTGGCCCGGCAATGTGCGCGAACTGCGCAATATCGCCGACCGCTTCGTGCTGGGCATCGCCGGCGGTGCATCGAGCCTGCTGGCGGGCAATCAGGCCAGCCCCCTGTCGCTGGCGGAGCAGGTGAACGGCTTCGAACGCGCACTGATCGAACAGGAACTACGCGCATATTCCGGCAACGTCAGCGAAGTGAGCACGGTGCTGGGCTTACCGAAACAGACCTTGTATCACAAGATGCAAAAGTACAACCTGGTGGCCGAAGAGTTCAGGTAAGCACGCCGACACGGCCCGTGCGCAGTGGCACGACCCAGTCGGGCCGGCCATTCGCCAGCGCCAGCCGCGCCGCCTGCTCCCAGTCATATTCCACGGCATGCAACTGCGCCGTCCAGGCCCCGTCCATCCCTTGTTCGGCGATCGCATAGCGCGCATGCGGTGTGCCGTTTTCCATCACGTGCGGATAAGCATGATCGTCGTCGTAGGCTTGCAAGCCGACGCTGCCCGGGTTGACGATCAGCCGCCCATCGGCCAGGCGCACCTGGCGCGGCATGTGCGTGTGGCCACACAGGATCAGGGCCGCGTCAGCCTCGCCCGCGCGTTCGGCCACCTCCTGCGACGTGGCCGCGCGGCTGCCCTGCGGCGTGACGCTGTCGAGAAAATACACGAGGTCGCTGGCGGGCGTGCCATGCACGAGCAGTACGTCTTTGCGCAAGCGCAAGGTGGCGGGCAGCGCATTGATCCACGCGAGTTGCTCGGGCAGCAGTTGCGCGCGCGCAAAAGCGTCGGACACGCCCATGCGGACCGGGTTGCCCAGCAACTGGCGCTCGTGGTTGCCGCGGATGGTGGGCAAGCCGAGCCCCATCAGGCGCGTCGCCGTAGCGCGCGGCTGCAGATGGCCCGAGACGATATCGCCCAGGTTGACGGTGACGTCCACGCCACGCCGGGCGATGTCGGCCAGCACGGCTTCAAGCGCATCGAGGTTGCCGTGGATATCGGAAATGGCGGCGATTCTCATGTTCCCTCCTGTGCACACCATTCTGCCCGCGTCCTGCGTTGCAGGCAATACCGGTGTGAGTACCAGCTGTTACACACGGTAGGACAAATCCGACGGCCACTTGCGCCGTGCGGCTACGTCATTTAAAAGTAACCATTGCTACCATTTCCTCATTGCACTGTCGCCCAAAGCATCGCGATAGTTTCACTTTATTCTGAGGAGTTGTCCCATGGTTGTTACGTCCGTCCCCGCCCGCCTGTCCCCACCACGTCCGCACCACCTCGCCTTGCGCGGCACCATGATGCTGGGCGTGCTGGGCATGGCCACGGCGGCCGCCACGGTGCGGGCCGAGCCATCGCCCACGCTGGACCGTGTCAGCATCTCGATCGGGGCGTTTTCCGCCGATCCGCGCATCAATATCGGCGCCGACACGCAGTTTGGCCGCATCGACGCACCCGAATCAAAGCCCAGCCATACCACCATCCCGCGCGTGAAGGCGGATTTGCTGATCGGCGACCGCCACGGCCTGGCATTCGACTACTACCGCTACGACAAATCCTATACGCCAAGCCTGACGGGCGAGACCATCATCAATGGCCAGCCCGTCACGGGCACGGCCACCGCGAATGCGGATCTCAAGCTGGACCTGGCCAAGCTGGCCTATAAATGGTGGCTGGGCAGTGGCAACGACACCTTCGGCATCGGCCTGGGCGCCGCCTACTACCATGCCAACCTGAACGGCACGGCCACCGGTGTCGTCAATGGCGAAACGGCCACGGCGCGCGATTCCATCGGCGAGCATGCGTTTGCGCCGCTGCTGGAAGTGGGCTGGCGCCACGCCTTCACGCCGGACTTGCGCATGTATGCGGAAGCGTCGGGCATCAAGAAAAACGGCGGACGCATCAACGGTCACATCTACGGCGGCAATATCGGCGTGGAATGGTTTCCGTTCAAGAATATCGGTTTCGTGGCCGATTATGGCATCTCGAAAATCAAGCTGCACCGCGACAGCGAACGCGATGCGGACCTGAACATTCGCCTGACGGGACCGTCAGCGTATGTGAAAGTGCGCTTCTAAACGCGCTCAGGCCGCCGGTTTCAGCAAGGTCAGCTGGAACTGCGGCAAGTCCGGATCGTCGTACGCCTCGACCCTGGCAAACGGCAGGCGCGCAAACGCGTGCCGCCAGAACGCGCAGGCAGCGGCATCGGCGTGGAACATCGCCACCAGCCACGTTCGCCCGCTGTCCAGCAGCACCCTGCGCACCACTTCCAGCGCCACGCCCCGGCGCCGGTATTGCTTCAGAATAAAAAAATCGCTGAACTCCTGCACGGCCAGCCCGCCCGCCATACCAGGCTCCGTGAGGAAAAAGCCGGCCAGTTCGCCATCGACCTCGATCCAGCTGGCCGTGTGGCCGGCTGCATGCACATACGACGCCAGCCCCGCATCGCACACGTCGTAGCGGCCATCGGCCAGCAACGCCTCACCGCTCCAGGCGGCATTGTCATAACAGTACAGTTGAAACAGCCGCGCCAGTGCCTCCTCTTCGCCCGGGGCAATGGCGCGCAAGGCGATGATCTTGTCTATGGCATGCATGAAAAGCTTTCCTCCACGGTCGTGTCGATCCAGTGCGCGATCTTATCACCGTCACTCATCCCCGCCTGGGGCATTTCATGCCCGTTTTTCCACCTCCGGTCGCAAAAAGATTACTTTTTTTCCAATTGCTTATATATTATTTCCCTTAAGTAACATCCGCCATCGCGGTTGACAGAAAACAAGGGCGATCCCCTTGCACAGACCGGCAGACAGGTATCTGCCGGCTTTTAGACCCAAGCTCTGGAGAGTGCTGCACATGCTATCGATCAAACAGCTGAACAAAACGTATGCCAATGGCGTCAAGGCCATCAATGATGTCAGCCTGGAGATTCCCAACGGAATGTTCGGCTTGCTGGGACCGAATGGCGCAGGAAAGTCCTCGCTGATGCGTACCATTGCCACCTTGCAAGATCCCGACAGCGGCAGCATCCATTTCGATGGTCTCGATGTGCTCAAGGACAAGGCCAGCCTGCGCCGCCAGCTGGGCTATTTGCCGCAGGATTTCGGCGTGTATCCGAAGGTCAGCGCGGAAACCTTGCTCAACCACTTTGCCGTCTTGAAAGGTTTGACGGAAAAGGGCCCGCGCAAGGAAGCCGTGGAAGCCTTGCTGCAGCAAACCAATCTGTGGGAAGCGCGCAAGCGCAACCTGGGAACGTATTCGGGCGGCATGCGCCAGCGCTTCGGCATCGCCCAGGCGCTGCTGGGCGCACCGCGCCTGGTGATCGTCGATGAGCCTACTGCCGGCCTGGACCCGGACGAACGCAACCGCTTCCTGAACCTGCTGGCGAAGATCGGCGAGCAAGTGGTGGTGATTCTGTCGACGCACATCGTCGACGATGTGACGGACTTGTGCCCGCGCATGGCCATGATCGTCAAGGGACAGGTGCTGGTGCAGGGCGAACCGCAGGCGGCCATCGACACCTTGCACAACAAGGTGTGGCGCCGCAGTGTCACGACGGAAGAACTGGCGCAGTACCAGCAAACCTTGAACGTGCTGTCGACGCGCCTGGTGGGCGGCAAGCCGCAAATCAATGTGTATGCCGACAGCCAGCCAGACAGCGGCTTCGTGCAGATCGCCGCGGATCTGGAAGACGTGTACTTCCTGCACGTGCGCAACGCTGCCCGCCACGGCGCCGCCGCTCCCGCTGCCGCACCGGCCACCTCGGCCGCCGTGGCAGCGTAAGGGGCCGCCATGTGGAAGGAATTTTTCAAGTTTGACCTCGTCTACCAGCTGAAACAGCCACTGCTGTGGGTCTTTGCCGTCATCATGGCCCTGATGGCCTTTGGCGCCACCACCAGCGACTCGGTGCAGATCGGTGGCGCCATCGGCAACATCAACCGCAACGCTCCCACCGTGGTGGCGCAGATGCTGGGCATCTTCAGCCTGCTGGCGATGTTTCTCGTCACCGTCTTCATCGCCGGCGCCGTGCTGCGCGACAGCGAAGTGGGCATGGCCGACATGCTGTTCGCCACGCCCATGCGCAAGTGGGACTACCTGTTTGGCCGCTTCGCCGCCGGCTTTGCCGCCTGCCTGGTGATCTTCGTCGCCATTGCCCTGGCCACCATGCTCGGCCCCGTCATGCCCTGGGTCGATGCGCAACGCGTGGGCGCGTTCTCGCTGCACACCTATGCCTGGAGCTTCGCCGTCATCGTCATCCCCAACCTGCTCTTCATCGGCGCCCTGCTGATGCTGCTGGCAGCCACCACGCGTTCGATGATGCTCGTGTACGTGGGCGTGCTGGGCTTTTTCGTGCTGTGGGCCATGGCCGGCGTGTTTACGCGCGACATCAACAATGAATGGTATGCCGTGCTGCTCGACCCCTTCGGCGTGCGCGCCTTTGGCCGCATGACGCGCTACTTCACGGCCGCCGAGTCGAATGCCAGCCTGCCGCCACTGTCCGGTTTCCTGCTGGCCAACCGCCTGCTGTGGCTGGGTATCACCGTCGTGCTGTTTGCCGCCACCGTGATCCTGTTCAAGCCGCAGCGCACGGGCACGGGCAAGCGCCTGTTCGGCAAGCACAAGGCGCCAGCGGCCGCGCCGGCCGTCACCGCGCCGCCGCACCTGCCGCGCAGCATTCCCACCTTTACCCCGGCAACGGCCTGGCGCCAGTGGTGGCAGATCCTGCGCTTCGATGCCGCCGGCATCTTCAAGAGCGTGCCCTTTCTCGTCATGCTGCTGTTCGGCGTCATCAACCTGATCGCCGGCTCCAGCGTGGGCAAGAACATGTACGGCACGGCCGTGTATCCGATGACCCATTTGATGCTGCAAAGCATCAACAACAGCTTCAGCTTCCTGTTGATCATCATCGTCACCTTTTATGCGGGTGAGCTGATCTTCAAGGAGCGCCAGGTCAAGATCGCCGACGTCAGCGATGCCATGCCCGTACCCGGCTGGGTGCCCCTGCTGGCCAAATGCACGGCCCTGGTCGGCGTCATCGCCGGCTACCTGCTGGTGGGCGTCATCACCGCCATCGGTTTCCAGCTCGTCAAGGGCGGCGCGCCCGTGGAGCTGGGCCTGTACCTGAAAGGCACCCTGCTCGGTTCCCTCTTCTTCGTGCTGATGGGCTTGTGCGCCCTCACCCTGCAAGTGCTGTCGAATAACAAGTTCATCGGCTACCTGCTGGTGATCCTGCTGATGGTGGCGCAAGCCGTGCTGGGCATGCTGCATCTGGAACACAATCTGTACGCCTTCGGCGGCACGCCGGCCATCAAGTATTCGGACATGAATGGCTATGGCCACTTCCTGACCGGCTGGGCCTGGTTCTCTCTGTACTGGAGCCTGTTTACCGTGGCGCTCATCATGCTGGCCCGTGCGTTCTGGGTGCGCGGCCTGTCCGCCGACTGGCGCGCGCGCGTGCGCCTGGCCCGCCAGCGCCTGCAAGGCCGCGCCGGCGCCGCCCTGGCCGTAGTCGTGCTGTGCTGGGCAGGCACGGGCGGCTGGATCTTCTACAACACGAACGTGCTGAACAAGTACGAGACGTCGGACATCGGCATGGACAAGCAGGCACGCTACGAGAAATTGTACAAGCAATACAAGGGCTTGCCGCAGCTGAAGATCACAGATATCCAGGCCGATGTGGATATCTATCCTGAGCAACGCAAGGTGCTGATCAAGGGCCACTACGTGCTGCAAAACAAGACGCAGCAGCCGCTCGACACCCTGCGCGTCCAGCTCAACCCGGACCTGGAAACGCACTGGTTGAACTTGCCTGAGCACAAGGTCGCGCTCGATGACAAGGAACTCGGCTTCAGCATCCTCAAGCTGGCCCGGCCCCTGGCGCCGGGCGCCACCCTGCCGCTGGACTTCACGGTGGCCATCACGCACCAGGGTTTCACCAACAGCGGCGCGCCGGACCAGGTCAACCTGAACGGCAGCTTCTTCAACAACCAGGCCTTCTTCCCCCACTTCGGCTACGCGAAGGAAATGGAGTTGACCGATCGCAATGAGCGCCGCAAACGGGGCCTGGGCGAACCGCAGCGCATGGCCAAGCTGGAAGACACCTCCGCGTATGGCAATACGGTGCTGGGCGGCGATGCCGACTGGATCCATTTCGACACGACGGTTTCCACCAGCGGCGAGCAGATCGCGCTGGCGCCTGGTTACCTGCAGGCAAGCTGGGAAAAGGATGGCCGCCGCTACTACCGCTACAAGATGGACCAGCCGATGATGCCGTTCTTTGCCTACCTGTCGGCGCGCTGGGAAGTCAAAAAAGGCGAATGGCAAGGCTTGCCGATCGAAATTTATTTCGATAAAAAGCATGGCTACAACACGGACCGCATGATTACCTCCGTGCAAAAGTCGCTCGACTATTACACCACCCAGTTCACGCCCTACCAGCACAAGCAGGTGCGCATCCTGGAATTCCCCGGCTACCAGAGCTTCGCGCAGTCGTTTGCCAATACGATTCCGTATTCGGAAGGCATCGGCTTCATCGCCGACCTGCGCGACAAGGATGACATCGACTACGTGTTTTACGTCACGGCGCATGAAATGGCGCACCAGTGGTGGGGCCACCAGGTGATCGGCGCCAACGTGCAGGGCGCCACCATGCTGATGGAATCGCTGTCGCAGTACTCGGCGCTGATGGTGATGGAAAAGGAATATGGCCGCGAAAAAATGCGCCGCTTCCTGCGCTATGAACTGGACCGCTACCTGAGCGGGCGCGGCGGTGAAGCCATCGAGGAACTGCCACTGGCGCGCGTGGAAGGACAGCAATACATCCACTACAACAAAGGCAGCCTGGTGTTCTACCGCCTGCGCGACGAGCTCGGCGAGGAAGCCCTGAACCGTGCCCTGAAACGCTATCTGCAGGACAAGGGCTACCAGCAGGCGCCGTTCACCACCACCCTGGAACTGCTGGCCTACATCCGCGCCGAAGCGCCGCAGGACAAGCAGGCGCTGATCACGGACCTGTTCGAGAAGATCGTCTTCTACGACAACCGCGTGACGCAAGCGTCGGCCGTGCAGCGCAAGGATGGCCAGTGGGATGTCACCATGCAGTTGCACCTGGCCAAGCTGGAGTCCGACGGCAAGGGCAAGGAAAGCGCGCGCGCCTATGACGAGCCGGTGGAAATCGCCATCTTCGCACGCGCCCCTGGCGCCAAGGAAAAAGACGAAAAAGTCCTGTTCACGGACAAGCGCAGGGTGTCGGGCAGCGACCCGGTGATCACCATCACCGTGAAGGACAAACCGTTCGAAGTGGGTGTTGATCCGTACAACAAGATGATCGACCGCGTCCCGCGCGATAACCGCAAGGAGGTCAGCGTGAATTAAGGCGTCAATGCAACCTTGAGACAACGCAAACAGGCCGCCCTATCAGTGATAGCGCGGCCTGTTTTTGTGGCGGACGGGGTACTTTTTCAGGCCAGCAAATAGATCTGCCGCAGCGCACATCCCACCTGTACCAGACAGAGCACCATGGCAAGGAGCAATAGCCCCAGATGGATTTTTAAAAAGATATCCAATCGTTCCCGACTGGCCACGGGCAGCACGGCGGCCGTTTTAAAACGCAGGCCTTTTCCGGCCAGTAGCAATAACACCATACTGACTGGAAACGACTGCAGGAAAATACGTCCCGGATATAAAGTCCACGCCAGTCCGATCAGGACGGAAATCAATGCAAGTAGATCGCACAAGAGAAATAGATATTTTCTTTTTTGAAAATCCGCCAGCGATGCAAGCTGCCAGCCTTTCTTTTTCCCGAATATACGCTCCAGAACCAACCATTGTGAACCTGAGGAATCGACAGCTATATGCATTGCAAGATTTTTCTTCAATTCAGACCGTGACATTTTCTGCGCACCAATGGCCGCAATAGGAATTGCAGGCATACATCACGCCCGCGAAGCTCTCCGATAAAATTTATCCAAAGAAATATTGCAAACAATATACCATCGCATAAACAATCGCCAAAATAACTTTATTGGCGAAATAAACAATTGCAAAGCAATTATTCTCCTTATGCGGAAATATCATAACAATATTCGAATGTGGCTTTATTCAAACCGCGGCATGCAGAGAAGCGCAATCCGTACCATGAGATGGCACTGCGGTACAGGCAAACGCGAGGCCTGGCGCAAGATGGACGGCATCGTCGGCGAGTGCGCTGGCATCACGTTCGAGAGGAATTCCATATGCCGCATCGTCGCCTGCCGGCAGACGGCCAGTACACGGTGCAGGCATATTTGATGCGCAATGCGGCGCGCAGGAATGCGCTAGCCAGCTACCGCCTGGAGATGTGGCTGCGCAATTGAGTCTCCGGCCCCCTGAGCACTGCCCCCATCTTATCTGGCCCGATGCGCGGCCCGGGGACGGGCGGCCACGAGTGATTCCAGCACCAGGCCCGCCATCACTGCCAGGACCGGCATGATGGGTTCACGGTATCGCAATATCACGTAAAACACCATGTGAACGCCGGTGTAACACGCGAGCGCCAGCCAGAGCAGGGCGACCTGCCGATTTCTCAGCCTTGGAATCAGCAGCGTCCCAATCGCAGCGGCAAGCAGGACCAGGAACTGTATCGCCCACACGAGACGCACCAGCTTTTCTGCCGACGACTGATCTCCTTTTCCCTCATGGAAGGGGGGCGTCCAGAAGTAAGCCGCTTTCTTCACGGCCAACGTCAGGAACGCAGTTGGATGGGCCTGCACCCAAGAAATAGCTTCCTGTTTCAAGGTCTCGGAGGCCTGGACTTCTCCCGTTTTCCGAAGGGCATCCCAGGTAGGGCCACGTGGTGTCTCCGAGATGGAAACAAACATGCCTGTCGCAGCCGGGTTGTTACCCACATACAGATTGAAGCCGCCATTGGTGTTCAAGACAGGTGCGCCTATCACTTGCATGTTCCTGAGCAGCCATGGGCCAGACATCACCAACGCAACTGACAGCGCGAGCATGGCCATGCTTGCCCGCTGAACCACCGATGCGGGAGACAGCAGCAACGCCAAGGCAAGGACCGCCAGCAATGACAAGGCAGCATTGCCAGTCAATGCCAGCAGACCCAAGAGTGCCCCGCAGCCGATTGCCACTGTATTCGAGGGCTGACGCGCCAATCTCAGTGCGCACCACATGACCCCCAGCATCAGGGGAATCATCAAGTTTTCCTTGGCCAGATACATCCCATAGATGCCGTTCGGAAGGTATAGCGCCCAGGCGAGTGCGGCGATGAGACGCCCCAACCTGCCTGCGCCCGCTTCCTTGGCCACCAGATAGCACAGGATGATTGCCGCCCCTCCCAGGAACATGTTCACCAAGCGAACCGCCAGGAGGTCTTCGCCAAAGAGGAAAAAGACAGGGGCGAGAATAAACAGGGAATAGCCCACGTTATACATCGCATGGTTGCCCATGCTGTCGACAATGCCGTTTCCGCCAAGCAAGTTGAGCGCCATACTCCTGTAGGCAAGTTCATCGCTTTCTGGCACATGCTGGAAGCCGGCCATCGCCGCAACCCTCAGGGCACAGCCGATGCCTGCGATGATTACCAGCCACAGCCAATCTTGCTGTTGTTGGGTATCATGTTTGTCATTCATCAACTCCTCCCCACCAACCACACCCCTGCACAAATCAGCGCCACGCCAATCACACGGGGCAGGCTTACCTGCTCGCCTAGCAGGTAAGCGATGGGCAGGGTGAGCACGAATCCCAGGCCTACCAGGGGATAGGCCTTGCTCACATCCCATTGCGACAGCACGCCAAGCCAGGCCACCGCTCCCAAGCCATAGAGGAGGAAGCCCCCCAGGACATACTTGTCCGTAAGAATATTGATGAGGGTCATGAAGGACCTGGGCTCTGCCATCATTGCCTTCACGCCTGCACCGGACATGCCAGTCTTCAATGAGAACTGCGCCATGACGGATAGCGCGATGCTCAGGATGGCAATGCAGAGCGTTTTCATGGGTAGCTACCCAATACGAGGAAATGCGCTCCCAGCATGATCGCTACCATGGCGCATACGGTCATGCGGCTAGCGTGGTCCTTGAGGGCGTAAATCACCGGGTCATCGTGCATTTCACCCCGCGATGTTTTCACCCACAGGCGCGCAAGCCAGTAAATCAATCCCAGGGCGACTAGCCACAGCATCTGCGGGGTGCCATAACGCCCCTGCGTTTCCGGCGCACTGATGAACAGCCCGAACACCACCACGGCAGAGAGGGCTGCCCCGCCCCCCAAGGGCCACAACACCGCCAGGTCGGTCACCCGGTAATCCCGTCCACGCGTGGCTGCCTTGCCATTCTCTTCCAGGGTGAGCAGCTCCGCACAGCGCTTCACCAGGGCGAGGCTGAGGAACATGAAGACCGAGAAAGCCAGCAACCAGGAACTGGTGGCGGTACCAATAGCAACCGAACCTGCCAGGATGCGCAAGGTATACAGCAGGGATAGCATGAGCACGTCAATCAGCACGTATTCCTTGAGCACCCAGCTATACGCGCTGGTCAGCACGAGGTAAAGCAGGAGCATCAGGAGGAAGGCATGGGACACGCAGAAGGCCAGAACCAGGGCCAGGAGCAACACCGCCGCCGCCACGGCCAGGCCCTTCAGAATCGGCAGGCGGCCACTGGCAAAAGGGCGCAGCCGCTTGCGGGGGTGCGCCCTGTCGCTGTCCAGGTCCCACAGGTCGTTGACCATGTAGGTGGCGGAGGCCGCCAAGGAGAAAGCCATGAAGGCCACGGCCATGGTGATCATCTTGCCCAGGTCGAGGAAGGAGAATGCCGTCAGCAGGGGGACGAACAGCAACAGATTCTTTAACCACTGATGGACACGCAGGGCTTTCATCCACACGCCCAGCCCGCCGCGCTCACCCGGAAACTCGCGTTCGATCGGTACATGCCGTCGGACGGTTTGGCCCGTACGCCAGCCGACATCCACCAGCACCGCCGCCTTGGCGGCTTGCCAGATGGGGATATCTGCCTTGCTGTCGCCAGCATACACAAAGCATGGCCCGACCTGCTCCTGAATGGCTTGCAGCTTGGCCCTGCCCTTGAGGTTGTGACCGGCTTGCGTCGCCAGCACCTTGTCAAACAGGCCCAGGTGCCTGGCCACGTTGCCGGCAATCGAATGGTGGGCCGCCGTCGCCAGGACAATCATGCGGCCCTTGCGCTTTTCCTCGCGCAGGTAATCCAGCAGGGACGCACGGTAAGGGAGGTGTTCGCCCGAGATGCTGGCATGCGCCGCAATGGCTTCCTTGAAGCCTGCCCGCCCTCGCATGAGCCAGAACGGCATGCGGAGCAAACTGAGCGGGGATTGCTTCACCACTTTGACGATGGATTCAAGCAGGGTATCGGTTGGCGTCAGCGTGCCGTCAAGATCGACAACCAGGGGCGCTTTGGTCGAAATAGCCACCATGGTCTCCCTATTCTGGTGTGGCACTGCGGATGAAGTGCCAAGAGCAGTCCTTAAATTATAGGGGGGGCCATGATGGCGATCACCAACATAGATCAAGGAAGAGAGCGCTTATCCGCTTGAACTGAAGCCGGCAGCACCGAAAAGAGACCCAAACATCCAATAAAAACGCCTCGCAAATCAAGGATGTGCGAGGCGTTGTTTACAGATGAGTCGTATTGCGTCTTAGAACGGAATATCGTCATCCATATCCGAGAAGTTCGGTGCTGGCTTCGGTGCCGGGCGTGGTGCCGGTGCCGGGGCTGGACGCGGAGCGGGTGCCTGGCGCGGGGCCGGGGCGTCGTAGCCGCCGCCACCACCGCCGTAGCTATCATCGCCACCGCCGGCATCGCCGCCCATGCCGGAGCGACCGCCCAGCATTTGCATCTGTTCCGCGATGATGTCGGTTGCGTACTTCTCGACGCCGTCCTTGTCCGTGTATTTACGCGTTTGCAGACGGCCTTCGACGTAGACGGACGAGCCTTTTTTCAGGTATTGGCCGACGATTTCCGCCAGGCGGCCGAAAAACGAGATACGGTGCCACTCTGTCAATTCTTTTTGTTCGCCCGTATTGCGGTCCTTCGATTTGTACGAAGTGGCCACGGCGATGTTGGCGATCGCGTCGCCGCTAGGCATGTAGCGGATTTCCGGGTCACGGCCCAGATTGCCGACGATGATGACTTTGTTGACTGATGCCATGAATAACTCCTGATGAACTGCAGCGGGAGCCGGTGTCCCGCGCGGTAGTTTAGTGTACTAAACGAGGATTATAAGCGACCACGCGGCGCAAAGCACACGCTTTCTGGCGGACGCCCTCTCCCGTGCGGCAGCACGTTTTTTTCATGGCAGGTGAAAACAAGAAACTTGAATACTGGTATTATATACAGTGTTTAAACGTCTGCACGCATCTGTATCAAACTTTGTCGGGGCACGTTCGCCTGGCGGCGCAATCCGCCCATGGACACCTCAGGCATGCAGAGCAAAACCCGGCTATAGTTACAGGTTGACCCGTTGTGGCTCCTCATCCGCACCCAGGCACAATGCGCCGGCCGCACCACTCACTGAAAGCAAGGCAATCACATGGAACAGATCCGCATTCGCGGCGCTCGCACGCATAACCTCAAGAATATCAATCTCGATTTGCCGCGCAATAAGCTGATCGTGATTACCGGCCTGTCCGGCTCCGGCAAGTCCTCGCTGGCCTTCGACACCTTGTACGCGGAGGGCCAGCGCCGCTATGTCGAATCGCTGTCGGCGTACGCGCGCCAGTTCCTGCAATTGATGGAAAAGCCGGATGTCGACCTGATCGAGGGCTTATCGCCCGCCATCTCCATCGAACAGAAGGCAACGTCGCACAACCCGCGCTCAACGGTGGGCACCGTGACGGAAATCCACGATTATCTGCGCCTGCTGTACGCGCGCGTGGGCACGCCGTACTGCCCCGACCACCCGGAAAATGCGCTGGCCGCGCAATCCGTGTCGCAAATGGTCGATGCCGTGCTGGCCATGCCGGAAGACACCAAGCTGATGATACTCGCGCCCGTCGTCGCCAACCGCAAGGGCGAACACGTCGACCTGTTCGAGCAGATGCAGGCGCAGGGCTTCGTGCGCTTTCGCGTACAGAGCGGCACGCATGCGGCCAAGATCTATGAAGTCGATGACCTGCCGAAATTGAAGAAAACGGAAAAACACACGATCGACGTCGTCATCGACCGGGTCAAGGTGAACCAGGACATCAAGCAGCGCCTGGCGGAAAGTTTCGAGACGGCCCTGCGCCTGGCCGATGGCCGCGCCATTGCCTACGAAATGGATACCGCGCAGGAACACGTGTACTCCAACAAGTTCGCCTGCAATGTGTGTGGCTATTCCCTGCAGGAACTGGAACCGCGTTTGTTCTCGTTCAACAACCCGATGGGTGCCTGCCCGGAATGCGACGGCCTGGGGCACATCGAATTCTTTGACCCGAAACGCATCGTCGCGTTCCCGAATCTGTCGCTGGCCTCCGGCGCCGTCAAGGGCTGGGACCGCCGCAACCAGTTTTACTTCCAGATGCTGTCGAACCTGGCCGCGTATTATGAATTCGACCTGGACATGCCGTTCGAGCAACTGGCACTGAATGCCCAGCAGGCCGTGTTGTACGGTTCCGGCAAGCAAGTGATTCCGTTTACCTATGTGAACGAACGGGGCCGCACCGTCATCAAGGAACACACGTTCGAAGGCGTGGTCAACAATCTGCAGCGCCGCTACCGCGAGACGGATTCGATGGCCGTCAAGGAAGAACTGGCCAAGTTCATCAATGAGAAATGCTGCCCCTCATGCGATGGCGCGCGCCTGCGCGTGGAAGCGCGCTTCGTCAAGGTCGGCACGGGCAAGCAGCAGCGCGCCATCTATGAAGTGGCGGGAAAACCGCTGCGCGAGACGCTGGAATTCTTTGAAAAACTGAAACTGACGGGCGCCAAGAAGGAAATCGCCGATCGCGTCGTGAAAGAAATCATTTCGCGCCTGAAGTTCCTCAACAATGTGGGCCTCGATTACCTGTCGCTGGACCGCAGCGCCGACACGCTGTCGGGCGGTGAAGCACAGCGCATCCGCCTCGCGTCGCAAATCGGCTCCGGTTTGACGGGCGTCATGTATGTGCTCGACGAACCGTCGATCGGCTTGCATCAGCGCGATAATGACCGCCTGATCGAAACGCTGAAACACTTGCGCGACATCGGCAACAGCGTGCTGGTGGTCGAGCACGATGAAGACGCCATCCGCACGGCCGACTACATCGTCGACATGGGCATCGGCGCGGGCGTACACGGCGGCGAAATCATCGCCGAAGGCACCCTGCAAGACATTCTCAAAAACAAGAAATCGCTGACGGCGCAATACCTGAACGGCAAGCTGAAAATCGCCGTACCAAACAAGCGCCATGTCAGCAATCCGGAAAAGCAATTGGTCATTACTGGCGCGACGGGCAACAACCTGAAAAAAGTGTCGCTGAGCTTGCCGGTGGGATTGATGACGTGCGTGACGGGCGTCTCCGGCTCGGGCAAATCGTCGCTCGTCAACGATACCCTGTATCCGGCGCTGTCGCGCCATCTGTACGGTTCGCAGACGGAACCGGCGCCGCACGAATCGATCAGCGGCCTGGAACATTTCGACAAAGTCATTTCCGTCGACCAGGCGCCGATCGGCCGCACGCCGCGCTCGAACCCCGCCACCTACACGGGCTTGTTTACCCCGATCCGCGACTTGTTCTCCACCGTGCCGACGGCCAAGGAACGCGGCTACAGCGCAGGCCGCTTCTCGTTCAACGTGAAGGGCGGACGCTGTGAAGCGTGCCAGGGCGATGGCGTGATCAAGGTCGAGATGCACTTCCTGCCCGACGTCTACGTGCCGTGCGACGTGTGCCATGGCAAGCGCTACAACCGCGAAACCCTGGAAGTGCACTACAAGGGCAAGAGCATCACGGAAGTGCTGGGCATGACGGTGGAAGAGGCGCATGAATTCTTCAAGCCAGTGCCCTTGATCGCGCGCAAGCTGCAAACGCTGCTCGACGTGGGCCTGGGCTACATCAAGCTGGGCCAGAGCGCCACCACCCTGTCCGGCGGCGAGGCGCAGCGCGTCAAACTGTCGCTGGAATTATCGAAGCGCGACACGGGCCGCACCCTGTACATCCTCGATGAACCGACGACGGGCTTGCACTTCCACGACATCGATTTGCTGCTGAAAGTCATCCACCGCCTGCGCGACCAGGGCAACACCCTCGTCATCATCGAGCACAACCTGGACGTCATCAAGACGGCCGACTGGCTGGTCGACCTGGGCCCGGAAGGCGGCGCCGGTGGCGGGCAGATCATTGCCACGGGCACGCCGGAAGATGTGGCGCTGAACCCGGCCAGCGTGACGGGTAAATACCTGGGGCCGCTGCTGAAGCAATAAGCTGCAGCACTTGAAAAAATGGCGCGGATTGTCCAGACAATTCGCGCCATTTTTTGTTTCCGCACAAACGTCAGGGTTTGCTCACCTTGCTTGCTTTGGCAACGCGTTCCAGTTTCGTCTGCATATAGGCCCAGGAGTACTCAAGCGCCTCATACAGCGCCGCACCGTCTTCCAGCAGGCGCGGCCCAAGCAGGCACATGCCCCGCAGCATTTCCGGCGACTGGCCGCGTTGGCCATTCCAGGCTTGCGCCGCCATCGCCTGGACTTTGTAGCGCTCGCCAGCCTTCTGGCGTTGCGCGTCGACCGCCTTGCCCTCCTCATCCGTCCACACGGTCTGGAAGAAACGGCCGGCGTCCTCATCGGACCAGATACCGCCTTGCTTCATTTCTGCAAGCATGCCATCGAGTGTCTTGTGATAGCGCGCCTGCTGCTGGCGCATGCGCTCGACGTTGCTCTTCAGCCCTGCTTCCAGCGTGACGCCATACTGCCGGGCATATTCGATGCTCTCGCAATCCTGGCGGTGCTCGGCATGGGCGCCGCCACCGAGCAGGCAGGCGGCCACGGTGCTGCTGATGATGATCGTTTTTTTCATTTTTGAGCAGGCATGACAGCAAATAATTTCCACAGGACAATTATTATACCTACAATAAAAAACGGCGCGGAATGCTCATGCAATCCGCGCCGTTTCTCTTTTTGCTAGCACCCCAGTCATTGCCGGCGTGTCATTTATCGCACGCCAGTCTTCGCCGACGTGTTTCTCCCCCACTACTAAACTTTATGCACTCAGCCGCTTTTCCAGCGCAGCCTTGTGATCTGCCAATTCTTGCGGCAGATGATACGCGAGTTTTTCAAACAACTCCGTATGCAATTTCAATTCGTCCCGCCACGCCGCCTTGTCGATCGAAGTGATGGTATCGAACTGTTGCTGCGTGAATGGCAAGCCATCCCAGTTCAGGTCGCCATACTGCGGCGTCGTGCCGAACAGGTTTTCCACGCCGCCCGCCGTGCCTTCGATACGCTCCAGCATCCACTTCAGCACGCGCATATTGTCGCCAAAGCCAGGCCAAACGAACTTGCCTGCCTCGTCCGTGCGGAACCAGTTGACGCAGTAGATCTTCGGCAGGGCCGCCGGATTGACCTTGCCCACCTTGACACCCATGTCCAGCCAATGCTGGAAGTAATCGCTCATGTTATAGCCGATAAACGGCAACATGGCAAATGGATCGCGGCGCACGACGCCCATCTGGCCCACGGCAGCGGCCGTCGTTTCGGAACCCATGGTGGCGGCCATGTAGACGCCTTCGACCCAGTTGCGCGCTTCGGTGACCAGCGGCACGGTGGTGGAGCGGCGGCCACCGAAAATGAAGGCCGAGATCGGCACGCCGGCCGGATCGTCCCAGGCTGCGTCGATCACCGGATTTTGCGTGGCAGCAACAGTGAAGCGCGCATTCGGGTGCGCCGCCTTGGTGCCGGACGCCGGCGTCCAGTCCTTGCCCTGCCAGTCGATCAGGTGGCTTGGAGCTTCTTTCGTCAAACCTTCCCACCAGACATCGCCATCGTCCGTCAGCGCCACGTTGGTGAAGATCGTGTTGTCGCGCATGGACGCCATGCAGTTGTAATTGGTTTTTTCGTTGGTGCCCGGCGCCACGCCGAAGTAACCGGCTTCCGGGTTGATCGCGTACAGGCGGCCATCGGCACCGGGCTTGATCCAGGCGATATCGTCGCCGATGGTGGTCACTTTCCAGCCATTAAAACTTGCCGGCGGGATCAGCATGGCGAAGTTGGTCTTGCCGCAAGCCGATGGAAACGCTGCCGCGACGTAATGCTTCTTGCCTTCCGGCGATTCCACACCGAGGATCAGCATGTGTTCGGCCAGCCAGCCCGGGTTGTTGTCGGACGCTTGCGCTTCCTGGTAGCCCATGTTCGAGGCGATGCGCAGGGCGAAACATTTCTTGCCCAGCAAGGCGTTGCCGCCATAGCCCGAACCGAAGGACCAGATTTCACGCGTTTCCGGGAAATGCACGATGTACTTGGTGCTGTTGCACGGCCATTTCACGTCTTGCTGGCCGGCTGCCAGCGGTGCACCCACGCTGTGCACGCACGGCACGAATTCGCCATCGGTGCCCAGCACGTCGTACACGGCGCGGCCCATGCGGGTCATGACCTTCATGTTCACGGCGACATACGGTGAATCGGACAGTTCCACGCCGATGTGCGCGATGGGCGAACCCAGCGGGCCCATCGAGAATGGCACGACGTACATGGTACGGCCGCGCATGCAGCCATCGAACAGGCCGTTCAGGGTGTGGCGCATTTCGCCAGGCTCGGTCCAGTTATTCGTCGGGCCGGCCGCCTCTTTCGTTGCCGAGCAGATATACGTGCGGTCTTCGACGCGGGCCACGTCGCTCGGATCCGAGCAGGCCAGGTAGGAATTCGGGCGCTTTTCGGCATTCAGTTTTTTCATGGTGCCGCTGGCAACCATTTCGGCACACAGGCGCTCGTACTCTTCCTGCGAACCATCGCACCAGTAAATACGCTCCGGCTTGGTCAGCGCGGCAATGTCGGCCACCCAGTTGATCAGTTTCTGTTGTTTAATATAAGCTGGGACGTTGAGTGCGGCGACGCCACCCATGACGGGCTGATTCATATTACCTCCAATACCAATAAAAGAAATTCTGGTCATTCCGGCAAGACAGGCAGCATCGTTGAGAGGTGGCTGCGGCTCACTGCGGGCGGCGTCTTCACGCGGGCAGGGCTCTGGTGTCGTTTACCTGGATCATGCACCCAGGCTGCGGGAACAGTTTGCGCTATAACTATAATCAGGAAGCTTCAAAAGTGCCGGCGATTGTACACCCGCCAATCAGCTATTCTCGCAAAAATGTAGGAGAATAGCTTGACTAATGTAGTAGGCTATTCAGCATTTCCCGTATCCTGTTATTTCCCTACCAAATCCTTACTAAAATCGGCCATCCACCATGAAAATTGCCATACTCGATGATTACCAGGATGCCGTGCGCAGCCTCGATTGCTTCAAATTGCTCGATGGCCACGAGGTCAAAGTGTTCAGCAATACGGCGCGGGGACTGGGTCAGCTGGCCATCCGCCTGGCGCCGTTCGACGCACTGGTGCTGATCCGGGAACGCAGCAGTTTCAACCGCGCCTTGCTGTCGAAACTGCCGAACCTGAAACTGATTTCGCAAACGGGCAAGGTCAGCGGACACATCGATGTGGCGGCCGCCACGGAACTGGGCATCGCCATCGCCGAAGGCATCGGCTCGCCCACGGCGCCGGCCGAACTGACGTGGGCGCTGATCATGGCGGCGCAGCGCAAGATCGTGCCATACGCGCAACATTTACAGGAAGGGCTGTGGCAAACGTCATCCATCGAGCCGGCGCGCAACACGCTGGGCACGGTATTAAAAGGGCGCACCCTGGCGATCTGGGGCTACGGCAAGATCGGTCAACTGATCGCCGGCTATGGCCGCGCCTTCGGCATGACTATCCTCGTGTGGGGCAGCGAAGCGAGCCGCGCGGCGGCCGTGGCGGCCGGCGATACGGCGGCGGTTTCACGCGCAGCCTTCTTTGAACAAGCCGACGTATTGAGCTTGCACCTGCGCCTGTCCGACGCCACGCGCGGCCTGGTAACAAGCGACGACCTGGCGCGCATGAAGCCGACGTCCCTGTTCGTCAACACCAGCCGCGCCGAGCTGGTGGCCGAGGGCGCGCTGGAAGCGGCGCTGCAGCAGGGGTGCCCGGGCGCCGCCGCGCTGGACGTGTTTACGGACGAGCCGCTGCCGCCAGGCGCGCCATTGCTGCTGCTGCCGAACGTGCTGGCCACGCCACACCTGGGCTACGTCGAGCGTGACAGCTATGAGCTGTACTTCCGCTACGCCCTGCAAAACATCGTCGATTTTACGCAGGGTCAATGCACGCGCCTGCTCAATCCCGAGGTGTTGCAGCATGCGCGGCAAGCCCCTCAGGAGCGCTGAAACCCCTTGATGAGGTCAGGCTCGCCCGTGATGCGGATGGCGGGCGCGGCCAGCGCGTGCCGGCCGCGCCACAGGCCGGCCCAGCCGGGTGGCCAGGCGATGTCCGGCCCGGCATACGGCGCCACGCCGGCGCGCACGGCCACGACCGGCACGGGTGGCATGTCCTGCAAGGGCTCGCCGGGGGTACGCTGCATGTCCAGGCTGTACATATAGTTGGGTAATAGAGCGTCGCAGACGCGGCCAAACCACGCGCTATGGTCGTCGTCGCGCCCCAGCGCCTGCGCCAGGCCTTGCGGATCGAAACGGGCCAGGGCATCGATCAGCTCGCCGGTGGTGGCACCGGGCGTATCGCCCCAGCCCATCACGGGGTTGACGTTGTAGTCGGCGCCCGAACCGTACCAGCCTTCGCGCCAGGGCCGTTGCATCCAGTCGCGCGGCCCCGTAAACAAATGCCAGCGCCAATGCAGGCCGGACGGCTTGGGCCAGGAATACAGATACAGTTTTTGATAACCGGCCTGGTGCAGCTCGCGCACCATGGTCATCAGGCGCGCATGCGGCATGCGGTCGGGCGGCGCGCGGCGAAACAGGATCGCTTCGCCATCGGCAAACTGCACGTCGTCGGTCGACAGGTTCAGGTCCAGGGTGCGCGCTTCGCTGCCGAAACGGGCGGCGATCCAGCCCGTCAGCAAATTGACGGACGTGATGACGCCATAGCCGCGGTGGCGGTGAAAAATGACGGTGCCGGGAGCGAGCGCTTTCATACGGAGTCAGGGTGGCAGGCAAACAAAGAAACCAGTGTACTCACAGATGGCCAAATTTTCCAGTTGCGATCCACAACGGGCCCGCCATTCACGCAAGGCACACAATCCACGCTATCATGCGCGTCATTCTCCACTGACATCGTGACCACATCATGACTTTGCGCATACTCGCCACTGGCGGCACTTTCGACAAACACTACAACGAATTGAACGGTACCCTGGGCTTTTCCGACAGTCATTTGCCGGCAGCGATTGCCCGCGCGCGCATGACGGCGCCCGTGGCCCTGGAGCAACTGCCCCTGCTCGATTCGCTCGACATGCAGGATGCGGACCGCCAGCGCGTGCTGGCCTCGTGCCGCGCGGCACAGGAGAAAGCCATCGTCATCATCCACGGCACCGACACCATGCGCGAGACGGCGCAAGTGCTGGGCGCGGCGAACCTGCAGCAAACGGTGATTTTGACGGGCGCCATGATTCCCTACGAAATCGACAACTCCGATGCCCTGTTCAACCTGGGCTTTGCCTGCGGCGTGGCGCAAACCTTGCCAGCCGGCGTGTACGTGGCCATGAATGGCCAGATCTTCGCCTGGGACAATGTGCAAAAGAACCGCGCCGCCGGGGTGTTCCAGCCCTTGTAAGCCGATGGCAGGACAGGGCTAAAAGCACAGGCGAAAAAAAGGAGCCGAAGCTCCTTTTTCGTACCGATATGACTGCGCTTATGCAGTCGCTTCGCCACCCAATGCTTCGACCACGTCGGCCATCAGCTTGGAGAGCTCGCCCGTCATCAGCATCACGTCGCCGTCGAAACGCTCGTCGTCGTTCTTCGTGCTCGATTCCGTTTCCTTGATCACATCCAGCGGCTTGACGCTCTTGATGGCCAGGGACTCCGTCAGCACGAACGAGATCTTGTCGTTCCACGTCATGGCCAGGCGCGTGCACTGCTTGCCTGCCGCGATGTGGCGGCGCACATCGTCCGCTTCCAGCGTGTGGCGCACGTAGCGCACGGTGGCCTTGCTTTCGCCCGTGGCGCGCAATTCCGTGTCCATGTCCACCGTGAAGCCGGCAGGCGCATCGTCGGCCTGCAGCCATTCCGTCATCACCGCCACAGGCGAGCGCTGCACGCGCAAGCTTTCCAGCGGCAGTTTATCGACGGCTTTGAGCAGCAGCTTGATGACTTCATCGGCTTTTGCCGGGCTGGCCGCATCGACCACCAGCCAACCATTGACGGGGTCGATCCACGTCCAGACGTTGCTGCGGATGCTGAAGGCGCGCGGCAGCAGCTCGTCGGCCACGCGTTCCTTCAATTCCTTCATGGCCTTTTTACCCGGCGCAAAGCCTTGCGCTTCTTCCATCTCGGCAGCGCGGGCCTTGGCCACCTGATTGATGACGGTCGCTGGCAACAGTTTCTTTTCCGTGCCCAGCAAGATCAACATTTGCTTGTTGACCACGTGCACCAGACCACCGTTCGGGCGCGGCGTATCCCAGCCCTGGCGCATCAGATCCATGCTGGTCGCCGGCGTAAATTTGTTCGAGGACAAGGCCTCTTCCAGTTGTTCTGGCGTGTAAGCCCATGGTGCGGGCAGGCGGTAAATCTGAAGATTCTTGAACCACATAGTTTTTGTCTTCCGTTTGTTTCAGTAGTGCCAGGGGAACGCCATTCTACACTTTCGACGTGAAAATGCCGTCAAAAGCGCGGTCCGGCGCGGTATGTATCTTGTAGGAAACGCCGCTAGAGCCTGGGAAACAGCTCCGCCTGGGCCGGCACCTGCCGCGTCACGACGGCCGGATCGGACAAGGTCGAGATGCGCACGCCCAGCAGGCGGATTTTCTTTTCAAATGGCACGCGCCGCAAGCAATCGCGGCTGGCGCGCAGGATGGCGGCGGCGTCCGCCGTGGCGCTGGGCAAGGTGATGTCGCGCGTGACGGTGCTGAAATCCTCGAAGCGCAGCTTGATGCCCACCGTGCGCCCCGCCAGCGATTGTTTATCCAGGTCGCCCGCCACGCGCGTGCACAGGCTTTCCAGCTTTTCCGACAGGGTGGCACGGTCGCGCACCACCTGCAAGTCGCGCTCGAACGTCGTTTCGCGGCTGACGGACTTGGTTTCCCGGCTCGTCTGCACGGGCCGCTCGTCGATGCCCAGCGCCGCCTGGCGCAGCCAGCCCGTGTACAGGTCGCCGAACTGCGTGCGCAGCATGGTCAGATCGGCGCGCGCCAGCTCGCCGATGCTATTGACACCCAGCGCTTCCAGCTTGGCCGTGGCTTTCGGGCCGATGCCATTGATCTTTTTTGCCGGCAAGGGCCAGACCCTGGTTTCGACATCCTCGGGCGACAAAATGGTGAGCCCGTCGGGCTTTTCCAGGTCGGAACAGATTTTTGCCAACAATTTGTTGGGCGCCAGGCCAACCGAGCACGACAGGCCCGTCGCCTCGAACACGGCCGCCTTCAGGCGCGCCGCCATGGCCGGCGCCTGCTCGCCATGTTCGGTGAGGTCGACATAGATTTCATCGATGCCCACGTTCTGGATGATGGGACACAGATGGGCCACGGCTTGCTTGAAGCGGGCGGAGTATTCGCGGTAGGCCTCGAAATCGGCGGGCAGCAAGATGCTGTCGGGCGCCAGTTTCGCCGCCTTCATGATGCCCATGGCGGAAAACACGCCAAACTTGCGCGCCGCGTAGGTGGAGGTGGTGACGACGCCGCGTCCCACGTAGTCGCGCATGCGCGCAAACTGCCGCGTGCCGTCACTCTGCAGCACCGGTTGCTGCAGGCGCCCGCCGCCGATGACGACGGCTTCGCCGCGTAATTCGGGATATTTCAACAGTTCCACGGAGGCAAAGAAGGCATCCATGTCCAGGTGGGCTATCCAGCGGCGGGCGGGTGGCTCGGGAAGTGGGGAGGCAGATGTGGTCAAGGACACCTCGCGGCAGAATACTGTAGTTATATACAGTATCGCTGGAAATGCCCGTGGATGCAAGTTGAAACGCATGCATTGGTGGTGCCTGGCAGTTGCTTTTCTCAATGGCAAGATTACAATCCTGACACAACTATTCAAAGGAGTCGCCTTGTCCATTACCCATCATGCTGCGCGCCGCCGGTCCGCCTGGTTATCCATCCTGCCGGCCCTGCTGTTGTCCACCCTGGCGCCATCCGCGCTGGCCGACACCACCACCACCACCGTTGCCACGCCCACCGCGCCGGTTGCCGCCAAGACAGCCTGGCAGGAAACGCGCCACGGCACCGTCGTCACGGATGACTACCGCTGGCTGCAAAAGAAAACCGATCCTGCCGTGATCGATTACCTGAATGCGGAAAACGCCTACACGGCGGCCGTCACGGCCCCGATCCAGTCGCTGGCCGACAAGGTGACTGCGGAGATCAAGGGCCGCATGCAGGAAGTAGACCTGTCCGTGCCTGCCCGCCAGGGCAATTTCTACTATTACACGCGTACGGAAGCGGGCAAGCAATACCCACTGCATTGCCGCCGCCCTGTCGGCGCTGGCGGCGCCTACGATGCGCAGGCGGCTGAGGAAATCCTGCTGGACCAGAATCAATTGGCCGAAGGCCACAAATTTTTTGCCGTGCGCGCGTTTAGCATCAGCCCGAATGAACAGTTGCTGGCCTACACCACCGACACGACGGGTTTCCGCCAGTACGAACTGCATGTCAAGGATTTGAAGACGGGCAAGTTGCTGGAAGATACCATGCCTAGAGTCACGTCCCTGGCGTGGGCGGCGGACAATGCCACCCTGATGCTGACGCAGGAAGACGCGACCACCAAGCGTTCGGACCGTTTGTTCCGCCTGGCCCTGGGCGGCACCTTGCAGCAGGTTTATCACGAGCCGGTGGAACAATTCGCCATCGGCGTGAGCCGCACGCGCGACCATCGTTATTTCGTGCTCACCGCGCGCAGCACGGATACGAGCGAAGTGCTGCTGCTGCCAACGAGCAAGCCGGATGGCAGTTTCCAGAGCGTGCTGAAACGCGAAAAGGGTCACCGCTACGGCATCGAGCACCGCGACGGCCAGCTGTATATTATGACCAACAAGGAGGCGAAGAATTTCCGTGTCGTCAGCGCGCCATTGTCCGCGCCGCAGCCGAAACACTGGAAACCCGTCGTGCCGCACAACAAGGACGCCGTGATCCAGTCCATCGACGTCTTCCAGGGCTACCTGGTGGTGATGGAAAAGGCGCGCGCCCTGAACCGCGCGCGCATCTATGATTTCGCGCACAAGAACTGGAAGACGGTGCAGTTCGACGACCCCGTCTACCTGGCCAACGCGGCCGGCACGCCTGAATTTACCGCCAAGCAATTTCGCATGTCCTACCAATCGCCCGTCACGCCGCCCACGGTCATCGACGTCAATATGCAAGACGGCAAGCGCACGGTGCTGAAACAGCAGGAAATCGTCGGCGGCTTTGATGGCAGCCGCTACACCACGCAGCGCTTGTGGGTGACAGCGCGCGATGGCGTGCAAGTACCGCTGTGGATCGTCTACAAGAAAGGCGTCAAGCTCGACGGTTCCGCGCCGCTGCTGCTGTACTCGTACGGCTCGTATGGCATTTCCACGGAAGCCAGCTTCGCCATCAGCCGCATCAGCCTGCTGGAACGGGGCGTCATCTATGCGCAGGCGCATATCCGCGGCGGCACGGATATGGGCGAAGCCTGGCATGAGGACGGCATGCTGATGAAGAAGAAAAACACCTTCAATGACTTCATCGACAGCGCCGACTACCTGGTGCGCGAAAAATGGACCAGCCCGAACCGCCTGATCATCCAGGGTGGCAGCGCCGGCGGCCTCCTGATGGGCGCCGTCGTCAACATGCGTCCCGAGCTGTTCCACGCCGTGCACGCGGCCGTACCGTTCGTCGACGTGATGAACACCATGATGGACGCCAGCCTGCCCCTGACGACGGGCGAATACCTGGAATGGGGCGACCCGAACCAGAAAGCGGCTTACGACTACATGCTCAGCTACTCGCCCTACGACAACATTGCCCGTAAGAATTATCCCGCCATGCTGGTGACGACGGGCCTGAACGACAGCCAGGTCATGTACTGGGAGCCGGCCAAGTATGTGGCCAAGCTGCGCGCGCATAAAACGGATGGCAATCCATTGCTGCTGAAAACAAATATGGGCGCCGGCCACGGCGGTGCTTCGGGCCGCTACAACGCCATCGCCGAGAATGCGTTCAATATGGCGTGGATGCTGTCGCAGTGGGGGATTACAGAGTAAAGTGAAAAAAGCGCTTGCAGAAGGATTTTAGCCATCCTATAATAGCGCCTCTTCCAGACGTGGTGACAAACGTCGGGATGGTTTTCTGAGACAAGCAACGGGTGCTTAGCTCAGTTGGTAGAGCGGCGCCCTTACAAGGCGTAGGTCGGGAGTTCGAGCCTCTCAGCACCCACCAAATCAGAAAACTGTCCAGTGCTTCATGGATCAGCAATACAGATCATACGAGCTTGGAGTGGTAGTTCAGTTGGTTAGAATACCGGCCTGTCACGTCGGGGGTCGCGGGTTCGAGTCCCGTCCGCTCCGCCAATAAAAGAAAAGCCCTTTGGTTCCCAGAACCGAAGGGCTTTTCCCATTTCAGCAGCAAAAAACACGTCAGTCCTCCTTCCCTTGAAATTTTTTGCGCTTTTCAGCAAAAAAACTGCTTTTCCCCCTCAAGAATAGTTGCACAAGCGGGAAAGCGCCCCCTATAATAGTGCCTCTTCCAGACGTGGTGACAAACGTCGGGATAGTTTTCTGGGTATGCGGGTGCTTAGCTCAGTTGGTAGAGCGGCGCCCTTACAAGGCGTAGGTCGGGAGTTCGAGCCTCTCAGCACCCACCACCAATACAGAAAATTATTCAGTGCTTCATGGATCAGCAACACAGATCATACGAGCTTGGAGTGGTAGTTCAGTTGGTTAGAATACCGGCCTGTCACGTCGGGGGTCGCGGGTTCGAGTCCCGTCCGCTCCGCCAATAAAAGAAAAGCCCTTTGGTTCTCTGAACCGAAGGGCTTTTCCCATTCTGGGGTCAGATCCTCAACACCACCAACGTCAAGCTCAACGCTAACTTATCCGGGGGTCTGCCCCCTGCTGTTAGAATCAGCGCTCCTCCTGACTCTGCAGCTCCTGCCTGATGCGCCTGCCACACAGTCTTTCCCCCTACCTCGTCCTGCGCTTGCGCCTGGCCCATCACGCCCTGCTGCAATTTGCCGCCAGCCTGGCCAGTTCCATGGAAATCCTCGTATTCCTGGCCGGTCCTGTCTTGCTGGGTTTACTCAGCGTCATCGCCCTGCCCGGCTTTCTTGCCGTGAGCCTGCCCTGGTCCGCCGCCCTGGGCGTGATCAGCGCGCAAATCCTGCTGACCTGCTTGCCCGCCTGGCTGCTGCGCAAGCGCCTGCTACCGGCGAATACCGCCGCCTGGCTGCGCCAGCTGCCCTTGCCGACGCGCTTGCGCTGGCAAGCCGACGTGGCCGTGGCCGGTGTGCTGATGCTGCCGCTGGGCCTCGCCTATGCCGTCTCGGCCAGCATCTGGCTGCTGCAGTCGCCGCCCTGGCTGCGCCCGATTGTCGCACCCGGCATTGCCGCCACCATCGCCGCCTGGCTGCTGGCCTGGCTGCTGACGACACTCATCGTGGCGCAGCGCCTGCGCGCACCGCGTCCCACACAAAGGGCGCGCCCGCCCACGATGACGGCCTATGTGCCGCAGCCTCCCCGCTGGCGCAGCGTGTTCCTGTGGCGCCAGCTGTTCTGGCTGCCGTTCTGGCGCAATGAAAACAGGATCGGCATCCAGCAAAGCGTGCTGCTGGTCACGGCTGGCACCAGCATGCTGGCCTGGCTGCTGCGCGTGCCCCTGGTACCCGCGCCGCTGCTGGGTTTGCTGGCCAGCGCCAGCCTGATCATTGTGACGGACCGCGGCGACAAGGCCGTGCGCGAACAGATCGCCGTGCTGCGCCCTTCGCTGAACGCCTGGCCCCTGGCCAGCGCCACCTTGCTGCGCCTGGCCTGCGCCGCCAGCCTGCTGCCGCCGTTTGCCGTGCTGCTGGCGGGCGCTGTCTTGCTGTACAACATGAACCCCGCCGCCTTGCAGCAGCGCGTGACCACGGTCTACGCTCTCACGGCCAGCACGGCCCTGCTGGCCATCGTCGGCCTGCCCCGCCTCACGGCGCGGGGACGCGTCGTCCTCGTCGTCCTCTCCATCCTTGCCTTGAGCGCCATCGGAAGCGAATTATGGAATTGAACCTGCCTTCTCCCGTGCTGTATATCGAGCACCTCGATTTTCACTTCCCCACGCACAGCGTCTTCCAGGGCTGCAATCTGCAATTCGGCCCCGGCATCACCTGGCTGCGCGGTGCGAACGGGGCCGGCAAGACGACCTTGCTGAAACTGGCGGGCGGCGCCCTGCTGCCCGCGCGCGGCGCCATCCGCCTCAATGACGTCGACAGCGGCTTCATGCCGCTGGCCTACCGTGCGCAAACCTTCTATTGCGGCGGCGACCTACCCGCCCTGCCCTGGCTGCAAGTGCACGAGTTTCTCGACCTGCACCTGGCCCTGTACCCTGGCAGCGACCAGGCCCTGCTGAACGACGAGCTGAGCGCGTTTTCCCTGCTGCCAACCTTGCAGCAAAGCATCACCGCCCTCTCGCTGGGCCAGCACAAAAAACTGCAACTGGCCCTGGCCCTGGCCTTGCCCGTGCGCTTGCTGCTGATCGATGAACCGTTCAATGGCCTCGACATATCCGCCATGGCGTACTTGCGCCAGCGCCTGGCCGACCCGTCCCGCCTGGCGCGCCAGTGCATCGTGCTGACCAGCCACCTGGCGCCGGACGTGCCGCTGGCGGCCACAGTGGAAATATAGACAGGAAATACAGCTTTGCAGATCGGCCAAGAAACGCTTAGGATGCCGTGGTGCAAAAACCGGCGATCCCGGTGCAGCCACAACGACAACACGGCGCGGCTACTCACTGCGCCGGGCTTATTCTTGGAGATGACTATGTTGAACACCCACCGCAGCGCCCTGGCAATTCTGTGCGCCGCCCTTGCCACCCTTGCCACCTCGGCCATTGCAGCCGGCCCCACGGGCACGGCCGCCGACTATGGCAGCAGCGCCCCGCACGCCGCCGCCCAGCGCAGCATCGAGCTGCAGGCCGACACGCGCCACCTCAACGTCACGCGCGGCGAAACCGTCACCATCGTGCGCGCCGGCCAGCGTTTTACGTGGCACGTGCAAACTTTCAGCAACAGGACCGTCTTCGCCCTGAGCGAGATCGCGCCGAAGGACATGCCCGTCGATGGCGTGCAGGTGTATGTCGCCGCCAACCCGCTGTACACGGGCAGCTAAGTTTCCTCTACACGTAAAAAACCGGAAGCGCCTTGCGGTGCTTCCGGTTTTTTTTTGCGGCTGGACAGCTTATGCCGTCAGCGCTTCCTTGACTGCGGCTTCTTCAACCACTTCCTCGTCGTCCGAGCGGATCAGGTGGTCAAAGGCGGACAGGGCTGCCTTGGCGCCTTCGCCGGTGGCGATGATGATCTGCTTGTACGGCACCGTGGTGACGTCGCCGGCCGCAAACACGCCGGGGATCGAGGTCTGGCCACGGGCATCGACTTCGATTTCACCGTGGCGCGACAGTGCCACTGTACCCTTCAGCCACTCCGTGTTCGGCACCAGGCCGATTTGCACGAAGACGCCTTCCAGCTCGACCTTTTTCGACTCGCCGCTGACCCGGTCCGTGTAGCTCAGGCCATTGACGATCTTGCCGTCGCCGTGGATCTCGGTGGTTTGCGCCGAGGTGATCACGGTCACGTTAGGCAGGCTGTGCAGCTTGCGTTGCAGCACCGCATCGGCACGCAATTCCGCGCCGAACTCGATCAGGGTCACGTGTTTTACCAGGCCGGCCAGGTCGATCGCCGCTTCCACGCCCGAGTTGCCGCCGCCGATCACGGCCACGCGCTTGCCCTTGAACAAGGGGCCATCGCAGTGCGGGCAGTAGGCGACACCGTGGTTGCGGTATTCCTTCTCGCCCGGCACGTTGATTTCGCGCCAGCGGGCGCCGGTGGCCAGGATGACGGTCTTGGCTTTCAGGATGGCGCCATTCGCCGTTTCAATCTCGATCAACTTGCCTGGTGTCAGCTTGCTGGCACGCTGGGTGTTCATGATGTCGACGTCATAGGTCTTGACGTGCTGTTCCAGCGCCATGGCGAACTTCGGACCATCAGTTTCCTTGACGGAAATAAAATTCTCGATGGCCATGGTGTCGAGGGTCTGGCCGCCGAAACGCTCGGCCAGCACGCCCGTCTTGATGCCTTTGCGGGCCGCGTAGATGGCCGCTGCCGCGCCGGCAGGACCGCCGCCGACGATCAGTACATCAAAGACATCTTTCTTGCTCAAAGCTTCCGCCTGGCGGGCGCCGGCGTTCGTGTCGAGCTTGGCGAGGATTTCCTCGACATTCGTGCGTCCCTGGCCAAAATGCTGGCCATTCAGGAACATCATCGGCACGGCCATGATCTGGCGCTCTTCCACTTCTTTCGGGAACACGCCGCCATCGATGGTGGTGACCTTGATGCGCGGGTTGATCACCGCCATGGCATTCAAGGCCTGCACCACTTCCGGGCAGTTATGGCAGGAAAGCGAAATAAACGTTTCAAACTCGTAATCGCCGTCGAGGTTGCGGATCTGCTCGATCACGGCATCGTCGAACTTGATGGTGTGGCCGCCCACTTGCAGCAGCGCCAGCACCAGCGAGGTAAATTCGTGGCCCAGCGGCACACCGGCGAAACGCACGCCGATATCGGAGCCGGTACGGTTGATGCTGAACGACGGGACCCGTACGCCAGCGTCAAGGCGCTCGACCAGCGTGATCTTGTCGCTCAACAGGACTATCTCCTGGAGCAATTCCTTCATCTCGCGGGCTTTTGCGCTGTCATCGAGAGAAGCGACCAGCTCAAGCGGATACACCACTTTTTCCAGGTAGGATTTCAGTTGGGTTTTGAGGGTTGCATCTAACATGATTTTTTCTTCCTTTACAAATATTTAGGCGAATGCCGGGCCGGACGCCCGGTCCGGCATCGCGGTAACTACTTGTTTGCTACGTGGTGCATCGAAACTTAGATCTTGCCAACCAGGTCCAGCGATGGGGTCAGCGTTGCTGCGCCTTCCGTCCATTTGGCTGGGCACACTTCGCCTGGGTGAGCGGCAACGTATTGAGCTGCCTTGACTTTGCGCAACAGTTCCGATGCGTCACGGCCGATGCCGTTGTCATGCACTTCCAGCACTTTGATGTAGCCGTCTGGATTGATGACGAAGGTACCGCGCAGTGCCATGCCTTCTTCTTCGATCATGACTTCGAAATTGCGCGACAGGGTGCCGGTCGGGTCGCCGATCAGTGCGTATTGCACTTTCTTGATCGCGTCCGAGGTGTCGTGCCATGCTTTGTGCGCGAAATGCGAGTCGGTCGAGATGCCGTAGACATCGACGCCCAGCTTCTGGAACTCGGCGTGGTGATCGGCCAGGTCTTCCAGTTCGGTTGGGCAAACGAAGGTGAAATCGGCTGGGTAGAACACGAATACCGACCACTTGCCTTTCAGCGACGCTTCCGTCAGGTCGACGAATTTGCCATTGTGGAATGCGGTTGCCTTGAATGGTTTAACTTGGGTATTGATGAGCGACATAATCATTTCCTCTCGTGTGGTGAATCAGTAAGACTCTAGTGTAAGGGGTTTTAACCCATATGCAAAATTGATTGTCACAATAGTTTCAATTAGTTTTAGCTATCGCGACACCATGGGAACTCCATGATAGGCAGTTCCCACGGGATTGGATAGCGGTGACAGTGGATACCCCTGCTGCCGCCAGGTGTTTAGTTCTTGAGTTCTTCCGGTACCTTGCCGCCGTTTTCCGCCAGCTTGATCATCACCTGGCGGTGCAGCCAGATATTCATGCTGGCCGAATCGTTGGTGTCGCCCGTGAAGTGCAGTTCTTGCGCCAGTTCCTTGCGCGAAGCCAGGCTGCTGTCGAGTTGAAGCAATTTCATCAGGTCAACGATGGACGTGCGCCAATTGAGTGTTTCCGCGTTCTTGCTGGCCAGGTCGACCAGCACCACTTCCACGTCCACCACCGGCACGGCAACCGCTGGTGCAGCGGCGGCTGCCGGTGCGGCCGCCGCTGGCGCGTCGGTAGCGGCCGCTGGCGTGGCTGCCGGGGCAGCGTCGGACGCATGGTGGAAGATTTTGTTATAGATATTGCTGAAAATGCCCATGAGGTCACCTCGAGTTGAGTGAATGGAAGAAGGTTTGCCTGCGCGCCCGGTTCATGACGCGAACCGGTGACAGCTGGAGCCGGGCGCAGGCGCCAGCCTGTCGAGTATAAGCCCGTTCAGGCCGGAAGCCCTGTCCCGCAGGGCCAGTGGACATCTGGTGGCAGGGCGCGCCGGTTTCAAGGGTGCAAGGGCCGCCGGGCGTGCAGCAGCGCATCAAACGCTTCGATGGCCAGCGGCGGCGCAAACAGCTCGCCTTGCGCAAAATCGCAGCCGATTTCCAGCAGCCGCGCGCGCTGCTCTTCGGTCTCCACCCCTTCGGCGATGACTTGCAAACCCAGCTTGTGCGCCATGGTGACGATGGCTTCGCACAACACCAGTTCGCTGGCACCGGGCGCCAGCTTGCGCACCAGCACGCCGTCGAGCTTCAGGTAATCGATGCCGCACTGCTGCAATTGCGTCAGCGAGGCGGGGCCGCTGCCGAAGTCGTCGAGGGCGATCTGCAAGCCTGCCTCGCGCAAGTGCTGCAGCCGCTGCGCCATGCCGCTGTCGGCGCCGCTTCCCAGCAGCGCATCTTCGCGCACGTCGAGCACGATGGCCGAAGCCGGCACATCGAGCGCCATCAGCTGGCGCAGCCAGGTGCCGGGCGCCTCGACTTCGCGCTGCAGCTCCAGCGGCGACTGGTTCAGGCACAGTTGCAGCCCCGGCAAGCCGATGGCCTGGCCCTGCGCGCGCCAGCGCAGCAGTTGCGCGGCCGCCGTGCGCAGCACCCAGTCGCCGATGTCGACGATCAAGCCGCTGCTCTCGGCCAGCGCCAGAAAATCCGGCGGGCATACCACACCCCGCTGCGGATGCTGCCAGCGCAGCAAGGCCTCCACTTTGACAATGGTGCAGCCATGCAGTTCGACGATGGGCTGGTAATACAGCTGCATCTGCTGTTCGCGCAGGGCCGTGCGCAAGTCCGCCCCCAGGCGCATGCGGTTGACGGCCGCCACCTGCATCGCGGGCGTGAAATAACTGTAGCGGTTGCGTCCCGCGCCTTTCGACACATACATGGCCTGGTCCGCATGCTTGAGCAAGTCCTCGATCGTGCCCGCGTCATCGGGATACAGGGTGATGCCGATCGAGGCCGAGACGAACGCCTGCTCCTGCCCCAGCAGGAACGGCGCCAGCAAGCCGTCGAGTATCTGCCGCGCGATGCGGTCGACTTGCTGCAAGTCATCGAGGTCGGACAGGATCACCGTGAATTCATCGCCGCCCAGGCGCGCCACCGTATCCGTCTCGCGCACGCCCACGCGGATGCGCCGCGCCGCTTCGATCAACAAGATATCGCCCTGGTGGTGGCCCAGGGTGTCGTTGACTTCCTTGAAATGGTCGAGGTCGATGAACAGGATGGCCACGCGGCTCGTATCGCGTCGGCCCTGGGCCAGCGCCAGGCGCAAACGCTCGTGGAACATGCGGCGGTTCGGCAGTTGCGTCAGGGTATCGAAATTGGCTTGCTGCCAGATCAGCGCTTCCGTTTGCCGCTTGTCCGTCACATCTTCCAGCATGCACAGGTGGTGCGGGCCGCCGTGATGCGCCGTGGCGATGGCCGTCACGGAGGCATCGACCCACACCACGTCACCGTCGGGACGCACGATACGCTTGGCGTGGCGGAAACCCGGCATGCGCCGCGCCAGCAGCTGCGCCACGTGTGCCTGCTCACCGGCCACGTCGTCGGGATGGCTGATCTCCATCCAGCTCGACCGCTTCATATGCTCCAGGCTGCGCCCGGCGATGGCCAGATAGCGCGGATTGATATCCAGAAACTGTCCGCTCACGGTATCGATCAGGGCGATGCCCATCGGTGCTTCCTCGAACATGGTGCGAAAGCGCAATTCCCCCTGGCGGATGGTTTCCTGCGTGCGGCGGCGCTCACGCGCCAGGTTGCTGAAGTGAAAGGCGCCCGACACGGCCAGCAAGCTGCCCGCCACGCCCAGCGACAGGTACAGCCAGCCCAAGTCGGCGCCCGGCACGGGGTGGTACAAAAAACCCTGGTAAGCGCGGCTGTCCGTGGCATTGCGCGGCAGCACGCCCATGGCGGCATAGGTGTCGGCGATATGCTGCCAGCGCTGGGGATTCATATAGCCGAGTTCCACCAGCACGGGCTGCAGCAGCAATTCCATCTGCTGCGCCTCGTACAGCAGGTGCGCCTGGTCGTGGCGCTGGCTGTATTTGGCATGGATCAGACGCACCATTTCCTCGCGGTGCGCCATCGCATATTGCCAGCCGCGCAGGCTGGCCGCGCGGAACGCTTTCACGCGCTCGGGATGGCGGCGCAGTTCGTACTCGCTGGTAAACAGGTTGTCGCCGTAGAAATCGATGCCGGCCGTGCGCGGCGTAAACTGGTAGTAGGGAAAGCCCGCCCGGTCCAGGTAATCCGGTTCGTTGGTGGAATACGCGGCAATGGCGTCGACCTTACCATTGATCAAATCCTCGATCCGGTAGCTGGGCGGCAAGTGGCGCATCTGCGGCGGCGCGACACCCATTTTCTGCAGGTACAGCGAGACTTCATCGGATGCGGCTGCCACGTCGTTGGCCGCACCGATCATCACGGGCGCCCCCACCAGCTTGCGCACGTCCGGCGCGCCGCCATGCTGGCGCATCAGCAGCACGCTGGGCGAATGCTGGAACACCACGGCCAGCACCACCAGGGGCTTGCCCGCCATGCGGCTGAGCAGCAAGGTACTGTTGCCCACGCCATAGTCGGCCTGGCCCGTCAGCACGGCCGCCTCGGCAAGCGGCACGCCGCTGCCTTCGACCAATGTCACTTCCAACCCCGCCTCGCGGTAATAACCCTGCTCGATGGCCGCGTAATAGCCGGCAAACTGGAACTGGTGCGTGAAATTGAGCTGCAGCGCGATAGGTTCCAGCGCGCGGGCTTGTGTGGCCAGGCACAGCAGCAGAATGAAACAGCAGCGGAAAGCGTCGAATGCTTTCATCGGCATGGCAGGACACCACAGGAAGCTGCCGAGCTGGCAGGGGTAAGGCTATTGTAGCCGCCCCTTTTGCCGATGGATAATTATTTCAGTGAGAACAAGTACGTTGATGTTTTTGGCAAACAATGTCGCGTTTGTTTGCGCTAGAACACGACGCCTGCCACCAAAATGATGTTGGCATACGGACTGCACTCACCCGTACGCACGATGGCGCGCGCGCCCTTGCTCAATTGCTTGAACTCCTCGTGCGTCACCTGGCGCGCATCGGGCAAGGCCAGGGCCGCCACCTGCGCCGCCATGGCCGGGTTGTGCTGCGGTAACTCGCTGGCGAGCAAATGGTATTCCACTTGCATTTCAGTCAATACCGTGTTGACGGTATCGATGAAGCCGGGAATGCCGCGCGTCAAGGCCAGGTCGATCAGGGGCACGCCCGGCTGCGAGGGCAAGCCCGCGTCGCCGATGACGAGCATGTCGCCATGACCGAGCGACGCGATCAGTTGCGACAGCGCAATATTAAGCAGCGGTGTTTTTTTCATCAGAACAGCTCGTGCAAGTGGGGAATCGAGGTTTGCGCACCGGGCTTGGTGACGCTCCAGGCGGCCGCGCGCTGGCCTTGCTGGATGGATTCTGCCTCGTCCATGCCGGACGCCAGGCCCGCCACAAAGCCGCCGATGAAGGTGTCGCCGGCGGCCGTCGTGTCGACGGCTTGCACCACCTCGGCCGGGAACGTGAAATCGCCACCATACAGGGCCGCATGCACGCCCTTGGAGCCGAGCGTAATGATGACGTTGTCGCTGCCCAGCTTTTGCAGCGCGGCCGCCAGCGCTTTGGCATCCGCGCCGTCCGGGCTGACGCCGGCCAGCATGGCCGCTTCGATTTCATTCGGAATCAGGTAGTCGACCAGTTCCAGCACGCCTTGCGGCAGGCTGGCGGCCGGGGCCGGGTTCAGCACCACCGTCTTGCCCAGCGAGCGGGCCAGTTTAATGGCGTGCACGACGGTGGCCATCGGCGTTTCCAGCTGCAGCACGACAATATCGGCCTGCTCGATCAGCTCTTTTGCCGCGTCGATATGCGCGGGGCTCAACAGATCGTTGGCGCCGCCCGCAATCACGATGCTGTTCTGGCCGTTGTCATCGACCAGGATGGAGGCGATGCCGGACGCGACACCGGGCAAGGTGGTGATGTGGCTGTCGATGATGCCGTCGCCCACGAGGGCCGCGCGCAGGGTCACACCGAAGGCGTCATCGCCCACGCAGCCGACCATGGCCACTTGCTGGCCACCGGCGGCCACGTTGCCGCTCAGGCGCGCGCAGGCCACGGCCTGGTTGGCGCCCTTGCCGCCAGGAATGGTGCAAAAGGCGCCGCCCGTCAGGGTTTCACCGGGGAGGGGCATGCGCGGCACGCGCAAGACCAGGTCCATATTGATGCTGCCGATAACCACGATCATGATGTCATTCCCATCAGTTCAGTTGCAGGTGAAGAAGTAGGTGAAGAAGAAGCTACAGTGGCGGCCACGCTGGAGCCGCGCACGTGCAGCTCGGGTGCGATGCTGCGCTGCTGGCGCGGCAAGGCGGGGTCGGCGATGCGCGCCAGCAGGCAGGCGGCCGTGATGTGGCCCAGCTCGCGCGTGTTTTGCGCCACGCTGCTCAAGGCCGGATGCACGAAGCTGGCCAGGTCGATATCGTCGAAGCCGACCACGGCCAGGTCCGCAGGCACGGCAATGCCGCGCTCGGCGGCGGCGCGCAGGGCGCCAAACGCCATCAAATCATTGCAGCAGAACAAGGCGTCGGGGCGCTGGCCTGGCGGCAGCGCCAGCAAGTCCAGCGCCGCCGCATAGCCGCCAGCGCTCGTGAAATCGCTATGGCGGCACAGGGCGTCGGCCAGGACCACGCCCGCGTCCGCCATGGCGCTGCGCGCGCCGGCGATGCGCTCGTTGGAAATGCTCACTTCGCGCGGGCCGGCGATGCAAGCGAGGCGCCGGCGTCCCAGCCCCAGCAGATGGCACGCGGCCAGGGCACCGCCGGCGCGGTTGTCGACGGCCACGGCATCGATGGCCAGGTCGCTGGGCGCGCGGTCGAGCAGCACGGCCGGCACCTTCATCTTGCGCAGCAGTTCGCCATCGCTGTCGGCCAGCGCGGACAGGATCAAGCCGTCACAGCGCTTGGTCAGCAGCACGTTCAGGTAATCGCGCTGCTTGACGGGGTCGTCATCGGAATTGCACAAAATGACGCTGTAGCCGGCCGCGTAGCAGCTATCCTCGATGCCGCGCGCCACTTCCGAAAAATACGGATTCGTATTGTTCGGAATGATCAAGCCGATGGTGCCCGTACTGCGGCTGCGCAGGGAACGCGCCAGCGCGCTGGGCACGTAATGCAATTGCTCCGCCGCCGCCAGCACGGCGCGACGCGCCGCGTCGCTGACGGGGCGGGTATTGTTGAGGACGTGCGACACGGTGGTAAACGACACCCCCGCCGCCTGCGCCACTTGTTTGATGGTTGCCATGGGACGCGCTTTCTCTTGCGATTATGCGCGCTCGCCGCGGCGGCGGTAAGTATCGAGCACCACGGCGGCGACGATCACCAGGCCCGTGACGATGCGTTTCACGGGTTCCGACACGCCCACCTGCGCCAGGCCCGCTTCCAGCACGGAAATGATCAACACGCCGATAAACGTGCTGATGACGGAACCGCGCCCGCCCATCAGGCTCGTGCCGCCGATCACGACGGCGGCGATCACTTGCAATTCCATGCCCACGCCGCCGTTCGGGTCGGCCGCTTCCAGGCGCGACACCTGGAACAGGGCACCCACGCCGGCAAGAAAGCCCATCAAGGCAAACACCAGCACTTTCGACGGTTTCGTATTGATGCCGGACAAACGCACGGCTTCTTCATTCGTGCCGATGCCGATCCAGTGGCGTCCCAGCACCGTGCGCGTCAGCACCAGGTGGCCGATCACAACGATGGCGATGGCGGCGATGAAGGCCGGCGACAGGCCAAAGGCGATCGGCGAGCTGATGCCGTCGACGGCGCTGCCGATGTATTCCGTGCGCGAGTTCGTCACCTGATAGGCCAGGCCGCGCGCCATTTCCAGCACGCCCAGCGACACGATGAACGAGGGAATGCGCCAGCCGACGGAAATCAGGCCGGTCGTCGCGCCGCACAGGGCGGCGACGAACATGCCCAGCAGGGCCGCGCTCCACACGGGCCAGCCCCAGTGCACGACGGCCAGCGACAGCACGGAAGCGGCCAGCGCCATCACGGAACCGACGGACAGGTCGATGCCGCCGATGATCAACACGAACGTCATGCCGACGGCCATCACGACGAGTGTCGGGATATTGTTCGACAGGGTGCTGAGGGTAGCTAAGGTAAAGAAGTTTTCGCTGGCAAACGAAAACAGCACGCACATGGCGAGCAAAGCGCCGATCAGGCCCGCATAGTTTTTCAGGTCGGCCAGGCTGCGCTGCAGATACGAAGGAGAGGAATGGGTGGTCATGGGAATCTTTCCGGCGGATCAGGCCGCAGCTGGAGTGGAAGTGGGGGTCAAATAGCCGGAGAAGGCGGCCGATAGCAGCGCGTCCTGGCTCCAGGCACCGCGCTCGAAGGTGTCGACGATGCTGCCGGCGCTCATGACGGCGATGCGGTCGCAGATCAGCATCAGTTCGCGCAAGTCGGAGGACACGATGACGAGGCCCTTGCCCTGGCGCGCCTGTTCGGCCAGCACCTGATAAATATCAAACTTGGCGCCGATATCGATGCCGCGCGTGGGCTCGTCGAACAGCATCACGGGGCAGTCGCGGTACAGCCAGCGGGCGATCACCACCTTTTGCTGGTTGCCGCCAGAGAGCTCGGCCACCGTTTGCGCGCTGTTGCGCGAGCGGATGCCCAGGCGCTGAATGTAATCGTCGGCCACCGTCGCTTCGGCCGCATCGTTGAGCCAACCGGCACCACTGACGGTATCGAGCGAGGCCAGGGTCGTGTTGACGGCGATGGACTGGCGCAACAATAAACCTTGTCCCTTGCGGTCTTCCGTGATCATGGCGATACCGGCTTTCACGGCCGCCTGCGGCGAGTGCAAGGCGGCGGGCACCTCGCTGTCGCCGAGGAACACGTCACCGGCGTCGGCGCGGTCGGCGCCAAAGATCAGGCGCAGCAATTCCGTGCGGCCCGAGCCGATCAAGCCGGCAATGCCGAGGATTTCGCCGGCGCGCAAGTCGAACGAAGTCGGGTTGACCACCTTGCCGCGCGCCAAGCCCCGCACGCGCAGCAGCGGCGCGCCGATGCTGCGGCCGCTCAAGTCGACCGCATCGTCGGCCGAGCGGCCCACCATCAGGCTGACCAGGTCGGCGGCGGAGTGTCCCGCGATAGCGTCGTCGCACACGAGCTGGCCGTCGCGCAGCACGGCGATCCGGTCGGCCACGCGCTTGAGTTCTTCCAGGCGGTGCGAAATATAGATGATGCACACGCCTTCGGCCTTCAGGCGCTCGATTTGCAGAAACAGCAATTCCACTTCGCGGTGCGTCAGCATGGCCGTCGGTTCATCGAGCACCAGCAAACGGCAAGAACCAATTAAATTGCGCGCGATCTCGATCATTTGCTGGTGGCCGATGCCCAGCTCGCCCACCAGGGTCCACGGGTCGAGGCCACCCAGGCCCACTTGCTCCATCTGTTCGCGCGCATCGCGTTCGAGGCGCGTACGGTCGATGAAGCCGAAACGCTGCGGCAGATTCTTCAGGTACAGGTTTTCCGCGATCGACAGCGTGGGAATCAGATTAAGTTCCTGCATCACCATGCGGATGCCCAGCGCCTCGGCGGCGCCGCGCGAGGCGGGCTGGTAAGGCTTGCCGTCGAGCAGCATGGTGCCCGTCGTGGCTTGCTCCAGGCCGCAGATGATCTTCGACAGCGTGCTTTTACCGGCACCGTTCTCGCCCGTCAGCGCCAGCACCTGGCCAGCGGCGAAGCGCAGGCCCACGCCGCCCAGCACGGGGCCGACATAGGACTTGCCGATGTTATCGAGCGTTAACAGGGGAATGGCGGCTGACGCCGGGGGGATGTCGATGGGCATGATAAAACTCCGCGGTAGTGGCGGCGGGGCCGGCGCCGCCTGCTCGGTGAGCAAGCGCCGTCGGCCCCGGCGGGATCAAACGATCAGGCGATCAGGACTTGGCGCCCTTGGCGACCAGTTCGACCTTGGTTTCGATGACGCCACCGAGCTCGGCCTGTTTCTTTTTCTGCGCCAGCGCTTTCAGCACGGTCTCGATGCCGAACACGGCTTGCTGCGAACCGAACTGGTCTGCGGTGGCCAGCACGCGGCCATCGGCCAGCATCGGCTTGATGGCGTTGATGTTGTCATAGCCGACGACCAGCACTTTGCCCGTCTTGCCGGCCGCCTTGATGGCGGAAATGGCGCCGATGGCCATGTTGTCGTTACCGCACAGCAAAGCCTTGATATTCGGGTTGGCGTTCAGCATGGCGGCCGCCACCGTGTTGGCAGGGGCGATTTCCCACTGGCCCGACTGCACGCTGACGACTTTCGCACCGGCCGCGTTCATGGCGTCCTGGAAACCCAGGGTGCGCTGCTGCGCGTTGTAGGTGGTCGACACGCCTTCGATGATGCCGACCGGGTCGCCCTTCTTGATCTGCTTGGCCAGATAGTCGCCGACGACCTTGGCGCCCTTGCGGTTGTCCGGACCGACGAACGGCACGGTGATGCCCTTCTCTTTCAGGGCGCTCTCGTCGAGCTTGTTGTCGATATTGACGACGATGATGCCCGCGTCGATGGCCTTTTTCAGCACCGGCACCAGCGCCTTCGAGTCGGCCGGAGCGATCACCAGCGCGTTGACGCGCGAGACGATCATTTGCTCGACCAGCTTGATCTGGCTCGACGTATCCGTTTCATCCTTGATGCCGTTCGACAGCAAGTCGTACTTGGCGGCATTCGCCTTCTGATGCGCCTTGGCGCCATTTTCCATGGTCAGGAAAAATTCATTGGCAAGCGACTTCATCACCAGCGCCACCTTCGGTTTGGCAGGTGTCTGCGCCATCGCCGGCACGGCGGGCAAGGCACACACCAGGACAGCGGCGGCAATCATTTTCAGGCGAATACGGGATGTCATGAGCGTCTCCAGAGTTGTTGGTCAAGCACGTGTAGAGCATGCTTTTATGGAATTTCATTGCGCGCAAACGTTTGCGCGAAGCGAATAGTGCCTCAATGCCACACATCAGTGCAAGCAAAACAGTATGTGCGGTGCAGCAAAAAGGGAGCGCCCAGAGGGAAACAGGCAGGCCGATGCGATCGGCCTGCCGAGGGGAAATGCGCAGAAGTCAGGCGTTTGTTGCAGGCCGGGCGCTGGCCCACTGCACCGCCAGCACGCTGGCCAGCACCAGCAGCAAACCCAGCATCGACCAGCCCGTCATGGCCTGGCCCAGCAAGGCCCAGCCCAGCACGACGGCCATCAGGGGGCTGAGCAAGCCCAGCGAGGACACGGCCACGGGCGACAGGCGGCTGATACCGCGGAACCACAAGGCATACGCCAGCAGGGCGCCAGCCAGGCACAGGTAGGCGTAGGCCAGCACTTGCTGCAGCGATAAAGTGGGCAGCGGGGCGTCGGCCAACCAGGCGACGGGCGCCAGCATCAGGCCACCGAGCAGCAATTGCCAGCCCGTCAGCGCCAGCACGGGCAAGTCCGGCTTCCAGCGCCGTGTCAGATAGGTGCCGGCCGCCATGCACGCCGTGCCGCCCAGCGCGGCGGCGATGCCGACGGGTTCCCACACGGTGCGCGGCGACAACAATAAAACGCCCATGCCGGCCACGCCCAGCACGCTGGCAAGCAAGGCCAGGCGGGCCGGACGGCGCCCTTCCACGCCCCAGGCCAGGCCCATCACCAGCAGCGGCTGGATGGCGCCCACCACGGCCGCCAGGCCGCCCGGCAAGCGGTAGGCGGCGACGAACAGCAGGGCCTGGAACACGCCGATATTGAGCGCGGAAAGAATCAGCACGCGGCCCCAGTCATGCCGCGCGGGCAGGCGCCGCATCAGCAGCAGCAACAGCAGGCCGGCCGGCAGCACGCGGATCAGGGCCGCCGTGAAGGGACGGTCGGGCGGCAGCAGTTCGGACGTGACGATATACGTGGAACCCCAGATCAGGGGCGCCAGCGCCGTGAGCAGAATGTCGCCCCAGGCGGGACGGGCAGAAGAAGAGGTCATGCAACTATCTCGACATTAAGATAAAAGTCCAGTGTGGGCGCGAACTATCTTGATGTCAAGATAAATTGGCGTGTGCGCCGCTGCCTGCGGGCGGGCGAAAAAAAACCCGGCATGGCCGGGTTCCGGAACGGTGCCAAGCGGCAAGCTGCGCCGCCTGGCTCGCCGCTTAATCGCGCATGCGCCGCAGGGTTGTCACCCGCATGCCGCCCATGCTGATCTGCGCCGTGCTGCCATCGTCACTGACGATAATGTCCATGGCCGCATCGCCCGCGCCTTCCGGCGTGATCGTCACGGTATTGCCTTTGGTGGTGAAGGTGGCCTTGGTCGAGGTCCCGTTATTGATCACGCTGTCACTTGTAAATTCCAGGACATTGCCCATCGCCGCCTGCCATTTCCCCACCGCCGGGTGGCCGCCAAAGCGGAACGCGCTCTTCAGCTTGTCCAGCATGCCCGCACCCTGCACGGCCGGCGCTTTACCTATTACACCGGTCATGGCCGCCTGGCTCATCTGCGCTTCGTCGATGACTTGCCATTGCTTGTCGACCAGCGCCAGCGGCAACCGCACTTCCAGGTCGCCGTCCGGCAAGCGTTGCAGGATCAGCGCCCGGTCCGCCGACTTGGCGACCCACGCCGCCTCATCGGTCAATACCAGCGTGGCCTTGGCCATCGCCACGTGCTGTGCGCCCAGGTCGCGCACCTGATCGTAGCCGCTGACCTTGGCCACTTTCACGCCCTTGGCCACGCACAGCTTGTCGCCGCGCAAGGCAGCCTTGCCCGGAGCGGCCAGCGCGTAGACAAATTGCGATTGCGCAACCCAACCACCGCTGCTTTGCTCGACGGGAGCGGCATACAGCCCGCTACGCACGAGGATATCGAGCCATTGCCGGGTCGAACTGTCGTACGAGGCCACGCGGATTTCTTCCTTCTGGTATGGCAAGTTGGTGAGGCATAGCAACTTGTCGCGCGCCGCCTCATCGGCCGCCAGATGGGCATCGATGGCGCGGCTGAAACTGCCGGCCGAGGCCGCTTCGGGTGCCAGCAACCACGCCAGGGCGCCACCGCCCACGATGACCACCGCCAGCACGCCGCCGGCAATCATGACGTGGCGCCGCTTCACGCCGGACAGCACCGGCGTCGCGGCTGCTGCAGATGCCGGTACAGGTGCGGGCGCTGGCGCCGGTGCAGCGTTGACGGCCTTGCCGCATTCATCGCAAAAGCGCGCGTCAGGCGTGTGGGCGGTGCCGCATTTGGTGCAGAAGTGAGCCATGGTGTGCCTTACTTGAGTTTATGCGCGCATTCACCGCAGAACACGTCATCGGACGCGACCGGTGCCTTGCAATTCGGGCAAGCCGGCGCAGCAGCTGGCGCTGCTGGAGCGGCTGGAGCCGTCGCCTGCTCGGCCAGGGCGCGCGCACGTTCACGCGCTTCCTCGGCCTTTTTCTTGACCACGGCCAGGCCGTCGTTCAGGCTCGCTTCCGAGGCGCTGAAATCGACATTGCGCGTGGCGTTCAGGTAAATGATGCACACGCCCTTGGTAAAGATCAGGCCAGGCACAACGGCCGCGGCCGCCATCAGCAAGCCGCCGCCGAGGCCGGCAGCGATGATATAGCCGGAACCGCTGCCGCCACCCAGGCCCGAGGCCAGCGCGTACATATTCATCTGACCGCCGCCCAGGCCCAGGATGCCAGCCGACATGCCCGTGGTCAGCGACACGCCCGTGCCCAGCACGCCAAAGATCAGCAGCGCGGTAAACGACGTGATCAGGAACAGCAGCACTTCCAGCAAGATCACCGACACCAGTTTGGTGCGCACGATCAGGTTCAGGCGGGCAATGATCTGGAACACGCTGGCGCCCGACCAGGCGGCAGGGCCGGCCAGCGGCAGCATCACGTAGAACAGCGCAAACACCAGCACGCCCAGCACGATGGCCGACAAGGGGAAGACCACCGCATACAGCACGGGGCCCAGCACGGGGATTTTGCAGACGAACAAGATGATGGCGATGGCGATCATGGCCGCCAGCACGATCAAAAATTCCAGAAAGACGACGGCGATCAGGCGGTGGCTGGTGTACAGCGAGACGAGCACGGCATCAACCAGGCTCATGCCAGGCTGGCCCTGCGCATCGCGCATCAGCAGGATGCCCACGGCGTTGGAACCGTAAAACATCACCAGGAAGGCCATCAGGCCGCCCAGGAAGACCAGCAGCGTGCTGCTCATGCTGCCGGCGAGCATGATCAGCACGCCACCGACGAGCACGGCACCGATGAAGGTGAGGGCCAGCAGGGCAATCGCGCGGAAATTCTTGATGGCGTCGGTCGCTTCGATCAGCGAGCCCACGGCGGAGGAAAAGGGAAACGGTTTATGTGCTTCTGTGGAAATGGTCATGTCTAGCCTGGAAGGGGGAAATCGGGATGGGACGGCCTGCCTGGCCGTCCCGTGGTATTTAGTAGGCTAGCGCCAGTTGCAACTCGCTCGCAGGCGCCTGGCGCTGGACGATCTGCAGCTTGACGTCCTGGCCGCCGACACGCTTGCTATTCAGGTACAAGGCGGTACGCACGGGGTAAATGCCCTGCGGTACGCCTTCGGGCATGGGAATCGAGAAGCCGCCCTTGTAAGCGCCGCTGCCGTTGTTGCTGCTGACGACCTTGCGCACAGTTTTGATCAGGTCGCCATTTGGCTTGTACAGGCTCAATTCTTCTTCCACCAGCGGGTTCGGATCGCGCGTGCCGGCGGCCACTTCGATATACGAATTGGTCTGCGCCTTCTGGCCCGGACGGACGGAGGACGGCGTAAAGGCCGTCTCATACTTCACCAGTGTCGACTGCTCGGGCAGCTTGCCCTTGTTGGCCACCTTGTAGTCGGCCTGCACTTGCTGCGCCGTCTTGACTTGCTGGCTTTGATAATTCAAGGCCACGCAGGCGAGTGCGCCCAGGCTGGCGCCCAGAGCCGCGCCGCGCACGGTATTCGTGCCACCGCCCAGCAAGCCGCCCACGACAGCGCCGATGCCGGCCAGCATGGCCGTATTGCATTCACCGCTGGCCGCTTCCGTGCCTGCGGTGGAGGTGCCGGTGGCGCCAGGGCCACCCGGCGCGGCGCAACCGGCCAGCATCGAGGACACGACCAGCAGCGCTACCATGGGCTTGGCAATTTGTTTCAAGTTTTTCACGTTATTCTCCGGGAGGAACAAAATAGGGGGAAAGCAAGCAGCGCGGCTTACTCGATCTGGATTTGCGACAGCGCCTTGTCTTGCGCGTCTTTCGCCTTGCGCTTGATGTCGAGCGCGTAGCGGTTGCCCTTGTCCATGCGCAACACGGCATTCGCGTTGGCAATGGCACAGTCGTATTTGCGCTGGCTCATGCAGTGGCTCGCTTCCGACAGGCTCTCCGTGATCACGCTTTCCAGCCCGGCAGCCTTGTTGACAGGCGCGGCCGGCGGTGCTGCCTTGACGGGCTTGGCCGGTTTTTCCACGACGGGGGCCGGGGCCGGGGCTGGAGCCGGCTCGGGTGCCGGAGCAGGCGCTGCCGCTGCCGCTGCCGCTGGCTCAGGCTCAGGCTCGGCAGCAGGTGTCGCGGCAAGGTCGCCCGCCGTGCCGCCATCGAGCGCAGCGTCATCGATGGCCAGCGGCTGCTCGGCGGCAGACGCAGGGCCTTCCAGCGCCGGCAAGGTTGGCTCCGGTTCAGGCACGACGACAGGCGGCTTGCCTGACAAGAAATAGTAAGCGCCCGCACCGCCCAGCAGCACCGCCACCACGGCGACCGCCGCGGCGATCAGTTTCATGCGCTTGCCAGCCGGTGGGCTGTCAGCTGGCGTATCGGGAACGCTGTCTGTCACTGCTGCGGGCGCGGGCGCAGGGACAGGATCGGCACGGCGCTTTTCCAGCACGGGCGGTGGCGGTGGCGGTGGCGGCGCGACCGGTTCCGGGATGAAAACGGGAACGGGAACGGGTTCCGGGACAGCTTCGGCAACCACGTCTTCCACTGGTACGGCGACCGGCAGCGGCACCGCCACCGGCGCCACGGCAAAGCTGAACGCGCATTTGGGGCAGAACTTGGCGTCGGGCTTGCAATCATGGCCGCACTGGCCACAGGATTTGCCTGCTACCGGGGCGGCATCGGTGGCGGCAACGGCAAACGTCGTGCCGCAGGAAGAACAGAATTTTGCACCCGGTTTATTCTCGGCCTGGCAGGAAAGGCATTTCAATTGGCATCTCTTTTCATATCAACGCTGACGCCGTACGCCTGTATCGCTTGCCAGAATGGCAGCTTTGTTGCCGTACGGCTAAATATGCAACGAGTATATTTTCAAACAGCAAGTTGCCACAAGAGAAAATTGCCTTTTGCTCTATTCAATTTTTAAATATTGGTAAAAATCCTGCCGCCAAGGAGATCTCGCGCACCATCTTGGTGCGCAGAGAGCAAAAAACCCGGCAACGCAGTCCGCGTTGCCGGGTTTTCAGGCGATGCCCGAGGCGCCGAGGGCAGTTTACTTGCGCCCGCCCCGTGCCGGCGCGGCATGGCCGCCCTTGGCGGGCGGCTTGCTGCCACGGCCCATCGGTACGGCGGCCGGCTTGGCCTTCGTTTTGATGGTCGATAAGATCGACGGCCGCACTTTCGATTCCGCAGCCGATGCTTTGGGTGCCGCTGCCGTGCCGCCCAGGGCGATGCGGTTCTTGCCTGGCGTGACCTTGAACTTGTCCGGCGTGCCGGCGCCATGCGTCTGGCGGCTGCGTTCGCCTGCGGCCAGGCCACCCGACTCGGACGAGGTCCAGGCAGGAATCAAGTGCTTGTCGCCATTGCCGATCAAGTCGCCACGGCCCATGTTGACCAGCGCTTCGCGCAAAATCGGCCAGTTGGCCGGGTCCTGGTAGCGCAGGAAAGCTTTATGCGTGCGGCGGATCTTGCCGCTGCGCGCCGTTTCCACCACTTCCGAATCTGCCGTGACCTTGCGCAGGGGATTCTTGCGTGTGTGATACATGGTCGTCGCCATGGCCATCGGCGTGGGCATGAAGGTTTGCACCTGGTCCAGCTTGAAATTGTTTTTCTTCAGCCACAGGGCCAGGTTCAGCATGTCCAGGTCCGTCGTGCCCGGATGGGCCGCGATGAAGTACGGGATCAGGTATTGCTTCTTGCCCGCTTCCAGCGAGAAACGGTCGAACATTTCCTTGAACTCGTCATACGCGCCGATGCCGGGCTTCATCATCTTCGACAAAGTGCCCTCTTCCGTGTGCTCGGGCGCAATCTTCAGCAAACCGCCGACGTGGTGCGTCACCAGTTCCTTCACGTACTCTGGCGAACGCACGGCCAGGTCGTAGCGCAAGCCCGAGCTGATCAGCACTTTCTTGATGCCGGGAATGGCGCGCGCCTTGCGGTACAGGGAAATGAGCTTGCTGTGATCCGTGCCCAGGTTGACGCAGATGGAGGGGTACACGCAGGACAGGCGGCGGCACGACACTTCGATCTCTTTGTCCTTGCAAGCGAGGCGATACATATTCGCCGTCGGACCACCCATATCGGAAATGGTGCCCGTAAAGCCTTTGGTTTTATCTCGGATATGCTCGATTTCGCGCAGGATGGACGGCTCCGAACGGCTCTGGATGATGCGGCCTTCATGCTCCGTGATCGAGCAGAAGGTGCAGCCGCCGAAACAGCCGCGCATGATGTTGACGGAGAAGCGGATCATTTCCCAGGCCGGGATATGCGCCTTGCCATAGCTCGGGTGCGGCGCGCGCGCGTAGTTCATGTCGTACACGCCATCCATCTCGTCCATGGCCAGCGGCAGCGGCGGCGGATTGAGCCACACATCGCGTTCGCCGTGCGCCTGCACCATGGCGCGCGCGTTGCCGGGATTCGATTCCAGGTGGAACACGCGCGAGGCGTGCGCATACATGACGGGGTCATCCTTGACGACGTCATACGCAGGCAGGCGCACGACGGTCTTGTCGTGCTTTTCCTTGGCCATGGCCAGGCGCTCTTCGCGGCTCATGATGCGGATCGGCTTGATGACTTCGGCCGATTTCGAGGCATTTTCCGTGGCGCAGGCGGTCTTGTCTTCCTGCACCATCTCGTACGGGCTGTAGTGCGGATCGACCTTGCCGGGTACATCGACGCGGGTGGAATTGTGCACGCCCCAGTCGTCGCCGGGCAACCAGCCGGCCGGCACCATGAAGGCCGTGCCGCGCAAGTCGCGGATATCCTTGATGTTTTCGCCGGCAGCGAGGCGGTGCGTCAGGTCGACCAGCGCCCGTTCGGCATTGCCAAAGATCAACAAATCAGCCTTGGAATCGGGCAAGACGGAACGGCGGACCTTGTCCGACCAGTAATCGTAATGGGCGATGCGGCGCAGCGACGCTTCGATGCTGCCGATGACCACCGGCACGTCGGGATACGCTTCGCGCGCGCGCTGGGCGTACACGGTGACGGCGCGGTCCGGGCGTTTATTCGGTTCGGCATTCGCCGTATAGGCGTCGTCGGAGCGGATCTTGCGGTCGGCCGTGTACTGGTTGACCATGGAATCCATGTTGCCGGCGGTAATGCCGTAGTACAAACGCGGCTTGCCGAGGATGCGGAAGGCGTCGGCCGACAGCCAGTCCGGCTGGCTGATGATGCCGACGCGGTAGCCTTGCGCTTCGAGCAGGCGGCCAACGAGGGCCATGCCGAAACTCGGATGGTCGATGTAGGCGTCGCCCGTGACGAGGATGACGTCGCACTGGTCCCAGCCCAGCGCGTCCATCTCGGCACGCGACATCGGCAGGAAAGGCGCCACGGCAGCGCGGGCAGACCGCTTGGGAACGGTCGCAAATAAATTGGTAGGGGAGCTCATAGGGTACGGATTGTACCGGAATTGGCCATTTCCAACCTGACGGCCTGTTTTTTACTGTTGGATTTTTGTATGAAAAACGTTTATTTTTCAATCACTTGGGGAAATGTGGCCCTTGGGGTCAGACCCTTCAGGGGTCTGACCCCAGCTTTTCCCCGGGTTACATCAGATCCCCATATTCGCTAAAATCTCACCTAATTCCCGCAACGCCGGCTCCAGTTTCGGATGCTTGACGGCGAACTTGGCCGATAATTCCTGGCTGCGCTCGGCCAGGCCATAGGTGGTCGACTCTTCGTCCTGTTCCTGCGCGGCGCGCTTTTCCAGCAGTTGCTGAATATCACCATTGAGCTTTTGCAGCAAACCATGCGTTTCTTCATCCACAGGATCGCCAGATGCGATGGTCGATTGCAGCTGTTGCAGCGATTCCTTGAGTTTGCTATCCATATCTTTTTCCTGTCAGTCAGTAAATTGCGTGTCCAGGAACAATTGTTCCACCTTGCTCCTGGCCCACGGGGTCTTGCGCAAAAACTTCAGGCTCGACTTGATGCTGGGATCGCTGATAAAGCAATTGATATCGATGTGCTTGCTCAGACCATCCCAGCCGTAGTGGCATTGTAGACGCGTCAGGATGGTTTCCAGCGTGAGGCCCTGCAGTTCCTTGCTCATGGCTTTATCTTACTCGTAAAAGTTGGCAGGCACGATTCTGCCATAAATCCTCTTGCCCATCCGCTCCCGCAAGGCACTCACTTGCGCCAGATCAGCTTGCCAATTTCCCAGCCCGTTACATTGAAACTTTTGTTTCTGCAGGAGAAGCAAATGATGCGCGCAGTCATCTGCAAGGGCGATCCCACCAGCCACGGCGGTAAAGTACTGGAAGGCAATGCCAACGTGACCACCAACGGGCGCCAAGTGGCGCAGCGGGGTCACATGACCTTCTGCCCTAAATGCAAGGGCAACTTTCCTATCGCCGAAGGCCTGGATTTTCATACGTATGCCGGCATCGGCACCGCCGTGGATGGCATGCGCACGGCATGCGGCGCCAAGCTGATGGCGACCCAGCATACGATGCAGATCGACGATGCGCCGGCGGCAGCGCCGGCAATGGCTACCCTGGCGCCCGCTGCCGCCGCTGGCAACTACAGCGCGGCCTTCCGCGCGCTCGATGAAGAGTCGGGCGCACCGGTGGCGGGCCTGCCGTACCGCATGCTGTTGCCCGATGGACGCACGGTACGCGGCGTGACCGACAGCGACGGCCGCACCGAGACGGTCAGCGGCCACGACCCGGCCAGCGTCCAGTTATTCTGGGAAACCAGCGCACAGACACCGGCGACGGAGCCTGGCGGCGAGCATGACTGAAGCAGCGCCTGCCGCGACAGGCACGCTGACGGCAAGCACTTCGCTGACGACGGTCAATGTCAGCGCCCGGCGCAAGGTGCGCTACGTCTTCGATACGAGCGCGACGAAACGCGACCTGGCGCTGCCGTATCGCGTATCGATCGATGGCAAGGTACAGGAAGCCGCCCCCAATCTGCGCAAGCTGAGCGGCAGCAAGCGCAGCATCGAGTTGCTGGTGGCACCGGGCGCGCGCGTCGCCTTGTTTCTCAACAGCGATGTGCACCCCGATTTCCGGCGTGAACCCGTGTATGCGCTGCAAGTGGGCGAGCATGACGTCGAGGTCGTCATCACGGAAAAGCAAGGCCGCATCAGCCATGCGCGCGCCGAGGTGGGCACCTCGGTCACGCGCCAGGCGGACCAGCCCGGCGAGCGCGCCGTCGATTGCTACAAGGCCCTGCTGACGGGTGACATCTGGATGCAGATTTCGCATCTGTATACGGCGGCGCAAGCCGACGCCATCCTGCCGCCAGAAACCCCGCCCCCCGTGCGCGTCGCCGTGCGCGCCATCTACAGCGGCCTGCCCGCCGCGCAACTGCTGGTCCAGTTTCCCGCCAGCGACGTGGCGCTGGCGCATGCCTTGCGCGTCGCCTTCGCCGATTCCGAGAATGCACGCGCCAACATCACCTACTACTCCCTGCTCAAGGACGTGCTGCCGCGCACCCACCCGGCCGCCTTCGCCGCCCTGCTGAGCGAAGCGTACAAGGCCGGCGTCACCGAAGTGCATGTGACCTCGTGCTGGCGGCCCATGCTCGGTTCGATCGCCCACCGCGCCGGCCTGGGGCTCGATATCGTCTACATCGCCAACGCCAGTCAAACAGTGCACATCAACCGCGTCGGACTGACTGGCGCGGGGGGCAGGAATCCGAATGTCACTACGCAGGAAAAGCAGCGTTATGAAGAGTATATGGAAGCGAGCAAACAAGTAAATTTGAATAACAATGGTACTGCACAAACACAAAGCGAAAGGGAGCAGAAAATTGGTAGAAGAGATGAAGCGAAAGATCAATGGAATAAGGCAAGGAATGAAAGCGAACCAGTCTTGATGAATGTATTGCGTAGTCGACTGGGCAAGCACACTTTGGTATCACAGATTTTCGATCCATGGTACATGGAGCCAGATACTGGCGACCTACCCCCCCCGGTAGCAAACGAGCAGCGCAACGGCAACGAGAAAATACACTCCCATCATCTGCACATCACTGTGAAAGAGCCTAATATTTTATGAAAGTCACTTTCTTTTTCCGCGTGCTTGCAACACTGATCTTCGGGGCCAGCGCCACTCACGCAGCATCCCCGGAAAAAAAACGTGATCCTTCCAGAGAGTGGCTCGATAACCGCTGGGAAATCCGCTATGTCTTGTTCATGGATGCGCAAAATTACATGAGGCGGAGTATTCAATTTGCAAAAAAACGTAATGCCTTGGACGGTAAACAATCAGAACCCTATGTTTACCTGAACGCCAAAGAGCTCTTTACGCAATCGACGCAAGTTATCACTTCGAAGACCGCGCATACTGCCACCGTGCTGATCTCGTTTGATCGCAATGGCCGCGTTATAAACAACGATCCTGTATTGTCGCAATATACCGGCAAGATATCGCTCATCCGCAGCCTCGTCCTTACCCGCAACAACGAACCGTATGAGAAGCCTTACAAGATTGCAAATTGGGATCAGGGCATTCCCGGCGCCTCATCCTTTTCACCTGCCGTCTGTAGCACTCTCGATGCCTTTCGCTATGAGATTAACTGGAAAAAGGACGACCCTAGCGGCCATGTCGGCTGCCGCGAATGGACCGCCCAGCTGTACGACCCCGGGCAACCGTATATCGACGTCACCACCTACAGCAAGCGCGGCAACTTCATTGGCGAGCTGGTGGGCTGGTCGCGCTTTGAAGACCCGCCCAAACCCGTCATCGGCATGCAGGGCAAGCAGTGGCTATGCCTGCACGAATGCCCGGGCGGCGAACGGCCCGGCGTGATTGCCGACCTGCGCGCCTGGACGCGCAAGCACGGCTATCCCATGCCCGAACGCCCGCCGCGCCAGCCGCTCTATCCTGATTCGGAGTATCAGGATGACCTCAATGAATTCTGGAATCATTGAGGCGCACGCACTTTTTTACTGCGCGTTCAAGCCGCGGCGTTCCAGCAGCGGTTCCACGGTGGCGTCGCGGCCACGGAAGTCACGGAACAGTTGCAGCGCATCGACGCTGCCGCCGCGCGACAGCAATTTGCTGCGGAACCAGTCGCCATTCTTGCGCGTCAGGCCGCCGTTTTCCTTGAACCAGTTGACCGATTCCGCGTCCAGCTTTTCCGACCACAGGTAGGCATAGTATGCCGCCGAGTAGCCGCCCGAGAAGCTGTGCGAGAAGTAGCTGGTGCGGTAGCGCGGCGGCACGGGCGCGTAGTCGACACCAGCGTCTTTCAACGATGCCGCTTCAAAGGCCAGCACGTCCGTCGGGATCTGGCCCGGCGCCAGCTGGTGCCAGCGCTGGTCCAGCAGGGCCGCCGACAGGTATTCCGTGGTCATGAAGCCCTGGTTGAATTTCTTCGCCGCCGTGACCTTGTCGAGCAGTTCCTGCGGCATGGCCGCGCCGCTCTGGTAGTGCTTGGCGTAGTTTTGCAGCACTTCCGGCCAGACGGCCCACATTTCATTGACTTGCGACGGATATTCGACGAAGTCGCTCGGCACGCTGGTGCCGGCAAAGCGCGGGTATTTCACGTTCGAAAACATGCCGTGCAGCGCATGGCCGAATTCGTGGAACATGGTCGTCACTTCATCGAAGGTCAAGAGCGTCGGCTGGCCGGCCGGTGGCTTCGGAATATTCAACTGGTTGGCGACGACGGGATGCGTGCCCATCAACATTGACTGCGACACGTATTCATTCATCCACGCGCCGCCATGCTTGTTGCCGCGCGCATAGAAGTCGGCGATGAACAGGGCCAGCGGCTTGCCGTTGGCATCGAGCACGTCATACACGCGCACGTCCGGGTTGTACACCGGCAAGTCCTTGCGTTCTTTGAAGCTGATGCCATACAACTTGTTCGCGGCAAAGAAGACACCGTTGTTCAGCACGCTGTTGAGTTCCAGGTACGGTTTCAGTTCGTTTTCATCGAAATTAAAACGCTGCTTGCGCAGCTTGTCCGTGTAGATGGCCCAGTCGGCTGCTGCCACCTGGAAACCGCCCTTCTCGGCATCGACGATTTGCTGCAGGTCGGCCGCTTCGCGGCGCGCATTGGCGACGGCCGGTTTCGCCAGTTCCGACAGCAAGGTGTTGACGGCCGTCGTGGTCTTCGCCGTCTGGTCTTCCAGCGAATACGCGGCGTAATTGGCGTAACCGAGCAAGCTGGCCCGTTCGGCGCGCAATTTGGCCAGCTTCAGCACGATGGCGCGGTTGTCGAACTCGCCGCCCTGGCTGCCCCGGTTCAGCGACGCATCCATCAGGCGCTGACGCGTCTTGCGATCCGTCAATACCGCCAGCGGCGGCTGGCCGCTGGTATTGACCAGGGCAATGACGAACTTGCCGTTCAAGCCGCGTTCCTTGGCGGCTGCGGCGGCCGTATCAATATCGCTGTCCGTCATGCCGGCCAGTTCAAGACGCGTGTCGACGACGATGCTCTTGGCATTCGTTTCCTTCAGCACGTTTTGCGCGAAGGCCGTTTCCAGGCCCGCCTGTTCGGCGTTATAGGCTTTCAGTTTTTCCTTGTCCGCATCGGACAGCTTGGCGCCGGCGCGCACGAAATCCGTGTGATAGCGTTCCAGCAAGCGCAAGGATTCGGCATCGAGGCCCAGCTTGTCGCGCTTGGCGTACAGGGTGTCGATGCGGGTGAACAGTTTCGGATTCAGGGTGATGGCGTCGCCGTGCGCAGCCAGTTTCGGCGACACGTCCACTTCCACCGCTTCCAGCACGGCATTGGTATTGGTCGAGGTCATGTTGCTGAAGATGCTATGCACGCGGTGCAGCAGCTGTCCCGTGCGCTCCAGCGCGACGATGGTGTTCTCGAACGTGGGCGCCTGGCGGTTGCTGGCAATCGCATTGACTTCGGCCAACTGGCGTTTCATGCCTTCGGCAAACGCCGGCGCGTAGTGAGCATCCTTGATCAGGCCGAACTGCGGCATCTGAAATGGCAGCGGGCTGACTTTCAACAGGGGATTCTGGGCGCTGATGGCGGCGGCGGGTGCGGCGGCGGCCAGGGCGGAAGGAGCGGCGTGGGCCAGCATGACGCTGGCGGCGATGACGAGCAGTTGTGGACGGATCATGACATCTTTCAGGAAGCGCGGGAAGAACCGCGATCGCGTCGCGGGCCAGTGGCAGATCATAGCAGCCTGTCACACAGGCGTCATCCAACATGGGCTATCCTGTGGTGCAGCACGCCAACTGCGCGGTTTACCACGGTTTACAACCAACATCGCCAAATAAAAATGGCCGCCAATTGCTTGGCAGCCATTTTTTCATTGATCCGGCCTTGAGGCCGGAATCACCCTGTTACTTGCCGACTTATTTACCGTTCAGGCCACGGCGTTGCAGCAGCGGCTCGATCTTCGCATCGCGGCCGCGGAAGTTGCGGTAGATGTCGAGCGCATCGGCGCTGCCGCCGCGCGACAGCAACTTGGCTCTGAACCAGTCGCCGTTCTTGCGCGTCAAACCGCCGTTTTCCTTGAACCACTCGACCGTGTCGGCATCGAGCTTTTCCGACCACAGGTAGGCGTAATAGCCGGCCGAGTAGCCGCCCGCGAATGCGTGCGAGAAATACGTGGTGCGGTAGCGTGGCGGCGCCGGGGCGAAATCGACACCCGCCTCCGTCAAGGCGGTTTTTTCAAACGCCAGCACGTCGGTGGGGATCTGTGCCGGGGTCAGCTGATGCCAGCGCTGGTCCAGCAGGGCCGATGCCAGGTATTCCGTGGTTTTATAGCCCTGGTTGAAATTGTCGGCCGCCGTCACTTTGGCCAGCAGCTCGGCCGGGATGGCCGCGCCCGTCTGGTAGTGCTTGGCGTAGTTTTGCAGCACTTCCGGCCACAGCGCCCACATTTCATTGACTTGCGACGGGTATTCGACGAAGTCGCGCGGCACGCTGGTGCCGGCAAAGCGTGGGTATTTCACGTTCGAAAACATGCCGTGCAACGCATGGCCGAATTCGTGGAACATGGTGTTGACTTCGTCAAACGTCATCAGGGTCGGCTGGCCCGCTTCCGGCTTCGGAATGTTGAGGTTATTCGCAATCACCGGCTTGCGATTCAGCAAACTCGACTGGCCCACGTAGGCATTCGCCCAGGCACCGCCGCGCTTGTTGCTGCGCGCGTAAGGGTCCAGCGTGAAAATGGCCAGTTGCGTGCCGTCTTCATTGAAGACGTCGTACACCAGCATGTCGGACGTGTAGACGGGCAAGTCGGTGCGCTGCTTGAAAGTGAGGCCATACAACTTGCCAGCGGCAAAGAACACGCCCTTGGTCAACACGCTGTGCATTTCAAAGTACGGTTTTAATTGGGTCTCATCAAAGTTGTAGCGTTCGGCGCGTACCTTGTCGCTATAGAAAGCCCAGTCGGCGGCGCCCACCTTGAAGCCGCCTTTGCCTGCATCGATGACCTTCTGGATATCGTCCGCTTCGCGCCGCGCATTGACGACGGCCGGTTTTGCCAGCTCGCCCAGCAGGGCGTTTACGGCAGTGGTGTCGTGCGCCGTCTGGTCTTCCAGCGAATACGCAGCATAGTTCGGGTAGCCCATCAGCGCGGCACGTTCGGCGCGCAGTTTCGCCAGTTCCAGCACTTCGGCGGTATTGTCAAACTCGCCGCCACGGCTGCCGCGCGCTTGCGAAGCGGCCATGATGCGTTCGCGCACGGCGCGGTTGGTCAGCAGCGACAGCGGCGCCTGGCCCGTCGTGTTGACGAGGGCGATCACGTATTTGCCATCGAGGCCGCGCTTCTTGGCCAGGCCGGCAGCCACTTCGATGGCGGCCGGTGACAGGCCGTCGAGTTCTTCGCGCGTATCGACGACGACAGCCGAGGCGTTCAATTCTTTCAGCACATTTTGCGCGAACTTGGTCGACAGGGCCGCCAGCTGGCCGTTGTAGGCGCGCAGCTTTTGCTTGTCAGCCGCCGACAGCTTGGCGCCCGCGCGTACAAAATCCGTGTGATAGCGTTCCAGCAGGCGTTTCGATTCGGCATCGAGGCCCAGCTTGTCGCGCTTGGCGTACAGGGTGTCGATGCGCTTGAACAACTTGTCGTTGAGCATGACCGCGTCGCTGTGGGCCGCCATTTTCGGCGCCAGTTCGCGTTCCAGGCCCTGGATCGTGTCATTCGTGTTCGAGCCGGACATCACGGAAAACACGGTGCGCACGCGGCTCAGCAGCTGGCCCGAACGTTCCATGGCGACGATGGTGTTGTCGAATGTGGCTGGCTTCTTGTTATTCGCAATCGCGTTGATTTCCGCCAGGTTGGCGGCCATGCCGGCCGCAAAGGCGGGCGCGTAGTCGGCGTCCTGTACCTTGTCGAACGGCGGATAGTTGAATGGCAGGCTGCTCGCTTGCGCAAACGGGTTCGAGGCGGGCAAGGCCGCGGTAGCGGCAAAAGCGACGGCGGCTGGCGCCAGCATCAGGCTGGCGGCGATGACGAGCATTGTTGGACGGGTCATGTCTTCTTTCAAGAAACGCAAGAGAGCCGCGATTGTGTCGCGGGCCAGCCTGAAATAATAACAGCCTGACACACTTGCGTCACCCGCAACTACCGATGGTAGCGATACGCTCATACATGAAAGGTTTTCATGCCCGACTCTCCGGACATGCACGCTGATACGGCAGCTCCCCTGCCCGCAGCAATGAAAAATATCAATACTCAGCTGACCTGTATGGCATATAGTATCCATTCGGCAACAATACACGGAGAATCCATGAGCTTTGAGCACCGCAAGACACGCGCCCTGGAACTGTTGAGCAACACGGGCATGGCCCGCAGCCACTATGCGCCGCCGCTGATACGCCTGTTGTGGAAGGCCGGCGTGCAGGTTCCGCCGCCGCATTTCCTGTCCTTTCTGCGTACCGCGCTCGGTATGGGGCTCTGGTTCGGCATGTTCTGGGGCCTGATCATGTGGTTTTTTTTCTGGTCGCGGCCCGATGCAGCCACCCCGTTATCGCCCCTGGCGGCGCTGGTGGCGGCCTGTGCGGCAGGCAGCCTGTTTGGCATCGCCATGGCCAGCGTCTATGCCCGCGATCGGCGCAAGCACCAGTTGCCGGCATGGACCGCGCTGGACGAGCAGCGGTAACCAGGCAATTCCCTTGATTAATAGTGCGGCGGACGGTCGTTCACCAGTCCGCCATTCGCCTGCTGCGCCCCGTCGCGCACGTGTTCGCCCAGCTTGTGCAGCATCGCTTCCAGCTGGTCGATGCGCTTGCCCTGCTGGTACACCATCTGGTTCAGCGACTCGACCAGGTCTTCCTGCTGCGCCAGCTTGATTTCGATATCGACGAAACGTACTTCCATCTGTTCTGCATTGTCCATGGTGCTCTCGGTGATTCCTGACTGAAAGCGGCATTCTACCGCCGCAGCGGCGTGAGCCAGCACAAACCTCGTCCATTCCCCATCGGTCAGGTGGCCATTTCTGCCTATTCTTCCCCGATGGCTGAATCAAACCGCTTGACGAATGAGAACAAACGATTACAATGGACGTATCCACCTTGCCTGACCTGATCGATACGCGCAAGACGGCCGAATACCGGCGCTGGGAAGATTCCCTGCACGACGTGGCGGCCGCCGCCATCGATGCGCGCATCAAGCATTTGCAGCACGGAAAAAAGGGCGACTGGCGGCCAGTGGGCGAAGGCGTGTGCGAGCTGCGTTTTTTACAGACGGGACCCGGCTGGCGCGTGTATTTTCACGAAACGAATCGGGGCACCCTGATCTTGCTGCTGCTGGGCGGCACCAAGTCCAGCCAGCAACGCGACATCAAGCAGGCGCAAGCGATCCTCAGGGACTTGAAAGCCCGGCAAGCGGCCCTGAAGAAAGCGGCGGCGGCATCCACAGGAGCACGAAAAAAATGAACCAACATAGCGACCATGACACCTTCGACCTCGACGACCTGGAAGCATTAGGCCTGAGCAAATTTGACCCGGCGCAACACCTGACCAGCAAAGCCGCCGTGGCCGCCTACATGAGCGAAATCGTCGCCACCGGCAACGCCGAACTGTTCCAGTCGGCCATGAACGACGTGGTGCGCGCCTATGGCATGGGCAAGGTGGCGGCCAGGGCCGACATCACGCGCGAAGGCGCGTATAAAGCCTTGCGCGAAGGCAGCAAGCCGCGCTTCGAAACCATTTTAAAGATGCTCGATGCGCTGGGCATGCAGCTGACCATCGTGCCCAAAACCACGCCGGACGGCGCCGTGGAAGCCTGAACGTTCTCTAATTAAGCCTTCGACGTGGCCAGCAAGGCCTTCATGCGCGCCAGACGTTCTTTCGGCGAAATGATTTCCGACTCGGTTGGCACGGCGTCGCCCACGTCGAGTTGCATTTCCTTGATGAAACGCGACGGGTCACAATGGACTTGCTCGCCCGCCCGCTTGCGCTTCTTGCACCAGGTGACGTGCAAGGTGCGCTGGGCGCGCGTGATGCCCACATACATCAAACGCCGCTCTTCCTGGATGCGCGCGGCGATGGTTTCGGCCGGCGCGTCAGGGTCGCCCTTGTGCGGCAAAATCCCCTCTTCCACGCCGACCAGAAACACGTGCGGGAACTCCAACCCTTTCGAGGCGTGCAGGGTGGACATGCGCACGGCATCCTGCTCTTCGTCCTTGCCTTCGAGCATGGTCATCAGGGCCACCATCTGCGTCAATTCCAGCACGTTCTTTTCTTCGCCGTCGCGGTCCTTGCCGCCCCGGCCCCGTTCCTTCAGCCAGTTGACGAATTCCAGCACGTTCTGCCACTTGCTTTGCGCTTGCCGTTCCTCGAAGGCGTCGTACAGATACGATTCGTAGTGGATTTCCTTCATCATGTCGTCCAGCACTTCGGCCGCATTGTCGCCGCTGCCGGCCGCGCCGGGACGGCTGGCGCGCGATTCGAGGTCATTGATGAAGTTGCAGAAGTCGCGCAATGGCCCCAGTTGGCGGTCCGTCAGCTTGGCCTCGATGCCGCCTTTAAAGACGGCCTGGAACAGCGAGCACTGCCACTGCCCCGAAAACGCGCCCAGCACTTCCAGAGTCGACTGGCCCACGCCACGGCGCGGCGTCGTCACGGCGCGAATAAAAGCCGGGTCGTCGTCTTCGTTGGCCAGCAGGCGCAGATAGCTGATGATGTCCTTGATCTCGGCCTTGTCGAAGAAGCTCTGGCCACCGGAGATCGTGTACGGAATGCGCTCCTTGCGCAGACACTGCTCGATGATGCGCGCCTGGTGGTTGCCGCGGTACAAAATCGCATAATCGGAAAACTTGTTCTTGCGTTCAAAATGGTCGGCCGAGATCATGATGGCGACTTGCTCCGCCTCCTGCTCGTCCGTCTGCATGCCCAGCACCTTGATCGGCTCGCCCAGGCCATGTTCCGACCACAGCGACTTTTCAAACAGTTTCGGGTTGTTGCCGATGACGGCATTGGCCGCGTTCAGCACGCGCATGGTGGAGCGGTAATTCTGCTCCAGTTTGATGACGCGCAAGTCGGGGAAATCCGTCTCCAGCGTCTTCAGGTTTTCCACCGTGGCGCCGCGCCACGCATAAATGGCCTGGTCATCGTCGCCCACGGCCGTAAACATCGGCTTCTTGCCGATGCCCGTCACCATCAGTTTCACCAGTTCGTACTGGCAGGTGTTCGTATCCTGGTATTCGTCGACCAGCAGATAGCGCAGGCGGCGCTGCCACTTGTCGCGCACGGGGCCGTTGTTGCGGAACAGTTCCACCGGCAGGCGGATCAGATCGTCGAAATCGACGGCCTGGTACGCGGAGAGCGTCGCCACATAGCTGCGGTAGATGCGCGCCGCGTTCGCCTCGTCCTCGTCCTTGGCTTGCGCCAGCGCCATGTCCGGGTCGATCAGGCCGTTTTTCCACAGCGACATGGCGCCCTGGATGCCACGGATCACCTGTTTATCGGTGGTAATGGCCAGGTCTTGCACGAGGGAAAAACAGTCGTCGCTGTCCATGATGGAGAAGCGGTCCTTCAGCCCCACGCCGTTGGCTTCCTGGCGCAGGATTTTCACGCCCAGTGAGTGGAAAGTCGATACCGTCAACTGCTTGGCCTGGCGCGGTTGCTTCAAGAGCTTGGCGATGCGTTCCTGCATTTCCAGCGCCGCCTTGTTGGTGAAGGTCAGCGCGGCGATGGTGCGCGGGTCATAGCCACGGTCTTCGATCAGATGGGCGATCTTTTGCGTGATCACGCGCGTCTTGCCCGAACCGGCGCCCGCCAGCACCAGGCAAGGGCCGTCGAGGTAGGTAACCGCTTCGCTTTGGGGCGCATTCAGACCGAACTGTGGTGCTTTGGACATCAGGGTATTTCCGCAGGGAACAGCAGCCCATTGTAACAGCGTCGCGCACCCCATTTGCACGGCAAGATCTGCGGGAAAGACAGGCAATGGCATTGATATCTCGCCCTGTGCCGCCATCTTGGCCCATGCCATGCGTGCGGCGATGTCAAGCCTGGAGTACCATTCCGCCTATATCGCCCGTGCGCGCCCACTTACCGAATGACAGCCCCATGAAATTTGAACACCTGATTGAAATCAACGATCCGCTCAACCCGCTGATCGACACCCTGACCCTGGAACAAGTCTGGCGCGGCCTGGTCTTGCGCGCCGAGTCGCCCAGGCTGTTCGTGCCGCACCTGGACGAGTGCCAGATCAGCGAGCGCAGCGACGCCGGTTTCGCGCGCAGCCTGCGCTATGGCGAGCTGGTCATCAATGACAAGGTGGTGCTGGTGCCGCAACTGCAGGTGCGCTATGAAGTGGCGGCGCAAAAGGACATCAGCAAGTCCTCGCTGGTGATGACGATCGAGATGCCCGACGAGGCCAGCCTGTGGGTGCGCTTCCAGTACGACGATGGCCACGACGCGGCCACCGATGCGGCCAACGCCCTGTACGACGATTTCCGCCGCTCCGCCTACAAGGAATCCGACATCGATACGGTGCGCGTGATGCGCGAACTGGCGGCCGAGGGCCGCCTCGATGCGGGTCTGTTGAACTGACCGTTACGCCGCTTTTTTCGCTGCCTTGCGCCGCGTCATGAAACCCACCAGGCCCAGGCCGGCCAGCAGCATGGCGTAGGTGCCGGGTTCCGGCACGGCCGACACGTTCACGGCGTTGATGCCCCAGCCTTCGTCACCGAGGCCTTGCGCATTGCCCGAGTAGGAATACGTGATCGAGTTGAGGCCGCTCAACAAGGCAATCGGAATGTAGACGCTGGCTTTGCCGCCGCTGAAAGCGCCGTTCGTCTGGGCATTGACGGTGGCATTGTTGGGGTTCAGGTAAATCACGTTGGCGCCGCCGCCGCCCAGGTCCCAGCTGCCCGTCAGCAGCGTCGTGCCGTTGACGCTCAGCTTGAAGACGTCCGCATAATCATTCGCGCCATCCAGACTGGCATATCCTTGAATCTCGAAACTCAGCAATGCCGCGCCGGCCGAGGCGGTAAAAGTATCGGTAATCTGGCCAGGGCTGGCCAAGGCGCCCAAACCACTGTGGTTGTCGGAAAACACCGTGGCGGCGTGCGCATTGGACAACAGGGCGGCGCCGGACAGGGCCATCAGGCAGATCAGTTTTTTCATCGCTAAGCTCCAGTGTAGATACGGATCATGTGGTCATGGCTGAGATCTGCAACGGGAGTTTGACGACCTCTCGCCGCTATCGGCCAACGCTGTATTTGTAACCATCAGGAAACTAATGGTAATAATCTTTTGCAGTAATTGCAATTAATCAATTATTATTTTTGCAAATACAGTGACATAAATGACACAGCAATCACGCCCTGGCGCTGCTGCCCCACAGCTGGTCGGGACGAAACTGCAGGCCCGCCTGCTCCGCGCTGAGCACTTCGCGGATGGCGTGCAAGTCCACGCGCGTATCGCGCCGCAGCGGCACGTCCAGGCGCGCGCCACGCGGGCCGATCAGCGACTGCACGTGGGGCGTGGTGGCATTCAAGCCCTTGCGCGTGACGACGCCGATTTCTCCATTCAACAGCTTGACGAAGGTGCCGACCGGGTAGATGCCCAGCTCGCGCACCAGCAGGGACGCCAGCGGCGCATCCAGGGTGGCCTTGTCGGCCATCAGCATTTCACGCAGGGCCACGTTCGGCAGCAGAGGCCGGCGATAGCTGCGCCTTGACACGCGCGCGCAATAGCGGTCGGCCAGCATGATCAGGCGCGCGCCGATGCCGATCGCCTCGCCTTGCGTGCCCAGCGGATAGCCGCTGCCATCGATATTTTCATGGTGCTGCAGCACGGCTTGCAGCCAGACGGCGTCCGTGACGCCCGCCGCGCGCAGCAAGTCGACACCGACTTGCGGATGGGCGCGCAAATAGGCGCGTTCCTGCGCATCGAGCGGGCCCGCCTTGTGCTGGAAATCCGCATGCCGTTCCAGCATGCCCACATTCATGCTCAGCGCCGCCAGCACCACGCTGCGTACGATGGCATCGTCGAGTTTCAGGGCGCGCGCCAGCAAGGCCGTGATGACGGCCGTGTCGACGCTGTGGCGCACGGCAAAGTCGCCCGCGCCCTGGTTGTGCAGGATGCAGGCCAGCGCCACGTCGGCGTCCAGTGCCACCGCCTCTTCCACCAACTGCGCCAGCGGCGCCAAGGACGCGTGGCTGCCCGCCTGCCCGGCAGCAATGGCCGGCAAGACGAGGGCCAGGCCCGCCGTGACGAGGTTCAGCATGCGCAGGGCCGAAGGTGCTTCCGTGGCCGTGCGCGGCAGGTCGGCGCTGGTATCGGCGATGACGCCGCGCGCCAGCAGCAATTCGATCTGGTTCTCGCTGCTGATGACATGGCCCAGCCTGGCCAGCAAGCCACCCGTCTCGCCATGCACGTCCCAGGGCAAGGCCACGCCCAGGGCGAGTTCTCCCGCATAAATGCGCCGAATTTTCACATCGTCTCCGTCATCGCTAGCCGCCACCCTTTTTACCATCGGGTGGTCGTGGCCATATACCATTTGAAATGTTTTTTGCTTTTAATCAATATTCCAATGTGGCAACGATGATCGCGCAATCATGTGCGCTTGTCTACAAAATTGTTTAAATATCAAAATTGCATCAGACGCCAGGCGAGCAATCGGCGCAGCCGGGCGCGTGTTCCGGGTCTTTCTCCAGGTGCAGCGCCAGCTCGCGCAAGGCAGTGCGCACGCCTTCCTCGATGACGGGGTGGTAAAACGGCATGTCGAGCATGGCCGGCACCGTCAGCTGGGCCTGGCACGCCCAGGCCAGCAAATGGCTCAAGTGTTCCGCCCGTGGGCCGATCAGTTCTGCGCCGAGAAAACGCTTGCTGCCAAACTCCGCATACACGCGCAGCATGCCCTGGTTTTGCAGCATCACGCGGCTGCGGCCTTGGTTGCCGAACGACACGGCACCCACGGCAAAGCGGCCCGCGTGACTGACGCACAGTTGCTGGTAGGTGGCGCCCAGGGTGGCGATCTGCGGTTCCGTGAAGGCGATCGCCAGCGGCGTGCGGCGCAAGCCAGGTTTGACGTCAGGAAAGCGCGCCGCATTCTCCCCGGCGATGCGGCCCTCGTCAGCCGCTTCGGGCAGCAGCGGCAAGGCGTTGTCGGCATCCCCCGCGATGAAGATGGCGCTCTTGCCGCATTGCATGGTATGCGGGTCATGCAGGGGAATGCCGTGGCGGTCGAGCTCGATTTGCGCCGTCTCCAGGCCGATGTGATCCACGTTCGGACGGCGGCCGATGGCGGCCAGCAGATACTCGAACTGCTCGGTTTTTTCCGCGCCCGCGCCATCGCGGCTGGTGAGCGCGATGCCGCTGCCATCCGATGTTTTTCCCACGTGCGCCACCGTGGTCTGGAAGCGGATGTCGAGTTCGCGCGCCAGCACGGCGCCCGCCTCGCGCAGCACCAGCGGGTCCGTCAGCTGCGCGACCTTATTGCCGCGCGCAAACACCGTCACGCGCACGCCCAGCCGCGCCAGCGCCTGGCCCAGCTCCAGGCCGATGACGCCGCCGCCGACCACGGCGACCGATTGCGGCAAGTCCGTCCATTCGAACACGGCGTCGCTGGTGATGACTCTGTCGCCCGCCGCCCGCCACTCGGGCGGCACGATGGGCGTGGAACCGGTGGCAATCACCACGCTGGCAGCTTCGACGATGGTGTGTTCATCCACCTGCAATGTGCCGGGGGAAATAAAACGCGCATGGCCACGCAGCTTTTCTTCGTCGGGGATGGCGTTGACGCCGTCGAGCACGAAACCGACAAAGCGGTCGCGCTCGCTGCGCACCCTGGCCATCACTTGCTGGCCGTCGATGCGCACGGGGCCCGGATGCACGCCAAAAGCGGGCGCGGCAGCCACCGCATGGGCCGCCTCGGCCGCCGCGATCAAGAGCTTGCTGGGCATGCAGCCCACGCGCGCGCAGGTCGTGCCGTACGGCCCGCTTTCGATCATCAGCACGCGCTTGCCCTGCATGCGCGCCGCCTTGTGCGCCGTCATGCCGGCCGTGCCGCCGCCGATCACGGCCACATCCACTTGTAGTGTTTTCATCGTGCCAGTCATCCTTGTTCCAGTTTGCGCTTAACGGTCGATACTACCCGTTTGCCGAAAATAAGGTTTTACTTTGCTGCAATATATGTATTAGTATAACTAATCATTTTTAGAATTTATAAGCTGAGCTAATGGGATCACTCGATTATCGCGCGCTGGCCGTGCTGGACGCCGTGGCCAGCCATGGCAGTTTCGACAAGGCCGCCCTGGCGCTGGGCATCACCCAGTCGGCCGTCTCGCAGCGCATCAAGGCGCTGGAAGACGCCAGCGGGCGCTTGCTGATCATCCGTGGCCAGCCGGCCGTGCCGACGGGACTGGGCCAGCGCCTGATCGTGCATCACCGCAACGTCAAGCTGATGGAAGCGTCGCTCGACATCGACTTGGGCAACAGCGTCAGCATGCCGGAAATCGCCATCGCCATCGATGCCGACAGCCTGGCCACCTGGTTCCCCGCCACTTTATCCGCCCTGCTGGCGCCGCCCCGCTGCCAGCTCGACGTGCGCCTGGCCGACAGCGACAGCGCCTTGCAGATGGTGCGCGACGGCTCCGTGTTCGGCTGCGTGGCGGCCGAGTCCGGTACAGCGCTGGACGCGGCGGCCGCCACCAGCGTCACGCCGCTGGGCACCTTGCGCTATGTCTGCGTGGCGACACCCGTGTTTGCGGGCCACTGGTTCGGCGATGGTTTTAGTAGCGAGGCGGTGCAGCTGGCGCCGGCCGTGGTGGGCCAGCACGGCTTGCTGGCGCGTTTCCTTGCTGAAAAATTGAGCATGCGTGAACCGTTTCCGCACCACACCTTACCGGTGGAAACGGCGCGCCGCGGCTGCGTCCAGGATGGCCTGGCCTACGGCTTGATGCCGCAGCGCCTGGCCGCGCCAGCGCTGGCGACAGAAAGACTGGTCGATCTGCTGCCGGGCAGCACCCTGGACGTACCGCTGAGCTGGCATGCGTGGACCCTGGACACGCCGTTTACCAAGCTGCTGTCCGAGCAGATCGTCAAGTCGGCGCGCGATTACCTGCAGTAATTTAAATATCGAGCGGGTCCACTTCCAGCGACCATTTCACGCGCGACTTCATGGCGCGCAGCTCATTTAGCCATTCTTTTAAAAACGCCTGCAGGGCCGGCCGCGAGGGCGATTCCAGCAGCAGCTGGGCGCGGTCCACGTTGTAGACGCGCGTCATGCTCATGGGAATCGGGTCATTGATGGTCACTTGCGGGTGTGCCATGCACTCCTTGGCCGCCTGCAGGAACTCGATGGCCGTGGCCAGCTCGGGCGCCTCGGCACGCAGCAGGGCCTGGAACAGGTAGGGCGGCAACGCCGCCTGCGCCCGCTCTTCCAGCAGGGTGGTGGCGAAATGGTCGTAATCGTGGTTGACGACGGCGTCGTACAGCGGATGGCGCGCATAGCGCGTCTGGATCAGCACCTCACTGACGCTGCCCCCTTCCGTCTGCGCAGCGCGCCCGGCCCGGCCCGCCACCTGCATGAGCTGGGCGAACAGGCGTTCGCTGGCCCGGTAATCCTGCGAAAACAGGGCCGTGTCCGGATTCAAGATGCCCACCAGGGTCAGCTTTTTGAAATCGTGGCCCTTGGCCACCATCTGCGTGCCGATCAAAATATCCACTTCACCCCGGTGCACGGTGTCGAACGCTTCCTGCGCGCTGCCCTTCTTGCGGGTGGAATCGGCGTCGATGCGCAAGATGCGCGCCTCGGGAAACAATTGCTGCAAACCCTCTTCCACCCGCTGCGTGCCCCGTCCCAGCGGCTGCAGATCGACGTTGCCGCAGGTGGGGCAATGGCGGGGAATGCGCAATTCCAGGCTGCAGTGGTGGCAGCGCAGCCGGTGTTCGGGCTTGTGCAGCACCATGAACGAGGTGCAGCGCGTGCAATTGCTGATCCAGCCGCACGATTCGCAGCAGATGACGGGGGAATAGCCGCGCCGGTTCAGGAACAGCAGCGACTGCTCACCGCGCTCCATGCGCAGTTTCAAGGCGGCGATCAGATGCGAGGTCAGGCCATCTTTCGGCTTGTCGCGCTCCATGTCGAGGATCTTGACGCGTGGCAAGACGGCATTTTTCACCGCCCGTTCGCGCAGTTCCAACTTGCGGTAGCGCCCCGTCTGCGCGTGGTGCCAGCTTTCCAGCGAGGGTGTCGCCGAGCCCAGTACGATGGGAATCTGCAATTGCCAGGCGCGCCACACGGCCAGGTCGCGCGCGGAATAGCGCAAGCCTTCCTGCTGCTTGTAGGAAGGATCGTGCTCCTCGTCGATGACGATCAATTTGAGTTTCGGCAAGGATGCCAGGATGGCTAATCTCGTGCCGAGCACGATGCGTGCCTGGCCCTGGTGCGCGGCCAGCCAGTGCAGCATGCGCTCGCCTTCGGACAGGCTGCTGTGCAGGGTGGCCAGCATGACGCCGGGAAAGCGCGCGCGGATATTGCCTTCCAGTTGGGGCGTCAGGTTAATTTCCGGCACCAGGATGAGGATTTGCGCCGCCTCGTCGCGCGCCAGCACCTGGGCGCAGGCTTGCAGATACACTTCCGTCTTGCCGCTGCCCGTCACGCCGTACAGCAGGGTCGGCTTGAAACCCCGGGCGCCGCCAATGGTATCGGCCGCTTCCTGCTGGGCGGCATTCAGGGCCGGCATGTTCAGCGGCGTGCCATCGTGCGCATCGGCCAGCTTGGCCAGCTTCTTGATGGCGCGGTCGAGCGCCACGGTGGTCAGCACGCGCAGATTCTTCGGTAAACCCGGCAGCGCCACCTCGCCCAGCGGACGCTGGTAGTAATCGGCGGCAAAGGCGGCCAGCGCCAGCCACTGCTCCGACAGCGGCGCCAGCTGGCTGCGCACGGCCAGCACGTCCTTCAATTTCGCGGCGGGCACGTCGGTACTGCTTGAGATGCCGACGATCAGCCCCATCACCTCGCGCCGGCCGAACGGCACCAGCGCCAGTTGCCCCACTTGCGGCAGCGCTACGTCCGCGCCGGCATCCGCATCCACCGCCGCGTTCCAGCGGTAGTCGAACAGGGCGTTCAGGGGCGTGTCGAGCGCGATTTTCAGGATGCACGACGTCAAAATGCACTGCGACATGGGGAGTTGGCCTATCTTATAAAAAAGCGCGCGGCAGGGTCAATGGCGCGGCGGGAGGTCAGGCATCAAGCCAGCGGGCCATGATACTTGTTTCGTCCGTCAAACGCCTAACAGCAGGCAGGACAGCGTGCCATCATGCCTGAAGAAAATTCTGTGGATAACTTTGTGGACAAAGCAAAATTAACTTTCATAAAAATGTGGACAGAAAATTTTGACCGCCGTCAAGAGGGGCACGCAAGAAAAATTAACTATTTAAAATCAATGACTTAAAAATTGATCCCCGGAAGGCGATAAATCCGTGGGGCATTTCCGCCGCTGTGCATAACTGAACCATTTCTGATTTTTTTTGTACAGGAATAAGCACCGTTTTGATGCATGCCCTGCACAAAAATCTCCACCCTATGCGGCAAAGTTGACAATTGCCGGGCAAGCGTTCGGTTTTACCCGACGGGTGGCGAAACATTGTTCAATTATCATGCGGTGCAACATGCACTTCAGGTGAAACCTGAACATCGACGCTAAGTATCGGTTAACAAAATACTTTTCAGTTTTATCCACAGAATCTGTTGATAACTTTGTGGACAATGAAGGAATAAGGCTGGCAAACGGAAGAATAACCTTATCAATTGCAACAAAGTCCACCGGGCAAGGCATTTTTTATTTCTTAATAATCAAGCACTTGCGGAGCATCCCCGGGCATGGATTTTCGACTGCCTCTTATTTCCGCAGCAAAAAAAATTGTGCATAAGTCGGTATGTCTTGCTAAGGCGCGGCAAAGAAAAAGGCAGGCTTCCGCTGGAAAGCCTGCCTCTTGCGCCCCTGCGCCAGGGGAATGCGCTTGCTTACTGGCCGCTGCGCATGGCGCGGCTCATGCTGTGCACGGCTTCCACCATGGCTGCCACCGATTCCGGCGGCGTGAACTGGGAAATGCCATGGCCCAGGTTGAACACGTGCCCCGTGCCTGCCGATGGCGCGCCAAAGGCGTTGAGCACTTTCGCCACTTCGGCGCGGATCTGCTCGGGGCTGGCGAACAGGATGGCAGGGTCGAGATTGCCCTGCAAGCCCACTTTATGCCCGACCAGCTGGCGCGCGCGCGTCAGGTTGACGGTCCAGTCCAGGCCCACGGCATCGGCGCCGATGTCGGCGATCTGCTCGATCCACTGGCCGCCGCCCTTGGTAAACACGATGGCGGGAATCTTGACGCCATCCTTGTCGCGTTTCAGCTGCGCCACCACTTGCTGCATGTAGGCCAGCGAGAATTCCTGGTAGGCGCCATCGGCCAGCGCACCGCCCCAGGAATCGAAAATCATCACGGCTTGCGCGCCGGCATCGATTTGCGCATTCAGGTACTGCGCCACGGACGTGGCGTTGATCGCCAGGATGTGGTGCATCAGGTCAGGGCGGTTGTACAGCATCTTCTTGATGGTATGGAACTCTTTCGAGCCGCCGCCTTCCACCATGTAGCACGCCAGGGTCCACGGGCTGCCAGAAAAACCGATCAGTGGCACACGGCCATTGAGTTCCGTGCGGATTTGCGTGACGGCCTTGAAAACGTAGTCGAGCGACTCCAGGTCCGGCACTTGCAAGGCCTTCACATCCTGCTCCGTGCGCAGCGGGCGCTCGAACTTCGGGCCTTCGCCATCGGCGAAATACAGGCCCAGGCCCATCGCGTCAGGCACCGTCAGGATGTCGGAAAACAGGATGGCCGCGTCGAGCGGGAAGCGCTCCAGGGGCTGCAAGGTCACTTCGGTGGCGTAATCGGGATTCTTCGCCAGGCCCAGGAAGGAGCCGGCCCGCTCGCGCGTGGCGCGGTATTCGGGCAGGTAGCGGCCAGCCTGGCGCATCAGCCAGACAGGGGTGTGCTCGGTCGGCTGGCGCAACAGGGCGCGCAGGAAAGTGTCATTCTGGAGCGGAGCAAATTGTGGCATGGCAGGCAATCGAGCTTGGAGAAGCGGTATTATCGCATCCAATCGCCGCCATTTCATTGATTCCGGTGCCGCTTTGCAGCATTTGCCACGCACAGCGATGACTTTCGTTGTGCCGGCCCTTCCTTTATGATGATGCACGCCGCCGCGCTGCCTGACGCCGCCTGGAGGCCCCCCTTTCCACCACGACACGGAGCCCGCATGACCTCGACCGCATCCAGCACCCCTTATGGCATCTGGCCATCGCCGATCAGCGCGGCCATCGTCGCCGCTGGCGCCTCGCCGCTGACGCAGCTGGCCCTGGGCGGGGCGGATGGCGCCGACGTGTTCTGGCTGGCCGGGCGCGCCAGCGAAGCGGGCCGCAACACCCTGCTGCGCCAGCGCGGCGCGCGGGTCGATGAACTCACGCCGGCACCGTTCAACGTGCGCACCCGCGTGCATGAATACGGCGGCGGCGCGTATGCCGTGGCCGGCGATACCGTGTATTTTTCGCATTTCGCCGACAATTGCCTGTACCGCGTGGCCGGCGATGCCGCGCCCGAAGCGTTGACCACGGGCGGCAACACGCGCCATGCGGACTTCGTCGTCGATGCGGCCCGTGCCCGCCTGATCTCCGTGCGCGAGCAGCACCCGGCAGAAGGGCACGCGCATCCGGAAAACTGCCTGGCCGCCGTCGGCTTCGACGGACACGAGACGGTGCTGGCGCGCGGCCACGATTTTTATGCGGCGCCGCGTTTGTCGCCGGACGGCAGCCATCTGGCCTGGATCAGCTGGGACCACCCGCGCCTGCCGTGGCAAGGCACGGAACTGTGGCTGGCTGACGTGCACGCGGACGGCAGCCTGGGGTCGCCACGCCTGATCGCCGGTGGCGCGCGCGAGTCGATTTGCCAGCCGGAATGGTCGCCGAACGGCTTGCTGCACTTCGTTTCCGACAGCAGCGGCTGGTGGAATCTGTACCGCCTGCACGGCGCCAACATCGAGGCGCTGTGCCCGATGGAAGCGGAATTTGCCACGCCGCACTGGACCTTCGGCGCCAGCATGTACGGTTTTCTGTCCGACGACGAGATCGTCTGCACGTATATCCAGGCCGGCATCAGCTACCTGGCGCAATTGAACGTGGCCGAGGCGAAACTGGAGCCGATTCCCCACCCGTACCAGGAAATCCGCGAACTGCGCGTAGGCCCCGGCTTCGTCGCGCTGCTGGGCGGCAGCCCCACCATCGCGCTGGAACTGGCGCGCATCGACCTGTCGAACCACGAACTGGAAGTGCTGGCGCAGTCGATCACGCAATTGCCGGCGCTGGCTTACCTGTCCGTGCCGCGCAGCTTGAGCTTTCCTAGCAGCAATGGCCGCACGGCCTACGCCTTTTTTTATGCGCCCACCAATGGCGACGTGCAGGCGCCGGCAGGCACATTACCACCCGTCATCGTCATCAGCCATGGCGGCCCCACCAGCATGGCCAGCAATACCTTGAAACTGGCGACGCAGTACTGGACCAGCCGCGGCATCGGCGTGCTCGACGTCAACTATGGCGGCAGCAGCGGCTTCGGGCGCGAATACCGCGACGCGCTGCGCGGGCAATGGGGTATCGTCGACGTGGAAGACTGCATCGCCGGCGCGCGCTACCTGGCCGCCAACGGCCTGGCCGACCCCGAGCGCCTGATCATCCGCGGCGGCAGCGCGGGCGGCCTGACGACCCTGTGCGCGCTGACCTTCCACGACGTCTTCAAGGCGGGCGCCAGTTACTATGGCGTGTCCGACCTGAAGGGCCTGGACGACGATTCGCACAAGTTCGAATCGCGCTACACCGATTACCTGATCGCCTCGCAGCCGCAGGCCGAGGCGCTGTATCTTGAACGCTCGCCCATCCACCACACGGATAAATTGTCGCGCCCGATGATCTTCTTCCAGGGCCTCGATGACAAGGTGGTGCCGCCACAGCAGTCGCAGCTGATGGTCGATGCCCTGCAGGCGCGCGGCGTGCCCGTCGCGTATGTGCCGCTCGAAGGCGAGGGACATGGCTTCCGCAAGGCGGAAAACATCGTGCGCACGCTGGAGGCGGAACTGTATTTCTACCAGCGCGTGTTCGGCCTGCCCGTGGCGGCCGGCGAGCCGCCCGTGCATATTGCCAATTTGCCCGCATGAGCGAACAGAATGGTGACCAACATCTGCTAGCCGAATTCGCCGCCCTGGAGCAGCACGAACAGATGATCCTGGCCTTGCTGGCGATTGCGGGCGAGCCGGTGGGCAAGCATGCCGTGTATGAACACTTGCAGCGCGCCAATATCGTCGAGCCGGACGGCACGCCGTTTGCCCTGCTCACCGTCACGGGCATGCTGCAGCATTTGACGCGGCATGCGCTGGCGTCCGAGGTGGTGGGACGCGGCTATGCCTGCGAAGCCAAGCTGCGCTGGCCCGCCATGCGCGCGGCCATCGAGCACCTGGCGTTCCGCGACCTGTGCCAGGCCATCGAAACCATCAATCCCGTGCGCCGCAACTGGGATGGCTATGTGGAATTGCGCAGCTACCGGCAAGGCGTGGCGCGCCTGCGCATCGCCCTGTTGCGCAATGACGAGGTGCGCCACGTGGCCGCCATCCTGGCCGCCTGCATGGCGTGCTATGAAGCGCAGCAGCTGCATCCGCTGATCGAGATCTTCGGCCGCCCGTTCGAGCCGGAAATGCTGTCTTTCGTCATGCCGCAACTGCAGGATGACATCCTCGCCGTGCTGCTGGGCAACGCCCCGCGCGAGCCGGCCACGGCGCACGCCATCCGCAGCTATGCGCGCGCCCACCACGCGCGCCAGGCGGCGGCCGGCGACCATATCGGCGCCGCCCTGCCGCTGGCCTTGGCGGAAGATGCCCTGCTGTGCGGCGAACTCGACGCCGCCGCGCGCTACCTGGCGGGCCAGCAGGGGCCACAGGCGCTGTTTGTCGACAGCAGCATCGCCCTGTTGCGCGGCGAACATGCGCACGCCGTGGCGGGCTTCGACACGGCCCTGAAAGGACTGCGCAAGGAGGCGGGCAAGCGCAAGCTGTGCTTTACGGGCATCGGCGGCCACCTGTATGTGCTGGCCCTGCTGCGTGGCAACGACGCCAAGCTGCTGAAAAGCGCGGAAACCTACCTCGATATCGCGCTGCACGCGCAGCCGAACCACGACAGCATCGTCTACCAGCAGTTGAACACCTTGCGCCTGGTGCGTGCCGGCGTGCTGCTGGCGGAAAGCATCCCCACGCGCAGCTGGGAAACAGGCTTGCAGGCGCAGCTGTTCCAGGCCTTGCTGTACTACTGGCTGGCGCTACCGCAATTGAGCGAGCGCAAGGATCAATTGCGCTTGCTGGTGCAGCAAGCCGACGCCGCCGGCTACGACCTGATCGCGGCACAGGCGGCCGGCTTGCTGGGCTTGCTGGGAGAGCCGCAGCAGGAGCGCTATGCGACCGCCAAACGGGCGCGGCACGGCTTGACGGACATGGCGCCGTGGTTCGAGCGCCAGGAAGCGTGGCAGCGCCAGCTGAGCGCGCTGATCAACCTGCAGCAAAACGCACCCGCCGAAGCCATCGGCAGCGTCTCGCGCCTCGTGTGGCTGGTGGCGTTCGACCCGCGTTTCGGCCTGACGGCCGTGGAAGTGCGCGAGCAGAAACGCGACGCACGCGGTGGCTGGAGCAAGGGCCGCGCCATGGGCCTCAAACGCCTGGCCGAAGAGGCGGGCGACATCGATTTCCTCACGCCGCAAGACGCGCGCGCGGCGGGCAGCATCGCACCGTTCAAACAATATTATTCGTCGGCACCGCGCTATGAAATCGAGCTGGACAAGGCCGCCATCTTGCTGGTGGGCCACCCGCTGGTGTTCTGGCTCGACCATCCTGACACGCGCGTGGAACTGATCGCCGGCGCGCCCGAGTTGCTGATCAAGTCGCACGAGGGGCAGCTGTGGCTGGGCATGCAGCCGCCATTGCCCGACAACGGCGGCAATGTCGTGGTGCAGCGGGAAACGCCGACGCGCTTGCGCGTGGTGCACATCCTCGACGAGCACCGGCGCATCGGCGCCATCGTGGGCCTGGGCCTGTCCGTGCCCCTGCACGCGGAAAAACAGGTGATGCAGGCGATCGGCGCCATCTCGTCCATGGTCACCGTGCAATCGGATATCGGCGGTGGCGCCGGCGACGCGGAAGTCATCACGGCCGACCACCGCTTGCACGTGCATCTGCTGCCCTACCAGCAGGGCCTCAAAATGCAGATTTTAGTGCGCCCCCTGCTCGACAACGGCGCCTATTACGCGCCCGGCAGCGGCGCCGAAAGCGTGTTTGCCGACGTGGCGGGCCGGGCCGTGCAAGCGCGGCGCGACCTGAACGGGGAACGCGAAGCGCAGCGCCAGCTGATTGGTAAATGCCTGGTGCTGGAAGAGGCGGAAGAAGAGCACGGCGAGTGGCTGCTGGGCCAGCCTGCGCTGGGCTTGCAACTGCTGGTGGAATTGCAGGCGCTGGACCCTGCGGGCATGGTGCTGGCCTGGCCGGAAGGCGAAACCATGCGCGTGTCGAAACGCATCGACAGCGGCCAGATGCGCTTGAATATCAAGAGCGAAAAGGACTGGTTTGCCGCCAGTGGCGAAGTGCAGATCGATGAAGACAAGGTGATGGATTTGCGCGCCCTGCTCGACTTGATGCAGAACAATAAAAGCCGCTTCGTGGCCTTGGGCGACAACCAGTTCCTGGCCCTCAGCGACGAATTGCACCGCCGCCTGTCCGAACTGGCCGCGTATGGCGAGGCGCATGCCGATGGCGTGCACATCCACCCGCTGGCCGCCTTCGCACTGGAAGAGCTGGCCAACGATGCGGGCGGCGTGAAGGCCGACAAACTCTGGCGCGAACACTTGCTGCGCCTGCGCGCCCTCGACGATTATCAGCCGCAGCTGCCCAGCACCCTGCAGGCGGACTTGCGCGACTACCAGCTGGCCGGCTACGCATGGCTGGCGCGCCTGGCGCACTGGGGCGTGGGCGCCTGCCTGGCCGACGACATGGGACTCGGCAAGACGTTGCAGGCGCTGGCGCTGATCCTGGCGCGCGCGCCCAACGGCCCCACCTTGGTGGTCGCGCCCACGTCCGTCTGCATGAACTGGATCAGCGAAGCGCAGCGTTTTGCGCCCACCCTGAACATCAAACTGTTCGGCAGCGGCGACCGCGCCGACATGCTCGATACCTTGCAGCCATTCGACCTGGTGGTGGCCAGCTATGGCTTGCTGCAGCAGGAAGCGACCCTGTTTGCCGGCGTGCGCTGGCATACCATCGTGCTCGACGAGGCGCAAGCGATCAAGAATGGCGCCACCAAGCGCTCGCAAGCCGTGATGGCCTTGCAAGGGGACTTCCGCATGCTGGCCAGCGGCACGCCGCTGGAAAACCATTTGGGCGAATTGTGGAATTTGTTCCGTTTTATTAACCCCGGTTTGCTGGGCACTCTCGACCAGTTTAATTTGCGCTTCGCGGGACCGATTGAGAAAGATCAGGACAAGCGGGCGGCAGCTGGCGCGCGCTTGCGGCTGCGCCGCCTGATCGCACCCTTCATCTTGCGCAGGACAAAAACGCAAGTGCTGTCCGAATTGCCGTCGCGCACGGAAATCGTGCTGGAAGTGGAATTGTCGCCGCCGGAAACGGCGCTATACGAATCCTTGCGCCGCGAAGCGCTGGAAAAGCTGGCCATGGTGGAAGGGCCGGCGTCGAAGAAGGCCATCCAGATCCTGGCCGAAATCATGAAGCTGCGCCGTGCCTGCTGCAATCCGCAGCTGGTGGCGCCGGAACTGGGCCTGGCCAGCAGCAAGCTGGCGGCCTTCGCCGAGCTGCTGTCGGGCTTGCTGGAAAACCGCCACAAGGTGCTCGTCTTCAGCCAGTTCGTCGACCATTTAACACTCATCCGCCAGCACCTGGAGCAGCATGGCGTCAGCTATCAGTATCTCGACGGCAGCACGCCCATGCAGGAGCGCAAGCGCCGCGTGGACGCCTTCCAGGCGGGCGAAGGCGACGTTTTCCTGATCAGCCTGAAAGCGGGCGGCATGGGCATCAATCTGACGGCGGCCGATTACGTGATCCACATGGACCCGTGGTGGAATCCGGCCGTGGAAGACCAGGCCTCGGACCGCGCCCACCGCATGGGGCAATTGCGTCCCGTCACCATTTACCGGCTGGTGGCGAAGCACACGATCGAGGAAGGCATCGTCGAATTGCACCAGCACAAGCGCGATCTGGCCGACAGTCTGCTGGAAGGCAGCGACGCGGCAGCGCGCATGTCGGCCAGCGACATGCTGGGCATGCTGCAGGAGGGCTTGAAGCCATGAGATTGAAAAAATGCGCGGCACCACCGCGTTCCATGCGATGATCGTTTTTCCCTGTTTCTATCCCACGCCATGACCGACTATATCGCCACCAGCGCCGGCCAGCGCGCCACCTTTTTGTGCGGCAAATCCTGGACGGCCTATGTCAGCACTTTCGTCATTGCCGTGCTGCTGTTCTTTGCCGCCCTGCCGCTGGCCTTCAAGTACAACGCGCGCGCCGCCTTCGTGGTACTGATCGGCTCGGCCCTGATCGTCGGCTACCGCCTGCTGACCATCCGCAGCTATCAGCTGTACATTGATGAGGCGGGCGTCTGGCTGGCCTCCGGCATCTTGCCGTGGAAAAAGAAACTCATGGGCGTCAAATGGCGCGACATGGATGAAGCCGTCTACGAAACCAATTTCTGGAGCTGGCTGTTCCAGTCCTACACGGTGCGCGTCAGCCAGCGCTACACGCAAGACATCGAAATCCACGCCACCGGCATGGCGCGCGGCAAAGATGCCGTGGCGGCCATCAATGCGCGTCAGCAGGAACTGCTGCAAGGCAGCGCCATCGTCGTCTAGCGGGGCTGGCTTGCCTGGCAAAAAACTGCGCAAGCGTGGCAATTAATGCTAATCTTTGGCCGCCCTGGCAAGCAAAGCCAACCTTTCAATAGTTGTTTGTTACTTATATTATCAGTTTATTATTTTCTGATGAGAGCAAACAACAAAATATTCAAGAGATAAACTATGCTTACAAGAAATAAAGTTGCGCTCGCCGCATTGATGCTGGCCTTTACCCTGACACCGGCCAGCGCCGCCAAAAAGCCGCAGAAGAACGGCAAGGCCAGTACCAGCAGCAGCAAGAAAAAAACCGGCGCCAAAAAAGCGGCCGTCGTCAGTGCCGCCACGGCAGCCACGGTCGCCGCCGTCGCCAGCGAGAACAGCAGCGACCGCTCCATGAATAACCTGAGCGGCCAGTTCCTCACGGCCCTGTGGCGCCTGGACCCGGAAAGCGCGATTTCGGTCGGCAAGTACGATGGCGCCGCCAACCTGAGCATTCCCGACGCGGCCAGCCGCCAGAAGCAACTGGCCTTCATCGAAGAATGGCTGGGCAAGTTCGGCAAGCTGAATGCCAGCAAAATGTCGGACAAGCAACGTACCGACCTGGCCTTGCTGACGAATAAACTGCAATCGGACCGCTGGTATCTGACCACCTTCCGCGAATTCGAATGGAATCCCGCGCAGTACAACGTGGCCGGCTCCATCGATTTCATCCTGAACACGGAATACGCGGCGCAGCCGCAGCGCCTGCGCACCTTGCTCAAGCGCATCGCCAGCGTGCCGCAATACTATGCGGCCGCGCGCGCCAGCATCGTCAACCCCACGCGCGAACACACGCAACTGGCCATCGCCCAGAGCGCCGGCGTGCTCAGCGTGCTTGACGACCTGAACAAGACGGCACAGGCGTCCATCCTGACGCCGCTCGAAAAACAGCTGTACAACGCGCGCATCGCCGCGGCCCGCTCGGCCGTGCAAGGCTATGCCGCCTGGCTGACGGAGCAGGATGCCGCGCTGGCGCAGAACGGCAATGCGCGCTCCTTCCGCATCGGCAAGGACTTGTACGAACAGAAATTTGCCTACGATATCCAGGCCAGCGTCAGCGCCGAGCAGATGTACCAGAAAGCCCTGGCCGCGCGCGAAAAGTTGCTTGAGCACATGGATAGCCTGTCCGACGAGCTGTGGGTGAAAACCATGGGCGCCACGGCCAAGCCGGCGGACCGCACTGCCAAGATCGGCATGGTGATCGACAAGCTGTCCAGCAATCACGTGGCGCCCGCCGATTTCGTGCCGGAAATCCGCCGCCAGATCCCCGAGTTGCAGGAATGGGTGACCAGCCACAACCTGCTGACGATGGACCCGAAAAAGCCCCTGGTCGTGCGTGAAACGCCCGCTTACCAGCGCGGCGTGGCTGGCGCCAGCATCGAGGCTCCCGGCCCCTACCGTCCGCAGGACCGCACCTATTACAACGTGACGCCGCTCGACGGCGAAACGGCGGAACAGGCGGAAAGCAGCTTGCGCGAGTACAACCACTGGATCTTGCAGATCCTGAACATCCACGAAGCCATCCCTGGCCACTACACGCAACTCGTGTATGCCAACAAGTCGCCTTCGCTGGTCAAGTCCATCTTCGGCAACGGCGCCATGATCGAAGGCTGGGCCGTGTATGGCGAACGCATGATGCTTGAATCGGGCTATGGCAACAATGCGCCGGAAATGTGGCTGATGTATTCGAAGTGGAACTTGCGCAGCGTCACCAACACCATCCTCGACTACAGCGTGCACGTGCAGGGCATGACGCAGGAGCAGGCGCTGGACCTGCTGACGCGCCAGGCCTTCCAGACCAAGCGTGAAGCGACGGAAAAATGGCGCCGCGTGCAGCTGAGCTCAGTTCAGCTGACCAGCTATTTCAGCGGCTACAGCGAAATCATGGACTTGCGCGAACAGCGCAAGCAAGCGCTGGGCAGCAAATTCGTGCTGAAGGATTTCCACGAGCAATTCCTCAGCTACGGCAGCGCGCCCGTGAAAGTCATCAAGGAACTGATGAACTAAGCGGCGCTCGCCGTCAGCTTGCAAAGGGCGCTGCGGCGCCCTTTTTGCATCCGTTTGCGCCGTCGCAAACCGCCAGCGTCCCTGCCCATTAAGCTGACGGGAAGGCAGGCGCCACCGCACTCCTCACTGGCAATTGCCGATTTTTCTGCTAGGCTGGATCTCAGGAGCGTCCATGCATATGCCCATCCAGTTCGACACCCTCGATTACGCCAAACGCCTCGCCTCGGCCGGCGTACCCGTGCAGCAAGCGGAAGCCCATGCGGCAGCCTTGGGTGATGTGCTGGGGTCGGCAGTCGTCGTGCATGGCGAACTGGCGGCGCTGGAACGCAATCTGCTGGGAGAAATCAAGCTGGTGGCACAAAGAGTCGACACCAGGGTGGGGGCCCTTGATGTGAAAATAGATGCGCTGGAACTGAAACTCGACAGCAAAATAGATACACTGGAACTGAAACTCGACGGCAGAATAGATGCAGTGGAACTGAAACTCGATAGCAGAATAGATGTACTGGAACAGAAGTTCGATCGCAGAATAGATGCACTTGAACAGAAGTTCGATGCCAGATTCGATAACTCCGAGCAGAAGTTCGATGCCAGATTCGCTACTTCCGAGCAAAAATTCGACGCCCGCCTGGAACGCCTGGACTTGCGCCAGGGCGCGGACATGAAACACGTGTACTGGATGATGAGTACCTTGATCCTGCTCAACTTGGGCATTCTCAGCAAATTGATGCTGCAGTAAGCACTCACCTGCCCATCCGGCGATAAAAAGCCGCTGCTCCCGGGGAGGTCAGCGGCTTTTGCTGGCGAGTATTGAAGCGCGTCTAGGACGCTTCTTCCGGCGCCTGGGTGGCCTTGACGAAGATGGGCGCCACCAGCAGGCCCAGCTCGAACAACAGGCACATGGGGATGGCCAGCGAGAACTGGCTGACCACGTCCGGCGGCGTGACGATGGCGGCAATCACGAAGGCGCCGACGATGATGTAGGGACGCACTTCCTTGAGTTTCGCGATAGTAACCAAGCCCATGCGCACGAGGATCACCACCACCACAGGCACTTCGAACGTCGCGCCAAATGCCAGGCACATCGACATGACGAAATCGAGGTAGTTTTCAATATCGGGTGTCACCGCGATCGACGATGGCGAAAAGTCGCTGATGAAGTGAAACACGCGGCCAAACACAAAGAAATAGCAGAAGGCCACGCCGGCCATGAACAGCAGCGACGACGAGATGACCAGCGGCGCGATCAGGCGCTTTTCATGCGTGTACAGGCCAGGCGCGATGAAGGCCCACATCTGGTACAGCACCCAGGGCAAGGCGACGATGAAGGCGATCACCAACGTCACTTTCATCGGCACCAGGAACGGCGAGATGACGCCGGTGGCGATCATTTTCGAGCCGGCCGGCAGCGAGGCGATCATCGGCGCGGCAATAAAATCGTAGATTTGCGAGGGGCCGGGCCAATAGAACAGCACGGCGCAGACGACGGCGATACCGATCGAGGCCTTGACCAGGCGGTTGCGCAGCTCGACCAGATGCGAGATAAAGGTTTCTTCCACCGGGGATTTGCTACTCATGAGTAAAAGGAGGAGGAACTGGCGCGCGGACGGAAGCGCGCCACGCGGGCGGCCGCCGACTGCACGTGCTGCTTGCCGCCATGGCGCTGCTTGTACCAGCCAGGGATGGCGGAATTGCGCACCAGCTTCTTGCGGCGGAATTCACGCGCCTTGCGGGCCAGATCTTCATTGGTGGCGCGCAGCATGGCTTCATGGGCATCGTGATGCCCCTCATACGAGCTGGAATCGCCGCGCCAGGCGTTTTCCACCTCAGCCAGGTTGCCGGAGATCGAGTTTTCCACGCCATGCATGGATTTCTCCACGCTTTGCTTGACGGAATGGGCTGCCTCCTGCACTTCCTTCTGCAGGTTTTTCAGCTCTTCCATTTCAATTTCGCGCGAGACTTCGGATTTCACCTGGTTCAGGTAGCGTTGCGCGCGGCCATACAGGGTACCGGCCATGCGTGCCACTCTCGGCAGCTTTTCAGGGCCGATGACTATCAACGCAACCACGCCGATGATGGCGATTTTAGAGAGACCGAGATCGATCATAAGCGGACAAGGCCTGTTACCGGACGAGGCAAGCGCCCCGCCACGCTATCAGAACTTGCTTTTCTCTTTCGTCTCGACGTCGATGGTGCTTTTGTCGGCCACTTGCGATGGCGCAGCAGGAGGGGTATTGGCTGCCGGGGCGTCATCGTCGCCCTTGACGCCATCCTTGAAGCCTTTGACGGCCTTGCCGATATCACCGCCGATATTGCCCAGTTTCTTGGTGCCGAAGACCAGCATCACAATGACCAGAACGATCACCCAGTGCCAAATACTCAATGAACCCATCACATTCTCCTTGCGGGGCGGTGCCCGAATAGCGTCGACCAATGCCGGTAGTATACACGTGAACCCGGCGCGCAGCGAGATCAGTGTTGACCGCGCCAGGGGCGGGGGCCGCCGTACACATGCATGTGCAGGTGATACACCTCTTGCCCGCCGTTCGGGCCGCTGTTGATCATGGTCTTGAAGCCGCCGGCGGGCGTACCATCGGCCTCATACGTGACGGCGCAGCCGAACTCGGCAGCGAGCTTCGGCGCCAGGCGCAGCAGCTTGCCGAGTATTTCCGTATGGCTATCGTCGCAGTCGGACAGGCTGGCCACGTGGCGCTTCGGGATCAACAGCAAATGCACGGGGGCGGCCGGGTTGATGTCCTTGAAGGCCAGCAAGTCCTCGTCTTCATACACGATGGACGAAGGAATTTGTTTTGCAGCAATCTTGCAGAAAATACAGTTATCCACGCACGCTCCAGTAGGTCAGTGTTTGTCTGTTTCGCCGGCGTCGCGCAATTCATCCTTGCGTGCCGCTTTCTCTTCCAGGCCGGACAGGCCTTCGCGGCGCGCCAGCTCGTCGAGCACCTGCTGCGGCGTCAGGTCGAACTGCGCCAGCATCACCAGGCTGTGAAACCACAGGTCGGCGCATTCGTACAGGACCTTCGACGGGTCGTTGTCGCGGCGCGCATCCTTGGCGGCCATCACCGTTTCCGTCGCTTCTTCGCCGATTTTTTTCAAAATCGCATCGTCGCCCTTGGCAAACAGGCGCGCGACATAGGAGGTGGCGGGGTCGCCGCCGTTGGCCAGCTTGCGCGATTCGATCACGGCGGCCAGGCGCTTCAGGGTTTCACTCATTTGCTCTTGCTTTCCGCATAAATCGTCTCAGGGTCTTTCAGGACGGGGTCGGTGATTTGCCATTCGCCCGTTTTCTCGTCGCCTTCGAATTTCTGGAAGAAGCACGAATGGCGGCCCGTATGGCAGGCGATGCCGCCGGCTTGCTCGATTTTCAGCAAGACCACGTCTTCGTCGCAATCGAGGCGGATTTCCAGCACCTTTTGCGTGTGGCCGGACTCTTCGCCCTTGTGCCACAGTTTCTTGCGCGAACGGCTCCAGTATACGGCTTCGCCCAGTTCCACCGTGCGCGCCAGCGCGTCGCGGTTCATCCAGGCGAACATCAGCACGTCATTGCTGCCCGCTTCCTGCGCGATCACGGGCACCAGGCCGTGCTCGTCCCATTTGACCTTTTTCAGCCACTTGGCATTGCTTGCTACGATGGTTCCGTTTTGCATGTTCTTCTATCCTGCCTATATTTACTGCTGATATTTACGCCAGGCGCATGGGAATGCCCTGCTGCGCCATGAAACGCTTGGCTTCCTGCACCGTGTGCTGGCCATAGTGGAAGATGCTGGCGGCCAGCACGGCGTCCGCGCGGCCCACCTTGATGCCATCGACCAGATCCTGCAAGCCGCCCACGCCGCCCGAGGCGATGACGGGAATGCTGACGGCATCGGACACGCCGCGCGTCAGGCCCAAGTCGAAGCCGACCTTGGTGCCGTCGCGGTCCATGCTGGTGAGCAAGATCTCTCCGGCGCCCAGGCTTTCCATTTTACGCGCCCATTCGAACGCGTCCAGGCCCGTGGCAGTGCGCCCGCCATGGGTAAACACTTCCCACTTGCCGGGCGACACTTGCTTGGCGTCGATGGCGACGACGATGCATTGCGAGCCGTGCTTTTGCGACGCCTCAAACACCAGTTGCGGATTCGTCACGGCCGAGGTGTTGATGCTGACCTTGTCGGCGCCCGCGTTGAGCAGCCGGCGCACGTCTTCCACCACGCGCACGCCACCGCCCACGGTCAGCGGAATGAACACTTGTGACGCGACGGCTTCGATAATGTCGAAGATCAGGCCACGGTTGTCGCTCGAGGCGGTAATGTCGAGGAAAGTGATTTCGTCGGCGCCCTGCTCATCATAGCGGCGGGCAATTTCCACCGGATCGCCGGCGTCGCGCAATTCCGTGAAATTGACGCCTTTGACAACGCGGCCATTGGTCACGTCGAGGCAGGGGATGATACGTTTTGCAAGCATGATGGGTTCCAGATTGTCGCCAGGCCAGGGCATGCACGTGCACACCCCGACCGGGCAGGCTTAAACGGCGGCGTCGGTCAGTTCGTCGGCGCGTTCCTGCGCCTGCGCCAGGTCGATCGTGCCTTCATAGATGGAACGGCCGCAGATCACGCCTTCGATACCTTCGGCCTGGACCGCGCACAGCGCTTCCACGTCGCCGATATTGTGCAGGCCGCCCGAGGCGATGACGGGGATCTTGACGGCTTGCGCCAGCTTGACGGTGGCGTCGATATTGATGCCGCCCATCATGCCGTCGCGGCCGATGTCCGTGTAGATGATCGATTCGACGCCGTAGGCTTCGAATTTTTTTGCCAGGTCGATCACTTCGTGGCCCGACATCTTGCTCCAGCCATCTGTTGCTACTTTGCCATCTTTGGCATCGAGGCCGACGATGATGTGGCCCGGGAAGGCGCCGCAGGCGTCGTGCAGGAAGCCGGGGCTTTTCACGGCCGCCGTGCCGATGATGACATAGGTGATGCCGGCGTCGAGATAGCGCTCGATGGTATCGAGGTCACGGATGCCGCCGCCCAGCTGCACGGGAATTTCCTCGATGTCGTTTTCCAGTGCGAAATCCTGCACCGCCTTCAGGATGGCTTTGACGGCGCCTTCGTTCTTCGGCTTGCCGGCAAAGGCGCCGTTCAGGTCGACCAGGTGCAGCCGGCGCGCGCCTTGCATCAGCCAATGGCGGGCCATCTCGGCAGGGTCTTCGGAAAATACGGTGGCAAGTTCCATATCGCCTTGTTTCAGGCGTACGCAGTGACCGTCTTTCAGGTCGATGGCGGGAATTAGCAGCATGGTCAGTGTGGTTTAAAGTGAGTGAAGAAGCGAAAAAAAGCTGAAAAGGTCACGTAGGTCACATCAAGGTTGCCAGTGAACAAAGTTCTTGTACAGCTGCAAGCCAGCGGCAGCACTTTTTTCAGGATGAAACTGTGTCGCGAAAATATTATCACGCGCGACGGCGCAAGCGAACGGCGCGCCATAGACAGTCTCGCCCACCGTGTGCGCCGCTTCTTGAGGTTGAGCAAAATAGCTGTGCACAAAGTAGAAATACGCGTTGTCGGCAATGTCATCCCACATCGCATGGGACGCCGTTTGCCGCACTTGGTTCCAGCCCATTTGTGGCACCTTGAAGCGCGAGCCGTCTTCCTGCACCTGGCCGTCGAGCTGGAAGCGCACGACTTTGCCTGGCAACAAGCCCAGACCGGCCGCATCGCCCTCTTCGCTGCCGTCGAACAGCATTTGCTCGCCGATGCACACGCCCAGTACGGGCTTGCTGTCGGCGGCGCGCAGCAGCGCCTCCAATACGCCCGATTCGCGCAGGCTGCGCATGCAGTCGGGCATGGCGCCCTGGCCCGGCAAGACAATGCGGTCGGCGCTGTCGATGTCGGCAGCGAGGCCGGAAATGCGCACATCGGCTTCCGGCGCCACGGCACGCAGCGCCTGCGCCACCGAGCGCAAATTGCCCATGCCGTAATCCACCACCACAATTTTATTCATGTTTGATCCCGGAATCTACAGTATAGCGAGAGCTGCGCTTACAGGCTGCCCTTGGTCGATGGAATGATGCCGGCCGCGCGCTCGTCGAGCTCGGCAGCCATGCGCAGCGCGCGGCCAAAGGCCTTGAACACGGTTTCGCACTGATGGTGGGCATTCGTGCCGCGCAGGTTGTCGATATGCAAGGTCACGCCCGCATGGTTGACGAAGCCGCGGAAAAATTCCAGGGTCAGGTCGACGTCGAAGCCGGCGATCATGGCGCGTGTAAATGGGATGTGGTATTCGATGCCCGGGCGGCCCGAGAAATCGAGCACCACGCGCGACAGCGCCTCGTCCAGCGGCACATACGCATGGCCGTAGCGGCGGATGCCCTTCTTGTCGCCGATGGCCTTGGCCACGGCCATGCCCAGGGTGATGCCCACGTCTTCCACCGTATGGTGGTTGTCGATATGCACGTCGCCCGTCGCTTCGATATCCAGGTCGATCAAGCCGTGGCGGGCGATCTGGTCCAGCATATGGTCGAGGAAGGGCACGCCGGTGTTGAGCTTTTGCTGGCCCGTGCCGTCCAGGTTGAGGGCGACGCGAACTTGCGTCTCATTGGTGTTGCGCGTGATTTCTGCGGTGCGGTTCATGGGAGGCTCTGGCGATAGGCTAAACGAGGGATGCCTTGAAGGCATCGTAAAAAAGGGAATTCTCTTCCGGGGTACTGACGCTGATGCGCAGGCAATTGGCCAGCGCAGCATGCATTTTACTCATATTTTTTATTAAAACCCTGCGGGCAAGCAGTTTTGCACAAACATCGTCGGAATCAGCCACACGAATCAGAAGAAAATTTGCCTTCGAGGGAAACACGGTCACGCCCGGCAGTTCCGCCAGGCGCAGCGCCAGGTCGTCGCGCGCGCTGTTGAGCAGATCCGCCTGGGCATTGAGCACGTCGAGGTGTTCGAGCGCGAATTCGGCCGCCGCCTGCGTCAATACATTCACATTGTACGGCGGGCGCACTTTCTCGAATTGCGCCAGCAGGGCCGGCGCGGCCGACATGTAGCCGAGGCGGATGCCGGCCAGGCCCAGTTTCGACACGGTGCGCATCACCACCAGGTTCTCGAATTCGGGCAGGCGGCCCATGAAGCTGCGCTGCGCGAACGGCTCGTAGGCTTCGTCGACGACGGCGATGCCGGTGTCACCGAGGGCGGCGAGGATGCGTTCGATGTCGGCGCTGGCAAACAGGTTGCCCGTCGGGTTGTTCGGATACGCGAGGAAGACCAGCGCCGGACGGTGCTGTTCAATCGCCGCCAGCATGGCCGGCATGTCCAGGCTGAAGTCGGCCTGCAGGGGCACGCCGACGAAATCCATGCCGGCAAACTGCGCCGACCGCGCATACATGACGAAGGCCGGCACGGGCGCCAGCAGCACGGCGCGCTGGTCCGGCTCCTGGCGGGCGCAGGCCATGGCCAGGATGGAAATCAGTTCATCGGAGCCGTTGCCCAGCATGACGTCGTAGCCGGCTGGCACGCCGAGTCTGGCGCAGATGGCCGCCTGCAGGCTGGCGTACGATGGCGGATAACGGTTCAGCGCCACGCCGGCCAGGCGCGCGCCCAGTTCCTCGCGCAGCTGCGGCGGCAGCGGATACGGGTTTTCCATCGCATCGAGCTTGATGTAACCGCTGGCATCGGCTACCTGGTAGCTGTTGACGGCGTGCACATCGGAGCGCACGGTGTTGCTGATTAACTGATCGAGGAAAGACATGCTGCAAACACTCCTGATGGAATTAAAGGGAGACTAAATGACGACGTCTTCCGGCACGGCGGCGCTGCGCGCCTTGCGGGCCGGCGCTTTTTTCACGGCGGGCGGCTTTTTCACGGCAGCCGGTTTTTTAGCGGCCGCCGGCTTCTTCGCCGCCTTGGCGGCCTTCGGTGCGGGAGCGGCCGGTGCGGCCAGCTCCTGCGCCAGTGCCGCCAGCCGCTGTTCGATGATGGCGCAATAATCGGGGTTCAGTTCAAAGCCGACGAAATCGCGCCCGCAACGCTTGGCCGCCAGCGCCGTGGTGCCGCTGCCCATGAACAGGTCGAGCACCACGCCGCCGGGCGGGCACGAAGCCTTGAGCATGCGCTCGATGATTTCCAGCGGCTTTTGCGTCGGGTGGTCGGCCCGTTCCGGGTGTTCCTTGTGCAGGCGCGAGACGCTCCACAAGTCTTTCGGGTTGTAGCCCACTTCCAGCCATTTGGCGCCGATGAAGATCGAGCGCGAACGGGCTTTCTTGGTGGCCGCGTCGTAGGCGATGCGCACCGCGTCAAGGTCGAAGTAGTAATCCTTGCGCTTGACGAAGAAGCCGATGGTGTCGTGCACCGATGAAAAGCTGCGCACGCTGCCGCCCATGGACGGCACGCGGCGGTCCCAGATGATTTCATTCATCATCGCCATGCGCTGTTTCAGCATGACGAAGATCTCCGGCGAATAGCGCCAGGTGAGAAAGATATACAGGCTGCCGTTGGCTTTCAGCTTGGGCAGCGCCGCATCGATCCACGCCTCCGTCCAGCGCAGGTAGTCGGCCACCGACTGCTGGTCCGAGGCGTTGCCGTAATCCTTGCCCAGGTTATACGGCGGATCCGTCAGGATCAGGTCCACGGAACCATCGGGAATGCGCGCCAGCCCCGCCAGCGCATCTTCGCAATAGACCCGGTTGACCCAGTCCGGCCGCTCCGCCACCTGCGTCATGGCTGCGGCTTCAGACGCAGCTCGGCGCTGCGCGCGTGCGCTTGCAAGCCTTCGCCATACGCCAGCGTGGCGGCGACACGGCCCAGGGTTTGTGCACCCGCTTCACTGACGTGAATGATGGACGAGCGCTTCTGGAAGTCGTACACGCCCAGCGGCGACGAAAAGCGCGCCGTGCGCGAGGTCGGCAGCACGTGATTGGGACCGCAGCAATAGTCGCCCAGCGATTCGGACGAAAAGCGGCCCAGGAACATGGCGCCCGCGTGGCGGATCTGCTCGGCCCACTGCTGCGGGTTTTCCGCCGAGATTTCCAGGTGTTCCGCGGCGATGCTGTTGGCGATTTCACACGCCTCTGCCATGCTGCGCACCTTGATCAAGGCGCCGCGGTCTGCCAGCGAGGTGCTGATGGTGGCCTGGCGCGGCATCGTCGGCAGCAGCCTGGCGATGCTCTCCTCGACCTGCGCGATGTAGTCCGCGTCGGGGCACAGCAGGATCGCTTGCGCCAGCTCGTCGTGCTCGGCCTGCGAAAACAGGTCCATCGCGACCCAGTCCGGGTCCGTCGTGCCATCGCACAGCACGAGGATTTCGGAAGGCCCCGCGATCATGTCGATGCCGACGATGCCGAACACGCGGCGCTTGGCGGCGGCCACGTAGGCGTTGCCGGGGCCGACGATTTTATCCACGGCGGCGATCGTCTGCGTGCCGTAGGCCAGCGCGCCGACCGCTTGCGCGCCGCCGATCGTGATCACGCGCGTCACGCCGGCGATCGCGGCGGCGGCCAGCACCATCTGGTTTTTCACGCCATCGGGCGTCGGTACCACCATGATGATTTCGCCCACGCCCGCCACATGCGCGGGAATGGCGTTCATCAGCACGGACGACGGATATGCTGCCTTGCCGCCCGGGACGTAGATGCCGACGCGATCCAGCGGCGTGATCTTCTGGCCCAGCACCGTGCCATCGGGCTCGGTATAGCTGAAACCACGCAATTCCTCACGCTGGCGTTCGTGGAAGGCGCGGATGCGCTGCGCGGCGATCTGCAGCGCTTCGCGCTGCGCCGACGGCAAGCCGTTCAGGGCCGCCTGCAATTCGGCTTGCGAAATATCAAAGGCCGCCATTTCCGCCGCACCGCCATGCGGGATGCGGTCGAAACGGTTGGTGTATTCCAGGACGGCGGCATCGCCGCGCGTTTTCACGTCGGCCAGGATTTTTGCCACCGACGTTTCAATCGCCGCATCGGTGCCCGCCTCGAACGCCAGCAGCGTATCGAGCGATTGTTGGAAACCATCCTGGCTTGAATCGAGCTTGCGTATCTGTATCGGCATAATCGGCTTTCTGCTACTGAGAGTGTCTAGGCTTGCGAAGCGCGTTCAAACGCCTCGATAATCGGCTGCAAGCGCTCGCGCTTGAGCTTGAGCGCTGCCTGGTTGACCACCAGGCGCGACGAAATTTCCATGATGTGCTCGACCTCGACGAGGTTGTTCGCGCGCAGCGTGCTACCCGTGCTGACCAGGTCGACGATGGCGTCGGACAGGCCCACCAAAGGCGCCAGTTCCATCGAGCCATACAGCTTGATCAGGTCGACGTGCACGCCCTTGGCGGCGAAATGCTCGCGCGCCGTGTGCACGAACTTGGTGGCCACGCGCAAGCGCGCGCCCTGGTGCACGGCCTTTTCATAGTCGAAGCCGGCCTGCACCGCCACCGACATGCGGCAAGAAGCGATATTCAGGTCGATCGGCTGGTACAGGCCTTCGCCGCCGTGTTCCAGCAGCACATCCTTGCCCGCCACGCCGAAATCGGCCGCGCCGTACTGCACGTAGGTCGGCACGTCGCTGGCGCGCACGATGATGACGCGCACGTTCGGATCGTTGGTGGCCAAAATCAGCTTGCGCGAGGTCTCCGGGTTTTCCAGCACCTTGATGCCGGCCGCTTCCAGCAGCGGCATGGTGTCCTCAAAAATGCGGCCTTTTGACAGCGCCAAAATCAGCTGGGAGCTGTCACCGTTGTTCGATCCGTTCATGCTCGTTCCTTACTCATTTATGATTTACAACACCTGACAAAACCGTAGCGAGCGAAAGTGATTTGTGGTCGAGAAGCGCAACTGTACGAAGGTACAGTGAGCATCGCAGGCCGCAAAGCACGACGCGCAGTAGGTTTTGACAGGCGTTACTTGATGCGTACGATGTTGGCGCCCACGGCCGACAACTTCACTTCCATGCGGTCGTAGCCGCGGTCGAGGTGATAGATGCGGTCGATCAGGGTTTCGCCATCGGCCGCCAGGGCGGCGATCACCAGCGACGCCGAGGCACGCAGGTCGGTCGCCATCACGGGCGCGCCGCGCAACTGCTTGACGCCGGCGATGATGGCCGTGTTGCCCTCGATCGTGATGTCGGCGCCCAGGCGGTTCATTTCCTGCACGTGCATGAAGCGGTTCTCGAAAATCGTCTCGGTGACACGGCTGGCACCGTTGGCGATGGTGTTCACCGCCATGAACTGCGCCTGCATGTCGGTCGGGAAGCCCGGGTACTCGGTGGTGCGGAAGCTGACGGGGTTCGGACGGGCCGACATCTCGGCGCGGATCCAGTCGGCGCCGAAGGTCATCGTCAGGCCCATGGCGCGCAGCTTGTCGAGCGCCGCGTCGAGGATATCGGTGCGCACATTGCGCAGCGTGATGTCGCCGCCGGTGGCCGCCACGGCGCACAGGAAGGTGCCCGTCTCGATACGGTCGGCGATCACCGCGTGCGAAGCGCCATGCAAGGCGTCGACGCCCTGGATCACCAGGCGGCTGGTGCCGATGCCGTCGATCTTCGCGCCCATGGCCACCAGCAGGTGCGCCAGGTCGGTCACTTCCGGCTCGCAGGCGGCGTTTTCCAGGATGGTCTCGCCTTCGGCCAGGGTCGCGGCCATCAGCAGATTCTCGGTGCCGGTGACGGTGATCATGTCGGTGACGATGCGCGCGCCTTTCAGCTTGGCGCACTTGGCGTAGATGTAGCCAGCCTCGATGCGGATCTCGGCGCCCAGCGCTTCCAGGCCCTTGATGTGCTGGTCGACGGGGCGCGAACCGATGGCGCAGCCGCCCGGCAGCGAGACCTTGGCTTCGCCGAAGCGCGCCAGCATGGGGCCCAGCACCAGGATCGAGGCGCGCATGGTCTTCACCAGTTCATACGGCGCTTCCAGGGTGGTGATGGCGCTGCCGTTCAACACCACGCGGTCGCCGTCCTGCTGCACCTTCAGGCCCGTCTGGCCCAGCAGTTTCAACATGGTGGCCACGTCGTGCAAATGCGGCACGTTGGTCAGGTCCAGGTCGCCCGCGGTCAGCAGGCCCGCGCACAGGATGGGCAAGGCGGCGTTTTTCGCGCCGGAGATGGTGATGTCGCCGTTCAGGCGGTTGCCGCCGTTGATGAGGAGTTTGTCCATGTGCTTATCCTTGGAATTCTTCAGGTGTCAGGGTTTTCATCGACAGCGCATGGATTTCCTCGCGCATGCGGTCGCCCAGTGCCGCATAGACGATCTGGTGACGCTGGATCAAACGCTTGCCGGCAAACGCGGGCGAGACGATCACGGCCTGGAAGTGCTGGCCATCGCCCTCCACTTCGAGGTGCGTGCATTCGAGGCCGGCCGACAAGTAGCCGTGGATCAGTTCTGGAGTGGTGGTCACGATAAGTCCTTGATATTGAATAGGGTAGTAATGGGATGTGCCGCAATTAGTGACGCAAACGATAACCGCTTTTCAGCAGGCGGATCGATGCCAGCGCCAGGATCACGAGGAAGCCGGCGACGATGGAAAGACTGAGCCACGGGCTGACGTCGGACACGCCGAAGAAGCCGTAGCGGAAGCCGTCGATCATGTAAAAGAAGGGGTTCAGGTGCGATACCGTCTGCCAGAACGGCGGCAGTGAGTGGATCGAATAGAACACGCCCGACAAAAAGGTGGCCGGCATGATCAGGAAGTTCTGGAAGGCGGCCAACTGGTCGAATTTCTCGGCCCAGATGCCGGCGATCAGGCCCATGGTGCCCAGCATGGCGGCGCCCAGGAAGGCGAAGATGACGATCCACAGCGGTGCGACAAACGACAGGTCGGCGAACCAGCAAGTGATGGCAAACACGCCAAAGCCCACGGCCAGGCCGCGCGCGACGGAAGCGAGTACATACGCCGAGAAGATTTCCCAGTGCGACAGGGGCGTGAGCAGCACGAACACCAGGTTGCCCGTGATCTTCGACTGGATCAGCGAGGACGAGGAATTGGCAAACGCGTTTTGCAGCACACTCATCATCACCAGGCCGGGAATCAAAAAGGCCGTGTAGCTGACGCCGGGGCTCGGCTCCACGCGGCCATCCAACACATGGCCGAACACCAGCAGGTACAGCATCGACGTGAGCACGGGCGCGGCCACGGTTTGCGTCGCCACTTTCCAGAAGCGCAGTGTCTCTTTGTAGACGAGGGTGCGAAATCCTGTCGAAATCATACGGTACCTTTATCCATGATCTGCAAGAAGATATCTTCCAGGTCGGCTTGTTGCAATTGCATTTCGTCGATTTCGACGCCCGCTTCGCGCAAGCGGGCGAGGATTTTCTCGACTTCGCTGTACTCGTTGACGCGCAGGCTGAACTTGTTCGGCGCCTGCTGTTCTTCCGGGTGCAGCACCAGGTGCCGCAGGTCGGCCGGCAGGCTGCCGTTTTTGAGGTGTACCTGCAGCTGCGAGCCGGCGATGCGGCGGATCAGGGCCGACATGGTATCGAGCGCCACCACCTTGCCGGTTTTCAGCATGGCGACGCGCTGGCACATGGCTTGCGCCTCTTCCAGGTAGTGGGTGGTCAGGACGACCGTGTGGCCGCCTTCGCGGTTCAGGCGCGAGATGAACTTCCACAGGGTCTGGCGCAGTTCCACGTCGACGCCGGCCGTCGGCTCATCGAGCACGATGACGGGCGGCTTGTGCACCAGCGCCTGGGCGACGAGCACGCGGCGCTTCATGCCGCCGGACAGGGCGCGCATATTCGTGTCGGCCTTGCCGGTCAGGTCGAGGTTTTCCATGACCTCGTCGATCCACTTGTCGTTGTTCGGCAGGCCGAAATAGCCGGACTGCAGGCGCAGGGTTTCGCGCACGGTGAAAAACGGGTCGAACACCAGCTCCTGCGGCACCACGCCCAGGTTGCGGCGCGCATTGCGGAAGTCCTTGACCACATCGTGGCCATGGATCTTGACGGTGCCCGCGTCGGGGCGTATCAGGCCGGCGATGATGGAAATGAGGGTGGTCTTGCCGGCGCCGTTCGGGCCGAGCAGGCCGAAAAATTCGCCTTCCTCGATGGCCAGCGACACGCCGCCCAGCGCCTTGAGCGATTTATAGCTCTTTTCTACATTCGTGATTTGAATTGCGGTCATGTGCTTGTTTCAAGTGTAATGCGTCTGGTGTGATGCGCCAGTTGCCGGGGACATCCAGGCCGGCTGGCCGGTGCAGGGCGCCCCCTTCAGACGAGGACGGCGCAACAGTCAATTATAGTTGGAAAATTCGTGGAACACTTGGAGATCAATCCGGCGACGCTGCTGGCCTGCCGGCTTGAAAGCTACTGCTGATGCGGGGAGTGGGACAGGATCAATGATGATGCAGGTCGGACGGGCTGCGTTCGGCGTGGCCGTCGGCGCTGCCGCAGTCGTCGGCGCTCAGTGTGCTCGAGACGAGCGAGCAGACGCCATACAGCTTGGTGAGGTTTTTCAGGTTGTTCGGCAGGTTTTTCAGCTCCAGCACGCCGCCCGCATCCTGCGCGGCGCGCTGCCACGTCAGCATGACGGAAACGGCGGCCGAATCGACGGCCTTGACGTTGCGCAAGTCGAACTTGGTCTGACCCGAGCGGATGGCATCCAGACCTTGCTCCAATGCCAAAGTGGCATTGTGCACGGTCAGGGAAGTCAGGGATTGCAAGGTGTCGAGAGAGTCGGGCATGGCGTCGGGCTGCGCTGGTCTGGAGCTGGTTCAGGAGCTATATGATAGCCGATTATTTGGCTTTGACGGTCGGACGGCTGGCCAGGGCCTTGTTTTTTGCCTGCAAGGTCTTGATCAGGCCATCGATGCCGCCCTTGCTGATCTCGCTGGCGAAGCTGCTTTTATACGTTTCCACCAGCCACGCGCCCAGCACGTTGATGTCATAGATCTTCCAGCCGGACGGGGTTTTCGCCACGCGGTAGTTCAGGGGCACGGGTTCGCCGCGCGCCACGTTGACCTGCGAGCGCACTTCCACTTCCGTGTCGCTCGGGTCGGCGCGCATCGGTTTGAATTCCACGGTTTCGTTCTTGATCTGCGACAGGGCGCCCGAATACGTGTAGATCAGCAAGGTGCGAAATTCCGCGGACAGCTGCTTTTGCTGGTCCGGCGTGGCGTCGCGCCAGAAGCGGCCGGCGGCCAGGGCCGTCATGCGCTGGAAATCCACGTACGGCAAGATCTTGCTTTCCACCAATTCGGTGACGCGCTTGATATCGCCCGCCTGGATCGCCTTGTCGGCCTTGGCCGTGTCGATCACGTCCTGGCTAATGCGTTTGACCAACACGTCCGGCGCTTCCGTCGCGGGAGCGGCCTGGGCGGCGGTGGCAAAGGCGATGGTGGCCATCGCCAGCAGTTGTTTCATCAATTTCATGGTTCTACCTTTCATGGTGTTGCTATGCACCGGCTGGCGTCGATCGCAGCCGTGGTGTTTCTGTACCGGAGTTTACTCCTGGGGCCTGGCCTCGGCGGCCACGGTATTGCTACCAGATGTTACGAGGTCCGCAGGCGCAACGTCGGCCGCAGCGGTGGCAGGTGGGGCTTCCACAGGGGCCGCCTGGGGTTTCGTATCGTAGCCCGGCTCATAATCGCTGCTGTCGTTTTTTGGCACTTTGCGGTCGCGGCGGTCCGTATCGCCATCGAAAACCTTGCTTTCGCGCGCCTGCAGGAAGCCGTCGCGGATGAATTCATAGCGGTCCAGCGCGGCCGCTTCCATCAGGTTGGTCGCGTCGAGCAGCGCGGCGCGCTTGTCGACGACGCGCGTCACCGTACCGATATTGCGCACCGAGACAGGGTCCTTGTAGCGCCATGGGTCACCCGTGATATCGAGCGGCAGGGCCACCGTGTCGCGCACGGTCGATGGGCCCAGCAGCGGCAGCATCACGTACGGACCAGGCTGGATGCCATACCAGCCCAGGGTCTGGCCAAAGTCTTCATTATGCTTCGGAATGCCCGCCTGCGAGGCGATGTCGATCAGGCCGAAGATGCCGAAGGTCGAGTTCATGCTGACGCGCACGACATCTTGCAAGCCCGCTTCCCCCTTGCCTTGCAGCAAGTTGTTCACGGCGCTCCACACATCGGACAAGTTGCCGAAAAAGTTGCCCACGCCCGTTTGCACGAACGATGGCGTGACCGTCTTGTAGGCCGTGGCGACCGGTTTCAGGGCCACCTGGTCGACGGTGTCGTTGAACTTGAACATGGCGCGGTTATACCCTTCCAGCGGGTCGCGCGGATTGGTGCCGGTTGCGCAAGCGCTCACGCTGGCGGCGATGGCCAGGGCCAGGCCGATACGCGCCAGGCTGCCTTGGGATTGTTTGGTCGACTCGCTCATTTGCTGTCCTTTCCTTCCGCTGCCTTGCTGTAGATGAACTGATTGATCAGGTCTTCCAGCACTGTGGCCGATTGAGTACGGGCAATCTTGTCGCCCTCTGCCAGGTTCGCCAGATCACCGCCTGCTTCCAGGCCGATATACTGCTCACCCAGCAAACCGGCCGTCAAAATCTTGGCCGAGCTGTCTTTCGGAAATTTGTAGCCATCTTCGATGTCGAGTTTCACCAGCGCCTGGTACGTCTTGTCGTCAAAGCGGATCTCCGCCACGCGCCCCACCACCACGCCAGCGCCCTTGACGGGCGCCTGCGGCTTGAGACCGCCAATATTGTCGAACTTGGCACTAATGGTATACGTCTTGCTGAAAGACAGCGAGCTCATATTGCCGGCCTTGAGCGCCAGAAACATCAATGCCGCCACACCCAGCAAGACGAACAAGCCGACCCAGACATCTATAGATTTACGTTGCATAAACAATCCTAAATTATTTTTACTTGCTGCCGCCTGCGCAACATCCTGCCCAGGCCCGCTGTTGTTCGCTGATCGGCAATTACTTGCTAAACATCAACGCCGTCATCATGAAATCGAGCCACCACACCATCAACGACGAAATCACCACCGTGCGCGTGGTGGCACCGGAGACGTCTTCCGGCGTCGGCTGTGCCTGGTAACCCTGGAACAGTGCGATGAACGTCACCGCGATGCCGAAGACCATGCTTTTCACATAGGTACCATTGGCGATATCTTTCCAGACATTCACACCGCCCTGCATCTGCGACCAGAACGAGCCTTCATCGACGCCGATCAGCACCACGCCCACCAGGTAACTGCCGATGACGCCGACGGCCGTGAAAATGCCACCCAGGATAGGCATGGCGATCACGCCGGCCCAGAAACGGGGCGCCAGCACGCGCTGGATCGGATTGACGGCCATCATTTCCATGGCCGACAACTGCTCGCCCGCCTTCATCAGGCCGATTTCCGCCGTCAGCGAGGTGCCGGCGCGGCCCGCGAACAGCAGCGCCGTGACGACCGGCCCCAGTTCACGCATCAAGGATAGCGCCACCAACTGCCCCAGCGACTGCGTCGCGCCAAAGGTGCTCAGTGTGTAATACCCTTGCAAACCCAGCACCATGCCGACGAACAGGCCGGACACGGCGATAATCAGCACCGACCGGCTGCCGATGTAAAACAATTGCTCGATGAGCAAGTGTGGACGACGCCACAGGCCCCCCGAGGAGGCGATGATGAGAAAGAACGAACGCACGGCAAAGCCGAGGTCTTGTACCGAGTTGCGCAACCATGCTCCGATCGCCGCCAGGAAACGCGCGATCATCGGCCCGCTCCCGCGTGCAAGCCCAGGTCATCAGCCAGCGACTTGCCCGGATAGTGGAACGGTACGGGGCCATCGGCCTCGGCATTGACGAACTGCTTGACGTACGGATGCGTCGACACGGCCATCTGGGCTGGCGTGCCGTGCGCCACGATCTTGCCCGATGATAGAAAATACACATAATCAGCGATGGCGAAACACTCCTTCACGTCGTGCGATACCAGGATAGACGTGGAACCCAGCGCATCGTTCAGATTGCGGATCAAATTGGCCGTCACGCCCATGGAAATCGGATCCAGGCCGGCGAACGGCTCGTCATACATGATCAGTTCGGGGTCGAGCGCGATGGCGCGCGCCAGCGCGACGCGGCGGCCCATGCCGCCCGAGATTTCGGCTGGCTTCAATTGCGCCGCGTTGCGCAGCCCCACGGCGTGCAGCTTCATCAGCACCAGGGTGCGGATCAGCTCTTCATTCAGGTCCGTGTGTTCGCGCAGGGGAAACGCCACGTTCTCGAACGCCGTCAAGTCCGTAAACAGGGCGCCGTGCTGGAACAGCATGCCCATCTTGCGGCGCAACTGATATAACTGGTCGGTTTTGAGCGTATGCACGATCTGGCCGTCGATATTCACGGAACCGGAACTGGGGCGCAACTGCCCGCCGATCAGGCGCAATACGGTCGTCTTGCCACTGCCGGAGCCACCCATGACGGCCACAACTTTTCCACGTGGGAAATCCATTTGAAGGCCCGATAAAATCGAACGTTCTCCATAGGCAAAGTGTAAATCACGGATCTCAACAAGATTTGGCACGACGAAGCTCGCTATTTTAATGGCGTATTGTAGTGCAGAAACGCCAACCTCTGCTGAGCCCCCCCTTGGGACAGCCCCGGAAAGGGGAAGAATACAACACTAATGAATCGAAAGTCAGATATTGTAGTGGAAATTTGACCTGTGCATCGTGCCCCTCTCCGATGGCGTTCACGGCTGTCGAGGTGATCAGTCAAAATAAGAAAGGCCACGTCGCAATCCGCGCGTGGCCCTGTCAAAAAAACGAACAATTGCTCGTTAATTAGCGTGGCAGCAGGGATGCCCCCATCAGGAACTCATCGACGGCGCGCGCGCACTGGCGCCCTTCGCGGATGGCCCAGACCACCAGCGACTGGCCACGGCGCATGTCGCCGGCCGCAAACACCTTGGCCACCGAAGTCTGGTAGCAACCGGTGCCGTCCGTGCTGGCCTTGACGTTGCCGCGCGCATCCGTATCGACACCGAACGCTTCCAGCACTTGTTGCACAGGGGAAATAAAACCCATGGCCAGGAAGACCAGGTCGGCCTTCATCTCGAATTCCGAGTTCGGCACTTCGCTCATCTTGCCGTCTTTCCACTCCACGCGGCAGGCGATCAGCTTTTCCACCTTGCCGCCCTTGCCTTCGAAACGCTTGGTGGCCACGGCCCAGTCGCGCTCGCAGCCTTCCTCGTGCGAGGACGAGGTGCGTAGCTTGGTCGGCCAGTATGGCCACACCAGTGGCTTGTTTTCCTGTTCCGGCGGCTGCGGCATCAGTTCGAACTGGGCCACCGAGGCGGCGCCATGGCGGTTCGAGGTCCCCACGCAATCGGAGCCCGTGTCGCCGCCGCCAATCACCACCACGTGCTTGCCCGTCGCCTTGATCTGGTCCTTGAGCTTGTCGCCCGCGTTGACCTTGTTTTGCAGCGGCAGGAAATCCATGGCGAAGTGCACGCCTTTCAGTTCGCGACCCGGCACGGGCAAGTCACGTGGCTGCTCGGCGCCGCCGGCCATGATGACGGCGTCAAATTCTTTTTCCAGGTCTTCCGGGAAAATGGTTTCCTTGGCCCAGTTGTTCACATGGGCAGGGAAATCCTTGCCGACCAGCACGCTGGTGCGGAAGACCACGCCTTCGGCTTCCATTTGTTTGACACGCAAGTCGATGTGCGATTTTTCCATCTTGAAGTCAGGGATGCCATAACGCAACAAACCACCGACCCGGTCGCTCTTTTCAAACACGGTGACGGCATGGCCGGCGCGCGCCAGCTGCTGCGCCGCCGCCAGGCCGGCAGGACCGGAACCGACGATGGCCACTTTCTTGCCAGTACTGAAAGGGGCCGGCTGCGGCGTGACCCAGCCGTGCTCCCAGCCCATGTCGATGATTTTATGCTCGATCGACTTGATACCGACCGGATCTTCGTGGATGCCCAGGGTGCAAGCCGATTCGCACGGCGCCGGGCAGATGCGGCCCGTAAATTCCGGGAAGTTGTTGGTCGAATGCAAGATGTCGAGCGCTTCGCGGTAAGCGCCGCGGTACACCAGGTCATTCCAGTCAGGAATGATGTTATTCACGGGACAACCCGTGGTGCAGAAGGGAATGCCGCAATCCATGCAGCGCGCGCCTTGCACGGTGGCTTGCGCATCCGACAGGTGCAGCACGAATTCCTTGTAGTTCTTCAGGCGCGCGGCAGGCTCCAGATAGTGCTCGTCCTGGCGCTTGAATTCCATGAAGCCGGTAATTTTACCCACGATAGTTCCTTTGTATTTTTAGCTGGCGGGAACGGCGCGGCCGCTCCCTTCACATTCATCTCGGCTGGCTCAGGCGGCGACGGCTTGTACTTCCATGGCGGCATCGGCAGCCATTTCAATCAGCGCGCGCTTGTATTCGTTCGGGAAGACTTTCACGAACTTGCCGCGCGCCGCGGCCCAATCGTCCAGCAGGACGCGGGCGCGGGTGCTGCCCGTGTGCTTGAAGTGACGCTCGATCAGGCGCTTGAGGATGACCTCGTCGGCTTCCGGCACGCCGTCGCGGTGCTGGGTATGCCAGGCATCGCGGTCGAGATGCTGTTCCGCTGCCGAGACGACCTTGTCCAGGCTGACCATGGCCGTGTTGCACTTGCTGGCAAAGTCACCCAGCGGGTCATACACATAGGCGATGCCGCCCGACATGCCGGCCGCGAAGTTGCGTCCCGTGTTGCCCAGCACCACCACCGTACCGCCCGTCATGTATTCGCAGCCATGGTCGCCCAGGCCCTCGACCACCGTGGTGGCGCCCGAGTTGCGCACGGCAAAGCGTTCGCCGGCCACGCCATTGAAGAAGGCTTCACCGGCAATCGCGCCGTACAGCACCGTGTTGCCGATGATGATGTTGTCCACGGCCCAGCCACGGAATTCCGTATTCGGCCGCACGATGATGCGCCCGCCGGATAAGCCTTTACCGACGTAATCGTTGCCCTCGCCCACCAGGTCGATCGTGATGCCGTGCGCCAGGAAGGCGCAGGCCGACTGGCCCGCCGTGCCCTGCAATTGAATGTGGATGGTGTCGTCCGGCAAGCCGGCGTGGCCATACTTCTTCGCCACTTCGCCGGACAGCATGGTGCCCACCGTGCGATTGACGTTGCGCACCGGCGAGATGAAGGAGACGCGTTCGCCCTTTTCCAGCGCCGCGCGCGCTTGCGCGATCAGCTTGTGGTCCAGTGCTTTCTCCAGCGCATGGTCCTGGAATTCCACGTGGCGGCAGGCTTGGCCGCTTGGTGTTTCCGGCTTGTAGAAGATGGCCGAGAAGTCCAGGCCCTGCGCCTTCCAGTGCGAAATCGCCTTCGATTTATCCAGCAAATCGACGCGGCCGATCAGTTCGTCATACGTGCGGATACCCAGCTGCGCCATCAATTGACGGGCTTCTTCGGCAACGAAGAAGAAGTAATTGACGACATACTCGGGCTTGCCGGAAAACTTGGCGCGCAGGACGGGGTCTTGCGTGGCCACGCCCACCGGACAAGTGTTCAAATGGCATTTGCGCATCATGATGCAGCCTTCGACCACCAGCGGCGCCGTGGCGAAGCCGATCTCGTCAGCGCCCAGCAAGGCGGCGATGACCACGTCGCGGCCCGTCTTCATCTGGCCATCGGCCTGTACGCGGATGCGGCTGCGCAAGCCATTCAAGACCAGCGTTTGTTGCGTTTCCGCCAGACCCAGCTCCCATGGCGTACCCGCATGTTTCACGGACGACAGAGGCGAGGCGCCCGTGCCGCCGTCGTGGCCGGCGACCACCACATGGTCGGCTTTCGCCTTGGTGACGCCGGCGGCGACCGTGCCGATGCCTACTTCCGACACCAGTTTCACGGAAATCGAGGCGCGCGGATTGGCGTTTTTCAAGTCATGGATCAGCTGCGCCAAGTCTTCGATCGAATAGATATCGTGGTGCGGCGGCGGCGAAATCAGGCCCACGCCTGGCACGGAAAAGCGCAGGCTGGCGATGTATTCGGACACTTTATGGCCCGGCAACTGGCCGCCTTCGCCCGGTTTCGCGCCCTGCGCCATCTTGATCTGGATCTGGTCGGCCGAGTTCAGGTAGGCGGCCGTGACGCCGAAACGTCCCGACGCCACCTGCTTGATGCGCGAGCGCATGGAATCGCCTTCCTGCAGCGGAATATCGACGACGATCTGCTCGGCGCCCACGATGGAAGCCATGGTGTCGCCCTGGCGGATCGGGATGCCCTTCAATTCCTGCGTGTAGCGGTTCGGATCTTCGCCGCCCTCACCCGTGTTCGACTTGCCGCCGATGCGGTTCATGGCCACTGCCAGGGTCGCGTGCGCTTCCGTGCTGATGGAGCCGAGCGACATGGCGCCGGTGGCGAAACGCTTGACGATTTCCTTGGCCGGTTCCACTTCGTCGAGCGGGATCGCCTTGGTCGGATCGAGCTTGAACTCGAACAGGCCGCGCAGGGTCAGGTGGCGACGGCTCTGGTCGTTGATGATTTGCGCGTACTCTTTATAGCTGGAGAAATTGTTGCTGCGCGTGGAATGCTGCAACTTCGCAATCGCATCCGGCGTCCACATGTGGTCTTCGCCACGCACGCGGAATGCGTATTCGCCACCTGCGTCGAGCTTATCCATCAGCACGGGATCGTTGCCGAAGGCCAGCGCATGCAGGCGCAGCGCTTCTTCCGCCACTTCAAACACGCCGATGCCTTCCACGTTCGAGGCCGTGCCCTTGAAGTACTTGTCCACCAGCGACTTGTTCAAGCCGATGGCTTCAAAGATTTGCGCGCCGCAGTACGACATGTACGTCGAAATGCCCATCTTCGACATGACCTTCATCAAGCCTTTGCCGACGGCCTTGGTGTAGTTATAGATGGCTTTCTCGGCCGACAAATCGCCGGGCAAGCCGTGCGCCATCTCGGCCAGGGTTTCCATGGCCAGGTACGGGTGGACGGCTTCCGCGCCATAGCCTGCCAGCAAGGCGAAGTGATGCGTTTCGCGGGCCGAGCCCGTTTCCACGACGAGGCCGGTGGAGGCGCGCAAGCCCTTGCTCACCAGGTGCTGGTGCACGGTCGAGGTGGCCAGCAGCGCGGGGATCGCCACCTGGTCGGCGCAAATGGCGCGGTCCGAGACGATCAGGATGTTGTGGCCCGACTTGACGGCGTCGACGGCTTCCGCACACAGCGAGGCCAGGCACGCTTCCACGCCTTCCTTGCCCCAGGCCAGCGGGTAGCAGATGTCCAGCTCATACGACTTGAACTTGCCGCCCGTGTGGGCGCTGATGTTGCGCAAACGCGCCATGTCGTCAAAACCCAGCACGGGCTGCGCCACTTCCAGGCGCATCGGCGGGTTGACGTTGTTAGTATCGAGCAAGTTCGGTTTCGGGCCGATGAACGACACCAGCGACATCACCATCGCTTCGCGGATCGGGTCGATCGGCGGGTTCGTCACTTGCGCGAACAATTGCTTGAAGTAGTTATACAGCGGTTTCAATTTGTTCGACATGACGGCCAGCGGCGAGTCATTGCCCATCGAACCCGTCGCTTCTTCGCCAGCCACGGCCATCGGCGCCATGAGGAATTTCAAGTCTTCCTGCGTGTAGCCGAACGCCTGCTGGCGGTCCAGCAACGATGGCTGCTCTTTTTCGCCCTGCGCGCGGTCTTGCTTGGCTTGTCCTTCGGCCATCTTGATCTCGTCGAGCTTGATGCGCACCGAGTTGATCCACGCTTTATACGGCTTGGCGTTGGCGTAGGTGTTTTTCAGTTCCTGGTCGTCGATGATGCGGCCCGCTTCCAGGTCGATCAGGAACATTTTGCCAGGCTGCAAGCGCCATTTCTGGATGATTTTCGATTCCGGGATCGGCAGCACGCCCGATTCCGACGCCATCACCACCAGGTCGTCATCCGTGACGATATAACGGGCCGGACGCAAGCCATTGCGGTCCAGGGTGCCGCCGATATGGCGGCCATCCGTAAACGCCATGGCGGCGGGGCCGTCCCACGGTTCCATCATGGCCGCGTGATACTCATAGAAGGCACGGCGGTTGTCATCCATCGTCGTGTGGTTTTCCCACGCTTCCGGAATCATCATCATCATCGCCTGGGCGATCGGATAACCGGCCATCAACAGCAGTTCCAGCGCATTGTCGAAACACGCCGTGTCGGACTGGCCTTCATAGATCAGCGGAAACAGCTTTTGCAAGTCGTCGCCCAGCACGGCCGACTTCATCACGCCTTCGCGCGCGCGCATCCAGTTGAAGTTGCCTTTTACCGTGTTGATCTCGCCATTGTGCGCGATCAAACGGTAGGGGTGGGCCAGCGGCCATTCGGGGAAGGTATTCGTCGAGAAACGCTGGTGCACCAGGGCCAGGGCCGAGATGCAGCGCGCATCCTGCAAGTCCTTGTAGTACACGCCCACCTGGTCAGCCAACAGCAAGCCCTTGTACACAATCGTGCGCGCCGACATCGATGGCACGAAGAATTCCTTGCCGTGCAGCAGTTTCAAGGCCTGGATGGCGTGGCCCGACGATTTGCGGATCACATACAGTTTGCGCTCGAGCGCGTCGGTGACCATGATGTCCGGGCCGCGGCCGATGAAGATCTGGCGGATCACCGGTTCCTTGGCGCGCACGGTGGGCGACATCGGCATGTCCGTATCGATGGGCACGTTGCGCCAGCCCAGTACGACTTGTCCCTCGATGCGCACGGCGCGTTCGATTTCCTGTTCGCAGGCGATGCGCGACGCGTGTTCCTTCGGCAGGAAGACCATGCCCACGCCGTATTCGCCAGGCGGCGGCAATTCCACGCCCTGCTTGGCCATTTCTTCGCGGTAGTACTGGTCAGGAATCTGGATCAGGATGCCGGCGCCATCGCCCATCAGCGCATCGGCGCCCACGGCGCCCCGGTGATCGAGGTTTTTCAGAATCAGCAAACCCTGTTCGACGATCGAATGGGTCTTGTTGCCCTTGATATGGGCGACGAAACCGACGCCGCAGGCATCGTGTTCATTGGCTGGGTCGTACAGGCCTTGCGCTTTCATGGGCTTCTCCGCTGCATATGAGTATCGAAAAACTAGAGTAGTGCAACGCAACAAAAAACTCAACTAGAACAATTAGGGTCGGAGTCGAATTAAATTCAATTTTGAAGCTCTAAAAATTTAATAGGGACATAGTCGAACCAATTTCAATAAAACGTCAGAAAGAAACCATTTTTTGTTTTAAATGCGAATGCTTTTCAATTGGCGTCCGACTCGGCCATGATTTTGCGGGGACGGCCCCGCTTGGCAGGCAGCACTTGCCGCTGCATTTTCTGCTCCAGCGCCTGCTTGAAAGCGTCGGAACCCAGCGGCCAGCCCTTCAGTACAGCCTGTTCCACCACCTTGACCTGGCTGCTGCCCAGGCCTTGCTCGACCAGGCGCAGATACGCGGCCTCGCGGTCGAACGGTGTATTGCCCAGCGCCCAGTACAGCGCATGATCGGTGATGAGAGGATCGGGGCGCACACCGGCATGGTGGGCATAGCTGGACCACGCATGGTCCAGCGCCTGGGCCGCCAGGCCCGTTTGCACGGGCACGCATTCCAGGTAGCGGCAGCAAGTCAGGAAGAAATTGTCGGCATCGATGACGGCCGTTTTGTAGCGTCCCTGCCACAAAGCACCTTCGCGGCCGTATTTTTGGTTGAAATACGGCACGTAATAGCGTCCCAGCCACTGCATCAGCTGCCCCAGACCTGTCGCATCGGCCGGCGTGGCCAACAAATGTAGCTGATCAGGCAATAAAACGTAGGCGTGGATGGCCACCTTGAACATTTTCGCGCCCGTTTTCAGCCAGGACAAGAATTGCGCGTAGTCGGACGCGTCCTGGAACACCGGCTGGCGGTTGCTGCCGCGCTGGATCACGTAATGGGGCAATGCTGGAATGATGAGGCGGGGCAAACGGGCCATGGCAAAGTCATAAAATGAAGGCTAAGACCTTGATTTTACACACTTCTGAATACAAGACGCGACTCTGACCCTGTTTTATTGAAAATATGAAAAAAAACGATGGACTCTGTCCCTTTTATGCCGCCGCCCGCTTGCGGGCGGTCCAATAGGGACGATCAGGACAGATTAAAGCTGGCTGACAGGCTGTAGCCTTCGCCATACGCACTACGCAGCGGCAAGTCCTGGCCCAGGCCCGTCTTGGCTTTCTTGCGCAGGCGGTACACGAGCATGTCGACCCGGCGGCCCGCATCGGGATCTTCGCCGCCCATGCCGGCCACGATGACGTCGCGCGGCACGGGACGGGTGTTGATGGTCAGCAAGTGCAGGAAGTTGAATTCTTTTTCCGTCAGGGCGATGACAGCGCCCATCAGCTCAAGTTGGCGTGCGCTTACTTTCAAGGTCCACTTGCCTGGTTCCGGCACGGGATCTTGCGGCCCCACGCGGCGGTCGAGCGCCTCGATGTGGGCGGCCAGTTCGGGAAATTTGATCGGCTTGGTCAGATAGTGGTCGGCGCCCAGGCGCAAGCCCAGGATGCGGCTGTCGAAAGCGACACGCCCCGTCAGCACCAGCACGCCGATTTGCGGATACAGCTGGCGCATGCGAGGGATGACATTGAAGCCGTCCTCGTCAGGCAAGCCCAGGTCCAGCACCACCACGCCGACATTGCCATGGCTCAACGCCGTCCACATCCCGCCAGCGGAGCTGGTGATATGGACTTCATGTTCGAGCTCAACGAGAAACTCCGCCATGTCTTCGGCGTACTCCAGATTGTCTTCGACGATCAGTATTTTCGTCATTGCAACGCCATTCTTCCGTTAGTGAGCTACCGTGGGCAAACCATGCCATTCACTTCTGCACCATGATGGACGGCACAATAGGTTTACGTCAAGGAATTATCACGGTTGCCTTCAGCGGAAGCAAGGCTTTTCCTTGTCTAGACAGGAAGCGGCAGCCAAATGCGGAAAAGCGCCCCGCCTTCGGGCAGATTATGCCCTTGCAAACTCCCTCCATGCACCTCGACAACGGCGCGGGCCATGTACAGGCCCAGGCCCGCACCCGGATGCGTGGCATAACTTCCACGGCTTCCTTTATCGAACAGCTGCGCCAGTTCTTCTTCCCGCAAGCCGGGCCCCGCATCGCGCACGCACAGGGCCACGCCTCCCTCGGGCACCAGCCTGGCCGACACGCTGATGCTGCTCCCCGGCGGGCTGAACTTGACGGCATTGTCCAGCAAGATTTTCAGGCACAGGGCCATGCCGGGCACGTCGCAGCGCAGCCTGGCCGGCAAGTCCTCGTCCAGTTCCAGCTGCACGGTGTGGCTGGCCGGTACGGTGGCGGCCGCCTGCTGCAGCAAGGCCTGCGGCGCGATGCCGTCGGCGGCCCGCTCGCGGCCAAGCGCCGCCATGCGCTCGGGCGACAGATAATCGTCGATCATGCCCAGCAGGCGGTCGACGGCCGTCTGGATTTTCACGTAGCGCTTGCGCGTGGCCTCGTCGGCGTCTTTCGACGTCGAGACCAGGCGCTGGATGGCGCCGTCGATGGTGGCCAGCGGCGTGCGAAATTCATGCGACAGCATCGAGGCGAAGCGCTTTTGCTCCTTTTCCCGCTCAGCTTCCTGTGCCTGAACAGCGCTGACGTCGCGCACCGTGCCGACCAGCGTGACGCCGCGCCCCATCGCCGCCGCAGGCACGATGGTCGAGCTGATTTCCAGCGCCAATAGATGCCCGTCGGCATGCGGCAGTTCCACTTCGCGCAGCAGGGACAAACGGCTGGCGTCGCCAGCGCGCCAGCGCTGCAAGCGGGCCGGCAGATCCGCCGCCAGACGCGCCGCGTGGCTCTGCAAGGCGGGCAAGTCATGGCCCGTCAGGCGCTGCGCGGCGGGGCTGATGTAGAGTAATTCGAGGGTAGTGGCGTCGAGCAGGAAGGCCGCATCGCGGCCGTGTTCGGCCAGCAGGCGGAACTGCGCTTCGCCCGCCCGCGCGCGCAACAGGGCGCGGCGCAACTGGACGAAACGCAGCGCCATCAGGATGGCGCCGGCAAGCAGCAGGAAGAGAAAGGGCAGCATGCTTTATACCTGGCAAGAAAGAAGCGCCAAGTATAAGCGTGCGGCAGCGTTAATCTTCCAGTGGAGCGAAAATCTGCTGCAAGTCTTCCTGCGTGAGCGCCATCTTCTGCGCTTCGCCTTCGGCCAGGATCGATTGCGCCAGCTCCGATTTCTTTTGCTGCAGCAGCTGGATTTTTTCTTCCAGCGTGCCCTTGGCGATCAGTTTATACACGAACACGGGCTTGTCCTGGCCGATGCGCCAGGCGCGGTCGGTGGCCTGGTTTTCCGCCGCCGGATTCCACCACGGATCGTAGTGAATGACCGTGTCGGCCGCCGTCAGGTTCAAGCCCACGCCACCCGCCTTCAGGCTGATCAGGAAGATGGGCACGGCGCCTTGCTGGAAGGCCGCCACTTGCGCGCCCCGGTCCTTCGTCTCGCCCGTCAGCAAGGCGTAGGGAATGTCGCGCGATTCGAGCTCTTCCTCGATCAGTTCCAGCATGCTGGTAAATTGCGAGAAGACGAGGATCTTGCGCCCTTCGTCGAGCAAGTCTTCCACCATCTGCATCAAGTCGAGCAGCTTGGCCGAACCGGCCGACTGCTTCTTCGCCGGCAAGGATTTGACGAGGCGCGGGTCGCAGCACACTTGCCGCAGTTTCAGCAGTGCTTCGAGGATGACGATCTGGCTGCGCGCCACGCCCTTCTTGTCGATTTCTTCGCGCACTTTTTGATCCATCGCCAGACGCACGGTTTCATACAAGTCGCGTTGCGGCCCCGTCAATTCCACCTTGCGCACCATTTCCGTTTTCGGCGGCAGTTCCTTGGCCACATTGTCCTTCGTGCGACGCAGCAGGAAGGGTTTGATGCGGCGGTTCAGCAGCATGCGGCGCAGCGGATCGTCCTGGCGCTCGATCGGATGGCGAAACTGGGTATTGAAGGTCTTCTCGTCGCCCAGCAAGCCCGGCAGCAGGAAGTGGAATTGCGACCACAATTCGCCCAGGTGATTTTCCAGCGGCGTGCCGGACAAACACAGGCGGTGGCGCGCGCGCAGCAGGCCCGCGCTTTGCGCCGCCTTGCTGCGCGTATTCTTGATGTAGTGCGATTCGTCGAGGATGACCAGGTGAAAATCGTGCTCGCGCAAGGTTTCCTCGTCGCGCGGCAACAGCGCGTAGGTGGTCAGCACCAAGTCGCATTGGTCGATCTGGTCGAATTGCTGGGCGCGATCCTTGCCTTGCAGCAGCAACACTTTCAGGCTGGGCGCGAACTTGGCCGCCTCGTCCTGCCAGTTGCCCATCAAACTCGTCGGTGCAATCACGAGAGCCGGATGCGTGAGGCGTCCCGCTTCCTTTTCCACCAGGATATGCGCCAGGGTTTGCACGGTTTTACCGAGACCCATGTCATCGGCCAAAATACCGGCCAGGTCATGGTCGCGCAGGAATTGCATCCACGCCAGGCCATCGGCCTGGTAATCGCGCAGCGTCGCTTGCAGCCCGGCTGGCGCCGCTACTTTTTGCACGGAACCGAACTGGCTCAGCTTGCGGCCCATGGCGCGCAACTGCTCGCCGCCCGTCCAGCGCAGTTCCAGGCCCCGCGCCAGCTCTTCCAGGCGCGCCGCATCGAGGGTCGACATGCGCACCGCATGTTTGATCTTGTCGCTGAAGTACAGTTCCCCCAGCGTGTTCAGGATCGGGCGCACACGGCCCCAGGGCAGCGCGACGCGCGTGCCGTCCGGCAAGGTCGCCAGCATCTGGTCATCATCGGCATGCGCTTCGATGACTTTCGGGTTGAAATCGTTGGGCGCGTTGCGGATCAGCTGCACCAGCACGGGCAGCAGCGGCACTCTTTCCTGGTTGACGACGATGCCCAGTTCCAGCTCGAACCAGGCGTTGCCGCTGTCCGGGTCCTGGTCGTCGATTTCCGCGTACCAGTCGCCCACATCGCTCACGTCGTAGCGGTACTTGGCCGTCTTTTCCACGATCCAGCCCTGCTTCCGCAAGGCGTCGATGCCGGACTCGGCAAAACGCAGCCATTCCGCCTGCGAAGGCAGTTGCAAGGCGCCCTTCAAGCCGCTCAAGGGGGCGGAGCCCGGCTTCTTGAATTGCAGCTCGGCCAGGGTGGCCAGCGCGCGCGCTTCATCGAGCGTATTTCGCTGAATAATTTCCGTCACCTCGCCCACTTGCCGCACCACGCGCTGCGACGGGTCGAACGAGACTCTTTCACCATCGTAGTCGTAGGACAGCACGGCGAAGTCGCTCCAGCGCTGCGCGCTGCCATCGGCCAGCAGGGCGCTGTCGAGCAGCAAGACCGGTTGCGCCGGCACGTCCTTGCGCAAGCGCTGCGGCAACGGTTGCGGCAGCGGCATCAAATGCTGCAAGCCCTGCGCCAGCAGCAGTTGCGACACGCGCACCTTGTCGTTCGCATTCAACGGCGGCGCCTGTGCCACCAGCGCTTGCAAATCGGCGAGGGAAATGTCGGAGCCGCCCTGATTCAGTTCCAGCACGCCGCACGACAGATTGTCGATGTACCACGGCGGATCGGTGGGCAGCATGTAGTCGATCTGGTCGGCGCCATGGTGCTTCGCGCCTTCCGGCGGGTCCACTTGCCAGCCCAGGCGCATGGTCTTGCCTTCGTCGCGCCAGAACAGGCGCGCGGGACGCACGGGACCTTCTTTCAACGGGTACACGAGGCCATTGCCGACATCAGCCCAGGAATTGGCCCACAACAGTTTATCTTGCTCGGCCAGCATTTTCAGCAGGGCCGCGCCCACCTTGCCCTTCGGTTCCGTGGCGCTGCCCGTCTGCGAATTCTGCCCGCTGCGCATGGCCACGAAGAAACGCACGAGGTCTTCGTCGGCCGGTGTCAGGAATGTGGGAGGCGCCGACAGCAGCGAAAAGATTTCGCTGATGGGAGAAGCGGCCGCCACGTCGCCATTCGGCCGCAGCCGCGCCTTGTACAGGCACAGGGCCACGTGGCGGCCACCGCTGGTGGGCGCCAGCACGTAGATCAATCGATGCTGGTTGAGTTTGGGGTCTGGTTCGGCAATGCTCAGCACGGCCTTCGGATGGGCGGCAGCCTCCACCCGCTGCAGCCAGGTGGCCACGGCATACGGCAAAGGCGCTCCCGGCGCGCTGGCCGGGGCAACTGGGGTTTCACTGGTTTCGTCGCGGGTAAAATCCATGGGGCGCATTTTTGTGTAAAGGTCGTATCCAAATCGGCAACAGGCAATATTATCCGCCATACAGGCCTTGCTGGCTTGATTCACACACGCTCTTTGAACAGTTTTAATGCGCGATGCCTAAAAAATAAGTATTTAATACGACACTTGGGGCCCGCAAGCGGCAAAAGTGGCCCGTCACCGGCCATCTTCGCCGCCCGTGGACGGCTCTTGTCAGGCCGGCACAGTTTCTTCTTCTGCCACGCTGGCGGCCTCGACTACCGGTGCCGTGCTCGTATCGACTGGCGTAAAGTTGCGCAAAAACAAGAAGAACTGGCCCATCATCTGCGTCCACAGTTGCAGATTGATATTCAGGTATTCGCGGCTGACGCCACCGGCGACCAGCACATCCATTTCCAGCACGACGAAATCGCCATGCTGAGCCACGCGGGCAAAACGCTTGCTGCGGTGCCATTCGGCCAGCAAGCCGGCCGGCAAATCGCCGCCCTGCACGCGCAGCGGGCAGCTCAGTGTCAGGTCCGCGTACTGGCCAGGCGATGCTTCATTGCCCCACAGCACTTGAAAGCCGATGCCATGGCTGGCACTGTGCAGGCGTACGACGCCGTCGTGTTCGATGCTCGTCACGGCGCAGCCGGCCGCCTTGATGGCCTCGGCCGTTTGCTCCGCATTCAGGGTGGTCAGCAAGTTATTGGTGGTGTTTTCCATCATCATTCCATTCATTTCAAAATAAAATTATTGGGGTGCCGGCGCGGGAGCGGCCGGCGTTTCTGTCTGACGCGCATCGAAGCGGCCCTGGTACAGCTGGTCGCCATATTGCTGGGCGATTTGTTCCAGCTTGACTCTGCTTTGCGCGGCGAACGGCTGGCGCGCCTGCATGACGCCCAGCACGTCCAGGCCTTCATACGCTTGCAGGATTTCCTGTCCGGCCGCATACAGCTGGGCATTCTTGCTCTCGCAGCGCGCCAGGGCGCCGCGCTGCGCCGTCACTTCGCCG
>NZ_JAPUBT010000012.1 GCF_030397665.1 Janthinobacterium sp. SUN073 | reverse complement strand
TGCCTGATGACCATAGCAAGTTGGTCCCACCCCTTCCCATCCCGAACAGGACCGTGAAACAACTTTGCGCCGATGATAGTGCTGCAACCAGTGTGAAAGTAGGTTATCGTCAGGCTTGTTATATAAAAAAACCCCGCTAGGTGCGGGGTTTTTTTTTCGTCTGCAGCGTTCATGGGACTAGATGCCCCAGGTGATACTTTCACCTTCCGCCTTGGCCGAGCGCAGCATCTCCATCAAGGGATAGGCGCGCTGCGAAAAATGTACTTTTTGCGCGCGCGCATGTGCGCCCGATTCGCCATCTTCCAGCGTTTCCGGCGTATGTGTATCGTGTTCGATGTCATTTTCCGGATGCAGTTTGCTTTCCGCGACTTCTTTTTCCAGCAGGGCCAGGGCATCGCCCGCTTCCGTTGGAGTAATGACGCCGCGGGTGGGATTCTTGTGCAGGATGTCGAGGATACGCTGGGCATGTTCCTGGTACATCAGCACTTCAGGGGAGGATTTGGATTTGAATGAGATCAACATAGGGGCTTTCTGAGACTTGTTGTTAGTGTCGAAACAATATCACGACTTGAAATATCGCACAGGCCGTCCGATTGCGCGGATTGCACATTGGCGAGCCGGATATCGCCATCTGTTGGACAACACACGTATTTACAAGGGCGGCTGTTCCAGGCCGCTGCCTGTTTAAGCGATCGTTAAGTCTCAATCCAGTTTCACTGAGTCCATGAAGGTGTCGATGGTGTCACGCGACAGCTTGCGCTCTTCACCGAGAATGATGATCTGGAAGATGTGCTTGTCCTGTGCCACAAAACGGCCGACCAGCACCACAGGCTTGCCTTGCTGCGTGCCGCTGGCCTCGATGCTGAGCGAACTGCGCTGATGCATTCCGGCAGCAGTGCTGCTGGCTGCCGATGCGGATTTTTCGCTGCGCACAGTGCCGTTGATATTTTTCAAGAGGGCGGTTTGCATGGCGGGCAGGGCCGCTTGCGCCTGTTCTGCGCTGTCGAGCACGGCGCTGCCGATGGCGAAGGTATTGCCATCAACCTCGCTCGCCGTCATGGTCAGGCTGACTTTCTTGCCATCGAGATCGATCTCGCGCGTCAGCACGGCCGGCTTGCCTGGAAACAGGGCCGTGAATTGAGCGTCGGGGCTGCGATAGTCGCGCCAGTCGAATTTCGGACTGCAGGCGGACAGGACGCTGGTGGCCGCGAGCGTAGCCAGCAAGAGGGCAAGTGATGGTTTTTTCATCAGCAGATGGTAGCAGTGCCGCCAGTCACGCGCAATCGCGCACGTGTGGCGTTCATTGCTCTCCTTACATTTCACGCAGTACGCGCCGGTACTGGATCGCTTCGGCGACATGCGGCTGCGTGATGGCGCTGCTGCCCGCCAGGTCGGCGATGCTGCGCGCCACGCGCAGTACCCGGTGGTAGGTGCGTGCCGACCAGTGCAGGCGCGCCATGGCCCCATGCAACAACTGTTCGCCATGTGGCTCCAGGCGACAATGCTGTTCGATTTCCGTGCTGCTCAGGCGCTGGTTCGCTTTTCCCTGGCGTGCCAGCTGCAGGGCAAAGGCTGCCGCTACCCGCGTGGCGATGGATTGCGTGCTTTCGCCAGTGCCTGCGTGCCGCCCCAGCGCCGCCGGTGGCATGGCGGCAACTTCGATTTGCAGGTCGATACGGTCGAGCAGCGGGCCGGACAGGCGACTGTGATAGCGCAGCACGGCGTCGGGCGTACAGCGGCAACGGCCGGAAGCGTGGCCCAGATAGCCGCACGGGCAGGGATTCATGGCGGCGATCAACTGAAAGCGGGCAGGAAACTCGGCCTGACGGGCCGCGCGCGAAATGCTGATGACGCCCGATTCCATGGGTTGGCGCAAGACATCGAGGACCCGGCGCTGGAATTCGGCGATTTCATCGAGAAACAACACACCGCAGTGTGCCAGCGAGATTTCTCCCGGGCGCGGCACGTTGCCGCCGCCCACCAGGGCCACGCCGGACGCCGTCTGGTGCGGGGCGCGATACGGCCGTCGTTTCCAGTGTTCCACCTTGAAGTGGCCGCCCAGCGAATGCACGGCGGCCGATTCCAATGCCTCTGCATCGCTCATGGGCGGCAGCACGCCGGGAAACCGGCTGGCCAGCATGGTCTTGCCCGCACCCGGCGGCCCCACCATCAAGACATTGTGACCGCCCGCGGCCGCCACTTCCAGTGCGCGTCGCGCCTGCTGCTGCCCCTGTACATCGGCAAAGTCGGGATACGCAAAAGCGTGCGCTGCCAGCACGGGCAGATGGCGTTGCAGGGCCGTCTGGCTGGCGGGCGCGGCAAAATGCGCGCAGACCTCGAGCAGGCTGTGGGCGGGATAGATGCAGGCATCGCTGACCAGCGCCGCCTCGTCCGCGTTCGCTTGCGGCAGGATGAAGGCGCGTGGTGTGTCCGAATGGCTGCGCTGCATGGCAAAAGTCATGGCCAGCGCACCGCGGATGGGGCGTAGCTGGCCCGACAGCGACAGTTCGCCCGCGAACTCGTAGTGGTGTAGTTGGTCGCCCGGCAACTGGCCGGAGGCGGCCAGGATACCCAGCGCAATGGGCAAGTCGAAGCGGCCCGATTCCTTGGGCAGGTCGGCCGGCGCCAGGTTGGCCGTAATGCGCCGCGCGGGCATTTCAAAGCCGCAGTTTTGCAACGCGGCACGGACGCGGTCGCGCGATTCCTTCACTTCCGTATCCGGCAGGCCGACTATCGTAAACGAGGGCAAGCCATTGGCAAGGTGGACTTCGACACTTACCTCGGGTGCCTCCATGCCGGCCAGGGCGCGGCTTTTCAGGACGGCCAGACTCATCAGACTCCCCTGTGGCGCGAGCGCGGTCAGGATCAGTCTAGCGCCTGAAGCGCTGTCAGGCTTGAGATATGCCAGCAAGGCCGTGTATAACGCGATCTTGCTGGCGGCACTTTATGCCTTTGGGTCGTTCAGGCGCGTTTCCAGTTCGATCAGGCGCAATTCCAGTGCGTCCAGCTTGGCGCGGGTCTTGGCCAGCACTTGCGCCTGGATATCGAATTCCTCGCGCGTGACGAGATCGAGACGGGCGAAGCCCTGGGTCATCATCGATTTCACGTTTTTCTCGATATCCTTGGCTGGCGAGTTCTCGATGGCCTGGTGAATCTTGCCTTGCAAGTCGTTAAAGAAGGTATTCATGTCCATGGTCAGTCCTTTTATGGTGCGGCATGTGCATCGCACCATTGCGGTGCACAGCGGTGTTAATCTGGTGCGAAAATAGGCAAATCCACAACGCTTCAGCAGCCCATTCCCGCATGCCCAAGGGCTTGCAGGGTATGTATGGACGGAAATGCACCTGTCAAGGTGGCAAGAGAGCTGGCACGTATTCTGCTAAAGAAGGTATGAACGCTTTGTGATCTCCAGCCAAGATTTTAAACCTCAACCGCTTTAAAAGTTCAATAAAAGGAAATCGCCATGAAGAATCTCTCCAAGAACATGACTTTAGTAGCAGCGTTGACGCTGGCCATGACCGCCGTGTGCGGTAGCGCCGTGGCCCAGGATGCAGTGGCAGCGCCTGCTGCGGCCGAAGCCGTACCTGATAACGTGGTGAGCTACAACGTGGCGCTGACCAGCGATTACCGTTACCGCGGTGTGTCGCAAAGCCGCCTGAACCCGGCCGTCAGCGGCGGTGCCGACTATACCCACAATCCCACGGGCCTGTATGTCGGCACCTGGCTGTCGAGCATCAAATGGATCAAGGATGGCGGTGGCGATACCAACCTGGAATGGGATGTCTACGGCGGCAAGCGTGGCGAGATCAGCAAGGATTTCACCTATGACGTGGGCGGCCTGTATTACTTCTATCCCTCGAATGGGCTGAGCACCAATGCCAACACCTTCGAGCTGTACGGTCAGCTTGGCTATGGCCCGCTGTACATCAAGTACTCGCACTCGACTACCAATCTTTTCGGCGTCGCCGACAGCAAGAACAGTGGCTATCTTGACGTGGGTGGCAACTTTGACCTGATTGACGGCTATATCATGAACGTGCATGTGGGCCGCCAGAAAGTCGAGCACAACGATTCCCTCAGTTATAACGATGTCAAGATCGGCGTGACCAAGGATTTCGGCGTGGTGACCGTGGCTCTGGCCGCCGTCAAGGCCAACATCACGTCGCTGGCACCGAATGGCAAGAACCTGGCGAAATCCGGTCTCGTGCTGACCGTGTCCAAAACCTTTTAAGCGAGACTGCCATGAAAATGATTACCGCAATCATTAAACCGTTCAAACTGGACGAAGTACGTGAAGCCTTGTCGGCTATCAATGTGCAAGGCATTACCGTCACCGAAGTGAAAGGGTTCGGCCGCCAGAAAGGTCACACGGAACTCTACCGTGGGGCTGAGTATGTCGTCGATTTCTTGCCAAAGACCAAGATTGAAGCGGCCGTCGATGACGCCATTGTCGACCAGGCCATCGAAGCGATCGAAGGTGCCGCGCGTACCGGTAAAATCGGCGATGGCAAGATTTTCGTCTACAACCTGGAACAGGTTATCCGCATCCGTACCGGTGAAACCGGCAACGAAGCGCTCTAAGGGGAATATTGATGCATAAAAATATAACAAAATTGCTCGCCGGGATAGCCTGCCTGTGTGCGTTTGGCATCGCCACGCCGAGCTTTGCCGATGCGCCCGCCAAGACGGAGGCGGCCACGACCACGGCCGTTGCCGCGCCCGCCGTCACGCCCGTGCCTGACGCCGCGCCCGCTGCTGCCGCTCCGGCCCCGGCCGCTGCCGCTGCCGCGCCAGCCGCCGCGCCCGTCGCCAACAAGGGTGATACCAGTTTCATGATGATCAGCACCTTGCTGGTGATTTTGATGACCATCCCCGGCCTGGCCCTGTTCTACGGCGGCCTGGTGCGCTCGAAGAACATGCTGTCGGTGCTGATGCAAGTGTTCATGGTGTTCGCGCTGGTGATCGTGCTGTGGTGCATCTACGGCTACTCGATCGCCTTCACGGAAAAAAACGCCTTCTTCGGTGGCTTCGACCGCCTGTTCCTGAACGGTATCTGGGATCCGGCCAAGGGCACGTTTGCCGCCGCCGCCACCTTCAGCAAGGGCGTCGTCATTCCCGAGTTCGTCTTCGTGGCTTTCCAGGGCACGTTTGCCGCCATCACCTGCGCACTGATCGTTGGCGCCTTTGCCGAGCGCGCCAAGTTTGCCGCCGTGCTGGCCTTCGTCGTGCTGTGGTTCACGTTCGCCTACCTGCCAGCGGCCCACATGGTGTGGTTCTGGACCGGTCCTGACCTGATCACCAACGCCGCCACCTCGGCCAGCGAAGCCCTGAAGGCGGGCTGGATCTGGCAAAAAGGCGCGCTGGACTTCGCCGGCGGCACCGTGGTGCACATCAACGCCGCCGTTGCCGGCCTGGTAGGCGCCATCATGATCGGCAAGCGCGTCGGCTACGGCCGCGAATCGATGGCGCCGCATTCGCTGACGATGACCATGATCGGCGCATCCTTGCTGTGGGTGGGCTGGTTCGGTTTCAATGCCGGTTCCTCGCTGGAAGCGGGCGACGTGGCGGCCCTGGCCTTCGTCAACACCTTGCTGGCCACTGCCGCCGCCACCCTGTCGTGGGTGTTTGGCGAATGGATCGGCAAAGGCAAGCCATCGATGCTCGGTGGCGCATCGGGCGCCGTGGCCGGCCTGGTGGCGATCACCCCGGCGGCCGGCTTTGTCGGTCCGATGGGCGGCCTGGTCATGGGCTTGCTGGCCGGTATCGTCTGCCTGTGGGGCGTGAACGGTCTGAAACGCCTGATCGGCGCCGACGATTCGCTCGACGTGTTCGGCGTACACGGCGTGGGCGGTATCCTGGGTGCCTTGCTGACGGGTGTGTTTGCTGCACCACAACTGGGCGGCCAGGGCATCTTCGACTATGTCACCAACAAGATGTCGGCGGATCCGTACTCGATCGGTCATCAGGTGTGGGTGCAGGCGCAAGCGGTTGGTACCACCATCATCTGGTCGGCCGTGGTCTCCGTCATCGCCTATAAACTGGTCGACATCGTCATCGGCCTGCGCGTACCGGAAGAAGAAGAGCGCGAAGGCCTCGATATCACCAGCCATGGCGAGCAAGCTTACCATGGTTAAATGATAATTATCTGGCATGCCAGCGCCCCGGCGCGGCATGTCCGGCTGGAAAAGGCGCCTCATTGAGGTGCCTTTTTTTCGTTGTGCGAATGGAAAAGGTCTTTAAAACAAGGCTTTTGCCCCGATTTGGGGTACTTACACGGTAATATAGTCGGCAGTTCTGTGTGCTTTTTTGAATACTGCACATAATTTAAGGATGTAACTATGGTTCCCCATCTCGTCACGGCCCTGACCGGACCGCTGCTCGACCTCGAAAAAAAGATTCTGGCCGCGACGCCTGCCATTGAGCGCTGGTTCCGCATGGAGTGGCAAGAGCACACGCCGCCCTTCTATTGCTCGGTAGACTTGCGTAACGCGGGCTACAAGCTGGCGCCCGTCGATACCAATCTGTTCCCTGGTGGCTTCCATAACCTGGCCACGGAAATGCTGCCCTTGTCCGTGCAGGCGGCCATGGCTGCCATCGACAAGTATTGTCCGGACGCCCGCAATCTGCTGATGGTGCCGGAATTGCACAACACCACGCCGCAATACCTGCAAAACGTGGCGCGCTTGATGCAGATCTTTCGCCAGACGGGCTTGCACGTACGCCTGGGCTCGTGGTCGCCCGAGATCACCCAGCCGACGCCATTGGCGTTGCCAGATGGCAACATGCTCGTCATCGAGCCGCTCGTGCGCCTGAACAATGGCCGCCGCCTGGGCTTGAAGGATTTCGATCCGTGCACGATCTTGCTGAATAATGACTTGTCGGACGGTATCCCCGATATCTTGCAAAATATTCATGAGCAAAGCCTGCTGCCGCCGCTGCACGCGGGCTGGGCCTTGCGCCGCAAGAGCAACCACTACACGGCTTACGATGAAGTGGTGAAAAAATTCGGCAAGATGATCGATGTCGACCCGTGGATGCTCAATCCCTTCCACGCCAAGTGCAGCGACGTGAATTTCCAGGAAGGCGAGGGCGAAGATGCGCTGGCCGCCAGCGTCGATGTGCTGCTGGCCAAGATCCGCAAGAAATACAAGGAATACGGCATCAAGGAAAAGCCGTTTGTCATCGTCAAGCCCGATGCGGGCACGTATGGCACGGGCATCATGACGGTGCGCGACGCCAGCGAAGTGCGCGACCTGTCGCGCAAGCAGCGCGAAAAAATGTCCATCGTCAAGGATGGCCAGCTGGTAACCGATGTGATCATCCAGGAAGGCGTGCCGACCTTTGAAAGCATCAAGGATGCCGTGGCCGAGCCTGTCGTCTACATGATCGACCGCTATGTGGTGGGCGGCTTCTACCGCGTGCACGCGGAGAAGGGCGTCGACCAGAACCTGAACGCGCCCGGCTCGCAGTACGTGCCGCTGGCGTTTGCCCAGCAGCATGCCGTGCCGGACTTGAAGGCCAAGCCGGGCACGGCCGCGCCGAACCGCTTCTATGTGTACGGCGTGGTGGCGCGCCTGGCCTTGCTGGCCGCGTCGCTGGAAATGGAGCGCACGGACCCGAATCCCGAGGTGTATTGATCCCTCCCCGCAGCTTGCCGGGCGCGGTGACCACTGTGCCTGGCGATCTCGGCTAGAATCAAGCATTCCTTATCAGGCTCCCCGATTGGACGCACCATGAAAATTGCATTCCTTGCCGACCCGCTGGCAGGCTTCAAGACTTACAAAGATTCCACCTTCGCCATGATGCGCGAGGCGGCCAAACGCGGCCACGCCGTGTATGCGTTCGAACAGAAGGACATGGCGCTGGAAGAGGGCATCGTCACGGCACGGGTAAAACACATCGAGCTGACCGGTGACGAACACGATTGGTACAAGGTCGTCTCCACCGAGGAAGTACGTTTGTCGACCCTGGACGCCATCATCGAGCGCAAGGACCCGCCGTTCGACATGGAATACGTGTACGGCACGTATCTGCTGGAACTGGCGGAAAAGCAGGGTGCCTGCGTCTTCAACAAGCCGTCCGCCATCCGCGACAACAATGAAAAGCTGGCCATTGCCCAGTTTTCCGAATTCACCTCGCCGACCCTGGTAACGTCGGATGAAGCGCGCCTGCGCGCCTTCCACGCCAAGCACCAGGACGTCATCTTCAAGCCGCTCGACGGCATGGGCGGCACGGGCATCTTCCGCGTCAAGGCCGATGGCCTGAACCTGGGCGCCATCATCGAGACCTTGAGCGAGAACGGCGCGCAGACCATCATGGCGCAGCGCTTTATCGCCGACATCGTCAAGGGCGACAAGCGCATCCTCGTCATCGGCGGCAAGCCGGTGCCGTTTTCGCTGGCGCGCATCCCGCAGGCGGGTGAAGTACGGGGCAACCTGGCCGCCGGCGGCACGGGCGTGGCGCAGCCATTGACGGCGCGCGACCTGGAAATCGCTGAAAAACTGGGCCCGATCCTGGCCGCGCGTGGCCTGATGCTGGTAGGATTGGACGTGATCGGCGACTATCTGACGGAAGTCAATGTCACCAGCCCGACCTGCTTCCAAGAAATCATGCAGCAGACGGGTTTTGATGTGGCTGCCATGTTTGTCGACGCCGTCGAGCATGGCGTTGCGCAAGCGCAGCAGCATCAGAAGGTGAAATGACCATGGTAGGGATTTTGCTCATGACACATGCACCGCTGGGACAGGCGTTCATCGCCGCCTGCGCGCATGTGTTTCGCGGGCCAACGGAACGTTTTGAAGCCATCGACGTCGTCGCCGATCAGGACCTGGCGGAGGTGCAGAAGCTGGCATCGGAAGCCATCTGCCGCCTCGACGACGGCTCCGGCGTGCTGGTGATTACCGACGTGAAGGGCGGCACGCCGTCGAACTGCTGCAACAAGCTGGCCGATGCGGGGCGGGTGGAAGTCATCGCCGGCATCAGCCTGCCGATGCTGCTGCGCGCCATCACGTATCGCCGCGACACGCTCGACGTGGTGGTGGAGATGGCGCTGGCCGGCGCGCAAAGCGGTGCCGTGCGCGTCGATAACCGCATCCGCGTGGGCGAATAGGGAAGTGCAAGGCCGCCGCCCTGAAGGCGGCGGGTTTTATAGGCCAAGATTGTCATCAGCGTAGTGCATTCAGGGATAGAGACCATACAAAAATGATTCAAAAAGAACTCGAAATCATCAACAAGCTGGGACTGCACGCACGCGCCTCCGCCAAATTTACCCAGCTCGCCGCCAAGTTCAAGAGCGACGTCTGGCTGACCCGCAACGCGCGCCGCATCAACGCCAAGTCCATCATGGGCGTGATGATGCTGGCCGCCGGCAAGGGCGCAAAAGTGACCCTGGAAGCCGAGGGCGATGATGAGCAGGCATGTGTCGATGCGCTCACCGCCCTGATTAATGACAGGTTTGGCGAAGGCGAGTAATGCCCGCCGAACGTAGCCGCAGCCGCATTCCGACAGGTCACCCCATGGCATCTTTCACGCTCCACGGCATCCCGGTCTCCCGCGGCATCGCCATTGGCCGCGCGCATCTGCTGGCGCCGGCCGCCCTTGACGTCAAACACTACCTGGTCGCCCAGGAACAGATCGAAGCCGAAGTCCAGCGTCTGCAAAACGCCATCGCCGCCGTCCACAAGGAACTGCAAACCCTGTGGAACGAGCTACCGAAAGACGCGCCCACGGAACTGGGCGCGTTCATCGACGTGCATGCGCTGATCCTGTCGGACCCATTGATCGCCGAAGCGCCACTCGACATCATCCGTTCGCGCCATTACAACGCCGAATGGGCACTGCTGACGCAAATCGATGAATTATCGGCGCAGTTCGACGAAATCGAAGACCCGTATTTGCGCGAGCGCAAGGCCGATATCCAGCAAGTGGCAGAGCGCGTGCTGAAGGTCTTGCTGGGCACCGAACAGCTGCTGCCCAAGGCGGCCACCGCGGATGAGCTGGTGGCGCAGATGATCGTCGTCGCCCACGATATTTCTCCGGCCGACATGCTGCAATTTCGCGACCGCTCCTTCATCGGCTTCATCACCGACGTGGGCGGACAGAACTCGCACACGGCCATCGTCGCGCGCAGCCTGGATATCCCGGCCGCCGTCGGCATGTCGCAGGCGTCGATGCTGATCGAGCAGGACGACTGGCTGATCATCGACGGCGACGCCGGCGTGGTCATCGCCAACCCCAGCGCGCTGGTACTGGAGCAGTACCGCGAGCGCCAGATGGCCATGCAGCGCGCGCGCAAAAAGCTGGGCAAGCTGAAAAAGACGCCGGCCGTCACCAAATGCGGTACCCCCATCACCTTGCTGGCGAATATCGAATTGCCCGAGGATTGTCCGTTTGCGCTGGAGTCCGGCGCCAGCGGCGTGGGCCTGTTCCGCTCCGAATTCCTGTTCATGGGCCGCGCCCACAAGATTCCCACCGAGGACGAGCAGTTCGACGCCTACCGCAACACGGTGATGTCGATGAAAGGGCGCGTGGTGACCATCCGCACGCTCGACATCGGCGCCGACAAGCCGCTCGACCAGTCCGACCATACGGCCCTCAATCCCGCCCTGGGCTTGCGCGCCATCCGTTACTGCCTGGCCGAGCCGCAGTTGTTCCTGACGCAGCTGCGGGCGATCCTGCGCGCCTCGGCGTTCGGCAAGGTGCGCATCCTGATCCCCATGCTGGCGCATGCGTTCGAGATCGACCAGTCGCTGGCCATGATCGCGCAAGCCAAGGCCAGCCTGCGCGAGGACGGCGTCAAGTTCGACGACGCCGTCGAAGTGGGCGCCATGATCGAAATTCCCGCCGCCGCGCTGGCCCTGCCCATGTTCGTCAAGCGCATGGATTTCCTGTCGATCGGCACGAATGACCTGATCCAGTACACCTTGGCCATCGACCGCGTCGATTACGAAGTGGCGCATTTGTACAATCCGCTGCACCCGGCCGTGCTGCAACTGATCTCGATGACGATCGCGGCCGGCCACAAGGCGGGCATCGACGTGGCCGTGTGCGGCGAGATGGCGGGCGACGTGAAGCTCACGCGCTTGCTGCTGGGCATGGGACTGCGCGAGTTTTCCATGCATCCGGCCCAGCTGTTGGCGGTCAAGCAAGAGATCCTCAACAGCGACCTGGGCCTGATCGCACCACAAATGCGCAAAATTATGCGTTCCATGGAACCAAATGTGATCGCGGAAGCCGTCCGGCAACTGCAGCTCATGTAAACTGTCACCTTATCAGCATCAGGACACGTCGCGCGCGGCAAGAGGTGTCCTGATGCTAAAGTTGCAGCACCTATCATCGCGGTGCCGCATCGACCATGGCCCGTGGGGCCACCCCCTTTTATAAACCGACACACATGTCATCCATTGGAATCGTTTCGCCGCAAACCATGTATTTTGCGCAACCCCTGCAGCTGCAAAGCGGAGCATCGCTGCGGGACTATATGTTGATGTATGAAACCTACGGCACCCTGAACGCCGACAAATCGAACGCGGTGCTGGTCTGCCACGCCCTGAACGCCTCGCACCACGTGGCCGGCGTGTATGCGGACGAGCCGAAAAGCACGGGCTGGTGGGACAATATGGTGGGACCGGGCAAGCCGCTCGACACCAATAAATTCTTCGTCATCGGCGTCAATAACCTCGGTTCCTGCTTCGGCTCGACGGGCCCCATGCACACCAATCCCGCCACCGGCAAGCCGTATGGCGCCTCTTTCCCCGTCGTCACGGTGGAAGACTGGGTCAGCGCGCAGGCGCGCCTGGCCGATGAACTGGGCATCGCCCAGTTCGCCGCCGTGATGGGGGGATCTTTGGGCGGCATGCAGGCGCTGGCGTGGAGCATCATGTTCCCCGAGCGGCTGCGTCACTGCGTGGTGATCGCCTCGACGGCCAAGCTGTCGGCGCAGAACATCGCCTTCAACGACGTGGCGCGCCAGGCCATCTTGTCCGACCCCGATTACCATGGCGGCGACTTTTATGCGCATGGCGTGGTGCCGAAGAACGGCTTGCGCGTGGCGCGCATGGTGGGCCACATCACGTATCTGTCGAATGACGACATGGCCGAGAAATTCGGCCGCAAGCTGCGCGACGCGGCGCAGACGGGCGACTACAAATTCGGCTTCGGCATCGATTTCGAGATCGAATCGTATCTGCGCTACCAGGGCGACAAGTTCTCCGAGTACTTCGACGCCAACACGTACTTACTGATCACCAAGGCGCTCGACTATTTCGACCCGGCGCGCGCGCATGGCGGCGACCTGGCCAAGGCCCTGTCGGGCACCAAGGCCAAGTTCTTCCTCGCCTCGTTTTCCACCGACTGGCGCTTCTCGCCCGAGCGCAGCCGCGAAATCGTCGAAGCGCTGGTGTGCAACCGCCGCCAGGTCACGTATGCCGAGATCGACGCGCCGCATGGCCACGACGCCTTCCTGCTGGAAGATGCGCGCTACATGAACATGGTGCGCGCCTATTATGGCCAGGTATGGAACGATATCGGGGCGGGCTTGCCCGCTCCCGCACAGCACACCGCCGTCCGCCAGGGCGCCAAGGAGACCGCATGACTTTTGACGAATTGAGCGCACTGCGCCCCGACCTGGCCTTCATCGCCCACTGGGTGCCGAACAACGCGCACGTGCTGGACGTGGGCTGCGGCGAAGGCGTGATGCTGCAGTACCTGCAAAGCGACAAGGAGTGCAGCGGCTATGGCATCGAGATCGCCGACGACAAGGTGCTGGCCAGCACCCTGCGCGGCGTCAACGTGATCCAGCAGGACATGGAAAAGGGCCTGGCCATCTTTGGCGACAACAGCTTCGATACGGTGCTGTGCCTGTCGTCGCTGCAGATGATGAAGCAGGTCGAGCCGCTGCTGCGCGACATCGTGCGCGTGGGCGCCGAGGCCATCGTCTCGTTCCCCAACTTCGCCTACTGGCCGCACCGCGTGGCATTGCTGAAAGGCCGCATGCCCGTGTCGAAATCGCTGCCCTACCAGTGGTACGACACGCCCAACGTGCGCTGCGCCACCATCAACGACTTCCGCGAACTGGCCGAGGAATGCGGCCTGGAAGTGATCGAATGCGTGGCCCTGGCCGAAGGCAAGATGGTCTCCGTGCTGCCGAACCTGCGCGGCGACCTTGCCGTCTTCCGCCTGCGTAAAAAAGCGGTGCATTGATGACGACAAGCCCGGCGCCAGGCTGGCGTTCCTATGCCAACGGCCGCATGCTGGCCGTGCTGGTGCTGGGTTTCAGTTCCGGCCTGCCCCTGTTCATCCTGCTGTACCTGCTGCAGGCATGGCTGGCCAAGTCGGGACTGAACGTCAAGGCGCTGGGGCTGTTCGCCCTGGTGCAGTTCCCGTACATCTGGAAATTCCTGTGGGCGCCCCTGATGGACCGCTACCGCATCCTGGGACTGGGGCGCCGGCGCGGCTGGATGGCGCTCACGCAGGTGGCGCTGTTTTTTGCCATCGGCGGCATGGGCATGCTCGACCCGCTCACGCAGATCGGCCTGATCGCCGCCGCCGCGGGCGGCGTGGCCTTTCTGTCGGCCAGCCAGGACATCGTCATCGATGCCTACCGGCGCGAAATCCTTAGCGACAACGAGCAGGGCCTGGGCGCCGCCGTCATCGTCAACGCGTATAAAGTGGCAGGCATGGTGCCGGGCGCGCTGTCGCTGATCCTGGCCGACCGCATGCCGTGGCAGCCCGTCTTCTGGATCACGGCCGCCTTCATGCTGCCGGGCCTCGTGTGCACCTTGCTGATCAAGGAGCCCACCGTCTACGGCTCGCCGCCGAAGACCATGCGCGAAGCGATCATCTTGCCGTTCCAGGAATTCATCGCACGCGATGGTTGGCGTAACGCAATGTGGATACTCGCCTTCGTATTACTCTACAAAATCGGCGACAGCATGGCCACGGCGCTGGCGACGAAGTTTTATCTGGACCTGGGGTTCAGCATGACGCAGATCGGCCTGGCTGCCAACACCACGGGTTTCTGGGCCAGTCTGGCCGGCGGCGTGGTGGGTGGCGTGTGGATGCTCAAACTGGGCATCAACCGGGGCCTGTGGGTCTTTGGTGCGCTGCAGGCGATCGCGATTTTGGGATTCGCCTGGCTGGCGCAGGTGGGGCCGAATACCATGCTGCTCAGCGCCGTGATCGGTTTTGAAGCCTTTGCCAGTCTGGGCCTGGGTGCGGCCGCCTTTGTCGCGTTCCTGTCGCGCACCACGGACCCGCGCTACACTGCCACGCAATATGCCTTGTTTTCCAGCCTGAGCGCCGTGCCGCGCACCCTGATCAATGCCTCGGTGGGCTTTCTGGTCGCCGAGCTGGGCTGGTTCTCGTTTTTCATTGTTTGCTTCTTCCTGGCCTTCCCGGCCATGATGATGCTGCCTAAAATCGCTCCATGGAGGTCTGCCAATGGCACCAATATCCCTTAAACGTTACGCCGTCCTGGCCAGCCTGTGCACGGCTACCGCGCTGGCGCCCCTGTCCACCCACGCCCAGCAGGCGACGGTCCAGGATGGCATCAAGGTACGCCCCTTGTCGACTTCGCGCATCTTTGCCGGCGGCGCCGATTTCAATGCGCAATCGAAGCAGCAATATGCGCAGCTGGTCAACGAAGCGAAGGAAAAAAACGCGCTGGTGCCGGACAGCGACCCGCAAGTGAAACGTCTGCGCGCCATCGCCCAGCGCATCATCCCGTTCGCCACGCGCTGGAACGAGGCGGCGGCCAGCTGGAATTGGCAAGTCAACCTGCTCAACTCGGACGAGGTCAACGCCTTTTGCATGCCGGGCGGGCAGATCGCTTTTTACAGTGGCATCATCACCAAGCTCAATTTGACCGACGATGAAGTGGCCATCGTCATGGGGCATGAAATTTCGCACGCACTGCGCGAACACTCGCAGGCGCAGGCCGGCAAGGGCAACCTGGCTGCCGTCGGCGCCAAGCTGGCCGGCGCCGGGCTGTCGGCCTGGCTCGGCGTCGATCCGAACATTACCAGTACCGCCACGAATATGGCGGCGCAGGGCGTAATGCTGAAGTTCTCGCGCGACGATGAACGCGAGGCAGATTTGATCGGGATGGACCTGGCCGCACGCGCCGGCTTCGATCCGCGTGCCGGCGTGGTCCTGTGGCAGAAAATGGCCGCCGTGAGCAAGGGCGCGCCGCCGGAATTCCTCTCGACCCACCCGTCGGGCAAGGACCGCATTTCGCAGATGAACAGCCACATGGCGCAAGTGCTGCCCTTGTACGCGCGCAGCAAGGGCGTCAGCGTGGATGCCTTGCCGCCGTACCGCAGCACCGCCATCGCGCAGCGCTAGGATGTCGAAGCGTCACGCCGCCGCACCCTTGCCCATGCGCGACGGCGTGGCGCCCAGTTATCTGTGGCTGCCGGAGGGGCAGTGGCCGGACATGCTCACCTTTCTGATTGAGCGCTATCCGCAGATCGGTGCCGCGCAATGGCTGGACCGCATGGCGCGCGGCGAAGTGCTCAATGGTGACGGCGCCGTGCTCGGCCCCGGCAGCGCATACCGGCGCGGCATGCGCATTTTTTACTACCGCGAGCTGGAACGGGAAACGCCGATCCCGTTCCACGAAGAGATCCTGTTCCAGGACGAACACCTGGTGGTGGTCGACAAGCCGCACTTCTTGCCCATGACACCGGCCGGGCGCTTCGTGCAGGAGACGCTGCTGACGCGCCTGAAGAAAAGCCTGGACTGCGCCGAGCTGACGCCGATCCACCGCCTCGATCGCGAGACGGCTGGCGTGGTGATTTTTTCGCGCCAGGTAGCCAGTCGTGGCGCCTACCAGACGCTGTTCCAGCGCCGCGAAGTGCGCAAGACGTATGAGGCGCTGGCGCCCGTCCTGGCAGGCCGCGATTTTCCGTTCACGTATCGCAGCCGCATGGTCGAGGGCGAACAGTTCTTCCTCATGCGCGAGGAAGCGGGCGAGCCGAACTCGGAAACCATCATCGACGTGATCGAGCGGCGCGGCGATGTCAACCTGTACCGGCTGCAGCCGCACACGGGGCGCAAGCACCAGCTGCGCGTGCACCTGGCTGCACTCGGCATCCCCATCGTCAACGATGCTTTTTACCCGTTGGCCCAGCCGTGCAAGGAAGACGACATGTCGCACCCGCTGCAGTTGCTGGCGCGCGCCATCGATTTCACGGACCCGTTGAGTGGCGAGCCGCGCCATTTTGAGAGCCGGCGCGTGCTCGGGTAATTAGACGCCGCCACAGGCGCGGCCAACAATGTTGTCGGATTACGGCCCTGCGCTCCTAATCCGACCTACGATAGATCCAGCGTAGGTCGGCTTAGCGCAGCGTAATCCGACGTCACCACGGACGTATCAGATCAGCCCTTGAGCGTGTAATCGATGATCAAGGGTGCGTGGTCGGAAAAACGCTCGTCCTTGTAGACGCTGACCGTATGCGCCTGCGCCGCGATGCCGGGGGTGGCGACGTGGTAATCGATGCGCCAGCCGACGTTTTTCGCGTAGGCTTGTCCGCGGTTGCTCCACCATGTGTACTGGTCTTCGCGCTTGTCCAGGCCGCGGTGCACGTCGACAAAGCCCACTTCGTCGAAGACGCGCGTCAGCCACGCGCGCTCTTCCGGCAGGAAGCCGGAATTCTTCTTGTTGCCCTTCCAGTTCTTCAGGTCGATTTCGTGGTGGGCGATGTTCCAGTCGCCGCAGATGACCACTTCGCGTCCCAGCGCCTTCAATGCCAGCAGGTGCGGCAGGAACAGTTCCATGAAGCGGAACTTCGCTTCCTGGCGTTCCGGGCCGGATGAGCCGGACGGGCAGTACACGGAAATGACGGACAGGTTGCCAAAATCACAGCGCACATAGCGCCCTTCGGCATCGAATTCGGGGCTGCCGAAACCGATATGCACGGCATCCGGTTCCACCTTGCTGTACACGCCCGTGCCGGAATAGCCCTTTTTCTCGGCATAGTGGAAATGGCCATGGTAGCCGTGCGGATTGAGGAATTCCGGCGTCATGTCGGGCAGTTGCGCCTTCAATTCCTGCACGCAGATGAAATCGGCCGTTTGCGTGCCCATCCAGTTGAAAAAGCCTTTTTTGGCGGCGGAACGGATGCCGTTCAGGTTGGCGGAGATAATTTTTGGCATAGGTTGAGAATGAAAAGGGCGCTGGACGGGGCCGGCGGACGCGGCATGGCGATTGTCTCGCCGCTGCGCGCGGATTAAAATACAGGCACTTTTAAAAAATGAGGCTAATGTGAATAATTTACGCCAGCAGTTTATCGCGTTTTCAGTATCCAAGGGCGTCTTGCGGTTTGGCGAGTTCACCACCAAGGCCGGACGCCAGTCGCCGTACTTCTTCAATGCGGGCCTGTTCCATGACGGCGCCACCCTGGCCGAGCTGGCGCAGTTCTACGCGCAGACCCTGCTCGACTCGGGCGTGGAATTCGACATGCTGTTTGGTCCCGCCTACAAGGGCATCACCCTGGCGTCGGCCACCGCCGTGGCGCTGGCCGGCAAGGGCCGCAACACCTCGTTCGCCTTCAACCGCAAGGAAGCCAAGGACCATGGCGAAGGCGGCACCATCGTCGGCGCCAAGCTGCATGGCAAGGTTGTCATCATTGACGATGTGATCTCGGCCGGCACCTCGGTGCGCGAATCGGTGAACATGATCCGCGCCGCCGGTGCCGAGCCATGCGCCGTGCTGATCGCCCTGGACCGCATGGAGCGTTCGGGCCCGGATGGCCAGCTGTCGCCAAGTTCGGCGGTGCAGGAAGTGTCGAAACAGTACGGCATTCCCGTCATCTCGATCGGCAACCTGGACGACTTGTTCGGCTACCTGAACGGCGCGGGCGCCGATCCGGAACTGTTGAAGTACAAAGAAGCCGTCTCCGCCTACCGCACCCGCTACGGCATTTAAAGCGCCCATGGCGGCGTTGCAGCGCGTTGCCGCACTAGCGTGCTGTCTGCCGCACCGCGCCTTGCCCTGAGCACTTTAAGTCGCACTACTTTCCAGCAGCGCCCGCAGCCGCGGGTCGCTGCAGGCGGCGCCAGCTTGCGGATGACATTGCAACAGCCGCCGCAACAGCGCGCCACCGATGCCGCGCCGGCGGAACGGCGGTTTCACGAACAGCATGTTCACCGTCACCCCATCCATGTTCTTGCTGATGTCGAGCATGGCCACCTGCTGGCCGTCGATCCACGCGCACAGCGCGCTGTCCCCTTGCCAATCGATGTGCATCACGCCAGCCATGGTTTCAGCGCCGCATGCAAGCCCAGGGCGAACAGCCCGGCAAAAAAGCACCGCTTGAATACTGCTTGCGCGATGCGCCCGCGCAGCCATTGACCGGCCAGCATGCCGGCCAGCGCCGGTAGCAGCGCATACGCGGAAGCGCCGGCTGCACCGAGGCTGAAGTCGCCGTGCAGGGCCAGGCTGGCCGCCAGCGCCACGGTCGATGCCGTAAACGCCAGGCCCAGCGCCTGCACCAGTGCATCGCGTGCCAGCCCCAGTCCTTGCAGATACGGCACGGCGGGGATGACGAACACGCCCGTGGCGGCCGTCACCAGCCCCGTCGCCGCGCCCGCCATGGGTCCCAGCCAGGCTTCGTGCCGCGCCGGCACGCGCAACTGCAGCGAGAATAATCCCGCCAGCGCATACAGCATCAGCGCCACGCCCAGCGCGACGACGGCCCAGGTGCCGCTGTCCTTCGGCAGCAGGGCGCCACCCGCCAGGGTGCCGGCCATGACGGTGGCCAGCATGGGCCACAAACGGCGCAGCAGGGCGCGCAGGCCCGGCCCTGCCGCCAGCTGCCAGACATTCGTCACCATCGACGGCACGATCAGCAGGGCCGCCGCCTGCACGGGCGGCATAACAAGGCTGAGTGTGCCCATGGCCACCGTCGGCAGTCCCAGTCCGACTACGCCCTTGACGAAGCCAGCGACGAGGAAGCTGGCGCCGACGACCAGCAGGAATGACGTCTCCATCTTTTTTATCCACAGTGATTTTGCCTGGATTTTGCGCTTGCCCGGGACTTTCGCCAAGGTGGATTATTTTGAGCCAGCCTAAGGGGTAGCCGAAGGCTGATAAGATGGCGAAAAGGAGAGTCGCCATGCGCTTTGATCTGGTCGATTTGCAGCTGTTTGTCAACGTGGTGGAGGCGGGCAGCCTGACGGCGGGCGCCGCGCGCAGCCATCTCGCATTGGCGTCGAGCAGCGCGCGCGTGCGCGGCATGGAAGAGGCGCTGGGCATGCCCCTGCTGCTGCGCGGGCGGCGCGGCGTGGAGCCGACACCGGTAGGGCAGACCCTCCTGCATCACGCGCGCCTGGTGTTGCTGCAAATGGAGAAAATGCGCGGTGAGCTCGGCGAATTTGCGCGCGGTTTGAAAGGGCAGTTGCGCCTGCTGTGCAATACAGCCGCGCTCAGCGAATTTTTGCCCGAGGCGCTCGGCGCTTTTCTCGACCGCCATCCGAACCTGACCATCGACCTGGAAGAGCGCCTCAGTTACGATATCGTCAAGGCCGTCTCGGAAGGACTGGCCGACATGGGCATCGTGTCCGACTCGGTCGACATGCGCGGCTTGCAGACGTTTTTGTTCCGCCCCGACCGTTTAGTCGTCATCGCGGCGGCCGACGGCGTGCATCACCGCGCGCTCGGCCAGGATGGCGTCGTCGCGTTCTCCACGCTGCTGGATCACGATTTCATCGGCCTGGCCGACGACAGCGCGATGCAGCAGTACCTGGGCATGCACGCGGCGCGCCTGGGCCGTCCTTTGAAGGTGCGCGTGCGCTTGCGCAGTTTCGATGCCGTGTGCCGCATGGTGGCCAGCGGCGTGGGCATCAGCGTGGTGCCGCTGGCGGCTGCCAGCCGCTGCCAGCAGACGATGGCGCTGCGCTGCCTGGAATTATCCGATCCCTGGTCGGTACGCAATCTGACGATCTGCGTGCGCCAGTTCAGTGAATTACCCCTGTATGCGCGCCAGTTGATCGATCATCTGAAAGCGTGACAGGGCAAGACAGGAGCAGCGATGCGTTTTTCAGAAGACAAGATGGCCAGCCTGCGGTGCAGCGACCAGGTCGAGCGTCCCATCCACATCTGGCAACCGGAGCACCCACGCGCCGTGATCCTGGCGATCCACGGCGGCATGGCGCATGCGGGTGACTATGTCACGCCGGCGCTGACCTTCCGCCAGCACGGCATCGCCACCGTCAGCTTCGACATGGTGGGCCACGATGGCAAGCGCAAGGTCGATATCCCCTCGTTCGAGGCCTTCCTCGACGACGAGGAATTGTTCCTCGCCTGGGTCAAGCAGGCGTATCCCGGCGTGCCGATTTTTGTCATGGGGCATTCCATGGGCGGCCTGATCGCCACGCACCTGGGGCTGCGGCGCTTTACGGGCGACCCGGCGATCAAAGGCTTCATCATCTCATCGCCGTATTACGTGAATGCGATTCCCGTGCCGAAGGTGCTGCAGATGTTGTCCGGCTGGCTGGCGCGGCGCTTCCCGACGATTAAGGTACCGCTGGGGAATCTGACCATGCTGCTGACGCATGATCAGACCATCACCGCGCGCCATTTCCAGGATGAGCGCGATGGCATCCGCGCCAGTGCGGCGTCGGTGCGCTTCGCCCATGCCTTGACGTCGGCGCAAAAGGAACTGGCGGGCGGCTTGTCGGACTGGCGCTTCCCCCTGTTCGCCGTGGTGGCCGGCGACGACAAGCTGGCCGACAGCCGCGCCACGGAAAGCCTGCTGCGCAGCGTGCCCGATGGCCTGCTCGACTACCATTTTTACCCGGCCAATTATCACGAGAACTTCAATGAGGTGAACCGTGACGTGATCTTTGCCGCGATCCTGGCCTGGATCGAGAAACTGCTGGCACCCGTGCCGGCGTGAGGCGCCAGTATCGTTATAATCGGTTCAATGAATTGACCGCCGGCGCATGCCGGCCCGGTCCCCGCGGCACAGGGGAATACTCAAGGAACGAACGATGCGCTTGCTGATTGCCCTGTTACTGCCGTGGCTGACCTTTTTCACGATCGGCCGCCCCATTGCCGGCATCATTTGCCTGATCCTGCAAATTACCCTGATCGGCTGGCTGCCAGCGACGATCTGGGCCGTGTACTCGCTGAGCCAGTACAAGACGGACCAGAAGATCGCCGAGGCCATGCGCCGGCGCTAAGAGCCTATCCCAGTAGGGAGCGTCTTCTGCTGGCAGTTCATCAGGAGCGCGGACAAGGCGTGAGGAGGACGCGTGGCGAGCCACGCAACGACGATCAACGCAGTCCCCGCTTCTGAGGGGCGCCAGCAGGGGATGTATTCATCTACTGAGATAGGCTCCAAGCTAAGGCTGGCCTAAGCTGCGCTTCCTATCTTGATGCAACTGACATGAGGAGAGTGAGATGGCACCAGACAGACGCGGTACCTTGAACCTGGCGGCGGCGATGCTGGCCGCCGGGCTGTTGCTGGGAAGTGTGGCGCAGGCGCAGACCGATAGCGCACTGCCGCCCGTGCAAAAGAGCGGGGCGGTGGAGTATCTGAGCGGCGGCATCGGCCTCGATGAGTCGACCGCCATCAAGAGTGCCAGCCGGCATTGGCCCTTGAGCCTGGTGTTTTCCGTGCAGGCGGCGGGCAAGGCGGAATTCGCCTCCGACGTGAAGCTGACAATACGCGACGCCAAGGGCGCGCCGGTACTGGAAACGACGGCCAGCGGACCGTTCCTGCTGGCGAAACTGCCACCGGGCAGCTACAGCTTGCGCGCCATGCTGGCCGGCAAGACTTTGGAACGCAAGGTGCAGGTCAAGGCGGGCAGCTCCGCGCGCGTGGAGCTGGTCTGGCCGACGGGAACGAATCAGGGCCGGCCTTGATGGGCGACGGCGGCCCGATCAGCTGACCGCGAGTACGCGCCCTTCGGCGGCGCTTTGCAGCGCCAGTTCGATCAGGCGTATCGTCGCCGCCGCATCTTCGGCCGCCACGGGCGCCGCTGCGCCGTGGCGGATGGCGTCGGCCATGCCCTGGTAAAAGTCCTGGTAGCGGCCGGCCTGCATGTCGAGGTGTTCACAATGCCCGTCCGGCTGCGCGCCCAGGTGCAGCGCGCCGCGCACGGGGTCCACGCCCCAGCCGGGCTGGCCCGGCCTGCCGCCCGCCTTCAGGGCGTCTTCCTGCGGATCGAGGCCAAACTTCACGAAACTCCCCTTGTCGCCATGCACGGCGAAGCGCGCCGTCGGCGCTTTTACCAGGCAGCCCGCTTGCAGCACCACGCGCAGCCGGTCGTAGTACAGAACAAGGTGGAAATAATCTACAGCCTGCGCGTCATCGCGCTGCAGGACGATATCGGCGTACAGCTTTTCCGGCTGGCCGAACAGCTGCATGGCCTGGTCCAGCATGTGCGGACCCAGGTCGTACAGCAGGCCGCCGCCGGGCGCGCCGGACTCGCGCCAGCGCTGGCGGATCTCCGGGCGGAAACGGTCAAAATGCGATTCGACGCTGGCGATGCGCCCCAGCGTACCCTGTGCCAGCAGCGCTTTCAGGGTCAGGAAGTCGCCATCCCAGCGCCGGTTGTGATACACGCTGAGCACCAGCTTGCGTTCTTGCGCCAGCGTGATCAGGCTCTGCGCTTCAACGCTGGAAATGGTGAAGGGCTTGTCCACCACCACGTGCTTGCCCGCTTGCAGCGCCGCTTGCGCCAGGCTGAAGTGCGCCTCGTTGGGCGCGGCAATGACCACCAATTCGATGGATGGGTCGGCAAACAGCTGCGCCGCTTCCGCATACACGGTGGCGTGCGGCCAGTCCTTGTGCACGAGTTCTGGCTTGCTGGAGGCGACGGCCGTCAATTCCAGGGCATCGATGGTGGACAGCACGGGAGCGTGGAAGGTGGAGCCGGCAAAGCCGTAGCCGACGAGGCCGGTCTTGATCTTGTTCATGGCGGGTTCACAGGTGCGTGGAAGAATCCATGATCATACCCGCAAGCGGGCGGCGGCACCGCTGCTGCAATGTTGCCACGATGCCGCCGCGCATGCATTAGTTCAGGCTCCAGACGTATTGCACCTTGACGCTGGCGCTGACGGGCTTGCCGCCAGCGAGGGCAGGCTTGAACGTACACTTGGCAATGCCGCTGCGCGCCGCCTCGTCGAGGGCCGGATGGCCGCTGCTTTTGACCACGCTCGAGCCCAATACCTTGCCGGAGGCATTGACGTCAAAGGACATGTTGACCGTGCCCTCTTCCTTCGCCTGCAGCGATGCGGCTGGGTAGACCGGTTTGCCGCAGACGCCAAAGTCGATGATGGGACGGCGCTCCAGTACCGGCGCACTGTCGGCGGCGACGGCCTGGCCGTAGATGCCGAGGCAGGCGCCGGCGAGGGCCAGCAGCGGCACGGCCGCTTTCCAGTTCAGGGGCTGTGGTGCAGGGCGCAGCAATCGTTTGATACGTGACATAAGATCTCCTCCGTTGGCCGCCTGGGCCAGGTGGTGGGTTGAGAACTGGAGACGTTCCAGTTCCGAGAGTGCAAGAGCCAGACGCCGCGGTTCGCCCAGTTGTCTTGCTGCGAAATCATCTGCAATATGTTCGCGTTCGAGGCGCACGCCGCGAGAGATCCACCAGACGGCAGGGTGGAAGAACAGCAGCGCCTCGATGGCGTTTTGCAACAGGTTGAGCAGATAATCGTGGCGCCGGATGTGCGCCAGTTCGTGCGCCAGCAGCGCATCGAGCAGCTGCGGCGGCATGCCGGTGATCAGCGCTGCGGGCACCAGCACCATGGGGCGCCAGATGCCGGCCGTGAGCGGGCTGGCGATGTTGTCGAGTACGCGCAGGCGCACGGGCCGCGCCACGCCGGCATCCTGCGCCATGCGCGACAGCCTTGTCTGCAGTTGTTCATGTGTGGCGCCCGTCCTGCTGGCGCTGCGCTCTATCCATAGCATGCCCAGTGCCATGCGCATGGCCAGCACTGCGGTGTATAGGGCCCAGACGCCGACGATGGCGCGAAGAAGCAGGTCCAGGTCCGGCAAGGTCGTGGGCATGAGCAGTGCGGCCGGCAGCAAGGTGCTGGAGAACATGGCACCCGTGGCATCGCCATCGGCCAGGCGCAAATACAAGCCCGCTGCCGGCCATGCCAGGCAGGCCAGCAGGGCACCGCAACCGACGGCGTAGCGTGCCTCGGGACGCGCATTGCGCAGGGCGGCCCACGCCAGCGCCGTGGCGCAGCCGATCAGCAAGCCTTGCCACAGGAAATGCAGCAGAGTCCAGCCCAGCGCTGGCACGAAGCCGCTCATGATTGATCGTCCTTGAGCATTTTTTCTATCTCTTCGCGCTCGGCGCGCGACACGCCCGTGCGCAGCGCCGCCAGCACCAGCGCCTTGGCCGAACCGGCAAAGGCTTTTTGCATCAATTCCTTGAGCAGGTTCGTCTGCAGGCTGTCCTGCGCCTGCGCCGGCGCATACACGTGCGAACGCTGGCTTGCGTCGCGGATCAGCAAGCCCTTGGTGTGCATGATCTGCATCAAGCGCAGCACGGTGCCATACGTGATGGCCGGCTTGGTCAACGTCATCGCCTCGTGCACCTGCTTGGCCGTGGCGGCGCCCAGCGGCCACAGTGCCTGCAGCAGATCGAGTTCGGCTGCCGTCGGTTTCGGGATGTCGTGCGTCTTGGTCATGCTGTTTCCTCTTGCCTGAAATTCAATATGGCTAGATTAAACCTTGTAGACAAAAATGTATACTTTAATTTAAGGCGGTCTGCAAATGCCCTTCAGTGCTGAGGAAAAGTCTAGACAAGGCTGTTTATAAACGATGCGTACAAGCGAAAAAAAAAAGACGCCGCAGCGTCTTTTTTGGGGATGGGGGAGAGTTAGCCCGCCAGCTTGGCCTTCAGCAATTCCGTCAGCTGGGCCGGGTTGGCCTTGCCCTTGGAGGCCTTCATGGCCTGGCCGATCAGCGCGTTGATGGCCGCTTCCTTGCCGGCACGGTACTGCTCCACCGACTTGGCATTCGCCGCCAGCACTTCATCGACGATGGCTTCCAGTGCGCCCGAGTCCGAAATCTGCTTCAAACCCTTGGCATCGATGATGGTGTCGACCAGGTGCTCGTCGCTCGATTTCGCTTCCCACATGCCCGCGAAGACCTCTTTTGCCGCCTTGTTCGAGATCGTGCCGTCGGCGATGCGCTTGAGCATGGCGGCCAGCTGCGCGGCGGAGACGGGCGCGTCGTCCAGGTCCACGCCTTCGCGGTTCAGGGTCGACGCTACGTCGCCCATCAGCCAGTTGGCGGCGGCCTTGGCGTTTTCCTTGCCGGCCTTGTCCACCACGGCGACGAAATAGGTGGCCATGGCTTTCGATTGCGTCAGCACCAGCGCATCGTAGTCCGGCAGCGCGTATTCGCTGATGAAGCGCGCGCGCATGGCGGCCGGCAGTTCCGGCATCGAGGCCTTGATGGTGGCGATCCACTCTGGCGAGATGACCAGTGGCGGCAAGTCAGGGTCCGGGAAGTAGCGGTAATCCTGGGCGTCTTCCTTGCTGCGCATTTCGCGTGTTTCCTTGCGGTCCGGATCGTACAAACGCGTCGCTTGCACGACCTTGCCGCCGTCTTCGATCAGTTCGATCTGGCGGCGCACTTCGACGTGCACGGCTTCCTCGATGAAGCGGAAGGAATTCAGGTTCTTGATCTCGCAGCGGGTGCCGAATTCCTTCTGGCCGACGGGGCGCACGGAGACGTTGACGTCGCAGCGGAACGAGCCTTCCTGCATGTTGCCGTCGCAAACACCCAGCCACATGACCAGCGAGTGCAGCGCCTTGGCGTAGGCCACGGCTTCGGCGGCGCTGCGGATTTCCGGTTCCGAGACGATTTCCAGCAGCGGCGTGCCGGCGCGGTTCAAGTCGATGCCGCTCATGCCCGCATAGTCTTCATGCAGGGATTTTCCGGCGTCTTCTTCCAGGTGGGCGCGCGTCAGGTTGACCGTCTTGGTGACGAATTCGCCATCCTTTTCGTAGCCGAAGGTCAGGGCGCCGCCGATGACGACGGGGTCTTCGAACTGGCTGATCTGGTAGCCCTTGGGCGAGTCCGGATAAAAATAGTTCTTGCGCGCGAAGACCGAGTGCGGCGCCACGGTGGCACCCACGGCCAGGCCGAAGCGGATCGCGCGGTCGACGGCTTGCTTGTTCATCACCGGCAGCACGCCTGGCAGGGCCAGGTCGACGGGGCTCGCTTGCGTGTTGGCGTCGGCGCCGTACTTGATCGGCGAACCGCTGAAAATTTTGGATTCGGTCGTGAGCTGCACGTGGTTCTCAAGACCGATGACGACTTCCCATTGCATAGTGTTCTCGCTTATTTTTTGGTGGCGCCGCCTCGGCGGCGCGAATTTTTTTTCTTAAATGCCGGCCGGGCTGCGCGTATGCCAGTCCGTCACCAGCTGGTACTGGTGGGCCACGTTCAGCAGTTTGGCTTCGCCGAAGTAATTGCCGATGATTTGCAGGCCGACGGGGCGCTTGCTGTTTTTCTCGCCGTCGCCAAAGCCGCATGGAATCGACATGCCGGGCAGGCCGGCCAGGCTGGTCGACAGAGTGTAGATGTCGGCCAGGTAGTTTGCCACCGGGTCGTCCGTCTTGTCGCCCAGGTCCCAGGCGACGGTCGGCGCGACCGGTCCCATGATGACGTCGCAGACGGCGTTCGGGCCATTTAATACGGCATCGAAATCCTGCGCGATCAGGCGGCGGATCTTTTGCGCCTTCAGGTAGTAGGCGTCGTAGTAGCCGTGGCACAGCACATAGGTGCCGACCATGATGCGACGCTGCACTTCCGGGCCGAAGCCCTGGGCGCGCGACTTCTTGTACATGTCCTGCAAGTCCTTGTACTCGGCGGCGCGGTGGCCGTAGCGCACGCCGTCATAGCGCGACAGGTTCGACGAGGCTTCGGCGGGCGCGATCATGTAGTAGGCGGGAATCGACAGGGCCGTATTCGGCAGCGAGATGTCGACCAGGGTGGCGCCCAGCTTTTCATACTGCGCCAGCGCGCCGCGCACGGCCGCTTCCACGTCCTTGGCCAGGCCTTCGCCGAAGTACTCGCGCGGCACGCCGATGCGCAATCCCGTCAACGGCTGGCCCAGTTCACGTGAAAAATCTTCCGTCACGCCGCCCTGTTCCGGCGACAGGCTGGTCGAATCGCGCTCGTCGAAGCCGGCCATGGCGCTCAAGAGCAGGGCGCAGTCTTCGGCCGAGCGGGCCATCGGGCCACCCTGGTCCAGCGACGAGGCAAAGGCGATCATGCCGAAGCGCGAGACGCGGCCATACGTCGGCTTGATGCCGGTGATGCCGCAAAAAGCAGCCGGCTGGCGGATCGAGCCGCCCGTGTCGGTGCCGGTGGCCGCTGGCGTCAGGCCGGCGGCGACGGCGGCAGCCGAGCCGCCGGACGAGCCGCCTGGCACGGCCGTCTTGTCCCACGGATTGCGCACGGCACCGAAGGCCGAGTTCTCATTGCCGGAACCCATGGCGAATTCATCGCAATTGACCTTGCCCAGGGTGACCATGCCGGCCGCCTGGAATTTTTCCACCACGGTGGCGTCAAACGGGCTGGCGTAGTTGGCCAGCATTTTCGAGCCGGCCGTGGTGCGCCAGCCTTTGGTCACGAACAGGTCCTTGTGCGCGATCGGCACACCCGTCAATGGCGTGGCCGTGCCGGCGGCGATGCGCGCGTCGGCCTCGGCAGCTTGCGCCAGGGTCAGGGCACGGTCGACGTGCAGGAAGGCGTTCGAAGTGTCCGCTGCGATGCGGTCGAGGAAATGCGTCGCCAGCGCAACGGCGGAAATTTCCTTGTTCTGCAAGAGCGTGGACAGCTGTTTGATGGATTTTGTATGCATGGCGTTTCTATTTTTATCTATTCGACAAGGTTGTGATTCGTGTACTGCGCCGTTCTAGCGCCTGACAGAAGCGTAGCGAGCGGAAGTGAGTTGTGGCCGAGAAGCGGAGCTGTGCTTTAGCACAGTGAGCATCGGAGGCCGCAAATCGCGACGCGCAGTAGCTTATGTCAGGTGCCAGTTACTCGATAACCTTGGGGACGAGATACAGGCCATCCTGGACTTTCGGCGCCACGGCCTGGTAGGCGTCGCGGTGATTTTTTTCCGTGGCGACGTCTTCGCGCAGGCGCAGGGCGATATTGTCCATATGGGCAGCCAGCGGGTGGCTCAGGGGGGCCACGCCATCGGTATTGACGGCTTGCATTTGTTCCGCCAGGGCAAAAATCTTGTTCAATTGGGCCAGGGACGTGACGGCCTGATCGTCGGCCATTTCGAGTTGTGCCAGGTGGGCGATGCGTTTTACGTCGGAGAGTGTCAGGGACATGGCGAATGGCGCGGAGTGCCGCGCATTAGTATTAAGTTGGCGTTTCGATAAAACGCGAATATTTACTGCTTTTTTGTTCACAAAAGCCGAGGAATGCCGCGTAACTCGCGGCTGCAAGAGTCGCACTTTTCCATGGTTTTTGAGCAAATCGCATTCAAATTATAAGGTAGAATGGCGGGTTAATGCGTTGCCGGCGCTGATGGACCGCAGCCGCAGCATAGAAAAGATTGCGCAAGCGCCAAGCGAAACCCGAAAAAATCGCCTTCATGGATTTTCAGGGTGCCTGAAAGCGCCCGCTTTGAAACTCCCCATAAACAGCTTTTGCGCAGCTCGATGCGCTACAGGACACTCATGTTTGGTTTTTTACGCAGGTATATCTCCACCGATCTGGCCATTGACTTGGGCACGGCCAACACCCTTATTTATGTGCGCGGCCTCGGTATCGTCCTTGACGAACCGTCCGTCGTCGCCATCCGCCAGGAAGGCGGTCCGAATGGCAAGAAGACCATTCAGGCAGTCGGCAAGGAAGCCAAGCAGATGCTGGGCAAGGTGCCGGGCAATATCGAAGCGATCCGTCCGATGAAAGATGGTGTGATCGCCGACTTCACCGTGACCGAGCAGATGCTCAAGCAATTCATCCGCATGGTGCATGACTCGAAATTCTTCCGTCCATCGCCGCGCATCATCATTTGCGTGCCGTGCGGTTCGACCCAGGTCGAGCGCCGCGCGATCCGCGAATCGGCGCTGGGCGCCGGCGCTTCGCAGGTGTACCTGATCGAAGAACCGATGGCGGCGGCCATAGGCGCCGGCTTGCCGGTATCGGAAGCGACCGGCTCGATGGTGGTCGACATCGGCGGCGGCACCACGGAAGTGGGCATCATCTCGCTGGGCGGCATGGTCTACAAGGGTTCCGTGCGCGTGGGCGGCGACAAGTTTGATGAAGCCATCGTCAACTACATCCGCCGCAACTACGGCATGCTGATCGGCGAACAAACGGCTGAAGCCATCAAGAAGGCCATCGGTTCGGCTTTCCCGGGTTCGGAAGTGAAGGAAATGGAAGTCAAGGGCCGCAACCTGTCCGAAGGCATCCCGCGTTCGTTCACCATTTCCAGCAACGAGATTCTCGAAGCGCTGACCGATCCGCTGAACAACATCGTCTCGGCCGTGAAGAACGCGCTGGAACAGACGCCGCCGGAACTGGGCGCCGACATCGCCGAAAAAGGCATGATGCTGACGGGCGGCGGCGCACTGCTGCGCGACCTGGATCGCCTGCTGATGGAGGAAACCGGCCTGCCGGTGCTGGTGGCCGAGGACCCGCTCACCTGCGTGGTGCGCGGTTCCGGGATGGCCCTGGAGCGTATGGACAAGCTCGGCTCGATCTTCTCCTACGAATAATCTGACAGAAGGGCCGGAAGCCAATTCCGGCCTTTTTTAGGTTTTGGCGCCGGCGTTCGACCGGGGCTCGTACGTTGGCGCACCGCGCCTGATTATTGGATGTCATGGAATACAGTCCTCCGCCACTTTTCAAACAAGGCGCCTCCGCCCGCGTCAAGATGATGGTGTTCGCCGGCATTTCTATCGCCCTGTTGCTGGTCGATTCGCGCATGCACGCCTTGACGGCCGTGCGCCAGGCAGTCGGTACCGTGCTGTATCCGGTGCAGATGGCGGCCCTGGTGCCGCGCGATGTGGCGCTGGGCGTCGGCAACTACTTTTCTTCGCTGTCCTCCCTGGAAAAACAGGTGCGCGACCTGAAGCACGAACAAATCGCCTCGGCGCAGATCATGCAGCAGGCGCAGCTCAATATCGTTGAGAACAACCATTTGCGCAAGCTGATGGAAGCGCGCGAGCGCGTTCCCGTGAAGACCCTGATGGCTGAAGTCCTGTATGACACGCGCGATTCGGCCACGCGCAAGATCGTGCTGGACCGGGGCATTCAGAATGGCGTGGAACTGGGCCGTCCCGTGATCGATAACCTGGGCGTGGTGGGACAAGTCACGCGCGTGTTCCCGTTCACCTCGGAAGTGACCTTGCTGACCGATGAAGAACAGGCCATTCCCGTGCAGCTGCTGCGCAATGGCGTGCGCAGCGTGGCCATCGGCCGCGGCAAGTCCGGCACCATGGAGCTGCGTTTTACGGCGCCCACCGCCGACATCCAGATCGGTGACATCGTCATTACCTCGGGCCTCGACGGCCTGTACCCGGCCGGCCTGGCCGTGGCGCGCGTGACCCTGGTCGAGCGCAACGCGCATGGCCCGTTCGGCCGCGTCGTGTGCCAGCCGCTGGCCGGCATCGAACGCAACACCCAACTGCTCATCTTGATGACGTCGCCGGAGATCCCGGCGCGTCCGCCAGTCGAAGACGTCAAGACGGGCCGCAAGATCGCTGGCAAGATGGCGCCGATCAAGGACCCGGCGGCCGCAGCGACCCCGCCCGCCGCCGCGACACCCGTGGCAAAACCGCCAGCCACGCCTGCCGCCGTGCCGAAACCGGCCGTGGTACCTGCCGCCGTGCCACCGAAGGAGGCGCCACGATGAACCGCCCGCATTACATCCTGCTGCCGGTCAGCCCCCTGTTCATCGGCTTCTCCCTGCTGTGCGCTTTTCTGCTGAACCTGCTGCCATGGGGGCAGTTCGTCGGCGTGCCCGATTTCGTCGCTTTGGTGCTGGTCTTCTGGGGCATACACCAGCCGCGCAAGGTCGGCATCGGCGTGGCGTTCTTCATGGGCCTGATGATGGACGTGCACGACTCGACCCTGCTGGGCGAGAATGCGCTGGCCTACACCTTGCTGTCGTACTTCGCCATCATGATGCACCGCCGCGTGCTGTGGTTCCCCATCCTGACGCAGGCGCTGCATGTGCTGCCGCTGCTGCAGCTGACGCAGGCGCTGCAATTGCTGACGCGCCTGATCGTCTCGGGCCGTTTCCCCGGCTGGCTCAATTTCATCGAGAGCTTCGTCGCCGTGGCCCTGTGGCCCTTCGTCACATGGGTCTTGCTGGCGCCACAGCGGCGCGCCGTGGACCGCGACCATAACCGGCCGATTTGACGGGCGCCCGCCATGACTGAACTGAAAAATACCGAGCGCGAGCTGCATTTTTTCCGCATGCGCCTGACCATCCTGGGCGCGCTCGTCTTCGTCTGCTTTTCGCTGCTGCTGGCGCGCTTCATCTGGCTGCAGGTGATCAAGCACGAGGATTACGCGACCAAGGCCGAAGACAACCGCATCGCCGTGGTGCCCATCGTGCCCACGCGCGGCCTGATCCTCGACCGTAACGGCGTGGTCCTGGCGCGCAATTACTCGGCCTATACGCTGGAAATCACGCCATCGAAATTGAGCGCCAGCCTCGATTCGGTGATCGACGAGCTGTCGACCCTGGTGCAGATCGACATCAAGGACCGCCGCCGCTTCAAGAAGCTGCTGGAAGACTCGAAGAATTTTGTCAGTGTGCCGCTGCGTACGCGCCTGACGGACGAGGAAGTGGCGCGTTTCACGGCGCAGCGCTTCCGCTTCCCTGGCGTGGAGGTGCAGGCGCGCTTGTTTCGCCAGTATCCGATGGGCGAAATCGCCTCGCATGTGGTGGGCTTCATCGGCCGCATCAACCGCAATGAAGCCAAGGGGCTGGAAGAGGGCGACGATGCGGCCAACTACAACGGCACCGACCATATCGGCAAGGAAGGCCTGGAAAAAAGCTACGAGAAGCAGCTGCATGGCACCACCGGCTACGAAGAAGTGGAAGTGTCGGCCGGCGGACGCGCCATGCGCACCCTGTCGCGCACGGCGGCCACCCCTGGCAACAACCTGATCCTGTCGATCGACATCGAACTGCAAAAAGTGGTCGAGGAAGCGTTCGGCGAATGGCGCGGCGCGGCCGTGGCGATCGACCCGGCCACGGGCGATATCCTGGCCTACGTCTCCAAGCCCGGCTACGACCCCAACCTGTTCGTCGACGGCATCGACCAGCAAAGCTGGAATGAACTCAATACTTCGCTGGATCGGCCGATGGTCAACCGGCCCCTGTCCGGCACCTACGCGCCCGGCTCGACCTTCAAGCCCTTCATGGCGCTGGCCGCGCTGGAACTGGGCAAGCGCACGCCGAGCCAGTCGATTTCCGATCCGGGTTTCTTCATCCTCGGTGGCCACACCTTCCGCGACGACAAGGTGGGCGGCCACGGCACGGTGGACATGCACAAGTCCATCGTCGTCTCGTGCAACACGTACTACTATCAGCTGGGCCGCGACATGGGCATCGATGCCATCCACGACTTCATGAAACCGTTCGGTTTCGGCCAGCTGACGGGCATCGACCTGAATAATGAAAAGACGGGCGTGCTGCCGTCGATGGAATGGAAGCGCAACCGCTTCAAGACGCCGCAGCAGAAAAAATGGGTGGGTGGCGACACGATTTCGGTGAGTAACGGCTCCGGCTACAACTCGTATACGCCGCTGCAGATCGCCCACGCGACGGCCAACCTGGCCAATAACGGCGTGGTGATGAAGCCGCATCTGGTGAAGATCATCGAAGACGCGGCCACGCGCGCGCGCACCCTGACGGTACCGAAGGAAAGCTACCGCATCGCGCTCAAGCAGGAAAACATCGACGTCATCAAGCGCGCCATGGTGGGCGTGACCAGCGAGCAGGGCGGCACGGCCGCGCGCATTTTCGCCGGTGTGCAGTACACGGTGGGCGGCAAGACGGGGACGGCACAGGTGGTGGGCATCAAGAAAAACGAGAAGTACAATGCCAAGCTGCTGGCCGAACGCTTGCGCGACAATGCCTTGTTTACGGCCTTCGCGCCGGCCGACAAGCCGCGCATCGCCATTGCCATCGTGGTGGAAAACGCGGGCTTCGGTGCCGGCGTGGCTGCGCCGATCGCGCGCAAGGCGCTCGACTACTACCTGCTGGGCAAGCGCCCGAGCGACAAGGAAAAAGACACCACCAAGGTGCCCAAGGAAGATGTCGACGAAGTGCGCACCCTGGAAGAAATCACCGACGAGCAGGCCGCCCCGGCGCCGCCTGCCAGGCAATAAGGAAGCACATGCCCATTAACGAAAGGCGCTCGCTGTGGCGGCGCGCCAAACCCTATCTGGCGGTGTTCGATCCGCCGCTGATGATCATCATCCTGATGCTGCTCAGCACCAGTCTGCTGACCCTGTATTCGGCCAGCATCGGCATCCCCGGCAAGATCGAGGACCACCTGCGCAACATCCTGCTGTGCTTTTTCGTCATGTGGGTGGCGGCCAACATCACGCCGCAGATGATGATGCGCATCGCCGTGCCCGCGTATACGATATCGGTGATACTGCTGGTGGCCGTGGCGCTGTTCGGCACCATCAAGCTGGGCGCGCGGCGCTGGCTGCATATCGGCGTGATCGACATCCAGCCCTCCGAGTTCCTGAAAATCGCCACGCCCCTGATGCTGGCCTGGTTCTTCCAGCACAATGCGGGCGCCCTGCGCTGGAAATCGTTCCTGATGGCGGCCGTGCTGTTGCTGGCACCCGTCTACCTGATCGCACGCCAGCCCGACCTGGGCACGGCGCTGCTGGTGGTGGCGGCCGGCTTCACCGTCATCTTCCTGGCGGGCCTGTCGTGGAAGGTGCTGGCCGGTTTGCTGATCACCTTTGTTTCCTGTCTGCCGATCGCCTGGTCGCATCTGCATGATTACCAGCGCGACCGCGTGATGATGCTGATCGACCCGACCAAGGACCCGCTGGGCAAGGGCTTCCATATCATCCAGTCCATCATCGCCATCGGTTCGGGCGGCATGACGGGCAAGGGCTGGACGCACGGCACCCAGGCCCACCTGGAATTCGTCCCGGAGCGCACGACCGATTTTATTTTTGCCGTATATTCCGAGGAATTCGGACTGGTCGGTAACTTGATCCTGATGCTGATGTATTTGCTGCTGGTGGGACGGGGCATGATGATCGCCGCCAACGCCCCCAGTTTTTTCACTCGCCTGCTGGCAGGAGCGATAACAATGATTTTCTTTACGTATGCGTTTGTCAACATGGGCATGGTCAGCGGCATTGTGCCGGTGGTCGGCGTTCCCCTGCCTTTCCTCAGCTATGGCGGCACCGCGCTGCTGACCCTGGGTGTGGCCACCGGTATCCTGATGAGCATCCAGCGCCATCGCAAGCTGGTGCAGACCTGATGCGCGCGCCTTTTGACACTCTCGCCATGCGCGGGCTGAGCTTGGCCGCTTTGCTGACCCTGGCCGCCTGCGGCACCACGCCGCACAAGCCCGCATCGACTAACGTGCCGCTGCCGTCAGGCGGCAAGATCAAGTCCCCCGTGCGCCAGGACCCCACCTTGCCGGCGTTGCCGGCGGCCGGGTCCGGGCGCGGCGGCTACTACAAGGATGACGGCCCGGGCGACAATCCGCCGGCCAACCTGCGCGACGTGCCCGATGCGGAAGTGCGCAACGAGCCGTATTCGACGCGCTCGAATCGTCCTTACGTTGTGTTCGGCAAGACGTACACGCCGATCACCGACAACGAACCATTTACGCAGAAGGGCACGGGCACCTGGTATGGCAAGAAATTCCATGGCCAGCGCACTTCGTCGGGTGAAATCTACGATATGTACAAGATGACGGCGGCCCATCCCACCTTGCCGATTCCGTCGTATGCGCGTGTGACGAGCATCGACAGCGGCGAACAGGTGATCGTGCGCGTCAATGATCGTGGTCCCTTCCACGCCACGCGCGTGATCGACGTGTCCTACACGGCGGCGCTGAAACTGGGCTTCCTGGGCAAGGGCAGCCACCAGGTGGTCGTCGAACGGCTGCTGCCGGCCGATATCGATGCCATCCTGGCTGCCCGCGCGGCACCCAAGCCGGCACCGTTGACGCCTTCCGTGGTGGCCATTTCCATCGATACACCGCCCGAGACGGGGGCCGTGGTGCAGCCGGAAGTGTCGACGCAGATGGATGCCACGGTGGCCGCGCCAGCACCGGCCGCGTTGACCAGCGGTTTTTATTTGCAGCTGGGTGCCTACTCGCGCGCCGACAATGCGGAAACGGGGCGGTCGCGCCTGGCGCCATACGCGGCGGCCCTGGGTACGCTTGGGGTGGTGCAGGCCGGTAACCTGTTCCGCCTGTATGGCGGGCCGTTTTCCAGCCGTGCCGAGGCGGCGCGGGCGGCGGCGAATTTGCCTGAGTCGACGGGTATCAAGCCTATCGTGATTCAAAGGTAGTTACTTACAACTATGCAGTTCCTGCTCCGGGAACTGCGTTTTGATCTTTTCGAGGCGCGCGCGCGTGGCGGCGTCGAGGTCGCGGAACTGGTAGGCCAGCTGCTTGCTGGCGCTGTAGCGCGGCGCGACGCGGGCGCTGTGCACGCCCTGTTTGTTGAGCGATGCCAGCTGGCTTTGCGCGCTGGTTTCCGACTTGAACACACCCAGCGAAATACCCCAGCGCAGCGGGCTGCTTTCGTTGATGATGAAGTAATTCGTCACGCCCAGCTGCTTCAATTCGCCGGCCTTGCGGTCGGCGCCTTCCTTGCTGCCCTGCGGCGGGATGTACACCATGTAGCTGGAAATGTCCTGGCCGGCCACGTTGCGGCGCGACTGGCGGTCGCCCAGGTCCAGCGCCGCTACTTGCGCTTCGAAGCGGCGCCCGTCGGCCAGCAGGAAATTGCCCACTTCCGTGCAGGCATACGATGTCGGCGGCGCCGGCGTCACAGCTGCCTCGGCGGCTGGCGGCGCGGCCGGTGCCGTGGCCTGCTCCTGCGTCAGCAAGGTGAGTTTATTCGCCTGCAGCTGGTTTTTCAGGCGCGCCGGTTCGCGCGTCTCCGTGCGAAAACTGCCCAGATAACCCTGGCCGATGGCCAGCACCAGCAGGTTGACGCCGGCCAGCAGCCAGAAGACGAATTTCAGCATACGTGCTTTCCTTGTGTTCCCGCCGCGTCGGCGCGTGCGGATGCCTGCAGGCCGAGCATGACGATATTGTCCACCAGATGCAGCGGTACCGGCAGTGCCAGGGCCGGTGCGATACGCGGCGCGGCGCCGCCTGACAATAAACAGGCGCTGGCGCCGTGCATGCGCACGGCCCGTTCGATGGCGCCCGCCTGGGCCGCCAGGCATCCACTCAAAATCGCGTCGTCCGTGTTGTCGGCAAAGCCGGCCGGCAGCATGGCGTCGCTGGCGATTTGCGGCAGCTGCGCCGTGTTGCGCGCCAGCGAGCTGGCCATCAATCCCAGTCCCGGCAAGATCATCCCGCCGAGGAAAACGCCATCGGCCGTGATGGCGTCGATGGTGGTGGCGGTGCCGCAATTGGCGACGATGACGGCCTGGCCAGGCGCCAGTACGTGCGCGCCGATGGCGGCGGCAAAACGGTCGCAGCCCAGTTGCGACGGCGTGCGGTAGCCATTCGTCAGTCCGGCCAACCGCGGCAGCGAGACAAAGTCACAGGGTGCCACCGGCAGCATGGCGCGCAGGCGCATGCCGATGACACTGCCCGCCACGTTCGACAGCAGCGCTTCGCTGATGGCGAGTTTCTCCCAGTGCGCCGCCAGGGTATCGAGCTGCGCATGCGTGACGGCGCCGCTGGCCAGCCAGCCGCCGACGGCACCATCGGCGGCCACGAGTGCCCATTTGATGCGCGTATTGCCGGCGTCGATCAGCAGTAGCATGCGCTTACTCCCCGCTCAGGCGCAAGGACATGTCGCCCGACATGATTTCCTGCAAGCCGCCATCGGTGCGCAGCAGCAAACGCCCCAGGTGATCCACGCCGGCCGCCACGCCTTGCCGCAGCAGCTGGCCGTTGTCGAGGATTTTCACGTGCTGGCCCTGCCAGGCGTGCAGCAGGTTCCAGCGTTCGGCAAACGGCGTAAAACCCGTGTCGTCGAATTCGGCCAGCACGCCGGCCAGGCGGCTCAGGAGCGCCGCCACCAGGGTATTGCGCTCCATCTGCGCCAGCCACGGCACGGCCGAGACGCTGCGGCCGATCTGCCGTTCCAGCGCATCGGGCATCAGCAAATTGATGCCGCAGCCGATCACGGCCCACACGCCGTTGCCCTCGGGCGCCTGTTGCGTCTCGACCAGGATGCCCGCCAGTTTGTGACCATCCTTGAGCAGGTCATTCGGCCATTTCAGTTGCACCGGCACGCCCAGCGCCGTCATGCTTTCGGCCAGCGCCACGCCGACGGCCAGCGGCAGGCCGACCAGCTGATGCAGCGGTCCCTTGAAGCGCCAGGCCAGCGAGAACATCAGGCTGGCGTCCGCCTGCGACACCCACGGCCGTCCGGCCCGCCCGCGGCCGGCCGTCTGCTGGCCGGCGATGCGCAGGGTGGGGCCGGCCAGGGTGGCGCAGCGCGCCAGCAGGTCGGCGTTGGTCGATCCCGTTTCGTCGACCACCTCAATGCATACGTGGGCGGCGCCCGTGGCGCAATGGGCGGCGATGGCCGCGCTGTTCAGGTCTGAGTGCTTCGTCATGGTGATTGGTTCAGTTGCGCGCCTTGTGCGGCGCATTCGCGAAGACCCGGTCGTAGACGGCATTCGGCAGCGCGCGCAGCAGCTTGGCGACGACGCCCATCTGCCACGGGATCACGCGGTAGCTGTCGCCGTCGGCGATGGCGCGCGCGGCGCGCACGGCGAATTTTTCGGCCGGCATCAGGAAGGGCATGCGATAGGCGTTGTGGCGCGTCATCGGCGTGTCGATGTAGCCGGGCGTGATGGTGACGACCTTGATGCCGGCCGGTTTCAATTCCAGGCGCAGCGATTCGCAGTAGCTGATGACGGCCGCCTTCGAGGCGCTGTAGGCTTCGGCGCCGGGCAGGCCGCGGATGCCGGCCACGCTGCCGATGCCCACCAGGCGTCCGCTGCCCTGGCTTTTCATGGCGGCGATGAAGGGTGCGAAGGTGGCGACGGTGGCCGTGACGTTGATGGCCATCAAACGCGCGAAGGCGTCGAGGTCTTCCGCGTGTTCGCTCAAGGTGCCGTACGACACGCCGGCGCTGGCGATGACGACGTCAACATGCCCGGCATGGCCGATGAAGTCTTGCGCCGCGTTTTTCAGGGCGGCATGGTCGCACACATCGACGGCGTAGGCGCGGTGGCGTTCAGGGTGGGGCAGGGAAGCGATCAGTTGCTGCAGGGTCTCGCCGCGGCGCGCCAGCAAGCCCAAATGGGCGCCCTGGCGCGCGTACTGCAGCGCCAGGGCAGCGCCCAATCCGCTCGACGCGCCCGTGATGAAAACGCTGTGCATCAGGCGATGCCCGGGCGCGCCAGGGAAGTGGCCATGCTTATTTCTTTTCCGCTTTGGCTTTCGCAAGCAGCACGTCCATCACGGTCAGTGCCTGGGCGTTCAGTTGCTCTTCGTTCTTGGCTGACTTGCTGCCCTGATCGGCTTGCGAAGGCGAGGTGATGTAGCGGCCGTCGATGGCGATCATGGGCCAGAACGTCACGTTATAGCCCTGCATCATGGCGTCCGCACGGCGCACCCGGGCCGAGACACCCATCGAACGGTAGGTGTCGATGAACTTCTGGCGGTCCACGCCCTGCCTGGCGACGAAGTCGAAGACGGCGTCGTCGGTGGCCAGACGGTTGCGTTCCACGTGCATGGCGTGGAAGACGCCGGTGTGCAGCTTGTCGAGCAGGCCCATGGCTTGCAGGGTGAAGAACAGCCGCTGCTGCGGCGCCACGCTGTCATCGCGCGACACGTGCACGCGCTTGAAGACGATGTTGTCGCCCTGTTTCTTGACCCAGGCCGCCAGTTGCGGTTCGAGCACGTTGCAATGCGGGCAGTAATACGCAAAAAATTCCGTCACTTCGATTTTCTTGCCCGACTCCGTCGCCTGCGGCGTGGCCAGGGTGTCGTATTCGACGCCGTTTTTCGGCTCGGCCGGCGAGGCCGATGCGCCCAGGGCAACGGTGCACAGGGCGGCGGCGAACAGGATTTTCTTCAGAAAACGCATGCTGGTTCCTTATTTTTGGTTGCGGACGACGGCGACATCGATGCCGTTTTCAGACAGCTTGGTGCGCGCACGGTTCATCGCTTCGAGCTGGTTGAACGGCCCGATGCGCACGCGGTGCAGCACACCGGCATCGGTGCTGCGGTCGCTGATGGCCGCTTCGAAGCCCAGCAGCGCCAGTTTGCCGCGCGTGCTTTCGGCGTCCGACATGTCATGGAAGGCGCCTGCCTGCAGATAATAAATCCATTTGTCGCTGGCTGCATCGGCCTTGGCCTCTTTCACGTCGGCCTTGGCTTGCGGCGCTGGCGCTGCCGCCACCGGCGTTTTCGGCGCCGGCTTGTCCTTTAATGTACCGATGAGTTCCTGCAACGCGTCCGGCGGCGGTGCCTTCGGCTGCTGCGCGGGAGCGGGTGCCGGTGCGACTGGCTGCGTCGGCGTGACGATCTCGCGCGGCTCCTTGGAGAAGTCGCGCGCCGCTTCCTTGGCCGCTTCCTTGTTGCCGTACATCGGCTTGTTCGGATCGGCGATCTGGCCGGCGGTCGGTTCGGCCGATTTGCCGGCCTTGCCCGACTTGTCGGTGAAGGGCGAGGCGCCCTTGGTGATCACCAGGGCGACCACCACGGCGATGCCCAGGCCGATGACCAGGCCGATGATGATGCCGACCAGCGTGTTGCCCTGCTGGCGCCGGGTCGAAGAGAAGCGGGAGGCGTGGGGGGAAGCGTGACTCATTGACGGTTAGACCTTCGCGATTACATTTTGTTTGGCGCGGATACGCCGATCAGTGCCAGGCCGTTGCGCAGCACCTGGCGCGCGGCGATGACGAGGGCCAGACGGGCCATCTTGACGGCGTCGTCCTCGACCAGCACTTTTTCGGCGAAGTAGAAGCTGTGCAGGTTGGCGGCCAGGTCGCGCAGGTAGAACGCGACTTGATGCGGTCCCAGTTCCGCTTGCGCGCGCGCCAGCGTTTCCGGGTAGGCGGCCAGGGTCGCCAGCAGGGTCGCTTCGGTCGGTGCCGTCAAAGGAGACAAATCGATGCCGGCGACCGTGTTCTCATCACCGCCCCAGTTTTCCAGGATGCGGCAGATGCGCGCATGCGCGTACTGCACGTAATACACCGGGTTTTCATCGGTGGTTTTCAGTGCCACGTCGACGTCGAAGACGAATTCCGTGTCGGCCTTGCGCGAGATCAGGAAGAAGCGCACGGCGTCGCGGCCCTTGGCGATGTCGCCGCCACCCGACCATTCGATCAGGTCGCGCACGGTCACGTAGGAGCCGGCGCGCTTCGAAATCTTGACTTCTTCGCCGTCCTTCATGACGGTGACCATCTTGTGCAGCACGTAGTCGGGATAGCCTTGCGGGATGCCCATGTCGACCGCCTGCAGGCCGGCACGCACGCGCGCGATGGTGCCGTGGTGGTCGCTGCCCTGGATATTGATGGCCTGCACGAAGCCGCGCTGCCATTTCACCAGGTGATACGCGACGTCCGGTACGAAATACGTGTAGGTGCCGTCCGTCTTGCGCATGACGCGGTCTTTGTCATCGCCGAAGTCGGTGGTGCGCAGCCACAGCGCGCCATCCTGCTCGTAGGTGTGGCCCGCCTTGATCAAGGTTTCCACGGCGCTGTTGACCTTGCCGTCCGCGTACAGCGAGGACTCCAGGTAGTAATTGTCGAACTTCACGCCGAACGCCTGCAAGTCGATGTCCTGCTCGTTGCGCAGGTAGGTGACGGCAAACGGGCGGATCGAATCGATGTCGTCGATGTTGCCATTCGCCGTGGCGGGCAAGCCATCGCTGGCCGACACCGTCTTGCCAGCCTTGAAGTCGTTGGCGATGTCGGCGATGTAGTCGCCGTTGTAGGCCGGTTCGGGCCATTCGGCGTCGCCCGGCTTGAAGCCGCGTGCGCGCGCCTGCACGGAATTGGCCAGGGTCTGAATCTGCACGCCTGCGTCGTTATAGTAGAACTCGCGCGTCACTTGGTAGCCTTGCGCGTCGAACAGCGACGACAGGGCGTCACCCAGCGCCGCCTGGCGGCCGTGGCCCACGTGCAGGGGGCCGGTCGGGTTGGCCGAGACGAATTCCAGGATGACTTGCTTGCCGGCGCCTGCCGTGCTGCGGCCATAGCTGTCGGCCTCGCTCAAGATGGTTTTCACCACGGCTTGCTTGGCGGCGTTTGACACGCGTACGTTGATGAAGCCGGGACCGGCGATTTCCACTGCCTCGATCAGGCCCTTGCCAGCCGGATTGGCCAGCACGGCGCTGACGATGGTTTGCGCCAGTTCGCGGGGATTCTGTTTCAGCTGCTTGGCCAGTTGCATGGCGATGTTGCAGGCGACGTCGCCATGCGATGCGTCGCGTGGTCGCTCGAGCACCACGGATGGCGTCAGCGTAGTGCCGGCCAGGACGGGAGCGAGGGCGGCCTGGAACAGGGCGATGATTTCTTGTTTCTGTTGGGCGAGCATGAGCAGGATGGCGGTGGAACCGCGTTAAGAATGAATAGAATGAATCAAAAAGCAAAACGGACGGCAAGTACCCAAGCCGCCCAGACTGCGTCAATTATACTGGTTTGCCGGCGGGAACAATACGCTTGCCGGCAAGGTCCCCGTGGCGGCGCATTTCACGATATTATCAGGACAACATGCCCATGTTGGTGCATGAAAACATCAGCATGGCGCATTCTGCTTGTATATATGCAGTTTTTTGCCGCAATTTACATGTATCGCTGCAATCGCTTGGGCCAGAGGGCGCCACAAACGCTACAATCGACCCTTTATTGATAACGCGCGGCCGCGACTTTGCCACCATGCAGCCCACCGCGCGCAGCCACACCGGATAACTATGAACAAGCGCCCCACGCTGAAATTGAAAACCAAGCCGGCGCCAGCCCAGGCTCCTGCCGCACCGAAATTGCGTCCCAGCTACCATCCCGACCTGAAACCGGTCTTGCAGCCAGGCTTCCAACCCGATTTGCGCGCCGACTCGCTGGCGTTTTGCCTGCTGGGCGCCGCCAATGCCGTGGCGCAAGTGCGCACGGGCACGGCCCTGCCGCAGGCGCTGGCCAAGGTGTTTGCGCAATCGAACGCCAGTCCGCAGGCGCGCGGCGCCATCCAGGATATTTCCTACCGTACCATGCGCCAGCTGGGCCGCAGCGAAACCCTGGTCGGCCTGATGACGTCGAAGGCGCCCGAGCCGCCGATGCTGGCCGCGCTGCTGTGCTGCGCGCTGTCGCTGATGTCGGCCGAGCCGGGCGAACAGCCGTACGAAGAATTTACCGTTGTCGACCAGGCTGTCACGGTGGCCACCTCGCACCCTGACCTGGCGCATGCCAAGGGCATGGTGAATGCCGTCTTGCGGCGTTTCTTGCGCGAGCGAAAGTCCTTGCTGGAAGCGGCCCTGCAGCAACCTTTGGCGCAATGGAATTATCCGCAATGGTGGATCGATTCGCTGCGCCTGGCTTACCCGCGCGACTGGCAAGCCATATTGACCGCCGGCAATGCCGTGCCGCCATTGACCTTGCGCGTGAATCGCCGCAAGAGCACGGTTGTAGCGTATCTGGCTGTGTTGCAGGAGGCGGGTATTGCCGCGCGCCAGGTGGGACCGTTTGCCGTACGCCTGGACAAGCCCATCGGCGTGGCGCTGATTCCCGGCTTCGAGCAGGGCGTCGTCTCCGTGCAGGATGCCGGCGCGCAACTGGCCGCACCACTGCTGGACTTGCAAGATGGCATGCGCGTGCTGGATGCCTGCGCGGCGCCCGGCGGCAAGACGTGCCACATCCTGGAACTGGCCGACGTGCACGTGACGGCCATCGATGCGGACGCCAAGCGCTTGCCGCGCATCGCGGAAAACCTCGAGCGCCTGGGTCTGGACGCTACCTTGAAGGCGCAGGATGCGCAATCGAGCGCGTGGTGGGACGGCCAGCAGTACGACCGCATCCTGGCCGACGTGCCGTGCACGGCCTCGGGCATCGTGCGCCGCCATCCGGACATTCGCTGGTTGCGCCGCAAGGGCGACGCGTTCCAACTTGCAACACTTTCCTCCAAAATTCTGGACAACCTGTGGCAGATGCTGCGTCCCGATGGTAAATTGCTATTCGTGACATGTTCATTGTGGCCGCAAGAGTCCGAGGCACAGGCGGCGGCATTTGCGGTGCGCAATAATGCGACCCGATTGACAGCGCCTGGCCAGCTGTTGCCGACTGGCAGCGCGGAGCAGGACCATGACGGTTTGTTCTATGCGCTATTCCAAAAAAATGCGGCTTGAGCGATTCGTCGAACCTTTTCCTACGGACACCACCGGCACACTTGTGACAACACGACTCTTCCGACTCCTGGCCCTGCTGCTGATGCTGGCATGTACCATGCCACGCGCGCAAGCCGCCGACATGGTCGAGATCACCCGTGCCTACATCGAGTCGAGCGAAGAGGGCTACAAGCTGGCCGCCACCTACTCCTTTGATCTCAATCACGACCTCGATGATGCTGTGCAGCATGGCGTGCCGCTGTTTTTCACGACAGAAATCGAACTGACCCGGCCCCGCTGGTACTGGTTCGATGAAAAGGCCATCGTGGCGCGCCAGACCAGCCGGCTGTCGTACAACGTGCTCACGCGCCAGTATCATGTGTCGGGCGGCGGCTTGCAGCAAAGCTTCCCCACGCTCGACGACGCGCTGTTCCTGATCCGCCGCCCCAGCCGCTGGCTGGTGGCGCCGCGCGGCGCGCTGAAAGTGGGGCAGACGTATAACGTCACCTTGCGCATGGGCATGGACCGCGACTACCTGCCCAAGCCGATACAGGTCAATGCCTTCAATAACAGCGACTGGCGCCTGGCTTCGAATAAAAAAACCTTTTTGTATACGGCGGAGTAGTGAGTCAAGCATTGCGCTATCTGCTGGTGGTGGGCGGCGGCATTGTCAGTATCCTGCTGTTCCTGCTGGCGTCGGCTTCCGACAATTCCGGTTTTTTCGACCGTTATTACACCTGGCTGCTGGGGCTGAATGCCGCCGTGGCCGTGTCGCTGCTGGCGCTGGTGGGCATTTCCCTGGGCCGCCTGTACGTGCGCTACAAGAGCGGCAAGTTCGGCTCCAAGCTGATGACACGTTTGGTGATGCTGTTCGCCGCCGTCGGCATCCTGCCGGGCCTGGTGATTTTTCTTGTCTCTGTGCAATTCGTCTCCCACTCCATCGAATCCTGGTTCAACGTCAAGATCGAAGCGGCGCTGGAATCGGGGATTGAGCTGGGCCGCGCCGGCCTCGATGCGGCCCTGGTCGAGCTGGACCACCGGGGTCACAAGGCGGTCGCGGACCTGGGCAGCGATCCGGTGGCCGGTCCGGCCGTGCTGACCAGCCTGCTGCGCGAAGAAGGCATGCAAAATGTCATGGTTGTCAGCGGTGACGGCGTGTTGCTGGCCAGCGCCGGGCCGCACAGCGCGGCAGACTTGCCCACGCCGGCCATGCTGGTGCAGGCCGCCTCGCCGGCCGGCTATGCCTCCGCCGAAGGGGGGCTGGAGTTGCACGACGACGGCACGGAGTCGGGCGGCGGCGGTTTCCGCGCGGGCACGCCGGCATCGCTGGAAACGGCGGCCAGCCTGCGTTTGCGCGTGCTGGTGGCCGTGCCGGGGCCCTCGGTTTCGCCCCGCTACCTGCAATTGCTGCAGGCGGTGCCGCCCAAGCTGGCGACGAACGGCGAGGTGCTGCGCGCCGCCTACAGCGAATACAAGGAACGTTTCGTCGCGCGCGTGGGCTTGCGCAAGATGTACATGGAAATCCTCACCTTGACCTTGCTGCTGGCCATTTTTGGCGCCATCGGCAGCGCTTTCCTGATCGCGGGCAACCTGGCCCAACCCCTGCTGCTGCTGGCGGAAGGCACGCGCGCCGTGGCCGAGGGTGACCTGTCGCCGCGCCCCATCGTCGCCACCAAGGATGAACTGGGCACCCTGACGCAGTCGTTCAACATCATGACGCGCCAGTTGCTCGACGCGCGCACGGCCGTGGAAAGCAACCGCGCCGCGCTGCAAAACGCCAAGGCCCACCTGGAATCGGTGCTGGCGAACATGTCGGCCGGCGTGATGGTGCTCGACGGTGATTTCAAGCTGGTGACGTGCAATGAATCGGTCGAGCGCATCTTGCAGCATTCGGGCATGAGCATCGTGGGGCAGCCGCTGGCGCATATTGCTGGAATGGAAGAGTTTGGCGGCGCCATCATCAGCGCCTTCACGGCGCAAAGCGCGCAATCGGCGTCGGGCCGCAACCAGCAGCGCCTGCACTGGCAGCGCCAGATCGAGATTCCGCGCCGCCTGGGCAGCAGTGCCGACGAGCATGACATCACCCTGCTGGCGCGCGGTTCGCGCTTGCCGCTGGAGTCCGGCAGCGGCTACATCGTCGTCTTCGATGATATTTCCGATGTGATTTCCGCGCAGCGCTCGATCGCCTGGGGCGAGGTGGCGCGCCGCCTGGCGCATGAAATCAAGAATCCCCTCACGCCCATTCAGCTGTCGGCCGAGCGCCTGCAGATGAAGCTCGAAGGCAAGCTGGAGCAGCCCGATGCGGACTTGCTCAACCGCGCCACCACCACCATCGTCAAGCAGGTCGATGCGATGAAACGCATGGTCGACGACTTCCGCGACTATGCGCGCACGCCGCCGGCCGTGCTCACGCCGCTGCGCCTGAACGAACTGATCGAAGAGATCCTGAACCTGTACCTGCGCGGCGATGATGGCGACATCATCCACCCGCAACTGGCGCCGAATCTGCCGATGGTGATGGGCGATCCGACCCAGTTGCGCCAGGTGATCCATAACTTGCTGCAGAACGCGCAAGACGCCATGGCCGACCTGCCGCCGGACTCGCCGCATCCGCGGATTGACGTAAGGACGGAAGCAATTCATTATCGCAGTGCGGACGGCGGCGTGAATATCGCCGTGCGGCTGGCCATCACCGACAATGGCCCTGGTTTCGCGCCAAAAATCCTGGCGCGCGCCTTCGAACCCTATGTGACGTCGAAGGCGCGCGGCACGGGATTGGGCCTGGCGATGGTAAAGAAAATTATCGATGAACATGGCGGACGCATCGATATCGAGAACCGGGTCGACGGCAGTGGCGCTTCGGTGGTCATTTTGCTGTTAAAGTTAGCTCCCGACACTCCTGCCCAGGATTTCCTGGCGTGAGGGTCTGGTTTAGTATTTAAAACACTAATAAAATCATAGCTGTCCGTCGTGTACATCTTGTGCGCGCCGGCCGGCGAAATGAGGAAGGCAAGACACGAATGGCAAACATACTCGTAGTGGATGATGAAATGGGTATCCGTGAGTTGCTCTCGGAAATTCTGGGCGACGAAGGACATGCTATCCAGCTGGCCGAAAATGCGCAGCAGGCGCGTGAAGCGCGCGCCGCCGGTGCGCCGGATCTGGTATTGCTGGATATCTGGATGCCCGACACCGATGGCGTGACCTTGCTCAAGGAATGGCAGCGCGATGGCTTGCTGACCATGCCGGTGATCATGATGTCGGGCCACGCCACCATCGATACGGCGGTCGAGGCGACGCGCATCGGTGCCATGAACTTCCTGGAAAAACCGATTGCCCTGCAAAAACTGCTGAAAGCAGTCCAGCAAGGCTTGACGCGGGCACAGGAAACCGTGCGCGCGCCGAGCGTGGCGCCGCGTCCCGTGGCACCCGTGGTGGCCGAGGAAAGCAGCCATCCCGTGCCCAGTTTTGGCGGCAGTGCGCCGCAACAGCTGATGGTGCGCCCAGGCATCGCCGTACCGGCGGTGGCGGAAGGCCATGGCTACAACCTGTCGTTCGACTTGCCGTTACGCGAGGCGCGCGACGCGTTCGAGCGCATGTATTTCGAACACCACCTGGGCCGCGAAGGCGGCAGCATGACCCGCGTGGCGGAAAAAACAGGCCTGGAACGTACCCATTTGTACCGCAAGCTGAAACAGCTGGGCGTCGAACCGGGCAAGCTGGCCAAGAAAAGCCTGTGACGGCAGCCGTGCGGCGTCCGACGCCGCTGACCCTGGTCAGCGGTGGACGCGCCGCCGAGCGCGAGGCCGCCATCGCGCAAGCCTTGGCGCCTGGCGAGCCGGCCGCCGTGATCCTTGAGGGATTGGCTGACGGCAACGCCATCCTGGCCGACCTGGCTGGGCAAGTTTCCCCTTCTTCACCATTTCCATTGCAACTGTTGCGCATCGCGCCCGGTTGCCTGTGCTGCAGCGGCAATCTCGTATTGCGTGTAACATTGAATCGTCTGCTGCGCCATCCTCCCGCGCGCCTGTTCATCAGCCTGGCCGATGCCACGCACATCGAACAATTGCGTGCCTGGCTCACTGCCAGTCCCTACGACGTCCTGCTGGCGCTGCAAGCCGACATCGTGCTTTCCTGACGATTTCTCGATCGACTTACCGAAGTCGCAGTTTGCATCTCGTTACAACTCTGTAGCCCGCCGGGTGGCATGGCGCTTGAAATGGCGCCGTATCAGCCCCACCTCTGTTCTGAAACCGCAAGAGTTTCTCTTGCTTGAGCGAAGGATGCAAAATGAACCTGATCTATAACAGCGAACAATACAGCGTCGTGGAATTCGGCGCCGACGTCGACCTGGAAGCCTTGCGCTTTGGCGGCTATGAAATCGTCGACAAGGGCGGCAAACGCGAGACGTTTATCGCCGGCATCCTTGCGCAAAACTTCCGCCGCGACGTCACGGAATTGATCGCCAGCGAACCCAGCATGGAAGAGATCGATGAATTTTTGGGCAGCTACGATTCCCTCATGAGCCAGCCAGTCCTGTTGCACTAGGGTGGTGGCTATCGTCACCATACCAATCCGCCGGGCGGCATGGTATGGTGGCCGTGTTATCCAGCCGCAAACAGACCATGTGCCAACTTCTCGGAATGAATTGCAATGTCCCCACGGACATTGTCTTTAGTTTTACCGGCTTCGCCATGCGCGGCGGCCATACCGATACCCACCACGACGGCTGGGGCATCGCCTTTTTCGAGGGTGCCGGCGTGCGCCATTTCGTCGACCACCAGGCGGCCATCGCCTCGCCCGTGGCCGAACTGATCAAACGCTACCCCATCAAGTCGCGCAATGTCATCGCGCATATCCGCAAGGCCACGCAAGGCCAGGTGGCGCTGGAAAATTGCCACCCGTTCGTGCGCGAACTGTGGGGCCGCTACTGGGTGTTCGCCCACAATGGCGATTTGAAGCAATTTCATCCCGTGCTGACGGGCAGTTACCGCCCCGTCGGCTGCACGGACAGCGAACTGGCTTTCTGCTATCTGCTGCAGGAATTGCATGCGCGCTTTGGCGATGCTCCGCCGGCCTTGCCGCAACTGCATGCCGCGCTGGCGGAATTGTTGCCCAGCATCGCCGCCCACGGCACTTTCAACATGATGCTGTCGAGCGGCGAGGCGCTGTTTGCCCATTGCTCGACCAGCTTGCACTATCTGGTGCGACAACATCCGTTTCCAACTGCTAAACTCTCCGATGAAGACCTGAGCGTGGACTTTTCCCAGGTGACGACGCCCCAGGACCGCGTGGCCGTGATCGTTACTCAGCCGCTGACGACGAATGAGCAGTGGACGGCGTTTGCGCCCGGTGAATTGAAATTATTTGTCGACGGGATGGTGCAAGACACGCCAGTGGCCTAATTTGTTGACGACAATACGCCGGATTGCTGCCAAAATACCCACAGCGCGGGCGAAATTCAGCTAAAGTATTGTCAATAGTGAACCTTGATGCGGGCACCGCGCGGCCGGTGTCACTCGACCTGATTGATGAAGACTTAATGATCGATATTTCCAGCAATGACATCACCCCGAAACCCTTGCGCGTGCGCGAGTTCTATCTGGGTCGACAACCTATTCTCGACCGCAACCAGGCCCTGTTCGGCTATGAGTTGCTATTCCGCAACGCTCCGGTCGGCCCCGCCAACATTACCAGCGACCTGTCCGCCACGGCGTCCGTGATCGCCCACGCTTCCCAACTGGGGATGGAAAAGGTGATCGGCGACGCGCTCGGTTTCGTCAACGTCGATGCCGACGTGATCATGAGCGATATCTTTGTTTTCCTGCCGCGTGAAAAAGTCGTGCTGGAAATCGTCGAATCGATGCCCGTCACGCCGGAAGTGCGCGCGCGCATCAGTGAACTGGTGGGCCATGGTTTTACTTTCGCGCTGGAAAACGTGGTGGCCGATACGGCACAAGTGCAGGAATTGTTGCCGCTGGTGCAGTACGTCAAGATGGACATGAGCACGGTCGACCCGAAAGTGCTGGCGGCGCTGGCGCCCCGTTTCAAACGGGAACACAAGAAACTGGTGGCGGAAAAGGTCGAGACGCGCGAAGAATTCAAGTCAGGCCTGGACCTGGGCTTCGATTATTTCCAGGGTTATTATTTCGCCAAGCCCGCCATCATGACGGGCAAGAAGCTGTCGCCGTCGCAACTGGCCGTCATGGAACTGATGACTCTGGTGACGTCGGATGCCGACAACATGGATATCGAGCGCGCCATCAAGCGCGACGTGTCGCTGGCTTTGAACCTGTTGCGTTTGGTGAATACACCGGCCGTGGGGGCGCGCCAGCGCATCGATTCGCTGAGCCAGGCCGTGACCGTGCTGGGCCGCCGCCAACTGCAGCGCTGGCTGCAAATCATGCTGTACGCGGAGCCAAGCAAGCGCGGCCATAGCATGACGCCGCTGCTGATGCTGGCCACCACGCGCGGCCGTTTGCTGGAGTTGCTCGCGCATAAACTGCGCCCGAACCATTCCCATTCGGCCGATATCGCCTTTACGGTCGGCATCATGTCCCTGATGGATACCCTGTTCGGCGTGCCGATGTCGGAAATCCTCAGCCAGATCGAAGTGATCGATGAAGTGGCCGAAGCGCTGCTGTCGCGCGAAGGCTTCTACGGCGACCTGCTGCGCCTGGCCGAATGCATCGAGCGCATCGAAGACATGGAAGGCGAGATCGTGCCGACCCTGCGCGACCTGGCCATGTCGCCGGACGACCTGGTGGAGCTGGAAATGGCCGCCTACGAGTGGAGCGACAACGTAGTCCGCTACGCTCTGTAGTTGGCACCTGACCAAACCTACTGCGCGTCGGCATAGGCGGCTTGCGATGCTCACCGTACTAAAGTACGGCTCCGCTTCTCGGCCACCTCTTCCTTCCGCTCGCTACGGTTTTGTCAGGTGCTGAGACGTCGCGTATCTGCGGTGCTGTTCGTATTTTAAAAAGCCCTGCACGGCTTAGCCGTGGCAGGGCTTTTTTGCGCCGCTACGCGGCGGCGCCGGGCCAGTGCTTGTGCAGCTCGGGGTCGGTGCGCAGTTCCCACAGGGCCAGCACGACGACGGCGATGCCGACGATCAGCTCGTTCCACATGACGACGCGCTGTTCGGCGATGCGCAGGACCCATGGCGAGACGGCGACCCAGACGCCCACCAGCAGGTTGACGACGACGGCCCAGAAATAGGTCTTGTACAGGTCGAAGGCGGCCAGGATGGCGATCACCAGGCCCGAGACAAAGGCATTGAGCATCTGCGGTGAGCCCTCGGGATAGGAAAAGGCCCAAGGCGAAACGAGCAGCCACAGGCCCAGCAACAGGATCACTTGATCTTGCCAGCGTTTCAGTTTGAAATTGCTTGCCATATATCCTCCTTAGCCAGTCAGGGAACGGGCCGGAGCGGGCATGCAGCATGCCGACCGGCATACTGCGTTAGTGCGCTGCGGCGCGCGATAAGTTCCGCGCGCCTTGTGCTTATATTATGGCACTACGACAGATTCGGTGCCAGCCAGCGTTCCACGTCCTCGATGCTGGCGCCGCGGCGCTTGGCCATGTCTTCCACCTGGTCCATGCCGATCTTGCCGACGACGAAGTATTTCGACTCCGGGTGGGCAAAATAGAAGCCGGAGACGGCCGCGCCGGGGAACATGGCATACGATTCCGTCAGCTGCATGCCGATGTCCTCGGCCTGCATGACCTCGAACATCTCTTTCTTGACCGTGTGCTCGGGGCAGGCCGGGTAGCCGGGCGCGGGGCGGATGCCGACGTATTTTTCGCCGATCATGTCGTCGTTGCTCAAGTGCTCTTCCGGCACATAGCCCCACAAATCCTTGCGCACGCGCTCGTGCAGGTATTCGGCAAACGCTTCGGCCAGGCGGTCCGCCAAGGACTTCAACATGATGGACGAGTAATCGTCGTGCGCATCCTCGAAACGCTTTTCGTATTTCTCGATGCCCAGGCCGGAGGTGACGGCGAACATGCCGATGTAATCCTTCACGCCCGACGCCTTCGGCGCAATGAAATCGGCCAGGCACTGGTTCGGCCGCTGCACGCCGTCGACCACGGGTTTCACGCCCTGCTGGCGCATGCCGTAATACGTAAACGCCACGCTACTGCGCGTATCGTCCGTGTACACCTCGATATCGTCGTCATTGACGCTGTTCGCCGGCAGCAATGACACGACGCCATTGGCCGTCAGCCAGCGCCCGTCGATGAGTTTTTTCAGCAGGGCCTGGCCTTCCGCGTAGACCTTGGTGGCCGCGTCGCCCACCACTTCATCGGTGAGGATGGCGGGGAAGGGGCCGGCCAGGTCCCAGGTCTGGAAGAACGGGCCCCAGTCGATGTAATTGGCCAGGGTGGCCAGGTCGACATTTTTAAACACGCGGCGGCCGATGAACTTCGGTTTCACAGGCGTGCAGGCGCCGTCGAAGGGCACGAGCATCTTGTTGGCACGCGCTTGCGCCAGGGGCAGGATGGGCAGCGCCTTCTTGTTGGCGTGCTGCTCGCGGATGCGTGCGTAGTCGAGTTCGATGTCTTGCACATACTTGTCGCGCTGTTCCGGCGTCAGCAACGATTGCGCCACGGACACGGAACGCGAGGCGTCCGGCACGTAGATCACGGGGCCTTCGTAGTTGTGCGCGATTTTCACCGCCGTGTGGGCGCGACTGGTGGTGGCGCCGCCGATCAAGAGGGGAATCTTCAGCATGCGGAAGTGTTCGTCGCGCTGCATTTCCTTGGCGACATATGCCATTTCTTCCAGCGACGGCGTGATCAGGCCGGACAGGCCGATGATGTCCGCGTTTTCCACCTTGGCGCGGGCAAGGATTTCCGAGCAGGGCACCATCACGCCCATGTTGACCACTTCGAAGTTATTGCACTGCAGGACGACGGTGACGATGTTCTTGCCGATGTCATGCACGTCGCCTTTCACGGTGGCCATGATGATCTTGCCCTTCGGCTTGGCGACGATACCCGTGCGTTTTTCTTCCAGCAGCTTTTCTTCCTCGATGTAGGGAATCAAATGGGCCACGGCCTGCTTCATCACGCGCGCCGATTTCACCACTTGCGGCAGGAACATCTTGCCTTGGCCAAACAGGTCGCCGACCACGTCCATGCCGGCCATCAGCGGGCCCTCGATCACGTGGATTGGGCGGCCGCCATTGTGCAGCAGTTCCTGGCGCGCTTCTTCCGTGTCTTCGACGATGAATTGCGTGATGCCGTGCACCAGCGCGTGCGACAGGCGTGCCTGCACCGTGCCTTCGCGCCAGGCCAGGGTTTGCGCCTCGGCCTTGCCGCCCGCCTTCAGCGTGCCGGCGATCTCGATCATGCGCTCGGTGGAATCGTCGCGGCGATTCAGCACCACGTCTTCCACGCGCTCGCGCAATTCCGGGTCGAGGTTGTCATACACGCCCACCATGCCGGCGTTGACGATGCCCATGGTCATGCCAGCCTTGATGGCGTGGTACAGGAAGACGGTATGGATGGCTTCGCGGGCTGGATCGTTGCCGCGGAAACTGAACGACACGTTCGACACGCCGCCCGAGATTTTCGCGTACGGCAAGTTTTCCTTGATCCAGCGCGTGGCGTTGATGAAGTCGACGGCGTAATTATTGTGCTCTTCGATGCCGGTGGCGACGGCAAAGATGTTCGGGTCGAAAATGATGTCTTCCGGCGGGAAGTCCAGCGCATCGATCAACAAGTGATATGCGCGCGCGCAAATCTCGATCTTGCGCTCGAAGGTATCGGCTTGCCCTTTTTCATCGAAAGCCATGACGATCACGGCGGCGCCATAGCGGCGGCACAGCTTGGCCTGGCGCAGGAATTCTGCCTCGCCTTCCTTCATCGAAATCGAGTTGACGATGGCCTTGCCCTGCACGCATTTCAAGCCCGCCTCGATGACCGACCATTTCGACGAATCGACCATGATGGGCACGCGCGAAATATCGGGTTCCGAGGCGATCAGGTTCAGGAAGCGCGTCATGGCGGCCAGCGAATCGAGCATCGCCTCGTCCATGTTGATGTCGATTACTTGCGCGCCGTTTTCCACTTGCTGGCGTGCCACGGAGAGCGCCTCGTCGTATTGCTCGTTGAGAATCATGCGCGCGAACGCCTTCGAGCCCGTGACGTTGGTGCGCTCGCCCACGTTGACGAACAGCGATTCGTCGTTAACGACGAACGGCTCCAGGCCGGCCAGGCGCAAGTCGTGCGATGGGGCCGGCACGCTGCGTGGCGTGTTCTTTGACAGCAATTCGCCGATGGCGGCGATATGCTCGGGCGTGGTGCCGCAGCAGCCGCCCGCCATGTTCAAAAAGCCTGCGTCGGCGAATTCGCGCAGCAGGGCGGACGTGTCGGCTGGCAACTCGTCAAAGCCCGTATCGCTCATGGGGTTGGGCAAGCCCGCGTTCGGGTAGATGCAGACAAAGGTGTCGGCGATCTTGGCCAGCTCTTCCGCGTACGGACGCATCAGGGCGGCGCCCAGCGCGCAGTTCAGGCCGATGGTCAGCGGTTTCGCATGGCGCACGGAATTCCAGAAGGCGGGCACGGTCTGGCCCGACAAAATGCGTCCCGAGGCATCCGTGACGGTGCCGGAAATCATCAAGGGCAGGCGCACGACGGTCGGATTTTGCTCGTAGAACAGGTCGATGGCGAACAGGGCCGCCTTGCAGTTCAAGGTATCGAAAATGGTTTCCACCAGCAGCACATCGGCGCCGCCTTCCACCAGGCCCTGCGTCTGCTGCAGGTAGGCGGCCACCAGCTGGTCGAAACTGACGTTGCGCGCGGCCGGGTCGTTCACGTCGGGCGAGATCGATGCCGTTTTCGGCGTGGGGCCCAGGGCGCCGGCGACGAAGCGCGGTTTGTCCGGGGTGGAGTACTTGTCACAGGCGGCGCGCGCCAGCTTGGCCGCCTGCACGTTCATTTCATAGGCCAGGTGGGCCATGTGGTAATCGTCTTGCGCGATCGTCGTGGCGCCGAAGGTATTCGTCTCGATCAGGTCCGCGCCGGCCGCCAGGTAGCGCTCGTGGATTTCCTGGATGATGTGCGGCTGGGTGAGCGTGAGCAGCTCATTGTTGCCTTTAACGAACAATTCGCGCGCGCCACTGTCGGCCGGCGCGGCAAAATCGATGAAGCGGCCGGCGGGGCCGCCACGGTACGCTTCTTCGTCGAGCTTGTATTGCTGGATGATCGTGCCCATGGCGCCGTCGAGGATCATGATCCGCTGCGCCAGAATGGCGCGCAAGGTGGCTTCGGTCGGGGACATGGCGGGGATCACGGTATCGTTCATTTCATGCTTTCAATAGGCAAACGGGCGGCGGCGCGGCGACAAGACAGGTACGGGGCGGTTGCGGGTCAGCAGGATCCGCTGACGGAGAGTGCCAGCCGGGTAGGGCGGGCAGAAGGTGGCAATCGCCTGATTTCACCGGGTCTAAAATTATACGGCATCAGGCTGCTTTGGTTTTAAGCAAAAGCGGCCGTTCGCCCCACGGCAAGCTTTCTTGCAACACATCGCCTTGCGCCTGGCCTGTTTCTGAAAATAACATTCCTGAAAATCTTGCTCAAAACGTTAATTCTTCCGCCAAAATTGGCAGAAATGGATGTCGACCAGGATGTGGAAAAATTTTTACATTATTTTTGCCATATCAGCCTGTTTTTAATGAATCAAAAGTAGCAATAGTTGTCTTTAGGAATCGAATTAACCGATAATATTGGTTCCTCGAAAGTAAATTCTCACCAAAAGTCACCAATATGTCACATTTCTCTCGTGTTCTCTCCGGCATCGCGCTGCATCAGCATGGGGGCCAGCCGTGAAAAACCATTTGCTTGTTGCATTGTTTGTCATGTTGGGTCTGTCCGCCTGCGGTGGCGGTGGTGGTGGCGACACGGTGGTGGCGACCACCTCGGGCAATCCCGTCGTGATTCCTGCCGTGACGGCCGTTTCGGCGGCGAACGTCGCCGTGGGTGGCAGCCTGGTAGTCACGGGCACTAACCTGGGCCGCGTGACGGCCTTCCAGGTGGGCGGCGTGACGCTTGCCACCAGCGCCGCCAGCGACACCAGCGTGACCCTGGCCATGCCGGGCGTGCCCGTATCGGGCGCCTTGAGCCTGGTCAGCGCCAGCGGCACGGCGGCCACCAGCTATAACGTCAATGTGTACCTGCCATTGAGCGTGGGCAGCATCGCACCAGCGATGGGCGGCGTCGGTTCCAGCGTGACGATCGCGGGCGGTGGCATGGGCGCCGTGACGGCGGTGCAGTTTGGCAATGGTGCTGCGGCGACGCCGCAAAGCCAGACGGCCGGCAGCGTGACCGTGCTGGTGCCCCTGGGTGCGGCAACGGGGGCGCTGACGGTGCGCGGTCCTTACAACGATGCCATCAGCAGCGATACGTACCAGGTCTTGGCGAGCGTGGTCGTGACGTCGATCACGTCGGCTGTCAACAGCGGGACCTTGTCGGTGACGCTGCAGGGCAGCAATCTTGACCAGGTCAGCTCGGCTTCGGTGGGCAAAACGCCAGCCCTTATCGTCAGCGCCAATGCCAGCCAGCTGGTGTTGTCTGCACCAGGCTCGGCAACGGGCGATGTGATGCTGTCAGCCGCTGCGCGCATCGCCGTCAATGCGGGTACGGTGTCGGCCTTTACCTTGGGCAGCATTGATTTCGCGCAGGTACTGAACCTGAACGCCAGCAATACGGCCTTGCGCCTGACGCGCGGCAAGCAGGCCGCCGTGCGCGTGTCCGTGTTGGCCACGCAAGTGGGCCAGGCTAGCCCCGCAGTGACCTTGGTGGCGACCGCCGCCAATGGCAGCAACCTGGGCAGCATCAGCATGAGCGGTCCATCGGTCTTGCCGACGGCGAAAAGCGATTACAGTTTCAACGGCAATTTCAGTGCCGTCCTGCCTGCAGGCTGGATCTTGCCCGGCGTGCGCGTACGCGTGACGGCCGTGGGCAATGATGGCGTGCAAGTGAGCCAGGACGCGGCGCCGGCCGTCTCCAGCGCGGCGCGCATCCGTCTGGTACTCGTGCCCTTGAGCACCGATGATGGCGTGGCACAACTGCCTGACGCCAAGGATATCCGCGCCGCGCTGCTGCGCGTATATCCGTATGCGACGGAAAATATCAGCATCACCACGCGCACTGCGCTGAGCATGCCTGGCAGCAGCACGGCCGACAGCTGGTGGAGCACTGCTCTGGGAGAGCTGGAAAGCAAGCGGATGCAGGAAGACAGCGGCGCCTATTATTATGGTTTCGTACCGAAAATGTCTGTCACCCGTGCCGCCGGCCTGGCCTATATCAACGGACGCAGCAGCGGCAGCGACAGCACCTCGGCCATCGGCCTGGACGCCAGTGCTATCAGTGTCGCGGCGTTCGATCCCTTCGGCAATGGCTGGCCTGAATGGCTGACCACGCTCGTGCATGAGCTGGGTCACAATCACTCGCTGCAGCACGTTGCCTGCGGCAACCCGGCTGGTGCGGTGACCGACTACCCGTATACGGATGGCAATCTGGGCCCGCAACCGCTGTATAACAGCGACTATGCGGGTAGCATCGGCCAGCTGAGCAAGGCCGTCTATGGCGCCACGCCGATGAAGGACGTGATGAGCTATTGCAGCGGCGCCTGGTTCTCCGACTACAGCTATGCGCGGGTGCAGCAATTCCTGGAAAAACGCAGCACGCAAATGACGGGCAGCAATGTGTTGGCCGCCAGCATGTCCGTGGCAGAAAATGGCTACCTGACCATTTCCGGCAGCATCACGCCGGCCGGTATAGCCTTGCGTCCAGCCGTTGCCTCGTCCACGCGTGTGGGCGCAGCGGCCAGCGGCAGCGGCCAGGCGTACACCCTGCGGGTGCTGACGTCATCGGGAGCAACTATCGACTTGCCCTTCGATGCGGTCACCGTGGCCGACCACGGCGGCAGCGCCATGCGCCACTTCCGCGTCAGTTTCGCCAACCCGGGCGATATCAGCGACGTGGAAGTATTGTCAAATGGTAAGCCATTGACCCGGCTGGAGCGTTCGGCGCGCCACAGCAAGGCCGCCAACGATGGCAGCTTTGAGGTAACGCAAAGCGCTGGCCAGCTGGCCCTGGTTTGGGATGCCCAGGCGGAGCCGTATGCGGCCGTGCTGCACGTGGCAGCCGATGGCCGCAAGACGGTGGTCGCCAGCGGCTTGACGGGTGGAAATGCCAGCGTCGACGTCAGCGCCTTGCCGGCCGGCGGACGTTTCGAGGTCAGCCTGTCGTCGTCCGTGGGCGGACGTTTGATGCAGGTGCAGCGCCGCTAAGGCCGTGGCTGGACGTAAAAAGGGCTTGCCGCGGCAAGCCCTTTTTTTATGGCGCCAGGTTCTTAAACGAAGCGTTTGCCTTCCAGCGGGAAACCCTTGATGAATTCGGCCGCGGGCAGGCGCTTGCCGCCCGGTTTTTGCAGCTCCGTCAGGCGCAGGGAGCCATCGCCGCAGGCCACGACGATGCCGTGCTGGGCATCGGCCGCCAGCACCTGGCCCGGCGCTTCCTTGCTGTCCGCTTCGAGTACCTCGGCGGCCCAGATCTTGATGGTGACGCCATCGACCTGGCCGCAGGCGCCGGGAAACGGATTGAAGGCGCGGATTTTCAGGCCCAGTTCCAGCGCAGGCTGGCTGAAATCGAGCGCCGCCTCGTCCTTGGCGATTTTTGCCGCGTAAGTGACGCCCGCTTCCGGCTGCGGCACGGCTTCCAGCGGCTGCTGTTGCATCTTGCGCAGGGTCTCGACGATCATCTTGCCGCCCAGGGTGGCCAGTTTGTCGTGCAGGCTGGCGGTGGAATCGCCCGCTTCGATGGGCGTGCGCTCGATGGCCAGCATGGGGCCCGTATCGAGGCCTTCTTCCATCTGCATGATGGTCACGCCCGTTTCATCGTCGCCGGCCTCGATGGCGCGGTGAATCGGTGCGGCACCGCGCCAGCGCGGCAGCAATGAACCGTGGATATTGATGCAGGGTTTGATGTCGAGTGTGCTGCGCGGCAAGATCAAGCCGTAGGCAGCCACTACCATCACGTCGTAATCGGTGGCCAGCAGGCGCTCGTGGGCCGCTTTTGCCTCGGCGGCGCGCTGCGGGTCCTTGCTGTCCAAGCGCAGGGACAAGGGCTGCAGCACCTCGATGCCATGCTGTTGCGCATATTGCTTGACGGCCGAGGCGTGCAGTTGCATGCCGCGTCCGGCCGGGCGGTCGGGCTGGGTCAGCACCAGCGGAATGTCGAATCCCGCTTCGTGCAAGTCTTTCAGGGCCGTGGCGGCGAATTCAGGCGTGCCTGCGAAGATCACTTTCATATGGTTCCTTGACGTGAGGTGCGCAGGCCCGCGCCGGAGGCGCCAGGCTGGCATGGTGTTACGGCGACTGTTGCTGCTTAGTCTATCAGCAGTACTGCAAAAACTCCTTTAACACCTTACAAAACCGTAGCGAGCGGAAGCGAATTGTGGCTGAGAAGCGGAACTGTGCTGGAGCACAGTGAGCATCGCAGGCCGCAAGTCGCGACGCGCAGTAGGTTTGGTCAGGTGTTAGAAGCGGCGGTTCTGAGCGCGCAGACTCGCTTCGCGCTCGAGACCACGGATTTCCTTGATCATCTTGGCCTTGATGCGGTTGCGCTTGAGTGGCGACAGGTATTCGACGAATACCTTGCCCAGCAAATGATCCATCTCATGCTGGATGCAGACGGCCAGCAAGCCATCGGCTTCCAGCTCGAACTGCTTGCCGTGGCGGTCCAGGGCGCGCACCTTGATGCGGGCCGGACGCTCGACGCCATCGTAGACGCCGGGCACGGACAAACAACCTTCGTCGTAGACCTGCTTTTCTTCGCTGGCCCAGGTGATTTCCGGGTTGACGAACACTTGCAGCTGGTTTTTCTCTTCGGTGATGTCGATCACCATCATCTGGATATGCGCGTCCACTTGCGACGCTGCCAGGCCGACGCCTGGGGCGTCGTACATGGTTTCGGCCATGTCGTCGATCAGGGTTTGCAGGCGCTCGCCAAATTCGGTGACGGGCTTGGCGATCGTGTGCAGGCGCGGATCGGGGTAACGCAGGATATTTAATATGGACATACGGATTCGACTGGTTAAGGTGGGCGCGGTGCGCCGGATTATTCATGCCTGGGCCATGCGGACGATGGCAGGGCTATTTTATTCGTATGCGCTACGGCGGGGCGCGTATGGCGCAACGGCGCGGCAGATGCGTTTGCCAGTGCGCTATTCGTTTGCTGCAAAGGGAAATTTTATCACAGACGCCCATGGCGCTGTGGATGCGGGGCCGTTTTGCAGCGCCATTGCACGCATCCTTGCGCGCGTCGGTATCGCGTGTCTGGCAGGGCGCTAGCATGGGAGGGCACAGTACACAGTGAGGTTGTCATGCATGCAATTGCAGCAACGGCAGACACGGCCACGGAACTGGCGGGCTGGCTGCGCCTGCAGCATCTGCCCGGCGTGGGGCCGGTGGCGGCGCGCGCCTTGCTGGCCCGCTTCGGCTTGCCGCCGCAAATCTTTGCCGCGCCGTTCGATGCCTTGCGCGAGGTGGTGCCGGTCAGCGTGGCGCGTGCCATCGTGCAGCCGCCCAAGCCGGTGGCCAACAGCCAGCTGGCGCTCACCCTGCAGTGGCTGCAACGGCCCGGCAATGCCGTGCTGACCCTGGCCGATGCCGCGTATCCGCCCCTGCTGCTGGAAATCGCCGATCCGCCGCTATTGTTATATGTACGGGGGCGGGTGGAACTGCTGTCGCGTCCCGGCGTGGCCATCATCGGCAGCCGCAATGCCAGCGCGCAAGGCATGCAGAATGCGGCCGCCTTTGCCCACGCCCTCAGCGCGGCGGGCCTGACCATCATTTCCGGGCTGGCGCTGGGCATCGACACGCACGCGCACGAGGGCGGCTTGCGCGGTGCGGGCGCCACCGTGGCCGTGATCGGCACGGGCGCCGATTTGGTGTATCCGCGACGCAACCTTGATCTGGCGCAAAGAATTGCCGAACAAGGTTGCATCGTCAGCGAGTACGCGCTGGGCTTGCCGGCCATGCCAGCTAACTTTCCGCGTCGCAATCGCCTGATCAGCGGTCTGGCGCGCGGCGTGCTGGTGATCGAGGCGGCCGCGCAATCGGGCTCCCTGATCACGGCCCGCCTGGCCGGCGAGCAGGGGCGCGATGTGTATGCCTTGCCCGGTTCCATCCATGCCACCCTGGCCAAGGGTTGCCATGCGCTCATCAAGCAGGGCGCCAAGCTGGTCGAGTCGGCCGATGACGTGCTACAAGAGTTGCACTGGCTGGGCGGCGTTCCCCTTGTGCCGCCAGTGGTGGCAGACGAGACGCCCCTGCTGGCCGCACTGGGGCACGATCCGCTCGATGCCGATACCCTGGCCGCGCGCAGCGGCCTGGCCATGGGCGCGCTGATGGGCGAATTGCTGGCGCTGGAGCTGGCGGGCTTGCTTGAACGCTTGCCGGGAGGACTGTTTCAACGCTGCAAATGACAGCTTGTCACTTGTGTGGCGGCCTTGCCGCACGGGCGTGCTTTGTCGGTGCGCACCCTTGTGTCGCAGCGAACTTAGCTGATAGAGTAGAGCCATGTTCGATATCCTGGTGTACCTCTACGAGACTTACTATCGCCCCGACGCCTGCCCCGAGCCGGCAGTCCTGGCGCGCAAACTGTCGGCCGTCGGTTTCGACGACGTGGAGATTTCCGAAGCGCTTGTCTGGCTGACGGACTTGAACGCCATGGCCGGTGTCGAGCAAACCCTGACGGCCAGTTCCACAGGCACGCGCTTCTATGTCAAGCAGGAAAGCGACGTGCTGGGCACGGCCGCCATCGGTTTCATCCAGTTCCTGGAAAGCGCCAAGGTGCTCTCGCCGCTGCAGCGTGAAATCGTCATCGAACGGGCGCTGGCGCTCGACGAGGCCCCCGTTTCGCTGGGCAAGCTGAAAGTCATCGTGCTCATGCTGCTGTGGAGCCAGGGCAAGGAACCGGACGCGCTGATGTTCGACGACCTGTTTGTAGACGACGAAGACCTGCCTCCCCGCCTATTGCACTAATAAAAATGTCCATGGCGGCGTTACAGCGTCTTGCCGTACTGGCGTACTGTCTGCGACGCTGCGCCTTGCCCTGAACATTTTTATGCTGTCTTGCGGCTGCCACTGCAGCCGTTGGGCCCGATCCTGGCGCCGCTGCCGCGCCATCCCCTTTAAGATGCCCTGCACCGGCGCACACGCCAGCCCATTGTGTTTGCGCTGGCGCATTCTTGCTTGCAGATAACTTGCCGAATTCTTCAATAGGCGCTTATCATTGGCCGCTTGACAAGACCACAAGTCACAAGGCATTGCGCAGACAAAAGCGTCGGTGCCTGGCAATGCACTGTATGATGCGCATGCTGAAACTATCCTAGAGCATTTTTCGAGACCACAAAATATGACAAAAACCCTCATCATCGCCGAGAAGCCTTCTGTCGCGAACGATATCGCGAAGACGCTTGGCGGCTTCACCAAGCACGATGAGTACTTTGAATCGGATGAGTACGTCCTGTCGTCGGCGGTTGGCCACTTGCTGGAGATCGCCGTACCGGAAGAATTCGACGTGAAGCGCGGCAAATGGAGTTTCGCGCACTTGCCGATGATTCCACCGTATTTCGCGCTGAACCCGATCGCCAAGACGGAAGCGCGCCTCAAAGTATTAAACAAGCTGATCAAACGCAAAGACGTCACCACCCTCATCAATGCATGCGATGCGGGGCGCGAAGGCGAGCTGATTTTCCGCCTGATCGCGCAAAACGCCAAGGCCAAGCAACCGGTCAAGCGTTTGTGGCTGCAGTCGATGACGCCGGGCGCCATCCGCGACGGTTTTTCGCACCTGCGCAGCGACGAAGAAATGTTGCCGCTGGCGGACGCGGCCCGCTGCCGTTCGGAAGCCGATTGGTTGATCGGTATCAATGGCACGCGTGCCATGACGGCGTTCAATTCGAAAGAAGGCGGCTTCTATCTGACCACCGTGGGCCGTGTGCAGACGCCGACGCTCTCGATCGTGGTTGAACGCGAAGACAAGATCAAAAAATTCGTGCCGCGCGACTTCTGGGAAGTGCGTGCCGAATTCGTGTGCGCGGCCGGTATCTATGAAGGCCGCTGGCTCGACACGAAGTTCAAGAAAGATGAGAACGACCCCGAGAAGCGCGCCGAGCGCCTGTGGAGCAAGACGGCTGCCGACTCGATCGCCACCGCCTGCCGCGGTCGCCAAGGCATCGTCACGGAAGAATCGAAACCGACCACCTCGATGGCGCCGGGCCTGTTCGACCTGACCAGCTTGCAGCGCGAAGCAAACTCGCGTTTCGGCTTCTCGGCCAAGAACACCCTGGGCCTGGCCCAGGCGCTGTATGAAAAGCATAAAGTGCTGACGTATCCGCGTACCGATTCGCGCCACCTGCCGGAAGACTACATGCCGACCGTGCTGCAGGCGCTGGAAACGGTCAAGGAAAACAGCAACTATCACCAGTTCGCCAAGCAGATCATCGACAAGGGCTGGGTCAAGCCGAACAAGCGCATCTTCGACAATACCAAGATCTCGGATCACTTCGCGATCATTCCGACGACGATCGCGCCAAAGAATTTGTCCGAACCGGAACAAAAATTGTACGACCTGGTCACGCGCCGCTTCATGGCCGTGTTCTTCCCGCCTGCGGAATTCCAGGTCACCACGCGCTACACGGAAGTGTCCGGCCATCAGTTCAAGACTGAAGGCAAGGTCATGACCAATCCGGGCTGGCTGGCCATCTACGGCAAGGAAGCATCGACGGACGCGGATAAGGAAAGCAACGGCAACGGCAACCTGGTGCCAGTCGCCAAGGGTGAGAAAGTACAGACGGAAAGCGTCAACGCCAACGGCCTGGTCACCAAGCCGCCCGCGCGCTTCACGGAGGCGACTTTGCTGTCGGCCATGGAAGGCGCCGGCAAGCTGATCGACGACGATGAGCTGCGCGATGCGATGGCCGGCAAGGGTCTTGGTACGCCAGCGACGCGCGCGGCCACCATCGAGGGCTTGCTGACGGAACGCTACCTGATCCGCGAAGGCCGCGAACTGATCCCGACGGCCAAGGCCTCGCAGCTGATGACGTTGCTCAAGGGCCTGGGCGTCAATGAATTGACGGCGCCGGAGCTGACGGGCGAGTGGGAATACAAGCTGTCGCAAATGGAAAAAGGCAAGATTTCGCGTGAAGAATTCATGCGTGAAATCGCGCAGATGACGCAAATTATCGTCAAGCGCGCCAAGGAATACGACAACGACACCATTCCTGGTGATTACGCCACCCTGGAAACGCCATGCCCGAATTGCAGCGGCGTGGTGAAGGAAAACTACCGTCGTTTCGCCTGCACCAAGTGCGAATTCTCGATGAGCAAGACGCCGGGTTCGCGCCAGTTCGAAATCGCCGAAGTGGAGCAATTGCTGAAGGACCGCACCATTGGCCCGCTGCAAGGTTTCCGCTCGAAGATGGGCCGTCCGTTCGCCGCCATCCTGCGCATCGTGCGCGATGAAGAGATCAAGAATTTCAAGCTGGAATTCGATTTCGGCCAGAACGACGAAAGCGAAGATGGTGAAGGTGTCGATTTCACGGGCCAGACGCCCGTGGGACCTTGCCCCAAGTGCAACGCCGGCGTGTACGAGATGGGCCTGGCCTATGTGTGCGAACACAGCATGGCCAAGCCGAAGACGTGCGATTTCCGCAGCGGCCGCATCATCTTGCAGCAGGAAATCTTGCCGGAACAAATGGCAAAACTGCTCAACGATGGCAAAACGGACTTGCTGCCGGGCTTTGTGTCGCAGCGTACCCGTCGCCCGTTCAAGGCTTTCCTCGTACGCGGCAAGGATGGCAAAGTGAGCTTCGAGTTTGAAGAGCGCAAGGCCAAGCCGGGCGCCAAGCCGAAGGCGGCAGCGACCGAGGTCGAAGGCGAAGAAGGCGCGGCGCCAGCGAAGAAAACGGCCGTCAAGAAAGCGGCAGCCGTCAAAAAGGCGCCAGCGAAGAAAGCTGCGGCCGTGAAAAAGCCGGCCGCCAAAAAGGCGCCGGCAAAGAAAGCGGCAGCGGCGGAGTAATCGGGCGCCAGCCACAAAAAAGCCAGGGATGTCCCTGGCTTTTTTACGTCCCGATTTTAGTTGATTCTTAGTCCAGGTAGTCGGAATACTCGCGCTGCGCGTAGTTCTGCAGATTCGCCCACGGTTGCGCCTTGCTGACGGTGGGCTGCAGCTTGACGTCGACCCGGCGATAGAAGGTGTTCGCGCGGTCGCCGCTTTCGATGACCAGCGGAATCTGTTTTTGCTCATCCCACAGGATGCGCTGGAACACGCCATTCTTTTCCACTTCGCGCCAGCGTGCACCCGTCACGTTCGATGCCTGTTTCGACAATGGCATGGCGGTGACCAGTTTCGGGTCCAGCAGATAAAAACTGTTTTCCCAGGAACCGTCGAAATTCACGTTTTCATACTCGGCCTTGGGGATGGAGACGACGATCTTGTCGTGCGCATCGATGTATTCCACGCGCACGGTGTTCTTTTCCAGCATCACGTGGCGCGGTATCAGCACAGGATTGAAATGCTTGTGTTCATGTTGCGTGGCCTTCAGCGCGACTTTGGTATTTTCGCCATGCTTGTGGCCGGCATGCGCGTCGGTCGCTGGCGCCAGCACGCGCTCGACCCACACGTGGCCGGGTCGGCGCAGCATTTTTTCTTCGTAGCGGCTTTCGCGCGTCACGCCTTCCGGCGTCAGCACGCGGCTGTAATAGGTGATGCCCAGGTCCAGGTCGGCGGGAGCGGAAGGGGCTGCAGGAGCGGCTTGCGCGCTGGCGGCAAAGCCGGCGGCCAGGAGGACGGCGATCAGGGTCGATTTCATGGTGTTGCCTTTATCGTGCAGAGGGGCGGAGGGCAAAACTGCCATCCGCCCCGGTGGGGTTACCGTGTTGATGCAGATCAGAAGCCGAATGCCGCCTTCAGCAAGTCAAATACCTTGGTGTTGTCCAGCGTGCCCTTGAAGGCCTTGGCGCCGGCGCCCGTGGCCAGCAGCTTGACGTCGCCGCCGCCGTGGGTTTCACTGGCCAGGCGCACGCCTGTTTCTTGCAGGTAGTTGTCGGACAGGGCCGTGGCGCTGTCGACGTTGGTGCGCAGGTCAGGGCGGTTCGGGCCGTTGCCGAACACCAGGGTGGTGTAGGTATTGCCGTCTTCATCCTTGCTTGGCGCGTTATCCTTGTAGCCGCGGTTGATGTCGAGGATAGGGTTGCCGCGCTTGCCGTAGCCGTTGAAGGCCAAGGTGTGGTCGTGGTCGGCCGTGACGACGATCAGGGTATTTTCCAGCTTCGGATCGGTTTCCCTGACCTTGTCGATGGCCGCCTTGATGGCGTCGTCGAAGGCGATGGTGTCGACCAGCGCGCGCTTGGCATTGATGCCGTGCAAGGCGTGGTCGATGCGGCCGCCTTCGACCATCAGGAAGTAGCCAGCGCTGTTTTTCGACAGCAGGTCGATGGCTTTCAGCGTCATTTCCGACAGGCTAGGCTGGTTGGCGCCGTCGGGCGATGGCTTGGACGAGGTGCGGTCCAGTTCATAGTCGAGGTGGCTCTTCGCGCTGTACAGGCCGATGAATTTCTTGTTGCTCGGCGCGGCCGCCATTTCCGCCTTGTTGGCGGCCACGGTGTAGCCCTTGGCCGCGAATTCGACCAGCAGGTCGCGGCCGTCGGCGCGGCCGGCTTTGTTGCTGGCGGACCATGGCGTGAAGTGGTTGCGTCCGCCACCCATCAGCACGTCCACGCCGTCGCCCAGGGCCATGTTGTAGCCGGCGCCGCCCGGCGCCGTTTGCGCGGCGATCGCGTATTGCGCATTGCGGTTGCAGATATGCGAGAAGGTCGTCGCCGGCGTGGCGTGCGTCAATTCCGTGGTGGTGATGGCACCCACGGCCTTGCCCTTGGCTTTCGCCAGTTCCAGGATGGTCGGCACGCTCTTGCCGCCGGCCGGGCAGTTGTCCACGCCCAGGTTGCCGTTGGCGTCGCGGCCCGGTTCCTTGGCAATGGTCTCCTGCGCCATCGAGATGACTTCATTGTTCATCTTGACGCCGGTCATGTAGGCGGCCATCGATGGGGCGCTGTCCGTCGTTTGCGCATCGTGCGAGAACGTCTTGATGCGCGCCGTGCGTTCCAGCTTGTCCATGTTCAGGCTGCCCTCTTCCTTGTACTTGAAGATGCGCGCCGCCGTCACGACGGAAGGGCCCATGCCGTCGCCGAGGAAGAAGATGACGTTCTTGGCGTCGGCGGCGTAGGCGCTGGCGACGCTGGCGGCCACGAGCGTGCTCAGCAAGGAGAGTTTCAGGGCCGATTTCAGTACGGCGGGTTTCGATGCAGGTTTCATGTGCTTGTCCAATTCTTGTCTCTTGGGGATTACAGACCGCCGGCGGTCTTGACCAGGCCGAATACTGTGGTGTTGTCGATGGTGCCCAGGAAGGTTTCCGAACCCTTGCCGATGGCGCCCAGGAAGACGTCGGTGCCGCCGTGGGTTTCATTGCCGACCGCGGTGCGGATCACCGCTTCCTGATGGTAAGTATTGGCGCTGGTGACGGTGTCATCGAGGCTGGCCATGGCGGCGCGGCTCGATTGCGTGCGTTTTTCGCCATTGCCGAAGCCGATGATCGAGTACGGTGCGCCGTCCAGGTCTTTCTCGACCGCGCCGGTGACGTAGTTCTTCACCACGCCCAGCACGCCAGCGTTGCCGGCAGCCGTCTTGCCCGTGCGCTTGGCGTAGCCGTTCAGCACCAGGGTGTGGTCATGGTCGGCCGTGACGACGATCAGGGTATTGGCCAGGGTCGGATCGGTGAGCTTGGCTTTTTCGATGGCGGCCTTGATGGCGTTGTCAAAAGCAACCGTGTCTTGCAGGGCCTTCTTGGCCGTCGTTTCGTGCAGCGCATGGTCGATGCGGCCGCCTTCGACCATCAGGAAATAACCTTTCTTGTTCTTGGCCAATACATCCATGGCCTTGGTGGTCATTTCCGCCAGGCTAGGTTCCTTGGCCGCATCGCGGTCCAGGTCGTAGCTCATGTGGCTGGAGGTGAACACGCCGAACAGGCGATCCGTTTTGGCCGCATCGACAGCCTTGAAGTCGGTGGCGTTGTTGGCGATGGTGTAGCTCTTCGCTTTCAGTTCGGCCACCAGGTCGCGGTCGTCGGAACGCTTGCCGCCGTTCTTGAATGGCGTAAAGAATTGCGCGCCGCCGCCGAGCACCACTTCCAGGCCCGTGGTGCCCAGGGCGTTGTTGTAGCCCGTGCCGCCTGGTACGAGCGCTGCGGCGATATCGTTTTCCAGGTCGCGGTGGCAGATGTGCGAGTAGGTCGCCGCCGGCGTGGCGTGCGTCACGCGCGCCGTGCTGACGACGCCTGCCGCGTAGCCCTTGGCCTTGGCCAGTTCCAGCAAGGTGGTGGCGGGCGTGCCGTTGCCGGTGCCGCATTTGTTGACCAGCTTGTTGCCGTTGGCATCCTTGCCCGGATCGATGGCGAGCGTGTTGGCCGACATGGAAATGACTTCATTGTTCATTTTGATGCCCGTCATGTAGGCGGCCATCGATGGCGCACTGTCGGTGACTTGCGCATCGTTCGAGAAGGTCTTGACGAAGGCCGTTTCCGGCAAGGTGTCCATGGTCAGTGCACCCTCTTCGCCTACCGAGTAGATGCGCGCGGCCGTCATGGTGGTCAGGCCCATGCCATCGCCGAGGAAGAAGATGACGTTTTTCGGTGGTGCTTCTGGCGTCACGTCTTCTTTTTTGGCGTCGCTGCCGCAGGCGGCCAGCATCAGGGTGATGGCGACGCTGCAGCCAGCGACGGAAATTTTTCTGCGTGTCATGTGGTTCATCCGGCTAGGTTTGAAAGAGCTAGCAAGATAACAATTCAATGTGACATCCTCATGACGCTGTGACACATTTTGTGATGCTGCTGCGCAGGCGCAGGCGGTGTGGCTTTTGCGCACGTCCTCGCTGGAAAAATACACCGTAGCGTACCCTCCATCTTAAATTGCATCGAAATATGCAACAAACTATTGCGTTTTATCGGGTTTTTCTACCGAATAAAGCAACGTAAGATGCAGTCATCCCAATCATCTTGTGAAGGCGCATCATGTTCTCCAAATCCATCAGCAGCGTTCTTGTTTCCACCCTGTTTGCCGCCGGCGCCGCCTCGGCCGCCGCCAGCGCCCCCCTGACCCTGGAAGTGTTCAACCCGGGCGAAGCGGCCATCTTCCCCGTCGCTTCCGTATTGGTCGCGGGCAAGCATGACGCCGTGCTGATCGATGCACAGTTTTCGCGCGCCGAAGCGCAAAAGCTGGTGGAAAAGATCCGCGCCAGCGGCAAGAAACTGACGACGGTGTACATCAGCCACAGCGACCCCGATTTTTACTTTGGCCTCGACGTGATCAAGGCAGCTTTCCCGCAGGCAAAAATCGTCGCCACGCCGGAAACCGTGGCCGAGATCCGCCGCAAGGCTGACGCCAAGGTCGCCTACTGGGGCCCGATCCTGAAAGACAACGCACCGCACGGCATCGTCATTCCCGAAGCGTTGAAAGGCCAGCGCATCACGCTGGAAGGCCAGTCGCTCGACATCGCCGGGCCGACGCCAGCGCGCACCTATGTGTGGATTCCCTCGATCAAGGCCGTCGTCGGTGGCGTGGCGCTGTTTGGCAACTTGCACGTCTGGACGGCCGATACGCAAAGCCTGCAATCACGCCAGGACTGGCTCAAGACGCTCGATGGCATTGCCGCGCTGAAACCGGTCACCGTCGTGCCCGGCCACTTCAAGGTCGGTTCGCCCCTGACGCCCGACAGCATCGGTTTTACGCGCGACTACCTGGTGACGTTCGAAGCTGAAACGGCCAAGGCCGCCAATTCTGCCGCCCTGATCGAGGCCATGAAAATGCACTATCCGAAGCTGGGTCTCGATGGCGCTTTAGAGACCAGCGCGAAAGTGGCAAAAGGCGAAATGAAATGGTAAACAGCAACAAGGAGGTCGCCATGCCCACGCTGCACTACATTTTCGATCCCCTGTGCGGCTGGTGCTACGGCGCCGCGCCGCTGGTCGAGGCGGCGCGCGCCGTGCCCGGCCTGACGGTGGCCTTCCACGGCGGCGGCATGATGACGGGCAGCAATCGCCGCCAGATCACGCCCGAATGGCGCGGCTATGTGTTGCCGCATGACCGGCGCATCGAGCAACTGTCGGGCCAGCCCTTCGGCGACGCCTATGTCAACGGCTTGCTGAACGACACCACGGCCATGATGGATTCCGCACCACCGATCACGGCCATCCTGACGGCTGAAGTTCTGGCCGGCAAGGGCCTGGACATGCTGCAGCGCGTGCAGCGCGCCCATTACATGGACGGCTTGCGCATCGCCGACCTGCCCGTGCTGCTGGCGCTGGCGCAAGAGCTGGGCCTGGATGGCGTCGCCTTCCAGGCCGAGTATGCGCGGCAGGCGGGCGCCGCCACGCAGCGGCACATCGACGCCAGCCGCGCCTTGCTGGCGCAGGTGGGCGGGCAGGGCTTTCCCACGTTCGTGCTCGACGATGGCAGCGGCAAGCTGTCCGTGATCGATATCGGCGGCTTTTTGGGCCAGCCGGCGAAGTTGCAGGCGCAGCTGGGCGGCGTATGCGATGCCCACGGTTGTTCATTGTAAATATCTATCGCTTCGATAAAATCAATTATCTTTTCCTTTGTTGTTGACTTCATTACACTGGTTCCATCAGTCAACAACGAAGGAAAAGCAGTCATGAGTCAACAGCCGCCATTCAGCACCGCCTCGGGCATCCCCGTCGCCGACAACCAGAATTCCATCAGCGCCGGCCCCCGCGGCCCCCTGCTGCTGCAAGACTTCCACCTGATCGAAAAACTCCAGCATTTCAACCGCGAGCGCATTCCCGAGCGCGTGGTGCATGCAAAAGGCTCGGGCGCCTACGGCACCTTTACCGTCACGCACGATATTTCGCGTTACACCAAGGCCAAATTGTTTGCTGAAGTGGGCAAGCAGACGGCCACCTTCGCGCGCTTTTCCACCGTCGGTGGCGAACGCGGCAGTGCCGATACGGAACGCGACCCGCGCGGCTTCGCCGTGCGTTTTTATACGGAAGAGGGCAACTGGGATTTGGTCGGCAATAACACGCCCATGTTCTTCATCAAGGACCCGATCAAGTTCCCCGATTTTGTCCACACGCAAAAGCGCGATCCGCAAAGCAATCTGAAATCGGCCGAGATGATGTTCGACTTCTGGAGCCATGCGCCGGAAAGCCTGCACCAGGTCACCATGCTGTTCTCGGACCGCGGCACGCCGGATGGTTACCGCCACATGGATGGCTTCGGCAGCCACACGTATAGCCTGATCAATGCCGAGGGCCAGCGCGTGTACGTGAAATGGCACTTCAAGACACGCCAGGGCATCAGGAATCTGCCTGCCTCCGAGGCCGGCCGCCTGGCCGGTGCCGACCCCGACTACGCCCAGCGCGACCTGTTCGGCGCCATCGACCGCGGTGATTTTCCCCAGTGGGAAGTCAAGCTGCAAGTGGCGACGCAGGAGCAACTCGATGCATGGGAGCAGCGCACGGGCTGGAACCCGTTCGACCTGACGAAAGTGTGGCCGCACGCGGACTTCCCGCTGCTGGCGGTGGGTATTTTCGAGCTGAATCGCAACCCGGACAATTACCACGCGGAAGTCGAGCAGGCGGCCTTTTCGCCGGCCAATGCCGTGCCGGGCATGGGATACTCGCCGGACAAGATGCTGCAAGGCAGGCTGTTCGCCTATCACGACGCCCAGCTGTACCGGGTTGGCACCAACCACCAGCATCTGCCCGTGAATGCGGCCCGCTGCCCCTTCCACAACCAGCAGCGCGACGGCGGCATGGCGATCCACAACGGCGGTGCGGCGCAGAATTACGCCAACGTGGCGGCGGCAGGCACGCAGCCGCAAGGGCTGGGCCATGGTGAACCATCGCTGGCGCTCGACGGCGGCGCGGCGCGCTATGATGGCCGCGGCACGGAAGACGACTACACGCAGGCCGGCAATCTGTTCCGTCTGATGTCCGTCCAGGCAAAGCAGAACCTGTTCGACAACCTGGCAGGACCATTGAGCCAGGTGCGGCCGGAAACCTTGCAGCGTCAGCTGGGCCACTTCGACCAGGCTGATGCTGCCTACGGCGCCGGCGTACGGGCCGCCTTGCAGGCACGCGGCGTGGCCTTGTAACCGTGTGTTGCAGGCGGAACAGATTTGTTCCGCCTGTTTGATGCAGCACAAATTCGTGCTTGATATAAAATATTGCCGTATGGACATATTTGCCTTCCATGCGTAGACTTGTCGGTCTGATGATGGTGCCGTCTTCCTGGCGGCATCCTGACTAGAAAGTCTTGCAATATGAATATGGTGAAGCTGTCTGTGCATGGGGACGATCCCACGCTCAAATCCATTCTCGAAGTCTTGCCCACGGATCCGGAACGGCAATGGCGCAAGGGTGAGGCGAAGGGCGCGGCAGGTCGCGTGCATCTCGATTCCGGCTTCGAAGTGGTCATTGCGCAGGCGTCCAAAGCGCAAGTGCTGCCTTCGCGCATACGCAGCTACTTGGCCGAGTGCCGCTCGCGCGGCGTCACGTTCAGCATGCCGCGCATCGTGGCCGAGCTGCAACTGGAGTTGAACGGCGACGACACGGTCGATGCGCCGATGGACCTGACCCTGGTCGACATGCAGCACCTGACGGAGATGGGCATCAGCCTGAGCCTGGTGACGCGCTGCGCCGCGGCCTGATTCCCGTGTGACACTGAAAAAAATGGCCACCTGTCCAGGGTGGCCATTTTTCGTCATGGTTCGTCGAGCTCGACGGTGACCATATTGTCATCGGGCTTGCGGTCGATCAGCTTGTTGTCGGGATCGATGCCCGCCTTGCCGGGCCGGCTGCCGACGATGACGGTGTAGCTCGCTTCTCGCGCCGTCATGCGCAGGCGTTCGCGCAGCAGCGGAAGGCCATTCGCGTCGTCGACACCGATCTCGATCCAGTCGTGCAGGGGCGCGTCGTGTTCCTCGCCCTGTTCGCCGGCCGTCAATTTGCTCGCCTGCACCTTGAGGGTGACGGCGTACTTGCCATCGCCGCGTTTGGTGGCCGTGGCCGACAGGGCGCGGTTGTCGAACAGCACGATCTTCTCGAACAGGTCATCGATCAGGTAAGCCTGCTCGGGCGGCGTGACCTGGCGCAAGCCCTGCACCAGCGCCGTCACGCTCGCATACGGCGGTCCCTTCTGGCCATACGTCTTCAGCAGCTCGCGCAGCACGCCGTTGACCTTGTCTTCGCCGATCATGTCCTGCAGCAAATACATGGCCAGGCTGCCCTTGTGGTAATGGATATAGGCCTGGTTTTCATTCTCGGCCAGCGGCAGCTCCTTCTTGCGTTCTTCGCTGCGTCCCCTCAGGTATTGATTCAGGTCATAGCGCAGGAAGCGGCGCATCTTGGCCGGTCCCGTGGTTTTTTTCATCACCATCAGGGCCGAATATTCGGCCAGGGTTTCGCTGAGCACGGTGGCGCCGCGCGTGTTGCCGCCCACCAATTGATGCGCCCACCACTGGTGCGCCACTTCATGCGCCGTGACGTAGAACGGATAGTCGAGGTCTTTCGGATTCTTGTCGTCCACCTTGGCGATGAAGCCCAGGCCTTCCGAGTACGGAATCGTGTTCGGGAACGACTGCGCAAACGTGGCGTAGCGGGGGAATTCGACGATGCGCAAGACCTTGTGCTGGTAGGGGCCGAAGTTTTTCGTGTAGTAATCGAGCGCTTCCTTGCTGCCACGCACGAAACGATCGAGGTTGTACTCATGGCCAGGATGGTAATACACGTCGATGGCCACATCTTGCCAGCGCTCGTGTCTGACGGCGTAGCGGGCCGACTGGAACGCGTAGAAATTCAGGATAGGCTGGTCCATCGTGTAATGGAAGTAATGGCGGCCTTTGGCGATCCAGTCGTTGTCCAGCATGCCCGGCGCGATGGCCGTCTGGCCATCGACGGTGCTGACGGTGGCGTCAAAGTTGATGCGGTCGGCGTCCATGCTGACGTAATTGTCGGCCAGTCCCCGTGCATCGTCGCGCGGCAAGGCCCGTTCGCGCGCCGGCAAGCCGTGTTTCTTGCGGTCGCGCGGGTCCGTCAATTCCAGCTGCGGCTGGTAGCCGATGTGCGGCAGCACGGCATTCGTGAAGAAGGTACCGTTGGCCACGACGGGCGTGTCCTGGCCCAGGCCGAAGATGCCGCGCGGCGCATAGGCAATGTCGAAATCGAGGCCCAGGCTGGCGCCCGGCGCCAGCGGCGTGGCCAGGCGGTAGCTGTAAAAGCCCAGCTTTCCGTCATCGAGGCCAGGGTGCACGCGCGCATCAAAACGCAGACGCATGGTGGCGGTGGGGTCTTGCTGCACAAAAATGTGGCTGATCGGCAGGCTGGTCTTGTTTTGCAGCACATAGCGGCCCGTGACGGCCAGGGTGCGCTGCGCCGGGTAGATGGCCACGTCGAGTTTCACGTCGGTGATTCTCGGCTGCGGCGTGGCGGCAAACTTGCGGTACTGGCGCTCGACGCTGGCGCGGTCCGCATCGCGGGCGAATTCGGACTGGTAATCGTTGGCCACGTGAAAGACGTAGAACAGCACGCCGCCGGCGCTGACGAAAATCAACAGGCCGATGGCAAAGCTGGCCAGCACGCCTTGCGTCAGGCCGTGGCGCGCCAGGCGCAAGCGGATGCGCCAGCTATCCTGCGCGCCGCGGGGCCAGAGCAGCAGCGACAGCACCGTCAGCATGATGGCCGCGCCGCTCCAGTACAGCAAGTACCAGCGCTCGCGCAACACATAGTGGCCGGCGCCGTTCATGGCTGAATAGATGAAGTCCGGCGTGCTGCCGTACAGCAGCAGCGGGTCGCCCAGGCCCAGCGAGGCAAAGCTGATGCTGGCGATGTGGTACAGAATCATGGCGAAATACGCCAGGTACTTGTGATTGATCACTACCTGCAAAAAGATGGCCAGCACGGCGATCAGTGCGTAGTAGGGCAGGTGCGACAGGAACAGCGATTCCAGGTACAGGCCGGGGTCGAGGCGGTAATAGCCCTTGAAGACCTGGATCGACATGCCGCACAGCATGATGACCAGGCTCAGCAATGCTTGCAGGCCGATCAGGGCGAACAGCTTTGACAGCAGCGGCAGCCAGTTTGGCACGGGCAGGGCGTCGAGCATCAGCTGGATGCTGGTCTCGCGTTCGCGCCACACCAGTTCGCCCGCATAGAAGGTGGTAATGATCAGCATGAACAGGGCGAACGAGGCGCTGACCATGTCCAGCACTTTTTCCGTCACCGGATAGGTATTCGTGCCGTACATGGAACCCATGTCGAGCGCGCCCGCATACATGGTCAGCACGCCAGCGAGCACGATGACGACAAAATAAATGTTCTTGATGGTTTCGCGCAGGTTCAGCCAGCTCATCTTGACGAGCAGGGCGGCCAGGTTGCGCTGCGCAAAATCAGGCGCTTCCTGCGTGGACAGCGACGCGCTCGACAGGCGCAGCGGCACATCGCCGTCACTGCGGCGCTTGCTGGCGCCCGCGTCCGTCGTGGCGTGGAACTGGAAGCGCCAATAGCCGAGCAGCAAGGCCACCAGGGCGAAGCCGGACCAGATGGCGCGGTTCAGCAAATACACGCCCTCCAGGGTCACCAGGCGCGTGTTGCGCTCCGCATTCGGCCAGTATTCCGTCAGGCGTATCAGCGCCGTGGTGCCGAAGGGGTCGATCAGGGCGGCCAGGGTCTTGTAGTCGAGGTCGCGCGCCAGCGAGGGCGCCACCAGGTAGCCGATCAGCATGACTACCGAGCTGATGTACACGGGCAGCATGCGCCGCGTCAGGGCCGCGATGACGAAGAAGATGGCGCCGAAGATGAACAGGTTGGGCAGCAGGGTAAAGACATACGGCATCAAATAGGCCAGCGCGCGTTGCGGCCCCAGCCGTTCGGGATCGATGCCGGGCAGCCAGGCGCCCAGCCAGGCCCCGATGACGATGCTGGAAAACACCACGGCCAGCACCAGATAGGCGCCGAGGAAGCGGCCAAATACGTACTGGTATTTTTTGATCGGCGCGCTGAAGAAGAAGTGCTGCATGCCGTACTCGAAATCCTGCTGCACCGAGCGGCCCATCATGGCGGCCACCACCACGGCGCCGAAGCAGCCCAGCAGGCTGCACGTGAACGCCAGCGAGCGGGGCGCGTTGATCAGGAACTTGCCGCCGAAACTGATGCTCGCTTCCTTGAAGACGCCGCCGGCGGCGGCCATCCACAGCATGGCCAGGGCCAGGAACATGGCGAAATACACCCAGGTGGACAGCAGCTTGAGCCGCTGTCGCGCTTCAAAGCGGGCGATGGCAAACATGGCCGCCCCCTCAGTCGCACTGCGGGGCGACGCGGTGGCGCCCGGCAATGGTGGCGAAATACAGGTCTTCCAGGTCGCCGATGGCTTCCTCGAAGCCGTCGCCCGGGTCGTCGTCGCTGTAGACGTGGATCAGGGTGCGGCCCGACAGCAAGCGCGTGGAAATGACGGCGTGGCGCTGCTGGAAGCTGGCCAGTTCTTTCTTTTCGACAAAGCGCGCCCAGATCTTGCAGCTGACTTCATCGATCAATTCCTGGGTCTTGCCGCACAGCAGCAAATGGCCCTTGTTGATGATGGCCATGTTGGCGCACAGGTCGGCCACGTCGGACACGATATGGGTCGACAGGATCACCGTCTTGTCTTCGCCGATATCGGACAGCAGATTATGGAAGCGCACGCGTTCTTGCGGGTCGAGGCCGGCCGTCGGCTCGTCGACGATGATCAGTTTCGGGTCGCCCAGCAGGGCTTGCGCGATGCCGAAGCGCTGGCGCATGCCGCCGGAAAAGCTGCCCAGGCGCTGGTGGCGCACGTCGAACAGATTGGTTTGCTGCAACAGGCCATCGACGACCTCGCGCCGGCGCGCCCGCTGCGACAGCCCTTTCAGCATGGCGAAGTGGTCGAGCAGCTCGTACGCCGTCACTTTTGGATACAGGCCGAAGTCTTGCGGCAGGTAGCCCAGCATGCGGCGGATCTCGTCCTTGTCGTCGAGCACGTCGTAGTCGCCGAAGAAGATGGAGCCGGAATCGCACTCCTGCAGGGTGGCCAGGGTGCGCATCAGGGTCGACTTGCCGGCGCCATTCGGGCCCAGCAAGCCAAACATCCCGGGCGGTATCGTCAGCGACACGTTATCCAGCGCCACCACGCCATTCGCGTAGGTCTTCGACAATTTGCGAATCTGCAATTCCATACAACTCCTGACTCATGCGTTGTTGCCCGATGCTACAGGGCTACTCTATGCTGGCATTGTATTGAATTTAAGACGTACTGGGCAGTTGCATGCGATACACGGCATTTTCGCGTGCCCAGAGTGCAGATGGGCGGGGTGGATGGCGCGCCATATCGGGGGCTGTTTTGCCCCGCTGGCGCGCCGCGTGAGTATCAATTACGGAACAGTACTGATTCCCGGTTAAACCACCAGCGGCACAGCATCAGCAGCGCGCCCGCGATCACCGTGGTCGAGGCCAGGATCACGCCGAACATGCGGTAATCCATGGTGCCCTTGACCAGCTCCTTCATGGCCAGCGACACGTTGGTCAGCGGCACCATGGCCCATATCCAGTTCAGCTCGACGCCGGGCAGCATCGCCGCCACCGTGGGCAGGATGACGAACAGCATCAATGGCGTGATCATGCCGGCCGCTTCCTTGTAGCTTTTTGCGTAGATCGAGATCGACAGCAGCAGCGAGGCAAAGATGGCGGCCGTCGGCACCAGCATCAGGGTCACCATGGCCAGGTCAGGCAAGCCGATGCTGCGCACCATGACGGCCATGTTGCCTTCGAGCGAACTGCCGAAGATGGCCAGCAGGGCGCCCATGCTGCCCACCATCAGCACGGCCGAGGTCATGCCCACCGTAAACAGCACGAGGAACTTGGCCAGCACGATGGCGCTGCGCGGCACGGGCGCCAGCAGCAGGGTTTCCAGCGTACCCCGCTCCTTTTCGCCGGCGCCCAGGTCGATGGCCGGATACATGGCCGCCGTCAGGCACACCATCAGCAGCAGATAGGGCAGCATGCCGCCGACGATGGCGCCCATCTGCTCACGCTCATTGGCCGTCGACTGCTTGTCGAGCACGATGGGGTGCAGGGCGAAGGCCAGCTGGGCCGGACTCAGCTTCAGGGCCGACAGCGCGCTTTCGCGCAGGCTGGTGTTGTAGGCCTCGACGATCTCGCGCACCCGCTGCAGGGTCACGTCGACCGTGCTGGCGCTGTTGTAGTGCAGTACCACCTTGGCCTGTTGCCGTTGCTGCAGCGCCTCTTCAAAATGCGGCGGAATGACGACGGCGAACTTGATGCTGTCATCGCCGATGGCGCGGCGAATCTCCGCCTCGCTGGCCAGCGGCACTTCGCGCAAGTTGTGCTGCTGCGCAAAACGCGCGCTCAAGCCCGGCGAATGGTCCTTGCCGAACAGCGCATAGCGCATTTCCGCCGTCTTGGCGTTCTTGAACATATTGTTTGAAACATAAGCGAAGCCGCCAAAGATCAGCGGCATGGCAAAGATGGGGATGAGGATGGTGAAAATCAGCGTCTTGCGGTCGCGCGTGAGTTCCAGCAACTCTTTCAGATAAATGGTCCACATGGCTCAGGTTCCCTGGTTGATGACGCTGACGAAGGCATCGTACAGATCGGTACTGCCGCCCAGGTGGCGCAGTTCGTTGACCGTGCCATTGAAGGCGGTGGTGCCGCGGTTGATGATGCAGACGCGGTCGCACAGTTTTTCCACCTCGTGCAGGTGGTGCGTGGAAAAGATCAGCGGCACGCGCAGCGCCTTGTAGCTGGCGATGAAGTCGAGCAGGATCTTGGCCGACATCACATCGAGGCCCGTGGTCGGCTCGTCGAGGATCACCACCTGCGGCTCGTGCACGACGGTGCGGGCGATCGCGCACTTCTGTTTCATGCCCGTCGACAACTGATCGGCCCGCTTGCCGCCGTATTCCTCCATGTGCAGCAGGGCAAACAGCTCGTCGCAGCGGCGTTTCAGCTTGTCGGCCGGCATGCCATGCAGGCGGCCGAAATATTCCACGTTCTCGCGCGCCGTCAGGCGCCCATACAAGCCCGTCGAGCCGGACAGGAAACCGATGCTCTGGCGCGCCACCAGCGGCTGGCGCAGCACATCGACGCCGTTGACGAGGGCGCTGCCCGCGTCCGCTTGCAGGGCCGTCGACAGCAGGCGCAAGGTGGTGGTCTTGCCGGCGCCATTCGGGCCCAGCAGGCCCAGCACCTCGCCCGGGGCGCAGCTGAAACTGACGTCGCGCACGGCGTGAAACCAGCCCTCATGTTCGCGCGGATCGCTGACGTGCACGCCCTTGCCCTTGTGGGGAGGCATGCGGAAACGTTTTGCCAGGTGCTTGACCTCTATCATGTGCTTCATCCATTTGACGGTGAAGAACGAGAGTAGCATGCAAAAAATGTAACTTGCAAGGTGGAAATATCGTTTGGTCTATTGAAAAAAGCAGCATCTTCATGCAAGCTGGCCCGGTGGGCGCCGGCGGACGGCGCGGGAGAGTGCAATGCGAACGATCGATCAGGCGATGCAGGACAAGGTACTGTCCGTGGCGCGCGCCGGCATGACCAGTGCCGAAGCCATCGGTTTCTTCCGTGTCAGCCTCGGCTTGTACTACCTGGCCGGCCTGATGACGGAAGAAGCGCTCGATTTCAAGCAGATCGACGCGAAGTACAACCGCTTTATCTACCACTCGCTAGGTGGCGGGCACAGCATTGCTAGCGTGCTGCAATTCATGAGTGGCGAGAAAGTCTTGCGCGTGCTGCAGTCGGAGCGTTTTCGCGCCGCGTTTGCCGAGCATTGCCCGGACATTCCCGTCGACAGCATTTCCTTTCTCGTTTCACTGAACCTGGGCGTGGCGAAAAGCCTGTCCGGCCTGGACGCCGTCGGCCCCGTGGTCGATTGGATCGAGCAGGAAAAAGCGCGCACAAGTCAATAAAGCCCCGTTCACCCTGCGCGTGGCGTGGGTACGGCTGGCCCCGATCGTCCTATAATTCATGCTTTACTACTCATGAGCATAGCCACGATGACCGCGAACCGCCATTTTGACCCCTTGGATCGTTTGATTGTTGGCGCCGACAAGGCCTTGCGCGTCATCGCGGGCGTGGCTTCGGCCTCGCGCCCCACTCCGGCCACGCATGCGCCCGATGCGCAGCTGAGCGCGGCCGAGCAGCGCCACAGCGCCGGCTTGATGCGCGTCAACCACGTCGGCGAAGTGTGCGCCCAGGCCCTGTACAACTCGCAGGCGCGCTATGCGCACAGCCCGGCCATCCGCGCCCAGTTCGACGAGGCGGGACGCGAAGAGGAAGACCACCTGGCCTGGACGGCGCAGCGCCTGACGGAGCTGGGCTCGCGTCTGAGCCTGCTCAATCCCCTGTGGTATGCGGGTTCGTTTGCGCTGGGCACCATCGCCGCGCGCATGGGCGACGGCCGCAGTCTGGGTTTCGTGGTGGAAACGGAGCGCCAGGTGGAAGCGCACCTGGCCAGCCACTTGCAGGAATTGCCGCCGCAGGACGCGAAATCGCGCGCCATCGTCAAACAGATGGCCATCGATGAAGTGGAACATGGCGCCGCCGCCCAGCGCCTGGGCGCCATCGATACCCCGGCGCCGGTGAAGGCGCTGATGGGGCTGATGGGCAAGGTCATGACCAAGACGGCTTACTATATATAGACGCAGAAAAGAGCCGGGTCAGTCCCTGCGGGATCGGAATACGCCCCACTGGGGCGTATTCCCCCTCAGGGTCCGACCCCGGCATTTCGTCGCTGGGGGTAAGAATTATTCTTCAATAATCTCGAACGAGTGCGTAATCTCGGCAGTTTTCGCCAGCATAATCGACGCCGAGCAATATTTGTCGTGCGACAAAGTCACGGCCCGTTCCACTGCCGTCGGTTTCAGGGCCTTGCCCCGCACGGTGAAATGGAAGTGGATTTTGGTAAACACTTTCGGGTCGGTGTCGGCACGCTCGGCCTTCAGGGTCACTTCGCAGCCACTGACGGCTTCGCGCCCCCGTTTCAGGATCAGCACCACGTCATAGGCGGTGCAGCCGCCCGTGCCCAGCAAGACCATTTCCATGGGGCGTGGCGCCAGGTTGTGGCCGCCGCCATCGGGCGCGCCATCCATGGTCACCAGGTGGCCGGAGCCGGTTTCTGCCCGAAAACTCATGCCCGACGGGCCATTCCAGCTGACTTTGCATTCCATCGTACTCTCCGAAAATTGTAAGCGTTTTGTATTGTAATAGAGGAATGCCTGTCCATGTGCCGCCTGCCAGCCCGCAGCCGGTCTGCATCGTGGCTTGACGCGGCAAGGCAAAGCCGCTTATACTTGTCGGCTTTCCGTTCGCTCAGGAAAAGTAAATAAGGCAGAGTCCGCATAGCAGCATCGGCGGAACCACCATTTGAGCGTGTAATCTATTAGGAAGTCAACATGAAAACATTTTCCGCTAAAGGACATGAAGTCCAGCGCGATTGGTTCGTGGTTGACGCGACGGACAAAGTCCTCGGACGTGTTGCCAGCGAAGTGGCACTCCGACTGCGCGGCAAACACAAACCAGAATTTACTCCTCACGTCGATACCGGCGACTTTATCGTCGTCATCAACGCAGGCAAACTGCGTGTGACCGGTACCAAAGCTACTGAGAAAATTTACTACCGTCACTCTGGCTATCCAGGCGGCATCTACGAAACCAACTTCCAGAAAATGCAACAGCGTTTTCCAGGTCGCGCGCTTGAGAAAGCGGTCAAGGGCATGCTGCCTAAAGGCCCACTCGGCTACGCAATGATCAAGAAGCTGAAAGTGTACGCGGAAGGTTCCCATCCGCACGCTGCTCAGCAACCTAAAGCACTTGTTCTCTAAGGAACTGACATGATCGGTAATTACAATTATGGAACCGGCCGTCGCAAAAGTGCAGTGGCTCGGGTTTTTATCAAAGTTGGCACAGGCTTGATCGTTGTTAACGGCAAACCAGCAAACGAATACTTTTCGCGCGAAACGGGTCTGATGGTCATCCGTCAACCTCTGGAACTGACCGGCAATGTCGAGCGTTTCGACATCAAAGTCAACGTCCATGGCGGCGGTGAGTCGGGCCAGGCTGGTGCAGTTCGTCACGGCATCACCCGCGCTCTGATCGACTACGATGCAGCGTTGAAACCGGAACTGGCTAAAGCCGGCTTCGTAACACGCGATGCACGTGAAGTCGAGCGTAAAAAAGTTGGTCTGCGCAAAGCACGTCGCGCAAAGCAATTCTCGAAGCGTTAATTCTTACGCTACAGCACCTTTCGAGGTGCTGGTCGAAAAGCCGCTGGACTTCGGTCCCGCGGCTTTTTTGCATTTCAGCGTGACTCTGCGTTGCGCTGTAAAATACGCGGAAAACCCGCAAGGGCAGCGTTTCCCTTCATCTTTATGCAATCTCAATCTATACACAAGGAAAGAACATGATCAAAGTTGGCATCGTCGGCGGCACTGGATACACGGGCGTGGAATTGCTGCGCTTGCTCGCTACCCATCCAGATGTCGAGTTGACGGCGATTACCTCGCGCAAGGAAGATGGCTTGCCCGTTGCTGACATGTATCCTTCCCTGCGTGGCCACGTAAAACTGGCGTTTTCCTCGCCGGACAAGGCGAATCTGGAACAGTGTGACGTGGTCTTCTTTGCCACCCCGCATGGTGTTGCCATGGCGCAAGCTCCAGCCTTGCTGGCCGCCGGCGTGAAAGTCATCGACCTGGCCGCCGACTTCCGCCTGAAAGACCAGGCCAAGTTCGAGCAGTGGTACAAGATTCCCCATACGGCACCCGAGCTGATCGAGCAGGCCGTGTATGGCTTGCCGGAACTGAACCGCGAAGACATTAAAAAAGCCAGCCTGATCGCCAACCCCGGTTGCTACCCGACCACCATGCAGCTGGGCTTTTACCCGCTGCTCAAGGCGGGCCTGGTCAACACGGGCGGCTTGATCGCCGACTGCAAGTCGGGCGTGTCCGGCGCCGGCCGCAAGGCGGAAATCGGCATCCTGTTTTCGGAAAGCAGCGACAGCTTCAAGGCCTACGGCGTGGCCGGTCACCGCCATCTGCCGGAAACGACGGCGCAATTGCAGCGTTTCACGGACGACAAAGTGGCGCTGACCTTCACGCCGCACCTGGTGCCGATGATCCGCGGCATGCATTCGACCCTGTACGCGCAGCTGAACAAGGATGTCAGCAATGAAGAATTGCAATCCTTGTTCGAAGAGCAATACAAAGATGAGCCATTCGTCGATGTGATGCCATTCGGCTCGCATCCGGAAACCCGCTCCACGCGCGGCTCGAACATGCTGCGCCTGGCTTTGCACCGTCCCGAAGGCGGCAATACCGTCATCGTGCTGGTGGTGCAGGATAATCTGGTCAAGGGCGCATCGGGCCAGGCCGTGCAGTGCATGAACTTGATGTTTGGCCTGAAAGAAACAGCCGGTTTGCAACATATCGCCCTGCTGCCGTAAAAATAGGCAGGCGTGCTTGCGCAGGTCCGGCGCCTTTTTGCCGGACCTGTGATAAATTGGACTGCCACCTACCCCGACAGGATGACGTTCATGTTCGAACGCAACGCTAAAAACCCCATCGATACCCTGATCGGCGCCTCCACGCGGATCGAGGGCGACTTGCTGTTTTGCGGCGGTTTGCGCATCGATGGTCATGTGCGCGGCAACGTCACGGGCGAGCCGGGCGAACCCACGCATGTGGTGCTGGGCGAGGCGGGCCGCATCGATGGCGAGGTGCGCTGCTCCAGCCTGGTCGTCAGCGGCGAGATCAATGGCCCCGTGTATGTGTCCGAAATGCTTGAAATACAGCCAAAAGCCCGCATTGTAGGAGAGGTGTATTACAAGGTGCTGGAAATGCACAGTGGCGCATTGGTGCAAGGCAAACTGAGCAGGCACGACAGCACCGACCCCGTGCTGCACCTGGCCGTGTCGGAAATGTGAGCAGGAACAACACCGCCCAGCGGCATCAGCGGCGGCCGCAGCGCGAGTTGTGCCAACAGTCTATAATGAGGCTATGTTTTCTGAGGAGTCTGAAATGAATGCAGTCGCTGAAATGCAAGATGTGATCCCTTCGCCTATCATCTTTACCGATAGCGCCGCCGAAAAAGTCGCGCAGCTGATCGAGGAAGAAGGCAATCCCGACCTGAAATTGCGCGTCTTCGTGCAGGGTGGCGGCTGTTCCGGCTTCCAGTACGGTTTCACCTTCGACGAAATCGTCAATGAAGATGACACCACCATGGTCAAGAATGGCGTCCAGCTGTTGATCGATTCCATGAGCTACCAGTACCTGGTCGGCGCGGAAATCGACTACAAGGATGACCTGGAAGGCGCGCAGTTCGTGATCAAGAATCCGACAGCCACGTCCACCTGCGGTTGCGGCTCGTCCTTCTCCGTTTAAGCACACTACACGGGGAAAGCAAGAAAATAGCGGATCATTGATCCGCTATTTGTGTTTCTACATCTGCTCAACGCGGATACAGCGCACCCAGCACGCGTAAGCCCGCCGCGCCCGTCACCGCCGGCAAGTTGCCTGGTTTACGCTGCGTAAAGCGCCAGGCCAGCCAGGCAAACGCCAGCGCCTCGACCTGGCTGGGCGCCACGCCCAGCGCTTGCGTGGACTCCACCGCCATGCCCGGCAATGCGCGCGCCAGCGCCGCCATCAGGCTCGCGTTCTGCGCGCCGCCGCCACATACATACACGTTTTCCGCCTGCGCCCCATCGCGCGCGATGGCATGCGCCAGGCTGGCGGCCGTCAGCTGGGTCAGGGTGGCCTGCACGTCGGCAGGTGTGGCGTGCTGATAGTTGCTCAGCTTGCCCTGTAACCAGTCGGCATGGAACAGGTCACGGCCCGTGCTTTTCGGCGCCGGCAAGTCAAAATAGGCTTCATTGAGCAATTCCGCCAGCAGGGCAGGCAAGACTTTGCCCGTGGCGGCCCAGGCGCCATTGGCATCGTACGGCTGACCCAGGTGTCGCAGGGCCCAGCCATCCATCAGCGCATTGCCGGGGCCCGTGTCGTAGCCCGTCACCGTGCCGTCCGCGTGCAGCACGCTGATATTGCTGATGCCGCCGATATTGGCCAGCACGCGCGTGTGGCCGGGCAAATTGAAAATGGCCTGGTGAAAAGCGGGCACCAGCGGCGCGCCCTGGCCACCGGCCGCCACGTCGCGGCTGCGCAAGTCGGCGATGACATCTATACCCGTCAGTTCGGCCAGCAGAGCCGGGTTGTTCAACTGGCGCGTAAAGCCCAGCTCGGGGCGGTGGCGGATGGTCTGGCCATGCGCGCCGATGGCGGCGATGGCGTCCGCGACGATGCCCGCGTTGCTCAATAGCATGGCGACGCAGTCGGCGTAATGGCGCACCAGTTGATTCGCCGCCAGCGCTTCGCGCTCGATTTCATTCTGGCCAGCACTTTGCAATGCCATCAGGTCGGCGCGCAGGCTGGCGGGAAAGGCAATATACGCGTCGCCCAGGCTGCGCACGCTGCCATCGTCGGAAAAATCGACCAGGGCGCCGTCGACGCCGTCCAGGCTGGTGCCCGACATCAAACCGATATACAGCATGGGTGTTTCCTTGAAGGCGTCAGTGATGGTGTGCATTGTGCCGCATTTTCCTGTGCACATAAAATAAAGGCACCGGCCATCTGCATGGGCGGTGCCTTTGACTATTGCCCGAAGGCAGTGTTGCTTAGCGCGACGCCAATGCCGTGTCGTTCGGACGCAGCAGGGTGAAGCGGTGCATCATGTCGGCCGAGACCATGCGGAAGCGGCTCAGCTCGGATGCCGTCAGCGGCGCCTGGGCTTGTACATTCAGCTTGCTTGGATCTTGTGCCACGCCGCCGACGCGGAACTCATAGTGCAAATGGGCGCCCGTGGACCAGCCGGTGGTGCCGACATAGCCAATCACATCGCCCTGGCTGACTTTTTGACCTTTTTTCAAGCCCGAAGCGAAGCGGCTCATGTGGGCGTAGGCCGTGGTGTAGTTGGCCCAGTGTTTCAGGACAACAACATTGCCGTAGCCGTTTTGGCTGCCGACGGAATCGACCACGCCGTCGCCCGAGGCGCGGATAGGGGTGCCCGTTGCTGCGGCGAAATCGATGCCCTTGTGCGCTTTCCAGTTGCCGGAAATCGGATGCACGCGCATGGAGAAGCCGGACGAGATGCGGGAGAATTCGAGGGGGGATTTCAGGAAGGCTTTTTTGAGGGACTTGCCGTCGAAACTGTAGTAACCGCCGCCTTGCTTGCTGGCTGGGTCTTCGAACCAAACGGACTGGTAAGTCGTGCCGCGGTTGGTGAATTCACCGGCCAGGATGCGGCCCGCTCGGACAAATTCGCCATCTTGCCAGAACGTTTCGTAGACGACATTGAATGCGTCGCCGCGTTTCAGGTCGGAGCGGAAGTCGATATTGGTGGAGAACATTTCCACGATTTGCGCGGAAATCGAGTCTGGCAGGCGGGTGCCGTCCAGGCTGGAGTCAGTGGCGGCGAACAGGGTGGAGGTAATCTTGCGCGCGTGCATTTCAACGCGGCGTTCCAGCTGGGCTGCCACTTCCGTGGCCACGAACTTGTCGCCCTTGCGGGTGATCAGGATGTTCTTGACCGATTTGTCCGTGCCATCGACGAGGGTGGCGCGCATCCAGTTGAGGTCGCCGTTTTCGGTCGTTTGCGCTTGCACGCGCTTGCCCGATTTCAGCAACATCACGCCGCGCGCGATCTTGTCGGTTTTGATGAAATTGGCGGCCGCCGGATCATCCACGCCGAGACGGGTCAGCAGGGTGGCGAGGGTATCGCCGGCGCGGACTTTTTCTTCGTGGGTGAAATTCTGGTCTACCTGTTCCATCGCGGAAATTTGCGAGGCGAGATCAGGCATTTCCAGGTTCTGGGCGATGGACGTGACCGGCAAGTCGGATGCGTCGGGTGCCATGGGCGACACAGCGACCGCGCCGAAGGCGGCAACGGCGAGCAGCACTGCCGACGCGCCGATAATGCGTGCCTTGCGTGTCGTCGTCAGCTGTGTGTACAAGCGTGAGCCTGTGATTTTATGTATAGGGTTCATGCAATCAGTTAAAATTTGCCCTTGAACGTGACCTGAACTAATGCTCTTTGTTATTGTTATTTTGGTTCGTTTTCATACGGCAAGATTGATGGGATCGAGCATTATAGCAAACTCCGCAAACCTACTACCATTTTGAGATCTACAGTCAAATTTTATGGAAATCAACACCACCGCATCGCCTGCCAAGGCTAACGCCGCTCAGACCGCACTTCCACTGTCGGACAGAGTACAAGAAGCCCTCGCGATTACCAAGCGTGGCGTCGACGAACTCTTGATCGAAAGCGAATTTGCGCAAAAATTAGCACGCTCCGAGAAAACCGGTGTTCCACTGCGCATCAAACTGGGCCTGGACCCGACTGCACCCGACTTGCATCTGGGCCACACTGTCGTGCTGAACAAGATGCGCCAGTTGCAAAACCTGGGCCATCAAGTCATTTTCCTCATCGGCGACTTCACTTCCATGATCGGCGACCCGTCGGGCCGCAACGTCACGCGCCCGCCGCTGACCAAGGAACAGATCGAGATTAACGCGATGACGTATTTCGCGCAAGCATCTTTAGTGTTGGACGCCAGCAAGACTGAAATCCGCTATAACTCCGAGTGGTGCGATCCGCTGGGCGCGCGCGGCATCATCCAGCTCGCTTCCCACTACACGGTGGCGCGCATGATCGAGCGCGACGACTTCACCAAGCGCTTCCAGGGCGGCATTCCTATTTCCGTACATGAATTCCTGTACCCGCTGATGCAGGGCTACGACTCGGTGGCCCTGAAATCGGACCTGGAACTGGGTGGCACGGACCAGAAGTTCAACCTGCTGGTGGGCCGCGAACTGCAAAAGCAGTATGGACAGGAGCAGCAGTGTATTTTGACCATGCCGCTGCTGGAAGGTTTGGATGGCGTGGAAAAAATGTCCAAGTCGAAGAATAACTACATCGGCATCACGGAACCGGGCAACACCATGTTCGCCAAGCTGATGAGCATTTCCGACGTCATGATGTGGCGCTACTACGAGCTGCTGTCGTGGCGCTCGATCGCCGAACTGGCGCAGCTGAAGAGCGAAGTGGAAGGCGGGCGCAATCCGCGCGATGCCAAGGTTGCCCTGGCGCAAGAAATTGTCGCCCGTTTCCATTCGCAGCAAGCAGCGGAAGATGCGCTGGCCGACTTCGTCAACCGTTCGAAGGGCGGCATTCCCGACGACATCCCCGAAGTGAGCCTGGCTGGCGCGCCGCTGGGCATCCCGCAATTGCTCAAACAGGCTGGCCTGTGCCCATCCACGTCGGAAGCCATGCGCATGATCGAGCAGGGCGGCGTGCGCATCGACGGCACCGTCATCAGCGACAAGGCGCTGCAAGTGGCGGCAGGCGAATTCGTGTTGCAAGTTGGCAAGCGCAAATTTGCGCGCGTCACCCTGGCGGCATGATCGCGCTGCTGCAACGCGTTACGCAGGCGAAAGTCGATGTCGCCGGCGCCACCATCGGCGCCATCGATGCCGGCCTGATGGTGCTCGTGTGCGCCGAGCGGGGCGATACGGAGAAGGAGGCGGACGCCTTGCTGACCAAGCTGCTCGGCTATCGCGTGTTTGCCGACGAAGCGGGCAAGATGAACCGCAGCGTGACGGACGTGGCCGGCGGCTTGCTGCTGGTGCCCCAGTTTACGCTGGCGGCCGATACCAAGTCCGGCACGCGTCCGTCGTTCACGCCGGCAGCCGCGCCGCAGGACGGCTTGCGCCTGTTCACGCATTTCGTGGAGCAGGCGCGCCACCGCCATGCGAGCGTGCAAACGGGACAGTTTGGCGCCGACATGCAGGTGTCGCTGACGAATGACGGGCCCGTCACGTTCTGGCTGCAAGTAAATGCAAAGCAATAACGATAAAGGGGAGCAAGCGATGAAATTGTGGAGCGAGACGTTTCGTGATGGCGGCCTGATGCCGGCCGAATATGCCTTTGCCGAGATCGATCCGGCCAGCCGCGTGCGCCTCGCCGGCAACCGCAATCCCCATCTGGCCTGGGACGAGGTGCCGAACGGCACCGAGTCGCTGGCCCTGTTCTGCATCGACCCCGATGCGCCGCAAGACGCCAGCCTGGTCAACCGCGACGATCAATGCCTGCCGTTGACGGCGCCGCGCGGCGATTTTTATCACTGGAGCTTGCTCGACTTGCCGCCGGCCATGCGTTCGATTGCCGCCGGTGAATTTTCCAGCGGCATCACGCCGCGCGGCAAGGCCGCCGGGACTGCTACCGGGTTGCGCCAGGGCATCAACGACTACACGGGCTGGTTTGCCGGCGATGCCGCCATGGCCGGCGATTACTACGGCTATGATGGCCCGTGCCCGCCGTGGAATGACGAGCGCATCCATCATTACATTTTCCGCCTGTATGCGCTCGACGTGCCGCAATTGATCTTGCCCGAGCGTTTTACGGGGCAGCAAGCCCATGCCGCGCTCTACGGCCACATCCTCGACGAAGCCCAGCTCGTCGTCGCCTATTCGCTCAATCCCGAGTTGGCACTTACCCTGAAGAAATAACGCATGAGCACCACGATCTTATTGATACGCCATGGCGAAACGGCCTGGAATGCGGGCCGCCGCCTGCAGGGCCATATCGACATCGCCCTGAACGAGGCGGGCCTGGCGCAAGCTTGCGCGCTGGGGCAGGCGCTGGCCGATGAGCCGCTGGCCGCCATCCTCGCCAGCGATCTGCAACGCGCGCAGCAAACGGCGCAAGCCGTGGCCGACGTGAAAGACTTGCCCGTGCAGACGGACCCCTTGCTGCGCGAACGCTGCTATGGCGCCTTCGAAGGCTTGCTGTATGCCGACATTGCCGCGCGCTATCCGCACGAGTATGCGCAATGGCAATCGCGCCAGATCGACGCCGTGATGCCGTCCGGCGAGCGCGACGCGGAGAGCTTCCGCCAGTTCTATGCGCGCGCGAATGGCGCCATTGCCCGCTGGGCCGAACGCTATGACGGCCAGACGATCGCCATCGTCGCGCATGGCGGCGTGCTCGAATGCGCCTACCGTGAGGCGGTCGGCATGACGCTCGACAGTCCGCGCGACTTCCAGGTCAAGAATGCCAGCATCAACCGTTTTTCGTATGCGGACGGCAAGCTGCATTTGGTGCACTGGGGAAATATCGAACACCTGAGCGCACCCGCGATGGACGAGCTGGGCTAGGGGCTGGCCGGCGCCACTCTGGCGCACTGATCGAAAAATAGTGCTTATTAATTAGGCAGGGAATCGGTTAAAATAGCAGGTTACTCCGTCCATTCCAGGTTCTTCAGTGCAAATCGGCCCTCACATTCTGCGCAACAACGTTTTCGTCGCTCCCATGGCGGGCGTGACGGATCGGCCTTTCCGCCAGTTGTGCAAGCAGCTGGGTGCCGGCTACGCCGTGTCGGAGATGGCGGCGTCGAATCCGCGCCTGTGGGCAACGGAAAAAAGCGCACGCCGCACGGACCACGACGGCGAAATGGAGCCGAAAGCCGTGCAGATCGCCGGCGCCGATCCGCAAGACCTGGCCGATTGCGCCAGGTTCAACGTAGACCGGGGCGCGCAGATCATCGACATCAACATGGGTTGCCCCGTGAAGAAGGTGTGCAACAGTTGGTGCGGTTCGGCCCTGTTGCAAGATGAAAGCCTGGTCGAAAAGATACTGCACGCCGTCGTCAATGCCGTCGACGTGCCCGTCACCCTGAAATTTCGCACGGGCTGGAACCGCGAAAACAAGAATGCACTGACCATCGCCCGCATCGCCGAGCAGGCCGGCATCCAGATGCTGACCTTGCACGGGCGCACGCGCGCCGATGGCTACAAGGGCGATGCCGAATATGAAACCATTGCCGCCGTGAAAGCCTCGGTGGGCATCCCCGTCGTGGCCAACGGCGACATTACCAGCCCGGAAAAGGCCCGCTTTGTGCTCGATCAAACGGGCGCCGATGCCGTCATGATCGGCCGCGCGGCGCAGGGCCGGCCGTGGATTTGCCGCGAGATCGAGCATTTCCTGCGCACCGGCACCTTGCTGCCGGCGCCGTACGTGGATGAAGTGCGCACCCTGATGGACGAGCATTTGCGCGCCCATTACGCGTTTTATGGCGAATTTCTCGGCGTGCGCACGGCGCGCAAGCACATCGGCTGGTATGTCAAGGATCTGGAAGGCGGCGAGGCATTCCGACAACAAATGAACTTGCTGGAGTCGACGGACGCGCAATTGCTGGCCGTGGATCAATTTTTTGAGTCGCAATGGAAATTTGGCGAACGGTTACAATACCGCCTCTCCGAATCCAGTGAAAGTGGCCTGATCGATGTGATCAAACCTACGGCCACGGCAGCATGAGCAGATAGCAACAAGCAGGGTAAATCAGTTAGCGGCAGTACAAGGGCGAGCGCCTATATACAGAGCGTCATGCAATATTAATTACAACACCGAGGCTAGAGGGCAGCACGCGGACCGCATGAGCGGCGCGGCGCCGGATGGCCAGGTGTTCAGCCGGTTGAAGCATAAAAATGAGCAAAGAAAGCATTCAGGAAGTCGTACAGAAAAGTCTAGAAGATTACTTCAATGACCTGGGCGAACAGCAAGCGTCGAATATCTATGACATGGTCGTGCTGACCGTGGAAAAGCCCATCCTGGAAGTCGTGATGACACGCGCCGATGGCAACCAGTCGCACGCCGCGCAGATGCTGGGCATCAACCGCAATACCCTGCGCAAGAAATTGCAGGAGCACGGTTTGCTGTAATGCCGGCATGCAAGTGACGCCAAGATTTGAATCCGCCGCCGCTTCGGTCAGATGACCGAGCGGTGCCATTCGCCAAGAACACTTAACCACCTAGCCACAGCCATGATCAAACAAGCTCTCCTCTCCGTTTCCGACAAGACCGGCGTTCTCGAATTCGCCCGTGCCCTGTCCGCCCTCGGCGTCAACCTCCTGTCCACCGGCGGCACCGCCAAATTGCTGGCAGACAACGGTGTTCCCGTCACGGAAGTTGCCGATTACACGGGTTTCCCGGAGATGCTCGATGGCCGTGTGAAGACCCTGCACCCGAAAGTGCACGGCGGTATTCTGGCGCGCCGCGATTTCCCTGAGCACATGTCGAAACTGGTCGAGCACGACATGCCGACCATCGACATGGTGGTGGTCAACCTGTACCCGTTCCAGGGCACGGTCGCCAAGGCCGATTGCACCTTGGAAGACGCGATCGAAAACATCGATATCGGCGGCCCGACCATGCTGCGTTCGGCGGCCAAGAACCACAAGGACGTGGTCGTCATTTGCGATCCGACCGACTACGACGCCGTGCTGGCGGAGCTGCGCTCGGCCGACGGCACGGCCGGCACGGTCAGCTACGACACCAAATTCATGCTGGCGAAAAAAGTCTTTGCGCACACGGCGCAATACGATGGCGCCATCACCAACTACCTGACCAGCCTGGGCCCGACGAAAGTGCACGCCGAGCGCGGCGCTTATCCGCAAGTGTTGAATGTTGCATTTGAAAAAGTGCAAGACATGCGCTACGGTGAGAATCCACACCAGAGCGCCGCCTTCTACCGTGACCTGGTCACCATCGATGGCGCGCTGGCCAACTACCGCCAGCTGCAAGGCAAGGAATTGTCGTACAACAACATCGCCGATGCCGATGCGGCCTGGGAATGCGTGAAGAGCTTGGGCGGTTTCGAGCAAAGCGCCGCCTGCGTCATCGTCAAGCATGCGAACCCATGCGGCGTCGCCCTGGGCAAGAATGCGGCCGAAGCGTACGCGCGCGCGCTGCAGACGGACCCGACCTCCGCGTTTGGCGGCATCATCGCGTTTAATACCGAACTGGACGGAGCTACCGCCGGCGAAATCGCCAAGCTGTTCGTCGAAGTGCTGATCGCCCCATCGTTCTCCGCCGAAGCGAAACAGATTCTGTCGAGCAAGCAAAACGTGCGCATGCTGGAAATCCCGCTGGGCAGCGGCGTCAACGCCATGGACTTCAAGCGCGTCGGTGGTGGCTTGCTGGTGCAATCGCCGGACGCGAAAAACGTCGGTATCGGCGACTTGCGCGTGGTCAGCAAGCTGCAGCCTACACCGCAGCAATTGTCCGACCTGATGTTCGCCTGGAAAGTGGCGAAATTCGTCAAGTCGAACGCCATCGTCTTCTGCGGCAATAACATGACCCTGGGCGTGGGCGCTGGCCAGATGAGCCGTATCGACTCGGCCCGCATCGCCTCGATCAAGGCGCAAAACGCTGGCCTGTCGCTGACCGGTTCCGTGGTGGCGTCGGACGCCTTCTTCCCGTTCCGCGACGGCCTCGACGTCGTCGTCGATGCGGGCGCTACTTGCGTGATCCACCCGGGCGGCTCCATGCGCGACCAGGAAGTGATCGATGCGGCGGACGAGCGCGGCGTGGTCATGCTGTACACGGGCACGCGTCACTTCCGTCATTAATGAAGGCTGGGGTCCGACCCGTCGGGTCCGACCCCAAGCGAGCGGTAACTTAAACGGCAGGCACCGGTTATTCACCGGTGCCTGCCGTATTCATTATAGAATCTGGCGATGATTATTCTTGGCATCGATCCTGGCCTGCGCACGACCGGCTTTGGGGTCATTGAAAAACACGGCAACAAGCTGCGCTATATCGCGTCGGGGACCGTCAAGACGGGTTCCGAAGGACAATTGCCGCCGCGCCTGAAGATCATCCTGCAGGGCGTGAGCGAAATCGTCGGCACCTATCATCCCGACTGCGCCGCCATCGAAAAAGTGTTTGTCAACGTCAATCCCCAATCGACCTTGCTGCTGGGCCAGGCGCGCGGCGCGGCCATTTGCGCGCTGGTCCACGCCGACCTGTCGGTGGCCGAATATACGGCGCTGCAAGTGAAACAGGCCGTCACGGGCCATGGCAAGGCGGCCAAGGAGCAGGTGCAGGAGATGGTGGCGCGGCTGCTGTCACTGCCCGGCTTGCCCGGCACGGATGCGGCCGATGCGCTGGGCGTGGCCATTTGCCACGCCAACAGCATCGATGCGCTGGCCATGCTCGGCGCGCTGGCGCCGCAACTGCAGGGTCTGCGCATGAAACGCGGCCGTTTAGTTGGATAATCACTCTCAAATTTAACATTAGGAACACGCGATGATAGGCCGTCTCTCCGGTATTTTGCTTGAAAAAAATCCGCCACAATTGCTGGTCGATTGCCAGGGCGTCGGCTATGAAGTCGACGTGCCTATGAGCACTTTTTACAACTTGCCCCACGTGGGCGAAAAAGTCGTGCTGTTCACGCACCAGGCCATCCGCGAAGATGCGCATCTGCTGTTTGGCTTCGGCAATGCGGCCGAGCGGGCCGTGTTCCGCCAGTTGATCAAGATCACTGGCGTGGGCGCGCGCATGGCCTTGTCCATTCTGTCCGGCATGACGATTGCCGACCTGGCGCAAGCGATCACCTTGCAGGATTCGGGCCGCCTGGTCAGAGTGCCCGGCATCGGCAAGAAGACGGCCGAACGCCTGCTGCTGGAACTGAAGGGCAAGATCGGTGCGGATCTCGGCCCGCTTGGCGCACACGCTGCGCCCGATGCGCAGTCCGATATCCTCAATGCCCTGCTGGCGCTGGGTTACTCGGACAAGGAAGCAATGGCGGCCGTGAAAAACGTGCCGGCCAGCAGTGGCGTGTCGGACGGCATCAAACTGGCGCTGAAAGCGCTGTCGAAAGGTTGATAACGCATGAGCATCCAGACCGATATCTTCACGGAGCAGCGCATCATCGACGCGGCGCCCATCTCGCATAACGAAGAGGCCATCGAACGGGCCTTGCGCCCGAAGCAACTCGACGAGTATGTGGGACAGGAAAAGATCCGCGACCAGCTGGAAATCTTCATCACGGCCGCGCGCCAGCGCAAGGAAGCCCTCGATCATACCTTGCTGTTCGGCCCGCCGGGCCTGGGCAAGACGACGCTGGCGCACATCATCGCGCGCGAAATGGGCGTCAATCTGCGCCAGACCTCCGGCCCCGTGCTGGAGCGCCCGGGAGACCTGGCGGCGATCCTGACGAACCTGGAAGCGAACGACGTCCTGTTCATCGATGAAATCCACCGGCTGTCGCCTGTGGTGGAAGAGATTCTGTATCCGGCGCTTGAGGATTATCAAATAGATATCATGATCGGCGAAGGCCCGGCCGCCCGTTCCGTGAAACTCGATCTGCAACCGTTTACCTTGGTCGGCGCCACCACGCGCGCCGGCATGCTGACCAATCCGCTGCGCGACCGCTTCGGCATCGTCGCGCGGCTGGAGTTTTATAACACGAGCGAATTGACGAAGATCGTCACGCGCAGCGCCGCCTTGCTGAAAGCGCCGATCGATCCGGAGGGCGCGCACGAGATCGCCCAGCGCGCGCGCGGCACGCCGCGCATCGCCAACCGCCTGCTGCGCCGCGTGCGCGATTTCGCGGAAGTCAAAAGCAATGGTGAGATCACCAAGGTGGTGGCCGACCGCGCACTGGCCATGCTCGACGTCGATTCCGCCGGCTTCGACGTGATGGACCGCAAGCTGCTCGAAGCCGTGCTGTTCAAGTTCGGCGGCGGCCCCGTCGGCATCGGCAATTTGGCGGCGGCCATCGGCGAAGCGGCCGATACCATCGAAGACGTGCTGGAACCATACCTGATACAGCAAGGTTTCTTGCAGCGCACGCCGCGTGGCCGTGTCGCCACGCCGGCCGCCTACCTGCACTTCGGCGTCAGCGCGCCGCGCATCGGTCCCGGCGGCGAAGCGTGGGAACTGTGATGGCGCAAGAGGGTATGCAAATCTGGATCGACGCCGATGCCTGTCCCGTCGTCATCAAGGAAATTCTGTACCGCGTGGCCGACCGCCTGGAGTTGCCGCTCACCCTGGTGGCGAACCAGGGCTTGCGCGTGCCGCCGTCGCGCTTTATCCGTACCGTGCAAGTGCCGTCCGGCGCCGACGTGGCCGACCAGGAAATCGTGCGGCTGTTGAATCCCGGCGACCTGGTCATCACGGGCGACATTCCGCTGGCCGCCGATGTCTTGACCAAGGGCGGCTATGCCTTGAATCCGCGCGGCGAGTTTTACACGAAGGACAATATCGCCCAGCAACTGACGATGCGCGCCTTCATGGAAGAATTGCGCAGCGGCGGCGTCGATACGGGCGGCCCCGCTGCCTTCAGCCAATCCGACCGGCAGCAGTTCGCCAACAGCCTGGACCGGCATCTGAGCAAGCATCACCGCAAGCCGGCGCCAGCGCAATAACCTGTGGACGAAAAAAAACCGGCGCAAGCCGGTTTTTTACGTGTGCATGCAGCTTAGCGCATGACTTTTCTCGTGCCCACCACTTCCACCGTCACGCGGCGGTTCTTGGCGCGCCCGGCGGCACTCGTGTTGTCGGCCACGGGCTGCGTTTCTCCCTTGCCTTCCGTGTAGACGCGGTTCGTTTCCACGCCTTGCGTCACCAGATAGGCCTTGACGGCTTCGGCGCGGCGCTGCGACAGCTTCTGGTTGTAGGCGTCGGAACCGACGGCATCCGTATGGCCGACCGTGACGATGACTTCCAGGTCCATGCCGGTCAACTGGCCCAGTAATTGGTCCAGTGCTGCCTTGCCTTGCGGCTTGAGCGTCGATTGATCGAAGTCAAACAGCGCTTCCGACGCAAACGACACTTTTTCCGCCACGGGTGCCGGTGCCGGTGCGGCCACGACGACGGGCGCCGGCATGGCGACGACAGGGGCGACTTCGGGCGCCGGCTGGTAGGCGGGCGTGGCGCTGGCCGGGCGGCCCAATTTATACACGAGGCTGACGGAATACAGGTCCGCATCGCCGCGGTTGCCGACGGCGTCGTTCAGGCGATAACGCTCGACTTCGCCGCGCAGGGCCAGCGCTTCGCTGAACTTGTATTCCAGGCCCAGGCCCAGCTTGGCGTTGAGTTTGCGCTCGCTGGCATGCGTATTGGTTGAACCCAGCAGGCGGTTGCCGCTGAATTCCGTGTTGGTCTTGGTGTAATGCATGCCGACCCGGCCCAGCAAGGACAGGCGCTGCGACAGCGGCAGCTGGCCCAGCAAGTCCAGGTTCACGCCGCGAAAACCCGCTTCACCGTTGAGCACGCCATTGCCGCTGGTGCTCGACTTGAAATCGAACTTGCCCAGGTCAAAGTAACCGGCTTCCACGGCGAAATACTGGTTCAGTTGCCGGCCAACAAACAATTTATAGCCCGTGTCGCGCTGGTCCTTGGTAAAACCGGTGACGGTCTCGCCGTTGGCGGCCAGGCTGGCGCGCAGGCGCGGTTCGTCGATATTGGCGCGCGACTGGCCCACGCCCGCGCCGATGTACCAGGCGCTGTTGGCCCAGTCCGGGTTGATGAAAGTGTTGTCCTGCGCCTGCGCCGCTTGCGCTGCCAGCAGGGAAGCCGTCATCACGCTCAGGGCGCCCAGTGTGTGTGCGATCGTCATGGTCATGTCCCGTTTATTTGGTGATCTGGTTGTTGCGCAGGGTAACGGCAGCGGCCGTCAGCACGCGGCCATTGAGCAGGGTCGTGTTGTCGCCCACCGTGATGGCGGCCGACTGGCCCAGGATATTGCCCTTGAAGACGCTGTTCGCGGCCAGGGTGGTGGGGCCGACGGGCAGCCAGCTGACGTTGTCGGCTGTGGCGCCATTGTTCAGGGCGACGATGGAGTTGACAGTCGAATCCAGGGTCAATGCCGTGCGGAAGATGTACACGCCGGGACCGTTCAAGGTCAGGGTGCCCGTGATACTGATGGCGCCCGCATAGCAATACACGCCGGGGCCGAAGGTTTGGCCACCGAGGTCGATGCCGCCGGCAAAGCTGACGTCGCAGGTCCGGCTATTGCCGTCCGTGATCGCCGCTTGCAGGTCCGTCATGGCGCCGGCCAGGATGGCACCCGATTTGTAGTTGGTAAAACCAGCCGCCTGGGTCGGATCAGTGGTCTGCGAAGGTGCACCGACGTCGCCCGTGATCAGGGTGGTGCCGCCCGAATTGTTCGTGATCGAGGTGCCGGCCAGCACGCCGAATGGCGCCGCGCGGCCCAGGATGATCGGGTTCAGCACGGGCGGGATGGCCACTGCCGTGACAGTCAGCAGCGCGCTGCCCGACTGGCCGCCGGCCGTGGCCGTGATGTTGCTGGTGCCGACGGCGATGCCGGTGGCCACGCCCGTGTTCAATACCGTGGCATTGGCGACGGTGCCCGAGGTCCAGCTGGCACCGGCCGTGACGATGGCCTTCGAATTGTCCGAATACGTTGCGGTGGCAACGAATTGCTGCTGAGCACCGACAGCGATGCTGGCGGTGGTGGGCGTGACGGCGATGCTGACGATGGTGGCGGCAGGGACGGTGACGGTGGTGCTGGCCGTCTTGCCGTTGAAGCTGGCATTCATGACGCTGCTACCAAAGGCAGCGCCGGTGACGAGGCCACCGCTGGCGACGGTGACCGAGGCGGGCGTGACTGAAACGAAGCTGCTGCCGCTCGTGACGTTGACGCTGCTGCCGTCCGAATACGTGGCCAGCACTGCCAGCTGGCGCGTCGCAGCGACGGGCACGATGGGGTTCTGCGGCGTGACGGCGATAGCCAGCAAGGTGGCCGGGTTGACGGTCAGCACGGCGCTGGCGCTCTTGCCGCCGAACGCGGCGCTGATGTTGCTGTTGCCGGCAGCAATGCCGGTGCTCAAGCCCGTGGCGGCATTGACGGTCGCGCTGGCCGGCGTGGCCGACGTCCAGGCCGCCTTGGCGCTGACGTCTTGCGCGGAACCGTCGCTATACGTGGCGATGGCCGTGAATTGCTGGCCGGCGCCGATGGCGACCGTCGCCGTGGCTGGCGTGACGGCCAGGCTGGACAAGGTGGCAGCCGGCAAGCCGAGGATGGGATCGCGTCCCTGGTCGCCGCCGCCGCAACCGGCCAGGGCGGCCATGGCCAGCAGCCCTGCCGAGACGAGCAGTGGGTTCAGATATCGTTTGAAGAGATTCATGTGTGTTCCTTTGTGCATGGCAGTCACTGCCGGGCATCCGCGGATGAGGTCATCCGGCAGAGCCATGCCGCCCTTCGCTACAGGGCGATGGCGTCACAGGCATGCACTATTTCATTTAGGAAACTGGAGGTATGTGCGCTGGCGCGCTTAGCTTGTCAGCAATTGGAAAACTGTTCAAAAAGGAACGATTCGGCCTGAAAAACAACGGCGTATGCGGGAAGACGACGCAAAAAAGCCGGCGCAGGGCCGGCTTCATCAGGGCAGGGCGTGCGTTGATTACTCTTCGCGCACCCAGGTCTGCGAGCGGCCAAACATCGGCACGCCGACATAGCCGCGCACTTGCAGCTTGGTGCCGCCTTCCGTCAGTTCGGCCTTGCTCTTGTAGACCTTGCCGGTGGCCGGGTCCGTGATTTCGCCGCCCGTCCATTCCTTGCCGTCATATTTCAGGCCGGACAGGATGACCAGGCCGATGATGGGCTGGTCCTTGTTGGCGCCCGTGCACTTGTCGCACTTGGGATTTTGATCTTCATTCGGGCCGCGGAACAGCTTGTCGATCTTGCCTTGCAAGACGCCGTTGTTTTCCGTGATGACGACGAGCGATTTCGGCTTGCCGCTGGCGTCGTCGATGGTTTTCCACGTGCCCACGGGGGTGTGGTTATCGTCGCGCGCGGTGGCGCTGCCGGCGATGGCCAGGGCGGCCACCATGATGCTTGCTGTGATGCTTGTTTTGAATAGTGTATGCATTGCCAGTCTCCAATGGTTTTTTTGATCGGGGCACGAACAGTTATATACCAAGGCAAGACCAGCGGTACTGCGCGGCGTCACTGGGACGGCCGCGCAATCCTTCCAAACTTGCCTTATGCGCTGGCTAGTTTAGCAAACTGTTCGCGCAATTTTTCAATTGTGGCCGAAAAACTGAGCAAACGCTCGTTTTCTTGCGCAACGATGGCGGCCGGGGCGCGCGCGACGAAGCTTTCATTGCCTAATTTGCTATTTACTTTGGCAATTTCCGCTTCGATACGGGCGATTTCCTTGCCCAGGCGCTCGCGTTCGGCGGCCACGTCGATTTCCACTTTCAGCATCAGCTTGGTGGTGCCGACGATGGCGACAGCCGCAGGCGAGTCCGGCAGCGCATCGACGATCTGCATCTCGGCCAGCTTGCCCAGCGACTGGATGTACGGTGCGTACGAGGCCAGCGCGGCTTTTTCCGTGGCATTGCCCGCTTCGACGATCAGCGGCACGCGCACGGAAGGCGAGATCTGCATTTCGCCGCGCAGGTTGCGCGTCGCGTCCGTCAAGGCTTTCAGCTGCTGCATCCACGCTTCGGCCGACTCGTCGATCTTGTCGGTGTTGGCGATCGGATACGGCTGCATCATGATCGAATCACCTTCCGCCTTCAGGGTCTTGCCGGCCAGCGGCGCTACCGTTTGCCACAGCGCTTCCGTGACGAAGGGAATGATCGGATGGGCCAGGCGCAGCACCACTTCCAGCACGCGCAGCAGGGTGTGGCGGGTGGCGCGCTGCTGGCCTTCCGTGCCTTGCTGGACTTGTACCTTGGCTACTTCCAGATACCAGTCGCAATACTCGTCCCAGACGAATTTGTAGATGGTGGCGGCGATATTGTCGAAACGGAAGTCTTCAAAGCCCTTGGCCACGTCCAGTTCAGCGCGTTGCAGCAAGGAGATGATCCACTTGTCCGCTTGCGACAGGTCGGCCTCGTTCGGCGAGCAATCCTTGCCTTCCGTATTCATCATGACGAAACGGGTGGCATTCCACATCTTGTTGCAGAAGTTGCGGTAGCCTTCGCAGCGGCCCAGGTCGAAATTGATGTTGCGGCCCAGCGAGGCATAGCTGGCCATGGTGAAGCGCACGGCGTCCGTGCCGTAGGCCGAAATGCCGTCCGGGAATTCCTTGCGCGTTGCCTTGGTAATCTTTTCCGCGTCGCGCGGGTTCATCAGGCCCGTGGTGCGCTTGACGATCAAGCCTTCCAGGTCGATGCCGTCGATCAGGTCGATCGGGTCCAGCGTGTTGCCCTTCGACTTGGACATTTTCTGCCCCGTCGAATCGCGTACCAGGCCGTGCACGTAGACGGTTTCAAACGGCACCTTGCCCGTGAAGTGCGCCGTCATCATGACCATGCGCGCGACCCAGAAAAAGATGATGTCGAAACCCGTCACCAGCACGGACGACGGCAGGAACGCCTTCATGTCCGGCGTTTCTTCCGGCCAACCCATGGTCGAGAACGGCACCAGGGCTGACGAGAACCACGTGTCGAGCACGTCGTCGTCGCGCTTCAACGGGCCCGTGCTGCCGGCGGCCAGGGCCTTGGCGATGGCTTCCGCTTCGGTCTTGGCAACGAAGATATTGCCCGCGTCGTCGTACCACGCCGGAATTTGATGGCCCCACCACAACTGGCGCGAGATGCACCAGTCCTGGATGTTGTTGAGCCACTGGTTGTAGGTGGTGCTCCAGTTTTCCGGCACGAACTTGATTTCGCCATTGGCAACCTTGTCCAGCGCCGTTTCCGCGATCGACTTGCCGGGGAAGAACGTGCCTTCCGGGGCCGGTTTGCTCATGGCGACGAACCACTGGTCCGTCAGCATCGGCTCGATGACGACGCCCGTGCGGTCGCCGCGCGGCACCATCAGCTTGTGCGGTTTGACCTGTTCCAGCAAGCCTTGCGCGTCGAGGTCGGCGACGATTTGCTTGCGCGCGGCGAAGCGGTCCATGCCGCGGTAGGCTGCCGGCGCGTCGTCGGTGATCTTCGCGTCCAGGGTCAGGATGACGATTTGCGCCAGCTTGTGGCGTTGGCCCACGGCGTAATCGTTCATGTCGTGCGCCGGGGTAATCTTGACGCAACCGGTGCCGAATTCCTTGTCGACGTATTCGTCGGCGATGATGGGGATTTCGCGGTCGGTCAGCGGCAGTTTGAGCATCTTGCCCACCAGCGCTGCGTAGCGCTCGTCCGTCGGATCGACGGCCACGGCCACGTCGCCCAGCATGGTTTCAGGACGCGTGGTGGCCACCGTCAGGAAACCGCTGCCGTCGACCAGCGGGTACTTGATGTACCACATGGAGCCGTCTTCTTCCTCGGACACCACTTCCAGGTCGGACACAGCCGTGCCCAGCACGGGGTCCCAGTTCACCAGGCGCTTGCCGCGGTAGATCAGGCCTTGCTCGAACAGGCGCACGAAGACGTCGGTGACGACTTTCGAGCGCGGCTCGTCCATCGTGAAGTATTCGCGCTGCCAGTCGGCCGAGGCGCCCAGGCGGCGCATCTGGCCGGTGATGATGGAACCGGATTTTTCTTTCCATTCCCATACTTTTTCCACGAACTTCTCGCGGCCCAGGTCATGCCGTGAAATCTTTTGCGCGTCCAGCTGGCGTTGCACGACGATTTGCGTGGCGATGCCCGCGTGGTCGGTGCCGGGAATCCAGGCCGTGTTGTGGCCCAGCATGCGGTGGTAGCGTGTCAGGCCATCCATGATGGTCTGGTTGAACGCATGGCCCATGTGCAGGGTGCCGGTGACGTTCGGCGGCGGCAACTGGATGCTGAAGGAAGGTTTTCCGGCATCGAGGGTGGCGGTAAAGTAACCGCGCTGTTCCCACTCGGTGCGCCAGAATTGTTCAATGTCGGCGGGCTCGAAAGACTTGGCTAATTCCATGATTTGGCGTGTGATTGGCAAAAGGAACCATTATAAGGGGTGCATAAAGCATGCGCAGCAAATAGCGGGGTGGGATGGCCCGAAAAGCCGCGCACGATTGCGCATTATTGCTGCATTGTATTTTTTCTAAGCTATCATCTTTGCAACATTATTTGAAAACTTAGATAATCATGAAAAAATTGTGGCAATTGGCTGTGCTCGGCGCCGGATTGGCTGCCGGTGGCGCGTGCGCCGGCGTTCCGGAGGGGATGGCGGCTCTGCAGGATGGGCGCTGCGGCAAGGCCGTGGCGCAATTGCGCGGACCGGCGCAAGGTGGCGATGTCGAGGCGCAAAAAGTCCTCGCCGATATCTACATGGGCGAGAAAGGATGCCGGGACGTGGAGCTCAGCGAGACCGAAGCGGAGCGCTGGTATCTGCTGGCGGCCAAGGGCGGCGATCGCGCCGCGCAGGAGGCGCTGGTTTTCATGTATGCATACGCGCCGGGCCGCATGCTCAATCCATCGCGCGCGCGGCCCTGGTTGGGCGTCATGGCCGCGCAGGGTGAGGGCAAGCCGCTGCAGGACCTGGCACAAATGTATGAGCGGGGCGAAGGCGGGCCGGTCGACAGGGTGCTGTCGTATGCGCTCAACCTGCTGGCGCTGCAAGACAAGGAGTGGAGCGGTGCGGCCGCGATGGAGAAGTCCCTGCCGGCGCAGCGTGGCAGGATGTCGCCGGACCAGGTCGATGAAGCCGTGCGCCTTGCTGCCAGCTGGAAGCGGGGCGCGCCCCTGCCGGTGACGTCGCTGACGGGACAGCGTTCGCCGCAGGACTGGTACCGCCGCGCCGCCGAGGGCGGCGACATGGAAGCCGCCTACCAGTTGGGCTTGCTGTGTTGGAAAGGCACGGGCGGCCTGGATGAACCGCAGGCCGCCCGCTGGCTGCGCAAGGCTGCCGAAAGCGGCAGTGCCAAGGCCCAGTTGCAGCTGGCCGTGCTGTATGGAGAGGAGGCGGGCGTGCCGCAGGACTATGTGCTCGCTTCCATGCTGAGCCAGTTGGCGGCGGCGGGCGGCGCGGCGGAGGCCGGCGACGTCGTGGCCCGCTGGACAAAGAAATTGAATGCGGCGCAACACGCCGAGGCGGATCAGCTGGCGCGGGCATGGAAGGTGGGCATGCCATTGCCGCAGGTCTCCGTGCACGGCATGGAGCGCCTGATCAATTATGTGCACGAGGCACGCAACAAGCTGCCGCCGACGCCAGAGGTGACGGCGCTGTTCAAGGCTGCCAGAGAGGGCGATGAAGCGGCCTTCGGCAAGCTGCTTGCCGGTGTCGCCGAGCCGGGCAACTATGCGATCGACAGGCTTCCCTTGCTGAACTATTTGATCTTGCCCCCATCCGGCATGTTCAAAGCCGAAGCGGCATGGCTGAAGGCGCAAACCTGGCAGGACGACGATCAGCAGCGACTGGCGCAGGCGTCGCTGCAGGCGCGCCGCCAGGCGCTGCGTGAGGGGCACGCCGCGCTGTTGCCCACCAAGCTGCGCATGATGACGCTGCTGTTGCAACGCGGCGTGCCGCTCGGCGAAGGCGATACGCTGTACCACGCCGCGCCCCTGCATCTGGCTGCCCTGTATGGCAATGCCGCGATGGTGCGCCTGTTGCTGGCCCATGGCGCCGATGCGCGGCAATACGGCGGCGAAAACCAAACGATGGCGCCGCTGGAATACGCCTTGCAGCAGGAGGATGCGGGCATCTTGCCGGAATTGATCGATGCGAATGAACGGACAGCCAGCATGATCGCCTTGCTCGACGCAGGCGCGGGCCGGCCATATTTGCTGGTAGATCAGTATCTGGCAGAGAAAAAAGCCAAGAAAGGCGGGGCTGCGCAGCCAGCGGAACGGCCGCTGGCCGATTCGTTGACATGGGGGCGCTTGCTGCGCCTGACGCGCGGCACCGAAGTGCTCGACAAAATGCTGGCCACCGGCACCACGCCGAATACTGATGAGCAGGAAAAGTCACTGTACGCCTATGCCGCCGAAGCGGGCAACGCCGGCGCGCTGGACTGGCTCAAGCAGCGCGTGCCCCGGCATGACGCGAAGGGTAAGGACCGCTGGCTCGACGCCGCGATGCGCGCCATGTACAACCATCAACCGGCGTCCGAAGACGTGCTGCGCCAACTGGTGGTGCCCGGCATGCCATGGCAGCAAGTCGGCCCCGCCGCCGAAGAGTCTTACAAGGGACAGGAGGCGGCGCTCGATTCGCGGCGCCTGGAAAAGGAGACGCTGCTGTGGCATGCGGTGCGCAGCCAGCGGCACGACTGGGTCGCCCGCCTGGCCGCGATGGGCGCGCCCATCGTCACCGGCGGTTATCTGCCGCCCTTGCTGGCGGCCGTCGAAAATAGCGACGCGGCGATGGTCAAGTTGTTGCTGAGCCTGGGCGCCGATCCGATGGGCGGGGAATTCCCCGTATTGAAGATGGCGCAGCAACGGGCGTCGACGCCGGAAAGTAAAGCCGTGCTGAGCTTGCTGAAGGCGGCCGCCGCAGCGCGCAAGCCTGCGGCAGCCGCACCGTTGCCGCAATAGCGTTTGTCTGGTCGGCATGCGTCATCTTGCCCGGCGACAACGCTGTGTTTTAGCGGCCTGGCGAGTCGTTTTCCTGCAACAGAACGGAGATAGTGGTGTCGCCGATGCTATAATGCCGGCCTCGGCGCCTCCTGCCCCATCCTTGCGGACGGCGCCAGCAGACGCGGTTGTATTAATGCTTCATATCCAGCACTCGTCCGCGTCTCAAGGCCAGCGCATCCGCGATGCCAGCCACCTTCAGAGCGTCCCCTTCGGGCCGGGCGCCTGAGCCACGCGCACCGCCAGCGGTGCACCATTCACGGCGGAATCAAAGCGGCGCGTCCATTGCACGCCGCTGCCGTCACAGCTTAGCCAGGATCTTTTGTCCGGCGCGTCGTCTTTTGATACGGCATCCCCCGCATGGCGCCTTGCCGCTTGTGGCCTCGCCGTGGCCGCCGCTTTCCTGGTTTCGCTTTTACAAGGAAATCATCATGAAAAAAATCGCCATCTTTGCCGGCCTTGCCACCACCCTGGGCGCCTTGCCTGCCGCACACGCCCAGTCGTCCGTCGATCCGTCTTCCGTCCCCCCGTCTTCCGTCACCATGTATGGTTTGATGGATGCGGGCCTGGTGCAGGAAGGCGGCGTCAGCAAGCTCACCAGTGGCGTGTCGGCCGGTTCGCGCCTGGGCTTGCGCGGCACGGAATCGCTGGGCAATGGCTGGCAAGCCGTGTTCACCTTGGAAGCCGGTGTCCTGAGCGACACGGGTCGCTCCGACCAGGCGGGACAATTGTTCGGCCGTCAGGCTTTTGTCGGCCTCAATAGCCCGCTGGGCATGCTGACCATGGGCCGCCAGTACAACCTGCAAAGCCAGGCGCTGACGGACGTGGCCGATCCTTTCGAGGGCGGCTTTGCCGGCGCGGCGACCAACTTGGCCGGCTATTCGGCCACGCGCATCGACAATACCGTGCGCTATACCTCGCCCGAGCTGCGCGGCGTCACCGCCACGGTGATGTATGGCTTTGGCGAACATACGGGTGTGGTGGCAGATCAGCGTTCGCTGGGCCTGGCCCTGGGCTATGTCAACGGTCCATTGACCTTGCGCCTGGCGCGCCAGAGCCGTGCTGGCGAGCCGGGCAAGGCCGCCGCCAATAACACCATTCTGGCCGGCAACTACAACTTCGGCGTGGCCACGGCGTTTGCCGGCTATGGCCGCAACACGGGCGATGGCAGCACCATGTTCTTTGCGGAAAACCCGTATGGCGCGGCGCAGGCGCCGGCCCAGTCCACGGACAGCCGCGACGCCATCGTCGGCGTGTCCGTGCCACTCGGCGCGACCACCGTGCTGGCCTCGTACGTGCGCAAGGATGACCGCAATGCGGCCAACCGCGACGCGCAGCAGCTGGCCATCGGCGCCACGTATGCCTTGTCCAAGCGCAGCAAGATCTATGTTGCCTACGCGCACATCCGCAACCGCAACGACGCCGCCTACATGGTGGGCAATGCGACGGAAGTGGGCACGGGCAACCGCGCCTTCAACGTCGGCCTGCGCCACGCGTTTTAAGCAGCGGCCAGCATGCTGCCTTCGTGCAACAGCGCTTCAAAGGCGGGCGCGGTCAGCGGACGGCTGAACAGATAGCCCTGCATCTGGTCGCAGCCGTGCTGGCGCAGGAAGGCCAGCTGCTGCACTGTTTCCACGCCTTCGGCGATGACTTTCAGGCGCAGGCTGTGCGCCAGCGAAATGATGGCGCGCACGATGGCTGCGTCGTCGTCGTGCGTGATGTCGCTGACGAAGGTTTTGTCGATCTTGAGTACGTCGATGGGAAAGTGGCGCAGGTAGGCCAGGCTGGAATAGCCAGTGCCGAAGTCGTCGATGGACAGTTGCACGCCCAGCGCCTTCAGGTTGGCCATGATGGCCGTGGCTTGTTCCACGTCATGCATGACCATGCTTTCGGTCAATTCCAATTCCAGATGGGCGGCGGCAAGCCCCGTTTCAGCCAGCGCCTGCGCCACCGCATGCAGCAGATTCCTTTGCTTGAATTGCCGCGCCGACAGGTTGACGGCCAGGCGCAGCGGGCCATGGCCGGCCAGCTGCCAGGCGCGCGCCTGGGCGCATGCGGTGCGCAGCACCCAGTCGCCGATGGGGATGATCAAGCCCATTTCCTCGGCCAGGCCGATGAAGCTGGCCGGTGCGATGCGCCCCAGTTGCGGATGTTGCCAGCGCAGCAGCGCTTCCATGCCCACCACCTTGCCGCTGGCTAAGTCCAGCTGGGGCTGGTATTCGAGGTGGAACTGGCCCCGTTCCAGGGCATGGCGCAACTCGCTCTCCAGTCCCAGCCGCTCCAGGGTGCCCGCTTCATGCTCGATGCATAGAATTGCCAGTGGCCCCGTCCCAGTTCCTTGGCGCGGTACATGGCGATGTCGGCGTGCTTGATCAGGGTGTCGGCGTCCTGGCCATCGTCGGGATACACGGCCACGCCCATGCAGCAGCTGAGAAAAAATTCATATTCGCCGAATTGCAACGGCTGCGCCACGGCGTCCTGGATGCGCTGCAGGATGGCCGTGCCCGGTTCGCCATTGCCATGCTGCGGCAGCAGCAGCACGAATTCGTCGCCGCCCAGGCGCGCCACCGTGTCGACTTCGCGCGTGGCGTCGCGCAGGCGTTCGGCCACGCTTTTCAGCACAGTGTCGCCCGCATCGTGGCCCAGCGTATCGTTGACGAATTTAAAGCGGTCGAGGTCGATGAACACCACCCACAGCGGCAGGCCGCTGCGCCGCGTCACGGCCATGGCCTGCTCCAGCCGCTCGCGCAGCAGGGCCCGGTTGGCCAGGCCCGTGAGGATGTCATGCCTGGCCTGGAATTCCAGTTCCTGTTCGAAGCGCATGACGGTGCTGATGTCGTATTGCGCCACGACAAAGTGGCTGACGGGGCCATCGCCATCATCACGCACGGGCGCGACGAACAGCTCGCTCCAGTAGCAGCTGCCATCCTTGCGGAAATTGCGCACGATGGCCTTGCCTTCGCGCTGTTCGCGCAGGGCCGCTGTAATCTCATGCATGTCTTGTCGCCCCTGTTCGGGACCCTGCAAGTCTTCCAGGCGCTGGCCGATGACTTCGCCAGCCGCATAGCCGGTGATGCGCTCGAAAGCGGGATTGACGTATTCGATCAGGTAGCCGGGCGCGTCGGCGCTGCACAGGATGATGGCATTGGCCGACACTTCGATGATGCGTTCGCGCAAACGCAGCGACTGTTCAGTATGCATGCGCGCGGCGATGTCTTCGGACAGGCGCAAATTGGCAAACTGCAGCGCCGCCGTGCGTTCGCCCGTGATGCGGGCAATCACGGAATTGCGCGTGACCAGCTGAAAGACATACGCCGTTGCCAGCAGGCTCGACAGCAGTCCGCCCAGCAGCACATACAGGGAGCCGCGATGGTTCGCATCCAGGCTCATGCCGTTGGCAGGCAGCATGGCGGCGCGCAGCGTGTGACCGCTGGCGTGGTACTGCAGCAGCAGCCGGGTGCTTTCCGACTCGATCTGGCGCGCCGAGACATAGCATAGCGCCGTCAGGCACAGCCCGACCGCCAGCGTGATCAGGGCCGAGGTAGACACGGAAATGGAGATACGTTTGAAGAATGATTGCATGATGGCATCCGGTAGCAGTGCCGGCGCCGATCCGTGATACGGCAGCCCTGACAGTGACTGACTGTAGGGCGCGGGACACGTGGCCGTCCGTTCGCTGCCGAACAGACCGCCATGCCAGCAAGAAATATAGTGGCGGTACTGTGCAGGCGCTGTGTTACGCTCCGGCATATGGCGCCCCTCGTTCGGACGTTTTTTATCTATCCCCTAGCTGACGACTGGAAACCAGGAAAACTGCCCATGTCGAGTCCGCATGCCCAGCTGCACAACCCGAATCAAAACTATTTGCTCGCCGCCATGCTCGACGCCGATTTCGCGCGCCTGGCCCCCCATCTGGAGCAAGTCTCCATGTTGCTCGGTGACGTGATCTACGATTCGGGCGACAAGCTGCAGCATGTGCACTTTCCCACCACCGCCATCGTTTCCATCCACTACCTGCTGGAAAACGGCGGCTCGTCCGAGATCGCCGGCGTGGGCAACGAAGGCGTGGTGGGTGTGTCGCTGTTCATGGGCGGCAACTCTACCCCCAGCCGCGCCGTGGTGCAGACGGGTGGCGTCGGCTATCGGCTGAAGGCGCATTTGCTGATGGAAGAATTCGACCGGGCCGGCCCTGTCATGCGCTTGCTGCTGCGCTATACGCAAGCCCTGATCACGCAAATGTCGCAGACGGCCGTGTGCAACCGCCACCATACGGTGGAGCAGCAGCTGTGCCGCTGGCTGCTGCTGACCATGGACCGCCTGCCGAACCGCGAGCTGACCATGACGCAGGAGTTGATTGCCAACATGCTGGGCGTGCGCCGCGAAGGCGTGACGGAAGCGGCCGGGCGCTTGCAGCAGCGCGGCTTCATCAGTTACCGGCGCGGTCATATTTCCGTGCTGGATCGCGCCGGTCTCGAAGGCCATGTGTGCGAATGCTATGGCGTGGTCAAAAAAGAATTCACGCGCCTGCTGTCGGACGTGCGCCAGCGCCAAGGTTCCTGAACACCGCATCCATTTTCTTATCGTTGTCACAGCCCAGGCTACCTCATGCAATCTGTTGAAAAAATTCCCACCGGCGTCGCGGCGCGCTGGCCCATGGCGCTGGCGTTTACGTTCAGTGCCGTCGCGCTGCTGGCTGTCGGCGTGCTGGCCTGGCGCGCACCGTTCGAGACGGCCTGCGTCATCGATGCGCTGGTCTTTTTGCTGCTGATGCTGCTCGTGGCGCTGTACCGGCGCACGCTGTCGGCCAGCCTGCCGCGCCAGTTGCTCAAGGCGGGCGCCTTGCAGGATGCCATTTTCAATAGCGCCAATTTCTCGTGCATCGCCACCGATGCGCAGGGCGTGATCCAGATTTTCAATGTGGGCGCCGAGCGCATGCTCGGCTATGAAGCGAGCGACGTGGTCGACAAGCTGACCCCGGCCGGTATTTCCGATGCGCAAGAAATCATCGCGCGCGCCGCCGCCCTCAGTGCCGAACTCGACACGGTCATCACGCCGGGTGTGGAAGCGCTGGTGTTCAAGGCCACGCGCGGCATCGAAGACATCTACGAATTGACGTATATCCGCAAGGATGGCAGCCGCTTCCCCGCCATCGTCTCCGTGACGGCCTTGCGCGACGCGCAGAGCAAGGTCATCGGTTACTTGCTGATCGGCACCGACAACACGGCGCGCAAGCAGGTCGAGGCGGAACAGGCGCTGCTGGACCAGCGCTTGCGCGAACAGCAGTTCTACACGCGCTCGCTGATCGAGTCGAATATCGACGCCCTGATGACGACGGACCCGCGCGGCATCATCAGCGACGTCAATCAACAGATGGAAGCGCTGACGGGTTGCACGCGTGACGAATTGATCGGCGCACCGTGCAAGAATTACTTTACGGAACCGGAACGGGCCGAGGAAGCCATCGCGCGCGTGTTGCGTGAAGGCAAGTTGACCAATTACGAGCTGACGGCCCTGGCGCGCGACGGCAAGCAGACGGTGGTGTCGTACAACGCCTCGACCTTCCACGACCGCGACCGCAAGCTGCAGGGCGTGTTTGCCGCCGCCCGCGACGTGACGGAACGCAAGCAGTTCGAGCAAGCGCTGCAAGACACGAATATCGAAATGGAAAAGGCCCGCCAGGCGGCGGAAAAAGCGAATCTGGCCAAGTCCGAGTTTCTGTCGAGCATGAGCCATGAGTTGCGCACGCCCTTGAATGCCGTGCTGGGCTTTGCCCAGCTGATGGCGTCCGAGACGCCGGCACCGAGCTTGCCGCAGCAGCGCTCGATCGACCAGATCCTCAAGGGCGGCTGGTATCTTTTGCGGTTGATCAATGAAATCCTCGACCTGGCCATGATCGAGTCGGGCAAGGTCACCATGTCGGAAGAGGCGATGTCCTTGCTCGACGTGTTGCAGGATTGCCAGGCGATGATCGCGCCGCAGGCGGAAAAACGCGGCATCAGCATGCATTTCCCCCGCTGCGGCAAGGCTTTCTATGTGCATGCCGACCGCACGCGCGTGAAACAGGTGATGATCAACCTGTTGTCGAACGCCATCAAGTACAACCAGAGCGGCGGCAGCGTGAAGGTCGAATGCCGCCAGCGCGGCGACAAAGTACGCACCAGCGTCACCGACAGCGGCGCCGGCTTGAATGCCGAACAGATGAGCCAGTTGTTCCAGCCCTTCAACCGCCTGGGCCAGGAAAGCAGCACGGAAGAGGGCACGGGCATCGGCCTGGTCGTCACCAAGCAGCTGGTCGAACTGATGGGTGGCACCATCGGCGTCGACAGCACGGTGGGCGTGGGCACCACCTTCTGGGTGGAATTCAAGGCGTCGCGCGCACCCGAACTGCACCTGGAACAGGGGGAAGTGCTGCCCGTGGTGCAGGAAGACCAGGAAAGCCAGCGCACCTTGCTGTACGTGGAAGACAATCCCGCCAACCTGGCACTGGTAGAGCAATTGATCGCCCGTCGCAGCGATTTGAAACTGCTGACGGCCATCGATGCGCACCTGGGCATCGACCTGGCGCGCACGTATCAGCCGGACGTGATCTTGATGGATATCAACCTGCCCGGCATCAGCGGCTATGGCGCCCTGCACATCCTGCACGACGACCCGCTCACCAGCCATATTCCCGTGATGGCCCTGTCCGCCAACGCCGTGCCGCGCGACATCGAGAAGGGCCTGGAAGCGGGCTTCTTCCGCTATCTGACCAAGCCCATCAAGGTCGTCGAATTCATGGACGCGCTCGACGTGGCCCTGCACCATGCGGCCGCGCACGGCCTGGCCGACGACACTCACACAGTACGCTAATTCAGCATTTAATTTTAGGAATACCGCCATGCTTCAAGCCACCGAGATCCTGAACGCCAGCATCCTCATCGTCGATGACCAGGAGGCCAACGTCATGTTGCTGGAGCAGGTGCTGCGCAATGCCGGCTATACGCGCATCACCTCCACCATGGACCCGCAAGCCGTGCACGCGCTGCACCAGCAGCACCGCTACGACCTGATCCTGCTCGACTTGCAAATGCCGGAAATGGATGGCTTCGAAGTCATGGAAGGCTTGCGCGACATCGAGGCGGGCAGCTATCTGCCGGTGCTGGTAATCACGGCCCAGCCCGGCCACAAGCTGCGCGCGCTGCAAGCGGGCGCCAAGGACTTCGTCAGCAAGCCTTTCGACCTGGTGGAAGTCAAAACACGCATCCACAACATGCTGGAAGTGCGTTTGCTGTACCAGAAGCTGGCCGAATACAACAAGTCGCTGGAACAGATGGTGGAAGAACGCACGGCGGAGTTGCGCGAAAGCGAAGCGCGCTTCCAGCGTTTCACGGAACTGTCGTCCGACTGGTACTGGGAACAGGATGCACAGGGCAAGCTGACGCGCTTTTCCGGCCCCGTGGCTGAAATGCTGGGCATCGGCAGCGAGGACGAACCGCAGCGCTGGAACGCCACCGAGCGCGCCTTGCTCGACGCCAAGATCGCCGCGCGCGAACCGTTTCTTGACTTCATCTACAGCCGCGCCAACCTGGACGGCAGCACGCAGTATCTGCAGGTCAGCGGCGAACCGATGTTCGACAATGGCAGCCGCTTCATCGGCTACCGCGGCATCGGCCTTGATGTCACGGAGCGCTTGCGGGGAGCGTGATTTATACTTGGTGTCATCGACATCGACAAGGAATGCATCATGGCTGAAAAATCTCCCTCTTATTGGTTTCCCGCCAAGACCTATGGCTGGGGCTGGGGTTTGCCCATCACCTGGCAAGGCTGGCTGGTGTTTCTGGCCGCGCTGGCGCTGTTCGCCTGCGGCGCCTTCCTGTTCCCGCCGCAAACCATGCTGGTCGGCTACATCGTGTATGAAGTGGCCATCGTTGCCGCGCTCATTTTCATCTGCCAGCTGAAGGGCGAACCGACCGCCTGGCGCTGGGGCAAGAAGAAATAAGCGTGACGGTATCTGCTGCATTGCAGCAGATGCGCAAAGACGACAGCTGCAAGAAATCATCTGGCCACGCGGCGTGAACCGCGTATAATTGGCTCGCTGCCGCAAGGCGGCAAACGCTAGGGGTCCTGCCTTTCACTGTGGAAATACAGTGCAAGCGCGGGTGAGAAATACCCTCCGAACCTGATCTGGATAATGCCAGCGAAGGGAAGCTTTAGGATGAACGCACCCCGCCTTTCCACGTGCGCACAGCCGAACCTCCTTAGCTGGCTCCAGGCTTAAAAATAGTCTAGCCAAGGAGCCAAAATGAACGCCAACCCGAAATTCCTCTCCGCCACCGCCACGGTCGACGAAGCCGCCATCGCGCCGCTGCCCAATTCGCGCAAGATCTATGTCGAAGGCAGCCGCCCCGACATCCGCGTGCCCATGCGCAGAATCAGCCAGTCCGACACGGAAGCGTCGTTCGGCGGCGAAAAGAATCCACCGATCTACGTGTACGACACCTCCGGCCCCTACACGGACCCGGACGTGCAGATCGACATCCGCTCGGGCCTCGATACGCCGCGCCTGCCGTGGATCATGGAGCGTGCCGACACGGAAGAATTGCCTGGCCCTACCTCCGATTACGGCATCGCCCGCCTGGCGGACCCGAAACTGGCCGAGCTGCGTTTCAACTTGCACCGCAAGCCGCGCCGCGCCATTGCCGGCAAGAACGTCACGCAAATGCATTACGCGAAGCGCGGCATCATCACGCCGGAAATGGAATTCGTCGCCATCCGCGAAAACATGCGCCGCCAGGAGTATTTGCGCGAACTGCAAGCTTCCGGCCCCATGGGCGAACGCCTGGCCGACCTGATGGGCCGCCAGCACCCGGGCCAGTCGTTTGGCGCCAGCATCCCGGCCGAAATCACGCCGGAATTCGTGCGCGAGGAAATCGCGCGTGGCCGCGCCATCATTCCCGCCAACATCAACCACCCGGAAGTGGAACCGATGATCATCGGCCGCAATTTCCTGGTGAAAATCAATGCCAACATCGGCAATTCGGCCGTCACGTCTTCCATCGGCGAGGAAGTGGAGAAGATGACCTGGGCCATCCGCTGGGGCGGCGACAACGTGATGGACTTGTCTACCGGCAAGCATATCCATGAAACGCGCGAATGGATCGTGCGCAACAGCCCCGTGCCCATCGGTACCGTGCCCATCTACCAGGCGCTGGAAAAGGTCAACGGCAAGGCCGAAGATTTAACTTGGGAAATCTTCCGCGATACCCTCATCGAGCAGGCCGAGCAGGGCGTCGACTACTTCACCATCCATGCGGGCGTGTTGTTGCGCTACGTGCCGATGACGGCCAAGCGCTTGACGGGCATCGTCTCGCGCGGCGGCTCGATCATGGCGAAATGGTGTCTGGCGCATCACCAGGAATCGTTCCTGTACACGCATTTCAAAGACATCTGCGAAATCATGAAAGCGTATGACGTGTCGTTTTCGTTGGGCGACGGCTTGCGCCCCGGTTCCATCTATGATGCCAACGACGAAGCGCAGCTGGGTGAACTGAAAACCCTGGGCGAGCTGACGCAAGTTGCCTGGAAGCACGATGTACAGGTGATGATCGAGGGGCCAGGCCACGTGCCCATGCAGCTGATCAAGGAAAACATGGACTTGCAGCTGGAACAGTGCGGCGAAGCGCCGTTCTACACCCTGGGACCGTTGACGACGGACATCGCGCCCGGCTACGACCACATCACGTCCGGCATCGGCGCGGCCATGATCGGCTGGTATGGCACGGCCATGCTGTGTTACGTGACGCCGAAGGAACACCTGGGCCTGCCCAACAAGGCGGACGTCAAGGACGGCATCATCACCTACAAGATTGCGGCGCATGCGGCCGACCTGGCGAAAGGCCATCCGGGCGCGCAAATCCGCGACAACGCCCTGTCGAAAGCGCGTTTCGAATTCCGCTGGGATGACCAGTTCAACATCGGCCTGGATCCGGACAAGGCGCGCGAATTCCACGATGAAACCTTGCCCAAGGATTCGGCCAAGGTGGCGCATTTTTGCTCCATGTGCGGCCCGCATTTCTGTTCGATGAAGATCACGCAGGAAGTGCGTGAATACGCGGCCGGCATGGGCATCGCGGAAGACAAGGCGCTCCAGCAGGGAATGGAGGTGAAAGCCATCGAATTCGTCAAGAACGGCGCCGAGCTGTACCGCAAGGTCTGAAGGAGAGCGTGATGCCTGCATTGATATCCATCACGCTCAACGGCGCACCGCACCAGGTGCCGCCGGGGCAAACCCTCGATCAATTGATCGCCGCGCTGTCGCTGGAAAACCAGGCGCTGGCGCTGGCCGTCAACCGCAATGTGGTGCCGCGCAAGGCGTGGCCGGGACAGGTCTTGCAGGTGCAAGACCAAGTGGAAATCGTACGCGCCATCGGCGGCGGCTAGACTAAGGAAAAAGCAATGACAAGTAATAACAACGACGACCTGCTGACCATCGCAGGCAAACAGTATCAATCGCGCTTGCTGGTCGGTAGCGGCAAGTACAAGGACTTGCCGCAGACGCGCGAAGCGACGGACGCGGCCGAGGCGCAAATCATCACGGTGGCCATCCGCAGGGTCAACATCGGGCAAGACCCGAACGCGCCCAGCCTGCTCGACTTCGTGCCGCCGGACCAGTACACGATTTTGCCGAACACGGCCGGCTGCTACAACGCGAAAGATGCCGTCTACACCCTGCAGCTGGCGCGCGAGCTGCTGGGCGGACGCAATCTGGTGAAACTGGAAGTGCTGGGCGACGAGAAGACCCTGTTTCCGCACATGCCAGAAACCCTGATCGCGGCCGAAGCCCTGGTCAAGGATGGCTTTGACGTGATGGTCTACTGCAGCGACGACCCCATCCAGGCAAAGATTTTGGAAGACATCGGCTGCGTGGCCGTCATGCCGCTGGCCTCTTTGATTGGCTCGGGCATGGGCATTTTGAATCCGTGGAATCTGTCGCTGATCATCGATCAAGCCAAGGTGCCCGTGCTGGTGGATGCGGGCGTGGGCACGGCGTCGGATGCGGCCATTGCCATGGAACTCGGTTGCGATGGCGTACTGATGAATACGGCGATTGCCGGCGCGCGCGACCCCGTGCGCATGGCGCGTGCGATGAAGCTGGCCGTGCGGGCCGGGCGCGAAGCGTTCCTGGCGGGGCGCATGCCGCGCAAATTTTCCGCCTCGCCTTCGTCGCCGATGGCGGGCCGCCTGGCGTGATGGTGCCGATGCGTCCGCCGTGTCGTCCGGTTGTGCTGGTGTTTGCCGGCCTCGATCCTTCGGGCGGCGCCGGCCTGGCCGCCGATATTTTATCCATTGCGGCGCAGGGTGCGCATGCGCTGCCCGTGATCACGGCGCTGACGGTGCAGGACAATGACCGCGTGTTTGCTGTCGAACCGGTGGCGCCGGCATTGCTGCGCCGCCAGGCGCTGGCCCTGAGCGACAAAATGGAGATTCATGCCGTGAAGATCGGCATCCCTGGCAGCGCCGCGAATGCGGCCGTCATCGCGCAACTGATCGCGCAATTGCGGCAGGCGCGGCCCGATTTGCCCGTGGTGCTCGACCCCGTACTGGCCAGCGGCCATGGCGACGTGCTCAGCCGGGACGACGCCGTGCTGGCGCTGGCGCCCTTGCTGCCGCTGACGACCGTGATCGTGCCGAACGGGCCGGAAGCGCTGGCCCTCGGTGGCGCAGAAAACCTGCGCGCGCAAGGCTGCCAGCACGTGCTGGTGACGGGCGGGCATGGCGACGGTGAGGAAGTGCTCAACCGTTGGTTTGATGCCGAGGGCGGCGAGCGCGAGTGGCGCTGGCCCCGTTTGCCGGGCGCCTTCCACGGCAGCGGCTGCACTCTGGCCTCGGCCATCGCGGCGCGCCTGGCACTGGGCCAGGCACTGCCCGAAGCGCTGGATCTGGCGCAAAGCTATTGCCATGCGGCCCTGGCCGATGCGTATGCGATTGCGCCAGGTCAACTCATGCCGCAACGATTCATTCAATAAGGAAATCATCATGCGTGGACTGTATCTGGTCACCCCGAACTGGGACGACACCGACCGCCTGCTCGACGTGAGCGAGCAAGCCCTGCAGGAAGGCGTGGCCCTGCTGCAATACCGCCACAAGAGCGCCGAGGCGGAGCAACGGCGCGAACAGGCCGGCGCCTTGCTGGCGCTGGCCCGCAAGTATGGCGTGCCCTTCATCATCAACGATTTTATCGAGCTGTGCGAAGAGCTCGACGCGGACGGCGTGCACGTGGGCGGTACGGACGCCTCCGTGGCGCAGGTGCGCGCGCGCCTGGGCAAGGACAAGATCGTCGGCGCTTCCTGTTATGGCGACATGGCCCTGGCACGGACGGCCGAGGCGGGCGGCGCCAGCTATGTGGCCTTCGGCGGCTTTTATCCGTCGCAGGTGAAAAAGTACCCGGTTACCACGCCGCTCGATATCGTGCTGCAAGCCAAACGCGAGATCAGCTTGCCGTGCGTGGTGATCGGCGGCATGACGCCGGAAAACGCGGCGCCGCTGGTGGCGCGCGGCGCCGACATGGTGGCAGCCATCACGAGCGTCTATCAAGCGGACGATATAGATATTGCAGTGCAGCAATTCAATCAATTGTTTGCGGCATGAGCACGGGAATGGAAGGCTGATTTGGGGGAATAATCGGCATATAATAAGAACATCATTCATTACCGAGGTCCCCCACCCATGAGTCAGCCAGCCGCCGCGAAACGCCTTATCCTGATCGTTGACGATGACCAGCTCCTGTTGGAATTCCTCGGCGAAATCCTGCGCCATGCCGGCTACGAGACGGCCCTGGCCAATTCGGCCGAAGTGGCGCTGCAAATGGTCGCCCAGCGCGAGCCGGACCTGGCCTTGCTCGACATCCACATGCCGGGCATGTCCGGCCTGGAACTGGCCAAGCGCCTGCATGGCGAGACGGGCGTGCCATTCATGTTCCTGTCCGGCAGCGGTGACAGCGAATCGGGCAAGCAGGCGGCCGCCTACGGCGCCGTCGGCTATGTGGTGAAACCCGTCGATGAAGGCCGCTTGATGCCCGCCTTCGAAGCGGGCCTGGCGCGTGCCGACGAGATCCGCCAGTTGCGGCGTACCGAGCTGAACCTGAACGCGGCCCTGGCTGCGGGACGCGAAACGAGTTTGGCCGTCGGCTTGCTGATGGGCAAGTTCCAGACGGACCGCAACACGGCGTTCGAAGTGCTGCGCGACCACGCCCGCTCCAGCCGCCGCAAGATCAATGAAATCGCCAGCCAGTTGCTGCTGGCCGAGGAAACCCTGAATGGCCTGCACGGCGCCTTTTTGAACCGGGCGAAAACCAAGTAAGCGTTTCAACCATACACAGGACATACATGAAAACCAAAGCAGCGATTGCATGGAAGGCGGGCGCACCGCTGACGATTGAAGAAGTCGACCTGGCCGGCCCGCGCGAGGGCGAGGTGCTGGTCGAGATCAAGGCCACGGGCATTTGCCACACCGATTACTACACCCTGTCGGGCGCCGACCCGGAAGGCATCTTCCCGTCCATCCTCGGCCATGAAGGCGCCGGCATCGTCGTTGACGTGGGGCCGGGCGTGAAAAGCCTGAAAAAGGATGACCACGTCATTCCCCTGTACACGCCGGAATGCCGCCAGTGCAAATTCTGCCTGTCGCAAAAAACGAACTTGTGCCAGTCGATCCGCTCGACCCAGGGCCGCGGCCTGATGCCGGACGCCACCTCGCGTTTTTCCATCGACGGTAAACCCATCTTCCACTACATGGGCACGTCCACCTTCTCGAACTACATCGTCGTGCCGGAAATCGCCCTGGCCAAGATCCGCGAAGACGCGCCTTTCGACAAGGTCTGCTATATCGGCTGCGGGGTGACGACGGGCGTGGGCGCCGTGCTGTTTACGGCCAAGGTCGAGGCGGGCGCCAACGTGGTGGTCTTCGGCCTGGGCGGCATCGGCCTGAACGTGATCCAGGCGGCCAAGATGGTCGGCGCCGATAAAATCATCGGCGTTGATATCAATCCGGCGCGCCAGGCCATCGCGCGCAAGTTCGGCATGACGCATTTCGTCAACGCCAACGAAGTGGACAACGTGGTCGACACCATCGTGCAACTGACCGATGGCGGCGCCGATTACAGTTTCGAATGCATCGGCAACACCACCACCATGCGCCAGGCGCTCGAGTGCTGCCACAAGGGCTGGGGCCAGTCCATCATCATCGGCGTGGCGGCGGCCGGCCAGGAGATTTCCACACGTCCATTCCAGCTGGTGACGGGGCGCGTATGGAAAGGTTCCGCCTTCGGTGGCGCGCGGGGACGCACGGACGTGCCGAAGATCGTTGACTGGTATATGGAAGGCAAGCTCAATATCGATGATTTGATCACGCACCGTTTGAAACTGGACGATATCAACCAGGGTTTCGACTTGATGAAGAGCGGCGAATCGATCCGCTCCGTCGTGCTGTATTAATTGAAATACGCCGTACCACGGCGTTTTTGCGGAGGTTGCGGCCTCCGTTTTTTTTTGCCCTGCTTCCATCCATCGTCCATGCTTGCCGTCCAGGCAGGGCTTTTTGCGGCCTGTCGCAGCGCGCTGGAGGCCAGGTTCGGTTGCCGCTACAGTCAACGCTCCACTACTTTTGCGACGAGGCAGCCATGTCCATTTCCCACCGTTTGATCCTCAGCCTGGCCGGTATCCTGCTTGGCGGCAGCGCGCTGGCCGTGCAGCCGCCGCAGCCGCCCGCGCCACCGGCCACACCGGCCGCACCGAGCAAGCAGATTAATATTTCCATGGGCAGCGGCGATGGCTATGCGCTCGTCGACAGCAGCGAGGATAGCGTCACCATGGCCGGCACCGATGTCGATGGCCAGCAGATCAAGCATCTGCAGCGCTCGCTCAAGGGGCAGTTCCTGTGGTTCCGCGACCAGGGCAAGGGCTATGTGACGCAGGACGCCGCGCTGCTGGCCCGCGTGCGCGACGCCTGGAAGCCGTCGCAAGATCTGGGTTTTCAGATGAGTGGCCTGGGCAAGCAGATGAGCGAGCATGGCAAGGCGATGGGCGAACTGGGCAGCAAGATGGGCGCCCATGGCGCAGCGCAGGCGAACGTCGGCGCGCGCGATGTGGCGCAACTGCAGGCGCTGGGCCGCCAGCAGCAGGAACTGGGCCGCAAGATGGGCGAGGCGGCACGCCGCCAGGCGCAGGCGACCACGGAGACGGCGCGCCGCGCGGCCGGGCGCGAGGTGGAACGCCTGCAGCAGCAGATGGAAGATGCGCAGGACGCGATGGAAGAGGTTAACGATCGCATTGCCGCCGCGCACGAGCGCGAGGCGGACAAGGTGGATGTGCTGTCGCGCCAGATGGATCAGCGCGGCAAGCCGATGGAAACGCTGGGCAAGCAAATGGAAGCACTGGGACGCCGGCAGGAAAAGGCATCGAAAGCGGCCGACAAGACCACGCGCCAGGTGATCGCCCAGGCGCTCAGCGAAGGCAAGGCCAGGCTGGTGCGCTAGGCCTGGTTCCACACGGCAGCCACGGCGCGGTATTGCGCCGGCAGTTGCCCTCTGGCCTCGTCCTCGCCGGCATATACCTCATCCTGCACGGTTTCCCAGCGAGAGTCGCAGCTGAAACGGTACACGCGCGCCTCGTCGCCGTAGCGGCATACGGCCAGGCCGTGGATGGCGACGGGGGCGGCGCCATGCTCGTCGGTGACGTGGCCGAACGGCAGGTCGGACCAGGCCCAGGCCAGTACGCGGGCGCCGTCGAGGTGAGTGGGTGGTGTCATGGGATACAGGCCGCTGTGTCGGGATGCCGATTGTAGCGCGCACATGGAAAACTGGCGCGACCGCTGGACAAATGCACAGTATTTTTAGCCATGCCGGTATAATCACGGGATGCAAAATCTTCTTCACAACCTCAATCCCGAACAATACGCCGCCGTCACCTTGCCGGCCCAGCATGCGCTGATCCTGGCGGGCGCCGGTTCGGGCAAGACCCGCGTGCTGACCACCCGCATCGCGTGGCTGATCCAGACCCAGCAGGTATCGCCGCCCGGCATCCTGGCCGTGACGTTTACGAATAAAGCCGCCAAGGAAATGCTCACGCGCCTGTCGGCCATGCTGCCAATCAACACGCGCGGCATGTGGATCGGCACCTTCCACGGCCTGTGCAACCGCTTGCTGCGCACGCATTACCGCGACGCGGCCTTGCCGCAAACGTTCCAGATCCTCGACTCGCAGGATCAATTGTCCGTGATCAAGCGCTTGTTGAAGGCGAATAATATCGATGATGAAAAATTCCCGCCGAAGACGGTGATGTATTTCATCAACAACGCCAAGGACCAGGGCTTGCGCGCCACGGACGTGGAAGCGTACGATGCGCACGAGCGCAAGATGGTCGAGCTGTACCAGCTGTACGACGACCAGTGCCAGCGCGAAGGCGTCGTCGATTTTGCCGAATTGCTGTTGCGCACGTATGAATTGCTCAGCCGCAACCAGCCCCTGCGCGAACACTACCAGGCGCGCTTCCGCCACATCCTCGTGGACGAGTTCCAGGATACGAATAATCTGCAATACAACTGGTTGAAATTGCTGGCCGGCCACGGCAGCCGCGATGGCGGCGCCCTGTTTGCCGTCGGTGACGATGACCAGAGCATCTACGCGTTTCGCGGCGCGAATGTCGGCAATATGAGCGCCTTCGAGCATGAGTTCCAGGTGAAGAACTTGATCAAGCTGGAGCAGAACTACCGCTCGCACGGCCACATCCTCGACAGCGCTAACGTGTTGATCGCGAACAATAGCAAGCGCCTGGGCAAGAATTTGCGCACGGATGCGGGCCATGGCGAGCAGGTGCGCGTGTATGAAGCCAGTTCCGACTTGCAGGAAGCGCAGTGGATCATCGAAGAGGCGAAAAGCCTGATCGCCGATGGCGCCTCGCGCAGCGAAATCGCGATTCTGTACCGCTCGAATGCCCAGTCGCGCGTGATCGAACATGCGCTGTTTTCAGCCAACATTCCGTACCACGTGTACGGCGGCCAGCGCTACTTCCAGCGCGCCGAGGTCAAGCACGCGATTGCCTATTTACAATTGATGGACAATCCGCACAATGACTCCGCTTTCTTGCGCGTGGTGAACTTCCCCACGCGCGGCATCGGCATGCGCTCGATCGAGCAATTGCAGGCAGCGTCCGAGCAATACGGTATTTCGCTGTACGCCTCCGTGCCGTATGTGGCAGGCAAGGCGGGCAGCGTGCTGGCCGGCTTCGTCAAGCTGATCGAAGGCGTGCGTTTCGAAACGCAGCAATTGTCGCTGCCGGAAATGGTGCGGGTGGTGCTGGAAGCGAGTACCTTGCTGCAACACTATCAAAATGAAAAAGAGGGCGCCGACCGCATCGAAAACTTGGAGCAGATGGTCAGCGCGGCCAGCCAGTTCGTTTCCGAGGAGGGTTTCGGCCAGGCGGCACCGGCCCATCTGGGGCCAGCCGCCCAGGCGCAGTCGGGCGCGCCCGTCGTGAACCAGGATGGCATCGAGATACTCGATGCCGATGCGCCGTTGCCTGCCGTCATGTCGCCGCTCTCCGCGTTTTTATCGCACGCGTCGCTGGAAGCGGGTGACAACCAGGCGCAGGCGGGCCAGGATGCGTTGCAGATGATGACGGTGCACTCGGCCAAGGGCCTGGAATTCGACAACGTGTTCATTACCGGCCTGGAAGAAGGCTTGTTCCCGCACGAAAGCAGCTCGAAGGAAGACAATGGCGTGGAAGAAGAACGCCGTCTGATGTACGTGGCCATCACGCGCGCGCGCAAGCGGCTGTACATGAGCTTTGCGCAGACGCGCATGCTGCATGGCCAGACGCGCTACAACATGAAGTCGCGCTTCTTCGATGAATTGCCGGAAGAAGCCCTGAAATGGCTGTCGCCAAAGGTGCAGGCCAACTGGTTCGGCAACCGCAAGTCGGCCTGGGACGAGGCGCCCAAGGTGGCCAGTCTGGGTTCGGATAATGCGATTGCACAAAAGATCGCGCAAAAAGCCACGGGCGGTGGCTGGCGCATCGGCGAATCGGTGGCGCACGCCAAGTTCGGCGAAGGCGTGATCGTCAATATCGAAGGCGGCGGCGGCAATGCGCGCGCGCAAATCAACTTCGGACAGCATGGCATGAAGGTGCTGGACCTGGGGATTGCCAAGCTGGAGAGATTAGGGCGTTGATTGCCGGGGTCAAAATACCGGGGTCAGACCCCCGGTCATGTTGGCGCCAAGCTTTGCGTTAGCGGTGTTGAGGGTCTGACCCCAGCTTCAATTTTTGTCCAGCGACACCGTCTTGCTCTCATCGGCGGGCACGCCGAAGATCTGGCGGTAGGCGGCGTAAAACGAGCAATGCATGATGATGGTGAGTATCATCGACAGCGGCATCATCAGCTGCATCATCAGCGGCGTGCGGCCAAAGATGACGGCCAGCAACTGGCTGGTGACGACGCTGATGGCGAACCAGGTGGAAGCGAAGACGATGAAGGCCGACAGCGAGCGCCAGACGGCGAAAAAGCTGAAGAACAGCGCCTTGCCCAGGCTGACTTGCTGCCAGTAGATCAGCGGCGCGGCAAAGCAGAAGGCCATGGCGGCCGGCACATACAGCACGATGGCCAGCAGGATGCCCAAACCCAGGCGCGATTCGGGGATGGCGGCGCGCGCCGCTTCTTCCGTCAATTGCCCCGTGACCAGTTGCCACAGCAAGCCGTCGTCCACCAGGCTCGAGGCGCCGATGGCAACGATGGCCATCAGGATGTACAGCACGCCCAGGCCCAGCAGGGAAGGAAGCGCGGGCTTGCGGAAGCCCGAAATCAACAGGCTGGGCAGTACGCGCTTGCCCTGGTCGATATGCAGGCAGCCTTGCACGAAGGCGATGGAAAACACGGGCACGAGGATGACGGGCAGCATCTGACCCAGTACGGGCACGATGCTGACGGCCAGCATGCAGAACATATAGCCGAGAAACAGCATCGACATGCCGCCAGGTTGCTGGCGAAACAGGGAGAAGCCCTGTTTCACCCATTGCCAACCTGTACTTGCAGGTAATTTTTCCATGTTTAAAACAGTTCCGGGGCAGGTGTGGCGATACGTTCGCGCAGAATGCGTTCGAAATGCGTGGGATCGTGCGGGGTCAGCATTTCCGCTTCGCGCGGCTGGTAATAATCATACAGACGCGACAGCCAGAAGCGCAGTGCGGCGGCGCGCAGCATTGCTTGCCATGCCGTTTGTTCTTCGTGCGTGAACGGGCGTACGGCCCGGTAGGCGTCCAGCAGGGCGCGCACTCTCGCCTTGTCGAGCACGCCCGTGGCCAGGTCCACGCACCAGTCGTTGACGGTGACGGCCACATCGAACAGCCAGGTGTCGCAGCCGGCAAAGTAAAAGTCGAAAAAGCCCGTCAGTTGCTCGCCGTCAAACATGACGTTGTTGCGGAACAAGTCGGCATGCACGGGACCGCGCGGGATGGCTTTATAGGTATCGCAGGCAGCAAAGGCATCCTGGAAATGGATTTCCGCACGCAGCAAATGCGCCCTGGCATCGTCGAGGTGGTGCAAGACCAGCGGCGTGGTGGCGTTCCACCACTGCAGTCCCCGCAAATTCGGCTGCTGCAGGGGGAAGTCCTGCGCCGCCAGGTGCATCTTCGCCAGCATGGCGCCGACAGCCGCGCAATGCACGGCTTGCGGCGCCATCTGCGAGCTGCCGTCGAGTTTGCTGACGATGGCGGCCGGCTTGCCTTGCAGGGCCGTCACCAGTTCGCCGTCCGCATTGGCGATCGGCGCGGGCACCAGGATGCCCCGGTCCGCCAAATGGCGCATCAGTTGCAGATAGAACGGCAATTGCTCGAAGCTGAGGTTTTCAAAGATCGTCAGCACGTACTCGCCGCGCTCCGTGCTCAGGAAGAAATTGCTGTTTTCGATGCCGGACGCGATGCCCTTGAGCGCCAGAGGTTTGCCGAGTGGAAACTGCGTGAGCCACTGGCCGATATCGTCCAGGTGTAGCGCGGTAAAAACTGCCATGGGAAAGGGAGAAATGGTCTAAAAGGTCAAAAAAAGCCGGCTGCCCCGCAGGTGGCCGGGGCAGGGCAGAAGAGAGTGGCTGCTTACTTCGCTGCTGCGGGTGGTGCTGGCGCGTCTGCTGCCTCTTCGTCGCGTTGTTTCTGTTTCTTCTTGCCCAGGTCGAATTCCAGCACTTTCCATTGCGGGCCGCGCAGGGCATTGCCGTTGGCCTGGTCGGCGCCGGCGGCCGGCTTCATGTAATAGGTGCTGCCGCCCGTGGTGACTTTCACTTCGCTGGTGACACCCGCTTCGCGTTTTTCGGTAATCTGCTGCTTGGCGGCGGCCGGCGCCACGGTGATGGGCGCTTCGCCCATTTCCTCGATACGTTCGAGCTGTGGCGGCGCTTCGCTCGGTTTGGCCGGCGTCTGGGCGCTGGCGATGGCCGAACATGCCAGCAGGGGCAGGGCGAGGAATGTCCAGAGTGTCGATGTACGCATCATGATGGGTTCGCTTCCATGTGTGGGACTGCAGCGCGTGCAGTGCTGTATTGCCGTCAATTTATCTATAAGGCATTGTAACAAACTGGTAGGCAATGCTGTTTAAATGAGGCGAAATGGCTGGCAGCGGCAGCCCGCGCGCCCGCACGGGGCCGCCAGAGTGGCAAAAACGCCAGGAACGAGACGCGTTGCGGCCGGTGGCGTGGGCCTAAACTCTGCGATAATTGGGCGAACTTCCACCCGCCCGCCGCTGTTTCTTCCCGGCTGGCGCGGCTCACCTTATTTTATTGGCATTATGCAAAACACCCTGCTGTTAGTCGACGGTTCCAGTTACCTTTATCGCGCCTTCCATGCGCTGCCCGACCTGCGCAGCCCGGACGGTTATCCCACGGGCGCCATGCACGGCATGGTCAACATGCTGCGCCGCCTGCGCGCCGATTATCCGGCCGCCTACATCGCCTGCGTGTTCGATGCCAAGGGTAAAACTTTCCGCGATGATATGTATCCCGAGTACAAGGCCACGCGCGCCTCGATGCCGGACGACCTGCGCCTGCAGATCGAACCGATCCACGAAGCCGTGCGGGCCATGGGCTGGCCCATTTTGATGGTCGACGGCGTGGAAGCCGATGACGTGATCGGCACCCTGGCCGTGCAGGCCGCTAGCGCCGGCATGAACGTGGTGGTGTCCACCGGCGACAAGGACCTGGCGCAGCTGGTCAACAGCCAGGTGACCCTGATCAATACCATGAGCAATGAAAAGCTCGACGAAGCGGCCGTGCTGGCCAAGTTCGGCGTGCCGCCGAACCGCATCATCGATTATTTGTCGCTGATCGGCGATACGGTCGACAACGTGCCGGGCGTATCGAAATGCGGCCCGAAGACGGCCGTCAAGTGGCTGACCCTGTACGACAGCCTGGAAGGCGTGATGCAAAACGCGGCCAATGTGGGTGGCGCCGTGGGGGAAAACCTGCGCACGGCCCTGCCTTGGCTGCCGCAGGCGCGCGCCTTGATCACCGTCAAGACCGATTGCGATTTGTCCGAGCATATGACAACGATCGCCGATTCGCTGGTGGCGAAACACGAAGACAAGGAAGCGCTGCTGGCCTTCTTCAACCGCTACGGCTTCAAGGCCCTGCTGCGCGAACTGGGTGCGGCGCCGCCGCCGATGTCGCCCGTCGGTGCACCTGTGGCCGGTGGCGCCGCTGCCAACACGACAGGCGACATGTTTGCCGATGCCGCACCAGCGGTGGAAGCCGAGTATGAAACCGTCCTGACCGACGTACAGCTGGATAAATGGATTGCCCTGATCGATGCGGCGCCGTTGACGGCCGTCGACACGGAAACCACCTCGCTGGAACCGATGACGGCGAAAATGGTTGGCATTTCCCTTTCCGTGGCCGAGCACGCCGCCTGCTACATCCCGCTGGCCCACGACTACGCGGGCGCGCCGGATCAGCTGACCCGCGAGCACGTGCTGGCGAAACTGCGCCCGTGGCTGGAAGACGAGACTAAACCCAAGCTGGGCCAGAACCTGAAATATGACAGCCACATCTTCGCCAACCATGGCGTGACGTTGCGCGGCATCGCCCACGATACCTTGCTCGAATCGTATGTGTTCGAGTCGCACAAGAAGCACGACATGGACGGCCTGGCCCTGCGCCACCTGAACTATACGACGATCCCGTTCGAGGATGTGTGCGGCAAGGGCGTCAAGCAGATCACGTTCAATCAAGTCGAGGTAGAGCAGGCGGCCAGGTATGCGGCCGAGGATGCCGACGTCACCTTGCGCTTGCACAATGCCATGTGGGGCAATGTGGCGAATGATGAAAAACTCACCTTCATCTATGAAAAGATCGAGATGCCGACGGCCGTGGTCTTGCAAAAGATCGAGCGCAACGGCGTGCTGATCGACGACGAGTTGCTCAACATCCAGTCGGCCGAACTGGCCGTGAAGATACTCGAGCTGGAAAAGAAGGCGTATGAACTGGCCGAGCAGCCGTTTAATTTAGGCTCGCCCAAGCAGATCGGCGAAATCTTCTTTGAAAAGTTGAAGTTGCCGGTAATTAAAAAAACCCCGACGGGAGCGCCCTCGACGGATGAAGAAGTGCTGCAAAAGCTGGCCGAGGATTATCCGCTGCCCAAAGTGCTGCTGGAATACCGCGGCATGGCCAAGCTGAAATCGACCTACACGGACAAATTGCCAAAGATGATCAACGTCACGACGGGCCGGGTGCACACGAACTATGCGCAAGCCGTGGCCGTGACGGGGCGTTTGGCGTCGAACGATCCGAATCTGCAGAATATTCCCATCCGCAGCGCGGAAGGCCGCCGCATCCGCGAAGCGTTCATCGCGCCTCCGGGCAGCCATATCGTCTCGGCCGACTATTCGCAGATCGAATTGCGCATCATGGCGCACATCTCGGGCGATGAAGCCATGTTGCGCGCATTTGCCGACGGTATCGACATTCACCGCGCCACGGCCGCCGAGATCTTCGGCGTGCCGGCCGCAGAAGTGCAGAGCGAGCAGCGCCGCTACGCCAAGGTCATCAACTTCGGTTTGATCTACGGCATGAGCGCATTCGGCCTGGCCGGTAACCTGGGTGTGGACCGCACGGCAGCGCAAAGCTATATCGACCGCTACTTTGCCCGTTTCTCGGGCGTGAAACAGTATATGGAAGACACGCGCCAGCAAGCCAAGGCGCGCGGCTACGTGGAAACCGTGTTCGGCCGCCGTTTATGGCTGCCGGAAATCAATTCGCCGAACGGCCCGCGCCGCCAGGGCGCGGAACGGGCTGCGATCAATGCGCCCATGCAGGGCACGGCCGCCGACCTGATCAAGCTGGCCATGATTGCCGTGCAAGGCTGGCTGGAAACGGACGGCTTGCAAACAAAAATGATCATGCAGGTGCACGATGAACTGGTGCTGGAAGTGCCGGACGCGGAACTGGAACTGGTCAAGCGCAAGCTGCCGGAACTGATGGCGGGCGTGGCCGCGTTGAAGGTGCCGCTGACGGCCGAGGTAGGAATTGGAAAAAATTGGGACGAAGCGCACTAATTTATAAACGCAACATTTTCAGGAGAAGCGCATGAGCGACATGATCACCGATTGTGAGAGTTTGCTGGGCCAGAGCAGCTTGTCCGGGCCGGACGGCCGGCGTGGTTTCCTGAAGGTGGCGCTAGGCACGGGTTTTGCCGTGGCCGTGCTGCCCGTGGCGGCGCAAAACGTCATCAAGACGGATGCCGCCGGGCTCGTCACGGGCAGCATGTCGGTGATGGTCGATGGCCAGGCCGTGCCCGTGTATGCGGCCCAGCCGGAGGGCAAGACGGGTTTGCCCGTCGTGTTGGTCATTTCGGAAATCTTTGGCGTGCATGAACATATCGCCGACATGGCGCGCCGCTTCGCCAAGCAGGGCTACCTGGCGCTGGCGCCCGACCTGTTCGTGCGTCAGGGCGATCCCACCAAGGTGGCCAGCATCCCGGAGTTGATGAAAGGCATCATCGCCAGGACGCCGGACGCGCAAGTGATGGCGGACCTCGATGCGGTTGTTGCGTGGGCGAAACAGAATGGCGGCGACACGAGCCGCCTGGGCATCACGGGCTTTTGCTGGGGCGGGCGCATCACCTGGCTGTACGCGGCGCACAATCCGGCCGTCAAGGCGGGCGTGGCCTGGTATGGCCGCCTGGTGGGCGAAGCGACTGCCTTGCAGCCGAGCAACCCCATCGATATCGCCCCGACCTTGAAGGTCCCCGTGCTGGGCTTGTATGGCGGCAAGGATACGGGCATCACGCAGGAATCGATCGCCAAGATGAAGGACGCGCTGGCCAAGGGCGGCAACAAGTCGGAATTCGTCGTGTATCCCGATGCGGGCCACGCCTTCAACGCCGATTACCGCCCCAGCTATGTGGCGGCCGATGCAAAAGACGGCTATGCGCGTTGTTTAGCTTGGTTCAGGAGCCACGGTGTGGCGTGATCTGCAGCAGAAAAACACCGCATTTCCCAGAAGTTAACGCGAAAGGCGCACCGGGCTGTAAAATGCCCGGTTCGCGTCAATGCAGTACAATTGCATCTTCATCGCGCTACGCTGCCGCCAAACGCGCAAATGTAAATAATAGATAACAACGCATTCATCAGGCCAGACGCCAGCATCGCGGCGCCAGTGACCCGGCGCCATTTTGAGGTAAGAAAATCATCGATCCCGTCCTTATATCCATTTTGCTCGCGACCACGATCGCGGGCGTGTTCAGCATTACCGCGGCGGCGATCTTTTCGTTTGCATTCCTGTCCAAGGTGGTCGAGCGCATGGTCAGCTTGTCCGTCGGCATCATGCTGTCGACGTCATTGCTGCATGCCTTGCCGGAAGCGTTCGAGTCGCAAGCGGACCCGCGCAGCCTGTTTGCCACGCTGTTGGCGGGCTTGCTGGCCTTCTTCATGCTGGAAAAATTCGCCATTCTGCGCCATTCGCACCACCACGAAGGCGATGGCCACCACCATGCCCACGGCCACGACAAGCACGAGGCGGGCAAGGCCGGCTGGATGATCCTGGTCGGCGACGGCATGCACAATTTTACGGACGGCATCCTGATCGCCGCCGCCTTCCTGGCCGACCCGAAGCTGGGTCTGGTCACGGGCCTGGCCATCATCGCGCATGAAATCCCGCAGGAAATCGGCGATTTTATCGTACTGCTCAATGCCGGCTTTTCGCGCCTGCGTGCCTACATCTTCAACCTGCTGTGCAGCCTGATGGCGGTGGCCGGTGGTTTGCTCGGCTATTTCACCCTGGACCGCGCCAGCAATCTGATTCCTTATGTGCTCGTGTTCGCCTCGTCCGGCTTCATCTATATCGCCTTGAGCGACCTGATGCCGCAGATGCAGCGCCGCGCCACCCTGCGCGAAACGATTCCGCAAGTGCTGCTGATCGCATTGGGCGTGTGTATCGTGCTGTTCCTGACGCATAAGCGCCACGGCGGTTGAGGCGCCGTTTTACCGGCGCAGTGCCACCTATGCTATATTGCCTTTTTGACTAACTTGAACAGAAAGGAGGAAAATATGGAAATTTTTATGCTCGCCCTATGGGATGCGCGTTCTTTAAGCGCATTTTCCCGCTCTTGCCCACGTTCTATCGCGCTGCGATAACCTGGCCAGAGCAAAGCCACCCTCATAAATAGAGTTTTTCTCTAGAGTCCTTTCTCGGCTCACGGTTTTCGTTAGCGCTCCTGTTAACGCGGATGCTTGCATCCCGAACAAAGACAAGAGCCATGACTACCCTTATCTCTACCCAAGCTTTACAGCTGGACACCCACGACGGTTTCCTCTTCAATGAACTCGCCTTTACCTTGCGCCAGGGCGACCGCATCGGCCTGATTGGCCACAATGGCTGCGGCAAATCCACCTTGCTGGGCTTGCTCAGCGGTACGCGGGAAGCCACGTCCGGCACCATCCATGTCGCTCGTGCCTGCCGTTTGCAGCACGTGGAACAGCACTTGCCGGCCGAACTTGCCAGCCTGAGCCTGTACGACGCCTTGCTGGCGCCCGTGCTGGAGCAGCCGGAACTGCATTGGCGGATCGACAGCCTGCTGGCCGAGCTGGGTTTTGACCTGGAGACGGCGCAAGTGCCCGTGCATTCCTTGTCCGGCGGCCAGCACACGCGGCTGCTGCTGGGGCGTGCCCTGCTGCAGGAGCCGAACGTGCTGCTGCTCGATGAACCGAGCAATCACCTGGATTTGCCATCGCTGCTGTGGCTGGAGCAATTCCTGTTGAGCTGGCGCGGCGCCTTCGTCCTCGTCTCGCACGACCAGCGCCTGCTCGACAACGTGGCCACGCGCAGCTGGGTCTTGCGCGATAGCCGCCTGTACGATTTCGACTTGCCGTGCGGCCCCGCGCTGGCGGCGCTGGCCGAGGCGGACGTGGCCGCTGCCGCCCGGCATGCGGCCGAACAGAAGGAAATCGACCGCCTGGCCGTCAGCAGCACCCGCCTGGCCTTGTGGGGCAAGATCTACGATAACGTCGGCATGGCGCGCAAGGCCAAGAGCATGCAGCGGCGCATCGACAAGCTGCAGGATGAACAGTCCTTCGTCAGCGATGGCGCGCCCTGGCGCTTGAGTCTGCGCGGCAAGGCGCTGGCGGCCGACCAGTTGCTGGCGCTGGACGGGCTGGACGTGCGCGCCGTGCCGCAATCTCCCGTGCTGTTCCAGGTGGGCCAGCTGTGGCTGAAACCGGGTGACCGGGTCGCCTTGCTGGGCGCCAACGGCAGTGGCAAGTCGTCCTTGCTGCGCCTGTGCTGGCAAGCGATCCAGGCACAGGAGGAACGCAGCGACTTGCGCTACCACCACGCGGCCAACATCGGTTACTACGACCAGTCGCTCAAGCAACTGGCCGACGAGGCGGATTTGTCCGACGCCCTGTACCCGTTTGCCGTGCAAAACGAGGCGGCGCGCAGCCAGGTGGCGCGCAAGCAAGCCTTGATTTCAGCCGGTTTTCCATATGCGCGCCATGGCCAGACGGTGGCGACTCTGAGCGGCGGCGAGCGGGCGCGGCTGCTGTTCTTGGGGCTGTCGCTGGCCAGCTATCATTTATTGCTGCTCGACGAGCCCAGCAACCACCTGGACATGCAGGGCAAGGGGGAGCTGGGGCAAGCGCTGCGCGGCTTTGCGGGCGGCTGCCTGCTGGTGTCGCACGACCGCGACCTGATCGAGACGGCCTGCAACCGTTTTTGGGTGGTGGCCGATGGCCAGCTGGAAGAGTGGCCGGATGCGGCCAGCGCGTATGCACGGCTGAGCGCCGAGGATGGGCCGGCGTTGACGCCCGCGCCGCGCGTGGAGCATGTGTCTGCGGTGCTGACGGACATCGACGTGCAGCTGGAGCGTTTGTGCGAACTGGAGCAATTGCTGGCGGAAGACCTGGCGAGAAAACCGCGCCACCAGAAACCGGCCAGCCAGCAGGCGTGGCTGGCGGAACTGGAACAGTTGAGTCAGGCGCTGGGGATAACGTCGTAGTTACCCACAGGTGAGATGGCGGACCAGTTGGTCCGCCATTTTTTAACTCCCCGTCGCCACGGGCCGCGCCGGGTCGGCGCACCATTCGCTCCACGAGCCCGGATACAGGGCCGCGCCAGGCAAGCCGGCCACTTCCAGGGCCAGCAGGTTGTGGCACGCCGTCACGCCGGAGCCGCACTGCAGGATGGCTGCTTGCGGTGAGGTGATCAAGGCGCTGAAGTCGCGCTGCAGTTCCTCGGCGCTCTTGAAACGGCCATCCGCCTGCAAGTTATCCTTGAAGAAACGGTTTTTCGCGCCGGGGATATGGCCGCCCACGGGGTCGATGGTTTCGTTTTCACCGCGATACCGGTCGGGGGCGCGCGCGTCGATGACGGTCAGCGCCTGTGTTTCCAGGTTGGCGATGACGTCCTGCACGCTGACCGTGCGCGTCAGGCTGGCTTTTTCCGTGAGCTTGCCCATTGCGCGGGGCGCCACGGGCGTGACCAGCGGCAAACCTTGCGCCTGCCAGGCGGCCAGGCCGCCGTCGAGCACGGCGACGGCTGGATGGCCGAGCCAGCGCAGCAGCCACCACAAACGGGCGGCGAACATGCCGCCCTGGCCGTCATAGGCGACCACTTGCGTGTCGTCGTCGATGCCCCAGCCGCGCAGGGTGGCCAGCAGGGCGTTGCGGTCGGGCAAGGGATGCCGTCCGGTAAATTGGGGGCCGCGCGCCGTCTTGGGGCCGGACAGGGCCGTGTCGATGTCGGCGAACTGCGCATTCTGGATGTGGCCGGCGGCAAACGCGTCGCTGCCGGCCGTGGCGTTGAGCAAGTCGTGGCGGCAATCGAGGATGACCCAGTCGCTGTCATTCAGGTGGCTGGCCAGTTCGCTGGCCTGGATCAAGGTGGTGTACATCAGGAACGCTCCTTTACACTTCGCTGGCGATGGGATCCGTGCGCGCGATGGCGGCGCCACGGGTCGTGTTGCGGGTATTGTAATAGGTGGCCGCGATGCCGGAAGCGAGAATGATGCCGATGCCGGCCCAGCCGTGCCAGTCGAACAGGTCGCCAAAGATCACCACGCCCCAGAAGCTGGAAAAGATAATGCCCGTGTATTGCAAATTCGCTACAACGAGGGTCTTGCCCAGGCGATAGGCGCGCGTCATGGCCATCTGCGCCATGGTGGCGCACAGGCCGATGGCGGCCAGCAAGCCGATGCCATAGGCGCTCGTGTGCGCATGCCAGACGACGGGGCCGCCGCCGGCGCTGGCCACGTGGCCGATCACGCCGGCGAGGAAGTTGACGACCGAGAAATAAAACACGACCCGGTATTCGGGTTCGCCCAGCAAGCCCAGCTTGCGCACCTGCAGGTAGGCGAGGGCCGACAGCATGCCGGAAATCAATGCCGTGATGGCGCCGCCCAGCTGGTCCGTCTCGAACACGGGTTGCAGCAGCAGGGTCACGCCGACAAAGCTCATGGCAATGGCCGCCACCAGCGGCCACTCGACCTGTTGCATGCCTTTCCACCAGCCACCGGCCAGCAGGATGACGGCGATCCAGATGGGCGCCATGTAATTGAGCGTCATGGCCGTGGCCAGCGGCAGGATGGCGATGGCATAAAACCACAGCCACAGGGCGATCACGCCTACCACGCCGCGCCACAGATGCTGGCCCGGCATCGTCGTTTTAAAGCTGCCGCCCTGGTACAAAATCGTGCAGCTCATGACGGTCATGCCGATGATGCCGCGGTACATGACGATTTCGGACGTCGAATACATCTCCGACGCCAGTTTCACGCACACGCCCATGATGGCGAACATAAAGCTGGCAAACAGCATCCACAAAGATTGCATTTGATTCCTGAAAAACGCGGGGATAAAAAAAGGGCCGCGCAATGCGGCCCTTCTGCTAATTACAGTTCGATATTGTTGCGGTACCACTCGTGGAAGTGCTGCATGCCGTCTTCCATGGGTGACTGGTAAGGACCCACTTCGTTCTCGCCTCGCGCCATCAGGGCCTTGCGACCCGCATCCATGCGCAGGGCGATTTCATCGTCCTCGACGCAGGTTTCCATGTACGCAGCCCGTTCCGCTTCGACGAAGTCGCGCTCGAACAGCACGATTTCCTCTGGGTAATAGAACTCCACCACGTTGCGCGTCTTTTGCGGACCGTCGGGCCACAGGGTCGAGACGATCAGCACGTGCGGATACCATTCGACCATGATGTTCGGATACAAGGTCAGCCAGATGGCGCCATACGGCGGTGCTTCGCCGCCACGGAATTGCAGCACCTGCTCCTGCCATTTTTTGTAGGCGGGCGAACCGGCCTGCTGCAGGCCGCGGTGCACGCCCACCGTTTGCACGCTGTAATCCTTGCCGAATTCCCAGCGCAGGTCGTCGCAGCTGACAAAGCTGCCCAGGCCCGGGTGGAACGGTTCCACGTGATAATCCTCGAGGTAGACTTCGATGAAGGTCTTCCAGTTGTAGTCGCACTCGTGGATTTCCACGTGGTCGAACATATAGCCGGAAAAATCGAGGTCTTTCGAGACGGACAAATCTTTCAATTTTTCCATCACGTTGTAGCCATTTTGCTCGAACAGCAAGCCATTCCAGCTTTGCAGCGGCGTTTTCGACAGGTTCAGGCACGGCGTCTCGGGGAAATGCGGCGCGCCGATCAATTCACCTTTGAGGTCGTAGGTCCAGCGGTGCAGCGGGCAGACGATGTTATTGGCATTGCCGCGGCCATTGAACATCAGCGCCTGCCGGTGGCGGCACACGTTGGACAGCACTTCGATGCCATTGGCGTTGCGCACGAGCATACGCCCTTCGTTCTCAGACGCCAGGGTCGCAAAATCGCCGGTTTCCGGCACCATCAGCGCATGCCCGACATAACGTGGGCCGGCTTGGAACAATTGCTGCATTTCACGCTGCAACAGCGTTTCGTCAAAATAGACGTGGACCGGAAGTTGCGCGTTTGAACGCGCCAGCTTGGCGTGAGTAGCCAGATCGGACATCCCAACCCCCCATAAATGTACAACGGTCAGCAGTGCCCCAGGCCATTCCCTGGGCAACCGCTACAGAGAGAAAGAATCCGCAAAGACCTGAATTCAAATTTGTTGAAACGGTATTTCGGACAGAACCGGCGATTATAGCGCGTATCGGCCTCGGCATTGCCAAACCCCTTCGGCAAATAGGCTACTTTAATGATAAACATTGTCATTTACCGTGCAATTTCCGACCGATGGGGGCGATTGCGCTAGAATTCACTGTCAAGCTGGTAACGTCTTTCCCTTTGAGCACGCCGATTGCGCTTTAGTTTTCACTTAATAGTGTGGTTTGTTCTAAAATAACGCTTCTATGCTGGCCGGGAGTCCCCGGCGTCTCCCTACATACCCCTCGTGCCACGAAGAGATCTGAGTCTATGTCGAAGAAATTAACTGCCGCTGCCGCAGCGCCGGCCTCGTTTGAAGAGGCAATGGCGGAACTGGCGCAGCTGGTAACGCAAATGGAAGCGGGCCAGTTGCCGCTGGAAGCATCGGTCGCGGCGTATCAGCGCGGCTCGGAACTGGTCAAGTATTGCGCCACGCAGCTCGATAGCGTCGAGGCTCAGGTGAAAGTACTGGAAGGCGACATGTTGAAACCGTTCGTGGATGCCGGCGAGGCCGCTCAATGATGGCCAGCGTGCAACAAGACGGCGTCACCTTCGGCGACTGGATGCAAGCGACCCAGTCCGGCGTGGAAGGCCGGCTCGAGCAATTTCTGCCGGCGGCGGGCGCCGTACCGCACAAGTTGCACGCGGCCATGCGCTATGCGTTGCTGGGCGGCGGCAAGCGCGTGCGTCCGCTGCTGGTGATGGCGGCCGGTGAATTGTTTGATGCCGATCAAGATACCCTCGCGCGCGCCGCTTGCGCGCTGGAAATGATTCACGTGTATTCGCTGGTGCATGACGACATGCCGTGCATGGATGACGATGCCTTGCGCCGTGGCAAGCCCACCGTGCACATCGCCTACGATGAAGCGACGGCCCTGCTGGTCGGCGACGCGCTGCAATCGCAGGCGTTCATGCTGCTGGCCGACGGCGCGGCCATTCCGCCGGCGCGGCAAATGGCGATGATCAAGCTGCTGGCGCACGCTTCCGGGTCAAGCGGCATGTGCGGCGGCCAGGCGATCGATCTCGACAGCGTCGGCCTGGCCTTGACCTTGCCGCAGCTGGAACAGATGCATCAACTCAAAACGGGCGCCTTGCTGCGCGCGGCCGTGATCCTGGGAGCGCTGGCGGGCAAGGACTTGACGCCAGACGAGATGACGGCGCTGAACGCGTATGCGCGCGCCGTCGGCCTGGCGTTCCAGGTGGTTGACGACGTGCTCGACGCCACGGCCGATTCGGCCACCCTGGGCAAGACGGCGGGCAAGGATGCGGCCGCCAACAAGCCCACTTACGTATCGATACTGGGGCTGGAACCATCGAGAGCCCTGGCAGAACAATTGCGGTGCGACGCCCATGCGGCGCTGGCGCCATTCGGGGACAAGGCACGCCGTCTGCGCGAGCTGGCAGACCTGGTCGTGCAGCGGAAGGCATAAATGAAACTGTTAGAAACTATCAATGAACCAGCGCAAGTGCGCAAGCTGGCCCGCTCGCAACTGGTGCCGCTGGCGCAGGAATTGCGCAGCTTCCTGCTCGATTCCGTCTCCAAGACGGGCGGCCACCTGTCGTCCAACCTGGGCACGGTCGAGCTGACCGTCGCGCTGCACTACGTGTTCAACACGCCGCACGACCGCATCGTCTGGGACGTGGGCCACCAGACCTATTCGCACAAGATTTTGACGGGCCGGCGCGAGCGCATGCATACCCTGCGCCAGAAGGATGGCATTTCCGGCTTCCCGAAGCGCGACGAGAGCGAATACGACACCTTCGGCACGGCGCACTCGTCGACGTCCATTTCCGCAGCGCTGGGCATGGCGCAGGCCGCCAAGATCAAGGGCGACCCGCTGCATGCGATCGCCGTGATCGGCGACGGTTCAATGACGGCCGGCATGGCGTTCGAGGCGATGAACAATGCGGGCGTGCAAGAAGACATCAACCTGCTGGTGATTTTGAACGACAACGACATGTCGATCTCGCCGCCCGTGGGCGCGCTGAACCGCCACCTGGCGCGGCTGATGTCGGGTCAGTTCTATGCGGCGGCGAAAAATGTCGGCAAATCTGTCTTGCCCGGCCCCGTGCTGGAACTGGCGAAGCGCTTCGAAGAGCACGCCAAGGGCATGGTCGTGCCCGCCACCATGTTCGAGGAATTCGGTTTCAATTACATCGGCCCCATCGATGGCCACGACCTCGATTCGCTGATCCCGACCTTGCAAAATATCAAGCAATTGAAGGGTCCGCAATTCCTGCATGTGGTCACCAAGAAGGGGCAAGGCTACAAGCTGGCCGAGGCCGAACCGATCCTGTACCACGGCACGCCGAAGTTCAATCCACTCGAAGGCATCAAGCCGGCCACGGCGCCGGGCAAGATGACCTACACGGAAGTGTTTGGCAACTGGCTGTGCGACATGGCCGCGCACGACAAGCGCCTGGTGGGCATCACGCCCGCCATGCGCGAAGGCTCGGGCATGGTCAAGTTCGAACAGCAGTTCCCGAACCGTTACTTTGACGTGGGCATTGCCGAGCAGCATTCCGTGACCTTCGCCGCCGGCCTGGCTTGCGAGGGATTGAAACCCGTCGTGGCCATTTATTCCACCTTCCTGCAGCGCGCCTACGATCAGCTGATCCACGACGTGGCCCTGCAAAACCTGGACGTGACGTTCGCGCTGGACCGCGCCGGCCTGGTGGGCGCCGACGGCGCCACGCACGCGGGAAATTACGACATGGCGTTCCTGCGTTGCATCCCGAACATGGTCATCATGGCCGCGTCCGACGAAAACGAATGCCGTCAAATGTTGACGACGGGTTACCACTATCCGGGCCCGGCCGCCATTCGCTATCCGCGCGGCGCCGGCGCCGGCGTGGCCATCGTGCCGGAACTGACCAGCATCGAGATCGGCAAGGGCGAACTCAAGCGCCACGGCAAGCGCATCGCCATCCTGGCCTTTGGCTCCATGGTGGCACCGAGCGTGGCGGCGGGCGAGAAGCTCGACGCGACGGTCGCCAACATGCGCTTCGTCAAGCCGCTCGATGTGGCGCTGGTGAAACAACTGGCGTTTGACCACGATTATCTGGTGACGGTGGAAGAGGGCTGCATCATGGGCGGCGCCGGTTCGGCCGTGGCCGAGGCCCTGGCTGCCGAAGGTATCGTCAAGCCGATTTTGATGCTGGGCTTGCCGGACGTCTTCATCGACCATGGCGACCCCGTGCAACTGCTGAAAAGCGTGGGCCTCGACGCCACCGGCATCGCCGCCTCGATCGAGCAGCGTTTCCCGTCCGCCGGGCCACGCCTGGCCATGGTCAGTTGATCTTGATATTGCCCCAATGAAAAAGCGACGCCATGCGTCGCTTTTTCATTGGGCTGTTGGCCTGCTATTTGCGCATCGGCTTACACTTGAGTAAGAGGTAAATCGTGTAAATATGCGCTGCCAGCGTGATGAAGGGGCCAAGTATCATGCCCAGCACATAGCCAGCCAAAAAGACCAAGCCTATCTTCTTGAGATGCTGCCTGACGACAGGCCAGCGCTTGATGGCAATGGCGATCATGACGGGGACAGTGATCAGTCCCGACATGGCCAGACCGAGCAAGGCCATGACGCCATACTTGGAAAAATAGCCGACAGCCAGTATCAATCCCACAAACAGCACGGCGACGCCGAAAAACAGGGGCAGCACGGACGTGCCGTGGCCACCGTCTGTCATCGGCAGGGTAGGCGGCAGCCTGTATTGCGTGACCTTGTTGGCCGCATCGTAGGGAGTATCCATATAAGAAACGCCAGCGTCGATCTGTTCCTGGCGCGTGGCGCCCACCCCCAAATCGTTATTGGCAAAGATACCGCTCATTTCACGTTCGTTGTCCATTTTTTCTCCAGTGATTACATGAAACGTGCATGGGTCGTCTGGGGATATGGCGCACCGAGCAGTTCAGCGGTTTCCTTGTTCCGAATGGGGAAACTGCGGCCCAGATGCGTGGCATCGAGCGTAAACAACGGCGTGCGATCAGTGGGATCGAGGGCGACGACGGCATCGACGACAAAAACCACGCGGTACTCAAACTGGTGGACGTGGGCGGCGACCGTATGGCCCAGCAGGATGACCGGTAATGACAGCGCCTTGCCGTCAGGATTGCCGACCTTTGCCAGCCTGCTTTCAATGTGGCGCGCAGCGTCTTCACTGGGCGGCCGGAATATGGCTGACTGCGCCGCTTGCGAGGCAGGCACGCTACCGCCGAGCACCAACAATCGCCACCTGTCGCGCTGTATGCCCGGCGTGTTCGGTTTGGCGAAGTACAGCTCGCGGTCCTCGGACCAGTCCAGCTGAAACGAGAAGCCTTTTTCCTTGTCGTCATAGTGTTGCAGCTGCAAGGGCGCGGCCTTCCGATAGTAGATGGAAAAGTGCTTGTTGGCACGGGCGTCCGCAAAGGCCGAGTCGAGCAGGGCGCGATTCGAGCGGATCAAGTCCATGCGTTGAAAACTGTCTTGTACTTTCGGGAAACCTGCAATGAAATCGACGGCCAGCAAGGTGTCGTCGCGCTTGGCTGCTGACCAGTACATCTGGCGAAAATGCTCCGAAATCCGGGTTTCTCCTGCATTCGGCTCTTGCGGGGAAGCAGGATCGGCGATGTATGCCGCAAGCGGCAGCAAGGCCTCGCGCTGTAATTGGGGAATGCCGTCCTGCCCTACGCTCGCGCCAGATCCGGCGTCTGCGTTGCTACTGGTGCTGACGGGAGCCGGGGCGCTGGCGACGGCGGCAGTTTGCTGATCGCAGCCGCCGAGCAGCAAGGTGGCAAGCAATATATAAAGTGTCGGGTGCAAGGACATGGGCGGCTTTTCATGGGAAGACAGGGCATCGAGTGGATGAATATGTTTCCATTAACAATGGAAACATCGGTAAGCTTGCACATTGTCGATGCAATAGCATGGCAGCGGTTTCATTCAAACTGATGATATTGTGTTGGCGCCCATGCTGGCACAATGCGCCAGGCTGCCAAAACAAATCCATGATGTATTTCTTCTTTTAAAAGATCCGGGACGCCAAATGAAACTGGATATGGAGCAGTGGGATAAATCGTTGGGCGACTTATATCAGACGGTGCTGCAGCCTGCATTGCTGACGCCTGCGCTCACGGGGATCAACGCCATGATGGATTCCGATTTTTGCCACTTGTTCGGTATTACCTCGGCAGGCGAGGAATCATTCACCATCGTCACTAACAAGGATAGAGTAGCGGCGGTGGAACAGTATGCGCAGGAATATGGAAGAATTGATCCGCGTCGCCATTTTGTCGACAGCGTCCCGACGGGACAGACTTATCGCTGCAGTTCCATTTGCGGCCCGGCTTTCGTCGCGCGCAGCGAGTTTTATCAGGATTATCTGATTCCCCATGATTTGCGTTATCTCATCGGCGCGTGCTTATACCGTGGCGAGCAGCAGAGTATTTACGTGGGATTCAATCACGGCGCCGGACGCGCTGATTTTACGGATGAGGAACACCGGCATTTCAGCGCGCTCGGCACGCACCTGAAACGCACGGTGGAAGCGCTGATCCAGGCTGCACCGGTCGCCCAGGCATTTGCCGTCAGCGAATTTGCCTTGAATGCGCTGCATTATGGCGTGATTGGCATCAATGCCTTGCGCAATGTTACCTTTGCCAATCAGTTTGCGGAAAACTGCATACTCGGGCGGCCCCGTCCCGATGTGGTGCATGGCAAACTGGTCGATGGCAGCGAACTGGACATGCTGTTCCGGCAAGTGCGTGCGGATGGCCGCGTGCATAGCCTGCGCATACGCTCGACCACGCCGCTGTATGTGACGGCGCTGCCGTTTTCCTGCGATCCCGGCGAACACGGCTACAACGCCTTGCAAGGCACGGTGGGGACGGCGGTGGTGCTGATCTTTAGCTTGGGAAAGAGCAAGAAGATGGCGTCGCCCAGCCAGTTGATGCAGTGGTTTCCGCTGACGCCGGCGGAAGCGCGGCTGGCACATGAACTCGGTAGTGGAATGTCGATCGATGACTATGCGCATAAATATCACGTGGGGGTGCCGACGGCCCGTACCCAGTTGCGGGCATTGCTGAAAAAAACGGGTGAGGAGCGCCAGCAAGATTTGGTGCGGATGTTAATTTCATTGCCATCCCCTGCCATATTCTCCTAAGCAGCATCGCCACATTACGCTGCACTGCAACATTTTTGTGACTGGCGGTGATACGATGACGCTTTGATACCTTTCAAAGCTGATCTTGCATTTCAGGAAACTTCACCGCCGTTCGCGTGCACTGGTCGGCCGCTGGCTGACGGGCATGCACGCCTATACCGACACCCTGTCGCAGCGCCGCCCCCTGTGGATGGTCACCTTGGCCATCGATGAAACGAATCTGTCCGAGGGCTTGCGGGCCGCCTGCGCATCGAGCGCCATGCTGCTGCTGGGCCTGCTGTTCGATCAGCCCGATTTTTCCTGGGCCGCCATCGGCGCCTTCTGGACTTGCCTGGCGGACGCGGCCGGCACGCGGCGCATGCGTTTTGTGTCGATGCTGGGCTTCGGCCTGCTGTCGACCGTGGCCGGCGGCCTGACGGCGCTGGCGGCCGGGCATGGCGTGGCGACGGCCGCCATCGCCGTGCTGCTGTTTTCCTGGGCCGGCGCGCTGGCGCGCATCTGGGGCGCGGCCACGGCGCAAGTGGCCATCCTGGCGGCCACGGCCTGCGTGGTGATGGTCACGCACCCATTGGAATCGATGACGCAGACGGCGCCCTTCCTGGGCCTGTACATGTTCGGCTGCCTGTTTGCCACGGTGCTCAGTTTTACCGTCTGGCGCATCCACCCATTCAGCCCTGCCAGGCGCGCCATCCGCGCCGCGTATTCGCGCCTGGCCGGTATCGCGCGCGACAATGCGCGCTTCCTCGAACATGACGCCGCGCAGGCGGGTGTTGCCGCGCATGGCGCCAGCTACCGTTCGCAGGCGCGCGCCGCGCTGGAAGCGGCGCGCGTGGCGCTGGCCGCCGTGCCGCCCGCGCGCGCTGGCCGCAGCGCCCTGTACGACAACCTGCTGCTGGCGCTCAGCGACGCCGAGCGCATTTTCGCCTATCTGATCGCCGTCACGCATACCTGCGAGCGCGAGCAGCAGCGCCTGCGCCGGGACCCGCGCGCGCGGCGCAGCCTGGAAGTGATGGCCGTGCTGCTGCGCCGCCTGGGGCAAGCCGTGCAGCGCCAGCCGGAAACGCCGCCCCTGGAATCGCAGCGCCGCCTGGCGGGCTGCGGACGGCGCCTGGAAGCGGCGCTGGGCGCCTTGCTGCCGCTGCGCCTGAACGTGGACTTCATGGAACTGGGCTTGCCGCGCGCGGCGCAGCTGCCATGGCGCGAGGCGGCCTTCCTGGCGCTGGGGCAGGCGTGGCAGATGGCGAAAGTCAACGCCACGCCGCAGTCGCTGAGCTGGCGCCATGCGGCGCGCGTGTCGCTGGCGACGACGGCCGGCTTCCTGCTGGTCGAGGCGCTGCACATTCCCTTCGGCTACTGGGCCACCATGGCGACCTTATTGATACTGCAGCCGTCCGTGTCGACCACCTGGCCGCGCGGCATCGAGCGGGTCGCTGGCAGCGTGCTGGGCGCCGTGCTGGCCGTGCTGATCGGCCTGGCCGTGCATACCCCGCTGGCGATCTCGCTGGTGGTGTTTCCCCTGATCGTCGCCACCATGGCTTTGCGCAGGGTCAGCTACAGCCTGCACGTGCTGTTCATGACGCCCGCCTTCGTGCTGGTGGCCGACTATGCGGCGCCCGCCAGCGAGATGGTGTATGCGGCTAGCCGTCTGGGCAACAATGTGCTCGGTTGCGTGCTGGCTCTGCTGGCCACGTTTTTCCTGTGGCCCGACCGCGAAGCGGACGACCTGGACCAGCGCCTGGCGAAAGCCGTGTCGGCCAACCTGAAATACCTGCTGGCCGTGCTGGCGGCCGGCGGTAAATGGGATAGCGCCATCGCGCACCTGCGTCGCGAGGCGGGGCTGGCCAGCAATAACGCGGAACAAGTGCTGCAGCGTTTGCGCATCGAGCGCCGCCTCGACCGCAGCGCCGGCGTGGGCCTGGCGGCACTGCGCACCTTGCCGCTGCTACGCCGCGTGGCGGGCAGCACGGCGCGCATCAGTCTGAGTCCCCAGGCCGAGCCGGCGCCGCCCGAGCTGCAGCAGTGGATTGCCGAGGTCAGTGCCGAAATGGATGCATTGCTGCACGGTGTCCCTCCTGCATCCGCGCCGGGGCCCTGTGCGGCCGAGGGTTTGACTGCCTTGCAGGCCGACGCCGTGACGCAGGTGCAGTTGTTGCGCGGCTTGCTGCGCGAACATGTGCATGCGCAGCCGCCCAGGGTGGCGGCTCCCGCATAAGCGAGCGGCGTGGCGCAGATGCCACAGGCTGCCCGAAATTTTTACGCATGTCAAAAAAACAGCCAAGTTTTGATTTTTCTGTCTTGTAAATGCGAATAGTAATAGTTATCATTTGCAACTGGCAGCATGAGAAGACGACACTGAAGGATCAAGTGAAGGGCGGCATCATGAGACTGCCCCTTTCCCATCCGCAGTTGAAGGTTCTTCATGTCTTCCATTTTTACCCTGCGCCAGTCCGTGCTGGCCATCGGCCTGGCCTTTGGCGCCAGCGCCGCCTCTCCCCTTGTTCTTGCCGCCGAAGCGGACGCCGATGAACCGGCACCGCAGGTGCTGCCCGAAGTGCGCTTGCAAGCCGAACGTGTCTCCGTGGGCGAACAGCGCCTGGACAGGCGCCAGATCGAAGCGATGAAGGGCATCGACGGCAATGTCACGAGCTTGTTGCGCATCAACCCCAGCGTGCAATTCGATAACAAGCAGCAAGCCTCCGCCACCCAGGGTGAGCTGGCGCCGGCCGACATCAGCATCAATGGCGCCAAGTTCTACGATAATCTGTACCAGATGGACGGCATGTCGCTCAACAACGATATCGGCCCCACCAACCATCCCGGCAAAGGCGTCGGCAACACCAACAACAATACCACGCCACCGTCGGCCAGCCAGGGCTTTGCCGTCGATACCACCCTGCTGTGCGACGTGACGGTGCTCGACTCGAACATCGGCGCCGAATATGGCCGTTTCAAGGGCGGCGTGGTGAAGGCCAATACCTGCGCGCCCACGCGCAAGCTGTCCGGCCAGGTTTCCGTGGAAAGCACGCGCTCGTCGTGGATGCAATACAAGCTCAACGACAGCCAGAAGGAAAGCGCCGCCACCTCGACGACGGCGGCCTTGCAGCCCGAATTCGAGAAATGGACGTACCGCGCCGCGCTGCAGGGCAAGGTGACGGAGAATTTCAGCCTGATCGGCAGCTTGGTCCGCAAGACCTCGGAAATCCCCCTGAACGCCTATGTCAACGGCTTGCAAAGCGCCGGCGACGCCAATCGCAAGGTACAAAAGCGCGGCAGCGACAATGCCTTCGTGCGCGGTTTCTGGACCATCCGCCCCGGCGTGCTGGCCGATTTCTCGCTCATGCATGCGCCGGCCAGCGGCGATTATTTTATTGCTAACTCGAAAAACAGCGACTTCCACCTGCAGAGCGGCGGCAATGGCGTCAACCTGGGCTTGACGCACCCGCTGGCGCTGCTGGGCAACGCCACCGCAGAACACCGTTTGAGCTGGAGCAGGATGGACAGTTCGCGCCGTGCCGATGAAAGCATCTGGAAATTATGGCGCTACTCGAATGACAAGAACTGGGGCGTGAAGACGACCGGCTCGGCGTGGAATGGCGGCGAGGGCGGCTATGGCGATGTGGATCAGGAGCAGGAAAACGCCCAGTATCAGGGCAAGCTGAAGTGGGAACCCGTCGACTGGCTGGGCATGTCGCACAGCTTCCAGGCGGGCCTGGAATTGGGTACGCAGCGTTCGAGCTACCGCCGCAACACCCAGTATGAACAATACACGGGGTCGTTCGATATCAATTCCTGCAATATGGCGGGCGGCGGGGTGGATACGCAATTTTGCTCCCTGGCCACGCCCTGGAACGCGGCGCCGAACGTGCGCGGCCAGTACCTGAGGCAGCGCATCATTTTCTACGCGGGCGCCTATGAGCTGGGCAACAAGATGCGCGGCGCCTTCCTGCAGGACGACGTTAGGCTGGGCGACGTGCGCCTGCGCCTGGGTGCGCGCTACGACAGTGACGAGCTGTCGCCGAAGTCCAGTATCGCGCCCCGCCTGTCGGCTTTCTGGGATGTGGCCGGCAAGGGCACGACGCAGATCGAGGTGGGCGCCAACCGCTACTATGGCCGCAATTTCTTCGATTTCTATGCGCTCTCGAAACGCCTGGCACTGCAGACCGCTCCGCAAAATCGTACCTTGACGGGTGGCTTGCTGAAGGATTGGGCGGCGCCCGAGATGGCCACCAACTGGGCCTGGTACAAGACGGGCGAGATGAAGGTGCCGTACACGGATGAAAAAATGCTGGGCATCAGCCAGCAATGGGGGGGCGTGAAGTGGAGCGCCAAGCGCGTGCTGCGCGAAGGCCGCGACGAGATGGTGCAGCACCTGGAATCGGCCGCGAATTACCGCTGGGACAACATCGGCCGCACCGACAGCAAAGTGTGGACCCTGGCCGCCGAAACGGCGCGCCCGCTGCGCTGGGGCGGCAGCGCCACGCAGCTGCACTTCGGCTATGACCACACGCGTACCAGCAGCTCGCATGCCGATTACGACAACACCCTGAACGAACTGTCGGACGACCTGGGTAAATACATTTATTACCAGGGCAAGTTCATGCGCTGGGTGGATCGCCCGGCGAACAATTACAACCGGCCCTGGACGGCGCGCCTGCTGCTGTCGACCGATGTGCCCGCGTACCGCCTGAAAGTGGATAACTTCTTGCGCGTACGGGGGCCGGAAACGGGCATGGCGGCGACGGGCGAGGCCAAGCTGTTTGACGGCGAGGTGGCGAAAGTCTACCGGGACGTTACGGTAGGCAAGTCCATCACCTGGGACCTGCGCGTGCAGTACGCGCTGCCGAAGACCGGGCCGGGCGAGGGCTTTGTGAACCTGGGGATCGAGAACGTCAGCAACCGCAGCAATCCCCTGCTCCAGTTGACGACCGAAGTCGTGTATGAAAAAGGCCGCCAGTTTACGCTGGAACTCGGCTACCGCTTCTAATGACAATAACCATGACGGCAGGCGCATGAGCATCGCATCCCACCTGAAAAAAACCACTGTCGCCCTGGCCGCCTTGCTGGCGGGCGGCGCCCTGTTACTCAGCCTCGATGGCCAGGCGCGCGAGGGCGCTGCCGCAGCCGTTGAACCTTGCGCTGGCGCCAGCGGCTGGGATCTGGCCTGTCTGCGCCAGACGTATGCGCGGCCGATCGCCAGCTGGCCCCGGCCGCAGGTGGCCGATGGCGTCACGCCGCTGGAAATGGCCCCGGTCTCGGCCATGCCCGTGCCGGTGCCGTCCTTGGCGCCGGCCGTCGTGGCGCTGGGGCAGCGTCTGTTCAACGACCCCCGATTGTCGCGTTCGAATGCGGTGGCTTGCCTCAGCTGCCACAGTCCCGCGCACAGCTTTGCCGACAGCAAGCGCGTTTCCGTCGGACACGAAGGGCGGCTGGGCCAGCGCAATACGCCTGGCTTGTTGGGCGTGGCGCAGATCAAGCCGCTGTTCTGGGATGGCCGTGCCAGCTCTCTCGAAGAGCAGGCGCTGGGGCCCTTGCAGCATCCGGACGAGATGGCCATGGACGTGCCGGCCCTGGCGGCCAAGCTGGCCGCGCTCGATGATTACCCGGCGCAGTTCGATGCGGCTTTCGGCCAGGGCGCCGGCGTGACCCTGCCGCGCATCCTGACGGCGCTGGCCGATTACCAGCGCACCCTGCTGCCGCCCGTCACGCGTTTCGATACTTTCCTGGAAGGCGAACGCACGGCCCTGAACGACCGCGAGCTGCTGGGCCTGCATCTGTTCCGCACCAAGGCGCGCTGCATGACGTGCCACAGCGGTGCCTTGCTGACGGATCAGCAATTCCATAACCTGGGGCTGACGTATTACGGACGCAAGAAATATGAAGACCTGGGGCGCTATCTGGTGACGGGCAAGGATGGGGACGTGGGCAAGTTCCGCACGCCGGGCTTGCGCGGCGTGGCGCAATCGGGGCCGTGGATGCACAACGGCCTGTTTCCGCAGATGGTGGGCTTGCTGAACATGTATAACGCGGGCATGTCGCGCCCCGTGCCGCAAAACGCGCAGCAAGCGGCCGATCCGAAGTTCCCCGTCACGTCGCCCCTGCTGCAGCCATTGCAGCTGACGTCCGGGGAAATCATCGCGCTGAAGAGTTTTCTCGAAGCGTTGTAGCCGCTCGGCCGGTTGCGCCCGCAACCGGCCTTTCCTGCTTGCGGCGCCGATATTGTATAGACGTTTGACGCCCCGCAATCTCTCCAAATGCCACATTTCACGGGCCTTGCCGATATATTTTCCAAAGTGGAAATTTATTGAAAGGAAACATTGACTCTAAAATAAGTGCGGTCTATATTCGTTTTTGTAGCAAGCAAAGACGAAATCTGTATGGATTTTTACGACTGATCTGACGCGATTGCCGGCTTTGCCTGATGCAATCGCTAACATGGAGAGTAGTAAATGAAAAAGATTGCCGCGTTTATTTTTACCCTGGGTTTGAGCGCTTCCTATGCCATCGCTTCCGATATCGACTGCTCTAGCTGCGAGGAGGAATTGCGGGAATGCACGATGATGAATGGCGACAGGTCCCCCTTTTGCATCGGCAGTTACAAAGCCTGCCTGAGAGTCTGCCAAGCCGGCACCTGATATCTTTTTTTGCATTGCGAGGCGGCCGGCAAGCGCATGCTGCACCGGCCGCCTTCGATCATTGACGCCTCTGACAATACTTATGATGCAGAAAAAAATTAAAACCATCGCCATGTATGGCTTGATCCTGGCCGCCGGCCTGGGCAGCGGTTATGGCTTGTCCCTGTTGCCCGGCTTGCTCAAGTCAAATTACACCGAGGGCAATTACGCCGCGTATTTCCCGAATGCCCAGGCGAAGGTGGTGTTGTACGGCACGGACTGGTGCGGCTATTGCGCCAAGACGCGTGCGTATTTCAAGGAAAACAAGATCGAATTCGTCGATCTCGATATCGAGAAGTCCCCGGCAGCAAAAAAAGCGCATGAGGAACTCGGCGGCGGCGGCGTGCCCGTGGTGTTGATCGGCAACCGCAAAATCCAGGGTTTCAATACGGGCGCGCTGGAAGCGGCGCTGAAGAGAATCTGATTGCCGGATGGCGCGTAAGAGACGGCGCGCCATGGATGTCAGTGATCGTCTGTCAATTCAACAGGAGTGCTTATGTTCAAAAAACTGGGTTTCTTTTTGTTTGCCATGGGCGTCAGCGCCTCGTATGCGATCGCCGGCGGCGAGCCGGAATGCTATGCGCAGTGTGATGACGCTCTGGATCAGTGCGTGATCGCCCGTCCAGGGTCGGCAGGCGCCTGCACCAAGGTTCATCAGCTGTGCTATAACCGCTGCGCTCAAGACTAAGTAACCCCCAATAAATTATTGTGATTTCTGACTTCCATAACCGGCGCTCTGCAAGGTGGCCGACGAGGCTTGCCCGCTGCTACAGTGCTCGCACTGCGTCGCAGCGGGCGCCTTGCATAGCATCCGGTTCTGTTCGTCATAATTTCACAATAATTTCCTGAGGATTACTTAGCATTCAATAAAGTTTGCCGGCTGGCCAGGCCGGCGTTGGTGACGTTAGCCCCGCGTGCGGTCGTGCCGCCACAGCACGTCGCTACCGCCGGCAAAGCGGTTCAGCACGCGCGACAGCACGAACAGCAGGTCCGACAGGCGGTTCACGTACTGGCGCGGATGCTCGTGGATGGTTTCCGCATTCGCCAGCGCGACGATGCTGCGCTCGGCGCGGCGGCACACGGTGCGGCAGACATGCGCCAGCGAGGCGGCGCGCGAACCGGCGGGCAGGATGAATTCACTCAAGGCGGGCAAGTCCGCATTGTATTTCGCCAGTAAATCATCGAGGCGCAGCACATGCTCTTCCTTGATCAGCTGGTAGCCGGGGATGCAGATTTCCCCGCCCAGGTCGAACAGATCGTGCTGGATGGCCACCAGCTCTTCGCGCAAGGCGTCGGGCATGGCTTCGCACAGCAGCAAGCCGATATGGGAATTGAGTTCGTCCACGTCGCCCATGGCGTGGATGCGGGCGCTGTCCTTGCTGGTGCGGCTGCCGTCGCCCAGGCCGGTGCTGCCATTGTCGCCCGTGCGCGTGGCGATTTTCGAGAGTCGGTTGCCCATGATGCTGATCCTGTCAATGAAGAATGGGGGCAGCATACGACACTGCGTGCCGCCTGGCCGCGGATTTGGCTTCGAAATGGACAAAAAAAGCGCTGCGTGCCACTTTTGTGCTTACAATCGTTGCACGCCCATGCCCATTCCCCCCTTCTTATGCTCAATGCCGCCCCTGAACCTGGATTGACCGCCGCGCGCCAGCAAGCCGTCGTCGCGGCCCTGCTGGCCGTGCTGCCGGCCCGCTGCGTGCTGTCCGACGCCGAAGATACGCGCCCGTATGAATGCGACGGCCTGGCCGCCTACCGCCAGCTGCCGATGGTGGTCACCCTGCCGGATACGGAGGAACAGGTCATCGCCATCCTCGGCGTCTGCCGGGAACTGAAGGTGCCGATCGTGCCGCGCGGCGCCGGCACCGGCTTGTCGGGTGGCGCCTTGCCGATTGCCGACGGCGTGGTGCTGTCGACGGCGCGCCTGAACCGCATCGTGCGTCTGGATGCCTATGCGCGCACGGCCGTGGTGCAGCCGGGCGTGCGCAACCTGGCCATTTCCGAAGCGGCGGCACCCCACGCGCTGTACTACGCACCCGATCCCTCCTCGCAGATCGCCTGCAGCATCGGCGGCAACGTGGCGGAAAACTCGGGCGGCGTGCATTGCCTGAAATACGGCTTGACCGTGCACAATGTGCTGCGCGTGCGCATCGTCACCATCGATGGCGACGTGCTGGAACTGGGCGGCGAATGCCTCGACTCCCCGGGTCTCGACCTGCTGGCCGTCTTCATCGGCTCCGAAGGCATGCTGGGCATCGTCACGGAAGTGACCGTGAAACTGATCCCGAAACCGGCCACGGCCAGAGTCATCATGGCGTCCTTTGACGACGTCGTCACGGGCGGCAACGCCGTGGCCAACGTGATTGCCGCCGGCATCATCCCGGCCGGGCTGGAAATGATGGACCAGACGTCTTCGCGCATGGTTGAACCGTTCGTCAAGGCGGGCTATGACATCGACGCGGCCGCCATTTTGCTGTGCGAAGCGGACGGCACGCACGAGGAAGTGGAAGAGGAAATCGCCCGCATGACGGCCGTGCTGGAAGGGGCGGGTGCCAGCGCCATCGCCGTCTCGCAGTCGGAAGCGGAGCGCATGAAGTTCTGGTCCGGCCGCAAGAACGCGTTTCCCGCCGCCGGGCGCATCTCACCCGATTACTACTGCATGGACGGCACCATCCCGCGAAAAAAACTGGCGGAAGTCCTGACGGGCATCGCCGGCATGGAAACGACGCATGGCTTGCGCTGCGCGAATGTGTTCCACGCGGGCGACGGCAATCTGCACCCGCTGATCCTGTTCGATGCCAACAAGCCCGGTGAATTCGAGCGCGCCGAGGCGTTTGGCGCGGACATATTAGCCCTGTGCGTGGCCGTCGGCGGCACCATCACGGGCGAGCATGGCGTGGGCATGGAAAAGATCAATTCCATGTGCGTGCAGTTTACGCGCGCCGAGCTCGATGCCTTCTTTGCCGTCAAGCGCGCCTTCGACCCGCATACCCTGCTGAACCCGGACAAGGCGATCCCCACCTTGAACCGCTGCGCCGAATTCGGCAAGATGCATGTGACGGCAGGGCGCCTGCCATTCGCCAACCTGCCCCGTTTTTAACCACCGGAGACTCCTTTGCAAGCGATAGTGGAACAATTCAGGCAGGCCATCCTGGCGGCCAGCGCGGCGGGCAAGCCCTTGCGCCTGCGCGGCGGCGGCACGAAAGACTGGTATGGCCAGCAATTCGACGGCGAAGTGCTCGACACGCGCGCGTATGCCGGCATCATCGACTATGAACCGACGGAACTGGTGATCACGGCCCGCTGCGGCACGCCGCTGGCCGAGATCGAGGCGGCGCTGGCCGCGCGCAAGCAGATGCTGGCGTTCGAACCGCCGCATTTCGGCGCTGGCGCCACGCTGGGCGGCGTCGTCGCCAGTGCGCTGTCCGGCCCGCGCCGCGCCAGCGCGGGCGCGCTGCGTGATTTCGTGCTGGGCGCCGTGCTGATGGACGGCCATGGCGAACGCCTGGCTTTCGGCGGGCAAGTCATGAAAAACGTGGCCGGCTACGATGTCTCGCGCCTGCTGGCGGGGTCCATGGGCACGCTGGGCCTGATCCTGGAAGTGTCGCTGAAGGTGCTGCCCTTGCCGCTGCGCGAAGCGACGTTGCGCGTGGCGTGCGCGGAAATCGCCGCCTTGCGCATGCTCAATGAATGGGCGGGCAAGCCACTGCCGATCTCCGCCAGCTGCTGGCATGACGGCGTGCTGACGGTGCGCCTGTCCGGCGCTGAAGCTGCCGTGTCGGCGGCGCTGCGCACGCTGGGTGGCGAGCTGCTGGCAGCCGATGAGGCGACCGCCTTCTGGCTGGCCGTGCGCGAGCAGACGCATGCTTTCTTTGCGGGCGCGGGCAGCTTGTGGCGCTTGTCGCTGCCGCCGCACGCCAGCGCCGTGATTTTAAAAGGGCGCCAGCTGATCGAGTGGGGCGGCGCGCAGCGCTGGCTGAAGCTCGACGGCGATGCCGACGCCGATAGCGCCCGGCACATCCGCCAGGCCGTGGCCGCTCTTGGCGGCCACGCCACCCTGTTCCGCGGCGGCGACAAGGCGGTGGGCGTGTTCCACCCGCTGGCGCCCGCCATCGCCACCATCCACCAGCGCCTGCGGCAGGCTTTCGACCCTGCCGGCATCTTCAACCCGCACAGAATGTATTGAGCGCGCATGCAAACCAATCTCGCCGATTTCATCAAGAATACGCCGGCAGGCGACGAAGCCGAAGCCATCCTGCGCGCCTGCGTGCATTGCGGCTTTTGCACGGCCACCTGTCCCACCTACCAGCTGCTGGGCGACGAGCTCGATGGCCCGCGCGGACGCATCTACCTGATCAAGCAAGTGCTCGAAGGCGCGCCCGTCACGGCCAAGACGCAGACGCACCTGGACCGCTGTCTGACCTGCCGCAACTGCGAGTCGACCTGTCCCTCGGGGGTGCAGTACGGGCGCCTGGTCGACATCGGCCGCAACGTCGTCGAGCAGCGCGTGCAGCGCCCCTTGCGCGAACGCGCCTTGCGCTTCGCCCTGAAGGAAGCCTTGCCGCGCCGCTGGCTGTTTACGCCCGTGTACAAGGCGGGGCAGGCGCTGCGGCCCTTGCTGTCAAAAGGCTTGCAGGATAAATTGCGCCCGGGCGCCGCCGCCGGCACATGGCCCGCGCGCCAGCACGCGCGCAGTATGCTGCTGCTCGATGGCTGCGTGCAGCCGGCCATGTCGCCGAACATCAACGCGGCCACGGCGCGCGTGCTCGATGCGCTGGGCGTGCAATTGATCGTCGCGCCGAAGGCCGGTTGCTGCGGCGCGCTGCGCCATCACCTGAACGACCAGGAAGCGGCGCTGGACGACATGCGCCGCAATATCGACGCCTGGTGGCCCTACGTAGACGGCGTGGACAGCGCCGAAGCCATCGTCATGACGGCGTCCGGCTGCGGCGCCACGGTGAAGGAATACGGCCATTTGCTGGCGCACGACGCCCAGTATGCGGAGAAGGCGCGGCGCATCGCCGCGCTGACGCGCGATCTGTCCGAGATCATGCCGGCGTTTGAAAACGAGCTGGTGGCGCAGCTGAAAGGGCGCATCGGCAAAAAGGTCGCGTATCACCCGCCATGCACCCTGCAGCACGGCCAGCAAATCCGCGGCAAGGTGGAGCAGGTGCTGCGCGCCGTCGGCGTCGACGTGCGCCTGTGCGCCGACAGCCATTTGTGCTGCGGTTCGGCGGGCACGTATTCGATCTTGCAGCCGGCCCTGTCGCAGCAGCTGCGCGACAACAAGGTGGCAAACCTGGAAGCGTGCGAGCCCGATGAAATTGTGTCGGCCAATATCGGCTGCCTGAGCCACCTGCAGTCGGGCACGCAGACGCCCGTGCGGCACTGGATCGAGCTGATCGACTCCGCTTTGTCCCAGGTCAAATAGACACTTCGCTATATTGCGCAGTTTTCCATTGCGGCGCCGGGATGAAATTGTTCGCCCACTCCAGCACGGCGTCGGCCGGCATGGGGCGGGCAATGCCGTAGCCTTGCGCCAGGTCGCAGCCCAGCTGGATCAGGCGCGCGCCATGTTCGACGCTTTCCACGCCTTCGGCGATCACCGTCAAGCTGAATGAACGGGCCAGGCCGATGACGGCGCGCACCAGGTGCAGGTCGTCGCGGTCGTTGAGCATGTTGCGCACGAAGCTTTGGTCGATCTTGACGATGTTCGCCGGCAGGCGCTTCAAATACGACATCGACGAGTAGCCGGTGCCGAAATCGTCGAGCGCGAACGTGATGCCCAGCGCCTGGCAGGCGCGGATGATGCGGCGTACGTCCTCGATGTCGTGCAGGGCTGACGATTCGAGGATTTCCAGTTCCAGCATGCTGGCGCACACGCCGGGAAATTCGCCGAGGATGGTTTCCAGGCGCGAGACGAAGTCGGGTCGCTGGAAGTGGCGCGCCGCGATATTCACACTGACCACCCAGTGCTTGCCGCAAGCCACCCAGCGCTGCATCTGCCACAGGGCCTGGCGCAGCACCCATTCGCCGATGTCGATGATCAGGTCCGTCTGCTCCACCAGCGGCAGGAATTGCGCCGGTGCCAGCACGCCGCGGCGCGCATGCTGCCAGCGCAGCAGCGCTTCCATGCCCACCACCGTGCCGGCGCGCATGTTCACCTTGGGTTGGTAGTACAGCCGCAGTTCGCCGTTGATCAGGGCCTGGCGCACTTCCGTGCGCTGGTTGTGGTGCGTGCGTACTTCTTCATCGAGGTTGGTGTCGAAGAAGTGATACTGGTTGCGCCCCGTCAATTTCGCCTGGTAGACGGCGTGGTCGGCGTGGCGCAGCAGGCTTTCCGTATTCAAGTCCTTGCCCGCATAGACGGCGATGCCGACGCTGGCCGTCATGTGCAGCGCCTGCTGGTCGCACTGGTAGGGGCGGCTCAGTTCCTGCATCAATTGCGTGACGTTCTGTTCGATGCTGGCGATATTGGCCTGGCCGCACAGCAGCATGACGAATTCATCGCCGCCCAGGCGCGCCGCGTAGTGGACCTGGCCCGTAAAACCGTGCAGGCGGCCGGCCACCTGCTTGAGGATTTCATCGCCCGCTTCGGCGCCGTAGCGGTCGTTGATGACCTGGAAGTGGTCGAGGTCGAACAGACAGACGGCCAGCAGGCGCTGGCGTTCGCGCGCCAGGAACAGTTCTTGTTCGAAGCGGGCGGCCAGCGCGGCACGGTTGGGCAAACCCGTCAGCACATCATTGTAGTTTTGCCATGATAGTTTTTGCAGCGCCTGCTGCATGTGCACGGTTTCGTTCAGCTGCTCGCCCAGCTGGCGCTGGCTGGTCTTCAGCGAGGAAAACAGTTCTTCGACATCGCCGGCCATGCTGTTGAACGAGTGCGATACGGCTTGCGCTTCGGGCGTGGCGCCAGCCGCCAGGCGCACGGCGAAGTTGCCTTCGCGGAAGCGGTCGGTCGCTTGCACCAGCCGCGCCAGCAAGCGGCGGTGCGTGGCGAGGATCAAGCCCAGCAGCAGGAAGACCAGCGCGATATTGATGGTGCTGAGGACGGCCTGCTCGCGCACCCGCTGCCATACCTGCGCCAGGGGCAGGCCTGGCGTGTAGTGCAGGTCGAGGATGCCGTCGCCGCCGTCCGGCAGCGCCACCGTCAGGCGGCTGCGGATGGCCGTGATGCCGGCCAGGCGCGCGAACCACGCCGGCACCGTGGCCTCCACGCTGTCAGCCAGCGGTTTGTCGGCCAGCACTTCGACATGCGCGTCAGCCGTATCCCAGTGCACGGAGGCGAGGCTGCGGTTCAGCGGCAGGGCGCCGCGCAGCACCTGGCGCACGCTGTCGTGCATCGTGTGACTGTCCGTACGCACGGCCAGCGGCAGCACGCTATTGGCCAGGAACAGGTCGAGTTGCCGGGCATCGCTCTGGTAGCGCGCCTTGGCCAGCGCTGTTTCCGTACCGAGCAGGGCGTGATAACGGATAGCGGAAACGGAGAATATCAGGAAGAAAATAGGAATGCATAGGCGGGAATAAATGCCCATCCGCATCCATGAAGATATGAATTTCCCAAAGACTGGCATCGTTTTTTTGATCGATATCTGCGAATAATTATGTCAACATTATCACCGAAATTTGCTATTGGAAACACAATATTGATATCAAGCTTGAAATAAATACGGATAGCTTGATTTCATCGTTTGTTGTTTTAAATCAAAGCGTCGCGTGCTATTCCTGTAGTAATTGCCGAATGTCGGCCGCCAGGCTGGCTGGTTTGCTGGCCGTCGCGTAGCGGCGAAATACGCTGCCATCCTTGCGCACCAAAAACTTGGTGAAATTCCATTTGATCGACTGCGTGCCGAATATGCCGGGCGCCGCCTGTTTTAATTGCGCAAACAGGGGATGGGTATGCGGGCCATTCACGTCGATCTTGGCAAACAGGGGAAAGGTGACGCCGAAGTTTTTCTCGCAAAAAGCGCCGATGTCCGCATTCGAGCCCGCTTCCTGCTGGCGGAATTGATTACAGGGAAAGCCCAGCACGACCAGGCCCTGGTCCTGGAATTCGCGGTACAGCGCTTCGAGCCCCTGGTATTGCGGCGTGAAACCGCAGGCGCTGGCCGTATTGACGATCAGCAGCACCTTGCCCTTGTAGCGCGCCAGGTCGACCGGCGTGCCGTCCAGCGCCTCGGCCTGGAAATCGTGGATGCTGCGCATGTCAGAGGAGCCCCAGTTTGGTGGTGCCCGTTTGCGGGGCCGGTTCCGGCGCCGTTGCGCCCTTGAGCTTGATCGCCAGGCGCAGGTCGTTGACGGAATCCGCATTGCGCAGCGCGTCTTCATAGCTGATGTCGCCCCCTTCGTGCAGGTCGAACAGGGCCTGGTCGAACGTCTGCATGCCAAGCTCGCGCGATTTTTTCATCAGCTCCTTGATCTCGTGCACCTGGCCCTTGAAGATCAGGTCGCTCATCAGCGGCGAATTGAGCAGGATTTCCAGCGCGGCCTTGCGCCCGCCGCCTTCCTTGTTGGGGATCAGACGCTGCGAAATCATGCCCTTCAAATTGAGCGACAGATCCATCAGCAACTGCTGGCGCCGCTCTTCGGGGAAGAAATTGATGATGCGGTCGAGCGCCTGGTTGGCGTTGTTCGCGTGCAGGGTCGCCAGGCACAGATGGCCCGTCTCGGCGAATGCGATGGCGTGGTCCATGGTCTCGCGGTCGCGGATTTCGCCGATCTGGATCACGTCCGGCGCCTGGCGCAGGGTGTTTTTCAGGGCCGTGGCCCAGTCGTCCGTATCGACGCCCACCTCGCGCTGGGTGACGATGCAGTTGCCATGCGGATGGATGAATTCCACGGGGTCTTCGATGGTGATGATGTGGCCGTGGCTGTGCGCGTTGCGGTGGCCCACCATGGCCGCCAAGGTGGTCGACTTGCCGCAGCCCGTGGCGCCCACCATGATGACGAGGCCCCGCTTGCTCATCACGATGTCTTGCAGGATGGAGGGCAGGCCCAATCCATCGAGCGTGGGAATGGCGGTATTGATCAAGCGCAAGACCATGCCTGCCTGACCCATCTGCACGAAGGCGGATACGCGGAAACGCCCCAGGCCGTCCGGGCTGATGGCGAAATTGGCTTCGCGGCTGGACGCGAATTCGGCCGCCTGGCGTTCGTTCATGACGGCGCGCACGTAGCCGGCCGCCTGCTGCGTATCGAGCGCGGTGCCCGCCAGCGGTGTCAGCTTGCCGTCGAGCTTGATGGCGGGCGGAAAGCCGGCCGTGATGAACAGGTCCGAGCCGCCCCGTGCGCGCATTTGCGCCAGCAGCGCGTGCATGGCGCCATAGTGTTCTTGCGTCGTTTGCATGATTTATCCGGGGAAGTTTTCGGGAACCTTGGCGGCCGCGCGGGCCGTCTCCGCCGTAATCGTGCCGCGCCGCACCAGGTCGGACAGGCACTGGTCCAGGGTCTGCATGCCGACATTGCTGCCCGTCTGGATGGCCGAATACATCTGTGCCACTTTCGCTTCGCGGATCAGGTTGCGCACGGCCGGCGTGGCCAGCATGATTTCATGCGCGGCGACACGGCCCGCGCCGTCCTTGGTCTTGAGCAAGTTCTGCGAAATGACGGCTTGCAAGGATTCGGACAGCATGGCGCGCACCATTTCCTTTTCCTCGGCGGGGAAGACGTCGATGATGCGGTCGATCGACTTCGCCGCCGACGAGGTGTGCAGGGTGCCGAACACCAGGTGGCCCGTTTCGGCCGCCGTCAGCGCCAGGCGGATGGTTTCCAGGTCGCGCAATTCGCCCACCAGTATCACGTCCGGGTCCTCGCGCAGGGCCGAGCGCAGCGCATTGCTGAACGAATGCGTGTGCGACCCCACTTCACGCTGGTTGATCAGGCATTTTTTCGGCTCATGCACGAATTCGATCGGGTCTTCGATCGTCAGAATGTGGTGGTTCAGGCGCTCGTTGACGTGGTTCACCATCGCCGCCAAGGTGGTCGACTTGCCGGAACCCGTCGGACCCGTGACGAGCACCAGGCCGCGCGGACGCATGGCCAGCTCGCCGAAGATGCGCGGGGCGTTGAGTTCGTCCAGGCTCAGCACCTTCGAGGGAATCGTGCGCAGCACGGCCGAAGCGCCCCGTTCCTGGTTGTAGGCGTTGACGCGGAAGCGGGCCAGGCCGGGAATCTCGAACGAGAAATCGCATTCCAGCGCTTCTTCATAGACCTTGCGCTGGCTGTCGTTCATGATGTCGTAGATCATGCTGTGCACTTCCTTGTGCTCGAGCGGCGCCACGTTCAGGCGGCGCACGTCGCCATGGACGCGTATCATCGGCGGCAGGCCGGAAGACAGGTGCAGGTCGGAAGCCTTGTTGTTGACGGAGAAAGCGAGTAGTTCGGAGATGTCCATTTATAATCCCTGTGCCTGCATTGATGGGCTGGCGCACTGTGCCGCCGCCCCTATACACTAGAAAATGATTATGTCCACAATCGAACAGAACTTGCAAGCCGTGCGCGACAGTATTGCGCAGGCCGCCGCTGACGCGCAGCGCGCGCCGGCCGAGGTGACCCTGCTGGCCGTGTCAAAAACCTTCGGCGCGGACGCCGTGCTGGCAGCCATGCGCGCGGGCCAGGCGGCGTTTGGCGAAAATTATCTGCAGGAAGCGCTCGACAAGATCGCCTTTGTGAAGGAGGCCGCACCGCAGCACGTCCCGGCATGGCACTTCATCGGCCCCATCCAGAGCAACAAGACGCGCCCCATCGCCGAACATTTTGATTGGGTGCACACGGTGGAACGGGAAAAGATCGCTGTCCGCCTGTCCGAGCAGCGCCCGGCGGGCTTGCCGGACTTAAATATCTGCCTGCAAGTCAATATCAGCGGCGAAGCGAGCAAGAGCGGCGTGACGCCGGCTGAACTGCCGGCGCTGGCGCGCGCCGTGGCGCAGCTGCCCCGCTTGCGTTTGCGCGGCCTGATGGCGATTCCCGAGCCGGAAACGGATGTCGCCCTTCAGCGCGCTGCCTTTGCGCAATTGCGCGTGCTGTACCAACAATTGAAGGCCGATGGGCTGGCGCTCGACACTCTGTCGATGGGCATGTCGGCCGACTTGCGCGCCGCCGTGCTGGAAGGCGCCACCATCGTACGCGTGGGCAGTGCCATCTTCGGTTCCCGTAATTACTCTCACTGATAGAATGAAAGAATCACCATGACGACAGAATTGAACATCGCCTTTGTAGGCGGCGGCAATATGGCGGCCGCCCTGATCGCCGGCCTGGCGGGCAAGCTGACCCTGGGCGGCAACATCCACGTGATCGACCCGCATGCGCCCGCGCTGGAAAAATTGCAGGCGCAATTCGGCGTCACCACGGCGACTGCCGCCAGTGAGGCGCTGCGCGCCGTGGACGTGATCGTGCTGGCCGTGAAACCGCAAAGCATGCGCGAAGTGGCGGCGCAATTGCTGCCCTTCCTCGACGGGGAACGGGCGCCATTGATCCTGTCGATCGCGGCCGGCATCCGCGCGCAAGACCTGTCGCGCTGGCTCGGTGATTACCGCGCCATCGTGCGCTGCATGCCGAACACGCCGGCCCTGATCGGCATGGGCATCACGGGCATGGTGGCCAGCGGCGGCGTCAGCGAGGAACAGAAAAAGACGGCGGATGCCATCCTGCGCGCCGTCGGCCAGACCGTCTGGCTAGCCGACGAGGCCAAGATCGACCCCGTCACGGCTGTGTCGGGCAGCGGCCCCGCCTACGTGTTCTACTTTATCGAAGCGATGCAGCAGGCGGCCGCCGAACTGGGCTTGACGCCGGAGCAGGGCACGCAACTGGCCATTGCCACGTTTACGGGCGCGGCGCAGCTGGCGGCGAACTCCAGCGAACCCGTGTCGCTGCTGCGCGAACGCGTCACCTCGAAGGGCGGCACGACGTATGCGGCACTCACCAGCATGGAAGAGAGCGGCGTGAAGGCGGCCATCGTCAAGGGCATCAAGGCGGCAGCGCAGCGCGGGCGCGAGATGGGGGAAGAGTTAGGTAAATGAGTAGGTAAATAAGTGGGCAAGTAACGACCTATGCTGGTACTACCCGGCAGCGTGTGACTGGATGCCGCCAGACACCGCTATTTTTCAAGGGGGGGCTGTTTCTTGCTGAAACGCTGCGCCAGCGCCAGCACGACGGGCAGGGCGGTGGTGGCGTGCTTGAGCAGCGCGCCGCTGGCCCGCAGCAGGGGCAGGAAACGCTGCGGGCGCACCAGCAGCAGGCCCAGCGCGGCGCCTCCAATCATCAGGGGAATCTTGAAGCGCGTGGCCAGGGTGTGGCGCAGATTGCCGCCCGTCAACGGTTCCAGCAACTGGCGCGTCTGCACGCCCAGGGCCAGGCGCTGCAGCGCGCATTCGGCCAGCAGCGCGTCGCGTCGCTGCGCCAGGCTGGCGGCCGTGTGGACATGCGATAACTTGGTGGGATGCGTGGTCATGGCCGCTCCGATTCCCGGCGCGCCAGCAATTGCAGCTCGTCCAGGTCTTTGTTCAGTTCGGAAAGTGTGAAGGACAGCAGTTTCGGCTTGCTGCGGAAACTGGCGCGCACGCCCAGCAGGGTGGCGAGGGCGGCAGCGATGAAGACGGCGGCCGTGACGGCGATGGCGGCGATGCGGTGCGTGTCCCAGAACAGCACGATGACGAGGAAGACCAGCAGCACCAGGCCGACAAACAGGCATAGCAGTGCCAGCATGGCCAGCGCCAGATAGGACAGGAAGCGCAGCGACTCTTCTTCCATTTCCACGGCCGCCAGGGCCAGACGGGTCTGGACGATGGCGGCGAGAGTCGCTGCGACTTGGGCGACATGGTGCACGATAGCCATATGCTGCCTTTCGCGTCAGGAGACGGCCTGCGCCGTCGGTACTCTGTCGGTACTACTTAGCGGCGTGACGAGGAAAGCAGCAGGCCGAACAGCACGCCGACGACGGCACCCGCGCCCACGGCTTTCCATGGATTGTCCTGCACGTATTCATCGGTGGCCTTGGCCGCCTTCTTGGTGCGTTCGAGCAAGTCTTCTTCCAGCTTGATCAAGTCTTTCTTGGCCGTTTCCAGGGTGGCGATGAACTTGTCCTTGACGGCTTTGACATTCTCGCCCGTCTGATCCTTGGCGCCATCGAGCCAGCCTTCCGCTTCATTGATGACGGTTTTCAGGTCGCCGACCAGTTTGTCGCGCGCCTTGTCGGCGTCGGCGAGGATGCTGTCGCTGCTGGATTTTCCGGTATGTATCGAGCTCATGTATTACCTCATGGAAGTGAAACTGCACAGTGAAATACCAGTGTAGGCAACAGCGGACAGGCTGGTCTTGCGCCGCCTCAAGGGCTGCCGCAGCGCAAGGATGATTGCTTAACGGAAAGCAAAGTCCAGCACCACGCCCGCAAACACCGCTGCTCCTAGCCAGTTATTATGCCGGAACGCCGCAAAACACGGCATGCGCTCGCGTGCGCGGATCAGGGTGTAGTGGTAAACGGCGCAGCCGGCCGCCACCAGCAAGCCCGCCACATACCAGTAGCGCAAGCCCAGGTGCCAGCCGCAGACCAGCCACAACAGCAGGAAAGCGGCATAGCACAGCATGATGATGGCCACGTCGTAGCGACCAAAGGTGATGGCCGAGGTCTTGATGCCGATCTTTAAGTCGTCGTCGCGGTCGACCATCGCGTATTCCGTATCGTAGGCCACGGCCCAGAAGACATTACCCAGCAGCAGCAGCCAGGCGACGACGGGCACGGAATCCGTGATGGCGGCAAAGCCCATGGGGATGCCGAAGCCGAAGGCGATGCCCAGGTACGCTTGCGGAATCGCAAAGAAACGCTTGAAGTAGGGATAGGTGCCGGCGATGATGACGGCGGCCACCGACAATTGCTTGGTGAGCGCATTCAAGGGCAGGATCAGGCAGAAGGCCAGCACGGTCAGCACGCCGGCCACGGCCAGCGCTTCCTTGCCGCTGATGCGCCCGCTGGTGATGGGGCGGTCCACCGTGCGCTTGACGAATTTGTCGATATCCTGGTCGGCGTAGTCGTTGATGGCGCAGCCAGCCGAGCGCATCAGGAAAGTGCCAAGCGTAAAAATGAGCAGCAGCCGCCAGTCCGGCACACCCTGCTGCGCCAGCCACAGCGCGCACAGGGTAGGCCACAGCAGCAATACGGTACCGATAGGCTTGTCCAGCCGTATCAGGCGGAAATACAGCGCCAGCTTGTTCATGGAAGACTCGATCTTGTTGAAGAGAAAGGTCGATTATCGCAAATAGTATGCAAATGTACTATTTTGACGCCTGGCCGCTAGGCTGCGTCTTCGCACAAGGGGGTAATGCCGGGCAAGTCGCAGCTGGCGATGGCTGCGCACAGGGCATCGATGGCAGCCTTGCGCGTAAAACTCTTGCGCCACAGCATCACCACCCTGCGCGATGGCACGGGGGCGGCAAAGGGCCGGTATGCGAGCATGCCGTCGGTGGCGTGCATATTGGACACGGAGGCGCGCGGCAGCACCGTCAAGCCGATGCCGCTGGCCACCATGTGGCGGATGGTTTCCAGGGAGGAACCTTCAAACGTGCGCTGCATGCCGTTGCCGGGCGAGGAAAAGCGCGCCATTTCGGGGCACACTTCCAGCACCTGGTCGCGGAAGCAGTGGCCATTGCCCAGCAGCAGCATGGTTTCCGATTTCAAGTCTTGCGCGGCGATTTTTTCACGCGCCGTCCACGGATGCTGGCGCGGCATGGCCACGACGAACGGTTCGTCATACAGTTCCTGCATGGCCATGCCGTGGTCGGGCAGGGGCAGGGCCATGATGGCCACGTCCAGTTCGCCCTGGCGCAGCAATTCGAGCAGGCGAACCGTGAAGTTTTCCTGCAAAATCAAAGGCATCTGCGGCACCTGGTCTATCATGGCCTTGACCAGGGGTGGCAGCAGGTAGGGGCCGATCGTGTAGATCACGCCCAGGCGCAGGGGGCCGGCCAGCGGGTCCTTGTTTTGTTTGGCGAGTTCCTTGATGGCGGCCGTCTGTTCCAGCACGCGTTCGGCTTGCGCGATGATCTGCGCGCCCAGGGGCGTGACGGAGATTTCCGCGCCGCCCCGTTCGAACAGGACCACGCCCAGTTCGTCTTCGAGTTTCTTGATGGCCACTGACAGGGTGGGCTGGGCAACGAAGCAAGCTTCGGCGGCGTGGCCGAAGTGCTTCGCGCGCGCGACTGCAACGATATATTTCAGTTCAGTCAGTGTCATAGTTTGATTGAAACACAGGAAGTGCTTACTTGCAATGAATGAAAGGTGGCGCGCACCTGAAACTGTGGCGCCGATGGCGTATTGTAGCGGATCGCCCCCTATAATGCGGGACCGGGCAGCGAAGGCAGAGGGCTGCCGGCGCTGGCGGCGGCATGCAAGGCGATAGCCACGCCTGAGCGTGACCAACTTTAACCCAACAAGAGATATCCATGCCTGATTTTGAAAACAAACTGTGCGGCCGTGACGAACTGCGCGCTCGCGCCGCAGCGCTGCCGAAACCGGTGGTGGTGACGAATGGCGTGTTCGACATTCTGCACCGCGGCCACGTGACCTATCTGGCGCAGGCGCGCGCGCTGGGCGCCTCGCTGGTGGTGGCCGTGAATACCGATGCCTCGGTGAAACGCCTGGGCAAGGGTGACGACCGTCCCTTGAACAGTTGCGAAGACCGCATGGCCGTGCTGGCCGCGCTGGAAGCGGTGAGCCTGGTGGTGCCGTTCTCGGAAGACAGCGCCCTGGAAGTGGTGCAGGAAATTGAACCGGAAATCTATGCCAAGGGCGGCGACTACGACATGGTGGCCATCCCTGAAGGCAAGGCCGTGCTGGCGTATGGCGGCCAGGCCGTGGCCATCGATTTCGCGCACGACCGCTCGACCACCAAGCTGCTGACGAAAGTGCGGACGCAGCAGGGCTGAGGAACGCCGTCAATGTTTTCATACTGATAAAAAGACGTTACTATGAGAACTGCCAGGGTTGCGACCTCGTTGCGTCAGCCCCAGCAACCGTTACACCGCCTGATATGCATTGCTAGTCATAGAAAATACATGGATCTTAAAACTTCTGGGGATTGGGCCGTGCCCTCCGGCGTCTGGTACGTCGACGACGATGGCGCGTGGAGCATGCAGCGCAGCGCGGACGGCCAGAACGTCTCGCCCCTGCTGAGCCAGGCCGATATCGGCAAGCTGATGCATGCGCGGCGCCTGCCCGGTGCCGCCGGTGCGCCGGTGCGGCTGTTTCCGCCTGAGTTCTCGTTCGATCCCGCCTCGGGAGTGGCCTTGCAGGTGCCGCCTGGCACGGCGGTTACACCGCCCTGGGCTCCTCCTTTCGGCGCGCAGCCCGTCAGCGACGTGCCGCCGGCTGGCGCGGCCGGTTTGCGCCAGGCCAGCGTGCCCCTGAAGCTGGCGGACCAGCGCGCGCGCGAAGAGCATGCGCAGGCCGACGCCTCGCTACCCATGCCGCCGCCGGGCGAGTACGAATTCTTCTCCGCCCAGTTCGGCACCAGCGCGCCCGCGCTGCTGGCGCTGGACCCGCGCAAGGCCGTCTTGCATGCCTGGTTGCCCGCCTCGAAACGCTGGCTGGCGCTGGACCCCGACCATGGCGGCTTGCTGGCCGAATCGGACCTGGCCCACGGCGCCTGGCGCGCCGAGCTGGTGCCGGAGTTCAACAGCGTGCTGGTCTTGCCGACCAGCCATGGCCTCGCTTGCATCCGTCCCGACGTGCCTTCGCTCACTTACGTGGTCGAGCATGTGGGCGGCGCGCCGTGCGTGGCGGGCCCCGTATGGTTCCAGAACCGCCTGTGGGCGCCCTTGCGCGACGACGATGGCCGCATCCGCTTCGTCAATCTTGACGCAGGGCAAAAGCCGGGCAGCGACGTGCTGCTCGACGGCATGATGGATCTGGGTGCCGTCGGCGCGCCCGTGGCCTACAACCGTATGGCCGTGTGGCCGTGCGCCAACGGCCAGCTGCGGCTGCAGTTGCAGCCGGATGGCAACGTGGCCGCGTCGTTTACGCCCTGGCCCGAAGGGCTGGTGCCGCATTTCGAATTTGGCAGCCCTTACCTGTCGCGCGACGGTGGCCTGTGGCAACTGTGCTTTGAAAGCCGCCGCTGCACCTATGTCTATGTGAAACTGGGCGGCCAGGTCGAGAAGGCCGACGCGCTGGCGCCGCGCCTGTGTTCGGGCAGCTTCAATTACCGCTTCGCCACCAAGCTGAAAACGGCGCCGTGGGAAGAGCCGGAACACGGCGACGATGGCGGCAAGAACCAGGCTGTCATGCCGCTGCTGGAATCGAGTGCTGGCAATAGCGTCTTTGGCGTGAAGTTTGCCACCAGCGCCGGCCTGTCCAGCGTGCTGCGCTCGAACGAGCGCCTGGCGGCCCAGCTGGTGCAGGACGATGAATTGCGCGAAACCGTGTTTCATACCTTTGCCGTCAGCGAGCCGTGGCGCGTGCGCCTGTTTGTCCATGAAGGCACGCTGTGGGCATATCATCCGCTGCTGTCGCGCATCGATGGCTGGGCCTTGCAGGCATGAAGGCGCGCTTACTGACGGTGGCCTGCGCCGCGTTGTTCAGTGCTGCCACCGCGCAGGCGGCCGGCATCCAGCAAGCGTTTCTGGTGCAAAATTCGGGCTGGATGGAGCCGTTCTACACGGATGAACACTCGCAACTGAAAGCCCTGGTGGGCGCCGTGGCGCAGGCCGCCACGAGCCCGTCCGATAAAGTCTATACCCTGGCCTTCAGCCAGAGCAGCGGCAGCAATGTCTCGCCCGCACTGATCGGGCAGGGACAGGGCGGCGCCGGCGTGGCGGGCCAGCTGGCCAGTCTGGGCCTGGCGCGCAAGAGCGCCGGCGGCACGCTGGCCGACACGGATTTCCAGGAAGCCGTGACCAAAACCATCACAGGGCCGTTCCAGTCCGCGTCCGGCATCGTGTGGATTTTTACGAATAACAAGAACAGCCCGAACAACGACAGCCAGACGGCCGAGCGCAACCGCGACTTTTATCGCTTGCTGCATCTGGAACCGTCGATCACCAAGACCTTGGTGTTTCCGTTGCGCATGCCTGTACAGGGCAAGCTGTACAGCGCCAAGGGTTTGATGGTGTATGCGCTCGCGTATGGCCAGCCGGCGTCCGAGGCGTTGACCCGCATCCTGGCCGAAGGGCGGCTGTCGCAAGTGCTGACGCGCCCGCCCGCGCGATTAAAACCGGTGGACCAGGATGCCGTGCGCATCGTGCCCCAGTCCGTCAAGAACAGTCGCAATGTGCACGCCAGCCTGGGCCGCGACGGGCGCACCATCGTGCTCGATGTCGATGCGGCGAACCTGGTGCCGCAAGTGGTGCTGCAGGCGTCCTTGCAAAACATGTTTTTCCCGTACGTGATCGACAGCGCCAAAGTGCACGCCAGCCTGGCGGGCCAGAATGCGCCCCTGCACGTTGCGCCAGATCAAATTCGCCAGCTGCAGCCGGGCGCCAGCCAGGCCGTGCAGGTACAGTTTGCCTTGCCGATGGCGCAGATTCCCTCGCCGTGGTCGGCGCAGGCGATCGCCGCCATGGGCAAGCAAGTGATGCTGCCCATGCAGGCGCAGGTGGGCCTGTCGGAACAGCGGCTGGCGCTGGCGTCCAGTTTTGGCAAGGATTTGCAGGAACTGTTCCCCGGCGACCCGATCTCTGGCATGTTCACGCCGCCCGACAGCGTGCGCGCCTCGCAGGCGACGATCCCGCTGCTGGTGCGCATCCAGTACCCGCTGCTGCCCGTGCTGGTGATCCTCGGTGGCGTGCTGGCACTCGTGCTGGGTCTGCTGGCGCTGGGTTTGCTGGGCACGCGCGCCACGCGCTACAAGGTGATGGCCGACGGCGTGCAGCGCCAAGTGTTATTAAAACCATTTAAAAGCGTGCAGATCCGCGATGACGACGGCCGCGACATCGGCGAACTCAAACGCGGCCTGGGCAAACCGGCCGTCGTGCGCGTGGCCGAAGGCCATACCCTGAGCCTGGCCTGAACAACGATTCCTTCAAAATTCCTTCCATTCGACAGAGGCATACCATGGCGCAAGAGACTCCAAAAGACAACAGCGGTTTTACCCTGCCGGCCCCCGCATCCGCGCCGCCGGCAGCCGATGCATCCGCTGCGGCCAGCGCCACCACTGCTACCACCGAGCCTGCGCCCGGGTTGGACCCTGCCGGCACGACCGATACCTCGTCGCGCGACACCCTGGTCGGCGGCGTGGTGCTATTGCTGCTGTTCATCGCCTTTTTCTTTGCCAAGAATGCCTATGCGAATGGCCTGGTGGCCAAGCGCGTGCCGCCGAACAAGGCCAATGCCGCGGGCTGGTGGCTGTTCATCTTCCTGGCCAGCCTGGCGACGGGCGTCGTGCTGGCGGCCGTGAACGCGCATAAATTCCTCGCGCCACTGTTCATGGGACCGCTGGTGCTGGTGGGCCTGGTCGCCTTACTGTTGACCTTTACATCGAGCCGCCGCTAAGCCGCACGCCGTCGTACGCATCATCGAAGGAATCACCATGGCAGAGAACCTGAATCAAACCATCACCGGCGGCGCCAGCGAGCGCAAGCAGGACAAGATCATCGAATTGCGCCCGACCCTGTTCATCGGCATCGGCGGCACGGGCATGCAGGTGTTGATGCGCGTGCGCCGGCGCATCCTCAACACCTTGTGGGGCGGCGCGGGCAAGCGCACGCGCATCGAGGGCTTGGCCGACTTTCCCATCGCGCAATTCATCCATTTCGACCTGGACAACGGCGCCGTGATCGAAAGCGGCGAGTCGCAGGCGAAAGACTTGCAGTTCGACCAGGTGAAGTTCACGGACGATGACAAGGTGGTCGAATCGTTCGACATGGACAAGTACAGCCGCGATGAAGATTCTCTGGAGAAATATCCGCACATCAAGGAATGGTTGCCGCTGACGCCGCAGCGCATCCGCGAATTGCGTTTCGACATGAGCAGCGGCGCCGGCCAGATCCGCGCCGTGTCGCGCCTGTATTTCTTCGACAAGTACGCGAAGATCCGCGACAAGATCCGCTTGAAACTGAAAGCCCTGAAGGCGGGCCTGTCGCATGAGCGCCAGCTGGCCGAACTGGGTTTGCGCATGGAAACGAACCGTTTCCGCATCGTCATCGTCGGCTCCGTCGCCGGTGGTACGGGTTCCGGTTCCTTCCTCGACATGGGCTTGCTGGCGCGCTGGCTGGCGCGCAGCGAAGTGGGCGCGGCCGACGTCGAGCTGATGCTGTTCTTGCCGACTGGCTACACCAAGGCCAACAAGGACCGGGTCGAGGCCAATGGTTACGCGGCGCTGATGGAGCTGGAATCGGCGATGATGGGCAACAAGGGCTATGTTGGCCGCTGGGATGCCTATGACCGTCCGGAACTGACGCGCGAGCCCTACAGCGAGGTGTACCTGATCGATTCGGGTAATCTTGCGCAGCAGCACACCAAGGATGTCAGCGACGTCTACCACATGGTGGCCGACTCGCTGTTCGAGGATTTCGCCTCGGCCGACTTCGCGCGCGCCAAGCGTTCGATCGCCGTCAACCAGGCGCAGCACAAGAACTCGCTGTACAACGCGCCCGTGCCGCAAGACCGCTTCGGCGACATGCGCCTGTATTTCTCGAAGCGTTTTTCCTCGTTCGGCATGGCCGTGCTCGATACGCGCCAGGAAGCGGCGCGCGACGAGCGGGCCCACCGCTGGGCTGGCGCCATGCTGCAAGCGTTCTTTGGCGTGGGCGGCACGGATGCGGGCGCCAACCGCGCCACTGATACGCAGCGCGATAATTTCCTCGCCGCCAATATGTTCCTGAAGGGCGCGCCGTTCAGCGATTTCCCCGAGTTTTCCGACAAGAGCATCGAACTGAAGCGCTCCAGCGGCGACTTCATCGATTTCCGCATCGTCGACGAATTGCTGGAAGACCGCCACGGCCACTTGCTGGCTGGCGTGGAAAACCGCGTCAACACGCGCATCAACGATATCCGCACGGGTTTCGAGCGCAGCGAATGGCCGGCGCAGGTGCGCGACGCCATGAAACACCTGGAACGCGACGCCGTGCGCGACCAGGATTCCACGGCCGACACGACGGAAGACCGCATCAGCAAGCGCCGCCGCGAAGTGCTGGAAGACGTCAAGAAAGTCGTGCGCGACCAGCTATATGGCTATCTTGATAATAAAGAATTCGGCGGCCTGGAATACGTGCTGTCGCTGGTGGAACAGATCAAGGACCGCATCGAGGCGCCGGGCAGCGGCTTGACGGCGCAGATCGGCAACAATGCCGAGCGCTACCGCGAAATCAAGGAAGCCGTGCGTTCGCGCGAATACGAGCGCCTGTTGAATAACCTGGAACAGACGCGCAGCACCTTCGGCTTCCTCAGCAATGGCGAAAAGCAGGCGGGCGTGGTGATGGACCATTTGCGCACGGAAATGGCGAATGCGCTGAAATTCCATCTGCGCGCCAAGGCGGCGGACGAGTCCGTCATCCTGCTGGGCGAGCTGTCGCGCTGGCTGGGCAACCGGGTCGGCGTCGATGCGCAAGGCCGCGCGCAGTGGAATGGCCTGGTGGGCGAGCTGCAAACGGGCCGCGAAGGCGTGCTGGCCATGCTGGCGGAACTCAAAACGGCTAATACCATCCTGCAAAAGGACCTGGACAAGGAACACGCGACGCTGATCGTCATTCCCGTCACGGAAAAAGACATTGCGCTGCCGTCGGCGGCCACCTTACGCCAGTGGGCCGATGAAGCGTTCAAGGACATGGGCGGATCGAAAGCGCTGTTCCCCATGCTGGGCGAACCGGCGCAACGGGGCTTGATCCTGGCCAAGGTCACGCGCATGGCCGAAAACATGATCGCCACGGCGGGCCTGGTGGAAGGGGCGACGAGTACGCCCGACCCCCTGTTCGAAGCGCTGGAACAGATGGACGTGTCCGAACGCCTGGACCGTTTCCGCAAGCTGCTGGCCTGCTCCATGCCGTGGATCGACGCCAACATGGCGGGCGACTTCACGGTCGTGTCGGATCAGTTCAAGTGCGTGATCGGCGTGGCCAATGCGGCCGCCTTCAAGGCGAAGTTTGGCGCCGAGCTCGAATCGTGCGTGCCGACCCAGGTGGGCATCACGGTGAGCCAGCTGGAAATCGTCGAAACGGGCATCCGCGGGCGCGCCGTCTGCTATTGCGAACTGGCCGGCGTGCCGATGACGGTGCTGCGCGGCCTGGAAGGCTGGCGTACCAGTTACCGCAAGGAAGGCGACAACGACAAGGCGCCGACCCACACGCATATCGATCCGACGCAATTTACGCACCCGATCGCGCCGAACACGGACGAGATGAAACGCCTGGCGGAAGACTTCGGCGAATTCCTGCAAGCGATCATGCTGGGCATACTGACGCGCCACACGGGCAGAGTCGTGCCGCCGGGCCAGTACCAGTTTGCCGTCGAACCGGGCGACTTGCGCCGCATCGGCAATGAACGGGCCATCCGCCAGAATGGCATGCCCGCCTCGTACGAGAAAAATATCGCCTTGCGCATCGAGGAAAAATTGACTGCGCTTGACGCCGTGCAGACGGCGGCCCTGGCGGCGCTGGCAAAATACTATGAACGGGGCGTGTATGCGCCGAAGCTGGTGGCCCAGGCCGATGGTTCGCAGCTGCCGTATATCGGCTTTGGCAGCGCCATTTCCGCCGAGGTGGGCGCGCGCTTGCGCGAATCGGCGCGCCGCAAGGGCATGACTGGTGAGGAGCTCGACCGCACGGTGCAAGCCTTGCTGGGCCGCCTGAAGGAATGGGCGAACGTCATCGGCGACTCCGACAGCGATGCCTACGACTGGGAAGTGCGCGAGCCGGAAGCGGATGGCCAGCCCCGGTTGAAATACGCGATCAAGGGGGAAATGCTGGAAGCTGGGCGCCTGGAGCAATTGTTGCGCCCGGCCAGTGTGGCGGCCGCTCCCGTGGCGCCGGTGTTCGGCATGGCGCCGCCACCGCTGGGCGGCATGCCGCCGCCCTTGGTGGAATACCAGTATTTCCTGGGCATAAACGGCCAGCAGCAGGGACCGTTCACGGCCCAGCAGATCGTGCAGTACGTGCAGGCGGGGCAAGTCGTGCCCGCCACCACCAAGGTGTGGCGCGCCGGCTTGCCGGCCTGGGTCGACCTGGCCCAGTTCGCCGAACTGGCGCCCTTGTTCCTCAGCGCGCCGCCACCGTTGATGCCGCCTCCCCTGTGAACGCTGGAATGACGTTGGAATGAAGGATTAGTTTTGGATATCTGCATCAAATGCAAGGGCGGCCTGTTCAGTGCTGTCAGCCATTGCCCCTACTGCGGTCACGCCGTGGCTGGCGCTGCCAAGCCAGCGGCGGCCGTGCCGCCACCGCTGCCGCCCGTGCCCGCGCCTATGCCAGTAGCGCCGCCCGTGGCGCCCAAGCCGCCGCCCGTGCCGGTGACACCGGCGCCTGCGCCGAAACCGGCGCCGAAACCGGCGCAGCCGCAGCCGCAAGCTGCGCCGAAGCCTGTACCTGCCCCGGCGCCAGCGCCGGCCGCACCGGTGCCGCCGTCACCGCCGCGCAAGTGGCTGCGCTGGGTGGGCGGCCTTGCCGTGCTGGCGGCCGTCATCGTCTACATGAATGGCAAGCCGGGCGGCAAGAACGATGCGGCCTGCAATGACGCCATCGACAGCGGCTTGAAATTGGTGGCAAATGGCAGTCTGGATGGCGCCCGCCAGAAGCTGGCGACGGCGAAAAATGTCTGCACCGGCAAGTCCAGCGCCAAGGCCGACGATTTGCAGGCGGCGATCGGCAAGGCGGGCGCCGCATCGGGCAGTTGCCAGCGCGGCGTGCGCGCCATCGAGCGCGCTATTGATGGACATCAATTGCAAAGCGCGGCCAGCGGCATCGCCGCGCTCGACGTCGATTGCGCGGGCGCTGCCAGCGTGGATTCCTTGCGCAAGCAGCTGGCGCGCCAGCAGGCGGCAGCCGCGTCGGTGCTGGTGGGAGTACGCCAGGCGCTCGATGGCAAGGATGCGGCGGCGGCAAGGAATGGCATCGCCCGGCTGGAAGCGATCGACCGCGAAGCGGTGGAATTGCCGCAGTTGAAGGCCGATGTGCAAGTGTTGTCGGCGGCCCCGGCGCCGGCGCCCGTTTCTGCAGCGGCACCGCTGGAAACGGCACCGGCCCGCAGCGTGTCAACGGAACCGGCGCCGGTGCGCGCGGTCGAACGTTCAGCGGTGGCCGAACGCCGTCCGCTGGAAACGCCGCCCGTCGATAGCGGCGCGGCCATGCGCAGCGAGATGGCGCAATCGTTCCTGCGCGACGCCGAGCGCTCTTTGTTGGAAGGCAAGTTCGATGCGGCCAAGACGTATCTGGAAAGCGCGCGCCGCGTCGATCCGGGCAATGCGCGCATCGACAACCTGTCGCGCCGCATCCGCGAACGCGAGCGGCAAGTGCTGCAGACGGAAACAACGATCAATTAGTCATCGGGGGCACCATGCTGAATCACACCACCTTGCGCGCCACCGCCGCACTGACCATCGCCGCCATGCTGGCCGGCTGCGCCACGGCACCGATGAATCCGAACGGCGTGCGCCAGGACAATTCCTATCCGCAAGGCGGTACCCAGGCGGCCACCGATGAAGATCCGTGCAGCGTGGGCACGTCGGCGGCGGCCGGCGCGGCCGTGGGGGCGCTGCTGGGCGCGCTGGCGGGTGGCAAGAATGGCGCGCTGAAGGGCGCGGCCATCGGCGGCGGCCTGGCGGCGGCCGGCTGCCTGGCCATCAATGTCAATTCGCGCCAGACCAAGACGGCGGCGCAGGCGGACCGCGACTACATCCGCGCACGCGGCGCGCTGCCGCGCGAGCCGCAAGTGGTGTCGTACACGCCGCAGTTGAGCGCGTCGACCGTCAAGCGCGGCCAGCCGTTCAAGGTTCATTCGGTGGTGGAGCTGGTCAATGGTAGCGCGCAAAGCGTCAACGACGTGCGCGAAGAACTGGTGGTGCTCGATCCGCAAGGCCAGCCATTCAAGTCCGGCTCGAAGGCTTTGGCCAGCAGCAACAAGTCGGGCGGGCGCTTTGAAAACTCGTTCGAACTGACCTTGCCGGCCGGCGTGTCGCAGGGTGTGTATGGCGTCAAGACGAATTTATATGTCAACGGCAAACTGGCCGCCACGCGCGACCTGCATACGCAGCTGGTGATGCTGGACGAGCATAGCGGCGCGGCGCAGCTGGCGTTACGTTAGTTAAGCGCCGCCCTGGTACCCGTGCTGGCGCCAGGCCTCGTAGACGACGACGGCCACCGTATTCGATAAATTCAAACTGCGGTTATCCGGGCGCATCGGCAGGCGGATGCGTTGCTCTTCCGGAAAGCCGTCGCGCAGGGCGGGATCGAGGCCTTTCGTTTCCGAGCCGAACACGAACACGTCGCCCGGCAAGAAGGCCACGTCGCCGAACGGGCGCGAGCCGCGCGTGGTCATGGCGAACATGCGGGCCGGATCAGGCTGGGTGTCGGCCAGGAACGCTGCCCAATTCTTGTGCACCTTCATCTTGGCGTAATCGTGGTAATCGAGGCCGGCGCGCTTCATCTTGGCATCGTCGAGCGGAAAGCCCAGAGGTTCGACCAGGTGCAGTTGCGCGCCCGTGTTGGCGCACAGGCGGATGACGTTGCCCGTGTTGGGCGGGATTTCAGGTTCTACCAAAACAACGTGAAACAAAATGCTCTCCTTGGGTCTATCTGTATCTAATATATAGCTAAATTAATGCGGCGGCGTGCGCGCCACCACCAATATGCTGACCTTCACCGCTCCTGCGCGCTTGCAGGCGGCCGCCAGCGGGTTGACGGTATGGCCGCTGCTCATCACGTCGTCGACGATGCCCACATGGCATCCTTGCAACAACGCCCCATGTTCGGGCGCGATGGCGAACGCGTGCGCCAGGTTGGCTCGTCGTTCCTGCGGTGCCACGCCGCTTTGCGCCCGCGTCTCGCGCACGCGCAGCGCCAGGCGGGACTGCAAAGGGACGTCCAGCAGGCGCGCCAGCGGGCGCGCGATTTCCAGTGCCTGGTTAAAGCCCCGCTGGGCCAGCCGGGCCGGGCCCAGCGGGACTGGGCACAGCAGTTGCGGCGCTTCCCATGCTTGTTGTTGCTGAATGGCAACATGCAGCAATTCCGCCAACAGGGGCGCCAGCGCCAGGCGCGCGCCGAATTTCAGCTGCAGCAGCAACTGGTCGACGGGTGCCGCATAATCAAACGCCGTGACGGTAGCGTCATACGCGGGCCTTTGGTGCAGGCAGCGTCCGCACAGCAGCGCCACCTCGATGTCCACGAGCGGATTGGCGCACTGGCGGCAGCGGTGGCGCAGTTGCCCGCGTCCTTGCCCCAGATACTGCGCGCGGCAGGGCGAACACAGCACTTGCGGGCAGCCGATGCCGCACAGCGCGCATGGCGCTGGCAGCACCGTGGCACCCAGCCACTGGCGCAGCGCCTGCCAGGCGGCATCAAGGCGGGGCTGGGTGGCGGTCCGCATCGCGATGGCGTCGTTCCATGTACACTGCCGACATTATCTCACCTCACCGGTTTCAACATGCCAGTTCCCGCCAATCCACCCAAAATGAGTGCGCCCATCGATGCGGTGCAAGTACGCGATTTCTTTTCCCGTCCCGCGCGCGTCGCGCCGTCGGATTTCCTGCGCCGCGAAGTGTCGGCACGCATGCACGAGCGCCTGGAGCTGGTGAAAATCACGCCCTTGCGCGTGCTCGACGCCGGCTGCGGCCCGGGCGCGGACCTGGCGCAGTTGCACAAGGATTATCCCGCCGCGCAGATTATCGGTCTCGATGCAGCGCAAGCGATGATGCAGGCGGCGCGCGCGCCCGCGTCGAAACTGGCCAGCCTGAACCAGTTTCTCAGCAAACTCTTGCCGGCCAAAGCGGGCGTGGATTTGCTGTGCGGCGACCTCGGCGACTTGCCGCTGGCGCAGGGCAGTATCGACCTCGTGTGGTCCAACCTGGCGCTGCACTGGCATGCCCAGCCCGACCGTGTGTTTGCCGAATGGCGGCGCGCGCTGCGCCTCGATGGCTTGCTGATGTTTTCCTGTTTCGGTCCCGACACCTTCCGCGAAGTGCGCGACGCGTTTGCCGAGGCGGATTTATATCCGCACGCCTTGCCTTTTGTCGATATGCACGACTTTGGCGACATGCTGGTCGAGACGGGTTTTTCCACGCCCGTGCTGGACATGGAAATCATTACGGTGACCTACGATACGGCGGAAAAACTGCTGGCGGACGTGCGCGCCTTCGGCGGCAACCCGCTCACCACGCGCCGGCGCGGCCTGATGGGCAAGGCGGCCTGGCAGCGCATGCTGGCCGCGCTGGAAAAGATGCGCCGTCCCGACGGCAAGCTGGGCCTGAGTTTCGAGGTCATCTATGGCCACGCCTTCCGTCCCGCGCCGCGCGTGACGCGCAATGGCGAGGCGATCATCCGTTTTGATTTACCGAGAAAACCCAAATAAAAGGACAAAGAAACCGACACTTGGTCGCCATCCGCGCATGGATGTTGCAGCAACCGTTGCAAAGCGCGCGGCGGCTGGGAGAAGGGCACGCACAAAGCCGATTATTGCTTGATGGATTCAAGTTTACTTGACTATAATCGTTGACTGTTTGTCAGCTTGCTAAGTAGAAAAAACAAGGGCTGCATACAAAATAAAAAAAACAAAGCAAGACTTATTCGAAGTTACTGCATTAGTATAGTAACCATCTTCCACACGAGGCCATTTCAAGGTGGGGAAGAAAAACAGGGTTCCAGCATGGTTGTCCGTCAGCGTTTTGGCTGCCGCAGCCAGCATGGAATTCGCTGGTGCTTGACGCACATGGCCGTATTCCGGCCGTGTTGCTTTCATGGAGGAGCGGCAGCGGTCCAGTACGGAGAAATCCGCAGCCGTTTAAAATATCATTATTTTTGGGTGGTTGGGGAAAACATGACACATGCAAAGCGACTTCAATCGTTGCTGCTCGGGCTGTCTTTGACAGCGTTTGGCATCGGGCGATGGGCCACGGCGGCACCGGCTGCCAGCACCTATCCCGGCACCGGCGGTCCCGTGCCGTTCGAAATGAATCTGCAACCGCCGGCGACACAGATCGCCCATGAAATCTACGATTTGCACACCCTGATGATGATCATCTGCCTGGTGATTTTCGTGGCCGTGTTCGGCGTCATGTTCTATTCCATCTTCAAGCACCGCAAGTCCCTGGGCCACAAGCCGGCCACTTTCCACGAAAGCACCACCGTCGAGATCGCCTGGACCGTCGTGCCTTTCCTGATCGTCATCGGCATGGCCCTGCCTGCCACGCGCACCGTGGTGGGCATGAAGGACACCTCGAACGCCGACATCACCATCAAGGCCACCGGCATGCAATGGAAATGGGGCTATGACTACCTGAAAGGCGAGGGCGAAGGCATTTCCTTCCTCTCCAACCTGGCCACGCCGCGCTCGCAAGTGGGCGCACCTGGCGTGCCGCCGACGGAAAAACGGGGCGAAAACTACCTGATCGAAGTCGATAACGAAGTCGTCGTGCCGGTCAACAAGAAGATCCGCGTGGTACTGACGGCCAACGACGTCATCCACGCCTGGTCCGTGCCCGCCTTCGGCGTCAAGCAAGATGCGATTCCCGGTTTCGTGCGCGACACCTGGTTCAAGGCCGACCATATCGGCACCTTCCGCGGCAATTGCGCCGAGCTGTGCGGCAAGGAGCACGCCTTCATGCCCATCGTCGTCAAGGTCGTCTCGGCAGATGACTACAAGGCCTGGGTTGATGTAAAACAAAAGGAAATGGCGGCACTGGCGGATGATCCGAGCAAGGTGTGGACCATCGACGAGTTGAAGGTCAAGGGCGAGAAAGTGTATACGGCCAACTGCGTGGTCTGCCACCAGGCAACCGGCAAGGGCGTGCCAGGGGCATTTGCGCCGCTGGACGGCTCGGCCGTCGTGAACGGTCCGAAAGCGGATCAGATCCATGTCTTGCTGAACGGGCAAAAGAGCGGCAAGTATCCCGCCGAGATGCCAGCCTGGAAACAGCTGTCCGACACGGAAATTGCCGCAGTGATCACTTACACGCGCAATTCCTGGTCGAACAAGGCCGCAGAGAACATCGTTCAACCAGCCGAAGTCGTGGCTGCACGCAAGTAATTAGGAGCCGTATATGAGTACTAGCACGAGCACTAGCACCTTGGATCACGCCGGTCACGATCACGACCATGCCCACGACCACCCGACCGGCTACCGCCGCTGGCTGTTTGCCACCAACCACAAGGATATCGGTACCCTGTACCTGTGGTTCTCGTTCATCATGCTGCTGTCGGGCGGCGTGCTGGCCCTGATGATACGCACGGAACTGTTTCATCCAGGCTTGCAATTTTTCCACCCTGAATTCTTCAATCAACTGACCACCATGCATGGCCTGGTGATGGTGTTCGGCGCCATCATGCCGGCCTTCGTCGGCTACGCCAACTGGATGATCCCGCTGCAAGTGGGCGCATCCGACATGGCCTTTGCCCGCATGAACAACTTCTCGTTCTGGCTGCTGCCGCCGGCCGCGCTGCTGCTGGCCACGTCCTTCCTCGTGCCGGGCGGCGCCACCGCCGCCGGCTGGACCCTGTATGCACCGCTGTCGACGCAGATGGGCCCTGGCATGGACATGGCGATTTTTGCCATGCACCTGATGGGCGCCTCGTCCATCATGGGCTCGATCAACATCATCGTCACCATCCTGAACATGCGCGCCCCTGGCATGACCCTGATGAAAATGCCGATGTTCTGCTGGACCTGGCTGATTACCGCGTATCTGTTGATCGCCGTCATGCCCGTGCTGGCCGGCGCCATCACCATGACCCTGACGGACCGCCATTTCGGCACGTCCTTCTTTAATGCGGCTGGCGGCGGCGACCCCGTCATGTACCAGCACATCTTCTGGTTCTTCGGCCATCCCGAGGTCTACATCATGATCTTGCCGGCCTTCGGCATCGTCTCGCAGATCCTGCCCGCGTTTGCCCGCAAGCCATTGTTCGGCTATGCCTCGATGGTCTACGCTACCGCTTCCATCGCGATTCTGTCCTTCATCGTCTGGGCGCACCATATGTTTACCACCGGCATGCCGGTGACCAGCCAGCTGTTCTTCATGTACGCGACCATGCTGATCGCCGTGCCCACAGGCGTGAAAGTGTTCAACTGGATCGCCACCATGTGGAAGGGGTCCATGACGTTCGAGACGCCGATGCTGTTCTCGGTCGGCTTCATCTTCGTCTTCACCATGGGCGGCTTCACGGGCCTGATCCTGGCGGTGACGCCGATCGACATCCAGCTGCAGGATACCTATTATGTGGTGGCGCATTTCCACTACGTGCTGGTGGCCGGTTCGCTGTTTGCCCTGTTCGCCGGCTTCTACTACTGGTCGCCGAAATGGACGGGCCATATGTACAACGAGACGCGCGGCAAGATCCACTTCTGGCTGTCGCTGATCACGTTCAACGTGACCTTCTTCCCGATGCACTTCCTGGGCCTGGCCGGCATGCCGCGCCGCTACGCCGACTATCCGGCGCAGTTCACGGACTTTAATATGATCGCCTCGATCGGCGGCTTCGGCTTTGGCCTGATGCAGGTGTACTTCCTGTTCTTCGTGGTCTTGCCGACCATCCGCGGCGGCAAGGCTGCGCCAGCGAAACCATGGGAAGGCGCGGAAGGCCTGGAATGGACCGTGCCGAGCCCGGCGCCTTTCCACACGTTTGAAACGCCGCCGACAGTGAAGTGAGGTATCCCGGGCCGGCGTGTTGCGCGGCCCGTCTTGAATAAAGTGCCTGTCATGACCGAAGTGAAAACTGAGCGTAAAAAACCGAACAACCTGCGTACCGGGCTGATCCTGGCCGCCCTGGCGGCCTTCTTCTTCCTGTCCGTATTCGTCAAGCGCATGTGGCTCTGACGTGACGACACCCCACCAACAGGAAACACGCGGCCTGAACCGCAAGATGCTGGGCAAGCTGATCGTCATTGCCGTGCTGATGTTTGGCTTTGGCTATGCCCTGATTCCCGTCTACAAGCAGATTTGCGAAGTGATGGGCATCAACGTGCTGACGCAAAAAGATGGCACCGTGGCCTACGACAACAATACGCAGGTCGACACGACGCGCAGCATCACCGTCGAGTTCGACGGCAATGCGCAGGGGCCATGGCGCTTCCGCCCGACCGTGTCGAGCATGCAAGTGCATCCGGGCGAACTGGTGACCGTCATGTATGAAGTGGTCAACACGCAAAACCGCGTCGTCAACGCGCAAGCCATTCCCAGCTACGCGCCGCAGAGCGCCACGCCGCATTTCAAGAAGGTCGAGTGCTTCTGCTTCAAGCAGCAGACCTTGAAACCGCACGAAGCGCGGCAGATGCCGGTGGTGTTCTTCCTCGACCCGGCCCTGCCGAAAGAGGTGAAGACCATCACCCTGTCGTACACGTTTTTCGAGATTGCCGGTCTGAGCCAGGCTCAGACGCCGGCCGTCCAATAGGAGAGTGCCATGGGCGAATCCAAGCAACCTGAAAAAGCGTCGTTCCTGTATTCGTTGCGCGCCGTCGTGTGGTCGTTCACGGGACTGCGCCGCAAGAGCGATTTCGACACGGATTCGGCCAAGCTCAATCCCGTGCACATCGTCATCGCCGGCTTCCTGGTAGTGGCTTGCCTGATCGGCATCCTGATTTCGATTGTTAAATTCGTCGTTTTATAAATTATAAAAAAACCACCCTATAAGTTTTTGAGGAGATGATGATGAGTTCCAACCACGCCGCCGTACCTTATTATTTCGTGCCCGGCCCGTCGCGCTGGCCCATGCTGGGCGGCGCCAGCCTGCTGCTGACCATGATCGGCGCCTCGGCCTGGGTCAACGACGTCTCCTGGGGGCCGTACGTGAATTACCTGGGCATCGCCGGTATCCTGCTGGTGCTGTACTTCTGGTTCGGCGACGCCATCAGCGAATCGGAGCAGGGCCTGTACAGCGAGCGCATCGACCACTCCTTCCGCTGGAGCATGAGCTGGTTCATCTTTTCGGAAGTCATGTTCTTCGCCGCCTTCTTCGGCGCCCTGTTCTATGCGCGCAGCATTTCCATGCCGTGGCTGGCTGACCTCGACCACAAGGTGATCTGGCCCGACTTCGCCGCCCACTGGGGCAATACGGGCCCGGCCGGCACGGTGCAGGAATTTACCACCATGACGCCGTTCTGGATTCCGACCATCAATACGGCTTTGCTGCTGACGTCCGGCGTCACCCTGACCATTTCGCACCACGCGCTGCGCGCCGGCCACCGCGCCATGACGGCCCTGTTCCTGTTCGCTACCATCGTGCTGGGCGCCATCTTCATGGGCTTCCAGGTCTACGAATACATGCACGCCTACAGCGAACTGAATTTGAAATTGACGTCGGGCATCTACGGCGCCACCTTCTTCATGCTGACGGGCTTCCACGGCTTCCACGTGACTTTGGGCGCCATCATGTTGTCCGTCATCCTGTACCGCGTGCTGAAAGGCCACTTCACGCCCGACCACCACTTCGGCTTCGAAGGCGCCGCCTGGTACTGGCACTTTGTCGATGTCGTCTGGCTGGGCCTGTACGTGGTCGTGTATTGGTTATAATGGCGGGGCAGGGCGCGCGCCGTTGAAGGGTGCGCCTGCACCATAAAAAAAAGCCGTACCGGGAGATCCTGGGTACGGCTTTTTTCTTAGTTTAAGAATTTTGCTAACCAAGCAACGTCGTTAGCACCGGGGTCAGTCCCTGCGGGATCGGAATCCGCCCCATTGAGGCGCATTCCCCCGCGGGTCTGACCCCAGCATTTAATGTATTCCCGTCGGCTGGATATAGCCGAGCTTGTGCGCCAGCAGGATCAGCAAAAACAGAGTGATCGACAGCCCCACGCGCAGGGCCAGTGCCTGCACGGTGCGGTTGCTCTTGCCCTTGTCGCGCATGAGGAAGAACAGGGCCGAGCCCAGGCTGCCCAGGATCAGGATGAAGGCAATGGCAACGAGGATTTTCATGGATGGTAGCGCCCGGCTTGAGGAGGTTTCATTGTAATGCGTATCCGCTTCCATTTTAGATGGATTCCATTTGTTGTAATGCTGCTACTGGTGGCCCTGGGGGTCTCTCTGGCGCAATGGCAGCAGCGCCGTGGCGACGAGAAGCTCGCCCGCGCCGCCAAACTCGAAGCGGGCAACCAGGCCGCGCCGCTGGCATTGACGGCCGCGCCCCTGCTGCCGGCCGATGCGCAAGCGATCGAATACCGCCGTGTCACCGTCACGGGCCGCTTCGTGCCCGCCTGGACGGTGTACCTGGACAACCGCCCTTACAAGGGCCAGGCCGGCTTCCATGTACTCACGCCATTCCAGATTGACGGTTCCGCCATGCACGTGCTGGTGGCGCAGGGCTGGTTGCCGCGCAACAATGCCGAGCGTACGCGCATTCCCGACTACGCCACGCCCACGGGCACGGTGACGATTGCCGGCATCGCGCGCCTGAACGCGGGTCACGTGATGGAACTGGGCACGGCGCCGGCCCTGGCGCCGCACGCCATCGTGCAAAATGCCGATATCGGCCAGCTGGCCCGGGCCAGCGGCCTGGCCTTGCAGCCCTTCCTTCTCGAACAAACAGCCGACCCGACATCGGCAGCGGCGCCAGCGGCCAGCGCGCTTCCCGTGCGCGACTGGCCAGCGCCCGACTTGGGCGCCGACAAGCACCGCGGCTATGCATTCCAGTGGGTCGCACTGGCACTGATGGCTTTTCTATTTTTTGTCTTTACAGGATTTCGACGTGCAAACAAACAGCCCTGAAGCAACGCAAGACAGCCCCGAGAAACAGATGCAGAACAGCGGACGCTGGAAACTGCTGGCCGTGGTGGCCGTGTGCGCCTTTCCCATCATCGCTTCGTATTTCACGTATTACATCATCAAGCCCACGGGCCGCAACAATTACGGCGCCCTGATCGACCCCCGTTTGCACCCGATACCCGAAGCCCAGTTGCAGGTGACGGAACTGGACGGCAAGGCGGCGCCATTGGCGCAATTCAAGGGCAAGTGGGTGCTGCTGCAAACGGGGCCGTCCGATTGCCAGGAAGCGTGCAAGAAGCAATTGTTTGACATGCAACAACTGCGCCTCATGCAAGGCAAGGAACGCGAGCGCCTGGAACGGGTCTGGCTGGTGACGGACGCTCAGCCGCTCGACACGCTCGTGATGCGCGAATTCGACGGCACCAGCATGCTGCGCGTGAATAACGACGCCTTGACAGCGTGGCTGCCCGTGGAGGCGGGGGGCAAGACCAGCGACCACCTGTATTTGATCGATCCGCTGGGCAATTTGATGATGCGCTTCCCGAAAGACGCGGACCCGAACAAGATCAAGAAAGACATCGCCAAGCTGCTCAAAGCTTCGGCGATCGGTTGAGGAGTCTGCATGCCGACGATGCATCTCTCCGCGCTGGCCCAGCTGGGCTTGACGGGTCTGCTGGTGGCGCTGCTGCCGTTGACCATGGTGTGGGTGTCCGCGGACGCCAATAAATACCGCAAGCTGGTGTGGATCGCCGTCTTTTTAACGGTCGACCTGATCATGTTTGGCGGTTTTACGCGGCTGTCCGATTCCGGCCTCGGTTGTCCTGACTGGCCAGGCTGTTATGGCTCGGCCAATCCATTCCTCGCGCACGAGCACATCGTGGCGGCGGAAACCCTGATGCCGACGGGTCCCGTCACGGTAGTAAAAGCGTGGATCGAGATGACGCACCGCTACCTGGCCATGGCCATTGGCGTGCTGATCGTGGCGATGATGGTGCAGGCGTGGCGCCAGTGGCGCAAAAGCAAACGCGAGGAATTCGCCCCGGCGCTGCCGACGGCGCTGTTTTTGTTCGTCTGCCTGCAGGGCGCGTTCGGTGCCTGGACGGTGACCCTGAAACTGCAGCCGGTGATCGTCACCATCCACTTGCTGCTGGGCATGGGCTTGCTGGCCATGCTGACGTGGCTGGGCGGGCGCCAGGACCATGCCGTCCAACCCTTGCTGCGCGCCGATGCGGACGCTGCCGTGCTGCGCCCCGTACGCGCGCTGGCCGTCATGTCGCTGATGCTGCTCACCGTGCAGATCGCGCTGGGCGGCTGGGTGAGCACCAACTACGCCACCCTGGCCTGCACGGATTTTCCCCTGTGCGGCGGCAAAGTCATTCCGGAGATGGATTTTGAACACGGTTTCCATTTGTGGCGCGAGCTGGGCAAGACGGCCGCCGGCCACTATTTGCCATTTTCCGCGCTGACGGCCATCCACTGGGTGCACCGCAATTTCGCCTTCATCGTGGCAGCTGGCATCGGCTACACCGTGTTTCGCGCATGGAAACTGCCATCCCTGCGCGGCACGGCCCGCTGGGTCGCGCTGGTGCTGGCCCTGCAGGCTGCCACGGGCCTGGCGACGATTTACCTGAGCTGGCCATTGTCGATTGCCGTCCTGCATAACGGCGGCGCGGCGCTGCTCGTGTTGTTGCTGACCATGTTAAACTACAAGGCTAAATTCCAACTCGATGTTGCGCGCACTGTTCAGCGCGCTTGCGCCTCCGCGCCAGTGCCCTCGGCACCAGCCAGTCCTTCCCGTACCGCATAAATGACTACTCAGACCATCAGCCGTAAACCTTCCCCCCGCATCGCCCAGTACTGGGCGCTGACCAAGCCGCGCGTGACGCAACTGGCCGTATTTTGCGCCGTCATCGGCATGTTCCTGGCCAGCGAGGAGTTGCCCGACTGGCGCGCGGTGGTGTTCGGCACCATCGGCATCTGGCTGCTGGCTGGCGCCGCGTTTGCCGTCAACTGCCTGGCCGAGCGCGAAATCGATGCGCGCATGGCCCGCACGGCACGCCGCCCCATGGCCATGGGCGACATCACGGTGAAACAGACGGTGGTGTTCGCGCTGGTGATCGGCGGCCTGGGCATGGCGATCTTGTACAACCTCGTCAATCCGCTGACCATGTGGCTGACCTTTGTCACCTTTGTCGGCTATGCCTTGATCTACACCATGGTGCTCAAACCCGCCACGCCGCAAAACATCGTCATCGGCGGCCTGTCCGGTGCCATGCCGCCCGCACTGGGCTGGGCCGCCGTGGCCAACGACGTGCCAATGCAGGCGTGGCTGCTGGTTCTGATTATTTTTGTCTGGACGCCGCCGCACTTCTGGGCGCTGGCCATGTATCGCCGCGACGACTACGCGCGCTCGGGCTTGCCCATGCTGCCCGTCACGCACGGCATGCAATTCACGCAATTTCACGTCTGGCTGTACTCGATCGCGCTGGCCGCCACCACCTTGCTGCCGTTTGCCGTGCGCATGAGCGGCCTGATCTACCTGGCCTCGGCCGTGCTGCTGAACGCCGGCTTCCTGTATTACGCGTGGAAGATGTACCGCCACTACACGGACTTGATCGCGCGCAAAGCGTTTACGTATTCCATCATTTACCTGGCATTGCTGTTCGCGGCCCTGCTGGTCGACCACTATATTCCCCTCGGCATATGAAAAAATATCTGACCCTGTTGTTGGCGGCCGCCCTGGTCGCCGTCCTCGCCGGCTGCGGCAAGCCTGCCGCGACCAAGATGGAATTCAAGAATACGGACGTGACGGGCCTCGGCTACGCGCGCGAGTTCGCGCTGACGGACCACACGGGCCACCCGCGCACCCTGGCCGATTACAAGGGCAAGCTGGTGCTGATGTTCTTCGGCTACACGCAATGCCCGGACGTCTGTCCCACGACCATGGCCGACATGGCGCAGGTGATGCAGGCAATGGGCCCGCAAGCGGAGCAGGTGCAAGTGCTGTTCGTCACCGTCGACCCCGAGCGCGACACGCAAGCCTTGCTGGCGCAGTACGTGCCCGCCTTCGACAAGCGCTTCGTCGGCCTGTATGGCGATGCGGCCGCGACGGCCAGGGTAGCCAAGGAATTCAAGGTGTATTACGCCAAGGTCGAGGGCGAAACGGATAGCAGCTATACGGTCGACCACACGGCCGGCACCTATGTGTTCGACCGCGAAGGCAAGATCCGCCTGTTCGTGCGCCACGGCGAAAAACCTGCCGCCATCGCGCACGATCTTAAACTTCTGCTATCCTGACCCGGTCGCGCCCCCGGGCGCCATCTTCAGGATTTGCAGTACATGGACAAACGTTTCGAGCCCCACGCCCGCCTGGCAGCCATCATCTTCTTGCTGATCGGCTGCTTTTTCGTCTTGCGGCCCTTCCTGGCCGCCATGCTGTTTGCCGCCTGCGTGGGCATTTCCAGCTGGCCCCTGTATCTGCTGCTGCTCGAGCGCCTGAAAGGCCGGCGCAACTGGGCGGCGTCTATCATGACCGTGTCGCTCATTCTCGTTATCGTGCTGCCGCTGGCCCTCGTCACCTACAACCTGGCCGACAATGTCTCGCGCGTGTACGAGCAGATCCGTGTCGCGCTGGAATCGGGCGGCCTGCATCCTCCCGCCTGGCTGGCCAGCATCCCCGTGGTGGGCGAAACCATCGATGGCTATGTGCGCCGGTTGCTGGAAGACCGCGAGGAATTATTGAATTTGGGTAAGACCATGCTGGAGCCGGCGCGCCATTTTCTCGCCTCCGGCGGCATCTTGCTGGGCACGGGCCTGGCGCAGACCAGCCTGGCCGTGTTCGTCAGCTTCTTCCTCTACCGCGACGGCCAGCAACTGAGCCGTGCCCTGATGACGGGCGCCGGCCGCATCATCGGCGACAGCGCGCCGGGCGTGGGCCTGACCATCAGCCGCACCGTGCGCGGCGTCATGTATGGCTTGCTGGGCACAGCGCTGGCGCAGGCGCTGGTGGCGGTGATCGGCTTTCTGATCGCTGGCGTGCCCGCCGTGGCGCTGCTGGGCGTGGCCACTTTCATCTTTTCGCTGATCCCCGTCGGGCCGCCCCTGATCTGGGGCGGCGCCGCCATCTGGCTGTTTACGGAAGGGCGGACGGGCTGGGGCATTTTCATGCTGGTGTGGGGCGCGCTGTTGATCAGCGGCGTGGATAACGTGGTCAAGCCCATGCTGATCAGCCGCGGCAGCAGCTTGCCGTTTTTGCTGGTGCTGCTGGGCGTGCTGGGTGGCGTGCTGGCCTTCGGCTTCGTCGGCATTTTTATTGGCCCGACCCTGCTGGCTGTGCTATACAGCCTGCTCCAGACGTGGACGGTGGGCGAGACCACCGTGCCGCAGGGTAAAGATACGATTACCTTGAAAAAAGATTAATCGCGCAAGTCCGCGTCGAGGTCGCGTTCCTGCTTCGGGATCACTTTAATCAGCACGATGCGGGGCCCGTTCATCTTCTTGACGACGATGTCGAAGTCGACAAAGGTGATGCGCTGGCCCTGCTTCGGAATATCCCCCAGCTTGACCATGATCAAGCCGCCCACCGATTCCACGTCATCGAGCCCCAGTTCCTCGTTTTCGATATCGATGCCGAGGATGCGTTCGAGCGAAAAGATGGGCAGGCTGGCTTTGCCGATCAGGGTGCCGTCGCTTTGCTTGAGCCAGTCGTTTTCATTGCGGCGGAATTCGTCGCGGATTTCGCCGACCATGGCGCCGAGCAAGTTATCCAAGGTGATGAAACCCAGCGGGCGCTTGCCCTTCTCGCCGATCAGGGCGAAGTGGGGCGCGCCGTCGCGGAAGCGGCGGAACAGTTCCAGCGCCGGCGTGCGCGCGGAAATGATGTCCACCGGACGCAAAAACGGCGTGAGCGAGGTGATCGGCTTGCCCGCCTGCTGGGCAAAGAACAGGTCTTTCAAGTGCACCACGCCCAGCACGTCGTCTTCATTCATGTCGAAATACGGGTAGCGGCTGAAGCGGTTGCGCAGCACCGTGTCGAGGTTTTCTTCCAGGGTGTTTGACGCGTACAGGGCGATCACTTCATTGATCGGGCGCATCAGATCCGACACCGTCATTTGTTCGAAATCGAGCGACTGGGCCAGGATGTTGCGCTCGTCGCGCGTAAATTTTTCGCCGGGCTGGCTGGTGCGCAAGATCAGTTTCAATTCTTCGGACGAGTAATGGGCATCGTGGCCACCCTTGCCGGACAGGCCCGCCATGCGCAGCACCCAGTTGGCGCTGGCGTTGAGCAGGTAGATGGCCGGGTACATGGCCCAATAGAAACCATACAGGGGAATGGCGCTCCACAGGCCGACGGCTTCCGGGTTGCGGATGGCCATCGATTTTGGGGCCAGTTCGCCCACCACAATGTGCAGGAAGGAAATGACGCTGAAGGCAACGACGAACGAGACGCCGTGGATCAGTTCTTGCGAGGTGACGCCGATGGCGCCGAACACGGGTTCGAGCAAGCCGGCAAACGCCGGTTCGCCGACCCAGCCCAGGCCCAGCGACGCCAGCGTGATGCCCAGCTGGCAGGCGGACAGGTAAGCGTCCAGCTGGCCATGCACCTTGGCCAGGATGCGGCCCCGTAGTCCCTGTGTCCTGGCGATGGCGCGGATGCGCGTGCGCCTTAATGTGACGATGCCAAATTCGGCGGCAACAAAAAAACCGTTCAGCGCGACCAGGAAGAGGGCGAGCAGGACTAGCAAGACATTGTGCATGGGGGCGCAAAAGATGGGCTGGTAAAACGTCATCTTAAACGACGAAGGGCGCCATAGCCTAATTTAGCCGCGCACGCCGCCCGTGCAGGCGGGCGCGCGCGGCAGGTTTTTCACGTTTTTTCAGCTATTTTCAGCCCTTGGCCGCCGTTTGCGGTCCGCCGCGCATGGCAAACACCATGACGGCCGAAACGATGGCGGGAATGGCAACGACGAGGAAAATCGTGCTGTTGGGCCAGTTCAGGCGGATCAGCTCGCCACCGAGCACGGGGCCGATGATGGAGCCGATGCGTCCGATGCCCAGGCTCCAGCCGATGCCCGTCGAGCGCAAGGTGGTCGGGTAGTAGCTGGCCGCCAGGGCATTGACGGCCGGTTGGCCGCCCACCACGCAAAAGCCCGCGATGAAGATCGTGATGAAGAGGAAGGCCAGTGACACGTCGGGACGGCCGATCAGGGCAATGGCCACGGCGGCAACGAGGAAGCACGGCAGCAGGATGCGGCGGAAGCTGGAGCGGTCGATCAGCTGGCCCATGACGAGGGTGCCGATGGTGCCGCCCACTTGCAGGGCTGTGCCTGCCAGCACGGCGTTGGCCGTGGACAGGCCCGCTTCCTTGGCAATGGTCGGCAGCCAGTTCGACAGGAAATACAAGTTCAGCAAGTTCATGAAGTTGATGACCCACAGCAAAATCGTCATCTTCGCGCGGCCGCCCGTAAACAATTGCAGCACGGGCGCACCCTTGTGGGCCTTCTCATGCACGACGTATTGCGTGTCGGCCGTGATGTTGACGGTGGGATCGATGCGTTTCAACCACTGCGCCACCTTGTCCAGCTTGCGTTGCTTGAGCACCAGGAATTGCATCGATTCCGGCAGCAGGAAGAACATCAGCACGCCGATCACCAGCGGCACCACGCCGCCCACGTAAAACACGGATTGCCAGCCGAAGGCGGGAATCAGCGCGGCGGACAATAATCCGCCCAGCACGGCGCCCAGGGTAAAGCCGCACGAGACCAGCATCATCAGGGTGACTTTCTTGCGCAGCGGGCTGTATTCGCCGGCCAGCGCCATGGCGTTCGGCATCACGGCGCCCAGGCCCAGGCCCGTGATGAAGCGGATCAGCTGCAATTGCTCGATGTTCGTCGCCAGCGGCGTGACCAGCATGCACAGCGAAAAGAAGATGGTCGAGCCGATCAGCACGGGGCGGCGGCCGAACTTGTCGGCCGTGATGCTGAAGACGAGCGAGCCGACCAGCATGCCCAGCAAGCCCGCGCCAAACACGGGGCCCAGGTTGGCCTTGCTGACATGCCAGTCGGCAATGATGGCGGGCGCCACATAGCCCATCGCCTGTACATCGAAGCCATCCATGATGACGCACAGCCCGCACAGGATCAGCATGCCGATCTGGAAGGAGCCGATCTTGTTGTTATTGATGAGATCGGGAATATCGATCGTCTTGCCTGCCGTGGACATGGTGCCGCTCCTGTTTTTTTATGGTGGTCGCGCCCTTCCGGCGAGGGAGGGGCGCGTGTTTGTCTCAGGCTTCATTACAATCGCTTTTGATTGATTATTCAAACGTTATTTTCGAATGGATTTATCAGGTTTCCTTGTGAATCTTCGGGTGACTCTGGATGGCGGCCAGGATCACGTCCAGCGCCGGGTGCATGATCTTGCGCTCGTTCGAAATCACATAGAACTGTTCGCGCAGGGATGAGGCGTCGCCCACCAGCACGGCGCCGAATTGCTCCTCGATTTCGCCGGCCAGGCTGGCCGGGGCGAAGAACAGGCCCAGGCCCTTGCGGCCGAATGCGTTGAGCATGGCGTTGTCTTCGAATTCGCCGACCACGTCGGGGCGCACGCCCTGCTGCACCATCCATTCGTCGATGCGCCCGCGCAGGGCGTTATTGCGCGCGGGTAGTAAAAAGGGCGCGCCGTGCAGGCTGTGCGGGAAATTGTTGCGGTATTGCTCGGCCAGCGCGGGGATGGCGAACAGCTTCATGGCGCTCTCTCCCCACAGGTGGCTGGAGACGCGCAGGCTGGCGCCGGCCGGCACGGCGCGGTCCGTCAACACCAGGTCCAGCTTGTGCAGGGCCAGGTCGGCCAGCAAGGACTCGAATTCATCTTCCAGGCACACGAGCTTGACGGGCTTGTCCAGGCTGCGCGTGGCGTCGAGCATGCGGTACGCCATCAGTTTTGGCAAGGAATCGGAAATGCCCACCGTCAGGCGCATCTTTTCCGCATCCGTGTCGGCCAGCGCTTCCTGCATCTGTTCGCCCAGCAAAAAAATCTGGTCGGCATAGCCGAGCGCCAGCCGGCCCGCTTCCGTCGGCACCAAACGCCGCCCCTGCGGCTGCAGCAGGGATCTGCCCAGTTCCTTTTCCAGCAGGGCCAGCTGGGTGCTGATGGTTTGCACGGCCAGTCCCAGGCGCTCTGCCGCGCGCGTCACGCCGCCTTCCTTGGCGACCACCCAAAAGAAGTACAAATGGCGGTAATTGAAACCGGTGGTTTTCATCGTGTGGGCCTATCTTCTGTTTTTGCGAAGTAATGCTTCCATTATCTTCCATTTTTAAATGTGTCACATGTCCTTATACTACGTTCCATTGAATTTGGATAAAGGGGAACTATCGATGAAACATTTCAGAGTGTCATTTCTAGTGACATTTATCTGCCTGGGCATTTCCGCCTGGTGGGGTTACACGCATGGTGGCGTGTCGACCATGCTGTCGGCATTGGGCATTGCGGTGATCCTGGGCGTGATGGAAGTCTCGCTGTCGTTTGACAACGCGGTGGTCAACGCCTCGGTGCTGAAGAACTGGGACAAGTTCTGGCAGAACCTGTTCCTGGGCGTGGGCATCATCATCGCCGTCTTCGGCATGCGTCTGCTGTTCCCGCTGGTCATCGTGGCGCAAGCGGCGGACCTGGGCTTGCTGGAAGTATGGAATCTGGCCCTGAGCAATCCGGAACAGTATTCGATGCACCTGACGAATCACCACGCGGAAGTGGCGGCTTTCGGCGGCATTTTTCTGCTGCTGGTGTTCCTGAACTTCCTGCTGGACTCGGAGAAAGAAACGCACTGGCTGGGCCGTATTGAAGAAAAACTGGGCGCGCTGGGCAAGATCTCGTCGATTTCCGTGATGATCGCGCTGGGCACCCTGATGGCCAGCCTGTCGATGATCGAAGAAGGCCAGAAACTGGTGGTCCTGACGGCCGGCCTGTGGGGCATCTTGACCTACGTGGGCGTCGATGTGATCAGCGGCTTGCTGGAAGGCGATAACGGCGACGGCAACATGGGCGACATCATCAAGCGCGGCGGTATCGGCGGCTTCCTGTACCTGGAAGTGCTCGACGCTTCGTTCAGCTTTGACGGCGTGATCGGCGCGTTTGCCATCACCAAGGATGTCGTGATCATCATGCTGGGCCTGGCGATCGGCGCGATGTTCGTGCGTTCGATGACGGTGTTCCTGGTGCGCAAGGGCACGCTCGACGAGTTCGTTTATCTGGAGCACGGCGCGCACTATGCGATCGGTATCCTGGCCGTGATCATGTTGGTCAGCATGAAGTTCCACATTCCCGAGATCTTCACGGGTCTGATTGGGGTGGCCTTCATTCTCGCCTCGCTGTGGTCGTCGATCCGCTACAAGCGCAGGATGGCCCTCGAAGAAGGCCAGACGCAAGCGCTGGAAGCGGTCAAGGCAGTGTAAAGAATGCGCGGCAAACGACTACACCCGTTTGTCGGCAAGTTGTAGCAAGCGCCGCCGCCGGCCTGGGGAGTCAGACCGGTGGAGGGCGCCAGGTGTTTGGTCATACACAACCCACATAGGAGAAATACATCATGGCAATCAGTCTGCAAAAAGGCGGCAACGTCAACCTGAGCAAAGAAGCCCCCGGCATTTCGAAGATGATCATCGGCCTGGGCTGGGATGCCCGCGCCACCGACGGCGCCGCATTCGACATCGACGGTTCGATCTTCCTGCTGAAGGCCGACGGCAAGGTTCGCGCCGACGTCGACATGATTTTTTACAACAATCTGAAGTCGAGCGACGGTTCCGTCACCCACTCGGGCGACAACACCACCGGCGCTGGCGATGGCGATGATGAAACCGTCATCGTCGATCTGGCCACGGTGCCAGCCGAGATCGACAAGATCGCCGTCTGCGTCACGATTCACGATGCCGAAGCGCGCAAGCAAAACTTTGGTATGGTGTCGAAGGCGTACGTGCGTTGCGTCAACGCCAACGGCAACACGGAAATCGCCCGCTTCGACCTGTCGGAAGACGGTTCGGCGGAAACGGCCATGGTCTTCGGTGAAATCTACCGCAATGGCGCCGATTGGAAATTCAAGGCCATCGGCCAGGGCTACAAGGGCGGTTTAGGTCCCCTCGCCGCATCGTTCGGCGTCGGCGTCTAAGGTAGCCACACCAAACCTACTGCGCGGTGCGCTTTGCGGCCGGCGATGCTCACCGTACTAAAGTACGGTTGCGCTTCTCGGTCACAAATCACATCCGCTCGCTACGGTTTTGTGCGGCACCGTTATTCTGTAGTAAGGGCGGTTTAGCCCGACATCACCATCATCGTCAAGGAAGGAACAGTTGAATGCCAGTGTTTACTATTACCGGGGATGTCGATCCGTTCCTGCATGTGTCGCTTGCCAAGGGCGAGAAGATTTATTGCGAATCCAACGCGATGGTGATGATGGAAACCAATCTTGAGCTGAAAGGCAAGATGACTGGCGGCATAGGCGCCGCGCTGATGCGCACCTTTGCCAACGGGGAATCGTTCTTTCAGCAGCATATCGAGGCCATGCGGGGCGACGGCGATTGTCTGCTGTCACCCACCTTGCCCGGCGCGATGCGGGTGCTCGAGGTTGGCGCCCAGCAATACATGATCAGCGACGGCGCCTTCGTGGCGGCCAGTGCTGGTGTGGAATTGAAGGTGCGCACGCAAAGCCTTGGCAATGCGCTGTTTGCCCAGAGCGGTGGTTTTTTCATCACCGAGACGGCAGGCAGCGGCCAGTTGGCGGTGTCCGGTTTTGGCGCGATGTCGATACTGGAAGTGACGCCTGGCAAGGACGTGGTGATCGATAACTCGCACGTCGTGTGCTGGGATAACCGCCTGCAATACGAAATTTCCATGACGACCGGCAGCAGCGGCGGCTTTCTGGGTAACCTGATCAATAGCCAGACCAGCGGCGAGGGCGTAGTACTGAAATTTTCAGGCACGGGAAAAATCCTCGTGTGCTCGCGCAACCGCGCGGCCTTCCTCGCCTGGACCCAAAGCAAGCCGGCGTAATCAAGCAGTAACCAACCTAACAGGAGCTATGCGTATGTCTGTCAATTTGAGCAAAGGCCAGAAGATTTCTCTGGACAAAGAAGCTGGTACCACCCTGACCCGTATCACCATGGGCCTGGGCTGGGATGCGGCCAAGACCAAGGGTTTCCTCGGTTTCGGTTCGAAGACGGAAGCCGTCGACCTGGACGCCTCGTGCGTCATGTTCGATGAAAACAAGAGCACGTCCGACATCGTCTGGTTCCGCCAGCTGAAAAGCAAGGACGGCAGCATCGTTCACACGGGCGACAACCGTACGGGCGCGGGCGATGGCGACGACGAACAGATCAATGTCGATCTGTCGACAGTGCCGGCGCACGTGAAAAGCCTGGTCTTCACCGTCAACAGCTTTACTGGCCAGAACTTCTCGCAGGTGGAAAACGCCTATTGCCGCATCTTGAATGCCAGCAATAACCAGGAAGTCGCGCGTTTCAACCTGTCTGTGCAAGGTAGCCACACGGCACAGATCATGGCCAAGCTGTACCGCCATAACGGCGAATGGAAGATGCACGCCATCGGAGAAAACGGCAACGGTCGCACGTTTGACGACTTAATGCCCCAAATTGCCGTGCATCTATAAAGGTCTGGCCAAATCTGCTGCGCGCCGCGATTTGTGGCCTGTGATGCTCACTGTGCATTCGCACAGCTGCGCTTCTCGGCCGCAACTCGCATTCGCTCGCGACGATTTTGCCAGACTTTATTAAGGAGCAGTACGCAGCGGGCGGGGGACGGACCGGATACCGGCCCTTGTCCGCTGCTCTATTTTGAAGGAGAGTATGTCGTGATGCGATTGCTGATAGCCTTGCTACTTCCGTGTCTCACGTTTTTCATGCTGGGGCGCCCGCTGGCCGGTGCCGCCGCCTTGATCATGCAGTGCACTGTGATCGGCTGGGCGCCGGCGGCCCTGTGGGCCCTGTACACGGTGAACCAGCATAAAACGGAGCAGGAACTGGAAGGTGCGTTAAGCCGCAGCTACATGCGCAGGCGTAGTCGGTTGATCTAGATCAACCGGGCGCCAGGAATCCTTGCGCTAAAGCCCGCACGAGCGATCGTGCGGGCTTTTTTGTGCGCGCTGACCCGTCCTGGAATAAGTTGACACTTTTTCGTTACAGAGAAGGAGTGTCCGATGGAACAAGGGTTTCGACGCAGTCAGCGAGATTACAGCCTGGCTTTTAAATTGAGCGTTGTCGAG
>NZ_JAPUBT010000011.1 GCF_030397665.1 Janthinobacterium sp. SUN073 | reverse complement strand
CCTGATGACCATAGCAAGTTGGTCCCACCCCTTCCCATCCCGAACAGGACCGTGAAACAACTTTGCGCCGATGATAGTGCTGCAACCAGTGTGAAAGTAGGTTATCGTCAGGCTTGTTATTCGAAAAAACCCCCATCGGTGATCCGGTGGGGGTTTTTTTACGTCCGCTGGATTGAGCGATGCCAGCGTTTGCCGGGTTTTTGAAAGGGATATCTTGTCTGCTGTGCATACACTGGAACAATTACACACTGGCCAGCTGGCCGGCGTGCGTCGCCTGACGCTGTCCTGCGGCTTGAGCGACTTCCCCCGTGAGATATTCGACCTGGCCGACAGCCTGGAAATCCTTGATTTGTCGGGCAATGCGCTGTCTTCCCTGCCTGCCGATTTGCCACGGCTGCACAAGCTGCGCATCATTTTTTGCTCGGATAATCTGTTCACCACCTTGCCGACCGTGCTCGGTTCCTGTCCTGCGCTGGAAATGATCGGTTTCAAGGCGAACAGGATCGACCATGTGCCAGCCGCAGCCTTGCCGCCCAGGCTGCGCTGGCTGACCCTGACCGACAATGCCATCGAAGTCTTGCCGGATGAGCTGGGCAAGCGCGGTGCGTTGCAGAAACTCATGCTGGCGGGAAATTGCCTGGCCAGCTTGCCCGCCTCCCTGGCCAATTGCCGCCAGTTGGAACTGGTGCGCATTGCCGCCAACCGTTTCACGGCGCTGCCCGACTGCCTGCTGTCTTTGCCGCGCCTGAGCTGGTTTGCGTACGCGGGTAACCCGTTCACGGAAGTGCGCGAACTGGCGGCCCTGACCGATGCCGGCGCGGCGGGTGTGGCCTGGCCCCGCCTGGCATTGGCGCAGCAGCTGGGCGAGGGCGCATCGGGCGTGATTTACCGTGCCCGCCTCGATGGGCGCGATGATGTCGCTGTCAAAGTGTTCAAGGGGGCGATGACCAGCGACGGCTTGCCGCGCAGCGAAATGGCCGCCTGTGTCGGCGCGGGTGCGCACGCGGGCCTGATTCCCATCCTGGGCACCCTGGACGGGCATCCGCAAGGGGCGCCTGGACTCGTCATGCCGTTCATCGATGCCGCTTTCCGCAACCTGGCGGGACCGCCCAGCCTGGCGTCATGCACGCGCGATGTGTATGCCGATGGCGTGCGCCTTGATGCGCCGCAAGCGCTGGCCATTGCCCATGGCATCGCCTCGGCTGTGTGCCAGTTGCATGCGCGTGGCATCGTGCATGGCGATTTGTATGGCCACAATATCCTGCATGCGGATGGTGGCGCTTGCCTGCTGGGCGACTTTGGTGCGGCGTCCATGTTTGCGCCCGGTACGCCGCAAGGGGACTTGCTGCAGGGTATAGAGGCGCGCGCCTTTGGCGTGCTGCTGGGCGAGTTGATCGCGCATTGCGCGACGCCCTTGCCCGGCCTGCAGGCCATGATGGATGCTTGCCTGCAGGAAGAGGTATTGCGGCGGCCACAGTTCGAGGTGATCGAGCGGGCATTGCGAAACATGCTTCCCGCATAAAAAATGGCGCAGCCTTCGCAGGCTGCGCCATTTTTATTTCAAGCTGAGCATATTCAGCCTTGGACTGCTTTTTCCGGCAGGGCGATCTGGTTGTCGACGCTGAACTGGTAGTCCTTGAAGACGTGTTCGGCCGTCAGGATCTGGTATTCGCCGTTGTCGAGCTTGTGCGTGGTGTCCTTCAGGCGATACGTGTAATGGCCACAGGTCCAGCAGTTGAAGTTGCGCATGTGGGTGCACAGGCACGTCTTGTCCATCACGACGACGGTTTTTTGTTCCGGATGGGCCGCCACTTCGCGGTTGTACGAGTTGATGTACGCGCAATTGCCCGTCGCGTCGAGCAGGTAGCCATACGATTCGCAGCCTGGACGGATGCCGGCGCCGATGGCGGGCGTGTTCTTCAGCATGCGCATCGGGTAGCCCGTCGGCGAGACGCCGTTGACGATGATGTCTTCTTCCGAGGCCTTGTAGTATTCCTGCTTGACCTTGTTTGGCAAGCCGCATTCCTCGGTGACGGTGAAGCGCGTCGCCACTTGCACGCCAGCTGCGCCCGCTTCCAGGAAGGAGACGGCATCGCTGCCCGTGAAAATGCCGCCGGCGGCGATCAGCGGGATATCCAGCTGTTCCGTCTTCAGGTAGGCGAGGATTTCAGCGGTAATCGTGTGCAGGTCGTAATTGGCCCAGTCCATGCCGAAACCCAGGTGGCCGCCGGCCAATGGTCCCTCGACGATGATGAAGTCGGGCAGGCGGTCCAGCTTGGCGTTCTTGCGCAGGAAAATCTGCAGGGCGCGCACGGACGAGACGATGATGCCCAGCTTGGCATCGCGGAAACGCGGATGGTCGGCGATCAGTGCAAACGAGCCGAAGTGCAAGCCGGCCGACAGGGTGATGCCGTCGATGCCCGCATCCAGCGCCGCATTCAGGCGCACGCGCAAGGTTTCACGGGGGCCATTCATGGTCAGCTTTTCCATGCAATTGACGAAAATCAAGCCATCGCCTTTTTTCGCTTCCATGGTGCGGCCGATATGCAGGCGCTGCGCTTCGGCCAGGCGGCCCAGGTCGAACTGCACCACGGCCTTGTCGCTATTATTGATGTTGAACTTGTACAGTTTCGTCTTGTCTTTGACGAAGGTGGTGTCGAAACGGCGATCCGACACGTCTTCCACCATGGCATCGGAGATATGGCCGATACCGTTCAGCCGGGCCGCTTCCAGGGCCAGCTCCGAGGTGGAAATATCCACACCCATTCCGCCTATCATGATGGGCACATATTCTTTTTTGCCAAATCGCAGGCGGAAATCATCAACACGTTTCATTGCTATCCTTAGACTACCGTGGTTATCACTGAGCCAGATGTACGGTCAAGCCCGCTGCCGGTCGGGCGCGCGGGCGCATGTAGCTGTGCGCAGCTTCAATTCTACCCCAAGCGGGCAGGCTCTCCGGGGCGGCTTGCCAGCATGCTGGTGCAAGCGCGGGCCGGATCGCGCGCCGCATCGAAATTAATCGCGGAAATTGTTAAATTCCAGCGGCATGTCGGGCACGTCCTTGCGCAGCATGGTCATGGCCGCCTGCAGGTCGTCGCGCTTGGCGCCCGTGACGCGCACGGCTTCACCCTGGATGCTCGCTTGTACCTTCATCTTGCTGTCCTTGATGACGCGCACGATTTTCTTGGCATCATCCGATTCGATACCATTCTTGATCTTGATGATCTGCTTGACCTTGTCGCCGCCGATCTTCTTGATGTCGCCTTCGTCGAGGAAGCGCACATCGACCTTGCGCTTGGTCAATTTGTTGGTCAGTACGTCGCGCACCTGACTGAGCTGGAATTCCGAGTCCGCAAACGCGGTCAATTCGTTTTCTTTGTGTTCGACGCGGGCGTCGCTGCCCTTGAAGTCGAAGCGGGTCGTGATTTCCTTGTTGGATTGCTCGACGGCATTCTTGACTTCGATCATATCGGCTTCGGAGACTACATCAAATGATGGCATGGTCTGTTCCTTTTCTTGTTAAAGCGAGCGCGCGCTCGGCGCACTGGGCCTTGGCGGCTGATTCTGCGCCATGGGACGGCCCTGTTAAAGATGCGACATTTTAACGGACAACGGGCAAGTCGCCCTTGTCCTGAGGTGGTTTTTTGTCGCTTTCGCTCTATAATCGAGCAAAATTCCCCTATCCCATGCATCCAGAGCTCACCATCGAACATAATTACTCCCTCCAGCGCCTGAATACCTTCGGCATCACGGCCAACGCGGCCGCCTACGTACGCATCACTTCGCAAGCCGAATTGCAGGCCGCGCTGCAAGATCCCGCCTTGTCCGCCATGCCGCGCCTGATACTGGGCGGCGGCAGCAACATCGTCCTCACGGGCGACTTTCCCGGTGCCGTGCTGCACATGGCCACGCGCGGCATGCGCCTGGCGCAGGCGGACTTCGAGACCATCCTCGTCACGGCAGCCGCCGGTGAAAACTGGCACGACTTCGTGCAGTGGACCCTGGCGCAAGGCGTGGGCGGGCTGGAAAACCTGTCGCTGATCCCCGGTACCGTGGGCGCGGCCCCTATCCAGAATATTGGCGCGTATGGCGTTGAAATCAAGGATTATCTGCATAGCGTGAGCGTCATGCACAGCGCCAGCGGCATCGTCTTCGACATGGACCGCGACGCCTGCCGTTTCGCTTACCGCGACAGCATCTTCAAGCAGGCGGACGGGCGCGAGCTGATCGTGCTGGAAGTGACGTTTGCCTTGCCTGCCGAGTGGCAGCCGAACTTGCGCTATGCGGAACTGGCGCAGGCCGTGGCCGAGCGCCATCTTGCCGAACCGACACCGCAACAGGTGGCCGACACGGTGATGGCGATACGCCGGCGTAAATTGCCCGACCCGGCCGTGATCGGCAATGCGGGCAGCTTCTTCAAGAATCCCGTGGTGTCGCGAGAGCAATGTCTTGCCTTGTTGGAACGTTTCCCCACCTTGGTGCACCATGCGCAAGCCGATGGCACGGAAAAACTGGCGGCCGGCTGGCTGATTGATCAGTGTGGCTGGAAGGGAAAAAACCTGGGGCCCGCGGGAGTGTATCCCAAGCAGGCGCTGGTTCTGGTGAATAATGGCGGCGCTCGTGGCGCGGACATTACCCGGCTGGCGGCAGCGATACAGGATGATGTAGAGGCGAAATATGGCGTGCGCCTGTCGCCCGAGCCTGTGTTTGTTTAATTAAGCAAAATGGCAGACGTAATCGAGCGTCTCCAGCGTCTCAATATCAAAATGGCTATTGCCCGGCACCTTGAATTGCGTGCCTGCGGCATAGCTGTTCCACTCCGTCGCGTCGGCCAGGCGGATCTTGCACAGGCCACCGACGATTTCCATCGTTTCCGGCGCGCCCGTGTTGAAGCGCAGCGATGACGGGAAAATCACGCCCACGCTTTTCTTCGTGCCATCGGCCAGGATGACATTGTGCGAGACGCACTTGCCGTCAAAGTAGATATTCGACTTTTTGACGACGCTGACATTGTCCAGTTGTGTGCTCATGCTTCACTTTCCTTCAGTTAAAAATCAGTCTTCGACGTCAGCGGCGCTCAACACGCTGTTGCGTCCGCCGCGCTTGGCCGCGTACAGTGCCTGGTCGGCGCGGTTGATCAGTTGCTCGACCGTCGAGTCCGGGGACGGCACGATGGTGGCCACGCCGATCGAGATGGTGACGATGCCCGAGCTTGTTGCCGGGTTCTCGATCTGCAAGCCCTCCAGGTGACGCCGGCACGCTTCGGCGATCAGCAACGCGCCGGCCGCTTCTGTTTCCGGCAGGATCAGGGCGAATTCCTCGCCGCCATAGCGGGCTGCCAGGTCGGCCGGGCGTTTCAGATGTTCCGTCAGCACGGCGGCGACTTTTTTCAGGCCCAGATCGCCCGCCAGGTGGCCAAAGTGATCGTTATAGCTTTTAAAATGGTCGATATCGCAGAACAGCAAGCTCAGCGGCGTCTTGTCGCGCTGGCCCCGCTGCCATTCGAATTGCAAGGTTTCATCGAAGCGACGGCGGTTGGCGATGCCCGTCAAGCCATCGAGGGCGGCGAGTTTCTGTAATTCAATATTCGCATCGGCCAGGTTTTTTTGGCTTTCGCGCAGGAAGCGAAATGCCTGGTCGCGCTGCAGGCGGCTGATGTGCGCATTGGAATGGTAGCGTATGCGCGCCAGCAATTCCAGGCGGTCCGGCAGTTTCACCACGTAATCATTGGCGCCGACGGCAAAGCTGTGGGCCTTCAGTTTCGGGTCATCCTTGGCCGACAGCACGATCACCGGCACATGCGCCAGCGCCGCGTGTTCGCGGTACAGTTGGATCAGCGCGAAGCCGTCGATGCCCGGCAGCACCAGGTCTTGCAGGATGACGGTCGGTTGCAAGCGCAGCGCCGTGTCCAGCGCCTGCGTGGCGTCGGTCACGTAATGAAACTCGATATCCTGCTGGTCGCTCAGCATGCGCCGGATTGCCTCAGCAATGATCAACTGGTCGTCCACCAGCAGCACGCTGACCTTGAATTCGGTCAATGCGGGCTCATGCAGGGTGAAACTGGAGGAAAATTCTGGCATTGCATTCTTTTCAGATGTTAGGGGAGGACTCCCACCCATTGTTGAGTTTTGCGCCCAGGCGGTTGCGCAGGCTGGCGCCTATTCTATCCAATGGCAGGATTTGCTGCGCTGCATCGAGTTCGGCTGCCGCGCGCGGCATGCCATACACGGCACTGCTGGCCTGGTCTTGCGCTATCGTCGTCTTGCCCGCGCGGCGCATGGCCAGCAAGCCATCGCCGCCATCGCGGCCCATGCCTGTGAGCAACACGCCGATGGCATCGCCGCGCCAGTGCTGTGCCACGCAATGAAAGAAGACATCGACGGAAGGACGGTAAACATAGTCGCGTGGTGCCGCATCGTAACCCAAACGATAATTTTGATCTAGCAGCAGGTGGTCATTGGTCTTGGCGACCAGCACGCTGCCTGCCACCAGTTCGTCGCCCTCGGCGATCACGCGCACCGGCATCTCCAATTGATCGTCCAGCCATTTGGCGAAGTGCGAGGCGAAGGTTTCATCGATATGTTGCACCACCACGATGGCGCAGCCGGGCGGCGCCGTCCAGCCGGACAGCACCTTGGCTACCGCTGACGGCCCGCCCGTCGAGGCGCCGATGGCCAGCAGGGTCGATACCTGGCCGTCGCCCCGTTCGCCGCCATTGCCGTTTGCCTGGCGCGGCGGCGGCGCTTCGGTGCTGTGGCGTATCAGCTTGCCGATGGTCTTGATTTTGGCCAGCAGTTCGCTGTCGCCGCCCACTTCCCCCTGCAGCACGGGCGTGGCCGTGACGTCGAGCGCGCCGGCGCCCAGCGCGCGGAACACCTGGTTGACATTGTCCTGCGGGCGTCCCGTGACCACCAGGATGGCGCACGGGCTTTGCTCCATGATCAGGCGCGTCGCTTCCACGCCATCCATCTCCGGCATGTTCAGGTCCATCAGGATCAGGTCGGGACGGTTGGCCTCGCACATGCGCACGGCCTCCAGTCCCGTGCGGGCGATCCACAGCACCTGGTGCTCCTGCGTGCTGGCCACTACCCGGCGCAGAGCTTCGGCGGCCATGGCGACATCGTTGACAATGGCAATTTTCATGAAGTACGACTCATAAGCGGGCATCTCCTATCAGGTCGGCCACCGCGTCGAGCAAGGTCTCGTCGTGGAAGCTGCCTTTGGTCAGATAATAATCGGCGCCGGCGGACAGGCCGCGCGCGCGGTCTTCCGGGCGGTCCTTGTACGAGACGATCATCACCGGCAGCTTGTGCAGGTGCAGGTCCTTCTTGATCAGCGAGACCAGTTCGATGCCATCCATGCGCGGCATGTCCACGTCGGTGATCACCAGGTCATACTCGCCGCTGCGCACCACGTTCCAGCCGTCGATGCCGTCGATGGCCACGTCGACCTCGAAGCCGCGCGCCAGCAGCAGCTTGCGCTCCATTTCGCGCACCGTCAGCGAATCGTCGACGACGAGGATGCGCTTGGCGCGGCGCTGCTGCGCGTGGCCGGCCTGCGCCAGCTGGTGCAGGCCGCCCTCGTGCAGCAGTTTGTCGATCGATAGCAGCAAATCGGGCACGTCGAGGATCAGCACCGGCTCGCCGTCGTCGAGCAGGGCGGCGGCGGAAATGTCGCGCATCTTGCCAAAGATCGGATCGATGGCCTGCACCGCCAGGCTTTGCTCGCCGCGGATGGCGTCGACCACCAGCGCATAGCTCTGCTTGCCGCGCCCGATCACCACTACTGGCAAATCGTCGGCGCTGCTGGGCGTTTCGCCCAGCTCCAGCACCTGCGCCGCCGACACCAGGCCCAGATGCTCGCCCTTGAGTTCAAAGAATTGCTTGTTTTCCAGGGTATGGATCGCCGCTTGCGGCACGCGCACCACGCTTTCCACCTTGACGATGGGGATGGCGTAGGCCTCGCCCTGGATGTCGATCACCAGCGCGCGCACGATCGACTGCGTCAGCGGCAGGGTAATCAGGGCGCGAAACCCCCGTCCCGGCTCCGATTCCAGGCGCACCGTGCCATTTTGCTGGCGTATCGTCTCGTGCACGATATCGAGGCCCACGCCGCGTCCGGACAACTGGTTGGCCGTCGCTTTCAGGCTGAAGGCGGGCAGGAACAAAAATTCCAGCAGCTCGCCCGGCGACAGCGCGGCGGCCATGGCGGGGCTGGCCATCTTGCGTTCGATGACGGACTGGCGGATTTTTTCCAGGTCGACGCCGCGCCCATCGTCGCTGATCTCGATGCTCAGCATGCCGGCGCGGTGGCGCGCTTCCATGCGTATCGTGCCCATTGCGGCCTTGCCCGCGTCGATGCGCTCGTACGGGCCTTCCATACCATGGTCGATGGCATTCCGGAGCATGTGGTTCAGCGGGCTTTCGATCTTCGCCAGGATGTCGCGGTCGACCAGCGTGTCTTCGCCGTCGATCTCCAGCTGCACTTCCTTGCCCAGGCTGCGCGCCAGGTCGCGCACCATGCGCGGGAACGCGTGGATGCCCTCGCGGAAAGGGCGCATGCGCAGGGCCAGCACTTCGTCGACCATGCCTTGCGAGACGGCCAGCAGGCGCCGCTCATAGGTTTCGATGTCGGCGATGTGCTCGAGCATGAACTGCTTCAGGGGCTGCGTCTTGTGCAGCGCCAGCAGGGATTTTTCCATCAGGCCCGGGTCGCCCGAGCGGGCAATGGCCTCATGCAGCTGTTCGATGGCGGAAAACAGGCTGCTCTGGTTGCGCTTGAAGCGCTGCAGGGCGCCGATGAACGGGTGCATCTGGTGCGCATTGATGCGCGATTCGCTGGCCAGCGACAGCAGTTTGTCGAAGTTTTGCGCCTGGGCCTTGGCTGGTGCGCCGGCACGCGGTGCGGGCGCGGCTGCCGACTCCACTTCCTCGCCCGCCAGGCCGCCGGCCACCGTCGCTTGTAGTTCGGCGGGAAGCGACGGCACAGGCGAAGGCAGCGAGGGCAGGGCCGGCAGCTCCGGCAGCTCGGCGATGCCGGCGATGGCGTTCAGGGTCTGGTCGATCTGCGTCGCATTGGCGGCCAGCCACGCTTCGGCGCCCGCATCGTCCAGGCGTGACAGCTGCACGATCAGGTCGACGCCCGACAGCAACACGTCGACCCGCTCCGGCGTGAGTTTCAAGCGGCCATGCTGGGCGGCGACAAAGCTGTCTTCCATGCCGTGCGCCAGTTGCACCACCACTTGCAGGCCGACGATGGCGGCCGCGCCCTTGATCGAGTGCGCCGCGCGCATCATCGATTCGACGGCGGCCGCGTCGCCCGCATGGCGCTCCATGGCCAGCAAGCCATCGGTGAGAATCTGGGTCTGGCTGTCCGCCTCCATGCGGAACAGGTCCAGCATGGAAAAGGCACTCAGGTCGCCGTGCTGGTCCTGGCTCATCGTAATAGTCTCGCAAGTTGAAAGCCGATCAGCGCCGTGTCCAGGCAGCCGATGCGCATGTCGCCCTCGGTGATGACACCAGACAGATAGCGCGACAGGCCCTTGTTGATGGTGGCCGCAGGCGCTTGCACGGTGCTTGAGGCGTAGCGCACGATGCCGTGCAGGTCGGCCACGGGCAGCGCGTAGGCTTGCTCTTCCCAGCGCATCAGCAGCAGGCGCGCAAAGGTGTGGCGGCCGCGGGCCGGCGGCGCACCCTGTTCGTCGATGCCCAGCAAACTGGCCAGCGACATGCACGGATACAGCTTGCCGCCGATATTGACGATGCCAGACAGGCCGCGCCCGCTGCGGTGCGGCAGCACGTGCGGTTTAGCCTGCGGCGCGACGGCGTCGAACACGCGCGTGGGCAGCGCCAGCCATTCGCGGCCGATGCGAAACACCAGCGCCGAGCTGTCGCGCACTTCGCCGCCCGTATCGATCTGGCGGAAGTGGCTGGCCCAGTCGCGCTGGTAATGTGCGTCCACGGGCCGCTGCAGGTTGCGCTGGGCGGCGCCCGCATACACGTCGCAATTGCGGCAATGCACGTTGGCTGGCAGCTTGGGGCAGCTCTGGTCGCCGACCACGCCGATATGGTTCCAGCAGTCGTCGATGGCGGCGGGGGACTCGGTGGCGATGAGGTTGGTCATGCTTGCCCCTTAGTTGGACGCCTGGCGGCGCTGGTAGATGCGCGCCGCGCGCGCCTTCAGGGTTGCGGCGGCCGTGTGGTTGCCATTGCGTTCGGCCAGCAGGGACAGGTGGCACAGCGCCTCGTAATGGTCCGGCTGCAAATAGATGCAGCGGCGCCAGTAATCGTCGGCCAGGTCCATCTTGCCGGCCAGTTCATTGATCATACCCAGCATGAAATACGCTTCCGCCGCCTCGGGCACGCGCGCCAGGTGGGCGTGGCATTTTTCGCCCGCCTCGCGCAACTGGCCACGGTCGGCCAGCAGGCGCGCTTCGGCCAGCAGATCCGCAGGTGGCTGCGGCGCCTGCACCGGTACGGGGCGCGGACGCGCCACAGGAGCAGGGACGGCGCGCGTCGGCGCGGGCCGTGGCGCGGGCGGCACGCTGCGCAGCGCGCGCGTCGGCGGCAGGGCGGCCACCTGGATCACGGCGGCCGGTGGCGTGGCTTCCTTTTTCAGCGCGAAGGCCTGGCGGAACTGCAGCGGTGCAAAGCCGTTCTGGCAGAACGACGGCACTTCCGCATAGCCGGCCAGCAGCATGCCGTCGTCGGCCAGCAGGGCGGACAGGTTGGCGATGGCCGCGCGCGTGGTCGGCTTGTCGAAGTAGATCAGCAGGTTGCGGCAAAAGATGACGTCGTAGTGGCGGCTATAGGTGGCGGTATCGAACTGCAGCAAATTGCCCTGCCTGAAGGTCACCTGTTCGCGCAAGGCGTCGATGATGCGGTAGGCGTCGTCGGCCACGTGCGTGAAATAGCGCTCGCGGAAGGCCACGTCCTGCGCGCGGAAGGCATTGCGGCCATACACGCCCGCTTGCGCACGCTCGATGCAGCCGGGACTGAGGTCATACGCGTCGATGCTGAACGCCTGTTTCGGCACGCCGCCGTCGCGCAGCGCCATGGCCATCGAATACGGTTCCTCGCCGCCCGCGCACGGGATCGACAGGATGCGCGTGGCGCGTCCCCGCGCCCAGCGTTCCTGCACCAGTTCGACGGTGGCGTAAAACGCCTGCGGGTCGCGGAACAGCCACGATTCCGGTACCACCACCAGTTCGATCAGCTGCGTCATTTCGGCCGGCGTGAGCGCCTGCAGGTAGGCTGCACTATCGCCAAAGCCCGTTTGCTCCATGCGCTGGCCCACGGCCCGCTCGGCCACGGCTTTGGAGACGGACAGGCCGGTCACGCGGCGCAGCAGGGCTTGTGCCGTCATGCCGCGCTCGCGTCTTGAAACAGCAGCGCACGCACGTCGGGCGGCAGCAGGTGTGCCAGCTCGACCAGCTGCACGATGCCGTCGGCGTCGCTGGCCACCTGGCCCAGGAACGGCGCCGTCGCCACGCCGCTGTCTTCAAGCTGTTGCGGGTCGATGTCGGCGATGCCGCGCACCTGCGAGGCCATCAAGCCCAGCGCATGGGTGGCGCCGCCAGGCGCGCGGTAGTCGACGATGACGATGCGCGTGTCGAACTGCGCGGCGGCGGCCGGCAGCCCGGCCAGGCGCGACAGGTCGATCACGGGCACGGGCGTGCCGTGCAAGTCCATCAGGCCGGCCACATAGTCTGGCGTGAGCGGCAACTGTTTCAGTTCCAGCAGCGGCAGCACGCGCACGATGCCGGCCAGGGGCAGGCCATAGCGGTCGCGTCCGATGTGAAAGAGCAGCACTTTCATGGGGTCAGATGTTGACGGCGAAGGTCGACACGCTCGACTGCAGGTCGCCCGCCGCATATTGCAGCTGGTGCACCGCCTCGCTGGTGGCTTTCAATGACTCCACCGTTTGCTGGGTGGCGTCGTTGAGCTGCATCATGGTGTCGGAAATCTGCGAGGCGCCTATCGCTTGCGATTGCATGCCTTGCAGTACGGCATCGAATTGCGGCGTGAGCTTTTGCACCTGGTCCATCACGGACGACAGCTGCTCGGCCACTTGCCGCACTTCGCCCACGCTGCGGCGAATTTCCTCGGAAAATTTATCCATACCCATCACGCTGGCCGACACGGCCGACTGCATTTCCTTGAGCATTTGCTCGATATCCCAGGTGGAAACAGAGGTCTGGTCGGCCAGGCGGCGAATTTCAGTTGCCACCACGGAGAAGCCGCGGCCCGCTTCGCCCGCCTTTTCCGCCTCGATGGCGGCGTTCAGCGAGAGGATATTGGTCTGGTCTGCCACCTTGGTGATGGTGATCAGCACGCTATTGATATTGCTGGCCTTTTCCGACAGGGCGGCCAGCTTGGCGTTGATGGAATCGGTGGCCGAGACCATGTGCTGCATGGTCGAATCCATGCGCTTGAGGTTGTTTTGCGCTTCGGCCGTGGCATTCGTCGTGTAGTCGGCCACGGCCGTGGCGTCTTCCATGGTTTTGAGCAACTGGCTCGTGTTGGCCGAAATTTCCTTGGTGGTGCTGAGGATTTCCACGCTGGTTTGCGCCTGCTCGATGCCGGTCGCTTCCTGCTGGCGTGCCGAGGCGGCGATTTCCGTGGCCGACGTCGTGACCTGGATGCCGGCCTTTTGCACATTGTTGAGCAGGCTGCGCAGGTTCTCGAACATCTTCGCCAGGCCGTTGCCCAGCTGGCCGATGGCATCGCTGCCCGTGATGCCGACCTTGCCCGTCAGGTCGCCCGAGGCCGCTTTTGAGACCACTTCCAGCAGCGAATCGACCTTGGCGCGCAAGGTATTCGTGGCCGCCAGTTCATTGGCCTGGTTGTCCTGGATGGTTTGCGCCATGCGGTTGAATTCTTCCGTGACCTTGCCCAGCTCGTCGCGCGAGAGGATGGCGGCGCGCGCGTTCTGCTCGCCGCCGGCGATGCGCCCGACGGCATCGGTCAGGTTGTTCAGCGGACCGAGGATGGAACGGCCCAACAGGAAGGAAATGCCCAGCGCCAGCACCACGCACAGCAAGCCGCCCAAGGCCAGGGTCAGCATCATGGTTTCCTGCAATTTTGTCGTGTTGGCCGTGCGCTCGGCCAGCAAGCGGGACTCTTCGGCAGCGACTTCATCGAGCAGCTTGTTCGCTTGCGCGACGGCGGGGTAGCCGGTCGGCGGCATGCTGCGCGCCACCGCTTCCGTGGCGCCCGGGCCATTGCCCAGCGCACGGCGTTTTTCGATCAGCGGATTGATCCAGTCCTTGACCCAGGTCGTGGTCAGCTGGTCGATCTTGCGGAAGCGTTCCGACTGCTGCTTGTTGTCGACCGTCATGGCGATGGCTTTTTGCGTGTGCTGGCTCAGCACCTCCGTTTCATCCGTTTCCGGCGTCAGCGAGGCTTCGTTGCCGGTCAGGATGAACCCGCGCACCTCCACCTGGATTTGCAGGATGGAATTGTGGATCTTGTCGATCTCGACCAGCACGTCCATCGTGTGGCGGTCCCATGCATTGGCTTCCGACAGGCGCGAAAAGCTGTTGTAGGCGACGCCCAGCAGGATCAGGATGATGGCCACGATGGAGCCGAAGCCCAGGTACAGTTTATTCTTGATACTCAGGTCTTTGAACATGGTGGCTCCGGAAGCGGGAAGTTTCGACTAAATTGCACTGTAGCATTTTGCCACGGGGACAGCAAAACGGGGGGCAATCCAGGGGGGCGCAGGGGAGTAAATCACGGACGAGTGCGTTCCAGACGTAAAAAAGCCGCCCGTGGGCGGCTTGGGTTGGCGCGGGAGGGGTTGCCTCCCGGCAGGGGATTACTTCTGGCCGCGTTTTTCGCGGGCGATGGCGGCGATGCGCATGCGCAAGGCGTTCAGCTTGATGAAGCCGCCGGCGTCGGCCTGGTTGTAGGCGCCGCCATCTTCGTCGAAGGTGGCGATGTTCATGTCGAACAGCGAATCCGTTTTCGAATCGCGCGAGACGACGATGACATTGCCCTTATACAGCTTGATGCGTACCCAGCCGTTCACGGTTTCCTGCGTGTGGTCGATCAGGGTTTGCAGTGCAACGCGCTCGGGCGCCCACCAGTAACCGTTGTAGATCATCGACGCGTAGCGCGGCATCAGGTCATCTTTCAGGTGGGCCACTTCGCGGTCCAGGGTGATCGATTCGATGGCGCGGTGGGCTTTGAGCATGATGGTGCCGCCCGGGGTTTCATAGCAGCCGCGCGATTTCATGCCGACGTAGCGGTTTTCCACCAGGTCCAGGCGTCCCACGCCATGCTTGCCGCCCACTTTGTTCAGTTCGGCCAGCACGGTGGCGGGCGACATGCGCACGCCGTTGATGGCGACGATGTCGCCTTTTTCGTATTCGATGTCCAGGTATTCCGCTTCGTCCGGCGCCTTTTCAGGGCTGACGGTCCAGCGCCACATGGTCTCTTCCGCTTCGGCGCTCGGGTTTTCCAGGTGACGGCCTTCAAAGCTGATATGCAGCAAGTTGGCGTCCATCGAGTACGGCGCGCCGCCGTTCTTGTGCTTCATGTCGATGTCGATGCCGGCGTCTTCCGCGTACTTCAGCAGTTTTTCGCGCGACAGCAGGTCCCATTCGCGCCATGGGGCGATGATTTTCACGCCAGGTTTGAGCGCGTAGGCGCCCAGTTCGAAACGCACCTGGTCGTTGCCCTTGCCGGTCGCGCCGTGCGAGATGGCGTCGGCGCCGGTGGCGTTGGCGATTTCGATCAGGCGCTTGGCGATCAGCGGACGGGCGATCGAGGTGCCCAGCAGGTATTCGCCTTCGTACACGGTGTTGGCGCGGAACATCGGGAAGACGAAATCGCGCACGAATTCTTCGCGTACGTCTTCGATATGGATGTTTTCCGGCTTGATGCCGAATTTGATGGCCTTGGCGCGCGCCGGTTCCAGTTCTTCGCCCTGGCCCAGGTCGGCCGTGAAGGTGACGATTTCGCACTGGTAGTTATCTTGCAGCCATTTCAGGATGACGGAGGTGTCGAGTCCGCCGGAATAGGCCAGGACTACTTTTTTAATGTCGCTCATATTGCTTCCAGTTGTCGTTGTCGATGTATGTATTGCGATGCTGCCAGAATGGTTGCAGTGCCTGGCGAATTAGTTGATTTTACCCAGTAACAGGTATTCGATCAGCGCTTTTTGCACGTGCAGGCGGTTTTCCGCCTCGTCCCACACCACCGATTGCGGGCCGTCGATCACCTCGGCGGCCACTTCCTCGCCGCGGTGGGCGGGCAGGCAGTGCATGAACAGCGCGTCGGGCGCGGCGCGGGCCATCTTCGCGCCATCGACGATCCAGCCGTCGAAGGCGGCAATGCGGGCCGCGTTTTCCGCTTCGTAACCCATGCTGGTCCACACGTCCGTGTTGACCAGGTGCGCGCCTTCGCAGGCGTCGGATGGATTGGCGAAGAAGGTGTAGCGCTCGGTCTTGACTTGCGCCAGGTCAATGTCGTAGCCCTTCGGCGTCGACACGTTGACGTGGAAGCCGAACACTTCGGCCGCTTGCAGCCACGAGTACAGCATGTTGTTGGCGTCGCCGATCCAGGCGACGACCTTGCCGGTGATCGAGCCGCGGTGTTCGATGTAGGTGAAGATGTCGGCAAACACCTGGCACGGGTGGTGTTCATTGGTCAGTCCATTGATCACCGGCACGCGCGAGTTGGCGGCGAAACGCTCGATGATTTCCTGGCCAAACGTGCGCACCATGATGATGTCGCACATGCGCGACATGACCTGGCCCGCGTCTTCCACCGGCTCGCCGCGCCCCAATTGGGAATCGCGCGTGTTCAGGTAGATGGCGGCGCCGCCCAGCTGGTGCATGCCGGCTTCGAACGACAATCGCGTGCGGGTGGAGTTCTTTTCAAAGACCATCACCAGGGTGCGGTCGATCAGTGGATGGTAGATTTCGTAATTCTTGAACTTGCGCTTGATCAGATGGGCGCGTTCGATCACATATTCATACTCTTCCAACGTGAAATCGGAGAACTGGAGGTAGTGCTTGATCGGTTTTTTTGTCGACATAATGACCACTTGAAGATGCGCAGGCCGCCGGCGGCGTGCCTTTCCCGCCGGGTTGCATCAGCGTACAACATCTCGTCTGATGGCTGCCTCGCCCGGCGCGCTGCTGTGTTGATCGGTGCCCGTGCCTGTTTGTCGCGCGGGTCGATGCGGTTTGCCAAGTTGTAAATCATGCAATGGCAGGGACTTCAGCCATTCAATTATAAGGGTTTTGCTTTTAGATTGGAAAGACTGGCCGGACGGGTACTTGTGTAGACAAGTGGCCGCGTCCAGCCAGGCTCTTGCCGGCTCAATAGATGTTGGCCGGGGTGGCCGCATCGATCTGCGGCGCCAGCAGGGGCAGATCGAGCGTGAAACGCGTACCGGAGGAGCTGCTGGCCACCTGGATGGTGCCGCCCAGCAAGGCCGTGACGATGTTGTAGCTGATCGACAAACCCAGGCCGCTGCCGCCCTGGCCCAGCTTGGTAGTAAAGAAGGGGTCGAAGATGCGCGACAGATGCTGTTCGGCGATGCCGCCGCCATTGTCGGCAAAGACGATCTGCACGCGCGCCCCATCGAGCGTGGCGGACAGGCGCATGCAGCCCGCGCCGGCGCCGCCATTGTTGGGCGCGGGAGCGAACGCGTGCAGCAGGGCGTTGTTGATCAGGTTGGTGACCACCTGGCCGAACGGGCCCGGATAGCTGTCCATGGCGATGCCGAATGCGATGTCCGTCTCGATGCGGTGGCCCGAGCTGCGGATGCGGTTCATGACGGTGGCGATGATTTCATTGCTCACCTGTTGCAGGTCAAACTGGCGCCGCTGTTCGGTGGTGCGGTCGACGGCCACCTGCTTGAAGCTGTTGACCAGGTCGGCCGCACTGTGCAAGCCGCGCATCACCAGCGCCGACGCCTTGCCCGCATCCTCGATGAAGGCGGCCAGGTCCGAGCGGCGCAGGCCGGGACCGTTCATCATGCGTTCCACGTCTTCCGTCTTTTGCTGCATGGTGCTGGCGATCAACAGACTGTTGCCGATCGGGGTATTGAGTTCATGCGCCACGCCGGCCATCAGGGAACCGAGGGCGGCAAGTTTTTCCTGCGACACCAGTTGCGCCTGGGCATCTTGCAGCTGCCGGTAGGCGCTGGCATTGTCGAGCGCGATGGCGCCATACGCGCACAGGGTGCGGAAGATCAGCCGCTCGCGTTCGCCGTAGGCATGGGCATGGCAAGCCTGCACCGTCATCACGCCCAGCACGCGCTCGCCCACCGTCAAGGGCACGTACAGCACGCTCTGGTTATGCAGGGTGCCGGGCACGGTGTAGGCGTGGCGTTTGGGCGGTACCTGGTCGATATACACTTCGCGCCGGCCTAGCAGGCAGCGCACGGAGTAGGCGCGTGGATTGCTCAGTGGAATGGCGTTGTCGGGCAGGGGACGGCCCGCTTCCATGCCGTGCGCGCGGCGCAGCGCCGTGCCTGCCGCATCGAGCATGTAGACGGCGAAGGTGTTAACTGGCAGCAAGGCATGCACGTGGCGGTCCAGCACCTGGAACACGGCGCTGGCGTCCAGGTGGGTGGTGATTTCCTGGCCGATGGCCGACAGCCGTTCCAGGGTGTCGCTGGTCTGTTGCAGCACTTCGGCGCGGCGCGCTTCGGAGGCGGCCAGTTCGCGGTGGTGATAGCCTTCCGAGCGCGCATGTTCCGTCTGGTGGTAGACCTGCATGGCGGTGGCGCGGTTGCTGGCTTGCTGGGTGTGGCTTTTTTCGCGCGCCACGCCCGCAGCGAGGGCGATATCGTAGGCGCGCGCATAGTCGCCTGCATGCGCGTATTCGCGCGCCAGCGCATCGAGCAGTTCGCCGGGCGGCACATAGCCGTCGATGGAAGCGGCTACCTGCAGCGCCTGGTGCAGGAAATGCAGGGCCGGATTGCGTTCCTGCATGCCTGCCGGCGGCGGCAGCTCGTGGCGCGCATGCAGCATGGACAAGACGCGTAGCGCCGCCACCTGGTGCATGGCGTCGCCCTGCGCCGTGGCCAGCTGGCGCGCCCGCTCGGCTGCCTGCAACGCTTCGTCCGGGCGGTCCAGGTAGGACAGCGCGTGGGCGCTGCCGCGCTGCGCCATGCTGCGGAAATCTGCCTGGCCCAGCGCTTCGGCGCGCTGCGCCAGGCGGCTGAAGGCGTCGAGCGCCGTGTCGTAGTCGCCCTTGTCCAGACTCAGTTCGCCCAGGTGGAACAGCGCGTTGGCATACGTGCGCGCACCCGACACGGGCGCCAGGATGTGCAGCGCTTCGCGCAGCAAGTCTTCGGCGGCGGCCAGGCGTCCCAGCTTGCGCATGGTTTCGGCCGTATGCGTCTGGCAGGCGCCGATGCTGCGCGGCCAGCCGGTGGGGCGCGCGAGGTCCAGCGCGCACTGCATCCATTCGAGGGCCGATTCGTTGTCGTTAAGGCTGGAGAAACAGTCCCCGATATTGATGGCGGCCGTGATGGCACCGCGCAGCTGACCGCTTTCCAGCGCCGCTTCATAGCTTTGCATGTAGTGGCCGGCAGCCGCGCCCAGGTCGCGCGACGTATGCGCCAGCAAGCCACGGAAGTCATGCACCCAGGCGGCCAGCGGCGCAGGCAGCTTGCCGCTGGCGCTGTCGGCCTGGAAGTGCTTGCCCCAGCGCGCTTGCGCGGCTGGCGCATCGCGCAAGACGGCCCAGCGCGCCGAGGCCGCGTCGGCCAGGCGGGCGCGCATCGCATCGCCGGCGCCGCGCGCTTGCTCCGCCGCGGCCAGCAGTTCGGCATCGCAACGGGCATGGTCGCCCCGGTCGACGGCGATCGAGGACAGCAGCCAGTGGGCGTCGGCGCAGCCGACGGCGTCGCCGTGCGCGTCGCAGGTGGCGCGTGCCGCCATGGCCAGGCTTTCCGCGGAGTCGAGCGCGCCTTGCAGCCACGCTACTTCCGCCTGCACCAGTTGCAGGCGCGCGCGCGCCTTTTCCAGTGCTGCCGCTTCCTGGCCGCCCAGCGGCAGCAGCAGGTGCGCTTCCTCGCTCAGTTGAATTGCTCTAGTGCAATCACGCTGGCGCAAATGCCAGGACAGCAACAGCAGCAGCGGTACGCGCCCGGCGCCGCGCAACGGCAGCAATGCGCTTTCCCACTGCGCTACGTCATGTTCGAGCGCGAACATTTCCATTCAAGCATTCTCCCCGCCAACAGTAGCGCCAGCCTGCGACCGTACAGGCCATGCGTCATGGCATTGTAAGCTGCATTCAGGGGAATTGTTCAGTGCGCCGGTCAGAATTATTCATCTGGCATGTTGCCACCGGCGGGGGCGATTTGTCCCCGGCGTTCGATGGCTGACCAGGCGCCTGCTGGTGCTGCGCGCGCTATTAATACAGCGTCTGTGCCGATTCGTGCAGCAGCTGGCCATACAGGGTATGGCGCATCTTGGCGATCTTGCCTTCAGACAAGGCTTGCAGGATGGCGCATTGCGGCTCGATCAGGTGGCGGCAGTTGTAGAACTTGCAACCGCCCAGGTAGGGCTGGAATTCGCGGAAGGCCCGTTCCAGCATGCCTTCGGACAAGTGGTACAGGCCGAACTCCTGGAAGCCGGGCGAATCGATGATGGAGCTGTTGGCGCCCAGTTCGTCCAGTTTGTACAGGCGCGTAAAAGTCGTCGTGTGCTTGCCCGTGTCGAGCGCGGCCGAGATTTCGCGCACGGCGATGTCCGCGTCCGGCACCAGCAGGTTGATCAGCGACGACTTGCCCATGCCCGATTGGCCGATCAGGATCGACGACTGGCCCGCCAGCAGCGGCGCCAGGGTGGCCACGGCGTGCTCCGGTTCGGCGCGCGCCGATACCTCATCGACGGGATAGCCCATCGAGGAATACGGCAGCAGGCGTTCGCGCGCGCGCTCCAGCGAGGCCGTCACGTCCGTTTTATTCAGGATGATGCGCGCCGCGATGCCGGCCGCGTCGGCCGCCACCAGCGAGCGCGAGATCAGGTCGTCGGCAAAGCCCGGTTCCGTTGCCACGACGATGAACAGCTGCGTCAAATTGGCGGCCAGCAATTTCGATTTGTACTGGTCCGAGCGGTACAGCAGGGTCTTGCGTTCCTCGATGCGGTCGATGACGGCCTGGTCGTTGGAAGTGCGCGTCAGGTGCACGATGTCACCCACGGCCACATTGGTCTTCTTGCCGCGCGTCACGCATTGCAGCTTGGCGCCATCCACGTCGGCCAGGTAATGGCGGCCGTGGGCGGCGATGATGATACCCGTCAACTTGCCTTCGCTCATGGGGTCACCTGGCTGCTCTGGTAGATGAGGTCAGCCTTGGCGGCGCAGATGAAGTCGTTTTCGGACAGGCCGCCGGCGCCCTGGTTGACCGAGTGCGTATCGTAGCGCACGGCGCAGGTTTTGTAAGTGATGATGAGCTCCGGATGGTGGTCTTGCGTATGGGTCATATAGGCCAGGGCGTTCACGAACGCCAGGGTCTGGTAGTAATTCTTGAAGCCGAAGTCGCGGCACAGCTTGCCATTTTGCACCGTCCATTGCGGCAGCAGGGCGTGCAGGGTGGCGATGTCCGTGTCGCCCAGCGCCTGCTGGCGCGGTGCGCAGGACAGTTGGGCCAGGTCTTGCGAAGTCGATGGCGTATTCATGTCGTAGCCCCTTTCAGGTGGCGGATGCGCACGCTGGCCGGCGGGTGCGAGTCGTAGAAGGCCGAGTGCAGCGGGTCGGGCGTCAGGGTTGACGCATTGTCTTCATACATTTTGACGAGGGCCGAGACCAGGTCGTCCGCCTGCGTGTGCGTGGCGGCAAAGGCGTCGGCTTCGAATTCGTGCTTGCGCGAGCTGAGTGAGGTCAGCGGTCCCAGCAGAAAAGTGAAGACGGGCAAGGCCAGCATGAACAGCAGCAGCGCCAGCGCATCCGTCGGCTGGCCCGTCAGTGCCAGGGTGACGGGATCGATGCCCAGGCCCGCATAAAACCATGGCTGCGTCTTCAGGAAGCCCAGCAGCGCCAAAAAGCCCAGCGAGATGACGAACATCACGGCGATGCGCTTGACGATGTGCTTGAGCTTGAAATGGCCCAGTTCATGCGCCAGCACGGCTTCGATTTCCTGCGGCGCCAGGCGCGACAGCAGGGTGTCGAAGAAGACGATGCGCTTGTTGGCGCCAAAACCCGAGAAATACGCATTGCCATGGGCACTGCGCTTCGAGCCGTCCATCACGAACAAGCCTTTCGAAGCGAAACCCACGCGCTGCATCAAGCCTTCGATGCGGCTTTTCAGCGCTGCATCGGCCAGGGGTGTGAATTTGTTAAACAGCGGTTGAATAAAGTTCGGATAGATGATCATCATCAGCAAGGAGAATGCGCTCCAGACGATCCAGGCATAGAACCACCACAGGTCGCCACTTTTCGCCATCAAGACAAGAATGACCCAGAGCAGCGGCAGGCCAAGTACCGCCGTGATGCCTATGTTCTTGAGCAAATCCGTGAAAAACAGGCTCTTGCTCATCATGTTGAAGCCAAAACGTTGCTCCAGCACAAACTGCTGGTAGTACTCGAAAGGCAGGTCGATCAGGCCGGAAATGGCCGCAAAGGCGGCGATCAGGCCGATCTGGTACAGCATGGGCGAGCCCGCTCCCATCCATTCATTCAGGGACAGCGCCAGCCACTGCAAGCCGCCCAGCAAGGTGAAACCGATCAGCACGGCGTAGTTGACCAGCAAGGTCAGCAAGCCGAACTTGGTTTTCGCCACCGTGTAGTCGGCCGCCTTCTGGTGCGCGGCCAGGGGGATCTTTTCCGCGAATTCGGGCGGGACAGCGGCGCGGTGCGCCAGCACGTGGCGAATCTGCCGCGAAGCGAGCCAGAAGCGCACGGCGAGGGTCAAAACGAGGACGGATACAAACAAAATCGAAAACGCGAGTGAATACATTCTGTGCCTGTGAGAAAATGGCTGATTATTTAGTTTGATTAGGCCAAGAGAGAATTATGTCACAAGCGACCGACTTAACTGCATCCACCCCCGCATCCGTTGTCCCGGCACGTCCAAATGAGATGAACCTGGTCTGGGTCGACATGGAAATGACGGGCCTGGAGCCCGATACCGACCGCATCATCGAAGTGGCGGTGGTGGTGACGGACATGCATTTGAACCTGCTGGCCGAAGGCCCCGTGTTCGTGATCCACCAGTCGGATGAAACCCTGAACAAGATGGATGCCTGGAACAAGGGCACGCACGGCCGCTCGGGCCTGATCGACAAGGTGAAAGCGTCGACCGTGACGGAAGCGCAGGCGGAAGCGGAACTGATCGCGTTCCTGAAGAAATACGTACCGGCAGGCAAGTCGCCCATGTGCGGCAACACCATCGGCCAGGACCGCCGCTTCATGGTGCGCGGCATGCCGAAGCTGGAAGCGTTCTTCCACTATCGCAATGTTGACGTATCGACACTCAAAGAGCTGTGCAAGCGCTGGAAGCCGGAAATCGCCACCGGCTTCAAGAAACACCAGAAGCACACGGCGTTGGCCGATATCCTGGAGTCGATCGAAGAGCTGAAGTACTACCGCGAAAATTTCATCAAGTTATAATTTTTCGCACGATCCAAAGGCGAGGGCGGACCAAGCGCCATCCTCGCCCTGCCATTCCAGCGCAAACGGTCCCGTTTGCCGCAAGTCCGTGATCCACACTGTTTCGCCTGGCTGGCGGAAATATGCCGAGCACTGCCCGAACGGCTGTCCCAGCCGGCACAGCACCAATCCCTCGCCCGCCACGGCGCACCATTGCTCATGGATATCGATCAAGGCCACGGCCGGGTCGCCATAGAACTCGCCCAGACTGGCTTGCCGGCCATCGGCAGCGATCACGCTGGCCTGTTCATACGCATGCTGGACAATGTATTCGGCGCTGCGCGCCAGTTCGCGGCGACTCATGCGCTCTCCACGGTGGGCCAGACGGTTTCCTGGTCGGCGCGCGCCTCGGCGATCAGCCATTCGCAGAATGCATGCACGAGGGGCCGCGTTTCCGCCTGGGGCGAGCGCAGCAGGTAATAGCAGTGGGGACCGCGCACCGCGTGTTCGAACACGCGCACCAGGCGGCCCGCTCTTAAATCGTCGCCGATCAGGGGGCTGGCGGCAATCGCCACGCCTTGGCCGCTGGCGGCCGCGTCCAGGCATAAATACGTGTGCGAAAAGCGCGCGCCGCTGTTGCCGCTATTGCCGCTGTAATGCACGCCGCAGCTGTGCAGCCAGCGCGTCCAGTCGATTTCGCCGGGCAGGTGCACTTCCGGTTCGTCGTGCAGCAGCGGATAGCGCAGCAGGTCGGCGGGCTGGCGCAGGCTGGCCGCGTTGGCGCGAAAGCCGGGGCTGCAGACGGCGGAAAACCATTCTTCCATGAGTAAATCCACTTTCAGGCCCGGATAGCGGCCCGGTCCCAGGCGGATGGCCACATCGACGCCATCACGCGCCAGGTCGACCGGGTGCATCGAGGCCAGCACGCGCAGTTCGATCTGCGGGTAGCGGTCGCGCAGCCGGCCCAGGCGCGGCATCAGCCAGCGTGAGACGAGCGAGCTGGTGGCCGTCACCGTCACCACCTTGTCATCGCCCTGGCGCCGGGCCTGCTCGGAGACGTCGGCCAGTTGGTTGAGGATGGGGCCCAGCGAGGCCGCATAGCGCTGGCCGGCGCTGGTGAGCACCACGCCGCGCGGCAGGCGCTGGAACAGCACGACGCCGAGCCACGCTTCCAGCTGTTTCACGTGGTGGCCGATGGCGCCGGCCGAGACGTGCAATTCTTCGCCCGCGCGCTGGAAGCCTTCATGGCGGGCAGCCGCCTCGAAGGCGTGCAGGGCGGCGAGTGGGGGCAAGGGACGTGACATGGCACTCTTCAAGGGAATTGAGCCTCAGTATTATTCGGTCTATCCGTGAAGAATATTGGTTTGTTTCATTTTGCGCAAGCGAATATGATGCCGTCACTGCGTGAAGTGACCCGCAATAGGATTCACGCATGTATTTCACGTACGCATCACCTTCCAGCCTTGCTTGGCATTAATATTTACAACGCCTGGGAAAACCGTCGCGATACGCAGCAGGTTTGCCCAGGGGTACTCAAAGAGGTTTAGTCATGTCTGATCGCCGCGCCGTTGCGCTGGTGTTGCTGTCGGCCGCCGGTTTCGGCAGTTCCGCAGTGTTTGCCAAGGCGGCCTATGCGTCCGGGGTCAACCCGTCGACCATGCTTGCTTTGCGTTTCGTCATCGCCGCCATGCTGTTGCTGCCGCTCGTGTGGCTCGGTGGCTGGCGCTTGCCGCGCGGCCGCCTGCTGGCCGGCTACATGCTGATGGGCTTGATGTACACGGCCCAGTCGCAAGGCTATTTCAATGCCCTGATGTATGCCAGCAGCGGCCTGTGCGGCATGTTGCTGTACGTGTATCCCGTGCTGGTGACGATCCTGGCGCTGGCGCTGGGCTGGGAAAAGCTGGACCGGCGCATGCTGGTGCTGATGGCGCTGGCGATTGCCGGCATGGCCATCACCCTGGGCGGCAAGCTGCAGGGCCAGCCCATCGGCATCGCGCTGGCATTGATGGCCGCCGGCGTGTACGCCGTGTACATCCTGTTTGGCAACAGCCTGTCGAAAAGCCGCGAGAATATTCACCCATTGGCCGCTTGCGTGGTGATCCTGGGCACGGCTGGCCTGTCGAATACTGCGATTGCCCTGTGGCAAGGTGTGGCCTTTCCGGGCACGCCGACGGGCTGGCTGGCCGTCAGCGCCATTGCCCTGTTCTCGACGGCCATCGCGATTGCCGCCTTCTTTGCCGGCGTGGCGCAAATCGGCGCGGCCAAGGCATCCATTATTTCCACGTTTGAACCTGTGATCACGATGGCGTTCGGCGTGACCATGCTGAAAGAATCCGTCAGCGGCACGCAATTGCTCGGCGGCGCCATGGTGCTGGCCGCCGTCGTCTTGCTGGCGCAGCGGCCCACTGCCAAGCCGGCAGCCATGCCGGGCGTGCAGGCCAGCGCCTGATCCTGTTTTTCCTGAACTGATCGGCTGTATCGATCGGTCTCCTTTGGCGCCGCGACGGGTTTCCTGTCGCGGCGCTTTTTTTTGCACATAAAGTCTTGATTGCGAATGATTCTCATTTATAATTGACTTCAAGATTCCCCCACCACCAGCCAGCCCTCCGCATGCCAGCCAGTGTTCGCCTTGAAAGGAGACACCGTGTCGAGCACGTTCCCCATTTGCAATACCGAACTGGTCGCCAGCGAATTTTCCCGCCTGCGCCGCGAAAAGAAGGCCCGCCACCGCGACATCGCCGAGGAACTGGGCATAGCCGAAGGCGAGCTGATCGCCGCGCATGCGGGCCTGTCGCTGGCCGATGGCGCCTTGCTGGGCGCCGTGCGCCTGCAGGCCGACTGGCCCGCCATCATCGGCGCGCTGGAACCGCTGGGCGAAGTCATGGCGCTGACGCGCAACGCCTCGTGCGTGCATGAAAAGACGGGCGTCTATCGCAAGGCCAGTCACAACAACCATGTGGGCCTGGTGCTCGGTGGCGACATCGACTTGCGCGTGTTTTACCGCCACTGGGCGCATGGCTTTGCCGTTCGGGAGATGGGTGAGAAGGAAGTGCAGCGCAGCCTGCAATTCTTCGATGCGGCCGGCCACGCCGTGCACAAGATTTTCCTCAAGCCGCAAAGCGACCTGGCCGCCTATGACGCGCTGGTGACGCATTTTGCCGACGCGAACCAGGCGGCCGGCATTGCCGTGACGGCACCGGCGGCCCCGCCGGCCGAACTGCCCGACGCGCAGATCGACGTGGCCGGTTTTCGCGCCGCCTGGGCCGATTTGCGCGACACACATGAATTTTTCACCGTGCTGAAAAAATATGCGGTCTCGCGCCTGCAGGGCCTGCGCCTGGCCGAGGCGCGCTTCGTGCAGCAGATCGACAAATCCTGCGTGCTCGACCTGCTCAACGATGCCGCCCTCGAAAAAGTGTCCATCATGGCCTTCGTCGGCAATGCCGGCATGATCCAGATCCATTCGGGTCCCGTGCACAAGATCGCCGTGATGGGGCCATGGATCAATGTCCTCGACACGCGCTTCAACCTGCATTTGCGCGAAGACCATATCGCCAGCGCCTGGGTGGTAAAAAAGCCCACGGTCGATGGCCTGGTGACGTCGGTGGAACTGTTCGACGCCAGGGGCGACACCATCGTCATGTTCTTCGGCGAACGCAAGCCGGGCGTGCATGAGCTGTGCGAATGGCGCCACATCGTCGAGCGCGTCGTGCAGGAGGGCGAACTATGCGCCGCATGATCGCCGCCAGCGTGGCGCGCCGCATCGCGCTGAAAAAAATGGGAGCGGGAGCGCTGGCGCTGGCCGCGCCGATGCAGGTGCTGGCCGCAGTGTCCGACGCGGGTAAACCTGTGGCGAAAGCGCGGCGCATCGTCAGCGTGGGCGGTGCCCTGACGGAAATCGTCTATGCGCTCGAGGCGCAGGGCGAACTGGTGGGCGTCGATACCACCTCGCTGTATCCGGCCGTGGCGCAACAACTGCCGCAGGTGGGTTATGCGCGCACCTTGTCGGCCGAGGGCGTGCTGTCGCTGGCCCCCACGCAGCTGATCGCCACCGAGGAGGCGGGGCCGCAAGCGGTGCTGCGTCAGGTGCGCGACGCGGGCGTGCCGGTGGCGGTGCTGAATGCGAATAACAAATTCGAAGGCTTGCTCGAGCGCGTGAAACAGGTGGGCCAGATCACGGGCCGGCCCGATCCGGCTGCGCGCCTGGCGCAAGCCTTGCAACAGCAGTGGAACGGCGCCTTGGCCAAGGTGCGCCAGCGCAGCCAATCACCGGTACCATCAGCCGTGCGCGTGCTGTTCATCCTCGCCCATGCGCCGAACCAGGTGATGGTGGGCGGGCGCGAGACGGGCGCCGACGCCATGCTCGCGTATGCGGGCGCCGTCAATGTGATGGGCGGGCAGGGCGGATTTTCCGGCTACAAACCGCTCACGCCGGAAGCCGTGATCGCCGCGCGGCCCGACATCGTGCTCGTCACGGACCAGGGCTTGAAGGCTTCGGGCGGCGTGGACGGCATCTTGAAACTGCCAGGACTGGCGCAGACGCCGGCCGGGCGCAAGCACCGCATCGTCTCGCAGGAAGCCATGCTGCTGCTGGGCTTTGGCCCGCGCATGCCGCAGGCGCTGGCCGACCTGGACGCCGCGTTTGCGCAAGCCATGGCGGCATGAACGTGCGCGCGATGACGCCGGCAGAGTCCTGGCGTTTGCCACACTGGAGCGCTGGCGGGCTGCTGGCCGCCGCATTGCTTTGCGGCTTGCTGATCGCCGTGCAGGCGGGTGCCGTGCCGGTGGCCCTGGCCGACTGGCTGGCGCCATTTCAATCTGGCGACGCGGCGCTGTCCGGTGGCGCCTATGTGCTGTGGCATATCCGTTTGCCGCGCGCCCTGTTTGCCATCCTGATCGGCGCCGCGCTGGCGCTGGCCGGCGGCCTGACGCAAGGGTTGTTTCGCAATCCGCTGGCCGACCCGGGGTTGCTGGGCGTGAGCAGCGGCGCCGCCTGCGCGGGCGCGGCCACCATCGTCTTCGCCGCCAGCCTGCACGTGGCGCCCGAGCTGCGCGTGTGGCTGCTGCCGGGGGCCGCGTTTGCCGGCGCCATGCTCATTTGCGTGCTGCTCGACCGGGTTGCCCGCTGGGCCACGCCAGGCTCCATCGTCGGCCTGCTGCTGACGGGCGTGGCGCTGAACGCCATCACGGTGGCCGTCATGGGCCTGTGTATCTACCTGGCCAGCGACGACCAGTTGCGCACCCTGACTTTCTGGACATTGGGTTCGCTGTCGGCGGGCAGCTGGCGCCAGGTGGTGGCTTTGCTGCTGGTGCTGGCCGGCGCGCTGTGGGCCACGCGTTTCCTGATGCGTTCATTGAACGCGCTGGCGCTGGGCGAAGCGCAAGCCCTGCATGTGGGCGTCGACGTGGGCCGCTTGCGCACGCAGGTGATCGTGCTGGTGGCCGTGCTGACGGGCTTTGCCGTCGCATGGTGCGGCGGCATCGGCTTCATCGGCCTGATCGCGCCGCACCTGGTGCGCACCTGGCTGGGCGCCGACCAGCGCAAGGTATTGCCGCTGGCGATGCTGATGGGCGGCTTGCTGTTGCTGTTGGCCGATACCCTGGCGCGCACGGTTGCCATTCCCGCGGAAGTCCCTGTCGGCATCTTCACGGCCTTGCTGGGCGGGCCATTTTTCCTGATGCTGTTGCGGCGTTTCCGCCACGCCAGCGCCTAGAGGTGAACATGACACCCATACTGGAACTATCCTTCGCCACCACGCAACTGGGCCAGCAGTATTTCGGCCCCTTCAACGTGCGCGTGGTGCCGGGCGAGCGCATCGCCATCCTTGGTCCCAGCGGCGCGGGCAAGTCGACCTTGTTGAAACTGATGGCGCGCGAATTGCATCCGCAGGCGGGCCAGGTGATATTCGCGGGCCGGCCGCTGGCGCAGTGGCCGCTGGCCGAACTGGCCCTGCGGCGCGCCGTCCTGCCACAGGCATCGAGCGTGGCCTTCGGATTGCAGTGCGCGCTGGTGATCGGCCTGGGAAGAGTGGCGCGCCTGGTCGACCCGCAACTGGAACGGATCGTGCAGGACGCCGCCGCCCTGGCGCACGCCGCGCATTTGCTGGGCCGCCGCCTGGATACCCTGTCCGGTGGCGAGCAGGCCAGGGTGCAGCTGGCGCGCATCTTCGCGCAGATGTGGGATGTGCGCGATGGCTTGATACTCGTCGACGAACCGCTGGCGGCGCTCGATCCCGGCCTGCAGTTCGATTTGCTCGACAGCTTGCAGCAGTTTTGCGCCGCGCGCGGCCACGCCGTCATCGCCATCCTGCACGACATCAATCACGCCTTGCTGGGCTTCGAGCGCCTGCTGCTGGTGCGTTCGGGCCAGCTGGTGGCCGATATCGCCAGCGATGCCGGTGCCGTGCCCGCCCTGGCCGCGCTGTACGGCATCGCCCTGACGACGGCGACCAGCAGCGATGGCGACGTGTGCGTCATCCCCGCCAGGAGCGCCGTGCGCCGGGCCGCCTAGATTGCTACCACACGTCCGCCGCGCGCGGCCGCGCCATCTGGCCGCTACCGAGCAGCCACACCATCAGGGCCTCGGCCTGTTCGCGCGTGGTCGCCACCTCCTGCAGAATGCCGAAGGCTTTCATGGCGCCGGCTGCCATCGCCTGCAGGCGCGCGCGCTGTTCCGCATCCGCCTCGACCGATACCAGACCCCGGCAAATGGCGGCCAGCGCCACCTTGTTGTGCTTGAGCCACAGGCCGCGCCGCTTGCGGTCGACGTGCGCTTCGTCGCTGCGTTCCGCTTCGAACAGCATGACGAACGGTACACCGTGGCGCAGCAGGGCGTCCATGTCGTTTTCCCACAGCGGGGCATAGCCGGTGACGGCCGTTTCGGGGCGAAAGCGCACAATGGGAAAGTCGCTGACGTCGTGGATGGAAAAATGTGCGGGATTCGGTTTCATGGCGTGCTTCCTTGCGAGGTGGTTGAAAAGGCTTGCCAGCCGCCGCCCAGCGCCTTGTAGACCTGGACCAGCGACAGCGACGCGGTGGCGCGGCTGTCGACCAGCGCCGCTTCGTTGTTCAATAAGGTGTTTTGCACATGCAGCACGTTGAGCAAGTCCGTGCCGCCCTGGCGGTATTGCAGTTCCGCGCTGCCCAGCGCGCGGCGTCCCTGTTTGACGGCTTCATCGAGGCTGGCCTGGCGGCGGGCGTTGGCCTGGTAGCCAGATAGCGCATCCTCCACCTCGTGCCAGGCGGCCAGCACCGTCTGGCGGTAGGCGATGGCCGCTTCCTGCTGCTGCGCCTCGCGCAATTGCAAGTTGCCGCGCAGGCGGCCGCCATCGAACAGGGGCACGCTGAAGCCGGGGCCGAAGGCAAAGCGCCTGGCGTCCCAGCCGATATCGGACAGCTGCATCGCTTGCAGGCCGACGCTGCCCGAGAGCGTGATGCGCGGATAAAAATCGCCTTGCGCCACGCCGATGGCGGCAGTGGCCGCGTGCAGCTGCGCTTCGGCGCGGCGGATGTCGGGCCGCCGCTCGGCAAGGCTGCTGGGCACGCCCAGTTGCACTTGCATCGCCACGGCCGGAATGTCCTTGCCCTCCGCCAGTTCCGCCCGCAGCGACTGCGGCGGCAGCGCCAGCAAGAGGGCGAGGGCATTGCCCAGGCGCGCTTCGCGCTGCTGCAACGGCGGCAGGCGCGATTCGATGGTGGCCACATGGGCCGCCGCCTCGGCTTCGTCGAGCTGCGTCGCCGCGCCTTCGCGCAGGCGGATGCGCGTCAGGTTCAATGTATGGCGGGCGATATCGAGCAGTTGCTGTGTGATGGCCAGGGTCTGCTGCGCGCCGCGCAGCTCGATGTAGTCGCGCGCCGTCTCGGCCAGCACGGCCAGCAGCACGCCGCGCTGCGTTTCCAGCGCCACGTCGACGCGCGCGTCAGCCGCTTCCACTTCGCGCCGCACGCGGCCCCACAGGTCCAGTTCCCAGGCCGCGTCGAGATTGCTTTGCCACAGGCTGTAGGCGGCCTGGCCGTTGTTGCGCGACGGGTCGCTCAAGCCTTGTTCGCTGTTGCGCGCACGGCCATAGCTGCCATTCGCGCCCAGGGACGGGCCTTGCGCGGCGCCGGCCACACCGCGCGCGGCGCGGCTCTGTTCCAGGCGGCTGCTTGCCGCCAGCACGTCGAGGTTGGCGCCGGCGGCGCGCTGCAGCAGGGAGGATAAAGTCGCGTCGCCAAAGCTGTCCCACCAGCGCTGCTCGATGGCGCCATCCTGCTGCGCGGCGAAACGGGCATCCTGCGCCTGGCGCCATTGCTGTCCCAGATCGTTGTTCGGGCGCTGGAAGTCGCTGCCGACGCTGGTGCAGCCAGCCAGGCCCAGGGCTGTGATGAAGATCAGTGCTTTCATCGCGCGCTCACCTGTTGCAGCTGTTGGCGGCGCATGGCCGTATCGATGCGCACTTCGGCCGACATGCCGACGCGCAGGCGATGTTCGCCATCCTGGCCGGGATCGAGCGCGATCCTGACGGGGATGCGCTGCACCACCTTGGTGAAGTTGCCGGTGGCGTTCTCCGGCGCGATGGCGGCAAACGTCACGCCCGTGGCGGGCGCGATGCTGTGCACCGTACCGTGCAGGAGTACGCCCGGATAGGCGTCGACGGCGATGCTGGCGCGCTGGCCCTGGCGCACGTGGGTCAGCTGGGTTTCCTGCAGGTTGGCGACGACGAAGCTGCGGTTCAGGGGCACCACGGCCATCAGGCTGGCGCCGGGAGCCACCAGGGCGCCGACGCGCACGGCGCGGCGTCCCACGATGCCGTCGATGGGGGCGCGCAGCTGCGTATGCGACAGATCCAGTTCGGCGCGTAGCAGGCTGGCGCGGGCGCGCAGCAGGGATGCTTCGGCCGCGCCTTGCTGCGCCTGCAAAATGTCCGTCTGCTTGCGGGTGGAGACCAGGGCGGCGCGGTTTTGCGCCAGGCGCGCGCGGCTCACATCGAAGCGCGATTGCGCCTGCTGCGCGTTCTGCACGCTGCCCGCACCCTGGCCGGCCAGGTGCGTTGAGCGGGCCAGTTCCTGCTGCGCCAGTTTGTCTTCCGCCTGGTTGGCGTCGACCAGGGTGCTGGCCTGCTCGATCACCGATTGCTGGCGCTGCAAGGTGGCGCGGGCATTCGCCAGCTGCGCTTCGGCGCCGGCGACGTCGGCGCGGGCCGAGGCGGCGGCGGCCTGGTAATCGCGGTCGTCGATGCGCGCCAGCAGCTGGCCCGCCTTGACAGTCTGGTTGTCTTCCACCAGCACTTCCCGCACGATGCCACCCACCTTGGGGGAGAGCACGGTGTAGTCGGCGCTGACAAAGGCGTCGTCGGTGGTTTGTTCGTCGTCACGGGCGAACAGCAGTTGCCAGGCGCAAAAGGCGAGGGCGCAGGCCAGCAAGGCCAGGCCGAGAAGAAAGGCGCGCGAGCGCAGTATGGGTTTTTGCATGGTGAAGCTCTTTCGTGAAGTAAAAGTCAGGCGGCGCGCGGCGGATAGACGCGCGTCGGCAGAATGGGAATGATCAGGATCATGGCCAGCGCGATGGCGGCCACCGTGAGGTACAGGTCGGACGAGGTCAGGGTGACGACTTGCGCATGCATGCGCTGCGCCAGGCCAGGATCCAAACCTGCCATGTCCACGCTGGCCGGCAGGTTGCCCAGGCGTTCGCTGAGCACCGTCGAATGAAAATGGTTGCGGCGCGTGATCAGCGCATCGAGCACGCCTGTGGCGACGACGGCCGACATGCCCTTGATGGTGTTAAACCAGGCCGAGGCGAAAGGGCCATCCTGCGGCGCCAGGCCCGTGGTGGCCAGCAGCAGCAAGGGAATCACGGCCATCGGTTGCGCAAAGATCTGCACCGCTTGCAGCAGGTAGAAATGCGTGCGGATCCAGTCCGGTGACATGCGCGCACCGAGCACGCAGGACAGGGCCAGCAGGGCCAGGCCGATGGCCAGCACCCAGCGGCAGTCGACGGCGCGCAGATTGCACAGGGCGGCCACCAGCGGCAGGGCGATCAACTGCGGCAGCGCCACCATCAGCATCACGGGTGCCGTCTGCAGGGGGCGGTAAGCGTGCACCTGCGCCAGGTAGGACGAGGGAATCAGGATCACGGCCAGCAGCACGAACAGCACGCCGCCCAGGGTCAGCAGGGCATGGCTGAGGTTGCGCTGCGACAGCAGCTGCAGCTTGAAAAACGGCAGTGGGTGCGACCACTCGTTGATGAGGAACAGCACCAGCAGCAGCAGGCCGCCGCCCAGCAGCACGCAGATCAGCGGCGAGGCGAACCACGCCAGGCGCTCGCCCTGCAGCATGCCGACCACCAGCATGCTGATGGCGGGCAGGCCAAGCAGCAGGCCGCGCCAGTCGAACTGGCGCAAGCGCTCCAGACGCAGCGGGTCTTGCGGCAAGCCCCAGGACACCATCAGCAGGGCGACGATGCTGCCCGGGACGACTTGCCAGAAGGCCCATTGCCAGCCCAGGTACTCGGTCCAGAAGGCGGCCAGCGGCGTGCCCAGGCTGGGACCGAAGGTGGCGCTCAGCGCATAGCCGCCCAGGCCATACAGCTTGATGTCCGGCGGCAGGAAGCGCAGCGCCACCGTCATCAGCATGGGCGGCAGGGCGCCGCCGGCCGCGCCCTGCACCACGCGCAGGAACATCAGAACGGACAGGTTTGGCGCGAATGGGCACAGCACGCCGGCGGCCATGCAGACGATGATGGCGCTGGCCGTCAGGCGGCGCAGCGAGAAGGTGACGGAGCACCATGGCGCAAACGCCATGGCCGATACCGAGGCGGCCGCATACAGGGCCACGAGCCAGCTGGCGTCGTCGCGCGCGATGCCCATGGCGCCGCGGATGTCGGCCAGCGCGACCTTGGTGATGTTTTCATTCAGGCCGGACACCAGCACGGCCAGCAGCACGCCGGCCAGGCCCGTGGCCAGGCGCAGGCCGAAAATGGGAGGTGCGGGTGGCGCGGCCGCAGGGGCGGCGCCGGGAAGGGGTACAGCGGACACAGGGAACTCCGTGGATGAGAATCAGTCCACGCAGTATAGGTAGCCGTTAATCTTGTGAAAATTGATCATTGATGAAGTCTGAGTTGCGTCTGGCGCAATGATGATGGGGGTCGGACCCTATGGGTCTGACCCCGGTCTTTGTCGTTGGGTTTGGCGTCTGGCGGGTGAGTTCAAATCAAACTCCCCCAAATCAAATGCTGGGGTCAGACCCGCAAGGGTCTGACCCCGTGCACAAATCCTTGATCATGCGGCGCAGCCAGCGGTGCGCATGGTCGTGGTCGAGGCGCGGGTGCCAGGCCTGGAACACTTCCACGCTGTCGACGGGAATCGGCAGTTCGAACGTGCGCAGCTTCAGGCCCAGGCGCTCGACGATGGGCAGCAGCGGCGTGGGCATCAGCGGCAGCAGCAGGCGCGAATCGGCCACGGCGAAAATGGCCGACTGGAAGTTGGGGCTGATCAGCGAGACCCGGCGCGTGTAGCCCCGCTCGGCCAGGATGGTGTCGAACGGGCCGCGCGCCAGGCCGCGCCGCGAGACGCTGATATGTTCGTACTCGGTAAAGCTGTCGAGATTGATGGGGCCGTTGAAGATCGGGTGGTCGCTGCGGGCGATGCCGACAAAGCCGCTGCTAAACAGCTGCTGCAGCTTGATGTCGGGCGCAAAGGCGCGCCGCGCGCTGATGTACAGGTCGATGCGGCCCGCGTGCAGGGCATCGTTTTCCGTGGCGCCATCGCCTTCGGGTACGAAGCGCAGCACCGTGTGCGGCGCATGGCTGGCCAGCAGGTCGCGCAGCTTGCCGCCATACGCGCCGACAAACACGTCGTTGGCGCACAGGCTGAAAGTGCGTTCCAGCGTGCGCAGGTCGACTTCGCGGCCGGAAGTGAAGATGGCGTGCGCCTGCTCCACCACGCCGCGCACCTGCTCGCGCAGTTCCAGCGCGCGCGGAGTCGGCGCCAGGCCGCGCCCGGAGCGTACGAAGACGGGGTCGCCGATGGCGTCGCGGATGCGCGCCAGGGTGCGGCTCATGGCCGGCGCGCTCAGATGCATGCGCCGCGCGGCGGCCACGGCGCTGCCTTCCTCGAGCAGGATGTCGAGGGCAACGAGCAGGTTCAGGTCGGGGAGTTTCATGCGGCAATTATAGCGCCAAGCAAGGAGCTTCCTGCGGTGGCAATGCCGTTCTTAAGGCCGGACAGACGCCAGGAAAATTACTCTTTTGCCTGCATGTCCATGCATGCCGGTGTCGGCGCCAGCTCTGCCTTGGCGCATTGCAGGGCGATGCAATGGCTTTTGCTCTCATCATCGGTACTGTCGCCGCAGGCCTGCAATGCAAGCAAACTTTCGGCTAATACTTTTTTGGATAGCATAAGCTCACCCTCGGTGACAACGCGTTCATTTTCTGCCATGGGGAGTGGTTGAACCGAGATTGTTTGTGGTGGCGCTATTTCCTCGTTCGTCGCGACGAAATTCTTCAAACGTGGAGCTGCGGACGGGGAAAGCTCCGTGCCGCTCGCAGCAGGCTCCGTCTCTGTAACCAGGCTCTTTGTCGAGGGGGCTTCCTTTTCCGCTCGTGGACCAAACGCAACAAAGCCGATGATAACAACGCCGATAATCATCAGGCCTTTGGAGAGGAGCCTGCGGATGGAGTAGCCCATGCCGGAGCGGCCTATACTTGAGAAGCCAATATTACGGTTCCCGCAGTTGGGACACTTTATGGATAGGTCTTTCCCTCTTGGGAACCACGTATATTCGCAATCCATGCACTTGTTCTCTATCCGCTTTGTAGTACTCATTTTCTACTGAGTCCCCCGAGTAATAGTAAAACAGGCTGGAATTTCCATGATGTGAAGAGGACCGGCCAGGACATGTGGCGGTCTGGCATGCGCTGTCTTGGAGCACAAATGAATGCACCGATTATTCTTGATTATAGGCAAGTAAAAAGACTGGCGCAATCGCCTGGCAACAACAGTGGCGGCGAGCGAATGGGGAGGGCTGCGAGGTAGAGAAATGCGCCAGGACAGCGCCCGGCGCAGGGTAACGCGATGGTATTACTCGGCTGCCGGCTCGGCGCCGCAGCATTTCTTGAACTTCTTGCCGCTGCCGCAAGGGCAGTCGTCGTTGCGGCCCACTTTCGGCTCTTCGCGCTTCATGGTTTGCACCGGTGCCTTGCGGCGCGGTACCCAGAAACGGTGGATGGCGGGCAGGTTCGCTTCCAGTTCCTGCGCCAGCTTGTGCGCCTTGACCGGGTCTTCCACCAGTTTCAGTTCTTCTTCCTTGATTTCGTCGGCGCCCAGCAGGTAGATCGGCTGCATCAGCTCGGCCACTTCGGAATCCCAGATCTCGTTCCACGAACCAGGACGCAGTTCCATGCCGTCCCAGAAGCCCCAGCACCAGGCTTCGGCGTCGATCAGGGTCTGGCCTTCGTAGTCGTGTTCGACGAACAGGGCTTCGAATTCCTTCGGCGCCACTTCAAACGTCACCAGTACTTCGTTCATGAAGCGCATGATCAGGTTGACGATGCGTTCTTCTTCCTTGCTGTTCTTGAATTTCGGTGCATCTTCGGCATCTTCGCCCCACACGCGCGGCAACCACTCGGCCGGCATGATCGGTTCCGGGCCGATGGCGACGGCCGTCAGATAGCCGTGCAGCATATCCATGGTCATCGCGTCTTCGGAGCAGCGCTCCGACAACAGGAATTGGTCTAGTTCGTCGAATTCTTTTTCTGATAATGGCTGTTCGAGTTGCATGGCTTGCTCTTTGATTGAATGTAAGGCGCCAGTATACGCCTAGCGGCGTTTCATCACCGAAGTGTTTGCACCGGCGGCCCGCGCGCGCCTTACAATGTCGCCTATGCACAATGAAAACCAGCCGCACGAGGACGACCGGCCCGTCCACCCCTTTTCCGCCCTGAGCCCCGATTGCGTGCTCGACGCCCTCGACAGCGTGGGCTTGCGCGGCGACGGCCGCCTGCTGGCCCTGAACAGCTATGAAAACCGCGTCTACCAGGTGGGCATCGAAGACGGCGCGCCGCTGGTGGCCAAGTTTTACCGTCCCGCACGCTGGAGCGATGCGGCCATCCTGGAAGAACACGCGTTCGTGTCCGAACTGGTCGAGCGCGAAATCCAGGTGGTGCCGGCGCTGGAGATCAATGGCAGCACCTTGCACCAGTACCAGGGCTTCCGCTTTGCCGTCTTTCCCCGCCACGGCGGCCGCGCGCCCGAGCTGGACGACCCGGCGACGCTGGAATGGATAGGGCGCTTCATCGGCCGCATCCACGCCGTCGGTGGGTTGTCCACCTACCAGGAGCGGCCAGCGCTCGATCACCAGACGTTTGGCGTCGAGCCGCGCGAGTTTTTACTGGAAGGCAATTTCCTGCCGCCCGAACTGCTGGCCGCGTATTCCAGCGTGGCGCAGCAGGCGCTCGATGGCGTCAAGCGCTGCTATGACCGCGCGGGCGACGTGGCCGTGCTGCGCACGCATGGCGATTGCCATGGCGGCAACGTGCTGTGGACGGATGCCGGCCCCCATTTCGTCGATTTCGACGATAGCCGCATGGGCCCGGCCATCCAGGACCTGTGGATGATGTTGTCGGGCGAGCGCGGCGACCAGGTGCGCCAGATGAGTGACATCCTGGCCGGCTATGAAGACTTTTGCGATTTCGACCCGCGCCAGCTGTACCTGGTCGAAGCGCTGCGCACCCTGCGCCTGATCCATTATTCGGCCTGGCTGGCGCGCCGCTGGGACGACCCCGCCTTCCCCGTCGCCTTCCCGTGGTTTAACACGCAGCGCTACTGGCAGGACCGTATCCTGGAATTGCGTGAACAGGTAGCGCTGATGGATGAAGCGCCATTGTGGCCTGTTTGACCTAAACGCGGGAAAAGGGCGGTAAACGCCCCTCTTCTTGCCGCGCTGATTTGCGCATGCCTGCTCGATAATGGTGGTAATAAATTCCCATAAGCAATGGAATTCACCCGAATAAGCGAGAAATCATGCAAGCACAGCAAAATCAGCGCCAGGCCGCCTCCCTCACCGTCGCGTATTCCGCTGACGACGAGTTCGACCAGGACAGCATGGTCTCGCTGCATGATTTCAAGGACCTGGAGCGCAAGGCCGATGCGCCAGCGCCGCTTCCTGCCGCTCTTGCCGCTCCCGTCACCGCGATGCCCGAGCCGCAAGCCGAGCCGGCAGCCGACGTTGATGGCAAGGCACCGGCCGCCGAACGCCAGAAAATGGAATTGAAGGCCATCCACGAGGCGATTGCCCGCGTGGAAGCGGAAGCGAAGGCCACCTGCGCCGCCGAAAGCCGCGCGCTGGCCGAGGCGCGCGTGCGCTCGCTGGCCGAGGACCGCGCCGCCATCGACGCCGCCGCCGCCGCCGCCGCACAGCAAAATGCGCAGGCAGCCGAAGAATCGATTGCCGCCAACCGCGAACGGCTCGATACCATGCGCGCCGCCGCGCAGGCCAGCGTAGCCCGCCTGGAAGCGGTCAAGCAGGAGACGGCCGAACTGCGCGCGCGCGTGGAGTCCGACAATGCCATCCGCCTGGCCGCCGAACAGCGTTCGCGCGCCGAACAGGAGAGCCGCTTGCGCGCCTGCGAGCAAGTGGCGGTGCAGTCGGAACTGGCCGAGCAGGCCGCCCGCGCCGCCGAAGAATTGCAGGTGCAGACGGAGCAGGCGCGCCTGCAAGCCGTCGAGCGCGTCGCCGCCGTGCAGGCGGCCAAGGAAGAAATGGTGGGCATCGCTTCGGCCGACGCCAGAGTCGCCGTGCTGGCGCGTGAACGCGAGCGCCATGCGCACGGTGCGCGCCAGACGGCGCAGATGCTGGCTGAAGCGGAAAGCGAAGCGCTGGACTTGACGGTGCAGCGCGAGCGCGCCGACCAGATCGCGCTGGAATCGGCCTTCAACCGCGCCGCCGCCGAAGTGCGCGCCCTGGAAGAAGCGCGCGCGCTGGCGCACCTGGAGCAGGAACGCGAAGCCATCGCGCTGGCGCAGGCGGAATCGGAACGCCATGCGGCGCAGTCCCTGCGTTTGCGCCTGCAGACGGAAAAGGAATTGCGCGACGCGGCCATCCACCGCGAGCGCCTGGAAATGGTCGCCGTCGCCAGCGCGCAGGCGCGCCGCGATGCCGATGTGCGCATCCTGGCCGCCACCGAGGCGCGCATCGAGGTGGACCGCCAGCTGCGCGCCGTGGCGCTGGCCCGCGTGACCGCCGAACAGGATGCGGAAATCGCCGGCCACGCCAAGCTGGAAGCGGAAACGGCCGCACTGGAACAGACCAAGGCACGCGAAGCGGCCGAGCAGGCCGCCGCCGTGGCAGCGGCCCGCGAACTGGAAGAGCAGCAGCGCGCCGCCAGCCTGGCGCAGGAACGCGCCGAACTGGCGCGCCAGGCGGCGGAACTGGCCGCCAGCCAGAATGACGCCGAGCAGGCCGAGATCGATGCAGGCAAGGCGACACTGGCTGCGCAGGCGCAGGCGTCGCAACTGGCGCAGGAAAAAGCCCGGCAGGCAGAGCGCCTGCTGCAGGCGGAACAGGAACGCCTGGCCTCCGAACAAGCCGCCCTGGCCGCCTTGAAAGAGAAACTGGAAGCGGAAGCGCTGGCGTTCAACGCGGCGCAGGAACGCATCGCCGCCGAAGGCGCGCAAGCCGAACTGCTGCGCGGCCAGCACGCGGCCGAACAGGCCTTGCGGGAAGCGGCGCAAAAGGAAGCCGACGCCATTCGCATCCTGATGGACCAGGCGCTGGTCGAGGGCGAGCAGAAAGCGGCTGCCGCGCAAGCCGTGCAGGCGCAGGCGCGCCTGGCCGTGGAACTGGGACAAGTGCATAGCGAGCGCGCCCGCGTGGAAGAAGACAAGGCGCAGGCGGCCGATGCGCTGCTGGCATCCGAGCGCGATTTCGTCGCGGCCGAACGCGAGTCGCTGGCCTTGATCGCGCAAAAACTGGTGCAGCAACGCCAGACCAGCGGTGCCGAAGAGCGCGCCTCGCAAGCCATCGCCGGTCGCCTGGAAGCGGAAAAGCAGGCGACGGCGGCCGCCGAAACGCGCGCCGCCATGGAACAGCAGGCGCTCGACGCCATGCGCCAACGCGAGCAGCTGGAACGGGCCGCGCAGCAGGCGGCCAGCGAGAAACTCGACGCGCAGCAAGCCTTGCTGGCCAGCGCCCAGGCGCATGCGGCCCTGCAGCGCAAGGCCGCCGAGACCACGCGCGCGATGGCCGCCGCCAGGCAGCAATTGCTGGAGCAGGACACGGCGCGCGCGCAGCAGCAAGAGCGCGAACTGGCCGCGCTGCGCGCCAGCCTGGAGCAACCGCAAACGGTCTTTTCCAGCTCGCTGACCGCCGCCCGCGCAAAAGCCGAACAAGTGAGCTCGGCCAGTTTGACGCGCGAAGTGATCGAGCGGTTAACGCAGCCGAATGACGCGGGAGCCGTGTGGCGTTCGCGCTGAGAGTCTGAGAACCCGATAACAGCCGGGGTCGGACCCTGAGGGTCCGACCCCAGTCCTGGGTTTGGGTTACGTCTGTAACTTCCTCAAAACTTCCGTCCCACCCCCAGCAAAATCACATCCGCATCGCGGTGATAGTCGGTGATGACCCGGTTCCACGCCACTTGCGCCACCCAGCGGCGGTCGAGGTGGTAGCGGGCTGTGGCCGATAGCAAGCCTGTCAGGCGCGTGCTGTGGCCCTGGGTGTCGCGCGCATCCCACGCCAGGTAGGGACCGCCACCCATGCCGAATTCCACCTTTTCATTGAGCGAACGGATCAGCCACAGCTGGGCGGCCACGCCGCGCCGGTGCGCCAGGTCGGCATTGCCTTCATCGAGGGCGGTGACCGTCCAATCCACGTATTTTCCCGCCGCGCGCCGGTATTCCAGGGTGAACGGACGCGCGCTTTCCGAGCGCAAGCTGTTGACGATGGTGTGGCCCGTCGATAGCGTCAATGTGTCGTCGTGGGCCCAGTTCTGCAGGTGCAGCTTGGCGCCCGGCACGCCGTCATAGCGGTAGCCGGCGCCGATCAGCAGGTGCGTGGTGTTGTCCTTGCCATCGGGCTTGATGCGGTTGAGCTGCGCTTGCGCATACCAGCGATTGTCGAACTGCCAGCGCGCCTGCAGGCTGACGATGGAGCCCCAGCCATGGTCATTGTCGAAGTTGTGCAGGCCGTCGTCGGTCCTGGCCGTGTCGAAGAAGAAGTAGCGGCCCGCGCCGGCGCCCAGCATCAGGCCCTGCTCCACTTTTTTCGTGCGCAGCCAGAACTGGCCCGCCATGCCGTCGCGGTGATGGTCTTCCGGGTGGCCTTCGTTGATATACGACAGGCTGACGGCGTTGTAGTTTCCCACCGGCTGCGTGTAGCTGACGGCGGCGACAAAGGTGCGCTCATTGGTCGAACTGACTTTCAGGGCGCCGGCCATGCCGGAGATATCCTGTGCCTGGGTGGAGAGGGAAAGCGAGACGGCCAGCAAGGCCAGGACAGGGTGGCAGATGCGCATGAAATTTCCGGTGATGATGCAGGCTGAAGGTTGGCTGGCTGGGCATCATGCGACGGCGCAATCATCACGCACATTTACTACATTAGTAAAATGTCTCAGTCAGAACTAATTGTCCTAGTGTATAAGAAAGTGAGAATGTGTGCGGCGCGCCAATGATGCGGCGGGAGGGGAGGCGCCGGCCTGGAAGGGCTGGCCGGCGCGATGCTGCTGGAGTTGCTGGACTTGCGGTCGTATTACTGTCTCTATTACTGGCTCAATACGACTTTGTCGGCAAAATATTCCGTCTCGCCGAAGCATTGCGTCGGCACGCCCTTGTGCTGGCTGTAGGTGACGAGGATGCGCTTGCCGGCGGCAGCCGACAATTGCTTCGCCACTTCCTCGTCGCGCACGCTGAACTGGAATTTTTCCGGGATGGTGCCCGGCAGCGCCGTCAGCAGCAATTCACCTTCCCATGTCTTGCAGATCCAGCCCCGCTTGGAGAACTTTTGCAGGTAGCCCGCCCGTTCGCCTTCCGAGTACGAGAAGCTGAGGGCCATCCAGGTGTAGGCGGCCAGCAGCAGGAAGCCGGCCACGAGGAAGATGACGAAGGCGAAGGTGACTTTTTTGGTCGTAGGGGTCATGGTAGGGTTGTTTAGGTAAAAGGATCAGTCCTTGCGGCCGGCTTTCCAGTTGAGGCCAAAGTTATATCTTTCGTCCATGGCCTGGTGCGCCGTGATTTTACCTTGGCCGCCGAAGTATTCCACCAATTTTGTTACCTGCAGGTTGCCGCCGTGGTTTTCCAGCATGGCGATGGCGCACATGGCGTGCGAGCTGTCTGTGTCGAGGCGCACTTCCACCGTCGGCTGGCCGGGGATCTCAATCGTCACGACGCCATCCGTGGCGGCCCAGTTCGGCACGCCTTCGTAGATGAAGGCGTAGACGAGCACGCGCTTGATCTGGTCGAAATGGGTGCCGTTGATGAAGATGTTTTCACCGCTGCTGACGCTGCCCGTGCGGTCGTCGCCTTCCAGGTGGATGTACGGCGGCCTGTCATAGGCGCCCCAGCTGTTGCCCAGCGCTTGCACGGCGCTCTTGCTGCCATTGCTCATTTCGAACAGGCAGCCGATGTCGAGGTCGATGCCGCCCGAACGGCTGGCCGGCTTGTTGAACAGCTTGCCGAGGAAGCCCGTGTCCAGTTTTGATGCGGGCGCCTGGCCTTGCGACGCGTTCTGGTTCCAGTTCAGGTTGACCCGGATGCGACCGTAACCGCCGCTGTCGCGCTTGTCGAGCGAAATCTTGTCGCCGCGTTTTTCCAGGCGGATCTTCGACAGCGAGATTTTATTCGCCGCTGGTGGCGGTGGCGCTGCTGGCGTGGACACGGGAGCCGGGGACGAAGAAGCCGCCTCGCTGCCGCCAAAGTGCTTCAGCAGCGCCGCCAGGCCGCCCGCGAAACCCTGGCCCACGGCGCCGAAGCGCCAGCTGCCGTCGCGGCGATACAGTTCGCCGATGATGACGGCTTTTTCGTCCTGGAAGTCATTGCCCGTGAAAGCGAAGGTGGCCGCCTGGCCCAGCGCCATGCTGGAGTTGCCCAGCGCGCGCATGCTGCCCTGTTCCGTCGCCGCCGTAAATACCAGCTTGTCGATCGAGGCGGGCAGACGGGAAAGGTCGACCTGGAAGGTGGAGCGGGGGCCGTTCAAGTCCACCGTGATGGCGTTGTCCGGCGCGCTTTTCTGGTTGAAGAACACCATGTAGCGGTCGTCCGACAGCTTGCCGGCCGCATCGACGCCGAAGCAGCTGACGTCCACTTCCATCGAGCCCGAAACGATATCGAGCGTGACGGCAAACGGGCCATTCAAGCCCAGGTCAGCCAGTTTGCCTTTTTGTCCGCGTGTGAAATTGGTCATGGTCGTGCAATCCCTTCGTCGCTTGAGAGTTGAGTCAATGAGGTAATTGGATGGTGCGCCGCGGCGCCATCGGCCGCATGGCGGATGCCGAACAGGCGCGCCTGTTCAATGATGCGCTGCGCCCAGCTGGAGTGGGTCGCCACTTCGCACATCGATTCCTGCATGCGGAACACGGCGGGACTATCCGGGTCGATGATGCGCAGCGCCAGTTCGATGTCCGACTGCGCCACCTGGTAGTGGCGCTCGATCTGCGGCACCTGGTCCGGGTGGATGGCCGTCTTGGCGATCATGCCGTGCGCCATGTCCTGCGCCACTTCGGCATCGAGCCAGCCGCCCTGCGACAGGTGCTCGAAGACGGGCGCCGTCAGCTGGAAGCCGTGCGGCTTGAAGATGGTCACCAAGCGGCCGATGACCTGGCCCAGCGGGGTCTGATAGATGGTGCCGCTGGTGGGGCGGCGCAGGCCCAGCAGGGCCAACAAATCATTGCCGCCGATGCGCAGGGCCAGGATGCGGCGCCGCACTTCCGGCGCCGATAAAATGATGCGGAACTGCTTCATTTCCTCGTCGTCGAACACTTCCGCCGTTTCCAGCGTCGGCATCAGCAAGTGATGCGTGTGGCGCACCAGCTCGAAATATGCGGCGAAGTTGTGGCGCGTGGATTTCGGCAGCACGAAGCCGCTCAATTTCTCGGCGCCTGGCATGCCCAGCACGCGCGCCAGTACCTCGAGATTACGCACGCGCACGAAGCGCAAGGTATCCGATTCGTCGCACATGTTTTGCAGCGCCAGCGACAGGTTGAACAGCGCGTAACTGAGATCGCGCTCGGCGATGGCGTCTTCGGTGCAAAGAATGACCGAACGCAAATGGCTGAATTTGTCGCCATTGGCGATCGCCAGCAAGTCCTTGTGCGTGGTCGGCACATACATGGAAGCGCCCAGCGCCGCCTTGTGTTCACTTTGTGGGTGTAGGGAGTTGTTATCCATCGACTGCGCTCCTGATAAGGGCGACCGCCTGGTAAGGCAGCGCCGGTTCTACTGTGACGGGTATGGCTTTTTCCTGCGCCAGAAGCAGTAAATGTGCCACGTCCGGCGCATTCGTGTCGCGCACGATCAGGCGTTCGGGCACGCGGCGCAGCAGCACGCGCGTCGCTTCGCCGATGCCTGGCTTGATCAGGTTGATGTCGCTGATGCCGTATTCCTGCTGCGCAGCGGCCATGTAGGCTTGCGAGCGCACCGCCATGGCTGGCGCATCGCTCGCTTCGGCCAGCGGGATGCCGCTGCTGGCGGCAATGGCCATGGCGTCGGCCACCAGGCCGTCGGCGAAATCGCGCGACTGGTCGTGCTGCTCGAACTGCGCGTAGTACACGCAGCCGTGGAAGTCGTCGGGGCCGATGGCTTCATTGAGCACGGATCGGCTGACCAGGCCCGAGACGGTGGCGTTCAAAATACTCGACGGGATCAGGTAGTCGCCCGACGACGCGGCGCAGGCGGCCGTGCCGGCCAGGTCGGACAGCACGAACAGGCCGCCGTCGATCGCCGTGCCGTGCGCCGCATTGAAATCGTTGACCGTCTGGCGCAGTTCGCGTGAAATCACGCCCTTGCCCGTCCAGCCGTCGACGAAGACGATGGAGGCGTCACTGTGGCCCTGCGCCAGGATGTACTTGAGGGCATTGGCATCGATGCCGCGGTCGCGGATGATGGAGACGGAATAATGGCTGCACTCGCGCTGGAACACCTGGCGCAGCAAGTGCCCCAGGATGACGCCCACGGGCGTGCCGGCGCGCGCCAGCGACACCAGCGTGACGGGGCCAGTGCGGCGCGCCGCGATCAGGGCTGCCAGGCGCAGGCAGTCGCGCGCCATCTGCAGGCGGTTGGCGGCAAATGCGCTCTGGAACAGGGCCAGGTAGGCTGGCGAGGGCAAGGATTCCGGCGACAGCATCTCGCTGTAGTGGCGCTGGCCGGACTGGATCAGCCGCTCTTTTTCGGCCAGGTCGAGGATGGGTTCGAGCGCCATCGGCGTGAGCAAAAACTCCACGTCTTCCTGGCGGTAGCTGCCGCTGAAATGCTGCGTGCTGTCGGTCATAGCGCCGCCACCGTGAGTGCCGCCAGCTGGGTGCCATTGGGGATGATGGCGTAGTCGCAGGCGGCCATGAAGCGCGCGTCCGAACGGCTGTCGCCCATGCCGAAGCTGAGAATGGGGCCATGTTCGGCTTCCAGCTCCGCGCGCAGGTAAGCCACGGCGCGCGCCTTGTTCAAGGTCTTCGGCAGCACGGCCAGGTTGTTGCCGTTGCGGTGGATGAAGTAGTCCGAACCTTCGGTGGCGATCCACTGCCGCAGCACTTGCTCTTCGATGTCGGCCAGGCGTTCGCCGCGCGCTTCATGGTCCTTGACGACGATGTAGAACGGCGTGTTGTAATCTTCGATCAGGCGCGCGCGCGAGGGCATGCCTGTCTTGACCTGGAAATCGTCGATGATGCGCATGGCGTCCTGCAGGCCGGGCAGCGCCGTCTGCATGTCGCTTTGCATCAGTGCCAGCCAGCCCGCGTCGAGCGCGCCGCCCGGCTGCAGCACGATGCCGCCGTAATCGAGCACGCTGTAGCTGGTAAACGGCAGGTCGACTCTGCGAAACGCGTCGCCATTTCTCGCCGTGGCGGGGATCAGGGTCATGCCGCTTTGTGCGAATTCAAAGAAGGCGCGCTGGCGCGCCGTCGTAAACGAACAGGCGTCGCCATTTTTCAAATAGGCGGCCGCTTGCAGGTCGGTCTCGCCCGGGCATTTTTTCGGGGTCTGGAACAGTGTGTCGTCCAGATCAACAAACAGGAATTTCTTCAATTTTGGTCTCTGACTGAAAGTGGAACAGGCGGCCATTCAACTGGCCGGCGAGTTGCATGAGGGCCGGGCTGGCCGGGGTTTCATGGCAGATGAAAACGTGCTGGTACTGGCCAGGCGCCACGTTGTACAGATAGTTGACGATGCCTTCACCGTAATTGTCGTCGCAGTGGACGATATGGCCGACGGAGCCCCACGACAGGATGGGCGAGCGCGTGGTCGATTGCACCACCACGTTCTTGCCCAGGCTTTCCAGCTCGCGCGCGAGCAGGAACGACGGGTGCATGAATTCGCCCGTGCCCAGCACCAGCACGGAGTCGCCGGCGCCGATTTCCTGCGCCAGTTGCACCGCCAGGCCTTGCGGCGGGGTCAAGGCGCGTCCCACGCCGATGCGCCCGAAGGCGGGGCTGGCGCCACGGTCCGCGTTCGCTTCGAAGCGCTGCGCGCTGGCCGCTACCGGAGCCGGCGCATCGCCGGCCTGGAAGGCGTAGTGGCCGGACAGCGCCGCGCCGACGGTGGTTGGCAGGCCGAAACGCTCACTCAAGCCCGCATTGGCGGCCTGGCCCATGAAATTGGTGATCACGCCCAGGTGCAGCTTTTCCAGCTGCGGATAGCGCGCGCGGCACACTTGCACCAGGTTGGCGAAGGTGTTGCCGGTCGACGCTTCATCGTCGATCAGCACCAGGCTGCGCGCGGTGGAAAACAGCGCGCTGGCCGCGTCCGACAAATGCAGGAACTGGCGTGGTGCGTGGCTGTGCGATTCCTCGAATTCGAAGAAGGGCACTGTACCCACGCGGTAGCGCGAGCTGTGCAAAAACAGCGCTTTTCCATTCGGATTGGCGCGCAACCAGGCTTCGAACACGCCCTGGCCCAGGCCGACGGCCGTTTCCGCCATGGCGATGAAGACCACGGGGCCGGGCAGGCTGGGGGGGATCTGCGCGGCCAGGTCGTCGTGGATGGCTTGCATGGCGCGCGGCGTGACGGGCCAGTGCTTGCCCAGCACTTTTGACAGGAACAGGAAGCCGCGCTTGGCGTTGGCGCGCGCGGCAAAGCCGATCAGCCAGTCCAGCGGAAAGCGCGCCTCGTCCACCTTCAGGGTCAGCTCGCCCGTGGGCATCTGCTGCTTGACGACGTTCATGGCAGCTCCACGGCGTAGGCGGCCTCGCCCACGCGCATGCCTTCGTGGATGGCGGGCATGCTGAGCTTGTCGAAGCCCTGGTCGAAACCGGCCAGCGCCAGGTAGGGCAGGTTGGGGCCGGCCGCGCACGCCATGCCGATGCCGCCCGACATGCGCGGGTTGATCTCCAACAAGGCCAGGCCATTCGCGCCCTCGCGGAACTGGATGTTGAACACGCCATTGAGGCGGTAGTCGCGCGCCAGTTTGTCGCAGGCGGCCAGCAAGTCGGCGCGCAGTTCGATCAGCTGGCCGCTGCCGGCCCCATGCAGCTTCTTGCGCGGCACGGCGCAAACGAGCTTGCCCTGGTCGGCGACGCAGTCGGCGCTGTACTCATGGCCATCGAGGTATTCCATCAGCAGCAGGGTCTTGAACGATGCCATCTGCGCCAGGCCCGTGCGCAGCTCCTGCGCATTGATCTGGTAGGCGGCGCCGGCCAGCAGCAGCTGGGCGCTGCTGCGCTCTTCATCGAGTATGGCAAAGCCCAGGGCATACACGGATTCGGACGGCTTGATGCACAGCTTGCGGTGCAGGGGGCGCAGTTCGGCGTAGGCGGCGTCGTATTGCGCGATGGTGGTCACGGCGCGGTAGTCGGCCGGGCGCGCCATGGGCAGGTCGAGGCCGTCGCAGAAGCGCGCCTTGTCGTGCATCAGGTCCAGTACCTCTTCGGTGGCCACGCTGAGCACGCGCGTGCCGAGGGCGGCGAAGCGCGCGCTGGCGCTGCCGATCAGGCCCGCTTCCTTGCCGGGCCAGAAAATCGTGATACCCCGCTCGCGGCAAAATTCCAGGCACCACTCGACATAGTTGTGGCCCGTCAGTCCAGACGGTTCGACCGCATATTCGTGTGCCGACAGGAAGGCTGCCGCGTGCGCGTTCGTATTGCTGCACACGATGTGATAGCGGGGCACACCGCCTGTGGCGGCCATGTCGGCCTCGCGGATCAAACGCATGGCCGTGCCGACCGAGGAAAATGTTTTGTTGAACCAGACTCTTTGCATGTACGGGGGACCGGGTAAAGAAAGGGGAAGCCGCGCGCAGGTGCGCGCGCGGGCAGTGTAGCTAGAAAAACTTAACCTGGCCTTAGAAAAACGCCAGCCCAAACCTGCTGCGCGTCGTGGACGCGGCCTGCGATGCTCACTGTGCCTCTGCACAGTTGCGCTTCTCGGCCACGTCCCCATCCGCTCGCGACGGTTTTGGCGGGCGTTTGGGAATCAGCCAGCTTTGCCGCTGGCTGTCCATTTCAGGAAGGCATCGCGGTTGCGCGAGCAGATGAACACCTTGCCCGAGCCGGAAAAGCGCAGCACGATGCCTTCGCCGCTGGTCACGCTATTGACGATATTGCCGAGGAAGCCGCCGATGCCGCCGCCGCTGGCGCCGCCGCCCGTGGTCACGGAAATCTCGTATTTCAGGCTATTGTCCCAGCACACCACGTGGGAATTGTCGATCACGACATCCTTGCCCGGCTCGACGTCGAGCTGGAACATGGAGCCGAAGCCCGACACCACCACCTGTCCCGTGCCGGCCGTCTCCATGACGAAGAAGCCGCCCGACTGGGCGAACAGCGCGTTGCCGAGGCTTTGCGTGCGCACCTTCATTTCCGTGCCCGAGGTGGCGGCGACAAAGGCGCCGTCGTTGAGCAGGTACTGGCGCGCGCCCACGTCGACCACTTCGATGGCGCCCGGCAGGGTAGGCGAGAGCAGGCAGTCGCCGCTGCCGCGCACCGCTTCGATGTGCTGCTGGAAGAACGATTCGCCGTTGGCGAAGCGGCGCATGATGGCGCTGCCCAGGCCGCCCGTCATCTTGCCCTTCAAGTCCAGCGCCGTTTCCATCATCACCATCGCATCCGATTCGCAATAGATGGTTTCGCCCTGCTTCATGCTGACGTGGAGGAAAGGATCGACGTCACCCGTGACACTAAATACTGGCATGATAAATCTCCAAAAAAAAGCCGCCTGATCTGTGCAGGCGGCAGTAATGATATGACATTAAGATAATTCACCTCGGAAAACCGTAGCGAGCAAGCTCGATTTCGGGTTAAGTCGCGCAGCTGTACGGAGGTACAGCGAGCAACGCAGGCCCGAAAGTGAGCGGCGCAGTAGGTTTAACGAGCGTGAATTTTAGGCATTGACGCCGAACGAGCGGGCCAGAGGACCGAGGCCGCCGTTGAAGCCCTGGCCGATGGCCTTGAACTTCCATTCGCCGTTGTAGCGGTAGATTTCGCCAAAGATCATCGCCGTTTCCGTCGAGCTGTCTTCGGACAGGTCGTAGCGGGCGATTTCTTTTTCGCCTTCCGCGTTCAGGCAGCGGATGAAGGCTTTCGAGACCATGCCGAAGTTCTGGCGGCGTGCGTCGGCGTCGTGAATGGTGACGGTGATGCTGATGCGGTCGATGTCGTTTGGCACGCGGGTCAGGTCGATTTCGATGCGCTCATCGTCGCCTTCGCCTTCGCCCGTGGTGTTGTCGCCCGTGTGGACGACGGAACCGTCGGTCGACTTCAGGTTGTTGTAGAAGATGAAGTCAGAGTCGCCACGGACTTTGCCGTCGCTTTTCAGGAGGAAAGCACTACCGTCAAGGTCGAAGGTGGCGCCGTCCGTCGAACGAGGATCCCAGCCGAGGCCGACGATGATCTTCTTCAGGTTAGGTGCTTCCTTGCTCAGGTTGACGTTGCCGCCTTTTTGCAAACTGATTGCCATGTGGTGCTCCTTAAAAAAATTAAACTCGATCATGCCTTCATGGGATGAGCGCAAGGCGCTCGTGCCATTACTCTCTCAACTGGGGGCGGAACCCCCGATTTCAAGCTTGTGCCGCGTGCCGTTTGCGATAGCGCAGGGACGACCACAGCGAGACCAGGATGAATGCCACGCCCGACAGGCCCGTGAACCACTCCGGAATATGGTACTTGACGGACGCCAGCATGATCAAGGCCAGGATGCCGATCGCATAATGGGCGCCGTGCTCGAGGTAGACGAATTCGTCCAGGGTGCCCTTGTGCACCAGGTATACCGTCATCGAGCGCACGAACATGGCGCCGATGGCCAGGCCCAGCATGATGATGACGACGTCGTTGGTGATGGCGAACGCGCCGATCACGCCGTCAAAGCTGAACGAGGCGTCCAGCACTTCCAGGTACAGGAAGCCGCCGATGCTGCCGCGCGCCACCGTTTTTACCAGGTCACCATTGCCGCTTTTGGCTGGCGCGGCGCCTTCTTCCGCGTCATCCTGCAAGTCCGGTTCGCCTTCTTCCAGCAAGCCGCTGATCCAGTTCACACCGATGTAGACGGCGATGCCGACGACGCCCGAAGCGAGCACGCTGTATTTTTCTTCCGCAGGGCCCATCGCCACGCAGGCGGCCACGGCGCCCATGGTGATCAGCACGGCCAGGCTTTCGGTGCCCAGCGCATTGACTTTTTCCTCGGCCCAGCCCAGCCAGTGCAATTCTTTCTCGTCGTCGAACAGGAAGTTCAGGAACACCAGCAGCAGGAAGGCGCCACCGAAGGCTGCCACTTGCGCATGGTTGTCCGTCAGGTGCTTGGCATACACGTCCGGCGTGGTGGTGGCCATGGTCCATACGTCGACCAGACCCAGGCCCGTGGCGACGGAAACGATGACCAGCGGAAACAGCAGCCGCATGCCGAAGACGGCCACGAGGATACCGACCGTGAGGAACAGTTTTTGCCAGAATTCATTCCAGTGACGCAAGACCGAGGCATTCACCACGGCATTGTCGAACGACAGCGACACTTCCATGACACCCAGCACGCCTGTGATCCACAGGGCATTGATCAGGCCGGGCATGCCGCCATGGCTGTAACCCCACCAGCCCGACACCGCCATCAGGATAAAAGTGACTAAAAAGGAAATTCTGAAATGCCGCATGAGGACCCCGTTGCAAGTATGAAAGACGTTTGATTATCCGCGCCGCTGTGCGCGCCGCGCTCAGTGTTGATATACGTCAATTGTTGTATATGCCATGATTTTATATTAGTTGCCGCCGGGGGCCGCGTTTTATAGGTTGACGCCAGACAGTTCTGCTGGCGCGGATGATCTGCGATAATTGCGGCGCGCCCATCCGGCTGCCGCAGTTTCTTGCACACTCTATACATATATATAAGAAGGAATACCCCGTGGATATCGCTTACCTCGTCACGCCCCTGATCGCCTGGATCCTGGTCGGACCGATCAAATTCCTGATCAACAGTGTCCGCACGCGGCAATGGGCGTTCGGCCTGGTCGGCAATGGCGGCTTTCCCAGCAACCACAGCGCCGTCGTGTCCAGCATGGCAACCCTGATCGCCTTGCGCGAAGGCATAGGCCACCCCGCCTTCGGCGTGGCCGTGACCCTGGCCTTCATCGTCATCATCGACGCCAACAGCCTGCGCCAGCACGTGGGCAAGCAGGCGGCGGCCATCAACCGCCTGGCCGGGGAGGCGGCCAGCGCCGCGCACAAGACCTTGCGCGAGCGCATGGGCCATACCCTGGTGGAAATCGCCGGCGGCCTGTGCACGGGCGTGGCGATCGGTTTCCTGATCAACTACGTGTTTGCCCGCTAAGCGCTCTTTCCCCTGAAACGCAAAACCCCGCCTTAGGCGGGGTTTTGCGTTTCAGGGCGTAAAAACTACGTTTCATCCATTGATTAAAGCATTACAGGAAACCGCCGATTGACATGCCCGGACACGCTCATGGATACTTTGGCGCTTGTGGTTTTAATAAAAATAAATGTCTGCTAACGCCTGCAGCCCTATCCGGGCCGCAGGACCGTCGCGGTGCTATCTATCCGGAGAATTACCCATGTTGCGCAAAACCCTGTTTGTTCTGGCAATCGCTTCTGCCCTGACCGCTTGCGGCAAAGAGTCCAAGGATCCCGGCAAGGGCGGCAAGGGCGCCAAGGAACAGGCGGGCGCCGCTGTCAATTTGCTCGTCTCCCCGGAGGACTTGCTGACCATCCAGAGCAATGCGCTGGCGTCGGGGCCCGTCATCACCGGTTCCGTGCAGCCCGAGCGCAACGCGGACTTGCGCGCCGAAGTGTCGGCCGTGGTGATCCAGGTCATGAAGGAAAACGGCGAAGTCGTCAAGCGGGGCGACGTGCTGGTGCGCCTGGATGAAACGTCCATCCGCGACAGCCTCAATTCGGCCGAGGAAGCCAGCCGTGCCGCCAGCCAGGTGCTGGAACAGTCCGAACGCATGTTCCAGCGCATGAAAACCCTGCGCGCCTCGGGCATGACCTCGACGCAGGCGCTGGAAGACGCGGAAATTCGCCGCAACAATGCGCAAAGCGATTTGTCCGCCGCGAAGAGCCGCGCCGCGCAAGCCCGCCAGCAGTTGCAGCGCACCCTCGTGCGTGCGCCGTTCGACGGCATCGTGAGCGAGCGCAAGGTATCGAATGGCGATACGGCGCAAATCGGCAAGGAATTGATCAAGGTTATCGATCCGACCAGCATGCGTTTGGAAGGCCTGGTGTCGGCCGACAAGATCGGCGTCGTCAAGGTGGGCCAGCCCGTGCTGTTCCGCATCAATGGGTATCCGGGCCAGGATTTCGCGGGCAAGGTGCGCCGCGTCGATCCTGCCGCCAACGCCGTCACGCGCCAGGTGGCCGTGCTGGTCGATTTCAACGACAAGGAACAACCGCGCGTGGCCGGCCTGTATGCGGAAGGGCGCATCGAGACCGACAGCATCAGCGCGCTGATGATACCCGACTCGGCTTTGGTGAAGGCGGGCGACGTCACGTACACGTGGAAGGTCAAGGACAAGGCCTTGCATAAAGTCACACTGCGCATCGGCGCGCGCGACGTGCGCACGGGCCAGTGGGAAGTGCAAAGCGGCCTGGCCAGCGGCGACACCGTGCTGCGCACGCCGGGTTCGACCTTCAAGGATGGGCAGAAAGTGGAATTGACGGCCGGCAAAGCCTTGCCCGCTGCCGCCGTGGCCAGCAGCAGCACCGCCGTTGCCGGTAAAGGAAACTAAGCCATGTTCCTTTCCGATTTCAGTATCAAGCGGCCCACCGCCACCATCGTCCTGATCCTGGCGATGATGTGCGTCGGCTTGCTGGCGCTCAAGAAACTGCGCGTCAACCAGAACCCGGACGTCGAAGTGCCCTTCATCGTCGTCAGCATTCCTTACCCTGGCGCATCGCCCGATACGGTCGAGCGCGAAGTGGTGAACCGCCTGGAAAAATCGTTGCAAAGCATTTCCGGCGTGACCGAGGTCAACAGCGATTCGAATGAAGGTTCGGCTACCATCTTCCTGAAGTTTTCCTTCAATACCAATTTGATCGAGGCGTCCGACAATATCCGCAATGCGATTGCCGCCGTGCGCTACAAGTTGCCGACGGAAATGCGCGAGCCTATCCTGCAGCGCATCGACCCGGCCGCCGAGCCGATCATGCAGCTGGCGCTGTCGTCGAATACGCAAAGCCACGCGGAAATTTCGCGCCTGGCCGAAGATGTGCTGTCGGACCGCTTCCGCACCGTCGATGGCGTGGCGCTGGTCAACGTGGGCGGTTCGCTGAAGCGCGAGCTGTCCGTGCTGCTGCGGGCGGAAAAATTGCGTGAATACAATGTGTCCGTCAGCGACGTCGTCACCGCCTTGCGCAACCAGAACACGAATGCCCCGGTGGGCAAGGTGCGCGGCATCCTGGACGAGAAAAGCATCCGCCTGGTGGGCCGCATCGAGTCGCCTAGCGACTTCGAGAAAGTGGTGATCAAGCGCCGCGGCGAGGAAATCGTGCGCCTGGCGCAAGTGGCCACCATCGAGGATGGCTTTGCCGAAGTCAACAGCCTGAGCATGCGCAGCGGCAAGCCCAACGTGGGCATATCGATTACCCGCGTGCGCGACGCTTCCACCGTCAGCGTGGCCAACAAGATCCGCGACATGGTGGCGGAAATCAACAAGACCTTGCCGAAAGGCACGATCCTGCAAGTGACGCGCGACGGCGGCGAAAACGCCCAGCATAGCCTGAACAATGTGATCGAATCGCTGGTGCTGGGCGCCGTGCTGACGATTTTCGTCGTCTACGCCTTCCTGAATTCGTGGCGTTCGACCCTGATCACGGCGCTGAGCCTGCCCACGTCCGTGATTGCCGCCTTCATCGCCGTGTGGCTGTGCGGCTTTACCCTGAACTTCATGACACTGCTGGGCCTGTCGCTGGCCATCGGCGTGCTGATCGATGATGCCATCGTGGTGCGCGAAAACATCGTGCGCCACATGCAGATGGGCAAGGACCGCCGCACGGCCGCGCTGGAAGGCACGGCCGAGATCGGCATGGCCGTGGCTGCCACGACGTTCTCCATCATCGCCGTCTTCATTCCCGTGGCCTTCATGCCGGGTATCTCCGGCGAATGGTTCCGTCCGTTTGCCTTGACGGTGACGTGCTCGGTGCTCGTCAGCCTGGGCATCTCGTTTACGCTCGACCCGATGCTGTCGGCCTACTGGGGCGACCCGGTCGAGGAACATGCGGCGCCGAAAAAGGGCATCGGCCGCGTGCTGGAAAAATTCAACCACTGGTTCGACCACCAGGCCGATCGCTATGGCCGCGTGATCGCCTGGGCCCTGCATCACCGCCGCTGGATGGCCGTCATCGCCTTCGGCAGCCTGGTGGGCGCCATCGCCCTGCACTACACGCATGGCGGCACGAGTTTCCTGCCGGCATCCGATTCGGGTAATCTGATGATCAATGTGCGCACGCCATCGTCGAGCAGCATCGAGTATTCGCGTCTGAAACTCGAAGCGGCGGCCGTGCTGGCGCGCACCTTGCCTGAAACCAAGGATACCAACAGCTCCATCAATGCGGGCGGCGGAAGAGTGTATGTCGACATCGGCAAGCGCAACACCCGCAAGCGTTCGGCCAAGGAAATCGCGGTCGAGCTGCGCGAGAAGATGTCGCGTCTGGTGGGCGCCGAATACGTGGTGCAGGATGACTTGAGCAATGGTTCGCAAAAACCGATCCAGGTGGAATTCACGGGTCCGGATTCGCGTAAACTCATGGAAATTACCAATGCCTACATGGACAAGCTGCGCGCCATTCCCGGCGCCGTCGACGTGGGCCTGTCCGAGCAAGACCCGAAGAACGAGCTGCAGATTGAGCTCAACCGTGGCCTGGCCAACTCGATGGGCATTTCCGTCAATGATGCGGCGCAATCGTTGCGCGTGGCGTTTGCCGGCGTGGAAGTGGGCGACTGGGTCGATCCGACGGGCGAAACGCGCGACGTGGCCGTGCGCCTGCATCCCGATGACCGCGTGGCATCGGAAAACATCGAGCGCCTGCCGATCAGCGTGACGGGCACGTCGCAAATGGTGCCGCTCGACCAGATCGCCACCATTACCATGGGCAAGGGCCCGTCCGGCATCGAGCACAAGAATGGCAAGCGCACGATCACCGTGTCGGCCAATGCACAGGGCCGCTCGAACGGTGAAGTGACGAGCGACGCCATGAAGCTGGCCAACTCCATCGACTTCCCGCCCGGCTACGGCCTGGCGCTCGGTGGCGCCGGCCAGGACCAGCAAGAGCTGTTCACGGAAATGTTGATCGCGCTGGTGATGGGTATCGGCCTGATGTATTTGATCCTGGTGATGCAGTTCGGTTCCTTCACGGCGCCGGTGGCCGTGATGATGTCCTTGCCGCTGAGTCTGATCGGCGTGGTGGTGGCGCTGGTGATCACCAACAACACCCTCAACCTGATGAGCTTTATCGGCATCATCATGCTGATGGGCCTGGTCGCCAAGAACGCCATCCTGCTGCTCGACGCGGCGCGCAAGCGCGAGGAAGAGGGCCATGGCCGCGAGGACGCGCTGATGTATGCGGGCCGCATGCGCTTGCGTCCCATCCTGATGACGACGTTCGCGCTGATCGCCGGCATGTTCCCCGTGGCGCTGGGCCTGGGCGAGGGCGGCGAGTTCTACCGTCCATTGGCGATCGCCATCATCGGCGGCACCATCACCTCGACGATTCTGACCCTGCTGGTCGTGCCGACCTTCTATGACAGCATCGAGATCGCCCGCGATGGCGCCGTGGCCAAGTTCCACCGCCGCGCCGCGCGCATGCCCGTGGCCGTGGCCATGATATTGACCTTGCTCGAATGCGTGCTGACCTTGCTGCTGGTGCGCTTCGTCTACCGCATGCTGAAAAAGGCCGTGCTGTTCCTGATGGGCCGCCGTACGCCGAAAGCGGCGTCGGTCAGCCTGCAAAAGTAATTCAGGCAGCCTCGGCTGCGCAATCCTTGTGCCAGGTCAAAGAGCCTTCTTCGGAAGGCTCTTTTTACGTCTGGTGCTCTACAATCGTAGAACGGGTGGGCGGCTTCGTCAGCCTGGTATCGGGATATTTTTGCGATATTTTTCAACGGCAATGTGGCACGGCAACGTATCGGACAAGCACCATGTTCTCCAGTATCCGGCAGCCCAGTCTGGGCATCCTCATGGCATGCCTGCTGGCCGCTTGTGCCGTCGGGCCGGATTTCCAGCGTCCTGCCGCCCCCGGCGGCGGTGACAGCTACACGCCGGCGCCCTTGCCGGCGCAAACGGCGGCTGCGCCCGGTCCCGCTGGCCAGGCGCAGCGCTTTGTACCCGGCCAGGATATCCCCGCGCAATGGTGGTCGCTATTCCAGTCACCGGCGCTGGACCAGCTCGTGCGCGGGGCCCTCGCGCGCAGTCCCGGCCTGGCATCGGCCCAGGCGGCGTTGCGCCAGTCCGATGAAAACTACCGCGCCCTGTCCGGCAGCCTGCTGTATCCCGAGGTGGGTGCGCAGCTGGGCGTGAGTCGTGAAAAAAACAGCAGCCTGGAAGGCAAGGGCGGCGTTTTCAATTTGTACAATGCCTCGGTGAATGTATCGTATGCCCTGGATGTATTTGGCGGCAACAAGCGCCAGCTGGAGGGGCTGCAAGCCCTGGTTGACTATCGGCAATACCAGCTGGAAGCGGCGTACCTGGCCCTGACGGCCAACCTGGTGACGGCGGCCATCCGCGAAGCATCCCTGCGCGGACAGCTGCAGGCCACCAGCGACATACTCGACGCGCAGCAGAAACAGCTGGACGTGATCGAGCAGCAATTGCGCTTCGGCGCCATCGGCCGTGCCACGGTACTGCTCCAGCGCAACACGGTGGCGCAGACGCGGGCCAGCGTGCCGCCGCTGGAAAAAGCCCTGGCCCTGACGCGCCACCAGCTATCCGTGTATGCGGGCAAGCTGCCCAGCGAGCCCGGCATGCCTGAATTCGACCTGGCGTCGCTGCACTTGCCGCAGGACTTGCCCGTTTCCCTGCCGTCTGCCCTGGTGCGCCAGCGCCCCGACATCCGCGCCAGCGAAGCGCTGCTGCAGCAGGCCAGCGCGCAGATCGGTGTCGCCACGGCAGCCATGTATCCCCAATTTACCTTGACGGGCAATCTTGGCGCCTTGGCGACCAGCTTTCCCGCGTTGCTGCATGGCGGTTCTTCCGTGTGGGGCGTGGCGGCCGGGCTGGCCCAGCCTGTTTTTAATGGCGGCGCGCTGCGCGCCAGGCGGCGGGCCGCCATCGCCGCCTACGAGGGCGCGGCGGCCGATTACCGCGCCACCGTGCTGGCCGCCTTCCAGAATGTGGCCGATAGCTTGCGGGCCATCGAGGCTGATGCTGCCGCCTTGCAGCAGCAAGCCGAGGTGGAGGCGCTGGCCAGCGAATCGCTGGCGCTGAGTACGCAGCAATTCAAGCTCGGTGCCATCAGTTATCTAACCTTGCTGGATGTCCAACGCACGTACCAGCAGGCCAGGGTGGGCCTGGTGCAGGCGCAGGCGGCCCGTCATGCCGATAGCGCCGCGCTGTTCCAGGCGCTGGGCGGCGGCTGGTGGAACCGGCCCGCGCTGGACAACGTTCCCGCCACGACCACCTTGCCGGTGGCGGCGGGCAGGAACTGAGGGGCGTGCAATACGACACCGCAATGGCAGCCGGAAGGAATGACAAGGAGCGCATCCATGACGAAACGCAATAAGCGCATGCTCATCATGCTGGGAGCGGTGGTGCTGTTGATTGCCCTGCTGGCGCTGGGATTTTTCCTGCACATCCGCCAGCTCATGGCCAGTTCGCCCAAGCCCACGCGGCAGACGGTGTCGGCGACCATCATCCGCAAGGTCGAGTGGCAGCCGCACCTGTCTTCCGTGGGCACCATGGTGGCCGTGCGCGGGGTCGACGTGACGAGCGAAATTGCCGGCCTTGTCAGGACGATCAACTTCAAGTCGGGCCAGGAGGTGGCGGCAGGGCAATTACTGGTGCAACTCAATGCCGATGCGGATATTGCGCAGCTGCGCGCCCTGGAGGCGGCGGCCGAACTTGCCGCGTCCGTGCTGGCGCGCGACCAGCAGCAATTTGCCGTGCAAGCGATCAGCCAGGCACAGATCGACAGCGACCTGGCCGACGTGAAAAGCCGCAAGGCCCTGGCCGCCCAGCAGGCGGCGCTGGTGGCAAAGAAAACCATCCGCGCGCCGTTTGCGGGAAAACTGGGCATCACCACCGTCAATCCGGGCCAGTACCTCAATCCCGGCGACAGGATCGTCACCTTGCAAACCATCGATCCCATCTATGTCGACTTCTATATTCCGCAAAAGCAGCTGAGCGGCCTGCAAGTGGGGCAAGCCCTGAACCTGTCCAGCGATGCACATGCGAACACGGCCTTTGCGGGCAAGGTCAGCGCCATCAGTTCCAAGGTCGACCCCGCCACGCGCAATGTGCAGGTGGAGGCCACGGTGGCCAATCCGCAACGGCAGTTGCTGCCGGGTATGTTTGCCAACGTCAACGTGGAAGTGGGGGCCAAGAAACAGTATCTGACTTTGCCGCAGACGGCGATCACCTACAACCCGTATGGTTCCACCGTCTTCGTCGTGCATCCGGCGCAGGCGCCCAAGGTCACGGCCCCCGGCGCGCCGCCGCCCAGGGCGGGTGAGCTGGTGGTGCGTCAGGTATTCGTGACGACGGGTGAAACACGCGGCGACCAGGTAGCCGTGCTGACGGGGCTCACCGAGGGGCAGCAAGTCGTCACCAGCGGGCAGATCAAGCTCAAGAACGGCAGCCCCGTGGTGATCAGCAACGTCGTCGAGCCGGGTAACAATCCGCAACCCACGCCGCAGGAACACTGAGGCGCCGCCATGAACTTCACCGATCTCTTTATCCGCAGGCCCGTGCTGGCCATGGTGGTGAGTTTGTTGCTGGTGGTGCTGGGGCTGCGCTCCCTGTTCAGTTTGCCCATCAACCAGTATCCGAAGACGCAGAATGCCGTCGTGACGATTTCCACCACCTACTATGGCGCAGACGCGCAGACGGTGGCCGGTTTCATTACGCAACCGCTGGAATCGGCCATCGCCCAGGCGCAGGGCATCGATTACCTGTCCTCGTCCAGCAGCAGCGGCATGTCGACCATCACGGCTACCTTGCGCCTCAATTACGACGCGAACCGGGCTTTGACGGAAATCAATACCCAAGTCAGTTCCGTGAAGAATCAGCTACCCGCCCAGGCGCAAACGCCCGTGCTGACGGTACAGATGGGGCAGACGACGGACGCCATGTACCTGGGCTTTTACAGCAAGTCCTTGCCGACGAATAATGTGACGGATTACCTGAGCCGCGTGGTCAAGCCCAAGCTCGACTCCGTCAGCGGCGTGCAGACGGCGGAACTGCTGGGCGCGCGTCTGTTTGCCCTGCGCGCCTGGCTGGACGCGGACAAGATGGCCGCGTTCGGCGTGACGGCGGCCGAGGTGAGCACCGCCCTGGGCAATAACAATTACCTGGCTGCGCTGGGGTCCAGCAAGGGCCAGATGGTGACCGTTCCCCTGACGGCCGGCACGGATCTGCATTCGGTGGAGGAGTTCAGGCAACTTGTCGTCAAGCGCAGCGGTGACTCCATTGTGAGGCTGGAAGACCTGGCCACCGTCGTGCTGGGTTCTGAAAACTATGATTTCAACGTGGCCTTCAGCGGCGTGCGCTCCGTCTTCATCGGCATCAAGGTGGCGCCGGAAGCCAATATCCTCGACGTGGCCGAGCGCGTGCGCGCCGTCTTCCCCGATATCCAGTCTCAGCTGCCGGCCGGCTTGACGGGCGACATCGTGTACGACTCCACGTTCTTCATCAATACCTCCATCCACGAAGTCATCAAGACCCTGGTCGAGGCGCTGCTGATCGTCACCATCGTCATCTATTTGTTCCTGGGCAGCTTGCGGGCCGTGATCGTGCCCGTGATCGCCATGCCGCTATCACTGATCGGCACGTTTACGGCCATGCTGGCGCTCGGCTATTCCATCAACTTGCTGACTCTGCTGGCCATCGTGCTGGCCATCGGCCTGGTGGTCGACGACGCCATCATCGTGGTGGAAAACGTGGACCGCCACATGAAGCAGGGCCAGCCGCCGCTGGAGGCCAGCCTGCTGGCGGCGCGCGAACTGGGCAGCCCGATTTTGGCCATGACGGTGGTGCTCATCGCCGTGTATGTGCCCATCGGCTTCCAGGGCGGCCTGACGGGCGCGTTGTTCACGGAATTCGCCTTCACCCTGGCCGGCGCCGTGGCCGTGTCGGGCGTGGTGGCCCTGACCTTGTCGCCCATGATGTGTTCGCGCTTCTTCCGCCCGGAACAGGATAGTGGCCGCTTCGTGCAAGCCATCGACCGCGTCTTCGGCAAGGTGCACGACTCGTATCTGCGCCTGCTGCACGCGCTGCTCGATACCTGGCCCGTGCTCATTGTCATGGCGGCGATTTTGATGCTGGTGCTGGGGTTGATGTTCAAGATGTCGCAGTCCGAGCTGGCGCCCGAGGAAGACCAGGGCGTCGTGCTGTCGCAGGTGGTGGGCGACCCGACGGCCACCTCGGACCAGATGCAAGTGTATGCCGAGCAAATCTACCAGGTGGCCAAGGCCATGCCCGAATACAGCCAGATGTTCCAGATCACGGGCGTACCGACTGTCAACTCGGGTTTTGGCGGCATGCTGATGACGCCGTGGAACGAGCGTGCGCGCAGCGCCCAGCAGGTGCAGCAGGACTTGCAGGCGGGCTGGAACAGGATAGCCGGCGCCCGCGTGGCCGCCTTCCAGTTCCCCGCCTTGCCCGGTTCCTCGGGTTTACCCGTGCAGTTCGTCATCGCTACCACGGAGCCGTTTGAAAACCTCGATACCATCGCGCAGCAGGTGCTGGAGAAGGCGCGCGCATCGGGCAAATTTTATTTCGTGGATACGGACTTGAAGATTGACAAACCGCAAGCCACCGTGGTGGTCGACCGCGACAGCGTCGCCGCGCTGGGCATGACGCAGCAGGATGTGGGGCAGGCCTTGGGCGCGGCCCTGGGCGGTGGCTACGTCAATTACTTTTCCATCGCCGGGCGTTCCTATAAAGTGATCCCGCAGGTATTGCAGGTCGACCGCCTGAATCCATCGGCCGTGCTGGACTTCCATATCAAGACGCCCAACGGCACGATGATACCGGCCAGTACCGTCGCGCATATCCGATACGACATCGTGCCCGAGTCGATCAACCGCTTCCAGCAACTCAACGCCGTCACGCTTTCCGGCGTGTCCGGCGCCTCGCAGGGCGAGGTGCTGGCCTTCATGCGCGATGCGCTGGCCCAGGTGGCGCCCAGTGGCTACACGGTTGATTATTCGGGCCAGTCGCGCCAGTTCGTGCAGGAATCGGGCGGCTTTATCGTCACCATGCTGTTTGCCGTGGTGATCGTCTTCCTGGCGCTGGCGGCACAGTTCGAGAGTTTCCGCGACCCCGTCGTGATCCTCATCTCCGTGCCGCTGGCCCTGTTTGGCGCGACCATGTTCATCTTCCTCGGCTTTGCGTCGATCAACATCTACACGGAGGTGGGCCTGGTGACCCTGATGGGACTGATCAGCAAGCATGGCATCCTGATCGTGGAAGTGGCGAATCAGCTGCAAAGGACGGGCAAGAGCAAGCGCGAGGCGGTGGAGGAAGCGGCCGCCGTGCGCCTGCGTCCCATTCTGATGACGACGGCCGCCATGGTGTTTGGCGTGCTGCCCCTGGTGATCGCTTCGGGCGCGGGGGCGGCCGGGCGGCACGCGATGGGGCTGGTGATTTTCACGGGTTTGTCCATCGGCACCTTGTTTACCCTGTTCGTGGTGCCGGCCATGTATCTGTTCCTGGCGGCGGACCACCAGGCGTTGAGTGCACGGGGCGCGGTGAAGGCGGCGCCAGCCCATTGATGCGCTGCAGCGGGGGCAATTGCTGCGCCGTGCAAGACAAAGAGCCTTCGTTGGAAGGCTCTTTGTTGCTGATTCCCTTGTTTGTTGCCGGGCTGCAGGGCCGGCCGCCGCAGCGGAGCGGGCGTCGCCTTTAGCTGCTGCGTGGCGGTGGCGTGGTGGTACCAGTCCCGGTGCCGGGCGTGGCGCCATTGCCAGGCGGGGTGGCCGGCGGCGTGGTCGTGCCGTCGGGGTTGGTAGTTGTGCCCGGTGCAACGGATGGAGTGGCGGGCGTGGTGGCGTCCGGCGTGGTGGTGCCGCTGGTGCCCGAGGTGCCGCTGCCGCCCGCGCCGGGCGTGGTGGCGGGCGTAGCTGGCTTGGCCGTGGTGGTGGACTCATTGTGCTTGTTGCAGCCGCCCAGCAGCGCGCACACGATGGCGGTGCCGAGGACAAGCTTGCTGGTGCTAGGGAGTGGAGCCGTCATGATTGTTCCTTTCTCGTTGGAAAGCTGTCGTGGTGATCCTACCTGCCAGACGGCCTGCCACAGCGCAGGCAGGCTGTCGTAGCAAGGCTGGCATCGCTTGCAACATTTAGAGTAGACAGGTGCGCGCAGGTTCACCGGATTTACAAATCAGCGGCCATTGGCGGGAGCAGAGGTGATCCGTTTTGATATGGCGCAAACGCGCCACGTGAACGGAATGGGCCGGGACAGGACGTCCCGGCCGCGGGCGAGAGCTTCTTATTTGGCGCCAGGGGCCTTGCTCACTTCCACTTCCCAATCCACGCCCGAGGCGACGTGGTGTTGGGCGGCAAAGTCACCCTGGCTGATGGCCACGGCCACGTCGAGCAGACTGTTCAGGTAGACCAGGGGCTTGCCCTTGGCGACGCCGCCAAACGTGTGCTCGAATGGCGCCGTGACCTTGGCCACTTGCTTGCCCTTGTGCAAAATACGCACTTGCAGCGGGTCATGCAGTTTCACCTGTAATTCGTCGAGCAGCGATTTCGGAATATTCGTCCACACATTGCCATATTTCACATCCAGCACGGGCACGATGCCGCGGATGGTATTGCCGTCGCGCACAGGTTTTTGATACGCGATCTTCACCACGGATTCGCTCGGCAAGGGTGGCCCCACCTGTTCATAGCTGATGGCACCGGACGCCAGGCGCGCACCCACATACGCGTATACGTCGCGGCCATGGAAGGTGTACGACTCGCTCGATCCCGCCAGGCGGTTGACCTTTTCATCGATTTCACGCAATTCGGCCACGCCGTCGCGCTCGGCGATCAGGGTGAACAGGCCATTGTCCGGCCCCACGAAGTAGCGGCCACCCTTGGTTTTCAGCACCACCGACTTGCGGTTGGTACCCACGCCCGGGTCGATGACGGAAACAAACACCGTGCCTTGCGGCCAGTAATTGGCCGTCTGGTACAGGCGGTAGGCGCCCAGCCAGATGTCGTAATCGGGAATCTGGTGCGTCAGGTCCGAGATGGTCAGCTTGGGATCGACGCCATAGGCGACGCCATGCATGGCCGACACGGCGCCGTCGGCCGTGCCGAAGTCCGTCATCAGCACCAGCGGTGCGGCAGCCTGGGCGGGCGACAGCAGGAGGGCGCTCAGGCAGGCGCCGGCGACGAGATGGGAGATTCGTTTGATGATCATGATTTATCCTTGTTCGTGTCAGAACGTGTAGCTTAATTTAGCGTAAAAGTAGGCGCCATTGACGCCGATGGGGTTGATGAAATTGTAGGGCTGGGCACCGCCATACGTGGCGTTATTCGTCTGGCGCACGCGCTGCGGATAGCGGTCGAGGATATTGTTGCCACCCACGCTCACCGTCAGTTGCTTGCTCAGTTTCAACTGGCCTTCCAGGTCCAGCGACCAGACGGCGCCGAAGCGCTGTGCGGGGATGCCGTCGATCAGGGGCGCATCGCCGTCATATGAAAAATCTTTCAGCTCGCCAAAGCGCGTGGCGCGCGCCTGCACGCCCCAGCCGGTTGCCTGCCAGTCGGCACCGAGGATCAATTTGCTGGTGGGGGACGCATGTTTGATGCGGAACAAACTCGTCTCTGTCAGCAAGGTCAGACTGGGATCGATGGCGCTCAATGCAGCGGAACTCTGGCGTACCTTGTCGAGGCTGGTCTTGTTCAGGTTCAGTGCCGCGTTCAGGTTCAGCTTGCCGGACGTGAAGGCCAGGTCGTGATTCAGCACCACGTCCAGGCCTTTTGTGCGCGTGTCGAGCAGGTTGGCCAGGTAGGCCACGGACTGGATGTCGCTGCGGCCATTCGCGCCCAGGTAGGCGGTGACGGCGTCGCTTTGCAAATCGCTCGAACGTGTGATGCGGTCGCGGATGCGGATCACGTAGGCATCCACCGTCACGCTGGTGGCGGCCGCCGGTTTCCAGGCCAGGCCCAGGGAGACGTTGGTCGATTTTTCCGGTTTCAGCTGTTGCGCGCCGAAGCTGCGCGCCAGCGGGTCGCTGGCCGGCAGCAGGGCCGATGTTTGCAGGGCCGTGCCATCGGCGTTGAAGTTCAGTGTGGCGAAGCGGAAGCCCGTTTGCACGAGGGCTGGTGCGCGGAAACTGTTCGATAGCGAACCGCGCACGAGGAAATGCTCCGTCACTTTATAGCGCGTGGACAGCTTGCCCGTGCTGGCGCTGCCGAAGTCGCTGTAGCGGGAATAGCGAGCGGCGGCGCCTACCAGCAGGCGCGGCGTAAGATCGCTTTCCACGTCCGCATACACGGAGCGGATTTGCCGGCTGCCGTCGTAGGCGTCCGATGGGCGCAAGCCCGGTCCCGCCTGCGCGCCCGGTGGCGCGTCGGTAAAATTGCCGGCCGCATACGAAGCGGGGTCGCCGGCCGAGCTGGTGTAGGTTTCGCGCATCCATTCGGCGCCTACCGCCAGGCTCAACGGGGCGGGCAAACCGATGTCGATGCTGCGCGTGGCATCCAGGTTCAAGGCGTTTTGGCGAAAGTCGAAGCCGGCGAGGTTGAAACGCGTGGGGCTGGCCGCGCCCAGCGAAGCGTTGACGGAGTGGCTCACGCCGTAGTCAAAGTGGTCGCTGCCGTGGCGCGCGCTGGCGTCCCAGTTCCACTCTCCGGTGCTGCCGCGCACGCCGGCCACGATGCTGAGGTCGCGCTTGTCGCCGTTGGTGACGGGGCGGTAGCCGTTCGGATACAGGGCCGGCACATTCGACGGGTCGCCCGGATAACGGAAGTAGGCGCTGCCGTCGGACTTGCGCTCGTTCAAGGTGGCAAACGAGTACAGGTCCAGGCCATTCGCCAGGGTGAGCTGGGTGTTGTAGAACAGGTAGTTGTTGTGCTGGCGCGAGTCGCCCGACTTGAACACCACCTTGCCATCGAGCGCCTGGTCGGCCGGCGTGAAGTTGTAGGAAGTCCAGCCCGCGTCGCTGGGGCCGGCCCGTTCCGTGGGCGAGCGGCGCCGCGTTTCCGCACCGAAGCGGAAGAACCCCGCTTCGCCCAGCGGCACGCCATAGTCGGCGTTGACGATGACGGTCTGGCCATCCGTCAAGGTTTGATTGGTCGGGTCGAAATGCGTGTGGTTGGCGCCATAGCTGACGGAGGCGGCGCCGCCCGTGCGCGCCTTTTTCAACACGATGTTGATCACGCCCGCGACGGCATCGCTGCCGTACTGGGCACCCGCGCCGTCGCGCAGGATTTCGATGTGGTCGATGGCGTTGGGGGGAATGGCATTGATGTCGACCGGTACGGTGCCGGCGAAGCTGCTTTCCGTGTCCAGCACGGCGCTCGTGTGGCGGCGCTTGCCGTTGATCAGCACCAGTACCTGGTCGGGCGCCAGGCCCCGCAACTGGATGCCGCGCACGGAGTCCGACGCGCCGCTCGACTCGATGCGGGGGAAGTTGATCGACGGCGACAGGTTTTGCAGGGCCGCGCCCACGTCGCCCGACGCCAGCGCATTGCTCACTTCGCGCGCGCCGAAACGGTCGATGGGCACGCTGCTGTCGAACACCGTGCGGTTGCGCGCGCGCGAGCCGACGACGGTGACCTGGTCGATGCTGGCGCCGGCCGTTTCATTGGCGCTGCCGGTGGTGGCTTGCGCTTCTTGTGCCCAGGCGGAGGGTACGCCCAGCATGGCGCAGGCCAGCACGATGGCGCGCAGCGGCGTGGCGGGAAGGGAAAGGGGGACGTATGAGTGGCGCAGGTGCACGGCGGTATCCTTTAAGCTTGTTCATCTGAAAACAATGGATGGAGCTTAAGGGAGGTTGTTGCCCAGGCGAACGATTCTTTATGGATATGCTTATGGCTATTGTTTCCATGCCGCGCGGCTCAGGGCGCCAGCTCAGGGTGCCAGATTACGCAGCAGTGCGGGAATCTCGGCCGGGATTTCGCGCGCCAGGTAGCCGAGGGTGCCGAAGCGCAGGGCCAGCTGTTCGCCCGCCAGCGCATGCAGGGCGATGCCCCAGGCGCAGGCCTGTTCCAATGGCGCGCCGCGCGCGGCCAGGCCCGTGATGATGCCGGCCAGGGTGTCGCCGGAACCCGAAATGGCCAGGCCGATATTGCCGCCAGCGTGCGCCCCGTGCATCCAGCTGGTGCCGTCGGGCATGGCGAGGATGGTCAGCGCGCCTTTCAGGGCGACGATGGCATTCCAGCGCCGCGCCGCGTCCACGGCGCAGGCATGTGGGTCGCCCAGCACGGCGTCTTTCGACAGGCCCATCAGCTGGGCCAGCTCGCCTGCATGCGGCGTCAGCAGCACCGCCTGGTCAAAGCGAAAGTGCGCGGGCTTGCGCACGACTTGCATGGTGCGTGCGTCGAGGATCAAGCGGCTGCCGGCAAACAGGGGCAGCAGGTGGCGCATCAGTTCGCAGCTGGCCGCCGTGTCGCACATGCCTGGCCCCACGAGCACGGCGTCCACCTTGCCGGCCAGCGGCGCCAGCTGGTGTTGCGCCTCGGGCCGGAAGCCGCCCAGCGCAGTCTCATCGAGACCGATGACCCGCGCCTCGGGCATGGCGATGGCCACCTGCGCCGCTACCGATGCGCCCGTCGCCAGGGTCAGCTTGCCCGCGCCCGCGCGCAGGGCGGCCGTGGCCGCCAGCAGGATGGCGCCCGGCATCTCTTCGGAGCCGGCGACGATCAGCAGGTGGCCGCGCACCTCTTTGTCGCCATCGGGCTGGGGCATGGGCAGGGGCCAGGAGCGCAGCAGGGAAGGGGTAATGGCGGTGGCGTCCATGCATGACCTCCGAAGATCAGGATTTGGGCGCGGCCGGCATGTCGGGCTGGGCCGTGACTTGTGTGCCGGCCGCTTCCAGCGGCGCGACGAAGTTGCACAGGTCCAGCTGCAGCTTGCCGTACCTGCCCAGGGCGGGGTTGAAGGCGTACGAAGTGATGCCGCAGTTGGGCACGTCGGCGGCCTTGTCGATGGCCAGGATGGCGTGTTCGTCGCAGCGTTCCAGCAGGTAGCGGAAGCAGTTGACGATGACCTGGTGGCCGACGATCAGCACGCGTTCGCCCCGGTATTCGCGGGTGATGGTGTCGAGCACGCTGCGCAGTCTCAGGATGACGTCGCACCAGCTTTCGCCGCCCGGTGGGCGGAAATAAAACTTGCCCACATGCTGGCGCTGTTCGTAGAGTTCCGGGTACTTGCTGGCGATGCCGTGCACGGTCAGGCGGTCGAGGATGCCGAATTCCTTTTCGCGCAGGCGCTCGTCGGCCACCATGGAAGCGAGGCTGTCCGCATCGATGCGCGCCAGCACGGCTTGCGCCGTCTGCTGCGCCCGCACGTAGGGCGAATACAGCACGACGGTCGGTTGTTGTTCAGGGGGGAGGGTGGCGAACCAGTCGCCCAGGGCGTGCGCCTGGCGCGCGCCAAGCTCGGACAGGGGGACGTCGACATCGCGCTCGGCGATGGCGATCAATAACTGTTTTTCCGCTTCGGCGGCATCGCGCGCCACGTTGCCGGCACTTTGGCCGTGACGCACGATCCAGATTTGCTGCGGCCATTTCTGTTCCATCGCCTTGCGCCTTCCTCTGTATTTATTGTGAATAAATATAGACGAAAGCGGCAAGGCGCGGCGCGCCGCTGCGGGCAGCCTTGCAACGCCTAACAAAACCGTAGCGAGCGGAAGGGAGGCTCGGCGCCCCCGTTGGCTTGAGAAGCGGAACTGTGCAAAGGTACGGGGGCGCCGAGCCAGTGAGCATCGGAAACCGCAACCCGCGACGCGCAGTAGGTTTGGTTATGCGTTTTAAGCGGCGTGTTCCGCCTCGTCCAGGTCCGGCGCGTCGTCGCTGTTGTAGACGGCCAGGTCGGTCTGTCCCATGACCCTGCTGGTGACGGTGCCGGCCGTAATCGAGCCGCTCACGTTCAGGGCCGTGCGGCCCATGTCGATCAGCGGTTCGACGGAGATCAGCAAGCCGGCCAGGGCGACGGGCAAGTCCATCGCCGACAGCACGATCAGCGCGGCAAACGTGGCGCCGCCGCCCACGCCGGCCACACCGACGGAACCGATGGTGATGATGGCCAGCAAGGGCAGCAGGAAGCTGACGGTGAACGGGTCGACGCCGACCGTGGGCGCGATCATCACGGCCAGCATGGCAGGGTAAATGCCGGCGCAGCCGTTCTGGCCGATGGTCGAGCCGAACGAGGCGGCGAAGTTGGCGATGCCTTCCGGCGTACCCAGGCGCTGTGTTTGCGTCTGCACGCTCATCGGTATCGAACCGGCGCTCGTGCGCGAGGTAAACGCGAAGGCCAGCACGGGGAAGACTTTTTTCACGAAGCGCAGCGGGTTCAGGCCCACGCCGGCGATGATGGCCAGGTGCACGAGGAACATCAGGATCAGCGCGCTGTACGAGGCGACGACGAAGTTGATCAGTTTCAAGATGTCCGTGTAGCTCGACGAGGCCACTACTTCAAACATCAGCGCGAACACGCCGTACGGCGTCAGGCGCAGCACCAGCGTGACCATGCGCATGACGATGGCGTGCGCCACTTTCATGAAGTGCTCGAAGGAAGCGAAGATTTCCGGCTTTTTCGCCGCGATGCCCGTGGCCGAGATGCCGATGAAGATGGAGAACACCACCACGGCGATGGTCGACGTCTTGCGCGCCCCCGTCATGTCGAGGAAGGGGTTGGTCGGCACGAAGCTGACCAGCAGTTTCGGCAGGGACAGGGCTTTTGCCGTTTCCAGCGAGCCTTGCAGCTGCACGCCGCGCGCCACTTCGGCGGCGCTCGAGGTCAGGCCGACAGCCGTCAAGCCGAACAGCTTGGCCATCAGGATGCCCAGCGCGGCGGCGATCGTGGTGGTAATGAGCAGGGTGCCGATGGTCAGCGCGCTGATCTTGCCCAGCGAGCTCGCATCCTTGAGTTTCAGGATGGCGGAAATGATGGAGACCATGATCAGCGGCATGATGATCATTTGCAGCAGCTTGACGTAGCCGCTGCCGACGATGTCGATGTATTCATTGGTGCCCGCGATGATGGGCGAGCCGGCGCCGTACAGCCACTGCACGGCCGCACCGAGCAGCACGCCCAGGCCCAGGCCCGTGAAGACGCGCACGGTAAACGTCGCGTGTTTGCGTTGCTGCTGGAACATGAAAGCGAAGACGAGCAACGCAACGAGCAGGTTCAGGATGATGTTAATTGCCATGAAGGGGCCTTATCTTGGTTTTATTCGAGACTGCACGCAGCACATAAAACTGTACTACCACTGACAGCTGCCCCAGCCCGGGGCGGAAGGGCAAGCACTGTACAGTACTATGGTGGCGTTTTGCGCCATACCGCTGCGAATATTACGCTATATAAATATGCTTCACAGGCATAAGCGCAGGAATAGGTCTGCCGGATGATTGTGAAAAGGAAGATTTCATGCCAGCATTGCACGTTTGTTCGTTTGCTAATCTGGCGCACTATTTTTTAAGGAAAAAGATGAATGCTTTAACGGAAGCCCAAGTACTCGATGCGGAAGAGCGCTTGCGCCTGGCCATGATGGCCTCCGACGTGGCTGTACTGAATGATTTGCTGGCCGATGACTTGTTGTTTACGAATCACCTGGGGCACTTGCTGAGCAAGCATGCGGACCTGGCGGCGCACGAGCAGCGCCTGCTGACCATCACGGACTTGCGCGCCTCCGAGCGCCATGTGCGTATTAACGACAACGTGGCCGTGGTCTCCGTGCGCATGCAGCTGACGGGCAGTTATCACGATGTGGAAACGCATGGCGACTTCCGTTTTACGCGCGTCTGGACGCAGGATGCTGCCGGCGCGCTGCAAGTGATCGCCGCCCATTCGGGCGTCGTGGCATAGGGGTGATGTAGTGGATCATCGTTCCAAAGGGCAGCTGTTTGAGGCTGTCATCGCCGCCGGTCCGGCCACTCTGGCCATCACGGCCGGCTATCCCGTGCTGGTGTACAACCTGGTGCGCACCTATGCCGACGCACCCGGCGCCAATGCCCTGGCCGCGCTGCTGCTGACGGGCGGCCTGTGGGCCTTGCTGGAATTCTGGCGCATCGCCCTGGCGACGGTGGCGCGCAAGGCATATGCGTTCAACTGGCGCTTCTGGCTGGCCATCGCCGGTTTTCTCGCCTGCTTCGTGCGCTTCGTGCCGGACATGCCAGCCGGACTGATGCTGCTGTTGCTGGTGTTGCCGGCACTGGCGTGGACGCATTTCATCTTGTTGCAGATCAAGCGTCCGCGCAAGGCTTGATTGCTGGAAGTGGCGTAGCGGGAGCGATATAGCATGAGTGAGATCAAAAAACTGGGCGAGCAATTCCACGAGATAGCGTCGAAATCCGATTCTTTCATGGCGACTTATTTGGATGCCGTCAAGCTGCGCGTGGAGCGAACGTTGATCGGCAAAGGGCCGTTGTGTAACGTCAGGCCATTCGAAGCCCAAAGGGCCGGTTTCAAGCCGGGAAAAGAGTTAAAGTCGCTGCCCGCGAAGTTTAAAGATACTCATGTGTACCATCTCGATGGGGAGGGCAGGGTTATTTTGGTGGAAAGCTATGGCGGATCTGCTGCTGTCCTCAACAGGAGCTTCTATTTTCATGAGCGCGGCGAGCTTAAAAGCGTGCACTTCAATGCCGGCGGAAGCTTGAGGAATGTCATGCTCAGTTTTCTTGACGGGGCACGCATCACGCAGGACATTAATTTCGGGAAATTTGGCGAAGCCAGTTACGATTATCTGTATGAGGATGATCGCCTCCAGTCCATCATGGTCCGGCAGAGAGAGCATGGCCAGGAAAACCATACCGGATATCAGATTCTATTCGGCTATGTGGACGGACAGATGGACAATATTTTCCACGTATTTCCGAATGGATATCAGGAGCAGCGCTATCCATGACGGTGGCGGTTTTTAAGGCAAGGCCATGAAAAGATACATGTGGCATCTGTATTATGGTGGAACAGATGTGGTGGACGCCAATGAAGCGTGGACGAGCGGGCATGTCGGTGCGGGCATCTGTACAGACTGCGGAAATTATATGCCTGGGAATGAAGGCGATTTCGCCGTGGTCGTGGATCAGCGCATTCCTGCAAAAGCAGATATGTTTTCAATGGGGCGCTTATCGCCGTCCATCATGTCCGCCAGACTGCGGAAATTGCTGCCGGAGAGCATCAACGAATTCTTGAGGTTCGGTGACCTCTATCTCGGTGATCTTTCGAGGAAGATGGAGAGCCACTTCGCCTTTGTTGGCGGAACGCCATGGGTTCTGCTCTTTGGTGATCAGCCGGCAATCATGGATGGTGAAATAGTAGTGGACGCAAAAATTGCGACTTGCCCTGCCTGTGGTGTGATATTCGGCTTTGGGCGTGGGAAGAGGCATGCCGATACCAGCGTCAACGTGATCCGTGAAATTTCGTGGACGGAATTTGGCGGAATGTTAATTTCTGACGAAATCATGCAATCCTTGACTGGCATTAAATTGAACAATGTCAGAGTTGAAAAAATAGAAATCCGCTAGGCGCGCCTCGGGTACGCATAAATGCCCGATTGTGACTGATAGTGGCCGGCGGCAATGCACCTGCTGACTATGACTGGCCGTCGCCATCCTGCACGTCGAGCCACTGTATCCGTCCATTGCCCGCCTCATGCAGATGGGCCAGCAGGGCGGTGGCGGCCGCTTCCGCAAGGCTGAAGTCGAACAGTACATGCTCGCCGTGCGCCACGTTCAGCAAGGTGGCGCCGGCGCCATCGAGTTCGCGGCGCAGCATGCCTTCCATCGCATACGGCACCGTGCAGCGCAGGGTACGCTGGCGCACGATGGCTGTCTTTTCCGCCTGCAGCAGCGCTTGCGCCACGCTATCCGTGTAGGCGCGCACCAGGCCGCCCGCGCCCAGCTTGATCCCGCCAAAGTAACGCACCACGGTCGCCAGCACGCCTTCCAGGTCCTGGTGGCGCAGCACGTCGAGCATGGGCCGCCCGGCCGTGCCGCTAGGTTCGCCATCATCGACGGCCGCCGACTGCCCGCCCGCCAGCAGGGCCCAGCACACATGGCAGGCGCCCGGATGCTGCGCCTTCAAGTCATTGACCACCTGCTGCGCGCTGGCGCGGTCCGTCATCGGCTGCACGCAACCAATGAAACGGCTTTTCTTGATGATCAGTTCGCTGTGGACGGGGGTGGCAATGGTAAACGGCATGGCGGGTGCGAAGGCGGGCAAAGCAGCATCATAGAGGAAATGCGCGCCGGGGACGAGTCAGCCGAGTCAAGCGGCGGACGCGGATACCAGTTCGCGCAGCGCAAGGTCGCGCACTTGCAGGATGTCGAACAGGCCCAGCGCGTGCAGGGCGGGCAAGGCGTCGAGGATGTCGCGCTCGGCGATGCTTCGTTCGGCGTCGCTGGTGGTCTCGTCCAGCCACAGCCGGGCATTGGCGAGGAAGGCGCCCACCGTTCCCTTGCGCACGGTGACGCCATTGAACTGGCCCTGGTTTTGTTGATCGGCTAATACGTCTTCTGCACGCATGGTGAACTCCTGAAGGTTGGAAAGACTTCACTGTATGATGGGCGGATTGTCTTGCCTGCGTTGTTTATGTCATTCGATACGTCAAATCCGCCAATTTTTCCAGCGTCGCCGCCGCCGCCGCTGCGCGCCATGCGCATTGCCCAGCCGCAAGAACGGGTGACGGCGGCGCACCGCCATGCCAGCGGCCAGCTGTTCGGCGCCATGCGGGGCTTGCTTTCCGTTGCAGCCGACAGCGGACAGTGGGTGGTGCCGGCCAGCCACTGCGTGTGGATGCCGTCCCATCACGTGCATGCGCTGCGTTCGCATGGCCCGTTTGCGGGCTGGAGCGTGTATGTGGACGAGGCCAGTTGCGCCGGCTTGCCCGCCGCGCCTTGCGTGATGCGCGTCTCGGGCTTGCTGCGCGAGGCGGTGGGCCGCGCCAGCGCCTGGGACGGGGGCGCGCTGTACGCGCGGCAGATCAGGGTAGCGGGCGTGATCCTCGACGAGATCGCCGCCGCGCCGCACGAATCCTTCGGCTTGCCCCTGCCCACGGACCCGCGCCTGCTGCGCGTGGCGCGCGCCGTGCTCGATGACCTGGCCGACGAGCGGGGCGTGGAAGCGCTGGCCGCCTGGGCCGGCCTGTCGCCGCGCACCCTGGCGCGCCGTTTCACGATCGAGACGGGCTTTACGCCCTCCGTCTGGCGCCAGCGCGCCCGCATCCTGCGCGCCTTGGAATTATTGGCCACCGGCCAGCCCGTCACGACGATTGCGCTGGACCTGGGCTACGACAACGTCAGCGCCTTCATCGCCATGTTCAAGCGCGTGATGGGCGTGACGCCGGGCAGGTATGGGGAAGGGAATTACAGTGAATCGAGCAATATCGGCGTTTGATAAAGCGCAACTTGCTGCAGATAGAGACGGCCAAGGCTGAAATCGTGTATGAATGCCGGACTGGACCCTGGCCCCGTTACTTGCCGCCTTACAGTCCGGAACTGAATCGCATCGAGATCCTGTGGAAACAGGCCAAGTATTTCTGGCGCCGTTTTGTCGGTCTGAAAGGAAGCGAGTTGCTGAGCGAGGCGGCATCCTTGATGAAAGGTTTTGGAACTGCATTCACGAATAAATTTCGCCTGACTACTTGGTTCTCTTTCGCTGCGATGCGAATATTTCTGATATCACTGATGTGATTGGTTTTAAGGTTGGTGGGTTAGTGATCCAGGTTTCAGGCGGCACCCTTGATGCCGTAATGGGTTTTGGGGATAGCTCATAACCAGCCATAATTTTCAGGGCAGCTTCTTTTGTGAAGTAACGGAGCGTGTGTTGTTGCATAACAATTTTGGTTGGACTTAGGGATCTGGCGAGCAGAAGTTCATAGGTTTCTTTTTTTTCGCTAGTATTTAAATAATCGATTTCATCTATTTTCAGAAAAGCTTTTGCAATATGTTCCCAGATTCGTATTTCTGTTTCTGGATTCTTGTCGCGTGAGAAAGACTCATGCCATCCTTCCTCACATTCTGGAAAAACTTCATGCAGAATATGGCTGACGACAGATATTCTTTCTTTTTGGGTGTTACTTAAAGTGCTGGTGCCAATAGGTAGCTGTATTATTTCTTTAAGGGGAATTGAGATAATTTCACCATACTTCTCTTGGTATTGATCATTTATTGGAGGTTCTGGTTCTTGGGTTGTTATTAGATCAACCGAAATAATAGGCCGGTCATGCTGACGCTCAGTATTTAAATTGGAGCAGACCTCAAGAACAATATGTCGCGCTATTTTTTCCGGAATTCGGAAAAATTCTCGGGAATTATTTACGCGGAAAGCGGCAAGCCGGTGATGCACTATGCGTTCTGCAATTCTACAGTCCGCAACACTGCAAGCAAATAGAACATCAAACGGTTCTGGTACTCCAGTTGCACCTGAGTACAGTTGTTTTGCTCGGGAGTTGGTTTGTTTTTTTGTCATTCCAATCTTTAAAATGTTTCTTTGGAAAGACTTGTTCTTTAGAATGTATAGCTGGCTCGAGTCCATGTTTTAACGTGTTGGAATGGCTGAAAAACGGAGTATATCAGCTAACGTTGCTTATTTTTTTACTTTACTTGCTATGTTAATTTTTTCTTGATAAGGCGCAAGTTGGCCAAAAAAAAGCCAACCGCGAACGGTTGGCTTCTCTGAAGTATTTGGTAGGCCGTGCGGGATTCGAACCTGCGACCAACGGATTAAAAGTCCGCTGCTCTACCAGCTGAGCTAACGACCCAAAAACTTTACAACTGAACTGCGGTAACACTGTGCGGTACGCGCTTGCCATGGCGGCAAGTCAGCATGCTGCAAATTCTTGGTAGGCCGTGCGGGATTCGAACCTGCGACCAACGGATTAAAAGTCCGCTGCTCTACCAGCTGAGCTAACGACCCAAGGGCGGCTATTATGACGGCCAACGGCGGTTTTGGGAAGGGCAGGGATGGAAAAAAGCCTTGCGTGGTGTCCGGGTACGGCATAATATAGGTAGATAGACTACCTACTTATATGTGCCCATGCCCAATACTGAAGACTTCCCCATTCCCGCACGCGCGCTGGCGCTGTCCGATGACTTGCGCCTGGCGTTCAAGCGCCTGCTGCGCTCCATGCAGCGCGAAGGGGGCGAGCTGGAAGGTAGTGTGTCGATGATGCAATACATGCTGCTGGCGCTGATCCACGAGCAGCCCGGCGTCGGCGTGGCCGCGCTGGCGCGCCTGCAGAATGTGCGCGGGCCGACCGTCAGCGCGCAGGTCAAGTCGCTCGAAGTAGCGGGCCTGGTCGAGCGCAGCGCGCCCGATCCGCAAGACCGCCGCCGTTCGGGCTTGCAGGTGTCCGCGCAAGGCTTGAGCATGCTCGAAACCTTGCGCGCGCGCCGTCGCGATGCGCTGGCGCGGCGCATCGCCCGCTTGTCGCCGCAGCAGATCGATGCACTGGCCGCCGCCATGCAGCCGCTGCTTGAGATTGGCCAGGCATGAGCGGCCACGATCACGCCGCAGGTGCTGAAAAAGACGCCGCGAAGCCCGTCACCGAGCGCGAAGTGCGCGCCATCTACCTGGGCCTGATGGCCGTGCTGGGCCTCGGTGCGCTGGATCAGAGCATCGTCGCCACGGCCTTGCCGCGCATCGTCGATGATCTGGGAGGCATGGCGCATTTGTCGTGGGTGGTGACGGCGTACGTGCTGGCCTCGACGGCCACCATGCCCCTGTACGGCAAGCTGGCCGACCAGTACGGCCGCCGTCCCATGATCTTCACGGCCCTGCTGACCTTTTTGCTCGGTTCCGTGCTGTGTGGATTGGCGCAGAACATGACGGAGCTGATCATCTTCCGCGCCATCCAGGGCCTCGGTGCGGGCGGCTTCATGCCGCTGGCGCAAATCATCATCGGCGACATCGTGCCGCCGGCCGAACGGGGCAAGCGGCAAGGCATGGTGCCCATCGTGTATGCCGTCACCAGCGTGCTGGGCCCCGTGTTGGGCGGCGTCATCACGGATGCCTTGTCGTGGCACTGGATTTTCTATGTCAACCTGCCCATCGGCGCGGCCGCCTTTGTCATCATTGCGCGCGCCATGCGCAAACCCGTGCGCACGCATGCGCACAAGATCGATTACCTGGGGTCCGCCTTGCTGACGGGCGCCATCACGGCGGCCCTGCTGGTGCTGGCGCTGGGCGGCACGGAGTGGCCGTGGGATTCCTTGGCCATCAAGGTGTGCGGCGGCATTGCCGTGCTGCTGGGCGCCTGGCTGGCGTTTCACGTGAGCCGCGTGGATGAACCGGTGCTGCCGCCCGACCTGTTCGAGAACCGCACCTTCAATATCGCCAGCCTGGTGATGGCCATGACTTTCATGGGCTTGATGGGCGCCAGCGTCTTCTTTCCCCTGTTCTTCCAGCTGGTGATGGGCACCAGCCCGGCGGAGTCTGGCGTGATGACGGTGGCGATGATGGTGGGGCTGGTGGCGTCGTCGATGTTCAACGGCCGCGTGCTGTCGCGCTCGGGCAAATACAAGATGGTGCAGGTGGTGGGGCTGGGCGTGGCGGTGCTGGCGTTTGCCGTGCTGGCCTGGGCCATGGCAACGTCGCGCGGGTACTGGATCATCGAGCCGGCCATCTTCTTCCTCGGCACGGGGCTGGGATTGGTGATGCCGAACATGACGATTGCCGTGCAAAATGCCTTGCCTCTGGCGCGCCGGGGCGTGGGCACGGCCATGCTGGCCTTTTTCCGCTCATTGGGTGGCTTGCTGGGCGTGACGGCGTCCGGCGCCATCCTGGCGCATCAGCTGCACCAGCATGGCGTGGAAGCCGTCTCGGCACTGGGCGCGCAGGCGGCGGTACAGACGGTGGAGGTCTACCGCCATGCGATCGCCAGCGTGTTTGGCGCCGGCGCCGTGCTGCTGCTATTGGGACTGGTCTTCCTGCTGTTCCTGCCGGAACTGCCCCTGGAGGGGCATCCGGCAACGGTCAAGGATGATCAATAGCGCTCGAGCCAGTGCGCGTACGGCGCCGGCAGGGTCCACGAGGCGCGTTCCACGCCGAGTTCCTTGGCGGCAAAGTATGCCCAGTGCGGATTGGCCAGGTGCGCCTTGCCGACCATCACCACGTCCAGTTGCTCTTCCTTGACGACGCGCTCGGCAATGGCCGGCGTGCCGAAGCCCCAGGCGGACGAGACGGGTACGCCCGCCTCGCGGCGCACGCGCTCGGCAATCGGGCCCATGAAGGCGGGGCCCCATGGAATCGACACGTCGGGAATCGTGAAGCCCATGCTGACGCTGAGCATATCCATGCCCGCATCCTTGAACTGGCGCACGAGGCCGATCGATTCAAGCAGGGTTTGCTCGTCGCGGCCGTCGAATTCCAGCACGCCGAAGCGGATCGTCAGCGGCAGGTGCTCGGGCCATACGGCACGCACGGCTTTCAACGTTTCCAGCAGGAAGCGGCTGCGGTTTTCCAGGCTGCCGCCGTAGATGTCGTCGCGCTGGTTCGCGTGGGTGGAAAAGAAGCTTTGCGCCAGGTAACCGTGGGCGAAGTGCAGTTCCAGCCATTCGAAGCCCACTTCGCGGGCGCGAATAGCCGCGTCGACGAAGTTCTGTTGCACGCGGGCGATATCGTCGAGATCCATGGCATGCGGCACTTTCGGCAGGCCGCCGCCAAAGGCGATGGCGGACGGGGCGATGGTTTGCCAGCCGCGTGCGTCGCCTTCAGCGATATGGTCGTCGCCTTCCCATGGACGGTTGGCGCTGGCCTTGCGGCCCGCGTGGGCGATCTGGATGCCGGGCACGGAGCCGGCCGCCTTGATGGCTTTGACGACAGGCACGAACGCTTGCGCCAGGTCATCGTTCCAGATACCCGTGCATCCGGGCGTGATGCGGCCTTCCGGCGCCACGGCCGTCGCTTCGACGATCACCAGACCCGCGCCGCCTCGGGCCATGCCCGCATAGTGCGACAGATGCCAGTCGTTGGCCTGGCCATCGACAGCCATGTACTGGCACATGGGCGGCACGGCGATGCGGTTGCGCAGGGTGATGTCTTTGAGGGTGTAGGGCTGAAAGAGGGCGGACATGGTGGCCTTTGTGTATGTTGATGGAAAAGTAGGGAAATGTTGATTCGGTAGTTCGTAAATATTCGAAGAATGGAATTAGTATAGCGCATGCTGTATGATTCTGCTCATGCGTCCACACAAACATCCTTCCGCCAGCGAATTCGTCCTCGAGCGCGTACTCTACGCCTTGAGCGATTCCATCCGCCTCGACATCGTGCGCCACCTGGCCAGAGTGGACGCGGCCGCCTGCGGCGACCTCGATGGCGGGCGGCCGAAGTCGACTGTCTCCCACCATTTCAAGGTCTTGCGCGAAGCGGGCCTCGTCTACACGGAAAACGCGGGCACGACGCACATGAACACCCTGCGCCGCGCCGATATCGACAGCCGCTTCCCCGGCTTGCTCGACGCCATCCTGGCGCAGCAGACCTTGGCGTCCGGGCCGCCGGAGGCGGAAAAACCGGTGGCTTAGCCGCCTGCCGTGCCCCGCCATTTGCCAGGCTCGGCTATCATGTCGGCCTTTCGGTAAATCCTCGGCCGCGCGCCAGTTGCGCGATGGGCTGGCGACACTACCTGGCATGGCAAGGGATGGGAATGACGGCAGTAGCAGCGGTATCAGGGGCGGACCTGGCAAGTCGTCCGCAGTTTGGCTGGATCAATGGTTTAAAGGCGGGCGCGGCGCAGTTGATCGTGTTGCACCACCTGGCGTTTTACGGCCCCATGTCCGACTATGTGCGGCCCCTGTGGCCCGAGTTGCTCGACTGGCTGGGCGGCAGCGCGCGCATCGCCGTGCAAGTGTTTCTCGTCATCGGCGGCTTCCTGGTCGCCAAATCCCTTTCTCCCGCCGGCCGTCCCGGCATCGCCACCCCCTTGCAAGCCGTCTGGCGCCGCTATGCCAAGCTGGCACCGCCTTTCCTGGCCGCCACCTTGCTCGCCGCCGTCATCACGCCCGTGGCTGGCATCTGGATGCTGCACGATTCCATGTCGGCCGCCGTCACCCTGGGACAGCTGAGCGCCCATGCCTTGCTGCTGCACGGCGTGCTTGGCTATGAATCGCTGTCGGCCGGCGCCTGGTACGTGGCCATCGATTTCCAGCTGTACCTGCTGACGGTATCGCTGCTGTGGCTGGGCGGCCGCCTGGCGGGCCAGCGGCGCGGACACTGGCTGATGCCGCTGGCCGTCACCGTGGGCATCACCTTTTCCCTGCTGTATTTCAACCTGGACGCGGGCTGGGACAATTGGGCGCCGTATTTCTTCGGCAGCTATGGCCTGGGACTCATGGCCTGGTGGGCCAGCGACCCCAGGCGCAAGCCCGGTGCCATGGCCGCGCTCATGGCCATGGCCGCCGTGCCCGTCCTGCTGGCCCTGGCCGTCGATTACCGCAGCCGCATCGCCCTGGCCCTGATCGTCGCTTGCGCGCTGTTCCTGTTCGGCCGCGCCCGCACGCCTGCGCAGGGCCGCGCCTGGCGCATCGTCAACGCCCTGGGGCGCATCTCGTATGCGGTGTTCCTCGTCCACTTCCCTGTCAGCCTGATGGTGAATGCGCTGTTTATCAGCTATGTCCCGCTCGAACCGGCCTGGCAGGCGCTGGGCATGCTGACCGCCTGGGGCGCCAGTCTGGCGGCCGGGGCGGCGTTTCACCGCTGGGTGGAGGTGCCGCTGGGGCGAGTGATGCAGGCGTGGGTGGCGAAGGCCGGCATGCGGACCGTTTCGGTTTGAATTCCGCCATGGGCGCGGCGGTGGTTGCTATACGGAAATGTTAATCTCTGCTAGTCTTCTTGCTTATTCGAAATATAACGATAGCAAGGAGATGCATGCATTCCACCATCACTTTCATGAAAATAACGGCAGTCGTGCTGGCGGCCACCTTCGGCTTGGGCGCCTGCTCCTGGAGCAGAGTGACAAAAGAGGCGCACCTGAAGCAGGTAGGGCAGTTCAATATCATGGGTATCGACAAGGATGAGGCGATCAAGCGGATCAGTGATGCTGGATTTACTTGCACAGAGGGCCTGTATTATCGCAAGGGAGAGGTGCTTGTCATCTCTGGCTATGTAAAAGACAGTGGGAAGATGCCCATCGTCGTGGAGAAGGTGAGTTGCGGCAAGCGAAATCTGGAACTGATGTGTCCGCAACGCCGCTATATCGATTTCGAATACGCAAAAGCCGACAATAAAGTGGTGTACATGCGCCCATGGATCATGGAGCAGAGCTGTTTTTAGGCCGAGCCAAAACGGCGACGTAAAACAAAAAAGCCAACCGCGAACGGTTGGCTTCTTCATAGTATTTGGTAGGCCGTGCGGGATTCGAACCTGCGACCAACGGATTAAAAGTCCGCTGCTCTACCAGCTGAGCTAACGACCCAAAAACTTTTTACAACAACTTCGGTAACACTGTGCTGTAAAAAAATGCTTGCTAGTACAACTCGCAAGCAGATCAGTACTGCGTATTCGTGGTAGGCCGTGCGGGATTCGAACCTGCGACCAACGGATTAAAAGTCCGCTGCTCTACCAGCTGAGCTAACGACCCGAAGAAGGAAGATTATAGGGGGTGCCCGGGATTCTGTCAAACCTAACGGGCAACTTTTTCCCCGGTTTTACTTTTTGCCGGCCCGTTCCTTGGCCGCTTGCGCCGCGCTGGAGTCCGGGTAGCGCGAGATCAGGGCGTTCAGGGTCTTGGTCGCGTTCGGCTTGTCTTTCAGCTCCGTGTAGCAGCTGGCGATGTTGAGCATGGCGTCGGGCGCCTTCGGGCTGTCCGGGTAGTGTTTCAGCACTGCCTGCTGGGCCGTGATGGCGCTCTTGCAGTCGCGCTGGGCGTAATAGGCGTTGCCCAGCCAGTATTGTGCGTTGGCCGCGTAGGCCGATTCCGGATAGCGTTTCACGAAGGCGTCCAGGGCCGTGACGGCGCCCTTGTAGTCGCCCGACTTGAACAGGCCGAATGCCGACTCGTACGCGCTTTGCTCGGAGACGCCGACGGCCGCTTCCTGGCCATCGATGGTGACCTGGCGGGGCTCGAGCTTGCGCAGGCGCGCGTCGATGTCGGTGTAGAAATCCTTCTGGCGCTTTTGCACATTCGTCAGGTCGTTGCCCAGCACTTCGATCTGGCCGCGCAGGCGGGCGATCTCTTGCATGGTCTGGTCGTGCTGGTTGAGCAGGCTCAAGGTGCTGGTCTTGTCCGCCTTGGCGTCGATGCGGCTGTTCAAGTCGCGCGCCATGGCGTCCACCTTGGCGCGCAGCTCGAGGATGGCCTTGCGCGCTTCGTCGTCATCGAACAGGGCGGCGTTGGCGTGCAGGGGCAGGTAGGCAAACGCGGCCATCAAGGCGGCGGCGACGCCGGCTTTCGAGAATGTCATCATGAGTCGGGCTTTCAAAAGTTACGCAAACATGCAAACGGGGCGCCGGGCGGTGAACCACCGCGCTGCGCCCCATTATTATGCCTATGACTGGCCAGTTAGGTAAGCGTCAATGCTGCGGCGCTCACCCGTGAACATCAATAAACGATGTCAGCGCGGCGGTTTTCTGCCCATGCTGCTTCGTTGCTGCCTTGTGCTTTAGGCTTTTCTTTGCCCAGCGACACGGCTTCCATTTGGCCTTCTGGCACGCCCAGGGCGGCCATCGACTTGCGCACGGCTTCAGCACGTTTCTGACCCAGGGCCAGGTTGTACTCAGCGCCACCGCGTTCATCGGTGTTACCTTGGATCAGGATCTTGCGGCTAGGCGTTTTCACCAGGTAGCCAGCGTGGTTTTGCACGACTGCGGTGTCCGCTTCGCGCACGACGTATTTGTCGAAGTCGAAGTAGATGCTGCGGTTAGCCAGCACGCCTTTTGGATCGTCCAGTGGATCGACCGATGCGGTCGTTACTGGCTGAACTTGACGGGTGTCAACTGGAGCGACGACTTTTTCAGGAGCGCGCTCAACCACTGGGGTTTCTGCGACTTTGACTGGGGTGCTGCAGGCGGACAGCAGGGCTGCGGTAGCGGCGATGAAAGCCAAACTTTTAAAGTTACTCATTTTTATTCTCCGGGTCATGGTTAAAGGTGAAACTGTACAGCATTTACTTCATGAAAGGACCCCAGGTGGGCTCCTTGATATTGCCAGCTTGCGTAGTCAAACGCTGTTTGACGCGGCCATCCACCGATACCACTGCCAGCGACTTGCGTCGTCCGGATTCGGTCGCGTACATGATATATTTCCCGTTGGGCGAAAAGCTCGGTGATTCGTCGTTGGCGGTGTCCGACAGGCGCAGTTCCTGGCCACTAGCCAGGTCGAGCGCGTAGAGCTGGAAATTGCCGTCGCGACGGGAAATATAAGCAAGAGTCTTCCCGTCGGACGAAATCCGCGGGCTGATATTGTAGGAGCCGCCAAACGTCACGCGCTTGGCTTCGCCGCCGCCGACCGACATGCGGTAGATTTGTGGTCCGCCGCTGCGATCGCTGGTGAAGTAAATGCTTTGGCCATCGGCCGAGAATTGGGGTTCCGTATCGATGCCGCTGCTGTTGCTGACGCGGCGCAAGCCGCTGCCGTCGGCATTGACGGTGTAGACCTGGGTATGGCCATCGCGCGACAGGGCCACGGCCAAGCGCGAGCCGTCCGGGCTCCAGCTGGGCGCCGAATTGCTGCCTTTTTCATTCGATACGATGGTGCGCTGGCGCGTCACCAGGTTTTGCACGTAAACGATGGGCTTTTTCTTTTCGAACGAGACATACGCCACCTTGGTGCCATCCGGCGACCACGACGGCGAAATGATCGGCTCGTTCGAGCGCAGGGCAACCTGGATGCCTTCGCCATCGGCGTCGGCGATTTCCAGCCGGTATTCGCGGCCCGATTGCGTGACGTAGGCGATGCGCGTGGCGAACGCGCCTTTCGTGCCGGTCAGCTTCTCATAGATGTCATCGGCGATCTTGTGCGCCAGCAGGCGGTTGAACTGCGGCGCGGCCGCATTGTTCATGCTGGAAATCTGCGCGCCCTTGATGGTGTCGAACAGCTTGTAGCGCACGTCCAGGCGGCCATCGGCCATGCTTTGCACAGTGCCGGCCGCCAGCGCGTCGGCGCCGCGCGACTTCCATTGGTCGTAGCTGACGGGGGCCGTTTCCGACACGGGCGCATCGGCGTCGATCAGCTTGAACACGCCGCTGCGCGCCAGGTCGGCCTTGATGATGCCGGACAGCGATTGCGGCGCCGCCGATTCATTGACAAAGCTGGCGACAGCCACCGGGATCTGGTTGCTGCCGATCCCCGTAATCTCCACGCGCAGCTGTGCCTGGGCGCCGGAGGCTCCCAGCATCAGGCCGGCACAGAGCACGACATAGCTCATTTTTTTCATGGTCATCATTTAGGCAAATCCTTCATCTCGAATATGAGTTCAATCTCGCGTTCCACGGTGCCGTCTTTTTTCTTCGGCAGTGGCGACGATTTATTAATGGCGTTTTCCACCGAGCTGTCATACGCCGGCAGACCGCTGCTTTTAATCTTTCGGACCGAAATAATTTCCCCAGTTGGCAGTTGCTCGATCTTGAACACGGCGCGCGGGTTGCCCGGCACGTCCGTGCTACCGCTGTACGCGATATTGCTCTTGATCTTGCTCGTCAGGGCAGCGACATAGCCGCTGTCCTTGCGTGGCGCGGTCGCTTTCGCGGCCGTGCCCGTTGTGCCATTGCCTGCCTGCGCCATCAGCCGCTTCATGGAATCGGCACGGATTTTGTCGGCGGCGGCATTTTCTGCTGCCGCTTTTTTTGCCTTGGCGGCTTTTTCGGCCGCCGCTTTTTTCTCGGCCAGTTCTTTCTCGGCTTTTTCTTCCGCCGCTTTCTCTTTGGCTTCCTTGGCTTTCTCCAGCTTGTCGGCTTTTTCTTTTTCCAGCTTGTCAGCCTTGTCTTTTTCTTTCTGTTTCTGTTTTTCCAGTTCGCGCTTTTCTTCCTCGCGTTCCTTCAATTCCTGCTTGCGGCGTTCTTCCGCTGCCGCTTTGTCTTTTTCTTCCTTCAGCTTGGCCTTCTTGCGTTCCAGGGCGATTTCCGCCTCGCGCAGGTCAACCTTCGGCTCGGGTGCTGCCACGGGCGGTGGCGGCGGCGGGGCCGGCTGCTCCACCTGCGGTTGCGGTGGAGGAGTCGGTGTCGGCTCCGGTTCGGTCGCCACGTCGGGCGGCGGCGCGGCCGTCTGCACTTTCAGGTCCCACACTTCCGCTTCGACGGCGACCGGTTCCGTATTTTGCCAGTGTACGCCCACCCACAAGAAAAACAGCAGGCCAAGGTGCATCGCCAGCGCCAGGCCCAGCGAGGGCCAGCGGCTGCGTTCGCGCGGCACGCTGTAAGGCTTGCCGAGTACATGGTCGATTTGTTTGGTCTGCAAAGTCTGGTCTATCTAAAAACGGTCAAGTCTGGAAACAGGGTAATGCGCTTACTTGGTGGCCAGGCCGACGCGGGTAATGCCCATCTTTTTCGCTTCCGAAATGAGCTGGATCACATCGTCGTACTTGCTTTCCTTGTCGCCCGCGATCATCACGGGATAGTCAGGATTGCTTTCGTGCAAACCGCGCAACTTGCGCAGCAAGGCGTCGCGGTTCGGCTCCGTTTCCGGCGACAGCTGTTCCTTGCCGATGACGCCGATCGACAGCGAACCATTCGGTTTCAACACGATCTGAATATAGTCATCGGGCGGTTTGGCCGACCTTTCCGCGTTGGGCAAGTTCACCACGCTGGGATTGTTCGACGATGGCATCACCATGAAAATGATCAGCAGCACCAGCATCACGTCGATATACGGCACGACGTTGATCTCGGACTTGAATTTGCGGCCACGGCCGCCGCGCATGCCGCCGCTATTGAATGAGGAACCCATGGACCTTGCTCCCTCTTAGCGCGACTGGCGCTGCAAGATGTTGGAGAATTCCTCGACGAAGCTCTCGAAGCGGATCGCCAGGCGGTCGATGTCATGCGAAAAACGGTTGTAGGCGACGACGGCGGGAATGGCGGCGAACAGGCCGATGGCGGTGGCGATCAGCGCTTCGGCAATGCCGGGCGCGACGGCGGCCAGGGTAGCTTGCTGCACGTTGGCCAGGCCGCGGAAGGCGTTCATGATGCCCCACACGGTGCCCAGCAGGCCGATGTAGGGCGAGACGGAACCGACGGAAGCGAGGAAGGCCAGGTGCGATTCGAGCACGTCCATTTCACGCTGGAAGGCGGCGCGCATGGCGCGGCGTGCGCCGTCGAGCACGGCACCCACGTCCAGCGCTTCGCGCGAACCGTAGGATGCCTTGCCCTTGATGAATTCGCCCATGCCGGCGTCAAAAATGCGGGCCAGCGCGCCGCTCTGGTCGCGGTTGCCGCTGGCGCTTTGATGCAGTGCATGCAGGTTGCCGCCGGCCCAGAAGCTGCGTTCAAATTCGATGGTCTGCTTGCGCGCCTGGCGCACGGCAAACATCTTGCGGAAGATGTAGGTCCAGCTGGTCAGGGAAATCAGCAGCAGCAGGGCCATGATCAGTTGCACGATCAAATGGGCATTGGAGATGAGCGCGAGGAAAGAAAGATCTTGTGTAACGTTCATTGGCTGGCAGTCTGTTGGGTGAATTGTCCGGGGGTGGCGGTAGGGCTCAGGCGGCGCGCATGCGGGCCGCCACTGCATCAGGCACGGCGCGCGGGCGCAGTGCCGAGTCGACGCAGCCGATCTTGACGCGGGCTGTGTTCAGCAGGCGGTCGCCGCACCAGGCTTGTTGCAGGAAAACGATGGAGGCGCGCCCCATTTTTTCTATGCTTAAGGTTAATCTTACCGTGTCATCGAGCCTGGCTGGCGCATGATAGTCGGCGTTGACGTTTTTGACAACGAACATCGCGTCGTGCTGTTCCAGCAATTCCTGCTGGCCCACGTCGATGGCGCGCAGCCATTCGGTACGCGCGCGTTCGAAGAATTTCAGGTAATTTGCGTAATAGACGATGCCGCCGGCGTCGGTGTCTTCATAGTAGACACGTACGTTCCAGGTAAAGACTGAAGGCATGTTTATTGCGCCAGTAGTGAGATTGAGCAACATTTTACGCGATTTTTCTTCTTGTGACTGTGGGCGCTTGCTGGAAAGCCATGCAAAAGCTGCATATAAGTTGCACCGCAGCATTGTAAATCCGGGGGGCGCAATGGCAAGCTTCGTAACATACGCTTACATGCCGCAGCCAGGTTTACGTTCAGCTTAAGAGCCGCAGTCACGCTCTGGGGCGGCCTGTGGCCATGCCCAGGCTGCGATGGCGCGCGGCGATTATAGCTGCACGGTTGCATTCCTTGCTCAATTTGGGCACTTAACTTACAATTTGATTTCCATTACGTCTCACGTGACTGGCGAAAAGTCGGGCGATCTCCATGGATGGCGATCGGCAAACCGGCGAAAGGTGGGCACCCACCGGGAAACGTGAGATTTTTCATCAGCCGTTCGCCTGGGTAGCCACTATGGAAAAGCACGAAGAGGCTGCCTGTCCAATGTTGTTATTCACTTAACGCCGGCTCCCCTCATTCGATCCAACCTGCCAGTACAAGCACCCTCATACTTGGAGTTTTTACATGTTTGCAAAAGATCACACCCTCGCCAACGTCGATCCTGAATTGTTCGCCGTCATTCAAAAAGAGAACACGCGCCAGCACGACCATATCGAACTGATCGCGTCGGAGAACTACACGTCGCCAGCCGTAATGGAAGCACAAGGCTCGCAGCTGACAAACAAGTACGCCGAAGGCTATCCAGGCAAGCGCTACTACGGCGGCTGCGAATATGTCGATGTGGCCGAGCAACTGGCCATCGACCGTGTGAAACAGCTGTTCGGCGCCGAATGCGCGAACGTGCAGCCGAACTCCGGTTCGCAGGCGAACCAGGGCGTGTTCTTCGCCATGTTGAAACCGGGCGACCTGATCATGGGTATGTCGCTGGCCGAAGGCGGCCACCTGACCCACGGCATGCCGCTGAACATGTCCGGCAAGTGGTTTGACGTCGTGTCGTATGGCTTGACGGCGGAAGAAGACATCGACTACGAGGCGATGGAACGCCTGGCCCGCGAACGCAAACCGAAGCTGATCATCGCCGGCGCCTCGGCGTTCTCGAAAAAGATCGACTTCGAACGCTTCGGCAAGATCGCCAAGGAAGTGGGCGCCTACTTCATGGTCGACATGGCCCACTACGCCGGCCTGATCGCCGCCGGCCTGTACCCGAACCCGGTGCCGTTCGCCGACTTCGTCACCTCGACCACGCACAAATCGCTGCGCGGCCCCCGTGGCGGCATCATCCTGATGAAGGCTGAGCACGAAAAAGCCATCAACTCGGCCATCTTCCCTGGCATCCAGGGCGGCCCGCTGATGCACGTGATCGCCGGCAAGGCCGTCGCCTTCAAGGAAGCGCTGAGCCCGGAATTCGTCGAATACCAGAAGCAAGTGGTCAAGAACGCCGACGTGCTGGCGAAAACCCTGATCAAGCGTGGCCTGCGCATCGTGTCCGGCGGCACCGAATCGCACGTCATGCTGGTCGACCTGCGCGCCAAGAACCTGACGGGCAAGGAAGCCGAAGCCATCCTCGGTTCCGCGCACATCACCTGCAACAAGAATGGCATCCCGAACGACCCGCAAAAACCCTTCGTCACCTCGGGCATCCGCCTGGGTAGCCCGGCGATGACGACGCGCGGTTTCAAGGAAGCGCAAGCGGAAGAAGTGGGCAACCTGATCGCCGACGTGCTGGACAATCCGCATGACGCCGCCACCATCGAGCGCGTCAAAGCGGCCGTGAAAGTGCTGGCCGACGCGCATCCAGTGTACGCATAATTATTTGTCCAGAATGTGTCATACAGAGTAAGATTCTGTATGACACATTCCTTCGTGCCCCAGGGCGCCCGGAGTGATTCGGGCGCCCTTTGTACAAGGGCGGCGATTTCCCGTAATTATTACTATAAAGTTGTAGCCAGCCCATGAAATGTCCATTTTGCCAGCACGGCGATACCCAGGTTCTCGATACGCGCGTATCGGAGGAAGGGGATGCCATTCGGCGCCGCCGCCGCTGCGGCAAATGCGACAAGCGTTTTACCACTTATGAACGCATTGAACTTATCATGCCGGCCGTCGTCAAAAAGAATGGCAGCCGGACGGAGTTCGCTGCGGATAAGCTGCGCGGCAGTTTGATGCTGGCCTTGCGCAAGCGTCCCGTCGCGGCCGCCTCCGTGGATACGGCTATCGCCTCCATCCAGGAAAAACTGCTGACCAGCGGCTTGCGCGAAGTCGATTCCGGCTATATCGGCGAACTCGTCATGCAAGAACTCAAGCGCCTCGACAAGATCGCCTACATCCGCTTCGCCTCCGTCTACAAGAATTTCGAAGACCTGGCCGAGTTCCAGGATGCGATCGCCGAAGTGGGGCAGGCGCGCAAGCCCTGACGTTCACTTTGCCGACAACGGGGCGCTCATGTGCCCCATTTTCGCGCCCCGTGTTCACCATGCCAGCGTTCGCCTGGCAAGCGGTCTGATCAATCCCAACGCTGTTCTTCTCACCTTATCGCCGTGCTGTTTGCGCCAGCGCAGACCCGTTTTTTTGCGCGCGCCTATCGTGTAGCTGGGCCGCCTGTTCTTGCGACTCTGTCTGCGGAAGGGAGTAGCGCATGCACAATGGCGGTCGCACGATGTTTCCTGTGGGTGGCAGCAGCCTCGTCGAGGTGCTGGTGTCGCTGCTGCTGTTGGCGCTGGGCTTGCTGGGCGCCAGCATCCTGCAACTACATTCTCTGCGCGCGCGCCACGAGTCAGCGCTGTTGTCGGCAGGCGTGCAACTGGCCGCCGGCATGGCCGAGCGCATGCGCGCGAACAGCGTGCTCATGAATGGCCCCGATACGGGCAATCCCTACCTGAACGTGGCCTATGCGGCGGCGGACGACACGGAAGCAGGCGGTGGCGCGCCCGACTGCCTCGGCGTTGCCGCCTGCAGCGCGGCCGAACTGGCGCAATTCGATATCGCCGAATGGAAACAACAACTGCAAGCGGCCTTGCCCGGCGCGCGCCTGCATATCTGCCGCGATGCGTCCGCCTGGGATGCCGCCGCCCAAGGCTTGCACTGGGTGTGCAGCGGCGGCAAGGGCGCGCCCATCGTCATCAAGCTGGGCTGGCGCGGCCGACAGCCCGATGGCTCGCCCGCCGTGAATGGGGCAGGCGAGTCGCTGCCCAGGCTGGCATTCCAGCTGGGCGGAGGCGGCGCATGAACACGGTCTTGCGCCGGCATCGCGGCATGAGCCTCGTCGAATTGCTGGTGGCCCTGTCGCTGGGCGCGCTGCTGATGCTGGCCGCCAGTAGCGTGCTGCTGGCGGCCAGCGGCAGTTATGGCGACCAGTCCGCCAGCGCGCGCCTGGACGACAACGGCCGCTATGCGCTCGACACCATCGCCCGCGCCGTGCGCCAGACGGCCTATGTCAACTGGGACAGCAGCGCCGCGCCCGTCGCCCATGCCGCGCACGACAGCGCGAATATCGCCGGGCTCGACGCGCGCAGCCTGGGCAAGAACAGCGACGGCATCAGCGACGCGCTGCCCGGCGCCCTGCATGGCAGCGACGTGCTGGCCCTGCGCTATTACGGTGCCGGCAAGGAAGAGGGCGGCGACGGTTCCGTGCTCAACTGCGCCGGCTTTGGCGTGGGCGCCGCGCAAACGCAGGCACAACGGGGCTGGAGCATTTTCTATGTGGCCCAGGGCGCCGATGGCGAAGGCGAGCTGCGCTGCAAATACCGTGGCGCGAACGGCTGGGGCGCGGACGCCATCATCCGTGGCGTCGACGGTTTCCAGGTGCTGTATGGCCTCGATACGGATATGCCGCCCGACGGCGTGGCGAACCGCTATGTCAACGCCAGCGCGCTCGACGCCTACGATGCGGCGCTGGTGCTGGTGGGTGCGGATGCGGCCGCGCGCCAGCGCGATTTGCACAGCCGCACGCACTGGAAGCGCGTGGCCGGCGTGCGCGTGGCGCTGCTGTTGCATGGCGAAGCGGGCCAGGCGGACAAGATGGCGGAACTGGGGCCGGCGCAGTTCGACCTGTTTGGCAAGGCGTATGCCGAGACGCACGGCGCTGGCGACACGGGCGTGCGCATCGCGCGTACGGCCTTGCCCGTAGCAACGCGCTCGCGGCTGCGGCAACTGGTGCAGATAAGCATCATGCTGCGCAACGGGCCGGCCTAGGCGGGCGGTGCGATGGCTGGCGCGGGCGTCCGCTGTTGCGAACCTTGGTGCGTAGCTCGTGTGCGTCACGGTGGCGCCACCCTCGTGTATGTGCTGTGCCTGCTGGTGATCATCTTGCTGCTGGGTATATCGGCGGCGCAGATGGCCTTGCAGGGCGAAAAGGCGGCACGCGGCGAGCGCGACCGGCAGATCGCGTTTCAGGCGGCGGAGGAGGCATTGGTGGATGCGCAGAACGATATCGAAGGCTTGCCCGGCGCGCCGGGGCGTAGCAGCCTCTTTGCACCAGGCAGTGCGGCCGGCTTCGCGGACGGCTGTGGCGAGGCAGGCGCACTGGGTCTGTGCCTGCCCGCAGCCCCGGACGCGCCGGCGCTCTGGTTAAGTACGGATCTCGATGGCGCCGAAGGGGGGAGCCGCGCCGTGCCATATGGCCAGTTCACGGGCGCCGTCATGCAGACGGGGCAGGGTTTCCTGCCGTCGCGCCGGCCCCGCTACCTGATCGAACTGCTGCCGTTCCACCCGCCCGGCGCACAGGCGGCGACAGTGACTGGCGGCCTGGCCACGGAAAGCTATGTGTACCGCATCACGGCCATCGGTTTTGGCGCGCAGGAAAGCACGCAAGTCGTGCTGCAAAGCTACTATCGCAAAGAGGCGGCGGGAGCGGGGCCATGAGGGCTTGCTCATCCGCTTTGTGGTCTGCCTGGCTGCTGCTGATCGGCCTGGTTTGCCTGGTTTGCGGCGGCGCCGTCGCGGCCGAACCTCCCGTGACGCTGGCGCGGGCCGACGCGGGCTTGCACGGCGCCAGGGTGCCGCCGAATCTGCTGCTCAATCTGTCCCTCACGCATGCGGCCGCCACGGCCGCGCATGGCGGCGACTATGCGCCGCAGCGCGAGTACCTGGGGTACTTTCATGCGCGCATGTGCTACAGCTATCCGTATCGCAGCAAGGATGGCGTCATGCAGCCGGACTTGCGCGTAGCGACCGCTTACTTCTCCGTGCTGAAACGGGCCGATGCGCTGCACGGCTGCGGCGGCGATAGTTTTAGCGGCAACTTTCTCAATTGGGCCAGCGCCAGCATGCTCGATATCGTCCGCTATGCCTTGACGGGCGGCGACCGCGTCATCGACGAGGTGCGCAAGACGGTGCTGCAGCGCGCCTGGCTGCCCGATACCGATGGCCCCGTCGACTTCTTTGCCCACCCTGTCTTTTTCCCGCGCAAGGTCCTGCAGGCCGGCGTGGCGGCGGCGACGCCGTTTGCGCTGGCGCAACTGGCTATCGTTTCCTGCCGCAACCGCCTGCTGTTCGGCGACGCCACCTTGCCGCCGGGCGGCAGTTGCGACGCGCCCGGCACTGCCGCCACGCATGGTGTGTTCCTCGCCCGCGTGCGCGTCTGCGACGTTGCCGAGGGGCCGCTGCGCGACGATTTATGCCTGGCATATGGCAAGCACTACAAGCCGGTGGGCGCCGTGCAGCGCCATGGCGGCAGGGTGCGCGTGGGCGTGTTTGGCCACTTGAGCAGCGTGTTTGCCAGCGCCGGCCCCGTGTATGGCGGCGTGCTGCGCGTGCCGCTGGCCCACGTGGGACGGCAGCGCTGGACGGCGCCCGACTATATGCCGCAAGACAATGCCGGCGCCGAATGGCATCCCGCCACTGGCGTGTATGTAGCCCAAGCTGCGGGCCAGGACGCGGGCCCTGGCGGCGGGGTGACCGCTTACATCAATGGCCTGGACCGCGGCAACACCGCGCATCCCGGAACCTACGCCAGGGCAGCTCCGCTGGCTGAATTGCTGTACGAATCGCTGCGCTACCTGCAGGGACGGCAAGCGAGCGCAGTGGTGCCGCCGGTCACGGCCCCGCCTGCCATCGACGACGGCTTGCCGGTCGTGACCCAATGGAGCGACCCGCAAACGGCCAGCTGCCAGCGCCACATCGTCGTCACCCTCGGCGATGCGGGCATGGCTGGCGACCGTTACGTGCCCGGCAATGTCCCGGCGACTCCCGCATCAAACGGCGACCTTGCCCGCGCCGCCGATGGCTTTGCGTCGCCGCCGTTTGATGCGATGGCCTGGACGCATGCGGTTGGCGGCCTGGAAAGCGGCGGCACGCAGGGTAATCCCGCGCCACGGGCCGAACTGGCGGCGCTGGAATTGCTGGCCGAGGGGGCGGGCGGCGCCAGCTACCATGCGGCAGGACTGGCCTACTGGTCGCATGTGCAGGCGCTGCGTCCTGGCGGCAAGAACGACGGCATGGTAAAGGTCGAGCACTATGCGGGCGACTTGCGCCAGAGGGACCCGGCCGGCGTGCCCGCCACCACTCCCGCCTCTACGCCTTTGTTACTGGCGGCAAAATATGGCGGTTTTATCGATGCGAACGGCGACGCCAACCCCTTCAAGAGCGCTACGGGCAGCGCGCTGGAGGAGTGGAGCGTGGATGGCCGCTGGCCCGCCCATTACTTGCCCGGCAGCGATCCCGCTGCCCTGATCGCGGGACTGCGCGCAGCCTTTGCGGCCACCGACAAGGCCACCTTGCCAGCGACGCTTGCCGGACCGGCCCTGATGGCGCTGGCCAGCGGGACGGAAGAGGCATACTGGTTTCAGACGCAGCTGCGCCTGGCCGATGGCAGCATGCGCTTGTCGCGCACCGCGTTTGCCGTGGGGGCCGATGGTGCACTGCTTCCTGGCAAGCCATGGTGGCGCGCCGGCGGGCAGGAGCAGCCCGTGCCGGATGGCACGCCCGCGCCCTTGCGTCCCGTCTACACGCTCGACGCCAAGGGCGCCCTGATGCCGCTGGCCTGGACGCGGCTCGGTGCGGAGCAGCGCAGCGCATTCGACGGCGGCGATGGGCAAGGAGAGGTGCGCCTGGCGTACCTGCTGGGGCAGCGCACGCACGAGGTGGGCCAGCCGGGCGGCTTCCTGCGGCGCAGGTCAGGCAGCCTGGGCGCGGCACCCTACGGCAATCTGCTGTACGTGGGCGCGCCGGGGCTGGGCATGCCGGGCGCCGGTTATGGCGTGCACCGCCAGGCGCTGCTGCAGCGGCGCAGAATGTTGTATGTGGGCGCCAACGATGGCTTGCTGCACGCCTTTGATGCGCGCACGGGCAGCGAAGTGTTTGCCTATCTGCCGCAGGCGCTGCTGCACACGGCGGCAGCCGCTGCGAGCACTCACTACAATCCGGGTCCGATGCTCGATGGAGCCGCGGCCACGGCGGAAGTGCTGGCGTCGGGACACTGGAAGACAGTGCTGGCGGCGGGCATGGGTGGCGGGGCACAAGGCGTGTTTGCGCTCGACATCACCGACCCGGCGCGCTTCGCGCAAGACGGAGCGCTGTGGGAATTCACGGGCAGCGACGACAAGCTGATGGGCAACGTGCGCGCCTCGCCCGCCTTTGCGCGCATCAACATGGGCGGCAAGGAGGGCGCGCCGGCCTACCGCGATTTTGCCATCGTCGCCAGCGGCTACAACAACCATGTGAATGACGGCAAGGAGACGACGGCGCCCGCAGCGGCCGCCGCCATTTTTCTGCTGGCGCTGGACAAGGCGCCTGGCACACCCTGGCTGTTGGGAGGTAATTACTTCCGGCTCAAGGTGCCCGTGGCCAGTGGCGGCGGTGGCGGCCATGATACTGATGCGGGCGCCGATGCCGATGCCGATGCCATCCTCCACGCGCTGGGGCCGCCCGCCGTGGTGCCGGGCGGTGACGGTGCGCTGGCGTACATCTATGCCGGCGATTTGCAGGGCAATATCTGGCGTCTCGACATGGCCGGCGGGCCGCCGTGGAAGGAGGGTCAGGGGCGCAAGCTGGTCTTTGTCGCGCGCGACGCGCAGGGGCGGCGCCAGCCCGTGACGCAGCAACCGAGCGTGGCTTACGCGCCCGGTGGCGGCTATGTGCTGCTGTTCGGCACGGGCAAGCTGGTCGAAGCGGCCGATACCTGGCCTTCCGCCTTTCTGTCACAGTCGTTTTATGCCGTGCACGATGATTTGCGGGAAACATCCCCCACGCGCAGCCGGGCCGACCTGGAGCCGCGCGGCTTGGGCGAGGCGGTGGGCGGCGTGCGCGTCGACGGCGCCGAACTGCGCTATACGGGCAGCGAGGCCAGGCGTGGCTGGTACCTCGATTTTATGAACACCGCGCAGACGGGCGAACGCAGCATCAATAGTCCCGTACTGGCCGCCGGCAAGGTGCTGTTCAACACCGTCCTGCCGGGGCGCGACGCTTGCGCCAAACCGGCCACGCGCCTGTACGTGCTCGATGTGCTGAGCGGCTTTGCCGCCGATGGCGCCGGTGTCGTGCAGGCGGGCGCACAGACGGGGCGCTTGTTCGATGGCCTGGCGCGCGCGCCGCCGCTGGCGCTGGAGTTGAACAGCACGGTGGGCGCCGCGACGGCGGCAGGGCGGGCCGAGGGACGCAAGGAACTGGCCGTGCTGCAACCTGGCTTGCCCGGTGCGGCAAGCGGGGTGGGACTCAAGGTCGTCAGTGCGCCGCTGCCGGCCCGGCGCCTCAGCTGGCGTGAAGTGGCGAACTGGCGCGAATTGCACGAGGCAGCCAAGAAAAAATAAGCCCAGCAAGGCTGGCGCATCGTATCGGCTGGCGTTTTTCGAAAAGAGGGAGTTCGCATGGGGACGTTGGTAAGGGGAAACTGGCCCGCTGCACACGGTGGCGCGCCTGCCGCCGCCCTTGGCTTCAGCCTGATCGAACTGTTGTCCGCGCTGGCGATCATGAGCCTGCTGCTGGCGCTGGCCGTACCCGCTTATCATGGCCATGTCGTGCGCGCCAAGCGGGTGCAGGGACAGGCGGCCCTGTTGCGGCTGATGCAGCAGCAGGAGCGCTATTATTCGCAAAATAATCACTATCTGGCATTTTCCTCGGCCTCGCCGGCGCCGCAGGTACAAGCGTTTCCGTGGTGGTCCGGCGAAGGGGGCGCGGCCGGCAGCGCGTATGAAATCGAGGCGCTCGCCTGCCCCGGCTTGACTATCGGGCAATGCGTGTTGTTGCGGGCCATGCCGGGCACGTCCAAGGTCGATGCGCAATTCCAGGATGCCGATTGTGGCGTCCTGTCCTTGAGCAGCACTGGCCAGCGCGGCAGCAGCGGCCCCACCAGCCATTGCTGGCCCTAGGCCATGGCCGCGCGGCAGCCGATACCGGACAGTGGGGCACAGCGCCCATGCAGCCTCTCGCTTTCTTACGGGAGCAGCCTGCACAGGCGGCCACCGTGGATCGGGTACACCTTCGGGCACACCATGCTCGAATTGCTGGCCGTGCTGGCGATTGCGGCGCTGCTGGCGGCCGCGGCCATGCCCAGCTTGCAGCAGGTGCTGGCGCGCCAGCAGGTGCGCGCGGCGGCGACGGACTTGTTCTCGGCCATCGAATTGACGCGGGCGCAGGCGATGGCGCGGGGACAGCGCGTGCTGCTGATGCCGGCCGGGCCTGGTGGCACGGACTGGGGCACGGGCTGGCTGGGATTCATCGACCGCAATGCCAACCTGGCGTTCGATGACGGCGACGAATTGCTGTTCCGTCAGGGGCCGCTGCCGGCGGGCATTGCGGCCCAGTTTGCGTTTTCCTCGGCCACGGCGCCGTTTTATATCGCCTACAATGGCGCAGGACGCAGTTGCAGCGCGACCAATAGTCTGGCGGCGCGCTGGGGTACCTTGTCCCTGACTTTGGGAAAGCAGGTGCGGCATATTAAAATCAATATGCTGGGCCGGGTGCGCGTGTGCGATCCCCAGCAGCAGGCGGCCAATTGCAGCGGCGTGGCCGACAGTTCGTAACCCGACTTATCTATTACTCACTATCAAAGAAGCCCGTGGAAATACTCAACGATATCGATGGCATGCGCCTGGCGCTGGAATGGGCTGCGCGCGGTTTATACACGACCTCGCCCAATCCCCGCATCGGCTGCGTGATCGTCCGGGATGGCCAGGTGATCGGCGCTGGCGTGACGCAGGCGGCGGGGCAGGATCATGCCGAGGTGCAAGCCTTGGCGAATGCGGCGGCGAGCGGCAACGACGTGCGCGGCGCCACGGCGTACGTCACGCTGGAGCCGTGCAACCACCATGGCCGCACGCCGCCCTGTTCCGATGCGCTCGTGCGCGCGGGGCTGGGGCGCGTCGTGGCAGCCATGACGGACCCGAACCCGCTGGTGGCGGGGCAGGGGCTGGCCAAGCTGGAAGCGGCCGGCATCGCCGTCAGCACGGGCGTGCTGGCCGACGTGGCATATGAAATGAATATCGGCTTCTTTTCGCGCATGCAGCGCGGCAAGCCGTGGGTGCGCATGAAAACGGCGGCCAGCCTGGACGGCATGACGGCCTTGCACAATGGACAAAGCCAGTGGATCACGGGACCGGCAGCGCGTGCCGACGGCCATGCCTGGCGCGCGCGCGCCTGCGCCATCCTGACGGGCATCGGCACGGTCAAGGCCGACGATCCGCAATTGAACGTGCGCGCCGTCGAGACGCCGCGCCAGCCGCGCCGCATCGTCGTTGACAGCCAGCTCGACATCAGCCTCGATGCGCGCATCTTGCAAGGCGGCGGCACGTGGATCGTGGCGGCCGTCGCCAACCCCGAGAAAGAGGCGCAGCTGCGCGCCCTGGGCGCGGAAGTCATCGTGTTGCCGAACGGGGACGGCAAGGTCGACCTGGCCGCGCTGATGCTGGAACTGGGACGCCGGCAAATTAATGAAGTCCACGTCGAGGCCGGCACCAGACTGAACGGCTCGCTGATCCGCGAAGGCTGCGTCGACGAGCTGCTGGTTTACCTGGCGCCCACCTTGCTGGGCGATGCGCAAGGCATGTTTGCCTTGCCCGCCTTGACGGATCTCAAACAGCAGCGCACTTTGCAATTTCACCAGGTTCAGCAAGTGGGCGAGGATTTGCGTATCCTTGCAAGATTCGCGCAGCGCAATTAATACACTCACACTTTTTATAAGGTTAGCTCCATGTTTACAGGAATTGTTGCCGCCATCGGCAAGATTGAAACCGTGCAAGCACTCGAAGGCGGCCTCGATGCCGGCGTGCGCCTGACCATCCATGCGGGCGGCTTGCCGCTGGCCGACGTGGCCCTGGGCGATTCGATCGCCATCAATGGCGCCTGCATGACGGTGGTGGAAAAGTCGGACACGGGCTTTGCCGTCGATGTCTCGCGCGAAAGCCTCAATTGCACCGTGGGCCTCGATACGACCACGGAAGTGAACCTGGAAAAGGCCCTGACCCTGGCCGAGCGCCTGGGAGGCCACCTGGTGTCCGGCCACGTCGACGGCCTGGGCATCGTGCGCAAGTTCGAAGCCGTGGGCGAATCGTGGGAGCTGGTCATCGAAGCGCCGCATGAACTGGCGAAATACCTGGCCTTCAAAGGTTCCGTCGTCGTCAATGGCGTATCCCTGACCGTCAACCGCGTGGAAGACCTGGGCGCGGGCGCCGTCAATGGCTGCCGCTTCTCGATCAACCTGATTCCGCACACCATCGCCATGACGACCCTGAAGCACTTGACGGTCGATGGCAAGGTCAACCTGGAAATCGACCTGATCGCCCGCTATGTCGAGCGCATGTTGTCGCTGGACAAGGTTGCCGCCTGAAATAAGAACTGAACACAGCAACTGAACACAGCAACACGTCCGCCGGCCTTCGCATCTTGCCAGGCGTGTGTTGCTTTTCTTGCAGACGCGCATACTATGAAGCTTTCCGCAGTGGAGGCTAGCCATGGACCCGATTTCGCGCGCAAGCGTGCCCAACACCATCCCGGCCACGTCCCGCGTGGGCGCAACTGCGCCGCTGGCGCCGGCGCTGCCCGTGCCGTCGTCCAGCGCGGCGGCGGCCCTTGCCGCTCCGTCATCGACCCAGGTCGACCTCTCTCCGCTGGGGCAGTTCCTGTCCGGCGTGGCCTTGTCGCGTCGGCAACTGCTGGCCTTGCAGGGCGCCGCAGAGCAGGCCGGCGCGGCAAATACCCCCGTGAATGTCAATGACGACTTGCTGGCGCTGGCGCGACAGCTGACGGAATCGTTCGCCCTGCTGCAAACGAGCGGCATCGATGCCAGCCAGCTGGCGACGGCGGGCGAGACGCCGGGCAGCCTGGCGCAGCGCTACGATTTGTTGTCGGGCGACGGCACGACGGATGCGGCGGCCGCGCTGGCGCAGGACGGCAACTTGCTCACCCAGGCGGGTCTGGCGCGCATCGGCATCGATTTGCGCAATGAAGATGTCGACGCAGCCACTTTACAGGCCGCGTATGCGGCCGACAGTAAGGTCACCCTGGATGCCTTGCAACAGGGAACGGACGTGCTGGCGCAGGTGGGTGCCGTGCTGGTCCGGCAGCAGGGCGCGCCGCTGGCGGCCGTGGTCGAAGCGGATTTGACGGGCGCAGCACTGCCGTCCAGCGCCGTGCAGGTCGCGCAGCCGCAGGCCGTCGATGCGGCGCCGCCGCAAACGGCTGCCATTGCACAGCGACAACTGGAGCTGCAGCAGCAACTGGACGCGGAAGAGCTGAATGTGGATTTGCAGGCGCAGCGGGCAGACAGCCTGCGTGTGGATGCCCAGCGCATCGACGGCGAACGCATGAATACCGAGCAGCAGGTGCAGCAGGAGGAAGCCGCGGGGGCGATACAGGCGGCGTCCGACCGGGCTCAGTCGCTGGCGCGCGCAACGCAGGGGCAAGCCGATGCGGGCCTGGCGACGTCGCAAGCCCAGCTGGCCCAGCAAAATGTGCAGGCGCAAGAGCTGGCCGCGCAAAACGCTGGCATGGCCGTGCCGCCGCCCTCGTCGCAAGACCCGTCCGTGGCGGCGGCCATCGCCGCGTATAACCTGAACAATGCGGCCCTGAATCCCGGTTTGATGAACCGCCCATTGCCGGCCAGCGACTCGCGCCTGCCGCTGGTGGCGCCCGTCGCTGCCGTGGAGCCCGTCAAGCCCGTGACGAAAATCTAGGGCAGCAGGGTAGCGTCCAGGGTAATGTTGGCTTTAAGTAATTTCGATACGGGGCAGCCGGCCTTGGCCTTGCCCGTCAGTGCTTCGAATGTCGCCTGGTCGGCGCCCGGTATCTTCGCTTTCAGGATCAGGTGGACGGCCGTGATGGCAAAGCCGTCGTCGACCTTGTCGAGGGTCACTTCGGCCGTCGTTTCCATCTTTTCCGCCGTCAGGCCCGCTTCGCCGAGGATCAGCGACAGGGCCATGGTGAAGCAGCCCGCGTGGGCGGCACCGATCAATTCTTCGGGATTGGTGCCGGGCTTGCCTTCGAAGCGGCTGGCAAAGCCGTAGGGATAGTCCCGCAAGGCGCCGCTGCGCGTGCTGATGGCGCCCTTGCCGTCCTTGATGCCGCCTGACCAGATGGCCGATCCGTTGGTTTTCATGTTGCCGCTCCTGTGTAGGGTGTCGCTGCGAGTGGGGTGCCAGCGCCGTGGCGATGACTGGCTGATCTTATGCTCTTCGCGAGGCCTGCGGCGCGCGTCTTGCCCCTCCGTGTGCGCCGGATCAGGGAACCGGCGCTTTGCGGGACAAGCTGCGGCATCCGTGCCGCAAAGCTGTCTTATTTCAGGTCTGCAAGCGCTAAATCCTTTAAAATAGCAGGTTATAAGAAAATTCCCGGAAATTCGCGGAATATTCGCACGCGATGTTTCAGTTTTTAGTCTCACTAAGAGGATCAATGATGTCTATATCCAGCACCGAAGAGATCGTCGCTGAATTGCGCGCCGGCCGCATGGTGATACTGGTCGATGAAGAAGACCGGGAAAATGAAGGCGATCTGGTGCTTGCCGCCGATTTCGTGACGCCTGAAGCCATCAATTTCATGATCACGCATGCGCGTGGCCTGGTCTGCCTGACCCTGACGGAAGAGCGTTGCGACGAGCTGAACCTGTCGATGATGACATCGCGCAACGGCACGGCGTATGGCACCAACTTTACTGTCTCCATCGAAGCGGCCGAAGGTGTGACGACGGGCATTTCCGCCGCCGACCGCGCCAAGACCATCCAGGTGGCCGTGGCCAAGGGCACGCAGCCCAGCGATATCGTCCAGCCTGGCCATATCTTCCCCCTGAAAGCGCAAAAAGGCGGCGTGCTGATGCGCGCAGGCCATACGGAAGCCGGTTGCGACTTGACGGCCATGGCCGGCCTGACGCCCGCTTCCGTGATTTGCGAAATCATGAAGGACGACGGCACCATGGCGCGCCTGCCGGACTTGCTGGTGTTTGCCGAGCAGCATGGCCTGAAAATCGGCACGATTGCCGATCTGATCCATTACCGCAGCCAGACGGAGTCGCTGGTCGAGCGCGTTGCCGAGCGCACCCTGCACACGGCGCATGGCGAATTCCGCTTGATCGCGTTCCGCGACAAGCCCAGCGCCTCGGCTCACCTGGCCCTCGTGCATGGCGACCTGGCGCCCGGCCTGGAAGCGCTGGTGCGCGTGCACCAGCCTGTTTCCCTGCTGGACGTGCTGGAAAGCGAAGCGACCACCCACTCGTGGACTGTAGCGGCCTCGATGGCCGCCATCAAGCAGTCCGAACGGGGCGTGATGGTCTTGCTGAACTGCGGCGAGACGTCGGGCGAGCTGTTTGCCCAGTTCGCCGCTCTGGACACGCCGCAAGCCAAGCCGAAAGGCCGTGCCGCCAGCATGGACTTGCGCAGCTACGGCATCGGCGCGCAAATCCTGCGCGACCTGGGCGTGAGCAAGATGCAATTGCTGGCCAGCCCCCGCAAGATGCCGTCGATGGCCGGTTTCGACCTGGAAGTAACGGGTTTTCAGTGCCATCCTGGCCAGCAGTAATTAATCACCTTCAGTGGCCCGGCGCACGGCGCCGCCGCTGAGCACATATAAAGAGGCATATGATGAGCGTAGGAACGTATGAAACCAATTTTGCCGGCGAAGGTTTGCGCGTCGGTATCGTCCAGGCACGATTCAATGAAATCGTCGGTGGTGGCTTGCTGTCGGCATGCCTGGAAGAGTTGAGCAAGCTGGGCGTGGCCGATGAAGATATCCTGCACGTGACCGTGCCGGGCGCCCTGGAAATCCCACTGATTCTGCAAAAAATGGCAGAAACCGAGCAATTCGACGCCCTGATCGCACTGGGCGCCGTGATTCGCGGTGAAACCTACCACTTCGAGCTGGTATCGAACGAATCGGGCGCAGGCATCACGCGCATCGGTCTCGATTACGGCATCCCCATCGCCAACGCAGTGTTGACGACCGAAAACGACGAGCAGGCGGAAGTGCGCATGCTGGTCAAGGGAGCCGAAGCGGCACGCGTGGCAGTGGAAATGGCTAATTTAGCGCAAGCGCTAGAAGAGTTGCAGGACACCGACGAAGATTAAGCGCGTGTGATAAGAATGCCATGGCTGCGTTGCAAGGCCTCGCCGTACTTTCGTACTGTCTTCGGCCTCGCGCCTTGCCCTGACATCCTTCTCACGCACGCTTGAATTGCGGCTGCGCTGCCTAAAAGCGCGCCGCAGTGTCTCGCCGGAATTTGTAGTGAACACGTACTTAAGAACAGGTAACAATCATGACTGAGAAAAATTTGCTCGCCAATCCCAGCAAAAACCGCACGCCGCGTCACCGCGCGCGTGAGTTTGCGCTGCAGGGCTTGTACCAGTGGCTGCTGAACAATGAAGACGCGACCACCGTCGTGAACAATATTCGCGCCGCGCATGGTTTCGACAAGGCCGATGGCGATCATTTCACGGTGCTGCTGTACGGCGCCATCAAGGATTCGCTGGCGCTGCGCGACAGCATGGCTCCCTTGATCGACCGCAACATCGCGGAACTGTCGCCCATCGAACACGGCATTCTGCTGATCGGCGCGTTCGAGCTGAAGAACAACATGGAAATCCCGTACCGCGTCGTCATCAACGAAGCGGTCGAGCTGGCCAAGTCGTTTGGCGGCATCGACGGCCACAAGTATGTGAACGGCGTGCTCGACAAGCTGGCAGTGAAATTCCGCGAGGAAGAAGTGGGCGCCAACAAGCGCAAGTAATATAGAGCGTAGTTCCTGCGGCTGCTGCCGCAGGGCAATAAAAAAGCCACCGGCACTTGCGTGCGGTGGCTTTTTCATTGGGTGCTATTTTTGGGTGCTGCTTTTTGGATGCCCCTGTGAGGGCTTTTAAAGGGTCACAGGCCAGCGATCTCGTTATGTGGTGCAATCTTGATGGTGATGCTGCCGCTTTCCGCTGCCGGCGCCTTGGCTGGCGCTGGCGTGTTCGATGCCATCACCGGCGTGCTGGTCGGCACGCGCTGGCCAGCCGATACTTGCTTCAGGCGGCGGTATTCGGCCAGCACGCGCGAGCCGTAGCCCGAGTCGGTGGCGAAATTGGCGGCGCCTACGTAGGTTTTCAGGCCAGCTTCGACGGAACCGCCACGCGTGACGTAGTCTTTCAGGATCAGCGAGCCGACGCGGATGTTGGCGACCGGGTTCAGGGCCGCTTGCACGCCGCCCATTTCCTGGAAGCGCTCATGGTGCACTTTCGACATGACTTGCATCAAGCCTTGGGCGCCGACGGGGCTTTCCGCGAACGGGTTCAAGCCCGATTCGATGGCCATCACGGCCAGGATCAGCAGCGGGTCCAGCTTGATTTCGCGGGCCGTCAGGTACGCCGTCGAGACGAGCATATTGGTCGCATCGTTGGCCACGCGGTAGCGTTTGGAGAGCCAGTTGGTGACCCATTGCTGCTGCTTTTGCGTGCCCAGCAAGGCTTTTTCTTCCTTGGTCAAAGGTGCCTCGTTGGCGGCGGCCATTTGCACGGATGCAGGCGCTTCCATCAGTGCCGACAGGGCCGGCGCTTCAACGGCTTGCGCCTCTGCCATCGGCAGCGGGAACAGGCTGTGCGTCAGTTGCTTGCCCAGGTCGGGGCGGAACATCAGCAGGGCGATCAGTGCCAGGGCGGAAATGCCGAAGACTGTCAGTGTGTGTTGCGCCGTGGTCAATACCCCACGTGCCGAAATGGCTTGTGCGCGGGCACGCAAACGCGCCAACGCTGGCTGGCCAGCCACGGTTGAAGCAGGCAATGCTGCTTCAGTGCTACGATGAGTCATAGAGTTCCCCGAAATGTCGCGTCAACAGGCAGTCCCTCCGCGGTCTCGCGGTGTTGTGGGTACTGCCAATGCCGTGCATCAGAAATATCATCGTTTCCGCCGCGTATGGATGCGTGCGAGAAACGCCGTCATTGCTTGCTTGAGCTGATCGGTCCCATGCTGGTATTGGATCAGTCGCAATACAACTTTTACCGGGGGTAAGGCAGACGCCTTTTGAAAACACTCCTTAAAATGTCATGTGGAGCCCCGACTCCGTGAATGAAAGAGAAACGCTAAAATCAAGCTCTGGGCCGGCGTGCTCTTTCAAGTTGGGCGAATTGTAGAAGCCGTTTTATATCAAGTCAATACTAACGAATCGATTCTTTATTACTTTTATGTCTTACTTTTTGTCTTGCATTGTGCCAAAAGCCAATAAAATCAATTACTTGGCATAGATCCTTCAGCAACGGCGTCCGACGTCAAAAAAAATTAAAAACACATGAAATATTCAGATTTGCGAGATTTTATTTCTCAACTGCAACAAATGGGGGAACTTAAGCCCATTTCGACCCCCATTTCGCCGATTTTGGAGATGACGGAGGTGTGCGACCGCACCTTGCGCGCAGGCGGACCGGCCTTGCTGTTCAATCATCCGACGGGCTACGACATGCCGGTGCTGGGCAATCTGTTCGGCACCACGCGCCGCGTGGCGCTGGGCATGGGAGCGGAAGACGTCAGCGAGTTGCGCAAGATCGGCCATGTGCTGGCGCGCCTGAAGGAGCCGGAACCGCCGAAGGATTTCAAGGATCTGCTGGGCCTCGGTTCGCTGGTGAAGTCCGTGTGGGACATGTCGCCGAAAGAGTTGCGCGGCGCGAAGTGCCAGGAAATCGTATGGGAAGGCAATGACGTGGATCTGGCGCGCCTGCCCATCCAGCATTGCTGGCCCGGCGACGTCGCTCCCCTGATCACCTGGGGCCTGGTGATCACCAAGGGGCCGAACAAGAAGCGGCAAAACCTGGGCATCTACCGCCAGCAAGTACTGGGACGCAACAAGGTCATCATGCGCTGGCTGGCGCACCGGGGCGGGGCGCTGGACTTCCGCGAGCATGCGATTCAAAGCAAGGGCAAGCCGTATCCGATCGCCGTCGCGCTGGGCGCCGATCCCGCTACTATATTAGGGGCCGTCACGCCGGTGCCGGATAGCCTGTCCGAATACCAGTTCGCCGGCTTGCTGCGCGGCAGCCGCACGGAGCTGGTGAAAGCCATCGGCAGCGAGCTGCGCGTGCCCGCCTCGGCCGAAATCGTGCTCGAAGGCCATATCTACCCGGATGAAAACCATCCGAGCGGCTATGAACACGCGCTGGAAGGGCCGTATGGCGACCACACGGGCTACTATAATGAGCAGGACAGTTTCCCCGTGTTTACCATCGACCGCATCACCATGCGCCGCGACCCGATTTACCACTCCACGTACACGGGCAAGCCGCCCGACGAGCCGGCCGTGCTGGGCCTGGCGCTGAACGAAGTGTTCGTGCCGCTGCTGCAAAAGCAGTTCAGCGAAATCACGGATTTCTATCTGCCGCCCGAAGGCTGCAGCTACCGCATGGCCGTGGTGCAGATCAAGAAACAGTACGCGGGCCACGCCAAGCGCGTGATGTTCGGCGTGTGGAGCTTCCTGCGCCAGTTCATGTATACCAAGTTCATCGTGGTGGTCGACGAAGACGTGAATATCCGCGACTGGAAAGAGGTCATCTGGGCCATCACCACGCGCGTCGACCCCATCCGCGACACCACCCTGGTCGACAACACGCCCATCGACTACCTGGACTTCGCCTCTCCCGTCAGCGGCCTGGGCAGCAAGATGGGCATCGATGCGACGAATAAATGGCCGGGCGAAACGACGCGCGAGTGGGGCACGACGATTGCCATGACGCCGGAAGTGAAGGCCAAGGTGGATGGCATCTGGCAAGAGCTGGGCCTGTAAGGCCAACCCAAGAGCAGATGCCGGGGTCGTACCCTCAGGGTACGACCCCAGATTTTGCCTTTGGGTTAGCATGGTCGCGCAGCAACTTCCCCAATCTTGCGCAGGTCGGTTATAATTGTCCCTGGCGGGCCCCTGCGCATCGTGGCATGGCTAACCTGGTCAGGTCGGGAACGAAGCAGCCACGGCTATTAACCATGAGTGCCGCAGATCAGGCTCGCCTCCTTCGGGAAACAAACAGTAAAGCTGCCGTTGGCGGCTTTTTTGTTTTGCGGCGCTGTGTTTTGCCAGTCCGCATGCTTGCCTGATTTTCCAGAATGCCACTCTCCATGTTATACAATTGCTGCTTTGCCGCGTTTGCCATATTTGAATGTGGCCCGGCCATGAGGCTTGCGCCCGCCGCGCAGGATCACCCGCAAAATCGCATGGTAAAATCTCAGCATGTCCTATCAAGTCCTCGCCCGTAAGTACCGCCCCAAGAATTTCGAGACGCTCGTCGGCCAGGAGCACGTCGTGCGCGCGCTCACGCATGCCTTGCACAGCGGCCGATTGCATCACGCCTACCTGTTCACGGGCACGCGCGGCGTCGGCAAGACGACCCTGTCGCGTATCCTGGCCAAGTCGCTCAATTGCATCGGCCCCGACGGCACGGGCGGCATCACGGCCCAGCCTTGCGGCGTGTGCGAAGCGTGCACGGCGATCGACGCGGGGCGCTTTGTCGACTATATAGAGATGGATGCGGCGTCGAACCGCGGCGTCGATGAAATGGCGCAGCTGCTGGAACAGGCGGTCTACGCGCCAAGCAATGCGCGCTTCAAGGTCTATATGATCGATGAGGTGCACATGCTGACGAACCACGCGTTCAATTCCATGCTGAAGACGCTGGAAGAGCCGCCTGAACACGTCAAGTTCATCCTGGCCACGACGGACCCGCAAAAGATTCCCGTGACCGTGCTGTCGCGCTGCCTGCAGTTCAACCTCAAGCAGATGCCGCCCGGCCACATCATCAGCCACCTGGACAATATCCTGGGACAGGAAGGCATCGATTTCGAACAGCCGGCCTTGCGCCTGCTGGCCCAGGGCGCCCACGGTTCCATGCGCGATGCGCTGTCGCTGACGGACCAGGCCATCGCCTACGCGGCCGGCGAAGTCACGCTCGATGCCGTGCAAGGCATGCTGGGCGCGCTCGACCAATCGTACCTGGTGCGCCTGCTCGACGCACTGGCGCAGCAGGACGGTGCCGATCTGCTGGCAGTGGCCGACGAGATGGCATCGCGCAGCCTGTCGTATAACGGCGCGCTGCAGGATTTGGGCACCTTGCTGCATCGCATTGCGCTGGCGCAAACCGTGCCGGCCGCCTTGCCGCAGGATTTGCCGGAATACGCGGACATCGTGCGACTTGCTGCCGCGTTTGACGCGGAAGAAGTGCAGCTGTTTTACCAGATCGCCGTGCATGGCCGCAATGAACTGGGCCTGGCGCCCGACGAATACGCGGGTTTTACCATGACCTTGCTGCGCATGCTGGCCTTTCGGCCCGGCATAGGTGGCGCCGATGGCGTGCCGGCGGCTGCACCGGCCGCTGCAACGGGCCACCGTCCCGCCGCTGTCGCCGCCGCGCGCGCCGCCGCTGGCGCATCCGCTCCTGCCGCCCGCGCCGCCACCAACAGCGTGGCCAGCCATGCAACCGTGACCCCGCCCGCCGTCGTTGCCGCCGCAGCCGCCAGCATGGCGCGCAGCGAAGCGCCGCCGCCACGTGTGGCTGCACCTGTCCCAGCCCCGGCACCGGCAGCGCCGCCGCCTGCTGCTGTGGCTGCCCCGGCAGCCTCGGGCGCGCCGATCAGTTCCGCGCGCGCCGCCATCAATGCGGCGCTGGAAGCGGCCCGCGCCGCCTCGAAAGGCCGTCCGGGCAGCGCGCCATCGGCGCCAACATCGGCGCCCAAGCCGGCTGCCCCCGCACCGGCCGCTGCCATCGCTGCGCCGGCTCCGGCAGCGCCCGTCCAGGCTGCACCGCCACCACCGGCCGCCGCGAAAGCGCCGGCACCGTGGGATGATGCGCCGCCCGTCGCCGTGATGGAAGCTCCCGTGGCCGCGCTCGCACCCGCGCCCGTGCAGCCGGCACGCCAGGCACCGCCACAGCAGGCGCCCGCCGACGACGACTTGCCGCCGTGGGTCACCGAATTTTCCGACGACAGCGCGTCGGCTGCCGTGTCGGCACCCGCCGCGCAAAGTTCCGAGCAGCCCGCCGTCGTCATGCCGCAGCGCGCCGCCAAGCAAGCCGCGCCCAGCGGGCCGTACGTGATCACGCCCGTGCCGGGCCTGGACTGGGATGGCAACTGGCCGGCCGTCGCCGCCGTGCTGCCCTTGCGCGGCGTGGCCCAGCAGCTGGCCGTGCAGGCCGAGCTGATCGAATGCCTGCACGATGGCCACAGCACCACGTTCCGCCTGCGCGTGCCGATCGACACGTGGCGCAGCCCGGCCAACGTGGAAAAACTGGCGGCCGCGCTCACCGAACGCTTCGGCCGCAAGGTCGCGGTCGACACGGAACTGGGCGCCGTCTGGTACACGGCCAGCGCGGAAGCGCAGGCCCACCGCGAGGCGTGCCAGCTGCAAGCGGAAGCAACCATCGCCAGCGATCCCTTCGTGCTCGACATGAAGCGTGCATTCGACGCTTTTGTCGTGCCGGGAACGATTACCCCTGCACCGGCCGGCTCCGCCGCGCCGACCCTGCATTGATGATTAACACACTCACAAACTGAATTAACGGAGCATTCTCATGATGAAAAATCAACTGGCTGGCCTGATGAAGCAGGCGCAAGCAATGCAAGACAACATGAAAAAGGCCCAGGACCAACTGGCGCTGGTGGAAGTGGAAGGCCAGTCCGGCGCCGGCCTGGTGAAAATCGTCATGACGTGCAAGAACGACGTCAAGCGCGTCTCCATCGACCCGTCGCTGCTGGCCGACGACAAGGACATGCTGGAAGACCTGGTGGCTGCCGCCTTCAACGACGCCGTGCGCAAGGCGGAAGCGACGTCCGCTGAAAAAATGGCAGGATTGACCGGCGGCATGAACTTGCCTGCCGGCTTCAAAATGCCATTCTGATGCAATCCCGCATGCGCTCGATCTGTGGCACGGGGCAGGGTTGATCCATGTCCAAGTCGCTTGAATTTTTGACCGAGGCGCTGCGGCGCCTGCCCGGCGTCGGCCCCAAGTCGGCGCAGCGGATGGCATTTCATTTGTTGCAGCATGATAGGGAAGGCGCGGCCATGCTGTCGCGCGCCCTGTTCCAGGCCGTCGATGCCGTGCATCACTGCGGCCTGTGCAATACCTTTACCGAACACGAAGTGTGCGAGACCTGTCTCGACGAAGAGCGCGACAAGCGCTTGCTGTGCGTGGTGGAAACGCCTGCCGACCAGCTGATGATCGAGCAGACGCTCACCTACAAGGGCCTGTATTTCGTGCTCATGGGGCGACTCTCTCCGCTCGATGGCATCGGCCCGAAAGATATCCACCTCGAAAAATTACTCGGCCGCGCCAACGATGGCGTGGTCGGTGAAGTGGTGCTGGCCACCAATTTCACGAATGAAGGCGAAGCGACGGCCCATTACATCAGCGAAATGCTGAAGGCGCGGGGCTTGCGCGTGAGTCGCCTGGCCCGCGGCGTACCCGTGGGCGGCGAACTGGAATACGTCGACGCGGGCACGATTGCCCGCGCGATGCTCGACCGCAGGGCAACCTAAATCATGCAAGAAAAAACGTCGGCTGGTCCTTTGGCAGGCATTAAAGTCCTGGAACTGGGCACCCTGATCGCGGGGCCGTTCTGCGCCCGCATGCTGGCCGAATTCGGCGCCGACGTGATCAAGATCGAGTCGCCCGATGGCGGCGATCCCATCCGTACCTGGCGCGTGCTGAAAGATGGCACCTCCTTGTGGTGGTCGGTGCAGGCGCGCAACAAGAAAAGTCTGACCCTGAACCTGAAGTCGCCCGAAGGCCGCGCCATCGCGCGCCAGCTGGCCCTGGAAGCGGACATCATCATCGAGAACTACCGCCCCGGCGTGCTGGAAAAGTGGGACCTGGGCTACGAACAGCTGAAAAAGGAAAAGCCCTCCCTCATCATGGTGCGCCTGTCCGGTTTCGGCCAGACGGGGCCGATGAAGGATTTGCCCGGCTTTGGCGCGATCGGAGAATCGATGGGCGGCTTGCGCTATGTGTCCGGCTTTGCCGACCGCCCGCCCGTGCGGGTCGGCGTGTCGATCGGCGACTCGGTGGCGGCCCTGCACGGCGTGATCGGCGCCATGATGGCGCTGCGCCACCGCGACGTGACCGGCGGGGTGGCCTCCGGGGAAGGCCAGATGGTCGACGTGGCCCTGTACGAATCCGTGTTCAACCTGATGGAGTCCTTGGTGCCCGAATACGACCAGGCGGGCGTGGTGCGCGAGCGCACGGGCGGTTCCTTGCCCGGCATCGTGCCCTCGAACACCTACACGACGGGCGACGGCGAAAACATCGTGATTGCCGGCAACGGCGACGCCATTTTCAAGCGATTGATGCTGGCCATGGGCCGCATCGACATGGCGGGCGACCCGCAACTGGCGCGCAACGACGGCAGGGTGGCGCGCACGCAGGAAATCGACGACGCCATCGGCGCCTGGTGCGCCACGCACACGATAGACAGCGCGCTGGCCGTGCTGAAGGCGGCCGATGTGCCATCCGGCAAAATTTACTCCGTGCGGGATATGATGAGCGATCCGCAATTTCTCGCCCGCGACATGTTCGAACAACACCATTTCGCCGACGGCACGCCCGTCAAATTGCCCGCCATCAGCCCGAAACTGTCCGCCACGCCGGGCAAGACGCAGTGGCTGGGGCCGACTCTGGGCCAGCACAACGACGAGGTGCTGGCGTCGCTGGGCTATGACGCGGCTGCCATTGCGCGGCTCAAGGCCGCTGGGGTGGTGTAGGTTTAGCTTGGCAAATCATTTTGACCCCAGGCAAGGACTGGGGTCGGACCCTCAGGGTCCGACCCCGGATTCTGCCCTTGGGGTTTGATTAAGGAATATCGTGAAGCAGTCATCCCTCCGTGCCCTGCGCGCGCGCCTGATCCCCGCGCTGGCGGTGTCCATCCTCCTCTCCGCCTGCGCCAGCTTCCCGCACGACGCGCCGATTGCCGGCCTGCGCCTGATCGGCGAGCAGCGCATCGCCTTGAAGCAGGCATTCGAGGGCACCACGGTGGGCGGCTTGTCCGGCATCGACTACGATGCGGCCAACAAGAGCTGGGTGATGGAAAGCGATGACCGCTCGGAAATCAATCCGGCCCGCTTCTACCGCGCTGCCTTGAACTATGACAGCAAGGCATTTACGGGCGTGACCTTGAGCAGCGTGCATTTCTTCACGCAGCCGGACGGTAGCCGCTACCCGAACCTGGCGCATGCAAAACTGGACCAGGGCGACCAAGTGCCCGACATCGAAACCATCCGCGTCGATCCGCAGGACGGCAGCCTGTGGTATGGCAGCGAAGGCAACCGCAAGGTGGGTCTGCACCCGTTCGTGCGCCACGCCGATAGCGGCGGCCACTACCTGGCTACCTTGCCCACGCCCGCCATGTTCAATGTCTCGCAGGAAGAAACGGGCTCGCGCAACAACATGAGCTTCGAGGCACTGTCGTTTTCCTCGGATGGCAAGAGCCTGTGGCTGGGCATGGAAGCGGCCCTGTACCAGGATGGCCCGCTGGCCACGCCCGACAATGGCTCCGTGGTGCGCATCACGCGCCTGGACCGCGCCGGCACCGTGCTGCGCCAGTATGCGTATCCGATTGAAGCCGTGGCCTCGCGGCCCGCGCCGGGGCGCGAAGCGGACAATGGCGTGTCGGAAATTCTTGCGGTGAACGACCACCAGGTGCTGGTGGTGGAGCGGGCCGGCGTGGAACACGCCGATGGCATCTACACCAACCATGTGCGCATCTACGCGATGGACACCGATGGCGCCAGCGACATCCAGGCCATCCCGGCGTTGGCCGGTGCTGCCTACGTGCCGGCGCGCAAGCGCCTGCTGCTGGACCTGGAAAAGATCGGCCTGCCCAAGGTCGATAATATCGAAGGTATCAGCTGGGGCCCGCGCCTGGAAAACGGCCGCCGCAGCCTGGTGATGATTTCCGACGATAATTTTAATCCGCAGCAAGTCACGCAAATCCTTGCCTTCGAAGTGCTCTAGTTTCCACGCTGGCCAGCTGGCCAGCCTGCCTGGCCAGCATGGCCGTGATCGTGTCGTGTGGCGACGGGTGGCCTAAAAAGTATCCCTGCGCCATGTCGCAGCCGTATTCTTCCAGCATCAGCAGTTGCTCGTCCGTCTCCACGCCCTCGGCCACCACCACCATCTTCAAGCCATGCGCCATGGCGATGATGGCGCGCGTGATGGCCGCGTTTTCCGTATCCTGCGGCAAGCCTGCGATAAAGCTCTTGTCGATCTTCAGGGCCCGCACGTCGAAGCGTTTCAGATAATTCATCGACGAGTATCCCGTGCCGAAGTCGTCGATGGACAGATACACGCCGATGCCGCGCAATTGCTCCAGCGTCACCATGGTGGCGCGCGCATCGTCCATCAACGTTCCCTCCGTCAATTCCAGTTCCAGCAGGCGCGCATCAAGGCCCGTGTCGGCCAGCGCCGAGAGCACGATCTGCATCAGGTTTTCATCCTTGAATTGCTTGGCCGACAGGTTCACGGCCATGCGGATGGCGCGCCCGCTGTCGCTTTGCCACGCCTTGGCCTGGTTGCACGCCGTGCGCAGCACCCATTCGCCGATGGGCACGATCAACCCCGTCTCTTCGGCCAGCGGGATGAATTCCGTGGGCGAGATGATGCCCCGTTCGGGATGGCGCCAGCGCACCAGCGCTTCCACGCCGACGATCTGCGTGCTGGGCACGTCGATCTGCGGCTGGTACAGCAAGTACAGCTCGTTGTTCTGCAAGGCTTTGCGCAGACCCACTTCCATCTTGACGTGGCTCATGATTTCCATCGTCAGCGATGAGCTGTACAGCTTGGCGTTGTTCTTGCCGCAGTTCTTCGCGTGGTACATGGCCGTGTCCGCATATTTCAACAGCGAATTGCAGTCCTCGCCATCTTCCGGATACAGCGAAATGCCGATGCTGGCCGTGACGAAAATCTCGTGCCCCTCGATCATGAAGGGCCGGCGCATGGCTTCCTTGACCCGGTGCGCCACGTTCAGCGCGTCTTCCACCCGCTCCAGGTCGGGTATCAAAATCGTGAATTCGTCGCCGCCCAGGCGCGCCAGGTTGCTGCCGCCGAAGCTGGCCTCAAACTCGTGTTCGGCGCGCAGCACCAGATCGCTGGGGCGGATGGTTTCGCGCAGGCGCTCGGACACCACCTTGAGCAAATGGTCGCCCACGTCGTGGCCCAGAGTGTCGTTGATGCGCTTGAAGGCATCGAGGTCCATGAACAGCACGGCGAATTTCTTGTCGTGCTCCTTCGAGCGCAGCAGTTCGCGCTCCAGGGTTTCCAGGAAGGCTTGGCGGTTGGGGATGCCCGTCAGGCTGTCGCAATAGGCGAGGCGGCGGATCTGCTCTTCCGTGCGCTTGCGTTCGCTGATGTCGCGCACCAGGCCCAGCACCTCGTCGGCCCCCGTCGCCACCAGGCGCGCCTCGAAATGGCGCGTGCTGTCTTCGTGCGTGAGCGTGTAGTCGACCGAGCCGATATGTTGCGTGGTCAGCACGGCGTGCGCCTTGTCCAGCAGGCGCGCGGCGATTTCGGGCGGCAGCACGTCGCCGATATGGTTGCCCACGCAGTCGCTGAGGGAAAAGCCGGCGCTGGCGTCGTGCCCCTGTTCATAGTCGAGATAAAAGCCTTCGCGATTGAGGCGAAAGAAGGTGTCGGGGATGGCGGCCAGCACGGCGCGGTTGTGCGCGTCGGCGATGCGCAGGCGGGCGATGGCGTCGCTGGCGCGCAGCACGTACAGCACGCGGTGGCCCAGGATGGGCCAGTTGATGGGCTTGGAAATGAAGTCCGTGGCACCCACCTCGTAGGCGCGCGTGACGGCTTCCAGCTCGTCGCCGCCCGTGACCATGATGATGGGCACCGTGCCGCCCACTTCCTGGCGGCGGATTTCGCGGCACACGGCAAAGCCGTCCAGGGCCGGCATGTCGACGTCGAGCATGACCAGGTCCGGCCCGCTGTGCTTGTAGCTGGCCAGCGCCTGCACGCCGTCTTCGGCCTCGATCACGTCCAGGCCTACCTGGGTGAGCATTTGCCGCATCAGCAGGCGCATCACGGGATCGTCGTCGGCGACCAGCACCAGGCCGCGTGGGGGAGGGAGGGGCGCTGTCATGTCAGTGTTCCTTCACGAGGATGGCGTTCAGCGATTCGCGTACGGCCAGGAAGGCTTGCTGCATCTGCTGCAGCAGGGCAGCCGCGCCTTCGGTACTACCGGCGCGGCCCAGTTTTTCCATCTCCTTGCACAGCTGCGCCAGGCCATCGGCGCCCACGTTGGCGCTGCCCGACTTGAGGCTGTGCGCCACCTTGCGCAGCGCTTCCGCATCCGCGCCGGCGATCGCTGCGCGCATGGCGCTCAACTGGCGCGGCGTCTCGCTGGTAAAAGCCAGGATGACCCGTTCCAGCAGCGCATCGCCATCGGTGCGCGACAGGGCGCGGATGTTTTCCAGCGCTTGCCGGTTCAGCGGCTGGCCCGCTGGCGGGGCGGCCGATGGCGGCGTTACCTCGGGCGGCGGTTCGGGCGGCACTTCCACAGGCGCTTGCGGTGTTTGCGCCTGCGGCGCCTCACTGTGGTGCACGGTGGCCGCGCGCGGCAGGGTGATCCAGCGCGCAATCGTGTGGCCCAGGTCCTGCTGCGTAAAAGGCTTGCTCAGGTAATCGTCCATGCCAGCCGCCAGGCATGCCTCGCGGTCGCCCTGCAGCGCATTGGCCGTGATGGCGACGATGGGCAACACGCGCGCGTGGCCGCACTGCTGTTCGTGGCGGCGAATTTCCGCCGTGGCGGCAAAGCCGTCCATCACGGGCATCTGGCAATCCATCAGGATCAGATCGAAATCCTCGGCCTGCGCCGCCTGCAAGGCTTCTTCGCCGTTGTGCGCGCAGACCACGTCCAGGCCCAGGCTGTCGAGCATGGCCAGCGCCACTTCCACGTTGACGGGATTGTCCTCGGCCAGCAGCACGCGGCGGCGCTGGCGCCGGCCCACTTGTCGGGACGCGCTCGGCGGATGGATGCGCATGCTCTCGCTGGCGCGCGGCGGCGTGACGATGCAGTCGAACAGGTCGCATTCGCGCGCCGGCTTGATCAGCTGGAAAGCCACGCCCGCCTCGCGCCGCTGCACGGGGTCGGCCGCCGCCTGTTCCGTGCTCAGCAGCAGTAATTTGAGGTCGGCCAGCAGCGGGTCGCTCTTGATGGTGGCGGCCAGGGCTAGGCCGCTGGTGCGCGGCAATTCCATGTCGAGCAGGGCCACGGCATACGGCGTGCCCGCCTGCGCGGCCGCGCGCAGCTTGCTCAGGCAGTCGCTGGCCGTGCCGGCGCTGTCGCAGCCGATGTGCCAGCTGGCCAGCTGCCGCTCCAGCACGGCGCGCGTGGCGGGGGTGTGGTCGACGATCAAGGCGCGTAACCCTCGTGTGGTTTTCAGGTTGAAGGACGGGTCATCGCTGTCGACTCGCCGCTTATCGAAATTTACTTCGAACCAGAAGATCGATCCTTGCGTTAAAGCATTATCGACGCCGATAGTGCCGCCCATCAGCTCCACCAGCTGTTTCGAGATCGTCAAGCCCAGGCCCGTGCCGCCGTGCTTGCGCGTGGTCGAACCATCGGCCTGCGAGAACGATTCGAAGATGCGCGTCTGCGCCTCGCTCGACACGCCGATGCCCGTGTCGTGCACCTCGAAGCGCAAGCCCACGCTGGGCGCGTCTTCGCTGCACACGGTCACTTTCACGGTGACCTTGCCTGTTTCCGTGAACTTGATGGCATTGCCCAGCAGATTGACGATGATCTGGCGCAAACGGTTCGGGTCGCCGCAAATGGCGATGGGAATGTCAAACGCGATATCGAATTCCAGGCTGATGTTCTTCGCTTCCGCCTGCGGCGCGAACACGTGTTCTATGTCGTCGAGCAATTCGCGGAAATTGAAGCGGATGTATTCCACGCTCAGCTTGCCCGCCTCGATCTTGGAAAAGTCGAGGATGTCGTTGATGATCACCAGCAAATTTTGCCCCGAGCGCTGCACCATGCTCGTGTAGTGGCGCTGCTGCGGGCTCAAAGGGCTGGCCAGCAGCAGTTCCGTCATGCCCAGCACGCCATTCATCGGCGTGCGGATTTCATGGCTCATGGTGGCGAGGAAGGCGCTTTTCGCCTGGCTGGCCGCTTCGGCCGCATCCTTGGCCTTTTCCAGCTGCGCCGTGCGCACGCCCACCTGGCGCTCGAGCTGGTCGCGGTAATTGGCCAGGGTACTGTCGCGGCTGTCGATCTGCGCCAGCATGTCGTTGAAACTGTCGATCAGCACGCCCAGCTCGTCGCTGCGCTGGTGCGCGATGCGGTGGCTGTAGGTCTGGCTGCTCGATACCTTTTGCGCCGTATCAATCAGCTTGGTGATCGGCTCGGCGATCACGCTCTTGAAGCGCCGCGCCAGGAAGACGGCGATCAGGAAGGACAGCACGGTGGCGCCGCCGATGGCGCCCACGTGGCGGCCGATGTCGCGCCACATGTGGTTCAGGTCTGCCTCGATCAGCACGGCGCCGATGATCTGTTGCGGCTCGCCGGGCCGGTAGACGGGACGGTACAGGCGCATGGCGGGCGCCAGGGTCGTGCCCGCGCCTTGCGTGACGGGCTGCACGGCCATGTCGGCCAGCAGGGCCGGGTCCATGTCTTCCGGTGCTGCCAGGCCATCCGCATGCTGCGGCGCGCGGTACAGGGCGAACAGGCGCCCGCCCCGGTCGAACAGGGCCGCCTGGGCCACCTCGTCGCGCGCGGCCAGCGCGGCCAGCACCTGTTCCGCCTGCGCCTGGGCAGGTTTGCCCGCCAGCAAGGGCACCGCGCTGGCCGCACCGATCACGCCCGCCAGCGACAGCAGTTGCTTGCCTTCATCGTTCTTGTGGTTGAGCACGGACGTCAGCGCAAACGCCACGAACACCAGCAGCAGCGCGCAGCCCGACGACAGTACGGAGATCATGGTCAGCTTCTGGCTGATGCTGGAGCGTTGGAAATTGAACATGAATTCGCTGCTTCCCCGGTCGTCCGTTGACTGTTATTTAATTCCTATTGGAAAAATATAGACGCGAAGACACACCCTGATATTGATGTGGGTCTAAGGGAGGAGAGGGGAGGGGAACTCCGGGGTCGGACCCTGTCGGGTCTGACCCCAGTTGTTGCTTTTGGGGTTCATAAAATCAAACCCGGTGAAAAGCTGGGGTCAGACCCGAAGGGTCTGACCCCGCTACTAACAGCAGCCGCCGCGCTTGCCGGCGCCGCCGTAGCGGGCTTCCTGGCGTTCGCGGAAGAACTCTTCATACGTCATCATCGGCTCGCCGGGATGGGTCACTTCCCGGTGCGCCACATAGGTGTCGTACTCGGGCAAGCCGCACATGAGCCGCATGCTTTGCCCCAGATACCGTCCAGCCTTGATGATTTCATCGATCATCATTGCACCGTGGGCATGGCCTGGAACGGCGTTTCCTTGGTGCTCGGCTGGCTGTCGGCGCGCGCCTTCATGATGGTGCGGATGCCGAAGAACAGCACGCTGATCACGACGATGACGAAGAAGGCGGCCAGGCCGGCGTCCAGGTAATCGTTGAAGATGATCTGCTGCATCTGCGCCACCGACTTGGCCGGTGCCAGCAGAGTGCCTTCATCGAGCGCCGCCGAGTATTTCTTGGCATGCGCGAGGAACCCCACGCGCGGATTGGCGTCGAAGATCTTTTGCCAGCCCGCCGTCAAGGTGCACAGCAGCAGCCAGATGGTTGGCGTGATGGTGACCCACGCATAGCGGCCTTTTTTCATCTTGAACAGCACGCAGGTGCCGAGGATCAGCGCGATGGCTGCCAGCATCTGGTTGGCGATGCCGAACAGCGGCCACAGGGTGTTGATGCCGCCCAGCGGATCGACCACGCCCTGGTACAGGAAGTAGCCCCAGGCCGCCACGCACAGGCCCGTGGCCAGCAGGTTGGCGATGACGTTTTCCGTCTGTTTCAGCGCTGGCACGAAGCTGCCCAGCAAGTCTTGCAGCATGAAGCGGCCCGCACGCGTGCCCGCATCGACGGCCGTCAGGATGAACAGCGCCTCGAACAGGATGGCGAAGTGATACCAGAAGGCCATCATGGCCTTGCCGCCGATGGCGCCGGACAGGATTTGCGCCATGCCGACCGCCAGGGTCGGTGCGCCGCCGGCGCGCGAGATGATGCTGTGCTCGCCCACATCCTTGGCCGTCTGCGTCAGCATTTCCGGCGTGACATAGAAGCCCCATTGCGAGATTGCCTGTGCGGCGGACTCGGCTGTCGTGCCGATCAGGGCGGCCGGGCTGTTCATGGCGAAATAGATGCCCGGCTCGATGGTCGAGGCGGCCACCAGGGCCATGATGGCAACGAACGATTCCATCAGCATGGCGCCATAGCCGATGAAGCGGGCGTGGCTTTCGTTTTCAATCATCTTCGGCGTGGTGCCCGAGGAAATCAGTGCGTGGAAGCCGGAGACGGCGCCGCAGGCGATGGTGATGAACAGGAAGGGGAACAGATTGCCCGACCAGACCGGGCCGGAGCCGTCGATGAACTTGGTCATGGCCGGCATTTTCAGGTAAGGCGCGACGACGATGATGCCGATGGCCAGGCCCAGAATCGTGCCGATTTTCAGGAAAGTCGACAGGTAGTCGCGCGGCGCCAGCAGCAGCCACACGGGCAGCACGGAAGCGATGAAGCCGTAGCCGATCAGCATCCACGTCAATTCCGTGCCGGTGAACGTAAACATCGGGCCCAGTACGGCCGATTCCTGCACATACTGGCCGCCGATGATGGCCAGCATCAGCAGCACAAAACCGATGATGGAAATCTCGCCGATGCGGCCCACGCGGATGAAGCGCGAGTACACGCCCATGAACAGGGCGATGGGAATCGTCGCCATCACGGTGAAGCTGCCCCATGGGGAGCCGGTCAGCGCCTTGACGACGATCAATGCCAGCACGGCCAGGATGATGACCATGATCATGAAGCAGCCCAGCAAGGCGATCATGCCGGGAATTTCGCCCAGTTCAGCCTTGATCAGGTCACCCAAGGAGCGGCCGTCGCGGCGCATGGAAATGAACAGCACGATGAAATCCTGCACGGCGCCCGCAAATACGACGCCAGCAAGAATCCACAGCATGCCGGGCAAATAGCCCATTTGCGCGGCCAGCACGGGGCCGACCAGGGGGCCGGCACCGGCAATCGCGGCGAAATGGTGGCCGAACAGCACATACTTGTTGGTCGGCACGTGGTCGAGGCCATCGTTGTGCTTGAAGGCCGGCGTCATGCGGCGTGCGTCCAGGCCCAGCACCTTGTCGGCGATGAACAGGCTGTAGAAACGGTAGGCGATCAGGTAGACGCAGACGGCGGCGATGACGATCCAGATTGCGCTGATCGGTTCGCCACGTTGCAGGGCGACGACGCCCAGGGACCCGGCGCCGGCCAGCGCAAGCGCTGCCCAGCCGAGCTGTTTGAAAATGCGGTTCATGCTTCCTCCAGAGATTGACGGGCGCTGTGCCGTGCGATGATGTGTGTTGCGGGTCCTGGTCGTCGCCAGTTTGATGTGACTTTTGGTGTATTTGCAGCTTATGGCAAGTATTCAGGAATCGTATAATTGCCGCAAGCGCACGACTACGCAGTAACGCTCAGTATTACTACGCAGAATGATCGCCGCGCCGCGACGTAAAATCACGTATTCCCACCAGCATCGACGCCGCCGAGCGCCAGGCCATGAAACTCAGACAGAAAGTCATCTTCCTGGCCATCACGCCGCTCATCCTTGCCCTGTGCGCCATCGCGTTTGCCGTGCGGCACCAGGCGATTACCCTGGCCGAGCAGCAGCGCGCCACCATCCAGCAAGCGTATCTGGCTAGTAAAGAGGCCGAGCTCAAGCATTACGTGACCCTCGCCAGCCATTCCATCGCCTCGTTATATGGCTCGGGCCGCAAGGATGCCACCACGCAAGAGGAAGCCAAGCGCATCCTGTCCGCCCTCAGCTATGGCGACGATGGTTATTTCTTCATCTATGATTTGCAGGGCAAGTCGCTGATGCATCCGCGCCAGCCCGAGCTGGTGGGGCAGAATCTGTGGGAGTTGCGCGACGCGGACGGCAACCTGACCATCCAGCGCCTGATGCAGCGCGCCAGGAGCGGCGGCGGCTTCGAGCGCTACAACTGGATCAAGCCCTCGACCAACAAGTCCGCGCCCAAGCTCGGCTATGTGATATTGATGCCGGAGTGGGGCTGGATGATGGGTACCGGCATTTACATGGATGACGTGGACCAGGCGTTGGCCAAGGTTGACGCCCAGCAGTCGCGCAATATCCGCTCGACCATGGAGCTGATCGCCGCCATCGCCATCCTCGGTTCCCTGCTGGTGGCCGCCTGCGGCCTGGTGCTGAACTTGCGCGAATTGCGCGTGGCCGACGCCAAGCTGAAAGTGCTGGCGCAGCGCGTGGTCGAATCGCAGGAAGAGGAACGGGCGCGGCTGTCGCGCGACTTGCATGACGGCATCAGTCAGTGGCTGGTCTCCATCAAGCTGCAGATCGAGGCGGGCATCGCGCGCCTGGCCGGCAATACGGAACAGAAAGAAAAGGCGCCCGCCACCTTCGAGCGGGCCGCCGAGCAGCTGAACAAGGTGCTGGGCGAGGTGCGGCGCATTTCGCACAACCTGCGCCCGGCCATCCTCGACGACCTGGGCCTGGCCGCCGCGCTCGACCACCTGGTGCATGAATTTAACGACAGCAGCAGCGCGCAGGCCAGTTTCACGGCCAGCCCTGCGGCGGCGGGCGAGGGCTTGCCCGACATGGTCAATACCGTGCTGTTCCGCATCGCCCAGGAAGCGCTGACCAATTGCGAGCGCCATGCCCACGCCAGCGGCGTGGAAGTGAGCCTGCGCGAGGCGGGCAAGGCGGTGGAATTGCGCATCCAGGATAATGGCGGCGGCTTCGATTTCGACGGCATCGCCCTGCATCCGCAGCGCGGCATCGGCCTGCGCAATATGACGGAACGCATGGAAGCCATCGGCGGCAGCCTGCACATCACCTCATCTCCGGCCGGCACCCTGGTGCTGGCGCGGCTCGGCCTTCCATCCACACATTGAATAGATATGCAACCATGACCGAGAAAATCAACATCCTGCTGGTGGACGACCATCCCCTCGTGCGCGACGGCTTGCGCGCGCGCCTGGAGGCGGTGGCGCATTTCGACGTGGTGGCCGAGGCGGGCGGCGCCGACGAAGCCCTGGCTCAGGCGCGCCTCCACCTGGTGGATCTCGTGTTGATGGATATCAATATGCGCGGCATCAACGGCATCGAAGCGACGGCGCTGTTCAAGCAGGCGTTTCCGCAGATTGCCGTGCTGATCCTGTCCATGCACGACAAGCTCGAATACGTGTCGCAAGCCATCGCCGCCGGTGCGCGCGGCTATGTGCTCAAAGATGCCCCAGGGAAAGATATCGTCTTCGCCATCGAGACGGTGATGTCCGGCGGCATTTATTACAGCGCGGCCCTGGCGCGGCAGTTATCGCGCCCGCAAGTGCACGATTCCTTCCTCACCACGCGCGAGCAGCAAGTGCTGCAACACATCGCGGCGGGACAGTCGAACAAGCAGATCGCCCGCGACCTGGACTTGAGCGTGCGCACGGTGGAGACGCACCGCCTGAACATCAAGCGCAAGCTGGGCATCGAAGGGCAGGCCGAATTGATCAAATATGCGGTCGAACATGCGCATGGCGGCGGTGCCTGAACGACCTTGGCGTCACGGCAATTTTTTCAAACCCGCATGACAGGCGGGTCTCCCGGGGAAATGTTTTTTTTGAATATTTATTGCCAAAATTAAACTGTTTCGCGGGTGAGATTCGGATAGAATGATTCTCGCTGTCGAAATGGCATCCCTGTCGGGCCAGGGTTGCCAATGCTGGTCAGTTTATTTACTATGGCGCCCTACCCACACTGAGATACCGATGTCAGCGTCTGAATCAAACCTGTTTCCGTTGGTGGGATTACAAGCAGTGGCCAATGCTCATAACGAGTGGGTCGCTGTCACCTTGCATGTACCGCAGGCCTCGACGGCGCCGCTGCTGGCGGCGCTGGCCACTGCCGATGCGTATGCCTTCCTTGCACCGCTCGACTGCATCATTCCCCTGGCCGACCCGCATGGCGTGGACGAGGCCGTGCTGGCGCAACTGGTGCCGCAACGCACCATTTTCCGTTTGCCGGCGCAGTTTGCCAGCGACAAGCAAATCCAGAAAAAATGCCAGCAATGGCGCGACGCCGGCTATCGCATCCTGCTCGATGGCGCCGATGCCGGTCCCGTGGTGGCGGCGCAGGTCGATGCGCGCGCGCTGAGTTTTGACGCGGCGGGCGCACGCCCGGCCTTGCATCAGCTGCTGCCCTTGCCGGGGCCGCACCTGGCCTACAACATCGTCGACGCGGCGCAGCTTGCCGCATTGCAAGAAATCGGCGTGAGCTGGTTTGCCGGCGACTACGCCTTGCGGCATGCGCGCCAGCAAAGCGAGCCGGAAGACGCCACCTCGCGCCGGCGCTTGCTGGCCCTGCTGGGCCTGCTGGCCCGCGATGCCGACGCGCACGAGCTGGAAGTGCCGCTCAAGCAAGATCCATCGCTCAGCTATCATCTATTAAAACTGGTCAATTCTGCCGCCTTCGGTTTCACGGCGCCGATTACGAGCTTCAGCCAGGCCATCACCCTGCTGGGCCGGCGCCAGCTGCAGCGCTGGCTGCAACTGCTGCTGTATGCGCGGCAACAGGACGATGGCAAGATCCACGCGCTGCTGCCGCTGGCGGCCGTGCGCGCGGCGCAGATGGAAGCGCTGTGCCAGCTGCGCGGCGGTGACCGCGATGCGCAAGACCTGGCCTTCATGACGGGTGTGTTTTCCCTGCTCGACGTCCTGCTGGGCATGCCGATGGAAGAGATCATCGCCACCCTGAACCTGGCGCCCGAAGTCAACGACGCCTTGCTTGAACGCAATGGCGAGCTGGGCACCTTGCTGGCGCTGGTTGAAAGCGCCACGCCGCCGCCCGAAGGCTTGCGCCGTGCCGGCATCGATGGAGAAACCTATTGGCGCAGCCTGCTACAGGCCTACCAATGGGCCATCCAGGTCAGCCGGAATCTCTAGCATGACCTTGCTGCCGGTGTCGGATTACCTCGGTGACAGCGCCGCCCTGTGCGATGCCGTCGTGCGTTTGCGCGGTCCCGCGCTGGTGGCTGAGCTGGGCCGTATCGCCAGCGCCGTGATGGCCAGCCCGCATGGCCAGTTCCTGCCTGCGGGCAGCATGGGCGCCGCTGTGCCAGCCGCGCCGTTTCCCCGCGATACGCCCGCCTTGCTGCAGGAAATCAGTTTTGACGGCCACTGTTTCGGCCATTACAGCGTGGCGGGACGCAGCCTGTACAACGACGCCGACCGCCGCCATCTGGCCAGCCTGGCCTCGCTGACGGCCGGCGTGCTGCAGGTGCATTCGCTGGCGCAACGCTCGACCCATGCGTTTGCGCAAGTCGAAGCCTTGCTGGCGCAGCAGACGCAAATCCTCGACCAGTTGCACGAATCCGTGTTGACGATGGACTTGACGGGCTACATCACCAGCTGGAACAAGGGCGCCGAGCGCCTGTTCGGCTACACCTCGGTGGAAGCCGTGGGGCGCAACATCCTGTTCCTGTACGACGACGAAGATACGGGCTTCCACGACGCCTTTCTGGAGCAGGGAGGGCGCCTGATGGAGGTGCGCCGCCGAAAGAAGTCGGGCGAGATCTTCTGGGCCAGCCTGTCCTTGTCGCCGCTGCAGGACATGGACAACAGGCCCATCGGACTCATCGCCTACCTGACGGACATCACGGAACGCAAGCTGGCCGAAGAGCGCCTGCACCACCTGGCCTACTACGACCCGCTGACCAGCCTGCCCAATCGCACCTTGCTGGCCAAGCTGGTCGACCAGGCCCTCTCCGTGGCGCAGCGCAGCAAGATGCTCGGCTGCGTGATGTTCATCGACCTGAACCGTTTCAAGCTGATCAACGACACCCTGGGCCGGCGCATCGGCGATGAATTGCTGCGCCAGGTTTCCTTGCGTTTCCGCAAGGTATTGCGCGACCAGGACCTGGTGGCGCGCCTGGGTGGCGACGAGTTCGCCGTGGGCCTGTTCGACATCGGCCAGCACTTCGAGGCCAGCATGGTGGCGCAAAAGCTGCTCGCTTCCCTGGTGCAACCGTTCCTGATCGAAGGCCACGACTTGCGCGTGGGCGCCAGCATCGGCATCAGCGTCTATCCGCAAGACGGGCAGGACGCGGAAACCCTGCTGCGCCTGGCCGACATCGCCATGTACCGCGCCAAGCAGGACAGCGGCGGCGAAGCGGAAAGCGTGGCCTTTTACAGCCAGGACATGAACCTGGGCATGCAGGCGCGCATGCGCCTGGAAACAGGCTTGCGCCAGGCATTATCGGAACAGCAACTGCTGCTGCACTATCAGCCGAAATATGCGCTGGGCAGCGGCCGCATCATCGGCGCCGAAGCGCTGGTGCGCTGGCACCACCCGCAGCACGGCATGATCCCGCCCGCCGAGTTCATCCCTCTGGCCGAATCGACGGGCCTGGTGGTGCAAGTGGGCGAATGGGTGTTGGAAGCGGCCTGCGCCCAGGCGCAAGCGTGGAAACTGGCCGGCCTGCCGCCGATCCGCCTGGCCGTCAACGTGTCCGCGCGCGAATTCACCTCGGCCCTGCCCGCCAGGGTAGCGGCAACCCTGGCCCGTTATGGCCTGGAAGCGGCCTGGCTGGAACTGGAAATCACGGAAAGCACGCTGATGCACAACATCGAGCGCGTGATCGGCATAATGGACCGCATCACGGCGCTGGGCGTGGCCCTGTCGCTGGACGACTTCGGCACCGGTTATTCAAGCTTGTCCTACCTCAAGCGTTTCCCCATCGACACCTTAAAAATCGACCGATCGTTTACCACCGGCATCCCCACGGACGCCAGCGACTGCGCCATCGCCAGCACCATCATCAGCATCGCCCAGCAGCTGCACCATAAAGTGATCGCGGAAGGCGTGGAAACGGCGGAGCAGCTGGCCTTCCTGAAGAGTTCAGGCTGCGACGAAGTGCAGGGCTATCTGTTCTCGCGCCCGTTGCCAGCGGTGGAGTTCGAGAAAGCGCTGCGGGAAAACTGGGGGCTGTAGAGCTTTGCTTTGGAGTGCCTGCGCAGGTATTGAACCCACAGGCGAAGAGCCGGGGGGGAAATAAGGCCACGGGAGTACTAGCCATTGGTAAGCCACGGACCTTTATGTATAATGCTGCCATCTGGAAGCGTGGCCGAGTGGTTGAAGGCACTAGTCTTGAAAACTAGCGACGGGTTACACTGTTCGTGAGTTCGAATCTCACCGCTTCCGCCAAGTACATAAAAAATTCGTGAGTATACTCAACCTATATTCCACCGAATTTCATTGAAAATCAACGACTTAGCTTGATTTTCATCCCTCCGAGTCACAGATTCAGAACCATCCAAAAACCATCCCACAGAATCACGCGTAGGCTGAAATGTAGGTATCATGCGGTTTTTCTCAAACCCGTACCTACAGGATTTCGCATGGCCATCAATACGCTTACCGATGCAGACTGCCGCCGCGCCACGCCGAACGACGGCAAGCTGCGCAAGCTCTTCGATGGCCACGGCCTGATGCTGGCCGTCCTGCCGAGCGGAAACAAGGTTTGGCGCATGGCCTATCGTAACGACGAGGGCAAGCAGCAAACCGCCGTCATCGGCCCGTATCCCCTGATCGGCCTCAAGGAAGCGCGCGAGCGCCGGGACGTTTTGCGGTTGAAACTGATCGACGGCGACGACCTCAAGCCGAAGCGCAAGGCAAGCAGCCCATCCATTACCCTTGATGCCGCCATCGATACCTACTGGGCGGGACGCACGGACATCAGCGCCGGCTACAAGGCAAATGCACTGCGCGCGCTGGCCATGTACATCTCCCCGACGCTGGGCGCGAAAACCGTGCGTGAAATTACCAAGGAAGACTTGATGGCCGCGCTGCGCCCGATGGATGCCGCCGGCCTGTCCGTGTACGTCCGGCGCGTGCGCATGTGGGTGGGCCAGGTGCTCGACTGGTCCATTCAGCACGGCCACTGCGAAGAGAACCCCGCATCGAACATCAATTCGAAGGTCGCTTTTTCCCGCAAACCGCGCGAAGGCTTCGCCGCCCTGGCATTGGCCGAGGTGCATCCGTTCATGGAGCGCCTGGACCTGGAAGATGAAATTCAGTCCGTGTTGGCCTGCAAGCTGCTGGCATTGACGTGGACGCGCACGGACGAGCTGCGTCGCATGACCTGGGCGGAAGTGGAGGGCGATGTCTGGCGGATACCGGGCAAGCGCATGAAGAAGGGCCGCGAGCACCTGGTGCCGCTGTCTTCCCAGGCGCTGGACCTGTTGGCGGAAATGAAGCTGCGTTCGCGGGGCAGCAATTACGTTTTCCCGAACGACCGGGGCGGCAGCCGCCCCATGAGTGAAAACGCGATTCTTTACCTCATTCACCGTATTGGCTTCAAGGGCAAGATGACGGGGCACGGTTGGCGCAAGGTCGGTTCCACCTGGGCGAACGAGCACGAGTACAACTCGGACCACGTCGAGGTGCAGCTCGCGCACAAGGACGGCGGCGTGCGCGGAGTTTACAACTCGGCAGAATACCTGAAGCAGCGCCGCGTGATGCTTCAGGCCTTCGCTGACTGGCTGTTAAAGAAGCCTGATTCCAGCGGCTTGGAGCGTTGAAAGGCGCCATCCCAGCGTGCGCTGGGTTATGGAAACGTCCGCCGGCGGCAGCTTGTTCTCCTTGACCCATCTGCGCAGCGTCTCCGAAGTGACGCCCAGCATTTTGTATAAGTCCTGGCGGTAAATAATTCGGTCTTCGTTCATTATTTGATTCCTTTCGTGGTGGGGTTTTTCTTGCGCTGGGCTGCTTCTGCATGTCCGCCTTTGTTTTGCACCGCCAAGGCGAATGCTTCGGCCTCGGTGTGGTGCGGCACTTCGACGCCAGGCTTGCGGTAGTCGCGCAGCCGGCAGAATTCTTTGTATTGGTCCATTTTTCTCTTTCGTTTTGAACGTCTTATGCTGCACACAAGAGGTCAGCCTGCACGTACTTGCGATCCCAGAACGGCGAACATTGAATGCCATCCCATATCTCGGCCATCTCACGCGGATTATTTTTCCGGTTGTGGTTGCGGGCAATATCGGTGCTGTCAACGCTGGCAAATGGGTAGCCCCAACGTGCGGCATTCATTCCGCGCAGCATGTGGAGCCAGTTCGGCACACGGCCGGTTTGACATATCGCGTTCATCGCTTCCGTCATGCGGTGATGCCAGTTCGCGGCGCCGACAACACGAAACTGTGCTGACGATCCGATGCAGACACGCTCCCACTCGTCACACAAGCGCTTGAGACGATCCAAGGGCTCATGCATGTGCCAAACCGGTGCACCGCGCTGACCATGCGGCCACTGCGCAATGAGGGCATCGTTAGCGCTGACATCGCCCATGATCGCGTCCGGAATAACTGCCCAGGTCGTTTTGTAGGTTAGCCAGCGTTCAGCCCAGGCGTAAAATCCCTGCCAGAAAGTGCCGTCCATCTCGACAATCGCTTCTCCACGGGCCTTGCGCTTCATGTTCTCCGTCCAGATGGAAAATGCCGAATTGTCGAGCATGTTGCTTTGCCCGTTTTCGTGGCACCACTCCACGTCATCCGGTCGAGCGAATGATATGCAGAACGAACGCCCCCTGAGCTGGGCCAGAACCTTGCGCGGCGTGATGGGCGTGCCATGGTAGTGCTGCGTCATGCACCACCCCGAACGGTCTTGATATCGACGCCGTGGTGATGCGCCATCAAGACTTGGCGACCGCCGAACTGTTTGTGCAGTGCGTCGGCGATAGTTTCGTGATAGCCGGTCCGGATCATTCTGGTCGCGGTGACGATGTGCTCGACCATGATGACAGCCGTGGAGTCGATTACCAGGTCATATAAGATGTGTTCGCCATTGTTCGGGCAGGTCGCGAGAAATCTTGTGCTGTAGGTATTCATCGTATTGCCCTCACGCAGTCGCACAGGTGCTGCATTCGTGGAGCTGATGCGACATGCTGGTTTTGCCGCATGCGCTGCCTTTGACGATCAGCACGGACGCGGGGCGGGTGAGGGAGGCCAGATGTTGGCGTTCAGTTTGAGCTGGCTTGATAGATACCAGCGCTGCCAGCGGCACGGCCCGAAACATGCCCGCCCACTGGTGGTCCAGCTCCACCCAAGCATGCAGCTCCCCATTGCCCACGTCGCGGCGCAGGTCGTTGACGGTGCCGGCCTGGCAGCCCTCGTCGGTATCGAATGTCACGCGGTCGCCCAGGGCGATTTGCCGCGGCGAATTGGTCAGGGTGTTCAGCATTGCGGTGCTCCTTTCAGTTTGGCGGTAACGCCGCACACGCCGTAGCGGTCGATGGCGGCGTCGATCACGTCGCCGCTGGATGCGGCAACCTCAAAAAATTCAAAGCGTTCGGTTTGCGTGCGAACGGTCACGGAAAAGGTGCTCATGTGCCATTTCCTTCTTGGGGTGGGGTGTCGGGGACGATCAGCCGGGGCCACGGGCAGGCGTTGACGGCCGCCCAGGCTGCAATCAGCGCTGTTTTTGCGTTGTCCGGCAGGTCAGGCACGGGCGCCGCAGGCGGCGTGGCCGGGGCAGGGCGGTCGGGGTGCGTACAGTTATTTACACGAGTCCGAGGAACGGCAACCCCAACAGCCACCCCGTGCCCGCCTGTGGCCTGTACCGGCGTCCACGTATGGCGCACGGACTTGAAGACCACGCCGATGAGATCGATGCAGCGCACGCCGTAGGGCGTGGTGCGCAGCGTTTCGCCGTAGCGGCCGATGACGGTTTTTTCGTCCTTGGCCAGGGTGACGACCAGTTCCTTGCGCGGCACCAGGGCGCCGCCTTGGGCGCGCAGGTATTCGGCCCAGCAGGCGCGCTTTTCGCCGTCGATCTTCTGCACGGCATCCCAGGCGCGGCGCATGGCGGCCGGGGCTTCATTGAGCATGCCCTCTTCGATGCGGCGCAGTTCGCGCCACACGGTGACGGGCGCGCCGCCCCATTGCTGGAATTGACGGATGCCCCAGCAGGCGGCCCAGGACTCGACGCGCGCCGATGGCGTCAGCTCGACATCGCCTTCGGTGTCGGCCGTGACGACATAGCCTTCCTTCGTCTTGTGCTCGGCCACGCCGTCGATGTTCTTGGCCACGTACTTGGCGATGTAGCCGGCGGCGCTGCCCTTGGCCCAGTCGATGCGCTTCACGTCCAGGCGGCGCGCGAAGGCGCCCGGTTCGCCACGGTCCACGCGCCATGCGTAGCGCTTCATGATGCGGATTGCGCGGCCCGCCACGTCCTGCAGGTGAGCCGTCTTGTATTTCGCGGTGGGGCGCACGAACAGCAGCAAGTGCCAGTGCGGGCAGCCATCGTGATGGGGTTCGGCGATGCGGAAGCCATACAGGCCGATGCCACGGCGCGCCAGCGCGGAGCGGCACAGCGATGTCATCTTGCTCAGGTAGGCGTTGGCCTCGCGCGGCGTGGAACCGTCAAACTTGTCGTTGGGCTTGCCGCTGTGCTGCATGGCGTGGAAGCGCGATGGGCACGTCCAGGTGATGAAAATGCCTTGGTCGCCGCACTCGCGGGCGATCTGTTCAAAGCCGTTGATGCGCAACATCAGCTCGCCGCGCCGGATGGCCTTGTTGGCGGTCGTTTTCTCTGCCAGCTCGGCGATGCTGAATTGCTGGCCGTTCTCGTTCTGCACCAGGGTGGCGGCCAGCGCGGCCGCGTTGCGGCGGTTCTGCGCCAGGCGCGACAGCACGGCATCGTTGCTGGCGTAGGGTTCGCCGCGATAGTTCACGTACCCCAGGCGGATATTACCGGCCTCGAAGGCGCGCTTGACCTTCTTGCGCAACTGGCGGCGCCACCAGCGGGCGTCCACCAGGCGGGCGATGGTGTCGGGGAGCTCGTCGAATTCGGGCAGCTCGATGCCATACGAGGCGCATTCGTCGGCCATGATCTGCAGGGCGTGCCTGTCCGACGTGGCAGACCAGAGAGCCTTGACCACACCAGCTGCCGCACGCTCTGCGGTGGCCACGATGTCGGCGTCGCTTTGCGACAGATCGACGCCGGCCGGCACGTACTGTTCGGCGAATTCGCGCACAAAGCTGGTGGCGACGGACTCATAGACTTTGTACCAGGACGACCAGGCCATTTTTGCCATGGCGGCCGTGATGACGCGGTTGCGCCATTTGAACGGGATGCGGGCCAGCTCGGGAGCGAACTGGGCGGATCGCAAAAAGGCTTCGTGGCGTTGCGGGGCAGGCAGCAGGATTTGTTTAGATTGCATTCAACAGTCTTTCGTACACACGGATAGCGGCAGAGGTGGCGGCGCGCAGCTCGATGCGCTCTTCCTCGGTAAATGAGTGGATGGGCGATTCCCAGCGGTCTGCGTCCATGCCGGCGGCAATCAGCACGGAGCGGCGCGCGCCACGCGGCGACAGTCCCCAGGCCTGTGCCATGAAGGGTGCCAGGTTGCGCGGCTTGATGCTGCGTAGCTGGGCCTTGGCTTCAGCGATGGCGGCCAGCGCATGCCCGGCGCCTGGTGGCGTCGGCATGTCCTTGTCGCGCGCGGCCAGAATCTCGGCGGCAGGCTGGAAGGACAGGTGGTTGTCGATAAGGGATGCCGGCATGGTTCAGTCCTTGATGGCGCCGATGGCCCGCAGCACGCCGGGCGCAATGACGATCAGGAGCGACAGCAGCCAGATGCCGCAGGTTTTGGCCAGGCGCAGCATCAGCGTGCCCCTGGCTTGAGAAAGTGTTCTGCCCAGTACGGGAGCGTGTGCGATGTGCCGCAGCAGTGCCGGGAACCCGCTTCATTGGCGAAAATGTAGTTCACCTCGATGGGCAGCTTGCCGACCAGGGCGCGTTGCTTGGCTGGCGCGAAAAAGCCGTCACGCTCCAGTGCCTGCGCATCGCCGACGATGAAGGTCAGATTGGCAGCGCCGTAGGCGTGATAGGTCTTGGCAATCTCATGGATGTGAGCGGTCAGCGCCGCGATGCCGATGCCCGCGCTGGCTTGCAGCAGAAAACACGTTGGTGCCACGGGGACAATACAATTTTGCAAGGTCGTGCTTGGTGCCATGGATTTGTCGGCATGATTGGTGGCGTGCAGCGTGTTTTCCATCGGTTTTCCTTATTTCAGGTTGAACGAATCCCGCACGCTCAAAAGGGAGCGCAGCAGGGCACAGCAAAAGAGGGGAGTTACGGCGGCCGGGCTACGGCGGCGCGAGTATCGGGATAGGCATCAGCAGCCCGCCGTCAGGTCCAAGGCCAGCTGGCTGGTGGCCGCCGTGCGCGCATGCTGGGACATCGGGATGCGGATATCCGGCTTGGGCATGGCGGACAGTGAGAGCGTGCGCAGTACTTCCAGGCCTGCCACGAAGGAGTGCCCGCATTCGGGGTTTTGGCACATGTAGGTGATCTCCTTGAACATGGCGGACATCGTGCGGCTCTTGACGGCGCGGACGGTGTATTCGCAATGCGGACAGGGCAGGCCGATGACTCTCATTTCAGCTTTCTTTCCACTTGGTACAGGGCGCGACCGCGACCTGTCATGTTTTTCGACTGTATGCGTAAGCGCGACTTGACGAGCCATTCCGCCGCCTGATCGATACTTGCCAGCCCCTGGCGCTGGCGCACGAGTTCCAGCACCGCGCGCTCTTCGTCATTGAGGTTAATTTGATGGTCTGGCATTTTCTGTAACTTTAGAGTTGCTCAAAAGTGACTCGGTTTAAACGCTGCGACGCTGTACGCTGTCGATGGTGGCGTCATCCAAGGCGATCACGGCCAAGGCTTCACGCATCACGATCTGGCGCACCAGCACCGCAAGCTCTTCGCCCTGGTAATTGGCGATCGAGGAAACGAGCTGGTGCTCATAGTCGTCGAGGCGCAGCATGACGCGGTGGCTGCGGATACGTTTTGCATCGGGGTACATGACGTTGTCCTTAGTGGGTGGGTTTGGATGCGAGTTCGCGCTTGTAGTCGGCGAGGCCGCGCAGGATCAGGAAACGGAGGAACCAGGCACGGGAGCGCTCGAGTTTCTTCGCGTAGCCCTCGACCTCGTCTACCTCATCAGGCGTCAGGCGGACGCCGAGAGGCCGAGAAGTGATGCCCTTCGCAATACGTCCGACTTTTGACAAATTATTCATAATGTTATGATCTGTAATCGCTACGGAATGGCGTAAATATATCACTCATTTGAGTGATTAGGAAAGGTATTTGTACTCAAATGAAGTATTTTTTTGATCGTCTCAAGGAAGAACGAAAGCGCCTCGGCCTCAATCAGGATGAGTTTGCGGCCCTTGGTGGAGTAAAAAAGGGTGCCCAGTTCAACTATGAAAATGGCTCCCGCACGCCAGATTCTGACTATTTGGCGGCCGTTGCTACGGCTGGGGTAGATGTGTTGTATTTGTTGACTGGCGAACATGCGCTCTCTGCATTGCCTGCTGACGAGCATGAACTGTTGACTGGCTATCGCAAACTGGATGTTCGTGCGAAAGCGAGGGTTCTTGGTGTAGTTGAGGGAAGTATTGAGCCTACAGCCACCCCGGCATCCAGATCAGTCGAACGCAATACGCAAATGGTTTTCCATGGCAAGGTTGGCCAGCAAATCCATGGTGATATTACTGCACCCCAAACGATCAACGTTGGTCGCAAAAAAAAATCACCAACGTAAATCGTGGCGTAATGGACGACTCCCGTTGCTAAAGGCCGCAACTACATGGAAAGTTGTCGCTCTAGCTCCATTATTTGTTGTTTGCTGTTGGCCGCAAAATAGATGTGAATTGATGTCTTCCGTGACCAACAGGTTTGATCGAAATACGTGCTATTACGACGGCAAGGCTTATACCGTCGGGATCATCATCGAAACGCCGCAAGGTGTGAAATGTGAATGTGCCGCTGCCGCATCAGGTACTTTGCCAACTTGGGTTCGAGGTAATTGGAGTTAGTTACGTCGCATACTTGATTTATTCTGTCGTATATTTGAAGTTTGAGGGCCATCGTTGAGTTGTGTTTTAACATTAAATATGTTGATCAGTACAATCTTTCATTGAGGGAGGTAGCATGGATTCAAAACCCCAAGTATTCATTTCTTATAGTTGGTCTAGCCCGGAACATGAGCAATGGGTGGTGGGTTTGGCCAACGATCTAGGAGACTCAGGGGTTTATGTTCATTTAGATAAGTTTGATCTTCGAGAAGGGCATGAATCAATCGCATTTATGGAGCGTATGGTTAATGATCCGAACATTAAGAAGGTATTGCTAATTTGCGATAAAGCGTACGCTGAAAAGACGAATACTCGGAGTGGTGGCGTCGGAACCGAGGCGCAAATTATTTCGCCCAAGATATATGCCGCGACAGATCAGAACAAATTTGTCGCTGTGCTTAAGGAGCGAGACAGTGATGGAAAACCATATCTACCTACTTACTACGCTTCCCGTATATATATTGATCTAAGCGGCCAGGAAGACTTCGCGGAAAATTTTGAGCGACTGGTTCGTTGGATCAATGATAAGCCACTATATCAGCGGAAACCTATTGGCGAGCGCCCGGCATATCTCGATGAGGATCCCGAAATCTCGCTTGGGACAACGCCGCTTTTTCGTCGCGCACTCGAAGCCATCAAAGGTAATAAGCTGTCTGCTGGGGGCGCTTTGACTGAGTATTTTCAGATAGTCGCTACAAATTTCGAGCGCCTTCGAATCGTCAGGGATCCAAGTAAAGAATGGGATGAACAGTTTATTGATAACCTTCTCCCTACGATATCTCTTAGAAATGAGCTGAATCAAATTTTCGAAGCTATCGCTGTTTATGATACGGCTGGAGACTTTGGCGCTAAGACACATCGTTTCTTTGAGTCGTTGATTCCCTACTTCTACATTCCTGCTCGTAATGGATCCTATTATGATACTGATGTCGATAATTTTAAATTCCTTGGGTATGAGTTTTTCCTTCATGCGGTAGCGATATTCATCGCACATGAACGATTTGATCTATGCATTCGTCTTCTGAACGACGGTTATTACTTCGAACGTAATCGAGAGTTCGGACTAGATCGGATGGTTGATTTCACCATTTTTAACCACGAGATTAAAACGCTCATTAATCGCGATAACCGTATGCAAACACGCTACCTCTCTCCTGTCGGGGTGTTCATGAAGGAGCGATTGGCGGGGACGGGGCTAAGCGAAGTGAAGTTGGCACAAGCAGATTTTGTTGCGTATCTTCGCGGTGAAGTGTTCTCTGTTGAAAACGATTCGTATGTCAGTTGGTGGCCTACAATGCTTGCATCCGCGAGTAGTAGCCATGGGGCGTTCGAGATATTTTCCCGTGCCCAATCCAAAGCGTACTTTGACCGCATTAAGGGCATGTTTGCTGTAAAAGAGTTGGACGACTTGAAACCTTTATTGGAGGTGCATAAGAATACTCAGCGCGCACCTCGCTTTGGCTATCGAACGGTTAGTATCTCTTCGCTCATTGGTATAGATAAACTCGCCACCCGAGATTGATAAGTGGTTATTTTTTTTAATTCTTCGATTGAGAATATTTTTCAAAAAGTCGTTTTAGAGTTTTTATTGCGTGGCACGCTGTATATTTAAATATGAAAAGAAAAATATGAAAAATGATGCTATAAAAAATGATTTTGAGAATTTGGTTGAGAATGGCATCGATTTTTTAGAAAAGGCCATAGCGCAATTGGAAGATGAAACGAAGCATTCGGTTATAAATTTCTATACGGGTGTTGAGATTTTTTTAAAAGCCCCTCTTGTTCTTGATCATTGGTCTCTTGTTGTTGCAGGCGGAGAGCGCGATAGGGAAAAATATGAAAGCGGAGACTTCGTTTCTGTCTCATTTGAAGATTCTTGTAAGTTGCTATCTAAGTCACTAAAGAACAAGAATGGATTGACGAAAGAAGCCAAGGAGGCATTTAATAAGGTTAGAATACACAGAAATAGAATGGTTCATTTTTTTCATAAGGCTAGTACGAAAAAAGAAAAAGAAGCCATTCGGTTGGAGCAAGCAGTTGCATGGTTTGAGTTGAATAAATTTATTACAAAGGATTTTTCTGAAGAGTTTAAGCCATTTCTTTCAAGGTTCCGAAAGATGGAGAGCCACTTATTGCTGACGCAGCATTATGCAGTTGCAAAATTCTCTAGCCCTGATATAAAAAATTTGATTGATGGTAAAACAAAGGGAGGATGTGCCTTTCTTAATTGCCCTAAATGCCATCAGAAATCGTTTGAAGAGATTTTCGATAAGAGCGTGCCAGATTTTAAGCAATATTATTGCCACGTTTGCCTTGAGAGGGATGAGTTTTTTGAAGTGCAGTGTCCTGAATGCAATGATCCTGATCAAGTTTTAAAAGTAGACACTACATTTGAATGTTCTAAGTGTGATCACGAGATTTCAACTGACGATTTTTATAGCCTGCTAGACCAGTCGAAGACGGATTACAATAATTATTATGACGCAAATACTCCTGCCAATTGTGATGAATGCCAAGGGTATCAAACTATTTGTGAGTACAAGGGGAAGTTTTTTTGTGTGAATTGTTTTACTTTATTTAGCAGTCTAAGTCAGTGTGAATGTTGTGGCGAACGTTGCACCCGAAATTGGGAGAGTAGTTATGTGACTGGATGTGAACATTGCGATGGACGAATGCCTCGTGATGATTAGATCGTAAGAAGTATCATGGGTGAAATTTCCCGATAAAAAATAATTAGCTTATTTTAAGTTTCTTAATGGACTATTGAGCCTTTTAAAAATTATCTATATTTTCACGGATGATGTCCCGCACTTCTTCAATATGCTTCCAGGCATGCAGGGCCGCCCGCTTCGCGGCCTGCTTGCTCTTGTAATGATGCTCCAGCGTCTTGAGCGTGCCCGTGGCCCCGGCCTGCTCCTGCCCCGCCTTTTTCTTCTTCGCCGCCACGTCTTTCCACTTGGCCACCACGCCCGTGATGCCTTCGTCCGGGTCTTTCTCGTCCTCGCGTTCCACCTCGACCGCTTCCATCTTCGTTTCAAACTCCACGTGCGTGGTAAAGCCGCTGCCGCCTAGGCTGTGCGTGACCTTGACCGATAGCCATTCGGTGGCGTCGATCTCGGGCTTGAAGCCTTGCACGGTCACGGGCGATTGCGGGAACAAGGCCGGGTTGCCCAAGGCCAGGTTCATTTCAAATGTGGCCAGGCCGCGCAGGATGCGTTGCCATTCGGCCACGGCCGCCGTGCGCGCGTCTGTTTCATTGGCGAAGGTGGTGCGCAGGCGCTTGCTGTTGCCGGGCACGCCGGCCACCACGCTGCGGCGGCGTGCGTGGCGCTCATCGTGCCAGAAGGCACGCACGCCTGTGTAGGCGTCGCTCTCGGCGCTGTGGTAGCGGTGGCCGTCGCCCAGGGCACGCGTGACGGGAATGACGGGCAGCGCCTTGCCGCTGGCGGTGCGGCTCTGGTTGATGGGGATGAAGAGCAGGGTGTCGTTCTTGACGGTGGCCACCGCATCGTATTTCCGGCCCAGCCGGCGCAGGAAGGCCGCATCGCTTTCGTGGGTCTGGTCGATGTGCTCGATGGCCGTGTCGCGCAGGCGTGCCGAGACGCCCGACGCCAGCTCGTTGCGGAAGGCTATGGCCTCGATGATGGCGCCCAGGGTAGTCTTGTGAAAGCTGTGTTCCTGCTGCTGTTTGAAGGTGTCGATCAGGTTGGCCGACCTGGCGCGCAGGGTGATGGTGTCGGGCGCGCCGCTGTGCTCCACCTCGTCGACGGTGAACTTGCCCATGTCCACCAGGCCGGTGGCTTGCCAGCCCAGCGCCAGGGCGATCTGCGCGCCGCGCGGCGGCAGGGCCAGCTTGCCGTCGGTGTCATCGAGCGAGATATCGAGCTGGTCGCTCTCGTCGCCACGGCACAGGGTCAACGTCAAATTAATCAGCCGCGGCGACACGATGGCCGTCAAATCCTTGTCCTCGATGCTGACCTTGAAGGCGGGGATATGCTCGCTCATTTGAACTTATCCGCCGCGCTGCCGATGGCGCCGCTGATGCTGCCGCCGATCTTGTCTTTCATCTCGCTGACCACGCCGCCATATTTCGACGTGATGCCGCCGACCACATTGCCGACCACGCTGCCCACGGCATTCCTGGCCGCACCGGCAATGCTGCTGGTCATGCCGTCGATGCTGAGCATGTTTTTCAGGTCGCCGATGTCGCCCAGGCCGACCATGGCCAGCACGCCGTCGTCATCGCGCTTGAGCGCAATCGAGAACTCGACGCGGCGCGCGCCGCCGCTGCCGTCCAGAATGGTGCGGCCCTCGGTCATGCTGGTGATGCGGTACGAGCCGAGAATGCGGCCCGTGCCCTGGATCAGAATCCACGATTTACCGGTGTCGGCCATCATGCGCAGCGCATCGAGCGAATACAGGGAGCCGGTCAGTTCCGGCGCCACCCAGCCCGACAAGGTGATGGTGTCGTCGCCTGGCCCCACATACTGGTGCGCGTCGCGCAGGCCCACGCGGGCCGTGCTGGCGTGCTTCCATTCCGTTTGCCGCTGCAGCTCGTGATACGCCAGGGTCGGCAGGCTGAAGACGAACATTCCTAAAATCATCATCATGGTGGTTATTCCTTCTTAATCGTGGTCGCGCAGGGACGAGCGGATGCGCGCCGCCTTTTCGCGGTCGCGTTGATCGAGCGCCGCGCTCACGGCGCGCGCGATGGCCTGGGGATCGGTGCCGGCCTGCACGTTGAAAGTGATTTCGATCTTGTCGCCCTGGATGGTCATGCCGGCGCCAAACGTGCCCTGGGACAGCGGGGCGCGCGTGTCAAAGGCGCTGGCGGGTAACGCCGTGGCCGCTCCGATGGCGATGCCGGCGCCAAGTTGCGTCAGGCGTTGCGCCAGGCCCGATACCTTGGCAATGGGCGCGCCTTCGCTGCGGTCCAGGCCCACGGCCAGGCCCTGCATGGTGTAGTCGCCCAGCTGGGCAAACACGCGGCTCGGGCTGTGGATGCCCAGCTTTTCCTTGAACCAGGCAATGGTGCTGGAACCGGCGTTGCTGATGGCGTCCTTGACGGCGCCCATGGACCCGGTGATACCGTTGACCAGGCCGCGCAGGATGTTGGCGCCGAATTCGGTGAACTGGGCTGGCAGCTGGATGCCGAACCAGCTCATGACGCCCGCGAACGCCTGGTAGAACACGCCGACAGGCGACCAGTTGATAATCAGGGCGCTGATACTGGCCATGCCGCCGGCGCAGACCGTGTGCAGGCGTGACCAGATATCGGCAAAGAAGGTGGAAATAGGCACCCAGGACGCGGTAATGCGCTGCAGGATGCTGGCGCCGAAGTCGGTGAACTTGGCCGGCAGCACGATGCCGAACCAGCCCAGCACGCCCGCGAAGGCGCGATAGAACAGGCCGAGTGGCGACCAGTTGACGATCAGGGCGCTGACGCCGCCGATGCCGCCGGCAAACGCCGTCTTGACATCTGACCACAGGCCGCCAAAGAAAGCCTTGATCGGCTCCCAGTATGTATAAATCAGGAAGGCGGCGCCGGCAATGACTGTGATGGCGATGCCAATCGGGTTCATCAGAAGAGCGCGGCCCAGCCACAGCACGGCCCGGCCTGCCCACATGAAGGCGCCGCCCAGGTTGCGCAAGATGGGCGTGAGCACGCCGCCCGTCACGCCCATTTTGGCGAACATGACGTGCAGCATGGCATACGGGCCGACCAGGGCGGCGATGCCCAGCATCAGCGGCCCGAGTACCAGCAGCAGGCCGGCCAGCACGGCAAAGGCGGTAATCATGACCTTGGCCGTGGTCGGGTTGCGCTCCATGAAGGCATTCAGGCGCGTGATGGCGCTGATCGCCATCTCCAGTCCCTGCGCGTACAGCGGCAGGATTTTTTCGCCCATGGTCAGTTTCAGGTTGGCCAGTCTGGCCGTCGCTTCCAGCTCCGCGCCGCCGGCCTGCTGCTTGCCCAGGTCATAAATCTGCTCGATGTCGTACGCGCCTGCGTTCAGCTTGGCGTTCTTGTGCATCTGGATGCGTTGCTTGAACATATCCAGAAACTGATTGCCGGCCGTGCGCGTCGAAAACAGGCTGCCGATGGTATCCTCAATTTTCTTGGGATCCGTGATGCCTTTCTTTTCCAGTTGTGGCAACAGCACCTGCTCCAGCCACTCAAATTGGCTGCGCCGGAAAATGTCACTGCCCAGCAGGGCGCCAGGGCCAAGCGTAGAGACTTGGCCGACTTTGTCGTGCTTCACTTTACTGTGGTCACCGATCAGTCCCAGGTTTTCCAGATTGGTCACGGCGCGCTTGGTGGTACGCCCCTGATACAGGTTCGAATAGCCGGACATCAGGGCCGTGCCGGCACGGTGGCCGCCGACTTCCTGCACCAGCGGTTCCATCTGGTAATAGAACTGCTTGTCGTCCATGATCTTGGCGGCGATGCCGCCCGTCTTGATGAAGTTCAGCCATTCCGTCGGCCCCACGCGCCCGCCCGTGGCCGTGATGACCTTTTGCATCATGTTGGCCTGGTCGTGGAATTTCTCCGAACTGGCCGTGCCGCCGCGTTGCTCGATGACTTTGAGCAAGTCCATGAAGATGCGCTCGTTCTCTTCGCCCGACTCGGCGCCAAAGAAAGCCTTGTTGGCAAACTTCATCTTAGCCAGGGTGGGCGCGACCATTTCCGCGTGGTGCAGGTCGCCAAAGATCGACATCGCGTCGCGTACCAGTTCCAGGTTTTCGTTCTGGCTGGTGCCGTAGGTCTTCATGTTCTTGGCGAACTTGATCGCCTGCTGGCTGGTTTCCGGCCCCAGGCCCAGCGCATTCACGCGGGCTTTTTCCAGCTGGTAATGCTTCGCCTCGTGTAGCCCCTTGGCGATAGGCATAGCCATGACCGCGCCGGCCGCTGTCGCGCCCGCGCCGGCCATGGCAATACTGCCCGCCTTGCTGCGCAGCTTGTCCGCATGCTGGGTGGCGTTGGTGACGCGCTGCTGCTTGGCGGCCGCGTTGGCCAGCTTCTGCTGCTGCAGCGTCATGGTTTTGTTTGTGGCCTCGATCTCGCGGCGCAAGGTGCGCTCGTGGTTGGCCAAGTCTTTGGTGCCGATGCCGGCGGCGCCCAGGCGCTCGCGCATGACCTGCAGTTGCTGGGCCTGCTGCTGGCCTGCCGTCTTCAAGGCGCCGGCCGCTTTGGTGGCGGCGTTAAACTCGCGCGTCATGGCCCGCGTGGGCGCCTCCGCCTGTTTCATCTTGACGGCAAGGCTGGCCACTTTCTGCTGCGCCGCTTCCAGCTTGGCGCGCGTGGCGTCCAGGCCTCCATGCAGTTCGCGGAATTTGCTGATGTTCTTTTGCTGTGCATTTAGATAGCGCAAGCGGTCGCTGGTCGCCTTCAAGGCCTTGGCCGTATCGCTCGAGCCGCCCATGATTTTTTTGAGCGGGCCGGTGATCTTGTCCAGCGCTGCAAACACTACCTGTAATTTCAGATCCCGACCAGCCATCTATTCCGCTCCGCTTCGCTGCCTGGCGCGTTCGCGCCAGGCCATCAGTTCATCAATCGTAAAGCCGTCCATCGCTGCCGGCGTCCAGTGAAACACGCCGGCAATGTCGGCCATGGCGTCTTCTACTTCGCCGGGGATACCGAAAGGCGATCTACTTTGCTCGCCAAAAAACCGGCAACCTCGACGCCCACGGCCAGCAGGTCGGCCGGGTCCATGTTGGCGATGTCGTGCGCGGTCAAGGTCGGTTCGGTGATGCGTGGCAGCACGATCTGCAGGGCCGACACGTTCAGGTTGGCCAGCTCGATCAGGGAAATGCCGCGCAGGGCGCCCGCCTTGGGCTTGCGTACGGTCAGCGAGGTGATGAGGGTATCGCCGCGCTTGATCGGGTCGTCCAGTTCGATGATGGCGCTGTTTTGGGTATCGTTGTGCATGCTGTGTTCCTTGTGGTGGGGTGGTCAGTAAAAAAGGGGATTACAGGCCGATGGCCTTGCGGATGGCGGCATTCGTGTCGCCGCCGCCGAAGTTCTCGGTGCCGCTCATGAAGTCCAGTTCGATGACGGTGGCGCCGTCGATCATCAGCTTGTAATAGCTACACGCCATGGTGTATTTGTGGGTGGTGTCGTCGCCCATCTTGGCTCCGCCCATATCGATTTCCTTGTAACGGCCGCGCACGACCACTTCCACGGCGGCGACGGTGCCGTCATCGTCTTCCTGGTAGGCGCCTGCAAAGCGCAGTTGCACGGCGCCGTGCGCATGCGCGCCGTACTGTTTCAGGGCTTCGGCGATCAGTCCGCCGCCGCTCCATTCCAGCGACAGCGCCTCGTTGCCGAAGTCCACGGACACGGGGCCGCTCATGCCGCCGGCGCGGTACTCTTCCATCTTGCGGCTGAGCTTGGGCAAGGTGACTTCGGGCACCATGCCCATGAACGAGACGCCATTCTGGAACAGGTTGAAGTTTTTCAGTTTGCGGGGCAGGCCCATAATTTCTCCAGTATTTCAATGCGCCCGCGCAGGCGCGGGCAGGGTGGTGGCGCTTAGGCGGCGATGCGCGAGGCAAAGTCGGCCAGGTAGCGGTCGGTAATGCGCTGCTGGAATTTCAGGTTTTCCAGCGGCGGCACGGGCGTGTAGTCGTAATCGATGGCCAGCTTGCCGTCTTTCAGTGCCGTCTTGTCGTTGTATTGCTCGTCATACCAGGCGCGGCCGTCGATGATGTAGCCCTGCAATTTCAGGTCGCGGAACTTGGCGTTGATGCTTTCCAGCAGGTCGCGCACCAAGGACGGATGCAGGGGCACGTCGACATAGGCGAAGTGGGCCTCGGCAATGGTGTCGGCCAGCACCTGGGCTGTGCGCGTGTAGCTTTCGAAATAGAAGAAGCCGCCCCGTTCCTCGCAGGTGCGCGAACCCCAGAAGCGGTAACCGCCCATGTTGATCAGGGTGGTCACTTCCTTGGCGTTGAGCACGCCGGCGTCGGTGGCGGGGTCTTGCAGGTCGAAAAACACGTCCTTGGTGATGCCGGTCGGGCCGTTGACGACCACGTTGGACAGGGTCTTATGCCAGCCCGTTTCCTCGTCGATCTTGGCGCGCAGGCCCATGGCGTAGGCGACGGCGGAAATGCTGGCCTCCTCGTCGGTGGCGGTATTCCAGTTCACGAAGTCGGGCCAGATCATCATGACTTCACGCTGGCCGAACTGGCCGCGATAGGCGGTGGCCGCCGTGACGGTGGCACAGCCATAGGCTGACGCATACACGAAGCCGCGCAGGCGCTGCGCGACGCTGGCCAGGGCATTGGTGACGGCCTGGGTATCGAGGCCTGGCGCGCCCAGGATGCGCGGTTTCACGCCCAGCTTGCTTTGCGCCGCCAGCAGCGCCTGGGCGCCCAGGTACTTGCCGTCCGGCGACACGCCACCCACGGCGTTGGTGGTGGTTTCCGCTTCCGTTTCGCCTTCGGTCACGCGCACCACGACCGTCAGTGGCTTGGTCTGCGCGGCGATGGCCTGCAGGCTGCGGTACAGGGTGCCCGTCTTGCCGGCCTTGCCCATGGCGGCCAGCACGTTGGTGACGAGCACGGGCGTGTCGAGCGGGAAGGCGGCCGGGTCGGCGTCGTCGGCCGTGGCGATCAGGCCCAGCACGGCCGTGGACACGGTCCGGATGGGGCGCGAACCCTCGTTGATTTCAATGACGCGCACGCCATGGTGGTAGTCGGTGGCCATCTTGTTCTCCTGGTAGGTGGTGAGTATCGGGGTATTACTGGGTGCTGGCGGCCGGCGCCAGCGCCAAGCCTGCGTCATCAAATGCGCGCCGTGCCTCATTCGGCAAGGCCTCGGCGATGCGCTGGAATTCGGCGTTGACGGCCGCCTGCAGGGCCTCGATGTCCTGCGCTGCGGCGACTGTCGGGCAGGTGGTGATGTCCAGCAGGCAGGTGCGCGCCGTGGCGATGGCTTGCGCGGTGGCCGTGTCGCCGCTGGCCATGGCGGCAAAGCCGATACCGGCCAGGCGGTTGAGGATGGCGTCGCGCGTCTGGCGCACGCTGGCCAGTGTCGGGGCGGCCAGCACGGCGAACGGTGGTGGCGGGGGCGCGGTGATTGTCCACTTGCCGCCGGATTTCTTGCGGATGGTCGCGCCGGCGGTGATCGCCTCGCGCAGCATGGCTTCGTCCTCGGGCGTCACTTCGACGGCATCGGCTGCCCAGGTGCCGGCACGTTCGTAGTCGGCACGCATGGCGGCCGGATAAAAACCACGGATGGCATTGGAATAGAAGATCGTCATATTATTTTCCGAAGGCGATGTAGCGGGTGGCTGGCGTGGAATCGGACGAGTACGCGGTAAAGCCCGTCCTGCTTGGCTTGCTGGTTCCCAGGCGATTGACTGCGTCGCTGTTGGCGCCGGTGAGACAAACGCCGAAGCACTCCACAGGGAAGACGATATCGAAAGCAATGAAATTTCCTCCGGGCGTCGCAGTGGCATCACCAAATTGCATGATGAAATTACCTGGCAATTTTTGGTGGCCGTTATTTGCAGCCAGCTTTGACGAAAAATCGGCATTGCGACCCATTTCGGCGGTCGCATCGATGACTTGCCAGACTTGACTGCTTGTCGCCATCACGGTGATGAACTGGCCTTGTTTGATGATGATTTTTTTCACGTCGCCAACGTCATAGCCAATGACCACGCCGGCTCCGGACGCAATCGTGCCTGGCGACTGGTTCAGGCCGAAGAGCTTGAAGTACTTGCCCGAATTGGCGGGAATGCCCAGCGAATCCGGGCTGGGAATGGTGAGGGTCAGTCCAGGGGCGGTAAAGTACAGGGCGGCGCCCATGTCGTCTGTCGTCAAGATGCGGTCGGCATTCACGCCAACGTATTTCACCATGCTCCCTTGCGCCTGCTGTACAAACTCGGCGCTGGCCAGCTGGCGCGACGCGTTGAACTTCGGCAGTGTTGCCACTTCTTTTTTACTGTATTGCGAATGCGGATCGGCAGCAGCCACGTGCTTGGCCAGTTGCTGGTCGCCATAGGCAGCGACGCTGCTGTCCTGCTGATCGACATACGCAGTCTTCGCCAGGAGCGGATGCGGGTCTGTAGCGACCTGGTGCTTGGCCAGTTGCTGATCGCCGTAGGCGCGGGCGCTGGCATCCTGCTGATCGACATAGGCGGCCTTCGCCAGTAGCGGGTGCGGGTCAGCAGTGGCCTGGTGCTTGGCCAGTTGCTCGTCGCCATAGGCGCGCGCGCTGGCATCCTGCTGATCGACATAGGCGGTCTTCGCCAGGAGCGGGTGCGGGTCGGCAGCAGCCTGGTGCTTGGCCAGTTGCTGATCGCCATAGGCGCGTGCGCTGGCGTCCTGCTGATCGACATAGGCGACCTTGGCCAGCAGCGGGTGCGGGTCGGGTGCGGCCAGGTGCTTGGCCAGTTTTTCATCGCTGTAGGCGCGGACAATGATGTCCTGGTCATCGACATATTTACGGGTGGCCAGAATGATGGACGGGTCAATCTTCAGCTCGATGGCGGCCGTGCTGGCGACGATCAGCACGATGCGCACCACTTGCGTGCGCCCGCTGCCTTCCATCATCAGGGGCTTGTAGCTGGGCGGGCAGTTGGCCACCGCGCACAGGTCGCCGGCTTCGTCGTAGATACCGATTTCGCGTATCCACCAGCCGCCCACGTCCTCGGGCAGCACCTGCTCGACGATGATCTGGCTGGTGTTGGCCGGGTCGACCGTCAGCTGATTTAGGCCGGCACGGCGCACTTCATGCACCAGCGCCTTTTGCGTGCGCGATGGCATGGGCAGATTGCCGTTGCCGTCGCCCACTGCCAGGCTTTTCAATTTCAGGGTTTGACCCAGGGCGATGGCGTTGGCCAGCTTGGCCTCGCCCATTTCGGTCAGGATGGCAAAGTATGTGCTCATGGATAGATGGTCAGGGTGTCGATGGTATGGGATGCGCCGGCCTGCAACAGCGTGCCGCGCACTTCGATGGTTTCCGCGATCCAGGGATACACGGTCATGGCGTCGCCGTGGTACGCACAAGCGCCCGCGTAGATGCTGCCGCGACTTTCCAGATAGATGGCCAGGCCCGTCATGTGGCGGCTGACGGGCTTGGCGTCGGCAATCAGGCGCTCCATTTCCTGAAACATGGCGTCCGTGATGCCCGAGTCCAGCACGCCCACGTCGAGGCGGAAAGTGCCCGGCACGCCGGGCGGGGTGGTTTGCCACCATTCGGTGATGCGGATCAAATAGCCCAGCGACTCCACCACGCGGCGCACGGCGGCAATCGTGCCCTTGTGCTTGTGGATGAAATAGGACGCCTTGATGGTGCCGCGCTTGATCGATTCGGGCCAGGCGTCGTCCCAGCGGTCGACGGAACAGGCCCAGGCCAGGAATGGCAGCAGATTGACGGGGCAGCGGTCGGCATTCCACAGCTCGCGCAGCGGCACGGGCACGTTGACCAGCTCGGCGCAAGCCACGGCAATGGCGCGCTCCAGCGCCGTGGTGTTGGGTGGCAGGGTTGGCACGGTCCTATTCATCGAGCACTATCACGTTCAGTTTGATGGCCGTGCAGCGCGCGGCCTGGGTGGCGTTCAGTTCGATGTCCGCCGCCGGACTGGTCAAGACGACCTTGCGCACGCCTTCGACGTGGACGGCGGCGCTGCAGGCGGAACGGTAGATGCTGTGACCCAGCGGGCGGCGCGGCTGCGACACGCGCACGGCGTTGGCGCGCGCGGCGTCCAGCAGAATCGGCACTTCCGGCCCGACGCCGATAAACAGGCTGGCCTCGATCTGGTAGTCGATGACCTGGGCGGCTTGCACCGTCAGGCGGTCGCCCAGGGGGCGCACTTCCTCGGCGTTGAGCGCGCCCGCCACGGTGGCAAGCAGCGCGGCGTCGGCGATGCCGGTGTCGTTGTTGGCCAGCACCGTGACGATGACGTGCGCCGGCGCCGGGCTGGTGGCGCTCGCATCCTTGACGCGGCCGTCGCTGCTGCGCGCGTGGAATTCGTAGGAGGCTTTCGGGCCGGCCACGGACAGGCCATCCGGCGCTTCCTGGATGCGCAGGCGGTAGGCGTCGTTGTCTTCCATGACGGCGGCCACGGGCGGCATGGCGTTGGGATTGGCGGGCGTGATGACCAAGCGCGCCACGTTGACGTTGGCGCCCAGTTGATCGAGGTCGCCATCGAGGGCGAACGCCAGCATGACGGCCTTGCCCGCCTCGTTGACGCGGTTGCGCAGGATGGTTTCCTGATACGCGTTTTCTTCCAGCAGCTTGGTGGCCGGTTCCGATTCCAGTTCCAGCAGGGCCGTGACGGCCGCACGTTCGGCTTCCGGCAGCAGGCTGACAAGGTGAGCTTTGCGTGTGGCCAGGATGGTTTCGAAGTCCAGCACCTCGACCACGCTGGGCGCGGGCAATTGGGTCAGGTCGATGGGCGTGCTCATACGGCACCGCCTTGCTTGACGGGTACGGACAGGGTGATGCCCTGGCCATTCGCCGTGCCATCGAGCAGCAGCGCGATGGCGCCGTCCGTGTCGCGTGTGAGCTGCACGCTGGCGAGCTGCAAACGCGGTTCCCAGCGGCGCAGGGCAAAGGCGGTGGCCGCGTAGATGCGCAACTGCGTCGCGCTGTTCAGGGGCTGGTCGATCAGCTCGGGCACTTCGGAGCCATAGCGGCGGCGCCGGATGCGCGAGCCGATGGGCGTCGTGATGATGTCGGTCACGGACTGGCGCAGGTGGCCCAGGCCCGTCAGGCTGCGCCCGGTGGCGGCGTGCATGCCCATCATGATTGCGGCCCGCCCGACTGGTCGCTGCCGGCTTTGACGCCGCCGTGCGGATGTTTGGCCAGGCTGATGGCGCCGGCCAGCACGTCTTCGCTGGCCTTGATCGTCCCTTGCACGGTCATGGCCACGCCGCCAGCGGCGCCGGCCTTGGCGTTCACACCGCCGTTCAGCGCGATGGCGCCGTTGACCGTTGCCGATTGCTCGACAAGCAGATTGCCCATGACGGTCAGGTCGCCCGTGCAAATGGTGCTGGGCGCGTTAGATGTCACCTTGTCGGCGGTGATGGTGGCCGTGCCGCCGGGCAGCGTGGCCGTCAGCGCATGGGTCGCATGGTCGTACTGCACCACGGCGCCGTCGGGGTAATGCGTGGTGTGGATGGTGTCGCTGGTTTCGGGCGCGTCAAATTCCTGTGAGTACAGCGCCGGTACGATGATGCCGCGCGTCAGGTCGCCGCCAGGGGAAAAGACGATCACCTGTTCGCCGATGGTGGGCGCCGACCAGGTGCGCGTGCTGCCGGCGCGCCGTGTAGCCCATTTCAGCCATTCGGTGGTGAGCGTCGGCCCAAGCCGCACGCGCGCCTTGGCCTCCTTGACCTCGGCGATGGTGCCCAGGCGGATCAGGTTTTGCAGCAAGCGAAGGAGGTCGGACAGGTCGGCGTTCATGCAGTGCATGTTGCCGAAGTCCGCGTGCGGATGCACGCGATGGCGGGTTGATAAAGAGGATAGCGACTACCATTGATATTTATGTCTTGATTTGGCTCAGTGCGTTCCTATCTAGTAAAAAAATAGAATTAATATGTATTTTTATGTTTATTGCGATTTATAATTGCACTGTTATTAACGTAGTGCATAATCGTAGTTTAGCCGTCTTATAAGAATGTCGGGCCCAGCGATAAGCAGGTCGGCAGCAATATCTATAGCGGCTAACTCCGCAAGGAAATTAGGTCTTTCTGGCCATTTTGACCATCCTTTTTCAAGATCGTCAATAAAAATATCTGGAGCGGAAAATCTTTTGAAATCTTCAGCTTGTTGACGCTTTAATCTGGCTGAATAAGGATTTATGTTTGGAATATATACATGTTTGGTGTAATCAAATTCCAAATCTTCCGTCATAATATTTTTCAATACGTTTACCGCTTTTCCTACAATTTGGGATAAAACTGCATCTGGTGAAGAATTGAACCATTCCGATTCGCTCCCAGTTGAGTGGTGCTGGATCGAGGTGGCACCTGTTATTTTTTGAAAGTAATGTTCGATATAACGGATTTCCCTATGTTGTTCGGCTGAAACGTGGAAAGCAGCGAAAAGAGTATAGTAGGGATTGGTTGTAGATTGCTGGACCCTACCCCAAAGAGATTTAGTTGTAAATCCAATTTTTGATTCATCCAAATGCCGGCAGTCGTATGCAATATAAATCCAACCATCTAAGTTGGGATTGGGACCACCATAATGGGAAGGCTTATTTTTATCTATGTATAATGACAATTTTATTCCTTTATTTCGGAAGTTGATATTTGCAAAAGTAAGACGCTTATTAAAATAGACGGATGAGAAAAATTCTAGCATGCTATTTTTTTCGCTAATTTTAGCATCTCGAAGAAGGCTCCACATCCTTTTACTAATTTGCAAATTGATGTCTGCTGAGGTTCTAATCACACACCATTAGGGTTGTCTCAGGTGTTGCAGTAAAGATTCACGGATCAGGGATCGATCCGGTTCACTTAACCCCAGCAGCGGCCTCTCAGGGTATTTGTAGAACGGCCCTTTTTTTGAAAGTCGGTCTTGCCGGCCAAACTGATGCACATGCGCCACGCGCGCCACCCAGCCAAAGAAGCCGACTGCAATCTGGTCGCCGGTCGCCTTTACTTTCAGATGCTTGGCGGTGCGGATCTTGGCGAACATGGCAGCCTTCTGCCTCTTGATGCGCCCATTCTTGCCCTTGAATTCCTTGCGCCGCTTGCGCGCTGGATACGCGGCGCCATCCGGCCCCTGCTGCGCCTTGATGCGCTGCGCCTGGCTGCGGCGCAGGTCGATGGCCACCTTGTGATTGATGGCGCGGCGCTGGGCCGGTTGCAGCTTGGCCAGCAGGGCGCCGGCCCAGGCTTCCAGCGCGTGCAGACCGTCGCTCATGCTGTCGCCTCGGGCGTGCGCCATTCGGCCAGCAGGGTGTCGCCGTCATACAGTTTCCAAAACTCGTCCGCATAGGCCGGCGTGTGCTGTATCTCGGCCAGGTGCTTGATGTCGAGGCGGCCCGTTTCGCCGGTCTTGACGGCCACGCGCTCGGTCAGGTCCAGCTTGATGGAAATGTCGACCGTTTCATGGTTATTAAAATCCACCTCGAAGGCGATGCCGTGCTTGCGGGTTTCCTCGTTGGCCATCAGGTCGAGCTGGTGGACTTTCAGCCAGGCGATCAGGGCCACCATGATGGCGTCGGCATCGCCCGCATAATCTGTGACGATCAGGTTGAGCTTGAAGCGGTATTCGAAGGAGAGGGAGGCGGTGGCCGACGCCACGACGTTGCCTTCGTCGGCGAAGACCAGCAGGCGGTCGGGGTCGCGCTGCAGGTCGGGGATGGCGGCGGCCAAGTGCTGGCGCAGGCTATTCGGTTTGTACATGGTAGGTATCTCGTACTAGGTTGTAGGCGTCGATGCAGGCGTTCAGCTGGCGGGTGGCGTCGTCGCCGTCGCCGGCAATGGCGTCAAGAGCTGCCGCAGTCGATGGGTCAAGTTCGGCGCGCGCTTCAATCCGATGGCCTGCGGCAGCGGCGGTATCTGCAGTTGCGGCGCACTGGCCGCTGGCGACGGGGACTGACAGGCGCACAGCGCCGCTGCGCACGTCAGCATTGAAACGGTCACGTTCGGTTTTCGCATGGGTTTGCTCCTGGGTGAGGTGGTCGGCGCGCTGCGCCAGGGCGGCGCCGGCGGCGCGCTCCAGCGTGAGCACGCGGGCGGTGGCCTGGCGCAGCGCGCTGGCGGCGGTGATTTTGTCGCTGGCCGCTGCCCGCTGCAGTTCGGCGATGGCGACATCCTTGCGCCAGCCCTGCGTCGTCCAGCCCGCGATGGTGCCGCACAGGAGAACGACGGCCAGCGGGCGCCAGGTGGTCGTGCTCACATGGCCACCCGTTCCTTGATCCAGCCGAACAGAAAACGGCGCTGGGTCTTGTTGGCTTCGGTGATTTCCAGGTAACGCGCCGCCTGCAGGCCGTTCAAGGCGCGCAGCAGCACGGCGGCGCCATCCTGGCCGCGCCATTTGAGAAAAGCGGCCAGCGCACCCAGCGACTGCGCGCCCAAGCGGCCGTCGACGAACAGGGCGGGATAGCGGGCGCCCGTGTCGTTGAAACCGTTCAGCCAGCGCTGCAGGAACTCGGTCGCGCGGTGCGGCCCCATGTTCACGCCCGTGTCCATCACTTCGGCGCCGATGCCGGTATGGATAGCCAGCACCTGGTCGAACTTCGGTTCCGTGATGTAGCGGGCCGTGTAGATGGCGCGCGCCACAGCCACGGGCAGCTCGCGCATCGGCCCCGTGTAGCCGTTGGCGCGCGCCACGGCCACCGTGATGCCGTAATTGGTTTCGCCGCCCTTGTCTTGCGGGTCGTTCACGTAGCCGCCTTCGGCGCGCAGGATGGCGTCGATGACGCGCGCAATCAGGGGATTGTCGGTGGTGGCCATCAATGCTCCTTCGCGTCTTTGACTAGCTCGGCGATGTCCTTGTCGCTGCGGCGTTGGAACCACAGGGCCACGGCGCGCGATACCCACCAGCCGGGTGCGCCGACGATCAGGTCGATGGCGGAGGCGTTGACCATGGCGCCGATGGCAGGGAGCTGGGCGCACAGCAGCTGGTACACGGTGCCGCCCAGCAGGCACGAGAACACGCCCGCGCAGGCCAGGCGGGCGACGAACTCGCCCTTGTTGAAGGTGCCGTCGGCATTCAGCGGCGGCAGCACGATATACAGCATGGCGGCGCCGACCATGCCCAGCGCCGCCTTGAAGCCGTACAGTTTGACCAGGGTGGCGAAACCACCAAACGATTCTGCAGACATTGCTTGATACTCCGAGGTGAGGGGTGAGAGATTTTTCATGATGGATAAAGGGTGGATTGCTGCGTTAATCCCATAGCTGCACAAGATCGGCTGCCGCCGCCTGGCCCGTGCTGGGCGCCAGCTCGGGCAGGGTGACGACCAGGCCTGCCGGCAGCACGGCGCCGTGGCGCGCCAGCGCGGGATTCAGCTCCAGGGTATGCTCGACGTATCCCGCGCCGTCGCCCAGGTAGCGCCACACCAGGGCGTCCACCGTGTCGTGCTGCTGCGTGCGTACCTGCATCAGATCAGCTCCACGGTCAGGTGCGTGCGGCCGACGATATCGGCGATGGCCCATTGCGCATTGCGCCGCTGCGCGCCGGGCGCTTCGTCCAGCCATTCCATGCTTTTCTTGTCGCTGACGGACGTGGCCGTGCTGTCGTAGTCGCGGTAACGCTCGATCAGATCCGCTTTCGCCGTGCTGTAGACGGCACGCCGGTACTGCGCCAGCAGGCGGGATTCGCGGTTGATGCGCGTGGCCGGCACATCGACCAGGGCGGTGATACCGGCGGCGGCATGCTTGCCCTGCCAGTCGGCCAGCTCGCGGTTGACCTGCAGGATGGCATCGACCACGGCCTGCACCAGGCGCGCGTCGGTGACGGTGCCATCCAGGCGCATGGCGTCGCGCATATCGGTGAGCAGGATGTCGGGAAACCAGCCGTCGTTTTCCACGATTCCGGGAACGGGGAGCGGTGCCGGCGGCGTGCCGGCGACGGGTTGCGCACGGGGAGGGAGGGCGATAAAGGACATGGTGTTTGCGGTGGGATTGAATGGGAGGCGGTGGACGGGGTTCATCGGATCGATGGATTGATCGGAATCCCCCCGTGCCGCCTGTGCGCCGGGGGCTGCTCTTTAGCTGGAATCGGCCGCGCGCTTGATGCGCCGTTCCAGCCGTTCCATTTCTTTCTTGACGCCGACGGACTCGGACAAGGCCCGCGCCCGCTGCAACTGGGCCATGGCCACGCCGGCTTGTTCCAGCAGGGCCGGGGCGATGTCCGCCTCGTCGTGCTGGTCCAGCACGGCCACCATGGCCAGGCCGATGGCCTTGTGCAGCTTGGCGCGCGCCTGGTCGGGCGCGTCGCAGAGGACCGTCATGGCTTCGACGGCGCCTAGCACGGCCACGGCGTGCTGCGGATCGTCGCCCAGCTTGCCCTGCAGGTAAGCGGCGGCAAATTCGTCCAGCATCATGGTCGGAATGTCACGGCTGTAGCCGTCCGGCAGGGTGAACTTGTGTTCCATGCAGTAGGCGGCAATCACCAGGGCGCGGTCATACGCGCCGGTATCGATGTGCCACACCAGCAGCGCGGCCACGACATCGTCCTGGGCGCCCTTGCCGCCGGCCAGCACGCCGTCGATCCACTGGTCGTAATCGGGCAGCAAGGTAGTCTTGACTTCGATCTTGCGTTCCACCGACTGGATGGATTTCAGGCGCCGCCGGTCGTCGGCCAGCTTATACAGCATCAGGTCGTAAGCGTTGCCAGTGGTCACGCCCAGCGGTTCGGCGGCGCCGGCCGTGCGCTCGGCCAGCATGCGCGCGCGGTGGCGCAGGGCAGGAGACAGATTGCTCATGGCTTAGGCTTTCAGCTCGATGTGCTCCACCAGTGCGGCCAGGCCCAGGTCTTCGATCACGTAGGCGTCATTCGACGATTCGTAGTTCTCGATGCGGTCGCGCGAGGGCTTGTCCTCGACGCGGCGGCGGCGCGCGCCGTCCTGGAAGTAGATCGACAGATTGTCGAAGCGGGTAATCAGGATGGCGTTGTCCGGGAAGTAGGGAACGCGCGCCGCCGGCAAGCCGCCGATGCGTTTCTGGCTCAGGATAATGTCGGCCGCCAGGGTTTCCGTGGGCGCCTGCTTGGTGTTCACCAGCGGGAAGTATTTATCGCTCAAAAGCTTGCGCCCGACGATGGCCACCAGGCCCGTGTCCTCCTGATACCACGGGTCCAGCAAGTTGACGGCATCGACCACGGCCGCATCCAGATTGGCATAGTCGGCGTCCGTGCCGTCGCCGATGATGACCTTGCCCGGCAAGCCGGCGCCGGCCAGGCCCAGCACGCGCTCGGGCGCCTGTTCGCGCAGGTGCTGCAGCCAGCCCTTGTTCACGTCCTGCAGCAGCGGATTGGCGGCCAGGTCGGTGGTGGCCATGACTTTCACGCCGTTGAAGCCGATGACGATGCGGTCCAGCGCCTGGCGAATCACGATGGCGTTGGCCACGCGCGACTGGAAGTCGGAAAACTTGGCCCAGGCGTCCAGCTTGGCATAGGTCAGGTGCGTGTCGAAGTTGGTTTGCTCGCAGCGGTATTTCGTGCTGTCCAGGGTGGACAGGTCGCGCGTTTCGCGTTCCTTGGCCTTGGTGTCGGTGCGGCCTGCAATCGGGCCGGACACGCCCAGGCCCAGCTTTTCGCCTTCCTGCTCGGCCACGCCCATGATGTTGATCTTCGACAGGAATTCGCTCGATTCCTGCATCTTCGTTTCCAGCTTTTGCTGCACGCTGGGCGCCACGCTGAAGGTCTTGGCCACGCTGTCCGTGTCGTTCAGTTGGCCCAGGCGGTTTTCATACTGGCTGTAGACCTGGCGGGTATTCTTTTTCATTGATCGGTGCTCCGTTGTTGGTGGGGTGTTGGGGATGGCGTGTGCTTAAAACTCGGTTTGCACGGCGCCTTCGTTGCCGGTGGCGGACGGGCGGCGCGGGCCGTTGCCGGGCGCCTCGTCCATCTGCGCCTTGAAGGTGGCCAGCTCGTCTTGCGTTGCTTTCTGCGCCTTTTCCGCCGCGTCGAGGCGCTTGAGGGTGTCGGCATAGTTGTTGTTGACGGTGACGACGTGGCCGGCCAGTTCCTGCACGGCTTCGCTGATGTCGGCGAACTGCGCCGCGTTGCTGCCTGTGGTGGTGGAAAAGCGCGACAGCAAGTTTTTCATGGCATCGGCCAGCTTGACGCCCGCCGGTTCATCGAACACCAGCTCGACTTCGACGGCAGCGCTAAACAGATTGGTGCTTTGCTGCTTGCGGTTCGCTGAGAATTTCAGTGCATCGGTGCCCAGGCTGGCGGGGCTGTCGGTGACGCCCAGGCCAACCAGGTAGGGCATGCCCGTATCGGCAAAGTCAGGGGCGATTTCCAGGCTGGAATACAGCTTCTGTTTCGCCTTGTTGATGGCGACCAGTTCCGGCGTCGGCTCGATCTGCGCGAACAGCGCCAGTTTCTTGCCATTGTCGGTGTCTACCTCTTCGGCCTTGACGGCAATCACGTCGCCGTAGGCCTTGAACTGGCTGTCGGGCAGGATGCCGCGAATGTGCTCGAGCCAGATGCGCGCGCCGTAGGTTTTCGGGTTGTAGCTGGCGGCCAGCTGCTCGATGGTTGCGCGGTCGATGTTGCGGCCGTCCGTGGTGGCGCCTTCGGTGGCGACGCGGAAGAATTGGGATTTGGTTGCCATGGTGGTCAGTCTCGGTTGATCGGATAACGCCATGGTCAACGTCTTGGCGTTGCGATTCAATGCGGGGCGGGTTGCTATCGGGCATAGCGACTTTTGCCTTTCCCCGTTCCGCGCGCGCGCGGCCTACGCTGGCGGCATGCTGACAATCGAGAAAACAAGCGAACAAACCACCGACCAAATCATCGGTGAACTGGCCGTGCCCGAATCCGAGCCGCGCCGCGCCGCGCGCGCCCTGTACTGGAAGGGCTGGCGCATTTCGTCCATCGCCCGCCACCTGGGAATCAAGCGCAGCACCATCAATAGCTGGAAGCTGCGCGATGAGTGGGACAAGGCGCAGGCCATTGAGCATGTCGAGGCAGCGGCCGAGCTGCGCCTGGTGAAACTGATCGAAAAAGAGGTCAAGAGCGGCAGCGACTACAAAGAAATCGATCTGCTGATGCGCGCCATCGTGCAGGCGGCGCGCGTGCGCCGCTACGAGCAGCCGGGCGGCAACGAAGTGGATCTCAACCCGAAGCTGGCGAACCGCAATGCCGGCCCGAAGAGGAAGCCGACGCGCAACGATTTCAGCGAAGAACAGAAAATCCAGCTGCTCGACGCCTTCCAGGATTCGCTCTTCGACTATCAAAAGGTCTGGTTTCGCAACGGCGACCAGCGCACACGCGCCATCCTCAAGTCCCGCCAGATCGGCGCCACCTGGTATTTCGCCCGCGAGGCGGTTGCCGATGCGATGGAAACAGGCCGCAACCAGATTTTTCTGTCCGCGTCGAAGTCGCAAGCCCACGTCTTCAAGCAATACATCGTGCAATTCGCGCGCGAAGCGGCCGGCATCGACCTGACGGGCGACCCTATCGTGCTGCCGAACGGCGCCCACCTGTATTTCCTGGGCACCAATGCGCGCACGGCGCAGGGCTACCACGGCAATTTTTATTTCGATGAATTTTTCTGGACGCAGAATTTCCAGGAGTTGAACAAGGTGGCCTCGGGCATGGCCATCCACAAAAAATGGCGCAAGACGTATTTCTCCACGCCATCATCGACCACGCACCAAGCCTACCCATTCTGGACGGGCGAGCTGTTCAACAAGCGCCGCGCCAAGGCCGAGCAATTCAACATCGATGTCAGCCACCAGCGCCTGGCGTCCGGCTACACGGGCGAAGACAAGATATGGCGCCAGATCGTCACCATCCTCGACGCCGAGCGCGGCGGCTGCAACCTATTCGACATCGACGAACTGCGCAACTTCGAATATAGCCCGGACCAGTTTGAAAACCTGTTGATGTGCAATTTCATCGACGATTCCGCCAGCGTCTTCCCCTTGAACGAGCTGCAGCGCTGCATGGTCGATTCCTGGGTCGAATGGGACGACTACAAGCCCCTGCTGGGCCTGCGCCCCTTCGGCAACCGCGCCGTGTGGATCGGCTATGACCCGGCCTTGAATGGCGACAGCGCCGGCTGCGTGGTGCTGGCGCCGCCCATGACGGCCGGCGGCAAGTTCCGCGTGCTGGAGCGCCACCAGTGGCGCGGCCAGAGCTTTGAGGACCACGCCGAATCCATCCGCCAGATGACGCAGCGCTACAACGTGGAATACATCGGCATCGACACGACCGGCATGGGCATCGGCGTGCTGCCCATCGTGCGCGGCTTCTTCCCAGCCGTCACGGCCCTGAATTACTCGCCGGAAGTCAAGACGCGCATGGTCTTGAAGGCGAAAAACATCATCAGCAAGGGCCGGCTGGAATTCGACGCCGGCTGGATCGACATCGCGCAATCGTTCATGGCGATCCGCAAGACCCTCACGCCCAGCGGGCGGCACGTCACCTATGTGGCTGGGCGCAGCGACGAGACGGGTCACGCCGACCTGGCATGGGCCTGCATGCACGCGCTCGATCACGAACCCTTCGAAGGCAGTACCGACAACAACCAATCCATCATGGAGATTTACTCTTGAGCAAACGACATCAGCGCGCCCGCGCGCGTTCCGCGCCTGGCGCCAACATAGCAGCATCGTCGGTCCCGGCGCCGGACGCTGCCGGCATCCAGGCGTTTTCCTTCGGCGACCCGACGCCCGTGCTCGAGCACGGTGACATTCTCGATTGCTTCGAATGCTGGAAGAACGGCCACTGGTATGAACCGCCCGTCAACCTGGCCGGCCTGGCCAAGTCATTCAATGCCGGCGTGCATCACTCAAGCGCGATCCACTTCAAGGCCAACGTGCTGGCGTCCACCCTGGTGCCCAGCAAATATCTGACGCGCGATGCCTTCAAGCGCATGGCGCTCGACTTTCTCACCTTCGGCAACTGCTACCTGGAAGACCGGCCCAGCCGCAGCGGGCGCCCGTTGAGCTATGCGCATGCGCTGGCCAAGTACATGCGCCGTGGCGTCGATTGGGATACCTATTTCTTCGTCACCAATCACGGCACGGCGCACCAGTTCGACAAGGGCCGCATCTTCCACCTGATGGAACCGGACGTGAACCAAGAGCTGTACGGCGTGCCGCAATACCTGAGCGCGCTGCAATCGGCCTGGCTCAACGAGGCGGCCACCTTGTTCCGCCGCAAGTACTACAAGAACGGCTCGCACGCCGGCTTCGTGTTCTACATGACGGATGCCGCCGCCAACACCCAGGACGTGGACAACCTGCGCCAGGCCATGCGCGACAGCAAGGGGCCGGGCAACTTCCGCAACCTGTTCATGTACGCGCCGAACGGCAAGAAGGACGGCATCCAGATTCTGCCCGTCTCGGACGTGGCCGCCAAGGATGAGTTTTTTAACATCAAGAGCGTCACGCGCGACGACCAGCTGGCCGCGCACCGCGTGCCGCCGCAGCTGATGGGCATCCTGCCGAACAATGCCGGCGGCTTCGGCGCCGTCGAGCCGGCCGCGCGCGTCTTTGCCCGCAACGAGCTGGTGCCGCTGCAGTCGCAGTTCATGGCGATCAACGAATGGGCGGGCGTGGAAGTGGTGCGCTTCGCCCCGTATGAGCTGGCCACAGGGGAGAGCGCAGCATGAGCGACCACGTGGACAACACTGACAAGATCATCTTCGCCGAGGTGGCGCGCGGCCTGGCCGCTGTCCGCGGACGGCCCGCCCTGGTGGCGCACGGCTGCTGCCACTACTGCGACGAGCCGCTGGCGCCTGGCCTGCCGTTCTGCAACGTGGACTGCCGCGACGATTACGAGAAGGAGCAAGCGGCGAAGGCCCGCGCCGGCCGCCCAGGATGACCGGCACGCCGCGCTAGCCGGTAGAGCCGGGCCGTGACGGCCCAGCCGCACCGAAGCGCCCCAGCCACCGTACAAGCCGCCCATGAGGCGGCTTTTTCACGTCCCGACGATTGATGTTGCTCTGGAGGCAAGGAAAAAGCCCATTTCGGCCCGGCGCGCGCAGTTGTCCCCCCTCCACACCTGCCCGCTAGTTAGGGGTCTTTTGACTCAAATGTGCGCCATGGCCGAAGGAGCATGAGGACTGGCGCGGCGGGGCGAAGAGGGGGCATGCGATTTGACGCATTTTGACGCACTTTGAGCGGTTTTTTCTGCGGCTGGTGTTGCGACGTGGGAACGGTGTTGTTTTCGCGCTGTGCCGCGTCCTGGCGCGGTTCTAGCCCATGCATTGGTGTCTGTATTCTGCGCATCGTTCATCTTCACGCTCTCGCATCATTGTCAGGTATTGCGGCCTCAAGAACTCTTGATATACTGTATGTATGTACAGTATTTTATTCAGGTGTCACAATGATTGTTAAAATGTTAAAGATGCGCCTTGCTGGGGTAGAGGTGCCCAAGCGACGGCTGCATGACCGCTATAACTCGGCACGGCCCGGAACGTTGGAAGTCGTTGAAACCACAGACCAAGGCTTGCACCGCTTGGTCAAGCTGGCCCGCTTCACTTACGGCGAAAGCGGAAACCACGTTGAGACACTTTTCGATGTGAATTTGCTCTGGTATCGGGATGGGCGCATGGTGTTGTCAGGGTTTGAGCGCAGCAAAAAAGACATGCAATTTTGCGACTATGCGCAGTCCTGGCTGTGTTTTGTCGGGACGGAGCCGCCGCCAATGCCAGAAGGCAGGTAGAATAAATTGCATGTGCGCCGACTATACCCCCAGCCGTAGCGATCAAATCGAACAGCATTTCGCTGTCCGCACCCCTCAATTTGAGCTGCCGCCGGAAGCCTGGCCCGGCTACATGGCGCCGATCATTCGCGCTTCGCACGACGTGCCCGGCGAGTTGGAAGTCGCGCCGGCATGTTTCGGCATGGTTCCGCATTGGGCCGATATGAAGCTGGCGCGCCAGACCTACAACGCCCGCACCGAAACCGTGGCGCAGAAGCCGTCCTTCCGCAATGCCTGGAAGCGCAAACAATTCTGCATTATTCCTGCGGATAATTTCTTCGAACCTTGCTATGAGACTGGAAAGCCGGTGCGCTGGCGCATCGAGCGCGCCGATGGCATGCCAGCTGCCATCGCCGGTATTTGGGAATTCCGCCCGCAAGATTTGCTGTTGTCGTTCTCGATGCTGACGATAAACGCCGATGGCCACCCGCTCATGCAGCGTTTCCACAAGCCGGATGACGAAAAACGGATGGTGATGATCCTCGACCCGGACCAGTATCACGGCTGGCTCGATGGTTCCCTTGTGAGCGAAGAGGATTTGTTCCAGCAGTATCCAGCAGAACGCCTAGTGGCTGTAGCTGATCCGCTTCCGCCGCGTGTGAAAAAATGAATACGAGCCCGGGTTGCGTTGAGAGTGCCATGGATGAAAGGACCTGCCATAACAAAGCTGTTTCAACCGTTCTTCGGGCACTCAACATTTATGGGGAGTGCCCGCACACTCCAGTCGAATGGGCTGCCAACTGGACTATCAAAACGGTGCTGGGCGATGAGAACACCGTTGCACAGCAACGTGACCTGATATGGCTGGTGGCTAAGAAATCTGTAGTTGATTAATTCTTGAAACGCGGCCTTTGCGATGGCTATATCGCACGTCTTGGTTTTGGCCCATTCATAAATATGCTTATCGGCAACTGATAAATATATTTCATACATTTTGCAAGCTCGCAGAGTAGTAAGACATTAGATGCCTGCGATCATGCAGAGTTCCTTACAGCCTGGTTTCACAGCGGCAATCGTGCCAGCGACATGGTTTCAGGTTGGAAAAAATCATCAATCGCTTTGCTTACGACTAGTTCATGAGCATATGCGGACGCTTCAATTTCAGCAGCTCTCACCGACTTGAAAGCGCTGGGTGTGTTGATAGTTACAGATTGATTCAGCTGGCCACTAGGCACCCCAGCTTTCATAAACACGATGACTCCTCGATGTAATTCGTTCACGCAGAGTTCTGTTGTCAAATAGAACTCATAGTCGCCCATGCAATGTTTGTGCGAGAACCGCATGAGATTTTCTTCCGTAAAGAGATCGTAGCAGTATGTTCTGTCGAGCTTGCAAGGCGACATAAATCACTTCTAGACTTGATTTAAATCAATACTTTTATGGAGCTGCTGCTTATGGAGTAGCGGGCTCATGCAGTGTAATTGCGTTATTATTATGATATCGCAGTCGATATTTGTTGCTGCTGTTGCAATTTTTCTGACGTGGGAGGTAGAGATGAATTCAGATACCCTTGTGTCTGACGGACATTCGGAATTGTTTGACCGGGAGAGGGAGCTGTACAACATGCTTGGCCTCGAGCTTGGTGACCTCATTGTTGCAAACGTGGCAAGTATTGACTTGGTAGAGGTGCAAAGCCGACTACATTTGATTGGCAGTAAATTTCAAAGAGAAAACGCGTCTCCGCACATCGGCGCCATGCTGACAGTTTTACAGAGGGTCATCTTAGAGCGACAGCGAATGAATTTTATGCGGCGATCCGTTCACATTGATAGCGAGTAGATCATTCGGGTTTCGCCCTTTGCGGCAAAAGGGCGATCATCGCGCCAGTTTCGATTAGCCGAGAGGCCAGTGCAGAAGCCTCGATCTTCGCGGCATGTTGAGTTTGGAAGGTAAGGGATGTAGGTATCTCCACAATTGGCTTTTGCTGGATGCCAGCATAAGCGGTAACCAAGACAACGCCCTGGAACATGCCGTTTACCTTTTTGTAGGTGGCTATTTGGTACTCGCAGTCAGTGTTTTGTGGTTTCTCGCTACTATCCATGGGCTTCTCCATACGCTCATACGGCAAGGAGCGATTTTGCAGAGCCATATTTTAGGCTTGAGCTTGGGGGATAGAAAGTGCTTTTTTGTGTGTATTTATGCAATAAACTTAATGGGTAAGCGACTGGCTGCGCCTATTCTGGACCAGCCAGTTGTCAACAATGAACTTCTCTTGCGTGGGAGCATAAAAAAGGTCGTCATTTTGTTGTCACTCCTAGGCTAAAACAACCCAAATAATGACAGCCTTTTTCTTGCTAACTACTTGATTTTAAAGAATTCAGTGGTGGAGAGGGCGGCAATCGAAACCGAGTCGTGGTTTTCAATAGGTGCAAGATTTTTAGAATACTATGAAATCTGGATGCAAGGAGAGGCTACTGTACAAGTTGGCTGAACTTACAGGACTAAGTTCGTTGTCCATCCTAGAACCGCAAAAACCTTTTTTGCGATTTCATCGGGCGATTTTTCAGCGCTATCAATCACCACGTCATCCACGTTTGCAGCGTGGAGAATTGAATCGAGCTCTATGCTTCGGTGCAGATGCCACTGAAGTCCTTCCGCATCGTTGACATGCCTGGACCGTAACCGTTGTTCAACTGTTCCGGCCGGAGCGGTAAGGCGACAGATTGAGAGCTGCCCGTCGCGCAAGGCAGCGCGGTAACGTGCCGCGGTACTTACGTTTTCGATGACGCCGGCAATCACGAGGCATTGTGCTCCGGCACGCTCAAAGTTTGCGGCAACGGCTGCGAGGTTTAAGAGTTCAATCTCTAGGTTGAATGGATCGCCTTCAGGCGCTGGCCAGAGCTGCCTAATGCTGTCCAGATCGATAACAGCGTGCGGAATTTTGTGTGCGATGAGGTGCGCCCCCAGGTGTTCGGCGGTGGTTGACTTTCCAACACCAACGGTGCCGTTGAGGAAGACTGATTTCATTGCTTAACTTTCAAGAGGGCTGATTGGTATCTTTACCACAAAATAAATGGGAGCTAACCTAATTTTACCCAAGATTTCCCTTGTTTTTGAGTGCACATCTCTATGTTAATTGGCGTAGTTTTTGGTGTAACTTTTCGAGTTTCCAATAAGTTTTCATAGGAGAAATACGCTATTGCATCATCAATGTATCGGCGCGGAGCCACGATCAAAGTGCAGTGTTCCGCTCTATGGTGTACGGGGCGCACATAAAAAAAGGCTGTCATTTTGTTGTCATTCCTAGGCTAAAACAGCCCAAAAACAACCCAAATAATGACAGCCTTCTTCTTGCTAACTACTTGATTCTAAACAATTCAGTGGTGGAGACGGCGGGAATCGAACCCGCACTGGCCTCCGAATCCGCATTTTTGACGCATCAGCACATAAGCTTTTCCAGGAGATGGGCGAGTGCTTGCGGCGCTCAACCACCTTGCACAAGTGAGCTATCTCTTACACGCATCATTTCTTGTAAAAGACTGAAATTTGTCGGCTTTGGTAAGTGATAATTGAACCCGGCTTCGCGTGCTTTGAGCTGGTCGGCCTCGGAACCGTATCCTGTCACTGCTATGAGTGTCACGTCGTCAAACACCGCTTGTTGACGGATCAGACGCGCGATTTCATAGCCATTGAGTCCTGGCAATCCAATATCGAGCAATACTACATGAGGGCGGTAAGCCATCATTTCCTTAAGTATGGCAATCCCGTCGTAAATTACGCGCACCTCATACTCGTATGCTTCAAGAAGTTCAGCTTGGGTATCTGCCGCATCCTTGTTGTCATCGACGACCATCACGCGGCGTGACGTATTTCGTCGATGTTGGATTTCGCTCAGATCCGTCGTCATGTGCTTGATCGGCGCCGGGCTGGTCGGCAAGCTAACGATAAATTCGCTACCGATGCCCAGCACGCTCGTGGCGGACACACTGCCACCATGCAGTTCGACCAGGCGTTTGACGAGGCAGAGTCCAATTCCCAACCCTCCGCGGGAAAGATCCAAAGAGCGATATGCCTGCGTAAATAAATCAAATACATGGGGAAGTAACTCGGGAGGAATCCCGATGCCGGAGTCCCGAACCCGCAGTTGAGCTATGCTGCCCCACTCTTCTACTGTAATCGAAATATTTCCTCCAGGAGCAGTATATTTTGCGGCATTTGAGATGAGGTTGATCAGCACTTGCTCGATGCGGTCTGCATCCGCATGCAGCCAAAGCGCCTCCTGCGGCAAAATGATCTTAAGCTCATGCAGTCGTTCCGTTACCAATGGCTGCGTTGTCTCTACCGCCCTGGTCACTACTTCATTTATGAGGATGTCTCGTTTCTCAAGACGGATCTTTCCGCTATTGATGCGTGAAATCTCCATCAGCTCATTGACGAGATGAACCAGCTGCCCAGTTTGGCGTTCGATCACATCGTATGCCTTGCGCTGTACGGGTGTTTCATCCTGATTGAAACGCAACAGTTGCATTGCACTCGTAATTGGGGCAAGAGGATTACGCAACTCATGGCTGAGCATGGCTAGAAATTCATCTTTTCGGTGGTGAAGTTCGGCCAATTCCTGTGTTTGGGTGCGAATCTCGGCTTCCATTCGGCTGCGCTCAGTGATGTCATAAAAGCAATTTATTGCACCAATCGTATGGCCATCAGCGCTTCTTAACGGCACGATGTTAACGATTACGGTGATACGAGACCCATCAGGACGCTCGATAATCACTTCAGTGTCGCGTACCTCATCAAGTTTTCCTTCAATGATCGCCGCCATTGGTGTGCGGTCGTGCGGCATGAAACTACCGTCCGCACGGAATAATTTATGTGCGCCACAGAAAAGTTGATCGGTATCGCCCCGGACAGGCACCTTGCCCCACAGCTCGGCCGCATGCATATTGAAATCCCGGATGATGCCGGCATCATCAACGACATACACGGCGACTGGGCTCAAATCGAACAGAGTCCGATAGCGTTTTTCACTCTCGGCTAGTAAAGAGGCGCTAGTAGTGGCGGCGCCTGGCCCAAGGAGGGCGGACTGCTCATAGCTTCCAGGCTTAATAGTCCCTGTCGTGTAAACAGGATAGCGTGCAGGCTTACCCAACTGCAGGCATAAAGCATTGACCTCTTCATGCAAGAGCTCGATCTCTACATTTCCCGTATGGTTTTTTTCAAGTGGCGTGACTTCTGCTGGGGTGCTATTTACGGCGAGCGTCATCGATGACAAGCTTCTGAAACTCTTCGGATATAACATGGTATCTGGTTCCATTTGTGCAACATAATAGAAGCCCAGAAATGGATGGACGCAGGGTCCTGGGGGAGTAAGTGATAGTTTAGCCGGCCAGCGCGTTTGCTGATGGCAGAGGGTGCAGCCAGTATAGTTCATTACAGGGCCACCCTACCGGCTTATGAGTGTTTCCTTTGCCTATTTCGCTGCCGTGGCGGGCGTTGCAGCTTTGAAGTTTCTTTTCACCATGTTTTTGGCTAGTTTTTCAGGTGGAACTTGCCTCGTCGAGCGCGTTTCCACAGTCAAACATTTCTGCTTTGTTGGTTGTAGGCAGTTCGGTAGGTACGATATTTTTATAGCCGATGAAAGCCGCATGAAACCTATTTATTCGTATGACACCGCTTCCGCCAGAAATAAAGAAACCGCCTTCGGGCGGTTTTTTATTGCCTGGCGGAAGCGAGCAGGGCGCCTTCGCGCCCTGCGTGTGAGATTCGAAGGGCTGGGCCTACCGGCCCAGCCCGCCCCGAATCCTCCACCTGCTGCCGCTGCGCGGCAGCTCCGCGCGCCGCAGGCGCGCGTTCGTGGTTCTAATTAGGTTTTCGGCTGAGCAAGCTTTCACAGCACCCGACGCATCAGTCCGTGTCCGAATGGCGGACCTGACCCTCGCGTCCTCGCGTCGCAAGAAGTGTTCTCGTATCTTTTTTTGCTAGGATTCATCCATATTTCAGGTAGATGATGGCATTGAATGACATCTTTTGATGTATCATTTAGTCTTCGACCTTGAAAAAAAGCATAGAACGCATATCATATGAGTAGCGAGGATATCCCTAACAGTATTCGTTTCGATCTGGCTCGTTTGTGTCGGGCTACTAAGCAACGCAGTTCGGAATTCTCGCGTGCGAAACCTACTCATTGGAGTCCGGGTAGCGTAGTGGATCCAGATGATGAAAATGGACGGTGTTTTACGCCCTTCAGAGCTTGGGAGTATGTGGCAGAGTGCCTTGAGGCAAATCATCCTGTGGAAGTAATTATTTTAGATATACCCCCTGGTAAGAAGGGTTACGTGTTGATTGTAAAGCAACCAAATGGAGAAAATTTGTACATTAAGCTTCAACTGTGTCCTCCTGGAGTTTTTGGTCGAAGTTTTCATTACAGCACATGTGCTAAGTGAAATTGGCTTTGATAAATTAGAAGGGATGTGGAATGAATGAAATTGGGAAAAAAATCGAGGATGGAATTACTTGTTGCCCAATGTGTGAGGCTCATGATGTAGTGACTCAAAGAGAACTTGAAAAATTTGAGTATGGTCGTGGGAAGGATTTAGCTGTACTAAATATATATATACCTGTTAGCAGTTGTAGAAATTGTGGATTTGAATTTGTGGGTGAGAAGGCAGACGAGATACGATATGATGCAATATGTAATCATCTGAGATTGCTTACCCCGGGGCGAATTCAAGAAATGAGAGTGCGGTTGAGTGGTTCGCAGAAGTTGTTTGCTGAGTTGACTCATTTGGGACAGGCCAGTATTCAGCGCTGGGAGAATAGGCAAGTTCTTCAAAGTGAAAGTAATGATTTATATCTTAGGCTGTTAGAGTTTCCAGAGAATGTAGAAAGGTTGCAGCGTTGGAATAGAGGGGGCGGAATGGATGATGTGAAAATTTCTAAAGAAAATAAGTTCAATGGCTTAGGTTTGGATGCGAATGCTATAAATAATCTTGCGCCGGCAAGTCAAACGTTTTTTCTTAGAAGAGCTGGGTGAAAAATGTATGTAGTGACGTTTTATTCGTTTAAGGGGGGCGTTGGGAGAACTATGTCTCTCGTTAACGTGGCTGCTGAGTTGGCGAAGCAGGGGCGGCGTATCTTAATGGTCGACTTTGATTTGGAAGCGCCAGGTCTATCCGACTTTGAGCTCATTGCTCCTATTGCTAAAACTCCTGGATTAGTCGAGTTCATCACTGACTATATTTCAAGCGATAATGTTCCTGATGTATCTAATTACGTTTATAAGTCATCGAAATATCAAGAGACAGAAGATCGCTTATGGGTAATGCCTGCTGGTTGTCAAAATGGTGATTATCAAGCACTTTTTTCATCAATTAATTGGCAAGATTTATATGAGTCTCATAACGGCTATCTTTTGATGGAGGATTTGCGTGCACAGTGGGATTCATTTTTGAAGCCAGATTATGTTTTTATCGATTCTAGAACTGGATATACTGATATCGCAGGAATATGTACTCGCCAGCTTCCTGATGCTGTTTGTTTGCTTTTTACTCCTAATAAGCAAAATTTAACGGGCTTGACAAAAATTACATCTGAGATTAAAGCCCAAAAAGGTATGCCAGGTTTGCGACAGCCTAAGCTTCACTTCATAGCTTCTAATATTCCAAGCTTAGAAGATGATGAGGACGTTCTAAAAAAAGCGCTGGGAAATTTTAGTAGGCAGCTTGAGTACGTGAGGCCTTCTGCCATTATACATCATTATAATTCATTTGCATTGATTAATGAGGCGGTATTCACTATCGAATATCCAAAAAATCCTTTGTCAGGTGAATATAAATTGTTGGCAGATGAAATTACTAGTGGGAATTTTCAAGATCGTGCCACCGCGATAGAATTTTTGCGATCAGTTGTTAAGATGTCATTCGATCATTCTAACGAACTTTCTGTTAAGGAAGTAGATCAAAGATTGACTCAGTTCGAAAGTGATTTTTCTAATGATGCCGAAGTTTTATTCTTTATGTCTAGAGCGCGGCGGGCATTAGGTAGTTTGGATGAAAGCGAAATTCTTCTTGATGCAGCCATTCAAAATGGCTTCCGTACCTCACGAGCATTTCTTGATCGTGCAATTATTCGTTTTAATCAAAGTGTAGATAGGGATAATGATGCTATCTGGTCGGATTTAAAGAATATATTAGATATGAGGGATGGTGTTCTCCCAAGTGAGCTTCTTTGGACGTTGAAGCTGGCGAGTCGTCTTGGGTATAGTTCTACGCCAGAGGTTTTGTCTGCGCCTGCTATATTATCTCTTAAAAGTGATGAATTGATTTATTTGGCAGGAAAATTGCATGATAGTAAGTTAAGTGCAGCATTAACTGTTGAGTTGCTTTCGAAAGCAATCTCTGAGGGGAAAATTGAGAAAAGCTCTTGGAATGATTCTTGTAACGCCCTTGCAATTGCGCTGATTGCAATTGGTAAATTAGATTTGGCAGCTGATTTTATTTCAAAAACAACAATGTTTGATACTGATGTCGTAGAGGTAAGTTCGACATTTAATTATGCTATGGCAAAGTATTGGAGTCGTGATCCAATTGCAGAACGGTATTTTAAAAGTGTTGTTCATGCGTTAAGTTTTGAAACCGCTTCTAATAGTTCAAATTACCTTCAGTGTTTGTCGTTTTCATATTATGCAGTAGGCGATACGGAGCAGGCTTTTAAGCTAATTGAAATGGCTTCGGAAAAAGTTGCTGAGGAGTCTGGTCCATCTTTTAGTTGCTGGAGATATTTGGAGGTGAGTCCAAGTAGATTTAAGGATGATCTATTAGAGATGAAGAAGTTGTATCAGGGGGAGGAAATTCTTCCAATTTTCTGTCGTTCTATTTCATCAATTTTGTTATGAGCGTTATGATGGTAAGGACGTATGCCTCTTTTTCTTGATCTTGATTGAATGAGGATATGAGGTGGTTCCTCCATCGTACGCGGCTGCTGCCTTTGCCACCCGTGTGAAGGAAGTTACACTTTGCCAATATCAATGCCGATTGAATTTTTTGCTTTAAGCATTCAATTTTTATACGACAAATGTGGCAATGAATTATGAACAGTAAAACTTATGGTAGAAGCTCAAGCTGAGCGAGAGTTTCTAAGTGACGGTTTAAAAACTTCATAGCAACTTTCGGGTCAAAGCATCTTTGATGTTTTGGAGCGATTGATGATGTGGACGCAAGAGAATCGAAACCGGCATCAGCAGGTGAGGACGGGACTCAAACGTGGCTATCCCACGGATGTGAAAGATGAAGAGTGGCGCTTGATCGCACCGCTGCTGCCAAAGCAAGCGAAGACGGGAAGGCCTCGCAAGACGGATTTGCGCACGGTGATCAATGCGTTGCGTTACATGGTGCGGTCTGGATGCGAGTGGCGCATGCTGCCGAATGATTTCCCTCCGTATCAGACGGTCTATTACTGGTTTCGGCGGCTGATGCGGCGCATGCTGTTTCGTACCATCCATGACTTGGCGCTGATGCTTGATCGCTTGTGCAATGAGCGGGAGGTGCTGCCGAGTGCCGGTGTTGTCGATAGCCAGAGCGTGAAAGCGCCCCGCGCGCGAACGCGAGGTTATGACGCCAACAAGAAACTCAGCGGGCGCAAACGCCATATCGCGGTCGACACGGATGGTCGCTTGCTGGCGATGCACCTGACGCCAGCCGACATTGCCGACTCCACTGGCGCGCAGATGGTGCTCGATGGCTTGATCAAACGCTGGCCGTGGGTGAAGCATCTGTTTGGAGATGCGGCATACGACCGCAGACAGTTGATGGACAAGGCCGCGTTTCTCGACTTTACTGTGGAAGTCGTGCGGCGTTTGCAGGGGCAGCAAGGTTTCGCTGTTCAGCCAAGGCGCTGGGTGGTCGAGCGAACGTTCGCATGGCTGATGCGTTACCGGCGCCTGGTGCGCGACTACGAACAGCGCATTGACGTGTCGGAAAACATGGTCTACCTTGCCATGGGATCGCTGCTGCTGCATCGACTAAATTTTCCGCTATGTTATTAAACCGTCTCTGAGCTATATTCTAGCCCTTATATTGGTAATTTAAGTTCGTCTGGGCAACTTTTCGCGTCCCAAGGGTTTTGTTGCACAAATAAACTCAGAGGCTGCCGTCTCTATCTATAGAGGATTTTATTGTTATTGCAAACTTGGTATTTCTTTGTAATTTATCTTGCCGGCAATACCTTTTGGCCAATACGTCGATAGACTTTTTCGGTGATGACTTTTTCACTATGCTCCAGCAAGGAGGTGGCGGCGCTCAGGTCGGCAATGTCGCTGGCGGGGCGCGCCCGAATATCGCGGAACTGGAAGGCCTTGTGCGACTAGCCTGCTCCTCGTCGCCAGCCTTTAGCGCCAGTTCCGCTGCAGCTTTTCGGGCGCCATCGAAACGCAGGCGCAAAAGCAACTTCTTGACCTGGTAGCCGTTTGGCAGCGCGACGATGAAGGTAGTGCGCGGCCGGTGCGGACGCGCGTGGATGCGTTCGATGACCTTCGCCAGTTCGGATTTGACGCCGTCATGTTCAAGCACGCTACCTCTGTCAAAATAGTTGTCGCCTCCAGCAATTGGAGTTCTAATCTGCTATGGGGCGATGGATTTGACGATGACAAAATACACAAACGAGAAGAAAGTGCACGCGCTCAGCCAAATGGGCGCGCCACATAACAAGCCTGTGGCCGAAGCGGTGACACAGCACAGTTGCCGCCAAATAACATGCAAATTTTTAAATGTTGATTTGATGAAAGTTTTTCTTAGTTCAGCACAGGCGGCGGATACCATTTGAGCCGCCTGTACTGACTCACTCATTCTCACTATCGGAGACGCTGGAAATGTGGATTGCATTCGCGCCATCGTCGCCGGTGAGATACAGGCGCAGAGCATAGAGCAGATCGGGGGTAAGGTCCCATTCAGGTTTCTGGAGCCGGATCTGCACCCGCGAGAAAAGGGGAAAATTCGACTTCGCGACAATCTCCGTCACCCGTTCGACCTGCTTGGCCAGTTCTCTGGTGATTTTCTGGTGCGGCTGAAGGAGTGTCCTGATTTCGGGGTCGGACGAGTTGCGCGTGCGCAGCAGGCCGAGCAGGAGTTCGAGCGGCTCTGTCGTTGCGCGAATCCAGTTGGGGATGGACCACCTGTCGTTCGCTGGGGGGCACAGTCTAATTGAGCCCAGCAGTACCTGCAGCCTACTCAAAACAGATTTCAATTCGTGGTTGCTGAACCTTTCAATGAAGTGCTGCTCGCGCCAGACGGCATAGGCGAACACGCGAAGTACGTCGCTCGCCGGGTTTGCCACGAGCCTCGACAGCAGATCCCTTTGCCATTGCTCCGAAACATCCCCAAGCGCGAAGCCAACTGCCTGCTTGTGACGAATACCTTCATTGCCGACCTGCCCATTGATCCATTCGACGCATTCCACCGCGGCGTCCCTGTGCATGCACGACAAGAGAAACCGGATTGTATTCCGTACCGTCTCAGGAAGCTTTTCTTCCTTTAATAATGCTACGAGAAAGGCGATATTCTGCTTCATTGCAGCGGCGAAGTCTCCGGGACATTCGGGGTCGCCAATCGAGCGTCCGTCGCGCCAGACTTGAACGATCGGAAAGTAAAGACGCTTGCGGATACCGTCCGCTATGCTTTTGCCCAAAGCGTCGTCGAAATCCTTTAGGCGCACCGTCTCCGTGTATTCTGGAGCGGCCACTTTCGAGCCCGCATATTTTCCTTCGCGCTCCTGAAGTTCGAATGAAATGCTCTGCCCTGGTGTGTAGGCGGTGTAGTCGGATCCATCAACAAGGCTCCTCTGGTGAATGAATACCGCTTCCGACGTGGCGTCACATGTGGCGAAGGTATAGCGGGCGCCCTTCTTGTCAGTACGCCAGTCCCGACTTACAACGCCAATGGTTCTGGGCTTGGGCCGGATAACAATATCCCCGTCCAGGCGGAATATCGCCTTCTGCACCCATTCCAGCAGGTCTGAGGTGTCATCGCTGTTGGGTTTGGGCACGCGCTGCAAATCTGCCCAGCTCATCCGCGCCGGGTATTCCGGTGCTGGGGTATCGGTGATGATACTTTGTTCCGCACGCCTCCATATGGCGCGGATTGGCGGAAATGACTGGCATAGCGGAATGAAGACGAGCTTGTACGGATCGTCCGCACCATATTCGAAAGTAAGGTGGAGCCTGCATACTACGCTTTCACTTAGCGGGAATGCGGATGAGTCAAGGCTGGCCGAAAAGCCAAGATCGTCGGCGCTCTCGCCCAGAAACAGCGGAAATCGATAGGACGGCCTGCCGGCCGGGAGCGTGAAGTCCTCTTCGACCTTGATCGTAACCGGCGTGCCGCGGATCGGTTTGACGGTCATGCCGCGCGAAACGAGATGAAAGCGCTGGGGGCGGCCATCCTTCATGACCTTGATCGACAGCTCAGGAACTTGGTCGCGCCAGAGCGGAATACGACCGGCGCGCTGCTGCAGTTCATGAAGGCGGGTACCGCCGGAAACAGGACTTCCGGTCAAGTTGATGGCAAACGAGAATTGCCCGATGTGGGGATTGGCTTTGAGGGACGAGGCGTCGATGAACTCCGGTCTTGCCGGCCGAACCGCGTCGTGCCACTGTTCTTTGCCGTCGACCGTCGGGATGTCGTAGGCATGCGCCTTGGCCTCGTCCGTGGCTGCGCTTGAGAGGATGACCGGTGGATGCCGCTCCCAGTAAAAGCCATTTGTCTCGGGGACCTGTTTTTTCAGTTCCCGGTCGAATCTGGCGAGGAGTTTCGTGGCGCACGTGACGCCTCCGATGGCATCGAGGACCACGATCGCGGAGCCATCCCTGATCTTGGCATAGTCGACCCTTTCGAACACCGTGGCCACGCTGCGCGGGAGCGGCTCCGCATCCGGGAAGCGGGCGTTCAGGTTGCGCCGGATGACCTCAAGCGAGAAGTCGTTGAGGAAGTCGGGAACAAGCCAGATGAACGTGTCGTGCCCGAAAACGCCGCGCAATCGGGAGGCGAATGCGCGAGCGGCGCCATCGAACTGCTCGGACGCATTGTCCTTGGCGAAGAACAGGTCCGATGAGGACACTGCGCTCGCTTCCGGATGAAGATAGGCGGCATCGGAATCGAAGAGTTCAATTTCCAACACTTCATTGTCCCGCTTCCAGCGCTGCCACAGAAGGGTAGTGCGGAGCGGCTGTCCCGTTTTGCCGAGGGCCGTGGCGTAATACGGGCGCAGGAGGGTGAGATCAATGCAGACCGGCTCCGGGATCTCCTCAACCCGAGGCTGCCGTGACATGCTTTGCTTTGTCTCCCTGAACAGGGGCGGGTGCGAAGACCACGGCACTATCTCGAACTTCTCGTAATCGAACAGCAAAGGAATCTCCGCGAAGAGAGACTTGCCGCCCGCCCACATCTGCGCGCACTGCTTCCAGAGACGCATCATCTTGTGGCGCAGTTCGCGTTGCGAAAGATCGCGCGCTACGTCGTCATCGAGCGATTGCAGCCAGCTCCATGCATCCCAGACGCGTCGGTAATCGCGATGGGACAGCAGTGTGTTGTTAGGGGGGAGATTGTCCCACCGGGCAATACCATGGGCATCGCCGGATACAAGCCACGATTGTATTTTGGGGAGAAGTTCGTCTTCGTGACCCAGGTAGTCCCTACGTAGTTCAAGCAGTTCCGCAATGCGAATGACGAACGCTTTCAGGAGGCGGTTCTCGGGCAGGTCGACGGATTGAAACCGACGAACCGCCTGCATATACGGATTGCCGGCCAGTTTTTCGCGTATGTTGCGTCCCGGGCGATTGCTGAGCTTGATGAAGCTCGTGGCATCCAGTTCGCGCACCGCGTGAATAGGCAGTAATGCCTGCTCCCGACGGGGACTCTCGTTAAGTGCGCGAAAGAGTCGCTCCAGTGAAGCTCGACTGTGTTCAGCGATACGCCACAGGCGGTCGCGAACCGGGTTGTCGGGACCTGGTGGCGCGTACCTGGCGATCTTTGCCAGTACCGATGACAGCGGCTGGGGCATCGCATCCCCTGTTTTCGGGTCAAACTCGGCGACATGGCAAAACCAGTCCGATTGATCGAGCACTGTGCGGGCCAGCGCGCGAGCCTCCGGGAGGCCGCGATAGTCGGTGTAGAGTTGGGTCAGCGTGACGTTCGCTGCTGCAGAATCAGGCATTGTTGGCGACAATTCGTCCGGTCCTTTCGTTTTCTTCCAGTTGCCTGCGCAGTTCGCTCCGCTTCTCCGAGGGCTTCGCGTTCCATGCGCGGCGGCGCTTCTCCTGGTCAGGCTCGGCCTTCTGGAATAGTGACGGCGGCTCTTCGTGATGACCGGCATGACCGTTCACGGAGGCTTCGGCGGTTGGGGCGCCGACTTCCGTGGCGGCATCGTTCAGGTAATTGGCCGATTGCCACATGAACTGGCCGTAGCCCAGTTCGCAGGCAAGGTCGAAATCTTCGGACAGGTTGAAGCTGTTTCCGCCGATACCAGCCACGATCTGCCCCCTGATCCTGTCGAGGCATTCGGTCTTGCTCTTGCCGCGCGTGTCGATGCCCCGCAGTTTCGGCATGACCTTCTGGACCAGCTGATCCTCGAAGGCCGTGTGCATTGCCCTGGCGCGTTGGACCGGGTTCTCGGCCGAGCGGACATCCGGGTAATTCGCCATGTAATATTCCACGGATTGCCACACACGGTGACCAAGCGCCCGTCCGGAAACAGCGAGCGCCGCATTCATCTTCTCGATGAACGTCTTGAATGGCGTGATTTCCTCTTCCGTGAAGTCGCTGCCCTGGGCCAGCCATCCCTGCCATGCCTTCTTGTGCAATGCAGCGCCACGATTCCTGTCGTCGAGTGGCTTCAGGTTCAGGCGACGCTTGAGTTCGGTCGGGCGCGGGAAATTGATGATGATCGAGCGATCAATGACTTTGTCGGAAAGCGACTTGGTCGTCTCATCCTGGTTCATGGTTCCGGCCCATAGGACATTGCGGCCAAGCTGGAGCTTGTAGGGTGCCATCCCGGCACCGATCTTGACGGGCAGGAACGGCACATCGTCGCCTTTCCTGCCGCGCCGCAGTTCGAGCTTGCTCAGGAATTCGGCGAAGTAAAGCTCGGGGTGCGCGAGGTTCATCTCGTCGAGAAGGATGAGGCAGACTGCGTCGGCCAGGCCCGGATAGTCATCGCTCCACGGCTTCTGGCTTTGCGCCAGAAAGCGCAGCACCGCCTGGGCGTCGAACTTGTTGTCGATGGAATTGAAGAAGCCCAGCAGGGATTCCTGCGAATCCCAGTTTGGCTGGACGGAAAGTGGCTCAAAGTAAATGCCACCGAAGTGAGAGTAGAGACGGGGTAGTTCGGATTTTCCGGTGCCGGAGACGCCGGCGAGAACGGTCAGTGGTGACCATTCGGCTGTTTTCAGCGACGTGTGGAAGGCTTTCAGTATACGGGTGTTGAAGTGCAATCCGTAGGCATCGCAGGCATTGCTGATCCCTGTGAGCCATGTCATTTCGTCGACAGCGGTTTTAGCGGGGGGAACGACCTTGTCCGCGCTGAAATGCGGAATCTCTATTTCCTTGTGACGCGCCTCGACTTCTGCGGGGCGTTCGTAAGCGGCGCGCAAGCGGTTGAGTTCAGCTTGTGCTTCGTTCGCTGCACCTTCGAAGATGGAAGCCCTTTGCGCCAGCGACTTGCTCTCCGCGTTGAGTTCGGAGTTCTTGCGGCGCAGGTCGCCCACTTCCGCAATCGCGACGTCGTTGCCGGCGAGTTGGCGATCAAGGTCATCTGCGCGTGCCTTTTGTTTCCTTGCTTCCAATTCGAGCACGTGGTTGCGCTCGCGCATCTCTTCGGTCGGACGGGTGGCAAGTTCTTCACGAAGGCGCTTGAGTTCATCGGTATGGCTGTTCAGATCGCGCAGGATCTCGGCCGGGTCTTTCCCCCCGAGTTGCCGCTTCAGTTGCTCGAAGGCCCCCACAAGACCGGACTGCACAGCAAGGCTTTCGCGCAGGCGGCTGTTTTCCTCGGTGAGTGACTGTCGTTGTGACGCCAGTGACATCCGCGCCTGCTCCAGACGGGAGTCGAGTTCTTCATCGAGCTTGTCGCTGCGCCTCTGCCATTGTTGCTCCAGCCTTTGTTCCTTGCGCTCCAGGAGTCGCTCGGCTTGTTCAAGCTCAGCCGATCGTTCCTGGATTTCGCCCTGCAGGGCGGACAGGGCACCCTTTTGCTTTCCCTGCTCCGCGTATTCCGCATCGAGCAGCTTGCGCGCGTCATCCTGCGCTTTCGTCCATGCGTCTCGCTCCCTGGTGATGCCGGCACGGATGCGATCGCGCTCGCTGCTTTCAGCGCTGGAAATGTCTTCCAGGCGTTTGGCGCGCAGGCCAGTGATTTCCTCCTCGAGGGCGGAAAGCTTCTGCTCCCGGTTCTGCGCAATGGCTCTGTCGGCATCTGCGCGCTTGTCGCGCAACTCGGCCTGCAAGGCGGCGCGCTCGTCGGCGAAGTCCGCGTCGCGCGCCTGTTCGGCAGCGACAACGGCTTGCTCACGGCGGGCCAGTTCGGCCTTTTTTTCTTCGAGTACCTGATGGTGGGTGACAATTGCCTGCTCGCGTACGCTCATGGCAAGTTCATGCTTGGCGAGATCGTCTTCCCGGCGTTTCAGGGCGGCCTCGCGTTCCCCCAAGTCATGGGCAATAAGCTTCAATTCCTCTTGTAACGTACCAGATTGTTCCATTGCCTATACCTCAATGAGTGTTTTGATTGTTTTGTAGGATGCTTTGCGAAGCTCAGCTGTGGCCGCTTTCGACAGCGGCAGTGGCTCGTTGCCATGTCCGCGTTTGGCAATTATGTTCGCCACATCGTTCACGAACGACGGCTGCGCGTCGGCGAGCGAATGCAGGCTGTCGTCATCGGACATGAGCAGAAATGCGAGAACACATGCGCCGAGCGACTGTCCGCTACCCTGCAGGGTCTGACGGACGGCCAAAGCCCTGACGGTGCGCAGGCTGTCCGGGAGTTCACTGCAGAGCTTGGCGGAAGTGGCCTTCCTGCCAGCCGATTCGATGAGCAGGTCATCGTCCGTATCGGGCGGCAGCCTGCCCGCCAGCGACATCTCGAACGCCGACTGGAGCGCGGCGTAGAGTTCGCGAACGAAGCCGATTCCATCGTCACCGTCTTTGCACGACAGGAAGAAGCGTTCCGCATGCACCAGACGTTCTTTCAGGTTCGTCCCCATGCGATTGAACGTCTTGAACTCGAATTCGCTCTGGATGCTGGTGCGGGCATCCAGAAGTGCATCGGAGCGAGAATTCCTGTCCGCTTCGATAACCGGCATGCCGGAAAACACCATGTCGGGCAGGAGTGCATGGATCATGTCACGCATGAACGGGGCATCGGGCAATTCTTTGTCCGGAGCATCGGCGCCGCCTTTTCCATGGCTTTTTTCGTCGCGCTTTCTCTTGATGCCAAAAAGACGAATGATGAATTCCGGATGCGAAGACGCGATACGGTGCAGTGGATGCGAATCGTCGCCTTGTGCCTGGAGAACGGCGATCGAAAGGACCGTAGCCAACTCCGCCTTCCCGTCTTCGAAATCCCTGAGCTTTCCTTCTCTGACCGGCTTGAACCCGAATGGGGGCAATGTCAGGCCGATTTGTGTCGCGGCGTCGGCGAGCAGGGCAGGGTGCTCTGCCTGGGCCGTAAACTTGAGCGTGGCGACGGGTTTCTCGAATGGACGACGGCTGCTGGCGTAAAACAATGCCCACTCGCTGGACGCGTAAATTTGGGCAATGGAGTGAAACGATGCGCTTCGTTGCAGGTGCAGGTTGTCGAGGAGCTTCGGATAGCGTTGCCGGTTGGCCTTGTTGTCGAACGCCTCCTTCATTCTTGCGTCGGATTCCCCGTTGCGAGGATTGCTCAGCGAATGTTTCCACTTCCGCAGCCACTGAGCAAGTTTTTCATCCTGTTCAAGCAGGCGCTCCAGCGCCCCTTCGAGAAACAGGGAAAATCCGTTACCAAAAGGATCTGCGATGCGAAACTCGCCGTCGCTTTTCTGGATGGCGATGGGGCAGTCGAGATAATGCAGTTCAGGTTGTTGAACGATCCTGATCTGCTGGACCGGCGGAATCCTGTCATCTTTGCCAAACGCTGCGGATCGCCTCTGCGCTGCCCGCAGGACCTTGATGACGTCTCGCTGGGTGAGGGGGGGGCGCTTGTGCTCGTCATCCATACGGATAGACCAGAATTGATCCTCTTCACGCTCCTTTTTCTGTAGCGGATTGGTGTCGTCCAGCCAGTGCACGAACGGCAGGTGCTTCCCGGTGACGAGTTCACGAAACACGAGCGCAGTGACGAACAGCGGCGCTTTCGCATGTTGACTGCCCTCGTAATCGCGCTCCTGTTCGATCACGGCATTGGATCCGTCGATCAATTCCTTGTCCTGCAAACGCAGGAGGATGCTGCGTACGAGATCCAGCGGAATGCGGGTTTCATCCGCCAGTTCGTGATCCTTGACCGCGCCAAGTACATCGAGGAGTTTTAAGATCACACGCTCGAACGGATTCAAGTCCTCGCCATCACCGGAGCGCCTCGGCAGGGTCACGCGATAGGCGCTGACTGGCCATGCAAGATTGCGCGGCCTGCCGATGGTCTCGCCAAAGGGGTTCGGTTTGCCATAGTCCAGGAGCTTCAGCATTGCAGCACCACGCCCTGTTCACGGCAGAGTTTGTGGAAATCGACCAGCCCCGGAACAAACTCCGCGGCAAGCCGGCCTTGCAGCAAGTCCAGATCGCCCACAACGACCAGCAACTTTTTTTGGCGGCTCATGGAGACATTCAGGCGGTTGTACAGGCAGAGGTGGCCAAAAAGCGTTCGCGCCTGTGCCTCCCGATCGTCATTGTCCGGTTTAGGGTTGTGCGGCAAGGTCCTGACCATCGACAAAAAGACGACGTCGAACTCCATTCCCTGGAACGAGTCCACCGTGCCGACGCGAAGCCGCTTGTCATCGTGCCGGAGCATGCCGAGTTGTTTTTTTATGAGCTCGGCCTGTGCCTTGTAGAACGAGATCACGCCGAACGAAAGCGACGTGCCCGCATTCGAGTTCATCCATGCTTGCAACTGGCGGACGATGACTGTGGCCTCGGCCGGGCGCGTCCAGCTCGTTCCGCTGCGTTGGTGCTTGCCTTTCCTGGCAGGCACGTTCAGCCAGACCGCCGGTCTGCCGTTCGTATCGGGCAGGTCATGGACAAAATCACTGTCGGGCCGCCCGGAACCGAATCGCTCCACCGGGTCGAAACGTTCGTAGAAATTGCGGCTGATGAAGTCGCCCAGCAGCGGGTGCATTCTGTATTGCTTGTCGAGCGTGACACGGCGAAGGACGCCATCCTTCTCTTCGAGGGTTTTCAAACGTTCAGAAAAAAGATACTGGAACATGGATTTTTTGAGCCACTCAGACTCCTGCTGGCCGGTTTCGCCCGCCTCCATCTGGCGGGCTACCTCGTCGTCGATGATGTGGGGTAGTTGTCGGTGGTCGCCGACCAGGATGATGCGTTTGCCTTGCGCCATCGGGACCATCAGATCGCGGGGCGACACGCGGGCGGCCTCATCGACGATGACGTATTCATACTCGATCGATTTCTGGCTCTGGCTGACGCCGCCTCCAGTGATGCCTTTCTGGATCTGCATCCGCTTGTTCACACTTTGCTGGCAGGTGGCGGCAAACGCAAAACTGTACTCGGACACTGCATCAATCATCCCGTAAGCGTTGCTTTCGAGCTCGGCCAGGAACTCGGCCAGGGCGGCGGATTTCCTGTCCCTTACCGAATGTCCGGCGGCCTGGATTCGCTTGGTTGCAATTTCCGCCAACGCAAGGATTTCATCGTTTTGCTTCTCCACACGGAACAGAGGCGGGGCGGTAAAGCGGGCAAGCAGCGTATTCTTGAGGGTCGCGAGCTTATCCAGGAAAGTCGGAAGACCGTCTTCGCTGCGCCACATGCTGGCTTTTTCCAGCAAGTCGAGATCGCTCGCGTCGAGTACGCCGCGCAGCTCTTCCAGTGCGTCGTCAGCCCTCTCCGGTCCATCGTCCGCGAAGCTTCCCGGATGAATTCGCAGGCGACGCACGGTGTTGAGCCACTCGCTGGCATCTCCGTTGAGCTTTTCTTCGTTCGAAAGTTTTTTTGCAAGATTTGCGGCTTGTCGCGCAGCACCCTCGCCAAGAATGGCGATGCCGAGCTCTGCAATCTTGCCGGCCAGACGCGCCGCCAGCGCTTGCGTCGGCGCCTGGATGTATTGCAGGCACAGATTCTTGATGTCCGCTTCCTGCTCGATGTCCGCGATCCGCGGATTGCGCTGGCGAAGTTCGGCAGCGAGTTTTTCGCACCATTCGTCCATCCTCGCTTCGAAGAGGCTGGCGTTATCTTCCTCTGCGTTGGAACGCTTCCCGAATTTCGGAACCGGAATGCCGTTGAGCGTGAGCCGTTCGATCATGTTTTCAACGGCATCGTGTTGAAAGCCGGTCAATAGCACCTGGCCCCTGATGTTTGCGCCGCGCCTGTCCGACAGCTCGTTGAGCCGTTCTAGAATCGCTGCGATGACAGTGGTTTTGCCGGTGCCGGGCGGTCCCTGAACCAGCGCGATGTCAGGAGTGTTCAGTGCCGTCTCGATGGCTTTCTCCTGCATGGCGGTCGGTGGATTGCGAAACACCTTGTTGCGAACGAATGCGGTCAAGGGGGCAACCTTGTGCGAAGCACGGATCGGCGTGATTTGCCCCCGTTCTTCGATCAGGAGCCCGAGCTGAGGATTGGCCGCACGGCCTTCGACGATCGCACTGCGGGCGGCCATCCGCCGCTTGATCTGGGCAATCTCACCGGCAAGCGAGAGGATCAGCATGCCGGTTTGCTTCGGCAGGGTTTCCGCCTTGAGGGTGAGTGTCATCGACTCCCTGTCGAAATCGGCGACGCCGAAATTGGTCTTTTCCTCGCGCTGCACACTCTTTCGGGCCGAGGTGCCACTTTCCTCCGCTTGTTTCATTCGGATCGCAAAGTCGACAAAGCGCAGCGATTCATTGCTCAGGTAGTCCGGTAGCTCGTCGATAATCTCGATTTCCGGCACGCGTCCGTCCGCCAATGCGTCCAGGGCGGAATCGGCGGCCCCGGATATGCAAACGGAAACCGTGCCGTTGCGCTGCTGCACCATATCGGAAAACTTCAGCGACCCGACTTCACGTGCTTGTCTGAGCAGCAGTTCACCTTCCAGATCGCCAAACTCGTCCCACTTCTTCAGATAACTCCCGTTGTCCTGGGTGAGCGCGGTCATTTGCGCCCTGGCCAGGGTCTGGATCTGTCCCGCCTGGGTCCAGTCAACGAAGCGGAGGGTTCCCCTGGCCAGGCGCAGGGCGCGGTCGGATCCTTTCCTGGCCTTGGTCAGGCGGGTCGTGAGGAAAATGGATGTGTTGTTTGGCTGGGAGGTTGCGGTGGCGACAAAGCGGATGCCGTCGCCGGTGACGCAGAAGGAGTTCTTGCGGTTCGGCGTCGCCTTCTGCGCACGGGCTGCATCGCCAGGAACCGGGTTCGGCTCGTCCGCATTTTCCATGTCGTCGGACCCGGTCGCATCGTTATCGTCGTCCGATGCCGTTTCGGAGCCTTCCGGCTGCAAGGCTTCGTCGATCGCCGGGCCGGCAGTCAGGAAAAAATAGGCGCTGTCGCCGTGGCGCAGGCAGCAGCGCTTGTCGAGCATGCCGTAAAGGCGCTCGCCCTTGAATTCGCTTTTTCGATGCCACAGCCTGGCGACCGCGTCCTCCACATACTCGTCCACGCCGATATCAATGCCGCCCATTTCGAGACACTCGCCCGTGAAGAAGGCGATGCGCAGGTCCGTGCTGCCGTCGGCCGCGGGATTGTCAAGTTGCGCGAGCAGTGCCCGACCGCTTGCGAGCTCGGCATTGAGACGGCGGACGTCGTTGTCGGCGACAGGCCGCACGGACACCAGGGCATCCCTGAGGCGGATGTCGAATTGATCCGGACGGGATGGATCTGCTTCCACCGAAAGGACAGGTTGCTCGCGCAGGGCGACCGCATTGCCAGTCGGCTTGACGCGCAGAGTGAGGATGTCGGCCGGGATATCCTGGAATTTCATTGTCCCGCTCCTACGAACTCGACAGTCAGATTGTCAGGAAATGGCCTCGTGCCCCGCACCGGCGTGATGGTCTTGGTCGAGAAATTCAGGACTGCCTCATATTCGGTATTGTCGTTGTGCTCGAACGAAAACGGGTGGAACAGACGGTGCGGAAGCGCCGCTTCGGTGGCGTCGGCGGGAATCGAGATTTCCCAGCGCGGGGTTCTGGCACGGATGAAAGCTGGACGCGGCGCGCGGCAGTAAGGACAGTTCTCGTGCTGGTGCGCTAAATAGCTCATTTTGCATGCCGTGCATTCCAGCGATTGGTCGAATGCCCTGGCCAGCTCCAGTGCCCAGAACGCCATTGCCGGACGACGGTGCGGGTGATGTCTTCCCGCGTTGAAGGTTTCCTGGAACAGGCGACGCAGTCCCGCCGTGGCGACCAGGTCGCGAGGGAGGCCGCCAATGCTCTCGTTCGAATCGTCGTCCTCGTCATCCACGAACGGCAGGTAACCGGCATAGGCCCGCTCATCCAAGTCGGCAGGCGCACCGTCCTCTGCCGGTTTGTCATCCCATCCGCCTTCGTCGTCCTCGGGTTCCAGCACTTTCTTGCCGATGAAGGGGTGGCACAGCGCCAGCATCTTGAACGCCATGACCGCGAACGCCCAGCAATCTGTCCGCGGACGCGAGTCGCCGGTGCCACGCACGACTTCGGGGGCGCCATAACCCGGCGTGTAGACAGCACTGCCCGCGCTCGACTGTTCAAAGCGCATGTTGTCCGCGTCGATCAGCCAGACATCGCGGGAAGCTCCCTCGCCCAGGAACGCATTGTTGGTCGAGATGTCGCCATAGACCAGTCCCGCACTGTGGAGACGGGCGAGGATAGCGGCGCACTTCGCGAGCGCGAACAGGCGGCGGCGCGTCGAGCCCGTACCGGCATAATGCAGGAGGCGCAATGCCATGTCTCTGTCCTGAATCCTTGCCAGCCATTCGGGGAGGGCGACGTTCCCGTCCTCCTGCGCCTTCTTTGCCCTGCCGTCCAGATCGAAGGCATTGAACGGTTTCATCCCGTTCAACAGGCGCATCACGTAGCCGGGTTGGTCGCGCAGGATGGCCAGAGGCAGTGAGACTGGAACACGGGCAGGCATCGGCAGCAGGCGAATGTGCCGGAAACGGTCGCGCATATTGGCGCGCCTGTCGGGTTGCCCGGATGGGTCGAGCGGTTGCTTGATTGCCAGATCTGCATCCCTGGTGCGGAACACGACGCCCTGACCACCCCTGGCAAGTTCGTCAGCGATCTGGTGGACATTGCCATATTCGTCGGCAAGCGGCGCCTGGGTTCGGTGCTTGTCGAACTCACTCATACGTGGCCTCCTCGCGGTACAGACAGGCGATGGTCTTGTCGTCGGTGTGCCTCGGCGTTGGCCAGTTTCCGAGCATGTAGCGCATGTGGCGGCTGGCACTTGCGGCAGCGAGGGGACGACAGGCATCGACAAGACCGCTGACGAACCCGTCGGGATTGTCCAGGTCGTCCGACACACCGTCGGTGCAGAGCAGGACCGCGGTGCATTCCGCGACCGGCAGCGATACATAGCGCCAGTCTTGTGGAGAAACGCTCGGAGAAAGCGCCATTGTGATGTTCGAAAAGCCCTGCGACTTGTCCTCCACGAGCGACAGTACGGAGCCATCCGACCGGATCGCGGCAGCAAGGCCATCGCCGAGCATGCCCATGTGAAGCCGGTCCCGGAGCCGGAATGCGAACAGGCAGGTGGCCGCGCAATCGCTGGGTGCGAGCGGGGCGACACTCGACAGCCAAAGGCTTCGGATGTGCCCGAGCAGCACGTGGGGCGCCGAGTCGGGATCGTCGCGCCATGCGCAAGCGGCCTGCTTCACCGCGAAGCAGGCCGCGTCGCTCCCCACATTCGAGAAGGGCTTCGAACCGACGCCATCGGAAACGACGATGCCATCGCCCCAGACACGGTGAAACGATGCCCACGCATCCTGGTTGGGTACGCCCGTGGCCATATGGCCGGGGCCGCGCACGCTGGCGCCATAACTCTTCCAGAGGCTCATGCCGGGCCGCCTTCCCGCCAGTCATCGAGCGCGGCAAACAAGTCTTCGGTGCTGAATACATCCGCGCCTTTGAGCTGGGGGCTGGCATCCGGGCCGGTCCTGACGATGCGCAGCGTGTCGGGCGGGAGGCGATCTTTCCATTGCTTGAATATCCGCGCCTCGTCACGTGACCAGAACCCGTCGGACAGAAGAAGGATTCTGCCGCCCGGGTTGTCCCCGAACATCTGGACCAGGGCATTCCAGTTCGAAGCGCCCTTGCAGGCCAGCAGTTGCGCAGGGTATTCCTGTTGGACATTCCAGTCGGACAGCAGCGTTGCTTGCGATGCCCAGGCGCACAATTTGATCTGTGCGAGCCCGTATCCGAGCCGCGCCCACTGCGCGATGGTCATCACCGCAGTCCTCACGATGAACGGCCTGCCGTCGTCGCCCATGCTGCCGGAGATATCGCACACCAGATAGAGCGTCATGGGGCTTCCCGGATTGATCTGGCGCGTGCCGCGATGCCGTCCATCAGGGCATCGAGCTGTTCCGAGAACCATTTTCCACTGCAAAGCGATAATCTTGCATCCTTGATCTTCTTCCGCACTGCCTCGGTGGCGGGCGGGAAGCACGAAGCAAGGATGCCTCGACCTTCCACCCCGCCATAGAATCGGACGAGGTTCTGCAATTTCATCACCTGCTCCTGTGTCACATCGCCTGCCTTGCACTCCACGATGTAGAGCGAATAGCCATCGGTGAACACGACATCGAGTTCGTTGTACAGGGCGCTGTCCGGACGCAGCGCCCCGGGGGCGTTTTCACGATCGAGCTGTAACTTGACGTTGATTCTCAGATCCTTGATGATGCCCTTGTCTTCGTAGGGCTTGAACTGCGAATACACGTATTCCTCGAACCAGCCGCCCGACAGATATTTCGCAAAATCGGGCCAGTTTTGGAAATGCATGTCCAACCCGCCACCTCTTGCTGTGGCAGAGGCATCCTTGCCAAGCGAAAAATAGAAATGCTCATTTTCGAAGACGAACGGTTTACATCCATCGTTAAACTCGCGCAACTTCCTGTAGCAGCGCGCGATCTTCGTATGATTTCTCCACAACATGTCGGTCAGGCGACGGCGATCTGCCGGCATCTCGGTTGGCAAACCCTTTTCCGATACCTTCAATCCGTTCCCGTTCAGGATCAGGAAGTCTTCGATTGAATCGATCGGCCTGATAACTTCCTGGAAATGACTGTCGACAAAGGTCACGCGATGATTGCGGCTGTCAAAATAGAACGGGACAGCGCCAAGCGCCCGGGCGGCCGAGAGGGCGCCGGTGAACATCATTTTTGTTCCGCCAGTGAGGTTGATGCCGATACGCGTATTCGCCGGCAGCGGCTTGGCATGATGGATGATCTTATCGTGGACGGATCTGGCATCCCAGGGCGAGACGGCAAGCTCCTCGAACGGATTGCCGTCGAGGAACGATTCCACGCACGATGCGGGATATTCCTTCGAATTGACGAAGACATGTTTTTTTGACGCGAATTGCCGAATTCCGAGCAGGGACGGCATGCGCTGCTCGCCGAACAGGTGGAATGTCACGTCGAACCCGTCGACGACGCTGCCTGAGCCTGTCTGGCTTGCGTCATGCCGATCAAGCCATTCGGCAGGCAAAGAAATGACCTCGGGGGGCTTGCCGACGACCGGCGAGACGATGAGCCGTTTTTTCAGGTCCGGATGCCGCAGTGCCGCCAGTGCCCAGACAAAGGCCATGACCGGCGTGCCCGGGCTCAGGTAGAGCGTGACGAGCTTCTCACCATCTGCCTTGGCAGCGAAGTCCAGTGCGTCCATGGCACAGGCGTAGATTCCCTCCGTATCATTGAGTTCGCGCAGCTTTTCGCTCTTGAAACAGACTTTCGTATTCGTCCCCGCAGCATGCACGCGCTCTTCCAGCCAGCGGGCGAAATGCGCGTGCGCGGCGGGGGTGTTGGCGAATCTGGAAACGAATTCGCCAGTCACCTTCCAGTCCCTGTGCTGGCCCGCGTCATGGACCGCTGCCAGCGCTGCCTCGAAGGCCGCCTGGGCATCCGTCCCGCCGGACGTGTCGTCCATCCGCGTGTAGCACAGCACGACGACATCAGAATACTCCTCGGCCACCAGTGCCCCGGCGATAGGACCGTCCGTGTTTTCAAACCCCAGCGATGCGCGGAAGTCGGTGATGCCATACCAGGTGAGCAGGAACTTCTTCATTGAGGGTTCTTTCGAATATAGGGTCTGAACCATGCGATCTCGTTGGTCATCCTGTTGACAAAAACGGCGCGGTTGGGCTTTTCGATACCCTTGAACTTGCCGATGCCACCACTGACAAGCGATCCTGCGTCGTCTTCGTTCATGCAATAGGCTGCCCGCAGCTCGAAGAATGCCAGGAGGTCCTTGCAGGCACTGGCACAGCGCTGCCATCGGTCCACGAACACGAACACGAATGTGCCTTTGCGCGGACCTTCTTCCGCGAGGCGCTTCAGCAGGTCCGCCGCAGACGGTGGTTCACCAGGCTTGGCGGGCCTGAACGACGGCGCCGGATGCAGCGCCTTCTCGGCATCGAGACCATCGATGATGAGCGCGACACGGCGGGTACCGATGCCGTCCGCTATCGCTTGCAGTGGTAGCGCGGCAATGTCGTCGTACGCCTTGAAACGCGCGCCCAGCGCCGCGGCGGCGGCAGGCACGCCACCGCCGGGAACAACGCCTCGCCCGTTGAAATACACGACCTCGTCGAAGTCGCCGGCGAACCTGATGCTTGAGAGCGTGGCGGCCAGCAGCCCGTCGTGAATCTGGTCGTCGTAACCACTGAACAGGACGTTGAATGCGGCGCGCCGGGCGAGCGGGATGATCAGCGCGTCGGCCTCGAATGTCAGGCGCTCGCCCAGGGCAATCGCGTTTGGCGCGCACAGCGCTGACAATGCTTCGGGGGATGGCAGTTCCGGCAAGTACGCTCCGCTGAATATCCGTGTCTTGGCGCGCGCGCCAGGCGAAGCTGCATATGCCGCGAGCCTGCCCACATGCTCGCGGCACATTGCACCTTCCGCCAAAGGAATCAGGAACTTCACATTGCCCGATTTCGCACCGTTGGCATTGTTGATGATGCCCTCGGGCGGGCTGCGAAGCTCGGCTGCCGCCCAGTTATTTCCTCCCAGGATCATCGCCGAATCTTCCTGGCCGCAGGCCAGCGCGATGCGACTTCCCAGCTGGGTGATGAGACTGCTTATCGATTGGGCATTGATGCCCTTCAGTGTCTGCGTTGCCAGCAGAATGTGGATGCCGAAGGAGCGGCCCTGCTTCAGGAGTTGCGAGAGAAGTTGCTCAGCCGCCTCTGCAACCTGGCGCTTTTCCGAAAACAGGACCTGGAACTCGTCAATGACGAGAAGGATACGCGGCAGCCGCGCAAGGCCGGTAAGGCGGTATTCGGCAAAATCGCGCACGCCCGTGTTCTTGAACATGCGCGCGCGCCCTTCGAGCTCTTCCACGAGATGACGCAACACCGTCACGCCGTATTCCGGGTCGCTTTCCGTGGCCACCAGACGGGCGTGCGGCAAGGGCGGAGCGGCATAAATATTGAATTCCGTCGATTCCTTGTAGTCCAGCAGATAAAGGTCAAGTTCTGCGGGATCGTATTTTTCGCACAGCGTATGAATCAACACATGCAGCAGGTTGGATTTTCCGGAGCCGGTTTTCCCAGCAAGTAATGCGTGGTGCTCGGACGCGGTCGCACCCAGGATCAGTGACACGGGCTCCCCTGCGGGTGTCCAGCCGATAGGAATATCGAAACCACCGCCGGTACTGGCGCCCTTGCTGAAAGGCGTCCAGAGGTCGGGCAGCGTCCTGCTGAAACGCGACTTGTCGGCGCAAGCCTGGGCAAGTGCGGAGAAAAATCCCTCCAACACCTCCTGATGGGGCCACTGCTCCGGTTGGTAGGCGAACGACAGCCCATCGCAACCGTCTGCCGCGTCCGCCGTGCCCGCCAGCAGCGCGTCGAAGTCCATGGCCGAGGCGTCCAGCGTGGCGCGCAGTTTCGCGTAGCGCCCGTCCTCCATGCGCTCTGCATCAAGCGTGATGATGGGCAGGACACCACAACGCGGACCATTCTCGCAAAGCCGTTCCAGGAACCACAGGCTCTTGTCCGAGAGTTGCTCCGGGACATCGGACAGCAGCACGACCTTGTAGGACAGGGCACTGGAGGGATGCGTGGCGTTGTATGCCGACCAAGTGGCCGCCTTGTCGTTGAGCCGATGCTGAATCAGCTCCTCGACCTCGTCCGTCAGTGTGCCGAGGGCGGCTTCGATCTCGTCCGAGCGAGTCAGCACACGTTGTTGCGGCACTAATTGCGTCACTTTCAGCAGCGACAGGAAGGGCCTGAGCGATTGTCCCAGTTGCAGCGGGTCGACGAGCGTCAGTTCCAGTTGTCCCGGCGGCAAAGCCGATAGCAGGCGAAGAAGGAGGGCATGCGCAAGGCGCTGGTGCGCCGCGTTGTCTTCCGACAGAGCGATGGGCCGGGCAAGCGGAAATGGCACGGTGCATGGCACCAGGCAGGAAAGCTTTTCGAAAAAAAATTGATGCGAGCCGAGCGCGATGTGTGCGGGAATGCGCGAAGCCATCGGCGGGTGATCGCGTCGGAAATCGATTAAAGAGGGCTGAGTCCGAAGAAGCTCGGCGCTCGAACGCGCATTCGCAGCAGCGACCTTTTCCCATTCTTTGGCAAACACCGATTGCCAGTTCAATATTCTTTTCGCGCGGCCGCTATCGGCCTGCTGCGTGTCGTCCGCGAGTCCATGCGCGCCGCGACGGGAGTGATCAATCCGAACGTAGACGGCCTCGTATTCCCGTGTGATGCGCAGGAGACCTTCGCGATAATCCGCGATCGCCTTGTTCATCCGGGAGATCGTCTCTTTGTAATGGTAGTGAACGCCGCTCATCTGTCCCACCCGTGATCGTGACCCTGAATGCCGCGTGCATCCGCCAGGCTTGTGTCAATGCTGAGCACTTGCCGCTGAAACTCTGTATTGAAAATGCGTAGCGAGTCGATTTCTTTCAGAATTGGGTCAAGCACCTCGGTGGCCAGGGATGCGCCAAACGCATCGGGCACACCGTCGCGGAAGTGTTCCGAGCACAGTGTTGCCATTCCCAAAACATCGTCAAACATCGATCTCGTCCTCACCAATCTCTCCATCGATCGGCAGTTCAAGAACCTGGTCGCTGGCGCTGATGGTCGGGAAGAGGGAAGCGCACACCTCGCCCGGCAACAGATAGCTCGATTCGAACGCAGGGTTCCCGCGCCTGACGTCGTTCATGAACGCGCGCCAGTCCTCTTCCGACAAGTCGATCGATCGGCAAGCGGCCGTCAGCTCCAGAAGACGCGCGGTTGCCTCATCCGTCCGGTCCAGGTCGCCGGCATCGACTGCGCGGCGCAGAATGCCGACCTCAACTCGGACCTGCTCGGCAATGCTAGGACTGACGATGGTCATGCGTAACATCATGGCTGCCCCTCTCTCTGTTCCTGAATGAATGCCAGGCAAGATTGGTCTATTTCATTTTTCGTTGGCAGCATTCCCACCATTGGCGAACCCGCTTCCCGTAATGCATCGCGCAGTTCCTTCTCCTTTTCAGGAGGGAGGTCGTGGATGTCCCGCGAGCAGAGCGTGCATTGCGCATCTGCCTGCTTGTGCCCTTCGGCCTGGAAGACCATGTGATCCTTCTGTGAATAGAGGTAGGCCGCCTTGCCACATTTCACCTCGAATGCCATCGAGCCGCCCACCGGCGCAGCCATGCCTGCGCCACGTCCCAGCACGATCGGTGCCCGCAGGCCGGTCACCAGGAGATCCGTCTTCGTGTAGCGGCCGTTGTCGCCAACGAAGGTTCGGCCCTGCGTTTCGATCCGCCCGCCCAGCGGGGCAAGTGCGTGCCGCGCGATCTGCTCGCCGAACTCGCCGCTCAGGTGGATGCGAGCACGGCGCGCAACGATGTTGCGTTCCGCATCGCCCTTGGCCGCGGCCCATTGGCCGCGATACTTGTCCACCTGGTTGCGATACGCGGGGTTGCGTTCGTACAGGTAATGCTGAAGCATGCGCCGATGCTCTGACGACAGGTTCATCCGGTCTCGCAGTATGTCTGGCGTGATCAGGGCACCCGGTCCTGCAGGATTCCACTTGAGCCAGGCATGGAATGCTGCCGCCGGTGCATCGGTCGCTAGATAGGCATCTAGGGCCTGTTGCGCGGCATGGATCCGCGCAGCGCCGATCTCGACAGCCTGATCGACCGCCGCGAGCCGCGCATTGCATTCCTGCCGCGCCTGCTCCGCAGCCTGCTCCGCCATTGATTGCGCCTGTTTTACGTGATCCGTGCGCTGTTCCATCGACTGGCGAAGTTGCGTCGCGAGCTCGAACTTTGCCTTTGCGTTCTCCAGAACGGATTCGGCCTGTGCGACAGCAGCTTCGGCTCTGGAGACCGAAGCGTACTCGCTGGAGCAGTCCGCGCCGGTACCATCCCCCGCATTTGTGTGAGCAAGACAGGTCGACAAGGAAGATTCTGTAGAACCGAGCGTGCGGTGACTTCGATCGCACGCATCCCAGGCGTCGTCAACAACCTGTCCGGCGGCCTGCTCCTGCTGGATAGCACTGTCAAGCATGCCCTCGCTGCGCTGGGTTTCTTCGCGAACCTCTTGGGATTTCTGTTCGGCTACACCAACCTGTTCGTGGCATGCGGTCGTTAGTACCTCGCGCACAGTATGCAGCCCGCGCAACAGGTCTTCCAGATTCTCTACTTGTCCGATTGAGACTTGTGCCATTCCAGCTCCGTGCCCTAGCTCTGCAGGTAATGCCGCAAGCGCGATGCAAGTGCGCCTAGATACGGTACCTGCTCTGATGCGTTCGCATCGAATTGCTGCAGTTGCTGGACGAGCGCGTTGTAATCCTCTTCGAAACGCGCCCGTTTCTCATCTTGCCAGGTGTCGCCAAGCACTGCGAAAGCGCTGTTGAGGTTGCCCACGGCATCGTTGAGTGTATCGATAAACTGCTGCAACGAATATGCAAATCGCTCCAGTTCATCCGGGTCTCCGATGGCCTGTGCCATTACCAATAGCCTCCATCTTGATCCGCAGATGGCTGCGCTACGGATTTGGCACTGTGCTGCCGGGCCTCGATCGTGGTCGGCCGGAGATCGATGGCGTCCGGTGTGGGCACGGTATTCGGGGTCTGCGACCTTGTCCGAATGGTGACGGACATCGTGATGAACTTGAAGCAATCGCGAAGTTGCTTTGCGTTTTCGGCATAGAGAAGAGAGTGCGGGGAGTTTTCCAGAAATTTGCCGAGTACAGCTTCGTCTGCATCGGCGCCGATGGCCATCGCCATGCGGTCGCATTTTGCGGAACGTCCATCGCCGATGAACTGACTCAGCGGCTTTTCCCATGCATCATTAGGCCCGCCGTCGGAGACGAGCACCACGGTCGGACGATAGGCGCGCGATGGCACGGTATCCTTGTCTTCGATCATCGCCTTCGCCATCTGGAGTGCCGTTCCGAGTGGCGTCATGCCGCTGGCGGAAAGGTCCTGCCACTGGAGAGCACTGGCACTGGTCAGCGCTTGGTGCAGTCGCACCTCCGTACCGAAGGTAATGATGGCCACATGGATTTCGATTTCGCTGGTTTCCGTGTCACGAAAATCCTCCAGCATATCCCGGACAGCAAGATTCAAGTTGCGGATTTTGTCCCCACTCATGCTACCGCTGACATCTAGCAAAAGAATTACCGGCAAAGGTTTGGCTTTCGGCGCCGTGAATTTCGACGGATCGAACGGAGTGTTGCTCATATAAGAATCCTTGAGAATGAAAGAAATTCGTGCCTGTTCCAGTTTAGTAATGCTCTAGCACATGGCTGCATGGCGGAGAGTATATGGGACCTGAATCCTGCCAAACCAGCTCTATTTCGCAGTTCAAATTGAGCAAGAACGGAATAATAACCTGTGCTTGGAAAACGGGCCTGCAATTCCAAAATTATTCCTTAGCGAGGCTGCACTTGGCAATGCCATCATCGGACTACAGTCGTATGCAGGACGACGGCAAATATAAAGATACATGGCTTGGGTGAATTCTTTCTTCAAAAAAGCCAGAAAAACGGCTCCCATTGTGGTTGTTGTATCGCGGAGCGACGAGCAAAGCGCCGATCCGGCGCTCTAGAAAGTCTACGCCAATAACTCTAGCATATATCGAGGGGATTGCGAAGGAGCAACAGGCTGCCAATTTTAAAAAAAAACGACGCGGACAATCAAACCGGAATAAGATCTCAAAAAAGTGATCTGGTACATCAACGGCGACAACTTTTCTGATAACTTCAGCACAGCTCCGATAAAATGGGAGGAAAGATAGTAAATACTTTTGCTCTGAGAAGTTAAGTAGAACGTTCCTTCTATAAGCGTCATTACAGCACAGCTTGAGCATTGGCACGGATCAGTAGATAATGGGTGCCACACCGCTAGGAAGCGGAGTTTAGACGCCGGTCGGTTTTTCGGCGCAGTTCCTAAGTAAGAAATCATCTACTCGTTTTTAACAAAATTTGTTATTAATTTAATACTTCACCGGCGCCATAATAAATCGCTGGAAGTCAAATTCATATCCTTGCCTTCCGTGCGGCGCGCTGTCTTGAACAACACTAACGCGTCGATGCCATCAAAACCCGTCCTATTTCAAACCGTCCCACTAGTCCGGGAGCCCCAACGCCGCCGCGATCCATTCGGCTTTGCGGAAGTCGCCACGTTCTATGCTGACCTGCTTGCTCCCGATCTGACCAACCGCCAGCGTGACGCTCGTTGGCTGACGATCCTCTGCTGGAGCCTGCAGCAAGTACAAGCCACCGTTGTCGCGCCAAGCGGTGTCGCCGGTGACTACGACCGTTTGCGCGGTCTGGAACTGCGCTGGGTAATGGAGGCCTGCCAGTTGCCCGATCAGGGCAAAGGCCGGCAGCTGCCCGGTAGCCGCACCGTCCGAAGGCTTAACCTGGAACAGTACCTGAATCTGCAGTTGGAAATGGGGCAGGGCCAGTGGCGGCGCTATCGCTATGTTGGTCCTTACGCCGCCTACCGAAGCCTGTTACGACACCTGGCGCTGCTCGAGGTGGACGGATGGACCCTATCGCCAGAGGGGCGCAAGCTTGCTCGCGTCGCTGCCGGGCAGGTGCCCAATCCCAAGCCAGGAAACATCCTGAAGGGTGACCCCGATAACGGCTGGCTCGCCTACTGGCTGCGACGCTGGCCTATTGCCAGCTCACCCCCGAGTTCAAGCGATTTTTTGCCTGGGTATGTCAAGGCATTGCTTCCAGCCGAGCGCGCGTTGATCACGCCAAAGCTGTTCCCGGACGGAAGTCGGCGTCGCGCGGTCGCCGATGGGCTGGCGGCCAGTACTGCGCGCACGCATGCGGAACTTTGCGGCGAGCTCCAGCGGCTCCTATTAGTGCGTAACGGCTGGGAAAGTCGGGATCGGGCTAGGCTAAGCAAGCTGGAGCAGTTTGCATACTTGGCGGATGCGGCAATCGATGCCCTGGATGCGACCTACAGGCTCACAGCCCAAAATCAAAACGCGCAACCGGACGTTGCCGAGGTCGCGGCCGGCATGGCGCCGGAACTGGACCAGTTGGCCAGGGCTTGCGCGCAATGGGGGACCGGCAATGTCTGGCCTCAGGTGGAGCGTTTCGCTGCTGCTTTGCGACAGAAGGGCAGTCCTGCAGCGCGGTTGCAGCGTCTTCTACGGTTGCACGAGCAGTCTGCTGGAGGACTGCTGTGGCTGAGAGAGCGGGATGGCAAGGTCGATCGCGTCGCCCAATATGCTCAGCCACCAGGCGGCTACTATCGCTTTCGCCTGGCGGCGCTAGCCCATCTTGCCAAGGGGTGCAAGGTGATCTCCACGCTACCCATCGCCCTGCAGGGCGACAGGGAGCGCCAGACCGATGAGGAACCGGATACAGAGAATGAGAACTAGGTGATGAATAGGAAATCCCTCGAGCAGCGGTCGCCAATGCCGCTCCCACCGGAGAAAGCCATCCTGCTGGACGCGTTTCTCACCTCGTATCAGCCCGTATCACCACACTTTCTGCTGCGCGATGTGCTGCCGGTGCTGCTTCAGCTCGACCAAGGTGAATCGTCCGATTCGGACAATGATCGCCTGTTCGTGGGGGCGGCCGTGGCAGCTCTGCAGAAAGTGCCAGGGAAAATCACGATCGTGACTTCGTGCGCACTGCCTGAAGAGAACATGGCTAGTTTGCCGTGGCTGGGCAGCTATGTCGACTGCCGCATGGTCGGCAGCGATCGCGACAGCGTTCAGCACGCGAAGCTGTGGCTGTGCCACTGGTGGCGGCAGGACGGCGAATATTTGCAGATAACCATCTCGTCCACTAACCTCACATCGGATGCGTTCCATGGTCAGCTGCAGGCAGGCTGGAGTATTTGTCTACCGCTTGAGAAAGCTGGCCGCAGCGGTAAACCTCATGCCGCGCTGTGCGACTTTATGGATGCACTTGGCGTCGCAGCCGATTGCTCCGGTGCCACCAGCAGGTTCATCCAGTTACTGCAGCGCTGCCCGGAGATACAGGGCAGCCATTTCATCACCAGCATTCCGGGCCGACACATGGACCGCCAGCAAACCGGCCTACTGGCAGGAAAGACGGCTGCGGGCAAGGTGGGTGTCCGCATCCTCACACCCTCCATTGGCGAGTGGAATGACAAGGAAATCAGGGCCTGGTGTGCCATGCTCGGCGTCCGGCCGGACAAGGTAGAACTGTTCTGGCCAGATCGATCGCATCCCTGGGTGGGAGCGGCAGAGTCTCTTGATCCGGGCTTGTGGAAAATGCCCGTCGCCGCACAGGGCGCACTGGACACGGCGGGAGTTCGGTTGTTGGCGGTCGCTGATCCGCGCGTCAAGCCCGTGCTGGCGGAAGGCCATCCGAACGACAGGCGCTGGTGCCATGCCAAATTCTATGGGTTCCGGCATGGCTTGATGCTTGGCTCGCACAATTGGTCGAAAGCCGCTTGGGGTGTGCCTGATGGGATGCCGCCGAAGAATTTTGAGCTATCGGTCTTTGTGGAGAGACAGTCGCTGCCCTTGCACGGTCCGTTCCAGCGATTCACCGGCGACGTCGCGCTAATGGAGCGCCTACCGGTTAACGACGAGATTCATTGGCTCCGGTGGGCACAGGTCACGCGTAGCGAAAGCACGCTGACCTGCGCTTATCGCCTGCGCCCCGGTTGCGCGGTAATGGCTGAGTGGCAAGACGGCCAGGACTGGTACCCGTTCCCGCCTGCCGTGAAACAGGGGAAACGATGGATCGCAACCCAATCGCTGGATGGCCTGCAGCCCGAGAAAGTCAGGCTGGTTTCCCCTGACGCGAATGGCGAACAGATCGTGCTCCCGATCACCGACATCCGGCCCGGAAGGCCATTGCCGGCCGGCCTTGGGTACGATGTGATGCACCTGGCGGAAGACATCGAGCTGGAGCAATATGGCGGCCTACCTGTTCCCTCCGGCCCACCCCGCTCTCGCGGCAAAAAGGGTGAGGAGCGTGCAGCCAGCAGTGCCGACTACAGCCTGTCCTGGCTGCTGGCGGCCCGTCGCTGGCGGCAGGTCGTCGATACATGGCGGGAGGAGATCGAATTCCAGCCTGTCAACGTCCATCTGCCTCTAGGATTGCGTCTCGCTGCCGCGCTTGAGCGCCGCGCCGGCAATGACCCGGGGGCTGCCATTGCGGCTGAAGAGCTGCGCCTGCTGGTCGAGGAAGCACAACGATGATGAACACAACTTTATTAAATGCCGCAGCGCTGCTCGACCCGCAGCAAAGCGGGGGCGCCACTGACCTGGCGTCATTGCTTCGTCAGCTGGCCAGCGCCCGCGAGATACTGAAACGACTTGCAAGCCAGAGAGGCGTGGTGTTGGCCGATGACGCAGGGCTTGGCAAGACATGGGTCGCGGCATTGGCAGCGCTCATCGTAGCCAGGAATGGCGGCTCTGTGCTCATCATTGTTCCGGGAAAAACGCTACAGTCGAAATGGGAAACGGATATCGGCAAGGTACTGGGGGCCATGCCATCGCTCTCTGGGGTCCGCTCGCCTCGTCTGCAGCACAGGATGAGCGACGGCAGTTGGGCGGTCAGCCGCTCCAGCGCCGGCGGTATCGTGCTCACCACGCATGCGCTTTATGCTAACGAAGATTTTCCGGGACTTCGCCCGGAGCTGGTCATTGTGGACGAGGCGCACCGTTCCAAGAATGACACCAGTAATTTCAAGACCCGTCTGAAAACGCGCTCGAAACGCTGCCGATGGATGCTCTTCCTCACCGCGACACCGTTTTCGATTCACATTGCCGAACTGGTGTCGATGCTACGCCAAGTATCTGCAGGCGATGCGGCAACGAATGACATTACTGCGTTTTCAAAGTTCATCGGCGAAGCAAGTAAGGCGGCAACGCAGGAGCCATCATTGCCAGTAGACGCTGCCGTTGGGCTTTGGCGTGCCGCAGTCGCGCAACTGAAGCCTTGGGTGATGCGGACGACTATTGATCAGTTGCCACCAGCGCAGCGAACGAAAATTTTCGGCGACCGCGCCGCGTGGGACATCGTGGTTCCCGCCGCGAGTGGCGAGGTGATTACGGCACTGGTTCGCGCGGATCGGCTAATCAGCCTGGCCGGTGAAGCGACCGGCCTGCGCGGTAATGACCCGCGCTTCCACGTGGGTTGGGAATACTTGCGTGACCTGGTCTCGAAAGAAACCGGGGAGCATGTCAGCGAGGAATTTAATGCCAGGCGCGATGCACTGCGTGGCAATATCAGCCGTATCGGCTTGCTCGCGCGACGACATGCGGATGAGTTACGCGCTTTTCTCGCGGGCAGGGAGCACGAAAAAATCGCTGCTGTGACACGAGCAATTGCCGGTAAGGTGGCGCAGGGCGAGAAGGTGGTGGTGTTCTGCCACCATATCGCCACCGCGAAGGAGCTGCGCGACGCGTTGCGGCACGAGAAATCGCTTCAGTCCCGGGGACAGTACGCGGTATTGAAGAAAGCGGTACGCAGCACGTGGAAAGAGGCGTGGACAGAGATCCTGGCGCCGGTTGTCGAAGACGCCGAGTTGCATAATGCCGCGCTTGCCTTCGTCACTGAACCTGGCTTCCATATCCAGGTGCGGGGATGGCTGATGCCTGGTGTGGACGAACTTGATCGTGCTGCGCTCATCAAGGCTCTTCGCAGGACGCGCGTGCGCAAGGTAGCCGGTAGCAATCGGGCTGTACCAACCATCGCTGAGGCCGTTATGGACATCGCTCAACGAGAAGAGCACGACGGTAACGCAAACTTGCCAAGCGCGCTGCGCAGGCATGCAGCGGACAAGGTCATTTTTCCTCAGTCCGAAAATATCGTTGAAAGCCTGGCGCTGTTTAACACACCGTTCGGGCCGGATGTGCTGGTCGCTACCGACAAGCTATCGGAGGGCATTGACCTGCATCGCTATTGCCGCATCCTGGTGCACTACGAACTCGATCCTAGCCCCGTGCGCGTGCGCCAGCGGGAAGGCCGCGTGCGTCGCGTCGCAAGCTGGGCGGCACGGGTTGGCGCGCCCGTCGAATATGCATATCCAGCCTACCCCAACACGCGAGACGAAGCGCTTGTGCGCATCATCCGCGAGCGCCTCGCGCGCTTCGATGTACTCCTTGGTGGTGCTCCAGTAGTGACTGCAGAAGAGATCGATATGCCGGCCACCGCACACTCGCAGCTGCTAACTGCTATGCGCTTCAAGCTTGCAAAAGAAATTCACACCTGCCTGAATGATTATTGGATGACTGCCTAACGACGCCAGTGTCGCTTTGCATGAACGCCTGGGATTCGAGAAGGTGGCCATGTTCAAGCGGGTCGGCCGTAAATTTGATCAGTGGATTGATGTGGGATATTGGGAGCTGCAGCTTGCGTAGTCATTTATTTATGATTATTGGATTTCCGCATCGTCCGTGTAGGGCGGTGAAAACAGCCCGTTGTTAGACGGTAGAAAAACACTGATTGCGGGACGAAATCGCGCGTAAGCATCTGAAATGTATGAAGTATTTTGAAGGCTTAAAAACTAGCGACGGGTTACACTGTTCGTGAGATTCGAAGGGCTGGGCCTATCGGCCCAGCCCGCCCCGAATCCTCTCCTTGCAGCCACTGCGCGGCAACTCCGCGCACCGAGGGCGCGCACTGCACTCAACGCATCACTTCGTGTGCCAAATGGCAGACCTGAACCTCGCGCCCTGAGTCCCTCGGTGAATGTCAAGGTAGTTGTCGCCCGACTCATGCAGCTTTTTGACTTATTCCTTCCACGGTGGCGGCCAGATCCACAACGCTGTCTCGTTCAGGGTTGAGAGTCACCGGGCCTACAGGTG
>NZ_JAPUBT010000010.1 GCF_030397665.1 Janthinobacterium sp. SUN073 | reverse complement strand
GCCAAGGCCTCCGATCAAGCCACCCAGCGCACCGCCAATGGCCGCGCCGATAGGGCCGCCCATGAAAGCACCAGCGACGGCGCCGATGCCAGTACCGACATTCACCGTAGAGTTGCTGCCGTATTGACCAGAGATCAGTTTTCCGCCCAACACCCCTGCGGCGATGCCGGCAGCGGCTGTAACCGCCGCGCCAGCGACAGCACCAGAAGTCAGCGCGGTGCCCGTTCCAGCCATGCCTGCCGATCCATAGGCTGCAGACGCTGCGGCCGCCTGCGCGCCCGTCATCCCCATGCCGGCCCCGAAAGCGGATACGGCGGAGGAACCGAAAAGATTACCCAGAGTAGCAATGCTGCCGCCGATGCCGGCAGCCACACCGGCGAATCCCTGCGTGGCAATGGTGTAGGCAGTTTTGGCGCTTTGTGCCAGGCTAGCAATGCCACCCAAGCCTCCGCCAGCCGCGCCGCCGCTCAGGCCCAGGCCATCGGCCGAGGCCAGACCGGCCACCCCGCCCCCAGATACCGACGCGCCGATGTTCAGGATCCACTTCTTGATCGTCATCTGATACAGCAGGTCGAGCAGACCATTTTTCAGGGTATCGCGCAGGCGATCAAAGGCGCTCTTGCCCGAATCGAAGATGCTCACGAATGTATCGTGCGCTGTGCGATCCAGGCTCTCCAACATCGCCTTATTCGCCTCAAAGTCCGTTGACTTTTGCGCACCTTCGCGCTGCGCTGCGGTAAGATTGCGAATCTCGGCCGCCTGGGCACGCAGCAGGTCCGCTTCCTTTTCGCGTCCAAGAATGGTATCCAGAATGGCCGCATCCACCTCCTTGCGCGTAGCAATCTCTTCCTGCTGAATCGCGTTAAATTCCGCTATTTGCTTTTTGCTTTTGCCGATCAAGCTATTCGCAGTTGTTTGCTCGATCACTTGCTTCCTGATCGCCGTCACGTCAGCATCACGCTTATCCACCAAGTCGGCGTAATCACTTGCCGCAGCACGGGTTGCTTTTACATCCAACACAAACTGCTCATTCGTGGCGGCACGGCGACGGCTGGCGATTTGTGCATCGATCAATGCAGCCTGTCCGCGCAGCGCAGCCTGTTCTTTTTCGCTGTTGGCCTTGCCCTTGGTCAGGGAAAGCTCTTCCAACAATTGGGATTTGCGCCGGCTGAAATCTTTAATATCCAGATCGGCAACTGCCTGCGAAAATTTGATCTGCGCATCAAGGCTAGTCGCCAGCCCAGCATCGCGGTTCGCCACAAGGGTCGCCATCGAACGCTCAGACACCACTTCCTCGATAGCTCCGCGCCGCCTGATCGCCTCGATTTGTGTATCGATGCCGCCGTTGAACAGATCAGCGTACTTTTTCTGAATTTCAAGCGCGCGCTCGCCCAGTTGCTCTTCGGAGGCACCGGCCTCCAAACCCCGGTTGCGGCTGGCCTCAAGTTCCTTTTCCATCTGCTGGCGGCGGGTCAGGTATTTATCACCCTCCTTTGCCCAGTCAATGAAGCTATCCTGCAACTGCCGATCAATCGCCTGTAACTGAGCATTTGACGCAATTGCATCCTTTTGCTCTTTCAGGAACGCGACCCGCTTTTCTGCGGCGATTAAGTCGGCCTTGCCATCCGCACCAGCACCAACGAACGTAAACCGCCGCTGCCTGGCCAGCTTGAGTGCCGCCTCGGCATCCTTCAATTTCTCGTCGAGCGTATCCTCCCGCCCGATGTTCAGCATGTAGTCCCAGGCTGTCTTGGCGCCGCTACCCAGCGACGACCACGCCCTTTCCAAGTAGCCCAGTGATTCCGTGACGCTCTTAGAACGACTTTCCATCATATCGGCATAGGCGTTCTGAGCCACTTTGGCGGCCTCAGTCGTCTTACCTTGATCCACCAGTGCATTAATCTGGCTGTAGGTCGAAGCAGTCAGGAAACGGTACTTCTCATTTAATGACTCAAGCGCGTCAAGAGGTGCCTTACCCAGCTCCGAAAAATCCTTCGCCAAATCAATGGCGCTAATGCTCAACGCCTTCTGGGCGCGTACCGAAACAGTTGCAAAGCGCTCCAGGTTCTCGGCAGCTACCTCTCCGGTTGCCGCAAGCGCGGCCAGCGATTCTGCGGCAGCACCCTGGGTTCCTACACTTTTACTGATGTTGCGAGCCATATCGGCGAGTTGGCCGGAAGATGTTCCCGCTGCGTTTCCAGTCATGATCACCGCAGTGCGATATGCAGTGGCTTCCTTGCTCCCCTGGTAATACGCGAGTGCAACGCTTGCCAGCGCCGCCACGCTAAGCGCCACGCCAGCGATCATGCCCAGGCTCACCTGACGTACGCCGCCCAATGCAATGCGTGTATTGGCCACAGCCTCCGCCGTCGTGTTAGCCTCACCGGCTAAGTCGCTTAAGCCAGCCCCGACCTGTTCAATACCCGCGCTCGCGGCTTCCTGCTCTTTCGCCACATCGGCGAGGGCGCCGCCCACGTCAGCAATGCCGGCAGCCGCTGACGCTGCGCCGGCCGACGACGAGAAAAAGGACGCCACTTCATTACCTAGAATCTTGACAGTGTTCGAGACGCCACCAAACGCGTCTTTGATCTGACCACCTTGCTGGATCAGCACCAACAGAGGATTTTGTCCACCTGCCAAACTGGTGAAAATATCGGTCAACTGCGCTGGCATCTGGCGCAGCGCGGCCGTGGTTTGCGCTGACGAAATACCGAATTCCTTCATGACTGGATCAGTCGAGCGCAAGGCGTTTTCAGCCAGCTTTTGCTTGGTCGCGACGGAGTCAAGTTGCGCTAGGTAGGGTTTCAGGACGTCAACATTGACACCACGCTGGCTGGCCAACGTCTCGTAATACTTTGCACTCGACTTCGACCCTGACTCCAGCGTCGCGATGGTGCGCTGGATCGATCCGATCATGTTCCTGGTGGCCGACTCCACTTTCTTGGACGACGCATCGCCAGCGCTGCCGATATCGCCAAACCCCTTACCAGCCTTGCCGCTGAGATTGTCGAGTGACTTTCCAGTGCGCGTGCCGGCGGCGCCGATTTTGGCGAAGCCGGATTCAGCGGCCGTAGAGTCAACGCCTACTGCGATGGTTGCGCTACCAATGATTTCTGACATGATCGTCCAATAAAAAGGCCACCTCCAGGGTGGCGTTGCGATGCATTATTTCGGTGCGTGTATGCAGGCCAGGGCCGCCTCTTCCATGATCTGGATTTGCAGCTCCAGCTCCGCATAATCTTCAGCAGCCAGGTTCAAACGATCCATCTTGTTGAATAGAACGCCATAGTCCAAGCCCGTGGGGCCTTGCATCGATGTGCGCCATTGCGTGGACAAGAAGCCGAACAGGTGAAACGCCTGGACGTTCTCTGGCCAGACATCAATGGGACCCGTCGCCACGTCATCGAGCGTCATACCAAACGCGGCCAACTCCTTTTCATCCGGGCCTCGCTCGTAAAGCGCCGTGGCGACGGCCTTTAGTTTTTTGCGCGGGCGCCCGACAATTCCCGCATGTACGTCTCGATGATTGCGCGCGCAGAACCGATATAGTTTTCAGCCATCTTTTCGATGTTCTCAGCATCGAATGGCTCCTCCAGCTCCCAGCCGCTGGCGATATCCTTGATGACATCAATGTCCTCTCGATCAGGCAGGCCATCGATAAAATCGCGGAACTGTTCCTTGCTGCGGTGTTTGAAGGTGAACTCGACGTTCACACTTTTACCGCCTGGAACTGCAATGGAAACATCTGCTTTAAAGGTCGGTACAGCGGTCAGGTTAAATTTTGGCTTTGCCATTTTCTTCTCTCAAATGTAAAAAGACCCGACAAGGTGCGACCAAGCGGGCTGAAAACCCACCTGGTAAGGTGGGCAAGGGAAACGGTTCGGCGTAGTAGTTACGCCGCGTAGCGCACTGGTGGCGTCTTCAGCGAAAACGTCGCTGTCACAGCCATTACTTCATTCTTGGTGAACGTCGGCGTCTCGTTCAGCGAGACAATCGCGTTGTAAAGAATCAACGAGCCGCTGGGCAAGGCAGCAATCAAGGCACGAGGCGTGCGGGATTCGGAAGCCGCCTTGACAGCGATGTATCCTGGCAATGCAGGGTCGTCCGCAATTTTCAGTGCAAGCGACTGCGCGCTGGCCTGCGTGGGCAGCTGACTGGAAAAATCGTCTTCGAGGAATGACACTTCAGTAAAGCCCATTTCTCCGCCGCTGGAGGTGTTTTCCAACACCTGGGTAATTTGCTCCTGCGTTTCAATCTCACGCACCGTGACACGCCCGCCACCGGGACGGAAGATGCTGGTTTTCGTGGTATCGGTGCCTTCCAGCGCAAAAGTGCCGGCCGCCGAAGCGCTGACGCGGAAAATACGGTTGTTCAACTTGGACCAGCTCGACGTTACCTCCACGAGGTCACCGTCCTGAAGGCCATGTGCGAGAGCCGAGCAGACGGCGGGCTTGGCATTGCTAATCGCCGTAACGACGATAGGGGCGCCATACGACAGCCCCAGCGAAAACGTGCTGCCATTTGGCAGTGATACAGCCATGATATTTCCTTTCAATGGACGAAAAAAAACCGCATATAGCGGCGGGGAGTGCCCAAGAAGGGCTGAGTAAAGAGGTAGAGGCGAGTTAGAGCCAGATCGAATAGTCCTGGCGGGCACCGCGCAGCTTCGTCACATCGTCGCATGTGGAAACTGGCGCGCCCTGTACGGCAACCTGCAAACCAACAGCACCTCGCAATGCCAGTTCCACCAGCTCGATCAGGTTGGACGCCTCGATGCGCGCCTCTGCCCAGACGCAGACTTGCATCAAGCTGTTGCGCTTTGATGGGATCGTAGGATCAAGGAAATTAAGCGCCACGCCGCCCACCTGCTGATAAACAATGTAAGGGCGCGGGCTGCCGGCCGGTGCCATGTCAGGATAAACACGGCCATCAACGAGCGCCCGCAGCACTTGGAATACCTCGGTCTCTATTGTCATGGGCGCCCCTTGGTCTCCGTAAGTCGCTCGGCCATGCGGTCATTGCCGGCAATAATTGCATCACCTGCAAGTGCCATGGCCGGCCGCAAGAACGGGAATGCAGGGGAACGCGAATTGCCGAACTCGATCTGATAGCCGTGCGGTGCTCGCTTCTTGTTCCAGCTGACATGATAGGTTTTCAGGGTCGCACTGGAATCGTCTTCCGCATAAACACGGTAGATGGCGCTCAGCAGCAGACCACTTTTGCGGTTTCGTTCGGCGTTGCCACGCGCGCCCTGGTAAATAACGGTGGCCATAGCGGCGGCGCCAGCGAATGCCACCTCACTCTGCACCCGCTCGCTGTAGGCCTTGACCTTCTCGGCCAGCCCGCTCAAGGCCGATGCATCGATGGTAAGCATTTATAAGGTTCCTTTCGAGCACATAAGTGCTAGCGTCCTGCCGTCCTGGCCAAGCACTGCTTCGATGTTGTAGACAAGGCTGCCGTGCAGAATGCGCATTTTCGCCTCGATGCCGGCGCGATAGCGAATCGTGATGGTCGACACCACCTGGTTTTGCGTGGCGCCAGCGGCCGCGAACTCGCGCCCGTTGATGTCGCGAATCCCGGCCCACACCTTGCCGTCGCCATCCAGCATCAAGTTGACCCAGCCGGCCGGCAACGGCTGGCCAGCAGCATCCTGGCCGGCCGCCTGCACCTGAATGGTCACGCGCTTGTCCAGGCGCAGCGCCAGGCTCATATGCGGCTCCGGCATGCATCCAACAGGCGCGCGATGAAGGGCGAAGGTGCCGTTTCCTTCTCGGCGCGCGTGTTGGGATCGAACTGATCGACAAGCTTGGCTAACAGGTAGAGCCGCACATTGGCAGGCACCTTATCAGGAACGTCCCCATAGCCACACGCCACCGTCACCACCACCGCACTAGGGTCAGCAGATACCGCAGGCCATGCGGTGCCACGCGCTGGCACTAGACTCGACGCGTATCGCCCTGGCACCAGTTGGTATCCCTCGGGTGCCAGCTGCTGCGCCACACCCTCCTGATCGATGTAGGCGACAAACTCGACTTCCAGCACCGGATGAGGCAACGGGATCGAGGCCGGGAAGGAATCGAGGCGTACTTCCCAGGTCTGGCGCATCAGGCATTGGCCGATCTCATGCTCGGCAGCCGCCGTGATACCTTCCAGCCAGAGGGTCAGGAACTGATCCATGTCCGTGCCATCGATGCGCATGTTGGCGCGCGCCTGCTCGATGGGGACGGCCAGCGAACTCGGCGGGATGATGCAGATTTGGGTCATTGCCGGCTCAGCGATTCAGCGTACTCGACCGCAGCCGGGTCGGTATCGACAACAGTCGCGAGGGCTTCGGTCATATCGACATCGATCTCGACTACGTCGTTCGGGGCACCGAATTCGCAGTCAACGAGGACACGGGCCTTAATAAGAACCGTCTCAGGCTGTGCAGCCGTCTCAGGCGGCGCGGCCGTCTCAGGCTGTGCGGCCGTCTCAGGCTGTGCGACCGTCTCAGGCTGTGCAGCCGTCTCAGGCGGCGCGGCCGTCTCAGGCTGTGCGGCCGTCTCAGGCTGTGCGACCGTCTCAGGCTGTGCAGCCGTCTCAGGCTGTGCAGCCGTCTCAGGCTGTGCGACCGTCTCAGGCTGTGCAGCCGTCTCAGGCGGCGCGGCCGTCTCAGGCTGTGCAGTCGGACCTGGCTGTGCGACCACAGGGTCTTGACCAACAAATTTTGTTTTTGCCATGATATTTCCCTATCAAGTAAAAAAGGCGGGCCGAAACCCGCCAACAAATTAGGCCGCGGACTGCTGGTACAGCTTGATGCCGTTCAGATCCAGCAAATTGCCGCCTGCACGCGCCCACGCCAGAAAGCCAACTTGCCCCTTGCTGGTATAGATCGAGTCTTCGAAACGGAACAGCAACATTTCCAGTACATCGCGGATCATGTACTTCGAGAAGTCGCCGAAGCCGATGGTTTTGGCGTTCGCCGCTGGCTGCGCCATGTCGTTGTTGATCACGACATCGGAGCCGAGAAGTTGCGCCGGCGTGCCAGTCTTGATACCCGCTTCGTACGACTCGGCCCAGATAGGGCGACCCGAGCTATCCTTGAGCTTGCGGACGCCTTTGCGGGTCTGCTGGTGCATCATGAAACGGCAGGTACCGGTGTCTTGATATGCCTGGTCAATCGATTCCTGCAGGTCAATCAGATCATCCACGGTAACAGTGGCAGTCTGGCCGCTGGCGCCGATCTTGCCCACACCGGCCACCGAGGCGAATCCGAACGGCTGACCAACGCCCGAGCCGGTGCTAAAGCCCTTGTTCATGGTGCGCCCAATACGATCATTGATGCGCTTGGTGACCATCGCGATGATGTCGATGGAACTATCTTGCAGCAACTCCATCGGAATGGTGATAATTTTCGAGCTGGCCTTGAACGCGCCCAGGCCAACGGTGCCAAACGTGGGATCAGCGCTGGATGCCTGGGTATTTTCTGGCACCCATTCGCCCTCTTCCGACGTGCCGTCCGAGGTTGGGTAGCTCAATGGATTGCCCTGCGAGGTGGTGATACTACTGGCGACGCCGCGCATGCCGCCGAACGATTTCAGGGCGTCGATCAATTGTTTGGCAACATCCGACTGCACTGTGTAGCCGCCCTGGCTGCCCGTGCCAGTCGACATGGTATTACGAATTTCCGTCACTTCTTCGCGCGTCATGTTCTGCGGCCCTTCGCGCAGCAGTTTGGCGAACAGTTCGCGCGACTTGTTGTTTTCCACACGGGCGGCCGGGTTGGTACGGAACTGCTCAACATCGCGGTTGTGGTCTTCGATTTCCATCTGCATGACCCGCTCGGTCGCAGTGATCTCACTCTCCAGTGCCTCGATCTGGTCGGCGCGCGCATCGAAGGCAACCTGGTCATCCTTGGTCCAGGCCCGGTCGCCCTTGTTCGCCAGCTGGTTGCGGGCTTCTTTTGCGAGCGACTGACGCTGCTCGCGCAATGCTTGAATCGATTTCATTGGTTCATTTCCTTATGATGGGCGTAAAAAAAGCCGCTCAAGAGCGGCCGGTATCAGGATTGCGCGAGCGCGTTATCCGATTTCGTGCAGACGCAACCGGTTCATGTTGCGCTGGCGGGTAGCCTCCCACTGCAAGGCATCCGCGCCCGCATCTTCGACTTGCGGCGCGTTGTTATATGCCGAGAGGTTCCACTTGTTTTCCACTTTGGCGACCTCGCTGATGGAGTCGACAAAACCATTCGCAACAGCTTCCTCGGCCGTGAACCAGGTCTCGGCCTGCATCCATGCGATGATTTCGTCGTTGGACTTGCCTGTCTTCTTGGCATAATCGGCCACGATGGAGTCATCGATCTTGCCGAGCAGCGCAGCCGTCTGGGTCAGGTCGCCCTTGTTACCGTAGGCCATGGTCCAGGCTTCGTGGATCATGTAGAAGCTGCCGGCCGCGATAGTCACCGTGGCGCAGGCGGCAGTCACGTAGGTGGCGGCACTAGCCGCCAAGCCTTCGATTACCGCATGCACATTGCCGTGCTGAGCAATCGCCGCCGCCATGGCCCGCCCGTCGAACACGTCACCGCCTGGCGAATTGACGCGCAGCGTCACCTTTTTCCCGTTCAGGCCGGCGAGCGCCTTGTTGAACTCTGCAGCACCAACACCCCAGTAAGGATCGATGACCTCATACAGGAACAGAGTGGCATCCTCGCCTTCAGCGCGAATCTTGGCCGGCTCACGCCCAGCATTGTTACGAATCAGTTGCACCAGTTTTTTCATCATCATCCTTGATTGAGGGTTCAGAGGCGGCGAGCGCCAAGTTGTCTGGCCGGAACAGAACATCGCCACCAGGTACAGGAGGCAAGTTTTTGACGCGGCGCACTTCGTTGATCGTCATCCAGCCTGGCCCCTGCGAGCCACCGACACACTGACGCAAATAGTCGCCTTCAGCCTTAGAGTCACCGGCCATTAGCGATTCCATCTTGTGTTCCACAAACGGCGAGGCACGGCGGAACAGCTTGCGGTTAAGTTCCTGTCGGGCAATGTCCAGATGGGCCTGCATGGAGAATTTGATAAAGCCCAGGGTTTGCGCCTGTACTCCCGAACCCCACGAACTTGTGGACTCCTGGGCGCCAATCATGTGTGCCGGCACGCCGAATGCACGGGCGATATCGACAATTTGAAACTTGCGTGACTCCAGCAGCTGCGCGTCGACGGACGTCATGCTCATCTCTTTGAGGTCGACACCATTTGGCAGCACCATCGGCGTGCCGGCGTTACGGGCACCTGCGTACTTCTTCAGATATTCCGCGCGAAGTAACTCGATTTGCTCCGGGTCCAGCTTGGCCTGTGCCTTGAGCACATGCTTCGGTGCCGCGCCATTTGCAAAGAAGCTTCCAGAGAAGGTATCGGCAGCCAGCGAGATCCCGATGGACTGGAAGGCGCCCCACTGGATGGCGGACATGCTGCGGATACCGTTAAAGCCAAACCCGGTAAAGTGCAACATGTCATCCTGATGCACTGCGTAAACGCTGCCATCGTCCCTTGTAACGCTATACACCAGGTAGTCGCCGACCTTGCGACCAAAAACCGCGTCCGGGTGAAGTGGGCGTAGAGAACGGATGCCGGCGCCGGCGCGAACGATCTCCACATAGCCATCGCCGCGCATCATGCGGCTTTGCATGACCCAACTCCACATCGCCGCAGCAGTCCAATTGCCGATCGGTTCCTCGTTTAGCAGCCACCACAAATCCGGCTGAATGCTCTCTCGCTTACCGTCCGACTCACGATAAATCGACACTGGAATCGATGCCAAGGTTCCGGCTAGGAGGCGCACCGCTGCGAAAACCGCTGACACGCGCATCGATGAGTCAGGTGTAACGGCAAACCCACTGGTCGACTCGGCACCGCCCAGCACGGCGATAATCTGCGGGTCGCTCGACCTGGTCACCGTGACGGAGTTTTCAACATCTACCCCCCCAGGTTCGATCCGCTCCACCACTGCCGTACTTGGCGCGCCACCCGCCCACATGGCTGCGAGCGCTCGTATTGGATTAATCATTATGCTCAGCCGCCTTACAGGGAAATAATTTGTACAGTTTCGTCAGGGTGAAGGATCATTGCCCGGTTCAGGCACATGATCAGCGCCACAACGCCATCGATCTTGTTTTCCAGCCGTTCCTTGTTCGGGAATATGTTTTCCTTCGCGTCGCGGTGGCAGACTGTATTGCTGACCATCCAGGTCAACACGGGGTCACCGTCATGGTGAAAGCGGCCTTCCAGTACCAGCGCCTCCAGCCACTTCATCGGCTCGCTAAAATTCTTCACGGTTGCACCCACCTCGATCATAGGCAGGCTGGCAGCGACCATTCGCTGGCTGAACTGGGTCGCTTGAAACGGGTCGTAGGGAGCGTCGGTCAGCGTGAACATTTCGTGGTCAGCCAACAGGTCGTCTTCGATGACGCCAAAGTCGGTAACGTTGCCTGGCGTCGAAACGATATGACCAGCGCTTGCCCAGCCTTTGTACTGGGAGTTCGTGCCAGCCTCGATGGCCGCCTCGTTCAACCAGTAGGTGCCAAATGCGTAGTAATGCTGCACGCCATCGATCTCGCGCCAGAACAGCTTCATCTTGGCCGCGATGTCCACCTTGCTGGCCAAGTCATGCGACGCGATTACTTCCTGGCCAATGAACTGGCTGATCTTCATTTCAGGGTCGTAGCATGCCTCCCACGCCCTCATGTCCATCCAGGCGCTATCGGCGTTGACCCATATGTTGACGCGCTTGGTCAGGAACTCGTTCTGGGCGCTCATCATCTTTTGTGCTTTGCTGCAGGCGGCGCGCATGTCGCCCAGCTTGACCGATACACCCAGGTTAGGATTAGCCTTGCGCCAAACCGTTTCGTCTGCCCAGTCGTCTCCTTCGTCCAGAGTAAAGATGATGCAAAACACCGTATCGTCGACGGCCACTTCGCCGGCCACCTTGTATCCCATGCCGTCATGAGCATGCAAAGTGGTATTCAAGATCATGCACGCATAGCTGCGCTGCTCGTAGCAGACCCCCGCACGGTCGCTACCCGCCGTGGTGATCGCAAACCCGAGCGGCTGGGAACGCGCCCCAGTGGATGAATCGACCACGTCGTACAGGCCGCGATCCTTCTGCGCATGCAGCTCGTCGGCAATAAATCCGTGCGTATTGAGACCGTCGAGCGAGTCGAAACCACGCGCCAGCGGCTCGAATTTACTATTGGTCTCGGTGTTGTAGATCGATGACTTGTTGGCCTGCAGGCCCAGCTGGCCAAAGTCAGGCTCACGCTGCATCATCGCAGCGGCAGTCGACCAGACAATCTTTGCCTGCTCCTTCTTCGTGGCGAAACTGTAGACCTGGGCGCCGGACTCATCGTCCGCCGCCACCAGATACAGCGCGATGCCTGCCGCCATGGTCGACTTCGCATTCTTTCGGGCCACCTCCTCATATGCCCGCCGGAAACGGCGCAGGCCCGTGATCTTGTCCAGCCAGCCGAACAGGTTGACCAGGATGAATACCTGCCAGTCTTCCAGCCTGATCTTCTGGTAGGTTTTCACCTGCCCCACCCATATCGGCTTTCCCCACTCCCCCTCGACGTGCGGTAATAGCTCGATAAATTCGCAGATCCGGGTACCTTCAGCATGGTCTAGCCGATAGGGCCAGTCTGTTTCCTGCCTATCCAGGTCATCCAGGTAGCGCTGGCACGCCGCTTTTTCCCACTTACCGGCAACTACATCTCCCTCGACCACGGACTTTGCATACCGCAGTGCGCGTTCGATGAAGTCCATAGTTACCTTTTACTGAAGTTCCCCAGGCTCTTCACGTTCGGTGGTGCATTGGGGTCTATCGGCGGCGTGTCCGCGCCAACGATTGGCACCGGGTCGGCACCCACAATAGTTGGAGCGAACAGCGACAGCTGGGTCGTGGCCGGCGCCAGGTTGACTCGCGACGACGGGGTCAAACCGAAATCGCTGCAGAGCTTGTGGTACAACTCGATTGCACGATTGCTGGCCATCAGCGCAATCGAGTGAACCGTGTTGCCATTGGAAGTGACCGTGCTGAAGCCGCCACTTCCTGGGATATCCTTCGCCGCCGCAGCGATCATGTCCTCGGCTTCGACATAGCGGCCCCACTGTGTGCACAGCATCGCAAGCGCGCCACGGTCCATAGCCGAAACCATCTGATAAGCAGCCAGCTCGGCGCACACCCGCACCCATTCCTTTTTTGCCTCACCCTTCAAATGGCGTGGACAATCCGGCGCTTCAGCGACGGGGCGAAATTCGTTCTTGTTGACCGGGCGCCGTCCTGCATTTCCATCGATGGCGCGCAGGGCACTCGGTTTTGCTTTACGTCCCATATACCCCCCCCCCTCCTAAAATAACGCGCTTGCGAAAATTCGACTATATGGCCGGTCTTTGACGTTTTCGGGTTTGACTTTTTGATGCCCCCGGGTAACATTTCTTGGGTGAAATATGTTGCCTTTACGCAACAACATCGATGTAATTCGATGCACCATTGAAACATTTCTAATTAGTAACATTTTTCCACCGTCCGAACGCACCGTCCTCGGTCGCGGTCTTGATGTCATGGTGGGTCTTGCACAGCGGCTGCCAGTTGCCTTCGCTGTCCCAAAACAGGGCCCTGGCTTTGACAATGGCCGCTGCATCACCACTATCCATCGCGGCCTTCAGCTTGTGGTTGATGATGTGGTCGACCACCGAAGCCGCAACGACGCGGCCCTCGTTCATGCAATGCTGGCAAAGCGGATGCTTGGCCAGGTAACCTGCACGCGCCTTTACCCACGCAGATGTGTATCCACGCTCGTGCGCCGTGCCGCGTGCTGCTGCGTCCATCACTTGCATCTGCTTCTTGTGCTTGTCGCAGCGACCTGGTGCTGCGATCAAAACCCCGCAACCGGCATGACGGCAAATACTCTTCGCTGAACTGGCCATGGAATCACCTAGAAATGCCTTGGCAGCGATGATGTGCAGACGTCTGCACAAAACGCCCCACAAGAAACGCAGCCGCCTTGTGGTTGATGCGTGCGCCCTGGGGCACTATCATCAACACAAATAAAAAAGCCCACCGAAGTGGGCAAGCACCAGAAACGAATGTATCCCCCGCTATGGAGCGGATCGAGATAGATCACCTCTTTCGCTGTTGAAAAATCGTATCGCTAAACGCAAAAAAGCCCGCTTGTGCGGGCTTTAGGCGTTACTGCTGCGAGAATGACCGAAATATACACCCGCTGTAACAGCCGCGTCAAGCTATTGCAAAAACTCCTCAACCACGCCATCAGCAACAAAGCTTGGAGCGAGGCGGTTCAATGCCATCTCCTCAAGCTCCCGCACATGCCCGTGCATCTTCGTCGATGCCCGCTGATAAGTCATGTGGCTTGCACCAAATGACTTGGCCAGGTCACGCACCGTGATATCCAGCTGCTTATGGTTGGCGAACAATCGCCCCAGCATGCAGTCGACTGCATGCGGGTTCAGCCCAGGAAACATTGGCCGGAACCAATCCGCCAATCCCTTAATGGCCTCGATGCGTTCAACCGAGAAAGCAAAGCGGCGATGACCATCAATATCCTCGAAATCCGTCTGCCCGTACTTTGCCTGCAGCACCCACATTTCCGTTTTCGGCAGCCGATGCTTTACCGCCTGCAGCACCAGGGCGCACTGGGCGCGCACCTCGTTGCCATCCAGGCCGCCGAAGTTAATTGTTCCCGACGCCGTGCCGCGCAGCTGCTCCAGCCAGCAACGCTGACGTCCGCTCAACTGCACCGACTCCATCGCCTTGATCAGTGCCGCCCGCAACGGCGCATCCTGCTTTGCCTCCTGGGCCATGATCAGAAACGACACATGCACCGCCTGGCCCACATTTTCAAATACAGCTTCTTCCGCTTTCACTTCCATCGCCTAGCCCCTTTTCTCATTTTCAATCGCCTGCTGATCCAATGCTGCCTGCCATGCCACTTGCCCACTCCGTGATTCATACTCCACTGCCACCACATGCCGGCCTATCCTCACGCTCCGATAAACCGGGGTACCAACTTCATGACCGCCTTCCATTGCATGAAACCCCTGTTGCCCTCGCATGCCTCGTCGTATCGCACTGTCGACCGCCTCAGTCCCAAACACCTCGCGCATCTTGTCGATCCAGGCCGCTGTTACCGGCATCGCTTCGCGCATTCTTGCTTTCCCGCTCATCGCCTCGACCTCCACGTACTACTTTTTGATCGGAACCACTACAATTCTTAAACCCGTCATACCCATCACATACCCATCACATCGCTAACCCGCATGGATACTGACTTGTGATGGGTATGAGTACTGTTATTACTTCTTTCTACTTTCTGACAAAAAAAATACAGCGAACCATCGACATTCAAACGGCCTTGCCCATCAATGCGCGCATGTGTGCGTGCGCGAGAACCCGTAATACCCTTCATACCCATCACATTCCTGCATCCATGCGGGTTTGCGATATGATGGCTTTGTGCGATGTGATGACTTAACCCTCAACATCGGCCGCATCAACCCCGCTGCGACTCCGGTATGCCCTCAAGCTTTTCTCGAACAGGCCCGATGCATCTGCCGCCCACTCTGCAAGCGTCTTGCCCTCTGGCTTCTTCCCGGCTAAAAACACGTTGCGTTGCTTGACCACCGATCCCAGCTCATACTTGATCAGGTGCTTTTCCAGCGCCTCGCCGGCGTACCGCAGCACGGTGGGCGAAAAGATGGTCTGCGAGATGTACTTCGATTCACCGCTCTTGTCGCACCAGACCTTGTAGGCGTCGTATAGCTGGGTAGCGCCGCACGTGATGAAGGGCAGCGGCAGGAAACCCCGGCTCCAGTCACGGTAGAAGCGCTCGGCTGGCGTCAGGCTTTTCTCGATCAGGTCGTCCTTGGCGTCGGTGTAGATCGGCTTGGTGTGCTCGTCAAAGTCGCCCATATCCAGTTCGTGCATGAGATAGTGGTAGTACGCCTCGATGCCGCCATTGGCGATCTCTTCGGCCACCTGGACATAGAACTCGCGCGACAATGCCGGCGGCGTCCAGATCACCAGGTAGCGCCGGTCTGTCTTGTCGAGGGCCAGCGGCTGCAGCTCATTCGACAGGAACACGAAGTTCATATGGTTGGCCTCGCCATGCTCAGGCAGGCCCTTCGGGTTGATGATGATCATGTCGCCCGACACCAGGTACTTGAGCTTGCCCTTCATGTGCTTGAGTTCCGAGCGCGTCACTACCTCGTCCGCCACCATGAAGAGCTTCATCGATGCCCAGTCGTTGAACTGGCTCTCCAGCTGCGCATTGCCGATCACATAGCCGTACTCGCCGTAGATTTTCTTGATGACTTTCTCGAAGAAGAAGTTCTTACCGCTACCCTCGTCACCGTGCATGATGATCGACGTCTCCATCTTGGCGCCGCGATTGCGCAACGGGTAAGCCAGCCAGCGCTCGACCCACTCGACCAGGGCATCGTTGCCGTCGCACAGGTGAGCGATCAGGGTCTGGATGCGCAGGCAGCTGCCGCGTCGCGGCTGCATCTTCCACCCATTGAACAGGTTGACCGTGGCCGTGGCGCCGCTCGATGCCGGCGACGGCGTATCCTGCGGGTCGAAAACGATATTCTTCTTCAGTACCCAGCGCCGAGCTTCGCCGCCCCAAAACTTCATGACATCGTTATTGGCCACAATCGTGCGCATGCTCGATATCTTCATCAGCATGCGTTGCGACACATCCCACACCAGGTCTTCGCCATACACCAGCACGAAGTTTTTCAACACGTACTCCACCTGGTTCCAGTGGTCCGCGCCGTACACCTTCTTCGGTTTATCTTTCGCCTGCTTGCCTTCGCCCCCCGCCCCCGGCGCGGAAGCGGAGCCGTCCGCATCTGGAGGCTCAGGCAGCGATCCATCCGCATGCCCTGCCTCCAACGCTGCAGCAAGGCGCGCATCGCTATCGTCCGCCTCTGCGTCGACAGCGCTCCTGCGGGCTGGCTGCTCCGCACCAGGGGGTGGGGGGGATTCATCGGTAACACCCTCAGCAAACAAGACCCCGAGGTCGAGCACTGGCGCGGGTACGCCAGCATCCGAAAGGCCTGAATCTGGCTGCTGCGCAGCAGGGGGAACGGGGGAAGCACCTATGGCTGCGAGAGCAGCTGCAGGCGAAACCATTGGATTGGCCGCTGACGCGGCAGGAGGAACGGGAACAGCAGATTTGGGCTGCTTCGCAGCAAGGATGGCAACCCCAAGTTGCGCCGCCACCGTCTCCAGCCCTTCCTCGATCTGCAGGTCGTTGAAGTCCGACAGCTTGCGCCCCGCCCTGTCGGCGAACACCGGCATGATCATCGAAGTGCGGTCCATCTTCCGGCACAACGCCGAGCAGCTGGCCACGCCGGCATTCTTGAACGTGTAGCGCTGTTGCCGGCGGCCGGTGCGCACATCCGCCTCGATGTACCGCACGCCGGCCGCGTCGGTGCGCCACCAGGCAGTGACTTCCACGTCCGCACCATCGTCGGCCAACACGACATGCGAGTTGCCGTCGATCAGAACAGCGGCCAGCACCTGATAGTCCTCGAGCAAGCGCTCGATGAAACGCTCGACTAACTGGTCATCATCGTCAGTAAGAAACAGCAGATGCGCGTACGGGAACGTCTCGCGCAAAGCGGTAGCCACGGACGCCAAAGAACCGGCGTCAAAAGCCACGGCCACAGGCAGGTCGGCGCTGGCCAGCGCTGCAGCCGCACGCGCACTCGCACATGTGGCGTAACCCTCGCCAACGGCGATGACAGTTGCATCAAGCGGCTGTCCAAGCATGTGGTACGCGCCAGGCTTGTCCATGCCGGCGTTGTAGCGCTTCTCGCCCGCTTGGTCGATCTTCTGCAGACCAACCAGCTGCCCGGCACGCTGCAGCGGTATCAGCAATGATCCGGCGCGGTCGACGCGTACGCCCTCGCCCGCGATCTGCTTGCGGTCCAGGTACGGATGTTGCACAGCGATGCCAGCGGCTTTCATCCACTGATCGCGCGCACGGTTGGCGGCCAGCTGCGCTTCGCGCTGCTTCTTCTCGGCCTCACGCTGTTCGTTCTCGCGCAGCTTGGTCGCAAACTCCGCGCGCTCGTCATCCGTCATCGCCTCGGCATCGACTGTGACAGGTACTGTATTGCGGTTGTCGCCCTGGTGGAAACCGAAAGCTCCGGTGACGACCCTGCGGCCGGTCTTGAGAACCAGTTCGCGCAGAATGTACCAGCCCTTTTTCTTTGGTCCAAAGCGGTGAAACTTGCCATCTAAAACGGGGTGATTGGGTGGGAGTTGCGGCATGTCATATACCGCCATTTGAGCAATAACCTGGGCAACATCACTCACTGACAATTGCTCCCATCACACCAGGCATAGCCACGCCGTGCGGCACGCGTTGACTACCCATACGGGAAGGGATAGTTGCATAGTCAAACGAGCCAGGACGGGCCAGTGGCGCGCGCACCATGTTCGCGGGAGACAAAGGGAGTTTCTTGCCAACATAGCGAGGCCCTGCAACCTGGCCTGCCGGCGCCACCTTGGCTTGAGTCGAGCGGCCAACAAAATCCCAGCCCTTCTGCGTCACCACAAAATCGCTTGCCTCGCGGCGCACCACGTGACAACGCATCAGCGAATTGATGATTTCACGCTCAAACGTGGTAATCGGGCGCGTCCAGGTAATGGCATTCATCCAGCCATGCAAGCCAGCGCGGCCGCCCAGCTGGACCAGCTTGCGAAAGGCGAGATCAGGGCGCGTTCCGGCGCGCGGACCAAAGTGGCCAGTCATTCAGCACCGTCCTTGCCTTCGGATGGGCAATAAACCGCGAGCGTCAAGGACAGCAGCTCAGCTACTGCACGGTGCATTGCATCTGCCACCGCCTCCAGCTTCGCGCGCTCAAGCGAATCGATCAAATCATCTGCAGTAGCTTTTTCAAAAACGTCCGCATACGTGCCAATCGCAACATAGACCTTGCGAAATTTCTTGGCCAGCATTTCATTACTGTCGGACATTTGGGTCGGCAATGTGACGAACGTCCCGCCGCTCGATGCAGCGACCGCCTCGGCGAACAATGTGGTTCCAGAGAACGCCTGTAACTGCAGAGCGGTATCAACCAGTACACCTTGCCCCCTACGCTCGTAAACTCGGTTTTGCAATGCATCAAAGCTCATGCCAAGAGCGCCACACATTGCGTCCCAACCGCCAGGGAAAGCCTTGATCATGCCAAGGTACGATTTTTTGATTTTCACAACATATCCTTCTTCTTGGTGGTTGTTCTCATCACGCGGTCAAGCTACGCTTGCGACATGAAAGTTGATCCTGCTCATGCCCGGCTTCGCGGATCGACACCCACAACGGAATGCTCCGGTACGGTATCGAGAATGTTTGTTGACGAAGGCAGCTGACGTCCTGCACGACCGGGCCCAGGAGCGAGCCGCCCTTCTGAACTAAAGACTTCTGGCCGCGCCAGTTTCAAGAACATAAGACGCGCACGCGGGATGCCGTTGCGGCGCCATTCAGATACGGACGGGTCTTTAACTTCGCAAATCCGTGCGGTTTCTGACGTGCCGCCAAGCGCGTCAATAATTTCGTCGGCTGTAAGTTCATTAGTCATACCTTATTTTAGGCAAGCCTAAAGAAATAAGCAAGAATAATTTAGGCATCCCTTATGTGGAAATTGTTAGGATTACCTAATGGATTGGCATAAAAGACTTACGCTGGCCCGCGAGGCCAAAAACATCAAAAAATCAGCTTTTGCGAAGCTGGTGGGGGTATCCGCGCCGACAGTTACCGACTGGGAAAATGGCGATACAAAAATGATCGAAGGCAACAACCTGGTAAAGGTTTGTCAAGTGCTGGAGGTGTCGCCAGATTGGCTGCTTCACGGAACCGACAAAACGATAGAGGACGCTCGGAAGCTTTTGCCTGGAGCCGTTTCCATCTCACTTATCGAAGATGACGAGGAGGCGCTTTACCGCGTTAAATTAGTACAGTTGCGGCTACAAGCCGGAGTAACAGGCTTTCAAACAGAACCTGACAACACCGATGGCGGGACTCTGGGACTATCTAAATCATGGGTACACCGCAAGGGCTTTGACCCTGAGAGCCTTCTGGCAGTCAAGGTAAAAGGCGAAAGCATGGAACCTACTTTCTATGAAGGCGATACGATAGTTATAAATCTTGCCGACAAGAAGCTAACAGACAACGGCGTGTTCGCAGTCAACTACGGCGGGGAAGCTGTTGTAAAACGGCTCTCGCGTGACGCCGGCCAATGGTGGCTGATGTCTGACAACTCCGATCAACGAAAGTTTTATCGCAGGAATTGTCGAGGCAACGAGTGCATCATTATTGGCAGGGTGGTACGTAGAGAAGGCGACCACTTTTAACCCAATCACTTAAAGCAATCCACCCCGCACGCCGGGGTTTTTTTTCGCCTTGTCGAAAGCATCACAGCACCAAACCACCAATAATTTAGGTATGCCGAAAATATTAGCTTGACTGTTTCTTTAGGCATGCCTAAACTTCATCGTGTTAGCAACCACAACGATGGAGCAAAGACGATGGAAAACCTTCCAAAACCCCCTCTCACAGTTCTTGAGAGTATTCAACAATGCATTGACGTCGCCACGAGCAGGCACCCGCAAGATCGCGTCCTGTGCACCGAAACCTTCATCGCCGCACTATCTGGCGCGCTGCAACGAGACGACATGACGCTGGCCAACCGCGTCTTTGCATTGCTGCTCACCCCGAAGAAAAAGGCTCAACAGTGAGCGCCTTCCGCGTCACCGTCAAAACCTCGCTCGGCGTGACGCACTACTACGCGCTGGCCAGCACGGCCGCAGGTGCGTGCGAGGACGCCGTCGACGCCCAGTGCGGCGAACCCTGCGGCGTGACCGCGCATCCACTGTAGGAGGCCGCAGCCATGCCCTCGACCGCTACCCGCAAGCCGGCTAAAGCGCCGTTGCCATCGTCGCAAAGCCTGCACGACACCCTGGCCAGCGCGAACGACGCTGCCCAGTTGGCCCGCTTCACGCGCAATACCGGCTGCGCTGCCAACGAAGTGACCGGCGCCGATGGCCGCCTGTCCATCCTGCAGGTGTTCGAGGCCATGCGCCGCCGCGGCTACCACGTCACCGAGCCAGTGCGCCCACAGCAGCAGCCCCGCGCCGGCTTCACCGCCTGGTGCGTGAGTGTGACGCTGCCCAAGGGCATCAGCTTCAAGCTCGCCTACCACACGCCAGGGACGGTCAAATGACAGTCCCTCTCGTCCACCTGGCCATAGACGTGCGCAGCGTGCTGGCCAGGCCACTGCACGAGCTGCGCGGGTTCACGCACCCGGACGGCCGCGCCATGACCCCGCGCCAGGCCAAGGCAGCCCTGGCGGCGCAGCTGGCCGAAGGCCATGAGCTGCTGCCCATCGGCCGCAGCACTCCTTTCGATTTCATTAAACGCTAACCGGGCCGTCCCCGCCCAGAACCAGGAGCCGCACATGAGTAGCGACCTCGTAATACCCACCATCGGAGGCATGAAGAAAGCCCCGCCCCGCAGCGAGAAACGCATCGTCGTCGACGAACTGGTCGACGACCAGGTATTCGCAATCACCGACTGGGCCGACATCCGCCCCAGCTACACCAACCGCAAACGGTTCAACCAGACCGCGCTGGAGCAACTGGCCGCCAACATCAAGGAAGTTGGGATTGTCCAGCCCATCCTGATTCGCCCCGTCACGCCAACCGTTGACGCGCCTCAGCATTTCGAGATCGTCGCCGGCGAGCGCCGCTGGCGCGCCGGCAACATCGCCGAGCTGCAGCGCGGTCCGACCATGATCCGCAAGCTGACGGACCTGCAGGCGCGCGAAATCCAGCTGCTGGAGAACCTGCAGCGCGAAGACCCACACCCGATGGAAGAAGCCGAAGGGTTCCAGGAGCTGATGCTCAATGCCGGCTACACCGCTGATCGCCTGGTGGAAAAACTGAAAAAATCGCGTAGCCACATCTACGGCCGCTTGAAGCTGTGCGCACTGACGACCGAGGTACGCGAGAAGTTCCTCGATGACGCGATCACGCCGTCGACCGCGCTGCTAATCGCACGCATTCCCGTGCCGGCGCTGCAGATCAAAGCGCTTGGCGAGATCAGCGCCCCTATCTACCAGGGCACCGGCGAACCTATGCCCTATCGCGCCGCACTTCGGCACGTTCAGCAAAACTACATGGTTGACCTGACGCGCGCACTGTTCAAACTGACCGACGCAACCCTGCTGCCGCTGGCCGGCGCCTGTACCAAATGCCCTAAAAAATCCGGCAATCAACCGGAGGTATTCAGCGACACCAAAAGTGCAGACGTCTGCACAGATCCTAATTGCTACGCCGAGAAGCGCATGGCGCATGATGCGTTGGCAATTGCTGCGGCAGGCAAGGGCGGCATCCCTGTCTATGAAGGCGAGGAAGGGGCAACGCGATATCGTAAAAATACCAACGACAAATACACCCTGTACGTCAAAGCCGACGCTGCCTTATGGATGTTTGACCGCAACGCACCTGCCACGCAAAACTACGGGAACGCAACCACGTTCCTCGAAGGCGGTCTGCTACCTGAACCGGCATGGTATGTGAAGCATGACAATGGCGATCTGACGCCCTTCTACGACAAAGCACTCATCCAAAAATTGCTGGAAGACGCTGGTGCATGCGAAACGGTCGAAGTTCATGCGGCGCGCATGGCCGATGTGCGCGCCATGGCGGAGAGGAAGGAAGCGGCAGCGAACACACCGGCCAAACAGGCCCATGTAGCCAAGGTGCGCGCGGAAGAGGTCGCTGCCGAAAAACAGGCCGAACAGGACGAGCTCTACCGCATCGAACTGTACAAACGTCTGCGTGCTAAAGGCGCGAATGGATTCTCACTGGCCTCGCTACGCGAATTTACCAAATTGGTGCTGATTGACCGCGATCTTCCAGACCAGGCCCTCGCTGGCGTTTACACGTTTGACACCTCCAGCACCGAGAACATCCACGCCTATATCGATCAGGCCGGCCTACCCGATGTGCAGCTGCTGTTGGTCGACATGCTGCTGGGTGACTGCCTGGGCGGCATGGGATGGTTCAAAGCAGAGGAACGTGAAGCTCAAGAGGCCACAATTCACGCCATGGCCAGGCATGAAGGCATCGATCCTGATGCCGTGCGCCTGCAGCTGGAAATGGACGAGATTCCATTCGAGGACGTCCAGGTACACCAACTGGGCGACTTCATTGCCAACTCACCAAGCCGCCTGAACGATCTCACCAAATTCATCCTCGCCGAGTGCCCACTGATGATCAAAGCCCTCGAACAGGCCGCAAATACCCACGGCTGGTATTACGCACCTGGTCAAGTCTGGCTGCGCGCCGGCGAAACAAGCACACCTGGCATGACCCACGTGGCGCCGGAGCAATCCAACGATGAAGATGCCGACGACCTCGCCGATCAAATCAACTTGGCGCCGCAGGACGACATTGCCGTAATCGAGCCGCCGGCAGCGGTTGCGGTCGAGCCGCCAGAACCAGAAGCCAAGAAGCCAGCACCACGTACATGTAAGCCCAAAAGCCCAACGAAACCTGCAGCATGGCCCTGGCCAACATCCGCAACCGCATCACCAACTACCGTGAAGGAAGCACAATGAACAGCGAGAACATCGCGGCCACGCCCGCCCATGAACGTATTGACGCAGTCGAAGTCCAGGAACGCCTGTCCTGGCCAAGCGCTCCAGCCGCCGCTTACTGCGACACCTGGCTTATGGTCAACGCCGGTGCACTCAATTTCAAAGCCAGTGAAGAGCATCAAGTATCGGCCATGGCCAACATTGGCCACCAGCTGCTGCAGGAGATTGCAGCCTATCGGCCAGCGTTCAAGTGGACCATCAGCCCGGCTGAGATCGTCGGCGCATTGATCGAGGAGGTCAGCACGAAGCCTCCGACGTTACCACGAGTCGAGATCGTGCCAGAAATGTGGCAATCCAGGATCGCCGCAGTAAAGGAACGGTTTCCTGCTATGACCCATCAGGAAGCCCAAAGTAACGCAATTCTGTCAGAGGTAGTTGATCTACGCCGGGCGCTTGCAGATGCCTTGGCCGCAATCCCAAGCGGGCCAACGCAGTCATCGTCCTGCCCAACGGACTCCGACATGATCGACTTTCTTGAGCGCACAGGCTCAGTGGTGTGGGACTTTGAAGCCTGCAGCATCCGCTTTGATGTTCCTAATGACCTAATTTTCGGATCGGTACGTGAAATTGTGACAGCCGCGATTGTTGCCGAGGAGGCGAGAGTATGACAGTCACTCAGGATAATTACTTTCGCCGCCTCCTGCGTCGCTTAGAGAGGCACCTCGCCAACAAGGTCGAGGAGCGCGAAGATATCGCTATCGTGGCGCACTTGGCGGCCGTAACAGCATCTATCGGCGCCCCGAGTTCCCGGCGCCAAGGCAGCTCCGAGCCAATGCCGTACCGCTCCCGGATCGTTTTCGCATTCGCGGTACTGGCTGGCGCCCTCGCCAGTCTTTCGTGGTGGTGCCCATGACGAACTACTTAAGCGCATCCGAGCTCGCCGAGCTGGTCGGATGCAAGCCTGGCCAGCGCTGCCGCATGCAAGCATGGCTGACGAAGAACCGCTGGAAGTTTGAAGTAGACGCACGCGGCCTGCCAAAAGTGGCCCGCGCTTATCACGACCGCAAGATGGGCATCACCGAAGACGCAACCTCAATCAAATATGACCAAGCACCAAACCTCCAAGCCTTCTGCTAAAGAACGCACCGGCGTCGACCGCCTTTACAAGCGCGTCGGCGTCCGGAAAATCTCCTACTACTACCAGCACCCGGACGGCAGCAGCGAGACACTGGCCACGGCCGTGGTCGGTGATCGGAAAGGCATCGCGGACGCTGACCGCGCGGCCAAGCGCAAGGCGCTCGACATCATCGAGGGCAAGATCATTGCCGGATCAGTGGCCCAGCTGATCGAGCGATTCCGCGACGAGATCGCTCCCACCCATTACCTGGACCAGTCCAAGGATGGACTCGCCGTCAGGGAATCTGGCTACAAGAATCTGACCAAGTTCTTCGGCAAAATGGACCCGAAATCACTGCGCATGCTGCACGGCTATCAGTACCTGGACGCGCGCGCCAAAGCGGGTGCGCCGGCGAAGGCGAACAAAGAGCTGTCGCTGATGTCGACCATCTGCAAATACGCCGTGCGCTGGGGCGTGATCGAGGCGATGCCGTTCACGGACATTATGCAGAACGACATCGAAAAGGATGTGCGGACCATCTCACGTGGCCAGGTAGTGCGTTTTTATCTGTGGTCGCTGCGCCAAACCGCCACATTCCGCAATCTAGGGTGCGCGGCCATGTTCACCTACCTGACAGGCTTTCGCGCGGCCGAGGTGAGGCCGTTCCATATCGATGGCAAGACGAAGGAAGGCGTGCTCGTCACCAGCGCCAAGCGCAAGAAGGGCCAGGCCGAGGTATTGAAGCTGCGCGAATGGTCAACCAGGTTGCGCGTCGTTGTCGCGCGCGCCGAGCAAACGCACTCGGTTCCACGCCAGTTCCTGTTTGCCAATTCAAAAGGCCAGGCATACACGCGGTCAGGAATGGGGTCCGTGTGGCAGGATGCCATGTTCGAATGGATCGCATCGTTTGACCCCCAGGCAGCGGCAGCGCTCGCTCGCAAACGCGCTGCTGAGCTGGAATATATCCTGGCGTATAAGAAGGGACTGAAAGTGGCGAAGTACGAAGCCGATTACCGACTGGCAGACCATGCGCAGTACTTTTCGCTGCAGGATATCCGGCCGGCCGCTATCACGACCAAGTTCCAACAACGTAACGCCGACGCATACGACTTTGCCGCCCATGCGGACCCAGGCACCACACACAAGCACTATGATCGCAGGAAAGTAAAGAAGGCCGGCGCCACCGAGTAAGCATTTTCCTTTGCCTGCTTTTGAGCGATAGCCTCCCCCTGATACTGCGATTCCTAATCGGCCCACAGGGCCGCCGAGCCGGAAGCACGCTTTACTCCGGCTCCATCTGTAACGGTAATATCATCACCCTCTCGTTTCCAGCAGACGAGGTTCTCCATTCCGCTGTTCTTCCCTGGTTCGCGAATTTGAAGTGCATTCCACCCCTCACAAGCTCCTCCGATGGAGGAGGGGTGGTCAAGTGCAACGTACTCCGTTCCTGCGTCAATCCTGAGTTTACCGGTGTACTCGGAATTTTTTTGCGTACAAGCACTTAGGAAAAGTACTAACAAGCCGACGGTCAAAAATCTCATCATTTCCTCATTAAAGATGCAAAATAAGGCCGACAGGATAACAGTTTTGCAATCTGAAATATGCGTTAAAGCCAATACCTTAAACCGCGAAATACTTGGCTCACCTCAACACAAAGAGCCGACTCTGGCCCGAAAGCAACCGTCCGAATCTTCCAACGAGCAGGCTGCGGGCCGCATAGACTGGTGAGGAAAAATGTATCAGCATTGGAAAATAAAATAACTAAGCCTTTGATTTAAAAAAACAATGTGCAGTTAAGCGCTAGGGTTGTGATTCCTGTTGTCGTGGGTTCGAGCCCCATCAGCCACCCCACAGAATTAGCGGTAAATAAAAGGATTACATGCTTCGGCTTGTAATCCTTTTTTCATTTCCACACACATGCATGAGGCAACATCAGCCTTCTTCTCCCGCAGCTTGTCCGGCGAAGGCAATCCGAGCTTCGACACCATTTTGAGGGTGACGCATGCACTCGGCTTGCAATTTCGCGCCGCAGCACTGAACACCTGACCACCCATCAGGCGGGGCGGTGGAAAACCTACCCCGCCAGCACCGACTGCACCGTCGTCGCCAGGTCTTCCAGGCGCACGGGTTTAACGAGGAAGTGGCGGAAGCCCACGGCCAGCGCATCGTCCATGTACATGGGCAGGCTGTGGCCGGTGACGGCGATCAGCACGGCGTTGGCCGTCTCGGGATTGTGGTGCAGGCGGCGGCCGATTTCGATGCCGCTGATGCCGGGCATTTCGATGTCGAGGTAGACGGCGTCGGGCACGCACAGCTTGACTTGCTCGACGGCCATCTGCCAGTTGCGCACCACCACCGCGTGGTGACCCAGCGCTTCGAGCAGCATGGCCAGCGATTCGCCCACTTCCTGGTTGTCGTCGACCACCAGCAGATTGAGTTTGCGCGCAGCACTTGCCGGCTGGTCGCCCTGGCGGCGTTCCACGGAGGAACTGCCTGGTGTCGTTTCAGTTGTCTGGCTCATTGTACCTTCACGTCTGACGGCTGCAAAAACGCGAGTATACAAGAAGCACGTGGAATGCCGTCGCACCCCAGCAATGCTGCCAAGCAGCAATCCAGGCGCCCCGCTGTACCGCGCCAGCAACACTTCCCCACCCCGCGCGGAGAAAGCCAGCCCTACGCAGTTTGCGCAATTGACGGATAAAATGAGAATCATTATCATTCTTATCCCCTTGCGCCGGATGTCCACGCCACGCTGTTGTCGCGCCGCCTGCTTGCCCGCGCAAACATTGTCACTACGGAGATCCATGCATGGCCGCCACACTTTCCACACTGCCGTTTTCCCTGCGCCCGTGCGCGCTGGCCATTACCCTCGCCTGCCTGGGCACGTCCCTTGCCGCGCAGGCACAGGAAACCACTACGGCTAGCACAGCCGATAACGCCGGCCCCATCCTGGAATCGATCCAGGTCAGCAGCAACCTGCTGGGCACCAGCATGGCCGCCAGCACGAAGAATTTCGCGGGCGCCCGCACGGTGGTGCAAAAGGACGATATCGACGACTCGGGCGCGACCAGCCTCAGCGATGTGATGCGCCGCATTCCTGGCGTGCAGATCAGCGACAACTCGGGCAGCGCCGGCAGCGCCATCTCGCTCAATATCGGCGTGCGGGGACTGGCCGGGCGCTATTCGCCGCGCAGCACGGTCTTGCTGGACGGCATCCCGATGTCGGTGGCGCCGTATGGCCAGCCGCAACTGTCGTTCGCGCCCGTCAGCCTGGCCAATGTCGAGACGGTCGATGTGGTGCGCGGCGGCGGCGCCGTGCGCTTCGGCCCGCAAAACGTGGGCGGCATCATCAACTTCAAGACGCGCCGCGTGCCCACCACGCCAGGCGTCACGGGCGACGCCAGCGTGCGCTACAACACGTACAGCGAAGTGGGCCACAACACGCAGGCCAGCGTCTTTGCCGGCACCCAACTCGACAGCGGCCTGGGCCTGGCGGTGCTGTACTCGGGCATCCGCGGCAGCGACTGGCGCGTCGGCAGCGACGAGAAGGTCAACGACTTCGCCCTGAAATTTCGCTACGACCTGAGCCCCACGGCCGAGGTGTATGGCAAGCTGTCCTACTACGATGTGACGTCGCGCACGCCGGGCGGTTTGACTGCGGCGCAATACAAGGCGGACCCGTTCCAGAACACGCGCCCGACCGACTTCTGGAGCGGCGAGCGCAAGGCCTTCGACATCGGCTACCTGAATGCCCTGTCCGGCACGCAGGAATTCGAGGTGCGCGCCTATTACAACAAGAGCTCGCGCGAAAGCACCCTGATCAGCGGAAAAAACCTGGGCCACCAGCCGCGCAACTATGAAACGACGGCCATCGAGCCCCGCTACACGCAGCGCTTTACCACCGGCAAGGTTTCGCAGGACGTCACCGTCGGCTACCGCTACCTGGCCGAGCGGGCCGATGAAGCCATCTACAACGTGGTCATCGCCAGCGGCGTGCAACAGGCGCCGACGCGCTTTGCCAATAACTCGACCGATGCGCAGGCCGTGTACATCGACGACAAGATCGCCATCGATGCCTGGCGCATCACACCGGGCGTGCGCTACGAGCACATCAAGACGGAACGCTACAACCACTTGCCGGTCGACCAGAAGATCGAGTTGCTCAACAACAAGGCCCTGCCCTCGCTGAATGTGGCCTACTTGCTGAGCAACAACGTGACCCTGTTCGGCAACTACAACAGCTCGTTTGGCGCCGTGCAAAACACGCAGCTCAATGCCCAGTCGAGCAAGAATCCGCTGCAGCCGGAACTGGCGAAAACAGCCGAGCTGGGCGCGCGCTGGAAGAGCGGCCAGCTGTCGGCCGAGGCGACCTTGTTCAACATCAAGTTCGACAACCAGATCCAGTCCGTCGGCAGCGGCGAAAACGTCGTCTTCTACAACGTGGGCGCCACGCATCACCGGGGCCTGGAATCGGCCATCGACTACCATTTCGACCGATCCGGCCCGCTGGCCGGCTTGAACGCCTACGCCACCTACACCTACACCAAGGCGACCTTGCAGGATGGCGCGAACGCGGGCAATGACGTGCCCTTCTATTCGCGCACCACCGATACCGTCGGCGCCCACTACCAGCTGGGCGCCTGGGGCTTCGATTTGTCGAGCAGCCACCAGAGCCGCCAGTTCGCCGACGAGGCCAACACCGTGGCGGAAAATGCGGCCGGCAACCTGGGCGTGATTCCCGGCTTTCGCACCTGGAACACGCAAGTAAAATGGAAGGTGCCGGGCCAGAAAGGCCTGGAACTGGTCGCCGGCGTCAACAACCTCGCCGACAAGCGCTACTTTACGCGCACTTCGGACGGCAACCTGGGCAAGCTGGTGGGCGCACCGCGCATGCTCTATCTGCAGGGCCGCCTGGCGTTCTGAGCATTGCGTGCGGCAGTTCCTATCGAATCGACATGTCGCCGCAGCCGCACCTACCCTCCCAAAAAACCTGCATCGTTGTTGTTACGATGCAGGTTTTTTTACGCCCGGATGTTACAAAAATACTGCCATGCAAGAAGGTTAGAAGTCGCGCTCGCCTTACATCACGGCAGTGATTACTTCGCCATGGAAATTAATTACAATACAGACACAAATAATTTCACAATTGCAAATATTTTTTAGCAGACCCTGGTTTTTTGTGTGAGTTTTGGTGATATCATTTAAATGTCATTTGAGAAATCAAATTATCTTATAATCAACTAAATTGGAACTCCATGAAAATGCCAGCCACCTTCCTGAAGATTGCCGCATTGGCCGCCCTGGCCACCGCTGGCACAGCCAACGCCGCGACCGAACTGGTGGTCAATGGCAGTTTTGAAAACAATGTCATCTCATCGCCCTGGGCCGCGCTCAGCAGCGTGACAGGCTGGACCTCGTCAGCCAGCGGCAACTCGGCCTTTGAAATCCAGAAAGGCGCCACGCAAGGCGGCCTGAGCGGCTTCAACCCCGTCGCCGCCGCCGGCACGCAATACCTGGAACTCAACGCCGCGCGCCTGACGTCGGTATCGCAATCGATCGCCACCACGGCCGGCGGCACGTATGCGCTGTCGTTTGCCTATTCGGGCCGCCCGGATACGCCAGGCGGCGCGAGCAGCCTGATGAATGTCTACTGGGGTTCCACCCTGCTCACGCCAACGGCCCTGATCGGCACCACGAGCGGCGTATGGCAAACCTACAGCCAGAACGTGACCGCGCTCGGCTCGTCGAGCCTGCTGCGCTTCGAATCGATCGGCCCCGTCTCCGCACCGACCTATGGTTCCTACCTGGACAATGTCTCGGTGATGGCCGCCGTGCCGGAACCAGAAAGCTACGCCATGATGCTGCTGGGCCTGGGCTTGCTGGGTTTCGTGGTGCGCCGCAAGAACGCCGCCTGAACCCGGACAGTCGCCGCGCAACAGCCGCCCCGCCATCTGGCCGGGCGGCTTTTTCATGGGCAAACGGGTGCATTACCTCAGGAAATGTTGCAAAGAAGAATTAAATTGGCGCTACAATAGCGGGGTATCAAGCAATGCCAAGCATCGCTCCGCCAGGGCCCCTACCCCGCCCTGATCATCAGCACGCATTTTTTGAACAGGATGACTGGCGCTGCCGGGCCCGATTGCGCTCCCGGTACGGCCGCCACACACGCACCATGTCTGCAGAGAAAACCATTACCGAAACCAGCTCCTACGGCAAGGATACGCCCGTGGGACGTCCCGACATCGATGGCCGCGCCGGCATTTTCGTGCCCACCGCGGAATTTGACCTCGACAACACCACCACCATTCGCAAGGGCGCGGGCATCGTCGGCTTCGGCAACCTCGATGGCACCCTGACCGTGTATTTCGAAGCGAACCGCTTCGACGAAAGCAATCTGCACAAGTGGGAACACAAGGCGCGCAAGGCGTATGACCGCATGGTCATGGGCGCGCCCACGGTGTCAAAGGCGAAAATCGATGCGCGCATGCTGGAACAGGTCGGCATCATCGATGGCATGGGCATCAATCTCAAGCATCCGGAACGCCTGACGCACTGGCTGGCGATCTCGAACGTGCCGGACACGGCGCCGGAAGAGCCGGTGGTGCGCTGGAAAAACCGCTAAACGACGGGAGAGCGAGGCGGGGCGCCAGGCACGAGGTGTTGTCCTACATCGCGGCGGACATTCATCCGATGCCCGAGAGCATCAACTCAACCTATGATGAAAGCCTGACTACACATTCCCCACCACTCAGGAGTACGACATGTCCCGCCTCATCCCGATCAGCTTTGGCGCCTTGCAAATAGGTCTGGCAGCGGCGGCGATGTACATCTTGTGTTCGGCGGACATACTGCACCAGGGTTCGGTTTATTTCCACTAATAAAATGACAAAGCCGGGCAAGCAACGCTTGTCCGGCTTTGTCCTGCATAGCACCGCAATAGATTAGCGGCGGCCGTAGTAGCGTCCGTGCCCGCCCCAGCCGCCCCGGTGTCCACCGTAGCGTCCAAAACCAAACATGAAGTCCAGCCCGATCGATACGGGTGGATTGTAATAATACGGTTGTGGCGCGTACACGGGTGCCGGCACATACACAGGTTGCTGCACGTACACAGGTTGCTGCTGCACGTAGACGGGTTCATTCGTGTATTCCACGCGCGGTGCGCTCATCACGCGGCCCGACTGCACCGGCTCGGACGAAACCGTATGCCAGTCGTATGGATTGTAGGCTCCCTGCGGCGCGCGCGAACCGTAATACGCAGGACCGGGGGGCGCCACGACGCAGCCACCCAAAGCGGCCAGCGAGATTACTGCCAACAGGGTTTTCATCGCAATTCTCCTAATGTGTACTACCAGTACTATAAGAAATTACGCCGAGCTTTGCTGCGCTTTTACCGATTGTTACACGCCGACGCACGCCGCAACATGAAATGTGGCAAAGCTGCCACAAGCGGGCCAGGCGCCATGCTTCCTCAAATAAACGGAATCGCACACGTGTCGATGGCCTTGCCGGCCGCATCGTAACGCTGCACGCATACCTGGTAGCGCACGCCGTAATCGAGCTCGACTTGCTCGACCTTGCCATACTTCAATTTCCAGCCGGGCTGCACGCGCTGCTTGCCCCCTAGCGCGGCCACATCCTGGGGAATCGCCATCGCCGTTTGCGTCTCGCCCTGGCGCGCATCCTGGCGCCGCGCCACGTCGATCGATACGCTCACGGCCAGGTCGACCCCGCCGTCCACATAGGCCAGCGTGGGCGCGCCGCGCTGCGCCCGCATCACGCCCCAGGCGCAAGGCTTGCCATCCGCATCGCATTGCTTCAATTGCGCCAGCGGAAAATATTCAGGGGCAATCTTGCCATCCTTGATGGGCCAACTGGTGCGCACGCCGTCGCGCTTGCCCGTCAGGGGATTGTCCCAGCTCAGGCTATTCACGACGGCCACGGTCTGGCCCGCCTGCAAGCCAGCAGGCGTGCCCAGCGACGCGCAAGCGGAAAGCAGCAAGCCGGTGGCGGCCAGGGTGGAAAGTGTCAGGATGCGCTGCATGGTAAGCCTCTTGTGATGGGATTTCCCGAAGGTATATTTCGAGGGTAACAGAATCGGCAGCGACGGTGCCGTTGGCTGGCGCACATAACAGAACGGGCGGCACCCTTGCAGGCGCCGCCCGTAGCGGAGTCGGCCATGCCGGGAGACCCGCTCCCGGCGCTAGGTGGATCAGTCCAGCTTCCAGGCGTAATCGACCTTGGTCCAGGTTTGCGCTGCGGCGCCATCCTTGGTGCCCGGCTTGAACTTGCATGCGGACAGGGCCTTGATGGCGGCCTTGTCCAGGTTCTTGAAGCCGCTGCTCTTGTCGACTTTCGAATCGGCAACGCTGCCATCGGCATTGACCAGGAAGGACATCGACACGGTGCCTTGCTCTTCGTTCATCAGCGAGGCTTTTGGATAATCGGCCTTGCAGCTCTTGGCATCGAACGACGCCGGCACCTCGGCCGCGAAGGCGGCGGAAGAAACGGACACCAGCAAGGCTGCTGCAACACTCATCAAACGCTTATTCTCAAACATGTGCTTCCCCATGATTATTATCAAATACGGTAGTTACAATTTCCAGGAATAGTGAACCGTGGTCCAGCTTTCCACTGCGCGGCCATCTTTGCTCGCTGGCACAAATTGACAGCGAGCAGCGGTCATGACCGCAGCCTTGTCCAGCTCGCGGAAGCCGGTACGTTTTTCGATCTTCACATCCGCTACCTTGCCTTCCGCCGTCACCAGCACGGACAAGGTGATGTCGCCCTCTTCCTTGTTCAGCCGGGCACGCTCCGGATAGCCGACCTTGCATTGTTCTGCATCGAATACTGGCGGCACCTCCTGCGCCAGGGCCGCGCCACTCGCGCCGCAAAGCAGCGCGGCAACCAGAAAAGCGCCAGGGCATTGATACGGAACGTTCAAAACTCTTCCCAATCGTCATTGCTGCCGGCTCCTGCCGCCTTGCGTGGCGCCGCAGCAGCCACGGGAGCGGCCGCTTCGGCCTTGCGGGTCAGCGACTTGACCGGGCGCAATGCCGGCGCCGGCTTGCGCACGGGGACGGGGACGGGTGCGGCGGCCACCGGTGCCGGCACATACGCTGCCGGCTTCTCTTCGCCTTCGACCAGTTTGAAGATGCTGACCACGTGGGCCAGTTCGGCCGCCTGGTCTTGCAAGCTTTGCGCCGCGGCGGCCGCCTGTTCCACCAGGGCCGCATTTTGTTGCGTCATGCCATCCATCTCGATGATCGACAGGTTGACCTGTTCGATGCCGGCGCTTTGCTCCTGGCTGGCACTGGCGATCTCGCTCATGATGTCGGTCACGCGGCGCACGCTGTCGACTACTTCGCCCATCGTCACGCCGGCCTGGCCCACCAGGCGCGTGCCGCGTTCCGTCTTCTCGGCCGAATCGTCGATGAGGATCTTGATTTCTTTCGCGGCGCCAGCGGAGCGCTGGGCCAGGTTGCGCACTTCCGAGGCCACCACGGCAAAGCCGCGGCCTTGCTCGCCAGCACGTGCCGCTTCCACGGCCGCGTTCAGCGCCAGGATGTTGGTCTGGAAGGCGATGCCATCGATGACGCCGATGATGTCGACAATTTTCTTCGCCGATTCATTGATCGAGCTCATGGTGTCAACCACTTGCGACACCACGGAGCCGCCCTTCAGGGCCACGTCCGAAGCGGTGGCGGCCAGCTTATTGGCTTCGCGCGCATTGTCCGCATTCTGTTTCACGGTCGAGGTCAGCTCTTCCATCGCCGATGCCGTTTTTTCCAGCGCGCTGGCCTGCATTTCCGTGCGCGACGACAAGTCGATATTGCCGTCGGCGATCTCGCGCGACGCCGTGCCGATGGTTTCCGTGCCGACGCGTACCTGGCCGACGATACTTACCAGGCTGTTGCGCATTTCCTTCATTTCCGCCAGCAGGCTGGACGTATCGGACGGCTCGGTGTGGATGCCGATCGACAGGTCGCCATTGGCGATGCTCCCGGCGATCGATGCCGTGTAGTCAGGCTCGCCGCCCAGCTGTTTCAGCAAGCCGCGGGTAATCACCAGTGCCGCCGCCACGCCCATCGCCACGGCCAGTACGCCGAGGATGATCATGAACAGGCGCGCGCTGTCAAACGCCTTGCGGGCGTCCGATTGCATCTGCTCGTTCAACTTGTCTTCCAGGGTGGCCAGTTGCTCCAGCGCATCCATCCATTTTTTCTGTACCGGGCGGATTTCCTTGATCATCACGCGCGTGGCGCCTTCCGCATCGTTGGCCATCCACAGTGCCGACGCCTTGGCGATGGCCGGCATGGCTGCCGCCTCGTATTCCTTGATCGAAGCGAGCAAGGTTTTTTCTTCGGCAGTCGACTCGATGGCGAATTTCTCTTCGAGCTTTTTCTGCGTTTCCTGATAGGTGCTGGTCTGCGTCTTGATACGCGCCATTTCCGGCTCCATATCGCTCGCGTCGGTCATCAGGGTGAGGATGCGCAGCGAGGTGATGCGGTCGCTGACGTTGCCACGCATGTCGATCACCAGGCGGGTGACGACATTGTTGACATTGATCACGTGATCGAGACGTTCCTGGATTTGCGCCATGCGCGCGATGCCGAGGACGGTCACGGCCACCAGCAGAACCAGTACCAGGGCGAATCCCAGGCCCAGGCGTGTACCAACCTTCATTTTTGCTAAATTCATTTCGGCTCTTCGTAAATGAAACTATTGATAAGAATTTTTGCCCGGCACGACAAGACGAAGGCCGCGAGACACCGGTATCCGCCCTTACCCATTGGTATGCTGGCGGTATCCGGCCGCACGCAGCCTGGGGTACTTCCTGGTCTACAACAGCCCTGAAAACGCCAGTGACTGCGAATGCAAATTTATTCCACACACTGAATTGTTGACACCGTTGATGTGAGATCAACATCAAACATTCATATGAGAAATATTTGTCTATAATCAATTATAGGTGTAAATTTTGCCTCAAAGCAAGCAATAAGTACCTGAATAAATGCCTGATTAACTTTCTTCGGGGAAATGGCAACAACGCCGTTTCTTGCCTACTAGAAATGCCCCAAGGCAGTGCGCGCGTGCGCCGAAACAGCGCATTTACAACACATGGCATAGCCATCAGACATCATTTGTGGAGGGGTGCTCAGAGGAAGGGGGAGTGCGGACAATACCACTGCGCCGGGGCAGCGGTATAGACAAGTTGGATCAGCTGTCCCAGCTGCAATGCATCACATAGGCGTGGCACTCTGTGCCAAAGACAAAGACGCTCCAGATGGCGCCCAATTGTCCGGCCAGGCTGCGCTGACCCGATGATACCAGTTGATACCAGTGCGGCTCGCTGCCCAGCAGTTCGGCCAGTTCGCGCTCGAAACCGTCGAACAAACGCACGTCGAGCGGCTGCCGGTCGGCCTCGCTGATCGGACGCAAGCGCTCGAGCAGCCACTGGCGCGGCGTGCACAAGGCGCCGCTGCACACGACTGTTTCTATCGGCTGCAGGCGCAGGCCGTCCGGCGCTATCTCCAGCGCGCGGCACAAAGCATCGAGCGATGCCTGCGGCGGCTGCGCGCCCAGATAGGTACACGCGAAGAGGCTGCCATCATCCTTGAGCGCGCTGACTGCCAGCAGGTAGCCGTCGATCAGGCGCGCAAGGCTGTGGCAGTCACAGCTCATCAGGCGGGCAGAGACAGGCGCGCCGCCGCTTCCAGCAGCAGGCGCGGGTCACCCGAGGCCAGCTTCTTCGAGTCGGACAGGGTCTGACGGAAACCGCGCGCGCCAGGCAGGTTTTGCATCAGGCCCAGCATGTGGCGCGTGATGCTGTTGAGCTTCAGCCGCCCCGCTTCCTTTTCCAGCTGCGCGCTAATATAGGGAATCATCGCTTCGAGCACCTGTTCGCGCGTTTTGACAGGAGTGTCGTCGCCGTAGTAGCGCTGGTCGAACTGCGCCATCACATACGGGTTGTGATACGCCTCGCGGCCCAGCATCACGCCGTCCAGGTGCTGCAGGTGCAGGTCGATCTCGTCCAGGGTCTTGATGCCGCCATTGATAATGAACTCGAACTGGGGAAAATCACGCTTCAAGCGGTAGGCATAGTCATACTTGAGGGGCGGTACTTCGCGGTTTTCCTTCGGGCTCAAGCCTTTCAGGATGGCATTGCGCGCATGCACGATAAATGTCTTGCAGCCGGCATCGGCCACGGTGCCCACGAAATCGCGCACGAAGTCGTACGACTCGCTGTCATCGATGCCGATGCGGTGCTTCACGGTGACGTCGATATCGACCACGTCGCGCATGGCTTTCACGCAGTCGGCCACCAGTTGCGGCTCGGCCATCAGGCAGGCGCCAAACGCGCCTTTCTGCACGCGCTCGGACGGGCAGCCGCAATTGAGGTTGATCTCGTCATAGCCCCATTGCTGGCCCAGCCTGGCGCTGGTGGCCAGGTCCTTCGGGTCGCTGCCGCCCAGCTGCAGCGCCACCGGATGCTCTTCCTCGTTGAAGCGCAAGTGGCGTTCCACGTCGCCGTACACCAGCGCGCCCGTCGTCACCATCTCGGTGTAGAGCCAGGTGTGGCGCGTGATTTCGCGGTGGAACTTGCGGCAATGGCGGTCGCTCCAGTCCATCATGGGGGCAACGGACAGGCGGCGGGAAGGCAGGGTTGGGACAGTCACAATACGCTCGCTACAAAAAAGGGAATCCAGAACGGCAAACCCGCTGCGTCGCATCACCGCAAGGTCATGCAAGCACAGCGGGTCTGGTTGGCGCGGCACCGCAGCGCCGCACCACTACACCACTACAACAATTACGCGTCGCGGCCGGCGCGCTTACGCTCGTTTTCTTTCAGGAAGCGCTTGCGCAGACGGATCGATTTAGGCGTGATTTCAACCAGTTCGTCGTCGGCGATGAATTCCACCGCGTATTCCAGCGACATTTGCACTGGTGGTACCAGGCGCACTGCTTCATCGGTACCCGACGAACGCACGTTGGTCAGCTGCTTGCCCTTGATCGGGTTGACGACCAGATCGTTGTCACGCGAGTGAATACCGATGATCATGCCTTCGTACACTGGATCGTTGTGGACCACGAACATGCGGCCGCGATCTTGCAGTTTCCACAGGGCGTAGGCAACAGCGGCGCCGTCATCTTGCGAGATCAGCACGCCGTTACGACGGCCAGCCATTTCGCCACGGGTGTTGTCGACTGGCGCGTATTCGTTGAATACGTGGCTCATCAAGCCGGTGCCGCGGGTCAGGGTCATGAATTCGCCCTGGAAGCCGATCAGGCCACGCGCCGGGATCAGATACTCGAGACGCACGCGGCCCTTGCCATCCGATTCCATGTTTTGCAGGTCGCCACGACGACGGCCCAGCTCTTCCATGACGCCGCCCTGGTTGACTTCTTCCACGTCGACCGACAGGTTTTCAAACGGCTCGTGGCGCACGCCATCGACCATCTTGTAGACCACGCGCGGACGCGATACGGCCAACTCGAAGCCTTCGCGACGCATGTTTTCGAGCAGAATCGTCAGGTGCAATTCACCACGGCCCGATACTTCAAAGATCGTGTCGTCGTCGGTCGGCGCTACGCGCAGAGCAACGTTGGCTTTCAGTTCGCGGTCCAGACGGTCACGCAATTGACGCGAGGTCACGAACTTGCCTTCGCGGCCAGCCAGTGGCGAGTTGTTGACCATGAAGTTCATGGTCAGGGTTGGCTCGTCGACGGTCAGCATAGGCAGCGCTTCCGGGGTATCCAGTGCGCACAGGGTCGAACCGATGCCGATTTCGTCGATACCGTTGATCAGGCAGATGTCGCCGGCAACGGCTTCGTCTACCAGCACGCGCTCCAGGCCCTTGAAGTTCAGCACCTGGTTGATGCGGCCTTTGATAGGCGTGGCGCCTGGACCGTTGATGACCAGCACGTCCTGGCCGACCTTGACGGTACCGCGGTTGACGCGGCCAATGCCGATCTTGCCAACGTACGACGAGTAGTCGAGCGAGGTGATTTGCATCTGCAGCGGGCCTTCCGGATTGTCATCACGGACAGGCACGTGTTGCAGGATGGCGTCGAACATCGGCTTCATGTCGCCGCTGCGTACGTCTTCGGTCAGGCCGGCATAGCCGTTCAGGCCCGAAGCGTAAATGATAGGGAAGTCCAGTTGCTCGTCGGTAGCGCCCAGTTTGTCGAACAGTTCGAACGTCTGGTTGATGGCCCAGTCCGGACGTGCGCCTGGACGGTCGATCTTGTTGACGATGACGATAGGCTTCAGACCCAGTGCCAGCGCTTTGCGCGTGACGAAACGGGTTTGCGGCATCGGGCCTTCTTGTGCATCGATCAGCAGCAATACCGAGTCGACCATCGACAGAACACGTTCCACTTCGCCGCCGAAGTCGGCGTGGCCTGGGGTGTCGACGATGTTGATGTGGGTGCCTTCGTACTCAACAGCGCAGTTCTTCGACAGAATCGTAATGCCGCGCTCCTTTTCCAGGTCGTTCGAGTCCATGACTCGGGTGTCGACCGCTTGGTTTTCACGGAAGGTGCCGGATTGGCGCAGCAGCTGATCCACCAGCGTGGTTTTGCCGTGGTCAACGTGGGCGATAATGGCGATATTACGAATTGCGCGTTTTGTATTTGACATGGTCGTAGTAGTTACTGAAAAACTGCGGAGTGCGTACAAGGTGTACGAGATACCCGAATGCTAATCTATTTCCGGAACCGCGTAGTATAGCATGTTGCGTTGCAACGCTATCTAAAAATGCTGGCGGCTCCCACAGTCGGGGACGATTTGTTTAAAAAAGCGACACTGTTTAACGAGTGTCGCTGGGTAATATGACGTTGCTGTGACTTATTGATGCGCCGTGGCAATCAAGCGTTCCGGCGCCAGGATGCTGTATTCCTGCAACTGGCCCGTGCCCAGCAGCTTGCTGTCGTGATACACGCGCACCCTGCCCGGTTCGGCTGGTACGGCGACGTCTTCCTTGCCCAGTGCGATGCGCTGGCCATGCAGGAAACGCTTGGCCAATTCTTCCGTCAGCTGGACGGCGGGGAAACTCGACAACAATGCATCGACGGGCGCAAGCAAGCTCAGCGGCGCGGCATGCGCCGTCAGCTCGTCCAGGGTGACGACGCCATCGAGGGTCAGGCTGCCCACCTGCGTGCGGCGCAAGGCGTTCAGATGGCCGCCGCAACCGAGGGCATGGCCGATGTCTTCGCCCAGCACGCGGATATACGTGCCCTTGCTGCACATCACGGACAATTTCAGGAACGGGGCTTCGTAGCCGAGGAACTCGAGCTTGTGGATGGTCACCGGGCGCGCTTCGCGCTCCAGGGTGATGCCGGCCCTTGCATACTCATATAAGGGCTTGCCGTCTCTTTTCAAGGCCGAGTACATGGGCGGCGTCTGCAAAATCGGCCCGCGGAACCGCGCCAGCACGGCTTCGATCTGCTCTTCGGTGACGTTGACGTCGCGCGTTTCCAGCACCTCGCCCTCGGTATCGCCCGTATTCGTCGTCTGCCCCAGGTGCACCAGGGTTTCGTAGGTTTTATCGGCTTCCAGCAAGTCCTGCGAGAACTTCGTGGCCTCGCCAAAGCACAGCGGCAGCAAGCCCGTGGCGAACGGGTCCAGCGTGCCCGTATGGCCCGCTTTTTTGGCATTCAGCACGCGCTTGGCCTTGATCAGGGCATCATTGCTGGACCAGCCCACGGGCTTATCGAGCAGCAAGACGCCATCGACCAGGTCGCGCACCCGCTTGATGCCGGGTGGTTTCTTCGGACCCGCCACGTTTATTGCTCGTCCGCTTTGTCTGCTGGCTTTTCGTCCGGCTCGGCGTCGGCCGCGCGCGTGGCGTTGGCCTTATCGATCAGCAAGGACATTTCCATGCCGCGCGACGTCGAGCTGTCATGCACGAAATGCAGCATCGGCAGGGTATGGATGTGCAGGCGCTTGCCCAGCAAGCCACGGATGAAGCCAGACGCGGCCATCAAGCCTTCGGTGGTGTTCTTGATGGCTTCCTTGCTGTCTTTCAACATCGTGAAAAACACCTTGGCATGCGCGTAATCGGGCGTGATCTGCACTTCGGTGATGGTGATCATCGTGCCCACGCGCGGGTCTTTCAATTCGTAGGCGACGATTTCAGCCAGATCGCGCTGGATCTGGTCGGCCACGCGCAAGCCGCGCGCTGGCATGGTTTTGCTATGTTTAGCCATGATTTTATGCTGTCCTAAGTGCCGCAGGGCGCATGAGTCAAACGGTTGCCCGTTGACCAATGCGCCCCACGTGTTTGCGCGGACATCACTATGTCCGCGCCATTGTTCTTGCTGAGATTACAGGGTACGAGCGATTTCCTGGACTTCGAACACTTCCAGGGTGTCGCCAACCTGAATGTCGTTGTAGTTGCGCAGCGACAGGCCGCACTCCAGACCGGCGCGAACTTCTTTCGCATCGTCCTTGAAGCGTTTCAGGGAGTCGATCTCGCCGCTCCACACCACGATGTTGTTGCGCAACAGGCGGACGGAAGAAGCACGCTTGACCACACCATCGGTGACCAGGCAACCGGCAATCGCGCCCACTTTCGAGACCAGGATAACCTGGCGGATCTCGACCTGGCCGATGACGGTTTCGCGTTTCTCTGGTGCCAACATGCCCGACAACGCCGATCGGATCTCGTCGATCGCATCGTAAATGATGTTGTAGTAGCGAATGTCCACGCCATTCGACTCGGCCAGCTTGCGTGCCTGGGCATCAGCACGGGCGTTAAAGCCGATGATGACCGCTTTCGAAGCGACTGCCAGGTTGACGTCCGATTCCGTGATGCCGCCGACTGCCGCGTGAACAACTTGTACGCGCACTTCGGAGGTCGACAGTTTCTGCAGCGAACCGACCAGCGCTTCTTGCGAACCTTGCACGTCGGTTTTGATGATCAATGGCAAGTTTTTCACTTCGCCTTCGGCCATCTGGTCGAACATGTTTTCCAGTTTCGCAGCTTGCTGCTTGGCCAGTTTCACGTCGCGGAACTTACCTTGACGGAACAGACCGATTTCACGCGCCTTGCGCTCGTCAGCCATGACGACGACTTCTTCACCGGCAACCGGCACTTCCGTCAAGCCCTGGATTTCGACCGGAATCGAAGGACCCGCTTCAGCGATGGACTTGCCGTTCTCATCCAGCATGGCGCGAACACGGCCATACGAAGAGCCAGCCAGAATCACGTCGCCGCGTTTCAATGTACCGGACTGCACCAGGATCGTCGCGACAGGACCACGGCCCTTGTCCAGACGTGCCTCGACAACCAGGCCGCGCGCAGGCGCATCGACCGGTGCCGTCAGTTCCAGCACTTCGGCTTGCAACAGCACTTGTTCCAGCAGATCGTCGATACCCTGGCCCGTTTTGGCCGAGACCGGCACGAATGGCGATTCGCCACCGTATTCTTCCGGCACGACTTGCTCGGCGACCAGTTCCTGCGTCACGCGGTCCACGTTGCCACCCGGTTTGTCGACTTTATTGATCGCCACCACCAGCGGTACGCCGGCTGCTTTCGCATGGGCAATCGCTTCTTTCGTTTGCGGCATCACGCCATCGTCGGCGGCAACCACCAGAATCACGATGTCGGTTGCCTTGGCGCCACGGGCACGCATGGCGGTAAACGCTTCGTGGCCCGGGGTGTCGAGGAAGGTGATCATGCCGCGTGGCGTATTGACGTGGTAAGCGCCGATATGCTGCGTAATGCCGCCCGCTTCGCCGGAGGCAACCTTGGCGCGGCGGATGTAATCGAGCAACGAGGTCTTGCCGTGGTCGACGTGACCCATGACGGTGACCACCGGTGCGCGCGGCTTCGACTCGAAGTGCGCGTGCTCGCCCACATCGGCCAGCAACGCTTCCGGATCATCCTGCTCGGCGGCGAACGCCTTGTGGCCCATTTCTTCCACCAGAATCATGGCGGTTTCCTGGTCCAGCACCTGGTTGATCGTGCACATCTGGCCCAATTTCATCAAATGCTTGATGACTTCGGATGCCTTGACGGACATTTTGTGTGCCAATTCGGCCACGGTGATCGTTTCCGGTACGTGCACGTCTTTGACGACGGCTTCCGTAGGAGCCTGGAAGTTCGATTCACGGTCGTCATGGTGCGTCGGGCGACGGCCCTTCGCGCCACCGCGCCAGCTGTCACGGCCGCCTGGGCCGCTATTGCCGCGTGGCTTGGGACCACCGGTGGTGCCGCGTTTTTTCGCGTCATCGGACCAGGTGGACGACACATTCGCCGACTTGATGGATTTCTTGTCTGCAACAGCAGGCTTCTTGTCGCCAGGCTTGTCGCCAGGTTTCTTGTCAGCAGGCTTGTGCAAGGTGCCTTCCGGCGCCTTCGGCTTGACCGGAACCGGTACGGGTTCAGGAGCTTTGATGGCGCGGCGTGGCGCGTTCATCATGGCCTTGATCTGGGCGACTTCGTCGGCAACAGCCTTGCGTGCACGGTCCGTGGCTTCCGCTTTGTCAGCGGCTTCCTTGGCGGCAACAGCGGCGGCGGCGGCCTTCTTCTTCGCTTCTTCAGCGGCAGCAGCTTTTTTCGCTTCGGCAGCGGCGTCGTCAACGACAGGCGCAGCGGCGCTGGCGGCAGGCGCGGCAGCAGCCTTGGCAGCAGCTTTCTTCGCTTCCGCTTCAGCTTCTTTCTTCGCAGCCAATTCAGCCTGTTGCGTGGCTTTCGCCTGGGCTTCTTTTTCCGCGTCGAGCTTGGCCAGACGTTCTTGCTTTTCGCGCAGATCAGCTTCCTGGCGGGCGATCAGTTCAGCCTGTTTACGGGCATCTTCTTCACGGCGCGCCACGTCGGCGGGATCGATCACCGGTGCGGCAGGCGCGACCGGTTCTGCCGCGACCGGCGCAGCTTCGTCACGCTGGACGAAAGTGCGTTTCTTGCGCACTTCCACCTGGATGGTGCGCGACTTGCCGGTGGCGTCAGCTTGCTTGATTTCAGTCGTTTCCTTGCGGGTCACGGTGATTTTTTTCTTTTCTGTGTCAGCCGCTGCGCCGTGTGTGCGGCGCAGATGATCCAAAAGCTTGTCCTTATCATCTTTCGACAATGGATCTGACGTCGAACTTTTCTCGACGCCGGCAGAACGCAGCTGCGTCAGCAGCAAATCTGCAGGCATCTTCAGTTCGGTGGCAAATTGGGCTACGTTGTTACTCGCCATTCAGTCCTCTTTTCTATGTGTCGCGGAGATGATAAAGATACTCAAATTAAGCCTTTGCGGATTCGGCCAGACTCCATGCCTTGGCTTGCAACGCCTTGGCACGATCGTCATATTTCGAGTCAACCAACTTCATCTCATCGTCGGTCACATCTTTAAATTCACTTGTAATCAGTTCACGCGCACGGTCCGCAGACAAGGCCAGGATTGCGCCAAATTCGTCGTATGCCAGTGCTGCAAATGCTTCAACGGTCTTGATACCAGCCAGACCCAGCTTGCCGGCGGTAATGCGGTCCATGCCTTCCAGACCCACCAACGCCTCGTCCATGCCTTCCAGACCCTCTTCCGAAGCAATCGCTTCGGTCACGAGCGCGTCACGCGCACGGGTACGGAGTTCATTGACGGTATCCTCGTCAAACGATTCGATTTCCAGCATTTCGGAAATTGGCACGTAAGCGATTTCTTCCAGACTGGCGAAACCTTCTTCCACCAGAATATCGGCCACTTCCTGGTCGACATCGAGCTTTTCCATGAACAGGATGCGCACGGCAGCCGTTTCCTGGGCAGCTTTGTCAGCCGATTCTTCGGCCGTCATGATGTTGATCTTCCAGCCGGTCAGGTCCGAGGCCAGGCGCACGTTCTGGCCGGAACGGCCGATCGCGATTGCCAGGTTTTCTTCGTCCACGACGACATCCATCGCGTGTTTTTCTTCATCGACCATGATCGACGACACGTTCGCCGGCGCCAGGGCGCCGATGACGAACTGCGCCGGATCTTCCGACCACAACACGATGTCGACACGTTCGCCACCGAGCTCGCCGGTAACAGCCTGCACGCGCGAACCGCGCATGCCGACGCAGGTACCGATCGGGTCGATGCGCTTGTCGGCCGTGTAGACGGCGATCTTGGCGCGGACGCCGGCATCGCGGGCAGCGGATTTAATTTCCAGCATGCCTTGCTCGATTTCCGGCACTTCCAGTTCGAACAGCTTCATGATGAATTCTGGCGCGGTGCGCGACAGGATCACTTGCGGGCCGCGCATATTGCGGTCGATGCGCAAGATGAAAGCACGCACACGGTCGCCGATACGCAGATTTTCTTTCGGGATCATCTGGTCGCGTGGCAGACGCGCTTCGATCTTGCCCGATTCAACGATGGCGTCGCCGCGTTCCATGCGCTTGATGGTGCCGGTGACGAGCGAATCGCCGCGTTCCAGGAAGTCGACCAGGATCTGTTCACGTTCGGCGTCACGCACGCGCTGCAGGACGACCTGTTTGGTATCCTGGGCGAAACGGCGGCCGAATTCAACGGATTCGATCGGCTCTTCGATGTGGTCATCGACTTCGATATCGGAAATCTGTTCTTTTGCCTCGAAATGCAGGATCTCCTGATCCGGCAATTGCAGGCCAGCTTCATCGGGCACCACGTGCCAGCGGCGGAACGATTCGAATTCGCCCGTTTCGCGGTCGATCGAAACGCGGATGTCTACCTCACCCTCATACCGTTTCTTCGTGGCTTGCGCCAACGCGAATTCGAGGGCGCCGAAGACGACATCTTTATCGACGTTTTTTTCGCGCGCCAGCGCGTCAACCAATAATAAAACTTCGCGGCTCATGCTTTGCGTCCCTTAAAAACCACCTGCGGCACCAAGCGTGCCTTATCCACATCCGCGAGCGTAAATTCCAACATCGCCGGACCATCCTTACCTTCAAATTCCAACGACAATTTATCGCCCACGGGTTCTTGCAAGATCCCCTGGAACGATTTCCGGTTGTTCGTACCCGGCATCGCCACATTCAGCTTGACGATGATTTCCTGACCTGCGAAACGGACAAAGTCTTCCAGCTTGCGCACCGGACGATCCAGACCCGGGGAAGAAATCTCGAGACGCTCGTAAGGAACGTTCTCTACCGTCAACACATGCGATAACTGGTGACTCACCGTGGCACAGTCTTCGACCGTGATCGGACCTTTTTCAGCGGCATCGGCGGCGCTGAAATCAATAAAGACGCGCAGCATTCCGCGCTCGGCACGTTCGACATCAACGAGCTCATAGCCCAGACCTGTAACTGTCTTTTCAATTAATCCCAACTGCTGCAAGAAATTCTCCAGAAATAAGGCCCGTTTTCGGCATGACAGCGCCGCATTGAGCGCCGACAACATGCAAAAACACGCATTCAAGTCATATATGGCCCCTTGCGGAGCCATGACAAACGGTTCAACAAAAAAAAAATGGGCATCTGCCCATCTTCCTGTATTTCCCCAACCAGATAAGCACTCCCCGCCAAACAACCCTGCGGAGAACTTTTATTAGGCTGCAGATTATAACCTCTTATTAACTTCGCCGCAATGCCGCACACAAGGAGCGGCCCGGCTTACAACAGTTACAAGAGCGCGCGCCCGGGGCTAATTATCGGGCGAGCAAGAAGAAATCCCCTGATTTAACCTTTGCTGCGACGGCGCGGCATGCCATCCATGCCGCCACGGTCCATGCCGCCACGCGGCTGGCCACCGGAACGCGCCTGACCACCTGCAGCACCGCCCGCATTGCGGCGCGGACCCGTGTTGGCAAAGCCGAAGGTCGTTTGCAGCGGATCGGGCTGACGCGGACCGCGCTGCGGCGCGCGACCCTCACCACCGGCAGGACGCCCCTGCCCCTGGCCTGCCGCACGCGGCGGACGCCCCTGGCCTTGCGGCGCACCTTCGAAGGATGCCGACGAGCGCTGCTGGCCACCCTGGAACGGACCTTGCGGCTGGCCACGGCCAGGACCACGCGCATCGCCAGGACGGCCGGCGCCGCCTGGGCGACCCTGGCCTTGCGGACGGGCAAACTGGCCTTGCGGCTGACCACGGCGCGGCGCGACCGGGAAAGGATCGGCGTTGCGGTTGCTGACATCGATGCGGTTGCCATTCGGCTCATCATCGCGGTCCTTGCGTTCGACCTTGCGCGCTTCGCGGCCCTTGGCGGCACCAGCGGCACGGGGGTCGCCCGATGCCGGCATTTTCTTTTCGATGCCGTAGGCGGTCAACAGATCGCGTACGGTATTTTCTTCCATCTCTTCCCAACGACCGCGCTTCAAGCCGCTTGGCAGGGTCATGGCGCCGTAACGGGTACGAATCAGGCGCGAAACGGTCAGGCCGATCGCTTCGAACATGCGGCGCACTTCGCGGTTACGGCCTTCGCCGATCACCACGCGGTACCACTTGTTGATGCCTTCGCCGCCGCCATCGGCGATCTTCGAAAATTGCGCCAGGCCGTCTTCCAGCTCGACGCCGGCCAGCAGCTTCTGGCGCATGCCCTCTTCCAGCTCGCCCAGGGTACGCACGGCGTACTCGCGGTCGATGCCGTAGCGCGGGTGCATCAGGCGGTTGGCCAGGTCACCGGAGGTAGTGAACAGCAGCAAGCCTTCCGTGTTGAAGTCGAGGCGGCCAACGGCCAGCCATTTGCCCGCTTTCATGGTCGGCAGGCGATCAAACACGGATGGACGGCCGTCCGGGTCGTTGTGGCTGACGATTTCGCCGGCCGGCTTGTGGTACACCAGCACTCTTGGCGGCTTCTTGCTGACGCGGCGCTGAATCAACTTGCCATTGATGCGCACGTGGTCGCTTGGCAGGATGCGCTGGCCAATGTGGGCCGGCTCGCCATTCACGGACACGCGGCCCGACACGATCAGGTCTTCCATGTCGCGGCGCGAACCGAGACCGGCTTCGGCCAGCACCTTGTGCAGCTTCGGCGCGTCGTCGTCGGACGTCAGATCGCGGCGCACGGCCACTTTCTGCACGCGGCCCGCGCCGCCTTCTTCGCTGTCGAACGCGTCGGAGGTGACAAACGAGAAGACAGCATCAGCGTCGCTGAGTTTACCTGGCGCAGCCTGGCGGCCCTTGCCCTTCTTGCGGCTCTTGCCGGCATTCTTGCCGGCGCCCGGCACGTCGTTGCGCGGACCGCGCGGCAGGCGCGGACCGGAAACGAGGTTGCCTTCGGCATCGAACACATCGGCGACAGGCGCGGCGGCTTGCTCGGCGGCAGGCACTGCCGCAACGGCTTCGGCCGCCTGCGGCGCTTCCGCGCGCGGCGGCTGACGCAGTGCGCGTTCCGCCTGCACGCCACGCATCTGGCGCGGACCACGGGTTGGGCGTGCTTCGGCAGGCTTGTCAGCGACGGCTTCCGGCGCGGCTTCCGCCTCGGCGGCAGCGGCCTTGGCGGCGGCGCGGGCGCGCGGCGGACGCGGCGCCGGGGCGGCAACCGCCTCGGCAGCGGCTTCGGCGGCATCGGCGACGGCTTTCAGGGCCGGCTTGGCGCGGGTTTTCTTGACGGCTGGCGCAGCTTCAGTTTCCGCAGCGGCGGTGACAGGCGCGTCGGCGGCCACGTCGGCTTTGGTGCGGCGCTTCGGCTTGGCCGCGACGGCGTCGCCGGTAACGGCAGCAGCGGCCGTATCAGCTTCGATCTGGGCCTTGGTGCGGCGCTTGGGCTTGGCAACGATGGCTTCGTCGCTGGCGATTACTGTCTCGGGTGTGTTCGGATTATTCATTCTTCGTTTCTTGGCTGTGCTGACCTGGCGCAGCGTCAACCGTTAGTTCTGGCGCAGGGTCGTGAGTGTAGGCTTCGTCCGTGGGCGAAGCATCGGGGCCGGCATCAAGGCTTGCTGTCACATCTACATCTGTCACAGCCGTATTGCTACCTGCACCAAGCTGGGGGGCAAGCTCGTTGCTTGCCTTGTCAAAATTTTCTTGCAGGGCCGCTTCCAGGGCTTCGAGCCCATTGCCCTGCATGTCACTGATTTGCTGCAAAGGCGGCAGCTGGGACAGCGAATGCAAACCCAGGTCATCCAAAAACTGCTTGGTGGTGGCCAGCAAGGCCGGCCGTCCCACCACGTCGCGGTAACCGATGGCATCGACCCAGCCACGGTCTTCCAGCATCTTGATCGTCTGCGAATTGACGGCAACGCCGCGGATTTCCTCGATATCGCCGCGCGTCACCGGCTGGCGGTAGGCGATGATGGCCAGGGTTTCCAGGGTCGCCCGCGAATACTTGGGCGGCCGCTCGGGCGTCATGCGGTCAAGATACATCTTCATTTCCGGGCGGCTTTGAAAGCGCCAGCCCGAAGCCAGACTGACGATCTCGATGCCGCGCCCCTCCCACTCCTGCCGCAATTCTTCCAGCAATTGCTTGATCGTGTCGGCGCCGACGCCGACGCCACGCACGCGACCATTCTCGTCCGCATCGACGAACAGCTTTTTCAGGCTGTGGATCGTCAGCGATTCACGAGCGCACAGCAACGCGGTTTCGAGGACTTTTTTAGCCTCAATTGTATTCATAGCAATTCTGTGCGGATGTGTATTGCAATTCGTAGGCAGAGAAAGAAATCAAAAACGTTCATTTCAACGTAACAGATGGCAGACATCGATGATGACGCCGTGCTGGGTTACAAGTTGAGGCTGTTTTTCCGACGCCTTGGCCGATGCGCGCAAAGCGGGATTAAAGCGGATGCAGTGAAAGTCCTGCCATCCATGGTGCTGGCCTTAAATAACCAGCAATGAAACGAACTCCGGAGCTGCTGCTATTCCCGTGCTATTCCCGTGGCGAAAATTCAGCCAGACAGGAGAGCGACAGTCGTCGTTTCATCCAACGATGCCAATTGTACCTGATAAAAAGCGGAAAAGCGCAAAACCGGGCAAAACACGCGTTTTACCCGGCCCTGGCGCGACACATCGCCCACTGCCCGCATCACAGGGAGGCGAGTTTCTCCGAGAGAATGGCCGATGCACCCAAGAAAGCTGGGTACTGCGCCGTGATGACGAAGGTCGGCACTTGCGAGACATAATTGGCAAAGCGGCCCTTGCGCTCGAAGCGGGCGCGGAAACCGGAACGGTCGAAGCGCGGCCCCAGGCGCGGCACGATGCCGCCGCCGATATAAATACCGCCGAGCGCGCCCAAGGTGACGGCGACGTTGCCCGCCACCGTGCCCAGCATGCAGCAGAATGCTTCGATGACGTCGTCGCACAGCTGGGATTCGCCGGCCAGCGCGCGGCGCGTGATTTCCGCCGCCGGCAAGGCTTCCGCCGGCACGCCCGCGCGGTCGGCCAGGGCGCGGTAGATCAGTTCCAGGCCATCGCCGGAAATCAGGCGCTCGGCCGAGACGTGTTCGTATTCGCGCCAGGCAAATTGCAGGATGCTCACTTCCACTTCATTGAACGGCGCAAAGCTGACGTGGCCGCCTTCGCTTTGCAGGGCGATCCAGCCGCCGTGCGAGGGAATCAGGCCCGACACGCCCAGGCCCGTGCCGGCGCCGATCAGGCCGATGGCCGTGTTCGGACGGGCCGTGCCCGCGCCCACCTGGTGCTTTTGCTCGCTCGACAGTTGCGGCAAGGAACGCGCCAGGGCCGTGAAATCATTGACCACGTCCAGGGTCGTGAAACCGCACTCTTCGCGCATGGCGCGGATCGAGAACGACCAGTGGTGGTTCGTCATGCTGAGGAAATCGCCGTCGACCGGGTTGGCGATGGCGATCACGGCATGGCGCACGGCTTGCCCGCCGGCGGCGGCGATGTGCGGCAGGGCCAGGTAGGCTTGCAGGGCGGCGGACAGGCTCGGGTAATCGGCACAGGGCAGCACTTCCACCAGGGTGATGTGGCCGGCGGCCACTTCCAGGGCGAAACGGGCATTGGTGCCACCCACGTCGGCCAGCAGGCGCGGTCCATCGGCAAAGGCGGAAGTCGGCAGTACGGGAGAAGACGAAGCGCTCATGATTTTAAATGATGAAGTGGGACGCATGGGACGCCAAGCTTAAAGGATGAATGCGCCCGGAGGCAAGCAAAGTTTGTAGTTTAAGTACATCAAAACCAGCCTTTATTGGTAGTTCCACTCCAAATGCAACAGGCAGGGCAGAAATTACTCAAAAACAATGGTTTATAGTAAGTACTTGCACTCGGCAAGCGCACGAAAAGCATGCTGCACAGCAGCAGGAGTCGCCCTTCACGGAGAGTATGCCGCAGTTTGCGCAAAGGCGCTTTGTATGGAACGGCGCAGGCGTGGCGCTGCCGTCCCGGTGGCCCGGCGACGGTGTTTTCGTATTATTACTACCAGTTTTTACTGATCAGGAGGGCATGCCTTCGCCCAGCAGGCTGGCGGGCGCCGGCTGGTCCGAGCGGTAGGCGGCGTTCCACGCATCGAGGCCGCCATGCAGGGGCTTGGCCCGGTGAAAGCCGTGCTGGTGCAACAGCTTGGCCACTTGCGCGGCCGTCACGTCGTTGGGACAGCTGCAATACACGATGATGTGGCGGTCCTTGTCCATGGCGATCATGGCGGGCACGGGCTCCTTGCCATTGAAGAACAAGGCGCCCGGCACGGCCGGTTCCAGCGCTTGCGCCGTGGCACTGCGCGCGTCGACCATCAGCGGCTCTTCGCCCTGCTCTATGAGTTCGAGCAATTCATCGATGCCGATGCGCTCGATCTGCAAGGCCTGGCGGAAACGCCGGCGCTCGAGGAATTTGTACAGCAGGAACAAGCCCAGCAAGGTGGCCAGCATCAGCAAGGCGGTGCTGCCCATGGTGCTGAGCAAGTCGAGCACCTGCTGCACGCTGGCATGGAAAATCACGCCGACGACGATGCCGGTGCCGCTCCACAGCAAGGCGCCCAGGCCCGCGTACAGGAAGAACAGGCCCGGCGGCGTACCCAGCGCGCCCGACATGGGCGCGGCCACGGTATTAAATCCCGGCACGAACTTGGAGACGATCAGGGCTTTCGGCCCCCAGCGCTTGAATTTATCTTCCGTCTGGCTGACACAGTAATCGGGCGACAGCGAGATGCGGCACAGCAGCCGCAGGATGCGCTTGCCGAAATGGCGGCCCGCGCGGAACCACGTGAAGTCGCTGATCAGGCAGGCACCCAAGGCGGCAGCCAGCACCAGAGCCCCATTCATGTCGCCATCGACGGCCAGCGCCCCCGCCACCACGAGGATGGGAAAGGCGGGAATCGGCAAGCCGAGCTGCTCCACCAGCACGATGCCAAAGACAATCAGGACACCGTAATGTTCGAGCAGGTAAATGAGGTTGGGCATGGCCGCTATCTTACCGTAAAAATCCCCCTACAATTGCACGCCCTTCGGGATAGCGCTCAACAAGGTGCGCGTGTACGGATGCACGGGATTGCGGTACAGCTCATCCGAATCGGCCAGCTCCACCACCTGCCCCTTGTGCATCACCATCACCTGGTCGGCGATGTATTTCACCACCGACAAATCGTGCGAGATGAAGATGTAGGACAAGCCGAATTCATCCTGCAAATCCTGCAACAGGTTGAGTACCTGCGCCTGTACCGACACGTCCAGCGCCGACACGGATTCGTCGCACACCAGGATTTCCGGCTGCATGGTCAGGCAGCGGGCAATCGCAATGCGCTGACGCTGGCCGCCGGAAAACTCGTGCGGATAACGGTGGAATGCCTGCTCCGGCAGTCCCACCTTGTCGAGCAGCCAGTAGGCCTTGGCAATGCGTTCCTGGTCGTTCGCGCCGATCTTGTGGATGCGCATCGGTTCGAGCAAGATCTGCCCCACCGTAAAGCGGGGGTTCAGCGAGGCGTATGGATTCTGGAAGATGATCTGGATGCGGCGTTTATACGGCAAATACTCCCTGTTCGGCATGGAAATGAGGTCCTTGCCGTGGAACATGGCCGTGCCACTCGTTGCCTGGTGCAGGCGCAATAAAGTCAGGCCCACCGTCGTCTTGCCGGAACCGGACTCGCCCACCACGCCCAGTGTCTTGCCGCGCGGTAGAGTGAACGACACATCCTTGACGGCCTGGAATTCGCGCTTGCCGAACAGGCCCACACGCGTATAAAAACTTTTACTTAAATTATTGACTACCAGCACCGGTTCATCGCCCGGCGTGTAGCCGCGCGTGCGCTGCTTCATGTCGATACCGGGGCCGGCCTTGATTGCCTCATGCTTACCATCCATGTAATCGGCGATCACGGGCAGGCGCCATGGCCGTTCATCCAGCGAGGGCCGACAATGTAGTAATGCTTTGGTGTACGGGTCTTTGGGGGTGTCAAACACTTGCCGCACTTCGCCCGTCTCGCGCACTTCGCCGTGGCGCATGACGATCACCTGGTCGGCGATCTCTCCCACCAGGCCCAGGTCGTGGGTAATGAAGAGCACGGACATCTGATGTTTCTTTTGCAGCGCCGCGATCAGGTCCATGATCTGCTTCTGGATCGTCACGTCGAGCGCCGTCGTCGGCTCGTCCGCGATCAACAGTTTCGGTTCGCAGGCGATCGCCATGGCGATCATCACGCGCTGCTGCTGGCCGCCCGACATCTGGCTCGGGTAGGCGTCGATCTTGGTGTTTGGATCGGGTATGCCCACTTCCTCCAGCAATTCCAGGGTACGGGCGCGCGCCTGCTTGCGGTTCATGCCCATGTGCTGGCGCAACACTTCGGCGATCTGGAAGCCGACCGTGAAGACGGGATTCAGCGACGACATCGGCTCCTGGAAGATCATCGAGATATCCTTGCCGCACATGGTACGCCGCTCGGCGATCGACAGTTGCAGCAGGTCGCGCCCGCCGAAATGGATGCTCGATGCAGGATCGATGATGGTGTTATCTGGCGGCAACAAGCCCATCACGGCCAGTGAACTGACGGACTTGCCGCTACCCGATTCGCCCACCAGGGCGACGGTGCTGTTGCGCGGCACGTTGAACGAGATGCCCTTGACGGCTTCGAACGTGGTCTTCTTGTCCAGGCGGAAGGTGACGCGCAGGTCGCGCACTTCCAACAGGTTATTCTGGTCCATGAGCAACTCCTATTTCACTTTGGGGTCGAGCGCATCGCGCAAGGCATCGGTAAACAGCGAGAACGCCGTCACCAACACGGCCATCGCCGTGGCGGCGGCGGTCAGCTGCCACCATTTGCCCAGGATCAGTTCATTTTGTGCCTCGTTGAGCATGCTGCCCCACGAGACGGTGCCCACCGGCACGCCAAAGCCGAGGAAGCTCAAAATCACTTCGGCCTTGATGAAGCCCACCACCAGAATCGACATTTGCACCAGCGCCACGTGGCTCACGTTGGGGAAGATGTGCGAAAACATCTTGCGCCAGTGCGAGGCGCCGATGGCGTCGGCCGCCATCACGTATTCGCGCGCCTTGTGCTTGATGTATTCGGCGCGGATCAAACGGTACGGCCCCGTCCAGCCCGTCAACCCGAGGATCAGCACGATGGTCAGCACGCCCTTTTGCTGCAGCACGGCCGCCACAGTGAGAATCATGAGGATCGATGGAATCGACGTAAAAATGCTGTAGAACCAGTTGAAGAAGTCGTCGACCATGCCGCCGAAGTAGCCGGACACGGCACCAAAGAGCGTGCCCAGCACCACGGCCAGCAAGGCTGCCACCAGGCCCACGACGATCGACGTTTCGCCGCCCTTGATGGTTTTCTGCACGATATCGTGGCCCCACTTGTCGGCGCCGAACGGTAACGTTGCCGCCTTGTGCGCGATCAATTTCTTGGCCTTGCCCATGCCGGCGCGCAAGGCCGTCAAATCGTCGGCCAGCGGGTCGGTGACGCCGTACATCTCGACGCCGGCCGATGGATTGCTGCCCATCTGGGCGCGCAGTTCGGCGATATCGTCGGCCAGCGGATCGAGCACGTTGACGGGTGTGGGCGCGCTGCGCTCGTCCGTCACGGGCATCGCGCCATCGGCGGCGACATCCTTGTCGGCGCCCACAAACGTGGGCGGCGCATAGCTGACGGCCACTTCGTCTTCCCAGTTCGCCGCCACCAGGCCGCTGGCGGAGGCCAGTACCAGCAGGAAAAAGGCGCCGACCACGGCCAGCGATACCATTGCAATCTTGTCGCCGCGCAAACGGCGCCACGCCAGGGCCCACAGGCCGGGCGATGTATGAGGTTTCGACATCGTCTCTTTCTACTTCAGTTGTACGCGAGGATCGACCGCCTGGTACAGCAGGTCGGTGAGCAGGTTGAAGAGCATGGTGGCGGCGGCGACATACACGGTGATCGCCTTGATCACCGGAAAGTCGCTGCGCTCGACGGCCAGGATCACTTCACGCCCGATGCCGGGGATGCCGAAAAAGCGCTCCAGCAGGAACGCGCCGATCAGCAGGGCCGGCAAGTTCGACATCACATAGGTGATGATGGGGATGCCGGCGTTGCGCAGCACGTGGACCCACATGATGCGGCCTTCCTTCAAGCCCTTGGCGCGCGCCGTGCGCACGTAATCCTGGTTCGCCTCGTCCAGCACGAAGGTGCGGAACAGGCGCAGGGTCGGCGCGATGGAGACGGCCAGGCCGATCAGAATCGGCAAGGTCGAATAGCGCAGCAGGTTTTCCCAGAAGCTGTCGCCCCAGCCCTGCACGGGGAACAGGCCCAGTTTATAAGCGAAGCCGTACTGGAAGACGATGATGTAGACGAGGATGGAAATCGACATGCCCACCGTGCAGGCGATCATGACGGCGCGGTCCGTCAGCGAACCGCGCACGAAGGCGATGGCCAGCGCCAGCGCCACGCCAAAAAACGTTTCCAGCACGGTCAGCGGGATCAGCACCATCATCGACGGCCCCAGGCGCGAGGTGATGATGTGCGACACGGACTCGCCAGTCGCCCAGCTCTGGCCGAAATCAAACGTGACGATCTGCTTGATGAAGATCCACAGCTGTACATAGTATGGCTGGTCGACACCGAGCTGGCGGCGGATGTTGGCGATGCTTTCCGCACTCGACATCTTGCCGGCCAGGATGTAGGCGGGATCGCCGCCCACCCAGTTGAAAAGGATAAACACCAGCAGGACGACGCCCAGCATGGTGGGCAGCATCTGCCACAGGCGGCGCAGGATATAAGCAAACATAATGATTCCTTGTCTTTATAAGCTGCGCTTATTTGGCGGCTGGCGCCGGAACTGGTGCGCCATTGCTGTCGATGTCCATGAAGGCCCACTCCTGAAACAGGATCGGGTGCTTCTTGTAGCCTTGCACCGACTTTTGCGCCAGCATGTTGCGGTAGCGCGCATAGCCGATCAGGGCGCCCGCGTTCACTTCCAGGCGGCGCGCCATCTTGTGGAACAGCTCGTCGCGCTCGGGGCTGGCCGGCATGGCCTGGCTGGCCGCATACCACTTGTCGTATTCCGGGTCCTGGTAGCAGCCGTTGTTGTTCTGGTGCGTGTTGGGGCCGTAGAACAGCTGCATGAAGTTGTCGCCGTCCGGATAGTCGGCCAGCCACGGCGCCGTGCGCGTCTGCATCTTGCACTGCTTTTCCGTCTTCAAAATGTCGGAAAAGATCATGCGGTCGTTTTCCATGCGGATGCCCAGCGAGTTATACGTCTTGCGCCACATTTCCGCCTGCAGCACGCCATTGGCTTCGTTGCGCGAAGCGTAGCGGATCAAGAGCGGCTTGCCATCCGGCAAAGTGCGCCAGCCGTCGGCGCCCTTCTTGTAGCCGAATTTATCCAGCAATTTATTCGCCAGCACGGGATCGTATTGCAGCAGGGATTTGTAGTGCGGATCGTAGCCGACCACGCCGGGCGGAATCGGATAATCGAGGCGCTTGGCCTGGCCATTCCAGATGATGCGGATTTCCTCATCGATATTGTGCGCCATGGCAATGGCGCGGCGCAGGGCGATCTTTTCCTTGCTGAAGCCACCGAGAGTCGGGTCTTCCATATTCCAGTAGTAATAGCTGATTTCCGGGTCCAGCAGGCGCGACAGTTGCACGCCCTTCTCCGCCAGCTCGGGCCGCAGCTTGCCGTTGAGCATCGCTTTCGGCGCCAGCGGGCCATCGAGCCAGAACACGTCCGTGCCGCCGCTCTGGAAAGACAGCCAGCGCGACTGGTCTTCGATCATCACGGAAATTTCGATGCGGTCGATGGCGGGAATGCGCTTGCCCTGCATCTGGCGCACGATGCGCTGGTCGTCCGGGTCGTCGCCGGCCATGAAATTCCACGTCTCGGGCAAGTGCTGCGGGTTGCGGTTCAAGACGATGCGGTTGCCGCGCGTCCACTCACCGAGCGTGTAGTAGCCGGTGCCGACGGGATTCGAGCCCACTTCGCCCTTCACGTCGCCATACTTGTCCACCACTTCGCGCGCCACGGCGGCCGTCGGCACGTAGGCGAGGATCATAGGGAAATTAAAATCCGTCTTGGTCAGCGTGATGCGCAGGGTGTACGGGTCGAGGATCTCGAGGCCGGCCACCTTCTTGCTGTAGTCAAACTTGTTCGACTTGGCCGCTTCCTTGGCCAGATCGTCCAGGCCCACCACCTTGCCTTCGAACAGCCAGCTGTGCGGCGAGGCCAGGCGCGGGTCGAACAAACGCTTCCACGAATACACATAGTCGGCCATCGTCAATTCGCGGCGCTTGCCGCCGAACGCGGCGTCGGGCGTGAACAGGATGCCTTTTTTCAGGCGGATGGTGTAGGTCTTGCCATCGGCCGACACTTCCGGCATGGCCGCCGCCGCGCCGGGCACCACCTTGACGGGGCGCGCCAGGTAATCATAGGTGTACAGGGTGTCGAAGACGGCCTGCGTGATGTGGTTCGAATACAGGTCGCGCGCGGTGGCCGGATCAAAACCCGTCTCGGCGGCCGGCAGGATATAGCGCAAGGTTTTTACCGGCGCGGCCGCGGGGGCAGCGTCAACGGCAACGGCCGCCAGCGGCAGGGTGGCCAGGCAGGCGAGCAGCGCCACGCGCCGCATCCATGGTGACTTCATGTAATACCCTTCATCTCGATTATCTGTCGCACCGTATTGGTGCGCTTGTACTGGCTTCCCCCTGGGATACAGGATTCCACCACCAAAACCAGTCCATCCTCGCAAGATCTGTGCCTTGTTCGCAGCCTTCTCGACTGCCTGAAAAACGCGTAACGATAACGCAGTTTCCCCCTCGCCGACAAAGAGAAATGCAGGGGCCGCCACTCCTGACCCGCTGCCCGTCCGATTTTGCTGCATTGCACCACACCCTATTTTCATCGGCAAGAAAAAGACCGGCCGGACATCTACGCTGCAGTACAGCATTCGGTGCCGGGGCGCACGCTACGCAGCAAAAAACAGTTTCGGCTGGAAAATACATCACCAAACGAAGACACTTTGTTTTAGATCATTATCACTGAATGGAAGCCGTTGTTTAAAAACACAAAGTACAACACCCTGTTGACAAAGAGTTTTGTTAATCATTACATTCAATCAATTGAAAAGAGATAAATCATTTCACCTTTCAATATTCTCGGACGTGCTTACCGGCGCGGCCGTTCTTGCCCTTTTAGCCAACCGCTTTATCAGGAGTCTTGAACATGATTAGAGAAATATGCCTGTCCCGCTCCATCCGTTTGATCTGCGCCGGCGGCCTCGCAGCCGGCATCCTCAGCCAGCCGGCACTGGCCCAGGAAACCGGTGAAACGGCCGGCATGCAGCGCGTAGAAGTCACCGGTTCGTCCATCAAGCGGCTGGTTTCGGAAACAGCCACCCCTCTCTCCATCTTCAAGGCCGAAGATTTCGCCAAACAAGGCTTGACGACGGCCCAGGAAGTGCTCAGCAAGATCCCCTCGAATTCCTCCAGCATGGGTAGCGGCAATGCCGTCGGCGGCAATACCAGCGGCCTGCCCACGGGCGGCCAGGCCAGCGCCGACTTGCGCGGCCTGGGCGGCGACAAGACCCTGGTGCTGCTCAATGGCCGGCGCATCGCCAACCATCCGTATGACGGCGCCAGCGTCGACCTGAACATCATTCCCATCGCCGCGCTGGAGCGCGTCGAAGTACTGCGCGACGGCGCCTCGGCCATCTACGGCACGGACGCCATCGGCGGCGTCATCAACTTCATCACCAAGCGCTCCGTCAACGTCACGAATATCACCGCCGAGGTCGTCGCGCCCGAACACAAGGGCGCGGGCGAGCACCGCATCAACCTGTCGACGGGCTTCGGCAAGCTCGATACGGACGGCTACAATATTTTCGGTGTGGTCGATTACCACAAGCAAAATGTGCTGACTTCGCAAGACCGCGCCTTCTCGGCAACGGGCATCATTCCCGAGCGCGGCCTGTCGCTCACCAGCGGCACCACTTTCCCCGGCAACTACTTCGATGCCGCAGCCAACGGCGGCAAGGGCCTGGCCGGCAATCCGTATGCGGCCACGGGCTGCAACCCGCCCCTGTCCGTGGCGGCTGCCAACGGCACCTGCCGCCAGGACTACACGCGGCAGATCGACGACCTGCCGGCACAGGAGCAGGTGGCCTTCTTCGGCAAGGGCGCCTTCAAGCTGGGCGGCGGCCACCTGGCCACCGTGGAATATCTGCATTCAGAAAACAAGGTGAAGGCGCGCACGGCGGCACCGCCGCAAACGGGCTTGATCCTGCCCATCAGCAGCAAATACTACCCGGGCAATGCGGGCGGCGTGCCGGCCCAGCCGGGGCTGTCGGGACAGCCACTGAGCGTCAACTGGCGCCCCGTGGAAGCGGGTCAGCGGCAGATCGATTCCACCGGCAAGGCGGACCGCCTGGTGCTGGCCCTCGAAGGCGAGCTGGCTGGCTGGGACTACAAAACGGGCCTGAGCCATGCGATCAGCAAGTCGTCCGAGAAATTCACGGGCGGCTACGTGCAGGATGCAGGTTTTGCCGCTGGCGTGCTCAATGGCATCCTGAATCCGTTTGGCATGCAGGATGCGGCCGGCAAGACTTACCTGGACAGCACCGCCCTGCGCGGCGAGGTACAAAATGCCAAGGTCACCACCACGGGCTTCGACATCAAGGGCAGCCGCGAACTGATGCAACTGGCCGGCGGCCCGCTGGCCATCGCTCTCGGCGGTGAACTGCGGCGTGAAAAAGCCGACTTCAATGTCAACCGGGATATCGCCAGCCAGGCCACCAGTTCCGGCCTGTCCGGTTCGCTGTCGAAAAGCGGTTCGCGCACCATCCAGGCCGTCTTCGGCGAAGTCAACTTGCCGCTGATCAAGGACCTGGAAGTACAACTGGCGGCCCGCTTCGACCATTACAGCGACGTGGGCAGCACCACCAATCCCAAGCTGGCCCTGCGCTACCAGGCCAGCAGTGCGCTGGTGCTGCGCGGTTCGGCCAGCACGGGCTTCCGCGCACCGACCTTGTTTGAAAAGAACGCGCCGCCGTCGAAGAACGATACCAACGATTCCTACGACGACCCGATTCTGTGCCCGGGCGGCGTGCCGCAGCCGGGCGCCAATCCCCTGCGCGATTGCGATTTGCAGCAATTCAAGCTGCAAGGCGGCAATGAAAAGCTGAAACCGGAAAAATCCACCACCTTCGCCTTCGGCCTGGTGCTCGAACCGGTCAAGGAAGTCACGGTTGCCATCGACTACTGGAACATCCACCTGAAAGACAAGATTTCCTCGCTGCCAGAACAATCCATCTATGGCAACTACGAGAAATACAAGGCCTTGTTCCTGCGCAATCCCGACGGCTCGCCTTTCGCCATTCTCGACCTGAACGACAACCTCGGTGAAGTGAAAACCGACGGCATCGACGTCAGCCTGAATGCGCGCCTGGGACGCGGGGCCTATGGCGATTTCAGCGTGTCGGTGGACGGCACCTGGACCCACAAGTATGACTACCAGAACGAGCGCGACGGCGCCTTCATCGCCAACGTGGGCCGCTATGCGGACAACAATCCCGTGTTCCGCTGGAAACACACGGCCGCGCTGAACTGGCGCAAGGGCAACTGGGGCGCCACCGTGTCGCAATCGTTCAAGTCCGGCTACACGGACCAAAACCAGGTCGACCCGCAATACCGCCACGATGTGCCGTCCTACAGCCTGCTGAACGTGTCGGGCAGCTACGTGTGGAAAGGCTTGCTGCTGACGGCAGGCGTGAAGAACCTGTTCGACAAGGAACCACCGTTCTCGAACCAGGGCACCCTGTTTCAGAAAGGCTATGACCCGCGCTATACGGATCCGATCGGGCGCGCGTATTACCTGCGCGGAAGCTATACGTTTTAAGGGAAATTTTCAGGTCGATAGATAAAACAGGCAGCGCTGGCAACAGCGTGCCAGCAACAGAAAAGCGGCGCCGTCAGCGATGATGTGCGCCGTTTTATTTTACCCATCTGAGCACGGCTGACAAGGGTTCACGATATTTTATTACTGAAGGATTATGAAAAAAACAGGAATATGTTGCATTTCATCCAAAAAGTCCGCACGAAATTGACAATCTGAATCATGAATGCTTTGATGAGGGCCCAGAAAATTTACAGAATTTTCATTGGTGGATTTTCAAAAAGGCAAATAAATTGTTGGTAAGCAACAAGTTATTTCAAAATAATTGCCGCCTTTATCACAATAACAAGGAATTTCAGAAATGATAGAAAATGTAATATCGCGGTCGCTGCGCCTGATGTTTGCAGGCGGCATGGCCCTGAGCATGCACACCGCGTATGCGCAAGAAACAACAGATGGCACCATGCAGCGCGTGGAAGTCACCGGTTCGAGCATCAAGCGCTTGTCGTCTGAAACGGCGTTGCCGATCACGTCGATCAAAGCCAGCGACTTTGCCAAGCAAGGCTTGACGACGGCACAGGAAGTCCTGTCCACCATTTCCATGAATCAAAGTACCCAGGGCAGCAGCCAATCGGTGGGTGCAGGCACGGGCGGCCAATCCGTCGCCGACCTGCGCGGCATCGGCGGCGACAAGACCCTGGTGCTGCTGAATGGCCGGCGCATCGCCAGCCATCCGTTCAACGGCTCGTCCGTCGACCTGAATATCATTCCCGTCTCGGCCCTGGAAAGAGTGGAAGTGCTGCGCGACGGCGCGTCCGCCATCTACGGTACCGACGCCATCGGCGGCGTCATCAACTTCATCACCAAGCGCTCGGTCAAGGGCGGTTCCGTGACCGTGGAACACTACGAGCCACAAAAATCGGGTGGCGGCGACGAGTCGCGCCTGAACCTGTCCGCCGGCTATGGCGATCTGAACAAGGATGGCTTCAACGTCTTCGGCGTCGTTGACGTGCACCGCCAGTCGGCGCTGAACGCCAGCGACCGCGCTTTCTCGGCCAACGGCTATGTGCCGAACAAGGGCGTGAATAACCTCAGCAGCACGACGCCGATCGCCAACTTCACCACGATCAATAAAGATCCGGATCAAGTATTCTCCGGCAACCCGGCGTTTGCCGGTGGCTGCGTGGGCGAAAACCTGCGTCCGAATCCGAGTGGCCGTCCGACCTGCGCGTTTGACGCCGCGCCGTACATCCAGGACATTCCGAAGACCAACCAGGAATCGTTCCTGGGCAAGGCCAGCTTCAAGATCAACCAGGATCACCTGGCCACCCTCGAATACCTGCACGCACGCAGCACCAATGAGTCGCGCATCACGCCGCCGACCTTGACGCGCATCGGCCTGATCATGGACAAAAATTCGCCATACTATCCGGGCGGCAGCGCCGGTGTACCTGCCGTTCCTGGCCTGGCAGGTGAAAACCTCGACCTGAGCTGGCGTCCGATGGACATGGGCCAGCGCATCGGCTTCGACACCAGCACCTCGGACCGCCTGGTTGCCGCGTCCGAAGGCATCGTTGCCGGCTGGGACTACAACGTCGGTCTGAGCTACTCCGTGAGCAAAGCCACCAGCGCCTTCGTCAACGGCTACCTGGGCGACCAGCGCATGATCGACGGCGTGGCCAGTGGCGTGCTCAATCCGTTCGGCCAGCAAAGCGCCGCCGGCCTGGATTACCTGAAAAAGTCCTTGTTGCAAGGTGAGTACCTGAGCGCCAAGATGACCAGCACCGCGGTCGACGCCAAGATCAGCCGTGAAATCTACAACCTGCCAGCGGGCGCCGTCGGCTTTGCCGTCGGTACCGAATTCCGCAATGAAAAGGCGGAATACGACATCAACACGGCGCTCGCTTCGCAAGCGTCGAGCTCCGGCTATGCCGAAGCCAAGGACCAGTCGGGCAGCCGTAATATTGCCGCCATCTTTACGGAACTGAGCATCCCTGTCGTGAAAAATCTCGAACTGTCGCTGGCAGCCCGTTACGACCATTACAACGATGTCGGTGGCAGCTTCAATCCAAAAGTCGGTGTACGCTGGCAGCCGACCAACCAGATCCTGTTCCGCAGCTCGTACAACACGGGCTTCCGCGCTCCAACCCTGTATGACCTGCATGGTCCGATGAGCAAGACCTTTACGGCCGGCAAGTACAGCGATCCACGTCTGTGCCCAGGCGGCGTAGCCATCCCTGGCGCGAATGAAAATTCGGCTTGCAGCACGCAGCAATACATCCGCTCGGGCGGCAATCCGGAAATCAAGCCGGAAAAATCGAAGACCTTCAGCGCCGGTATCGTGCTCGAGCCAACGAAATCGCTGACCGTCTCGCTCGACTACTTCCAGATCAAGCTGCGCGACAAGATCGACCGGGTGGCTGAACAAACCCTGTTCGACAAATACGATAAGTACCAGAACAACTTCGTATACTCGGCCAATGGCAACGCGCTCGATTATGTGCTGTCCCCGCTGGAAAACCTGGGCGAAATGCATACTGCGGGTGTCGATCTGGGCTTGAACTGGAGATTGCCACGCAGCCAGTATGGCAATGTCACCTTTGCCTTCGACGGCACCTGGGTGCAGAAATATGAGTACCAGAACGAGCGCAACGGCGAATACGTGCAAAACGTGGGCGTGTATGGCGAAAATGGCCCGGTGTTCCGCTGGAGACATAATGCTTCGCTGAACTGGAACCTGGCTCAGTGGAACGCCACCTTGTCGAACAAGTACATGAGCGGCTACCACGACATGAACGACGTCGACGACGAATTCAAGCAAAAGGTCAAGGCATACTCGATCTGGTCGCTGTCGGGCATGTATTCGGGCTTCAAGAACACGGAACTGACCGTGGGCGTGAAAAACCTGCTGAACGAAGATCCACCGTTCACCAACCAGTACACGACGTTCCAGTCCGGCTACGATCCGCGTTACGCCGATCCGCTGGGCCGTACCTTCTACGTGCGCGCCACGTACAAGTTCTAAGCTGATTGCATCTGCTCCCGGCTAAAAACTGAAAAACCCCGGAAAGCTTAGCTTTCCGGGGTTTTTTTTCATGCTACACGCCACGTCATTTCATTCCTTGTCGCCCTGCAGGCGGCGCAGCTTCACGGCTTGCGCCAGGTTTTCCAGCACGGCCACGCTGGCGCTCCAGTCGATGCAGCCATCCGTGACGGATTGGCCATAGATCAATTCCTTGCCCGGGATCAAATCCTGGCGCCCTGCCACCAGGTGCGATTCCACCATCACGCCGACGATGCGGCTGTCGCCGCCGGCCACCTGGCTGGCGATGTCGGCACACACGGGGATCTGGTTTTCCGGTTTTTTCGAGCTGTTCGCATGCGAGGCGTCGATCATCAGGCGCGCTGCCAGGCCCTGCGCGGCGATCGCCTTGCAGGCCTCGTCCACGCTGGCCGCGTCATAGTTCGGGGTTTTTCCACCGCGCAAGATGATGTGGCAATCCTCATTGCCGTTGGTCGACACGATGGCCGAGTGGCCGCCCTTCGTGACGGAGAGGAAATGGTGCGGCTGCGAGGCGGCCTTGATGGCTTCCACGGCGATTTTCACATTGCCGTCCGTGCCATTCTTGAAGCCGACGGGACAGGACAGTCCCGAGGCCAGCTCGCGGTGCACCTGCGACTCCGTGGTGCGCGCGCCGATGGCGCCCCAGCTGATCAGGTCGGCGATGTATTGCGGGCTGATGACGTCGAGGAATTCCGTGCCAGCCGGCAAGCCCAGCTCATTGATATCGCGCAACAGTTCGCGCGCCATGCGCAAGCCGTCATTGATGCGGAAGCTGTTGTCCATGTACGGGTCGTTGATCAGGCCCTTCCAGCCCACCGTGGTGCGCGGCTTCTCGAAGTAGACGCGCATGACGATTTCCAGTTCACCGGCGAAACGCGCGCGCTCCTTGACCAGCAGGCGCGCATATTCCATCGCCGCCTTGGTATCGTGGATGGAGCAAGGCCCGATGACCACCATCAGGCGGTCATCCTGGCCGTGCAGGATGCGGTGCAGGGCGATACGGGCGCTGGCAGCGGTCTGTTCGGCTTGCTCCGAGCAGGCGAATTCGCGGATCAGGTGGGACGGCGGGGTCAATTCCTTCATTTCGCGAATTCGCAAATCATCGGTGCGGGGCATCATTTTCTCCAAAATTTAAGGAAGGGTAAAACATCTGGGTAAAAAAAAACCGCCATCAGTGGCGGTTTTTTAGAATTTGCTGGGATCTCGTTTTTTGCTGCTACGTGAACCGACCGCTACTCCACCGCCTTTGGGTTGGAATTGCTAAAGTAAAAATAAGCGGTAAAAAAGTGGCGAGCGAACATGCGAGTCATCCATAAGTGATGAACGACTATAAACCTAAATTGCAAGGATTGGCAAGCATATTTGTCGGCAAAGCCGCATGCCGCTGCCGTTTTAGACGGCAAAGCGCGTAAAAAAGCATAAAAAGTTGCGCGCCCTTAGACCGGCATGGTCAGTCCAGTGCTGAGGCCGTCGTGGCGCGCACACCACGCAACGCCCATTGCAGCGACGGCAAGCGACACACTACTGATCAAGATCTAATCGCGGGCAAACCGGACGGACAAGATTCAAAGACGCATCGACGACCTTTGATGGCCTGACCTTTCCGGAGAACAAAATGAGCCCTACACCCTTGTTTCAGCCAGCTGCCTTTTCACCACCACGCCTGGGCCTGACACTGGCCAGTGCACTGCTGAGTCTACCCGTCCTGGCACAGGACAATGCCGCACCCGCGCCCCTGCAGCGCGTGGAAATCACCGGCTCGAACATCCGCCGCGCCCAGGCTGAAACAGCCTCGGCCGTGCAAACCCTGAGCGCTGCCGACATTGAAAAATCGGGCAAGGCCAGCGTGGCCGAACTGCTGCAAACCCTGGCCGTCGACAACCAGGGCTCGGTCCCTACCAGCTTCAGCGGCGGCTTTGCCGCCGGCGCGTCGGGCATCTCGCTGCGCGGCCTGGGCACGGCGTCGACCCTGGTCTTGCTGAACGGGCGCCGCGTGGCGCCCTACGGCCTGGCCGACGACGGCCAGAAAGTGTTTGCCGACCTGAACATCATCCCCCTGGAAGCGGTGGAACGCGTGGAAATCCTCAAGGATGGCGCCTCGGCCATCTACGGCTCGGACGCCATCGCCGGCGTCGTCAATGTGATCCTGCGGGGCGACTACCAGGGCACGGCCGTGAAGGGCAATTACGGCAAGACCAAGGACTGGGATGGGCGCGAGGCGCGCGCGTCCATCACGCACGGTTTCGGCGATATCGACAACGACCGCTACAATGTGCTGCTGAACCTGGAATACAGCGAAAAAGGGGCGATCTCGAACCGCGACCGGGCAGGACGGGGCGCCGTCGGCCGCAGCGACTTGCGCGACCTGGGCTTCAGCGCGCAGGAATCACTCAGTGGCGCCGGCGCCATCACCGACAACAATGCGGCCGGCAGCGCCGTCAACGGCAATGTGCGCAATCCCGACACCTTCAATTACTATAACCGTGGCAACCTGGGCGGCGTGGGCTTTACGCGCACCTTCCCCGGCGCCGCCTGCGGCAACTTCACAAACCACCCGCAAGGCGATCCGGGTGGCGGCTGCCTGACCGATGCCGCGCAACAATATGGCCAGATCCAGCCCAAGCAAAAGAACATCAATTTTTTTGGCCGTGGCGCCTGGCAACTGACGCCGGCACTGCAAACCTATGTGGAACTGAATCTGTATCACAGCGAATCGAGTTCCGTCACCACGCCGTCGACCATCAGTGGCTCGGTGGGTTTTCCTGGCGGCCCCGTCAGCAATGCGGCAGTGGCGCTGGGCGCCGGCCATCCTGACAATCCCTACTTCGGCCGCGATGCACGACTGCGTTACCTGACCGCCGACGTCGGCCCGCGCACCTCGGAAGTCGATTCCACCTTTGCGCGCTTTGTCGCCGGCATCAAGGGCAGCGTGGCGGGCTGGGACATCGACAGCGCCCTGCTGTACTCACAAAACAAGGTCGCGAACGAGCAAGGCGGCTTCCTGCAGCGCGACGTGGCCTTCGCCCTGCTCAACCCCAGCGACGCGAATGTGGCCGCGGCCCGCCTGAACCCGGCCTATGCGGCCCTGCCCGCCGGCAGCGTATGGCGCATCGCGGAAAACGCGGGCCTCAATTCACCCGCCCTGTACGCGGCCCTGTCGCCACGCATCTCGAACGACGCCAAGACGCATATCGCGCAGATCGACTTCAAGGCCAGCCGCGAGGTGGCCAAGCTCGACGGCGGCGGCCTGAGCGTGGCCGTGGGTGCGGAATTCCGCCATGAATCGACGGAACTCAACCCGACCACGGGCACGGAACGGGGCAATATCATCGGCCTCGGTTATTCCGCCTACAAGGGCAGCCGCAACGCCTCGGCCCTGTATGCGGAGGTGCTGGCGTCCGTGCTGAAAACCGTGGAGCTGTCGGGCGCCCTGCGCGCCGACCATTTCACTGACGTGGGCAATTCCTACACGCCGAAAGTGGGCATAAAATGGACTCCCGTGCGCGAACTGGCCCTGCGCGGCACCTTCGCCAAGGGCTTCCGCGCGCCCAGTGCGGCGGAAAACGGCGTTGGCGGCCTGGCGGCCTTCTCCACCGCCAGCGACCCGCTGCGCTGCGCGCTGGGCGTGGACGTCGCGTGCGACCCCGCATCGATCGCCGTCATCACCTCGCCCAATCCCAGGCTGTCGCCCGAGCGTTCTCGCAGCTATTCCGTGGGCGCCGTGTGGGACCCGCTGCCGCGCAGCAGCATTTCCGTCGATCTGTGGCAAATCCGCCGCAAGAATGAGATCAACCAGGAACAGACGGACACGGCGATTGCCGAGGGCCACGTGGCGCGCGACCCGTCCACGGCCAGCGACAAGCCCGGCGATCCGGGTGCCATCACGGCCGTGCTGGCCAGCTATGTCAATTCCGCGCAAACCACGGTGCGCGGCATCGATATCGACGCGCGCCAGCGCTTCAACCTGGGCGGCGACTATGGCAACCTGGTGTTCGACCTGAAGTGGACGCATCTGTACAAATGGCTGCGCACGGAGCAGGACGGCACGCAGCGCGATTTCGCCGGCACGCACGGCAATTGCGATGTTTCCAACTGCATGGGCACGCCGGCTGACCGCATCAACCTGGGCGCCACCTGGGAGCGCCAGAACTGGCGCGTCTCGGCCAATGTCAACTACCGCGCGCCGCTCGACAATATCAGCTTCAAGAACGATCCGGACGGCTGCGCCACGCATTTCGCCGACGGTACGGATGCGCCGCGCGGCTGCCGCATCGCCTCGTTCACGACGGTGGACCTGACGGCCCGCTGGCTGGCCACGCCCAAGCTGGAAGTGTTTGCAACGGTGCAAAACCTGTTCGACAAGATCGCCCCGCTCGATCCGCTCACGTATGGCGCCACGGGCTACAACCCGCTCGACTACGCGGGCGCGGCGGGACGCTTTGTCAGTGCGGGGGTGAAATACAAATTCTGAGAAATCGGAAAAGCGGGAGCGTAGGTCGGATTAGCGGGGCGAAGCCACGCGTAATCCGACACCCGTGTTGACGCGGCCGGCAGTGGTGTCGGGTTACGCGCCTTGCGCTAACCCGACCTACGCGAGCGCCATCTCAGAAAAGATGGTCAGATTAGCCCGGAGGGCGTAATCCGACAACCTTGTTGGCCGCGCCGTGTCCAGAAAAATCAGGCTGTGCCGCCGACGGTAATGCCGTCCAGGCGCAGGGTCGGCTGCCCCACGCCCACGGGCACGCTCTGCCCCTCCTTGCCACACACGCCCACACCCGAATCGAGGCGCATGTCGTTGCCGATCATGGAGACGCGGTTGAGCACGTCCGGACCATTGCCGATCAAAGTCGCCCCTTTGACAGGATAGCTGAGCTTGCCGTTTTCGATCATGTACGCTTCGCTGGCCGAGAAGACAAACTTGCCGTTGGTAATGTCCACCTGACCGCCGCCAAAATTGACGGCATATAAACCATTTTTCACGGAAGCGAGGATCTCGCCCGGGTCCTTGTCGCCGCCCAGCATATACGTGTTCGTCATGCGCGGCATGGGCAGGTGGGCGAACGATTCGCGGCGCGCATTGCCCGTCACGGGCATCTTCATCAGGCGCGCATTCATCGTGTCCTGAATGTAACCCTTCAGGATGCCATCCTCGATCAGGGTCGTGCACTGCGTAGGGTTGCCCTCGTCGTCGATATTCAGGGAGCCACGCCGGCCAGCCAGGGTGCCATCATCGACCACCGTGACGCCCTTGGCCGCCACGCGTTCGCCGATGCATCCGGAAAACGCGGACGAACCCTTGCGGTTGAAATCGCCTTCCAGGCCATGGCCGATCGCCTCGTGCAGCAGGATGCCGGGCCAGCCCGGTCCCAGCACGATGGTCATGGGACCGGCGGGCGCGGGGCGCGCTTCCAGGTTCACCAGGGCCGAATTGACGGCGTCTGCCGCATATTGTTCCAGCACGGCATCACTGAAATAGTCATAGCTGTAACGCCCGCCACCACCGGCCGAACCCGTTTCGCGGCGGCCATTCTGCTCCGCGATCACGGTGAGCGAGACGCGCACCAGCGGGCGGATGTCAGCCGCCAGCACGCCGTCGCTGCGCAGCACCAGCACCACGTCGTACTCGCCCGCCAGGCCCGCCATCACCTGCACGACTCTGGGGTCTTTCGCCCGCGCCATCTTTTCCACGCGCTCAAGCAGCTGCACCTTGGCCGTGGCATCCAGCGAAGCGAGCGGATCATTGGGCAGGTACAGCGAACGCCCACCCTGCGGCTGCATCTGGCCCGCGATCTTGACTTTTCCGGCACCCGCGCGCGCGATGGTGCGCGTGGCCGCTGCCGCTTCCAGCAAGGCCCGCTCGGAAATATCGTCGGAATACGCAAAGGCCGTCTTGTCGCCGGACACGGCGCGCACGCCCACGCCCTGGTCGATGGAAAAACTGCCCGTCTTGACGATGCCCTCTTCCAGACTCCAGCCTTCGCTCCTGGTCGACTGGAAATACAGGTCGGCATAGTCGACCTTGTGCGTAAACATCGTGCCCAGGGCTTTGAGCAGCTTGTCTTCGTCCAGGCCGAACGGCGTGAGCAGGATGTCGCGCGCCACGGCCAGGCTGGACAGATTCGGTTCAAATGGCTTCATAACTTTGCACTCGCTAATTATATTCAACTCATTCTCAGTACCTGACAGAAGCGTAACGAGCGGCAGTGATTTGTGGCCGAGAAGCGCAGCCGTGCTTGAGCACGGTGAGCATCGCAGGCCGCAAAGCGCGACGCGCAGTAGCTTATGTCAGGTACCCTCACATAGTGCGATGCGCCAGGGCAGGCAAGGATTCGCGCACGCCGGCCAAAAACACCAGGTCGATCTCGCCGCTGACCACGCCCTCGCCTTCGGGCAACACAGCTTTGACTTCGCCCCACGGGTCGATCAGCATGCTGTGGCCCCAGGTGCGCCGGCCATTCGGATGCAAGCCGCCCTGCGCCGAGGCCAGCACATAGCACTGGTTTTCGATGGCGCGCGCGCGCAGCAGCACTTCCCAGTGGGCGCTGCCCGTCGTATAGGTAAATGCGGCCGGCACGACGATCAGCGCGCAATCGCCCATGGCGCGATACAGTTCGGGAAAGCGCAAGTCATAGCAGATGGACAGGCCGACGCGGCCGAACGGCGTCTCGATCGCGCGCACCTGCGCACCGGGCACGATGGTGCGCGATTCATTGTACGACTCGGTGCCGCGCGTAAAACCGAACAGGTGGATCTTGTCGTAGCGGCCGGCCGGCTCGCCCTGCGGGTCATACACCAGCGTGGTATTCAAGACCTTGCCCTCCTCGCCGGAGATCAGGGGCAAGGTGCCGCCGATCAGCCAGATGCCGTGCTGGCGCGCCATCTGCGCCATGCCATCCTGGATCGGTCCGCTGCCGGGCTGTTCCGCATGGGCCAGCTTGTCCGTTTCCTGCTGGCCCATGATGGCCCAGTATTCGGGCAGCACCACCAGCTGCGCGCCAGCGGCGGCGGCCTGCGCCACCAGGCGTCGCGCCGTGGCCAGGTTGTCTGCCACGGACGGCGAAGAAATCATTTGTACTGCTGCCACTGTATGCATCATTGCCACCTCTTATCCATTCGAACGCCTCGCCTATTTCGCCACCGCCTCCCCGGCTGCGGCGGCAGGCACGGCGACAGGCTCCAATTTACCACCATCGAGCTTGGTCACGACGGGCGACTTCCACGGGCCGGCGATCTGCATGTGATAGGTGAGCGCCTTCATCACGGGGGCACGCAGGAACAATTGCGCCAGGAAACTACCCAGGCCGATGACGGGGTTGACGGCCAGCGCATACACGAGCGGCCCCGTGCCCAGGTTAAATTCCGGGATCACCACCACGTGCAAATTCGTCGTTTCATTGGCGATGTCGGCCTTGCCATCCATCAGCACGGTGGCCGCCACGCCGTGCATCTTGAGGTTGTCGGTCGTCACCACGCCGCGCTTGATGCTGGCGTTGGCCGTGATGCCGTCGAAGGCCAGGCCTTCGGAAAACACATCGTGGAAATCGAGTTTCAGCAAACGGGGCAAGGCTTGCAGGCTGAGCACGCCCAACAGCTTGGCCGCGCCCGGATCCTGCTTGAGGAACTGGCCCGATTCCACATTCATCTCGATCTGTCCCGACAGGGTGGGAATGTCGAGCGAATACGGCAAGCCGTTCCAGGCGATGTCGCCACTCAGGCGCCCCTTGCCGCGACGCACCGTGTCGGCAAAACCGAAGCGGTCAAGCAACTTGCCCGCATCGACGATATCGAGGCCGAAACGCAGGCTGGTCGTGCTTTGCCCATCCTTGATGACCCATTTGCCATTGCCGCTCAGCGCACCATCGGCGTTCGACAGTTGCAGCTTGCCCACGCGCCACTCGCGCCCGCCCGCCGCCATGGTGTTATAGGCCTGCAACTCCAGCCGGCCGATCTTCTTGTTGAACAGTTCAAATTGCTCGGCGATGATATCGAGCGACGGGATCGACTGGGCGCCGCTCTTGCCTTCCAGTAAGCTCTTCACATCGTTGACGGCCGATTCCGGAATGATCAGCGACGACAGGCGCGCCGTCATCTTGCCCAGGCCGGACGGAGTTTCGAGCCACGTCACATAGCCCGATACTTGTTTCGCGTCAATATTGGCTTGCCACACATCCTTTTGATGCGTGGCGCCCACCACCACGTTTTCCAGCTTGCGCTCGCCCAGCATCAGTTCGCCGGCGCGCGCCGCCATCATGTCCGGCACCACATATTGCGCGATGTCGGGTGCGTCGTCGGCGTTGCCACCCGCCTCGGCCGGCGCCGTGGCGTTGCCGGCGATTTCGCCGCCGACGTCGATCCAGCTGTCCACGTCCAGGGTTTTCATATTTACGTTGAGCATCATGCCGCTGTCCGGTTCCGGCGCCGGCACGTTTACGCCGATGCCGCCGCGCAGCAGGCGCCAGGCATCCTTGCCCTGCTTCTGGCGCTGGTAGCGGGCGGCGATGCCAGACCCCAGCGCGATGCGGATATCGTCCGTGCGCAGGCCGGCGCCGTTCGCCGCATTGCCCGTCAGGGTGAATTTTACGGGCAGGCTGTCGCCGGCCGGCTTTTTCAAGGGCGCGGGGAAATCCAGGCCCAGGCCCGTCAGCGGCGACTCGACATTGACCACCACCTGATGGTCGCGCGCCGTGATCAGGCCGCTGTAGCGCGCGCCGCCATTCAAATGTTTCGCCAGGCGCTGCAACACGGGCGCCGGATACGTCTTGCGCAAGCCGTCGATGGTCATGTTGCCAGCGATTTTTACCTGGATGGAATTGTCCGGCTGCGAGCCGCCCGAGATGGCCAGCGGCCCGCCCAGCAGGCTGCCGTTCAAGCCATTCAGGTTGACGCCCTTTTCGTTAAATTCGATCTTGCCCTGCGTGCCCAGCACGGGCGGCATGTCGTGGAACAGCACCACGTCGTTGCCCGCCAGTTGCAAGCTGCCCTGCACGGTCGCCTCGAGCATGCGCTCGATCGGCAAGTGCAATTTGAGGGCCAGTTTGGCGTTGCCCGTCGCCGTCGTTTCATCCGTGAAATGCTCGATCCAGCCCAGCACGGGGCTGGCCGTCACGTACTTGAGGAATTCCTGCATCTGGCCGGCCGCATTGCCCTCGATATCGAGCAAGGTGTCGAACACGGTCAGGTCGGGGATCACGGCTTTGACATTCGTCAGAGCCACGCCGCCCGTGGTGGCCGTGTCGCCGCGAATTTCCATGCGCGCCCGCTCGAAAATAAAGCTGCCCTTGATTTTTTCCGCCTGCGGCCACAACGGCGCCTTGCCCGCCAGCGGTCCGTTTTCCGCAAACTCGCCCGGTGCATAATTGAGGATGCCGTTCTCGAGCTTGCCGGCCACGCGGAAGTCGCCACGATTGCGCTGGGCCGGCGTGTCCCCCTTGAAGGGGAAATGTTCGAGTTCGCCGCGCAGGCGCAGGCTGACATCGCGCGCCACGCCGCCTTCCAGCGCGCCCGTCAGCCAGTGGCGCAGGTGCTCGGGCGTTTGCAGCGGCAGATAGCGGCCGATGGTGTTGATCTGGAAATTGTCGATCGTGCCCGTCAAGTCGACCTGACCCAGGTTCTTGCCGTCGAGCGGCATGCGGTGCGTGCCTTGCAGGGCGACGCGCAAGCCTTGCTGATTGAAGTCCAGCTTGTCCAACCCGACTTGCAGCATATTCTCCGCTTCAAAGGTCCAGCGCGCCTGCATGGCGAATTGTTCGAACGGCAAGGCCGGCTCGCTCAGGTAGGTGGGGAACTGCAATACCAGTTCCTGCGCGTCGATGGCAATGGTGCCGCCCTTGTCATGGGCGTCGATGCTGCCGGTCAGATGGTCGAAGCCAGGAATGGCCGGCGCGGCCGCCTGTGCAGGGCTGGTCGCCGTCTTCGCCACGGCCAGGCGTGCCGGCTGCGCATTCAGACCAAGATCGATGAGCTTGCCGCGCAGGCGGTAGCTGGCGGGCGTGGCCATGTCGCCGTCCCATTGCGCTGAAAAATCCTGCAAACGCCCGCGCGGCGCCAGGGCATCGAGGCGCTGGCGCTGCTGCTCGCCCAGCGGCAGCTTGTCGGCCAGCGCGGCCAGGGTTTGCAAATCGAGCGACTTGGCCGTGATTTCCGTACGCGCCGGCTTGCGTTTGCTTGCAGCAATGTAGCGCTCGGACAAGGTCGTGGGCGGCAAGCTGAGGCCATCGCGGGTTTCCACTGCGAAATTCGTCAACTCCACCTGGTGTCCATTCGCGCCAAAGGTTGGCTTGCCGTCCGGCACCTTCGCCGACAGCTCTTCCTTTGCCGAAATGCGCCCGCTGACCGACAGCAAGTCGAGCGGGGCGATATGCTCGCCCAGCTGCGCCTGCACATCCGTCAGACCCACATCGGCCGTGAAGCCGGCCAGGCGCGCGTGATCCAGGCTCAGCCAGGCGCGCAGGGCGCCCTTGCCCTGGCTTAATTCAAACGGGTAGTCGAGATAGCGGCGCCAGGCGGCCAGGTCGGCGTTTTTCAGGTCGGCGTACAGCTCCCCCTTCCACATCGACACATCGGAGATACGCGTGCTGAAAGGCGGATGCGAGAAGTGAGCGCGCACATCAATGGGTGCGGCCAGGCTGGCAGGCGGGGTAGCCTGCAAACCCAGCCGGTGGCTGCGCCAGTGGTTGCGCAGCAGCAAGTTGACCTGGCTTAAAGCCAGCTCCGGCGTGCCGCGCGCTTCGTCGGTCCAGCGCACTTTGCCGTCGCGAATGATGATCTCATGCTGGGACAGCAGCCAGTCGGCACCCTTGCCATCGCTGCCTTGCGTGCTGTCGACCAGCACGCCTGCCACATACAGCTTGCCATCCTTGCTGCGCCGTACATCCAGGTCGGGCCGCGTGATTTCCAGGGTATCGAAGCGCACGGAACCGAGCACGCTCCACCACGACACGGTGGCCGAGATGCTCGGCAGGCTCAGCGCCTGGCGACCCGCCTGGTCGCGCAGGCTCACGTCGCCGAGGAAGAGATTCGGCCGCACGCCATGCCAGGAGGCATAAATACGCGCGATGCTGACAGGGTTGCCCAGCGCGCGGCTGGCCGCCCGCTCGATATCGCCCTTGTAGTAATCGATATTCGGCAAGATGGCGTAGCGCAGGAATAAAAACAGCACGGCGAAGGCGAAATACGCCAGCAGCACCAGTTTGATGGTAAAACCCAATACATGATGGGTGGCCAGATTCGCCATGCGATAGGCGGCACGCAGCCGCTGCCAGCGCAGGGCCAATGGCACATGCTCTGTCACGCTTGCTTCTGGCGGTTTTTGCATCAATAAGCTAATAAACTGGCCCGGCGTCAAATAATGGCAAAAATCGTCTGCATTCGTGGTGCACACCCGCATCCTTGCGCTTGCTTCTGAGCAAAGCCTCCCTTACCATCGTCCGGAAGAGCACGCACTGCCGGCGGCATACGCGCCAGCGGCACAATTTTACCGCATCCCCCGCCGTTCGCAGCCAAGTTAAACAAGAACCATGCAAGCAGCATCCACGAGACCCTTACCGACACCATGAGCACACAGCCTTTGATCTCCGCCTCCCGTTTCTACCAGCGCTGGCTGAGTGCCGCCCCCGAGCGCGCCGCACAGATAGCGCAGCTGGTGCGCGCACCGCTGGACGGGCTCGACTTTGCCGCCGCGCTGGCCGAGCAGGCGAACGCCGCCACGCCGCCGCTGCCGCCCGAGCGGGCCATGCGTCGCCTGCGCAACCTGCTCGTCTGCGGCCTGATCGAGCGCGATCTGGGCGGCCAGGCCGACTTGAATGAAGTCGTGACAGCCATGACGGGCTTTGCCGATTTCGCCATCCGCACGCATGTGGAGACGATCATGGCCGAGATGGTGGCCCTGCATGGCATGCCCGTCGGCGAAGAATCGGGCGAGGAGCAGGCCTTGATGGTGTTGGCGATGGGCAAGCAGGGCGGCGGCGAACTGAATGTCTCGTCGGATATCGACCTGATCTTTGTGTATCCGGAAGACGGCGACACGCAAGTCACCGCGCCGGGCCAGCGCAGCCTGTCGAATCACGAGTTTTTCATTCGCATGGGCAAGAAACTGATCGCCGCCCTGGCCGAGATCACGCAAGATGGTTTTACCTTCCGCGTCGACATGGCATTGCGTCCGAACGGCAACTCGGGTCCGCTGGCCGCCAGCTTGGGCATGGTCGAGCAATACCTGATCGTGCAGGGCCGCGAATGGGAACGCTACGCCTGGGTCAAGGCGCGCGCCGTGACGGGCAAGCCCGAGGATATCGCCTCGCTCGACGCCATCGTGCGACCCTTCGTCTTCCGCCGCTACCTCGATTTCGGCGTCATCGATGCCATCCGCACCATGCATGGCCAGATCCGCGCCGAGGTCAACCGCCAGGAACGGCTGCACCCGGACCGCAGCAACAACGTCAAGCTGGGCCGCGGCGGCATCCGCGAAATCGAATTCCTGGCGCAAGTGTTTCAATTGATACGCGGCGGGCGCGATGCCGAGCTGCGCGAGCGTTCCACGCGCGCCACCCTGCGCACGGTGGCGGACAAAGGTTTGCTGGAACCGGCCATCGTGGAACAATTACTGGGCTCCTACACTTTCCTGCGCAACCTGGAACACCGGCTGCAATACCTGGACGATGCGCAAACCCACACCCTGCCCGCCAATGAGGCCGACCGCCTGAGCGTGGCGCAGATGATGGGCTTGTCCGACACGGCCACACTGCTGGCCCAGCTGGAAGCGCACCGCGTGTTTGTCGCCGGCCAGTTCGACGAGATGTTCAGCGACAAGAGCAGCGGCACGCCGCCGGCCGACACGGGCATCGACCCGCAGACGTCGAACGACTGCGCCGCCTCGGACCAGCAGGAAGCCATCGAGGCGCGCTTCGCCGCCCTGGGTTTCCACGAACCGGCCGCCTGCGCGCGCCGATTGTTGGCCACCTGGCAGGCGCCGCGGCTGCAATCCTTGCCCGAGGCGAGCCGCACGCGTTTGGTGGCCCTCGTCAATTCCGCCCTGCCCCTGATCACCGATTGCTCCGTTTCCAACGGTAACGCCAGCCAGCTGGCCACTCTGGGCCGCCTGCTCGACTTTTTGGAAGCCATCGCGCGCCGCTCGGCCTATCTGTCGCTGTTGACGGAATATCCCCATACGCTCGAGCGCGTCGTGCGCATGGTGTGCGCCAGCGGCTGGGCCGCCACCTTCCTCACGCAACATCCTATCCTGCTCGATGAACTGCTCGATGAACGCATCCGCAACACGGTGCCGGACCCGGCCGCGTTGGCGCTGGACCTGCAGCGCCAGCTCGACGACGCGCCCGGCGACACGGAGCGGCAGATGGATATCCTGCGCGAAACACACCATGCGCAGCTGTTCCAGTGCCTGGCGCAAGACCTGGCCGGCGACCTGAGCGTGGAAAAGCTGGCCGACTACCTGTCGCAGCTGGCCGACATCATCGTCGCCGCCACCGTGCAAGCCGTCTGGCAAACCTTACCCACACGCCACCGCGAGGTGCCGAAATTCGCCGTCATCGCATATGGCAAGCTGGGCGGCAAGGAACTGGGCTATGTCTCGGATCTCGACGTCATTTTCCTCTTCGACGACGACGACCAGGAAGCGCCCGGCCTGTACGCCAAGCTGGCGCAGCGCTTCATCACCTGGATGACCTCGCACACCTCGGCCGGCATCCTGTTCGACATCGACATCGCCCTGCGTCCCGATGGCGCCTCGGGCATGCTGGTTTCCAGCGTGCAGGCATTCGAGCGCTACCAAGGCAGCGCGGCCTGGGTGTGGGAGCACCAGGCGCTCACGCGCGCGCGCTTCTGCGCTGGCGACGTCGCCATCGGCAAGCACTTCGAACGCATCCGCGACACGATCTTGCGCAAGGAGCGCCCGGAAAATGGCCCGCTCAAGGGCGAAGTGGTGGCCATGCGCAAGAAAATGCTGGACGCCCACCCGCCCCGCCCTGGCAGCTTTGATTTGAAACAAGATCCGGGTGGCATGATCGACATCGAATTCATGGTGCAATACCTGGTGCTGCAGCATGCGGCGCAGTATCCGCAGCTGACGGCCAACTCGGGCAATATCGCCCTGCTGCGCCTGTGCGGCGAACTGGGGCTGATCGACGCGCAGCTGGCCGCCCTGGTGGCCGACGCCTACCGCGCGCTACGCAAGCTGCAGCACCAGTTGCGCCTGCAGGGCCACGACCTGGCCCGGGTGGAACCGGAAAGAGTGCGCGTGCATGCGGACAACGTGATGCGCCTGTGGCACACGATCTTTCCCGCGACGATTGCATAAGCCCGGCGGCGGCGTATGATACGTACAGGCAATTCCACTTCCCAGTAGTGCCGTACAACAGGCCGCGCCGGGGTTGCCTATCATCCCAGGAGACAGCGTATGAAGACGAGTGTAAAAACGGGCATCCACGCCCTCGTTGCCAGTTTCATCCTCTGCGCCATGCCGGCAGCGGCATGGGCCGCCCCCAAGGGCAGCGCGGACGAAGCCATCGCCATGACCAAGCGCGCCGTGGCCATGATCAAGGCCGATGGCAAGGAAAAGGCCTTTGCCGCCATTGCCGATCCCACCAACACCAGCTTCCATGACCGCGACCTGTATATATATGTGTACGACATGAATGGTGTCACCCTGGCGCACGGCAACAATCCCAAGATGGTCGGCAAGAACCTGATCGATCTGAAGGACAATGAGGGCAAGGCCATCGTCAAGTCGCTGATCACCACGGCCAATACGCCGGCCGGACGCGGCTGGGTAGACTTCAAGTGGCCCAATCCGCTGACCAAGGTGGTCGAGCAAAAATCCGGCTACATCGAACGGGTCGACAATATGATCGTCGGTTCCGGCATCTATAAATAAGCCACGGCAAAAGGAAACCACGCCCGCATGCCGCTCCATTACCTGTCCCGCCTGAGCGGATCGGCACGCGATACGCAAGCCAACCTGCAGCTGGGCTGCGTGCTGGCGCTGGTGGCAGGCGCCGTGAATGCGGGCGGTTTTCTCGCCATCGGCGGCTATACCTCGCACATGACGGGCATCGTTTCCGGCATGGCGGACGACCTGGCGCTGGGCAATATCACGCTGGCCCTGGCCGCGCTGGGCGCCTGGCTGGCCTTTGTCAGCGGTGCGGCCGTCACGGCCATCATGGTGAACTGGGGCAAGCGGCGCCGGCTGCACAGCCAGTTTGCCGCCAGCCTGCTGCTGGAAGCGGCCCTGTTATTGCTGTTCGGCTTGACGGGCAATTATCTGGCCACCATGCCCGACGTGCTGGGTCCCGTCACCATCTTGCTGTTGTGCTTTGTCATGGGTTTGCAGAACGCCATCATCACCAAGATTTCGGGCGCCGTCATCCGCACCACCCACGTGACGGGCCTGTCCACCGATATCGGCATCGAACTGGGCAAGATGGCGTATTACAATCGGCGCCACCTGCCGGACCGGATGGTCAAGGTCAACCGCGGCAAGCTGAGAACGCACAGCCTCTTGATCAGCTGCTTTTTCATTGGCGGCGTCAGCGGCGCACTGGCGTTCAAGCACATCGGCTTTCCTGCGGCCACCATCCTGCTTGCCGGCGTGCTGACCCTGCTGTCCGGCGTGCCCGTGCTGCGCGACTTGCGCGTGCTGTGGCGCTTCTACCGGCGCCGCTTCTGAAAGCAAAAATGCCGTCCAGACCAGGTCAGGACGGCATCACCTTGCTACGCTGAATTACTGCTGCGCGGTCTTGTTGTCGGCAGCCGGACCAATATAGCGGTTAATAAAGCTGTACACGGCTTCGCCCCACTTGATATTGTTGCTTTCCTTGGACCAGCCATGACCCTCGCCTGTCATCACCATCCATTCGACCGTATTGCCCTGCTTGCGCAACTGGTCGCGCATTTTCTCGCCATGGATCAGGGGCACGCGGCGGTCTTCACTGCCGTAGGCCATCAGCACGGGCGCCTTGATCTTGTCTGCATGATCGATCGCCGATACCTTACGGAAATACGCCTCGTCGGTCTTCGGATCGCCGTGCATTTTCGTGCCGATGTTATCCATCACCGGGCCCGATACATCGGACCAGTTGACGGTGAACAACATTTTCACGTCCGTCACGCCCACCCAGTTGATGCCGCATTTGTACAGGTCGGGATTTTTCACCAGGCCGTACATGGTGGCATAGCCGCCGTAGCTGGCGCCGATGATGCAGACGCGGTTGCGGTCGACCACGCCCTGCTTGACCAGTTCCTCGATACCGTCCGTGATGTCATCCTGCATCGCCAGGCCCCATTGCTTCCAGCCCGCCGTATGGTGTTTCCAGCCCAAACCGGTCGACATGCGGAATTGCGGCTGCATCACGGCAAAGCCGCGCGAGGCCAGCATCTGCGTGATCGGATCGTAGCCAAAGCTGTCGCGCGCATGCGGGCCGCCGTGAATGTACGCCACCAGCGGCAGGGCCTTGGGCGTGCGCCCTTGCGGCAAGGTCAGGTAAGCCGGGATGGTCAGGCCATCGCGCGCCTTGTAGTGGATGACGGTCTGCTCGGAAAGCTTCTTGCCATCCAGTGAGGGCTTGACGCTGTACAGCGGCTCCAGCACCTTCTTCACCGTATCGAAGTAATACAGCTTGCCCACATTGTTGACGCCGGTGGTGACAACGACGGCGCGGTTGCCGCGCCACTGGAATTCCACGTGTTCGCCAGGCAGGCTGGCGTCGAGCGAAGCTTGCAGGCGCGCATAATCTTCGTCAAAGTAATACATTTCCGGCTTCATGCCGTCGACGGCCACGCCCACCACCTTCTTGCGCGCTTCGTCAAAGACCAGGCCGCCCGCGATGTCGACTTCCGCATGCTCGGCGATCAGCTCGCCCGCCGTGTTGTTGGCGCTGTTCCAGATATGCACGCCGGCCTTGTCGCGGCCATTGAAACGTCCCGCCACGAACAGGGTCTTGTTATCGAAATCAAAGCCTAGCGGATTCATTTCCTTGCCTTCATCCAGATACGCCTTGTAGATCGCTTTCCATGGCGCCGTCTCGTCATCGCGCAGGTACACGGTTTGCACGATGCGCTTGCTACTCTCTTCCACCGTCATGGCCGATGCCACGCGGATCACATTATTATGGTCCAGCACCCAGCCGCTGACGGCACCCGGGTTATTAAAGGTCAACAAGGCCATGCGGCCATTTGTCGTATCCAGGCGGAACACATCGCTGGCACCCAGGTCGGCATCGCGGCCCCGTTCATTGTTGACGACGATCAAGTCGTTGCTATCGCCGCCCACGCGCTGCAGCACGGACACGGGCTTGTACGGCATACCCGAGCTCATCGATTCCTTCACGCTGATGACCAGCTTGCGAAAGCCGCTGCCGTCGCTGTTGACGGCGAACAAACCGCCACCGGTCTGCTTTTCCAGTACTTCTTCGCTGCCCTTGCTGATGCTGAACACCAGGCGCTTGTTGTTGACCCAGATGGGATTAGCCACGTTCCAGTCGGGATCGGAAGCCACCACGGTCGAGGCCCGGGTATCGAGATTGATGACCGCCAGCACGAAGCGGCCATTGCGCGGCGTCAACACCGCCATGCTTTGGCCATCGGGCGACAGGATGGGGCGGCCGCTGAATTCCGCCTTTTTGAAGAATTCGGCAATGGGAATGGATTCGTCGGCGCGCACGCTGGCGCTATACAGGCCGCTACTGAGTAACAAGGTGCTAAGCACGACAGGAATGATGCGTCGGTTCAAGACAGTCTCCTCGATAAAAACAATGACATTAATTTCCTTTAGGCAATCATGCGCCGCTTGCCCAGCAGGATAAAAAAAGCGCCGTCACCTCACGGTCACGGCGCCTTTTTTCATCACGCGCGATTACTTGAAGCTGTAATCAGCCGTGATCTGGAAGTAACGGCCCATCGCGCTATGCAGCGGCGCATAGTAGTTGGCCGTGTCGTTCGGATGGAAAGGCGGTTTGCGGTCGAAGGCATTCTGGATCGCAAAGCTCAGCTTGGTATTCTTGAAGCCGCTGTAGCTGCCGCCCAAGTTGACCACCGTGAACGATGGAATGCCCTTGCACAGTTCCGGGAAGCCTTCGGTTGCCAGCACGCATTCTTGCGTACGATCGCCTACCGATGCCATCTTGCTGGTAAATACAGTATCAGCCGACAGGGCATAGGCCGCCTTTTTCCAGGCCAGACCCAGAGTCGCCTGTACGGATGGCGTACCACGGGTGCCTGCATACTCAATCAGTTCGTCATTAGGCGACGGAGCGTTCAGGTAGGACTGCATGTGACTTACATTCAAGGTTGGCTGCAGCGTACCGTACTCACCCAGGTTGATGCGGCCAGCCAGTTTCAGATCCACGCCACGAATCTTGGTGACAGCCACATTGGTCAGCAACATCTTGATGTTGGTCACTTCACCAGCCATGGCGCCAGCGGCCTTGTCGGCGGCGGTCAAGGGATCGCGGATGATGGCGACAGCCGGGTCACCAGCGTAACGATCTGGATTCGCCAGCACTTGTGTCAAATCGTATGTGCTGATTTCATTGACCCGCTTGATCTGCCACAAGTCGACCGTCGCCAGGAACGAAGAACTCGGTTCCCATGCCAAGCCCAGCGTATAGCTCTTCGCCGTTTCCGGTTTCAGTTCCGGATTCGCGCCGCTTTGATAGGCGCTGGACGTGTTGCAACCCAATTTGTATTGGGCGTTGCAACGGAAGGGATCGCGGATCGACACGAAGGCATTACGCACGTCGGTGGAGTTTTCCACCAGGGTCGGCGCGCGGAAGCCTTCAGCATACGTACCACGTACCATGAACGTTGGCGTCGCGCTCCATTTCAGCCCCACCTTGGGCGTGGTCGAGTTGCCATAGTCAGAGTAGTGGTCGTGGCGCACCGCCAACTGGGCTTCCACGGTCTTCAGCAAAGGCACGGTCGCTTCCGCATAGATGGAAGAAATATTGCGGCTGTTCGAGAAACCTGGTGGCAATTGTGCCTGATGGTAGATTTCACCTGCGACGGCCTGCGGGTCAGGGGAGGTATCCAGCGATTCACGGCGGAATTCCGTACCGATGGCCAGGCCGACGGCGCCGGCCGGCAAGTTGAACAGTTCGCCCGAGATCTTGCCATCCACCTGTGCCAGGCTCGACTTGAAGACGTTGACGGAACTCGTCGTGATCGAGTCATACAAGGCCTTGTTGGCATCGCCGCCGCCAAAGATGAAGGTGCCGTTCTTGTATGCATTCAAGAAAGGCGTCGTCAGGATGGCGGCGGTGTTGCGCGATGACACTTTACTGTTCGTGTACAGGGCAGCCGTTTCCCAATCCCAGTTCTTGAAGTCACCTTTGACGCCAACCAGATAGCGGCCGAAATCGGTGGTATTGTCCTGGCCCTGGCCTGGGAAGTCGCGCAGCTTGGCACGCACGCGCACGGTGCCGTTGCCGCCAGCAAGCGTCTTGCCATCCGGGCCAATCAGCTCCTTGGGATACTGCGGGTGCGTGATCGGCAGTGCCGGGATGATTTCGTTGTTTTGACCGGCGACAAAATGCAAGTTGCCCGTGACGACAGCTTTGTTGCGGTTGAACATCAGTTCACTGAAGACCGTGGTGCTGGCGGTCGGCTGCCAGGTCATGCGGCTGGTAATGCCGACGCGGTCGGTCTTGCCGGCCACGTTATACGTGCTGTCCTTGTAATCGTCGAAGACGCACGCCTTGCCCAAGGCACCCGCGTTGAGCACGGTATCGGCAGGCACCAGACGGTCCGCCGGGCAGCTCTTGTCCATCGTTTGTGATTTGAACGTGCCGCTGGTCTTGTCGGTCCAGTACAGGTTACCCGGATAGGTGTACAGCGAGCGGCGATCCTTGTAGCCATACGCGCGCAGATCCTGCGTGCTCAGGTAATCGTCGCGATTGCTCATGTACATCGGCTTGCGCTGGCGCACATCGATTGTCGCGTAGGCATTGAAATGGTCCTTGACCAGGCTGCCTTTACCGAAGCTGATGGTGGCACGTTTCTGCTCGCCATCGCTACGGCTGGACTGGCCCAGCGAGCCGCTCACTTCAAGGCCTTCAAAACTGTCGCGCAGAATGATGTTGACCACGCCAGCCATGGCTTCCGAACCGTAAATGGCCGATGCACCATCCTTCAGGATTTCGATACGTTCCACTGCGCCGACGGGAATCGAGTTCAAGTCGACAAACGTGGTCTGAAATTCTGGCTGTGCATAGGGCGCCAGGCGGCGGCCATTGATCAGGGTCAGAGTGGCCTGGCTGCCGAAACCGCGCAGGTTCAGGCCGGCTGCGCCAGCGGTAAAACCGTTGGTGCGGTTTTCATCAACACCGCCGACGTTCGACGAAATCGTGCGCAGCACTTCATTGAGCGACGTCGCGCCGCCCCGCGTAAGCTCTTCACGCGTGATGATCTGCACCGGTGAAGCCGTTTCCAGCGCAATGCGGCGCACGTTGGAACCGGTCACGTAGACTTTTTGAACCGGGGTAATCTCGGCCTCGCCAGCGATCTTCGCCGGCGCTGCTTGAGATCCCATGCTCGCTTCTTGCGCATGAACAACTTGAGTCAACAAACTGGTACCAGCAATTACGCCGAGTGCCAGGCGAACCAAGACCACACTAGTTTTTTCTCTGATAAACATCTCTTCCCTTTGTGCGTTTTATATAGTCAATTTTGTTATTGCAACTCAAATTCAAGCAGTCAGCGGCATTACATACTCCAAGCAAGCAATACGTATCCCAACATGGCAAGGCGTTGTCTGCATGAAAGTTTATTATGCATGCAAGCTTTTTCATTTTGTTACAAATATTAATTTATGTTGCCATAAAACGACTTGATAGAATATTAAATAGCTATCTACAAATTACGCGACACTAAATTCGAAATGTATAGAAAAAACAGAATTAAATTTAACTGCATAAATAGTTTCCAGTTTGCTGTTTACATCCCTGTCAGAATCACGTAAGCATCTGAAAAACTGGCTTTTATTGCAACCAAAAATGACAACGGCGGTCTGCGAGGCAAGCGGAATGGGACGCGGCAGCAGGACGCCGCGGCAGAATGAGGCGATGTTTTTTGTCCAGCATATAACGCGAAAAAATGTAACTAATAGTAATCACGCAAAAAAACGCCCTTGGAACGGTAAAACACTAGAGATGCGCGCACAGGGCGAACGCGCATAAAAAAACCGCCCTGTCAGACAGGGCGGTCGGGCACCCCACTGGGTGCGTTTACTGCAGCATTTCGGTGAATTACTTGGCCGACATCAGCGCGACGGTGGTGTCGAGCATGCGGTTCGAGAAACCCCACTCATTGTCGTACCACGACGATACTTTCACCAGGCGGCCCGATACCTTGGTCAGGGTCGAATCGAAGTTCGACGAAGCCGGGTTATGGTTGAAGTCGATCGACACCAGCGGTTCGGTCTGGTACGTCAGGATGCCTTCCAGCGCGCCTTCCGACGCGGCTTTCATCAGCGCGTTGACTTCTTCCACCGTGGTGTCGCGCTTGGCGATGAAGGTCAGGTCGACCAGCGAGACGTTGATGGTCGGCACGCGGATGGCGAAACCGTCCAGCTTGCCATTCAGCTCAGGCAGCACCAGGCCCACGGCGGCGGCAGCGCCCGTCTTGGTCGGGATCATGCTCATGGTGGCCGAACGGGCGCGGCGCAGGTCTTCATGCATCACGTCGGACAGCACCTGGTCGTTGGTGTAGGCGTGCACGGTGGTCATCAGGCCCGTTTCGATGCCGATGGCGTCGTTGAGCGGCTTGACCAGCGGTGCCAGGCAGTTGGTGGTGCACGAGGCGTTCGAGATGACGGTGTCGGTCGATTTCAGTACCGAGTGGTTCACGCCGAACACGACGGTTGCATCGACGTCCTTGCCGCCTGGTGCCGAGATGATGACTTTTTTCGCGCCGCCCTTCAAGTGAGCCGAAGCTTTCTCTTTGGTGGTGAAGAAGCCCGTGCATTCCAGCACGACATCCACGCCCAGCTCGCCCCATGGGATTTCAGCAGGATTGCGCTGTGCAAACACGCGGATCGGATCGCCATTGACGATCATGTTGTCGCCTTCGACGGTAACCGTGCCCGGGAACTTGCCGTGCGCGGTGTCGTAGCGGGTCAGGTGGGCGTTCGATTTGGCATCGCCCAGGTCGTTGATGGCAACGATCTGGATATCCTGTTTCTTGCCGCCTTCGTAGAAAGCGCGCAACACATTACGGCCGATGCGGCCGTAGCCATTGATTGCAACTTTGATCGTCATACTCTGCTCCTGATTAAAAAAGAAGGTACATGCACGCCCCCGGCGAGCACATCGCCAGGGCCGTTAAAAATCAATATTAGCCAGCGATAACGGCTTTCACCTTGGCGACAACGTTCTCGACCGTGAAACCGAAATGCTTGAACAGCACGCCGGCAGGCGCCGATTCGCCGAACGTGTCGATACCGACTACGGCGCCTTCCAGGCCCACGTATTTGTACCAGAAGCTGGTCACGCCCGCTTCGATGGCCACGCGCGGCACGCCCTTCGTCAGCACGCTGGCCTTGTAGGCGGCGTCCTGGCGGTCATACACGTCGGTCGACGGCATCGACACCACGCGCACGTTGATGCCTTCCGAGGCCAGCGCGCTGGCGGCGGCGACAGCCAGTTCCACTTCGGAACCGGTGGCGATCAGGATCGCCTTGGCGTCCGCCACGTCGTTCAGCACATAGCCGCCGCGGTAGATATTTTCAATTTGCTCGCTGGAACGCTCCTGGTATGGCAGGTTCTGGCGCGAGAAGATCAGCGTCGACGGGCCATCCTTGCGGCGCACGGCGGCGCCCCAGGCAGCAGCCGACTCGACGGTGTCGCATGGACGCCAGTTGTCCAGGTTCGGGATCAAACGCATCGACGAGACGTGCTCGACCGATTGGTGCGTCGGACCGTCTTCGCCCAGGCCGATCGAATCGTGGGTGAACACGAAGATCGAACGCAGTTTCATCAGGGCGGCCATGCGCAGGGCATTGCGGCTGTAGTCGGAGAACGTCAGGAACGTGGCGCCGAACGGAATGTAGCCGCCGTGCAGGGTGATGCCGTTCATGATGGCGCTCATGCCGAATTCGCGCACACCGTAGTTGATGTGGTTGCCAGGCTGGCCCGAACGCACGGCCACGCACTCTTTCCAGTTGGTCAGGTTCGAACCGGTCAGGTCGGCCGAGCCGCCGAGGAATTCCGGCAGCGACGACGCCAGTGCCTGGATGGCGTTCTGGCTGGCCTTGCGGGTGGCGATGTTTTCTTTCTTTTCCACGCAGGAAGCGATGGCGGCGCTCAGGGCCGCTTCGAATGCCTGTGGCAACTCGCCTTGCATGCGGCGGGTCAGTTCAGCGGCTTGCTGCGGGAATTCCTTGCCGTACGCGGCGAAGCGCTCGTTCCAGTCCGCTTCCAGCAGGGCGCCTTGTTTCTTGGCATCCCAGGCTGCGTACACGTCGGCTGGCATCTCGAACGGTGCGGCATCCCAGCCGATGTATTCGCGCACGGCAGCGATTTCCTTGTCGCCCAGCGCGGCGCCGTGGACCTTGTCGCCGCCTTGCAGGTTCGGCGAACCCTTGCCGATGATGGTCTTGCAGCAGATCAAGGTTGGCTTGCTGGCGGTCTTGGCGGCGGCGATGGCGGCAGCCACGGCGGCAACATCGTGACCGTCGACGGCGCGGATGACGTTCCAGCCGTACGCTTCGAAGCGGGCCGGGGTGTCGTCCGTGAACCAGCCTTCGACTTTGCCATCGATGGAAATGCCGTTGTCATCATACAGGGCGATCAGTTTATTCAGGCCCAGGGTGCCGGCCAGCGCGCACACTTCGTGCGAAATACCTTCCATCAGGCAACCGTCGCCCAGGAAAGCATAGGTGTAGTGGTCGACGATGTCGTGGCCAGGCTTGTTGAATTCAGCGGCCAGCAATTGCTCCGACAGGGCCATGCCGACGGCGTTGGCGATACCCTGGCCCAGCGGGCCGGTGGTCGTTTCCACGCCTGGCGTGACATCGACTTCCGGGTGGCCCGGGGTTTTCGAATGCATCTGGCGGAAGGCCTTGATGTCATCCATCGACAGGTCGTAGCCCGTCAGGTGCAGCAGCGCGTAGTGCAGCATGGAGCCGTGGCCGTTCGACAACAGGAAACGGTCGCGGTTCTGCCATTTTGGATTCGCGGGATTGTGGCGATAATGACCACTCCACAGGGCAACTGCGATCTCGGCCATGCCCATCGGCATGCCTGGATGGCCGGAGTTGGCCTTTTGTACAGCGTCCATTGCCAGTGCGCGGATCGCATTGGCCATTTTGGTAGTCGGGAGCGTAGTTGTCATGATGGTGTGGGTCAGTCGCGAGTTTGGGATTCGTTTGCAACAGCACGGACAAGAAAGAACCCAGGCCGGCTGCTTTATGTAGTCAACTATTTTACCAGACTGGGGGGCTGCAAATTAGAATTGCGGCGTACTGGCCCGCCAAATGGCTATACTTTGACGTCTTTCCACCCCCTTTCCAACCGTATCTCGCCCAATTTAGGATTTGCATGCCGCGTTTCTTCTGTCCCCAGCCGCTCGTTGCCGGCACCACCATCGCCCTGCCGGAGGCTGTCGCCCACCATATCCAGGTCGTGCGCCTGGCACCGGGCGACGTCATCACCCTGTTCAATGGCGAAGGCGGCGAAGTGCAAGCCAGCCTGGTGGCGGTGGCCAAGCGCAGCGTGACGGCGGAAATCCAGGCGCACGTGGCGCGCGAAGCGGAACTGCCGTATGCCGTGACCCTGGCGCAGGCGCTGCCTGAAGCGTCGAAAATGGACTGGATCATCGAAAAAGCCATCGAACTGGGCGCGGCCGGCATCGTGCCGCTGGCGGCACAACGCTGCGTGGTGCGCTTGTCCAGCGAGCGGGCCGAGAAAAAGCTCGCGCATTGGCAAGGCATCATCGTTTCCGCCTCGGAACAATGCGGACGCAACCGACTGGCCCAGTTGGCGCCATTGCAGGATTTTAATAGCTGGAGCAGCCAGCAGGATTTACATAAACGCATCATTTTGACGCCGCGCGCGGAACAGTCGCTGGCCGACTGGGCGCGTCACCAGCCACCACAAGCGGTCACCGTGATGGTAGGGCCGGAAGGCGGATTTACCGAGGCGGAAGAAAAAGCCGCCATCGCGGCTGGCGCCATCGGCCTGGCTATGGGGCCGCGCATTCTGCGCACGGAAACGGCGGGATTGACAGCGCTGGCGACCCTTGCGGCGTTGTGGGGCGGGATGTAAAGAATAACGGCAACACCGCGCCTGTACATTGCGCCTGTACATTTTTCATATCGGCAATTGTAAACATTTGCCGATATGCGAGCCGGAAATCGGCCTCAGCTACAGCCCGCATGAGTCCTCCGGGCGATCCGGCTCGATCAAGGGGCATCTGCCGCCCCTGCCAATTCCACCCGATCCATTTCCGGGGGCATTGCCGCGTACATCAATTCGGAGTCAATAATACCTGTAACACCGCGCCTTACAATACCACGGCACGCCCGCTATTCCATCAAAACCGTAAACAAAAAATATAAACAAACAAAGACAATCCACACATCCATGAAATGTGCGGATACATTATTATATTTTCAAATATCGATATGAATAAGAAACACAGGCACCTACGGTGATTAAGCACCAAAATAATACATGGCTGCACACCTTTGGCGCACAAACCTAATATTGCACCATGATGGCGCGCACGTCTATCATTCTCCTGTCTGACACAAAAAAACAACACTTTCCCCCGCCTCCCCTCTTCACGTGGCAGCCTTGAAGATGTGCATGCATGCGGCTTGGTCGAGATTCGATGCGCCATCTCCATGGCAAGTGAGAATAGCCAAGCTGCACAGTATGTTGTTTTTTGATAGGCACTTGGACTATAAAAATTGACAGGCAAGCCACAGCAATGGTTTCATTGAATTCTTGAGATTTTGAATAGTCAGAATTTTCAAAGACACCGTCCATGAGACGATTGATAAAATAATAGATATATAAGGCCGGCTTTGCCAATACAAGGCGATGTCAAGCCGCATATTCATAATGTGAGGAGTTTTGCAATGATGGTGGAAACAGGATTATCGCGGTCTATCCGTTTGATGTTTATCGGCAGCCTTGCGTTTGGCATGCAAATGGCCAACGCACAGACCACTGGCGAAAGCATTCAAAAGGTTGAAGTGACAGGTTCGAGCATCAAACGCGCGGAAGCCGAGACCATCTCGGTCATCCAAACACTGACTCGCAAGGATATCGAACAAACCGGTAAGTCTTCGATCGCCGACGTCGTGCGCAGCATTTCCGCCGACAACAACGGCAGTATCAGCGGCTCCTTCACCAGCGGCTTCGCCGGCAGCGCCTCGGGCGTCTCGCTTCGCGGCTTGAGCGTCAGCTCGACCCTGGTACTGATCAATGGCCGCCGCACGGCGCCATACGGCTTCGGCGATGACGGCCAACGCAGCTTCGTCGACTTGAACTCGATTCCGCTCGACGCCGTGGACCGCATCGATATCCTGAAAGACGGCGCTTCCGCCATTTACGGCTCCGACGCTATCGCCGGCGTGGTCAACATCATCTTGCGCCAAAATTATGTCGGCAAGACCCTCTCCGCCAATGTCGGCCAGAGCGGCCATGGCGACGGCACCGTCACCAGCATCTCCGGCGCCATCGGCTTCGGCGACATGGACACCGACAAATTCAACGTCTTCGCCACCATCGATGCGAAAAAATCGGGCGAAATCAAGCAAGGCAACCGCGACAAGTGGATCGGCCAGGCCGATGCCCGTCCATGGGGTGGCCGTGACCAGCGCGGTGGCGCCACGACCAGCGGCAACGGCGGCGGCAGCTCCTTCCTGGGCACCCTGCGTCCAATCTCGCCAGCACTTGGCAATGTCACCAACTTGCCGGGCTCGTGTGATCCGATCAACCTCGATCCAAAGGGCGGCACTTCGGGCGACAACGGGGGCGGCGGTTGCCTGTGGGATCCGGTCCAGTTCGCGACCATCCAGCCAAAAACCGAAAACGTCAACCTGTTCATGCGCGGCACCCTGGCATTGGGCGCCAATGCGCAAGGCTACACGGAAGTGGGCATCTTCAAGTCGAAGGCCGACACCTACACCACCCCGTCCGGTCTGACCGGCGCCGGCTTTGACCTGATCAATGCCCGCGTCAACAACACCAACAGCGGCGCAGACCAACTGCTGATGCCGGCGAACCACCCGGACAACATCCTGCGCGTCGATGCCCGTCCGCGCTGGGTCGACGCCTCGCGTCCACGCGTGTCGAACCTCGAAACGACCGTCACCCGTGTCCTGGCCGGCGTCAAGGGTACGTATGCCAACTGGGATTACGATACCGGCCTGATGTATGCAGAAAGCAAAACCGACCGCACGCAAACGGGTTACTATCGTACCAGCGCCTTGCGCACGGCACTGAACAACGGCACCTTCCGCATCGGCAAGGGCGTCATCAACAGCCCTGAAGTGCTGGCACTGGTATCGCCTACGCTGAACAACTCGGGCACGACGAAGAGCACCTCGCTGGACTTCAAGGCTACGCGCGAACTGTTCCAATTGCCAGGCGGCATGATGGGCATTGCTGTGGGCGCCGAATACCGCAAGGAAGAAACGAACAGCCAGTCGACGCCATACACCGATATCAACGATATCGTTGGCCTGGGCTATTCCGCTTCGCAAGGTTCGCGCAACGTCAAGGCCCTGTACGCCGAGCTCGCCGCGCCAGTCATGAAAGAGCTGGAACTGCAATTCGCGCTGCGCAGCGATGATTACTCGGATTACGGTCGCTCGACCACGCCTAAAGTGGGCTTCAAGTTCACGCCAGCATCGGCCGTGGCTTTCCGCGGTACGTATGCGGAAGGTTTCCGCGCTCCTAGCGCAGCGGAAAACGGCAACAGCGCCGTGGCAGCGTTCACCAGCATCCCCAGCGATCCTGTGCGTTGCGCCGTAACGAATTTGCCAGTGGATTGTACTTTGTCGCAACAAGTTGGCGCGATCACGATCGGCAACAAGAACATCAAGCCAGAAACCTCGAAGAGCTACAGCTTGGGCATGGTGCTCGAGCCGATCAAGAACATCAGCCTGTCGATCGACTGGTGGAAAATCGTCCGTGATGGCGAGATCAACGGCTCCGATCCTGGCGCAGTGGTCGCCAACCCAGCTGGCTACCCAGATGCGGTCATCGTACGTGGCGAGCCGACGAGCAACTTCCCAGGCCTGGTTGGTCCTATCCTGATGGTCAAAGCGCCGTACCTGAACGCGGGTCAAACCAAGACTTCGGGTATCGACCTGGATCTGCGCGGCAAGTACAACGCTGGCGAATATGGCCGCTTCAACTCGGGCGTGACTGTCACGTACATGAAGGAATTCACCCGTACCAACGCCGATGGCACGGTACTGGAGTTTGCTGGCACCCACGGCGACACCAACCTGTCCGGTAACGGCGGTACGCCGAAGACCAAAGTCCGCCTGACCCTGGGCTGGGATCAAGGTCCGGTCAACATCACGGCCAACATGAACTACGTCAGCAGCATCAGCAACAAAAATGATACGGCTGGCGAGTGCCTGGACAGTGATGCACAGCACGTGCCGTATAAAAACTGCCGTATCGCTTCGTTCACCACCACGGATCTGTTTGCCAAGTGGAATGTCACGAAACAATGGGAACTCACCGCGTCGATCAGCAACCTGTTCGACAAGATGGCACCACTGGACGTGCAAACCTACGGCCGCATCAACTACAACCCATCGCTGCATCAATCGGGCGCAGTGGGCCGTTACTTCACGCTGGGCGGTCGTTACACGTTCTAATCGCCAGGCAAGATATAACAGTTAGCTAGCAAGACAAATCCGGCGGCCATGCAGTGGTCGCCGGATTTTTTCTTTTCGCAACACCTTTTCTTTCCTGCCGCACCAAGGCGCCGCCTTCCCGGCAGATGGCCCGCAACTGGACATGCGGGTAAAATAGCGCCCTGACGCTGCCGTGCGCGGCGCCTCACAGACTCTCCGCTAGATACGGAGCCCTGCCATTTTTAGACAAACACACTATGTTGCGACTCAACGAAGTAAAACTCCCCCTCGAACACGACGACGCGGCACTGCCTGCCGCCATCCTGGCCCGCCTCGGCATCGCTGCCACCGACCTGCTCGGCTATACCGTATTCAAGCGCAGCTATGACGCGCGCAAGCGCAGCGCCGTGGTGTTGATTTATTCCCTGCATGTTGAAGTCAAGAACGAAGCGGCCGTGCTGGCGCGCCTGGGCCACGATATCCATCTGATGCCCGCGCCCGACACCGACTACAAATTCGTCGCCGGCGGCGAACAGCTGGCCGGCCACACGAATGAACCGCGTCCCATCGTCATCGGCACGGGGCCATGCGGCCTGTTCGTGGCGCTGATCCTGGCACAGATGGGCTTGCGCCCCCTCATCCTGGAACGCGGCAAGCAAGTGCGCGAACGCACGGTCGACACCTTCGGCTTCTGGCGCAAGCGCGAACTGAACCCGGAATCGAACGTGCAGTTCGGCGAAGGCGGCGCCGGTACCTTCTCGGACGGCAAGCTGTATAGCCAGATCAAGGATCCCAAGCACTATGGCCGCAAGGTACTGACGGAATTCGTCAAGGCTGGCGCGCCCGAGGAGATCATGTATGTGAGCAAGCCGCACATCGGCACCTTCCGTCTGGTCAAGATGGTGGAAGAAATGCGCGCGAATATCGAGCGGCTGGGCGGCGAATACCGTTTCAGCAGCAAAGTGGTCGATCTCGACATCGTGCCGGGTGCCGACGGCGGCCAGGTACGGGGCGTGGTGCTGGACAATGGCGAGACCATCGCCAGCAACCACGTGGTGCTGGCCATCGGCCACAGCGCACGCGACACCTTCGAGATGCTGCACCGCCGCGGCGTGTACATCGAAGCCAAGCCGTTCTCGATCGGTTTCCGCGTGGAGCACCCGCAATCCTTGATCGACAGCTGCCGCTTCGGCCCCAGCGCCGGCCACCCGATTCTGGGTGCGGCCGACTACAAGCTGGTGCACCACGCCAGCAATGGCCGCTCCGTCTACAGCTTCTGCATGTGCCCCGGCGGCACGGTGGTGGCTGCCGCCTCGGAGCCAGGCCGCCTGGTGACGAACGGCATGAGTCAATATTCGCGCAACGAGCGCAACGCCAACAGTGCCATCGTCGTCGGCATTACGCCAGCCGACTATCCGGGCGACCCGCTGGCCGGCATCGCCCTGCAGCGCGAACTGGAAGAGCGCGCGTTCGCCCTGGGCGGCGGCAACTACGATGCGCCCGGCCAATTGGTGGGCGATTTCGTGGCCGGCCGCGCATCGACGGAGTTCGGCAGCGTGATGCCATCGTACAAGCCGGCCGTGCACTTGACGGACCTGGCGCCGGCCCTGCCCGAGTACGCGATCACGGCCATGCGTGAAGCCTTCCCGGCATTCAACAAGCAGATCAAGGGCTACTACAAGGCCGACGCCGTGCTGACGGGCGTGGAAACGCGCACCTCGTCGCCGATCCGCATCAAGCGCCGCGACGACAACCTGCAAAGCCTGAACACGCGGGGCCTGTTCCCGGCCGGCGAAGGCGCCGGCTATGCGGGCGGCATCCTGTCGGCGGCCGTCGATGGCATCAAGGTGGCCGAAGCGGTGGCCCTGTCGATGGCCGCCGCCTGAGGCCCGTAGAGCAGATCAGGAGGCCAGCGGCAGCCTGATCTGTATATGACAGCCGGGCGTGCAGTCGATGGCGCACACCTGGCCGCCCAGTTGCTGCACGATGGTGTAGACGATGTGCATGCCCAGACCGGAGCCGCCCTGGCCCCGCTTGGTGGTGAAGAACGGTTCGAACATATGCTCGCGCACGGCAGGCGCCAGGCCGACGCCATCGTCGGAAAACTCCAGCAACAGCCAGCGCAAGGCCGCGTCATCCTCGTCCGCCTCGATGCGCGCGCGTATCGTGATGCGCCCCGGCCCGCCCTGCGGATAGCCGTGGCGGGCGCTGTTCATCAGCAGGTTCGAGAGGATTTGCGACAATTTTCCGGCCGCCAGGCGCACCTGGCAATCGGGCGCGATATCGAGTTCCACGCCCAGCGCCGCCTTGCGCAGTTCGGGACTGTGCGCCGACACCAGGCCGTGCACATAGTCGTGCAGCGCCAGGTCGGCCACGTATTCGCTGACCTGGTCCACGGCCAGCTGCTTGAAATTGCCGATCAGGTCGGCCGCGCGCGCCAGGTTACGCTCGATCAAGGCGGCTGCGCCTTTGAGGGATTCGGCAATGTCGATCAGTTCGGCGCGACTGACCTTGGCGCCGCCCAGCAGCTGCACCAGCTGGTCGGCATAGCTGCCCATGCTCGACGCGGCCGTCAGCGCCACGCCGATGGGTGTGTTTACTTCATGCGATACCCCCGCCACCAGCGAGCCGAGGGCCGCCATCTGTTCCTGCTCGATCAGGTTCGCTTGCGCCGCCAGCAGCGATTCGGTACGCACGCGCACGATTTCTTCCAGCTGCTGGGTGCGCTCCTGGTGCTGTAGCTCGGCCGCGCCGCGGGCCGAGAAGATCGACAGCAGCAGCAAGGCCAGCAAGCGCTTGTTTTCATCGATGGGACGCGTGTCGATGGCCGACAGGATGCCCAGGGTCTTGCCTTCGGTATCGATCAGCGGCATGCCGACATAGCTTTCCGCCCGCATGTCGACCAGCAGGCTATCGAATGGAAAGCGACGCTGGATATCGCTGCCATGAAAACACATGCTTTGGCACGTTACGTCCTGGCAAGGCGTGTGCTGCAGGCTGTATTCGATATTCGGCTGGTAGCCGTCGCCGCCCCACAGGGCCAGCGTGCGAATGCCTTCGCTGCCATCGTCCAGGCGCACCAGGCGCCCGGCGATCACATAGTGCACGTCGAGCGCTTCGGCCAGGTCCTTGACGAGGATGCGCAGGAAGTCGTCGCCACGGGCGTGCGCCGTCGAGGCCGTAATCGAGCGCAGGGCCGCCTCCGCCAGGGTGCGCCGCTGCTCGGGATCGAACAGGGGTTCTTGCGAATTCACATCAAACAACGGAATACTCATGAATGCTCCTGCACGGCACCGGAAGCGCAGGCACAGCTGCCGGCGCGGCGATTCTCAGCCATGACCCGCTGCAGCGGACCTGCCGCGATTGTACCCCTGGATATTGTTCAATAATACAGATACACAGGAATTTTTTACAGCCAGCCGGAACGCTTGAACAAGTAATACATATAACCGCAGACACAGCTCATCAGTCCCACGGCCACGGGATAGCCGTATTGCCAGTCCAGCTCCGGCATGAACTTGAAGTTCATGCCCCACACGCCGGCAAACGCCGTGAACACGGCAAAGATAGCCGCCCAGGCCGCCAACTGCTTGTTCACTTCGCTTTCATCGATGGCCACCATCGACAAATTCACCTGGATGGCCGTGCTGATGGTGTCGCGGATGGTGTCGAGCGTGCCGTTGATGCGCGCCAGGTGGTCGTGCACATCGCGGAAATACTCCTGGGTATCGTGGCACAGCGGCGGCACGCGCCCGCCGTGCAGCTTGCCCACCGCTTCCATCAGGGGCGCCACCACGTGGCGCAAGACCATGACCTTGCGTTTCAATTGATACAGCCGTTCGATATTGTCGCGCTCGGTGCCACGGTCGAAGATGCGGTCCTCGATCAGTTCCAGCTCCGATTCCAGCGCGTCGAGCACGGGAAAGTAACGGTCGACGACGGCGTCCATCAGCGCGTACAGCACGAAGGCCGAACCCTGGCGCAGCAAGTGCGGTTCGCGCTCGGCGCGCGCGCGCACGCCGAGGAAACCTTGCGAGCTGTTGCTGCGCGACGAGAGCACATAATTGGCGCCGACAAAAATGTCGACTTCACCCATGACCAGTTCGTTTTCGACCATTTCCACGGTTTTCACCACGGCAAACAGGGAATCGCCATATTCCTCGATCTTCGGACGCTGGTGGCCCCGCTGCGCGTCTTCCACCGCCAGTTCGTGCAGGCAAAACTCGTGCTGCATCTGTTTCAGCTCGTCCGGCGTGGCATCGAGCAGGGCCACCCAGACGAAACAGTCGGGGCGCTCGACGTAATCGCTGATATCGTCAATCGGCAAATCGGCCAGTTTTTTGCCATCCTGATAGGCCACGCAGTTAATCAGCATACAGTTCCACAATGAAAGTTAAGACCGAACGAAACAGTCCGGCAAGCGCCAGCTTACCTTATCGCCTGCTGTGTGTGTTGTGGCGTGCAAGGGACGCCGTGCGGAAAAGCGGACGGAGCGGACGCTCCGTCCGGAAGATAGATCAATCGTCCTTGGCGCCGTCGATGCCCAGTTCGGAGATCTTGCGGGTGATGGTGTTGCGGCCGATGCCCAGGCGCACGGCGGCGTCGTTCTTGCGCCCGTGCGTATGCTTGAGCGCCGTCTTGATCAGGGCCGACTCGAATTGCCGTCCCAGCACGGCCATGACTTCCTGCTGCCCTGCCCCCAGCATGCCGGCCGCCTGCAATTCCAGTAAACCAATCCAGCCCGGCGGCGCGCCGGTGGCGGGCGCCGCCGCTTCGAAGACCTGGCCACCGTGCGGATGAGCCACGGCCGGCGGCGGCGCTTCGCCATGCGCTGCGGGAGCGCCGGCATCGCCCTGCCCCTGCGTCAATTCCAGCGGCAAGTCCTTGATTTCCACCGTCTGGCCCGGCGCCATCACGGTGATCCAGTTGCACAGGTTTTCCAGCTGGCGCACATTGCCGGGCAAATCGAGGCCGCTGAGAAATTGCATCGTCGGTTCGCTCATGCGCTTCGCTTCCACGCCCAGCTGACGCGCGCTTTGCACCAGGAAGTGGCGCACCAGGATGGGGATATCCTCGCGCCGCTCCCTCAAACTGGGCAGGCGCAAACGGATCACGTTCAGGCGGTGATACAAGTCTTCGCGGAACAGGCCGTCGCGCACGCGCTGTTCCAGATTCTGGTGCGTGGCGGTAATGACGCGCACGTTGGCCTTCATGGGCTGGTGCCCGCCGACGCGATAGAAATGGCCGTCGGACAGCACGCGCAACAGCCGCGTCTGCAGGTCGAACGGCATGTCGCCGATTTCATCGAGGAACAGGGTGCCGTTCTCGGCTTGCTCGAAGCGGCCCCGGCGCGTCGTCTGCGCGCCCGTAAATGCCCCCCGTTCATGGCCGAACAATTCGGATTCCAGCAAATCTTTCGGGATCGCCGCCGTATTCAGGGCAATGAACGGCTGCGCCGCACGCGGACTGTGCTTGTGCAGCGCGCGCGCCACCAGTTCCTTGCCGGAACCGGATTCGCCCGTGATGAGCACCGTCACATTCGATTGCGACAGACGGCCGATGGCGCGGAACACCTCCTGCATGGCCGGCGCCTGGCCGAGGATTTCCGGCGTTTCCGACGGGCCCGATTCGACGCTGGTCTCGCGCAGGCTCTCTTCCAGCGCGCGGCGGATCAGCTCGACAGCCTTGTCGATGTCAAACGGCTTGGCCAGGTATTCGAAGGCGCCGCCCTGGAAGGCCGCGACGGCCGAATCGAGGTCGGAAAAAGCCGTGATGATGATGACAGGCAAGCCGGGAAAGCGCGACTTGACCGTCTGCAACAACTCCAGGCCGGACGCGCCTGGCATGCGGATATCGGACACGAGCACTTGCGGCGTGTCAAATTCCAGTGCGGCGATGGCGTCGCGCGCATTGGCAAAACTCTTGGTGGCGAGATTTTCCCGCGCCAGGGCTTTTTCCAGCACCCAGCGGATTGATTCGTCGTCGTCAACTATCCAGATTGGCTTCATTAGTGTGTGCGTCCCGCAATGGATTTCATGGGTGGGATACTTCCTCGCTTATGGCAAGGGGAGAACGATCCTGAAATCGGTGTATCCAGGCCGGCTTTCGCACTCGATCACGCCCAGGTGCTGTTGCACGAAGGTTTGCGCCAAGGTCAGACCCAGCCCGCTGCCGCCTTCCCTGCCCGACACCAGCGGGTAGAAAATCCGGTCGCGGATCTGGGGTGCGATGCCCGGTCCATTGTCAATGATATGCAAGTCTAATGCCAGGTTGTAGCGGACCTTGGCCAGGGTCACCTGGCGCGCCACGCGCGTCTTGAAAATCAGCTCCGCATCGCCCGCCTCGATGCGCTCGGCCAGCGCTTGCGCCGCGTTGTGCGCGATATTGAGCACGGTTTGTATCAATTGTTCCTTGTCGCCGCGAAACTCGGGGATCGAGGCGTCGTAATCGCGCGAAATGGTCAGTCCGCTGGGAAACTCGGCCAGGATCAGGCTGCGCACGCGCTCGCACACTTCGTGGATATTCACGTCGCCCACGATGTGCGGGCGGCGGTGCGGCGCCAGCAGGCGGTCGACCAGCGTCTGCAGGCGGTCCGCTTCCTTGATGATGACTTGCGTGTATTCGCGCAGCTCGCTCAGGTGCAGGGCCGGCAATTCCAGCTCCAGCAACTGGGCCGCGCCGCGGATGCCGCCCAGCGGGTTCTTGATTTCATGCGCCAGGTTGCGGATCAGCTCCTTGTTGACCTGGCTCTGGTCGAGGATGCGCTCCTCGCGGTCGAGTTTTAATTGCTGCACGTTTTCGCGCAACTCGATCAGCACGCCGTCGCGCGGCGCCTCGAGCGCGCTGACGATGCTGTGCACGCGCAGCGGTTCGCGCCCCAGGCGCTCCAGGCTCAGGTCCTGACGCAAGTCGGAAAACTTGTGTTCAAGCGCTTGCGCGCAGATGCCGGCCAGCTCCTCGGGATTGAGGAACAGCGCCGTCAGCTTTTGCCGCGACAGGGCCTTCAATGAGCTTTCCAGCAGGTTTTCCGCCGCCGCGTTGGCATAGCTGATGCGCCCGTCGCCGTCGAGCAGGATCACGGCCGAAGCGAGCAAATCAAGGCCTGCCAGGTGGGCGGGGCGGCTGGAATGGTTGTCTATTGTCATGTGCTTTACCGAATATTCGCAATCTCGCGTTTCAGGGCTTCGACGTTCTGCTGCGTCCGGTTGAGATTCTCTTTCAACTGCGCCGCTCTTTCCTGATACTTGGCATAGTTGCGTTCATTGCCCTGGCGTTCAGGCTGGCCCTCGTTGAACTCCAGGCGCTGGGCCGCCAGTTTCTGCTCTTCGCTGCGCAATTCGTCCTGCAGGATCTGGCGCCGGTCCAGGTCGCGCGCACGCTGCTCGGCGCCATCGACCTTGGGAAACGCGCCAGCGGCAGGCGCCGCCGTAGCCACCGCCTGCGTGGCGGGCCGCGCAGGCGCGCCGGCCAGCGGCGTCGTCTTGCGTGGCGGCGCCGTCATGGCGCCCGGCAAATCGAGCAGCTGGCAATGCGCGCCAGCCCGCTTGTCCGTATACGTCTTGTGTCCTTGCGCATCGGCGCACACATACAGCTGCCCGTGCGCCTGTGCCGCCGCGCCCAGCAATCCTGCCATCAGCGCCATTCTGTAATGCTTGGTCAATCTTCACTCCTGTCGGCTCGTGCCGCATCGTTCCTGGGCCGACTATACAACACCGCCCAGTGGCGCCATAACAAAAAACGCGGGCAAGACCATCGCCTCACCCGCGTTTTTTATTCACTACCGGCAAGTTGCCGGCATGGCGCCATTACAGCGAGTAGTACATGTCGAACTCGGCAGGATGCGTGGTCATGCGCATGCGCTGCACGTCCTGCATTTTCAGTTCCAGGTAAGCGTCGATCATGGAATCGCTGAACACGCCGCCACGGGTCAGGAACTCGCGGTCCTTGTCCAGGGCTTCCAGTGCTTCTTCCAGCGAAGCGCACACGGTCGGGATCAGTGCGTCTTCTTCCGGCGGCAGATGGTACAGATCTTTCGAGGCGGCTTCGCCCGGATGGATCTTGTTGGCAACGCCGTCCAGACCAGCCATCAGCAGTGCAGCGAAGCACAGGTACGGGTTCGCCAGTGGATCCGGGAAGCGCGCTTCCACGCGGCGGCCTTTTGGATTGGCCACGTGCGGGATACGGATCGAGGCGGAACGGTTTTTCGCCGAGTACGCCAGTTTCACTGGAGCTTCGTAGCCTGGTACCAGACGCTTGTACGAGTTGGTGCCCGGGTTGGTAATCGCGTTCAGTGCCTTGGCGTGCTTGATGATGCCGCCGATGTAGTACAGGGCGAAATCGGACAGGCCGGCATAGCCGTCGCCAGCGAACAGGTTTTTGCCATCTTTCCATACGGATTGATGCACGTGCATGCCCGAACCGTTGTCGCCAACGATAGGTTTCGGCATGAAGGTGGCGGTCTTGCCATAGCTGTGCGCCACGTTCCACACCACGTATTTCAGGTTTTGCGTCCAGTCGGCGCGCTCGACCAGGGTCGAGAAGCGGGTGCCGATTTCATTCTGGCCTGCGCCAGCGACTTCGTGATGATGTACCTCAACCGGGATGCCCAAGGACTCCAGGATCAGGCACATTTCCGAACGCATGTCCTGGAAGCTGTCCACTGGTGGCACGGGGAAGTAGCCGCCCTTGACGGTAGGACGGTGGCCGCTGTTGCCGCCTTCGATATCCTTGCCGGTCGACCACGAACCTTCGTCCGAACCGATCTTGACGAAGCAGCCCGACATGTCGATCTTCCAGCGCACGCTGTCGAAGATGAAGAATTCTGGCTCAGGGCCAAAGTAGGCGGTGTCGCCCATGCCCGACGATTTCAGGTAGGCTTCGGCGCGTTTCGCGATCGAGCGCGGGTCGCGGTCGTAGCCCTTGCCGTCCGACGGTTCGATCACGTCGCACTGCATGAACAAGGTCGTTTCTTCCATGAATGGGTCGATATTGGCCGTATTTGGATCCGGCAGCAAGATCATGTCGGACGCTTCGATGCCTTTCCAGCCAGCGATCGAAGAACCGTCAAAGGCGTGGCCCGACTCGAATTTATCCATGTCGAAGTGCGACACGGGAACCGTCACGTGCTGCTCTTTACCACGGGTATCAGCAAAGCGGAAATCAACGAATTTGACTTCGTTTTCTTCTACCATCTTCAAGACTTCTGCGGCTGTCATTGCCATGCGTATCTCCTAAATGAATGTGGGGTGAGCCGACCTTAATGCGTCTGGGCTGATGAAGCGAAGCAAACATTGCGTGCCACCAAAACTCATAAGGATCATAGCAGATTCCATGCCAGCTCCTGAAGCGCCCTGGCGCCGGCAGCAAAATGACTGCCATCCCAGTGAAAGTTTTCCTGCCCGCGATTTTCCTGCTGAGTTTGCGTCATTCAAGAATGCACTATGCAAGTGCAAAAAACGAATAACGCACCATTATCGTGCATTTTGTACGCATTCTTGAAAAATGCCTTCTTGTGGTGCATGCGCCGTGCACCGTGACTTCCCATTTGCGGGGCGCGGACGGCGCACTATAATCGATCACACCACCCCACTTTCATCGAGGACGCCATGACTACCGCCGCCGACATCCTGACCACCGCCCGCAGCCGGGCCAATGAAGGTACGCCGTACGCCGGCGCCGTCACGCCGCAGGAAGCGTATGAGCTGCTGCAGGGCGATGCCGCCGCCAAGCTCATCGATGTGCGCACGAATGCCGAGCGCGACTGGGTCGGCCGGGTCGACATCGCCGATACCCAGCACGGCGCGGTGCAGTGGGCCACCTACCCGGGCGGCGTGCCGAATCCCGACTTCCTCGCGCAACTGGCTGCCCAGGCCGGCAAGGACGAGGTGCTGCTGTTCCTGTGCCGCTCCGGCGTGCGGTCGCGCCATGCGGCCAAGCTGGCGACCGAGCACGGCTACATGAACTGCTTCGACATCCTCGAAGGTTTTGAAGGCGACAAGGATGCCGATGGCCACCGCAAGCAGATCGGCGGCTGGTGCAAAGCGGGATTGCCGTGGCTGGGCGCCTGACGCTGGCCACCTGACTATCTGAACAGTATTTGATCTGGCGGGCCACCTTGTGGCTCGTCATCGGCTACAACCATCCATGCGCGCCCGATTTTTTCAACTGTGGCGCAGATTTACCTTGCGAACATGTACCTTATATAGTACAACGTAGAGGTGCGTCATGGATGCTTCCGGTTTGCGGCAGATTACCCTGCTGTTCTATGCGAACGGCAATGGCGGCGAACCCGTGCGCGACTGGCTCAAATCGTTGCCCATCGAAGAGCGCCAGGTGATCGGGCAAGACTTGATGCATGCGCAATGGCGCTGGCCCGTGGGCATGCCCCTGTGCCGGCATCTGGGGCAAGGTCTATCGGAAATTCGCAGCAGCTTGCCCGGCAACCGCATCGCCCGCGTGCTGATCTGCCATCATGGCGATTGCCTGGTGGCGCTGCACGGCTTTATCAAGAAAACCCGCACCACGCCGGAAGACGACCTGGCGCTGGCCCGCAAACGCTACAAGGAGCTGACATGAACGCCACCTCGCCCCATCTGGGCAGCAGCCTCGACGACTTTTTAAAAGAAGAAGGCATCTTCGAGCAAACGCAAAACCGCGCCATCAAGGAAGTGATCGCCTGGCAACTGACGCAGGCGATGCAGGAACAAGCGATGTCGAAGACGCGCATGGCGGCGCTGTTGCAGACCAGCCGTTCGCAACTCGACCGCCTGCTCGACCCCAGCAGCGACGTGACCCTGTCCACCCTGGAGCGCGCTGCCGCGCTGGTGGGGCGCAAGCTGTCGATCACCTTAGTTTGATTCCGCAGGCTGATGCTCGCCCATCAAGGTCAAGATGCGCTTGCGCACGAAATTGATGTGGCTGCGCAAGCCGTACAAGCCATCGGCAAATGACAGGGGAATCGAGATCTGGTTGACCATTTCCTCGATCTGATCGAGCCGCGTCAATTGCGCCGCATACACTTGCGCGCGCTGCTCTGGCGGCACATCTTCCAGCGCCTGCTCCACCGTGCGCAGCTGGCCATACCAGCGGTAAACGCGCGAGCGGATGCGCCACACGTACAGCGGCGGCACCACGCGCGACAGCGGCAATATCAACGCACCCAGCGCCACCACCAGCACCCACATGCGGTCGAAGAAATTGGCCAGCCAGAAACTCATGTAGCGCTGCAGCACGGGTGCACCATCCTTGTAAAATTTCAGCGCTTCGGGCGCGACGGGAATTTCCGTGTAGCGCGCGGACGGGAACTGCCCCTGTTGCTGGAACCAGCCCGTGCCGCCGTGAATACTGGCCGCCGCCTGCACGAACAGGTCGACCAGGGCCGGATGCAAGTCTTCGCGCGCGACCAGGGTGGCGGTCGGTGCGATCAGGTGGTAATCCTGCGCGGGAATGTTTTGCCCCAGGTCGACGATGCCACGCGGCAAAACGACATGCGTGAGGAAAGGCAGGCGCCGCGTGTACGCTTCCGCTTGCGAAAAATCAAACAGCTTGATGCCCGGTGTTTGCAGCAGCATCTGGATCAGCGGCGCTTCCGGCGCCGAGCTGAACACGAGACCATCGATGCGCCCTTCCAGCAGCTCCACCGTGGCGGGCGTGTTCTGCAAGTCGCTGACGGTCAACTCGTTCGCCTCGACACCATTCACGGACAGCAACTGCCGAAACAGGCTGGGCACGCCCGTGCCTTCCGGCCCCAGGTTGATCTTCATGCCTTTCAGTTGCGTCAGTTCCGTCACCGCCTTGTCTTCGCGCAGGAACAGCCACACGGGTTCCGTAAACAGGCTGCCCAGGGATATGAGGCCATGCCGCTCGGCATCGGCGTGCTCCGTCGAGCCGCTTTGCACGAAGGCAATATCGGTCTTGCCGTTATTGAGGCGCTGCAGGTTTTCCTGCGAGCCCAGCGACGGCTGCAAGGTCACCTTGATGCCGTGCCTGGCCAGGGTGGCCGCGTATTTCTTGCCAAACTCTTCATACGCGCTATTGTCCTGTCCCGTCGACAGGCTCACCTGGCGCGGCGGCGCCGGGTCGACCAGCCAGTAAGCGAGCGCGCAAAACGCGCCGACCAGCAGCAGGGTGGGACCGGCGGTGGCGAGGAAATCGCGCACGGAAAAGCGGCTGAACGCGAGGATTTTGGACATGTGGTGGCGCATAGGTTTCATGGGTGGCTACGATGCCAAGAAAACCTCAACTATGCAAGGCACTTTCACCGGCGCCGCATGGCCAAATCCGCTACAGTGGCAGATCGATCACCTGCCCCATGGAGCCCCGCATGCTGAAAATTCTTGGAAAAGCCGCCTCGATCAATGTCCGTAAAGTCTTGTGGACCTGCGAGGAACTCGACCTGCCGTACGAACGCGAAGACTGGGGCAGCGGCTTTCGCAGCACCGACGACGCCACCTTCCTGGCCCTGAATCCGAACGCCATGGTGCCCGTGCTGGTCGACGGCGACCTGGTGCTGTGGGAATCGAACACGATATGCCGCTACCTGTGCGCCCAGGCGGGCCGCGACGACTTGCTGCCAAGCACACCCCGCGCCCGCGCGGAAGTGGAAAAATGGATGGACTGGCAAATGGGCGACCTCAACAACAGCTGGCGCTACGCCTTCCTGTCGCTGGTGCGCCACAGCCCCGCACACCAGGATGCGGCGCAGCTGGCGGCCGGCATTGCCGGATGGAACAAGATGATGGGCATCCTGGAGCAGCAGCTGCAGCGCACGGGTGCCTTCGTCTGCGGCGAACAGTTCACCTTGGCCGATATCGTGCTGGGCCTGTCCGTCAAGCGCTGGCTGATGGCGCCCATGCAACGCCCCGACTATCCTGCCATCGCCGCCTACCATGCGCGCCTGGAAGATAAAACCGCCGTGTTTGCCGGCTAATCGAGTTCGATTGCCTCGACCGTGCCGCCGATGACGTAGCAATCGCCATCGCGGCGCACTTCGTCCAGTGTCGCGGGATCGTCGTGCGTGTAGGTGCCGTCGACATCGACGCACCAGACGTCGCCGAAACGCAGCAACTTCACGCCGCAGCAAATGCGGTTGATGAAGTTGCCCGGCGTCTTGAGCAGCACTTCGCGCACCGCGCCCACCGTGATGGCGACCTGGCGCCAGACATTGCCGTCCAGCGCATGATTTCTTGCATACAAGACGATGCGCACGGCTTGCACGCCCCCGGGCTGATACTGCTGCTCGATGGACACGAGCGCGCCATCGTCAAAGCGGTGATATTGCTGAAAAATCTGCTGTGTCTTGTTCAATTGCACTTCCTCAAAAAAAACCGGCCTGTGAAGGCCGGCTTTCAGCTGCAACAATACCTTAATTCGTGCACTGTTTCGCCACGCCCTCGGCCGGCGCGGGCGGCTCGATCAGCGGCATCAGGCTAGGCGCCAGCGACACCAGCAATTGCACCGGCAAGGCGCTGGTGAAATCGTAGTTCTTCGATTCCGGTCCCCGCACATACGCCGTCATGCTGCCATAGAAGCGTTCGCCGATATTGAAGACGAACGTGGCCGATCGGTTCACATAGCGCGACTCGATCAGGCGGCCACCGGCGCCATACACGTCGAAACGCTGGTCGCCCGTGCCCGTCTTGCCGCCCATCGGGATCGGCACGCCGTCGGCGCCGACGAAAGCCGTCCTGGCCCGCTTGGCCGTACCGTCCGACACCACTTCGCGGATGGCCTTGGCCACGGCTTTCGCCACGTCCGGCGACAGCACTTGCTCCGCTTCCACCTTCGTGCCCCGCTTGACCATGGTGTCATACGGCGTATTGGCGGCGAAATGCATGGAATCGATGCGCACGCTCGGTTTGCGCACGCCATCGTTGATGATGATCCCCATCAACTCGGCCAGCGCGGCGGGACGGTCGGCCGACGCGCCCAGGGTCGTCGCATACGACGGCACCAGCGAATCGAACGGGTAACCCATCTTCTTCCACTGGCGGTGGATTTCCAGGAACCCCTCCACTTCCAGCAAGTTGGCGATGCGGCGGTCCTGCGCATGCTTGCGGTGCGTATTGAACAGCCATTTGTACACTTCCTGGCGCTCCTTCTCGCTGGCCGCCACCATCTGCGACAGGGTGGAGCCTTCGTGCTGGCGCAGATACGCCACCATCCACAGTTCCAGCGGATGCACATTGGCCAGATAACCGCGGTCGGCCAAGGACCAGTTTTCCATCGCGTACTGCTGGTACATCTTGGCCACGCGCTCGGGAGGCACTTCGTTTTGCGATGGCAAGTTGGCGTTCAGGAAATCGCCGAATTCCGCCACCGTGCCCTTCGGATTGATGGTGCGGAAGATATTTGCCAGGCGCACGGGCGTCGGGCGGATGCTGGCCAGCAGAATCTTTTCCTGCTCGTCGACGCTCTTGCCGCGGTACTTCTGATAGAAGCGGTGCAGGAATTCGCGCCCTTCCTTGTCGGCAAAACGGCTCAGGTACTGGGCCCGGCGCGGATCGTCCGCGTCCGCCAGCAGGGAGGCCGAGGAATCGGGACGCGAGAACATGTAGTAGCGGGCCACGTCGCGCATCAGCCGCACGAACACCAGGTTGGTCGACTGGCGCAGCGCCTGCTGCACCGTCATGATGCGGCTGTCGTCAAGCTTGGAGAAGTTGCCGAAATGATGCAAGCCGCCGCCCGTGAAGAAGCCTTCACCCGGATTGCCCGAATACTGGCGTTGCATGGCGGCCGCCAGCATGGCGGGCAAGTTGCGCGCCTCGCCCAGCGGTAGTGGTTTCAGATAGGCAATAGCCCACTGCGACAGCATGTCCTTCGGATCGACGGCGATCTTGCCCAGCTCGGCGGCGCCCATGCCGCTGTAACGCTGGTGCAACTGGTCGATGATGTCCAGATACGTCACCAGGGTGCGCAGCTTGGCCGTGGAACCGAGGTCCAGCTTGGCGCCCTCGTTGATGTCCAGCGGCTGGTCAAAATTATCCGTTTGCACGCGCAGCAAGTTGGCTTGATCGCCCTTTTGCAGCAGGGTAAAACTGTAGACCACGTTGGCAGGGTCGCCATTGCCCAGCATGCCCTTGCCCGTCAGGCCCGCCGCTTTCGCCACTTCCGGGTCGCGCAGCTCGCGCAAGACCTTGGTAACGGCGTTTTGCGCCTGCGCATCGAGCGTGCTGACCACCTTCAGGTCGAGGCGGTCGAGGTTGTACAAGCGCGGATCACCGAGCATGCTGGCCAGGTGGTTGCGCACGGCATTCGACGCCTTGCGCGTGACGAACGAGGTCGATGCTTCCGATTGCACGCCCGAGGCCGTCGACGGGCGCAGCTTCTCGGCGATGGCCGCATTGCGCAGTTGCGGCGAAATCACGCCCGCCTGCGCCAGCAGGCGCAGATGGCTGTTGGTCAATTCCTCCAGGTCGGCGCCGCCGGCCACCAGGTAATGCGAAGGACGGCGCTGCGCGATCAAGAGGCTCAGCGCCTGCTTGTAGGCCAGCGCACTGTCCGGCTGGTCCATATTGCCCTTGAGCAAAGTCTTCACCTCGGCAAACGGCCGGCCATACCAGACCCACATGCCGTCGCCGATGCCGTTGACCTCGCCAAAACCGCTTTTGGCCGACAGCGGCACGGTATTGAGGTAGTTGACGACGATCTTGCGCCGCGCTTCCATGGTGTTTTCGCCATCCTGGTACGAGCGCAGACTGGCCGAAATCATTTGCAGCAATTTATCCTGCATGGAACTGGTGCGGCCGTCTTCCGAATGGCGGTATTTTTCAATCTGCGTGGCCAGGGTACTGCCGCCACCGCCCCGGTGGCCGCCGAACAGGTTCAGCGCCTTGTCCAGAATCGCCTTGCTCAGACGGTCCCATTCCACGGCGGGATTGCGCTCGGGCGTGCCCGGGTCGAGCAATTCGCGGTTTTCGATGAACAGCAGGCTTTGCACGAGCGCGGGAGGTGCTTCGGCAAAGCTGTCGAACATGCGCTCGGGATAGCTGGCCGCGAACAGGGGCGCGGCGCGGCAATCGAGGATGGTCAATCCGGCGCGGTTTTTTTCGTGATACGTGGCAAAGATGCCCCGGTCGACCAGCTCCACCATCTTCGGCGACATGCGCGCCTGCGCCGTGACGGCATAGTCGCGCGCATTCAGCTTGGTGATGAAGTCAGGCAAGCTGGCATAGCCGAGGCGCTCATCGTATGGGCCATGCTGCGGATAGCGAATGGCACCCGCTGGCGCCGGGCCAGGCTCGACCTTGAACGTCAGCTGGCGGTCCAGGCGCGTGAAAAACTCGGCCTGCAGGGCCGAGGTGCGCACTTCGCGCATGACGAACCACGCCACGCCGGCGATCAGCGCCAGCAGAATAATGGCAAAGATCGGCCAGATGCGCGAACGGCGCTTCTTCGGCGGGCTCGCCGGCGGCGGCGCCTCGGCAGCTGGATCAGAGGGGGGCCGCTCTTGCGCGGCCAGGTTGACGCCTGTGTCTTTCATGGGATGCTGGGGTAAGGTTGGGTTTGGACGGCGCGGAAAAGGCGGTAGCGATACCGCTCCGCGCGGGATAAGACGAGGGCCGGCCAAGGCCGGTCACAACAAAGCTTGCTTAACATGATGTCCATACCAGTGAATCAAAAAAACACGTTACTGCACAGGCAGGCGACCCCGCATTCGACACACAAGGCCCCTGTTCACCATTCCACCACATCGGCATGAAAACGACTGACGAGCGCGCACAAAAATCTTGCTTCATCGAAGATTTTCGCAAAAAAACAACGTCTTGGAACGTACGCTTGCGTACTAAGAGCCTATCCCAGTAGATGAATACATCCCCTGCTGGCGCCCCTCAGAAGCGGGGACTGCGTTGATCGTCGTTGCGTGGCTCGCCACGCGTCCTCCTCACGCCTTGTCCGCGCTCCTGATGCGCTGCCTGCAGAAGACGCTCCCTACTGGGATAGGCTCTAAGATGCAAGGCGGGCTGGACGCCAGCGAAAAAAAACCGCCGGCGCCGGGCGGGCAGCAGCTCAGATAGTGGTGTATTCCGCCTGCAGGGCATCGAGTGCGGCGCACATGTCCGCAAAGGCGGTCGCCGCTTGCGCGGGTTCGCCCTTGACGCCCAGTTCGATATGCCGGCGCGTCTGCGCATCGCCCACGCTAGGCAGGCTGAACACCTTGATCAGTGGAAACTCCACTTCCAGGCGCACCATCAGCGGCGTCAGCAAGGATTCGGCCGTTTCATACACGAGCAAGGCATGTTCCGCACGCGGCACCTGGTTGAACAAATGGCTGTAATGCGTGTCCAACACCCATTCGATCATGGGCCAGGACATGACGGGAAAGCCCGGCACGAAATAATGTTCGCGCACGGCAAAGCCGGCAATCTTGTTGTACGGATTCGGAATCAGCTCGGCGCCTTCGACAAATTCCGCCATTTTCAGGCGGTGCAGGTTTTCCGGCGAGTTCAAATCGGCCGGCACGCCCGCCTCTGCTCCCATTTCCGTGATGCGCTGCTCGATATTGAGCTTGCCCTGCGGATGCAGCACCAGCGGCAAGCCCAGCGCATCGGCGGCCGCCTGGCGCGTATGGTCGTCCGGCGTGGCGCCGATGCCGCCAAAGCTGAAAACGATGTCGCCGCTGGCGAAGCTACGCTTGAGCAAGGCGACCAGGCGGGCCGGTTCGTCGCCCACGTATTCCGCCCAGCTCAGCTGCAAGCCACGCTGCTTGAGCATGCTCACTACTTTCGGGAAATGCTGGTCCGTGCGCTTGCCCGACAGGATTTCGTCGCCGATGATGATCAATCCGATAGCCATGAAGCTCCCTCGTAGAATTCGATAAAAATACTCAAGCGTCCGCCGGCGCCACGTCGGTCATGCCGCGTACGCCCCGCAAACGCGACAGTGCTTCCAGGCAGTAATACTGGAACCACAGACCCGTGAAGATAAAGATCAGTACATACAGCCAGATGGCGAACGCCGCCAGGAAGGGGAAGAACACCACCGACATCGCGCCGCCCATCCACAGCATGCCCGGCACGGCGCCGGCCGCGCCGGAGACCATGCCGATGGCCAGCAGGGGCCAGCGCTGCGTGCGCATGATGGCGTGGCGCTCTTCCACGCTGGCGTAGTCGGCCATGGCGTCATACGCCATCACGCGGTAGGTCAGCCAGCCCCACAGCACGGCTTGCCCCACCAGTGCGGCAGGTGGAAACGCGTACAGCGGCAGCATGAGCACCCAGACGACGATGAACAGCAAAAAGGTAGCCAGCGAAGTGCCGACACTGCCGAGCAGGCTGCCGCCATGCTTCTTGTCCAGCCGCGGAAAGTGCCGCCCGCCAATGTGGCGGCCGATGGCCGGCATGGCGAACAGGCCCATGAAAATGAGCGCCGTCAAGATCATCAGCGGCAGCAGCATGAACATGGCGATCAGGGGCACGATGACGGCTTTCAGCACGCCCAGGCCGAAGGTGGACAGCACCTGGCCGCTGGTGCGGAAGAAATCATACTGCGTGAACAGCGCGTGCAGGCTGTCGATCAGCGGCTGCAAGCCCACATACAGCAGGGCTCCCCACAAGATCAGCGACAGGATGAATGGCGCAACGCTCAACAGCAGTATCTTGCCATGCAATTGCGACAGGAAAGCACGGCCATACGAATTCAACACATTACGCATCAACGGCGTCCTTTTCGTTTCAATCTTGCAAATTCCACCATGCGGCGCAGGCCCAGCCATTGCTGCTGCCAGAAGCCGCGGCCATACTCGCGTCCGGGGCGGCCCACGCCATCACTGTCGATGCGGGCCAGCTGGTCGCGCACGCCCGTGCGCGCATAGCCCGCCGAGAAATTCGCGGTGCCCAGCAGCATATCCCAAATCGGCAAGACCACGCCGAAGTTGCAACCACCCATGCTGCCCTTGCCTTTCGACTCGTGCCCCACGCCAATGGCGTGGTGCGTGCGGTGGAAACGGGGCGAGATCAGCAGCCGCTCGCCGATGCGGCCGAAGTGTATCCTCACATTCGCATGCTGCAAGCTTTGCAGAATGCGCGAAATCGACACCAGCAGCACGTACTGGCCCGGTGGCACGCCGATACCCAGCGCCACCAGCGCCATCACCACGTCGCGCAGGAAGTCATCGAGCAAGTGGTTGCGGTCATCGCTCCACAAGTTCATGTTTTGCTGGCTGTGATGCAGGCTGTGCAAGCCCCACCACCAGCCGAAATGGTGCGAAGCCCGATGGTAGCAATAATCGACAAAGTCCAGTATCACAAAATAAATGATAAAACTGAGCAAGGGACTGATGCCGGGCAACAGCGACTCCAGGTTGAATGGATGGATATTATCGAAACGCAAAGCACCGGCCAAGGCATCCATCAGCGGATCGAGCGTAAAGAAGACCAGCACGGAAAACAGGCCGACGCGGTGCAGCACCGTGTAGATAAAATCGTTCCAGCGGGCGCGCGGGTCCGTCATCTTTTGCGCGGGAATCAAGGCTTCGAGCGGACGCAGCACGAGAAACAGCAGCACCAGTTCGCACAGGCCGATCAGCAGCCATTCCGTGCCTTCGAACGCTTCTTCCGTGAATTCGCCAAAGCCCAGGTGATACACGAGGGGGTTGACGATAGTCTGGAACAGCCAGCCTTGCGCCACGCCAAAGGCGTCGACCACGGCGTCGATGACGGGCGTGACGAGGCTGACGATGTCGGCGGCGGTCATGGCTGGCCCTTCTTTTGCGCGTAGGCGGGATGCTCGCGCAGGGTGGCAAAGCAGAAGCCCTTGTCTTGCAAGCCGGAAATCAAGGCATCCAGGTTGGCGGGCGCCCACGGCTCCTTGCGCGACCAGATGCCCATGTGCGCAATGAAAATGTCGCCGCTGCGCAAGTTGGCCAGCGCTTTTTTCAGCAGCATGGCGTTTGGATACTTATCGCTGGGCAGCTCATCGCCCGAGTAGCCCGCCGGCGCCCAGCCCGCATGCTGGTAGCCGCAGGCGCTGCCGGCGGCCAGGGTGCGCGGCGAGGTGTAGCCGCCCGGCGCGCGCCAGAACGGATCGAGCTTGTGCCCGGTCAGCTCCTGGAAACGCGTATCGACGCGGCGCAATTGCTCGCAGAACTGTTGATCAGTGAAGGAGGCCAGCTTGCCGCCATCCTTGCCGAACTGGGGCTTGACCTGGATCAAGCCACTGGCCAGATCCTTCTTCCAGTACACATGGTCAAACGTATGCGTGCCGAACGCATGGCCTTCGGCGACGCGGGCTTTCCAGTACGGCGCCCATGAGGGATCGAGCGAATAGTCGCCGCGCGTGGTCTTTTCATTGGCCAGGAAGAAGGTTGCCTTCACATGGCGCTTATTCAGCACGTCAGCGATCAGTTGCGCTTGCGACTGGCTACCCGTGTCGAAGGTCATGTAGATGGTGCCCTTGCAGGCGGCCGGGGCTGAAGGTGCGGCTGGTACTGCTGCGGCGGCATGCGCAGGCGACAGCATGACGCTGGCGCACAGCAGCACAGCGGGCACGCCGCCCGCGAAAGTGAGGCATTGCATCATCACACCCGTCATCACATGCGCGGCGAATGGGTGGCGAAATACACGCCATGGGGCGAGCGGCCCACCGGTATGGTCTTGATCACCTTGCGCGTGGTCAGGTCGATCACGGCCACTTTCTTGATCCAGCGCAAGGTGACCCACATGGTCTTGCCATCGGGCGTGATTTCCATGCAGTCCGGGCCGCCAGGCACATTGATGGTACCCACGTTTTCCAGGGTTTGCTGGTCGATGATGTTGATCGTGTTCGACACGCGGTTCGAGACAAACGTCATGCGGTTGTCACCCAGCGCGCGGAAATTATGCGTGCCGGCGCCCGCCTTGATGCGCTTGACGGTCTTTTGCGTGCGCCAGTCGATCACTTCCACGTAATCGCTGCCCATGATGCCGACCAGCAAATGCTTGCCGTCGGGCGTCATCGTGATGCCGGCCGGCGCCGGGCCGACAGGCATGGTCCATTTCACCGTCTGCGTGGCCAAGTCGATGGCGCTGACCTGGTTGCTGCCCTGCTGAGTGATGAAGGCCATGGTGCTGTCGGCCGTGAAGGCCATGTGGCTGGGCAGCTTCGGCAATGGAATGCGCTTGGCCAGGGTCAGGGTCTTGCCGTCGTAGCGGTACAGGTCGATGCGGTCCAGGCGCAGCGAATTCGAGATGAACCACTTCTGGTCCGGCGAAAAGCCAATCTGGTAGGGGTCGAGGATATTGCTGATGCGGCGCTGGATCTGGCCCGACACGGGGTCGAGGAAAATCAGTTCATTGCCGACGGAACTGGCGACGATCAGCGACTTGCCGTCCGGCGTTTCCATCAAGTGATGCGGTTCCTTGCCGACGGCAAAGGTGGACAGGGGAGCATAGGTTTTCTGGTCCAGCAGTTGCACCGTAGCATCACGGGAATTGAGCACCACCACCACTTCGGCTTGCGCCGTAGACATTGCGGAAACCAGGCACAGCGAGGAAAAAACAAGGCGGCGTAGACTGCGGAACATGGAAGAAATCACTGTTAAATACAAAACAGGCATTTTACGTGGAACACTGTATTTTTTGTATGAAATCCCCCCTTAAATGCAAGCGGCAGCCACACATCACCGTAATTTCCCCTTTTTCCCTGTCCCGCGCCTGGAATGGCGCTTTGCAACTCATTGCTCTACAATCTGAAGCTTTCATCGCCTACACAAGGATTATCATGACCACCACCACTACCGCTTCCGGCCTGCAATACATCGATACCGTCGTCGGCGAAGGCGCTGAAGCGCAAGCCGGCAACAATGTTGTCGTGCATTACACGGGCTGGCTGCAAAACGACGACGGCAGCGCCGGTTCGAAATTTGATTCGAGCAAGGACCGCAACGACCCATTCGAATTCCCGCTGGGCGCAGGCCGCGTCATTCAAGGCTGGGACGAAGGCGTGCAAGGCATGAAAGTGGGCGGCAAGCGCCAACTGATCATCCCGGCAGCACTGGGCTATGGCGCACGCGGCGCCGGCGGCGCGATTCCACCGAACGCCACCCTGATTTTCGACGTCGAACTGCTGGGCGTATAAGAACGGACTTCGCAGCGCTCAAGCGACTGTATCTGGCGCCGCCCCTCTTCATCGAGCGGCGGCGCTTTTGTTTTGAGTATCCCCTCTAATGCACGGCGCGCTTTTTTCACTATGATGTCAGGCACTGCAGCACGCACGGTGGCCACTCCGCCGCGCCTGCCGCACTTTTCCAGCGATTCCATCAGCACACAGGAGCCATCATGAGTTTACAAGAGCAATTCGAACAAGCGCAGCTCGATTCCAAGACCCTGTCCGAGCGTCCGGACAATATGACCTTGTTGAAAATTTATGCCTTGTTCAAGCAAGCCTCGAGCGGCGACGCCACGGGCGAGCGTCCTGGCATGACCGACTTCGTCAACCGCGCCAAGTTCGACGCCTGGGCGGCCCTGGCCGGCACCTCGAAGGAAGAGGCGCAACAGCAGTACATCGACTTGATCGAAGACTTGAAGGATTAAACGCGAGCAACGCCTGTTTTACTGAGAAATCAGCCAAAAACGGCTGAAAACTCACAAAAAACCACCAAAACAGGTGAAAACAGGCCGTTAACGTCAAAGTGGCTACCAAACCGGTAGCCACTTTTTTTACGCCTGTATCAGCCGCAAATTACTTTTTCGCTGCCGCCAGCGCTTGCGCGATCCAGCCGTCAAACTTTTGCTGGTGGTACTTGATCCAGCCGGCCGTATGGCGCGCGATATCGGCTTGCGTGTTTTCGCCGCGGCGCATGCGCTCGTTCTGCGCATTGATGTCCGCCACGGGCAATTGCATCACCTCGAACAGCTTGGCCGCGGCCGGGTTGTTCTCCGCCCAGGCCTTGTTGGACACGATGCGCGCCGTGTTGACGGCAAAACCGTAATCGCTGCCATCGTCGAGGCGGGTATTCACCTTGTCCGGATTGGCCGAGAATGGCACTTTCAGCCAGACCACATCCTTCCCCGGCACCAGCACGCCACTGACCCAGTACGGCGTCCATGTGTAGTACAGGATCGGTTCGCCACGCTTGTAGCGGCCCAGGGTATCGGCGATCAGGGCCGCATAGCTGCCCTGCACGTGCGTCACCGTCTTGCGCAATTTGTACGCATCCATGTGCTTCTCGATCAGCGCTTCGCAGCCCCAGCCGGGGTTGCAACCCGTCAAGTCAGCCTTGCCATCGCCATCATGGTCGAACAGCTTGGCCAGGGTGGGATCGCGCAACTGGTCGATATTCGTGATGTTGTACTTCTCGGCCGTCGCCTTATCGATCAGATAACCCTGCGCGGCAGGGCCGGCGTATTGGCCCGTGCGCGACAGCTTGGCGTCGCCGCCCGCATTGTTATAGAAATCCTTGTGCATCGGGTCCCAGTGCACGGCCATGAAGGTGGCGTCGCCGTTGGCGATGGCGATATGCGCGGTCGGGTACTCCACTTCCTTGATCGGCTGCACTTCATAGCCCAGCTTTTCCAGGGCCTTGTCGACCAGCATGGTCTGGAAGGTTTCTTCCGCGATCGAGCTTTGCAGCGGCTGCACCTTGACGCCCTTGCCGGGTAACTCATTGGCGGAGGCGGCCGGCGTCTGCGCCATGGCCAGGCTGGTGGTCAGGGCCAGGGCGGCGAGCGCCAGGGCCGAAAACAGCTGGAACTTGCGTTGCGATTTTTGCGTCACTTTAAAATTGTCAATTTGATGCATGTGCTTCCTTTATTGTGCGTTGGCCAGCGTTGCTTGCTGTTCAACATTATTTTTCTTCGTATTGCCGCGCACCAGACGCAGCACGAAACCGGCGGGACCCGTCTGATACCAGTGGCGCACGCCACGGCGCGGCTGACCCATCGCTTGCGTCAAACGGTCCAGGGTGATGGCCAGCAGCACAATGCCCAGGCCACCCACGGTTGCCAGGCCCATGTCCAGGCGGCCGATGCCGCGCAGCACCATTTGACCCAGACCACCGACGGCGATCATCGAGGCGATCACGACCATCGACAGCGACAGCATCAGCGACTGGTTGATACCAGCCATGATGGACGGCATGGCCAGCGGAAACTGCACGCGGGTCAGCAACTGCCACGGCGAGGCACCATACGCGCGGGCCGCTTCGATCAGGTCCGGACGCACCTGGCGGATACCCAGGTTGGTCAGGCGCACCAGTGGCGGCAGGGCAAAGATGATCGTCACGATCACGCCTGGTGCATTACCGATACCAAACAGCATCACCACCGGCACCAGGTAAACAAAGGCGGGCGTGGTCTGCATGGCGTCCAGCAGGGGGCGCAGGATATTCTGTGCGCGGTCGCTGCTGGCAAGGAAAATGCCCAGCGGCAAACCGATGGCCAGACAGAACGCCAGCGACGTCAACACCAGCGACAAGGTCGTCATGGCTTCCGGCCAGATGCCCAGCATCGACACGAGCAGCAGCGCCAGCACGGTGCCGATGGCCAGCGTGCGGCTGGTAAATTGCCATGCCAGCAAGCCGATGATGGCGATCACCGTCAGCGACGGAGCGGCCAGCAGCACGCCTTCCACGCCGGACAATACGCTGTCGATCGGCGCGCGCACGGCCTGGAAGAAGGGGCGGAAATGCGCCACGACCCAGCCCAGGCCCTGGTTGATCCAGCTTTCCAGCGGCAGCGAGCCGTCGAAAATCTGTGTCAGGTGAAAGCCGGACGCCTGTTCCGGCTGCACGGCAGGCGCGGCGGCATCGAGCCACGCGGTGCTGGCGTCGGTGGGCGGCGTCAGCGCCCAGGGATTGATCTGGGCGGCCTGTTCAACAACAGGTTCTACGGTAGAAACGGTGCTTGGGTTCATGCTTGTCCTTTCTGTTGTTGTGGCTCGGCAATAGCTGGCGTGTCGCGGTCGAGGAACTTCAGCAAGGTTGTCTTGCTGATGGCGCCGCGGAAGCTGCCGTCATTGGCCACCACAGGGACGGCGTAAGGCAGTTGCGCCACCTGGCCGAACAGGCCGGCGACTGGCTCATCTGCGTTAATGGTTTGCACGTCGGGCAGATAGGCATGTGCCAGGCCCAGCGGGCCGACATGGCCGTCGAGCGCACTGCGCAGCGAATCGACCGAGACGACGCCGAGGAACTTGCGCTGCGGATTGACAACATAGGCAAACGCGCGATCCTGCTCTTCCAGCATCGACAGCGCGGCGCGCGAACCGCGGCTCGGCGATTCCGACACCACGATCTGGCTTTTGCGGGCAATATCGCTGGCCTTGAAGACGGCCGCCGCATCGACGCCGCGCACGAAGTTGCGCACATAATCGTTGGCTGGTTTGCGCAAAATCTCTTCCGGCGTGCCCACTTGCACCACGTGACCGTCTTTCATGATGGCAACGCGGTCACCGATGCGCATGGCTTCGTCGAGGTCATGCGAAATGAAGACGATGGTGCGGCGCTTGATTTGCTGCAAGCGCAGCAGTTCCGATTGCATTTCCGTACGGATAATCGGATCGAGCGCGGAAAACGCTTCATCCATCAGCAAAATCGATGGATCGCAAGCCAGCGCGCGGGCCAGGCCCACGCGCTGCTGCATGCCGCCCGACAATTCGTCGGGATAGCTGGCGCCGTAGCCGTCCAGGCCGACCTGCTCCAGCGCTTGCTGGGCCAGCGCATGGCGCTCGGCCTTGGGCATGCCGGCCAGTTCCATGCCGAAGGCAGTGTTGTCGAGCACGGTAATTTGCGGCAGCAACGCGAACGACTGGAACACCATGCTGATGTCCTTGCGGCGCAGGGCACGCAACTGGGCGTCCGGCAAGGTATTGATGTCGTTGCCGTCGATCAGGATGCGGCCGGCGGTCGGCTCGATCAGGCGGTTCAGCATGCGTACCAGGGTCGACTTGCCCGAACCGGACAGGCCCATGATGACGAAGATCTCGCCCGCTTCGATGGTAAAGGTAGCGTCGAAGACGCCGATGGTGCAGTCGGTCTTGGCCAGGATGTCCTGCTTGCTGGCGCCCTTGCGGACGAGTTCAAGTGCTTCTTCTGGCTTGTCGCCGAACACTTTGAACACATGGTCGATAATAATTTGTTTTGCCACGATGTGGTTCTCCCTCGATTTGACGAATGGAATGAAACCCAGCAAGCTGCCAGCTTGCGGCGGGAATCAGCAAACCCTGCTGCGTCGGCTACGCCACGGCGCAAAAGCGCACGGGAGCGACAGTAAACAGGGGGTGACACGCGTGTGACCAGCGGATGGCCAAAGCCGATGCCGGGGTGCCGTGTGCGTGCTAAAAGAGGCTGTGGTTCAGGACTTTTAACAACGCTAGCGCCATGCAAATACATGGCACCAAATGTATTTGACCGAAAAATCGACCAAACTACTTTTAACTGGATGCAGGTGTAAAACCCGAAGAATTATTCACCACTCAGCGAGCGGAGAGTACTGCGAAGCAGAAGGTGAAACGCGGTGTAGCTGTTGTAAATATGACTCAAGTATAACGCAAAAAGACACCAAAGTCCAATGGCTTTCCAAATAGAAATGTGATAGCAATGTTCGCCAGCGTACAGTCAGACGTAAAAAAGGCGAAAAGAGACGTGTTTGCATCATCTTTTCGCCCATCGCTGTGACACGCTTCCTAGCACCAAACATGGCGCCAGACAAGCGGATCAAACTGACTCGGTAAACACCTTGCGCATCTTCTCGGCGATCTTGCCTTCAATCGTGGAAGCAAAGGCGCTGAGCATGAAGCCCAGCTTGATTTGCAGTTGCGCCTGCTCTTTTTCCAGGGTCAGCGAACCATCGACGCCGCTGCGTTCGAAACGCAGCACATCGCCATCCCAGGCGCACGCCAGGTCATATTCCTGGGCCAGCTTGTCGGCCACTTGCTGCGCCGCTTCGCGCGCCTTTGTTGCTGTCAGCTTATGTTGCTGAACTATATTTATATCCGCCATCAAACGATCCTTTTATTATAAAAACGGGGGCCATACGGTCAGCATCATACCAGCCAGCGTGCGGCAGGCGCGGCCGCAGCAGGCACTGGACTGGCAAAAAACGCCCGCCGTCCCGCATCACGTTTGCGCGAGATCAAACCGGATACACCGAAGCGGGACGACTATTCCAATTCCAGCTGCGCGTAATCTTGGAGAGCTACCATGGACCAGAAAGTCATCGTGCCGGTCGAAGCCGTGCTGACCAAATGCGTGTCCCTGCCCGTCGGCTATGTCCCTACCCCCTCGGCGCCGTACCGCCAGCACCGCAAGAATGCGCAACTGACCTTGCAGCCGGGCCCGCCCCGCCTGAGCGAGGCAACGGCCCGCAACCTGGCCGCCGTGCCCGTCGGTTCGCGCGTGCTGATCTGGAAGCAAGACCCGTCCGTGAGCGACCTGGGCACGCGCAAGGCCTTTTTGCCCGGCCTGATCCTGCAAGGCCCGCGCGACGCGCGCATCACGTTTGGCGAACCGGGCATCGCGCAGGTCAGCCCGAATGCCTTCGGCGACTTCATCGTCTCGCCCAACACGGACCAGTTCGATGCCGTGCACACCTTTGCCATCGTGCGCATGACGCTCACCATGTACCAGCGCGCGCTGGCCAGCAACGACACGGCGCCGCCCCTGCCCTGGCAATGGAATAGCGCCAGCAATACGGCGCCCCTGCGTGTGTTCCCGCACGGTTTGCCCAATGTCATGAACGCGTACTACAGCCGCAGCGACAAGGCCCTCAAGTTCGGCGACTTCATCCCCAGCGGCGCCACCGAGCGCGTCTACACCTGCCGCTCGCTCGACATCGTCTCGCATGAAACGGGGCACGCCGTGCTCGATGGCCTGAAACCGAATTGGCTGCTCAGTAACAATCCACCGCAAACGGGCGGCTTGCACGAATCGTTCGGCGACCTGACCGCCATCTTCCTGGCCCTGTCGCAGCTGGACCAGGTGGAAGCGGTGATCGCCCAAACCAAGTCCGACCTGCACGACAAGACCTTCCTGGCCGATCTGGCGGAACAGTTCGGCCTGGCCCTGGGCCGGCCTAACGGCTTGCGCAATGCCGACAACGACATCAAACTATCGGAAGCAGGCACGGAAGTGCACGCCATCTCGCAAGTATTTACGGGCGCCATCTACGACATCCTGGCCGACATCTTTGCCCACGAACGCCAGCCCCAGCTGGAAGACGACGCGGCCGTGCTGCACCGCTGCGGCGACTACCTGCGCAGCCTGGTCCTGCGTGCCCTGGTGGCGTCGCCCGAGCAAGCCGCCACGTATGCCGACGTGGCCGGCCACATGCTGACGATCGCCGAGGCCGATGGCAATGGCGCCTACCTCGACTACATCCGCAACAGTTTTACCGTGCGCGAAGTACTCAAGGCGAATGCCATGACAGAAGATGGCCAGATGAGCTTTGCCGCCGACGTCGTCGACGGGGACGGCGCCGTGCAAGACAGGCGCGCCTGCTGCGGTACCATGAACCATGCGGAATACAGCGAGTCGGATCAATTGCTTGAAGCGGAGCGCGAAGCGCTGGCCGCCTGGTGCCGCAGTTACGGCGCCCGATAGACAGTACAACTGCGCGGCACAACCACGCAGCTGCGCACCAGCGCGCACGCTTCAGGCCTGCCGGATTTGGCCCCACCACCATCGACAACAAGGAGCAGCATGAAAATTTCAGCCCGCAGCAGCGGCGGCTTTGCCGGCCTGAGTGAACAATACGACATCGATACGCAGGCCCATCCGGCTGGCCCCGGACTGGAAGCGGCACTGGCCAGCAGCGGCTTTTTCACGCATCAGCAAGCCACGGCTGAACAGCTGGGTGCCGATATCCCCCGCTGGCAGATCACCGTCGACGCGCCCACCGCGCGGCGCACCATCACGTTTGCCGAGGATGGCAGTGCTGAAAATGCACGTTGGCAACAGTTGCTGACGCAAATACGTGCCAGTGCCTGATTTTTCTGGCATGTATTTTGTGTCGATCTTGATTTGAGTAAAACAAAAACACCACACGGCAAGTCAGCACGCCGCCCGACCTGCACCCTGCCACTTCGGGCGACTGTCGCTTTCTTGCCGCGTTCGTCATGGCAACGTCCCGGATAGTCGCTGAATTGCACTCTCTGCGCGGCAACGGCAACGCGAAAAAATGAATTTGCTTATATGTATTGTATATAAGCGGGATTTGTGAGAAATAGCGAATTGCCTTAAAATACAATGCTTTGCTTTAGTATGCGCCGCCGAGGTTCCTGCAGGCGCTACAGCACCTCCCCCAAAATTGATAGGACTGTTATGACCCACGTTGTCACCGAATCCTGCATCGCCTGTCGCTACACCGACTGCGTCGATGTCTGCCCGGTAGATTGTTTCCGGGAAGGCCCGAACTTCCTGGCGATCGATCCGGACGAATGTATTGACTGCGCCGTCTGCGTGGCAGAGTGCCCGGTGAACGCGATTTTCGCGGAAGAAGACGTGCCGGGCGACCAGCAAGCCTTTATCAAGATCAACGTCGATCTGGCCCGTAACTGGCCTTCGATCACCAAGACGAAGGCTGCCTTGCCGGAAGCCGAGCAATACAAGGACGTCAAGGACAAGCTCGACATGCTGGTGCGTTAAGCGCACGGCAGTTGCGGCGGTCATTCCGGCGGGGATCGCCTTCCCCGCAGGGGTGTAGCGGCAAATAAAGGTACAAAAAGCAGCGGAAACGCTGCTTTTTTTTGCTTTTAAAACATCATTGCAGGTCTATCCACGCAAGTGTGGCGCGCTGTCACATCGATGCGCAAACTATGGACCTATGCGCGGTAAAGCACATTTTGTCCTCAACAAATATCGTAGAATTGGATTATGATATTTGAGCCGATATTGGCGCTTGGAATTAAACAAGGACTCTATATGCTTTACCAACTGCACGAACTGCAACGCTCTTTCCTCACTCCGGTGATGCAATGGGCAGACATGTCCTCCAAGTTATTTACCAACCCGGTTTCCCCACTGGCCCACACTCCGTTTTCGCAACGCATCGCAGCCGGCTACGAGCTGATGTACCGCCTTGGCAAAGACTACGAAAAACCGCAATTCGACATCAAATCCGTGCTCGTCCAGGGCGAGAGCGTCGACATCCGCGAACACATTGTCGTCACAAAACCGTTTTGCCGCCTGATTCACTTCAAAAAAGAAGCCACTGGCTTGCAACAGCCCAAAGTTTTGCTGGTTGCCCCCCTGTCCGGTCACCACTCGACCCTGCTGCGCGACACCGTGCGCGGCTTGCTGGCCGAGCACGATGTCTACATCACCGACTGGACGGACGCGCGCATGGTACCGCTGACGGAAGGCCCGTTCCACCTGGACGACTACATTTATTATGTGCAAGAGTTCATCCGCCTGCTGGCGCCTGACTTGCACGTGATTTCCGTCTGTCAACCGACCGTGCCTGTGCTGGCTGCCATCTCGCTGATGGCGACGGCCAAAGATCCGCACATGCCGAAAACCATGACGATGATGGGCGGCCCCATCGATCCACGCCGCTCGCCCACGCAAGTGAACAATCTGGCGACGGAAAAGAAATTCTCGTGGTTTGAAAACACCGTGATCTACGCGGTGCCGCCGAACTACCCTGGCTTTGGCCGCAAGGTGTATCCGGGCTTCCTGCAGCACGCCGGTTTCATCGCCATGAATCCGGGCCGCCACGCACAAAGCCACCGCGAGTTTTATATGCACCTGGTGACGGGCGATGACGAGCCGGCGGAAGGCCATCGCCAGTTCTACAACGAGTACAACGCCGTGCTGGACATGCCGGCCGAGTACTACCTGGAAACCATCAAAACGGTCTTCCAGGAATTCAGCCTGCCGATGGGCACCTGGAAAGTGGGCGGCCAACTGGTGCGTCCGCAAGACATCACGAACGTGGCGCTGTTTACCGTAGAAGGCGAACTGGACGACATTTCCGGCGCCGGCCAGACGCAGGCGGCGCATGACCTGTGTTCCGGCATTCCCGCCGAGATGCAACAAGACTTCGTGGCGCCGAAATGCGGCCACTACGGCATCTTCTCGGGCCGCCGCTGGCGCGAGATCATTTGCCCGAAAATCGGCGAATTCATCCAGAAACACGGCTAATACACAGCATATCCATCAAAACGCCACGCCAGTTCACACTGGCGTGGCGTTTTTTTATGCCCAACTCATGCGCGCGACGTTTCGATTTTCACCGTCGGGCGCGTATTGACAAAAATCTGCTCGACTCGTGGCTCGCCCGGCCCCGGCTTCTTCATCGCGTAGCCATTCACGGGCTGCGAACGGTTCACCCACAGCGCGTAATACAGATGGTCGGCACGGGGATCTTCCGTATTCGGGTGGATCAATATCGTCAAGCCCAAGCTGTTGAGCTGCAGCCACGGCACGATCACGGGCAGCAAATCATTGGTGAAGCCGAAATAAAACGAGGGCGTCACGTGCGGGCCGCGCGGCTCCAGGTTCCAGTCGCCCAGCTCGATCTGGAAGCGCTCGGCCGCCCACTTGCGTATCAGCGCCGCCTTCTGGTAACTGTCTTCATCAAAATAGATATGCGCGTGATAACTCTCGATATCCGTGTAGGCGCGCGGCTTGCCCGGCAAGGTTTCCTCGCCGGGCCGCACGCTGACAGGGCGCGGTGTGGGCGCCGTATCCGTATGCTCGCCCCACGGACTTTTACCGGGTGCTGGTTTCGCGCGTTTGACGGCGCCATCCTGCGCCAGCGCCGAACCAGCCAGGCTAGAGGCGGCCAGCGCCGCCACCAGGCCGCCGCCACGCAAGACCGTACGGCGTTGCGGCGAGAGGAGATTGGCCCATTCCAGATCGATGGCCGCGTGTTGATTTTTGTCAGACATAGAGGATTTCCCGTTCTTGATTATAAGTATGGAGATAGCGATGGCAGATCAAAAGTGAATCGTGGCGCGGGCGTAGTAATAGCCGCCCAGTACGCCCAATGGGCCCGAGTTGTCATACGCGCCCGTGTACTGCGCCAGATTCGACGCGCTGCGTGCCTCGCGCGGCACCTGGCTGGGCTTCTGGTCGAAGACATTGTTGGCGCCCACCGTCACGTTGATGCGCTTGCTGATGTCGTAGCCGACGCTGACATCCGTCACGAAGGCGGCCTTCAGTTGATAATCACCGCCTGTGATGGCGTTCAGGCGCTTGAGCTTGCCGTAGCGCGTCTCGCGCAGGTTGAACGTCCAACCGGCTTTTTCATACGCCAGGGTGACGATCTCCTTGTCGCGCGGGGCCCGGTACAGCAAGTCGTACTCGGCCGATTTGCTCAGGGTGCCGATGTTCGGCAAGCCTTGCAGCACCGTTGGCAAGGCCGCCTTGCCAACCAGGCTCGTGTGGTTGAAATTCGCCGCCGCCGTCCAGCGTAGCTTGCCATCGGCCACGCGCAGCACATCGTCCGCCGTGAAATCGATGCCGCGCGTGCGCGTGTCGCCCACGTTGGCAAAATAATGCGCGACGAGGCCATTGCCTACCGTCAAACCCGCCGAGCGCAGCAGGTTTTCAATGACGGTCGCTTGCGCCGCCGTCAGCGGCCGGCCGCTGCCGTCGAGCGCCACGCCCGAGCTGCGGTCGATGCCGATGTTCGACGACACGCCCAGGCGGTCGCTGACCTTGATTTGATACGCATCAACGGCCAGGCGCAGGGTGGGCGTCGGATTGAAGGTCAGCCCGGCCGACAGATTCGTCGATTTTTCCGGTTTCAACGCTTGCGCACCCAGGGCCCGCGCGGCGGCCGAATTCGGCTGCGCCAGGGTGTAGGGAACGCCCGCATGATCAGACGTGTTCGAATACGATTGCGTCACCAGGCTGGGGGCGTGGAAACCATTGCTGACGGTGCCGCGCACGGCCACGGCGGGTGTGACGTCATAACGGGCGGACAAACGGCCCGTCGTCTTGCTGCCGAAATCCGAATATTTTTCGGCACGCAAGGCCGTATCGAGCAACCATTGCGGCGTCAGTTTGGCGCCCAGGCCGATATACGCGGCATAGCTGTGGCGCGCCGTGTCGGACGCATCGACGGGCAGATAACCGGCCAGCGCCGACGAGCCGCTGCCCTGCCAGGAAGCAGGTTCACCCGGGCTACGTTGCTGCGTTTCATGCGAATACTCGAGACCGACGCTGAGGTCGACCGGTTCGCTCAATCCCAGTACCACGGGACGGCGCAAGTCGGCGTTGGTGGTCGAACGGCTGTAGCGCTGATTGCCGATCGTAAAATCGGTCTTGCCACCCGGATAAGGCAGCGAGTAATTGGCCGAGTTTTCCACGCCCACGTCGATATCGTCGCGGCCGTAGGTGCTGCTGATATCCCAGCTCCAGCCCGCCGTCTCGCCCTTGATGCCACCCGTCAAGGAAAAGTCGTTTTCGCTCGTCGTTTCATACGGCGTGAAGCCATCGGGATACACGGACAGCAAGCCTTTGTTGTTATTGAAAATGGTGTTGGGCAAGCGGAAATTCTGCGCCGAGCGGGCATTGCGGTGGGCATACGTGCCGAAGCCGTACAGCTGCACTTCGTTCGACACGTCATAGCCGAGGTTGGCGCTGAGCGAAGCGGTCGTGCTTTGCGGCACGCCCGTATTGCGCCATGGATTGCTGTTGCGGCTCGCTTCGGCCGGGTTCGGCGAAGCGCCGGCCGGCAAGCTGTTGTTCGGTCCCAATTTCACCAGTTGCCCATCGCTGTTGCGCACGGCAGGATACGACAGATAGCCGGGATTCAGTCCGAAATTGCGCACGGCGATGCCCTGGCGCTGGACTTCGGCGCCGAAGTGGGCAAAGCCGTGTTCGCCCAGGCGCGTGCCGCCATCGATGCGCGCGGAACCGTTCGTGCCGTCGCCATCGTAGCTGGAACCGAGCTGCGTGCTGAAGCTGCCCTTGTCATCGGCTTTCAGGATGATGTTGATGACCCCGGCGATGGCGTCGGAGCCGTAGATGGCCGAGGCGCCGTCGCGCAGGATTTCCACGCGGGCAATGGCCCCCGTGGGGATCAGGGCCAGGTCGGTGGCGACGGAACCGGGAAAGCCATCCTCATTGACGATGGCCGTCGTATGCCGGCGCTTGCCATTCACCAGCACCAGCGTATGCGACGGGTCGAGGTTACGCAGCTGGCCGGCGCGCACGATGCTGCCCAGGTCCGGCTGCACGCGGGCCGGCAAGTTAAACGATGGCAAGGCCGTGTCCAGCGCATCGAGCAGATTCAATTTACCGGTGGCCAGCAATTGCTGGGCGCTGATCACGTCGATGGGCGCGGCGCTGTTGGCCACGGTGCGGCCCGTGCCGCGCGCGCCCGTGACGATGACGGCGTCGAGCGGTGCGGCGGCCAGCGCGGCTTGCGCATGCGCCACGCCAGGCGTTGCCAGCGCCAGCACGGCCACCGAGACGGCGTGCGCCAGTTGCCGCAGGCGTGCTGCGGGGTAGTGCTTGTGAATCAGTTCCAGCATACGAAAACATCCTTTCAAAGTCGTCAACACAGTGGTTGCAGACTAAAGGATGGACAAACAAACAAGAACGAATGGTTTCGTATTTAGATATTTCGTTTTGGCAACGAACAACAGTGGCGCGACAGCTCAGGGATTCGGTGGAGCCGTCGCCAGACTCTGGTCGAGCCGCTTCCAGTAATCGCGTTCCAGCCTGGCCGTGTCGATATCGCGCGCCGCCTCGTTGAAGCGCTTTTGCTGCACTGCGCCGTCTGCTGTGCGCTGGAAGCACACATGCACGGGGCGCTCCTTGAAAACGGTATCGATAATGGCGATGCGCTCACGCTCGGCCTTGCTGAAGTTGCGTCCCATCAGCAAGTGCTGCAGGACGTGGCGTTCGATGACGATCACGCGATATCGCTTGATGAACAGTTTCTTCAAATTCGTCGCGTCGTTCAAGCCCTCTTCCGTCTTCAGTTCGCCGCGCGCCACCATGCCATCGAACTGCTCGCCATTCGAATAGCCGGCCACGGTGCCGATACGCAGCTGGCCCAGTTCGGCCAGGTTGGTACCGGGCACGCCATCCTCCTTCAGGTAGGCCAGCACCCCTTGTGTGTTGCCAACCGGAACAGAAAAGTGGCAGAGTTTTTCCCGTTCAGGCGTGCGCCAGACGGCCAGGAAGCCAGCATAGCGGGGACTGGCCAGGCCGAACTGCATGGCGCGCTTCCAGGGAAAATATTCATATCTGACCGTATAACCGAGACGCTCGAAGACGGCGCTGACCATGGCGCCCGACATGCCATCAGCAGGCAGGCTATGGGAAATGAAGGGCGGCCAGTCTTCCGCCGCGAAGCGGACGATGCGCGAACTGGCAGCGCCCGGCGCCGCCATAGGAGATCCTGCCTGCCCGTGCGCAAGGGCAAGCGCAGAGTGCATGAGCAAACAGAAGGGCAAACCAACTGTCCGGAGGAAACGCATGTTTGGCTCCTATGGCCTGGCGCGCCTTGCAATGCAGGCGCGGCAACAGGACTGGCGGTCGGCTTTTTTTGATCACTGGCTTGATAAAAATCATGCTCCCACAAAAAAAAGAAATTTCAAAGTTGTTTATTTGCACTTTGACATTCCTACTGGAAATAAAATACGATTGCGGCGCACCTGCAACAGGCCTGCCATGGCACGTGCTATCCCCTTTCACGACACAGGTTTTTACTTGTGCGCGCGCCGGATGGCCGATAATGGCGTTTTACCGTGGAAAATGACCGTGCCGCACCCTGCCCCTCCCTCACTTGCCGACCAGATTGAAGACTTGCTGCCGCAAACGCAATGCACCAAATGCGGCTACAACGGCTGCCGCCCGTATGCGGAAGCGATTGCCGCCGGCAGCGCCGACATCAACCAGTGCCCACCGGGCGGCGCGCAGGGTATCGTGCGCCTGGCCGGCTTGCTGGGCAAAAAAGTCATTCCGCTCAATCCCGTCAACGGCCTCGAACGTCCGCGATCGGTCGCCTATATCGATGAATCGCTGTGTATCGGCTGTACCCTGTGCATCCAGGCCTGTCCCGTCGACGCCATCGTCGGCGCCGCCAAGCAGATGCATACGGTGGTGACAAGCCTGTGCACGGGCTGCGACCTGTGCGTGGCACCCTGCCCCGTCGACTGCATCGTCATGTATCCCGTCAGCGGCGACGCCACCGGCTGGGATGCCTGGAGCCAGGCGGAAGCGGACGATGCGCGCGCGCGCCATGATTTCCGCACGCAGCGGCTGCGCCGCGAAGCCGAGGCCAACGACGCGCGCCTGGCCGCCAAGGCCGTCGCCAAGATGCAGGAAGTGACGCAGGAAGTGCCCGTCACGCCCGACGAACAGGCGGAAAAGGAACGCAAGCGCGCCATCATCGCCGCCGCCATGGAGCGCGCGCGCGCCAAGGCCGCCGCCAGCGCCGCCACCCAGACCGAACCGCCCACCCCCACCACGCCGAAAAAAGACGCATGAACGCTGCCAAACGCCTGGAAATCTTTACGCGCTTCCGCGCCGCCAACCCTTCGCCGAAAACGGAACTCGAATACACAACGCCGTTCGAGCTGCTGATCGCCGTGCTGTTGTCGGCGCAGGCGACGGACGTGTCCGTCAACAAGGCCACGCGCTTGCTGTATCCGGTCGCCAATACGCCGGCCACAATACTGGCGCTGGGCGTCGACGAGCTGGCCAGCTACATCCGCACCATCGGCCTGTTCCGCACCAAGGCGAAGAACGTCATCGCCACCTGCCAGATCCTGCTCGAGCAGCACGGCGGCGAAGTGCCGCGCGACCGTGCCTCGCTGGAAGCCTTGCCCGGCGTGGGCCGCAAGACGGCGAATGTGGTCATGAACACAGCGTTTGGCGAACCGACCATGGCGGTCGACACGCATATCTTCCGCGTATCGAACCGCACCGGCATCGCGCCAGGCAAGAATGTCGATATCGTCGAGCAAAAACTGCTCAAATTCATCCCCAAGGAATTCCTGCATGACGCTCACCACTGGCTGATCTTGCACGGCCGCTACACGTGCACGGCACGCAAGCCGCAATGCTGGAATTGCATGATTGCCGACCTGTGCGATTACAAGGACAAGTCGCCGATGCCGGCCGTGGTGTAGGTAAAAAAACGGCCCGAATAGGGCCGATGGAGTCGCTGCGTCGGATTAGGCGCAAGGCGCCGTAATCCGACGACATTGTTGGCCTGTGGTGGTGTCGGATTACGGCCCTTCGGGCCTCGGCGGCCCCACCTAATCCGACCTACAGCAACACCATATTGTCGCGATGAATCAGCTCATGGCCTTCCATATAGCCGAGGATGGACTCGATCTCGGTGGAGGGTTTGCGCATGATGCGGCGCGCTTCGCCGCTCGTGTAGTTCGACAGGCCGCGCGCCACGGGCACGCCGACTGCATCGACGCAGGTGATCACGGCGCCGCGGCCGAATTCGCCGTTCACACCCGTCACGCCGATCGGCAGCAGGGACTTGCCTTCCTGGCGCAGCTTTTGCACGGCGCCCGCATCCAGCACGACTGCGCCGGCCGTGTGCAAATGATCGGCCATCCACTGCTTGCGCGCTGTCAATTGCCCTGTTTGTGCCAGCAACTGCGTGCCGATCGCTTCGCCCTGGGCCAGCCGGCTGAGCACGTCGCTGTCGCGGCCCCAGGCGATGATCGTATGGGCGCCGGACTTGGCGGCGCGCTTGGCGGCGAGGATTTTCGTCAGCATGCCGCCACGCCCCAGGCTGCTGCCGGCGCCGCCGGCCATCGCTTCCAGGGCCGGATCGCCTGCCACGCCTTGCGTGATCAGGTAAGCGTTCGGGTCCTTGCGCGGATCGGCCGAGAACAGGCCGTGCTGGTCGGTCAGGATGACCAGCGCATCGGCCTCGATCAGATTGGCCACCAGGGCGCCCAGGGTATCGTTGTCGCCGAACTTGATTTCATCGGTGACGACGGTGTCGTTTTCATTGATGATCGGCACCACGCCCAGGCGCAGCAGGGTCGTCAGGGTGGAGCGGGCGTTCAGGTAGCGTTCGCGGTCCGCCAGGTCGGCGTGCGTCAGCAGCACTTGCGCCGTGCCCAGCTGGTGGGCGCGGAAGCTGCTTTCATAGATTTGCGCCAGGCCCATCTGGCCGACGGCGGCGCACGCCTGCAATTCGTGGATATCGGTGGGGCGCTGCTCGAAACCGAGGCGCAGCATGCCTTCGGCGATGGCGCCGGAGCTGACCAGCACGACTTCCTTGCCCAGCGCGCGCAAGCCGGAAATCTGCGCAGCCCAGCGGGCAATGGCGGCATGGTCGAGTCCGCGGCCATCGTTGGTGACCAGCGAGGAGCCGACTTTGATGATGATGCGGGTAGCTTTTTGAATCACGGAATCCATGGGGCGGCGCTCTTCACTTAATAGACGTCAGCGCGCAGGACGCAGCAGCAGCAAGGCCAGCCCCGCCGTCAGCTCGATTGCGCACATGAACAACACAAAACCCTGGGGCAAGCCGAAGCTGATGGCCGCGTACAAACGGCCGGCGGGCTGCGCCAGGACCAACATTGCAGTGATATCGCCGAGGATGGGCGGTTCGCCCTGCCGTGCTGCGAACAGCGCCAGGAGCGCGGTAGCGCCCCAGACACCGACATGGGAGGCGTAGAACTGGCTGTAGCCATTGACGCCATTGAGGAAGATGCCCATGCCGGCCGCCATTTCATCGGCGAACAGCAGGCAGGCGACCACGCTCAGCCCGTAAGCATACGCGATCAGATGCAATACACGGCGCTGCCACGCTTGCTTGCGCGAGGACGCGACAGCGACCGTCTGTACCGACATCAGGGTAAGGCGCTTAGTCGAGGATCTTGAAACGCGGATCATCCGGGTCGATCGACGAGATACCGCGTGCTTCTTCGGTCATCTGCGTTTCTTCGGCACGGCTTTCGCTGTGTTTCTTCGCTTCCAGATGTTGATAAATCGCATTCACCAGTTCCGGGCAACCCTGATGGTTCAGCGCAGAGATCTCGAAGACGGGACCTTTCCAGGCGAAACGCTTGAGGAAGTCCTTCACCAGCTTCTTGCGGTCTTCTTCCGGCACCATGTCGAGCTTGTTCAACACCAGCCAGCGCGGCTTGTCGACCAGCGACTCGTCGTATTTCTTCAGTTCCTTGACCAGCGCCTTGGCTTCCTTGACAGGATCGACGTTGGTTTCAAACGGCGCCAGGTCGACGATGTGCAACAGCAGACCCGTGCGCTGCAAGTGACGCAGGAATTGATGGCCCAGGCCCGCGCCTTCGGAAGCGCCTTCGATCAAGCCGGGAATATCGGCGATCACAAAGCTCTTCTCGTGCGACACGCGCACCACGCCCAAGTTCGGGTGCAGGGTGGTAAATGGGTAATCGGCAATTTTCGGGCGCGCGTTCGAGACGGCCGAAATGAAGGTCGACTTGCCGGCGTTCGGCATACCCAGCAGGCCCACATCGGCCAGTACTTTCAGTTCCAGGCGCAGTTCGCGGCGTTCGCCTTCCTTGCCCTCGCCTTTTTGGCGTGGTGCACGGTTGGTCGAGGACTTGAAGTGGATATTGCCCCAGCCGCCTTCGCCGCCCTTGGCCAGCATTTCGGTCTGGCCGTGTTCGGTCAAATCGGCCAGGATTTCGCCGCTCGCGTTGTCGATGATCAAGGTGCCGACGGGCATGCGCAGATGGATGTCATCGGCGCCCTTGCCATAGCAATCTGCGCCACGGCCAGGCTCGCCATTGCGAGCCTTGTGCATTTTGGAGAAGCGGAAATCGACGAGCGTGTTGATATTGCGGTCGGCGACTGCCCAAATGGTACCGCCCTTGCCGCCATCGCCGCCATCGGGACCGCCGAAAGGCCGGAATTTTTCACGGCAGAAAGAGGCGCAGCCGTTGCCGCCATCGCCCGCGATGACTTCGATTTTTGCTTCGTCGATAAACTTCATAATTTTGCCGCCATAAAACTAAAAAGGCTCTACCTTGGGCAGAGCCTTTCGATTGAAGGCTTGCGCCTTACATCATGCGATCACGGCGGAGCGAACTGGCGCCCCGCGATGAATTACGCTGGTACTGCTGCGTTAGGTACAACGGTCACGAATTGCTTCGAGCCAGCACCTTTGACAACGAACTTCACTTTGCCCGCGATCAACGCGAACAAGGTGTGGTCTTTGCCCATGCCTACGCCTTCACCGGCGCGTACTGGCGTGCCGCGTTGACGAATGATGATGCCGCCAGCATTGATAGCTTGGCCGCCGTAGACTTTAACGCCCAGACGTTTTGATTCTGAATCACGGCCGTTTCGCGTTGTGCCGCCGCCTTTTTTATGTGCCATTTAAGACTCCTTGATAGCTGATTAATTCAAACAGCGGCGATTAGCCGTTGATCGAAACGATTTGGATTTCGGTAAAATTCTGGCGATGGCCTTGATGCTTTTGGTAATGCTTACGACGACGCATCTTGAAAATTTTGACCTTATCATGGCGACCATGCGCCACAACCGTAACCAGTACCGTTGCACCTTCGACCAATGGCGCACCAAATTTAATGGTGTCGCCCGCGCCTACTGCGAGAACTTGATCGATGGTGATTTCGGAACCAATGTCTGCCGGTATCTGTTCTACTTTAAGTTTTTCGCCAGCGACAACTTTGTATTGTTTGCCACCGGTTTTTATGACCGCGTACATGATTTGAAACCTCATCAAATGTTGAAAGAATTTGTCCCACTGTCACGCAAAGCAAGCCGTACACAACAGGGGGGAACCAGCGATTATACACGGACTGAGAAATTGCGTCAAAAACTATTCACAAAGCTTGACGATCGTGGTATGTCGACAACCTGACCATCATGTCAGGCTTGCGCCAGGCGGACAGAAAAGCACGCGCCAGTGCCAACAAGGTCAAACAATTGCTCTACAGTCATAGGCAAACATCACGTTCGCGCAAGCCTTGTCGTATAATCGCCGCACCCACAATCTAATGCAGGTTCGCCTTGTCTGACGCTAACAAACACGTTAACCAAAACACCATCGTGCAAACGATTGCCGCCGATATGGACGCAGTCAATACGGTGATCCGCCAAAAACTGCACTCCGACGTGATTCTGATTAACCAGATCGCTGAATACATCATCAGTGCAGGCGGCAAACGCATCCGTCCCGTGCTGATTTTGCTGGTGGCCAATGCCCACGCTTATCGCGGCACGGCGCACCATGAACTGGCTGCCGTGGTCGAATTCATCCATACCGCCACCCTGCTGCACGACGATGTCGTCGATGAATCGTCGATGCGCCGCGGACGCCAGACGGCCAACGCCCTGTTCGGCAATGCCGCCTCGGTGCTGGTAGGCGACTTCCTGCACTCGCGCTCGTTCCAGCTGATGGTGTCGCTCAATAATATGCGCGTCATGCAAATCCTCTCCGACGCCACCAACGTGATCGCCGAAGGCGAAGTGCTGCAGTTGCTGAACATGCACGATCCGGATGTGACGCAAGAGAGCTACCTGAACGTCATCCGCTCGAAGACAGCCAAGCTGTTCGAAGCGTCGGCGCAACTGGGCGCCCTGATCGCCGGCGCCAGCGAAGACGATATCGAAGCGGCTGCCGAATACGGCCGCTCACTGGGCACGGCCTTCCAGCTGATCGACGACGTGCTCGACTATGCAGGCGACGCCACCGAAATCGGCAAGAACGTGGGCGACGACTTGCGCGAAGGCAAACCGACCATGCCGCTGATCTGGCTGATGGAAAACGGCACGCCAGAGCAACGCGAACTGGTGCGCAGCTGCATCGAGCAAGGCGACGAACAGCATTTCGACGCCATCCTGGCCGCCATCACCAGCAGCGGCGCCCTCGACTACACGCGCAAGCAGGCGGAAATCGCCGGCCAGCGCGCCGCCGATGCCATCGCCGGCTGGCCGGACAGCGTCTACAAGCAATCCATGCTGCAACTGTGCTCGTTTGCCGTGGACCGCAATCACTGATCGCGTTTCACTATCAGCAATAAAAAACGGCGCCACTGGCGCCGTTTTTCATGAGTCGCTGCTGCGTTCGTGCTCCATCGCCGCGCCCGCCAATGCCTGGACGATGGCCGGCTCCGCCTCCAGCCGCTCGCTGTAGCGGCTGCCCAGGTAATCGCGGCGATCGCGTACCAGCAGGGTGAATTTGTACAATTCCTCCATCACATCGACCAGGCGCTCGTAATACGGCGACGGCTTCATGCGGCCCGCATCGTCGAATTCCTGGTAGGCCTTGGCCACCGAAGACTGGTTCGGAATGGTGACCATGCGCATCCAGCGCCCCAGCACGCGCAAGCCGTTGACGGCGTTGAACGATTGCGAGCCGCCCGACACTTGCATCACAGCAAGCGTGCGCCCCTGCGTAGGGCGCACGCTGCCCGTTTCCAGCGGCAGCCAGTCGATTTGTGATTTGAACACGCCGGTGACGGCGCCATGCCGCTCGGGACTGCACCACACCTGCCCTTCCGACCAGAGCGACAGCGCGCGCAGCTCCTGCACCTTCGGATGCTCGGGCGAGACGCTGTCGACCATGGGCAAGCCGTGCGGATCGAACACGCGCGTCTCGGCGCCAAAATGGCGCAGGATGCGTTCCGCTTCCAGCGTCAGCAGCTTGCTGTAGGAGCGCTCGCGCAAGGAGCCGTACAACAGCAGGATGCGCGGCGCGTGGGTGGACACCTGCGCCGGCGCCAGCTTGTCCAGATCCGGCACGTCCAGGTGCGCGGCGCTGATATTCGGCAAATCCTCCATGGCCGGCCTCTCAAGCCACCGGCTTGCCGTCGGCGCCCACCACGGGCTGGCCATCTTCCTTGGCAAAGGCGCCTTGCTGCGGCAGCGGCAGGATCTCCAGCACTTTTTCCGACGGCCGGCACAGGCGCACGCCCAGTTCCGTGACGACGATGGGGCGGTTGATCAAAACAGGATGGGCTTGCATGGCGTCCAGCAGGGCGGCATCGCTCAGCTCGGGATTGGCCAGACCCAGCTCCTCGTACAGGGCGCCCTTGTCGCGCATCACCGCGCGCACGGACAAGCCCGCACGCTTGATCAAGTCGACCAGTTCCTCGCGCGATGGCGGGTGCTTGACGTAATCGATGATGACGGGCTCGACGCCCGTGTTGCGGATCAGGGCCAGGGTATTGCGCGAGGTGCCGCACGCCGTGTTGTGATAAATGGTGATCGTCATGTCGTCGTTTCCTTCAGTAAATGTGGTTCGCTGACGCAGCAAGGCGCGCCAGCGCAGCAGTTCTCGCTCAAAAAAGCCAGCAAGCCGTTCATGCCCGCATAGTTGGCGGCATAGATGATGGAGCGGCCCGCCTTGCTCGCCGTCACCAGATCGGCGTGCGCCAGTTCCTTCAGGTGAAACGACAGCGACGATGGGGCAATGGCCAGCGCCTCGGCGATTTTCGTCGCGGCCATGCCCTCCGGTCCCGTCTGCACCAGCAGGCGGAACACGGCCAGCCGCGATTCCTGTGCCAGCGCGGCCAGCGCAGCGATGGCGGCCGTGCTCGTCAGCGGCCCGGCTTGCAGCGTCATTGTGTTTTCATTTTCCATACTTCAATAATAATCGAATTATGGAATCAATGCCAGCAATCGCGATGCGTACGTAACCCAGCGCACCGACCAGTATGGACAATCGGCCTACCTTGATGACAAATCACTGCGATTGGCATCCCCATGACACGTTCGACACCCCTGAAAATCCTCGGCTGGAGCCTGGCCGCCCTGCTGGCCCTCATCGCCCTCCTCGTCATCTTCGTGCTGACCTTCGACTGGAACCGCGCCCGCCCCTACATCAACCAGAAGGTGTCGGAAAGCACGGGCCGCAGCTTCGTCATCGCCGGTGACCTGCAAGTGAAATGGAAACAAGGCCTCAAAACGGAGCCGGGCTGGCATCGCTATGTGCCGCGCCCTGTCATCAGCGCGCAGGACGTACGCATGAGCAACCCGGACTGGGCCACGGCCGGGCCGCAACTGGCCAGCGCAAAACGCATCGACGTGGCCCTCCATCCACTGCCCCTGTTGCAGCATCGCGTGGTGCTGACGGACCTGGCGCTCGAGGCGCCAAACATTGCCCTGCAGCGGCGCGCCGATGGCAGCAATAGCTGGACCTTGAAGGATAACGGCCCTTCGGCATGGGAGGTGGAAATCCAGCGCATGGCCTTTGGCGACGGCGCCATCCGTTACCTCGACGAGGGCATCGCGCTGGACATGCGCGCCAAGGTCAGCTCGACGGCGCCCGATGCCACGCCGGGCGATGCACCTGGCAGCGCCCCCGTGCAGAAATACGGCATCGCCTTCACCCTGGGCGGATCCTACCGCAAGGCGTCCGTGACGGGCGGCGGCAAGGCCGGCGCCGTGCTGTCCCTGACCGACAACAACACCGTGTATCCCGTGCAGGCGCACGCCGTGCTGGGCAAGAACAAGGCTGCCATCGCCGGCACCCTGACGGACCCGCGCTCATTGTCGGGCATCGATTTGCAGCTGAGCCTGGCCGGCGCCAGCATGGCCGATCTGTATCCGCTGATGGGCGTGCTGTTGCCGGAAACGCCGGACTACGCCACCAAGGGCCGATTGTTGGGCAAGAAGGACGGCACCAGCTGGAGCTGGACGTACCAAAACTTCAAGGGCACGGTGGGCCAGAGCGACCTGGCCGGTACCCTGCAGTATTTGCCGCGCCAGCCGCGTCCCTTGCTGCGCGGCGAGGTGACGTCGCAGCAACTGCGCCTGGAAGACCTGGGCCCCACCATCGGCGCGGACAGCAATGCGCAGAAACAGGCGCGCGGCAAGGCGCCCGTGCAACCCGACAACAAAGCCTTGCCCGTGGAACAGTTCAACACGGCCAAATGGAATGCGCTCGATGCCGACGTGAAGTTTACGGGCAAGAAACTGGTGCGCACGCACGACATTCCATTCAACAACGTCGTCGCCAACATCCACATGAAAGACAAGGTACTGAGTCTGACGCCGCTCAACTTCGGCATGGCTGGCGGCGACATCACCTCGAACATCACGCTCGACGGCCGTCAAAAGACCATCGCCGCGCAAGCCAAGGTGACGGCACGTCACCTCAAAATTCGCGAACTATTTCCCAAGCTGCAATCGATGCAAGCGAGTTTCGGCGAAGTGTATGGCGACGCGGCACTGACGGGCCACGGCAATTCCGTCTCGGCCATGCTGGCCAGCGCAAATGGCGAGCTGGCGGCCACTGTCAGCGAAGGCTCCGTCAGCCAGTTCATGCTGGAACTGGCCGGCCTGAACCTGGCCAATGCCGTCTTCGTGAAAATCTTCGGCGACAAGCAAGTCCACCTGAACTGCCTGGCCAGCGACTTCGCCGTCACGAATGGCCAGGCCGACGTGCGCCGCTTTGTGCTCGACACGGACACGGCCGTCGTGAATGTCACGGGCAACGTCAACCTGGCCCACGAAACCCTGGACCTCGACGTGCGCCCACGTACCAAGGGCGCCCGTATCATCACCCTGCGCACACCGCTGTACGCGAAAGGCACATTCAAGAACCCGGACGTGGGGCCGCAAAAAGGTCCGTTGGCATTAAAAGCTGGCGCCGCCGTGGCGCTGGCCACCATCGTCACCCCGCTGGCCGCCCTGCTGCCGCTGGTCAGCGTCGACAAAGCCCCCGACACGGACTGCGCCGCCGTCATGGCGCAAGCGAACGCCACGCGCAAGGCGCCCACTTCACCGGCGACGAATGCACCGGCGAAAAAAGTCAGCGAAGCGGAGATCAAAAAGGCGCAGCAGGAAAAGAAATAGGCCTTGACGCAGCCGCTTGAAAGCCGCCCCGCCATCTGCTGTAATGAAGGGGCGGGGTGTGGCTCAGCCTGGTAGAGCGCTGCGTTCGGGACGCAGAGGGCGCTGGTTCGAATCCAGTCACCCCGACAAAAATTCCCTTGCAAAACAAAGAGTTATTGCAACACCACTTCGGTTTGAAGTCAATTCAGTGGCAAATCGGTGGTGGTTGCCATCTGACGAAGTAGCGATTGCAACAACAGAGCTTATTTGCAGGGACATTTGGCGAAGTGTTGTCGAACGCGCAAATTCATCACTTCGGTATCGATCTATACCGTGCTCCACAACTTCACGGAGTACGGACATGGCGTCCATTGAAAATCGCTCGCACTACCAGGTCTCGGTCAAGAACCGCGACGATCTTACGAAGACCTTCCCCCACGATAAGCAGAAAAATGCGGAAGCTTACTGCCAGTCCCTGCGGGTGCAAAAATTCAAACCCAAGCTGATCCTCCTGGATGACCACTACATGGTCCGCATCCGCAAAAAGGGGCACGAGGACCAAGTGTTGTACGCGAACTCCCTAAAAGAGGCTGAACTTGTGAGGGCTAAGCTGAAGGTGGAACACAGCCAAGGCCTCTTTGTCGACTATTCAAAAGCTCAGAACACTACGCTCGCGGAACTGATGATCCGCTACTTGCGCGAAGAGGCGCCACGCAATAAGAGCTTCGAGATTGATGCCTACAAAATCAACGCGATGCTGGAGGATGCGGGCTTGCAGCGGCAATCCATCGCGGAGATTGTCGCCAGCCATCCTAATCCCTGTGCCAAGGTCAAGGCGATGAAGATTCGCAAAGAGACCGGCAAGAAAATGCGCCCCGCAGCATGTTCGGCGACGCGCTTCATTCTGAAGCCATTTGCGCAAATCGTGCCGGACGACCTGACTGAGTATGTTGACGAGCGTTGCCAGGCGGTATCGAAGTCGACTGTAGACCGTGAACTGGACATCATCTCAGCCGTCTGCAACATCGCCATCAAGACTTGGCGCATCCATCTCCTCGTTAGTCCAATGGACGGTGTGAAGCGTCCTAAATACTTCAACGAACGGGACCGCCGCCTCAAAGCAGATGAGGAAGGTCGTCTGCTGGAGGGGGCATTTGTGGAAGACCAGAAGTGGTCCCAGGCATTCCGGCTCGACCAATTGGTATCCCCCGAGCTTCAACAAGCTGAAGGGTCGCCTACCCGCTATCGCATCTGGCAAACCCGCAAGCGAAATCTAAGAAAAGCACAAGCCAGTTTGGTTCATATTCCTATGTACGAAACCTTTGTGCAATTCCAGCTCATGACTGGCGCACGCCGTGGCGAGTCGCTCTCTCTTCTCTGGTCCAACGTCGACTTGGAGTTGCAAACAGCGTTCCTTCCTGAAACGAAAAACGGGCGGCCACGCAAACTGCCGTTGCGCAGCGACCTGATCGAACTGCTTCGACAATTGCCGCGCACCAGCGAGCTTGTATTTGACTTTACCAATGAGGCCTTGCGCAAGGCCTGGAGCAGGATGTGTAACCATGCGGCGTTCACCGACGATGATGACCTCCATGTGCACGATTTGAGGCACGAAGCAATCTCCAAGGTTGCGGAGATCGGTAGCAATACGCCTGGTGGATTTTCGCTACTTGACCTTCAAGCCTTTAGCGGACATCGCGATGTACGGATGCTGCTTCGATACGCGCATTTGTGCACCCAAGGCCTCGCAAAGCGGCTCGATATGGCATTCAGTTCTGATAAGACGTGCACTACCCACCGTGGGCGTAAGCGCCTTAAAGCAGAAGCGAAAATCCCCCTCAGAGGCCTCATTGACGGCGTAATAGAGCAGCCAGCTGAAACCTGTGAAGACTCATCGGAAGATCAAGTTGCACCTGCGACGATGATCACACCCAGGGTCGAGAACGTTTCGGTGGAATCAAAGGCATCGGAGTGGAACGCTCCGCTACCGAAAAACGTCATCAGCGTGGACTTTAGACGCCGAGCCGCCTAAGCATTTTATTTTCACCTCTGGCCCGCCAATTTCGGCGGGCCTATCATCTAATGATTCGACACCAAGTGCGAGGTAGTTCTGGGTTTAATCTCACTAAAAAACATCAATGAATTCTTTCCATTTAAATTTTTTAATTCCAAAGGTGTAATTAATTAAATTCTTCCACCACCAAAAAATAAATTTATCCCGACGACATTCATCCGGAAAATAATAAAATTCTCGATTTACGTGAATATTTTATACCGTAGAACTACCGCAGTATAAATCTTACACAAGATTTACTTAATTTTCTGGATGGTAACTTGAGCATGTACTAAATATTTGTGCTCCCCGATTCCATCGGAAAACGGCCGGCTTGTCTGCTCTATTATTTTCCAGCCTGTCTGGGTTAAGATAGCAATGCGAACCTCTTTTGTTTCGTGTCCTTTGCAACGCACCTTATCTGTATCCGTCAAGCTGACGACGCTACCTGGAGTGCTGCCAACGCCGTAACTTGTCTCGCAGAAAATCCGACTACCTAAAGGTTCTTTTTGCCAATATCTCAACTCATTTTGAGCCTCCATTTGAAATTTAGCAGTTCTTTCTGGAGACCGCAGCGAGGCTAGTTCTATATCTTCTTTTTCTTTCACTCTAATTTTCTCGGATTTTCGTATGGTTATATAGTCATCAATACGACTTTGGACTTTTCGAAATTCTTCACCAGTTAATACTTTGATTGATACTCCGGTAGATGGCATGAGTGGGCGAGATGCCACGTCAAAAACAACAGCACTTTGATCGCTATGCCTCCCCAATTCCTTTTCTTTAGCAAAAGAAAACACTCTATCAAAGTCGTTCATTGGATCAATATTTGCCATACTGGTAATCCTTCCACCTTCTTTGCAAGGAATACTACCAACTGAAACATTTCTACATGCTATCCAATTGATTTTTCCATATTGGGCTTTGATTACCTCTCCTGTACGGAGACGGACCGACAAAAAATCCCCGCTAGAATTTTCAGATATTCTTTCAAAGGATGCAACATCTATGAAGTTATATGCTGTCCCACCAACATCCAATGCAATTAGATAATTTGGCTTGTTAATCCAATACCAAATTCCACCGATGCTAAAGCCAAACTGATTATCCTCGTAAACTTTTACTGCAGAAAAAAGTTGCGCACGCGCTTCTTGTTGTGTTTGGGGCGCCGCGTGTACGGCACTGAAAAATCCTCCGGAAAGAACAGCAAGGACCGGAAGAAGCTTTTTTAGAATTTTATTCATAATTTCTCAGTTGTTACATCAAAAAAAAGGGACGGAATCACGTAAGATCAGAATTTTGTCCGTAGCTTTTGATCTCTCATTAATTTCGTGAGTGCCGGACAGGGTCGATATCTGATCGCGCTTTTTACACCTGGAAAGTAGCTTGAAGCAGATTTTTAGCTTGCAGTCGGCATATTTCCCACTATAGCGGGAAGACCAATTCTACGAAAATTGAGAAATTCCCGCAATAGGGGGAATTTTGAACACGATAGCGATTGCATTTGGAACGGTTTTGCGCCGCCTGCGAAAAGATGTTGAAATGACACAAGAGCAGCTTGGTTTTGAAGCCGGTTTACAACGGAAATACATCTCTGAACTTGAGTTGGGGATTAAATCGCCCTCCTTGGAGAGTGTGATGAAAATTGCAAGCGCCCTGAAGATTCCTCCCGGGGACTTTGTAGAGTTGGTCTGGAAAGCTATCCCAACCATGAAGAGTGGCTGCTAACGTAATCAGTGCAACAATCTGAGTGGAGCGCCCGAATCGACTGGGCGCCTACCCGCACCGAACTTGAGCACAAAAAACGCTACGGGGTCTTCGATGTGGAAGTTGCCAACAGTACCAATGTTTTCGAAGTGCGCATCGATGGCGACAAGGGTCCGGTGCTGTTCTCGCCAGAGGGCGAGGCCAACCACGCAGGCCGCGAGCACGACGACTGATCCTGCAAACCCAGGCCGTCCACCAGGCGTGGGTTATTGCCAATGGAACCCTACAGAAGAGGGAGCTGAGTTAATTTTAAGAGGTCTGCATCCAGTCGGTAGACTGCAAGGCGCTCGCTCAAAATCCGGGCGTCAAGTTCACGAATTTGGCGTGGATATCCACTATCAGATAAATGCGTCAACGCTGCACGCAGACGCTTCCCGATGGTCTTGGCGCCTGCGGCAGTGACAACAAACCACACCTTATCAGCCAAGGGAGCCGGATGCTCAAAGATGCGCCGCAAAAACCAGATAAGTTTCTGAAAATCCCGTGCGCCCCGGTATCCATTCTCTACCTCGACCCAAATAGGTCCAGAGACCCCTTGTAGCAGCAAATCAGGAATCTTTTGAAGACTGTTACCTTCATCATCTTTATAGCTAAAAACCAACAGTTTGGTCAGGGCGCTACCTGCCCGAATCTGTAATTCTGAATAGCCAATATGCTCATCGAGTCCTCGGGTCAGAGCGGCAAAAACGGAATTGCATGCTGTGCGATGTTTGTGCGCATGGCGAAGCCAGTCACGTGCGTGCGCTCGCCCATCAGGCAGCTCGACGAATTCCGCGAGTGCTGCCACACCAGCACGATTTAGCGCCACCATTAGCTCCCCCGCTACCGAATTCCCATCACGCTTCTCCGCCAGATATCCAAGTACCCGCAGCCTGCGAATGGTTCTGCCAGCCATCTTGCGGCTGCTTACGTCGCATGCACCGAGCACGGCCATCGAGATTTGACGTGTGGTGGCGTAGCCTACGCAAGCCAAAAACTTAAGCGTCTTAATTCGATACTCCTGGCCGATCTGTTGTTTGCTTTTCATTTAAGAAAAATCCTGTACATTGTTACTGCGTATAACTTATAAGCCAGAAGGTCTTCCTGCCTGTTCAGGAGTTTGATGTCCGTCGGATCGCCCTCCTCCCGTACGCTTGAACTAATGTGAATAGTTAAGCCTAGATGTCGCGCAACGGGCTACTCGCAACCGGTTTGCGGCCCATGGCCACGCGTAAGTCCAGATCGTTGGATCGCATTGCCGCAAGAATGATTCGGGTGGCCTCAGCATGGCCTTTTTCTTTCCAGATGCTTACGGCATCGGCTCCGACGTATTCATCGGCGTTTTCGCTGAATAGTTGACGGTTGTCCGTTCGAAGTGCCATCAGCACTTCTACAGCCCCGTCAAAGCGCAACCTCGCCTCACCTATCTTGGCCTTGTTAAAACTGGATTCTGTCCCGGTAGTTTCGCCCGCACAGAACTCTTCATCCAGCAATGTCAGGGCTTTGGCATACTTCGTATAGAACTCTTTGCGCAGAGGGGAATTTTTCGACACGCCTGCGTAGTCGGCTCGGATACCAATAGCACGCTTGTCGGCTGCTAGCATCTGTCCCATATCCTGCGCAGCGTCAAGAATCCAGATGACTTCATTTTCCTCGTCATACTTGACAATACCCAGATTGATGAACTTCTGGACGTAGTCCATCAGATCGGATTCCGCCATGGACAGGTCCATGCAAGCCTGATCGCGGTTCAGGTAAAAGATACCGATGTAGTTACCCAGCGAAGCGGAGTTCAGGTAAAGGTATACCAAGTGGCCTTGAGGACCAGTTTTGGCGATGAGACGGCTACGACGATCAGACCAGTAAGTGTTGTGCAACTTGAAGAAGCGCATGGTAAAAATCCTTTACGATAATGAGATTAGCTCGGGTTGTCGGACGGTGCTACCTGACGGTCCGTAACTGTGAGGCAGTGTCCTTCCTACTTCCGTATATGGCAGTTAGCCGGCCATGACGAAAGTGGTATGAAATAGGCCTAGATTTGCGCGTGATCGGTTTGGATGCGATTCAGCTGGAACCAGGCAATGTCGGAGTTTGGGTTACACATGCAGTCGGGAGATCGCGAGTGCTGAGCGAAGTGCCGCACTGTGAAGGTGGTCGTAGTCACGAAATTCCGGACTTTGCTGCTAACCGGGTCATGGAGACGGCTACCAAGTGGATGCGTGCGTTTTCAACATGAAGTAATACAGTATCGCCCGAAGGGCCTTCGAAGGACCTTCGAAGCATAAAGATAAAGAAAGATAATTGAGATGCTCAAGCAATGAGTAGTGCACGTGCACGCGAGGAGGTTTCATTTCGACACACGTTCAAGTGTTCCGTTTTTGGTCACACGGTGATTGTGTGGAAGGCATCGCGATGATTGTGGACGGGGATGCATGAGCTGGAATGGTGTGTTCTGGGTTCGGGGAATTTCGGCAACGTGCGCAATGTTTGAGGCGTTGATCGTTTTTCGCCTGCGGCTCGCACACAACCAGGGAGGACGCTCTCGCGTCCTCGCCGGCCTCTGGCCGGCAGCGCGGAGTCCACCAACAGTCACGCTAGCGTGCGAGCAACGAGTTGTCATAAACCGGTGAATACTTGCTGATGGTGCGGTTCGTCGAGCCAGCAACTTCCAGGTTTCGTCCTCGTGCTTGAGGCGTCAGGCGGCCAAGTCCAGTCAGGGACGCCTGGCCTGCGGATGATCCTCTCGTTGCTTACGCGGGGGATATTTCATGCGTTTGATTGCCTTGCCTTTGCATGGAAAGGGCTGCTTGCAGACGACGAGGACGCAACAGCGTCCTCCCTGGTGGTCGCGCCGCAGGCCAGATTGCAGTAGGCGGAGGAGGTATCTAACATGCTCGAATAGTCAGGCATAAAGGATGCCTGATCGCTATTTTTGTTCGTTCAGCGTTTCTTGCTTTTCATTTAGAAAACTCGACTTCGTTGTTTCCTCGAATAGCTCTACCGGTGGAAACAACACTTCTTGCGCCTCTATGTTTTTTTAGCCAGAGTACGACCTTCGCCCTGCGGGCTGCGCGGAGTTGAAAACTCCTTGCGGGACAGCGCATTTGGTTTTACGGGCTGGACGCCCTGCCAAATACTTCGGGGCCAGCGCCCCGATGTCCTGCGGCCCCGCTACGCTCGGGTTCCCCGCTTTCAGCAGCGCCCAAAGCTGACGCTCTGAGCGGTCCAGATGGACTCGACCTTATCCCTTCGGGATGCGGTCGCCATCGAAAGCGAGGAACCCGACCGCAGTCGGGGCCGGGAGCTCTCGCCCCCCGGTGGGAGGTCAGCGCTCGGGGCGCTTCAATTTGACCTGGACGGTCAATTGCCCTTCCACCGGCTCCCCCAGTGGCACTATTCCGCGTGGGCGCGGACCAGTCGCTCTGGCCGTATGGCCTACGCGCCCCTTTCGGGTGCCGGTAGACATCGGCCAAGTGGCTTCGCGTTAAGAATGTGGATCGCACCAGTCCAAGAGTGTTCCGAGCGCATTTGCTTCGCAAATGTCCCCGGGATCGAAAAAAACGGCCTTGGCAGAAACTATAGGTGTTGTCAAAAGGGCCTGTGGCATAGGCGGATTTTGAAATATCAGAAAGACTCTGAAAATGCTCGTTGCATCCTATACTAGTAGGTAGGAGGAAATATGCTGCCGCAAGTCTATCGGGTAATAGTTTGCGAAAAGGAAATAGACAAACATTCTCGCGGGGGGAGAGGGGGCCCGAAGCCTCTCCCCCCGCACCCCAAATACTGCACGCTTTCCTCCGCAATTTAGCAGCCTCCAGCTACCATCCACCACACCCCGCAGCCAGTATCATTCCCATCATTTCCTCATGTCGTGAGTATTTTTTCAGTTCAGACAGCACTTCCCTTCTCAAACCGGACACCTAATGACACTGGAAACCGGACATCGGTTCCCCGGCCCGGACACTTACTCTCATCTCGTGAAGTTTACTCCGGTATATCGTATTCCAAAAGTGTGAGATTCCGCGCATTTTTCAGATGAGCAAAATACTATTCTCTTGGCCACCGACCGCGTTCGGCCAACAACAGACATAAGGGCCATATATATCCCGTCATTAAGGAAGAAGTTCCACGACTAACAATCCTTCTCGCCCGCGGCACCATCCCGATGCAGCAAGAGCCGCAGGTAAGCCGGACGGAACTGGTCGCCCTGCCCGGGTGCGGAATTGACGCCGCATTGTTCGAGCAGTGGCCTGCCGTAGCTTGGGCCAGCGCCTCACGGCGCACGGCACCGAAGCATCGCAGAAAGCCCTGCGCCATCATGACTGCTTCTGCTATGCTCGCAACGCGCAGGCATTCAGCGCATGGTCTGGTTCGGCTCCGCACCGGCATGCTTGCTGCCCCCAGATGCGTTTTCCGGCTTCCTCCCGGCGGGCAACACACCTTGTTGCTATACCTGCCAGCATGGACATGTCGATCCGATCTGCCTCGGGTAAGCAGGGCCGGGGCAACCATCCTGCTCACGATCATGCTGATAAGGTGGTCTACCCTGGCAAAAAATCATCCTGCATAGTACTCTATAATTTCCGTACTACAATTCAAGCATATAATTGCCCGCTGCTACCTGCGAACGACGGCAAGCGATCCAAGCTGTGTAAAAACGCAGAAAAAATCGGCATGAGAAAAAAGGACTGTTCAGAACGGCCGCCACACAATTGTCTCGACACAGGGAATAGTCACACTATCCATGAAAATTTCGTGTTTTGGCATTTTTACACAGCTTGTGCCACAAGCGGACGGAGACAGTATAATAATGATTGTCTGAAATCCAATTGAGTCGGCCGAGATTTAAATTTTCCGTATAACCAGCATGCTTCATTTATATCTGGTTAAAAACTTCGTGGAAATTTATGCAGAATGACATTATATTCTATAAGTTGCAAAATGCTTTCAACAAGAAATTCCCCTTGAAGATGACCTTGCTCCACAAATTCATAATTCATTTATTTAAAATAAAATAATAATTTATTTATTTTAAAATAAAAGGCTACCGCTTAGTAACAAAGCTGAAGCTGGCTGCAATCATAGCAACATTCCTTGTAAAATAGTGTCCCATCTCAATGAAATATTTTCATCTCTCACCCACATGTCCATTCTAGCAAAGAAAATGCCCCAAGATGTCTTGCAAGACATGTTTGATCTGATCGACATCCAGCCTTGGATAAAAAATCACTCTGGTGAGTTGACTGATTTGTGGAATATTTGTGATACTAGGGAGGAGCAACTTCTATTAAAGACGTTGATTAGCGATTTTTGCATGTTTGATCAGCAGAAAGAAATTCTAGCCTGTAAGAAAATTGATGAAAAAATTCAATCCTGGGGATTATCTTATAAAAATACATGGATTGTTGCGACAGCGAATGCAGGAGAAGTAGATGGCTCAACGGCTGGATTACAAAAACTTAAAAATAAAATCCATCCAACTGACGACTGGCATCTACGTACAATTGGAAATATCCCGGCTGCTGTTGCTAAGATAAAGGATGGCGACACCATAGTACTCTTTGATGATTTTATAGGCTCGGGGAAAACAATGGTGAGGAAAAAGAATTGGCTAAATAGCCTACTGGAAAAAGAAAAAATAAAAGAAGTAAAATATTATTTTCTCGCATTTAGCGGAATGAAATTCGGCATAGATCATATTAGACTTAATACGGGATGTGAAGTATATTCGCACATATCTTTGCAGAAAGCAATTACGGAGAAATATGACGTCTTGGAGGCCTCGCATATGACCACGACGATGCGGACAATTGAGGCGAAGCTTGGCGTTACGTATAAAAGAAAAAAAATAGCCGAGTACTCACTTGGCTATGAAGAAAGTGAAGCTCTTTATTGCGTGCAAAATGATAACTGCCCAAATAATGTATTCCCCATTCTTTGGTGGCCGCTGCTTAAAGACGGTACTCGACTACGAACATTGCTAACTCGAGCGGGCTAGTATGAGCGAAAATATAAACACTGCGACAAGGGAAATTGTAACTACGTTGCAAGATCGGTGTTGGCATGAGATATATGAATTCCATGAAGTTTTTAACTTATCACCGGAAGAAATATACGAAGTAATTACTCTTATGCTACACGAAAATTTGATTGAAAAAATTGGATATAGAATTAGACTAAAAACCAGTTTAAACAATATAGACCTTTCGCGTTTAAATAAAATGAAAAAGACAAAAAGACCTGTAATTCTTGAAACTTATCAGCCAAAACACTTGACGAAAGTCAAAAAACACGTAAGATGAGCTTGCAGGTGTCTTCCAATAGCAATCGAAGGTGTATCCGCCTTTATCATTCAGGCTGCTTTTAGCCACTGAATAAATACAACTCTACTTCAGCGGCTCCGGGGCTTCCCCCCTCCACCGCTGAAGTAGAGTGAAATTCATTCACTGACGTGAATAATTTGTGTGAAAAGAAATAGTTCGTATTGGTTGACTCCTGCATTATGAGAAATGTTATAAATTTTTCCGAATTCGTAGAGCTGCTACAGCTCGATAGTGATCTCTTATCGCTTATTCCACCAATTTCAGCAGATTCGTCGAAATTCTATAGAAAATTCAAAATTCCTAAGCGCAGAGGAGGATACAGGACAATTGATTGTCCCTATCCATCGTTAGCTGCTATCCAAGGTAAAATATTAAGCAAATTTTTTATTGATTTTGAAGCCCATCCTTGCGCTTTCGCGTATCGGAAGAAAGCAAATGCACTTCAACACGCATCTTGTCATCTTGGTGAAGATGAATTGCTTACTGTCGATTTGAAAGATTTCTTCTCAAGCATTTCGCGTCAAATGGTATTTCAATCACTCGAAAAATGTGGAGTAGAGGCTGACGTATGCCAAGCAATCTCTCTTCTCTGTTGTGTTGACGGAATATTGCCACAAGGAGCTTGCACTAGCCCCGTAATCAGCAATATCGTATTTCATAAAATAGATTCACGATTACAATCTTTGGCAAAGATGTTGAATCTTACTTATTCCCGGTACGCAGATGATCTAGCTTTTTCAGGCAAAAGGATTCCTCGTAGTCTTCCTCGATTAATTGACAACATCTTAAAATCGAGAAGTTTTCGATTGAACGCCGATAAAACGAAGCTAAAGATACTCGGTGCTAAAAAAATAATTACAGGAGTTTCCATTTCTTCTGGAGTTGCCAAAGTTCCCAAAACTTACAAGCGTAAACTTCGTGCAGAAATACACGAGCTGGAAATGAATGTTGACAATTTAGCGGCCATGAAAAAAGTCGACCCACTGATTTATGAGAAATTACTTGGGAAAATTAATTATCTATTGCAAATTGAGCCAGAAAATAAATACGCCCAAGCTAAGAAGGCTCGACTTAGTAATTCACATCAGCAATTCATGAGCTTAACACCATCTATTTTTTGAAATAATTCATTATTATTTCACTCTACCTTTCCGCATAAACTCATAAGCTATTGATTTATTTTAATGAAAATATCAATGCTATATTGATAGCTGATTTCAAAATAAAAAAGCTTAACGTCTATTTATGCAATAGCCGTAAGTTGCAATAAAGCTGGCATCAACTTAACCAAACGCACATTTTCCTCAATCGTATCGCTATCGCGGGAATCGATTGATTCCGCAGACGAAAGCGGTCTTTTGCTCTACTTATTAAACAAGGGTGTCTGCACTGGACTCCTATCAACTAGACAATTCTAGCCGCACATTGAGGCGTATTTGAAACCCTCCACGCCTTCCTCGCATCGGCGATGGCGTCCGCGCCTGGTTGAATTTCAGTGCACTGGCCAACGTACTCCCCGGTGGGCGGCACATCATGACACGCAAAAATGGCAGATCAGTGGCTGGCCGAACAGTTCAAAAATCAGTGCCAAATCAGTGGCAGTTTTCTCTTTTTGCCACGCATTTTGATATCTACGAAGAAATATCTTTAAATTCTAAGTCTTTGATTTATAATAAATATCTCTCAAAATGAGTATAGTATAGATCGGAAAGTTCACGTTCGGGACGCAGAGGCCGGAGGTTCGAATCCTCTCACCCCGACCAGCATCGTCCAATGCCATCGGCATCACTCCATACCTGAATTCGCGTCACAAGTCTGCGTCGCTGGGTGGCATAACTTTCTGAAAAGGCGCCTAAGCCATGATGAATCATCCGCCAGAGCAAGCAGCAAATAAGAAGAAAGCATATCTGCTTGGGCTGCTCATCGGATTTCTCCCGATCCTCACCTTTTTCCTGCTCCTGATCGATCACCCGACTGAGTTAATTGGGATATTCACAGGCATCAGCGTGCCTGATTTCAACGACAGGCCACTGAAAATCCCGCTTGCGTGCGTCGCACTGTGCCTGTTTCTTTGGGCATCGTTCAAGCTGCAAAAATCAGGCCAACTCACAATGGGCGAGCAGTATGGATTGGTTTTTATTGCAACACTCATTGTCGTGGTGCGGTTCTTGATCTTCCTGCAGCAATTGGGACAAGCCTTGAGAGGCATGCCATGGTAATCGTCACCAAAGCAGCCGGAGCAGTCAACGCCGGCGTCAGGAAACAGACGCCGCGCCGCAGGCTAGCGCCCCAACAAGGAGCATGATAATGCGTCCAAGCATGACACGAACACCTCAGGCAAATCAAGGCAAGCGTACGGCATCTGGCGCCATGCGCACCAGGCTGTCACGTGACAATAGCAACGCTGTCAAGAAGACCAGCAACAGCATGACATGGGGTATCACCATCATTTCGGCCAGCAGCCTGGCCCTTACATTGCTTGGTTATGGCGTCGCCATGGCGGTTGAAACGACATTTGGCATACCACACCAGACAGTCTATACATCCGTATTGGATCTCCTCGGGTTATCGGTATACGCCATGATTTCCGCGGTTCTGGGAATCGATGCAATCAAATGGCAGCCGATGCTTGAACAGGCTTGGCCACTCGGCCTTGTGGCGACAGCGGGCATGTTCATTTTTATATGCGCCCTGCTTTACTCAGGAACCCGCCAGGCCAAAACACTCATGGGACCGAATAGTTTCTGGCGCTATTTTTGGCGCCCGACCAAACATGACTCAAGCGGCCGCTTACTGGCCAAGGGGATGATCGAATCAGGCTTGTTTGGCGGATTCATATTCATTAGTCCATTTTTGGTTGCCGGTGTTCTCATATTCACAGTGATCCTGATTTCCATCGTCCCCATGTTTGGCATGCAACTGGGAACCCTCTACTTCAGGAAGTTTGTAATTAGCCCCGCCACTTGCGAGCCGGTCAGAGCACATGCAGCGTTGCTGCAGGTGTTGTCCACCCCTCGAAAAAAGAATGTGCCTGTCATCTCGACAGCCAACTGCGTTGCGCTTTTCAAGGATGCAACCCGGGTGGCAATTGGTCGGGTGGTCGTCTCGACACCTGCTGCTATCGTGCTGTTCGAGCCGGTCAGCGGTTCTACACAGCGAGTGCCGATAGGCGAATTAACCGTGCAAGCTGTCGATCATGTTCCAGCAATCAGTCCCCCTTAACCCTGGCGCAATCCTGGAGCACTCAAACCGATGACTCACACCAGCCCGGTCAGATAGTATGTAGCAATCACCAAAAACACGACGCCGGTCTTGATCACGGTAATGCCGAAAATATCGCGGTAGGACTGCCGGTGCGTCAGTCCCGTCACGGCCAGCAGCGTGATGACGGCGCCGTTGTGCGGCAGGGTATCCATGCCGCCGCTGGCCATGGCCACCACGCGGTGCATCACTTCCAGCGGAATGTGGGCCTGGTGCGCGGCGGCGATGAAGCTGTCGGACATGGCGGCCAGCGCGATGCTCATGCCACCCGAGGCCGACCCCGTGATGCCGGCCAGGGCCGTCACCGAGACGGCCGCATTGACCAGCGGGTCGGGCACGCTGCGCAGCGTATTGCTGACGGCGATAAAACCGGGCAGCGCGGCAATGACGCCGCCGAAGCCATATTCGGAGGCCGTATTCATGGCCGCCAGCAAGGCGCCGCCGACGGCGGTTTTCGTGCCTTCGGCAAAGGAGTCCTTGATGCGCCGGAAGGCGGTGGCGCATACAAGTAAAATGCCCAGCAACAAGGCCCCTTCGACGGCCCAGATGCCGACCACGGCGCTGATCGAGGTGGTCACAGGCGCATGCAGGCCCGGCAGCTCATCGCTGGTGATGACGTGGCTGGCGCCATACCAGCGCGGTATCGCATGCGTCAGCAGGAAATTGGCCACGCCCACCAGCAATAGCGGCGCAAGCGACAGCAGCGGCGACGGCAGATTCGCCGGGTCGGCCGGCGCGACCGGCTCGGTATCGCCGCCATAGCCTTCGCCGCTGGCCATCACCGAACGCCGCCGCCATTCCAGGTAAGCCAGGCCAGTTGCCACCGTCAGCACGGCGCCGATGGTGCCCAGCCATGGCGCGGCCCAGCCCGTAGTCTGGAAAAAAGTGGTGGGAATGATGTTCTGGATCTGCGGCGTGCCGGGCAAGGTATCCATGGTGAAGGAGAAGGCACCGAGGGCGATGGCGCCCGGCATCAGGCGCTTGGGGATGTTGCTTTGGCGGTAAAGCTCGGCCGCAAACGGATACACGGCAAACACCACCACGAACAGCGACACGCCGCCATACGTCAGGGCGCCGCACACGGCGACGATCACGGCATTGGCGCGCGAGCGGCCGATGTAACGGATGGCGGCCACCACGATGGACTGGGAAAAGCCGGACAGTTCGATCAGCTTGCCGAACACGGCGCCCAGCAAAAATACAGGAAAGTAGAGCTTGATAAAGCCCACCATCTTTTCCATGAAGATGCCGCTGAACACAGGCGCCACTGCCGACGCGTCGGTCAGCAGCACCGCACCCAGCGCGGCCACGGGAGCAAACAGGATCACGCTGTAGCCACGGTAGGCGGCCAGCATGAGGAAGGCCAGGGCGGCCAGCACTATCAAAAAAGACATGTCGTTCGGACCTCTGTGGAAAATTTATCGTTCAACAACCATGCAAAAAGTATCATGGTTTGTACTGATTTCCTATTGGAAATATCAATTTCTCCGCAGGTGCAACGTCCCGGACATATTCCCCGCCCCGGCGAGACGCATACCTTTTAAGTATCGAATGGATACCCAATCGGTGTTGGACGCCACCGCACCAGTTATCTATTCTCTATATATCAGATAACAGCCAAGGTGATATCTTGCCGCACAGCATAAAACCACAGCAGCACGCAGCCGGCCTGCCGTCGGAACCGCGCGACAGCGGCCGGGCCGCCGGCGGGCTGCGTCTGGCTGACTGGTCCGTATCAGCCGTGGCCGCCGGATTCATGGCCGTGCTGGTGTCGTATGCGGGTCCGCTGGCGATTTTTTACCAGGCGGCCCAGGCGGCGCACATGAGCAATGCCATGTTTGCCTCCTGGGTCTGGGGCATTTCCGTCGGAGCGGGGCTGGCGGGTATTTTCCTCAGCTGGAAGCTGCGCATCCCCGTCATCACGGCCTGGTCGGCGCCCGGCACCGCACTCCTGATCACCCTGTTTCCCGCCATGCCGGTCAGCGAAGCGGTGGGCGCGTACTTGACGGCCGCGCTGATCCTGCTGGCCATCGGCGTGATGGGCCAGTTCGACCGTCTGATGGCGCTCATTCCCAAAGGCATTGCCAGCGGCATGATGGCCGGCATCTTGCTGCCATTTGGCCTGAATGCCTTCAAATCCATCGGCTCGCTGCCACTCCTCAGTTGCGGCATGATCGCCGCCTACCTGGTGTTCAAGCGCCTGCTGCCGCGCTATTGCATCGTGCTGCTGCTGCTCACCGGCGCGCTGCTGGCTTGGGCCGGCGGCCACACGCACTTTGGCGGCATCACGCTGGAGCTGGCCACGCCGCGCTTCATCGCGCCCACCTGGTCGTGGGCCGGCACCTTCAGCCTGGCGCTGCCGCTGGTGCTGACCACCCTGACCGGCCAGTACCTGCCAGGCATGGCCGTGCTGCGCGGGGCCGGCTATGACAGCCCGGTGCGCCCCATCCTCACGGCCAGCAGCCTGGCTTCGCTGGCCGTGGCCTGCGCGGGCGGGATCACGATCGCCATCGCCGCCATCACCGCGGCCATGTGCACGGGACGCGATGCGCATGACGATCCCGCGCGGCGCTACATCGCTGGCGTGGCCAACGGCCTGTTCTACCTGCTCGCCGGACTGTGCGGCGGCTCGCTGGTGATGCTGTTCGCCGCCCTGCCGCGCGAACTGGTGGCCACCCTGGCCGGCCTGGCACTGCTGGGCGCCATCACCGTCAACCTCGCCGGCATAGCGGCGGCCGAAGACCACCGCGAAGCGTCCGTCATCACCTTCCTTGCCACCGCCTCGGGCATGAGTTTCCTGGGCCTGGGCTCGGCCTTCTGGGGCATTTTGATCGGCATGCTGGCCTGCTGGCTCCTGCATGCCAGGCGGCGGCAGGCCGCGCCCCCCTCCTGACGCACATCCCGTACTTCATTTCACCACACCCGTGCGCCCATCCGGCCGCGCGGCTGGCCCGCCACAACCCACAACAACACCCAGGAGACTTGCATCATGCGACATATCGACGTACACGAATTATCCGACAAGGCCCGTTTCAACCGCTTCCACGCCGGGGTGCTGCTATGGTGCGCCCTCATCATCATCTGCGACGGCTATGACCTGGCCGTCGCCGGCATCGCCCTGCCCTCGATCATGAAGGACATGGGCGTGACGGCCCAAAACGCGGGCTTCATGGTCAGTTCCGCGCTGTTCGGCATGATGTTTGGCGCCATCTTCCTCGGCACCATCGCCGACCGCATCGGACGGCGCAAGGCGATTGCCATCTGCATCGCGCTGTTCAGCGTTTTCACGGCGGCGGCGGGTTTCACGCACGACCCGTACACCTTCAGCGCCATGCGCTTCCTGGCAGGACTGGGCATCGGCGGAGTGATGCCCAATGTGGTAGCGCAAATGACGGAATACTCGCCGAAGAAAATCCGCGCCACCATGGTCACCCTGATGTTCAGCGGCTATGCCGTGGGCGGCATGCTGGCGGCGTTGCTGGGCAAGGGACTGCTGGAAACCTATGGCTGGTCGTCCGTCTTCCTGGCCGCCGGCCTGCCCGTGCTGCTGATACCCGTGATCCTGAAAGCGCTGCCCGAATCGATGCCCTTCCTGATCCGCGAAAACCGCCTCGATGAACTCAAGCAGATCGTCGCGCGCATGGAGCCGTCGTATCGTCCCGATGCGGACGACCGCTTCGCCCTGCCCGCGCAGGACCGCGCCGAGGGAGCCCCCATCGGCAAGCTGTTTCAGGATGGGCGCGGCTTCAGCACCGCGATGTTCTGGATAGCCTTTTTCATGTGCCTGTTCATGGTCTATGCGCTCAGCTCCTGGCTCACCAAGCTGATGGCCAGCGCCGGCTACAGCCTCGGTTCGGCCCTGACCTTCGTGCTGGTGCTGAATTTCGGCGCCGTCATCGGCGCCGTCGGCGGCGGCTGGCTGGCGGACCGTTTCAACATCAAGTATGTGCTGATGGGCATGTACGCGCTGGCGGCCGTGTCGATTACCCTGCTTGGCTTCAAGGTGCCCACCGAACTGCTGTTCCTGCTGGTGGGCCTGGCAGGCGCCTCGACCATCGGCACGCAGATCGTCACCTATGCCTATGCGGGCCAGTTCTATCCGATGGCGATCCGTTCGACCGGCATCGGCTGGGCATCGGGCGTAGGTCGCAGCGGCGCCATCCTGGCGCCCATCGCCATCGGTACGCTGGTCGGCATGGCGCTGCCGCTGGAACAGAATTTCATGGCCATCGCCATCCCCGCGGCCATCGCCGTCATCGCCGTATCGCTCATACGCCATGGCCGTTCGGCCTCGGTGCAAGCGGCACCGGCGATGCCGCCACGCGCGCGCGCCGTTCAATCATAAGCACGACAACATTTACAACAACAACGGAGACCAGCATGAACAACACTATCGCCTGCGCGGCACTGATCGCAGCAGGATGCCTGAGCACGGGTGCACACGCCCAGCAAGTAACCATGTACGGTCTGCTTGACCTGGGCGTGGCCTACACCACCAATGCCAACGCCGCCGGCGACAGCATCGTCAAGATGCCGTCGCTGACGGCCTCGCTGCCCTCGCGCATCGGTTTTCGCGGCAGCGAAGACCTGGGGGGCGGCGCGCAAGCCATCTTCGCCCTGGAAACGGGCATCGGCGCCGACATGGGCACCATGGGCCAGGGCAACCGCCTGTTCGGCCGCGCCGCTTATGTCGGCCTGAAAAATGCGTACGGCCAGCTGATGCTGGGCCGGCAGGTAAACATGACTTTCCTCGCCACAGCCAGGTCGGACATCATCGGGCCCAACATCTTCAGCATCAGCAGCCTCGATCTGTACCTGCCCAATGCGCGCAGCGACAACGCCATTGGATACCTGGGCGTGTTCAAGGAATTGACGGTGGGCGCCACCTACAGCTTCGGGCGCGATGCATCTTCGACGGGCGGGCCGGCCGCCACCGGCTGCGCGGGGGAAGTGCCCGGCAATGCGCGCGCCTGCCGCCAGATGACGGGCATGCTGGCCTGGGATACCAGGACATGGGGCGCCTCGGCCTCGTACGACCAGCTGCGCGGCGGCCCCGGCGCGGCCAACGGCCTGGTGCGCGCAGCCGATACCGACCGGCGCATTTCGCTCAATGGCTACGCCGTGCTGGGACAAACCAAGATCGGCGGCGGCGCCATCGAGCGCCGCATCGATGCGGCCAGCGACAGCCGTCTGGGCCTGTATTACCTGGGCGCGTCCTACACCTTCGACGGCCCGTGGCAGCTTGACGGTCAGCTGTCGCGCCTGGACGTCAAGGACAGCTCGAAGGCATCCAACCTGGCGGTGCTGCGCGCCACCTATTACCTGTCCAAGCGCACGGCCGTCCACGCCTCTCTGGGCCGCATGCAGAACAAGGGCGGCGCCGCCATCGCCCTCGATGCCGGCGGTACCGTGGGCGCGGGGCTGAATCAGTCCGGCGTGCTGATGGGCGTGCGCCACGCGTTCTGAACCCGTTGCTTCATCAGAGCGTTTCCTTCACGTGCGGCAGCTTGCAGGCGTCGTAGATCTCATAGATCACGGCCAGCATGTTGGACAGTTCTTCCGAGCGGTCCATCAGCCGCACGCTGAAGATGATGGGCGAGATGGCTTGCCGGTCATCGATGGTGCGGTACACGACATCATTGCGTTTCATGCCCTGCAGGCTGTCGGGCACGATGGCGATGCCCTGGCCCGCGCCCACCAGGCCGATGGCGATCTGCAGCTCGCGCACCTCGATCACCTGCTGCGGCACGATCATGCGATCGCTGAAGGTGGCCAGCACCTGGTCGGCAAAACTGGGACGGGGCGCCTTCGGGTAAACGATGAGCGGGTCGTGCAGCAGGTCGTTCATCTTCAGCGGCCCCGTTTGCGCGGCGAGCCGGTGCCCCATGGGCAGCGCCACGATCAGCGGCTCTTCGCGCAGCACGATGCGGCGTATCGCGGCATCCTCGCGCTTGAGGCGGCCGAAGCCGACATCGATACGGCCTTCCTTCAATGCCTGCAGTTGCTCCATCGTGGTCATCTCGTGAAAGCTGATCTCCACCGCCTGATAGCGTTCGCGAAAGCGCCGCACGATCTCCGGCAGCAGGCCATACAGGGTAGAGGCGACAAAGCCGATCGACAAGGTGCGCTCGATCTTGCCCACGCGCTGGGTCATGGTCTTCAGGTCGGCAGCCTTGGACAGCAGCTCCTGCGCATGCGCATAAAAGAAGCGTCCCGCCTTGGTCAGCCGCAAGGGACGTGATCCCTTTTCGATCAGCTGCACTTCCAGCTCTTCTTCCAGCTGCTGGATCTGGCGGCTTAACGGCGGCTGGGCGATGTGCAGGCGCTCGGCGGCCCGCGTGAAATTCTTCTCTTCCGCGACGGCGACGAAATAACGCAGGTGACGCAGCTCCATATATACCTTTTAAGTATTGAAACCATACCAAAACAGTGTTGGACGTGGGGTGTGACGGGGAATATCGTACACATACCTGCTCACATTATACAAATTAAATATGATACTCAGCATAGAAACCATCCTCGCCGACGTGCCAACCATCCGCGCGCACAAGATGTCGGTAGCCACCATGAAGTCGCAAACGCTGGTGCTGGTGCGCGTACGCTGCGCCGACGGCATCGAGGGCTGGGGCGAAGCAACCACCATCGGTGGCCTGAACTATGGCGAAGAGAGCCCGGAAAGCATCAAGACGAATATCGACACGCATATCGCCCCTTTGCTGGTCGGCATGGAGGCGAGCGGTGTGGCCATGGCCATGGCGAAAGTGCGCAAGATCATCCAGGGCAACCGCTTTGCCAAATGCGCGATCGAGACAGCCTTGCTCGATGCGCAGGGCCAGCGCCTGGGTGTGCCGCTGAGCGAACTGCTGGGTGGCCGCGTGCGCGATGCGCTGCCTGTCGCCTGGACCCTGGCCAGCGGCGACACGGCGCAGGACATCGCCGAGGCGCAGCAGATGCTGAAACTGCGCCGCCACCGCATCTTCAAGCTGAAGATCGGCTCGCGCAGCGTGGCTGACGATGTCTCGCATGTGCTGGCCATCAAGCGCGCCCTGGGCGAAGCGGCCAGCGTGCGGGTCGACGTCAACCAGGCGTGGAGCGAGCTCGATGCCATGCGCGGCATCGCCGCACTGCAGGATGGCGGCGTGGACCTGATCGAACAACCGGTGCGCGCCGATAACACGGCCGCGCTGGGTCGCCTGGCCGCCCGTTTCGACGTCGCCATCATGGCCGACGAGGCGCTGCACGGCCCCGGCGACGCCTTCCGCCTGGCCTGCGCCGGCAGCGCCGACGTGTATGCCGTCAAGATTACCCAGTCGGGGGGGCTGATCCCCGCGCAGCAAGTGGCCACCGTGGCACAGCTGGCCGGCATCGGCCTGTATGGCGGCACCATGCTCGAAGGCAGTATCGGCACGGCGGCCAGCGCCCACCTGTGCGCCACCTTTGCCGACCTGTCGTGGGACACGGAGCTGTTCGGCCCCCTGTTGCTGACCGAGGAAATCCTGCGTGAGCCGCTGGTCTACCGCGACTTCATGCTGCAGGTGCCCACCGGTCCCGGCCTGGGCGTACAGATAGACACCGACAAACTGCGCCGCCTGGCGCGCCAATAAGGAGATTGCCATGCTGTTTCACGTGAGGATGGATGTAAGACTGCCGCCCAACATGCCGGCCGACCGGGCCGACGCGCTGAAGAAGGAAGAAAAGGCGCTGGCGCAGCGCCTGCAGGAACAGGGTCAGTGGCGCCATCTGTGGCGCATCGCCGGCCAGTATGCCAACGTCAGCATCTTCGACGTGGCCGGCAACGAGGAGCTGCACGCGTTGCTGCTGTCGCTGCCGCTGTACCCCTACATGCAGATCGAGGTGATGCCCCTGTGCCGGCACCCGTCGTCGGTCCGCGCAAACGATCTTTAACCGCCGCAGCATCATTCCCAACAGAGGAGACAAACATGACACACAATGACATCGATACCCTGGTAAAAAGCTGGATCGTCGACGCCGCCGACCGGCCGGCCCATCCACGCGTGCAGGCCATCGTCCTGCGCCTGGTGGGCGATCTGTGCAAGGCCATGGAAGACCTGGATATCCAGCCCGCCGAATTCTGGACTGGCCTCGATTTCCTGTCCAAGGCCGGCGCCTCGCACGAACTGGGCCTGCTGACACCGGGCCTGGGCCTGGAGCGCTTCATGGATATCCGCGCCGACGAAGCCGAGGCCAGGGCGGGCCTGAACGGCGGCACGCCGCGCACCATCGAAGGCCCGCTGTATGTCGCCGGCGCCCCCGCAAGCGAAGGCTTTGCCCGTCTTGACGACGGTAGCGAAAGCGCACAGGCTGAAGTGCTGTTCATGCAGGGTACCGTCTATGACCAGCAGGGCAAGCCGCTGCCGGGCGCCAAGGTCGAAGTCTGGCACGCCAACCTGATGGGCAATTACTCGTTCTTCGACCAAAGCCAGTCATCCTTCAATCTGCGCCGCACCATCTACGCCGACGCACAGGGACGCTATCAGTTCCGCAGCATCATGCCCAAGGGCTACGGCTGTCCGCCGGGCGGCAGCACGCAGCAACTGCTCGACCTGCTGGGCCGTCATGGCCAGCGCCCTGCCCACATCCACTTTTTCATCAGCGCCGACGGCCAGCGCCAGCTGACCACGCAGATCAACATCGATGGCGATGAATACCTGTGGGACGACTTCGCCTTCGCCAGCCGCGAAGGCCTGGTGCCGGCCGTGACGCGCATCAGCGACCCGGCAACCCTGGCCGCGAAAGACCTGCAGCAGCCGTTCGCCTCGATCGACTTCGACTTCCACCTGTATGCGGAAACGGCCACCGCGCCGACCTCGCAAATCGACCGCAGCCGCGCTGCTGCCTGAAGGTGATGCCATGATTCCCATCCATCCCTACCGGCCCGCCGTTGCGGCGGCGCCCGACCTGGACGCCCTGCTGGTCGAAGACCAGGCGAGCGGCGACCACCGCCTGCACCGCAGCGCCTTCACCGACGAAGCCCTGTTCGAACTCGAGATGAAGCACATCTTCGAGGGCAACTGGATCTACCTGGCGCATGAAAGCCAGATCGCCAACAACAACGACTACTACACCACGCATATCGGCCGCCAGCCTGTCTTCATCGCGCGCAACCGGCAAGGTGAGCTGAACGCCTTCATCAACGCCTGCAGCCATCGCGGCGCGCAGCTGTGCCGCCACAAGCGGGGCAACAAGGCCACCTATACATGCCCGTTCCACGGCTGGACCTTCAACAACAGCGGCAAGCTGCTGAAGGTAAAGGACCCGGAGAACGCGGGCTATCCGGAATGCTTTAACAAGGAAGGTTCGCACGACCTGAAAAAAGTCGCGCGCTTCGCCAACTACAAGGGCTTCCTGTTCGGCAGCCTGAACGACGATGTGGCGCCGCTCGAAGAATTCCTCGGCGAGGCTGGCAAGATCATCGACATGATCGTCAACCAGTCGCCGGACGGCCTGGAAGTGCTGCGCGGCGCCTCCACCTATACCTTTGAAGGCAACTGGAAGCTGCAGGCGGAAAATGGTGCGGATGGCTATCACGTCTCGGCCGTGCATTGGAACTATGCGGCCACCACCAACCGCCGCAAGGAGCAGCTGGCGCAGCGCGAAGACAAGATCCGCGCCATGGACGCGGGCAACTGGGGCCGCCAGGGCGGCGGCTTCTATGCCTTCAAGCAAGGCCACATGCTGCTGTGGACGCAGTGGGCCAATCCGCAGGATCGGCCGAATTTCTCGCGCCATGCCGACTATGCGCGCCAGTTCGGCAAGCCGACGGCGGACTGGATGATCAGCCGTTCGCGCAATCTGTGCCTGTACCCGAACGTCTACCTGATGGACCAGTTCGGCTCACAAATCCGTTTGCTGCGCCCGATCTCCGTCGACAAGACGGAAGTAACGATCTACTGCATTGCGCCGAAGGGCGAGGACGACGAAGCGCGTGCGCAGCGCATCCGCCAGTACGAAGACTTCTTCAACGTCAGCGGCATGGCCACGCCGGACGACCTGGAAGAATTCCGCGCCTGCCAGCAAGGCTATGCGGGCAGCGCCATGCCGTGGAACGACATGTGCCGCGGCGCCACGCACTGGATCGCCGGCCCCGACGCGGCGGCGCAGGAAATCGGCCTGGAGCCGCTGATGAGCGGTGCGCGCACCGAGGATGAGGGTCTGTACACGGTGCAGCACCGCTACTGGCTCGACGTCATGAAACAGGCGCTGGCGGCCGAAGGAGAACAGCCATGAGCACCATTGCGCAGCACGACATCGCCAGCTTCCTGTACCGCGAAAGCCGTCTGCTGGACGACGAACAATGGGATGACTGGCTCGCGTGCTATCACCCGGATGCACAGTTCTGGATGCCGGCCTGGGATGATGACGACACCCTGGTCACCGATCCGCAGCGCGAGATTTCGCTGATCTTCTACCCGATCCGCCAGGGCCTGGAAGACCGTGTCTTCCGCATCAAGACCGAGCGTTCCAGCGCCACCATGCCCGACACGCGCACCAGCCATAACATCGCCAACATCGAGCTGGAAAGCCAGGACGGCGCCATCTGTACGGTGCGCTTCAACTGGCATACGCTGAGCCATCGCTACAAGCGCGACTACAGCTACTTCGGCATGTCGCGCTACGTCATCGATTTTTCCGGCGCACAGCCGCTGATCCTGAACAAATATGTCGTCCTGAAAAACGATTACATCAACCAGGTCATCGACGTGTACCACATTTAACAAGCTTCACCAGCAAGGAGACCGACGATGAGCCATAACATCGCCCTGCAATTCGAAGACGGGATCACCCGCTTCATTTCATGTAACGACAATGAAAAGCTGTCCGATGCGGCTTATCGCCAGAAAATCAACATCCCGCTCGATTGCCGCGATGGCGCTTGCGGCACCTGCCGGGGGCACTGCGAGTCCGGCAGCTACGACCTGCCCGCGTCGAGCTATATCGAGGATGCGCTGACGCCGGAAGAAGCGGCGCAAGGCCATATCCTGGCTTGCCAGATGCGTCCCACATCCGACTGCGTGGTGAAGATCCCGGCCACCTCCGCCGCCTGCAAGACGGCCGTGGCCAGCCACGCCGGCACCGTGGCATCGGTACGGCATCTGTCGCCATCGACGATTGCGTTTGCCATCGATCTGGCCGATCCTGCCGCGCTCGGCTTCCTGCCGGGCCAGTACGTCAACGTGGCCATTCCGGGTACCAGCCTGACGCGCTCGTACTCCTTCAGCTCTGCCCCGGGCGCGGCACAGGCGCAGTTCGTGGCGCGCAATGTCCCTGGCGGGCAGATGAGCGGCTACCTGAGCGACGCGGCCCAGCCGGGCGCCGCGGCCAGCTTCGCCGGCCCCTATGGCAGCTTCTACCTGCGGCCCCTGCAGCGCCCTGTCCTGCTGCTGGCGGGCGGCACCGGCATCGCGCCATTTTTGTCGATGCTGGGCGCACTCTCCGCGCACGGCTTTTCCCAGCCGGTGCGCATGGTCTACGCCGTCACCAACGAACACGACCTGGTGGAGCTGGAACAGCTTGCCCGCATCGCCTGCGCGCATCCGCAGTTTTCCTATATCACTTGCGTGGCGGCAGCCGATAGCGCGCATGCGCGCAAGGGCTATGCGACGGCCCACGTGGAACCGGCATGGATGAACGGCGGCAATGTCGATGTGTACCTGTGCGGCCCTGTCGCCATGGTCGATGCGGTGCGCAACTGGCTCAATGAGACGGGCGTGACGCCCGCCAACTTCTACTACGAGAAATTCTCGGCAAGCAGCGGAGCATGAAAAATGAGTGATCGTCAACGATTTTCCGACAAGGTCGTGCTGGTAACGGGCGCGGCGCAGGGCATAGGCCGCGGCGTCGCGCTGCGCGCCGCGCGCGAAGGCGCGCAGCTGGTGCTGGCCGACCGCGCCGACCTGATCGAACAAGTGGCCGCCGAAGCGATTGCCCTGGGCGCGCGCGTCAGCGTCTGCAAGGCCGACCTGGAACACTATGCGGGTGCGCGCCAGCTGGCCGAACTGGCCATGGCCGATTTCGGCCGCATCGACGTGCTGATCAACAATGTGGGTGGCACCATCTGGGCACAGCCTTTCGAGGTCTACCGGGAAGAACAGATCGAAGCGGAAATCCGCCGCTCGCTGTTTCCCACCCTCTGGTGCTGCCGCGCGGTGCTGCCGGCCATGCTGGAACAGGGCGGCGGCGCCATCGTCAATGTCTCGTCGATCGCCACGCGCAGCATCTACCGCGTGCCGTACGCGGCGGCCAAGGGTGGCGTGAATGCGCTGACGGCCAGCCTGGCGCTGGAAAACGCGGAACACGGCATCCGCGTCAATGCCGTCGCCACGGGCGGCACGGAAGCGCCGCCGCGCGCGATCCCGCGCAACAGCACACCCCTCAATGAACAGGAACTACGCTGGTACCAGGGCATCGTCGACCAGACCATCGCCAGCAGTGCCATGCACCGCTATGGCAGCATCGATGAACAAGTGGGCGCGATCCTGTTTCTCGCCTCGGATGAAGCGTCGTACATCACGGGCAGCGTGCTGCCTGTCGGTGGCGGCGATCAGGGATAAGGGATGCACATGCCAATCGCAGACATCAATGGACTATCACTGCATTACCGCAGCGAAGGCGATCCGCACAAACCCTGCGTAGTGCTGTCGAACTCACTGGGGACGGACCTGTCCATGTGGGATGCGCAAGCCGAAGCACTGGCGCCACACTTCCACGTGCTGCGCTATGACACGCGTGGACATGGCGCCTCGGCCAGTCCGCCAGGACCGTATAGCGTGCAGATGCTGGCACAAGATGTCCTCGCCCTGCTCGACCACCTGCATATCGGACAAGCGCATTTCTGCGGCTTGTCGATGGGCGGAGTGACGGGCCAATGGCTGGGCATCCATGCGCCGCAGCGCCTGCGCAAGCTGGTGCTGGCCAATACAGCGGGCAAGGTAGGCACACAGGAAGGGTGGAATAGCCGTGCGCGCGCCGTGCGCCAGGAGGGACTCGACGCCATCGCGGACGGCGCGGCTGGACGCTGGTTCAGCCCGGGATTCATCGCCGCGCGCCCGGCCACCATCGCCGCCATGCTCGACAAGCTGCGCCGCCAGGATCCGCAAGGCTACGCCAGCTGCTGCGACGCACTGGCCGAGGCCGACCTGCGCGGCGCCATCCAGGACATCGCCGCGCCCACGCTGATCATCGCCGGCACGCTCGATCCCGTCACCACCATCGCCGATGCCTTGCTGATGCAGCAGACCATCTTCCATGCGGAATTGGCCACTGTCGATGCGTCGCATCTGTCGAATATCGAAGCGGACCTCGCATTTACGGGACTGCTGCTCGATTTCCTGCGTGCCGACTGACGGCGTGCAGCACCTTACGCCGCGTCGGCCAGCAGTTCCGGCCGCAGCGCGCGGATGCGCAGCTCCGTGAAATAGCCGCCCGCCTCGTTGTAGCGCAGGTAGTGGCGACCGCAGTTCAGGCAGCGCGCCACCTGGCTCAGGTTGGCGGGATAGTAACGGGGCGCGATGGGCGCATCGATGCTGTCATAGCGCGTGCCGTGCGGGTGGTATTCGGCAAACGTCGGTTCCTCGTACGGGTCTTCGCGCAGGGTACCGATTTCTTCAAACCGATCCAGCTCCAGCGAGGTGGGCAGCCGTTGCCAGGAGTCCAGCGGGACGGCGCAGCAGCTGCATTTTTTTGTCACCAGGGCCGACGCGGCGGCCAGTGTGGACAAGGCGGGAAAGTCGATGAATATCATGCGTCAACCAGTACAAGGGTGCGGCCCATGGCAACGAGCCTGGCCGCGCCCCTTATTCTAGCGCAGTCGCATCCTGCCGATACGCGCACCGCATTTCGCCAGCAGCAGCTCCAGCAGCATCAGCATGCAGCCGGAAATGAGCAGCAGCGGCATCAGCGCGCACATGCCGGCCGCCACCAGCCAGGCCAGCGCGGATGGCGAGGTCCAGGCGCCCGGCAGCAGCCGGGGCAAGCCCAGCGAGCCTGGCAAGCGGCGCTTGAAAAACATCACCCAGCCCGATACCAGCGAGAACAGCACGCTGGCGCCGAACAGCAGCAACAAGGCCTGGTTCCACCAGCCAAATTCGCCGCGATGAAATGGAATGCCGATGGCCGTAGCCTTGCCGAACGCCGTCTGCGCCTGCCACCCCGCATAGTACAAAGGCTTGCCGCTGTAGGCGTCGAATTGCAGGTCGAAGCGCAAGGTGGGCTGGCTGCGGTCGGCCATGGTGGCGCGCCACACATCGTCCTGGCTGGCCGGCGCCGTCAGCTGCACGGCGATGGCCGGTGCATGGCTGCGCGCCACCTGCCAGGCATCCTGCCAGTCGAGCGGAGCGCCCTCCTCGCGCGAATGCAAACCGCGCGGCACGGGCGGCGGCGCCTGGCCGCTGACGTCGCGCAGCGCGCGGATGCGCCCGCCCGCCTGCTGGCTCCACGTCAGCCCAGTCGTCAGGATCACGACGCTGACGATGCCCAGCGCCACGCCCAGGAAGGCATGCCACTGGCGCCAGCCATTGCGCCCGCGCGCGCCCCGCTTCGGCAAGCCAGATTGCGCGCCGCGTGGCCACCACAGCACCACGCCCGTCACCAGCATCACCATCAGCCAGCTGGCCGCCAGCTCGATCATCCAGCGCCAGCCATCGTTTTGCAACAGGCGCGAATGCAGCTTCTTGGCCCAGTTGCCGAAGCGCTCACTGCCGGCCAGGCTGCCCAGCACGCGCGCGTCATACGGATTCACATACACGATGATGGCTTGTGCGGGCAGGCCGAATTTCGGTTTGGCCGGCGCGGCATGTCCGCCATGGCCCGCATGTTCATCCTGCGCGCCGCCGGGCGGTGCGAACGCCACCTGCACCACGTCGTCCTGTTGAAACGGCGGCACCACGTGTTGCACTGTCCAGCCACGCGGCGCCGCCCGTTCGGCTGCCGCCACGGCGGCGTCCAGCGGCAGCATGGACGCTTGCGGTGCCACATGGTCGAGGTGCTGGTACAGCCTTGCCTCGATCTGCGGCGTAAACACATACAAAATGCCCGTCAGGGTGGCCACCAGCGCAAACGGCGAGGCGATCAGCGCGGCCCAGAAGTGGATGCGCCAGTACAGGCTTTTACGCCGTGCGATAAGAAAAGTGTGATCGTCCATGGCCAGCCTCACAGTGCGTTGAAGGTATAGCCCAGGCCCAGCATTACGCTGCGCGGCGCACCGGGCGTGTACTGGTTCTGCGTATTGGCCGCGTAACTGCCCACACCCGAATAACTGCTGCTGGCCGAATCGGCATAGCGTTTGTCCATCAGATTGCGCACCTGCGCCCACGCTTCCAGCCCGCGCGCGATCTGGTAGCTGGCGCGCAGGTTCAGCAGTGCATGACCCTTGTACTCCACCGTATTGGCGTTGTTCATCCAGTAGCGGCCTTGGTGCACGGCTTCGAGCGCGATACGCGCGCCGGCCATGGGCTTGTAGCCGATCTCGATCGAGGTGATGTCGCGCGGCGCCTGCGGCATGGTGCGGCCGCTGTAATCGAGGCTGGCGGAGACCTGGTAGCGCAGGTAGCGGTGGCGTGCGATGGCCGTGGCGAAGCGCGCGTCGAACGGGCCGCTGTCGTAGTTCAGGCCCAGCTCCAGCCCTTCGCTGCGCGTGCGTCCCGCATTGCGGTTTTCGCTGTTGCCCGGCGAGAGCGTGTAGCTGACGATGGTGTCGCGCCCGTCGAGGCGGTACAGAGCCGTGTCGAGTTTCAAGCTGCCCTGCAAAAAGGCCCAGCGCAAGCCCAGTTCATAGTTGTTGTAGACGGACGGCTGCAGGTCGGCGATGCCCGTCTTGCCATACAGCTGGCTGACCTCGGGCGGGGTAAAACCCTGGCTGACGTTTGCATACGCGCTGCCCGCCTGGCCGATGGCGTAGGTGGCGCCCAGCTTCGGGCTCACATGCGAAAAGCTGCGCGACTCGTCGGGCGCGCCGTAATTGACGCTGCCGCCGGGCGCCAGATTGTTATGGTAGTCGTAGCGGATGGCGTCCGAACGGCCGCCCAGCACCACGCGCGTGCCCGCCAGCGGAGAAAATTCCCATTGCGCGAAGACGGCCGTATTCAGAATGTCCGTCTGGTAGTCGCGCACGCCCTGCGGATTACTGGCATTGGCCAGCGTATAGCGCAGGTAGCGGCCCGTGGCCGCATCGCGCACAATGGACAGGTTATCGCTGACAAAGGGATTGTCGCTCTTGTCGACATACACGCCGGCAATCAGGCGCGAACGCAGCCACGCGAATTCCTGCTGGTGTTTCACGTCCAGCCCCAGCGAATCGACGTGGTTGTTGTTGATGACGCCCTTGCACAGCATGCCCGCGCAGCTGCCGATGGAATACGCGGGAATCTGCCCATGGTCGTTCTTGCGCGTAAACACGGTAACGGTGCTGGTGCCATTGGGCGTCGTCGCGCCCTCCCACGCCAGATTCATGCGCGTGGTCTTGTCCTTGCGGTAGGTAAACGTGTTCAGGCTCTTGCCGGGATTGCTGCGGTAATCATTCTCGAACAGGCTGCCCGTCATGGCCGCATCGAGATCCGTGTGCACGATGGTGGCGCGCAGCTGCGAGGTGGGGCTAAGCGCATAGTCGGCGCGCAGCGAGAACGAATCCTTGTCGCCATAGCTGTACTCTTGCCAGTTATCGCGCGAACGGCGCGAACTGTAATGAGAAAAGCGCAATCCCAGCGGACCCCAGGTATCGCTGGCGGACGTGTCGTAACGGGTGTAGCCGCCCACGTTATCGCGCCGCACGCCCACCTTGGCCGTCGGCGTGGCGCTGGCGCCGGCCGTCAGGAAATTGACGGCGCCACCGACGGCATTGCTGCCATACAGCGAGGAAGCGGCGCCCTTCACCACTTCCACACCGCTGGCCCCTGCCATGTTCATTTCATTGAGCGAGTTGTGGTTGAAAACGCCCAGCGGACGGATGGGGATGCCGTCTTCCAGGTACTGATAGACGGCATTCGTGCCGATGGGCTGGCGGATGCTCATGCTGTGCTGCTCGTTGCCCAGGTCATTCCAGTACACGCCGGCGATGCGGTTGAGGATATCGCCCATGGTCTTGGGCTTGTCGCGTTCCAGGGTTTTGGCATTGACGACGCCGATGGCCTGCGGTGTCTCGGACAGCCATGATTGCGCGCGCGAACCGGAAACGACGACGGTGTCGATGGCGTGGTCGGTTTGCTCAAGTTGCTGCGCCCGCGCGCAGGGGTAGGCCACGGTGATGGCCACGGCCAGTACCAATAATTTCTTGTTCATGTGATTCTCGTATAAGTGTGCGGATGCGGCGCTTCACACCGCAAGGTGGATAGCGCCAGCACTAAAAATGCAAAGACTTAAATGAGGGCGGGCGGCGCGCGCGACTGCGCGGTGGACCAGATGAACAGCGGGGATGGGGACTGGTAGTACAGGGCCGGGAAAATCGCCGTGCCGCTGGCAACGGGCAGCGGCAGCACGGGGCTGGTGGGCGGCAGGCCGACGGAACCCGCATGCGTGGCACAGAAGGCGCAATGCTCCATCTGCATGGCCTTGGCGCCCGATTTTTCATCGGCGGCGCCATCATCGGCCTGGCCAAGCTGGACAAAACGGATACCGGCCACCGAGCAGATTTCCGCCCAGCCGGAGCCGGATTCCTGCTTGGCGTTGGCGACGGCCTGGGAAATCGATGGCGCGAGCGCCGCCAGCAGGATCGCAAAGCAGGCGATCCAGGCGGCAAAGCGGCGCGTGAACAAGGTCATTCCCATGGCCGTATTTTACCAGCGGCCGCCGGGACTGGGTAGCGCAATGCCGCTCAGGCGGCCGGGCAGGCGGCGTTGCCGTTGTCAAAAGCACGCACCACGCTGGCCGCATCGGCGGCGATGCGGCTAACGGCACGGCGGTGACCCAGCACCAGTTCATCGTAGCCGGCGCCCACCTTTTCATTGGCGATCGTGCGGCAAGTCACCACTTTGCTGCTGGCCAGCTGGCGCACGCTCCACACGGCATCGATCAGCGCATACTGGCCCATCACGGACTCGAAACGCTGCACATTGGTGCTGATGCGGTACACGGGCAGGTTGTCGGGATGTGGCGTGCGGAACACATCGATGGCGCCCAGATCGTTCGTCACGGCCGTGGACAGGGCCTGGCCGATTTCGCCAGCCAGCGGCCCCGCCCAGCGCTGCTGCTCCAGTAATTCGATGCGTCCCGATGGCGCCGTCACGACAAACTGGTTGCGGCTTACCTGCTGCGGCACGCTGACGGCCAGCACCTCGACATAGTATTTGACGGGTTTGGCCGGCTGCGCGTCGGCGCCGCCACTGAGCGTATAGAAATGCTCGGGCTGGGGCGTGGAGCAGGCGCCCAGCAGGCTGGTCGCCAGCAGCGCGGAAAAAATCGGTTTCATCATTTTTTTTCATCTCCTTTTTTACCGCGGATCAGGGACTCGGGGTGACGCTCCAGGTAATCCGACAGGGCATTGAGCGATTGCAGGGTTTGCGTCAGTTGCTGCAAGGCCTGGCGCACGTCCGACTGCAGCGGCGAATCCTTTTGCAGCACCTGTTCGGCCGTGCCGAAGGTCTGTTTCGCCGCCGTCAGAGTGTCGCGCATTTCGGGCACCACCTGGCCATCGAGCTGCTTGAACAGGGTATTGGCCTGCTTGATGGTGGCGTTCAGGTTATTGCCGATCTCCGCGTATGGCACCTGATCGAGCTTGCGGGCGATGCTGGCGATCTGCGTCTGCAGTTCATCCAGGGTATTGGGCACGGTGGGCACTTCCAGCGGATATCTGTTCAAGTCCAGCGCCACCTTCGGCGCTTTCGGGAAGAAGTCCAGCGCGATGTACAGCTGGCTGGTGAGCAGGTTGCCCGTGCGTAGCTGGGCGCGCAAACCGCGGCTGACCATGCGTTCGAGCAGCTGGTGGCCAGCCGAGCCTTCCGCATCGTCGACGGCCGTCTTGAAACGCATGCCCAGGCGGGCCGGATACAGACTGACGGTGACGGGCATGCGGAAGTTCTTCTTCACGGGATCGAATTCGATGCCCACCGAACGCACCTCGCCCAGCACGATGCCGCGGAAGTCCACCGTGGCGCCAGGCTGCAAGCCGCGCAGGGACTGGTCGAAATAGAATACGGTGGTGATCGCCTCTCCATCGGGTTCGCGCATGGCGCTGGCCTCGTCAGCCGCCAGACGGAAATTGGTATCGGCCGGCGCGGGCTCCTCGGGCTTGCGGCCGTTCTCCGCCTCGAAGGCGATGCCGCCCACCAGCATGGCCGCCAGCGACTGCGTATTCAATTTGAAGCCGCTCGAATCGAGGCGCACGTCGACGCCGCTGGCATGCCACCAGCGCGCATTCTTGCCGACGAACTGGTCGTACGGGGCGTTCACGAAGACCGACATGGTGATGCCATTGCCATCCTTGTCCAGCGCGAAGCTGACCACCTTGCCCACGCGCAGACGGTGGAAGAACAGGGGCGAGCCCACGTCGACGGAGCCGAGGCTGTCCGCATGCAGCGTGTACAGCTTGCCCTTCTGGTCGCCCGCCACGGCGGGCGGATTTTCCATGCCGACGAAGTTCTCCTTTTTGGCTTCCGACTTGCCCGTGTCGACGCCGATGTAGGCGCCTGACAGCAAGGTGCCCAGGCCCGTCACGCCGCTGGCGCCGATCTGCGGGCGCACCACCCAGAAGCGCGAATCGGCGGTGGCGAAGCGCCGCGCTTCCTTGCTCATGTCGATCGTCACCAGCACCTTGCTCAAGTCCTCGCCCAGGGTAATGGCGCGCACCTGGCCGATGTCGACGTCCTTGTACTTGACCTTGGTCTTGCCCGGTTCCAGGCCTTCGGCGCTCTTGAAGCTGACCGTCACCGTGGGGCCCTGGTCGAGGATGGACTTGGCGGCCAGGCCGGCGCCGATCAGCGCGGCCAGCAGCGGAATGAGCCATACCAGCGACGGCAGCCAGCGGCTGCCCTGTTCCACATCGGGTTCCGGCAACGGGGGGACGCCCTGGCCACCCGTTTCGGCAAGGTCGCCTGCTTCTTTGTCAGACATGCTGTTCTCCAATCACTGTATTGTTTCCGGTATTTGCCACCACCACGGGTTCTTCCTCGCCAGGCACCTGCCCGTCGACGGGGTCCCATATCAGGCGCGGGTCGAACTGCATCGCCGCCAGCATGGTCAGCACCACCACGGAGCCGAAGGCCAGCGCGCCGGGTCCGGCCGTGATCACGGCCAGCGACTTGAAGCGCACCAATGCCACCGTCAGGGTGACGACAAAGATGTCGAGCATGGACCAGCGGCCGATGAATTCGACCATGCGGTACAAGATGGTGCGCTGGCGCGGCCGCCAGCGCGAACGCCGCTGCGCCGTGAACGCCAGCAGCGCCAGCACGCCCAGTTTCAACATCGGCACGACCACGCTGGCGATGAAAATGATGATGGCCAGGCCTTTCGAGCCGCTGGTCCAGAACAGCACCACGCCGCTCATGATGGTGTCGTCCTGCGCGCCGAACAGCGATTGCGTCACCATCACGGGCAGCAGGTTGGCGGGAATGTAGAGGATCATGGCGGCGATCAGCAGGGCCCAGGTGCGGTTGATGCTGTCCGGTTTGCGTACATGCAGGGCCGTGCCGCAGCGCACGCACGCCAGATGCTTGCCCTTGCCCAGCGGCGGCGCCACCAGGCCGCAAGCGTGGCAGGGCACGATCTTCGCGCCCGGCGCGAAGGCCTTGTAGCGGATGCCCGGCAGCCCTTGACGGGTCAGGTCGTCGCCCAGGTTCCACAGGGCCTTGGGATCGAACGAGACGACGATGGCCAGCATCAGGGTCAGCGCACCAAACGCGAACAGCCCCGGTTGCGGCAGCACCGTGGCCAGGCTGGTCATCTTGACGACGGTGATCAGGATGCCGATCATCAGCACTTCCGTCATGCCCCATTCGCGCGCCGTCTGCACGGCGCGCAGCACGCGGTTAAAGCCCGGCACCTTGACGCCGCCGCGCAAGCCCAGCGCCACATATAGCAGGGAAGCGAGTTCGATGGCGGGAAAGAGGATGGTAAACAGGAAGACCATCGTCGCCACGATGTGCATCTGCTCGGACCACAGCACGCGGATGGAGCCGAGCAAGGTGGCGCTGGAAGTGAGGCCATTGACGTCGAGTTCGACGATGGGAAAAAACTGCGCGATCAGGAAGACGAAGGCGGCGCCCAGGGTCAACGCCACCACCTTGCTCAATTCGGCCGATGCCCCCCGCGCGTGCGCGCCCCGGCCTGGCGCGGCCCGGTACAGCACCGAGCGGCAACGGATGCAGCGCGCCTTTTCGCGTGGACGCAGCGGACGTTTGCGGTATAGCACGCCGCAGTCATGACAGCTAATCAGGTCGTATCGGTGCACAGTTGAAGTTTGCCGGCGCGCAAGCGCGACTATCTCATGTCAATGCCAGCCATCATGACAGAGTTGGCATTTTCCTGCACTACGGCACTATTCTTTTCCACTCCCCCGCAACAGCGCCTCCACGGCGCGGCCGATTTGCAGCACTTGATCGTCGGCGCCCGCCAGGCCGCAAATGCCCAGCCCCACAGGTAGCTCACCCTCGGCGTGGCAAGGCAGCGACAGCGCGCAGCCGTCGAGGAAGTTGATCACGCTGGCGTTGCGCAGCGCCAGGCCATTCGTGGCAAAGAAGGTGGCGTCATCCGCATCCAGCGGCGCGACTTCCGGTGCGAGAATAGCCACGCTGGGCATCAGCCAGGCGTCGAATGGCGCCAGGCGCTGCTTCGCGATGGCGATCAGGCGCGCGCGCGCATCGAGCAAGTCGATGTAGTCCGCTGCGCCTTGCTGCTGGCCGCGGCGGATGCGCGCCGCCACGCGCTGGTCATACTGCGTGCCCTTCTCTTCAAGTAGCACCCTGTGCCAGTGCCAGGCTTCCGCCGCCACCAGGCCACCGCCGCCATTGATCGTCGGCAGCTCCAGCAATTCCGGGAAATCGAACTGTTCCACCAGCGCGCCGGCCGCGCGCAATTTGTCCAGCGCGCGCCCGAAAGCCTGCCGCACCTCCGGCTCGACATTGGCGCCGACGTAGTCGGTGGTAAAACCGAAGCGCAAGCCCTTTAATGCCAATACGCCGTCGGCGATCTCCCTGCCCGACAAGGCTGCGTACAGGATGGCGCAGCAATCGACGCTGCGCGCGATAGGGCCGGCCGAATCGAGGGAGCGAGATAACGGCACTGTGCCGGCCAGCGACACGAAAGCGGCCGTCGGTTTGAAGCCGGTCAGGCCGCAAAAGGCGGACGGGATGCGGATCGAGCCGCCCGTGTCCGTGCCCAGCGCGCCGGCCGCCATCGCCAACGCCACCGTGACGGCGCCGCCCGAGGTGGAGCCGCCCGCCACGCGCGTGCCGTCGTGCGGATTGCGCGGCGTGCCGTAATGGGGATTCAAGCCCAGGCCGGAGAATGCGAATTCGCTCATGTTGGTGCGGCCCAGCAGGACGGCGCCGGCCGCGCGCAGGCGCGCCACAGCAAGCGCATCGGCACCGGCGGGCGGCGCGTCGGCCAGCGCCAGCGAGGCGGCGCTGCTGACCTGCCCCCTGACGTCGAACAGGTCCTTGATGGAAATAGGCACGCCGGCCAGCGGCGAGGCAACGATGCCAGCGGCGCGCGCCGCATCGCTGGCCCGCGCTTCCATCAGCGCCTGTACGCCATCGAGGCTGACATAGGCATGGCCGCCCTGCGCCCGGTGCGCCTCGGCGCGCGCCAGCATCTGCTGCGTCAGTGCCACGCTGGTGGTGCGGCCGGCGGCCAGGTCGGCCGCCAGTTCGCGGATGGTCTTGGTCAACTGGGTCATTCTCTTATCCTTCCACGGGCAGGGTTTGCACGGCATAGCGGTGCTGCAGGCGGCGCTGCAAGGCTGGATCATACAGCTCCAACTCAAACGCGTCGCCATGGCCCATTTCGCCGATGATCGGTTGCGTGCCGCAGAACATGGCGCTGCCCACGGGCAGGGTCGCTTGCCCCATGTAGCGCAAGATCAGGTCTTCCGGCGACAGCATGCGCGTCACGGGGCCGTCCTGATACAGGGCTGGCACGCCTGCGCGTTCGCGCCAGGAACGCATCTGCAACTGATCCCAATGGCCGGCCACGTCGGCATAGCGCCACAGGGTATCGCCCACGGGCTTGCCGCACATCTGCTTCGACACCGTCACGCCATAGCTTTCCACCTTGCGGTCCGTGTGGTCGGAACCTATCCCCACCAGCAAGCCGTATTCGGTGGAAAACAGCACGAACTCGGCCTCGCCGGACGAGTCCAGGCCCGGTACTTCGATGGCGGCATCGCTCGACAGCAGCGCCGCCGCCACGCGGTAAAACATCGGCACGCTTTTCGGGCGCGCCACGCCGATGGCTTCCAGTTCGGCGATATGGTGTTCGACCATCGCCATGTCGCGGCCCGTCCAGCCGGCGATGATGAGATTGTCGATGTCGAAGGTAACTGGGCCATGGCCTGCCAGTTGAAAACTCAATGTCGTCATGATGTTATTCCTCAAGAGGGCCGCGGCCCGTTTCGCGGGCCGCAAAGACGGCCGCGCCGGTGATCAGCAAGGCCGCCGCCACGTACAGCGAGACGGCCATGGTGCTGTTGTACGAGCGGTACAGGCTGGCGATGACGAGGGGCGCGAAGCCGCCGCCGATCACGCCGGCCAGGGTGTAGGCCAGCGAGGAACCCGCATAGCGCACCTTGGTGGGGAATTGCTCGATGACGAAGGCCGCCTGCGGGCCGTACATGATGGCGTGGATGACCAGGCCCACGACGACGGCCGTGACGATGGCGGCTGGGCTGGCAGTATCCAACAAGGTGAAGAAGGCAAACGCCCACACCAGGCCCAGGATGGCGCCCAGCGCATACACGGGGCGACGGCCAATCTTGTCCGATAAAGCGCCAAACAGGGGCACCGACAGCGCATTGCAAGCCGTGCCGATCATGATGGCGGTCAGTGCCAGGGTCGACGACAGGTGCAGCACGGTGGTCACATAGGTCAGGGTGAACACCACCACCAGCGCATACAGCACGTCCGAGCCGATACGCACGCCGCCGGCGATCAACAGACGGCGCCAGTAGATGCGCAGCACGTCGCCGATCGGCGCTTCGGCCTTCGCGTCCTGCTGGTCGAGCTCCTTGAACAGCGGGGTTTCCTCGATGCCGCTGCGTATCCACATGCCGAACGCCACCAGCAGCAGGCTGGCGATGAATGGCATGCGCCAGCCCCAGTCCATGAACGCTTCATGCGGCAGCAGATAGGTGATCAGGCCGATGCAGCCCGTCGCCAGCAAGGTGCCGAACGATGGCCCCACCTGCGTCCAGGAAGCGTTGCGGCCACGCTTGTCCGGCGCGCCGTGTTCGACGGAGATCAGCACGGCGCCTGCCCATTCGCCACCGAGCGCGATGCCCTGCACGAAGCGCAGCGCCACCAGCAGGACCGGGCTCCAGATGCCGGCCGTGGCATACGTGGGCAAGAGACCCATCAAGCCCGTCGTCACGCCCATCAGCATCAGGGTGACCACCAGCACCCAGCGGCGTCCCAGCTTGTCACCCAGGTGGCCGAAGATCACGCCACCGATAGGACGCGAAATATAGCCGACGGCATACGTGGAAAAGGCCAGGATGGTACCCGTCAGCGGATCGAATGAAGGGAAGAACAGATGGTTGAAGATCAGCGCGGCCATGGTGTTGTAGACGGTGAAGTCATACCATTCCAGGGTCGTGCCGACCATGCTGGCCGTGGCCAGGCGGCCCGTCTTGGATTTTTTGCCCGGTGCGTCCGCGTGCGCACTGATGTGCGTACTACCTTGCGCGGTGGTGTGTGTAGTCATTGCCTACCTCTCTCGTCAGTTTTTTTTGCAGGCCCGGCGCAGGATGCTATGCCCTGCGCCGTGGCCCGTGTCTCGTGTTATCCGTGCCGGCAAGATGCGCGTGTCCGCGTCAGGCGGCGTGCAGGTCCGCCTCGCGCAGCTGCCAGGACAGTTGCAGGATGGCCGCCTGTTCCACGTCGAGGCCCAGCGCTGCGCTGGCGGCATTGACCGCCGCCACGGCGGCGCTTTCCGACGAGGCGTCGATCAGGAAGATCGGGTCAAGCACGCGGCCTTCCTTCTGCTCCGCCGGCAGGGGGCCGGACAGCTTCGCGTCGGGCGTCAGCAAGCGCGTGGAAATCACGCCGTCAATCTGCAGCAGCTTCGTCCCCAGCACCGCCAGGCCGGCCACCGCCTGTGCATCCTGGCCGATGGCTTGCCCCCCAAGGCGCAGCACGGCCAGCCAGGCGCCCGTGCCCATGCCCGTTTCCGCCTCGATGGCACAGACGCGGCGCATCGGGTCAAGCATGCGCTGCAGATTCGTCACCGACCATGGCGTCTGCTGGCCGAAGGCCTTGAAGTAGTCGGGTGTCTGGAAGGCATCCAGCGAGTCGGTGCGGTACAGGCCCAGGTATTTACGGGGACCGCGCACGCTCTGATAGCGCGTGCCGCTGACAAAACCGGGAATGCGCACGCGCTCTTCCACGTGCTCGCGGTCGTACCAGCGGTTGAAATCGAGTTCGTGTTCCGGGTCGGCGCTGGTCCAGACAAACAGGATGCCTGGCAAGGTGGTGGTGGAGGTCGTCATGATGGTTCCGTTTGCGTTGTAAGTGGGTGCCAACCCAGAATAGGTGGCACGCCATCACTTGGCAAACGGGTTATTCTGAACGCGACTGATAAGTTTTTCTTGTGGGTCGCGCTGGGGACGGGCCAACAATGTTGTCGGATTACGCGCCGTGGCGCTAATCCGACCTACGACACAGCGTCAAGCTCCGTACTCCTCCGCGAGCCCCAGGGTGAACCTGGCCGCTTCCTCGCACGCCAGCATGGCCACCAGCTGGATCGCCTCCGTGGTGATGTCTTCGCTGTAGCTGATGACGATGCGCTGCGGTGCCAGGGCGCTGGCGCAGGGAATCAGGGCGATGTTGCCTTGCTCGATTTCCTCGCGCAGGGGCGCCAGCGGCAGCACGGCGATGCCGAAGCCGGCCTTCACCAGGCGCACGATGGCGGAAATCGAACTGACGCAGTGCACGCGGCCCAATTGCACGCCCTCGTCCTGGCACAGCGCCTTCAATGCGGAATGCGGCTGCGATCCCCGGTTCATGGTGATGATCGGGTGCTGCGCCAGTTGCGCCACCGTGAACGGTGTGCCCGTGTCTGGCCAGTCGGCCTTTCTGCCCGCCCAACCCATGGCGATGGCACCGCTGCCCGTGCTGCGGATATGGTCGCCCGTCAGCATGTCCGTCTGCAGCGCGATATCGAGCTCGCCCTGCTGCAGCTGTTCGTGCAGGCGGCGCGTCGATTCGGACGTCAATTGAATCTCGATGCCCGGATAGCGCTCCTGCACGCGCTGCAGGAACGGGATCAGCCAGGTATGCACGATGGTTTCGATGACGCCGATGCGCACTTCGCCCGTGATCTGCGCGGGCGAAGAATTGGCCGCATACATGTCGCGGCACAGTTCCAGCATGCGTTCTGCGTACACGAGCAGGTTGCGCCCGGCGAAAGTCAGGCGGATTTCACGCGCGTCACGGTCGAACAAGCGCGTGCCGAAGTCCTGCTCCAGCGAGGCGATGCGGTTGGAAATGGCCGCCTGCGTGATGTGCAGCTTGTCGGCCGCCGTGCGGAAGCTGCCCAGCCGCGCAGCCCAGACAAACGCTTCGAGAAAACGGGTATTCAATTTGGCTCTTCAATCAATGGGGACTCATCTTCACAGTGTGAGTGTTCGCCCCATTGTAAGCCAAAGTACCCCGGCCTATTTTTCACCCAGGAAGTCAAGCAGGGTCAGGGCGACGATCTTGCTGGCCTTGCGCAAGTCGTCCAATGCCAGGCGCTCATCGGCTTTCTTCGCGTTCGACTCGGGCACCGTGCGCGGACCGGCGCCATACAGCACGGCGGGGATGCCCCGTTCGCCATACAGGCGCGCATCCGCATACAGCGGCGTGCCGAGGGCGGGAATCGTCTCGCCAAGGATGGCTTGCGCATTTTTCTGCAGACTGCCGACCAGCTGCTCGGAACCGGGCAAGGGCCGCAGCGCATGCGACAACAGCAGGCGGCGGATTTCGATGCGGATGCCAGGTTCGCCGCTCACGGCGTCTTCGATCAGCGCGCGCACCTGCGCTTCCACCGCCACCGGGTCTTCTTCCGGGATCATGCGGCGGTCCATCTTCATGACCACCTTGCCCGGCACCACATTGGTATTCGTGCCGCCGTCGATGCGTCCCACCAGCATGGTGGGCGAATCGATGCCAGCGACTTTGGATTTGATCTTTTTCAGCTCCGGCAGCTGGCTGTAGATGGCGTTGAGGATCTTGTTGGCCGCCTGCAGCGCGTCATGCCCCGTCTCCGGCATGGAGCCGTGGCCCGACTTGCCGTGCACGGTGATTTCCAACTGCAGGCAGGCGTTGTGCGCCGTGACGATGCCATAGCTGAAACCGGCGGCGATGACGAAATCGGGCTTCGTCAGCTGCTGTTCCAGCAACCAGCCCGGCCCCAGCAAGCCGCCGAATTCCTCGTCGTAGGTAAAATGCAGTTCCAGCTGGCCCTTCAAGGCAATACCCAGCGCTTCGAGCGCGCGCGCGGCAAACACATAGGTGGCGAAATCGCCCTTCGAGACGGCCGTCGCGCGGCCGTAGATATAGCCTCCGTCGATCTGGCCACCATACGGCGGATACGTCCAGTTGTCGCCGGGCGGCACCACGTCGCCATGCGCGTTCAGGGCCACCGTCGGCCCGCCTGCGGCATACGGGCGGCGCACGATCAGGTTGGTGATGCTCTGCATGCCATATGCCACCACCTGGTCCACAGGTACGGCATGCTTTTCCGCGTTCCAGCCATATGCCTGCAACAGCTGCGCCACCAGCTCCGCATGCGGCGCGTTGTTGCCGGGTGGCGTATCCGTCGGCTGCTGCACCACCTGCTGTAAAAAGGCGACTTCTTCGTCGAAGTGTGCGTCGATCCAGGCCGTGATTTTTTCTGCGTGCGTTGTCATTTTGCTCCTTGCATGGTCTGTTGCAGCCAGGCGCCCAATTCGCTGCGCTCGGCCTCCGTCATATTGGTCAGGTTCCCGATCGGCATGGCTTTCAGCTCGATGGCCTGCTTGTAGATTTGCGCCGCGTGCTGGCGGATTTGCATTTCATTATCCAGCATCATGCCGGCCGGTGCCGTGGCGAAACCCGCTTGCGTGGGCTGGGCCGAATGGCAGGTGGCACAGCGCTGGGCGATGATGGCATGCACGCGCTGGAACTGCGCGACCGGGTCCACCGCCGGCGCGGCCGCCACGGGCGCTTTCGGCGCGATGGCGACGGCCACGGCCAGCAGCAAGGCCACGCCGATGGCCGGATAGCGCCACTCGACACGCCCCTTGTGGCGCAGGTTGAAAAAGTGGCGGATGAAGACGCCAGCCGCCATGATCAGCGCCAGCACCAGCCAGGCGTGATCATTGCGGTAGGTCATCGCGTAGTGGTTGCTGATCATGATGAACAGCACCGGCAAGGTAAAGTAATTGTTATGCACGCTGCGCTGCTTGGCCTTCAGGCCGTGCCTGGGATCGGGCAGCTTGCCGGCGGCCATGGCTTCGACCATCTTGCGCTGGCCGGGAATGATCAGCATCAGCACATTGGCCACCATGATGGTGCCGATCATGGCGCCCACGTGGATGTAGGCGGCGCGCCCGCTGAGCAAATGCGTGAGCACATACGCGGCGCCGACGATCAGCGCAAACACCGTCACGCCGAACCACAGTTCATATTGCGCCAGCTTGGAGCGGCACAACAGGTCGTACACGGTCCAGCCGATGACGAGGGTGGCGATGCCGATGCCGACGGCCTGCCCGCTGCTGATGTCAGCCACGGCTTTGTCGATCATCATGGCCTGGGCATTGAAGTAATAGGCAATCGTCAGCAGGGCAAAGCCGGACAGCCAGGTCGAATATGCTTCCCACTTGAACCAGTGCAGTTCCTTTGGCAGTTCGGCGGGGGCCAGCAGGTATTTCTGCGGGTTATAGAAGCCGCCGCCATGCACGGCCCACAGCTCTCCCGAGACGCCCTTCTTCGCCAGCTCGGAGCCAGGCGCGGGCGGGCGGATCGAGTTGTCGAGCCAGACGAAATAAAAGGAAGCGCCGATCCAGGCGATGCCCGTGATGACGTGCAGCCAGCGGACGATCAGGTTCAGCCACTCCAGGCCGTACGGAATCAGGTAGGCAAATACTTCCATAAATTTCCTCTAGTCAGACCGAACCCATATTCGTGCCAATCTACACAAGATAAACGGATTTACCGCCCTTCACATGAAAAATATCGTATATTTGACATATTCAAATCGATATACAACAGAGCCGCCGCCACATGTCCAGCCTGCCACAACACCTCGACCTGCACCTGATCCGCATCCTCTACCTGCTGCTGGTGGAAAAGAATGTCTCGCGCGTGGCGCTGAAACTCAACCAGCCGCAGCCGTCGATTTCCGCCTCCTTGCGCAAGCTGCGCGAATTGACGGGCGACCCGCTGCTGGTGCGCGGCGCACGCGGCATGGTGCCCACCCAGCATGGCGAAAGCCTGCTCAATCCGGCCAAGCGCATCCTCGACCAGACGGAGAGCCTGTTCATCAAGAAGACGCCGTTCGTGGCGCAGGAAGAGGCGCGCACCTTCCATATCGCCGCGCCCGACTACCTGGACAGCCAGTTCCTGCCCAATGTGGTGGCCCAGCTGCGCCGCGGTTCGCCGAAAAGCCGCGTCGTGCTGCACAGCCTGGGACCGGGCATCGATCATATCCGGCAATTGTCCGACGGGGGGCTGGATCTGGTCATCGCCAACTGGGATGAACCGCCCGCCCATCTGCACATTTCGAAACTGTTCGAAGATCCCATCGTCTGCGCCATGCATGCGGAAAACGCCTATGCGCGGCGCACGGCCAGCGACGCCATGACGCTCGACGATTATCTGAGCCTGCCCCACGTGGCGCCGTCGCAGATGATGCCGGGCTACCACGGCGTGATCGACTCCTTCCTCGAACGGCAAAACCTGCAGCGCAACGTGGTGGTGGAATCGGCATATTTCGGCCTGATCCCCTACATGCTGACGCAGACGGACCTGGTACTCACCACGGGCCGGCAGTTCATGCGCTTCTATGAAAAGACCCTGCCGCTGAAAACGTATACCGTGCCCTTGAAATTCCCGCCCATGCGCTTTTACCAGTTGTGGCACCAGCGCGTGCACCAGGCGCCCGAGCATAAATGGCTGCGCGACCAGGTCAGCGCGGCGGCCAAGGCGCTGGTGCAGCGATAGCCGCTATCAGCACGCGCATATAATGGATGCAGGAACGGGGCGCTATCATCACCGCTTGCATGATCGGAAAACCATGACCACCCTTTCAGACCTGAACGCCGGCAACCAGGCCGATTTTATCGCGCAGCTGCATGGCATCTATGAACATTCGCCCTGGATCGCCCAGCGCGCGGCCGCCGCGCGGCCGTTTGCCAGCCTGACGGCGCTCAAGACGGAATTGCAGCGCGTGCTGGCCCTGGCCTCGCCCGAAGAACAGCTGGGACTCATACGCGCCCACCCCGAACTGGCCGGCAAGGCCGCCATTGCGGGACAGCTGACGGCCGAGTCGACGCGCGAACAGGCCAAGTCCGGCCTGAACCTGTGCAGCACCGACGAATTTGCCACCCTGCAGCGCCTCAACAGCGACTACAACGCCAGGTTCGGCTTTCCCTTCATCCTGGCCGTCAAGGGCCCGACGGGCGAGGGTTTGACCCGCCAGGACATCATCGCCACCTTTGCCCGGCGCCTGAAGAACCGGCGCGCCGATGAACTGGCCGAATCGCTGCGGCAGATCAAGCGCATCGCCGAGCTACGCCTGAACGACCTGTTCGACGTGCGTCTGGACTTCGGCCCGGCCATCATGCAGCACGCTGAAACACTGGCCGGCTGGAGCGACAGCGATTACAACCTGACCTGCGCCTATCTGACGCCGGCGCACCAGAAAACGGCCGCGCAGCTGGCCGACTGGATGCAGGAGGCCGGCATGCAGGTGTACATCGACGCCGTCGGCAACGTGGTCGGGCGCTATCTGTCCGACGCGCCCGGCGCAAAAACGCTGATGACGGGATCGCATTACGACACGGTGCGCAACGGCGGCAAGTACGATGGCCGGCTGGGTATCGTGCTGCCGATCGCCGTCGTGCGCCACCTGCACGAACGGGGCGAAAAGCTGCCCTTCCACGTCGAGGTCGTCGGCTTCGCCGAAGAGGAAGGCGTGCGCTTCAAGAGCACGTTTTTGGGCAGCACGGCCGTCACGGGCAGGTTCGACTTATCGCTGCTGGAACAATGCGACACGGATGGCGTGAGCATGCGCGACGCGCTGGCCGCCGCCGGTCACGAGGCGAGCGCCATCGGCACCATCGCGCGCGATCCTGCCAGCTTGCTGGGCTATGTGGAAGTGCATATCGAACAAGGCCCCGTGCTGCTGGAGCGCGACCTGCCGCTGGGAATCGTCACGGCGATTGCCGGCAGCTCGCGCTACCTGGTCAATCTTGGCGGCGTGGCCAGCCACGCGGGCACCACGCCCATGACCATGCGCAAGGATGCGGCCAGTGCGGCGGCCGAAATCATCCTGCTGGTGGAACAGCGCTGCAGCCAGGGCGTAGCACTGGTGGGCACCGTCGGCCAGCTGCAGGTGCCCAACGGTTCCGTCAACGTGATCGCTGGCGCCTGCACCCTGTCGCTCGACATCCGCGCCGCCAGCGATGCGGTACGCCAGGCGGCCGTCGACGATATCCTCGATGGCATCGCCGCCATCTGCGCACGGCGCCAGATCGACTATCAGCTAGAACTGCTGCTGTCGGCGCATGCGGCGCCGTGCGCGCCCTGGCTGATGGCGCAGCTGGCACAAGCCGTGGAATCGGTGGGCATCGAACCATACGCGCTGCTGTCGGGCGCCGGCCACGACGCCATGGCCATGGCCGCCATCACCGACGTGGCCATGCTGTTTACGCGCTGCGGCAATGGCGGCATCAGCCACAACCCGCTGGAAACCATGACGGCCGACGACGCCGACATCGCGGCGCGCGCGCTGCTGGCGTTTTTGCGCGACTTCCAGCCCAAGCCCTGAGTGAGGGACGTGGGCCGGTGACCTATACGGCCACGGCCCGCTCCAGCATCGCGTGCAGCAGCACGTTGCAACCCGCTTCCAGATGTTCGGGCTTGGCATCCTCGATTTCATTGTGGCTGATACCGTCCTTGCACGGCACGAAGATCATGCCGGCCGGCGCCAGGCGGGCAGCGTAGATGGCGTCGTGACCGGCGCCCGACACCACGTCCATCACGGAATAACCCAGCTTTGCGGTGGCATTGCGCACGGCGCCCACGCAGTCGGGGTGAAACGGACATGGCGGGTAGTAGGACACCCTTTCCAGTGAAATGCCCAGGCCCGTCCTGTCACGCGTGGCGTCGATGAAGGCCGTGATCTCGCCGTGCATGGTGTTGAGCAGTTCGTCGTTCACATTGCGCAGGTCGATGCTGAATGTGACTTCGCCGGGAATCACGTTGCGGCTGTTCGGGAACACCTGCACCATGCCCACCGTGCCGCGCCCATACGGCGGGTAGCGGTTGGCAATGGCGACAACTTCCTGCATGATGACGGTGGCCACCTGCAGCGCATCCTTGCGCAGGCCCATGGGCGTGGGGCCAGCATGCGCTTCCATGCCCGTCACCACACAGTCGTACCACGACAGGCCCATCACGGCAGGCACCACGCCGATGACTTTATCGGCGTCTTCCAGCACAGGGCCCTGCTCGATATGCGTTTCAAAATAGGCGCCGATGGGATGGTCGCCCGGCACCTGGTCTCCACGATAGCCGATGCGCGCCAGCTCCTCGCCCACCGTTTTGCCTTCCGTGTCTTTCGCCGCATACGCGGTTTCGAGCGAGAATGCGCCGCAAAATACGCCGGAACCCATCATCACGGGCACGAAGCGCGAGCCTTCCTCGTTGGTCCAGAAGGCCACTTCGATGGGCGATCGCGTCTTGATATTGAGCTCGTTCAAGGTGCGCACTACTTCCAGGCCCGCCAGCACGCCGTAATTACCATCGAACTTGCCGCCCGTGGGCTGCGTATCGATATGGCTGCCCGTCATCACGGGCGGCAAGCTATTGTCGGCGCCGTCGCGGCGCATGAAGACATTGCCGATCTGGTCGATGGTGATGCTCATGCCCGCCTCGCGGCCCCAGCGCACCACCAGGTCGCGCCCCTGTTTGTCGAGGTCCGTCAGGGCCAGGCGCTTGACGCCGCCCTTCACTGTCGCGCCGATCTGCGCCAGTTCCATCAGGGCTGCCCACAATCGTTCGCCATTGATGCGTAGATCATCCATTATTGTCTCCTGACTTCATGCGGTGGTGGCGGCAAACGCCGGGCGCTCGATATAGCGCCCTGCCCCTTCGACGGCCGTCAGCTCGCCCTGGTGGAACACCACCTTGCCGGCGGCAATCGTGGTGCGGGGGATGCCGCGCACGGTACGCCCTTCGAAGACGTTGAAGCCCCCTTTGGCGAACTGCGTGGCGGCGGAAATGGTGCGCGTGCCCTGCGGGTCCCACAACACGATGTCGGCATCGCTGCCCGCGGCGATGAGGCCCTTGCGCGGATACATATTGAAGATCTGCGCCGCATTGGTCGACGACACCTTGACGAATTCGGACGGCGTGAGCATGCCGGAATTGACGCCCGCATCCCACACCACGGCCATGCGTTCTTCGACGCCGCCGCAGCCGTTCGGGATGCGCGTGAAGTCGTCCTTGCCGGCCGCCTTCTGCTCGGCGCAGAAAGTGCAGTGGTCGGTGGCCGTCGTGTGCAGGTTGCCGCTTTGCAGACCGTGCCACAGCGCCGCCTGATGGTGCTTGCCACGGAACGGAGGACTCATGACGTGGCCCGCCACGTAGTCGAAATCATCGCTCTGGTAGACGCTGTCGTCGATCACCAAATGGCCCGCCAGCGCTTCGCCATACACGCGCTGGCCGTTGGCGCGCGCGCGCGTGATGGCGTCGAGCGACTCCGCGCACGAGACGTGCACGATGTACACGGGCGTGTTGAGCACATTGGCGATGGCGATGGCACGGTTGGCCGCTTCCGCTTCCACGGCCGGCGGGCGCGACCGAGGATGCGCCTGTGGCCCGGTAATCCCCTTCTTCAGCAAGGCTTGCTGCAATTGAAAAACCAGCTCGCCGTTTTCCGCATGCACGGTGGGCAGCGCGCCCAGCTCCAGCGAGCGGGTAAAGCTTTTCACCAGCGTTTCATCATCGGCCATGATGGCATTTTTGTAGGCCATGAAGTGCTTGAAGCTGTTCACGCCATGCTCGCGCACCAGCACTCCCATTTCTTCATGAACCTGCTCGCTCCACCAGGTGATCGCCACGTGGAAGGTGTAGTCGCCGGCCGCCTTGGCCGACCATGCGCGCCACTGGTGATAGGCCTCGATCAGCGACTGCTTCGGGGCAGGAATGACGAAGTCCATGATGGTGGTGGTGCCGCCCGCCAGTCCCGCCGCCGTGCCCGTGAAAAAATCGTCCGACGTCACCGTGCCCATGAAGGGCAGATTCATGTGCGTGTGGGTATCGATCCCGCCCGGCATCACGTACAGGCCGCCCGCGTCGATCACGGTGGCGCCCACCGGCAGCGGCAAGTTCTCGCCGACGGCGGCAATCGTGTCGCCCTCGATCAGCACATCGGCGCGGAAGGCCCGGTCGGCGTTGACGACGGTACCGCCACGTATCAGTGTAGTCATCTTGTCTCCTTCTCGAAAAGATCAGGACTGCGGTGCCTGCTGCACGCGTGCTGCCGCCTTGCCCTTCATCATGACGCCGTAGACGACTGCGGCGATGGCCACGCCCACGAACCAGGCGTAGGTGTAAATGGTTTTAAAGCCTTCGGCCACGCCGGGAAACGCCGTGGGAAAAGCCGCGTTCAGAAAGCCGGGAATATTCGGCAGCACGGCGATGACAAAGGCGATCAGCGCCGCCATGTTCCAGCCATTGCCATACGAGTAGATGCCATCGTCGCGGTATAGCTGCCTGACGTCGAGCTGCGTCTTGCGCACAAAATAATAGTCGACGATGAGGATGCCGGCAATCGGCCCCAGCAGGGCCGAGTAGCCGATCAGCCACGTGAAGATATAACCCTGCGTCGATTCGAGCACCTTCCACGGCATCATGACGATGGCGATGAAGGCCGTGATGTAGCCGCCCATCTTGTACGAAATCTGCTTCGGTGCCAGCGAGGAAAAGTCGTACGCCGGGCCCACCAGGTTGGCCGCCAGATTGACACTGACCGTGTCGATCAGCAGAATGATCAGGGCAACCAGCACGGCGGCGCCCGTCATGCGGCTGGCCAGGTCGACGGGGTCCCAGATGGCCTTGCCGTACATGACCACGGAGCCGGCAGTGACGATCACGGCCAGCATGGCCAGCAATCCCATGGGCACGGGCAAGCCGACGGACTGCCCGATCACCTGGTCGCGCTGCGTCTTGGCGAAACGCGTGAAGTCGGGAATGTTCAGCGCCAGGGTAGCCCAAAAACCCACCATGGCCGTCAGCGATGGCCAGAAGACGCTCCAGAACTGGCCCGCCTTCTTACCGCCCGGGATGAATTGCGATGGCTGGTCCAGCAAGCTGGCCACGCCGCCGGCCTTGCTGTGCACCCAGTACAGCAGCACGAAGCAGATGAGGATTTTCAAGGGCGCCGTATAGGTTTCGAGCTTGCGGATCGACTCCATGCCGTGCAGGATGTAATAGAACTGGATAGCCCAGAAAGCCAGGAAGCACAGCAGCTGGCTGCCATTGATGCCCAGGCCCGCGATCTTCTCGCCGCCCAGTTCATGCCCCATCAGCACGCCCATCAGGGTATAGATCATCTGGCCGCCGAACCAGGTCTGGATGCCGTACCAGCCGCAGGCGACGATGGCGCGCATCAGCGCCGGCAAGCGCGCGCCCATGGTGCCGAACGAGGCACGCGCCAGCACCGCATACGGGATGCCGTATTTGGTGCCCGCATGGCCGATCAGCAGCATGGGCAAGAGCACGATGGCGTTGGCGAGGAATACCGTGAGCACGGCCTGGTAACCGGACATGCCGCTGTCGATCAGGCTGGCCGACAGGGTGTAGGCGGGAATGCACATCACCATGCCGACCCACAGCGCGGCAAAGTGATACCAGCGCCAGGTGCGCTGCGCTGCCGTGGTGGGCGCAAGATCTTCATTCCACAGCTGCGTATTGCCTGAATAGTCGTGGTTCACAGGTATTCTCCATCGGTTAGGCCGCCGGCATCTTGAATGACGCCAGGGATACGGCATTGTGTAAACTGCGGCAGTCTAGCTTACTGCAAAGACAGGTAACAGTTTATAAAATAAACGTACGCAAAAAACGTGCCCTACACCGTTTCCGTCAATGCCCGTGGATTTCTGGGATCCTGCGTCCAGTTCATATATGGCTTGCCCGTGGCCTGCGGCACCATCGTGATGCAGCCCTGCACCGGACAGGTGATTTCGCACAGGTTGCAGCCCACGCATTCCTCCTTGATCACCTCATACGTGCGCGTGCCGGCAGCGTCGATCAGTTGCGCAATCGACTGGTGCGAGGTGTCTTCGCAGGCCACATAGCACTTGCCGCACTTGATGCAGTCGTCCTGGTTGATGTGCGCGATGACCTGGTAATTCATGTCCAGGTATTTCCAGTCCGTCGTGTTGGCCACGGCCTTGCCGGCAAAGTCGCTGATGCGCTCATAGCCCTTCTCGTCCATCCAGCGCGACAAGCCATCCTTCATCTCGTCGACGATGCGAAAGCCATGCAGCATGGCGGCCGTGCACACCTGCACGCAGCCGGCGCCCAGGGCGATGAATTCGGCCGCGTCGCGCCAGTTGCCGATGCCGCCGATGCCGGAAATGGGCAGGCCGCGCGTCTGCGGATCGCGGGCGATTTCCGCCACCATGTTCAGGGCGATGGGCTTGACGGCAGACCCGCAATAGCCGCCATGGGTGCTGGCGCCGCCCACGATGGGCAAGGCCACCATGCGGTCCAGGTCCAGCGAGGTGATGGAATTGATGGTGTTGATCAGCGAGACGGCGTCCGCGCCGCCCGCCTTGGCCGCGCGCGCCGGCATGCGCACGTCCGTGATGTTCGGCGTGAGCTTGACGATGACGGGTAGTTTGCTGTGCTTCTTGCACCAGGCGGTGACCATCTGCACGTACTCGGGCACCTGGCCCACGGCCGCGCCCATGCCCCGCTCCGGCATGCCGTGCGGGCAGCCGAAATTGAGTTCGATGCCGTCCGCTCCCGTCGCCTCGACCTTCGGCAAAATGTCGGCCCAGTAGTGCTCTTCGCAGGGCAGCATCAGCGAGACGATCATGGCGCGGTCGGGCCAGTCCTTTTTCACCTGCGTGATTTCGCGCAGATTGATCTCCAGCGAGCGGTCCGTGATCAGTTCGATGTTATTGAAACCGACCACTTCGCGGTTCTTGCCGTACAGGGCGGAATAGCGCGACGAAACGTTGACGGCGGCCGGGTCTTCACCGAGGGTTTTCCACACGACGCCGCCCCACCCCGCCTCGAAGGCGCGCACCACGTTGTAGGCCTTGTCGGTCGGCGGTGCGGACGCCAGCCAGAAGGGATTCGGCGCCTTGATGCCGCAAAATTCGATGCTGAGATCAGCCATTATGCAGCCTCCACTTTATTCAAGAAATCGGAATGGATGGCCAGTGCGGCCAGCTTGCCATGCTGGACGGCTTGCACCGTCAAGTCCTGTCCCGGCGCCACGCAGTCGCCTCCCGCGTAGATCCCCGGCAGCACCGTGCGAAAACCCGCGTCGACGGCGATCTTGTCGCCTTCGCGCTGCAGCAGCGACGCCATCGGATCATGCAGCACGCCGGTGTCGAGGCTCTGGCCGATGGCCTTGAAAATGGCGTCGGCCGCCACGTCGAACGTTTCGCCCGTCCCTGCAAGGCGCGTGCCCTGTATGCGCGTTTTCTCGAAACGCATGCCGGCGACATGGCCAGCCGCGTCGAGCAGCACCTGCTGCGGCTGAGCCCACGTCAGCATGCGTACCTGGTTGGCCTTGGCGATCTCCTGCTCATGCTGGGTGGCCGTCATGGCGTCGAAGCCGCGCCGGTAGACCAGGGTGACTTCCTCGGCGCCAAGCCTTTGAATCTGCACGGCCATGTCGATGGCCGTATTGCCGGCGCCGATGACGATGGCGCGTTTCGGCACGGGCAGCGCGGCCAGGTCGTCGGCCTGGCGCAGCGCGGCGATGTAATCGACGGCGGCCAGCAAGCCAGGAGCATCTTCGCCCGTCAGGCCCAGCTTGCGGCTGGCGCCCAGGCCCAGGCCGAGGAAGACGGCATCGTACTGCGCGTGCAAGTCGCGCAGCTGCAGGTTCTCGCCCAGCGCCTGGCGACATCGGATCTCGATGCCGCCTATGCCCAGCAGGAAGTCGATTTCCTTTTGCGCGAAGTCGTCCGTCAGCTTGTACTTGGCGATGCCGTATTCATTCAGGCCGCCCGCCTTGCCTTCTTTTTCAAAGATCACCACGTCGTGGCCCAGCATGGCCAGGCGGTGCGCGCACGACAGGCCGGCCGGGCCCGCGCCGACGATGGCGATCGTCTTGCCCGTGCTTGCCGCCCGCCTGAATGGGTGGCTGGCAAAGTGCATGTGGTCGACGGCGTAACGCTGCAAGAGGCCGATTTTCACAGGCTGGCCTTCCGCGTCGTGGTTGCGCACGCAGACATCCTCGCACAGGATCTCCGTGGGGCAGACGCGGGCGCAACTGCCGCCCAGGATGTTCTGTTTCAGGATGCCGGCGGCGGCGCCGTTGATGTTCTTGTCGTGGATGTTGCGGATGAAGCTGGCCACGTCGATTTCCGACGGACAGATGCGGCTGCACGGCGCGTCGTAGCAGTACAGGCAGCGGGCGCTTTCGATGGCCGCCTGGCGCGCCGTCAGGGGCGGCGCCAGGTCCGTGAAATGGCCCGCCAGTTCTTCATTGGGCAGGGCGGGATGCGGCAAATAGTTCAGGGACTCGATCATCGCGTTTTCCTTCGTTGATCCTGCGGTGGACTTTTAGTTTTAAACCGTCACTTCATCTGGGGAAAAGCAAATTCCACACCAGCGCTTGCCGTGTTCGGCCAGCGCTGCATCACGGCCTTGTGGCGCGTGTAAAAACGCACGCCTTCGGGTCCATACGCGTGGTGGTCGCCGAACATGCTGCGCTTCCAGCCGCCAAAGCTGTTGAAGGCCATCGGCACGGGCAAGGGAATGTTGACGCCCACCATGCCGACCTGGATCTGGCGCACGAATTCGCGCGCCACGCCGCCATCGCGCGTGTAGATGGCCACGCCGTTGCCATACTCGTTGGCGTTGATCAGCTCCACCGCATGCACCACGTCAGGACACCGGAGCACGCACAGCACGGGGCCGAAAATCTCTTCCTTGTAGATGCTCATGTCGCGCGTGACGTGGTCAAATAAAGTGCCGCCGACAAAGAAGCCGTTCTCGCGACCCGCCACCACGTGATTGCGGCCATCGACCACCAAAGTGGCGCCCTGCTCCACGCCCGAGGCAATGAGTTTTTCGATCCGCTGCTTGGCGGCCAGCGACACGACCGGTCCCATTTCCGCACCATCTTCCATGCCGTCGCGCACTTTCAGTGCGGCCGTGCGCGTTGCCAGTGCGTCGATCAATTTGTCGCCCGCGTCGCCCACGGCCACCACCACGGAGATGGCCATGCAACGTTCGCCCGCCGAACCATAGGCCGCGCCGATCAACGCATCGACCGTCATGTCCATGTCCGCGTCGGGCATCACCACCATATGGTTCTTCGCGCCGCCCAGCGCTTGCACGCGCTTGCCACTGGCGCTGCCGCGCGCATAGATGTATTCGGCAATCGGCGTCGAGCCGACAAAGCTGATCGCCTGCACCACGGGGTGGTCAAGCAAGGCATCGACTGTCACCTTGTCTCCCTGCACCACGTTGAAAACGCCGTCGGGCAAGCTCGCATCTTTGAGCAGCTTCGCGTGCAGCAGGGAGGCCGACGGATCGCGTTCGGACGGTTTCAAGACGAAGGTATTACCGCAGGCAATCGCCACTGGGAACATCCACATCGGCACCATCACGGGGAAGTTGAATGGCGTGATGCCGGCCACCACGCCCAGCGCCTGGCGCATGGACCAGGCATCGATGCCGCGCGAAATCTGGTCCGTGAATTCGCCCTTTAACAATTGCGGGATGCCGACGGCAAATTCCACCATCTCGATGCCGCGCGCCACTTCGCCCTGGGCATCGGCAAAGGTCTTGCCATGTTCGCGCGTGAGCATGGCGGCAAAATCATCCGTGTGCTGCTGGCACAGCTGCAGGTAGCGAAACAGCACGCGCGCGCGCGTCAATGGCGGCGTGGCGGACCAGGAAGGAAAAGCGGCGGCGGCGGCCTGCACGGCCGCATCGACGTCTTCCACGGTGCCCAGCGCGACCCTGGCGACGGGTACGCCCAGCGCGGGGTTGTAGACGTCGCCGTAGCGGCCACTTTGCGTGTCGACCTTGGCGCCGTTGATGTAGTGGGTAATCGTATCGAGATCAGTCATAGTGTTCCTTTTTAACCCCAAGGGCAGAGGCTGGGGTCAGACCCTCAATGCCGCTAACGCAAAAGTCGACGCTAATGGATGAGGGGGTCTGACCCCGGGTTTTGTTTGAGTTTGCCGTTCAATCGAGATTTTTGAGTACCTTGGCCAGCTTGCCAAACAGCTCGTCGACATGCTGTTTTTCCAGCACCAGCGGCGGCGACAGGGCGATGATGTCGCCTGTCGTGCGTATCAGCACGCCGTCGGCGAATGCCTGTTTAAACGCGTTGAAGGCGCGCGTGCCGGGCTTGCCGGCGATGGGATCGAGCTCGATGCCGGCGATCAGGCCGATGCTGCGCAGGTCGATCACGTGCGGCAAGCCTTTCAGCGAGTGCACGGCATCCTGCCAATACGCCTGCATCGCTTTAGCGTGGCCGAGGATGTCCTGCTCCTCGAACACTTGCAGGGTCGCCAGCGAAGCGGCGCAAGCGAGCGGGTGGCCGGAATACGTGTAGCCATGGAACAGTTCGATGCCCGGTGGCGCATCCATGAAGGCGTCGTGGATATACTTTTTGCTGAACACGGCACCCATCGGCACCATGCCGTTGGTCAGGCCCTTGGCCGTCGTCATCAGGTCCGGCTCGACGTCGAAATAGTCGGCGGCGAACGGCGTCGTCATGCGGCCGAAACCCGTGATCACTTCATCGAAGATGAGCAGGATGCCATGCTTGGTACACAGCTCGCGCAAGCGTTTCAGATAACCTTTCGGCGGGATCAGCACGCCCGTGGAACCGGCCACCGGTTCGACGATGACGGCCGCGATCGTCGAGGCGTCATGCAGGGCGACGATGCGTTCCAGTTCATCGGCCAGGTGGGTGCCGTATTCGGGCTCGCCCACCGTATAGGCGTTCTGGTCCAGGTTGTGCGTGTGCGGCAGGTGGTCCACGCCGGGCAGCAAGGGGCCGAAGGTCTTGCGGTTGCCGCCGATGCCCCCCACGGAAATACCGCCGAAGCCCACGCCGTGATAACCGCGTTCGCGGCCGATCAGGCGCGTGCGTGCGCCCTCGCCGCGCACCCGGTGATAGGCCAGCGCGATCTTCAACGCCGTGTCGACGGCTTCGGAACCGGAGTTCGTATAAAACACGTGGCCAAATTTATGCCCCGTGTAGTCCATCAGTTTTTCCGCCAGGTCGAATGCGGCCGGATGGCCCATCTGGAAGGTGGGCGCGAAGTCGAGCTGGCCGACCATCTCGCGGATGGCGCCGACGATCTGCGGCTGCGCATGGCCGCATGGCACGCACCACAGGCCGGCCGTACCATCGAGGATGGTGTTGCCATCGACGTCCTTGTAATACATGCCTTCGGCCGACACCAGCAAGCGCGGGTTGGCCTTGAAATCGCGGTTATTCGTAAACGGCATCCAGAATGCCGACATCGATTCCGGCCTTGTTTCGTTCATGATCTTCTCCTTGAGATGGGCTGGCGCGGGGCCAGGATCGTTTTTGACGAAGCGTAAAATAATTTACCAGTTGGCAAAAAGCTGATGTAATAATAGACAGGCCATCCCCAATGGCACAGATACACAAACGGCAAAGTATCCCAACCGTACAGGTCGAAAAAACAATACAGTTTTGTGTTAAGTAATCCTCGGGAAATTATTGTGAATTTATGACGAACAGAACCGGATGCTATGCAAGGCGCCTGTTGCGACGCAGTGCGAGCACTGCTAGCAGCAGGCAACGCTGCAGAGCGCCGGTTATGGAAGTCAGAAAGCACAAGAATTTATTGGGGGTTACTTGAGCAGCATAAGGAGCCACCGGTGACGCACAACGTGAAGCAGGACGAGGGCGAAGGTAACGCCAGTGGCTGGCCCGTGCTGGATATCGACCGCCAGAAAAAGGGCGGCCTCGTCGAGCAGATCGTCATCGCCATCAGCGTCATGGTGGGCAGCCGCGCCCTGCGCATCGGCACGCGGATGCCGTCCGTGCGCCAGTTCGCCCGCTGCAATGGCGTGTCGACGTTTACCGTCGTCGAATCGTATGACCGCCTGGTCAACCTGGGCCTGCTGTCGTCGCGGCGCGGCTCCGGCTATTTCGTCGCGCGCCACGATATCGCCGCCTCGCCGCAGGCCGCCCTCATTGCCAACACCCTTGCCAGCCCCACCGCCATCGACGCCCTCACGCCGGACCTGTATTCGGGCGTATCCGATGCCCTGCCCGTGGGCGCGGGCTGGCTGCCGCCCGAGATGTATGGCGAAGCGACCGTGCTCGATGCCGTGCGCCAGGCCATGCGCATACCCGCCAGCCGGCTGCGCGGCTATGGCCACCCGCTCGGCTTTGCCTCGCTGCGCCAGCACCTGGCAAACAGCCTGTCGGAAGAGCTGTTCCAGGTGGAGCCGGACCAGGTCTTGCTGACGCACGGCGCCACGCATGCCTTCGATCTGATCCTGCGCAGCCTGACCAAGCCGGGCGACACGGTGCTGGTGGAAGACCCCGGCTACAGCAATCTGCAGTCGCTGATACGCCACCACGGCTGCATCCCCGTGGGCATTGCGCGCAGCGAGGCGGGCCTCGATCTCGATGCGCTGGCCGTTGAAGCCGCGCGCACGCAGCCGAAGCTGATGTTTGTCAACACGGTACTGCAAAATCCGCTCGGTACTTCCTTGAGCCAGGCGCAGACGCACCGTCTGCTGGCGCTGGCCGAGCAATTCGATTTCTGGCTGGTGGAAGACGATATCTACCGCGAACTGGCGGCGCGCGGCGACGCATCGCTGGCGGCGATGGACGGCTTGCGCCGCGTGATCCGCGTGGGCAGTTTTTCCAAGACCCTGTCGCCCGTGCTGCGCGTGGGGTCGATTTGCGCCTCGCCGCCGCTGGTGGCCGAACTGGTGCGCGTGAAAATGCTGGCCGGACTGACGACGTCGGAAATCAACGAGCGCGCCGTCTACCACGCCATCTCCGCGCGGCCCTACAAGCGCATGGTGGAACGCCTGGTGGCGCAGCTCGAGGCGGCCCGCGAGCGCAGCATCGACTGCCTGGCGCAGGCGGGCATGGCGCCCGTGGCGCGACCGCGTGGCGGCATGTTCGTCAGCGCCGGCTGGCCCGACCTGCAGACACCGGAATGGAATGGCAAGATCATCGCCGACATGGCATTGAAGGCCGGCATCCTGCTGTCGCCGAACGAATTTTTCATGCTGCGCGCGCCCGAGACGGTGTGGTTCCGCTTCAACGTGGCCTACACCGATACCCCCGTGCTGCAAGCCTTCCTGCAATCGATCCGCCCACGCTAAAGAATCCGCCATGGCCAGCGACAAATCCCCTGCCCTTCCCGTGAAAAATGCCGGCGGCCGGCGCCTGCAAAACCGCGACCGTCTGGAAGCGGACATCCTGCAGCAAGCCGTGCGCGTGTTCGCGGAAAGCGGCTATGAAGGTGCGTCGATCGCCACCATCGCCGAGCGGGCCGGCCTGTCGAAGCAAAACCTGATGTATTACTTTCCGTCCAAGCAGCTGCTGTACCAGCGCGTACTCGACGATGTGCTCGACGACTGGCTGGCGCGCATGGAGTCGCTGGCCAATGAGCACGACGAGCCGCGCGACGTGCTGCGCGCGTACATCGGCGCCAAGCTGCGTTTTTCGCGCGAACAGCCGTGGGCTTCGCGCGTGTATGCGCTGGAAGTGATCAATGGCGCGCCTCTGTACGGCGCGCAGATACGCGACCGGGTCGTGCCGCTGCTGCGCAAGGATATCGCCGTCTTCGAAGAATGGATCGCGCAAGGCCGGATCGCCGCCGTGAACGCCACGCACCTGATGTTCGCCATCTGGGCCATGACGCAATCGTATGCGGATTTTTCGGCGCAGATGGCTCTGGTGCTGGATCGCAAGCAGCTCACGCGCAAGGATTACGAGGACGCCGAAATCCTGCTCACGCACATGGTGCAGGCGGCCATCGCCCTGCCTGCGGCAGTGCCCGGCGCGTGATGAAATTTCCAAGGAACAAACGAGCAGTGATAGCATGGCGCGCTGGAGCGTTTGCAATCGCGGCGCCATAGCGACAGGACAAGGAACAGGCATGAAACAATGGTCATCGGCGCGCACCGCGTCATTGCTGGGCAAAGCTGCCTGCGCGGCGCTGCTGGCAGCGGCGTCCACGGCACAGGCGCAGACAGTGGGCATGATAGACAATCAGCCGCTGAGCGAAACCTGGCTCAACGCGGGCTTTTATTCGTATCACTTTCAGCGCGACAAGAACCTGAACGACAGCAATCCGGGCCTGGGCGCCGAATACCGCTTTTCCACAGTTGCCTCGGTCACGGCAGGGCGCTTCTACAATAGCGACCGCGCCTACTCGAACTACCTGGGCGTGTACTACCAGCCGATCAAGGTGGGCCCGCTGCGCATCGGCGCCGTCGTTGGCGGCTTCAGCGGCTATCCAAAGATGCGCGACGGCGGCTGGTTCCCGGCCCTGGTCCCCACCATCAGCTATGAATACCAGCGCGTGGGCGTGAACATCGCCATCGTGCCGTCCTACAAGGACCGCCTGTATGGCGCCCTCAGTTTCCAGCTGAAACTCAAGGTGTTTGAATAACCATTTGTCCCGGTTTGTCGCCGTTCGCTCCGCCATTCCTGCCATTCGTCGCATACACGATGTCTGGCAGCAAGGTTTTACCTATAGTGGATTCATCGCCAGCCTGCATACGGCAGCGGCAACCACAGGAGAACGGCATGAAAGACATCAATTCGGCACCGGGCAGCACTTCCTTCAGCGCTTTCTGGAGCGAACTGTGCGCTTACGCGCACCAGGGCATGGCCGCCCTGCGCGCCATGTCCTGGCCCATGCTGCTGGGGTGCTGCCTGGGCCTGGCGTTCCTGATCACCATCTTGCCACTGGCCATCATGCTGTTTGCCCTCGTCATGCTGCTGAAATGGGCAAGCAGCAGCGACGATACAGGCACGGACACGAAGGCAGCGAACTCTTCGCAGTCACCGCAATAAAAATTTGCGTCGTAGCAAGAGTGCAATGATGGTTCTATGGCACTATGAGTGCGCGCAGCATTGACGGGCATCAAACCCATCCCGATGGATGGGTTTGAGACGAAACGCTACGCTGAATAGACGATCAAAGCTACTCCCCCACATCCATAGGAGTTTTCTGATGACCTCGACAGCAAAAGCTACAACCGGCACGACCATTCCCTGCCTGCGCTACCGCGATGCGCCCGCCGCCATCGAATGGCTATGCAAGGCGCTCGGTTTTGAAAAACAATTGATCGTGCCTGACGGCAATGGTGGCGTCGCCCATGCGCAACTGAGCTTTGGCAACGGCATGGTCATGGTGGCGCCGGCCCTCGACAGCGACTATGGCCGCCTGATGAAACTGCCTGGCGACATCGGCGGCGCCAACACGCAAAACTGTTACCTGGTCGTCAGCGATGCCGATGCCGTCTACCGCAGCGCACGCGAGGCCGGTGCCGAGATCGTGCTCGACATCAAGGATGAAGATTACGGCGGACGGGGCTTTACGTGCCGCGATCCGGAAGGCCATATCTGGAGCCTGGGCACCTACGACCCATGGTAAGACGGAGAACAATGATTATCAGTACCCTCGCCGCCGCCAGCCTTGCGCTGGTTGGCGGTTTTCTGTCCGCTCCCGTCCTCGTCGACGAGCACCTCAACCGTGTCCACCCTCCCTCCGGCAAGACGCCTTCGACGGCCACCGTAGCCCTGCACCAGAGCCTGTGGATCGCCGACCTGCACGCCGACAGCCTGCTGTGGCAACGCAATCTGAACCGCGACAGCCAGCGCGGGCATGTCGACTTCCCCCGCCTGCAGCGGGCCAACGTGGCGCTGCAAGCCTTTTCCGTCGTCACCAAGACGCCGCGCAAGATGAATATCGAGCGCAATGGCAGCGACACGGACAACATCACGGCACTGGTGGTGGCGCAAGGCTTGCCGCCCGCCACCTGGAACAGCCTGCTGGCGCGCGCCACCTGGCAAGCCGACGAGCTGCGCCAGCAAGCGGCCAACAGTCATGGCAAGGTCCGCGTGATCGGCAGCCGCGCCCAGCTGCGCAGCTTCATCGCCGCGCGCGAACAGGATCCCGCTCTGCTGGCCGGCTGGCTGACACTGGAGGGCGCGCATGCGCTCGAAGGCAAGCTGGACAACCTCGATACCCTGTACCGGGCCGGCTACCGCATGGCCGCACCCACGCATTTCTTCGACACGGAACTGTCCGGCTCCCAGCACGGCCTGAAAAAAGGCGGCCTGACGCCACTGGGCCGGCAATGGCTGCGCGCCATGGAGCAGCGCAAGATGATCGTCGACCTGGCGCACGCCTCGCCGGCCACCATCGACGACGTGTTAACGTTGGCGAAACGTCCCGTGATGGTGTCGCACACGGGCGTGCGCGGCACTTGCGCCAACGGACGCAACCTGAGCGATGGCCAGTTGAAACGCATCGCCGCCCAGGGTGGCCTGGTGGGCATCGGCTTCTGGAATACGGCCGTCTGCGGCAAGGATGTGGCGTCGATCGCGCGCGCCATCAAATACACGGTAAAACTGATCGGGGCGGAACACGTGGCGTATGGCTCGGACTTCGATGGTGCGGTTACCACCGCCATCGACGCCGCCGGCCTGCCACGATTGACGCAGGCGCTGCTCGACGCGGGCCTGTCGGAAGCGCAAATTCGCCGCGTGGCGGGTGAAAACGTGCACGACTTTTTACTCAAGAATCTGCCCGACGACGATGCCTAGCCCAGTGCGCTGATCAAAGCCTGGTCCGCCACCTGGCATGGCCGGATGCGTATCAGCTTGCGGTACAGCGGCGGCATGGCTTCGCACAGCGCCAGCAGCGCGTCTTGCGCCATGGCCGGGCGCACGTACTGGAATTGTGCGGGATTGTTCTCCGGCAGCGCCCCTTCCATGGTCGAACCGTAGGCGCCCAGGGTCATGAAACTGGCGGCGCTGTCGTCCGGGCCGATGGCCAGCACGAAGGTGCCATGCTTGGGGTGGCCCAGGTAACTTTTGATTTCTTCCTGCCGCGCCGGCGCCGCATTCGCCATCAATTCAAAACGCAGCTGCGCGTACTGGCGCGTGCATTCCATGAACGGCGTGCGGATGGCCGATTGCGCCAGTTTTCCCGGCATGCACAGCAGCAGGTTGCCAAAGGAATCGAGCAAGGCGGCCGCGTCGCCCTGGCCGCCATCGCGTGCATCCTGCTCCATGGCCGCCTGCAGGAAGGGCGCCAGGCCAGCATCGGGCGCATGCGGGTCGCAGCGGTAAGTCAGGGCATCGGGATAGCGGCGGCGCAGAGCGCGCACCACGGCATGCTCAGACGGCAAGGTGGCGGGATCGCGCAGGTGCACGTCGTCGCCGGCGTTCAGCAGCTGCATTACCTGCGCCGAAGTCGCTTCGAACACCAGCGAGCACAGTGCCTGCGTCGCCTCGTGGATGCTCTTGCCGATGAAAAAAGATTTGGGCGCGGCGCCGGACGGCAGGCGCGCATACTCGGTGGCGCCACGCACGGCCGGATAGCAAAAGCTGCGGCCGGCCTGCGACTGCAACGGCGCCGGCAAGGCCGTGAACGTGGCGGTGCCATCGTAATTGATGCCCGCCTTGACGTCAGGCGCGGCTGCCACCACATTGAAACCGGCCGCCAAAATCGCCCCCGTGCACATGCAGCACGGGTCGAGCGAGGTGACGATGGTGAGTTCACCCGGCGGCGGCAAGGGTGTGCCCTTGGCCCGCTCGGCGAAATACCAGTCCACCAGCTGTCGCTCGCCATGCGCGGTGGGGTCGAACACCAAGCCCTGGCGCACGACGTTGTTGTGCATCGATTGCAGCACGTTGCCGGCGCCATCGAGCAGCACGCCGCCCACGCCGAAGGTGCCCTGCGTCTTCGCTGCCATGGCTTCGGCCGCGGCAATCGCCACGGCGGCCTGGATGTCGATCGTCTTGTTCAAGCGTATCCTGTTACTTCATGTCCAGGTCGGAATTGCCGAAGCCGTGCGGCAGCAGCCAGCCCGCCGTCACTTCCATGACATCGTTTTTCAGGTTCGTCAGGATCACCGGCAGGTCGGCGCCACCCATCTCGAAGATCACCTGGCGGCAGGCACCGCATGGAGAGATCGGTTCAGCCGTGTCGCCCGTGACGGCCAGCATGGCGAAGTCGCCTGGTTTACAGCCATGCGCGATGGCGCTGAAAAACGCCGTGCGTTCGGCGCAGTTGCACAGGCCATACGCGGCGTTTTCCACGTTACAGCCACGGAAGACGCGACCATCCTTGCACAGCAGCGCCGCGCCCACCTTGAAACGCGAATATGGCGCGTAGGCCAGTTCGCGGCCGGCGTTGGCTTCGGCGATCAGTTCTTGGTTGTTCATTTGATTATTTACCTGTAAAACCCGCAAAGGCCGGGGTCGTACCCTCAGGGTACGACCCCAGACCCTGCTTTGGGGCTAAAAATAGTTACGGTCGAATGGTACGGTAAATCACCGGACTGGCCGCCAGCGCCACCGCGCTGATGGCATACGCGTCCTGGATTTCCTTGACGGCTTGCTGCGCCGCCGCTTGCGTGCGCGCATGCACCATGGCCAGCGGCTGGCCAACGGATACTTGCTCGCCCAGGCCCACCAGGTCCGTCAGGCCGACAGCGAAATCGATGCTGTCGGTCGGACGGCGACGGCCACCGCCCAGGGCCACGACGGCCAGGCCGATGGCGCGGCAATCGCGCACATTCGCGTAACCGGCGGACAACGCCGGTGCCGGCACCACGAACGGCGCCTGCTCCAGGTGCTTGTCCGGGTTCTCGACCAGGTCCGCCGGGCCGCCCAGGGCGGACACCATGCGCGCGAAGCGCTCGGCCGCTGCGCCAGAATCGAGGGCCACCATCAATTTCACGCGCGCTTCCTCTTCGGTGGCAGCCAGGCCGCCCAGCACCAGCATCTCGGCGCACAGCGACAAGGTGACTTCGTGCAGGCGGGCGGGACGCGAACGGCCCGTCAGGTAATCCATGGCGCCGCGCACTTCCAGCGCATTGCCCGCGTATGGCGCCAGCGATTCATTCATGTCAGTCAAAATGGCCGAGGTCTGCATGCCCGCGCCATTGCCGACGGCGACGATGCTCTCGGCCAGCTCCACCGATTTGTCGTAGGTCGGCATGAAGGCGCCCGTGCCCACTTTCACGTCCATCACCAGCGCGTCCAGGCCCGCCGACAGTTTCTTCGACAGGATGGAGCCGGTGATCATGGCCACCGACTCCACCGTCGCGGTGACGTCGCGGATGCTGTAGAAGCGCTTGTCGGCCGGCGCCAGCTGGGCCGTCTGGCCGATGATGGCCACGCCAACTTCCTTGACTACCTTGCGGAACAGTTCATTGTCCGGCACCGTGCAGTAGCCGGGAATGGCGTCGAACTTGTCCAGCGTGCCGCCCGTGTGGCCCAGGCCGCGACCCGAGATCATCGGCACGTAGCCGCCGCAGGCGGCGACCATGGGGCCCAGCAGCAGGGAAACCACATCGCCCACGCCGCCCGTCGAATGCTTGTCAACGACAGGGCCCGGCAGGTTCAGCGCACGCCAGTCCAGCACCTGGCCGGAATCGCGCATGGCCAGGGTGAACGCCACGCGCTCGTCCATGTTCATGTCGTTGAAATAGACGGCCATGCCCAGCGCCGCGATCTGACCTTCGCTGACGCTGCCGTCAGTGATCCCGCGCACAAAAAACTGGATTTCTTCGGCGCTCAGCACGCCCTTGTCGCGCTTCTTGCGGATGATTTCCTGGGTTAACAACATGGAATAACTCCAATCATGAGATCTGGGGTCAGTCCCTGCGGATCTGACCCCAGCTTTGTAACGCTAGCTACTTATCAGACGCCGTAAGGAATCCACACGTTTTTCACCTGCGACGCATGCGCCAGCACGGCACGGCCACCGCTTTGGGCCGCGCTGTACCAGTCGCGGCCTTTGGCGCCACCGACCCAGGTGCGCTTCAGGGTAGCGGCCGACAGGCGCTCGACTTCCGCGCAACCGTCAAGCGAGCCGTCATGGCGCCAGACGGCGTCGATGTCGGCGTGCGTGGCCAGGGTGCGCGCCAGTTCATCGGCGTTGCCACTGATGATGTTGACGACGCCGCCCGGCAAGTCGGACGTGTCGAACACCTGGTACAGGTCCAGCGCGGAGAGCGGATGCGCTTCGGACGGCACCACCACCACGCGGTTGCCCAGCGCGATGGCCGGCGCCACCAGCGAAATGAAGCCGAGTAACGGCGCTTCGTTCGGGCAGACGATGCCGATCACGCCAACCGCTTCATTGAGCGCCACGGTGATGCCTTTGGTGGGCGGCTGATGCGCCAGGCCGTCGTACTTGTCGGCCCAGGCGGCGTAGTAGAACAAGCGCTCGATCGATGCCTGCACTTCCTTCTCAGGATTTTTACTGCCCGTCATGGCCGCGATGCGGGCGGCGAATTCGTCGGCGCGCGCAGCCAGGTTTTCAGCGATGTAGTACAGCACTTGCGCGCGGTTGTGCGCCGTGGCGCTGGTCCAGCCGGACGCCTTATGGGCCGCTTCGACGGCGTTGCGGATGTCCTTGCGGCTGCCCACGCCCACTTCGGCCAGCAGGGCGCCATTCGCGCCAAACACGGGCGTGCTGTAGGCGCTGTCGGGGCGCGCCTGCTTGCCGCCGATGTACATCTTGGCCGTGCGATCGATGGCGAACGGATCGGCTGCCGCCGGTTTCACATTGGCCTTGGCCTTCGCTTCCACCACCGGCAGGGCCGGACGCGCATCTTCGGCCAGGGCCGTCATGTATTCCAGCATGCCTTCGCGGCCGCCTTCACGGCCGAAGCCCGATTCGCGGTAGCCGCCGAAGCCGCAGGCCGCGTCGAACTGGTTGGCGCTGTTGATCCACACCACGCCAGCCTTGATGGCGGGAGCGATATCGAGGGCCAGGCTGATCGACTCGGTCCACACGCTGGCGGCCAGGCCGTACACCGTATTGTTCGCCAGTTGCACCGCTTCAGGCGGCGTGCGGAAGCTCATGGCGACGAGCACGGGGCCGAAGATTTCAGCCTGTGCCACGGCGGCCGACGTCGATGCACCCGTGATCAGGGTGGGCGGGAACCACGAGCCGTCTGCCGGCAGTTCGCACGCCGGTTGCCACACGTCGCAACCTTCGGCTCTAGCCGAATCAACCAGCGCGGCGATGCGCTGGCGCTGCACCGGATCAACCAGCGCGCCCACGTCCATCGATTTGTCCAGGGGCGAGCCGAGACGCAGGTTTTCCATGCGCGCGCGCACCTTGTTCAGGAAGCGTTCCTGGATCGATTCCTGCACCAGCAGGCGCGATCCGGCACAGCACACTTGTCCCTGGTTGAACCAGATCGAATCGACCAGGCCTTCCACGGCGCCGTCCAGGTCCGCGTCTTCGAAGACGATGAACGGCGACTTGCCGCCCAATTCGAGGGACAGCTTCTTGCCGCTGCCGGCCGTCGCTACGCGGATCAACCGGCCCACTTCGGTGGAACCCGTAAACGCGATCTTGTCGACGCCAGGGTGGTTGACGATGGCCGAGCCCACTCTGCCGTCGCCGGTGACGATGTTGACCACGCCGGCCGGCACGCCCGCCTGCACGCACAATTCGGCGAACAACATGGCGGTCAGCGACGTGAATTCGGCCGGTTTGAAGACCACCGTGTTACCGGCCGCCAGGGCCGGGGCGATTTTCCACGACAACATCAGCAGCGGGAAATTCCATGGCACGATCTGGCCCACCACACCCACGGCGCGGTAGTCGGCAAATTCTTCCGACTGCAGCTGCGCCCAGCCGGCGTGATGATAAAAATGGCGCGCGGCCAGCGGCAGGTCGATATCGCGCGTTTCGCGGATGGTCTTGCCGTTGTCCAGGGTTTCCAGTACGGCGAACAGGCGCGAATGCTTTTGCAGCAAACGGGCCAGCGCGTACATGACTTTCGCGCGGCCATGGCCACCCATGCCCTGCCATACGGGCAGCGCGCGGCGCGCCGCCGCCACGGCGCGTTCGACGTCCGCATCGGTGGCTTGCGTCAGTTCGGCCAGCTGCGTGCCGTCGGCAGGATTGGTCGAGGCGAACAGCTCGGCCGGCTCGCTCCAGGCATTGTCGATGAACAAACCGAATGTGCGCTGGTGGCCATCGAGCCACGCCTGCGCTTCTTTTTGACTTTCGGGAGCAGGGCCGTAGTCCATAGTAGTGAGAATCTCGTTAATTGTTGGCATGACGATTGTTCTTTAAGGTTGTGCGTGACGATGATTGGCCGAGTAGCTGCCGGTGACGTAGTGCTCGAGCTGGCGCTCGATGTCGGTCAGCAGGCTGGAAGCGCCGATGCGGAACAGGTGCGGCTGCAGCCATTCGTTGCCCAGTTCTTCCTTCATCAGGGTCAGGTATTGCAGCGCGCTCTTGGCCGAGCTGACGCCGCCGGCCGGCTTGAAGCCCACCTGGAAACCCGTCTGCTCGTGGTATTCGCGCACCGTGCGCACCATCGTCAGGGCCACGGGGATGGTGGCGTTGACGCTTTCCTTGCCGGTGGAGGTCTTGATGAAATCGGCTCCGGCCATCATGCAGACCCACGACGCCTTGGCGACGTTTTCCATGGTCAGCAAGTCGCCCGTGGCGAGAATCGCCTTCACGTGCGCTTCGCCGCAGGCCTTGCGGTAAGCCAGCATTTCGTCGTACAGCACTTGCCAGTTACCGTTCAGGACGTGCTGGCGCGTGATGACGATATCGATTTCGGAAGCGCCGGCGGCGACCGACAGTTCGATTTCGCGCAGCTTCGTTTCCATGCTCGTCAAGCCGGCCGGGAAACCCGTCGACACGGCGGCGATAGGCAGGCGGCCCTGGATGACCTTCACGGCCGGCTGGATCATCTCGTGGTACACGCACACGGCGCCGGTGCTCAATTGCGTCAGGCCCAGGGCATCCATCAGGTCGGCGCGCAGCGGGCGCATGGCCTTCATGCACAAGCGTTCCACGCGGCCCGGCGTATCGTCGCCACCGAGGGTGGTCAGGTCGATCATCTGGATGGCTTTCACCAGCCAGGCGGCCTGGTATTCCTTTTTCACCGTACGGCGGTTCGCCAGGCTGGCCGCGCGGCGGTCCGTCGCGGCGCGGTTGACGCGGATCTGGTTGATCCAGCCCAGGTCGAGGCCGACGGCCTCGTTACGCTTGAATTCGGGGTGCATGAGTGTCATAACAAGCTGGTTCCATTAGCAAGTGGTGGTACGCCAAGGTGCTTGGCGAGGGTTTGGCCAATATCGGAGAAAGTCTCGGAAATACCCAGCGCGCGCGGGGCGACGCCAGGACCGAAGAAGATCATCGGTATGTGTTCGCGGGTGTGGTCGGAGCCGTGCCAGGTCGGGTCGCAGCCATGGTCGGCGGTGATCACGACCAGGTCGCCCTCCTTGAGCTTGGCCATGAATTCCGGCAGGCGCGCATCCATTTCGCGCAGCGCGTCGGCATAGCCCTCGACGTTGCGGCGGTGGCCGAAGGCCTGGTCGAAATCGACGAAGTTCACGAAGGTGAGCGACTTGTCCTGCACTTCATCGGCCGTTTTCAACAGCGCTTCGAACAGCGCCATGTTGTCGACGCCCTTCACGACCCTGGAAATACCCTGGGTGGCGAAAATGTCGCTGATCTTGCCCAGGCCGACGACTTCGCCGCCCGCATCCTTGACGTGATCGAGCAGGGTCTTGCTTGGCGGCGCCACCGCATAGTCGTGGCGGTTGGACGTGCGCGTGTAGTTGCCATGGCTGCCCGTGAACGGACGGGCGATGACGCGGCCGATGTTGTACGGCTCGACCAGCTTGAAGGCCATTTCGCACACTGCGTACAGGCGTTCAAGGCCGAACGATTCTTCGTGCGCGGCGATCTGCATCACCGAGTCGCCCGAGGTATAGATAATCAGCTTGCCGGTGGCGACGTGCTCGTCGCCATGCTTGTTGATGATGTCCGTGCCCGAGGCATGGCAGTCACCCAGGAAGCCGGGCACGCCGGACAGGGCTTTGAGTTTGTCGGTCAGGTCGGCCGGGAACGACGGCGTGGTGCGGGGGAAGTAGCCCCAGTCGAATTCGACGGGCACACCGGCGATTTCCCAGTGGCCGCTCTGCGTGTCCTTGCCGGTGGAGCGCTCGCGCGCCGCGCCGTAGGCGCCGGTAAAGCCGTCGCGCTGGTCGAAGCCGGTGGCCCATTCGCCGCTGGCCAGGTGCGCCGCGGCGCCCAGGCCCAGGCGTTCCATGTTCGGGAGTTTCAAGGTCTTGCCGCTTTTGGCGACAGTGCTGGCAATGTGGCCAAAGGTATTGGCACCTGCGTCGCCATACTTGGCGGCGTCTGGCGTCGCGCCAAGGCCGAAGGAATCAAGCAGGAGGATAAATGCGCGTGACATGATAAGGCTCGCTTTATGGATTGATGCGGGGTGATGCGGACAGTGTAGGCCGGATTTTCCCTGCCTGCCGCGCGGCAGCGCCGGTGGCCGGCGCGCCGCTACTGCGTAAAAAAAAGTGCTTAGGCTTGCGGCGTAGCCGATACGGTCGCCAGGAATGCCAGGATCAGCTTGACCAGGTCTTTCGCGCCGATGGCCGCGTATTTCAGGGTTTGCTCGTGCGACAGGGCGAATGGCGACATGCCTTCGGCCAGGTTGGTGATGACGGACACGCCCACCACTTTCAGGTCGCAATGACGGGCCGACACCACTTCCGGCACCACGGACATGCCGACCGTGTCGGCGCCCAGGCGGGCCATCATGCGGATTTCGGCGGCCGTCTCGAAATTCGGGCCTGGGTAGGCGACGAACACGCCTTCGTGCAAGGTGATGCCATTCGAGGCTGCCGTGTCCTTGACCAGGTTGCGCAGGTCCGCATCGTAGGCGTTGGCCATGCTGAAGAAGCGCGGGCCGAAGCGGTCGTCGTTCGGGCCGACCATCGGCGTGCCTGGCAGCAGGTTGATATGGTCGCTGATGGCCACCAGGCTGCCGGCGTCCACTTCAGGGCGCAGGGAACCGGCGGCGTTGGTGACGAACAGCATTTCGCAGCCCAGCAGCTTCAGGGTGCGGATGGCGCTCGTCATCACGCCCATGCCATAGCCTTCATAGAAGTGGCCACGGCCCTTCATGCAGACGACGGCGACGCCCGACAGGGTGCCGATCACCAGTTCGCCGGCATGGCCGTGCACGGTGCTGATCGGGAAACCTGGCAATTCGTCAAAGCTGATGCTGACGGCGTCCGTCATCTGCTCGGCCAACACGCCCAGGCCGGAGCCGAGGATCATCGCCACGCGCGGCTTGAAATTTTCAGGAGCGCGGGCACGGATGATTTCGGCGGCGTGGAAAGGGGTGTTGTTCGACATGGTTATCCTCTGATTGACTAATGATGATGGTTGCTGCCTGCGCGGCGGGGTACGCAAAGTATCGCGCCCAGGTATCGGGTATGTATGGGTGCTGCTGGACTATCCAGATGCGTATTGCCTTTATTTTCCGCCACTATGCATCAAACGGAATATGTATGGCAAATACCATTTTTCTTGCCCATTTATACAATTCAAATATAAATGGCCGATATTATAGTCGAGGCTAGCCCAGGCCTGCCATGCCCGGGAAATTCATGCATACAAGCTCCATACGAAGGTTTTTTAACCCTGCTTGACACCGGCTTGACACCGATAAGACAAATGTTTACAGTCGCAAACAAATGTTTAACCCTTCAGCGAACACCTTGTGACCGATACCAATAAAAAAGACCAGCTGTACACGCTGATCCGCAACAACCCCTTCATCTCGCAGCAAGACCTGGCGAGCGAACTGGGCTTGTCGCGCTCGGCCGTCGCCGGCCATATCGCCGGCCTCATACGCGAGCGGCGCCTGCTGGGACGCGCCTACGTGCTGCCCGACAGCCGCCCCGTGCTGTGCATAGGCGCCGCCAACCTGGACCGCAAGATGCGTACCCTTGCGACCTTGCAGATGGGCACCTCGAATCCCGTGCGCTCGGAAGAAGTGTTTGGCGGCGTGGGCCGCAACATCGCGGAAAACCTGGCCCGCCTGGCTATCCCCGTGGCCCTGCTGACGGCGCTGGGCGACGATGCGGCAGGCCACGCCCTGCAGACGCATGCGGAAGATGCGGGCATCGACATGCGCGGCAGCTTGCATCTGAGCAACACCAGCAGCGGCACCTATACGGCCGTGCTCGACGAGCATGGCGAAATGCTGCTGGCGATGGCAAATATGCAACTCTACGAACAGCTGACCCCGGCCTTCTTGCACAGCCGCCAGCCGCAGCGCGCCGCCGCCGCCCTCACCATCTGCGACCTGAACCTGGGCCACGACAGCGTGCAGGCACTGCTGGCCGACGCACGCCAGGATGCTGCCCACGCCACGCCCCTGGTCATCGTCGCCGTCTCGCAGCCGAAGATGGCGCATTTGCCACAAGACCTGACTGGCTTGCATCTGCTGATCCTCAACCGGGGCGAACTGGAAACGCGCGTGGCGCGGGCCTTGCCCACGGCGTTTGAGGTGCGCGCCGCCTGCCGCGAAGTGCAGCGCCAGGGCGCGCGCCAGGTGATCGTCACCTGCGGCGGCGAAGGCGTGTACTTCACGGATGGCGACGGCCTGGACGCGCCTGTCGTGCACCTGGCCGCGCGCGAAGTGGACGCCGTCGACGTGACGGGCGCCGGCGACGCGTTTTCCGCCGCCGTCTGCTGGTCGCTCTACCACGACAGCATCGATTTGAAACTGGCGTGCCGGCGCGGCCTGAAGCTGGCCGCCATGACCCTGGAATCGGCTGCCACTGTCTCCCCCCAGATTTCCGCCGGCGCGCTCGACGACATCGACGATGCCGACCTGGCGCCGCCTCCCCCTACCCTCTTTCAACAGGATTGACACATGACCCAATTACAGAATTTCCTCTTGTTCTCGCAAGAAGTGCTCGACGCGCGCGCCGCTGGCAAGGCCATCGTGGCACTGGAATCGACCATCATTTCGCATGGCATGCCGTATCCGCAAAACGTGGAAATGGCGCGCGAAGTGGAACAGATCATCCGTGACGGCGGCGCCGTGCCGGCCACCATCGCCATCATCGACGGCAAGATCTGCGTGGGCCTGTCACCGGAACAGCTGGAATTGCTGGGCACTTCGCCCGACGCCATGAAAGTCAGCCGCCGCGACCTGCCGTTCGTCCTGTCGCAACGCAAACTGGGCGCCACCACCGTGGCCGCCACCATGATCTGCGCGCAACTGGCTGGTATTTCCGTGTTCGTCACGGGCGGCATTGGCGGCGTGCACCGCGGCGCGGAAACCAGCTTCGACATTTCCGCCGACTTGCAGGAACTGGCGCAAACCTCGGTGGCCGTCGTCTGCGCGGGCGTCAAATCCATCCTCGACATCGGCCTGACCCTGGAATACCTGGAAACCCATGGCGTGCCCGTCATCAGCGTGGGCCAGGAAGATTTTCCTGCATTCTTCACGCGCGAAAGCGGCTTCAAGGCCGATTTCCGCCTCGACACGGCCGCCGAGCAGGCCGCCTTCATCGGCACGAAATGGCAGCTGGGCTTGAAAGGCGGCGTGATCGTCAGCAACCCGGTGCCGGCCGCGCAAGCCATGCCGAAGGAAGAAATCGACGCGATCACCACGCAGGCGCTGCAGGAAGCGGACGCGGGCGGCGTGAAAGGCAAGCAAGTCACGCCTTTCCTGTTGTCGCGCATCAAGCAGCTGACGGACGGGCGCAGCCTGGCGACGAATATCGCGCTGGTCAAGCACAATGCCCAGGTGGGCACCGCGCTGGCCATTGCCATGCAGGCAGTCGTGGCACGATAATAGGACCGCTGTAAAGAAGCGCGCGGCCCTCAGGTTCGCGCGCCGTTCCCGCTTAGGTTCCCGCTTAGCATCAGGTAATGCAAGGAAAGCATGTCCATCGATCTGAAACAGTTAAAGTATTTTCTTGCCGTTGCCGAGGAGAAAAGCTTCAGCCGCGCCGCCGAGCGCCTGCATATCTCGCAGCCGCCGTTGAGCCAGCAGATCATGAAACTGGAAAGCGAACTGGGCGTGCGCCTGTTTGCGCGCACCACGCGCACTTTCGAGCTGACCGTGGCGGGCAAGGCGCTGATGAATGAAGCGGCCGAGCTGCTGGCCAAGATGCGCATGACCATCGATACCATCCGCCAGATCGACCGTGGCGAAGTGGGCCGCTTGCGCGTGGGCATCGTCGGTTCGGCCATGTGGGGTCCCATCCCCAGCCTGCTGGAAGAGTTCCAGACCAAATTTCCCCGCGTCAGCTGGACCATCCATGAATTCGGTCCCACGGTGCAGTACGAGGCGCTGCGCGCCAAGCAGATCGACGTCGGTTTCTGGCGCGAACCGAAACTCAATGACGACGACCTGCGCCACGACAACCTGCGCCAGGAGCTGTGCTTTCGCGAAAACGTCTGCGTGGCCGTCAACGAACACCATCCGCTGGCGAAGAACACGGCCATCGAGCTGATCGACATCGCCCATGAGCCCATGCTGACCCTGAACCTCGATAAATCCGCGTTTCCCCGCTACCTGGTGCAATGCTGCGTCAATGCCGGTTTCGAACCCGTGATTTTCCAGGAAGCGAGCGAGCCGCAAACCCTGCTGGCCATGGTGGGCGCGGGCTTGGGCGTGACCCTGGTGCCAGAAACGACGAGCCGCATCGGCTGGCCCGGCGTCGTCTTCCTGCCGATCAAGACCAATCCACCGTCGGCCAACCTGTACATCAGCTACACCACGCTCGACGACGCGCCCGTCGTGCGCGCCTTCCTGAACATCATCAATCCCCCGGCTAATTGAGGCAAAGCCTCAAGCGTCAGCAAGCAACGCCAACCCGAAAAGCAGCAAGACCGGGGTCGGACCCTCAGGGACTCGGCGTCCCCGTCCGACCCCAGCCCTTCGTTTTGGGTTTGCACGCCAATTTATATGACTATCATATAAATAGCTAAACAAAAACGTATTTGTCATACATATCTGGCATGATGCATAGTGATTCGGACGCCCATCGTGGCGCCGGTCCTGCGCCTGCCCTGCCCGTCCATTGACGGCGCATCCCAGCCCGCTCCGGCAGCCCCATTCGATGTTGTAACCATAAAAGAGACGGGGCGCGGCTGTTGCATGAGCATCACACTGCCGACATAAAAGCACGCAAGGCTGGCAATGATCTTGTTCAATACGGTGCAATGTTGATAAGGAATTATCATCTCGTGCATCAAAAACAGGCTAAATCGGCCCCAAATTATATGTTTCACCTATAAAAAATATACAATATCGATCTTCCAGGAGCCAATTCATGAAACTTACACAATTTAGTTTGACGATCGCAGCCGTATTCCTGACTGCTCAAGCGTCCGCGGCTACCCCAAAACTGGGTGTCGTGTATGACGCGGGCGGCAAGTTCGACAAGTCGTTCAACCAATCCGCTTTCGAAGGTGCCTCGCGCTTCAAAAAAGACACGGGCATTTCCTTCATCGAAGTGCAAGCATCGAGCGATACGCAAGCCGAGCAAGTCATGCGCGGCTTGGCCCGCAAGAAACTCGACATGATCGCCGCCATCGGCTTTGCGCAAACGCAAGCCGTGCAAAAGGTCGCAAAAGAATTCCCGAACGTGAAATTCGTGCTGATCGACGGCCAGGCCGCCGGCAGCAACGTCAATTCCGTCGTCTTCAAGGAAGAAGAAGGCTCCTACCTGGTGGGCGTGGCGGCAGCCATGGCCAGCAAGAGCAAGAAGGTCGGCTTCATCGGCGGCATCGATATCCCCCTGATCCGCAACTTCGCCTGCGGCTACGCGCAAGGCGTCAAGGCCGTCAATCCGAAAGCGGAAATCACGCAAAACATGGTCGGTACCACGTCCGGCGCCTGGAATGACCCGGCCAAGGGTGGCGAACTGGCCCGCTCGCAATTCGAGCGCGGCGTCGATGTCGTCTTCGCCGTGGCCGGCGGCAGCGGCATGGGTACGCTGCAAATGGCCAAGGAAAAAGGCAAGCTGGCCATCGGCGTCGATTCGAACCAGAACGGTTTGTACCCGGGCAGTATCCTGACCTCGATGGTCAAGCGCGTCGACAACACCGTGTATGACAGCTTCATGGAAGTCAAGAACGGCACCTGGAAGGGTGGCGTCAGCTATAAAGGCTTGAAAGAAGGCGGCGTGGATTGGGCGCTCGATGCGAACAACCGCAAGCTGATTACGCCGGAAATCGAAAAGCGCGTGTTGGGTGCGCGCAAGGACATTATCGATGGCAAGATCAAAGTGATCGATTACCGCGTCGGCAGCAGCTGCCCGGTTTAATTTTTCTCCGTATCTTCTAGCGCGCCGCCGGGGCCTGTCTCCGCGCGGCGCGTTTCCATGAAACTATCCAGTTATGAACCTATGCAGCCAGCAGTAGAATTTCGCAGCATTTCCAAGCAGTTTGGACATGTGAAGGCGAACGCCGACGTCAGTTTCTCCATCGCCAAGGGCAGTATCCATGGCCTGGTGGGGGAAAACGGCGCCGGCAAATCGACCTTGATGAGCATCCTGTACGGGTATTACCGTGCCGACGGCGGAGAAATCTTGCTCGACGGAAAAGTACAGCCTATCCGCAACAGCCAGGAAGCGATCAATCTCGGCATCGGCATGGTGCACCAGCATTTCATGCTGGTCGAGAACTTCACCGTCCTCGACAATATCATGCTGGGCACGGAAGGCGGTTTTCGCCTGGCCAGCCACCGTGCCGAAGCGGAAGCCAAGCTGCGCGACATTTGTGAGCGCTACCGCCTCGACGTCGACCCGCTGGCGAAGATCGAAGACCTGTCCGTCGGCGCGCAGCAGCGCGTGGAAATCCTCAAGCAGATTTACCGCAGCGCCAATATCCTGATCCTCGACGAGCCGACGGCCGTGCTGACGGCCCAGGAAACGGCGTCGCTGTTTGAAATCCTGCGCCTGTTCAAGGAGCAAGGCAAGACCATCATCCTGATCACGCACAAGCTGCAAGAGATCCTGGAAATCACCGACAACGTCACCGTCATGCGCGGCGGCACGGTGGTGGGCGCCGTGGCCACGGCCGGCACGTCGAAAGAGGAACTGGCCAATATGATGGTGGGCCGCCCCATCCAGAGCCACTTGCCCCGCGCACCGTACAATCCGGGCGCCACGGTGCTGGAAGTGGCGGATCTGCAACTGGCCGACGCGCAGCAAGTCAAGCTGCTGGCCGACATCGGCTTCAACTTGCGTGCCGGCGAAATCGTCGCCATCGCGGGGGTGTCCGGCAATGGCCAGAGCGAATTGCTGGAAATTTTGTCCGGCATGCGCTTGCCCACCTCGGGCAAGCTGCGCTTCCTGGACAAGGACTTGCCGTTTGGCAAGCGCACTGACGCCGACGGCTTGCCGCTGGCCTTCCGCGAACTGGGCATCGCCCACATTCCGGAAGACCGCTTGCGTGATGGCGTGGTGAAGAATTTCTCCGTCATGCAAAACACCATCCTCGGTTACCAGGATCACCTGAAAAACCGCTGGGGCTTGTTCAACTTCAAGGCCATCGGCGCCCGCTGCGCTGAACTGCTGAAAACCTTCGACGTGCGCCCGGCGAACCCGGACCTGCGCATCGGCTTATTGTCGGGCGGTAACCAGCAAAAGGTGGTGATCGCGCGCGAAGTGCTGGCCAAGCCGAAACTGATGCTGGTGGGGCAACCCACGCGCGGCGTCGATATCGGCACCATCGAAAGCATCCATACGCAATTGCTGGCCCTGCGCGACGCGGGCGTGGCGATCCTGCTGGTGTCCGTCGAACTGGAAGAGGTGCGGGCGCTGGCCGACCGCATTCTCGTCATGTGCGGCGGACGCATCACCGGCGAACTGAAAATTGAAGAATTCGATACCACCCGCATCGGTCTGTTGATGGGGGGAATGCATAAATCATGAATAACGACTTGCCACGCTGGGCGACAGCCTTTGTCATGCCCATGTTAAACCTGCTGTCGGCCTTGCTGGTCGCAGCCCTGGTGATTTATATGCTGGGCGAAGACCCGGCCGAATCGCTGTCTATCCTCGTCCACAGCGCCATCCTCAATCCTGAAGGCTTGAGCTACACGCTGTTCTACGCCAGCACCTTCATTTTCACGGGCCTGTCGGTTTCCGTGGCGATGCAGGCCGGCCTGTTCAATATTGGTTCCGAAGGCCAGATGTATATCGGTGGCCTGGGTATCACTTGCGCCATGCTGGCTTTCGATCAATCCCTATCTGCATGGGCCTTGATTCCAGTGGCCATGATCAGTGCGGCCGTGTTCGGCGCATTGTGGGGCTTTTTGCCCGGCTACCTGCAAGCGAAACGTGGCAGCCATATCGTGGTCACCACCATCATGTTCAACTATATTGCGTCTTCGTTGATGAATTCCGTGATTGTGAGATACATCATACCGAAGGGTGAGCAAAACACGGCCAGCCGCGCGTTTGCGGAAAGCGGCGAAATGCCGCGCCTCTCCACCTGGTTCCCATCCTTGGGCGATACGCCGCTGAACATCAGTTTTATTCTGGCGATCGCCGCGCTGGTCATCTACGGCGTGATGGTCTGGCGCTCGTCGTGGGGCTTCAAGCTGCGCGCCACGGGCCTGAACAAGCATGCGGCCCACTATGCGGGCGTGTCGATCAGCAAGATGATCATCATCGTCATGCTCATTTCCGGCGCACTGGCAGGCCTCGGTTCCGTCAATTCCATCATGGGTTCGACCCATTATCTGTCGCTCAATTTTGTGGGTGGCGCCGGTTTCATCGGCATCGCCATCGCGCTGATGGGCCGCCAGCATCCGGTCGGCATCTTTTTGTCGGCCGTGCTGTTCGGCGCGCTGATCCAGGGCGGCTTCGACCTGTCGCTGGAAAAACCGAATATCCCAACGGAAACCTTCATTTTCATCCAGGGCTTGATCATCCTGTTCTGCGGCGCCATGGAAAACTTCTACGCACCGGCCATTTCCGCCCTGCTCAAGCGCACCAAAGGCTAACACCATGACACTCGACGACTTTCATTTCGCCAGCATCCTGGTATCGACCGTGCGCAATGCGCCCGTCCTGATCTTTGCCGCCATGGCCGGCCTGTTCGCCGAACGCAGCGGCATGATCGACATCGGCCTGGAAGGCAAGATCCTGGCCAGCGCCTTCGCTTCCGCCGCCGTGGCCTACACAACGCAAAACCCGTATTACGGCATGGCCGCAGGCATGCTCGTCTGCGTCGCCCTGGCCCTGCTGCAGGCGTATGTCAGCATCACGCAAAAAGGCAATCAGCTGGTGGCCGGCATGGCCATCAACATCGCCATGAGCGGACTGACGTTCGTGCTGGCGCAATTTTTCTTCCAGCAAGGCGGCCGCACGCCCGACCTCGGTTCGGCGCGCCTGTTCGACGTGGTCTTGCCGGGCACGCAATACGTGGAGCACATCCCCTTCATCGGCTGGGTATATGCCCATTTGATCGGCGGCCATTCCATCCTCGTGTATGTGGCGTTCCTGCTGATCCCGCTCGTGCACTGGCTGCTGTACCACACGCGCTTCGGCCTGCGCCTGCGCGCCTGCGGCGAAAACCCGCATGCGGCCGACTCGGCCGGCGTGAGCGTGGAAGCGACGCGCTACCTGGCCATGCTGGTGGCCGGCATCCTGTGCTCGTTCTCGGGCGCCTATCTGGCCATCGTGCAAAGCGGCTTCTTCCTGCGCGACATGTCGGCCGGCGCCGGCTACCTGGCCCTGACGGCCATGGTGTTCGGCAACTGGCGCCCCGTCTACACTTTCCTCGGCTGTCTGATGTTCGGCTTCTTCGCCGCCATCCAGATCCAGATCGAAGGCGTGGACTTGCCCGTCGTGGGCCGCATTCCCGGCTCCTTGATCCAGATGGTGCCGTACGTCGTCACCGTGATCGTGCTGGCGGGCTTGATGGCGAAATCCATCGCGCCGAAGGCCATCGGTATCCCCTTCGTCAAGTCCCGTTAAGAGCACCTGAGAAAATACCCATGGCGTCGTTGCCTTGCCTCGTCGTACATTCGTACTGCCTTCGGCAAGACGCCTAGCCCTGGGCATTTTTCAGGCGCTCCCTAAAATGACAAAAAAGCGAAGCCCGCGGGCTTCGCTTTTTTTACGCCTGGGCAATCTCGTCCAGCGAGAAAAATACGGACAAACCAAGACTGCGCGCCACGGCCACCATCTGATCGGCGCCCTGGGAAGCGCCGCCCAGGCGCAACACGGCATCGCAGTGGCTCAATAAACGCGTCGCATGCGCGTGGAACAGTTCCTCGTACACGGCGTCGCCCACCCGGGTGGAACCAGCCAGCGCCAGCATGGGCAGGGCCAGCCATTCACCGAGCACGGGCATGTGGCCCTTGGCATACAGGGGCAGACAGACAGCTTCCATGGCCGCGACATTCGCCGCCATCAGTGCGGGATCGTCGCCCGTGCCGGAGCGGTAGGGACCGGCAACCAGTATCTGCATGCCAAGTTTGCGCGGCATCAAGTGCAGCTGCGCATGCTGCAGCAGCATGATGGTCTTGCCATCGCAGATGCGGCCATCGGCCACCATCCGCAGCGCCTGCGCCAGGGGCAGTTCCAGCACTTCGATATCTTCGCCCTCATGGGCCAGGCCGCCGCCATCGCCGATGCGGCTGGCAGGGTCGTATTCGGCGACAAAGAAATGCAGGCGCTCGGTCACGGAGCCGGGACTCATGAAAGCCTGGAATATCTTGTGCACCTGCCCCACGCGGTAACCGGTTTCCTCTTCCACTTCGGCGCGGATGCGCTGCTCCGCGCTGGCCTCTTCCAGCAAGCCGGCGGCCGCTTCGATGAGGAAACCGTCGTGGCCTGCGCGGTAGGTGGGAAAGCGGAACTGGCGGATCAGGATCACCGTGCGCCTGATTTTGTTGTAGAGCAGGATGGTGGCGCCATCGCCGCGGTCATAGGTTTCCCGCGTCTGCGTCTGCCACTGGCCATCGTGGCGCAGGTAATCGAAGGTGGTCTTTTGCAGCAGATACCAGTCGTGCGACAGGGTCTGCACCTGCTGGATGCGGACCCGTTCCTGCTTGCTATTTTCTTCGCGCATCGTGTCTCCTTGTGCTTGCGTTGATCGACTTTATCATGCAAACTCGTGCAATATCAAGAAAATACAAGAAAACCCATGCTGACACAGCAACGCAAACAATATCTGCTGGACTTGCTCCAGCGCGAAGGCCAGCTCGTCGCCAGGGCCGTCAGCGATGCCCTCGGCTTGTCGGAAGACACGATACGGCGCGACCTGCGCGAGCTGGCAAAAGAAGGCTTATTGGAGCGCGTGCACGGCGGCGCCCTGCCCTTGCTGCCGCGCTCTCCCGCGCTGGCGACGTTTGCGGGACGCGAACAGATTTCGCCGCAAGCCAAGCCCGCCATCGGCCGCGCGGCGGGCGCCATGATACAGACGGGGCAAGTGGTATTTCTCGATGGCGGCACGACCGCCGTGCAACTGGCGCGCCAGCTGCCGCGCGACTTGTGCGCCACCATCGTCACGCACAGCCCGTCGATTGCCGTCGAACTGGTGCATCACCCATCGATCGAGGTGCTGATGCTGGGCGGGCGCCTGTACAAACATTCGATCGTGGGGGTCGGCGCGGCGACCGTGGAAGCGATCGGCCGCATCCGCGCCGACCTGTATTTCATGGGCGTGTCCAGCCTGCATCCGCAAGCGGGCATCACCACAGGCGATTACGAAGAAGCGTGCGTAAAACGCGCGCTGAGCGAGGCCTCAAGCCGCACCATCGTGCTGGCCTCGCCGGAGAAGTTCAATACGGCTTCACCGTTCCAGATCGCGCCCTTGAGCCAGGTCAACGACATCATCGTGCACCGCGACGTGGACGACGCCCTGCTCGCACCCTACCGCGAGATGGGAATCAACATCATCCTGGCATGAAAAAAGCGGCCCGCAGGCCGCTTTCAAATGACATCTTACTGTGGCCAGATCGCCTGCAGCACGGCGGCCAGATGATAGCCCGCCTCGGTCAGTTGCTGCTTCGCCAGCGCCGAGCTGGGCACAGGATAATTGTCCGGCACTGTCAAGCTCCAGACGTTGTAGACCTCACCCTTGCGGCTGGTCTGCTGCGTGGCCGGACCGGCCACCACGTCCGTAAACGCAATCTTGGACGCCGCCAGCGAGGCATCGGCCCACTGATACGGCCAGGTGGCGGGGTCGCCGTTATTGGCGCTCACCACCGGCGTGCTGGCGATCACGGTACGCGCAAACTGCTGCGGCGTGCGCGTGCTCAGGCGGCGCATGGCGTAATCGACCACGGTCGTATCCCAATACGAATGCAGGGGCTTGGTGGGCGACTTCGGATACGCTGGAGCTTTTGCTGTCCCCTCTTCCGCCGGCAACGGCGCGGGAATCACGGCGTCGGACAGCGCCGTCATCTTCGCATCGTCGAGCAGCAAGTCGTTGCCACCGCGCGCATTGAAAATGGCGACGTCGTCAATCTCCGCCTGCGTGGCGGGCACGAAAAACTGGCCATCCTTGCCGAGAAACGCATTGCCCACATGCAAAGGCTGGTGGATATCGCCCACCAAGTGGGTGATCAGAATCAGTGCTTCGCGCTGGCTGAAGCCGTGCGGATTGCTGGCCGCATCAGCCTTGCCCTGCAGCACCAGGATCGCCTGCTTGAGCGTTTGCACGATATCGTCGTCGGCCGTGCCCACGCCATGGTCATGGTAGTGCGCGTTCTGGAATGGCACGTTCGTGTAATGGTATTCGCCATGCTTGGGGTTTGCCGCCACATACGCCAGCATTTCCGGAGATTGCGGACCGCAATACGTGCCCTTCACGCAGTCGGGCCAGTTGGCGATCTTTTCCAGGCTTTCGCCAGGCAGCAGCAACTTGGCCACTTGCGCCTGGGCCACGCTACCTTTGAGCAATTGATCGGCGATGGCGCCCACGGCGCGGTGGCCATCATTGCCCCAGGCCAGGACATTGCCGGAAGAAATAGCGGCGCCCAGCGCCAGCACGCTCATCAATTTTTTCACGCTTACTCCTTTGCTTGCGGCGTGGCCTTGGCCGGCTTCGGATACTGCTTGTTGATGTCGATCGGCTGCGCATACGCCGAGCTCCACGTTTGCTCATGCAGGGCGGCAATACGCTGCGCCATCTGTTCGTTGCGCAGCACCACTTCCAGGTTGCGCGACAAATCGAAATAGCCGCCCGCCCAGTTGCTCGTGCCGACCCAGGCCAGCTTGCCATCGATGCTCATGGTCTTGCTGTGGATCACGCGCGCGAATGGAATGAAACCCGTCGAGGCCGCAGGAATCGTCACGATGCGGATTTCCACGTTCGGCACCAGGGCCAGGCTTTTCAGGTAGGCGATGGCCGGCGCTTCCGTGTTCCAGGCGGACACCATCAGCTTGATTTTCACGCCGCGCTGGGCGGCCGCGCGCACGGCATTGTCGATCACAGCGTAGTACGGACGCGTGCGGTTCGGGCCGTAGGACAGGGGCGCGTAATCGAGCAGCTGGATGCGCACTTCGCTTTTCGCTTCGGCCAGCAAGGCGGGCAAGCCCGTTTCCGAGTCGCCCACGCCAGCCGGGTTATACGCATTCGGGCTGGCCAGCAGGAAAGCGCTTTGCGCGTAATTGGCTGGCACCACCTTGCTGTTGAGCACCGTGGCGCGGCTGCCTTGCGACGTCAATGCCTGCGCTTGCCAATCCTGCTCGAAAATGGCTTGCACCTGGCTCACCATGCTTGGCTCCGTGATTCTCAAGCCCGTCTCATGGATGTGCTCGAACGAGCGCCAGTCGAAATTCTGGCTGCCGATGTACGCGACCTCACCATCGACGGCCAGGTATTTCGCGTGCACGATGCCATTGCCCGTGATTTTATTGAAATCGATGAGGCGCAAGTCCAGGTTCGGAATCGCCTTGATCCGGGCGATGGTCGCCGCTTCCGACAAGCCCACGCCCTTCTGGTCCAGCAGGAAGCGGATTTTCACGCCACGCTGGCCGGCGGCCGTCAGGCTGGCCAGCACCTTTTCAAAAGCCGTGCCCGGTTTGCTGACGGCATAGAACTGGGCGATGACGATCTCTTTCTTGGCCGAATCAAACAGCTCGCTCCACACGGCGACGGGCTCGCGCAGGTCGGGATTGGCCAAGCTCGTTTCTACGGGCGAGGTGTGCACCAGCTCAAAGCCGGGAATGGTGAAATCGGCGTGGGCCGTGCCCACGAACAGGGTAGAGACGAGCAGGGAAACAGATAAATGACGCATGCTTATTCCTTGTAAATTATTTGACGCGCACGATGCGCCCGGCCGCCGTGGCGCTGCCGGCGGGCTTGCCGGCACGCGCGCGGGCGATCAAGTAATCGCTGAAGGCGTCGATGTCGCGCACGCCCGTGTCGAGACGGCGCGTGCCGGCCGCCAGCACGGTGAAACGGTCGCCGCCGCCAGCGAGGAAACTGTTGGCGGCGACACGGTATTGTTGATTGTCTTCAAGAGCAATGCTATTCAGCATGATGCTGCCCGGTAGCACGCGCTGGCCTTGCGGCTGCGTGCTGTCCCAGCGATATGTAAAACCTTCGGACACTTGCAACAGGTTGTTGTCTTCCGCTACCGCGCCCGGCCATTGCTGCTCAAGCAGGGTACGGATTTGCGCGCCGGACAGGCTGACGACGATCAGGGTATTGCCGAACGGGACCACGGCCTGGTTCTGGCCCACGTTCGTCATCAGGTCGGCGCCCGCTTCCAGGTCCTTGCGGATGCCGCCATTGTTCATCAGGCCGATTTGCGCGCCAGCAGCGCGCGCGCCGAACAGGGTGCTGTCAGCCACCAGGTCGCCCAGCGCGGAAGCGCCACTACCCTTGGTGCTGCGGCCCACGTTCGGCACGGCGATGACGGCCACGGGACGCGACAATTCTTGCGCGCTGCGCTGCTTGACCGATTCCAGGTAGGCTGCCACGGCCGGGTCCGGCTCATACATGCCTGGCAACATGACGACGTTGTGCGCGCTGGCATCGACGACCGCATTCTTGACGGGATCGACCTTGAGCTTGATGCGCGTCAGCATATGCCCGCCCATCTGTGCTTGTGTCACGAGCCGGCCATCGACACGGCACAGATAGCCTTGGTGCGAATGACCGCTGATGACCAATTGAATGGCCGGGTCGAGGCGTTTCACCACGTCGACCACTTCCCCCTTCAGCTGGCTGCAATCGGGCTGGTCGACGGCTTCCTTCGTCTCGCCTCCTTGGTGCAGCAGCACGACGAACACGCCCACGCCCTGCGCGCGCAACTGCGGCAAGGTGGCGTTGATGGCGTCCGCTTCATCGCCAAACTGCAGGCCGGCAATGCCGGCCGCCGTCACCACGGATGGCGTATCTTTCAGCACGGCGCCGATCAGGCCCACCTTGACGCCATGCGCCTCTTCGATGCGGTAGGCAGGCAGCAGGGACTTGCCCGTTTGCGTGTCGATGACATTGGCCGCCATATAGGTGTAGCTGGCACCCTTGAAATCGGGCGTGAACTTGCACGCCTTGTCCGCGCGCGACGACTCGCAGCCGCCGCGCTGCTGGCGCAGCAATTCCGCCTTGCCCTGGTCAAATTCATGGTTGCCGACGGAACTGGCCTTCATGCCCAGCATGTTCATGGCGACGATACTCGGTTCGTCCGCCCACAGCGCCGACATGGCGGGGCTGGCACCGACCAGGTCGCCATTGCCGACAAAAATCAGCTGCGCATCTTCGCGCCGCCACGCCGTCAATGCGCCGGACAAGGTATCGATGCCGCCCGCCTGCACCGTCTTGCGCTCGGTACCGGCGACGCTCGTGTAGGTAAATTTGCTGCGGTCGAGATTGCCATGGAAGTCGTTCAGGGCGACCAGGTTGATATCGACAGGGGTCGTGGGAGGCGTGGAAGGTGCGGCACAGGCGGCCAGCAGCAAGGTCAGGGCCGCCGCTGCGGCGACTGGTGTCAGATGATGTTTCATGGTCCCCACGTAGTCATCGTTGTCAAAAAAAATCTGTCTCGTCCGGGGGGACGCCAAGCGCCGCAAGCCCATCAGAGTATCCAAGAAAGCAGAACATAAACGAAAAAACGGCCGGTGTCGCCACCAGCCGTTTGCAACTTCAATCAAGCGCCGAGATTAGAACTCGTACTTGACCGTAGCCTGGATCGCCCATTGGGACTCACCCTTGTTTTGACGCACTTCATAGTTTTCCACCTTGTCGCGGACTTGGTAGATGTAACGGCCTTGATCATCGAGACCTGCAAAGTCAACAATGCTGCGTGCCTGACCACCGCCCGATTGGAAGCCGATTTCATTGATACGGCCCCACTTGCGGTTGATCATGTTACCCACGTTGAAGAAGTCCATCGTGAACACGCCTTTATTGCCTTTGAAGAAGCCTGGCACTTCCTGGCTGATACGCATGTCGAAGCTGTTGGTCCATGGTGCGAAGCTGCCGTTACGGGAAGCAACACCACCGGCGGATTTTTTCAGATCCGGATTGCTGTTGACGAAAGCCCAGAAACGGTCTTCGTTGGCATGATTGGTGGGGGTGTCGTAACGGAACACCACTTCACCCGAACCTGGTTTCGACGGAATGTACATCAAGTCGTTACCCTGCACGCCATCACCGTTCAAGTCATTGTTGACGGTCCAGCTATACGGCTTGCCCTTGCGACCTTCATAGAACAGACCGAAAGTTGTTTTATAGGTGCCGAAGAAGCGTTTTTGCCAGTTGATCATGGCATTGAAGCGGTCTTTCACCAGATAGCTCGAGTTCGATGCCACTTCTTCATTCGGATTGAAGATACCGCGGGCATTGAAGTTCGAGTTCGACACCGACGACGTCAGTGGCGACACTTCCGTTGCATCCGTGTAAGTGTAGGCAAGCGACCAGCCGAAGCCTTTGGTCATTGGCTGGCTCAGCGACAGGGTCACCAGATTGCCTTCGCCTTTGTCCGTTTTCTTGGCAACGAGTACGTTGTTGTAGTTCGTATTTTTCAGGGCACGAGACACGGCGCCGCCGCAAACCGGAGCCGCCGACGAACTCAGCCCAGCAGTGGCAGTCCAGCAATCCGTATTATAGGCATTCGCCGAGTAGTACAAATTACGTCCATCTGTGCCCTTAGCTGTCGGCGTACCCAGATTCAGGTGCTCGTAGTAAATCGCATCCTTGTTTTTGGTACGCAGGTATTCAGCGCCGAAAACCAAACCCATCCATGGCAATTCATGCTCGAACGCCAGGTTGGCTTTCCAGATCGATGGCTGGCGCAGGCCTGGCGACAGGAAGTCGACGTTGGCGGCGCCATCACCGATAAAGACTGGTTGCTTGTCAGGATCAGGGTTGAACAGGCCGCCGACGGTCGTACACGGCTTGAAGCTGCCGCCGCAACCGACGACGCGGGTCGCCATGCCGGAGTTTGCAAACGGGTTCGACATCCACACGGTCGCCGCCGCACCCTGGAACAAGCCGGCACCGCCACGGATTTGCATCGGACGGGCACTGTCAAACGTGTAGTTGAAGCCGACGCGCGGCTGCACCAGGGTCTGGCCGTCGATGGTCTGGGTATTATCCAGTCCAAAGCCACCCGTTTGCGCCGTGCCGCCCAGGCCAGTGCGGCCGCCCGTGGCAACACCTGCCACCATCGGTGCCGATGCGGCGGTATTGCGCGTAGGACGCTCGCCAATGGCGGCTTTATCCACACGCACGCCATACTGCACGGTCAGGCGCTTGTTGACAGTCCAGACATCTTGCAGGAACAAGCCATAGTTTTTCAGGCTGAAATCAGCAGCGGCCCCCTCAAGCGTGCCTCCCGCGACGGGAATCTGCACCTGGTACGAGCTAGGACGACCAATGCGGAAGTTTTCCAGGATCGCTTGCTGGATAATTTCAGGCGACGAAGCAGTCTTGCCGCCGCAGGTCACGCTACCGAACGAATACTTGTAGGTTGCCGAGCTATTCGTGCAATTGAATGTGTAATTGCCGTTGATATTCTGCGCAAACAGGTTATACACATCGTTCTTGCTGTAATCGCCGCCGAATTTGACTTCGTGGTCACCCAAAGCCCAGTTCGCACCCAGGTAGGCGTCCTTGGTTTTGGTGGTCAGCACATTCAACTGACGGCTCATTTCCGTACCGAAGTTCAGGAAACGGTTATCGGTAGGAACGCCCGCTGGCGAGCCGGCAGGATTGGCGCCGGTAAATTGCAGGCCGATCGCAGGCAAGCGCGAGTTGTTCGTTGGCGTGCTTTCATAATCGCGCGACGACACCTTGAACTCGGTCGAGAAAGTCGGCGTCCAGTCAGCAAACCACTGTCCAACAACGGTTTCGATCTTTTTATTCTGCGTGTACCAGTAGGAATTGAGCGCCAGGCCAGTGGACGTCACGCCGGGGAACATCGGCTCGGATTGGTCGGTTTTCGAATAACGGACCATGGCACGATGGTTATCGTTGATATTCCAGTCCAGTTTCAACAGGGTATCGTTCACCAGCAGCTGAGTGCCCGCAGGTATCGACGTGGTGCCGATATCGAGGCCATTGTAATTATTCTTGGCGATCGCCTGAGCAGCGGCAATTGCGGCATCGGAAATACCGACGTTGGTCTTGTTGCTGCCCAGCGGGCCAAACGATGGCGCGGTGCGCGTGCTTTCCAGGCGCTCTTTATTGGCGAAGAAGAACAGTTTGTCCTTGATCAGCGGGCCGCCGACGGTAACACCCTTGGTCGTTTCGCGGAATGGTTCCGGAGCGCTATAGGTATCCTTGGTATTGTCATAGCGGTCGCCGGCCATCTTGTCGTTACGGAAGACGAAATAGGCGCTGCCTTTGAATTCGTTGGTACCGGACTTGGTCACGGCATTGATGTTCGCGCCCGTGTAACCCTTTTGCGTCACGTCATAGTTGGCGACGTTCACTTGCACGGACTGGATCGCCTCGATCGAAATCGGTTGCTTGGCCGTCGGGCTGCCATTCGATTCCAGGCCGAAGGTGTCGTTCACTGCCACACCATCGATGGTCATCGAGTTATAGCGCGAGTTTTGACCTGCAACGGACAATTCACCGCGCTCTTTGTCGGTTTGCGAAACACGCGGGTCGGAACGGGCGTAGTCTTGCAGATTGCGCTGGATCGACGCCTGCATGGCCAGCTCGCTGGCGCCGATATTGGTGCCCGCACCCATGTTGCTGCGGTTAAAGATCTGTGCGCGTGCGCCCGTGCCGGTCACATTCACCGTCTGCATCTGCGCGCCCAGGGTGGCGTCCACGTTGGCCGTTTCAGCCAGTTGGACGTACACGCCTTCGCGTTTTTCCACTTCACCATTCTTGGTGATGGTGATGGTGTAAGGACCGCCGGCGCGCAAGCCGCGGGCGACGTAGCGGCCTTCCGCATCGGTCGTCACGTTGCTGACGGAACCCGATTCGGTATGAACGATGGTAACGGTGGCACCAGCTGCCGGCTTGCCGTCGGTGGCCGAGATACGGCCGCCGATGGAAGACGTAGTGTTCTGTGCGAACGATGGTGCCGCCGCCAGTGCAATAGACAGGCTTAACGCGATTTGCGTCAGCCGAAGTCGCTTGTGATTGATCATCTTTAACCCCAGAAAAGACTATTATTTTTTGAAAATCCTGGATTGCCCCACTGTCCGGCTGCGCCGCACAGCAACACAAACACAACATTTCCTCTTTACGATACTGCAACTGTTACACCGGCTGGACTGGCTGCTGGCCCTGACAAGACCTTGCACAAACGCCTTTCCACTCATCACAACCATCGATATTCAAGCAATAACGGCGAGAAACGTATTCTCTTCCGTACAACACGGGGCGCTAGCACCTGTGTCATACACCCGACATCCCTACCCGGCTAACATGGCAAGCCGCGAGTGTAATTGTTAAATATTTCAAGCCTGTGACACGGCGGCAAGAAGCAGGAAAATGTCGTCATTTATTCAATTGACTGTTCGTTTTCACCCTGCATCTCACCTTTATTTACTGCAAATACCCATCTTCATACGCTATCAGCCATATGAATTGTGACTTTTTAATATCACACTCATCCCACTATGCATCATCAAAAAATGGATGACAAATACGTTTTTTTTTACATATTTATACATTTTAAGTATAAATAGCATGTGGTAACTAGCCGGATTGATATCGTGTGACAGCGTCCGGGCTTATGGCGCGAGATTATAAATGAGCAATATGTACTTGAAATTAATTCATCCAGGAAATTGTATAAAGTCGTGCATCTGCCGTTAATTGTGTCGCATGGCTGCCACAAAATTAACAAAATAACAGCATGGGAATTTGGAAGGAAAATGGAAAACGGCCGGAGAATCCGGCCGTCTTGATAGGATTAGTTATGAACGTCGCGCAACTTACGGTTTTTCGCTCTTGCCTGCCTTGTCGGCAGCGGCAATTTTCGCTTCAAAACGGGTAAAACGGGCATCGAGCGCTTTCAGCAAACGTTGCTTGTCCGCTTGCGCCAGGAAGGAATAACGCAGGCTGTTGTATGACAGCTTTTTGATTTCCGCATAATCGGTCTTGTACCGGCTGGCAAACAGCACGTACTCATTCGACAGGGTATTGCGCGAAACGCCCGCATCATCGGTGGAGATGACGAACGGCACGCCATATTTGCGGTACAGGGTGATCGGATGGGCCGGTCCCTTGATACCGAGAATGTAATCGTTGCTGGTCAGGTTCACTTCCACGGGAATATTGCGTTCGCGCATCTTCTGCATGGTGGCCAGCGCATTGTGCTCATAGGCGATATCCATGCCATGACCAATCCGGTCCGCGCCGGCCACATCGACGGCTTCGGCGATATGGAACGCCATGCCTTCCGGCGGCACCATGCCCAGCGCCAGTTCGCCGGCGTGCAGGGCGATTTTGACGTTCGGATATTTTGCCTTGAGGAACTTGAACATTTCCATGTGCAAGCTGTAATCGCGCATGGACACATTCACGCTTTCCTGGCCCACGATGTTCACGCCCACCAGCAGCGGATTCAGGCTCGCTGCCTTGAACGCTGCCACCATGGACGAGAACACTTGCGATGGCGACAGGAAACGCAGCACATACGCCTGGTAACGCATGGTGAAATTCGCATCGTCGATGCCGGCGCTGCTGGCGTTGACGTTGTCGTTATACGCGGTGATGCTTTTCTGGAAGCTGGTGTCCTGCTCCAGGCTGCCTGTCCAGTTGGCCAGCACGGCTTGCAGGGCTGCCGGCTGCAAGCCCGGCGCCAGCACTTGCTGGTCGAACTGCGCATTTTGCACGAATGGCGACAGCTCGAAAATCGTCTCGATGTAGCTGAGGTTTTCCGCGATGGCGCGCTGCTTCAGGGTGTTCAGGCCGTCGGCCGTATTGCTCGATGCGACGGGGCCGAAATAGCCAAACGTATCAAAGAAGGTACGGTCCGGTGGCGTCTGGATGGCGCCATGGTTGTAGAAATCCTTGGTCGACCAGCGCTGCAGCAATTGCGCGTACAGGCCCGCATCGGCGAACACTTCCGTGGACGACAGGCAGCCACGCTGCGCGGCCGGCTTGGCGCGCTCGGCCGCCACGACGTCCTTGTTGCTTTCGATGCGATACGTCGTCTTGTTGACGCAATAGTTTTCCTTGTCGACCCAGTCGAGGAATTGCTCGGCGTAAATGGCGCCCGAGTAATGGTGGTGCAGGTCGCCGCCCTTGGGCATCATGGAAAAGAACAGGCTCAACTCGGCTGTCTTCGGCTGCGCGCCGGCAAGCAGGGCGGCAAAATGGCGCGCGGTGGCCGCTTCGTTGGAAGACGGGGCGGCCTGCGCCGTTCCGGTCAATGCCAGCGCGGCGCCAAGCGCCAGGCCAGTGAGTTTCTTGTGCATTCGCGTTCTCGCTCAGGATAATTCGTATGGAACAACGGGTAGGTCAGCCCTGCCCCCGCACATGCACGCATTGCCCGCCTGAATAGGTGGCGGCCACGGCGCGGTCGTCGCCCAGCAGCGCAAAGGCAAACAGCATTTCCTCCAGGCTTTGACAGCCAGCCGTGCGACGCGCCAGCAGCGGCGTCGATTGCTTGTCGAGCACGATGAAGTCCGCTTCCGTGCCTGCCGTGAAATTGCCCAGGGTACCTTCCAGTTGCATGGCCCGTGCAGCACCCAGGGTCGCCAGGTAAAACATGCGCAAGGCGGGCAGATAGCTGCCTTTCAAGCGTGCTACTTTATAGGCTTCGTTCATGGTTTGCAACATCGAGAACGAGGTGCCGCCGCCCACATCGGTGGCCAGCGACAGCAGCACTTTCGCCGCATCGGCCCGCTCGAAATCGAACAGGCCGCTGCCGAGGAACAAGTTGGAGGTGGGACAAATGGCGGCCGCCGAGGACGTTTCCGCCATGCGCGCGCGGTCGCGCTCATCGAGCCAGATGCAATGGCCGAACATGGCGCGCGGGCGCAGCATGCCGTACTGGTCGTACACATCGAGGTAGCTGCGCGCCTGCGGATGCAGTTCGCGCACCCAGCGGCACTCATCCTCGTTTTCCGACACGTGCGTCTGCAGATATGTATCCGGATAGGTGCGCGCCAGCTCGCCAGCCAGGTGCATCTGTTCATTCGTGGACGTCGGCACGAAGCGGGGCGTGATCGCATACAGCGAGCGGCCATGCTTGTGCCAGCGCCGGATCAGCTCCTCGCTTTCGCGCGCGCCGGACTCGGCCGTGTCGCGCAGGAACTCGGGGCAATTGCGGTCCATCATGACCTTGCCCGCCACCATGCGCAAGCCGCGCGCCTCGCTGGCGCCAAAGAAAGCATCCACCGATTGCGGATGCACGCTGCCATATACCATCGCCGTGGTGGTGCCGCAGCGCAGCAGTTCATCGAGGAAAAACTCGGCGACATTGCGCGCATGCACAGGGTCTTCAAATGCGCGCTCGGTGGGGAAGGTATACGTCTCCAGCCACGGCAGCAAGCCCGGTGCGGGCGAGGCGATCATTTCCGTCTGCGGGAAATGCAGATGGGTATCGATGAAACCCGGCACGATCAGCTTGCCGCGGTAATCGACGATATGCGTGCCGGGCGGCAAAGTCGCTTGCAGTGATGCGTAATCGCCAGCCGCCACGACCTTGCCGTCGGCGACGATCAGCAAGCCATCCGCATGCCAGGCGTGCGCCTCCTCGGTGAAAGCGGGATCGGCGTGGAAGTGCAGCAAGCTGGCACGGTAAGCTTGCAATGTGGCAGGAACAATCGGCATGACTTCTTTCTATAACGGATGAATGGCGGCGCGTGGTTGGCGGCGCGGTGGCGCGCTGGCAGAGGCCAGCCGCAGCGGTGTGGCCAGGGCCGCGCTGGCGGCTTCCTCCCACACCATCAGTAATTGACAGGCAACGGAGGCGGCGATCACGGCCGGCGCCTTGTTGCGGATGCCGGGCATGCCGATCGGACAGACCATGGCGGCAATGCGCTCGTCCGGCACGCCGCGCGCCTGCAGGCGGTGCTCGAACTGCTTGCGTTTCGTGTGCGAACCGATCAAGCCGAACCAGCCCGCATCCTCGCGCTCCATGATGGCTTGCGTCAAGCGTTGATCCAGCGCATGGCTGTGCGTCATGACGAGAAAACTGCCGCCCGGCGGCGCCATGGCGACAAACTCTTCGGGCGTGTCGGTGGCGGCGATGCGCACATTACTTGGCAACCCCGCCGGCAACGCCGCGGGAAACATGTCTTCGCGTTCATCGACCCAGGTGACATTGCAGGGCAAATCGGCCAGCGCGCGCACGATGGCCGCACCCACGTGACCGGCGCCAAACAAGGTCAAATGGGCGCGCGGTGCCAGGCAGGGATCGACCAGCCAGCGCCGCCCTTCACTCCCCTGCGCCACATGGGTACTGCGATCGCGTGAAAACGTGTCGGGCGCCAGGCCTGGCATGCCAGCGATCAGCGTGCCCGCCGCATCGAACAGGACCGACGCAGCGTCGCCGTCGAGCGCCGTCAGACGCCAGCTATCGTGCTGGCGGCGCTCGCGCAAGGCGGCCAGCAATGCTTTCAGGCCGGCATCGACATATTCGAAGGCCAGATGGACGACGCCGCCGCAGCATTGCCCGAGGCTGGGACCGAGCGCAAAACGCTCGAGCCGCGCATGCGTGTCGCCCGTGGCCAGCATGGTCTTGGCGATTTCCACGGCACGCAATTCCAGGTGGCCGCCACCGATGGTGTCCATTTGACCATCGAGGGTGACGCGCATCTTCGCGCCCGCCTCGCGCGGCCCGGAACCTTCCACCAGGGCCACCGTCACCAGCACGGATGCCTGCATGTCATTGTCGATTGCTGTCAGCCAGTCGCTCATCTTCTGCACCTATACGCTAGCGCAAACCGCTTGCACGGCCATGACCGCCTTGAGGATTTCCTCGCTGGTGGCGGGGGCATTGAGCGGTGGTTGCACGGCGTGATGGCCCACGCTGGAAATGGCGTCGCGGATGGCAAAGAACACGGAAAACGGCAACAGCAGCGGCGGTTCACCCACGGCTTTGGAGCGGTGGATGCTGTCTTCCACGTTGCGGTTCTGGAACAGCTTGACGCGAAAATCTTCCGGACAATCGGAAATGCCGGGAATTTTATACGTCGATGGCGCGTGCGTCATCAGCTTGCCCGCCGCATTCCACCACAGCTGCTCCGTCGTCAGCCAGCCCATGCCCTGAATAAATGCACCTTCCACCTGACCCAGATCAATCGCGGGATTCAATGACTGGCCCGCATCGTACAAGGCGTCCGCGCGCAGCAGTTTCCATTCCCCCGTCAGGGTATCGACCACCACCTCAGCCACGGCCGCGCCATATGCATAGTAGGAAAATGGATGACCCGTCATCGTCTTTGCATCCCACGACAGGCCGGGCGTGGCATAAAAACCGTCCGACCACAGTTGCACCCGCGCCAGATACGCCTTTTGCACCAGCTCGGCAAACGCCACGACATGGCCATTCACGTGGACGTGGTTATCGAAGAAGCGCACAGCGGCAACATCGCCGCCATACAGTTTGACCGCGTAATCGGCCAGACGTTCGCGGATCTGGCGCGCCGCATCCTGCGCCGCCTTGCCGTTCAGGTCGGCGCCGGTGGACGCCGCCGTGGCCGACGTGTTTGCCACCTTGCTGGTATCGGTGGCCGTGGCCCGTACTTTGTCCAGGTCCAGGCCCAGCTCGTGCGCCACCACCTGCATGACCTTGGTATTGATGCCCTGCCCCATTTCCGTGCCACCATGATTAACCAGCACGGAACCATCGACATATACGTGGACCAAGGCACCCGCCTGGTTCAGATGCGTGACGTTGAAGGCGATGCCGAATTTCAAGGGCGTGAATGCCAGCCCCTTCTTCAAGACCGGGCTGGCCTCGTTGAACGCATCGATGGTGCGGCGGCGCGCGCGGTAATCGCTGCTGTCTTCCAGTTCGGCGACCAGTTCATGGATCACGTTGTCGACGATTTTCTGGCCGTACGGCGTGACATTGCGCCCCTCGGCATCGTTGCGGCCATAGAAATTGAGCAGGCGGATATCGAGCGCATCGCGTTGCAAATGGCGGGCGATTTCATCGATCACGTACTCGATGGCGATGGCGCCCTGCGGCCCGCCGAAGCCCCGGAAAGCCGTGTTCGACTGCGTATTCGTCTTGCCGCAGGCGGCGCGGATATCCACGTCGGACAAATAGTATGTGTTGTCGAAGTGGCAGACGGCGCGCGTGGCGACGGGGCCGGACAAGTCCGCCGAGTAACCGGCGCGCGTGGTCATGTCGACCTTGGCGGCCAGGATCCGCCCGTCGTCGTCGTAACCCACTTCGTATTCATAGTAGAAACAGTGGCGCTTGCCGGTCACCAGCATGTCGTCGTCGCGGTCGGCGCGCAATTTGACGGGACGCTTCAGTTTAGCCGCCGCAATCGATGCGGCCGCCGCCCACAGGGCCGACTGCGATTCCTTGCCGCCGAAACCACCGCCCATGCGCCTGCATTCGACGGTGATGTTATGCGAATGCACGCCCAGCGCATGCGCCACCACGTGCTGCATCTCGCTCGGGTGCTGGGTCGAACACAGCACCAGCATGCCCTGCGCTTCCTTCGGGATGGCGTAGGAAATCTGTCCTTCCAGGTAAAACTGTTCTTGGCCGCCCACATACAGCTGGCCCTTGACCACATGCGGCGCCGCATCGAACGCGGCCTGGAAGTTGCCGCGCGTCAGTTGCATGGACGGCAGCACATACGACTGTGCCGCCTTGGCCGCTTGCGGCGTCATGATCGCAGGCAATTCCTCGTACGACACTTGCGCCAGGCGGGCGGCGCGGCGCGCATGGTCGTGCGTATCGGCCACCACGATGAAGATAGGCTGGCCCACGTATTGCACCAGTTCCGCAGCCAGGATGGGATCGTCATGGATGATGGGACCGCAATCATTGGTGCCAGGAATGTCCTGCGCCGTGTAGACGGCGGCGACACCTCGCGCACTACGCACGGCCGACAAATCCATGGCCGTGATGCGCGCATGCGGCTTTTGCGACAGGCCTAGCGCCGCGTGCAAGGTGCCGTGCAATTCGGCGATATCGTCCGTGTAGGTGGCTTGCCCCAGCACATGCAACTGCGCCGATTCATGGGGACTGGGCTTGCCCACGGCGCTCCAGGCAGCCGCTTGCAGTTCGGGCGTGGCAGGATGGTTCATGCTGGTCCTTTCAGGCGCGGCAAGCGTAGGCGTTGACGGCAGTACGCAGCAAAGGCGCACCGGGGCGTGTTTCCAGCCAGAAGCGGCGCAGCAGGTTTTGCGCCGTCGTCATGCGATAGGTATTCGAGGCGCGCATGTCCGAGAGCGGCGCGTAATCGTCGGCCAGCAAGCGCATGGCGATAACAAGGTTGTCTTCCGTCCACGCTTGTCCGCGCAGAAATGCTTCCGTTTGCGCGGCGCGTTGCGGCGTGGCAGCCATGCCGCCAAAGGCGATGCGCGCGTCGACGATGCGCTCGCCGTCGAGTTCGAAAGCAAACGCGGCGCACACGGCCGAGATATCCTGGTCGAAGCGCTTCGCCAGTTTATACGTGCGGAAATGCACGTCGGCACGGGGCAAAGGCACGCGCACGGCTTCGACGAATTCGCCGGGTTGCAGATCTTTCTTTTGGTAGCCCAGATAAAAGTTTTCCAGCGGCATGATGCGCTGGCCGGCGGGACCGCGCAGCACGACCTCACTACCCAGCGCAATCAGCCACGGCATCGAGTCGCCGATGGGCGAACCATTGGCCACATTGCCACCCAAGGTGCCGGCATTGCGGATTGGCAAGGAAGCAAAGCGCTGCCACAGTTCCGACAATTCTTGCGGATAGTGCCCACACAGCGCCGCATAAGCATCGTTCAGGCTGGCTCCGGCGCCGATGTGCAGCTTGCCATCGTCCACAGCGATGGTTTTCAGGGCAGCCACGTTGCCCAGATAAATGATGTCTCCCAGGTCGCGCAATTGCTTGGTGACCCACAGGCCCACATCGGTGGAACCGGCCAGCAGGCACGCTTGCGGCTTTGCCGCGCGCAGCGTCACCAGTTCATCGATGCTGCGCGGCGCGTGGAAATACTGGCCGGCGTGTTCATAGGTGCTCAGGCTGCCGCGCTGCAGCGCCTGCAATTGCTGCGCCAGGGCATCGCGGTCAAACGCGACATGCGGCAGCTCGCCCATGCGCCTGGCCGCATCGATGATGGGCCGGTAACCGGTACAGCGGCACAGATTGCCGGACAGGGTGTCATCGATTTCGCAGCGCGTGGGCGTCTCGCCGTTTTTTGCCAGATACATGCCCCACAGCGACATGACGAAGCCGGGCGTGCAAAAACCGCACTGGGAACCGTGGCACTCGACCATCGCCTGCTGTACCGGGTGCAGGGCGCCGTCAGGCTGCTGCAAGTCTTCCACAGAAAACAGGGCCTTGCCATCGAGGGTAGGGGTGAGCTGGATGCAGGCGTTGACGGCCTTCATCTCCACCTGGCCGTCAACCAGGCTGCCGATGACCACCGTGCAGGCGCCGCAATCGCCCTCGGCGCAGCCTTCCTTGGTGCCCGTGCAATGCAAATCCTCGCGCAGGTGCTGCAACACAGTCTGCGTAGGGGCGGCGTTGCGTACTTCCTGTACGGCACCACGGTAATAAAAGCGGATCGGTTCTGACATGCTGGCCTCGGTATAGTCCCAGTATAGGAGATTAACACCGGCATATGGGACAACTATATGCAAAGACTGATTTTACTTATCATCCAATATCAATACCCATCAAACATCATAGGGATGGTTCGCATGCCAGTGCTCGGCAATATCGATGCGGCGCGTGATCCACACCTGCTCATGGCGCTGTACATAGTCGAGGAAGCGCGCCAGCGCCGCAGCCCGTCCAGGCCGCCCCACCAGGCGACAATGCAAGCCCACGGACAACATCTTCGGCTGATTCAAGCCGTTCGGATCGCCTTCCGCGTACAGCACATCGAAGGCATCCTTCAGATAATCGAAAAACTGCGTGCCGGAATTAAAACCCTGCATGGCGGCAAAGCGCATGTCGTTCGTGTCCAGAGTGTAGGGCACGATCAGTTGCGGCTGCACGGCCGCCGCGCCTGTCGCATCCGTATAAGCCACCTTCTCCCAGAATGGCAAGTCATCGCCGTAATAATCGGCGTCGTAGCGAAAACCGCCATGTTCGACCACCAGTTTGCGCGTATTCGGCGAATCGCGCCCTGTGTACCAGCCTTGCGGGGCGGAACCCGTCAATTCGCGGATGATCTGCACGGCTACACGCATGTGTTCGCGCTCAGTCGCTTCGTCCATGTTTTGATAGGAAATCCAGCGCAAGCCATGACAGGCGATTTCATGCCCCAGTTGCTGGAAGGCGGCTACCGCTTCTGGATTGCGCTTCAAGGCCATCGATACGCCAAACACGGTCAGCGGCAGGCCCCGCTCCTCGAACATGCGCAACAAGCGCCATAGTCCGGCACGCGAACCGTATTCATAAATCGACTCCATGCTCAGGTGGCGCGCAGGAAAAGCGGCCGCACCGATCATTTCCGATAAAAACGTTTCCGAGGCGGGATCGCCATGCAGCACGTTGTTTTCCGCCCCCTCCTCGTAATTGAGGACGAATTGCAAGGCAATGCGGGCCTTGCCCGGCCATTGCGGATGCGGTGGCTTGCGGCCATAGCCGATCAAGTCGCGTGGATAATGTTCGTAATTGTTCATGCGGAGGCGCGCCTATAGGAGGACAATGTTGGCTATATGCCCAATCATATAGCCGGGCGCAGTCACCGGTATATGATTTGCACGATAAGCACATTCACTCACCCTATATACAGGATAGCAAATGGGAAAACTCAGCACGCATGTACTCGATATCGCCCACGGCAGGCCGGGAGCCGGCGTCAAGGTGGCCCTGTTTTCAGTCACGCCGGAAGGCAAAGTGTTATTGAAGATGGATATGACCAATAGCGACGGCCGCTGCAGTTCACCCTTGCTGGAAGGCGACAGCATGAAGGCGGGCCAGTACGAACTGGTATTCAACGCAGGCGACTATTTCGCCGCCCAGGGCGTGGAACTGCCCTCGCCCCGCTTCATCGACCTGGTCACCCTGTCCTTTGGTATCGCGCATACGGATGAAAACTACCATGTACCGCTGGTGGTGTCGCCGTGGTCGTACTCGACTTATCGCGGAAGTTAAGCGACGTTAGATGACAAAGGCAGCGCGCAGCGCTGCCTTTTTTTCGTCTGTTGTGCGGCACCGGGGTCAGACCCTCAATACCGCTAACGTAAGATTCGACGCCAACGCGCGAGGCGGGGGGATGCGCCCCAGTGGGGCACATCCCGATCACGAAGTGACTGACCCCAGCCTTTGCTGTTGGGTGGCCCCGGTAAATATCCAGACGAAAAAAAACCCGACCATTGCTGATCGGGTTTTTCTCTTACTGCGAATAACAAGCCTGACGATAACCTACTTTCACACTGGTTGCAGCACTATCATCGGCGCAAAGTTGTTTCACGGTCCTGTTCGGGATGGGAAGGGGTGGGACCAACTTGCTATGGTCA
>NZ_JAPUBT010000001.1:886780-1768031 GCF_030397665.1 Janthinobacterium sp. SUN073 | reverse complement strand
GTACGGCTTGTCCCTATAACCTTAGCAGGTACAGAGGATAAGACGGTACAACGTTGCGTGTGTGTTGATACAACTATTCATTACCCCAATCTTTGCTTCTTCCAGATTCAGGCTTTGTCGCTCAACCGAGGACAAATGCCAGTACAAGTTATGCCTGATGACCATAGCAAGTTGGTCCCACCCCTTCCCATCCCGAACAGGACCGTGAAACAACTTTGCGCCGATGATAGTGCTGCAACCAGTGTGAAAGTAGGTTATCGTCAGGCTTGTTATTCGCAGTAGAGAAAAACCCGTCAAGAAATTGGCGGGTTTTTTTTCGTCTGCTGATTTGGCAGGTTTTACAGCGTACAGGCGTAAAAAAAAGCAGCGCTACGCGCTGCCTTTGTCATTTATGACACCCATTAAAAGTGATAAGCGACTTTGACGTTCATGAAATTGACGCCGCTGTTGGGCTTCTTGTAGCCGCCGTTCGAGAAATGCTGGATCTTCGCAGCGACTTCCCATTTGTTATTGAAAACATAGCCGACGCCGATATGGTCGCCGAACTGGAAGTGGGTCGACAGACGGTTATCGTCGTTGTTGTACAGCTTGGACAGCATGTGTACGCCAATGCCGCCTTCCGCATAGAAACCCAGCTTGTTTGTGTTTTCAAAGCGGAACACGGGAGTAAAGCCCAGATCCCACAGTTTTTGATGCTGGCCAGGGACGTTGCGATAGCTCTTGCCATCCCAGCCGCCAATGCTGGCGTCCCAGTAACCGCTCAGCTGCGTGCCATTCGATACAAACCAGGCCTTATCCCAGTTCGAGGTCACGCCGGCGCGTACCATTTGTACCTTCACGCCCTTGGCATATTCGCCGTAGACGGAGTCGATCAGTTTGTCGTCGGCGGCAAAGCCGGCGTTGGCCGCCATCAGCGCGGCAACGGCGGCGATGGATTTGAGGAGATTCTTCTTGAAGAACATAGAGGCTTTCATCGTAAAATTGGCCGATAGGCTATTGTTGTACAGGCACCTTGCTTTGCATGCCGCTCTCGCCACTTGTTGATCTCAGGGGTTCAATTGACATTCTCTACAAAAATCGCATTTCTTGGTATCGGTCTGATGGGGGATCCGATGGTCCGGTGCCTGCTACGCGCTGGATATTCTGTCACAATTTGGAATCGCACGCACAGCAAGGCCCAAGTCCTGCGTGCGGCAGGGGCGCAGCCGGCCGTTTCCATAGCTGAGGCGGTCAGTGGCGCGGACCTGGTCATCTCGATGCTGGAAGCCGGTCCCATCGTGGCGCAGGTATTGCAAGAGGCGCTGCCGGCCCTGCCCGCAGGTGCGCTGTGGATCGATATGAGTTCCACCCAACAATCAGAAGCCCGGCAATTTCATGCTGTCTTGCACACGGCTGGCCATGGCTTCATCGATGCGCCCGTGTCGGGTGGCGTCGGCGGGGCGCAGGCGGGCACCCTGGCCATCATGGCTGGCGCCAGCACCAGCGATTACGCGCGCGTGGAAACTATCCTGGCGGCCATGGGCCGTCCGACTCTGGTGGGCCCGCCCGGCAGTGGCCAGGTTGCCAAGCTGTGCAATCAGCTGATCGTCGGCGCCACCTTGACCATCGTGGCCGAAGCGCTGTTGCTGGCCCAGGCGGCTGGCGCCGATGCGAGCGCCGTACGGGCGGCCATCCGCGGCGGTTTTGCTGAGAGCAAGATTTTGGAGGTACATGGCCAGCGCATGTTGGAGCGCAATTTTGTTGCCGGTGGTCAGGTGAAGAGCCAGATCAAGGACATGCACAACATCCTCGCGGCAGCCGAAGCGGCGCACGTCACTTTGCCGGTGACGCAACTGGTGACGCAGCGCTATGAAACCATTGCCGAAACGTACCCGACGGCCGACCATGCGGCGGCCTTGCTGGCCCTGGAAGCGTTGAATCCGGGCCAGCGCCTCGGTGACGGCCCGGACAAGCTCAGTTAAGCGACGGGCAGGCTCGCTTCGGCCAGCTTGACCCAGAAACTGGCGCCGATGGGCAGCAGATGGTCGTTGAAGTCGTAGCTGCCATTGTGCAAGACGCATGGCCCCAGACCGTGGCCGCCATCGCGGTGCTCGCCATCGCCATTGCCGATGAAGATGTAGCAGCCGGCCTTTTCTTGCAGGAAAAAGGCGAAATCTTCCGCGCCCATCGTCGGTTCGACATTCGCGTTGACCTTGTCGGCCCCCACCACGCTTTTCATCACTTCGATGGCAAACGCCGTTTCTTTCGCGTGGTTGACCAGCGGCGGATAGTTGCGCTTGAAGTGGAACTCGACTTCCGCGCCAAAGGCGGCGGCCGTGTGCACGGCGATGTCGCGCATGCGCTCTTCGATCAGGTCCAGCACGGGCGTGGTGAAGGTGCGCACGGTGCCGACCAGGCTGGCATCGTCGGGAATGACATTGGTGGCGCTGCCCGCATGGATTTGCGTGATGGACAGCACGGCCGTATCTAGCGGGCTCTTGTTGCGCGTGATGACGGTTTGCCAGCTTTGCGCGATTTGCACGGCCACCATCACGGGGTCGATGCCCTTGTGGGGCTGGGCCGCGTGCGCGCCCTTACCTTTGACGGTGACGTGGAATTCATTGCTCGACGCCATCATCGGCCCTGCCACCACGCTCAGGGTGCCCGTTTCGGCGCCTGGCCAGTTGTGCATGCCGTAGATGGCATCCATGGGAAACTTGCTAAACAAGCCGTCTGCTATCATTTCGCGCGCGCCGGCGCCGCCTTCTTCGGCCGGCTGGAAGATCAGGTACACGGTGCCGTCGAAATGGCGGTGCTGCGCCAGGTAATGGGCGGCACCGAGCAGCATGGTAGTGTGGCCGTCGTGGCCGCAGGCGTGCATCTTGCCCGGGTGGCGCGAGGCATGCTCAAAGGTATTCATTTCCTGCATCGGCAAGGCATCCATGTCGGCGCGCAGGCCGATGGCGCGTGTCGAGGTGCCATGCTGGATGATGCCGACCACGCCAGTGCGGCCCAGGCCGCGTACCACGGGAATGCCCCATTCCGTCAGTTTGGCGGCGACCACGTCCGAGGTGCGCTGTTCTTCGTAGCACAGTTCGGGGTGCGCATGCAGGTCGCGGCGGATACCTTGCAGCTCGGATTGAAACGCCAAGATCGGATCAACTAGTTTCATGGGACTCTCCTGTGGATGCTGGCGCGCAGCAATGTATGGCGCGCCGGACCGTGGCTGTTTGATCAAAAACAGGCGCGGCTAATAGTGCATTGTAGCCCTTGTTTGCCGGGTAAATCCAGCGCACGGACCAGCTTGCCATGGCGCCAACAGCAAGCGCGCGGAATGGTTTACAGTATCGCCTTCCCCCAACGTTTTTGGATTGCACCATGACCACCACCCAAGTGCGCGCCGCCTGCCCGCTCGACTGCCCCGATACCTGCGCCCTCCTGGTCACCGTGACCGATGGCGTGGCAACAGCCGTCAAGGGCGATCCTGATCACCCGACCACGGCTGGCGTGCTGTGCACCAAGGTGTCGCGCTTCACGGAACGCACCTACCATGCGGACCGGCTGCTGCATCCGCTGCGCCGCGTGGGCAAGAAGGGGGAGGGCAAGTTCGAGCGCATCAGCTGGGAAGAAGCATTGCAGACCATCGCGGCCCGCTTGAAACCGATCGCCGCGCGCGATCCGCAGGCGATCTTGCCGTACAGCTACTGCGGTACCATGGGCCTGGTGCAGGGCGAGTCGATGTCGTCGCGTTTTTTCAACCAGCTCGGTGCCTCCCTGCTGGACCGCACCATCTGCGCCTCGGCCGGCGCCACCGGCTACCGCTACACGGTGGGTGCCAGCATCGGCACGGACCTGGAACAGTTCCAGAACGCAAAATTGATCATCATCTGGGGTGGCAACCCGATCGCCTCGAACCTGCACTTCTGGATGCGCGCCCAGGAAGCCAAGCGCAATGGCGCCACCCTGATCGCCATCGACCCGTATCGCTCGCTGACGGCCGAAAAGTGCCACCAGCATATCGCCTTGCTGCCGGGTACCGACGCGGCCCTGGCGCTGGGCTTGATGCATGTGCTGATTACCGAAGACCTGGTCGACCATGACTATATCGCGCACTACACCATCGGCTATGCGGAACTGAAACAACGGGCCATGGCGTGGCCGCCCGAACGCGTGGCCGAGGTGTGCGGCATCACGGCCACGGAAGTGGTGGACCTGGCGCGCCTGTACGGCCAGGCGTGCCGTTCTGGCGAGGGCGCCGCCATCCGTACCAACTACGGCGTGCAGCGCGTGCATGGCGGCGGCATGGCGGTGCGCAACATCGCCTGCCTGCCGGCCCTGACGGGCGCCTGGCGCCATCCTGCCGGCGGCATGCAGCTGTCGAGCTCGGGTTCCTTTCCCGTCAACCGCAAGGCCCTGCAGCGCCCTGATTTGCTGAAAGGCACGCCGCGCACCATCAACATGAGCACCATCGGCGACGATCTGCTGAAAACCAGCTCGCCCGAGTTCGGCCCGCAAGTGGAAGCCGTGATCGTTTACAACTCGAATCCCCTGGCGGTGGCGCCCGATTCCTCGAAAGTGGCGCAGGGCTTTGCCCGCGAAGACTTGTTTACGGTCGTGCTCGAGCACTTCCAGACCGATACCGTCGATTACGCCGACATCGTGCTGCCCGCCACCACGCAGCTCGAACACATCGATGCGCACTCCACCTATGGCCACCTGTACATGATGGCGAACAATGCGGCCGTGGCGCCGCTGGGAGAAGCGAAGGCAAATACGGAAATCTTCCGCCTGCTGGCCCAATACATGGGCTTTGATGACCCGTGCTTCCAGGAAAGCGACGATGCGCTGGCGGCCAAGGCATTTGATGCGACGGATGCGCGCGCCGTGCATTTCGACTGGGAATCGCTGAAACGCACGGGCTGGCAAAAGCTGGCCATGCCCGAGGCGCCATTTGCCGAGGGTGGTTTCCCCACGCCATCGGGCAAGTGCGAGTTTTATACCAGTGCCATGGCGCAGGCGGGGCTTGATCCCTTGCCGACGTATATCGCGCCGCACGAATCGTTGGCCAGCAATCCCGCTCTGGCGGCGCGTTTCCCGCTGGCCATGATTTCGCCGCCGGCGCGCAATTTCCTCAATTCCACGTTCGTCAACGTGAAAAGCCTGCGCGCGGCCGAAGGCGAACCGCACCTCGATATCCATCCCGATGATGGCGCCGCCCGTGGCATCGCCGCCGGCGACATGGTGCGCATCTTCAATGACCGTGGCAGCTTTGTTGCCAAGGCCAGGGTGACGGACAAGGCAAGGCGGGGCCTGGTGGTGGGCTTGTCCGTGTGGTGGAAGAAACTCGCCAGCGATGGCAAGAACGCCAATGAAGTGACCAGCCAGCGCCTGACGGACATGGGCCGCGCGCCCACCTTCTACGATACGCTGGTCGAAGTGGAAAAGGTTGCCTGACATGCTGCGCTGGCCCGCCTGCTTGCTTGTCGGCACGGTGTGCCTGCTGCTGGGCGGCTGCACGCAGCTGCGCTACTACACGCAAGCTGCGCAGGGGCAATATGCCTTGTGGTCCGGCGCGCGGCCCATCGGCGACTGGCTGGAGGACCCGGCCACCGAGCCGCGCCTGAAAGTGCGCCTGGCCAGGGCGCAGCAAATTCGCCGCTTTGCCGTCAGCGAGCTGGACTTGCCCGACAATGGCAGCTACAAGAACTACGCGGCCCTGCGGCGCCCGTTTGTGCTGTGGAACGTGGTGGCCACGCCGGAACTGTCGCTGCAGCCGCTGCAATGGTGTTTTCCCATCGCCGGCTGCGTCAGCTATCGTGGCTATTACAGCAAGGAAGAGGCGCTCGCGTATGCGGACGAGTTGCGCGCCCAGCATTACGACGTGCAGGTGGGCGGCGTGCCCGCGTATTCCACCCTGGGCTGGTTCGATGATCCCCTGCTGTCGACCTTTATCAATTACAACGATGCGGAACTGGCGCGCCTGATCTTCCATGAACTGGCGCACCAGGTGGTGTACGTGCCCGGCGATTCGGCCTTCAACGAGTCATTCGCCAGTGCCGTGGAAGAGGCGGGCGTGCAGCGCTGGCTGGCGCGCGAGGGCAATGACGCCATGCGCGCGTCATACGCCCAGTATGCGGCGCGGCGTCAGGATTTTCTGGCCTTGCTGCTGACATACCGGGGCAAGCTGGAGGCCGTGTATGCCAGCGACGCCAGCGAGGCGGACAAGCGCGCGCGCAAGGCGCAGGTGTTTGTGGCATTGCAAGACGCGTATCAGGTATTGAAGCAAGACTGGGGTGGTTTTGCCGGTTACGACCGCTGGTTCGAGCAGCCATTGAGCAATGCGCACCTCGCTTCCGTGTCGACCTACAATGAATTTTTGCCTGCCTTCAAAAAATTGCTGGAAGAAAAAAAGAACTTTCGTGCTTTTTATGCTGCAGTGCACACAATGGCCCAGATCAAGAAGCCTGAGCGCAGGCATGCGCTGGAACAATTGTCCAGCCCCTGACCCGTAAAGATTGTTCCGTACGGCGAGGCAAGCGATTCGGTAACAGCGTATTTATCATGCTGCAGTGCAGCACAAAATGCCCTTAGAGTTGCTGCTCGAATACTGTTGAAAGCGCTTGCATGGAAGCGCGGCGCCCGATAGCATCGCATTAGTAGCATAGAGCAATTGCTCGCCAGAATGCTCAAACTGACTGCAGGACGACAGAATCCGCAGCAATGATCCGCGCCGGCAGGCTGCGCCGGCTCCCCCACGATTATTCGAGACAAGAGGCACAGGATGGAAAAAATTTGGCTGAAGTCGTATCCTCCCGGCGTTCCTGCCGACATCGATCCTGATCAATATCGTTCGCTGGTGCATTTGCTGGAAGAGGCGTTTCAAAAATATGCGGACCGCAATGCCTATGTCTGCATGGACAAATTTCTCACCTATGCCGAACTCGATACTTATTCGCGCCAGCTGGGTGCCTGGCTGCAAAGCCGTGGCTTGAAAAAGGGGGCCAGAGTTGCCCTGATGATGCCGAACGTGCTGCAGTATCCGGTGGCGATCGCCGCCGTGCTGCGCGCCGGTTACACTGTGGTCAACGTCAACCCGCTGTACACGCCGCGCGAACTCGAGCATCAGCTCAACGATTCGGGCAGCGAAGCCATCATCGTACTGGAAAACTTTGCCCATACGCTGGAACAAGTGTTGAGCAAGACGGCCATCAAGCACATCGTCGTCGCCAGCATGGGCGAGATGCTGGGCGGTTTGAAGGGCATGCTCGTCAATTTTGTCGTGCGCAACGTCAAGAAGATGGTGCCCGCGTATTCCTTGCCGAACGCCATGCGTTTCAAGCAGGCGCTGGCGCTGGGCAGCCGCATGAAACTCACGCCCGTCGAGCTGAGCATCAATGACCCTGCTTTCCTGCAATACACGGGTGGCACGACGGGCGTGTCGAAAGGTGCGACCCTGAGCCACCGCAATGTGATCGCCAATGTGCTGCAGAGCGAAGCGTGGTCGGGCGCGGCGCTCGATCCGAACAGCCGCGAGCAGCTGATCATCGTCTGCGCCTTGCCGCTGTACCATATCTTTGCCCTGACGGCGTGCGCAATGTGGGGCACGCGCGTGGGCGCCCTGAATATCCTGATCCCGAATCCACGCGATATCCCGGGCCTGATCAAGGAGCTGGGCAAGTACAAATTCAACCTGTTGCCGGCGGTCAATACGCTGTATAACGCGCTGGTGAATCACCCCGACTTTGCCAAGCTCGACTTCTCGGGCTTGAAGATCGCCAATGGCGGCGGCATGGCGGTGCAGCAAGCCGTCAATGACAAATGGCTGCAAGCGACGGGCGTGTCCATCATCGAGGGTTATGGCCTGTCGGAAACGTCGCCCGTCGCCACGTGCAACCGCGCCGACAGCACGGCGTTTTCCGGCACCATCGGCTTGCCGATTCCGTCGACCGAGATCGCGATTCTCGACGATGACGGCAAGGAAGTGCCGCTGGGGCAAACGGGCGAGATCGCCATCCGGGGTCCGCAAGTGATGACGGGCTACTGGAACCGTCCCGACGAAACAGCCAAGGTCATGACACCGGATGGCTACTTCAAATCGGGCGACGTGGGCATCATGGATGAGCGCGGCTACGTGAAGATTGTGGACCGCAAGAAAGACATGATTCTCGTCTCCGGCTTCAACGTGTATCCGAACGAAGTCGAAGCCGTTATCGCAGCCCATCCGGGCGTGCTCGAGTGCGCCTGCGTGGGCGTGCCCGATGAGCATTCGGGTGAAGCCGTGAAAGTGTTTGTGGTCCGCAATGACCCGAACCTGACCCAGGCAGTGCTGGCCGCGTATTGCAAGGAACAATTCACGGGCTACAAGCGGCCGAAATACATCGAGTTCCGCGATGAACTGCCGAAAACCAACGTCGGCAAGATTTTGCGTCGCGCCCTGCGTGACGAGAAAAAGATAGCAGCATAAACAATGTGGATGCGCCAGGAGGCGCATCCCTTTTACAGATAAAGATGAGGCGAGATGGACAAGATTTGGTTGAAGTCATACCCGGACAGCGTTCCCGCAGAGATTGACTGCACGCAATACCGTTCCGTGACGCATTTGCTGGAAGAGTCGTTCCAGAAATATGCGGACCGCAACGCTTTCGTGTGCATGGATAAATTCCTCACCTACCGCGAGCTCGACCAGCTGTCGCGGCAGATGGGTGCCTGGCTGCAAAGCAAGGGTCTGCAACGGGGTGCGCGCGTGGCGATCATGCTGCCGAACGTGCTGCAATATCCGGTGGCCATGGCGGCGATTTTGCGCGCCGGCTACACCGTGGTCAACGTGAACCCGCTGTACACGCCGCGTGAATTGCAGCACCAGCTGATCGATTCGGGCAGTGAAGCGATTATTGTGCTGGAAAACTTCGCCACCACGGTGGAGCAGGTGTTGCCGCATACCCAGGTCAAGCATGTGATCGTGGCCACCATGGGAGATTTGCTGGGTGGCTTGAAGGGCACGATTGTCAATTTCGTCGTGCGCAAGATCAAGAAAATGGTGCCCGCGTTTTCCTTGCCGGGCGCCATCAGTTTCAACAAGATGCTGGCCGAAGGTGCGCGCCTGACCTTGCGGCCGGTGCAGCAGGGGCATGACGATATCGTCTTCCTGCAATACACGGGTGGCACGACGGGCGTCTCAAAAGGCGCGATGCTGTTGCACCGTAACGTGATCGCCAACGTATTGCAAAACGAGGCGTGGATGTCGCCCGTGATGACGCCTGAAATGCGCGCCACCTCGATGGGATTCATGTGCGCCTTGCCCCTGTATCACATCTATTCGCTGACGGTCAGCGCCCTGATGGGCATGCGCCTGGGCGGCATGAGCGTGCTGATCCCCAACCCGCGCGACATCCCCGGTTTCGTCAAGGAATTGAGCAAGCACAAGATCGTCGTTTTCCCGGCCGTCAATACCCTGTACAACGCGCTGCTGAACAATGCCGAGTTTGCCAAGCTCGATTTCTCCAGCTACAAGGTGTGCAATGGCGGCGGCATGGCCCTGCAGCGCAACGTGGCCGAACGCTGGCTGAAACTGACGGGTTGCCCGCTGATCGAAGGCTATGGCATGTCGGAAACATCGCCCGTGGTGACGGGCAACCGTGTCGATATCACGGAATTCACGGGCACCATCGGCTTGCCATTCCCCTCGACGGAAGTGGCGATCTTGAACGATGATGGCGTGGAAGTGCCGCTGGGCGAACCGGGCGAAATCGCCGTGCGCGGCCCGCAAGTGATGGCCGGCTACTGGCAGCGTCCGGATGAAACGGCCAAGTCGATGACGGCGGACGGCTACTTCAAGACGGGCGACGTGGGCATCATGGACGAGCGCGGCTACGTGAAGATCGTGGACCGCAAGAAAGACATGATCATCGTGTCCGGCTTCAACGTGTATCCGAATGAAGTGGAAGACGTGGTTTCATCGTGCCCGGGCGTGCTGGAATGCGCGTGCATCGGCGTGCCGGACGCCAACGCGGGCGAAGCCGTGAAAGTGTTTGTCGTGCGCAAGGATCCGAACCTGACGGTGGAACAGATCCGCGAGCATTGCAAGCATGAATTGACGGCCTACAAGAAACCGAAATACATCGAGTTCCGCGATGAATTGCCGAAAACCAACGTCGGCAAGATCTTGCGTCGTCAATTGCGCGACGAAAAGAAGGTTGCCTAGGCTTTAACTCTGCAAGCCCGCCTTGCCGTCCTGGACGGTAAAGCGGGCCAGTGTCGCGATGCCGGATGCACTATCGCGCACATTCTCCAGGCCCTGGAACAGGGTCGTCGTTTTCTCTGGCGTGATCTCCATCAACATATAGCCGCGCTTGTCGCTGCGTCCGTAGCGGATGTGCGGGTTCATCGCCACATATTGCTCGGTGCGCGCCTGCGGGCGGGAGCTGGACGTGATGGAGGTACCGCAAAACTCGGTCGCCAGCACGGGATTGCTCTTGCCGGTGGGGCGCATGGCGTTGCGGCTCAGTTCCGTGGCATAAAAGGTGTGTACGTCGCCCGACAGCACCAGCGGGTTACGGGCCTTGCTGCTGTGCAGGGCGTCGAGCAGGTGCTGGCGCGCCATCGGATAGCCATCCCAACCATCGGTCCAGATGCGCTCGTCGCCGGGCCGCAGGATGGGCACCTGGCTAGCTTGCGCCATCAGGGTTTGCTGGGCCAGGATATTCCAGCGCGCCGGAGACGTATCGAGACCGGTTTGCAGCCAGCGCTGCTGCTCCTCGCCCAGCATGGTGCGCTGCGGTTTCAGCAAGTCGGGACAGTTGCGCGTGGTGACGGAATTGGAGCCGCCGCGGCCCGGCCTGGCGCACGCGTGGTAGGCGCGGTATTGCCGGTCATCGAGCACGTGGAAGCGCGCCAGCCGGCCCCAGTCGTAGCGCTGGTAGATGCGCATGTCGACAAAGCCCCGTCGCCCCAGCGGCAGCAAACGCAGCGGCATGTGTTCATAAAACGCCTGGTAGGCGGCCGCGCGGCGCTGCAAAAAGGTGGGTGTGAGCAATTCATCGCGGTCGTTGCCGTAATCATTGGCCACTTCATGGTCATCCCAGGTGACGATCCACGGCGCGGCCAGGTGGGCGCCCTGCAAATCCTGGTCGCTCTTGTATTGCGCATAGCGGGCGCGGTAGTCGTCCAGGGTAAAACTTTCGTGCGTGCGCATGGCCCGGTTCGGGTGCTGCAGCTGGTACGGTCCCCACTCATAAATGTAATCACCGAGAAAGGCCACCAGGTCCGGCGCCGCCGCCGCGATGTGCCGGTGCGCCGCATACGCGCCGAATTCCCAGTGCTGGCACGAGGCGACGGCCAGCTTCAGCGAGGAAGGCATGGAGCCGGGATCGGGCGCCGTGCGCGTGCGGCCCACGGGGCTGACGGCGTCGCCCAGCATGAAGCGGTACCAATACCAGCGTCCGGGCGCCAGGCCGCCCACGTCGACGTGCACGCTGTGCGCCAGGGCGGGCGTGGCCGTGGCTTGCCCCTTGGCGGCGATGCGCCGAAAAGCCTCGTCTTCGGCCACTTCCCAGCGCACATTCAGGGCGATGGTGGGCGTGGCGCTTGCCTGCAGCGGGTCGTAGCAGATGCGCGTCCACAGCACGACGGCGTCCGGCAAGGGCGAACCGGAGGCAACGCCGAGCGCAAACGGATAGCCGGTGCCGTTCAGGCGCGTAGCGGCGCTCGCGCTGGAGCCGGACAGCACACTGCCGGCGGCGGCCAGCGAGACGATGCGCGCAGCCCTCTGCAAGAAGATGCGGCGCTGGCTATCCATGCCGTCTGAAAATAAAACGTAGGATTATTGCGACAATAAGGTCTCGATGGGCGGCACCTTGCGCGGCTTGCGGTCGGAGTCGGTCGCCACGTAGATCAGGGTGGCTTCCGTGACTTTCACGATGCACGCCTGCAGGCGGTTGCGCTCGGCATACACCTCGACATTGACGGTGATCGAGGTATTGCCAACCTTGACGATTTCGGCGTAGAAGGATAGCAAATCGCCGACGAAGACGGGGTTTTTGAAGATGAAGGAGTTGACGGCGATGGTGGCGACACGGCCGTTGGCGCGCCGCGTGGCCGGAAGGGAACCGGCGATATCGACTTGCGCCATGATCCAACCGCCGAAGACGTCGCCGTACACATTGGCGTCGGATGGCGCGGGCATCATGCGCAATTCCGGCATTTTTCCGGCGGGCAGGCCGGAGGCGAGGCAGTTATCAGGGCGGTCGGGGGAGGTGCTCATCTTTTATTCTCATGAAAGGCTACAATTGCCCCGATTGAACCATAAAAAGCCGACCTTCGCCATGCGCCGTTCCCAGACTCCCCCTCCGCCCCGCTCGCCAGCTTCCGCCAGCCACAGCGATTTCGCCACCATCAAGACCTTGCTGCCCTACCTGTGGGTCTACAAATGGCGAGTGCTGCTGGCGCTGTTATGCCTGGTGGGCGCCAAGCTCGCCAACGTGGGCGTGCCCTTGATCCTGAAAAAACTCGTCGATGCCATGACGATCACGGCGGCGCATCCGCAAGCGCTGCTGGTGCTGCCCGTCGGCTTGCTGGTGGCGTATGGCTTGCTGCGCCTGTCGACCACCTTGTTTACGGAGTTGCGCGAATTCCTGTTTGCCCGCGTCACGCAGCGGGCCGTGCGCACCATCGCCCTGCAAGTGTTCCGCCACCTGCATGCCTTGTCCTTGCGCTTCCACCTGAACCGCCAGACGGGCGGCATGACGCGCGACATTGAACGGGGCACGCGCAGCGTCGGCTCGCTCATTTCCTATACTTTGTTCAACATCCTGCCGACCCTGGTGGAAATCACCCTGGTGCTCGGCTATCTGGTCTTGCATTACGACATCTGGTTCACCGTGATCACGTCGGTGGCGCTGGTGTCCTACATCGCGTTTACCGTCTTGGTGACGAACTGGCGTACGCATTTCCGCCGTACCATGAACGACCTCGACTCGAAGGCGAATACCAAGGCCATCGATTCGCTGATCAACTATGAAACCGTGAAATATTTCGGCAACGAGGATTACGAGGCGAAGCGCTACGATGAAGGCTTGCAGCGCTATGAATCGGCGGCCGTGAAATCGCAGACTTCCTTGTCCCTGCTCAATACGGGCCAGTCCTTGATCATCGCCACGGCCGTCACCTTGATACTGTGGCGCGCCACCGTGGGCGTGATCAATGGCAGCATGACTCTGGGCGACCTGGTGCTGGTGAACGCCTTCATGATCCAGCTGTATATCCCCCTCAATTTTTTAGGGGTCATCTACCGCGAAATCAAGCAAAGCCTGGCCGACATGGAACGCCTGTTTTCCCTGCTGAACGAAAACCGCGAAATCGCCGATACGCCGGAGGCCAAGCCGCTCGTCACGCGGGGCGCGGCCGTGCGCTTTGCGCATGTGGATTTCAGCTATGAAGCCAAGCGGCAAATCCTGTTCGACGTGGATTTCCAGATACCGGCCGGCACCACCACGGCCGTGGTGGGCCACAGCGGTTCGGGCAAGTCGACCCTGTCGCGTTTGTTGTTCCGCTTCTACGAAGTCGATGGGGGCAGTATCACCATCGATGGCCAGGATTTGCGCAGCATCACGCAGGACTCGCTGCGCGCCGCCATCGGCATCGTGCCGCAGGACACGGTGCTGTTCAACGACACCATCGAATACAACATCGCCTACGGCAAGCCGGGCGCCAGCAAGGACGCCATCGTGGCGGCGGCAAAAGCGGCGTCGATTCATGATTTTATTGAAAGTTTGCCAGATGGCTACAATTCCATGGTGGGCGAGCGGGGGCTAAAACTGTCGGGGGGCGAAAAGCAGCGCGTGGCGATTGCCCGCACCTTGCTGAAGGACCCGGCCATCCTGATTTTCGATGAAGCGACATCGGCGCTCGACTCCAAGGCCGAGCAGGCGATCCAGTCGCAACTGAAGGAAATCGCCAAAAACCGCACCACCCTGGTGATTGCGCACAGGCTGTCGACGGTGGCCGATGCCCAGCAAATCCTGGTGCTTGACCATGGCCGCATCGTCGAGCGGGGCACGCATCCGCAATTGCTGGCGCTTGACGGCTTGTATGCGCAAATGTGGCAACGCCAGCAGGCGAATCGGGACGATGAGGCGGAAGAGGACGACGCGCTGGCGGGGCTGGCGCCGGCAAAATAAATCGGCGGGGGAAAATCAGTAGGAAAAATGCTACAGCCGCGCTGATTCCGGCGCGCGTATAGCGCCTATTTGACGGCAATCGCAGAAAACGGCTGGTTCGGCGCTGAAAATGAAATAAAATTAATTCCATTGGTGGCGTTTGCACCACAGTTGTTTCGTCCGGCTTTGTATCCGGTTTGTCCGTCCAGGAGAATTTATGAAATTGACCAAAATCATCGCCACGCTGCTTAGCGTCGGTATCATCAGCAGCATGTCGCCAGTCCAGGCTCAGGAATTGACCGGCACCTTGGCCAAGATCAAGAAAGCCGGTTCCGTCACCCTCGGCGTGCGCGACGGCTCCGTTCCCTTCTCCTATCTCGATGACAAGCAGCAATACCAGGGTTATTCGATCGACCTGTGCATGAAAGTCGTCACGGCCCTGCAAAAGCACCTGGGCTTGACCGAACTGAAAGTGGTGATGAGCCCCGTCACCTCGGCCAACCGCATTCCGCTGATGGCCAACGGCACCATCGACCTCGAATGCGGCTCGACCACGAACAACCTGGAGCGCCAGCAGCAGGTGGCGTTTGCGCCCACCATGTTCGTCATCGGCAACCGCGTGCTGTCGAAAAAAACCTCGAACATCAAGACGCTGGAAGACTTGCGCGGCAAGACCCTGGTGGCCACGGCCGGCACGTCGACCATCAAGCAGATGACGATTTTGAACAAGGAAAAGAACCTGGGCATGACCATCGCCGTCGGCAAGGATCATCCTGAATCGTTCCTGATGCTGGAAACGGGCCGCGCGGTGGCCGAAGCCAACGACGACATCCTGCTGGCGTCGCAAGTGGCCAACTCGAAAAACCCGAACGACTACGAAATCACCAAGGAAGCGCTGTCGGTCGAGCCGTACGGCATCATGCTGCGCAAGGGCGATCCAGCCTTCAAGAAAGTGGTCGACGAAGCGCTGATCCGCCTGTACAAGAGCGACGACATCAACCGTATTTATGCGAAATGGTTTACCTCGCCTATCCCGCCGAAAAACATCAACCTGAAATTCCCCATGCCGCCGCAATTGAAGGCCGTGTTTGCGAATCCGACCGATTCGGGCGACCCGGCCGCGTATGCGGCCGTGCCCGAAGCGCAGAAGACATCGGACAAACGGAAAAAGTAACAAGACTGCGTAACAAACCGGGGGGCGCAAGCCTCCCGGTTTTATTTGCGGGGTAGGCGGCTGGCCGCTTTCCTCGAGCTGCATGGGAAGGATGATCATGAATTACAACTGGAATTGGCGCATCTTCTGGGAGATGTCCCCTGATGGCGTGGGCACGTATATGGATACCCTGTGGTCCGGCCTGGTGTGGACCCTGGCCACGGCCGGTGCGGCCTGGATCATGGCCTTGATCCTGGGCCTGGTGATCGGCACCGTCCGTACCCTGCCGAACAAATGGCTGGTGGGCCTGGCCAATGCGTATGTGGAATTGTTCCGCAATGTGCCGCTGCTGGTGCAGATGTTCCTGTGGTATTTCGTCATGCCGGAATTGCTGCCGCCGGACCTGGGCGCCTGGGTCAAGTCGCTGCCGAACGCGCCGTTCGTCACGGCTGTGCTGTGCCTGGGATTCTTTACCTCCTCGCGCGTGGCCGTGCAAGTGACGACGGGTATCGAGGCGCTGCCGCGCGGGCAGAAACTGGCCGGTACGGCGCTGGGCCTGACCCTGCCGCAAACTTACCGCTTCATTTTGCTGCCGATGGCAGCGCGCGTCATCATGCCGCCGCTGACCAGCGAATTTTTGAACATCATCAAGAACAGTTCCGTGGCATTGACCATCGGCCTGATCGAACTGACGGCCAGCGCGCGCGCCATCCAGGAGTTTTCCTTCCAGGTGTTCGAGGCGTTTTCGGCTGCCACCATCATTTACGTCGTCGTCAATCTGCTGGTGGTGGTGCTGATGCACCTGATCGAGAAAAAGGTCGCCATCCCGGGCTTCATCGTCGCCGGCGCCAAGACGGGAGGACACTGACATGTTAGGTAACTTCGATTTCGATGTCATCTCCCGTTCGTGGGTTTACCTGTTCCAGACCGGCATGGTCTTCACCCTGAAACTGACGGCGCTGGCCATGGTGGGCGGCATCGTGCTGGGCACCCTGCTGGCGCTGATGCGCCTGTCCAGCAGCCGCCTCATCTCGGGCGTGGCATCGAGCTACGTCAACCTGATACGCTCGATCCCGCTGGTGCTGGTGATCTTCTGGTTCTACTTCCTGGTGCCGTACATTGCCGCCTGGGTCATCGGCGCGAATGAACCCGTGAAAGTGGGCGCATTTTCTTCCGCGCTGATCACCTTCATCATGTTCGAGGCGGCCTACTATTGCGAGATCATGCGCAGTGGCATACAGTCGATTCCGCGCGGCCAAGTGTGGGCCGGGCAGGCGCTGGGCATGAATTACTGGCAAACCATGGGCAGCATCGTGCTGCCGCAGGCCTTCCGCAACATGATCCCCGTGCTGCTGACGCAGACCATCGTGCTGTTCCAGGACGTGTCGCTCGTATACGTGCTGTCGATCCCTGATTTCGTCGGCGCCGCCTCGAAAATCGCGCAGCGCGATGGCCGCCTGGTGGAAATGTATGTGTTTGTCGCCGTCGTGTATTTCGTGCTGTGCTATGCCTTGTCGTTCCTGGTAAAACGCCTGCAGAAACGCGTCGCCATCATTCGCTAACCGAAAAAGAAAGAACAAGATGATCGAACTCAATAACGTCAGCAAATGGTATGGCCAGTTCCAGGTACTGACCGACTGCACCACCGAGGTCGCCAAGGGCGACGTGATGGTCATTTGCGGCCCGTCCGGCTCCGGCAAGTCGACCCTGATCAAGACCGTCAACGGCCTCGAACCGATACAGCAGGGGCAGATCATCGTCGACGGTATCAGCGTCAACGATCCGAAGACGAATTTGTCGAAACTGCGCGCGCGCATCGGCATGGTGTTCCAGAATTTCGAACTGTTTCCGCACCTGTCCATCCGCGAAAACCTGACCATCGGCCAGATCAAGGTGCTCGGTCGCAGCGCCGACGAAGCCAATGCCAAGGGCTTGAAATACCTGGACCGCGTGGGCCTGCTGTCGCAGCAGGATAAATTCCCCGGCCAGCTGTCGGGCGGCCAGCAGCAGCGCGTGGCGATCGCGCGCGCGCTGTCGATGGACCCGATCGCCATGCTGTTCGACGAGCCCACTTCGGCGCTCGATCCGGAAATGATCAACGAGGTGCTCGACGTGATGGTGGGCCTGGCGCAGGAGGGCATGACGATGATGGTCGTCACGCACGAAATGGGCTTTGCCAGGCGCGTGGCCAACCGCATCGTCTTCATGGACCAGGGCAAGATCATCGAAGATTGCAGCAAGGATGACTTCTTCAACACCACGCGCTCGGACCGCGCGCGCGATTTCCTGGCCAAGATCATCCATTAATTTTCACCGCGCGAACAGGAGCTGACGGCCAGGGTGGCTGCATCCTGATTCGCGTACACTCCTGATATTGAAAACGGCCAGTGCACACTGGCCGTTTTATCGTCCGGCAGCGAGCGTGCACGGGGTGTCCGGGCAGGCAGGCCGGTCCCGCGGCTGGTAAAATGGCGTTATCCGCAATGACCGCCTGAGAGCAGCCGCCATGTCCACACTCGATCACACCCCGACCGCCGTCCCATCTTCCATCACCATCACCCGTCCTGACGACTGGCATTTGCACCTGCGCGACGGCGCCGTCATGGCCAGCGTGCTGCCGCACAGCGCGCGCCAGTTCGGCCGCGCCATCGTCATGCCGAACCTGAAACCGCCCGTCACCACCACGGCCGATGCTAGCGCCTACCGCGAACGCATCCTGGCCGCCGTGCCCGAAGGCGTGAACTTCGATCCGCTGATGGTGCTGTACCTGACGAACAATACTTCGCCCGACGAAATCCGCCGTGCGCAGGACAGCGGTATCGTGCAGGCTGTGAAGCTGTATCCGGCCGGTGCCACGACGAATTCCGACCTGGGCGTGACGGATTTGAAGAATTGCTACAAGGTGCTCGAAGTGATGCAGGAAGTGGGCATGCCCTTCCTCGTGCACGGCGAAGTGACGGACCCGGAGATCGACATTTTCGACCGCGAAGCCGTCTTCATCGAGCGCGTGATGCGCCCGCTGCGCAGCGCCTTCCCGGCCCTGTCCGTCGTGTTCGAACACATCACCACCAAGGATGCGGCGCAGTACGTGGCCGAAGCGGAAGGCCCGATCGCCGCCACCATCACGGCGCATCATTTGCTGTACAACCGCAACGAGATTTTCAAGGGTGGCATCCGCCCGCATTACTACTGCCTGCCCATCCTCAAGCGCGAAGAGCACCGCCTGGCGCTGATGACGGCCGCCGCCAGCGGCGACGAGCGTTTCTTCCTCGGCACCGACTCGGCGCCGCACGCGCAAGGCGCCAAGGAAATGGCTTGCGGCTGCGCCGGTTGCTACACGGCCCTGCACGCGATGGAAATGTATGCCGAAGCGTTCGAACGGGCCGGTGCGCTGGATAAACTGGAAGCGTTCGCCAGCTTCCACGGCCCTGCCTTCTACGGCGTGCCGCGCAACACGGACAGCATCACCTTGAAGCGCGAAAGCTGGACCTTGCCAGCCTCGCTGCCGCTGGGCGACAGCCATGTGATTCCGCTCAACGCGGGCGAGCAGATCAACTGGAAAATGGTCTAAGCGCTCCATGCTGCCATCGATAGACTGGACCCGCCCCTGGTTTGCCACGGTGCTGCCGGCGCGACGGCAGCTGGACCTGCAGCGCGATACGGTAATCGTCGCGCTGAACGGACGGGCGCGGGCGCTGGACTTGCGCAATCCCACCGACTTGCCGCTGGCCTTCGTGCCGCAAGCGGACTTGCCAGAAGGCGTGGCCTACGAAGAGTTCATCGGCGCGACGGGCGGCGTGCCCACGCGCGACAATCTGCACGATTTTTTCAACGCGCTCGTGTGGCTCACCTTCCCGCGCATCAAGCGGCAGCTGAACGCGCTGCAGGCGGCGCAGATCGCCCTGTCCGGCGTCGGCAAATCGCGTGGTCCGGCACGCGACGGCGCGACGATTTTCGATGAGAATTCCGCCTTGCTGGTGCTGCGCGACAGCGATGCCGGACGCGCGCTGGAAGCGGCCTTGCGCGGACACGACTGGCGCAGCGCGTTCATTGCGCAGCGCGAGAAATTTGGCACCGGCGGCGACGCCGAAGTCTGGCTGTTCGGCCACGCGCTGATGGAAAAACTGGTAGCGCCACGCAAGGCCATCACGGCGCACACGCGCGTGATCTTTGCCGGCGACGCCTACTTCGCACTCGATGATGCGGCACGCCGCACCTGGCTCGACGAGCGTGTGGCGCAAGACCTGGCCAGTGATGGCTTGACGACAGCCGATTTCACGCCGCTACCCGTGCTGGGCTTGCCCGGCTGGTGCGAGGGGCAGGACGACGATTTTTACAATGACGCGGCGGTGTTCCGCCCGAAGCGCAAGGCAGCTGGCGCAGAAAGAGAGTAGAGCATGGAAAACACTGTCCGCTGGGGCATCCTCGGCACCGGCAAGATCGCCCGCGCGATGGCCCATGGCTTGCGCGATGCACCCGGCGCGCAACTGGTGGCGGTCGCTTCGCGCAGCGCCGCCGGCGCGCAGGCCTTCGGCGCCGAATTCGGCATCGAGCGTTGCCACGGCTCCTACCAGGCGCTGGCTGACGATCCTGGCGTGGACGTGATCTATATCGCCACGCCGCATACCCTGCATGCGGAAAATGCCGTGCTGTGCCTGGCGGCAGGCAAGCACGTCGTGTGCGAAAAGCCGTTCACCATGAACGCGCGCGAAGCGCAGGCCGTGGTCGATCTGGCGCGCGAAAAAAAGCTGTTTTTGATGGAAGCCATGTGGAGCCGCTTCCTGCCGGCCGTGCAGGAAGCGCAGCGCATCATCGCCAGCGGCGAAATCGGCGTGCTGCGGCAAGTGCAGGCCGATATCGGCTTTGTCGCCGATTTCCCGCCCGAGCACCGCATGTTCAATCCGGAACTGGGTGGCGGCGCGCTGCTCGACGTGGGCATCTACCCGCTGTCGATGGCGGCGTTCTTCCTCGGCCCGGTTTCGCAGGTGCAGGCGCTGGCTGAAATGGGCGCCACCGGCGTCGATGAGCAGGTGGTGTTTTCCCTGCTGCACGCGGGTGGCGGCACCTCGTCCTGCGCCTGCAGCCTGCGCGCGCAAACGCCGACGGAAATGAGCATATCCGGCAGCCTGGGTAGGATTCGCCTGCCCAACCGTTTTTACAAACCCGACCACCTGATCGTCGAAACGATGGATGGCGAACGCCGCGTTGTCGCCATGCCCCACCTGGGCAATGGCTACGCGCACGAGGCCATCGAAGCGATGCGCTGCATCCGCGCCGGCCTGCTGGAAAGTCCCGTCATGCCGCACGCGGACAGCGTGTCGCTGATGCACAACCTTGACACCATGCGCGGCCAGATCGGTCTCGTGTATCGCTCTGACCACAGCGCCGAGCAGGCGTGAACAGGAACCCCATGACATCGCCTTCATCCCGCCCCAGCCTGAAAACCGTCCTCATCGCCAGCGGCGTCGTCCTGACCCTGGCGATGGGCGTGCGCCACGGCCTGGGCTTCTGGATGCAGCCGATCTCGCAAGCGAATGGCTGGACGCGCGAAACGTATTCGCTGGCGCTGGCCATGCAAAACCTGATGTGGGGCGTCTTCGGTCCGTTCGCCGGCATGGCGGCCGACCGCTTCGGCACCATGCGCGTCGTCATCGTCGGCGCCATCAGCTACATGGCGGGCCTGGTGTGGATGGCGCTCGTGACGCAACCCGTGCTGTTCATCGCCGGTTCCGGTATCTTCATCGGCCTGGCGCTGGCCTGCACGGCCTTTGGCGCCATCAGCGGCATCATCGGCCGCAGCGCGCCGCCCGAGCAGCGCTCGTGGGCCTTCGGCATCTCGTCGGCGGCCGGCTCGTTCGGCCAGTTCCTGATGATGCCGGTGGAGCAGCAGCTGATTTCCGCCGTGGGCTGGCAAAACGCCTTCTATGTGCTGGCCGCGCTGGTGCTGCTGGCGATGATCCCGATGGCCTTCTACCTGCGCGAGCCGCCCGTGACGCACGCCAGCGGCCCGCAGCAAAGCGTTGGCGCGGCCTTCAGCGAAGCCATCGCCAGCCGCTCGTTCTGGCTGCTGCTGGCAGGGTATTTTGTCTGCGGTTTCCAGCTGGTCTTCATCGGCGTGCACTTGCCGGCCTACCTGAAGGACCAGGGCCTGATGAATCCGAACATCGCCGTCACGGCGCTGGCGCTGATCGGCCTGTTCAATATCGTCGGCTCCTATTACGCGGGCAAACTCGGTGGCAAGATCGCCAAGCGCTACCTGCTGTCGGCCATCTACGTGACGCGCGCCGTGGTCATCACCGTGTTCCTGCTGGCGCCATTGTCGGCGTGGTCGGTGTACCTGTTTGCCGCCGGCATGGGCGTGCTGTGGCTGTCGACCGTGCCGCTGACGAACGGCATCATCGCCGGCATCTTCGGCGTGAAGCACCTGTCGATGCTGGCCGGGATGGTGTTCTTCTCGCACCAGGTGGGCAGTTTCCTGGGCGCGTGGCTGGGCGGCTATCTGTACGAGCACCAAGGCAGTTACCACATCGTCTGGATGATCACCATCGGCCTGGGGCTCATGGCCGCGCTGATCAACCTGCCCATCGACGAGCGCGCCGTCAAGCGCGTGGCGGTGGCGGCATAATGGGCAGCTGGCGCACGTGGCTGTGGCGCCTGGCTGGCGCCGCGCTGCTGACCCTCGTCTTCCTGGCCTATCTGCGGCCCGACTTCATGCTCGACCTGGCGAACCGCTTCTGGATGTGCATGTAGGTCTATTGGAGGGTAGGTGATTTGACTTTCGATTTTACTGCGGCTGATGTTGCCGCCAGCTTTGATGCGGGCACCTTGCATCGCGGCCGCGATTATGTGCGTCGCGGCAAGGTGCTGGCCGTCACGGCCGATGGCGATGCGATCAAAGGTAAGGTCAGCGGGAGCGGCGGTCAACGCTACCGGCAAACGGTGCGGATCAAGCCAGGCCCGCGCGGCGTGCGATTCGATGGCGATTGCAGTTGTCCCATGGATTACAACTGCAAGCATGTGGTGGCGCTCTTGCTACGCTACCTGGAACTGACGCCGCCGCAGCCTGCGGCCGTGCCTGGGGATGGGCTCACGCCAGTCCTGCTTTCCTGGTTGCGCGGCCTGGCGCAGGCCGTTGCGCCCAAGCCCGTGATCAAACGCGCGGGCGCTGCGACCCAAGCCATGTATCGCCTGGTGTATGTGCTCATGCCCAACCCTGCGGGATGTCTGGATCTGTTGTTGTGTCGCGCGCGGCTGCGCGTCGGCGGCGCCATTGCCTCGGTGTCGGTGCTGGCCAATCTCTACGATATTCGTCATTCCCCGCCGGCGTACATGACGGCGGCCGATCGTTATTCGGCGCATCTGTTTTTCCTGCTGCGCGCAGGCTCCGAGTTTTCCACCGCTGTTGCTGCTGTGCGCGGTGCCATCGGCGCCGAGCTGCTGCAAGACCTGCTGCAAAAGCAGCGGCTGTTCCGCGCCGCCACACGCGATGAGCTGAAGGTTGGCCTGCTGACCCGGATGCAGGCGGCCGATGCGCGCCAGACGCACCTGGCTTGGGCCATACAGGACGACGAAAGCGTCATGCTGCGCTGGGAGTCGGAGGATGGCGCGCCGCTGGAGCATGTGCTGGCGACGGAGCCTGCGCTGTTTGTTCAGGCTGGAGAAATCGGGCCGCTGAACTTGCCCGAAGGTCTGACGGGCCTGGCGCTGAACGACTTGAAGCTGCTGGTGGCCAGCGCGCCGCGCGTCGCCGGCAAAGAGCGCGCCGTCCTGGCGCGTGAACTGCTGGCGCAAGGACTGGACCGCATCGTTGCGCCGCCGCCGGCACTGCGCAAGATAGTCCGGCGCGATATCGCGCCGCGTCCTTTCCTGCTGATGGCTAGCGTCGACAGCGATGCCGCCGCTGCGCCGCCGCACGACTTCGTCCTGCTGGCGTTTGATTATGACGGCATGCGCGCCTCTGCCGACGCCGCATACCAGCTGCAGCGGCATAGCGCCAACGGCAACGAGACGATCAAGCGCGATATGGATGCTGAAAAAGCTGCCATGAGCAGCCTGCAAGCGCACGGTTTTGTCGCCCCCGATGCCAGCATATCGGCGCTAGGTTCGGTGGCCGGCATCCTGCAGTTGCCGAACCAGGCCGCCTGGCTCGATTTTGCCGCACATGGCGTGCCTGCCTTGCGCCAGCAGGGCTGGCTGATCGAATACGGCCCCGGCTACCGTTACGATCTGGCATCGGTCGACGATTGGTATGCCGAGGTGGCGGAAGACGGCGAGGGCGGCAACGCCTGGTTCGAGCTGGAACTGGGCATCGTCGTCAATGGGCAGCGCGTTCCCTTGCTGCCGGTGCTGCTGCAATGGATACGCGAGGCGCCCGATCATTTCGATCCGGCCGCGCTGGCGCTGCACGACGATGCCGAACACTTGATCGCCAGCCTGCCCGACGGCATGCGGGTGGCCCTGCCGTGGAGCCGCATCAAGCCCATCCTGCATACTTTGGGCGAGCTGTATTTCAAGGAGCGTATCGGCGCCGGCATGCGCTTGCCGGTGCTCGATGCGGCGCGCCTGGCCGAACTGGAAGGGAGCGCGCAGCTGCGCTGGACGGGCGGCGAGCGGCTGCGTCAACTGGGCGCCCGGCTGCGCGGGTTCGACGGCGTGGCACCGGTTGCCGCGCCAACGGGCCTGCAGGCGAGTTTGCGTCCCTACCAGAGCGAAGGGCTGGCGTGGATGCAGTTCCTGCGCGAATACCATTTCGCCGGCATCCTGGGCGATGACATGGGGCTGGGGAAAACCATCCAGACGTTGTCCCACATCTTGCTGGAAAAGGAGGCGGGCCGGCTGACGTCGCCAGCGCTGGTGGTCGCGCCGACTAGCCTGATGGGCAACTGGCAGGCCGAAGCGGCGCGCTTCGCGCCCGCCCTGAGAGTGCTGCTGCTGCACGGACCGCAACGCGCGCAGCATTTCGAACAGATGGGGCACTATGACCTGGTGCTGACCACGTATGCGCTGCTGCCGCGCGACGAGGAAGCCTTGCGCCGCCAGCACTTTCATTTGCTGATCCTGGACGAGTCGCAATACATCAAGAACAGCAACTCGAAGGCCGCGCAGACGGCGGCGCTGCTACCGGCCACGCACCGCTTGTGCCTGACCGGCACGCCGCTGCAAAATCATTTGGGCGAGTTGTGGGCGCAGTTTCACTTTTTGATGCCAGGCTTGCTCGGCGATCAAAAAACCTTTAACTCCGAGTTCCGCAAACCGATAGAAAAGCTCGGCGATGGCGCGCGCAACGCTTTCCTGGTACGGCGCATCAAACCGTTTCTGCTGCGCCGTACCAAGGACACGGTGGCCAAGGAGTTGCCGGCCAAGACAGAAATGGTACGCGAAGTCGAACTGGCCGGCGTGCAGCGCGATCTGTACGAAACGGTGCGCCTGGCGATGGCCGAAAAAGTGCGCGCGGCGATTGCCGCCAAGGGCCTGGCACGCAGCCAGATCGTGATCCTGGACGCCTTGCTCAAGCTGCGCCAGGTCTGTTGCGACCCGCGCCTGGTGGCCGGCGCCGGCAAGAAATGCATGGCGCCGTCGGCCAAGTTGGCGGAATTGATGGAGATGCTCGAAGCGTTGCTGGCCGAAGGGCGCAAAGTGCTGGTATTCTCGCAATTTACCAGCATGCTGGCGCTGATCGAAGAGCAGTTGCGCGAGCGCGGCATCGCGTATGCCTTGCTGACCGGCGAGACGAAGGATCGCAGCGCGCAGGTCGACACCTTCCAGCAAGGTAGCGTGCCACTATTTTTGATCAGCCTGAAGGCTGGCGGTGTTGGCTTGAATCTGACCGCGGCCGATACCGTGATCCACTACGATCCATGGTGGAATCCGGCAGCGGAAAATCAGGCCACCGACCGTGCCTGGCGCATCGGCCAGGACAAGCCGGTATTCGTCTACAAATTGATCGCCAAAGGTACGCTGGAAGAAAAGATTCAGGAAATGCAGCGCCGCAAGGCCGAACTGGCCGATGCCGTATTGGCCCAGGGTCCGGCGCAAGCGCTGGCGATCACGCAAGACGATTTGCAGGTGATTTTTTCGCCCTTGAAAAGCGCTTAACTCAGACTTTCAAAAACTCTTCCTTGCCGCCCAGCCAGCGCGCCAGGTGCGCTTCCACGGTGGCGGCCGCCGCCGCGGTGGTGGCGTGCAGCAGATCGTGCGCCACGTCGCGCGCCTGGTCTACCAGCCATTGATCCGTCTCCAGGTCGGCGAAGCGCAGCATGGCCTGGCCGGACTGGCGCGCGCCGAGGAATTCCCCGGGGCCGCGGATTTCCAGGTCGCGGCGGGCGATTTCAAAACCGTCCGTCGTCTCGCGCATGGTCATCAAACGCTGGCGCGCCACGCCGCCCAAGGGGCCCTGATACAGCAGCAGGCAGACGCTGGCCGCCGTGCCGCGCCCCACGCGGCCGCGCAGCTGGTGTAGCTGCGACAAGCCAAAACGCTCGGCGTGTTCGATCACCATCAGCGAGGCGTTCGGTACGTCGACGCCCACCTCGATGACGGTGGTGGCCACCAGCACGTGGATCTGGCCGGCGATGAAGGCATCCATCACTGCCTGCTTTTCCGCCGGCTTCAGGCGGCCGTGCACGAGGCCCACCTGCAGCGCGGGCAGGGCTTCTGCCAGCATCATGTAGGTGTCGGTGGCTGTTTGCAGCTGCAGCGCTTCCGATTCCTCGATCAGGGGACAGACCCAGTACACTTGCCGGCCTTCCAGCGCGGCCGCGTACACACGGGCGATGACTTCGTCGCGCCGGTTCTGGTCGATGGCGCGCGTGACGATGGGGCTGCGTCCGGGCGGCAGCTCGTCGATCACCGACACTTCCAGGTCGGCGTAATACGTCATGGCCAGGGTACGCGGGATCGGCGTGGCCGACATCATCAACTGGTGCGGCACGGCCGCGCTGTCGCCCTTGTTGCGCAGGGTCAGGCGCTGGCCCACGCCGAAACGGTGCTGCTCGTCGACGATCACCAGGCCCAGTTTGGCAAACAGCACGTTGTCCTGGATCAGCGCATGCGTACCTATCACCAGCTGCGCTTCACCCGATTCGATCAGGGCCAGCGCGGCCGTCTTTTCCTTTTTCTTCAGGCTGCCCGTCAGCCAGGCGACTTTTACTCCCAGCGGCTCCATCCAGGCGGCGATCTTGCGGAAGTGCTGTTCCGCCAGGATCTCCGTGGGCGCCATCAGCGCGGCCTGGTAGCCGCTGTCGATGGCCTGCGTGGCGGACAAGGCGGCGACGACTGTCTTGCCGCTGCCGACGTCGCCCTGCAGCAAGCGCTGCATCGGATACGGCTGGTGCAGGTCGGCGCGGATTTCCTCGAGCACGCGGGCCTGTGCGCCCGTCAGCTTGAAGGGCAGGGCGGCGGCAAAGGATGCCGAGAGTTTGCCGACGATGGGCAAGGACGCCGCGCCTTTCGAGCGGCGCGCGCGCTGGGCGCGTTTCAGCGACAGCTGCTGCGCCAGCAGCTCATCGAATTTCATGCGCACCCAGGCCGGGTGCGAGCGGTCCATCAGCGCGCTTTCATCGATGTCCTGCGGCGGATAGTGCAGCAGGTGCACGGCGGCGCGGAACGGCGACAGCTGCATCTGGCGCAACAGCTCGTCAGGCAAGGTATCGTGCCAGTCGATGCGGCGCATGGCGTCGGCGATCTCGCGCCGCAGCACGTGCTGCGACAAGCCTTCGCCGGACGGATACACGGGCGTCAGGGCCGTGGGCAGCGGCGCGCCCTCGTTGACCACTTTATACGTCGGGTGCACCATCTCGGCGCCGAAAAAGCCGTGTTTGAGTTCGGCACGCGCACGTACCCGCGTGCCTTCGGCCAGCTGCTTGACCTGGCTGCCGTAGAAATTCATGAAGCGCAGCAGCAAATTGCCCGTTTCGTCGGCGATCGTCACCAGCAGCTGCTTGCGCGGCTTGAAATTGACTTCGCATTTGGTGACGACGCCTTCCACTTGCCACGACTCGCCGCCGCGCAGGCAGGCATCGCGTATCGTGTAGACCTTCGTCTCATCCTCGTAGCGCATCGGCAAGTGCAGCACCAGGTCCATATCCGTGCGCAAGCCCAGTTTGGCCAGCCGGCTTTCCGTGCTGACCACTTTTTTGACGGCTTTCGGCTTCGCGGCCGGCTTGGCTGCGGGAGGAAGATCGGGCTTTGGATCGGACATATGCAAGGTTTTGGTGCCGCTAGCGTAAAATAGAGGGTTGTCCGGCACACCCTGTGCGTACCGCAGTCGGAAATTGTTGCGGCGGATTATTGTAATGCCTGTATAGGCGCACAGTATAGTGCCAGATGTTCCATTGCGCACTCCTAATCATTTTTGACGTACTTTTGAAGCAAAACGCATGTATTCGCTTTCCGATTTCGATTTTAATTTGCCGCAAGAAAACATTGCGCAAACTCCGTTGGCCGAGCGCAGCGCCTCGCGCCTGTTGCATCTGGACGGCGACGCCCTGGTCGACCGCCAGTTCGCCGACATCGTCGGACAGCTAGCCGCGGGCGACCTGCTGGTGATGAACGATACGCGCGTACTCAAGGCGCGCTTCTTTGGCGTGAAGGAAAGCGGCGGCAAGATCGAGGCGCTCGTCGAGCGCGTGCTCGACGACCGCACCGTGCTGGCCCAGGTGCGCGCCTCGAAGTCGCCGCCGCCCGGCTGCCGCATCCGCCTGGCCGACGCGTTTGACGTCACGGTCGGCCAGCGCGCCGGCGAATTCTTTACCCTGCATTTCGAGGCCGACGTATTCGAGCTGATCGAGGCGCATGGCCGTTTGCCGCTGCCGCCCTACATCGAGCACGATGCGGACGAATTTGACGAGACGCGCTACCAGACCGTCTTCAACAAGGTGCCCGGCGCCGTCGCCGCACCGACGGCGGGCCTGCATTTCGACCAGGCCCTGCTCGACCAGTTGAAGGCCAAGGGCGTCAATTTTGCCTATGTGACCCTGCACGTGGGCGCCGGCACCTTCCAGCCCGTGCGCACGGAAGTACTGGCCGAACACAAGATGCATACCGAGTGGTACACCATGCCGCAGGACACCGTCGACGCCGTGCGCGCCGCCCAACTTGCCGGGCGCGACGTGGTGGCCGTCGGCACGACCAGCTTGCGCGCGCTGGAATCGGCCTCGCAAAGCGGCCAGCTGGTGGCGGGCAGCGCCGATACGGCCCTGTTCATCACGCCCGGCTATGCGTTTAAAACGGTGACGCGGCTGATCACCAATTTCCATTTGCCGAAGTCGACCCTGCTGATGCTGGTGTCGGCCTTTGCCGGCTATGCGCCGATCCGCAGCGCCTACGCGCATGCGATCGCGCAGAACTACCGTTTCTTCAGCTATGGCGATGCGATGCTGCTGACCACGCAATCGCGCGCTGCGCTGAACCTCAATACTCCCGTGAAAGACTGACCATGCTGGAATTTACACTCCTCAAGACCGACACGAGCGGCCTGACCAAGGCACGCCGCGGCACCTTGAAACTCAACCATGGCGTCGTGCAGACGCCGATCTTCATGCCAGTGGGCACTTACGGCACCGTCAAGGCGATGTCGCCGCTGGAACTGAACGAGATCGATGCGCAGATCATTTTGGGCAACACCTTTCACTTGTGGTTGCGTCCTGGTAACACCGTCATGGAGAAATTTGGCGGTTTGCACGGTTTCATGGGCTGGAACAAGCCGATCTTGACCGATTCGGGTGGATTCCAGGTGTTTTCGCTGGGCGCCATGCGCAAGATCACGGAAGAGGGCGTGCATTTCAATTCGCCCATCAATGGCGATAAACTGTTCCTCTCGCCGGAAGTGTCGATGCAGGTGCAGCGCGTCCTCAATTCCGACATCGTGATGCAGTTCGACGAATGCACGCCGTACGAGATTGAAGGCCGCCCGGCCACCCTCGAGGAAGCGGCCAAGTCGATGCGCATGTCCTTGCGCTGGGCGCAGCGCTCGAAGGACGAGTTCCACCGCGGCGAGAACCCGAATGCGCTGTTCGGCATCGTGCAGGGCGGCATGTTTGAAATGCTGCGCGACGAGTCGCTGGCCAAGCTCGAAGAGATCGATTTCCCCGGCATCGCCATCGGCGGCCTGTCCGTCGGCGAGCCGAAGGAAGACATGATGCGCATGCTGGCCCACGTGGGCCCGCGCCTGCCGGCCAACAAGCCGCATTACCTGATGGGCGTGGGCACGCCGGAAGACCTGGTGGCCGGCGTGTCGAACGGTATCGATATGTTCGACTGCGTCATGCCGACGCGTAACGCCCGCAATGGCTGGCTGTTCACCCGTTTCGGCGACATCAAGATCAAGAACGCCAAGTACAAGGAAGACCAGGCGCCGCTCGACGAGACCTGCAGCTGCTACGCCTGCCGCAACTTTTCGCGCGCCTACCTGCACCATTTGCACCGTTCCAAGGAAATCCTCGGCGCGCGCCTGAACACCATCCACAACCTGCATTACTACCTGGACTTGATGCGCCAGATGCGTGAAGCGCTGGACGAAGACCGTTTCCACGCGTTTACCCTGCAATTCCATGCGGAACGCGCACGCGGAACTTAAGAAAAGCTTAGCTTGAGCCCTGGCGGCAGCAGGGCTGGAAGTTTTGTGGATTGGTGCTTGGACTGGGGCGATAAAGCATTGCATAATGCCTTTTTAGCCCCACTTAAAGTTGCCATGCCTGCAATTCGGGTTACGACGTATAGCCAATGCTAGAATACAGCGCTATTTTTTCAAACTGATTAGAACTGGAGTCACCGTGTTTTTCATTTCCAACGCTTATGCGCAAGCCCCAACCGACGCCCTGGGCTTCGGCGGCAACCTGACCAGCTTCCTGCCGCTGGTATTGATGTTCGTGGTCATGTATTTCCTGATGATCCGTCCACAGCAAAAACGCGCCAAAGAACAACGGGCGATGATGGACGCGCTGGCCAAGGGTGACGAAGTCGTCACCGCTGGCGGCATGCTGGGCCGTGTTGTCAAGGTAGTGGACGCTTACGTCACCATCGAAGTGGCGACCGGCACCGAAATCACGGTGCAAAAGAGCGCCATCACCACCCTGCTGCCTAAAGGCACCCTGAAGGCGCTGTAATTCCTCGCTGTCATTGCCTTGGCAATGATTCACCGGGGCGGCTACCCGCCGCCCCTCGCGACGCCTCCGACGCTCAACACTGAACGCTGAATCAATATGAATCGCTATCCTGCCTGGAAATACATCATCATCGTCGTCGCCTTATTGCTGGGCGCACTCTATACGGCGCCCAATTATTTCGGTGAATCACCGGCGCTGCAAGTAACCAGCGGCAGGTCGACCGTCAAAGTGACGGGCGAGCTGATGACGCAAGTCGAGCAAATATTGACGAAAGAAAACGTCAAGTCGGAAGGTGTCACCATGGATGGCGCTGGCAACCTCGCTTCCGTGCGCGTGCGTTTCGCCGATCCCGATACCCAGTTCAAGGCAAAACTGGTGCTGGAAAAGGACCTGAATACGGATGCCAGCGACCCTGCGTATATCGTGACGGTCAATCTGCAAGCCAATACCCCATTGTGGATGCAAAAATTGCATGCCTTGCCCATGTTCCTGGGCCTGGACTTGCGCGGCGGCGTGCATTTCCTGATGCAGGTCGATGCGAAAGCCGTACTGAACAAGAAAGTCCAGGGCGTCCAGTCCGCCGCGCGTAGCGTGTTGCGCGACAAGAATATCCGTCACGCCGGCATCGAGCGCGTGGGTGACAGCGTGCAGATCAACTTCCGTGACGCCGATACGCGCCTGAAGGCAAAAAATGTGCTGTCCGACCAGATGACGGAACTGGCTTTCGCCGATGCGGGCGAAGGCAGCGATCTGAAACTGAACATCACCCTGAAGCCGGCAGCCCTGAAGGCGACCATCGACGAAGGCGTGAAACAGAATATCTCCACCCTGTCCAAGCGCGTCAACGAGCTGGGCGTGGCCGAGCCGCTGATCCAGCAGCAAGGTCCTGACCGTATCGTGGTGCAATTGCCTGGCGTACAGGACGTGGCCCGCGCGAAAGCCATCATCGGCCGCACGGCGACGCTGGAAGTGCGCCTGGTCGACGAAGGCATCGTGCCTGGCACGGAACTGTCGAGCGCCATTCCGTTCAACTCGGAACTGTTTACGGTTGGCAAGGGCGTGCCTGTCGTCCTGTCGAAAGACGTGATCCTGACGGGTGACTATATCTCCAGCGCCACGGCCAGCTTCGACCAGAACCAGCAAGCGGCCGTGTCGATCGACCTGAACGGCGACGGTGGCCGCAAGATGCGCGAAGCGACGCGCGAGCGCGTCGGCAAGCGCATGGCCATCGTGCTGTTTGAAAAGGGCAAGCCGGAAGTGCTGTCGGTGGCGACCATCCAGCAGGAACTCGGTTCGCGCTTCCAGATCACGGGCATGGGCGGCGCGGAAAACGCGAATGAACTGGCCTTGCTGCTGCGCTCGGGCGCCCTGTCGGCACCGATGACCGTCATCGAAGAACGCACGATCGGACCGCAATTGGGCGCGGAAAACATCGCCAAGGGCTTCCATTCGACCCTGTATGGCTTCATCGCCATCGCCATCTTCATGATCGCCTACTACATGCTGTTCGGCGCCTTCAGCGTGCTGGCCCTGGCCACCAACCTGCTGTTGCTGGTCGGCTTGCTGTCCATGATCCAGGTGACCCTGACCTTGCCAGGTATCGCCGCGATCGCGCTGGCGCTGGGCATGGCGATTGACGCCAACGTGCTGATCAATGAACGTATCCGTGAAGAGTTGCGTGCCGGCAGTACGCCACAAGCGGCGATCTCCGCCGGCTTCGACCGTGCATGGGCCACGATTCTCGACTCGAACGTGACCACCCTGATCGTCGGCCTGGCGTTGCTGGCCTTCGGCAGCGGTCCCGTGCGCGGCTTTGCCGTCGTGCATTGCCTGGGCATCCTGACGTCGATGTTCTCCTCCGTGTTCGTGTCGCGCGGCGTGGTCAACCTCTGGTATGGCCGCAAGAAAAAGCTGACGACCTTGTCGATCGGCACGGTGTGGGTGCCGGGCACGAGCAAATAAGCGGCGGCCCAGACTCACCCAATAGCGACAACAGCGATCGCGTCCGGTGGCACAACCGCCGGACGCACAGAATAGAACTCAGAGGATTTCATGGAATTTTTCCGGATCAAAAAAGATATTCCCTTCATGCGCCATGCGTTGATTTTCAACGTCATTTCGGCCGTGACCTTCCTTGCCGCCGTCTTCTTCCTGTTCCACAAGGGCTTGCACCTGTCCGTGGAATTCAAGGGCGGCACCGTGCTGGAGGTGAAGTACCCGAAAGCGGCCAACCTTGAAGGCATACGCGGCACCCTGATCAAGATGGGCTACGAAGAGCCCGGCGTGACCAGCTTCGATACGGCACGCGACGTGATGATCCGCCTGCCGGTGGAAAAGGGCGTGACTGCCGCGAATACCTCGCAGCGCGTGTTCGAAACCCTGTGCAAGGTCGAGCAAGGCACGACCAAGGGCATCGATACCGTCACCGACAAGGGCGAGCATGTGATCAAGACCGCCTGCCTGGACGCCGCCGGCAATGAAGCGCTGGTGCTGCAGAAAGTGGAATTCGTCGGCCCGCAAGTGGGCGACGAATTGACGCAGAACGGCTTGAACGCGCTGGTGGTGGTGATCCTGGGCGTGATGGCTTACCTGGCCGTGCGCTTCGAATGGAAATACGCCGTTTCGGCGATTATCGCCAACTTGCATGACGTGGTCATCATCCTGGGCTTCTTTGCCTTCTTCCAGTGGGAATTCTCGCTGACGGTGCTGGCGGCGATCCTGGCGGTGCTGGGCTACTCGGTCAACGAATCGGTGGTGATCTTTGACCGTATCCGCGAAAACTTCCGCAAGCAGCGCAAGGCTTCCGTGCATGAAGTGATCGACAGCGCGATCACCAGCACCATTTCGCGTACCATCATCACCCACGGTTCGACCCAGATGATGGTGCTGTCGATGCTGGTCTTCGGCGGCCAGACCCTGCACCACTTCGCACTGGCGCTGACCATCGGTATCTGCTTCGGTATTTACTCGTCCGTGTTCGTCGCGGCCTCGATCGCCATGTGGCTGGGCGTCAAGCGCGAAGACTTGATCAAGCCGATCAAGGAAAAAGACGAAACCGACGGCGCCGTGGTGTAAGCGCAGTTTGTTGCATGACGAATTCAAGAACGATCACCCGCGCGGTGGTCGTTTTTTTTTGTGACGGATGACGATGAAGCGTTTGATAGTGATGGGCCTCATGGCGGGCATCGGCACGCTGGCCAGTGCCGCGGAATTGCGCCGCGTAGGCAGCGATACCATCGCCCTGCGCGGCGCCATCGCCGAGGGCGATGTGGACCAGCTGAGGCAGCTGGCCACGCCAGGGACCACCGTGCTGCGCGTCAATAGCGATGGCGGCGACCCGCAGGCGGCCATGCTGCTGGGGCGCTACCTGCGCCAGCGGCAATGGAGCCTCGCCATCGACACCGTGTGTGCCGGCAGCTGTGCCCTGTACCTTTTCCCGGCCGCGCACCATAAAAGCATTCCAGACACCGCCGTGCTGGCGCTGCAGGAGTCGGCCTTTCTGCGCGCGCAGGAAGGCCCGCAGTACATGCGCCGCAGCCTGATCGAGGCGGGCGTGCCGGCCGATGAGCTGGAGCGCGAAACTGCGGCGCTGGCCGTGCAACTGGCGCAGGTGGCGGCGCTGGAAGCGGCGTTTGCCGCGGAGCTGGGCATAGGCCCCGCCTTCTACCGCGATTTCCGGCAGGTGGCGGCGCAGGCCGATGGCGTGCGCCAGCGCTTTCCCGATCAGGAGGCGGTCGTCTACTGGTGGCCGGGGGCCGCCCGCCTGCAGCGCTGCTACGGCATCGCCGGCGTGCAAGAGGGAACGCGCGCGGCGCGCCTGGCGCCCGACGGCTATCTGTACGTGCCGGCCCTGTCGGCCCTGGTGATGGGCGACCAGGCTTTGCAGGCTTGTCCATGAGCCGCAGCGGCCGTTTGTTCCTGCTGATGGACGCCATGCGCGCCAAACGGGTGCCCGTCACGGCGGCCCAGCTGGCGCAGCAGCTGGGTGTTTCCGAGCGCACGATTTACCGCGATATCCAGACCCTGGCCGAATTGGGCGCGCCCCTGCAGGGTGAGGCCGGCATCGGCTATGTGCTGCGCCGCGGCGCCTTTCTGCCGCCGCTGATGTTCGGACCCGATGAACTGGAAGCGCTGGTGCTGGGCGCGCGCTGGGTGCGTCGCCAGGGCGATGCGGGCCTGGCGCAGGCGGCCAGCAATGCCCTGGCGAAGATCGCGGCCGCCTCGCCGCGCGACCTGCGCGACAGCATGGCCGAGACCAGCTTGTGGGTGCCGCTGGGCCGTCCCGCCGATGGCACGCAGCCGGCCGACCGCTACGTGCAGCCGGTGCGCGAGGCCATCCGCTACGAACAGAAGCTCACGCTCGCCTATCAGGATGAGCATGGCAGCGCCACCTCGCGCACGGTGTGGCCGTTTGCCCTGGCCTTTTTTGAAGGCAAGCGCCTGCTGGCCGCCTGGTGCGAGCTGCGCGGCGATTACCGGCATTTCCGCATCGACCGTATCGCCAGCGTGCTGCGACATGACGAGCGCTATCCCACGCGCCGCCACGCCTTGCTCGATACATGGCGCAAAGCGCATGAGATTGATCCGGAATCCTGAGACGCGCTCCTGACAAAAACTGTCAGTGACTGGTTCTACGATGGTGGCTTCCTCACTCACCGGAGTTACGCACCATGCGCCTGTACCACCACCCCATGTCTTCGAATGCCCGCCGTGCCCTGATGACGGCGATCCACCTCGGCCTGCCTCTGGAACTGGCCGAAGTCGACCTGATGAATGCGGACGACCGCCGCCGCCTGGCCGAACTGAACCCGAACGGCAAGGTGCCCGTGCTGGCCGATGGCGATTTCCTGCTGTGGGAATCGTGCGCCATCATGCAATACCTGGCCGAGCAGGTGCCGGGCCAGACGATTTATCCGCAGGCGCCGCAGGCCCGCGCCGACGTCAACCGCTGGCTGTTCTGGACGGCGCAGCATTTCGCGCCGGCCATCAGCGTGCTGGCCTGGGAACGCGCCTGGAAGGGCATGACGGGCAATGGTCCGGCGGACCCGCTGGAAGAGGCGCGCGGCGAGCGCGATCTGCATGAGTGCGCCGTGGTGCTGGACGCGCATCTGGCGCAGCGCGACTGGCTTTGCGGCGATGCCCTGACCCTGGCCGATTTCGCCGTGGCCGCGCCGCTGATGTACAGCGAGGCCGTGCGGCTGCCGCTGGCGCAGTACCAGCATATTGAGGCCTGGTTTGCCCGCGTGCGGCAGCTGCGCGCCTGGCAGGAAACGGATGTGCAGCTGCTGCCGGGATAATGTGCCCGCTAAGTGTGCCAGCGCACGGAGCCGGCGTGGTGCACCGCATAAGATAGGGCTGTCTCTTTCAGGACATCCCTAGCTTTGGACTTTACCCGCTTTCGAGCGGGTTTTTTTTGTCCGGAGCTTGATAATTGGAGCGTCGCCGCACAGATGGGGCGTCTCCCACTTCCAGCAGGTACGCCATGTTCATGCCACGCCATCCGAAACCACTCTTGAGTACCAAGGCGGTCGCCACGCAAGTCGTCCAGCAAAAGCAGGGGACGCAGGCCGTGGACAAGCATGTGCTGATCGTCGACGTGACGAGGCCGGCGCCAGGCGTGCCGATCTTGCCGCCGGTGCCGGTAAAACAGGATTAGTGCACGAGCACCTTCAGCAGCGACTGCACTTCATCGTCTGATTCTTCCATGATGCTCGACAGGGTCGCATCGCCGATCACGCAATCGATGCTGCCGGCGGCGCGGGCGGCGCGCACGGCGATGGCGGCCGGACTTTCGTTGAGGGGCGACGATACCGGCGCCAGGTCATTCGCCAGCAGCAAGGTGTCGCCCAGCGATTCGGGCGGGATGGCGCGCAAGCCTTCCCACAACGCAGCGATGGCGCCCATCACCGCTTCCGGCACCTTCAGTTTGGTCAGGACGCCATGGCCGATGGCTTGTTCGCCATGTTCGACCCAGTCCTGCGGTTCACCGTCGAGGATGCCGGGGAATTCGGCCGCGCGCGACAGCAGATAAAAGCCGCCCACTTCATGCATGATGCCGGCAAACAGGGCCGTATCGGGGTCCACCCTGGTGACGCGGCGGGCCAGTACCTGCGACAGGGCCGCCACGTGGGCCGTATGTTCCCACAGCTGCTTGGCCTTCGCCTGCAGCACGGGATCGGTAATGGTGCTGCCCAGCTGACGCACGATCAGCGACGCCACCACCGACTGCAGGGTACGCACGCCGAGCCGTTGCACGGCATTGCGCACGCTGGTGATTTCATTGCCGGAGCGGTTGAACGCCACCGAATTGGCGATGGCCACCGTGCGCGCGGCCAGCAGCGGGTCGGCTTGCACCAGCTTGGCAGCGGCCTCGATATGGCAGTCGGGATCGGCCAGCGCCTCTTGCAGCTTGAGCGAAGCGTTCACATTGGCAGGAAAGGTCAGCTCGCCACGAGCGGCTTGTGCGGCGATGCTTTTAAAGGCGTCGAGTCTGTTCATTGAAAAAATTATACTCGCAATATTTCCGTACGGAACTTTTTAACCGTGATCTTTTCGCAAACAGCTTGGCAAAAGGCAAGCAAATGCCCTGGAAACGAAAAAAGGCATGCCCCTATGCAGGTGGCATGCCTTTTTTTCTAACGACAGCGCGACTACAGAGATTCGCTGAAGATGGCGTCACAGCCTTCAACGAGCTCATCGCTGTCTTCCAGCTCATCCGTCAAGCCCAGGTCGAAGAGTTCCTCGACGGCATTCATGAAGCTGTTGTGCTTGGTGGCGCCGATCAGGCGGTAGATTTCGCCGTCTTCGTTGCGCACGCCGATGATCAGTTTTTCCTGGCGTACCAGTTCCGGCGTGCTGGCGTTGAGCAGCAGGTTGCCGATGATGTGTTTATCGAAATGAGCGGGCTTTTTGCCGTCGAGCAGTGTGGTTTTCAACTTGGTTTCCTTTGTCTTGTTTGAATGTCTGTGCTTGGTGAATGATCAACTGTGGCCGTTGGCGATCGCGTGTTTCAGGCTTGCCAGGGTGGTTTCCAAACGCATGAAATCGTCTTCGGTATAGCCGTCAAACAAGCGCTGTCCCTGCTGTGTCAGCTTGGGGAACACGTCATGGAACACCTGTTCACCCTCGCAGCTCAAGCGCACGAAGTAGGAGCGCTTGTCTTTGTTGCAACGTTCGCGTACTACCAGCCCCTTTTGCTCCAACCGGTCCACCACGCCCGTCAAGGTGCCCTTGGTAATCAGGGTTTTCTGGCCAAGCTCCTTGTAGGACATGCCGCAGGTGTTGCCGAGCGTGGCAATGATGTCGAATTGCGCATGCGTCAAGCCGTACTGGCGCACGAAGTCGCCTGAAAACCGCTCGAAGCCTTGCATGCATTCGGCCAGCAGCCGGATACTTTTTAAATATCGTTCACCCATGGGGTGTGATTATATCCTTCCATCCCGCTTTTTTCCGCCGGGGCAGCGGCGTTATTGCATGAAGGGTTCGATGGGGCGGAACTCCGGTATCATGTGGGCAACTCAGCCCTTGCCCCTGGTCCGCTCCGCCGATGTCTTTCGCTAATCTTTCCCGTATCGGCCTCGACAAACCGCTGCGCCTGCTGTTGGTCCATGCCGGCGATGCCGAGTCGATTACCTGGGCGGGCCTGGTGCAACCGCTGCGCCTCTGTGCGCGGGCGCTGGGGCCGGACGCGCTGCAACTGGACGTGCGCACGCCCGAGCAAGTGGCCCAGCAGGGCGGCAACTGGCATATCGCGCTGCTGGTGGCCGATGAAACGGAGGCGCCGCTGCGCGCCGAGCTGTGCCGGGCCGTGATCGAGCGCTGCCGTTCGGCGCCATTCTGGGGTGGCGTGGGTGCGGCCGTGCTGTGGCTGGCCGACGCGGGCGTCATGGATGGCGTGCGCATCGCCTTGCCCTGGGCTTTGTATGCCGATGCGGAAGCGAAGGCCGAACGCGCCATCCTGACGCCGCATTTGTTCGACATCGACGGCCCCCACATCACCTGCTGCGGCGGCGCGGCCAGCATCGATTTTTCGCTGACCCTGATCGAGACCATCTTTGGCGCCGACGTGCAGGCGCTCGTCAAGGAAGCGTTGTGCGTGGACAAGGTGCGCGGCAAGGAAGAGCGTCAGCGCGTGGCCTTGCAGGCGCGTTTCGGCGTGCTGCAGCCGAAATTGTCCGAAGCGGTCACCTTGATGGAAGCCAATATCGAGGAGCCCCTTTCGACCGATGACGTCGCCAGCCTGGTGGGCCTGTCGCGGCGCCAGCTGGAACGGCTGTTCAAGCAATACCTGGGCAGCCTGCCGTCGCGCTACTACCTGGAGCTGCGCCTGCAGCGCTCGCGGCAACTATTGCTCGATACACATTATTCCATCGTGCAAGTGGGCCTGATGTGCGGCTTTTCCTCCGGTTCGCACTTTTCCACGGCCTTTGGCACCCTGTTTGGCAATACCCCACGCGAAGAGCGGCAAAGAAAGCTCATGCCGCCGGCCTAGCCGGTGTCAAGGCAGCTGTGATGAATTGTGAAAATCCTTGTCGCAGATTCAAAAGAGTTTTAGCATCCCGCTTTTTATAATGCAGTACACACGTAGCTGTCGTAGCTGCGGAGTACCTAACATATTGATGGGGAAATGCTATGAATGCCAAGCTTGATTCGACCGTAACGGCTCGTCCAGTCACCCGGGATACCTTTGACCAGGTCCTCGTTCCTACCTACGCCCCTGCAGCCATGGTGCCCGTGCGCGGTTCCGGACTGGATCTGTGGGACCAGTCTGGCAAGCATTACCTCGATTTCACCTCCGGCATCGCCGTCAACAGCCTGGGCCACTGCCATCCTGTGCTGGTCGATGTGCTGACCAAGCAAATCAATAATTTGTGGCATTTGGGCAACGGCTATACCAACGAGCCTGTGCTGCGCCTGGCGCTGGCCCTGACGGAAGCGACTTTCGCCGACCGCGCCTTCTTCTGCAATTCGGGCGCGGAAGCCAACGAAGCGGCCCTGAAACTGGCGCGCAAGTACGCGCACACCAAATTCGGCGCGCACAAGTCGCGCATCATCTCGTGCTTCAGCTCCTTCCACGGCCGCACTTTGTTTACGGTCTCCGTCGGCGGCCAGGCCAAGTACACGGAAGGCTTCGAGCCGCTGCCGCCGTCGATCGACCACATTGCCTACAACGACATCGAAGCGGCGCGCGCCGCCATCGGCGATGACGTGTGCGCCGTGATCGTCGAGCCGGTACAAGGCGAAGGCGGCGTGGTGCCGGGCAATCCTGAATTCCTCAAGGAGCTGCGCGCCCTGTGCGACAAGACGGGCGCCCTGTTGATTTTCGACGAAGTCCAGAGCGGCATGGGCCGCACTGGCGCGTTGTTCGCCTACATGGGCTATGGCGTCACGCCGGACATCCTGACGGCGGCCAAGGCCCTGGGCAACGGCTATCCGATCGGCGCCATGCTGACCACGAATGAACTGGCGCAAACCCTGTCCGTCGGTACCCACGGCACTACCTACGGCGGCAACCCGCTGGCCGCTACCGTGGCCTTGAGCGTACTGGAAACCATCAACACGCCAGCGTTCCTGGCGCGTGTGAAAGAAGCCAGCGTCAGCACGATCGCCATGCTGCAAGGCTTGATCACGGATTACCCGCAAGTGTTCTCCATCGTGCGCGGCAGCGGTTTGCTGCTGGGCCTGGTCGTCAGCGATGCCTTCAAGGGCCGCGCGAAAGACATCCAGAAGGCGGCCGAAGCGCAAGGCTTGATGGTGCTGATCGCCGGCATGGACGTGGTGCGCCTGGCGCCGGCCCTGATCGTCTCGGACGAGCAGATTGCCGAAGCGGGCCGTCTGCTGCGCGTCGCCATCGACGGCATGCTGAAAGCCTGAGGCTAGCCTCGCTCCCTGTTTGATCACCGGCCCGCCGCTTTGCTGCGGGCCGGCTTGGTTCTACCCGGGTATTCAGCCCAAGTATCGTCAGCATTGAAGGAGTACCCATGTATGTTGTCCGTCCGGTAGAAATTGCGGATATCGCAGCCCTCGAAGCGCTGGCCGCGGTAACCATGCCGGGTGTCCATACCCTGCCGAAGACGCGCGAAAAAATCGCCGCCTCCGTCGAGCGCTCCATCGCCTCGTTTGCCGCCCATGTCGACATCCCCAGCGAAGAGTCATACCTCTTCGTGCTTGAATCCCTGCTCGACAAGAGCATCGCCGGCACTGCCGCCATCTTCGCCTCGGCCGGCTCGAACGGCACCTATTTTTCCTTTCGCAACGACGTCATCCAGCAAGTCTCGCGTGACCTGAACATCAGCCACAGCGTGCATGCGCTGACCCTGTGCTCCGAGCTGACGGCGTATTCGCAGCTGTCCGGCTTCTATGTGCGCAATATGGAGCAGGCGGGCCTGGAGGCGGCCCTGCTGTCGCGCGCGCGGCTGCTGTTCGCCGTGCTGGCGCCGCACCGTTTCGGCGACCGCTTCTTCGTGCCGCTGGCCGGCATCACGGACGCCAACGGCCAGTCGCCGTTCTGGGATGCGCTGGGCCGCAAGTTCTTCCAGATGGATTTCCTCGATGCCGAAAAAGTCATCGGCGGCGCGCGCAACCGCACCCTGATCGTCGAACTGATGCCGCACTACCCCGTGTACGTGCCGCTGTTGCCAGGCGACGCGCAGGCGGCCATGGGCCAGATCCACCCGAGCGGCGAACTGGCGTTCAATTTGCTGACGGAAGAAGGCTTCGAAGCCGACGACTACATCGACATCTTCGATGGCGGCCCGATCCTGCAGGCGCACAAGCATGCGCTGCGCTCGTTTACGGGCTCGCTCACGCGCCGCGTCGTCGCCGGCGTCACGCCCAGCCGCACGGGCCTGAAAGTGCATTACGCGGTCGCTTCGGGCGCGGAGCGCAACTTCCGCGCCGTCACCTTTACCTGCGATGCGCTCGAAGCGCAGGACACCGTCGGCTTGCCGCCCGAGCTGCTCGAAGCGCTGGCCGTGGCCGAAGGCGACAGCGTCATTTGCGTGCGCATCTAACCGAGAGAACATTATGCTAGTAGTACGCGCCATCAACGCTTCTGACCTGGACGCCCTGTACGGCTTGGCCAGCCAGGTCGGCACCGGCATGACCACCCTCAAGCCGGACATGAAAATGCTGGGCGACCGCCTGGCCATTGCCTGCGCCTCGTTCGCCGAAACCATCGCGCCTGAAAAGCGCGACTACATGTTCGTCATGGAGGATACGGATACGGGCCGCCTGGCCGGCGTGTGCGCCATCAAGGGCGCCGTGGGCCTGGAAGAACCGTTCTATAACTACCGCATCGGCACCCTGGTCCATTCCAGCCGCGAGCTCGACGTGTTTACGCGCATGGAAACCCTGTACCTGTCGAACGACCTGACGGGCAGCACGGAACTGTGTTCGCTGTTTTTGCACCCCGATTACCGCAGCGGCAACAACGGCAAGCTGCTGTCGAAAAGCCGCTTCCTGTTCATCGCCCAGTTCCCGCACCTGTTCACCGAAAAACTGATCGCCGAAATGCGCGGCTACCAGGCGCCGGACGGCAGCTCGCCGTTTTATGAAGGCCTGGGCCGCCACTTCTTCAAGATGGATTTCCACCACGTCGACGACCTGACGAGCCTGGGCAAAAAATCGTTCATCGCCGAACTGATGCCGCGCCAGCCCATGTACGTGGCCTACCTGCCCGACGAAGCGCAGGAAGTGATCGGCAAGGTGCATCTGAGCACGGCGCCCGCGCGCCGCCTGCTGGAACAGGAAGGCTTGCACTTCGAAGGCTATGTCGACATTTTCGACGCCGGTCCCGTGCTGCAGGCGCGCGTCTCCGAGTTGCGCGCCATGCGCGACAGCATGCCGGCCGTGCTGGACGCCGAGGTTGTCCCCGATGCCTGCGGCGATGCGGCGCAAGCCGAGCCCTATCTGGTGTCGAACACCGACTTGAAAGATTTCCGCATGATCGTCACCAGCGCCAATCCGCACAGCGGCAAGATCGCGCTCGATGACGATGAATTGCACCTGCTGCGTTGCCACAACGGCGACACCGTGCGCACCTTGTCACTCAACCCGAGGAAGCATCCCCATGTCTAATGTGAATACCACGCAATCGAACTTCATCAACGGCGCCTGGCTGCCAGGCACGGGCCGCGAACTGCTCACCATCGATCCGTCGAACGGCAAGCAGACCTGGGCCAGCCTGGAAGCGACGGAAAACGAAGTCGAAGAGGCTTGCCAGGCCGCCCGCGCCGCCTTTGAAGCGTGGGCCGATACGCCCGCTGAAGAACGCATCGCCATCTGCGTGCGCTTTCGCGAACTGCTGAAGGAGCATGCCGAAGCGCTGGCGCTGCTGATCTCGGAAGAAGTGGGCAAGCCCTTGTGGGAGTCGCGCACGGAAGTGGCCACCATGGCCAACAAGATCGACATCTCGGTGCAGTCCTATCACGCGCGCACGGGCATCACGCAAAGCAAGATCGCCGATGGCGACGCCGTGCTGCGCCACCGCCCGCATGGCGTGTTCGGCGTCTTCGGCCCGTATAACTTCCCTGGCCACCTGCCGAATGGCCACATCGTGCCGGCCCTGATCGCCGGCAACACCATCGTCTTCAAGCCCAGCGAATATGCGCCACGCAGTGCCATCAAAACCGTGCAGCTGTGGCAGCAGGCCGGCTTGCCCAATGGCGTCGTCAACCTCGTCAACGGCGGGCGCGACACGGGCGTGGCCCTGGGTGCCAATGCGCACCTCGACGGCGTGCTGTTTACGGGTTCCTGCCAGACGGGCATCAGCCTGCACCGCCAGTTCGGCGGCCAGCCGGGCAAGATGCTGGCGCTGGAAATGGGCGGCAATAACGCTTTAGTGGTGTGGGATGTGAAGGATGTCGACGCCGCAGTGCACCACGCGATCTTCTCCGCGTTTGTGTCGGCCGGCCAGCGCTGCACCTGCGCGCGCCGTCTGGTAGTGCAGGATAACGCTGCGGGTTCTGCCTTCGTGGCGCGCCTGGTGGAAGTGGCGGCGAAACTGGGCATCGGCGCGTCCGACGCGCAGCCGCAGCCCTTCATGGGGCCTGTCGTATCGAGCGCCGTGGCCGCGCGCCTGGTGCAGGCGCAGGCGGACATGGTCGCCAAGGGCGGCACCACCCTGCTGCAGATGCGCCAGTTGAATCCGCAGGCGGGTTTTGTCACGGCCGGCATCGTCGACGTTACCGATGCCACCGGCATTCCCGACGAAGAGTGGTTCGGCCCACTGCTGCAAGTGATACGCGTGGCCGATTTCAACGCGGCCCTGAAGGTTGCCAACGCCACCGAATTCGGCCTGGCCGCCGCGCTCCTGTCCGACGATGCGGCGCTGTGGCAAACGTTCCAGACGCGCGCGCGCGCCGGCATCATCAACTGGAACCGCCCGACCACGGGCGCGGCCAGCACGGCGCCGTTCGGCGGCATCGGCAAGTCGGGCAACCACCGTCCGAGCGCCTATTACGCGGCCGATTACTGCGCCTACCCGGTCGCCTCGATCGAAAACAGCGCGCTGGAAATGCCGGCCAAGCTGTCGCCCGGCCTGAATTTTTAAGGAGTACCCATGCACAGCACGCGCGAATACAATTTTGACGGCCTGGTCGGGCCATCGCATAACTATGCCGGCCTGTCGTTCGGCAACGTGGCCTCGTTCAGCAATGTGAAAAGCGCTTCGAATCCGAAGCAGGCTGCCTTGCAGGGCCTGGCCAAGATGCGCGCGCTGGCCGCGCGCGGCTTTGCGCAAGCCTTGCTGCCGCCACAGGACCGCCCCAATTTTCGCCTGCTGCGCGCTATCGGCTTCACGGGCACGGACGCCGAGGTGCTGGCGCGCGCCTGCAAGGAATCCCCTGTGATTCTGGCCTGCGCGTATTCCGCCTCGCCCATGTGGACGGCGAACGCCGCCACGGTCAGCCCGTCGGCCGACACGCAGGATGGCCGCGTGCATTTCACGGCCGCCAACCTGAATAACAAGCTGCACCGCGCCTTCGAGCACGCGCAGTCGGCGCGCAGCCTGCGCGCCATCTTCGGCGACGATAAGCACTTCGCCGTGCATGACGCACTGCCATCGACGCCCGCCTTTGGCGATGAGGGCGCGGCCAACCACACGCGTTTGGGTGCGAACCACGGCGCGCCATCGGTGGAGTTGTTCGTGTATGGCCGGGTGGAGTTCGATCCTTCCGCGCCGTCGCCGAAGCGCTATCCGGCGCGCCAGACCCTGGAAGCGTCGCAAGCCGTGGCGCGCCTGCATGGCCTCGATGCAAAACGCAGCGTGTACGTGCAGCAGAATCCGGACGTGATCGACCAGGGTGTATTCCATAACGACGTCATCGCCGTCGGCAATGGCAATGTGCTGTTCTATCACGAGCAGGCGTTTGCCGATGAAGGGGAAAGCTTGTCGCAGCTGCGCCGCGCCGTCGCCGCCACGGGTGCCGACTTGCAGGCACTGCGCGTGGACACGGGCCAGGTGCCGATCCAGGATGCGGTGACCAGCTATCTGTTCAACAGCCAGTTGCTGACGAAAGAGGGGGGCAAGATGGCGCTGGTGATACCGCAGGAGTGCCAGGAAAACCGCGCCGTGTCGCGCTACCTGGAAGGCCTGGTGGCCAGCGGTGGACCCATCGATGAACTGATTCATTTCGACCTGCGCCAGAGCATGCGCAACGGCGGCGGGCCCGCCTGCCTGCGTTTGCGCGTGGCCCTGACGGAAACCGAAGCGCGCGCCATGCACCAGGGCGTGATCATGACGGAAACGCTGTACCATCGGCTGGTGCAGTGGGTGGAAAAACACTACCGCGACCACCTGGAGCCGGCCGACCTGGCCGACCCGCAGCTGGCGCTGGAAGTGCATGCGGCGCTTGAAGAATTGACGATCATCCTCAACTTACCTGGATTGTACGACTTGTAGGCGATAGAAAAAACACAGAAAAAATCCGAGACAGCTAAGTAATCCACGGGAAATTATTGTGAAGTTATGACAAACAGAACCGGATGCTATGCAAGGCGCCCGCTGCGACGCAGTGCGAGCACTGCTAGCAGTGGGCAACGCCGCAGAGCGCCGGTTATGGAAGTCAGAAATCACAATAATTTATTGGGGATTACTTTTTCCGTAGCACAGACAGAATTGGACGGGCGACCCCCGTCTCTTGACACCGCTGCCGCCCAGCCACAAGCCCGAACGACAGCGTTGGACATTCACATTACCGTAATGGAGATGCAAGATGAATCACACGCCACAAGATTTGCGCACACAAACGCTGGAACTGATTAACGCGGCTGGCAATGCGAACAAGGCGGCAGCGCCTGTCGTACAACTGGTGCAGGCATGGCTCGACTCGCTCGACGCCGAAGACCTGGCCGATATCGCGCCCGACAGCCTGGCGCCCGTGCTGGTCGACGGTTTTACGCAAGCGGCCAAGCGCACCGGCAGCGGCTGCCAGATCGCCACTCTGCGTTATGCCGATGGCCGTGGCGGCATGGCGAGCGCCTTGCTGATCCTGAACGAAGACATGCCTTATCTGGTCGACTCCATCGTCATGGCCATGCGCCGCCAGCACCTGGCCGTGCGTGGCGTGATGAACACCGTGTTGCCCGTGCGCCGCGCCGCTGACGGCAGTGTGGAAGCGGTGCGCCAGCCGGGCGACCCGCTCGAATCGTATGTGCTGGTACTGCTTGACGAAGAGCTGGCGCCGGAAGCCCTGGCTGCGCTGGTCGCCGCCCTGGAGTTGGTCGCGCGTGACGCCGCCATCGTACGCCGCGACGCCGCCGCCATGAGCGAGCGCCTGGCCTCCGTCGCCGTGGCTGCATCGCAGCATGGCGAAGAAGGCGCGGAAGTGGCCGCCTTCCTGGAATGGGCCCGCAGCGGCGGCTTTGAAGTGTTCGGCTACGCCTATTACCGCGTCAAGCCGGGCGTGCGCGAACTCGAACGCGACATCCCGAGCCGCGTCGGCGTGCTGCAGGATACGGCCCACCCCGTGTACGGCACCTGCCTGGCGAATATCCCGGGTGACTTCGACACCCTGGCCAAGCGCGACTCGGCGCTGTCCATCGTCAAGGCCGACGTGGCGGGTACTTTGCACCGCGACCAGCAGCTCGATTTCATCGGCGTGCGCGACATGGATGCGCAAGGCGCGATCCTGGGCGAGCATTGCTTCGTTGGCTTGTTTACCCGTGCCGGCAACTCCACCCCGCTGGCGGCGCTGCCATTTGCGCGCGGCCGCGTGGCCAAGGTACTGAGCCTGGCCGGCGTGCGCCAGCAAGGCTTCCGTGCCGAGAAATTCCGTGAAATCCTCGAATCCCTGCCGCGCACCGAAGCGCTGGAAGCGGACCTCGACTGGCTGGCGCAAGTGTGCGGCGCCGTCGTCTCGCTGTACAAGCAGCCGCGCACCAAAGTCTTTGCGCGCCGCGACGTGTATGCGCGCCACCTGAACGTGCTGGTCTACCTGCCGCGCGAACGCTACAGCGCCAGCGTGGCATCGAGCCTGGCAAAAGCCCTGCAAGCCAGTTCCGGCGCCACGCATGTGAGTACGCAAACCCTGGTGGCCGATGGTCCCCTGGCGCGCGTCTACCTGATCGCCCACGCCGCCCGCTACCCGCTGGACCTGGAAACGGATATCGAACAGCCGCTGCTTGGCGTGCTCGATGGCTGGCATAACGGCTTTGCCGCCGTGGCCGACGCCGTGCCCGACGTGGCCCTGCGCACCAGCCTGCGCAAACTCTGCGCCACCTTGCCGCTCGATTACGTGGCCGCCACCGCGCCGGCCGTCGCCTTCCGCGACCTCGACACCATCCTGCGCAACACTGATCCATCGCACGTGGCCGTGCGCATCGAGACGGGTGCCGTTACCACGATTCGCCTGTATTCGGCCAACAAGGTGCCGCCGCTGTCGGCCATCCTGCCGGCGCTGCATAACGCGGGCGTGGCGATCGACCGCGAGCAAGCCTTTTCGATTTCGCCGCCGGACGGCACGCGCTATTTCGTCACCAGCCTGACGGTCGATGCCGCCAGCGCGGCGAAGCTGGCGCAGCCATCGGTCGTCGCCGTGGCGCAGGAACTGTTTGCCTCCCTGTTCAACGATGAAGCTGAAGATGGCCGCCTGAATGGCCTGGTCATCGAAGGCGGTTTGTCGACGCGCGAAGTGCAGCTGGTGCGCGCCTACACCAGCTACTGGCGCCAGACGGGCAGCCGCTTCTCGGTGCGCTACATTGCCGAAAGCCTGCGCAAGCAGCCGGCCCACGTGAAGGCCCTGGTCGACGCCTTCCTGCAGCGCTTCGATCCCTCGCTGTCCGACGCGCAGCACACGGCCGCCCTGGAGGCGATCGCCACCATCAAGGCCGGCCTGCCATCCGTGAACCACGCCGACACCGAGGAAATCCTCGGCGCGCTGGCCGACCTGATGGCCGCCACCCTGCGCACCAGCTACTTCCAGAACAATCAGGCTGGCGACAAGATCATCTTCAAGTTCGATACCAGCAGCCTGGCGCTGGTGCCGGAACCGCGTCCTTACCGCGAGATTTTCGTCTTCTCGCGCCGCTTCGAAGGCGTGCACCTGCGCGGCGGCCCTGTCGCCCGTGGCGGCTTGCGCTGGTCCGACCGCATGGAAGACTACCGCACCGAAGTGCTGGGCCTCGTCAAGGCGCAGATGGTCAAAAACGCCGTCATCGTGCCGGCCGGCGCGAAGGGGGGTTTCGTCTGCAAGATGATGCCGAAGGACGCCGTGCGCGAAACCATCGCGGCCGAAGGCGAAGCCGTCTACCGCCTGTTCATTTCCAGCCTGCTGGAAGTGACGGACAACCGCTCGCTGGGCAATATCGTCCCGCCGGTCGACACCGTCTGCTTCGACGATGCCGACCCGTACCTGGTGGTGGCTGCCGACAAGGGCACGGCCACGTTCTCGGACATCGCCAACGGCATCGCCGTGCAGCGCGGCTTCTGGCTCGGTGACGCGTTTGCCTCGGGCGGCTCGAACGGCTACGACCACAAGAAACTGGGCATCACGGCCAAGGGCGCATTCGAAGCCGTGAAGCGCCATTTCTATGAAATGGACCACGACTTGAACACCACCCCGATCACCATGGTCGGCGTGGGCGACATGTCGGGCGACGTGTTCGGCAATGGCGTGCTGCTGTCGCGCCAGTTGAAACTGGTGGCCGCATTCGACCACCGCCACATCTTCCTCGACCCGACACCGGACGTCGCCGTCTCGTTCGAAGAACGCGCGCGCCTGTTCGCCTTGCCGCGCTCTTCGTGGGATGACTACAACAAGGAATTGATCTCGGCAGGCGGCGGCGTGTATCCGCGTTCCGCGCGCACGATCGAGCTGTCGCCGCAGATCCGCGCCGCGCTCGATATCGCGGAAACCTCGCTGGCGCCGGAAGAACTGATGCACCGCATCCTGAAGTCGCCGGTGGACCTGTTCTACAACGGCGGCATCGGCACCTATATCAAGGCATCGACCGAGACGCACGCCCAGGTGAAGGACCGCGCGAATGACCATATCCGCGTCAGCGGCAATGAGCTGCGCGTGAAGGTCGTGGCCGAAGGGGGGAATTTGGGTGCGACGCAGGCCGGCCGCATCGAGTTCGCGCTGACGGGTGGGCGCATCTTCACCGATGCGATCGACAATTCGGCCGGCGTGGATTGCTCGGACCATGAAGTGAACGTGAAAATCTGGCTGGACGTGGAAGTCAATGCGGGCAAGCTGACGGAAGCGGAACGCAACCGCGAGCTGTATGCGATGACGGACGACGTCGAACGCCTGGTCTTGCGCGACAACACGCAGCAGACGCATTTGCTGGTGCGCGAGTTGCAGGCGCAAAGCGAGAGCGCCGTGCAAGATGGCTATGCCGCGCTGATCGCCAGCCTGGAGGAAGAGGGCGCCCTGTCGCGCGAGCTGGAGCAACTGCCATCGGTGGCGGAACTGGCGCGCCGCAAGCTGGACAACCGTGGCTTGACCACGCCGGAACTGGCGGTGGTGATCGCCAACGTGAAGAACCGCTTCAAGCGCATCCTGTCGGCCCTGCCGTTGACGGATGAAACGTGGGCCGAGCCGGTGCTCAAGCCTTACTTCCCGTCGCTGCTGGTGGAAACCCGTTCGGCGCTCGACCACCCGCTGGCCAATGCCATCCTGGCGACCGTGCTGGCCAATGAAGTGATCAACCGCTGCGGCCCGCTGATGATCCGCAACCTGTCCGTAGAACACGGCGTGGACGAATCGGCCGTGATCCTGGCCTGGGGCCAGGCCTGGGTGGCGCTGAATCTGGCGCCCGTCTTCGACGCGCTCGATGCGGATGCCTTGACGATTCCGCGCGCCGTGTCGATCAAGGTCGACGCGCAAACGCGCGTGCTGCAGCAAACGATGATCACTGGTGTGCTGTCCGTGCCGGCCGAGCAATTGCGTGGCGCCGGCTTGGCCGAACTGACGCGTTTGTTTGGTGCGGAATCGAAGCGCGAACTGCTGCAAGCCGTCGGCATCAAGTCCGAAGCGGCGCTGGTGCCGGGCTTGACGCCTGCCTTCGTGCAGGCGTGGGATGCGGTCGACGCGCTGGAAGTCGTCGCCGGCTTCCTGTTCCCGGCCCTGTCCGTGCCGCGTCCTGCGGCGATGGACCTGGCGGCCTTCCTGCAAGTGGGCCTGGCCCTGCGCAGCCAGGCGGGCATCGATACGCTGGAGCGTGGCCTGAAGCTGGCCGCGCAAGGCAAGTCGCAGGAACAGTTGCGCAACTACGCGCAGCAAGCGCTGCGCCGCACGCAACAGCGTCTGCTGACGCAGGTGCTGGCGCGTGCCGGGCAAGGCAATGCGGGCCAGGCCGTCGATGCGGTGACGGGCGCGCTGGGCTTGTCGGCGTATGTGGCGGCGACGGAACTGGAGCAAGCCATGCTGGACGTGTGGACCTTGTCGGAAGCCGTGAATAAAATCACGGCGGAATCCATAGCGGAAGCGGCGGTGTAATGACGCAAGAAGTACGACAAGTTGGATCGGGCGCTGGCGGCTTGCCGCCAGCCGTGCAGGCGCTGGCGCAGGCTGATTTCAGCGGCGTGGCACAGTTGTTTGCCAACGCCGGTTTCACGGTGGCCTTGCCGGCGCCCGGCATGCTGCAAGTCGTCAAGCCGCAAGCCGATGCGGGGCGCGCCAGCGTGGCCGTCTCGGTGGGCGTGCATGGCGACGAGACGGGGCCGATCGAAGTGCTGGCGCATCTGCTCGACGCGCTGTCGCGCGATGCGTCGCAGCTGGCCGTCGATTTGCTCGTTTGTGTGGGCAATGTCGATGCGATCCGGGCCGGCAAGCGTTTCATCGACGCCGACCTGAATCGCATGTTCCGCCCCGTGCGGGGCAGCCTCGCGCAAGCGGCGGAAAGCGCGCGCGCCGATGAAATGATCGCCGCCACAACAGCGTTCTTTGCAGCGGCGGGTCCCGTGCGCTGGCACCTGGATTTGCACACGGCCATCCGGCCTTCTGTGTACCCCACGTTTGCCATCGTGCCGGACCTGGTGGCCGACGACGCCAAGGCGCAGCTGATAGACTGGCTGGGCCAGGCGGCCATCGGCGCCATCATCATGAACCCGCAGTCGGCCGGCACCTACAGCTATTATTCGGCCGAGCATTGCGGTGCGGCCGCCAGCACGGTGGAGCTGGGCCGCGTGGGCACCCTGGGGCAGAACGATTTGTCTCTGTTCGACGACGTGTCGCGGGCGCTCGACGGCTTGCTGCGTGGGCTGCCTGCGCAGCCCGTCAAGGCACAACCGCACGTGTTCAAGGTGGCGCAGGAAATCATCAAGCACAGCGATGAATTCCGCATGGCGTTCGACCGCAGCACGCAGAATTTCACCTCCCTGCCGCAGCACGCCGTGATCGCCAGCGATGGCGAGCACGTCTACACGGTGCGGCACGCGGAAGAGCTGGTGGTATTCCCCAACCCGGACGTGCGCGTGGGCTTGCGCGCGGGCTTGATGGTGGTGCGCGTGTCCTGATCTTCCAGCCACGTACAGTGTCAGGCGCCAGCCGGGGAAACCCGCCTGGCGTTTTTTTGTTTAAAAAGATGCCGCACAGAAATAATTATCCATTAAGCAATCAATTGATTTAAAATATTTACCCTTTGCAATTTTTTTGGATCGATCATGTTGAAACGCCTGCTGACAGCCTTGCTGTGCCTGACCCTCTCCGGCCTGACGGCTGCCGCCCCTGCCGAAGAGAAGGCAGCCGCACCGGAAATGACGGCCGAGCAATTCCTTGCCCAGTTGCACCTGCAACGCGGCAAGATCACTTTGCCGGGCGGCATCGCCACCCTGGATTTGCCGGCCAACTTCCGTTATTTGTCGCCGACGGACGCCGAGCGCGTGCTGGTCGATGCCTGGGGCAACCCTCCGGGCATGGTATCGCTGGGCATGATCGTGCCCGCCAAGACCAGCGTGCTCGAGCGCGATAGCTGGGGCGTCATCGTCACGTATGAAAAGGAAGGCCATATCAAGGATGACGATGCGGACAGCATCAAGTACGACGAATTGCTCAAGGATATGCAGGCGTCCGTGCTGGAACATAACGCGGAGCGCAAGAAGCAGGGTTATCCCGGCATCCATTTGATGGGCTGGGCGGAAAAACCCAGCTATGCCAAGGATACGCACAAGCTGTACTGGGCCAAGGACTTGATGGTCGATGGCGGCGAGCACTCGCTGAACTACAACGTGCGCGTGCTGGGCCGCGAAGGCGTGCTGAACCTGAACGCGATCGCCAGCATGCAACAGATCGAAGCGATCAAGAAAGAAATGCAGCAAGTGACGGCGTTCACGGAATTTACCGACGGTAACCGCTACACGGATTTCGACAGCAAGACGGACAAGGTGGCCGAATACGGCTTGGCGGCGCTGGTGGCGGGTGGCGTGGCCAGCAAGCTGGGGCTGTTTGGCAAGTTGCTGGCGCTGCTGCTGGCCTTCAAGAAAGTGCTGATCCTGGCCGTGGTGGGCGGCGGCGCGGCCATCGTCAAGTTTTTCACTGGCAAGCGCAAGACCAAGCAGGCGCCGCAGGTCGAAGCGGCGGAACAGGCTAGCCACACGCCGGACGGCAAGGTGAATCTGGACAAGTAAGGGTAACTGTGCCGCTTGGTGCGCTGGCGCACAGGAGTGGCATTGCGCGCGCTGCCGGAAAACAGCGCCTCGGGTACACTGACTCATCGTTCACTATCAGGAGTTCCCCATGTCCGTGTCCATGTATCAGGCAACCATTCCCGTCTTCATCCGCGGCTTGCGGGTCGTCTCGGCCCTGCTGGAAAAAGCGCAAGCCCATGTGGAGGAAGATGGCATCGTGCCCGAGATTTTACTGGGCGCGCAACTGGCGCCCGACATGCTGGACTTGACGGCGCAGGTGCAGCGCGCCAGCGATACGTCGAAGATGTCGGTCGAGCGCCTGAGCGGCGTGCCGGCGCCGAAGTTCGAGGATAACGAAGCGTCGTTCGAGCAGTTGCAAGAGCGTATCGCCAACACCATCGCCTACATCGACAGCGTGAATGCGGGCCAGATGGCGGGCAGCGCGCAGAAGGAAGTGGTGCTGAACTGGACTGACGAGGGCAAGAAATTTTCGGGCGACAATTACCTGCTCAGCTTTGCCTTGCCGAACTTCTATTTCCACATCTCCATGGTCCACGCCATTTTGCGCAACAATGGCGTGACCGTGGGCAAGCTCGACTATCTGGGACCGTACGACTGACCTAGTTTAACGTTGTGGCGGCTGTTGTACCTGGTTCTGCACCGCATTGCCCAGCATGCCGCCGCCGATCACGCCGGCCACCGTCGCCAGCGCCTTGCCGCGGCCGCCACCGACCTGATTGCCGATCAAGCCGCCGATAACGGCACCCGTGCCGATGCCCACGTAATTGGGCTGGGCTGGTGCCGGCGCAGGCACTGGCTGCTGGCGCACGGGTTCGCGGTAGGCTGTGTCGCGGTAGCCATCGTCATTGTAGGCAGGACGCGCCTGCGCCACTTGCGTGTGGTGCACGACGCGCTTGTGCACGACGGGCGCCGGTGCCGGGGCGGCTTGCGCGACAACAGGCGCGGCCACCGGTGCTGCTACAGGCGCTGCCAGGGCTGCGGCGTTCGCCGGCGTCATGGCGGCCACGTCGGCAGGGGTGGCTGGCGTGGCCGGCACATTCGCCCGCGAATTGGGCAGGATGCCGGCGATGGACGCCGCGCCCACCAGGCACAGGACCGTCACGGAAATGGCGGCGCCGGCCATCAAGGGGTGGATGCGGCTGGCGGTGGTCGTCGTGTTCATGTGTTCTCCTGGGGGTGGCAGTGCGGGTGTTGTTGATGTGTCCAGATTAACGTCCTCGCCTGCGCAAGGCTAGCCCTTGCGCTGTATCAAACGTAAGCAGGTGTAAGCCGTGCTTTCCAAAGCGCAGTAGAATCGGTGCTTCCCCCTTTCCGAAAGTCCGCCATGAGCCAGCTATTCACGCCGTATGCACTGGGGCCGCTGCAGGTGGCCAACCGCATCGCCATTGCGCCCATGTGCCAGTACTCGGCCGACAATGGCAACGCCACCGACTGGCACATGATCCACCTGGGCCACCTGGCCCTGTCCGGCGCGGGCTTGCTGATGACGGAGGCGACGGCCGTCTCGCCCGAGGGACGTATCTCGGCCGATGACCTGGGCCTGTGGTCGGATGCGAATCAGGCTGCGCTGGCCGGCGTGGTGCAGGCGATCCGCCGTCACGCTCCGATTCCGCTGGTGGTGCAGTTGGGCCACGCGGGACGCAAGGCGTCGAGCCGCGCGCCATGGCAGGGCGGTGCTTGCGTGCATCTGGCCGACGGCGGCTGGCAAACGGTGGCGCCGTCCGCCATCGCCCACGCGCCCGGCGAAACCGTGCCGATCGCCCTCGACGAGATGGGTTTGTTGCAAATCAAGGGCGCCTTTGTCGCGGCCGCCCAGCGCGTGCATGCGCTCGGTATCGAGGGCATCGAATTGCACGCGGCGCACGGCTATTTGCTGCACCAGTTCCTGTCGCCCCTGTCGAATCACCGCACGGATGCCTATGGCGGCAGCCTGGACAACCGTATGCGCTTTCCGCTGGAAATCTATGAAGCCGTGCGCGCCGCCGTGCCCGCCAGCATGGCCGTGGGCGTGCGCCTTTCCGCCACCGACTGGGTCGAGGACGGCTGGGAGATCGAGCAAAGCGTGCGTTTCGCGCAGGAACTCAAGCAGCTGGGCGCCGATTTCATTCACGTCTCCAGCGGCGGCATTTCGCCGCAGCAGCAGATCCCCGTGGGACCCGGCTACCAGGTGGCGTTTGCCGAACGCATCAAGCGCGACAGCGGCTTGCCCACCATCAGCGTCGGCTTGATCACGGACGCGCAGCAGGCGCAAGACATCATTGCCAATGGCCAGTCCGACATGGTGGCGCTGGCGCGCGCCATCCTGTTCGATCCGCGCTGGCCCTGGCATGCGGCGGCCCAGCTGGGCGCGCAAGTGCAGGCGCCACCACAGTACTGGCGCTCGCAGCCGCGCGAGTACCAGAACCTGTTCGGCGACACGACGCTGGGCCAGCGTTAATAATCCCGCTCGGGAGCGTCTTTTGCCGGCAGCCGGCGGGGCTGGAGGGCTAAGGCGTATGCGTAAAGACGGGGCCCGTGGCGCTCACCCCCACTGCGGAGCGGCCATCGATCAGCATGCCAACCGAGCGGCCAAAAAAGAAGCTCGCCCCCATGTTCAAGGTCTGGTAAGGCGCTCCCACGGCGCCAGCCAAACCCTCAAACGCATGGGCGGTCGGGTTTGCGCTGAACGCGGCCAATGCGTCGACGGTGAGGATGGAGACGGTCGACACTGTGCCGGCACGGCCCGTGTTCGAGGCCGTGAGCGACAGGGCGCCGCCGGGGCAGAAGAAGGCGGAGTTTGCACCACTGCAGGAGATGAAGTTGCCGCCAGCGGGGAAGTAGTTAATGGTCGAGCCGCTGTCGATGAAGCTGTTGCTCAAGGTGCGGCCATTGAAGTCCGACGAAAAGTAGCCGAGATTGGTGGCGGCCAGTACCGAGCTGCCCGCCGGCAGGGCATTATTCGAGCGGGTTCCCAGGCCAAAGATCAGCATGCCCTCGGCGCGGTTGGCAACGTGGTTCGACAAGGTGGGCAAGATGATGATGTTGCCGTTGTTATCGGCGCCAAAGCCGGTGAGGGGATTGCCAACCTGATCAGCCAGCGGCACTGGAATTTGGTGGCATGGAGCCGAGGAGCACGCGTAGTAGACCGGAGCGGCGAAGACAGTGCACGCGGAGCCGCAGTCTTGCGCGAACAAGCCCACGCCAATGATGCCCTTGGCGCCCATGTCCGCCGCCGTTTTCAGCATGCTGCCCTGGGTTTGGCAAGTTGCCGGGATGCTGGCAAATGTGGCGGCCGGATCGGCGATGATCTGGATGGCCATATTGGTGGCCAGTTTGCCGCCCTGATTGGTGCCGCCCATGCGGATGTTGGCCCTGCGCACGCTGCCCCAGGTGGTGCCGGAGATGAAAGAAATACACTGGCCCAAAGGTTCACCGCCTGAGGTGGCGTTGGCCAAGCTCCCCAGCAGTTGGGAGGGCATGTCGGCGGCAAACACGCGCAGGCCGACCGAGCCGGTGTCAACCAGGACATGGTCGATGACGGCGCAGTTGCTGGCGTTGCCCGGAGCGCAAATTTTGACATCGACAAAGATCGCGTTCGGCGTGTTGCCGTTACCGTTCGCGGGGCCGGCATCGACATAGATAGGCGCGACATTGTCGTCGCCGATGACGGCGGCGACCGGATTCAACGGCGATCCGCCGGGCTTGTTCTCAGGAGGCTTGATGATGATCGGTGGATCGATGGGGGTGACGGGCGGATTGGTGACCACAGGCGGAGTCACCACTACCGGTGGGGCGACGACAGGAGGCGCCACCACTGGCGGTATCACGGGCTGATTCCCGGGCTGGTTCCCGGTCGCAGGGGGCGGGACTGATGAGTCGGAGCCGCCGCCGCAAGCGCTCAGGGCGAGGGTGGCGAACAGGGCAAATGCCGCGGACATCAATGGTAGGCGGCAGCGGTGTGCGAAGGAGGTCGTTTTCATGGAATCCTTGAGGGGGGGAATTGGGCGAGGCTCTTAGCGCAGTGTCGCCAGGTCGAAGCCTGCCGGCAGCCGGGAACTCAGGTAGGAATAGCCCGAATAGGCGCGCAGGTGTCCGCTTGAAACGATGGTCCAGTCGCCGGCGGAGGCATTGAGCAGGCGCGGCGAACGAATCCGCGACGAACGCTGGGCGACTTGGGCGCGATCGAGGGAGGGTTTGTAGGCGCCCAGCAGGGATGCCAGGTCTGGCATGGTTGGGGCGGCCCACGACACGGCGAATACGAAACCGTCGGTATTGGCAAACTCCGTAGCGACACCGCCATCGGGCAGGACAATCCTGTGGCTGGAATACGGCAAACTCGTCGAGGCCGATGCGTTCAGGACGGTTGAAAAGGAGCGCGCGTGCATGGCCCTGGCATCGGCGACGGGCCCTTGGGCCGGCGAGATCATGTCGCCAAGGCCGGCCTGGGCGACAGGGGAGAAAATGTACAGCAGAAATACCAAGACAGTGGGGCGCATGGCACTGCGCGCGGGCGTCATCGCCAGGTGGTTTGTGAGCCGCGCTGGCCCACTACGTGGAGAGTTGAACATATCGACACCTTTTCATTTGCTAATCATAAATAATCGCCCCTCTTTTCCACTTGCGTCGTTGCGAGTCTTCAGAAAAGGCGTCTCTATCGGTAATTGTTCGAATGCCGCTCCAGCATCGGCTTCCACCGCTGTGATGGGCAAGGGTGGATGGAATTCTTGCTTTGCGACAAGATAGAAAATACCGTAGCCGTTGAGAAAAAGATTGAATCTGTCCGACACGTGCTGATCGATATGAAAAAACAATGAGAATCCCGCTTGGCACGTGCGCCGGGCAATGGCCTCCATCTTCTGCTAAACTCCGGTTTCTTTCCTCATTCTTCCCGGACGCTTCGACATGCGCCATTGATACTGCCGTGCTGTGCACGGCCTCGCCCTTCCCGCCAGCGCACCATTGCGCCGCGCGGGTTCGCCAGCCTTGCTCAAGGAGTATCCATGCCCGCATTACTACAACTCGACCGTCTTTCCTTCGTGCTGCCCGATGGCCGCGCCCTGTTTTCCGATTTGCAATTTTCCTTTGCACCGCAACGTATCGGCCTCGTTGGCGATAACGGCGTGGGCAAGAGCGTTCTCGCGCGCCTGCTGGCGGGCCAGGCGCAGCCGTCTTCTGGCGCCGTGCGCTGCGACGGCATCCTGCATTACGTGGCGCAGGAACCCGATCCGCAGCGCTATCCCACCGTGGCGGCCCTCGCCGGCATGCAGGAGGTGCTGGCGGCGCTGGCGCGCATCGCCGCCGGCAGCGTTGACGAGGCCGACTACGCCCTGGTGGGCGAGCGCTGGGATGCCCCCGCCCGCCTGCGCCAGGCGCTCGATGCGCTCGATTTGTGCCATGTCGATGCCGCCACGCCGACGAGTCGCCTCAGCGGTGGCGAACGCCAGCGCATCGCCTTGCAGGGCGCCTGGCTGTCGCAGGCGGATTGGCTGGTGCTCGATGAACCGAGCAACCATCTCGATGCGCGACAGCGCGCCCGCCTGGTGGCGCAGATGGCGCGCTGGCCCGGCGGCTTGCTGTTGGTCAGCCATGACCGCGCCTTGCTGCGGCACGTCGATGCAATCGTCGAGCTGTCGCCGCAGGGCTTGCGCAGCTATGGCGGCAATTACGCCTTGTATGCGCAGCAGCGGGAACTGGAGCAGGCCGCCTACGTTGCCGCCCTGCAAGCGGAAAAGGCCGGTGCCAGACGTGAACAGCGCGAGGCGCAGCAGCAGGCAGAACGGCAACATAAACGGGTGACGCGCGGTGAACGCGAGGGCCGCGAAGGCAATCAAAGCAAGCTGCTGCTCGACGCGAAAAAGGAGAAAAGCCAGGATAGCCAGGGCAAGCTGCGCCTGCGCGCGCAAGAGGCGCAGCAGGCGCGCCAGCAGCGCGTGATGGACGCCAGCGCCCGCTGCGCGCCCGAGGTCGAACGCTTGCTGCTGGCGCCCGAGAGCCTGGTGCCGAATGGAAAATTGCTGCTGGAATTGCGCGACGTGGTCTTGCCGCATGGCCAGGCGCACGCGATCAACCTGGTACTCAGCGGGCCGCGCCGCTTGGCCGTGACGGGCGACAATGGCAGCGGCAAGTCGACCCTGCTGCGCGTGATCGCCGGACAGCTGACACCGGCCAGCGGCGCGCTGCGCTGCCATGCGCAGGTGGCCTGGCTGGACCAGCATGCGGGCCTGCGGGAAGGCGAGTGGAGCGCCGTGCAACGCTTGCAGGAACGCAACAGCATTGTGCCGGAAGGCGAGCTGCGCACGCGGCTGGCGCTGCTGGGCATTGCCGGCGCGCGCGCCACCATGCCCAGTCGTTTGCTCAGCGGCGGCGAGCGCATGAAGGTGGCGCTGGCGGCCGAATTGTATGCGCTGGCGCCGCCGCAACTGCTGTTGCTCGATGAACCCGACAATCATCTGGACCTGGCCAGCCTGCAGGCGCTGGAGCAGATGCTGCTGCAATATCAGGGGGCGTTACTTGTGGTTTCGCACGACCAGGCATTTTTGCAGGCGATAAACCTTGACCCGGAGGGCTTGACATTGCATAAGTGATAATTTAATGAAAAAAGTCACGCTCGATGCCTGTAGAGCATGCTTCATGAACCAATGCTGAATTTTGTTTGATTGTCGGTATAATCCACTGAATAACCGGGCCTATTTGTGAACTAAAACTGCTCGTTCACCAATATGATGACGTTTAATCTGGCACTGTTGTCGGTCACTACCGCGCTGCCAGGGCGTCATCCTCCGTGCCCTGCCGTGCATGAATTTTGGTTTCGCTTATATTGTTTTCTTGGAGAAATAGCATGTCGTTTTACGAAAAACTCAAAGCCCTCAACATTGAACTGCCAGTCGTTGCCGCACCAGCTGCCGCCTACGTGATGCATGCCCGCACGGGCAATACCGTCTTCCTGTCCGGCCATCTGGCCAAGAAGGATGGCAAGGTATGGGTCGGTCAACTGGGCAAGGACGTCACCACGGAAGAAGGCAAGATCGCTGCGCGCGGCATCGCCATCGAACTGATCGCCACCTTGCAAGACGCGTGCGGCGGCGACTTGAACAAGGTCAAGCGCATCGTCAAGGTCATGAGCCTGGTCAATTCCACCTCCACATTCACGGAACAGCACCTGGTGACCAATGGCGCCTCGGAACTGTTCGTCGAAGTCTTTGGCGACAGCGGCAAGCACGCCCGCTCCGCCTTCGGCGTGGCGCAAATCCCGCTGGGCGCTTGCGTCGAGATCGAACTGATCGCCGAACTGGCCTGACGCCGTAGCCTGACCACATGAGCATGCCGGCGATAACCGCCGGCTCGCCTTTTCCTCCTTTCCAGCAAGAGCGGAACCGCCATTGGGGCGAGGGATCGGTGTATTCAAGAAAAAAACGGAGACACGTAATGAAAACGAGTGAACAAGGCTTGCACCGCGGCCTGGGCGAGCGGCAAATCCGCCTGATGGCGCTGGGCGCCGCGATTGGCGTGGGCCTCTTTTTGGGTTCCGGCAACGCGATCAAGATGGCCGGTCCCGGCATCATGCTGTCGTATATCATCGGTGGCGCGGTCATCTTCATGATCATGCGCGCGCTGGGTGAAATGGCCGTGCACAATCCCGTGGCCGGTTCTTTCAGCCGCTATGCCCAGGATTACCTGGGACCCCTGCAAGGCTATCTGACGGGCTGGAACTACTGGTTCCTGTGGCTCGTCACATGCGTGGCGGAAATTACCGCCGTCGCCATCTATATGGGCATCTGGTTCCCCGACGTGCCGCGCTGGATCTGGGCCCTGGCGGCCTTGGGCTCCATGGGCGCGATCAACCTGCTGGCCGTGAAAGCTTACGGCGAGTTCGAGTTCTGGTTCGCCCTGATCAAGGTGGTCACCATCATCCTGATGATCGTCGGCGGCACGGGCATGATCGTCTTTGGTTTGGGCAATGGCGGCGTGGCCGTCGGTATCTCGAACCTGTGGACGCATGGCGGCTTCTTCCCGAATGGCGCGCAAGGCGTGCTGATGTCGCTGCAGATGGTGATGTTTGCCTATCTGGGCGTGGAAATGATCGGCCTGACGGCCGGCGAAGCGGCCAACCCGAAGAAATCGATTCCCGACGCCATCAATTCGGTGTTCTGGCGCATCCTGATTTTCTATGTCGGCGCGCTGTTCGTCATCCTGTCGATCTACCCATGGAATGAAATCGGCACCACCGGCAGTCCCTTCGTGATGACGTTCGAACGCCTGGGCATCAAGACGGCCGCCGGCATCATCAACTTCGTCGTGCTGACGGCGGCATTGTCGTCGTGCAATGGCGGCATCTTCAGCACCGGTCGCATGCTGTACAACCTGGCGCTGCAAGGCCAGGCGCCGAAGGCGTTTGCGGAAACCACGGCCAGCGGCGTGCCGCGCCGCGCCATCCTGGTGTCCGTCTTCGCGCTGCTGCTGGGCGTGTTGTTGAACTACCTGGTGCCGGAAAAAGTGTTTATCTGGGTCACCTCGATCTCCACCTTCGGCGCCGTCTGGACCTGGGGCGTGATCCTGGTCACGCAGATCCAGTTCCGCAAGACCTTGACGCCGCTGGAAATCAAGAACCTGGCCTTCCGCATGCCGTTCGCGCCCTACGGTTCCTGGATTTCGCTGGCCTTCCTGGCGCTGGTGATCGGCTTGATGGCGTATTTCCCCGATACGCGCATCGCCCTGATGGTCGGACCAGCCTGGCTGATCCTGCTGACGGTGCTGTACTACGTGCTGGGCCTGGCGCCGAAAGACCGCCGCGACGACGTGCCGCAAGGCTACGAGGCAGGCTGGCCGCCGGCCGATGCGCCAAACGTCAAGAAGTAAGCCAGCGTAGTTGAGCTGAGTCAAAAGCGCGTCCCTGCCCCCGCAGCGGCGCGCTTTTTCTTTCATATAAACAATTTCTTCTTCGCCTGCACTCCTGCGGCTTTGCCGGCGCACGCCTGGCGTTGTTTCCTTGCATCAAAGTTCTGTTTAGCTGAGCCGATGAAAGCCCTATAATCGCTTAGTTTTGAAAATGGACGCGATCTTTCCGGTTTTTTGCCAGGTAGGGCCGGAGCGCTATTTGTTTTTACCCGTCATACGAATATGTGTGCCTCATAAAGGAATGCTAGTGAGCCAAACCCTGGTCCAGAAACTTTGCCGCACCAAGCCGATCGATACCACGGTCGAATATGGTGAAGGCCTCAGCAGCAGCGGCTTGAGCCGCTCCATCGGCCTGTTTTCCCTCACCATGATCGGCGTCGGCGCCACCATCGGCACGGGCATTTTCTTTACCATGGTCGAAGCCGTCCCCAAGGCGGGCCCTTCGGTCGTCCTGTCTTTCCTGATCGCCGCCATCACGGCCGGCTTGACGGCCTTGTGCTATGCGGAGCTGTCGTTCCGCATTCCCGCTTCCGGCTCCTCGTATTCGTTTGCCTACGCCACCGTGGGTGAGTTTCTTGCCTTCATCATGGCAGCCTGCTTGCTGCTCGAATACGGCTTGGCGGGCAGTGCCGTGGCCATCGGCTGGTCGTCCTACCTGAACAACTTCCTGGAAAATGCCTTCGGCTGGCACATTCCCGAGATGCTGCGCACGCCGATGATCGTTTCCGGCCCGCATGGCATGGAGTTTCATGCCGGCCACATCAACCTGCCGCCGATCTTTTTGATCTGCATGTGCGGCTTTTTGCTGTTGCGCGGCGCCAAGGAATCGGCCCTGATGAACGCCATCATGGTCATCATCAAGCTGGCGATCCTGGTGTTTTTTGTCGTCATCGCGTTTTCCGGATTCAATGCCGACAACTTCTTTCCCTTCTTTAATACTGACAATAGCAAGGGCTTTGCCGGCATGACGGGCGTCACCGCCGCGGCAGGCACCGTGTTCTTCTCCTTCATCGGCCTCGATACGGTGGCGACGGCGGGCGACGAAGTGAAAAATCCCACGCGCAATGTGCCGCGCGGCATCCTCGGCGCCTTGCTCATCGTCACCGTGTTTTATTTGCTGGTGGCCGTGGCCGCCCTGGGCGCGCAACAGGCGAAATTGTTCGAAGGCCAGGAAGCGGGCCTGGCGGTGATCCTGCAAAACGTCACGGGCAAGACCTGGCCCGCGCTGGTGCTGTCGGCCGGCGCCGTCATTTCCGTCTTCAGCGTGACCCTGGTGACGATCTATGGCCAGACGCGCATCCTGTTTGCCGTCAGCCGCGACGGCCTGATCCCGAAGTCGTTCCAGAAGATCCACCCGCGCACCCTGGTGCCAGTCAGCAATACCATCATCGTCTGCCTGGTGGTGGCCGTGGTGGCCGGCTCCATCGATGCCACTTATTTGTGGGACATGGTCAGCATCGGCACCCTGACCGCCTTCATGGTCGTCTCGGTTGCCGTGCCCGTGCTGCGCCACAAGCAGGGCGCCAACCGCATCGAAGGCTTCAGCGTGCCATTCGGCCCATATGTGATTCCCGGCCTGAGCATCCTGGCTTGCCTGTACATCATGCGCGATTTGCCGCATACGACGTTTGTCGTGTTCAGCGTGTGGATGGCGGTAACGGTAGCCATTTATTTCCTGTACAGCATGCGGCATTCGCACCTGGGCAAGAAGGCCCGCTAATGCAGTCTGTTCCATCCGAAACCGCCGCGCTTGCCGGCGGTTTTTTTTATTTCTAACCGGAATTTACATGATGAAAATAACTGATCTGGCCGCTTGCGGCTTGCTGGCAAGCAGCCTTCTGGGGAGCGTGGCGCAGGCCGCCCCTGCCACCGAGCCGGCATTGCGCGATTACCGTGCCGTGGCCCTGTCGGCCAATGGCCAGCACATCGCCGCCATTGAATCGAGCAAGGCGGCGGAACAGCCACAGCCGCAGCGCCCGCATGCAGTCATCGTCGTGCGCGACGCCGCCAACGGCGCCATCGTGCAGCAATTCGATCCTTGCACCGTGTGTTCGTACGACAAGCCCAGCTGGTCGCCCGATGGCAGGCAGCTGGCCTTCGTTGGCTACGACGCCAAGGCGGGCACGGCGCAGCTGTACCTGGCTACCCTGGCGCAGGCGCCAGTGCGGATGTTAACCAGTATCAAGGGCGTGGCCGGTACGGCGCGCTGGTCGCCCGACGGCAAGCAGCTGGCCTTGCTCGCCACGGTGGGCGCGCGCAAGTTGGCCGGCGCCGTGGAGGCGGGCGTGCGCCAGGTGGGCGAGGTGGGCAGCGAAGACGACGCCCAGCGCATCGCCGTCGTGCCTGCCAGTGGCGGCGAACCGCGTTTGCTGTCACCAAGCGATACCTATGTGTATGAATACAGCTGGACGCCCGATGGCCGCGGCTTTGTCGCCACCAGCGCGCAAGGCAATGGCGACAGCAACTGGTGGGTGGCCAAGCTCAGCCATATCGATGCCGCCACGGGCGCCCTGCGCGTGATCGCATCACCGGCCATGCAGCTGAACTTGCCTTCCGTCTCACCGGATGGCAAGACGGTGGCCTTCATCGGCGGCCTGATGAGCGATTTCGGCTCCATCGGCGGCGACATTTATACCGTACCGCTGGCCGGCGGCACGCCGCGCAATCTCACGCAAGACTATCGCGGCACCTTCAATGGCGTCGTCTGGCGCGGCGCCGGCTTGCTGGCGACTGCGCTGATCGATTCGCAGCTGGCGCTGGTGCCCGTCGATGCGCAAACCGGTCCGGCCCAGCCCGTGATGCTCGGTGAGCTCAGCAGTAGCGGCAGCGATGGTCGTCTGTCGTTCAGCGCCGATGGCCGCCAAGCCGCTGCCGCACAGGAAGATTTTACGCACGCCAGCTACCTGGTGGCGGGACCGGTGGGCCAGCTGAAAAAGATCACGCGCGACAATGACGGCTTTGCGCCGCAACTGACGGTGCGGAACGTGGGCTGGAGCAACGAGCAATACAAGGTGCAGGGCTGGCTGCTGGGACCGTTGTCGGTGGAGGCCGGCAAGCGCTACCCGATGATCGTCAACGTGCATGGTGGCCCGGGCGCCGCCGCCTCGCCCCGTTATGTGGCAGCGAGCACCGTGATCGAGGAATTGACGCAAAAAGGCTATTTCGTCTTCCTGCCGAATCCGCGCGGCAGCTTTGGCCAAGGCCAGGCGTTTACGCGCGCCAACATGGCGGACTTTGGCGGCGGCGACTGGCGCGACATCCTGGCCGGTATCGATGCGGTGGAAAAAGTGGCGCCCGTCGACGGCCAGCGCCTGGGCCTGATCGGCCATTCGTATGGCGGCTTCATGACCATGTGGGGCGTCACGCACAGCGACCGCTTCAAGGCGGCCGTGGCGGGCGCGGGAGTATCGAACTGGATCAGTTACTATGGCCAGAACGGCATCAACCAGTGGATGATCCCGTTCTTTGGCGCGTCCGCGTATGACAAGCCCGAGGTTTACCGCCGTGCTTCGCCCATCGAATCGATCAAGGCGGCGAAGACGCCGACCCTGATCTATGTGGGCGAGCGCGACGTGGAAACGCCGGCCGCCCAGTCGCTGGAATTCTGGCACGGCTTGCGCGCCATGGGCGTGCCGTCCAGCCTGTTCATCTACGATGGCGAAGGCCATTCCTTCCGCAAGCCCGAACACCAGCGCGACTTGCAGAAACGCACCATTGGCTGGTTCGAGCAGTATCTGAAGTAGTGATTGGTGGCCTGCCGCAGGCAGGCCAGCCTGGATAACGCGGCTGACAAAATGTTCAGGGCTAGGCGTCGTGCCGAAGGCAGTACGAATGTACGACGAGGCGCGGCAACAACGCCATGGACTTTTTGTCAGCCGCGTGGTGAGACGATGTGCACGATCGCCGCGCTATGTATCACAATCTTGTCCGCATCGGCTTGCAACAACCGGATGCGTCGCTTGACCAGCGGCCAGCCCGACCAGGCCACGTCGCTGACGGGCGGCGCGGCAGGGGTAGCCAGCGGCGCGCTGATGGTGGCCTTGTTGTCGAGTTGCTCCAGCGCGCGCGACAGGGTCAAACACACTTGCGTATGGCTGTGGCTGAGCAGGGCGTTGACGGGCGCGACAGGCAGCTGGCTGGCGTGGCGTCCCAGGATCGAGCGCAGCGCCGCCACGTGGGCCACCAGCAGGTAATTTTGCACGATGAACAAGTTGATGTCTTCCACTGCGCGCTGCTTGCTGGCCGGTTCGTCGAGCATGCGCACCAGCGCCGAGCTGAGGGCTGCCAGGCTGTCCATCAATCGCTTGCGCTCGATGCGGTAGGCGAAATCATCGAAGCATTTTCCCTGCAGCAGCGCGAAGCTGGCCTGCATATAGCTGAGGTTCACGTTGAGCACCTGGCGCACCAGCCGTGGCAGGCTTTGGTATTCCCAGTTGGCCAGCACGAAGCTGAACACGGTGGCGACCGCCGCGCCGATCAGGGTATCGATCAGGCGCTCGCTGACCAGGTTCGTATTGCTGGGCGCCACCAGGTGCATTTGCAGCAAGATCATCAGGCTCACGGCGATGGCCGTGTAGCGGTAGCGCAGATAGATGAAGGTGGGCGTGGCGACGATGGAGAGAAATAGAATGGCCATCAGCACGATATTGCTGTGCACGAAGCGGATCACGATGGCCGTGACCACGCAGCCGATGATGGTGCCGATGATGCGGTCGGCGCGGCGCTGGCGCGTCATGCTGAACGTGGGGCGCAGGATGATGACGATGGTCAGCACGATCCAGTAGCTGTGCGCCGCATACGGCAGCCAGTGGCCGATCAGCAATCCCACCGAGATGGCCATCGAGACGCGCAGGGCGAAGCGGAAGATGGGTGAATCGAGGCGCAAATTCGACAGCAGGGTCTTGAATTCGTATTTCTGCTGCGACAGGAATGGCGCCATGTCGGCACCGCTCCAGAACGGCACGTTGTCGTAGACTTTTTGCGTGGCCAGGTGCAGCTCCGCGATCATCTTCAGAATGGCACGGATCTTGTTGCGCTGCGCGCGCAAGGTCGCCAGCGCTTCCTGCGCAGCGTCGCCTTGTGCGTGCAGGCGGGCAATTTCTCCTTCGATATCGGCCCATTCCTTGTCATAACTGATGTGCGCATACGAGGCGCGCTTGCGCGTGACGGCATACGCCACGGCTTCGATATCGCGCGCCGCCTTGTAGGCGAGGTCGTGCAAGGATTGCAGCACCTCGGAGTCGGCCAGGTGCTGGCGCAGCAGCGCGTAGTCCGTGTGCGTGGAAAGGATCAGTTCATATAAATCCAGCATGCACACGTGCACTTGCACGACGATGGCGTCCTTGCTGTTCTTGTGGCTGCGCAGAATCAGGTCGCGCGACGCTTGCTGGCGGTCGGCCAAAATACTTTGATGGCGCACCAGCTTGTTGAATTGCTCCGTCAAATTGAAACGCGTGTCGTAGAAATCGGCCTTGATGTCGATGTAGGCGGCTAACTCGAACAGGGCTTCGGCCAGCACTTGCTGTTTGATGCGGTGGCGCAAGACCCAGGCGATGGCCATGGCATAGGCCAGATAGATCAATCCGCCCAGCATGAACAGGCCCGCGTGGTGGAACGATTGCTGCCACGTCATCTGGTGCTCCATCGACATGGTCATGATGAACAGGGCGGCCAGCTGCAAGGGCATGGACTTCTTGCCGTACACCACCATCATGCTGGCGAGAAAGCTCACCAGCACGAGTACCGTCATCAAGAGCCACTGCACGGGCCCGCACAGGCTGATCAGCAGGGTGACGGCGCTGCACAGCAGCACGGAAGCGAGCATTTCGTTGAATTTGTGGCGCAGCGGGCTGGGCATGTCCATCAGGGTCGTGCACAGGGCGCCGATGCATACCGTCATGGCGGTGGCGCTGTCGCTGATTTCCTGGGTCAGCAAGGCCAGGCCCACCAGGCCGACGGCCACGCGCAAGCCCAGGTAAAAATAATGGCTGTAAATAAAGGTGCGCAGGTTCAGTGCGTAGTGCATGGGATTACCTTGTGGGCAGGGCACAGAAAGAGGCGCCGCACCGGGGTCTCCGATGCGGCGCCAGGATGTTGCATTCGCTACAGCCCGGAGTTACATCAGGGCAATGACCGGGTAACGCCGCCATTCGGGCTCGGCAAAGCGCTGGCAGTGCTCAAAAATGAAATCGAGCACGGCTTCCTGATTGCTCAGCAAGGCCGGATTCGCTGCTTTCCAGTCGGCGAATTTGGCCGCCAGCGCCGGTTCGTCGCGCAGCAGTTCGGATGCCATGTCTTCGAAGACGTAATCGGAGAACGCTTCTTTCTTCTCCAGCACGCTGTTGAAGAAGCCCCAGCGGAAGAAACTGTCGTGCGCCTGCGGTTCCAGCGTTTCCACGGCGTAGCGGGCGTTGTCCTGCGCCAGGCTGATGACATAATCGCCCGCCTGCACCGTGAACTGGCCCGTGCGTGCTTCCACTTCCACCGTGTCGTGGAACATATGGCCTTCGTAGGCGGTGGCGCGCGTGCCGACGGATGCGATGTGGTAGTAGCGCGCCGTTAAGGTCTGTTCGGCGGTGATTCGCGACATTTCGACGCCGTTCCAGCGCAGCCGCTCGATGACTTCGCGCCAGGCTTGGGGCACGACATAGGCTTTCGGCGCGGCCACGGTGACGTCCGCATCGAAGCGGTTGTAGTAGGCGATATCGCGCTCCCACGGCTGCGAGCGGTCGTAGGACAGGCGCTGGTAGTCGCCCAGGATACTCGGCGTGTATTGCGCCGCATAGCCCTTGAAGGGGAAGGTCGACGGTTGCTCTTCATTCATGGCCCAGTGGATCGGCCATTCGGCTTGCGTGCGTCCCGCCGCCTTGGCTTGCGCGCGCAATTGGCGGATTGTCTCGCCATGTTCGATGGTAAACGCCATCGTGATGTCGAGCAGGGCGCGCATGGAAGCGTAGCGGTCGGCAAACGGTTTGAGCATGTGCGTTTCCGGCATGAAACCGATGACGTGATGCAGGGCCGCAAAACCGGTGGAAAAGCGGGGCACTTCGAGGAATTCGGCGATGCCGTGGTCGGGGCTGTCCTTGACGGGATTGACGTACGGGCAGGTGGGCCAGCCGGCGCTTTCCATGGCCGCAAAGATGTGCGGCAGCATGGTGTCTTGCAGGAAGGGGCCGAGGCCATTGCCCAGCTTATCCGTCTGCGTGTGGATCAGGGTCATCGTGTACGGATAGTCGGCGCCGTTCGACGTGTGCGTGTCGACCATCACGTCCGGGTCCCAGCTGGCCAGCAGGCGGTTGAACACTTGCGCGTTCAGGCTGTCGCACTTGATGAAATCGCGGTTCAAGTCCAGGTGGCGGCTGTTGCCGCGGAAACCGAATTGCTCCGGGCCATCCTGGTTTACGCGCGAGGTATTAGCGCGGTTCAGGCTGCCATCGACGTTGTAGATCGGAATGAACAGCAGCACGGTGCTGCCCAGCGCCGCCAGGCGCTCGGGCTGTGTGCAGAGGTCGCGCACGATGGCCATGCAGGCGTCGATGCCTTCCGGTTCGCCCGGATGGATGCCGTTGTTGTTGAAAAAGACGGTGCGGCCTGCACGCTTGATCTGCTTGCGGTCGAACACGCCATCGGCGCTGACGACGCCAGCGTGGATGGGCACGCCCGAGTCGGACAGGCCGATCTGTTCGAAGTGCAGCACCTGCGGATAGCGTGCGGCGAGATCTTTGTAGAAGGTGATGCATTCCAGCCAGGTCGTGGTCTGGTTGTGGTTGCCGAGTTCGTAGGTCGTGCGCAAGTCTGGTGGCATAGCGGTCTGAGTCTGGGAGGGGGAAGGCGCGCTGGGTAAGTACGCCCGCTAGGGGCCAATTGTAGCACCGGCGCTTCTGCCTTGATGCGCGACAGCAGGCGATCGCCGGACTTGTGTTATGAATACCTTTCAGGCGCAAGGGTGGAGGCGGCATGGGCAAGGCAGCGATGGCGGCACTGGTGTGGTGGGCTTGCCTGGCGGCACAGGCGGCGCCATTGCGCTTGCCGGCAAGCAAGGAACCCGTGACGCAGGGCGGTTCCGTCACGGCCACCGCGCAGGGGGCGCTGATACGTTACCGTGGCTGGCTGCTGGCCGTCGATGGGGCAGTAGCGGAGGAGCGGCCCGATGTCTTGCTGACGTCGGCCGATGCGGGCCAGGCGCCACAGTTGCAGATCGGCTCCATGCGGCGCAGCTTGCCCCCGTGGTCAGCCTTCGAGCTTGTCAAGGGAAGCACGCGCCTGCGCATCACGGCGCTGCCGGGGCCTGAGGCTCCCGCGCTGCTGCTGGACTTTGGCGAGGCCGATTACCGCATCGTGATTCCCGCCGCCAGCATAGCCCGGCCGGCGTATCCGCTGCTGGCGCAGCGCTTTCCCGGCGCCGACCTGGCCTTGCTGCGCCAGGATGGCCGGCGGGTCATGTTGCCGCTGGGAAGTGGCAGGGCACACGTGTTTGGCGAGGAGGAAGAAGTGCCTTACCGTTTCACCAAAGTAAAACGCTAGGCGAAAAAAAGCCACTCCCGCAGGAGTGGCTCAGGCTAAAGCGCCCGTTGCCGGGTTATTGCTTTTTGTTATTCAGCGCCCATTTCTTTCAGCAGGTTATCTGCGTGGTCGATGTGTTTCATGTTCCACAGCATGTAGCGCAGGTCGACCTGGATCGAACGGGTGTTGGCCTTGTTGTAGTCCCAATCGGAGATGATCGAGTCCAGCGTGCCGTCGAAGGCCAGGCCGATGAATTCACCTTTCGAGTTCAGGGCAGCCGAACCGGAGTTGCCACCGGTGATATCCAACGTTGCCAGGTAGTCGACCGGCACGGTTTTCAGCTTCGGATCGACGAATTTACCGAAGTCCTTGGCTTTGATCGCCGCCAGTTGATTCGCTGGTGCATTGAACTCGCCCTGGCCCGTGGCTTTGGCAGCGACGCCATTGACGGTGGTGAAAGCGGTCCAGGTGGTGCCGTCGGCGCCATGGTCACGGCCGGCCACTTTGCCGAACGTTACGCGCAGGGTGCTGTTGGCGTCAGGGTAGACGGCTAGTCCTTTGCTCTTCATGAAGGCAATTTTTGCTTTCATGTAGTTGGCGTAGGCTTGCTGGATCTTGCCTGCCAGTTCTTCGTCTTCCGCTTCGTTTTTCAGCGAGTCAGGATACATGGCGACGGCTGCCTGGATGAAGCTGTCCTTGCTGGCCTGGAATTCGGCAGGCGTGCGTTTCAGCCATGCTGCGCGCTCGGCCTTGTCGGCCAGCTTGCTGCCCGCATACAGTTTGTCCAGGGCGGCGGACAGGTCGGCTGGCGACATGCCGTCCTTGATGCCGATGGCGGCGTCAAAGCTGGCGCGGCGCTGTGCTGCCGGTTGCGCGGCGTACTTGGTCAGGCTGTTCAGTACCAGCGCCTTGTCGACTTTTTCATCGTAGGTGCGCTCGACCGAGGTGATGCCCGCTTCCATGCGCGGCAAATCGCGCGTCTGGTAGCCGGACTTGCGTTCCGTATCGGCCTTGGTGCTTTCGTTGGACAAACGATACAGACTGCGTGCCGTGTTCAGCAGGCGTGGCTGTGCGTAGCCCAGGAAGAAGTCGCGCTTGGTGTCGGCATCGCGTTCGGCGATCAGCTTTTCCACTTGCTCGATGTCGCCGGCAAACTCCGCCTTGCGGGCAGCATTGGCGTTGACCCAGGTTTTCAGGGCTTCGTGTTCCGTTGTCTTGCGCGCCAGGAAGTCGCTGCCGGCGTAGGAATCGAGCATGCCTTGGCGGTTCTTGTAGTAATTGTTCACGCCAGCGACCTGACCCGCGTATTTCAGGGCAATGTCCTTGTTGTCCTTGGTTTCGCGCGCGATGATGGCCAGGGTTTCGCCCGACGCTTTCACGAAGGCCGGATAGTTCCAGTCAAACGTGAACGCCACTTCCGATGGCAGGCGGTGACGGTTGGTGCGGCCAGGGTAGCCCAGCGCCATCACGAAATCGCCTTCTTTCAAGCCATCCTTGGCCAGTTTCAGCACGTGTTTTGGCTGGTACGGCACGTTGTCCTTGCTGAAGTCGGCAGCTTTGCCGTCGCGGCTGACATAGGCGCGGTAGAAACCGTAGTCGCCCGTGTGGCGTGGCCACATCCAGTTGTCGGTGTCGCCGCCGAATTTGCCTACGCCCGCTGGAGGCGCGTGTACCAGGCGCACGTCGCGGATTTCCAGTTGCTTGATCAGGTAGAACTCCAGGCCGCCGTAGTAGCTCGACACGGTGCAGCGGAAGCCGGCTTCTTTTTCGCATTCGGCGACCAGTTTTTTCTGGTTTTTCTCGATCGCGTCGATGCGTGCCTTGCCTTGCAGCTTGGCCACGTCGGCGGTGATGATCTTGTCGCTGACATTCGTCACGGCCGAGGTGACGAAGATGCGGCTGCCCGGAGCGGCCGGCAATTCTTCAGCGAAGGTCTTGGCCAGGAAGCCGTTGGCCAGCAAATCGCGTTCCTTGGTCGAATTGACCGCCACGCTGTTGTAGACGCAATGGTGGTTGGTGGCAACCAGACCTTGCGGCGAGACGAACGAGGCCGAGCAACCACCCAGGCTGACAATGGCGCCCATCGGGAACTCGGTCAGTTTGGTCAGGGTGGTCGGATCGAGTTTCAGTCCGGCCGCTTTCAGTTCCTTGGCTACTTGTGGCAGCTGTTGGGGCATCCACATGCCTTCGTCGGCGTGTGCGAAATTGCTCAGGATGGCGAGCGCGATTAAAGATTTTTTCATTCGAGTTCTAGTCTTTTTACATGGTGGGAAGTCGGAACCAACGTGTACCCAGTGTTTTTCTCAGCGGGCGACCTAGAGTATCCGTATCGAACTCGCACTAGTCAATGACATTTTCCGGGTGGCATGTTTCGGCATAATTGCTTAAATTGCATCATTATCAGTGGCGTAGGGGCAGGAGCCGGCCGCCAGCCCGCATTTTTCCGTGCGGCGACTGTGGTATTGTCCATACGTGTCCTAGCAGCAATAAAAGTGGCCGGGCGCTTGCGCGGCCCGGCCACCTCGTGAGGCACGGCGTGTCGCCGGTCTAGCGGATTTTGCCGCGGCGCAAAAGATTCACGATGCCCAGCAGGATCACGGCGCCCAGGAATGAAACCAGCAGCGAAGACACGCTGAAGTTGTCGCTATTGATGGTGCCCGTGCCGAACAGGGGCGCCAGCAGCCAGCCACCCAGAAAGGCGCCCACGATGCCGACGACGATATTGAGGAAGATGCCTTGTTGCGCATCGGTTTTCATGACCATGCTGGCCAGCCAGCCGATGACGCCGCCAATAACGATCCAGATAATGAAATTCATGTAATCCTCCGCGCGATGGGTAAGTGGGTGTCATGTTAGAAAAACATCATGCCAAGTGATACTGATGCCGCACGATAGAAAAGTCCAGCGGATTTGCGTCGTGCATGCAAAAGCCCGCCTGGCTGCGGGCAGCGAGGCGGGCTTGTGATACGGCAAGGCTGTGTTTAGTCGGCCTTGATGGCTTCCACCTGGATGGCCAGTTTGACTTCCGGCGAGAACGCCGGCATGCCGTAGTTCAGGCCAAAGTCGCTGCGCTTGAATTCCGCGCTGGCATCGGCGCCGCACACTTCACGCTTGTAGCGCGGGTGCATGATGCACTTGAATTTGCTCACGTTCAATTTGACGGGCTTGGTCACGCCCAGCAGGGTCAGTTCGCCATCGACTTCCACCAGCTGATCGCCGTTGAACTTGAACGACTTGCTCTTGTAGGTGATGGCCGGGAATTTTTCCACATTGAACATGTCCGCTTTTTTCGCGTGCGTGTTCATGGCGTCGAGGCCGAAATCGATCGAATCGGCATCGATGACCAGGTCCAGGCTGCCCGTCTTGGCGGCGCGGTCCAGGGTCACGGTTCCCTTGGTCTTGTTGAACTTGCCGCGCCAGACGGACATGCCCATGTGATCGGCTTCAAAGCTGGGGAAAGTGTGCGTCGGGTCGAGGTTGTAGGTGTCGGTAGCGGCCATGGCCGAACCCGCGCCGGCGGCTGCCAGCACGGCGATCATCAAATGCTTGAATGTCATGAATATCCTAAGGTTGAACAAGGGGTATAGCGATTACTGAGCAGAAACATGGAATTTAATTGTGACCTCATCGGCGACCATGCTCGTGTCTTTCCACTCGCCTTCGCCGATGTTGTAGGTCAGGCGCTTGATCGGCAGGGCGCCGTCGAACGCATATTTGCCGCCGTCGGCTTTCACCGTCAGGGGGAAGGTCACGTCGGTGGTCTTGCCTTTGATGCTCAGCTTGCCGCTCACCGTCAGCTTGCCCGCGCCGGCCGCCTTGATGCTGCTCGAGACAAAGGTGGCTTTCGGGAACTGGGCCGAATTGAACCATTCTTTCTTCGCCACTTCCTTGTTGTACTCGGGGTCGCCGATATCGATGCTGGCCGTCTCGATGTCCACCGACGCCTTCGAGGCATCCGGCGTGGCCGGGTTGTAATCGATGGCGATATTGAATTTCTTGAACTTCGCTTCCACGGGCACGTTCATTTGCTTGAACACGGCCGACACGCTGGTCTTGGCGGGATCGACTTTCAGCAGAGTGGCGGCGGTGGCGGCCACGGACAGGCCCAGCAGGGAAGCGAGGACGAGGCGTTGGGTGGTTTTCATCTTATTTTTCCTGGAGTTTCAGTTAGCAAGGGAAGTCGGTGTTACGGCAACATGCGCTTGAGGACGCCGTCGCGGTCGATGAACTGGTGCTTCAGCGCCGCCAGCACATGGGCGGCCACGGCGGCGGCCATTGTCATGTTCAGAACATAATGAATTTCTTTTAAGAGCGGCTTAAGTTCCGGGTTCGGCGCCATGATGACGGGCAACTGGAACAGGCCCAGATACACCACCGGCACGCCGGCTGCCAGGGTGTACAGGTAGCCGGAGATGGGCACGGCGAAAATCAGGATGTACAGCAGCACGTGCATGGCATCGGCCGCCTTCTTTTGCCAGGCAACCATGCTGGCCGGGTGCGGCGGCGGCACGTTGGCCTTGCGCCACAGCAGGCGGATGGCGGCGATGGCCAGCACGGTCACGCCCAGCCACTTGTGCCAGGAGAAATATTTGAGCTTGGTGGGCGTCAGGCCGGGAATGTCCGTCATGACCAGGCCCATGACAAAGGCGCTGATGATCAGCAGGGCGGTCAGCCAGTGCAGGATGATGGCGGTGGTGGTGTAGCGTTGCATCGGCGGCTTTCTTGAATGTAGTACGTATTAGGACTAATTCGACCTAATATACCAAAGAAAAGCAAATTACGCTGCGTGCTGCAGATTCTACAAGAAAGATTGCCGGAAAAACCGCGGGGCGGGCAGCATTTGTATGCTGGCCGCCCCGCGGGAGTGGATCTGCCTGATCCGGGTAGCGATGGTCGCTTAGATTGCCTTGGCCAGTTGCGCCGCGATGCCGATGTAGTTACCCGGTGTCATGGTCAAGAGCACGTCCTTGGCATCTTGCGGAATGGCCAGGCCGTTGACGAAGGTTTGCAGCGCTTCCTTCGAGATGCCCTTGCCGCGCGTCAGCTCTTTCAGCTGCTCGTACGGGTTTTCGATGCCGTAGCGGCGCATCACGGTTTGTACGGGCTCGGCCAGCACTTCCCAGGTCGCGTCCAGGTCTTGCGCCAGGCGCGCGTGGTTCACTTCCAGCTTGTTCAAGCCGCGCAGGCAGCTGTCATAGGCCAGCAGGGTGTAGCCCAGGCCCACGCCGATGTTGCGCAGCACGGTCGAATCGGTCAGGTCGCGCTGCATGCGCGAGACGGGCAGTTTTTCCGACAGGTGTTTCAGGATGGCGTTGGCCAGGCCCAGGTTGCCTTCCGAGTTTTCGAAGTCGATCGGGTTGACCTTGTGCGGCATGGTCGACGAACCGATTTCGCCCGCTTTCAGTTTTTGCTTGAAATAGCCCAGCGAGACATACGTCCAGATGTCGCGGTTCAGGTCCAGCAAGATCGTGTTGGCGCGCGCAAAGGCGTCGAACAGTTCGGCCATGTAGTCGTGCGGCTCGATCTGGATGGTGTACGGGTTGAAGACCAGGCCCAGGCGCTGTTCAATGACGGCCTGCGAGAATGCCGGCCAGTCGAAGCCTGGGTAGGCGGACAAATGGGCGTTGTAGTTGCCGACGGCGCCATTCATCTTGCCGAGGATTTCCACTTGCTCGATGCGCTTGACGGCGCGCTGCAGGCGGGCCACGACATTGGCCATTTCCTTGCCCAGGGTGGTCGGGCTGGCCGTCTGGCCGTGCGTGCGCGACAGCATCGGCACGTCGGCATTGTCGTGCGCGATCTGCGTCAGCTTGGCTACCAAGCCTTGCAGGGCCGGCAGCATTACGCCATCGCGCGCGGCTTTGAGCATCATGCCGTGCGAGGTGTTGTTGATGTCTTCCGAGGTGCAGGCGAAATGGATGAATTCCGACGCCGCCACCAGTTCCGGCACGTCCGCCACTTGTTCCTTCAGCCAGTACTCGACTGCCTTGACGTCATGGTTGGTGACCGCTTCGATGGCCTTGATGCGGGCCGCGTCGGCTTCCGAGAAATCGGCCGCCATCTTGTCGAGCAGGGCGCTCGCTTCCGCCGAGAACGGCTTGATCTCGGCGAAACCGGCTTGCGACAGCGCTTGCAGCCAGGAGATTTCCACTTTCACGCGGTGGTGCATGAAACCGGCTTCGGACAGGATCGGGCGCAGCAGATCGGTCTTGCTGGCGTAGCGGCCATCGAGCGGAGACAGGGCCGACAGCGTGGAATACGGAGTAGTAGAAGTCATGAGAGCGGACGCAAGTTAAAGAAACGGTTGGCGTGTGGCGCGCGGGGAGGGCAGGGTTATTGCAATACAGCAACACTGACGGCGCCACAGTAAAGGGCGATTTTACCACCGCTGGCCGCTGGCCAGCCGTCCGTCGGCCGCCAGCGCACCGCAATCTGGCCGAATCCGGCCCCGATGCGGCATGCCTGCCACACTGCGGGGAGCGCCGGGCGCGCGCTGCCAAACGCCGCTGCCGCCGATGCTATACTGCTTGCTGCTCCTTTACCTTAAAGTACCTATGAAACTGATCGGCTCCCTCGCCAGCCCGTATGTCCGCAAAGCCCGTATCGTGCTGGCGGAAAAAAAGCTCGACTATGTCTTTGAGCTGGAAAACGTGTGGGTGCCGGAAACCCGCATCGCCCAGGCCAATCCCCTGGGCAAGGTGCCCTGCCTGGTGATGGAGGATGGCAGCACGCTCATCGATTCGAAAGTCATCGTCGAATACCTCGACACCCTCACGCCCGTGTGCAAGCTGCTGCCGGCTGGCGGCAATGGCCGCGAGCGGGCCGATATCAAGAACTGGGAAGCGCTGGCCGACGGCATCCTCGACGCGGGCGTGCTGGTGCGCCTGGAGCGCACGCAGCGCCCGCCCGAGCAGCAAAGCGCGGCCTGGATCGCGCGCCAGCTCGACAAAATCACGCTGGGTCTGGCAGCGCTGGAAGCACGTCTGGGCGAGAGTGCGTATTGCGCCGGCAAGAACTACACCCTGGCCGACGTGGCCGTGGGCTGCGCGCTGGGCTGGCTCAGCTTCCGCTTCCCGGAAATCGACTGGCGCGCGGACCATCCCGCGCTGGCGCGCCTGTTCGACAAACTGTCCGAGCGGCCATCGTTCAAGGACACCGTGCCGCAGTGAGCGTACGATGACCGGTACCGATTCAAAGGCGCAGCAACGCCTGCAGATGGCCGATATCGCGCGCCTGGCTGGCGTGTCGACGTCCACCGTGTCGCGCGCGCTGAGCGGCAGTTCGCTGGTCAATGAAGAGACGCGCGCGCGCGTCATCGCGCTGGCCCGTTCGCTCAAGTATTCCATCAATATCGGCGCGCAAAACCTGCGCCTGAAACAGAACCGCACGGTCGGCGTGGTGGTGCCGTATGACGCTGCCACGCGCCAGCACCTGTCCGACCCTTTTTTCCTCAGCATGCTGGGCAGCCTGGCCGATGCGCTGACGGAGCAGGGCTTCGACATGCTCATTTCGCGCGTGGATGCCGAAACGCTCGATGCGGCCGCCCAGTCTTTCGATAGCGGCCGCGTGATCGGCATCATCCTGATCGGCCAGTGGCGCCACCATGAACAACTGAACCAGCTGGCCGCGCGCCAGGTGCCCATCGTCGTGTGGGGCGCGCAATTGCCGCAGCAGCTGTATTGCACCGTCGGCGGCGACAACGTCGCCGGCGGCAGGCTGGCCACGGAACACTTGCTGGCGGCGGGGCGCACGCGCATCGCCTTCTTTGGCGACGCCAAGCTGCCCGAAGTGGCGCAGCGCCACCAGGGTTATGCGCAGGCGCTGGCCGCGCAAGGTCTGGCGCCCGACCCGCAACTGTACGTGGCCGGCTCCTTCCTGCCGCAGGGCGGCGCGACGGACGTGCAGGAATTGCTGGATCGCCAGATCCCGTTCGACGCCATCTTTGCCTGCAGCGACTTGCTGGCCATGAGCGCCATCAGCGCCCTGCGCGCGCGCGGCGTGGCCGTGCCGGAACAGGTGGCCGTGGTCGGCTACGACGATATCGAACTGGCCGCGTATTTCCACCCGCCGCTGACCACCGTGCGCCAGCCGATCCGCGCCGCCGGGCGCGCGCTGGTGGCCTCGCTGCTGGCGCTGGTCGACGGCGCGCCTGCGCCATCCCAGCAATTGCCAACCGAGCTGATTGTACGCGCCTCGGGCCGCTGAGGCGCGCATCTCCTATCGCCTGCAACCGATTGCAGTAATTTCAAATTTTCCCGCTTATTTTTATGCTGCACAGCAGCAAAAAAAACGCTGCATTCGCCTCGCATCCCGCTTTTTCCCTCTGTATTGCCCGTAATATTCTCTTAAAAACAACAACATTTTCATGTTGCAGTGCTAGATTGCAATCGATTGCAATAAATTTTTATTCGTTGAATAATGACGTACCGGCTCAGCCAGCGCGCCACGGCATGCGGCGGCCAGGACTCATAACAAGCGGATACCTCGATGTATCGGCATACAACACTGGAGACAAGATGAAGACACGTACTGCTCAACGCGGCTGCATGGCCGCCGCCGTCGCCCTGGCCATGCTGCAATGGGGCGCAGCCCAGGCACAATCGATCGCCGACACCGCCAGCGCCGCCCCCGCCGATGGCCTGAACCTGGAACGCATCGTGGTCACGGGCAGCACCGGCGGCACGTCGAAAATGAAATCGAGCAATTCCGTCAGCAGCATGGAACTCGACACCATCCTGCACAACGCGCCGACCAGCGCCGCCGAAGTCCTGCGCTCGGTACCGGGCTTGCGGGCCGAATCCTCGGGTGGCGAAGGCAATGCCAACATCACCGTGCGCGGCCTGCCCATTTCCGCCGGCGGCGCGCGCTATGTGCAGATCCAGGAAGACGGCTTGCCGGTGCTGCAGTTCGGCGACTTCAACTTCACCACGCCCGACAGCTTCGTGAAAATCGATTCCACGCTGGACCACCTGGAAGTGGTGCGCGGCGGTTCGGCCTCCACCCTGGCCACCAATTCGCCGGGTGGCATCATCAATTTCATCAGCAAGAATGGCAAGGAGCAGGGTGGCAGCGTGGCCATCAGCCGCGGCCTGGGCTACGACCAGACGCGCGTGGACTTCGACTATGGCGCGCCGATCTCGGAACGCACGCGCTTTTTCATCGGCGGCTCCTGGCGCACGGGCGAAGGCATCCGCCACAGTGGCGTCAACAGCGAAAAGGGCGGCCAGATCCGCGGCAATGTCACGCATGAATTCGACAGCGGCTTCGTGCGCCTGTCGTTCAAGCACCTCGACGACCAGTCGCCCACGGCCCTGCCGGTGCCGGTCAGCGTACGCAATGGCCGCATCACGGAAATCGCCGGCATCGACCCGCGCAAGGCCAGTTTCTATTCGCCGTACTGGGTGCCCGACATGGTGCTGAACAAGGATAACCAGCGCGTGGCCACCCGCGTCAACGACGGCTTGCACGTCAAAAGCGATACCGTGGGCCTGGAAGCCTCGTTCAAGCTGGGGCAGGGCTGGAGCGTGAGCGAAAACTTCCGCTACGCGGACAATTCGGGCCGCTTCACGGGTGTGTTCCCGTCGAATAACGGCAGCGACGGCAGCTATGTATTTGCCAGCGGCCCGAACCAGGGCAAGCCCTACACGGGCCGCGCGTTTTCCGCCGTGGTGTTCAATACCTCGATCGACGACGCCAGCAATACCTTGAGCGACACCAAGCTGGCCAAGACGTTTGTTCTTGACAGCGGCAAGCTGACCACCACGGCCGGCCTGTACCTGTCGCAGCAAAAGCTGGGCCTGACCTGGAACTTCAATGAATACCTGATGCAGGCCACGGGCGACCAGCCGGCGCTGTTGCAAACGGCCAGCGGCACGCCCGGCTACATCGGCCCGGCCTTCGGCGCCTGCTGCTCGCGCGCCGTCGACATGGAATACCGCACGACGTCGCCGTACCTGAACCTGGCCTGGGAAAGCGGCGCGCTGAACCTCGATGGCGGCCTGCGGCGCGACCGCCAGCACGCCAGCGGCACGGCCAATATCGCCACCGGCGCGCAAGCCTATCTGCCGTCGACGGTGCAGCAGGTCGACTACACCCTGGGCCACACCTCGTACTCGCTGGGCGCGAACTACAAACTGCAAGCGAACCTGGCCGTGTTTGCCCGCGTCAGCGAAGGCGTGGCGTTCAATGCCGACCGCATCCTGTTCGGTACGCCGCTCGATGGCAGCGTGCCGGTGGCGATGAACACCGTGCGCCAGCTCGAAGGCGGCGTGAAATGGCGCCAGGGTCCCCTGAGCACCTTCGTCACCGTGTTCCAGGCCAAGACCAAGGAAAGCAATTACGAGGCGACCACCCAGCTGCGCACGGCCAACAGCTATGAAGCCAAGGGCGTGGAGCTGGAAGCGGCCTACAGCGCCGGCGACTTCCGCATCAATGGCGGCCTGACGTTCACGGATGCCGAAATCACGGGCACGGCGGCGGCCGATGTGGCGCTGATCGGCAACACGCCGCGGCGCCAGGCGCGCGTCGTGTACCAGATCGCGCCCACCTATGAATGGGGATCGGCCACCCTGGGTGCGAGCCTGGTCGGCACGGGCAAGTCGTGGGGCGACGATGCGCACACGATCACCTTGCCCGCCTACCAGGTGCTCAATGCCTTCGTCAATTACCAGTTGACGCCACAAATGCAGGTGGCGCTGACGGCGAATAATCTGCTCAACAAGATCGGCTATACGGAAGTCGAGGGCGATGGCCATGCGGCCCGCTCGATCACGGGGCGCGCCGTCAAGGTCAGCCTGAAATACGCATTTTAAGCAAGGATAGGATTCATGATGTCGATACGCAGCCCCCTGGCGCGCCTGCTGGCGCCGCTCCCCACGCACTTGCGCGCCGATGCGGCACGCCGCTACGCGCGCCAGGAGGCGGTCTTGCTCGACCGCCTGGGCAGCCTGTATGGCCAGCGGCCGGACTTCCTGCCTTGGCTGGGCGACCTGATGGAAAGCGTGGGCCGGCTGTACGCGGCGCGCGCGCCGGCGCTGCTGTGGCAAGATGCGCAGCGCGAAGCGCAGCCGGACTGGTTTGCCAGCCAGTCCATGCTGGGCTACAGCGCGTATGTGCAGCGCTTCGGCGGCAACCTGCAAGGCGTGGCCGAACGCATTGCCCACCTGCGTGAACTGGGCGTGACGTATCTGCATTTGCTGCCCTTTTTGCGTGCGCGTGCCGGTGAAAGCGATGGCGGCTTTGCCGTCGCCAGCTTCGAGGAAGTCGACCCCGCGCTGGGCAGCAATGCCGACTTGCTGGCGTTGACGGCGCAGCTGCGCACGGCTGGCATCAGCCTGTGCTCGGACCTGATCCTCAATCACGTGGCCGACGACCATGCATGGGCGCTGGGCGCGAAGGCGGGCGACCCGCTGCTGCGCGATTTTTTCCACACCTATCCCGACCGCGTGCAGCCGGACCGCTACGAGCAGACCGTGGGCCAGGTCTTCCCGCAGGCGGCGCCGGGCAATTTCACCTTCGTGCCAGAGCTGCAGCGCTGGGTCTGGACCACGTTTTATCCGTATCAGTGGGACTTGAACTACGCCAATCCGGCAGTCTTCGCGGCCATGGCCGGCGCCATGCTGGGCCTGGCCAACAAGGGCATCGAAGTGTTCCGCCTCGATTCGACGGCCTTCCTGTGGAAGCGCGAAGGCACGGACTGCATGAACCAGCCCGAAGCCCACAGCCTGCTGCAAGCATTGCGGGCGATTGCCGCCATCGTCGCGCCTGGCGTGCTGCTCAAGGCCGAAGCCATCGTGCCCACGCCCAAGCTGCCCGCCTATTTTGGCGGCGATGCCGCGCCCGAATGCCATATCGCTTATCACAGCAGCCTGATGGCCGCCGGCTGGGGCGCGCTGGCCGAGGAAAGCACGGACTTGCTGCAGCAGGTGATCGCCGCCACGCCGCCGCTGCCGCCGGCCGCAAGCTGGCTCAGTTATGTGCGCTGCCACGACGACATCGGCTGGAACGTGCTGCTTAATGAAGCGGGTGCGGACGGGCCGGCGCGCCTGGCGCGCATCGCCCGCTTCTTTGCCGGTGCCCCCGGCAGCTATGCGCGCGGCGCGGCCTTCCAGAGCAGCAGCGCCGACAAGGCGCATGGCAGCAACGGCATGGCCGCCTCGCTGGCCGGCCTGGAAAGCGCCGTCACGGTGCAGGAGCAGGAATACGCGTTGCGCCGCCTGCTGCTGCTGCATGGCCTGGCATTGAGCTTTGGCGCCTTGCCGGTGCTGTACATGGGCGATGAACTGGGCATGACCAACGATCACAGTTACACGCAGCGCGCGGACCGGGCGATGGACAGCCGCTGGCTGCAGCGCCCCGCGTTCGACGACAGCCTGCTGGCATGGCGCCACGATGGCGTGAGCGCCAGCGGCCGGCTGTACCTGGCGCTGCGCCAGCTGGTCGACGCGCGCGGGCGCTTGCCGGCCTTGGCCGCCGCCGCGCCGCGCAGCGTGCTGCCCGCCGACACGCCGGCCGTGCTGGCGCTGCTGCGCGGCGACGCGTTTCTCAACCTGAGCAATTTCAGCGGCACCAGCCAGCGTTTCACTTTGCCCGCAGGCGAGTGGCGCAACAGCCTCGATGGCAGCGTGCTGGCCGGCACGGTGGGCCTGCAGCCCTGGCATATGCTGTGGCTGGAAAGGGAGCAGTCATGAGCGACGCCAGCACGCACCGTCCGCATCTGTCGTTCTGGCAGATCGTCAACATGAATGTCGGTTTTTTCGGCATCCAGTTCAGCTTCGGGTTGCAGCAAAGCAGCATGAGCCCCATCTACAAATACCTGGGCGCCGACGAGGCGAGCCTGCCATATTTGTGGCTGGCCGGTCCCATGACGGGGCTGCTCGTGCAACCGCTGATCGGCGCCATGAGCGACCGCACGGTGACGCGCTGGGGCCGCCGCACGCCGTACTTCCTGATCGGCGCCATCCTGTGCAGCCTGGGCCTGCTGGCCATGCCGTTCAGTCCCACCCTGTGGATGGCCGCCAGCCTGCTGTGGATACTCGACGCGGCCAACAACGTGACGATGGAGCCGTACCGCGCCTTCGTCAGCGACAAGCTCGACAAGAAGCAGCATTCGCTGGGTTTTCTCACGCAAAGCGCGTTTACGGGGCTGGGGCAAACGCTGGCCTATCTGACGCCATCGCTGCTGGTCATGCTGGGCATGAACAAGGATGCCGTCAATGGCAGCCATATACCGCACATCGTCATCGCCGCCTTCCTGATCGGCGCCGTGTTCTCGCTGGCCTCGGTGCTGTGGACCTTGAAGACGACGCCGGAAAACCCGCTTACTGCCAGCGAGCTGGCGGCCATCCGCAGCCGCCCGCCGGGCTGGCGCCACACGCTGGCCGATATCGGCGCGGCCCTGCGCGACATGCCGCCGACGATGAAGCAGCTGGCCCTCGTCAACCTGTTCCAGTGGTACGCCATGTTCTGCTACTGGCAGTACATTGCGCTGTCGCTGGCGGCCACCCTGTTCCACACGACGGACCCCGCTTCGCAAGGCTTTCGCGACGCGGGCCTGCTGAACGGGCAGGTGGGCGCCTTCTACAATTTCGTCGCCTTTGTCGCCGCCTTTGCGCTGGTGCCGTTCACGCGCCGTTTCGGCCCCAAGCGCATGCACAGCCTGTGCCTGTGCGCGGCCGGTATCGGCATGCTGAGCATCCCGCTGATCCACAGCCCGGTGCTGCTGTTGCTGCCCATGCTGGGCGTGGGCCTGGCCTGGGCCAGCATCATGGGCAATCCCTACATCATGCTGGCCGGCTGCATTCCGCCCGAGCGCACGGGCGTGTACATGGGTATATTCAACATGTTCATCGTCATCCCGATGATCATCCAGATATTTACTCTGCCCCTGTATTACCGCAGCTGGCTGGGCGGCAATCCGGAGAACGTCATCCGGCTGGCCGGCGCCCTGTTGCTGTGCGCGGCGGTGGCGGTGCTGTTCGTCAAGCTGCGCTCGCCGCAGGCCACAAAGACTTGAGGACGGACGTAAAAAAAACCGGCAATTGCCGGTTTTTTTACGATGCTGCGAAAGGATTACTCTTCAACCGCCATCTGGCTTTGCAGATAATTTTGAATACCGACTTTGGCGATCAGGTCGATCTGCGTTTCGAGCCAGTCGATATGCTCTTCCGTGTCTTCCAGGATCATCAGGAACAGGTCGCGCGAAACGTAGTCGCCCGCTTTTTCGCTGATGGCGATGCCTTCCTTGACGGTGGCGTGCGCGGCGCGCTCCAGCTTCAAGTCGCATTCCAGCATTTCCGGCGTGTTCTCGCCGATCAGCAGCTTGTGCAGCGCTTGCAGGTTAGGCAGGCCGTCGAGCATCAGGATGCGGTCGATCAGCTTGTCGGCGTGTTTCATTTCGCCGATCGATTCTTCGTATTCCTTCTTGCCCAGCTTTTCCAGGCCCCAGTGCTTGTACATGCGCGCATGCAGGAAGTACTGGTTGATGGCCGACAGTTCGTTGGTGAGCTGTGCGTTGAGCATGCGGATGACTTCTTTATCGCCCTTCATGGGAATTCCTTTGTTCTGTGTCGCGTTCGATGATGAAACCGGAGGCTGCTGGCGTTCACTGCCGGGTGGCGCTGGGCTGCCTGGTGGCGCGCAGGTTGCCGGTCTCGCTATGCCCGCATGATAGCGCAAAATAGGGGCGTTTTTTGCTGCGAAACGGTGTTTTTCCGTCTTTTTAACGTAAATATCGTGCGAATAAAACCCATTCTCAAATGGATTGCCCCATTTTCCCGTTTTTTATTTGTTAAGGAAAATGAAGGCCATTCTCATTCGCGTTCATGCTGCTATGTGGCTGCGCTGAAAAGGCGGGAAATGTTGGTCCGTTCTTGCTTTTGTGTCTTCTTGACCGCTGCCGGCGATGCGATAATCAGGCAGCAATTTTATTGAAAAAGGATAGCAAGATGATGCTGCATATACCCGGTGTGCTGACGCCGGAACAGGTGACGCAGTTTCGCCAGCGCCTGGCGCAGACGGACTGGGTCGACGGGCGTGCCAGCGTCGGGGCGCAAGGGGCGCAGGTCAAGCGCAACCGCCAGCTGGCCGAAGGTTCGCCGCTGGCGCTGGAGCTGGGCGAGATCGTCAGCCGCGCGCTGATGGCCAATCCGCTGTTCTTCGCCGCCGTGCTGCCGCTGCGCATCCTGCCGCCGTTCTTCAACAGCTATGCGGGTGGCGAGCACTATGGCCTGCATATCGACGGCGCCATCCGCACGCCGAAAAACGGCCTGCAGTCGATGCGTGCCGACGTCTCCTCGACCGTGTTCCTGAGCGAGCCGGACGAGTACGAAGGCGGCGAGCTGGTGGTGGTCGACTCCTACGGCACGCATGAGGTGAAATTGCCGGCCGGCGACGTGATCGTGTATCCCTCGAGCAGCGTGCATCAGGTGCTGCCCGTCACCAGCGGCGAGCGTATCTGCTCCTTCCTGTGGACGCAAAGCATGGTGCGCGAGGACTGGAAACGCAGCATGCTGTTCGAGCTCGATCAAAACATCCAGAGCGTGCGCGGCGAGCACGGCGATTCGCCCGCGACGGTGGGTCTGACGGGGCATTATCACAACCTGCTCAGGATGTGGGCGGAGATGTAAAAAGGGTCAGTCGCTGCGCGAGCGGAATGGGCCCCATTGGGGCCCATTCCCCCCTCGGGTCTGACCCCTTGGGCAAAAAAAAGTCTGCCTGGCCCGGGGATGTAGGCTGGCAGACTGAAACAAGCAGTTGCTTGACTGGTACAGAAAACAGGGCGCAAAAAAGCAAGCAGGGCACAGGGTGCGGTGCTTGCGGGCTGGCAGCGGCGCGAAGGCCGCCGGAAGGCTAGCTCAGTTGGAAGGTCAGCGGTACTAAAACGTAGACGGGAACAGGCTTGCCGTTTTCGATCATCGGCTTGAACAGCGCGCGCTGCGCAGCCTGGCGGCCCGCTTCATCGAGGTTGCTGTAGCCGGTCGATTTATGGATCAGGATTTGCTCCGGCAAACCCTTTTCATTGATCAGGATGCGCAATACCACGGTGCCACTTTCGCCCAGGCGGCGCGACAAATTCGGGTAGATCAGTTGCGGCGCCTTGATGTATTCGACGCTGCTGACGGTACGCGGCGTGGACGGCGCCGGTGGTGTCGGCGACGGTGCGGCTGGCGCAGTCGGCGCGGCGGTGGCCACGGGGGCCGCTTCGGCACGCGTCGGCTGCGGCGGCGTGATCGTCGGTTCGCTCGGTGCCACGGCGATCAGCGGCAGCGGCGGGATGACGGCGCGCGGTACGGGAGCACTCAGTTCCACGGTTTTTGGCACCGACGGTGCCGGCGGCTTGGGTGGCGCCGGCGGGGCGATGATGCTGATGGTGGTGATGGTCGGCATGGCCGCCGTGACGACGCGGCTCAGCAGGCCGCTCTGGATGGCGTAAAAGCCGGCGAGATGCAGGACGACGATGGCCATCAGCGGCGCGAACTTGTTGCGCTTCTTGTCGAAGTCGGCAAATTGTTGCACGGCCTGCACCGTTACGGGCGGGGGCATCATCGTCATGGCGTTCATCGCTTTCTTTAGTTTGTCAGTACAGCTCGCATCAATACGGTTTCTTGCAGCACTACGGTGGCGTTCAGGTGATCGTTCAGTACTTCCCGCGCGCAGGTATGGCATTTGCCGCAGCAGGTCGCCACGCCCAGGTCGCGGCGCAGTTCGGCCATGCTGGACAGGCCAAGATCGACGGCTTGACGGATTTCACGATCAGATATGTTGTTGCAGACACATACAATCATTGATACACCTTCTGGCTGGAGGATGAACAGACACTAGTGCTCTGAAGCATTGTTGCTAGTGTTTTAATGAGAATCATTATCATTACGTTTCATTGTCGCGCAAAGCGGGGGACAATGCAAGTGATTTTGATCAAGTGTGCGGCGCCTGGCGGCTGGGCGCGGCGCGTGGATATGGCCTGCGTACGCATGGCGTAGCCCTTGACAGGGGCCACTCTCCGGGCTAAATAAAAACAATTCGCATTCATGTTTATAATGCTGGTATTGTCTCGGACGGTCGCCGTCCGGACAGTTGGAAAGACCGCTTGTCGGTAATGCGCAACAGTTGCGTTTTGCCTCACAACACCCAAGTCAAACGCGATGCGCCGCGCGCAGCAGTTTGTCCCGGTGTTCTTAATTTGAACGGAATTTGCTCATGACTCTAGTTCCACCCTTGATGACGCTCGACGCGCTGGCAGTCGGCCAGAGCGGCACGGTGTTGCATATCACGCCCCACACGGCGGGACAGACGGAAGATGGCGTCGACCTCGCCCGCCGCTTGATGGAGCTGGGATTCGTTCCTGGCGAACATATCCGCATGCTCAAGCGCGGTATTCCCGGCGGCGACCCGCTGGCCATCAAGGTCGGCAATGCCACGTTCGCACTGCGCCGCTTCGAAGCGGCGCTGATCACGATTCAACCGCTGCTTCAACCGGAATAACCATGGGTGCTGTCGAAACTATCGTGGAAGCGGGCGTGCACAAGCCGCCGCATCAGCCACAAATTGCCTTGCTGGGTAATCCGAACTGCGGCAAGACCGCCCTGTTCAACCGTTTGACGGGCGCGCGCCAGAAGGTGGCGAACTACGCCGGCGTGACCATCGAGCGCAAGGAGGGCCATTTCACTTCGCCCGCCGGCACGCCCGTGCGCCTGCTCGATCTGCCGGGCGCCTACAGCCTGTCGGCCACCACGCCCGACGAAGCCATCACGCGCGACGTGGTGGGGGGCTTGCGCAAGGGCGACCCGCGCCCGGACGCCATCATCTGCGTCGTCGATGCCACCAATCTGCGCCTGAACTTGCGCCTGGTGCTGGAAGTCAAGCGCCTGGGCTTGCCCATGCTGCTGGCGCTGAACATGACGGACGTGGCGCGCAAGCGCGGCATGCTGATCGATACGGCCAGGCTGTCGCAGGAACTGGGCATGCCCGTGGTGGAAACCGTGGCAGTGCAGCACGATGGCGAAAAAGCCCTGTTGAACGCCATCGACGCCATGCTGCCGCTGCCGGTCGTGGAAGCGAAACCGCTGGCGGCCATCGATGCCGTCAGCGTCGAAGAAACCCAGCGCGAAGTACGCCGCATCCTGGCCGCCGTCAGCAATGACACCAGCGACACGGGCAACCTGACGGAAAAAATCGACGATGTGGTGCTGCACCCCGTGTTCGGTCCCCTCATCCTGGCCGTGCTGATGTTCCTGATCTTCCAGGCCGTGTTTGCCTGGGCCGCCACGCCGATGGAAATGATTACCGATGGCGTGGGCCACCTGGGTGCCCTGCTGACGGCGAACATGCCCGATGGCCACCTGAAGAGCTTGCTGGTGGAAGGCATCATCGGCGGCGTCGGCAGCGTGCTGGTATTCCTGCCGCAAATCCTGATCCTGTTCTTCTTTATCCTGAGCCTGGAAGACTGCGGCTACCTGCCGCGCGCGGCCTTTTTGCTGGACCGCCTGATGGGCGGCGTGGGCCTGTCGGGCCGTGCCTTCATCCCGCTGCTGTCGAGCTTTGCCTGCGCCATTCCCGGCGTGATGGCGGCGCGCACCATCCAGAACCCGCGCGACCGCCTGGTCACCATCATGATCGCGCCGCTGATGACGTGCTCGGCGCGCCTGCCCGTGTATGCGCTGATCATCGCCGCCTTCATCCCGCAGCGCGAAGTGTGGGGCTATCTGAGCCTGCAAGGCCTGGTGCTGTTCGTGCTGTACTTCGCCGGCATCATCTCGGCCATGGCCGTGGCCTGGGTCATGAAGCGCGGCATGGGCGTGCGCGGCAACCAGCCGCTGATGCTGGAACTGCCGGCCTACCACTGGCCGCATCTGCGCAACCTGGCCGTCAGCCTGTGGGAGCGCGCGAAGATTTTCCTCACGCGCGTCGGTACCATCATCCTGAGCCTGATGATCATCCTGTGGTTCCTCAGCACCTTCCCCGGCGCGCCGGACAACGCGATCCATCCGCCGATCTATTACAGCCTGGCGGGCATCCTGGGCCGCGGCCTGGAAGTGATCTTCGCGCCCATCGGTTTCAACTGGCAGATCTGCATCGCGCTGGTACCCGGCATGGCGGCGCGCGAAGTGGCCGTCGGCGCCCTGGGCACCGTGTATGCGCTGTCGCAAACGGGCGACGCGCTGGCCACCACGCTCGAGCCGCTGATCGCCCATTCATGGTCGATGGCCACCGCGCTGTCCTTGCTGGCATGGTATGTGTTCGCGCCGCAGTGCCTGTCGACCCTCTCCGTGGTGAAACGCGAGACGGGTGGCTGGCGCTATCCGCTGCTGATGGCCGGCTACATGTTCGCGCTGGCGTATGCCGCCTCGTTCATCACGTATCGCGTCGCCCTGATGCTGGGCGCCTAGGAGAAAACCATGTGGCAAACCCTCATCGTCGCCCTGATCGTCGCAGCCGCGCTGCTGCATTTTTCGACCAAGTATTTGCCGGCGGGCGTGCGCCGCGCCATCGTGCGTGGCCTGGTGCGCTGCGGCCTCGATGAGGCGAAAATGTCAGCCTTCTTCAAGGTGGCGCCCGGCTGCGGCAGCGGTTGCGGTTCTTGCGGTTCCTGCGACAGCCCGCCGCCACCGTCCACCACGCCGCCGGCAGACGGCAGCAGCAAGCGCGTGATCCTGATACAGGTACAGCGTTAGGGCTTGATGTAGGTCTGGTCATGGGCGCGCCCGTGGGCTACACTGGGATTTCCGCATGGCAAGGAGTGGCAATGGCGATACTGTTGATCTTCATGTTTTTGTTTGCGATCGCCTCCTGGCTGCTGGCCAGCCGGCGTGGGCGCCACGGGGGACTCTGGTTCGGTATCGGCCTGTTCCTCGGGCCGTTCGCCTTGCTGGCGGTGGCGGCCCTGCCGCCAGTCGCGGCGCGCTGACCCTGTATTGTTAAAACCCGCAGCTGCGGGTTTTTTTACGCCTGCGCGCCCGCGTGGCGCAGCCGGTACTGGCGCGGCGAGCAGGCCATGACGCGTTTGAAGGCATGGCTGAAGGCGCTGTCGGAATCGTAGCCCAGCGCCTGCGCGATCGCGGCGATGGGTGCGCCGCTGTCCTTCAGGCGCCGCGTGGCCAGGCGCATGCGCCAGCGTAGCAGGTAGTCGAGCGGCGTCACGCCCACCCTGTTCTTGAAGTGCAGCGCAAAGGCGGAGCGCGATTGTCCCGCGACGGCGGCCAGTTGCGCCAAGGTCCAGCGCTGCGCCGGTTGCGCATGCATGGCCTCGATGGCCGTGCGCAGGCGGGGATCGGCCAGCGCGAACAGCCAGCCGGCCGGGTGCGACGCTTGCGTTGCCAGATACTGGCGCAGCATCTGCAGCAGCATCATGTGGCCCAGGTGGCGCGTCATCAGCGCCGCGCCGGGCGCCGTCGCCTGCAGTTCCTGCGCCAGACGTTGCAAGGCCCAGTGCAGCACGCTGGCCTGGTCCGTATCGCCGCGCACGTGCAGTAGCGGCGGCAGGCAGTCGAGCAGGATGGCCGCTTCGTCGCCAAAGCTGAAGCGTCCGCCGATGAGGAAAAAATCGTGCTGCGGCGCGCCGTGGCGGGCCACGCCGTGCTGCGCGTGCCGGTACACGTCCAGCGCCGGCGCGGCCGGCAAGCCGGGTGTGCTGGCCAGGGTAAACGCGCGCCCAGGCGCCAGCAGGAAGCAGTCGCCCGTCTGCAGCAGCACGGGAGCGTCGATGCCCGTGACGGTCAGCCAGCAGCCGCCTTCGATGACAGCGTTGAACTTGATGCCGTCCGGCGGCGGAAAGTCGATGGCCCAGTGGCCGCCCGCCTTCAGGCCGGCAAAGTAGGAACTGCGCGTATCGAGCAGCGAGAGTACATCGGAGAGCAAATCCATGGCGGCTTCAATTCTGGACGATGGCGATAGTATTAAAGATTTTACGCCATTCACAGTCCAGGCCGCGGCGCGCACAATGGGTTTTTATCCATCACGCCCAGGCAGCCATGACATATACCACTACCCTTCAAACTCCCCTGCACTCCGGCTTCGACGCCACCACGACCGCCACCGAGGCGCTGGCCGGGCGCGACCTGTCCGGCATGCAGGCCATCGTCACGGGCGGCGCGTCGGGCCTGGGGCTGGAAACGGTGCGCGTGCTGGCCTGTGCTGGCGCCCGTGTACTGGTGCCGGCGCGCGACCCGCATTAGGCACAAGCGGCCCTGGATGGCATGGCCGGCGTGGAGGTCGCGGCGCTCGACCTGCTCGATTCGCAATCGATCGACGCCTTTGCCGCCGCCTTTCTTGCCACCGGCCGCGCCCTGCACGTGCTGGTCAATGGCGCCGGTATCATGGCCACGCCTTTGCTGCGCGATGCGCGCGGCTACGAGGCGCAGTTCGCGACGAATCACCTGGGGCATTTCCAGCTGACGGCGCGTTTGTGGCCCGCCCTGCGACAGGCGCGGGGCGCGCGCGTGGTGTGCGTGTCGTCGCTGGGACACCGGCAGGCGGGCGTCGACCTGGATGACCCGCATTTCTTGCGCCAGCCGTACGACAAATGGCGCGCGTATGCGCAGTCGAAAAGCGCCAATGCCCTGTTTGCCGTGGAGCTGGACCGGCGCGCCGCGGCGCACGGCGTGCGCGCCTATTCGCTGCATCCGGGCGCCATCCTGACGCCGCTGCTGCGCCACCTCGACCTCGATGACATGCGCCGCGTGGGCGCGCTGGACGACGCAGGCAAGGTGAATCCGCCGCCGCGATCGGGCTTCAAGAATGTGGAGCAGGGCGCGGCCACGGCCGTCTGGTGCGCCACCAGCGCGCAGCTCGCAGGTATGGGCGGCGTGTATTGCGAGGATTGCGACATCGCCACCCTGGTGGCGGACGACAGCACGGGGCCGGGCGTGCGGCGCTGGGCGATCGATCCCGCGCAAGCACGCCAGCTTTGGGCGCTCAGCGAGCAGATGACGGGCGTGCGCTTCGATTGCGACGCGGCATAAAAAATGCCGGGCAATGCCCGGCATGTGCATGACGGCGGCGTGGCTTTACGCCTTGCCTGCCAGCTTGTCGACGACCGGCACCAGCGCGGCCGGGCGGCAGCCGAAGGCGGCCAGGCGGCCTTGCGCGTGGGGCGCCAGGTCCAGGTCATACGGCAAACGGCCCGCCACCAGCCACAGTTTATCCTGCGGCAGGGCTTCGACCAGACGGCGCTGGCCCTCGACGAACATGGCGTTATACGTTTGCAGCACGATCTGCTGCGCGCCTTGCGCAAAGGCGATGGCCTCGTTGACCTCTTCGTCCAGCGCTTCGGCCGACAAGGCGTATTCGCGCACGTCCAGGCCCGCTTCGAGCAGCGCCGGCAGCATCGAGCTGCGCGCTTCCTTGTTGCGGCCCAGCGCCACTTCGTCGATCTCGCTGCGCGAGCGCACTTCCACCGTCAGCAGGGTCACGGGCAGGCTGGCTTCGAGCGCGCGGTATTCGCCTTGCACGCGCAGTGCCGCTTTTTGCAGCAGCTGGGACAGGGCCATGGCGGCCGGCTGCATCAGCGCCGGCGGCGCGACGGGGCGGTTGCGCCAGTCGCGCACGGCACGGTTGCGCTTGAGTTCAGCCACGCGCGCGCAAGCCGCGTCGATGCGGTCGATCGCAATGTCACCGCGCTCCACGGCGGCGATGACGGCCTCGATGGCCGCCGTCTGCTGCGCTTCGCGGTGCGAGATGAGGACGATGTCGGCGCCTGCCTGCAAGGTGGCGATGGCGCCCTGGGCGATGCCGATGCCATCGGCGATGGCCGCCATTTCCAGGCAGTCGGTAATGACCACGCCCTGGTATTGCATTTCACCTCGCAGCAGGTCCGTCAGCACGCCCTTGGAGAGGGTGGCCGGCACGCTGGTGTCGGCCTCGAAGGCGGGGAAGACCACGTGCGCCGTCATGATGGCGTCGACGCCGCCGGCGATGGCCGCGCGGAACGGCGCCAGTTCCACGGCGCGCAGGCGCTCTTTGTCGTGCGGCACCAGGGCCATGGCGTAATGCGTGTCGATGGCCGTGTCGCCGTGGCCGGGGAAGTGCTTGGCGGTCACGGCGATGCCGCTGGCGCGCTGGCCGCGCATGGCGGCCATGCCGTAGGCTATGACGGTGGCGGCATCCTCGCCATACGCGCGCACGCCGATGACGGGGTTGTTGCGGTTGTTGTTCACATCCAGCACGGGCGCGAGCAGCAGGTTGATGCCCAGCTGGCGCATTTCATCGCCGCTGATCTGGTTCATGCGCTCGCAATCTTCCACCGAACCGGCCGCCTGGAAGGCCATCGCCGCGGGAATCGGCGTGACGCCCTGCTCGATGCGCATGACCATGCCGCCTTCCTGGTCGATGGAGATCAGCAGTGGAATGTCGGACACTTCCGCGTTGATTTCCTGCAGTTCGCGGCACAGGGCGGACACTTGCGCAGGCGTGTGCACGTTGCGGCGGAACAGGATCACGCCGCCCACCTTCTTTTCGCGTATCAAGGTCTTGATATGCTCGTCCGCCTGCAGGGCGTCGAAGCCCACCATGAACAACTGTCCTACTTTTTCGCGCAAACCCTGCTCCATGCTGCAACTCCTCCGGTATTTATTGTGACGACGACATACGTATTCTGGCACCGTGGTGGCGCATCGTGGCGGTCACCGGAAAAGCTGCCTTGGTTTTGTACTTGTTTTGGTATTGTATTGGATTTGGATATTTGCGCAAGTGGTTATTAAGTGGTATTGCTCCACTTGCTCACTTGCGCAGGCGCCGTCTCAATCGAGGCGCTGGAACGATGCCGATTGCGCCTTGGGCCAGTACAGGCCGAATACGGGCGGCAGCTGCGGCAGCTGGCTCGGGTCGAGCAGCTGGCCCGCTTCCAGGAAGGGCAGCAGGGCCGAGGCCAGTTTCACCTGGTTGGGCGAAATGCGCCGCACCAGGTGATGCGGGCGCAGCTCCTGCGGATGCGCCAGGCCGGCGGCGGCGATCAGTTCGGCCAGCGCCTTCATGGTGTTCTGGTGGAAGTGCGCCACGCGGGCGATCTTGTCGGACACCACCAGCGCGCGCTGGCGCTGCGGGTCTTGCGTGGCCACGCCCGTGGGGCAGCGGTCCGTGTGGCAGCTTTGCGACTGGATGCAGCCCAGCGCGAACATGAAGCCGCGCGCCGAATTGCACCAGTCGGCGCCCAGTGCCAGCAAGCGGGCGATGTCGAAGGCCGTGATGATCTTGCCCGAGCAGCCGATCTTGATCTTCGCGCGCAGGTTGGCGCCCACCAGGGTGTTATGCACGAGCACCAGCGCTTCCTGCAGCGGTGTGCCCACATGGTCCGTGAATTCCAGGGGCGCGGCGCCCGTGCCCCCTTCGCTGCCGTCGACGACGATGAAGTCGGGCGTGATGCCCGTTTCCAGCATGGCCTTGACGATGGCGAAAAACTCCCACGGATGGCCGATGGCCAGCTTGAAGCCCGTCGGCTTGCCGCCGGAGAGCGTGCGCAGACGGTCGATAAAATGCAGCATTTCCAGTGGCGTGGAAAAGGCGCTGTGCGCCGCCGGCGAGACGCAATCCTCGCCCACCATCACGCCGCGCGTGGTGGCGATCTCGATCGTCACCTTCGGGCCGGGCAGCACGCCGCCGTGGCCAGGCTTGGCGCCCTGCGACATTTTCAGCTCGATCATTTTGACTTGCTCGGAGCTGGCGTTGGCGATGAAGCGTTCTTCTGAAAAGGTACCGTCCTGGTTGCGGCAGCCAAAATAGCCGGAGCCGATTTCCCACACCAGGTCGCCGCCGTTTTCGCGGTGATAGGGGCTGATGCTGCCTTCGCCCGTGTCGTGCATGAAGCCGCCGCTGCGCGCGCCGCCATTCAGGGCCAGGATGGCGTTGGCCGACAGGGCGCCAAAGCTCATCGCCGAGATATTGAAGACGCTGGCCGAATACGGCTTTGTGCGCGGGCAGTCCGGGTGGTTGCCGATCTCGATGCGGAAATCGTGGCCCGTCACCTTGGCGGGGGCGATGGAATGGTTGATCCATTCATAGCCCGCCTGGTACACGTCGAGCTGGGTGCCGAACGGGCGCTTGTCCGTTTGCTCCTTGGCGCGCTGGTAGACGATGCTGCGCTGGCTGCGCGAGAACGGCGTCGCCTCACTGTCGCTTTCCAGGAAATACTGGCGGATTTCGGGGCGGATGCTCTCAAAAAAGAAGCGGAAGTGCGCGAGGATGGGGTAGTTGCGGCGCAGGGCGCGCTTCGTTTGCAGCAGGTCGCTGATGCCGACCAGGGTCAACGCACCGGCCAGCACGGGCAGCCAGTAATGGTCATAGTAAAACAGGGACAGGACAAAGATGGCGGCCGTCGCAATGAAGGTCAGGTAGCGAAATGGTACTAGGTGCATGGGCACTCCGGTGAAGTCAGACTGATATTGCTGAGTCTACCTTCGATTCACGGAACGTGCTGGAGGGAAAGAACGCGGCGCCCAGCGGCGCCGCGTGAGGTGCTTAGCGCTGTGCCGCTCTGATGCGTGCGATGCGTTCAGTGCTGGCCGGATGGCTCGACAAGTACGGCGTGCCCTGGTCCAGCTTGCCCAGGGCGACAAACACTTGCGCCAGGTGTTCCAGCGCAATGCCATTCTGGCGCAGCATGGCGATCGCATAGTCGTCCGCGTCGCGTTCGACATCGCGCGAATACTTCAAGTCCAGCAACAGCGGTGGCACGGTGGCCACCACCGTCGACACGTCGCCGAACAGCAGCGCCGCGCCGGCGCCGACGGCCGAGGTCTGGATGATGCGCCGCGTCAGGTGGCGCTGCTGCAAATGGCCCAGCTCATGCGCCAGCACGCCCATGATGGCCAGGTCATCGGGCAGCAGCTCGATCATTTCATCGGTCAGCACGATGTCGCCGGATGGCAGGGCAAACGCGTTCGGACCGATCTTGCTCTTGCGGAAAACGATGCGGTGCTCGGGCGTGCTGTCGCCGGGCGTGGACAGGCGCGCGAACTGATTGCGCAAGGCTTGCTGGCGCGTGCCAGCGAGCTTGCTCGCTTCAAACACGTGGCCGTCGAGGAAATCGAGCACGCCCTGGCCCAGTTGCCGCTCGACGGACTGGGGAATCGCATACGCGAGCCCCTTCGCCACCACCGGCAGCAGGTACTGATAGCTGAGCCACAGGGCCAGCACGGTGGCGACCGTGGCCAGCAGGGCGCCGCGCCAGCTTTGCTGCAGCCGCACCACCCAGCCGTCGCGGTGGCCCGTGTCGTGCAGCAATGTGTTGAAGGCCGCCTGGTCGGCGATTTCCAGGTAGGCGCCGTCGGGAAAGCTGACCTTGCGCACGGCGTGGCTGCTGCGTTCGGACACGTGCAGTTCGCCCAGCGGACAGCTGCGCTCGATGTCGCCTGCCAGCATGGCCACGCCATCGCGCACGGACAGTGTCACGTGGTACAGGCGCGAACTCTGGCCGTCGAAATAGCGGGCGGCCAGAGCGGCGTGGTCTTCTTGCGTGTTGGCGTTCATTGCTTACATCGACAGGTCGAAGTCCAGCAGGTCGGCCATGCCTTCGCCCGTGGCCGACACTTGCTGGCCCGTGGCGGCGACAAACTCGTCCAGGCTGCCGTGCACCAGCATCGACGTCGCTTCCAGGCGGTACTTCAGCCAGCGCACGTGGGCGAATGGCGCGAACAGGCCCAGCGTGACGATGACGCCCAGCAGGTTGGTCAGCATGATGAAGGTGGTGCGGCCCCAGGTCAGCTGCGACTGGAACTGGTGCTGCTGCAAGCGCGTGTGGTTCCAGATCAGGTTCTGGATCATGGTCAGGAACAGCGGCAGCACGGTAAACGCCCACAGATACAGGGCGCCGATGGCAAACATCAGGCTGCCGACCTTGGTGGCGTCGTTGGCATGGGCCGCAAACGAGGCAAACACGCTGCCGAAGACGACGAAAATGAGCACCAGCAGGCCGCCCAGCAGCAGCGCGAAGAACAGCAGGTACGTCTTGTAAAAGCTGCCGACCGTGGCGTCAAAGCTGAACTGGCTGGTGCCGAAGCGGCTTTGCGTGTGCTGGAAGCGCTTCAGGCGCTGGTGCAGGAATGGCGTCATCAAGCCCAGGGTGAAGGTATTCAGGATGGGCAGCCACAGGAAGTATTTGTAGGCTTCCTTGGCGCTGCCGCCGAAACCGAAGCGGATACCCCGGTAACTGGTGTTGTACAGCTTGAACTGCAGGCTTTTCCATACCAGCCAGGGCAGGATGGCGGCCAGCAGCACGAACATCAGCAGGCCCACAAGGGGCGCAACTTTCAGGGCGATGTTGTAGCCGCCGATCAGTACGACGGCCACGATGCGGCCCTTCAGGATGGCCACGGCATTGCCGTGGTATTCGAAGCTGCTGCCGGCGAGGTGGGTACTGGAATAGAAATAGCGGTTGCGGCGCACCTTGGCCCATGCGGAATAAATGCCCAGGGTAACGATGCTCAGCAGCAGGTTGACGATCCAGATACGGAAGTATTCGCTGCCGGTGGCGCTGAAGGTGATGGCTTCGCGCTTGGGCGTGGTGTTGTTGGTGTCGAAATCCACAGGGGGTTTCCTTACTTATTGGAAACAAAACAAGATAAGGGAAGATTGAAAAGTTATCAATTGAAAATGCTGTTTTTCGCAATTTCTTTTCGTATATCGTCATGCGCTGCCCGATCCGGTCGTCCCGGCTATACTGGAACTCATCCATCGCCTAACGGGAAACACCATGATCGTCGTCCACCATCTGAACAATTCGCGCTCGCAGCGCGTGCTCTGGCTGCTCGAGGAACTGGGCCTGGAATATGAGGTCAAGCGCTACCAGCGCGACCCGAAAACCATGCTGGCGCCCGCCTCGCTGAAAGCCGTCCATCCCCTGGGCAAGTCGCCCGTGATCACGGATGGCGCCAACACCATCGCCGAATCGGGCGCCATCATCGACTACCTGGTCGAGCGCTACGGCAATGGCCGCTTGATCCCGGCAGCGGGCACGCCGGACAAGCTGCGCTGGACCTACTGGCTGCACTTCGCGGAAGGCTCGGCCATGCCGCCGCTGCTGCTGAAGCTGGTGTTCGACAAGGTCGAATCGTCGCCCATGCCTTTCTTCGTGAAACCGATCGCGCGCGGCATCGCCGGCAAGGTCAAGAGCAGCTTCATCATGCCCAACATCAACAGCCAGCTGGCCTACATGGAAGGGGAGCTGGAGAACACCAAATGGTTTGCCGGCAATGAATTCACGGCGGCCGACATCCAGATGAGCTTTCCGCTGGAAGCGGCCGCCATGCGCGGCGGACTCGACGATCGCCTGCCGAAGCTGACGGCGTTCCTGCAGCGCATCCACGCGCGGCCCGCCTACCAGCGGGCCCTGGAAAAAGGCGGGCCCTACGATTTCGCCAAATAAGCGGCATTCAAGGGCTATGTGCGGGGAACCATACGGTAAAATGCCCGATTCAACCAGCATCTATTAACCGCATGGCCAGACTCCTCGCTATCGACGGCTTGAATATCGTACGCCGCGTCTACGAAGCCAGTCCTGAACCCGATTCCGACCTGAAGGCGGAGATCGCGCTGCGCCACGCGCTGTCGTCGTTCCGCACCCTCATCAACGACCACGAGCCGACGCACATCCTGCCGGCCTTCGACTTTGGCGGCCCGACCTGGCGCCACGCCCTGTATGCGGGCTATCGCGAGGGGCGCCAGCCCATGCCGCAGGTACTGCGCGACGCCTTGCCGGGCTTTTACGCCACCCTGGCCAGCTTCGGCATGCACGTGGTCAGCATTCCCGAAGTGGAGGCCGACGACGTGATCGGCACGGCCGTCATGCGCTGGCTGCACGAGGGGCGCGGCGCGGCCGTCATCGCCACCACCGACAAGGATTTGCATGGCCTGATCGCGCACGGCGCGCTCGTGTGGGACCATTTCAAGGGCATCTGGCACGACCGTGCCTGGGTCGAGAAAAAGTTCGGCGTGCCGCCGGAACTGCTGCCCGACTTGCTGGCGCTGATGGGCGACGTCACCGACAGCATCCCCGGGGTGTCGAAGATCGGCCTGAAAACGGGGGCGAAACTGTTGCGCGGTTACGGCAATATCGACGCCGTGATGGCCGGCGCGGGGATTTTGCCCGGTGCGCTGGGCGAAAGCCTGCGAAAAGAGCGGGAAATACTGTATCTTTCAAGAAAGTTAGTTGCGCTCAAAACGGATGTCACGTTGGGCGTGACCTGGAACAAGCTTGTGTGGGAAAAATAGAGCTCTTCCAGCCAGAACGCGGAATAAATCAAGCAAGGGAAGCAATCATGATGTTAAAAACAGTCCTGATCGATAGCAGCGCCGTGGCGCGCGGCCTGCTGAACACGGTCCTGACCGATGGCGGCTACGATGTCTGCGGGCAGACGCATACCAGCGCGCTGGGACTGGCGCTGCTGGTCAAGCACCATCCGCATTTCGTGTGCATCGCGCGCGAGCAGGTGGAAGACGGGAGCAATGTGGTGCAAACCATCCGCGCCCAGTACCCGAAGACGCTCATTTTCATGGTCTCGGGCGGCATCGACGCCGCCTCGCTGCAGGCGGCGCATGCGATGGGCGTGTCGGGCTTCATCGTCAAGCCCTTCATGGCCGACACGGTCCTGAAAACCGTGCGCAATACGGTCATTGCCATGGTGCGCAAGCAGCAGCAGGCGCTGGCCGCCGCCGCACAATCGACCAAGCAGCCCGGCTGAACTGGTGGCATTGTCAGGTGTCAGTGGGTCAGGTAATACAGTGCCTGGCCCAATGACTTTCCGAGATGCAGCAAACAGTACGCTGTGGCACCCAGCAGCAAGCTGGCTTGCAAGACTACGGGCAAGGCATTCCATGCGGTGACAATCCGGGCGTGCAGTGTGTGCATCAGCGTATCCTTTCAGTCCATGATCAGGGCAAGCCCGTGGCGCTGGCGATGATGCCGCCGCCCAGGCAGATATCCCCATCATACAACACGGCCGACTGGCCCGGCGTGACGGCCCATTGTGCCTGGTCAAACGCCAGGCTGAAGTGTTCATTTCCCTCCGGCAGCAGCTGGCAAGCCACGTCGGCCTGGCGGTAGCGCGTCTTGGCGGACAGGGCGCCCGCTTGCGGCGCCACGCCCGCGACCCAGCTGGCCTGGTCCGCCGTCAAGGCGGGCGACAGCAGCCACGGATGGTCATGGCCCTGCACCACCCACAGGGTGTTATTGGCGATATCCTTGCGCGCCACATACCAGGCGTCGCTGCTGCCATCGGCATTCTGGTACGACTTCACGCCGCCGATGCCGATGCCCTTGCGCTGGCCCAGCGTATAAAAACTCAGGCCCACGTGTTCGCCCACCGTCTTGCCGTCGGCCGTCTTCATCGGGCCAGGCTTGTACGACAGATAGCGGTTCAAAAATTCGCGGAACGGGCGTTCGCCGATAAAACAGATGCCCGTCGAATCCTTCTTTTGCGCGTTCGGCAGCGCCAGCTGTTCGGCGATCTTGCGCACTTGCGTCTTCGGGATTTCACCGAGCGGAAACAGGGTTTTCGACAATTGCGCCTGGTTCAAACGGTGCAGGAAGTAGCTTTGATCCTTGCTGGCGTCGACGGCTTTCAGCAGCTCGTAGCGGCTCGCATCGGTGGGTGCCTGGCGTACGCGCGCGTAGTGGCCGGTGGCGATCAGGTCGGCGCCCAGGGTCATGGCGTGGTCGAGGAAGGCCTTGAACTTGATTTCAGCGTTGCACAGCACGTCCGGGTTCGGCGTGCGGCCGGCCTGGTATTCGCGTAAAAAATCGGCGAATACGCGGTCCTTGTATTCGGAGGCGAAATTGACGGCTTCGATATCGACGCCGATGACGTCGGCCACGCTGGCCGCGTCGATCCAGTCCTGGCGCGTGGAGCAGTATTCCGAATCGTCGTCATCTTCCCAGTTTTTCATGAACAGGCCGATGACTTCATAGCCTTGTTCCTTCAGCATCCATGCCGCGACCGAGGAATCGACCCCGCCGGACATGCCGATAACGACTTTCTTCTTGCTCATCTTGCTTTCCAGTTACTTTTAAATGATTGCCATGCGCGGGTCTATGCGCTATTGAAAACGGACACATGCGTGTGCAGCAGGGCCAGCGGCGCGCGCCGGCCAGCCAGGTATTCGTCCACGCACTGCAGCACCAGGGGGCTGCGGTGGCGCTCCTGGCATGCCGCCAGCTCGTCGCGCGTCATCCACAGGGTGCGGATGATGCCTTCGTCCAGCGGGCGGTCATGCTCGGCGCCGGCCGTGCCGCAAAAGGTGAAGCGCAAATAGGTCACGTCCTCGCCCGTGCGCAGTGACTGATAGCGCGACATGTACATGCCGACCAGTGCCGTGGGGATGAAATCGTAGGCCGCTTCTTCCAGCGTTTCGCGGATCACCGCCTGTTCCAGCGACTCGAACGGGTCGAGATGACCGGCCGGCTGGTTGAGCTTGATGCCTTCGCTGGTTTCTTCTTCAATCAGTAAAAACAGGCCGTCGCGCTCGACGATGGCGGCAACGGTGACAGAGGGTTTCCAGATTCTCGGCATGATTCCATCCTTGAAAGAGCCGACATTTTATCTTGTTCTGCGCGCGCGGTTTGAACCCGGCCTTCTGTTGCGCGGACATATTGATAAATGACAACGTTTTAGCAAATAGCGGTGGGAGGTACTTACGTCTTTCCCGGGGAGCGCACTAGCATGGGGGCTTAGTCGGCAAGATGGCAGGAAACGCCCGCTAATATAGGCTTTCCCTGTGGTCAAAACAAGCGCGCACGCAGGCTCGACTGTGGTGAGATTGACACACATTTCCACAATATGGTCGCCGCGCCGCATGGTGAAACGAATTGGGGGATGCTGATGAAATTAGTGTCGTACAACTAGAAGTTGCTGGTTCACAAACGTTTAACGCGCTGCTTTCCGTGTTAGATTCTAGTCAGTTTATCAATTAGCGGAGGCATCATGAGGATAGGCATACCGGCCGAAACACGGCCTGGTGAAACGCGGGTGGCAGCCACGCCCGAGACAGTCAAGAAGCTGGCAGCCAAGCATCAGATCATCGTGCAGGCGGGAGCGGGCTTGCAAGCGTCGATTCCCGACGAGGCGTATGCCGCCGTCGGCGCGCAGATCGGCACCGCCCAGGAAGCTTATGGCTGCGCCATCGTGCTCAAGGTGCGCGCCCCCGATGCAGGGGAACGGGCCCTGATGGCCAGCGGCACCGTGCTGATCGGCATGCTCAACCCGTTTGACGCGGACAATATCGCCGCCATGGCCACGGCCGGCCTGTCCGCCTTTGCGCTGGAAGCCGTGCCGCGCATCACGCGCGCGCAGTCGATGGACGTGCTGTCCTCGCAGGCGAATATCGCCGGCTACAAGGCGGTGCTGGTGGCCGCGAATACCTACCAGCGCTTCATGCCCATGCTGATGACGGCGGCCGGCACCGTCAAGGCGGCCCGCGTGCTGATCATGGGCGTGGGCGTGGCGGGCTTGCAGGCGATCGCCACGGCCAAGCGCCTGGGTGCCGTCATCGAGGCGTCCGACGTGCGCCCGCCCGTCAAGGAACAAGTGGAGTCGCTGGGCGCGAAATTCCTCGACGTGCCTTTCCTGACCGAGGAAGAAAAGGAAATCGCCAAGGGCTCGGGCGGCTATGCGCGCGCCATGCCGGCCGACTGGATGCGCCGCCAGGCCGAACTGGTGCATGAACGGGCGAAACTGGCCGACATCATCATCACTACCGCCCTGATCCCCGGCCGCGCCGCGCCCGTGCTGATCTCCGAAGAAACGGTGAAGGCCATGAAGCCCGGTTCCGTCATCGTCGACCTGGCCGTCGAGCAGGGCGGCAACTGCCCCCTGTCAGAACTGGGCAAGACGGTCATCAAGCACGGCGTCTACATCGTGGGCGAGCCGAACCTGGCGACCCTGGTGGCGGCCGATGCTTCGGCCCTGTATGCGCGCAACGTGCTGGACTTCTTAAAGCTCATCATCGACAAGGACGATCAATTGCTGATCGACCGCGAGGATGAAATCATCAAGGCCAGCCTGGTGTGCGCAGGTAGTGAAATCTTACGTAAATAACGCGGCGCCGGAGAGAACAACATCATGGAAATCAGTCACACCATCACCAACCTGATCATCTTCGTGCTGGCCATTTATGTCGGCTACCACGTCGTCTGGACTGTCACGCCGGCGCTGCATACGCCGCTGATGGCCGTCACCAATGCCATTTCCGCCATCATCATCGTCGGCGCCATGCTGGCGGCCGGCCTGACCGATGGCCCGCTGGCGCAGGTGGCCGGCACCCTGGCCGTGGCGCTGGCCGCCGTCAACGTGTTTGGCGGCTTCCTCGTCACGCAGCGCATGCTCGAGATGTTCCGCAAAAAAGAACCGAAGGCCAAGCAAGGAGCCAAAGAATGAGTCACGCCATGAGCTTCGTCACCATGAACCTGGTGACGATGATGTACCTGATCGCCTCGGTGTGCTTCATCCAGGCTTTGAAAGGCCTGTCGTCGCCATCGACGGCGCGCCGCGGCAATGCCTTCGGCATGAGCGGCATGGCGATTGCCGCCGTCACCACCGTGGCGCTGATCCTGAAACTGAAGGAACAGCAAACGGGCGGCATGGGCCTGACCCTCGTCATCATCGGTATCGTCACGGGCGGCGCCATCGGCGCCTACCTGGCGAAAACCGTGGAAATGACGAAGATGCCGGAACTGGTGGCGGCCATGCACTCGCTGATCGGCCTGGCGGCCGTGTGCATCGCCGTGGCGGCGGTGTCCGAGCCATGGGCCTTCAATATCGCCAAGCACGGCGAGGCGCTGCCCATCGGTAACCGTTTCGAGCTGTTCATCGGCACCTTTGTCGGCGCCATCACGTTCTCCGGTTCGGTGATCGCCTTCGGCAAGCTGTCGGGCAAATACAAGTTCCGCCTGTTCCAGGGCGCGCCCGTCAGCTTCAAGGGCCAGCACATGCTCAACCTGGTGCTGGCGCTGGTGATGGTCGGCCTGGGCCTGGCGTTCTGCTTCGCCGACGGAGTGGAGCCGGCCTGGACGCCGTTCATCGTCATGACCCTCATCGCCTTTGCGCTGGGCGTGCTGATCATCATTCCCATCGGTGGTGCCGATATGCCGGTGGTGGTGTCGATGCTCAACAGTTACTCCGGCTGGGCCGCGGCCGGCATCGGGTTTTCGCTGAATAACTCGATGCTGATCATCGCGGGGTCATTGGTCGGTTCTTCCGGCGCGATCCTGTCGTACATCATGTGCAAGGCCATGAACCGCTCGTTCTTCAACGTCATCCTCGGTGGCTTCGGCGGCGCTGCGCCGGCGGCAGGCGTGGCCGGCGCGCAGGAACAGCGTCCCGTGAAATCGGGTTCGGCCGACGACGCCGCCTTCATCATGAGCAATGCGGAAACCGTCATCATCGTGCCCGGCTACGGCCTGGCCGTGGCGCGCGCGCAGCACTCGTTGAAGGAACTGGTGGAAAAGCTCACGCACAAGGGCATCACCGTCAAGTATGCGATCCACCCGGTGGCAGGGCGCATGCCGGGCCACATGAACGTACTGCTGGCCGAGGCGGAAGTGCCATACGACCAGGTCTTCGAGATGGAAGACATCAACGGCGAATTCGGCCAGACGGACGTGGTGCTGGTGCTGGGCGCGAACGACGTCGTTAACCCGGCGGCGAAAGATCCGACATCGCCGATCGCCGGCATGCCGATCCTGGAAGCCTACAAGGCCAAGAGCATCATCGTCAACAAGCGCTCGATGGCTTCCGGCTATGCGGGCCTGGACAATGAACTGTTCTACCAGCCGAACACGATGATGGTGTTTGGCGACGCCAAGAAGGTGATCGAGGATATGCTGAAAGCTATCGAATAAATGCCGCTTGCAGCGACCGGACGGCCCGCCTTGCGCGGGCCGTTTTTATTGGCCGGCCGCTGCCGCGACGACTTTATTGCGGCCCTGATGCTTGGCCGCGTACAGGGCCTTGTCGGCATCCGATATGGCCGCGTCCAGGCTGGCGCCTTGCACCAGCGACGCCACGCCGATGCTGATGGTGACGTGCAACGGGGCGCCGTCGGGCAGCACGGTGACCGCCGCTGCCACGGCCGCGCGGATGCGTTCGGCCACCTGGTGTGCCTGCTGCAGGCTGGCGTCCGGGAAGAGCAGGCCGAACTCCTCGCCACCGAGGCGCGCCGCCACGTCGGTGATGCGTCCCGTGTCGCGCAGCGCCTGCGCCACCGTGCGCAGCACGGCGTCGCCCACGGCATGGCCGTAGCGGTCGTTGATCTTTTTAAAGTGGTCGAGGTCGGCCACGCCCACGCTCAGGGCGGCGCCGCTGCGCGCCGCGCGTGCCATCGCCTGCTCGGCCTGCGCTTCATAGGCGCGCCGGTTGGGCAGCGACGTCAGCGCATCGTACAGCGCCTGCTGTTCCAGCTGCGCCAGCAGGCTGGCGTTTTTTGCCGCCAGTTCGCGCCGTTCGCGCACATCGAGCAAAAAGGCGCCGAAATAGCGCACGCCGTCGACCACGCCCAGGTCCAGCGCCTTCATTTCGATGGGGATCATTTGCGTGTCGCGGTGGCGAATGGCGAATTCGCGTATCTTGCCCAACACGCTGGAGCTGCGTGAGCTGCGGATGTAGCTGATCACGAGGTTGTCGTGCTGCGCGCCGACGGCGTCGGGCAGCAGGCCGTTCAGGGTCTGGCCCAGCAATTCTCCGCTGGCATAGCCCGACAGCGCCTGCATGGCGCCATTGATATAGCGGATGCGGCACTGCTCGTCGATGATGATGACGGCGTCGAGGGCATCTTCCAGCAGGCGGAAAAAAAGTACTTCGGGAAGAGCGGCAGGCGGTGCTGCGGGCAATGCATCTGTCATGGAACGGTCGCCGAAAGCCAGGTGACAGCCATTGTCGCATCCGCGGGCCGTTTACTCCATGCCGGATATCTAGCCTGTTTCTTTTTCGCCCGTGCTCTTTCTTTATTGCCAAGATTCAGCGGCGGCCGTACATCATCAGTTCCGCCAGACTTTTGCGCGCCGGGCTGAAGGCATCGAGCAAACCCAGCGACAGTCCCAGCAAGCCTTGCGCAGGGGCGCTGCCCGTGAAGATGCGCGCCATGGTGTCGGTGACGCGCACGGTCAGTCCCCGGTCGGCCTGGCGCAATTGCGCATAGCGTTCCAGGCAGGCCGGGCTGCTGTCCTGCGCCAGCACGCGGGCCAGCACGGCGGCGTCGCGCAAGCCCAGGTTCAGGCCTTGCCCCGCCACCGGGTGCAGGGTTTGCGCCGCATTGCCGATGGCGACCGTGCGCGCCGTGCCGCCCGCCTGCGCGTTCAGGCCCAGCGGATAGGCCAGGCGCGCCGTCGTGTGGGTAAAGCGTCCCAGGCGGCTGCCGAAGGCGGCGCCCAGGCGCGCCAGAAAGGTAGAGTCGTCCAGGGCCAGCAACTGTTCGGCGCGCGTGGGCGGCACGCACCACACCAGCGCGTAGCCATCGTCCTGCGGCAGCAGGGCCAGCGGGCCTCCGTCGGTGAAGCGCTCATACGCGCGGTGAGCGATGGGGGCACTCGTGCGCACATGGGCGATGATGGCGCTTTGGCCATAGTCGCGGCTGACGGCGCGCTCCGGCTGCTGGCCGAACAGGCCGCCCTCGGCCTGCACCAGCAGGCTGGCGCGCAAGCTCGACGCGGCGCCCGCCTGTTCGATCTGCACGCTGACGCCGTCGGCATCTTCCGCACTGCCGGTGACCAGGGCCGGGCGCAAGCTGGCCACGCCCAGGCGCTCGCATACATCGGCCAGCGCGCTGACGACGGCGCCGTAACGCGCCACGTAACCGAGCGCCTCGACGCCATGCTCGCTGCGGTCCATCAGGCTGCGCCCGAACTGGCCGCGGCGCGACACGTGGATCTGGTGGATAGGCGTCGCCTCGACGGGCCAGGCGCCCGCTTCCTCGAGTATCTGGCGGCTGCCGTGCGACAGGGCGATGGTGCGCGGGTCGCGCCTGGCTTGCTCGATGGATTTGGCGTCGAGCAGGGCGATGCCGGCGGCGCGGCTGCCCCGCTGCACCAGCAGGGCGGCCAGCGCCATGCCGACGGGGCCGGCGCCGCAGATGGCGAGATCGAAAGTGGACGGTGTATGCATGCGGCGGCGTTAATCCTGTGACATCAGTTGTTCGATTTCAGCGACGCTCTTGGGCGCCGTGCTGAAGACTTCATGGCCTTGCGGCGTGACCAGCACATCGTCTTCGATGCGGATGCCGGTATGCCAGAACTGCTCCGGCACACCCGCGCCGGGGCGCACATAGATGCCCGGCTCCACCGTCAGCACCATGCCCGGTGCCAAAGCGCGCCACGGCTTGCCGGGCGCGCCCGTGTCGCGGTAGGCGCCCACGTCGTGCACGTCCATGCCCAGCCAGTGGCTGGTGCCGTGCATGTAGAAGGGCATATAGGCCTTGTCGGCGACGACGTCCTGCGCGCTGCCGCTTTTTTGCCGGTCCAGCAAGTTCAAATCCAGCATGCCCTGCGCCAGCACCTGCACGGCCGCCTCGTGGATGGCGCTGTGCGGCAAGCCGGGGCGCAGCATATCCAGCGACGCTTGTTGCGCGGCCAGCACCAGTTCATACAGCGCCCGCTGCGGGCCGCTGAAGCGGCCGTTGACAGGATACGTGCGCGTGATGTCGGAGGCGTAGCCATCGAGTTCGCAGCCGGCGTCGATCAATACCAGGTCGCCGTCTTTTAATACCGCGTTGTTGGCGCTGTAATGCAGGATGCAGGCGTTGTCGCCGCCGGCCACGATGGAGGAATACGCGGGGAACTGCGCGCCGCTGCGGCGAAATTCGTACAGCAGTTCCGCTTCCAGCGCGTATTCGTGCATGCCGGGCCGCGTGGCGCGCATGGCGCGCACGTGGGCCGCGCTGGAAATGGCGGCCGCGCGGCGCATCAGCTGCTGTTCCTGCGTGTCTTTCAGCAGGCGCATGGCGTCGAGCATGCCGTTGAGCTCAATGGCCATGGCGGGCGCCGTGACGCCGCTGCGCGCCTTCTTGCGCACACTGTGCAGCCAGACCTTGACCTGTGCATCGAGGCTGCCGCCCAGCGCATAGTATATGGCGGGAGCGTCGGCCAGCAGGCGCGTCATTTCCACGTCGAATTCCTCGATGGGGAAGGCGCCGTCAAAACCGAAGCTGGCGCGGGCCGCCTCGGGGCCATGGCGGAAACCTTCCCAGATTTCGCGCTCGGTGTTCTTGGCGCGGCAAAACAGGATGGCGCGCGCGGGCGCCGTGGCGCTGGCGGCCACCAGCGCCACGGCGCTGTCGGGTTCCGTAAAGCCGCTGAGGTAGTAAAAATAGCTGTCGTGGCGATACGGATAATCGCAATCGCTGTTGCGCGGCACTTCGGGCGCCGTGGCGAGGATAGCCACGCTACCGGGCAGCATCTGCGCCAGCAGCGCCGCGCGCCGTGCCGCGTAATTGGCCATCATGCCGCGGGCGCCTTGGTGCTTGCGCTGGCGACGCCGTTGAGCGCGTCGAGCTGCTGTGGGGTGCCCACATTCGTCCACTCGCCCGGATAGACTTCGCCGCCCACGCGGCCCTGGTCCGCATAGCTGCGCAGCAGGTCGCCCAGTCTGGCGTGGCTGCCCGGCGTGATGCCGTCGAACATCTCGGGACGGTACACGCCGATATTGGCGAAAGTCCACTTGGTGTCGTCCGTATTGTTGATCGCGAACAAGGTCAGGCCGAAGTCGCCCTGTGGATGGAAGTCGGGATTGGGCACCAGGTAAGTCCAGGCGATGTCGCGCTGGTCGGCGGGGTACGGCGTGCCCAGCACATCTTTGTCGGCCAGCACGTCGAGTACCTGCTTGAAGTCGAAATACGGGCAATAGATGTCGCCGGAAATGGCGAGAAATGGTTCCTCGCCCAGCAAGTGGCGCGCCTGGGCGATGCCGCCCGCCGTTTCCAGCGGCGTGCTTTCCGGCGAATACGCGATGCGCGCGCCATACGCGCTGCCATCGCCCAGGGTTTCCTCGATCTGGTGGCCCAGGTGGGAATGGTTAATGACGATGTCCGTGATGCCGGCGCGCACCAGGTTCAGTACATGCCAGACGATCAGCGGGCGGCCGCGCACTTTCAGCAGCGGTTTGGGACAGGTATCGGTAAGCGGACGCATCCGTTCACCGCGGCCTGCGGCAAAGATCATGGCTTTCATGGGTAGTCGTTTTCAGTATCGGTAAGTCGGCTGCGCGGACAGGCCGCGCAGCGGGAAAGTGCCTAGAAGGTATAACCGACCTGGGGCGTTTTATTTTCGAGCGCATCGAGCAAACGCACCAGCGGCTTGAGTTCCGTATAGCGGTTGGCGGTCTTGCGCACATAGTCGAGCACGGTTGGCAGGTCGCCCATGTACAGATCCTTGCCGTCGCGGTAATTCAGGCGCGAGAACAGGCCCAGGATTTTCAGGTGGCGTTGCAGGGCCGTGAATTCGAAATCGCGGTAGAAGGCGTCGATGTCGGGATTGACTGGCAAGCCCAACTGCTTGGCGCGCTGCCAGTAGCGGATTACCCAGTCGAGCACCAGTTCTTCATCCCACTGGATGTAGGCGTCGCGCAGCAGCGAGGCGATGTCATAGGTGACGGGGCCGAAAACGGCGTCCTGGAAATCGAGGATGCCGGGATTCGGGATGGAGCCATCGTTGATGTGCATCAAATTGCGCGAATGGTAGTCGCGGTGCATGAATACTTGTTGTTGCGATAAAATATTTGCCGTAATGGCTTCGAAGACCTTGTCCAGCTGGGTTTGTTGCACATCCGTCAAGGTGGCGCCCAGATGCTTGCCGATGAACCATTCCGGGAACAGATTCATTTCGCGCAGGATGAAGGCGCGGTCGAACTCGGGCAAGACGTCCGGCTGGCTGGCCAGCTGGATTTTCATCAAGGATTCCAGCGCTTCGGCGTACAGCACGCTGGCATTGTCGTGGTTCAATGCATCGAGGTAGGTGGTCGTGCCCAGGTCGGAGAGCAGCAGGAAGCCGTTGTCCAGGTCTTGCGCGATGATCTCGGGCACGGACACGCCAGCACCTTTCAGCAAGCCGGCCACCTTGACAAAGGCGGGCACGTTTTCGCGCTCGGGCGGCGCATCCATGGCAATCAGTGTACTTCCTGGCAATGTTGTATTGCCTGGCAGCATATCGAGACGGTAGTAGCGGCGGAAGCTGGCATCGCTGGAAGCGGGGCGGGCGGAATCGGGCGCGACGAGGTTAAGCGAGGTCAACCAGGCTTTCAACAGGGTCAGGCGAGCGTCGGCCTGGGCCGGCGCGGTGGAGGAATTGGAAGAGAATGACATTAAGCGGCCTGTGGAATCGGGTTGATGATGCAGATTCCCATATAATAAGGGATTCAAATCAAAAAATCGCCTCTCAATGGTGCTTGCCCCTTCCAATTCATGAGCTGGTTTTCGGCCTCCCCCCCTTCGCAGCGCTGGGCTTTCGCCATCAGCGCGCTCGTCGCCGCCACGACGGTGCCTGTTCACGCCCAGAAAGCACCGCGTCCGGTTCATGTGGAAGATCCCGACGCGCCCACCGTCATGACGGCGAACAGCATGAACGGACGACCCGAAAGGGAGATCAATCTCGATAAAAATGTCGTGATTGAGCGCGGAAAAACCACAAAAATGACGGCCGATACAGCTTGTTACAAACAAGTTGAAGATCAGTTCGAGGCCGAGGGCCATATCAAGATGTGGCGTTTCGGCGATTACTACACGGGTGACGTCCTGAAGCTGAACATGGAGACCGGCAAGGGTTTCCTGCTCAACCCGACGTACCGCTTCGAAGTGGGCGGCGGCCGGGGCAAGGCCGAGCGCGTCGACTTCATCAACCCCGACGAAGCCAATGTCATCGAAGGTACGTACAGTACCTGCGAAGGGCCGAATCCGGACTGGTACCTGAAATCGAGCACCTTGAACCTCGATACGGGCCGCGACGTGGGTACGGGCAGCAAGACCATCATCTATTTCAAGGACGTGCCGATCCTGGGCACGCCGGGCATCTCGTTTTCGCTGTCGGGCGCGCGCCGCTCGGGCTGGCTGGCGCCCACGCCGGGCTTTGCCTCGAAGAACGGTTTCGAGCTGCTGATGCCGTATTACCTGAACATCGCGCCGAACCGCGACCTGACGCTGTTCCCGCGCTATATCCAGCGGCGCGGCATTCAGCTCGGTGCGACGGGCCGCTACATGGGTGAGACGGATGCCGGTTTGTACCGCGGCGAAACGTCGGTTGAGTTCTTGCCAAATGACAAGCAAACCAAGACCAACCGCTACATGCTCAAGTCCAAGCACGAGCAGGCGCTGGCCAAGGACTGGACGTACAGCTGGGATCTGAGCGACGCATCGGACAATAATTACCCGAACGATTTTTCGAAAAACGTCGCCTCCGCCACCGAGCGCCAGTTGCTGCGCGAATTGCGCACCGATTACCGCACCGAGGACTGGAGCCTGACGGCGCGCGTGCAGAACTATCAGGTGCTGCAAGACCCCGATGCCGCCAAAGATCCCAGTCTGACTGTGTCGCGGCCGTATGACCGTTTGCCGGCGGTAAACTTTCACGCTGATAAATATGATGTCTGGGGCGGTTTCGACTGGACCTTCGACGCGGAAGCGACGCGCTTCGCGCACCCGACTCTGGTGCAAGGGTCGCGCCTCGTGGCTGTGCCGCAAGTGAGTTTCCCCATCGTGCGCCCTGGCTACTTCATCACGCCCAAGCTGATGCTCAATGCCAGCGCGTATCAGCTCGACAACGATGCCAGGACCAAGGCACTGTTTCCGGACACGTCATTTACGCGCGCCGTGCCCACCTTTTCGGTCGACAGCGGCCTGGTGTTCGAACGCGACTCGAATCTGTTTGGCGCCAAGGGCGGTACGCAAACCCTGGAGCCGCGCCTGTTCTACGTCTATACGCCGTACCGCGACCAATCGCAGTTCCCGAATTTCGATACGGCCGCCGGCACGTTCAATCTGACGCAGATCTTCACGGAAAACCGTTTTGTTGGCAGCGACCGTATCGCTGATGCCAACCAGGTCACGGCCGCTGTCGTTTCGCGCTTCTTGCAGTCGGACGGCACGGAGCGCATGCGCCTGACCTTCGGCCAGCGTTTCTACTTTGCCGACCAGCGTGTGCAGCTCAATTCGACCACGCCCGTCAACCAGTCACGTTCGGATATCCTGCTGGCAGCAACGGGCCGCGTGTCGGAGACTTGGACCGTCGATAGCCTGGTGCAGTACAATCCCAGCGATCGCCAGTTGATGAGCTCGACGTACACCTTGCAATATCAGCCAGGTGCCAAGAAAGTATTGAACTTTAGTAACCGTTTTCAGCGTGGCAGCATACGCAATGCGGAAGTGTCGACGCAATGGCCATTGACGGACCGCTTGTATGGCGTGGGACGCATCAGTTACTCCCTGCTGGACCGGCGCATGCTGGAAAGCCTGGTCGGCCTGGAATACAAGGGCGACTGCTGGGTGTTCCGCATGGGGGCGCAGCGTTTCGTGACTTCGGCCAACAAGGCCTCGACGCCGATTTTCTTCCAGTTGGAACTGACTGGGCTGTCGAATGGCTTGGGTCTGGGCACGAATGGGCTGGAAACATTTACCAAAACCATCCCTGGTTACCAGACACTGAGCCAGCCACTCCGTTAAGATAGGCACCGTTGTCGCCGCCGGTGTTCCCGGCGCTGGCACAACCGGTTTTTTTATTCACCTGAACTCATGAGCGCTCTACACATTATGCGTAATGCCAGTATGCACCAACTCAAAATTGCAACGGTTTTGTTGTGCGCCATTTCCGGCGCCACGACCAGTAGTGTCTGGGCGCAACAGGCTGCACCAGCGCCTGCGAGCAAGCCCGCTGCCGCTGCGCCAGCACCGGTCAAGGGCTTCACACCACCGGCCTCGAGCAGTGGCCAGAGCATCGACTCCATCGCCGTCGTCGTCAATGACGATGTGATTACGCGCAATGAAGTGGCGGCCCGCATCAAGAGCGTGGAGCAGCGCATGAAGGCGCAGAATATTCCCGTGCCCGATCCCGCCGACCTGCGTCGCCAATTGCTGGAGCGCATGATCGTTGAGCGCGCACAAATGCAGCTGGCCAAGGAAATGGGCGTGCGCGTGGATGATCTGACCCTGGACCGCGCGATTGGCCGTATTGCTGAACAGCAAAAGATGACGGTGCAAGAGCTGCGCAACCAGATGGAAAAAGAAGGCACGCCGTTTGCGACCTTCCGCGAAGAAATCCGCGATGAAATCATCATGCAGCGCTTGCGCGAGCATGAAGTCGACGCCAAGATCCAGATTTCCGATTCCGAAGTGGATAACTTCCTGGAAGCGGAAAAAGCGGCGGCCAGCGAACAGGTGGAGCTGAACCTGGCGCAGATTCTCGTGCGCATTCCGGAAAACTCCAGCCCTGAACAGATCGCCGCGCGCCGCGCGCGTGCCGAAGAAGTCAGCCGCCAGTTGCGCACGGGCGGCGACTTTGCCAAGATGGCCGCCACCTATTCCGACGCCAGCGATGCGCTGAGCGGCGGCGATATCGGCTGGCGCAATAGCGACCGTTTGCCGCCTTTGTTCACGGAACAGTTGATGAAGTTGAAGCCGGGCCAGATCACGCCCATCATCAAGAGCAACACCGGTTTCCATATTTTGAAACTGGTGGATCGCCGCAGCGCGGCCGAAGCGCAAGCCGTCGCTGCCGTGCAGCAGACGCATGCGCGCCACATCTTGCTGAAAATTACGCCGACCCTGTCGGCTGCCGAAGCCAAGCGCAAACTGGCCGAATTGAAAGAGCGTCTCGATAACAAGGCGGCCAAGTTCGAAGACCTGGCCCGCTTGTTCTCGAACGACGGTTCGGCCGCCAAGGGCGGCGACCTGGGCTGGCTGTATCCAGGCGATACCGTACCGGAATTTGAAACGGCGATGAATGCACTGAAACCAGGCGAAGTGAGCGAGCCGATCGAGTCGAGCTTTGGCTTCCACCTGATCGAAGTGCTGGAACGCAAGAGCGACGACGTCTCGAAAGAGAAGCAGCGCAGCGCCGCGCGCAACGCCTTGCGCGAACGCAAGCTGGAAGAAGCGACGGAAAACTGGGCGCGCGAAGTACGCGACCGTGCCTACGTCGAATTCCGCGCGGACGACCAGTAATGCTGCTGACTATTTGCGCATGAGTAACTTGCCTGTATCAAGCCGCCCGGCCATCGCCATTACCTGTGGCGAACCGGCCGGTGTTGGCCCGGAAATCTCCATACGCGCGGCCTGGGCCATGCGCAATGAAGTCAACTGCATCTTGCTGGGCGACGCCGCCTTGCTGGCGCTGACGGCCAGCCTGATCGATCCGGAGATCCGCCTGGCGGCGCTGTCGCTGCAAGCCGTGCGCAACAACGGCCTGCCGCATTTCGGCTCCGAACGCCTGGCCGTGATCGATATTCCGACTGTCAACAATGTCATTCCTGGCGTACTAGACAAGGAAAACGGGCGCTCCGTGCTGGCGACCCTGGACGCGGCCGTGGAAGGTATAGCTGCCGGCTGGTTTGGCGCCATGGTCACGGCGCCCTTGCAAAAGAGTACGATCAATGACGCCGGCGTGGCGTTTTCCGGCCATACGGAATACCTGGCAGAAAAAACCAACACGCCGCAAGTGGTGATGATGCTGGCCGGCGAACCGGGACATGGCGAACCGACCCTGCGCGTGGCGCTGGCCACCACGCATTTGCCCTTGAAGGACGTGTCCGCCGCCATCACCCTGGACAGCCTGGCCGTCACCCTGGATATCATTCAGACGGACTTGCAACAGAAATTCGGCATCGCCACGCCACGCATCCTGGTGACCGGCCTGAATCCGCATGCGGGCGAGGGCGGTTACCTGGGACGCGAGGAAATCGATGTCATCGCCCCGGCGATTGCCGCGGCGCAAGCGCGCGGCATCGATGCGCACGGACCGTACCCTGCCGACACCCTGTTCCAGCACAAATACCTGGCCGACGCCGATTGCGTGCTGGCCATGTACCACGACCAGGGCTTGCCCGTGCTGAAATACGCGACCTTCGGGCGCGGCATCAATATCACCCTGGGCTTGCCGCTGATCCGCACCTCGGTCGACCATGGCACGGCGCTGGACCTGGCCGCGCAAGGGCTGGGGCTGGCCGATTGCCACAGCATGGAGCAGGCGCTGCAAACGGCGCTCGCTATGCTGCGCGCCAGCACCCCGACCAGAGCGTAGGTCGGGTTAGCCGCAAGGCGTAACCCGACGCTGCCTGCTCAACGATCCCGCCGGCCTGTGCCGGCTTTACCGCATTGATAGAAAACAGAATATGAAACACGTTGCCCGCAAACGCTTTGGCCAGAACTTCCTGCACGACCGCTTCGTCCTCAACGACATCACGGCCGCCATCGCGCCGCAGGAGGACGATGCCATGGTCGAAATTGGCCCCGGCCTGGGCGCCATGACGGAGCAGTTGCTGCGCCACCTGAAGCAGATGCATGTGGTGGAACTGGACCGCGACCTGATCGTGCGCCTGGAAAAAACGTTTAATCCGGCCAAGCTGACGATCCACTCGGGCGACGCGCTGAAATTCGACTTTGCGCAAATTCCCGTGCCGGCCGGCCAGAAGTTGCGCATCGTGGGCAATTTGCCGTACAACATTTCCAGCCCCCTGCTGTTCCATCTGGCGGACTTCGCACCGCTGGTGAAAGACCAGCATTTCATGCTGCAAAAGGAAGTCGTCGAACGCATGGTGGCCGAGCCGGGCAGCAAGGCGTATGGCCGCCTGTCCGTGATGCTGCAATGGCGCTACGACATGACCTTGATGTTCATCGTGCCGCCGACGGCGTTTGATCCGCCGCCGAAAGTGGAATCGGCCATCGTGCGCATGATCCCCGTGGCCGAGCGTCTGGCCTGCGACCAGGCGACGCTGGAAGCGGTGGTCATGAAGGCCTTCTCGCAGCGCCGCAAGGTGATCCGCAACTGCCTGGCCGGCATGTTTACGGAGGAGCAGATCAAGGCGGCCGGCATCGACCCGACCAAGCGGCCGGAAACCGTGGGGCTGGAGCAGTATGTTGCTTTGGCGAATTTGCTGAAGGCACCGCAGTAATCGCAAGGGCTGGGGTCAGACCCTCTCCACCACCAGCGTCTGAGCAGGCGTCGACGCGAACGGGGGTCTGACCCCGGCAGTGCTGGTTTCACTTAAAACCACTGGTCGACCTGTTGCAGATCCTTGCGTAACGCGAGGAAGCAATCGTCCACGTGGTGGTTGCGGCTGATTTCATTGCGCCGCATCAAGGCGATCTTGCGCTTGCAGGTGGGCTGGCGCAGCGGCGCCACGTGCAGATCCTCGTCGTTGAGGAAAGTCGTGTACAGGCTGGGCATGATGCCCACGGCGATGCCGGCGCGCACCACGCCATACAGCGACTCGCTGTGTATCATCTGGTACAGGCTCGACGGGCTCAAGCCATGCTGGCGCAGCGCGCTGGAGGCGAATTCCCAGATGCTGCCCTTGGTAAACACGACGATTTCCTGGCCCGCCAGCTGCTCCCAGCGCACTTCCTTGAGCGGCGCCAGCGCATGGCGTCCCGCCGTTACCAGCACCAGCTCGTCTTCGAACAAGCCCACGCTTTCCAGCGAGACGGAGCCGGGCACCTCGATGCCCACGCAAAAGTCCAGCTGGCCCGAATGCAGCGCGTGCAGCAAGCCATCGTTGGGCATGTCCGACAGCACGATTTCCACTTCATCGCCATGCCGCTCGCTGTAGCGCGCCACCACCACGGCCGTCATCGCCATGGCCGACGGAATCGCGCCGATGCGGATGCGGTGGCGGCCGCTGCCGATGGCGCGCTGGATATCGGCAAAAGTGTTGCTCGCCGTATTCAATAAATGCGTGGCGTAGTCGAGCGCCAGCTTGCCTTCGCGCGTCAGTTCCAGCTGGTGGGTTGTGCGGTTAAACAACTTTTTTCCCAGTTGATTTTCCAGCAGCTTGATCGACGCGCTGAGGGCCGGCTGGGTCACGCACAATTCCTGTGCAGCCTTGCTGAAGCTGTTTACCCGGGCTAGGGTGGCAAACGCTTGCAAATGTCGTAAGGAAATCTTCTTGCTCAGTTCATGCATGGACGTTGCTTATTAGAAAAAGTAATGGATTTATAAAAATAAACAAATTTTCTTATCCCGCAATTTACCATATTCTGGACTGGTCTTTACTTGTCTTGAAAGCAATAATATTCAGGAGAAACGCCTGGAATGCGGTGCCGGCACGTGCGGCGGCGCGCCAGGCACGGGACGCATCAATAAAATAATTCCAAAAAAACTCAGGGTGTATTCTTTTTAGGGTGGCGGCGATGAACAAATGGATGACGGGAACGATGGTAGTTGGGGGCTTGCTGGCGGTGCAGGGCGCGGCACAGGCGCAAAGCAGCGTGCAAGTGTATGGACTGCTGTCGGCCGGTATCGGCTATGTCTCGGACGAGGGTAACGGCAGCCGCACGCATGCGCTGAGCGGCACGAATCAGAATCCCCGCATCGGTTTCCGCGGCCAGGAAGACCTGGGCGACGGCACCAAGGCGATCTTCGTGCTGGAAAACGGTTTTAACGTGATGACGGGCGTGGCTGCGCAAAGTGGCCGCCTGTTCGGCCGCCAGTCGTATGTGGGCTTGTCCAGCAACGACAAGGGCACCCTGACTCTGGGCCGCCAGTATGAAGCCATCAAGGACTTGCTGGGCCCCGTGGTCATCGCCAGTAACGGCGTGCACATCGGCGACAACGACAATGGCTACAACAACCTGCGCGTGCAAAACGCCGTCAAGTATGTCAGCCCGAACATCAGCAACCTGTCGTTCACGGGCCTGTATGGCTTCAGCGAAAACCCGGCGGACTCCAACCGCAACCGCGTCTACAGCATGGGCGCCGGCTACAAGGTCGATGCCTTCAGCTGGGCCGTCGCCTATACCAAGATGGACCACCCGAACAGCCCCGATGCGCCAAATGGCGCCATCGGCAACGATTACGGCAGTTCCCTGTTGATCTTCAACAAGAGCGCCGTCAAGGGCGCCGGCGTGGACAGCCAGGCCATCGCCGGCACGGGAGGCTTTTATAATGTGGGCAGGACCAAGTTTGGCGCGTTGTACACCAACGTGCGCTATCACTACTTGGATCAAAGCAATCTGACCTTGCAAAACGTGGACCTGAACGTGAACCACAAGCTGACGGAAGCGTTGAATCTGGGCGCGTCGTATTTCTATACCACCGGAAAATATGACGTGATCAACAAGACGCCGAAATGGCATCAGGTCAACTTCCAGGCCGATTACTTCCTGTCCAAGCGCACCGACGTCGCCATCACCTGGAGCTACCAGAAAGCGGCCGGCGATGCGACGTTCGCGCGCGTGTTCGGTTTCGGCGCCTCGGCCGGCAAGACGCAAAGTGTCCTGATCGTCGGCATGCGACATTATTTCTGAGTCTGATTCATCTTTACAGGCGCTGTCCCGCAGCGCCGCCCCCTGAAAGGAAGCATCTTGAAAAAGCACCTCATGTTGGCGTTGAGCCTAGGCTTGCTGGCCAATGCCGCCCACGCGGAAAAACGCGAGCTGGTCATTTCGGCCTATCCGATTGCCCAGCCCTTGTTCATGAAGTATGTGTACGAGCCGTTCAAGGCCAAATGCGGGTGCGATATCAAGGTGGAAACGGGGAATAACGCGGACCGCATCGCCAAGCTGGTGGTGCACGCCAAGAACCCGGTGATCGACCTGGTGCTGCTGTCCGATTCCGGCATGCTGGAAGCGGCGCAAAAGGGCGTGATCCAGCCCATGGATTACGCCAAGCTGAGCAATTACAAGGCGCTGTACGACGTGGCGAAAAACCCCATCGGCGGCAACTACGCCGTCGGCTACACCTTGTACTCGGTGGGCCTGGTGTACCGCAGCGACAAGATCGCCCCGCTGACGTCCTGGAAGGACCTGTGGCGCCCCGAACTGAAGGGCCGCGTGGCCTTCCCCGACGTGAGCACCACGCAGGGCCCGCTGATGCTGCGCATGGCCGATGCGGCCTGGGGCGGCAAGACGGACGACTACGCCACGGGCTTTGCCAAGATCGTCGGCATGAAGGGCAACGTCGTCACGTTCTCGAAAAACAGCGCGCAGCTGGCCGCCCTGTTCGCGCAAGATGAAATCTGGGCCGCGCCCGTGGCGCGCTTTACCTGGTCGCAAATGCTCAAGACGGGCCTGCCCCTGAAGTGGAGCATCCCGGCCGAAGGCCAGGCGGCCGGCATGAACGTGATGGGCATCGTGGCCGGTTCGAAGAATGCGGACCTGGCCTACCAGCTGATGGATTTCTGGCTGTCCAAGGAAGTGCAGACGCAACTGGCGACCAATCTGGTCGACTCGCCCGTCAACAAGGACGTGCGCCTGTCGGTGGCGGCCGCGCAATTCAATACCTATGGTGCCGATCAAATCAGCTCGCTGAAGTTCGTCAAGCCGGAAACCATCCTCAAACAGCGCAGCAACTGGATGACGCAGTGGAACAAGGCCATGAGCAAATAGTGGTGACGAGGAGAAAACACCATGTTTGCTGATCCAAAAAAGCGCCTGGGCCTGCTGCTGGTCCTGCCGGCGCTGATCTTTATCGTCGTTTGCTTCCTGCTGCCCGTGCTGGCCTTGCTGGTCGACGCCTTCCGCGTCGGCGACGGCATGCAGTGGGGCGTCGACCGTTTCATTGACTTCTTCTCGCAGGAATTCAACCGCACCATCTTCTGGCGCACCCTGCGCATCGCCGCGCTGGTGACCCTGGCCTCCATCATCCTCGGCTACCCGGCCGCGCAAGCCGTGGCGCGCGTGTCGCCCAAGTGGCGCGGCCTGGTGGTGGGCATGATGATCTTGCCGCTGATGGTCTCGCCGATCGCGCGTACCTATGCGTGGATCGTGCTGCTGGGCCGTAACGGCGCCCTCAACGCGGCGCTGGTCAACATGGGTTTCACGGACGAGCCCCTGCGTTTGCTGTTCAGCGAGTTCGCCGTGTTTGTCGGCTTGCTGCAACTGCTGCTGCCCTTGATGCTGATGTCGCTGGCGGGCGCGCTGGAAAACCTGCCGCGCGACGTGGAACCGGCCGCGGCGACTTTGGGCGCCAATCCATGGCAAGTGTTTTGCAAGGTCACCCTGCCGCTGACGCAGGAAGGTCTGGTCGTCGGCGGCACGCTGGTGTTTACGGGCTGCGTGACGGCCTATGTGACGCCGGCCCTCTTGGGCGGCACCAAGGTGCTGATGCTGGAAACCCTGCTGTACCAGAAGGTCAGCGTGGAGAGCGATTTTGGCGCCGCGAATGTCATCGCCGTCATCCTCGTCTGCATGACCCTGCTGGTCAACGCCGGCCTTAAACGTATTTCCTCGAGCCGGAGCTCCGTATGAAAGAAAGCTTGTTCTCACGCGCCGTCCTGTGGCTGGTGTTTTTGTTCCTGCTGGGGCCTTTCGCCATCGTCGTGCTGGCGGGCTTTTCCGGCGGCGAAACGCTGGCGTTCCCGCCCGAGTCGTATTCGCTGCGCTGGATTCTGGAAGTGTGGTCGGCGCCCGAATTCCGCCGCGCCTTCCAGACCAGCCTGGAAATCGGCCTGATCGCCACCGTCATCGCGCTGTTGCTGGGCATTCCCGTCGCGTATGCGTTTTCGCGCATGCCGCCGCCGGGCATCGGCGCTATCCGCCAGATCCTGACGTCGCCGCTGATCATTCCCGCCATCCTCGTCGGCCTGGGCTTGCTGCACCACCTGGTCCTGACCATCAACGCGCCCGTGTATGTGGGCCTCTTGATCGGCCATATCGCGCTGTTGATTCCGTACTCGGTGCGCGTGGTGTACGCCAGCCTGGTGAATTTGCGCGTGGATATCGAGGATGCCGCCATCACCCTGGGCGCGTCGCGCCTGCGCGCCTTCTTCATGATCGTGCTGCCGAATATCCGCAACGCCGTGATCGCCGCCTTCTTCCTCGCCTTCGTCACCTCGTTCAACCAGGTGCCCGTCTCGCTGTTCCTGACGGGACCGGGCATCAGCACCTTGCCCATCGAGATGCTGGGGCATATGGAAAACAGCTTCGACCCGTCGATCGCTGCCCTGTCGACCTTGCTGGTCTTGTTCACCATGGCCTTCGTGATGGTGACCGAGAAGGTGCTGGGCATTTCTAAATACATGTAAGAGGCAACACACGATGAGTTATCTGGAACTGCACAAGCTGAACCTCGGCTACGCCAAGAACACGACGTCCGTGAAAGACCTGGACTTGCACGTCGAGCAGGGCGAACTGATTTCCCTGCTGGGCCCCAGCGGCTGCGGCAAGACCACCACCATGCGCGCGATCGCCGGCCTGATGCCGCTGCAGTCGGGCCGCATCGTGCTGGACGGCCGCGAAATCGGCAAGCTGGCGCCGAACAAGCGCAATATCGGCATGGTGTTCCAGTCGTACGCGCTGTTCCCGCACCTGAATGTGTACGACAACATCGCCTTCGGTTTGCGCCTGCGCAAGGTCGCGCCGGCCCTGCTGAAAACCAAGGTGGAAGCGGTGATCGCGGCCGTGGGCCTGACCGGTTTTGAAACCCGCTTGCCGGCGCAGATGTCCGGCGGCCAGCAGCAGCGCGTCGCGCTGGCGCGCGCCATCGTCGTCGAACCGGCCCTGCTGCTGCTCGATGAACCGCTGTCGAACCTGGACGCCAAGCTGCGCGTGCAGATGCGCGCCGAGCTGCGCCGCATCCAGCGCGAACTGGGCATCACCATGCTGTACGTGACGCATGACCAGGAAGAAGCGCTGGCTTTGTCCGACCGTATCGTCGTCATGAACGGCGGGCGCATCGAGCAGCTGGCCGCGCCGGAAGCCGTCTTCAATACGCCGTCGACACGCTTCGTCGCCAACTTCATGGGTTTTGAAAACCTGTTCGACTACCGCGACGGTGCGCTGCACCACGCGGGCGCCAGCCTGCCGTACGCGTCTGCCGTCGCTGCCGGCACCACGGTGCTGGGCTGGCGTCCGGACAAGGTGCGCGTCTGCGCCGCCGACGACGCAGCGGGTCACTACCCTGGCACCGTGCTGGCACGTGGCTTCCTGGGCGACACCGTCGAATACCTGCTGCAAACCCCGCTGGGCCAGGTCAAGGGCATTTGCGCGGCCGGCGGCGCCACCTGGCGCGAAGGCACGGCCGTGTCTTTCGTGCTGCCGTCCGACAGCGCCCTGTGGCTGGGCGCGTAATTTCTGAATGGAGCGCATCATGACCCACGCCTTGAAAAAGATCTGGCTCGATACCGATCCCGGTTTCGACGACTGGCTGACGATGCTGCTGCTGGGCAGCAATCCCGATATCGAGTGGCTGGGCGTGAGCGTGGTGGCGGGCAATGCGCCTGTCGATATCACCTACGACAATGCCTTGCGCATCAAGGCGCATGACGGCTTGACGGTACCGATCTACCGCGGCTGCGAAGAACCGCTGGCCGGCGTCATCGAAACGGCGCAGCGCATTCTCGGCGACAGCGGCATGCCGACGACGGGCGAGATCCTGCCGCCCGGCGCGGCCAGTGACGCCGCCGGCCACGCCGTCGACGCGCTGATCGCCGCCGTGCGCGCCCACCCTGGCCAGATCACCATCATGGCGATCGCGCCGATGACGAATCTGGCGACCGCCTTGAGCCGCGCGCCCGACATCGCGGAAAAAATCGTCGAAATCATTTTGATGGGCGGCTCCACCGACCAGGGCAACCACACGGCGGCGGCCGAATTCAATATCTATGCGGACCCGGAAGCGGCTGCCCAGGTGTTCAAGTCCGGCATTGCGCTGCGCATGTTCGGCTTGAACCTGTGCCGCCAACTGCTGGTGACGAATGCGGAAGTGGCACGTCTGCGCGCCATCGGCACGCCGCGCGCGCTGCGTCTGGCCGGCTACCTGGAAGCGTATGTGCGTATCCGCAGCGCCGACGGCTCCGTGCCCATGCCCATGTACGACCCGGTGGTGGCCCTGTACCTGGAAGCGCCGCAGCTGTTCCAGTTCCAGAGCGCCCACGTGGCCATCGAATTGACGGGCGAACTGACGCGCGGCATGACGGTGTGCGAGTTCCGCGTGCCGCGCCGCGCGCCCATCAACACGCAAGTGGCGATGCTGGCCGATGGCCCGGCCGCCATCGAGCGCCTGATGCGCCGCCTGGCCGCCATTCTCGTCTGACCCACTTCACTACGAAACGAGCTTCATGTCTAATTCCCCCCTGAGCATCGAACAGTTTTTACGCGCCATGCCGAAAGTGGAGCTGCATTGCCACCTGTTTGGCACGGTGCGCCAGGCGACTTTCCGCGCGCTGGCCGCCAAGTCGGGCAATGTCGTCACTCCCGAGGAAATCGACGCGTTTTACACGCGCGGCGACAAGCCCGTCGGCGTGCTGCGCGTGCTGCGCGCGCTCGATGCGCACCTGATCGTTTCGCCCACCGACCTGTATTGCCTCGCCTACGAATACCTGGAAGACGTGCATGGCCATGGCGTGCGCTATGCGGAGTTCTTCTGGAACCCCACCGGTACCGTGCGCGTGTCGGGCATCCGCTATGACGCGGCGCAAGACGCCATCGTGGCCGCCATCCGCGACGCGCAGCGCGACTTCGGCGTGATCGGCCGTTTGATTCCCAGCATCGACCGCGAAGCCGCTCCCGCGGAAGCCGTGCAGATGGTGGAATGGATGAAGGCGCACCGCGCGCCGGAAGTGATCGGCATCGGCATCGACTACCGCGAAAACGACCGCCCGCCGGAGCTCTTCATCGAAGCCTACCGCGCCGCCCGCGCAGCCGGTTTCAAGTGCACGGCGCACGCGGGCGAATTCGGCATGCCGTGGATGAATGTGGCGACGGCTATCGAGCAGCTGCAGGTGGACCGGGTCGATCATGGCTACACGATCGTTGACAATCCGGAACTGGCACAGCGCTGCGTGGAGCGCGGCCTGGTATTTACGGTCGTGCCGACCAATTCGTATTATCTGCGCACGCTGGCGCCCGAACGCTGGGCGCTGGATCACCCGATCCGCGCCATGGCCAAGCTGGGCCTGAAACTGCATCCGAACACGGACGACCCGACCCTGCACCACGTGACGCCAACGGGCGCCTGGATGATGATGCGCGAATTCGGTTTCGGCCTCGATGATATGCGCGGCTTCATGTTGAATGGCCTGGACGCGGCCTGGATCGATGAGAGTACGCGGCGCGACTGGCGCGCGGAATTTACGCGCGAGTTCGACGCGCTGCGCGCCCGCGTCGTCGACGTCTCTTAAGCTGAAACAGGCGGCGGCAGCAGCAGGGATGGAAATGCCCGTTGCGGGCACGCCTGCCGCTCGCATACCTTGCAGCCCGTACCGATGGGCGTGGCGCTGGAAGGGTCGTGCAAATCGAGTCCCTTCGAATAGATCAAGCGGTGCGCCTGCGAGATGTCGCAGCCCAGCGCCACGGCAAAGGTCTTGCCCGGTGCGCGGAAGCCCGGCGAGGCCGTGCTGACCTGGCGCGCGATCCACAAATACGTACAGCCGTCGGGCATGCTGGCCACTTGCGTGAGCACCTGGCCCGGATGGCTGAAGGCGTCGTAGACGATCCACAGGGGGCAAGTACCGCCCACCCTGGAAAAGTGAAAATCCGTCGCCGACTGGCGCTTTGACACATTGCCCGCGCGGTCGACGCGCACGAAGAAGAAGGGTAGTCCCGCCGCCTCGGGGCGCTGCATGGTGCTCAGACGATGGCACACGGCCTCGAAGCCCACGCCGAACTGGTGCGCCAGGCGCTCGATATCGTAGGCGCGCGTTTCCGCCGCCTGCAGGAAGCGCTGGTACGGCATCAGCAGGGCGCCGGCAAAGTAATTCGAGAATGCCAGGCGCGCGCTCGTTTGCGCCGCCGCGCCGGACAATCCCGCCGCCAGCACCAGCGCGTCGATCAGCTCGCTGTGTTCGAGCAGGCTGATTTGCGCCGCCATCTGGAAGGCGCGCTGGCCGCCCGTCAGGGTGTCGGGCAGCCACAGGATGTGTTGCTGGGCGTCGAAGCGGTGCTTGCGCACCATGCCCGCGTCGCCATCGGACAGTTGCACCTGGATACCGTGGCGCTCCAGCAGCCGGCTTTGCAGCGCGTCGAGCGCGCGCAACTGAGGGTCAAGTTCGCCCGCCACCCGCTCCGCCGCCCGGTCCAGCTCATCGATATAGTTCTGCCGCCGGTTCAGGTATTCGCGCACTTCCTCGTCCGTGGAAGGAGTCGCCGAACTGGCGCCACGGCTGCCGTCATCGAGGCGCGCGGCCAAGGTATCGGCCCGTTCCGCCATCACGCGGTAGCGCCGCTGCAGCAGCAAGATCGAGCGTGCCAGTTCCGGCATGTTTTCCACCAGCATTTTCAATTCCGCCATCGAGGTGGGCGGCGCGTCGGGCAATTCGCCGAACACGTCGCGCACGTCGGCCACCAGGCTGGCGCTGTCGTGTTCGGAGAAAATTTGCGGATCGACTCCCAGTACCGTGCCAATGCGCAACAGTATCGGCACCGTCAGCGGGCGCTGGTTGCGCTCCATCTGGTTCAGATAGCTGGGCGAAATGCCCAGGGACTTGGCCAGCGCTACCTGCGTCATGCGTCGTTCCTCGCGCAGCCGCTGCAGGCGCACGCCCATGAAAACCTTTGCCATCGCGCTTCCTCTTCCCCGGTTTGTGGAATCTGCAAATTTACAATATTTGCAGATTAACAGATTCAGCTTTGCATTATCTCGCATTTTCACGCCTTGTTTGCGGGCCGTATTGTGCGAATAATGCAAACAGACCTATACCCACACCAGGAGACACCGAGTGACCACGCAAACAACAATTCCGACCGTTCCCCTCTTGATCAACGGCGAGTGGGTTGAATCCCAAACCACCGTCTGGCGCGACGTCGTCAACCCGGCCACGCAGGAAGTGCTGGCCCGTGTGCCGTTTGCCACGCCCGATGAAGTCAACGCGGCAATCGCCTCGGCCCAGCGCGCCTTCAAAACCTGGCGCAAGACGCCGATCGGCGCGCGCGCGCGCATCTTCCTCAAACTCCAGCAGTTGATCCGCGAAAACATGGCCGACCTGGCCGCCACCTTGACGATGGAACAGGGCAAGACCCTGCTCGACGCGGAAGGCGACGTCTTCCGTGGCCTGGAAGTGGTCGAGCATGCCGCCAATATCGGCACCCTGCAAATGGGCGAATACGCGCAAAACGTGGCCGGTGGCGTCGATACCTACAGCGTGATGCAGCCGCTGGGCGTGTGCGCCGGCATTACCCCGTTCAACTTCCCCGCCATGATCCCCCTGTGGATGTTCCCAATGGCAATTGCCTGCGGCAACACGTTCGTGCTGAAACCATCGGAGCAAGATCCGCTCGTGACGGAAAAGCTGGTGCGCCTGGCCTTGCAGGCGGGCATCCCGGCCGGCGTGCTGAACGTGATACACGGCGGCGAAGACGTGGTCAACGCCCTGTGCGACCATCCGGACATCAAGGCGATCTCGTTCGTGGGATCGAGCAAGGTGGGTACGCATGTGTACCAGCGCGCCAGCCTGAACGGCAAACGCGCGCAATGCATGATGGGCGCCAAGAACCACGCCGTCGTCTTGCCTGACGCAAATAAAGAACAGACCCTGAACCAGTTGCTGGGCGCCGGCTTCGGCGCGGCCGGCCAGCGCTGCATGGCCGCCTCTGTCGCCGTGCTGGTGGGTGCGGCGCGCGAGTGGCTGCCGGAATTGTCCGCCAAGGCGCAAACCTTGACGGTGGGCGCGGGCAAGGATAACCCTGACCTGGGCCCCGTCATTTCCTGCGCGGCAAAAGAGCGTGTCTTCAGCCTGGTCGCCAAGGGCATCGAACAGGGCGCCGTGCTGACCCTCGATGGCCGCGACGTGAAGGTCGATGGCTATCCGAACGGCAACTTCGTCGGGCCGACGATTCTGTCCGGCGTGAAACCCGGCATGGTCGTGTATGACCAGGAAATCTTTGGCCCCGTCTTGATCGTCGTCGAAGTCGATACCCTGGATGAAGCGATCGCCCTGGTTAACGCGAATCCGAACGGCAACGGCACGGCGCTGTTTACGCAAAGCGGCGCGGCCGCGCGCTACTTCCAGGAAGAAATCGACGTGGGCCAGGTCGGCATCAACGTGCCCATTCCCGTGCCTGTTCCCCTGTTCAGCTTTACGGGCTCGCGCGGCTCCAAGCTGGGCGACCTGGGTCCGTTCGGCAAGCAAGTCGTGCTGTTCTATACGCAGACGCAGACGATTACCCAGCGCTGGTTCACGGATGCGGCTTCGGTGGGCAAGGTCAACACCACCATCAGCCTCAAGTAAGGAGCTGGCATGGACTTTGAATTGAGCGACGAGCAGCGCGAGTTCCAGCAGGCGGCGCGCGCGTTTTCCGAAGGCGAACTGGCGCCGCACGCGGCGCATTGGGATGCGGAATCGATCTTCCCGGTGGAAACGATTGCCAAGGCGGGCGAGATGGGCTTTTGCGGCCTGTACACGCCGCAGCGCTGGGGCGGCCTGGGCCTGTCGCGCCAGGATGCGGCCATCGTCTTCGAGGAGCTGGCCGGCGGCTGCACCTCCACCACGGCCTACATCACGATTCACAACATGGCCACCTGGATGCTGTCGCGCTGGGGGCAGGAAGCCCTGTGCGACGAGTGGGTGCCGGCCCTGGCCGCCGGCCAGAAGCTGGCCAGCTATTGCCTGACCGAACCGCAGTCGGGTTCCGACGCGGCGTCCTTGCGCACGAAAGCCGTCAAGGATGGCGATTTCTACGTGCTCGACGGCACGAAGGCCTTCATTTCCGGCGCGGGCCAGACGGACATGCTGATCGTCATGGCGAGAACCGGCGGCGAAGGTGCGGCCGGCATTTCCGCGTTTGCCGTGCCGGCGAATTTGCCCGGCATCGTATATGGCAAGAAAGAAGAAAAGATGGGCTGGAACAGCCAGCCCACGCGCATCATCAGCTTTGACCAGGTGAAAGTGCCTGTTGCTAACTTGCTGGGCGCGGAAGGCGAAGGCTTTGCCATCGCCATGAAGGGCATCGATGGCGGGCGCATCAATATTGCCGTGTGCTCGGTGGGCACGGCGCAGGCTGCCCTGACGCGGGCGCAGGCGTACATGAAGGAGCGCACGCAGTTCGGCCGCGAGCTGGCCCAGTTCCAGGCCCTGCAATTCAAGCTGGCCGACATGCTGACGGAACTGGTGGCGGCGCGCCAGATGGTGCGCCTGGCGGCCTGGAAACTGGACCAGGAAAGCCCGGACGCCACCGCGTATTGCGCCATGGCAAAACGTTTCGCCACGGATGTGGGTTTTAATGTGGCCAACGATGCGCTGCAATTGCACGGCGGCTACGGCTATATCCGCGAGTACCCGCTTGAGCGCCACGTGCGCGACACGCGCGTACACCAGATCCTGGAAGGGACGAATGAAATCATGCGCCTGATCGTCGCGCGAGCGATTTTGAAAGATGGCGCCACGGAGACCTTACGATGACTAAAGTGTATACCAACCTGTTGCTGGAACGCCGCGGCCATACGGCCCTGGTGACCCTCGACAACCCGCCCGCCCACACGTGGACCCTGGCCAGCCTGAACGCGCTGACGCAGCTGGTGGCCGACCTGAATGCCGATCCGGACGTGTATGCGCTGGTGATCACGGGCGGTGGCGCCAAGTTCTTCTCGGCCGGTGCGGATTTAAAGGTGTTTGCCGATGGTAACAAGGACACGGCGTTCGCCATGGCCGCCGCGTTTGGCGAGGCCTTCGAGGCGCTGTCCGCGTTTCGCGGCGTCAGCATCGCCGCCATCAATGGCTATGCCATGGGCGGCGGGCTCGAATGCGCGCTCGCTTGCGACATCCGTATTGCCGAAGAACATGCGCAGATGGCCTTGCCGGAAGCGTCCGTCGGCTTGCTGCCATGCGCGGGCGGCACACAGCACTTGCCGTGGCTGGTGGGCGAAGGCTGGGCCAAGCGCATGATTTTGTGCGGCGAGCGTGTCGATGCGGCCAAGGCCCTGGCCATCGGCCTCGTCGAGGAAGTCGTGCCAACCGGCAAGGCTGCCGCCACGGCGCTGGCACTGGCCGCCAAGGTGGCGCGCCAGAGCCCCAGCAGCGTGACGGCATGCAAGACCCTGATCCAGGGCGCGCGCAGCCATCCGCTGGTCAATTCCCTGCCCGATGAGCGCACCCTGTTCCTGGGCTTGTTCGATACGCAAGACCAGAAAGAGGGCGTGCAAGCGTTCCTGGAAAAACGTCCGGCGGAGTGGAAGAATGGCTGAAACCGTCAATATTGAGACCGTGAAGCTCGAGGAGCGCGACTGTCCCGGCGGCATGAAGCTGGGCGTCATCACCCTCGACGCACCGAAGTCCTTGCACGCGCTGACCCTGGAGATGATACGCGCCATCGATGGCGCTCTGGTGCGCTGGGCCGGTGACGACGCCATCGCCTGCGTGGTGCTGCAATCGTCGACCGACAAGGCCTTTTGCGCGGGCGGCGATGTGCGCAGTCTGCGTTCGGCAGTCGCCGAGCAGCCCGGTGTCGTGCCGAATCCGCAGGCGCTGGCCTTCTTTGCCGAGGAATACCGGCTCGACCACCGCATCCATACCTATGCAAAGCCGCTGCTGGTGTGGGGCGGCGGCATCGTCATGGGTGGCGGCCTGGGTCTGATGGCGGGCGCCAGCCACAAGGTGGTGACGGAAAGCACGCGCATCGCCATGCCGGAAATCACGATCGGCCTGTTCCCCGACGTGGGCGGCAGCTGGTTCCTGGGCCGCATGCCGGGACGCAGCGGCCTGTTCCTGGGCTTGACGGGCGCACCGATGAACGCGGCCGACGCCCTGTTCGCGGGCCTGGGTGATTATTTCCTGCGCCAGGAAGAGCGCGCCATGGTGCTCGACGCGCTGGCGCTGGCGCAATGGCAAGTGGATGCGCCCGCAAACCATCAGCAGCTGAGCCGTTTGCTGCGCGGCTTCTCGGCTCCGGCATCCATGCTGCCCGTCTCCGAAGTGCGCGCCAATTTCGACGCCATCGCCGCCTTGACGCAAGCGCCCACTCTGCCCGAAGTGGTGGCCGCCATTGCCGCGTATGACGGCGACTCGGCCTGGCTGCAAAAGGCGGCCCACTCGCTGCACAAGGGCGCACCCAGCTCGGCTGCTTTGGTCTGGGCCATGCGCGAACGCACGTGGCATCTGAGTCTGGCGCAAGTGTTCCAGCTGGAACTGATCGTTGCCGTGCAATGCTGCGCCCATGGGGACTTCAGCGAAGGCGTGCGCGCCTTGCTGATCGACAAGGACAACGCGCCGCAATGGCAGCCAGCCAGCCTGGCCGACGTCAGCGCAGCGTATCTCAATGAATATTTCACGGCGCCATGGGATAGCCATCCTTTGCGCGACCTGCATTAAAAGAACAACAGGAGACTCTAAAAATGCAACATATCGCTTTTATCGGCCTGGGCAACATGGGTGCACCGATGGCCCGCAATCTGGTGGCCGCTGGCTTCCACGTCTCCGTGTTCGACCTGGCACCAGCGGCAGTGGCGTCGCTGGTCGAAGCAGGCGCCACGGCGGCCGCATCCGCCAGCGCGGCCGTGCAGACGGCCGATGCCGTCATCACCATGCTGCCAGCCAACAAGCACGTGCAGGAACTGTACCTGGGCGCAGGGGGCGTGCTCGATTCGGCCAAGCCCGGCGCCCTGTTTATCGATTGCAGCACTATCGCCGCCGATGTGGCGCGCCAGGTGGCGCAGGCAGCCAGCGAGCGGGGTTTTGCCATGATCGATGCGCCCGTCTCGGGCGGCACGGCGGGCGCGGCGGCCGGCACCCTCACCTTCATCGTCGGTGGTAGCGTAGCGGCCTTGCAGCAGGCGCGGCCCTTGCTGGAAAAGATGGGCAAGAACATTTTCCATGCGGGCGAGGCCGGCGCAGGCCAGGTGGCAAAGATTTGCAACAACATGCTGCTGGGTATTTTGATGGCCGGTACGGCCGAGGCGCTGAACCTGGGCGTGGCGCATGGCCTCGATCCGAAAGTGCTGTCCGACATCATGGCCAAGAGTTCGGGCCGCAACTGGACCCTGGAAGTGTACAACCCGTGGCCCGGCGTCATGGACGGTACGCCCGCGTCGCGCAATTACACGGGCGGCTTCGGCACGGCGCTGATGCTGAAAGACCTGGGCCTGGCGCAGCAGTCGGCCCTGTCGGCAAACGCGCCCACGCCACTGGGTGGCCTGGTGCGCCAGCTGTACCAGATGCATGCGCAAGCCGGTTATGCGCAGCAGGATTTCTCCAGCATCGTGCACATGCTGCAGCCGGGCTTGAACAAGACTGTCTGAGGAATTTTTGGGCAAAAAAAAGCCCGCTGGTAAAAGCGGGCTAAATCCAATTCTTGGAAGAGTTGGAGGAGACAGATGCATTATGCTGCATCGCCACATATAACTCCAATTTATCTTTAGAATATCAACTATATGTTTTGGTGATATCTCTTCCAGGTAGCCGCATGGCGGCTACCGTTCCCACAACTCAGACCGGATTACAGGCGATCTTCACTGTCGTCACATTCGCTTCGCCCATCGTGCCGACGCCTGTGCCTGGCTGTACGACGCACAACAGGCCTTTCGGCTGGGTGGGGGAGACGGTGACGTTATAGGTGGCGCCATCGGCGACAGGGCCGTTCAAGGTAAAGCTCGTGGCATCCTTGGCCACCGTGGTGGTTGTACTGCCGTTAATCAACACCAAGCCTTCTACTGTCAGGCCGGAAATCGTGCCGCCCACGCTATACGTGTTTTGTGAGCAAAAAACAGCGGCGCTGATGTTGATGTAATGGCCAGCCGAACCGGAGCCACCATTGATGCCGCAAGTCATATGGGCCGGTTGTTGCTTGAAGGTGATGTTGTAGTCGGTGCCATAGTCGATGCGTTTTTTAAAGGTAAACGAGGTCTGGCCGGCTGGAATCGGGAGTTCCTCCCCGCCGTTGGCCAGGATCAGGCCATTGTTGTTCAAGTTGCTGATGGAGCCGCTGACATCATACGAGGCCTTGCCACCGCAAGCGGCCAGTCCCAGGGTCAGCAGCAGCGCGGCGAGTGGGCGCAAGCAGGATAACTTCATGTATTTCTCCAAAAAATAGGTGACGGATCGCAAGGATTACTGCGGCGTGCAGTCGAGTGTGGCCGCGGTCGTGGGGGCAGAGCCCATCGTGCCGACCGTATCGCTGCCATCGGCACTGGTGGAGCCCTGGAAACGGCACTTCAGGCCCGTCGGCTGAGTCAGTATGGAAATGCCGTATGGGGCGCCGTCAGCTACCGCATCGAATTTGTAGGAGCCGGTGTTAGCCAGGGGGCTGGTGCCGTTAGGGCCCATCACCAGGCGCAAGCCGCCAGCGGTCAGGCCCGTGATCGTGCCGCTCAGCGGGTAGGTATTGGTCTGGCAGCTCACCACGGCCGTGCTCGCGGAATAGCTTGTTGCCTTGCCGCTGCCGTTGGTAATGCTGCAAACGGCGCCCTTTGGCTGCTGCGCGATGGTGATATCGTAGCGGTCATCGGTCTTGACCAGCTTGGTGAAAACAAAGGAGGACTGGCCCGCAGGAACGGACAAGCGTTCGCCATCATTCAGCAGAATCAGTCCCTCTTTTGCCAGATTGGAGACTTGGCCACTCAGATACAGGTTGCCGCCGCTGCCGCCGCAAGCTGCCAGTGTGACGGCGCAAGCCGCCGCCAGCATCGAGCGCAGGTACAAATTTTTCATACATTCTCCAAAACGAATTAGGTTGGGTAGCGCAACGCGGACGCTGGCGCCGCATTGGAATGGCGCCTATTTTAGTCTATCTGGCAAGCCGAATGATCTTGCCTTGTATCACCCTGTAACAATTTTTCGCCGGGAAGCGCTGGCCCGGCCCCATTTCACGGGGGCGCAGCCATGCCTGCTGCGGCGATCAGTGCGACAATACATGCAGCCTGCGCATCGTGGCGCAGCAACCACCGTGAGTCCCATGTCCCTTGCCCCTGTAAAACCCGCCGTGCCACCCAAGGCCATCCTGTTCGATCTTGACGATACCTTGTGGCCCATCGCGCCCGTGATTGCCGCCGCCGAAACCCTGTTGCACGACTGGCTGGCCGCGCATGCGCCCAGGGTGGCGCAGCAATTTTCCATCGAGGTGCTGCGCCAGCACCGTCTGGCCATGCTCAATGCGCAACCGCATTTTCATGGCAATTTGATCGAGTTGCGTCGCGCTGGCCTGCTGGCCGCCTTCGAGACCGCTGGCGAGGATGCCGCCTTGGTCGAGCAGGCCATCGCGCACTTCCTGGCCGCGCGCAACCGCGTCCAGCCGTATGATGACGTCTTGCCTGGCCTGGCCTGGATGCGCCAGCGCATGCTGCTCGGCTCGATCTCGAATGGCAATGCGGACCTTGAAATTATCGGCCTGGCGCAGCATTTCAAGGTATCGATCGCCGCCAGCGACTTTGGCGTGGCCAAGCCCGATGCCAGCATCTTCCTGGCCGCCTGCGCCGCGCTGGAAGTGGCCCCGCATGAAGCCGTGTATGTGGGCGACGACCTGTATTTCGACGTGACGGGAGCGCAAGGCGCGGGCATGCGTGCCGTATGGATGAACCGCAAGGGCAGCGATGCCCACCTGGCCGCCGGCGTGCAGCCCGACGCCATTTGCGCCAACTTTGATGAATTGCTGCTGTGGCTGCAAGGCCAGCTGGAAGATTGATCGCCGCTGGTCGGGCGAACGTGCATAATAGGTGCTGTTACTGCACGTTCGGCCGCTGTTGTTGCCGCTTGATTAACAATATGCTTGTTTAAAGAATATTTGCTTACCTAAGACACCATGCAACTCGATACACGTGCCCAAACACTGCTGAAAGCCCTGGTCGAGCGATATATCGCCGACGGCCTGCCGGTCGGTTCGCGCGCCCTGTCGAAAATTTCAGGCCTGGACCTGTCGCCGGCCACGATCCGCAACATCATGGCCGACCTGGAAGAACTCGGTTATGTGTCCAGTCCGCACACATCGGCCGGACGCATCCCCACGCCGCGCGGCTACCGCATCTTTGTCGACACCTTGCTGACCGTCCGGCACCTGGACGAGCATATGGTGGAATCGCGCATGCGTCTGCAGACGCCGCAGCCGCAAAAAACCATCGCCAACGCGGCGCAGATGCTGTCGTCGCTGTCGCAGTTTGCCGGCGTCGTGCTCAGTCCGCGCCGCGAATCCGTGTTCCAGCAAATCGAATTCCTGCGCCTGTCCGAAAAGCGCATCCTGCTCGTCATCGTTGCCCCCGGCGGTGACGTGCAGAACCGTTTATTGCTGACGGAGGCTGACTATACGCCGACACAACTGGTGCAATCGGCCAATTACATCAACCAGAACTATGGCGGCCTGTCATTCGACGCCGTACGCGTGCGCCTGCAGGGCGAACTGCGCCAGCTGCGCGATGACATGGGCAGCCTGATGCAGGCGGCCGTGGAAGCGGGCAGCGAAGCGATGGCCGACCATAGCGACGACATGGTGATCTCCGGCGAACGCAACTTGCTCAGCGTGAGCGATCTGTCATCGAATATGCATTCGCTGCGCCAGATGTTCGACATGTTCGAGCAAAAGACGGGCTTGATGCAGCTGCTCGACGTGTCGAGCAAGGCGACGGGCGTGCAGATTTTCATCGGCGGCGAATCGAACCTGGTGCCGATGGATGAGATGAGCGTGGTGACGGCGCCGTATGAGGTCAACGGCAAGATCGTGGGAACGTTGGGAGTGATCGGACCGACGCGCATGGCTTACGAGCGCGTCATTCCGATCGTCGATATTACGGCTAAATTACTGTCGAGCGCACTCAGCCATCATTGATGCCGCTCCATGCCGTGCCAGCCGCCCCGTGGGAGCGGCCGGCAAGCGTCAGGCGGTTTTATGCGGGCAAGCCGTCTTGATGCAGTTGCCGTAGATGGCCAAGGCGTGTTCGGCGATCTTGAAGCCGCGCTCTTCAGCCACTTTTTGCTGGCGGATTTCGATCTCTTCGTCGAAGAATTCTTCGACCCGGCCACAGTCGAGGCACACCAGATGGTCGTGGTGGGAACCTTCGTTGAGTTCGAAAATTGCCTTGCCGGTTTCAAAATGGTTGCGGTTGAGCAAGCCTGCCTGTTCAAACTGCGTCAGGACACGGTAGACAGTTGCCAAACCGACATCCATATTGTCGGCCAGCAGAATTTTATAGACGTCTTCCGCTGTCAGGTGGCGTACCGGGCTACTCTGGAAGATATCGAGTATCTTCAGGCGTGGCAGGGTGGCTTTCAGGCCGCTTGCCTTGAGATCACTAGGATTGTTACTCATGTTTGTTGCTCATATGTGGGTCAGGTGCTTTATCATATAGCGTTTTGTCGGGGAGTGCCAAAATATGCATTTTTTGGCAGGCCGGTCACTCCTGGCGTTTTGTTCATCCAATTGAGGTCATTTATGCGCGTAACACCGGCTGTATTGCCATCTCTCTGGCACCGTATTTCATTTCGAGCACCAGTCGTGGCAGGCATGGTCTGTGTCGCGCTGGTCATGTCCGGCTGCGCCAGCCGCGGCATCCTTGGCGAAAAGCCAGCGGTGACGCTCAAGGAAGGCCAGGAAGTCGTTCCGGAAAAAGGTGCGCAGACCACCACGGTGACGCCGCTGCAAAAATTCATGTGGTTTTTCTCGCCGTATCGTCCTGACATTCAACAAGGCAACTTTGTCTCCGAAGAGATGCTGGCCCAGTTGAAAGTGGGCATGACGCGCGATCAGGTGCGTTTCGTCCTCGGCACTTCCCTGCTGACCGATATCTTCCATGCCGACCGCTGGGATTACCCATTCCGCCTGGCACGGGGCAGTGGCGAAACCACCAGCAGCCGCGTGGTTGTGTTCTTTGATAAAGAAGGCAAAGTGGCCCGTTTCGAAGGCGGCAACTTGCCGACGGAGAAAGAGTACATCGACCGCATCGCCGGTCCGTCGCCGTTCGCCAAGGTCGCCAAGGCCGACGTGCCTGCCGCCGCCATGCCGTCGCCCGTGGCGCCGAGCGCCGTGCCCGTGCCGGCCGATGCCGCGCCTGCCATTCCCGTGAGCAAGCCTGACGTTGCACCCGCACCTGCAACGATCCCTGCCGCCGAGCCTGCACCCACTGCCGAACCCACCAAATAAGTTGCTGTAAGAGAATAAAATGACTGAACTGAAAATCGCCATCGCTGGCGCCAGCGGCCGCATGGGCCATATCCTGATCGAAGCCGTCAGCAACGCGCCCGACGCCGTGCTGGCCGGTGCGCTCGACCGCGCTGGCTCGCCGTCCGTCGGCCAGGACGCCGCCGCCTTTCTGGGCAAGCCTGCCGGCGTGCTGATCGAGTCCGACCTGGCCACCGGCCTGGCCGGCGCCGATTACCTGATCGACTTCACGCGTCCCGAAGGCACCTTGCAGCACCTGGCGTACTGCGCCGAGCATGGCATCAAGATGATCATCGGCACCACCGGCTTCGATGACGCGGGCAAGGCGGCCATTGCCGCCGCCGCCGAAAAGACGGCCATCATGTTCGCGCCGAACATGAGCGTGGGCGTGAATGTCACCATGAAGTTGCTGGAACTGGCGGCGAAAAGCCTGTCCGAAGGCTATGACATTGAAATCATCGAAGCGCACCACCGCCACAAGGTCGACGCGCCATCTGGCACCGCCCTGCAAATGGGTGAAGTAGTGGCCGGCGCCCTGGGCCGCGACCTGAAGGAATGCGCCGTGTACGGCCGCGAAGGCGTGACGGGCGAACGCGATCCGTCGACCATCGGCTTTGCCACCATCCGCGGCGGCGATATCGTCGGCGACCATACGGTGCTGTTTGCCGGCATCGGCGAGCGCATCGAGATCAGCCACAAGTCGAGCAGCCGCGTCACCTACGCCCACGGCGCCCTGCGCGCCGCGCGTTTCCTGGCCGACAAGCCGACCGGCCTGTTCGACATGCAGGACGTGCTGTCGCTGAAGAACTGAGGAAGATCATGGCCACTGCCATCCTGAATGGAAAAGACATCACCGACGAAGCGAGCTTTCACGCGCAATGCGTGCCAGCCTTCGGTTTCCCCGCGTTCTACGGCAACAGCATGGATGCCTGGGTCGATTGCCTCAGTTATCTGCGTGACGACGAAAACATGACGCAGTTCCGTTTGAAACCGAACGAAGTGCTGGAAATCGTCGTGCAGGATGCGGAGGCAATGAAGGCGCAGGCGCCGGACTTGCTGGAAGAAATCACCTTCTGTATCGCCGGCATCAATGAGCGCTATGAAGATTATGGTGAAAAGCCGGCGTTGAAGTTGACCCTGAAATAATTGTCGTATCAACCCAACGGCGAAATACCGGGGTCGGACCCTCAGGGTCCGACCCCAGCCGTTCCGCCGTTGGGGTGAGTTACACCACCTTGCGTTCGCGCAAACCGTCGATCTGGCTGCCATCGAGGCCCAGCCACTGCTGCAGCACTTCCTGCGTATGCTGTCCCAGCAACGGCGGCGGCAAGCGGTATTGCACGGGCGAGCCGGACAGGCGCACGGGATTGGCCACCAGCGCCACCGTGCCTGCCGTCGGATGCGGCATCTCCACTTTCAAGCCACGCGCGATCACTTGCGGATCGGCAAATACCTGGTCGATGCGGTTGACGGGACCGCACGGCACGGCTTGCGCCTCGAACGCGCTGATCCACTCGGCCGTCGTGCGCATGACCGTGGTCTGGCGCATCAAGGGAATCAGAATCGCCCGGTTTGCCACGCGCTGCGGATTGCTCATGAAACGCTCGTCCTGTGCCCATTCCGGGTGGCCGGCGACGGCGCAAAAGCGCGAAAATTGCCCATCGTTGCCGATCGCCAGAATCATGTCGCCATCGGCTGTCGGGAAGTCTTGATACGGCACGATGTTCGGATGCGCATTGCCCATGCGCTGCGGCACCTTGCCGCCGCATAAGTAATTCGCTGCCTGGTTGCCCAGCGCCGCCACTTGCACGTCGAGCAGGGCCAGGTCGATATGCTGGCCCAGGCCCGAGCGCTCGCGCTCGGCCAGCGCCGCCTGCACGGCGATGGTGGCGTACAGGCCCGTCATGATGTCCGTTTGCGCCACGCCCACTTTTTGTGGCCCGGCGCCCGGCTGGCCATCGGGCACGCCCGTGATGCTCATCAAGCCGCCCATGCCCTGGATCAAAAAGTCATAGCCGGCGCGCGCCGCGTACGGCCCGTCCTGGCCGAAGCCCGTGATGGAGCAGTACACGAGGCGCGGATTGAGTGCCAGCAAACTGGCCGCATCGAGGCCATATTGCTTCAAGCCGTCCAGCTTGAAATTTTCCAGCAAGACATCCGCTTCGGCGGCCAGCTGGCGCACCAGCGCCTGGCCTTCAGGCGCGGCCAGGTCGATGCACAAGGAGCGCTTGTTGCGGTTGGCGCACTGGAAATAGGCGGCCTCGGCGGTGTCGCGGCCGTCTGCATCTTTCAGATACGGCGGACCCCAGGAGCGCGTGTCGTCGCCGCGGCCCGGCTGTTCAACCTTGACCACGTCGGCGCCGAGGTCGGCCAGCATCTGCCCGGCCCACGGGCCGGCCAGCACGCGCGACAGGTCGAGCACGCGCAAACCGGTCAGCGGTGAGGGCCGCAGGGTGGAAGCCAAGGCGCCCATCAGTTGTTGAAGGCGGCGATGCCGGTGATCGCGCGGCCGATGATCAGCGCGTGCACATCGTGCGTGCCTTCATAGGTGTTGACCACTTCCAGGTTGACCAGGTGGCGGATCACGCCGAACTCATCGGAAATGCCATTGCCGCCCATCATATCGCGCGCCACGCGGGCGATATCGAGCGCCTTGCCGCAGCTGTTGCGTTTCATGATAGAGGTGATTTCCACGGCGGGCGAACCCTCATCCTTCATGCGGCCCAGGCGCAAACAGCCCTGCAAGCCCATGGTGATTTCCGTCAGCATATCCGCCAGTTTCTTTTGCACCAGCTGGTTCGCGGCCAGTGGACGGCCGAATTGCTGGCGGTCCATCGTGTACTGGCGTGCCTTCAGGTAGCAATCTTCCGCCGCGCCCAGCGCGCCCCAGGCGATGCCGTAGCGGGCGCTGTTCAGGCAAGTAAATGGACCCTTCAGGCCGCGCACGTCGGGGAAAGCGTTTTCTTCCGGGCAAAACACTTCATCCATGACGATTTCACCGGTGATGCTGGTGCGCAAGCCGACCTTGCCGTGGATTTCCGGCGCCGACAAACCCTTCCAGCCTTTTTCCAGCACGAAGCCGCGGATCGCGCCTTCATCATCCTTGGCCCAGACGACGAACACGTCGGCAATCGGGCTGTTGGTGATCCACATCTTGGCGCCGGACAGGCTGTAGCCGCCCGGCACCTTGCGCGCACGGGTGACCATGCTGCCCGGGTCGGAGCCGTGGTTCGGTTCCGTCAGGCCGAAGCAGCCGATGAATTCGCCCGTCGCTAGTTTCGGCAGGTATTTCTGTTTCGTTTCTTCGTTGCCGAAGGCATGGATCGGCACCATCACCAGCGACGATTGCACGCTCATCATCGAGCGGTAGCCCGAATCGACGCGCTCGACTTCGCGCGCGGCCAGGCCGTAGCAGACATAGTTCAGGCCGGCGCCGCCGTATTCTTCGGGAATGGTCGTGCCCAGCAAGCCCAATTCTCCCATTTCGCGGAAGATGGCCGCGTCCGTGCGGCCATGGCGGAACGATTCGAGGACGCGCGGCACCAGGCTGCCCTGGCAATAGTCGCGGGCCGCTTCCAGCACGGCGCGCTCATCGCCCGTCAGTTGTTCTTCCAGCAGCAGGGGGGAATTCCAGTCGAATACGGTTTTGCTCATCACAGGCCTCGCAGGTGAGCGCCGGTGATCGGCGCAAGATTGAATATGGCTCATGGTAGGTTCTTGCCTAGCCTTGCGCAAACGATTTTTTCGCACCCAGACATGCGTTTTGCGCATATCTTGCGGCATACTAGGGTTCTTTTACCCGCCGGATACCCCATGTCACGCAAAATCCCGATGCTGCAGGCGCTCAATTGTTTCGAGGCGGCCGCGCGCCACCAGAGCTACACGCACGCGGCGCGCGAACTGTCGCTGACCCAAAGCGCCGTCTCGCGGCAGATATCTTCACTGGAAAGCTTTCTTGGTGTGCAACTGTTTCAGCGCACGCGCCATGGCGTGTTGCTGACCAGCGCCGGCGCCGCGTATGCGCGCCAGATCGCGGCACGCCTCGATGGCCTGGAGCGCGACACGCTCGACACCATGGCGCGCCAGGGCGGCGGCGGGGTATTGCAGCTCGCTTCCGTGCCCACGTTTGCCACGCGCTGGCTGATGCCGCGCCTGAGCTCGCTGGCAGGGCTGCACCCCGACATCGTCGTGCATATCGACGCGTATACAAAACCGTTCATGTTTGCCGATACGGAATACGACGGCGCCCTGTACGCGGGCACGCCCGAGCAACTGGCGCGCTGGCCCGGCACGCGCGCCACCTTGCTCATGCACGAAGAAATCGTGCCCGTCGCCAGCCCCCGCCTGCTGGCGGCGCGCAGCGACTGGCAGCCGCAGGATGTATTGGAACTGACCTTGCTGCAACAAAGTACGCGCCCGGGCGCCTGGCGCCAGTGGTTTGATGCCATGCAGGTCGAAGGAGAGGGGCGCGATGGGGCGCACTACGGCGCCCGCTACGAACTGTTTTCCATGCTGGCCATGGCGGCCGTGCAGGGGCAAGGGACAGTCCTGCTGCCACGCATGCTGGTCGAAGCGGAACTGGCGCGTGGCGAACTGCGCATCGTCTGCGAGCGCCCACTGCGCGGCCAGCGCGCGTATTACCTGATCACACCCGAAACGGCGCATGAAAAAACGGCCTTGCAGCAGTTCCGCTTATGGCTGCAAGACGAGGCGGCCTAGACGACCTTGGCGGTATCGAAGTGGGGATTGTCGATGAGGCCGATCTGGTTGCCGAACGGGTCGAGCAATTCCACCGTGCGGATGCCGTCGCCCACGTCCGTGATCGGATGGTGCAGGGTGCCGCCCAGCGCGACGATGCGCTCGACTTCCTGCTCGATGCCGTCCACGCCCCAGTACGTCACGCTGCCTTGCGTGCCTGGCTCGCCGCCCGGCATCAGCCCAAGTTCGAAGCCGCCAATGGCAAAACCCACATAAAACGGCTGGTCGAAATACGGCGCCGTGTTAAATACCTGGCTGTACCAGGCTTTGGCCTTGCCCAGGTCGGGGACGGGATAGGTGACGGTGCGTAAACCCTTGATCATGTTCTGCTCCTGGTGAATGAAGAATAACGCCATCATGCCACCGGCGCGCGCCGCGTGATTGTAAAAATGGAAGGTTTCAATGGTGGCGGCGCATGAACCACGCCTCGGGCGAGCTGTGCGCGAAATCCTGGAAGTCGCGGATCAGGTGCGACTGGTCGAAATAACCGAATTGCAAGGCCACTTGTGCCCAGTCCGGCTGCCCCGCCAGGCTTTGCATGCCGGCGCTGGCAGCGCGAAAACGGCAGATACGGGCAAACAATTTCGGGCTGATGCCGACGTGCTGGCGAAATTGCAGCGCCAGGTGCTGGCGCGACACGCCCAATTGCGCGGCCAGTCCCTCCACGCGCACCTGGCCGGATGCGCGTTCGATGGCCGCGATGGCATGTTCGGCCGCGCCGGCCTGGTGCAGTGGCGGCGCGCTGCGCAGGCGCAGCAGCAGATAATCTTGCAAAACAGAAACTCTTTGCGCATTCGACAAGGGCTCGCTCCACAGCGCGTCACCCAGGCGTGCCGCCAGCTCGCGGCCCCACAGTTGCCGCAGTCCCGTGCGGCCATCGCTCAGTTCGCACAGGGGCAGCTGGAAGAAGCGCGCCGCCGCGCCCGGCTTGAAGCGGGCCGCCACCGTCTGCACCAGGCCCAGACTGGCGACGGCAATCGGCGCCGTCATCATGCCCACGGCAAAGCTGGCATCCTGCTGGTCCTGGCACAGGATGTCGATGCAATTGTCGGGCAAGACCTGGTGCGTGACGGGTGTGGCGCCCGTCTGCACGCGGCAGGTCCAGACGCAGTCCAGCCAGGGCCGCAGGGCGGGAATGGGCAGATATTCCTGGTAGACGATCATGGCCGGCTTTGATGCAAAGAACAAGATTGCCCATATATTACACAGCATAATTGTGCGCCGGCCAAAATTTGCCAGGCCGGGCCGCCAGCGCGCCGCGCTATCGGGCGGCGACAACCAGTATAATGCTCGGTTCATATCCACTATTGGCCGCACATCATGCAAGATAAATATAGTCCCGCCGACGTCGAACAAGCCGCCCAATCGCACTGGAAGGCGATCGACGCCTACAAAGCCGTCGAACACGACCCGCGTTTCCCAAAAGGCAAGTATTTTGCCTGCTCGATGCTGCCTTACCCTTCGGGCAAGCTGCACATGGGTCACGTGCGCAACTATACGATCAATGACGTGATGTACCGCTACCTGCGCATGAACGGCTACAACGTGCTCATGCCGATGGGCTGGGATGCGTTCGGCATGCCGGCGGAAAACGCGGCCATGGCCAACAACGTGCCGCCCGCACAATGGACGTATTCGAACATCGCCCACATGAAGCAGCAGATGGAATCGATGGGCCTGGCCATCGACTGGTCGCGCGAAATGACCGCCTGCAAGCCCGAATACTACAAATGGAACCAGTGGATGTTCCTGAAGATGCTGGAAAAAGGCATCATCTACAAGAAGACCGGTACCGTGAACTGGGATCCGATCGACCAGACCGTGCTGGCCAATGAGCAAGTGGTCGATGGCCGCGGCTGGCGTTCCGGCGCGCTGATCGAAAAGCGCGAAATCCCCATGTATTACGCGCGCATCACCGATTACGCGGAAGAGTTGCTGGCGTATGTGGACGACAAGCTGCCGGGCTGGCCCGAGCGCGTGCGCACCATGCAGACCAACTGGATCGGCAAGTCGACGGGCGTGCGCTTCGCTTTCCCGCATGCCATCAAGGATGCCGAAGGCGCCCTGATCGGCGACGGCAAGCTGTATGTGTTTACCACCCGCCCTGACACCGTCATGGGCGTGACCTTCTGCGCCGTGGCCGCCGAGCACCCGCTGGCCCTCCACGCCGCGCAAAGCAATCCCGCGCTGGCCGCCTTCAACGCCGAATGTAAACTCGGATCCGTCATCGAAGCGGACATGGCGACGATGGAGAAGAAGGGCATGCCGACCGGCCTGTTCGTCACCCATCCGTTGACGGGCGCGCAAGTGGAAGTATGGGTCGGCAATTACGTCCTGATGACCTACGGCGATGGCGCCGTGATGGGCGTGCCGGCGCATGATGAACGCGATTTCGGCTTTGCCAAGAAATACAATCTGCCGATCAAGCAAGTCATCGAAGTCAAGGGCCAGGAATTTTCGACGGATGCCTGGCTGGAATCGTATGGCAGCAAGGACGGCGTCTGTGTCGCCTCCGGCAAATACGACGGCCTGCATTTCGCTTCCGCCGTCGATGCGGTGGCCGCCGACCTGGCAGACCTGGGCCTGGGCGAAAAGAAAACCACCTTCCGCCTGCGCGACTGGGGCATTTCGCGCCAGCGCTACTGGGGCACGCCGATCCCGATGATCCATTGCTTTGACTGCGGCGTGGTGCCGGTGCCGGAAAAAGATTTGCCGGTGGTGCTGCCGGAAGACTGCGTGCCGGACGGCACGGGCAACCCGCTGAACAAATATGAAGCTTTCCTGCAGTGCGATTGCCCGCAGTGCGGCAAGCCGGCGCGCCGCGAGACGGACACCATGGATACCTTCGTCGATTCGTCGTGGTACTACATGCGCTATACCTCGCCAGGCTCGAACGATGCCATGGTCGACGCGCGCAACGACTACTGGATGCCGATGGACCAGTACATCGGCGGCATCGAACACGCCGTCATGCACTTGCTGTACGCGCGCTTCTGGACCAAGATCATGCGCGACTTCGGCCTGGTCAAGTTCGACGAGCCGTTCGTCAATCTGCTGACGCAAGGCATGGTGCTCAACGAAACATATTATCGCAAGGACGCGGTGGGCAAGACCACCTGGTTCAACCCGGACGACGTGCGCCTGTCGCTCGATGACAAGGGCCGTCCGCAAAGCGCCATCCTGGTGGCCGATGGCCAGCCGGTGGAAATCGGCGGCACGGAAAAAATGTCGAAGTCGAAGAACAACGGCATCGACCCGCAAGCGCAGATCGAGCAGTACGGCGCCGATACGGCCCGTCTGTTTACCATGTTCGCCTCGCCGCCGGAACAGACGCTGGAATGGTCGGGCAGCGGTGTTGAAGGCGCGAACCGCTTCCTGCGCCGCGTGTGGAACTTCGGCTACGCCCAGTCAGCCACGATTCAAGCCGCGCTGGCTGGCGGCGCCGCACCGGCCACGGGCGACGCGCAGAAAAACCTGCGCCGCGAATTGCACAAGCTGCTGCAGCAAGCCGATTACGACTTGAAGCGCATCCAGTACAACACCGTGGTGTCGGCCTGCATGAAGATGCTCAATACGCTGGAATCGGCCAAGCTGGACGATAGCGCGCAGTCGAAGGCGCTGATCGCCGAAGGCTTCTCCATCTTCCTGCGCCTGCTCAATCCTGTCGCGCCGCACATCACCCACGTGCTGTGGCAGGAACTGGGCTACGCCGGCGTGCACGGCGACCTGCTGAACGTCGCCTGGCCGCAGGTCGACCCGCAAGCGCTGGAGCAGTCCGAGATCGAGATGATGATCCAGGTGAACGGCAAGCTGCGCGGCTCGATCACGGTGTCCAAGGATGCGGACAAGGCCAGTATCGAAGCGGCCGCGCTGGCGTGCGAAAGTGTGCAAAAGTACGTCGAAACCACGCCGAAGAAGATCATCGTCGTGCCAGGCAAGTTAATCAGCATCGTGGTGTAATCATGACGACTTCCTCTCAAGTATCGCTGTTGGGCCGCCGCGCTGTGCTGGCTTTGGGTCTGACCGTTCTGCTGTCGGCCTGCGGCTTTCATTTGCGCGGATCGAACGGCAGTTTCATGCTGCCGTTCGCGACGATGTACATCGGCTTGCCCGAGACATCGCCGCTGGCGATTGGCCTGAAGCGCTATATCCGCGCCATCGGCAGCACGGAGGTGGTGAGCACCAAGGATGGCGCCGACGCTGTCCTTGAAGTGCTCAGCGACCCGGAGAGGAATCGTACCAAGACCATTTTGTCGCTGAACAAAAATGGCCGCGTACAAGAGTATCAACTCGGCTATTCGATCAATTTCCGTGTCGTGGACAAGGCCGGCAACCAGTTGCTGGCACCGACGACCATCAGTCTGGTGCGCCCGATTACCTTCGACGAGTCGCAGGTACTGGCCAAGGAAAGCGAGGAGGCGGCGCTGTACCGCGACATGCGCAACGACCTGGTGCAGCAGATCATGCGCCGCCTGGCCGCCATCAAGCCGGTGTTGCCGGCCATGTCAGTGGCGCCAGTGACGCCGGTCGCGCCGGCAGCCCCGCAGCAGTAACGGGGACGCCATGCAATTGCGGATAGACGCGCTCGACGGGCATGTGGCCAAGCCGCTGGCGCAGCTCTATGTGATCACCAGCGACGAACACTTGCTGGCGCTGGAAGCGGCCGACAAGATCCGTCGCGCGGCGCGTGCGCAGGGCTACTCCGAGCGCGACGTACTGACGGTGGAGCGCAGCTTCAAGTGGGGCGAACTGCTGGCGGCGAACCAGGAGCTGTCGCTGTTCGGCGATAAAAAACTGATCGAGCTGCGCATCCCCACCGGCAAGCCGGGCAAGGATGGCGGGGCGGCGCTGCAAAGCTACGCGAAAAACCTCAGTCCCGACAACCTGACCCTGATCACCTTGCCCAAGCTGGACTGGGCCACGCAGAAGGCGGCCTGGGTCGCCAGCCTGCAGCAGGCGGCCGTGTATATCGAGATTCCGAATGTGGAACGGGCGCAGTTGCCGGCCTGGATATCGCAGCGCCTGGCCGCGCAGGGCCAGAGCGCGGAGCGCGCCAGCATCGACTTCATCGCCGAACGGGTGGAGGGCAATTTGCTGGCGGCGCACCAGGAAATCCAGAAACTGGGCTTGCTGCACGCGGCGGGCAAGCTGACGTATGAGCAAGTGCAGGACGCGGTGCTGAACGTGGCCCGCTACGATGTCTTCAAGCTGTCCGAAGCCATGCTGGCCGGCGATCCGGCGCGCCTGGTGCGCATGCTCGAAGGCTTGAAAGGCGAGGGCGAGGCGCTGCCGCTGGTGTTATGGGCCGTCTCCGAGGAAATCCGCACGCTGTTAAAATTGAAGGCCGGCATGGCACAAGGGCGCCCATTGGGCGCGCTGCTGAAGGAATACCGCATCTGGGGACCGCGCGAGCGGATGATGGAACCGGCCCTGCGGCGCATCTCGCTGCCCGTGCTGGAAGCGGCGCTGCAGCAGGCGGCGCAGGTGGACAAGATGATCAAGGGCTTGCGCGCCAAGGGATATGCAGGCGATGCCTGGGATGCCATGCTGCAGCTGGGCCTGAAGATCGCCCGAGGCTAGTTTTTAACTATATGGATACGAGCATGGACATCACAGAATATATGCAGGACGTGGGCACGCGCGCGCGCGCCGCTTCGCGCGCCATGGCGCGTGCCGACAGCGCCACGCGCAACCGCGCCCTGACCCTGATCGCCGCCGCCATCGTGCGCGACGCGGACCTGCTGCGCGCGGCCAACCAGCGCGACCTCGATGCGGCTGCCGCCGCCGGCCTGGCACCGGCCATGCTGGACCGTCTGACCCTGTCCGACGCCGCCATTGCCACCATGGTCGAAGGCTTGACGCAAATCGTCGCGCTGGCCGACCCGATCGGCGAGATCTCGAACATGAAATTCCGCCCGACGGGCATCCAGGTGGGGCAGATGCGCGTGCCGCTGGGCGTCATCGGCATCATCTATGAAGCGCGTCCGAACGTGACGGTGGACGCGGCCGGCCTGTGCATCAAGAGCGGCAACGCGACGATCTTGCGCGGCGGCTCGGAAGCGATACACTGCAACCGCGCGCTGGCCAAGCTGGTGGCCGAGGGCTTGCTGGGGGCAGGTCTTCCGGCCGATGCCGTGCAAGTGGTCGACACCACCGACCGCGCCGCCGTCGGCGCCCTCATCACCATGCCGCAATACGTCGACGTCATCGTGCCGCGCGGTGGCAAGGGCCTGATCGCGCGCCTGATGGCCGAGGCCACCGTGCCGATGATCAAGCACCTCGATGGCATCTGCCACGTATACATCGACGCCAAGGCCGACATCAGGAAAGCGATCGATATCGGCTTCAACGCGAAGTGCCACCGTTACGGCACCTGCAACACCATGGAAACCCTGCTGGTGTCGCGCGCCATCGCCGCTACCGTGCTTCCGCAGCTGGCCGAACTGTACCTGACCAAGCAGGTGGAACTGCGTGCCGATCCGGAAAGCCATGCGATCCTGGCCGCCGCCGCTTATCCGCACCTGGTGCCGGCCACCGAGGAAGACTGGTCCACCGAGTACCTGGCGGCGATCCTGTCGATCAGGATTGTCGACGGCATCGATGAAGCGATGGACCACATCAACCGGTATTCGTCCAAGCACACGGAGTCCATCATCACGGAAGACTACAGCGATGCGCTGCGCTTCCTGCGCGAAGTCGATTCCGCCTCGGTGATGGTGAACGCGTCGACGCGTTTTGCCGATGGCTTCGAGTATGGCCTGGGCGCCGAGATCGGCATCTCGAACGACAAGCTGCACGCGCGTGGCCCGGTGGGACTGGAAGGCCTGACATCGCTCAAGTACGTGGTCTTTGGCCACGGCGAGGTCCGCAAATAGTCTCTTTCGCGGGTTGCCCACAAGGCGGCCCGCGCTCGCATTTTTCTCCACCTCTGACACTGGGAACCCCATGCTCTTTCTCTGGACCAAAGCCTTCCACATCATCTTCGTCATGTCCTGGTTTGCCGGCCTGTTTTATTTGCCGCGTATTTTTGTGAACCTGGCGATGGAGACGGAAACGGTGGCCACCGAGCGACTGTTGCTGATGGCGCGCAAGCTGTACCGCTTCATGTCCCTGCTGGCGTTGCCGGCGATGGTATTGGGCCTGGTGCTGCTGTGGATGCTGTACGGCGGCGGCGAGGGCCGCATGAAGATTCCGGGCTGGATGCATGCCAAATTGACATTTGTGGTGCTGCTGCTCGGCTACCACCATGCCTGCGGCGCCATCCTGCGCAAGTTCGAAAAAGGCGTCAACAAGCGCAGCCACACCTGGTTCCGCTGGTTCAATGAAGTGCCGGTGCTGATGCTGCTGGCCGTCGTCGTGCTGGTCGTGGTCAAGCCTTTCTAAGGGAATCGAGATGAGCGCAAGCCAGAGCAAAGTCGTGCAGTATTTCTTCGCGCCCCACTCGCCATGGACCTACCTGGGTCACGCGCGCCTGATGGCCATCGCCGCGAAGACGGGCGCCCAGATCGACATTCGCCCTTTCGACCTGGGCAAGGTCTTCAGCGTCTCGGGCGGCCTGCCGCTGGCCAAGCGCGCACCGCAGCGCCAGGCGTATCGCCTGGCCGAACTGGCGCGCTGGTCGGCCTTTTTGCAAGTGCCATTGACCTTGCAGCCAAAGTTCTTCCCCGTCTCGCCGGAAGCGTCGGCCAAGCTGATCATCGCCACGCGCCTGGCGCACGGCGTGGAAGCATCGCTGAACCTGGCGCACGCCATCATGCGCGGCCTGTGGGCCGAAGAGCGCAACATCGGCGACGAGGAAACCCTGGTGCAGATCGCCGTCGATGCGGGCTTTGAAGGCCGCCAGTTGCTGAAAACGTCGGAAACGGCCAGCGTGCAGGCCGAATACGATGCCAATACGGATGCGGCAACGGCCGCCAGCGTCTTCGGCTCGCCGTGGTACATCGTCGATGGCGAAGGGTACTGGGGCCAGGACCGCCTCGATTTTGTCGAGCGGGCGCTGGAGACGTTGTAGGTCGGATTAGTGCTGCGCGCGTAATCCGACAAGTTTTGAGATTTTTAGTTAATTGTTTTTCAACGGATAAAAGGTACACCATGGCTTCATATTTTTGCCCATGCCCGCGCGGCATGGAAGCGGCGCTGGCCGAGGAACTGGGCGAGATCGCCCAGGATAGTTCGACCATGAAGGTCCACAACCAGGTACCGGGCGGCGTACATTGCTCGGGCGACCTGCTGGACTCCTACCGTATTAACCTGCATTCGCGCATCGCTTCGCGCGTGCTGATGCGCATGGCCCATTCCGGCTACAAGACGGAAAACGATATTTATGACCTGACCCTGGCGCAAGCCTGGGAAGACTGGTTCGGCGTGCACCACACGATCCGCGTCGACGTCACGGCCGTGAAATCGCCGCTGCGCAGCCTGGAATTCACGACATTGAAAATCAAGGATGCGATCTGCGACCGCTTCCGCGACCAGTTCAACGAGCGTCCATCGGTTAACACCAAGACACCGGACATGCGTATCGTCGGCTTCCTCGACGCGCACACGTTTACCGTCTACCTCGACACTTCGGGCGAAGCCCTGTTCAAGCGCGGCTGGCGCGAAGAGACGGGCGACGCGCCGCTGCGCGAAAACCTGGCCGCCGGCCTGTTGCGCGTGTCGGGCTGGAAGCCGGGCATGGTGCTGTTCGACCCGATGTGCGGTTCCGGCACCATCTTGGCCGAAGCGGCGCAGATGCTGCAGGGCATTCCGCCCGGCGCCACGCGCCAGTTCGCCTTTGAAAACTTCCACGACTTCGATCCGGCGCCGTGGAATGCCATGAAAAACGCCATCAAGGTCAATCCGCTGCCAGCCGAACCGACGATTTTCGGCAGCGACATCTCGGGCGATATGGTGGCCATGACGCGCCATAACCTGCGTTGCGCCGGCGTGCGTTTCGACGTGCCCCTGAAACAGATCGAGGCGCAGGAAGTCAAGCCGCCAAGCGACGTACCGGGCATCATGCTGACCAACCCGCCGTACGGCGAGCGTATCGGCGTGCGCGGCGACAGCACCATCCCGGAAGACGAATTGTCGACCTCCTTCTATTCGGCCATGGGCACGACCCTGAAGCAGCGCTTCGCCGGCTGGACGGTGTTCCTCTTCACGGCCGACCTGGGCCTGCCCAAGCTGCTGCGCCTGAAAGAAGCGCGCAAGACGCCTTTCTTCAACGGCGCGCTGGAATGCCGTCTGTTCCGCTTCGATATGGTGGCAGGTTACAACCGCCGCGAAGAAGCAAAACCTAAAAATATCTGATTAAACCTACTGCGCGTCGTGACTTGCGGCCTGCGGTGCTCACCGTACTAAAGTACGGTTGCGCTCTCGGCCACAATTCACTTCCGCTCGCTACGGTTTTCTCAGATATTTTGGCAGCTGAGAAAGCCGGATGTGTCACCCTGGATCCGCCATGTTTCCCATCCCTCCGGCGAGTGTGCCGCCCGACCCGGTCACGCCCGTTCCGCCTCCCACCCCGAGCCACATGGCGCCGCTGAGTCGCGGTGCGCTGGCCATGCTGCTGGCGGGCCTGTCGATGCTGGGGCCTTTGTCGATCGACACCTATCTGCCCGCCTTTGGCGCGATCCAGGGTTCGCTGCAGGCGTCGCCGCTGGAAGTGCAGCAGTCGCTGACGTTCTACATGCTGGCCTTTGCCGGCATGGTGCTGTGGCATGGCGCGATCTCGGACACCTTTGGCCGGCGCAACGTGGTGCTGGTATCGCTGCTGATGTTTGCCATCGGCTCGCTCGGTTGCGCTTCGGCGCACACGGTGCATTATTTATGGTTCTTCCGCATCCTGCAGGGTGTCTCGGCCGGTGCCGGCGTGGTGATCAGCCGCGCCATCATCCGCGACCTGTATGCCGATGCGGCGGCGGCGCGGCTGCTGTCGCTGGTGACGATGATCTTTTCCATCGCCCCCGCCGTCGCGCCGATTCTGGGCGGCTGGATCGTCATCTGGTTCGACTGGCGCTCGATTTTCCTGTTCCTTGCCTTTTACACGGTGGTGCTGCTGGCGTTCTGCTACTGGCGCCTGCCCGAAACCCTGCCGATGGAAAAGCGCCAGCCCTTCAATCCCCGTTTCCTGGCATCGAGCTATGGCCAGATCCTGCGCTCGCCCCTGTTCCACATCAAGGCCGGCATCGTCGCCCTCAATTTCGCGGGCCTGTTCCTGTTCATCACGGCCGCGCCGGAAATGCTGCCCAAGCAGCTGGGCCTGGGGCCATCGCAATTCGCCTGGCTGTTCATTCCTTGCGTGAGCGGGATTTTCATGGGCGCCCTGGCGGCCAACCGCATCGCCGGCAAGGTCACGTTCGCGCGCCAGATCGGCATCGGCTTTGCCTTCCTGCTGTGCGCTGCCAGCGTCAATGTCGTGTACCACCTGTTCCTGCCACCATCGCTGCCCTGGTCGGTGCTTCCCCTGTTCTTCTACACCTTCGGCATGTCGCTGGTGGGGCCGGGCGCGACCCTGCTGGCGCTGGACCTGTTCCCGCATATCCGCGGCACTGTCGCCTCGTGCCAGTCGTTCGCCAGCACCTTGCTCGGTGCCGTGGTGGCCGGCGTGATCTCGCCCCTGCTGTCCGGTTCAGTGCTGTGGCTGGCCTCGGGCCAGCTGGCATTTACAGCTCTGGCGCTGACGCTGTGGATGATCTCGCGGCGCTTTCGCCACCGTTTGCTGGGTTCCTTCAAGGCATAAGTTTCCATGGCAGAACGCTGGATTTATTTCAACTTAATTTTCTATATTGCAATTAATATTGGATGCTATGATAAGATGACTTTTTCCCCGGCATCCTCTCAGGCAGTCTATTTTTGGGTTACAGGAGTGGAGGATTCCTCTGGACGTGGCCGCGCTTCGCTGCTGAGCGCTCATCCTTTTCGAACCGGCAATGCCTGATACGATGCAACAATCTGATCAAGATATTCGCAATCGCCTGCTGATTGCCCGCCTGCCGGCCATGCCGCAGATCCTCATCAAACTGATCGCCCACTTGCAGGCCGACGATGCCGGCATGCCGGAGCTGGCCGCCCTGATCGGCAAGGATGCGGGCATGACCGGCAAGATCCTCGGCGTGGCCAACAGCTCGGCCTACCATCGCCAGGGCAAGGTCGTCAGCCTGGAACAGTCGCTCGTGTCGCTGGGTACGGACATGATCAAGACCCTGGTCATCAGCGAATCCGTCTTCCAGACCTTCAACAGCTTTCCCCATTCCGGCAGCACGGATTTGCGCGCCTTCTGGAAAAGCTCGCTGTCGGTCGCCGTCATGGCGCGCGCGCTGGCCAAGGCCATGGCCTATCCGCACGTCGAGGAGGCGTATCTGGCAGGCTTGCTGCACAACGTGGGCCGCCTGGCCTTGCTGGCCACGGCGCCGAAGGAATACGCGTTCAATTTCACGGCGCGCGACGATGCCGCCCTGTGCGCGGTGGAGCAGCGCACCTTGCAGATCACGCATGCCGAAGCGGGCGCCTGGCTGATCGAGCGCTGGCAGCTCGATTCCTTCCTGGCCGACAGCGTGCTGTATCACCATGAACCGCTGGCGCGCCTGGAAGCCAGTCATCCCTTGATCCGCATCGTGCGCCTGGCGCACCTGCTGTGCTGCCATGCCGACGATGCGGAATCGATTGCGCAGGCGGCGCAATTTTGCGCGCTGGAGCTGGAGGTACTGGAAAACCTGGCCGGCGGCGTCGCGCGCCAGGTGCAGCAGGCCGCGCAGCACTTGGGCATCGACCTGGCCGGCGCGGACGATATCGCCACCCCGCCCGCGTATGCGCCGCCATCCGTCGATCCGGTGCAGCAGCGCCTGTCCGACGAAGTGCGCAACATGGTGCTGGTATCCGAAGTGGGCCAGACCTTTGCCCGGCAGCAGGGCGAGAGCAGCCTGCTCGAAGCCATCACGCGCTCGGCGCGCATCCTGTTCGATTTCGACACCGCCATCATCCTGCTGCAAAACCCCACCGGTCATGCGCTGGTGGGCGTGGCGGCGGGCGAACATCAGCAGCGTCTGGCCGGCTTCTCGATCCCGCTGGCCAAGGGCGGGCCCCTGGCCGCCGCGGCGCTGGAGTGCCAGCTGGCCTTTTTAAAACGCGACATGCCGGCGCTGGGCATCGTCGAGGAGCAGCTGTTCCGCATTCTCGGTACCGACAGCCTGGTTTGCGTGCCTTTGGTGGCGGGCCAGCGCAGCCTTGGGGTGCTGATCGGCGGCGTGGCGGCGTGGCAGATTGCCGCTTGCCAGAAGCGCGAGGGTTTCCTGCGCGCGTATGCCAACCAGGCCGCCACGGCGCTGGAAACGGCCGTCAATGCGCGCGGGCTGGCACGGCGCCAGCTCGATCACGTGGCCGAGGAATACCGTGCCGCGTCGCGCCGCGTCGTGCATGAAGTGAATAACCCGCTGTCCATCATCAAGAACTACCTGAGCGTACTCGATCACAAGCTGGAGAAACAAGAGCCGGTCAGCGGCGAGATGGCTATCCTGAACGAAGAGATCGACAGGGTCGGGCAGTTGATCGGCGGCCTGGCCGATCTGCAGCCGGTGGCGTCTAGTGGCGTGACCGATTGCGCGCGCGTGGTCGACGATGTGCTGCGATTGTTCCGCGCCACGGACTTCCTGCCGCCGAAGATCGAGGTGGTCACGCGCATGCAGGACGCGCCATGCGAGGTGGAGGCCGATGCCGACATGCTCAAGCAAATCCTGCTCAATCTGCTGAAAAACGCCGTCGAAGCCTTGCCCGATGGCGGGCGCATCGAAGTGGCGAACCGTGGCCACGTCAACCGCGACCGCCGCCTGTATCTGGAACTGTGCGTCAGCGATAATGGCGCCGGCCTGGCGCCCGAGGTGCTGGCGAATCTGTTTTCTCCCGTACGCAGCAGCAAGGAAGGGGCGCATCACGGCCTGGGCTTGTCCATCGTGCATGACCTGGTCACGCGCCTGCATGGCGTGATCGGCTGCCGCAGCAGCAAGTCCGGCACCTCGTTCGAAATTCTGCTGCCCATTCCCTTGCCGGCGAGCGCTGCAGCCGCGCTGCCCGCGCCCGGCAATACCGCCCTGTCTTCGTAACCTCCATGAACTCCTCCGCCATTCCATTTGACCTGGAAAACAGCCCGCGCATCCTGCTGGTCGATGACGAGCCCCGCCTGCTCGCTTCCCTCCACGAATTGCTGAAGGACCGCGGCTACCAGCTGTACACGGCCACCTGCGGCAGCGAGGCGCTGGCGCAGTTGTCGAAACTGCGCTTCGACCTGATCCTGCTCGACTTGCGCCTGCCCGACATGAGCGGCCATGAAATCATGGACCACATCAACCGGCGCGGCATCGAGGGCGACGTCATCGTCATGAGCGGCGACGTCGGCATCGAGGCGGCCATCGGCGCCCTGAAGCGTGGCGCCTACGATTACCTGCGCAAGCCTTACAGCCGCGAGGAGCTGCTCAAGACGGTGGAGAACGCGCTGCAAAAGCGCAAGCTGGCGCTGGAAAACGAGCGCATCGCGCTGCAGCTGGAAAACTCGGAAAAGATGTACCGCTACCTGGTCGACAGCTCGCCCGATATCATCTATACCTTGAACCACGAAGGCCGCATCACCTTCATCAACGATCGGGTGCACCAGTTGCTGGGCTTTAGCCGCGAAGAGCTGATCGGCAGCCATTATTCGATCCTCGTGCATGATGAAGACCAGGAGCGCGCGCGTTATGCCTTCAATGAGCGCCGCCTCGACGAGCGTGCCTCGCGCAATGTGGAATTGCGCCTGAAGTGCCATAGCGGCAGTGGCAGCGACCGTACCTTCAACAACACACTGATGACGATTCCGCTCAATTCGATCGGCATGCACGGCCTCGATCACGACGCCAGGAAGCAGGAATACTTCGGCACCTATGGCGTGGCGCGCGACATCACCGACCGCAAACGGGCCGAGGAAGTCATCTCCTACCAGGCTTACCACGACATCCTGACGGACCTGCCGAACCGCATGCTGTTCAAGGACCGCCTGGGCCTGGCCGTGATCCAGGCGCGGCGCAAGCTGACGGAACTGGCCGTGATGTTCATCGACCTGGACCGTTTTAAACTGGTCAACGATACCCTGGGCCACGTGAAGGGCGACGAGTTGCTGCAGCAGGTGGCGCTGCGCCTGAAGGATTGTTTGCGCCGCGGCGATACGCTGGCGCGCCAGGGCGGCGATGAATTCACCATCGTGCTGCCGGAACTGCGCGACCGCCAGGATGCGCGCCTGATCGCCGACAAATTCCTCGAATGCCTGCACCAGCCCTTCGACCTCGATGGCAACCAGGTGCATATTTCGGCCTCGATCGGCATCGCCATCTATCCGGGTGACGGCGAGACCATCGACGAGCTGCTGCGCCATGCCGACATCGCCATGTACCAGGTCAAGGCGCTGGGCAAGAACGGCCACAGTTTTTATCACGAGTCCATGCTCGATGTATCGCACCAGAAGATCGCGCTTGAGCAGAGCTTGCGCAAGGCGCTGGAGCTGAACCAGCTGGAGATGTATTACCAGCCGCAGGTGGACGTGATGACGGGCCGCATCGTTGGCGCCGAAGGCCTGATGCGCTGGAACCACCCGCAGCGGGGCTTGCTGACGGCCGGCGAATTTTTGCCGTTCGCCGAGGAAAACGGCTTGATGCTGCCGATCTCGGACTGGATGCTGGGCGCCCTGTGCCGCGACCTGGTGCAGTGGAACGCGGCCGGCGGCGAAGCCGTGCGCCTGTCGCTGAATCTGTCGCCGCAATACCTGGACCGGGGCGATTTTTTCGAAAAGATGCGCGGTGCGCTGACGCGCTACGGCATCGCGCCGGAAAAGATCGAAGTGGAAATCACGGAAAACATCTGCATCCGCAATCCGCAATATGCGATCGAGCAGTTGAACAAGCTGTGCCAGCTGGGCGTGTCGGTCGCCATCGACGATTTCGGCACCGGCTATTCCTCGCTGTCGTACCTGCACCGCTTCCCCATCCACACCATCAAGATCGACCAGTCGTTTGTGAAGGAAATCCACGACGAGCACGGACACTATCCCGTGATCCTGGCCATCATCTCGATTGCGCGCGGCCTGGGCCTGCACCTGATCGCCGAAGGCGTGGAAACGGAAGGCCAGGCGCGCTATCTGCAAGACAAGGGTTGCACCACGATGCAGGGCTATCTGTACCACCGGCCCATTTCGCTGGGCAGCTTCATCGGCGTGCTGCAGGAGCAGAACCGCCTGATCGCCGATACCGCCCCCGCGCTGTCGCAGACGCTGGCCATCGAGGCCTGAGCCATGCCGCCTGCCGCTCCCCGCTCCACGGCCGCACATTCCACAGCTGCTCATTACACAGCTGCGCATTACACGGCCGACTACCTGCGCCTGAAAGGGCTGGCCGAGAAGGGCAATGCGAATGCCCAGCATAGCCTGGGCTTCATGTATTTCAACGGCCAGGGTATCGAGCAAAGCTATGCGCTGGCGCTGCACTGGTATGGCCTGGCTGCCGCGCAGGGGCTCGAACACGCGCAATACAACCTGGGCGTGATGTGCCAGAAGGGACAGGGCGTGGCGCAGGATTTTGTGCAGGCCGCGCACTGGTACCAGCAGGCGGCCGAGCAGGGTTACGCGGCGGCGCAGTACAACCTGGGCTGGCTGTATGCCAAGGGCCAGGGACTCGCGCAAGATAGCGGGCAAGCCATGCTGTGGTTCAGCCGCGCGGCCGAGCAGGGCGACGCGGGCGCGCAAAACAATCTGGGCATGATGTATGACAATGGCAAGGGCGTGCCGCAGGATTTCGTGCAAGCCATCAATTGGTATCGCAAGGCGGCCGAACAGGGCTATGCGCGCGCCCAGTTCAACCTGGGCCTGCGCTACGACAATGGCCAGGGCGTGCGGCAGGACCGCCAGCAGGCGACCGCCTGGATGCGCAAGGCTGCCGAGCAGGGCTATGCGCCGGCCCAGTTCAACCTGGCGCTGCGCTATGAAAACGGCGACGTGCTGCCGCAGGACAGCAGGCAGGCGATCAGCTGGTACCGGCGCGCGGCCGAGCAGGGCCACGCTAGTTCGCAGTTCAATCTGGGCCTGATCTACGACAATGGCCAGGGTGTGCCCTGCGATAAACAGGCGGCGCTGGCGTGGTACGTGAAGGCGGCAGGGCAGGGCCACGCGGCGGCCCAGCACAACCTGGGCCTGCACCATGAACATGGCGCGCAGGACTATACCCGCGCGCAGGTGTTCTACCGCCAGGCGGCCGGGCAGGGTTTTCCCGCCGCGCAGTATCAGCTGGGACTCCTGCATGAGCATGGACAGGGCATGCCTGCCGATGCGCAGGAAGCCATCTTCTGGTACCGCAAGGCGGCCGACCAGGGACATGTGCGGGCGCAATTCGACCTGGGCCTGCGTTATGAACATGGCCAGGGCGTGCCGCAGGATCTGTCGCTGGCGCTGGAGTGGTACCGCCGCGCCGCCGAGCAGGATTACGCGCCGGCGCAATACATGCAGGGCGTCTTGCACGACCGCGACGATGGCCCTGCGCCCGACAGCCAGCAGGCCTGCGCCTGCTATTGCCGCGCCGCCGCGCAGGGCCACAGCCTGGCCCAGTTTGCGCTGGGCCTGCGGCACGACAATGGCCAGGATGTGCCGCAGGATTATGCTGCCGCCTGGGACTGGTACGCGCTGGCCGCGCGCCAGGGTCATGCACGGGCGCAAATGAATCTGGGCTTGATGGCGGCCAGCGGCCAGGGTGGCCCGCTCGATTTGCAGCAGGCGTATATCTGGCTGTCGATGGCGGCGGCGGCCGGCGTGGCCGGTGCGGAAAAATCCTTGCGCCAGACAGCGGCGCGCATGCGCGAGACAGATCTGGCGCGGGTACGCGAACATCTGGCGGCGATAGCAGGCTGAACTGCGCCGCCGGCGTTAGCGTGCGCGGATACAACAGCAGGTGCTGTATAGTCCTTTCCCTCCGCCATCTGCGGACCCCCTTGTTTGCCCCGGACACAACAAATTGCTGCAGTATTTGCAGTTTTGATGTGCTAATGTTCCAGAAGAAGGTGGTCTGTATAGTCTTTAGAAAAGGAAAACCATGCGCCTGAACTCTTTCCCTGGCTGGCCGGCCGCCATCCTGTGCGCGCTGGCGCTGCTGTCGTCCGGCGCAGGCGCCGCCAGTCCCCTCGATGCCCTCAGCAACCAGGATGCCAGCAATGGTTTGAAAGCGGCGCTGCAAGCCGGTTCCGCCGCCGCCGTATCGAAACTGGGTGTCGAAAATGGTTTCCTGAACAACGACAAGGTCAAAATCAAGCTGCCCCGCATCCTGGAGCAAGCCCAGCCTTTGCTGAAAATGACGGGCCGCGGCCAGCAACTGGACGATCTGGTGGTGGCGATGAACCGTGCCGCCGAATCGGCCGTGCCCATGGCCAAGCCTTTGCTGCTCGATGCGGTCAAGTCGATGAGCGTGACCGATGCAAAGAATATCCTGTCCGGTGGCGATACTTCTGTCACGGATTTCTTCCGCCAGAAGACCTCGGCACCGCTGGCCGTCAAATTCCTGCCCATCGTGAAATCCGTGACCGACCGTTCCGGCCTGGCCAGCAAATACAACAGTACCATGAGCCAGATCGGCAAGACGGGACTGGTGCCGCAGCAACAATCGACGGTGGAAGCTTACGTGACCGACCGGGCGCTTGACGGCCTGTATCTGATGATAGGCGAGGAAGAGAAAGCCATCCGCAGTAATCCGCTCGCGTATGGCAGCAAGATTATCGGCAAGGTATTTGGCAGCTTGAAGTAGTGGCTTGCCGGATAAAACGAGGGACGGGATCGCACACGGCGTAGGCGGAACAGCCGGCGAATGTCGTGTTCGCGAAACAGCTTAAGCATTTGCTACAAGAAAATAATGTTAAAATTCCGTGACATAAATTCTTGCATGCATGACTTATTATTTTAGTGATGCAAGAGTTTTCGATTTGTTAGCGGCGAACTGATGCGTGACATTAATCAATGTCCCCATGGTTGGCCTTTTTTCGTTTCATTCACGTTCCCTCAGGCTCGTTGATTTTCTGAATAGAATGTCAGGAATTCCAGGTGCAGGATATTTTAGGTAGCCGGATTTGTTAAGCGTACTCAGAAAATCAATTAAATATACCTGGTGTGGCTGCTTGGTGCTTGGCGCGCCTTCGGCGATTGCCGCGACGCCGAATCATGGCGGTCAATCCGGGTATATCAATATGCCCAGCGCCGTGGTGGAAACGGACGGTACCTTCAGCGTCGGCTATAGCTACGATAGCCCGTACGGCCAGTTATGGGTCACGTCGGATATTCTGCCTTTCCTGCAAATGACGGGACGTTATGTGTCGATCACGGGCATTCCTGGTTTTACCAACGTGCCCGGTGAGTATGGCAGTGGCTATGGCCGCTACAAGGATAAAGTCGTCGACGGCAAATTGCGCCTGTGGACGGAAACGGAGTGGATGCCGTCGGTCGCCGTTGGCATGACGGATCTGTTCGGTACCGAGCTGTTCAAGGGGCAATATGTGGTTGCCACCAAGACTTTTGGCGCCAGCAAGAATATCGAAGCGAGCCTGGGCTATGCCCATAAACGCCCGGACGGCGTGTTTGCCGGCGCGCGCTGGACGCCGGCCGCGCTGCCGCGCTGGTCGGTGGTGGCCGAGTACGATACCACCAATTATCTGCGTGACTTCCGCGCCAGCGAAACGAATGCCGGCAAGCGCCGCAAGGGCGCCTCCGTGGGCCTGGAGTACCGCTGGGGCTGGCTTGCCCTGCAAGCGGCACGCAACCGCGACCAGTTCAGCCTGAACGCTTTTGTCAGCATTCCGTTTGGCGAGCGCGAGTTCGTCCCCAAGGTGTACGAACCGGCGTATTTTGTCGACGACAAGAATCCACCGCCGCTGCCGAGCAAGGAAGAATGGCACCGCGACGCCGTGTACGGCGCCGATCTGGTGAAGGCGCTGGTAAAGCAGGACTACAAGAATATCCGTGTCGAGCAGGAAGGCAATACCCTCAGCCTGAGCCTGACCAACAGCCGTATTTCGAACATGGGCCGCGTCGTTGGCCGTGCCGCGCGCACTGCCGTCGCCTTCACGCCGAAGGGCGTGACGGCCCTGCGCATCACGTACACCAAGCTGGACCAGCCGATCGCCACCTACGAATTCTTTGATTTGCCAAAACTGAACGACTATTTGGCAGGCAAGATCGACCGCAAGGCTTTCCTCGACGTGGTGCTGCTGCGCTATCCGGAGAAAAGCGATGTCATCCGGGATGATCAGCAAAGCTGGCTGAAAGAATTCCTCGACACGCCGGCGCCCGTCGTGGCCGCTGCACCGGTACCGGCTGCGGCACCTGCCAGCGCATCGGCTCTCGCCATTGCGCCCACAGCGCCAGTCCTTGCGCCGGCGGCGCCCGCGCCCACAGCCGCCAAGGCAGCCGATGTCCTCAAGGACGACGGCAAGCTGGCCGTCGGTGTCGGCGTCGATGGCGACGTGGTGCAGATCAAATCGCTGGACCGGGAAGCGAACCGTTTCAAAATCGCTCCCAAGGTGGGCTTCTTCTTCAATGATCCGAGCGGCGCCTTCCGCTATTCGATTTCGGCCGTGGCCAACTACGATCGCCGCCTGGGCGATGGCCTGTACCTGAATAGCGCCGCCAGCCTGCAGTTGCTGGAAACGGTATCGGGCGTCAAGCAGCCATCGAACAGCAACTTGCCGCATGTGCGCACGGATGTGGCGGAGTATTTGCGTGGCGGACGTTTCTCGTTGAGCCGCGTCTTGCTGAACAAATATGACAATCCCGCCGAGCGCGTGTATACCCGCCTGTCGGCCGGCCTGTATGAAGACATGTTCCGCGGTGTGGGCGGCCAGGTGCTGTACCTGCCGAAGGACAGCCGCTGGGCGGCCGACGTGGCCGTCGATGCCTTGCAGCAGCGTGGTTTCAAGGGCTTGCTCGACTCGCGCGACTACAAGACGGTGACGGCGATCGGCTCCCTGCACTACCGTTTGCCGCACGACATTACCGTCACGGCGCGCGCCGGCCGCTTCCTGGCCAAAGACACGGGTGTGCGCCTGGAATTCAAGCGCCGCTTCCAGTCCGGTATCGAAGTGGGCGCCTGGTACACGCATACGAACGGCAACGATATCACCAGTCCTGGCACGCCATCGAAGCCATACCAGGACCGTGGCATCTTCCTGTCCGTGCCCTTGAACAGCATGTTGCCGATGGACACGCAGTCGACGGCCGGCTTCGCCATCTCCCCATGGACGCGCGACGTGGGGCAGATGGTGGCCTCGCCGGGCGACCTGTACGACATGTTCGAGCGTCCGCGCGCCGACATGCACAGCTACGATGGCCTGGGTAACTTTGCCGAGCGCCCGGACGAACAGCACCTGCCTGCCGTCAATCCGCCAGACCGGCCGTTTGTCAGCCCATGGCCCGCCATGCGCGCGCGCCTGGAGCAATCCGCATCGGCTACGCCGAGCGCCCCTGAATGGCTCAAGGCGACGGCTGTGGTCGGGGGCGTGGTGCTGGCATCAGCCCTCAGCGACAAACCCGTCGACCGTTTCGTCAAGAAACATCAAGATTCCAAGGTGTACCGCAACTGGGACAAGCTGGGCAAGGCCATGCCATACGCGGCAGTGGGAGCGGCGGCGGCCGCCTTCGCCCTGGGTGATGAGCGCATGCAAAATACGGGACTCATTTCCCTGCAATCGGTTGCCGCGGCCACGGGCGTGGCGGTGGTGGGCAAATATGCGTTTGGCCGCGCCCGTCCGGAGGAAGACCTCGGAGCGTGGAGCCGTGTCGGCAGCGGCAGTTCCCGTTCGAATTCATCCTTCCCTTCCGCGCATGCCGCCATCGGCTTTGCCGCCGTGACGCCGTTTGCCAAGGAATACGATGCGCCATGGCTATACAGCGTGGCTGCCGTGGGTTCAGCCGGCCGCGTATTTGGCCGCAAGCACTGGGTGTCCGACACGGTCGCCGGCGGCATCGTCGGCTACGCTATGGGCAGCTGGCTGTGGCACGCGCAGCGCGACCAGAGCAAATCGGGTTTGTCGATCAATCCGGGACCGAAGGAAATTAGCGTGACCTGGCAAGCCAAATACTAAGCGAGCAATAGATCTGCTTACCTATAAAACATTATTCATCCAGACAAAGACCAGCATGAAAAAGCAATTTCGTACTTCCCAGCCTTTCGTGAAACATCTCATTTTCTCGGCTTGCCTGATGGGAATGGGGTCCGCCGTTGCGCAAGACCTTGGCACGAGTGACACTCCCAAAATGCAATCGATGGAGACGGGCAGCGGCCTGCCGGCCATACGCAGCCGTGGCGAACAGCGCCAGGCGCAGAACCCGCCCGCCAGCCGTCCGGCCAAGCGTGCCGCCGCCGAAGTAGGGCCGTTTCAAGCCTATGCAGCAGGCGTCACAGGACAAAACCTGGCCATTTTTGGCAAGGACCTGTTCAGCGACGTACCATCCACCTTCGCGCCGTTTGATGCAGCCCAGGTCAATCAAGATTATGTCATCGGCACGGGCGACGAGTTGCAGGTGCGCGGCTGGGGTATGGTCGATATCGACGTCAGCGCCACGGTCGACCGCAGCGGCGCGATCTTCATTCCCCGCGTCGGCTCCGTCAAGGTCAGCGGCGTGCAGTACAAGGATCTGCAGGGCTACCTGAAGAAAGCCGTCGGCAAGATTTACACCAACTTTGAATTGACGGCCAGCATCGCCCAGACACGCGCCGTGCAAGTGTATGTGGTCGGCCACGCCGTGCGTCCCGGCACCTATACCCTGAGCGCCATGAGCACGCTGTTGAACGCCCTGTTCACCTCAGGCGGCCCGGACGCCACGGGTAGCATGCGCAACATCCAATTGAAGCGTGGCGCACAAACCGTCAGCACCTTCGACTTGTACGACATGCTGGCCAAAGGCGACAAGAGCAGCGACATGACCTTGCGCGACGGCGACGTGATTTACATTCCGGAAGTCGGTCCCTTGGTGGCTTTGACGGGTAATGTGAAGCAGCCCGCCATTTTCGAATTGAAAGGCAATGCCAGCCTGGCCGATGTATTGACCTGGGCCGGCGGCTTTGATTCCGCAGCGGAAACGAAGCAAGTGATCGTTGAAAAGAACGTCGACAATCAATACAAGACGGTGGTGGAACTGATCGCCGACAAAACCGTCACCAACACCCAGCTGGCGAGTATCCCCGTTAAACCGACCGATGTGCTGCGCGTGTTTGCGCCGGGCGCCGTGCCGGTGCAGGCCCAGATCCAGAATGAATACGTGCGCGTGGCCGGCGAAGCCAAACAAAGCGGCATCTTTCTGCTGAAGAAAGGCGAAACCCTGCGCGAGTTGATCGCCCGCGTGGGCGGCCCGAATGAAAACGGTTATCTGTACGCCACCCAGTTGAACCGCGAATCGGTACGGCGTGCCCAGCAAGCCAAGTTGAATGAAGTGGCGGACCGTTTTGAACGCGACCTGGAGTCGAACGCCACCCAGCGCATGGGCGCCTCGGCCGATCAGGCTAACGCGGCTAAACTGGCTGCAGAAATTGAGCAACAGCGCAGCATCGTGAAAAAACTGCGCGGCATCAAGGCGGAAGGCCGCATCGTGCTCGATTTGCCTGGTGTGGAGACGCAAATCAAGAACTTTCCCGACTTGCCCTTGCAGGATGGCGATACCATCCTGATCCCGCGCCGGCCGGGCACTGTGGATGTGCTTGGCTCGGTATTTCAGCAAAATGCCTTTGTCTACCGCCCGCAGCGCACGGTCAACGACTATGTCCAGCAAGCTGGTGGTCTGACCATTACTGCGGACAAATCCGAGATGTACGTGATACGAGCGGACGGTACGGCGCAGAGTGGGCAAAGTACGGGTTGGTTCAGCGGCATTGGCGGCACGGCTTTGAATCCTGGTGATACCGTCGTGGTGCCGGAAAAAATTGATCGCAGCACGTTTATGCAGAGTTTGAAGGAATGGACATCGATCTTTTACCAGTTTGGTTTGGGTGCGGCGGGGTTGAAAGTGTTGAAAAACTAATGACCATGGAGATACTAGGGGGCTTGAAAATTATGCGATATACGCAAGACCAATGAGCCTTGGTGATATTTAAAATATGATGGGTTGTTACTCGAGAGAAAAAGATGTCTGAGCAATTGAAAAGTAGAGACCAGAGTGCAGTGATGAATGAAAATAATGATGAAATTCACTTGCTCGATGTGTTGACGGCGCTTGTCCGGCAAAAAAATATATTATTAATGGTGCCATTTATAACTGGAGTATTGGCAATTGCTGCCGCACTCCTGATTAAGCCGACATTTTCATCGACAGCAGTGATTTTACCTCCTCAGCAGCAAAGTTCAAGCGTCTCTGCCATGTTGGGACAACTTGGTGGATTGGCAGGGGCCGCTGGCAGTATTGCTGGATTGAAAAATCCAAATGATTTGTATGTCGCTATGCTACAAAGTCGGACTATCGCGGACAAGTTAGTGGCCCGTTTCGATTTAAAAAAACGCTTCGGGGTGGAAACTTTTGACGACGCGCGTAATGTGCTGAGTGGAATGGCGACTGTACTCAATGATAAGGCTGGAACTATCTCTATCCAGATTGAAGACAAAGATCCGAAGTTTGCTGCCGAATTGGCTAATGCATTTGTCAATGAATTATCGAGATTAACTAATGGTTTGGCAATCGGCGATGCAGCACAACGTCGTTTATTCTTTGAAAAACAGTTAACCGCAGCTAAAGATGAGTTGGTGAATGTCGAAATTGAATTGCAAAAAATTCAGGAAAAAACTGGAATACTGCAATTGGATAGCCAAGTTAGAGGAATCATAAGCAATATTGCCCAACTCGAAGGAGTGATTGCTGCCAAAGAAGTGCAACTGAATGCGATGCGTAGTTTTGCAACAGGAAATAACCCGGAGCTTGTGCGTTTGCAGGGGGAAATTCAGGGGTATCAGGTTCAACTTAAGAAACTGAAAACGGGAAAATTATCCAAGGGTGGTGATGTGATGGTACCAACCGGAAAGATTCCTGAAATTGGGGTCGAGTATATGCGTAGCTTACGCGATGTTAAATATCGGGAAACCATATTTGAATTGCTTTCAAAGCAATATGAGTTAGCCAAAATTGACGAAGCCAAGGAATCTTCGAATATACAAGTTCTTGATGATGCGGTGCCAGCAGAGAAGAAATCAAAGCCAAGAAGATTTATTATTATCTTTTTTGGTTTTTTTGGTGGTGGATTGTTGGCGCTATTCTTGGCATTGATGCGAGATGCTTACCAGCGGTCTATTGAAAATGATGCTGGAAAATATCGTTGGTATATTTTAAAGAGTGCTTGGAAAAGTAAAAATATTTAATTTTCCAATTCTTGATGATTATTCCTTGATAGGTCTATTACTTCAATTTAATAAGTAGGGGAAAAATGAAAGCTGTTATTCTGGCGGGTGGACTGGGAACCCGCATTAGCGAGGAAACTTCCACCAAACCAAAGCCGATGGTGGAAGTAGGTGGCAAGCCGATTCTTTGGCATATCATGAAAAGTTATTCGGCGCATGGCGTGAATGACTTCATCATCTGCTGCGGCTACAAAGGCTATGTCATCAAGGAATACTTCGCCAATTATTTCTTGCACACCTCGGACGTGACGTTCGACATGCAGAATAATCAGATGGAAGTTCACGCGCGCAATGCCGAACCGTGGAAAGTCACGCTGGTCGATACCGGTGATGAAACCATGACCGGCGGCCGCCTGAAGCGCGTCAAGCAGTACCTGGAAGGCGAAGAAGCGTTCTGTTTCACCTATGGCGACGGCGTCAGCGACGTCAATATCACTGAATCGATCGCCTTCCACAAAGCGCACGGCAAGCTGGCAACGCTGACCGCGACTCAGCCTCCGGGCCGTTTCGGCGCGCTGATCTTGGATGGCCAGAAGATCAATAGCTTCCAGGAAAAGCCGCAAGGCGATGGCGCGTGGATCAACGGCGGCTATTTTGTATTGTCGCCAAAGGTCATCGATTACATCGCGGACGACAGCACCACTTGGGAAAAGCAGCCGCTCGAACGCCTGGCTGCCGAAGGTCAGCTGGATGCCTTTTTCCACCGTGGTTTCTGGCAACCTATGGACACCCTGCGCGACAAGGTGCACCTGGAAGAGCTGTGGCAATCGGGTAAAGCTCCCTGGAAGGCTTGCTGATGAACGCAGCATTCTGGCAAGGCAAGCGGGTTTTCCTGACCGGCCATACGGGTTTCAAAGGTGGCTGGCTCAGTTTGTGGCTGCAGCAGTTGGGCGCCGACGTGACCGGTTATGCGCTGGAAGCGCCAACTACGCCCAGCCTGTTCGAAGTGGCGAGCGTGGCGCGCGGCATGGTTTCCATCATCGGCGACGTGCGTGATGGTGAAGCGCTCAAACGCGCCATGGCACAAGCGCGGCCGGAAGTCGTGATCCATATGGCGGCCCAGCCACTGGTGCGCTACTCGTATGCGAATCCGGTGGAAACCTACGCCACCAACGTGATGGGCGTGGTCAATCTGCTCGAAGCCGTGCGTGCTACGCCTGGCGTGCGTTCGGTTGTCAATGTTACCAGCGACAAATGCTATGAAAATCGCGAATGGCCATGGGGCTACCGCGAAAACGAAGCCATGGGTGGCTACGACCCCTATAGCAACAGCAAGGGTTGCGCCGAACTGGTGACGGCAGGCTACCGCAGTTCATTTTTCAATGCCGAAAAGTATGCGGAACATGGCATTGCATTAGGCAGTGGCCGCGCCGGCAATGTGATCGGTGGCGGCGATTGGGCCATGGATAGACTGATTCCCGACATGCTGCGCGCCATAGGCGCCGGCCAGCCGGTAATGATACGCAATCCGCACTCGATCCGACCATGGCAGCACGTGCTAGAACCGTTGAGCGGCTATTTGACGTTGGCGGAAAAGCTGTACACCGAAGGTCCTGTGCATGCCGAAGGCTGGAACTTCGGTCCGCACGACACCGATGCCAAACCCGTCGAGTGGATTATCGAACGCATGACGCAGGAATGGGGCGCGGGCGCGTCCTGGTCGCTCGATGGTCAGGATCATCCACACGAAGCGACCTATCTGAAGCTCGATTGCTCCAAGGCACGTGGCCAACTGTGTTGGCATCCGCGTTGGGACATCGGTCAGACGATTGCCAAAATTGTCGAATGGCATAAAGCCTGCGACCAGGGCGCGGACATGCGTGCAATGACGCTGGCGCAAATCACTACTTATCAAAATACCTAACAAATTGAAGGCTGCACCATGAACGAACAACTGACCCAACAACAAATCCGCGAACAGATCGCTGCCTTGGTGGCGCAATATGGCGCACTGGCCAGCGTACCGAAACCATTCGAACCGGGCGTGACCGTGATTCCACCGGCCGGTAAAGTGGTCGGCGCCCCTGAAATGGGCCTGATGGTCGAAGCCTCGCTGGACGCCTGGCTGACGACGGGTCGTTTTAATGACGAGTTTGAAAAACGCCTGGCCAAGTTCATTGGCGTCGAATTTCTGATCACCGTGAACTCCGGTTCGTCCGCCAACCTGGTCGCTTTTTCCGCCTTGACGTCTCCAAAACTGGGCGCACGCGCGATTCAGCCTGGCGACGAAGTCATCGGCGTGGCCGCCGGCTTCCCGACCACCGTCAATCCGATCTTGCAATATGGTGCCGTGCCCGTGTTCGTCGACGTCGAACTGGGAACGTACAATATCGACGCCAGCAAAATCGAAGCGGCCATTACCGACAAGACCAAGGCCATCATGCTGGCCCATACCCTGGGTAACCCGTTCAATCTGGAAGTCATCGTCGCGCTGTGCAAAAAATACAATCTATGGCTGGTCGAAGATTGCTGTGACGCCCTGGGCGCCACGTATAACGGCCAGATGTGCGGTACCTTCGGCGATATTGGCACCATGAGTTTCTACCCTGCACACCACATCACCATGGGTGAAGGCGGTGCAGTGTTTACCAACAATCCGGAACTGAAAGCGATTGCCGAATCGTTCCGCGATTGGGGCCGCGACTGCTACTGCGCACCGGGCAAGGACAATACTTGTGGCCAGCGTTTCTGCTGCAAGCTGGGCACACTGCCAGAAGGTTACGATCACAAGTACACGTACTCGCATCTCGGCTATAACCTGAAAATCACCGACATGCAGGCCGCCTGCGGCCTGGCGCAGATGGACCGCGCGGCTGGCTTTGTACAGGCACGTAAGGACAACTTCGCGTACATGAAGGACGGGCTGAAAAGCTGCGAGGAGTTCCTGATCTTGCCAGAGGCGACACTGAATTCGGATCCATCCTGGTTCGGCTTCCCGATCACCTTGCGTCCAGAGGCCAATGTGGACCGGGTCAACCTGTTGACCTTCCTCGATCAACACAAGATCGGTACGCGTCTGTTATTTGCTGGCAATTTGACGCGCCAGCCATACATGATTGGTCGCAATTACCGCGTATCGGGCGAGCTGACCAATACGGATCGCATAATGCACGATACCCTGTGGATTGGTGTTTTCCCTGGCCTGACCAAGGAAATGATGGACTTCTCGATTAGAAAAATCGAAGAATTCTTCGGTATAAACTTTTAATTAATGCGGAAAATAAATATATTAATTATTTATTTAATTTAAGTAAATCCCGATCATTTACTGCTCCAAATAATATAATATTTTTTATTTCTGGATGCTTTTTATGGTCGGTATCAATTTTATTAAGCAATATTGCAATGTGGAGTGAGGCTATGATTTTACTAACTGGTGGTACTGGTTTTTTAGGTAGCCGCATACTTGCCGAATTATTGAATAATGGGGATAAGGTTGTTGTCATTAAAAGATCTTTTTCCAATACAAAAAAAATAGAAGATTTTCTGACGCATGAGAATGTCTATTTTTTTGATATTGATATCTATGATCCCCAGGAACTATTTAAAAAATATTCTATTAAAACTATAATACATGCAGCCACAGAGTATGGTCGGGGTACTACGCCGATAGTGAAGCTACTCGAAGCAAATCTAATTCTACCCATGCGTTTAGTTGAGATAGGATTGAATCATGGCGTTGAATGTTTTATCAATACTGATTCATTTTTCACAAAAAGAACAACTACATACTCTAACTTAGCTAACTATTCACTGTCGAAAAAAAGTTTAATCAATTGGTTGAAGCAACTGCCGAAAAATATAAAAATCATTAATGTGGTTCTTGAACATATATATGGCCCAGATGATGATACATCAAAATTTATTGAAAATACAATTCAAAAAATAGCAGTTCAAAAAGTACCAGAAATAAATTTTACCCATGGACATCAAAAGCGTGATTTTGTTTATATAGATGATGTTGTGGCTGCCTACATCAAACTTATACAGTATGGAAGTAAGAATAATTTTTGCTTTGAAACGTTTGAGGTCGGAACTGGTCGTAGTTATGAAGTTCGAGAAATGATTGAAACAATACAACACTTGTCTGGAAGTATGACGAAGTTAAACTTCGGTGCTATTGGGTATCGAAGCGACGAGATTATGGAATCTAAAGCCGAGATAAAAAAATTAATGGCGCTAGGATGGAATCCGACTATAACATTACAAAATGGTATAGAGAAAATATTGAAAAAATATAAAGTAATAGATATTAAATAAAATGCAAGCAGAAAAAAATCTCCCCGATCTGATAGGTCGATTGTGGCACCATATTGGCCGTCGTCGCAGAGGGCAATTTGGTTTATTACTCATCTTGACAGTTTTGGCGTCATTCGCTGAAATACTTAGCCTTGGCGCTGTTCTTCCTTTTATTGGTGCATTGACAAACCCGGAACGTATCTTTAATAACCCGGCTTTTTCGGATTTTATCCGTATACTGGCTATATCGTCAGCAAGTCAGTTATTGTTGCCGTTAACTATAATTTTTAGCATTGCTGCACTGTTGGCTGGTGCTTTAAGGATGTTCGTCCTTCGAGTATCTACAAAAATTTCCTTTGAAGTAGGATCAGATTTGAGTAATGATGTCTATCGCCGAACATTATATCAGCCATATGCGATTCATATCTCTCGAAATAGTAGCGAAATAATTAATGTTATATGGATAAAAATAAGTGAAGTAATTTTTTATATCCTCATGCCTGGCTTGACATTAATTAGTTCCATTGCAATGGTCATAGCTATTGTTTTTGCCTTATGCTACATAATTCCGGGCGTAGCTCTCGGGATTATCGGATGTTTTGGAATTTTCTATGGAATCATCATAAAGATCACGCGAAAGCATTTGAAGGAAAGTAGTCGAAGAATTGCTGTGGAGTCAAACAATGTTACTAAGGCATTGCAAGAAGGTTTAGGTGGGATCCGTGATATATTAATTGACGGCAGCCAAGAAAGTTTTTGTAAAATATATCACAAGACTGACAAAATTTTACGCACTGCGCAGAGCAGTAATCAATTTATTAGTCAAAGTCCACGCTTTGCAATGGAGAGTTTAGGAACAATTCTAATTGCGGGACTTGCATTTATATTATCCCAACGAGAAGATGGAATTGCTAATGCAATACCTATCTTAGCAGCATTAGCACTTGGTCTACAGCGTATTTTACCTTCACTTCAGCAAGCATATAATGCATGGTCATTAATACAAGGTGCACAAGTATCTCTGCAAGATGCCTTAGTCTTGTTAGATCAGCCTCTACCTTTGCATGCCGATGAAGTAGCAAATATACAAATTTCTTTCGATCAGAAAATAACTTTAAATAATGTTTCATTTCGATATAACCCAGAGACTCCTTGGATATTCGAGAATATTAATCTTGAGATATTGAAAGGTAGCCGTATCGGTTTTATTGGAGGAACAGGTAGTGGAAAAAGCACAATGATTGATATCATAATGGGATTGCTCAATCCTGTCTCTGGATATTTGGAGATTGATGGTAAGCCGATATCGAATAAAAATATGAGATCCTGGCAATCCCGGATTTCTCATGTGCCGCAGACAGTTTTTCTGACTGACAATAGTATTGAGGAAAATATCGCATTTGGTGTACCAAAACACAAGATTTCACAAGAGCGTGTCAGGCAGGCAGCAAAACAAGCTCAGCTTTCGGATACTATCGAAATGTGGTCAGATAGTTATGCCACAGTTGTTGGCGAGCGCGGTGTACAGCTGTCTGGTGGACAAAGGCAACGTATCGGAATAGCCCGTGCTTTGTACAAACAGGCCGATATTATTGTATTCGATGAGGCAACCAGTGCACTCGATACAGAAACAGAACAGGCAGTTATGCAAGCAATTGAAGAGTTAAATGAAAATATCACTATCCTAATCATTGCTCATCGGTTAAATACTTTGAGAAATTGTACTGATATTATTGAGCTTCAAAAAGGCAAAATTGCTAAGAAGACGGAAATTTTATCCAATGGATGATAAACTGAAGATGGCAGAAATGTCATTAAGCTTTTGTATTCCAACATATAATCGTTGTGAAATTTTACATGAAAATGTTTTGGAAATATTAAAATGTGAAGATCCTGATATTGAGGTAGTTGTTCTGGACAATGGTTCTACAGATAATACATTGTCAATGTTGCAGACTATAAATGATAAGCGACTCTCCATTTATTCAAACGGAGTCAATAAAGGATTTCTTTTTAATATATTGAATGCTGTCAATAAAGGAAAAGGAAAATATTTGATTTTTTGCACTGATAAAGATAAATTTTTATCCAGGGAGATACCAAAGTTCAAATCAGTTTTATTGAATCAGCCGGATATTGCTGCGGGGTTTTGCCAATACTACTCAGATTCAAATCGGGATTTTAATCGGATAGACAGAGGATTTCCTGCAGTGCGAGAAATTGCATATCACGCAAGACATCCCACAGGATATTTCTTTAATAGGTCTTTAATAAATCATTTACATATTACTGAAAATTATTTCGATTTTGAAATTGTTGATTTGTTTCCATTTGAATTTATTTTTGGCGATTTATGCATGTTGGGTGATGCTATAATTTATTATCCAACTATCATTCAGACCGAAAGCGGCGTAATGGCTGCAAAAATAAAATCTTTTGGTACGAATGGATCAAGTAAGAAGGCTTTTTTCATGCCTGAATCTCGACTGCATATGGCTATCAATTTCTGTCAGCATATTAACACTCTCAGTATTTCGGTCAAAGAGAAAAGCACGCTGCAAGCTGAAGTTTTTATGCGTGGTTTAATTGGTGCGTCTTTTGGATATAAAAATATTCTGAATAATGAGAATCTTTGTACTCATTACGGGATGCAATCGAGAAAAATTGGCACCTTTGAGATGCTCAAAATTGGGTTTACTTACAGTAAGAAATTTATTTTTAAAAATTTTTTTCAGGTCAAATCAAATTCTACACAAAATATTTTATTTATTAACTTTTTATTTTTATTTCTTTCTAGAAGTATCTTTAAAAAAATAAGGAATTTATTTAGATGAATTCATTTGTTCTTTCTATTGTGATTCCGACATATTCTCGCGCCGAAAAATTAAATTTGTTGCTCTTTTCGCTCAGTAATAGTTTTTCTGTTTGGCCAAATGGTATTGAGGTAGTTATTTTGGATAATGCATCTACTGATAATACGGCACAGATAGTTAGCAATTTTTTAGATATAATTCCAATTAAGTACGTTCGTAGACCGAATAATATTGGCATGGATGGAAATATTGCATCATGCTTTGATGCCACTTCTGGGAAGTATTTATGGATTTTAGGTGATGATGAAATATTATATCGAAATTCATTAAAATATATTTTCGAAATTTGTAGTAATAATGATTTTGGAATTTTACATTTGGAAAATGGTGGTTTCAAAAGTGAAGATGAGCATATTATAGGTGACTTGTCGATACCAGAAAAGCCTGAAATAATCAGTCTAAATTCAGAGTTATTATTCAGAAATGCAAATATTTTTTTGACTTTTATTTCCGCTAATATTACAAATAAACTTGCAGTGATTAAAAAATTCCCTGACTTTAACTCAAAATCAGATATTAATACATTTCTACCGCAAATGGCTTGGACATACAGTGCATTAAAAGCGGTAGATAATCATTTTTTTATTCGTACACCCATGTTTGGTGCTTTGATAGGCAACACGGGAGGTTACAAATTTATAGAAGTATTTGGCGTGAATTTAATAAATTTGACGAATAAATATTTTCCTCTGGATACTTTGAAATCGACGCAGATAATGTCTAATGCAGTTATAACTAGGCTGATCCCGGGAGAACTTATAGCTCAATTTGGAAAGATCGGTTCTAAAAGTAACTTTACAAACGAAGATATAAATACTGCAATTTACAATTCATTTGGTGAGAAAATTTACTTCAAGATTTTTTTAAAACCTATACTGTCGAACTCACTTTTCTTACGCAAATTTTTCTTCATTTTGGTAAGAGTTTTTAATAAATTAAACAAAAAAATGGGCTTTATTTTCCTTTAATTTTTAAATTTTTAAAAAATAATATAAATTATATTTCGGAATTAAAATCAAAAATGAAATTTTTAAATATTTTAATTAAGAAAAAAAAATCAGAAGGATTTATTCTTGCTTCAATTTTTCTTTTCTCACGATTGAAAATTAAGTTAAAGTCCTTGTTTTATTCAAAAATCCTGAATGCTTCAAATATAATTTTAGGACCTGGTTGTCATATTTTAGGTAAAAACCATATAAAGTTTGGCAGTGAAATCTATGCTCATAAAAATCTATGGCTTGAGGCTGTTGTTGAATATGATGGCCATCAATATTCCCCGCAAATTGTACTTGGGAATCGGATTAAAATGTCAGACGGTGTTCATATAACCGCAATAAATAGAGTAGAAATAGGAGCTGACGTATTGTTCGGAAGCAATGTTTATGTTTCAGATCATAATCATGGTGTTTATAGTGGAGAAAAAAATCCCCATAGTGATCCCATGGAGGTTCCAGCTAAACGATTACTATATTCCTCTGGTGTTGTGATGATTGGTAATAATGTATGGATTGGTGATAATGTAAATATCGTCGGCCCCGTTTCAATTGGTCATGGCGCGATTATTGCATCAAATTCTGTAGTACGTAATGATATTCCAGCTGTGACCATGGTAGCAGGTATTCCGGCAAGATCTATTAAAAAATTTAATAATGTTTCAAAGAAATGGGAAAGATATGTCTGAACCACGTCGCATGTTTTCAATATGTATTCCTGCTTATAACCGGGTTGTACATTTACCTGTTCTTTTAGACTCGATTTATAAGCAGAGCTTCTCTAACTTTGAAATTGTTATTTGTGAGGATCTTTCAAAAGAACGACCTGAAATTGCAAAAGTTGTAGCCGAATACAGCATACGTTATCCTGGAACACTACGTTATTACGAAAATACTAATAACCTCGGATATGATGGAAATATACGAAATCTTGTAAATTTGGCACGTGGTGAATATTGTTTCTTTATGGGCAATGACGATATCATGTGTGAAGGTTCGTTGGCAGCAGTTTCCGAACGAATTAAGGCTAACGACAACATCGGTTTTGTTCTCAAAAGCTATGCTTGGTTTGATGAGGTTCCAACTAAAATTAATCAAGAAGTACGCTATTTTAACGAAGAAAAATTTCTTGCTGCTGGGACCGAAGCTATCTCTGTATGCTTCAGACGATCTGGCGTAATTTCGGGTTTTATTATTCATCGAGATACTGCTGATGGGGCGGCTACATCTGAATTTGACGGTACCCTTTACTACCAGATGCATATTGTAGGTGTTGTGCTTGCCAAAATGAACGCCATCACTATGCCAAAAGTCTTAGTTTTATGTCGTAATAGTGAACCGCCAGATTTTGGTAATAGTGCCAGCGAAAAAGGGATCTACACACCTGGTACTTATACGCCCGCTGCGCGCATCAATATGATTAGTGGAGTTATCCGTATCGCTACTGCACTTGAAAAACAAAGTGACCTGCCGGTAACTGCACCAATTATGCGAGATTATGCGAATTATTTTTATCCATATATAAGAGATCAGTTAAAGCTACCATTTTCTGATTATTATAAACTTTATCGAGCATACGGACGGATTGGGTTTAACAAATATCCGATGTTTCATGCTTACTTTATTATTTGCTACTGTTTTGGTGCAAACGGATTTGATCGGTTAACTGCTTATATTAGAAAAACATTGGGACGTAGCCCCCATTTTGGATCGGTGAAATGATTGATTTGTATTTGCTGCAATGTGAGGTGTAATTTTGAGAGCACCTATGGTAATGGTTAAATTTGATTCCCGTTGGATCGGAGAACATGGGATTGGTCGTTTTGCACGGGAGATTGATCAACGGCTTAATTTTCCGAGTTTGAATATGAACGGAAATCCATCTTCACCGCTGGAACCGTTGCGTCTTTTTTTGTTTATGCTTTTTCAAATTGGCAAAGTGAAAGCGGTATTTAGTCCAGGATACAATGCTCCATTATTTTTTTTGCGACCCTACATATTTACCATTCATGACCTTAACCATATTGATCGGCCAGAAAATAGTAGCGTGATGAAGCGATTATATTATCGACTAATCATGCGTAGGGCTTGCATCAAGGCTTATCGTGTCCTTACAGTGTCTGAATTTTCTCGTAATCGTATAGCAACTTGGGCTGGCATCGATATAGATAAAGTGATTAACGTTGGCAATGGCGTTGATGGAAACTATCATCCGGATGCTACCCCTTGGAATCCTGGCTATAAGTATTTCTTATGTGTCAGTAATCGTAAAGCTCATAAAAATGAAATTAGGGTGCTGGAAGCATTTCTATTATCGAAAATTGATGTTAACGTCCGGCTAGTTTTTACCGGAAATGAAAACGAGTCAATCCGTAGGCAGATTGAAGCTTTGAATCTATCTAAAAGGGTTGTTTTTACCGGTCGAGTGCCTGAAGAAAATCTACCAGGTCTTTATACTGGCTCATTAGCATTGCTATTTCCATCCTTATATGAAGGATTCGGCTTGCCCGTAATTGAAGCGATGGCTTGCGGGATCCCGGTACTTACTTCAAATACAACTTGCTTACCGGAGATTTCCGGCGACGCTGCTATCCTAGTTGATCCTGAATCTGTAAGTGAGATTGCAGGAGGAATTAGAGATTTATTTTATAATCAGAAATTGCGTATAGATATGCGTGATAAAGGTATTGTTCAAGCGAAAATTTTTTCTTGGGATAAAACTGCTGAAAAAATAAAGTCTGTTATCGATAATATTTGATAGCCTGTATTTTCATATTTTTATAAAATAAATATTTCCTATGTTTTTAAATTTCTGGATATATAATTTTTATTTTTAGCATTTTAATTTAAAAATTTTGGTATGGTTTAATGAAAAAAATCGCATTAATGCATGAATGGTACACCACTCTGGCAGGCTCAGAAAAGGTAATGGAGCAGGTATCTGGACTGTATTCCGAAGCCGATATGTTCGCTATATACGCAGATACTGAATTTGTGCAAGCTACTGATTTTTTGCGTAATCGGAAACTGACAACAACATTTATTCAAAATTTACCGTGGGCCTCGAAATCGTTTCGTTCATATCTACCTTTGATGCCGCTTGCCGTGGAGCAAATAGACTTGTCTTCATATGAACTGGTAATATCCAGTAGTCATGCTGTTGCGAAAGGGGTTATTACTGGACCAGATCAGTTGCACATCAGTTATGTCCATTCCCCAATTCGATACGCCTGGGACTTACAACATCAGTACCTACGCGAGTCTGGACTTGACACTGGTCTGAAGGGATGGATAGCGAAATGGATGCTACATAAAATTCGTATGTGGGACGTTAGAACGGCAAATGGTGTCGATCATTTTGTTGCTAATTCAAAATTTATTGCACGTCGTATTAAGAAAGTTTATGGTCGAGATGCTGATCTGATTTATCCACCAGTTAATATATCTGATTTTTCTCTAGTTGAAGAGAAAGAAGACTTTTATCTTACTGCTTCACGTCTCGTTCCTTACAAAAAAATGGACTTGATCGTCGAGGCATTTTCAAAAATGCCTGAAAAGCGTTTGATTGTCATTGGTGATGGACCTGATATGCAGAAGATCAAGGCCAAAGCAGGAAAAAATGTTGAAATGTTGGGCTATCAACCTTTTTCGGTGCTAAAAGACATGATGCAACGGGCGCAGGCATTTGTCTTTGCTGCTGAGGAGGATTTCGGGATTATTCCGGTTGAAGCTCAGGCATGTGGTACACCAGTTATCGCTTTTGGGAAGGGCGGGGTCTTGGAAACTGTAATTGACAGAGGACCAAAACCGACAGGTTTATTTTTTATGGAGCAAACGGTTTCTGCTGTTTGTATGGCCGTTCAAGATTTCGAAAAACGACGTCATCATTTTCTTCCCATTAACTGTCGGAGCAATTCTGAACGTTTTTCGACTGAAAGATTTAATCTTGAATTTTCGAACTATGTACGTTCGAAATGGTTAGATTTTTCAAGCAAAAAGTAAGTTAATTTAGACAAAAATGGTGAATTTAAAAGATGAATTCCATAGGTAAATTTAGTAATTCAGCCCCTAAATATAAATTGGCAGTTTTTATGATGACAGTTTTTATTATTTATTTTCCTAAGGGAGGGGTGAAAATTGGGAGCATACCTTTAACGTGGGGGTATGTGGCAATTTTCATTTTTTCAATTATGGCTATTCCTCGTTTTCTTCTGAATATTGGAAATATTTCTTTTTCTACATGTCGCTTGAATGTGTTTTTTTCTTTGTTGCCATTTCAGAGTATTGTAATTTTTAGCTTTATATTTAATGGCGTTGAAAATTTTGGTTTTGGTATTTCATTTATTGTTTCCGTGATATTTCTACCATTTACATTTATTATACTATTCCATCAATATATGGAGGAAATGAACTTATCATATCTTTTTAGTATGGTAAAAAGAGGCATAATATTTGTGTCGTTGTTTGGTATATTTTTATTTATTTATAAATTGTATACAGGTTCCTTTCTTGAAATTCCATTTTTAACTGTAAATTATGATGACCTTGGTGAACTTGAGGGGAAACATATCGATAGAGGAGGTATATTTAAATTAATATCAACTTATAATAATGGGAACATCTACGGTATTTGCATATTGATGCTTCTTCCTTTATACGAATTTCTTGAGAATTCAAAGATTAAAAGAATTATTGTTAAAACATCATTAGTTTTGACTTTGTCTAGGACGGTTTGGTTGGGAATGATTATATACGAACTCTTAAAACTATTTTACTTTTCAATAAATTCCACAAGTAAGCATTTGTTATTCATTCCTAGATTATTTTTAGAATTGAAGATAAGGAAGGCGGATTTTATTGCTATTTTATTTTCATTTATTGGGATAATTTTATTTTGCGGAGCTGTTTTTTATATGATTTTTATGATTGGGCAAAACGCCTCATTTTTATTTGATAAAAATCTTGGGGGAAGAATTGATCAGCTAAATGTCATAGATAAATTAACTTTTTTTCCTGAAAAGAAATTTTCCCAAGTGTCGGAAATTGTTTATATGTCGGTATTGGATAGCTTTGGTATATTAGGGTTCTTATCATTTTTGTTAGCTATGCTGTCTCCTGTTATTTATGGTTTTTTAAGACGAGTGCCATTTGGTGGCTCTTTATATAAAAAATCCATTATGTCCGGATTGATTATATATCTTGTATTAGCAATTTCTGACGGTGCTTTTTTATATATTCCTGTAATGGCAATTTATTGGTTTTTGATTTCACTATTATTATTAAATAATCGTTATTCGGATAGTTGAATATCATGAATGGGTGTTCTCGAGCACCAAGTGCAATACCTTTGCTGAGAGGCGCCGCTATGGCGAAAATTTGCAAAAATTTGACCACCCAAAAGCACCCCCGGTGTCAGAATAGTTGTCGCGTCACCTGAGGAGTAAAAACGTATCTGGGGCATGCAAGAGAGTCGTGTGAACAAGTATCCAGCAGAACGAAGAGAAGCGTTAATGCGGCAGATGATGTCGCCCAAAACAAGCCGGTGTTGGAGTTGTCCCGGGAGAGTAGAATCCTGGAGCAAACCCTTTATACTTGGCGCCGTCAACTTCGTAATCAAGAAACACCGGTGCTAGGTAGGGGGGAAAATGCTAAGGAATGAACCTCGGAAGACAAGTTTGCGGTGGTGCCGGAAACGGCGGCGCTGAACGCAGCCGAGTTGGCGGAATATTGCCGCCGCAAAGGACTGTACGCCGAGCAAATCGCCGCGTGGAAAGCGGCCTGCATGTCGGCCAATGCCAGCTTGATGCCGCTCACGCGCGAGCAGCAGAAGCAGGCCAAGGAAGACAAGAAGCGCATCCGCGAATTGGAGAAAGACTTGAATCGCAAGGAGAAAGCGCTGGCTGAAGCGGCTGCGCTGCTGATCCTGCGGAAAGATGTCCAGGCGATCTGGGGGGCAAAGAGGAAGACTGACCTGTGTCCCGGATCGCCTGAAATGTATTGAGCTAGTCCGTGAGGTGGTGGACGCCGGAAGCCGTCTTGCGCCAGCGTGCAAGGAGCTGGAAATGAGCCTGCGTACGGTCGGACGTGACTCAAACGCATGCCTTGCTGCACGGCGACGCCGGCTACCAGAGCGTGGAAAAGCGGTCAGAGAACATCGGCAAATCGGTGACGTGGCACGTGGCCATGAAACGTTCCAAACGCAAGGCGCTAGCCAAAAGTAAACTGCGTCGCCTGACTGAAAAGCTGGAGAATCTGAAGGCCAGCGTTCGCGCGAAGGCTGAGTATCGGTTTCATGTCGTCAAGAACCTGTTCCGTCATCGTAAAACTCGCTATCGCGGCCTGGCCAAAAACACTGCACAGCTCTTTACGTTGTTCGCCTTCGCCAATTTGGTGTTGGCCGGAAGGCGCTTTACGATCACTGAATCCCATACCGTCTTGATGACAAAAAGACGCGAGCATCGCGTCAAATCGAACGAAAAATGGGCTTGAGTGGCTCGCCGCTTGGCTATTTGGCACGCCAACCTCGCTACGAAAGCGAATTGATCACCACCGCTCTAGAGCCGCCGATTTCATTGCCCGGCAATTTATCCACTTGAGTTAGGGATAACATCGCCCAATTATCGTGAACTTAGCTCAACTACTTAAAATAATAAAGCAAAGACTCTTTTTGGTATTTGTCACTCTCGATATCTGCTTTTTTCATGGCACTGAACCAGCGGTCTACTATTTTCCTTTGTCCGGCTTGATTTAGGTTGCATCTGTCAGAATGGTATACATTCTCAAACTCGCCGATATCCGGTCCGGGAAAACGATTCAGGAGAGGCGCCCATTGAACAGGAAGAGTCTTCGCTCCATTTTCCCCTATGCAACTTGCGCTTAGTCCAATGATCCATTTATCAATCTTTGTGCTGAGACTGATCGACTTGATCAGACGGCGAACATCACCGACATAGCTTGACCGGTCAAAGTTAGCATGAATAAACCGTCCTTGCCATAATGCGTAGTCAAATTTAATATTATGCGAATTGGCAACTGCAAGGGCAGATTTCAACTTCACGTGAAAACGACCACCTGCCTCCCAGTCTCTTAAATTGCTTCCCGCTATCTCAATCTGCATGACTATAACGCGTTCCGCCATGCCAGATTCGATCATTTTTTTTCTTAATGGGGCTAAAAATCCAAAATCCATGCAACCAGACCAAGAAAGTGGTAACCGGCCAGAAACCTCGCGGGTATCTAAACCAACCTGATACAGTCCCTCAGTATCTCCCAAGTTTATGGCTTCGCAGTTCTTAGATATCGCCTCCTTTAACACCAACAAATAAACATCCTTGGCGCTTGCTACCCCTAATGAGAAGAAAATCAGTACTGCGATAAATAATTTAACAGCCAATAACATAGCGGCTCCATTTTTTCAAAACTTTTTTCACCAAAACAACGATTCCTATAGAAACAAAAATCACTACGCCTATCTCTGCAAACAAAGTCACTATTGGGTCAATATAATTTATACTTTTCAGTACCTTGGCAAATATAGCTGCCATAAAACCATGGGCAAAGAATAGACCAAAACTGATTCTTGCGAGATAGCCGAGACTCTTGTTTTCTCGATTGTAATATTGCTCGAAGATGAAGAAAATTGCTATTAACAAAAAAAGCTTACCCACCAAAATATAGTTTAGAAGTCCTAAGCCATTAAAAAAACTATTTGGCATGCTTGCCATACCAGGAAAAAAATATCCAAAAAAAATAAATGCTAGAATTGAAATGAAAATAATTTTTTTCTTGGTTTCAGTTTTCAATCTTTCCAAAACTGCCGCATCCTTGGCTGCAACAATTCCAAGCATATAAAAACCAAAAAAATGCAAAAAAGATAAAAATGCATTAGCATTGTATATAGAACGAGAAGAAAACATACTGAATATCAAAAAAGTCAAAGTCACTATGTAAATTGCTTTTGTCCTTGCAAGGAATCTGAATGCTGGTGTAAAAGTAAAGAAGAGTGCTATCATGGGAATAAACCACATGGGCCCCACAGCTATTCCCCCAGCAATCAAGGACCATAGCATGAAGTTTAATGGCGTCAGGCCATACAAGACATTTTGAGAGGCGGACAGCCAGAAAAATATTACTGGGATCGAAAGGATTAAATACGGAAGAATAACGTACTTTACCTTTTTCATAAGATAAGCACCATATTTGAAATTATTCGCCTCTAGGTAATAGAACAAATAGCCAGAAATAAATACAAACCAGGTAGTAGCATCGCCAACGATATAATACAAATATCCGCCAAGCTTCCCTATTCCCTGAATCGACATGATATGTGAAAACATAACAAAAATTATTGCAATGCCTCGAAAATTCTCCAAAGAGTATCTAAATTTTGATTTCATTTAAAGCTAATTCAACTATTTAAGGGCTGCCTTGACTGAGTCAAGCCACATTAATGCCATCTTTTCTTGACCAATTTGTTTAAGATGGCAGTTGTCAAATCTATATTCATTTCCTAATAAATTATTATTGGGGCCGGGATAACGTTTCAACTCACTCATCCCTCCCAAAACCACCTGTGCCGCTTCAATGTTACGATCATATCCGTCATAACATCGGGAATGCACGGCAATAAGCCAACGATCAATTTTAACTTTGCTGTCAACATAGTCCAAGACAGAACTCACCTTATTTATGTACACAGATTTTTCTGTTCCTGAATTTGAAAAACCTTGATGCCAAAAAGCTAAATCAAAGATCATCCCTCTTTTTTGAATCTGCGCGATCGCGCTGGTCAATTTTCCAAAGGCAGTACCACCGACCTGCCAATCCTCGACTTTAGTAGCAGCAATACCGATCGGCATAAAAACTACTTTTCGTGCAATACCAGCCTCAATAATTTTTTTTCCGAGTGGCATCCACATGGAACCATTTCTACAATCAGCCCATTCGAACGGATCACTAGCAGCTTTAACTGTACCCTCGATACCAACTTGAAAAACATTATCCACGGGGCCATAGACATATTCATTACAATTTGAAGATATAGACTGTCCAATAACTAGAATCCTGAGTTCCTGTATGGGTAAACTAATGACGGGTGGAGAAACCGTGATAGTTCCATTTCCGCTAGAGCCACCACCACATGCCGTTACAAAAAAACCAAAGAGTGACAAAATTGTGAGTGTCACATATTTTATATTTCTCATAAAAATAGTTTTTATTTTATTGAATAATTAATGTTATTGATCTTAATGTATTATTTTTCTATCTGAAATTTTATCGATATTCACAAAGTTTTATAAAATTTCATCAGTTGTTCGGGCGCCCTCCGTGGAGCTACATCAATCACGTCATTGAAAATATTAAAACACAGTTCTTCAAGATGGTATGCAATGTGCATGAAAGCACGTCTCTGTAACTATCAATACGAAAATTGCAACATGCTTAGCGTTTATATTTTTTACCTCAAGAAAAATGCGCCTATCGAGCACATTGATGAAGTTCCTTTGACTCACTGTGTTACGTTTTGTTGCAGTAAGTTACACTCTCCGCATGCATATTAGGTCCGCAATCCATTTAATAGAAATAATGCATTCCTTGCGAACCGGACACGTGTATATAGCGTTCTCCTTTCTTATTAATGAGTGTTAATCAAGCTACACAACACAACTATAATGAGCTAGGAAGGAGGATTGAAATAGCCCGCTGATTTACCAGACATAGCCTACTTAAGGGTTGCTCGAAAAACCACTTTTTTTGGCACCTTTATTTTTTATCCTTTCGATTATTCAGAAGGTCGATTTTTAAATCGTGGTTAATTGAAATCGCCTTAAGTTGTATCCCGGTTCAGTCTTGGCACAGCTTCAAGGCTTCCTGCCATTGAGGCAGACCACAAAAAGTATCTATCAGGCGTTGTGAGGACAGCACCGAATTGGTGGGACGTTTGGCCGGCACCGGATAGTTTTTTGCCTCTATCTCGTTCAAACGCGGGTTTTTATGCACTGACGCATGGCTCATGATCGCTTCGGTAAAACCGAACCAGCTGGTCCTTCCTTGCGCCGTCAAATGATACAGACCGGAGCGTGCCTGCCACCATGCTTGCTGGTCGCTTGCCGCCAGGCTTTGCGCCACAATATGCGCCGTGGTATCGGCTATGGTACGACTCCACGTCGGTGCGCCGAACTGATCGGATACGATACTTAGTTCTTCGCGCTCCTTTGCCAGGCGCAGCATGGTCAACAGAAAGTTCTTGCCATGCGTGCTATAGACCCAGCTGGTGCGCAAGATCAGGTGGGGGATACCGGTGGCCTGGATCGCCTGTTCCCCGGCCAGCTTGCTGCTGCCGTAGACATTGATCGGGCAGGTCGGATCGGTTTCGACGTACGGGCCATCTTTCGAGCCATCAAACACGTAGTCGGTGCCGTAATGGATCATCGCGGCACCCAGTTTTTTGGCTTCTTCCGCCATCACGCCCGGTGCTTCGCCGTTGATGCGCAGTGCCAGTTCAGGCTCGCTCTCGGCCTTGTCAACAGCGGTGTAGGCGGCCGGATTGACGATCAGGGTCGGCTTGATGCGGCGGATTACGTCGCGCACCTGGTCCAGGTCGGCCAGGTCCATCTGGCTGCGGTCTAGCGCGATGATCTCTCCCAGACCTTGCAGGCTGCGTTCCAGTTCGTAGCCGACCTGGCCGTTTTTTCCTGTAATTAAGATACGGCTCATATTTGTTTCCATGAAGGGGGGAGTGGCAGTGTTGCAGTGCTCAGGCGAAGACGTCGGCATTGGCCAGCAATGTGCCGACTTTGTCCTTGCCCGACAGTAACGGTTCGCCGTCCAGTTGCCAGTCGATGCCGATCGCCGGGTCATTCCACAGGATGCTGCGTTCGAATTCCGGCGCCCAGTAGTCCGTGGTCTTGTACAGGAACTCTGCGCTGTCGCTGGTTACCACGAAGCCGTGGGCGAAACCTTCAGGTATCCATAACTGGCGTTTGTTGGCGGCCGACAGGACTACGCCAACCCACTGGCCGAAGGTTGGCGAGCTTTTGCGCAGGTCGACGGCAACGTCGAAGACTTCACCGGCCGTCACACGCACCAGCTTGCCTTGCGGTTGCTGGATTTGGTAGTGCAGGCCGCGCAACACGCCCTTGGCGGACTTGGAATGATTGTCCTGTACGAAGTCGTGCGTAACGCCAGTCAGTTCGGTAAAGCGTTTCTGGTTAAAACTCTCATAGAAAAAGCCGCGATCATCGCCAAAGACAGTAGGCTCGATGATCAGGACGTCGGGTATGGCTGTGGTTTGAATTTGCATGGTGTGAAATGAGCCGTTCAGGCTTTAGTATATTTTTTCTTCGAGCAGGCGCAGCAGGTATTGGCCATAAGCGTTCTTTTTCAAGGGCTGCGCCAAAGCTTCGAGTTTGGCGGCGTCGATGTAGCCGCGACGGTAGGCGATTTCTTCTGGGCAGGCAACCTTCAAGCCCTGGCGATTTTCGATGGTGGCGATGAATTGGCCTGCTTCCAGTAACGATTCATGCGTGCCGGTATCGAGCCAGGCCATGCCGCGCCCCATCAATTCGACGTTCAGCTGGCCTCGCTCCAGATAAGTGCGGTTGACATCGGTGATTTCCAGCTCGCCACGTGGTGACGGAGCGATGCCGGCGGCGATGTCGCACACCTGGCTGTCGTAGAAATACAGGCCGGTGACGGCGTAGTTCGATTTTGGCTTGAGTGGTTTTTCTTCGATGCTGACGGCGCGCCGCTGTGCGTCGAAATCGACCACGCCATAGCGTTCCGGATCGGTGACATGATAGGCAAATACGGTGGCGCCGCTGGTGCGTGCGGAGGCTTCCCGCAATTGCGTTTCGAAGTCGTGGCCGTAATAGATGTTGTCACCCAGGATCAGCGCCGATGGCGCGTCGCCGACGAATTCGCGGCCGATGATGAAGGCCTGTGCCAAGCCGTCGGGCGTGGGCTGCACGGCGTAGCTGAGCTTGATGCCCCATTGGCTGCCATCACCGAGTAACTCCTGGAACCGCGGCGTATCTTGCGGCGTGGAAATGATCAGGATATCGCGTATGCCAGCCAGCATCAGGGTGGTCAGCGGATAATAAATCATCGGCTTGTCATACACAGGCAGCAACTGCTTCGATACGGCCATGGTGACGGGATACAGGCGCGTGCCGGAACCACCGGCCAGGATGATGCCTTTGCGTTCGATCGCTGCGCTCATCAGATTGCTTCCTTTGCCGCATCGCGTGCCGCATAGTTTTTTTCTACCCACTTCAAGTAGTCGCCCGATTGCACGTCGCGTACCCAGGCCTGGTTGTCCAGGTACCATTGGACGGTCTTGCGTATGCCCGTGGCAAAGGTTTCTGCCGGCTTCCAGCCCAGTTCGCGCTCAATCTTGCGCGCGTCGATGGCATAGCGGCGGTCGTGGCCGGGGCGATCCTGCACATACGTGATTTGTGCGCGATAGCTGCCGGACGCTTTCGGGTCCAGCGTATCGAGGATGTCGCACAGGGTATGCACGACTTCAAGATTGGCCATTTCATTCCAGCCGCCCACGTTGTAGACCTCGCCCAGACGTCCCGCTTCCAGCACGCGACGAATCGCCGCGCAATGGTCGCCCACATACAGCCAGTCGCGCACTTGCATGCCGTCGCCATAGATAGGCAATGGCTTGCCGGCACGGGCGTTGCTGATGATAAGGGGAATCAGTTTTTCCGGGAAATGGAAAGAGCCATAGTTGTTCGAGCAGTTTGTCGTCAGCACCGGCATGCCATATGTATGGAAATAGGCGCGTACCAGATGGTCGGAGGCGGCTTTCGATGCCGAGTAGGGGCTGTTCGGCGCATACGGCGTCGTTTCCGTGAATGGCGGATCTTGCGGACCCAGGGTGCCATAGACTTCATCGGTCGAGACGTGCAGGAAACGGAAACCATCCTTGGCCTCGCCCGTCAGGCCGGACCAATAGGCGCGCGCGGCTTCGAGCAAGCTGAAAGTGCCATTGACGTTGGTCGAAATGAACTCACCGGGGCTATGGATCGAGCGGTCGACATGGCTTTCCGCCGCAAAATGCACGATGGCGCGCGGCTTGTGTTCTGCCAACAGGCGCGAGATATGTGCTGTATCGCAAATGTCTCCGCGGACAAAGATATGCCGCGGATCCTGTTCCAGGCTGGCCAGATTGCTGAGGTTGCCTGCGTAAGTCAGTTTGTCGAGGTTGATGACGGGTTCATCGTTGAGCGCCAGCCAATCGCGTACAAAATTTGAACCGATGAAGCCGGCGCCGCCGGTCACTAAAATCATGCTCTTATCCTTTTCTTGCCTTGCAAATTATTTATTTTTTTGGCTGTATTTTTGTTAATACGCGCCATCTTTCTTGAAGATGACTTTGACCGTTTTCAGCAAAATGACGATGTCATTGAACAGAGACCAATTCTTGACATACCAGGCGTCGAGATAGACGCGCGTATCGTAGCTGACATCGTTCCTGCCGCTCACTTGCCAGAGTCCCGTCACCCCCGGTTTCGCTTCCAGATAGTAGTCTAGCTGTGTACCATAGCGTTCCAGTTCGGCATCGACCACGGGACGTGGGCCTACCAGGCTCATTTCGCCTTTTAATACGTTCCATAGCTGGGGCAATTCATCCAGGCTGGTCCGGCGCAGGAAATGACCTATCGAGGTAATGCGCGGGTCGTTTTTCAGTTTGAAATCACGGTCCCATTCGGCACGGGCGATCGGGTCGCGTTCCAGTAACTCTTTCAACAGCACGTCGGCATTCACGGCCATGGTGCGAAATTTATAGCAGAGGAAATGCTTGCCATTCTGGCCGACACGCTTGTGGCCGTAGAAGATGGGGCGGCCGGAAGCCATGACCTTGGCGGCGATCCACAGCAGGATGGGCGCGCCGACGATCATCACGGCGATCGACGTCGTCAGGTCAAAGCAGCGTTTAATCAGTTGCAAACCTGGCCGTGCCAGGTTGTTGCGCATGGTCAGCAGCAGCACCTCATGTGTAAAGAAATGGTTGACCTCCATGCCATACAGGGGCAGGCCGCGTACGGCCGGTACCACTTGCATATTGGCAACGCAACGGCTGACTTGCTGGATCATGCCCTGATAAGCGTCAATGCCTCCTTGCTCCAAGGCGACGACCGCATGCGGATCGCCCAGCATTTTGAGTGTTTTTTCCGGATCATCACCGAGCGAAATACAGGGAACGGACTGTTTGTTGCGGTTGAGGTAGTGATGTTCGAAGCGTTCCTGGCCTTCGGGTATCAGGAAGGCAATCAGGCGATAGCCCATCAACGCTTCCTCATCGAAGGCACGCGCTGTTTGCAAGGCATTGTCACCCCATCCGATGATGACCATGGGGCGTATCCATCCGCCCGCTTTCATCAGCAGGTACTTGACGATGCCGCGCAGCAGCAAGACAAAGCATGGCACCAGCAGCCAGGTGGCCAATAGTGCTTCGCGCGAGGAGTCGCGCTTGTCGAGGAAGACCAGGGCCGCGTCGATCAGGCCCATGACCATGGCGATCTTCAGCAGTTCCTTGATTTCATTTGAGTACGGACGACGCTTGGCATGATGGCCCTTCAGTTTGAAGATCGCCAGAGTGACCAGGGAGAGCAGGCCATAGCTGAGCAGGCGCGAGCTATCCAGCCCGACGCTGTTCAAGTCGCTGGTATCGAGGGTCCATTTCCCAGCGAGCCAGAATGCGGCGAACATGGCGAGCGCATCGGCAAAAGTCAGAAAGTATTTTTCTGCCCTGCTGCTGCAATACCATTTTAGCTCTTGTAGAAATATGCCTTCGATTGGTTTCATGATGACTTGCTCAACCTTATAAACTGCAGTGTGGATGACTTGATGCATCGCAGTGATATCACTGCGATCGGCTCGTTTAAACGCGGCCGTAGCGGTCTTCAAAGCGGACGATATCGTCCTCCCCAAGGTAGCTACCCGATTGAATTTCAATCAATTCCAGCGGTAGCTTGCCTGGATTGGCCAGAGAATGGACGACGCCGAGGGGGATATAGGTGGACTGGTTTTCGGTCAGCAGATATTCCTTGTCGCCATTGGTGATCTGGGCGGTGCCGGATACCACGATCCAATGTTCGGCGCGGTGGTGATGCATTTGCAGCGACAGTTTGGCGCCCGGCTTGACGGTGATCCGCTTGACCTGGAAGCGCTCGCCGTTGCCGATGGAATCGTACGATCCCCACGGTCGGAACACTTCGCGGTGCATGGTGGCTTCAGCACGGTCCTTGGCAATCAACTGCGCCACCAGGGTTTTGGTATGTTGCGCCTGATCCGCATCCATGACCAATACGGCGTCGGCCGTTTCCACGATGACGGTATTGCGCATGCCGATGGCGGTCACCAGGCGGCTATTCCCATGCACCAGGCAATCATTGCAATCCTGCATCAACACATCGCCTTGGGCGCTATTGTTGTTGGCGTCTTTTTTTGCCACGTCGAAGACGGCGGCCCATGAGCCGATATCGTTCCAGCCGGCGTCGAGCGCGATGGTGGCCGCATGGCTGGTGCGCTCCATGACGGCGTAATCGACGGCGATATCGGGACTGGCGGCGTAGGCATCGTGGTCCAGGCGGATGAAATCGAGGTCGCTTTTCGCCTTGGACAGCGCTTCCCGGCACGCCGCGACGACGGCAGGCTGAAAGCGTTCAAGTTCTGCCAGGTAACGGCTGGCGCGGAACACAAACATTCCGCTGTTCCAGAAATAATCGCCGCTGGCAATATATTGTTCAGCCAGCGCCAGGGCCGGCTTCTCGACGAATTCGACAATACGCTGGACCTGGCCAGCTGCGCCGCCTTCGGCGCGGATATAGCCGTAACCTGTCTCCGGTCCGGTCGGGGTAATGCCGAAGGTGAGCAAGTTGCCTTGCTCTGCAGCATCGCGCGCCAGGTTGATGGCGCGGTGGAACGCTGGGGTATCCAGGATGACATGGTCGGAAGGCAAAACGAGCAGGATGGGGTCGCCGCCGTTTTCCATGGCTTGCAGCGCCGCTGTGGCAATGGCCGGCGCCGTATTGCGGCGCATCGGTTCGAGCACCATGCGGGCATTGGTCAGGCCTATCTCACGCAGCTGTTCCGCGACAATGAAACGCGACGATTCATTACACACCAGCAAAGCCGGCGCCAAGGCATCAATACCAGTTAGCCGTTGCAGCGTCTGCTGCAACATGCTGGTCTCGCCGGACAAACGCAAGAACTGTTTAGGGTAGCCTTCGCGCGACAGGGGCCACAAGCGTGTGCCGGAACCACCGCAAAGAATCACTGGTACAAGGGGAGTATTCATCTACGCATCAATTCATAATTAAAACAGCTTCGCTAAAGGGAAACTGAGTCGTTAGCCGCTCGAAAGTAAGCGATTATTGTTTTACGCAATTGTCATGCAAGCCACAAGGCGTGCTGAAAATCAGTATTGGTAAAGATCAAATATTTCAAAAAGGCATTATTTTAATGAATTATAGGAATCTATGTATTTCTTCTCGCCGCCTCGAATGTTGACGTGAACAGGGAGGCGCCTTGGCGACCCATGCATTGTAATTTGCTTGGCAGCTATAGCTACTCAACTGGAAAACGTTTCCAGCAAAAAAGCAACAAAAATGCAGGCGGCACTGATACTGAGAATGAACACAGCCCCTGCGGCGCAGTCCTTGGCGATCTTGATGCTGGGGTGCAGGCCAGGATGCAGGTGGTCAATCAAGTGTTCAAGCGCCGTATTGAACAGTTCAGCTGCCAGCACCAAGCCACAGTTGAGTAGCAGCAGTGCCCACCAGATCATTGCCGGCTTGCTCCAGGCGAGCACGATCACGACCATGAGGGCGGCAAGGCATTGCAAGCGAAAGCTCGATTCGAGACGCAGGGCGACGGCAATGCCGCTCAAGGCAAATCCCATGCGCTTGAAAAAGGGCTGGTTCTTCATGGTGAGCGAGGCGCTTGAATAGGGTATCTCACGAACATGGCAGCTGGATTTCTTAATGGATAAATGGATACCGCATGTATGCACGCGCAATATTGCATCGTCCGTCAAAACAGAAAAGCTGACGTCAGCCTCTTCGTTATTTTCTAAAAAGTAAAAAAGCCCGTTTTCAAATGAAAAGGGCTTTTATTGCAATAGTCGACATATTTGATGTATATCAGCTATTGCGGCACCAGGCCTTCACCTTTTGACTCGATATCAAGCTGCAGGATGGACCTACCTGTCGCTGCCTGGGCAGCCAGGTATTAATGGTGGGTTGGGGTGGTGTGCGCGGTGGTCGAATCCGAGCTTGCTGCACCGGCTACAACGGCAACTGCTGCGCCGATAGCGATCAAGGTGCTGACGCTCAGGCCGGCAACAGTAGCACCAGCAGCTGCACCAGCGCCAGCGCCAGCGCCAGCGGCAGTTGTAGCTGCTGGAGCAGGAGCAGGAGCGGATTGAGCCATTGCTTGCGCGGAAGCGAAGCACAGGATTGCCGAAGCGATCAGAATTTTTTTCATGGGATATCCTTTGAGGTTGAACAGGGAAAATGTTAAAGCTGTCACGCGATTGTAGCAATATTTCTCATGCTGGTCTGCGCTGCACACTTCATGGTGACAATAATTAACGGTATTTCGACTTCATATTAAAGCATTTTCTTCGTTTTTCTTCATGATGTTGCTCTGAGTTGACAAATCCGTCATGTACCTGAGCGATAGTTCACGGTTGCTGGATGGCGCGTTATGGTATCGGATGGTACTTCACAAGTTTGCCAAGTCCTTGCCATCCCGCGTAAAATGCAGGCTTCGCGGGTGTAGCTCAATGGTAGAGCAGAAGCTTCCCAAGCTTACGACGAGGGTTCGATTCCCTTCACCCGCTCCATTTTTCGCTGGCGCCTGGTTTTATGCGGCGCGGCCACTTATTTCTTCATTCCCATGTCTTCTGATACCCCAGCAAACGGCCCGGCGCGGCCGATGATGTACGATCCGACCGAACACCGCATCCGCAGCTTCGTGACCCGCGCGGGACGGCTGTCTGTCGCGCAGGCGCGCGCGCTTGAGACCTTGGGGCCGCAGTTCCTGGTGCCTTTCGCCAAGGAATCGATGGACTTCGAACAGGTGTTCGGCCGCAAGGCGCCGGTCATCCTGGAAATCGGTTTTGGCATGGGGGCGACGACCGCGCATATCGCCAAGGCCATGCCGGAGAAGGATTTTATCGGCGTCGAAGTGCATACGCCCGGTGTCGGCAGTCTGTTGAAACTGATCGGCGAAGAGTCGCTGACGAATCTGCGCCTGCTGCAGCACGATGCCGTGGAGGTGCTGACGCACATGATTCCTGCCAATTCGCTGGCCGGCATCCACGTGTTTTTCCCCGATCCATGGCACAAGGCGCGCCACAACAAGCGCCGCCTGATCCAGTCGCCATTCGTCAAGCAATTGACCGATCGCCTGGCGCCGGGAGGCTATCTGCATTGCGCCACCGATTGGGAAGATTACGCGGTGCAAATGCTGGACGTGCTCGGCGCCGAGCCGCAACTGCGCAACAGCGCCGATGCTTATGCGCCGCAGCCAGCGTACCGTCCACTGACCAAGTTTGAAAACCGTGGCTTGAAGCTGGGCCATGGTGTGTGGGATCTGGTCTTCATCAAGAATTAAACCTGACGGTTTGCCCACCGGTACCGTTTGCACGAGAACAAGCCTGCGGCAGCGACGCCGCAGGCTTTTTTCATGCGCGCTGGCGTGCGCTCTAGGCACGGTGGGGGAATTACGTTAGCCTCATCTTTTTTGTATTGATTGATATTATGTCCAAGAAAATACTCGTCACCGGCGCATCCGGTTTCATCGGCTCGCATACGTGCGTCGAATTGCTGGCTGCCGGCTTTGATGTCGTCGCGGTGGATAATCTGTGCAATAGCGCGCGCGAAGCCATGGCGCGCGTGGAGCGCATTGCCGGCAAAAGCGTGCCTTTCTACGAGGTTGACGTACGCGACCGCGTGGCCATGGCCACCGTCTTGCGTGAGCATGCCATCGATGCGGTGATCCATTTCGCGGGCTTGAAGGCGGTGGGCGAATCCGTGGCGCAGCCACTGATGTATATGGATAACAATGTGTCGGGCACCGTGGCGCTGCTGGAAGTGCTGGCGGCGGCGAACGTGAAGCGTTTTGTGTTCAGCTCCTCGGCCACCGTGTACGGCGATCCGGAAGCCTTGCCGATCCTGGAATCGTCGCGCCTGTCCGTGACCAACCCGTACGGCCGCTCCAAGCTGATGGTCGAGCAGATCCTGGCCGATCTCGTGCATGCCGATGCTCAATGGCAAGTCGGCGTGCTGCGCTACTTTAATCCGGTGGGCGCGCATGCCAGCGGCTTGATCGGTGAAGATCCGGCCGGCATCCCGAACAATCTGATGCCCTTCATCGCCCAGGTGGCCGTGGGCCGCCGCGAGCGCCTGGCCGTCTTCGGCAACGACTACACTACGCCGGATGGTACGGGCGTGCGCGACTACATCCACGTGGTCGATCTGGCGCTGGGCCATGTGGCCGCGTTGAACCGCCTGTTTTCCACCGAGGGCGGCTTTACCGTCAACCTGGGCACGGGCCACGGTTACAGCGTGCTCGATACCGTGCGCGCCTTCGAAGCGGCCAGCGGCCGCACCGTGCCGTACGACATCGTGCCGCGCCGCCCGGGCGACATTGCCAGCTGCTACGCCTCGGCCGACAAGGCGAAGCAATTGCTGGGCTGGCAAGCGCAGAAGAACATCGATGACATGTGCACCGACCACTGGCGCTGGCAGCACCAGAACCCGCAAGGTTATTCAGCCTGACGCAAATCCGACGCCCATAAAAAATCCCGCTCACACGCAAGTGTGGCGGGATTTTTTTAGAGCAGCAGCAAACCAATGGCGCCTGAAAAATGCCCAGGGCTAGGCGCCGCCCCGAAGACAGTACGCCAGTACGGCGAGGGGCGGGCAACAACGCCCTGGGCTTTTTCTCAGGCAGCCATTAAGGATACAGGCCGCGCACTTCGCGAGCTTGCAGGACGCGCGTGCATGCCAGGATGAAGGTGGCGGTACGCATCGACACTTTCTTCTCTTGCGACACTTGCCATACCGCGTCGAACGCTTCGCGCATGATGCGGGTCAGGCGGCTGTTGATTTCTTCTTCGGTCCAGAAGAAGCTCGAGAAGTTCTGTGCCCACTCGAAGTAGCTGACGGTCACGCCGCCGGCGTTGGCCAGCACGTCCGGCACGATCAATACGCCGCGGTCGGTCAGGATGTCGTCCGCTGCCGGCAGGGTCGGGCCATTGGCGCCTTCCAGGATGATCTTGGCGCGGATGACTTGTGCGCGTTCGGCCGTGATCTGCTGTTCCAGTGCGGCCGGGATCAGGATGTCGCAATCGATGCCCCAGAAATCTTCGCGCGGCACGAATGCCTCGGCGCCCGGGAAGCCTTCGACGCTGCCCACTTCGGCCACGTGTGCCAGCAATTGCGGGATGTTCAAGCCGCCGGCATGCACCACGGTGGTCTTGTGGTCTTGTACCGCGACGATTTTCGAACCGGCTTCAGCGAACATGCGTGCGGCGACGCCGCCCACATTGCCGAAACCTTGCACGATGACTTTCGCGCCTTCGAGCGACATGCCGACCTTGGCGGCCGCATCGCAACCGACGACGAACACGCCGCGGCCCGTCGCATCGCGGCGACCCAGGCTACCGCCCAGCGAGATCGGTTTGCCCGTCACCACGCCGGTCGACATGTTGCCGCCGATCATGGCGTAGCTGTCCATCATCCACGCCATGACTTGTTCATTCGTGTTGACGTCCGGCGCCGGAATATCCTTGTTTGGTCCGATGATCATGCTGATCTCGCTCGTGTAGCGGCGGGTCAGGCGTTGCAGTTCATTGCGCGACAGGGTCTTCGGATCGACACGGATACCGCCTTTGGCGCCGCCGTATGGCACGTTGACGGCTGCATTCTTGACCGTCATCCAGGCCGAAAGGGCCATCACTTCCGACAGGGTCACGTCCTGGTGGAAGCGCACGCCGCCCTTGCCCGGGCCGCGCGACAGATTGTGCTGCACGCGGTAGCCTTCGTAGTGGGCAATGGTGCCATCATCGCGCTCGATAGGCACGTCGACCGTCAGGATGCGCTTAGGACGCTTCAGCGTTTCCACCCAGCGCGACAGGTTGCCCAGGTACGGCGTAACGCGGTCGATCTGCTCGAGGTAGACGCCCCATGGGCCCAGGTCTTCAGGATTGAGGTAGGAAGGAAGTGCGTGCTTGCTGGTCATGCTTGATAAGCTCCTGGACAAAACGGTGGTGTAATGCCGAAAAATCTACTGCGCGTCGTGCTTTGCGGCCGGCGATGCTCGCTGTACCTTCGTACAGCTGCGCTTCTCGGCCACAAATCACTGCCGCTCGCTACGATTTTTCCTGGCATTCAAAAATGCTGTGGTAGGCGCAGTCAATTGAGTTGCGCGCAGCGGAACCGCATCGTAGGCGATAGCCTCATGCCCCGGCCAATGCTTTGTGCGCATCCGGTTATGCATTTATTGCATAGTTAGGAGATCAGGATGGAATTGCGGTGACAGCCGCGCGCCGGCGTTTTTTTCCGCCGCGTGCGGCGCTTTCCTGCGCCTGCACCAGATACTGCCACAGGCTTTCGACGATCTGCTTGCCGGGACGCAGGCTTGACGGGCGTTCCCGGTACAAACGGATTTCCAGCTCAATTTCCCAGCCCGGCGCACCGCCGTCGGCGCGCGCCAGGTGCTTGTATTTGACGTCGCGCATGACGGCCGATTCGGGCAGGAAGGCGATGCCGCGTCCTTCCAGCGCCATCATTTTGAGGCCTTCGGCCATGTCTGTTTCGTAGCAGGTTTCCAGGAACAGGGGGGCCTTGGCGTCGGCCACCAGCAGTTCCACCATGCGTCCCAGGTAGGCATTGCTGGTGTAGGAGAGGAAGGGCAGCGGCTCCTTGGCGCTGCCAGGCAGGACGAAGTCCGGCACCTTGTCCTGGCCGCAGCGCGCATACGCGCGCACGGTTTCGCGGCCCATCACCAGCATGTCGTAGCGGCCCGGGTCGAGCTGCACCGGCTGGCGCGGATGGTGATAGCACAGCAGCAGGTCGCAGCCGCCATCGACCAGCTGCAGCACGGCGTCGTGCACGTTCAGGGCCATCAAACGGCTGTTGATCGGCGCAAAACCGTCTTCCAGCGCCGTCAGCCATTTCGGCATGAAGGTCAGCGACAGGGTATGCGGCACGGCGAAGTCGACGCTCGTTTGCGTGGCCGCCCGCTTGCCGCGCAAGAGGGCGCGCACGCCGTTGATCTGCCCCAGCATTTCCAGCGCCTGCTCGTAAAACACGGCGCCGGCCGGCGTCAGGCGCGTGGGGTAGGAGGTGCGGTCGACCAGGTCGATGCCGAGCCAGTTTTCCAGCGACTGGATGCGCCGCGAGAAGGCCGGCTGGGTGACGTGGCGCAGGGCCGCGGAACGGCTGAAATTATGCGTTTCAGCGAGCGAGATGAAGTCTTCCAGCCATTTGGTTTCCATCGCAGGATCGTACCGCCTTTATGGGCAAATGCAAAGGGTGCCGGCGCCCGCCGGGCGAGATTTCTAAAATGCAATAAATAATTCTTTGCTATCAAAACATCTGGCAGAATACTTCACTGCTGCGGCCAGCCATGGTGCCTACTGCGCCGCATCTTCCCATGCGAAGTTTTCTTTTTTCAGGAATGCAATGAAACAGAAATTATTGATATCCCTGGCCCTTTCCGCCGCCGCGCAAATGGCCGTTCCCCTGCATGCCGCCACGCCGGCCGCGACCGTGAAAGCGGCGCCGGCCTCCCAGGTGCCGTTCCAGCGCAGCACTTACGCCCTCAAGCAGCAGAGATTCGTGCTCAAGAACGGCCTGACCCTGATCGTGCATGAAGACCACAGCGTGCCCGTGGTGGCCGTGAACCTGTGGTACCACGTGGGATCGCGCAATGAGCAGCGTGGCAAGACGGGCTTTGCGCACCTGTTCGAGCACTTCTTCTTCAACGGGTCGGAAAACTATCCGCATGGCTTCCGCGAAGCGATGGATGACCTGGGGGCCAGCAACCGCAACGGCACGACCGATGGCGACCGCACCAATTTTTATGAAGACGTGCCCGTGTCCGCGCTCGAGCGTACCCTGTACCTGGAATCGGACCGCATGGGCTACCTGGGCAACTACATTTCGAAGGAGATGCTCGAGCGCGAGCGCGGCGTGGTGCAGAATGAAAAGCGCCAGGGCGAAAACCAGCCGTATGGCCGCGTGTGGCAAGAAATCAGCGCGCAGATGTATCCGTATTCGCACCCCTATTCATGGTCGACGATCGGCAGCATGGACGACTTGAATGCGGCCTCGCTGGACGATATCAAGCAGTGGTATCGCACCTATTATGGCCCGAACAACGCCGTCATTTCGCTGGCCGGCGACATCACGCCGGAGCGCGCTCTGGCGCTGGTGACGCAGTATTTCGGCGCCATCCCGCCGGGCCCGCCGCTGCCGCGCACGCAGAGCTGGATTCCGCGCCTGGACAGCAATATCCGCAGCGAGATGGAAGACCGCGTGCCGCAGGCGCGCATCTACCGCAGCTACCACGCGCCGGCGGTCAGCGACCCCGAGGTGGTGCGCCTGTCGCTGCTGGCCGATGTGCTTGCGGGGTCGAAGAGCTCACGCCTGGTGCGCCGCCTGGTGTACGACAAAAGCCTGGCGACATCCGTCCAGGCGGGCGTCAACGAAGGAGAGCTGGGCAGCACCTTCAATATCATCGTGACGGTCAAGCCGGGCGTCTCGCCCGCCGATGCCGAGCGCGAGATGGAGAGCGTGCTGCGGCAGTTGCTGGTGCAGGGACCGACGGCAGCGGAGCTGGCGCGCGTCAAGACGAGCGCGCTGGCGGAAGTGGCGCGTGGCAACGAGCGTCTCGGCCGTCGGGCCAACCAGCTGTCGGAGAACGCGACGTTTGGCGCCACGCCGGAAGCGTATCTGGACAAGCTGGAAGCGGTCGCCAATGCCACGCCGGAGCAAGTCCGGCGCAGCGGCGCGGCCTGGCTCAATGGCTACAGCCACACCATGACCGTCAAACCGTTCGCGCAGCTGGCGGCGGAAAAATCCACGCTGGACCGCAAGCTGCTGCCGGCCCTCGGCACGCCGCCCGACGTGGCGTTTCCCGCCATCGAGCGCGCGCAGCTGAAAAATGGCGTGAAGGTGGTGCTGCTGCAGCGGCACGCGGCGCCCATCGTCAACGTGACCCTGGCGCTCGACGCGGGCAGCGCCTCGGATAGCGCCGCCAAGGCGGGCACGGCGTCGCTGGCCATGGATTTGCTCGACAAGGGCACGCGCACGCGCAATGCCTTCCAGCTGTCCGACGCGCTTGAATCGCTGGGCGCCAGCCTGTCCAGCAGTTCGCTGGACGACCTGTCCCTGCTGCGTCTGCAATCGACGGCGGGCAACCTGGCGCCATCGCTGGCGCTGATGGCCGACGCGGCCCTGCAGCCGGCCTTTGGTGAGGACCTGTTCGCGCAGCAGAAGCAGCGCCGGCTGGCGCAGATCGGCCAGGAAAAGGCCCAGCCGACCAGCCTGGCCATGCGCATCGTGCCGGCTATTCTGTATGGCACGCAGAACGCTTATGGCCGGCCCGCTTCGGGCGATGTCAACAGCGTGCAAGGCCTGACGCGCGCCGACGTGGCGCAATGGCACGCCACCTGGTTCAAGCCGGGCAGCGCCACCCTCATCGTCACAGGCGACACCACGCTGGCGCAGCTGATGCCGGCACTGGAAGCGTCGTTCGGCAGCTGGAAGGGCGGCAGCGCGCCAGCCAAGGCGTTGGCCGCACCGGGCCGCACGGCGGGCAAGCGCGTCTTCCTGATCGACAAACCCGACGCGCCGCAATCGACTATTGTCGCCGCACACCTGTCGCTGCCGCCGGGACAGCCGGAAGACCTGGCGATGGAACCCTTGATGCAGAACTTCGGCGGCATGGCCACCTCGCGCCTGAACCGCAATCTGCGGCTGGACAAGCACTGGAGCTACGGCACCAGCGGCGTGCTGACGCGTCCACGCGGCCAGCGTGCCTTCATGGTGCTGGCGCCAGTACAGACGGACAAGACGCGCGAGGCGATGCAGGAAGTGGCGAAGGAAATCCGCGGCGTGGCGGGCGAGCGGCCGGTGCAGGGCGAAGAGTTCAACAGCATCATGCGCAATATGAACTCGCGCCTGGCGGGCCGTTTTGAAACCCTGGCAGCACTCGATTCGGCGGCATTGACGAGTCTTAACCAGGGTTTGCCTGACACGTACTGGTCCGCTTATTCGGCCAGGATGCGGACGCTCGACGAAGCGCAGCTGGCCAGTGCCGGCGCCAGGTTCGTACGGCCCGACGAGCTGGTGTGGCTGGTCATCGGCGACCTGCGCAAGATCGAGGCGGGCGTGCGCGAACTGGGCTGGGGCGAGGTGACGGTACTCGATGCCGACGGCGTGCCGCTGGCACGATAATCGTTGAAACGGCGCCTGCGGGCGCCGTTTTTCATTATGCCGCCTGGTACAGAGATGCCGGCAGGCCGAAGAAGGACGGCGGGCCAAGCGTCGTGCCATCGAGCGAGCCGCCCGCGTTCAGGGCCTTGTTGATGGCCGACAGCAAGGAGCTGCGGTCGGCCAGGTTCTGCATCAGCGCGCGCGGGCCGTTGTGGAAGGTATGCTGGGCGATGTCCAGGGCGACAACAAAGATCGGTTCGCGGCGCAAGGGGAATTCCACCCACTCGCCGTCGTCGTCCTGGGCGCGGAAGGTGTCGGGCAAGGTCATGTTTTCGGCGCCGGGAAGGTGCGATGCCAGCACCAGGCCGAAGGCTTCCGGCACCACGTCGGCCAAACGGCGCACGGTGAGGTCGTCGCCGACCAGGGCACGGACTTGCGCTTCCACCGCGTCGTCGGCGTCCGACTGGGCGCCAAGCAGTTTCACGGCCTGGTAAATCAGGTCGGACGAGAGTGCTTCCATCAAATCATCTCCAGGATCATGGCGACGATTTCGTCGCCGTACGAGGCCAGTTTTTTCTCGCCCACGCCGCTCACGCCGCGCATCTGCTCCAGCGAGGTGGGCTTGGCCTTGGCGATTTCGCGCAGGGTGGCGTCGACGAAGATGACGTAGGCGGGCACATTGTGCGTGCGCGCCGTCTCCACGCGCCACCAGCGCAGCTTGTCGAAGATGGCCTGCTCGCTGGTGGATAGATCCGTCTCGACATAGCCCTTCGCCACGCTGGTGCTGCGCTTGCTGGTCTTCACCGGTTTCTGGTACTGGCGCAGCTGCACTTTCTGGCCGCCCTTGAGCACGGGGCGCGAAGCGTCCGTCAGTTTCAGCGAGCTGTATTGTTCATGGTCGACCGAGACGAGGCCCAGCGCGATGGCCTGGCGCAGGATCGCTTTCCATTCCGCTTCGCCCAGGTCCGAGCCGATGCCGAAGACGGACAGCGAATCGTGGTGCCAGGTCTTGATGCGTTCCGATTCCACGCCGCGCAGCACGTCGATCACGTGGCCGCCGGCGAAGCGCTGGTCGACGCGGTAGATGGCCGACAGCAGTTTTTGCACGGGCACCGTACCGTCGAACGACACGGGCGGCACCAGGCAAGTGTCGCAATTGCCGCATGGCGAAGCCGGTTCGCCAAAGTATTCGAGCAATCGCATGCGGCGGCAGCTGAGCGTTTCGCACAGGCCCAGCATGGCGTCGAGTTTCACGCCCAGCACGCGCTTGAAGGTGTCCTCCGCTTCCGATTCGTCGATCATGCGCCGCTGCAGCACCACGTCCTGCAAGCCGTACGCCATCCAGGCGTTGGCGGCCATGCCGTCGCGGCCAGCGCGCCCCGTTTCCTGGTAATAGCCCTCGATGCTTTTCGGCAGATCCAGATGCGCCACGAAGCGCACGTCGGGCTTGTCGATGCCCATGCCGAAGGCGATGGTGGCGACCATGACGATGTTTTCTTCGCGCAGGAAGCGCGCCTGGTTGGCGCTGCGCTTGGCGTACTCCATGCCGGCGTGATACGGCAGGGCGCGGATGCCGCTCTGGTTCAAAAATTCCGCCGTCTCTTCCACCTTCTTGCGCGACAGGCAGTAGACGATGCCGCAGTCGCCCGTGTGTTCCGTATTGATGAAGTCGAGCAGCTGCTTGCGGCCATTCGCCTTTTCCACGATCTGGTAGCGGATGTTCGGGCGGTCGAAGGACGAGACGAACTGGCGCGCATCTTCCAGCTGCAAACGCAGGGCGATTTCGGCGCGCGTCTGCGGGTCGGCGGTGGCGGTGAGCGCAATGCGCGGCACGTCCGGGAACTGCTCGTGCAGCACCGACAGCTTGATGTATTCGGGACGGAAGTCGTGGCCCCACTGGGCCACGCAATGCGCCTCGTCGATGGCGAACAGGGAGATCTTCGAGGCCTGGAACAGGTCCAGGCAACGCTGCGTCATCAGGCGCTCGGGCGCCACGTAGACGACGTCGATGCCGCCCGTGCGCACCAGGCGCTCGATGCGGCTCGCTTCTTCGTAGGTTTGCGTGGAATTGAGGAAGGCGGCGCGCACGCCGACTTCCTCCAGCGCGTCCACTTGGTCCTGCATCAGTGCGATCAGCGGCGAGACGACGACGCCCACGCCATCGCGCAGCAGGGCAGGAATCTGGTAGCACAGAGATTTGCCGCCGCCCGTGGGCATCAGCACCAGCGCATCGCCGCCATGGCTGACGTGGTCGACGATGTCGGCTTGCTGGCCGCGGAAGGCCGGATAGCCGAAAACGGTCTGCAGCAGGTGCAGCGCGCGCTGGTTAAGATCTTGATTCATAGTGCCTTATTCTGCCCAAACAACCCAGCCGTAGTGGGCGCTGGCCAGGACCAGCAAGCCAAACACAATGCGGTACCAGGCAAAAAACGTGAAGTCGTGCGAGCTGATGTAACGCAGCAGCCAGCGCACGCACAGGAAGGCGGAGATGAAGGCGGCCACGGTGCCCAGGCCGAACAGGGGCACGTCGGTGGCCGACAGGATGTCGCGCGCTTTATACAGCGAGTAGAAGGTGGCGGCCAGCAGGGTGGGGATGGCCAGGAAGAACGAGAATTCGGTAGCCGTCTTGCGCGACAGGCCCAGCAGCATGCCGCCGATGATGGTCGAGCCGGAACGGCTGGTGCCGGGAATCAGTGCAAACGCCTGCGCGCAGCCCACTTTCAAGGCGTCGAGCGGCGTCATTTCATCGACCGAGTTGACGCGCACGGTGACGGGATTGGTGCGCGCGCGGCGCTCCACCAGCAAGATGATGATGCCGCCGATGATGAAGGCCATGGCCACGGGCACGGGCTTGAACAGCGCATGCTTGATCATCTTGCCGATGGCCAGTCCGATAACGGCCAGCGGGATGAAGGCGATGGCCACGTTCAGCACGAACTTGCGCGACTTGACCTCGGTGCTGAAGGTGGACAGCACGCTGCCGATGCGCTGGCGGTATTCCCAGCAGACGGCCAGGATGGCGCCGGCCTGGATGGCGATCTCGAAGACATCCATGACTTCTTTCGAGACATCCTTGGTAAAGTCGAGCAGGCTGCCGGCAAGGATCAAATGTCCGGTGGACGAAATCGGCAAGAATTCGGTAAAACCTTCGACCAGCCCCATGATGATGGCTTTTAACGCAAGAATGAGATCCATAGATGTATAAAAGGGTATAAGTACGGGTGTAATTGACAGGATGGGGTCAGCGCGTGGCGCCAGCAATGCGCGCGGGGTCGAAGCTTACCACGACAGCGGCTTGCCGACCTTATTTGGGCGCTGACGGACGGTGCTTTTTTAGCGCCGTCCGCCAGGCAGGAGGAGGATCAGGGACGCTGTTTTGCCGGCGCCACCAGGCGCGCGCTGGCCGCCACCAGCAGCAGGGCGGCGCCCAGCATGGCGAAGGCGATATTCAGGCTGGTGGCGTGCGCCACGAAGCCGATGACGGCCGGACCGGCCAGGATGCCGGCATAGCCGATGGTGGTGATGGCCGCCACCGCCAGGCTGGCCGGCATGGCACGCTGGTTGCCGGCGGCCGTGAACAGGATGGGCACGATGTTCGCCGCGCCCAGGCCGATCAGCACGAAACCAAGCATGGCCAGGCTGGCGTGCGGCGCCAGCACGGCGAGGAAGAAGCCGGCCGCCGCGCACAGCCCGCCAAAAGTAAGCACCCGCTTTCCGCCAAAGCGGCTGACCACCTTGTCGCCCGTGAAGCGGCCCACCGTCATGGCGATGGCGAAGGCGGCGTAGCCGAGGCCACCCTTGGCTTCTTCCACGCCGCGCGTGGTGGTGAGGAACAGGGCGCTCCAGTCGAGAATCGCGCCTTCGGCCAGGAAGACGATAAAGCACAGCAGACCGATGAAAATGACGGCGCCATGCGGCATGACGAACAGCGGCGTCTTTTCGCCCGAGGCTGACGCCGTCGGCAGCAGATGGCCTTGCGCCGCGCCCAGCACGCCGCACAGCAGCAGCATCACCACCACGCAGGACCAGGCCGGTGTCAGGCCCAGCCACAGCAGCAGGGCCATGCAGGCCGCGCCGGCGAAGCCGCCCACGCTGAACAGCGCATGAAAGCCCGACATCATGGCGCCGCCGTTGGCTTTTTCGATGATCACGGCCTGGATGTTGATGGCCACGTCAAACGTGCCCATGGCTGCGCCGAACACCAGCAGCACCAGGCCCAGTTGCAGCGGCGTGGCGGCCAGCGCCAGGCCAGGCAGGATGGCGATCAACAACAGGCCGGCGCCAACGATGACCTTGCGGCAGCCGAAGCGGGCCGTGAGCATGCCCGTAAACGGCATGGCGCACAGCGAACCGGCGCCCAGGCACAGCAGCAAGATGCCGAGGGTGGCTTCATCGAGGCCCAGGCGCGACTTGGCGTAGGGAACTAAAGGTGCCCAGGCGGCCATGCCGAGGCCGGCGGCAAAAAAGACCAGGCGCGTGGCGCGTTGTTGCAGGGTACCGGTGAGATGCATGGGAGAGCTTTTCAAGAGTCGGGTGGATAAAATCAGGCGCGGGCGCGCAGCACTTGCACGCCCAGCCGTTCAAAGGCGGCCACATGGACCGCATCGGCATTGGCTTCCAGCACCAGGTGCTGCAGCAAGCCCGTGGCCAGCACGCCGAAGGGCGCGGCCGTGCCCAGCTTGTCGCTGGTGACGGCGACGACGACGGCCTTGCTGGCGCCAGCGATGCTGCGCTTGAATTCGGCCTCGTCGTAGTTGAACGCTGTCACGCCCGCGTCCGCGTCGGCGCCGCAGGCACCGAGGAAACACAGGTCGGGATGCATGCGCTCGACGGTGCGCAGCGCCTGCGGCCCCAGGCTGGCGCCAGCGCGGCGGTCGACCCTGCCGCCAGCCATGATCAGTTCGATTTCCGGGCGTTCCATCAGCAACATGGCGATGGACGGTGCATTCGTGACGACAGTGAGCGCCAACTCTGGCAAGGCGCCAGCGATGGCCAGGTTGGTCGATCCCGCATCGAGGAACAGCACCTGGCCCGCGCGCACGAGGGACACGGCGGCTTGCGCCAGGCGCGCCTTGCGTTCCGGCGCTTCCTGCTTGCGCTGCGTCAGGGTGCCGCCATCGGGCGCCAGCGGCAGGGCGCCGCCATACACGCGCTGGCACAGGCCGGCCGCCGCCATCTCGCGCAGGTCGCGCCGTATCGTATCTTCAGAGACATCGAGCTGGCGCGCCAGGTCCAGCGCCAGCACGCGGCCGTCGGCGTGCAATTGTTGCTGGATCAGCGCATGGCGTTGTTTGAGGAGCAGGGTGGCGGACATGGGTATATTTCTAAAACGTGCAGGAATGTGCATGAATATACGCAAACGTGTAATCGGAGTCAAGCGTACGGCATGGCGCCGTAAAATATTGCCGAAAAGATATAAATTCTGTTAGTGTTGTAAAAAATGGAATGAAATAAGGGAAGCCATGTTTTCAATTACCTCTTTCAAGGCAAGCTTGCTGGGCCGCGCGATGCGCCGTAATGGATGGTCCATCCTGGGCATGGTGATCGTGTTGAACGGGCTGCATTGGATACGCCAAGGCACGCTGGGTTGGAGCGATGCACGCGATTCCGTGTGCCTGTTGTCGATCTATCTGGCGATTGCCACGTTGCTGGAGTACAAGCGCCAGCGCGACGCCGAAGAAGCCGGGGACGCGCGATAAGCGCAAGGCGGGCAGGGCCGCGGGTGGCGCCGCCGCTCAGGGTGCCGTCAGCCGTTCCAGCTCGTCCAGCCAGCGCACCGCGTGTTCGCGGCTGCTGCCGCACATGTCCTCGGACGGCTGCAGGCCGCCGCAAAAGGCGGGCCGCTCCGGCTGACCAAAGATCTTGCAGCGGTTGTCGTCGGCCAGCTGCACGCAGCGCACGCCCGCAGGCTTGCCATCCGGCATGCCGGGAATCGGGCTGGTGATGGACGGTGCGGTGCAGCAGGCGCCGCAGGATGGCCGGCATGCCAGGGTGGCAGAAGGTGACATGGGATTTCAGACGGGCGGGTGAGGAGCCGACAGTATAGCAAGCCGGCCCCCGTGTCTCGCCAGGAACGCGATTAGCGCACGATGCTGACGCGCTTGCCCGACAGGGTGCGGCGGGCCGGATCGCCATGCACGGTGATGCGGCCGGAACCGCTGGTGCGGGCATTGACTTCATTCTGGACGGTGACGTCGATGTCGCCGGAACCATTGCTCGCCAGATAGGCAACGTCGCTGCGCAGGGCCGCCAGGTTGATATCGCCCGAGCCATTCACGTTGGCGTCGAGGCGCTGCACGGTGCCGCTGGCGCTGATGCTGCCCGAGCCGTTAAGGGCCACGTTGATGCGTTCACCGCGCAGGCTGCCCAACTGGATGTTGCCTGAACCGTTCTGCACCGCGTCCGTGTTGCCGCTGACGAGGGCCGCCGCGTTGATGCTGCCCGAGCCATTGTTGGCCACGTCGAAGCGTCCCACCGTGCCCGACAATTCGCTCTTCATCGAACCGCGCTGCTCCAGGCTGAAATCTTCGCCATTGAAACCACTGGCCACCAGGCGGCCCGAGCCGGAGATGTTGATCTTCTTCAATTGTGGCGTCGTATAGATGACGTGGATACCATTGCTGCTGCGAATATTCGCATCGCTCCAGATGCGCAGGGTATTGCCGCTCACTTCGCTATGGATGCGCGGCTGCAGATTGCTGTCCGCTTCGATCACCAGCGAGGTTGCCGGCCCGACGCGCACATCGATTTTCATATCGATGCGCTTCATGCTGTCGATGTCGAGCGTGTTGATGGTGCTGACCTGGCGCACGTCGCGGCTCACTTGCTCGTTGCCCTGGATGGCATTGCCGCCCGATTCTGCATAGCGCACTTCGCCATCGTTGGGGTTGATGACGATGGCGCAACCGCCAAGGGTAACGGCACAGCACAGGGCCAGCAAGGTACGCATGGTGTTTCCTTTATGATTGTTGTAGTTCAGGACAAGAAAAAAGCCGGCTGCCGCGCCGCGGCTGCCGTGCTGTCGATGGCAAGATAGCAAATCGGACACGCTTGCTGAGTGGAAATGCGATGAACTGCGCAAAACGGGGGCTGAAACGCATTCTGGTTCACCCGGCGCCGCAGGTCCGGTGCCAGAGGAGGTGTCGCCAACGCCAGCACGGAGCGTACAATACCCGTGTTCGGCATGCCCGGCAGTGTTCCGTGCTGCGCACATGGCCAGCGCTTGACCTTGGCGGTAGACAGGTCTACTATTAATGACTCAAAAGTAAGTTACTTGGAAAGATACATGCAAGCCCCGATTGATACCAAGCCCCGCTGGGAGCGGCGCAAGGATGCCCGCCCGCAGGAATTGCTCGCCGCCGCCCTCGACCTGTTTGTCGAACGGGGCTTCGCATCGACGCGCCTGGAGGATGTGGCCAAGCGGGCCGGCGTGTCGAAAGGCACCTTGTATCTGTACTTTGAGAATAAACAAGAGCTGTTCAAGGCCGTGGTGCGCGACAATATCGTGCAGTCGATCGGCGAGGCGGAAGACAGCATGGCCGCTTCGGACAGCAGCAGCGCCGAGTTGTTGCGCAAGGTGATGATGCAGTGGTGGGAAGAGTTCGGCGCCACCAAACTGGCCGGCTTGACCAAGCTGATGCTGGCCGAAGCGAACAATTTCCCGGAACTGGCGCAGTTTTACAACGAAGAAGTCGTCACGCGCGGCAATGCGCTGATCGTCAGCCTGCTGGAACGGGGCATGCAGCGCGGCGAATTCCGCCAGGTCGATCCCGTGCTGGTCAGCACCATCCTCAGCGCACCCGTCACCATGCTCATGATGTGGACGCACTCTTACCTGCCATGCGAGGTCAAGAATATCGATCCGCTCGCCTACATGGATGCGTTTATCGACATGAGCGTGCGCAGCCTGCAGGTGGAGGCGCCCGGAAAAAGCTGATGCGCCGGGCCTGGCTACAACCGTTCAGTTGCCCCTTTTCCAAGGTTCGCCCCCCCAAATCTGCAGATCGTCGCAAATTTCCTCCATTCCCCGCCTTTATGGTTAACATGTGCTTTCAGCCAGTTCAACGATAAAATGGCGGATTATTACTTCACTTACCGAGTCCAAAGATGAATATCGAACAAGCCCGCTTCAATATGATCGAACAGCAGATCCGTCCATGGGACGTACTGGATCTCGACGTGCTGGAGCTGTTGAACGTGGTCAAGCGTGAAGATTTCGTGCCGGTCGCCTATAAAAACCTGGCCTTCGTCGATACGGAAATTCCACTGGGCGGCGGCGAATGCATGTTGACGCCAAAGCTGGAAGCGCGCATTTTGCAAGACGTAGCCGTCAAGAAGCATGAAAATGTGCTGGAGATCGGCACTGGTAGCGGCTATATGGCCGCTTTGCTGGCGCACAAGGCACGCCATGTGACGAGCGTGGAAATCGTTCCCCAATTGAAAACCTTGGCCGAGCAGAACCTGGCCGCCAACGGCGTGACGAACGTGACCGTGGAACTGGGCGACGGCGCCCAGGGCTGGAGCAAGGGCGCACCGTACGACGTGATCGTCGTGTCCGGTGCCCTGGCCGTGTTGCCAGAAGCACTGTTGCAACAAGTCAAAGTCGGCGGCCGCATCCTGGCCATCATCGGCGAAGCGCCGATCATGTCGGCGCATCTGATCACGCGCAGCTCGGACAAGGCTTACGACACGCGCAAGCTGTTTGAAACCAATGTCACGCCGCTGCAAGCGGTGGCACCGTCGCATTTCCAGTTCTGAGGCGACCGATTCGATGGAGCATTTGAGTGCACCGCAGCTGGCCGCCTGGCTGGCTGACCCTTCCCGCCCGCCCCCGTTTTTGCTGGACGTGCGGGAACAGTGGGAGTTCGACCTGTGCCACCTCGACGGTGCCACCCTGATGCAGATGAATTCGATTCCTGCGCGCATCGATGACCTCGATGAAGATGCCGAGATCGTCTGCATCTGCCATCACGGCATGCGCAGCATGCAAGTGGCGGCCTTCCTGGAGCGCAATGGTTTTGGCAAGATCAGTAATTTGACGGGCGGCGTGCATGCCTGGGCGCTGCAAGTCGACAGCGCAATGCCTACATACTAAGTCACTTGCAGTAGATGCACCCAGGCATGTTTTCCTGCATGCCTGCGGAGGCCTGTACCCCGCTCATCCGGCGGGTGCAAGGCCAGCGGTAGCAGATTTTTGATTCCATCAACTTTTGACGACTCCAACGGAGAAATGCAATGCGGAAACCCCTTATCGCCGTGCTGATGACCAGCGCCTTTGTCTCGATGACATGCTCGCTGCAAGCGCAGGCGGCCGATCTCATCCAGGTGTACCAGCAGGCGCTGGCCAATGACGCGCAGTACGCCAGTGCGCGCGCGGCGCTGTCGGCCGGGATGGAGCGGGTTCCGCAGGGCATGGCAGGCTTGCTGCCGCAAATCTCCGCTTCGGGCAGCAATACGCGCGGCAATCAGGAGCAAATCGTCCAGAACAATGGCGGCAACAAGATCACCTCGCCATCCGTGAACGTGCGCACGAACAGCTACAACCTGACCCTGGCGCAGCCGCTGTTCCGCTGGGACCGCTGGGAAACCTATCAGCAAAGCAAACTGGCGCAAGCGATAGCCGAAGCGCAATTTGCTCAAGTACAGCAAGATCTGATCACGCGCGTGGCGCAGGCCTATTTCGACGTGCTCAGCGCGCAAGACAACCTGGGCGCGACGCAGGCGCAAAAGGTCGCCACGACGGAGCAGCTGGCATCGGCCAAGCGCAATTTCGAAGTCGGCACGCAAACGATTACCGACACGCATGAAGCGCAGGCGGCCTACGACTTGGTGGTGGCGCAGGAATTTGCCGCCATCAATGACCTGGCCAATAAGCGCAGCGCGCTGCAAACCATCATCGGCGAGGCCCCGACATCGCTGGCGCCGATGCGCACGGGCGTGGTCCTCAGCGCGCCGGAACCGGCCGCCATCGATCCGTGGGTGAGCTCGGCGGAAGAGCAGAACTACGGCGTCGTCACGGCCCAGTTCAACGTGGAATCGGCCAAGCGCGACATCGGCCGCAACCGCGCCGGCCACTACCCGACCCTGGACCTGATCGCCAACGCTGGCCATACCTATTCCTCGGGGGGCGGCAATGGCAACGGCAACAACAATAATGCCATCGGCGTGCAGTGGAGCATCCCGATCTTCAGCGGTTTTGCCGTCACCAGCAAAGTGCGCGAATCGATTGCGCTGGAAAACAAGGCCCGCAACGACCTGGAAACGGCCCGCCGCACGGCATCGCAGGGCGCGCGCCAGGCTTTCCTTGGCGTCAACAGCGGCCTGGCCCAGGTCAAGGCGCTGGAAGCGGCGGAAGTGTCGAGCAAATCGGCGCTGGAATCGAACCAGCTCGGTTATCAAGTGGGCGTGCGCATCAATATCGACGTCTTGAATGCACAGAAACAATTGTTCTCGACGCAAAAAGACCTGTCGAAAGCCCGTTACGACACCATCATGAACGGCTTGCGCCTGAAGGCCGCGGCCGGCACCCTGAAGGAAACGGATTTGATGCCCGTCAATGCCTTGCTCGACAAGTAAGCGCGATCTTGCTCTGAATGCAAACCAGCACCGGTGACGGCGCTGGTTTTTTTTCGCCCTGGCACCCGCTTATACAGCGCGGCTGTTGGCCACTTGCGTGAGGATCACGCCGGCCACCACCAAGCCCGCGCCGGCCCAGTGCAGCGGAGAAATATGCTTGACGGCAAAGCCCAGCAAGCCGTAGCGGTCGATGGCCAGCGCGGCCAGCATTTGCCCGCCGATGACGGCCGCCATGAAGGGGCCGGACCCCATGCGCGGCGCCAGCATCAGCGCGGCCGTAATGTAAAACACGCCGGCCGCGCCGCCCAGCCAGGACCAGCCCGGTCCCCGCATGGCGAGCTGGACATCGGGCGCCGGCACCCGCCAGAGCAGCATCACCAGCGAGGCCAGCATGGCGCTGACGGCCAGCGAGGCGAGGGTGGCCCACAACGGGTGGCCCAGGTTGCGGCCCAGCGCGGCATTCGCGCCTGCCTGGAAGGGGACGACGGCGCCGGCCAGCATGGCCAGCGGGGCAAACAAGGTGATCCATCCATTCATGTGCGACTCCCTGCGTGTTGAGTTGATGGAGTCATCGTATTATGCTGTCATCATTAAATCCAATTCGTAGTTTGTCATCCAACTATGCACCAAATGAATAATCTGCGCGCCGTCGATTTGAACTTGCTGGTGATCCTGGAAGCGCTGCTCAGCGAGCGCCATTTGTCGCGCGCGGCCGAACGCTTGCACATGAGCCAGCCTGCCGTCAGCCATGCGCTGGCGCGCCTGCGCCATCTGCTCGACGATCCACTGCTGATGCGCGGCAAGGGCGGCTTCCAGCCGACGGCGCGCGCACTGGCATTGGCGCGGCCGCTGGCCGAAGCGCTGCAAAGCGTGCGTTCCGTGCTGGGCGGCGCCGTTTTCGAGGCGGCCACGGCGCAGCGCGTGTTTCGCCTGGCCATGTCGGATTACGGCGCGGCGTTGCTCTTGCCCGCTTTGCTGCGCCGCTTGCGCGTGGAAGCGCCCGGCATCGACCTGGCCGTCAGCTACGCCAGCCGTCCTGCCGTGATCGCTGGCGTGCAGGATGGCGAGATCGACCTGGCGCTGGGCGTGTTCCCGCAACTGCCTGAGCAGTTACATAGAGAAACCCTATTCGAGGAAACGTTCGTGTGCGCGCTGGACCCGGCCAGCCTGGCGCCGGGTGAAGCGCTGAGTCTGGAGACCTACCTGGCGCGCCCGCATGTGCTGGTGGCATCCGGCGAGGGTGGCATGGCCGCCGAAGTGGATGCGGCGCTGGCACAGCTGGGCCAGGCGCGCCGCATCGCCGTGCGCGTGCCGTACTGGACGGTAGCAGCGGATGTCGTGATGGGGACGGATTTGATACTGACGGTGGCGCGGCGCGCCTTGCACGGCAGCGCGGCGCAGGGGTTGGCACAGCACTCTGTGCCATTTGCCATCGCGCCATTTGCATTTGAAGTGATACGGCACCGCCGCACGGATGGTGATGCGGGCATCGCCTGGCTGCGCGCGGCCATTGCCAAGGCCGCCGAGCCAGGCTGAGGTCTTACAGGCCGCCGCCCTGGCCGTCGAACTTGCGTTCGATCAATTCGATCTTGTAGCCATCCGGATCGGTGATGAAGGCGATGACGGTATTGCCGCCTTTCACGGGGCCCGGTTCGCGCGTGACGTTGCCGCCATTCGTCCGTGCCGCGTCGCAGGCGGCGACGATATCGTCGGCCGAGATGGCGATGTGGCCATACGCCGTGCCCAGCTCGTAGCTGGTGGTGCCATAGTTATACGTCAGTTCCAGTTCCGCGTGGTCGGGGTTCGAGCCATAGCCGACGAAGGCCAGCGTGTACTGGTATTCAGGATTGTCGCTGGTGCGCAGCAACTTCATGCCCAGGACCTTGGTGTAAAAATCGATGGAGCGCTGCAGGTCGCCGACCCGTAACATGGTGTGCAAAATACGCATCGTAAATCCTTGATGGTGATAGGGGAATGACAGGATTTTATGCGGTTTATGGCTTTCTTGCCGAGACCGCCCCGGCTGCCCTGGTGCAGGACAGCAGCGGACGGTGACCTGGGTGCCTCTGGATTTACTCCAGACGGGCGTCCAAGGTGATTTCCGTGGCCAGCAATTTGGACACGGGGCAACCGAGCTTGGCGCGCAGTGCCGCATCCTGGAACGCTGCGTCAGTGGCGCCGGGAATGGTGGCCACCAGGGTCAGGTGGACGGCCGTGATGGCATAGCTGCCATCGATTTTTTCCAGGCTGACATCGGCCGTGGTTTTCAGGGCCGTGGCGCGCAAGCCCGCCTCGCCCAGCTGGCCGGACAGGGCCATGGTGAAGCAGGCGGCATGGGCGGCGCCGATCAGTTCTTCCGGATTGCTGCCGGGACCGTCCTCGAAGCGCGTGTTGAAGCCATATGCCACATTGTCGAGCGCGCCGCTTTCGGTGGAAAAGAATCCTTTGCCATCTTTAAGGCCGCCACTCCAGACGGCTGATCCTGTTTTTTTCATGATGTACTCCTTGCGTGGTTCGAGCGTCCATCATGCGCGCCGGGGCTTGCCGCTTCCGTTCGTTGCGTCACACTGTGGGAGCATGCGAGGCCCGCGACAGTTCGATTCAGCGCGCCTTCTTTGGTTCCAGTTGCCCATCGGGGCGGGCTTGTCGCGGCGCGGCCGGCTTGACCTTTTCCACGCCGGGCTGGGCGTGGCGGTCCGTGTCGACCAGGCCGCGTTCCAGGTCGCTGGCCGCCTGTTGCATGATTTTGCGCGGGCGCACGTTTTGCGCATCGGGCGATTCGTCGCGCTCGTGCGGCAGGCGGTCGACACCGTCATTCTGGACCTTTTCATCGGTATTGATCTTGCGTTCGCTATGCTGGCTAACCATATGGCCTCCTGACAGTAAGTACAAGCAGTGTCCTGCCGCGCCAGGCCGCCTGCAAGCGGATTTGTCCGAGCTGGGAGCGCTGGCGCACGCATGGACGATTCTTTTTCTGCGCTACACTGCGTGCAACACCAAGAACGCCCCTTGCGGGCACACGGCAGCCGCACTATACTGTGCATATATACAGTATCATGCGATGCCGGCGTGCGACGCGACAGCCTGGGGCGGTTTGCCACCGAATTCACTACCGAGACTCTTATGCCCGTCGATACACACGCCGAACAACGTGCCGAACAGCCAGCCGCGACCTTGCCAGCCCCGGGCGAGCGCTTCAACCTGGGCGCCAAGACCATCGCCCTGGTCGTGCGCCAGAATACGGATGGCATTGCCGAACCCGTGAAAAGCATCGTCGATTTCCTGCAAGTGCTGGGCCACACGGTGGTCTTCGAGGCGGAGACGGCCGCGCATCTGAACCTGGCGTTTCCCGGCGTGCGCGCTATGTCGCCGGCCGAGATCGGCGCCGCCGCCGATTGCGCCATCGTCATGGGCGGCGACGGCACCATGCTGGGCATCGCGCGCCAGCTGGCGCCATTCGATGTCCCCTTGATCGGTATCAATCAAGGACGCCTGGGCTTCATGACCGATATCCCGCTCGAGCGCATGCTGCCCGTACTGGCGCAAATTCTCGGTGGCCGTTTCAAGGCCGAACGCCGCACCTTGCTCGAAGGCAGCGTGCTGCGCGACGGCGAGTCGATACACGTGGGCATGGCCGTCAACGATGTCGTCGTCTCGCGCGGCGGCGGCGCCGGCATGGCCGAATTGCGCGTCGAAGTCGATGGTCACTTCATGTACAACCAGCGTTCGGATGGCTTGATCATTTCCACGCCCACGGGCTCGACCGCGTACTCGCTGTCGGCCGGCGGCCCCTTGCTGCATCCGACCCTGGGCGGCATCGTGCTCGTGCCGATTGCCCCGCATGCGCTGTCGAACCGGCCCATCGTCTTGCCCGACTCCAGCCAGATCGTGGTGGAAATCGTGCGCGGGCGCGATATCAGCGTCAATTTCGACATGCAGACCTTTGCCAGCCTGGTGCAGCAAGACCGCATCCTCATCCGCCGTTCGCCGCACACGATTACCTTCCTGCATCCGGAAGGGTGGAGTTACTACAACACCCTGCGTGAAAAATTGCACTGGAATGAGTACCCGTCGGGCGAGGGCAAGCTCAGCTAACATTTTCTCCACGCTAACCCGCGGTGCGCCGCCTAACCACAGAAGCCATGCTCCATACACTGTCCATTCGCGATTTTGTCATTGTCGATACCATTGAACTGGAATTTTCCGCTGGCTTCAGCGTGCTGACGGGGGAGACGGGCGCCGGCAAGTCCATCCTCATCGATGCGCTGACCCTGGCCCTGGGCGGGCGCGGCGACGCCAGCGTGGTGCGCGAAGGTGCGGCCAAGGCCGACATCACGGCTGATTTTTCCGTCAGCGAGGTGGCGCAGGCCTGGCTGGTGGCCAACGAATTTGCCAACGACGATGGCGGCGCCCTGCTGCGCCGCGTGATCGACAATGCGGGCCGCTCGAAGGCGTATATCAACGGCATTCCCGCCACGGCCGCGCAGTTGCGCGAACTGGGCGACATGCTGGTCGATATCCACGGCCAGCACGCGCACCAGTCGCTGCTGAAAAGCGAGGCGCAGCGCGCCCTGCTCGACGGCCAGGCGACGGCGCGCGAAGCGGGCGTGGAGCAGGATGCGCGGCAGGTGGCGGCGCTGCACAAGCGCTGGCGCGCCCTTGTGCGCCAGCGCGAAGAATTCGAAACCAACGCCGCCAACGTGCTGTACGAGCGCGAACGCCTGGAATGGCAAGTGGGCGAACTGGAAAAACTGGCCGCCAAGCCGGGCGAGTGGACGGAGATCACGAACGAGCACAGCCGCCTGTCGCACGCGGCCAGCCTGCTGGAAGGGGCGCAGGAAGCGCTGTCCCTCATTTCCGAGTCGGAAGACCACCCGATCGTGTCGCAACTGTCGGCCCTGAATCAGAAGCTGGGCAAGCTGGTGTCCGTCGATGCGGAATTGCAGCCGATCGTCGACCTGATCGAATCGTCGCGCATCCAGCTGCAGGAATCCGTGTACGCGTTGAACAACTACCTGGACCGCGTGGAGCTGGACCCGGAGCGTCTGCACCAGCTCGACGCGCGCATGGAAGCCATGCACAGCACGGCCCGCAAATTCCGCGTCACGCCAGAAGAACTACCCGAGGAACACGCCAGGCTGTCGGAAAAGCTGCAGCACCTGGCGGACGCTTCCGACATCGAGGGCTTGCTGCGCCAGGAAGCGAAGATCGAGGCTGAGTACCGCGGCGTGGCCGAGCGCTTGTCCGACACGCGCCGCGCCGCCGCCCTGGAGCTGGGGCACGCCGTCACGCGCGCCATGCAGGAACTGAGCATGACGGGCGGCAGCTTCGAGATCGCCCTGCACCCGTGCGCACCGGCCGCGCACGGCCTCGAGCAAGTGGAATTCCTCGTCGCCGGCCATGCGGGCACGGCGCCCCGCTCGCTGGCCAAGGTGGCGTCCGGCGGCGAACTGGCGCGCATCGCGCTGGCCATTTCCGTCATCACCTCGCACGCCACCACCACGCCGACCCTGATCTTCGACGAAGTCGACAGCGGTATCGGCGGCGCCGTCGCCGAAGTCGTGGGGCGGCTGCTGAAACGCCTGGGGCAGGGACGGCAAGTACTGTGCGTGACCCATTTGCCGCAAGTGGCCAGCCAGGCGAACCAGCATTTCCAGGTGGCAAAAAGCACCCTGGACAATGGCAAGACGGCGTCGCGCATCGACGTGCTCGACGCCAAGGCCCGTGTGGAAGAAGTGGCGCGCATGCTGGGCGGCCTGGAAATCACGGCCACCACGCGCAAGCATGCGCGCGAATTGCTGGCGATTTGACCGCAGTCTTCAACCCTGGGGTCAGACCCCCGGATATGTTGACTCGGAGCTTGATGTCAGCGGTATTGGGGGTCTGACCCCAGTACCAGTGTTGACGCAATGTAACTATAATGGGCGACCAATCCATCCAACGCCTTCGAAGAGCCTTCATGTCATTTCAAACAGAACCGCCGTACACGCATGGCAGCATCGACCGCAGCGCCGTGGTGCTGGTCAACCTGGGCACGCCCGATGCGCCGACCTCGTCGGCCGTGCGGCGCTATCTGAAGCAATTTTTGTCCGACCCGCGCGTGGTGGAGATTCCCCGCCTGGTCTGGTGGTGTATTTTGAACCTGATCATCTTGCCGTTCCGCTCCGGCCAGTCGGCCAAGAAATACGCGTCGATCTGGACGCGCGAGGGCTCGCCCCTGAAAGTGCATACGCAAAAGCAGGCCAAATTGCTGGCCGGCGCGCTGGCCGAGCGGGGCCATGACGGCGTGACGGTGGCCATGGCCATGCGCTACGGCTCGCCTTCCCTGCCCGAAGTACTGGCCAGGCTGAAAAGCGAAGGCTGCGAGCGCATCGCCATCTTGCCTGCGTATCCGCAATACTCGGGCACGACGACGGGTTCCATCTACGACGCCGTGTTTGCCCATTACGCCACGGTGCGCAATGTGCCGGAATTGCGCTTTATTAAGCAATACCACGAGCACGACACGTATATCGACGCCTTGCGCGATTCCGTGCTGAACCACTGGGAAGCGCATGGCCGTCCGGAAAAACTGGTGATGAGTTTTCATGGCGTGCCCAAGCGTACCTTGCTGCTGGGCGACCCCTACCACTGTCAATGCCTGAAAACGGCGCGCTTGCTGGCGGAAAAGTTAAAGTTAAGTAAAGAGCAATACGTGGTGACCTTTCAGTCGCGCTTTGGCAAGGCCGAATGGCTGCAGCCGTACACGGCACCGACCCTGGTGGCGCTGGCGCAACAGGGCGTCAAGCGTGTCGACCTGCTGTGTCCGGGCTTTACCAGCGATTGCCTGGAAACGCTGGAAGAGATCGCCATGGAAGCCAAGCATGATTTCGAAACGGCCGGCGGCCAGCAGTTTCATTACATCGCTTGCTTGAACGAAACGCCAGCCTGGATCGCGGGCATGGCGGAAATTGCCGAACAGCACATGATTGGCTGGCCGACGATGAAGACGGCGCCGCAGCGCGAGGCGGACAGGAAAGCGGGCGAACGGGCGCGCGAGGCGGCGCTGGCGCTGGGTGCGGCGAATTAACGAATATTAATTCTTTGACAATCAAGGGCCGCGCTTGCGCGGCTTTGTCATGTCTGGCGCGACAAAAGTACTATCCAGATAGCAACGTCGCCAGTGGCGACGGCGGCGGCGGGGCTGGTAGAATGCCCGCTTTACGCTGGGAAGCCTGGAAAATCAAGGGGGCGCGCACGGATCGCTGGCCGAAATGGGTCGCGTTTTGTAATAAGCTGTAACATGGATCGATGTAAATCTGGTTTTGCCATGCATACCCCTTGAAACAATAGGATATAGCCCCATCTGCCCGTTAGTGTTGTAAAGATAGTTAGACTAACTCATTTAAGTCATTGATTGTAGGAGCTTTTCAGATGCAAGATCAGGAAAACCAAGCTGTACCTAATCCGCAAGCGGACGCCGCGGCTCCCGCAGAGCCTACTTTGGAAGAGCAGCTGGCGAGTACCGAAGCGCGTCTTGCAGAGATGCACGATGCCTTCATGCGCGCCAAGGCTGATGGCGAAAATATTCGCCGCCGTGCGCAGGAAGATGTTGCTAAAGCGCATAAATTCGCAGTGGAAAGCTTTGCCGAAGCCATGGTGCCGGTGAAAGACAGCCTGGAAACGGCGCTGACGGTGGAAGCACCGACCATCGAATCGCTGAAAGAAGGCGTCGAGATGACCCTGAAGCAATTGAACGCCGCGTTCGAGCGCAACCGCCTGGTGGAAGTGTTGCCGGTGCAGGGTGAAAAGCTCGATCCGATGAAACACCAGGCTGTTGCCGTGGTGCCAGCGGAGCAGGAAGCCAATACCATCGTGTCAGTCCTGCAAAAGGGCTATATGATTGCGGACCGCCTGCTGCGTCCAGCCATTGTCACGACCGCGCAAGCAAAATAATCAGAGTGCGGCATCAAGCAAGCCTTGAAACCATGCCGCTTTGCCACATATAAGAACCATCTGAAATCTAGCAAATAAAAGGAAAAAAATCATGGGTAGAATTATCGGTATCGATCTGGGAACCACGAATTCCTGCGTTTCCATCATGGAAAACGGTCAACCAAAGGTAATCGAAAACGCTGAAGGCGCACGCACGACGCCGTCGATTATTGCTTATCAAGAAGATGGCGAAATTCTCGTCGGCGCGCCAGCGAAACGCCAGGCCGTGACCAATCCGAAAAACACGCTGTATGCAGTCAAGCGTCTGATCGGTCGCAAGTTCGACGAAAAAGAAGTACAAAAAGACATCGCGCTGATGCCGTACCAAATCATGAAAGCCGACAACGGCGATGCATGGATCGGCGTACGCGACAAAAAACTGGCGCCGCCGCAAATTTCCGCTGAAGTGCTGCGCAAGATGAAGAAAACGGCAGAAGACTACCTCGGTGAAGAAGTCACCGAAGCCGTCATCACCGTGCCTGCGTACTTCAACGACTCGCAGCGTCAAGCGACCAAGGATGCCGGCCGTATCGCTGGCCTGGACGTCAAGCGCATCATCAACGAGCCAACCGCGGCAGCGCTGGCGTTCGGCCTGGACAAGACCGAAAAAGGCGACCGTAAAATCGCCGTGTATGACTTGGGTGGCGGTACGTTCGACGTGTCGATCATCGAAATCGCGGATGTTGATGGCGAAAAGCAATTTGAAGTGCTGTCGACCAACGGCGACACCTTCCTGGGCGGCGAAGACTTCGACCAGCGCATCATCGATTACATCATCGACGAGTTCAAGAAGATCAACGGCATCGATCTGAAAAAAGATCCGATCGCCCTGCAGCGCATCAAGGCTTCGGCCGAGCGCGCGAAGATCGAATTGTCGTCGTCGCAACAAACCGAGATCAACGAGCCGTACATCGCCATGGCCAATGGCGCACCGGTCCACCTGAACCTGAAGATGACCCGCGCCAAGCTGGAGTCGCTGGTGGAAGAACTGATCATCGCGACGATGGAGCCATGCCGCACCGCCATCAAAGATGCTGGCGTGAAAGTGTCGGACATTGATGACATCATCCTGGTCGGCGGCATGACGCGTATGCCGAAGGTACAGGAAAAAGTGAAGGAATTCTTCGGCAAAGATCCACGCAAAGACGTGAATCCGGACGAAGCCGTGGCCGTGGGCGCAGCGATTCAAGGTTCGGTCCTGTCGGGCGAACGCAAAGACTTGCTGTTGCTGGACGTCACCCCTCTGTCCCTGGGTATCGAAACCCTGGGCGGCGTGATGACCAAGATGATTCACAAAAACACGACGATTCCGACCAAGTTCAGCCAGGTGTTCTCGACGGCCGACGACAACCAGCCTGCGGTGACCATCAAGGTCTTCCAGGGTGAGCGCGAAATCGCCGCCGGCAACAAAGGCCTGGGTGAATTCAATCTGGAAGGCATCCCGCCATCGTCGCGCGGCACGCCGCAGATCGAAGTGACCTTCGACATCGACGCCAACGGCATCTTGCATGTCGGCGCGAAAGACAAGGCCACCGGCAAGGAAAACAAGATCACGATCAAGGCCAATTCCGGCTTGACCGAGGCTGAAATCCAGAAGATGGTGAAAGACGCCGAGTTGAACGCGGAAGAAGACAAGAAGGTCAAAGAATTGGCCGAGTCGCGCAACCAGGCCGATGCTCTGGTACACTCGACCCGGAAATCCTTGACCGAATACGGCGACAAGCTCGATGCGGGCGAGAAAGATAAGATCGAAGCGGCGATCACCGACCTGGAAGCAAGCATCAAGGCGGGTGACAAGGCTGAGATCGACGCCAAGGTGGAAGCACTGTCGAGCGCATCGCAGAAACTGGGCGAAAAAATGTATGCCGATATGCAAGCGCAGCAAGCTGCCGGCGGCGCGGAAGGTGCACAGCAAGCTGCTGGCGCATCGGACGCAGGCGCCAAGCAAGACGACGTTGTTGACGCTGACTTCAAAGAAGTCAAAGACAGCAAGTAATGTCTTGCGCTCCCATGAACTGGGGGTAGCCGGGCTGAACGCTACATCGCGGGATTAGCCGCGAAGACCGGCCGAGCCGAGTCGTTGCCCAGTGCAGCACTCGACTCGGCTTTTTCGTGTAATTTTTACATCAGTAGATAGACTGCAAGGTGCCGACAACATGGCAAAGCGTGATTTTTACGAGACACTCGGTGTCGCAAAAAATGCTTCGGAAGAAGAGATCAAAAAGTCTTACCGTAAACTGGCGATGAAATACCATCCGGACCGCAATCCGGACAGTAAGGAATCGGAAGAAAAGTTTAAGGAAGTCAAAGAAGCCTACGAAATGCTGACCAATCCGGAAAAGCGCGAAGCGTATGACCGTTATGGTCACGCTGGCGTGGATCCGAACATGGGCGGCGGTGGCGGCTTCGGTGGCGGTGCTGGCGGCTTTGCCGACAGCTTCGGCGATATCTTCGGCGACATCTTTGGCGGTGGCGGAGGACGCAGCCGCAATGCGGGGCCACAGGTGTACCGTGGCGCCGACTTGCGCTACAACCTGGAAATTACACTGGAGCAAGCTGCGCACGGCTTCGACACGACCATCCGCGTGCCGAGCTGGGACAAGTGCGACACCTGCCACGGCAGCGGCGCCAAGCCGGGCACGTCGCCAACCACCTGCGGTACTTGCGGTGGCCACGGCCAGGTGCGCATGCAGCAAGGTTTCTTCAGCATCCAGCAAACGTGCCCGAAATGTCATGGCAGCGGCAAGGTCATCACCGACCCCTGCACGCCGTGCGGCGGCGCTGGTCGCATCAAGCGCAACAAGACCCTGGAAGTGAAAATTCCAGTCGGTATCGACAACGGCATGCGTATCCGTTCGTCCGGCAACGGCGAACCGGGCACGAATGGCGGTCCGTCGGGCGACCTGTATGTGGAAATCCACATCAAGCCGCACGCCGTGTTCCAGCGCGAAGGCGACGACCTGCATTGCGAAATGCCGATCTCGTTTACCAAGGCGGCCTTGGGCGGCGAAATCGAAGTGCCTACCCTGAACGGCAAAGTGTCGTTCACGATTCCTGAGGGCACCCAGTCGGGCAAGACCTTCCGCCTGAAAGGCAAGGGCATCAAGGGCGTGCGCTCCGGTTACGCGGGCGACCTGTTCTGCCACGTGGCGATCGAAACACCGGTGAAACTGACGGAAAAACAGAAAGACCTGCTGCGCGACTTTGAAAAGTCGACCACCGAGGGCGGTGCCAAGCACAGTCCGCAAAGCAAGACCTGGAAAGACAAGGTCAAGGACTTCTTTGAGTAAGCACACGTAATACCATGCGCCGGGATGCTGAAACATCCCGGCGTTTTTTTCACTACGACTGAGCCATGTGCGCACATCGCCGGCCTATGGGCGCGATCTGCCGCCAATGCAGTCGTACTTACACAATGGGAGCGATATGACCGAACCGAAAAATGGTATGGCCCTGGCGGAACTGCTGCAGCGTAACCGCCGCTGGGCCGACTCGATGGTGGCGAAAGACCCGAACTTCTTCAAGAACCTGGAAGCGCAAACGTCGCCCGAATACCTGTGGATCGGCTGCTCCGACAGCCGCGTGCCCGCCAACGAACTGCTGGGCATGGCGCCTGGCGACGTGTTTGTGCACCGGAATATTGCCAACGTGGTCGTGCATTCCGACCTCAATTGCCTGTCCGTTCTGCAATTTGCCGTGGACGTGCTGAAAGTCAAACATGTCATCATCGTCGGCCATTATGGCTGCAAGGGCGTGCATGCGGCCATGACGGGCACGCGCATCGGCCTGGTCGACAATTGGTTGCGCCACGTGCAGGACGTGGGCCAGAAGCACGAACGCTACCTGGGCGACGTGCTGACGAGCCGCCAGCGCGGCGATCGCCTGTGCGAACTGAACGTGGTCGAGCAGGTCTTGAACGTGTGCCAGACCACCGTCGTGCAAGATGCGTGGGAACGGGGCCAGGAACTCAGCGTCCATGGCTGGGTCTATGGCTTGAAGGATGGCTTGCTGAACGACCTGGAAGTGACCGTCACGGCCGGCCACGAACTGGCGCCGCGCATGGCGACCCGCCTGGCCCGCTACGAAGCAACGGCGTAAACAAGCAATGCTGGCGCGGTGCTAAGGTGCCGCGCGCTCCAGGCGGCCCAGATAATCGGCCGCCTCCGGCACACCTTCTTGCGCCGCCCGGCGCAGCCAGGTCTTGGCCTGGGCAATATCCTGCGGCGTGCCCCGGCCCTCGGCCAGCGCCACGCCATAGTGGTAGCGCGCCAGCCGCGCATAGGCCGCGTCATCATTCGTATGCGCACCGCGCCGCATCAGCGCCGTCGCCTGCTCCAGGTCTTTAGGCACGCCGATGCCGGTTTCATACAGTTGGGCCAGCCAAATCATCGAATACACATCGTTCCAGCGCCGGATGCAATCTTCAAAGATGGCGACGGCGGCCGCATGGTCGCCCGTCTTGTCGGCCGCATAGCCGTACAAGCACTTGATGCGCTTGTCGCTGTGCACATAGGCTTTGTAGCTGAGATCACTTTCACCCTGGCTATCCTGCGCATGGGTGGGAATGGGGAACAGCAAGGCGAACAAGAGGGCGAGAATGGGCATGGCGTTCCTGTGTAGGCGTTGAAAATTGATAGTCAAGCAAGTTGTGTGCTAGCACCACTCCCGGGCACGGCCGATAACTGCTGTGCCATTGCGTGACAGTGGCCTGTGGCAGCCTGGCGCAACGCGCTGCGCATATCCATATCAGAAATGCTTCGTTTGCAGGACGGGCGAGCGGGCATACAGTGGACTTCCCTTGTTCACTGATGAAGCCATCATGTCGGCCGTCCTGAAACCCAAGTACTCCACCAGCCATTTCCGTATCGAGACGTTCGATGCGCCGCTCGGCGCGCAAGTGCTGGGACTGGATCTGGCGCAGCCGCTGTCGCTGGGCGACTTCCAGCGCCTGCACCACGCCCACCTCGACCATCACGTGCTGGTGTTCCGCGAGCAGCACATCACGCCGCAGCAGCAGGTCGATTTCAGCCGCCGCTTCGGCCCGCTGCAAATTCACGTGCTGCGCCAGTTCCAGCTGCCCACGCAGCCGGAAGTGCTGATCATCTCGAACATCGTCGAGGATGGCCAGCCCATCGGCCTGGGCGATGCGGGCCATTTCTGGCATTCCGATTTGTCGTACAAGGAAGTGCCCAGCCTCGGTTCCATGTTGCACGCGCAAGAGTTGCCGGACGAGGGCGGCGATACCGTGTTTGCGAACATGCACCTGGCCTGGGAAAGCTTGCCGGCAGCGCTGCGCCACGCCGTGCGCGGCGCCCGTGCCGAACACAGTTACCTGAGCCAGTATGAGGAATTGCGCCGCCGCAATCCCTGGCGCCCCGCACTGACGCAGGCGCAGATCGATGAAGTCAGCCCCGTCACGCATCCCGTCGTGCGCGTGCATCCGGAAACGGGACGCCGTGCCCTGTTTGTCAGCGAACATTTCACCACGCGTATCGTCGGCTTGCCCGAGGATGAAAGCCGCGCCCTGCTCGACGAATTGTTCGTGCACAGCGTGCGCCCCGAGCATGTATATGTGCACCGCTGGCAGCCGCACGACCTGGTGTTCTGGGACAACCGTTCGCTGATGCACCTGGCGACGGGGTGTCCGCCCGAGCAGCGCCGCAAACTCTATCGCACTACCATCGAAGGCGATGCGCCTTACAACACCTAACATAACCTACTGCGCGTCGCGATTTGCGGCCTCTGATGCTCACTGTGCATTCGCACAGTTCCGCTTCTCAGCCACAACTCGTTGCCGCTCGCTACGGTTCTGTTAGGTGCGGTTTCTGATTTTTTCCTGTAAGCCTGACCCAAGGAGTGTCCATGTTGCCGATCTTGACCTTTTCCCGCCACCTGCTCGCCGCCATTGCCGTGCTGTGCATGGCCATGCCCATGGCCCGGGCCGAAGGCCAGATCCGCATCGCCGGCCAGCATGGCATCACTTTTCTGTTGCTCAATATTGCGCAGGAACAAAAGCTGATCGAAAAGCATGCCAAGCAGCAGGGCGTCGACGTGAAGGTCGAGTGGATCACCCTGTCCGGCGGCCCCGCCATCAACGACGCCTTGTTGTCGGGCAATATCGACATTGCCGGTGCCGGCCTGGGGCCGCTGTTGACCATATGGGACCGCACGAAAGGCCGGCAGAACGTGCGCGGCGTGGCTTCCCTGGGCAACTTCCCCTACTACCTGGTCAGCAACAATCCCAAGGTGAAAACCCTGGCGGACTTGACGGACAAGGACCGTATCGCCTTGCCGGCCGTGTCCGTCTCCGTGCAGGCGCGCATCCTGCAAATGGCCGTGGCAAAACAGTGGGGCGACAAGGAATTTGCCCGCCTGGATAAAATCACGCAAACCCTGCCGCACCCGGATGCGGCCGCCGCCATCATCGCCGGCGGCACGGAGTTGAGCGGCCACTTCGGCAATTCACCGTTCCAGGAACAGGAACTGGCGCAAAACCCGAACGCCCACGTCATCCTCAATTCCTACGACGTGCAAGGCGGGCCCAGCTCGTCGACCCTGCTGTATGCGACGGAAAAATACCGCAAGGACAATCCCAAGACGTACCGCGCCTTCATCGCCGCCCTGGCGGAAGCGGCGCAGTATGCGAGCAGCAACCCGCAAGGCGCGGCCGACATCTATATCAAGGTCAACAAGAGCAAGGTGGACCGCAATCTGCTGTTGAAAATCTTTGCCAACCCGCAAGTGCAATTCAAGATCGCGCCGCAAAACACCCATGGCCTGGCGCAACTCCTGCACCGCGTGAGCGCCATCCGCAATCTGCCCGACAGCTGGCGCGATTATTTTTTTGACGACCCTGCCATCACGCAAGGAGGCTGACATGAACGCACCCGCTTTTCACCTGGTCCGTCCTCCCGTTGCGCTACAGCCGCTCCTCAGCGTCAAGCATGTCAGCCTGGAGTACCGCACGGAGCAGCGCACCGTGCGCGCCACGCACGACGTCAGTTTCGACGTGTTCCGCGGCGACCGTTTTGTCTTGCTGGGGCCATCGGGCTGCGGCAAGTCGTCCTTGCTGAAAGCCGTGGCCGGCTTCATCGCGCCGCGCACTGGCAGCATCGCCATGCACGGCCAGCCGATTCATCAACCGGGGCCGGACCGTGTCGTCGTGTTCCAGGAATTCGACCAGTTGCCGCCGTGGAAAACGGTGCTGGAAAACGTCATGTTCCCCTTGCTGGCCAGCAAGCGTCTCGACAAGCAGGCGGCCCGCGAGCGCGCCCATCACTGGATCGCCAAGGTGGGCCTGGCCGGCTTCGAGGATGCCCACCCGCATACCTTGTCGGGCGGCATGAAGCAGCGCGTGGCCATCGCGCGCGCCCTGGCCATGCAGCCGGAAGTGCTGCTGATGGACGAGCCCTTCGCCGCGCTCGACGCCTTGACGCGGCGCAAGATGCAGGAAGAGCTGAGCCGCTTGTGGGAAGAGTTGCGTTTTACCCTCGTGTTCGTCACGCATTCGATCGAGGAAGCCTTGGTCGTGGGCAACCGCATCCTGCTGCTGTCGCCCCATCCGGGCAGGGTGCGCGCCGAACTCAACAGCCATCAGTTCGGCTTGCACAGCGCCGGCAGCGCGGAATTCCAGGCCGCCAGCAGCCGCATCCACGGTCTGTTGTTCGATGAAGAAACAACGGCGGCCCCGCAGGCAGCCAGCGCGCAGCGGGAGGCCGTATGAACGTGTTGCTGGAGCCGCCCATTCGCCAGGAATTCGTGTATGCGGCACCGCAGCCGGCCGGCGTCACCGTCGAGCAGCCACTGTCGCGCTGGCAGCGCTGGAGCCAGCACGCGCTGTGGCGCAAGGCCTTGATTTTGCTCAGCCTGGCCCTGCTGTGGGAAGGCGCGGCGCGCTGGACGCAGAACGATTTATTGTTGCCCAGTTTTCTGCAGACGGCGCAGGCGTTTATCGGCGGCATCGCCAGCGGTGAATTGCTGACGCGCACGGCCGCCTCCCTGATCGTCTTGCTGCAAGGCTATGCGGTGGGCGTGCTGGCCGCCTTCGTGCTGACCTTGCTGGCCGTGTCCAGCCGCCTCGGGCGCGACCTGCTGGAAACCCTGACGGCCATGTTGAATCCCTTGCCGGCGATTGCCCTGCTGCCGCTGGCCCTGCTGTGGTTCGGCCTGGGCCGCGCCAGTCTGATCTTTGTCATCGTCCATTCCGTGATGTGGCCGCTGGCCCTGAACACCTATGCGGGCTTCCAGGGCGTGCCGGAAACCCTGCGCATGGCGGGCCGCAACTATGGCTTGAACGGCTTGCGCCTGGTGCTGCACATCCTCGTGCCGGGCGCCTTGCCCTCCATCGTCTCGGGCCTGAAAATCGGCTGGGCGTTTGCCTGGCGCACCCTGATCGCGGCCGAACTGGTGTTCGGCACGACATCGGGACAGGGCGGCCTGGGCTGGTACATTTTCCAGAATCGCAATGAGCTGTACACGGACAAGGTATTTGCCGGCCTGGCGGCCGTCATCGTCATCGGTTTAATCGTGGAAAACATCGGCTTTCGCAGCCTGGAGCGCGTCACCTTGAAACGCTGGGGCATGCAGCGGTAGTTATCTCACCATAATTATTTCAAGATCTTGCGCGCCGCCGCGATGATTTGCCGCGACAGCTGCTCCATGCGCGGCGACTGCACTTTCCACGTGTGCCAGTACAGGACCACGTCGGCCGGGGTCTTGGGTGTGAGCATTTCCACCAGCGCGCCATCCGTGTTCGCCTTGAGCAGCAACTCCGGCACCATGCCGTAGCCGAGGCCATAACGGATGGCGTTGAAGTGCGAGGTGGCGCCCGGCACGTAATGGCAGGGGTAAGCGCCCTCGGGCAGCCCCAGCGCCTCTTGCAGGTACGACGACTGCAGGGTGTCCTTGCGCGTGTAGGCGACCACGGGCGCCATGCGCGCCGCCTTGCGCGTCAGGCCGTGCGCGAACCACTGCTGGCGGAACGCGGGCGTGGCCACCAGCCAGTAGCGCATCACGCCCAGCGGTTCGGCCGTGCAGCCGCGCATGGGCTTGGCTTCCGTGCTGATGCAGCCGATGGCCATGCCCGTTTCCAGCAAGGTGTAGGTATGGTCCTGGTCTTCCACGGTCAGGTCCAGCAGCACGCGCTCGCGTATCAGCACTTCCGACAGGGCGGGGAAGAACCAGGTGCCCATCGAGTCGGCGTTCAGCGCCAGCACCAGGGTCAGCGGGGCGTCCTGCTGCACCGCCAGCTCCGCCTGCAAGTCCGCTTCCAGCAGCTTGGCCCGCTTCAAATACTGCATCAGGCGCTGGCCCATGCGCGTGGCGCGCGCGGGGCGGCTGCGCACGATCAAGGCATTGCCCAGCTGGCTTTCCAGCGCCCGCACGCGCTGCGAAATGGCCGGCGACGTCAGGTGCAGCCGCAGCGCCGCCTGCTCGAAGCTGCCCGTTTCGACGACGGCGCGGAACGCTTCCGTGTGCTTGGGATTGAGATCCATGGTGCGCGCCTAACATAAGAAAAATTTATCAATACTAAATAATACTTACTTTTGATAAGGATAGGTGTGTTGCAGTGCACAATGTCTCTTTGATGGAGTGCCGCGCGCCAGCGCGCGGCCTCCTGGCAGCAAGGAAATACCACCATGGAAGCACAAGCGAACGACAGCACCACCCGCAAGCCGCCATCAAAGCTGGCGCGCAATCTGAAATTCGGCCTGGGACTGACCCTGGGCCTGGGCTTGTCCGTAGCCCTGGCGGGCGGCTGGTGGCTGCGCCAGGCATGGCAGGACTTGCCGGCCGTCGAGCACCTGGCCCAGTACAAGCCCGCGCTGCCGCTGCGCATTTTTTCCAGCGAAGGCGAGCTGCTGGCCGAATACGGCGAAGAGCGCCGCGAATTCCTGCCGCTGAAGGAGATCCCGCTGCGCATGCGCCAGGCCTTGCTGGCCATCGAGGATGCGCGCTTTTATGAACACGGCGCCGTCGACTTTTATGGCTTGACGCGCGCCACCTTGGCCAACATCGTCACGGGCCACCACGTACAGGGTGCCAGCACCATCACCATGCAGGTGGCGCGCGACTTTTTCCTGTCGCGCGAAAAGACGGTGCAGCGCAAGCTGACGGAGATGCTGCTCGCCTACAAGCTGGAACAGCACTACGGCAAGGACAAGTTGCTGGAACTGTACATGAACCAGATTTACCTGGGCGAGCGCTCCTACGGCTTCTCCGCCGCCTCGAACATTTATTTTGACAAACCGTTGGCCGAGGTCAGCATCGCGGAAGCGGCCATGCTGGCAGGCTTGCCGAAAGCGCCGTCGGCCTACAACCCCGTCGCCAATCCGCAGCGCGCCACCGTGCGCCAGCACTACATCCTGCAGCGCATGCGCGAACTGGGCTACATCACGCCGGCCGAATACGACGCGGCCGTGGCGGAAAAACTGGCCCTGAACAAGGATCGCAACAGCTCCGTGCACGCGGCCGCGTATGCGGTCGAGGAAGCGCGTCAATTGATCTTGCAAAGCTATCCCGAAGGCGCCTACAGCATGGGCCTGGACGTGACGACCACCATCCGCATGGCGCCGCAAATCGCGGCCGACAAGTCGCTGCGCGATGGCTTATTGAACGCGCAGGCGCGGCGCGGCTACCGTGGCCCGGAAGCGCGCCTGGCCCCCTCCGCAGATAGCGTGGCGCGCCAGCTGGCCGCCTATCCGGACAGCGGAGAATTGCGCGCCGCGCTGGTGCGCAAGGTCGAGACGAGCGGCAAGCGCCAGCTGACGGCGCAGCTGCGCAATGGCGACGACATCGTGCTGACGGCATCGGACGCGCGCCTGGGCGGCAAGCTGCAGTGGGATGGCAAGCGCGCCATCGTCGAGGGCAGCGTGATCCGCGTGGTGCACGACGCGGCGAAAAAGCGCTGGCTGGTGAGCCAGCTGCCCGAGATGGAAGGTGCGCTCATTTCCGTCGAGGCGCACAGCGGCGAAATCGTCGCCATGGCCGGCGGCTTCGATTTTTACCGCAACCACTACAACCACGCCATGCAGGCCTACCGCCAGCCCGGTTCCAGCTTCAAGCCCTTCGTGTATTCGGCGGCGCTGGAAAAGGGCTATTTTCCCGGTACGGCCGTGGACGATACGCAGCGTTTGCTGCTGCCGCAGGAAACGGGCGCGCGGCAGTGGCGTCCGCGCAATTACGGCAACAACTATGAAGGTTTCATCAGCGTGCGGCGTGGCCTCGTGCGCTCGAAAAACCTGGTGGCCGTCAGCCTGATGCAGGCGGCCGGTCCCGGCTACGTGCAGCACTACGCCACGCGCTTCGGCTTCGAGGGCGCGCGCAATCCCGTCTCCCTGCCGCTGGCGCTGGGTGCGGGCGCCGTCACGCCGCTGCAACTGGCACAATCGTATGCGGTCTTCGCCAACGGCGGCATGCAGATGCCGCCAAAGCTGATCAAGCAAGTGCGCAGCCGCAGCGGAGAAGTGCTGTTCAGCGATGCGGCGCCACGCGCCAAGGGTGCGCCGGCACGGGGCACGCAAGTCATCTCCACGCGCAATGCCTACGTCATGGACAGCATGCTGCGCGACGTCGTCAAGAGCGGCACGGGACGCGGCGCGCAGGCGCTGGGGCGCGGCGACGCGGCCGGCAAGACGGGCACCTCGAACAACGCCTACGACGCCTGGTTCGCCGGCTATTCCTCGGGCCTGGTGTCCGTCGTCTGGCTCGGCTACGACCAGCCCAAGAGCCTGGGCAATGCCACAGGGGGGACGTTGGCGCTGCCCGTCTGGCGCGACTACATGCAGGTGGCCGTGCAGGGCCGCCGCGAACAGGTATTGGCCGAGCCGCCCGGCCTGGCGCTGCTCGATGGCGATTATGTGTATGCCGAATACCTGGCCGGCGACTGTCTGAAGGATAACTTTGCCTTTATCCACAGCAGTATCAGCTGCGGCAGCGGTGATGCGGACACGCGCATGGCGCACGGTGACGCTGGCGATGGCGGCTCCAGCACGGGTACGAACGAGGCGCGCACCTTGAGCGAAGCGCGCGAACGCGAACAAATTCTCAAATCATTTTCGGAAGAGTAATAGCATGCTGTTATATACGATTTACCTGGTGGCGATTGTCGCCGAAGCGATGTCCGGCGCCATCATGGGCATGCGGCGCGGCATGGATTTGTTCGGCATCTGCATGATCGGCACCGTCACGGCGCTCGGCGGCGGCACCGTGCGCGACGTGCTGCTGGGGCACTATCCGCTGGGCTGGATCGCGCATCCCGAGTACCTGCTGTTTACCATCGGCGCGGCCGTCGTCACGGCCTTTGTCGCGCGCTACCTGCACCATCTGCGCGCCATCTTCTTGCTGGTCGACGGCCTGGGCCTGGTGGCGTTTTGCGTGATCGGCTGCGACATCGCCATGTCGGCCAAGATGCATCCGGCCATCGTCGTGCTGGCGGGGATGATCACGGGCGTCTTCGGCGGCCTGCTGCGCGATATCCTGTGCAACCAGATTCCCCTCGTGCTGCAGCGCGAAGTGTACGCCACCGTGGCCCTGTTCACGGGCGCCCTGTATGTCGGCTTGCTGCACTTCAAGGTCGACAGCTCCGTGGCGCAGCTGTCGTCCATCGGTGCCGGTTTCCTGTTCCGCTTCCTGGCCCTGCATTTCGAGTGGCGCCTGCCGAATTTCAACGGCGACCGCATACGGGGTTTTGAGTAAGGCGGCAGTTGTGTGACTACTGCGTGAATATTTTCACGCGCCTTAACCCCTTTTTCTGCGCCGCTGCGTTTCATGTTGGACACCCCAGCCAACCGGAGAAGAAGCGATGCCCAGCGCCCTTAAAATTACATTGATGCTGTCCCTGCTGCTGTCGGCAGGCAGCCATGCCGCCGACACGGCGCCAAGGAAAACCCTGGCGCCGTTCGCCAGCGAGCAGGCCTTGAGCAGCTACCTGCAGCAACTGCAGGCGCGCCAGGCGGCACTGCAGAAGGAGCAGCAGAAACTGCAGCGCGCCACCGCGCAGTCCATGTCGGCGCTGCCGGCCCCTCCCGCGCCGATGGTGGCCAAGGCTGCGCCAGCAGCATCGGCGGAAGCGGCGGAATCGGTCACCAATGTGCAGACGGCGGGCGTGGACGAAGGCGGCATCGTCAAGCTGCATGGCAAGCACCTGGTGATGCTCAGGCGTGGCAAGCTGTTCACCGTGCAGGTGGGGGGCAATGCCTTGCAGCCGGTGTCCTCGCTCGATGCGTATGCGCCGGGCAGCGACCCGTCGGGCAGCTGGTATGACGAGATGCTGATCGACGGCGATACGCTGGTGGTGATCGGCTACAGCTACAGCCGTGGCGGCACGGAAATCGGCCTGTTCGACATCGATGCGGATGGCAAACTGGCCTACCGCTCGACCTACCATTTGCGCTCCAACGATTATTACTCGTCGCGCAATTACGCCAGCCGCCTGATCGGCAGCAAACTGGTGTTCTATTCGCCCCTGTCGCTGAACTTGCGCCGGGGCGATCCGTTTGGCGGCTTTCCCGCGCTGCGCCGCTGGCGGCCCGACGCCGTGCCGTCCGATTTCAAGCGCATCGCCCCTGCCACGCGCATCTACCGCACCGATGAAGAGCCTGAACCGGGCTTTGGTCTGACCCTGCACACGGTCACCGTGTGCGACCTGGCGCAGCGCGACATGCGTTGCGAAGCGACCGCCGTGATGGGGCCGCAGGGCCGCGTGTTTTATGTGTCGGGCGAATCCGTTTTCGTGTGGACTACGCGCCGGGGCAGCGACTCGGGCGTGTTCCGCATTCCGCTCGATGGTTCGGCGCCCAGCGCCCTGAAGGTGGCGGGCGCTCCCGTCGACCAGTTCTCGTTCCTGGAAAGCGCTGACGGCCACCTGAACGTGCTGCTGCGCGCCGAAGGCCAGGGCGACGCGATGTGGGATGGCACGCGCGGGCGCGGCGACATGGCCCTGCTGCGCGTGCCATTGACGTCGTTTTCCGATGGCCGCGACAGTGCGCCCGCGAGCAGCTACCAGGCGTTGCCCGGTGGTGGCGGTTACGGTCTGCAGAACCGCTATGTGGGGCCGTATCTGTTGTACGGCAATCCGGGCAATCCCGGACGCCGCAAGGCGGATCAGGCATGGCCGCGCCAGCCCCTGTATGCCGTGCGCTGGGCTGATGCGGGCAGCGTGCAAGCCTTGTCCCTGCCGCACGGCGTGGAGCGCATCGAAGCGCTGGGCAATGACGCCGTGGTGATCGGCGCGCAGGGCAAGGATCTGCACTTCAGCAGCATCCGCCTGGGGACGCAGGCGGCGATTGCCACGCGCTACATCCGCGCCGATGCGGCGCAGGGCGAGTCGCGCAGCCACGGCTTTTTCTACAAGCCGCACACGGCCAGCGAGGGCATGATCGGCCTGCCCATCCTGGGCGCGGACGAGCGGCCAGGATCAAGCCGGCCGGCCGCCTCCGTCCTGTACCTGCGCAACAGTGGTTTGACATTGACGGAACTGGGGGCGCTGGCCGCGCGGCCGGTCCAATTATCAGCGGCGGACGATGGTTGCCGCGCATCCTGCGTGGACTGGTATGGCAATGCGCGGCCCCTGTTCCTGCAGGGCCGGGTCTTCGCCCTGCTCGGCTATGAAGTGGTGGAAGGGGCGCTCAAGGATGGACAGATCCGTGAAGTACGCCGCATCAGCTATGCGCCCATTGCGCCGACTGTACGCTGAAGGAGTAGGGGAATTGTCGCTGCCGCGCAGTTCGGCTACACTGCTTCGCATGCCCGACACATTACTCACTGCCACGGATGAAGAACTGATGCTGCGCTACAGCGCCGGCGACCTGCCGTCGTTTCGCGAATTGTACCGGCGCCATAGCCAGGGCCTGTACCGCTTCGTGGCATGGCGTGCGCCGCGCCGCGCGTGGGTCGACGAGATCGTGCAGGATGCGTGGGCCAGCCTGCATGCGGCGCGCACGGGCTACCAGCCGCAGGCGGCGTTTCGCACCTATCTGTACCAGATCGCGCGCAACCGCCTGATCGATCTCCTGCGCCAGCGGGAAGGGCAGGAACAAGGGGAAGCAGGCGAGCTGGCCGACGAGGGCGCATCGCCGCCGCAGTCGCTGGAGCAGAAACAGCAGCATGCGCTGCTGCATGCGGCCATCGCGGCGCTGCCGGCCGAGCAAAAGGAAGCGCTGGTGCTGCAGCAGTTCAGCGGCATGAGCATCCTCGAGATCGCCGTGGTGACGGGGGCGGAAGCGGAAACCGTCAAGAGCCGGCTGCGCTACGCCATGCAGAAGTTGCGCGCGGGCTTGGACAGCGCGGGAGGACAGGCATGAATACGCACGATCAAGATCACGACGAACCGAATGACGAGGAATTGAAGGCACTGCTGGCCAGCCTGCCGCAGCCCGCGCCTTCCAGCGCGCTCGATGCCGCCATTCTGGCCGACGCGGAAAAAGCCTTGCACCAGCCGGCAGCGGCCAACGACAGCGCCGATGGCGTGCTGCGCACTTTGCCCGTCAAGAAGGCGCCCGACTACCTGCAGCGCTGGCGCATTCCGCTGGGATTGGCGGCGGCCGTGCTGCTGACGGTCAACCTGATCGGCGTGGACTGGTTCGGCTCGAAGCCGGCGCAATTTCCCGTGGTCGGGGAACCGGTCACGCAGGAGGTGATGCAGGCAGCCACACCGGTCATTGCACCGGCCGCCGCACCTGAGACTGAGTTTGCGCCACTACCGCCAGCACCGCGCGCCATGGCCAAGGCCGCACCGAGGTCGCCGGCGCAAGCCGAGCCGGCGCCAGCATCCGTACCCGCGCCAGCGCCTCCGGCCCCGCCACCTCCCCCGGCAATGCGGGAGGCGATGGAGCAGCAAGCCGCCATGCAGGCCGAATCGAGCCTGCGGCGTCAGGCACCGGTGCAGCGCGCGCTGGCCATGCCCGCTCCCATCGCAGCAAAGTCGGCGCCGTTGCCGCCGCCGGCAAAGCTTGACGCTTCCGTGTGGCTGGTGAAGATCGACGCCCTGCTCAAGGCGGGCGAAGCGGCGTTGGCGCAGGAGGAATGGGCCGCGTTCCGGCAAGCCTATCCCGACTATCCGGTGGCCGAGGAGCTGCGGCAGCGGCTGGAGAAAAAGTAAAAAACGCTAGACGATCCCCTTCCTGCGTTCCCACACGGCGCTGCCCACGAAAATGGCGCAGCACACCCACATCACGGCCGGCAGGGCGTTCACGCCTACCGATTGCATCAGCACGCCCGTCAGCAGGGGACCGCCGCCGCTGGTCACGCCCCAGGTGGCGTTGACGATGGCGCTGGCGCTGGTCAGCGACAGGCCCGTAAAGCGTTCGCCGCAGGCCACCAGCGCCAGCATGTAGATGCCGCCCGCCGCCGCGCCCAGCAACAGCAGCAAGGTCCACCACAGCCACGGCGTGCCGACGGCAAATGGCAGCAGCGGCAGCAGCAGGCAGACGGCCACGCCGCAGGCCGCGTGCACTTTGGCGCGGCCGAAGCGGTCGGCCATCCATCCCAGCGCGAATTGCAGGCCCGTGTCGCCCACCAGCACCACGGTGGCCGACAGCAGGGCCAGGTCCGTGCTGATGCCGTGCTCCATCGCATACAGGGGCAGGAGGCTCAATGCCAGGGTGTCGAACAGGGCAAAGAAGGCGGCGCCCAGCACGATCATCGGCATGCGCGGCAGGATCAAGGTCCACTTCACACCGTGTTCTTCCGGCTCCCTTTCCGGGCCGCTGTTCGAGATCAGCATCAGGCCCGGCACTGCCAGCAAAAACAGCAGGCCGCAGGCGGCGAAGCTCCAGCTGATCTTGTCGTTGAACAGCGCCACGAGGGCCGGGCCGATGAGCTGGAAGAAGGTAAAACTGGTGGTGTACATGGCCACCACGCGCCCGCGCGAATTGTCGGGCGCCAGGCGGTTCACCCACGCCTCGCCGATGGTGAACAGCACGCCCATGGCGCCGCCAAACAGGAAACGCAGCACGCTCCACGCCAGCAGATGATCGGTGAACTGCATGGCGATCGTCGCCAGTGACGCCACCCACACCGCGCCCAGCATGGTGGCGCGCGCGCCGAAGCGCCCCACCCAGCGCGAGACGAATGGCGAAGCGGCCAGGATGCCGAGCGCGCTGACGGCCGTGATCATGCCGATGATGTCCGTGCCCACGCCGCGCTGGTGCAGGGTCAAGGCGGTGAGCGGCATGGTCGCGCCCAGGCCCAGGCCGACCACGCCGATGCTGACCACGAGGGCAAAGAAGTCACGCCATGGCATGTGCTTCATGATTGCCCCCGCAGGGTGAAAAAGGAGTTTCGGCAGGCTGGAAAACGGTATGGGTGCATGGGAAAGTAAGGGGACTTTGCCGGTGGCGCTGGTGTTTGGCGCCGGACGGGCATATGATGATTTTAATAAAAGCTATATCGCAAAGTCGTAGTGTAGGCGATGTGTGCCGCCGCTGGCCACGCCCATCAGTGTGGTCGCCTCCACCGGCTCTGCTGTACAGTGTAGCGAGCGGCAGCGCTGTCATGGCGCTGTCATTGGATCGTCACGCCAGCGAGGTAGCACTCTATGCGCCGTCCCATCGTTCTCGTCCCCGCCTGCCAGCGCCAACTCGGCAGCCACGCCTGGCACATGGCGCAGGATAAATACCTGCACGCCGTGCTGCGCGGCGCCGGCTGCATGCCGCTGCTGTTGCCCGCGCTGGGCCTGGACGCCGACCTGCACGCGGCACTGCAGGTCGCCGATGGCGTCATGCTGACCGGTTCCGCCTCGAACGTCGACGCTCGCCTGTATGGCGAAGCAATTCTCCACCCCGACCTGCCGCAAGACCCTGCGCGCGACGCCACCACCTTGCCCCTGATCCGCGCCGCGCTGGCGCGCCAGCTGCCCTTGCTCGCCATCTGCCGCGGCTTCCAGGAAGTCAACGTGGCCCTGGGCGGCAGCCTGCACCAGGCCGTGCATGCGGTGCCGGGCATGATGGACCATCGCGAGAATGTGCTCGATCCCCTGGCGCGCCAGTACGCGCCCGCGCATCGCATCAAGTTGATGCCGGACGGCCTGCTGTCACGGCTGCTGGGCGGCGAGAGCGAAATGATGGTCAATTCCCTGCATGGCCAGGGCATCGCCCGGCTGGCTGATGGCTTGCTGGTGGACGCCCTGGCCGACGACGGCCTTGTGGAAGCCTATACGGTGGCCAGCGCCACCGGTTTTACGCTGGCCGTGCAATGGCACCCGGAATGGCAGGTGGAAGACAATCCGCAGTCGATGCGGTTGTTCGGCGCCTTTGGCCAGGCTTGCTGCGATTACCAGGAACAGCAGCACAGAAAAAAAGAATGACAGGACGGGATGACAGGCGCGCCGCCCGCAGTACGCGGCGCTTGATCAGGAAAAGCGCAAGACCAGCGAGAGGGAAACATGGCAATACGCGAAAATTTCACCTATACGGATATGGATTTGTGGCTCAATGAAAAGCGCGTCACGGAAATTGAATGCCTGGTGCCCGACTTGACGGGCGTGGCGCGCGGGAAGATCCTGCCGCGCGGGAAATTCACCCAGGAGCGCGGCATGCGCATCCCGGAAGCGGTGCTGGGCATGACGGTGACGGGCAATTACCCGGTCGACGATGGCGGCTATGACCGCGCCATTTCCAGCACCGACCGCGACATGATCTTGAAGGCCGATCCCACCACGATCACCATGGTGCCATGGGCTACCGATCCCACCGCGCAGGTGATCCACGACTGCTATTTTTCCGATGGAATGCTGGTCGATTTTGCGCCAAGATCCGTGTTGCGGCGCGTGCTGAAACTGTATGCGGACAAGGGCTGGAAGCCCGTGGTGGCGCCGGAGCTGGAGTTCTACCTGACGGCGAAAAACACGGATCCCGACTTGCCGCTGAAGCCGCCCATCGGGCGCAGCGGCCGGGCCGAAACGAGCCGCCAGGTGTACAGCATCGACGCCGTCAACGAATTCGACCCGCTGTTCGAGGATATCTACGATTACTGCGAACTGATGAACCTCGACGTCGACACTTTGATCCACGAAATCGGCGCAGGGCAGATGGAAATCAACTTCCTGCACGGCGACCCGCTGGGCCTGGCCGACAAGGTCTTCTTCTTCAAGCGCACCCTGCGTGAAGCGGCTTTGAAGCACGATATGTACGCCACCTTCATGGCCAAGCCCATGGCCGGCGAACCAGGGTCCGCCATGCATGTGCACCAGAGCGTCGTCGACGCGAAGACGGGCCTGAACATCTTCAGCAACGACGACGGTTCGGCCGCGCCCATCTTCAAGCATTACATCGCGGGGCTGCAGCGCTATATGCCGTCGGCCATGGCCATCGTCGCGCCCTACGTGAATTCCTACCGCCGCATCGTGCGCCATACGGCCGCACCGATCAATATCCAATGGGGACTGGACAACCGCACGGTGGGTTTCCGCGTGCCCGAGTCGGGCGTGCAGGACCGCCGCGTGGAGAACCGCATCATCGGCGCCGACGCGAACCCGTACCTGGCGCTGGCCGTGACCCTGGCCTGCGGCTATCTGGGCATGACTGAGCAGCTGGAAGCGACGCCGATGATGGTGGGCAGCGCCTACGACATGAAGTTCGAACTGCCGCAAGGCTTGCCCGAAGCCCTGCAACTGCTGCGTGCGGAAGACAAGCTGCGCACGGTGCTGGGCGAGCGCTTCATCGACGTGTATGCGGCCATCAAGGACCTGGAGCACCAGGAATTCATGACGGTCATCAGTCCGTGGGAGCGCGAACACCTGTTATTACACGTTTAAAAGGAACACGCATGAGCACAACCAACAATCCGCTGGCGCCGAGCGCCGCTTTTGTATCTTCCGTGGCGCAGAAAAACGCGATGCCGCAGGTGTACGATACAAACGCCATCCAGAAAATGGATACGGCCCACTACCTGCACCCGTTCACCGATTTCCAGGACCTGGCATCGAAAGGCGCCAGGGTGATCGTGCGCGGCGATGGCGTCTACCTGTGGGATAGCCAGGGCAAGAAGATCGTCGACGGTATGTCGGGCCTGTGGTGCGTCAACGTGGGCTATGGACGCACCTCGATCTCGCAAGCCGTGTACCGGCAAATGGAGACGCTGCCGTTCTATAACAGCTTCTTTGGCACGACCAACGTGCCGGCCGCGCAACTGGCGGCCAAGCTGGCGCAAATATCGCCGCCGCAGTTCCAGCACGTGTTCTTCACCAGTTCCGGCTCCGAAGGCAACGACACGAATTTGCGCATGGTGCGCCGCTACTGGGACATCCTCGGCTACCAGGAGCGCCACACCATCATCAGCCGCCACAACGCGTATCACGGCAGCACGGTGGCGGGGGCGTCCCTGGGTGGCATGGATGGCATGCATGCGCAGGGCGGCTTGCCGATACCGGGCATCGCGCATATCGGCCAGCCCAATTACCTGGAATCGGGCCACGGATTGAGTCCCGAGGAATTCGGTGTAAAAGCGGCCGGCTGGCTGGAAGAAAAAATCCTCGAGATCGGCGCCGACAAGGTGGCCGCCTTCATCGGCGAACCGGTGCAGGGCGCCGGCGGCGTGATCATCCCACCAAGCACCTACTGGCCAGAAATCCAGCGCATCTGCGACAAGTACGGCATTTTGCTGATCGCCGATGAAGTCATCTGCGGTTTCGGCCGCCTGGGGCGCTGGTTCGGCTCCGAGCTGTTCGGCATCAAGCCCGACCTGATCACCTTTGCCAAGGGCGTCACTTCGGGCTATGTGCCCCTGGGCGGGGTGCTGGTGGGGGATCGGGTGGCCAAGGTGCTGATCGAGCAGGGCGGCGAATTCACGCATGGCTTTACCTATTCGGGTCATCCTGTCGCTTGTGCGGCCGCGCTGGAAAACATCCGCATCATCGAGGAAGAACAGCTGGTGGCCAAGGTGGCCGAGGATACGGGGCCGTACCTGAAACAGTGCTTCGCCAGCCTGGGCGAGCATCCGCTGGTCGGCTATGCGGACAGCTGCGGCCTGGTCGCGGGCCTGAACCTGGTGCGCAAGAAGGGCGCCACCGTGCATGAGAATGAGTTGTTCGAGGAGGGCCAGGGCGTGGGCATGATCTGCCGCGGCCACATGTTCGACAATGGCGTCATCATGCGCGCCGTGGGCGAACGCATGATCGTCGCCCCACCGCTGGTGATGACGCGCGCGCAGATCGATGAAATGGTGGGCCTGATACGCGTGTGCCTGGACAAGACGTATGCGGATGTGAAAGCGAAGGGCTGGGTGTAGGTTCTGGCTGAACCCAAACGCAAGGGCTGGGGTCGTACCCTCAGGGTACGACCCCGGGGTTTGCTCTGGGGGTGGTGTCAGTTTTTCACCCAAATAGACGCTAACTCAAGTTTTTTTGGACCAGAATCGCGGCAGTTCCGCTAAACTTCCATCCTGGCCGCTCTTGTAGTGGCCAGTTTTTCATTTTGAGACCCTCTTACCCAAAGCACCCACATGACGATAGCAACACCAGCCGCGTCGGCCAGCGACGCCCCAGCGCCTTTCTTGCTGATTGATCAGCTGGTCAAGGAATTCGATGGCGTGCGCGCCGTCAATGATATTTCCGTGACGATCAACCAGGGCGAGATCTTCGCCCTGCTGGGCAGTTCAGGTTGCGGCAAGTCGACCCTGCTGCGCATGCTGGCCGGCTTCGAGACGCCGACATCGGGCCGCATCGCCCTGGCGGGCAACAGCATCGTCGATGTGCCGCCGCACCAGCGTCCCATCAACATGATGTTCCAGTCGTATGCGCTGTTCCCGCACCTGTCCGTGTGGGACAACATCGCCTTCGGTCTGCGCCGCGACGGCTTGCCGAAAGCGGAAGTGGCGTCGCGGGTCGAGCAGATGCTGGCGCTGGTGCAGCTGGGTCAGTACGCGAAGCGCAAGCCGCACCAGTTGTCGGGTGGGCAGCAGCAGCGCGTGGCGCTGGCGCGCAGCCTGGCCAAGCGGCCGCAATTGCTGCTGCTCGACGAGCCGCTGGGCGCGCTGGATAAAAAACTGCGCGAACGCACGCAGATGGAGCTGGTCAACATCATCGAGCAGGTGGGCGTCACCTGCGTGATGGTCACGCATGACCAGGATGAAGCGATGAGCATGGCCACGCGCATCGCCGTCATGAGCGAAGGGCGCATCCTGCAAGTGGGCGCGCCGGGCGAAATCTACGAGACGCCGAACTGCCGCTTCGTCGCCGATTTCATCGGCAGCGTCAACCTGTTCGACGGGCGCATCACGGAAGACGAGCCCGATCACGTGGTGATCGCCACGCCCGATGGCGAGCACTATGTCGCGCATGGCATCACGGGTAATCTGGGCATGGATGTTTCGGTGGCCGTGCGCCCCGAAAAAATCGGCATCCAGATCGAGCCACCGACATTGGAAGAGCGCGCGTCGCCAGCGGAACATGGCTACAACTGCGCCCAGGGCGTGATCGTCGCCATGGCGTATTTTGGCAATGAAACCAGCTACCATGTGCGCCTCGACAGCGGCACGGTGGTGAAAGTCTCGCGCACCAACGCGGCCCGCCACGACGCCGCGCGCCTGGAGCGCGAACAGCGCGTGTGGGTCTGGTGGGATGGCGCCGACATCGTCGTGCTGACCAGCTGAGGCCATCATGACGTCCCTTCTGCAATCGCTGCGCAGCCTGGTCACGCTGCGTTGGGTCACCGGGCGCAACGCCGTCATCGCCGTGCCGTCACTGTTCCTCGCGGCCGCCTTTTTGGTTCCCTTCCTGATCGTGCTGCGCATCAGCCTGTCCGACATGGACACGGCGGGCAGCCCGTTCGGCGGCTTGCTGTCGTACGTCGACGGCATCGTTGTGCTGAAGGTCAAAATTGCCAACTACCTGTTTATCGCCGCCGATGAACTGTATCTGCTCACCTACCTCAGTTCCATCAAGTATGCGGCCATCACCACGGCCATCTGTCTGTTCATCGGCTACCCGTTCGCCTATTTCATGGCGCGCGCCAAACCGTCGATCCGGCCCGTGCTGATGATGCTGGTGATGCTGCCGTTCTGGACCTCGTTCCTGCTGCGCGTGTATGCGTGGAAGGGCATCCTGGCCAACCACGGCTTGCTCAACGACCTGCTGCTCGTGCTGGGCATCGTGCAGGAACCGCTGCACATGATGAATACCTCATTCTCGCTGGTGGTCGGCATGGTGTACGCCTACCTGCCGTTCATGATCCTGCCTCTGTATGCGAATCTGGTGAAAATGGACATGCGCTACCTGGAAGCGGCGGCCGACCTGGGCGCCACGCCCTTGCAGGCGTTCTGGCGCATCACGGTGCCGCTGTCGAAATCGGGCATCATCGCCGGCGCCATGCTGGTGTTCATCCCGTCCGTGGGCGAATACGTGATTCCCGAGCTGCTGGGCGGACCGGAAACGTTGATGATCGGCCGCGTGCTGTGGGATGAATATTTCACGAATAACGACTGGGCCATGGCTTCGTCCGTGACGGTGCTGGTGGTCTTGCTGATCCTCGTGCCGATGGCCATTTTTAACAAATACAAGACGGACCAGGACGCGGAGGAGCGCACATGAACGGACGTAATTTCCTGCAGCGCTGGTTCGGGCGCGGCTGGCTCTCGCTGGGCTATCTGTTCCTGTACCTGCCCATCATCGTGCTGATCGTCTTCTCGTTCAACAGCTCGCGCCAGGACATGGTGTGGAGCGGCTTTTCACTGCGCTGGTACAGCGAGTTGATGAACGATACGCAGATCATCTCGGGCTTCGGCCTGTCATTGAAAATCGCCTTCATGTCGGCCACCTCGTCCGTCATCCTGGGCACGTTTGCCGCCTTTGCGCTGACCAATTACCAGCGCTTCCGCGGCCGCACCCTGTTTTCATCCATGGTCAGCGCGCCGCTGGTGATGCCGGAAGTGATCATCGGCCTGTCCCTGCTGCTGATGCTGGTGTCCATGCAAAAGGTCTTCGGTTTCCCCGAGCGGGGCGTGCTGACGATGTGGTTCGGTCACACCCTGCTGGGCATGGCGTATGCGGCCGTGGTGGTGCAGTCGCGCCTGCAGGAGATGAGTAAATCGTTGGCCGAAGCGGCGATGGACCTGGGTTGCCGCGCGCATCAGGTGTTCTTTCTCGTGACCCTGCCGAACATCACGCAGGCGCTGGCCTCAGCCTGGTTGCTGACGTTCACCCTGTCGCTCGACGACGTGGTGCTGTCGGCCTTTTTGTCCGGCCCCGGTTCGACGACGATGCCGCTGGTGATCTTCTCGCGCGCGCGCCTGGGGCTCGATCCGCGTGTGAATGCCATCGCCGCGCTGACGATTCTGGTGGTGACGCTCGCCGTCATCGTGTATGCCGTGCTGCTGGCGCGCGCCGACCGGCAGCGCCGCAAGCAACTGTCTGCGGCCTATTTGGCAGACCAGGAGTAAGCTGCTCTTACACTGACACAGGAGATGACCATGACGGAAAACACCAGCTGGCATGCACGGGCCGCAGCGCTCGCGATCGATGGACGCGCCTTCATCAACGGCGAGCGGGTCGCGGCCAGGTCCGGCCAGACTTTCGACAATCTGTCGCCCATCGATGGGCGTCTGCTGGGGCAGGTGGCCCGCTGCGATGGCGCCGACGTGGACGCGGCCGTGCAGGCCGCGCGCGCCGCCTTCGATGACCGCCGCTGGGCAGGCAAGTCGCCCGCGCAGCGCAAGCGGATATTGATCAAGTTCGCCGACCTGGTGCAGAAATACGGTCCCGAGCTGGCCCTGCTGGAAACGCTGGACATGGGTAAACCGATCAAGTACAGCCAGAGCGTGGACGTGGGCGCCACGGCCAATTGCCTGCGCTGGTATGGCGAGGCGATCGACAAGGTCTACGATGAAATCGCGCCGACCCCGGCCAACAGCCTGGCCCTGATCACGCGCGAACCGGTGGGTGTCGTCGCCGCCATCGTGCCGTGGAATTACCCGATGATCATGGCCGCCTGGAAGATCGCGCCCGCCCTCGCAGCCGGCAACAGCGTGATATTGAAACCGTCCGAAAAATCACCGCTGACGGCGCTGCGCCTGGCCGACATCGCGCTGGAGGCGGGCGTACCGGCGGGTGTCTTCAACGTGCTGCCAGGTTACGGCAATGAAGCCGGCGCCGCGCTGGCGCTGCACATGGATGTCGATTGCATCGGCTTTACGGGTTCCACGCGCACGGGCAAGTTGATCGTGCAGATGGCGGGCCAGTCGAATTTAAAACGGGCATGGACGGAACTGGGCGGCAAGTCCGCCAACATCGTTTGCGCCGATTGCCCGGACCTGGACAAGGCCGTGGCAGCCGCCGTCGGGTCCATCTTCTTCAACCAGGGCGAAAGCTGCAACGCACCATCGCGCCTGTTCGTGGAAGAATCGATCAAGGAAGAATTTGTCACCAAGGCGCTGGCCATGCTGCCCCGCTTCCAGCCGGGCGACCCGCTCGATGAAGCCACCGTCATGGGCGCGATTGTCGACGCCACGCAGATGAACACGGTGATGGGCTATATCGCGGCCGGCAAGAACGAAGGCGCGCAGCTGCTCGGTGGCGGCGAGGCCGTGCGCCTTGAGACGGGTGGCTATTACGTGCAGCCGACCATCTTCGGCGTGGATACCGGCATGACGATCGCGCGCGAAGAGATCTTCGGCCCCGTCTTGTCGGTGCTGGGCTTTACGGATATCGCCGACGCCATCCAACAGGCCAACGCCACGCCGTACGGCTTGCAGGCGGCCGTGTGGACCTCCGACATCAGCAAGGCGATCCAGACGGCGCGCGCCCTGCGCGCCGGTACCGTGCACGTCAACCAGTACGACGGCGACGACATCACCGTGCCGTTCGGCGGCTACAAGCAATCGGGCAACGGGCGCGACAAGTCATTGCACGCACTGGACAAGTACACGGAATTGAAGACGACTTGGATACAGGTGGGGTAAATACAGATAACCCAAAACGAAGGGCTGGGGTCAGACCCTGAGGGTCTGACCCCGGTAGTTGCTATGGGTTCAGCGAACACCCACGAACTCCAATCAAAGCATCAGAAGCAGTGTTCCAGCGCCGGGAAGCTGCCATCCTTGACGGCCTTGACGTAGCCAATGACGGCGTCGTCGATGCTGGCCGCGCCTTCCATGAAGTTGCGCACGAAGCGCGCCTTGCGGCCTGGGAAGACGCCCAGCATGTCGTGCATGACGAGCACCTGGCCCGAGCAGTCGGGACCGGCGCCGATGCCGATCGTCGGTATCGTCAGCATCTCGGTCACTTCCTTGCCCAGCTGCGACGGCATGGCTTCCATCAGCACGATGGCGGCGCCCGCGTTTTGCAGCGTCAGCGCGTCGTTCTTCAGCTCCGTGGCGCTTTCCGTGCTCTTGCCCTGCACCTTGTAGCCGCCCAGCTGGTGCACGAATTGCGGCGTCAGGCCGATGTGGGCGCAGATGGGGATGCCGCGCTCGGTGAGGAAGCGGACGATCTCGGCCAGCCAGGCGCCGCCTTCGATCTTGATCATGTGCGCGCCAGCCTGCATCAGAATGACGGCGTTGGCATAGGCTGTCTCGGGCGTGCCATACGCGCCGAACGGCAGGTCGGCGAGGATCATGGCCGACTTGCTGCCGCGCGCCACGGATGCCGTGTGGTAGGCCAGTTCGGCCACGGTGACGGGCAGGGTGGAGTTGTGGCCATTGCAGACCATGCCGAGCGAATCGCCGATCAGCAGGATTTCCACGCCGCAGCGGTCCATCAGCGACGCGAAGCTGGCGTCATAGCAGGTCAGCATGGTGATCTTTTCGCCGGCGGCGCGCAGCGTGGCCAGGGTGTGGATGGTCACGGCCTTGTTGGCGACAGGCTTGGATGGCGCCGGCGCCGGCGCCGGTGTGGCGGCCTTGTCTTTGGCGGCCAGATCTGTTCCTTGCAAATAAGCGGACATAGGTATTCTCTAGAGTGAAAGGGGGGTGATGCGATTGCGACGCCGCTAGTGTAGTACTTTATGCGGCGCGCTGCAGGAGCGGCATTGTAGAGGATGCGAGCGAGACGGCTCAGAGCTGGCTGATGGCCTGGTCAGCGACGCTTGCCAGGTAGTCCTGCGCCGCCCCGAGGCCGGGCACGACGACGGCGGGCGCCAGTTCGAGCAGCGGCACCAGCACGAAGGCGCGCTCGGTGATGCGTGGATGCGGCACCGTCAGGCTGGCGCTGGCGATCCGTTCATTGCCGTACAGCAGCAAGTCCAGGTCCAGCGTGCGCGGGGCGTTGCGGTAAGGCCGTTCGCGCCCGTGCGCCGCCTCGATGGCGTGCAGCGCCAGCAGCAGCTCTTCGGCCGGCAGGCTGGTCGTGATGCGCGCCACGGCGTTGATGTAGTCGTCACCGCTGGAAGCTATGGGCGCCGTGCGGTAGCTGGACGAGGCGTCCAGCAAGCTGGCGCCGGGCAGGCGCGCCAGGCGCGCAATCGCATCCTGCACATTCGCGCGCGCATCGCCCAGGTTGGCCCCGATGCCGATGTAAGCAATGACGACCATTATTCGTCGCCGCTGCTGCCGGTGGTCGAGCCGCCTGTACCCGTCTTGCTGCGTGTACTGCGGCGTGGCGGGCGCTTCTTCTTGACGGCGCCCGGCGCGGCATTCGCGCTGACGAGCAGCGCTTCGCGCGTTTCCTCGTCGCCTTCATAAAACGCGGTCCACCATTCGCCGATCTCCATGTCGATCTCGCCCGAGGCGCAGCGCAGCAGCAGGAAGTCGTAGCCGGCGCGGAAGCGCAGGTGTTCCAGCAGTTTATGTGGCGCCTTGCCGACTCTGCGCTCGAAGCGGGGCTGCATCGACCAGATGTCGCGCATGTCGGAGCCGATCTTGCGCTGCAGGGCCAGCTTTTCCGTTTGCGAGTCGAGCACGTCGTCGGCCGCCAGGTGCAGCGCGGGGATGGTCGACTCGCCGGCGGCGCGGTAGGCCGTCCATTTTTCCAGCACCTGGTGCCACAGCAGCGAGGCAAACAGGAAGCCCGGCGAGACGGTCTTGCCGGCGGCGATGCGCTGGTCCGTGGCGTCCAGCGCCAGGGTGACGAATTTCGCGCCCAGCGGCTGTTCCAGCACCACGTCGAGCAGCGGCAGCAAGCCGTGATGCAAGCCTTCCTTGCGCAGCTGCTGCAGGCAGGCCAGCGCGTGCCCGCTCATCAGGAGCTTCAGCATCTCGTCGAACACGCGCGGCGCGGGCACATTGTTGATCAGCGGCGCCATGATGGGAATCGGCGCGGCCGTATGCGGCTCGATGGTGAATTTCAGCTTGGCGGCGAAGCGCACCACGCGCAGCATGCGCACGGGGTCTTCACGGTAGCGCTCTTCCGGCTTGCCGATCATGCGCAAGGTCTTGGCGCGGATGTCTTCCACGCCGCCGTGGTAATCGAGCACTTCCTGCGTGGCCGGGTTGTAGTACATGGCGTTGATGGTGAAGTCGCGGCGCAGCGCGTCTTCGTGCTGCAGACCGAAGGTATTGTCGCGCAGGACGCGGCCATGTTCATCCTTGGGCGCGGAGTCGGCGCCGGCGCCGCGGAAGGTCGTCACTTCCAGCAAATCCTGGCCGAACATCACGTGCACGATCTGGAAGCGCTTGCCGATGATGAAGGCGCGGCGGAACAATCGCTTGACCTGTTCCGGCGTGGCGTTGGTGGCGATGTCGAAGTCTTTGGGTTTGACGCCCAGCAGCAGGTCGCGCACGGCGCCGCCGACGACAAAGGCCTCGAAGCCCGCTTCCTGCAGGCTGCTGGTGACGCGGATGGCATTCGACGACACCAGTTTCGGGTCGATTCCGTGTTGCGCGGGACCGAGCACGATGGGTGCCGTGGTGTCGCGCGCTGCCTCTTTTTTAACGCCGAGGATCTTGCGGATGAATTTTTTAATCATTGAATAAATGGAGTGATGGCCAGCCGTGGAGGGATGCGTGTGCGCTCAAAGCGGTGTTGGGATTGGTCGCGACAGGGTGGGTCACGACCGATAGCAAGGGTATGTCGTTGTGTGAATCGCTGTAAAAATAGCTGCGCTCGAACTGCCCCAGTTCCTTGCCCATCTTTTCCAGCCAGGCGTGGGTGTGGGTCAGCTTGCCCGCGCCCAGGGTCGGCGTGCCCAGCAGCTTGCCCGTGACGTTGCCTGCAGCGTCATATTCGGGCATGGCGGCCAGCAGGTGCTCGACGCCCAGCGCATCGGCGATGGGCTTGGTGATGAAATGGTTGGTGGCCGTGACGATGGCCAGCAAATCACCCGCATCCTGGTGCTGCTTGAGCAGGGCCACGACTTCGGGGCGGATGGCCGGCAAGACCACTTCGGCCATGAATTGCCGGTGCAGCGCTTCCAGGCGTTCGCGCGGGAACTGCGCCAGCGTGCCGAGGGAAAATTCCAGGTATTCCACCGGGTCGAGCGTGCCGGCCTGGTATTGCGCGAAAAATTCGTCGTTGCGGCGGGTGAATTCGGCGGCGTCCACGGCACCGATGCGTACCAGGAATTCGCCCCACTCGTGATCCGAGTCGATGGGCAGCAGGGTGTGGTCGAGGTCAAACAGGGCCAGATTCATCATTCTTTCGCTTCCGCCTGCAGCAACTCGCGCAACAATGGCAAGGTGATCGGGCGTTGGGTTTCAAGGGAGTAGAGGTCGAGAGAGTCCAGCATCGTCGACAGCGAACGCATGTCGCGCCGGAAATGGGACAGCAGATAGGGTAACACGCCCGGCGACAAGGTCAAGCCGCGGGTGGTGGCCGCCTGGGTCAGGGCGGCGATCTTTTCATCGTCGGTCAAGCCGTGGATTTGATAGATCAGGCCCCAGCCCATGCGCGTGCGCAAGTCTTCGCGCACGGGCAGCACGGCCGGCGGCACGGCGCCGCTGCACACCATATAGGCCTTGTTGGCGCGGATTTCATTGAACAGGGCAAACGCGTCGATCTGCGCCAGCGGCGACAGCTTTTCGCAGTCGTCGAGCAGGTACAGGTCGACGTCGGGCGAATACACGAATTCGGACTCGATCGAGAACGGCGAAATATAGCGCGCGCGCTCGGTGCTGGCCAGGGCCTTGAGCAGATGGCTCTTGCCGGCGGCCAGTTCGCCCCACAGGTAGGCAAAATGTTCGCGCGACGTGCGCGCGGCGAACTGGCGCATCAGCTGCGCCACTTCGGCATTCTGTCCCACCTCGAAGGTATCGAGGCTGTGCGCCTGGTCTGTGCCTAAATCGAGCACCAGTTGTTTCATGGCGTACGCCTTGTCCTGTTTTTCATTACTGCTTGTGCATCGTGGTATTGTCAGGTTGATATGATATCCGCTTTTACTAGGTATTATAGAAGCTGCTGGACAGGTAGTGGCGTCTTAGATGCTTAAAAGCGACCATCAGCACGGCAGAAGCGGGTAAAGCGAGTAAAACGCCGACGAAACCGAACAATTGTCCGAAAGCTAATAAGGCGAAGATGACGGCCAGCGGGTTCAGGCCGATGCGCTCGCCCACCAGGCGCGGCGTGAGGAAAAAGCCTTCGATGACCTGGCCGCAGCCGTAGATGACGGCCACGGCGATGACGCCGCTCCAGTCGGCAAACTGCAGCAGGGCGGCGATCAGCGCCAGCATCAGCCCCAGGCCGAAGCCCAGGTAGGGGATGAACACCAGCAAGCCCGTAATGATGCCGACAGGCAATGCCACTTCAAAACCGGCGATGGCCAGCGCCACCGAGTAATACGTGGCCAGTACCAGCATGACGAGCAGCTGGCCGCGCAGGTATTGCGCCAGCAGGGTGTCGACTTCCTGCGCCATGCCCACCGTGCGCCCGACCCAGCGGCGCGGCACGGCGCCGGCGATGCGCGCCAGCATCGGATGCCAGTCCAGCAACAAATAAAACAGCACCACGGGAATCAGCACCACGGTGGCCAGCCAGCCCAGCACGGCCGTGCCGCCGATGCGCGCCGAGGCGAGTACCGTGCTCCAGATTTCATCGCCACTGGTGGCCATCTGCTGGCTCAGCATGCGTTTGATGCCCGTGCCGTCGAGCCGTACCCGGATGCCCAGGTCGCGCAGTTTTGGCGCCAGGAAATCATTCGCCTTGTTCAGGAACTGCGGGATCTGCGCTTGCAGCAGGGGAATTTCCTTCTGCAATACCGGTACCACGATCAGCACCAGCGCCGTGATCGCGAGGAAAAACAACACCACGACGACCAGCACGGCCAGCGGTCGGGGCACGTAAAAGCGCTTGTAATGCAGGCGTTGCAAGCGGTCCACGCCAGGATTGAGCACGTAGGCGAGGATGGCGGCGGCCAGGAAGGGCGTCAGGATGGGGCCCAGGCTGACGAGCAGCAGCAAGAATGCCAGCCAGACCGCGATCCAAAATGCTGTTTGCTTCTGCTCGGCGGTGATGGCGAATGGCATGTAGTTTGTGCTGTTGCGTTAAAAAAAGGCAGTTAATTACGAAATGGCGGGGCAGTTTGATAAAATAGCGTCTTGATCGACCGAATTCACCCGCTGGCGTCCTGCCGCACGATGTTGAAAAACATAGTTGCGCGCGCGTGCCGGCGGGTATCCGCCTTCTATTTTACCGCCTCCGCTGCCACCACACCATGAACCAGACTTCTAATGTTTCCCTTTCCTACCGTGACGCTGGCGTCGATATCGACGCAGGCGACGCTTTAGTCGAAGCAATCAAGCCGTTTGCCAAGCGCACCCTGCGCGAAGGCGTGATGGGCGGCCTGGGCGGTTTTGGCGCCATGTTTGAAATCAGCAAGAAGTACAAGGAACCGGTGCTGGTCTCGGGCACCGACGGCGTCGGCACCAAATTGCGCCTGGCGTTCGAACTGAACCGCCATGACACGGTCGGCATCGACCTGGTCGCCATGAGCGTCAACGACATCCTGGTGCAAGGCGCCGAACCGCTGTTCTTCCTCGACTATTTCGCTTGCGGCAAGCTGGACGTGGCGATTGCCACCGACGTCATCAAGGGCATCGCCCAGGGTTGCGAACAGGCGGGCTGCGCGCTGATCGGCGGCGAAACGGCGGAAATGCCGAGCATGTACCCTGCCGGCGAATACGACCTGGCAGGTTTTGCCGTCGGCGCCGTGGAAAAATCGAAAATCATCGACGGCACCAAGATCGCCCCGGGCGACGTGGTGCTGGGCCTGGCCTCGTCGGGCGTGCACTCGAACGGTTACTCGCTGGTGCGCAAGATCATCGAAGTGGCGAAGCCGGACCTGGAAGGCGACTTCCACGGCCGCAAGCTGGCCGACGTGCTGATGCAGCCGACGCGCATCTACGTCAAGCCGCTGCTGGCACTGATGGACGCCATGGAAGTCAAAGGCATGGTGCACATCACCGGTGGCGGCCTGGTGGAAAACATCCCCCGCGTGCTGCAGCCTGGCCTGGTGGCCGAGCTCGACTCGAAATCGTGGACCATGCCGCCGCTGTTCACGTGGCTGCAACAGCACGGTGGCGTGGCTGACGCCGAAATGCACCGCGTCTTCAACTGCGGCATCGGCATGACCGTCATCGTTTCGCAGGAAAACGCGGACGCCGCCATCGCGCAATTGCAAGCGGCTGGCGAAAGCGTCTCGCGCATCGGCACCATCCGCGCGCGCGTGGGCGACGAGCACCAGACTATCGTGATCTAAGCTTCAGCTTGAACAAACAAGGCAGGCACTCGCGAGAGGCCTGCCTTTTTTTACGTCCGGAGGTCTTACCTTGCGTGCGCCGTCTTCATGCGGCCTTCCGATTGCGCGCCGCCCCTGCCGATCATGGCCACGCTGACGGCCGAGACGAGGGAGGCGAACAGGATGTAGCCGACGATATGCCACGGCTCGCCATTGCCCGTTTTCAGCAGGTAGGTGGCGATGATGGGCGTCAGGCCGCTGGCGAAGATGCCGGAGAACTGGTACACGAAGGAGATGCCCGTGTAGCGCACCTTGGCGTCGAACAGGTCGCAGAACAGGGCCGCTTCCGGGCCGTACACGGCCGAATACAGCACGCCCAGCGGGATGATCACGGAACACCACAGCAGCAGCGGATTGTCGGCGTGGTGCAGCATGATCCAGAAGGCGGGAATGGCCGACACGCCCGTGATCAATGCACCCCAGAAAAACACCTTGCTGCGGCCGATGCGATCCGACAGGCGGCCAAAGAACGGGATGCAAAAGCACATCACGACGGCCGACGCCATCACGCCCATCAGCGCTTCCGTGCGGGCGATCTTGATGGTGTTGGTCAGATAGGTGATGGAAAACACGCCGAAGATATTGAAGAACACGCCGTCGATATAGCGCGCGCCCATGCCTTTTAATACATTGCCCGGATAGCGCTTCAGCAGGTCGAAAAATGGAATCTGCGTCTCCGCGTTCTTCTCTTTCACCGCCTGGAATTCCGGCGTTTCCATCACGTTCAAGCGTATCCACATGCCGATGAAGACCAGGGCCGCAGATAAAATGAAGGCGACGCGCCAGCCCCACGCGAGGAATTGCGCATCCGTCAGGGTGTACGACAGGATCGCCACCACGCCGGACGCGAGGCACAGGCCGATGGCCAGGCCGATCTGCGGCAGGCTGGCGTAGAAGCCGCGCTCTTTCGGCGGCGCGTATTCGTACGCCATCAGCACGGCGCCGCCCCATTCGCCCCCGAGGCCGATGCCCTGCAGCACGCGCAGGAACAGCAGCAGGCCGGGCGCCCAGTAGCCGATATGGTCGTAGGTCGGCAGCACGCCGATCAGGAAGGTGGAGACACCCATGATCATCAGGGTCATCACCAGCATGCTCTTGCGGCCGATCTTGTCGCCGAAGTGGCCGAAGATCACGCCGCCGATGGGGCGCGACAAAAAGCCCACGGCGAAGGTGCCATAGGCCAGCATGGTCGAGACGAGCGGATCGCCGCCCGGGAAATACAGCTTGCTGAACACGATGCCGGCGACGACGCCGTATAAAAAGAAGTCGTACCACTCGATGGTGGCGCCGATCACGCTGGCCATCACGACTTTCCGCAGCTCTTTGGCCTTTTTCGGATGGTTCGGATTGTTATCCATAATATCTAGTCTCCAATCGATATCGATTATGTGTTTGATGCCTGGCTTGTCGCCGGGTCATTGGAGGCGGGGCCGTCTGCCCGCCGCTGGCATCCTCCTTGTCGGTGGAAGTGGACGGGGCGTTGGCTAGGCGGCCCTGGGCAGGCGCACGGCGTCCGCCAGGATCATGTCGGCGGCTTTTTCGGCGATCATGATGGTGGGCGCGTTGGTATTGCCCGAGACGATTTCCGGCATGATCGAGGCGTCGACCACGCGCAGGTTCTGCATGCCGTGCACGCGCAGGCGGTCATCGACGACGGCCATGGCGTCGTGGCCCATCTTGCAGGTGCCGCTGGGGTGGTAGATCGACTGGCTGAAGCGGCGCGCCGCGTCCAGCAGCTGCGCGTCCGTCTCGAATTGCGGGCCGGGCACGAACTCGGAAATGATGTGCGGCGCCAGCGACGGGGCGGCGGCGATTTTCCGGGCCACGCGCAGGGCGGCGATTGCAGTGTGCTGGTCGCGCGGGTCGGACAGGTAATTGGGATAAATGCCCGGATAGGCGAGGGGATCGGCGGACTTGATCGAGACGTGGCCACGGCTGTGCGGGCGCAGCTGGCACACGGACGAGGTAAACGCTGAAAACGGATGCGCGCCTTCGCCCGGCTTGTCGGCGCTCAGCGGCTGCATGTGGAACTGGATGTCGGGCCGCTCCACCTCGGGCGAGGATTTGGTAAACACCGTCACCTGGCTGGCCGCCAAAGTGAGTGGGCCGGAGCGGGAAAACACATATTGCATGCCCACCCACAGCTTGCCCCACAGGCTGTTGACTTCATCGTTCAGGGTTTTCAGCCGTGTCTTGAAGACCAGGCGGATCTGCAAATGGTCTTGCAGGTTCTGCCCCACGCCGGGCAAGTCGTGCACCAGAGGCACGCCCACCTCTTCCAACAGGGCACGCGGCCCCACGCCCGAGCATTGCAGGATATGCGGCGAGCCGATGGCGCCCGCGCATAAAATCACTTCGCCGCTGGCGCGCGCCTGGCGCAGCTGGCCATCTTGCCGAAATTCGATGCCGACGGCGCGCTTGCCCTCGAACAGCACGCGCGTGATCTGCGCGCGCACTTCCACGCGCAAGTTGGCGCGCTTGCGCGCCGGACGCAAAAAGGCTTTCGCCGTACTCCAGCGCAAGCCCTTGCTGGCCGTCTGCTGGAAGTAGCCGACGCCTTCCTGCGTGGCGCCGTTGTAATCGGCGTTGAAGGGGATGCCGCTTTCCGTGGCGCCGGCAATAAAATGTTCGGCGATGGGGCGGCGCAGGCGCAGGTCCGATACCTTCAAGGGACCACCGACGCCGTGGTAATCGCTGGCACCGCGTTCCTGGTCTTCCGATTTTTTAAAATAGGGCAGCACCTCGGCATAGCTCCAGCCTGCATTGCCCAGCTCGGCCCAGCGGTCGTAGTCTTCTTTCTGGCCCCGTACATACAGCAAGCCGTTGAGCGAGCTGGAGCCACCCAGGACCTTGCCGCGCGGCCATTGCAACTGGCGCCCGGCGATGCCGGCGTCCGCTTCCGTGCGGTAGCACCAGTCCAGCTTGGGATCGTGCATGGTCTTGAAATAGCCGACCGGCACGTGTATCCATGGATTGTTGTCCTTGCCGCCCGCTTCCAGCAGCAGTACCTGGTTGTTGCTGTCGTGCGACAGGCGGTTGGCCAGCACGCAGCCGGCCGAACCGGCGCCGACGACGATGTAATCGTAGTGTGTTTGTGACATTGCCCTGGTCTCCCGCGTTGGTGGTATCGCTTGCCTTTGCGGGCGATTTCTGCGATACACTGGTCTTTTATTTGATGTTTTGGAACGTCTGGTTCCATTTATAAAAGACGAGCAGCGCCGGGACAAGCGGAAACAGCCGCATACGCGAGAGGTGAAACAGAACATGCAGGATACGTTTCAAAAACGGCAGGCCGAGGCCGAAGAAGACAGCTCGGCGGGCGGCGTGGTGGCTGCCAGCGCGGCGGCCAGCCATGGCGACGAGGCGCGTGGCTTGCGCGTGCTGCGCCTGATCGAGCACCTGGCCAGCGCCAGCCAGCCCTTGACCCTGTCGCAGCTGGCGGCGCGCATGCAGGTGCCGAAAGCGAGCATGATGCGCCTGCTCGATACGCTGGAGCAACATGGCTATGTGCTGCGCACGCCCGTGGGGCGCGGCTATGTACCCGGTGCCGCTTCGACTAACCTGGCGCTGGCGACCTTGCGCAACAATGCCCTGATCCGCGTGAGCCGCAGCATCCTGGGCAGCCTGGTGGCGACCACGGGCGAGACCTGCAATCTCGCCATTCCCGAAGGCAATGCGATCGTGTATGTGGACCGGGTGGAAACGCAGGAACCGCTGCGCCTGCACCTGGTGCTCGGCACGCGCGCGCCCATGCATTGCACGGCGAGCGGGAAATTATTCCTGGCACACATGACCCTGCTGGAGCGGCGCGCATTGCTGGCCATGCTGAGCCTGGAGGCGCGCACGCCGAAAAGCATCACGGACCCGGTGCTGCTGGAACGCGAGATCGTGCGCATCGCCCGCCTGGGCATCGGCATCGACGACGAGGAATTCGTGCACGGCATGGTGGCCGTGGCCGTGCCCATCTGCGCCGCCGACGGGCGCATCGTGGCGGCCGTGGCCTGCCACGCGCCCGTGGCGAGAAAGTCCGTGGAGCAGCTGCTGCAGCACGTGCCACAGTTGAAGGAAGCGGCCGTGAAACTACGGCCGCTGCTGCTGGCGGAGTCCAGCTAGGGTTTCAGCACCTTCGCTACTTTCGCCGCGCGCAGGCGGAAGGCATCGGGCATGCCCGAACCCAGCAGCGGGCGCAGATACAGCCTGAAAGCATCGGTCACGTCCGTGCCGCTGGCGCTGATGAATTCGTCTTCCATGGTGCGCGTCCTGCCCGCCACGTCGGAAAGGGGCAGCAACTCGTAGTCGACGGAATAAAAGCCCGTGCGCTTGATGGCGACGGAGCCGTCGCGGTCGCCCCACATGGCGAACTGCACCGCCTTTTCGCCCACTTCGCGCGCTTCGCGTTGATCGACATCGGAGACGCAGCCGATGAAGGAGCGCTGCAGATAGCCGAAGGTATCGCCGCGCACGCGCTTGATGCCCAGTTTCGCCTTGATCTCGTCGCACAGCAGGTCGGCCAGCGCGCCCGTGCCGGACAATTGCACATTGCCGTGCGCATCGCGTTCCACTTCATTGCCCACCTGCTTGGCCAGCAGGCTGGCGATCGGTTCGCCCGAGGCATCGTGGATGCCTTCCGAGACGGCGATCACGCAGCGGCCGTATTTTTCATATGTGGCTTTCACGTCGGCAAGGAATTGCTCCAGCACGAAGACGCGCTCGGGCAGGTAGATCAGGTGCGGGCCATCGTCGGGGAACTTCTTGCCCAGCGCCGAGGCGGCCGTCAAAAAGCCCGCGTGGCGGCCCATCACCACGCCCACGTAGACGCCGGGCAAGGCCGCGTTGTCGAGGTTGGCGCCGGCGAACGCTTGCGCGACGAAACGCGCGGCCGAGGGAAAGCCCGGTGTGTGGTCGCTGCCGACCAGGTCGTTGTCGATGGTTTTCGGGATGTGGATGCAGCGCAGCGGATAGCCAGCCTTGTGCGCTTCCTCGCTGACGATGCGCACGGTATCGGACGAATCATTGCCGCCGATGTAAAAGAAATGCTCGATCTCGTGCGCGCGCAAGACTTCAAAGATTTGCTGGCAGTAGGCAATATCAGGCTTGTCGCGCGTGGAGCCGAGGGCCGAGGACGGTGTGGCGGCCACCAGTTCCAGGTTGTGGCTGGTTTCCTGCGTCAGATCGACGAATTCCTCATTGATGATGCCGCGTACGCCGTGCAGCGCGCCATACACGCGCGTGACATGTTGAAAGCGCCGCGATTCGAGCACCACGCCCACCAGCGACTGGTTGATGACGGCGGTGGGGCCGCCTCCCTGGGCAACAAGAATTTTTCCAGACGGCATGGGATTTCCTCGTAAATGGAGCGGCCCTCCAGCCTACTCCTTTTTTGCCGGGGCGCTGTCTTTTCCGATAGTTCTGTCGAGGAATTTTTCCACCCGGCCCCAGAAGTCGATGCGATTCTGCGGCAGCGTCCAGCCATGGCCTTCCTCGTCGTAGACCACCCATTCGACATCGCGGTTGTGCTGTTTGACGGCGCATAAAACTGCTTGCCGTGGTACAGCGGCACCCGCTGGTCGGCGGCGCCGTATGCCAGCAGCAGGGGCTGGGTGATGCGCGCAGCCTGAGCGATGGGCGAGGTGGCCTGGAACTGGGCCGCGTTGGCCGTCTGGTCGCCAATCAGTTCGGGCATGCCGTACTGTTTCCAGTCATCGCCGAGGTCGGACTTGAAGCTCCAGTGGCCGCTATACAGCAGGTTAATGTCGGTCACGCCCACTCAGTCGACGGCGCAGCGGAACAGGTCGGGATCGTTGACCAGGCCCATCAAAGCGGCATAGCCGCCATAGCTGGCGCCGGCGATGGCCCAGTGCGCGCCATCGGCAAGATCGTCCTGCATCTTCAAACCCCATTGTTTTCAGCCGGCCCGAAAATGCTTGGCGCCAAAGCCTGTGCTGCCGCGAAATTCCGGTTGCAGCACAGCATAACCACGCGAGGCAAGAAATTGCACTTCGGCATTCCATTGCCAGGAGCTGCCGCGGACATACGGGCCGCATTGACCTTCACGGCCAGGTAGCGCGCCTCGGGCGAGAGCAGGGCGCCGCTGAATTCGGGATTCGAAAAGAAGGCCGACGTTCGTGGCGACGAGGAAAACGGCCGCCAGGGCGGCGCGCAGGAAATGCGATAAGGTCATGGAAGAGCAGGATCAGGGTTAGCGAGGGCCATTGTGGCGGGCCAGGAATTGCTCGACTTTGCGCCAGAAGTCGATGCGGTTGCCGGGCAGTGTCAAGCCCTGGGCTTCATCGTCGTAGCGCAGCCATTCCGCGTTCGGGTTGCCTTGCCGGATGGCCTGGTACAGGCTGGCTGCGTCGCTGGCGGAAACGCGACGGTCGAGCTGTCCATGCGCCAGCAGCACGGGCTGCGTGATGCGCGCGGCCACATGGCGGGGCGAGCTGGCGCGCCACTGGGCTGCATCGCGGGGGGCCTCGCCTATCAGGCTGCTGGCGGGATAGCGGTCGTAGCGCTCGTACAGGCTGGCGCCGACGCGCCAGCGTCCGTCGGCGATGGTCTCCAGCTCGGTCACTGCGGACAGGGCCACGCCGCAGCGGTACAGCTCGCCATCCCTGGCCAGCCCCATCAGCGCAGCGTAGCCGCCATAGCCGGTGCCGACGATGCAGACGCGGCGCGGATCGGCGTAGCCTTGTGCGATGGCCCAGCGTACGCCATCGGCCAGGTCGTCCTGCATGGCCAGCCCCCATTGCTTCCAGCCAGCGCGGAAATGCGCGTCGCCCAGGCCTTCGCTGCCGCGGTAGTCGGGTTCCAGCACGGCGTAGCCGCGCGAGGAGAGAAACTGCGCCTCGCCGCTCCAGCCCCAAGTGCCGCGTTGCCAGGGACCGTCATGCACGAACACGATCAACGGCAGCCGCGCGGCCTGTGCCTTGCCGGCGCCGGCCTTGGGCAGGGTCAGCCAGGCGGGGATGCGCAGGCCATCGCGCGCCGTGTAGTGCTGCAATTGCTTTGCAGACATGCGCGCGGCGTTTACGCCGGGACGCGACTTGGCCAGGACCGTGAGCCGGCCCGTGTCGCGCTGGTACAGATGGTAGATGGCGGGCTGGGTGTCCGACCAGCTGGCTACGAGCACGAAGGGCGTTTCGCTGCGCGTGCCCACGCTCAGGGTGTTGACGGTGGTGGGCAGCAGGGCGTTGACACTCTTTTGCACGGCTTGCATGTCCTCATCAAGCCAGACGGTGGTTTCCGTGTCGGTGGTGTAGCGGATGCCCAGCAGGCGGGTATTGCTGCGCACCATGCTGGCGCGGATATCGTGATCGGGCGAGGCCACGGCAGGCTGCGCGTCGCGTTGCCTTGTCTGCAGGTTGTAACGGTACAGCGCCGCCTTGTCGCCGCCATTCCTGGCGCTGACATAGAAGTGGCCGTCCGGCGTCAGGAAAGCAGGTTCGAAGACGTCTTTTGCGTTGCTGCGCGGATCGAATTGCGCCAGCAACTGCCATTGTTCCGTGGCGGGATCGCGCCAGTACACGCGGTTCTGGTCATCGGTCTGGGCCGTGGCGATGCGCGCCTGGCCGCCCTGGTCATACAACCAGTAGCGGATACCGGCGGGGGCGTCGATTTCCGTATGGTTGCCATTGACGCTATCGAGGTGCAGCAGCGTTGCCGACTGCACGGCGCCGTGTTCGCCATGCTCGGTTTGCAGCACATGGATGGCGGTGCCGCGCTGGTCGCCGATACTTTCCATCAAGATCGTATTTGGTGGCAGCAAGGTTCGTCCGGCTTTCGACTGCCGCGTACTTTGGCGCGCGGCAAGCTGGCGAAACGCGCTGCCATCGCTGTTGACGGCGTACAGGCCCGAACCGTAGCGGCTGCGTCCCTGGCCTTGCCAACGGTCCGTCAGGCGGAAGGCCAGGCGCCGCTCATTGACCCACAGGAAATCACCTATCGCGGCGTCGGTGAAGCCGGCCGCGGGCTGCATGCGCATGCTGGCCAGGTCGAGCACGGCCAGGCGGTCGTGTCCGTCGCTGGGAACCACGCGCAGGGCCAGCTGGCGTCCATCGGGCGACAGCAGGGCGCCGCTCAGCGCGGCATTCTCGAAAAACTGCTCCATGGGTAAGGCTGCCGTGACGGTGACGGTTGCCCCGTCGTCGTTCGCGTGGCTGGCGGCAGACAGTAGCAGGAAAAGCGGGGCGCCGATGGCGCAGAGAAGACTGGCAAGACTGGACCGCATCCATGCTCCATATGGTGTTGCGAAATGTGGTAGTCATTTGAGCACCATTTCCACAAGATTAACATTGATGCAGTCTCTCAGGATGTTTCTGTACGTTATTTTTTAGGTCTTCATTCCGGCGCCCGGATATGTTCCACCAGCCCCGTGCTGCGCCGCCCTGGCGCCGGCGTCAGCCAGCTGACCAGCACGGCGGCGGCCAGGCCGGCCGGCACGCCGAAGATGCCGGCGGAAATGGGTGCGATATGGAACCATTGTCCGCTGGCATTGCCACCCAGCATGGCGCTCGTGTGCAGCATGTAGTAGAGACAGACGCCAAAGCCCGTGAACATGCCGGCCAGCGCGCCCTGGTAATTGGCGCGTTTCCAGAACACGCCCAGCACCAGCGGCGGGAACAGGGTCGAGGCGGCCAGGGAAAACGCTACGCCCACCAGCGACAGGATATCGGCCGGCTTTTGCGAAGCCGCATAGGCGGCGATGAAGGCCACGGCCAGCAGCAGCAATTTGGAAATCGTCACGCGCTTTTGCGTCGAGGCGCTGGGATCGACCACCTTGTAATAGATGTCGTGCGACAGGGCATTTGAAATGGCCAGCAGCAAGCCGTCGGCCGTCGACAGGGCGGCGGCCAGGCCGCCGGCCGCCACCAGGCCGGAAATCACGTAGGGCAGGCCGGCGATCTCGGGCGTGGCCAGCACCAGCACGTCGGCATCGATGGAAATTTCCGCCAGTTGCACGATGCCGTCGCGGTTGACGTCGACGATGCTGATCAGGGGACTGAGCTTGTCCACATTGGCCCAGTACGATACCCAGGTGGGCAGGTTCGTGTATTGCGTGCCTACCAGTGCCGAGTAAATATCGTACTTGACCAGCACGGCCAGCGCGGGAATCGTGAGATAGATCAACAAGATGAAAAACAGGGCCCAGAAGACGGAGACGCGCGTTTCGTGCACGGAGGGCGTGGTGTAGGATCGCATGAGGATATGCGGCAGGGCGGCCGTGCCCATCATCATGCAAAACACGAGGGCCAGGAAATTGTTGCGCTTGATGTCGGACTGCTCGCGGTCGGCGGCGGGAAACGGCTGCGCGTGCGGAATGATGGGTTCGGCGCGTTTCTGATTTTGTACCTGCGCCGCCTGCCACAGCACGCGTGCCTCGTCCGGGCTTTTCGGATAGGCGATCAGGTAGCGCTCCGCGTTGCGGATATCGAACAGCGAGGTATTGCGCTGGCGTAAACTATCGAGCTGGCGCTGGGCCGCCAGCCGGCCTTGCTCCCAGGAACCGGGCAAGCCGGCGATGCGCGCCTGGTAGCTTTGTGCGCGCTGGCGGAAGATGGCGCGCACTTCGTTTTCTTTCGGATCCGTTTCCAGCACGTGTTCGCGCGCGCTCAGTTGCGGCAACACCTTGCCATAGGCGATCTGCGGCACGGGATTGTCCGCATGCTTGACCGACAGCCACATGGCGGGAATCAGAAAGGCGACGAGGATGATGATGTATTGCGCCACCTGCGTCCAGGTGATGGCACGCATGCCGCCCAGAAAGGAGCAGACGAGGATGCTGGCCAGGCCCAGGAAGATGCCGACGGAAAAATCCACGCCCGTGAAGCGCGAGGCGATCAGGCCGACGGCGTAGATCTGCGCCACCACATACGTAAACGATACGATGATGGTGGCGGCCACTGCCACCACGCGCACGCTGGCACCCCGTTTGTCGGTGCCGCTGCCGTAGCGGGCGGCGAGGAAGTCGGGAATCGTGTACTGGCTGAACTTGCGCAGGTAGGGCGCGATCAATAGCGCCACCAGGCAATAGCCACCCGTCCAGCCCATGATGAAGGCCAGACCGTCGAAGCCGTTCAGATACAGGCCGCCGGCCAGGCTGATGAAGCTGGCGGCCGAAATCCAGTCGGCGGCCGTGGCCATGCCGTTGAACATGGCCGGCACCCTGCGCCCCGCCACATAGTATTCGGTGACGTTCGAGGTGCGGCTGATGACGCCGATGGTGGCGTACAGGGTGATGGTGACCAGCATGAACAGGTAGCCGATCCAGGCGCGCGGCATGCCTTCCTGTTCCAGCACCGACAGGGCCAGCAGGAAGGCGGCGAAACCGGCCGTAAACAGCAGGTAGTAGCGGCACAGCCGTGCAAAGAAGCTGCGCTGGCCGCTCATGTTTGCTCCGCAGCATGAAAATCCCGGTCCAGGCGTCGCATGCGCCAGGCATAGAAGGCGATGATGGCCAGGTACACCAGCGAGGCGCCCTGGGCCGCCATATAGAAAGGCAGCGGCCAGCCGAACAGGTTCAGGTGCAACAGTTCACGCGCATAAAACACGGTCAGGAAGCCCGTCAGCAGCCAGATCAGCAGCAGGATGGCCGTCAGGCGCCGCGTCTTGTGCCAGTGCACGTCGAGGCGCGCCTGCAGCTCGGGGCTGGGCGTGCGCGCCGGCCGCGGCGGCGCTGCGGGAAGGCTGGGCTTATCCATACGTGATGTCATCCTCTTCTGGCGCGTCCGGCAACAGCAGGGCGATGCTCAGGCGCAGCAGGGTGCCCGGCAGCTTCGGCGAGTGCGCGCGCGGATTGTTAAAAATATCGACTTCGGCGCCATGCTGCTGGGCAATCTCGCGCACGATGGCCAAGCCCAGGCCGCTGCCATCGACATTGCTGCCGAGAATGCGGTAAAAGCGTTCGAACACGTGCGCGCGCTCGGCCTGCGGTATGCCGGGGCCCGTATCTTCCACTTCCAGGATGGCCAGTTCCAGGGTGCTGCGCACGCGGACTGTGACGCTGCCGCCGGCCGGCGTGTAGCGCAGGGCATTGTCGATCAGATTGCTCAGCAGTTCACGCAGCATCATGGCATTGCCGGAAATCATGATCGAATACGCGGGCTGCTCGAAGCCCAGGTCGATATGCTGGGCAAACGAGGCTTGCACCCAGTCCTGCACCACGCCGCGCGCCAGTTCGCTCAGCTCGATCGGTTCGAACGCCGTGCCCGCCTGCGGCTGGTTTTCCGCGCGCGCCAGGGCCAGCAGCTGGTTTACCAGGCGCGTGGCCGCTTCCGAACTTTTCGCCAGTTGCAGCAGCGAGCGGTGAATCTCGTCGTGGTCGGTCTGGCGCAGGGCCAGCTCGGATTGCATGCGCATGCCGGCCAGCGGCGTTTTCATCTGGTGCGCCGCATCGGCGATGAAGCGTTTCTGCATGTCGATCGACAGCGATAGTCGCGCCAGCATCTCGTTGAGCGAACCGACCAATGGCGTGATTTCCTCAGGCACCTGGCCCGATTCGATGGGGGAGAGGTCGTCGGGCGGCCGGGCGCGTATGCGTTCCTGCAATTGCGCCAGCGGCGACAGGCCGCGCGCCAGGGCAAACCAGACCAGGGCCAGGATCACGGGGAGGATGATGAACTGCGGCAAGATCACGCCCTTGATGATTTCGTTGGCCAGCTGGGCGCGTTTTTCCAGCGTCTCGGCCACTTGCACCAGCGTGCGGCGCGATTCGTCGTCGCTGCCGGACGGCATGTCGAGATAGCTGAACGCCACGCGTATGGGCGTGCCGTGGATGGTGTCGTTGCGAAACAGCACCATGCCACTGCGGTATTTGTCGGGGTCTTGCGGCGGCGGCAAGTCGCGGTCGCCGTCGAGGTATTCGCCGCGCCCGCCCACCACCAGGTAATACAGGGTGTCGACATCGTCGCCGCGCAGGAAGTCGCGGCCCTTGTTATTGCTGTTTTTGTCCGGCATGCGGCGCAGCATCGCGCCGTCGGCTTGCTTGACCTGCTGCGTCAGCACCGTCACGCTGTCTTCCAGCGCATGGTCGAACGGTTGATTGGCGATGCCCTTGGCCACCAGGTAGGTGATGGCGATGCTCATCGGCCACAGCAGCAGCAAGGGCGCCAGCATCCAGTCGAGGATTTCGCCAAACAGCGAATGCTCGATGGTGTCATCCTGCTCCGTGGTGGGCGGCTCGAACCAGTCGTCGTCGTCCACCTCGTCCGCTGGCGCTTCGCGCGCCTTCACTTGCTGGCGGGTCCGCTGGCCGGGCCTGCCGCCTCGCCCGCTTCGGCGTTCAGGCGCGCCGCTTCCGAGTATTTTTCCAGGCAATAGCCGAGACCGCGCACGGTGGCGATGCGCACGCCGCCCACCTCGATCTTCTTGCGCAAGCGGTGCACATACACTTCGATGGCGTTGTTTGACACTTCTTCGCCCCATTCGCACAGATGGTCGACCAGCTGCTCTTTCGAGACGAGGCGGCCGGTGCGGCCCAGCAGGATTTCCAGCAAGCCCAGTTCGCGCGCCGACAGGTCGAGCATCTGGTCGTTGATGTAGGCGCTGCGCCCTACCTGGTCGTAGCTGAGGGGGCCGTGCTTGATGACGGTGGCGCCGCCACCGGCGCCGCGGCGCGTCAGGGCGCGCACTCTTGCCTCCAGTTCCGACAGGGCGAACGGCTTGGCCATATAATCATCGGCACCCAGGTCGAGGCCATTCACGCGTTGTTCGATGGAATCGGCGGCCGTCAGGATCAGCACCGGCAGCAGCGAGGCGCGCGCGCGCAGGCGGCGCAGCACCTCCAGGCCGGACATCTTCGGCAGGCCCAGGTCGAGGATCAGCAGGTCGAATTCCTGGGTGGACAGGGCCGTATCGGCCTCTTGGCCGGTCTTGACGTAGTCGATGGCATAACCGGACTGGCGCAGCGAGCGGGTCAGGCCATCGGCCAGCACGCTGTCATCTTCGGCAAGTAAAATACGCATGGTGCACTTCCTATGCTTGCAACATCAGGACATCTGAAGTCTGTATTGTGTTTCATTTTCCGCAAGGTGGCGAATTTTTGTGAAAAACAGGCTTGTATTGATCTGTTTCAAAACAAATCCACGTTCCGCTTGCATTGATCACTGTTTTTTTATACAGTACTGTCTGTGTAAAGAATTTAACCCACTGGCGCTATCGCAGGCTGCCGGATTCCACTGAGTCCGCAACTGTAGAACGGCTGAAAGAACATATGGACGATAAAAAAGCTGTAGTACCCGCATCGGAAAAAGCCAAGGCGCTCGCCGCCGCACTGGCGCAGATCGAGAAGCAGTTTGGCAAAGGTTCGGTCATGCGCATGGATGCCAGCGCGGTGATCGAAGAAGTGCAAGTCGTGTCGACCGGTTCGCTCGGCCTCGATATCGCGCTGGGCGTGGGCGGCTTGCCGCGCGGCCGCGTGGTGGAAATCTACGGTCCTGAATCGTCGGGTAAAACCACGCTGACCCTGCAAACCATTGCTGAAATGCAAAAACTCGGCGGCACGTGCGCCTTTATCGATGCCGAGCACGCGCTCGACGTCGGTTACGCGCAAAAGCTGGGTGTGAACCTGCATGAATTGCTGATCTCGCAACCGGACACGGGCGAGCAGGCGCTGGAAATCTGCGACGCCCTTGTGCGTTCGGGCAGCGTCGACCTGGTCGTCATCGACTCCGTGGCCGCACTGACGCCACGCGCCGAGATCGAAGGCGACATGGGCGATTCCCTGCCAGGCTTGCAAGCGCGCCTGATGTCGCAAGCCCTGCGTAAATTGACCGGTTCCATCAACCGCACGAATACCCTGGTTATCTTCATCAACCAGATCCGCATGAAGATCGGCGTGATGTTCGGCAGTCCTGAAACCACCACCGGCGGCAATGCGCTGAAATTCTACGCCTCCGTGCGCCTCGATATCCGCCGCACCGGCTCGATCAAGTCCGGCGATGAAGTGATCGGCAACGAAACCAAGGTCAAGGTCGTCAAGAACAAGATCGCGCCACCGTTCAAGGAAGCGCACTTCGACATCCTGTACGGTGCCGGCACCTCGCGCGAAGGCGAAATCCTGGACCTGGGCTCGGATGCCAAGATCGTGGAAAAATCCGGTTCGTGGTACAGCTACAACGGCGAACGCATCGGCCAGGGCAAGGACAACGCCCGCGCCTTCCTGCAAGAGCGTCCGGCGCTGGCCCGCGAAATTGAAAACAAGGTTCGCGCTTCGCTGGGCGTGCGTGAACTGCCGCCGCTGGCTGCTGAAAAGCCGGAAAAAGCGGATAAAGCCGCTGACAAGGCTGCCAAGGCGGAAGCCAAGGCAGAGTAGGTCGGATTAGCGCGGCAAAGCCGCGCGTAATCCGACAACACCACAGACGTCAACAATGTTGTCGGATCAGACGCCAACAATGTTGTCGGATGACGGCCCAAGGGGCCTGATCCGACCTACGCATGGCTTGCCGCAAGGTAGGACCCTGGTCGCCGTCCCGCGCTGTTGCGCCGGGCGGCGATTGTGTTTGGGTGCTGTGATCGTGGAATGAAAGACAAGGTGGGTGTATGGCTGCAGTACAACTAAGCCTGAAGGGCAGGGCGCTCCGCTTTCTGTCGATGCGCGAGCATAGCCGCATGGAATTGCGGCGCAAGCTGCAGCGCCATGCGCAGGAAGGCGACGATGTGGAAGCCTTGCTCGACAGCCTGGAGCAAGCCAACTGGCTGTCGCAGGAGCGCTTTTCCGAGTCGCTGATCCACCGCCGCTCGGCCCGTTTTGGCAATAGCCGCATCATGGCGGAATTGCAAAGCCATGGCATCGGCGGTGAAGCGCTGCAGGAACTCAAGGCGGGCCTGGCCGAAGGCGAGACCGCGCGCGCCTGCGAAGTGTGGCGCCGCAAATTCGGTGAAGTGGCGCAGGATGCCGAACAGCGCAACAAGCAGGTGCGCTTCCTGATGCAACGCGGCTTTTCGCAGCGCGCCGTGCAGGTGGCCTTGAAAGGCCTGGAGCCCGAAGACGAGTAATATTTATTAACTTGACAGCAAGGATCAGTTATTCTGCCCAATTGCTGCTGCGCATGTTGCGTCCCAGCTTTTTTACTTGATATACGGGACACCTGATGAGTAATTGGCATGCCGGCTACACGGCCGAAACCGCATACACCTACGGCTATTACACGGAATTGAACCCCTTGCGCATACAGTTGTTGCTGCTGAGCTGGGGCATACAGCCGCCGAAGGTCAGCACCGCATGCGAACTCGGGTTTGGCCAGGGCATGACCGTCAATGTCCATGCCGCGGCGTCCTGCACACGCTGGTATGGCACCGATTTCAATCCGGCCCAGACCGCCTTTGCGCAGGAACTGGCCGAGGTCTCCGGCAATGGCGCCGTGCTGTCGGAGCAATCGTTCCAGGATTTTTGTGCCCGTAGCGACCTGCCTGACTTCGATTTCATCGCCCTGCACGGTATCTGGAGCTGGATCTCGCCGGAAAACCAGGCGCATATCAGCGACTTCCTGGCGCGCAAGCTCAGGCCGGGCGGCGTGCTGTACATCAGCTACAACACGCAGGCGGGCTGGGCGGCGATGGCGCCGATCCGCGACCTGATGGAGCAGCACAGCCGCGTGCTGAGCGCGCCGGGGCAGGATTCCCTGACGCGCGTGGGCAGCGCGCTATCCTTCGTCAACCGCATGATGGAGACCAAGCCGCGCTACCTGCTGGCCAATCCCACCATCGCCCTGCGGCTGCAACAGATTAGTGAGCAGGACCCGAACTACCTGTCCCACGAATACTTCAATCATTACTGGCAACCGGTATCGTTTTCGGCCATCAAGCCGGTGCTGGCCGCGGTCAAGCTCGAGTTTGCCGGTTCGGCCGCCTACCCCGATCATGTTGCCCCGCTCAATTTCTCGCCCGAACACCTGGCTTTCCTGGCGCAGATTCCGGATGCCACTTTCCGCGAGAACACCGCCGATTTCATGATGAACCGGCAGTTTCGCCAGGATTACTGGGTCAAGGGCAGTCGCAAGCTGAGCGCCCATGAACAGGCTACCGCATTGCGCGCCGTACGCATCCTGCTGGTGGCGCCGGTCGGGCAGATTTCCATGAAGGTGACGGGCGCCTTGGGCGAGGCCGATCTGGACCCGGCCGTGTATGGCCCCCTGCTGGAGCTGCTCGGTGACGGCAAACCCCATACCATAGCCGAGCTGCAACAGCGTTTGCCCGCCTATCTGGCTGACCTGGGCAGCCTGCTGCAGATGCTGCTGGTGCTGGCACATAAAGCTTGCATCTCGCCGGTGCAGGATGACGCGGCGATCGCATTGGCGCGACCGGCCACGGCCAAGCTGAACCGGCATCTGCTGGAAAAGGCCCTGGGCCGCACCGACCTGGCCGCATTGGCCAGTCCGGTGACGGGCGGTGGCGTCGGTGTGTTGCATTTGCAACAGTTGTTCCTGCTGGCCAGGCTGGAAGGGCATCAGGAGGCCGAGGCCTGGGCGGCATTTGCCTGGCAGGCTTTGCGCGCACTGCAGCAAACCATGGTGCGCAATGGCACAGTGCTGACGACGGAAGAAGACAACCTGGCCGAACTGGCCGTGCAGGCGGAAAGCTTCCGCGTCACCGTGCTGCCCATCCTGCAGACGCTGGGCGTGGCCGATTGATGCAGATGCCGAAGCACCTCGCGGCATGGCAATGGTAGTGAGTTTTATGATATCAATCATTTGTTTCGTGAATGACTTCATGAAAATCACTGTTTTCTATTTATAATTTGAAATGTTTTTAACGATGCAATGAAAAATTATGTTGCGGCGCAACCTGCGCCCAATGTGCTACACTTTTAGGGTTTTTGCGGCGCCGCAGGTGCGGTTGCTGTTCGTAGAAGCTGCGAACGGCGTGCTTTATGCACATGGCTGCTTACTAAATTTTGGCCGCGCAAGCGGCATCGGTCTTATGCCCCTGTCAACTCCCGTATCCCGGCGCGCCTTACGGCACTCCCGCGTTATCGACGTCCAAGCGTATATGCGCGACGACGGCCTGTGGGATATTGACGCCCGTATCACTGATATCAAAAGCTATGACGCGACCCTGGCCTCCGGCCCCCGTCCCGCCGGCACTCCCCTGCATGACCTCCATTTACGCATTACCGTCGATCGCGAACTGACCATTGTCGAGGCCGAAGCCGCCTCCGATGCCGTGCCCTATCCCGGTTTTTGCGATACCATCGGCCCCGCTTACAGGGCGCTGATCGGTTTGAATTTATTGAAGAATTTCCGCCGCGACTTGAAACAGCGCCTGGCGGGAATCGCCGGCTGTACCCATTTGACCGAACTGGCGCAAGTCTTGCCGACTGCGACGGTTCAGGCATTTGCCGGCGATGTCTGGTCGACCCGTGACGGTGAGAATGCTGATTTGTCGCATGAAAAGCCGTTTCAACTCGACAAGTGTCACGCCTTGCGCACCGATGGCGGGGCGGTTGCACAGTACTACCCGCGCTGGGTAGCCAAAGCGTGACCCCGGCGCTGTATTTCCTGTTTTTTTGCACCACTAACCGTATTTTTACAAATCAGTATCAGAAGGGAAGCCAGCATGAAAATCCATGAGTATCAAGCCAAAGAAATCCTCCGGCAATTCGGAGTGACGGTACCACGCGGCATTCCGTGCATGTCCGTCGACGAGGCAGTCAAGGCCGCGGAAACCCTGGGCGGCCCGGTATGGGTCGTCAAGGCGCAGATCCACGCAGGTGGCCGCGGCAAGGGCGGCGGCGTGAAAGTGGCAAAATCGATCGAACAGGTCAAAGAATACGCTGACCAGATCATGGGCATGCAGCTGATCACGCACCAGACCAGCGCCGAAGGCCAGAAAGTCAACCGCCTGCTGGTGGAAGAAGGCGCCGACATCAAACAAGAACTGTACGTTTCGCTGGTCACCGACCGCGTGACCCAGAAAATCGTCCTGATGGCTTCGTCCGAAGGCGGCATGGACATCGAAGAAGTGGCCGAGAGCCACCCAGAGAAGATCCACCACGTCACCATCGAGCCTAGCGTCGGCCTGACCGATGCCCAGGCAGACGACATCGCGGCCAAAATCGGCGTGCCTGCCGGTTCGATCGCCGACGCCCGCGTCAACCTGCAAGGCCTGTACAAAGCCTACTGGGAAACCGATTGCTCGCTGGCCGAGATCAACCCGCTGATCGTCACCGGCAGCGGCAAAGTCATCGCCCTGGACGCCAAGTTCAACTTTGACCCGAACGCCCTGTTCCGTCACCCGGAAATCATCGCCCTGCGCGATCTGGACGAAGAAGATCCAGCTGAAATCGAAGCGTCGAAATTCGACCTGGCCTACATCTCGCTCGACGGCAACATCGGTTGCCTGGTGAACGGCGCCGGCCTGGCCATGGCCACCATGGACACGATCAAACTGTTCGGCGGCGAGCCAGCCAACTTCCTGGACGTCGGCGGCGGCGCCACGGCAGAAAAAGTGACCGAAGCGTTCAAGATCATGCTGAAAAACCCAGGCCTGAAAGCCATCCTGGTGAACATTTTCGGCGGCATCATGCGTTGCGACGTGATCGCTGAAGGCGTCATCGCCGCGGTGAAAGCCGTTTCGCTGAACGTACCGCTGGTGGTGCGCATGAAGGGCACCAACGAAGATCTGGGCAAAAAGATGCTGGCCGATTCCGGTCTGCCTATCATCGCAGCCGACACCATGGAAGATGCAGCCAAGAGCGTCGTTGCCGCTGCTGCCGGTCAAGCTTAATTAAGGAATCAACATGTCCATTCTGATCAATAAAGATACCAAAGTCGTAACCCAAGGGATCACCGGCAAGACCGGCCAGTTCCACACCCGCGGTTGCCGCGACTACGCGAACGGCAAAGCTGCCTTCGTGGCAGGCGTGAACCCGAAGAAAGCCGGCGAAGACTTCGAAGGCATTCCTATTTTCGCTAGCGTCACCGAAGCGAAAAAAGAAACCGGCGCCAACGTTTCCGTGATCTACGTGCCGCCAGCAGGCGCGGCAGCGGCGATCTGGGAAGCTGTCGAAGCTGAAATGGATCTGGCCATTTGCATCACCGAAGGCATTCCTGTACGTGACATGATGGCCTTGAAAGACCGCATGGCCAAGTCGGGCAGCAAAACGCTGCTCCTGGGCCCTAACTGCCCAGGCTTGATCACGCCAGACGAAATCAAGATCGGCATCATGCCAGGTCACATCCATAAAAAGGGCCGCATCGGCGTGGTATCGCGTTCGGGTACCCTGACCTATGAAGCGGTCGGTCAATTGACCGCACTGGGCCTGGGCCAATCGTCGGCAGTCGGCATCGGCGGCGACCCGATCAACGGTCTGAAGCACATCGACATCATGAAGATGTTCAATGACGATCCAGATACCGACGCGGTCATCATGATCGGCGAAATCGGCGGTCCGGACGAAGCCAACGCGGCGTATTGGATCAAAGACAACATGAAAAAACCGGTCGTTGGCTTCATCGCTGGCGTGACCGCTCCTCCAGGCAAGCGCATGGGCCACGCCGGCGCGCTGATCTCGGGCGGTGCCGATACGGCACAAGCCAAGCTGGAAATCATGGAAGCTTGCGGCATCACCGTGACCAAAAACCCGTCGGAAATGGCGCGTCTGCTGAAAGCCATGCTGTAATTTCAGCCTGGTTCACGCAGTACAAAAAAGGAGCTTCGGCTCCTTTTTTTTGTCCGCAAGACAGGCCACCTCCCGGCCTGGGCCGACGCAGTTGGTCCGAACCCGCCCAAAAGTGTCGCTTTTCTTTCCACCTGTACCGCCGCTGCCCGGGCGCGCCGCTGGCATGGCGCTTGCACCGTGCATGGCGTGAGCAATGTACCGTGGGAGAAGACGATGCGCGCGCAGAGCGGATTTACCCTGATAGAACTGATGATCGTGGTGGCCATCGCAGGCATCCTGGCGGCCGTGGCCATTCCCCAGTACGGCGACTATACGATGCGGGCCAAGGTCAGCAACGTGCTGGCGGCGGCCGCACCGCTGAAGACAGCCGTGGCCCTGTGCGTGCAGGAAAACGGTGGACTGGCAGATGCCTGCAGTACACCTACGCCAGCCGCGCCCAGCGCCATTCCTGTGTTCAGCCCGACGCGCGAAGTGGCCAGTGCCAAGGTCGACAAGGGCAATATCGAGCTGACCCTGGCGGGCGACCTGGGCAGTGGCATGGGCGGCCAGACGGTGAGCATGGAGCTGCAGCTCGGCACCAGCAGCCTGAGCTGGTTTAACAGCACCAGCGTGACGAATGCGGCGGCGAAGGAAGCCCTTACCAGGAACAATATTCCCAAGGTGGTGGCGACGCAGTGAGCGGTGCCTGGCGCGCCCGTGTCAGACGATTTTTTGCCGGTCCGCGATCAGCGCTTCGTAGGTGAGGTTTTGCAGCAAGGTGTAGTGGGTCGGTTCCAGGTCGATGAATTGCACGCCATACGTATAGATTTCGGCGACCTCGGCCGCATTGCCATTCGACGGCTTGCCCACGCTGACGTTCTGGATGCGCGCGCGCGTGTTGACGCGCATCTGATGCTTGTTCGGCTGCACCAGCAGGGTAAAGCTGAGCGCTACACCCTCGTCGTCCGGCGTGAGCATGCTGGGCGCCTCGATCAGCGCCCCCGAGACGCTGAGGTTGACGATGAACACGGGCACGGCCGCCACGTCGCGGTAGCTCAGCTGCGCCGGAATGTCCACTTTCACGCGCATGGCCGTGCGCAGGCTGGTGCCCTGGATGGCGTCGGGAAAGCTCAAGTGCACATAATTGAGGGGGCGGCCAAAGATGCGCAGCACGCTGCAGGCAAACGAACACACGGTGACGCCGGAAAACACGCGGATGGTCAGCTTGTCGCCTTCGTTGAGCACGATGGACGCACCGTTTTCCATCGGGATCTTGACGATCAGGTACTCGTCTTTCACGTAGCCGATCAGGGTCGAGAAATGCTGGATCGGTTTGATGGTGCGATGCGTGATGAACTGGATGCGTCCGCCCACCTGCAGATTCATCGCCTCGAATTCGAAGTCCTGGAGCTTGCTTTCCGCGGCGGGCTTGTTGCTAGTCATGCGATGCTCATCTGGATATGGACGAATCGCAGTATGCATGATTTCTTGATGAAAAAGCACTCATATCAATGAAATTCATATTCGCATAGAAAAATGCCCTGTGCGCGTACCGGTGCGCGCCTCTGGCTTTACAATTGCGTCAATATTGACGAATGTAAATCTTATGCCACGCAGCTACTTCTGGACCATGTTGTTCCTTATGCTGCATCAAATCGACGCTGCCTACTGGAAAGAGTGGGAGATGTTTCATGTGCCGGGCGGCGTGCAGGGTTTCCTGGTGTTTAACCTGGCAGCGATTGCCCTGGTGCTCGTCGGTTACCGGCACGTGCTGCTGGCCACCCCGCAGGCGGCCCTGTACGCTTGTGTGTGCGCCGCGCTGGGCGTGGGAACCTGTCTGATCCATGCCGGCTTTGCGCTGGCGGGGATGGAACAATTCCACTTGCCCCTGTCCGTGGCCATCATCGTGCTGTGCCTGGTCAGTGCCGTCTGGCTGCTGCGCGACGTGCGCCGCGCCAAGATCCATCTTGCACGTCAGGCAAAATAATTACACCTGCGCGTGCCAGTCGCCCGACTTGCCGCCATGCTTTTCCAGCACGCGCACATTCGTCATGACCATGCCCCGGTCGACGGCCTTGCACATGTCATAAATCGTCAGCAAGCCGATCTGCACGGAAGTGAGCGCTTCCATTTCCACGCCCGTCTTGCCCGTGGTGTCGACCTGGGCGCGGCAGTGCACGCTGTTGGCCGCTACCTCCACTTCGAAGTCGACGGTGACGCGCGTGAGGGCCAGCGGGTGGCACAGGGGAATCAGGTCGCTGGTGCGCTTGGCGCCCATGATGGCGGCGATGCGGGCGATGCCCAGCACGTCGCCCTTTTTCGCATTGCCGGAAATGATCAATGCCAAGGTGGCGGGCTGCATGCGGATGGTGCCGGCGGCCACGGCGCTGCGGCGCGTGTCTTCCTTGCTGCCCACATCGACCATATGGGCCTGGCCCGTGGCGTCGAAATGGGTCAGTTCCCCGGCGGGGGCTTGCTTGTCTGCTGTTGTCATGGCGTCAAAATAGGTGAGGAGTGGGGCGCGGCACGCGTGGGAATAGGCGCCGCTAACAAGGTATGATAGCACCCGTGAATTCAAAAACTCCCCTTCCTATCATCCTTGAAAACGCCGGTCCGGCATGGCTGCGCCGCTCCCGGCGCGCATCCATGCTGGCTGCATTGTGGCTGGCGGCGCCGTTTGCGCTGGCGCAAACCTATACGTCCGCGCCGGTGGCGGCGGCCCCCAGCACGGCGGCCAAGCCTGCCAGCAGCTGGACGCCGCTGGCCGTGCCGCCGGCGCCGAACTTGCCGAATCTGGGCGATACGTCGCGCGAAGACCTGTCGCCGGCGATGGAGCGCAAGATCGGCGAGGAAATCATGCGCGGCATCCGCGGCGACCGCGACTACCTCGATGACGCCCCGCTGCTGGAATATCTGAACACTTTCGGCAACGCCCTCGTGGCGGCGCGCCCCAGCGTGCGCGGCGAAACGAATTACGATTATTTCTTCTTTGCCGTGCGCGATCCCCAGTTGAACGCGTTTGCCTTGCCGGGCGGCTTCATCGGCGTCCATTCGGCGCTGGTGCTGGCGGCGCAAACGGAGGCGGAACTGGCGTCCGTGCTGTCGCACGAGATCGGCCACGTGGCGCAGCGCCATATCGCGCGCATGCTGGGCCAGCAGCGCCAGGATGCCCTGATGCCGCTGGCGGCCATGCTGCTGGCGGCGCTGGCATCGCGCGCGGGCGGCGATGTGGCGCTGGGCGTGTTTGCCGCCGGCCAGGGCCTGGCCATCCAGCGCCAGCTCAATTTTGGCCGCGATGCCGAACGCGAGGCCGACCGCATCGGCTTCCAGATCATGGGCGAAGCCGGTTTCGATACCACCGGCATGGTGGCCTTCTTCGGCCGCATGCAGGCGGCCAGCCGCTCGTACAGCGACCTGATGCCCGCCTATCTGCAGACCCACCCGCTGACGACGGAACGCATCGCCGACATCCAGGCGCGCATCCGCGAGCAACCCTACAAGCAGCGTCCGGACAGCCTGAGTTTTCACCTGGCCCGGGCGCGTGCCCGCGTGCTGCAGGATGAAAGCGTGCAAGGCCTGTTGAATGCCAAGGCCGTCTTCAAGACGCAGCTGGAACAGCAAAGCCGCTTCCAGGTGGTGGCCGCCCATTACGGCCTGTCCTTTGTCGCCGTCAAGCAGGGCAAGCCGTTTGATGCGCAGAAGGAACTCGATGCCGCCAATGCCGCCCTGCACCGGCCGGCCGGGCCGAATGTGTTTACCTCGGGCGGCACGCAGGCGCCGAACTCGCTGCTGGCGGCGATGGGGCTGGAAGTGCTGTTGATGCCGGCGCAGAAGAAGGAAGTGGCGCAGCAAGCTTTGACGGCGGCCGATGCGGCGCGCCAGCAGTTTCCCCTCTCGCGCGGCATTGCGCATCAGTATGCGGAAGCGCTGATGGCTGCCGGCAAGCTGGAGCAGGCCACCTTGTATCTGCGCGACCAGGTGCAGCTCTACAAGGAAGAGCCGGAACTGTATGATTTATTGGCGAAATCCTATGCGGACCAGGGCAAGATGACCTTGCAGCACATGGCGCTGGCCGAATCCTACGTGCTGCAGGGCGCCACCATGGCCGCGCTGGACCAGCTGACCATCGCCCGCAAGTCGACGGACGCGACCTTTTATGACCAGGCGGTGATCGATGCGCGCGAGCGCGAATTGCAGGAAAAGCGCCGCGAACAGATCAAGGACCAGAAGGGCTAGTCTTGATCGGCTTGCGGCACCGGCTGGAAGCCGAAGGTGAGCGGCACGCTGGCATAAGCCAGCGGCTGCACGGCAATGTGCTTGTCCGCGTGCAATAGAGTCAAGCTACCCTGGCGCAATTCCAGCCAGGCCAGCAAGTCGTCGTCGCTGGCCACCTGTCCATCGACGTGCAGCGCGTCCAGCACTTGCGAAATGTCGCGGTCATCGACCTGCGCCACGATATCGCCGCGGCGCAAGATCAGCATGCCGTCGTCGCACCAATACACTTGCTCGATCTGTTCCAGCGGCGCGCCCGTCTGCAAGACAAAACCGTGCTGCGGGTCGCTGCGGGCGATGTACGGCGTCGCTTCCAGATTCACATACACGCGCTGCGGGCCATTCTGGAAAAACCAGCAACCGCGTTCATCCTGGGCGTAATTGCGGTTGATAAATCCCAACAGCGCTGTATGGGCGATCTTGTCGCCGGGCAGTTGTTGCTGTTGCGCCTGCTGGTCGCGCATGCGCCAGTGGCCGCGCGCATCCAGGCCCAGCCAGCCATAGCAGTGGGGTACGTTAGGCCATTTGGCCAGCGCCTGTTTGACGAGTTCATCCATGTGTAGCGTTTTCCGTGTGCGTTTGCGAGCTAGCAGCGTGACAGCTTTGCGGGGAAGAGGGCGCCGTGTTGCCGCCTTCAAAAAAATGGATCAGGCGCTGCGGCAGCCAGCGTGTGCTTCCCGGCAACTTGCCAGTGGCAAAGCCGACATGGCCGCCGTGGCGCGGATATTCGAGTGTGACCCGCGGCGCGGCGCTGCGCGGCAAGTAGCGCCCGGGCAGGAAAGGATCGTTCTGGGCATTGAGCACCAGGGTCGGCACGGTGATGTCCGGCAAGACGTGCTTGGCGCTGGCGCGGTGCCAGTAATCGTCGGCGTCGCGGTAGCCGTGCAGCGGTGCCGTGACGACATTGTCGAAGGCGTGCAAGTCGCGCGCGGCCAGCATGGCGTCACGCGCAAACAGGCCGGGAAATTGTTCCAGCTTGGCCAGGCATTTGGGTTTCAAGGTGTTCAAAAACATGCGTGTGTAGAGCCGGTTGGCTCCCGAAGACAGGGCCTTGCCCCCTTGCGCCAGGTCCAGCGGGGCGGACACGGCGGCCGCCGCATCGATGAAATCGGCCTGGTGCTGCGACTGGCCCAGCCAGCACAGCAGGGCGTTGCCGCCCAGCGAGACGCCGGCCGCGTAAAACTTGCCCGTCGCGCGCGGGCGCAGGCGCTGCACGATCCAGTCCACTTCCTGCGCATCGCCCGAATGGTAAAAGCGCGGCGCCAGGTTGGCTTCGCCCGAGCAGCCGCGAAAATGCGGCACGGCACCCGACCAGCCGCGCGCCGCCACCTCGGCCATCAGGGCGCGCGCGTAATGGCTGTTCGATGAGCCTTCCAGGCCGTGGAACAGCACCACGAAGGGCTGGCCCGGCTGGCCGTCGACCAAGTCGACGTCGACGAAGTCGCCATCGGGCGCCTGCCAGCGCTCGCGGCGGAAGGCCACCGCTGGCTTGGCGAGGCACACGGCCGGATAAATCGTCTGCGCGTGGCCGCCAGGCAGCCAGAGCGGGGCGGTATAGGAAAGAAGCAAAGACATCAGTGCAGGATCTGCGTTCCCGTGGCGTCGGCCGGCGCACCACCGGGGGCGACGGAGGCGTGGTGCAGCACGATGCGCCAGCCGCGCGGCGTCTTGACGTACACATTTGTCGCCAGCAGATGCGCCGGAGCGCCTTCTTCGGCGGTGATGCCTTCGATGACGGTGTGCACCGAGCTCATCAAATTGTGCGTTTCATGCAGCTGCGTCGGCACGATGTGCAGGCCGCCGCCCGTCAAAATGGTTTCCCACGAGGCGCGGATGGCGGCATGGCCGATCAGGCGCGCGCCGCCCGGGTGGATGCAGACGATCTCTTCATCGTCGGCCCACAGCGCCATCAGCGCTTCGAGGTCGGCGCGGTGCAAGGCATCGTAGAAAGCCACTTCGACTTCGGCGGCGCTGCCATTGAGTTCTTTCAGACGTTTCATGACGACTCCGGACTGGTGCACATAAAAACGGCGCGCTGGGGGCGCGCCGCTGGGCAGTTTAATGATGGCCGGCGCTGGCGCCTTCCTTCAGGGTATACGCCGTGCCGCAGTAGGGGCACTTGGCGATACCGTCTTTGTTGAATTCCAGAAACACGCGCGGATGCGACGACCACAGCGGCATGGCCGGGTTAGGGCAGTGGGCTGGCAAGTCTTTACCGTCAAGTTCGACCGCTGGCTGGGTGGTTTTTGTCATCTTGTCATGCTCCGTGAGGCTGTATGGAAGGAAGTCGGCTGCTGCCAAAAGTACGATTTTAACGGATTCAGGCAGACAGCAAAAATCATGGCTAAAATGGCGGCTCGATCATCTGCGGCTGCAGCGCGGTTTTTTTGCGGAAAGATGGCAGCTGCAGCGCCACACTGACTGGATTTGCCTTGCCGGTATCACCGTTGCGTAGCGCCACTGCGCGCACCATTGTTGTGCAGTTACCACACTCAGCCTGTCGGGGGCTCGCGTGAACACCCGCGCGAGCGCCGTCCCGGCCGCCAGCGACGACGCCCTGCTGAAAGACGCCTGGCGCGCCGGCCTGAACCTGGGCGCGCCGACCCTGCTGGGCATCGCCGCCTGGGGCATGGTGGTGGGCGTGGCCATGGTGAAAAGCGGCCTGACGGTAGCGCAGGCGGGGGCGATGACCCTGTTTGTCTTTGCCGGCTCGGCCCAGCTCGCCTCGCTGCCTCTGCTGGCCGCGCAGGCGCCCGTGTGGGTGATCTTCGCCACGGCGCTCGTCGTCAATTTGCGTTTTGTCATCTTTTCCGTGCTGCTGGCCCCGCATTTTTCCCATCTGCCGTGGCGCCAGCGCTTTGCGCTCGGCTATGTGGCGGGCGATATCACGGTGGGCCTGTTCCTGCAGCGCTACCCCCATGAAACGCCGGACCCGGCCAAGCTGCCCTTCCTCAAAGGGCTGATTTACCCCAACTGGCTGGCCTGGCAGATCGGTTCCTTCATCGGTATCGTGCTGGGCGCCGTCGTGCCGGCCGAATGGGGGCTGGGTTTTGCCGGTACCCTGGCGATCCTGTGCGTGACGGTGCCGCTGATCCTCAGCCGCGCGGCCCTGTGCGGCGTGCTGGTGGCGGGCACGGTGGCCGTGCTGGCCTATGGCTTGCCATATAAACTGGGCTTGCTGGTGGCCGTCGTGGTGGGCATGGTCAGCGCCATGGCCGTGGAAGAATTGACCGAGAAATGGAACAAACGCCATGTTTGACGGCATCGATTGGGGCAGGGCCGACGTGTGGATCGCCATCGCCGTGCTGGTGGTGGCCACGGCCGCCACGCGCAGCACCTTCTGGCTGGTCGGCCATCACATCACCATTCCGCGCCGCGTGGGCGAGATGCTGCGCTATGCGCCGGCCTGCGCGCTGGCGGCCATCATCGCGCCCGACATGCTGATGGAGGGGCAGCAAGTGTACTTCGAATTGTCTAACTTGAAACTCTTGTCGGGGATTGCCGCCACGCTCTTTTTCGTGATCCGCCGCAATATGTTGCAAACCATTGTATTCGGCATGCTGGTTTTCACGGGCTTGCGACTGTTGCATGTTTTTCAGTAAAGCAGGACAAATCGGGGATTTGGTCTGGTCATTGCGGTAAAATAGCGCACTTCCTTCCACTCGTCATCTGGATCGCCATGTCAGCTGTTCTCAACTTCATCCGTCTGCAAGATTTGATCGCCCAAAATGCACTGCAAGGCAAGCGCGTGTTTATCCGCGCCGACCTGAACGTCCCGCAAGATGACAGTGGCAAGATCACCGAAGATACGCGCATCCGCGCCTCGGTGCCGGCCATTCGCGCCGCCCTCGACGCTGGCGCCGCCGTCATGGTGACGTCGCATCTGGGCCGTCCGACGGAAGGCGAGTTCAAGCCGGCCGACAGCCTGGCGCCCGTGGCGGCCCGTTTGTCCGAGCTGCTGGGCCAGGAAGTGGCACTGAAGCAAAACTGGATCGACGGTGCCGGCCTGGAAAACCTGGCGGCCGGCCAGGTCGTCCTGCTGGAAAACGTGCGCGTCAACAAGGGCGAAAAGAAAAACAGCGATGAACTGGCGCAAAAAATGGCCAAGCTGTGCGATATCTATGTGAACGATGCGTTCGGCACGGCCCACCGCGCCGAAGCGTCCACGCACGGCATTGCCAAGTTCGCGCCCGTCGCCTGCGCCGGCCCGCTGCTGGCCGCCGAACTCGATGCGCTGGGCAAAGCTTTGCACGCGCCAGCCCGCCCGCTGCTGGCCATCGTCGCCGGTTCGAAAGTATCGAGCAAGCTGACCATCCTGAAAGCCCTGTCCGACAAGGTCGATAACCTGATCGTCGGCGGCGGCATCGCCAACACCTTCATGAAGGCCGTTGGCTTGAACGTCGGCAAGTCGCTGGTGGAAGCGGAACTCGTCGAGGAAGCCAAGGCCATCATCGAGATCATGGCCAAGCGCGGCGCGCAAGTGCCGATTCCCGTCGATGTCGTGTGCGCCAAGGAGTTTTCGCCTACGGCCGCTGCCACCGTCAAGGACGTGGCCGACGTGGCGGACGACGACATGATCCTCGATATCGGCCCGAAAACAGCCGCCCTGCTGGCGCAGCAGATCGCTGCCGCCGGTACCATCGTGTGGAACGGCCCGGTCGGCGTGTTCGAATTCGACCAGTTCGGTCACGGTACCAAGACCCTGGCCCTGGCCATTGCCGAATCGAAAGCATTTTCCATCGCTGGCGGTGGCGACACCCTGGCGGCGATTGCCAAATACGACATTACCGATAAAATCAGCTATATCTCGACGGGCGGCGGCGCTTTCCTGGAATTCCTGGAAGGCAAGACTTTGCCAGCAGTTGAGATACTGATGCAACGCGCAGGCTGATCCAGCCTGACTGTAGTGCCACCAAGCGCAGCCTGATCGCTGCGCTTTTACCTTGCCGGGCGGTTCAGCCGCCAGGTCTTGCTCACCTTCGCTCGCGCACAAGGATTCTTATGCCACGTGGTACAAAAATCGTAGCAACAATCGGCCCTGCCTCCACGGACTTCGATATCCTGGTCAAAATGATACGTGCGGGCGTCGACGTGGTGCGCTTGAATTTTTCCCACGGCAAGGCGCAAGACCATATCGACCGCGCCGCGCTGGTACGCCTGGCGGCAGCTGAATGCGGCCGCGAAGTGGCCATCATGGCCGACATGCAGGGCCCGAAGATTCGTGTCGGCAAGTTTGAAAACACCCGCATCCAGCTCGAAGCGGGCGAGCGCTTCATCCTCGACGCCAAGTGGGGAGAAAACGGCGAACTGGGCAACCAGGAGCGGGTCGGCCTCGACTACAAGGCCTTGCCGCGCGACTTGCACAAGGGCGACGTGCTGCTGCTGAACGATGGCCTCATCGTGCTGATCGTCGAGCGCATCCACGGCAGCGAAATCCACACCACCGTCAAGATTGGCGGCGAGTTGTCGAACAACAAGGGCATCAACCGCCAGGGCGGCGGCCTGTCCGCGCCCGCGCTGACGGCCAAGGATATGGAAGATATCAAGACGGCCATGAGTTTCCAGGCCGACTATCTGGCCATTTCCTTCCCGAAATGCGCGACCGACATGGAAATGGCACGCCAGCTGGCCAATATCGCCGGAGAGCCCTACCACCACAAGCCGATGATGATCGCCAAGATCGAGCGCGCCGAAGCCATTCCTGCCTTGCAAGAGATTCTCGACGCCTCCGACGGCATCATGGTGGCGCGCGGCGACCTGGCCGTGGAAGTGGGCAATGCGGCCGTGCCGGCCTTGCAGAAGCGCATGATCAAGATGGCGCGCGCGTCGAACAAGCTGGCCATTACGGCCACGCAGATGATGGAATCGATGATCGTCAACGCCGTGCCCACGCGCGCCGAAGTGTCCGACGTGGCCAATGCCGTGCTCGATGGCACGGACGCCGTCATGACGTCGGCCGAAACGGCCTCGGGCAAGTATCCGATCGAGACGGTGGAAATGATGGCCGCCATCTGCGTCGAGGCGGAACAGTCCGAATACAACAAGCTCGATGCCGATTTCCTCAACGTCACATTTACCCGCATCGACCAGTCGATCGCGTATGGCGCGCTGTTCACGGCCCACCATTTGCGCGTCAAAGCCATCGTGGCGCTGACGGAATCCGGTTCCACCGCCTTGTGGATGAGCCGCCACAGCATCGACACGCCGATCTACGCGCTCACGCCCAGTGTGACGACTTTGCGCAAAGCCGCGCTGTACCGCAATGTTCGGGCGTATCATCTGATGCAGAACGCCCCCAGCGCACAAGTGCTGAAGCAGGCGGAAGAGCTGCTGGTGGCGCAGGGCATCGTCAAAAAAGGTGACATGATCGTCGTCACCTGGGGCGAGCCGATGGGTCAGGTGGGCGGTACCAATGCCCTGAAAATTGTGAAGGTAGGCGAATTCGACTAAGGTCCAAGAATTCAGGCGCTGGCGCGGCGATGAGCCGCGAAGCGCCGCAACGGTTTCTATTGTTATCTGGAGTATTACCATGTCTCTCGTATCCATGCGTCAACTGCTGGACCATGCCGCCGAAAACGGTTATGGCATTCCTGCTTTCAACGTCAATAACCTGGAGCAAGTGCAAGCCATCATGGCCGCCGCCGATGCCTTGAACTCGCCGGTGATCATGCAAGCGTCCGCTGGCGCGCGCAAGTACGCCGGTGAAGCGTTCCTGCGTCACCTGATCGACGCCGCCGTCGAAGCGTATCCGCACATTCCCGTCGTCATGCACCAGGATCACGGCCAGTCGCCGGCCGTCTGCATGGCCGCCATCCGCTCGGGTTTTACTTCCGTGATGATGGACGGTTCGCTGGAAGCGGACGGCAAGTCGGTCGCCTCCTACGAATACAACGTGGAAGTGTCGCGTGAAGTGGTGAAATTCTCGCACGCCATCGGCGTGACGGTGGAAGCGGAACTGGGCGTGCTCGGTTCGCTGGAAACCATGAAGGGCGACAAGGAAGACGGCCACGGCGCCGACGGCACCATGACGCGCGAGCAACTGCTGACGGACGTGGCGCAAGCTGCCGACTTCGTGCAGCGCACCCAGTGCGACGCCCTGGCGATCGCCATCGGCACCTCGCACGGTGCGTATAAATTCACGCGCAAGCCAACGGGCGACATCCTGGCCATCGACCGCATCAAGGAAATCCACGCGCGCATCCCGAACACCCATCTGGTGATGCACGGTTCCTCGTCGGTGCCGCAGGAATTGCTGGCCATCATCCGCGAATTCGGCGGCGACATGAAGGAAACCTATGGCGTGCCAGTGGAAGAAATCCAGGAAGGCATCCGTCACGGCGTGCGCAAGATCAACATCGACACCGATATCCGCCTGGCGATGACGGCCGCGATCCGCAAATACCTGTTTGAAAATCCATCGAAATTCGACCCGCGCGACTACCTGAAGCCAGCCCGTCTTGCTGCAGAGCAAATCGTGCGCGCCCGCATGCAGGCATTCGGTTGCGAAGGCCAGGCGTCGAAAATCAAGGTCATCACGATGGAAAAAATGGCCGAGCGCTACAAGGCCGGCGAGCTGTCGCAAATTGTGAAGTAAAATTCTGTCTGGAACGGGCCGGAAGCCGCATCTCCGTGCCCGATTTTCTCGACCGGCGGGCGCCTTCCCTGCCTGCCGGTTTCGTTTCATCCAACTATTCCCCCCGCTATGAACAGCCTCTATCAGACTTCCATCCACTCCCTGCCATTGCTGGGCCACGGCAAGGTCCGCGACAATTACGCCGTCGGCGACGACAAGATCCTGATCGTCACCACGGACCGCCTGTCGGCCTTCGATGTCGTCATGAACGAGCCTATCCCCGGCAAGGGCAAGGTCCTCAACCAGATGAGCGACTTCTGGTTCGAGAAACTGGGCCATATCGTGCCGAATCACCTGACCGGCGTGGCACCGGAATCCGTTGTGGCGCCCGATGAAGTGGAGCAAGTCCAGGGCCGCGCCGTGGTGGCCAAGCGCTTGAAACCCATCATGGTCGAGGCGGTCGTGCGCGGCTACATCATCGGCTCGGGCTGGAAAGACTATCAAGAGACAGGCAGCATCTGCGGCATCCAGTTGCCAGCCGGCCTGCAACAGGCGGAAAAGCTGCCGGAACCGATCTTCACCCCGGCGGCCAAGGCCGAGCTGGGCGAGCATGACGAAAACATCAGCTTTGCTGAAATGGAAGAGCGCATCGGCGCCGAACTGGCAGCCAAGATGCGTGACGTCGCCATCGCCCTGTACAAGACGGCCGCCGAGTACGCCGCCACGCGCGGCATCATCATCGCCGATACCAAGTTCGAATTCGGCCTGGACGACAATGGCGTCATGCATCTGATGGATGAAGTACTGACGGCCGACTCGTCGCGCTTCTGGCCTGCCGATTCCTACCAGCCTGGCATCTCGCCACCGTCGTTCGACAAGCAATTCGTGCGCGACTACCTGGAAACACTGACCTGGGGCAAGACCGCACCGGCGCCCGCGCTGCCAGCCGACGTCATCGAAAAAACCCAGGCCAAGTATTTTGAAGCCATCGAACGCCTGACGGGCGAGAAGCTGAAGGCCTGAAATGAGTGAGCACAAGTTGAACCCCAAGCCGCTGGTCGGCGTCATCATGGGGTCGTCCTCGGACTGGGAAGTGATGCAGAACGCGGTTGCCATCCTGAAACAGTTTGGCGTGCCGTACGAAGCGCAAGTCATTTCCGCGCACCGCATGCCCGACGAGATGTATGCGTACGCGAAAAGCGCGCGCGCGCGCGGCTTGCGCGCCATCATCGCCGGCGCCGGCGGCGCGGCCCACCTGCCTGGCATGGTGGCGGCGATGACCATCGTGCCCGTGCTGGGCGTGCCCGTGCCGTCGAAATACTTGCGCGGCGAAGATTCCATGTTGTCCATCCTGCAAATGCCCAAGGGCGTGCCGGTGGCCACTTTCGCCATCGGCGAAGCGGGTGCGGCGAATGCGGCGCTGACGGCGGTGGCGATGCTTGCCGCCAACGACGACGCCCTGGCCGACCAGCTCGAAGCCTTCCGTACCTCGCAAACGGCCGCCGCCAAGGCCATGGTCTTGCCTGAATAATGTGTTTGAAAAATAATGAATAGTAAATCGACTCCCCCATTGCTGCCCGCCGCCAACCCACCGGCGTGGCTGGGCGTGATGGGTGGCGGCCAGCTCGGCCGCATGTTTGCCCAGGCCGCCCAGAGCATGGGCTATCAGGTTGCCGTACTGGAACCGTCCGATGCCTGCCCTGCGGGGCAGGTGGCGCAGCGCCTGGTCAATGCCGGCTACAACGATGCAGCCGGGCTCGACGCCCTGGCGGCGCAATGCCTGGCCGTCACCACGGAATTTGAAAACGTGCCGGCCGACAGCCTGTCGCGCCTGGCCGAACGCGTGTTTGTTGCCCCCAACGCCCACGGCGTGTCGGTGGCGCAAGACCGCATCGCGGAAAAGCGTTTCTTTGTCGACTGCGCCTCGAAATCGGGCGTACTGCCGGCGCCGCACATGGTCATCGCCACGCAGGCCGATATCGACGGCATAGTCGACGACTTGCTGCCAGGCATACTGAAAACCGTGCGCATGGGCTATGACGGCAAGGGCCAGTTCCGCGTGCGCACGCGCGACGAGGTGCGCGCCGCGTTCGCGGAAATGGGCGAGGTAACTTGCCTGTTGGAAAAAATGCTGCCGCTGGCGTATGAAGTGTCGGTGCTGACGGCGCGCGGCGTGGACGGCCAGTCGGTCGTGTACCCGATCGCCGAAAACGTGCACCGCGACGGCGTGCTGTTTACCACCACCGTGCCGGGTCCGAACGTGTCGGACGACTGCGCCGCCAAGGCGCAGCGGGCGGCGCAAGCCATGGTCGCCGAACTCGGCTATGTCGGCGTGCTGTGCATCGAATTTTTCGTGCTGACCGATGGCAGCCTGGTGGTCAACGAAATGGCGCCGCGTCCGCACAACAGCGGCCATTACACGATGGATGCCTGCGTCACCAGCCAGTTCGCGCAGCAGGTGCGGGCCATGGCGCGCCTGCCGCTGGGCGACGTGCGCCAGCATTCGCCGGCCGTGATGCTCAACATCCTGGGCGACGCCTGGTTTGCCGACGGCAGCGATGCTGCCTGCGAACCGGCCTGGGACCAGGTGCTGGCGCTGCCTGGCGCCTGCCTGCATCTGTATGGCAAGGACGATCCGCGCCGTGGCCGCAAGATGGGCCATCTGACCTTCATCGCGGCCACCTTGCCAGAGGCGCAGCAACGCCTGCGCGATGCTTGCGTGATCCTGGGAATCGCGCCGTGAGCGTGCCCGCACAAGACCTGGCGGCGGCCGCCGCCGTGCTGGAAGCGGGCGGCCTCGTCGCATTTCCGACAGAAACAGTGTACGGCCTGGGCGCCGATGCGGAAAATCCGGCCGCCGTGGCGCGCATCTACGAAGCCAAGGGCCGCCCCTCGGACCATCCCGTGATCGTGCACGTGGCACCCGGTGCCGACCTGGCGCACTGGTCCGATGACATCCCGCCCGAAGCGCAGCAGCTGGTGGCCGCTTTCTGGCCCGGCCCGCTGACCCTGATCGTCAAGCGCGCCGCGCATATTCCCGACGCCGTTTCCGGCGGCCAGGACACGGTGGGCCTGCGTTGCCCGTCGCATCCGGTGGCTATCGCATTGCTACGCACCTTCAAGGGCGGCAAGGGCGGCCTGGCGGCGCCGTCGGCGAACAAATTCGGCAACGTCAGCCCCACCACGGCGCAGCATGTGCGCGATGAATTCGCGGCGGAACTGGACAGCGGCTTGCTGGGCCAGATCCTCGATGGCGGCCAGAGCGAGGTCGGTATCGAGTCGACCATCGTCGACCTGTCGCGCCTGGCCACGCACGGTCCCGTACTCTTGCGTCCCGGCCATATCAGCAGCGAGCAGATCGCCGCCGTCATCGGCCGCGCACCGGCCATGGCGGACGCGGCCGCGCCGCGCGCCTCGGGCACGCTGGAATCGCATTACGCACCGCATACGCCTGTTGCGATGCAGCACAGCGACGACGTGCGCGCCACCTTGAACCGCTTGCTCAATGACGGGCGCCGCGTGGCCCTGATCCATTACTCGGACTTGCCGCCGGCCAGCGCCAGCGTGCGCCTGGCAGCGACCCCGGAAAATTACGCACATGCGCTGTATGCCTCGCTGCGCACGATGGACCAGGTCGGCGCCGAGCTGATACTCGTCGAAGCACCGCCCACCGGCCCCGCGTGGCTGGGCGTGAATGACCGTTTGCGGCGCGCCGCGTTCGGCTCAAGTGGTATCTTGCAGCAGTTTCTATCCGCATAATGAAAAGCCCCGCAAGGGGCTTTTTCTTGATGCAGCGCAATAGCGATGCTTGCCACGAAACATCTTATATCCTCCATAATTCAGCTGATCGCCCGGTCATGACAGGGCGCTGGCGGTGTTGTTATTTCGTTGATTTTTAAAACATATTTTCTATACAAGCCCGAGGAACGATGGCATATTAGTTGGGTAGCGAATAGCACGCCCGTTCGTTTAGAAACCAGAAAAAAGACCGAGGAGACAAAATGCATCAAACAAAATTCGCGCTGGCCGTGCTGGCTGCGGCTGTCCTGGCAGGTTGCGGCGGCGCCAGTGGCGGTGATCAAACCTTGAAAGTCAAATACACGGCGCAGGTGTCGTTCGGCGACAGCCTGTCCGATGTCGGTTCGTATGCGGTCGGCACGGTCCTTGCCCTGAAAGGCGGCAAATTCACCATCAATGGCGACAATACCGCCATCAATCCCGAGCTGACCGGCAAGAACTGGACCGAGCACCTGGCCGCGCAATTCGGCCTGCCAGCACCATGCGCCGCGCAAACCGGCCTGGACGGCAATGCGGCCCAGGGCTTTTCGGTACCATCGGTCAAGAAGGCCGGCTGCTTCGGTTACGCCATGGGCGGCTCGCGCGTGACCAACCCGGTCGGCCCGAACAACAAATTGACGGGCAGCGCGCTGGGCGCCCTGACCGTGCCGGTGACCACCCAGATCGCCAACCACCTGGCGGCATCGGGCGGCAAGTTCAGCGGCACCGAAGTAGTGTTCGTGATGGCGGGCGGCAATGACTTGCTGTTCCAGCTGGGCTCCTTGCAAGCGGCAGCGACGGCCGCCGGCACCGCCGCCGGCAGCGCCACGTTTGCCAGCACCCTGATTCCGCTGCTGGCCGCCGGCGCCACCAATCCTGCCACCGCCGGTGCCGCCATTACCGCTGCCGTACGCACGGCAAGCGCGGCGCCAGGCGCCACCACCACCACGATCGTGCAAGCTGCGGTTGGCACCGCTGCTGTGCAGCCTGGCAATTCGGCGGTCGCTTCGGCCGCCGTGTATGGCCCGATGGTTGCCACGGCACAAACCGCCGCCACCGCCGCTGGCGCCAAGGCCGGCGCCGACTACGCCGCCGCCAACGGTCCGGCACTGGTGACCGCGATGGGCACGGCCGGCACCGAACTGGTAGCGCTGGTGAAAGACCAGATCATCGCCAAGGGCGCGACCCATGTGGTCGTCAACAACCTGCCGGACGTGGCCAATACGCCATCGGGCCTGAACAAGGATGCCAATACCAAGGCCTTGATCAATGCCATGGTAAGCGCCTTCAATACCCAGATCAGCACCGGCCTGGCCGCGAATGACAAGGTCTTGCTGGTCGACGTGTTTGCCGTCAGCCACGACCAGGCCAGCAACCCTGGTCCGTATGGCCTGACCAACGTCAAGGAACCGGCATGCGACCTGACCGCTGCCAAGAATCCGCTGGGCAGCTCGCTGGTGTGCAACGGCAGCAACCTGATCGCCGGCGACGTCAGCCATTACTCCTATGCCGACGATGTGCATCCTTCGCCGTTCAACAACCTGTTGCTGGCCCGTTATGTGGCCAAGGACATGGTCGTGCGGGGCTGGCTGTAAGGAATGGCCGCGCCGGCTGCGTCCCCGGGACGTGGCTGGCGCTGGCAGTGACAAGACTGGATAGCCTGAGCTATCCGCACATAATGATCAGGAGACAAGATGAAGAATCATTTGAATACCGCCGTGCGCGTACTGGCCGCGGTTGCCGCGATGACCGTGGCGACGGGCGCCTCGGCGCAAAGCGCCGGCACCTGGATGGCCAAGGTTGGTCTCAACAAGATCACGCCGCACGTGGACAGTGGCGACATTTCCGCACCGGCACTGCCGGGCACGAAAGCCGACGTCAAGGCCGATACCAAGCCCATCCTGACCTTTGCCTACATGATCACGGACAATATTTCCGCTGAAATGATCCTGGGCGTGCCGTACAAGCATGACCTGATGGGTGATGGTTCGATCAAGGGCACGGGCAAGCTGGGGACGGCCGAAGCCTTGCCGCCAACGGCCTTCATCCAGTACCGTTTCTTCCAGCCCAATGCGATGATCCGTCCTTACGTGGGCGCTGGCTTGACGTATGCCTATTTCCAGAAAGAAAAAGGCTCGGGCCAGATGACGGCCTTGCTGGATCCGGGTGGAAAACCAGTCACCTACCGCATGGACAACAAGCTGACAGGCAGCCTGGTGGTCGGCAGCACCGTGGCCATCAACGAGCGCTGGTTCGCCGATGTGGCCGTGGTCAAGACCTACCTGAAAACCAAGGCGAAATTCTCGACGGGGCAGACGCAGGACATCAAGCTCGACCCGGTTGCCGTGAGTATCAGCATCGGGTACAACTTTACGCTGTAAAACAAAAAATCCGCCTCGGCGGATTTTTTTTGTCCCGCTCAGGCTGGCGGTGTATTGAACTTTCCATTGTGGAAGATCAACGGTGGTTGCGCGGCAAATGCGCATTGTTCCACTTCGCCCACGAAAATGACGTGGTCGCCTTCCGGATAGCGGCTGCGGTTATGGCATTCGAACCACGCCGACGCGCCTTTCAGGATGGGCTGGCCCGTGCGCGACAGTTCGTATTCGACGTCGTCGAAGGGATTCGGCGTGCGGCGTGCAAAGCGCTGTGCCAGTTCCGCCTGCTCGGCGCCCAGCACATTGATGACGTAATGCGAGTTGCCGCTGAAAATGGGCATGCTGTTCGCCACGGAACCGAGGCTCCACAGCACCAGGGGCGGCGACAGCGAAACGGAATTGAAGGAACTGGCCGTCAAGCCGCGGAAACTGCCGTCGGCCAGGCGCGTGGTAATGACCGTCACGCCGGTGGCAAACTGCGACAATGCCTGACGGAAATGTGTCGTATCGAATTCTTGCGCTGGCGCGCGGGGAGAGCGTGTGTTCATGGGTGACCTGTCTATTTGCTGACATTATGCCAAAAATCGGCCGTGCCAGCGCAATCGTGGCCGGCGTACGCTGATGTGCGGTGCACCACGCGCCGTTTCAAGCGGCACTGCAGGCCATGGCGCTTTGCGTTACAGTAGTGAAATGATACGTCGCACAGGCGTTGCGGGAGGACATCATGAACCAACAGACGGAAGTGGCGGTATTCGGCGGCGGCTGTTTCTGGTGCCTCGCTGCCGTGTATGGGGAGGTGCGCGGCGTGACGCGCGTCGCCTCCGGCTACACGGGCGGCAGCGTGCCCGATCCCACGTATGAACAGGTGTGCGCGGGCGATACGGGCCACGCGGAAGTGGTGCGCCTGGAATTCGATCCCGCCGTCATCGCTTACCACGACTTGCTGGAAATCTTTTTCACGCTGCACGATCCCACCACCCTGAACCGGCAGGGCAACGATGTCGGCACGCAATACCGTTCCGTCATCTATTACCAGTCGGCGGAGCAGGAAAGCGTGGCGCGCAAGGTGCTGGCCGAGATGGCCGGCGTGTGGGATGCGCCCATCGTCACCCAGCTGGCGCCGGCAGCCACCTTTTACACGGCCGAGGATTGCCACCAGAATTATGTCGCGCAGCATCCCTTGCAGGGTTATTGCGCGCTGGTCGTCGCGCCCAAGGTGGAGAAATTCCGCGCTATGTACGCGGGACGCCTGAAGTGAGGCAATCCCCGGTGCCGCGCGCGCCTGTCAGGGCGTGAGCACGGGCGCCGGCCTGGCATCCTGCGCATACATGTAGTTGCGCGACCAGGGCAGGGTGGCGGAGCGCCGGCCCGCCTTCACGCAGACGATCTGGTACAGGCTGATCAAATCTTGCTCGAAGGCATAGGCGCAGCCGGCCAGGTAGACGTGCCAGATGCGGAAGCGCCGCTCGCCCGCCAGCGGACGAATTTGCTCGGCATGGGCTTCGAAATTTTCCGTCCACAGGGCGCAGGTGCGCGCATAGTGGCGCCGCAGGTTTTCCACGTCCAGCACTTCCAGCCCCCCTTGCTGCATGGTTTTCAGGACATTGCCGATGTGCGCCAGCTCGCCGTGCGGAAACACATATTTCTCGATGAATTCCCCGCCCCCATACGGCGTTTCGCCATTCTCCGGATCGGTCGAGGTGATGCCGTGGTTCATCGCCATGCCGTCCGGTGCCAGCAGCTTGTTGAGGATGGAAAAGTAGTCGGGCAAGTGTTTCAAACCCACGTGCTCGAACATGCCCACGCTGGTGATGCGGTCGAACTGGCCCGTCACGTCGCGGTAGTCTTGCAGGCGGATCTCGATCAAGTGCGCCAGGCCGGCCGCCGCCACGCGCTGGCGCGCCAGCGCGTACTGGTTTTCCGACAGGGTCACGCCCACGCAGCGGGCGCCATATTGCTGCGCGGCACGCATGACGAGCGCACCCCAGCCGCAGCCGATGTCGAGCAGGGTCTGGCCCGGCTGCAGCTGGATTTTCTTCAGGATATGGTCGATCTTCTTGACTTGCGCCTGCGCCAGGGTTTCATCGCCATGTTCGAAATAGGCACAGGAATACACGAGAGCGGGGTCGAGAAATTGTTCATAAAACGCGTTCGACACGTCGTAGTGGTAGCGGATGGCTTCGGCATCCTTGCTCTTGTCGTGCGTAAAGCTGCGCACGATGCGGGCCAGCTTGCCTTCCGGTTTCAAGGTATTGCGCGCCAGGGCATTGCAGATGGAAATCATGTCCTGGGCCGTGCCCTTGACTTCGATATTGCCTTCCACATAGGCCGAACCCAGATTGGCCAGCGAGGGGTTCAGCAAATAGCGGGCCGAGGCGACGGTCGGCAGGCGGATCGTGACGCGCGGCGCTTCGCTGGACAGGTCGACATGCTGGCCGTTCCACAATTCGATGCGCAGCGGCAAGGCGGTCTTGCTGCGGATGCTGGCGATCCAGGACTTGAGTTGGTTTTGTACAAACAAAATGGCCTCCAATGCAGCCGCCGCCGTGGCAGCCGCAAATTGAGAAACAATGTCATTTAGTAACTTCTACCCTCATAGCCTACACCTATATTGACCAGCTTGCTTTGCGCCGCCTTGACCAGCTTGCTCAGGGTTGCAAGCGTTGCATGCTCCATTGCCCGTCGGCACCGCGCGTAAATACGATGCGGTCGTGGAAGCGCGAACGGCGTCCCTGCCAGAATTCGATACGCTCCGGCTGCAAGCAGTAGCCGCCCCAGTGGGCCGGGCGCGGCGGCTGGGCGTCGCCGAAAGTGGCGGCCACGGCCTCATAATGGCTTTCCAGTGTGGCCCGGCTGTCGATGGGGGCGCTTTGCTGCGAGGCAATCGCCGACAAGCGGCTTTGCAGGGGGCGCATATTGAAATACTCGTCGCTCTCGGCCGCCGTGGTTTTCACCACCGTGCCTTCGATGCGCACTTGCCGTTCCAGCTCGCGCCAGAAGAACAACAGGGCGGCGTGCGGGTTGTGTTCCAGTTGCTGGCCCTTGTCGCTGTGGTAATTCGTGTACCAGGTAAAGCCGCGCTCGTCGAACTGCTTGATCAGCACGATGCGCGAGCTGGGCTTGCCGTCGGGACTGACGGTGGACAAGTCCATCGCGTTCGGCTCCATCACCTGGGCCTTGACGGCTTCGGTAAACCATTTCTGGAACATGGCGATGGGATCGGCCAGCACATCCGTCTCGCTCAGGCTCGATTGCACGTAATCGGTGCGCATGGCTGCCAGCACGGCGGCCGCGTCCGGCACTGCGGGAGCTTCCGGCGCATCGGGCGCGATGCCGCGGCGGCGCTGCATGGCCGTGCCCAGTTGCTCCATCTGCTGCGCGCTGAACAGGCGCTTGGCCATGGGCGCCAGTTGCCCTTCTTCCTTGGCCATGTGGGCCTGGTAGGCGGCGACATAGTCGCGCACGCCATCGTGCGACAGCTGCGAGTCCGTGCCGGCGGCAATGGCGTCCAGTTCCGGGCGCAGGGTCAGCCAGGCCTGGTCCATGCGCTGGTGGTCGGCCAGGATTTCCGGCACCAGAGTGGCCAGCAGGGCCGCGTCCTCGCCCGTGGCCGTCGCCTGCAGCATGGGCATCAGGTCTTGCTCTTCATCATCATGGTGCAGATGGGCAGCTTTATTGAAGTATTGCAACACTGCCTTGGCCGCCTGCTGCGCTTCCGGCGTGTTGCCGTTCTGTCCCAGGTGGCCCAGCAGATTTTGCAGGGTCGTCAGCTGCTTGCGGATCTTGTCGTGGCAATGCTTGAGCACGGCGATGGGCTGGTCAAAGCCGGGAACGGAGTCGAACAGGGGAGAGGTCATGGCGAGTTCTCGAGGTGGGCGGTGTGGGGGCGCGGCGACAATGCGGCTTGTCGCTGTGTCAATTCGGCTATTTTAGAATATCTGCCAGCGCAGTGTCCGTTAAAATGGCGCCATGCATACCTCCACCAATGAACTAATTTCCATGGACTTGACCGAGATCGATTTTGAACGGCGTTTCGGCGGCATTGCCCGCCTGTACGGCGCCCCCGCGTTGGCACGCTTCCGCGCCGCCCATGTGTGTGTGATCGGTGTGGGCGGCGTCGGTTCCTGGATCGTCGAAGCGCTGGCGCGCAGCGCCATCGGCCGTCTGACCCTGATCGACCTCGACAATGTTGCCGAATCGAACATCAATCGCCAGATCCAGGCCATGAGCGACACCATCGGCAAGGCCAAGATCACGGCCCTGGCCGAACGCATCGAGCTGATCAACCCCTTGTGCCAGGTGACGCAGATCGAGGATTTTATTGCCCCCGATAACCTGGAGCAGTTGCTGGGCGGGCGCCATTTCGACTACCTGGTCGACGCCATCGACAATGCCAAGGCGAAGGCGGCCGTGATCGCGTATTGCCGCGCGCGCAATGTCCCCATGCTGACCATCGGCAGCGCGGGCGGGCAGACGGACCCGACCCTGATCGCCGTGCGCGACCTGTCGAAAACGGAGCAGGAGCCGCTGCTCAAGCGCGTACGCAAACTGTTGCGCACCGAATATGGTTTCCCCCGTGGCGTGAAAAACAAATTCAATGTCGACGCCGTGTTTTCCATGGAGCCGCTGAGCACCCCCGAGAGCGCCGAAGCATGCGCCATCGATGGCAGCGCGCCCGCCGGCGTCACGGGCCTCAATTGCGCCGGCTTCGGTTCCAGCGTGGTGGTGACGGCCAGCTTCGGCATGGTGGCGGCCGCCCATGCGCTGAAAAGCTTGCGCCAGCCTGGTGCCTCAGCCTTGCCGGACCTTGTCTAAGTCCATGCCGGCAGCGCCAGTTCTTCTTGCGCGCCGACAGCGGGCGTGCAAAGTGTAAGTCTTGTGACAGGGTTTTCAACTTCGGGCAGCGGTTTGCTATTATTGTTGTCCCTGCGCTATCTGGACTGCAGGGATCTCACCGAAACTCACTGAAAGAAACCATCATGACGCGTAGCTCCGTTTTGTTTGCCCTGATCTGCTCCGTCGCCGCGTCGCTGGCGCAGGCACAGGCGCCAGCGCCTGTTCCCGCCTCCGCCGTCTCGCTGAGCCCCGGCCCTGTCGCCGATAAACTGATCGTGATCGACAACAAGGTCGGCACCGGCAAGGAAGCGTCCGCCGGCAATAACGTCACCGTGCACTACACGGGCTGGCTGTACCGTCCCCTGGCGAAAGATTCGCGCGGCAAGAAGTTCGACAGCTCCGTGGGCCGTGGCCCGTTTGACTTCCCGCTCGGCAAGGGCATGGTCATCAAGGGTTGGGACCAGGGCGTGGCCGGCATGAAAGTGGGCGGCAAGCGCACCCTGATCATTCCAGGCGAACTGGCCTACGGTCCGCGCGGCGCCGGCAATGGCGACATTCCGCCGAACTCGGCACTGATCTTCGACGTGGAATTGCTGGACGTTAAGTAATTGTTCCGTTTGGCGGCGGCGCATGCTCGCGCTGCCGCTAAAAGCGGTAGACTGGGGATTCTTGAAATAGCGGAGATTCCTTCCATGAACATCGCCAACGACGTCACTGAACTGATCGGCAACACCCCCCTGGTGCGCATCAACCGCATCGCCGCCGGCAGTGTGGCCACCATTCTGGCCAAACTCGAATTCTACAATCCCGCGCACAGCGTCAAGGACCGCATCGGCCTGTCCATGATCGTTGCGGCCGAAGCCGCTGGCAAGATCCATGCCGATACCGTCATCGTCGAGCCTACCAGTGGCAACACGGGCATCGCGCTGGCCATGGTCTGCGCCGCGCGCGGCTACCGTTGCACCCTCGTCATGCCCGACACCATGAGCCGCGAACGGCGCATCCTGCTGCGCGCCTACGGCGCCGAGCTGGTGCTCACGCCCGGCAGCGAAGGCATGCTGGGCGCCATCCGCAAGGCCGAGGAAATGGTGGCGGCCGAGCCGCGCTACCTGATGCTGCAGCAATTCAACAATCCCGCCAATCCCGCCATCCACCGCGCCACGACGGCCGAGGAAATCTGGCGCGATACGGATGGGCAAGTCGATATCGTCGTGGCCGGCGTGGGCACGGGCGGCACGATTACCGGCATCGGCGAAGTGCTGAAGGAACGCAAGCCCGGTCTGCAAGTGATTGCCGTGGAACCGGAAGCGTCGCCGATGCTGTCGAAAGGCACCAAGGGGCCGCACCCGATCCAGGGCATCGGCGCCGGTTTCGTGCCGCAGATTTTGAACACGGCCATCTACGATGAAATCATCTGCGTCAAGAACGACGATGCGTTCGCCACGGCGCGTCTGGCCGCCAGCGATGAAGGTTTATTGGTCGGCATCTCGTCGGGCGCCGCCCTGTGGGCATCCCTGCAGGTGGCACGCCGTCCGGAAAACGCGGGCAAGACCATCGTCACCATCATCCCGTCGTTTGGCGAGCGCTACCTGAGCACGGCGCTGTATGCAGGCCTGGGCGACTGATTTTTATTGAACAGTAGCGGCAGGTCTATCCCTTCCGCCAGCGCCCGGTTGCCTGCGTCACCCGGGTGCAAATGGTCGCCCGAGTCGTAGGCGGGCAGCAGGCGCTGCGGGTGCGCGGGGTCGCGCGCCCATGCATCGAAGTCGAGCACGGCGTCGAACGTGCCGCTGGCGCGTATCCACGCGTTCAGTTGCTGGCGCAGCGCATCTTTATCAGGCTGATAATAGTCGTCCAGGGGCGTGCCGGGCAGGGCGCCTGCGAACGGCGTCAGGGTGGCGCCGAGCACGCGCACGCCGCGGCGGCGGGCCTGGGCGACCAGCCGGGCGTAGCCGGCCGTCAACTCCTCCAGGGTCGGCCTTGGTGCCCGTGGCGCGAACGCCGTGCCGGGCCAGCTGATGTCATTGATCCCCAACAAGACGACGACCGTGCGCACGCCCGGCTGCGCCAGCACGTCGCGCCCGAAACGCGCCAGGGCGTTCTCGCCCATGCCGTCGGACAATAGCCGCCCTCCGGAAATGCCCGCATTGATCACGGCCACGCCGTGCGGCGCCAGGCGCCGGGCCAGAAAGTCGGGCCAGCGTGCATCGATCCCCAGGCTGGCGCTGGCGCCGTCGGTGATCGAGTCGCCGAGGATGGCCACGGCTTGCGCCCCCGGTGCCGCCTCCACCTCGATGGCGCTCAGTAAAAGGCGCGCCGTGGTGGTCTGCACGCCGGGTGCGTCATCGATGCGGATGGCGCGGGTCTGATCCTGCGGCGCGATCCACGCCGTCTCGCGGCCATCCCAGTGAAACGTGGAGACGGGACTGGCCTGCGGCAGGTGAAGGCTCACCGTCAGCCGCGCCAGGTCCGGCACGGACAGCTCGACGGGGTCGCTGACGAGCGGCGCGCCCGGCGCCACGCTGGCCGAGGGCTGGCCGGAAAACGTGAGCGTGCGCAGGCTGGCGGCGTCGATGGCCGAACCGGAAGCGGCCAGCGCCACGGTGGCCGCGCCGATGCGCAGCGGCACCTTGCCGTAGGCGTTCGACAGCACGATGCGCACGCGCGGGCCGCCCACGCTGAGGCGCGCCACCTGGCGCACGGTCTGCGCTTGCAGCACGGCGGGCACATTGCTGGGGAACAGGAAGTCGCTGCCCCACACGGCTTGCGGGCTGGCTGTCCAGCTGGCCAGCCAGCTGGTATCGGCGTTGGCGGCCTGGACAGGGCTGGCGCCCAGTGCCAAGCTCAGCAGGGCGGCGGGGAGGAGGGAGTATCGTTGCATGGCGGCTCGTTTCATCAAGGGGAATGTGCGCATGATGAAAGCAAAGCCATTTATGCACTAGACTATCCTATCGAAGAACATTTATGAGTTGAATTCACAATGGCCAGACTGGAAGTGAACCGTTCCGGTGAGTTGGAAGTGTTTGTGCGCGTGGTCGAACTGGGCGGCTTTTCCGCCGCCGCGCGCGCCTGCGGCATGACGCCGTCGGCCGTCAGCAAGCTCGTGTCCCGGCTGGAAGAGCGTCTGGGCGCGCGCCTGCTGAACCGCTCCACGCGCCAGCTGCAGCTGACGGCCGAAGGCTGCGGCCTGTATGAACGGGGAACACAGGTGCTGGCGGCGCTGGACGAGGCCGAGCGCTGCGCGGGCGCGCAGGATGTGCCGCGTGGCAAGATCAGGGTGAATGCGAACGTGCCGTTCGGCCAGCATTTTTTGCTGCCGCTGGCGCCGCTGTTTCTTGAACGCTACCCCGAGGTGACGCTCGACATCGTGCTCACGGATGTAGTCGTCGATATCCTCGAACAACGCACGGACGTGGCCGTGCGGGCAGGCTCCCTGAAAAGTTCCAGCCTGCTGGCGCGCAAGCTGGGTCAGACGCGCATGGTGATCGTGGCGTCGCCATCCTACCTGGCGCGGCGCGGCACGCCGCTGTTGCCTGCCGACCTGGCGTCGCACAATCTGCTCGACGCCAATTACGCGCGCGCCCGCTCGGGCTGGCCGCTGCGCCTGCCCGAGGGCGACCTGGTCGTGCCGGTTACCGGCAATGCGCAGGCCAGCGATGGCGAAGCCTTGCGGCAACTGGCGCTGGCGGGACTGGGACTGGCGCGCCTGGCCGCCTTCCAGGTGCGCGCCGATCTCGCGGCCGGGTGCTTGCAGGCCGTGCTGGAAGCGTTCAACCCCGGCGACAGCGAGGAAGTGCATGCCGTGTTTGTGGGCCAAGGCGGCCATGTGCCGCTGCGCGTGCGCGTTTTTCTCGACTTCCTGGCGCAGCATGTCGACCTGGCTTGATGCGATAGGCTGCAGGCGGACACGGCCGCGCAGTACAATATCGGACGGGCCGCAATGGTTCGGCCCGAATTGTGTCTTTGAATGGAAATATGTTCCTGGTAAAACCTGAACGCCGCCGCCTGCTGCAGGTGGGCGCAACCGTGGCTGTCATCGCGCTGGGCCTGGCCTCGCGCGCTTATCCCCAATTTCTTCCCGCCGCGCTCGGCAAATATCCGGGCGACGCCCTGTGGGCCATGATGATTGTCTTTGCGCTGGGCGCCATCGCCACGCGCATGCGCACGTGGCAGCTGGCATTGTGGTCTTTGCTGATTTGCTTTGCCGTGGAATTCGGCCAGCTGGTCCAGGCGTCATGGCTCGTCGAGTTGCGTGCGCATCCGCTGGGGCACCTGGTGCTCGGTTCCACCTTCGGCTGGGCCGACTTGATCGCCTACACGGCCGGTGTGGCCGTGGCGGCGTTCATCGACAAGCTGGCGCTGTTCAAGCGCCGCTAGTCTTACTTGGCGTTACCCTCCTTGAGGTTACCTTCGGCATCGCGCAATTCCACGGGCGCCAGCTTCAGCTTCGACAATTGCGGGGCGATCTTCGCCTTGTCGCCCACGCCGATGACGATCAGCTTTTCCGGCTGCAGGTATTTCTTCGCCACCTGTTGCACCTGCTTGTCCGTCACGCCCGCAAAGCGCTGCGGCAGGGTCGCGTAGTAGTCGAGGCCCAGGCCGTAGATATACACGTTGGCCATGCTGGCGCTGATGCTGGCATTCGTCTCGAACTGGCCCGGCAGCGACAGCACCTGCGAATTGCGCGCATTCGACAATTCCCTGGCCGTCAACGGCTTGGCGATCATGGCGCGGATTTCCTTGAAGGTTTCCGACACGGCAGGACCCGTCACGTCCGTGCGCACGCCGGCGGCAATCGAGAACGGTCCCGGCTGGCTGCGGTACTGGAATTGCGAGCGCACGCCATACGTGTAGCCCTTTTCTTCGCGCAGATTATTGCTCAGCCGACTCGTAAACAAGCCGCCCAGCGCCGCATTCATGACTTGCAGCGGCGCATAATCGGGCGTCGTGCGGGCCACGGCGATGGTCGACAGGCGCACGGCCGTCTGCGGCGCGCCCGGCTTGTCGACCAGGATCAGTTTTGCTTTTGTCGTGGCCGGCGCCGCCGTCACGGAAGGCGCCACCGCGCCCGCTTTCCAGCTGCCGAACCTGGCTTCGGCCAGCGCCTTCAATTCCGCGACAGCGATGTCGCCCGAGACGATCAGGGCCGCATTGTTGGGCACGTAATGCTGCTGCCAGAACGCCTGCAGGTCGGCGCGGCTGGTGGCTTTCAGGGCCGCTTCCGTACCCAGCTGGATAAAGCCGTATGGATGTTGCGGGCCATACAGGGCCGCCGCTTCCACGCGGGCCGCCACGGCCCCCGCGTTTTCGCGCTGCTGTGCCAGTTCGCCGATGCGGCTGGCGCGCTGGCGTTCCACCTCGGCCGACGGGAATTGCGGGTGCTGCACCACGTCGGCCAGCACGTCGAGCGCTTGCGGGAAGGTGGTTTTCAGCGACGTCAGCTGGGCGAACGAGGCGTCCGCACCGGAGCCCGTGCCCAGGAAGGCGCCGAGCTGCGCCACGTCGTCGGCGATCTGCGGCGCGCTGCGCGTGGCCGTGCCTTCCTGCAGCAATTGCGCCGTAAAGCTAGATAAGCCCGGCTGCGCCAGCGGATTGGCGCCCGAACCGCTTTTCACCACCAGCTGGCTGGAAATCAGCGGCACGGCCGGGTTGTAATTGTGGATCACGGTCAAGCCATTGCTCAGGGTGAAGGACGTCGCTTGTGGCAGCACAATCTTTGGCGCGGGACCGGCGGCCGGCACCTTGTTACGCCACGGCTCGTCCGTATTGATGGCCGTGCCTGGTGCCGCCTTGACCTTGCCCGGCGCTGGCGTCGCCACTTCCGGGCCCAGGTCCGGCGTGCCCGGCACGCCATACACGACCACGCGCGCCTGGTTTTTCAGGTAGGTGTCGACGGCGCGCCGCACGCCAGCCGCCGTCACCTGGCGGTAGCGCTCGATATCCTTGCCCAGGTAGCCGGGGTCGCCCAGGTACTGGTTGTACTGGTTCATCATGTTGGCGTTGCCGCCCACTTTTTCCACCTGGCTCAGCATGGCTGTTTCGATGCTGTTGCGGGCCCGCTCGATTTCCTTCTCGCTGGGCCCCTGGGCGCGCAATTGCTCCAGCTCCGCCTGCATGGCTTGCTCGATTTCCTCGGGCTGGTGGCCGGGGCGGGCCGTCACGTCGAGGCTAAACACGGAAGTGAGGGCGTTCGAGCTCTGGTTGGCGCCCACGTCCTGCGCGATCTGCTTGTCGTACACCAACGATTTATATAAACGGCTGGATTTGCCGCCGGCCAGGATGTGCGCGGCCATCGACAGTTCCGCGTCATCCTTTGCGTAGGCGGACGGCGTCAGCCAGGCCATGAAGACGCGCGGCAGTTCGACCCGGTCCTGCACCACGATGCGGCGTTCCTGCGTGATGGGCGGCGTCACCACATCGGGTTTCGCTACGGCGGGGCCGCTCTTGAAGCTGCCGAAGTATTTGTTGACCAGTTGCTTGGTTTTCGCCTTGTCGATGTCGCCGGCGATCACCAGGCTGGCATTGTTGGGACCATAGTATTTGGTAAAGAATTCCTTGATGTCGGCCAGCTTCGCGTTCTGGATGTCCGCATGCGAACCGATGACGCTGGCGTAATACGGGTGGGTCTTCGGGAACAGCTGGTGGTACAGGGCTTCCTGCACGATGCCATACGGGGCGTTTTCCACGCTCTGGCGGCGTTCGTTGCGCACCACGTCCTGCTGGTTCGTCAGCGCCGTCTGGTCGAGCACGTCGAGCAGATAGCCCATGCGGTCGGAATGGGCCCACAGGGCCAGTTCCAGCTGGTTCGACGGCACCGTGTCGAAATAATTGGTGCGGTCGAAATCCGTGCTGCCGTTCGAATCGGTGGCGCCCGCGCCTTCGAGCAACTGGTCGGCCATGCCGCGCGGTACGTGCTTGGTGGCGGCAAACATCATGTGTTCGAACAAGTGCGCAAAGCCCGTCAGGCCCGGTGCTTCATTGGCCGGACCCACGTGATACCAGACATTGACGGCCGTGACGGGCAATTTATGGTCTTCCACGAGGATCACGTCGAGGCCATTCGGCAGCGTGTATTTTTCGTAGGCAACATTTGGCACGGCCGTCGCGGCGGCTGCGCCGGCGGCGTGGGCGAGGTTCAGGGGGGCGCCGTACAGCGACAGCAACAGGGCGGGTATGGCCAGCAATTTGATCGGTTTCATGCATGCTTCCAGGCTAGGGTGGGGGAAGACGCTGCGCGTCGCTCGTGGCTGGCGCAGCGCGACAGTGCTACGCTCGGTGCTACAGTTTATACAGCAGGGCCGCGCCGCCCAGCACCAGCAGCGCGCAGGCGACGGAGACGATGGCGGCTGCGCCCAGCAAACGCCATTCGCGCGGCGTAAAGCCGGCCGGCCCGGCCGGCGATGGCGATGGTGCCGGCGCTTGCGGCGCGGGCTGGTGCATGGCTGGCGCCGGCAAGGCCGGCAAGCCGCCCGCCGCGCGCGCCTGCGCCGCCAGCGCTTGCGTGGCGGCGTCCAGCAGGGCCAGCTGGCGCTCGACGGTTTCCGCCAGCACCGCTTCGTTCAGCGCCACCAGGGCGAATATCGGGTCATCGACGTCGATCTTGATGCCCGTCTTGTCGAACACATGGCTGCGCAGTTTGTGCTGGTCCATCTACCATTGCACCTTGTCGAGCTGTTCGAAGATGTCGCGGTAGACGACCTTGATGCGCTGTTTTTCCATGATGTTGAACTTGTCGTTCTGCATCACTTCCTGCATCGTCAGGCGTGCCGTATTCATTTTCTTGACATCCGCGCCGAAGGTGTCGGGATTGCGCTGGCTCAAGGTGATGCTGCCTTTCACGCGCGCGCGGTTGTCGGCATACGACTGCGATTCGACAAACTGCTTGCCGGACGCCGATTGCAGCAGGCCGAAGTGTTCGTTTTGCCACAGCACCAGCGGCACTTTCGTCGCTTGCGCCGTGGCGACAAAACCCGTGGCCGTGTCGTGCAGGGTGTCGCCGCCGCCGACGATGGTGTGGATGTACACCTTGCGGCCCGATTCTTCCAGCAGCGAGAAACAATCGTTTTCCAGCAGATAGCCCATCAGCGGCGAAAAGGTATTCGCGCCATTGTCGATCACGCAGTTGCCGTCTGTGTCGAGGATGTCGATCATCAGCGCGTCAAAGCGTTTCGGGTCGATGTTGCGCGCATCCGTCATCACAGGCACGTGCTTGACCTGCATCGCCTTGTAGCGCGAGAACGTGGCGTTTTCCTGATCGGTGTCATAGCAGCGCAAGGGCGTGTCGTCCTTGCCGCCTATCCACTGGGCCAGCAGGGTCGATACCAGGGTCTTGCCGATGCCACCCTTGCCCTGCAGGATGAAATGTACCGTGTTTTGCATTGCGACTACTCCAAGTTGTTGCGTCAGTGACAATCAAAGATCCGTGACAGCGGCGCAGGCGCCAGGCCAGGCCACGACTGGCATTTTTACCACAATCGTTTGCGAATATGCCATGCGGGACAGCGAATCTGGTTATGATGTTAATCAGGATACCATTGATACAGAGCAAGTTTTGTGTGAAAAATCCACCCCCAGAGTGTGAACGAGGACGCAGTGCCGATCTCCAGTCTCGATAAAGCCGACATTGACCGTTTGAATCAGCAAGCCCTGTCTTGCCTGGTCGGCAACCGCCGCCAGGCACGCCGGCTGGCGCAGATGGCGCTGGCGGCGGCGCAACGACAACAGTATGCGCGCGGCGGCGCGTATGCGGAACTGAATCATTGCTGGCTGGCGTATTACGCGGGCGAGGCCGAACCGTCGTGCGAGCGCCTGTACGCGTATTTCCAGCACAGCGGCGACCTGGAAGGGGGCATGGAAGTGGCCGCCCTGCAGGGCGCGTATGCGAGCCGGCGCGGCGACTTTGCCGATGCCGAGCAGCATTTCCTGCAAGCGCGCAGCCAGGCCGCGCAGATACCCGACTCACTGCACAAGTTCATGCTGTATGCGCGTCTGGGCGTCGATGCCCTGAACCGTGGCGATACGCAAGACGGCCCGCGCAATTTTTTGCTGGCGCTGGACATCGCCGAACGCTTCGGCAGCCCCGCGCACCGGGTCAATAGCCTGTCGAACCTGGCGTCGTCGCAGCATGACCTGGGCAACGATGAAGATGCGATTCCCCTGCTGGTCGAGGCGCTCGAGATCATCGGCACGCAAAAATTAAAATACCAGCAAACCATCGTTTCGGCCAACCTGGCCATGTGTTTATTAGCCACGGGAAAGCCGGCCGAGGCGCTGGCGCTGGTGGAACCGTTTTACGAGTGGCCGGAAGAAGACCTGGCCATCCGCGCCTTTTTGTTTTGCATTGCCGCGCACGCCGCCATCCTGCTGCGGCAGCCCGATAGCGCCTTGCAATTGCTGCTGCGCGCCGAGGACTATGCGCGCCGCGGCCAGGACCTGGAAGAGCAGATGCATGCGTGGCTGGTGCGCGGCAAGCTGGACCTGCACGCGGGCCAGACGGCGCAGGCGCTGGCCTCGCTGACGCAGGCGCACAGCCTGCTGAGCTGGACGCGCAATCCGTTTCACCAGCAGCAGATTTTGCGGGGACTGGCCGAGATCAATGCCCAGCTGGGCGAATGGCAGGCGGCGTACGGCTTCTTGCAGCAATACCAGGCCGTGTTCGAGGCCAGCAGCAAGTCGGCGCGCGCCTCGCGCAGCCTGATGCGCAACCTGGAAAAGGAAATGCACAGCCTGAAAGCCGAGCGCGACAAGGCGCTGGAGCTGCAGGCGGCGCGCGAGACGGAAAACGTCAAGCTGGAACACCTGAACCGCGAACTGGCGCACCAGATCCTGCACGTCAATTCGCTGCAGGACAGCCTGAAGGAACAGGCCATGCGCGACCACCTGACGGGCTTGTACAACCGCCGCCATTTTGAAACCTGCCTCAATACCATCCTGCACGCGGCCGATGCGGATGCGCCCGTGGCCATCGCCATCATCGACCTGGATTTCTTCAAGCGCGTCAACGACACCTACGGGCATAACTTTGGCGATGAAGTGCTGATCCAGTTCGCGCGCCTGGTGGAGAGCCAGCTGCGCGGCAGCGACATGGTATGCCGCTATGGCGGCGAGGAATTCTGCCTGCTGTTGCGCGATGCCGACAGCAGCATCGCCGCGCACAAGATCGACGATATCGCCGCGCGTTACCGCCAGTTGCTGATCCGGCAGGCGCCGCACAGCTTGACGGGCTGCACCTTTTCGGCGGGCATTGCCGAGTATCCGCGCCACGGCGCCGGCCGCCACGAGTTGCTGCTGCGCGCCGACAGCGCCCTGTACGCGGCCAAGCAGGCGGGCCGCGACCGCGCCTGCATCGCCGACGCTACTGGATAAAGCGCAAGAGCCCCTGCAGCGCATGGAGGACGGCCTGTTCGCGCACGGCTTGCCGGTCGCCGGCGAATACCCGGCGCTCTGTTTGTACGCGCCCGTCCATGGCCCAGCCGAAGCAGACGGTGCCGACGGGCTTGCCGGGCACGCCGCCCGTGGGGCCGGCGATTCCCGTGGTCGAGACGGCCACCTGGGCCTCGCTGTGCGCCAGCGTTCCCTGCGCCATGGCGGCGGCCACTTCCTCGCTGACGGCGCCGTGTGCGGCGATCAGCTCGGCGGGCACGCCCAGCATGCTGCTTTTGGCCCCGTTGGAATAGGTGACGAAGCCCCGTTCGAACCAGGCGCTCGACCCGCTGATGTCGGTGACGGCCTGGGCCACGCCGCCGCCCGTGCACGATTCGGCCGTGGCCAGCAGCAGGCCCTTCGCCTGCAAGGCCAGGCCGACGGCGGTGGAGAGGGAGGCGAGTGCGTTGCTCATGGAGGACTCCTGCATGCGGTGGTAAGGGTGGCGAGACTGTAGCATGGCCAACGGTAAAAGAAACTTTCCCCGGTACCAGCGAAAATGCGTACACTCTTTTATACATTTGCTACCACTTCGGGCCGGCAGGCGCTCTGTCGCTGCGCCACCCTGGTGCGCATCGCCCGAACCGGCAAGCGGCATGGTGCCGCGCCTTCGTATGCATTATCTTACTCGGTTGTCATGGCAATTCTGAACTGGACCTGGTGGCGTCATCCTGGCCCCCTGCGCCGCCCGCTTCGCTGGGGCTGGCTATTGCTGCTCCTGGGCGTGCTGTGCGCCGAGGCGCGGGCACAGGTGCCGGGTGAGCTGGAACGTCAGGTCAAGGCCGCGTATCTGTACAAGTTTGCCGGTTTTGTCGAGTGGCCCGACGGCAGCTTTGCCCGGCCCGACTCTGCGCTGGTGATCGGCGTGGCGGGCGCCGATGCGCTGGCCGAGCAGCTCGAACAGAGCGTGGCCGGGCACAGCGTCAACGGCCGCGCCGTGCAGGTGAAAAAAGTGCGCCGCGGCGAAACGCTGGCCGGGCTGCACGTGCTGTACCTGGGCGCGCTGGAAAAAACGGCGCTGCAGGAGATGCTGGCCGCCAGCCGTGGCCTGGCGTTGTTGACGGTGTCCGATTCGGATGAGGTCTACGCGATGGGCAGCATGATTAATTTTGTGATGGCCGAAGACAAGGTCCGCTTCGACGTGGCCTTAAAACCCGTGGCGCAGGCGCATATCCGCATCAGCGCGCGCATGCTGCTGGCCGCCTATCGCGTGCAGACGGGGGGCGCCTGACCATGCTGCGACTGCGTTCCATCCGCCACAAGCTGATGTCGGTGGTCTTGCTGACCACCCTGGTGGCGCTCGTCATTTCGCTGGGCACCATCGTCGTCTACGACTTGCGCGCCTATCACCGCAACCTGGTGGCCGACATCAGTACCCAGGCCGAGCTGCTGGGGCACATGAGTTCGGCCGCGCTGGCCTTCGACGACGAGCGCCTGGCGCTGGAAAACCTCAACCTGATGCGCATCCGCCCGCGCGTGACGGCCGGCGCCCTGTACAAGGCCGACGGCAGCCTGTTTGCCAGCTACCGCGCGAACCAGAATGTGGGCGCGCTGCCGGCGAAGGTGGGCAAGGAAGGCGAAAGCATCGCCGGCAGCTCGGTGGAACTGTTCAAGCCCATCGTCGACAATGGCGAGCTGCTGGGCACCGTGTATCTGCGCGCCGATTACGAGCTGGCTGGCCGCACGGCCGATTACCTGGCCATCGCGCTGGGCGTGACGGTGCTGGCGCTGCTGGTGGCCTTGCTGCTGCTGCGCCGCCTCGATTTCGTCATCACGCAGCCCATCCTCGATATCGCCGACGTGGCGCGCGAAGTGATCGAGACGGGTGACTACTCGCGCCGCGCGCGCAAGCTCAGCGACGACGAAGTGGCGCAGCTGGTCGACTCCTTCAACAAGATGCTGGCCGAGATCGAGCTGCGCACGCACGCGCTGGAACGCTCGAACGGCGAACTGGCGCGCGAGGGCGAGCAGCGCACCCAGGCGCAGCAGGAAGTCATGCGCCTGAACCAGGAGCTGGAAGTGCGCGTGCACGAGCGCACGATGCAGCTGGAAATGACGAATGGCGAACTGGCCATGGCGATGGAGGAGGCGCGCAGCGCCAACTATGCCAAGTCGGCGTTCCTGTCGTCGATGAGCCATGAATTGCGCACACCGCTGAACGCCATCCTGGGCTTCGCGCAAATCCTCAGTTCCGACCGCCTGCCGTCGACCCTGGAGCAAAAGAAGGAATTCGCCGGCCATATCCTCAAATCGGGGCGCCATTTGTTGACCTTGATCAATGAAATCCTCGACCTGGCAAAGGTCGAGTCGGGCACGGTCAGCCTGTCGCTGGAACCGGTGGGCCTGGACGCCATCTTGCAGGAATGCCGCGACATGATCGCGCCGCTGGCCAGCCAGCGCGGCATCGGCATGGCCTTTCCCGATGCCTGTCCCCTCAACGTGCTGGCCGACCGCACGCGCCTCAAGCAAATCCTGTTGAACCTGCTGTCGAATGCGCTCAAGTACAACCGCGAGCAGGGGCAGGTGGCCATCGATTGCGCGCCGCACGCGGGCGGAAGGGTACGCATCAGCGTGCGCGACACGGGCGTGGGTCTCGATGCCGAACAGCTGGCGCTGCTGTTCCAGCCCTTCAACCGGCTGGGGCAGGAGGGCGGCACGGAAGAAGGCAGCGGCATCGGCCTGGTGGTCACCAAGCGCCTGGTGGAGTTGATGGATGGCAATATCGGCGTCTCCAGCGCGCCCGGCGAGGGCAGCACTTTCTGGATCGAGCTGCGCGTGGTCGACGCCGTGCCCATTCCCGTGGCCCCGGCCTTGCCGCGGCCGGACCTGGCCGGCGCGCTGCTCGAACACAGCGCCCCCGTGACCTTGCTGTATGTGGAAGACAATCCCGCCAACCTGACCCTGGTCGAGGAAATCGTGCGCTACTGCCCGCAATTGCAGCTGCTGACGGCCACGGATGGCCGCCTGGGCGTGGAGATGGCGCGCACGCATTTGCCGCAGCTGATCTTGATGGACATCAACCTGCCGCATGTGAACGGCACGGACGCGCTGAAACTGTTGCGCGCCGATCCGCGCACGGCGCACATCCCCGTCATCGCCCTGACGGCCAACGCCATGCCGGGCGACGTCGAGCGCAGCATGGCGCTGGGCTTTTATCGCTATCTGACCAAGCCGATCAACCTCGATGAATTTACCGAGGCGATCAACAGCACGCTGGCCTATGTGGCGCAGCAGCGCCGGCAGAAGGGAACACGCGCGCCATGATCAGCCAGGCCGATATCTATGCGGCGAAAATTCTCATCGTCGACGACCAGGAAGTCAATTTGCGCCTGCTCGAGCACTTGCTGGGCAGCGGCGGCTACACGGCCATCAGCAGCACCCTCGACGCGCGCGCCGTGGCCGGATTGCACCAGCGCCACCAGTTCGACCTGATCATCCTCGACCTGGTGATGCCCGGCATGAGCGGCTACGACGTGATGGATGCCTTGCGCCCGCTGGAACTGGAAGGCTACCTGCCCGTGCTGGTCATCGCCGCCGACCCGGACGCCAAGCTGGCCGCGCTGGAAGCGGGCGCGCGCGACTTCATCAGCAAGCCGTTTGACGCGCTCGAAGTGCTCACGCGCATCCGCAACATGCTCGAAGTGCGGCTGCTGCACCGCGCCGCACGCCACTACAACACCTTGCTCGAACGCACGGTGGGGCAGCGCACGGCCGAACTGCAGCGCTTTCGCGGCGCCATGGACGCCACCACCGACGCCATCTTCCTCGTCGACGTGCAGGGCATGACCCTGGTCGACGCCAACGACGGCGCGTGCCGCCTGCTCGGCTATGCGCGCGCCGAACTGCTGGCGCTGGCGCCCGGCACCCTGCTGCCGCCGCCGCCGGCCCCGCCCCTGGCCGCGCTGCCGGGCGGCCCGGCCCACCTGGCCACGGAAGTGACGGAATGCGAACTGCTGCGGCGCGACCTGAGCCCGGTGCCCGTGGAACTGGGCTGGCACTGGTATGCGCAGGCGCCCGTGGCCGGCGGCCATGCCACGGGAGGCCTGCTGCTGATCGCTGTGGCGCGCGACATCAGCGAGCGGCGCCAGGCGCAGGAGCGCCTGAAGCACCTGGCCCATTACGATGGCTTGACGGGGCTGCCGAACCGCAGCCTGTTTTACCAGACGCTGGCGCAGGCCGTCGAACTGGCGCAAGAGAAAAGCTGGCGCATCGTGGTGCTGTTCATCGCGCTGGACCGCTTCAAAAGCATCAACGACACCCTGGGCGCGGCGCTGGGCGACGAGCTGCTGCGCCAGTTCAGCAACCGCCTGGTCGAATGCGTGCGCCTGCGCGACACGGTGGGCCGGCTGGGCAACGACGAATTCGCGCTGATACTCACCATGAGCCGCAACCAGCAGGAAGCCGTGGCGGTGGCCAACCAGGTGCGCGAAGCCTTGCGCGCGCCGTTCGACTTGCGCGGCCACGCGGCCACCCTGACGGCCAGCATCGGCATCGCCATGTATCCGGACGACGCCACCGACCCGGAAACGCTCATTAAATACGCGAATACGGCCATGGGCGGCGCCAAGCAGGCGGGCCGCGACGGTTACCGCTTTTTCACGGCCGGCATGAACGTGCAGGTGCTGGCGCGCCTGGACCTGGAACTGGCGCTGCGCCATGCGCTCGAGCACGAGCAGTTCATCCTGTACTATCAGCCGAAGGTGGACTTGCGCACGGGCCGCATCAGCGGCGTGGAAGCGCTGCTGCGCTGGCGCCGTCCCGGCTACGGCCTGGTGGCGCCGGCCGAATTCGTGCCGGTGCTGGAAGACACGGGCCTGATCGTGCGCGTGGGCGCCTGGGTGATCCAGGCCGCCTGCCGCCAGATCGCCGAGTGGCGCGACAGCGAGGTGGGGCCCGTGCGCGTGGCCGTGAATGTGTCGAGCCGCCAGTTTGCCGAAGGCGACCTGGAAGGCGAAGTGACGCGCGCGCTGGCGCAGTACGACGTGGCGCCGGAACTGCTGGAGCTGGAGCTGACGGAAACGGCGCTGATGTCGAACGCCGAGCGCACCATCGTCGTGCTGGGCAAACTGAAAAAAATCGGCGTGAAGGTGGCCATCGACGATTTCGGTACCGGCTACTCGAGCCTCGCGTATTTGCAGCGCTTCCCCATCGATAAGCTGAAAATCGACATCGCTTTTGTGCGCAACATCACCAGCAACCCGAACGACGCGGCCATCGCGCTGGCCATCGTCAGCATGGCGCACAGCCTGAAACTGAGCGTGGTGGCCGAGGGCGTGGAATCGCGCCCGCAGCTCGAATACCTGCGGCGCAACCGCTGCGACGAGATCCAGGGCTTTTATTTCAGCCGCGCCCTGCCGGCGCTGGAACTGGGGCAGATGATCGCCGCCGGCGCCGGCCTGCCGCCCGGCCACGATCCCGCTGCCCAGCCGGCGCAAACCCTGCTCATCGTCGACGACGACGTCAACGTGCTGTCCTCGCTGCACCGCCTGTTCCGTCCCGAGGGCTATCAGATCCTCACGGCCAGCACGCCGGCCGAAGGGTTTGAAATGCTGGCCCTGCACCGCGTGCACGTGATCGTCTGCGACCAGCGCATGCCCAGCATGAGCGGCACGGAGTTCTTGAGCAAAGTCAAAGAGCTGTACCCGGAAACCATCCGCATCATCTTGTCCGGCTACACGGGCCTCGAAGCGGTGCTCGACTCGATCAACCGGGGCGCCATCTACCGTTTTTATACGAAACCGTGGGACGACACCCAGCTGCGTGACAACATCCGCCTGGCCTTCCAGCACTACTGGATGGTGAACCAGCCGGGGCTGGCGCGGGCGGCGGTACGCTAGCGCTTGTTTATTCGCTGAAGTGGTCGAAAGAACTCAACGCCAGATCGAGCGGCAAGCCGGCCGCATCGACCAGTCGCAAGCCGCTTTCCGCTTCGATGCGGCCCACGCGCGTGACGGGTGTGCCGCAGCTGGCCGCCAGCGCGGCGATGGCCTCGCGCGCCGAGGCGCTCGCCGTGAAGCACAGCTCATAATCGTCGCCGCCGGCGGCCGTGTAGCGGCGGCGCAGGCTGGTTTCCTGCCGCGCCAGCACGGGGCCGGCCGGCAGGGCGTCGACGTCGAGGGTGGCGCCCACCTGCGACGCTTTCAAGATGTGCCCCAAGTCTCCCACCAGGCCGTCGGAAATGTCGATGGCCGCATGCGCCAGGCCCGCTTCGGCCAGCGCGCAGCCCAGCGCCACGCGCGGCGTGGGGGTGTGCATGCGCGCGGCGGCCGTCAGCAGGTCGTCTGGCGCCAGTTCCTGTTCCATGCGGTAGCCTGCCAGCGCCAGACGCGCGTCGCCCAGGGTGCCGCTGACCCAGATATCGTCGCCCGCCACGGCCGCGCTGCGGCGCAAGGCCTGGCCCGGCGCCAGTTCGCCGAATACGGTGATGCAGATATTTAAGGGGCCCTTGGTGGTGTCGCCGCCGATCAGTTCGCAGCCGAATGCATCGGCCAGTGCAAACAGGCCTTCGGCAAAGCCGGCCAGCCAGGCGCGCTCGGCTTGCGGCAGCGCCAGCGCCAAAGTAAATGCCACGGGACGCGCGCCCATGGCGGCCAGGTCGGACAGGTTCACGGCCAGGCTTTTATGCCCCAGCATGCGGGCGTCGGCGCCGGCAAAGAAGTGCCGGTCCTCGACCAGCATGTCCGAGGAGATGGCGATCTGCTTGCCGGTGCCGGGTGTCATCAGCGCGCAATCGTCGCCGATGCCCAGGGTGGCGCGGCCGGGGCGCTGGCGCACGAAATAGTGTTTGATCAGGTCGAATTCGGAAAGCGCGTCGTGTGGGGCCATGGCGTAGTCTGTGCGTTGAGTGATGGTGTGGCCCGGCTATTATAGGCTGGCCTACAATACGGGTCTTTTCCACTGCCGAGCAACCTGCCATGCCCATTCTCGATATTCACGACCTGCTGCAATCCTGGCTCGACCATGGCTGGCTGCGCGACCCGCAAGCCGTCGGCCTGGCCTCCTTCGAGGCGCAGGAACTGGTGGCGTGGGGCTTCGACGCCATCAGCGACGGCGGCCAGCTGTGCCTGTACGAGGACGAGCGCCTGTTCCGCAGGGGCAAGCGGCAGGTGCAGGCGTCATTCAAGGCGTATCTGCAGCGCGACCAACTGGGCGCGAATGGCCTGGACCTCGGTTATCAGGTGCACCTGGCCAGTTTCCTGCGCGCGGCGCGGCAGCCCTTGCCGGCGTTTCGCGTGCTGCTGGAACAGGGGGGCCGCAGCGGCGCCCTGCTGTTCGACAGTGGTCTGGTGCTGCAGTTTGCCGCCAACTTGCGCGGCAAGCCCCGCCATTACTATCTGACACTGGTCGAGGGCCACGTGGCCGACGCCCAGCTTGCGGACCGCGACAGCGATATCGACTTGCGCGCGGCCAGCGTGGGCCATGTCCAGGCCCTGTACGACAGCCGCGACCCTGCCGAACTGCAGCGCCTGGCACGGCGCGGCAATGCGGCGCTGCGCGAGCTGGCGCAGCTGCTCGCTCCTTAAACTTTCTTCGCCTGCGCCATGCCCTGCAGCAGCTTGGCCAGCAATTCGTCGAGCTGGCGCTGCTCGTCCGCGCTCAAAGGCGAGAGCATGGCGCGTTCGTTCTCCACGTGCAGCAACACCAGCTTGTCAATCAGTGCCAATCCCTTCGGCGTCAGGGCCACCAGCACGCCGCGCCGGTCCGCCGGGTGTTTCTGGCGTTCGATCAGGCCGGCCGCTTCCAGCCGGTCGATGCGGTTGGTCATGCCGCCCGAGGACAGCATGGCCGCCTCGTACAGGGCCGTCGGCGTCAGCGCATAGGGCGTGCCCGAGCGGCGCAATGTCGCCAGCACGTCGAATTCGCCCGGTTGCAAGCCATGTTCGGCAAACAGCGGATTGAGCCAGTCGCGCGCCATCAGCTGCGCTACCGTGCCCAGCTGGCCCACCAGTTGCATGGCATGCGTATCCATCTGCGGCAATTCGCGCTGCCATTGTGCGGCGGCAAATTGCGCGCGCGTGTGTTCTTGCGGGATATCCATCATGGTGTATGCATTTATCTCGACATCAAGATAGATTTCTATCTTTATGCTAAGATACTTTTCATCAAGTTATTATGTAACGCATTAAACCATGTGCCTCCCTGCGAGGCAAGGACAACTCTGCCATGCCTCTTGAACGCCCCGTATCTTCCCCACTGCCCTCGTCCGCCCTGCTGGTGGCCGCCATCATCCTGCTGGGCTTGAACCTGCGGCCCATCCTGGCCGCGATCGGCCCCTTGCTCGACAGCATCCAGGCCAGCACGGGCATCAGCAATGCCGATGCGGGCTTGCTGACCACCGTGCCCGTGTTCGCCATGGGCGTGTGCGCGCTGGCGGGCGCCCAGCTGCAGCGCCGCCTGGGCGTGGCGCGTGGCATCGCGCTGGGCATCGCCATCATCGCTGCCGCCTGCGCGCTGCGCTGGCCCTTGCATGGAAGCGGCGGCCTGATCGCCACGGCGGCCCTGGGCGGCCTGGGCATCGCACTGGTACAAGCCTTGCTGCCAGCCTTCATCAAACGGCATTTTCCCGCGCGGGCGGGCCAGTTGATGGGGTTTTATACGACCGGCATCATGGGCGGCGCGGCCATTGCCGCCGCGTCCGCTTCACCGCTGGCGCAAAGCTGGGGCTGGAACGCGCTGCTGGCCTTGTGGGCGCTGCCCGCCGTGGCCGCCGCCCTGCTGTGGCGCCGCGCTGCCGCTGCGCGCGTGGACGTGGCCGGCGGCGTGGGCGCCAGCCTGCCCGTGGGCAGTGGCCGCGCCTGGCTGTTGATGGTGTTTTTCGGCATCGGCACGGGCGCCTACACCCTGGTGCTGGCCTGGCTGCCGCCGTTTTACACGGAACTGGGCTGGAGCGCGGCCGACAGCGGCTTGCTGCTGGGCGCCCTGACTCTGGTGGAAGTGCTGGCGGGACTGGTGATTTCCAGCATCATCCACCGCTTTCCCGACCGCCGCATCCTGCTGCTGTCCGTCTTGTTGTCCGTGCTGGGGGGGCTGGCCTGTCTGATCGTGGCGCCGGCGCAACTGGCGCTGCCCGCCGTGATCCTGCTGGGCTGCGGCATCGGTTCCCTTTTCCCGTTGTCGCTGATCGTCAGCATGGACCATGTGGCGGACCCGGCCGGCGCCGGCGCGCTGCTGGGCTTTGTGCAGGGCGGCGGCTACATCATCGCCAGCAGCATGCCCTTCATTGCCGGCCTGATCCGCCAGCATTCGTCCAGCCTGGCCCAGGCATGGATGGTGATGGCGGGCGGCGTGGTGCTGCTGCTGCTGATCGCCATGCGCTTCGCGCCCGGTGCTCATCTGGCCCCGTCGCGTTAGCGTGCTCCTGCCGGGTGCCGGCAGCTGCTATATTTCGCCCATGAACATCGTCGACCACTATCTGGCAGGACTGCGACTGGCCTTGCCGCCCACCCCGCTGGCACGGCTGGCCGGCGCCAGCGGCGCCAGCGCGGCGCAGCTGCAACGCTTGCTGCGGGCGTTTCCTGACTGTCCCGCCAGCCTGCTGTCCCTGCTGGGCCAACTCAACGGCACTCACTGGGACGATGACGCAGATGGCAACGGCACGGCCGTGCTGGTGCTGGGCGCCGACCCTGCCATGGGCCGTTACCCGTATTTCTTGCGCTCGGTCGAACAGATACTGGAAGACCGGCAACTGTATCCCGACAGCATAGTGGAGATATATGGCGAGCTTGCGGGCGACGCTAGCGTCACGCTCGACAGTAAAATCGATGCGCAGGCCAGCGGCAGCGAACGGCTGTGTTTTGCGCACTGCATGAACAATGGCGGCACCTCGATGCTGTCGCTCGATTTTGCGCCAGGCTCTGGCGGCGTGACGGGACAGGTAATCCGTTTTGTGCACGACCCCGATGAGTACCGCGTGATTGCTGCCAGTTTTGATGATTACCTGCAATTGCAGATCAACCAGGAGTATGCGTTTGTCGACCCCGATCAATAAATCCCCCCTTCTTGAAACCTACCTCGCCGGCGTGCATGAGCGCTTGCCGCAGGAAAGCCTGGACGAGCTGGCGCTGGCCAGCGGCGCCAGCGCGCAGCAACTCGATCAGTTGCGCCAGGCTTATCCGCTGTGCCCGGACACCCTGTTGCAGCTGCTGAGTATCTATAACGGCACCTATCATGAAAAATATGCTGGCGGCACGGTGTCCGTTTATCTGCTGGGCTCGGACGTGTTCGAGTATCCGTATTACCTGAGCTCCGTCGAGCAAATCCTCAAGGACGGACTGGCGAACCAGCGTAGCATCGCCGAGATCTACGGCCATTACCTTGACGACGATCCCGGCATCGTCGACGCCCGCATCGACGCCGGCATCAAGCAGGGCCGGCGCCTGTGTTTTTCGCATTGCATGAACAATGGCGGCTCGTCGCGGCTGTATATCGATTTCACGCCGACGGCGTCCGGTACCTGCGGTCAGGTGGTGCGCTTCCTGCATGATCCCGATAGCTACCTGGTCATCGCCGACAGCTTCGACGCCTATCTGCAAATGCTGATCGATGACGAGTATGCCTTCTTGACCGATGAAAATTTCGACTAGATGCACCATCGCCGCGCGCTGGCGGATGGTAATTATGAAAATTAATTGAAATATAAAATTTGATAGTTTTTCCTGCCGGGGACGTTTGTGCCGCCGGACGGCCTTACAATGCTAGGTTATGCGTTTTCGTGATATCAGACTGTGGCTAGCGGAAAATACCTAGCTAATTGAAAGAATCGGTCTGATAAAATCCGGAACACCCGATCGACCAAACAGGAAGGCTGCACAGCATGGATTCGTCATCTGATAAAAAAGAAGAATTGCGTCAACAATTGCGCTTGGCCGCACTCGAATATCACGAGTGCCCGCGCCCCGGCAAAATCAGCGTGACGCCCACCAAACAACTGACCAACCAGCGCGACCTGGCGCTGGCCTACTCGCCAGGCGTGGCCGCTCCGTGCGAAGAAATCGTCATCGATCCGGCGAATGCCTATAAATATACGGCGCGCGGCAACCTGGTGGCCGTCATCACCAACGGCACGGCCGTGCTGGGACTGGGCAATATCGGCCCGCTGGCCGCCAAGCCGGTGATGGAAGGCAAGGGCGTGCTGTTCAAGAAATTCGCCGGCATCGACGTCTTCGACATCGAAATCAACGAGATGGACCCGGACAAGCTGGTTGACATCATCGCTTCGCTGGAACCGACCTTCGGCGGCGTGAACCTGGAAGACATCAAGGCGCCCGAGTGCTTCTATATCGAGCGCCAGTTGCGCAGCCGCATGAAGATTCCCGTCTTCCATGACGACCAGCACGGCACCGCCATCATCGTCGGCGCGGCCATCCTGAACGGCCTGAAAGCCGTCGGCAAGAAAATCGAGGACTGCAAGCTGGTCGTGTCGGGCGCGGGCGCCGCGGCGCTGGCCTGCCTGGACCTGATCGTCGACCTGGGCTTCCCCCTGAAAAACATCTACGTCACCGACCTGGCCGGCGTGGTCTACAAGGGCCGCACGGAACTGATGGACCCGGACAAGGAACGCTTCGCGCAAGACACGCCGCTGCGCACCCTGGGCGAAGTCATCCCGGACGCCGACATCTTCCTCGGCGTGTCCGCCGCCGGCGTACTGAAACAGGACATGGTGCGCAAGATGGCGCCGAACCCGCTGATCCTGGCGCTGGCCAATCCGAATCCGGAAATCCTGCCGGAAGAAGTCAAGGCCGTGCGCAGCGACGCCATCATCGCCACGGGCCGTTCGGACTATCCGAACCAGGTCAACAACGTACTGTGCTTCCCGTACATCTTCCGTGGCGCCCTCGATTGCGGCGCGACGACGATCACGCGCGAGATGGAAATCGCCGTGGTGCACGCGATCGCCGACCTGGCGCATGCCGAGCAGTCGGACATCGTCGCCACCACCTACGGCATCAGCAATCTGTCGTTCGGTCCTGAATACCTGATCCCGATGCCGTTCGACCCGCGCCTCTTGATCAAGATCGCGCCAGCGGTGGCCAAGGCAGCCGAGGAATCGGGCGTCGCCACGCGTCCGATCAAGGACTTGCAAGCGTACGCGGACAGCCTGCAGCAATTCGTCTACCGCAGCGGCACCTTCATGAAGCCGCTGTTCCTGATGGCCAAATCCACCCCGGCCGAACTCAAACGCATCGTCTACGCCGAAGGCGAAGAAGAGCGCGTGCTGCGCGCCGTGCAAGTGGTGGTCGATGAAAAACTGGCGCGTCCCATCCTGGTGGGTCGTCCACCGGTGCTCGAAGCGCGCATCCAGAAGTTCGGCCTGCGCCTCAAGCAAGGCGTCGATTTCGACGTCATCAACCCGGACTTCGACGAGCGCTATCGCGATTACTGGAACACGTATTACGCGATGACCAGCCGCAAAGGCGTCACCGAGGAGTACGCGAAGCTGGAAATGCGCCGCCGCCATACCCTGATCGGTTCGATGATGATCCACAAGGGTGACGCCGACGGCATGATTTGCGGTACCTTCGGCACCACCCAGCTGCACCTGAAATACATCGACCAGGTGCTGGGCAAGCGCGCCGGCAGCAATGTCTACGCGGCCATGAACGTCTTGATCATGCCGGAGCGCCAGTTGGTGATGGTTGACACGCACGTCAACGAAAACCCGGACGCCGGGCAATTGGCCGAGATCACCATCATGGCTGCCGAGGAAATGACGCGTTTCGGCCTGTCGCCGCGCGCGGCCCTGCTGTCGCATTCGAACTTCGGTTCCAGCGACAGCGCCTCGGCGCAAAAGATGCGCGCCGCGCTGGCCATCATCAAGGAACGTGCGCCGGACCTGGAAATCGACGGCGAAATGCACGGCGATACGGCCCTCGACAGCAAGCTGCGTGAAAAAATCATGCCAAACTCGGCACTGAAGCACGATGCCAACCTGCTGGTCATGCCCAACATCGAGTCGGCCAACATCGCCTACAACCTGGTGAAAACGGCCGCCGGCAACGGCATCGCCGTGGGGCCGATCCTGCTCGGCTGCGCCAAGCCCGTGCACATTTTGACGCCATCGGCCACCGTGCGCCGCATCGTCAACATGACGGCCTTGTGCGTGGTCGACGCAGTGGCACAGCGCAAAGCCTAAGGTTTTAGCTGCCGCTTGAAGGCCGCGCCATCCGCAAGGAGGCGCGGCTTTTTTACATGGGCGCCACGGGCAGGGCCGCGGCGGGCGGATGGCGGCGCAGGTAATAGTGGCGGTACAGCATGATCTCGCCCCACACCAGCAGCAGCGCCGCCAGCGCGAACAGGCCCAGCGTGATCTTGAACGAATTGAAATAGGCGCCCGCCTGGCGTTTGATGGCGTCGATGAAAATCATCGGCACCGATTTGTCGAGTTTGCTGAAATCGGCCTGGCGCGCCACGTCGGTGGTCAGGCGCACGGCCAGGTCGGTGCCCAGCGCGGCCAAGTCACCGGTCGCCTGGCCCCGGAAGTTGGCGCCCTTGAGCGCTTCGCCGAGCAGGCCGACCCTGGCGATCAGTTGTTCTTGCAGCACCTGCGTCAGCAGCACGCTGCCGCGGCGCAGGATGAATTCATTGATCCAGCGCGCCTTGCTGCGTTCCCAGTAGCTGCCGGACGTGGGCCGGTAATACATGCCTTGCACGAGCGGTTCGAGCAGGCTGCGCACGCTGATCGGCTGGCCCGGGGCGATCAGCTTGACCTGCTGTTCCAGGTAGACGCGCAGCGCCGGCATCTGTGCTTCGAATACCGGCTGCAGGTCGCGCTCGAGGGCCTGGTCGACCACGCGGTGCACGCTATGCACGGCGCCAAGCCCGCCGCCGAGGAGCGGCAGCGCGAGCAGGATCAACACATAGCTGAGCTTGGCGGCCACGTGCCAGGCGGGCGGGCGGCGCACCAGCAGGCATTTTCTGGCCAGCTGGTAGCAGATGCCGAGCGCCAGCACAAAGCCGATCACGCCATACAGCAGCATCCACGGCAGGACCGTCCACAGCAGGTCGCTGCCGAACGGCGCCAGGGTGCTGCCCCAATTGATCAGTTGTTGCTTCATGTACATTGCCTTGAAGTAATTAATCAGGCAATTATAGCTATTTAGCAAATAAACGTGGCGCGCCTTAGCTCAGTGCGCCATCAGCACGGGCAAGGTCATCTGGCGCAGCACGGTTTCCGTGACGCCGCCCAATAAAATTTCGCGGAAGCGCGCGTGGCCGTAGCCGCCCATCACCAGCAGGTTCGCATGCACTTCGGCGGCCATGGCCAGCAGCGCCGCGCCGATGTCGCCCGTGGCGATGGCGGGGCGCACTTCGACGGGCACGCCATGGCGGCTCAGGTAGGCGGCGATGTCGGCGCCCGGGTGGCGGGCCGGCTGCGCGTGGCCGGCCGGCGGGTGCAGCAGGGCCAGCACCACCAGGCGCGCCGCGCGCAAGAGCGGCAGGGCGTGGCCGATGGCGCGCGTCGCTTCCATGCTGCCATCCCAGGCCACCACCACGGTGTTGTTGACTTCCGTAAACTGGCCGCTGCGCGGCACGATCAGTACGGGACGGGCCGCGTTCAGCATCACGTAGGGCACCAGGTCGCTCATGGCGCCGGGCAATGCTTCGCTGTCGTCGTGCTGGCTGAGCACTGTCAAGTCGCTGTAGCGGGCGCTGACGGCCATGCCGCCATCTTCATCGTCTTCGATCAGGCGCCGCTCGAGCGAGACGGCGCCGGCCTGGCGCGCCAGCGTTTCGAACTGGTCCAGCGCCTGTTCCGCCTGCCCGTGCAGGGCGTTGATCTGCGCCGCCACGGCGCCGCCGCGCATGCCGCGGTTGTTTTCCAGGGTAAAGCGCGACAGGCCCGTCATCGCCGCGCCGATCAGGTGCGCCTGGTGTGCGTGCGCCAGCCGCGCCGCGATGGCGATGCGCTGCGGCGCATGGCGCGACAGGTCGGCGTGGACGAGGATGGATTTGTAAGCCATGTGGTCACTCGGTAGTCAGGATGGCAACAAGGCTAGAACGGCAACACGGGCAAGTCCAGCATTGCCGTGCCGGGCGGCGGTTTTCTTATGCTGGACTTGATATGGGTCAAAAAAACACGGGCCGTGGCCTTCCGCAAGGCCACGGCCAGGAAATTGCGAGCTGTTTGATGTGCATCAAAATGCCTGGCCCCGTGCCAGCGATAATGGCATTGAACTCCTTGCCCTTCCAGTGGTCTGCATCGGCGCCGGCGCCATCTGTCCGGCATTGCTTTGTGTGACGCAACAACGCTGGCCGTGGCGGGAGTTCACTTCTCAGGTTTCGATACTTTCTCGTAGTCCTTTTTCGGCCAGCATGCGCAGTGCGACGCCTTGCCTGGCGTCATGCTACATTCGCATCCTGCTTTTTTCTGAAAGGATGACGATGCCTTTAAGTAACAACTTCTTGCAGCATAATCAGCAAGCCTGGGATGCCCAGGCTGCACGCAACAGCCCGTGGTCGCAGCCCGTCGACAGCGCCACCATCGCGGCTGCCCGCGCCGGGCAGTGGCAGATCCATCTGACGCCCGGCCCCTTGCCGGCCGGCTGGTTGGGCGAGGTAAGCGGCAAGCGCATCCTGTGCCTGGCCGGTGCCGGCGGGCAGCAGGCGCCCGTGCTGGCCGCCGCTGGCGCGCACGTCACCGTGTTCGATTTGTCTGAGCAGCAACTGGCGCAAGACCGCATGGTGGCGGAACGCGACGGTTTGCAGCTGGCCACCGTGCAGGGCGACATGCGTGACCTGGCTTGTTTTGCCGACGCCAGCTTCGATGTCATCGTCCATCCTGTATCGAACCAGTACGTACCCGATATCGCCCCCGTGTGGCGCGAATGCGCGCGCGTGCTGGCCGATGGCGGCGTGCTGCTGAGCAGTTTCTTCAACCCGGCCGTGTTCATCGGCGACCGCGACCCGCAATGGGCACAGCAGGGCTTGATACGGCCCCGTTTCGTGTTGCCGTATTCGGATGTGGAGGATATGGACGCCGATGCGCTGGCGACGCGCATGGAGAAGGGCGAGGCGCTGGTTTTCGGCCATGGCCTGGACAGCCAGATCGGCGGCCAGCTGGCGGCGGGCTTCGTGCTGGCAGGCTACCACGAGGAAATGCATCCCCACCCGCGCTTTGAAATTGAAAAATACCTGCCCAGCTTTATTGCCACGCGCGCTGTCAGGCTGGCGCGCGCGGGATAGGTTTTAATTGTAGGGCTGCAAGTCCAGCCAGACGGCATACGACAGGCGCTTGCCGTTCCACAGGCCGCCGCCACGGATGACGGCGTCGCATGAGGTCAGCTGGCCGACCAGGTCCTGGCGGCCCAGGTTGCGGCGCAGGCGCAGGGCGTCGTTGTGCGACAGGTAGCCCACCAGCTGGCCATCGATGAAGACGGCGATGGCCTTGTCCTGGAACGGATTGGCATCGTCGCAGACGAGCAGGGCCAGGCACTTTTCTTCCGCGTTGCCGGGACCGTGCTCGCCGGCCAGTTTGGCGATGGCGGGTTGGTACATCGCTTCGTTTTCCACCTCCGACGCAAAGCGCCCCTCGTCGCTCCAGTGGTGCGCCGGTGCGCCTGCGGGAATCGCCGGCACGTACTGGCGCACGGACATGAGCGGCTTGTGCAGCGGTTTGGCGGGCGTGCGGCCGCTGAAGACGTAGTACAGCAGGGCGATGACGATCACGATGGCAAGCAGGTAAAGCATGGTATCTCTCTGATTTCTAAGGGGGGAGCCGGGAACGCGGGCGCGCCGCGCGGCGTTGCCGCTACTATAGCAAGTTCGCCGTCTGCTTCCCGGTAAATCTGGCCATCAGATGGCGGCGCCGGCGCAGTGCGCGCGGGTCGCCCAGCACGATGGGGGCGGCGCCCGTCAAGCCCGAGTAATACTGGCCGTGCCGACGCAGCACCGTGGCATAGTCGCGCAACGCGTGGCCGTGTGCCAGCATGCGCGCGTCGCAATCGACTTCGATGGCAAAGCGCAGCCGGTGCAGCTGCCACCACAGGGGCAGGTTCCAGGGCATGAGCACGATCAAGGCGTAGGCCAGGGCCAGCAGCTGCGGGTCGCGCGCGGCAAGCCGGCATTGTGCGTGCGCCAGTAGCAGCGCCTGTTGCCGGGGAGGAATCAGTTGCAGCCAGACGGGCATCACGATGCGCGGCCGCAGCAGCCCCGCCACGCAAGGGCCGATGCCGCCGCTCAAGTACACGGGCGTACCCAGCAAGGTGGTTTTTTGCCAGCGGCGCTGGTGCGACAGCAGCCAGGCGCTGCGCAGCAGCAACAGCATCAGCATGCCGCTGGATAAGACAAACCAGCCCAGTTTCAGCTGCGATTGTGTCGCAGGCATGGCCGCCAGCACGCCGGGCAGCCACGCCAGCGGCACGATGACGGAGGCTGCGATGGCCGCCAGCCACAGCCAGCGCGTCGTGCGCCCGCGCCGCTGCAGCAGGCGCTCGGCGCGCCAGGCGGCGGCGCTCAACAGCAGCGCCAGCGCCGTGCTGGCAGCCAGCCAGGCCGGCACTAGCGTACCAGTGCCATGCCGACGGAGACGGGCGCCGTATGCTTGAAACCGAATTGCGCATACAGCTCTTGCGCCTGGCCATCGGCGATCAGGCTGACATACGCGCTTTGCGGGACGTCCTTCTCGATGAATTGCATGATCTCGCCCATGATGCGCTTGCCCAGGCCCTTGCCCTGGTGCGCGGGCAGCACGGCGATATCGGTCACCTGGAAGAAGCAGCCGCCATCGCCGATGATGCGGCCCATGCCCACCACCTCGTCGCCCAGCAGCACTTGCACGGCAAACAGGGAGTTGGGCAAGCCCTTGGCCGCCGCCTCTGCGGTTTTCGCGCTCATGCCGGCGGCGACGCGCAGGTGCTGGTAGGTGTCGATGGCGGGAATGGCCAGGCGGATGGTGTAGGGCGATGTTGCGGTCAAGGCTGTCTCCTGTGGAAATAGTTTGGAGCGGTAATTATAGGCGGCGATGGATTTTCGTGACGGCACGCTTTATTCGCCCGCGCCTATGTCGTCCGGGTCGCTTTTGCGCTATGGTGGCGTCATCCCCCTATTTGTTGAAAGCACGCCATGTCCGCAGGATTTACCGCCACCGAGTTGTCCGTTATGAATGAAGACGACGCCCTGATCACCACCCTGGCCGCGCCGGCCGGCAAAGGCGAGCCCGTCTACCTGATGCTGCAGCGCGCCGACGAGTATGACGAGCAGGACGTCGCCATGGGCATGGACGAACCCTATATTGAATATTGCGGCCAGGAATTTGCCTGGTATGGCCACATGCACGCCGTGATCCTGCATCCGAACCGCCTGTCCGTGCAGATGGATGCCGAGGCGGCCATGCAGATGGATGACGACGGCCAGATCGACGTGCGTTTCAACCTGACGCCGGAGCGCTACGCCCAACTGCAGCAGGCGCTGCGCACCACGTTCGAGGGCTGCGACTACTATCGCGAGGAACGTTGATCTGCGCGGACGACGCCGGCCATGGCGTCGTCTATGCTCGGTAGCTGGTATTGACTGCGGGAGAAGACGATGACGGTGCTGATACTCGGTTTGCTGTTATTCCTGGGCTTGCACTCGGTGCGCATCGTCGCCGACGGCTGGCGCAGCGCCCAGCTGGCGCGCCTCGGCGAAAAGCGCTGGAAGGGACTGTATTCGCTCGTGGCGTTCGCCGGGCTGGGTCTGATCATCTGGGGCTACGCCCTGGCGCGCCAGCAGCCGCTGGTGCTGTGGGCGCCGCCCATGGGCTTGCGCCACGCCAGCGGCCTGCTGATGCTGTTCTCGCTGATTTTATTAGCGGCGGCCAATGTGCCGCGCAACCGCATCAAGACCTGGGTGCACCACCCCATGCTGCTGGGCACGCAACTCTGGGCCGTGGCGCATCTGCTGGCCAACGGCAGCGTGGCCGACGTGCTGCTGTTCGGCGGCTTCCTCGTCTGGTCGTCAGTGGATCTGTATGCGGCCGTGCGGCGCGACCGCGCGGCCGGCACCCGCTACCAGGGTGGCAGCATGCCAGGCACCTTGATCGCCATCGGCGCCGGGGTCGCGCTGTGGCTGCTGCTGGCGTTCTGGCTGCACGGCGTGCTGTTTGGCGTGCGGCCGTTTGGTTAAGTACTCGCCTGAGGCGGCAGCTTCCCTGCTGCTGTTCCGCTCCCTCGTTCCCGGCGCATCGCGGCAAGCAGATGGCCAAATGATCATCTTGCATGGTTTTCAACTGGGACATTTTGTCTCAATGTATGGAAATTGTTTTGAAGTAGTATGCTTCAGAACGTGCGGCAGCATCCTTGCATGGCAGTCGCTGACGTTTTCTCCTCTCTCATCCGTATTCGGCCAATCACTGCGCCCGATGCCATTGTTATTTCATAGGTAGCTATAATGAAAGAGTCAAACAGGATGCCTGGGGGATGGTTGGAACAGAAGCTGCTGAAGCAGCGTTTTGAGGTAGTGCTCCTCACGATAGATAGTGTCAAGTAATAGACTGGAAATACGCAAAATGATCGATTGGACCCCCATAGTCTTCGTGACATTCAAGGCTTTCGTGCTCTGCACGGGCATGTTCTTCGCCATCAAGTGGCATTACGACCAAGGGAAGAAGGATCAGGATAAGGCGAAGCAAAACCGCGCGGTGCTGCGCGCAAGCGGCAAGGTGGTCGCAGTCTTCATGCTGTTGCTCCTGGCCTTGGGGATCGTCACCTTCTTCGTTGTCAGGATGGCCGGTCTGGAAATGACCTTCCTATGATGGCAAGGAATAGTCGGCCGCTATCCAGTGACGCGGCCGCACTTCCCCGCTGCGGCCAGGGCAGCAGCGGCAGGCGGGTCATGGAGCGCCATCGGGAATAATCGCTGGTGTTCGGAATGAACGGACAAGAAAAAAGCCACTAAATCCTTGTTTTCATTGGATTTAATGGCTTTATCGGTACTTCTTTGATGTGTTCTGTGGTGCGGGAGCCGGAATCGAATTTGCACCAGAAACCCGCATGAACGGCTAACTCTTCGCCGTTACGGCATTGAGGTACCGTCAAAAGTACCGTCAAAAAGAAAAGTACTCTGTATTGCGTGCTTGGGATCACGGCCCGGATGGATCGCTGTTGCGATACCAACTCCTACATCGATGGCGCTGAGCGGGGCACTCGGCAACTGCAGGGTTGGCGAAGACGCTGAAATTCGTCGCCGGGCCAGACTATCAGTTTTTGTCACGGTGGCGCTGTGCCCACTCGACCACTTCCTTTGCACTGTACAGCGGATGCGATTTCGCTTTCGTCGGCAGCCTGATCGCCTTTGGGAAGCTGGGAAGACAGGCGATGTTCTGGCGCACGACCTGCGGGTTTCGCTTAAAGTATTGCCCCAGCATTTCCATATCCCAAAGGTCTATGGATAGCGGTAGTGGAGTGCGCTGCATTTTTTCTATTGCTTCCGCAAGTCTGGTGAGGACATCGATTTCGGTAGGTGTCATGCTCGTGCTCCTATTTTTCGTCATTGAGGTAACGCCGGGCCGTACCATCGCAGCCTGGCCAGTAAGTATTTGATTCACGCACCGTTGCCGAGGGGCCAGCTTGCCAGCATCATCAAACAGCATGCGCATGGCCGATATCGACAATATGGTAATCCTGGTCATGTTGCACGCACTTGAACCAGGGCACCAGCGTCTCAACAACATGTTCAAAAACGACCGTTTATGAACAGGCGATAAAACCCCTCCTCAGTGATGTTCATAAAATACCCCTTTGATTTATGGGCATGTTCATATATATTGAACACGTTATTGAACATGCTTGCTCACCCTTGGAGATAGAAATGGCAACTTTCGCATACGGCCGAGTCAGCACGGCAGACCAGACCACCGAGAACCAGCGCCAGGAGATTGAGCGTGCCGGGATCGTGATCGATTACTGGTTCGCAGACGAGGGCGTATCGGGAAAGGTGCCAGCAGCGCAGCGGCCACAGTTTGCGCAGCTACAGCAGCAGATACGCGCTGGCGAAACGCTGGTTGTATCCAAGCTTGACCGCCTGGGGCGTGATGCGCAGGACGTCGGCGCCACTATCAAGGCGCTGGCCGCCCGCCGCATCGAGGTGATCGTGCTGCAGCTCGGCAAGCTTGATCTGACCTCGCCGGCAGGAAAGCTCATGCTGACCATGCTGGGCGCCGTCGCGGAAATGGAGCGGGATCTTTTGGTCGAGCGTACCCAAGCAGGGTTGGCGCGCGCCAAGCAGCAAGGAACGGAGTTGGGCCGCCCGACCAAAACAAATGACAGCCAGCGACTGGCCATCGTTGCGCAGCATGCAAAAGGTTCGTCGATCAGCGAGCTGGCCCGCACCTACGATATATCTCGTGCCAGCATCGGGCGCATCCTCAAGGCATAATCGGCCAGGAGTGTTTGCCGGCCACCGCGCCAAGCGCAAACATCTTCCCTACGAACAGCCCAGCGCGTAGGTAACCAACATGTTCGGCCATATTGTTGATCCGTCCGGCGCATATCCAAGAGACCAAGTCGGATGGTATGTAGCCGGTCGCCACTAGGACACCGGTCAGGAAATGCTCTAACTCAAGCTCGGTGACACCTGTAAAGCCGCTACGATGCAGTCGCAGAACTACGGTTTCAATCGACTTGGCCCTGTCTGGCCGTATCCCATTCCCGTTTTCGCTGCTGGCCTGGCGGTAGTCGACCAGCACCTCTTCACCGGCGTCGATCAGACGGGTGGCAACCATATCCATGTCGCTGTCGGCTGCCTCTGCCTTCCGAGTGAACTTGGCATTGGGCCGAATTGAATGGTTCGTGAGACGCCCCGCATGCGTGCGCTTCCTTGCAATTCGGGCCGGAGCAATCAGTTCGCCGGCGGATATCAGGTGCGTGGCAAATAGTCCCTGCCCGTGGATGGCCGAAGCGCGAAGTTCGAAGGCGTCGAACTCGGGTGGCATAGCAATGTGATCGCTCAAATCTTCCACCACCACACGCACAAATTCATGCGAAAAGCCATATTCAACGAGCCACCGCTCATAGTCATACCGGATCTCGTTGAGATCGGTTTCATTCGTTGTCGCGAGTTGCATGTATCGCACTTTCTGATTTCGGTTATGTTTCCTTTTTTGGAGGTGCTGCGGCGTTCAGCGTTGCACTACCCGGTAAAGACGTCGCGGCCCTTCACCAAAGCCATCACCAAAGGGGGGCTTTGGTGCGCACTTAAGGCCGCGTCGTGCTTCAAGCAAAAAACTTAAGCGATGGTCAAATATCGTCGAGCGCAGCCGAATCAAGCAGTGCGCCCCACGTGTGACCGAGGACGGTGTGTAAAAGTTTGTCGACATACCGTCTTTTACATCGAGCGGATAGCGCCGCGCCTTCGGTAAAACGCCGCAACAGGGCGTTCCATGCCTTGCTGGCCTACTTGGATTTTTCCCTATGAGGGGCCACTGATGTTGTGGCCCAAGCGCGTGAAAAGTGTTCGGCGTTGCTTCGGCTCTATTTTGGGCCGAATCGCCACCCTGGCAGTAGTGGGGCCGATGGTCGAAACTGCCTCGAAATGGCCCAAAACCGTGAAAATGGCGTGAAAATCTCCGATGATTCCCGATAAACATGGTGGTTACTTTTCCGCAGGAGGGAGCAGAGCGGCCGTTTCACTTTCTCGCCGGCCAAAACCCATCTTCTCAGCCATCCTCGCTTGCGCAGCTTTCACGCAATCCATATCCTTTTCGAGGTAGGCCATCGTCGTGATGGGACTCTTGTGACGCATGACTGCCTGTATGGTCTGGATGTTCGCACCGGCCTCCGACAGCAGCGTGGCGTAGCTGCCGCGCAGGCGGTGCGGCGTGAGCCCCTTGATCTGGCTCTTCGCATTGGCGGTTTTCATCGCCGTACGGGCATAGCCGGATTGCAGCTGTGTGCCGTCGGCGCGCGGCGCGATCAGGCCTTCGCCTTTCCGCAAGGGTGCCAGATAGTCGACCAGCCATGGCTGGATAGGGCAAGGCTCGGCCTCGCGGCCCTTGGTGATGCCCGGCGTGTAGGTCTTGCGTTCCCAGTCGATCCACTCCCAGCGCGCAGTGGCTGCCTCTCCCTCACGCAGGCCCAGGCCGAACAGCAACCGTATGGCCACGGCAACTTCGGGCGTGTCTTCCGTCGCGGCATCGACTTGGGCGAGCCAGTCGCCAGCCGAAGCGAGCGACAAGATGGCGCGCGGGACTTTCTGGACCTTCAACATGGTTACTCGCCATGGCAACCGAAGCAGGATCTCGCGCTTGACGGCCCAATTGACCATCAGCTTGATCACCCGCAACCAGGCATTGGCGGACGCTGGCTTGTGGTCGACCAGGTGCAGGTTGCGTGCTTTCTCGATGTGCAGGGTGGTGATGTCGCTTACAGGCAGGTCGCCCAGGTCGTAAAGGTGCAGGCGTCGGATCACGTCCACCGAACGGCGGTGCGGGATGCTGGCCACAGGGGCGCGCACCAGCTGCCACTCGGCGAACAGTTCGGCCAGCGTTGGCACCGGCTTACCGCCGTTCGCCCGGGTAACAGCGTCGGCGTAGGCCCGTGCGGCCACAATCTCGGCTTCGTGCTTCACCGTCAGGCGCGTGGTGCGCTGGACGCGCTGGCCGGCCACCTGGTACCGGTAATGCCAAATCTTGCTTTCTCCAACTCGAAATAAAGTTGCGCTCATGTTTTTTCCTAACGTAGTTATTTTTTGTGGCAATGCTGTGTGAGATACAACGGCTGGCGCGGCACCAGGGCCGCGCATCCGCGCGCGCCGCTGGCTTGGCAGTAGCGAAGTAACGCAGTCACCGTTACAGCGGCGTTACCGGAGCGTTACAGGGCTTGCGGGCCGCGCCGTCATGGTGATGCTTCGCCATCCCGGAGCACCCGGATCGCAAAGCCGTGGCAGCGCTGCAGTACGTCCACCAGGTCGGCGGGCATGGCCGGGCCCTTCATCCGGGTTTGCCGCCATTGCCCGCAGCGCCTGGCGTTGGCGGTGCCGGCCATGTGCGCGCACTCCAGGCATACTCGCCGTTCGTCGCGCAGCTGGTCGCGTACCGTCAGCCGGTGCGCCAGCACCATGGCCGCCGCCTGATTCAAGCCCCGGCCACGAAACAGTGCCGCCCGTGCGCGGGTGGTATCGTCGGGCGGCGCCGTGCTCGATGCCTGGCAAGGTGGTGCCACGTGGGCAAGTTGTTCAGCGATCGGCTGATCGAGGTACCGCACCAGCTCATCCTTGAAGGGGCGCAGCATGCTGGCGGCGAAATGCACCGCATCGGGCTGGCCTTTCAGTTTGAGCGCCCCGCTTGCCAGCTCGACAATTACGCCTACCTTTTGGCATTCCATCAGCAGGCTTGCGGGGGTCATATCGTCACCTCAACCGAGGAAATTGGTATGACATTGGATCGCATCTTTTGCGAAGGGAGCGCCGAAGGGAGCGAAGGGAGCGCTGTATTTTCTGTGCTCCCTTCGCTCCCTTCGTGCTCCCTTCGGGGAATTGCGCCAGGCAAACACCACATCCATGCACCACCCATGCTGGCCTTCACAGCCTCGATTCCCAGCGATTTCTTGATGCGTTTGGCCGCATCCCATGAGTGCCCGGCATCGCGGATTTCGCCTTGCAAAGCTTTGGTGGCCATGCGACCGCCAGCATCGGTGAGGGTGTCAATTAGCATGCGCTCCAGGTCGGCGCGCTGGCCACCGTCGCCGCCATCGTTTTCATCGTGCTCGACGTCGCCCAAGATTTCCCGCGCCGTGCCCTCGATCACGCCTTCCCACACCGCGTGCGTGGCCTCGATGCCGCCATCAATCGTTTTCATGCCGAGGGCGTATGCCACGCCACCGTCATCCGGTGCGATGTTCGACTTGGCGCGCGCCAGCACGCGGCGGGCGCCGTCCTCCTCTTTTGCCGTCACCAGCACCATGCGCGCCAGCGCGCCGAATGCCTGGGAGCCGATCACCCGGTCCTGTGGTGCCTTGCCAGCGCCGCCCTTGGCAAAGTGGGTGATGCCGATCACCGCGCACTGGTGAGCCTCGGCGAAGTCCACCACGGCTTGCAAGCTGCGGCGCACATCATTGGCCCGGTGCATGTCGCCGGCCACGGCAGACACGATAGGATCGATCAGCAGCAGGCTCACGCCGCCGATGGCGGCCACCGCGCGGTGCAGCTCGGGAATGTCCTGCGCCGGATCGAATGGTACGCTCTCGCCGTTTTGCGTAATGCCCTCGATAAAATGGCAGCGGCTGAGGTCGGCGCCAGAGGCGATCAGGCGCGGCACCAGGGTATCGTCGGCCACGTCCTCGCTCGACCACACCAGCACGTTACCCTTGCGCTTGCAGGCGCTGCCATCCGGCCAGGTGCCGCCTGCCGTCAGCACTGAGGCCAGGCCGAGCGCCAAAGTGGTCTTGCCTGTGCCGGCGGCACCCGCCAGGATGGTCAGCTTGCCGGCTGGCACCCAGCCAGGCCACAGCCAGGTAATCGGTAGCGGCTTGATATCGGTGGCGCAGCGGATTTTCACGGTGCGCGTGTCGGTCGCCGGAATCATCGAGCGATCCGTGGTCAAGCTCGTAGCTGGCCCTGCCGCCGGTGCCGCCAGCGCAACAGGCGCAGCATGACTACCGTCCTGCGGCGTGGCCGCGCTGATTGCCGCCATGACAGCCTGGCTTCCCTCACGGGCATGCAGGTCGTTGAAGTCGGTAGGCTGTCCATCGTCAGACTGGAACACAGGCACCGCCAGCAAGCCGCCAACAGCAGCGGCCGCAGCCTTCGCCTTTATCAGGCCGGTATTGCTACTCTCCTTGAACCTGTCGTCATCGGCGCACACGATGATCCGGATGCCCGGCAGTTTCCCGCGCAATACCTTGGCCACCGCCTCCAGGTTCCCAGCATTGAAGGCCACGGCCACCGGGTAGCCAGTCACGGCATACAGACTAGCGCCAGTAGCAAAGCCTTCACAGACCAGCAGCGTATCGGCAGGCTTGCCGCCAAAGCTGTAGTAGCAGCCCTTGACCTTGCCGTTCGACTTGAGGAGCTTGCTGCCATCCTCGTAGATGAATTGCACGCTGGTGATGGCGCCGGTGGCGTCGCGTATTGGCACGATCAGGGTGCGCTTGTCCTTGAACTCTTTTAGGCCATACGGCTTGATCCCCTTGCGGACGCAGTACGGATTGTCGTCGGTGGCATCGCGCGCGCCGGCCAGTATGCGCACGCACACGGCCGCTGCTTCGCCTTCCAGCTGCAGGCGCGTGAACTCGGCTTCCTGTTTTGCCTTGTCGATGCGCGCGCGGTACTCTGCGCGTTCGGCCGGCGTCAGCACCTGGTCTGACTTGCCGCACCACTTTTCGGACAGGTCGGTTTTCCAGTTGCCGAAGGCGCCGGCCGGCACGCCGTCGCTATGGAGGATGTACCAGGCCGACTTCTTGCCCTTCTTGTCGTCCGGGGCATCGAAGCGGTGGCGCAAGCCATCGGCGACGATATCGGGCGGGGCCAGGTCGTAGCCGGCCATGGCGATGGCAAACTGTGCCTCAATGTTTGAAAGCGATGCGTTCAATGGATAGCCTCCTTCGGCACAGGAATGCGGACAATGACAGCCTTGAAAGTGCCACCGCGGCGATCTGCCACGTCCTGGTGATTGATGCGGATGAAGCGCTTGGCTTCTGCGCGCGTAGAGAAGGAAATGGTTGCGCCAGCAAAGGTAACGCCCCAGGGCTTGTGTGGTGCAGTGGCCATTATTTCGCCTCCTTTGCGCGGTACTCGTTCAGCCATTTGATGCGGCCCTCTGCATGCTCGGCCAGTAATTTCGCGGCGGACGTGGCAAAGCGCATGAGGAAGTCGGTACTCGCCGGATCGAGCAACGGCAGCTCCTCGTCGCCCGCATCGGCATCGGCGTTCATTGTCCTGACCAAATCGCTGTTACTTGCCATTTCAAGGCACAGGCCAATGCCACGGGCAATATCCATCATGATGGCGACGAATTGCGCATCCTGATCACCTTTCAGGCTGGCGCGCAAGAATGAGAATGGCACGTGTACTGCGGCGGTCAGCGGCAATTTGGCCGGTGTGGGCATATGACGGGCGCTCATGCTGCAGCTCCTGCCAGCTCGGACAGCGTGGCAGCAACTTCGTCGGCCAGTTGCTGGGCCAGCCAAAGCAACGTGTCAGATTCTTTCTTTGGCCTGATTGTCCGGAGCAGCTCTACCAACTGTCGGGCGCGCATGCGGGCGTGCTGGGGCGCTGCTTGCAAGGTGATGTGCATTTCAGCGAAAGGTGTATCCAGCACAATGACGTCTGCTGGCTTGATGTTAGTGCGGGCGCTCATGCCACACCGCCGATCTTAGCAATGGCAGTGCGCCAGATGGTTTTGCCTTCTTCAATACCGGCAAAGAAGGCATCAGCGGCTGCAGTGCCGGCCTGGTACGGCATATCGAGGTCTTTATGTTCGATGCGGTGCTCGAGTGCCATGCGGGCGCCGGCCTTGTATTCCTGGCTGCGTGGTGTACGGCCGTTGTAGAACGCGGTTTGGAAAAGCTGATCGACGGACAGGGTGCCGGTGATCGATGATGGGGAATGTTGGGATGTGGTGGTGCCTGGCATGATTGCCTCCTTGTCGGTTGTAAAACCGCGCAACCCGTCGCCAAACGGGGAGAGCAGCAGATGGTGGGGTTGGCGAACCGGTGACAAAGGAAACCGGCATACCCGAAGGTATCCCCACCACTGCCGCTCATAGAGGACGTAATGGTGCAATGGACGAAAAAAAGCCGCCTGGTGGCGGTCGTCCGCCTTTGTCAAATTCAGGTCGCCAAACCCGGTCGCTTCTTTTTTCGCGACCTTTTCAGGATAGGCGGACAAACGCCATACGTCAACAGAATTTTTGTGGGAGAGGTGGTGTAGCGTCATGCGGCACCGTCGGCGCGTTGCGCGATGAATGCCTCTACCTGGTCGAGATCCCAAACGGTGACGCGAGCGCTCAGCTTGAACGGAGCAGGGAATTTGCCACTGCGCACCCAGCGCCAAATGGTGTCAGGGGAAACGGGCAGCTTACCTGGCTTACCCTTTGTGCTCGCCAGCTCAGCGAGTCTGATAATGCGTTGCGCCATGATGCACCCCTTGTAAATACGCCGTAAGGCAATGGGGGCATCGTTACTGAATTGATGGCGATGAGCTATTGCATGTGCCGGCACACGGTACACCTGTGCCGGCACACAGTACACCTCTGGCCGCTCATCGTAATGCGATTACTATTTATTGCCGGAGGCCGACAGTATCCATTTGTAAATTGTTCTTTGGGCCTCCTGATCACTAATGCGAGCGTTAAAGTCAGGTGCTTTTTTAATGGTACGGTCTACTAATCCAAATGAGGCGTTGCGTTTTGATTTCCATGAACCATCTCTGTATTCGTTTAGAACCCATTCTTTTAACTTATTTGTATTGACATTCTTTGCAATACCACCTTTCTGCGATAGTTTTTTATTGCCAACATGCCGACCACAATGGGAAAAGAAGCCGAAGGACATCCCCATCCACTCGCTCGCTTTGCAAGCATAGGCCCACGCGCTACTACTCATCTCCGGCGCCTTCATCGATTGAATCGCATAGGCGCAGGCTGTACGCATCAAAGCCACCAATGTCCGCGCCTCCCGCTCACCGGAGAAAACCGGATTCTCAACCCATCCAACCAGTTCGGGATCACTATGCACTCGGCCGACCAAATCATCCCCGAGGACATCGTCGTTCCACATTGGTTCTACGCATATTTTATAAAAATCCGTAGAATTTCCGAAAGCCTCAACGTGAATTTCAGCTAATCCAGATAAGATTTTTTTAGCCTCCGATGTCGGTGTTCGCTCATCAATAGGTGATTTATCTATGAACTCTTCCATAATATTTTCCTTATTAGTTAATGCGAATACCATGGAGCGTTACGACATCAGCGCCTACGCGCAGCTTGTCCAGGTAGTCAGCCCAGCGCTGCATCATTTCCCGGCGCGCCGGTAGATGACTGGTGCGGTTGTAGGCCCTGCCGTTCACGTCCTTGACCGCGTGCGCCAGCTGGTGTTCGATCAGATCAACACGCTCGCCCAGCACCTCATCCATGATGGTTCTTGCCATGGCGCGGAAGCCATGTCCGGTCATTGCTTCCTTCGGGTAGCCCATGCCGCGCAGGGCCGCATTGACGGTGTTGTCGCTCATGCAGCGCTCTTGCGTGCGAATGCTGGGGAAGACGTACCGGCCGGTGCCGCTCATCGCGTGCACACCGCGCAGCAGGGCTACGGCTTGGCTCGACAGCGGCACCAGGTGGTCGAGGTTCATCTTCATCTTGATGGCGGGGATGCGCCAGAGTGCATCGTCGAGATCGATTTCCGCCCACTCAGCAGCGCGCAGCTCCCCAGGTCGTACAAACAGTAGGGGCGCCAGCTTGAGCGCCGCCACGGCGTAGGGATGGCCGTTGTAGTCGAAGATGGCGCGCAGGAGGCCGCCTGCCTGCTTGGGTTCGGTGATGGCGGCATAGTGCGTGCCGGGCACGGCGGCTAGCGCATCACGCAGATCGGCGGTAACGTCGCGCTCAGCCAGATCTGATGCAACCGCAAACCGGAACACCTGGCCGCACAGCTGTTTGATCTTGTGGGCCGACTCGATGGCGCCGCGCGCTTCAATCTTGCGCAGGGCAGCCAACACGTCGCGGGGCTTGATGGAGGCGATCGGCATCGCCCCAATCTCAGGGAAGATATTCTTTTCCAGCCAGGACGTGTTCTTTTGCTGGGTGCTCTCGGCGCGTTCGGCCTTCGTTTTGCGCAGCCATTGCCGCGCGATGGCCTCGAAGGTATGCGAAGCGGCTGCCGTCTTGGCATGCTGGTCATCGCGCTTGGCCTGGCCGGGGTCGATGCCACCGGCCAGCAGCTCGCGTGCTTCGTCGCGCCGCTTGCGGGCGGTGGCCAGCGATACGGCAGGGTAGACGCCCAGGGCCAGTGTCTTGCGCTTGTCCAGGTAGCGGTAGTCCAGGCGCCAATACTTGCCGGCCTCCTTCACCAGCAGGTACATTCCGCCGCCGTCCGTGTGCTTGTCGCCGGTGGGCCTGGTGGGCTTCACCTGTCTTACAAATGTGTCTGTCAGCGCCATGTCATTCTCCGTGACGGTACTTTTTTTGGCGGTATCCAGAAGTACCGCCATAAGTACCGACAAAACTGTACGTTGTCATGCTACGTCGTAAGACGACACAAGACAACAAAAAACCCGCGCCTCCTATGAGAAGGGCGGGTTTCAAGACTTCTTAATACGATATGACATGATCATTTGGTGCCGGGAGCCGGAATCGAACCGGCACGCTGTTTCCAGCGCGGGATTTTGAGTCCCGTGCGTCTACCTATTCCGCCATCCCGGCAACGCGAGACGCATTATCACTGATTTGTCACAATCTGGCAAGTTTTATGCTTGGCGTGTGTTTTACACCAGCATTGAGTATCCTTGAAGGTGCCGATTCCAGCGCAAGAAGCGGAGTGCCGCGGCTGGCCAGCCGTCCTATCTTTTCCCTTTCAACCACTTGAAGGGGAATCAAATGTTGCAACTGGAAAACAAGGTCGCCATCATCACGGGCGCCAGCTCGGGCATCGGCCATGCGGCGGCGCGGTTGTTTGCCCGCCATGGCGCGCAACTGGTGCTGGTGGCGCGGCGGCGGAAGGAACTCGATGCGCTGGTGGCGCAGTTGGCGGACGGTGGCGCGCAAGCCGTGGCCTGCGCCGGCGATGTGGGCGACGAGGCGTGCGCGCAAGGGGCCGTGGCGCTGGCGCTGCAATGCTTTGGCGGCCTCGATATCGCCTTTAATAATGCGGGCACCCTGGGCCCCATGGGGCCCACGCCGGAGCTTGCCCTGGATGACTGGCGGGCGGCGGTCGATACCAATCTCACCAGTGCCTTCCTGGCGGCCAAGTACCAGCTGCCTGCGATGGCGGCGCGCGGCGGCGGCTCGCTGATCTTTACCTCCACGTTTGTCGGCCATACGGTGGGCATGGCCGGCATGGCGGCGTATGCGGCCAGCAAGGCGGGCGTGATCGGCTTGACGAAGGCCCTGGCGGCCGAGTATGGCGCGGCGGGCATCCGCGTGAATGCCCTGCTGCCGGGCGGCACCGATACGCCCTTGGGACGGGCAGTGGCGAATACGCCCGAGGCGCAGGCCTTCGTGGCGGGCTTGCATGCTTTGAAACGCCTGGCCACGCCGGACGAGATCGCCCGCTCGGCGCTGTACCTGGCATCCGATGCATCGAGCTTCACCACCGGCACGGCGCTGCTGGCCGATGGCGGCGTATCCATTCTGCGGGCATAAACGCGGTGCCGGAAACGCCGACGGCCCGGGATGAGCCGGGCCGTCGGTGTCTTGCAGCTTACCTTACGCTACATCAAGCTCAGTTGTGAACCGAGTTCAGCTGGCGAGCGATGATGTCGTGGTTGAGCCAGATGACGGGTGCTGGCGGTTCCGACATGGCGTGGAACATCAGCGGGCCCGTGCCTTCCAGCACCAGCGAGCTCAGGTGGTCGGTGATCAGTTCCTTGCGGTCCTTGTGCAGCTTGGTGATGTCGTCCGAGGTACCGATCATGACGTCGGCCAGTTCTGGCGTGTTGTCCATCGGCCAGGCGGCGAAGTTGCGGAACTGCACGCTGGTGGCGTCGCCGTTGTAGGTGGCGATACGGTCGAGCAAGTCTTGCAGTGAGACGCCGTCTTCCAGCAAGCCCTGGCAGATTTTCCATTGCTCTTCGGCCCAGGCTGCGCCGCCTTCTTTTTTCAGCGCGACGAGCAGAGGGAACAAGGACAGTTCCACGCCGACAAAAATGTCGGACGAATTCGTGCGGATTTCCGGGCAGTTGAAGACGGTCGCCTTGATGCCTTTGTCCCACGCGGCCTTGGCCACGTTTTCCAGGCGCTTCTTGGCCAGGCCTTGCGTGTAGTTACTGTAGGTTTGCCACTGGTATTTGCCGTCGATCAAGATCTCGGTGCCGTGGTAGCCGTAGGCGCTGTAGCGCACCTGGCCGCCCGTTTGCTCGATGCGGGCGCGGATGGCGGCGCTGCCGTCGATCAGGTGCTGCAGGGTGTTGGCCGTGACTTCGTCGAAGTTCATCAGGATCAGCTTGCCCAGGTCGCTGTCGAGCAGGGCGCGCGAGGACATGAAGCGCTCGCCGCGGCCTTTGTAGATGCGGTTGGCAATCGCCAGGAAGACCTTGACCTTTGGAATGCCGCCCGCCATGGTGTGGGCGAAATACACATTGCTGCCGTCAGGAATCAAGCTATCCAGTTCAGCCATGGCTTTCGCCACGGAAGCGCTGAAGCGGGCGATGCCGGCTTCGCGGCAGCGTTCGATCTGCGCCCAGTCCAGCTTGTCTTCCTGCCAGCTTTTCAGGGTCATGTCGGCCAGCAGGGCCGTCGGCGTCGGTTCGCCGGCTGGCGCGTCGAGGTCGAAACCGGCCATCAGCGGCACATTGATGATGCGGCCGCCCAGGTTGGCTTCGGCTTCGGCCAGTTCTTCCGCGTTCAATGGACGCAGCGCCATGTTTTCATCGCGGCGGCCGACCGTCATGCCGACGATATTCATGCCCGCCTTGCGTGCTTCGTCCAGCAAGCCATTCACATAGCCGCGGCCGAACAGCTCGCCGAACAGCACAAAGGTGTCGCCCTTGCGGAAGATATTTTTTTGCGGGATGTCTCTCAGGGACGTGATCTCGGTCATGGTGTCAATTCATTCTAAAATTAGCAGGACAGATGGCTGATGCGACTGCCCGCTGGTTCAACATAGTTGTAAATTATGCGCCATTTCAGCGAGGAAAATCCTGTTGCGAACGATTCTCGTCTGGAATGGCATCTTCTTCTGCATGCAGCTCTTATTCTTTCGCCATGGCGTATTTTACGCTGCCCCGGCGCACAGCGCCCGCGGACTGGCCTGGCAGGCGCCGATATTACCTCAGCTTGGCCATGCCGGTCAGTAAAATTGACCTAAAACAAATCCTGCTGCCCGGACACGAGGCGCGAAAAGTCGTCGCCCAGGAAAGGCAGGATCGCGTCGGCCACCGGCTGCAGCTGGCGCGTCAGGTAGTGATGGTAGTCGATGGGCGAACGCTGTGTTTCCAGCGGCTCCGGCCCTGCCACCGTGATGACATAACTGATCCAGCCGCCGTTCTGGTATTGCAGCGGCCGGCCCTGCGCCAGGTTGTAGGCGTCGGCCGTGCGCGCCGCGCGCACATGGGGCGGCACGTTGCGCTGGTAATCGCCGAGGGGGCGGCGCAATCGCTTGCGGTAGACCAATAAAGCATCGCATTCGCCGCGCACGGTGCGCGCCACGTAGTCGCGCACATAATCCTGGTAGGCGGCGCGCTGGAAGATGCGCCGGTATAACTCTTGCTGGAATTGCTGCGCCAGCGGTGTCCAGTCGCTGCGCACCGTTTCCAGGCCCTTGTAGACCATCTGTTCGCTGCCATCGGGCTTGCCCACCAGGCCCGCATAGCGCTTCTTGCTGCCTTCTTCCGAGCCGCGGATGGTGGGCATCAGGAAACGCCGGTAATGCGTCTCGAATTCCAGCTCCAGCGCATTCTCCAGGCCGAACTCCTCGCGCAGATGGGCATCCCACCAGGCGTTGACGTGCGCCACCAGGGCGCGGCCGATCCTGCCCGCCTCTTCATCCGTATGCGCCGTTTTCAGCCACACGAAGGTGGAATCCGTGTCGCCATAGATCACTTGATATCCCTGTTCGGTGATCAGCTCGCGCGTGCGGTGCATGATGTCGTGGCCGCGCAGGGTGATCGACGAGGCCAGGCGCGGATCGAAGAAGCGGCAACCACTCGATCCCAGCACGCCATAAAACGCATTCATGATGATTTTTAACGCTTGCGACAGGGGCGCGTTGCGCTCGCGCTTGGCCGTCTCGCGCCCTTGCCACACCTGTTCCACGATGGTGGGCAGGCAGTGTTTGACGCGCGAAAACTGCGCGCCCCGGTAGCCGGGCACGGTATCGGCTTCGTCGCCGCTGGTGCCGACCACCAGTCCCACGGGATCGATCAGGAAGGTGCGGATGATGGACGGGTACAGGCTTTTGTAGTCGAGCACCAGCACGGAGTCGTACAGGCCCGACTGGGAATCCATGACGAAGCCGCCCGGGCTGTTTTCGCCCGAGATGTCGCCCAGGTTGGGCGCCACATAACCCTGCCGGTGCATCAGCGGCAAGTACAAATGTTCGAAGGCGGCCACGGAGCCGCCGCTGCGGTCGGCCGCCAGGCCCGTCACGCTGGCCCGTTCCAGCAAAAACGTCAGCAACTCGGTTTTCGCGAAGATGCGCGTGACCAGTTCGCAATCCTTGAGGTTGTAGCGCGCCAGCGCCGGTTTATCCTCGCGGAAACGCCGGTCGATCTCGGCCATGCGCTGGTAGGGATTGTCGATGGACTTGCCTTCGCCCAACAGCGTTTGCGCCACGTTTTCCAGGCTGAACGAGGAAAAATTCCACGTCGCCGATTTTAATGCTTCGATGCCGTCGATGATCAGCCGTCCCGCCGCGGCGGCAAAATAGTGTTCCTGCTTGCCGCCATGTTCGCGCCATTCCATCACGCCGCCGCCGCGTCCCAGCCGCAAGGGAATTTGATAGCGCTCGGCATGTTCCTTGAGCACGCGCAAGTCGAACTGCACCAGGTTCCAGCCGATGATGGCGTCGGGATCGTGGCGCTCCATCCACGTGTTCAGGCGTTCGAGGATTTGTGCGCGCGTGTCACAGTATTCAAGGTCGAAATCGCGTTCCTCGTCGCCGCCGTTTGGCGGCCCCAGCATGTAGACCTGGCGCTGGCCGCAGCCTTCCAGGGCCAGCGAATACAGCTCGCCGTGCGCCGTCGTCTCGATATCGAGCGATGCCAGTTTTAATGTGGGGCGGTAGCCGGGCGACGGCCTCAGCTGCACTTCCTGTCCTGTTTCTCCTTTGACGCTTACCGGCGCCGTAATGAAACGCTCCATCAGGTAGCGCTCGGGTGGGCGGATGTCGGCTTCGTACACGTCGACGCCGTGCGCGCGCAGCTGCTTTTCCAGCTTCAGCAAATGCCGGTATTGCTTGCAGTACAGCCCCAGCACGGGGCGCTGGTGAAAATCGCACAGCGACAGGGGCCGCAACTCGGCGTGGCGCTCGCCGCGCAGCAACAGCTCCGCCTGCTCGCGCTGCTCCATGGGAAGGAAGGCGACGGCCGTCTGCACGGGCAGGCGCACGTGGCGTGGCCCGGCGTCTGTTGCCAGCCAAAAATCGACTTCCGTGCCGGCGGGCGTGTCGCGCCAGTGGCGGGTCAAAATAAAGCCCTGTTCGGGCGGTTGCTGCGCGTTGCCTGTCATGGTGCAGTGAGTGTCTGGTGTGCTGGCCTGCACATTACAGCAAGCCGGTGCAGGGCGGGGGCGGTTGCGGCTATAATTTTCAGCATCGAAGACGATAACAAGAGCGCGTCGCGCCACACACCCTGGAGACAGCATGCAAGCAATGAGTTATGTACATGGCGCCCACGAGACGCCGTTGATCGGCGAAACCATAGGCGCCTACCTGGACGGCGTCGCCGCCCGCTACGGGCAGCACGATGCCCTGATCGTGGCGCACCAGAACGTGCGCTGGACGTATGCCGAATTCCAGCAGCGCGTGCACCGCCTGGCCGCAGGCTTGCTGAAGCTGGGCTTGCAGCCGGGCGACCGGGTCGGCATCTGGTCGCAAAACTGTGCCGAATGGGTGTTGACCCAGTTTGCCACGGCGAAAGCCGGTTTGATCATGGTCAACATCAACCCCGCCTACCGGCGTTCGGAACTCGAATACGTGCTCGACAAGGTGCAATGCAGCGCGCTGATCCTGTCGCCCAGCTTCAAGTCCAGCGATTACCTGGCCATCGTGCAAGACGTGGTGCCGGAGATCGCCCGTTCGCGCGCGGGCGCCCTGCAGTCGCCCCGCCTGCCGCAATTGCGCCACGTCATCCGCCTGGGCGTGGCCGCCACGCCCGGCATGCACAACTTCGACGCGGTGATGGAGGGCATCACGGACGCCGACCTGGCCCACCTGGAAGACGTCAGCGCCACCTTGCAGTTTGACGATGCCGTCAACATTCAGTTCACTTCCGGCACCACGGGCGCGCCGAAGGGCGCCACCTTGACGCACCACAATATCCTGAACAACGGCTTTTTCATCGGCGAAGCCATGCGCCTGACGCAACAGGACCGCTTGTGCATACCCGTGCCCCTGTACCACTGTTTCGGCATGGTGCTGGGCAATCTGGCTTGCGTCACGCATGGCGCGGCCATGGTGTTCCCGGGCGAAGGCTTCGATCCGAAGGCCGTGCTGGAAACGGTGCAGGCCGAGCGCTGCACGGGGCTGCATGGCGTGCCGACCATGTTCATCGCTATCCTCGACCATCCTGATTTCAAACAATACGATCTGTCGAACTTGCGCACCGGCATCATGGCCGGCTCGCCGTGCCCGATGGAAGTCATGACGCGCGTTATCGAGTTGATGCACATGGCGGAAATTACCATCGCGTATGGCATGACGGAAACGTCGCCCGTCAGCTTCCAGACGTCGATCGAAGACCCGCGCGAGATGCGCGTGTCTTCCATCGGCCGGGTCCACCCGCACCTGGAAGTGAAAATCGTCGATGCGGAAGGACGGATCGTGCCGCGCGGCGAGAAGGGCGAATTGCTCACGCGCGGTTACTCCGTGATGCAGGGCTACTGGGGCGACCCGGAAAAAACAAATGAGGCCATCGACACGGCGCGCTGGATGCACACGGGCGACCTGGCCGTCATCGATGAGAACGGCTTTTGCAGCATCGTCGGCCGCTCGAAAGACATGGTCATCCGTGGCGGTGAAAACATCTATCCGCGCGAAGTCGAGGAATTCCTGTACCGCCACCCGAGCGTGCTCGACGTGCAATGCGTGGGCGTGCCCGACGCCAAGTATGGCGAGGAGTTGTGCGCCTGCATCATCCTGCGGCCCGGCACGCAGGCCACCAGCGAGGATATCCGCGCCTTTTGCGAGGGGCAAATCGCCTATTACAAGATTCCCCGCTATGTGCGCTTCGTCGAGGAATTTCCCATGACGGTGACGGGCAAGATCCAGAAATATTTGTTGCGCCAGCAAGTTGCCACGGATCTGGGGCTGAGCGCGGAGTAATCCTTTTGCCAGCACATAAAAAAACACCGGGACGCTCGCGCGGCCCGGTGTTTTTTTAATGGCTGCAGCGTGAAGCTCAGGCCAGTTGCGCTTGCGGTGCGCGCGCTGGCGTACGGCGGCGTACGAAGGCGAGCAAGCCCAGGCCGGCCAGCAGCATGGCCCAGGTGCCGGGTTCCGGCACGGCCGATACGTTCACGGTATTGAAGCCGGAGCCGTTCATCGAGACGTGGCCATAATTGATCGAGCTGACCGAATTGGCGATCAGGGTGCCGTTCATATTGCCCGAACCCGAGAAAGCGCTGTTCGGCGCCAGGATGCTGCCGTTGATGCCGACGTTCTGCAGGCTGGTGGTGGTGGCGTTGGCGAAGTTGAACAGCGTACGGTCGGCGAAACTGGCGAAATTGTCGAAGCCGCCGCTCATGGTGATTTTGGTGGCCGTGCCGTTGATGATGATGCTGGCCGTGCTTTTCAGCGAGGACACGTCCAGGATCAGGTTATGCAGGTTGTCCGCATCGATCGTGAAGACATTCACGTCGGCGTTGATGTTGCCCACCAGCTTGAAGCCGCCGTATTGGGAGATCACGGTGCCGTTCGATTGCAGCTTGGCCACGTCGCCCGACAGGGTCGTCAGTTGCTGCTGGGCAGCTGCAAAGTCCAGGGTGGAGGCATTGCCCTTGCTGAAGGTGCCCGTTGGGTACCACGATGGCGCTGTCACGCTGCCGTTGGCATTGCTCACGCCGTAGACGCCCGTGCCGTTGATGGTGCCGCCGCCGATGTTCAGGTTGCTACCGGCGACCAGCGTGTTGGCGGCGCTACCCGGCTTCTTGTTCGTGCCGACGCTGTAGCCGTCCAGGTAGATACTGCCGCCAGCGGCCAGGCTGCCGCCGACGCTGGTGAAGCCGCTGGAGTTGCTGCTGCCGATGTTGCCGAAGATGAAGGCCGAGTAGCCGTTGGCGACGCCGAGGTCAATCACGGTCGCCTGGGCCGAGGCGCTGAAGGAAAAAGCGAACAGGGCGGCGCTGATGAGCGAAAAGGTGCGTGAGGCAAAAAATGTCATAAATATTCTCTAGTAATAGGGACGGAAGGGCGGGAAAGCAAGTACACCGCCATCGCGCTGGCCGACATTATAATATAAAAAGCAATTCTAGTTCATTTTAGCTAATTGACTATACTTAAAGACAATATTTTGTCTGTTCTGGACGCTGGCCTGGCGGGCAAGAAAAAACCGGGACATGCCCGGTTTTTTCGTGTGTTACCTGACGCGCTGGTACAGGCGGAAGCGCTCCACATTGTCGGTGGGGCGGCGTCCCTCCCATAGCTTGATCCAGTCCGCGCCGTGATGCTCTGGCAGTTGTTCCTTGCTGTCAGGAACCTTGATGCTGTCTTGCAACAAGAACACATCGCATTGCTGCTGCTCCACGCTGGCAAACGGCAGGTGGCCGTAGTAGGCGAACGAGGCGCGCTGGGCGGCGCCGACGTTGCTGTTGATGCACTTGCTGCCTGGCGGCAGGTGGATGGAAATCTGGTGCGCCACGCTGGCGTAGCTCTTGCTGTAGTTCAGCGGCGGCAGGAACAGTGTCATGATCAGGACCCAGATCAGGATCAGGCCGCCGGACGACAGCACCACGGCGCGCCACAGCACGGCAGGCTGGCGCGAGATGCGCCAGTGCACCAGGGCGATCCAGCCGGCCGTGACGCCAGCGGCGACGAAGAAGGCCACCAGTTCCAGCTCGGGCTTGAATCCTGGCACGAGTTTCAGTGCATTGTGGGCCAGTTGCGGCGGCCAGCCCGTCAGGATGGCGAACCAGAACAGCCACAGTACGAGGGCGCAGATGGTCAGCACCATCACGGAGAACCAGTCGATGGCGTTGATGGCGCCCCGTTTCATGGTCAGCAGGCCGAACGCGGCCATCACGGCCAGCGGCGGCAGCAGGGGCAACAGCTGGCTCGGTTCGGGATCGGGGTGGCACAGGCCCAGGATGGCCAGCATGGCGACAAAGGTCAGCGGCACGACGATGTGCAGCACGTGGTGCTGGCGGCGCCAGGCATACACGGCCCAGGCGGCGAACGGCCAGGCGGGCCAGAAGAACCAGATGCCGACACGCAAGAAATATTGCAGGCTTTTCAGGCTCGGGGCGCTGAACTGGCGGCCATTCCACTCTATCCATGCCTGCAGCGGCGAATGGCCGTATGGTTGCAGCAGTTCGCCCGGCAACAGCCAGACCAGGGTCAGTGCGATGGCCACGAGCACGGCCAGCGCCAGGTGGCGCATGCTGCGCAGCAGCGGCAGGCGCAGGAAGACGGTGCACAGCAGCAGGGCGATGCTCAGCGCCGCTGGCGTGATCCAGCCGCGCGTGAGGGTCAGGCCGCCCAGCGCCAGGCCCAGCAGGGCGGCATTGCGCATGGATGGGCCTTCCACATAGCGAACGGCGCGGTATAGCAAATAGGCCATCAGCGACACATGCAGCGCTTCGGCCGTGATGTCGTGGCTGTGCTGCAGCAAGCCCAGGCAGCCCAGGTAGATCAGTACGGCGGCATCGGCCAGGGTGCGGCCGAAATCGTCCGGCTCGGGCTGGCCGCCGAAGGCCAGGCGCAGGGGCTGGGCGTCATTGCGGCGGCCCAGGTTGAAGGCGGTGTACCAGACGGACAGGGTGCTGACGACGAAGATGCCGATGGTCGACATGCGTGCGCCGAAGACGTCGCCGTCGATCCAGCCGAACAGTTTGATGAAAATGGCGCCCAGCCAGAAGGCCAGCGGGCCTTCATCTGGCAGCGACAAGCCGGCCACGTTGGGCCACAGCCAGTCGTTCAGGCCGCCATGTGCCATGGTCCACATGATGCCGAAACTGGCGGCATCATCGTTCTTCCACGGTTCGCGGCCGATCAGGCCAGGCAGGATATACAGCAGGCCAAGCGCAAACAAGGCCCATCGTGGCAGCGCGAGTGTGGCAGCGGCAGGAAGGCGGACTGGCTTCATCGATAATCGGTATCAGAATAGTGGCAAGACGCGACGAATGGCGTCGGGTATGCGCGAGTATAAAGTAAAGCGGCCAAAGACAAAAAAGGCAGCCGTAGCTGCCTTTTCTCTGGTAGCCGAAGCTGCCCTTTTTTTGCCGCAGAGCGGCAAAAATCAGCCTGCTGCGACTGCGGTTTTCGAACCAACGGTACCGAACTTCTGACGGAACTTCTCGACGCGACCAGCGGTATCGACGATTTTGTGCTTGCCCGTGAAGAATGGGTGCGATTCAGCCGAAACCTCGATCTTCACCAGTGGGTATTCTTTACCGTCGTGGGTGATTTTTTCGCGGGTTTGGATGGTCGAGCGGGTAACGAATTTGAAATCGCACGACAGATCGTGGAAAACAACTTCGCGGTATTCTGGATGGGTATCGACTTTCATGGAATTCTCTCTAAGTAGGTAGCCAAACAGCACTTCGTCGGTCGTCTTGCTTCTTGACCCGATTGCCGATCACTTGCCAGGGTTTAAAATAATGCAACCGTCGATTATATAGCGCTTTCGGGCTGCAGGCAATAAAAAAGCCGCTCAATGAGCGGCTTGCATCGATAACCCAAGGCAGAAACTGGGGTCGGACCCTGAGGGTCCGACCCCGGCGGTTCAAGGGTTCACTCCAAATTAACCGCCGCGGCGCATCATGTCGAAGAATTCGGCGTTGTTTTTGGTCGCCTTCATCTTGTCCAGAATGAACTCCATCGCCTCGATCTCGTCCATCGAGTACAGCAACTTGCGCAGGATCCAGATTTTTTGCAGTTCGTTCGGCTTGATCAGCAATTCTTCGCGGCGGGTACCCGATTTGTTCAGGTTAATTGCCGGATAGACACGTTTTTCAGCCAGACGGCGTTCCAGATGCACTTCCATGTTGCCGGTACCCTTGAATTCCTCAAAGATCACGTCATCCATGCGCGAACCCGTTTCGATCAGCGCCGTGGCGATGATGGTCAGCGAGCCGCCTTCTTCGATATTGCGCGCGGCGCCGAAGAAGCGTTTTGGACGTTGCAGCGCGTTTGCGTCGACACCACCGGTCAGGACCTTGCCCGAGGCAGGGATGACGGTGTTGTAGGCACGGGCCAGACGGGTGATCGAGTCGAGCAGGATCACCACGTCTTTTTTCATTTCGACCAGGCGCTTGGCTTTTTCCAGCACCATCTCGGCCACTTGCACGTGGCGCGTGGCCGGCTCGTCGAAGGTCGAGGCGACGACTTCGCCGCGCACGGAGCGTTGCATTTCGGTAACTTCTTCCGGACGTTCGTCGATCAGCAGCACGATCAGCGTGATATCCGGGTGATTTGCCGTGATCGCATGCGCGATGTGCTGCAGGATCACGGATTTACCGGATTTCGGCGATGCCACCAGCAAGCCGCGCTGGCCTTTGCCGATCGGGGCGATCAGGTCGATGATACGGCCGGTGATGTTTTCCTGGCCATTCATTTCACGTTCCAGGCGCAGCGGCTCGTTCGGGTGCAGCGGCGTCAGGTTTTCAAACAGGATGCGGTGTTTCGACATCTCCGGTGATTCGCCGTTGACCTTGTCGACTTTGACCAATGCGAAATAGCGTTCGCCATCTTTCGGGGTCCGTACCTCGCCCTCGATCGAATCGCCGGTGTGCAGATTGAAGCGGCGGATTTGCGAAGGGGAGATGTAAATGTCGTCGGTGGACGCCATGTAGCTGGCGTCAGGCGAGCGCAGGAAGCCGAAGCCGTCTGGCAGCACTTCCAGGGCGCCGTCGCCAAAAATCTGTTCGCCGGACTTGGCGCGTTTTTTCAGGATAGCGAACATCAGCTCCTGTTTGCGCAAGCGGGCTGCGTTGTCAATGTCAAGACCGATCGCCATCTCAAGCAGGGCGGATACGTGTAGGGCCTTTAGTTCGGATAAATGCATATGTGTTGAGTGTCCCGAGACGGGATGTAAAGGTAGGGGAGGGGACTGCGTGGCGTTGATTAATTATTGGGGGAGGCTGTGCACGAATGATGGCAAAGCTGCTTCCCGGTCGTTCCAGTCAGGCGGCGCTGCGGGCGCAGCGCTGCCTATCATACATTAAATGTTGCTGTCGACGAAAGCGGTCAACTGGCCCTTGGCCATGGCGCCCACTTTTTGAGCAGCTGCGACACCATCCTTGAACAGGATCAGGGTCGGGATGCCGCGGATGCCGAACTTGGCAGGCACTGCCTGGTTGGCGTCCACATCCATCTTGGCGATCACGATGCGGCCGGCGTATTCCTTGGCCACTTCTTCCAGGATCGGGGCGATGGCCTTGCAGGGACCGCACCACTCAGCCCAGAAGTCCACCAGGACGGGCAAGTCGGATTTCAGGACGTCTGCTTCAAAAGATGCATCGCTAATGTGTTTGATATTTTCGCTCATATTTTCCTCAAATGAGGGTGGGATCAATAATGCCTGGGATTAACCATACGCTGGTTCGCCATCCATGCTTCCTGGAATGCAGCTAGCAGATGGGGGCAATGGGCACAAATTCAATATTCTTGGAAGGTGCGACCAGAGGTATGCAGGCGGGGATGGCTGAAATAATAACCCATTTTTTCAAAGCGTGGCGATTATTGCAGAAAAACTTGAGGCATATCGCCACCGCGCGTGCCGGCAGGGCGGCAAAGCCGCATGCCTGCTGGTCCGCAGCACCGTACCCGCCCTCCGGCCCTCCTCCGCGCTCAGGCCTGTGCGCTGGCCTGGCGGGCCGTGTGCTGCAGTTGCAAGTTCACCATGAGCTGCAATTCCGCGCTTTCCATCGGCTTGCGGAAGGTGCCTAATATATGCAGGCCATTGGCCATGGCTAGGCGTTCGGCCGCCAGGCGCACGGCCGAATGCAGGCCCGACAGCAGGACCACGCCGCCGCGGAAGCCGTTCTCCGCCGCCATGCGCAAAAATTCGATGCCGTCGATGTCGGGCATGGACAGGTCACAGATCAGCAGGTCGGGCTGGTGCTGCTTCAGGGTCGCCAGCGCCTGTTCGCTGTGCGATTCGCAGCGGATGTCGAACGGGCCCATTTGTTCGAGCATGTCGCTGAGCACGTCGAGCATGAAAACGTCGTCGTCCAGCAGCAGCACGCGCAACGGCGCCAGGCCTGCTTCGTTGTGTTCCCGGCTTGCTTGGTTTGATACAGTATTCATCGTCCTGTCTTCCTATTGATATGCTGCATCGTTGTCGATGCCGATACCTTGCCGTAACGTACTGGCGGTAGCTAATCGTCATTGGCAAAGCTGGTGTTATTCATGATTTGTTCGGTAATCAGTTCCAGCAGGGGCCACAGGCGCGCCACGATGCGTTGTGCCCGCTCAGCCTCGTCGGCCGGTTCGCCCGGCGCCAGGGTTTCCAGGTTGTGGCACAGTTCGGCCAGCCCCAGAGCCCCCACGGTGCGCGCCGACGACTTGATGCGGTGCCCCAGTTCGCGTACCTGGTGCACGTCGCCGCGCGCCAGGGCCGCATCGATGTCGCCAAAGCCATCCTGCGTGGTCTGCAGGAACTTGAAGGCAAATTTGCGCACTTTTTCCGGGTTGTAACCCAGCAACTTGGCCAGGATGGACAGGTCGATCACTTGCGGGTCGCCGGCCAGGGTGGTCTTGAAGGCGGGCGCGGCGCGGCTGCGCGCGGGCGGCGGCGTCTCACGCGCCGGCAGCCAGCTGGCGATGGTCTGGTACATCATGGCCGGCTGGATCGGTTTGGAAATGAAATCGTCCATGCCCGCCTCCAGGCAGCGCACGCGGTCTTCACTGGTGGCCGTGGCCGTCATGGCCAGCACGCGCAGATGCGCCAGCTGCGGGTCGGCGCGGATATGGCGCGTCGCTTGCAAGCCATCCATCAGCGGCATTTGCACGTCCATCAGCACGCAGTCGAACTGCGTCTGGCGCAGCAGGTCGAGCGCCTCTTCGCCATTGTTGGCCAGGCAGACGGAGGCGCCCGCTTCTTCCAGCAATTCCAGCGCTACTTGCTGGTTGAAGGTATTGTCTTCCACCAGCAGGATGCGTGCATGCTTGAGCGTGCGCAGGACCAGGGCGGCGTCGGCGCTGGCGCGCATGGCCGCTGCCGTCTGCGCCATGCTGTCGAGCATGGCCGGCGCCGCCTGGTCGGAAATGCCCAGGTTGGCCGTGAACCAGAAGGTGCTGCCGGCGCCGGGACGGCTGTCGACGCCCACGTCGCCACCCATCAGCTGGGCCAGCTGCTTGCAGATGGCCAGGCCCAGGCCCGTGCCGCCATATTCGCGCGTGGTGGAGGTGTCGGCTTGCTGGAAGGACTGGAACAATTTACTCATTTCATCCTGCGACAGGCCGATGCCGTGGTCGCACACTTCGAAGCGCACCAGGCAGTGTTTCGCGTCCGCCACCACCTTGCGCACTTTCACGGTAATGCTGCCCTGTTCGCTGAACTTGATGGCGTTATTGGCGTAGTTGATCAGCACTTGCCCCAGGCGCAGCGGGTCGCCCACCAGCACGGCCGGCAATTGCGGGTCGATCTCGAACAGCAGTTCCAGGTTCTTGCCGGCGGCGCGCGGTGCCACCACCGTCATCAGGGTTTGCACCACGTGGTCGAAACTGAAATTGACGCGCTCGATTTCCAGCTTGCCCGCCTCGATTTTCGAGATGTCGAGGATATCGTCGATGATGCCCAGCAAATGCTCGCCGGCGAAGCGGATTTTTTCCAGGTAATCGCGCTGGCGCGGTTCCAGATCTGTTTTGAGGGCCAGATACGCCATGCCGATCACGCCATTCATCGGCGTGCGGATTTCATGGCTCATGTTGGCCAGGAATTGGCCCTTCGCCAGGCTGGCCTCTTCGGCCACCTGCTTGGCCTGGTCCAGCTGCTCCGTGCGCTGAGCCACGCGCTCTTCCAGATGTTCATTGAGTTCGCGCAAGGCACTCTCGCTGCGCTTGTGATACGTGATGTCCGTCAGGCTGGCCACCACCATGCCCACCTTGCCGTACTCATCGCGGATGGCCTCGGTATTCACGGACAGCCATGACAGGCTGCCGTCGGGCTGCTGCACGCCCATCAGCACGTCGCGCATGGCGACACCCGTCGACAGGGTGATGTGCACGGGATGGCTGCGCTGGTCGAAGGCGGAACCGTCCTCGTGGATGGCTTGCCACAGGCTGGCCTGACTGGCCGGATTGGCCGCCAGCATGCGCTCGGCGGCGGCGTTGCTTTCCAGGATGTGGCCGTGGCTGTCCTGCACCACCAGGCCATTCGTCACGGCGCCGAACACGGAGGCCATGCGCTGGCTGGAATTGGACAGCGCGATCGACGCCTGGCGCCGTTCCGTGATGTCGGTAATCATCGCCAGCGTGCCGCCCGGCTCGCCATTGTCCGATTGGATACTGGTGCTCGACAGCAAGCCCCACAGGCTGGACAAGTCCTTGCGGAAGAAGCGGAAGTCGACCTGGTCCGGCTGGCTGGCGAAGCTGCCATGGCTGGCCAGGCGCCGCTGCATCAGCAACTGGCTGTCGCGGTCCATGAAGTCGAGCATGGGACGCCCCAGCATTTCCTGCACCGTGTAGCCCAGCATATGCGCCATCTTCGGGTTGACGAAAGTGGTTTTGCCGTCCGCATCCGTCATCCAGATGCCTTCGGCGGCCGTCTGCACGATCAGGCGGTAGCGCTCCGAACTGGCGTGCAAGGCTTCTTCGGCGCGCTGGCGCTGCGTCATGTCGCGTAGCGAGACGATGGAAAACACTTGCCCGGCCATGCTCAGCGGCGACAGGCTGACCTTGGCAGGGAAGTGCGTGCCATCGCGGCGGCGCGCCATCATCACCCGGCCCGGCAGGCTGTGCCGCGCTTGCGGGTCGCCCACGGAGTGGTTGGCCGTGCTTTCCGGTACCAGTTGTTCCAGTGACATGCCCATCAATTCGGCCAAAGGATAGCCGAAACAGCGCGCGCCGATCTGGTTGGCGTAATGCACCTTGCCCTCGACGTCGGCCACCAGCATGGCTTCAGGCGCCGCTTCCAGCATGGAACGCATGCGCGATTGTTCGTCCTGCTTGCGTTCGCTGATATCGCAGACGATGCCGCTGGCGTGGGTGGCGGCCCCATCCGAGGCGCGTGCCAGCACGGCGCCGCGCGCCAGCAGCCAGCGCCAGTGGCCGTCGCTGTGGCGCAAACGGAATTCGCAATTGAAGGTGCCGTGCGCCTGGCCATCCAGATGTTGTCGGAATGTAAGACTCAGGCGCGCGCGGTCGTCGCGGTGCACTTCGGCCAGCCAGTCGGCCAGTGTATGGTCGAGCCTGGCGTTCTTGTCGCCCAGCACGTCCTGGTACTGGGGCGCGAACTGCAAGCGGTCGGACTGGCGCCGCCAGGTCCAGCCAGTCAGGGCCGCGCCGCGCAAGGCTTGCCCCGCATCCTGTTCGGTCAGGGCATGTGCGGGCAGGAGGAGGTGGCGCAGTTGTTGCCGCAGCCGCCAGGCTTGCCAGCAAGCCAGTCCCGCCAGGGCGGTGGCGCTGGCGGCAGCGTACGGCCACAGCAGTGTCGGCGCCATGCCATGTACCGCCGCCTGCACCGGCAGCGAGAATGCCATGCCTGCCGCCAGTATCATGCGAGCGAGCCGGCGCAGCGCAGGGCGCCGTCGGCGTGGTGCGCTGAAACTCGTGTGGCTGCAATACGACAAATGCATCCCTTTCTGGGGCGTGATTGGGCTGGGCTGACAGTGCATGATGCGCGCTCAAATAAACGCCTGCGGCGCTTTCTGGCGGCAACTATAGCATCGAATATTTAGTCGGAGTATTTAAGTTCAGAAACGGCCAAAACGGGATTTTTTTCACCCCGAAATGGCCATTTTTTTTGCGATTTGGTGAGAATTCGTGAGAAAGTTGGCGCGAAATCGTGCTACTCAATCGCGGCGATAGCCTTAAGTGAAACTTCCTGCAAACTGATAGCGGTGTCCGGGATGCCACATGGTGGCGATCGAGGCGATCTTGCCGCCCGAGCGCGTCTGGCGGCGCAGCACCAGGCATGGCTGTTTGGTGTCGATGGCCAGCATTTCGGCGATGTCGCGCGGCGCCGACAGCGCTTCGATGCTGTAGGTGGCGCCTTGCAGGGGGGCGGCGGCCATCAGGTATTCGTTCGGCGTGATGCTGGAAAAATCCTGCGTCATGTAGTCGGGCGCACACTCGGGATTGACCCAGCGGTCTTCCACCTGGATCGGCACGCCGTTTTCAAAATGCACGATCAGCGAATGAAACAGCGGGTGTTCCGGCGGCAAGCCGAATTGCTTGGCCAGCAAATCGGACGCCTTGGTGCGTTCGAGTAATTGCAAGCTGCTGCGGTGGATATGCCCGCGCGCGCGCACTTCATCGGCGATACTCTTGATTTCCAACAAGGTCGCCTGGTATTTTTGCTGCGCCACATAGGTGCCGGAACCCTGACGCCGCGTCAGTATCTGCTCGCTGGTCAGTTCGCGCACGGCGCGGTTGACGGTCATGCGCGAGACGCCGAACTGTTTTACCAGGGCTTGCTCGGAGGGAATCACGTCGCCTTCCTTCCAGCGTCCGGCGGCGATGCCGGCCAGCAGAAAATCCTTGATGCGCTGGAAAATGGGCGTATTTTCTTGTGTATTGTGATCGTCCAATGCGGTTTCTCCGGGGCGCAGGCAGGGCGCGCCGCCGGCTGGAGGCGCGATGGCCGATTTTAGCACCGAGCATGATGCCTGCCGCCAGCCTTTTTTGAATTCAAAAGCAAGCGCCGGAGTGTGGCGCGTATGGGCGCTGGCTATGCTGGTGACTTGGAGCCTATCCCAGTAGGGAGCGTCTTCTGCTGGCAGTTCATCAGGAGCGCGGACAAGGCGTGAGGAGGACGCGTGGCGAGCCACGCGACGACGAGCAACGCCGTCCCCGCTTCTGAGGGGCGCCAGCAGGGGATGTATTCATCTACTGGGATAGGCTCTTACTATTGACCTGCATGGAGTTCGCCATGGAACACTCTTATTCGACCGATGATGAACGCTGGGATGCCCTGCAGCGGCGCGCGCCCGACGCCGACGGCGTCTTTTATTACTCGGTGCGCACGACGGGCGTGTATTGCCGTCCTTCCTGCGCCGCGCGTCCCGCCTTGCGCCGCAACGTGGCTTTTCACGCCACGTGCGAGCAGGCGGAGGCGGCCGGCTTTCGCCCCTGCCTGCGCTGCAAACCGAACTTGCCGCCTCTGGCCCAGCGCCAGGCGGCCATCGTGGCCGATATCTGCCGGCTGATCGACGCCAGCGACGAGTTGCCTGACCTGGACAGCCTTGCCAGGGCCGCCGGCATGAGCCGCTTTCACTTTCACCGGGTCTTCAAGGCGCACACGGGCATCACGCCGAAAGCCTATGCGGCGGCGCGGCGCGGCGAGCGCCTGAAGGCTGGCTTGCAGGGCGCGGCGAACGTCACGGAAACCTTATATGCGGCCGGCTTCAATTCCAGCGGCCGCCTGTACGCCGCCACGCCGGGCTTGCTGGGCATGACGCCGGGCGCGTTTCGCGCTGGCGGCAGCGGCGCCGTGATCCGCTTCGCCATCGGCGCCTGTTCGCTGGGCGCCATCCTCGTGGCCAGCACGGACAAGGGCATTTGCGCCATTTTGATCGATGACGACCCGGAAGTGCTGCTGCGCGACTTGCAGGACCGCTTTCCGCAAGCCGAGCTGCGCGGCGCCGAGCCCGACTACGAACGGACGGTGGCGCAGGTGGTCGGCCTGGTCGAGGCGCCGGGCCTGGGACTGGACTTGCCGCTCGACGTACGCGGCACGGTGTTCCAGCAGCGCGTGTGGCAAGCCTTGCGCGAGATTCCCGCCGGCAGCACGGTCAGCTATGCCGAGCTGGCACGGCGCATCGGTGCCCCGCACGGCGCGCGGGCCGTGGCGGGTGCCTGCGCCGCCAACGCCCTGGCCGTCGCTATCCCCTGCCACCGCGTGGTGCGCAACGATGGCGCCTTGTCCGGCTACCGCTGGGGCGTGGAGCGCAAGCAGGCGCTGCTGGAGCGCGAGGGCGAACGGTGAGGGCGCTGGACTGGCGCCAGATCGAGGATGCGCTGAATCAATACGGTTATGCCGTCGTGCCGGGCTTGCTCGATGCGGATGCCTGCGCCGCGCTGGCGGCGCAGTATGACGAGGCGCCGCGCTTTCGCAGCAAGGTCGTGATGCAGCGCCACGGTTTTGGCCAGGGCGAGTACCAGTACTGGGCGTATCCGCTGCCCGACGTCGTCGCCGATCTGCGCACGCGCTTGTATTCGCCCCTGGCGGCGATCGCCAACCGCTGGCACGCCAGCATGGGACTCGATAGCCGCTTCCCATTGGAGCACGCGGACTTCCTGGCGCGCTGCCATGCGGCGGGGCAAACCCGGCCCACACCCTTGCTCTTGCGCTACCGCGCAGGCGATTACAACTGCCTGCACCAGGATCTGTATGGCGAGCACGTGTTTCCGCTGCAACTGGCCGTGCTGCTGTCGCGCCCGCAAGACGATTTCACGGGCGGCGAGTTCGTGCTGACGGAGCAGCGCCCGCGCATGCAGTCGCGCGCCGAGGTCGTGCCGCTGGCGCAGGGCGACGCCGTCCTCTTTCCCGTGGCGCAGCGCCCCGTCAACGGCACGCGCGGCAGTTACCGCGTCAACATGCGCCATGGCGTATCGCGCCTGCATGCGGGCTTGCGCCACACCCTGGGCATCATTTTCCATGATGCGAGCTGAACGGTAGCTGCGGCGCTTGAGTTTCCAGGATTACATGGCATGATGGCTCTTCTTGTCACTCTTTCATTTCTGCCATGTCCGCGTTGTTCCGCCTGTTGTGCCTGTTGACCATTTTTCTGCTGCCCGCAGCCCATGCGGACGATGGCGTGCCCGCGCTCGTTGCGGAAGCCGCATCCGTCGTGGCGCCGTCGCAGCTTGCTGCGGCCAGGACTGCGCCGCTGATGTTTGCCAACCGCAAGGTATTCGTCTTCCGCGCCGCGCTGGCAGGCTATCCGCCCGATGAACGCGCCATCGGCGCGCAGCGCCGCCTGGAAGGCGTGCTGGCGAAGAATGGCCCCTTGCAGACGAGCACGCGCATGATTCCGGAAGGCACGCAGGTGCTGCTCGACGGCGTGCAGCTGTTCGTCGTCGTGCCCGGCGACGTCAACCAGCTGGCCGGCGACACGACGGAAAGCGTGGCCAAGGTGGCCGCTGAGGAATTGCGCAAGGCCGTGCTGGATTACCGTGAACAGGGCAGCTGGCGCTACCTGGCGATTGCCGCCGCCGTATGCGCGGCCGCCACCCTCGTGTTCTGGCTGGTGTGGATGGGGCTGACGCGTCTGTACCGCTGGGCCAAGCGCCGCAGCGGCATTCTGCTGGCCTCGCGCCTGCGCGACGTACGCCTGAAAAACGTGCGCGTGCTCGACGCCGAGCACTACATCGCCTTCGCGTATCAACTGCTGAGCGCCGTGCTATGGGGCTTGCGCCTGATGGCCACCTATTTGTGGGCTGCCTTCGTGCTGGGCCGTTTGCCCTACACGCGTTCATGGGGCGAAAGCTTGAGCGGTTATTTGTTCGACGTGGCGGCTGACGTCTTCCACGCCATCATCGGTGCCTTGCCGGGGCTGGTGCTGGTGTGCGTGATCTTCGCCATCGCGCGCCTGATCGCCGCTACCGCCGCCTCGCTGTTCAAGCGCGTGGAAAGCGGCGAATTGCAGATCGGCTGGCTCGACAAGGACACGGCCCTGCCCACGCGCCGCATCGCCAGCGTGGTGATCTGGCTGTTCGCGCTGGCCATGGCCTACCCGTATCTGCCCGGCTCGCATACGGCCGCCTTCCAGGGCCTGTCCGTGCTGGTGGGCCTGATGGTGTCGATCGGCGCGTCGAGCATCGTGGGCCAGGGCGCCAGCGGCCTGATCCTGATGTACACGCGCGCCCTGCGCAAGGGAGAATATGTGCGCGTGGGCGACAGCGAGGGTACCGTGGTCGACGTGGGCATGTTCGAGACGCGCCTGCGCACGGGCCTGGGCGAGGAAGTCGCCTTGCCGAACGCCTGGGTCATGTCGCAAACGACGAAAAACTATTCGCGCGCCCAGCCCGGTGGCGGCTTCGTGCTCGACTCCACCGTCACCATCGGCTACGCGACGCCATGGCGGCAAGTGCACGCCATGCTGGAACTGGCCGCGTCGCGCACGACGGAACTGTCGACCACGCCGAAACCGTACGTGATGCAGCTGGCCCTGCAGGATTACTACGTGCAATACCGCCTGGTCGCCTACGCCAGCGCCGAAGTCCCCCGCCAGCGCGCCGAAGTGCTGAACCGCTTGCACCAGAACATCATCGACGTCTTCAACGAATTCGACGTGCAGATCACTTCGCCGCACTACATTGATGACCCGAAAGAGTCGCACGTGGTGCCGCCGGAGGAGTGGTTCAGGGCGCCGGCGCAGCGGGGGGGAGGCGTCGATTGAAGTGGTTCCGCCCAAACCTTGAGTGTTTTGGCCAATTCCCTGATGCTGCATGCCTTATCGTGACAGTTCTTCGGGGGCGCAGGTATTCTTGCCGTTTGTCAGTTGAACGACGTGAAATCTCCCAGCTTGGGCTGTGAGCAGGCAAAAATCTGCCGAGTAGCGCGAAGTCGGATCGGATGCGGATGGCGGCCTTCCAAGGAAGGATACGCCATACACCTTTCCCGCAACCAGTGGCGCGGCATCGCTGCTCTCGGCCCCCTCGGGAGCCTTGCCGTAGCGCACGCATCCCCTGTCTGGCAGACGATAGGTGGGATCGCCAAACGAGGCATTGGGGAACATGACCGTCCATACATTTTTCCAGCCATTCGGCCCAGGTGTGCTGATCGTCAGCATCTTCAGGCTGACGGGGCCTCTTGATCTTTCCTCTTCATTGGCAATCTGGAAGCAGGGAAGGCCCGCTTCCGTGATGACGGCGGCGGGACCCATGCGCGACCACGCCGAGGCATCGATAGCCGTCAGGGTGGCAAGCAGGAATAGCAGCGTGTGACGATATGGCATGGCGACCCTCGCACTATCTGATGAGCGACTGTTCTGGACAGATTTCATCTATCCAGGCTTGGCTATCGCTGTCGATACGGAGAATTTTGCGCTCCCCAGAGATGCCGCTGATTAAGCAAAATTTCCCTACGTAACCGCGAGTAGGATCTGAGGGATCGGCTGGCCCACCGTTCAGGAAGACGTCATACATGCGTCCTGTTTTCAGCGGCGGGGCTTTGGGTGGCTTGACCTCTGCTGTTGCTGGTGCAACTCCATACAGAAGGCAGGACTTGGCATGAATAGGAATAGTCGCTGCGCCCGGTAAAAGAAAAGACCATACTTTGACTGCTGGCTTGACGGATACATCTGTCAGTACGACCGCACTAATCCGAGGAAGCCCGTTGCGCGCTTCTTCTTTTTCAGAAATAGAGAAACAGGGAGTGCCATTTTTTAGCTGTACTTCCGCGTATGCCATGCGGGAAGTGGCCGAGGCGCTCATGCAGGTCAGCAAGGTGAGCAGCGGTAGGGTCTTGTTATAAATGGACATTATTGACCTTATTGTGCCGAAGTGTTTGCTGGGCAAATTTCGTCTATCCAGGCCCGCATATCGCGCTTGATGGGAATGACCTGTTGGCCACTGTTCGCTGTCGTGATGAGACAGAATTTCCCTTTGTAGCCGTAGGTCGAGTCAGATGGGTCATCCGGCCTGCCATTCAAAAAGACGCTGTACATCCTGTCTGTTTTCAGCATCGTCACGGCAGTCGATTCGGCTCCTGCCGGTACTTGGCCATACAAATAGCAGGTTTTTGCATGCATGGGGAGGGTCGTCGCTCCAGGGAGAATGAAGGACCAGACTTCTACAGGCGGCTTTATGGAGATATCGTAAACCATGAGTGCGCCCAGCATTGGCGTTCCATTACGTCGTTCTTCTTTTTTTGAGATGGTGAAGCATGGCATACCTTTGAATGAGCTAATCTCGGCTTCGGCCATGCGCGACCACGCCGCGGCATCCATGCTCGTCAAGGTCGCCAGCAGACAAAGAATACGGTGACGATGATTCATTGCATACCTTCTATGGGACAGGATTTTCGGCTGGGCACGTATCATCCATCCAGGCCTGTGTATCGCTTTGGATGACGACAAGACGTGGCTTGGCAGAGACCTGCTGGACTAGGCAGAATTTTGCCACGCATCCATAGGTTGGATCGGCAGTATCCATAGGCCGGCCATTCAGAAATACTTCGTACACCCTGCCGGTCTTCAGTTCAGGAGCCGGCGCAGCTTCCGCACTGGCTGGAATTCTTCCATAAAGAATGCAATTTGCTGATGACAACGGAATTTTCTTGCCACCTGTCATGAGAAACCCCCATATTTCCGTCGTTGGCTTGAGCGTCACGTCCGACACGCTCAAGGCGCCAAGGAAAGGCTGGCCGTTGCGCCTCTCTTCCTTTCTGGAAATGCTAAAGCAGGGCACGCCATTGATCGAGGTGACTTCGGCATCGGCCATGCGTGAGCGCGCGTCGCTGTTCATGCTCGAGAACGCGAGCAGTATGAACAGCATTTGATGACGCAAGGCCATGTGGCTAAGGAGGCGTTGGGCAGGCCTTGTGTCAGGACCAGTTTTACCGCTTCTTCCCGAAGCTCCGGTGTATAGGTTTTTGAACGTGTCATAAGTTCTCCAGTTGGTGAAGTTTACCAAACTAGAGTGTCCGAAAAAGTCAGGGTACCTCAGACATGTCTGAAACCATGAGTGCGCCAAGAAATGGCAGGCCATTGCGTGCCTCTTCCTTTTTTGTAATGGAGAAGCAGGGCATGCCGTTGCCAGAGTGAACGTGGGCATCAGCGATGCGCGACCATGCCGAGGCATCGATAGCCATCAGGGTGGCAAGCAGGAATAGAGGCGTGTGACGATATGGCATGGCGAGCCTCGCACTATCTGATGAGCGAATGTTCCGGGCAACTATCCTGTCTCCACGCTGGCGTGTCGCTGCCAATGGCGATGATTTTTCGTTCACCAGTGGATGTGGCTACTATGCAAAATTTTCCCATGTAACCGTAGGTGGGGTCGGAAGGATCATTTGGTCTTCCATTGAGGAAAATGCTGTAGACCCGTCCTGTTTGCAGTTCAGGGGCGGGCATGCCGTTCGCTCCCTGAGGAAGATCAGCATACCGAAGGCAGCTTTTTGACGAGAGCGGTACTTTTTTTCCACCAGTCATATAAAAACTCCATACACCAACGGCGGGCTTTTCTGACAGGTCTGAAATGCTGAGTGCTCCCAGGAGTGGCTGGCCGTTGCGATTTTCTTCCTTCTGTGAGATTGTGAAACACGGTACGCCGTCAACCGAACTTACTTCTGCGTCGGCGATGCGCGATCTTGCGGATACTTCAAGGGATATCGACGAGAGGAGTACGCTCGACATTGCCGCCAGGTAAATTTTTTTCGCTTTTTCTGTCTGTGAAAAAGTCACTGAGTACTTCTTCGTATAGTGCTTGGTCATTGGCATATTGCTCCTGTTGCATCGTTGGAGGATGCTTCAAATACTTTAACGCATAGTAGTCAGCCAGTAGATCCCCTTGTGCTTCCATGTTGTAGTCAGCTAGTCTTTTTGTGTGGCTGAGCTCATAGTTATAGTCCAACCCAATTCTGAATGCGCCCCGCATTGCCACCGGGTATCTCAGTTGATACTGCCAAACATGGACCATTTCGTGAATGAACCAACGGCGCCGGATCCTATCAGTATTAGAAAAATCGTCCAGAAATCTCGACTCATGAAAGTACATTTCCCCATTGGGTGTCATGGCAGTGTTTTTTGGTTGGAACAGCCATAGATAAGGCCTCTTGTGAATTTTGACTTTGCTATAGTCGACGGCATCCTCGAAAATCATCCATGCCATGTCTATTTCACCCTGGGTGAGTGGGCGAGCCATGCTATCGATTTTTACCTGTTTTACTGATGTATCGATATCCTTGTCCGTCGTTTTTACGTCTTGTAGTTCCAGTATGATCGCCGTCGGCGCCAATGGAGCAGGTGCGGCGGAGCAGCAAGGAAGACTATCTTCTTGTGGAAAAAATTCCACCATTGTTATTTGTTCCTCCCGCTTGCTGGCCACGCGCCCCGTGCGCCCCTTTGCATCCGTCGTCCCCGTCCACGTTTCGCCATTGCTCAAGGTGAGGCGGTAGTCGGCGTACGCCAGCGGCACCTTGTTTTGCGAGACGAATTCCAGCTGCTCGTCATAGCCGCAGCACCAGCATTCGTCGGGCTGGCCGGCCAGGCGGTGCAGTTCGCAGCCACTTTTTGCGTCGCGCAGGGCCGCGCCGCGTACGGGCTGGCCGTCGGCGCTGAAGGTGACGATCATGCTGTCGAAGTGCGCGCCCAGGCTGCTCTTCTGGTGCGCCACGAGCTTGAAGAACACGTCGCACGCGGTGGTGCTGATGACATGGTGCCTGGCCATGGGGACTCCGCGATAAAACGCCAGCGTAGGCCCGCGCCGCCATGCGGGTATTGACCGGGCGCAAGGCCTGCGCGCTTGCGCTAAGATGCCGGGCGTTTTAACACAAAGAAAGAGAACACATGTCCAGCCCATCCAACATCGCATTTCCCCGCATCGCCCGCAGCCTGGCCGCCGCCCTGGCCGGCGATCCGTTCTACCGCACCGTCACGGTGGCATGCGGCGAGGACGAAGCGGCGCGGCTGGCCATGCTGGAGGCGTACTTCGCGCTGGCGCTGGCCGAGGGCGAGCAGGCGGGGCGCGTCGACCTGGCCGATGCGGCGGGCCATGGCGCCGCCATCTGGACCACGGATACGCCGGCGGCCCTGCGCCAGGCCGCGTATGCGCAGCGCGAGCAAGGCTTGCGCACGCTGCTGGGGCCTCAGGTTTTTGCGTACTTCTCTGCCATCGTCGCGAACATGGAGCACGCGCTGGCGCCGCATGGTCTGCAAGACGCGTGGTATTTGTCGATCGCCGGCATCGCTCCCGCCGCGCAAGGGCAGGGGCTGGGCGCGTCCGTGCTGGCGCCGGGACTGGCGGCCGTCGATGCGGCGCGTGCCGCGTGCTTCCTGGAGACCTACAACGAGCGCAGCCTGCAGTTCTATGCCCGCCTGGGCTTCGTGGTGGCGGGGCGTTACGCGCAAGCCCTCACGGGCAGCGACTACTGGCTGATGGTACGACCACCTTCCGCTGCCTGATTGACCATTTTGCCAATTTCTATACACTCGTCTTTTTGCTAACGCCTAAAAGACCTGGAGATGGAAATGCCGACCCTGCACTTGCCCCGCACCCTGCTCGTTCTCGCCTGCCTGGGCACTTTCGCCCACGCGCATGCCGATACCGTCATCGACAATGCCAACGGCTACACCCTCAATGCTGCCGGCAAGGTGCTGCGCTTCACGGCGCTGGCCTTTGACGACGCTGGCAAGCTGCTCGCCGTCGGCAGCGCCGCGCAGGTGAAACGCAAGGCGGCCAAGGGCGCTACCCACGTCGACGTGCAGGGAAAAACCGTGTTGCCGGGCCTGATCGACGCGCATGGCCACGTGTTCGGCCTGGGGACGATCGCCAGCGGCGTGATGTTGTACGGTTCGTCCTCGCTGCCGGCGGCCGTGCAGGCCGTGGGCGACTTCGCGCGCGCGCACCCCGAGCGCAGCTGGATCATCGGCAATGGCTGGAACCAGGAAATCTGGAAGCTGGGGCGCTTTCCCACGGCCACAGAACTCGATGCGGCGGAAAGCGCGCGGCCCGTGTGGTTGCGTCGGGTCGATGGCCACGCGGGCTGGGCCAACAGCCGCGCGCTGGCGCTGGCCGGCATCACGCGCGCCACGCCAGATCCGGCGGGCGGCAAGATCGAACGCGATGCGGACGGCAATGCCACCGGTGTGCTGGTCGACAGCGCAATGGACTTGATGGACGCCGTGCTGCCCAAGCCCGGCGACGTGGAAAACCGCGCCGCCCTCGATGGCGCGCTGGCGCAGCTGTCGCAAGTGGGCCTGACCAGCGTGCACGATGCGGGCATCGGCCAGATGCAGGACCGATTGTTCCGCGACTATGCGGACCACGGCAAGCTGACGGTGCGCGTGTACGGCATGATTGCAGACACCACGGAAGACTTCGACGCGCTGTCGAAAAATGGCCCTGTCAATAGCTATGCGCGCGACATGTACGCCTTGCGCGCCGTGAAACTGCTGTCCGACGGCGCCCTGGACAGCCGCGGCGCGGCCCTGCTGGCGCCGTACAGCGACGATCCTTCTACCCGCGGCCTGCTGTTCTACCCGGACGCTGCCATGCGCGCGAAGATGGAAAAAGCCATGCGCGCCGGCTACCAGGTGAACGTGCACGCCATCGGCGACGCGGGCAACCATCAAATCCTCGACGGCTATGCAGCCTTGACCGCGCAATACCGCAGCGTGGGCCTGCGCCACCGCATGGAGCACGCGCAGGTGGTGCAATTATCCGACATCCCCCGTTTCAAGACCTTGGGCATCGTGCCGTCGATGCAGCCGACGCACGCCACGTCCGACCAGAACATGGCGGAGCAGCGCGTGGGCCACGAGCGCATCAAGGGTGCGTATGCGTGGCGCACCTTCCTTGCGCAAGGTTCGCGCATCGCCTGCGGCTCGGACTTCCCCATCGAGTCGCCGAATCCGTTCGAAGGCATCCACGCGGCCGTCACGCGGCAAAACAGCGACGGTTTCCCGGCCGGTGGCTGGTATCCGCAGCAAGCCATGACGGTGACGCAAGCGCTGCGCTGCTTCACCCTGGACGCGGCCTGGGCGGCGCACCAGGAAAAGGTCATCGGCACGCTGGAAGCGGGAAAATGGGCGGACTTCATCGTCGTCGACCAGGACCTGTTCAAGGTGGAACCAAAGGCCATCGGCAAGACGCAGGTGCTGCAGACGTGGGTGGCGGGCAAGCGTGTGTTCGAGAAAAAATAAGGAATTGACGCCAACAAAAACCTGTTGACTTGGTTGTATAGACAACCTATGCTGGGAGTACCAGAGCGGGCCAGGTATCGGGCCAGGTACGCCCGCTCGCACCCTACGAGGAGACAGCATGAACAGCACAATGGACACCGATCCACGCTTTGATGCCAGCCGTACCATCCGCGCCCCGCGCGGCACGGTCATGGCTTGCAAGAGTTGGCAGGCCGAGGCGGCCTACCGCATGTTGCAAAATAATCTGGACCCGGAAGTGGCGGAAAATCCGCAGCACCTGGTCGTCTACGGCGGTATCGGCCGGGCGGCCCGCAACTGGGCCTGTTTCGACCAGATCCTCGCCTCGCTGCGCGAACTGGAAGACGACCAGACCTTGCTGATCCAGTCCGGCAAGCCGGTGGGCGTGTTCCAGACCCACGCGGACGCGCCGCGCGTCCTGATCGCCAACTCCAACCTGGTGCCGAAATGGGCCAACTGGGAACACTTCAACGAACTCGATCGCCAGGGCCTGTTCATGTACGGCCAGATGACGGCCGGCAGCTGGATCTATATCGGCACGCAGGGCATCGTGCAAGGCACGTATGAAACCTTCGCCGAGGCGGGCCGCCAGCATTTTGGCGGCGACTGGGGCGGGCGCTGGATCCTGACGGCGGGCCTGGGCGGCATGGGCGGCGCGCAGCCGCTGGCCGCCACCATGGCCGGTGCCGTCTCGCTCAATATCGAATGCCAGCAAAGCAGCATCGACTTTCGTCTGCGCACGCGCTACCTGGACAAGCAGGCGGCCAGCCTGGACGAAGCCCTGGAACTGGTCAAATACCACACCGAACGCAAGGAAGCCATTTCCATCGGCCTCCTGGGCAACGCGGCCGAAGTGCTGCCGGAGCTAGTGCGCCGCGCGAAGGCGGGCGGCCTGCTGCCCGACCTGGTGACGGACCAGACGTCCGCGCATGACCTGGTCAACGGCTACCTGCCGCGCGGCTGGAGCGTGTCGGACTGGAAGGCGGCGCAGCAAGACCCGCAGCGCCATGCGCGCCTGACGGTGGCCGCCGCCGATTCCTGCGCCGCCCATGTGCAAGCCATGCTCGATTTCCACGCCATGGGCGTGCACACTGTCGATTACGGCAACAACATCCGCCAGGTGGCGTTCGACCAGGGCGTGCAGAACGCCTTCGATTTCCCTGGTTTCGTGCCCGCCTACATCCGCCCGCAATTTTGCGAAGGTCGCGGGCCGTTCCGCTGGGTGGCCCTGTCGGGCGACCCGGAAGACATCTACAAGACAGACGCGAAGATCAAGCAGCTGTTCCCACACCACACGCAGGTGCACCACTGGCTGGACATGGCGCGCGAGCGCATCGCCTTCCAGGGCCTGCCGGCGCGCATCTGCTGGCTGGGACTGGGCGAGCGCCACATCGCCGGCCTGGCCTTCAACGAGATGGTGCGCACGGGTGAACTGAAGGCGCCCATCGTCATCGGCCGCGACCACCTCGATACGGGTTCCGTCGCCAGCCCGAACCGCGAGACGGAAAGCATGAAGGACGGCACCGACGCCGTCTCCGACTGGCCGCTGTTGAACGCCATGCTGAACACGGCCGGCGGCGCCACCTGGGTCTCGCTGCACCATGGCGGCGGCGTGGGAATGGGGTATTCTCAGCATGCGGGCATGGTCATCGTGGCCGATGGCACGGACAGCGCGGCGAAACGCCTGGCTAGAGTGCTGGTCAACGACAGCGGCTCGGGCGTGATGCGCCATGCCGATGCCGGCTACGAAACAGCGGCCGCCTGCGCCAAGCGCAACGGCCTGATTCTTCCCATGCTTCCTTGAGACCTAGATGCGAATGACTATGACACAGCATGCCAAAAGTTGGACCCTGAAACCGGGCGCGATGACCCTGGCCGACCTGCGCGCCGTCTGGGCCGCACCCGTGAAACTGATCCTCTCCGCCGAGGCCTATCCCGTCATCGAGGCGTCGGCCGCCGCCGTGCAAGCCATCGTCGCCAAGGGCGATGCGGCCTACGGCATCAATACGGGCTTCGGCCTGCTCGCCAAGACGCGCATCCCCGATGAAAAGCTGGAGCAATTGCAGCGCAACCTGATCCTGTCGCATTCCGTCGGCACGGGCGAACTGCTGTCGGACGCCGTCGTACGCCTGATCATGCTGATGAAGATCGGCAGCCTGGCGCGCGGCTATTCCGGCGTGCGCCCGCTGATCGTCGACACCCTGATCGCCCTGTACAACGCGGGCATCATGCCGGCCATTCCCGCCAAGGGTTCCGTCGGCGCCTCGGGCGACCTGGCGCCCCTGTCGCACATGAGCCTGGCCATGCTGGGCGTGGGCGACGTGCGCGTCAACGGCGAATTGATGCCGGCCCCCGAGGCGTTGGCGCAGGCGGGCATCGCGCCGGTCGTGCTGGCGGCAAAAGAGGGCCTGGCGCTGATCAACGGCACGCAAGTGTCGAACGCGCTGACGCTGCATGGCCTGTTCATGGCCGAGCGCCTGCTGGAAGCGGCCATGGTCACGGGCGCGCTGTCGCTCGACGCGGCCAAGGGCAGCGATGCGCCGTTCGACGCGCGCGTGCACGCCGTGCGCGGCCAGCCGGGGCAGATCCTGGCCGCGCAGATGTACCGCCAGCTGGTGGCCAACAGCGCTATCCGCGCCTCGCACCTGGAAGGCGACGAGCGCGTGCAAGACCCGTACAGCCTGCGCTGCCAGCCGCAAGTCATGGGCGCTTGCCTCGATTTGATCGGCAATGTGGGCCGCACCCTGCTGATCGAAGCCAATGCCGTCACGGACAATCCGCTGATCTTCCAGGATGGTCCCGGCGGACAGGCGGAAATCGTCTCGGGCGGGAACTTCCACGCCGAACCTGTCGCCTTTGCGGCCGACACCCTGGCGCTGGCGATTTCTGAAATCGGCGCGCTGGCCGAGCGCCGCATCGCGCTGCTGATCGACGCCACGCTGTCCGGCCTGCCGCCGTTTCTCGTGCGCGATCCGGGCGTCAATTCCGGTTTCATGATCGCCCACGTGACGGCCGCCGCGCTGGCGTCGGAAAACAAGTCGCTCGCCCATCCGGCCAGCGTCGACAGCCTGCCCACGTCCGCCAACCAGGAAGACCACGTCAGCATGGCCACGTTCGCGGGGCGCCGCCTGGACGACATGGCGCACAACACGGCCGTCATCGTCGGCATCGAGCTGCTGGCCGCTGCGCAGGGCATCGATTTCCACCGTCCGCTGAAAACCTCGCCGCACTTGGAACACGTGCATCACCAGTTGCGCCAGAAAGTACCGTTCTTCGATGCCGACCGCTTCTTCGCGCCCGATATCGAAGCGGCCAAGCAGATGGTGCTGCATGGCGAGTTGAGCAGCACGTGCAAGAATTTGTTCGCCCCGCTGTACGCCTGAGCGGGCGCAAGGAGACAAGCATGGATTTCCGCTTCAACGAAGGCAGCATCCCGCTGCTGGTGTCGATGCCCCACGTGGGCACCGACATACCGGACGATATCGCCGCGCGCATGACGCCGCAGGCCTTGATCAAGGCCGATACGGACTGGCATCTGCGCGAGCTGTATGGTTTTTTGCGGGAGATGGACGCTTCCGTGCTGTCGGCGCGCTGGTCGCGCTACACCATCGACTTGAACCGGCCGCAGGAAGACACGAATCTGTATCCGGGCCAGGATACGACGGGCTTGCTGCCCAACGATACCTTCTACCGTGAGCCGCTGTACCTGGCCGGCAAGGAGCCCGATGCGGCTGATGTGCAGCGCCGTCTGCAGCGCTACTGGGCGCCGTATCATGCGCAGCTGCGCGGGGAACTGGACCGCCTGCTGCGTGTGCATGGCGCCGTGGTGCTGTGGGATGCCCATTCCATCGCCTCGCACGTGCCGCGTTTTTTTGAGGGGAAGCTGCCCGACCTGAACTTCGGCACGGCCGATGGCGCCAGCTGCGACAGCGGCCTGACGTCCGCCGTGGTCGATATCGCGCGCGCGCAGGATGCATTTACCGTGGCGCTGAATGGCCGCTTCAAGGGGGGCCATATCACGCGCCATTACGGCCAGCCGGACAAGCGCGTGCATGCGATCCAGCTGGAGATGTGCCAGTGCGTGTACATGGATGAAGCGGCGCCGTTCGGCTACCGGCCCGACCTGGCTGCGCGGGTGCAGCCGCTGCTGCGCCGGATGATGGAAGCGGCCGTGGCATGGGTGGCGCGTTGAGCGGCTGTCTGTTCGCACGCCACGCGCTGCTGCCGCAGGGCTGGCGCCGCGACGTGCTACTGGAGTGGGATGCGGCCGGTGATTTGACGGCGGTGACGGACAATGCCGCGCTGCCTGCCGGCGTGGAAGTGGCCGAGTATGTCTTGCCCGGCATGGTCAACCTGCATTCGCATGCCTTCCAGCGCGCGCTGGGGGGCATGACGGAAGTCGCCGGGGACGAGGTTAATCATGTAGCGGATAGTTTCTGGACCTGGCGCGACCTGATGTATCGCTTTGCGCGCCACATCACGCCGGAGCAGATGGAGAGTATCGCCGCGCAGCTGTTCGCGGAATGCCTGCGCCATGGCTACACGGCCGTGTGCGAATTCCATTATCTGCAGCGCGATATGGCCGGCGCGCTGTATGCGCGTCCCGCGGAAACGGCGGAAAGGGTGCTGGCGGCGGCGCGCATCAGCGGCATCGGCCTGACCATGCTGCCCGTGCTGTACAGCCATGCGGGTTTTGGCGAGCAGCCGCTCAAGCCGGAGCAGGCGCGCTTCCGCACCGATGCGGACGACGTGTTGTCCATTATCGAGGCGCTGGCGCCGCAGCGCGGCGGGCAGGTGGAAGTGGGCTTTGCGCCTCACTCGCTGCGCGCCGCCGGCGTGGCGCAGATCCGCGCAGTGACGCACGCGCTGCCGGCAGGGCGCCCCATCCACATCCACATCGCCGAGCAGCAGGGCGAGGTGCGCCAGTGCCTGGACTACAGCGGCCGGCGCCCGGTGCAGTATTTGTACGAGCAGGTCGACGTCGACGCGCGCTGGTGCCTCGTGCATGCCACGCATGTGCAGCCCGACGAGGTGGCGCTGATGGCCGCCAGCGGCGCCGTGGCGGGCCTGTGCCCGACGACGGAAGCGAACCTGGGCGACGGCCTGTTCCCGCTGGCCGAATTCATCGCCGCCGGCGGGCGTTTCGGGGTCGGCAGCGACAGCCATGTATCGCAATCGCCCGTCGAGGAATTGCGCTGGCTCGAATATGGCCAGCGCTTGCAGCGCCAGCAGCGCAATGTCGCCGCCACGCCGGACCAGCGCCATGTGGGTGACTATCTGTGGCAGGCGGCCTTGCGCGGCGGCGCGCAGGCGTCCGGGCGCAAGCTGGGCGCGCTGGCGCCCGGCTGCCGCGCCGACCTGCTGGTGCTCGACGACGCGCATGTGAACCTGTGCGGCGTGGCCATCGAAAATGTGCTGGGCAGCGTACTTTTCTGCGGCAACGATAACCTGGTGCGCGACGTGCTATGCGGCGGCCAATGGCAGGTGCGCGGCGGGCGCCACGTGGCGCAGGATGCCATCGCCAGTGCCTACAAGCGCACGCTCGCGCAACTGAGGGCGCTCTGATGGCGACCTTCATCCCGCAGGAATGCCTGCGCGCCGCGCCGTGGAAAAACGGCGGCGGCAGCACGATGGAAATCGCCATTGCTCCGCCCGGCGCCAGCTTGATGGAATTCGACTGGCGTATCAGCCTGGCGACGATCACGGCCAGCGGGCCGTTTTCCAGTTTTCCCGGCATCGACCGCAGCCTGATGCTGGTCGATGGCGACAGCGTGCAGCTGACGTTTGAGGGCGCGCGCAAGGTGACCTTGAGCGCGGCGCAACCGATGCTGTGGTTTCCCGGCGAGGCCGCCGTGGAGGCGCAGGTCAAGGGACCGACGACGGATTTCAATGTGATGACGCGGCGCGACCGCTGCCGCCACCAGCTGGAAAAAATCACGGCGCCGGGCAGGCTGGCGCGGCGCAGCGCGGCGACCCTGCTGTTCGTCGCCGGCGAAGGTGCCGTGCTGGCGCGCGGTGGCGAGCAGCAATTCGCGCTGGCCCGCTACGACGCCTTGCTGCTGGACGCCGACGATGCGCAGGAATGGCGGCTGGAAGCTCTGCAGCGCACGGCCGTGTTCCGCGTCGACCTGTTCATCTAACGAGGAAAACACCATGCAAGACTGGGATATGGTCATCCACAACGTCCACCTGGCCACCATGGAGCACGGTTATGGCGAGCTGCTGGACGCGGCCATCGCCGTCAAGGATGGTCGCATCGCCTGGTTCGGTCCCGGCGACGAGCTGCCGGCCAGCGGCGCGGTGCTGCTCGATGGGCAGGGCTGCTGGCTGACGCCCGGCCTGATCGACTGTCATACGCATATCGTCCACGCGGGCAACCGCAGCGACGAATTCGAGGCGCGCCTGAATGGCGCCAGCTATGAAGACATCAGCCGCGCCGGCGGCGGTATCATGTCCACCGTGCGCGCCACGCGCGCGGCCAGCGACGACGAGTTGCTGCGGCAAAGCCTGCCCCGCGTGCTGGCGCTGCTGGCCGAGGGTGTGACCACCCTGGAGATCAAGTCCGGCTATGGCCTGGATGCGGATAGCGAGGCGAAGATGCTGCGCGTGGCGCGCCGCATCGGGCAAGAGCTGCCCGTGTCCGTGCGCACCACCTTCCTGGGCGCGCACGCGCTGCCGCCTGAATATGCGAGCCGGGCCGATGCGTATATCGACCTGCTGTGCGCGCAGATGCTGCCCCGGCTGGCCAGCGATGGCCTGGTCGACGCCGTCGACGCGTTTTGCGAGCGCATCGGTTTTACGCCGGCGCAAACGCAGCGCGTGTTCGAGGCGGCGACGGCGCTGGACTTGCCCGTCAAATTGCATGCGGAGCAGCTGTCGGATCTGGGTGGTGCGGCGCTGGTGGCGCGCCATGGCGGCCTGTCGGCCGACCATCTGGAGTTCTTGTCGGACGAGGGCGTCGCCGCGATGGCGCGCCACGGCACGGTGGCCGTGCTGCTGCCGGGCGCGTATTACTTTTTGCGCGAGACGCAGCCGCCACCTGTCGCGGCCTTGCGCGCGGCTGGCGTGCCGATGGCCGTGTCCACCGATTGCAATCCGGGTACGTCGCCCATGACGTCCTTGCTGCTGGCGATGAACATGGCCTGCACCTTGTGGCGCCTGACGCCGCAGGAAGCGCTGGCCGGCTGCACGCTCCATGCGGCGCGCGCGCTGGGCCTGCAGCATGAAACGGGCAGCCTGGTGGTGGGCAAGCGCGCCGATTTCGCCCTGTGGCGCATCGCGCGCCCGGCCGACCTGGCGTATGCGCTGGGCCTGAACCCGTGCGCGGGCGTGGTGCATGGCGGTGTCTGGCGCGCGCCGGTGGTAAGCTTGCCGGACTGATCATTCGTCCTGGAGCGCCGCGTGCGTGCTGTGCCGTTTTACTTGCTGTTCTTGCTTGTCTTCGCCGCCGCGCCCATGTCCTCCCTTGCCATGGATGGCGGCACCTTGAAGGTGGGCTCGAAGCGTTTTACGGAATCGTATATTCTCGGTGAAATCGTCAAGCAGAGCGCCGCGCCGCACGTCAAGGCGCAGCACCGCCAGGGACTGGGCAATACGGCCATCGTGCTGGCCGCGCTGCAGGCGGGCAGCATCGACGTATATGCCGAATACATGGGTACGATCGCCAGCGAAATCCTCAAGCACGACAAAGCCATTGATCTGGAACAGATGCGGCGCGAACTGGCGGCGCTGGGGCTGGGCGTGGCCGTGCCGCTGGGCTTTAATAATACCTATGCGCTGGCGATGCGCGGTGATGAAAAATCCATCACGAGCCTGGGACAGCTGGCGCAGCACCCGGCCCTGAAGTTTGGGCTGTCGCATGAATTCATCGGCCGCGTCGATGGCTGGCCGGGCCTGGCCGCGCGCTATGGCTTGCCGCAGCGCCCGCGCGGCCTCGATCACGGCATCGCCTACGAAGCGCTGGCGCAGCGCCAGGTGGACGTGATCGACATTTATTCGACGGACGCGAAGATCCGCCAGTACGGCTTGCGCGTGCTGGCCGACACGCGGCAGTACTTTCCCCGCTACGACGCCATGCTGCTGTACCGGCTCGACTTGCCGCCGCGTTTTCCCGCCGCCTGGCAAGCCTTGCAAGGGCTGCAGGGGCGCATCAGCGAGGGCGACATGATCGCCATGAATGCGGCCGTGGAAATCGATGGCAAGCGTTTTTCTGACGTGGCGCGCCAGTGGCTGGCGTCCGGCACGCAGGTGGATAAACCGCCCGCCGCGCGCAGCAAGCTGCTTGATAAAGTCATCGGCGATGATTTGTGGCCACTGACGCGCCAGCATGTGACCCTGGTGCTGCTGTCGGTGGCGCTGGCGTGCCTGATCGGCATTCCGCTGGGCGTGCTGGCGGCGTTTTCGGCGCCGCTGCGGCAAACGGTGCTGGCCTTCGTCGGCGTGCTGCAGACGGTGCCGTCGCTGGCCCTGCTGGCGATCTTGATCCCCGTGCTGGGCATGATCGGCACCGTGCCGGCGCTGGTGGCCCTATTCGTGTACGCCTTGCTGCCCATCGTGCGCAACACGTGCACGGGCATCTTGCAGGTGCCGCAAGGCTTGCGCATGGCGGCGCTGGCACTGGGCTTGAGCCGGCGCGACCGCCTGCTGCACGTGGACTTGCCGCTGGCCTTGCCCGTCATGCTGGCGGGCGTGAAAACGGCGGCCGTGATGAGCGTGGGCACGGCCACCATCGCCGCTTTCATCGGCGCAGGCGGCTATGGCGAACGCATCACCATCGGCCTGGCGCTGAACGACAACGACATGCTGCTGGCCGGCGCGATCCCGGCAGCCGTGCTGGCCCTGCTGACGCAAGGCTTGTTCGAGCTGGTGGAGCGCTGGGCCGTGGCCGGCCGGCAGCGCTGACGGCATCACGTTTACAGCGAGTGCAGTTTGGAGCGCACCGAGACGACGGCCTGGTGCAGGATGCGTTCGGCCTGGAAGTCGTTCTCGCGCTGTTCTGCGATGGCTTGCAAGTCGCGCGTGTAGCGTTCCAGGCGGGAACGCAGGTAGGCGCGGTAGATTTTCATGACGAGCGGTTTGGCAGAGACATTCATGATGTGGCTCCCGTTGCATAACGATTCGTTCATTGATTCGTTCATTGTGTGTGAGCGCATTGCCGCCATTTTGCGTCGCATCAAACGCCAGCGCGCCGTCACGTTGACGCGTTTGATATTGCGCAATGCCCCACCAGCAGAAGATGCCACACTGAATCTTCCCTGCCTGGCCATCATCGGCCGCAGGCTCTGTTTTCCCTGATACCTACAAAAAACTCAAGGAGCGTCGCATGGTCATTTTTGCCGTGGTTGCTGGCTGCATCGCCTGCCTGACAGTGTACCAAATCTATAAAAATGCGCAGGGTGGCAGTGGGGTTGCACAACAACATATCGGCTTGCACGGCACATTGATTGAACCACGGAAATAATCAGTGTCATCCAAGCGACACTTGGTTAGCGGATTTAAGTCAAATGTAAGGCCCGGTAAGCAAATGTAAAGGTCGACGCGGTGGCAAGTCGTTGCGTTTATATTGATAACCGTTGATTGCATTCTCCCCCTCCCACTTGACACTGGGTTCACCCCGCGGTGCCGCTAGCCCGCGGGGATTTTTTTGGGAACTTACTGCGCGGCGCGCCTTGCGGCCTGCGATGCTCACTGTACCTAGCGTACAGTTCCGCTTCTCGGCCACAAATCGCATCCGCTCGCTACAGTTCCCCCTCCAATCAGGCCGCTTTCGGCGTGCCCGCCGACAATTGCGTCAAGTCATCACCAGCGACCCGGCAGATACGCCAGTCCGGCATCACGTCCGCGCCCATGCCCTTGTAGAAGTTGATCGCGTTTTCATTCCAGTCCAGCACCGACCATTCGAAGCGGCCGCAATCGCGTTCGACGGCCAGTTGCGCCAGGGCCACCAGCATCTGCTTGCCATAGCCCTTGCCGCGCACCGATTGCTTCACATACAGGTCTTCCAGGTACAGTCCCTTGCGGCACAGGAAGGTGGAAAAATTATGGAAGAACAGGGCGAACGTCACCACCTCGCCATTTTCCGTGCCGACCAGCGCTTCGCACGCGGGGTGCTTGCCGAACAGGCTGTCGTGCAGCATGGATGCTTTGGCGATCATCATGTGTTCAAGTTTTTCAAACACGGCCAGTTCATGGATCATGCCGAAGATGGCGGCCACGTCGGTTTCCTGGGCGGGACGGATGGCGAGGGAGGAAGAGGTGCTCATGTTGCCTTTGCTGATGAAGTGGTGGAAATGGAGGCGACGGCAGCCGTCTTGCGCGCGCCCGAGGTCAGGGCCCAGGCCACGCTGGACAGGCATAGCAGCATGCCCACCCATTCGATGGGGGCGGGCCGGTAATGTTCGAATTGCACCGACAGCAGCACGGAAATGACGGGCGTGACCACGCCGATGTACACGGTCTTTTGCGTGCCGATGCGGGCGATTAAAGTGAAATACGCGCTGAAGGCGATCACCGAGCCGAAGATGGCCAGATATACCAATCCCATCCAGTAGCTGGGGCGTGTCGGCAACTGCCAGGACTGGCCCGTGGCGATGGCCCAGGCGGCCACCATCAAGGTGCCCCACAACATGGTCCAGGCCATGGTCAGCATCACGTTACCAGAGTGTTCGCGCACTTTCATGACGAGGGCGTTGCCGGCCGTGCTGGAAATGGTGGCCACCAGCGCCAGGATAAAGCCGAGCAGGAAATGCCCCTTGCCGCCACCGAGAATATCGTGCAGCGCCGCGCCGATGGACTGGTAAAACAGCAGCACGATACCGCAGATGGCGACAAACGCCGCGCAGCAGGTGCTCCAGGTAATCGGCGTGCCGAAGGCGATGCGGTTGAGCAAGGGCGTCCAGAACACCATCAGCGCGAACAGCACGCTGACGAGGGCCGAGACCAGGTATTGCTCCGAGCTGTAGGTGCACACATAGCTGAGGGCAAACGAGGCCAGGCCTTGCAGCAGCATCCATTTTTGCGCGCGCCAGGGCAGGCGCAGGGTGTCGCCGCGCAAGGCGCACCAGGCAAACAGGGTGGCGGAAGCCAGGCCGAAGCGGTAGACCACGGAAACGGCGGGGGCGACATCGCCCAGCTGCAAGGTGATGGCCCAGAAGGTGGAGCCCCAGATCAGGCAGGCAATGATGAACAGGAGAGGAGATGACATCGCGCAAGTATACGGGCATCGCGCGGGGATGGCGAGTCTTGGTCGAGCTTGCTTAACGAGCGGTCAGGAGACACTCGGGCATTGAGCCTGCGCAGTGCTTCTGGAAAATGTTGAATTTATGAAAATATTTACTTTATTATCAAGTAAATATTTTCTGAATTGCATCGTTGAAAGGGAACCGCCATGCCAGCCTCACTGCAGATCAAAGTCTGGAGCCTGCTTGTGTATGTCGTTGTGACCGCTGTGATTGCCATCTGGCTGCACCCGTCTGCCTTGCTCGCTGCCGGCGCATTCGGCTGAGCGCATGCGCCGGCAAGCAGATCAATGCGTGACGCGGGTCTTGCGGCCATCCGACAGCAGGCGCACGCGTTCGCCCGGGCGGAACAGTTCGTCCGCATCCTGCACGATGGCGCGCATATCGCCATTGTCCAGGCGCACGGTGATTTCCAGGCCGGGCTTGTTCGAGGCATTCGCTTCGATGCTCTTGCCGGCCATGCCGCCGGCAACCGCGCCGAGGATGCTGGCCGCGATGGCGCCCTTGCCGCCGCCGACTGCCGAGCCGGCCACGCCTCCCAGTGCCGCGCCAGCCAGCACGCCCGTGCCCGTTTCGCCCTTGTCGATGGTGACTTGGCGCACGGATTCAACCGTACCCATGCGAACCGATTGTTCATTCTGCGCCTGGCGCGCGTTGTACACATTCGCCGAGTTCGGTTGTACGGCGCAGCCGGCCAGGGTGGCGAGCAATGCCACTGCAATAATTGGTGCTTTCATGTAGGACTCCCTTGGACAAAAGTTAGTTGCCGATTGCGTCGACCGGCAGTAAAGATGCTGACTTATCATAAGGACACTTGCCTCAGATAACTAGTTGCGAATAGTAAAAATCTGTTACCGGTTCCGCGTGACCAAGGGACCACCTGCCGCTCAATACGCCAGCCGCAGGCGCCGGTATAAAAATCCCAGCACGAACAGCGGACCCACCAGTAAAAAGCGCACATCGTCGAGGAACGACGGTTTCTTGCCTTCGATCTGGTGGCCGATGAACTGGCCGATCCAGGCCAGCACGAACAGCGCCAGCGACACGGGCAGGATGGTCAGCGCCGGCATGAGCAGCAGCAGGCCCAGCATGATGGCCAGCATGAGCAGCATGCCTGCCGCAAACGGACGCGACAGCTTGTAATAATAGTATAAGGCGAGAACACTGCCGAGCAGCGCCACGCTGGGATGCGCGCTCCACAGCAGCCCCAGCAGACTGAAAACGATCAGCGGCACGCACACGATGTGCACCCATTCATTGACGTGGTTGCGGTGGCTTTCGCCATACTGGGCCAGCAGGGTGTCGATGGTGCGCATGGGCGGTCTCTTGTGTGGGGTTGTCCGGGAATTCTACACCGTCGCGTGGCCGGGTAAAATGATCCTTCATCTTCCCTTCCGGACATTTCATTTGATTAGCCCAGTCCTCCTGCCAGACGAAAGCGCCGACCCGCTTAAACGCTGTTTCGATCCCGTCGTCGACGCCGATACGCGCTTGCTGATACTGGGCAGCCTGCCCGGCGAAAAATCGCTGGCGCACAGCCAGTACTATGCGCATCCGCAAAACAAGTTCTGGCGGCTGCTGGGCGAGGTGCTGGGTGTGGAGTTGACCAGCCTGCCCTATGAGGCGCGGTTGAGCACCTTGCTGGCGCACGGCGTGGGCCTGTGGGACGTGGTGGCGCAGGCGCAGCGCGCGGGCAGCCTGGACAGCAATATCCGCTTCCGCGACGACAACGATCTGGTGGCCCTGGCCGCCAGCCTGCCACGGCTGCAGACGATCGCCTTCAACGGCGGCACGGCGGCGAAGCTGGGCATCAAGGTGCTGGGCGAGCACGCGCAGCGCTACCGCATCGTCAGCTTGCCGTCGAGCAGCCCCGCCTACACCTTGGCGTATGCGCAGAAATTGCAGGCATGGCTGTCGCTGCGTGGCCAACAGGAGCTGGCCGCGCACTGATTATGTCGCCGGTTTTACGCCGGCGCGTACGGCTGTGCTTCCAGCGGCTGTCCCTTGGCATCAAACTTCAGCGCCACGGACAGTTGCGTCACGCCGATGGTGGCCAGCGCATCGCAGATATCGTCGACTTCGTCCTGCAGGTCGGCAGCCAGGTCCAGCGGCTTGTCGGCGCTGTGCAGCAGCTCGCCGCCCGCCGTGCTGACATTGACGCGCAACAGCATTTCGCCGTGTTCATCGGCCGGGCCGACGACCACCGACACATCCGCGGCATCCACCTTGTTTTCCGCCAGCGCGTGGTTGATGCCGGACATCATCTGCAGCATCGCATACTCGCTCATGCCTTGTTCCTTGCCACCGTGGAACAGATCCTGGTACAAAAAGCTCACTTCCAGCGCGCTGGCGGCCGGTGCCAGGCAGCGTTTCACCAGGTCGCCCACTTCCGTCGTCCACTGCTGGTAGCGGGCCATGCGCGCGTCGAACCAGGCGTCGAGTGCCGCTTCATCCTTCGGTTCCGCATAGAAAGGGTCGTCCACGCGCTTCAAGGCAAAGCCCAGCAGGAAGCGCAGTTCGATGGCCGTGTCTTGCGGGCCGAACGCCGTTTCGCTCCAGCCGACGATGCTGCTTTCCAGGCCCGGCGTGGCGACGATTTTCTTGTCCGTTATCGACGAGTACGCATCGCGCACCATCTCGTGCAAATGGCTATACGTGATGCGGTCGATTTCATCGAGGTCGTAGGCATGGCTCATCAAGACCACCTTGGCCTTGGCGCTTTCCAGCTGTGCCTGTTGAAAACTCTTCACCAGCGCTTCGAACGCGTCCTGGTCCTGGAAACTGTCCGCTTCCCGCAGGCCGCCCGTGCTTTGCACCAGCAGCGGTACGACAAAAGCGTTGATTTCCATGGCCGGGGCATTGTCGCGGCGGATCGTCACGACGGACGCGGCTTCCTCGATATGGCTGCGCAGGTACTGGTAGGCGCCCACGTCTTCGTACTTGGCGCGCTCGATGGCGTCGTACAGGATTTCATCCTTCTTTTGATTCAAGGCCTTGCGGATCAGGCGGCCGAATTCGACGGCTTGCTCGGCCAGCACCGTGCCCTGCGATTCGCTGTCTTCCTGCTCCGCCAGGTTCAGGGCCATCGTGCACAGCATGCGCGTGACGGACTCATCCTTGTCTTCAGGCGTGTTGGCGGATTTACGGGGGACAGGGCGCTTATTTTTGGGCATGGCGATCAACAGGTTAAGAAATACAGGTCAGGCAAACGGAAACGGGCGCCATGGCTCTGCCAGGCGCCGGGACGGATCATACAGGCGGACGCGGCCGCCTGATACCTCAATGGTCGGTATCGAACATCTCGTGCAACTCGTCGAGCAGGTCAGCGGCTTCTTCCTGCGACAGGCCGAGATGTTGACAGGCAAGTTCGCCGCCCTTGTCCCACTCCAGCGAGGTACTGTTGCCATGGTAGCGCTGAATGCCCTTTTCGGCCAGCAGCGACAGGGCGACGAGCGAGCGGATGGCGTCGTCCGTGGACGGGTCCGCCAGCACCGTGTAGTCGTGGTGGTGCAAAATCGCCCAGGAGACATCGGAAGACAGGCCCCAGTTGCGCGCCAGCAAGCAGCCGATGGCCGCGTGGTTGGTCTGGTGGCGCGCGTCTTCCAGTGACGTAAAACAATTGTGTGCATCGTTGGCCGCCGCCGCGTACGTCTTGACGTAGTCGGGAAAGCGGTTCATCAGCAGGGGCACGCCGATATCGCAGAACAGGCCGAAGGTGTGGGCGATGTCGGGCGGGGCGATGCGCAGCTTGCGCGAGGTAAATACCAGGGCGCGCGCGCGCTTGGCCGACACGTCCCAGAAGTTGGTCAGTTCCACGCCTTCCGCTTCCAGCGCCTGGCGCGCCAGCAAGCCCGTCATCATGGCGCTGCACTGGTTGATGCCGAGAAAGTTGATGCCTTGCTCGACGGATTTGGCCTTGCGCGCGGCGCCATAGAACGGCGAATTGGCCAGTTTCAGCAGGGCGCCGGACATGCCGACATCGTCGGCGATGATGCGCGCGATGCGCCGCGGCGACGGGTCCTGCTCCGCCAGTTCGCGCTGCAAGTCGACCAGCAGGCTGGGACGCGGCGGAATGCGGATGGAACGCATCAAGGCGTCAACCGGATCTTCCTGCACTACCTGCTTTTGCGCTGCCGCTCTCATCATCATTGTCTTGCCCGCTGGTTATTCGGTCGTGCGCTGCGCACGGACGGCCTCATGGACGCCTTGTGCAATGCCCGATGATTATCCCTGTTTATGCATGGCAATAGTTCATCTCTACAATAGATTGTGGAAAAATTCCTGTTTTTGCCGTGATTGCCACCGATGTTGCTCATTTGGCCACGCAATCAGCCCCTGTTTTTATGGTGAAAAAAGTAAGATGTATTTGTTTTTAAGGCAGCAGCCGGTGCGTGCGGGCAAGCGTGGCGCTACAATTGCCGCATGAAAAAACTCCTGGCCGGTATCGATTTTGCGGACGATTCCAGCAGCGTGGCGCGCCAGCTGATCGGCGTGACCGTGCTGGTCGACGGCGTGGGCGGGCGCATCGTGGAAACGGAAGCGTATGACCGGCTGGACCCCGCTTCGCACACGTATGGCGGCATGACGCCGCGCAATGCGGCCATGTTTGGCCCGCCCGCGCACGCTTATGTCTACCGTTCCTACGGCATCCACTGGTGTTTGAACTTTGTGTGCCGCGAAGCGGGCCATGGAGCGGGTGTGCTGATCCGCGCCATCGAGCCGCTGGCGGGCATTGATGCCATGCGCGAGCGGCGCGGCGTCGAGGAACTGCGGCTGCTGTGTTCTGGCCCGGGCAAGGTGTGCCAGGCGCTCGGCGTGAGCCATCTGCAGAACCGGCTGGCGCTCGATGCGCCACCGTTCACGCTGCTGGCCCGCGAGGAAGAGTTTGCTGTGCAGGCGGGCCCGCGCATCGGCATTTCCAGGGCGATGGACACGCCGTGGCGCTTCGTGCTGGCCGGCTCGCCCTACCTCAGTAAAACGATGCGCGCGCCTGTCAGCTAGTTACCTCGCTAGCCGCGCCGGCGCTGCGGCGCATCCTTGGCGCCGCGCAGGCCGGGCATGCCGCGCAGCGGGCTGTGCAGAGCCCGCCTATCCTTGCCTTCTCCCTTGACTGGGCTGGCCGGATGCTGGAATGCCTCGTCTCCGCTGTGGCCGGCCGGCGTAGCGGGGCGCTCGTCCAGGGTGAACACGGCCACGGCCGCCGACAATTTGACGGCCTGGTCCTGCAAACTGGCCGCCGCTGCCGCTGCCTGTTCCACCAGGGCCGCATTTTGCTGGGTGACGTCATCCATTTGCGTGACGGCCTGGTTCACTTCCGTAATACCCGACGCCTGCTCGGCGCTGGCTTCTTTTACACGCTGGATGATTGCATTGACTTGCTGCACCGAGGCCACGATGGCGCCCATGCTGTCGCCCGCTTGCTGCACGGCCACGCTGCCGCCATCGATGGTAGTGACCGAGGTGGCGATCAGGGTCTTGATTTCCCTGGCCGCCTGCGCCGAGCGTTGCGCCAGGGTGCGCACTTCGGACGCCACCACGGCAAAGCCGCGGCCTTGCTCGCCCGCGCGCGCCGCTTCCACCGCGGCGTTCAGCGCGAGGATATTGGTCTGGAAGGAAATACCATCGATCACGCCGATAATATCCACGATCTGGCGCGAATTGGCGCGTATCGTCGCCATCGTCGTCACCGCCTGCTGCATCGACTCTCCCCCTTGCACGGCCAGGGTGGAGGCTTGCCCCGCCAGCTCGCAGGCCAACTGGGCGTTGTCGGCGTTGTCATTGACGGCTTGCGTCAGCGCTTCCATGGCGCTCGACGTTTCTTCCAGCGAACTGGCTTGCATTTCCGTGCGCGCCGAGAGATCCAGGTTGCCGGTGGCAATTTCGCGCGACGCCGTGTCGATCGATTGCACGGCGCCCATGATGGTGCGCAAGGTCTGGTTCAGGTGGGCGATGGTCTGGTCCAGCACGCGCGAGGTGGCGGCGATCTCGTCATTGCCCTGCTTGGGCGCACCGGCGATCAGCTTGCCCGCCGCCAGGTCTTGCACGGCGTCAGCGATGCCGCGGATTTCCACCAGCATGGCGCGCCGCACCAGCATGGTCACCACGATGGAGGCCAGGATGGAGAGCATGACGGTCAGCAGCAGGCTCCAGCCCAGGCTGCGAAACTCGGCGCTGGCCGTCGCATGGGCCTGGCTGCTGAGCGTCGTTTCCAGGGCCGACAGCTGCGCCAGCTGCATATTGAACTGGCCGAATTGCGTTTCCGCCTTGAGCATGGAATTGGTGGCGATCGACTGGTCCATCTGCGCCATTTCCATGGTTTCCAGCACGGCCTTGCGATAGCCGGCCAGGGCCGTGATGGCGGCATCGACCAGGCTGCGTTCGGCACCCGTGGCGGTGGAACGCAGCGTGGCCAGCTGGGTGCCGATGGCCGCGTGACGCGCCTTGATTTGTTGTTCCAGCGCGTCGATGCGGGCCTTGGCGAAACTGCCATTCGTCCACGACAGCAATTGGTACATATTGCCGTGTACGTGTTTAGCCTCGCCGACGACGTCGGCGGCCGCTTTCAGATGCGCGATGCGCACCAGCACCATGTTTTCCAGCGAGGTATTTTGCCGCACCATGCCATACCAGGCGCCGCTCGAGCTGAGTATCAGCAGCAGCAGGACCAGGGCGGGCGCCAGCAATAATTTTGGTCCGATGCGTAATTGATTGAGCATGCTTGACTCCTGGCTATGGCTGTTCCAACCGCAGGCGGCGCACGGCGTTCGTGTGCGCCGCCGTTGCCTTATTTTTTGTAGATCCCCGCTTCCAGCACCACGTCGTTGACGCGCAGGATGTATGTGGTCTTCGGCTCGATCTTGCCGCTGGTGGGATTCTTGTACTGGTAGTCGACCCAGCCCTTGCCCTGCTTTTGCGCCAGCTCAATAATTTCACGGCGATATTTCTTGCCATTCGCATCAGGAACATCCGTCAAATCCTTGCCCACGATGGAAGGATTGATGGGGTGGGCCAGCACGATGCCCGTCTTGATGTCACGCATGTCCACATACAGCGAGCCCTGCACGAAGTCGGGGTCTTTCGCCGTGATTTTCTTCATCATTTCTTCCTTGCCATGCGCCTTCATGAAGGCGGCGCCCCGTTCGGCCATGGCGATGGCGTCTTTTTCCGTTGGTTCGACGGCGGCATTGACGCTGCCGCCGGCAAAGGCCAGGCACAGCAGGCTACCCGTGAATAAGCGTTTCATGACAGCTCCTTGTGAGAATCGAGGGATGTGTTGCACAGCCGTAATTTACGTCGTCGAGGGTCCCATCAAATTGCGATGGAACAAACTAAGGTGTTGCTTGTAGGCAGCGAGCAACGTATCGGAATGCTTGTTGATGTGTAGCAATTTGGTTCTTTATGGCAAGAATTATGATGACTTTCACAGCATGCCGAGCTGGCATGGCCTGTGGGAGAAAGAGGCTGGAATTGGCCGATATAGGGTCAATTTCATGAAAGTTATCGCTATTTATTGGCAAGGAGCCGATCGTGTCCGCACTCATTACCGAGCCGTTTTCACCCAAGTTCAAGCCGTATACGCGGCAAACCATTCATCAGGCGCGGCAGTGGGAATGGCTGCCGGAAGAGCAACGTGTAGCCGTGCAAGTGGTGTCGCACGTCTTGCCGTTTCGCACCAACGCCTATGTGCTTGACCAGCTGATCGACTGGAACAACATTCCTGACGACCCCATCTACCGCCTCGTCTTTCCCCACCGCGACATGCTGCCGCCGGAGCAGTATGCGCACCTGCGCGACCTGGTGCTGGTGCAGCGGGACAAGGCTGCCATCGATGCCTATGTGCATGGTATCCGCCTGGGCATGAATCCCCATCCGGCCGGGCAGATGACGCATAACGTGCCGAAAGTCAACGATGCACCCGTGCGCGGCCTGCAGCATAAATATGCGCAAACGGTGCTGTTTTTCCCCAGCGCCGGCCAGACGTGCCACGCGTATTGCACCTTCTGCTTCCGCTGGCCCCAGTTCGTCGGCATGGATGACATGAAATTCGATGCGCGCGAGTCGCATGAGCTGGCCGCCTACCTGAAATTGCATCCGGAAGTGACGGATGTGCTGATCACGGGCGGCGACCCGATGATCATGAACACGCGGCAACTGGCCGCCTACCTGGAGCCGCTGCTGGCGCCGGGCCTGGAACACATCCAGAACATTCGCATCGGCACCAAGGCGGTGGCGTATTGGCCGCAGCGTTTTGTCTCCGACCGCGATGCGGACGATTTGCTGCGCCTGTTCGAGCGCATCGTCAAGGCGGGCAAGAACCTGGCCGTGATGGGCCATTACAGCCATGCCGTCGAGTTGCGCCAGGATATCGCCCAGCAAGCGGTGAAACGCATCGTCTCCACGGGCGCCACCTTGCGCATGCAGGGGCCGCTGATCCGCCATATCAATGAAGATCCGGCTAGCTGGGCCGAGCTGTGGCAGACGGGCACGCGCCTGGGAGCGATTCCGTATTACATGTTTGTCGAACGGGACACGGGGCCGCGCGGCTATTTCGAATTGCCGCTGGCGAAGGCACATGAAATCTTCCAGGCCGCCTACCAGATGGTGTCCGGCCTGTCGCGCACGGTGCGCGGGCCCTCCATGAGCGCGTTTCCCGGCAAGATCGTTATCGATGGCATCGTCAGCATCAATGGCGAAAAACTGTTTGCCCTGCAATTTTTGCAGGCGCGCAATCCGGATTGGGTGCGCCGGCCTTTTTATGCGAAGTTCGATGCGGAAGCGACGTGGATGGACGATTTAAAGCCCGCATTCGGCCACGATAAATTTTTCTTCGAGACGGATGAACCTGTGCCGCAGTTGCCGCATAAAATCATCCGCCTGGCACAGGCCGCCTGAGCATGCACGGCGCCGGCGCCTCTTCCCGTTCCGGCGTAGCCGTGTTTTGCCTGGTGTTCCTGCCGTTCGCGCTGGGGCATTACCTGTCGTGCCTGCTGCGCGGCGTGAATGCCGTGCTGACGGCGGAATTGCTGGGCACCATCGCCCTGACGCCAGCGCAGCTGGGCCTGCTGACCAGCGCCTTTTTTCTCGCCTTTGCGCTGGTGCAACTGCCGATCGGCATGGCGCTCGACCGTTACGGCCCCCGCACGGTGCAACTGTGGCTGCTGGCGCTGGCGGCTCTGGGTGTATGGCTGTTCAGCCGGGGCCACAGCTTTGCCGAGCTGATGTGGGCACGCGCCCTGATGGGGGCAGGCCTGGGCGGCTGTTTCATGGCCGCCGTGAAAGCGATCTCGTGCGCCGTCGCGCCCGCGCGCCTGCCTTCCGTGCATGGTTACCTGATCGCCGTGGGCGGCCTGGGCGCGGCCACCGCCACCATACCCGTCAAGCTGGCCCTGCACTACACGGACTGGCGCGGCGTGTTCCTGGGCCTGGCGCTGGCGGCACTGGCCATCGGCGTGCTGATCCGCCTGCTGTCGCCGGCCATGCCCAGGCCCGCCACCGCGCACTCGGTGAGCAAGGTCAGCGTCTGGAGCGTGTACCGCGATCCCGGTTTTCGCCGCACCATCGCGCTGATCCTGCTGCCGCACACGGTGTTCTTTGGCGTGCAGGGCTTGTGGGTGGGACGCTGGCTGGCCGACGTGGGCGGCATGTCCGACGATAGCGTGGCGTATCTGTTGTACCTGGGCATGGCGGCCGTCATCTTTGGCGCCATCGGCATGGGCATGCTGACGGAGTGGGCCGGGCGGCGCGGTATTGCACCCATGCAAGTGGCGGGCGCCGGCATCGTCCTGTTTGTCGCCGTGCAAGTGGCGATGGCGTGTAACGTCGTGCCCAGCCTGCCCATGCTGTCCGTGCTGTTTACCTTGCTGGGCACGGTGACTGGCCTCGAGTATGCGATCGTCGCGCAAAGCATGCCGGCCAGCCTGACGGGCAGGGCGGCTACTTGCCTCAATTTGCTCATTTTCACGGGCGCTTTCCTGGTGCAGGCGGGCTTTGGCCTGATCCTCGGCTGCTGGCCCCTGAACAGCTTGCAGCAGTATCCGCCGCAAGCGTATCAGGTGGCGTTTGGCGTGCTGGCGGCCTTGCAGCTGCCGGGACTTGCGATGTTTTTCATTCGCCGCTACAGGCGTGCCGGGCCATCCGGTAAAATGGCAGCCTGCACAGCGGCAATGATCAACTCCAAGGAAGACTATGAAACTCGTTCGTTATGGACGTCCAGGCAAGGAAAAACCGGGCCTGATCGATGAAGAAGGCAAACTGCGCGACCTGTCCGGCGTGATTGCCGATATTGACGGCGCACAACTGTCCGACAAGGCCTTGCGCAAGCTGGCCAAGCTGGACGAAAAGACGCTGCCCCTGGTGCGCGGCAATCCCCGCTTCGGCGTGCCGCTGGCGAAAGTCGGCAAGTTCATCGGTATCGGCCTCAATTACGCGGATCACGCAGCCGAGGCCGGCATGCCGATTCCCGCCGAACCCATCGTCTTCATGAAGGCGATCACTTGTCTGAATGGCCCGGACGACAATGTCGTGTTGCCGAAAGGCTCGAAAAAGACGGACTGGGAAGTGGAGCTGGGCGTCGTCATCGGCACGCGCGCACAGTACGTGAGCGAAGAGGATGCCTTGAAATACGTGGCCGGCTATTGCGTCGTCAACGATATTTCCGAGCGCTCGTTCCAGCTGGAGCGGGGCGGTCAATGGGATAAGGGCAAGGGCTGCGACACCTTTGGCCCCATCGGCCCGTGGCTGGTGACGCGCGATGAAGTCATCGACGAGCAAGACCTGGACCTGTACCTGGAAGTGAACGGCAAGCGCATGCAGACCGGCAATACGCAAACCATGATCTTCACGGTGGCGCAGATCGTCAGCTACCTGTCGCAATTCATGACACTGGAACCGGGCGACGTCATCGCCACAGGCACGCCACCGGGCGTGGGTCAGGGCCGCAAGCCGCAGCGTTTCCTCAAAAAAGGCGACAGCATGCGCCTGGGTATCCCCGGCCTCGGCGAACAGCAGCAGGACGTGGTCGCCTGGACTGCCTGATGGCAGGGGGCGATATCGACCGTTTGCCCGCGCTGCCGCTGGACCTGCTCGACGCCCAGCAGCGTGCTGCCGCGCAAGCCATCATCGATGGTCCGCGCGGGGCGCTGTACGGCCCCTTCGTGCCGCTGATCCGCAGCCCCGAGCTGATGGAAACGGCGCAGCGCATGGGCGAGTACCTGCGCTACCGCAGCGCCATCGGTACGCGCTTGTCCGAGCTGGCCATCCTGGTGACGGCGCGGCAGTGGGACCAGCAGGTCGAGTGGGCCATCCACGCGCCGCTGGCCGTGCAGAACGGCATCGCGCAGGCGGCCGTGGACGCCATCGCCGCGCGGCGCGCGCCGCTTGCCCTGAAGGAAGACGAGCAAGCCGTGCACGACTTCTGCATCGAGTTGCAGCAGAACAAGCGCGTCAGCGATGCCACGTATGCACGCGCTCTGGCGCTGTTCGGCGAGCACGGCGTGGTCGACTTGATGGGCATCAACGGCTATTACACTTTCCTGGCCATGGTCATGAATGGGGCGCAGACGGCCGTGCCGGCATTGGGCGTGCCGCCCTTGCCCATCTGATTAGAATAGTTCTTCGGGCAAAGATGGACAAAGTGTAATGAAGTTGAAATTATTCAATATATAATTTTGCTTCCCTTCCATTGCCAACAAGCTCAATGAAAACTCGTCCGTGCTTCACCCTGATGGGCCGCGCCTTCCTGGCGCTGGCCCTTTCTTTTTCCCCCTTGATGACGCTGCGTGCGCTGGCCGCCGAGACCACTGCTGGCGCCAGCGCTTCCGCCCTGGAAAATTCCGTCGTCAAGGTGTTTTCCACCCTGCGCGGGCCGGACCCCTATAAACCCTGGAGCAAGGCCGCGCCGCAAGAGGTGACGGGCTCCGGCGTCGTCATCGAAGGCCGCCGCATCCTCACGAATGCGCACGTGGTCGGCTATGCCAGCCAGGTACAGATCCAGGCCAATGGCGCCGGCGACAAGATACCGGCGACCGTGCTGGCCATCTCGCGCGGCATGGACCTGGCCTTGCTGAAAATCGACGATGACAGTTTTTTCGCCAGCCATAAAGCCGTGCCGCGCGCGAATGTCTTGCCGGATGTGCGCGATGCCGTGCTGGCGTATGGCTATCCGACGGGCGGCACCTCGCTGTCGATCACCAAGGGCATCGTCTCGCGCATCGAATTCGTGCGCTACAACTTCCCCGTCTCGGGCTTGCGCATCCAGATCGATGCGGCCATCAACCCGGGCAATAGCGGCGGCCCCGTGATTGCGGGCGAGAAGATGATCGGCCTGGCCTTTGCCGGCATGCTCAATGCGCAAAACATCGGCTACATCATCCCCAACGAGGAAATCGAGCTGTTCCTGCGCGACCAGGAAAGTGGTGCGCCCAAGGGCAAGCCGGCCATGCGTGATGTGACGCAAACGCTGGAAAATCCCGCGCTGCGCACCTACCTGAAGCTGGCCAAGGGTGTCGAGGGCGCCGTCGTGATGACACCGGCCAGCAAGGACGCCGCCTATCCGCTCAAGGAGTGGGATGTCATCACGCATATCGGCGATTTTCCCATCGATAACCAGGGCATGGTCAAGCTGAATGCCAACAGCCGCGTGCGCTTCCAGTACCGGGTGCAGCAGCTGGCGAAAGACGGCGAATTGCCGTTGACGGTGGTGCGCCAGGGCGCACCCCTGAAAATCAAGGTACCCGTCTCGGCGGCGCACCCGATGCTCATCAGCGGCCTGCAGGGCAATTACCCATCCTATTTCATCTTTGGCCCGATGGTGTTTTCGCGCGCCAGCACGGAATTCATGGCCGCGCCAAATGGCAACCCGGCTATGTTGGGCGGCATGAGTTTTGCCGGCAACCCGCTGGTCACGCGGCGCGGCGATGCGCCCGATAGCGAGCGCGAAGAGCTGGTGGTGATCGCCGCGCCGTTCTTCCCGCACAAGCTGATGAATGGCTACAGTACCCGTTTCTTTTCGGTCGTCGATTCCGTCAATGGCGTGCGCGTGCGCAGCCTGGCGCACCTGGTGGCCTTGCTGCGCGACCAAACGGATGAATTGCTGACGTTCCGCTTCCAGCAGCGCGATGCGGAAATGGTCGTCGTGCCCCGCAAGGACATGCTGGCCGCGACGGAATCGGTGCTGACGGACAACGGCATCCGCTCGGAAGCATCGCCCGACATGTTGAAGATATGGAATGCAAAAACGCCGGCGAACTGATCGTTCCCGGCGTTCCGTACACTAACAGGCGCGGCGCATACCGCGCCTGTTTTATTTTAGGCCAGTACTTTTTTCAGCCACGCGCCGATGGCGTCGATCTCTTCCTGGCACAGCGAATGCTGCATCATGTACTCGTGCCATTCCACCTGGTAACCCATGCCGGTGAGCAAGTCGCGCGACTGCTGGGCGCGAGCGATCGGCACCACGGGGTCGGCCGTGCCGTGCGCCATGAAGATCGGTGTTTCCAGGCTGGCCGGCGTGCGCTCAAGCGCCGTCTTGTCGGCCAGCGGCAGGTAGCCGGACAGGCACATCAGGCCGGCCAGCGGTTCCGCGTGGCGCAAGCCCGTTTGCAGTGTCATGGCGCAGCCTTGCGAGAAGCCGGCCAGGATAATACGGCTGGCGGGAATGCCGCGCGCCTTTTCGCGCGCGATCAGGGCTTCGATCTGTGCCTGCGAGGCGCGCAAGCCGTTCTCATCTTCGCGGCGCACCAGGTCATTTTCGCGGATGTCGTACCAGGCGCGCATCACGTAGCCGTTGTTGATGGTGACGGGCATGGTGCCGGCGCTGGGGAAAATGAAGCGGATGGCGGGGCAGCCGCGCAGATCGAGTTCCTTCACCAGGGGCACGAAGTCGTTGCCGTCGGCGCCCAGGCCATGCATCCAGATGATGGAGACGGTGGGGTTCGGTGCGCTGTCGAGTTCGATGGTTTCCAGCAAGGTGCTCATGTATTTTCCTCAGGTAAAGGTTGCGCCGGACGCAGCGCCGATTTGGGACGGAAGGCCTTGCAGATGGCCGGGTCGGTTTCCATGTAGGGACCGCCGATGAGATCGATGCAATATGGCACGGCGGCAAAGATGCCGTTGACCAGTTGCACGCCGTTGGCATCTTTCAAGCCTTCCAGGGTTTCCTTGATGGCTTTCGGCTGGCCCGGCAAGTTCATGATCAGGCAAGCGCGCTCGGGCGTTTCGCGGATCACGGCCACCTGGCGCGACAGAATCGCCGTCGGCACGAATTGCAGGCTGATCTGGCGCATCTGTTCGCCGAAACCGGGCATTTCCTTGGTCCCGACGGACAAGGTCGCGTCCGGCGTCACGTCGCGCCGCGCCGGACCCGTGCCGCCCGTCGTCAGGATCAGATGGCAGTGGCTCAGGTCGACCATGTCGATCAGGGTGTTTTCAATTTGCGAGCGCTCGTCCGGGATCAGCCGTTTTTCCAGGCGGAAAGGCGTGCGAATGGCGGCGGACAGCCAGCTTTCCAGCGCGGGGATGCCCAGGTCTTCATACACGCCGCCGCTGGCGCGGTCCGAGATCGACACGAGGCCGATAATCAATTCGTCTTCTATCGTGGTCATGGGACACCTGTCTATGTCGTAAAAAAACCGGGCTGATCCCGGTTTTTGCCAACCCAAGTGCAAAAGCCGGGGTCGTACCCTCAGGGTACGACCCCAGTCTTTGGCTGGGGTTTATTCTTCGTCGGCTTCTGCGTCATCTTCGTCGGCATCTTTCTTGCCGCCATTTTTCTTCTTGGCGATCTCTTTCAAGATCTGGAAGATTTCACGGTAGGCTTTTGGCGGCTTGTTCTCGGCCTGCTCCTTGCGGGCATTGCGGATCAGGGTGCGCAGGTGCTGCACGTCCAGTTCCGGGTTTTCCGACAGCAAGACGGTCAGCGCCTTGTCGTCCGTCAAGAGTTTGTCGCGGCGGCGTTCCATCGCGTGCATATTGGCCGTGTCGGCTTTCGACAAGCCTTTCCAGCTATCGATGGTGCGTTGGATGGCGGCAACTTCTTCTTCATCCAGGGTACGCATTTTCTTGCCCACGTATTGCAGCTGGCGGCGGCGGCCTTCGTGATCCTTGATCTGCTGGCATTCGAGAATGGCGTCGCGCACGTCTTCCGGCATCGGGACGCGCTTGACGCGGTCGCGTGCTTCATTGACGAGTTCTTCGCCCAGCTTTTGCAGGACGGTCATCTGGCGCTTGAGTTCCGACTTCGACGGACGTTCATATTCCTGTTCGAATTCGGTGGATTGGAAGCCGCAAGCTCCCCGGTTTGGATTTGGCATGATAAGGCGGGATTGGCCGCGTAGGCCGCACCTGTAAACTGTAAACGACTGCTATGATACCCTTTTTAGCGGCTTTCCGAAGAAAACAGCGCATGAACGACTCCGTATTTACCCATAGTCAAGAGCAATTGCAGCAACTGGCCCGTGATGTGTTGTCTTTTGCGCGGGAAGCGGGCGGCACCGACGCAGCCGTCGAAGTCAGCGAAGGCGGTGGCTTGTCCGTTTCTGTACGAAAAGGCAAGATCGAGACGATCGAGCAAAACAAGGACAAGGGCATGGGGGTGACCGTGTTTGTCGGCAAGAAACGCGGCAATGCCAGCACCTCCGATTTCTCGCCATCGGCCCTGCGCGCCACGGTGGACGCCGCCTACAACATCGCCCGTTTCACGGCCGAGGACGATTGCGCGGGCCTGGCCGACGCCAACATGCTGGAAATGTCCCCCCGTGACTTGCAACTGTTCTATCCCTGGCTGATTTCCGCCGAGGAAGCCGTGGTGCTGGCCCAGCGGGCTGAAGCGGCCGCGTTTGCCGTCGACCCGCGCATCACGAACAGCGAAGGCGCGGGCGTGCACGTGCAGCAATCGCACTTTGTGTCCGCCAATTCGCGCGGCTTCATCGGCGGCTACCCATTCTCGCGCCACACCCTGTCCGTGGCGCCCATCGCCGGCAAGGGTGCGAAGATGCAGCGCGACGACTGGTATTCGTCCGTGCGCGACGCCTCGAAAATGTCGAGTCCGGAAGCCATCGGCCGCTACGCCGCGGAACGCGCCCTGTCGCGCCTGAACGCGCGCAAGCTGGGCACGCGCACCTGTCCCGTGCTGTTCGAGGCGCCGCTGGCGGCCGGTTTGCTGGGTACCTATGTGCAAGCGACCTCGGGCGGCGCCCTGTACCGAAAATCCACTTTCCTGAACGATTCCCTGGGCACGCAAGTGCTGCCGTCGCACGTGCAGATCTTCGAAGATCCGCACGTGATCGGCGGCGTCGGTTCCGCGCCATTCGACGAGGAAGGCGTGAAAACCGTCAGCCGCGACGTCGTCAAGGATGGCGTGGTGCAAGGCTATTTCCTGTCGACCTACACGGCCCGCAAGCTGGGCATGCAGACGACGGGCAACGCGGGCGGCTCGCACAATCTGTATCTGACCTCGTCCCAGACGGCCGCCACCGATGATTTCGTTGTCATGCTGAAAAAGCTGGGCACGGGCTTGCTGGTGACGGAACTGATGGGGCAAGGAACCAATTACGTGACGGGCGATTATTCGCGCGGCGCCTCCGGTTTCTGGGTGGAAAATGGCGTGATTCAGTATCCGGTGGAAGAAATCACCATCGCCGGCAACATGAAGGACATGCTGCGCAACATCGTCGCCGTGGGCGCCGACGTGCTGCGCCGCGGTACCAAAGAGACGGGTTCCATCCTCATCGAGAGCATGGTGGTGGCGGGCGGCTGAGTCGCAGGCCTATGGCGATGCGCCCGCTGCAAGCTGCTTGATGCCTTGCGGCAGGCGGTGCCTCAGTACTCTTCCCACTCGGTCTCGGCGACCGCGGCCTGTGCGACGACCTTGCCTGCTTTCCTGGCGGGTGCGGCAGTGGCAGTGGCAGTGGCTGTGGCAGTGACGCGTGGCGCGGCGGCAGGCTTGGCTGGCGCGCGGATGGCTGGCGCGCGGATGGCTGGAGCCGGAACCGGTGGCAGCGCTTGCATGCCGTCTAGCTTGAACACGCTGACGGCTTCGGCCAGGATGGCGGCCTGATCCTGCAACGCTTCGGACGCGGCTGCCGCTTCTTCCACGAGGGCGGCATTTTGCTGTGTCACAGCATCCATTTCCGTGATGGCCTGGTTGATCTGTTCAATCCCCGTTTCCTGCTCGTTGCTGGCGGACGTGATCTCGGCCATGATGTCCGTAACGCGCCGCACGCTGCTGACGATCTCTTGCATGGTGCTGCCGGCCTGGTTCACCAGGTTGCTGCCGAGATTAACCTGCTGCACGGAGTCGTCGATGAGGATCTTGATTTCCTTGGCGGCGGCGGCGGAGCGGTGAGCCAGGTTGCGCACTTCCGTGGCCACCACGGCAAAGCCGCGGCCCTGTTCGCCCGCCCTGGCCGCTTCCACGGCCGCATTCAGGGCCAGGATATTGGTCTGGAAGGCAATCCCATCGATGACGCCGATGATGTCGACGATTTTCTTCGACGAGGCATTGATCGTATCCATGGTCGTGATCACTTCCGCCACCACCTGGCCGCCTTTGCTGGCCACGCTGGAGGCCGATTGCGCCATCTGGTTGGCCTGGCGTGCGTTTTCGCCATTCTGCTTGACGGTCGACGTCAGTTCTTCCATCGACGATGCCGTTTCTTCCAGCGAGCTGGCTTGTTGCTCCGTGCGCGAGGACAAGTCCATATTGCCGGAGGCGATTTCACGCGAGCCATGGGCGATGGCATCCGTGCCATGACGCACGCGGGCCACGATGCCTTGCAGATTGTCGTTCATTTCTTTCAGGGCACGCAGCAGCAGGCCCGTTTCATCGGTGCCGCGCGCGTCGATGCTGCCCGACAGGTCGCCGGATGCCACGCGTTGCGCCACTTTGACAGCTTCGCCTATGGGCCGGCTGATGGAGCGGCTGATCAGGATGGCCAGGACGATGGCAATGAGCGTCGCGGCAATCGACAGGGACAGGGTCAGGATGATGGCCAGGCGCCCGTCGGCGAGGGCTTGCTTGCCGTCGGCTGCCATCAGCGATTCCTGGAAGCCGGCCATGGCCGCCAGCGCCGTCAAGAATTTTTCCTGCGGATAGCGCAGCTGCGTCAGCAGGAAGATGCCGGCCGTTTCGGTTTTCCCCTCTTGCAACAGTTTGATATTCGCATCGCGCGTCCTGGCATAGCTTTCGCGGCTGGTCATCACGGCCTGGAACAGTTCCTGGCCCTTGGGCGTGTTGATCAGGCTTTTCAGGCGCGCCAGCAGTTCCACGTTCTTTTTTACCGACGCCTGAATCTTGGTCACGGCACTGCTGACTTCGTCGGGATCGTTGGCGCCGATGATGGCGTTGCCCAGCAGGCGGGCCTGGATATTGATCTCGGACTGGATGGTATTGGACAGCATGACCTTGACATAGCGGTCATTGAGGATTTTTTCCGTCGAGGCATTGATGTTGCGGATGCGGCTCACGGAAACAAATGCCACCATGGCAAGCAGGATAATGATCAGGCCGAAACTGAAGGCCAGGCGGGTACTGATTTTGAGCTTAGACATGGGGCGGTCATCCTCGGCGAAAAGCGGAAAGAAAGCGTGCGCTGGGCATCTTCTAGAGGACAAGCGGCGTCCGTGCATGACGATGCTGATGCGGTCAGTTTGCGATACAGAATGCTAGCTCGGCAGGGATAGGGCCGTGGATGCGTATTTCCGGTGGCGGGAAGTCGTGGCGACCTGCCCGGCCGTATATTCTTGCGGGGCCGCGCAGCGTGGCACGGCCCGATTCTGATGAATAGTGTAGGACGATAATTTCTGGCAGGCAAGATGTTTGCGAAAAAAACCATTCGACCAGCAACGCTTGCCGTGCGGTCAAAAAAATGCCCCGGCGTGCGGGGCATCGGGCTCACGCGGGCCGGTCCGGCCCTGATGCTCAGGCGCGCAAGGTGGACAGGATCGGCTGCAGGACGGCCGCGCCCAGGGCGGCGCTGCGGGCGCCGCTCCAGCCCGTTTGTGGGTCGGGATCGTTGGCATTGTCCTTGAACGGCAGTTCCAGGGTCAGTGCCAGGCAGCCGAAGGCGTGCGTGATGTGGGGCGAACCCATGGTCAGAACTTCCGGCGTGAACGGGCCGTCTTCATAGCCGTGCTCATCCTGGAAGTCGGGGCTGGCCACCTTGAAGTCGGCGATGAAGCGGTCTTGCTCGGCTTTTTGTGCTGGCGTGAAATTTTCCAGCGCATCGCTGCCGGCCACGAACACGTAAGGCAGACCTTCGTCGCCATGTACGTCGAGGAACAGGTCGCAGCCGATTTCATGCATTTTCTGTTTCACCAGGAATACTTCCGGGCTGCGTTCCATCGTCGGCGTCATCCATTCACGGTTCAGGTTGGCGCCGGCCGCGTTGGTGCGCAGGTTGCCATGCACGGAACCGTCCGGATTCATGTTCGGCACCACGTAGAAGACGGCGTCTTGCAGGCACTGGCGGGCAAACGGATTGGCCTGGTCCAGCAAGGCTTCGAGCATGCCTTCGACAAACCATTCCGCCATCGTTTCGCCCGGATGCTGGCGCGCGATGACCCAGACTTTCTTCTCGGCATCGGCGTCACCGACCACCAGCAGATTCATGTCGCGCCCTTCCACCGTGCTGCCCAGGTCGATCAGGCGCACCAGCGGCGATGCTTGCGCGCTGTCGATCAGGGCCAGGTGGCGATCCCATGGGTACGGCTCGAAGTAGGCGTAGTACACGCTTTCTTCTTCGGGCGTATGTTCGATGGTCATCACCGTGCCGTCGAAGCTGGTTGGCACGCGGAACCACGTTTCGCGGTCATAGCTCGCCACGGCCTGGTAGTCTTTCCAGCCGTCCGGGTAGGCCGACTTGCCGGCATTCATGAAGCGGATTGTGCACGCCTCGCCTTGCGCGCCTTGCAGGCGGAAATAAAACCACTGCGTGATGTCGGCGTGGGAATCCTTGCGGATGTTCAGCTCGATGGAGTGGGCATCGTCGGCGCGCAGCACCTCGATCGCGCCGGCGTCGAATTGCTGGCTGATTTTAATGGTCATGAGTGTTCCTGATAAAAACGTATGGGTTTTGCATCGTGTGCAATGGCGCGATGATACCTGTTTTAGCCGCGCATTTGTGCTGGCGCAAACGACGACGGACATGCTTTGCTAACGTGATAGCTCCAACACGGGGAGAGCATCATGGACGACAACGGCAAGCACATACGCGAACTGGAAAAGAAAGTCAGCGCCCTCAGCGACGCCCTGGCGCACCTGGGCAAAGGCACCACCTTGCAGGAATTACTGCGCATCATACGTTTTCCCGGCTATACGACGCCGGCGGAATTCACCTTCAACGTCGCCATCCTCGACACCATGCTGGTGCAGGCCAATGCGCTGGAAAAGCTGGGGCAGGATTTGCTGGCGGGGGCGAAGCAGGTGGTGGCGAAGCAGTAGGTTGAGTTGGTTTTAATATTTTCACCCCAAACGCAGAGGCTGGGGTCGGACCCTCAGGGTCCGACCCCGGTATTAAGCCGTTGGGTTCAAGTAGTCAGGCCGCCAAAACGTTCGTAGAACCACGGCTCGACAGAAGCCGCCTGCTCATCCTCGCGCCGCAGGGTGGTCAGGATATGTTCCTCGGCCGCCGCATGGGTGATGCGGTACAGGTCGCGCGCCAGTGCATACGCTTGCGTGCCGGGCCACGGTTCGGGCAGCAGCTCGACGGGCAGTTGCGGGTCGTGCAACTGCACGCGGCGGTAGGCGTGCGTCAGCAGCGAGCGGATGACGAAGGCTTGCTCGGCATCGAACACGGGCGCTTCTTGCAGCAAGGTCAGCAGCGGCTGGAAGCTGGCGATGAATTTTTCGTAGCCGGCCATCACTTCCGACAAGTCCCAGCATTCGCCCACCATGTCGCGCAGCGGGCGTGTGCTGACATCCGGCAACTCCGTAGTGTGGCAGACATACAGCTTGCCCTGTACCTCGTTGCGCACGAGGATGTCTTCCAGCGCCTCCGAATTGCTGGCTGGATGGCCAAAGATGCCAGGAGAGATCAAGCCATAGCCAGCCCACAATAATTCCTTGCGCAGCGCGCCCCGCTCGGCGGCGCCGATGCTGCCGGCCGGCCCGATCACCAGGGTCCAGCTGCCATCCCAGTGCACGACCAGTGGCGCATAGATGCGGCGATAGGCGCGTTCGAAGCGGGCCAGCGCCTCCGGGCGTATGGTATAGGCGCTGCGGCGGCCGTCGCGCTGCGAGCTGAGCCAGCCCTCCTGCGCCAGGCGGAACACGCTGGTGCGCAGCAAGCGGTCATTCACGCCAAACGGTGCCAGCAGTTCGATCAGGCTGCCCAGCCAGATGGCGCCGCCGCGCGGCACGATGGCGTCGCCGAAAATCGTCATCACCAGGGACTTTGAGCGCGGTGGGTCGCTTTCCAGGAAATCGGCTATCCATGCCGTGCAGCGGGTGTTCTTCATGTGGTTCCGGTCTGGCCGTGTTGCGGTCGATTCAATAAAAGCAGCAGTTTACTTGGCTGCGCGGGTAGCGCGTCAATAATTTGCCGGAAGCGCGGGTGGCGCTTCGTAGTGTTTTCTCATATGCAATATCATACGCACAACCGCACAAGATACGAATTTTTAAAATGACTCACATCAAGTGTATGCAAATCGTTTTTTGTATCGTATTATCTGTTCATCGCACCGCGTTGCTGCGCAAAATCAAAGACATGGGAGACAGATCATGTACGCACAAATGGTTGAAACCGGCCTCAAGAACGTCCGCTCCATCGACGACATGGGCCAGGAAGAGCGCGCTTTTCAGGCGCGCATCGACGAAGGCATCAAGATCGAGGCCAAGGACTGGATGCCGGATGCTTACCGCAAGACCCTGATCCGCCAGATTTCGCAGCATGCGCATTCGGAAATCGTCGGTCAATTGCCCGAAGGTAACTGGGTCACGCGCGCACCGACCTTGAAACGCAAGTCCATTCTGCTGGCGAAGATCCAGGACGAAGCCGGTCACGGCCTGTACCTGTACAGCGCTGCGGAAACCCTGGGCGTGTCGCGCGACGATCTGCTCGCTGCCTTGCACTCGGGCAAAGCCAAGTATTCCAGCATCTTTAACTATCCCACCCTGTCGTGGGCCGACATGGGCGCCATCGGCTGGCTGGTTGACGGCTCGGCCATCATCAACCAGATCCCGCTGTGCCGCTGCTCGTATGGCCCGTATGCGCGCGCCATGATCCGCGTCTGCAAGGAAGAATCATTCCATGCACGCCAGGGTTACGACATCATGATGTCGCTGTGCAAGGGCACGCCAGAACAGAAAGCCATGGCACAGGATGCGCTGAACCGCTGGTGGTGGCCATCCTTGATGATGTTCGGTCCGTCCGATGCCGCCTCCGTCAACAGCGCACAGTCGGCGCAATGGCGCATCAAGCTGTTCTCGAATGACGAATTGCGCCAGCGCATGGTTGACCAGACCGTGCCGCAAATCGAGTACCTGGGCCTGACCGTGCCCGATCCCGACCTGAAGTTCAATGCGGAAACGGGCCATTATGAATTCGGCGAGATCGACTGGTCCGAGTTCAACAATGTGTTGAAGGGCAATGGTCCGTGCAACCGCGAGCGCCTGCAAACGCGGGTGAAAGCGTATGAAGACGGCGAGTGGTTCCGCGATGCCTTGCTCGCGTATGCAGACAAGCAAGCCGCTAATAAAGCGGCAGCGTAAATACACAAGACAGATAGGGGAGAGCAACATGAGCAAAGAATGGCCATTGTGGGAAGTTTTCATCCGCAGCCAGCACGGCCTGGCGCACAAGCATGTGGGCAGCCTGCACGCGTCCGACGCCACCATGGCGGTCAACCATGCGCGCGACGTCTACACGCGGCGCAATGAAGGCGTGAGCATCTGGGTGGTGCGCGCGGCCGATATCGTCGCCAGCAGCCCTGGTGACAAGGGCGCCCTGTTCGAACCGTCGAACAGCAAGGTGTACCGCCATCCCACCTTCTTCCCGATGCCGGAAGAAGTCAAGAACCTGTGATGGGAGCGCCTGCAATGGATGACAAGGTTAACTACTTGCTGCGCCTGGGCGACAACGCCCTGATCCTCAGCCAGCAGCTGTCGCAGCTGTGCGGCAAGGGGCCCGCGCTGGAAGAAGACATGGCGCTGACCAACGTGGCGCTCGATCTCCTGGGCCAGACGCGTTTGTGGTTCAGCTATGCGGCCGAACTGGAAAACGCGGGCCGCGACGAAGACGACATCGCCTTTTTGCGCGACGCCCACGACTTCAAGAATTGCTTGCTGCTGGAGCAGCCGAACGGCAATTACGCCGATACGATGATGCGCCAGTTCTTCTTCGACACCTGGCACTACTTCCAGTTGCTGGAACTGGCGAAATGCAGCGACCCACGCATCGTCGAAGTGGCACAGAAATCGATCAAGGAAGTCACCTATCATCTGCGCCGCAGCGGTGACCTGATCGTGCGTCTCGGCGACGGCACGGCGGACAGCCATGCCAAGACGCAGGCGGCGGCCGACAAGCTGTGGATGTACACGGGCGAGATGTTCACGTACGACGCCGTCGATCAGGCCATGCTTGCCGCCGGCATCGCGCCGCCATCGGACGTGTTGCGCCGGGCTTTCCTCGAACACGTGGCCGAGATCTTTGCCGAAGCCACCTTGAGCATGCCGGCGCCCGACGCCTGGATGCAAAAGGGCGGCAAGCAGGGCACGCACACGGAACACCTGGGATTCATCCTGGCCGAGATGCAGTTCCTGCAGCGCGCCTATCCCGGGGCGGAGTGGTAGTGAACACGCCCATGGTAGCGCTGGACGCGGCCCAGGTCTGGGCCTGGCTGGGCGACGTGCCGGACCCGGAAATCCCCGTCATTTCGGTGGTGGACCTGGGCATCGTGCGCGCCGTCGATGTGGTCAGCAGCGAAGAGTGCATCGTGACGATCACGCCCACCTATTCGGGCTGCCCGGCCATGCAGGTGATCGCCGATGCCGTCACGGAGGCCTTGCGCAGCCATGGCGTGGCCAAGGTAACGCTGGTGAACCAGCTGGCGCCCGCCTGGACCACGGACTGGATGAGCGAGGCGGGCAAGGCCAAGCTGAAAGGCTATGGCATCGCCCCGCCGCAGCAGCAGGTGATCGACATCAGCGGCCTTCGTAGCGCAACAGCAGGCGGTGTCAAGCGCCAGCCCATGCCGACGCTGGAGGTGATCTGCCCGAATTGCGGTTCCACGCATACGCAGCTGACCAGCCAGTTTGGCTCCACGCCATGCAAGGCCCTGTACAAATGCCTGGCTTGCCGCGAACCGTTTGATTACTTCAAGTGCCACTAAAAAAATCAGGCACACGTTCCGAAGAAACTGGAGATGAAGCATGAGTAAATTTTATCCGCTGTGCGTGGCGAACGTGCGCAATGAAACGCGCGACACCATCGCCGTCACGTTCGACGTGCCAGCGGAACTGCAGCAGCAGTTCCGCTTCCAGCAGGGCCAGCACCTGACCCTGCGCGCCAATATCAATGCGGAAGACGTGCGCCGCTCGTATTCCATCTGTTCGGCGGTGCAGGACGGCACCCTGCGCGTGGCCATCAAGCGCACGCCGGGCGGCGCTTTCTCTACCTGGGCGAACGATACGCTCAAGGCCGGCGCCACCATCGAGGTGATGCCGCCCATGGGCCATTTCAACGTGCCGCTCGACTGCGTCAACCGCAAGCACTATCTGGCGTTTGCGGCCGGCAGCGGCATCACGCCCATCCTCTCCATCATCAAGACGACATTGCTGACGGAACCCCTGAGCCGCTTCACGCTGTTCTACGGTAACCGCGCCTCGTCGTCCGTCATCTTCAAGGAAGAATTGACGGACTTGAAGGACGTGTACCTGGAGCGTTTGAACCTGGTGTACGTGATGAGCCGCGAGCAGCAGGATATCGAACTGTTCAACGGCCGCATCACGCAGGAAAAATGCGAGCAATTCCTGCAGCACTGGATCAAGGTAGAAGATTACGACAACGCCTTCATCTGCGGCCCGGAAGACATGATGCTGGGCGTCTCCGCCGCGCTGCAGGCGGCCGGCATGCCCAAGCAGAATATCAAGATCGAACTGTTCGCCGCCAGCATCCCGAAAAACGCCCACAAACCGCGCGCCCAGTTCGACGCGGGCGCAGTGCAGGAAACGGAAGTGACCGTCATCATGGATGGCAACCACACCACCTTCACGATGGACAAGGACAAGGAATCCATCCTCGACGCGGGCCTGCGAGCGGGGCTGGACATGCGCTACTCGTGCAAGGGCGGCGTATGCTCGACCTGCCGCTGCAAGATCCTCGACGGCAAGGTCGAAATGGACGTCAATTACGCGCTGGAAGACTACGAAGTGGCGCGTGGCTTCGTCCTCAGCTGCCAGAGTTTTCCGCTGACCGACAAGGTCGTCGTCGACTTCGATCAGGCTGAATAACATCAGACCCCAAGCGAAGACTGGGGTCGGACCCTCAGGGTCCGACCCCGGCACTTGCATCTGGGTTTAAAAAATTGAAGCGAGACGCCATGACCTACCAAAACATCCTCTTCACCATCGAGCAGGGCATCGCCACGCTGACCCTGAACCGTCCCGACAAGCTCAATAGTTTTACGCAAGCCATGCACGAGGAAGTGCGCGATGCGCTTGCGAAAGTGAACGCCGACAGCGCCGTGCGCGTGTTCGTGCTGACGGGCGCGGGGCGCGGCTTTTGCGCGGGCCAGGATCTGTCCGACCGCGCCGTCGAACCGGGCTCGAAGGGCGTGGACCTGGGCGAGTCGGTGGAAAAAAACTATGCGCCGCTGGTGCTGGCCCTGAAAGCCTTGGCTATGCCCGTGATTTGCGCCGTCAACGGCGTGGCTGCCGGCGCGGGCGCCAATCTTGCGCTGGCCTGCGATATCGTCATCGCCGGTAAGTCGGCCAGTTTCGTGGAAGTGTTCTGCAAACTGGGCCTGATTCCGGACACGGGTGGCACCTTCTTCCTGCCACGCCTGATCGGTTCGGCACGCGCCATGGGCCTGGCCATGCTCGGTGAAAAGCTGACGGCGGAAAAGGCCGAGGACTGGGGCCTGATCTGGAAATGCGTGGACGATGCGCAGCTGGCGGAAGAGACGCGCAAGCTGGCCGTACACTTTTCCACGGCGCCGACGAAGGGCCTGGCCTACACCAAGCAGGCGCTGGCCGCCAGCGGCGCCAATACCCTGCCGCAGCAGCTGGCGCTGGAAGCGCGCATGATGAGCGATCTCGGTCACAGCGACGATTATCGCGAAGGCGTGGCCGCCTTCATGGAAAAGCGCGCACCGCAATTCAAGGGACACTGATATGACCGAATTGGCAAACAAACTGGCAAACAACAGTATCGTCGCCGTCATCGGCAGCGGCGCCATGGGCGCCGGCATCGCACAGGTGGCCGCGGCCGCCGGTTACACAGTCAAACTGTACGACACGCGCGCGGAAGCCGTGAGCAAGGCTTTGCTCGATATCGGCAAGATGTATGCGAAGCTGGCCGAAAAGGGCCGCATGACGGCTGACGAAGCCACGGCCGCCACGGCGCGCCTGCAGGCGGCCGGCAGCCTGGCCGACGTGAGCGACGCTTCTCTGGTGGTGGAAGCCATCGTGGAAAACCTCGACGTCAAGCGCGGCCTGTTCGCCGAACTCGAAGCGTTAGTCAGCGACGACTGCATCCTGGCGACGAATACCTCGTCGATTTCCGTCACGGCCATCGCCGCCAAGTTGCGCCGTCCGGAACGCCTGGTCGGCATGCACTTCTTTAATCCTGTGCCCCTGATGGCGCTGGTCGAAGTGATCAGTGGCCTGGCCACCAGCGAGCAAGTGGCCGCCACCGTGTATGACACGTCTATCGCCTGGGGCAAGAACCCCGTGCATGCGAAATCGACGCCCGGCTTCATCGTCAACCGTGTCGCCCGTCCGTTTTACGCGGAAGGCTGGCGCCTGCTCAATGAACAGGCAGGCGACGCCGCCACCATCGACGCGGTGCTGCGCGAAGCGGGCGGTTTCCGCATGGGCCCATTCGAGTTGATGGACCTGATCGGCCATGACGTCAATTTCTCCGTCACCCAATCCGTGTTCGGCGCCTATTTCAACGACCCCCGTTTCACGCCATCCGTGCTGCAGCAGGAAATGGTCAACGCCGGTTTCCTGGGCCGCAAATCGGGCCGTGGCTTCTACCTTTATGGCGAAGGCGCGGCTGCCCCCGTGGCGCAGGCGGAAGGCGCACAAGCGACCCCGGAATTCGTCGCCCTGTCGGCTGCCATCGGCAGCGATGGCCGTGGCCACAGCGGCGTCATTCGCAGCCTGGTGCAGCGCCTGGAGCAGGCGGGCATCACCGTCAGCCGCCGCGTCACGCAGGAAGGCCAGACGCATGACGAGGCGCCGGCCCTGCATTGCAACGGCGCCGCGATTTATCTGACCGATGGGCGCAGCGCCACCCAGCGCGCGCACGACAACCAGCATCCGGATACGGTGCTGTTCGACCTGGCGCTCGATTACGCCAGTGCCAAGCGCATTGCCGTGGCGCGTGCGGACCAGTGCAGCGATGCCGCCTACGCGGCTGTCGTCGGCCTGTTCCAGGCGGCCGGTTTCATCGTCACGCGCCTGGACGACGTGCCTGGCCTGGCCGTCATGCGCACGGTGGCCATGCTGGCCAACGAGGCGGCCGACGCCGTCAACCAGGGTGTATGCACGGTGGCTGCCGTCGATATCGCCATGCAGAAGGGCGTCAACTATCCGCGCGGACCGCTGGCCTGGGCCGATGTGGTGGGCGTCGCGCACATCGTGACCGTGCTGCACCACCTGGCGCATGGCTATGGCGAAGACCGCTACCGTGTCTCGCCGCTGCTGCGCCGCAAACTTGCCACTGGAGCGACGTTTCATGCCGAATGATATGTCAAATAAGGACCACAACATGAGCGCGCAATCTCTGGCCGAAGCGGCCGCCGCCTCGATGCTGTCGCGCGATAACGCCACCGCTGCCATGGGCATCGCCCTGGCCGAGGTGGGACCCGGCCATGCGCGCATGACGATGACGGTGCGCCCAGACATGCTCAACGGCCACCAGACCTGCCACGGCGGCTTTATCTTTGCCCTGGCCGACAGCGCCTTCGCGTTTGCCTGCAACAGCTACAACATGAATACCGTGGGCGCCGGCTGCACCATCGATTACCTGGCGCCGGGCCGCGAAGGTGACGTGCTCACGGCCGACGCCGTCGAGCAGGCGCTGGCGGGAAAAAGCGGCGTCTACGACGTCAAGGTCAGCAACCAGGATGGCCGCGCCATCGCGCTGTTTCGCGGCAAGTCGATACGCGTGGCCGGTGAAGTCATCAGCAATTGAAGTGACAAGAGCAGGCTTGAACTGCCGCCGCAGCTTTAAATAGTTAAAGAACCAATTAGGAGACAATGATGGTCCAACGAATTCCCGCCCCCAATGACCTCGAGCCGATCGAGCGCGCCAGCAAGGATGAATTGCAGGCGCTGCAGCTCGAACGCATGAAATGGACGCTCAAGCACGCCTATGACAACGTGCCCCATTACCGCGCCGCTTTTGACGAAGCGGGCGTGCATCCGGACGACCTGAAGTCGCTGGCCGATCTGTCGAAATTCCCGTTCACCGATAAAAAAGTCTTGCGCGACAATTATCCCTTCGGCCTGTTTGCCGTGCCGCGCGAGCAAGTGGTGCGCATCCACGCATCGAGCGGCACTACGGGCAAGGCCACGGTGGTTGGCTACACGCAGAACGACATCGATACCTGGGCCAATGTGGTGGCGCGCTCGATTCGCGCCGGCGGCGGCCGCGCGGGCGACATGGTGCATATCTCCTATGGCTACGGCCTGTTCACGGGCGGCCTGGGCGCGCACTATGGCGCCGAACGCCTGGGCTGCACGGTCATCCCGATGTCGGGCGGCCAGACGGAAAAGCAGGTGCAACTGATCCAGGATTTCAAGCCATCGATCATCATGGTTACGCCGTCGTACATGCTCAACATCATCGAGGAATTCACGCGCCAGGGTCTCGATCCGGCTGAATCGTCGCTGAAGGTGGGCATCTTCGGCGCCGAGCCGTGGACGGACGCCATGCGTGCGGAAATCGAAGCGCGCGCCGGCATCGACGCCGTCGACATCTATGGCCTGTCCGAAGTCATGGGACCTGGCGTGGCGTCGGAATGCATCGAAAGCAAGGACGGTCCCGTCATCTGGGAAGACCATTTTTATCCCGAAATCATCGATCCGGAAACGGGCGAAGTGCTGCCCGATGGCGAGGAGGGCGAACTGGTCTTCACCTCGCTGTCGAAGGAGGCGCTGCCCGTCATCCGCTACCGCACGCGTGACCTGACCCGCTTGCTGCCGCCCACCTCGCGTTCGATGCGCCGCATCGGCAAGATCACTGGCCGCTCGGACGACATGCTGATCATCCGCGGCGTGAACGTCTTCCCCACCCAGATAGAAGAGCTGATTTTGAAGATGCCGAAGCTGGCGCCGCAATACCAGCTGGTGGTCACGCGCGACGGTCACCTCGACAAGCTCGAAGTGATCGCCGAGCTGCGTATCGATCTCACCGCCACCATCTCGGCCAGCGAGACCGATGGTCTGGCGCGCGAGCTGGAACACCGCATCAAGACGCATGTGGGCGTGAGCACGCGCGTGCGCCTGGTGGCCGCCGCCGGCATCGAACGCACCCTGACGGGCAAGGCCCGCCGCGTGGTCGACCAGCGCCCGAAGCTTTTCCCCTGATAGCCCGAACAAGGAAGCAAACATGAACGAAGCCTTTATCTGTGATGCCGTGCGCACTCCCTTTGGCCGCTATGGCGGTGCACTCTCCAGCGTGCGCGCGGACGACCTGGGCGCGCTGCCGATTGCCGCGCTGATCGCCCGCAATCCTTCCGTCGACTGGTCCGCCATCGACGACGTGTTTTACGGCTGCGCCAACCAGGCGGGCGAAGACAACCGCAACGTGGGCCGCATGGCTGCGCTGCTGGCCGGCTTGCCGGCGGCAGTACCGGCCAATACCATCAACCGCCTGTGCGGCTCCAGCCTGGATGCCGTCGGCATGGCGGCCCGCTCCATCAAGGCGGGCGAGGCGGAGTTGATCATTGCCGGTGGCGTGGAAAGCATGACGCGCGCGCCTTTCGTGATGGGCAAGGCTGACGGCGCATTCTCGCGCGCTGCGAAAATTGAAGACACGACCCTGGGCTGGCGCTTCGTCAACGGCAAGATGAAAACGCAGTATGGCATCGACACCATGCCGGAAACGGCGGAAAACGTGGCCGTGGAATTTGGCATCAGCCGTGCCGACCAGGATGCGCTAGCCCTGCGCAGCCAGCAGCGCTGGGCTGCCGCTAACGCGGCTGGCGTTTTCGATCGCGAAATCGTGCCCGTCGCCGTGCCACAGAAAAAAGGCGAGCCGAAGATGGTGACGATGGATGAACATCCGCGTCCCGATACCTCGTTCGAGATGCTGGCGAAATTGAAAGGTGTGGTCAAAGCGGATGGCACGGTCACGGCTGGCAATGCCTCTGGCTTGAACGACGGCGCCTGCGCCATCCTGCTGGCGTCCGCCGCCGCCGTGGATAAATACAAATTGACGCCGCGCGCAAAAGTGCTGGGCATGGCCACGGCCGGCCTGGCGCCGCGCATCATGGGCTTTGGACCTTCGCCAGCGTCGCGCAAGGTGCTGGCGCAGACGGGATTGAGCATCGAGCAGATGGATGTGATCGAGCTCAATGAAGCGTTTGCGGCGCAGGCGCTGGCCGTCACGCGCGACCTGGGCCTGGCGGACGACGCGGCCCACGTGAACCCGAATGGCGGCGCGATTGCCATCGGCCATCCGCTGGGCGCGTCGGGCGCGCGCCTGGTGATGGCCGCCTTGAACCAGCTGGAACGTACAGGCGGGCGCTATGCGCTGTGCACTATGTGCATCGGCGTGGGGCAGGGTATTGCCGTCGTGATTGAACGCGTATAACAAAGTAAAACAAAAAAGGCGCAGGCTGGTAAAAAAGCGCCAACCAAAATTGACCGTAGTGCCAACCTGGTGGAGACCACAATGATTGCCAATATTTTCAAGAAAACCCTGATCGCCGGCGTACTGGCCATGTCCGCCGCGGGCGCGTATGCGGCCGAGAACATCAAGATCGGTTCCGTGCTGTCCGTCACGGGACCTGCCGCCTTCCTGGGCGACCCTGAACTGAAAACCCTGCAGCTGTATATCGAGAAAATCAATGCGGCCGGCGGCGTGCTGGGACGAAAGCTGGAACTGGTGCACTACGACGACGGCAGCGATGCGGCCAAGGCCAACGGTTTCACGAAACGCCTGATCGAGTCGGACAAGGTCGACGTGCTGATCGGCGGCACCACCACCGGCGCGACGATGGCGATGGCGCCGCTGGTGGAGCGCGCCAGCATGCCGTTCATTTCGCTGGCAGGCGCCGTGGTCATCATCGATCCGGTCAAGAAATGGGTGTTCAAGACGCCGCATACGGACCGCATGGCGGCCGAGAAGGTGTTCGAGGACATGAAGAAGCGAGGCATCAGCAAGGTGGGCCTGCTGTCGGAAACGAGCGGCTTCGGCGCCTCGGGACGCAAGGAATCGCAGATCGTCGCCTCGAAATATGGCATCACGCTGGTGGCCGATGAAACCTACGGCCCGAAAGACACGGACATCACGGCGCAGCTGACGCGCATCAAGAATACAAACGGCGTGCAAGCAGTATTCGTCTTCGGCCTGGGCCAGGGTCCGGCCGTGGTGACCAAAAACTACGGCCAGCTGGGCATGTCCGCGCTGCCGCTGTACCAGTCGCACGGCGTGGCGTCGGACGAGTATCTGAAGCTGTCGGGCAAAGCCGCCGAAGGCGTGCGCCTGCCAACGCCAGCCCTCTTGATCGGCGCCATGCTGCCGGACAGCGACGCGCAAAAGGCCACCGTGGTCGGCTACGACAAGACGTATAAAGAGCGCTACAAGATCGATCCGTCGACCTTTGGCGGCTATGCACTCGATGCCCTGAACCTGTCGGTCGACGCCATCAAGCGCGCCGGGGGCACGGACCGCGAAAAAGTGCGCACGGCGCTGGAAACGACCAAGGGTTTTGTGGGCACGACCGGCGTTTTCAACATGTCGGCCAAAGACCACATGGGCCTGGACCTGTCGGCGTTCCGCATGGTGGAAGTGAAGAACGGCGAATGGCAATTGTCGAAATAATGTAAGCCAGAAGTACCTGCGCGGGCGGCCCTCGAAGGCGGTCCGCGCGCAGCCGAACATAATGGAGACACCATGGAAGTCGCTCAATTTCTACAATTTCTGTATTCCGGGATGACGGTCGGTTCCGCCTACGCGCTGGCGGCGCTGGGCTTTACCATCATCTACAACACCAGCGGCGTGATCAACTTCGCCCAGGGCGAATTCATCATGCTGGGCGGGATGCTGGCCGCCGTGATGTCGGCCGCCGGCGTGCCGCTGCCGCTGGCCATCATCCTGGCCGTCATCGCCACCGGTATCGTTGGCCTGTTGATGGAAAAAACCGTGATCGAACCGGCGCAAAACGCGCAGGTCATTACCCTGTTGATCATCACCATCGGCGCCTCGCTGGTGCTGCGCGGCCTGGTGCAAATCTGGCTGGGCAAGGATACGCATACACTGCCAGCCTTTTCCGGCGACGCGCCGATCGAATTTCTGGGCGCCAGCCTGCTGCCGCAAAGCCTGTGGGTGCTGGGCGTGACGGTCGTCATCGTGCTGGTGCTGGGCTGGTTCTTCGGCCGCACCCTGATGGGCAAGGCCATGCTGGCCACCTCGCACAACAAGCTGGCGGCGCAACTGGTGGGCATCAACACGCGCAAGGTGCTGCTGTTTTCGTTCGGTTTGTCGGCCCTGCTGGGCGCGGCGGGCGGCATTCTCGTCGCGCCGATCACGTATACCTCGTATGACGCGGGCATCATGCTGGGCCTGAAAGGCTTTGTCGCCGCCGTCCTCGGTGGCCTGGGCGGTGGCGCCGGTGCGATTGCCGGTGGCCTGATCCTCGGCATCGCCGAAGCCATGACGGCCGGCTACATCTCCTCGGCCTACAAGGACGCCGTGCCGTTCGTGCTGATCTTGTTGATCCTGTTCTTCCTGCCGCAAGGCTTGTTTGGCGCTAAAAATTCGGAGCGTGTATGACCAACTTTTTCACACGCTCGCGTCACGGTGGCTTGCTGGTGCTGGCACTGGTGCTGGCGATCCTGCCGCTGTTCCTCACCAATGCGTTCTACTATGACGTGGCGATCCGCATCGCCCTGAACGCCATCGTCGTCATCGGCCTGAACCTGTTGATGGGCTACACGGGCCAGATCAGCCTGGGTCACGCGGGTTTCTATGGCCTGGGTGCGTATGCGTCGGCCGTGCTGACCACGCACTACGGCTGGCCGCCGCTCGCCGCCCTGGCCGCCGGTGCCGTCGCCACCGGCTTGCTGGCGCTGCTGCTGGCGCGTCCCGTGCTAAAACTCAAGGGCCATACCCTGGCCATGGCGACCCTGGGCCTGGGCATCATCATTTCCATCGTCATCAACAACGAGACGCAATGGACGGGCGGCCCGGACGGCATCGGAGTGTCCGCCTTCACCTTGGGCGGCCTGGAAATCGCCGGTGAAAAATCGTGGTACCTGGTGTGCGCCGTGCTGCTGTTGCTCGTCACCTGGCTGGCGCTGAACCTGATCGATTCGCCCGTCGGCCGCGCGCTGCAGGCGATCCATGGCTCGGAAGTGGCGGCCCGCGTGGTCGGCGTCGATACGACCCGCTTCAAGGTGCGCGTGTTCGTGCTGTCGGCCGTCATTGCCAGTATCGCGGGCAGCATCAGCGCCCACTACATCGGTTTTATTACCCCCAACCTGGCCGGCTTCTTCCACTCGATCGAGCTGGTGACGATGGTGGTGGTGGGCGGCATGGCATCGATCTTCGGCTCCATCATCGGCGCGGCCCTGCTGACGATCCTGCCGCAACTGTTGTCCAGTTTTGAAGGCTGGGAAACGGTGGTCTTCGGCGTGATTTTGATGGCCACCATGATCTTCATGCCCAAGGGGCTCGTACCGAGCCTGGCCAGCCGTTCGCGCAAGCGGGCAGGGGTGCCCAAGGCGCCCGCCGCATCAAATAAACCACCGGCACAGGAGGTGTGAGATGCTGACGATTAACAATCTGAGCAAGAGCTTCGGCGGCGTGCACGCGGTGCAGGATGTGAGTTTCACCGTCAAGGAAGGCAATATCCACTCCGTGATCGGGCCGAACGGCGCAGGCAAGACGACCTTGTTCAATTTGATCACGGGTGTGTACACGCCGACCAGGGGCGAGATTTTGCTGAATGGCGAGAACGTGGCCGCCATGCCGCCCGATGCGCTGGCGCGGCGCGGCATGAGCCGCACCTTCCAGAACCTGCAAGTGTGCATGAACATGACGGCCATCGATAATGTCATGGTGGGCGCGCATTTGCGCCTGAACCAGAACCTGTTCGCCTCCATGCTGCGTTTGCCGTCCGTGCGCCGTGCCGACGCGGCCTGTCGCGACGAGGCGGCGGGCCTGATGGAGTTTGTCGGCGTGGGGCGGCATATCGATGACGAGGCGGGGCAGATGTCGTATGGCGCATTAAAACGCCTGGAAATCGCGCGCGCGCTGGCGGCCAAGCCGAAGGTGCTGCTGCTCGATGAGCCGGCCGCGGGTCTGAACCATACAGAGACGGGCGAGATCGAAGCCTTGATACGCAAGGTGGCGCAATCTGGCGTGACGGTGGTGCTGGTCGAGCATGACATGAAACTGGTGATGAATCTGTCGGACCATATCCTGGTGCTCGACTATGGCAAGAAGCTGGCCGAGGGAACCGCCGCCGAAGTGCGCGCTAATCCCGACGTGGTGGCCGCGTATCTGGGAGTGGCGGCATGATGAAGATGGAAAAACCTCAAACTCCGCTGGTGCTCGATATTGCCGGCTTGACCAGCCATTACGGCCGCATCCAAGCCCTGCACGGCATCGACCTGCAGGTGCGCCAGGGGCAGCTGGTGGCGCTGGTGGGCGCGAATGGCGCCGGCAAGACGACCCTGCTGCGGGCCATTTCCGGCGTGCAGCCGATCAGCGCGGGCAGCATCGCCTTCGCCGGCCAGGACGTCAGCCGCATGAGCGCCGACAAGCGCGTGCGCAGCGGCATTTGCCAGGTGCCGGAAGGGCGGCAAGTGTTCGGCCCCATGACGGTGGAAGACAATCTGCGCCTGGGCGCCTTTACGCGCCCTGCGCAGGACGTGGCGGGCGACATGGAGCGCATGTATGGGCTGTTCCCCATCCTGAAGGAAAAGCGCTTGCTGCTGGCCGGGACCTTGTCCGGTGGGCAGCAGCAGATGCTGGCCATGGCGCGCGCGCTGATGGGCCGTCCGCAACTGCTGCTGCTCGATGAACCCAGCATGGGCCTGGCGCCGCTATTGATCGCGGAAATCTTCCGCATCGTGGCCGAACTGCGCGACCAAGGCATCACCATCTTCTTCGTCGAGCAGAACGCGCACGCGGCCCTGTCGATTGCTGACGTGGGTTACGTGATCGAGACGGGCGCCATCACGCTGTCCGGCCCCGGTCCCGAATTGCTGCACAACGAGCAGGTACAAAGCGCGTATCTGGGCATGTAACCCAAGAGCAGAGACTGGGGTCGGACCCTGAGGGGCCGACCCCGGCAGTTGAGGTCTTGGGCTGAAAGCACGCTTTATCTCAAGGCATATAGGAGTTTTTATGGTCAAAGTCTACGAAATCAACGGCATCACCCCCGTCGTCCACCCCAGCGCCTATGTGCACCCGTCCGCCGTGTTGATCGGCGACGTGATCGTCGGCCCGCGCTGCTATATCGGCCCGCTGGCCTCGATCCGCGGCGACTTCGGCCGTTTGATCCTGGAAGAGGGCGCCAATCTGCAGGATACCTGCGTCATGCACGGCTTCCCCGGTTGCGACACGGTGGTCGAAGTCGACGGCCATATCGGCCATGGCGCCGTGCTGCATGGCTGCCGCATCGGCCGCAATGCACTGGTGGGCATGAATGCCGTGGTGATGGACAACGCCATCATCGGCGCGGAATCCATCGTCGCTGCCATGAGTTTCGTCAAGGCGGGCATGATCGTCGCGCCGCGCAGCATGGTGGTGGGCACGCCCGCCAAGGTGATACGGTCGCTGACCGACGATGAAATCAAATGGAAAAGCTCGGGCACCAGCCAGTACCACGAACTGGCCGTGCGCTCCATGCAGACGATGCGCGAAGTGGACGCCCTGACGCAAGTCGAGGCGAACCGCCAGCGCCTCAATTTTGAATCCGCCTTGCCGCTGCACTTGCACAAGAACGCTGCGGCGCAATAACCTTTAACCCTTTAAATGCTGGGGTCAGACCCGACGGGTCTGACCCCTAACGGAGAAACCACATGGCTCAAATATCCACCCTGCAAAGCCTGATCGCTGGCCGCTGGCTGGGCGAAAGCGCCGCCGTGCCCCTGCACAGCGCCTTGAACAACCGCGTGATCTATCACACGCATGCCGAGAAGATCGACTTCGACGAAGCCGTCACGTATGCCCGCAAGACGGGCGTGCCGGGCCTGATGGCGCTGGACTTCCAGCAGCGCGCCGCACGCCTGAAGGCATTGGCCCTGTACCTGGTCGAGCGCAAGGAAGAGCTGTATGCGATCTCGCACCTGTCGGGCGCCACGCGCGCCGACAGCTGGGTCGATATCGAGGGCGGCACGGGCACCCTGTTCGCCTACGCCAGCATGGGCAGCAACGAGCTGCCGTCGTCGAACGTGCTGCACGAAGGCCCTGCCATCGCGCTGGGTAAAAAAGGCGGCTTCGCCGGCACGCACATCCTGGTGCCGCGCGGCGGCCTGGCCGTGCACATCAACGCCTTCAACTTCCCCATCTGGGGTCTGCTGGAAAAATTCGCGCCGAGTTTTCTCGCTGCCATGCCCTGCATCGCCAAGCCGGCCACGGCGACGAGCTACCTGACGCAGGCTGTCGTGCGCATGATGCATGAATCGGGCTTGCTGCCGGCCGGTAGTTTGCAACTGGTGATCGGTTCCACGGGCGACTTGCTGGACCGTTTGAATGGCCAGGATTTCGTCACGTTTACAGGGTCGGCCGCCACGGCGGCCAAGCTGCGCACGAATCCGAACCTGATCGCCCAGTCCGTGCCGTTCAACGGCGAAGCCGATTCGCTCAACTGCGCCATCCTGGCGCCGGACGTCACGCCCGACGACGTGGAATTCGACCTGTTCGTCAAGGAAGTGGTGCGCGAAATGACGGGCAAGTCGGGCCAGAAGTGCACGGCGATTCGCCGCATCATCGTGTCCGAGCACTTGATGGATGCCGTCGGTACGCGCCTGCGCGAGCGCCTGGCCAAGGTGGTGGTGGGCGACCCGTCCATCGAAGGCGTGCGCATGGGCGCGCTGGCCTCGAAGGAACAGCAGAACGACGTGGCGGAGCGGGTCGCCACGCTGTCGCAGGGTAACGAAGTGGTGTTCGGGGCGGCCGACGGTTTTAGTCCGCTGGGCGATGGCGCCCTTGACGGCAGCTTCTTCTCGCCGACCTTGCTGCTGTGCCGCGACGCCTTCGGCAACGACGCCGTGCATGACGTGGAAGCATTCGGCCCCGTCAGCACCATGATGGGCTACAAGGATATCGACGAGGCGCTGGCGCTGGCCGCGCGCGGCAAGGGCAGCCTGGTGAGTACCCTGGTGACGCGCGATCCGAAGATCGCCGCGCGCGTGGTGCCGCAGGTGGCGGCCACGCATGGCCGCGTGCATGTGCTCGAGCGCGTGGCCTCCGTCGATTCGACGGGCCATGGCTCGCCCCTGCCGCAACTGAAGCACGGCGGCCCTGGCCGCGCGGGCGGCGGCGAAGAACTGGGCGGGGTGCGCGCCGTGCGCCACTACTTGCAACGGGCGGCTGTGCAAGGCTCACCGACCATGCTGGCGGCGATCACGGGCGAATATGTGCGCGGCGCGGATGTCAACGAAAGCCCGATCCATCCGTTCCGCAAGCACTTCGAGGACCTGAAGACGGGCGATTCGCTGCTCACGCACCGCCGCACTGTCAGCGAAGCGGATATCGTCGCCTTTGGCGGCATCTCGGGCGATTTCTTCTACATGCACTTCGACGAAATCGCTGCCAGGGAATCGCAGTTCGGCAAGCGCATCGCCCACGGCTACTTCGTGCTGTCGGCCGCCGCCGGCTTGTTCGTCTCGCCTGGCGTCGGTCCCGTGCTGGCCAACTATGGCCTGGATAACCTGCGCTTCGTCGCCCCCGTCGCCATCGGCGACACCATCCGCGCGCGCCTGACCTGCAAGCGCAAGGTCGACCGCAACCGCAAGGACGTCTTTGGCGTGGGCCAGGGCGTGGTGGCGTGGGACGTGCAGGTGACCAACCAGAACGAGGAACTGGTAGCCAGCTACGATATTTTGACCCTGGTGTCGAAGCGCGAATAAGCATCTCCTGCAGGACCGGTTTGAACGGCGCTGCCCGCGATCTTCGCACGGGTGGCGCCTTTTTTATGGGCGCCGCGCGGTTTAATGGCAGGCCAATCATTTCGCTCTTGAATTATCCATAAGTGTATGAAAAGTATAGCGAAAGTGTGGTTTTGCACCGCGTGCTATTTAGATAAACCCCTCTAGAACGCGTGCTTTTTTCGTGAAAAGGGGCGAATTCGCTCATTGCCTCAAGAAAACTTTCCAACGTAAAACCTTTTCTCTGTAGCATGGTTTTACTCACTGGTCACGCTGCCAAGCACGCTCCACGACGCGCTGGTGGCGCGAAAAAACGGACCCGGCCTTTTACGGCCGGTGAGCCATCGACCTCGAGCCCACTCCACGATTAATGTTCACCGCTACGGGTATTTAATTACTATGAATAAACACGTCCTGATTTTTCTGATGGCCATACCCCTGGCCATCAGCCACGCCTACGCCGAAGATGTCGCCAGTGGCCCGACCGTCAAGATCAGCGGTTTCGGCACCGCCGCGCTGACTGTGGCCGATACCGACAACGCGCAGTTCGCGCGCCCGAACCAGGCTGCCGGTGCGGGTCGTACTGCCCGAACGGGTGTCGATTCCAACCTGGGACTGCAGGCCAATGTCACCGTCAATCCCTGGTTGTCGGCCACCGTGCAGGGCCTGGCGCGCAAGGATGGCGAGGATGATTTCGGCGCCGAACTGGCGTGGGCCTTCGCCAAGGCCAAGGTGTCGGACAGCTTCAGTGTGCGCGTTGGCCGCATGGGTCTGCCCGTCTTCATGATTTCCGATTACCGTAACGTGGGCTATGCCAATACCATGCTGCGCCCACCGGGCGAAATGTATTCGCAGGTGCCCCTGAACAGCATCGACGGCATCGATGGCACCTACCAGTTCAGCGCGGGCGACACCAGCATCACCACGCAGCTGGCGCTGGGCCGCACCAAAGCCACCCTGGCCACGGGTCCCGCTTCGACCGTGCAGGTGGAAGGCAAGTCCATCGTCGCCCTCAACGTGGTGGCCGAACATGGCCCCTTCACCGTGCGTTTCGGCCGCGCCGAGACCAAGCTGACGATCAATGATTCGCCCAGCCTGAATACCTTGATGGGCAGCTTGCGCGCGGCCGGCAGCGGCTACCGGATCGCCCAACTGGGCGCTCTGGCTGATGCGCTGGAAGTCAAGGACAAGAAGGCATCCTTCACGTCCGTGGGCCTGGGCCTGGACTGGAACAATGTGCTGCTGCAGTCCGAATATGCCAAGCGCAAGACGGACAGCTATGTCAGCGACAGCACGTCGTGGTATGTGATGGGGGGCTACCGCATCGGCGCTTTCCTGCCGTACTACAGCCACGCCAGCCTGAAGGCCGATGGCCGCGTGAACAACACCGTGCCCGCATCTTGCCCTGCCGGCTATCCAGCCGCCTGCACGCCGACCCTGCGCGCCCTGTCGGCCGGCGTCGACACCCTCGCCTATATGCGCAACCAGCTCGAACAATCGACGGACAGCATCGGCGTGCGCTGGGACTTCCACCGTTCGGCCGCGCTGAAAGTGCAGATCGACCGCATCAAGCCGAGGAATGGCCCGGGCCTGTTCGTGCAATCCAGGCCAGGCTTCCATGGCCCCGTCACGGTGGCTGCCGCCGCCATCGATTTCGTTTTCTAAGGAGCGCCGCATGAAACCATTGATTGTGAATGTGGCTGCCTTGCTGGCGCTGTCGATTAGCGTGCCGGTCATGGCCGAAGTGGTCGTGGTGGTCAATCCGAAGAGCGCCGCCGGCGCGATGACGAATGAACAGGTAGCGCAATTTTTCCTCGGCAAATCGACGGCCATGACGCCGATCGACCAGCCGGAAAGCGCCCCCGTGCGCGCCGAGTTCTACAAGAAGGTGACGGACAAGGAACCATCGCAGGCGAAGGCCCTGTGGTCCAAGCTGGTTTTCACGGGCAAGGCGACCTTGCCGAAAGAGGTGGCCAATAGCGCCGACGTGAAAAAGGCCGTGGCCGCCGATCCGAAAGCCATCGGCTACATCGAAAAGAGTGCCGTCGACGGCACCGTCAAAGTAGTGCTGACGGCGCCATAAAGCCGGCTCGGGCCGCGCGCCATGCGGCGGCCCGATAATTCATCAGAATCAGGAGACAGCAATGAGCATCAAACGCAAGATATGGGCGCTGCCCGTCGTCTCGGCCGTGATCTTTGGCTTGGGACTGGCCGTCAGTGCCTACCTGTCTACGGCCGCGCTCAATTCCATTCACGCCACCGAAAGCACCGACTATCCCGTGCTCGACCTGGCCAAGTCGCTGACGCTGGACGTGGCCGCCGTCGGCGACGGCTTGCGCGATGCCGTCAGCGAAGGCGACAAGGAGCGCATCGGGCAAGTCGATGGCCAGGCCGTCAAGCTGCGCGCCAAGCTGGCCGCCTTTGCCGCTATTCCCGGCCAGCGCGAGCACGGCATGCAATTGGCGAAGGAGTTCGATGCCTACTATGCGCCGGCCATGAGTGCGGCGCGCATCATGCTGGAGATGGAGCAGGGCGACCCGCAAGCGACCGTGGCCCGCATGCAGGGCGCGCTGGCGGTGCTCAATACGGACCTGGCCAAGACCAACGAACAAGCGCAATTGCAGTTCAAGCAAGGCATAGAACGCAGTGCTGCCAACGTGCGCAATGCGCTCAATACCAGCATCGCCGTGGCGCTGGCCGTCATTGTTTGCCTGGCGGCCGTGTCGCACTTTGTCGTGCGCGCCATCTGGCAGCAATTGGGCGGAGAACCCGAATACGCGCGCCAGATCGCGCGCGCCGTGGCCGATGGCGACCTCTCGATGCACATCGAGACGGAGGCGGGCGACCAGGCCAGTCTGCTGGCGGCGCTGAAGGAGATGCGCGGCCGGCTGGCCGGCATGGTGTCCGGCATCAAGGCTTCCGCCGAAACCATCCAGGTGGCCAGCGCCGAAATCGCGCAAGGCAATGCGGACCTGGCCGCGCGCACGGAGTCGCAGGCGGGCAGCCTGGATCAGACGGCGCGCAGCATGGATAGCCTTACAAACACCGTGCGCGACAACGCCGCCAATGCGGGCCAGGCGCATGCACTGGTGCTGTCGGCATCCTCGGTGGCCGTGAAGGGGGGGCAAGTGGTCAGCCAGGTGGTCACCACCATGGGCGAGATCAACGACTCATCGAAACGCATTGTCGACATCATCGGCGTCATCGACGGCATCGCTTTCCAGACGAATATCCTGGCCTTGAATGCGGCCGTGGAGGCGGCGCGCGCGGGCGAGCAGGGACGCGGTTTTGCCGTGGTGGCATCCGAAGTGCGCAATCTGGCGCAGCGCAGCGCGGCAGCGGCGCGCGAGATCAAGCAATTGATCGGCGATTCGGTGGCCAAAGTCAACGTGGGCTCGAAGCTGGTCGACGAGGCGGGGCTGACCATGGGGCAGATCGTCGATTCCGTGAAAAAAGTGGCCGACATCATGGCCGAGATCAGCGCCGCAAGCCAGGCGCAGAGCGCCGGCATCGGCGACATCGGCGTGGCCATCGGCAGCATGGACCAGATGACGCAGCAAAATTCCGCGCTGGTGGAAGAGGCGTCGGCGGCCGCCAAATCGCTGCAGGAACAGGCCGTGCAACTGGGCGCGGCGCTGGCCGTGTTCAAGCTGGCGCAGGGAAGCACGCCGGCGATCACCGCCGTGCCAGCGGCACGGCGGCTGGCGTTGACGAAGGCGGCTTAAACCTTCAGCCCGAACGGATCGTCGATGCTGTGCGCTGGTTCGGTGAACCAGCGCGGGCCGTTTTCCGTCATGTAAAAATGGTCTTCGTGGCGGATGCCGAATTCGCCGGGGATGCAGATCATCGGCTCGTTCGAGAAGCACATGCCCACGTCGAGCGGCGTCGTGTCGTTGCCCACCAGGTAAGGCCATTCGTGGATATCGAGGCCGATGCCGTGGCCCGTGCGGTGCGGCAGGCCCGGCAGCTTGTAGCCTGGGCCGAAGCCGTCTGCCTCCAGCGAGACGCGCGCGGCGCGGTCCACGTCGCCGCAGGGGACGCCCAGCTGCGCGGCGGCGAATGCGGCGGCCTGCGCCGCCTTTTCGCTGTTCCACACGCTGCGCTGGCGCGCGTTGATAGCCCCAAACACATAGGTGCGCGTGATGTCGGAGATGTAGTTCATCACCTGGCAACCCGTGTCGATCAGCACCGTGTCGCCCGCCTTCAGTGTCTGCACGTAATTCACACCATGCGGATAGGCCGTCGCTTCGCCGAACAGCACGATGCAAAAATACGAGCGGGGCGCACCCACCTTGCGGTGCGCGCGCTGGATGAATTCTTCCACTTCCACGGTCGTGATGCCTTCGACCAGCATGCTGGCCGTGGCCACGTGCACGGCCAGGGTCATGTCCATCACGCGCTGCATCAGGGCGATTTCCGCCGGTGACTTGCGGCTGCGGCAGTACGCCGTGACGGCGCGCGCATTTTCCAGCGCGTAGCCGGGAGCCAGCGGCCGGATGCCGTCATAGATGAAGAAGGCGGCGCTTTCGCAGATGCCCACGCGCGGCGGCGCAGCCGCATCCTGGGCTATCCCCATGCGCGTCAGCACGTCGACGAACAGCTGGTAAGGGCTTTCATGTTCTTCCCAGCAATTGACCTTGCCCTCGATGAGCATGAAGCCCGTCAAGGTGCTTTCCTCGAAGGCGGGGGCGATGTATTCGATCTCGCCGCTGGCCGGCAGGATGGCGCCCACCATGCGTTCGCTGGCATACCATTTGGTACCCGTGAAATAGGTGAGGTTGGCGCCAGCGTTCAGGTAGATCGCGGCGATGCCCTGTTCGCGCATGAAGGCCTGCGCCCTGGCGATGCGTTGCGCATGTTCGGCCTTGCCGATGGCGACCATGCCGCCCGTCATGTCCGACAACGATGCCAATGCCTGTTCGATGGAAGTGCCACCTATGCTCATGCCTGCTCCTTTGTTCGATGCGTGATACGGAAAGGATGCATGATATCAGTTTGCGCCTTTCGGCTTGAGTCCCGGCGCGCCGCCGGCGGCATCGGGCGGCGCCAGCACCAGGTCGTGCGGATAGGTAAATTGCCAGTCCGCGTAGCGCTGCTTGCGGCGCAGGCTGGCGTCTTCGTCGAGAAAATTGTCCTGCTTGATGGGGAGTTGAGGCGACAGCGAATGGATGCCGACGATGCGCCCCTCCTGCCGCAGCAGGCCCCACTCCGCTTTGCCGGTGACGGGGTCCGCATACAGGCGGCGCAAGTGCCGCCGGGCGTTGGCAAAGCGCGGATCGCGCAGTAGCTCCTGCAAGGTCAAGGGATAGCGGGGCCGCCCGTCGCCCGGCGTGCTGTCGTAGTAGCGGCCCAGCGCATTGCGGAATTCATGGCCGATGAACAGCAGCTCGCGTTCCTTCTCGCGCCGCGCGGCCGTGGCATGCAATTCGCTGGCCAACACCAGACCGACACCCATGAAGGCGACCAGCATCAGGGTCCAGATATACGCGAAGCCCCGCGCGCGGCGTTGAAAATCAGAGCTGCTCAAAGGGGATGCCCTCACGCGTCTTGCCCTTGGCGCCGCTGCGCACGTCGGCCACGCCGCCGATCTCGCCATTCGGAGAAGGGATCAGCTGCCAGGTGGCGGCGGACTCCGTGACGGGGTCCAGCGGCACGCTGCGGAAGTAATGGTGGGTCACCAGGTCGGCCAGCGCGGCCGGATATTCTCCCTTGTCGGCGTAGTATTTATCGAGACCACTCCTGAGCACTTGCAGGTTTTCCTTCAGCGCGACTTCCTTGGATTTTTCCACCGAGCCGAAATAGCGGGGAATGGCAATCGTCAGCAGCAGCGAGATGATCGCCAGCACCACCAGCAATTCGACCAGGGTAAAGCCGCGCCGCGGGGATGAACAGGGCATGGGGATCACCATTGATTGAGCGGCACGCCGTTCAGGCCTGCCTTGGTCGAGCGCGAGGCGACGTCGAATACGTCCTCGCCTTCGCTGGGATTGTCTGGCGGCGAGGCATAGGCGCGCTTGCTCCAGCTGTCGGCGGCGCTGCCTTCTTCCCTGGGCTGGAATGGGTCGCGCGGCAGGCGGCGCAAAAAATAGATGTTCTGCTTCGAGGGACTGCGCTGGTCGGGCACGCCCTCGACCAGTTCCTCCAGTTTTTTCGGATAGCCGGAGGCGCCCAGCGACAGCTTGATGCGGCCATTGTCCGAGGCGCGCTTGTAGGTATCGATGGCTTCGCGTATCTCGATCAGGGCGCTGCGCAATTCCTGCTCCTTCGCCCGTTGCAAGGCCACCTGCGCCATCGGCACGGCCACCGTGGCCAGGGTCGCCATGATGGCCAGGGTGATCATCAGCTCGATGAAGGTAAAGCCTTGCTGTTTCACTGGCCACCTCATTGGCCACCTTTGCCTGCCTTGTCGCCGGCGGCGGGCGCTTCGTCGCCGCCCGTCATGGGCGAGCCGGTACGCGGCGCGGCCTGCTCGGGCGCGGCGATGGCGTCAAGCGTGCCGCCCACACTGGCGCGGCCGCCCACCGCTGCCTCGGTGCCCGAATTGAATTCGGCCGTCAGCAGGTCCGGGCGGCGGATGCTGCGCAGCAGGCGCGGCGTGATCGACAGTACGATCTCGCTGCGCATGGCGTCATCCTTCTGGCTGCCGAACAGGCGGTTCAACATGGGCAGTTCGCCCACGCCGGGCACCTTGTTGGCCGTGCCCCTGTCCTCGTCGCTGATCAGCCCTGCCAGCACCTGCGTCTCGCCATCCTTCAGGCGCAGCACGGTGGAGGCGCTGCGCGTGCCGATCTGGTAAGCCTGCGTGCCCGTCTTGCTGATCACTTCCTTGACGACGTTCGACACTTCCAGGTTGATCTTGATGGCCACCTCGTCGTCCAGGTAGACGTTCGGTTCGACGTCGAGCTTCAGGCCCACCTCGATGTAGTTGACGCTGTCGGAACTGACGCCGTTGTTCGTCGTGACGGTGATCACGGGCACGCGGTCGCCGATGAGGATCTTGGCCTTTTCCTTGTTGCGCACGCGGATGCGCGGGTTGGCGAGGATATTGCTGTCGCTATCGGTCTTGTTGGCGTTCAGGGTGACGCCGCCGATGCCCAGGTTGATATTGTCGCCATTGATGCGGCGCAGGTCCGCCACCTTCAGGCCGCCCAAGCCTCCCGTGCTACCTGCGATGCCAGCCAGTGTCAGGTTGGCCTGGTCGGGCCAGCGCACGCCCAGCTCCATCAGGCGCGTGCGCTTGACTTCCAGCACCTCGACTTCCAGCATCACTTCCGGGTCGGCCAGGTCCTGCACGTTGATGATGCGTTCGGCCATGCGCACCATTTCCGGCGTATCGCGCAGCATGATGATGCCCAGGCGCTCGTCGGTGACGACATCCTTGGCCTTGAGCAGGGTCTTGATGGAAAACGCCACCGTCTTGACGTCCGCATTGGCGAGGAAGAAGGTGCGTACCACGAGTTGCTGGTAATCCTTCACCTTTTGCGGCGTGTTCGGGTAAATCGTGATCGACTTGTCGCTAGTGACGCTTTGTTCCAGCTGGTTGGCGCCCAGCAGCATGGCAATCGCTTCTTCGATGCTGGTGTCGCGCACGGAAATGGTGGCGCGCAGGGCCGGGTCGACTTCCTTGTCGAAGACGAAGTTCAGGCCCGACACCTTGCTGATAAAGTCAAACACGGAGCGCAGGGGCGCGTCGCGAAATTCCAGCGTCACGGGTTTGCGGTAGGCGGCCGCGAGCTTGCCGCCGGCCGGCCGGGCGCTGGCCTGCGCGTCGCCGATGCGGCTTTTCAGGGCCAGCGCTTCGCGCTGCGCGGGGCGTTCCTGCAGCACCTGGCGCAAGGCTTCCTGCGCCTGGGCGATATTCGCTTCGCCGCCGCGCTGATAGCTGGCCTGCGCTTCCTGCACCAGCTTGCGGTGCCGTTCATCCTGCTCCACGCCGGCCAGGCCCCGCTGCGCCACGTCGTTGCTGGCGTCCAGCGCCAGTGCCTGCCGGTACAGCGCTTGCGCCCCGGCTAGGTTGCCCTGCTGGCGTAGCGCTTCCGCAGCGCCATTCAGCTTGTTCAGCGCGCGCATCCTGCCATTCGTGACGGCGATGCGGTACTTGGCGTTGGTCGGCTCGGCTTGCGCCGCCTGTTCCAGCAGGGCCAGGCCCTGTTCCGTGCGGCCCGCGCCCAGCATGGCCTGGCCATCGGTATAGGCCTGGTTGCCGGCACAGGCGGCCAGCAGGGATAGCATCGGCAGCAGGGTGAGGAGAGTACGAGACATACGTGCGGCGCGTCGTTTCAATTGAGGTCCCCTACGGCGAGTGTCTGTTTCAGGTTGAGCGGCAGATAGGTAAATTGCAGGGCGCCCTGCACCACGCCGTCGAAGCGGTAGCGCTCTTCGAGCGTGTCGCCGGGCCACGCCACCACGTTGCGTTCGCCCGCCTGCAGGAAGTAGGCCGCCTTGCCTTCATCGACAAAGCGGCCAAGGAATTGAAAGGGCAGCGGTGGCGGCGCGTTCGCATCGACGCTGGCGGCGGGGAGTGCCGCGCGGGCCGCCTGTTGGTCGAGCATGATCTTTTTCGGCGTCTCCGGTTGCCAGCTTTGCTTGGCGAACAGGGTGGCCGCTTCCTCGTCCTCCAGCGCCCGGCGCGGATGGATGGCCAGCGCGCGATTGGTCTGCGGCGCGGCGACTGCGGCGAGCGGCGCGACCGCCACCCGTTCCACCTGGCGCGGCGTGGCTGTGGCCGGCCCCACGATGCTGCCTTCATCCTCGGGCGCGAAGAGGGCGGCCAGCAAGGTCGCTACGGCGGCGGCTCCCAGTACGGCCTTTTTCATCGGCGTACCTCCGCCTTTTTCACCAGCAGGATGAACTGGATGCGCGCGTCGATCTCGCCCGCTTCGATCTGCTCGCGCTTGAAGAGCACGGAGTCGAGCGTCAGGGTGGGCAGCACCTGCAGGGCGTCGACGATAAAGGCTTGCAACTGCGCGTATTCAGCGTGTACGGGCAGGGTGATCTGGTAGCGCAAAAAGGCCGTGTTACCGTCTTCCTGCGGCTTGTAGTCGGCCTTGGCCAGGGTGACGCCACTCTTTTGCGCCACCTCCAGCAAGGCCTTCAACTGTTCGGGAATGCTGTCATGCGTGGGCAGGTAAGCGTGAAAGGCGGCCAGGCTGTCGGCATCGGCATCGAGCGTGATGGCCGCCGGCGGCAGCGCCGACTGTCTGGCAGCAGCGGCCAGTTGCGCCGTCAATTGCTGCTGGTGTGCGGCCAGCGCGTCGCCTTGCTGCACGGCGAAGGCGGCCAGCGCCAGGCAGGCCGCGCCGATGGCGCAAGGCCAGCCCAGCGTATGCCACAGCCGCTGCGCTTTCCACTGCAGGCGCGGCGGCATGCGCAGCTGCAGGCGTGGACGGGCCACGGGCGCGCTGGCTTTTAGTGCCGGTTTTATTGCCGCCATTGCGCCTCCAGCTGAAAACGATACGGGTGTTCCGGCGCGTTGGCGTGCATCTCGTGCTTGAGCAGATACACGGAGCTGAACATGGGCTGCTGGTTCAGGAAGGCCAGGTAGTTGAGCATGTCCTGCGGCGTTTCCGCTTCGGCGGCGATTTTCAGCACGCTGGCGCCATCCTGTCCCTGCTGCGCGTTCAGGTCCAGTCCCAGCAGGGCCACGCGCACGTCGCGCGGCGCCTGCACCGTCCTGACCAGGCGCGTGACGGGCAGGTTAAGCTGGCGTACGGCGGCGGCCACCTGTTTCAGTTCGAGGTCGCGTTCGCGCTGCTGGCTTGCCGAGAGAGGGGCGCGCACGGGGCGCGCTGGCTGCAGCTGCGCCAGCTGGGCTTCCAGGCGCCGCGTTTCCTGCGCCTGCACCAGCCAGTACACGGCGGCCGGCAGCAGCATCAGGCCGCCCGCCAGGCACAGGGCCAGGCGCCAGCCCTTGAAGGTCTGCCTTGCTCCGGGCGGCAGGAATTCAAGGCGGCTCAGGCCCATGCGGCCTCCCGCATCAGGTGGGCGCCGCTGGCCACGGCGATGGGCACGAAGCGCTCTGGCACCTCCGCTTGTGGCACGCCGCTCAAGTCGAGCAGCGCCACCTGTCCGATGGCGTCGAGCTGCGGTGTGCGCAGGTTCCAGCGCCGCCACGCGCTATCCAGTTCATCGCCCCAGGCGATAGCGCAGGATTGGCTGTGCAGGGCCGTGATGCGCCCGCTGCTCGTCGTTGCCAGCAGTAGCCGTCCCGCTTCCACCAGGGCGAAGGCGGCAGGTTTGCTACCGGCAGGCTTGCCGCCAGCGATGCTGCGCCAGGCCGGCCCGACGATGGGTTCGATGGACAGGCAGCGCCGGCCATGCGCTGCCGCCGCATCCTGCACGCCTTGCAGCAAGGCTGCATCGATGCCGCAGGCCAGGCGCGGCTTGCCATAGGGCGCGTCGTCGGCAGCCAGGCGCCAGGCGCGCGCGCCATCACCGTAGACGGCAGCGAACTGGCTATGCAGGAAGCGCTGTGCGCTGCTCCGGTCGAGCAGGGCGCCACTCCACGGCACCACCAGCATGGCGCACCAGCGGCTGGCCAGGCTGACGGCCAGCGGCAGTGTTTTTTCATTGTGCTGTTCGAGCCAGCCGCGCAGGGCGGCCAGCGCCACTTGCCAGCTGGCGTCGGGGTTCGCAATCGGCAGGTGGAAGGCGCTGTCGGGCACGGGATGGCCGGCGCGGCGCAGCACGCCGTGCAAGCCGTGCGGCGCCAGGTACAGGCACACGGTGGCGCGGCTAACGCGTTCAATAAGTGACACGATTGAGCTCCGCTAAAGTGGTTTCGCCGCGCCGCACCAGGTCCAGGCCCGCTTCGCGCGCCAGGCGAAAACCGTTGCGCGCCGCTTCTTCCTTCATCTGGCTCAGTGGCGCGCGCGTGCAGATCATTTCGCGCATGGCGTCGCTGAGCATCAGCACCTCGGCGACGGCCTTGCGGCCCTTGTAGCCGGTGCCGCGGCAATGGCCGCAGCCCTTGCCTGCCATGAATTGCCAGTCCTGCAGCTGGTGCAGGGCCAGGCCGCTGTCGCGCAATTGCTGCGCATCGGCCAGCACTTCGGCGCTGGCGTCGACGGCGCAATGGATGCAATTGAGGCGCAACAGGCGCTGCGCCACGATACCGTTCAGGGCCGCCGCAAAGCTGTAGGCATCCACGCCCATGTGCAGGAAGCGGCCGACCACATCAAAGACGTTGTTCGCGTGCACGGTGGTAAACACCAGGTGACCCGTGAGCGCCGCCTGCACGGCGATCTGCGCCGTTTCGTCGTCGCGGATCTCGCCGATCATGATCTTGTCGGGGTCGTGGCGCAGGATGGAGCGCAGGCCACGCGCGAACGTCAGTCCCTTTTTTTCATTGACGGGAATCTGCAGCACGCGCGGCAATCGGTATTCGACGGGGTCTTCGATGGTGACGATCTTGTCGCGTCCCGTATTGATTTCCGTGATGGCCGCGTACAGGGTGGTGGTCTTGCCGGAACCGGTGGGCCCCGTCACCAGCAGCATGCCGTGCGGCTTGGCCGCCAGACGGCGGATCTGCTCGATGGCGTCCTCGTTCAGGCCCAGGCTCTCCAGGCGCAGCGCCTGCGCCGCCTCCGTCAGCGCGCGCCGGTCCAGCAGGCGCAGCACGGCGTCCTCGCCAAAGATATTGGGCATGATGGAGACGCGAAAATCGATCTCCGCCCCTTTCACGCGCACCTTGAAGCGGCCATCCTGCGGGATGCGCCGCTCGGCGATGTCGAGATCGGCCATGACCTTGATGCGCGAGATGATCTGTTCGGCCATCTGGAGCCCCTGCACCTGGCCCGCCTGCACCAGTACGCCGTCGACGCGGTACTTGATGACCAGGCTGGCCACGTCGCATTCGAGGTGGATGTCGCTGGCCTGGAATTTCAGGGCATCGTAGATGGTGGAGTTCACCAGTTTCACCACCGGGCTGCTGTCCTCGCTGATGCGAATGAGCGAGATGTCTTCGATGCTCTGGTCGAGTCCCGGCACATCATCACCGTGTTGCATCTCCTGCATCGCCTGCTGCACGCTTTCCTGCTGCAGCAAATAGGCGGCCAGGTCGTCCGGGTGTGCCAGCGCCACCGTGAAGGGCGTGGACAGGCTGAAGTCGGCCCATTGCAGCAAGTCTTCGGCAAACGGGTTGCCGATGACGAGCACGGGCGGCGCGCCGGGTGCGCCCGGCTGCAGCAGCACGCAGTCGCGCTGGGCGCAATCCGTGTAGGGCAGCAGGGCAAAGGCGGGCAAGGCGGCCTGCAGCTCGGCCATCGTCCAGGCCGGGTAGCGGAACAGGGCGGCCAGCTGGCGCAAAAAGACTTCGGGCGGCAGGGCCGCCGTTTCCTGCAGCACGGCCATCTGCGGGCGGCCCTGTTCCAGCGCGCTGGCGTGGGCCCGGCGCAGCATGGCGGCATCGAGGACGGTGCGTTCTTCGTCGCGTGCGTTCATGACATGAAATTCAAGATAAGCTCCCGGCCAGTTCAAAGATCGGCATGTACATCAGCACCACCACGCCGCCGATCACCACGCCGATGATGGTCATCAGCAGCGGCTCGAGCAGGCGCGACGCCCAGTCCACCCAGCGGGCGAATTCCTCGTCGTGGAACTTGGCCGAGCGTTCCAGCATGTCGCCCAGGCGGCCCGTGTTTTCTCCCACTTTCAGCAGCGATTGCGCCACCGGCGTGGCCATGCCGGCGTGTTCCAGCGCGGTGGAAAACGGCATGCCTTCCCGCACCGCGCGGCGCGCCTGCGCCAGTTGCTCCTGTTGCGCCGGCAGCAGCATGGGGGCCACCATGGCCAGCGCCTTGTGCAGCGGGATGCCGGCGTGCAGCAGCAGGCTCAGTGCGCGGTAGAAGCGGGCCAGGCGAAATTCGGCCGCCTTCCCGGCCAGCACCGGCAGGCGCAGCAAGCGCAAGACCAGGGCCTGGCGCGCGCCGGCATTGGCGATGCCAAAGACCACGGCGCCGACCGCGGCGGCCAGCGCGCCGGCACACAGCAGCGGATGCGCGGCCAGGGTCTGGCCAAAGCCGAGCAGCATCTGCGACATCCAGGGAATCTCGCGGCCCGAGCTTTCGTAGACGACGCTGAACTTCGGCACCACGTAGCCGAGCAGGAACAACGTCACCAGGCCGCCGACGACGAGCAGCATGCACGGGTAGATGGCGGCGGAAATGAGTTTTTTGCGGATGGCGTCGAACTGCAGCTGGTAGCCGACAAAGCGCGCCAGCGCTTCCGGCAGGTTGCCCGAGCGTTCGGCCGCATGCACGGTGGCGATGTAAATGTCGGGGAAGATGTCGGGGAAACCGGCCAAGGTGTCGGAAAAGCTCTGCCCTTGCTGCAGGGTGAGCACGATGGCGGCCAGGGTGGCCTTGGCGCCCGGGCGCGTTTCCTTGTTGTGCAGGGTGGCCATGGCCTCGCCCAGGTTCAGGCCCGCTTCGAGCAGGGCCAGCAGCTCCTGGCTGAATTGCAGCAGGGGCAGTTCCTGTTTGCCCGGGCGTAGCGCGGCGCCCGTGTCTGAGGTGGCGCCAGCGTCGACGGCCAGCACGCGCCAGCCGCCGCGCACGGCCGCGCGGATCGCCTCGGCCTCGCTGGCGGCGTCGACGGCCAGTGCCTGGCTGCCGGCCGGGCCCTGCACCTGGAGGTGGAACTGCATCGTCGGCTCAGGTGAGCAGGGCGACGGAAGTAGACAGGGACAGGCTGCCAGGGAGGAAGGCGCGTGCGGTCATGGTAGGCATCGGTCGGGAACAATCCAAAAAAAGTTCAATTCGTCGCGGGTACCGGCAGCAGCAAGAGGCAATGATTTGCCGCAGGGTAGACTGGAATTGCCAGAAAATCAATCGTGCGGTGTTGCATGCGCGGGCAAGCCCTTGTATCGATGGCTTGCCCGCATGTTCAGCCGCTTACTGGGTGATCAGGCTGACCTTGTCGATCACGAACGAGGTTTGCAGCGAGGCGTCCTCGGTTGCGGCAAACGAGATCTGTACGGTCTGGCCCTTGTAGGCGATCAGGTCGAAGGTGCGGATCTGGTAGCCGGCCGCCTTGTTCACGTTCGAATACGTGGCCAGAGTACCAAGCACCGTGCCGGCGCTGTTCTTCACGGTGACGACCAGCTTGTCGTACACGGTATTGCCCGTTTCAGCCGTGTCGATATGCAGCGCGAAGCTCAAGTTGGCGGACGTGGCGCCGGCCGGAATGGCCACGCTTTGCGTCAGCGATTCGCTGGCCGTGGCGCCATTGCCGCCCAGCCAGGCGTACTGCGTGCCTTCGTACGCGGTCTGCCCCGTGAAGGTGCCGATGGCGCCCGTGGTGCCGCTCCAGCCCGTGGCGCCGGACTCGAAGCCGCCGTTCGTCACGCGTTCGGTGGCGCTGCTGGTGCCCACCGTCAGGGTGGCGTTGTTCGACGTGGCCGTCACGGCGGGCGAGGACGAATCCGTCACCGTTGCCTTGAAGACGGCGCCGCTGTCGGCCGCCACGGTCGTGAAGCTGTAGGCGGGCGAGGTGGCGCCGCTGATCACGGCGCCGTTGCGGTACCACTTGTAGGTGTATGGCGCCGTGCCGCCGCCCGCGCCCACGGCGAACGAGGCGGTGGCGCCCGGTGCGACGGTGATGCTGGCCGGCTGGCTGGTGATGCTCACCGCGCCGCCCGTGCCGCTTTCATCGACGTCGGCACCCACGTTGATGGCCGCATACGCGCGCTTGACGGCCGTCGCCTCGGCGCTGCCCACGCCATACAGTTCTTCGGCGGCCAGCAGCACCTTGTTGCGTGCATCGGCGTAGTTGGTCGACGAAGTGAACTTGGTGGTCGATGCCTTGAACCAGATGCGGTAGGCCTTGTCGCTGCCGATACCCGTCATGGCCAGCGGGCTTTTGTTCAGGTAGGAGCTGTAGTAGTCGCTGCTGGACGTGGAGTTCGATCCTTGCGACAGGAAGTAGAACATGCGGTTGTTCGGGCCGCTGCTGTAGTGGACGTCGAGGTTCTTGATGGTGCTGCTCCATGCGTTCGGGCTGCTGCCATCCTTGCTCGGTTTGTACAGCCAGCGCAGTGGCTGGCCATTCTTGGCGATTTCCTTGCCCGTCATCCAATCGTTGCCCGTGTTGGGAATGCTGGTGCCCGTGCCGCCGGCGCGCGCATACGCTTCCACCATTTCGCCGGCGATGTCCGAGCTCGATTCGTTCAAGCCGCCCGATTCCTGCGAGTAGATCAGGCCCGAGGTGGCGTCCGTGATGCCGTGGCCCATTTCATGGCCGATCACGTCGATGGAACCGAGGTTGTTGAACGAGCTGCCGCCGTCGCCGATGTACATGCACTTGCAGCTGCTGTCGTAGTAGGCGTTGTCGTAAGCCGTGTTGACGTGGGCGGCGATGTGGGTGGCCGTGTTGTTGCCGTCCAGGCTGGACCAGCCCAGCACATTCTTGTGCGTGTCGTAGGTGTTCATCAGGCCCCACATCGCGTTCACGGCCGCCGTCTGGCCATTGGCGTTGGTGGTGCTGCCGCCGTTGATGTACTGCTGGCCGTCGCCCCAGGTATTGCTGGTGCTGCTGTACACGCTGCCCGAGGTGGTGCCGTGGTTGGCATTCGTGATGGCCATGCCGCCGAAGCTGCCGCCCGTGCCGCGGCTGGGGTCCTTCATGGTGTAGGTGCTGCCCGTGAGCGTGGTGTTGAGCGGCACCTGGCCGTTGTACTGGCTGTTGCCGATGCCGGCGACGGTTTTCAGGGCTTTCCACTGGCGCAGGATGCGGCCGTCCTTGGCGCTGACGATGGTATCGTAGTAGACGGGTTTGTTACCGCTGATCATGCGCGTCTGCACCAGGTAGGCCAACTCGTAGTGGTCGACCACGTCCTGCACGTCGAGGGCGTTCAGTGCCGCTTCCGATTTGTTCTCGGCGCCAGCCACGCGCACGGTTTTCATCACGGGATAGATCAGCAGTTGCGCATGCGGCGGCACGTGGTCGACGGCCGGCACGCCGATGCTTTTCACTGCGGCGGCGATGGCGGCGGCAGCGCTGACTGCCGGCGTGGTGTCGATATCGGTGGTGGCGCTGCGGGTGACGGCATTGATGCCGCCGCTACCGAGGCCCGAAGCGCGGTCCGACACGGATTCGCTGACGATGTCGCCGGCGCTGTTGCTGACCACCACCGTCTCGGAACCGAAGACGGGCAAGCCCTTGTAGGTGTGCTGTACGCGGCTCACACGCGTGCCGCTGACGCCCGGATGCTGGGCGCCGACGGCAAAGCCATGTTCGGTATTCAGGCCGCGGCTGCGCGCCTGCGCGGCCAACTTGTTGACCAGGCTGGCGTTCTCTTGTGGAGAGGCCAGGGTGACCGGGGCGGCCATCAGGGTGTGTGGCAGCGGCGTGGCGGCATCGGCCGTGGTGGCCATCAGCGGCAGGGCGGCGATGGATGCGGCAACTATCGTCAAACGTAAATTCATTTCTGCTCCATGGTATCGGTTAAGGAAATGGTGAATGAGCTGGCCGCGATGCCTGATGGCCACCCCGGCGTGCCTGGCGGCGAGCGGATAGCCTGCCGTTTTTGTGGTGGCATGAAGTCGGGTAAGGGGACACTAAACTTGTCGAGATCGCCATGTCAAAAAATTCAAGAAATGGGTCACTACGCGAATTTTTGTTAAGAATTGAACATTTATCGGCGCGATATCGTCGCAAAGTTTGATGTATCGCAAGCTGCAAATTTTGTTTTGGACCCATTCCCTCAATGACGTGTTCTGTTGGAAAAACACTGTTGCATTTTCTAAATGTTGCGATCTACACTAGGTCTGCGCGTGGTCCCCAGTGGCGCACGCGAAGACAAAAAAAGCGCACGCGGCAATGACCGCGTCCAGATACGGCGCATCGGGAAAAAATCGGGAGTTTCACATGACATCAGTTCTGTTTTCTGCTGTTGGTTTCAGCCATTTCCCCTCTGGAGCGGCCTGCATGCTGCATCCGCCTTCCTAGCCGCCGCTATTCGGCTCCTCCCCCTGCGACGGGGGCTTTTCAGCGAGTCCGACCGCGCCACCCGGCGTGGCCGCTGGCGCAGTGCATCCTTTTTTCAGGAAGGGTTGCCGGCTCCTGGTGCGTGCACCGGAATCACCGGCCCGAAAAACTATGCTTTCGATAGCGACCAAAGTGGAACAGATCGTGATGGAATCGGCGTTTCTCAGCGAGGGGCTGGGCCGGGGCTTGCTCAACTTGTCGGAACTGGCGCGCCAGTTGCAGCCGCAATTGCAGACCGACCTGTGGAAACCGGTGGGGCAGGCCGCCGTGGTGATGGCGCTGCGCCGCCTGGCCGAGCGGATGCCGCAGCAGAAAAGCGGCGAGATCGTGTTGGCGCACCGCGCGGGCGAACTGTCCACGCGCAGCGAATTGATGATTTTTACCTACCGCTACTCCGACCAGACGTATGCCTGCCAGCGCCAGTTGCTGGCGCTGGCAGCGCCCCAGCGCGGCACGTTCATTACCGTCACGCGCGGCGTCAACGAGGTGATGGTGATCTGCAGCCGTTCGCTGCATGCGCTGGTGGAAGAGGTGTTCGGCGAAGAGCAGGAACTGGCGCGCCTGGAACGGGTGACGGCCGTGACCTTGCATCTGGCGCCCGAAACCTGCTATACGCCGGGCGTGTATCACGCCATCCTCAAGCGCCTGGCCTGGGAGCGCATCAACCTGATCAATATCATCTGCACGTATACGGAGCTGACCTTGCTGCTGGAAGCATCGCAGACGGGGGCCGCTTTTTCCGTGCTGTCGAAAATCGTCGCGCAATGAAAAACGCCCCGCTGCAGCGATGCAGCGGGGCGCTTGAGCGCGCAAGCGCGGTTTATTTTTCCAGTTGCGTGCGCACGCGGGCGATCGCGGCGCGCACCTGGCGCGGCGCGGTGCCGCCCACGTGGTCGCGCGCGGCGACGGAGCCTTCCAGCGTCAGCACTTCAAACACGTCTTCACCGGTCAACGGGGAAAACGCGCGCAGCTGCTCCAGCGACAGGTCGGCCAGGTCGCAACCGGCATCGACGCAGGCGCGCACGGCCAGGGCCACCGCTTCATGGGCGTCGCGGAACGGCAAGCCCTTCTTGACCAGGTAGTCGGCCAGGTCGGTCGCCGTGGCATAACCCTGCAGGGCTGCCGCGCGCATCGCTTCCGGTTTTACCGTGATGCCGCCGGCCATGTCGGCGAAGATGCGCAAGGTGTCGATGACGGTGTCGACGGTGTCAAACAACGGTTCCTTGTCTTCCTGGTTATCCTTGTTGTAGGCCAGCGGCTGGCCTTTCATCAGGGTCAAGAGGCCAATCAGGTGGCCATACACGCGGCCCGTCTTGCCACGCGCCAGTTCCGGTACGTCCGGGTTTTTCTTTTGCGGCATGATCGACGAGCCAGTGCAGAAGCGGTCGGCGATGTCGATGAAGCCGATGCGAGGGCTCATCCAGATCACCAATTCCTCGGCCATGCGCGACACGTGCATCATCAGCACGGCGGCAGCGGCGCAAAATTCGATGGCGAAATCACGGTCCGACACGGCGTCGAGCGAGTTGTGGCAGACGTCGTCAAAGCCCAGCGTTTTTGCCACGCGCAGGCGGTCGATGGGGAAGGTGGTGCCGGCCAGGGCGGCGGCGCCCAGCGGCAGGCGGTTGACGCGCTTGCGGCAATCGGCCATGCGCTCGGCATCGCGGCCGAACATCTCGACATACGCCAGCATGTGATGGCCGAAGGTGATCGGCTGGGCCACCTGCATGTGGGTAAATCCCGGCATGATGGTGTCGGCATGCTGTTCGGCCAGGTCCGTCAGCGCGCTGCGGAACGTCGCCAGCAGGGCGGTGATGTCGTCGATGGCGGAACGCACGTACAGGCGGATGTCGGTGGCCACCTGGTCGTTGCGTGAACGGCCCGTGTGCAATCGCTTGCCCGCATCGCCTACCAGTTCGGTCAGGCGTTTTTCGATATTCAGGTGGACATCTTCCAGGTCCAGCAGCCATTCGAACTGGCCGGCGGCGATTTCCTGCGAGATTTGCGCCATGCCGCGCACGATTTCAGCGTAGTCGGCCGGGCTGATGATGGCTTGCGCATGCAGCATTTCCGCATGGGCCAGCGAACCTTCGATGTCGAACAGCGCCAGGCGCTTGTCAAAAAATACAGAAGCTGTGTAGCGCTTGACGAGGTCCGAGACCGGTTCGGAAAACCGGGCCGACCAGGCTTCGCCCTTTTTGGAGAATTGATCAGTCATGAAAGAAGTCCTTTAGTGTAAGGCGATTATAAACAAGGTTGGCCTGCGGTAGGGCTTTTAGGGGCTTGCAGGGCGCTGAAATGGCCGGGAATGGGGCTGGCACGCGTCAAATGCGACGCTGCGGATGCTGTTCTGCGTTCCATCCGGGCTTTTTGTATTCTGTCCCGCGAATCGTGCGTTTGGTCGCAATCCGATGGCAGTTCAGGGGCGATCGGCCTACAGTTCAATCATCGCAACACACAACCAGCCACTCAAAGGACACCATCATGAACATCGCTAAAAACATGGAAGCCATCTTCGTTGCCATCATCGCCATCGCCGCCGCAACCAGCCTGGCCACCGCCGCCGTGCCGAAATTTCGCGCCGCGCCAGCCCCCATCGCCGCCAGCGCCGATCAAGCCGCCATGCACACCGTGTACGTCAGCGCCAAGCGTCTGAGCGCCGAAGAAAAAGCCGCCCTGTAAGCGCGGCGATGGCATTGCCGGCAGTACAAGCAGCATCCGCAGCAAACAGCAACACCGCATCACGGACAGGCAGAACGGGTGGCGCCCCCGGTTCTATCCAGCCCTGGTGACAGCCGCAGCAAAAAGGCCGATGATCGTGCTTTTAACGCTAGCAGGGCCTGCGCGATGTCACATTTGATGATCAGCACCGACAAGGCGGAACTCGACGTTCCAGCCATCCACCATTTTCTCAGCACGCAATCGACATGGGCCATCGGCATCCCGCTGGCTACCGTACAGCGCGCCATCGACCATTCTCTATGCTTTGGCGGCACGCTTGACGGCCGCCAGGTGGCGTTCGCGCGCGTGGTCAGTGACTACGCCACGTTTGCCTATCTGGTCGACGTGTATGTACTGGAAGAGTACCGGGGCCGCGGCTATAGCAAGCGCCTGATGGAAGCCGTCATGGCACATTCCGACTTGCAGGGACTGCGCCGTTTCATGCTGGCCACCGGCACGGCGCATACGCTGTACGCGCGTTACAGTTTCACGGCGCCGCTGCGCCCGGAAACGCTGATGGAACGCTATATGCCGGACATCTACCAGCGTTGATTGATTACCTTGAGAGTCGGGCGCAAAAAAGCCATGGGGCCTGGGTGTCGCCATGGCCGGGGTATTTACTGCCAGTGCATCAGGCACGGCGGAATCAATAGCAGCAGCGCCAGCACCAGATAAATCAGCTGCAGCGGGATCATCCACTTGGCCCAGGTAATCCACGGCACGCGCGCCAGCGCCAGCACGCCGACGGTGATGCCGGAGGTGGGAATCATCGGCGTGGTGAATTCGCCGAACTGGAAAGCCAGGATGGCCGTCTGGCGCGTCACGCCCACCAGGTCGGCCAGCGGCGCCATGATGGGCATGGTCAGCGCCGCCTGGCCGCTGCCGGAATGGATGAAGAAGTTGATCACCGACTGCATGAAGAACATCTTTTGCGCGGCAAAGACGGGGCTTGACGACGCCACCAGGGGCGTGAGCGCATGCAGCATGGTGTCGATGATCTGCGCATCGCGCGCCAGGATCATGGTGCCGCGCGCCAGCGCGATGACCAGCGCCACGCTGACCATGTCGCGCGCGCCTTGCACGAAGGACGCCACCAGGCTGTCCATGTCGAGCCGGCCAACCAGGCCGACGACGATGGCCATCACCAGGAACAGGGCGGCGATTTCATCGATGAACCAGTCGTACTTGACGACGCCGACGACCATCGTCAGCAAAGTCGCCATGAAAATCCACAGCACCGCGCGGTGCGTGCGGGTCATGCCGGCAAAGCTGTCGAGGTCCATCGAATGCTCGTTGCGCTTTTCGATGTCGAGCAGGTAGGTCGGGCTTTTTTCCGGATGGCGCTTGATGCGCGCCGCATACCACATCAAAAATACGATGCTGACGGCCGTGGCGATGGCCCATACGATCAGGCGGTAGCCGATGCCGGAAAAGATCGGCACGCCGGCGATGCCCTGCGCGATGCCGACGTTGAACGGATTTAAAAAGGCGGCGGAAAAGCCCACCTGCGAACCGATGAAGGGAATCGACACGCCCGTGATGGTGTCATAGCCCAGCGCCAGCGCCAGCGGCACGAAGATCAGGATGAAGGGAATGGCTTCCTCGTTCATGCCGAAAGTGGCGCCGCCCAGCGAGAACATGGTGAAGAAGACGGGAATGATGGCGGCGCGCACGAAGCGCGAACTGGTATGCGCCTTGGCGATGGCCTTGATCAGCGAATCGAAGGCTTCCGTTTTTTGCAGCACGGCGAAGGCGCCGCCGACGATCAGGATGAAGCCGATGATCAGGCTGGCGTCGACGAAGCCCTTGATGGGCGCCATCATCAGCGCGGCCAGTCCCTGCGGCTTGTTGTCCACGTAGTGAAACGTGCCGGGAATGATCAGCTGCTTGCCGTTCACCAGTTGCGTGTCGAATTTCCCGCCCGGCACCAGCCAGGTCGCCAGCGCGATCATGGCCAGGATGCCGCACAGCAGGACGAAGGTGTTGGGGAGCTTGAACTTTCTCATGGGTGACATTTATTGGCTCAACAGGCTGCCGTCGCGGAAGGCGATGGCGCCGGCGACCTTGCCGACGTTCATGCCGCGCAAGACGTGGCGGTGGGCGCTGCGCGCAAAGAAGACTCCGGCGACGCTGCAGCGCAAGGTCGTCGTCTCGCCGCTGACCGGATCGATCAGGTCGGCCAGCGCATCGCCGGCGGCCAGCACCTCGCCCATTTCGCGCAGGTACACCAGTACGCCGTGATGCGGCGCGAGGATCGGTTCCACGCCGGCCAGCGGCGTGGGAGCGCATTGCGGTGCGGGCAGGTCGTCGCCGGCGCCGGCTATCTCCAGTACGCCCTCGATGGCAAGAAAGCGCAGCAGGGCGGTGGCGTCGCGCTCTGCCAGGGCGTAGCTCACTTCCACTTCGCCGCGCAATTCGACGGTGGTCGACAGGCAGGCGGCGGGAATCGGATAGCGGCCCTGGAAGTGTGCGTCCAGGTCCCACCACAGGCGGCTGCAGGCTTCGTCGAACGGCTCTTCGCCGGCCGCCAGTTCCAGCAGCACGGCGCGCGCGCCCAGCAGCGCGGACAGGGGCGCGATCTGCGCCGCCAGCGGCGTGCCCGTATAGATGTGCAGGGCCGCCTCGTTATCGCAATGCAGGTCGAGTACGATGTCGGCATCGATGGCCATGCCCAGCAGCGTCTTTTTCAGCGTCTCCGCATCCGTGGACGGCCGCCAGGCGGCGACGGCGTCGCGCGCATGCTGGCGTATCAGCGCCACGTTGGCTTGCGCATCCTGCCCCAGCTTGCCATCGAGCGTGGTTTTCAGTTCATCGGCCACGTGGCGGTAGGCGCGGTTGAAGTTGATGCCGGTGGTCAGGTCGAAGCGGCCGAACGGCGCGCCATGGATGGCTTGCGCCAGGCCGATGGGATTGGCGGCCGGTACCAGGATCACTTCGCCGTGGATCTTGCCCGCCGCCTCCAGCGCCAGCAGTTCGCGGCGCAAAAATTGCGATACCAGCATGCCCGGCACTTCGTCCGCGTGCAGCGCCGCCTGGATATACACCTTCTTGCCACTGCGGCTGCCGGCCGCCGCCGTGCCAAAGTGAAAGCTGCTCAACTGGCACGCTACGCTGGCGTGCGCGCTGGAGATGGGATGCTGTTGTACTTGCATGGTAAATTCGCCCCAAAACGGGGCGCGGTTGATGGATTTCGGTCGATTATGTAGCATTATTTTCACGAAGTAAATCAATGAAAATCCTTTTACAAATATTTGTTGAGTTTTCTTTTTGATATGAGTAGAGTAAGTTCCAGCGACCCGTTTTCGCCTTTTTAACCGTCATCCGCCATACACAAGAACACAGGCCGCCAGTGATATGAAATCATCCGCCAGTCCTGCCCGCAACAGCTCCCGCACGCCCGTGGCCGCCGCCCTGGCGTCGCCCGATGCCGCCTTCGCGCAATCGCCGCTGGGGCAAACGCTGATGCACGTGCTGGCCAGCGGCTCGGCCTCGCAGCGGCAGATCGCCGATTACCTGCTGCGCAACCAGATGCGCGTGACGGCGCTGGGCATCGAGGAGCTGGCCGATAGCTGCCAGGTATCGACGGCGACCATCAGTCGCTTCGCGCGCGACATCGGGCAAAAGAATTATTCGGCCATGCGCGGCGCCATGGCCGAAACCCTGCAATCGCTGTTGCAGCCAGTCGACAAATTGCGCCGTACGATAGAACGGCGTGCGCGCGCCACATCACCCGTCACGGAAAGCCTGGAGTATGCGGCCGCGAATATCGCCGCCACGTCCGATGCCCTGTCGCCGCCCGCCATGCAGGCCGTGGTGCGGCGCCTGACGCGCGCCAAGGTAGTGTATGTGATGGGTTTTGGCCTGTCGGCCAATCTGGCGGGCATGCTGGTGCAGCATCTGCAGCCGTTTTGCCCGCATGTGGTGGAAGTGGTGGGCATCGGCGGTTCGGAAGTGGCGGCCGGGCATCTGGTCAACCTGACGGCGCACGACGTGCTGGTGGTGATCTCGTTCCCCCGCTACACGCTCGACTGCATCGGCCTGGCCAGCTTCGCGCGCGACCGCGGCGCCTGCATCGTGGCGCTCACCGACTCTCCCGCGTCCCCCCTGGCCGAACTGGCCGATCACGCGCTGTATGCGCAAAGCACGCATCCCGTCCTGCCCAGCAGCGCCAGCACGGCGCTGGCCATGATCGAGGCGCTGGCCGTGGCGCTGATGGTGTCGAACAAGAAGAACGTTGAAAAAGCGGCCCGCTTGAGCGAAGTCATCGCCGCCTATCTGTACGGCGGCGAGCATGGCGTGCCGGGGCCCCGGAAAGCAGTATCCAGGCAGCGCAAGGCAGTGAAAAAATCATGATAAAAATCAGATATATACCATCGGGGAGAGTTGCAATGTACATGAAAAGACAAGATGGCGGTTCCGTATTGCCACGCGAGTCGCTGCTGGCGCAAGGCGTGCGCCTGGCGCTGGGCGCCTTGAGCGTGTCGGCGGCGCTGGGCATGCTGGCCAGCGGCGCGCAGGCGCAGGAACAGGAGCTGGCGCGGGATGGCGAGCCGGCGCAGAAAAAAATGCAGCGCGTGGAGATCACGGGGTCGGCCATCAAACGCCTGGAATCGGAGACGGCGCTGCCGGTGCAGGTCATCACGCGCGCCGATATCGAAAAGGCGGGCGTGACGACGGCGGCCGAGCTGATGGCGCGCGTGTCGGCCAACGTGGGCGGCCTGACCGATGGCGTCAGCATTAATGTGGGCGGCGACCAGCGCGGCTTCAACAGCGCCAACCTGCGCGGCGTGGGCACTTCGTCCACGCTGGTGCTGCTCAATGGCCGGCGCATGGCCAACTTTGCCTCGCCCGGCGACGATGCGGGCGTGGACCTGAATAACATTCCCGCCGCCGCCCTGCAGCGCGTGGAAGTATTGCTCGACGGTGCTTCGGCCCTGTACGGCACGGACGCCATCGGCGGCGTCATCAATTTTATTACGCGCAAGGATTACCAGGGCGTGGAGCTGAATGTCTACGGCAGCGGCACGCAGGAAGGCGGTGCCGGCAAGCGCACGGCCAGCATCACGGCCGGCACGGGCGACCTGGCGGCGGATGGCTACAATATCTTTGCCGTGGTCGACCTGCAAAAAACCGACCGCCTGAGCACTTCGCAGCGCAAGTTCATTCCGAACCTGTATGTGCCGGAACGCCTCGGCCATTTGTTGTCGAGCTATACCAGTCCGGCGAATATTCGCCTCTCCAGCGACCAGCGCGACTACCTGCAGGAACAGGGCTTCCTGCTCAATGGGAAGCCGATCACGAATCGCCTCATCAACCTGTCGATTCCTGGCTGCAGCGGCCCTGCCAATGTGTATCTGCCGTCGGGCACGGGCGGTGTCGATGCGTGTACCTATAACTACATGGGCGACACCGAGCTGTATCCGAAGACGGACAAGCAGAACCTGCTGACGCGCGGCGTCCTCAAATTGAACAATGACCACCAACTGTATGCGGAGGTGGCGTTGAGCCGTTCGCGCAGCTATTACGTGGGATCGACAGCGCGGCCGGATGGCGAAATCGACGCCAGCATGGTGCCGCAGCTGAGCGCGGCCGGGCTGACTGGCACGCTGGCCCTGCGCATCCGCCTGAACGAAGCGGGCATGCGCACCAGCGAATTGACCAGCGAAAGCCAGCGTTACGTGGTGGGCGCTACCGGCACCGTGGGCGGCTGGGATTACGACGTTGGCTTGAATCACAGCGTCAACGTGGTCAGGGACAAGGACACGCACGGCTACCTCCTGGCCGACCAGCTTCAGAAGGGCATCACGGATGGCTCCATCAATCCGTTCGGCCCGTCCAGCGCGGCAGGCAAGGCACTGCTCGATAGTATCCAGGTCAACGACGAAGTGCGGCATGCGCGCGGCGTCATGGACTCGCTCGATTTCAAGGTGTCGCGCGCGCTGATGGCACTGGGCGGCGGCGACCTGGCGCTGGCCGTGGGCGGCGAAGTGCGGCGCGAGCGCACGGACTTCCGGCCATCCGCATTGTTGATGAGTAATAACATCACCAACGATGACGCGCCAGAAGGGGGCAAGGCCACCAGCGACAGCCGCAATGTGCAGGCCATCTACAGCGAACTGCTGCTGCCATTCAGCAAGCAGTGGCAGGCGCAGCTCTCGGGCCGCTATGACCATTACCAGCAGGTGGGCGGCGCCTTGAGTCCTAAAATCGGCCTGACCTACATGCCCAGCAAGCAGGTGCTGCTGCGCGCCTCGGCCGGCAAAGGCTTCCGTGCGCCATCGATGTCGGACTTGCACCGGCCCACCGTCTACAGCCAGACGGCGACCCTGCCCGATCCCGTGTACTGCGAAGCCGAGGACAACGACTACTCTGTCTGCGCCGATAACTGGCGTACGCGCCGCTACAGCAACGACAAGCTGAAACCGGAACGCAGCCGCCAGTTCACGGCCGGCCTGGTGCTCGAACCGAGCCAGCACTGGACCTTCAGTGCCGACTACTGGAACATCAAGCGCACGAACCTGATCAGCGAAATCGGCGACGACATCATCCTGTCCAACCTGTCCAAGTACGGCAACCTGGTGCACCGCGACGAAGACAATGAAATCGACTACATCGAGCTGCGCAAGGAGAACCGCGGCGCGCAAAAAGCCTCGGGCATCGATATCACGGCCGACCTGCATGGCGTGAAAACGGCGTGGGGGCGTTTCGGTGGCCACCTGAGCGGCACCTACGTGCTCGATTCGAAAATCCAGACCAGCCCTGGAGACGTGTTTATCAGTAACTTGAATAAATTCGTCACGGAGGGCGTGGTACAGCGCTGGCGCCATACGATCACGCTGGACTGGGATAACGGCCCGTATTCGGCCAGCCTGTCGAACACGTATTCGACAGGCTACGATGACCAGAACTCGGCCATCAACACGGACGATGGCAGCGTGGTCAAGCCGAACCGGGTGAAGGCCTACACGCTGTGGGACATGTCGGGCGCGTATGCGGTCAGCAAGCAGTTCAAGCTGCGCGCGGGCATACAGAATCTGTTCAATACCAGCCCGCCGTACTCGAACCAGGCGTACTACTTCCTGTCCGGCTATGACCCTACTTATTCGGACCCGCGCGGCCGGCGCTTCTATGCCAGCGCCAATTACAGCTTCAAATAAGGCGGCAAAGCAGGAGATACCGCAATACGGCTGTCACACGCAGCGGGTAGTATCGTAGCTCGATGGCGTTGGGTTGCAAGCAGCAGTTTTGGCAGCAAGGGCGCGCGCCAGGCGCGTGCCCCTTTCCATGTATTCGAGAGGCACCATGAAATCATCTTCAAGCCTGTATCACACCTTCCGCGCCGCGCTGCTGTTCGCGCTGGCATTGTGCAGCTTCCATGCCGTGGCGGCGCCTGGCGGCAGTGCCATCGGCAGCGCCCCGCAGGGCACCCTCGTCATCATCGGCGGCGGCCTGCGCGCCGACAATGCCGAAGTCTGGCAGCGCATCGTCAAGTTGTCGGGCGGGCCGGGCGCGCGGATCGCCGTGCTGGCCTCGGCTGCGATGAATCCCGAAAAGTCGGGTGAAAGCATCATTAAAAAACTCAATCAATATGGCGCCGATGCCTTTTTCGTGCCGCTGGCCGTCAAGCTGCCCAATCGCGATTACCGCAAGGCGGCCGAAGATCCGGCCATCGTCACGCAGATCAAGTCGGCCACCGGCATCTATTTTGCCGGCGGCGACCAGGGCCGCATCACGCAAGCCTTGCTGCGCCCGGACGGCAGCCGCACGGCCGCGCTGGAAGCCATCTGGTCGGTCTATCGCAATGGCGGCGTGATCGCCGGTTCCAGCGCCGGCGCCGCCATCATGAGCACCACCATGTTCTATGACGCCAAGCCCGTGCTCGACATGCTCAAGATGGGCGTCACGGACGGCCGCGAGATTGCGCCGGGCCTGGGCTTCATCGGCAGCGATGTCTTCGTGGACCAGCATCTGCTGGTACGCGGGCGCTTTGCGCGCATGATTCCCGTGATGCTGAAAAAAGGCTATCACCTGGGACTGGGTATCGATGAAAACAGCGCCATGGTGGTCGACGCCATGCGCGACGTGGAAGTCATCGGCTACAGCGGCGCCTTGCTGATCGACCTGTCGGGCGCCATCAGCGACCGTGGCGTGAAAAATTTCAATATCAGCAACGCGGCCATCAGCTATCTGGACCGGGGCGACAAATTCAACCTCGTCACGCGCGTATTTACGCCGTCACCGGACAAGGCCGACAACAAGCTCGATCCGAACCAACCCGACATGCGCGAACCCGTGTTTACCAACGATATCCTCGGCAATAACGCCGTGCTCGACCTGATGGGCAACCTGATCGACAACGCGCAGCAGGAAGCCATCGGCATCGCCTTCGGCAACCCGCGCGACCCGTACCCGGATCTGGGCTTCGAGTTCCGCTTCAGTAAAACGGTCAACAGCGTCGGCTACAGTTCGACCGAGGCGGAAGCGTATTCGGTGCTGAAGTTGCGCCTCGATATCCGCCCGATCCAGCTGCGCCAGCCCCTGTACCGCTACAAATAGGCGGCGCGCGATCGCCGCCAGCGGGGCCACGCGGCGATCGTCAATGCCCTGAGCAGCCACTCGACGGGGCCATAAGCGTGGCCGCGCAGCCACCAGCGGCTCAGTGGCAGCTGCACGCAAAAGATGATGACAGCCAGCGCCAGCGCACCGAGCGGCGAGACGCTGCCCATCAGCCGTGCGCCATACGCAAGGAACAGCCAGGCACAGATGGCCGACTGCAGCAGGTAGTTCGACAGCGCCATGCGGCCCGTATCGGCCAGCAGCGCAAACAGCGTGCCGTCACGCAGGCGCTCGAACAGGGCCAGCGCCAGCGCCACGTAGGCGCCGGCCAGCAGCGGCGCGCTCGCCAGTCCTGCGGCCAGTCCCGCCACCTGCCATGCCTGGCTTTGCGCATACACGGACGTCCACGCATAGAAGGCGGCGGCGCAGCGGCAGGTATGCGCTGGCGTGCAGCAGCATCTCGCGCTTGCCGGCGGCCAGGCCGCACAGGAACATGGCCAGTGCGCACGGCGCTTGCACCAGCAGCAGGACGATCCAGATGTCACTCAGTTCGCGCAAATGCTGATGGACGACGGTGGCCGGGGTGGCGCGGTAGGCGGCCAGCGCGGTCGCCGCCTTCTGCACCATCGCCACGGCGTTGTCCGCCGCGTCGCCCGCCGGCTGCAGGCTTTGCAGCCAGGCCATACCCGCCCAGAATGCCACGCAGACGGCGATGAGGATCAAGGCCAAGGTCAGGGCGGGCCGTTCGCCACAGCGGTGCACTGCCAGCAGCACGATGCCCAGCAGGGCGTAGGTGGTGAGTATGTCGCCATGAAACAGCAACACGGCATGCAGGGCGCCGATCAGCCACAGGCCCGCTTGCCGGCGCAGCATGCGCGGCACGAACGGCGCGTCGGCGCGCGCCGCCGCCTGCATCTGCAAGGTGAAGCTGTAGCCGAACAGGAAGGAAAACAGCAGATAGAACTTGGTCTCGAACAGCAGCGCGACGAGAAAATGCGTGGCGCGGTCCACGCCGCCGTGAAAGGCCGGATCGGTCAAGCCCAGGCCGAACCACGGCGTGGCGAAGGCGCCGATATTGACGACCAAAATGCCGAACAGGGCGCAACCGCGCAGGGCGTCGACGTCGGCGATGCGCGTGGGCCGGGTTTGCATGGAGGCGCTCATGCCAGGGCAGGGCGCAGGAAGCGCGCCAATAGCAGGTGCAGGCTGGCGCGCTGCGCCGGCGGTGCATAATCGGGATCGACGGCGACCCGGTTGAAGATGCCGTCGATCAGCGCGGCGATCCAGCCGGCCGTTTGCGCGGGGTCGAGCGCGGCGTCGACCTGACCTCGCGCAGCAGCGCTTTCCAGCAGCGCCTGCACGCCGGCACGCAGCACGGCATCGTTGCGCGCCACCCTGGCCGCGATATCTGGATCGCGCATCGCTTCGGCGGAAATGTCCAGCGCCAGTCCCGCAAAATCCCCGTCGGCCGCCAGCGCCAGCACCAGGTCCATGAAGTCGAGCAGGGCGCCGTACGCATCGGCGCCGCCTTGCACGCCGGTGAAATAGGCGGCCGTCTCGCTGCCTTCCTGGTCGACGATGGCGGCGATGATGGCTTGCTTGGTGGGGAAGTAGTGAAACAGGTTGCCAGGACTCATGCCCGCTTGCGCGCAGATGGCGGCGGTGCTGGTCTGGTGAAAGCCCTTGCGGGCGAAGCAAGTGCGCGCGGCGGCGAGAATGGCGTCGCGACGGGCCGCGTGTTTGCCGGGATCGATGGTGCGCATGGCGGTTGGCTATCCTTTTAATTGATCGACTAGTCAGTCTAATATAAATGGATTGCGTGGCGCGGTCAAGCGGGTGCGTGAAATAGGTGCTTTGCAGTGCGTATTCCTGTCGCTACAATGTGCCGCACCGGATTTTTCCATGCCCGCCGCTGGCGCCGCTGTTTGTTTGGAAAACCGCTTCTTTTACCCGTTTTTCTACCGTGTCAGGAATGAAATGCAGCAGACCCCGATTCGATCCTTCCTCTGCGCGCTGGCGCTGGCCGCCGGCATCGTCCCTGTCGCGCACGCTGCCGGTGCCGCCCAGCCGGCCACCATGCGCCTCGATTACCAGCACAGTGGCAATGCGCTGGGCGAGCATTATGCGGTCGAGCGCGTGCTGGTCGAGCCCTTGCCATGGCCGGGCAACCTGGCGCGCCCCATCGATGACAGCAACCGTGGCAACAACCTGCTGGAAGTGGTCGACATCAAGTCGGGCAAGGTGCTGTATTCGCGCGGCTTCTCCACCATTTTCGGTGAATGGGCCAGTACCGATGAAGCGAAAACCACCACGCGCGCGTTCCAGGAATCCGTGCGTTTCCCGCAGCCCGAGCACCCCGTGCGCGTGCGCATCCTCAAGCGCGACGAGCGCGGCCTGTTTTCCATTGTGTGGAGCACCGATGTCGACCCGGCCGCGCAGGACGTGATCCGCAAGCAGCCGCCGGCACCCGTCAAGCCGATCCCGATCCGCATCAGTGGCCCCTCGTCCGGGAAGGTCGACCTGCTGATCATGGGCGACGGCTACACGGCCGCCGAAATGGGCAAGTTCGAAGCGACGGCGCGGAAATTGGCCGAGCACCTGTTTACGGTCTCGCCGTTCCGCGAGCGGGCCAATGACTTCAACGTGTGGGCCATGGCCGCGCCGACGCAGGAATCGGGCGTGTCGCGTCCATCAACGGGCGTGCACCATGCGTCGCCGCTGGGCACGCGCTACGATATTTTCGGCAGCGAGCGTTATGTGCTGACGACGGACAACCGCGCCCTGCGCGACCTGGCGCAGTATGCGCCGTATGAATTCATCGAAATCCTCGTCAATAACGATACCTACGGCGGTGGCGGCATCTTCGGCCAGTTCAGCACGGCCGCAGCCAACAACGACTGGGCCAATTACCTGTTCGTGCATGAATTCGGCCACCATTTCGCCGGCCTGGCCGACGAGTACTACACCTCGCCCGTGGCTTATCAGTCGAATGGCGAGCGGCAGGAGCCGTGGGAGCCGAACGCCACGGCGCTGCGCGATCCGGCCAGGCTGAAATGGCAGAACCACGTCAAGGCAGGCACGCCGCTGCCGACGCCATGGCCGAAGGAAGCGTACGACAGCCATGCGCGCCAATACCAGAAGCAGCGCGCCGCCCTGCGCGCGGCCAACCGCCCGGAAAGCGAGATGAGCGACTTGTTCAAGGCCGACCTGGCGTACACGCAGCAGCTGTTCTCGAAGGCGCCGCAGCGCCATGCGGTGGGCGCTTTCGAAGGCGCGAACTACGAGTCGTCCGGCTACTACCGGCCCGAGATGCAGTGCATCATGTTCGACCGCAGCGAGACGTTCTGCTCCGTATGCCAGGATGGCATCAGCACCATCATCGACCTGTATTCGCGTCCTGCGGCGTCGCGCCAATAAGGCCGTTCAGCGCAGTTCCGCAAGGTATGGTGGGCCATGTTGCAATGCAATAGCATGGTCCCCAGTCCATCTCTCCCCCGCTGCCTGCCATCCGCCGCCGCCCAGCGCTGCTTGTTTTTACAGCAATGCCCAACTGCGCTGGCAAAGTCCTTTTTCTTCCTGTCAGCCCAGCAGAGTTATCAAATGGGCATGCCCGCACGCTTGCCTGAAAAATATTTCATTTAGTTAATATTGAGGTAAAATTTGATTTACATCAATGCTGCATTGCCGCAATCGCACTTATAGTTGACCTAGCTCAAAAGCATTATGCATGCGGACCGGACTCATCACGAATCACGCTTCTAAATGCTGTAGAGTAATTTCGCCCCGTACCAGTTCCCCGAGAACGCACTGGTGCTGGCCTCGAATTTCAGTGACGGAAGCCCGATTCATGAAGATGCAGATCCCCGCGCCTGACGCGTGCAGTACCTTACACCCCCACACTCCCATTGCTTTGCCGTATGCGCGCGCCGGCGGCGTCACCCTGGCCACTTGCGCCGCCGCCATGCGCGCTGGCGCGGTGCGCTGCGTGAACGCGGCCACGCCTTGGCCCGCCTTGCGTCCAGTTCAGGCATGACGGCCGCCTTGCAGCAGTACTTGCCATTGCAGGGCAAGCGTGGGCTGGTGGTGGGTATCGCTAACGCGCAAAGCATCGCCTGGGGCTGCGCCAGCGCTTTGCGCGCGGCCGGCGCCGAACTGGCCGTGACCTGGCTCAATGACAAGGCGCGTCCACATGTGGAACCGCTGGCGCAGCAAGTGCAGGCGGCCATCATGGCGCCCCTCGACGTGGCCGTGCCGGGCCAGCTCGAAGCGCTGTTTGCGCAGATCGAGCAGCAGTGGGGGCGGCTCGATTTCGTCGTCCATTCCATCGCTTACGCACCCAAACAAGACTTGCATGGCCGCGTCACGGACAGTTCGGCTGACGGCTTCGCGCAGGCGATGGATATCTCCTGCCACTCCTTCATGCGCATGGCGAAGCTGGCCGAACCGCTGATGCCGGACGGTGGCAGCCTGATGACCATGAGTTACCTGGGCGCCGAGGAAGTCATCGCCGACTATGGCCTGATGGGTCCCGTGAAGGCGGCGCTGGAAGCATCGGTGCGCTACCTGGCGGCGGAACTGGGTCCGCAAGGCATCCGCGTCAATGCCATCTCGCCGGGGCCCCTGGAGACGCGGGCCGCTTCCGGCATTGCCCATTTCGACCGCCTGATGGCCGATGCCATCGAATGCTCGCCCATGCGCTGCCTGGCCACCATCGAGGACGTGGGCGCGCTGTGCGCCTTCCTCGCCGGCGACGGCGCACGCGCCATCACGGGCGGCACCTTGTATGTCGACGGCGGCTACAACATTCTGAATTGACTGGAAGAAGATGATCATGCCTGTTCCCGCTTTATCTGCGTGCGCCAGGATGGCCGCGCTGGCCACTGCACTGGCCGCCACGCTGGCCCTGGCCGGCTGCGCCTCGATGGCGCCGCCGTACGCGCCACCGCCGCTACCCGTGGCGGCGCAGTATCCGGAAATCGATCCCGCCGGCGCGCACGCGGCGGACATCGCCTGGCAAGCCTACTTTGCCGACGCGCGCCTGCAGGCGCTGATTGCGCAGGCGCTGGCCGGCAACCGCGATATTCGCATCGCCGCCCTGCGCGTGGAAGAGGCGCGCGCCGCGTATGGCATCCAGCGCGCGGAACAATTCCCCACCATTGCGCTGGGCGCCTCCGGCAGCCGTGCGCGCGTGCCCGGTGACCTGAGCGTGACGGGCCGTCCCATGACGAGCGCGCAGTACCAAACGGGCTTGAACGTGAGCGCCTGGGAGCTCGATTTCTGGGGCCGCGTGCGCAGCCTGAAGGACAGCGCGCTGCAAACCCTGCTGGCCAGCGACGAGGCGCGCCGCGCCGTCGGCGTGGCCCTGGTGGCGCAGGTGGCCAATGGCTACCTGGGCTTGCGCGAACTCGATGAGCGGGTGGCGCTGGCGCGTGCCACGGTCGACAGCCGTGCCGAGTCGCTGCGCATCTTTACGCGTCGCTTCGAGGTCGGTTCGATTTCCAAGCTGGACCTGACGCAGGTGGAAACCCTGCTCAGCCAGGCCTTGTCGCTGTCGGCGCAGCTGGAGCAGGCGCGCGCCGTGCAGGCGCACGCGCTGGCCCAGTTGGTGGGCGGCCCGGTCGACCTGACGCCGGTGGCTGCTGAGGTGCGCCGCTTCGACGACGCCAGCGTGCTGCAGCCGCTGCATGCGGGCCTGCCCTCGGCTTTACTCACGCAGCGTCCCGACCTGATGGCGGCCGAGCATCAGCTGCGTGCCGCGCAAGCCAATATCGGCGCCGCGCGCGCCGCCTTCTTCCCGACCATTTCGCTGACGGCGGCCTACGGCACGGCCAGCGCGGAATTGAGCGGCCTGTTCGACTCGGGTAGCGGCGCCTGGAATTTCGCGCCGCGCCTGGTGCTGCCGATCTTTGACGCGGGCCGCATCCGCGCCAACATGGACCTGGCCGAGGTGCGCCGTGACGTGGCCGTGGCCAATTATGAAAAGAGCGTGCAGGGCGCGTTTCGCGAAGTGGCCGACGCGTTGTCGAACCGGCGCTGGCTGGCGCTGCAGGTCGACATCGGCAAGACTACCCTGGCCGCGCAGAGCGAACGCGCACGCCTGGCCAAACTGCGCTATGACAATGGCGCCGCGCCCTACCTCGAAGTGCTCGATGCGCAGCGCGACCTGCTGACGGTCGAGCAGCAACTGGTGCAGACGCGCCGCGCGCTGCTCTCCAGCCAGGTCAGCCTGTATGCGGCCCTGGGCGGCGGCGCGCCTGTCGCCGCCGCCGCTTCCACCCACTAATTTGATCGCCCCGATACCATGAATGCTCAACTGAAGAAGAAACTCATCCCCGCCGCGCTGATCGTGGCCGTTCTCGTGCTGGGCTATGTGGCCTGGCAAAAAATGCGTCCTACCGGCCCTGGCGAAGGTTTTGTCAGCGGCAATGGCCGCATCGAAGCGACCGAAATCGACGTCGCCACCAAGCTGGCTGGCAGGGTCAAGGAGATCCTCGTGCGCGAGGGCGACTTCGTCAAGGCGGGCCAGCCGCTGGCCACCATGCAGGTGGACTCGCTGACGGCGCAGCGCGATGAGGCGCGCGCGCGCCAGCAGCAGGCTTCCGACGCGGTGGTCGGTGCGCAGGCGCAGGTGGCCGTGCGCGAGAGCGACAAGGCGGCCGCGCTGGCCCTGGTGGCGCAGCGTGAAAGCGAACTCGATGCGGCCAAGCGCCGCCTGGCCCGCTCGGAAACCTTGTCGAAGGAGGGCGCTTCCTCGGTGCAGGAACTCGACGACGACCGCGCCCGCGTGCGCAGCGTGGCCGCGGCCCTGAATGCATCCAAGGCGCAGGTCACGGCGGCGCAGGCGGCCATCGACGCGGCCAGGGCGCAAGTGGTCGGTTCGCGTTCCGCCGTGACGGCCGCCGAAGCGACCACCGCGCGCATCGACGCCGACCTGGCCGATGGCCAGCTGGCGGCGCCGCGCGACGGCCGCGTGCAATATCTGGTGGCGCAGCAGGGCGAAGTGCTGGCCGGTGGCGGCAAGGTGCTCAACCTGGTCGACCTGTCGGACGTCTACATGACCTTCTTCCTGCCCGAGACGGCGGCCGGCAAGGTGGCGATGGGCGGCGAAGTGCGCATCATCCTCGACGCGGCGCCCAATTACGTGATTCCGGCCACGATTTCCTTTGTCGCCGCCAGCGCGCAGTTCACGCCGAAGACGGTGGAAACGGCCAGCGAGCGCCAGAAGCTGATGTTCCGCGTGAAAGCGCAGATCAGCCGCGAGCTGCTGCAAAAGCACCTGGCGCTGGTGAAGGTGGGCTTGCCCGGCGTGGCCTGGGTGCGTCTCGATGCGCAGCAGGCATGGCCCGCTGAACTGACGGCCAAGGTTCCGCAGTGACCATGGACGTGACCCCATTTGTCGTCAGCATCAAGGGCGTCAGCCAGCATTACGGCAAGACGGTGGCGCTCGACGCCATCGACCTCGATGTGCCGGCCGGCCGCATGGTCGGCTTGATCGGGCCCGATGGCGTGGGCAAATCGAGCCTGCTGTCGCTGGTGGCCGGCGCGCGCGCCGTGCAGCAGGGCAGCGTGATGGCGCTGGGCGGCGACATGCGCGATGCGCGCCATCGCGACGATGTCTGCCCCCGTATCGCCTACATGCCGCAAGGCCTGGGCAAGAATCTGTATCCGACCCTGTCGGTCGAGGAAAACCTGCAGTTTTTCGCGCGCCTGTTCGGCCACGATGCCGCCGAACGCCGGCGCCGCATCGACCAGCTGACCCGCAGCACGGGCTTGCAGCCCTTCCTGGCGCGCCCGGCGGGCAAGCTGTCGGGCGGCATGAAGCAGAAACTGGGCCTGTGCTGCGCGCTGATCCACGATCCCGACCTGCTCATTCTCGATGAACCGACCACCGGCGTCGATCCGCTGGCGCGCGCCCAGTTCTGGGACCTGATCGCCGGCATTCGCGTGCAGCGCCCGCAAATGAGCGTGATGGTCGCCACCGCCTACATGGACGAGGCGCAGCGCTTCGATTGGCTGGTGGCCATGGATGACGGCAAGGTGCTCGATACGGGCACGCCGGCCGAACTGCTGGCGCGCACGCAAAGCGACAACCTGGAAACGGCCTTCATCAAGCTGCTGCCCGAAGCCAAGCGCGCGGGTCACCAGCCTGTGGTGATTACGCCGCTCGATGCCGCCAGCGCGCAGGACGTCGCCATCGAGGCGCAAGACTTGACCATGCGCTTCGGCGATTTCACGGCCGTCGATCATGTGAATTTCCGCATCGGCCGCGGCGAGATCTTCGGCTTTCTCGGCTCGAACGGATGCGGCAAGTCGACCACCATGAAGATGCTCACGGGCCTGCTGCCGGCGACGGAAGGCAAGGCCTGGCTGTTCGGCAAGGAAGTCGATTCCAGCGATATCGACACGCGCCGCAGGGTCGGCTACATGTCGCAGGCGTTCTCGCTGTACAGCGAACTGACGGTGCGCCAGAACCTGGTGCTGCATGCGCGCCTGTTCCACGTGCCGGAAGCGCAAATCGCCGCCCGCATCGACGAGATGGCGCAGCGCTTCGACTTGCGCGCCGTGATGGACGACTTGCCCGACAGCCTGCCGCTGGGCATACGCCAGCGTTTGTCGCTGGCCGTGGCCATGGTGCACAAGCCGGAAATGCTGATCCTCGACGAGCCCACGTCCGGCGTCGACCCGATCGCGCGCGACAATTTCTGGCGCCTGATGATCGAGCTGGCACGGCGCGACCGCGTCACCATTTTCATTTCCACCCACTTCATGAACGAAGCGGAGCGCTGCGACCGCATCTCGCTGATGCATGCGGGTAAAGTGCTGGTCAGCGATGCGCCGGCCGAACTGGTACGCAAGAAGGGCGCGCCATCGCTGGAAGCGGCCTTCATCGCCTACCTGGAAGAGGCGGGCGGCGGCACGGCAGCGGCCGAAGCGCAGGAAAGCGAGGCGCCGGGCCAAAAGGCGGCAGTGCAGGCGCCGCAGCAGAAGCAGCAGCGCAGCCGCTTCAGTCTTGGGCGCATGCTCAGCTACATGTGGCGCGAAACGCTGGAATTGCGCCGCGACCCCGTGCGCCTGACCCTGGCGCTGGGCGGCTCCGTGCTGCTGCTGTTCGTCATCGGCTTCGGCATCAGCCTCGACGTCGAGGACTTGAGCTACGCGGTGCTCGACCACGACCAGACGACACTGAGCCAGAATTACACGAACAACCTGGCCGGTTCGCGCTACTTCGTCGAGCGAGCGCCGCTGCGCGACTATGCCGATATCGACAAGCGCATGCGCAGCGGCGAACTGTCGCTGGCGATCGAGATTCCGCCCGGCTTTGCGCGCGACGTGCAGCGCGGCGCGCCAGCCCAGGTAGGCGCCTGGATCGACGGCGCCATGCCGATGCGCGCCGAAACCGTGCAGGGCTACGTGCAGGGCATGCATCAGCTGTGGCTGGCCGACCAGGCCCTGCACCGCTATGGCATCACGATGAGCAATCCCGTCGCCATCCAGACGCGCTACCGCTACAACCCCGACGTGAAAAGCCTGCCGGCCATGGTGCCGGCCGTGATTCCCCTGCTGCTGCTGATGCTGCCGGCCATGCTGGCGGCGCTGTCCGTGGTGCGTGAAAAGGAACTGGGCTCCATCATCAACCTGTACGTGACGCCCGTCACGCGCCTGGAATTCTTGCTCGGCAAGCAGGTGCCATACGTCGTGCTGGCCATGTTCAACTTCGCCCTCATGGCGCTGCTGGCGGTCACCGCCTTTGGCGTGCCGATCAAGGGCAGTCTGCTGACCCTGATCGGCGCCACGTTCATCTTCAATATCTGCGCCACCGGCATCGGCCTGTTCGCTTCGACGTTTACACGCAGCCAGATCGCGGCCCTGTTCGTGACCATGATCGGCACCATGATCCCGGCCATCCAGTTTTCCGGCCTGCTCAATCCCGTCTCCTCGATGGAAGGCGTGGGCAAGGCGATCGGCCTGATGTACCCGGCCACGCACATGCTCAATATCAGCCGCGGCGTGTTCAACAAGGCGCTGGGCTTTGGTGACCTGCACGCCTCGTTCTGGCCCCTGATCGTGGCGATCCCCGTGATCCTCGGCGTGACGGTGGCGCTGCTGAAGAAACAGGAGAGCTGATATGCGGCATCTTGAAAACATCTACCGCCTGGGCGTGAAGGAAATCTGGAGCCTGATCCGCGATCCGATGATGCTGATCCTGATCCTCTACACCTTCACTTTGGCGATCTACGTGGCCGCCACGGCCAAGCCGGAAACCCTGCACATGGCCTCGATCGCCATCGTCGACGAGGATGGCTCGCCGCTGTCCGGGCGCATCGCCTCGGCCTTCTTTGCGCCGCAGTTCACGCCGCCGGCCATGATCAACCAGAGCCAGGTCGATGCGGGCCTGGACGCGGGGCAGTACACCTTCGTCCTGACGATCCCGCCCAAGCTGCAGGCGGACGTGCTCGGCGGGCGCCAGGCGGAGCTGCAGCTGAACGTGGACGCCACGCGCATGAGCCAGGCCTTCAGCGGCAGCGGCTACATCCAGCAGATCGTCGCCGGTGAAATCTCCGAATTCGCCAAGCGCTATCGCGGCGCGACGGTCTCGCCGGTGGAGCTGGTGATGCGTGCGCGCTTCAATCCTTCGCTGAGCCAGGCGTGGTTTGGCTCGCTGATGGAACTCATCAACCAGGTGACGATGCTGTCGATCATTTTGACGGGTGCGGCGCTGATCCGCGAGCGCGAACACGGCACCATCGAGCACTTGCTGGTGATGCCCGTGACGCCGGCCGAGATCATGCTGGGCAAGGTCTGGTCGATGGGACTGGTGGTGCTGCTGGCCGCCGCCCTGTCGCTGAACCTGGTGGTGCGCGGCATGCTGCATGTGCCCATCGAAGGCTCGATCGCGCTGTTCCTGTGCGGCGCGGCCCTGCACCTGTTTGCCACCACCTCGATGGGTATTTTCCTGGCCACCGTGGCGCGCAGCATGCCGCAGTTCGGCATGCTGTTGATCCTCGTGCTGCTGCCGCTGCAGATGCTCTCGGGCGGCAGCACGCCGCGCGAAAGCATGCCCGAACTGGTGCAGAACATCATGCTTATCGCCCCGACCACGCATTTCGTCGAACTGAGCCAGGCGATCCTGTACCGGGGCGCCGGCATCGACGTGGTGTGGAAACCGTTCCTGGCCCTGCTGGCCATCGGCACGGCCTTGTTTACCTTCGCGCTGGCGCGCTTTCGCAAGACCATCAGCCAGATGGCGTAGCCCCCGTGCCGGAATGTTCCGGCATTTGTTTGCATGAAAAGGATAGCCATGAAGATCGAAACTGCTCCATTTTTCTCCACCGGCGGCTTGCCGTCGCTGGGCGTGCTGGGCGACTATGCGCGCGACTCGTGGCAGCGCATCGTGCTGTACGCGGACGTGATGCGCCGGCGCGGCAACCAGTACCAGGAGCATCTGGCCGAGGAAGTACCGAACGTACTGGACTTCCCCGCCGAACTGGTGATGTCCGGCCTGGAGCTGGCGCGTCCCGTCAACTACGGCCTGGCGCGCATATTGACGCCCGATGCCCCGGAGCCGGATCAAGCCAAGCGGCCATTCGTCGTCGTCGACCCGCGCGCCGGCCACGGTCCCGGCATCGGTGGCTTCAAGGCCGAGAGCGAAATCGGCGTGGCCCTGCGCGCCGGCCATCCTTGCTACTTCATCGGCTTCCTGCCCGATCCCGTGCCGGGACAGACGGTGGAAGACGTGATGCACGCCGAGGCGGCCTTCCTGGAAAAAGTCATCGCCCTGCATCCGCTCAGCGAGGGCAAGCCTGTCGTCATCGGCAATTGCCAGGCGGGCTGGCAAATCCTCATGACGGCGGCCATGCGCCCGGAGCTGTTCGGCCCCATCATCGTGGCCGGCGCGCCCGTGTCGTACTGGGCCGGCTGGCATGGCCGCAATCCGATGCGCTATGCGGGTGGCCTGATGGGCGGCAGCTGGGCCACGGCCCTGGCGGGCGACCTGGGCAAGGGCCGTTTCGACGGCGCCAGCCTGGTGCAGAATTTCGAGAAGCTGAACCCGGCCAACACCCTGTGGAGCAAGCAGTACAACCTGTACGCGAACATCGATACGGAAGCGCCCCGTTATCTGGAATTTGAAAAATACTGGGGTGGCCACGTGTTCCTCAACGACGTCGAGATGCAGTACATCGTCGACAATCTGTTCATCGGCAACCGCCTGGCCACGGCGGAGTTGATCACCTCCGACGGCGTGCGCCTGGACTTGCGCAATATCCGTTCGCCCATCGTCGTATTTTGCTCGAACGGCGACAACATCACGCCGCCACCGCAGGCGCTGGGCTGGATCACGGACCTGTACCGCGACGACAACGATGTGCTGCTGCACGACCAGACCATCGTCTACGCCGTACATGACAGCATCGGCCACCTGGGCATTTTCGTCTCGTCCAAGGTAGGACACAAGGAACACCAGAAATTCGCCAGCAATATCGACCTGATCAACCTGCTTCCGGCCGGCATTTACGAAGCGCGGATCGTCGACAAGACGCCCGATACGCCGAACGCGGACCTGGCCAGCGGCGACTACGTGCTGCAGGTCGAACACCGCGGCATCGACGACGTGCGCGCCATCGTGCAGCCAAGCGTGGAAAATGACCGCAAGTTCGCCGCCGCCGCGCGCGTCTCCGAAGTGAACCTGGCTTTGTACCGCACGTTTGCGCAGCCGTGGGTGCGCGCCATGGTCACGCCGCAGTCGGCGCGCTTCCTGCAGCTCACGCATCCGCTGCGCGTCTCGTACGAGCGCTGGACGGACCATAATCCGCTGGCCAAGCTGGTGGCGAAGGAGGCGGAAAAAGTGCGTGCCCATCGCCAGCCGGTGGCGCCGGACAACCCGCTGCTGGCCATGCAGGAGGCCATCTCCGGCGCCATCACGGCCGGCTTGAACAGCTGGCGCGACTGGCGCGATACGGTGCAGGAAACGACCTTCGACCTGGTGTACGGTTCACCCCTGGTGCAGGCGCTGACGGGACAAGCCCTCGGCGATACCACGTCGCCGCGCCCGCATCCCGGTATCTCGCCCGAGCATTGCGAATACGTGCGTTGCGAAACGCGCAAGATGGACGAGGACATGCAGCATGGGGGCCTGGTGGAAGCGGCCGTGCGCGCGCTGTTCTACATCTACCGCTTCCGCATGATCGCCGACGAGCGCCGCGTCAACCTGGCCCTCAAATTGGTCAAGCCGCAGTACACGCAGGGTTTCAGCATGGAAGAATTCCGCGGCACCGTGCGCCAGCAGGCGCGTTTGATGCTGCATGATTTCGATGCCGCCATCGCCGCCTTGCCCACCTTGCTGTCGCGTGCCGAACCGGATGCCATCGGCGCGCTGGGCGAATGGCTGCAGCAAGTGCTGCAAGTACCCGAAGCGCCGACGCCGGACGAGGAAGCGAGCCTGCAGCAAATGCTGGAGGTCTTCGACCGTGCGATCCAGGCGCACGCGAAGGCGCTGCCACCGGCCGCGCATGCATCTCAAACTGCGTCCCAGCCTGCTATCCAGGCCAAACCTGCCAAAAACACTACCTCTGCCTAGAAGACCATGATGACTACCACCCAAGACGATGATTTGCATATCGTGCGTAACCGCACCTTCGACCAGATCGCCATCGGCGACACCGCCAGCATCACGCGCACCCTGAGCATGGACGATATCGCCCTGTTCGCGGTGATGTCGGGCGATGACAACCCGCAGCACCTGGATGCCGAATTTGCCGCCTCCAGCCGCTACCAGGGCGTCATCGCGCACGGCATGTGGGGCGCGGCCCTCATTTCGGCCGTGCTGGGCACGCGCCTGCCCGGCGCCGGCACCGTCTACACGGGCCAGACCCTGCGTTTCCTGCAGCCAGTGCGCGTCGGCGATACGCTGGCCATCAGCGTCACCGTCACCGCGCGCGAGCCGCGCAACCGCCACGTGACCCTGGCCTGCCGCTGCGTCAACCAGCATGGCACCGTGGTGCTCGACGGCGAAGCGCAGGTGATCGCGCCCGCCGAACAGATTGAAAGAGTGCGCGCCACCTTGCCCGAAGTGCGCCTGCATAACGGCGACGGCACGCGGCGCCTGCTGGAACACGCGCGCACGCTGGGCCCGATCCGGGTAGCCGTGATCCACCCGTGCGATGAACTGAGTCTGTCGGGCGCGCTCGACGCGCATGCGGCCGGCCTGATCACGCCCGTGCTGGTGGCGCCGCGCGCGCGCCTGGAAGCGGTGGCGCTTGAGGCGGGCCTGAGCCTGGCAGGCATCGCCATCGAGGATGTCGAGCATAGCCATGCCGCCGCCGCGCGCGGCGCCGAGCTGGCAGGCAAGGGCGAAGTCGAGGCGCTGATGAAGGGCAGTCTGCACACGGATGAACTGATGTCGGCCGTGCTGGCCGCCAGCGCCGGCCTGCGCACCAAGCGCCGCATCAGCCACTGCTTCCTGATGCAGACGCCCGCCTATCCGCGTCCTTTCATCATCACGGATGCGGCCATCAATATCGCGCCGAACCTGGCCATGAAGGCCGACATCGTGCGCAACGCCATCGACCTGGCGCACGTGATCGGCGTGGCCTGCCCGCGCGTGGCCATCCTGGCCGCCGTGGAAACGGTGAACGCGGACATGCCGGCCACCTTGGACGCGGCCGCCCTGTGCAAGATGGCCGACCGCGGGCAAATCACCGGCGCGATCCTCGATGGCCCGCTGGCCTTCGACAACGCCGTGTCGATCGCCGCCGCCACCGTCAAGGGCATCGTTTCCGAGGTGGCGGGCCGCGCGGACATCTTGCTGGTGCCCGACCTGGAAAGCGGCAACATGCTGGCCAAGCAGCTCGAATACATGGGCGACGCGGACAGCGCCGGCATCGTGCTGGGCGCAAAAATCCCCGTCATCCTCACCAGCCGCGCCGATTCGCGCGCCAGCCGCATCGCATCGTGCGCCATCGCCGTGATGCTGGCCAATCATTACCGGAGCACGCCACCATGAACACGCACATCACCCATGCCGATGGCGCTCTGATCCTGGTGCTCAATTGCGGCTCGTCGAGCATCAAGTTCGCCCTATTCGAGCAAGCCGGCGGCGTGCTGCCGCAGCAGGCGCAATGGGGCGGCAAGGTCGAAGGCATCGGCCGCGAAAATGCCACTTACCGCGCCGGCGGCCTGCCGGCAATCGCCTTGCAGCTCGATGCGGAGCAGCCGCATCACGCGGCCCTCGAATACATCCGCGCGCAAGTCGTGGCGCAGCTGGCCGGGCGCCCGCTGCGCGCCGTGGCGCATCGCGTGGTGCATGGCGGCAGCAAGTATTTCGCTCCCGTGCGCATCGATTTCAAGGTGCTGGCGGACCTGAAAAGTTTTGTGCCACTGGCACCCCTGCACCAGCCATTTGCCTTGGAAGCGATCGAGGTGCTGCTCGAATCGCGGCCCGATATCGCCCAGGTGGCGTGCTTCGACACGGCCTTCCACCACACGGTGCCGCAGGTCGAACAGATGCTGGCCCTGCCTTACGATGCGTGGGAGCGAGGCTTGCGCCGCTACGGTTTCCATGGCCTGTCGTACGAATACCAGTCGCTGGTGCTGGAGCAGCGCTTTGGTGCTGTCGCGCGCGGCAAGGTCATCGTCGCCCACCTGGGTAGCGGCGCCAGCCTGTGCGCCATGGAGAATTTGCACAGCGTGGCCACCACCATGGGCTTTTCCGCGCTCGATGGCCTGATGATGGGCACGCGCTGCGGTTCGCTCGATCCGGGCGCCGTGATCTATCTGATGGAAATCGAAAAACTGTCGCTGGAAAAAGTGGCGCATGTGCTGTACCACGAGTCGGGCTTGCTGGGCGTGTCGGGCGTGTCGGCCGATCCGCCGGTGCTGCTGGCGCAGCAGGACCGGCAGGATGCCACGGGCGAGCGCATCCGCGCCGCGCTGGCCCTGTATATCCGCCGCATCGTGCGTGAAATCGGTGCCCTGACGGCCGTGCTGGGTGGGCTGGACATGCTGGTATTTACGGCCGGTATCGGCGAGCACAGTGCCGAGCTGCGCCAGCGCATCTGCGCCGAACTCGGTTTCATCGGCCCCGTGCTCGATGCGCAGGCCAATGCGCGCAACGCCAGCCGCATTTCCACCGATGCCAGCCGCATCGTGGTGGGCGTGGAGCCAGCCAACGAGGAGTGGGTAGCTGCCCGCCATGCGGCGCTGGCCGTAGGCGCATGAGGATCTGAAGCGTCAGGCCGCGCTCAATGGGAAATTTGCCGAATTGCACATATTTTCCGTTGAGTGCGATAGCGCACAGTGTGGTTTGCCAGTTATCTTTACTATGAAGTCATGCCATTGCGCTACCTCCAGAAACAGCGCGATGCCTGGCAAATTTGGAACATTTTGCCCGCCTTTAGTAAGAATAAAATTAAACCATATTGAAAGGTCTCATCATGAACAAATTACTCGCCGCCCTGATCGCCACCCTGTTTGCTACCGGAGCCTTCGCTCAAACCGCGCCGGCTACGGAAGCTGTCGTGAAAGCCCAGGCTTCCGCGCAAAAAGACGTCAACAAGGCTGCCGCTTCGGAAGCCAAAGTGGATGCCAAGGCTGACGCCAACGTCGCCAAGGCTGAAATGAAGGCCGACGACAAGAAAGCCGACGCCCATCACAAGGCCAACAAAACCAAGGCCAAGGCCCACGACAAAGTCGTCAGCGCCGATGCGGAAGACAAGCTGAAAGCGGAAGCCAAGGCGGATAAAACCGATGCCAAGGCCGATGCGAAAGCCACCAAGACGGCCGTGAAAGCGGATGCCAAGGTCGCCAAGGAAAAAGTGGAAGCGAACGCCGACAAAGCCCTCGCCGCCACCAAGACGGCAGAAGCCAAGGCCAAGGCCGACGCTGAAGTCAAGGCTGCCGCCGCCAAGTAATTCCCCGTTTGCGGGCCACGGCCTGCAAGCCCCAAAGACAGCTTCGGCTGTCTTTTTTTTCGTCTGCCATTTTTCTTAGCCACCGCTTGCCAGTCTTGATCTGGCGCAAATGCTCCTCTTTTCGGCGTGCCATAGTGAACTGGCAAACAGACGAAGGGAGACACCATGAGCACCGCTAAAACGAAAAAATCACCGGCCACCGGTTCAGCGGAAGGCGCGCCAGCCATGTCCGCCATGCAGGCGATGCCGGTCGAAGGCGACATGCAGGCCGGCGCCGATGCGGCTGGCGGCGACGCCATGCCAGGGCAGCGCCTGGGCGTGTCGTATGCCGACCAGACGGCGCTCACCCAGGGCGTGGCCGCCGCGGATGCTGGCGACATGCCGGGCGGCGGCATGCAGCAGGCATCGCAGAGCATGGCAGGTGCCAGTTGCATGCACGCGGGCGATGGCGGCGGCATGGGTGGCGACCGCGATGGCGATGGCGGAGGGGGCGGCATGGGCGGCGACGCCGGTGGACAGGGCGGAGGCACGCCGCAAACGCGCACCTGCGCCACGATGGACGTGCATCGCCGCCTGCTGAGCGAAGATCCCTCCTATGCGAACGTGCGCGCCGATATCGAAAATCTGGCCGGACTCTACGAAGGAGACAGCGGCATCGCCGGCCGTTCCGGCGTGACGCAGATACCGGTGGTGGTGCACGTGGTATGGAATACGGCCGCGCAGAATATTTCGGATGCGCAGATCGCCAGCCAGATCGACGTGCTGAACCGCGATTTCCGGCGCGTCAATCCGGATGTGAACAGCACGCCGGCACCGTTCCTGCCGCTGACGTCCGATGCGCGCGTGGAGTTTGCGCTGGCCACGATCGATCCGCATGGCGCGGCTACCAGCGGCATCGAGCGGCGCCAGACGACGGTGGCCTCGTTTGGCGCCGACGATGCCGTCAAGTCGCAGGCGACGGGCGGCATGGACGCCTGGCCGGCCGACAGTTACCTGAATATCTGGGCGTGCCAGCTGGGCGGTGGCTTGCTGGGCTACGCGCAGTTTCCCGGCGGTCCGGCCGCCACCGACGGCGTGGTGATCCTGCAATCGGCCTTCGGCACGAGCGGCACGGCGGCGCCACCGTTCCACCTGGGACGCACGGCCACGCATGAAATCGGCCACTGGCTGAACCTGAACCATATCTGGGGCGACGACGGCACGGGGTGCTCGGGCACGGACAATGTAGCCGACACGCCGAATCAGGGCGGGCCGAACACGGGCCAGCCTTCGTTCCCGCATGTTTCCTGCAGCAACGGGCCGAATGGCGACATGTTCATGAACTACATGGATTATGTCGACGATCCCGCCATGTTCATGTTCACGGCGGGCCAGGTGGCGCGCATGCAGGCCTGCCTCGATGGTCCGCGCGCCAGCATCGGCACGGGGACGGGCGGTACGGGCGCCACGCCGCGCCAGAGTTCCTCGCCCGTCGTGGCCTGGGGGGCGAATCGCCTCGACGTCTTCGTGCTGGGCACGGACCGCGCGCTGTATCACAAGGCCTGGAATGGCTCGGCCTGGGCGCCATCCGTCACCGGCTACGAAGGCCAGGGTGGCATTTGTACCAGTGCGCCACAGGTGGTGTCGTGGGCGCCGAACCGGCTCGACGTGTTCGTCACGGGCACCGACAGCGGCCTGTTTCACAAATGGTGGAACGGCACGGCGTGGGGGCCGTCCTTGACCGGTTATGAAGCGATGGGCGGCTTGTGCGTGGGCGACCCGCGCGCCGTGGCCTGGGGGCCGAACCGCCTCGACGTGTTTGTCGTCGGCACGGACCGCGGCCTGTATCACAAGTGGTGGAATGGCGCCGCCTGGGGACCATCGTTGACGGGTTACGAAGCCATGGGCGGCATCTGCCTGGGCCAACCGGAAGCGGTGGCCTGGGGACCGAACCGCCTGGACGTGTTCGTCATCGGTTCCGACCATGCGCTGTACCACAAGTGGTGGAACGGCACGGCCTGGGGGCCGTCGCTGACGGGCTATGAGCGCCTGGGGGGCATCTGCACTTCGTCGCCGAAGGCGGTGGCGTGGGGGCCGAACCGGCTTGACGTGTTTGTCACGGGCACCGATGGCGCGCTGTACCATAAATGGTGGGATGGCGCGAAATGGGGGCCGTCCATCGATGGCTTCGAACGTCTGGGCGGTATCTGCGTGGGCGAGGTGGAAGCCGTGTCGTGGGCGGCCAACCGGCTCGACCTGTTCGTCATCGGCACCGATAGCGCCCTGTATCACAAGGCCTGGAACGGCACCGCCTGGTCGCCATCCCTGACGGGATTTGAAAGCCTGGGCGGCGTGTGTACCTCGCGCCCGCGCGCCACGGCCTGGGCGGCCAACCGCCTCGACGTGTTTGTCACGGGCACGAATGGCGCCCTGTTCCACAAGGCGTGGAACGGTACGGCCTGGTCGCCTTCGGTGAGCGGCTATGAAAGCCTGGGCGGCGTGGTATCGTGCTTCTGACGTCAAAGTGATCAACGGGAGGCGGCATGCACGGCATGACGATGGCATTGCCCAGCGGTAGCTGGACGCATTCCTTCGAAGAGGATGCGGACGGTATCGAGGTGTACCGGCCCACGGCCACGTTCGCCTTTCCTCCCAGCCGCAAGGGGCGCAAGGTGCTGGAGTTTGGCGCTGGAACAGGGAGCATGGAAGGAGGAGAGGCGACGTCGACATCCATGGCGCCCAGCCCCGACGACCGTCCCCGCGCCGGCCCCGTTACCCGGCTGGTGCCCCTGGGCATGGGCCGCTATGCGTTCGGTGATGCCAGCGGGGCACAGGACGTGATCGATATCGTCGAAGCGACGCCCGACGTGTTGCGCCTGGCGCGGCGTTAAGGCTTGCCGCGCAGTTTGCAGGCGAGCGCCGTGCGGTTGCCCACGCCGAGTTTCTGGTAAATCGCATGTAGCTGATTGCGCACGGTGGCCGGCGACTTGCCCAGTTCCCTGGCGATGCTTTTATACGGCAAGCCTTCGGCCGCCATGGCCGCTACCAGCCGCTCGGCCGGGGTCAGGCGCTGCATGGCAGCCTGCCTGAAACCTTGTTTGTCATCCTTGTTCTCCTGTCTGCGGGCGGCATGCCGGTGGCATGCCTGCAGGGATAACGGAAACGGGGGACGTATTTGCAAAATTATTTTTGCCTGCCGCCCCTACGCGGAGATGGGCGAAAAAAAAGACAGGCGAACCTGTCTTTTCGTATGGCCGGGTGGCGATCAGCCGATGGCCGCCATCGAGACCGGTTTCAGCTTGGCCGCCAGCGCCTTGCCCTTCTTCGCGCGCTTGCCGAAATGCTCGGCCAGGGCGGTGGCACCGAGCGACGCATCCTGCGGCTTCGAAGCCCGGCCGATGCCCGAGACCACCACGCCGCGCTGGGTGATCGGCTGCACGGCCAGCAGCTTGTCCTTGGCATCGAGGTCGATCAGCTTGACGCCGGTGCCGCCCTTGGACAGGGTTTTCATTTCATCGAGGCCGAACACCAGCAGGCGCGCGCCTTCCGTCAGGCAGGCCAGGGCGCTGGCCACCTCGGGGATGACTTTCGGTGCCAGAGGCACGTCGCCATCGTCCAGGGTGATGAAAGCCTTGCCGCCTTTCAGGCGGCTGCTCATGTCGCCCGCCTTGGCGATGAAGCCGTAGCCGGCGCTCGACGCCAGCAGCAAATTGGTGGCGCCATTGCCCGCAAAGTAGTGCAGGATGCGCACGGCGTTGCCGGGCGTGCCGCCGCTCAGGTCGCACAAGGTCGTGATCGGCACGCCGTCGCCGCGCGCGTTGGGCAGCGCCGAGACGGGAACCGAGTAAATCTTGCCGTTGTTGCCAAAGCCCAGCAGGGTGTCGACCGTGCGGCATTCGAAGGCGCCATGCAGGGTGTCGCCCGCCTTGAAGGTGAACTGCGCCGCATCGTGGCCGATGCCGGTGCGTGCGCGCACCCAGCCTTTTTCCGAAATGATGACGGTGACCGGCTCATCGACCACCTTCTGTTCGGCCACGGCTTTTTGCGCTTCCTCGATCAGGGTGCGGCGCGCGTCGCCGAACTGCTTGGCGTCCGCTTCGATTTCGCGGATGATGGCGCGCTTCATCGAGCCCGGGTTATCGAGCAGGTCTTGCAGCGACTTTTCTTCCTTGCGCAGCTCGGCCAGCTCCTGCTGGATCTTGATCGTTTCCAGGCGCGCCAGCTGACGCAAGCGGATTTCCAGGATATCGTCGGCCTGGCGCTCGGACAGCTTGAATGCTTCGATCAGGGCCGTTTTCGGTTCATCCGAATTGCGGATGATCTGGATCACCTTGTCGATATTGAGCAGGATCGCTTCGCGCCCTTCCAGAATATGGATGCGGTCCTTGACCTTGCCCAGTTTGTAGCTGGTGCGGCGCGTGACGGTCTCGAAGCGGAAATCGATCCACTCGCGCAGGATATCGCCCAGCCCTTTCTGGCGCGGGCGGCCATCGCCGCCTATCATCACCAGGTTGATCGAGGTCGACGATTCCAGCGAGGTGTGCGCCAGCAGCATCAGCATGAATTCCGTCTGGTCCTGGTTCTTCGACTTCGGCTCGAACACCAGGCGCACGGGCGCGGCGCGGCCCGATTCGTCGCGGATGGTGTCGAGCGAATTGAGGATCAGCGCCTTCAGGGCCACCTGGTCCGGCGACAGCGCCTTCTTGCCCAGCTTGATCTTCGGATTCGTCAGTTCCTCGATTTCTTCCAGCACCTTTTGCGACGAGGTACCCGGCGGCAGTTCCGTCACGACGGCTTGCCATTGGCCGCGCGCCAGCTCTTCGATCTTCCAGCGCGCGCGCACCTTCATGCTGCCACGCCCGCTTGCGTACATGTCCTGGATCTGCGAGGGCGGCGTGATGATCTGGCCGCCGCCGGGGAAGTCCGGGCCGGGAATGATGGCCATCAGTTCGGCGTGCGTCATCTTCGGATCGCGGATCATGGCGACAGCCGCTTTTGCCACTTCCGCCAGGTTGTGCGACGGGATTTCCGTCGCCAGGCCCACGGCGATGCCGGAGGCGCCGTTCAGCAGCACCATCGGCAGGCGCGCCGGCAGCAGCTTCGGTTCTTCCGTCGAACCGTCGTAGTTGGGTTGGAAATCCACCGTGCCCATGCCGATTTCATCCATCAGCAGCTTGGCGATCGGCGTCAGACGCGCTTCCGTGTAACGCATGGCCGCGGCGCCGTCGCCATCGCGCGAGCCGAAGTTGCCCTGGCCATCGATCAGTGGGTAGCGCAGCGAGAAATCCTGTGCCATGCGCACCAGTGCGTCGTACACGGACTGGTCGCCGTGCGGATGCAATTTACCGAGCACGTCGCCGACCACGGCCGCCGATTTGCGCGGCTTCGCCGTGGAATTCAAGCCCAGCTCATTCATCGCATACAGGATGCGGCGCTGCACGGGTTTCTGGCCATCGCACACGTCGGGCAGGGCGCGGCCCTTGACGACGGAGATGGCGTAATCGAGATAGGCGCGCTCGGCGAAGGTAGAGAGGGTCAGCGCTTCGCCGTCGAATACCGGTTCATCCGGCTCGATCGGCTCAGGCTGGGCATCGTCAAATAAATTGGTTTGTGTGGACATGGCGCTTGTTTCGGTGTTAGTGGTTGCGGTTGAATTCGTGGGGCTGATTATGACAGCCCTGGTCGGGATAAGGCGGCGCCGTAGCGCAGATAGATGCAGCGTAGGGTGAAGTACAGCACAATCAGGGCCAGCTCGACGCCGTTATGCATCATCGACATGGAGCGCACGGGCGCGGCCTGGCTGGCCAGCAAAAAGCTGCCAAGGGAGGGCACCAGCACCAGCGGCCAGACCGTCCTCCAGCGCAAATCGCTGGGCGAAATCAGCAGACCTGCGCATGACCAGGCATACAGCGCGGCACCGAGCGGCACGGCTGGCAGCAGCTGCAGATACAGGGGCAGCAGCAGGCCGGCGCAGCCGATCAGCCATGCCACGCGCAGACGCGGCAAACGCGCCACGGGCAAGCCGCATTCCTCATACAGGCCCGCGGCGCTGCGCAAGGCAAGCAGTAACAGGCAAAACATCATGGGCATGCCATTGGCGATGACGAGTGCCGCAGAGCCTGTGCCGTTCATGAACATGGCAGCGACCAGCGCCAGGCCCAGGGCAGCGGCGAGCAGCACGCCGTTGAGCAGTTGGCGGTTCATGGCATATGCCAGCAGCGCCGAGGCGCACAAGCCCACCGAGGTGGCGATGCGCAGCGCCTCGCTGCGCTCGGGCAGGAACAGCAATAGCGCCAGCAGCACAAAGGGCACGATCCAGGCGAGCTGCAGCAGTCCGTGACGCTGCCGCAGCACGGGCAGGCGCTCCTGCAGCCATTCCTGCAGCGCGTGCAGCCGCGCGAACAGGGGCGCGGGCCAGCGCAGCGCGTGCATGGCCAGCAGGGCAAAGGCCAGCGCCTGGCAGCCCAGCAGGCTGGCATACGCGCCCATGTCACCGAGGCTGATGCCGGCGACTTTGAACAGGCTGGACAGGATGAGGTGCAGCACGAAGCCCAGGCCCGCCGATGCGAAGGCCGTCTGCTTGAAATAGCGGCGCGAAAAAACCGCCTGCTCCCATTGTTCGAACAGATCGGTGTCGAGTTTATAGGCCAGCATTTCGCTATGCTGCCAGCGTATCGTTTGCAGCAGCTCGCGCAGCTGCAGGTTGAATTTTTTGTCGAACAGCTGGCGTGCATAGGCCGACGGTGCCTGCTGCGACATGATGCAGTCCAGGCCCGGGTAGTTGTCGCGGTTGTCGCTGAAATGGGCGAACGAGCGGTCGGCCCGGTAGCGCTGTACGGCGCTGCGCACCAGATCCGCATGGCTGCGCGCCAGGTAGGAAAAATCGCGGTCCCAGCCCAACTGCTCGAACAGGGCCTGGCGCAGCGACAGGTCATAGCCGGCGCCGGCGCAGTAGCGCAGCGCGCACAGGTCGAACTCCTCGCGCACGTCGAGGTTCAGCAATTCTTCACGCTCGAGGAAGCCGGGCAGCAGAGCGGCCCCGTCGCGGCGCCGGGACTGCGCCAGGAGTGCCTGCCACAGGCTGGCGCCTTCCTGGACGGGATCGATGGCGACCACGCCCCATAATTCCGGTGGCGGCGTGCGTTCCTGCGCTGGTTCGTCGGGGACGCCCCACAGCTCCGCAGGCGCTTCCTGCGCCGTGTGTGTCTCCTGCGCCGCGTCGGCGATGACGCCCCACAGTTCGGCTGCCGGCTCTTGCACAGGTACTGGCTCTGGCTCCGGTACCGCCAGGCCGGCGTCTGACTTCAAGCGGGAAACGAGCGCCGGAGGCGGATCCGCAGGACCCGGCTCCGCCAGTTCAGTCGCTGGTGTGGCGTGCATCTCCGCCAGCTCCGCGGCAAAGCGCGGTGCATGGCGCAGCGCATACTCATAGGCGTCGCGCAGTTCCTGGAAGGCGGCCGGGTCGTCTTCCGGCCGTGTCACTTTCAGGCGTTTCGCGTAGGCGCGCTTGATGGCGCGCTCGTCGCCCGTCGGCGCCGTGCCGAGGATTTCCCACAGGCTGCGTTCAGCACCATGCATGCCGCCGTCCATCAGACGTCGCTCCCGTTCCGGGACAGGTCGGGTGAAGTGGCTTGCTTGGGCATGGGGGCGCGTTCAGGCATGGACGTTTTCTTGCTGGTTTTCATAGAACAGATTGGCCAGGATTAGCATGGCGATGAGTGGCAGCAGGGCTTCCGGCAGTATCAGGCGGGCATCGGGCAAATTGGCAAAAAAGGAGGTACTCGATACCAGCGTGATCTTCACCAGCAGCAGGGCTGGCCATACCAGGTGGCGGGAAATATTGGGCATCGTGAATGTGTACAGCGGCACACCGGCCAGGCACCACAGCCAGGCCAGCACCGGGGCCAGGCCGGCCGGCAGCACGCCCGCCGCCGCGACAAAAAACAGCAAGGTGCCACCCACCAGCCAGGTGATGCGCAAGCGGTGGTGCCACGCCTTTGGCAAGCCCAGGGCCTGATACAGTTGCGCGCCGCTGCGCGCCAGCAGTATCAGCAGGCACAGGCTGAAAGCAAAACAGGCGCCGGCAGGAAAGGCGTCGAAGGCGGTTTCCCGCATCATCCAGGCCAGCAGCGAGGCAATCGGCAGCAAGAGCAGATAGGCGCGCAGCTTGAAGTGCGCCGAGGAAGCAAATACGGCCACTAGCGCGCAGACGGCAAGCAGGAGCGTGGCGCCGGAGACCAGCATCGGCGATGGATGGTTGATAAACAGCAGCAGCGACAGCCCGGCATAGGCATACACCCAGCCGAATTGCCACAGGTGCCGATGCCGGTACTGCAGATAGACGCCGAAGTGCTGCTGCCTGAACTGCGCCATCCGCTCAATCAGCGCGGCAGGGCGGTAAAAGGCGTATGCGGCGTAGGCCGAGAAGGATAGCAGCTGTGACAGCACGAAGAAAATCGCATAAAAGAAGTCGATGCCGAAGAAACCCCAGCGCTCATGCATGAACAGCGCGAGCCCGTAGATGGCGAGGCCGGTCACTGCGGAACGTATGGCGGTACCGCCGAAGTATTTTTTGGCGCGCGCCTTGCGCTCCCACCAGGCGATCGACGCGGGATCGATCTTGTAGGCCAGCAGGTCGCCATGATGCGCGCGTATGCCCTCGATGAGTGCCAGCAGGGTCCGCGTCAATCGCACATCGTGCAGACAGAATGCGGATGCCGGCGGTGCGGCCATCAGCAGATCGAGGCATGCGTTGTACTCTCCGCTGCTGCGCAAATAAGCCAGCGAAGCCGTCGCATTGTGGTGCCCGACCAGGCCGCGTGCAGCTTCCGCATCCATTTTGCGCAATTGCGGCAGCCGCTGGTCCCACTGGTAGTGCTCGATGAAGTGGCCACGGGTGGCGTCATGACACGCGGCCGTGGCGCAGTAGCGCAGGGCCAGGAGTTCAAATTCCTCGCGTACGGCGAGGTGGGTCATCGCTTCGCGCTTTTCCAGCGTCGACAGCTTGATGCCGTTGCCGGAGGCCAGCCATTCCCGCCACAGGATCTGTGCTTCTTTCCGGGGATCGGCTGTCATGGCAGGCGATGCCGCTGGCGGCGTTTTGCCAAAGTCGATCTTGCCAGCTGCCAGCGGGGCTGGCGCGGGCGCTGTGGCCGGGGTGGCGGATGCTTCAGGCGCCTGCTGTTCCTGGCTGTGCGCGGCAATGCGCAGCGCATACTCATAGGCATCGCGCAGGCGCTGGAAGGCGGCCGCACCATCTTCAGGACGGTTCAGCTTTAACTGGCGCGCATAGGCGCGCTTGATGTCCCGTTCATCGCGCGTCTCGGCGATGCCCAGGACTTGCCAGATATCCAGCGTCTCGCTACCCGTCACAGGAAACTGTCACTTTCTATTTCCTTGAGCACCTCCGCAAACGCCGTACGCGCTTGCCGGATGGTGGACGGGTCCTGCGTCTCCAGCGCGGCCTGGAAATTGGCCGTGTGCGCAGCCAGGTACTGGCGCACGTCGCCCAGCGACTGTTCATACAGGCGGTCGGCGCGCGTGACCAGGGTGCGGTTTTCCATCTGCTCGCGCGGGTGTATCTTCAGGTCGGCCAGTTCCGCAAAGCGCTGCTCGATCTGCTCCGGCGTCATCACGCCAGCATTGTCGCTGATGACCATCTTGTGGCGTTCTTGCGTGGCCAGCACCGTTACTTCCGCTTCCAGCACGCCGCTGACGTCGTAGGTGAAGCGCACGTCGATGCCGATCTCGCCGGCCTTTTTCGCGGGGATCGGGAAGCTGATCTTGCCGAGGAAGACGTTGTCGGCCACCAGGCGCGACTCGCCCTGGAAGATCGCCACGTTGATTTCCTTCTGATTGTCGTAGATGGTGGTGATGTTTTCCGTGCGCGAGACGGGCACCACGGAGTTGCGCTCGATGATGGGCAGGTAATGTCCGCCTTCATACTGGTTCGCGCCGACCTGGCGCGAAATCGAAATGCCCAGCGAATACGGTGCCACATCCGTCATGACCACTTCTTCGAGGGCCGCGTCGCGCATCTTCAGGCCCGCCTGCACGGCGGCGCCCAGCGCCACCGCTTCGTCCGGGTCCAGGTGGATGGCGGGGAAGCGGCCGAACATGCGCGAGACGAGTTTGCGCACCAGCGGCATGCGCGTGGCGCCGCCTGCCAGCACCACTTCATTCAATTCGGCGGCGCGGATGGTGGCGTCGCGCAGCGCCCGTTCCACGGGCAGGCGCAAGCGTGCCAGCAGCGGTTCGCACAGCTGCGCCAGTTTGTCTTCGCTGATCTCCCAGCTGTATTCCTTGTCCTGGTAGCGCGTGGCCATGCGCACGGACGGCTGCTCCGACAGCAGACGCTTGACGCGTTCGGCTTCATCGCGCAGCAGCTGCTGCTGGCGCGGATCGAACAAACGGCTGCCGGCCGCGTCGCGCAAGCCGCTGCCTTGCAGGAAGGCGTCGACCAGCACCGTGACGAAGTCCTCGCCCCCCAGAAAATTGTCGCCGGCCGAGGCGCGCACTTCCATCACGCCTTCGAACAGCTCCAGGATCGACACGTCAAACGTGCCGCCGCCCAGGTCGAAGACGAGGAATTTGCTTTCCTGTTCCTTGTCGCGGATGCCGTAGGCCAGCGCGGCGGCCGTCGGCTCGTTCAGCAGTCGCTCCACGCGCAGGCCCGCCAGCTGGCCGGCGATGCGCGTGGCCTTGCGCTGCGCATCGCTGAAATACGCGGGCACGGTGATGATGGCTTCCTCGACCTTGTGGCCCAAAAAGGCTTCGGCATCTTCCTTCAGCGCGCGCAGCACCATCGAAGACAGCTCTTCCGGACGGAATTGCTGCGTGCCGAGGGTGATCTTCTTTTCGCTGCCCATGTAGCGCTTGAAAACGGCCGCCGTCAGTTGCGGGTGTGTCTGCAGGCGCTCGCGCGCGGCGCGGCCCACCAGCACGGTGCCGTCGTCATCGATGCTGACGCACGACGGCGTCAGGTGCTCGCCCAGTGCGTTCGGGATGATGGCAGCCTTGCCGTCGCGCCAGATGGCGACCAGGCTGTTGGTGGTGCCCAAGTCGATACCGATGATCATCAGATATCCGCCTCCGCCTCATTGCCGTGCTCCTCGATCCAGGCGCGGCGTCCTGCCGCTTCGCCCTTGCCCATCAACATATTGAAGCGCGCGGAGGAAGTCATGTGGTCGATTTCGCCCAGAGTCACGGGCAGCAAACGGCGCGTGTCCGGGTTCATCGTGGTTTCCCACAGCTGCTCGGCGTTCATCTCGCCCAGGCCCTTGAAGCGCGAGATCGACCAGGCGCCCTGTTTCACGCCTTCCTTGCGCAGCTTGTCCTCGATGGCGACCAGTTCGCCGTCGTCGAGCGCATAGATCTTCTGCATCGGCTTCTTGCCGCGCGCCGGCGCGTCCACGCGGTACAGGGGCGGGCGGGCGATGCAGATGTGGCCCTTGTTGATCAGGGCCGGGAAGTGCTTGAAGAACAAGGTCAGCAGCAGTACCTGGATGTGCGAGCCGTCCACGTCCGCATCCGAGAGGATGCAGATCTTGCCGTAGCGCAGGCCGGACAGGTCGGGTGTATCGCCCACGCTGTGCGGATCGACGCCGATGGCCACCGCAATGTCGTGGATCTCGTTATTCGCGAACAGGCGGTCGCGGTCCGTTTCCCACGAATTCAGGACCTTGCCGCGCAGGGGCAAGATCGCCTGGAATTCCTTGTCGCGGCCCATCTTGGCCGAACCGCCCGCCGAGTCGCCCTCGACGAGGAACAGTTCATTGCGCGTGATGTCCGACGATTCGCAGTCGGTCAGCTTGCCCGGCAGGACGGCCACGCCCGAGGATTTTTTCTTTTCCACTTTTTGCAGCGAGCGCTGACGCGACTGCGCCTGCTTGATCACCAGGTCGGCCAGCTTCTTGCCGTAGTCGACGTGCTGGTTCAGCCATAGTTCCAGCGGCGGCTTGGTGAAGGTCGAGACCAGGCGCACGGCGTCGCGCGAATTCAGACGCTCCTTGATCTGGCCCTGGAATTGCGGGTCCAGCACCTTGGCCGACAGCACGAACGAGGCGCGCGCAAACACGTCTTCCGGCAGCAATTTGACGCCTTTCGGCAGCAGCGAGTGCATTTCGACGAAGTTTTTCACGGCGCCAAACAGGCCGTCGCGCAAGCCCGATTCGTGCGTGCCGCCATTCGAGGTGGGAATCAGGTTGACATACGATTCGCGCACGATGGCGCCTTCTTCCGTCCACGCCACCACCCAGGCCGCGCCTTCGCCTTCGGCAAAGCCTTCCGAGTCCGGGCCCGCGTATTGCGCGCCTTCGAACAGGGGAATCAGGGTTTCGCCATTCGATACCTGCGCCAGCGATTCGGTCAGGTAGCCGCGCAAGCCTTCCGCGTACTGCCAGGTTTGCGTATCGCCCGTCTTGGCGTTGGTCAGCGTGACGGTCACGCCCGGCAGCAGCACGGCTTTCGAGCGCAGCAGGCGCTGCAGCTCGGTTTGCGAGATATTCGGCGAATCAAAATACTTCGCGTCGGGCCAGGCGGTGACGCGCGTGCCCGACTTCTTGCCGTCGCGCGGGGCGGGGCGGGAACTCAGGGGCTCGATCACGTCGCCATTCGCAAACACCATGTGATGCAAGCCGTTGCCATCGCTTTCCTTGCGCCAGACGGTGATTTCCAGGCGTGTCGACAGCGCATTGGTGACGGACACGCCGACGCCGTGCAAGCCGCCCGAGAACGCGTAGGCGCCGCCCGAACCCTTGTCGAACTTGCCGCCTGCGTGCAGCCGTGTAAACACGATTTCCACCGTCGGCACGCCTTCTTCAGGGTGGATGCCGACGGGAATGCCGCGGCCATTGTCTTCGACGGTGATGCTGCCATCCGTATTTTGCGTGACGGCGATATGCGTGCAATGACCGCCCAGCGCCTCGTCGGAGGCATTGTCGATCACTTCCTGAATGATGTGCAGCGGATTTTCAGTGCGGGTGTACATCCCCGGGCGCTGCTTGACGGGTTCCAGTCCTTTCAGGACACGGATGGATGATTCGCTGTAGTCGGATGCTGGTTTTTTAGTGGCCATACGTGTTCAAGCTAAGTAAAGACAGTGGTTGGAACGCCAGGCCATGGCACTGCGGGGCGCAGTGACAACGGCGGCGATAACTGTATGAATATACAGTATATCCCGTCCAGCGTCACTGGGGGAGGGCAGTGCGGCAGGCTTGGCGTCCTTGTGCGGACGCTCGCGCATTCTATCTTGTCCAGCGAGCAATAGCGCTACTCCAGGGCAACAACAGTGCGCCGCGCGCGTGGTTTGGCGCCCATTGTGGACAATTTTATGCGGTAAAGCCGCCGTTTTTACATCTTGTTTACAAGCACCTCCCCAGTCTTTACGAATTTTTTAGACCCTTTTGGCTAATCTGCTCACTATCAAAACAAACCTGAATGAGGGTGGGAATGGATATCGTGTATCTCGGCTTGATTGCCGTTTTTTTCGTCGTGGCGGCCGGCTTTGCCGTCGCCTGCGACAAATTAGGGAGCGTCAAATGAACGCGTTTTATGTGCTGGGCGCCGTGGTCTCGGCTGGCCTGCTCGTGTACCTGCTGGTGGCGCTGTTGAAGGCGGAGGAACTGTGATGACGACGCAATCGATAATGCTGCTGGTGGCCTTCCTGGCCGTACTGCTGGCCGCCGGCTATCCGCTGGGCCTGTACATGGCCAGGGTGGCCGGCGACGGCCCCGTGCGCGGCCTGGGCTGGCTGCAAAAATTTGAAAACCTGCTGTACCGCTGGTCCGGTCTGCCCGCCGACAAGGCCATGGGCTGGAAAAGCTACGCCATCGCCCTGATCGTGTTTAACACGGTGGGCGCCGTCTTCGTGTACGGCCTGCAGCGCCTGCAGGGCTTCTTGCCCCTCAATCCACAGGGCCTGGGCGCCGTCAGCCCCGATTCCTCGTTCAATACCACCGTCAGCTTCGTCGCCAATACCAACTGGCAGGGCTATGGCGGCGAGCAGACCATGAGCTACCTGACCCAGATGCTGGGCATGGCATGCCAAAATTTCTTTTCGGCGGCCACCGGCATCGCCGTGATCTTCGCGCTGGTGCGCGGTTTCGCCTCGCGCTCGGGTAAATCGATCGGCAACTTCTGGGTCGACCTGGTGCGCTCCACGCTGTACATCCTGTTGCCGCTGTCGCTGGCCCTGTCGGTCGTCTTCATGGGCGAAGGCATGATCCAGAATTTTTCCGCCTACAAGGAAGTGACCCTGCTCGACCACGTGGCGTATGAAACGCCGAAAGTGACGGCCGACGGTCAGCCCGTTCTGGATACGGCCGGCAAGCCCGTGATGGAAGCGCAAGTGGCAACCACGCAGACGATCGCCATGGGCCCCGTCGCTTCGCAGGAATCGATCAAGCTGCTGGGCACGAATGGCGGCGGTTTCTTCAATGCCAATTCCTCGCATCCGTACGAAAACCCGACCGTGCTGTCGAACTTCCTGCAGATGCTGGCTATTTTCATCATTCCCGCCGGCCTGTGCTTCACGTTCGGCCGCATGGTGGGCGACCTGCGCCAGGGCTGGGCCGTGCTGGCCGCGATGACCCTGATCTTCGTCGTCATGACGGTCGGTGTGATGAGCGCCGAGCAGCAAGCCAATCCCGCCTTGCAAGCCTTGGGCGTGGACCAGCAGGCCAGCAGCCTGCAATCGGGCGGCAATATGGAAGGCAAGGAAACGCGCTTCGGCATCAGCTCCTCGACCCTGTTCGCGGCGGTGACGACGGGGGCATCCTGCGGTGCAGTCAATTCCATGCACGACTCCTACATGCCCCTGGGCGGCATGGTGCCGCTGCTGCTGATGCAATTCGGCGAAGTGATTTTCGGCGGCGTGGGCACGGGCCTGTACGGCATGCTGATGTTTGCCATCCTGGCTGTCTTCATCGCCGGCCTGATGATAGGCCGCACGCCTGAATACCTGGGCAAGAAAATCCAGGCCTATGAAATGAAGATGGTGTCGCTGGCCATCCTGGTCACGCCAGCCCTGGTATTGACGGGTACGGCGATCGCCGTAATGGTCGAACCGGGCAAGATCGGCGTGGCCAATCCGGGCGCGCACGGTTTCTCGGAGATCCTGTACGCCTTCACGTCGGCGGCCAACAACAACGGCAGCGCGTTTGCCGGTCTGTCCGCCAACACGCCGTTCTACAACGTGATGCTGGCGATCGCCATGTGGTTCGGCCGTTTCGGCGTGATCGTACCCGTGCTGGCGGTGGCAGGTTCGCTGGCGGCCAAGCAGCGCCTGTCGGCCAATGCCGGCACCATGCCCACGCATGGCCCCATGTTCATCGGCTTGCTGATCGGCGTGGTGGTGCTGGTCGGCGTGCTCAATTACGTTCCCGCGCTGGCCCTGGGCCCGATCGTCGAACACCTGCAACTTTTCACACGAGGCTAATAAAATGTCACGCACAAGCCTGACCTTGTTCGATTCCGCATTGATTGGCCCCGCCATCGTCGATGCGTTCAAAAAACTTGACCCCCGCACGCAGTGGCGCAGCCCCGTGATGTTCGTCGTCTATGTCGGCAGCATCATCACGACCCTGCTGGCCATCCAGGCCCTGAACGGCCAGGGTGAAGCGCCGTTCGGCTTCATCATCGCCGTCGCCGTGTGGCTGTGGTTTACCGTGCTGTTTGCGAACTTTGCCGAAGCGCTGGCCGAAGGCCGCAGCAAGGCCCAGGCGGCCTCGCTGCGCGCCCTGAAGCAGACGGTGATGGCAAAGAAAATGCAAACGCCGAAGTACGGCACCTCCTGGCTGCCCACGCCAGCCACCGACCTGCGCAAGGGCATGACGGTGCTGGTCGAGGCGGGTGACGTGATTCCCGCCGACGGCGAAGTGACGGCCGGCGTGGCCTCCGTCGACGAGAGCGCCATCACGGGCGAATCGGCGCCCGTGATCCGCGAATCGGGCGGCGACTTTTCGGCCGTCACGGGCGGCACCCGCGTGCTGTCGGACTGGCTGCTGGTGCGCGTTTCCGTCAACCCGGGCGAAGCGTTTATCGACCGCATGATCGCCATGGTCGAAGGCGCCAAGCGCCAGAAGACGCCGAACGAGATCGCCCTGACGATCCTGCTCGTGGCGCTGTCGATCGTGTTCCTGATCGTCACCGTGACCTTGCTGCCGTATTCGCTGTTTTCCGTGGCGGCGGCCGGCAGCGGCACGCCGGTCACCATCACCGTGCTGATCGCGCTGCTCGTGTGTTTGATTCCGACCACCATTGGCGGCCTGCTGTCCGCCATCGGCGTGGCCGGCATGAGCCGCATGATGCAAGCCAATGTGATCGCCACCTCGGGCCGCGCCGTGGAAGCGGCGGGCGACGTGGACGTGCTGTTGCTCGACAAAACGGGCACCATCACCCTGGGCAACCGTCAGGCCTCGACCTTTGTGCCGGCGCCTGGCGTGACGGAGCAGCAGCTGGCCGACGCGGCGCAACTGGCCTCGCTGGCCGATGAAACGCCGGAAGGTCGCAGCATCGTCGTGCTGGCCAAGCAGAAGTTCAACATCCGTGAACGCGAGATGGCCAGCCTGCACGCCACCTTCGTGCCCTTCACGGCGCAAACGCGCATGAGCGGCGTGGATATTCCGGGCGATCAGCTGGTGCGCCAGTTGCGCAAGGGCGCGGCCGATTCCATGAAAAAATATGTGGAAGCGCTGGGCCAGCCGTATCCGGTCGAGGTGTCGCGCGCCGTCGACGATATTGCGCGCCGTGGCAGCACGCCGCTGGTGGTGGTCGACGACGGCCGCGTCATGGGTGTCGTGGAACTGAAGGATATCGTCAAGGGCGGCATCAAGGAGCGTTTTGCGGAACTGCGCCGCATGGGCATCAAGACCGTCATGATCACGGGCGACAACAAGCTGACGGCTGCGGCCATCGCCGCCGAGGCGGGCGTGGACGATTTTCTTGCCGAAGCGACGCCGGAAGACAAGCTCAAGCTGATTCGCAGCTACCAGTCCGAAGGCCGCCTGGTGGCGATGACGGGCGACGGCACCAACGACGCACCGGCGCTGGCGCAGGCCGACGTGGCCGTGGCCATGAATTCGGGTACGCAGGCGGCGAAAGAGGCTGGCAATATGGTCGACCTGGATTCGAATCCGACCAAGCTGCTGGAAATCGTTGAAATCGGCAAGCAGATGCTGATGACGCGCGGTTCGCTGACGACGTTCTCGATTTCGAACGACATCGCCAAGTACTTCGCCATCATCCCGGCGGCGTTCGTGGGCACCTATCCGCAGTTGAAGGCGCTCGACATCATGCACTTGTCCAGCCCCGCGTCGGCCATCATGTCGGCCGTGATCTTCAATGCCTTGATCATCGTCGTGCTGATTCCGCTGGCGCTGAAAGGCGTGCAATACCGGGCCATCGGCGCGGCCAGCCTGTTGCGCCGCAATCTGCTGATCTACGGCCTGGGCGGCATCATCCTGCCCTTCATCGGGATCAAGCTGATCGACATGCTGCTGTCCGCACTCAATTTAGTCTAAAGGAACCATCATGAGCACTATCGTACGTCCCGCCCTGGTCCTGTTTGCCGCGCTGACCGTGATCTGCGGCGTGGTCTATCCGTTTGTCACGGCCGGCATCGGGCAGCTGGCTTTCAACGATGAAGTCAACGGCAGCATCGTCGAGCGTGGTGGCAAGCCCGTCGGCTCGATGCTGATCGGCCAGTCCTTCACCTCGCCCAAGTATTTCTGGGGCCGGCCATCGGCCACCGCGCCGATGGCCAATAACGGCGCCGGTTCGGGCGGCTCGAATCAGGGACCGACCAATCCGGCCCTGGTGGACGCCGTCAAGGCGCGCATCGCCGCCCTGAAGGAAGCTGATCCCGGCAATACGCGCGCCATTCCCGTTGATCTGGTGACGGCGTCGAGCAGCGGCCTGGACCCGGAAATCAGCCTGGCGGCAGCCCTGTACCAGGCGCCGCGCGTGGCCCGCGTGCGCGCAGTGCCGCTGGCGCAGGTGGAAAACGCCATCGCCAAGGTGCAGAAAACCGCATATATCGGCTTTTTCGGCGAACCGCGCGTGAATGTGCTGGAACTGAATCTGGCGCTCGATGCGGCTGCGAAGTAAGATGATGCAGGGGCGGAGCCGCCGGTTTTGCCCCTGGTTTTGACATTAAAAGATGCCCATGCTCCCCAACGACAGCCAACGCCCCGACCCTGATGCCCTGCTGGCGCAAGTGCAGGCGCAGGAAAAGAAAGCCGCGCGCGGCCGGCTGCGCATTTATTTCGGCGCCTCGGCCGGCGTCGGCAAGACCTATGCGATGCTGGCGGCCGCCCGCAAACTGCTGGCCGATGGCCAGGACTTGCTGGTGGGCGTGGTGGAAACGCATGGGCGCCAGGATACGGCGGCCCAGCTTGACGGCTTGCCAGTGCTGCCGCTAAAAGCCATCGAGTACCGGGGCAAGACCTTGTTCGAGTTCGACCTGGACGAGGCCCTGTTGCGCGCGCCGTCGCTGATACTGATGGATGAACTGGCCCATTCGAACGTGGCCGGTTCGCGCCATCCGAAGCGCTGGCAGGATGTCGAGGAATTGCTGGCGGCCGGCATCGATGTGCTGTCGACCGTGAATGTGCAGCACCTGGAAAGCCTCAATGATGTGGTGGGGGGGATTACCGGCGTGCGCGTGGCAGAAACCCTGCCCGACACGGTGTTCGACCGCGCCGATGAAGTGGTGCTGGTCGATATCCCGGCCGACGAACTGTTGCGCCGCCTGAAGCAGGGCAAGGTATACCAGCCGCAGCAGGCTGAGCGGGCGTCCCAGCATTTTTTCCGCAAGGGCAACCTGATCGCCTTGCGCGAACTGGCCTTGCGCCGCACGGCGGACCGGGTGCAGGACGACGTGCAGGCTTACCGCGTCGAGAAATCCATCAATCCCGTGTGGAAGACGGGCGCCGCGCTGCTGGCCTGCGTGGGACCGCACGCGGGGGGCGAACACGTGATCCGCAGCACGGCGCGCCTGGCCAGCCAGCTGAATGCGGAATGGCACGCACTGTACGTGGAAACGCCGCGCCTGCAGCGCCTGCCGGCACGCGAGCGCGAACGTATCCTGAAAACCCTGAAACTGGCGCAGGACCTGGGCGCGCGCACGGCCATTGTGCCGTCCGCCGACATCGCCGGCGCCGTGGTCGAGTATGCGCGCAATGCGAATATTTCGAAAGTCATCGTGGGCCGTGGCCGAACCAGTGTACTGGCGCGCCTGTGGCAGGCGCCGCCGTCCGTGCGCATGGCCAGTCTGGCGCCCGATATCGATTTGATCGAGGTCGGCTTGCCACCAGCCGATGCGGCGCTGCGGCGTGCGGCGGGCGACGATGCGCAGGCGCCGCGCAGGCCATCGCGCCATTGGCGTTACCTGCTGGCCGCCGGTGCCAGCCTGGGCACGGCCCTCGCCTCGGTGCCCCTGCAACCCTACCTGGACCTGGCCAATATCGCCATGCTGTCGTTGTTGACGGTGGTGCTGGTGGCCGTGCGCCTGGGGCGCGGACCGGCGGCGCTGGCCAGCCTGGTGGGCGTGGCCTGCTTCGATTTCATCTTCGTACCGCCGCGTTTTTCGTTTGCGGTGGGCGATTTTCAGTACGTGATCACCTTTGGCGTGATGCTGGCCGTGGGCCTGATCACGGGCCACCTGACGGCCGGCCTGCGCTTCCAGGCGCGCGTGGCCTCGCACCGTGAAGCGCGTGCCCGCGCCCTGTACGAGTTTTCGCGTGAATTGTCCGGCGTGCTGCAGACGGAGCAGATTTTCGACATCACGAAAAGCGCCATCGAGCGGGCTTTCCGCGCGCGCGCCACCTTGCTTTTACCTGATGACGAGGGCAGCTTGCAGACGTCGAACGGCGGCGAGCCGCTCGATATCGGCATCGCGCAGTGGGCCTTCGACCACGCGCAGGCGGCGGGGACGGGCACGGATACCTTGCCGGCTTCGCCCATTTTCTACCTGCCGCTGATCGCGCCGATGCGCACGCGGGGCGTGCTGGCGCTGTTGCCGTTGGAGGCTGCCCAGCACGGGCGCTGGCTGCTGGTGCCGGAACAGCGCCAGCACCTCGATACCTTTGCCGCCCTGGCGGCCATCGCCCTCGAACGCGTGCACTACATCGACGTGGCCCAGGGCGCGCTGCTGCAGATGGAGTCCGAGCGGCTGCGCAATTCGCTGCTGGCGGCCCTGTCGCACGATTTGCGCACGCCATTGACGTCACTGGTGGGACTGGCCGAGTCGCTGGCCCTGTCCAGGCCTGCGCTGTCGGCCGCGCAGCTGGACATGGCGCGCTCGCTGCAGTCCGAAACCGTGCGCATGAGCGCCCTGGTGGCGAACTTGCTGGACATGGCGCGCATCGAAAGCGGGCAGGTGCGCCTGAACCTGCAATGGCAGGCGCTGGAAGAAGTGGTGGGCAGCGCGCTGCGCGCCAGCGGCCCGCAATTGCAGCAGCATGCCGTGCAGACGCAGCTGGCGCCGGATTTGCCGCTGGTGCGCTACGACGCCGTGCTGATCGAGCGCGTGCTGTGCAACCTGCTGGAAAACGCGGCCAAGTACACGCCGCCCGGGAGCACCATCACGGTCGCGGCCGGGGTGCACGGCCAGTTTTTGCAGGTGAGGGTGTTTGACGATGGCCCGGGCCTGCCGCCCGGCCGCGAAGAGGCCATCTTTGAAAAATTCACGCGCGGCGAGCGCGAATCGAACAAGCCGGGCGTCGGACTGGGGCTGGCCATTTGCCGCGCCATCGTCGAAGCCCACGGCGGCACCATCCACGCGCAGCCGCACACGCCGGGACAGGGCGCTGCCATCGTCTTCAGCCTGCCGCTGGGCACGCCCCCTGCGCCGCCAGAGATCGAGCTCGATGACGCCAACGACCATGAAACAGGAAAACCATCATGAATGAACCTTCCGCCACCGCCTTGCTGGTCGAGGATGAACCGCAAATCCGCCGCTTCGTGCGCGCCGCGCTGGAAGACGAGGGCTGGCAGATTTTCGAGTCCGCCACCATGCAGCGCGGCTTGATCGATGCCGGCACGCGCCGGCCTGACCTGATCGTGCTGGACCTGGGTCTGCCCGACGGCGACGGCATCGACTTCATCGCCGACATCCGCAAATGGTCGGCCGTGCCCATCATCGTGCTGTCGGCACGGGTCGACGAAGAGGACAAGATCCGCGCGCTGGACGCGGGCGCCGACGACTATCTCACCAAGCCGTTCGGCGTGGGCGAACTGCTGGCCCGCGTGCGCGCCACCTTGCGCCGCCAGCGCCAGCCCGCCGCCAGCGATGATGGCGTGGTGCAGTTCGGCGACGTGCGGGTTGACCTGAAGGATCGCCTGGTGACGCGCAACAAGCAACTGGTGCACATGACGCCGACGGAATTTCGCTTGCTCTCGGTACTCGTGAAGAACGCTGGCAGGGTGGTCACCAATCCGCAGCTGCTGCGCGAAGTGTGGGGGCCATCGAATAGCGAAAACGGCCATTACCTGCGCATCTACATGGGGCATTTGCGTCAGAAGCTGGAAGCCGATCCGGCCCAGCCGCAGCACCTGCTGACGGAAACGGCCGTCGGCTACCGGCTGCTGCTGCCGCTCTAACACCTGTGAATCCCCTGTTGGAAAACAGGCGCCGCGCGCGCCAGGGGGACGCTTTACCCTATTTTTTTGCAGCGGCGGGCCAGCTGCGCCATGTTGGCAAAGGCCCATACCACCCATGAAGAAGAAAAAACCATGAATAAAATGCTACTTGCACTTGCCGTCGCGACCGCCTTTACTGGCAGCCTGGCCCACGCGGAAGAGGCCAAGCCCGACAACGAAGTCAGCTTCAACGTGGCCGGCGTGTCCGACTATCGCTATCGCGGCATTTCGCAGACGCGCTTGAAACCCGCGCTGCAGGGCGGCGTCGACTATGTCAACAATCCGACCGGCCTGTATGCGGGCGCCTGGGCTTCCACCATCAAGTGGACCAAGGATGCGGGCGGCAGCGGCGACGTGGAAGTGGACCTGTATGCGGGCAAGCGCGGCCAACTGACGACCGATATCGGCTACGACGTGGGCGTGCTGGCGTATGTGTATGCGGACAACGGCTTGAAGAATATCGCCGGCCTGGCCAACGCGGACACGCAGGAAGTCTACGGCCAGCTGTCGTATGGCCCCGCCTATATCAAGTATTCGCACGCCGTCTCCAACCTGTTCGGTATGGTCAACAGCAAGAACAGCGCTTACCTGGACATCGGCGCGAATATCGACTTGACGAACGGCTGGACCGGCAACCTGCACGCGGGCCACCAGAAGGTCAAAAACAATGATGCGGCTAGCTACACGGACTGGAAAGTGGGCGTCACGCGCGATTTCGGCGTGGTGACAGGCGCGCTGGCCGTGATCGGCACGAACGCGGGCAAGTTGGCCTATGCGTCGCCCGTAAATGGCAAATTCATGGGCAAGACGGCGCTGCAGCTGACGGTCAGCAAAACGTTTTAATTGACGCAGATGAAAGAAGAGGCGGCGCATGCGCCGCCTTTTTTGCGTGCCGGGCTAAGTGGAAAGGTTAAAGACGGCGCAGTACAACTGTCCCAGGCTGACCACGCGGGCGGCCGGAATCTGTGTGGCCAGGGCATGGGCGGGGGCCGCTTGTGTGTCCGTTGCCAGCAGGACGCGCAGGTCCGGATTGACGCTGCGCGCGTGCGCGATGCGGCGCGCCAGGCCAGCCTGCGCGTCGCTGTCCACGACCCCGTCCAGCGGCACCACCAGTACGCGCGCGGCGATCAGGGCCGAACGGCTGCCCATGGAGTCGCGGCCTTCGCTGTCGATGACGATGTCGTGGTAGCAGTTCACCAGGTGTTCCAGCTCCGGCTGCAAACCCTTGGCGCTGATGGCGCGCGCCATCAGGCGTGGCCGCGTCAGGCTGCCGTGCATGGCGCCGTCGTGCATGTTCCTCGCCTGCTCCATGGCTCCCTGGCGCGGATCGGCATCGAGCAGCAATACCTTGCGTCCGGCCAGCGCGCGCGAGGCGGCCAGCCGCCCGGCCAGGATGGATTTTTCCATCCCCCCGCGTTCATCCGTGATGGCGATGATCATCTTGGCGTACGGCTGGCATGATGTTGGAAGCGGAGACCAGTTGCAGCAGACAGCCTTCGCGCGGCGCGTCCTTGTCGCCGGCTGTCCATACGGGCAGTTCCATCAGGGGCTCGAGTGCTTCGGCCAGCTTGTGCTGGCCGGCGGCGGACATCGGCGTCATCGGCAGGCGCAGCTCGTCGCGCACCTTGCCCTGCATGGCCAGCGCCGCTTTCACGGGGCCAGGATTGGGTTCGGCAAACAGCAGGCGGATGACGGGCAGCATGACCTTGAACAGGGCGCCGGCGGCACCGTGGCGGCCCTGCCTGACCAGGTGGTACAGCTGCGCATACAGGTCGGGGCGTATCTGGGCGGCGGCCGACATGGCGCCATGGCCACCCATGGACAGGCTGGCCAGCAGCAGCGCATCGTCGCCGCACAGCACGTCCAGGCGCGTGTCGAGCAGCAGTTCGCCCAGTTGCTGCAGCTTGCCGCCCGCTTCCTTGATGGCGACGAAGTGCGAGTCGCGCGCCAGCAGCGCCGCTGTCTGCGGTTCGATATTGACCCCCGTGCGGGCCGGTACGTTGTACAGCACGATGGACTGGTCGGTGGCGGCGGCGATGGCCTCGAAATGGCGCACGATGCCGTCCTGCGAAGGGCGTACATATGACGGTGCCGAGATCAGCAGACCGGCCAGCGGATGGTCGTGATAGCGCTGTACCGTGGCGACGACGCTGCGCGTATCGCTGCCACCGATACCCATCACGACGGGGAAGCGGGGGCCGATGGCTTCGAGCACGCTATCGAGCAGCATGGTGTGTTCCGCGGCGCTCAGCATGGCCGCTTCGCCCGTGGTGCCGCACACGACCAGGCCATCGATGCCGCTGGTGGCCAGCTCGCAAGCGAGCTGCTGGGCGGCGTCGAGATCGATTTCGCCGTCACGGAATGGCGTGACCATCGGCACCCAGATGCCCTGGAAGTGCGCGGTGATGCGCGATGAAGACATCGCCTGCTCGCAGGCATACTGGTTCATAGCGATTTCCCCTGGCTGATGCGGCCAAATTCCGCCGCCGGCAGCAGGCGCATGACGGCATCCATGGTCAGGCGCAGGGCCGGCTCCGTCACGCACAGCCAGACCTTCATGCGTTCGGCGTGGTCGACCGCCTCGACGCGCATGAACGACAGCATGCCGCCGCACGTCTTGACGACCAGCTGGCGCAGCTCGGCCAGGCAGGACTTGTCGACCGTGATATGCATGAGGAAAGTGGGCAGGCGGGGATGGCGGTGGGGCAGTGCTTGATGTGCTTGATGCGTTTGCAGGCGTGAATGGGGTTCCATGGTGGCTTTGCAGCGGTGGTTGAGGTACGTTCAAGATTAGCAGCGGGGGCGTAAAGATTCTCTAAAAAGCGGGGCCGCCCGCGTAAACGGACTGTATGCAGGCTGTATGCAGTTTTACTGCCGGCGTGTTGCGTGGATGCGCCGCGCATGTGCTTTTGTTACAAAATTGAATCGTGCTTTGGGAGGCAGGGGTTTATATTGAAAACGTCTCCGCTTTCAGTCAGCCTTGCCATGTCAGACGAAAAAGATCCCCAGCATCCCCCTTCCACCGATCCCGCAGCGTCAGCGCGGCCCGACCGCGTGGGCCGCCGGGCGCCCGATGATGAGCACCGCGCGCGCGACGCTGCCCCCCGCTACCTGAAGGATAACGACACGCCGCTGGCGCTGGCCTGGCGGGTGATCTCGTCGCGCTACCGCTCCATGCGCGACAAGGCCAGCCGCGATTTCATGCGGCGTACCCTGCGCATCGGCATCTCGGCGCGCATTTTCCACCCGGAGCCGGGCGCCACTGGCCTGCGCAGCAAGAACCTGCAATACCTGGAAGAGTCGATCGCGCAGTGGGTCATGTCGCGCGATGTGCTGGTGTTCATGATCCCGACCGTCAATACCAGTGGCCAGCTACACCCGAGCAATATCACCTTGCGCCACTATGCGCGCCACCTGGACGGCCTGGTGCTGCAGGGCGGTGCCGACGTCTCGCCGCAGACGTATTCCGAGGCGGCCACGCGGCCGGAATGGAACGGCGACCGCGCGCGCGATCTGTACGAACTGGAACTGCTGCACGAATTCGTCGACGCGGGCAAACCCGTGTTGGGAATATGCCGCGGCTGCCAACTGATCAACGTGGGCTTTGGCGGCACCCTGTACCAGGACATCGCCTCGGACGTGGAAGGCGCGACCTCCCACGTCAACGACCTGTATGACCGCCACCGCCACACCATCGTCTTCCCGAAAGGCTCGTCGCTGGCGGGCATGTTCCCGAAGACGGGCGAGGCGCTGGTCAATTCCATCCACCATCAGTCGGTCAAGGAGCTGGGGCGCGATATCACCGTGGAAGCGTATTCGCAGGGCGACAATATCGTCGAAGCCATCCGCTACCAGCGGGCGCGCTTCGTCATGGGCTTGCAATGGCATCCGGAATTTCATTCGGCGGGCGGCGTCGAACTGCTCGATTGCACGCCCATCCTCGATAATTTTTTGCGCGCGGCGCGGGAGACGCGGTTTTGAGTACGCATCTGATGCGCCGGCGCACCTTGCTGGCCGGCCTGCTGGCGCTGCCCCTGGCGGGCTTGCGCGCGGCGCCGCACCCGCGTGAGGGGGCGCGGCCGTTTGCGCTGACGTCCGCTGCGCGCGCCCGCACGCTCAAGGCGCGGGTGGCGCCGGCCATTGCCGAGCAGGTGGTCAAGGCGGCGCGCAAGGATGCGGCGCGGCCCGTGCACCTGATGGCCGAAGTGCGCACGGGCGGCTTGCTGAAGGGAGAAGGCGGACGCGAGACCAGCCAGCAGGCGCAGGAGGACTGGCGCCAGGTGCGCTTGCAGGCGCTGGCCTGGCGATTATCGGGCGAGATGGCGCATTTCGAGGCGGCGCGCCAGTTGCTGCTGGCCTGGAGCAGCGGCTACCAGCCCTCGTTCAGTCCCGTCGACGAGACGGAGCTGGCCAGCCTGCTGATCGGCTTTGACCTGGTACAGGAGCGCTTGAACGGCGTCGAGCGCGAGCAGGTGCAGGCGTTTTGCCGCACCCTGGCGCAAGGGTATCTGAGTGACCCCATCAAGGTGGGCGGCCCGTCCACGGCGCGTAACAACTGGCATAGCCACCGCATCAAGATCGGCACGGCCGCCGCGTATGTCACGGGCGACGCCTTGCTGATCGCGCGCGCGAAGGAGCGCTTCCTGGCGCACGTGCCGCGCAATATCGGCGCCGGCGGCGTGCCCTTCGACTTCGAGCAGCGCGACGCCCTGCATTACACCACCTACAGCCTGGAGCCGTTGTTGACGACGGCCCTGATGGCGCAGGCGCATGGCGACGACTGGTATGGCGCGCCGGAAGCGCGGCGCCTGGCCGAGGCGCTGGCCTGGCTGGCGCCGTACGCGCAGGGCAGGAAAACGCACGAGGAATTCGCGAAAAGCGCCGTGCCCTTCGACCGCAAACGCGTGGCGGCCGGCGAAAAAGGTTTTACGGGGAATTGGGAGACCAAGGGCGCCGCCAATGTGTACCTGCTGGCGGCGCGCTTTGACCCTGCTTACCTGCCGTTGGCGCTGGAATTGCGCCCGCCAGCCTGGGCGCTGGCGCTGTACGGCGCTTAGTGAGAACTTCGCGTTAAAACTTCGTGCGCACGGTGAACATCACATTGCGCGGTTCGCCGTAAAAGCCCGTCTGGAACAGGCCCAGGCCCGTGAAGTACTTTTTACCCGTCAGGTTGTTTACGTTCAGGCTGGCCGTCGTGTTCTTGCTGATTTCGTAGCGGGCCAACAGGTTGACCAGGGCAAAGCCACCTTGTTCAATGCGCGCATAGTCATTGACGGCAGGGTTCCAGATATGGCCGTAGAAGCCGCTTTGCCAGTTGACGCCACCACCCACGGTGATTTTATTCAGGCTGGCTGGCAGGCGCCATGTACCCTGCACGCGCAGCAGGTGCGGCGGCTGCGTCGTTTGCAGCATGGTGGAAAATACTTCCTGTCCATCCTTGTCGCGGATACGCGTATAGGTATAGCCGGCGCTCAGTTTTACATCTTTCAGCACTTCGCCCGTCACTTCCATTTCCAGGCCGCGGCTGGTGACGCCGTCGATGCCCTCATACGCTTCTTCGCCATTGACCTCGCCCACATAGTTGGCCACGTTGCTCTGGCGGATCTGGTACAGCGAGGCGCTGGCGTTGACTTTGCCTTCCATGAATTCGGCTTTCACGCCCGCCTCGAAACCCTTGCCGCGCACGGGGGCGAGGAAGTTGCGGTTCATGTCGCGGTTGCTTTGCGGCGCAAAGATGCTCGTGTAGCTGCCGAAGAGGGAATACGTCTTGTCCAGGTCATACACGACGCCCGCATACGGCGTGATGACGTTGCTTTCGTCGATACGCGACTTGATGCGCGCCGTGCCGCTGTCGAAGAAGGTGCGGTCCTGCTCCTGCTTGTAGTTGCTGACGCGGGCGCCGACGATGATGGACAGCGCGTCGACGGGACGCAGGCGCAGCGCTCCATACAGGCCGCTCTGGCGTGTCTTGTCGTTGTCGTTGCCCAGGCGCGTGAACGCCGGTTCCGCGTACTGGCCGCGCCAGTCGAAATAGCTGCCTTCGACGGGGGGATAGATCGACTCATATACGGGGCCATCCTGTTTTGCCGTCGAGGTGGAATACCCGAGCATCGCTTCATGCCGGCGGCCGAAGGCCGTGAATGGCCCGCTGGCGTCCACGTTGACGGTGGTCTGGCGACGGTCGCCCTTGTATTTGCCCATGAAGAAGTAGGCGCCTTCGCCCGTGACGGGAGCGGGATTGCCGCCGCTGGCCGAACCGAGCACGCTGTCATGCTTGCTGCGCAGCTGGTTGGCGCTCAATTTTACTTTCCACTCGTTGGCGAACGTATGTTCCAGCGACGTAAACAGCGTGGTGTTCTGCATGTCGCGGCGGCTCCAGTCCGTGGCCGGATTCCACGAGGTGGGGAAATCCGTGCGCGAGCCGTCGGCCAGCAGCACGGGGAAACCCGTCCAGGTCGAGCCGCGCGGCTTGTAATCCTGGTGCGTGAAGCCGGCCGTCAGCAGGGTGACGGGTGTCAGATCCGCCTCGACGATGCCATAGGCGACGGATTTCTGCTGCGTGTAGCGGTCCAGGTGGGAATGCTTGTCCTGGTAGGCGCCGACCAGGCGGCCGCGCACGGTGCGGCTGTCGTTCAGGGGACCGGAGACATCGGCTTCGCCGCGGTAGTTGTCCCACGATCCCGCGCCCAGGGTCGCCGAGCCCTCGAAGCTGGCGGTGGGGCGCTTGCGCACCATGTTGACGGTGGCCGACGGGTCGCCCGAGCCGCTCATCAAGCCCGTCGCGCCTTTCAGCACTTCGATGCGGTCGTAGATGGCCATGTCGCTGTTGGTCGTGCCCCAGTCGTAGACGCCGTCGTAGATGGCCGACACGCCGTCGTACTGGAAATTGGTGACGGCAAAGCCGCGCGCCCAGAAGCTCCAGCGGTCGCTGTCATAGTTTTGCACGTTGACGCCGTTGACGTTTTTCATGACGTCGGAAACGGCGTTGCTGTTCTGGTCATCCATCTGCTGGCGCGTGACGATGGTCAGCGACTGCGGCGTTTCGCGTTGCGTCAGGGCCAGTCCTGTGGCACCGCTGGCAGGGCCGCCCGTATAGCTGCCCGTGCCGCTGGTGGCGGCGCTGCGCTCGGCCGCCGCCACCACGGTGACGCCGCTCATGACGGCCACGCCACGGCTGTCCGTCGTGGGTGCGCTGGCGCTGGCGGGGATCTTTTGCAGCAGGTAGCCGCCATTCGATTGCGGCACGGCTTGCAGGCCGCTGCCGGCCAGCAGCACGCGGAAACCGTCTTGTACGCCATAGCTGCCTTGCAGGCCGGCGCTGCGCAAGCCTTGCGTGGACTCGCTGGAGAACGACAATAAAATGGCGCTGTCGCTGCCGAAGCGGGTCAGCACGTCACCGAGCGCGCCGGCGGGGATGCTGTAGCTGTGCACTTGCCGGGCTTGCGCCTGGGCTGATGCCGGCAGGGCCAGGGCCATGCCGATCTGCGACAGGGCGCAGGCCAGGACGGTGCGGGTAAGGAGGGAACGCGAAGCGTGGTGCATGGAATGTAACCTTTCGTGGATGCGCAAGATGGAGACTGCCTGTCTTCCAAGTCACGCGAGCACGCTTAAACAGCTCACTTTGCAGAAAATATTTTTCAGTGGGCCGCCAGTTCGATCCTGACGACTTGATGACCCCAGAAACGCGTGACGGTATTGCGCCGCAGTTGCAGGCTGGCGCTGACGGCGTCGAGGATGGCGCCCACATCGGCCAGCGGGTAGGAACCGGACACGCGCAGGCCGGCGATGGCGGGCGCGCAGGTCAATGGATGGTCGCTGTAGCGCGAGAGCTCGGCGAGGAAATCGGCCAGGCGCATGTCGCGCGCCACCAGCATGCCATTGAGCCACGCGCCGCCATACGGCGCCAGCGCCTGGCGGTGTACACCCGTGCCGTCGAAATGCGCGCCTTCGCCGGCACGCAGCAGCAGGCGCCGTGCGCCATCATCGGCCAGCACGGCGACGGCGCCTTCGAGCACGCCGGCGCTGGCATAGCCATCGTGCAGGCGCACGGTGAAGCGCGTGCCCAGCGCCTGCAGGCTGCCGTGCGGTGTGCCGACGAAGAAGGGACGTTGTACTGCATCCTTGGCGGTGGCGATGAAGATTTCTCCGGCCAGCAGTTGAATGCGGCGTTGTGCGCCGCTGTAAACGATATTGACGGCGCTGCTGGTGTTGAGCGTGAGCTGCGTGCCGTCATCGAGGGTCACGACGCGGCGCTGGTTGACGGCCGTGCGATAGTCGGCCGTCCAGCCGCGCCATGGGCTGCGGCGCTCAAACGCATACAGCGAGGCGCCGCAGGCCAGCAGCAGGGCCAGGGTCTTGACGGCATGACGGCGCGGCGCGTTGGCTTGCACGCAGGCGCGCAGCAGGCTCGCGTGCGCCGCGGGCGGCAGGTGTTCATGCTGCATTTGCAGCTGCTGCCACGCCTGCGTGGCGCTGCCGGCGCGCTGCAGATGGCGTTTTACTGTCGCCAGCGAGATGCCGAGCTGGCGCGCGATGTCTTCCTGCGGCAGTTCGTCGAGCTGGCGTAGCAAGAAAGCCCGTTTGACGGGGGGCGGCAAGCCGTCGAGCATGCGGTCGAGTTCAGACACGGTGGCCAGCAGCAGCGCGCGTTCTTCCGGCGATGGCGCATGGCGGGGCGGCAGCTGCGCCAGCACATCGAGGTAGGCCTGTTCCAGTTTCTGGCGACGGTAATGGTTGAACAGCACGCGCTGCGCCACGGTGGCGAGCAAGGCGCGCGGTTCGCGCGCGGCGACGGCGTCTTCGCGGTCAAGCAGGCGCATGAAGGTGTCCTGCGCCACATCGGCCGCGCAGGCCGTGCTGCCGAGTTTTTTACGCAGCCAACCCTGCAGCCAGCCGTGGTGGTCGGCATACAGTGTCGCGATGTCCTGGCGTTGTAGCGGCTCTGCCAGCGGCATCGCGTTCCCTTTGCATGGCCCATCCAGCGGGGCTGGGTCCTTGGTTTAAACAATAATAAGAATCATTCTCACCTATTGTAACAAGCGGGGACGGGGACTGTAAATGACGGGGGCGGCGGGTGTGGTTTTTTGGGTTGGCGTGGTTGCGCCTGATTGCACCCCAAAAGCAAGATCCGGGGTCGGACCCTGAGGGTCCGACCCCGGCAGTTCAGGTGTTGGGGTGAACGGGCCAGCCCTCAATAATTCATCGGTTCGCCACGGAAGCAGCGGATCGCCGAATCGACCATGCCTTCGGCGCTGCCCTGCAGGCTGTGCTGCTTGCGCAGGTATTGCGCGTCGCTCCATTGCTTGGCCACGTCTGACAGGTGTTTCAGGGCTGGCGTGCTGCCCAGCGCTTCGGCGTGCGGTTCCATCTTGCGCAGGGTGGTCATGATGTCTTCGCGCAGCGACATCGTTTCGTAGGTCTTCGGATGCGTGATGGCGCCATCGAGGCCGAAGCGGCAAGCCTGGAAGCGGTTGTAGTTATAGACGAGGTAATCGTCTTCCACCGGCGGCACCTCCTTGCGTTCGAGCAGGTAGCGGCACAGCGCCTGCAGGTAGGCGGCCAGCGCGGCGGCCCGCTCCACCGTCAGCGGTGTGTCGCACACGCGCAGTTCGATGGTGCCGAATTCCGGCTTGGGACGGATGTCCCAGTAAAAATCCTTCATGCTCTTGATGATGCCTGTGTTTTCCATCTTGGCGAAGTACTCGTTGGAGAACTGATCCCAACTCAGCGTAAACGGCGCGCGTCCGCTCATGGGAAACGCGAACACGGAGTTCAGGCGCGCCGAATCGAACAGGGTGTCGCGTCCCTGCACGTAGGGCGAAGAAGCCGACAGGGCGATGAAGTGGGGGATGTAGCGGTTCAGCGAATGCAGCAGGAACATGGCGTCGTCGCCCGAGGCGCAGCCGATGTGCACGTGCTGGCCGAAGATGGTGAATTGCTTGGCCAGGTAGCCGTACAGTTCCGAAATCTCCTGGAAGCGTGGCTTGGAAAAGATCTTTTGCGACGACCATTGCTGGAACGGGTGCGTGCCGCCGCCGGCGATGCCGATATTGAGCTTGTCGCCGGCCGTGATCAGGGTGTCGCGGATTTCCTGCAACTGTTCCAGCAGGGGGCCGTGATGCGTGTGCACGCTCGAGTTAATCTCGATCATGCTCTCGGTGATTTCCGGCGTGACGTTGCCAGGGAAGGGCTTCTTGTTCAGCAGATGCAGCAGGTCGGGACTGGCGGCCGTCAAGTCATAGTCCGACAGGTTCACCAGTTGCAGTTCGAGTTCGACGCCAAAGGTCAGCGCGGCCGATTGGCCAAAGGGTTCCAGCGGCATTTAGCGCTCCTTGATTTCGTGGGTTTCTTTGGCCAGCATCAGCACGCGCTGCACCAGCACGGGGCCGATCAGTTCCAGGCCCAGGGTGATGGCGGCCAGGGCGTTCAATTCGTCGCCGAAGTTCACGCCGTGCTGGCGCGCGTGCTCGAGCAGCAGGATGATGAAGACGGAGACGGGCGTCAGCGCCACGCCCGTCAGTACGCCCTTGCGCCAGGAAATGCCGCTGACATGCGAGAACGCGGCGACGCCGGCGACTTTCGTCAGCAATCGCCCGCCGACGACGGCCAGGGCCAGGCCCGCGCCGGCCGTCACGCTGGCCCATTCCAGGGTCGAGGCGGCATACACGAACAGCAGTACCGTCAGCAGCTCGCCCAATGCGCCGAAATTGCGCTGCGCCTGGCTGAAGGCGACCCTGCGGTGGCGCGCCACCAGGCCGAACGTGAGGGTGGCCAGGAGCGGCGACAGGCTGGTGGTGTAGGTCAGGGCGACGAGCAGCATCACCGACAGTGCAAAGGCGACGGTGGCATCCTGCGCCATATTGCCCAGGCGGCGCAGCATGGCCGGCACGACGATGCCAAAGACGGTGCCGGCGCCCACCGAGGCGGCCAGCACGGCGGCGCTGCTGCTGCTCGCCTCGATCAAGTCGGTGGAGCTCTGGAACATCCAGAAGCCGACGATGATGTTGAACGTGAAGACGGCCAGCACGCAATTCAAGGCAGTGAGGTGGACGATGCGTTCCGTCACCTGGCCCGAGCTGCGTTCCTCGTTGATGACGCGCATGATGGTGGCCGGCGAGGTGGACATGGCCAGGGACGCCAGCAGCAGCGCCGTCATCGAGGTGCTGCCGAATTCGATGCCGATGAAGTAGACAACGGCAAAGGTCAGCAGGGATTCGACCAGGCCCGTGACGGCGATCCACGGGTTGTTCTTCAGCCAGCGCAGGTTGATGCGGTAGCCCACCTCGAACAGGATCAGGCCGAAGGCCACGTCGGCCAGCACCAGCATGGGGCCGGCGTCCGTCTGCGGCAGCACGCCTACCTGCGTCTGCGCCAGGACGAAACCGATCACGCCGTAAAAACTGATGCGCGGCAGGCCCGTCCAGCGGTGGCCGAATTCGCCCACCACCCAGGCCAGGGTAATGGCGAACGGCCAGGACAGGTCGGCGGCGATCGAGATCAGACTTTGCATGCTCATTCCTTTGAAAATGGCGCTGGCACCGGCCGGCAGCACGGAGGCTGGCGCGGCAATGTCGTGGTGCAGCGATGGTGCATGGTTTGCGCAGAGCGATACGCCGATTCTACCGGAGCAGAAGGCGCGCACGATGTGCGCAATCGAACAGTGTCGCGGCCATGGCGGCCGCGCACAGGATGCAGCAGGATGGGGCAGGGCTGGTGTCAGCGTATGGTACCCGCCCGCAGCGGAGATGCTCCGCACGGTAGTTTTGTACCGCAGTGTACGACATGGCGGCGGCATGCCGCCATGGACTTTTTGTTGTGCGACTTTATTTACTGAGCAGACGCATGCCCCGTTCCAGCCCGTCGATCGACAGGGGGAACATGCGGTTGTTCATCAATTGCCGCATCACGCCGATCGACTGGCGGTACTGCCACAATCCCTCCGCCTCGGGATTGAGCCAGATGAATTTCGGGAACGCCTGGGTAAAGCGCGCCAGCCACGTCGATCCCGCTTCCTCGTTGTTGTATTCGACGCTGCCGCCCGGTTGCAGGATTTCATAGGGACTCATGGTGGCGTCGCCGACGAAAATCAGCTTGGTATCGGGCGGATACTTGCGCAGCACGTCCCAGGTGGAAAAGCGCTCGGCATTGCGGCGCCGGTTGTTCTTCCACAGAGTGTCGTAGACGCAGTTGTGGAAGTAAAAGAATTCCATGTTCTTGAATTCCGTCTTCGCCGCCGAGAACAGTTCCTCGGTGCGCTCGATATGGTCGTCCATGCTGCCGCCCACGTCGAACAGCATCAGCACCTTGATGCGGTTCTTGCGCTCGGGCCGCATCCGGATGTCCAGATAACCGGCGTTATTCGCCGTGGCGGCGATGGTGGCGTCGAGCGCCAGTTCGTCTTCCGCGCCTTCGCGCGCGAACTTGCGCAGGCGGCGCAAGGCCACCTTGATGTTGCGCGTGCCCAGTTCGCGCTCGGTGTCGTAATCCTTGTAACTGCGCGCTTCCCAGACCTTGACGGCCGTGCGGTTGCCGCCCTTGCCGCCGATGCGGATGCCTTCCGGATTCGTGCCGCCATTGCCGAACGGCGACGTACCGCCCGTGCCGATCCACTTGCTGCCACCCTCGTGGCGCTCCTTCTGCTCCTTCAGCAGCTCGTTCAGGCGGTCCATCAGCTTGTCGTAGCCGAATTTTTCCAGCTGCGCCTTTTGCTCTTCGGAGAGCTCGCGCTGCATGCGTTTCAGCAGCCAGTCGAGCGGAATCGCCGCATTCGTCTCGAAGGCCGCATTGACCCCTTTGAAGTACTGTGCAAACGCGCGGTCGAACTTGTCGAAATGCGCTTCATCCTTGACCAGGGTCAGGCGCGCCAGATAGTAGAAATCGTCCATCGAGGCGTCGATGATGTTCTTTTGCAGCGCTTCAAGCAGGGTCAGAAATTCCTTGATCGAGACGGGAATCTTCGCATCCTTGAGCGTGAAGAAGAAATCGATCAGCATGGCGCTTCCTCTGTCCCTGCTTCGGTCCCTTCAGCTCCTGCGCGGGGCAGTGCGGCGATGGGGCGCTGCGCCAGCTTGTAGCGCAGATGGGCGGCTATTTCCGGCCACTCGCCGCGCGTGATGCTGTACATGACCGTGTCGCGTACGGTGCCATCGCGGCGCAGCGCATGGTGGCGCAGCACGCCATCCTTTTTCGCGCCCAGGCGTTCGATGGCCGCCTGCGAGGCGTGGTTGAAATTGTCGGTGCGCAGGCCCACCAGCGCGCAGCCTAGCGTGTCGAAGGCGTGCGTCAGCAGCAGCAATTTGCAGGTGGTGTTGACGTGGCTGCGCTGGCAGCGCTGCGCATACCAGGTGTAGCCGATTTCCAGGCGGCCAATGGCTGGCACCACGTCGTGGTAGCTGGTGGTGCCGAGCACCTCGCCGCTGGCCACGTCGATGACGGCAAAGGCGAAGCGCGCGGGGCGCATTTCGATGCCCTTGAAAATATACTGGTCCACCTGGTCCGGTTCGGGCACGGAAGTGACGCGCAGATTCCACAGTTCGCCATCCGTGGCCGCCGCGCGCAGGCCTTGCGCGTGGTGCGGCGCCAGCGCTTCGAGGCGGATACCGTGCAGTTCCAGGGGCACGAAGACCATGTCCGGGCTGATGTCGTTCACCGGCGCTCCTTAGCGGTTGGTACGCGACATGAACATCAGGCGCTCGAACAGGTGCACGTCCTGCTCGTTCTTCAGCAGCGCGCCGTGCAGCGGCGGCACCACGGCCTTGTTGTCCTTGCTGCGCAGCGCCTCGGCAGGGATGTCTTCGGCCAGCAGGAGCTTGAGCCAGTCGAGAAATTCCGAGGTCGACGGCTTTTTCTTCAGTCCTGGCACGTCGCGCACTTCGTAGAAGGTTTGCAGCGCCTGGGCCAGCAATTCCTGTTTCAGGTGCGGGTAGTGGACGGCGACGATCTGCTCCATCGTGTCCTTGTCCGGGAATTTGATGTAATGAAAGAAGCAGCGGCGCAAAAAGGCGTCCGGCAATTCCTTCTCGTTGTTGGAGGTGATGATGACCAGCGGACGATGGCGCGCCGTGACCATTTCGCGCGTTTCGTACACATAGAATTCCATGCGGTCCAGTTCGCGCAGCAGGTCATTCGGGAATTCGATGTCGGCTTTGTCGATCTCGTCGATCAGCAGCACCACCGGTTCGGGCGCCGTGAACGCTTGCCACAGCACGCCCTTGACGATGTAGTTCTGGATGTCGCGCACGCGCTCGTCGCCCAGCTGCGAATCGCGCAGGCGCGACACGGCATCGTACTCGTACAAGCCCTGCTGCGCTTTGGTGGTCGATTTGATGTGCCATTGCATCAGTGGCATGTTCAGCGCGGCGGCCACTTCCTCGGCCAGCATGGTCTTGCCCGTGCCCGGTTCGCCCTTGATCAGCAGCGGGCGTTGCAGGGTCAGCGCCGCGTTCACGGCCAGTTTCAGGTCGGCGGTGGCGACATAGCTGTCGGAACCTTCGAAGCGTTGGCCTTGCTGGGAGTGCTGTGCTTGCATGAGCGGTCTGCCAAAGTAGGGAAATGGAGAGTATAAACAGAACTGTGGCGCACCGCCACGCGGACGGCCTGTGCCCGCCTGCCTACAATGCGGGTTTTATAGGTGGACTTGCAAGAATATCTTGGCTAGAATCGGCAAGCAGCAGATTAATTGTCAACCTTAATTGTCAACACATAAGATCAAAAAAAACCAGCTTTGGCGTTTCTCCGATTACCTTTGTTCACATTGCCACTATGAAAAAAATATTTGCACTTCTCGTGCTTGCCGGCATAGCAAATGCCGTCACAGCGGCTGACATTGTAGGAAACGCCAAGGCAGCGACTGCCAAGGTGGAAATGTGTATCGGTTGCCACGGCATTCCCGGTTACAAGGCGACCTTCCCCGAAGTGTTCCAGGTGCCAATGATCGGCGGCCAGCCGGCAAAATACATCGAAAATGCGCTGCAAGCCTACAAGAAGGGCGATCGCAAGCACCCCAGCATGAAGGGCATCGCCAGCAGCCTGTCGGACCAGGATATCGCCGATGTCGCCGCGTATTATGCGCAACAAGCCAAGCCGAACTGAGGATCAGCCAGATGAAAACACTACTCGCCGCCCTCGTTTGCGCCACCGTCTCGTTTGGCGCCAGCGCCGCCGGCAATATCAATACAGGTAAAGCCCTGGCCGAAAAATACAGCTGCGCCACCTGCCACGGCAAGGATTATGGTTCGCCCATCGACCCGTCGTACCCGAAACTGGCGGGCCAGCACAAGGATTACCTGGAACACGCCTTGACGGCATATAAACGGGGCGACAAGGCCAACGGCCGCAACAACGCCATCATGACGGGCCAGGTAAAACCGCTGAGCAACCAGGACATCAAGGACCTGGCCGCCTACCTGCACAGCCTGCCGACCACCCTGGTGATTCACCGCTGAGTTGTAGCGCAGCGTCAGGCTTTCAGTCCCACCCGGCGCGCCAGTTTATGTAAATTGCTGGCGTCCAGCCCTAACTGACGCGCGGCAGCGGCCCAGTTATCCTGATGCAGGGCCAGCGCTTGCCGGATGGCCTGGCGCTGGCTCGCTTCGACGATCTGATGCATCGACAGCAGCGGCGCCGCCGGCGTGCCGCACACGCCTGGCAGGGGCGGCAGCGCATCCGTGCCGGCCGGCGCGTCCAGCGCATCGAGGTCGAGCATATCCGTTTCCAGGGTCACGATGTCCTTGCGGTCCGCACCGCGGATCACCGCTTTCAGCGCGGCCCGGCTGATCACATGTTCGAGTTCGCGCACGTTGCCCGGCCAGCGGTAGTGGCATAGCGCGTTTTCCGCCGCGGCGGACAGGCGCAGGCTGCGCAGGCCCAGGCGCGCGCGGTTCAGTTCCAGGAAACCGCCGGCCAGCAGCAGCACGTCATTGCCCCGCTCGCGCAGCGGCGGAATCGGCACGGGATACACGGATAAACGGTGATACAGGTCGGCGCGAAAGGTACCGTCGCGCACATGCTCGCGCAGGCTGCGGTTGGTGGCGGCGATCACGCGCACGTTGACCCGGCGTGGCCGGTCCGCGCCCAGGCGCTGGATTTCGCCATTTTGCAAGGTGCGCAGCAGCTTGGCCTGTATCGACAGCGGCAACTCTCCCACTTCATCGAGAAACAGCGTGCCTCCTTCGGCCGCCTCGAAGCGCCCGGGCCGGTCGCTGACGGCGCCGGAAAACGCACCGCGCACATGGCCGAACAATTCGCTTTCGGCCAGCGACTCGGGCAAGGCCGCGCAATTGACGTGGATCAGCGGCTTGCCGGCGCGGCGCGACAGCCGGTGCAGGCGGTGCGCGCACAGTTCCTTGCCCACGCCCGTCTCTCCCAGCAACAGCACGGGCAGGTCCGATTCGGCCACCACCTGCAGCTCGTGCAGCAGTTGCATGATGGCGCTGCTCTGGCCGACGAAGTCGTGTTCCTCGCGCGGCGCCTGCGCATCGGCCAGCATGGCGCCGCCCGACAGGCGCAGGGCGCGGATTTCCGTTTCCAGGCGGGTCACGCGCACGGCCGCCTCGATGGCGCAGGCCAGTTCGCCCAGGTCGCGCTGCGCGCGCGCGTCGAAGGTCCCCACCTGCAGGGCGTCGAGCGTGATCACGCCCCAGCGTTCGCCTTCCAGGTCCAGCGCCATGCCCATGCAGTCGTGCACGGGCAGCGGCTCGCCAGCCCGCTCGGCGATCAGGCCATCGTAGGGATCGGGCAGGGAGCTGTCGTGATGGAAGCACAGCACGCCGCGCCGCTGCAGGATGGCGGCCAGGCGCGGATGGTCGGCGATGGCGAAGCGGCGTCCCAGCGCATCGCTGGCCAGGCCGGCCATCGCCACGGGGCGCAGGTGTTCGCCGTCGATTTTTAGCAAGGCCACGGCCTCGCAGCCGAAGTGCGCGCGCAGGCTGCCCACCAGGCGCTGCAGGCGCACGGCCACGGGCAGGTCGGCGACCAGGTCGGTGAGTAACAGCAGGTGGATGGCAGTGGTGGTCATAAGTACCATGCAGGGTACAACGGACCACGCCTAAACAGGGTCATGCCGACCCTGCATTTTTCAAATCGTTGATTTAAAACAAGTTTTTCCTGGCACACGGTTTGCCTAGATAAGTGTGCCGAACCGGCATACAAGACCAAGGAAAGCTTGATGAAAACGACTCCCTCCCTCCGCGCCATCGCCGCCGCCGTCTGCGTCCTGGCCATGCCCCTGTCCGTGCAAGCCCAGGCGGGCCTGCCGGCCAGCGCCGCCGCCACCGCCGCCAAACCTGCTGCCTCCGCGGTCAAGCGCTATGAGCTGCAAACCAATATCGTCGACGGCAAGATGGTGTTCATCGACGCCAAGGGACAGGTCAACCCGGTGCTGGCGGCCAAGGTGGGCGATACGGTCGAACTGGTGCTGAAAAGCGGCGAAGGCGCCGAGCACGATCTGCTGATCCCGGAACTCAACGTGGCATCCGCCAAATTCAGCGCCAATAGCGGCAGCACCAGCGTGCGCTTCAAGGTCACGCGCGCCGGTACGTTCACCTATTACTGCTCGATCCCCGGCCACCGCCAGATCGGCATGGAAGGCAAGCTGGAAGTCACCGGCACGTCGCTGGCCGAAGCCGGGGCACCGAAGGCTGCCGCCGCCGGCAGCGCTGCCGGCGAATCGAGCCAGGCCGCCGCGCTGGCCTTGTACACGCCCGCGCCGTCGCCGATGCGCGGCCCCGATCCGTCGGCCGTCAGCGTGGCGGCCAACCCGGCGCAGGTACCCGTCGCCATCGGCGCGCGCGCGCCGCAGTTGCTCAAATACCGCATGGAGACGGTGGAACTGCCGGGCAAGCTCGATGACGGCACCACCTTTACGTACTGGACCTTCAACCGTCAGGTGCCCGGTCCTATGCTGCGCGCGAAGGTGGGCGACACGGTCGAACTGACCCTGTTCAATGCCAAGGACAGCAAGATGATCCACTCGATCGATTTGCACGCCGTGACGGGCGGCCATGGCGGCGGACAGCACACGCAGGTCGCGCCGGGGCAGGAAAAGACCGTCACCTTCAAGGCGCTCAATCCGGGGCTGTTCGTCTACCACTGCGCCACGCCGCTGGTGCCGCAGCATATCGCGGCCGGCATGTACGGCATGATCCTGGTCGAACCGGAAGGCGGCTTGTCGAAGGTGGACCGCGAGTATTACGTGATGCAGGGCGAGATGTATACGGGACGTCCGCACGGCGCGCCCGTGCATCAGGAACCGAACCTGGAAAAAATGGCCAATGAGCTGCCCGACTACTACGTCTTCAACGGCGAAGTGGGCGCCCTGAGCAAGACGCATAAATTGCAGGCGAAAGTCGGCGAGACGGTGCGCATCTATTTCGGCGTCGGCGGCCCGAACAAGATTTCGTCGTTCCACATCATCGGCGAGATCTTCGACAAGGTGTATAGCGAAGGCTCGATCAGCAGCCCGAAACACGACGTGCAAACCACCTTGGTGGCACCTGGCGGCGCGACCATCGTCGAACTCAAGGTGCAGCACCCAGGCAGCTATCTGCTGGTCGACCATGCCTTGTCGCGCGCCGGCAAGGGCGCCGTGGGCGTGCTGGAAGTGACGGGCGAACCCGTGCCCGGCGTGTATCACGCGGGCGCCGTGCAATAAATCTACCTATTCATCCTCAAGGAACTGTTATGGAAATGATCGAGTTATCCCTGGGCCAGCTGGCCCGACGCATCCCTGGCGCCACGCGCCTGTTCGATGCGCACCGCCTGGATTTCTGCTGCGGCGGCAACAAGACCCTGCGCGCGGCGGCCGAAGCGGCTGGCGTGGACACGGCGCCCATCGTCGAGGAACTGCGGCTGCTGGCAGAGCGCGCGGATACCAGCGGCGAGCGTGACTGGCAGGACGCCCCGGCCACCGAACTGGTGGAACATATCCTGGCGCGCTACCACGCCGTGCACCGCGAGCAGTTGCCCGAGCTGATACGCCTGGCGCGCAAGGTCGAGCAGGTGCATGGCGACCGCGCCGACTGTCCGCACGGGCTGGCGCAACACCTGTCGGCCATGGCGCAGGAGCTGGAAAGCCATATGCGCAAGGAAGAAGACGTGCTGTTCCCGATGATCGTGCGCGGCCAGGGCCCCCGGGCCGGCGCGCCCATCAACGTGATGCGCATGGAGCACGACGACCATGGCGTGGCCCTGCGCGCGATGGAGGCGATGACGAACGATATCACCGCACCGGCTGGCGCCTGCACCACCTGGCGCGCACTGTACACGGGCTTGCGCACCTTCCGTGCCGACCTGATGGCGCACATCCATACTGAAAACAATATCCTGTTCGAGCGCTTTGCGCCGGCCGTGGTGCACTGACAAAGGAAAGACCCATGGGTCCCTATAAAAAACTCTGGTTCACCCTGATCGGTGTGCTGATCGTGACGTTTTCGCTGCTCGGCTACTACGGCACGGAAGTCTACCGGCAGGCGCCGCCGATTCCCGCGCAAGTGCTGGCGCAGGATGGCCGGCAACTGTTCGACCGCGAGGGCATCCTCGACGGCCAGACGGCCTGGCAATCGGTGGGCGGCATGCAGCTGGGCTCCATCTGGGGCCACGGCGCCTACCAGGCGCCCGACTGGACGGCCGACTGGCTGCACCGCGAACTGACGGCCTGGCTGGAACTGGCCGCGCAAGAGCAGCATGGCAAGGCCTACGCGGCGCTCGACGGCCCCGCGCAGGCGGCGCTGCGCGAAGCGCTCAAGATGGAATACCGCGCCAACCGGGTCGACGATGCGCAAGTGCTGCGCCTGTCGGCGCGCCGCGTGCAAGCCATCGCCAACACGGCGCACTATTACGACCAGCTGTTCTCCGACGCGCCTGCGCTGCACGCCAGCCGCGAGCATTTCGCCATGAAGGAAAATACCCTGCCCAGCGCCGAGCGGCGCGCGCAGATGACGCAGTTCTTCTTCTGGACGGCGTGGGCCGCCGCCACCGAACGTCCGGGCCAGAAAGTGACCTATACGAACAACTGGCCGCATGAACCGCTGATCGGCAACCAGCCCAGCGGCGAAAACCTCGTCTGGTCGGTCGCCAGCGTGGTGGTGCTGCTGGCCGGCGTGGGCTTCCTCGTCTGGGGCTGGGCCTTCCTGCGTGACCACGATGAAGCGCTGCCGACGCCCGGCGCACGCGATCCGCTCACCACTTTCGCGCTGACGCCTTCGCAGCGGGGACTGGGAAAATATCTGTTCCTGGTGGTGGCGCTGTTCATCTTCCAGGTCTTCATCGGCGGCTTCACGGCGCACTACACGGTGGAAGGGCAGCAGTTCTACGGCATCGACGTATCGCGCTGGTTCCCGTATGCGCTCACGCGCACCTGGCATATCCAGGCCGCGCTGTTCTGGATCGCCACGGGCTTCCTGGCCGCCGGCCTGTTCCTCGCACCCCTGATCAATGGCGGCAAGGACCCGAAGTGGCAGCGTTTGGGCGTCGACGTGCTGTTCTGGGCCCTGGTCGCTGTCGTCGTCGGCTCGTTTATCGGCAATTACCTGGCCATTGCGCAAATCATGCCGCCCGAGTGGAATTTCTGGCTGGGCCACCAGGGCTATGAATATGTGGACCTGGGACGTTTGTGGCAGATTGGCAAATTCGTCGGTATCTTGCTGTGGCTCGTGCTGATGCTGCGCGGCGTCGTGCCAGCCCTGCGCCAGCCGGGCGGCGACAGGAACCTGCTGGCGCTGCTGACCGCGTCCGTGGGCGCCATCGGCCTGTTCTATGGCGCCGGCCTGTTCTACGGCGAACGCACGCATCTGTCGGTGATGGAGTACTGGCGCTGGTGGGTGGTGCACCTGTGGGTGGAAGGCTTCTTTGAAGTGTTCGCCACCACGGCGCTGGCCTTCATCTTCTCGACCCTGGGCCTGGTGTCGGTGCGCATGGCCACGACGGCCAGCCTGGCGTCGGCCTCGCTGTTCATGCTGGGCGGCATACCCGGCACCTTCCACCATCTGTACTTTTCCGGCACCACCACGCCCGTAATGGCCATCGGCGCGAGCTTCAGCGCGCTGGAAGTGGTGCCGCTGATCGTGCTGGGCCACGAGGCCTGGGAGAACTGGCGCCTGAAAGCGCGCGCGCCGTGGATGGAGCAGTTGCGCTGGCCGATGATGTGCTTTGTCGCGGTCGCCTTCTGGAACATGCTGGGCGCCGGTGTCTTCGGCTTCATGATCAACCCGCCCGTGGCGCTGTATTACATCCAGGGACTCAACACCACCGCGACGCATGCGCATGCGGCGCTGTTCGGCGTGTACGGTTTCCTGGCGCTGGGCTTTACCTTGCTGGTACTGCGCTATTTGCGGCCCGATTACCGCTTCAGCCCGGCGTTGATGAAGACGGCGTTCTGGGGCCTCAACGCGGGCCTGGTGCTGATGCTCTTTACCAGCTTGCTGCCGATTGGCATCATCCAGTTCCACGCCAGCGTCACGGAAGGCCTGTGGTATGCGCGCAGCGAGGCATTCATGCAGCAGCCGCTGTTGCAGAACCTGCGCTGGATACGCACCTTCGGCGACGTGGTCTTCATCGTCGGCGCCGTCGCCATGGCGCTGCAGGTGGTGCTGGGGTTGCTAAGGCCGCAGGTGAGCGAGGGCACGCGGCCGGCGGCTGCCAGCATACCATTGTGAGCTCAGTTCGAATAGCCCTGCATCAAGGTCTTGGCATCGTGGCGCAGTCCCCACCACGGTAAAAAGACTGAAGCTTCGCCGCGTGCGCGGAACCAGGGTTTTTCCGGATCGATGGGACGCGCCACCGCGGGTGGCGCCACCAGCACGGCAACGGGCGCCTCCAGGTCGCCCGTGCCCGCCACCAGCACCGGCCGGCCCTGGTGATTCGCGTAGGCGACGGCCAGCGCCACATTCGTCAGCGCCGTGCCGGCCCCCATCTCGCCCAGCAGGGCCGAGGTGTTGAAGGTTTGCTTTGTAAAATCCAGATCGGGTAAATTCAGGGTCAGGCTTTGCGCCAGCGAGCCGATCCGCTCGGAAGATGCCGGATATCTATTGCCCGCATCGTGGATCACATAGGCTATCTTGTCAGTATCGAGATTGGCCTGCACCGCCGCCTGTTCGATGGCCGCCGTCCATGCCTGCACCGCGCGCGGCGGTTGACCTTTCGCCGCCTGGTAGTCGGCGACGGCGGCCGTTGCCGGGAAGCCCAGCCAGGCCAGCGGCGCGCGCTGCGTCTTGAAGTCGGGACCGGCCAGTATCAACAGAGCGATATTTTCATCGAACTGCTCATCCTTGGGTGGAAAGCTGGGCGCGTCCCAGTTCATCACCCATACGGTTTTATCGGGATGCGCTTGCAAATATGCCAAGCCCGCCGCCAGCGAGGTAAAACCTGCGTTCGCGCCGCCCATCGTCACGCGCACATCGGGCGGCGTTGCCGTAGTCCAGGAATTGGGGAAGTGGGGGTTGCCGATGCTGAAGGTATCGTTGATATTGTCGCGCACAAAGTTGCCCGCTTCCACTGGATCGAGCCTTCCGGCGGGAAGTGCATACTCGATATGGATGCCGGCCAGTTCGCGCCGGGTCGATTTGTCTTTCAGCGAGTGCGCGTTGTAGAAGTAACTGCCATTGGCGAAATAGGATTGACGGAACAATAGTGTCAGCTCATCCACGTATTTATGGTGATAGCCTTTGAATGTCTCCTCGCCATCGTTTCCCGATGCAATCATGCCGATGGATTGCACCTTGCTGAAGCGCGCTGGATTTTCCCTGACTTTGTCATCGTTCTGGTTCGGCTTGGCCAGTCCCAAGGTCCACAACAATTGCCACTCCGTCGAATAGTCGCGCCGTTGCAAGGGATTGAGCCATTGCACGCCCACCACCTGGGCCATATAAGGCCTGGCTGGCTGCGCAGGCGTCGCTGTCGCGACATCGCCTTTCGTGGCTGGCTTGATCGCGCAAGCACTGAGCAAGGAAAATATCATAAGGGCAAATACAAACGGCATCACGAGATAGCGTTTCATCATGTCTCCATCGCTGAGGGGAGCGGCGTCGGACTGGCTGGCGAACCAGACTGCCACGCTGGCAAGCAGGAAAAATGCACAGCAGCTCCAAGCCAGGCGGCGTAGGGGCGTGGCGATCAGTGCACGCATCAGTGATCCTTCCAGCGCGAGTTCCTGCGTTTGTTAACGATGGAATCTGGTAACGCGCCAGTGCTGCCAGGACTATGAACCCAATCGAACACACTCATTGTCTTGAATTTGCCAGTTCTAAAGTATTCATAAAATATCTTGTGCGAATGACTGTCATCCAAGTTCTTCAACAATCGCCAATCGGCTATCACTCGCAATTTGCGCAACGCCTTTTCTGGAATATGGCTCACCCCCACCGCCACGTCATACGCCAGCGCCTTTTCCGCATGCATGCCATTGGTCATGATGGTTGAATGGTCGGTGGCGTGCGTGTCGAGGTTGGCGGCCAGATTGGCGGTGATGATGTCGCCGCGCCATCGCTTGTGCTCTTCGCTGGCGGTGGCCGGCATGTCTTCCTCGCTGACCTTCTCTCCCATCGGCGTGCGGCCCGTGCGTTTGGCCATCAAGCGCACGCGGGCGTGGTCTTCGTACAGCATGGCGGCGTGGCTGTCGCGGTCGCCCTTGGGCGCGCCTATCTGCTCGTCGCTCAAGGCGTGGTATGGATCGCCGGCAGCATGGCTGCGCCGTGGATCGCGCAGGCTGCCGCGCGGATTGTAGAGCTGGTCGAAGTCCTCGCTGGCCACGCCGTACTGCACTGCCTGCGGCAAGAACGGTTCGGGCAGCGCCGGCGCATTGACGGGGATGCTCCAGTCGCGCGGCGGCAGCGCGTTGATGCGCACGCCCGCTCCTTTCGCCAGGGGAATCAGGGCCAGGGCGGCGATTTGCGTCATGGCGCGGCCGCTTCCCGTGCTGTTGGCCAATCGCCCTTTCTGGCTGGAATAGTCGGCGATCTTCGAATGCGGCACCCAGAAGTCCAGGCTGCCCCGTTCCGGATGATTGTGTTGCTTGCTCCAGTAATCATAAGTTCCTGGCTTGCCGACGGGGTAGCCTTGGGAAAACACCCGCTGCGTGAATACATTCTTTCCTTGCGCCGCCTGGATTTCGGCTGCGCACAGGCCGCGCCAGCCCATGCCCTGGATGGCGGTCGAGGAGATGATCTGGTCATGCGGATTGCAATACAAGGTGACCTTGCCGCGTGTGGTGCTGACGGGGCCGCAGCGGTATTTGTTGCTGTCGCTATCCAGCGTAAAACCGTGCGCGTGGTTGGCGGCCAGTTGCGCCAGCGCTGCTGAAGGCGGCGGCACATCGGCCTGCTGGCCGACGATCTTGAAGAAATTTTCCAAGGTCTCGAGGCGCGCCTGGCAGGTCTGCCGGCCCACGTTGCCGTCCGGATCCGCCTCCTGGCCTTGCACCCAGTCTTCCGTGCTGTTGTCTTCGAGTACGCTGTATGGCGGATTGCACAGCACATAGGTGTCGGCCACGCAGCGACCCTTGATCCCTGCGGCATCTTGCACATCAGCCATCTTGTCGCCCAGGAAGGCGGCTGCCATGCCGATCATATTGCCCTGGCTATGGCACACGAGGGTAATCGGCACGTCGGCCTGTTCCTTGCGTATCGATTCGACCAGCTTCGCCAGTCGCAGCGCGGCCAGCACAAAATACGGGCGGGGCGGCGCCGAAAACACCATGGCGTCGTTGAGGGGGTTGAGGTGTTCGATATGTATCCACAGAAACAAGCTGTCGAGCAAGCCATTGCCCCACAGGTCAGGCAAGGAAGAACAGCCGTTCGCGAATGGCCCGCCGCCCCAGTAGTCATATTCGTTGAGATAAATGGAAGCGCCGTATTCCTGTAATTCGAGGTCACTGGCCTTGTAACCCCAGCGGAACTGGATCACGGGCGAGTGGTGCCCGGCGTCGGCAATGAAGGTGTTGGGCGTGCGGTCGGGGTCGACAAAGCCGTCATCCGTCAATTCGCGCCGGTAGGTAACGGGCCATAACTGTCCACCTTCCACGCTGGGGTAGGCCAGGTGCTCATCGCAGCGTTTCAGGCGGGTATTCAAGCCCTTGCACAGGCCCTCCTCGCTCTGGTGGTACCACTCGCCATCGGAATTGACGCCATGCACAAAGATAACGATGCCCGGTGACGGCACCTGCTGCAGGCAGTCCAGCAGGCTGTGGCTGAAATTGGTGCTGCCGCAGATCTTGCCTGCCATGATAAGGCGGGGATCGATAGCGGGCTTAACCGGTCCGTTGCTGGGATCGCTCATGGCACACCCTGTTCATGGCTGGAGTTGCCACTGTAGAGTGTTGCTTATCTGTATGTCTTATGCCAGATCAAGCAAACTTGTGCAGAATACTACCTTGGGTTTAGCGGCGGCGCACGCAGTCGATATACGCGTCCGTATCGGGTGGCAAGCCCGAGCGCTGCGAAGCCCAGATCATCTGGCCCAGGCATTCCATCACTTCGTGCTGGGCTGCATGGGCCGAATCGAGGCGCTGCGTGAGTTGCTGCACGGCCGGGCGGATGCCGCGCGGCTGGTCCACCTGCACCTGCTCCGTGATCGACAGATGCATGGACAGGTGCAGGAACGGGTTGGCTTGTCCCCCTTCGACGGAATAGTCGCGCGCCAGCGCCGCCTCGACGTCGGAGAGCTCGTTTTCATACTCGGGATGTTCGAGGATCCAGTCGAGCGCGATGGCTTCCATCGGCGTGAGGATCTCATGGGCGCGGTGCTTGCGCAAGGTGTCGCAAAAGAAGCGGCGCACATCGTCGGAAGAGGGGTTGAACATGGCTGAAGGACTATGGCTAAAGGGCAGCCGGCATTGTACCGCGTACATCAACCAAGGGCATCGGGGATGCCCTTCTTGCCGTCTGGCACCTGCTGGCATGACCCGATAGTCACCGTCATTTAATACCCTGCAGTAAGTATTATCCACTACCGCCATGGGCTGGCGGTGCCAAATAACGGTGATAAAATCGCCGCTCTTGATATTTGCTCTGGACATGACGGCGATTTTGTTGCCACTCCGTGCTTCCATTGCCCGCACCTTTGCCACCAGATCTCGCTCCTGGCGTATCCCGGAGCGCGGCAGCATGCCTATCACCATCGACATTGAGCTGTCCGGCCGCCCTGGCGTGCCGGTTGGCCAACTGTTTTCATTTCATACAGCGATGGTGCCGCCACGGTGGCGCGCAAGAATCATCCTTCAGTATCCAAAAATGGAGTTACGAATGCGTAAATCGCTATTACTTTTGATGTCGTGCCTGATCCTGGCGGCATGTGACAAGACCCCGCCGGCTTCGTCCGAAAAACCGGTCGACGTGCTGCTGATCGGCGCCGGCACCATGAGCGCCACCCTGGGCAGCATGCTCAAGGAACTCGATCCCTCGCTGACGATGGAAATGGTCGAGCGCCTCGATTCTGTGGCCGCCGAAAGCTCGGACGCGATGAACAACGCGGGCACAGGCCACTCGGCATTTGCCGAGCTGAACTACACGCCGGAAGCGGCCGATGGCAGCATCGAGACCAAGAAAGCCGTTGCCATCAACGAGCAATTCGAAATTTCCAAGCAATTCTGGGCTTATCAGGTGGCCAACAAGCACCTGGGCGCGCCGCAAACCTTCATCAACAATGTGCCGCACATGGCCTTTGTGTGGGGTGACGACAATATTGCCTTTTTGAAGAAGCGCTACGCCGCGCTGCAAAAGGAAAACCTGTTCAAGGGCATGCTGTTCTCGGAAGACCCGGCGCAGATCGCGCAATGGGCGCCGCTGGTCATGCAAGGGCGCGACCAGGGCCAGAAAGTGGCGGCGACGCGCATGGAAATCGGTACCGACGTCAATTTCGGCAACCTCACGCGCGGGTTGGTGAGCTACCTGACGGACAGCCATGGCATGGTCCTGCACCTGCGCCATCAGGTGGAAGACATCCAGCGCGGCGCCGATGGCGTGTGGAACGTGACGGTGAAAGACTTGAACGCCGGCAAGGAAAAGATCGTGCGCGCCAAGTTCGTCTTCATCGGCGCCGGTGGCGGTTCGCTGCCGCTGCTGGAAAAATCGGGCATTCCTGAAGCCAAGGGCTACGGCGGCGTGCCGGTGGGCGGCCAATGGCTGGTCACCACCAACCAGGAACTGGTGGCGGCGCATGCGGCCAAGGTGTACGGCAAGGCGTCCGTCGGTTCGCCGCCGATGTCCGTGCCGCACCTGGACACGCGCATCATCGATGGCAAGAAAGCGCTGCTGTTTGGCCCGTTTGCCACCTTCTCGACCAAGTTCCTGAAAAACGGTTCATGGATCGACTTGCCTGCCTCGATCGGCACGGGCAATGTGAAACCGATGCTGCAAGCCGGCTACGACAATATTCCGCTGACGAAATACCTGGTCGAGCAAGTCATGAACACGCCGGAAGACCGCCTGAAGACCCTGCGCGAATACTTGCCGAATGCCAAGATGGAAGACTGGACCTTGCAAAACGCGGGCCAGCGCGTGCAGATCGTCAAGGATGACCCGGTCAAAGGCGGCTTGCTGCAGTTCGGCACGGAAGTCGTCGGCGCCGCCGATGGCAGCATCGTTGCCCTGCTGGGCGCCTCGCCTGGTGCCTCGACCGCACCGCCGATCATGATCAAGGTGCTGCAAACGGCATTCAAGAGCCGTCTGGCCACGCCGGAATGGCAGGCGAAGATGGTGGAAATGGTGCCGTCGTACGGTCAAAAGCTGAACAATGCCCCGGCCCTGGCCAACAAGATCCGCCACTACAGCAGCAATATCCTGGGCTTGAAAGCGATTACGCTGGACGTGCCACCGGCGCCTGCGGCCAACTAAATTGAATGCTCTGGCAGAGAAGTTTCCTGCCGGTATGTAAAAAGGGGCAGCCTGGTCAGGCTGCCCCTTTTGCGTGGGAAGTGCGTTCATTGCGGTGGACTACCCCTTGCCCGGCAAGATCGGCTCCGGCGTACACCCTTCGGCGGCGATGCCGTCGCAAGGCTTGGCCAGTGCCGCGCCGTCCTGCGGGCGTGGCGCATGGGGTTGGCGCAGGTAGCGCGAGGTGTGGCGCTGCGCTTGCTGTGCGTTGCCATGCACGGGCCAGGTCAGGAAGCGGGACAGCTCCTGCAAGGCGCGCTGGTACACATCGCGTTTAAATTCAATGACGACATCGAGCGGGACCCAATATTCATGCCAGCGCCAGGCGTCGAACTCGGGATGGTCGGTCAGGCGCAGATTGACGTCGTTATCGCGCGCGCACATTCTCAGCAGAAACCAAATCTGCTTCTGGCCACGGTAATGGCCGCGAATCTCGCGCTTGATGAAGTGGTCTGGCACTTCATAGCGCAGCCAGTCGCGGGTGCGGCCGACAATTTTGACGTGCTCCTGTCTGAGTCCGATTTCCTCTTCAAGTTCGCGAAACATGGCTTGTTCCGGTGTTTCGCCATATTTGATACCGCCTTGTGGAAACTGCCATGAGTGCTCGCGCACCCGCTTGCCCCACCACACCTCGTTCTGGGCGTTTAGCAGGATGATGCCGACGTTGGGCCGAAACCCTTCACGGTCGAGCATAATGCACCTCAAACTTTCTGCGACCGAGCGTCCTTTTTTACATAATTACCCACAACTTCGCAAGCCGGTGACCTTTTCGGGGTGCGAAAAGCGCCGGAATCGCACCAATTGAGCGCATTTGTGTAAAGTATGGACGCATCAGCCAGCTAATCCTTTAAAATTAGGTTGATTATAACCCTCTCTTTTTAAAAAGAATTCACCGTTATGCGCGCCTCCCGTTTTTTTATTTCCACACTTAAAGATGCACCTTCTGACGCGGAAATCGTCAGCCACCAATTGATGATGCGTGCAGGCATGATCAAACGCCTCGGTTCCGGCATCTATACCTACATGCCGATGGGCTTGCGCGTGATCCGCAAGGTGGAAGCCATCATCCGTGACGAGATGAACAAAGCCGCCGGCATCGAACTGCTGATGCCGCTCGTGCAGCCGGCCGAACTGTGGCAAGAGACGGGCCGCTGGACCAAGATGGGCGACGAACTGATGCGCGTGAAAGACCGCCACGGCCGCGAATACGCGATCCAGCCCACGTCGGAAGAAGTCATCACCGACGTCGTGCGCACGGAAATCAAGTCCTACCGCCAGCTGCCGCTGAACTTCTATCATATCCAGACCAAGTTCCGCGACGAGCGCCGTCCCCGCTTCGGCCTGATGCGTGGCCGCGAATTCACCATGAAGGACGCGTACTCGTTCGACCGCGACCTGGCCGGCATGCAAGCGTCGTACAAGGTCATGTTTGACGCCTACACGCGCATCTTCACGCGCTTCGGCCTGAAATTCCGCGCCGTGGCCGCCGACAACGGCGCCATCGGCGGTTCCGGTTCGCATGAATTCCACGTCATCGCCCACACGGGTGAAGACGCGCTCGTGTACTGCCCGACGTCCGATTACGCCGCCAACATGGAAGCGGCCGAAGCGCTGCCGCCAGCGGGCGAGCGCCCAGCCGCAGCCCAGGCGCTGACGAAAACGGCCACGCCGGACACCGTCAAGTGCGAAACCGTGGCGGCCCTGCTGGGCCTGGAACTGTCGCAAACCGTGAAAACCATCGCCCTGACGGTGGATACGACGGGCAAGGATGACAAAGTCACGCAACAGCATTTCATGCTGCTGCTGCGCGGCGACCATGAATTGAACGAGATCAAGGTGGGCAAGGTTGCCGGCCTGGCCGGTCACCGTTTCTCGACGGAAGCGGAAATCCTGGAAGTCTACGGCACGATTCCCGGCTACCTGGGCCCGATCGGCACCAAAGCACCCGTCACCGTGGTGGCGGACCGCACGGTCGCCCACATGAGCGACTTCGTTTGCGGCGCGAATGACGCCGGTTTCCACTACACGGGCGCCAACTGGGGCCGCGACGTGGCCGAGCCAGCCATCGTGGCCGACTTGCGCAATGTCGTCGCCGGCGACGCGTCGCCGGACGGCCAGGGTGCGTTGGCGATTGAGCGCGGCATCGAAGTGGGCCACGTGTTCCAGCTGGGTACGGCGTACTCGGAAAGCATGAAAGCCACCTTCCTCGACGAGAACGGCAAGCCTGCGCCGCTGCAGATGGGTTGCTACGGCATCGGCGTGACGCGCATCCTGGGCGCCGCCATCGAACAGAACTTCGATGACAAGGGCATCATCTGGCCCGCCTCGATCGCGCCGTTTGAAGTCGTGCTGTGCCCGATGGGCATGGACCGCAGCGAACTGGTCAAGGAAGAGACGGAGAAGCTGTACGCGGCCCTGCAAGGCGCTGGCGTGGATGTCATCGTCGACGACCGTGGCTTGCGCCCTGGCGCCATGTTTGCCGACTGGGAACTGATTGGCGTGCCGCACCGCATCGTCATCGGCGAACGGGGCTTGAAAGAAGGCAAGCTGGAATACCAGGGCCGCCGCGACGCGGAAGCCACTGGCGTGGCGCCGGACGAGATCGTCGCCTTCATCCAGGGCAAAATGGCGCAGTGAAGCGTCCATCCGTAAGCAAGGTGGCTGGCGCGCTCGCGCTGGCCGCCGGCCTGGCCTGCGCTTTCCCGGCGCAGGCCGGCAACCAGAAAGAGGAGGCGCTGGCCGACTCCGTCCGCCTGGCCCTGTCGCACGCGATCCGCGACGAACGCCCGCCGCAACCCAAATTTGCCACCCCCATCGAACTGCAGCGCTACCAGCAATGGCTGGCGCAGATGTCGCAACGCCTGCAACGCAAGCTGCCGGACGCACAGCTGCGCACGGAATTCCTGGAAACCGTCTGGTATGAAGCGCGCCGTGCTGGCCTGGAGCCGGCCCTGGTGCTGGGCCTGATCCAGGTGGAGTCGGCCTACCGAAAATATGCCGTCTCGCTGGCTGGCGCACGCGGCTACATGCAGGTGATGCCGTTCTGGACGGGCGTCATCGGCGACAGCGACCGCAGCAAGCTATTCCACATGCAAACGAATTTGCGCTATGGCTGCGCGATCTTGCGCATGTACCTGGATATGGAACGCGGGGATTTGTACCTGGCGCTGGGGCGGTATAACGGCAGCCGGGGGCGGGCCGAGTACCCGAATGCGGTAAGGGCGGCGTGGAAGCAGTGGGAGTTTAAATGAGGGGTGGGGTCGGACCCTGCGGGTCCGACCCCAGTATTTGCCGGGTTTCATGTTTTTTAAATCCCACCGCAACGGCCGGGGTCAGACCCGCAGGGGGAATGCGCCCCAGTGGGGCGAATTCCGATCCCGCAGGGACTGACCCCAAAAAAATGCCCCGCTCGCTGAATCAGCTGCGGGGCACTCGCTCGGTGTTGGGCCGGCGCGTATCTGATTATTTCAAATGATCGGAGATCAGCTTCGTCATTTCAAACATGGAGACTTGGGCTTTGCCGCCGAAAACAGCTTTCAGCTTGTCGTCCGCATTGATCATGCGGCGGTTGGCCGGATCTTGCAGATCGAGTTTCTTGATGTAATCCCATACCTTTTTGGTCACTTCCGTGCGCGGCAGTGGTGCTGCGCCAACAACGGCGGCCAACTCTTTCGATGGCGTCATTGCTTTCATGAATGCTGCGTTTGGCTTGCGTGGTGTTGCCGGTGCTGCCGCTTTCTTCACCGCTGCTGGTTTAGCTGCTGCTTTGGCTGCGGGTGCTGCTTTTTTGGCGGCTGCAGGCTTGGCTGCTGCTGCTTTGGCTGGCGCTGCTACTGGGGTTTTTTTGGCTGTTGCCATCTTCGAGCCTCCTTAACAAACACATGGGAAATTGCGCAATTAATCGCACGGCTAATATTGGTGTGGATTTACCTTGTATGCAAGTGTTTTTCACGTTTTCACGAGGAAAAAGCAGGGAAATGGCGATGCTGTCGCCCGGGCGCACCGCTTGGGGGCGCAGAACGGCGTTTTTGCCCGTAAATGGCATGCTTGCTGGCTATGCGGGGAGGAGCACTGCGGGGGGGAGGGAAGAGTGATGCCGGACACATGAAAATGCAATCCGGCATTACTTGAAACGGTGTTTTTACCTCGATGTGTGGCGTAATGAACGCCATCAAAATCCCCGCGAGCGGGGATTTTGATGGATTAACGCATCCCCGGCATCATGCCCTTCATGGAACGCATCATCTTCATCATGCCGCCGCCCGACAATTTCTTCATCATCGTCTGCATTTGCTCGAATTGCGTCAGCATGCGGTTCACTTCCTGCACTTGCACGCCGGCGCCGGCGGCGATGCGGCGCTTGCGCGTGGCCTTGATCAGTTCAGGCTTGGCGCGCTCCTGCGGCGTCATCGAGTCGATGATGCCGCACATGCGGCGTACCTGTTTATCGGCTTGATCCATGTTCTTGCCGCCCGCCGCCTGCTGGAACTGGGCCGGCAGCTTGTCCATCAGGTTGGCCATGCCGCCCATTTTCTTCATTTGGCCCAGTTGCGCCTTGAAGTCGTTCATGTCGAATTTGCCGCCGACCTTGATCTTTTGCGCCAGGTCGGCCGCTGCCTTGCTGTCGACGCCCTTGCGCGCTTCTTCCACCAGCGCGAGGATGTCGCCCATGCCCAGGATGCGGTTGGCCATGCGGGTCGGGTCGAACGCTTCCAGGCCGTCGAGTTTTTCGGAGACACCGGCAAACTTGATCGGCTTGCCCGTGATGTGGCGCACCGACAGGGCCGCACCGCCGCGCGCATCGCCATCGAGCTTGGTCAGCACGATACCGGTCAGCGGCAGCGCATCGTTGAAGGCTTTCGCCGTATTGATGGCGTCCTGGCCCAGCATGGCGTCGACGACAAACAGGGTTTCGATCGGTTTCACGGCGCCGTGGATGGCGGCGATTTCGCGCATCATCTCTTCGTCGATACCGAGGCGACCTGCCGTATCGATGATCAGCACGTCGTGGTAATGCTTTTTCGCCCAGTCCAGCGCGGCCAGCGCGATATCGACCGGCTTGTCGGTGCTGGCGGACGGGAAGAAGTCGGCGCCCACCTGAGCGGTGACCGATTGCAGCTGGGCGATCGCGGCAGGGCGGTACACGTCGGCCGAGACGGTCAGTACTTTCTTCTTCTTTTCTTCTTTCAGGTATTTCGCCAGCTTGCCGACGGTGGTGGTCTTGCCGACACCCTGCAGACCGGCCATCAGGATGATGGCGGGTGGCTGCTGCGCAAAGCTGATCTGCGACGCTTCCGGTCCCAGGTCGGCGCCCATCAGGGCGGCCAGCTCGCGCTGCACCACGCCGACCAGGGCCTGGCCTGGCGTGAGCGAGGAAATGACATCCTCGCCCATGGCTTTTTCTTTGACTTTGGCGATGAATTCGCGCACGGCGGGCAGGGCGACGTCGGCTTCGAGCAGCGCCAGGCGCACTTCGCGCAGCATGTCGGCGGTGTTCGCTTCGGTCAGGCGCGCCTCGCCGCGCATGGTCTTGACGACTTTGGCAAGCCGTTGGGTGAGATTATCTAACATGATGAACCTGCAATGAAAAGCTTGGGAGTGGGCGGCGAAAGCCGGACGATGGGCGCCATTTTACCCCATCGCGGGTGGCTGGCGGTCCTGCGCTGCAGCGCCTGGCGGTTGGCCGGCTTTTGAATTAGTTGGTATTTCTGCCAACGCCGCGATTGCATGAAAGTCAAAAACACGGTTAAAATGAGAATAATTCTTATTTACATTCTCGGGCGACGCACGCCTGAGCGGAAAGGGATGCCATGTCGGCCGCCGATTTTGCCCAGCAACAAGACTTGCACGCGCTCTACAGCAGCCATCACGGCTGGCTGCAGGGCTGGCTGCGGCATAAGTTGGGCAATGCGGGCGAAGCGGCGGACTTGGCGCAAGACACCTTTGTCAGCGTGCTGACCAATGGTACGGCGCCGCAGATCCGCGAAGCGCGGCCTTTTCTCGCCACCATCGCGCGGCGCCTGGTGGCGCACCGCTACCGCCGGCAAGTGCTGGAAGACGCGTATCTGCAGGCGCTGGCTTGCCTGCCGCCCGAGGTGGCACCCGCGCCGGAAGAACGGCTGCTGGCGCTGGAAGCCTTGCAGGAAATCGATGCCGCCCTCGATGGCTTGCCAGCGCCCGTGCGCACGGCGTTTTTGCTGGCGCAGCTCGAAGGCCTCAGCTATGCCGAGATCGCCGCGCGCCTGAACGTGTCGGCCAGCTCGGTCAAGCAATACCTGACGCGTGCCAACCGCCAGGTGTTTTTCTCCCTGCCGGCATGAGCACGCTGGCAGAACCCGTGGCCCCGGCGGCCATCGGCGAGGACGTGCAGCAGCAGGCGGCCGAGTGGCTGACCGTGCTGATGTCTAGCGAGGCCAGCGAAGCGGAGCACGCCGCCTGGCAGCGCTGGCGCGGGGCCGACCCGGAACATGAACGGGCCTGGCAGCATATCGACGCGGTGTCGCAGCGCTTCAACGGCTTGCACCGCGGTGCGGCCGCGCAGGCGCTGGCCGGCACGCAGCAACAAGCCGTCAATGGCAAGCGGCGCCAGTTGCTGGCGTGGCTGGGCGTGGCGGCCGGCGGCGGCTTGCTGGCCGCGCAGACGGGCGCCTGGGATGACGTGCGCGCCCTGCGCGCCGACTACCGCACGGCCACGGGCGAGCGGCGCGAGGTGGTGCTGGACGATGGCAGTGTGCTCAGCTTGAATACGGGATCGGCCGTGAACGTGCGTTTCGATGACAAGCGCCGCCTGATCGAATTGCTGGCCGGCGAAATCCTCGTCATTAGCGGCCACGGTGCCGGCAGCGTCGCGCCGTTGGTGGTGGCTACGCGCGAAGGCCTGGTGCGCGCGCTGGGCACGCGCTTCGTCGTGCGCCAGCAGGATGGCTACAGCACCGTGGAGGTGTTTGAAAGCGCCGTTGAAATCCGCCCGCGCGACAGCGCTGGCGCGCCCTTGCTGCTGGCGGCCGGGCGCGGCGTGGCGTTTTCCCGCCATGCGCCGGATGCGCCGCACGCCATCGACGCGTATGCCGATGCCTGGTCGCGCGGGCAGCTGATCGTCGACGATGTGACCCTGGGCGACTTCCTGGCCGACCTGGCCCGCTACCGCCCGGGCGTGATCGACTGCGCACCGGCAGTGGCCCAGCTGCGCCTGTCGGGTGTATTCCCGCTGGCCGATACCCAGCGCATCCTGAACATGCTGCCCAACTCGCTGCCGGTGCAGGTGCGCAGCCGCACGCGTTACTGGGTGACGGTGGAGCCGGCCGCGTAGCCCGCCTCGATAAAAATATTGTTCAATCGGACTGCCCGTTTTCGATGCTCGCGGCACCTGTAGTTGAGAGACGTAATTTCAAGTACCCATTCAAGGCGCCACGTTGCGCGGTTTCATGCCGCTGCGTGCCGCCGCCATAATCAACTTTGATGGAAGGACGCAGTGTGATGCATCTGATGTACAAGGTTTGCCGCCCGGCACAACAGCCATACCCGGGGACGCCGCGATGATGAAATCTGCCAATATGCTGTTGTTCTCGCGCGTGCTCGCCGCCATCTTTGGCGGCTATGCCCTCACGTCCGGCGTGGCCGTGCTGCTGTCGGCCGTGCTGCCGCTGTCGCGCGCCGAAGCCGTGCTGACGGCGACCCTGAGCGCCTTCGTCGTCTACACCTGCGCCGTGGTCTGGGTCTTTGCCGTGCAAGACCTGCGCCGCGCCTGGCTCGGCATGCTGCTGCCGGCGATTTTATGCGGCGGGCTTGGCCTGCTGCTGTCGCGAGGTGCCGCATGAACGCCGTCAAGGTAGATAAAGTGGTGAAAACGCCGCAGCAGGGCGGCTTGCGCCAGGCCATGGCCTGGCTGCATACGTGGAGCGGGCTGTGGATTTCCTGGCTGCTGTTCGCCATTTTCCTGACCGGCACCCTGGCCGTCTTCGACGACCCGATCGGCCACTGGATGACGCCCGAACACGCGCTCGAAGAGGCGGCGCATGCGAACGATCCGCCGCTGCCAAAGGTCACGGACCGTGCGCACCGCCTGGAACTGGCGCTCGACTTCATGGCGAAGGAACACCCGCAGGCGGACATGTGGGAAATCTGGCCCGTGCAGCGCCCCGGCCACGGCTTGTCCGCCTACTGGTTCCAGCCCAGCGGTGGCTATGGCTCGGCGGACCTCGATCCGCTGACGGGCGCCGTCATCGAACATGCGCGCGAGGCAACGGAGCGGGAAACCATCGGCGGCCACCATTTCGTCGATTTCCACTACGAGCTGCACGCGGGACGCATCGGCGTGTGGATCGTCGCCATCACCACCATGATCATGCTGGTGGCGCTGGTAAGCGGCGTCATCACGCACAAGCGCATCTTCAAGGATTTCTTCACCTTCCGCCCGGCCAAGGGCCAGCGCTCGTGGCTCGACGCGCACAACGCGGTGGCCGTGCTCACGTTACCGTTCCAGTTCATGATCGCCTACACAGGCCTGGCATTTTTCAGCGATGACTATGTGCCGGCCCCCGTGGCGGCGCAATACGGCATGGACAACCCCAAGCGGGCCTTCCTGGCCGACTGGAATGATGCGGGCAAACCTGCGCGCATCGGCCAGCCGCTGGCCATTCCCGCGCTGGAATCGTTTGCGCAGCGCGCCGAGCAGGCCATCGGCCAGGAAATCCGCGCCGTGGTGCTGGACAATCCGAACGATGCCTCCATGCGCGTGTGCATGTACGGCTGGAATGAAGACACGGAACTGTTCGAGCGCCTCAGCGCCAATTCGGGCCGGGCCTGCTATGCGCTGGCCACGGGTGAACAGGTCGCCGTGCGCCTGCCCGGCGAGTCGGATACGGGCGGCGCGGGCCTGACGCGCTCCGTCATGTCGAACCTGCACATGGTGGGGTTCGGCGGCACGCCCATGCGCTGGCTGTATTTCTTCTGCGGCCTGGCCGGCACGGCCATGATGGGCACGGGCGCGATCATGTTCATGGTCAAGCGTCGCCAGAAGTCCGGCGGCGAGTTCGGCGCCTATACGCAGCGCGTGTACCGCGTCATCGCCTGCCTGAACGTGGCGGCGATTGCCGGCCTGTCCATCGCCTGCGTGGGCTTCCTGTGGGCCAACCGTCTGATCCCCGTCGGCCTGGAGCAGCGCGCCGGCTGGGAAGTGCGCGCCTTCTTCGGCGTGTGGTTCCTGATGCTGGCGCACGCCTGCCTGCGCGCGGAAAAGCGCGCGTGGATCGAGCAACTGGGCTTGCTGGCGGCAATGTGCCTGCTGCTGCCGGTATTGAATGTGCTGAGCACGGGCGACAACCTGGTGGCGCAGGTCGCGCGCGGCGACTGGGAAAGCGCCGGCGTGGAACTGTGCAGCATGGCCTTCGGCCTGCTGGCCGCCTGGGGCGCGTGGAAAGTCCGGAAGCGCAAGGAAAAACCGGTCAGGAAGGCTGCGCACAAGGAAAGCGCTGCACCCACGGCCAGCCTGCAGGTCACTACGGAAGGACAATCATGATCAATACCATCCTTTGCGCGCTGGGCCTGTCGTATGCGGGCATGGCCAGCCTGTCGCTGGCGATGGACCGCCACCATGGCCAGGTCTGGGGCAGGGACGCGGCGCCAAACGTGCGGCGCGCGCTGCAACTGGCCGGCGCCATCCTGCTGGCGCTGGCCATCTGGCCTTGCGTGGCCGGCTGGAGCGCTACCGTCGGCGTGGTCGCCTGGCTGGGATTCATCGGCGCGGGCGCGCTGCTGGTGGCCCTGCTGCTGCCGTATGCCCCCCGCTTGCTGTTTCGTAGTTCCCTGCTGGCAGCCGTCGCCGCGCTGGCAGGGCTTGTGACGTTCCTGCGGTGATATTCACCGCCATTTTCAAGGATAGACTGATGCATTTTTCACGCCCGGCGACACCGATTGATGTTTTGAATGTATTGAAGGCGGCTTCCTGATGGCGGCCCGCCTGCCTTCCCGCCGCGCCCGTATCCTGGGCGGCGCGGTCTTGCTGGCGCTGTTAGGCGCCAGCGCCCTGTGGGTCACGCGCGGCCCGGCCACCGTGTTCGACACGGCGCCCGTCAAGCGCGGCAACATCGAGGCCAGCGTCACGGCCATCGGCACCCTGCAGCCGCAAACCTATGTCGACGTGGGCGCGCAGGTGTCGGGCCAGATCACGCGTTTGCACGTGCAGCCGGGCAGCGCCGTGGAAAAGGGCCAGTTGCTGGCCGAGATCGACCCCAGCGTGCAGCAAGCCACGGTCGACGCGGGCCGCGCCGCCCTGGCGGGCTTGCGCGCGCAGCTGGCCGACCAGCAGGCGCAGCATCGCCTGGCGGGCCAGCAGCACGTGCGCCAGAAGCAGATGGCGAAATTCGACTCGACGCCTTTGGCCGACCTCGAAACGGCCGAAGCCACCTTGGCCTCGGCCGGGGCCAAGATCGACCACCTGAAGGCGCAGATCGACCAGACCCAGGCCAGCCTGAAGGCGGACGAGGCGCGCCTGGGCTATACGCGCATCTACGCACCCATGGCCGGCAAGGTGGTGGGCCTGGACGCCAAGGAAGGGCAAACCCTGAACGCCACCTACCAGACGCCGAACATCCTGCGCATCGCCGACCTGTCGGCCATGACGGTGTGGACGGAAGTGTCGGAAGCGGACGTGCGCCGCGTGCGCCCGGATATGCCCGTCTACTTCACCACCCTGGGCGGCGATCAGCGGCGCTGGAGCGGCAAGGTGCGGCAAGTGCTGCCGGCGCCGCCCGTGCCCGGTGGTTCCGCCGCCGGCACGGCCCTGGCGCCGTCGACCAGCAAGGTGATTTTATATACGGTGCTGTTCGACGTGGATAATGCCGATGGCGAACTGATGCCGCAGATGACGGCGCAGGTGGTGTTCGTCACGGCGGCGGCGAACAATGTGCTGGCCGTGCCCTTGCCGGCCCTGAAACCATCGACCGAGGAAGGCGCCAGGCCGGGGCAGTTCACGGCCCGCGTGATGGATGCCGACGGCAAGGTCGATACGCGCGCCGTCACCGTCGGCGTGCGCAACCGCCTCAGCGCGGAAGTGCTGCAAGGCTTGCGCGAAGGTGAATTGCTGGTCACGGGCGAGCAGCCGGCCAGCAGCGGCGCCAGCAGGTTCCAGCTGTGAGCTCCATGAGCGAGGCCGCGTCACTGGGGCAAGCCGGAGAACCTGGCCAGCCGGCGCCACTGATTGAACTTGCCGGCATCCGCAAGCGCTACGGCGGCCATGACGGCGCGCCGGCCGTGGAAGTGCTGCGCGGCCTGACCTTGTCCATCGGCGCCGGTGAATTCGTCGCCATCGTGGGCGCCTCCGGTTCCGGCAAATCGACCCTGATGCATTTGCTGGGCTGCCTTGACCGTCCCAGCGACGGCAGCTACCGCTTCGCCGGCCAGGACGTGGCCAGCCTGAATCCCGATGAGCTGGCGTGGCTGCGGCGCGAGGCGTTCGGCTTCGTCTTCCAGGGTTATCACCTGATCGCCACCGAATCGGCGCGCGAAAACGTGGAAGTGCCGGCCCTGTACGCGGGCATGCCGGCCGCCGCCCGCCACGCCCGCTCGGAAGCGCTGCTCAAGCGCCTGGGCCTGGGTGACCGGCTCGACCACCGGCCGAATCAATTATCGGGCGGGCAGCAGCAGCGCGTGTCGATCGCGCGCGCCCTGATGAATGGCGGGCGCATCATCCTTGCCGATGAACCAACGGGGGCCTTAGATAGCAGCAGTGGCGCCGAAGTCATGGCGCTCCTGGGTGAACTGGCCGACGCGGGCCACACCATCATCCTCATTACGCATGACCGCAAGGTGGCGGCCCAGGCGCGCCGCGTGATCGAGATCAGCGATGGCGAAATCATCGCAGACTCGGGCGCCATCGCCATTCCCGCCACGTCGACGGCCCTGCCGCCGCTCGACATGTCGCGCGCCGCTCATGACACGGGGGCGTCGCTGGGCACGGAATTGCTCGACGCGGCGCGCGCCGCCTGGCGCGTGCTGTGGATCAACCGCTTCCGCACGGGATTGACGCTGCTGGGCATCGTCATCGGCGTCGCTTCCGTGATCGTCATGCTGGCCATCGGCCTGGGCACGCGCCAGCAAGTGATGGCGCAATTGGGCGCGTTCGGCTCGAATTTGCTGTACATGGCGTCGCGCGGCGAAAGTTCGCGCATCCCCGGGCGCAGCATCACCCTGGCCGACCTCGATGCGCTCAAGGATGTGCCGGGCATCACCCACGTGCTGCCGAATGTCACGGGCAACAAGGTCATACGCCACGGTAACCTCGACGTGCAGACGTATGTGCGCGGCACGGGACCGGCCCTGCCGCAGATCCAGACCTGGCCGGTGGCCAAGGGCGGCTTCTTTACCGAAGAAGACGAGCGCGAAATGGCCACCGTGGCCGTGCTGGGCGCGCACCTGGCCGAAAAACTGATGCCCGACGTGCCCAACCCCGTGGGGCAGAGCATCCTGATCGGCAATGTGCCGTTCCAGGTGATCGGCGTGATGAGCGCGAAGGGCGCGCTGACGGGCGAGAAGGATGAAGACGACGTGCTGCTGCTGCCGTTTTCCACGGCCGGCATCCGCGTCTTCGGCCAGCGCGAGCCGACCTACACGGTCTTGGCGGTGGCCGACGTCAAGCGCGTGACGGAAGTGGAAGCGGCGGTCGACGCCACGATGTTCGAGCGCCACCGCATCCGCGACTATGGCATCAGCAACGCGGCCGCGTCGATCGCCGCCGAAGCCAAGACGCAGGACAACATGACCATGATGCTCAGCCTGATCGCTGCCGTGTCGCTGGTGGTGGGCGGCATCGGCGTCATGAACGTGATGCTGATGACGGTGCGCGAGCGCACGCGCGAAATCGGCATTCGCATGGCGACGGGCGCGCGCCGGCGCGACATCCTGCGCCAGTTCCTCACCGAAGCCGTGCTGGTGTCGGTGGTGGGCGGCGTGGCCGGCATCGTGGTCGGCGTGACGGTGGCCGGCTTGCTGCTCGTATGGGACGTGCCGGTGATCTTTTCGCTCAGCGCCATCGCCGGCGCGTTTGCCTGCGCCGTGGTGACGGGGCTGGTGTTTGGCTTCATGCCGGCGCGCAAGGCGTCGGGACTCGATCCGGTGGTGGCGCTGGCCGGACAGTAGGTGTTGTAAAAACGCCGGCGCCATGCCTGCCATCGCGGCCAGGCATTGCGCCGGCGTTGTTCTTTCGGCTAAAATGAGAATAATTCTTATTTGCATTGGTGCCAGGCGCCTGACAGGAAAGGATGCCCATGTCGGCCGCCGACTTCGCCCTACAGCAAGACCACTCTTCTCCCACGCATGCCGCCCAGGCGCTGTACCAGCAGCACCACGGCTGGCTGCATGGCTGGTTGCGCTACAAGCTGGGCAATGCCTTTGACGCAGCCGACCTGGCGCACGACACCTTCGTGCGCATCCTGGCCGGGCGCGACATCGTCGCCATCAGCCAGCCGCGCGCCTACCTGACGACGGTGGCGCGCGGCATCCTGATCAACTGGTATCAGCGCCAGGCGCTCGAACGCGCCTATCTCGACGCCATCGCCCTGTTGCCCGAACTGCAAGCGCCATCGTGTGAAGACCAATTGCTGATCCTGGAAACCCTGCACCAGGTTGACGCCATGCTCGATGCCCTGCCGGCCACCGCGCGGCGCGCCTTTTTGCTGTCGCAGCTGGAAGGGCTGACCTATGACGCCATCGCGGTGCGCCTCAATGTGTCGCTGACCAGCGTGAAGCGCTATATGAAGCAGGCGTTCCTGGCGTGCCTGCGGCTCGATGGCGACTAGCTTGGGCGCCCGTGTGCCGATTGATTCGCGCGTGCTCGAGCAGGCGGCCGACTGGCTGATGCAGCTGCACTCGGGCGCCGCCAGCGCGCAGCAGCGGCGCGAGTGCGAACGCTGGCGCGCAAGCGACCCGGAACATGCGCGTGCCTGGCAGCGTGCCGAAGCGTTGCTGGGAAAACTGGGCGGCTTGCCGCCGGAGCTGGCCATGCCGGCGCTGGACCGCTCGCGCGAATTGGACCGCACTTCGGCGCGCCGCGCCGCGCTGCTGAAACTGGCCGCCTTGCTGGCGGTGGTGCCCGGCGCCTGGCTGCTGATGGAGCAGCAAGGCTGGCGCCACGACTACCGGACAGCGACCGGCGAGCGGCGCGACATCGTGCTGGCCGACGGCAGCCGCATCAGCCTCAATACGGCTACCACCCTGGACGTGCAGTTCGATGGCGCGCAGCGCCTGCTGACCCTGCGGCGTGGCGAAATCGCCGTGCGCACGGCCGCCGATGCGCAGCGCCGTCCCTTCCTTGTCGTCACGGCCGAAGGCCGGCTCGAAGCGCTGGGCACGCAGTTTTCCGTGCGCCAGGATGATGGCCGGACGCTGCTGGCGGTACGGGAAAGCCGCGTGCGCGTGCGGGCGCGCAGCGGTGCGCAGCATATCATTCCAGCGGGACGGCAGGTGGCCTTCACGGCGGCGGCCATCGGCGAACCCGCTGCGCTGGACGGCGGCGCGCTGGCGTGGCAGCGCGGCATGCTGCTGGCCGATGACATGCGCCTGCACGATTTTGCGCTGGAACTGGGCCGCTACCGGCCCGGCATCGTGCGCTGCGATCCCCGCGTGGCCAATGTGCGCGTCTCGGGCGCCTTTCCCATCACGGACACGGATGCGGCGCTGGTGATGCTGGTGTCGACCTATCCGGTGGCGGCGCGCACGCGCCTTGGCGGCTATTGGGTGACCCTGGATGCACCTGAATAAATAGTTGAAAAAACCTGACACTTTTTTCGCGCCGGGCTGGCAAGGGGAAGAAGATCCCCTTGCCATGTAAAGGAAACGTCATGCCTGCAGTTCCCCTCCGTTCCATCGTTTGTCTCGCCGTTCACCTGGCCGTGCTGGCCATGGCCGCGCCCGTCCATGCCGCATCGCCGGACGCGCCCGCCGCGCGCAGCGTCGCGCTGCCGGCCGGTCCCCTGGGCCGCAACCTGTCCACCCTGGCCGTCGAGACGGGCATCGCCCTGTCGTTCGATCCAGCCCTGACGGCGGGGCTGAGCAGCCCGGCCCTGAGCGGCAGCTACACGCCGCGCGAGGCGCTGGCGCGGCTGCTGGCCGGCAGCGGCCTGGAAATCACCGGCCGCAGCGACGGTAGTTATACCTTGCAAAAAGCGCTGCCGGCAACGGCTGCCGTTGCGGCCACTGCCGCCAGCGCCGCGGATGAGCAAACCCTGGCCGCGATTCGCGTGCGTGCGCGCCGCGCCGCCGATGGCAGCACGGAAGGCACGGGCTCGTACACCAGCCGCGTCACCAGCATCGCTTCGAAGACGGACCAGTCGTTTCGCGAAATTCCCCAGTCTGTATCGGTGGTGACGCGCCAGCAGCTCGATGACCAGGACGTCAAGGATATCGGTGGCGCCATGGCGCTGACGCCGGGCATCACCTTGCAGCGCGTAAACGGCCACGCCTACAATTTCTATTCGCGGGGCTTCCAGATCGACAGCATGCAGATCGATGGCGGCGCGCCCTTCAATATCGGCAGCTACACCGCGACGGCGATCCAGGATATGGCGATGTACGACCGGGTCGAGGTGATGCGCGGCGCGTCCGGCCTGCTGTCCGGCGCCGGTGATCCGGGTGGCATCATTAACTTGGCGCGCAAGAAACCTCTTGAGCGTCGACAACTGGCGGCCGCTCTGTCGGCGGGTAGCTGGAGCAATTATCGCGCCGATATCGACGCCACAGGCCCGCTCACCGACGATGGACGGCTGCGCGGGCGGGTGGTGGCCATGTATGAAAATGATGGCTCCTTCATGCGCCACTTCCGCACGGAAAAGGCACTCGTGTACGGCGTGCTGGAAGCGGACCTGCCCACGGGGTCGCTGTTGACCGTGGGTGGTTCGCATGGCAAGCGCGATACGAATGGCAGTGGTTCCGGTCTGCCCCGTTATGCCGATGGCACGGATTTGCAGCTGCCGCGCTCGACCAATCTGAGCCAGCCCTGGGCTTATGTCGACAATGCGGTCACGGAGCTGTTTGCCCAGCTTGAACACCATTTTGCCACCGGCTGGAAGCTGAAATTGAATGCCAGCCACGTCGAGCAGAGCGCCAAGGGGCGCGGCACGTTTACCACCGGCGCCGTGCAGCCTGGCGGCAGTGATGGCGCAGTGTGGGCCGGTACGCGCAACAATGCCTGGAATCACCAGAATGTGCTGGACTTGAATCTGACGGGCAATTTCAAGCTGCTGGGACGCACGCATGAGTTGCTGCTGGGAGCCGACCGGCAGAAGGTCACGAGCTACTGGGATTCGGCCCGGCAGACGGGGGCCGGCAGTACGCCGGCCAATCCCTTCAATCCCGATGCCACGCCATGGGCGGGCGGCGACAATGGCCCCGTCTGGTACCGTTTTCATCCATGGGAGCAGGAACAGTATGGCGCGTATGGCACCGTGCGCCTGCATCCCAGCGACCAGCTGCACGTGGTGCTGGGCGCGCGCCTGGCCCGTTACAAATTCAAGCAATACGTGGCATCCCTCGATGGCGACACGGGCGTGTGGGCGCCCGACTCGGACAGCCGCTTCAGCGAGCCGACCAAGCTGACGCCGTATGGCGGCATCATTTACGACCTGAACGCACAGTGGTCGGCATATGCCAGCTATTCCGCCATCTTCAAGCCGCAGGCGCTGTACAAGGCGGGGCCGATGCCGGGCACTTCGCTCAAGCCCATCACGGGCAAGAGCTATGAAGGCGGCCTCAAGGGCGAATTGCTCGATGGGCGCTTGAATGCCACCTTCAGCCTGTTCCATGTCGAACGCAATGGCGAGGCGGTGCTGGACCCCGGCTATCCGGAAGAAACAGATCTGTATGCGGGCAATTGCTGTTATCTGCCGCAGGGCAAGGTGACCAGCCGCGGCGTGGATATGGAAGTGGGTGGCGAACTCTTGCCCGGCTTGCAGGCCGCCGCCGGCTATACTTTCAACCACAGCAAGAACGACAGCACGGGCTTGCCTTTCAGCAGCATTACGCCCAAGCATCTGTTCAAGCTGTCGACGGCGTATGCCTTGCCTGGCACCTGGTCTGCCTGGAAGGTGGGCGGCAACGTCGCCATCCAGAGCGCCAACTACACGAGCGGCACGGTGGTCACGCGCGCCGGCGCCGCGCAAGACTTCCAGTTTACGCAGGGCGGCTATGCCGTCTGGAGCGCGCTGGCGCAATACCGCATCGATCCCCGCTGGTCGCTGGCCCTGAACGTCAATAATGTCTTTGACAAGCGCTACTATGAAAAGACGGGCTACTCAGGCGGTGGCAACTGGTATGGCGCGCCACGCAATGCGAGCGTGACCCTGCGCGCCACGTTTTAAGCAGGGCGGTCTGGACAGGGCAAAAAAATGTTGCCCTGTCCCCAACACGCGGTACTATCTCCCCATAATAAAAAAAGCTGTGTTTTATGCCCCAGCGGGCACACACCAACCACCACAGGAGAACCCGATGCAGAAGAAATCAACCTTGAAGACTGGTATCGCCGCCGCCCTCATGCTGGCGTTCGGCATGGGCGCCGTGCAGGCCCAGGCACAGGAAGTCGTGCGCCTGGGTAATTTAAAATTTGCCCACTACGGCGCCGTGTCGTACATCAAGGAAATCGCGCCCAAGTGCGGCATCAAGGTCGAAGAGCATATCTTCGCCAAGGGCCTCGATGTGATGCAGGCGATTATCGCGGGCGAGCTGGACGTGGGTGCGACGGCGTCCGAAGCGGCCATTTCCGGCCGTGCCGGCGGCGCGCCCATCTATGTGGTGGCCGGCTTTGCCAAGGGCGGCGCGCGCCTGGTCGGGGGCACGGGGCAAAATATCGCCAACGTGAAGGATCTGAAGGGCAAGCGCGTGGGCGTGACGCGCGGCGGCATCCAGGAAGTGCTGCTGCTGGCCGAGCTGGCGCAAGCGGGCCTGACGTATGCCGACACCAAGGGCAAGGATGTGCAACTGGTGTTCCTGGCCTACGCCGACTTGAACCAGGCGCTGATGGGCAAGAATATCGACGCCATGATGCAGTCGGAACCGCAATCGTCGCAGGCGATCAACAAAGGTTTTGGTACGGAAATCCTGAAACCGTACGACACGCCGATCGGCGAGCCCGTGCGTACCATGGTGATGACAGAAAAGTTCTACAAAGAACGCCGCCCGGTGGCGGAAAAATTCATGCGCTGTTTCGTCGAAGCGACGAAAACCTTTATCGATAACAAGGCGACGGCGGAAAAATATGTGCGCGAAGTCGTGTTCCGCGGCCAGATCACGAAGGATGACTTCGACGACGCGATCAGCAATTCGCCGTATTCGTACGACATCTCGCCCGAGCACATCCAGGTAACCACCGACGTGATGGTGAAAACGGGCGTGGGCCGCATGACGAAGCCGCCCGTGGCCAAGGACTGGGTCAAGACGGACTTGCTGGAGCAGGCGAAAAAGAGCCTGAACGTGAAGTAAACCGGAGATGGGCAGTGCCCGATGGCCCGCTTGAGCGGGCCATCATTTTTTGCGGCACACATATATATAGGTGGGCGGCGCGAAAGATTGTCGAAATCTTGAGGGTGCGCTACCCCGTTGCGCCTCAGGCGCGATATCATGGCAGGCTTGCAGCATTGGCTGGCGGCGGAATGCCTGTCACCCGGGCTGTCGCTTGAATCGCGCTTGTCGGCTATGGTGTAAACTTAAACTATGCAGATCTATTTCTTTCTTATCGCCGCCCTGTTGTACGCGGCGTGCGCGGTGCTCCCCTCGTCCCGTGCCCGGCTCATTGCCGGCCTGACCGGCGTCGCCTGGCTGGCGCACGCCGCCACCCTGTGGTTCGACCTGATGGCGCCGGGCACCTTGCGCTTCGGCTTTTCCGCCATGCTGTCGGCCGCGCTGTGGGTATCGGTGGGCGCCTACTGGATAGAGAACCGCAATTTCAGTCTGGATGGACTGCGCCGCATGGTCATGCCCAGCGCCGTCATCGCCATCGGCCTGGCCTGGGCCTTTCCTGGCAGCCAGGTCAGCATGGAAGGCAAGTCGGCCGTCTTCGGCTGGCATATTGCCGTGGCCGTGCTCGCCTACAGCACCTTGACGATTGCCGCCTTTCACGCCGTACTGATGGCGCTGCAGGAATCGCGTTTGCATACGCGCAGCGAAAGCCGCGGCTTCATCGGCAGCGCGCTGGACCAGTTGCCGGCCCTGCTGACGATGGAAAAGTTGCTGTTTCGCATGATTGGCCTGGGCTTCATCCTGCTGAGCCTGACCGTGCTGTCAGGCATCGTGTTTTCCGAACAATTATTTGGCAAGGCCTTGACCTGGGATCACAAGTCGGTGTTTACCATGCTGTCGTGGCTGTTGTTTGCCGCGCTGCTGGCGGGGCGCCGCTTTCGCGGCTGGCGCGGCAAGACGGCCCTGAGTTTTACCCTAGCCGGTTTCGCCACCTTGTTGCTGGCCTATGTCGGCAGCCGTTTTGTACTGGAAGTGGTTTTACACCGAGGATACGCATGACACGTGTTTTATTCTGGCTGGCGCTGGTGTTCCTGGTGCTGTTTGCTATCCGCAGCAAAATCCGGGGCATGCAGCAGCGCGCCCGCGCGCAGCAGCAACAACCGCCTAACCCGTATGCGCCGCCGGGCCGGCCGCAGCAATTGCCGGATGCAGAGCTGATGCTGTGCTGCGCCCATTGCGGCGTGTACTACCCGGCCTCGGAAAACGTGCAGGCCAAGGGCCACGATTACTGCAGCCACGCGCACGCCACGCTGTAAGGGCAGGCCGGCAGATTCGCTCGCGTTGCTCATCCGTATCGTAACGTCCCCCGGCCTCCGCCCGGCGTAGCATCTGCGGCAGGCGCTTCGTCGCCGCCATTGCAGAAAGGCGCGTCCCATGTCCCGTCCCAGCCCCAGCCCGCATACCGTGACCGCCGCCGGCATGCCACCGGCGCCTCAACTGAGCGGCAACTCACTGCCCATGCAGGCGCTGCGTGCGCAGATCGCCCGTATCGCCCGCTGTGGCGCACCGGTGGCCATCCGCGGCGAATCGGGTACGGGCAAGGAACTGGCGGCGCGCGCCATCCATGCGCAGGGCGCGCGCGCCAGCTTCCCTTTTATTGCCGTCAACTGCGGCGCGATTCCCGAAGCGTTGATGGAGGCGGAATTCTTCGGCTGCCGCCAGGGCGCCTATACGGGGGCGCTGCATGAGCGCCAGGGCCTGTTCCAGGCGGCCCATGGCGGCAGTTTGCTGCTCGATGAAGTCGACGATCTGCCGCTGGCCATGCAGGTCAAGCTGTTGCGCGTGCTGCAGGAGCGCCGCGTGCGCAAGCTGGGCGGTAGTACTGACGAGGCCGTCGACGTGCGCATCCTGTGCGCCAGCCAGCATGGCCTGACGCGCGGCGTGGCCGCCGGCACGTTTCGCCAGGATCTGTTTTACCGCCTCCATGTGATCGAGCTGGCGCTGCCGCCGCTGCGGGATCGGCGCGGCGATCTGCAGGTATTATGTGAGGTGATCCTGGCGCGTCTGGCGCCACGCCAGGCCGTGAGCCTGGCGCCGCCCGTGCTGGCGGCTTTGGCCGCGTATGCGTTTCCCGGCAATGTGCGCGAACTGGAAAACCTGCTGGAGCGGGCACTGGCCTTTGCCGACGGCGGCGTGATTGCCCTCGATGCGCTGGCCTTGCCGTCCGCGGCGGGCGCCATGCCGTTGCGGGCGGCGCCTGCCTTGCCGGACTTGCCGGAACGGCAATTGTGCCTGCCCGGCATGGCGCTGTGCGGCGTGCCGCCCGCCTTGCCGCTGGACATGTATTTGCGCCAGGCCGAGCGCGACATGATCATGCGGGCGCTGGTGCAGGCGCGCTATCACCGCGCACGGGCGGCGCGCCAGCTGGGCCTGAGCGTGCGCCAGCTGCGTTACCGCATGCAGAAATTGACGATACAGGAAGCGCTACCTTGATGACAGCATGGACGATAGATGAAGACGGCTGGTGCGACGGCGCGCTGCGCTATGACTCCCAATACCACGATGCGCGCCCGGACGGTGCGCAAGTCGATTTGCTGGTGATCCATAACATCAGCTTGCCGGGCGGCCACTTCGGCGGACCGCATGTGTCGGACTTGTTTACCGGCCGGGTAGACTATAATGCCGATCCTTCTTTCGCCGACCTGCGTGGCTTGCAGGTGTCGGCGCACTTTTTTGTGCGGCGCGATGGTGCGCTGCTGCAATATGTTTCTACTGATCAACGTGCCTGGCATGCCGGCGCGTCCATGTTCGAAGGACGCCCGCAGTGCAACGGCTATTCCATCGGTGTCGAAATGGAAGGCGCGGACGATGTGCCCTTCCAGCAGCGGCAATACCATGTGCTGGCGGCGCTGACGGCGGCACTGGTGGTGCGCTACGGGCTGTCCCAGGTGCGCGGCCACGAGCACATTGCGCCGGGAAGGAAGACGGATCCGGGGCCGTTTTTTGACTGGCATTTTTATCAAGTATGCTGGCTGGAAACTATGCGCGGGCAGCCTGCGTTAGCGCTTACTACGCGGGGATTGGGCTTTCCATCCGTGCCCTGAAAAGTCAACCGAAATCGTATATGAAAATACAAAAAATTACGCTGGCGGATGCCGGAAAACTATTGCATCGCCTTTCGATGGGCACTACAATTAGTACATAACTTGGATTTAAAGACTATATGTAGTGCCATCACAGACGTTTTCAGAATTATTACCAAAGCTACCCTGTTTGTTGATATGGCAACGGGAACTGGCGTTTCATCACCCTTGATCGTGTTTCGCGCCAGCCGGGCTGTACAGGTTGGCCGTATGATTTTTGGCTGTATATAATTTACTATTTAGCAACAAATACCTGAAGAAACCCTGACCATCGGGCGTTCTATTCAACAACACACGCGGCAGCAAAACTGCAGGCTGACTTTAGCTGACAACGGGAGCTTCAATGCAATCACCACAAGATATTTCCATCCATCCAACGCCAGTATCGCCAGCGCCAGGCGCGGCCAATAGCGTGGCGAGCACGGGCGCGGCATTGGGCGACTATCGCATCATCCGCCGCAACGGCGCGGTGGTGGCATTTGAGCCTTCGAAGATCGCCATCGCCATGACCAAGGCGTTTTTGGCCGTTAACGGTGGCCAAGGCGCCGCTTCGGCACGCGTCCGCGAATTGGTGGAGCAACTGACCGACGGCGTCGTCGCCGCGCTGGTGCGCCGCCATCCGGGTGGCGGCACCTTCCATATCGAAGACGTGCAAGACCAGGTGGAACTGTCGCTGATGCGTTCGGGCGAGCACGACGTGGCGCGTGCCTACGTGCTGTACCGCGCCAAGCACATGGAAGAGCGCCGCTTGCAGAAGGAGGCGCTGGGCGCTTCCGCGCAAGTGACCGCACCCCAACTGAACGTCACTGACAACGGCGTGCGCCGCCTGCTGGACATGCAGGAAGTGCGCGACCTGATCAACGCCGCCTGCGCCGGCCTGGAAAAGCACGTCGATGCCGACGCCATCCTGGCTGAAACGGTGAAGAACCTGTACGACGGCGTGCCCGTCGAAGAGCTGCACAAGTCGGCCATCCTGGCGGCGCGCGCGCTGATGGAAAAAGATCCGGCCTACAGCCAGGTCACGGCTCGCATCCTGCTGCACACGGTGCGCAAGGAAGTGTTCGGCAAGGAAGTGCCGCAAGCGGCCGCCGCCGCCGAGTACCTGACGTATTTCCCGCAATATATCGCCAAGGGTATCGCCAACGATCTGCTGAACCCGGTACTTGCCAGTTTCGACCTGGAACGCCTGGCCAAGGCCATCGTTGCCGACCGCGACTTGCAATTCGGCTACATCGGCCTGCAAACGCTGTATGACCGCTACTTCCTGCACATCCATGACGTGCGCATCGAAATGCCGCAGGCGTTCTACATGCGCGTGGCCATGGGCCTGTCGCTGAACGAAGCGGACCGCGAAGCGCGCACCATCGAGTTCTACAATCTGCTGTCCTCGTTCGACTTCATGAGCTCGACGCCGACCCTGTTCAACTCCGGCACCCTGCGTTCGCAGCTGTCGTCGTGCTATCTGAGCACCGTCTCGGACGACCTGGAAGGCATCTACGACGCCATCAAGGACAACGCGTTGCTGGCCAAGTACGCCGGCGGCCTGGGCAACGACTGGACGCCAGTGCGCGCCCTGGGCGCCCACATCAAGGGCACCAACGGCAAGTCGCAAGGCGTGGTGCCGTTCCTGAAAGTGGTCAACGATACGGCCGTGGCAGTCAACCAGGGCGGCAAGCGCAAGGGCGCCGTCTGCGCCTACCTGGAAACCTGGCACATGGACATCGAGGAATTCCTCGACCTGCGCAAGAACACGGGCGACGACCGCCGCCGCACGCACGACATGAACACGGCGAACTGGATTCCCGACATGTTCATGAAGCGCGTCATGGAAAAAGGCGAATGGACCCTGTTCTCGCCATCCGAAACGCCGGATTTGCACGACCTGGTCGGCAAGGCTTTTGAAAAGGCTTACCTGGGCTACGAAGCCAAGGCAGCCGCCGGCGAAATGCGTTCGTTCAAGAAGATCGCGGCGCTGGACCTGTGGCGCAAGATGCTGTCGATGCTGTTTGAAACGGGCCACCCATGGATCACGTTCAAGGATCCTTGCAACATCCGCAGCCCGCAGTCGCACGTCGGTGTCGTCCACAGCTCGAACCTGTGCACGGAAATCACACTGAACACGGGCCCTGACGAAATCGCCGTCTGCAACCTCGGTTCCGTGAACATGCCGGCGCACATGAAGGAAGGCAAGCTCGATCACGTCAAGCTGGCCAAGACCGTGCGCACCGCCATGCGCATGCTCGACAACGTCATCGACATCAATTACTACGCCGTCGAGAAGGCGCGCAATTCGAACATGCGCCACCGTCCGGTCGGCATGGGCGTGATGGGCTTCCAGGACTGCCTGCACATGATGCGCATTCCGTTCGCCTCGGACGCCGCCGTCAGCTTCGCCGACACCTCGATGGAAGCGGTGTGCTACTACGCCTACCTGGCGTCGACGGAACTGGCCGAAGAACGCGGCCGCTATGAATCGTATGCCGGTTCGCTGTGGGACCGTGGCATCCTGCCGCAGGACTCGGTGAAACTGCTGGCCGAAGAGCGCGGCGGCTACCTGGAAGTCGATTCCTCGTCGGCCATGGATTGGACCCCGGTGCGCGAACGCATCGCCAAGTTCGGCATGCGCAACTCGAACTGCGTGGCGATCGCCCCGACGGCGACGATTTCGAACATCATCGGCGTATCGGCCTGTATCGAGCCGACGTTCCAGAACCTGTATGTGAAATCGAACCTGTCGGGCGAATTCACCGAGATCAACGGCTACCTGGTGCGCGACCTGAAGGCGCGCGACCTGTGGGATGAAGTCATGATCTCCGACCTGAAGTACTTCGACGGTTCGCTGGTGAAGATCGACCGCATCCCGCAAGACTTGCGCGACATCTACGCCACCGCCTTTGAAGTATCGCCAAGCTGGCTGGTGGAAGCGGCTTCGCGTCGCCAGAAGTGGATCGACCAGGCCCAGTCGCTGAACATCTACATGGCTGGCGCGTCGGGCAAGAAGCTCGACGAGACCTACAAGCTGGCATGGCTGCGTGGCCTGAAAACCACCTACTACCTGCGTACCATCGCCGCTACCCACATGGAGAAATCGACCTCCAAGACGGGTGCCCTGAACGCCGTGGCAGTCGATGGCGGCATGTCGGCCAGCGCCCAGAGCGCCCAGGCAGCGGTCGTGGCGGCAGCCGCTGCCGCCGTGGTGGCGCCCGTGGTGGCAGCTGCAGCGGACGACGCCGATGGCGAAGCCTGCTACCTGCGTCCGGGGGATGACGGCTTTGAGGAATGCGAAGCCTGCCAGTAATATTTTAGTTGTCAGCCCAGAACTTCTGGGCTGATTCAATGTTGTTAATGTCCGCATTGTCCGATACAACGGGCCTGTTGCGGATCGCCGGCTCGCCGGCATGGAAAGGAAGAAGATTATGTCGTTGTCCTGGGATGATGAAACCACGTCGGCAGCTGTGCCGCGTCCGGCGCAGCAAGCGCCATTGGGAAATACCGAATTGAACCTGCCGGCCGGTGCCGAGCCGTCCGAAGCGAACGCCGAGCAAGTGGCGCGCCGCGTGAATGCCGACGACAAGCGCATCATCAACGGCAAGACGGACGTCAACCAGCTGGTGCCGTTCAAGTACAAGTGGGCGTGGGACAAATACCTGGCCGGCTGCGCCAACCACTGGATGCCGCAGGAAGTGAATATGCAGCGCGATATCGAGCTGTGGAAGAACCCGAACGGCCTGACGGACGACGAGCGCCGCCTGGTCAAGCGCAACCTGGGCTTCTTCGTGACGGCTGACTCGCTGGCCGCCAACAACATCGTGCTGGGCACCTACCGCCACATCACGGCGCCGGAATGCCGCCAGTACCTGCTGCGCCAGGCGTTCGAGGAAGCGATCCATACGCACGCCTACCAGTACATCGTCGAGTCGCTGGGGCTGGACGAAGGCGAGATCTTCAACGCCTACAACGAAGTCAAGTCGATCCGCGACAAGGATGAATTCCTGATCCCGTTCATCAACACGCTGACCGACCCCGCGTTCACCACCGGCACGGTGGAAAACGACCAGAAGCTGCTGAAGTCCCTGATCGTGTTTGCCTGCCTGATGGAAGGCCTGTTCTTCTACGTCGGCTTCACGCAGATCCTGGCGCTGGGCCGCCAGAACAAGATGATGGGCGCTGCCGAGCAGTACCAGTACATCCTGCGCGACGAATCGATGCACTGCAACTTCGGCATCGACTTGATCAACACGATCAAGATGGAAAATCCGCTGCTGTGGACGGCCGAATTCCGCGAAGAGATCAAAGTGCTGTTCATGCAAGCCGTGGAGCTGGAATACGCGTACGCGGAAGACACCATGCCACGCGGCGTGCTGGGTCTGAACGCACCGATGTTCAAGGGCTATCTGCGCTTCATCGCCAACCGCCGCGCGCAGCAGATCGGCCTCGAGCCGCTGTTCGCCCAGGAAGAAAATCCGTTCCCGTGGATGAGCGAAATGATCGACATGAAGAAGGAACGCAACTTCTTCGAGACGCGCGTGACCGAGTACCAAACGGGTGGTGCGCTGAACTGGGAATAAGCGTTTTTTCTGTCAACGCCAGGAAGCGCCGTCATCGTGACGGCGCTTTTTTTTCGCCTGCATGGCGGCGGAAAAATGCATGCTTCATGCAGCGTTGCGACGAGGCTTGCGCCAGGATTTTCGCCTGCCGCGAATGGACGCATGGCGGGCCCAAAAAATCATTTCAGGACACGCTGGCGGCGGCATTTGCCGCGCGATTGTGCGATAGCACGCGTAACGTGCAAAAAAGCGGGCGAAAACGTGTCGTGCCGGTTGCGCATTGACAAGGTTTTCGTGTACTTTATGAGATTGCAAATGCGAGCGTTAGAATGCGGGGTTTTTTAACCAGCGCGGTAGCGAAAAAAGCTCGCAAAACAGGGATACAGATTTACACGGATATGCACAAAACCACACCGTTTTCGTCTGCCGCCGTGCCCGAATTTTTTCAGGCATGGCGGTTTTTTATTTGACGCATGGGTGTTGTGGCGAGCGCGATGCGAGGAGCGAAAAAACGCACGGCATCGAAAACGAATGACCGAATTCAGACTTTGCCACCAGCTGCGAGATAAAGCAGGGTGGCACCGACGATGGCTGAAGTGCTGCAAACGTGAGGAGTTGCAGCAGTTCAGCTGGTGCCGAATTCATTAGCGCAAACGACCGTTTGTGCCGATGAATAATTCGCCTGGCCTATCCCTGTGGTGGGTCGGACGGGTTTAAATCTTGTAGCTTAAATTTCTCATCTCAGATGAAGGAGAGACAAATGGCAACAGCCGCTAAGAAATCAGAAGTAAAGAAACCAGCCGCCAAGGCTGCTCCTGCCGCGAAGAAGCCGGCAGCCGCAGTCAAGACGGTTGCCGCTAAACCAGCTGCCAAAGCCGCAGCGAAACCAGCCGCCAAACCAGTCGCCAAAGCCGCAGCCAAGCCTGCAGCAAAAGTGGCTGCCAAGCCGGCAGCAAAAGTGGCCGCCAAGCCAGTAGCCAAAGCCGCAGCGAAACCGGCGGCCAAGGCAGCAGCTAAGCCGGCAACTAAGCCGGCAGCCAAGCCGGCAGCCAAGCCAGCCGCGAAAGTGGCAGCGAAACCTGCCGCCAAGGCAGCAGCCAAGCCTGTCGCGAAAAAAGCCGTTGCCAAGCCGGCCGCCAAGCCAGCAGCAAAAGCCGCAGCAAAACCAGTGGCCAAGGCAGCAGCCAAGCCAGCCGTGAAAAAAGCCGCAGCGAAACCTGCCGCCAAACCGGTCGCCAAGGCAGCAGCCAAGCCAGCAGCGAAAAAAGTCGTCGCCAAGGCAGCAGCCAAGCCGGCCGCCAAAGCAGCAGCGAAGCCAGCAGCCAAAGCTGCAGCCAAGCCAGCGGCCAAGGTAGCAGCGAAGCCAGCAGCAAAAGCGGCAGCCAAGCCAGCCGCCAAGGCAGCAGCGAAAAAAGCCGTTGCCAAGCCGGTAGCCAAAGCAGCAGCCAAGCCAGCAGCGAAAGCCGCAGCGAAACCTGCCGCCAAAGCAGTAGCGAAGCCAGCAGCCAAGCCAGCAGCGAAAAAAGTCGTCGCCAAGCCAGCAGCGAAAGCCGCAGCGAAGCCGGCAGCCAAAGCTGCAGCCAAGCCAGCGGCCAAGGTGGCAGCCAAGCCGGTAGCGAAAGTTGCCGCCAAGCCAGCAGCTAAAGTAGCCGCCAAACCGGTCGCCAAAGCAGCAGCGAAACCTGTCGTCAAGGTCGCAGCGAAACCTGCAGCCAAGCCAGCAGCCAAGGTAGCAGCCAAGCCAGCAGCGAAAGCCGCAGCGAAACCTGCCGCCAAGCCAGCCGCAGCGCCAGTCGTGGCAGCTGCACCGGCAGCAGCGGCACCTGCCGCCGTGGTCGCCAAGCCAGCCGCCAAGAAGGCCGCGCCTAAAAAGGCCGCACCGAAGAAGGCAGCGCCTGTCGCCAAGCCATCGGCACCTATCGCACCTGTAGCAAAAACCGTGTTGGCACCGGCTGCAGCCTGGCCATTCCCAACCAGCACCCGCCCATCGTAATTCTGACGATACGGGTGCCTGGATGAGGCAACACGCCGCTGTGTGACTCAATCACACAGCGGTTTTTTTTTGGAGAATTAGTCGTGCTGATCGTTATCCTTACATTGATCGTTGATACCATTGCCACCTTGCTGGGCGGCGTATTGCTGCTGCGCTTCTGGATGCAGGCGGTGCGCGTGCGGCCCCCCTCGTCGGTGGCGCAATTCACGTTTCAATTGTCCGACTGGCTGGTGCGCCCCCTGCGCCGCGTGGTGCCGGGCGTGGGCGGGTATGACTGGGCCAGCCTGATCGGCGCCTTCCTGATCGTGCTGCTGGCCAGTTCGGTCCTGTTTATTTCCGGTGCTCCCGTCGAAGTGGTGCTGCTCAAGTCGCTGCAACGCTTTTTGCAATGGATACTCTACGGTTTCATGGCCTTGCTGATCATCGAAGCCATCTTCAGCTGGGTCAACCCGCATGCGCCGCTGGCGCCGTTTGTACGGGCCCTGAACGAGCCGCTGCTGCGTCCGCTCCGCAAGGTCGTGCCGCTGATCGGCAGCCTAGACTTGTCGCTGCTGGTGGCGCTGATTCTGTTGCAGATCGCGCAGGTGCTGGTGGGGATGATTATTGTGCTGAGGTAACGGTGATGGTGGCGTGGGTCGGGTTAGCGTAGCGTAACCCGACATCACCCGCGATGCCAATGATGTTGTCGGATTACGCGTGGCTGCGCCCCGCTAATCCGACCTACGACCTACATATTAATAGCGGTAACCGAACGCCGCTTCGAACTGGTCGGCGATGCTTTCTGGCGTAAACACATGGTTTTGCGCGCCCTGCGTGGCGATTTTAATCGCGCCCAGCAGGCTGGCCAGACGGCCGCTGGTTTCCCAGCCCAGGTCGTTGGTGATGCCGAACAGCAAGCCAGCACGGTAGGCGTCGCCGCAACCGGTCGGGTCCAGCACTTCCTTGGCGGCCACGACAGGAATGTCGATGCGCTTGCCGTCCGTATAGATTTCCGACCCTTTTTCGCCACGCGTGACGATCAGCGCGTCCAGGCGGCTGGCGATCTCCGGCAGGGTCAAGCCCGTGCGTTCCATCAACATTTCCATTTCATAATCGTTGGCCGACACATACGTGGCTTTGTTGATGAAGTCGATCAACTGGTCGCCATTGAAGCGTGGCAACTGTTGACCCGGGTCGAACATGAAGGGGATGCCCAGCTCGGCCAGGTCGGCGGCGTGCTTGAGCATGCCCTGGTCGCCGTCGGGCGAAATGATGGCAACCTTGGCCGGGCCCGCATTGGCGACCGGGTTTTCATGTGCGAACGACATGGCGCCCGGGTGGAAGGCATTGATCTGGTTATTGTCCGCATCGGCCGTGACGAAGCACTGCGCGTTGTAGCTGTCGGCCTTGATCAGGATGTTGGCGGTGGAAATGCCCAGCTTTTGCAGGCGTTCCAGGTAGGCGGCGCTGTCCTGGCCCATGACGCCGACGATGCGCGGGTCGCCGCCCAGCATTTTCAGGCTGTAGGCGATGTTGCCCGAGCAGCCGCCGAACTCCGTGCGCATGGTGGGCACGAGGAAGGACACGTTCACCTTGTGCAATTGGTCGGCCAGCAGGGATTCACCGAAGCGGCCGGGGAATTGCATGATGGTGTCGGTGGCGAGCGAGCCGCAGATCAGCGATGTGTTGGTCATGATAGTGTCGGTTAAGGGTAAAAGATGGCGATATGGTAACCAGACGCCGTGAGCTGGTCTAATGCAAAGTACAGTTTGATGGTTTGTTCCGAGCGCGCCGCAAAACCCTTGCTCACATCGATAGTGGCCGGCAGATAGTCGCGCGGCGCGATGACACGGCGCAAGAGCGGCTTGTCGTTGGCATCGTTGAGTATCAGTTCGATGCTGGGCCAGGCTTGCACGCTGCGGCTCTGGTTGCGCAGCAGCGAGACGTAGGAAAAGGTTTGTTCCTTGATGGTTTGCAATTCACCCTGTTCGATGGACAGCGCTTCGATCTGCGCCGGCAAGTCGACCTGGCAGCCACTGAGCTTGCACAGCGCGACCAGGGTCGGCTTCCACTGCGGGAACTGCGCCGCCAGCGGATTGCGGAAGGTGGTCATCACTTGCAGCAATAACAGGAGCAGCAGCAGCACCGAGCCGATGGCCATGGCCGCGCGCAAGGCCTTGCCGCTCTGTTCGCGGCGCCGGCCCTGGATCACAAAGGCCGGTTCGTCGTCGGCTGGCGCCACTGCCGTTTCCTCGGCCTCGGCCTGAATCGCTGGCTCGGGCGTAACAGGGGCGGGCAGTGGTTCAAATGTGTGGTCGGCCAAGGTCGGTTCCAAACGCGTGGGCGCAGACGCGACGGGCACGGGTTTGTCCAGGCTGACTTTGTCGATGGCAGGCAATGCTGGGGCGGCCTCGGTTTCCAGGCTCGATTCGCGGCGGCTGTCGCGCAAATACGTGGCGAAGGCGGGGGCGTCATCGACCTGGCGGCGCTTGAACGGTGCCATCGGCTGGGGCAGCGGCGCTTCCGCTGCTTCGGCCGGTGGCATGACAGGGGCGGCGACAGGCGCGTCAGCCAGCGCCTCGTCGGGCAGGCTGACGTCGAGGTCCAGCTCGATGTGCTCGCCGTCGTCTTCCTTGAGCTGCGCCGTTGGCGGCAAGATGCCGAACGGGTCGAACGAGGTGTCGAAGTCGAGAGAATAGATGGGTTCGTCGTCCGTGGCGGACGGCAGGCTGGTGTCGGCCGGATACGTGGTCGACAGCGCGGCGGCAGCGCCGGGGCCGGACGTTAAAAACGGCGATGCCGCGGCTGGATCGACCAGCGCGGCATTGCCGTCAAAGACTTCCCTGCACGTGCCACAGCGCACGATGCCCCCACGTAACTTCAACTGGTCAGCAGCGACCCGAAATATCGTGTTGCAATGGGGGCATTTGGTGGCGAGGGCCATTGCTGTGCTTATGCACCTTCCGCGCGGGACGCAGGCGCTTGCGTGCTGCCCAGGCGGCCATGCAGGGCCACCCAGCCATCTTGCTCGGCCCACACACCCAGTTCGATGAACGGTGCGTAGGCCGCGGCCACTTCTTCGGCCTGGCGTGCCAGCACGCCGGACAGGATCAGCGCGCCGCCGGCGGCAACACGGCCCGACAGCATGGGCGCCATCAGCTTCAAGGGGCTCGACAGGATGTTGGCGACGACGATGTCAAACTTGACCGTGGCGTGTGCCGACGTGGCAAACGTGTCTGGCAAGAAATATTCGATTTCGCACTGGTTGCGTTCGGCATTCAAGCCAGCCGATTCGATCGCTTGCGGGTCGATATCGACACCGACCACGGTTTGCGCGTCCAGCTTCTTGGCCACCATGGCCAGGATGCCGGAGCCGCAACCGTAGTCGAGCACGCTCTTGCCAGGAGCGGGATTGGCTTCCAGCCATTCCATGCATAGCCGCGTGGTCGGATGGCTGCCCGTGCCGAAAGCCAGGCCCGGGTCCAGTTCCAGGATCAGGCCGTCAGGATCCGGTGCCTCGTGCCAGCTGGGCACGACCCAGATATTCTTGCCGATATGAATCGGGGCGAATTGCGACTGGGTCAGGCGCACCCAGTCCTGCTCTTCCACGGGGCGCATGGTAAAGGCGGGAACTTCCGCCATGCCGACTGCTGCGGCGGCTGCAGCCACGATGGCGGCCTGGTCGGCGTCGACGTCGGTCAGCGCCACCACGCGGCTGCGTTCCCACGCCGCTTCCTTCGGTTCCATGCCGGGCTCGCCAAACAGGGGCTGCTCGGCATCCGTGCCTTCATCGGCGTCTTCCACCGAGACCGACAGGGCGCCCGCTTCCATCAAGGCGTCGGACATGGCCTCGGCGTTGTCACGGGCGATTTCGATGACGATTTCCGTCCAGCTCATGCGCCCGCCTTGATTTCGGATTTCTTGGCGATGCTGGGGCTGCCGCCATTCAGGTTCTTGCCCAGGTCCGGCATGTCGGCCAGTTTCTGTTCCAGATAGTGAATGTTGGTGCCGCCTTCGATGAAGCGTGCGTCGATCATCAGTTCGCGGTGCAGGGCGATATTCGTGTTGATGCCTTCGACCACCATTTCGGACAGCGCGATCTGCATGCGGCGGATCGCTTGCTCGCGCGTGGCGCCGTAAGCGATCACTTTGCCGATCATCGAGTCGTAGTGCGGCGGCACGTAGTAACCGGCGTAGGCGTGCGAGTCGACGCGGATACCAGGGCCGCCCGGCGCATGCCACGAGACGATCTTGCCTGGCGATGGCGTGAACTTGAACGGATCTTCGGCATTGATGCGGCACTCGATGGCGTGGCCCGACAGCAAGACGTCGCGCTGGCGGAAACGCAGTTTTTCGCCAGCGGCGATGCGGATCTGTTCTTGCACGATGTCGATGCCGGTGATCATCTCGGTGACGGGATGTTCCACTTGCACGCGGGTATTCATTTCAATGAAATAGAACTCGCCGTTTTCGTACAGGAATTCAAACGTGCCGGCGCCGCGGTAGCCGATCTTGCGGCAGGCTTCGGCGCAACGGTCGCCGATTTTCTCGATGAGTTTGCGCGGGATGCCCGGCGCTGGTGCTTCTTCGATCACTTTCTGGTGGCGGCGCTGCATGGAGCAGTCGCGCTCGCCCAGCCAGACGGCGTTCTTGTGTTCGTCGGCAAGGATCTGGATTTCCACGTGGCGCGGATTTTCCAGGTACTTCTCCATATACACTTCAGGGTTGCCGAAAGCCGTGCCGGCTTCCGTCTTGGTCATCGACACGGCGTTGATCAGGGCAGCTTCCGTGTGCACGACGCGCATGCCGCGTCCGCCACCGCCGCCAGCGGCCTTGATGATGACCGGGTAGCCGACCTTGCGGGCAATTTGCACGATCGCTTTCGGATCGTCCGGCAATGCACCTTCCGAGCCGGGCACGCACGGTACGCCGGCCTTGATCATGGTTTGCTTGGCCGACACTTTGTCGCCCATCAAACGGATCGATTCGGAGCGTGGGCCGATGAAGACGAAGCCCGATTTTTCGACGCGTTCGGCAAAGTCGGCGTTTTCCGACAGGAAGCCATAGCCTGGGTGAATCGCTTGTGCATCCGTCACTTCAGCGGCGCTGATAATGGCGGGCATGTTCAGGTAGCTCAGGGCCGACTGTGCCGGGCCGATACAAACGGATTCGTCGGCCAGCTTGACGTATTTTGCGTCCTTGTCGGCTTCGGAGTGGACTACAACCGTTTTAATGCCCATTTCGCGGCAGGCGCGCTGAATACGGAGGGCAATTTCACCACGGTTGGCAATCAGGATTTTTTCAAACATGGTAGGTTCGCGTATGTCTGTGAGAGCCGGCGAGCCGGCGAAACAACAAGTGTGAGGGGCTAAAACTGCAAACGGCCGTTGCCGGCCGTGTGGACTGGGTTTTAGCCGATCACAAACAAGGGTTGACCGAATTCGACCGGCTGGCCGTTTTCGACCAGGATCTGGGTCACGACGCCGGCTTTATCGGAGTCGATTTCATTCAGGAGCTTCATCGCTTCGATGATGCACAGGGTATCACCTTCCTTGACGGCCGAGCCCACTTCAACATAGGCGGCGCTGCCAGGAGCGGAGGAGCGGTAGAAGGTGCCAACCATCGGCGACTTGACCACATAGCCCGTAGGCTCGGCGGCGACGACTGCGGCCGCTGGCGCAGGCGCGGCTGGCGCGGCTGGCTGGTAGTGGGCTTGCATGCCTTGCGGCTGCATCATGACCATCTGGTTTTGCGGCATGGCCGACGATTTGACGATGCGAACCTTGCTTTCGCCTTCGGTCACTTCCAGCTCTGCGATATCCGATTCGGCGACCAGGTCGATCAAGGTCTTGAGTTTTCGTAGATCCATGTAAAACCCCTAGGAATGTAGTTTGTTTTATGAGTGATGCGGTGATGTCCAGAACCTATCGCCGCGCTAAATGCGTGCAGATCGCGTAGATTAACGTTTTTTAAGCGCAAAGTCGATGGCAAACCGATATCCATCGATACCTAGCCCGCAGATCGTCCCCTGCGCGATCGCGCTGAGAAATGAGTGATGTCGAAACGTTTCGCGTTGATAAATATTCGAGATATGGACTTCCACGAACGGGATGGCGACCCCGGCCAGCGCATCGCGCAAGGCAACGCTGGTATGGGTCAGGCCGCCCGGATTGATGACGATGGCATCGATCCCTTCCGCTCGCGCGGCATGGATGCGGTCGATCAATGCGCCTTCATGGTTGCTTTGAAAGCAGATCAGGTCGGCACCGGCCGCCATGGCTTGCGCCATTGCTGCCTGCTCGATATCGGCCAAGGTGCTGGCGCCGTAGACCTCTGGCTCGCGCGTTCCCAGCAAATTCAGGTTGGGACCGTTGAGCAGAAGGAGGTTTTTTGCCATGTATGGAAGACCGTTTTAGCGAAAGTTCCGCATTTTGCCGCCAAAGATACGCATTGGCAAGAGAAAAAAGCACGCTCCGAATTTACAATTTATCCAGATCGGCGCGCAACTGATCAAATTTCAAGCGGCCCAGATAGGTCTTTTTGACTTCGCCATCGGCGCCGATCAGCACCGTAAAGGGCAAACCGCCCGTGGCATTGCCAAAATGACGCGACAGGTCGGTGCCGCTCAGACCGGACACATACACAGGATAGGCGATCTTGACCTTGCTGGCAAAAGTGGCAATATTACTGGCCGAATCGATACCGATACCGATCACTTGCAGGTTTTTCGCCGCATAGTGGCCTTGTACTTCGGATAACTCCGGCATTTCTTCCACGCAAGGCGGGCACCAGGGCGCCCAGAAATTTACCAGCAGGTTTTTTCCTTTCCATTGCGACAAGGCTTGCGTGGCGCCCGCCGCGTCCGGCAGGGACAGCGCATACAGTTCGTTGACGGGGCCCGTCGCGCCGGGCGCGATGGTCGTCGTCAGCGGTCCCGCTTTTGCTTTCTCTTTATGCATGCCCACGTAGGCGCCCATGCCGCCAAACATCAGCGCGACGATGGCGCAGCCGATCCAATTCTTTTTTGTCATAACTTTATCTATATCAATGTTAGTCGGCAGCCGGCACGCCATCGGCAAGGCTGGCGGCCAGCAGGCTGCGCAGCCCGGCGATGTCGGTGCGCAGCACCTTGCCGTCCGCCTTGGCTTTCAGTGCGCCGCGCATATCGTCGAGCTCATACATGGCTGCGTGCACGCCTTCGTTTCTCCACAAGAAACTGGCTGTCTCGACCGCATCATAACGCGCTCCCTTGAAATGCGGGCTTTCCGACATGTCGAGCACGACATTTTTATTCAGCAGGAAGATGTGGATTTCCTTGGCGCTCTCGGCAAACAGCTGCAAATAGATCTCGTCGTGGGGGCCGGCCGTGCCATTGAGCACGGGGCCGCTGAGCAGGGGATGAAATTGTTGCAACGCTTCCATGACCTGCAGCGCGATCGTGCGCAGCTGGAACAGGCGCGCCGGCTGGCTGTCGGCCAGGAACAGGGCATTGTATTGCCGCACCTGTTCTTCGATCATGTCGTTGTCAGGTAGTACCTGGGGCCGGTTCGGCGCGTCGCCCAGGACTTGCCGTGCCGCCTTGCGCTTGGCATTGCCATAATCGGCGCCATCCTGCGCCACGAGGCGTGCGGCAGCGGCGGCGATTTCCTGGCGCAGCTGCGCGCTATCGTCAAATGCATCGTTCGTCATGAGCGAGATGATACTCCGAAGCGGAAAAAGTCATGGCGTCAGGTAAAATCCCACACTTGCTCTTTTTTATCTCACCGTCTTACTTACTTAAGCGTGCACCTTTCGCACTGATCACATGCATATTCATATTCTCGGCATTTGCGGTACCTTCATGGGCGGCCTGGCCGTGCTGGCCAAGGAAGCCGGCCATAAAGTCACCGGTTGCGATGCCAACGTGTATCCGCCGATGAGCACCCAGCTGGAATCGCAGGGAATCGAACTGATCCAGGGCTTTGATCCCGAACAAACCAAGCTGAACCCGGATTTGTATGTGATTGGCAATGTCGTCTCGCGCGGCAACCCGCTGGTGGAAGAAATCCTCAACCGCAGCCTGCCGTATGTGTCCGGCCCGCAGTGGATCGGCGAACACATCTTGCGCAACAAGTGGGTGCTGGCCGTGGCCGGCACGCATGGCAAGACGACGACCTCGGCCATGCTGGCCTGGATACTCGAAGACGCGGGCTATGCGCCGGGCTTTTTGATCGGCGGCGTGCCGATGAACTTTGGCATTTCCGCCCGTCTGTCCGGCAAGATCGATGGCAAGAGCGCCGAATCGGACTTCTTCGTCATCGAAGCCGATGAATACGACACGGCCTTCTTCGACAAGCGCAGCAAGTTCGTGCATTACCACGCGAAGACGGCCATCATGAATAACCTGGAATATGATCACGCCGACATCTTCCCTGATCTGCACGCGATCGAGACGCAATTCCACCATCTGGTGCGCACGGTGCCCGGCATCGGCCGCCTGGTGTTCAATGGCGACGAAGCGTCGCTGCAGCGCGTGTTGGCGCGTGGTTGCTGGAGTGAAAAAGAAAGTTTCGGCCAAGATGCCAACTGGCAACTGCAAGAGCAGGCCGATGGCAGCTTCGACGTGGTTTTCAATGGCCAGCAGGAAGGCCATGTGGCGTGGGGGCTCACGGGCAAGCACAACCGCAGCAATGCGCTGGCGGCCATCGCCGCCGCGCGCCATGTGGGCGTGCCCATTGCCCAGGCATGCGCCTCGCTGGCCACGTTCGAGAGCGTCAAGCGCCGCATGGAAGTGCGTGGCGTGGTCAACGGCATGACCGTGTACGACGATTTCGCGCATCACCCGACGGCCATTGCCACCACCGTGGGCGGCCTGCGCCAGAAGATTGGTAACGCCGGCCGCATCCTGGCCGTGCTGGAACCGCGTTCGAACACCATGAAGCTGGGCGCCATGAAAGATGCGCTGCCCGGCAGCCTGAAGGATGCGGACCTGGTCTTCGGTTTCGGCAGCCATGCCGCGCTGGGCTGGAGCCTGGGCGACGCGCTGGCGCCGCTGGGCAAGATTGCCAGCGCGTATGAAGACATCGATACTCTGGTGGCCGCCGTGGCGGCTGCCGCCCGTCCCGGCGACCAGATCGTGGTCATGAGCAACGGCGGCTTTGGCGGCGTGCACCAGAAGTTGCTGGAGGCGCTGGGCCGATGATTCTGTACCTGCATGGATTCCGCTCGTCGCCCCTGTCGATGAAGTCGCGCCTGCTGGCCGCGCAGATGCAGGCGCTGGGCCGCGAGGCAGAGTGGCTGTGTCCGCAATTGCCGGCCTCGCCCAAGCTGGCCATCGCAATGGCCTTGTCACTGGTCAAGGACGTGGCGCCTGCCGAATTGACCATCATCGGCTCGTCCCTGGGCGGCTATTACGCCACCTGGCTGGCCGAGCGGCTCGGTTGCCGTGCCGTGCTGTTGAACCCCGCCATTGTGCCGCTGATCGACCTGGAACAGCATGTGGGCGTGACGACCGAGTTCCATTCGAACCAGCCATTCGAGTTCAAGCGCGAATATATCGACGAACTGCGTGCGTTTGCCGTAGCGAAAATTACGCAGCCGCAACGTTACTTCCTGATTGCCGCCACCGGTGATGAAGTGCTCGACTACCGCGATATGCTGGCGCATTATCAGGGGGCGCAGCAGTGCGTCATCGACGGCAGTGACCATGGCATCAGCGAATTTGCCGACTACCTGGCGCCCGTGCTGGCCTTTTGCGGCATCGATGCGGACGCCGCCCGGTGAGGCCGGGTTCGCTGCGCCAGGCGCAATGGCATGCGCACGTGAATGCCGTCAATGCGCCGCCCCCCCTGCGCCACTGGCTGACGGGCGGCGGGTCGCTGACGGCCAAGCTGAAAGCGCATAGTCAGGCATTTCGCGTGCAATGTTTGCATCAGGAAACGGCACGTTGCCTGAGCGACGAGGCCGCCATCATTGGTTTGCACCGCGCGGGCCGGGTGTGGGAACGCGAAGTGTTGTTGCGTTGTGATGACAAACCGGCCGTGTTTGGCCATACCGTCGTGCCCATGCAGGCGACGGCCACGGATTGGCCCTTGTTTTCCGCGCTGGGCGAGCGCTCGCTGGGTACGACCCTGTTCGGTGACCGCATGGTGCGGCGCGGTAGCCTTGAATTTGCCCGCTTGCGCGCCGGCCACCCGCTGGTGCAGCGGGCGCAGGCGGCGCTGGCACGGGAAGGGCAGCGCGTCGACGAACAGGCGCTGTTTTTTGCCCGCCGCTGCCTGTATCAGCGTCACCAGGGATTGCTGCTGGTAACTGAAGTATTTTTGCCGGCGGTGCTGGAGTTGACGTCCCTCACTCGCACCGTTACAACCGACACATTAATAAACAAAGCATAACAATGAATCTATTTTTTGAAGAATCCGGCGATTTCAAGGTCGGCACGGTCCTGTCGCAAGCGGGTGAAGCGTATCAAGTGGAAATGGCCAGTGGCAAGCGCACCAAGGTCAAGGTCAAGGATGTGCTGCTGCAGTATGAAAAGCCGGCCCCGGCCGAGCTGCTGGAACAGGCCAAGAGCATTGCCGCCGAGATCGACCTCGATTTCCTGTGGGAAGTGGCGGGCGAAGACGAGTTCGGCTTTGCCGAGCTGGGCGCCGAGTATTTTGGCCACGCACCGCTGCCGCCGGAAGCGGCCGGCCTGATCCTGGCCCTGCATTCGGCGCCCGTGTATTTCTACAAGAAGGGCCGTGGCCGCTACAAGGCGGCGCCGGAAGCGTCGCTGAAGGCGGCCCTGGCCGGCATCGAAAAGAAAAAGCAGCAGGCGCTGGTGCAGGCAAGCTACGTGGAAGAGCTGAAACAGAACCGCTTGCCCGCCTCGATGCAGCCCATGGTGCTGCAGCTGCTGTTCAAGCCGGACAAGAACACCATCGAATACAAGGCGCTGGAAGCGGCATGCACGGAATTGCACACGACGCCGCCGCGACTGATGCTGGCCGTCGGCGGTATTGCTTCGCCGAAAGACTTGCACCTGTCGAAATTCCTCTTCGAGAATTTCCCGAAAGGTGCCGGCTTCCCGAACGTGCCCGTGCCCGCCGTGACGGCCAAGCTGCCGCTGGCCGAGGTGGCCGCCTTCTCGATCGACGACGTGACTACCACCGAGATCGACGATGCTTTCTCGGTGCAGCCGCTGCCCGATGGCACCGTGAAAGTGGGTATCCACATCGCCGCGCCGGGCCTGGGCATCCGCCCGGAAGACGTGATCGACAAGATGGCGCGCCAGCGCATGTCGACCGTCTACATGCCGGGCGACAAGATCACCATGCTGCCGGACGAAATCGTGAATGCTTTCACGCTCGCGGAAGGCACGACGTGCCCAGCCCTGTCGCTGTACGCCACGCTGGACCCGAAAGCCGACTGGGCGGTCATCAGCACGCAGACGCGCGCCGAACTGGTGCCGATCGCCAGCAATTTGCGGCATAACCAGCTCGACGACTTGGTCAACGAGGAAACCCTGGCCAGCGGCGAAGGCGAGTATCCGCACAAGGCCGATTTTGCCGTGCTGTGGCAATGGGCGCAGCAGCTGGAACAGGGCCGCATGAAGAAGCGCGAAGCGTTCGGCCTGAAGCCGGAACAGAATAACCGTGTCGATTTCAACTTTTATGTGGAAAACGATATCGTCACCGTGGCGCGCCGCAAGCGTGGCGCGCCGCTGGACAAGATCGTCGCTGAATTGATGATTTTTGCCAATAGTACCTGGGGCAAGATGCTGCACGACCATGGCGTGCCGGGCATTTACCGCAGCCAGGGCGGCGGCAGCGGCAATAGCTGGGCGGCAAAGATGCAGGTGCGCATGGTGACCCATGCGGCGCCGCACCAGGGCCTGGGCGTGGATCAATATGCGTGGAGCACCTCGCCTTTGCGCCGCTACACGGATCTGGTAAACCAGTGGCAAATCATCGCCTGCGCCGAGCATGGCGTGACGGCGCCGCTGGTGGCCCCGTTCAAGCCCCGTGATGCGAACCTGTTCGCCATCGTCTCGGCGTTCGACGCCGCGTATGCCGCGTATGGCGATTTCCAGTCGAACATGGAACGCTACTGGTGCTTGCGCTGGCTGCACCAGGAAAACGCGCGCCAGGTCGATGCAGTCGTCCTGAAAGACGAGATTTTGCGCCTGGTCGACATTCCGCTGGTCATCAAGCTGCCGGGCATGCCATCGGTGGCGCGCGGTGCGCAGGTCAAGCTGGATCTCTTGCGCTGGGATGAAGTCGACCTGAGCATCGAAGCGCGCCTGCTGGAAATCGCCGCCGTGCCCGATGCGGCGGCCGATGCCGAGCTCGACTACGAAGAAGACGCGGGCGACGACGGTGCGGAGGAAGTAGCGCCGGAAGCGGCGAACCAGGTCAGCGACGCCGATGCGGAAGTGGCGGAACTGGCCAGTGAAGACGTGGTCAGCGAGCCCGAGGTCAAGTAAGGTCCCAGGCAGGCCACCAGGGCGGTGCTGAAAACTGTTGCCGGCATCGCCCTTTGACGTAGAATTCAGCCATCTTGTATCGTGTGTTGTAAGGAACTGGGTTGCGCGTGAAGTCTTTCCGAGAGTATCGTTTCCTGATGATTGCCGTGGCGGTATCGCTGCTGGCGCACGGCGCCTTGCTGGCGATGCATTTTGTCGCCCCGGCGCCGCAGCGGGCCGTCGCCACCGATCCCGGCCTGGAAGTGATCCTGGTCAACGCCAAGCATGCGAACAAACCGCTGAAGGCCGATGCGCTGGCGCAAGCCAACCTCGACGGCGGTGGGCAGGCCGACAAGGGCCGCGCCAAGTCGCCCTTGCCGGACATGCGCAAGGTGGAAGAGGGCGATAGCGTCAAGGCCAGCGCCCGGCGCATTGCCGAACTGGAACAAAAACAGCAGGAATTGCTGACGCAGGCCGCCAGGCCGACGCCTTACAGCGCCGCGCCCGTCACGGAAAAGGACAAGCCCAATCCGCTGGCGTCCGGTTCGGACTTGATGGAAAGCAGCAAGGCCATCGCACGCATGGCGGCCGAGATCAGCCAGACCGTGGAAGACCAGAATAAACGTCCGCGCAAGACTTTTATTACGCCCAGCACGCAGGAGGTCGGCTATGCCATGTATTACAAGACCCTGCAAAAGCGCATCGAGGAAATCGGTACCCTGAATTTCCCGCAAAAGAATGGCCGCAAGATATATGGCGAACTGGTCGTCTACATTCCCATCTTTCAGGACGGCACGATTTACCAGAAGGAAGGCGGCGCCCGCGTGGAAAAAAGCTCGGGCAACCCTGCGCTGGACGCAGCCGCCCTGGCCATCGTGCGCCGCGCGGCACCGTTCGGCCGTTTCCCACCGAATATGTTGTCAAGTGATAAAGATGACCTGTGGGTCGTCATCACCCGTTTCAAATTTACCCGCGAAGAAAAAATGGAAGCTAACCTGACTGGCGGCAGCAATTGAACAAGCAAGAAATGAATCCCGATCAATATTGCGTCTTCGGCAATCCCATCGCCCACAGCAAGTCCCCCCTGATCCACGCCGCGTTTGCCCTGCAGACGGGCGAGCCCATCGTCTACGAACGCCGGCTGGCGCCGCTCGATGGCTTTGCCCTGGCGGCCCGCACGTTTGCCGCCGAGGGCGGCAAGGGCGCGAACGTGACGGTGCCCTTCAAACTCGATGCGTGTGCGCTGGCCACCGTCCTGACGCCGCGGGCCAGGGCAGCCGGTGCCGTCAATACCCTGCGTTTCGAGGGCGAGACCATTCTTGGCGACAATACCGATGGCGCGGGCCTGGTGGCCGACATCGTGCGCAACGCGGGCGTGGCCATCGCCGGCAAGCGCATTTTGCTGCTGGGCGCGGGCGGCGCCGCGCGCGGCGTGGTGCTGCCCTTGCTGGAACAGGGACCGCAGGAAATCTTCATTGCCAACCGCACCGTGGCCACGGCCGAGGCGCTGGTGGCGCAGTTTGCCGATGCGGCGAGTCACGCTGCCCAGCTGCGTGCCGGCGCCTTCACGCAGCCCGACGGCGTCTTCGATATCGTCATCAATGCCACCTCGGCCAGCCTGGCGGGCGACTTGCCGCCCGTGCCGCCTGGTATTTTCGGCAGCCACACCCTGGCGCTGGACATGATGTATGGCGCCCAGCCCACCGTCTTCATGGACTTTGCCGCGCAGCATGGCGCGCAGGTGCGCGACGGCCTGGGCATGCTGGTGGAGCAGGCGGCCGAAGCATTTTACGTGTGGCGCGGCGTGCGGCCGCAGACGCAGGACTTGCTGGCGCAATTGCGGGGCAGCCTGTGAGCGGCGGCAAGAAGGGCGCGCGCAAAGGGGGGAACGGCAACCGCTACGGCTGGATCAAGTGGCTGTTCATCGTGCCCATCCTGGCCTTCATCGTCGTGCAACTGTATTTCTTCCTGCAAATCTGGTGGTGGATCGACCACAACCCATCCAGCACGGCCTTCATGCGCGAACAATTGTCCGTCTTGCAGGACAAAAATCCGAATGCCGCGATCAAGCAGACGTGGGTGCCGTACGACCGCATCTCGAACAATCTGAAACGGGCCATCATCGCCTCGGAAGACGCGAATTTTTCCGAGCACGAAGGCGTGGACTGGGAAGCCTTGCAAAAGGCATATGAGAAAAATAGCAAAAAACAAAAGGTCGTGGCGGGCGGTTCGACCATCACGCAGCAACTGGCGAAGAATCTGTTCCTGTCCGGTTCGCGCAGCTATGTGCGCAAGGGCCAGGAACTGATCATCACGTACATGCTGGAAAGCCTGATGGAGAAGCAGCGCATCTTTGAAATTTATTTGAACGTGGTGGAATTTGGCACGGGCATCTTCGGCGCCGAAGCGGCCGCGCGCCACTATTACCATGTCAGCGCGGCCAGCCTGAGTGCTGCGCAGGCGGCGAAACTGGCCGTGATGTTGCCGAATCCCCGCTTTTATGACCGTCACCGCGACACGGGCTATCTGAACCGGCGTACCAGTGTCATCCTGCGCCGCATGGGGGCGGCGGAATTGCCTTGATGGCAGCCGGCTTTATTTGCATAAAATCAAAGCTGCCTGATTGGCACTATTGCGACGCAGCATCTTAATCGTCTCCCTTGGTGTCATGCCGCACTTTTTCCGTGAAAAAGCGGCGCCGGGGGTGGTCGTGAAAAGGCCTTTGCGGGTACACTTGCGCTGTTTTCATTTTTGGCGCCAGCGCCAGCACATCACGATAACCCCACATCCGGCTGAGAGCGCGCATGATCAATGTCTTTGTATTACAGAATGGCCGGCTCAACCAGGTGCCGATCGACAGCCGCGCAGACCTCGAAAATGCCGAACCGGTGTGGGTCGACCTGACCGACCCCACCGATGATGAACGGGCCTGGGTCAAGGCCATCTACAACGTCACCCTGCCGGGCGAGGACGAAGTCAAGGATATTGAAGCGTCGGCCCGCTATTACGAAGCGGAAAACGGCGATTTGCATCTGCGCACCGACTTCCTGCGTGAAGAAGACGACGGTCCCTCGCGCGTCATCACCGTGGCGTTCATTCTGGCGCGCAAGATTCTGTTTTCCATGCATACGGATGACCTGCCCGTGTTCCGCCTGGTGCGCATGCGCGCCCGCTCGCGGCCAGGCTCGATTGCCGACTACATGGACGTGCTGCTCGACCTGTACGCCACCGATGCCGAATATTCGGCCGACGTGCTCGAAGGTATCTACCAGAACCTGGAAGAAGTCAGCACGCGCGTGCTGCAAAAGGAATTTACCGATGCGCACGCGGCCGAAGCGCTGAACGCGATTGCCCACGAGGAAGATTTGAATGGCCGTATCCGCCGCAACATGATGGATACGCGCCGCGCCGTGAGCTTTCTGATGCGCGGCCGCTTGCTCAATTCCGAGCAGTTCGAGGAAGCGCGGCAGATTTTGCGCGACATCGAATCGCTCGATGGCCATACCTCTTTCCTGTTCGACAAGATCAACTTCCTGATGGATGCCACCGTCGGTTTCATCAACATCAATCAGAACAAGATCATCAAGATCTTCTCGGTGGCCAGCGTGGCCTTCCTGCCGCCGACGCTGATCGCCAGCGTGTACGGCATGAACTTCAAGCTGATGCCGGAACTGGAGTGGTCGTTCGGCTATCCGTGGGCCTGGGGCTTGATGATCACCAGCGCCATCGCACCGTTCCTCTACTTCCGCCACCGCGGCTGGCTGAAATAAGCCCTCTTGCCGGGACGCTCCCGCGTCCCGGATTTCAAGGCGAGCGCAGCAATTTCAAAAATCAGCGATAATCACTGGCATTGCGTGGTATTGAATTGGTATTTTCGCGTAGCCGTATGCCTGGCGCCCCATTCTGTCCCCCGTAGTCTGCTTTTTGCAGAAAAGTATCGTCATTCAGACGTTTTCTGCGTGGTAGTGTCCGCCTGTTCCACCTATGATCGTTGCGATGCCTGCCTTGGCCGGCTGGCCGCCGCATTTCCCGTCACCGTTGTCTTCTGGAGAGTCCATGCCTGATACCGCCACCACCCCACTGCGCTTTACCCACCTGATCAGCGACTGCGATGGCGTGCTGGTCGACAGCGAAGCCGTGGCCCTGCAAGCGCTGCTGGAATTGCTGGGGCCGCGCCTGCCCAACCTGCCCCAGGGCGTCACCCTGCAGGGCTTGATCGAGCCGCGCCTGGGCCAGCGCCTGGTGCCGCTGATGCAGGATATCTACAAGGAACTGGGCTTGCCGCCATTGCCGGCCGACGAGATCATGGCCATCGGCAACGCCGTCGATGCGGCCTGCGATGCGCAATTGCGCGCCGTGCCGGGCGTGGCCCAGGCGCTGGCCGCCATCCCCTTACCCAAGGCAGTGGCCTCGAACAGCGTCAGCGCGCGCGTGCTGTCGTCGCTCGAGCGCACGGGCATGGCGCCGCTGTTTGACAAGCGCGTTTTCACGCCGGACCTGGTCGGTCACGCCAAGCCGCATCCGGGCGTCTATCTGGCGGCGGCTAGCGCCTTTGGCGTGCCGCCAAGCCAGTGCCTGGTGCTGGAAGACAGCGTCACGGGCGTGACGGCCGCCGTGGCGGCGGGCATGACGGTATTGGGATTCATCGGCGGCGGGCATATCGCCGCCGGCCAGGAAGCGCGCCTGAAGGCGGCCGGCGCGCACGTCGTGTTCAACGACATGGCCAAGCTGCCAGCGCTGGTGGCCGCGGTGATGGACACCGCGACTGTATAAAACGCTTAGGCGAGGGCGGCAAACACCTTGCGCGCGGCGGCGATGGTGGCGTCGATGACGGCATCATCGTGCTGTGCCGAGACGAAGCCCGCCTCGAAGGCGGCGGGCGCGAAGTACACGCCTTCGTCCAGCATGGCGTGGAAGAAAACGTTGAACTTGCTGCGGTCGCCCGCCATCATTTCCGCGTAGCTGGTCGGTGGCGTGGCGCTGAAATAGATGCCGAACATGCCGCCGATGTAGTCGGCGCAGAAGACCACGCCGGCTTCCTTCGCGGCGGCGGTCAGGCCTTCGGCCAGGCGCTTGGCGGTGGCGCCCAGCCGCTCGTAGAAGCCGGGTTGCTGGATCAGTTTCAAGGTGGCCATGCCGGCCGCCACGGCGACCGGGTTGCCGGACAAAGTACCGGCCTGGTAGACGGCGCCCAGCGGCGCCATGTGGTGCATCAGCGCCGCGCTGCCGCCGAAGGCCGCCACCGGCATGCCGCCGCCGATCACCTTGCCCAGCGCCGTGAGATCGGGCTTGATGCCGTACAGCGCCTGCGCGCCGCCCAGAGCCACGCGCAAGCCGCACATGACTTCATCGAAAATGAGCAGGGCGCCGTGCTGCGTGCACAGCTCGCGCATCGCCTGCAGGAATTGCGGCGTGGCTTTCACCAGGTTCATGTTGCCGGCCACCGGTTCGACGATGACGCAGGCGATTTCCGCGCCGAAGCTGTCGAAGGCGTCCTTCAGCTGTTCCACGTTGTTATAGTCGAGCACCAGGGTGTGCTTGACGAAATCTTCCGGCACGCCGGCCGACGTCGGGTTGCCGAAGGTGAGCAGGCCGCTGCCCGCTTTCACCAGCAGCGAGTCGGCGTGGCCGTGGTAGCAGCCTTCGAACTTGACGATCTTGTCGCGTCCCGTGGCGCCGCGCGCCAGGCGCAGGGCGCTCATGGTCGCTTCCGTGCCCGACGACACCAGGCGCACCTGCTCGATCGACGGCACCAGGCGCGTGATTTCCTCGGCCATCAGCACTTCGCCTTCGGTCGGCGCGCCGAACGACAGGCCCCGCGCGGCAGCGTCCTGCACCGCTTTCACCACTTCCGGATGGGCGTGGCCGACGATGGCCGGGCCCCAGGAGCCGATGTAGTCGATATAGCGCTTGCCATCCGCATCCCAGAAGTACGGGCCTTCGGCGCGCGTGATGAAGCGCGGCGTGCCACCGACGGAGCGGAAGGCGCGCACGGGAGAATTGACGCCGCCTGGCGTGGTTTTTTGTGCGCGGGCAAACAGGATGTCGTTCTGTGAAGTCGTCGTCATGATAATCGTGCCTTGAAAGTGGATCGTTGTCTGTGTCGTCTGATCGGTGTCTATTGGGCGCCGCGCTGGCGCTGCTGCCGGAACAGCCGGTTCGGCACCAGCTTGCCCATGCCGTGGCGCTGCGCGTGGGCCAGCGCGCCGGTGGTAAATTCCTGCGCCGCCACGACTACCTGCGGTACATCGTCTTCGTTTTCCGCCAGGGCCAGCAGGGCGGTGGCCGCCGCCGACAGGGTGCTGCCGGCGCCGTTGAAGATGCCCGGCAGGTGCTGCCATTCGTCGTGGCGCACCACGCCGTCCTCGCCGAACAGGGTATTGGCGCGCAGCTTGCCTTCGCCCGTGCCGGACTTGCTGGCGTCGGCCGGCATGCCGGTGACGAGCACGTATTCGCAGCCTAGCGCCACCAGGTAGTCGACATCGTTTTGCAGCGTGTCGTCCGGGTCGGCGTCGCGCCAGGTTTCAGCCAGGCGCTCCAGTTCCACCGGCGAGAGTACCAGCAGGGTCGTTTGCGGGATCAGCAACTGGCGTACGGCGGTGAGGATGTCTTCGTCGTCCATGCCCTGTTCCGGCAGCGCCGAAATGAAGGGATCGAGGATCAGCGGCACGTTCGGATAGTCGGAGACGATTTCGGCGATGGCCGTGACGTTTTCCACGCTGCCCAGCGCACCGATCTTGATGGCCGCGACGGACATGTCTTCCAGCAGCACGCGCGCCTGGTCGGAAACCCAGTCCGGGTCGACCGCTTGCACGTCTTCCACGCGCGCCGTATCGCTGATCAAGAGGCCCGTGGTGACCGACAGGCCATGGCAGCCGAAGGCTGAAAATGTGGCCAGGTCGGCCTGGATGCCGATCGCGCCGACCGGATCGGACACGCCGAAGCTTAATATGAGGGGAGAAGTTTGGTTTTGCACGGCGGGTAGATTAAGATACCTAATTCAGCATTTTACTTGATTGAAGGGTGGCAGAACGTGAGTAGCAACGAAACAACGCAGCAATTCCAAACGTGGATGTGTCTAATTTGCGGCTGGGTTTATGATGAAGCGGCCGGTCTGCCTGACGAAGACATCGCTCCCGGCACGCGTTGGGCCGATGTTCCGATGAACTGGACCTGTCCTGAATGCGGTGCGCGCAAGGATGATTTCGAGATGGTGGCGCTTTAATTTAATCCAGATCCCCGGGATGGTGCTGCCGCACGCAGCTATCGCGGCAGCCTGTGCTATGGTATGAAAGATTGTCGAATAATTACATGTCGTGTCCAATTTTGCCCGAGGCAGCGTCCGATGCCGTGTGCGCCGGCGCCATCATACTGGTCATCGACGACAGCGCCACCAGCCGCAGCGCGGCCGAAAAGGTCTTGCGCGAGGCAGGTTATCGCGTGGTGGTGGCGGAAAACGGCTTCGAGGCCCTGGCCAAGATCGCCGATTGCCGGCCGGCGCTGATCGTGTGCGACATTGTGATGCCACGCCTGGACGGCTACCGCACCTGCGCGCTGATCAAGGCCAGCGCGGCGCATCACGCCACGCCGGTGCTGATGCTGTCGTCGAAGGAAGGCTTGTTCGACCGCGCGCGCGGCGCCATGGCAGGCGCCAGCGCCTGCCTGGCCAAGCCGCTGGCGCGCGAGGCGCTGCTGGAGGCCGTGCGGCTGCACCTGGCCAGGCATTTTGAGTAGTGATTTATTGATTGACAACGCAGCAAGGAAGCAGATGGCCATACACACAATTCTGATCGTCGATGACTCGGCGACAGAACGCTACTACCTGAGCGAGATGCTGGTGCGTGCCGGTTATGCCGTCTTTACGGCGCAGGACGGCGCCGACGCGCTGGCGCAACTGAAGCAGGCCAGGCCCGACCTGATCCTGATGGACGTGGTGATGCCCGGTGCGAATGGCTTCCAGATCACGCGCGCGATTGCGCGCGATCCCGAACTGCAGGACGTGCCGGTGATTATCTGCTCCAGCAAGAGCCAGGAAACGGACCGCATCTGGGGCTTGCGCCAGGGCGCGCGCGATTACCTGGTCAAGCCGGTGGTCGAAGCCGAGTTGCTGGCCAAGATCGCCGCGCTTTCCTGAGAATGCAAACGATGCCAGGTAACGGCGTGTCCACCGCGGCCTTTTCGCCTGCCGCTGCCGCCATGCCATCCTTCGAGACGGGCGCGCGGCAGGGGCGCTTGCGCCAGTATCAGCTGCAATTGATCGAGCGGATACAGGCCGCGCGCAGCGGCGCGCTGGCGGCGCGCAAGGAATTGGGCGTGATGCTCGGTGGCCAGCCGTGCCTGCTCGACCTGACGCAGCTCGGTGAAATCGTCATCGCTGCCGGGGTGCAGATCCAGGGCGTGCCGCTGGCGCAGGACTGGTACCTGGGCCTGGCGGCCATGCGCGGACGCCTGACGGGGGTCGTCGACCTGGCCCGCTACATGGGCGAACCGGCCTGCACGCCTGGCAATCACTGCCGCATCATCACCTTTTCTCCCCGCCTGGGCCTCAATTGCGCTGTGCTGGTCGAGCGCGTGCTGGGCTTGCGCCAGCTGCGCACGATGCAGCCCGTCTCCGTGCCGCATGCACCGCCGTCGTGGGCGGCGCAGGCGCTGCGCGACAGCGAAGGGCAGCAGTGGCTGCGCCTGGACCTGGCGCAGCTGGCGCAAGCGGAACGCTTCCTCGATGCTGGCTTTGACGGCTTCCCTGTACACAAGGATATTTGCTGATGGGCGCCCATTCCCCCATTCTGGCGGCCGGCATGCCCGAAGCGGAGCACGCGCCCGGCGAGCCGGGATCGGCGGGCGACCTGCCGCTGCGCCTGCGCGACGCGCTGGGACGGCGCAAGTCGCTGGCCAGCACGCCGGTGCGCGACTTGAAGCTGCCGCTGATCGGCCATTTTCCGCTGCAAAAGCAGTTGAGCATCCTGTCGACGGTGATGGCCCTGAGCCTGGCCGCCAGCCTGCTGTTCGTCGGCCTCAACACGCGCAGCGGCAATATCGCCTCGGCGCAGACGCAGCTGGCCAGCGACGCGCTGATGCATTCGCAGCGCATCGGCAAGGCCGCGCCGAACGCCGTGCAAGGTAATCCTGAAGCGTTTCGCCAGCTCGAGGAAAGCCGCAATGAACTGAACCAGGATTTCCGCCTGATGCTGCGCGGCGGGACGTATCACGGCCGCGATATCGGCGAGTCGCGTTCCGGCCTGCTGGCGGCGGTGGCCGACGCGCGCAAGAAGTGGGCCAGCAGCGACCGCGCGGCCAGCACCATCTTGCGCCTGAAAACGGAGCTGGGTGAATTCGACAAGACCTTGCAGCAATTGAACGCGCTGTCGCCGGCACTGCTGGCGCAGACCGAGGAAATCGCGGCGCTCAAGGTGCAGCGCGGCGGTAACGCGCGCGACCTGGCCGTCATCGGCCGCCTGATGATGCTGAGCCAGCGCATGAGCCGCAGTGCCAGCGAGTTCCTGTCGTCGGGCAGCATCAGCTCGGAAACGGCATTTTCGCTGGGGCGCGACACGACGTATTTCCGCACCGCCGTCGAAGGCCTGCTCAATGGCAGCATGTCGCTGCAATTGGCGCCCACGCGCGACGCCGAACTGCGCGACCGGCTGGTGGCGCTGAAAGCCAGTTTTGACACTTACCAGAAGCTGGTCTCGTCAATACTCGACCGCCTGGATAAATTCAGTGCGGCGAAAAGCGCCGAACAGCTGATCTTCAACGAGAACGAAGACCTGCGCCAGCGCTTGACCCTGCTGCAGCAGATGTACCACGTGAACCAGGAAACGCTGGGCATGGCCTTCTGGATGATGGTCGGCGGCGTGTTGCTGACCCTGATCGCGGCGGCAGGTATCGGCCGCGTGCTGCTGCAGGACTCCGTCAACCGCACGCGCGACGCCGAGCGGCGGCGCCAGGAAGCGGAAATCCTGCGCCTGCTGTCGCAGGGAAAAGAGGAAGAGGCGAAGGCCAGGAATGAGCAGAATCAGGCGGCCATCCTGCGCCTGATGAACGAATTGCAGAAGGTCGCCGACGGCGACCTGACGGTACAGGCTACCGTGTCGGAAGACATCACGGGCGCCATCGCCGATTCCGTCAACTATACGGTCGAGGAATTGCGCGGCCTGGTGGGGAGGGTGACGGCGACGGCCGAACAGGTCAACCGCGCCTCGACGCAGGCGCAAAGCATCTCCAGCAAGCTGCTGATCGCGTCGCAGCAGCAGTCGCGCGAAATCCAGGGCGTCAGCGCCACCGTGGTCAAGATGGCCAATGCGATTACCGACGTGTCGAAGTCGGCCAGTGTTTCGGCCGACGTGGCGCGCCAGTCGGTGGCGGCGGCGCAGCAGGGTTCGACGGCAGTGGAAAACGCCATCAAGGGCATGCATGAAATCCGCGAGCAGATCCAGGATACCTCCAAGCGCATCAAGCGCCTGGGCGAATCGTCGCAGGAAATCGGCGAAATCACCGAGCTCATTTCCGACATCACCGAGCAGACCAACGTGCTGGCGCTGAACGCCGCCATCCAGGCTGCGTCGGCGGGCGAAGCGGGGCGCGGCTTTTCCGTCGTCGCCGAGGAAGTGCAGCGCCTGGCCGAACGCTCGGCCGCCGCCGCCAAGCAGATCGGCGCGCTCGTGCGCACCATCCAGGCCGATACCCAGGACGCCACCCGCGCGATGGAAAAATCCACGCACGGCGTGGTCGAGGGCGCACGCCTGTCCGACGCGGCCGGCGCGGCCTTGAACGACATCAGCCAGGTCTCGAAACACCTGGCCGAACTGATCCAGGGCATCTCGTTTGCCACCGGCACGCAGGCCGGTTCGGCCAGCGGCGTGGCCTTGAATATCCAGCATATCCTGAGCGTGACGGAGCAGACCCAGGATGGCACGCAGCAAACGGCGCAGTCGATCCACAAGTTGTCGATGCTGGCGCAGGAACTGAAAAACTCGGTGTCGCGCTTCCGCGTCGCCGCCTGAACGCCGCGCCAGTCCAGGCGCGGCGTGTTGTGCGTACCGATTTTTGCGCTACGATTTCTTTACCGAGGCATGCATGAGCACACCTGATAGTCCGCAGCAGTCCAAGCCGTTCGACAGCGAGCCGTTGTCGTGGGTGATGGTGGAAATCCGCGAAGCGCTGGGCCGTTCGAAAACGGCGCTGTTCGAGGCGGGTGGCCGCGAGCGCGAGGAACGCGCCACGGCCCTGCAGCATGCACGCTCGCACCTGCACCAGGCGCATGGTGCGCTGGTGATGGTGGACGTGGCCGGTGCCAGCCTGCTGACGGATGGCGCGGAACAGGCATTGGCGCGCTTTCGCGACGGCAGCCTGGAATACACGATCGACCATGCGCAGATCGTCGCCCGGCTGTATCAGGCCCTGACCGAATACCTGGAAGACCTGGTGGCAGGCACACCGCCGCAGCCGACGCGGTTGTTCCCCTACTACCGCGACCTGCAAACCATGCTGGGCGCCGAACGCATTCACCCGGCCGACCTGTTTTTCCCGCCTTCATCGATGCTGGAAGGGCAGGCCATCGCGCTGGCGGAATCGCCGCCGGCAGCCGATTATCCCGCCTGGCGCGGGCGCTTTGAAAAGTCGTTGCTGCCCTTCCTGAAAGCGCAGGATGAAGCGGCGCGGCGCCAGCACGCCAGCGACTTGCATGCCACCCTGACCCTGGTGGCTGACGCGCAGCAGGAAGCGCCGGCGCGTACCTTCTGGTTCGCCATGCAGGCGTTTGCGGGACTGGCGGCCAGCGGCGAGGGCATGGGCACGCTCAACGTCAAACAGTTGTTCGGCCTGATCAACCTGCAATTGCGCCGCCTGGCGCAGGGCACGGCCAGCCTGCCCGAAGCGATGCTGCGCGACGCCCTGTTCTTCATCGCTGCGGCACCCGAGCCGACGCCGGAGGCACGCCAGCTGCGTGCCGCCTTCGCGCTGGACGGCATGGTGCCCGCCGACCTGGAAACGCGGCGCTACGGCCAGGTCGACCAGGAAGCCTTGCACGGCGCACGCACGGCCCTGGCGCAGGCGCGCGCCAGTTGGAGCCGTCTGGCGCAAGCCGACCTCGATCCTGCCCTGGGCGACGCATTCGAACAGTCCTTGCAGCAGGTAGCGGCACAGACCGACATTCTGCGGCAGCCAGCCCTGGCCAGCCTGCTGCGCGAATGCGCGGCCGTGGCGCGGCTAGCCGTGACCAGCGGGCGCAGTGCGGCCCTGGAGAATGAAATCGGCATGGCGCTGCTGTTTGCCGACACGGGACTGGAGCAGGTGCGCCGCCTGCCCGACGATTTCGCCGGCAATGCGGAAACCATCGCCGCGCGCCTGCAGGCGCTGCTCGCTGGCGAAGCACCGCCGCCCGTCACGGCCGGTGAGCTGTCGCGCCAGATCGAGCAGGGCCAGACCGTCGCCGCGCTGGCCGAGGACATGAAGTCGGGCTTGCGTCAGGTGGAAAAGGTGCTCAATGCGTATTACGCGGATGCGGCGGGGGCGGGGATGGGAACCCTCGACGGCGTCGCCCCCGTGCTGGAGCAGTTGCAGCGGCAGCTGGCCGGGCTGGGACAGGAAGACGCCCGCGCCGCCGTGCTGCAGGTCGATGCGGCCGTGCGGCAGCTGGCCGGTGGCGACGCCAATACGCCAGCCAATGCGGAGGCGCACGCCGGGGCGCTCGACGAGATCGCGCAAAATGTCAGCGCGCTGGGATTTTTTGTCGATATGCTGGGCCGCAACGCGCAAGCGGCCAGCGGGCGTTTCCATTTCGATGCCGCCGCCGGCACCTTCCGCGCCCTGCCATTTGAAAAAGTCGCCGCCGCCGGCGTCGTGCCGGTACCCTTGCTCGACCAGGCCCTGGCGCCCGCCGCGCCTGCCGGCCTGGAGGCCGCGCCGGCAGTGACCGATGTCGACGCGGAGATGCTCGACATCTTCATCGCCGAAGCGCGCGAAGTGCTGGCCTTTATCGACACCACGCTGGCCCTGCCGCGCGAGCAGGCCGCCAGCGGCGACCACCTGGCCATGCTGCGCCGCTCTTTCCACACCCTCAAAGGCAGCAGCCGCATGATCGGCCTGGCGCAATTTGCCGAGGCGGCTGGCTCCATCGAGCGTGTCATGAATACCTGGCTTGCCGAAGCGCGCCCTGTCAGCGATGATCTGTTTACCCTGCTGAATTACGGCTGGTACCAGCTCAGCGAATGGGTGGCCGAACTGGAAGGCGGCGCGGGGCGCGAGCGCGAGGCTGGCATGCTGCTGGCGGCGGCCGAGCGCGTGCGCGACGGCGGCCCGTTCGAACTGCGCAAGCCTCGCCCGGCATCGGCCGCACCGGTGGCCAGCAACGGCAATGTGATCGGCTTTCCGTCCGCCACGGCGCCCGCCGCCCACGAAGCGCCTGACGATAACCTCAAGCACGTTGGTGAACTGCGCGTCAGCCTCCCCTTGTACAACATTTACCTGGCCGAGACGGATGAATTGCTGCGCGTGCTGACGCGCGACTTCGGTGAATGGCGCCATGAACGGCGCGCCGTCAGCGCGGAGGCGCTGCAAGCCGTGCATACGCTGGCGGGAACGTCGGGCACGGTGGGCTTTCAGTCCCTGCGCGACCTGGCGCACGCGCTGGAAACGGTGATCGAAACGGTGGTGCCGCCGCTGGCCGGCCTGCGCGCCGAACAGCACGACGTGCTGGAACAAGCCACGCAGCGCATCGGGCAAATGCTGCAGGCGTTTGCGCTGGGCGACCTGGCGCCAACGCAGCCGGACATGATCGAAGCGCTCAACACCCTGTGGCGCACCCTGACGGCGCCGCCCGGCGAGAGCCAGGAAGACCGGCTCGACGCCCTGTTTGCGGCCGCCTACGCCAGCATCGTCGGCGTGCCGGCGCAGCCTGCCGAGCAGCTCGCCGAAGTCCCTTTGCCCCAGCTCGAGTCCCTGTTCGAAGCGGCGTATGCGAGCATCGTCGCCGACGCGCTGCAGCCGGCCGCTGCCGAAGTGCCGGCACCGGCGCCGGCGCAGGACACTGGTGTTGGCGACGACCTGTTCGACGCCGGTTTCGAGCACGCGCCGCCGTTGGAGCATGCGGCGCCGGAAGCGCCGGCGCCCGCCATCCTCCCGGCCGATGCGGCCGCGCTGCTGGCGGCCAGCGCCGGCATCAGCGATGAACTCGACCTCGATTTATTGTCCGTCTTCCTGGAAGAGGGCGCCGACCTGCTGCCGCAGATCGGCGAGGCGCTACGCAGCTGGCAGCAACAGCCGCATGACAGCGGCCAGGCGCAGATGCTGCTGCGCACCCTGCACACGGTCAAGGGCAGCGCACGCATGGCCGGCGCCATGCGCCTGGGCCAGCATGCGCATGAAATCGAGACGCATATCGAAAATATGCTGCACGCTGGCACCGCCACGCCGCAGGCCTTTGAGGAATTGCTGGCCCACTACGACCATGCGCTGCACCTGTTCGAACAGCTGCAGCAACCCTTGCTGCCCTTGCCGGGCATGGAGGATACGCCGGCCGCCGAACCGAAGGCGGCGCTGGTGCGCGTGCGCGCCGATATTCTCGACCGCCTGGTGAACCAGGCCGGCGAAGTGTCGATCACGCGTTCTAAAATGGAAAATGAAGTTGGCGTGCTGGGCGCTTCGCTATCCGAATTTTCCGACAACCTGGCGCGCCTGCGGCGCCAGCTGCGCGAAGTGGAAATGCAGGCCGAATCGCAGATCGCCTCGCGCATGGCCGTCGGCAGCGAGCGCGAATTCGACCCGCTCGAATTCGATCGCTTTACGCGTCTGCAGGAACTCACGCGCATGATGGCCGAAAGCGTCAACGACGTGGCCTCGTTCCATGAAAACCTCAGCCTCAGTGTCGACGCGGTGACGGACGACCTGGTGCTGCAGGCACGCCTGACGCGCGAGCTGCAGCGCGACCTGATGCAGATCCGCATGGTGCCGTTTGCCAGCATCGCCGAACGGCTGTTCCGCGTGGCGCGGCAAAGCGCCAAGGAAGTCGATAAGCGCGTCAACCTCGACATCCGCGGCGGCGGCGTGGAAATCGACCGCAGCGTGCTCGAACGCATGGCGGCACCGTTTGAGCACCTGCTGCGCAACGCCATCGTGCACGGCGTCGAGCCGCGCGAGGCGCGCCTGGCTGCGGGCAAGAGCGAAACGGGCGAGCTGCTGGTGCAGGTCAGCCAGCAGGGCAATGAAGTGGCGATCGCTTTTTCCGACGATGGTGCGGGGCTGGACCTGGAACGCATCCGCGCCAAGGCGCACGGCGCCGGCCTGGTGGCGACAGACGCGCCACTAAGCGACGCGCAGGCGGCCGAACTGATTTTTACGCCCGGTTTTTCCACCGCCGACAGCCTGACGGAACTGGCAGGGCGCGGTTTTGGCATGGACATCGTGCGCTCCGAAGCGCTGGCCCTGGGCGGAAGAGTGGAAACGCTGACGCAGGCGGGCCAGGGCATGCGCTTCACCATCCACTTGCCGCTGACCCTGGCCGTGACCCAAGTGGTGCTGCTGGCGGCGAACGGCAAGACGTATGCCTTGCCATCGGTGCTGGTGGAACAGGTGCTGCACCTGAAAGGCGAGCAGCTGGAGCAGGTGCGGGCGGCCGGGCACATCGAGTCGCATGGGCAGTCGCTGGCGCTGCACCACCTGTCGGCCATGCTGGGCGAGACGCCGGCGGCGCAGGCCACGCAGCGCCATGCGCCCGTGCTGCTGCTGCGGAATGGCAATGACAGGCTGGCGCTGCAGGTCGATGACGTGGTGGGCAACCGCGAAGTCGTGGTCAAGCATGTGGGCCCGCAACTGGCGCGCATGCCGGGCATCGCCGGCGCCACGGTGCTGGGCACGGGCGACATCGTGCTGATCCTCAATCCGGTGGCGCTGGCGCAGCACCTGGAGCATCACCCGGAACTGTTGTCGCAATATGCGCTGGCCAGCAGCGAACAGCATGCCGCTTCCAGTGCGCTGTCCGCGCCAGCCGTGCGCGTGATGGTGGTCGACGATTCGCTGACGGTGCGCCGCGTGATGCAGCGTTTGTTCGAGCGCGAAGGCTATCAAGTACTGCTGGCCAAGGATGGCCTCGATGCGCTGGAGCAGCTGCATGCGCTGGAACCGGCTGCCATGCCGGCCGTGCTGCTGGTCGACGTGGAAATGCCGCGCATGGACGGTTTTGACCTGACGCGCAATGTGCGCAGCGATGACAAGACACGTGCCATCCCTGTCATCATGGTCACCTCGCGCAGCGCCGACAAGCATCGCGCGCACGCGTTCGAGCTGGGCGTGAATGCGTATTTCGGCAAGCCGTTCCAGGAAGAGGAATTGCTGGCGGAGGTGGGGCGCTTGCTGGCGGAGGCCTGAGCTACGCCACCACCTTCACCACCGCATAGCGCTCCAGGGTCTCCTTGCGCGCCTCATCGTGCTGCACCAGCGGCTCCGGATAGTCGCGTCCCAGCACGATGTTTTTTTGATCGAGCAGCATGCGCGGCACCAGCCAGGGCGCGTGGATTTCCTTGTCTCCCAGCGCCTTCAGCTGCGGCAGGTAGCGGCGGATGAAGCGTCCGTTCGCATCGAATTTTTCCGACTGCGTGATGGGGTTGAAAATGCGGAAGTAGGGCTGTGCGTCGCAGCCGGACGAGGAGGCCCATTGCCAGCCGCCGTTGTTCGACGCCAGGTCGAAGTCATTCAGGTGCAGCGCGAAATACGCTTCGCCGCGGCGCCAGTCGATGCCCAGATCCTTGATCAAAAAGCAGGCCGTCACCATGCGCAGGCGGTTGTGCATATAGCCCGTCTGGTTCAGCTGTGCCATGGCCGCGTCCACCAGCGGATAGCCGGTGCGTCCCTCGCACCAGGCGGCAAAGGCGGCATCGGCTTCGGGGCCGGTTTCCCAGGCGATCGCGTCGTAGGCCGGCTTGAAGGCGCCGCCTTCCACATGCGGGTTCTGGTACAAAATCATGGCGTAGAAATCGCGCCAGATCAGTTCGGCCAGCCACACGGGCGCGCCGTCGCCGCCACCGCCCCGGTCCATCAGGTCGACCACGCTGCGCACCAGGTAGCGCAGCGACACGGTGCCGAAGCGCAGATGCATGGACAAATACGAGGGCCCCTTCAGGGCGGGGAAATCGCGCGCCACATCATAGCGGGCCAGGCGCGGCAGGAAATCCTCGAACAGTGTGCTGGCGCCCGACATGCCGGTGGGAATGGCCAGTTCGGCCAGGTTGCTGGCCTCGAAACCCAGCTCCCCCAAGGCGGGCAGCGGGGCCGGCGTGCCGCTGCGCGGCGGCGCCAGGCTGGCCGCATGCGGTTCGATAGCGAACGGCGCCAGGCAGTCGGGTTCGGCGCGCATTTTCTTCAGCCAGGCATTCTTGTACGGCGTGTAGACGGTATATGGCTTGGCCGAAAGCGTCAGCACCTCGTCTTTTTCAAAGATGACCTGGTCCTTGAAGCTGAACCACAGGCGCGTCTCGTGCGTGAGCGCGGCCGCTACCTTGGCGTCGCGGGCGATCGCTTGCGGTTCGTAGTCGTGGTTGGCAAACACGGCGTCGGCGTTCAGCTCGGCGGCCAGGCGCGGGATGGCTTCGGCGGCGTCCGCGTGCAGCACGATCAGGTCGCCGCCCAGCTGGCGCAGCTCGTCAGCCAGTTCGGCCACGCTGGCATGGATGAAATCGACCCGCCGGTCACGGCGCGGCAGCGCTGCCAGGATGGACGTGTCGTAGACGAAGACACAATGCACGGCCTGGCTCTGGCGCAGGGCGTGATGCAATGCAGCATGGTCAAATGCGCGCAGATCGCGCCGGAACCACACCAGGGAAGTCTTGATTGTCATTATTTTGCGTGTTCAGGGTCAAAGATAGCCATTTTTTGCCGCCAACAGGGCTTTATGGCCGCGCGCGTCGTGCCTTTGGCGTCGCTGCGGCGGCAATTCAGTGTAAACTAGCGGGTGTGTTCGTGGTGGTTTATGTGCGACAGCGATTGTGCAATCAATTTTACAATTGGCATTGAAATGCGTCGGCAGGCAAAGCGAATTGACCATTAATTTACAACATAACAAGAATAGCGCCTGGCATCACGGTGCGCGCCGCCCAGCATTCGCGGCAGCTTGCGCCAGGCGTACGATAGCGGGGTAAGCGAGACTTGCCAGCAAGCCCACAGAGAGAGCATCGCGTATGAAAAAGAGTAAAATTGACCAGACTCTACCAGGACATCGTTTGATGCAGGGTGTGGGAGAGCCGGCCGCGACCGGTTCCTCCACCTTGAATCTGGCCAACCATTTCCTGATCGCGATGCCGGCCATGCAAGATCCGATCTTCGGCGGCACGGTCGTGTACGTCTGCGAGCACAATGAAAACGGCGTGCTGGGCGTCGTCATCAACAAACCCACCGACATGACCATGGAAGTGCTGTTCGACCGCATCGACCTGAAACTGGCGGCCGGCAGCGACACGCCCATCATCAACGAACCGATCATGTTCGGCGGCCCCGTGCAGGACGACCGCGGCTTCGTGCTGCATACGCCGGGCGCGCACTATTCCTCGTCGCTGACGGTGACCGATGAAATCGCATTTACCACCTCGATCGACGTGCTCGAAGCCGTCGCCAAGGGCGATGGTCCCGAGCGCATGCTGGTGTCGATCGGCTATTCGGGCTGGAGCCCGGGCCAGCTGGAAGACGAGATCGGCCGCAACGGCTGGCTGACGGTGGGTGCCTCGGCCGACATCCTGTTCGACTTCCCCATCGAGCAGCGTTACGTGGCGGCCATCAAATTGCTGGGCATTGATCCCCTGATGCTGGCATCGGAAGCCGGACACGCATGAGCGGTGACGCCATCGACACCATCCTCGCCTTCGATTTCGGCTTGAAACGCATCGGCGTGGCCATCGGCAATAGCATGATTTGCCAGGCCAAGCCGCTCAGCGTGATCACGGCCACGGCGAATGAGCCGAAGTTTGCCGCCATCGATAGCCTGATCAAGGAGTGGGGCGCGAGCCGCATCGTGGTGGGCTTGCCCAGCCATCCGGATGGCACCGAACATGAAATGAGCGCGCGTTGCCGCCGTTTCGCCAACCAGGTGCATGGCCGCTTCAACCTGCCGGTGGAACTGGTCGACGAACGTTATTCCTCGGCCGTCATCGCCGCCAAACGCGGCGAAGTCATCGATGACCGCGCCGCCGCCATCATCCTGCAACAGTATTTCGACGCGAATTATTAATCTGACCTTAGACTCCCTCCCTGAATGATTAAGAACTCTATGCCGCATCCTACGAATCCTTCCCAACTCGACGCCGAGGCCCTGTACGCGGTCTTGCTGCAGCAGGTGCAGAGCGGCCTGGCGGGCATCCCCAACGTGGCCATCGTCGGCATCCATTCGGGCGGCGCCTGGCTGGCCGAACGCCTGGCGCGCGACCTGAAACTGGTCGACCGCCTGGGCGTGCTCGACGTGTCGTTCTACCGTGACGACTTCGCCCAGAAAGGCCTGCATGCCGACGTCAAGCCGACGCAGATCAGTTTTGACGTGGCCGGCGCCACCATCCTGCTGGTCGACGACGTGCTGTACACGGGCCGCACCACGCGCGCGGCCATCAATGAATTGTTCGACTATGGCCGTCCGGCCAAGATCATGCTGGCCGCCCTGGTCGACCGCGGCGAGCGCCAGCTGCCGGTGGCCGCCGATTTCGTGGCTGCCTTCACTGCCGTGCCGGCGGGCCAGGCCCTGGTCCTGAAGCAAGCCGACGATGGAAAATTCACGCTCACCCTAGATACCCACCATGCTTAATCCGCAACTGAATAAACACGGCGAACTGCAACATCTGCTGACGATTGAAGGCCTGCCGAAGTCTATCGTCAACCACATCCTCGATACCGCTTCCTCGTTCGTCGGCATTTCCGACCGCGATGTGAAAAAGGTGCCGCTGATGCGCGGCAAGAGCGTTTTCAATCTGTTCTTTGAAAACTCCACGCGCACCCGCACCACCTTCGAGATCGCCTCGAAGCGCCTGTCGGCCGATGTCATCAACCTGAACATCCAGGCCTCGTCGGCCAGCAAGGGCGAGTCCCTGCTCGACACCATCGACAACCTGACGGCCATGCATGCCGACATGTTCGTCGTGCGCCACGCGCAGTCGGGCGCGCCCTACCTGATCGCCAAGCATCTGATCGACACCAGGCAGCCGCACGTCCACGTCGTCAACGCGGGCGACGGACGCCATGCGCACCCGACCCAGGGCTTGCTCGACATGTACACGATCCGCCACTACAAGAAGGATTTCACTAACCTGACGGTGGCCATCGTGGGCGACATCCTGCACAGCCGCGTGGCCCGTTCCGACATCCATGCGCTGACCACGCTGGGCGTGCCGGAAGTGCGCGCCATCGGCCCGCACACCCTGCTGCCGGGCGGCCTGGAGCAAATGGGCGTGCGCACCTTCACCAACATGGATGAAGGCTTGAAAGGCGTGGACGTGATCATCATGCTGCGCCTGCAGAATGAACGCATGAGCGGCGCGCTGCTGCCATCGGCGCAGGAATATTTCAAGAGCTATGGCCTGACGCCCGAGCGCCTGGCGCTGGCGAAACCGGACGCCATCGTCATGCATCCGGGTCCGATGAACCGCGGCGTGGAAATCGATTCGGCCGTGGCCGACGGTCCACAGGCGGTGATCCTGCCGCAGGTGACGTTCGGTATCGCCGTGCGCATGGCGGTGATGAGTATTTTGGCTGGTAATCAGGGCTGATAGCCCAAGGACGAGTAAGCGAGCATGACGACACTACATATCAAGAACGGCCACCTGATCGACCCTGCCAACGGCATCGATGGCTTGCAAGACCTGTTTATCGCCGACGGCAAAGTGCTGGCCGTGGGCAGCGCCCCGGCCGGTTTCAAGGCCGATACCACCTTTGATGCGGCCGGCCTGGTGGTGTCCCCCGGTCTGGTCGACCTGTCCGCGCGCTTGCGCGAGCCGGGCTACGAATACAAGGCGACGCTGGAGTCGGAACTGCAGGCGGCCCTGCAGGGCGGCGTCACGAGCCTGGTCTGCCCGCCCGACACCGACCCGGTGTTAGATGAGCCGGGCCTGGTGGAGATGCTGAAATACCGCGCCAAGACGCAGAACAAGGCCCACGTGCACCCGCTGGGCGCGCTGACCATGGGCTTGAAAGGCAAGTCGCTGACGGAAATGGCGGAACTGACGGAAGCGGGCTGCATCGGCTTCGCGCAGGCGGAAGAGCCGATCGAAGACACCACCGTGCTGCTGCGCGCGATGCAGTACGCGAACACCTTCGGCTACACCGTCTGGCTGCGCCCGCAGGATCCGCATATCGGTCGCGGCGGCATCGCCCACAGCGGTCCGCTGGCCTCGCGCCTGGGCCTGTCCGGTGTCCCCGTGATGTCCGAAACCATCGCCCTGCACACGATCTTTGAATTGATGCGCGCCAGCCGCGCGCGCGTGCACCTGTGCCGTATCTCGTCGGCGGCTGGCCTGGAACTGATCCGCGCCGCCAAGGCCGAAGGCTTGCCCGTCACCTGCGACGTGGGCGTGCACCATGTGCACCTGACGGACGCCGATATCGGCTTTTTCGATTCGAACGCGCGCGTCACGCCGCCGTTCCGCAGCCAGCGCGACCGCGATGCGATCCGCGCCGGCCTGTTGGACGGCACGGTCGACGCCATGTGCTCGGACCATACGCCCGTCGACGATGATGAAAAACTGCTGCCGTTCGGCGAAGCGTCGCCCGGCGCCACGGGTCTGGAACTGCTGCTGTCGCTGGCCCTGAAATGGGCCGACGACTATGCGCTGGCGCAGCCGCAAGCCGGCGCCCGTCCACTGGCGCGCGCCGTGGCCAAGGTCACGTCGGACGCGGCCAGGGTCGCCGGCATCCCGGCCGGCAGCCTGGCCGTGGGCGAAGCGGCCGACATCTGCGTCTTCGATCCCGCCGCACGCTGGACCGTGTCGTCGGCGTCGCTGGCCAGCCAGGGCAAGCACACGCCTTTCCTCGGCTATGAGCTGAGCGGCATCGTCAAGGCGACCATCGTGGCTGGACGGGTGGCGTTTCAGCGTTAAATATTTGTATCGGAGCCGTAGGTCGGATTAGCGGTACGCGTAATCCGACAAGTCCCATGGCGGCTCCTGTCGGCTTACGCAGCGCCTCGCGGGCGCTGCTAAGCCGACCTACGCGGCCGTATGGCTTTGCTTCCAACCTTGGTGTCATTTGAAACTTCTGCTTACCTACCGCCTCGCGCGCATCGCCATTCACCTGAGCTGCGGCATGGCCAAGAGCGCCGTGCTGTTCCCCTGGCTGGACCTGGAGGGGCGCAACCGGCGCATCCGCCGCTGGTCGACGCAGCTGCTCGACATCTGCGGCGTGCACGTGGCGCTGCCGGCCGACAGCGTGCCGGCACTCGACCATGCGATGGTGGTGGCGAACCACGTTTCGTGGCTCGACATCTTCGTCATCAATGCCGTCCACCCGTGCCGTTTCGTCGCCAAGGCGGAAATCCGCGCCTGGCCCATCCTCGGCTGGCTGGCGGGGCGCGCCGGCACCATCTTTATTTCGCGCGGCAGCAAGCGTGACCTGCGCCTGATTTTCCAGGGGCTGGTGGATAAATTGACGGCGGGCGAACGCATTGCGTTCTTCCCCGAAGGCACGACCGCCGCGCAAGGGCGGATTTTGCCGTTTCACGCGAATCTGTTCGAGGCGGCCATCGATGCGCAAGTACCGGTGCAGCCGTTCGCGCTCGTGTATGTGGATGACAAGGGGGCCTTGCATCACGCCGTCGACTTCATCGGCGACATGAGCTTTGCGCAAAGCATGGTGGCGATCCTGAGCGGTCCCCCCATCACGGCGCGCCTGACCTGCCTGGCTTCCGTTGCTACGGCCGACGCGCACCGGCGTGAGCTGGCGGCGGCAACGCAGGCGGCGGTGGCCGCCGCGCTGCCGCTGGACCAGCTTAATTCTTGACGTGCAGCCAGCGCGCGTGGGCGGCGCGGGCCAGGTAGTCGAGGATAAAACCTAAAATCCCGATCAGCACGATGGCGGCCATCAGCTCCGAATACGCCAGGCGGTCGCGCGTATCGAGGATGAAGTAGCCGAGACCGGCCGACACGCCCAGCATTTCCGCCGGCACCAGCACGATCCAGATGATGCCGATGGCCAGGCGCACGCCCGTCAGAATATCGGCAGTAATGCCCGGCAAAATCACTTTGAAGACGATCTCGCTGCGCGTGGCCGACAGGCTGCGCGCCAGTAGCAGCCAGTTCGGGTCGAGCCGCGCCACGCCGGCCGCCGTATTGAGCAGGATCGGCCAGACGGCCGCAAACGCCAGCAGGAAGTACACGGGCGCGTCACCGACGCCCAGCACCATCACGGCAATCGGCATCCACGACAGCGGCGAAATCATGCGCAGCAGCTGGAACAGCGGCATGGCCGCGCCGGAAAAACTTTTCGACATGGCCACCAGCACGCCCAGCGGCACGCCGATGATGATCGCCAGCCCCAGGCCGACAGCTACCCTTTGCAGGCTCAGTACCACGTGCAGCCAGATATCCGAACCGCCCAGCATTTCCCGGAACGCCAGCGCCGTGGGCAGCGGCGCGAAGGCGGTGGCGATCGGTGTGGATTTCTCCAGCGCCGTCACGCCCATGGACCACAACAGCAAGGCACAGGCCAGCCCCACCAGGGGCAGGCCGAACTTCGTGAACAACTTCTTTGCCATCGTCAGACCGCCACGGTTTCGCTGCGCAGCAGATTGGCCGGCAAGCCGAAGGCGGCCGGGCCACCGACTGCCGTGATGGCCTTGCGCACGAAGCGGTCATCGACCAGGTCGCGCGCGGCGAATTTCGGATCGAGATTGGCCAGGAAGCGCGTATCGCCTTCGACCTTGGTGCGACCGATGGCACGCACCAGTTCTTCCGTGTACGAGGCAAATGGATATGGCTGGAAGTCGATGCGGCGCTGCTGCCAGTTCTTGTGCACGATCAGGCCCTGCTTTTCGTAGCTCGCGTAATCGGTGGTGGCCAACACCTTGGTCAGCACCTGCAGCGGATGCGGCGTGTAGCGGTGCTCGCCCACGTTCGACAGCAGCTTGGCCGTGTCGACCTGGTTCGAGCGCGTCCAAAGCTGCGCTTTGACGATGGCGTTGGTCACCTTCTGCGCCCATTCGGGACGCGTGTTGATGTCGCGCTCGGACAGGAACGTGACGCAGCACGCATGGTTTTTCCACACGTCGCCCGAGAAGCGCAGGATTTTGCCGATGCCGGCGTTTTCCGCCGCCGCATTGAACGGCTCGGCCACGATGTAGCCGGCAATCGACTTGCTGGCCAGGGCCGAGACCATTTCAGCCGGCGCCAGCACGATCAGGTTGACTTCATTCGATTTGATGGTCGCGTTGCGCGCGCGCGTGACCGGGGTCAGGCCATTCGAGGACAGGATTTGCTGCAGCAGGATGTTGTGGATCGAGTACCAGAACGGGATGGCGACCGTGCGCCCGCCCAGGTCGGAGACCTTGTTGATCTCGTTGGCCACCGTCAGCGCGGAGCCGTTGACGTGGTTCCAGGCGACGACTTTGGCGGGGAACTTGGCGCCGTAGCGCACCCACAGGGTGGCCGGCGACAGCAAATGGATGACGTTGACCTGGCCGGCGACGAAGGCTTCGATGATCTGCGCCCAGCTGCGGAACAGGCGCGGCGTTTCCGCCTGCAAGCCTTCCGCTTCAAACAGCTTGCGGGCGTGGGCGACGAGCAGCGGAGTGGCGTCGGTGATCGGCAGGTAGCCGATTTTCACCGGCTGGTCGTCGCCTTTCGGGCCTTGCTGGGCCATGGCGTCGCCGGCGAACAGCAGGGGCGAAGCGACGCTGGCCGTGGCCAGGGCCGACATGCGCAGGAAGTCGCGCCGTGTCAGGCCGCAGTCGCAATCGGAGGAGGCGCAGATATGCAGGGGTTTGTTTTGATCTTCGAATGTCATGGGAAAGTTCCGGTCGATTAGTGGGGAGCAAAGGCGGGCGTTTGATCCTGCTTTTGCAGCGCCTGCAGGGCGTCGAGGATGTCCATCTTGAGGGCGATCACTTCGGCGCTGTGGCCGATGCGCGGCTGGGCGATGGCAACGGGCCATTCGCGCACGATGTTGCCGGGCTTGCCACCCATCAGCAAGATGCGGTCGGCCACCAGGATCGCTTCATCGATATCGTGCGTGACGAGCAGCACGGCCGTGTGCCAGCGGTGCACCACGTCGACGAGCAAGGATTGCATCTCGGCGCGCGTGATGGCGTCGAGCGCGGAAAACGGCTCGTCGGCGAACAGCAGTTCCGGTTCGCGCGCCAGCGCGCGGGCCAGGGCCACGCGCTGCGCCATGCCGCCCGACAGCGCGGACGGATACAGCTTTTCGCGGCCCTTCAAACCCACCGCTTCGATGGCTTGCGCCACGCGCGCCTGGTGCGCTTCGCGCGTGAGCTGCGGCTGGTGCTTGAAGTCCAGGCCGAAGCCGGCATTGCCCGTGACGTTCAGCCAGGGGAGCAAACTGGCTTGCTGGAAGACGAGGGCGCTGCGCGGGTCCGGTTCGCGCATGGGAGCGTCGAGGAATTGAATTGCTCCCGTGGACGGCGGCTGCAAGCCGGCCAGCACGCGCAGCAAGCTCGATTTGCCGCAGCCGCTGCCGCCCAGCAGGCAGACGATTTCGCGCTTGCGCACGCCCAGCGAGACGTGCTGGAACACGGGTGCCGTGCCCGGATAGGCGTAGCTCAGGTCCTGCGCCTGCAAGGCCCAATCAGCAACGTTCATGCCGATGCTCCCGCCTTGGCCGCCTGCTGGCTGTCGAACAGCTGCAAGGCTGCCTGCAATTGCGTCAGGCTGGGAGTGACGATGGGGATGAACGACGATTCGCGCCAGCGGCGCGCAAAGCCCTGCTGCTCCGCGTTCAGGTAGGCGCGTCCGCCCATCGCCTGCAGTTCCAGCATCAGGGCCTGCTGCAGCACATCGGCCAGTTGTATGCGCAGGCGGAACATGGCCGGCGCCTGCGTCTTGAAGCGGCCATCGTGCACGCCGGCCAGCAAGGTGTCGACAGCAGCCTCCAGGGTGGCTTGCAGCGCTTCGATGCGCGGCGTGAGCGCGTTGCGCGAGCCGGCCGAGATCTGCGCCGCCTTTGCCAGGCTGGCGCGCGCCAGGCCGATCGACAGGCCGCACTGCATGCCGAGGAACGAGGGGCGTACCTGCGGCAGCCAGGCCGGCGCATTGTCGCTGATGATGTCCGCAGCGGGGATGTGCACCTGCGTCAGCTTGACGGAGGCGGTATTGCTGCCGCGCAGGGCGATCAGGTCCAGGTCGTCGCTGCGCTGCACGCCCGGCGTGCCGCTGTCGAAGGCGACGATGGCGGGTGGCGCGCCGTCGTTCGGCGCCACGGCGGCGGCCGCGACAAAGCCCGCCTTGCGCAAGTTCGTTACCCAGGCCAGGCCGCCGTCGACCAGCAAGCCGTCATCCTGGCGCACGCCCGTGATTTGCAGCTGCTCGATGCCAGACAAGAATTTCATGGCGTTCGACAGGCCGCTGGCGCCTGCCTGCGTGCCAGCCAGCAGGCCGGGCAAGCGGCGCTCGGCCAGCGCGCGGTTCTCGCTTTGCAGCAGGAATTCGATGAAGCAGCGCTGGCCCCAGAAGACAAAGGCCGCCGTGACCGATTGCTCGGCGACGTTGGCGATGGCGTCGATGGCGTCGCGCACGTCGCCGCCCGCGCCGCCGTGTTCCTGCGGCACGCCGATGGCCAGCAACTGGTCGCCGGCGAGGGCCGGCAAAACGGTTTCAGACAGTTCCGACGATTGATCGAGCTGGTCGGCATGCATGTGCAGCCAGTGATTGAGGTGGCCCATGTCAGACGGCGCCAGGCAGGTAGGGCGTCAATTGCGGATTGACGGGCGTGCCGGCCAGGCTGTTGGAGAAATTGCACAGGGTGGCCAGGCTGATGCCCAGCACGACTTCCAGCGCCTGCTGTTCGTTGTAGCCGGCGGCCAGGAAGGTTTGATATTCGGCGTCGCTGACGGCGCCGCGTGTGGCGATGACGGCCGTGGCGAAGGCGGCGACGGCGTCGAGTTTGGCGTCGCCGGTCGGCTGGTCATGCTGCAGGGCGCGAACGATGTCGGGCGTCTGGCCCGCCTTTTTCAGCGAAATGGCGCTATGGCCGGCGATGCAGAAATCGCAGCCATGGATGCGCGCGGCCGTGATTTGCACCACTTCGCGTTCCATTAATGTCAGGCTGGCGCGCGCATTGATGCCCGAGACGGTCAGGTAGGTTTCCAATGCCAGCGGGGCATTGGCCAGCACGCCGATCAGGTTGGGCAGGAAGCCATTGTTGGCGATGGCCTTTTCCACGAAGGGGCGGCTATCGGCCGGGGCGGTATCGAGAGTGTGCAGCGTCAGACGGGACATGGGGTACCTTGCTAAGTTGGTAAGTCACCCGGGCATTATATCGGCCATATTGCGCACGCAACAGACGTCAGCGTCGTCCTTTTGTGCTCGTTCGTCTGTGATTGTGTGATCCTTGATTCCGGCAGGCACTTAGCTGGCCAGTTGGCGCAATCTCTGGTCGCGCCGGTAGGCACCCGGTTGCTCGCCCGTGACCCGCTTGAAGGCGCGCGTAAAGGCGGCGTGCGAGCGGTAACCCACCAGTTCGGCCGCGCGTTCGACGGAGACGCCGTCGTGCAGCCGGCGCGCGGCGATCTTCATGCGCAGCAGGAGCAGGAATTGGGCTGGCGAGTGGCCGCTGGCGTTGGCGAAATGCTTGCAGAAGCTGGCGCGCGACATGCAGGCCGCCTTGGCCATGTTCTCGATCGACCAGTCGTCGGCGGGGGCGTCGAGCATGCGTTCGAGCAGCGGCGAAAATGCGGGTTGGTGCAGCAGCGACAGCAGGCCGGCCGCCACCTGCTCGCCCTGCGCCACGTGGCGGATCAGGTAAAAGAACAGCAGTTCGACCAGGCGGGCGATGAGCGGCGACGGTTGCTCCGGATCGCCGCCCGCTTCAAGCAGGATCAGGTCGAACAGCGCTGCGGCGGCGCTGAAGGCGGGCGCGTCGCCGCGTATCAGCAGATACGGCGGGAAGGAGTCGACGATCAGCGCGGAAAGGGCGCCGCGAAATTGAAAGAAGCCGCAGGCCAGCGCCGTCGCCGGCTGCTGCGTGGGTGTCTGCAGCGGCAGCATGGCTTGCGCGCTTGCCGCCTGCAGCGGATCGCTGTGCGGGCTGAGGAAATGCGGCAAGTCGCGCAGCAGGAAGACGCCGTCGCGCGGGCCGAGCGCTATCGGCGCCGCGCCATCGAGGTGCAAATAGCAGTGGCCATCGAGCACCAGGTGAAAGCTGCCCAGTTCCCGGCCCGCCGTGGAAGCGCGCCAGCGGCCACAGTACTGGCCCACATGCAGGACGGCGGTGTCGAGCTCCAGGCTGCCGAGCAGCCAGCGCGCCAGTCTGTCGGTATCAGGATGCATGGGATGGCACAGGTAAAAGCTGCATCATACGGGGCTTGGGCGGCAAGGCAAACGACCGATTTCGACTAAGCATATGCGCGCCATGCGTATCACTTGGCACTTACCGCTTGCCACTGTGCCGCTGGAAGGCGGGACAGTCGACTTGCAGCAGCGAGCGGTCTTCCAGGCACACGGCCGACAGTTTTCCGCCCCAGACGCAGCCGCTATCGAGGCCGATCAGGTCGGGTCGCAACTGCAGTCCCAGCGCCGACCAGTGGCCGAAGACGACAGTGTCGCCCGCGCTGCGCCGGCCCGGCACGTCGAACCAGGGCAGCAGGCCGGAGCCCGGCGGCGCGCTGCCGCTCTCCTTCATCTTGAAGTCCATCACGCCGTCCGGCGTGCAAAAGCGCAGCCGTGTCATGGCGTTGACGATGCAGCGCAGCCGGTCGGTACCCTGCAGGTCGTCGCGCCAGGCGGCCGGCTCGTTGCCGTACATGCTGCGCAGGAACCCCACCCAGCCATCGCTGCGCAGCATGGTCGACACTTCCTCGCTCAGGGACAAAGCCTGGGTTGCGCTCCATTGCGGCAGCAAGCCCGCATGCACGAGCACATGCCCCTGGTGCCGCAAGGCGAGCGGACGCTGGCGCAGCCAGGTGATCAGCTCGTCGCGATCAGGCGCGTCGAGGATCTCGCCCAGCGTATCGGACGCATGCTCGGGCCGGATGCCGTTGGCCACGGCCAGCAAATGCAAGTCATGGTTGCCCAGGACACTGTCGGCCAGGCCTTGCTGCGCCAGCGCATGCACGTGGCGCAGGGTGGCCAGCGAGGCCGGGCCGCGGTTGATCAAGTCGCCCGCGAACAGCAGGCGGTACGGGCCATCCGCTGCCGCCTGGATCCGTTCGATCAGTTCGATGGTTTGTGCATGGCAGCCTTGCAGATCGCCGATAAAGTAAGTTTTCATAGGTACCGAGGTGAAGTGAACTACGCGCATGCATTATAAGCATGGCCGCCCTTGGTCGTCGGGAGCTTTTCCGGCTGATGCCGGATTACGCGCATGACCGGGCGGAAGGGAAAAGCCGGACGCTATTATTTTGTATGGGCATTTACTTTAGCTGAATATTTCGCTGCTTTATAGCGATAATATTTCCCTGGCATACTTGCTGGAGTCGATGCATGGCGCCATGCCAGCCGGAATGTCATTTTATTCATGTTTATTCATTTACCCACGTGCGCTTCCGGCATATTCTTCAGTGAATCTTAATGTTGAACAGGTAAATGAATTCAGGTCCGCGATTTCAGCGGCGAGGGATTAGGCAACCGTGCGCAAATGTTTATGCAATGTAGTATATTCCACGTGATTTTATTATTTAATTGAATGTAAAGGATATACGGGATGGATCTGTCAACGATGACGATGCTGGAATTGCGCAAGCTGGAAGATAATGTGAAGCAGGAATTGAACAGCCGCGAGCGCGAAGATTTGAACAAGGCGCGCGAACAGATCATGGCCATCGCGCAGCAAGCGGGCATTCCGCTGAAACAGCTGATACTCGAAGGCTTGCAACCGCGCACGGGCAAAGTCGCGGTACGTTACCGCCATCCTGACAATGCTACTCAACAATGGACAGGCCGTGGTCGCCAGCCGCTGTGGGTCAAGCAGTGGGTGGAATCGGGCAAGTCCATCGATCTGCTGCGCGTATAATTCGGTATACTCTTGGCGCAGTGGCAAGCTGCCAGCCACGCGCTGTACCTTGCCAGGCACCTTATCGATACCCTTACTTATACTATACCGCCCACACCATGCTTCCATTGTCCAGAACGATCTTCAAGGCCTACGATATTCGCGGCATCATTGCTAAAACCCTCGATGCCAGCGTGGCCTACAAGATCGGTCAGGCATTTGGCCAAGCCGCCTTGGCCAAGGGTGAGCAGCGGGTCGTGATCGGCCGCGATGGCCGCCTGTCGGGACCTGAACTGACGGCGGCGCTGGCGCAGGGCTTGCAGGCCGCAGGCGTCGACGTGATCGACCTGGGCGTGGTGGCCACGCCGATGGTGTACTTCGGCACGAATGTGCTCGACACGCGCTCCGGCATCATGGTCACGGGCAGTCACAATCCGCCTGACTACAATGGTTTCAAGATGGTGCTGGCCGGCGAAGCGATCCACGGCGAAGCGATCCAGGCGCTGTACCACAGCATCGTCGCCCACGACGGCAGCGCCAGCAGCACGCCGGGCAGCTATGCCACGTACGATATCCGCGCCGCCTACCTGCAGCGCATCCTGGGCGACGTCAAGCTGGCGCGCCCGATCAAGATCGCCGTCGACTGCGGCAATGGCGTGGCCGGCGCGTTCGCGGGCGACCTGTTCCGCGGCATGGGCTGCGAGGTCATTGAACTGTTCTGCGAAGTCGATGGCAATTTCCCGAACCACCACCCCGATCCGGCGCATCCGGAAAACCTGCAAGACCTGATCCGCTGCCTGGCCGAGACGGATGCGGAGATCGGCATCGCCTTCGATGGCGATGGCGACCGCCTGGGCGTGGTCACCAAGGATGGCCAGATCATCTACCCTGACCGCCAGATGATGCTGTTTGCCGCCGACGTGCTGACGCGCCATCCGGGCGCGCAAATCCTGTACGACGTGAAATGCACGCGCCACCTGGCGCCGTGGATCAGCAAGCATGGCGGCGTGCCGCTGATGTACAAGACCGGTCACTCGCTGGTAAAAGCCAAGCTGCGCGAGACGGGCGCGCCGCTGGGCGGCGAAATGAGCGGCCATATCTTCTTCAAGGACCGCTGGTACGGTTTCGACGACGGCATGTATTCGGCCGCGCGCCTGCTGGAAATACTCACGCGCGAAGTCGATCCTTCGGCCCTTTTGAACTCTCTGCCGCAGTCCGACAGCACGCCGGAACTGCACCTGGAACTGCAGGAAGGCGAGAACGTCGCGCTGATGGACATGCTGCGCCGCGACGCCGTCTTCCCCGACAATGAACAGATCATCACCATCGACGGCCTGCGCGTGGAATACGCGGACGGCTTCGGCCTGGCCCGCTCGTCGAACACCACGCCGGTGATCGTGATGCGCTTCGAAGCGGAAACGCCGGCGGCGCTGGCACGTATCCAGGGCCAGTTCAAGAGCGTGATCCTGGCCGCCAAGCCTGACGCCGTTCTGCCGTTCTGACAGCATGGCCGGTCAACCTGGCGCACAGGCGCCCCTGAAAATCCTGCTGGTGAGGGTATCTTCGCTGGGCGACGTGCTGCATAACCTGCCGATGGTGGCGGACATCGCCCGCCATTATCCGGATGCGACCATCGACTGGGTGGTCGAGGAAGGCTACACCAGCCTGGTGCGCCTGAACCCGCGCGTGGGCGCCATCTTCCCGTTCGCGCTGCGGCGCTGGCGCAAGGGCCTGGGCAAGAAGGAGACGCGCGCGGAAATCGCGGCCTTTTTCCGCAGCCTGCGCCAGACGCGCTACGATTACGTGTTCGATACCCAGGGCTTGCTCAAGACGGGCATCATCATGGGCGCCGCGCGCCTGGCGCCGGGCGGACAGAAGGTCGGCCTGGCCAATGGCAGCGAAGGCTCGGGCTACGAAGGCATCTCGCGCATCTTTCACACGAAAAGCATTCCGCTCGATCCACGCACGCATGCGGTAGCGCGCGGCCGCATGGTGGCCGCCGCGGCACTCGGCTACACGCTCGACACGCCGGCCGATTTCGGCTTGCCGGAAGTGTCAGGCAGCGAGCCGCGCCCGGACTGGATGGGCGAGGCGCCATACTGCGTGTACTTCCACGGCACGGCGCGCGACGCCAAGAAATGGGCGCCGGAAAACTGGATCGCCCTGGGCCATGCGCTTGCGCCCATGCCGATTTTGCTGCCCTGGGGTTCGCCCAAGGAAAAAGCGGAAGCAGAAGTGCTGGCGGCCGGCCTGCCGAATGCGCGCGTGCTGCCGAAGCTGTCGATGGGCGATGCCACGCTGCTGGCGCGCCACGCGGCGCTGGTGGTCGGCGTCGATACGGGCCTGACACATATCGCCGCAGCCTTTGTGCGTCCGACGGTGGAAATCTATGCTGATTCGCCGCTGTGGAAAACGGAAGGCAACTGGTCGCCGAAAATCATCAACCTGGGCGACAAGGGTGCGCCGCCCGGCGTGCCGGAAGTGCTGGCCGCGGCACAGCGCCTGCTGGCCGACTATCCTCCCGCCTGACGTCAGCGTTAAAAAATCATGCGACTTCTTTATACCCTTGCCTGGTGGCTGGCCTTGCCCCTGGTGCTGGCGCGGCTGTGGCTGCGCGGACGCCAGGAACCCGGCTACCGGCAGCACTGGGGCGAACGCCTGGGTTTTTACCCTCGCCAGCTGGCACTTGCACCAGCCACGCTCTGGCTGCACGCCGTCTCCGTTGGCGAGACGCGCGCGGCCGAGCCGCTGATCGATGCGCTGCTGGCCGCTTGGCCCGATTCCCGCATCGTCCTCACGCACATGACGCCCACAGGGCGCGCGACCGGTAAAACCCTGTTCGCCAAGCACGGCCCGCGCCTGCTGCAAAGCTATCTGCCGTACGACACGGGCGCCATGCCGGCCCGTTTCATCCGCCATTTTGCGCCCCGCATCTGCATCCTGATGGAGACGGAAGTGTGGCCGAACCTGATCCACCAATGCAATCGCCACAAAGTGCCGGTGGTGCTGGCCAACGCGCGCTTGTCACAGCGTTCGCTGGGCAAGGCGCAGCGCCTGGGTAAACTCATTGCCGACGCGGCGCGCGGCATCACCCTGGTGGCGGCGCAGACGCAGGACGACGCCGAGCGCGTGCGCATGCTGGGCGTGCAGAACGTGGTCGTGACGGGCAGCATCAAGTTCGATGTCGTCGTGCCCGCGGCGGCCCTGGCGACGGGTGCCTGGCTGCGCGCCGCCATCGGTGCGCGTCCCGTGCTGCTGTGCGCCAGCACGCGCGAAGGTGAAGAGCCATTGATTCTCGATGCCTTTGCCCGCGCCAGCTTGCCCGATGGTGTTCTGCTGCTGATCGTGCCGCGCCATCCGCAGCGCTTCGACGAGGTGGAAAAGCTGGTGTTGACGCATGGCTTGAGCGTGCAGCGCAGGTCCGGCCTGGCGCAGGACGATTTTGTGGCGGCGGGCACGCAGGTGCTGCTGGGCGACTCGATGGGCGAGATGTTTGCGTACTACGCGGCCTGCGATTGCGCCTTTGTCGGCGGCAGCCTGCTGCCACTGGGCGGGCAAAACCTGATCGAGCCGGCGGCCCTGGGCAAGCCCGTGCTGATCGGCCCGCACACCTTCAATTTTGCGCTGGTGACCGAGCAGGCGATCACCGCCGGCGGCGCCGCGCGGGTGGCGGATGCCGATGCGCTGATGGCGCAAGCGTCAGTCTTGCTGCAAGACCCCGCGCAGCTGGCGTCGATGGGACAAAAGGCGCTGGCCTTCGCGGCGCAGCACCGTGGCGCCACGCCGCGTACCATCGCGGCCATCCAACCGCTGCTGCCGTGATCGAGGTAGGTCGGATTAGCGCGCTAGCGCGTAATCCGACAGCCGCCAACAATATCGTTTACGCGAACAACACCGGCAGCTCCTGCGAGCGTTTCCTGAGCGCCTGCTTGGCCCCATCGTAATCGGGATAGATCGATTCCACGATGGCCCAGAAGCGGGAGCTGTGGTTCATTTCCAGCAGGTGCGACAGTTCATGCGCCACCACGTAGTCGATCAGCGGCAGGGCGAAGTGGATCAGGCGCCAGTTCAGGCGGATCTTGCGCTCGATGGTGCAGCTGCCCCAGCGCGTGCCGGCCGAGGATAGCGATAATGCATCGTAGCGCACACCCAGCTTGTCCGCATACAGGTCCAGCCGCGCTTCGAACAGCTGGCGCGCCTCGTGCTGGAACCAGCCCTTCACTTTGTCCTTCAACTGCTGCTCGCTGCCCGTGGGCGTGACCCATACGTGCAGTTCATTCGTTTCGCGCTGGAAGCTGGCGCGGTGACGCGGCGCCTGGTGCAATCGCAATGTGATCTCGCCACCGAGGTAGGGCAGCGCGGCACCATCGATCCATGCCACGGGCGGGCGCTGCTGGCGCTGCACCTTGCGCTCGCCCCTTTCCAGCAGCTTCGAGACGATCCAGCCCTGCTTGGCGCGGATGGCATTGTCGATTTCGGCCAGGGTGACGCGCTTGGGCGCGGTCACGCGCAAGCCGTTATCGTCGATCATGAAGCCGATGGAACGGCGCGTGGAACGGCGCAGGGCGAATTCGACCAGGTGGCTGCCCAGCTGCAGCTGACGCAGCGGAGGGCCATCGGCAGGGCGTGGGGGGGACGGCAGGGGCGATGGGGCGGGGCGAACGATGGGTGGCGCGGGTACCACTAGCGGTGGTGCCACGGGCGGCGCTGGCGGTGCCGTGGGGCGCACCGCCGGGGGCGTGCTGGTCGAGACGTCATGCGCGAACAGATCCAGTTGCTGGTCGCCGACCTTGATGGTCTTCATCTGCTGGCGCAGTGTCGGCTCCTGGATGACCGCGCTGATGCCGTCTAGCCAGCGTTGTAGGCGTGAGGCGAAATGACGCGCATTTCTGATTCTATCCAATTTTCCACCTGTTGCATCATGCTGTCCGGGGTTTGCCCTTCCGGCGAAATCGGTTTGCCTATCGAGACGGTGATCAGTCCCGGGCGTTTGAGGAATGACTGCTTGGGCCAGCATTCGCCTGAATTATGCGCAATCGGCACCACCACGGCACCCGTGGCAATGGCCAGTCGCGTGCCACCGCTCTTGTACTTGCCCGCCTGGCCCACGGGGATGCGGGTGCCTTCCGGGAACATGATAATCCATTGGCCGTCGGCGAGGCGGCGTTTGCCATGCGCGACCACGCTCTTGAAGGCATGCTTGCCCTGTTTGCGGTCGATGGGGATCATGCGCAGCAGCGCCATGGCCCAGCCAAAGAACGGGATGTACAGGATCTCCTTCTTGAACACATACACCAGCGGACGGGGAAGGCTGGGCAGCAGGAAGATGGTTTCCCAGGCCGACTGGTGCTTTGACAGCACGATGGCCGGCGCATCCGGGAAGTTCTCGGCGCCCTTGACTTCATAGCGGATGCCGCAAATGACCTTGGCGCACCACAGGATAAACACGTTCCAGCGCGAGGTGACCCAATAGCGCTTGTTGTAGCTCAATGGCGCGGCAAAAAAGCACACGCAGGCCCAGACGATGGTGGCCACGATCATGATGGTCATGAACAGCAGGGATCGCAGGAACAGGGAAATATTACGCAATGCGGTTCTCCGAAAATTAGATACTGAATGCCACGGTGGGCGCTGGCGCCGCTGGCGCCCTGAGCAGGTGGCTGACCACGGCGGCCAGGTCGGGGAAAACCTGGGTGCCGGGTGGCAGGCCACCTGTTTCGTTGGTTTTTTCGCCCTTGCCCGTCAAGACCAGGTAGGGCACGCAGCCGCTGATGAAACCTGCCTGCAGGTCGCGCAGCGAATCGCCAACGGTGGGCACGCCTTTCAGGCTGGTGTTGTAGCGCTTCGCGATTTCATGGAACATGCCCGGTTTCGGCTTGCGGCAGTCGCAATTGTCCGCGCCCGCGTGCGGGCAAAAGAAGATGGCGTCGATATCGGCGCCCACTTGCTGCGCCAGGGTGTGCATCTTCTGGTGAATCGCGTTCAGCACCGTCATGTCGAAATATTCGCGCGCGATGCCTGACTGGTTCGAGGCGACGATGACGCGATAGCCTGCCTGGTTCAGGCGGGCGATCGCTTCGAGCGAACCGGGGATCGGTAGCCATTCGGCAGGCGACTTGATGAAGTCCGGCGAGTCATGATTAATGACGCCGTCGCGGTCGAGAATAATCAGTTTCAGCGCCGGAATGCCCATTATGCCGCCAGCTTGGAAATGTCGGCCACGCGGTTCATCATGCCGTGCAGCGACGACAGCAAGGCCAGGCGATTGTTGCGCAGGGCGACATCCTCGGCCATCACCATCACGTCGTTGAAGAAGCCGTCGACGTCGTCGCGCAGCTGCGCCAGCGTTTGCAGGGTGCTGGTGAAGTCGCCCTTGGCGAAGGCCGCGTCGACTTCCGGCTGCACGCGCGAGACGGCGGCGGCGAGTTTTTTCTCCGCTTCGTCCTGCAGCAGGGCCACGTTGACGCCATTGTCGGCAACCAGCTTGAGCGCTTCCTCGTTCTTTTTCAGGATGTTGGTGATGCGTTTGTTGGCTGCCGCCAGCGAGGCGCTTTCCGGCAGGGCGGCAAACGCCTGCACGGCTTCCAGGCGCTGCACGATGTCGTCCAGGCGGTCAGGATTCTGTGCCACGACGGCTTCGATTTCATTCGGTGAGAAACCGCGTTCGCGCAGGATGCCGCGCAGGCGGTCGAGCATGAAGGTGGTGACATCCGCGATTGGGTCCTTGAAGCCGGGAACGGCGGCGAACTGCGCGGCGGCGTCGCCCAGCAAGCCCCGGATCGACAATGGCAAACGCTTTTCCAGCAGCATGCGCAGCACGCCCAGGGCATGGCGGCGCAGCGCGAACGGGTCCTTGTCGCCCGTGGGCGCCAGGCCGATGGCCCAGATGCCGACCAGGGTTTCGAGCTTGTCGGCCAGGGCCACGGCGGTGCCGGTGGCGGTCGATGGCAGGCTGTCGCCGGCAAAACGCGGCTGGTAGTGTTCGGAAGCGGCCAGCGCCACTTCTTCCGGCTCGCCATCATGGCGCGCGTAATACGTGCCCATGATGCCTTGCAGCTCGGGGAATTCACCCACCATATCGGTCAGCAGATCGGCCTTGGCCAGCAGGGCGCCCCGTTCGGCCAGGGCCACGTCGTAGCCCAATTTGGCGGCGATGGCGCCGGCTAATGCTTTTACTCTTTCTGTACGGGCAGCTTGCGTGCCCAGCTTGTTGTGGTAGACGACGTTGGCCAGCAGCGGCAAACGCGATGCCAGGGTCTTCTTCTTGTCTTGTTCAAAAAAGAACTTGGCGTCGGACAGGCGCGGGCGCACGACGCGCTCGTTGCCGCCGATGATATGTTCTGGCGTGTCCGTCTCGATGTTCGAGACGATCAGGAAGCGCGAGCGCAGCTTGCCTTCGCTGTCCGTCAGGGCGAAATACTTCTGGTTCGTCTGCATGGTGAGGATCAGGCATTCCTGCGGCACGGCCAGGAATTCTTCCTCGAAGTGGCACTCATACACGACTGGCCATTCGACCAGGGCGGTCACTTCATCGAGCAGCGCTTCTGGCATCAGCACCTGGTCGGCACCGGCCTTGTCCAGCAACTGGGCGCGGATGCGCTCCTTGCGTTCCTCGTTGCTGGCGATGACGCTGGCGTTGAGGATCAGTGAGGCCGCATAGTTTTCCGCGTGCGCAATGGTGATAGCCTTGCCGTCGGTGAGGAAGCGGTGGCCCAGGGTGGTGCGGCCGGCCGTCAATCCCAGCAGGGTCAGAGGCAGCACGTTGACGCCGTGCAGGGCGATCAGGCTGTGGGCCGGGCGCACGAATTGCACGGTGGTGCCGTCCGGGCGCTGATAGCTCATCAGTTTTGGAATCGGCAGCTTGGCGGCCGATTCCGTCAATGCCGCTTGCGCGCCGGCGGCGAGCTGGCTGCCCGGCGCCGTATAGGTGTAGAAGAAGCTTTCGGCCTTGCCATCGACGGCGCGTTCCAGGTCGGCCACCGTCAGGTCGGGGAAGCCCAGCGCGGCCAGTTTCTTGGCCAGCGGCGGCGTGCCGTTGCCGTTCGCGTCCAGCGCCACGGAGACGGGCAAGACTTTTTCACGGATGGATTTATCGGGCGAGACTTCGCGCACATTGGTGATGGAGACGGCCAGGCGGCGCGGCGAGGCGTAGCTGGTGGCGACGCTGTCGGCTTCCAGGAAGTCGCGCGCCTTCAGGCCATTGACGATGCCGGCGGTGAAGGCGGCGCCCAGTTTGGCCAGCGCTTTCGGCGGCAGTTCTTCGGTCAGCAGTTCGATGAGCAGTGTTTGGTTCATGGTGTTCTTGTCCGGTACAGCGGTGTATGAGCTAGGCGATCAGGCGGCGGCGAGTTGGTCTGCGGCGGGCAGCATCGGGAAACCGAGGCGCTCGCGCGAGTCGTAATACGCTTGCGCCACCAGGCGCGACAGGGTGCGTACGCGGCCGATGTAGGCGGCGCGTTCCGTCACCGAGATGGCGCCACGCGCATCTAACATATTGAAGCTGTGCGACGCCTTCATGATCTTCTCGTAGGCGGGCAGGGTCAGTTGCAGCTCGATCAGGCGCTTCGCTTCCGCTTCGTAGTTGCCGAACTGTTCGAACAGCAGGTCCGTATTCGCGTGCTCGAAGTTGTAGGTCGATTGCTCCACCTCGTTCTGGTGGAAGACGTCGCCGTAAGTCAGTTTTTTCGTGACACCGTTTTCTTCCCACTCGGTCCACACCAGGTCATACACGTTTTCCACGCCTTGCAAATACATGGCCAGGCGTTCGATGCCGTAGGTGATTTCGCCCAGCACAGGCTTGCAATCGAGGCCGCCGACTTGCTGGAAGTAGGTAAATTGGGTCACTTCCATGCCGTTCAGCCAGACTTCCCAGCCCAGACCCCAGGCGCCCAGGGTCGGGCTTTCCCAGTCGTCTTCGACGAAGCGCACGTCATTCTGCTGCAAGTCCAGGCCCAGGGCGGCCAGCGAACCCAGATACAGGTCGAGGATGTTTTCCGGCGCCGGCTTCAACACCACCTGGTACTGGTAGTAGTGCTGCATGCGGTTCGGGTTTTCGCCATAGCGGCCATCTTTCGGGCGGCGCGAAGGCTGCACATACGCGGCGCGCCAGGGTTCCGGGCCGATCGCGCGCAGGAAGGTACCGGTGTGGAAGGTGCCGGCGCCGACTTCCATGTCGTAAGGCTGGAGCAGGGCGCAACCTTGCTTGTCCCAATAGGTTTGCAAGGTCAGGATAATTTGTTGAAATGTGAGCATCGTATGGGTTCGCCGCGCGGGAGGCTGCGCTTTGTTAAGGTTTGCTTGAAACCCGGGCGCTGCCAGTCAAGCGCGTCCGGGCCGGAGTTTTGCTAATTTTAGCGGTTTTTACGGGCCCACTGTGACTCTTCGGGCAATATCGGCCGCTTATTGCTGCGCGGCGCGGCCACGGCGCGCGGCGCGCGACAGCAGGAAGGCCGTCAGCAGGGCCAGCACGGCCAGGGCCAGCACCAGTTTATTGCCATACAGAATGTATGGCGTCATGCCGCCCATGCCTTGCACCTTGGCCGCCAGGGCGGCTTGCTGTTCCGGCGGCAGCAGGCTTTGCACCACGCCCTTGCCGTCGATGACGGCGGTGGCGCCCGTATTCGTCGAGCGTAGCATCGGACGGCCCGTTTCCAGGCTGCGCATCTGCGAAATCTGCAGATGCTGCGGGATGGCGATCGATTCGCCAAACCAGGCCAGGTTCGAGATATTGAGCAGCACCGAGGCCGACTGCTTGCCATGGCGGTGGGCGCTGGCCAGCTGGCCCGCGATTTCTTCGCCAAACAAGTCTTCGTAGCAGATATTGGGCAGCACCAGCTGGTCGCGCACGGGCAAAGGCGCTTGTACTTCCGCGCCTCGGCCCATGTCGCCCAGCGGGATGGCCATCATGGCGACAAACCAGTGCAGGCCGGGCGGCACGAATTCGCCGAACGGCACCAGATGGTGCTTGCGGTACTGGTAGTACGGGCCCGGCGTGCCGTTGGGCGTGATGCCCACGGCCGCATTGTAGAAGCGCTGTTGTTCGTCGAGCACGGGCATGCCGAGCAAAATCGTGCTGCCCGTCTGCTGCGCATACGTGCCCAGGCTATCCAGATAACCGGGCGGCAGCTGGTGCGGCAGCACGGTGACGGCCGTTTCCGGCGTGGCGATCAGGTCGGCCGGCGCGCTGGTGATGGCGCTCTGGTACATCTGCAGCGCGCCCAGCACGAAGCCGGGGTCGAATTTCTGCTGCTGCGGCACATTGCCTTGCAACAGGCGCACTGTGATGGGGCGCCCGACAGGATGGGTCCAGTTCACGTATTGCAAGCCAACGCCGGCCGCATACAGCGCGATGACGCCGCCCAGCGCGCTCCAGCGCGTGCGGCGCAGGGGGTGGACTAGCAAGAGCAGGGCGCCGGCCGACAGCGCCGCCAGCCAGCCCAGGCCATACGCGCCGACGATGGGCGCAAAGCCGCCCAGCGGGCTGGCATTGTGGGCGTAACCGGTGGCCAGCCACGGGAAACCCGTAAACAGCCAGCCGCGCGTCCATTCGAACAGGGTCCAGGTGGCCGGCAGCACCAGCAGGGTCATGGCGGGCAGGGATAGCACCCAGCGCTGGCGCAGCCAGGCGGCCGCGCCCATGGCCAGGGCCACGTAAATGGCCATCAAGAGGGCCAGCAAGGCCACGGCGATGGCGGCGATCGGTGCGGCCATGTCGCCATAGCGGTGCATGGAGATATACAGCCAGTGCGTGCCGGCCGCGCACCAGCCGAAGCCGTAGGCCCAGCCGATCAGCGCACCGCTCTTGACGTTCGCCGCGCGCAGCACCTGGTAGAACAGCACGCCCAGGCTGAGGATTTGCAGCGGCCAGTAGCCGAACGGGGCGAACGCCAGCACCGCGACAGCGCCGGCGATGGCGGCAGTCAGCATGCGCGCCCATGTGCTGCGGGGCGGTTTGGCGGGGGCGTTGGGATCCAAGCGTCTGAAACGCATCTACAGCACGCGCATGTCAGAGTTCCAGTTCCGGCACGTTGGGCAGGCGCTCGACGAGCAGCACGTGCACCTGGCGCGCATCGGCGCGCAGCACCTCGAAGCGCAGATTGCCCAGGTCGAAGATGTCGCCCTTGTGCGCCATGCGGCCCAGGTACTTCGAGACCAGGCCGCCGATGGTGTCGACGTCGTCGTCCACCAGGTGACTGCCCACTTCTTCGTTGAACTGTTCGATCTCGGTCAGCGCCTTGACCCGCCAGCGGGGGCCGAACTGGCCTTCCTTGAGCGAGAGGATGTTGTCCTCGGCTTCGTCGAAGTCGTATTCGTCCTCGATGTCGCCGACGATCTGTTCCAGCACGTCTTCGATGGTGATCAGGCCGGCGACGCCGCTGTATTCATCGACGACGATGGCCATGTGATTGTGGTTGGCGCGGAAATCGCGCAGCAGCACATTCAGGCGTTTCGATTCGGGGATGAAGATGGCGGGGCGCAGCATGTCGCGGACGTCGAAAGTTTCTTCTGCGTAATAACGCAGCAAGTCTTTCGCCAGCAGGATGCCGATGACCTTGTCGCGCTCGCCTTCGATCGCGGGGAAGCGCGAGTGGGCGGTGGACAGGACTTCCGGCATCCATTCCTCGATCGGCTTGCTGATGTCGATGACATCCATTTGCGAACGGGGAATCATGATGTCGCGCGCACAGAGATCCGATACCTGAAACACGCCTTCGATCATCGACAGGGCGTCGGCGTCGATCAGCTTGCGTTCATGCGCATCGTGTAGAACTTCGAGCAATTCTGCACGGTTCTCTGGCTCGGGGGATATGAGTGCGGTCAGGCGTTCAAACAGTGACCGGTGGGGCTTGACGTCAGTTCTGACGCCACTAGGGTGCTCGGGCATAGGAGGCGTGAGCCGTTGTTGCGAAGGGATATAGGATACACCAAAAGTGGGGGAATACCGGATTTCCCCGCTTTTGATGCAAATTTAATACGTTGAAGTGCGCCGTTGCCCGATGTTTTACGCGGCGTCCGGGCCCAGCACGCGCGCGCGCAAGGCCGCCACGTCCGCCTGCCAGTCCGTAAAATGCTCGCTGTCTTGCCACAGCTGGCGCAGTTCCGACGACTCGGCCATGATGCGGTCGAAGGCCAGGCGCGCTTTTTCCAGCAGCGGCGGCGTGACTTTCTTCTTGCAGGCGGCCACCCATTCGTCCACTTCCGCCGTGGCCGGGTCGTTTTCTCCCGGCTGGCCTTGCAGGCGCGCGATCACTTCCAGCGCGGCCAGCGCCTCGGCGGCGAACGGCGCTTCGAGTTCCGCTTCCGTGCTGTCGATGACGTTGTCGAGCGTCGTCTCGACCAGTTCCAGGGTTTTGTATTCGTGCAGATCCTGCGCCCAATCCATGGCGTAGTCGTTGCCGAAGGCGTCGGTGGCCCAAGTGCCCATGGTCTTACTCCTTGTACGGGTCGGTAATGCCGAGTTTCGCGAGGATTGCCGTTTCCAGGCCCTCCATCTCGGCCGCTTCCTCGTCATCCATGTGGTCGTAGCCCTGCGCATGCAGCACGCCGTGCACGATCAGATGGGCCGTGTGCTCTTCCACGCTTTTCTTTTGTTCCGCCGCTTCCTTTTCCAGTACGTCCGTGCACAGGATGATGTCGGCGCGCGTCGGCTCGTCGTCATTCAACTCTTCGCCTTCGTTATAGGCAAACGTCAGCACATTGGTGGCGTAATCCTTTTCTCGGTAGTCGCGGTTCAAGGTACGGCCTTCCTGCGCGTCGACGAAGCGGATGGTGAGTTCGGCAGGGGCGAACAGGGCCGCCTTGACCCAGCGGCGCACTTTGGGCCGCGTGATCAGGGTTTCCAGGCGGGCGTCCGGGTATTGCACGGACAGCGATAGTTTATTTTTTTCGGACATTTTTGGCGGCAGCTGGTTTCAATAAGGGAAGTAACTGGGCGGCGTTGGCGCCGGCCGCCTGCGCCGTTTCATACGCATCGACGATGCGCGCGACGAGCGGATGGCGCACCACGTCGCTGCTGTTAAATTGCGTAAAGCCGATGCCGCGCACGTCTTTCAGCACGTGCACGGCGTCGATCAGGCCACTCGTCTGGCTCTTGTGCAGGTCGACTTGCGTCACGTCGCCCGTCACCACGGCCTTGCTGCCGAAGCCGATGCGCGTCAAAAACATCTTCATCTGTTCGACGGTGGTGTTCTGCGCTTCATCGAGGATGACGAAGGCGTGGTTCAGGGTGCGCCCGCGCATATAGGCCAGCGGGGCGATCTCGATCACCTGTTTCTCAAACAGTTTTTGCGTGCGGTCAAAGCCCAGCAAGTCGTACAGCGCGTCGTACAGGGGACGCAAATACGGGTCGACCTTTTGCGCCAGGTCGCCCGGCAGGAAGCCCAGGCGCTCGCCCGCTTCGACGGCGGGGCGCGTCAGGATGATGCGCTTGACGGCATCGCGTTCGAGCGCGTCGACGGCGCAGGCGACGGCCAGGTAGGTTTTGCCGGTGCCGGCCGGTCCCACGCCAAAGCTGATGTCGTGTTCGAGGATGTCGCGCAGGTAGGCGATCTGGTGCGGCGTGCGCCCGCGCAGGTCGCTGCGCCGCGTTTTCAGCACGGGGCTGGCGATGTCCGGCTCGACGAAGGTGCTGGCAGGCGCGTTGACGTGGTGTTCCGAGGCGGCGGACAGTCCGGCGCGCTGCTCCACCAGGGCCAGCTGCACTTCTTCCAGCGGCACGACCTTGTTGGCGATGGCGTAGAACTGGTCGAGGATTTCCACGGCCCGTTCGGCATTGCTGCCGCCGACGATGAATTTCTCGCCGCGGCGGAAGATCGTCACGTCGAGGGCGGCGGAAATCTGGCGCAGGTTTTCATCGAGCGGCCCGCACAGGTGCGCCAGGCGCGTGTTGTCCAGCGGCTCGGGGATGAAGTAATGCGGCTGTATCGGGGCTTTGGTTTTCAACTGGCTCTTTTCAATGCGGAAGCGCCGGCGACGAGTTCGCCGCGCAGGGTGTAGGAATGGCTTTCGGTGATGCGCACGTCGACCAGCTGGCCGACCAGCTGCAGCGCGTCCGGGCCGGCGTCGAAATTGACGACGCGGTTGTTTTCCGTGCGGCCTTGCAGTTCACTGTCATCGGTGTCCTTCTTCGAACGGCCTTCGACGAGGATGGTTTGCACGCTGCCCACCATGGCCAGGCTGTATTTGCGCGTGTTGGCGTCGATGGCCGCCTGCAACTGCTGCAAACGGGCCAGTTTCACTTCATGCGGCGTATCGTCTGCCAGGCTGGCGGCCGGCGTGCCGGGGCGCTTGCTGAAGATGAAGCTGTAGCTGTTGTCAAACCCCACGTCGGCGATCAGCTTCATCATGGCGTCGAAGTCGGCCTGCGTCTCGCCGGGGAAGCCCACGATGAAGTCGGACGAAATGGCCATGTTCGGGCGCACGGCGCGGATGCGGCGGATGATGGACTTGTATTCGAGGCCCGTGTAGCCGCGTTTCATGGCGCCCAGGATCTTGTCGGAACCGTGCTGTGCCGGCAGGTACAAATGGTCGACCAGCTGCGGGATCTTCGCATAGGCGTCGATCAGGCGCTGCGTGAATTCCTTCGGGTGGCTGGTGACGAAGCGCATGCGCGCGATGCCGGGAATGTCGGCCACGTATTCGAGCAGCAGGGCGAAGTCGGCGATCTCTCCGCCTTCCATCACGCCACGGTAGGCGTTCACGTTCTGCCCCAGCAGGGTGATTTCCTTGACGCCCTGGGCGGCCAGGCCCGCCACTTCCGTCAGTACGTCTTCGAAGCGGCGCGACACTTCCTCGCCGCGCGTGTAAGGCACGACACAATAGCTGCAATATTTGCTGCAGCCTTCCATGATGGAAACAAACGCCGAGGCGCCGTCGACCTTGGCCGGTGGCATGTGGTCGAATTTTTCGATTTCCGGGAAGCTGATGTCGACCTGCGAAGCGCCGCTGGAGCGGCGCAGTTCGATCATTTGCGGCAGGCGGTGCAGGGTTTGCGGGCCGAAGACCATGTCGACATATGGCGCGCGCTTGACGATGGCGTCGCCCTCCTGCGAGGCCACGCAGCCGCCCACGCCGATCAAGAGGTGCGGCTTGGCCAGTTTCAGCTCGCGCAGACGGCCCAGGTCGGAAAACACTTTTTCCTGCGCCTTTTCGCGCACGGAGCACGTGTTGAGCAGGATCACATCGGCATCTTCCGGCGTGTCGGTGCGCACCAGGCCGTCGGAAGCGCCCAGCACGTCGGCCATCTTGTCCGAGTCGTACTCGTTCATCTGGCAGCCGAAGGTTTTAATGAATACTTTTTTCTGCATGGAGTCGGATGCTTATCGGTAAATGTGGCGGCAAAAAAGTGGGCAAATAAGTGGGGCGGCAAATAAGCCGGGCAGGGAGATTGCGCCGTGCGCCGCTCGGGGCGGGAGGCGGTGGATCACCGGCCGGGCGCCTCTGGCTGCCCGCTGGCAGGCTCGCTGCAAGTTCAGGCCATAGTTTAGCGTAAATCGCCGGGACGGGCCATGTTGTGCTGAGTATGCCGACAAGATTGCAGCGTGAATACGGTGCCCGGTACGGCGATGCCGTAAAGCATTTATTGCCATGCGACACCATTGATTTGTAACAAGTTGCTGCAAAGCCTTGTGTGCGGCCGCTGGCATCCTAATGTGTTGAAATAGCATCGTTGGCAAGCCAACCAGCAGCTTGATTGATATTTAACAATCAGGAAGTTTGCGCGAGGCGCAGATGCGGCCTGTTTGGACTAGTATATTGTTTTATATGCAATTCATTTTAGTGGGTTGCAGTGCATTTACTCACGCGGCAAGCTGCGCACGTTGGCTGTGCGAGTCCTGTGCAGGCAGTGCGACAAGGAGGGAAGGCGGAGGGGAGGCTGAGGCTGATGGAAAGACGTTTATTTAAACACTCTAAGCCAGCCTTAAGTTCGTATCGGCATTCTTTGAACATTCACCAGACGAGGAAAAATCATGGCACATCATGCATTAGCATCGCAAGAGAGTTACAACCCGAATCACCTGCTGGATATTCTGCTGAGCAAGATGCAGCTGAAAAACGACGCAGCCCTGTCGCGCTTGCTCGAAGTGGCGCCACCCGTCATCAGCAAGATCCGCCACCACCGCTTGCCGGTCGGCGCCTCGCTGCTGATCCGCATGCACGAAGTGACGGGCATGAGCATCCGTGACCTGCGCGATTTGATGGGCGACCGCCGCACCAAGTATCGTCTGTCCGACGCCCAGGGCCGTCCAAAAGCGGAAGACCGCGGCGATGCGCAAGAATCGAATTACGCGCACTGATGTGGCGGTTGCACGCTGACTGTGCCGCTTGCGTCACTGCTGGCGGCAACAGGCTGGTGTGGACCGGGCAGCATGGAGACACCGCAGTACCCATAACGGCTTTCGCTTCGCGGCGAGAGCCGTTGGCATGTGGCGCAGCGTTTAGCTCAGCAGTGCTGAAGTAATTTCGTCGTAGCGCAACTCCGTTTCGCGGAACAGCTGCAGATACGTTTCTTCGCCCAGGCCCAGCGCATCCCAGGCCACCGGCGAGACGCGCGGGACCATGTCGTCGCCCGCCTGCGCCAGGTCGAGCGCACAGACGATGGCATTGGCCACGTGGATCAGCGCTGCCAGGAAACCTGCCCCCGGCGTTTCCGGCTGCAGGTAGTTGGCCAGCGCGAGGCGCATGGTGTCGGAAAAATTCCAGTGCTCGGCCAGTGCCACGCCTGCCTGCACGTGGTCCACGCCCAGCACGGCCTGCTCCGCTTCGAGCAGGCTGCAATCGTGCGCCGCCTGGTGCACGATGACTTGCGCGTAGTGTGCGGGAAAGCTGCTGACCAGCACCAGGCGACCGATGTTATGCAGCAAGCCGGCCGTGAAGGCGTAATCCTGGTTGAAGCGGATCTGCCGCGCCAGCACCTTGGCGCAGGCGGCCGTCGCTACCGAATGGCGCCAGAAGGCCTTGTCGTCGAAGCCGGGGCAACGCCCTTCCGGGAAGCAGCCCGTGATGGCGGCCGAGGTGATCAGGCTGCGCGTGGTCTGGAAACCCAGGTAAGTGATCGCCTGCTGGATGGTGGTGGCCTTCACTTGCAAGCCATATTGCGAGGAGTTGGCCAGGCGCAGGGTTTTCGCCGTCAGCGCCTGGTCGTATGAGACTTTTTTCGCCAGCACGGAAATATCGACGTCTTCCTGGTCTATGCTGTTGAGCAACTCCATGACGACGGCGGGCAAGGAAGGCAGGTCATCGAGATGGGCGACGATATCGTCGAGCGTCAGCTGGGTGCTCATGCCCGCTCTCCCGTACCCAGGCGATATTGCGTGACATAGTCGCGCAGCAAGGTCGTGGCCGCATCCGCGGGATCGTCCGGATCCAGCTTGCGGAACAGGTAGGCCAGCCGTTCGCTGTCAGCCGCCTGCTGCGCGGCCACTTCCTCTGGCGAAGGGGGCGGCGCCTGGATCGGCAGCATGGCGATGCCGTGGCGTGGCATCAGGGACAGCATGTTTTCCGTCAGTACCGCGCCTTGCGGCAACAGCACTTGTCCATGCGCGTCGAGCAAGACATCCGACAAGACCATGCCAGGACGCACTTGTTCCAGGGGTAGATGTTGATGCATGACCGCCATGACGACTCCTTAGATGATTGCGGGATATTACCATTGCCATGACGCAATGTCTCAACCTGTATCAAGGCCCCTGTCGAAAACGGGGCCGCTGTAAATCTTGCCAATAAGCATGTCATACCGTACATTTGATACAGACTGTTGCATTGCTGACGTATCTGTGCCCGCGCCGCGGGCCGGCGGCTGGCCAGGCCCGGGGAGTGTTGATCGATGGTGAGTATTCAAGTCCGGCTGACCCTGCTTTTTGTCGTGATCGTCACTTTGGTGCTGGGCATTTCTGGCAGCTATACCCAATATACACTGAGCCAGGAACTTGAATCGGGCAGCGCGCGCCTGCGCAGCGGCGTGCTCACGCGCTTGCAGACCAGCTTGCCTTCGGCCCTGTGGGATCTCGATAAATCCAAGGTCGACAGCATTGTCGCGGCCGAAATGCTGCCGCCGGAGCTGGTCGGCATCCGCGTCTACGACGCCTCCGTGGGCCTGTTCGCGGGGGAAGTGCGTGACGCGGCTGGCACCCTGGTGCCTTTGACCTCCGATGTGGCCATGGGCGGCACGCCCGTCGAGGCGCCGCTGGTGTTCCGCGATGCCGTGGCGGCGGCCACGGGCGGCAAGCCGGTGATCGTCGGCAAGGTCATCGTCAATTTCAGCCGCGCGCAGATCGATGCTGCCCTGCGCGGCGAAGTGCGGCGCAAGGTGCTGGAAGTATTACTGCTTGACATCATCCTGGTGGGTGCCCTGGCGCTGAGCCTGCGCATCGTCTTCGGGCCCTTGAAACAGTTGCGCGACGGCTTGATCGACCTGGCCACGCGCGGCAGCGACGAGGTCGAAGAATTGCCGGAAAACCGACGCGACGAACTGGGCGACGTGATCCGCGGCTTCAATGCCGTGCAGCGCAAGCTCAAATCCATCATCGAGGGCAGCCGCGAGGCGGAAGACATGGCGCGCCGTTCGCAGCAGGAGACGGCGCAGGCGATGGACGAGCTGCGCCGCGCGCAGGAATCGTTGCTGCAGTCGGAGCGCCTGGCTTCGCTGGGCAGCCTGGTGGCCGGCGTGGCGCATGAAATCAATACGCCGGTCGGCATCGCGCTGACCAGCGCTTCGGTGCTGAAGGAAGCCACCGATCACATCAGCGCAGCGGTGGCCGGCGGCAGCGTGAAGAAAACCGATATCGTGCGCTACCTGGAAACGGCCGGCGAGAGCGCGCGGCTGATCATGAACAATGCCTATCGCGCCGCGCACCTGATCCACAGCTTCAAGCAGATCGCCGTCGACCAGGTCAGCGAGGCGCGCCGTTTGTTCGAATTGCGCGACTATATCGGGGAAGTGATCTCGAGCCTGCAGCCGACCCTGAAAAAGACGCGCATCCGCATCGATATCGATTGCCCGCCTGACATCATGCTCGACAGCTATCCGGGTGCGCTGGCGCAGGTGCTGACCAACCTGGTCTTGAATTGTGTCGAGCACGCCTTCGATGCGGACACGGCCGGCAACATCCATATCGGCGTGCGTCGCGACGGCGAGTGGATCGCCATGCAGGTGCGCGATAACGGCCGCGGCATCGCGCCCGACATGCTCGACCGCGTGTTCGACCCGTTTGTCACCACGCGGCGGGGACAGGGCGGCACGGGCCTGGGCTTGAATATCGTGTTCAACTTGATTGCCAAGCAGTTTGGCGGCACCATCACGGTCAGCAGCACGCTGGGACAGGGCGCGACATTCCTGCTGCGCCTGCCCACGGTGACGCCGTTGCCGGACAGCACCAGCAGCCCGGCATAGGCAAGGAGAAGAGACATGGCACAGCCAGAAAACAGTCAGCAAGTGGCGCTTTTGCGTGGGATCAATGTGGGCCGCGCCAAGCGCGTGGCCATGGCCGACCTGCGCAAGCTGCTGGGCGACCTGGGTTTTGCGCAGGTACGCACGGTACTCAACAGCGGCAACGTGGTGTATGACGGGGGCGCGGCGGCGCCGGCCGAGGCCGCTGCGCGCATCGAGGAAGCGCTGGTGCTGAAACTGGGCGTCGCGGCCCGGGTGACGGTGCTGTCGGCCAGCCAGTTTGCCGAACTGATCGAACAAAACACCCTGGCGCCGGCGGTCGATGCGGCCCGTCTGCTGACCTTGGTGCTGAATAATCCGGCCGATGTCCAGCGCCTGGCGCCGCTCTTGCAGCGGCCGTGGCAGCCGGAAGCGCTGGCGCTGGGGCGATGGGCCGCGTATGCCTGGTGTCCCGATGGCGTGCTGGCCAGCAAGGTGGTGGCGTCACTGGGTGCACTGCTGGGCGATGGCGTCACCTCGCGCAACTGGGCCACCATGCAAAAATTACAAGCACTGCTGAACGGGCCCGAGTCGGCAGCCACCTCAGCCAGGGAGCACTGATGCCGGCCATCGAGACGCCATGAACTGGGATATCGTCAAGGGCGTGCTGATCCTTCTGCTCGCCGTCAGCGCCCTGGGCACGGCCTTCGTGCTCATGTCCGCCTCGGGCCCTGACAAGGCGGGCTGCATCGCGCGCGCCCTGAAGTCGGGTATTCCGGTGGGCAATATCGAAAGGGTGTGCCGCTTGCTGGACAAGTAAAAAAAATTCCGCACCAGGCGGAATTTTTTTTGACGCAGCGGCATCGGCCGCCCAAATAAGGTCAGCCATCGAATTTTTCCTGTTTTTCACCGTGCATGCTCAAGGCCAGCAAACCCAGTCCCACCAGCAGCATCGAGACCATGCTCGCTTCGGGCACGGGCGGCGGCACGTGCACCTGCTGTACGGCAGGAGTGGCGGCGGTGGTGGGGGGCGCCAGTGCGCTTTGGCGCGTACCGGCGTTGAGCCAGCGCGGGGTCGCATTGAGCGTCGTGTGCTGCGTCAGCAGGCGTGCATACGGCAAGTCCGGTGTTTCCCAGGTGGGATAGTCCGTCGTGTTGTTGAAAGCGAGACTGTCGTCGCTCACGGCAGGCGCGCTGGCGGCCACATTGCCGGCATACGCCGACAGCGCCAGCACGGCCACGCATAGCGGCTGAAAGATCTTCATCGTTGACTCCCTGGTTCACCGCGCGGCGCGACCGAAACCGGCCTGCGCCTGGACGGATAATGCGCCCGTACGGGGGCGTATCACAATTTTTCTGATGAGGTCTTATTACAGCACAATTCGTGGCAATTTTGCTACGCATATTTGCTTTAAATTACGAATATTTATCATTTTGATAGCATGATCGCTATCGCTGCCGCACACTTGGCATGAGCACGCTATCGCAAAAAAAGACTGTTATTTTTTTGTGCGAATCGCCAGCAGGAAAACAATATATTGATTAGTATATTGTTTATCGCATGATGATCAATATGACCGCCTGTGGGAGGGCAAGATGGAGACAGTGGCAACACAACACGCCGAATACAACCTCGACGCCATGCGTGGCTCGGCCTATAAGGCCAGCTCGCTGCTCAAGGCCATGGGCAATGCCGACCGTTTGATGCTGCTGTGCCAGCTATCGCAGGGCGAGCACTGCGTCAGCGACCTCGAACAAAAAGTGGGCATCGGCCAGCCGACCCTGTCGCAGCAGCTGGGCGTGCTGCGCGAAGAGATGCTGGTGGCCACGCGGCGCGATGGCAAGCAGATCTATTACCGCGTCGCCAGCGCGCCCGTGCTGGCCGTGCTGCAAGTGCTGTACGCGCAGTTCTGCGCGCCGCGTCTGCCGTTCAACGACGAAGCGGACTGAGTCCGGCCATGACTATTGCTTGGCAGCACTTCACGCCGTGGGCCTCGCTGGCGGGCGGCATGCTGATCGGCCTGGCGGCTGCGCTATTGATCCTGTTCAATGGGCGCATCGCCGGCATCAGCGGCATCCTCGGCGGCTTGCTGGGTCCGCGCCAGGGCGACCTGGGCTGGCGTATCGCCTTTCTTGCCGGACTGGTCGGCACGCCCCTGCTGTGGCAATTGTGGCAAGCCTTGCCGCCCGTGCAGATCGAGGCGGGCACGTTGGCCCTGATCGTGGCGGGCGTGCTGGTGGGCGTGGGCGTGCGCTATGGCGCCGGCTGCACCAGCGGCCACGGCGTGTGCGGCCTGTCGCGCCTGTCACCCCGTTCGCTGGCGGCCACTTGTGTCTTCATGGCGGCCGGTTTCCTCACCGTCTATCTGTTGCGCCACCTATGAGCAAGCTACTCCTTTCCCTGTTGAGCGGCCTCGTCTTTGGTCTGGGCCTGATCGTCTCCGGCATGAGCAACCCGGCCAAGGTGCTCGGTTTCCTCGACCTGGCCGGTGCCTGGGACCCGTCGCTGGCGCTGGTGATGGGCGGCGCCATCGGCGTGGCCATGCCCGCCTTCTGGCTGGCGCGCCGGCGCGGCACGGCGCTGCTGGGCGAGCCCATGCAATTGCCCACGTCGCGGCGCATCGACCGGCGCTTGCTGCTGGGCAGCCTGGCCTTTGGCGCAGGCTGGGGCATCGCCGGTTTCTGTCCCGGTCCCGCCCTCGTTTCCCTGCTGGCGGGCCAGCCGAAGGCGTGGCTGTTTGTCGGCGCGATGCTGGCCGGCATGCTTCTCTTTGAAGTGCTGGAGCGCCGCAAGCTACCCGCGCCGGCCTGAGACGGTACAATCTGGCGCATCACCACTCTGGATACCCGTTGACATGAAGACCGTGATTTTCCGCGCCGGCGCGCGCGCCGCCCTGCTGTGCAGCGTGCTGGCATTGGCCGCCTGCGGCAGCTTGCTGAAGAAGGAAGCGCCGCCCGCTCCCGCACCCGTGGCCGACACCTTGCCCAATCCGCAAGTGCTGCTGCTAGGGGAAGTGCAGGACAATGCGCAAGGCCAGCGCCTGCGCGTCGAGGAATTGCGCCGCCGCCTGGCGACTGGCTGGCGTCCCGTGATTGTCATGGAGCAATTTGATCGCGAAAACCAGGCCTTGCTGACGCGCGCCGCGCGCGATTGCGCCGACCCCGATTGCATCATCCGCGTGATGGAACAGCCGCGCTGGGACTGGAGCTTGTACCGGCCCGTGCTGGACCTCGTCATCAGCTATCAATTGACCCTGGTCGCCGGCAACCTGTCGCCGGCCGAAGCTTCGCGCATCGTGCGCGACGGCATCCAGTGGGCCATGCCGCCCGCCATGGTGGCCACTTACCTGGCCGCGCCCGTGCCGGCCGATATCCTGGAAGGGCAACAGAAGGAAGTCCAGGCGGCCCGCTGCAATATGCTGCCCGACATGATGATCAAAGGTGTCGTCAACGCCCAGGTGGCGCGCGATATCTGGATGGCCAAGCTGATCCGTGACCAGGCGCCGCGCGACGTGGTGCTGATCGCCGGCAATGACCATGTGCGCAAGGATATCGGCGTGCCCCGCTGGCTGAAGCTGGCCGACCCGCAACTGAATGTGCGCAGCATCGGCTACCTGGAGCAGGGCGGCAGTGGCTACAAGGGCACGTTCGACTTGACGCAAACGATGCCAGCGCAGCCGCGCCCGGACCCGTGCGCCAAATTTAGAAAATAATCACTGCTGCACCCGCACCAGGGCGCTGACCCGGCTGGCCGTATCGAGTAGTTTCGGCAGGCTGTGTTCCAGCAAATGCGCCACGGACGGCCCCGCCGTCTGGCCGCTGACGTTGATCGCCGCCACCACCTTGCCGGCCCGGTCGAACACGGGTGCGGCCAGGGCGATCAAGCCCTGTTCCAGCTCTTCCTGCACCAGGCACCAGCCCTGGCGCCGCACTTGCGCAATCTCTTCCATCAAGACCTCGATATCGACCTTGGTCGCCGGCGTGATTTTCAGCAATGCCATTGTCGACAGCCGTTGGCGCAGCGCCTCGGGCGCCAGGCCCGACAGCAAGACCCGTCCCATCGAAGTGCAGTAGGCGGGCAGGCGGCTGCCGATGCCCAGGTTGATCGACATGGTGCGGTGCGCGGACAGGCGCACGACGTAGACGATGTCGTCGCCGTCGAGCACGGTGGCCGAGCACGACTGGCGCAAGGTCTGCATCAATTCTTCCAGCAGCGGCTGTGCCTGCGTCCAGACAGGCAGGGATGACAAATACGCGTAACCGAGGTCGAGCACCTTGGGCGTCAAACGGAACAGCCGCCCGTCCGCTTCCACATAACCGAGATGCAGCAAGGTGAGCAGGATGCGCCGCGCGCCTGCGCGCGTCAGCTGCGCCCGCTCCGCCACTTCGCTCAGGGTCTGTTGCGGCGCCTGCGCGCCAAAGCTGCGCAGTACGGCCAGGCCGCGCGCGAACGATTGCACATAGCTGTCGCCAGGACGGGGGGCGCCATCGGCATCAGGGAGTTCTTCGGCGGAAAGGGGCGTACTGCGGCGGTCGGTCATGGCAATTCCAATGGGTCAAGGTGGCAATTATAGCCATGGCGCTGGTGAAAACGGCAAATTGACAAGCGCGCCGATCAGGCATATTCTCACAAATAAGTTCTAAATACGAATATTTGTTCGCTATGTGAACTAATTGCGAACAAATTGTGAATGGATTTGATTGGAGGAGACAACAATGATCGACAAACTGCGTTCCAGCGTGCTTGATGCGCTGGCCGATATCCACGATGGCGCCACCGTCATGATTGGCGGCTTCGGCGGCGCGGGCCAGCCGGCCGAGCTGATCGACGGCTTGATCGCCCAGGGCGCGCGCGACCTCGTCATCGTCAACAACAATGCAGGCAATGGCGATACGGGCCTGGCCGCCCTGCTGAAAAATGGGCAGGTGCGCAAGATCATCTGCTCGTTCCCGCGCCAGGCCGATTCCCACGTCTTCGACGCCCTGTACCGCGCGGGCAAGCTGGAACTGGAACTGGTGCCGCAGGGAAACCTGGCCGAGCGCATCCGCGCCGCCGGCGCCGGCATCGGCGGCTTTTTCACGCCCACGGGCTATGGCACGGACTTGGCCAAGGGCAAGGAAACGCGCGAGATCGACGGCCGCATGTATGTGTTCGAGTCACCCATCCACGCCGATTTCGCGCTGATCAAGGCGGAGCAGGGCGACCGCTGGGGCAACCTGACCTACCGCAAGACGGCGCGCAACTTCGGCCCCATCATGGCCATGGCCGCGAAGGTCTGCATTGCTTCCGTGCATGAAGTTGCCGAGCTTGGCAGCATCGACCCCGAACACGTCATCACGCCGGGCCTGTTCGTGCAGCGCATCGTGCAAGTGCCGCGCACGGCCACCGGCCCCGCCGGCTTCAAAGCTGCCTGAGGAGTATCAAGTGAACAAATGGAATCGAGATCAAATGGCGGCCAAGGTGGCGGCCGACATCCATGAAGGCAGTGTCGTCAACCTGGGCATCGGCTTGCCGACCCTGGTGGCGAATCACTTGCCGGCCGGCGCGGAGATCATCCTGCACAGCGAAAACGGCGTCATCGGCATGGGCCCCGCGCCCGCACCCGGCGAGGAAGACTACGACCTGATCAACGCGGGCAAGCAGCCCGTCACCCTGCTGGCGGGCGGCAGCTATTTTCATCACGCCGACAGCTTCGCCATGATGCGCGGCGGCCACCTGGACATTTGCGTGCTGGGCGCTTTCCAGGTCTCAAGCACCGGCGACCTGGCCAACTGGCATACGGGGGCGCCGGACGCCATTCCCGCCGTGGGCGGGGCCATGGACCTGGCCATCGGCGCGAAAAAAACCTGGGTCATGATGGAATTGCTGACCAAGACGGGTGAAAGCAAGCTGGTGCAGGCCTGTACGTATCCGCTCACGGGTATCGCTTGCGTCAGCCGTATCTACAGCGACCTGGCCGTGCTCGACCTGGGACCCGCCGGCGCCACGGTCGTCGAGCTGGCCGATGGCTTGAGTTTTGCGCAGCTGCAAGCGTTGACGGCCGTGCCACTGACGGATGCCCGCTAATTTACGATCAATACACTTTCTTGGAGGAAAGAACATGACCCACGCCTACATTTGCGATGCGCAGCGCACGCCGTTCGGCCGCTACGGCGGCAGCCTGTCCGGCGTGCGCGCCGACGACCTGGGCGCCGTGCCCATCCGTGCCTTGATGGCGCGCAACCCGAACGTGGACTGGACGGCCGTCACGGACGTGCTGTACGGCTGCGCCAACCAGGCGGGCGAGGACAACCGCAACGTGGCGCGCATGGCGGCCCTGCTGGCCGGCTTGCCCGACAGTGTGCCGGGCGCCACCCTGAACCGCCTGTGCGGCTCGGGCCTGGACGCCATCGGCAGCGCCGCGCGCTTCATCAAGAGCGGCGAAGCGGGCTTGCTGATCGCCGGCGGCGTGGAAAGCATGAGCCGCGCACCATTCGTCATGGGCAAGGCGGACAGCGCCTTTGCGCGCGGCATGAAAATGGAAGACACGACCATCGGCTGGCGCTTCATCAACCCTTTGATGAAGGCCCAGTACGGCGTCGATTCGATGCCGGAAACAGCGGAAAACGTGGCCAGCGATTTTGGCATCAGCCGCGCGGACCAGGATGCGTTCGCCCTGGCCAGCCAGGTCAAAGCCTTGGCGGCGCAGCAGGCGGGCGTGTTCGATAGCGAAATCTGCCCCGTCAGCATCGCCCAAAAGAAGGGCGAGCCCCTCGTCGTCAGCCGTGACGAGCATCCGCGCGCCACCACCCTGGATACCCTGGCCAAATTGAAACCCGTCGTGCGCGCCGATGGCACGATCACGGCCGGCAACGCATCCGGCGTCAACGATGGCGCGGCAGCCCTGCTGCTGGCCGACGAAGCGAACGCGGCCCGCTTTGGCTTGACGCCGCGCGCCCGCGTGGTGGCCATGGCGACGGCCGGTGTGGCGCCGCGCATCATGGGCATCGGCCCCGCGCCCGCCACCCTGAAAGTGCTGGCCATCACGGGCTTGAGCCTGGCCGACTTCGACGTCATCGAACTGAACGAAGCGTTTGCCGCGCAAGGGCTGGCCGTGCTGCGCCAGCTGGGTGTGCGCGACGACGACGTCCGCGTCAACCCGAACGGCGGCGCCATCGCCCTGGGGCATCCGCTGGGTGCCTCGGGTGCGCGCCTGGCCATGACGGCGGTCAACCAGCTGCACCGCACGGGCGGGCGCTATGCCTTATGCACCATGTGCATTGGCGTGGGGCAGGGCATCGCGCTGGTGCTGGAACGGGTCTGACCCTGCTGAAATAAAGTTACCGTAAAATGGGGGACACTGCGGTGTCCCCTTTTTCATCACCGCCTTTTTATCGTGCCGATCAGGAGTCTTCATGTCGTATGTCATTCCCGCAGCCATCCAGCCCAGCGTTCCCGTCACCGGCAGCGTTGATACTTTCCCGGTCCACCGTATCTATTGCGTGGGCCGCAACTATGTCGACCACGCCAAGGAAATGGGACACACGGGCCGCGAGGCGCCGTTTTTCTTCATGAAACCAAACGACGCCGTGCTGCCCGTGCCAGCCGGCACGACGGGCGAGTTGCCGTATCCGCCGCAAACGCAGGATTTCCAGCACGAGATGGAACTGGTGGTGGCCATCGGCAAGGGCGGCAGCGATATCGGCGTGTTTGACGCGCTGAGCCACGTGTGGGGTTATGCGATCGGCCTGGACATGACGCGCCGCGATGTGCAGGGCGCGGCAAAAAAACTGGGCCGTCCGTGGGAAACGGGCAAGGCGTTCGAGCACTCGGCGCCCATCGGTCCCATCACCCCGGCCGCGCTGGCGGGCGACGTCCAGCATGCCGCCATCACCCTGCACGTGAACGGTGCGCTGCGTCAAGGCAGCAGCGTCGACATGCTGATCTGGAACGTGGCCGAAACCATCGCCGACCTGTCGACCTATTTCACCTTGCAGCCGGGCGACCTGATCTACACGGGCACGCCGGCCGGCGTGGCGGCCGTGCAGCGCGGCGACGAGCTGGTGGGGGCCATCGATGGCCTGGGCACTTTGCGCGTGAAAGTGGTCTAAGCTGACAAGGAAAACGGCATGATGAACGACACGTATTCTGTAGCACAACCCACGCGCGCCGAGATCGACGCCCTGGCGGGACCGGCCCTGCTGGAATTCGGCACGGGCTGGTGTGGCCATTGCCGTGCCACCCAGGCGCCGCTGGCCGCCGCCTTTGCGCAGCACCCCGGGGTGCCGCATCTGCGCGTGGAAGACGGCCCCGGCCGTGTCCTGGGGCGTTCATTCCGGGTGAAACTGTGGCCGACCCTGATCTTTTTGAAAGATGGCCAGGAAGTGGCGCGCCTCGTGCGTCCGCTCGACAGCAGCGAGATTGAGCAGGCTTTTGCATTGATTGATGCGTAGGTCGGCGTAGGTCGGCTTAGCGCAGCGTAAGCCGACACCACCGCACATGCTCCATCACAACTTCTTGCCGCACTGCACCACTGCGCGTATGATAAGCCGCTTACAGCAAGATCAACCGCATCCTTCGTGATGCAGCGCGATCATCGCCGGCCCGCTCCACCCGGAGGGGCCGCAGGCAAGGATTCACCACAAATGACCGATGCCGCGATGCCGACGCGCGGGTCTGGTACGGAATGCCTGGCGATACGCCGGGCCTGATACACGTCGCCCATCCCCTGACGCCTTTCCTGCCGTGCCCCGGGTAACCGGATGGCGCACGACCGTTGTTTCTCTAAATCAGCACTGATCACAGCGCGATAGCGCGCGTTGCCGGCAGTTCGCTACGGCAACAAAAACCGTTGTTTTTGTTTGCAAATTTAATAGCAAATGCGCGGCAAATGCGTGCGTGCACGGCTATGATATGCGAACGACGCGCGAAGTAATCGTCGGGAAATTATTGTAAATTTATGACGAACAGAAGCGGATGTGATGCAAGGCGGCTGTCGCGACGCAGTGCGAGCACTGCGAGCGGCTGCCAACGCAGCAGCGCGCCGCTTATGGAAGTCAGAAATAACAAGAATTTACTGGCGGTTACTTTATACAACGTGCTGTGCTGCTGCCTGAAAAAACATCCAGAGAATGGCCTTTAGACACCCTCCCCAAGGAGCGCAGTAAATGAGCACCCCCCCCAAGAAAAATTCCCCCGGCACGGTGCTGTTCGCCAGCCTGATCGGCACCACCATCGAGTTCTTTGACTTTTATATCTACGCCACCGCCGCCGTGCTGGTGTTCCCGAAACTGTTCTTCCCCGCCGGCGACCCGTCGGCCGCCGTGCTGCAGTCGCTGGCCACGTTTGCCATCGCCTTCTTCGCCCGTCCCATCGGCTCGGCCGTATTCGGCCACTTCGGCGACCGCATCGGCCGCAAGGCGACTCTCGTGGCCGCCTTGCTGACCATGGGTATTTCCACCGTCATCATCGGCTTGCTGCCGACCTACGCCGCCATCGGCACCCTGGCGCCGTTGCTGCTGGCGCTGTGCCGTTTCGGCCAGGGCCTGGGCCTGGGCGGCGAGTGGGGCGGCGCGGTACTGCTGGCCACGGAAAACGCGCCACCGGGCAAACGCGCCTGGTACGGCATGTTCCCGCAGCTGGGCGCGCCAATCGGCTTCTTCCTGTCGGGCGGCATCTTCCTGCTGCTCAGTGAAACCCTGACCGATGAGCAATTCTTCAGCTATGGCTGGCGCATCCCGTTCCTGGCCAGCGCGCTGCTGGTCATCGTCGGCCTGTATGTGCGTCTGAAGATCACGGAAACGCCGGACTTCCAGAAAGTCATCGACAAGAACGAAGTCGTCAAACTGCCCGTCGCCACAGTGTTCCGCCAGCATGGCCGCATGCTGTTCCTGGGCACCATCATCGCCCTGGCCACCTTCGTGCTGTTCTACCTGATGACGGTGTTTGCCTTGAGCTGGGGCACGACCAAGCTGGGCTTCACGCGCAAGGAATTCCTCGTCGTGCAGCTGTTCGCCGTGCTGTTCTTTGCGCTGACGATTCCGTTTTCGGCCGTGCTGGCCGACCGCCGCGGCCGCCGCGCCACCATGATCTGGGTCTCCGTCGCCATCGCCATCTTCGGCCTGGTGCTGGCCCCGATGTTCGGCTCCGGCGTGACGTGGGAAGTGACGCTCTTCATGGCCGTCGGCCTGGGCCTGATGGGCATGACCTACGGACCGCTGGGCACCATGCTGTCCGAGCTGTTCCCGCCGGAAGTGCGCTACACGGGCGCCTCGCTGACGTTCAACCTGGCGGGTATCCTCGGCGCCTCGCTGGCGCCGTACATCGCCACCTGGCTGGCCACCAACCATGGCTTGCAATACGTGGGCTATTACCTGTCGCTGGCGGCCGTGCTGACCCTGGGCGCGCTGCTGATGGTGGGCAAGCCGAGGGCAGGCAAGGAAGCCTGGCAATAAACGAGTCAACGCGCACGCACCATCTGAGTGCCCCACAAGCCGCCAGCTGCCCAGCTGGCGGCTTTTTTATTGCGCCGCCGCGTGGCCGTAACAGGCTTTGAGCCCCGTGTAGTCGTAGAAGACGCTGCCTGGTGCGATGCGGGCGCCGTCGCACGATGGCTGGAACGGTGTTTCCTTTTCGTTGTACAGCAGGCGCACGATGAGCCGAGCATCGCCGTTGCGGTACACATCCCACTGCATGTTGGCCGCCAGTGGCGAGACGCTCTGGCCGCGCCACGGACTGTCTGCATGGCTGTAGCTGGTTTCTGGCGGCAGCGGCTGCTGCAAGCCCATGGCCGAAGCGAGCGGGATGATCATTTCGGCGTGCGTGAAGCGCAGCTTGGCCGCGTGGCGCAGGTCACCGGCGGCCAGCGCATCGACTTCATTGAAAAAATCCTCGCGCAAGGCCAGCGCGAAGCGCCAGGTCATGCCCGCGCTGGCCGTGGTGGCCGGTCCCTTCTGGTAAAAATCCTCGTGGTCGGCGACAGACGCGTAATAGCGCGCATCCTCGGCCGGCATGTAGCGGCTGAAATCGGCCGGCACCTCATGCCGCATGCCGGCGGCGATCGCATACAACTCATACAGTTGCGTGGCGGCCGCATTCAGGCTGCGGATGACGGTCTTGCCGTTGCCCGTCATGGTGCGCGTGAGTTTGCCGTCCGCGCTGGTGAAGGTATAGCTGCCCGTGTCCGCATAGCTGGTGGCGCCGCCGTGAAACTGCGCCAGGAAGGCTGGCGTAAACAGCCGTTCGAGTACATGGCGCGCATGCGCGGCCGCTGCCGGTTCCCTGGCCGGGGCGTCCATCAGCGCATGCAGCTGCTTGGTCCTTTCGTAGCGCTGGTAGGCCTGGCTGGCGGCATAGGTGGCGAAATACGGGTTGGCGCGATCGGCTACAAAATCCGTCCGTGGTGCCAGCTTGTGCGCGTACAGCAGGAAACGGTTGACGCCATCCGGTTGTAATATCGGCTGTACTGCGGGCGTGCGTCCCTGCGGGTACGGCGCCGGCGCGGGCGGCAGGTACAGCAAGGGGGCCAGCGCGGGCGCGTGTTCCAGCAGCGATTGCGTGAAGAAGCGCGCACTGTCGCGTGCGCGGTCCACGCCGGAATGGATGGTGACGAGCTGGCGCGGCGCCGTGGCCGCGTCCTGTCCCACTTGCGCGAACAGGGTAGGCAGGCGCGCCAGCAGGCGCGCGGCCAGCTGCCGGTGTTCCTCGATGCCCGTCCGCGTCAGGTTGCCATAGCCTGGTTTGTCGATACCGGCCACGCCATGGCCGAGCAGTGCGTTGGCCTGCATCAGAGCCAGGATGTTGGGCCCCAGTTCGCGTCCCAGCGGCGTCAAGGCATCCTGCGCGGCCGCCTGCCTCCACATCGCGTACAGGGCCGCGTCGCCCTTCATGCCGGTCAGCCCGCGCGAACCGTGGCGCGCCACCAGTTGCGTGAAGATGGGCTGGAAGCCGGCCGGCGGCGCGGCATAGGTGGCCGGGTCCTGCTGCGGCGCGTAGGGTGTCTTGGTCTGGTAGTCGCCATCGGTGGCAAGGGCGTGGCTGGCGCAGCAGGCCAGGGCCAGCGCAATGCTGGACAGGGAAAGCGGTGGGGGCATGGTTTTTTTCTCGGTGGATAATTTCTCGAATACCAGCCTAGCACTGAACGAAAAAAAGGCGGGCACGGCTGAATGCCGGCCCGCCTGTGCTGTCACCGCAGCGTGTCAGCCTACCACTTCGGCGTGTACTTCAAGGTGAACTGCACGTTGCGCGGCTCGCCATAGTAGTTGTTCGACCCGGTGGTGTTGTAGGCCGGGATGATGTAGCGCTTGTCGAAGACGTTGTTGACGTTGACCGACAGGGCCACTTGCGGCGTGGCTTGCCAGGCCATGCGTGCATTCCAGATCGAGACACCGGCAACCTTGAAGGTGCGATTGGTATCGAGCGTATGGCTTTGCGTGTTGACGCCGGCGCCCACGCTGAATTTGTCCCAGGCGCCGGGCAGCGTGTAGCTGGACCACACGCGCAGCATGTGCTTTGGCGTCCAGGTGGAAAAGACTTTGCCCTGCTCGTCCGGGTCGTTCAGATAGGTCGTCGTCGTATAGGCGTAGCCGGCCGACAGCTGCAAGCCGCGCGCCACTTCGCCCGACACTTCCGCTTCCAGGCCCTGGCTGCGCACCTTGCCCGAGGCGCGCGAGCAGTACCCGTCGGGGCACACCATGCCCGCAGCATAGTCGGTGACGGCACGGTTCTTGTGGTCGTAGCGGAACACGGCCAGCGAGGTGTTCACCGTGCCATCCATCAGTTCCCCCTTGATGCCCGCCTCGTAGTTGCTGCCCGTGATGGGCTTGAGGACCTTGTCTTGCGCATCGCGGATGCTTTGCGGCGTGAAGATGTCGGCATAGCTGGCGTAGGCCGACCATTGCGGATCGAGCGCGTAAATCAGTGCCGCCGATGGCGTGAACCTGGCGCTGGCGTTGAGCTGTTCTTCAGGACCTTTGGGCGTCGCATACACGAAGTCGTACCAGCTGAAGCGTCCACCCAGCACGGCTTTCAGCTTGCTGGTCAACTGGCCGTTCCAGCTGCCATACAGGCCTTTCTGGCGTATTTCATAGGTGCTGACGGGACGCACGCCGCGCGCGGCGATGCTGTCGAGGTCTTGCCATGGGCGGTTGTGTCTGATGTTGAAAACGTCCGCACCGGATTCCCAGGCGCGCGCATAGACGTCGTCCGACGCCATCGTGACATAGCTGGCGCCCACGAGGACTTCCTGCGCGATGCCCAGGCCGTCGAATTTACCGCGCACGTAGGTATCGATGCCGCGCTTGCGGTTGTCGAAATCCATGCCAAAGTCGCCATAGCGCGCGCCGCTGCCGTCGGGATTAATGGGCATGGCCACGCGCTGGTGCACGGAGCTGGTGTTTTCCTTCATGTTTACGGCCGATGCCTTCAGGCTCCACTGGCTGTTGAAATGGTGTTCCAGGTCCAGATACACGTTGGTTTGCCTGGCTTCGCTGCGGTTCCAGTCGGCGCCCGTGAAAGTGGAGCGGGGCAGGTTCAGCGCGCTGCCGTCCGCGTAGCGGGGCAGACCGATAAAGGTGGGACGGCCGTGGTCGTTGACGTTGCTGATGGCCAGGCCCAGGGTGGTGGCCGGTCCCAGGTCGTAGTCGAGCGCCGCGTACAGGGTGCGGTTCTGGCTCCACACCTGGTCGACGAAGGAATGGGTATCGTCTTCATCGACGATGGCGCGTCCGCGCAGGCTGCCATCCGCATTCAAGGGCATGCTGACGTCGAGCTGGGCGCCGTAATGGTCCCACGAGCCGGCGCGCGCCGTCATGCTGACACTGCGCCCGGCGGTCGGGCGCTTGCGCACCAGACTGACGGAGCCGCCGGGGCTGCCCGTACCGACCAGCATGCCCGAGGCGCCGCGCAGCACTTCCAGGCGGTCGTAGATGACCATGTTTTCCTGGCCCCAGTTACCCAGCGCATAGGTGTTGCGGTCGATGGGCACGCCGTCGTACTGCCATTGATCGATCTGGAAACCGCGCGCCGTGATGACCACGCCCGGTCCCACGCCATGCACGCCCACCACGCCGGTGACGTTGTTGACGGCCTCGCGCAAGTCCGTGATGCCCTGGTCGTCCAGGCGCTGGCGTGTCAGCACGCTCACCGATTGCGGCATGTCCTTCATCGACTGCTCGCCCTTGCCGAGGGTGATTTTGCGCGCCGTGTAGGAGCCGCTGCCTTCCGTGGTGGCGCCTTGTTCGGCCTGGCCGACGATGGTAATCGAGGGCATGGTGCGCTCGGCCGCCGAGGCGGCACTGGTCGCCGCCGTGGCTGCGGACGCCGGCGCAGCCACCAGCACATAGCCGGTGGGCGTCTTGCCGATGGCGTAGCCGCTGCCGCGCAGCAGCACGGCGAAGCCGTCCTCGAGGGCGTAGCTGCCCTGCAGGCCGGCCGTCTGCAGCCCCTGCACCTTGGAGGCGTCGATGACGATGGACACGCCAGCCTGCTGGGCATAGCGGTTCAGGGCGCCGGCCAGCGGACCGGCGGGGATGGCGTAGCTGGCGACAGCCGGGGCGGCCTGGGCCAGCACCTGCGTGTGCAGGCCGGCGCCGGCCAGCAGCAGGGCGGCCAGGGCGAATGGATGCAGCCGCGTGCGCAGCGCGCGCGGGGAGGAAACGGTAACGATTCGAGCGGACATGGTGACAGCCTTTTTTGATTGATCTCAGCTGCCTTGACGCACGAGATGCGTCAACACGAACCTGCGCGGGCATTTATTTTTTTGCGGCGCCGCTGGCGGGGGCGTCGACCATCACCAGATAGCGCGTCAGCATGCGGATGCGCAGTTGCGGGAAATTGTCGATGAGTAGCTGCAGCGCCTTGTCCGTGTCGTCCAGCGGCAGCACGGCGGCCACGCGGATGCCCGCGATCTGCGCGCGGTCGTAGTGCAGCTGGCCTGGGCGGTGGCGCGCCAGTTCGTCGAGCACCTCGGCCAGCGGCAAGTCGTCGACCACCATCTGGCGCGCGCGCCACGCATCCTGCACGCTGGCCGCATCGATGCTTGTCAGTGGCCCGACGCCATCGTCCGTGATGCGCGTGCGCTGGCCCGCCTGCACCACGACGGCCGGATGTTGCGGCACCTGCGCCAGCACCTTGGATTCCAGCATGCTCAGGATGGTGGCGCCATCGTCCCTGCGCACGGTAAAACGCGTGCCCAGCGCGCGGATCGCCGCATGCTCGCTGTCGATGAAGAAGGGACGCTGCGCATCCTTGGCCACGTCGACGAGGATGTCGCCACGCACCAGCTCCACATGCCGCTCGCCCGCATTGAAACGCACGTTGACGGCGCTGTTGCCGGCCAGGGTGATCCGGCTGCCATCGGCCAGGGTATGCGCGGACCATTGCCCGGTGGGGCTGCGCAGGTCGGCCAGCAGATAGGCGGGGCGCTCGCCGACGAGCAGCGCACCGGTCAGCAGCAGCACGGCCACGGCGCTGGCTGCGGCCAGTTGGCGCAGGCGGGGACGCTTGGGGGCGATGGCGGCCAGGGCGGCGCGCGCGGGCCGATGGTCGCCGCCGGCCGGCTCGCGCACGGCGTTCAATTGACGCAGCAGGTTTTCCATGCCGGCGGCTGCGCTCGCGTGCAGCGGGTCGGCCGCCTTCCACGCGGCGAAGCCGGCCTGTGCGATGTCGCGCTCGGCCGGGTCGTCGGCGCTGAGGCGCACGATCCAGCGGGCGGCCTGCTCGGCTGCCACATCGGGGCGCGTGCTATTCATGCCGCCATGGCCGGGCAGGCGTGGCGGCAGGCCAGCAAGGCTTGCACCAGGTATTTTTGCACCATGCGCGTGGAGACGTTCAGTTGCGCGGCCACGGCGGCCTGCGATTGCTCTTCCAGGTAATGCAGCAAAAAGGCGTCGCGCGGCTTGCTGGACAAACCATCCAGCGCCGTGGCGATCTGCCCGAGCGCCTGCACGGCCATCAGGATCTCGTCCGGCGACGGCGCGCCGGGCAGGCTGTCGGCCAGCAGGGCCAGTTCCGCCAGGTAGCTGCGCTCGAGTATCTGGCGGCGCGCGCGGTCGAGCAGCAGGCGCTTCGCCGTGGTGGACAAGTAGGCGCGCGGCTCGCGCATGCCGAACAGGGCGTCGCGCGAGGCGATGATGCGCACGAAGGTGTCTTGCGCCACGTCGGCCGCGCCATGCGGGCAGCTGAGTTTTTTGCGCAGCCAGCCGACCAGCCAGCCGTGATGTTCGCTGTAGAGCGACTGCACTTGCTGTTGCAGGCTGGGCTGGATGGCGGACATGGGCGATGAATAATATGAATGAGAATTATTCTCATTGTAAGCGACAGTGGCGGTTTGTCACAATCCCCGATTGCATGCGAGTGGCGCAGGTGTTGTGCGCAGGCCGCATGCGCGGCGATGCCGGAAATGAAAAAACCCGCCGCTGCACGGGGCAGTGGCGGGTTTTTCGATGCTGCTAATTCTTGGTGGTGATAGGTGGACTTGAACCACCGACCCCAGCATTATGAATGCTGTGCTCTAACCAACTGAGCTATATCACCAAACAGACCGGTCAGACCGGATGCTGGTTTTGACCAGGGCAAACCTGATCGATGTTCTTTGGTGGTGATAGGTGGACTTGAACCACCGACCCCAGCATTATGAATGCTGTGCTCTAACCAACTGAGCTATATCACCCAACAGCCGAGCATTATCCAGTCTTCGCATTTCCTTGTCAATGCCGGCGCAAAAAAATGTGCGGATTTTTTGCGTACCGCAGCGTTCATGATTATTTCAGCAACGGCCGGATTTGCGCCAGCATGGCCGCGGCCGGATCGGCACCCAGGCAATCGATGACGATGCGTTCCGGCATCGAGCGCAGCCAGGTCAGTTGTCGTTTCGCCAGCTGGCGCGTGGCGATGATGCCCGTCTCGCGCAGGGTGGCGCGGTCGATGCGGCCGTCGAGATACTCCCACGCCTGGCGGTAGCCCACGCAGCGCATCGAGGGCAGGCCCGGATGCAGGTCGCCGCGCCGGCGCAAATGCTCCACTTCGTCGAGCAGGGCGTCGTTTTTCAGCATGAGGTCGAAGCGCGTGGCGATGCGCGCATGCAGCACGGCGCGGTCCGACGGTTCCAGCGCGAACGACTGCAGCTGGAACGGCAGCACGGTCTTTTCGCGCCGTGCCAGCAGGGCCGACATGGGCTGGCCCGACAGGGCGATGATTTCCAGCGCGCGGCCGATGCGCTGTGCGTCCTGCGGCGCCAGGCGCGCGGCCGTGACGGGGTCTTGCTGCGCCAGGCGTGCATGCATGGCGGGCCAGCCGATGGCGGCCGCGTCCTCTTCCAGCTGGGCGCGCAAGGCAGGATCGGCGCCGGGCAAGTCGTCGAGGCCATCGGCCAGGCCCTTGAAGTACAACATGGTGCCGCCGACCAGCAGCGGCAGCTTGCCGCGCGCGGAGATTTCGCTCACCAGGCGCAGCGTATCGTTGCGGAACTGCGCCACGGAATACGCATCGAGCGGATCGATGATGTCGATCAAATGATGCGGTACCTGGCCCAGTTCTTCTTGCGACGGCTTGGCCGTGCCGATATCCATGCCCCGGTAAACGAGGGCGGAATCGACGGAGATGATCTCGGACGGGATGGCTTGCGCGATGGCCAGTGCACTGGCCGTCTTGCCGCTGGCCGTGGGGCCCATGATGGCGACGGCCAGGGGGAGGTGTGGGGGGATTGTCATGGTGGTCTGTGTTTTGTGTGATGCAAACCCCAACGTCAAAATACCGGGGTCGGACCCTGAGGGTCCGACCCCAGCCTTTGCTGCTGGGGTTGAAATTATTGCCCGCGCAGGAACAATTTATCGAGCGCATTGATCTCGACCTGCACCCACGTGGGCCGGCCATGGTTGCACTGGTCGGCGCGTTCCGTACTCTCCATCTGGCGCAGCAGGGCATTCATCTCCTGCACCGACAGAATGCGGTTGGCGCGCACGGCCGTGTGGCAGGCCAGGGTGCCCAGCAATTCGTTCTGGCGCTCGATCAGCACGCGCGAGCCGCCGTATTCGCGCACGTCGCGCAGCACGTCGCGCGCCAGGGTTTGCGCGTCGGCGTTTTTCAGCAGGGTCGGCACGGAGCGCACGGCCAGGGTGGTGGGCGACAGGGCGGCGATGTCGAAGCCCAGCGCTTTCAAGGTGTCCTGGTTTTCATTCGCCGTCGACACTTCGATGGCGTCCGCGTAGAACGTCACGGGTATCAGCAAGGATTGCACCTGCATATCCTGGCCCGACACCTGCGCCTGCAGCGCGTTCTTCAGCTGCTCGTACAGGATGCGCTCGTGCGCCGCGTGCATGTCGACCAGCACCAGGCCCTTGGTGTTTTGCGCCAGGATGTAGATGCCATGCAGCTGGGCCAGGGCAAAGCCCAGCGGGTATTCTTCGCGCGCCATCGCTTCGGGCGAGGCGATGTACGGCTCCACCTGCGTGACCGGAGAACTGGCGGCGGCGCCGCCGAACAGGGCGCCATAGGCCGCCGTGTCTTGCCCCACGCCTGGCGCGTCGGCAAAGAAGGGGCGCGCCGCGCCGGGCGAGGCGGGCGCAAAGGTATTCGTGAATTGTGTGCCGAACGATGTCTGCGTCTGCTCGCGGCGCCAGATGCCAGAACCACTCAAACCCGCACCAGCGCTGTCGCCACTCAGGGTGGAGGCGGCTGGCAGGGGCGCCGGCACGCTGCCAAACGCCGTGGCCGAGGTTTGCGCCAGCGCGCGCTGCACCGCATGGAAGACGAACTGGTGCACGGAGCGGCTGTCGCGGAAGCGCACTTCGATCTTCGACGGGTGCACATTGACGTCGACCAGGGCGGGGTCGAGGTCGAGCGCCAGCACGTACGATGGAAAACGGTCGCCATGCAGCACGTCCTGGTAGGCCATGCGCACGGCATGCACCAGCAGCTTGTCGCGCACGAAGCGCCCGTTGACATAAAAGAACTGGGCGTCGGCGCGCGCCTTCGAGGCCGTCGGCAAGCCGGCAAAGCCGTGGATGCGCAGGGTGCCGGCCGACTCGTCCAGCGCCAGCCGCGCTTCGGCGAAGTCATTGCCCAGGATGTGGGCGCTGCGCTTGGCCAGTTCGCTGATATTCCACTGGTCGATGGTGCGCCCGTTGTGCGACAGCGAGAACGACACGTCCGGTCGCGCCAGGGCGATGCGGCGCACGACTTCGGCGCAGTGGCCGTATTCCGTCTGCTCGGATTTCAGGAACTTGCGCCGCGCGGGCGTGTTGAAATACAGGTCTTGCACGTCGACCGTGGTGCCGTGCGCGCCCGACGAGGGCGAGACGCTGCCATTGTGCGAGCCGACGATTTCCCACGCATGGGCGGCGTCCGCCGTGCGCGACGTCAGTGTGACGGCGGCGACCGAGGCGATGGACGCCAGCGCCTCGCCGCGAAAGCCCAGGGTGCCCACGTTTTCCAGGTCGCTTAATGACGCGATCTTCGAGGTGGCGTGGCGTGCCAGGGCCAGCGGCAGCTGGTCTTTATCGATGCCGCGCCCGTTGTCGGTAATCGCGATGCGTTTCACGCCCCCTTCTTCCAGGCGGACCGTGATCTGCGTGGCGCCCGAGTCGAGGGCGTTTTCCAGCAGCTCCTTGACCACGGCCGATGGCCGCTCGACCACCTCGCCGGCGGCGATTTGCGAAATCAACTGGTCAGGCAGGGCCTGGATCGGGCGGTGGGGCGTGATGGGAGCGTTCATGCCCTGATTATAACGGGTTCGCAAGGGGAGGCGCTGCTGTGCTGATGCTCGAAACCCAAAACGAAGGCTGGGGTCGTACCCTCAGGGTACGACCCCGGAATTTGCCCTTCGGGGCGCTTTACTTCCCCACTTCCCGCACCGGTATCGGCGCATTGCACAGGTCGACGTGGCCGGCCGTGACCTTGCTCCACGGGCCGCCGCGGTGGCGCTGGGCTTCCAGCACGGCCTGGTAGGTGGCGCTGTCGGTGCGCATCACTTCCAGGTTCGTGCGCTGCTCGGGTGGTACGCTCGCGGCCAGGCGGATGGCCTTGATCGGCACGTTTTTCTCGGGGCTGTCATAAAAACCCATGGGAGCCGTGCCGCGCGGCAGGGTCGACAGCAATGGCATGCCGGCGACGACTCTGCCGACGACCGTGATGTCGCGGTCCAGGTGGCGCGGCGACTGGCCGATGACGGCGTACAGCTCGGTGCCGCCGCCGCTGTCGCTGGCACTGTCGCGGCCCACGCCCACGGTGGCATAGCAATGCGTGAGCCAGGCCGTGCCGGTTTTCGGATCGCGCGCGGACGGGAAACCGTTCGAATGGCCCACTTGCGGCGCATAGCCATCAAGGTCCGGCAGGCGCGTGAAGCTCTTGATGTTTGTCAAAGGGACCGTGAATTCGCCGGGCAGGGTGCGCCGGGCGTGCAAGATGGGCTTGGGATTTTTCTCGTTCGGATCGCCCCACTGCGCCACCCAGTTGTCCTGCGCGCGCGTGATGGCCAGGCCGTCGTAATACTGTTCTGCCACCAGGGCCTTGATATTGGCCACGTGCTTGGGCGCGAAGTCGGGCGCCAGCTCGATCACCACGCGGCCGGCGGGAATGTCCATGTACAGGGTGTTGTCCGGGTCCAGCGCACGCCAGTCGGACGGCTTGGATGCCTTGATCACATCGGCCAAGGTCGCCTTGGGGGGCAGTTCGGCGGGTGCCTTGATCTGGACAGGCGCCGCGTGGGCGGACAGCTGGGCAAGGCCCAGCACGGTGGCCATGGTCAGGCCGCTCAGTGAATGCAAATACATATTCTCTCCTGGTCGGCGCGGATTGCACCGGTCAGAAAGTGTATACCGGAATGGCAATATTTCGTTGGAAAAACATTGCAGATAGCAATACTGATAGTTGCCTGCCGATGCGGCGTTTCCTTAACCTTTACTTAAATTGCCACACGCGCAAGGGCAGCACATAATTAATCCTGAAATATCGGGCAGGGGACTGCCGTTGCGCTGGCCGGGTGGTGTATGATTCCGCCGCTACCTTTAGGGAAAAATATATGGATTTTGTGCAATTCCTCGACATGATCGTGCATGTCGACAAGACGCTGGGTCTCTTGATCGAGCAGTACGGTACCCTCGTGTATGCCGTGCTGTTTGCCATTATTTTTTGCGAGACAGGCCTCGTGGTGCTGTTCTTCTTCCCTGGGGATACCTTGTTATTTATCGCCGGCGCGTTTTGCGCGACGGGACAGATGCACCTGGGCTTGCTGATTGCCTTGCTGGTGACGGCCGCCGTCACGGGCAACACGCTCAATTACTGGATAGGCGAGGCCATCGGGCAAAGGGTGTTTACCCATGATTACCGCTGGATCAACAAGGATGCCATGCGCCGTACGCATGAATTCTTTGAAAAGCATGGCGGCAAGACCATCATCCTGGCCCGTTTCGTGCCGGTGGTGCGCACCTTCGCGCCGTTCGTGGCCGGCATTTCCGACATGACGCATGCGCGCTTCCAGATGTACAACGTGACGGGCGCCCTGTTATGGGTGATCGGTCTGGTGACGGCGGGCTACTTCTTCGGCAATATCCCGTGGATCCGCGACCACCTGACCTTGATCGTGCTGATCGGTGTCGGTGCCGCCGTGGTGCCGGTGGTACTGGGCGGCATGTGGAAACTCTACAAGCGCATGGTCGGCAAGTCGGCTTGACGCTCCGTCGATCCAGGGCAAGCACGCTGCGGCGCCGTCCGCAGCTGGCCCTGGATTAATTTTCTTCTCCGCATTTCTGTTTTACTCCCCCACTGATTCAAGTTTTGTTGCTTTCCAGCCGTAAACCAGAGGGTATTCTCACTTTCTGGATTTCCATGCGACATTTGAGCGCCCTGTTAGCTTGCAGCCTTGCCGCGATGGCGGTCATGGCAAGCGCCAAAGATGCCCCCGCTGCGGCGAGCGCCAGCGCATCCGCGCCCATGTCGGCGTCGGCGCGCGCGGCCGCCATGAAAACCCTGACCGAATCGGTGAAGGGCAAGGAGGGCAAGGAGGTCAAGGCGTCTGTCGTCGTCGCGCCCACGGCGCGCGAGAAGGAAGAAGCGGCGGAAGTCGACCTGTCCGAACGTATCGCGGCGCGCCTGGCGGAAATGCGCGCCACCCAGGCGGCCCGCGCCGCCGCCCGCGCCAAGCGCGCCGCGGTGGTGAAAGCGGCGCCACCACCACCTCCTCCCGTGGCGCGCGGCACGCACTGGTCGTACGAGGGCGACAGCGGCCCGGCCAACTGGAGCAAGATCAATGTCGACTGGGCCAAGTGCGGCAATGGCAGCCGCCAGTCGCCGATCGATATCCGCGATGGCATGAAAGTGGAACTCGAGCAGATCAGCTTTGACTACCACCCGTCATCGTTCAATGTGGTCGACAATGGCCACACGGTGCAGGTGGGCGTGAGTGGCGGCAATTACATCACGGTGCAGAACCGCATGTTCGAGCTGCAGCAATTCCATTTCCACCGCCCGTCCGAAGAGCGCATCAATGGCAAGGCGTTTGAAATGGTGGTGCACCTGGTGCACCGCGATGCGGAAGGCCGGCTGGCCGTGCTGGCCCTGCTGCTGGAACGCGGTGCGCCGCAAGCGACCATTCAGACGGTGTGGAATAACCTGCCGCTGGAAAAATTCGAGACCATGCAACCGACCATCCTGCTCGATCCGGCCGAGATGCTGCCGGCGCGGCGCGATTACTACACGTATATGGGGTCGCTGACTTCGCCGCCATGCAGCGAGGGCGTGCTGTGGCTGGTGATGAAGCAGCCGGTGCAGGCGTCGCCGGCGCAGATGGCGTTGTTCAGCCGCTTGTATCCCTTGAATGCGCGCCCGGTGCAACCTGCCAGCGGACGCATCATCAAAGAATCAAATTAAATAAATTCAAGGTGCTGGCGGCCGGTCCATTCCGCCCCGGCAGCGAGCATATCGGGCTGGATCAGCGCCGGCTCGATGCAGATGAAGCGCTGGTATTCGTCGTCGGCCAGGTCGGGCAGGGCGGCCGCGTCTTGCGCGCCGGGGTTCCACACGACGGCATCCGTAAAACCCTGCTGCTCCAGGCGCAGGGTGTGGCTGCCAGACTGCAGGTGCAAGGCGCCCGGCAGCTGGTAGTAGATGCGGTCCAGCTTGTCCGCGAATTGCAGCAACTCTTCCGCCTGCAAGGCATCTTGCGGCGTCTCGTCCGAATAGCGCACGCGCTGCAGGCCTTTGACGCGCGCCTCGCTCAATTGATCGATCGCAAAATAACTGTGCAGGGCGGCCGAGAACGGGAACGCCTGCTCGCCCGTGTTGTGCACGGACAGCTGCAGTTCCAGCGACCGTGCCTTGACGGCCACGCGCAGGCGCAGGGTGAAGGCGCAGGGCCAGGTGGTGGCGATTGCGTCCGGCAGGTCCGTGTGGTGCAGGATGAATTGCGCCCAGGCGGCACCATCGGCGTCGCCGGTCGATTCCAGCTGCCAGGTCGCCACGCGCGCAAAGCCGTGGCGCATGCCCGTGCCGCGCGCGCCGAACTGGGGAAAGATCACAGGTACGCCACCGCGGATGGCGCGGCTGCCGTCGAGGGCGGAATCTCGGCTGTAGAACAGGCGCTCCTGGCCATCGCTGGTCTTCCAGGAGACCAAGTGGCCGCCATATAAAGTCAGCGTCGCCTGCGCGCCATCGGCGGCGCGGATGGTCACGGCAGGCAACTGGCCAAAAGTACTCTTGTTCATGCGGGTGTCCATGTCAGGTCAGACGGCTTTTCGCCAGCGGCGGATTCTTGGCAAAGTAATTCTTGATGCCCGTGACGATGGCGTCGGCCATCTGGTCCTGGTAGCCATTGTCGGTCAGCTTGGCTTCTTCTTCCGGATTCGAGATGAAGGCCGTCTCGATCAGGATGGAAGGGATATCCGGCGCTTTGAGCACGGCGAAGCCGGCCTGCTCGACGGAGCCCTTGTGCAGGCGGTTGATGCCGCCGATTTCGCGCAGCACGGCCTTGCCCAGCTTCATGCTGTCGTTGATCTGCGCCGTCGTCGACAGGTCGAGCAGGACGCTGGCCAGTTGCTTGTCGTGGTTCTTTACGTTCACGCCGCCGATCAGGTCGGCCTGGTTTTCCTTGTTGGCCAGCCAGCGCGCAGCCGTCGAGGTGGCGCCCTTTTCGGACAGCACGAAGACGGACGAGCCGCGCGCCGTCGGCTGGATGAACGCGTCGGCGTGGATCGAGACGAACAGGTCGGCCTGCACCTTGCGCGCCTTTTCCACGCGCATGCCCAGCGGGACAAAGAAATCGGCGTCGCGCGTGAGCATGACGCGCATGTTCGGCTGCAGTTCCAGCTTGGTCTTGAGGCGCTTGGCAATGGCCAGTACCACGTCTTTTTCGCGGCTGCCGCGGCTGCCCATGGCGCCTGGATCTTCGCCGCCGTGGCCGGGGTCGAGCGCGATGGTAATCATGCGCACCACTTTCTGGCCCGGCAGGGGGCGCGCTTCGGGGCGCTGTTCCGGGCGGAGTTCGGGCACGGGCGGCACGATGGTCGCCACCGGCGGTGCGATGGCCACGGGCGGCTTGCCGCTGTCGGGCAGGGGCAGCGCGGGTGGCGGCGTATGCGTGCCGGCCATCGGTGGCTTGGCCGGGTCGCTCGACCAGTCGCCCTTTTCGATCATCTGCGCGATCAGGTCCGGCTCGTGTACGGGATACAGGTCGAAGATCAGGCGGTGGTTGTAGGAGCCGGCCGGCGGCAGGGTAAACAGCTGCGGCGTGACTTCCTCTTTCAGGTCGAACACCAGGCGCACCACGTTGGGCCGGTTCTGGCCCACGCGCACCTGCTTGATGTACGGGTCGTTCGACTGGATCTTCGCCACCAGGCCTTTCAAGGTGGGATTGAGCTCCAGTCCTTCGATGTCGACCACCAGCCGTTCCGGGTCCTTGACGATGAAGTGGGTCGCCTTCAGGATGCTGTCGTTTTCCAGGGTGACGCGCGTGTAGTCCTCGGCCGGCCAGACGCGCACGGCGAGAATTTGCGCCGCCATCGCCGACATGGGCGCGAACACGGACAACAGCAGGGTGCCGCCGGCCTTCAGTACCGTGCGCCGGGTGATGGGCGAGGAGATCAAAGGTTCGGGGCGAATTTGAGACGGTGAAGGCATGACAGACCCAATTCAGAAGACGCTTGCAATTCTACATCACGTCCTGACCCCGCAACGTTCAAATAAATATTCAGGTCGGCCGGCGGCAGCACCGGTTCGGCTTTCTCGGGCCATTCGACGATGCAGATATTACGGCCGTCGAAGTCTTCGCGAAAACCGGCATCGAGAAATTCCTCGGCGCTGCCCATGCGGTACAGGTCGAAGTGGATGACGTTGACGCTCTGGCCGTCGAGCTGCACCGTGTATGGTTCGGACAGCGTATAAGTGGGGCTTTTCACGTGGCCCGCATGGCCGGCCGCATGCAGCAGGGCACGCGTGAGGGCCGTTTTGCCGGCACCCAGGTCGCCGTGCAGGTAGATCGCCAGGCCGGGCGCCAGCGCGCGCGCCAGCGCGGCGCCCAGCGCGGCGGTGCCGGCTTCGTCGTGGAGGTGGGCTTTGAAGTGTTCGGTCATGATCTTCGGTATCGCATAAAATGGAGGCTGCTGTCATTGTAACCGCCCACGCGCCTGCCGTTTTCCGTAAAGTCCCCTATGTCCGCCACCATCACCGATCTCGCCGTCCTGGCGCGCACCATCAAAGAATGGGGGCGCGAGCTCGGTTTTGCCGAGGTGCGCATCGCCGACGTGGACTTGTCGCACATGGAAGCGCCCTTGCAAGCCTGGCTCGATGCAGGGTATCACGGCGAAATGGATTACATGGCCAGCCACGGCATGAAGCGCGCGCGCCCGGCCGAACTGGTGCCGGGCACGGTGCGCGCCATCAGCGCGCGCATGAATTATCTGCCGCCGGCGCTGGGTCCCGACTGGCGCGCCCACGAAGCGGCGCGCGACGCCGATCCGTCGGCGGCCGTCATTTCCGTGTATGCGCGGGGGCGCGACTATCACAAGGTGATGCGTTCGCGCCTGCAGCAGCTGGCCGAGCGCATCAAGGACGAGATCGGCGACTTCGGCTACCGCGTCTTCAGCGATTCGGCGCCCGTGATGGAAGTCGAGCTGGCGCAAAAAGGGGGCTTGGGCTGGCGCGGCAAGCACACCTTGCTGATCAACCGCCAGGGTGGCTCCTTCTTCTTCCTCGGCGAGATCCTCATCGACGTGCCGCTGCCCGTCGACCCGCCGGAAACGCCACGCTGTGGCCAGTGCTCGGCGTGCATCACGGTGTGCCCCACGCAGGCCATCCTGGGGCCGTACCAGCTCGACGCGCGCCGCTGCATCTCCTACCTGACCATCGAATTGAAGGGCGCCATTCCCGTCGAGATGCGCCCCTTGATCGGCAACAAGGTGTACGGCTGCGACGATTGCCAGACCGTCTGCCCGTGGAACAAGTTCGCCCAGCGCGCCGTCGTGCCCGACTTCGACGAGCGCCACAGCCTGGGCAGCGCCGGCATGGTGGAGCTGTTCGCCTGGACGGAAGAGGAATTCAGCCGCCGCATGGAAGGCAGCGCGATCCGCCGTATCGGCCACGAACGCTGGCTGCGCAACCTGGCCGTCGGCATGGGCAACGCGGCCGCCAAGGCCAGGGGGCAGGCCGATATCGTCGCGGCCTTGCTGTCGCGCCGCGAGCACCCGTCGGCCATCGTGCGCGAGCACGTCGAATGGGCGCTGGCGCTGCACGGCGTCGCCTGACCTGCGTTTAGCCTTGTTTCAGGCGCAGCGCCGACCAGGCGGCGTCGATGGCGACCATCGCCACGCTGTCGAGCCCTATTGTTTGCGCAAAACTGCGGATATCGTCGCGCTGGATGTCGCTGCCCGCCTTCGCGCCGCCCTTGCGGTACGCCACCCATAGCGCGCCGCCGGGCGCCAGGCGCGCCTGCGCCATCGGCAGATACTGCTCCAGTTCCGCGCGGCTGCGCGCGAACAGCAATAGCCAGTCGGCATTTTCACCGTCCCGTACCAGCCGCTCCGCAGGCAACTGCGCCAGCAATTCCCCATGCTCGCTGCCGTCATTGAGTACGGCCAGGGCCTTGGCATTTTTCACATACATCTTCTCAAAGGCGTTTTTGTCAGGCATGGCATGAGCGTGTGGAGTGGGAAAAGAAGAGCATAACAAATTTCTCCTTGACTTATCGATGTATCGTTATAAAATTACGATACCTACTAACGATATATCTTTAAAGAGAAAACATGAGAAACTCACACCACGCAGAACACGGCCATTGCGGCCACCACCACCATCACGGCGAACACCGCCACGAATACTTCATGCATGGCCGTGGCCCGCGCGGCTTCGACGAGCGCGGCGACGGCATGGGCCATGGCGGTCCCGGTGGCCCCGGTGGACGAGGGCGCGGTGAGCGGGCCGAGCGCGTCTTCGGCCGCGGCGACCTGCCGCTGATCGTGCTGGCGCTGATCGAAATCAGCCCCCGCCACGGCTATGAAATCATCAAGGCCATCGAAGAGCGTTGCGGCGGCGCCTACGCCCCCAGCCCGGGCGCCGTGTATCCGACCCTGACCTTGCTGGAGGAGCAGGACCACGTGACGTCCTCCGAAAGCGCCAGCGGCAAGAAGCTCTATACGATCACGGACCTGGGGCGCGCTTATCTCGACGAGAACCGCGCCCAGGTGGACGGCATCCTGGCCCGCCTCGACATGTTCGCCCGCGTCCAGGCGAAAAACGCCTTGCCCGAGCGCGTGCACCAGGCCATGCACACCCTCAAGCATGCGCTGTTGCTGAACAAGAGCAACTGGAGCGAGGCGGAAGCCGAGCGCGTGTCCGCCGTGCTGGAACAGGCGGCGAACGCCATCGTCGACGGCCACTGAGCCAACTTTACAAGGATAAGCAATGACTACCGCATCACCAGCAACACCACGCCCGCACGCCATCGAGCGCGTGCGGCATGACTTGAAACTGCGCGTGCTCACCGTCGTGCGCACCGAGCAACTGACGCCGCACATGCGCCGCATCACGCTGGCCGGCGACGACCTGGACGGCTTTGTCTCGCCAGCGCACGACGATCACGTGAAACTGTTCTTCCCCGCCCCGGGCGAGACTACCCCCGTGCTTCCCATGCTGGGCAACGGCGCCAACCCGATCCAGTACGCGGAAGGCGCGCGTCCCATCGCCCGCAACTACACGCCGCGCCGTTATGACGCCGAACGGCGCGAGCTGGAAATCGATTTCGTGCTGCATGGCGACGGGCCTGCATCGCTGTGGGCGGCGCAAGCCGTGCCCGGCCAGACCCTGGGCGTGGGCGGACCGCGCGGCTCGATGCTGGTGCCGTTCGATTTTGACTGGTATGTGCTGGTGGGCGACCAGACGGCCTTGCCGGCGATTGCCCGCCGCCTGGAGCAGCTGCCGGCCACGGCGCGGGCCATTGCCGTGATCGAAATCGTCGAAGACGGCGAACAGATCGCGCTCGAGTGCGCGGCGCAGCTGGACGTGCGCTGGGTGGCGCGCAATGGCCGCAAGGGGCCGCTGTTGCTGGAAGAATTGGCGCAGGTCGCCTTGCCGCGGGATGGCGATGGCTACGTGTGGGTCGCGTGCGAGCATGCGCAGGTGCAGGGCTTGCGCGGGCACTTTATTGACGCCGGGGTGCCGAAGCAGCATCTGCATGTGGCCAGCTATTGGAAGCATGGCGTGGAAGAGCACCATGAGCACCATGACAACTGATTAAAGCCGGGGTCAGACCCCCTCATGCGTCGACGTATGATATTACGTCGACGCGTTTGAGGGTCTGACCCCAGATTTCAACTTACTTCAACAACCCCGCCAGCTCCACCGCCGTCTTGACCTGCATTTTGTCGAAGATATGCGCGCGGTGGACTTCCACGGTGCGCATGCTGATGCCCAGCTTGTCGGCCACCACCTTGTTCATCTTGCCCGCCAAAATCAGGTCCAGCACTTCGCGTTCGCGCGTCGACAGGGTAGCCAGGCGCGCGTGCACGGCGGCCAGTTCGCCCGCCTGGCGCGAATTGGCCAGGCCCTGCTGCACGCGGTCCATCAGGTCGTTGTCGTTGAACGGCTTTTCAAAGAAATCGAAGGCACCCCGTTTCAGGCTGTCGACGGCCATCGGCACGTCGCCGTGGCCGGTGAGGAAAATCACCGGCAGGCGCGCCGTCAGGTCGCGCTTGACCAGCTGGTCGAACAGGGCAATGCCGTTCATGTCGGGCATGCGCACGTCGAGCAGCACGCAGTCGCCGGCGGCGTCGAAACTGCCGTCGAGGCTATCGAGGAATTGCTGGGCGCTGGCGTAGATGCGCGCGTCGATGCTGCGCGAGGCGGCCAGCCAGGACAGCGAGTCGCGTACGACCTCTTCGTCGTCGATGATGTGTAGCATGGTGTCTCCGGCTCGTCGTTATTGGTTATCGGTTAGTGCTTGGTGCGCGGCGCGGCCGGCACGCTGAATGTAAAGATCGTACCGCCAGCGGGGTTGGCGCCGAAGGTCAGCGCGCCGCCGTGAAATTCAATGGCGGTGCGGCAGATGTTCAGGCCCATGCCCATGCCTTCGGACTTGGTCGAGAAAAACGGCGAAAACAGCCGCTCGGCCACGTCTTGGGGAATGCCATGGCCATGGTCGATCACGTCCACCGTCACCATGCCCTGCCGCGCATCGTGGCTGGCCCGCAGGCGCATGATACGCCGTCCGGGCGCCGCGTCCTGCATCGCCTCGATGGCGTTGCGTGTCAGGTTCAGCAGTACTTGTTCGATCATCACGGGGTCGGCGCGCAGCAGCGGCAGGTCCGGCGGCAGCTCTTCCTGGATGGTGACATAGTATTTGCGTGCCTGCAGGTCGATCAGCGCGCGGATGCCGTCGATCAGGGTGCGGATGGCGATATCCTGGCGCTGCGGTTCGCTCTTGCGCACGAAATCATGCACGCTGCGGATGATCTGGCCGGCCCGCTGCGCCTGCGCGCCGGCCTGCTCCAGCGCCGGCTTCAGGGTGTTCGGATCGATGGGCGCGTCATGCTCGATGGCGCGGCGGATCAGGTTCAGCGCGCCCGTGGTGTAGCTGGAGATGGCCGCCAGCGGCTGGTTCAGTTCATGCGCCAGCATCGAGGCCAGCTCGCCCATGGTGGCCAGGCGCGAACTCGTCTGCAGTTTTTCCTGCTGCTGGCGATTCAGTTCCTCGACCCGCTTGCGGTCCGAAATGTCGAGCACGGAACCCATCCAGCCGGTCTGCTTGCCGTTCTTGTCCACCAGCGGCGCTTCGAAGATCAGCACGGCCACGCGCGTGCCGTCGGGGCGCTGGAAATAGGTTTCGAACTGCGGCGTGGGATTGCCGGCCAGCGCCTTGACGAAGCGTTGCTGGTATTCCTCCAGTGCTTCCGGCACCCAGTAGGGCATGGGTGGCAAACGGCCCAGGATTTCCTCGGCCGGATAACCGACGATCTGGCAGAACGCTGGATTCACATACGTGACGCGGCCTTCCAGGTCGCGCGCGCGCATGCCCGTCACCAGCGAGTTTTCCATCGCCGTGCGAAACAGCATCTGCTGGCGCAGCGCCCCTTCGGCCACCAGGCGGCGCGAAATATGCCGCCACAGGGCCAGCAAGCTCCACAGCAAACCCAGCGACAGGGCGATGACGGAGCCGACCAGCAGATTGGGCAGCAGCTTGGGCTGGCTTTTCACGCTGTCGGTAAACAGGGTGATGCTGGCGCCGGGCACGTCGAGCGCGCGCTTGTGCGTGTACACGCCGTGGCCGGGACCGGCGGCGGCGCGCCGCGCCAGCACCTTGTCGTCGCGGTCGATCAGCGAAATCTGGTTATCCTGGGCGAACCACCACGGCACCATTTCATCGAGCAGGCTGCTGATCTGGTAGGTGGCCACCAGGCTGCCCACATAGCGCTGGCCATCGAACAGGGGCTGGTGGTAATCCATCAGCATGGCGCCCGGCGGCGCGTCGGGAAAGCCGCTTTGCTGCGAGGGCTGGGCATACTGCCCCCGGTGCAGGCGGCGCGCATTGTCGGCCGCCGTCAGCGAGGCCGGTGAAAACGCCAGCGCGTGCGGCAGGCTGTTGTCGCTGCTGGCCAGCACCTTGCCGCCCGTGTCGAGCCACAGCACGCGCTGTAATTCGCGGCCATTGCGCAGCATCTGCTGCAGCCGTTCGTGCACTTTTTCCGCGCTCAGCGAGGCGCTGGCGATGTCCACGCCCAGGTTGAACAGGCTTTCCTCGTTGCGCGCCAGCTGGAAGCGGATGGTTTGCTCCACCCACAGCGTGTCGGCGATCAGCTGCTCCTGGCGCTCGTTGCTTTCCATCTGGCGCGCCTGCCAGGGCAGCCAGAACAGGATGGACAGGAACAGCAGCAGCAGGATGACGGGCAGCAGCCAGCGCATCGGGCTCGATAGCTTGAAGCGGCGTGCAAGGGTGGGGGGAGTCGGCATGGCTGGCAGGGTAGCGGCTTATCGGGAGCCGGCTATTGTGGTTAACCACAATAGCCGGGACAGTTTCTTTGGCACAATATCCAAGTAGACAAATAACAAAGTTTTTAAAAAAACCACTCAGGAGACAAGAATGCAGATGAAAACCATGTTCGTCGCGCTGTGCGCGGCCATCGGCGCCACCGCCGGCGTCCACGCTTACGCGCAAGCCCCCATCGTCATCAAGTTCAGCCACGTCGTGGCGACCGACACGCCGAAAGGCCAGGCCGCCGAGCGCTTCAAGCAACTGGCCGAGAAAGCCACGAATGGCAAGGTCAAGGTCGAACTGTACCCGAACAGCCAGCTGTACAAGGACAAGGAAGAACTCGAAGCGCTGCAGCTGGGCGCCGTGCAGATGCTGGCGCCGTCGCTGGCCAAGTTCGGCCCGCTGGGCGTGAAGGAATTCGAAGCGTTCGACCTGCCTTACATCTTCCCCACCAAGACGGCGCTGTACAACGTCACCGAAGGCGAAATCGGCAAGAGCCTGCTGAAAAAACTGGAACCCAAGGGTATCACGGGCCTGGCTTACTGGGACAATGGCTTCAAGGTGATGTCGGCCAACAAGCCACTGCACAATCCGGCCGACTTCAAGGGCCTGAAGATGCGCATCCAGTCGTCGAAGGTACTCGACGCGCAAATGCGCGCGCTGGGCGCCAACCCGCAGGTGCTGGCCTTCTCAGAAGTGTATCAGGCGCTGCAGACGGGCGTGGTCGACGGCACGGAAAATCCGCCATCGAATATGTACACGCAAAAGATGCATGAAGTGCAAAAGCACGTGACCGTGTCGAACCACGGCTACCTGGGCTATGCCGTCATCGTCAACAAGAAATTCTGGGATGGCTTGCCGCCCGAGATCCGCACGCAGCTGGAAAAAGCCATGCGCGAGGCGACCACGTTTGAAAAAGCCATCGCCCAGCGCGACAACGACCAGGCCCTCGAGGCCATCAAGAAAGCGGGCAAGACGCAGATCTATACCTTGACGGTGCAGGAACAAGCCGAGTGGCGCAAGGCCCTGGCGCCCGTGCAGAAGGCCATGGAAGGGCGCATCGGCAAGGATCTGATCTCGGCCATCAACAAGGAAAGCGCGAAGTAATCGCGCTGGCCGCGCCACCCGGCGCGGCTGGCAGGGACATCCTGTCTTTCTGTAGCAACGGCACCTGCGCGTCCTGCGCGGGTGCCAGCGTACCCGCATTCTTTGAAAGTCCACCATGAAATTTCTGGATCACCTGGAAGAGTGGCTGATCGCGTCCCTGATGGGCGCAGCCACCTTCATCATCTTCGTCGCGGTCGTGCACCGCTACCTGGCAGGCTTGCCGATACCGGTCGTGCAGGACTTCCTGATTCAAATCAATACCAGCTGGGCCCAGGAACTGTGCATCTACATGTTCGTCTGGATGGCCAAGTTCGGCGCCGCATATGGCGTGCGCACGGGCATCCACGTAGGCGTCGACGTCTTGATCAACCGCATGAACCCGCGCTGGCGCGACCGTTTCATCGTCTTCGGCCTGGGTGCCGGCGCCCTGTTTACGGGCATCGTCGGTACCCTGGGCGCCAGCTTCGTATGGTCGATCGGCCACACGGACCAGACTTCGGCCGACATGGAAGTGCCGATGTGGCTGGTTTACCTGGCCGTACCGCTGGGTTCCTACCTGATGTGCTTCCGCTTCCTGCAAGTGATGGTGCATTTCATCAAGACGGGCGCCTTGCCCAAACACGACCACTCGCACGTCGAGGGGCTGGAAGAGGAATTGACGGCGGAAGAAAAAGGAGCCAAGGCATGAACGCACTGATCATTTTTGTGTTGCTGCTGGCGCTGATGCTGACCGGCATGCCGATTTCCATTTCGCTGGGCCTGACGGTACTGACGTTCCTGTTCACCATGACCAGCGTGCCCATCGAATCGGTGGCCCTGAAGATTTTCACGGGCATCGAGAAGTTCGAAATCATGGCCATCCCCTTCTTCATTTTGGCGGGCAACTTCCTCACGCATGGCGGGGTGGCGCGGCGCATGATCAACTTCGCCAGCTCCATGGTGGGCCACTGGCATGGCGGCCTGGCGCTGGCCGGCGTGATGGCCTGCGCGCTGTTTGCCGCCGTCTCCGGCTCCAGCCCCGCCACCGTCGTGGCCATCGGTTCCATCATCCTGCCGGCCATGGTCAAGCAGGGCTATCCACGCGGCTTCGGCGCTGGCGTCATCACCACCTCGGGCGCGCTGGGCATTTTGATACCGCCATCGATCGTGATGGTGATGTATTCCGTCAGCACCAACACTTCGGTGGGCAAGCTGTTCATGGCGGGCGTGATTCCCGGCATGATGCTGGCCATGCTGCTGGGCCTGACCACGTGGTTTTTGGCGCGCAAGAACAACTATCCACGCATGAAAAAAGCCAGCTGGGGCGAGCGCTTCGTCACGTTCAAGAAGAGCGCCTGGGGCCTGCTGCTGATCGTCATCGTCATGGGCGGCATCTACTCGGGCGCCTTCACGCCGACGGAAGCGGCCGCCATGGCTGCCGTGTACGCCTTCATCATCGCTGTCTTCGTCTACAAGGACTTGAAGATCAAGCAAGTGGGCAAGGTCTTGCTCGATTCGGCCGCCATGTCGGCGATGTTGTTGTACATCATCACCAATGCCGTGCTGTTTTCGTTCCTGATGACCAGCGAAAACATACCGCAAGCGATGGCCGAATGGATCACGGGCAAGGGCCTGGGCGTGATCAGCTTCCTGCTGGTAGTCAACGTGTTGTTGTTGTTGGCCGGTAACGTCATGGAGCCGTCGTCGATCGTGCTGATCATGGCGCCGATTTTGTTCCCCGTCGCCATGAAGCTGGGCATCGATCCTGTGCACTTCGGCATCTTGATCGTGGTCAATATGGAGGTCGGCATGTGCCATCCGCCCGTGGGCCTGAACCTGTACGTGGCGTCCGGCATCACCAAGATGGGCATCTCGGAGCTGACCGTGGCCGTGATGCCATGGCTGCTGACGATGCTGGCCTTCCTGGGCCTGATTACCTACGTACCACAAATCTCGCTGTGGCTGCCAAATTTAATTTACAACTAAAACAGTTGTCCCCGTCATGCTGCAAAAAAAGTCGATCCGGCCGAATAAATGCGCTATGATGGGCAGCCTTAAGGGGAAACACGTATATGCTTATACGCCCTGGTAGCAAGGCTGAAAGACAGAATTGGTAACAAGGTTGGTGGGGGAGTGGTCTATAAAAACGGTATTGATACCGGGGATATATTGAGGAGACACACGTTTCACAGAAGTTGTTGAGTCATCGCTGTCTGCCGCCACAAGTCGGCACCGGCGGACCCAAACGACCGGGAACGTGAAGCAATATTTGAAGCGCACCGACTGGTGCGCTTTTTTTTCGTGCGCGGGAAACGTCCGCCCACCTGTCCGAAGACGGTGCATAATCGCCAGACTGCACCATGGTGTACCTGCAGGTTGTATATTTGCCACACTTGAAGAATGATCAGCAGATGAAAAAACAACAGGGAAGTGAACTGTTCAGTGCCATCGTGGCCGCGCCGTTCGGCGCCATGGGCGTGCGCGTGCAGGACGGCCAGTTGCGCGAACTGGTCTACCTGCCGCCGCACTTCGCCGAAATGGCGGCGCAGGATGCCGCCTCCGAACGGGCCTGTCAGCAATTGGCGCGCTATTTCCGCGACCCTGATTATGTCTTTGACTTGCCGCTGGCCGAACTGGGCAGCGCCTACCAGCAACGCGTATGGGCGGCGATTGCGGGCATCCCGCGCGGCCAGGTGCGCACGTATGGCGATGTGGCGCGGTTCATCGGCTCGGCGCCGCGCGCCGTGGGTCAGGCCTGCGGCGCCAACTGGTATCCCGTGGTCATACCCTGCCACCGGGTCACGGCTGCTGGCGGCCTGGGCGGCTTTGCCCATCATGACGATGCCACGGGATTCCACCTGGGCGTGAAGCGCTGGCTGCTGGCGCATGAAGGCGTGGCGGCTTACCTATGATGAACAGCCTGCTGGCGCCAGACAACGCCACCTTGATCGATGAATTCTGCGATAGCCTGTGGCTGGAAGATGGTTTGTCGAAAAACTCGCTGGATGCCTACCGGCGCGACATGCGTTTGTTTTCGCGCTGGCTGGAAGTGGCGCGGCCCGGGCGCGAGGGCCTGTACGAGGTGTCCACGGCCGATATCGAAGCGTATTTCGCCGCCCGCCACGACGAGAGCAAGGCGACGTCATCGAACCGGCGTCTGTCCGTGCTCAAGCGTTTTTACCAGCTGGCCTTGCGGCACAAGCATATCGCGGCTGACCCGTGCCTGAAGATGGTCTCGGCCAAGCAGCCCGCGCGCTTCGTGCATACCCTGAGCGAAGCGCAGGTGGAAGCGCTGCTGGCGGCGCCCGACGTGAGCACGCCGCTGGGCCTGCGCGAGCGCACCATGCTGGAACTCATGTATGCGAGCGGCTTGCGCGTGTCGGAACTGGTGGATTTGAAATCCGTGGAGCTGAGCCTGAACGATGGCGTGCTGCGCATCACGGGCAAGGGCAGCAAGACGCGCCTGGTGCCGTTCGGTGAGCAGGCGCGGCTGTGGATCGAGCGCTACCTGAAGGAAGCGCGCGGTATTATCCTCGACGGGCAGATGGACGATGCGCTGTTCGTCACGCGGCGCGGGGGCGCCATGACGCGGCAAATGTTCTGGGTCATCATCAAGAAACATGCGCTGAACGCGGGCCTCACGGCGCCGCTGTCGCCGCACACCCTGCGCCACGCGTTCGCCACCCATTTGCTGAACCATGGCGCGGACTTGCGTGTTGTGCAATTGTTACTGGGGCACTCCGATATCTCCACCACGCAGATTTACACGCATGTGGCCCGTGAACGGCTGAAACTGCTGCATGCGCAGCATCATCCGCGAGGCTAAACATTTGGTGTTTGGTCCAATTACGTCATAATGTGCCTTATGTGCTTATCTGTAACATCTAAAAACTAAAGAGGTAGTAAATGGCCAAGACAAATTTCCAATACGAAAAACGGCAAAAAGAGCTGGAAAAGAAGAAGAAAGCCGAGGAAAAAGCCAGGCGCAAGCTGGAAGCGAAAAACAATCCCAAGGCTGCCGATGGCAGCGAGGGCGATGAGCCGGAAGCGGACGACGCCGACGTTGACGCTGATCCGGCCGCCGAAGGCGACGCTCCCGCCCAGCCGCAGTAATTGCCCGTTCCTGATGACCGGTGCGGCATTGCCGCGCCGGCATCTCTTCGTTCTACCTTCCCCCTTCCGCTATAAGCGCGGCCGCTGGCCGATGGCCAGTTGCAGCTGTGTGCTGGCGATGGCCACGTCGGCGCGCGCCTGCAGATAGCCCTGCCAGGCGTCGTCGGCCGAGTGCTGCGCGGCCAGCCATTCCAGCAGCGAGGCATTACCGCTGAAGTAGGACAGGCGGATGCCGTCAACGACCTTTTGCGCATCGAGCAGCACGCCGTCGCGGTAGCGCGCCAGTCGTTCCTGCGCCGTGCGCAGATGCAGCTGCGCCGCGCGCACGTCCGTTTCGGCTTTCAACTCGGCCTGGCGCAAGGCCAGTATCGCTTGCGTGACGCCGGCCTCGGCCTGCACCACGTCGCCCTTGTCGCGCCGCGACAGCGGGATGGGGATGGCCAGCGAGATGGACAGCGCGCGCGAACGGGGCGACCCTTCCACCGCTTCGCCATGGGCATCGATGCCGTCGTGGTAGCCGCGCACGGCGGAGAGGCCCAGCGTCACGGTGGGATCGACGGAGCGGTTGGCGCGCACCAGTGCCGCACCATCGCGCAGATTGTCCAAGGTGGCGCGGGCGATGCGCACGTCGCTGCGTTCGCGCAGCGCCTGCGGCACGAGGGTGCCGGTGTCGCCGCCCGCAAAGGCGGTGAAGTCGCAGGCCAGCTGCGCGTCGGGAAACAGCGCATCGAGCTGGCGGCCCAGCGGCGGCGACAGTTCCAGCATGGCGCCCTGCGCCTCGCTGCGTGCCTGCGCCAGTTCGGCCTGGAACTGGTCGCGTTCCACGCGCGACTGCAGCAGCTCGATGCCGCCCACGTCGCCTGCCTTGCGCCGCACCACGTTCGCCTCGACCACTTTCGACAGGGCCGCCATGGTGTGCTCCTTGCGCACCAGTACCTCGCGCGTGCGGCACGCTTCCGTATAGGCTGCCGCCGCAGTGGCGTACAGTTCGCTCCTGAAGCCGGCCACCGTTTCCTCGGCGACGGTGACATTGCTGCGCGCCGCTTTCAGGCGCGCGGCGCGCTTGCCGCCCGTCTCGATGGCCATGCTGATGGCCGGCGTCCAGGTGATGGGACGGCGTTCGATCGAACGCGGCGTTTCGCGCGCGGCGCCCAGGGTCAATTCCGGATCGGGGCGCAGGCCGGCGATGCCGATGCCGGCCCTGGCTGAGCCGATGCTCTCGTTTTGCGCTTTCAGCTCCAGGCTGTGCGTTTCCACGGCGCTCAGGTAGGTGTCGAAGGTCAGGGGCGCGGCGGTGATGGCGGGCGAGATCAGCCAGGCCGCCAGGATCAAGTTAAAGCGTGTCATGCGATGCTCCATCAATGTGGTTACGGCGTTGTTCCAGATGCGCCTCGATCAGGTAATACAGGGCCGGCAACAGCAGCAGGGTCAGGGCGGTGGCCGTCACCAGGCCGCCCACCACCACCGTGGCCAGCGGGCGCTGCACGTCGCTGCCCAGGCCGGTGGCCAGCATGGCTGGCGTCAGGCCCAGCGCGGCCACGGTGGCCGTCATCAGCACGGGGCGCATGCGGTCGCGCGCGCCTTCGAGCACGGCGTCGCGCAAGCTCTTGCCTTCTTCACTGCGCAAGCGGTTGATCTGCGCCAGCATCAGCACGGCGTTCAGCACGGCCACGCCGAACAGGGCGATGAAGCCGACGGCGCTCGATACGTTCAGTGTCATGCCGCGCAGGTGCAGCGCGGCCAGGCCGCCCAGCATGGCCAGCGGCACGGCCAGCAAGACCAGGGCCGGCTGGCGCAGGTTGCGGAACTGGCCGAACAGCAGCAGGAACATGGCGCCCAGGGTCATCGGCAAGATGATGGCCAGGCGGCTTTGCGCGCGCTGCAGGTTCTCGAACTGGCCGCCCCATTCGACGCCGATGCGCTGGTGCTCGTCGGCGACGGTCCTGGCCACAAGCGGGCGCGCTTCGGCCAGGAAACCGGCCAGGTCGCGTCCGCGGGCGTTCAGGCGCACGATGATGTGGCGCCGTCCCATTTCGCGCACGATTACGCTTTCGCCCGAGGTGGTGCCGATCTGTGCCACCTGCGCCAGCGGCACCTTGGCGCCGTTGGCGGCCGTCAGCATCAGTTTGGCGATGGCGTCCGGACTGGAACGCACCTCGGCGGGGAAGCGCACGGCGATGTCGTAGCTCTTCTCTCCCACGTACACCTGGCCGATGGGCGCGCCGCCGATACCGGTGGAAATCAGGTCGGCCACGTCGGCCGCGTTGATGCCGTAGCGGGCCGCCTTTGCCCTGTCCAGCTCCACCTTCAGGTTGGGCAGCGGCGGCTCCACGTCCACCGCCACGTCGGAGGCGCCATGGACTGTTTTCAGCGCTTGCGCCACCCTGCCGGCGATGCCGCGCACTTCGTCGAGGTCGTCGCCGAAGATCTTCACCGTCAGGTCGCTGTGCGCGCCCGACAATTTATCCTGCACGCCGTCGATCATCGGTTGCATGAAGGCCACCGTGTAGCCGGGCATGCGGGCGAAGCGCTCGCTCATTTTGGCGATCAGCTGCTGCTTGTTCATGCCCGACTTCCAGCTTTTATAGGGATGCAGGCCCACGCTGGCCTCGATGTGCGACGGCGTCCAGTAATCAGTGCCGTCGTCATTGCGCCCCGTTTGCGTGACGATGGTCGACACTTCTGGAAATTCCAGCGCGGCGCGGCGCAGTTCGCTGGCCATCTCGGATGCCTTGTCCAGGGTGATCCCGGGCGGCATCTGCACTTGCAGCCACAGCGAGCCTTCATCGAGATAGGGCAGGAAGTCGCGCCCGATGTTGCCGCCCAGCAGGGCCAGCCCTGCCAGCGAGGCGGCGCAGACGGCGGCCACCCAGCGCTTCTTGCCCACCATGCGCTCGAGGAAGCGGCCATATGCTGCCGCCAGCTGTTCCAGCACGCGGTTATGGAAGGTGCGGCGCGGCTTGCGCAAGGCCAGCCAGGCCAGGCCCGGAATCAGCACCAGCGCCACCACCAGCGCCCCCACGAGTGCCGCGCCGACCGCATACGCCATGGGCGAGAACAGCTTGTATTCGATGCGCTGGAAGGCGAACAGGGGCAGGTAGGCGGCGATGATGACGGCCATGCCGAACATGATGGGGCGCGCTACCTGCAGGGTTGCCTCGATCGCGTCATGGATGGTGAGCGGCCGCTCCTGCTCGCGCTCGCGACGGCGCAGCATGTTTTCCAGCACCACCACGGAGCCGTCGACGAGGATGCCGAAGTCGATCGCGCCCAGCGACAGCAGGTTGGCGGGAATTTTAAAATGGTGCATGAAGATGAAGGCGATCAGCAGGGCCAGCGGAATCGTCAGCGCCACGATGGCGGCCGCGCGCGGGCTGCCCAGGAACAGCAGCAGCACCAGGGCGACCAGCAGCATGCCTTCGCCCAAGGTAAATCCCACCGTGTGCAGGGTGGCGTCGATCAGCGAGCTGCGATCCAGGTAGGCGACCACCTTGACGTCTTTCGGCAGCAGATTGTTATTCAAGTCGTCCACGGCCGCATGGATGCCCGCCAGCGCCTCGGAGGGATTGAAATCCTTCAGTAGCAGGGTAATGCCCTCGATGGTGTCGGGATTGTTGTCCTTGCCGAGGATGCCGCGCCGCTCCACGTTGCCGTAGGCGAGCTTGCCCAGGTCCTTCACCAGCACGGGCACGCCATTCTTGCTGCTGACGACCACGTTGCCCATGTCGTCGAGCGAGTGCAGCAAGCCCACGCCGCGCACCACGTACGATTGCTGGCCGCGGTCGATGACGCTGCCGCCGCCGCTGATGTTGTTGGCATTGATGGCGTCCTTGACCTGCGCCAGCGAGAAACCGTAGCTGTCCAGTTTTGCGGGATCGAGTTCCAGCATGAATTGCGTGGTGAGACCGCCGAAATTGCTGACGTCGGCCACGCCGCGTACTTTTTGCAGGCGCGGGATGACCGTCCAGAACTGCAGCTCCGACAGTTCGCGCAGGGAGCGTGTTTTTGACTCCAGCGTGTAGCGGTAGATCTCGCCTGTGGGCGAAGTGTAGGGGTCGAGCCCCGGCTTGGCTTCATAGGGCAGGTTCACGCCGGCCAACCGCTCCTGCAGCCGCTCGCGCGTGAAGTAGCCGTCGCTGCCGTCCTCGAACACGACCGTGATCAGCGACAGCGCGAACAGGCTGCGCGTGCGCAGCACATGCATGCCGGGCGTGCCCAGCAAGGCGCGTTCCAGCGGTATCGTGATCTGCTGCTCGATTTCCTCGGCGCCCAGGCCCGGCACCTGCGTGACGATCTGCGAGGTGACGTCGGCGATGTCGGGATAGGCTTCGATGGGCAGCTGCTTCCAGCAATAGACGCCGTACAGGGTCACGCACAACAGTACCAGCCAGACGATGCCGCGCCGCTGGCAGCAGGTGGCGATGAAACGATCAACCATTGAGCAGCACTCCTTCCTTGACGACGATGCGTTCGCCCGCCTTCAGGCCGGAGACGATTTCCACCTGGCCGCCCCGGCTGGCGCCCACCTGCACCACGCGCGCCTCGAAACGCAGCGGGCCGCGTTCGACCATCACGCGCGTCACCAGACCGCTTTGCAGTAGCGCCGCCGCAGGCACCATCAGGCCGCGCCGGGTAGTGCCGGCGAAACCTGCGTGGGCGAACATGCCCGGCTTGAAAATGCCGGTGCGGTTGTCGATGGCCACGCGTACCTTGACGGTGCGCGTCTCGCTATCGAGCACGGCGCCCACATAGGCGACCTTGCCCTCAAAATCTTTGCCGGGCCAGGCGTCGAGCGTGATGCGGGCCGTCTGGCCGACGGCCACCTGCGCCAGATCCCTTTCGGCCACGTTGGCCGACAGCCACACGGTGGACAGGTCGGCCACCGTCATGACGGGCGCGTTGATATCGTTCCAGTAGCCGCCTTGGGCGCCGCTCATCTCGATCACGGTGCCGGCGATCGGCGAGCGCAGGACGTAGTCGCGGCGCGAGCCGCCGGCGCTGGCGCCGTACTGGGCCAGCTTGTCGGCGCTGGCATGCGCATCGCTGTTGGCCTGGTCGAAGGCCGCCTGGGCAGCCTCGTAATCCTTGTGCGCGGCAATCTCCGCCTCGAACAGGGTTTTCTGGCGCTGCAGTTCCTGGCGCGCCTGCAGCAGGGCGGACTTCGCCTTGCTATCGTCCGCGTGCGCGGCGCTCAGCTCCGCCGAATCCAGGGTGAACAGGGCATCGCCGGCCTTGACGCTGTCGCCCAGGGCGCGCTGCAGGCGCGTAATGCGCCCCGACAGGGGCGGCGTGATTTTCACCAGCTTTTCCGGCATGGCTTCGATGCTGCCCGGCGCATCGGTCTGCGTGGCGATATCCTGTTCTTCGGCCGGCGCGATCTGCAGGCGCTGGCGCAGTGGCGACGCTTTCGGCACCGTGATGGTGCCGTCGTCCTGCTGCGTCGATTGGACGGGCGGCGTGGCCGCCGCCGTCGGTTTGGCGCAGCCGGCCAGGGCCGAGCAGGCGAGAGCGAGGGCGCAGCTGGCGCCCAGGGCGTTGCGGGTGGTCGTGTTCATCCCGTGTTTCCTTGTTATTGATGGTGATGGGGCATGCGTGGATGCCGTGCCCAGGCGGGCGGTCAGAGGGGAGCGCGGGCAGCGATATGACAGCGCCGGAAAAGCATAGCAATGTCGTCCTGAAGAAGCTCCCAAGAACGCCTGAATCATTCTTCAGGTTCGGTCGCGCCAGGGCCTGGCGCGTTAAAATGCACGTATGGAAAACATAGGGCTCGATGAAAGGCAGGCATGAGAATCCTCTTGGTGGAAGATGATCGCAAGGCGGCGCGCCTGCTGGCGCGGGGCTTGCAGGAAGAGGGCTTCGTCGTCGACGTGGTGCACAGCGCCGAAGAGGGCGAGGACGAAAGCTATGCCGTCGCTTACGACTTGATCGTGCTCGACTGGATGTTGCCGGGCAAACAGGGCATCGACTTTTGCCGCGATTTGCGCGCGCGCGCCATCCAGACGCCCGTGCTGATGCTGACCGCGCGCGACGCCACAGCCGACCGCGTGGCGGGCCTGAACACGGGCGCCGACGATTACCTGACCAAACCGTTCGAGTTCGAGGAACTGCTGGCGCGCATCCGCGCGCTGCTGCGCCGCTCCGACATCAGCCGCCCGCTGGTGCTGGCGCTGGCCGACCTGACGCTCGATCCCGTCAGCCACCAGGCGACGCGGGCCGGTGCGCCGCTGGTGCTCACACCCAAGGAATATGCGATTCTGTTGATTCTGCTGCGCCAGGCGGGCGAGGTGGTCAGCCGCGCGCGCCTGGCCGAGCAGATCTGGCAGGCGGACCTGATCGGCATCGACAACCTGATCGACGTCCACGTGCGCAATTTGCGCGGCAAGGTCGATGCGCCCGGCTTGCCGCAATTGATACACACGGTACGCGGGCGCGGTTTCCGCCTGGCGGACAACAACGGTGGCTAGCTTCCGCAAGCGCCTGCTGCGGGTGCACCTGGCTGTCATCCTGGCCATCGTCGCCTGTACCGCGCTGGCTGGCTATTGGGGCCTGTCGCGCGCCGTGCATGGTCAACTCGATGCGGCCCTGCTGGCGCTGGCCGAGACGGAAATGGCCATGCTGCCGGCTGCGCCGCGCCAGCCCGTGCAGGTGCACGAGGTGGCGTCGGGCCTGGCGCCGCCGTCATTGATGCGGCTCGACCGCCTGGTGCAGATCATCGATGGCGAAGGCCGCGTGCTGGCGCGCAGCCGTAACCTGGAGGCGGCGCAGCTGCCGGCGTCACCGATTCTGCTGGCGCGCCTGGCGGCTGGCGAGACTGTCTTCGAAACCCTGCCCAAGTTCGGCGAGGAGCCGCTGCGCATGGTGTCTCTGCCCGTGTCGTCTTCCGGCGCGCGCCTGACGGTGCAGGTGGCCGGTTCGCTCGATGACGTCAACCATGTGCTGGCCGCGGCCACCGTGCTGTTTGGCGCCATGGCGCTGGCCTTGCTGGGCGCCGTCGGGCTGGCTGGCGAAATGCTCACGCGTCGCGTGCTGGGCGCCATCGATGATGTGGTGCGGCAGGCGCATTCGATAGGCGAAGCCAGCCTGCACCAGCGCCTGCCCCATCCCGGCACGCCCGATGAAATCGGCCGCCTGGTCGATACCCTGAACGCCATGCTGGAGCGCCTGGAACACGGCTATGACGCGCAGCGCCGCTTCACGGCAGACGCCTCGCATGAATTGCGCTCGCCCCTGTCGCGCCTGCGCACGGAAATCGAAATCACCCTGCGCCGGCCGCGCGACACGCCCGAGTATGTCGATGCGCTGGCGTCCTGCCTCGATGAAGTGCAGCGCCTGACGACCCTGGTGGAAGAACTCTTGATGCTGACGCGCCTGGACGTGGGCCAGGAGCGCAATGCCGTGGAAACCATCGCACTCAATCCGCTCGTGCAGGCGGCCGCGCAGCGCCTGGAAAAGGCGGCAGCGCAGCGCGGCATTCGCATCGTCTTCGATGCAGGCGTGGCCGTGCACGCGCGGGTGGCGGCCGGCCCGGTGGACCTGGTGCTGGCCAATCTGCTCGATAACGCCGTGAAGTTTTCACCGCCCGGAAGCAGCATCAGCGTGCATGTGGCGCGCGAGGGCGAGCATGTGCTGGTGGGTGTGAGCGATGCGGGACCGGGCATCGGCGTGGAAGACTTGCCGCATCTGTTCGAACGCTTTTACCGTGGCGCCCAGGCGCGCGCGGGCGAGGCGCCCGGCTTTGGCCTGGGCCTGGCCCTGTCGCAAGCGATCGTGCACGCATACGGCGGCAGTATCGAGGCGCAGAACCGTCCGGAAGGCGGCGCGCTGTTCCTCCTGCGCCTGCCCGCTTCAAGCTGAGGGGGCCACGCCTTCCCAGCGCACTTGCCGTACTTGCGGCCAGGCGCCCGCGCGGTTGACGAAGCGCACCAGTACGGCGCGCTGCACGGCCTGGCACAGCACCGTGGCGATCAGCCGCACCACTTGCCGGGCATCGTCCCAGCTGCGCAGCATTTGCGACGGGGCCAGGCCGGCGCCCTTGAGTTCGGCCAGCAGCAGGCGCACGACGTGGTCCGCTTGTGCGGCGGGGCAGGTGACGGTCAGGCGGTAGGTGGCGACGGCCGGCCCCCGTTGTACGAACCACAGCATCCATTTTTTCATCATCACACTCCCCGCTCGGCGACAAATTCCGCGTTATTCACCAGCGCCCAGCGCACGGCCGAGACGCTGCCTTCCAGGCTGACCTGGCTGACGATCTGCTCCAGCAATCCCAGACAGGACAAGGGCGTGAGCAGGTCGGCGCGCACTTCGATGCGTCCCGCCTGTGCCGCGTCTTCGCTGTGCAGGGATTGCAGCATCAGCGCCGGCATGCCGCTGATCAAGCGCAGCATCAGCTTGCGCACCTGCACTTCCTGCTCCGCCTCGCACACGGCCGTCACGCGGTAGATGCTTTCCGTCTCGATGCCCGCCTCGCTGCCGTGGGCATTGATGCGTTGCGCCAGGTGGCGCAGCACCAGGTTGGCGACCAGCACGAAGCCCGTGCCGATGGCCGCTTCCAATGCAAAACCGAGTCCGCACAGCACGCCGATGGCGGCCGAGCACCACAGGGTGGCGGCCGTGTTCAGGCCGCGCACCGTCATCCCTTCGCGCATGATGACGCCGGCGCCAAGGAATCCAATGCCCGAGACCACCTGCGCGGCGATGCGCATGTGGCCGGCGCTATCGCCTTCGAGCACGGAGACCATCACGAACAGCGAGGCGCCGACGGACACCAGCGCGTTCGTGCGCAAGCCCGCCATGCGCTGGCGCAGCTGGCGTTCGGCGCCGATCATGGCGCCCAGGGTCAATGCCGCGGCAACGCGCAGCGCAAAATCAAATACCACCATCAGTTTCTCCCGGCTGGGAAGGAACAGGCGAGTGCAAGGGCGAAGACAATTCGCCCCGAAAGGGGGCAGCAGACGATAACGGTGGAACGATGAGGAGGGAAGTGGCGGCGAATGTGCATCGCCGCTGGTAAAACCGCACCTTGCCATGGGCCAGGCGGGCGGAGTGCGCGCGTCTTGCCTAAGGCCGATCGCCGATGGTCAATCGACTACTGTCACTGGAACAAGCACCCACGAGTCACTCCATATCATTGATAACGGGGGACAGTCTAGCCAGTGGGGCCGCTTTGGTCAACTGAAGCTCTCTTCAGGAAGCCGCCGCGTCGTCCCCGCCAATGCGGGGACGGTGAAGGCGACCGGTCTGTCAGTGGGCGTGTGCCTTGCCGTCGTCGGTGGATTCAGCATGTTCGCCGCCACCGAAAAAGCGCGCGGCGCGCTTGCCCAGGCTGTCGAGGTAGGTGTAGGCGACGGGCACCACCACCAGCGTCAATAGCGTCGAGGTGATGACGCCGCCGATGACGGCGCGGCCCATGGGCGCTTGCGATTCGCCGCCGTCGCCCATGCCGATGGCCATCGGCAGCATGCCGAAGACCATCGCCAGGGTCGTCATCAGGATGGGGCGCAAGCGCACTTGCCCCGCTTCCATCAGCGCCTCGAACTGTCCCAGGCCCTCGCGCTGGCGCTGGTTGGTGAAGTCCACCAGCAAAATCGCATTCTTGGTGACCAGGCCCATCAGCATGATGAAGCCGATCACGGAGAAAATGTTCAGGGTGCTGCCCGTCATGAGGAGGGCCAGCAGCACGCCGATCAAGGAGAGCGGCAGCGACACCATGATGGCGATCGGCTGCAAAAAGCTGCCGAACTGCGACGCCAGCACCAGGTAGATGAAGATCACGGCGATGCCCAGCGCCATCATCGCGCCGCCCATGGTCTCGGCCATCTGCTGCGCATTGCCGGCCACGTCGAAGCGCACGCCCGGCGGCAGGTCGATGGACTTGATGGCCTTCTGCACGTCGGCGTCGACGTCGCCGGCAGGGCGGCCCTGCACGCCCGCATAGATGGCGACGCGGCGCTGCAAGGCCTGGCGTTTCAGCACTTGCGGGCTGGACGAGGGCACGAATTCGACCACCTGGCGCAGCGGAATCATGACCGGCTTGCCGTTCGCATCGAGCTTGCTGGACGCCAGCGACAGGTCGGCCAGGTCGGCCACCTTTTGCCGGCCCGACTTGGGCAGCTGCACGTTGACGTCATAGTTTTGCCCGTCGCTGGCTAACCAGTGGCTGACCGTGTCGCCCGCCACGAACGGCCGCAGGGCATTGCCGATCTGCTGCACCGACAAGCCCAGGTCGCTGGCCAGTTCGTTGTTGATCTTCACCGTGGTCGACGGATTGGCGCCTTCCTGGCTGTATTCCATGTCGGCCAGGCCCTTGATGCTGCGCATCTTGTCCATCAGGCGGTGTGCCACGGCATCGAGCTTGCCTTCATCCGTACCGAGGATGGCGATGAAGATGGGGCGGTTGCCGACCGACAGGGTGATGCCGGCAATCGGCGCCAGGCGTTCACGGATCAGCTTTTCCAGTTCCTGCTGCGAGCGGCGCTTGTGCGTCTTGATGTCCGTCAGCTTCAGGTTCACTTCGGCCGCGTTGCGTCCGTCGGGCGTGCCGATATTGGCCACCAGGCTGTCGATTTCGGGAAATTCCTTCAGCGCCGTTTCGATCTGGCGCACCTTGGAATCCGTGTATTCGAGGCTGGAGCCGACGGGCGTCTTGAAGCGCAGGTTGACCCAGCCCTGGTCCGTTTCCGGGAACATCTCGCCGCCGATCATCGGCACGAGCATCAGGCTGCCCGCGAACAGGGCGAAGGCGGTGGCCAGCGTGGTCTTGCGCCAGCGCAGGGCTACTTTCAATACCTTGCCGTACCAGACGTGCAGGCGGTCGATGCCCGTCTCGATCCAGGCCATGAAGCGGCCCAGCCATGGCGCGTACTTGAAGCGGTCCTTGACGGGGTCGCGCCAGACGGATGACAGCATGGGGTCGAGCGTGAAGCTGACGAACAGGGAGACGAGTACGGCGACGGCCACGGTGATGCCGAACTGCAGGAAGAAGCGGCCGATGATGCCGTCCATGAAGGCCACCGGCACGAACACGGCGACGATGGCGAACGTGGTGGCCATCACGGCGAGGCCAATTTCATTGGTGCCGTCGTTGGCCGCCTTGTAGTGGTTCTTGCCCATGCCCAGGTGGCGCACGATGTTTTCGCGCACCACGATGGCGTCATCGATCAACAGGCCGATGCACAGGGACAGCGCCATCAGGGTCAGGAAGTTCAGCGTGAAACCAAACGCCTTCATGGCAATGAAGCTGGCCAGCACGGAGATCGGCAGGGTCAAGCCCGTGATGATGGTCGAGCGCCACGAGTGCAGGAACAGGAAGACGATCACCATGGTCAGCACGGCGCCTTCGATGATGGTGCGCTTGACGTTGTTGAGCTGGCTTTGCACGCGCTCCGATTCGTCGTCCAGCACGCGCAGGGTGATATCGGGCGGCAGCGTCTTTTGCAGGTCCGCCGCCACTTTCAGGATGCCGGTGCCCACTTCAACCACGTTGGCGTCCTGCACCTTGGTGATTTCCATCGTTACGGCTTGCTGGCCGTTCATGCGCGAGATCGACAGTTCTTCCTGCTCGCCGTCGACCACGGTGGCCACCTGGTCCAGGTAGACGGGGCCGACGGCGCGGCGCGCGACGATGATCTTGCCGAATTCGCGTGCATCCTTGATCTTGCCTTCCACGCGCACCAGCTGCTCTGCCGCGCCATGGCTGATGGAGCCGGCCGGCAAGTTGGTATTCGTGGCCTGGATGGCGCGGATGACTTCATCGACACCGATGCCCTGGGCATTGAGTTCGATGGGCTTCATGCTGATGAGGATCTGGCGCGCGCGCAAGCCGCGCAGCTTGACTTGCCCCACGCCGGCCACGCCCTGGAAGCGCTTGCTGATGATCTGCTCCGTCATGGTCGACAGCGAGCGCAGGTCATGCCCGCTCGAGGTCAGCACGATGGTGGCGATGGGGCGCTCGTTGTCGCCTTCGGCGCGTGCGATGAACGGGTCCTTGGCTTCCTTCGGGAAGCGCGGGCGCACCAGGGCCACCTTGTCGCGCAAGTCCTGCATGGCCTTGTCCATGTTGGTCGACAGCTCGAATTCCAGGTAGACGCCGGCGCGTCCTTCCCACGAGTTGGCGCGGATGGTCTTGATGCCGCTGACGGTGTTGACGGCGTCTTCGATGGGGCGCGTGATGTCGTTTTCCACGGCTTCCGGCGAGGCGCCCGGGTAGTTCACTTCAATGGCGGCGAACGGAAACTGCACGCTGGGCATGCTCTCCACGCCCAGGCCCCGGTAGGAGAAGATGCCCAGCACCACCAGCGCCACCATGACCATGGTGGCGAAGACGGGGTTTTGAATACTGACTTTGGTCATCCACATGGCTTAATCCTTCCGTGCCAGCACGGCCGCTGGTGCAGCAGGGGCGGCGGCGGGCGCGGCGAAGGTCACGCTGTGGCCAGGTTTCACGCCATCGAGTTTGGCGACGATGACTTTGGCGCCCGGCACCAGGCCGGATTTGACTTCCGCATAGCCTTCATCCTCGTTGCGCAGTCCCAGTGTGATGGGCTGGGCGACGACCTTGTTGCCCACCAGCGCGTACACGACGGGGCCCTGCTTTTCATGGCGCACGGCCGTCAGCGGCACCAGTGGCGCCACGGGCGAGCGCTCGGTGACGATGCTGCCCTTGGCGAACATGCCACCGCGCAGCGCGCCATCGCCATTGTCGACGGCGATGTAGACCAGCATGGCGCGCGAGCCGCTCTCGGTGGTGGGGTTGATGCGCGTGACCTTGCCGGCGAAGTCGCGCGCGCCGAAGCCGTCGACCTTGAAATGCACGTCTTGCCCCAGTTTGATGCGGGGAATGTCCGCGCTGGGCACAGGCGCTTCCAGGGTCAGCTGCGCCAGGTTGACGATGGTGTAGACGGGCATGTCGGGCGAGACTTTTTCGCCGGCCTGCAGGTGGCGCTTGCTGACGATGCCGGCCATCGGTGCGCGGATCACCGTATCGGCCAGCGCGATGCGGGCGATATCGACCATGGCGGCGGCGGACTTGACGTTGGCGCGCGCCAGGTCGACCGAGTTTTGCGTGGTGTCGTAGGCCGTCTGCGAAATGTATTTTTGCTTGAGCAGGGCCTGGCTGTTCGCCTCGTTCTTGGCCGCCATGGACAGGCGCGCCTGCGCTTCGTCCAGCATGGCTTGCTGCTGCGTCAGGCGGGCGCGCAGGTCGGCCGCATCCAGGCGCACGAGGATTTGCTCGTTGGCCACTTGCTGGCCTTCCTGCAAGGTCGTTTCCTGGATCACGCCGGAGACCTTGGCCTTGATGGTAGCCTGGGTCACGGGCGCCAGCGAGCCGGCAAGGGGCAGGCTGATGGTCAGCGCGCGCGCATCGATGGCGGCCACGTCGCCCTGCGCCAGTTCATGCACGGCGGACTTTGCCTGCTCCTTTTTCTTGCTCGCTTGCAATTCGGCCGTCTTGGCGGCTTGCTGCTTCGATTGCATCACTGTCCATCCGCCCCCGGCCAGACCCAGTACGACCAGGATCAGCACGGGGGTGCGCCAGCGCCGGCGGCGCGTGGCGGCAAGGGGAGAGGCGGGGGGCAGGGTCTCGTTTTTCATAGGTTTTTTTCAGGAGCGGCGCAGGGGCTCGGAGCCAGGTCTCGGTGCGGACCCGGCCTGTCGCTGGCCGGGAGGGAATTCGGGTAGCGCATCGCCGTGGCGGCCGCAGGCAGCACGCCTGCCGCTGCGGCCGTTCACGGCGATGCGCATGTTGCCACTTTAGGAAGATTCAAGTCCGGCCGCCATCGCCGTGCGACAGATTGCACAAAATCGGGGCTGGAATGCAAAAAACGGCGACCGGAGACCACAGTAAGCATGCCCGCCGTGCACGTCACGATGCTTGCGCATCCTCAAGAAGCCGATTCGCCGGCGCGCAAGAATGGTCGGGATGGTTGCGCCACCGGACAGGCCACACGCCCGCCGGTTGCCGCGCGGCCGCGCCACGGGGGCCTGATGTCTGATCGGATTGTCGGAGCCGCGCCGTCGCCGGGGCGCCTGCTTGCCGCTGCCGAACCGCAGGCGGGGCCGGCCGGCAAGGCATTGGACTTGCTGTCCATCATCGTTGCCGCCGTCGAACAGGCGCCTGGCCTGGCCGTGCGTGGCATCGACCGCGACGGCATCGTGCGCTACTGGAGCTTAGGTGCGGCGCGCCTGTATGGCGTGGCGGCCGAGCTGGCGCTGGGCCAGCCGTGGGCCAGGGTGGCCGCTTCGCTGCCGGATGCCGCCAGCCTGGCCGAGGATGTCTCCGGCGAACTGGCGGCCGTGTGGGAGAGCGGCAAGGCGCGCAGCACACGCCTGTGGAAGCTGGACGCCGACGGGGCCGCGCCGCGCTGCATCTGTTCCACCGTGTTTCCCGTCATCCAGTCCGGACGTGTGCGGCAAGTGGTGTGCATCGATGTCGACATCACGGCCAGCGGCCAGGATGGCGCCGCGCAGGGTGCCTTGCTGCTGATGGGCGACAATTTTCGCCAGCTGTACGACAAGTCCGCCGACGCCATCGTACTGCTGCGCGACGAGTACATCGCCGAAGCCAATCCGGCTGCCATTGCCCTGTTTCAATGTGAAGACCGGCCACGCCTGCTGGGGCGCCGCCTCAGCGACTTTTCGCCGCTGCGCCAGCCCGATGGCGCCTTGTCGTCGTTGCGCGGCACGCAACTGGCGGCGCAGGCCCACGCCGACGGCAACTGCCGCTACGACTGGCGCTATCAGACGTGCGCGGGCCAGCTGTTCTGGGGCGAGGTGCTGCTCACTTCCGTCACGCTCGACCATACCTATCTGTTTTACGCCGTGATCCGCGATATTTCCTCGCGCAAACTGGCCGAGCGGGCTCTGTACCTGTCGGTACAGGTCATCGAGCATGCCAGTGTCGCCATCGTCGTGATGGACCCGCAGCAGCGCGTCGTCAGCATGAATCCCGCGTACAGCGAAATCAGCGGCTACAGCCTGGACGACATGCTGGGCAAGCCTTTCGTCCAGCACGGCGTGGAGCCGGATGCGCCGGCGTTTTTCGACCACGTGTGGGACGAAGTCGAGGCCAACGGCTATTGGCAAGGCGATATCGCGGGCCAGCGCAAGGCGGGCGGGCGCTACCCGGCCTGGCTGTCGCTGACGGCCATCCGCGACAGCCAGGGGCAATTGAGCAATTACCTGGCCATCCTCAACGATATCAGTGAGCGCAAGAAAAACGAGGAGCACACGCGCCACCTGGCCGAGCATGATTTCCTGACCGACTTGCCGAACCGGGTACTGCTGCTGGACCGGCTGTCGCAGGCGCTGGCGGCCGCGCGACGCAAGCTGAGCATGCTGGCCATCCTGTACCTGGACCTCGACCACTTCAAGCACATCAATGACAGCATGGGCCACCACGTGGGCGATTTGCTGCTCAAGGAAGTGGCGCGGCGCCTGGTGCGCTGCGTGCGCGGCGTCGATACCGTCAGCCGGCATGGCGGCGACGAGTTCGTCATCATCCTGGCCGAGGTGGGCGGCATCGACCAGGTGGCCCATGTGGCGTCCAGCCTGCTGCATGCCGTCACGCAGCCCTATCAGCTGGGCGAATACGAACTGCAGGTGTCGACCTCGATCGGCGTGGCCATCTTTCCCAGCGATGGCGACAGCATCGAGACCCTCGTGCACAACGCCGATATCGCCATGTACCATGCCAAGGAAGGCGGGCGTAACAATTTCCAGTTTTTCAATGCCGAGATGAATGCGCAAATCATCGAGCGGGCCAGCCTGGAGCAGGGCTTGCGCGCCGCGCTGGGCCGCGATGAATTTGTGCTGGAGTTCCAGCCCGCGCTCGATGTTACCAGCGGGCAAATCGTCGGCGCCGAAGCGTTGTTGCGCTGGCGCCACCCGCAACTGGGCGTGCTGCCGCCCGAGCGCTTCATCGCCGTGGCCGAGGAGTGTGGCTTGATGGTATCGATTGGCAACTGGGTGCTGCAGCAAGCTTGCCGGCGCGCGCGCGCCTGGCACGATGCGGGCCAGGCCTGGCGCGTGGCCGTGAACCTGTCGCCGGCGCAATGCCTGCACAATAATTTATTGCTCAGCGTCCAAGAGGCGCTGGCCGTGTCGGGTTTGCCTGCCGCCTGCCTGGAACTGGAAGTGACGGAGTCCTTGCTGATGAAGGGCGGCGCGCGCCTGGCTGGCGTGCTGGCGCAGCTGCGCGCGCTGGGCGCAAGGCTGGCCATCGATGACTTCGGTACCGGCTATTCGCGCCTGGCCAATCTGCGCCATTACCCGGTGGATAAACTCAAGATCGACCCATCCTTCCTGCCCGCCGCGGCGGACGGCGCGGCAGGCGAATCCGACACGATGGTCGCCGCCACCATCATCGCCATGGCGCGCGAACTGCAATTGACGGTGATTGCCGAAGGCGTGGAAACGGCGCAGCAGCTGGCCTATCTGCGGGGGCAGGGCTGCCAGCAATACCAGGGGCGCTATGCCAGCGCGCAAGTCGAGGGCAGTGCGCTGGCGAAGTTATTGAACTAGTTAATGTTTCCCAGCAGCTTGATGCGCGCCAGCACCTGGCCATGGTCGGAGGCGTGCGGCAGGCCCAGCAGCAAATGGTCGTTGATATACGTGACTTCCTGCAGCACGCCGATGGCGCGCGGCGAGGCGGCGTGGAAATGCTCGGAGACGAGGATATGGTCGATCGTCATGTAGGCGCCGTCGTGGATATTCGTGTAGCCCGCGTGGCGCGCCGCATCCTGGCGCAGGGCGATGGCGTTGGCGTCGTACAGGCGTTCTCGCATTTCCATGCCTGGTTCGCACGGTGCGCCCGCGCCCATGACGATGGACGTGGTGACGGCATTGGCGATGTCGTTGAAGTCACCGAGCACGATGCGGGGACGGCTGCTGTGGCCCAGTTCGCTTGCCAGCACGCGCAGGGCCACCGCTTCCGCGCCGCGCCGCTGCAGCGAGCGCAGGTTGGCCAGTGCGTAGGCGATGGCATCGTTGCCGTCGCCATGGCGGTAGTCGGGCCGGCGCGATTTCAAGTGCACCACGACCACATCCGTGAGTTGTCCACCAGGCAAGATGACCTGCACGTGCAGTGGTGCGCGGGCGAAGCGGCAGACATTGTCTTCGGCGGATACGCTCACGCCGGCCGGGAAGTTCGTCCAGGCAACTCCGGCGCCGGCCAGCGGCAGGCGCGACACCAGCGCCACCGTAGGCAGCATGCGTCCGGCCGCGTCCATCGCATCGTGGCCGGCCAGGGCGGCTGCGCGGTAATGGCGCGTGCGCGACAGCACGTCGCGCAGGGCCGCTTGCGAGAAAATTTCCTGGAAACCAATCACGTCGGCGTCGAGCAAGTCGATTTGCCGCGCCGTCCATTCCGCCTTGGCGTCGTATTGCGCCGGGCTCAACGGTTCCAGGTTGTCATACAATTTCGCCCCGGCGGGGGCAAGGTTGCAGACATTGAATGTGGCAAAGCGGATTTCTTGCTGCATAATTAGCACTCCTCACTGAACGATCAGCGTATCACGCATGGCTAAAAAAGAGCATATTTCCGAAACTCAGGCGACGCAGCTGCTGCGCAAGCATCAGGTTGCCTTCGATGAACACCCATATCCCTACGAGGAGCACGGCGGCACCAGCGTCTCGGCGCGCGAGCTGGGGGTGCCGGAACACGCGGTGATCAAGACCCTGGTGATGCAGGACGAGGCGGCCAAGCCGTTGATCGTGCTCATGCATGGCGATTGCAAGGTATCGACCAAGAACCTGGCGCGTGGCATCGGCTGCAAGTCCGTCGAGCCGTGCAAGCCCGAGGTGGCGCAGCGCCATTCCGGCTACATGATCGGCGGCACCTCGCCGTTCGGCACCAAAAAAGCGATGCCCGTGTACGTGGAGCAATCCATCCTGGCGCTCGAACGCATCTACATCAATGGCGGGCGGCGCGGTTTTCTCGTCTCGCTGGCGCCGCAGGTGCTCATGGATTTGCTCAAGGCCAAGCCGGTGCAGTGCGCGCTGCAGGATTAAGGAAATCGTCCAAAGCCTGTTGCGGGGCATGGAGCATGGTGTATATTCTGCTGCGCCAGCCTCGACGCTGGTGCAATAAACATAATAAAGGGAAGAAATGAATCCAGTAATCACAACCGTGGCAATGACAGTGGCCGCTTACTTGCTCGGCTCGATATCGTTTGCCGTGGTGATGAGCAAGGTCTACGGCATTGCCGATCCGCGCACCTATGGCTCGAAAAATCCGGGCGCCACCAACGTGCTGCGCAGCGGCAACAAGGGCGCGGCCATCATGACCTTGCTGGGCGATGGCGCCAAGGGCTGGCTGGCCGTGTTCCTGGCCGACCATTTTGCCAGCGCGCTGGGCGTGGGCGACACGGCCGTGGCGCTGGTGGCCATCGCCGTCTTCCTCGGCCATCTGTGGCCCGTGTTCTTCCGCTTCGTCGGCGGCAAGGGCGTGGCCACGGCCCTCGGTGTGTTGCTGGGGATTAATCCCTGGCTGGGCCTGGCGACCCTGGCCACCTGGCTGATCATCGCCTACGCGTTTCGCTATTCTTCGCTGGCAGCCCTGGTGGCGGCCCTGTTCGCGCCGTTTTACTATGGCTTGCTGTTCGGCGTCGATCCCATCTTGCTGGCCGTCATCGTCATGAGCGTGCTGCTGGCTTACCGCCACAGCCAGAACATCGCAAACTTGCTCTCTGGTAAGGAAAGCAAGATCGGCGGCAAGAAGGATGGGGCCAAGGCGCCCGTCAAGAAAAAGTAAGCGCTTGATTTCCCGCGGCCCGCACGCATATGCTGTGCTTGCGGCGCCGCGCGGTGCGGCCGCCACCGACTCGCGCAAAGGCTGCCCCCATGACTGTCCCCACCTCCTCCGCCACACCCGTTCCCATCCGTATCGATTTCGTTTCTGACGTTTCCTGCCCCTGGTGCGTGATCGGCCTGAAATCGCTGGAGCAAGCCTTGGCCAAGCTGGACGGCACCGTCCAGGCCGAGATCCACTTCCAGCCCTTCGAGCTGAACGCCAATATGGCGGCCGAAGGCGAGGATATCGGCGAACACATCGCCCGCAAATACGGTTCCACCCCGGAACAGATGGCGCAGTCGCGCGAAGCGATCCGCGCGCGCGGCGAGCAGCTGGGCTTTACCTTTGCCATGGACAAGCGCGGCCGCATCTACAACACGTTTGATGCGCACCGTTTGCTGCACTGGGCCGAGATCGAAGGGCGCCAGAAGGCACTCAAGATGGCGCTGTTCGATGCGTATTTCACGCAGGGCCAGAATCCGTCCTCGCACGAGGTGCTGCTGGCCGTGGCCGGCAAGGTGGGCCTCGATACCGTGAAGGCGGCCGAGGTGCTGGCCTCCGATGCCTACGCGGACGAGGTGCGCGCGCAGGAGCGGTTCTACCAGCAGAACGGCATCAACTCGGTGCCTGCCGTCATCATCAACGAGCGCCACCTGATTTCCGGCGGCCAGCCGCCCGAAGTGTTTGAGCAAGCCTTGCGCCAGATCATCAGCGGCGCCTGAGCGGGGCGCCAATGGCGCGCGCCATGACAGACTTTTTGCGCTACACTCGGCGCAGAAGGAGGATAGTCAAATGCCAACAGCCAGCTGGAATGGTGTCGTCATCGCGCAAGCGGCCGACGATCAGGTGCAAGTCGTTGAAAACAATATATATTTTCCTTTGTCCAAGGTGACGCAGGCCTACCTGCGTCCCAGCAGCCACACCAGCATCTGCCCGTGGAAGGGCACGGCCAGCTATTACGACCTTGTCGTCGATGGCCAGACGAATGCCAACGCCGCCTGGTATTACCCCCAGCCCAAGGATGCCGCCAAGCAAATTGCCGGCCACGTCGCCTTCTGGCGCGGCGTGAACGTCGAGCGCTGACCTGACGCCCCCTATTTCCTGACAAAGAAAGCAGACGATGGATTTACGCCTCGCCGTGTATCAACTCGCCTCGGCCCATGCGCTCGATGCCCGACAAACCCGGCAGTTGCAGGAAGTGGCCGGCTTCCAGCGCGAACCCGCGCGCCTGGCCTACTGGCTGCCGCGCGGCGTCGCCGTGCTGGGCGCCGCCTTGCTGGGCATGGGATTGATCTGCTGGGTGGCCGCCAACTGGGAAGACCTGGGTCGCATGGGCCGCTTTGCCCTGCTGCAAGGCGTGTTGGCCGCCGCCTGCGTGGGGGCCTTCGCCGTACCCAAGGCGCGCGTGCCGCTGTTGCTGATGGCCTTGCTGGCCATCGGCGGCCTGTTCGCGTATTTCGGCCAGACGTACCAGACGGGCGCCGATCCGTGGCAGCTGTTCGCCCTGTGGGCCGCGCTGGCCTTGCCCCTGTGCCTGGTGGCGCGCAGCGACGTGCTGTGGACGCCGTGGATGCTGATTTTTTCGACGGCCGCGGCCTTGTGGATGCAGGCGCATGCGCACCACAGCTGGCGCATCAATTCGGCCGACCTGAGCATTTTCGTCAGCGGCTGGCTGGCCGTGCTGCTGGCCTGTGCGTTTGTCTCGCCCCTGCTGGCGCGCTGGACGGGCGCGGGCAGCTGGGCCTTGCGCCTGGGCCTGGTGCTCGCCACCATCCTCATCACGGGCACGGCCGTCAGCGCCCTGTTCGGCAGCGAGGTCGAATCGCCGTACTGGGCCGGGCTGGGCTTACTGGCCGTCGCCGGCGTCCTGCTGGCCACGCGCAGCTTGTTTGACGTGTTCGGCCTGAGCGCCGTCGCGCTGGGCCTGAACACCCTGCTGGTGTGGGGGCTGGGATACCTGCTGTTCAATGGCGGTGGCAATGGCGATGGCATCGGCAGGCTGGTGATGCTGGGCTTGTTTGCGGCCGTGCTGTTGGCGCTCACCGTGCAAGGCATTTTGTGGCGCACGCGCCAGGAGGCGGCATGAGCAATATGAACAGTCAGCGAGCCGATGCGCTCGCCACCTTGATCGACGACGCCACGCGCGCCGGTTTGTTACCGTCGGGTACCAGCCGTCCCGTGCAGGATGTCCGGCCGTGGCCGCTGGTGCTGATGACGGCCTTCGGCGCCTGGCTGGCCGCCATCCCTCTGGTCCTGGCGCTGGGTGCGGGCCTGGAAAGCGTGGTGCGCCACGGTCCCGGCGCATATATCGTGGCGGCCATCGTGCTGGTGGTGTCTGTGCTGCTGATCCGCATGCGCGGCGTGGCGCTGTTTGTCGAGCAGCTGGCCGTGCCCTGCCTGCTGGTGGGCGGCAGCTTGCTCGGCTATGCCCTGTACCGCGATTGTTCCACGCAGATTGCCTCGCTGTTGCTGTGCCTGGCCTGCCTGATGGTGGCCGCTACCCTGCCGCGCGATTGGCTGCGTGTGCTGCTGGGGCTGGTCGCCTGCGGCTTGCTGGGACTGGGCATCATCGATAGCACGCGCGACTGGATTTTCGAGAACGACCCAACGCAACTGTATCTGGCCTGGATGCTGGCCCTGGCACTCTGGCTGGGCGCGCACTGGCTGCAGAAGCAGGCCTTCAACGATGGCCGCGGCGCGCCCGTCGCCGCCTTCCTGGAATCGCTGTCGACGGGGTGGGTCCTGGCCATCTTGCTGGGGCTGGTCTTCTGGTCCGGCATGACCTTCATGCTGGGTGGTGCGCTGGGCGGTGGTATTGCCGGCGACGTGGCGCGCGAAGTAAGCCGGCACCAGACCAGCGCCTGGTATGCGCAGGCGTTAAATGGGGTGTCGCTCGTGCTGGCCACGGCGGCGGCCGTCTGGACGGGATGGCGCTGGCCGGCGCTGCGCCAGTTGCCCGCCATTGGCGTGGCGCTGGTGCTGGTCGTGCTGGCGTGGTTCATGCCGGCGCTGGGCCCCGTGCTGCTGATCCTCGCGTATTGTGTGACGAGCGGGCGCACGCGCGTGGCCGTGGCGGCTGCGCTGGCGGCGGCGTGGATCATCGGCAGCTTTTATTACCAGCTGGCCTGGCCGCTGGCCAGCAAGGCGGCGTTGCTGGCCGTGGCCGGCGCCGTGCTGTGCGCACTGTCGTGGCTGGCTACGCGCGGCGCCGTGCTGCATCTGGTGGAAAGTAAACCATCGGCTGTGGCTACCCAGAGCCGCAATGTCCGTCTCGGCGTGCTTGGGGGCTTGCTGCTGGTGCTGCTGGTCGCCAATGGCGGCATCTGGCAGAAAGAGCAGCTGATCGCCAAGGGGCAAGCCATCTTCGTGGCGCTGGAACCCGTCGATCCCCGCTCGCTGATGCAGGGCGATTACATGCGCCTCAATTTCGTCAACCTCGGCGTGCTGAGCACCCTGGCCAGCGTGGACAGGGCGCCAGGCCGGCCCCTCGTGGTGGCCAGGCGCGATGCGCGCGGCGTGGCAGAACTGCTGCGTCCGTACACCAAAGAGGCGCTGGCGCCCGGCGAATTCCTGCTCGAGCTGACGCCGAAGGATGGCAACTGGGTGCTGGTCAGCGATGCCTGGTTCTTCAAGGAAGGCGAGGCGGCGCGCTGGGAAAAGGCCCGCTATGGCGAGTTCCGCGTGCTGCCCGATGGCCGCGCCTTGCTGGTGGGCATGCGCGGGGAAGATTTACAGGCACTGTAACCGCTTGATTGAACAAGTCCAATGGCAGAATCCGGGGTCGTACCCTGAGGGTACGACCCCAGCCTTTGCTCTTGGGGTGGCCGCATCCTGTAAAATTGCCCGATGGATAATATTACACATTCGGTCATCGGCCTCGGGGTCGGCGAACTGCTACACCGCAGCCTGCCGCCCGAGCCGCAAGCCCCCGCGCAGCGCACCCGGCGCGCGCTGTTTCTGTTTACTGCCTGGTTTGCCAGCAACGCGCCCGACCTGGACCTGGTGCTGACCAGATTGCTGCCGCGCCCGTTCGGCTATATGCTGCACCACCGTGGCCACACGCATACCTTGCTGCTGGCCTTGCCGCAGGCGCTGTTGTTGCTGGCACTGCTGTGGCTGCTGTGGCCCGGCGCACGCCGCTTGCTGAAAAGCAGCGTACCTGCCAGAGTGGGCCTGGCGGCCTGTCTGTTGCTGGGATTCTGCTTGCACATGGGCATGGATTTCCTCAATTCCTATGGCTTGCACCCGTTTTATCCGTTCGACAGCCGCTGGCTGTATGGCGACATGGTCTTCATTGTCGAACCCATGTTCTGGGTGCTGCTGGGCGTGCCCGTGATCATGTCCTTGCGCTATGGCATCGTCAAAAGCGTGCTGCTGGCCGCCTTGGCGGCGGCCCTGTGTTTCTTCACCTATAAATCCTATCTGGCGCCTGCCTCGCTGGCTGTCTTGCTGGGGCTGGGCGTGGTGCTGGCCGTGCTGCAAGGGCGGGCCGGTGAGCGGGGACGGGGAGCGCTGCTGCTGGCCTTCGCGCTGGCCGCCACTTTTATTGGCACGCAGGGCGTGGCCTCGGCCATCGGCCGTACGCGCATCGAGGCGGCCGTGCAGCGCTTGGACCCCGGCACGCGCGTGTGGGATGTGGCGATGACGGCCTTCCCCAGCCACCCGCTGTGCTGGATTTACGTTTCGCTCGACAGCAAGACCGACGTGTACACCTTGCGGCGCGGCACCCTGAGCCTGCTGCCCGGGTCGCTGGCGCCCGCCGCCTGCCCGGCCGGACTGGCCGAGACGGGCAAGCAAGGGCGGCAACTGGCGCCCGGCATCGCCGTCTCCGCGCAGGCGGCAGGCAGCCTGGCCGCCTTGCGCGCGCTGCAGGAAGACAATTGCTATGTCGACGCCTGGTTCCGCTTTGCCCGCATGCCCAGATTGCATGCGGATAAGCTGACGGATGTGCGTTTCAACCCCGGCATGCTGCCCAATTTTACGACCGTGGAGCTACAGCAGTTCCGCAGCCGCCCTTGTCCCGCCTACGTACCGGGCTGGGACCGCCCCCGTGCGGACATGCTGGCGCCGCCGAAATAAGAACGGATGTGTTGCTCTTAGGCAAAAAATATCGCGTGTGGGCCTGCTTCGCCGTGGCCCAGCATGCGACACTACCAATTCAGCAAGAATGATATTTAGTTAGGATTATTTTGGAAGAGCAACACGCCTTACCGTATTTGCGGGAAACCCTGCTGTTTCTCGCCCTGGCCGGGATTTTTATTCCGCTATTGCAACGCCTGAAGGTCAACCAGGTGCTCGGCTTCCTGGCCGTCGGCGCCCTGTTCGGTCCCTTCGGCTTCGGCCTGTGGGCCGGTGACTTCACGTGGCTGACGTATTTTTCGTTCGTGCGTGCCGAGCAAGTCAGCGGCCTGGCCGAGCTGGGCGTGATGTTTTTGATGTTCATGATTGGCCTGGAACTGTCGACGGAACGGTTGTGGGCGCTGCGGCGCTGGGTGTTCGGCGCGGGCGTGGGGCAGGTGGCGGTCAGCGCTTGCCTGATCGGCGGCGTCGCGTACTATTTTGGCCTGTCGCTGGAAGCGTCCATCGTGCTGGGCCTGGTGCTGTCGCTGTCGTCCACGGCCGTGGTGATGCAGTTGCTGACCGACCAGCGCTCGCTGCAGACCCCAAGCGGCCAGGCGGGCTTTTCCATTTTGATGTTCCAGGATCTGATGGTGGTGCCGCTGTTTATCCTGATCGACGTGTTCGCCAGCGGGCGCAGCGACGACCTGGCGTATCTGCTCAGCTTTGCGGCCGTGAAATCGGCGGGCGCCATCCTGCTGATCTATCTGCTGGGGCGCCGCGTGATTCGTCCGCTGTTCCAGTTTTTCGTCAAGAAACGCCAGCCGGACGTGTTCATGGCTCTGACCTTGCTCAGCACTCTGGGCATTGCGGGCCTGACGTATCTGGCGGGCCTGTCGATGGCGCTGGGCGCCTTGCTGGCCGGTTTGCTGCTGGCGGAGACGGAATTTCGCCACGAAGTGGAAGTGACGATCGAACCCTTCAAGGGCTTGCTGATGGGCTTGTTCTTCATGTCCGTGGGCATGCAGATCGACGTGCGCGAAATCTTCAAGTCGCCGATTCTGATTCCCTTGGCCGTGCTGAGCCTGTTTGCGCTGAAAACCCTGGTCATCAGCGTGATTTTCCGCATCGGCGGCTTTCACTGGGGGCGCGCCGTGGAAACGGGCGTGCTGCTGGGGCAGGGCGGCGAGTTCGCCTTCATCGTCGTCGCGTATGCGCTCGGTACCAAGCTGATCGGTCCGCAGGTGGCGCAATTCGTCATGCTGGTGGTGGGCCTGAGCCTGTTTGCCACGCCGGCGCTGGCCAAGGCGGCGCGCGCGTTCGGCAACTGGTGGGAACGGCGCCACCACCATCAGCTGGCCGACCTGTCGCGCGGCGCGTTGCCGCCGCAGGGCAGCACCGTCATCATCGCCGGTTTCGGCCGGGTGGGGCAGTTGCTGGCCAAGGTGCTGACGGAACAGGATATCGCGTATGTGGCGATTGAAAATGATGCGCGCCTGGTGACGACCCTGCATCCGCGCGGTTTCCCCGTGTATTTCGGCGATGCGTCGCGCGCCGAACTGTTGCAAAAGGTCAATGCGGACCGGGCTGCCGCCGTGGTGCTGACCATGGACCATGCGGCCTCCGTGCTGCATGCCGTGAAATCGATCCGCCGCGAATATCCGCAGCTGCCCGTGTATGCGCGCGCGCGCGACGAGGCGCATGCGGTGGCCCTGATACAGGCGGGCGCCACCCTGGTCGTGCCCGAGGCGCTGGAGTCGGCGCTGCAGCTGACGGCCACCGTGCTGCACACGGTGGGCCTGTCGGAAGCGCGCACGACGGACATCGTGCAAGCCGAACGCGACCGGCGTAATGCCGTGTTGCTGGCGAAAAAGCTGTCGTAGCGTTGTTGTAGTGAAACCTGCAGCGCAATCGTGCGTGTCGCCGTGCTTTGTAAATTATCTATACAATAATAATATATGAGCACACTACCCACATGAAAGCCGCGACGAAGAGCGGCGCGGCACCCTTGACGCCGCAGCAATTGGCGGCACAGGAAACGCAGCAAAAATTTGGCAAGCCCGAGCGGGGCTGGCGCGAGCAGGTGTACACCGTCATTTTCGAGGCGGAAACGCGCACGGGCCGCGCCTTTGACCTGCTGCTGATCGCCGCCATCCTGATCAGCGTGACGGTGGTCGTGCTCAGCAGCGTCGCCTCCGTGGCCGAGCGCTATGGCACCTGGCTGACGGCGCTGGAATGGTTTTTCACCATTTTATTCACCATCGAATATTTTGCCCGCCTGTCGTGCCTGCAGCATCCGGTACGCTACGCCAAGAGTTTTTTCGGTGTCATCGACTTGCTGGCCATCGTGCCGACCTACATCGGCTTGCTGCTGCCGGGCGCGCATGTGCTGATCGACGTGCGTATTTTGCGCCTGCTGCGCATGTTCCGTATCCTCAAGCTCACGTCCTATGTGCATGAATACACGGTGCTGGGGCGGGCCTTGCTGGCCAGCCGGCGCAAGATCCTCATTTTCTTGTCTTTTGTCATGATGGTGGTCTTTCTGTTGGGTACTGTGATGTATGTCGTGGAAGGGCCGGATCACGGTTACAGCAGCATCCCCACATCGATATACTGGGCCATCAGCACCATGACCACGGTGGGTTTCGGCGATATCACGCCGCGCACCGACATCGGGCGCACCATCGCTTCGCTGATGATGTTGCTCGGCTGGGGCATCCTGGCAGTGCCTACCGGCATTATCAGTGCCGAAATGACGGTACAGCGCAGTTCCAAGCTGGTCACCACGCGTACCTGTCCCACGTGCCTGAAAGAAGGGCTCGATGACGATGCCAGTTTCTGCAAGAGTTGCGGCGTCAAGCTGCCGCCGCTGGTACTCGATTGAGCGCGCTCCATTAACCGTGTTTTTTCGTATTTAACTTACATAAAGGCAAACATGATTCCAGTTCGCCTGATCGCGACGGGCAAAGCCGTGCCCTCGCACAGCGTCACTTCCGAAAGCCTGGACCTGAAATTGGGCCATCCGGCTGGCTACACCCTGCGCAAGAGCGGCGTGCTGTCGCGCTTTGTCGCCGCGCCCGATGAATCGCAAAGCCAGCTGGGCGCCGCCGCCCTGCTCGACGCGCTGAAGAACGCCAGCCTGCGTCCATCCGACATCGATCTGCTGATCTGCGCCTGCGGCGTGCCCGAGCAAGCCTTGCCGAATACGGCCTGCTTCGTGGCCGAGCATGCAGGCTTGCCGCCCGGCACGCAAAGCTTCGACGTCAACGCCAGCTGCCTCAGTTTCATGGCCGCCTTCCGCGTGGCCGCGTCCATGCTGGCCGGCGGCGCCTACCGGCGCATCGCCATCGTCTCGTCCGACCTCGCCTCGCGCGGCGTCGACTGGAGCGAGCCGGAAGCGTCGATGATCTTTGGTGACGGCGCCGCCGCCGTCATCGTCGAGCGCGGTGACGGCAGCGCCGGCATCCGCGCCTACAAGATGGGCACGTATCCGGAAGGGCGCCGCTATTGCGAAATCCGCGGCGGCGGCACCGAGCGCAATCCGCGCAACGGCTGCGAACCGGGCGATTATCTGTTCCGCATGGATGGCAAGGCCGTATTCCGCCTGGCCGTCAAGGTGATGCCGGATTTCCTCGCGGAATTGATGGCCGAATCAGGTGCGGGACTGGAGAAAGTCGATGTGGTCGTGCCGCACCAGGCCAGCCCATTGGGGCTCGCGCATGCGGCGCGCATCCTTGACGTTCCCGATGCTAAAATCATCAAGATCTTTGAAACGCATGGTAACCAGGTGGCTGCCTCCTTGCCCACCGCCCTGCACGAGGCGGTGATGACGGGGCGGGCCGTGGCCGGCCAGCGTTTGCTGATGATGGGCACGGCTGCAGGCCTGACCATCGGCGGCATGATTCTTGATCTGTGAAGGTGGTGCGATGAGGCGGATACTGGTCACGGGAGCGACGGGGGGCTTGGGGCGCAATGCCGTGCGCACCCTGCTGGCGCAGGGCGTGGAAGTGCGCGCCACGGGTCGCAACGCCGCCGTGGGCCGTGAACTGGAGCGCATGGGCGCGCAATTTGTGCCGCTCGATCTGGCGCAAGCCTCGCCGCGCCAGGTCGACGAACTGGTGCGCGGCATGGACACCGTCTGGCACTGCGCCGCGCTGTCCTCGCCATGGGGCGCCGAGCGCGACTTCATCGCCGCCAATGTCACGGCCACGGGCCAGCTGCTGCGCGCGGCCGCCAGCCAGCACGTGGCGCGCTTCGTGCACATTTCCACGCCGGCCATGTATTTCGATTACCGCAACCGCTACGAGGTGCCGGAAACCTTCCGCCCCGATGCCTTCGTCAACGCGTATGCGCGCTCCAAGGCGATGGCGGAAAAGCTGGTGCAGGAGTCGGTCGACCGCCATCGCGGCATGACCTGCGTGATCCTGCGTCCGCGCGCCATTTTCGGCCCGTACGACCAGGTGCTGATTCCGCGGCTGGCGCGCGTGCTGCAGGAGCGCGGCGGCAAGCTGCCGCTGCCCAACGGCGGCGCGGTCACCATCGACGTCACCTATGTCGACAACGTCGTGCACGCGATGTGGCTGGCCACCGTGCACAAGACCATCGCTTCCGGTGCCGCCTTCAACATCACGAATGGCGAACCGGCACGCCTGTGCGACATCTTGCACACGCTGTTTTGCGAGCACTTGCAGCAGCCGTTCCAGATCGTCAGCGTGCCTTACCGCGTGCTGGCGCTGCTTGCCCGCCTGATGCAGTTCGCTTCGCGTTTTACGGGGCGCGAGCCATCCTTGACACCCTATAGCATCGGCGCGCTCAGTTTCGACATGACGCTCGATAACGCCAAGGCGCGCAAGGTGCTCGGCTACCGTCCCATCGTCAGCCTGCAGGAAGGCATCGCCCTGACGGCGCAGTGGATGCGCCAGGAAGCGGCGGCGCACAAGGTGGGCAAGGAGCGCAATGGCTAGCATCACCGCGTTTCGTGTCGGCCACTGCACCCATCCCTCGTGCATGGTCTTGAAAGGCAGCGGGCTGGCCAGCCGCTGCTTCCCCTCGCGCGCCTACCTGATCGAGACGCGCGCGGGCCTGTACCTGTGGGACACCGGCTACGCCGAACACTTCCGCGCCGCCACGTCGAAAGGCGTGTACCGCCTGTATGCGTGGGTGACGCCGATTTCGTTTGACGAAAATGAATCGCTGCGGGGCCAGCTGCGCGCGCATGGCGTATCGCCTGGCGACATCCACACCTTGCTGCTGTCGCACTTCCACGCCGACCATATCGCCGGCCTGCGCGACTTTCCCGGCGCGCGGCTGATGGCCTCCCAAACGGGCTGGGACGCCGTGCGCGGCCTGTCCGGCGTGGCCGCCGTGCGCCAGGCCTTCGTGCCCGAGCTGCTGCCGCCCGACATTGCCGACCGCCTGGCTTTTGTCGAAAGCGTGCCCGAGACGGCCTTGCCGGCGGCCCTGCTGCCATTCACGCACGGGCGCGACGTCAGCGGCACGGGCGAGATTTACATCGTCGATCTGCCGGGCCACGCCATCGGCCATCTGGGCGCCTTCGTGCTGCAGGATGGCGGCTGGACCTTGCTGGCATCGGACGCGGCCTGGGTGCCGGAGAGTTTCCAGCAGCTGCGCGGGCCGTCCGAATTGTCGTTCCTCATCCAGCACAAGCGCGCGCCGTACTACGCCACCCTGAACCGGCTGTACCAGCTGCACCAGTCGGGCAATGCGCAGATCCGCATCACGCATGAAGATACGCTCGATTATTTGCCTGTGGCGGGCCGCCCGTGAAGCGTATTGTCTGGTTATTGCTGTCGTACTGGCGCACGCGCCGCCTGCGTTTTACACACCGCGCGCAGCTGGACGTCTACCAGCAGGAGCAGCTGGCGCGTTTCATCGATGTGCTGTGCGCGCGCAGCCGCTATTTCGCTGCCTATCGCGCGCTGCCCCTGGCGCAGTGGCCCACCATGAACAAGGCGCTGATGCTCGAGCATTTCGACGCCATGAACACCGAGGGCGTCACCCTGGCGCAGGCGATGGACGCGGCCATGGCGGCCGAGCATAGCCGCGACTTCACGCCGGCCGTCGGCGACATCACGGTGGGCCTGTCGTCCGGCACCTCGTCGCGGCGCGCCGTGTTTACCGTCAGCCCCCGCGAAAAGGCCCAATGGGCAGGCGTGATGCTGGCCAAGGCGCTGCCCGACGGCCTGTTTTCCGGCGAAAGAGTCGCCCTGTTCCTGCGCGCGAACAGCAATCTGTACACGGCCGTGCGCTCGCCGTGGCTGACCTTTGCCTTCTACGACCTGTTCGAACCGTTCGACAGCCTGTGCGCGCAGCTGGCGCGCTATCAACCTTCCGTCATCGTCGCACCGGCCCAGGTGCTGCGCCAGCTGGCCTTGCGTGTCATCGATGGCAGCCTGGCGCTGGCGCCGAAAAAAGTCATCTCGGTGGCCGAAGTGCTGGAAGCGCAGGACCGCGCGCTGATCGTGCAGGCGTTCGGCGCCGTGCATGAAATCTACCAGGCCACCGAGGGTTTTCTTGCCAGTAGCTGCGAGCACGGTGTGCTGCACCTGAACGAGGAATACGTGCACATCGAACCGCAATGGCTCGACGCTGAAGAACGTCGTTTTGTGCCCGTGATTACGGACTTCACGCGCATCACGCAGCCCATCGTGCGCTACCGCCTCGACGATATTTTGCTCGCCCGCGCCACGCCATGCCCTTGCGGCCGCGCCACACGCGCCATCGATGGCATCGAAGGGCGTTGCGACGACATGCTGCTGCTTCCCTCTGAACGCAGTGGCGCCCCCATCGCCGTGTTTGCCGACGTGCTGACGCGCGCGTTCGCGCAAGCCTTGCCGCCGGACGCCGACTACCGCCTGGTGCAGCAGGGCGACAGCGCCTTGCTGCTGCATGCGGCTTTGGACGACGCGGGCCTGGCGGCCTTGCGCGCACATCTGGCAGCGGTGCTGCGCGGCCTGGGCGTGGCCGTCGACGGCCTGGCCTGGACGGTGAGCGGCGAACTGCCTCCCTTTGACCCCACCATGAAACGGCGCCGCATCCGGCGCCTTGCGAGCGCATGAATCCTTCTTCCATGACCGTACGCTGCCGCCTGCTGCATCTGCTGGCTGGCTGGGGCAGCGTCGGCCTCGTGTACTTTTCCAGCGATGTGCTGCAAGGGCAGGGCGTGCTGCTGCCGGAAACGGCATTGGATCGCGCCATTCCCTACAGCGACGCGGCCATCTGGCTGTACCTGTCCTTCTTCATCCTGATCCCGTACGCCTACCTGGCGGCCGATGCGGCGCGCGTGCGCTGGCTGGCGCGCGCCATGGCGCTCTCCGCGCTGGCGTGCGGCGTGGTCTTCCTGCTGTACCCGACCACCCTCGCGTATCCGCCCGTGGGTGACGGCAATGCCTGGAGCACGCAGGCGCTGCGCATGCTGCAGTCGGCGGACTCCACGCAAAACTGCCTGCCGTCGCTGCATGGCGCCCTGACATTGCTGTGCGTGTGGGCCTTGTGCGACAAGCGCCACCTGCTGCGCTCCGCACTGGCTGTGGCGCTGGGCGTGGCCATCTGCTACGCCATCATCGCACTGCGCCGGCACGTGAGCATCGACCTGGCCGCCGGCCTGGCCGTGGGCGTGGCGGGCGGCATGTTGGCGAAAATGCAGGTATTCTGGGCAGCCCGCCGCGCCATTTCCATCAAAACCGCATCATGATGAATCCTTTTGCCCTCTCTTTCCTTGTCATGCTGGCCTTCGTGCTGGCCGAACTGCTGATCCTCAAATGGGTGCGCAAGACCCCCGTGCCGTGGAAAGACGTCATTTTCAATCTCAATTCCGGCCACATCCTGATGTGGGTGTTCCGCGGCGTGGAAGTGGCCGCGTTTGCCCTGCTGCTGCGCCATGTGAACCTGCACATCGTGGACCAGTGGCCCGTGGTGGCGCAATGGGTCTTCGCTTTTTTTGCCTGGGACCTGTGCTTTTACTGGATGCACCGGCTGCACCACAAAATTCCTTTGCTGTGGGCCGTGCACGTGGTGCACCACCAGGGCGAGCATTTCAATCTGTCGCTGGGCGTGCGCAATTCCTGGTATTCGTCGCTGACGAATTTCCCCTTCATCGCCATCCTGGCCGTGCTGGGCGTGCCGCTGGAAATCTTCCTCGTCGTCTCGTCGCTGCATTACACGGTGCAGTTGTATAACCACAACGCGCTGGTGAACAAGTCCGGCATCCTCGACAAAGTCATGGTGACGCCGTCGCACCACCGCGTGCACCACGGCACGGATAAACGCTACATCAACCGCAATTTCGGCGGCACCCTGCTGCTGTGGGACAGGCTGTTCGGCAGCTTCCAGGCCGAACTCGAAGGCGTGGAAATGCGCTATGGCGTGAAGGGCATGACACCCACGCACAACCCCCTGTTGGCCAGCAACGGCAAACTGTTCAAATGGCTGCGCGCGCGCTTTCCCCACTGGCAGTCGCGCGGCACTTTCGAGGTGCCCGAACTGTTCATCGGCATCGGCGGCGTGATCCTGTTTGGCCTGGTGATCTATTACGTCAACCACGAAGCGGCGCTGGCCGGCGCGCAGCAGGCCATCCTGTTCGCGCTGATCTTTGGCGGTACGCTGGCGCTGGGCGGCCTGTCCGATGCACGCCGCTGGGGCGCCATCGCCTGGGTCGCCATCGCGCTGGCCATGCCGGTCCTGTATCTGGGCTGGTATGGCGCGCGCGACGCCTGGGGCATGGTGTTTTTGGCCGCGCTGCTGGCGCATGGCCTCGATGGCGCGCGCCGCCTGTGGTGGCCGGCCGCGGCGGGGACGCGCGCGTGACGCCTGTGCCTTCCTTGCCGCCGCTGCGCTTCCAGCCAGCCCGCGATTCCGCCTTCCGCCGCGAATTGCGCGCGCGCGCCGACGCCTATCTCGCCAGCGAGGGAAAGCACCGCTTCGGCGACCTGCGCCTGCATGCAAAGACCGTGTTCCTGGCCGCGTTGACGGCGGGGCTGTATGCGCTGGCCTTGAACGCCGACAGCACCTGGCCGTTTGTCGCCAGCTATGTCGCCTGCCTGGTCGCGGCCATGGCGCTGGCCATGAATACCCTGCACGACGCGGCCCACAGCGCCGTCTTCCGCCAGGGACGCCTGAACCGCATCCTGATCCGCCTGGTGGGCTTGCCCGTGGGCGTGGACACGGATTTCTGGACCATCCGCCACGTGCACTTTCATCACACGTATGCCAACGTGGAAGGCTATGACCTCGACACGGAACCGAATCCCTTCCTGCGCCAGACGCCGTACCAAAGCTGGTCGCCCCAGTACCGCTATCAATACCTGTACTGGCCCGTGGTGGCGGCCCTGTCGCTGCCGTATTTGAACTGGTATGGCGACTGGCTGGACCGCTTCGGCAAGACGCCCGTGGCCGCGCACAGCCGCTTGCAGGGCTGGCGCGGCTGGCTGTCGTTCCTGGGCTGGAAGCTGGGCCACGTGGCGCTGGTGCTGGCGCTGCCCATGTGGGTGCTGCAGCAGCAGGGCATAGGCTGGGGCGTGGTGCTGGGCGCGTATTTCGTGGGCCAGATGCTCGCCTCGTGCGCGCTGGTGGCGCTGATCCTTGGCACGCACTGGGCCGAAGTGGAATTTTTCCAGCCGGGCGTGGACGGCACCCTGCCGCACGACTGGTACCAGCACACGTTTTACACGGCCTGCGACTGGACGCCGCAACCGCGGCGCCTGCGCTGGCTCGGCTACTGGCTCGGCGGCTTGAACCTGCACCTGACGCATCATCTGTTCCCCACCTGGAACCACCGCCACTACCCGGCGCTGGCGCGCATCATCGCCGAGCTGGCCCCACGCCACGGTCTTGTGTACCGCGAACTCGGTTATGGCCAGCTGCACGCCTCGCAGCAAGCCTTCCTGCGCGCCATGGGCCAGCCGCCCGCACGCACCTGACGAATCGCGCTTGACTCGATTTCTGTTTCGTCTTACATTTCTGTAACGACAGAAATAAGAGAAATCATGGAATTAAGCCCGACTACTCAGAAATACATCCTCCACTGGGGGGAGATGGGCACCCGCTGGGGCGTCAACCGCACCGTGGCGCAGATCCACGCGCTGCTGTTCCTGGCCAACGAACCCTTGACGGCGGAAGACATCGCGGCCAGCCTGAACGTGGCCCGCTCGAATGTCAGCAACAGCCTGAAGGAATTGCAAAGCTGGGGCCTGGCGCGCATCACGCACGTGATGGGGGACCGGCGCGACCACTTTGTCGCCCTGCAGGATGTGTGGGAAATCTTCCGCGTCATCATGGAAGAGCGCAAGCGGCGCGAGATCGATCCCACCCTGACGGTGCTGCGCGAATGCGCGATCGAGGGCGAGCAGGATGCGGCGATACCGCCGGAAACGCTGGCGCGCATGGGCGAGGTGCTGGCCTTCCTGGAAATGCTCAGCAGCACCTACAGCGACTATAAAAACCTGCCGCCGGCCACCCTGCAGCGCATGCTGTCCATGGGCGGCAAGGTGGCCAAGTTCCTCAGCCCGGACGACAAGCCGGGCAAGCCAGGTAAAAAACCATGAACGGCCCGTCCGAAGGAGAGCTGTTCAGGAAGGTCATGGGCGAGCAGTGGCTGACGCTGCACCCGGACATCCGTCGCCGCTTCGAGAAAAATCCCGCGCCGGGCCAGCCCCTGTACTACCGGGGCGAGCTCAGTGAGCTGACCAGTTCGCGCCTGGGCAAGGTGCTGGGCTGGCTCACGCGCCCCTTCATCGACGGCGCCCTGATTCCGTACGATGACCACGATTTCCCCGTGGATATCGAAGTCTATTCGCGCCCCGCTTGCCCCTTCATCTTCAAGCAGCGCACCTACCGCCTGCACGGGCGCGCGCCGATCCGCTTCACCTCCTACATGGCCGAAAGCGCAAAAGGCGAAGTGCTCGAATACGTGGGCATGGGCCTGGGCATGAAGCTCGTGCTGCACGTCGAGGATGGCAATCTGCACTTCACCAGCGACGGCTATTTTCTCGATCTTTTCGGCTGGCGGATGCCGCTGCCCGGCGTGCTCACGCCTGGCAAGACCTATCTGTGCCACCGCAACGACACGCCGCAGCAGTTCAACATCCGCATCGAGATCCGCCACGCCCTGTTCGGCACCACGTTTACCCAGGTCGGCGTGTTCCGCGAATCCGCCGCGCCGGCCCTACACAAGGAGACACCATGAATACGCATCTGCTGGCCCTGCAACTGATGGCGGCGCAAGGCTGCCTGGGCGCCTTCGACACCATTTACCACCATGAAATCACGGAAGCGTTGCCGCAAAAGGCCTCGGCGCGCCTGGAATTGACCATCCATGCCACGCGTGCGTTGATCTACAGCTTGCTGTTCGTCGGCCTGGCCGCCTGGGAGTGGCATGGCGCCTGGGCCTGGGTGCTGGTGATCGTGTTTGGCGTGGAAATCGTGCTGACCCTGTGGGATTTCGTCGTGGAAGACCAGACCCGCCTCTTGCCCGCCACGGAGCGCGTCACGCACACGGTGCTGGCGATTAACGCGGGCGCCTTCATCGCGCTGCTGGCCCTGAACAGCAGCGAGTGGGCGAACCTGCCGACAGCCCTCGTGTGGCAGCCGTATGGCTGGCTCAGCGTCTTCCTCGCACTGTGCGGCGTGGGCGTGGGCCTGTCCGGCCTGCGCGACGCGTATGCGGTCTGGCAACTGGGCCGGCGCAAAGAGGTGGAGGAAAAAGAGACGGAGGATTTGCAGTTTGCCAGTACACCGCAGTCCGTGCTGGTAACGGGCGCCACGGGTTTCATCGGCCAGCAGTTGGTCAGCGCCTTGCTGGCCGATGGCCATGCGGTGACGGTGCTGACGCGCCAGCCGAAACAGGCCGCGTGGACCTTTGACGGCCGGGTGCGCTGCATCCGGTCGCTGGATGAATTATCGGATGCGCAGCGCATCGACATGGTGGTCAACCTGGCCGGCGCGCGCATCGTCGGCAAGCGCTGGACGGACGCGCGCAAGGCGGCCTTGCGCCGCAGCCGCGTGGCGCTGACGCAGGAACTGGTGGCGTGGATCGCCCGCGCGCAGCACAAGCCGCGCGTACTGCTGTCGGCATCGGCCATCGGCTATTACGGCGTGCAGCCGCAGGGCGACGCGACGGAATTGACGGAGGAAAGCGCGCCGCAAGCCATCTTCATGTCGCAGCTGTGCCAGGAATGGGAAGCGGCCGCGCGCCAGGCGGAGAAATTTGGCGTGCAGGTGGGCTGCATGCGCTTTGGCCTCGTCTTCGGCCACCAGGGTTCGCTGCCGCAGATGCTGCTGCCGATCCGCTTCGGCGTGGGCGGCCCGCTCGGGAGCGGCAAGCAATGGGTGTCGTGGGTGCACGTGCGCGACGTCATCCGCGGCATCGCCCATCTGGCGCGCCGCAGCGAACAGGGCGCGGTGAGCGGCGCGTATAACTTCTGCGCGCCCGAAGCCATCGAGCAGCGCCGCTTCGCCCAGGTGGCGGGCGCGGTGCTGCACCGCCCCAGCATCATGCCCACGCCAGCCTTCGTCATGCGCGCCTTGCTGGGTGAGCAGGCCGACTTGCTGGTGGAAGGCCAAAGGGTGGCACCGCGCCGCCTGCTGGCCGACGGCTTTGTCTTCCGCTATCCGCAGCTGGAAGGCGCGCTGCGCAGTTTGTAGCCTGGCGTAGAATGGGGCATTGGATATGCCTTGGAGCACAATCTATGTCCCGCTTCAACCATACGATAGACAGCCATGTTTACCAGTTCGCCAGCTTGAAGGAGCTGCTGGCCAAGGCCACGCCGCCCCGTTCGGGCGACGTGCTGGCTTGTGTGGCGGCATCGAGCGCGCGCGAGCGGGTGGCGGCGCAGCTGGCGCTGGCGGACGTGCCGCTATCGCTGTTCCTCAATGAGGCGCTGGTGCCGTACGAAGACGATGAAGTCACGCGCCTGATCATCGATAGCCATGAGCGCGCCGCGTTTGCCCCCATCGCGCACCTGTGCGTGGGCGACTTTCGCGACTGGCTGCTCGATGACGCGACGGATACGCCAACGCTGTCCCAGGTCGCCGCCGGCATCACGCCGGAAATGGCAGCCGCCGTCTCAAAAATCATGCGCCTGCAAGACCTGGTGCTGGTGGCCAGGAAATGTAAAGTCGTCACGGCCTTTCGCAATACCCTGGGCCTGGAAGGGCGTTTGTCCACGCGGCTGCAACCGAACCACCCGACGGACGACGCCACGGGGATTGCGGCGTCGATGCTCGACGGTCTGCTGCTGGGCAGCGGCGACGCCGTGATTGGCATCAATCCCGCCACCGACAATGTGGCGCAGGTGGTCTCGCTGCTGCACCTGCTCGATGCCGTCATCGACCAGTATCAAATACCCACCCAGTCCTGCGTGCTCACGCACATCACCAATACCCTGGAGGCGATACGCCGCGGCGCGCCCGTCGACCTGGTGTTTCAGTCGGTGGCCGGCACGCAGGCGGCCAACCGCAGCTTCGGCATCGACTTGTCGCTGCTGGCCGAGGGGCAGGCGGCGGCCCTGTCGCTGGGGCGCGGCACGGTGGGCAGCAACGTCATGTATTTCGAGACGGGGCAGGGCAGCGCCCTGTCGGCCGGCGCGCACCACGGCATGGACCAGCAAACGTGCGAAGCGCGCGCGTATGCGGTGGCGCGCGCATATCAGCCGCTGCTGGTCAATTCGGTGGTGGGTTTCATCGGCCCCGAGTACCTGTACGACGGCAAGCAGATCATGCGCGCGGGGCTGGAAGACCATTTCTGCGCCAAGCTGCTGGGCCTGCCCATGGGCTGCGACGTGTGCTACACCAACCACGCGGAAGCGGACCAGGACGACATGGATGCCTTGCTGACCATGCTGGGCGTGGCCGGTTGCAATTTCATCATGGGCGTGCCGGGCGCGGACGACATCATGCTCGGTTACCAGAGCACCTCGTTCCACGACGCCCTGTATGCGCGCCGCGTGCTGGGCCTGCGTCCGGCGCCCGAATTCGCGGCCTGGCTGGCGCGCATGCGGATCACCGATGCGCAGGGCCTTTTGCACACGGCGCTGGCGCCGGCCTTCCAGGCGGCCCTGCTGCGCCTGGAAGGCTAGGGAGGATGCATGGACGGGAAAGCCCCTTGGCAGGCATTGCGCGCGCATACGGCGGCGCGCATCGCTCTCGGGCGCCGCGGCGTCAGCGTGCCGACCAGTGCGCGGCTGGCGTTCCAGCTGGCCCACGCGCAGGCGCGCGACGCCGTGCACATGGCGCTCGATGGCGAAGCCCTGGCACGCGACTTGGCTGCGCAAGAGCAAGCCAGCGTGCAGTTGCACAGCGCGGCCGCCACGCGCGCCGAGTATCTGCAACGGCCCGACCTGGGGCGCCGGCTCGACGACGTTTCACGCGCGCGGCTGGTGGCCGGTGCTACGGGAGTCGACCTGGCGCTGGTGGCGGCCGATGGCCTGTCGGCGCTGGCCGTGCAGCGCCACGCGGCGCCGTTCCTGGCCGCCCTGCGCGCACGGCTGGCGCTGGAGGCCTGGACGCTGTCGCCCGTACACATCGTGGCGCAGGGGCGGGTGGCGGTGGGCGACGAGGTGGGGCAATTGCTGCAGGCGAAGGCTGTGCTGGTGCTGATCGGCGAGCGGCCAGGCTTGAGTTCCCCGGACAGCCTGGGCCTGTACCTGACGTGGGCGCCAAAAGTGGGCTTGCTGGACGAGCGCCGCAACTGCATTTCGAACGTGCGCCCCGAGGGCCTGGCGTATGCGCCGGCCGCGTACCGGCTGCACTACCTGCTGTCGCAGGCGTTCAGCCGGCAGCTGTCGGGCGTGGACTTGAAGGATGAAACGGTGGAAGAGGGCGCGGCCCTGGCGGGCTCGCGCAACTTCCTGCTGGAGTGATCAGACTTCGCGGATTTCGTCCAGCGGCCAGCGCGGGCGCACATTGAACGAGTAATCGTACTTGGCGGCCTGCGGGTTGATCTGCAGGCGCATGGCGCCGGCGAAGGCGATCATGGCGCCGTTATCGGTACAGAATTCCAGCTCCGGGTAATACACCTTGAAACGTTTCTTGGTGGCGGCCGCGTTGAGCGAAGCGCGCAGCTGCGCGTTGGCGCCCACGCCGCCGGCGATCACCAGGCGTTTCAAGCCCGTGTGCTTGAGGGCCGCCACGCATTTGGCCGTCAGCACGTCGACGATGGCGTCGACGAAGCCGCGCGCGATATTCGCCTTGTCCTGCTCGCAGATATTGGCGATGACTTTTTCTTCATGGTTCTTCACCACTGTCAGCACGGCCGTCTTCAGGCCGGAAAAGCTGAAGTTGAAATCCTTCGAGTGCAGCATCGGGCGCGGCAGCTTGTAGGCCAGCGGGTCGCCGAATTCGGCCAGGCGCGAAATGGCGGGACCGCCCGGATAACCGAGGCCCAGCAGCTTGGCCGACTTGTCGAACGCCTCGCCGGCCGCATCATCGAGCGTTTCGCCCAGCATGGTGTACTGGCCCACGCCATCGACGCGCATCAGCTGCGTGTGGCCGCCCGACACCAGCAGCGCAATGAAGGGGAATTCCGGCGGCTCGGACGCCAGCAATGGCGACAGCAGATGGCCTTCCAGGTGGTGGATGCCCAGCACCGGCTTGTTGATGGCCAGGCCCAGGCTGCAGGCAACGGAGGAACCGACCAGCAGCGCGCCGGCCAGTCCCGGACCTTGCGTGTAGGCGATGGCGTCGATCTCGGGCAGGGTGATGCCGGCCTTCGCCAAGGTTTCTTCCAACAGCGGGATGGCGCGGCGGATATGGTCGCGCGACGCCAGTTCCGGCACTACGCCGCCATATTGCTCGTGCATGGCGACTTGCGAATAGAGGGCGTGCGACAGCAGGCCGCGTTGCGTGTCGTACAAGGCCAGGCCGGTTTCGTCACAGGAGGATTCGACGCCAAGAACAATCATGAAGGTGCTAAATAGGGAGGAGTAATCCGCCATTGTAAAGGAAAGCCGGGCACTACACCGTGCGGCCGGCGCACCATTTCGGCGGCAGTGTGCACTTGCGCAGTGCGGCGCGGTGCCGTTTTGCCGCGTATTTTGCCCATTCTTCGCCTGTGCCGGCACTGGCACCGCTCTTGCTTAGGCAAGCGTGTGCCTTTTTCAAGGAGCTAGCAATGCCGGAACAATGGAAAATGATTTGCCGCCTGAAGGACATGCCGCTGGCGGGCGCGCGCATGGTGCAGCGGGGACTGGGGTGGCAGGATTTGCCGGGCGTGGCGCTGTTTCGCGCGGTGGACGACACGGTGTACGCGCTGCTCGACACGGTGCCTTGCCTGGGCGGCCCGCTGGCGCACGGGGTGCTGATGCAGAAAAATCTGATGGGGCCGAAGAACAGCTGGATCATCGAGCTCGATTCGGGCCGCCTGGTGGCACCCGTGCAGGGCATGGCGCGCATGTACGCCGTGCGCATCATGGACGGGCGCATCTACCTGGACGTCAATGAACTCAATATCCCGGCCAGCAAGGCCGAACAGGCGCTGGCGGGATCGTTCGCCGTGCTGCCGCATGTGCAGATGGCGTAGGTGTATGGGGTCAGACCCTCAATGCCGCGAACGGCAGGCTCAGCGCCAACGCAAGAGGGGGTCTGACCCCGGCCGTTTATTTCGGACGATTGAGCAAGTGCGCATGCGCATCGCGCAGCATGGTGGCCGTCGTGTCCCAGTCGATGCAGCCGTCGGTGACGGAGCAGCCGTAGGTCAGTTGCGACAGGTCTTGCGGGATCTTCTGGTTGCCGCTGACGATGTTCGATTCGATCATCACGCCCACCAGCGAGCGGTTGCCCTGGCGGATCTGGTTGACCACGTCGGCCATTACCAGCGGTTGCAGTTCCGGCTTTTTGTAGCTGTTCGCGTGCGAGCAGTCGACCACCAGGTTGGCCGGCAGCTTGGCCTTGGCCAGCGCCTGTTCGGCGATGGCGATCGACACCGAATCGTAGTTCGGGCGGCCGTCGCCGCCGCGCAGCACCACGTGGCCATACGCGTTGCCGCGCGTGCGCACGATGGCGACATTGCCTTCGGCGTTAATGCCCAGGAAGGAGTGCGGGTGCGCCGACGACAGGATCGCGTTCACCGCGATGCTGATGTCGCCATCGGTGCCGTTCTTGAAGCCGACTGGCGTCGACAGGCCGGACGACATTTCACGGTGCGTCTGCGATTCGGTGGTGCGCGCGCCGATGGCGGTCCAGGCGATCAGGTCGCCCAGGTATTGCGGCGAGATGGGGTCCAGTGCTTCGGTGGCGGTAGGCATGCCCAGTTCGCACACGTCGAGCAGGAACTGGCGCGCCTTTTCCATGCCTTCGTTGACCTTGAACGAATCGTCCATGTACGGGTCGTTGATATAGCCCTTCCAGCCCGTGGTGGTACGCGGTTTTTCGAAATACACGCGCATCACCAGCAGCATCGTGTCCTTGACTTCCTCTTGCAGCGCTTTCAGGCGGCGCGCGTAATCGAGGCCGGCGACGGGGTCGTGGATCGAGCACGGACCGACGACGACGAACAGGCGCTGGTCCTTGCGGTCGATGATGTTGCGCAGCGCTTCGCGGCCGCGGCTGACGGTGTCGAAGGCGCTCTCCGACAGCGGCAGTTTGGCGTGCAGATCGGCCGGTGTTGGCATGGGCGCGAAGGAAGTGACGTTGATATTTTCGATGTCTGGCGTATTCATGATTCTGGCTCGGCTTTCGCTATTGCGTTCTTTAAGAGGCAATAGTGTAGCGGAAATGCGGCCTGGCGGCGTGGCTGGCCGCCAAATGGCAGCGGATGAGTTGTTATTGTGGCAGGCTGCGCTTCCTGGGGCGCCACACCCGCGCTTCCGCTTGCCCGGCTGTTGCATCGGCGCCAATCCGTGTAAGCTGGCGCCATGACGACTGTTTCCATCCCCCATACCGATGTGGCCGGTGAGCCATTCCCCGCTGCACGTTTCATCAAAGAAATAGGACGCGGCAAGAACGGCGCGCGCAGCATGACGCGCGATGACGCCCGCGCCCTGTACCGCGCCATGCTCGAGGGCCGCGTGTCGGACCTGGAACTGGGCGGCATTTTGTTGTCGATGCGCATCAAGGGTGAGTCGGTGGACGAGATCGCCGGTTTCCTCGACGCTGCCGAAGCCTCGTTCGTTCCCCTGGCCGCGCCGGCAGGTGAATTTGCGCCGATCATCATTCCCAGCTACAACGGCGCGCGCAAGATGGCCAATCTGACGGCCTTGCTGGCGCTGCTGCTGGCGCGCGCGGGCGCCCCCGTGCTCGTGCATGGCGTCACCAGCGACCCGGGCCGTATCACGACGGCCGAAGTGCTGGCCGCGCTGGGTGTGCCCGCTTCGGCGGACCATGCGCAAGCCGAGGCCGCCATGGCGCGCGGGCAAGTCGCCTTCCTGCCCATCGCCTCACTGGCGCCGCGCCTGGCACACATGCTGTCGCTGCGGCGCGTGCTGGGCGTGCGCAATTCCACGCATACCCTGGTGAAGATCATGCAGCCGTTCGCCGGGCCGGCCCTGCGCCTGGTGTCGTACACGCATCCCGAATACCTGGAAATGCTCGGCGAATATTTCCTGACCGCCTCTGAACCCGCGCGCGGCGACGCTTTCCTGATGCGCGGCACGGAGGGCGAGACGGTGGCCAACGCCAACAAGGCGCAGCAGATCGACTGGTTTCACGGCAGCGAACGCACGGTGCTGGTGGAAAAACAGTTGCTGGTGGACGAGTTGCCGCATTTGCCCGCCGAGCGCGATGCGGCCACCACGGCCGCCTGGATCGCCGCCGTGCTGCGCGGCGAGGTGCCCGTGCCGCCGTCGATCGCCGGGCAAGTGGAGCAATGCCTGATGACATCGCGGCAGATTGCTGCACGGCCGCGCTAGCCGCGTCGCCGCAGTTTACAATGGCGTCTTTGTAATCAGCGGTGACCGGAATTCTTATGGCAAAACAATTTGATGTGGCAGTGATCGGCGCGGGCGCGGCCGGCATGATGTGTGCGGCTGTTGCCGCCCAGCAAGGCAAGCGCGTGGTGTTGATCGATCACGCGGCCAAGCTGGCCGAAAAGATCCGCATCTCGGGTGGTGGACGGTGTAATTTCACCAATATTAACGCCACCCCGCAAAATTTCCTCTCGGAAAATCCGCATTTCTGCAAAAGCGCGCTGTCGCGCTACACGCCGCAGGATTTCCTCGCGCTGGTGAAAAAATACCGGATCGGCTACCACGAGAAGCACAAGGGCCAGCAATTCTGCAATGAATCGGCCGAGCAGATCATCGACATGCTCAAGGACGAGTGCGCCGCTGGCGGCGTGCACTGGCGCATGCCGTGCAAGATCGACAATGTTGTCCAGCAAGCTGATGGTGGCTTCGTGCTGCAGACCGATGGCGGCGATATCGAGACGGCCAGCATCGTCATCGCCACGGGCGGCTTGTCGATCCCGAAGATCGGCGCCACGGATTTTGCCTATCGCATCGCCAAGCAATTCGATCTGACGATGGTCGAGCCGCGTCCGGCCCTGGTGCCGCTGACGTTCGATGCGGACAGCTGGGCGCCGTTCGCGGAACTGTCCGGCATCGCCCTGGAAGTGGATGTGGAAACGGGCAGCCTGAAAGGCCGCAAGGCGACGGGTGCGCGTTTCCGCGAAGATTTGCTGTTTACCCATCGCGGCCTGTCCGGTCCGGCGATTTTGCAAATTTCCAGCTACTGGCTGCCGGGCGAGCCCATCGTCATCAACCTGTTGCCGGAAGTGGACGTGGCGCAGACCTTGATCGAAGGCAAGGGCACCTTGAAGAAGCAGTTGGGCAATATCGTCGCGCAATGGCTGCCACAGCGCCTGGCTGACTGCTTGCTTGCCGTCAACGGCCTGGCGCCGGATGCGCGCATCGCCGACATGCCCGACGCCCAGTTGCGCAAGCTGGGGCAGGCCATCAATGCCTGGTCCATCGTGCCGAACGGCTCCGAAGGCTACCGCAAGGCCGAAGTGACACGGGGCGGCATCGATACGCGCGAGTTGTCGCAGCAGACCATGATGGCCAACAAGGTGCCGGGCCTGTATTTCATCGGCGAAGCGGTCGACGTGACGGGCTGGCTGGGCGGCTACAACTTCCAGTGGGCCTGGGCCTCGGGCGTGGCGGCAGGAATTGCCTTACAGTAATACTTGGTTGTTGCGTGGCCGCAGTTTGTGACCGCAGGTGATAATTTTCTTGACTTCAATGAAACGGTGTTGAATACTTGGCATGTAAATTGACTTCCAGACATTTTCTGTGTCTGATGGCAATTAAATAAACATTACCCTGGAGTCACCATGAAACGCCTGATCGCCGCCGCCGCAGTTGCCTTGCTCAGCACCAGCGCCTTTGCCAGCACGCCCGTGCTGAGCAATGGCGGTTTTGAAAACAATACCGTCGGTGGGGGCTATCTCTATGGCGACGTGGCGCCGGGCTGGAGTTTCACCGGTGGCGCCGGCGTGTCGGCCAGCTACACGGCCTGGAATGGCGTGGCGAAGGAAGGCAACGCCTTTGCGTTCCTGCAAAACACGGCATCGGTCTCGCAAAGCTTCGTCAGCGCGGGCGCGGCCAATTACACCTTCGCCTTCAACCTGGCGCTGCGCCCTGGTTACGACCAGGGCCAGTCCGTGACGGTCAGCCTGGACGGCACGCAGCTGGGCCAGTATGGCGTGAGCAACACGGGCTGGACCAGCTTCAATGTGAATGCGCTCAATATCGGCGCAGGCAGCCATACCTTGAGCTTTGCCGGCACCAATCCGGGCAATGCCCGCGATACCTCGGCTTTCCTGGACGGCGTCAGCATGAATGTCAGCGCCGTGCCGGAACCCGGTACGTATGCCATGCTGCTGGCTGGCCTGGGTTTGCTGGGTTTCATGGCGCGCCGCCGCAAGATGGCCGTTTAAGCGATGCTGCCGTCCGGATGCGTGGTTTACGCCACAACCGGGCGGCAATCTCAGGCGACAAGCCGCACGCAAGTGGGGGCGGGGCTTCCCTTTCCGAATAAAAGCTGCTACTATCTATCTCTTCCTATACACCACCTCAACGGTTTGAATTTTACATGACCACTATTCGCCTTAAAGAAAACGAGCCGTTCGAAGTCGCAATGCGTCGCTTCAAACGCACCATCGAAAAAACGGGTCTGCTGACCGAATTGCGCGCACGCGAATTCTACGAAAAGCCAACAGCTGAGCGCAAGCGCAAGCTGGCAGCTGCTGTAAAGCGTCATTACAAACGCATCCGCAGCCAACAACTGCCGAAAAAATTATTCTAAGACTGTTCAGTCAGAACCAACCCGGGTAGTTCGGCGCATTGTTCGCCACGGGTTTTGTTTTGATTCGCCTGGAGTGATACTTCAGATGAGTCGCATACCCGCTCCGGTTCGCCGCAGCGGGTTTTCGCTTTTGTGGCCCGTACTTGTTTCTGGCCGCGCACGAGCACCGTTCCCATACTGACCAACGAGGATTGCCATGAGCTTGAAAGAACAAATTACCGAAGACATGAAAAACGCCATGCGCGCCAAGGAAGCGGGCAAGCTGGGCACGATTCGCCTGTTGCTGGCGGAAATCAAGCGCAAGGAAGTCGACGAGCGCATCGAATTGACGGATGCCCACGTGACGGCCATCGTGGAAAAGATGATCAAGCAGCGCAAGGATTCGATCACCCAGTTCGAAGCGGGTGGCCGTGCCGACCTGGCCGACATCGAAAAAGCCGAGCTGGTGCACCTGGCGGGCTACATGCCTGCCGGCCTGTCGGATGAAGAAGTGGCGGCTGAAGTGGCTGCCGCCGTGGCCGCCTCGGGCGCCGCCGGTCCGCAAGACATGGGCAAGGTCATGGCCATCGTCAAGCCGAAGCTGGCTGGTCGCGCCGACATGACGGTGGTGTCCGCCCTGGTCAAGAAAGCCCTGACGCCGGCAGCGTAAGCATACAATAGTAGTAACCGGCTGCCGGCCCATGCTGGCAGCCGCTCAAATCGCCCACACGTTGACCTGGCTCAACCTCAGGCCACGTGCGGTAGTATAGTCTGACCTATAACAAGACCCGCCCTAGCCAGTGATACCTCAATCCTTCATTTCCGATTTGCTCAACCGCGTCGATATCGTCGATGTCGTGGGCCGCTATGTGCAACTGAAAAAAGGTGGCGCCAATTTCATGGGCTTGTGCCCGTTTCACAGTGAAAAATCGCCCAGCTTTACCGTCAGCCCCACCAAGCAGTTCTACCACTGCTTCGGCTGTGGCGCGCATGGCACCTCGATCGGCTTCCTGATCGAATACTCGGGCATGGGCTTTGTCGACGCCGTCAAGGACCTGGCGCAGAACGTGGGCATGGTCGTGCCGGAAGCGGATGACAAGATCCCGCCGGCCCAGCGCGCGCAGATCCAGGCGCAAAGCATGGCCCTGTCCGACGCCATGACGCAGGCCTGCGATTACTACCGCGGTCAATTGCGCCACGCGCCGGAAGCCATCGCCTACCTGAAGAACCGGGGCTTGACGGGCGAAGTGGCCGCTCGCTTCGGTATGGGTTTTGCGCCCGGCGGCTGGGATAATTTACGTTCCGTCTTCCCCGATTACGACGTGACTGCCCTGGCCGAGGCCGGTCTCGTGATCGACAAGGTCGATGAAGAGGGCAATAACCGCAAGCGCTACGATCGTTTCCGCGAGCGCATCATGTTTCCGATTCGCAATACCAAAGGCCAGGTCATCGCCTTTGGCGGGCGCGTGCTCGACCATGGTGAACCGAAATACCTGAACTCGCCGGAAACCCCCTTGTTTTCCAAGGGTTTCGAACTATATGGGCTGTTCGAGGCGCGCCAGGCCATCCGCGATGCCGGCTATGTGCTGGTGACGGAGGGCTATATGGACGTGGTGGCGCTGGCGCAGATGGGTTTCCCGCAGGCAGTGGCAACGCTGGGCACGGCGTGCACGCCCACCCACGTGCAAAAGCTGCTGCGCCAGACCGATAACGTGATTTTCAGCTTCGACGGCGACAAGGCCGGCCGCCGCGCCGCCCGCCGCGCGCTGGAAGCGAGCCTGGCCCATGTGTCGGACAACAAGACCATCAAATTCCTGTTCTTGCCGTCCGAGCACGATCCCGACAGCTATATCCGCGAATTCGGTGCCGAAGGTTTTGAGCAGCAAGTGCATGAAGCCATGCCGTTGTCGCAATTCTTGCTGAAAGAAGTGTCGGGCGAGCATGATCTGTCGGAACCGGAAGGGCGTGCCCGCGTGCAGTTCGACGCCAAGCCCCTGCTGCAGCTGATGGCGCCGTCGTCCCTGCGCCTGCAGATCGTGCGTGGGCTGGCGCAGCTGACGCAGTCCACGCCGGCCGAGATCGAAGCCCTGTTCGAGCTGGCGAAACCCGTTGCCGTGGCGCGCCGCGCGCCGCCGAAATCGGGCCGCCCCGTGCCCGTGGGACTGGAATTGAAGATCATGCGCATGCTGGTGGCGCATCCGCCCCTGAGCCTGCGCATCGACGAAGCGGCTCTCACCGCTTTCCAGCACCTGGGGCCGGATGCGGCCCACAGCCTGGGGCAGCTGGTGGCCGTGGGTCAGGCGCTGGGTGAGCACGGCAGTTTTGCCGCGCTGGCGCAGCAATTGAAGGAGCTGGGCAGCGAATACGACGAGATCATCGGCGAGATCGCGGCCGGCACGGAATCCGATTACGACAGCGAATTGTCGTGGCTGGTGAGCACCATCCGCGAGATCAAATTGAATGCCTTGAAGGCGGAATTGCAGCAATTGTTTGCGTCGGGTTTGCCATCGGAGAAAATTGGTGTACGCTACCGCGAAATCACGCAGGAGCAAGGCGAGTTGGAGCGTGAGCGCGATGCCGAGTTGGTGAATCGCTAATCTTGCCCTGAGGGTATGGCGCGCACTGGAAAAACATTTTTCGCGTGCTATAATTAAATGCTAAGTATTGTGTGCTTTGGCAAGCTAGTTCTGTTTCGTAAATAGTATTTGTTTTCAGTAAGTTAGGCTCTTGATCGGCGCGGTGGATCGTGTCGGCAGCCAGGGCCAACTGGCGTTTTCGGCGTTGCGGGCAAGGCTCGCAGACGCTGGCAAGCCGCGCCAGGCTCTCGCTCCCAACGCGGTCGATGCAGGAATTTTTGCCGAGGCGGCTGGCAACAGCCGGTGGACAGGAATTGCTGCGCTTCCCGCGGATCGTGGCCGATGAGGTGTAAGTAACGTAACAGTGTCGGATTTGCGTAGTCGGCAGGTTCGAAGATGGTGGTTCCCGCAGGTAGACAGGGAACTGGCAGCAAACTTTATCCTAATCCACCGTAAAGCAAGTCGTTGTGTAATCGAAAGCGCCTGTGCCAATCAAGAAACCCGAATCCAAAGCGGCTGCAAAGCCCACCAAAGTTACCACGAAAGCCGAAAAGGCGCTCGACCGGCCAGAAGCGCGCGTGACCAGCGCGCCCGTGGTCAGCCAGACCACCGACGCCGCCACCCTGGCGGCCATCGATACGTCCGGTTATGTCTTGCCGTCGGTAAAAGTACCAGGCCGCCGCGGTCGCAAGCCAAAAGAATTCCAGCCAGAAAATGATGAAGTCGCCGCCCTGAACGCCGTCGAGCGGGCCGAACTGAAGGCCGTCGACAAGGCCAAGGCCAAGGACCGCAAGGCGAAGGAGCGCGCGCTGCTGAAAGACGCCTTCTCGTCCGACACGGAAGCGAGCGAGGAAGAACTCGAGCGCCGGCGCCAGAAACTCAAGACACTGATCAAATTCGGCAAGGAACGCGGTTTCCTGACCTACGCCGAAATCAACGATCACTTGCCTGAAAACATCGTCGACCCGGAAGCCATCGAAGGCATCATCGGTACCTTCAATGACATGGGCATCGCCGTCTACGAACACGCGCCCGATGCGGAAACGTTGTTGCTGTCCGATAACGTTGCCGTCGTCACCAGCGACGACGAGGCGGAAGCGGCGGCCGAGGCCGCATTGTCGACCGTCGATTCCGACTTTGGCCGCACCACCGACCCCGTGCGCATGTACATGCGCGAAATGGGCTCGGTCGAGCTGCTGACGCGCGAAGGCGAGATCGAGATTGCCAAGCGCATCGAAGATGGCTTGAAAGACATGATCCAGGCCATTTCGGCCTGTCCCGTGACGATTGCCGAAATCATCGCCGCCGCCGACCGCATCGCCAACGAAGAGATCAAGATCGACGAAATCGTCGACGGCCTCGTCGATGAAAGCGAACCGGTCGCCGCCGCTCCTGTCGTGGCCGCTCCCGTCGAAGAAGACGAGGAAGAAGGCGAAGCGGAAGAAGAGGAAGTCGAAGAAGAGGAAGAGGCGAACGCTTCCGGCGCGGCCGGCTTCTCCGCCGAGCAGCTGGAAACCCTGAAACGCACGGCGCTGGAAAAATTTGCCGTCATTTCGCAGCAGTTCGACAAGATGCGCCGCGCTTTCGAGAAAGAAGGCTACAACTCCAAGCCCTACGCCAAGGCGCAGGACGCCATTTCGCAAGAGTTGCTGGGCATCCGCTTCACGGCCAAGGTGGTGGAAAAGCTGTGCGACACCCTGCGCGGCCAGGTCGATGAAGTGCGCCATATCGAGAAGCAGATCCTCGACGTGGCCGTGAACCGCTGCGGCATGCCGCGCGCCCACTTCATCAAGGTCTTCCCCGGCAATGAAACCAACCTCGACTGGGTCGATGGCGAAGTCAACGCAGGGCACGCGTACAGCGCCATCCTGGGCCGCAACATTCCGACCGTCAAGGAACTGCAGCAGCGCCTGATCGACCTGCAGGCGCGGGTTGTGCTGCCGCTGCCGGACTTGCGCAACATCAACCGCCAGATGGCGGCCGGTGAAATGAAGGCGCGCAAGGCCAAGCGCGAAATGACGGAGGCCAACTTGCGCCTGGTGATTTCGATCGCCAAGAAATACACGAACCGCGGCCTGCAATTCCTCGATCTGATTCAGGAAGGCAATATCGGCTTGATGAAGGCCGTCGACAAGTTCGAGTACCGCCGCGGCTACAAGTTCTCGACCTATGCCACCTGGTGGATCCGCCAGGCCATCACGCGCTCGATCGCCGACCAGGCGCGCACGATCCGTATTCCCGTGCACATGATCGAGACGATCAACAAGATGAACCGGATCTCGCGTCAGATCCTGCAGGAAACGGGCGCGGAACCCGATCCGGCCACCCTGGCGATCAAGATGGAAATGCCCGAGGACAAGATCCGCAAGATCATGAAAATCGCCAAGGAACCGATCTCGATGGAAACGCCGATCGGCGACGACGACGACTCCCACCTGGGCGACTTCATCGAGGACAACAACACCCTGGCACCGGCAGACGCAGCGCTGCACGCGTCCATGCGGGGCGTGGTCAAGGACGTGCTCGATTCCCTGACGCCACGCGAAGCGAAAGTGCTGCGCATGCGTTTCGGCATCGAAATGTCCACCGACCACACCTTGGAAGAAGTAGGCAAGCAATTTGACGTGACGCGCGAGCGCATCCGCCAGATCGAAGCCAAGGCGCTGCGCAAGCTGCGCCACCCATCGCGCTCCGACAAGCTGAAAAGCTTCTTGGAAGGCAACTAGAAGCCAATAGGGCTTGACGTACGCCCCTGATACCCCTATCCTCGCGTGTCCGTTTCCAAAACGGCCGTGCGAGGCGGGCATCAACAGCGCCGCCACGCCGCAGTCCCCCTTGGGCCTCTAGCTCATGCTTGGTTAGAGCAGCGGACTCATAATCCGTTGGTGCCGTGTTCGACTCACGGGAGGCCCACCAGAATTTGCAGCAAAAAAAATCCCCAGCGGGTAACTGCCGGGGATTTTTTTATGCGTATGGCAGTCAGCGCAAGGATTTTTCATTCGGATTAGCTAGCTGTTTAGATATAGGTGATCATATTCCAACTCGCAGCCTGCCATTTTTCAGGGCCAGGTTGCTTTTGAGTACACTGTTGAATCCTGCCACCCAACTACCAGCGCCATGAGCCAAGCCCTTCACAGCCAAGCCCGCACCACTCATCTGATCCGTGACGAAATCCGCAAATCGACGCTCTCTCAACGGGAACTGGCTGAACGCTACAACGTCAGTCGTCTGACGATCCGCAAGTGGCAGAACCGCGACAGCGCCCAGGATCTTTCGCACCGGCCACGTACCATGCACACCACGCTCACGCCTGCGCAGGAATTGATCGTCGTGGAGCTGCGCACCACGCTGCTGCTGCCCACCGACGACCTGCTGGCGGTGGCCCGCGAGTTCGTCAATCCAGCGCTTTCGCGCGCCGCCCTGGGACGCTGCCTGCGTCGCCATGGTGTCTCCAGCCTGCTTGAACTGGCCGCCCGGGAAACCGATAAGCCCGTCACCAAAAAGTCGTTCAAGGACTACGAGCCAGGCTTTTTACATATGGATATCAAGTACTTGCCGCAGATGCCTGACGAAACCGCACGCCGTTACCTGTTCGTCGCCATCGACCGCGCCACGCGCTGGGTCTTCATGGAGATCTATGCCGACCAGTCCGACAGTAGTAGCACCGACTTCCTGATCAAGCTCAACAAAGCCTGTCCGATCGCCATCGTCAAGCTGCTCACCGACAATGGCAGCCAGTTCACCGACCGCTTTAGCAGCAGGAAAAAAGACCCGGAAACGGGCGACCGGATTCCCAGCGGCAAGCACGCGTTTGACATGCTATGCCAGCAACTGGCGATCGAACATCGCCTGATCCCGCCACGCCATCCGCAGACCAACGGTATGGTGGAACGCTTCAACGGCCGCATCAGCGAGGTCGTCAACCAGACCCGCTTCGCGTCCAGGGACGAGCTCGAATCAACACTGCGCAATTACCTGAAAATCTATAACCACAACATCCCACAGCGTGCTCTCAACAACGAAACGCCGATTCAGGCCATGAAGAAATGGCAGGCAAAAAAGCCAGAATTATTTGTTAAACGTGTTTATAACCAGGCGGGTCTTGACATTTAGGGTGCTAGTGGCTTTGTCTGAATGGCAGACTTGGATCCCTCTTCTCCTAATTAACAGCGGGGGGCTTGCAAACTTCGCAGGACGTGGCGTTGGAGTGCGTGTGCTGTGGTATTGGCAGGACACAGCAATATGGCGGCTATACAACGCTACATTGACTTGCGTCCTGCTATGCTTAAAGCGGCTGCTGAACTGGTTTGATTAGATGGCCAGGTAGTTCAGGAATGCTTGCGCTTTTCTGTTTAAGCTGTTTGGTACCCTGCGAGTATCGTACTGAGAGCCGACTTCAGCATTGTTCCAATGATAAACATTAGTCAATAAACCAAATAAATATCTTGGATCAATAATGATTTCACTATGTGGCGTTGGCAGTGCAGCGGACTTGTCAAAAAATGTTAAAAATTTAGGTTCATTTTTATTGGCGTTTATTACGGCAACTTGTTCGTTAGGCAGTCGTATGCAAAAATAATAGTTTTCATCGCATTCAGACTTGCTTACCGCGTTGCGACTTGCGGGAAAAAGCAGACGTTTCAGTGGAAGTTGTTCTATTTCTTCTTTTGCAATCAGACGTTCGTAATCCATTCGCATTGTTTGTATTTCTTGAATACGTTTTATTTTTTCACGCTCATCGTATTTTTCTTTCCTGATGCGGCTTGGATTGAGATTGTCCGTATCGATTTCACCGCCGTTATCGGCAAGCACAACAGCTTTTTCATCAAACTCCAGGACTTCAACGGGATCGGCAACACCTCTGAAATCATTCAGACCAACAAGTTTTCCGCCCAAAATATATTTTCCGGCAAATGGAATGTTGACTTTGGCGTTTATTGTTTTTACGAGAGTTTTGTATCGCTCAAAAAAAGCCAGTTTTTTATTGTTGGCTTCAGCCAAAAGCTTATCGTTTGACGTGTCAAAGTAGGTTTGGGGATAGGGGCCTGCACCTGTATAGCCGCAAAGCAAAATATCAACTTCATTGGCTACGGATTTCAACTGGCTGCGCATTTCCTCGTCAAAAATAATATCATTGGCATTTACCACGCAATGTTTTTTGTCGTTGGTCGCCTGATATTTAACGATTATCGCTGAATCAATGTCAGAAATACTTCCTGTTTTCTGAGGAATGATTTCTACGGTGGTTTTACCTATTGTCAGTTTTTCCGTCAATATTGTCGGCTCTATCCCATCTGCTCGCATTTTTCCTGCGAGATGATTTGGTAGGTGATTTGCTATCAATACCTTTTTTACGCCATATTTTTCGAAATATTTTTTCAAAAAATCACTGTCGTAGTGGTCAGGATGTATATGCGATACGTAGATGAAATCTACATCGCCAATACTTTCAAGCGGATTTTCGATCTTTGGGAAGTGAAACCAGCTTCCATCGTAAATGCCTTCTGTAAACCAGGGATCGTGAAGAATGGATAAGTCAGGTGTTGTTGTTATTACGCAGGCTGAATAAATGTATCGAACGCTGATTGCTTCTTTGCTTACTGCTTTTTCCATTGATGTACTCACTTATGCTAATGTGTAGGCGGTCATTTTACGTGCGACACTTGCTTGTAACAAGCAAAACAGGCGAGGGTAAAAAGTTTTTTTGTTGTAAGGCTTCTTTGCTTACACACTTACTCACACACCTCTGGCAACTGCTTGTTAAGCCACGTAAACATCGGCTACTGTTTGGATATTTTTTCTCCCGATCCGTTGGTACCGTGTTCGACTCACGAGATACCCATCAGAATTTGGCAGTAATAGAAAAAGGCCCCTGCGGGTAACTGCCTGCGCTTTTTCGCGCTGTCGTACAATCGCGGCATTGCGATTGATGATGGATGAAACGAGATGACGGCTGAAGTGAAAATTGACGATATCGTGGTCGGTGATGGTAAGGCGGCGGCGCGTGGCGCGCTGATCACGGCGCATTACCGGGGCTGGCTGGAGGATGGCACGGAATTCGACTCGTCGCACAAGCGGGGCGAGCCTTTTCGCTGCGTGCTGAGCAATAATAAGGTGATCCAGGGCTGGATTCTGGGTTTGCACGGCATGCAGGTCGGTGGCACGCGCAAGCTGTGGGTGCCGGCGCATCTGGCGTATGGCGAGCGGCAGGTGGGTTTGATACCGCCGCATTCCAATTTGATCTTCGAGATTGAGTTGCTGGAAGTGCTGACGCGCGATTGATGTCAGGATGGTGTCATCAGGCAGATACGACGCCGGCCTTTTTCAGCAGCAGTTGCTCGATGTCGGCGCGCAGCGCCTGTTGGGAGGGGAAGTTGGCATAGCGCAAGGTGTCATAGCCGGCTAGCCTGAGCATGGCGTCGCGCTCCTTGTCTTCGCGTTCGCGTCCGGCGTGGCTGCTGTCGTCGAGTTCGATGACGGCGATGACGTGCAGTTGCTGGCTGCACAGGACAAAATCGGCCACCTTGCGGTCGAAACGGTTTCTGTTTTCCCTCCCTTTTGCCGTCACCAGCGCGGAAAATGCCACTTGCGCCAGCACTGTGCATTCCGGCAAGGCCGTCTGCAGCAGGTGGTACATCTGCTGCTCGCGTGCCGTCATCACGGGTTTTCTGTGCAGCCCCATCGGCGCACGTGACCTCGCCGTCTGGCGCTTGACCCGCATGACGTAAAGCAGGATGAGCGCCACGATGATGATCAGGAACGTGAAGTTCGGCATGGATTCGCTTCCGGGAGCGGAGTCCTGATGGTACGCGAACAGCGGCCTGTTTTCGTGCCGCTGCCAGCGTATTTCAGGTGGTGCGTTTGTGGAAGATCAAGCCTGTTTCAGCTTGACTTGCATCAGGTCCAGCACCGGCACGATCTCATGCAGGCTGGCCACTTCACAGGTGGGGATGGCGGTCGAGGTGTTGGCCATGCTGTCCGGGTTGAACCAGCAGCTGTCGATGCCGTAGCGGTTGGCGCCCAGGATGTCGGCGTCCAGGCGGTCGCCGATGATGATGCTTGTATCTTTGCGGAATGCGCGCGCCATGTTGGCGGCGTATTCGAAGAAGCGCACGTCCGGCTTGGCGTGGCCGCACGCTTCGGAGGTGGCGACGAAGGAAATGTAGTCGCTCAGGCCGGAGGCGGCGATACGGCGGTTCTGGATGGACTCGACGCCGTTGGTGATGATGCCCACTTCACCGATGCGTGACAGCGTTTCACACACTTGCCTGGCGCCATCGATGAGCACGACCGTGTCCGGCAGCGATTCCAGATACAAACGGCTGGCCAGTTCCGGGTCGATGGCGATGCTGTTCAGCGCAAACGTCTTGCGGAAGCGCTCCACCTTCAGGAAATCCTTGCTCACGGTGCCCATTTCGAAACGTTTCCACAGCTCGACGTTGATCGCCTGGTACTGGGTGAACAGCGCGTCGATGCTGTCGCGCAAGCCCAGTTCGTGCATGGTGTGCAGGAACGAGCGTTTTTCGGACGCCCGGAAATCGAGCAGGGTATCGTCCAGGTCAAACAGGAATAGCTGGTAGGTCATGGTATATATTGAAAGGAACTTGTCTTGCATCGTAGCACGTAGCGCTGAGTTCGGTTGGCGGTGCCCCGAGCGGGCGATCCGCTACAATCGCTGCCAGACTCGTCACTTTCACTCCATTCCTGCCATGACCCAGCTCTCCGTCAACGTCAATAAAATCGCCCTGCTGCGCAATTCGCGCGGCCGTAATTTCCCGGATCTGCTCGCGTTTTCCACGCGCTTTCTCGATCTGGGCGCCGCCGGCATCACCTTGCACCCGCGCCCGGATCAGCGCCATGCGCGCTACGACGATGTTGCGCCATTGCAGCGCCTGTGCGCGGAGCGGGGACGCGAGCTGAATGTGGAGGGCTATCCGGCGGCGGAATTTCTGCAGGTCGTGAAAGATGCGCGACCCGCACAATGCACGCTGGTGCCTGACATGCCGGGGCAATTGACGTCCGATCACGGCTGGGACATCGAACAGCATGCAGCGTTGTTGCGTCCCGCCATTGCGCAATTGAACGACCTGGGCATCCGCGTCAGCCTGTTTGTCGATGCCGATTACCCGGCGCTGGAATGGGCGCGCGAGGTGGGGGCAGCGCGCGTTGAACTGTACACGGAGCGGTTTGCGGAAAGCCATGGCAGCGAGCAAGGCGATGCCGTGTTTGAGACGTATCTGCAGGCGGCGCGGCGGGCACAGGCGTTGGGACTGGGCGTGAATGCCGGGCACGACCTCGATTTGCACAACCTGGCGCGTTTCCTGGACATTCCCGGCATCCTGGAAGTGTCGATCGGCCATGCGCTGGTGGTCGAATGTCTTGAGCTGGGCATGGACAAGGTGCTGGGCCGCTACCTTGAGATATGTCAATCGTAGGGCGGCCGCACATCGAACGCGCTTGCCGCTTGCTGACCTTGCTTACCAGTCATTTATGAATGGATTTTTGCATGTTTGACGCAACTGCGGGGAGTGGCTTGATGAGTGGTACTGAACGCACTATTTGCACTGAAACCTGACTATTTTCGTTCGCTGTGTAATGGCTGCGACGCACTGTTTGACGCTTGGCAAAGCCATGCGCAGGTAGCGCTCGGAGCCGGCATACAGGCAGTCCACCTGGAACAGATATTGGGGCGCATCAAAATTGATGTCCCAGCGTTGATACAAGGTGCCGGCGCGTGTCCATTCCCGGACTGGAGCCAGGATAGGCAAGGCTTCACCGTCCACTGGCGGCTGATCCGTCGGATAGGACAGCACGCGCACGCTGTCGAGCCTGGCGGCTGGCAGGTTCCAGCTTGATGGAGCTGCTTGCGGGCAAGAAACGGACGCATCGGGGGCTGCTGCAACTGGCCGCATCGCCGCGGCAGCGATGAGCAATGCCAGCAGTGCGAGCGGCTTCATTCCACCACCGAATAGAGTTCGGGGCGATTCGATGCCCCGGCCGCCGAACGGCCAAAGTAGATCACGCGGGCGCTAGGTTTATGGTTGCGCCACTGGTCGAAAATTTCAATGCCGCCAGGCACCTGGCGAATGAATAGCGCCGCATGGTTGCCCTGCCGCAGATTCTGATAGCGGCCGTTGACGAAGGTGGCAATCACCGTGCCTTTCGAAATGCCGCCTTTTTCCAGCAGGTCCGGCACTTTGTCTCCTTCGCGCCAAAGCGATGAGGCGCGGGCGCCAGCGAGATGTCTGACCAGGGTAACGCACTCGCCATTTCCCACCATTTCTTTTTGTTTTGCATAGTCGGCACGCGCAATGTAGGGCATATCGTTTCTCTCTGTGGTTGACGATAGAGAGAGCGTACGCAAGGCGCGGGCAAGCAGCTTGATGTGTGCCAGAGCGGAGCTTTGACATGTGTCATGGCCCTGCCTGGCGCACGGGCATGCTTACATATCCACCCACCAGTTGAGCAAGGTTTCATCATCGTCGTCGTCGAGGTTGACGTAGATGTTGGCGAAATACCATTCCACGCCCGTCGCCGTGCGGAAGGCGTCGAAGGGACCGTTGACGTTGTAGATGCCGTGGTGTCCCGGCACGCTGAAGGTGAGATTGCCCTTGTACTGGCCATCCATGGTGCCGCCCAGTTGCTCCTGCACGTCGCGCTCGAGTTGGTCGACTGCTTCTTGCGGCACGTCGTCAGCATAGATCTGGATGCAGAAGTTGCCGCCGCGCTTTAAGACTTCGGCGGGGGCCAGCGGGTCGACGATGCTGACGATGTCGCCGCGCGCCAGGTTCAGGGTCAGGCCGGGCGAGGCCAGCAGTTCGTAGACGTGTTCGTCGATCTGGCGCGCTGGCAGGGTTTCATACACGGGGCCGTCGGTGTTTTCGCCTGCCAGTACGCGGATGTGCGGCAAGCCTTCGCAATTGATGTCTTCCATTTATTCTTTCGTAATGCCGGCGCTCTCCGTTGCGGGTCGCGCCAGCGAGGGGTTTATGGCAATATTGTACCGGGACCGTGCCAGCTGGCGGGGTACGCAACGGTGCAAACGAGGAGACGCAATGGGGAAAGTGGTGCAGAAAGGCGGCTGTTTATGTGGCGCAGTGCGCTTCGAAGTAACAGGCGAGGGCAGCAATCCGCACAGCTGCTCGTGCCGCAATTGCCAGCAGCACACGGGCGCGCCGACGGTGGCCTGGGTGGAGTTTGCGCGCGATCAAGTACGCTGGACGGGTACGGCCGGCACACCGGCCACTTACCGTTCTTCCGAGTATTCCAGCCGGGCCTTTTGCGCCGCTTGCGGCAGTTCCATCGGCGCCATCGACGATGCGCCGACGGTAGCCTTGCTGGTGGGCAGTTTTGATGATCCTGGCCAGGCCGCGTTTGCGCCCGAATACCACTCGTTTGAAGATCGCAAGCCGCACTGGTGGTTGGTCGCCACTGCCGCTGCTGATGAGGGGCATCTGGTTTGCAGCAGAGTTAACGCCCCGGAATGAAAAAAGCACGCCGAAGCGTGCTCGCGCTGATTAATTAGCGCTGATTACTTAGTTGTGTGCGCTGATGCCGCTGCGGAATTGTTCGAAACCGGCGCGCGCCGCCTTGTAGCAATTGCCGGCGGCCGCTTCCAGGCCTTCGCGGTCGAGCACTTCGACGGTGCCGCGACGGTACTGGATCAAGCCTTCGTCCTGCAGCTTGCGGGCCGTGACGGTGACGCTTTCGCGGCGCACGCCCAGCATGTTGGCCATGGTGTCTTGCGTGACCTTCAGCTCGTTCGACAGCGAACGGTCGAGGCGGTCCAGCAGCCAGCGGCACAGTTTTTGTTCGATGCTGCAATGACGGCCGCCCACCACATTCTGTGCCATTTGCGCAAACATGGCGCTGGTGTAGCGCATCAGTAATTGCGCCAGGGCGCCGCCCTCATTGAACACTTCACGCAGGAAGGCCGTTTTCAGGCGGTAACCGTAGCCGGCCGTCTGCACGATGGCGGTGCAGGTGGCGCGCTCGGCTTCGTACAGCACCACGCCAGCGACACCTTCGCGGCCGATGACGGCGATCTCGGTGGTGGCGCCGTCTTCCATCACATACAACAGGGAAACGATGGCGTTAGTGGGGAAATACGTGTATTCAATCTTGCCGCCGCAATCGAACAGGTGCTTGCCGGCAGGCAAAGCGACCAGTTCCAACTGGCAAAAAAGGCGCTCCAGATCGGCGCGCGACAAGGCGCGCAGCAATTCGTTCTGTTGCGCGCCCGTGATGCTGATCATGGGCGTTGTTGGCGCGGCTTGCCAGTTGTGCTGGGCGGCGGCGTGGCTATTCGTTGCTGGGGTCAGGTTGCTATAAGCTTTGTACATGGTAGGGCCTCGTCTTCTGATTTTGTTGGATGGCGCTGCTTTTCTGGCTTGCTAGCGTTGTGCTGAATCTTGTATCCACTATAGGACCAGGGGGTGCGGGTGGGCATCGGATGAGCCGACGTGCTTATGTAGGCTAGGAACATTGCCTCGTGTCATCCGACTCCTACGCCTGCTTCTGCATTTCCCCTGTGGAAACAACGGTGCCTGGGCAAAATGCGACACGCTGTCCGCTACACGCGAACTTTGGCTGCACGCAGCGGTCAAATCATTCTGCGTGGTAGTACAACGGTGATAAAATGTTGCCTTGTGGAAATTGATGCGCGTTTCGATAGGAGCTGCTGCGCTTGCTCTTCAACCCTGGTCACTTCCGCTTCATCCTGCGATGCCTTCCATGATCGCCCCACTGCCCGCGCCGCGCATGTGCCGGTGCGCGCGCCTGTCTTGTCTCGTTTACCCGTTTAATGAAGGAACGCAACGCATGAAATGGTTTTTTGATCTGAAAATTGCCACCAAGCTGATCTTGTCGTTTGGCGCCGTGCTGTTGTTGACGGCGGCGCTGGGCGTGTCGGCGATCTTTTCCATGGCGCGCATCAATACCGCGTCGACCGACCTGTCCGAGAATTGGATGCCCAGCGTGCTGGCGGCGATGTCCATGCGCAGCGATGTCAGCGATTTCCGCCGCTGGGAACTGGCGCACATGCTGGCTGTGCAGGATGCCGACATGGCGCAGAACGAAACGCGCATGACGGAAACGCAGACCAAGCTGAAGGCCGATGGGGACAACTACCGCCGCCTGATCTCCGAACCGGGCGAGCAAGAAGTCTTCGAGCGCTTCCTGGCGCTCAACGATGAATTCATGCGCCTGCACGCAACCGTGCTGAGCCTGTCGCGCGAGATGAAAAAGGAAGAGGCGCGCGCGCTGGCCGTGGGGCCGTCGGCCAAGGTCATGGCGGACATGATGGTGCTCCTCGATAAACTGGTGTCGATTAATACGGACGGTGGCGTGCGTTCGAGTGCCAGCGCCGATGCAACGTATGCGGCCTCGCGCGCCAGCCTGATCGGCTTGCTGGTGGGCATCGTCGTCATCGGCATGCTGCTGGCGCTGTGGGTGGCGCGCAGTGTGGCGCGTCCGCTGATCGCGGCCGTTGGCGTGGCGCGCCAGGTGGCGGCCGGCGACTTGACGGCGCATATCGTTGTGCAATCGCAAGATGAAACAGGGCAATTGATGCAGGCCTTGAAAGACATGAATGCCAGCCTGCAGAACCTGGTGGGCCAGGTGCGCACTGGCACCGATACCATCGCCACGGCGTCGAGCCAGATTGCCGCCGGCAACCAGGATTTGTCGTCGCGCACGGAAGAGCAGGCCAGTTCGCTGGAAGAAACGGCTTCCTCGATGGAAGAGCTGACCTCGACCGTCAAACAGAATGCGGACAATGCGCGCCAGGCCAACACCATGGCGCTGACCTCGTCGAGCATCGCCATCGAGGGCGGCAAGGTCGTCAGCGAAGTGGTGGGCACGATGGCGTCGATCAATGCCTCGTCGCGCAAGATCGTCGACATCATCGCCGTCATCGACGGCATTGCTTTCCAGACCAATATCCTGGCCTTGAATGCCGCTGTCGAGGCAGCGCGCGCAGGCGAGCAGGGACGCGGCTTTGCCGTTGTGGCCACGGAAGTGCGCAACCTGGCGCAACGCTCGGCCGCGGCGGCCAAGGATATCAAGGTCCTGATCGGCGATTCGGTCGAGAAAGTCGAGGCGGGATCGAAACTGGTGGATCAGGCGGGCCGCACGATGGATGACATCGTTGCCAGCATCACCCGCGTGACGGACATCATGAGCGAGATCACCGCCGCCAGCAGCGAGCAGAGCGCCGGTATCGAGCAGGTCAACCAGGCCATCGCCCAGATGGACCAGGTGACGCAGCAAAATGCGGCCCTGGTGGAAGAGGCGGCCGCGGCGGCTGAATCGATGCAGGAGCAGGCCGCCAGCCTGAGCGAAGTGGTCAGCATCTTCAAGCTCGATGTGGCCAGCGCCGCCGTGAGCCGGCCGCGCGCGCCAGTCACCGTCAAGGCGCCTGCAGCCGTGACGCCGGCCGCGGCACCGCGTCAACTGGCCAGCACGGCGCGTCGCACGGCGCCAGTGGATGAGTGGGAAAGCTTTTAATTAAGAAATTAGGCGCGCTTGCGCGGTGTTTTGATGCCTTGGGTGGCAGGTGCGGCAGCGGCTTGCTGGCGTTGTTGCCATGCCCTCAGGGCCTCTTCGTAGGCGGCCAGGTCTTCCTGGTACATTTCCAGCACGCAAAAGGTGCAACCGCTGTGGCAACACTCGTCATTGCCCGGCTTGCTGGGCGCTTGTGGTTGCGGATCGTGGGGTAAAGGCGGGGTGGGCATGGTGAGGGCAGGGCGACGGCGGAGCTGGCATCGGAGCTGGCATCATACGGCATTCCAGCGTGCCATTGCTGGAACGCTTTTTGCTCAAAAATCACGGTTTCCGTGTACAGTTGCGGTGAATTAGGGTATCGTTTACAGCACTGATATTGTATCTTCTGCGCGCGATGTTCCGCCGGCGCGATCTCCGCCGCCATCGCAGCACATCTCTTCGACGCTCCCGCATACGCCATACAGCATGTCCCGGAGCACGGAGGTGCCGCAAGAACGATGATCCATGGCTTGCAAGACGGAGCTGCCTGTGCCCCGAAATGTTGTTTATTGAGAAAGCATGGCTTCCGCAGTGCGGAGGCACACCAGAAAATTTATGTCTGAAACCGAATCGACTCCTACGCCCAGCCCGGCGATTGCCCCTGAAGCGGCGCCCGCCGCTGCACCTGCACCTGCACCTGCACCTGCAGCATCCGCTGCCCCCACCCTGACTTTTGCCGATTTTGGCCTCGCGCCTGAAATCCAGCGCGCACTGACCGATCAGGGATACACCCGTCCGACACCGATCCAGGAGCAAGCCATTCCCGTAGTGCTGCAAGGGCGCGATGTGATGGGCGCCGCGCAAACGGGCACCGGCAAGACGGCCGGTTTTTCCTTGCCGATCATCCAGTTGCTGATGGCGCATGCCAGCAGCAGCATGTCGCCGGCGCGCCACCCGGTGCGCGCGCTGATCCTGACGCCGACCCGCGAACTAGCGGTGCAGGTGGCGGAAAACGTCAAGGCCTACGCCAAGCACACGCCGCTGCGTTCGACGGTCGTTTTCGGCGGCATGGACATGAAACCGCAAACGGTCATCTTGCGCGGCGGCGTGGAAATTGTCATCGCCACGCCGGGCCGCTTGCTCGACCATATCGAGCAAAAGAACATCAGCCTGAGCCAGGTGCAGATGCTGGTCATGGATGAAGCCGACCGCATGCTGGACATGGGCTTCTTGCCGGACTTGCAGCGCATCATCAACTTGCTGCCGAAGCAGCGCCAGAACCTGATGTTCTCGGCTACGTTCTCGCCAGAAATCAAGAAGCTGGCCGCGACCTTCCTCAACGATCCGCTGACGATCGAAGTGGCGCGCAGCAACCAGACGGCCGACAAGGTCACGCAAGTGGTCTACAAGGTAACGGAAGACCAGAAGCATGCCCTGGTAGCCCATCTGCTGCGCCAGCGCGACCTGAAGCAGGTCATCGTATTCTCGAACACCAAGATCGGCGCCTCGCGCCTGGCCCGCGTGCTGGAGCAGGAAGGCATGAGCGCCACGGCGATTCATGGCGACAAGAGCCAGCAAGAGCGCATGGCGGCGCTGGAAGCGTTCAAGAAGGGCGAGATCGACGTGCTGGTGGCGACCGACGTGGCGGCGCGTGGCCTGGATATATCCGACTTGCCTTGCGTCATCAATTTCGACTTGCCGTACAACGCGGAAGATTATGTGCACCGCATCGGCCGTACGGGCCGCGCCGGCGCCTCGGGCGACGCCATTTCGATCTATTCGGATAAAGACGAGCGCCTGCTGACGGACATCGAAAAACTCATCAAGCAAAGCATCAAGCGCGGCGAATTGACGGGCTTCAATCCAGCTCCTGCCCGCAGCAGCGACAGCGAGCGCCGTCCGCCGCGCCGGACCGAAGGTAGCGAGGCGCGTCCCGCGCGTGCTCCCGAGAGCCGCCATGCTGGCGACAGCAGCCGCGACAGCCGCTCCGCCGAGCGCGGTGCGCGTCCCGCCTTTGGTCCCGGCGCCCGCCGCGAAAAGGCCGATCCCTGGTTCCTGAAGCCGTATGAGCCAGCCAAGGCAGCGGCTCCCGCTGCCGCCAGCATGGCGCCTGCCGCGGCCAAGCCGAAGCAGAAGGTGGCAGCGTTGCTGGGTGGGTTGTTGAAGTAGTAATTTTTATCGGTATGTATACTGGGTGGCATAGGCGCTGGAGCATTATCTCCAGCGCTTTTTTTTCGGCATGTTGTTGCGTTAGGGCGCGCCTCTCCAATAGCCGTGTGTGCGCAGTGATGGCTGGATGCCGCTCGGGAATGGTCGCGGCGTGGCTGCCGCATGTGGCGTGACTGTCTGGCGCTGTTTGCCGAAACTTATTGAATGTATAATTTTTCGCGCGGAGCCCGTAGGCTGTCGCCAAGGATTTGACGGCGTGGTTGTGCTCTTTGATCGATATGGGCGCATTGGCGCCACGGCTCGCTGTCATGCTCGCGGGAGGCTGGCGTTGTTAAGTATGGACTTGCTTTAAAGCATGTGCGTTTAAAGCATGTGCGGCAGAATCTGGCATGCAGGTCAAATATTATAAGCGGCGGCACTGGCTACGTTGGTGCGTAATTGTGACAAGGTGTAAAACCGCACAAGATGGTTAGAAAATAGGCGGCGGTACATATATCATGCAGGCTTGGAAGGTCGCATCTGGAAATGTCGGAACGGTGTTTGTTGCTGGGCGGAGTTGCCGGAAGGGCCTAGCTTGTTGCTGCGGGAGCGCTCTTGCCATGTGGGAGGAAGCGCCAGGCAGGCCGTTGATTGCGTCATCAGTCATTGAGTCATTGCTTGCTTAATTGAAAATATTTTCCGCATGTGGCGCTGCATATTTATGCAGGCAATTTGCTTTCTGTTTGTCGTTTTTGCGAAGAAATGGAACTGTGGCTGCATGGCGGGATGTGGTTTTTTTGGGCGAGAATTTCGTATTTTTAGCAAGACAATAATGTTAAAATGGTGCGACTGTATTTTTAAAAAGCAATTAGAAATATCTTGCGTCTACATCATTCAGCGCATTCTGATCTCCTTGAATTCATGTCATCTTTAATATGGGATGATTCATAGATTAGTCGGTTGTCAAAGTGCAAAGTGGCTGACTGTGTTGCTCGGGCTCTGGATTACTTTGAGCTTGTTACGGTTCCCGTTTTGAAGCACGTCAATTTGTTGCTCTGACCAGGCTAGGGTAAATGTATGTTCGGCTGAGTCTCGGGCGATATCTACCCTCTCCTTCCCTTGGTTGGTGCAATGTGCTATCGAGTCGCCCTGACGGATATGGTGCCGATTTGTTAACGATATCGGCATCTGCTGAGCATGTTGCGGTTATTTAATTCGTTATTCTCATTTAATTAATAATATAAAAATGTTATCAGATAAGTCTATTCTTATTACCGGCGGAACGGGTTCGTTCGGCAAGGCCTTTGTCAAAACTGTGCTGGAGCGTTATCCGACCATCAAGCGCCTCGTGGTATTTTCGCGCGATGAACTGAAACAGTTTGAAATGGCGCATGAGTTTTCGGACGAAAAATATGCCGGTATTCGTTATTTCATCGGAGATATCCGCGACGAAGCCCGTCTGCGCCGCGCGCTGGAAGGTATTGATATCGTGATTCACGCTGCTGCGCTGAAACAAGTGCCAGCTGCGGAGTATAACCCGTTCGAATGCATCAAAACCAACGTATTGGGTGCGCAAAACCTGATCGAGGCTTGCCTGGATACCAAAGTGCAGCGTGTCGTTGCGTTGTCTACCGACAAGGCTGCCGCGCCGATCAATCTGTACGGCGCTACCAAGCTGTGCTCGGATAAGCTGTTCGTTGCTGCAAATAATATCGTTGGCCATCGCGATCTGCGTTTCAGCGTTGTTCGTTACGGTAATGTGATGGGCAGCCGCGGGTCGGTGATTCCGTTCTTCCTCGAGCGTCGCGCGACGGGTGTCCTGCCGATCACCGATACCGCGATGACTCGCTTCAATATCAGTCTGCAAGAGGGCGTGGACATGGTCCTGTGGTCGCTCGAGAACGCCTGGGGCGGCGAAGTGCTGGTGCCGAAGATTCCTTCCTACCGTATCACCGATGTGGCTGAAGCCATTGGTCCCGAATGCAGCTTCCCGGTGGTCGGCGTGCGTCCAGGCGAAAAGATTCATGAGGAAATGATCACTTCCAGCGATAGTTTCAATACCGTTGACATGGGCAAGTATTACGCCATCCTGCCGATGAGCGCCAAATATTCGACGCAAGAGTATTGCGACAAGATGGGCGCCACATTGGTGCCGCCGGGTTTCTGTTATGACAGCGGCAGCAATACCGATTTCCTGAGCAAAGAACAATTGCGCGAGTTGATCCAGGCTCACGTTGACCCTACTCATACCGCGTAAAACATGACGATGATTCCTTATGGCCGACAGGATATTTCCGAGGCCGATATTCAGGCTGTCGTCGATGTCTTGCGCTCCGACTTTCTGACGCAGGGGCCGGCGGTGCCGGCGTTTGAGCAAGCGCTGGCTGCATATTGCGGTGTAGCCCACGCGATAGCGGTCAATAGCGCGACGAGTGCCTTGCATATCGCATGCCTGGCACTGGGCGTCGGCCCCGGGGATCTGGTCTGGACCAGTCCCAATACCTTCGTTGCCAGTGCCAATTGCGCCTTGTATTGTGGCGCCGATGTCGACTTTGTCGATATCGATGCGCGCACCTATAATCTGAGCGTGGAGGCGTTGGCGCGCAAGCTGGCGCAGGCGAAGCTGGCAGGGCGTCTGCCGAAGGTGGTCATCCCCGTGCATTTGACGGGGCAGCCTTGCGATATGCTCGCCATCCATGCATTGGGGCAGGAATATGGCTTCAAGATTATCGAAGATGCGTCGCATGCCATCGGCGGCAAGTATCGTGGCGAACCCATAGGCAATTGCCGCTACAGCGACATTACCGTCTTCAGCTTTCACCCTGTGAAGATTATTACCAGTGCCGAAGGCGGCATGGCTACCACGCAAGATGCACAGTTGGCGACCAGCCTGCAGCAACTGCGCAGCCATGGCATTACGCGCGACCCTGAGCTGATGACACATGCGCCTGATGGCGCCTGGTATTACCAGCAGGTCACGCTCGGCTTTAACTATCGCATGACCGACATGCAGGCGGCGCTTGGCCTGAGCCAGATGGCGCGGCTCGATGACTTCGTGGCGCATCGCCATGTCATGGCGCGCCGCTATGATGCCTTGCTGGCAGATTTTCCTGTCATCACGCCCTGGCAGCATCCTGACGGCTATTCGGGCTTGCACCTGTATGTGATCCGCCTGCAGACCGAGCGCTTGACGCAGACGCACCGCGACGTCTTCGACGCCCTGCGCGCACAATCGATCGGCGTCAATCTGCACTATATTCCCGTGCATATCCAGCCTTACTATGAGGCAAAAGGCTTCAAGCCTGGCGATTTCCCGGAAGCGGAACATTATTATTCGCAAGCCATCAGCCTGCCCATGTATGCCACCTTCACGGAAGAGCAGCAAGACCGCGTTATCGAGGCCTTGCGGAAAGCGCTGAAATGAAAATAGGCTTGGGCGCAGTTCAGTTCGGGCTCGATTACGGTATCGCCAATACGGCAGGCAAGGTAAGCGAAGCGGAAGTGGCGGCGATTCTCGCCGCTGCGGCCCAGCTGCAATTGACATTGATCGATACGGCGGCACTGTATGGCGACAGCGAGGCGGTGCTAGGCCGCGCGATGGCGCCTGCCGCGCCTTTCAAGATCGTGACCAAGACGCCGCAGTTTGCCGCTTCGGCAGTGGGTGAGGTGGAGGCGCAGCAACTGGAAGACAGCCTGCACGCCTCGCTGCGGAAGCTGCAGCGCCCCAGCGTGTATGGCTTGCTGATCCACCGCGTCGACGATTTGTTGTTGCCCGGGGGCGAAGTGCTGATGGCCCGCATGGCGCTGTTGAAGCAGCGGGGCCTGGTCAGCAAGATTGGCGTGTCCGTGTATACCGGGCAGCAGATTGATGCCGTACTGGCGCGCTTCCCGATCGACCTGATTCAGCTGCCGATCAACGTGCTGGACCAGCGTCTGTTGCATAGCGGCCATTTGCGCAAATTGAAACAGGCTGGTGTCGAAATACATGCCCGCTCCGCTTTTCTGCAAGGCTTGCTGCTGATGGCACCGCATGAATTGCCGGCCCATTTTGACGGTGTGCGCGAGCATCTGGCCGCCTATCACCGCTTTATTGCAGGACTAGGTTTGACGCCGCTGCAAGCCGCGCTGGGCTTTGTGACCGGGTTGGAGGAGATCGACCAGGTGGTATGTGGCGTCAATTCCAGTGTGCAACTACAAGAAATATGCGCGGCGGCCGGACACACGACCGCAGGCGCCGCGCGCGCCGGCTATGACGCGTTTGCGATCTGCGACGAAGCGATCGTCAATCCGGCCTTGTGGCAGCAGACAAAGGGATAATCATGATATTGGCAATATTGCAAGCCCGTGTTTCATCGTCGCGGCTGCCAGGCAAGGTGCTCAAGCCTTTGCTGGGCGAGCCGATGCTGCTGCGCCAGATCGAGCGTTTGCGCGACGTGCGCCAGATCGACCAATTGCTGGTGGCAACGAGCCGTGAAGCGTCGGATGATGCGATTGAAGCATTGTGCGTGGCCAACGGCATCGCTTGCTTCAGGGGTGATCTGAACGACGTGCTGGAGCGTTTTCACCAGGCGGCGCAAACGTTTGCGCCCGAGCATATCGTACGACTGACGGCCGATTGTCCGCTGACCGACCCGACGTTGATCGACGAGGTCATCGCGTTTTATCTGGCTGGCGGCTACGACTACGTCAGCAATAGCGTCGAGGCCACCTATCCGGATGGCCTCGATGTGGAAATTTTCCGTGCCTCTTGCCTGGATGAGGCGTGGCGCGAAGCGCGTCTGCCGTCGCAGCGCGAGCATGTCACGCCGTTCATTCACCAGCAAACCGGGCGCTATAAGGTGGGCGTGTACCGTCACACCACGGATTTGTCGCATTTGCGCTGGACGGTGGATGAGCCGAAGGATTTCGAGCTGGTCTCCATGATTTATGACGCGCTGTATCGGAAAAACACGCGGTTTTCAATGCAGGATGTCCTGTCCCTGCTGGAGCAGCGCCCCGAATTAGTAAATTGGAACACCATGCATGGACGTAACGAGGGATATCAGAAATCGCTCGACGCCGATGCCGTACCGACTACCCCCCCCACCATAGAGAACTAATATGTCTACACGCTATCAACGCTCTGAAGAGTTATTGGAACGCGCCCTTAAAACGATCCCGCTCGGCTCGCAGACTTTCAGCAAGAGCAAAACCCAGTTTCCATTGGGTGTTTCGCCGTATTTTATTCAACGCGGCAAGGGTAGCCATGTATGGGATGTGGATGGCAATGAATACATCGACTTCATCAGCAGCCTGGCGTCGATCACGCTCGGCTACAACGACGAGGACGTGACCAATGCGGTCAAGGCGCAATTGGACGAGGGCGTCATTTTCAGCCTGCCGCACCAGATTGAAATGCAGGTCGCGGAAAAAATCTGCGAAATCGTGCCTTGCGCCGAGATGGTGCGTTTTGGCAAGAATGGTTCCGATGCCACCTCCGGCGCCATCCGCCTGGCGCGCGCCTACACCAACCGCGAACATGTGGCCGTGTGCGGCTACCACGGCTGGCAGGACTGGTACATCGGTTCGACCGCGCGCAACCGCGGCGTTCCCGTTGCCACGCGCGAACTGACGCATACCTTTGCGTACAACGACCTGGCATCGCTGGAAAAGCTGTTTGCCGACTTCCCCGAGCAGATCTCGGCCGTGATCCTCGAGCCGATGAATGTGTACGCACCAAAGGAAGGTTTCCTCGAGGGCGTCAAGGAGCTGGCCCACAAGCACGGTGCGCTGCTGATCTTTGATGAAACCATCACAGGTTTCCGCTACGCCAATGGCGGCGCGCAAGAGCTGTTTGGCGTCACGCCCGACCTCGCGACGTTCGGCAAGGGTCTGGCGAATGGCTATCCGGTATCGGCCGTGGCCGGCCGCGCCGATGTCATGAAGCTGATGGAGGAAATTTTCTTCTCGTTCACCTTCGGTGGCGAAACGCTGTCGCTGGCAGCGGCGTTGGCAACGATGGAAAAATTGCAGCGCGAACCTGTCGTGGCGACGATCCAGAAGCAGGGCCAGAAAATTCTCGATCGCCTGAACGCCATCATCGAGGCGAATGCGGCGCAACACATCATGAGCGTTGCCGGCCATCCGAGCTGGAGTTTCGTGCTGATCAAGGATGCTGCTCCGTACACGCAATGGCATATCAAGACCTTGTTCATGCAAGAAATGTTGGCGCGCGGAATTCTGACTTTCGGTACCCATAACGTCAATTACAGCCATAGCGACAGCGATCTCGAGAAGCTGTTCGCGGCGTATGAAGAAGTGGTGCCGATGCTGGTTGCCGCCGTCAAGGATGGGACGTTGGAAGGTTTGCTGCGCTGCAAACCCTTGGAACCCTTGTTCAAGGTGCGATGAGCAGCTCCGTTGTCATTCGCGTCGATGCTTCCGTACAGATGGGGAGCGGTCACGTCATGCGCTGTGCGACCCTGGCGGAAGAACTCCGGTCGCGTGGCGCAACAGTCACCTTTATTTGCCGAACATTACCCGGTAACTATATCAACTGGCTGCTGTCGCATAAGTTCGAGGTGATTGCCTTGCCCGCGCCGGTGGATGGCATGGCGGTCGCGGCCAGTGAGCTTGCGCATTTTTCCTGGCTGGGTGTGTCCCTGGAGCAAGAAATTGCGGACGTGCGCGAGGTGTTGTCACACAGGCCGGTACATGACTGCCTGATCGTCGACCATTACGCGCTGGATGAGCAGTGGGAAGGTGCGGCGAGGTCATTCGCGAACACGATTATGGTCGTCGACGATCTTGCTGATCGCCGGCATGACTGCGATATTTTGCTGGACCAGAATTTTTATCTGGGCATGCAGCAGCGCTACGATCATTTGTTGCCGTTGTCGTGCAAGAAACTCCTGGGCCCGGCCTATGCCTTGCTGCGCCAGGAGTTCGTGGTGCAGCAAGCCCGAGTCACGCCGCGCGATGCCGCTGTGCAGCGCGTCCTGGTGTTCTTCGGCGGCATAGATGCCGACAACTACACGGCGCCTGCCATTGCCGCTCTGGCACGTGCCGCCAGGCCGGAGGTGCAGGTCGATGTCGTGATTGGTGCGCAACACCCGGCGCGTGCGGCGATCGAAGCCAGCTGTATGCAACATGGCTATGAATGCCACGTGCAAACCTCGCGCATGGCCGAATTGATGGCGCAAGCCGATTTGGCGATGGGGGCAGGTGGTACCGCCACTTGGGAGCGTTGCTGCCTTGGTCTGCCGGCATTGACTGTTTGCGTCGCGGAAAATCAGCGGCAACTGGTCGATGACGCGGCACGTGCCGGCTTCATTTATGCTCCGCGAATCGAGCTTGGCGATACCTTGGAAGAGACCTTCTTGCGCCATTATCTGGCATTGCTGGATAATCCGGGTTTGCGTAATTTCCTCTCGCGCCGCAGTCTCGAGATTGTCGATGGCCGCGGTGCTGCGCGCGTGGCCCGTCTGATGGGGAGCAATGCCATCACATTGCGCCTTGCCACTGCTGGGGATTCGGCGGCCGTGATGGCCTGGCGTAACGATGATGCAATCCGTGCTGTGTCGCGCAATACGGCGCCGATCACGGCGGAGAATCATCAACGCTGGTTTGATGCTGTGTTAAACGATGCGCAGCGTATTTTGCTGATTGGTTATCACGCCGACGGCTATGCTGCAGGCGTGGTGCGGTTTGATGTACATGACGATGGCGCCGAAGTATCGATTTACCTGGTTCCCGGTATGCAGCGACGGGGTTTGGGTGCGGAATTGCTGGCAAGTGCCGAGCAATGGCTGCGTACGGCGCGTTCCGATATCAAGATAATACGGGCCGAAGTGCTGGGCGATAACCAGCCTTCGCACCGCCTGTTCCTGGCTGCATCGTATGTCAGGGATTCCACATGCTATTTTAAGAAGGTGAACTAAAAATATGACTGATTCGATAAAAATCGGCAATCGCCTGATCGGCAAAAACCATCCCCCATTCGTGATCGCGGAAATGTCCGGGAATCACAATCAATCGCTGGAACGCGCGCTGGAAATTGTTGAGGCTGCGGCCAGAACAGGTGCGCATGCCCTGAAAATTCAGACGTATACGCCAGATACCATGACTTTGGATCTGAATGAGCGGGAATTTCACATCAGTGATCCGAATAGCCTCTGGGCCGGCACGTCGCTCTACAAGCTGTACGGTGAAGCGTACACGCCCTGGGAATGGCACGCGCCTATCTTCAAGCGCGCGCGTGAACTTGGCATGATTCCGTTCAGCACACCGTTTGACGACACGGCAGTCGACTTCCTGGAAACGCTGGACATGGACTGCTACAAGATTGCCTCGTTTGAAAATACCGACTTGCCGCTGATACGCCGCGTGGCAGCCACTGGCAAGCCTGTGATTATTTCCACCGGCATGGCAACCGTTGCCGAGCTCGACGAAACTGTACGCGCGGCGCGCGAGGCCGGTTGCCGCGATTTGATCCTGCTCAAATGCACCAGCACTTATCCTGCCACCGCCGCGAATACGAATATTCTGACGATTCCTCACTTGCGTGAATTATTCGGCTGCGAAGTCGGCCTGTCCGATCACACCATGGGTGTGGGCGTGTCGGTGGCCAGCGTGGCGCTGGGCGCCAGCGTGGTGGAAAAACACTTCACCTTGAGTCGTGCCGATGGCGGCGTCGATAGCACCTTCTCGATGGAACCGGCTGAAATGGCGCAGTTGGTGGTGGAAACCGAGCGTGCCTGGCAAGCGCTGGGACATGTTGCTTACGGTCCCACCGCGGCCGAGATGAAATCGCTGCAATTCCGTCGTTCGCTATATGTTTCGCAAGATATCAAGGCCGGCGAGATGTTGACGCGGGAAAATCTGCGTGCCATCCGTCCTGGCCTGGGACTGCCCACCAAATTCATGGACGTTTTCCTGGGCAAGTGCGTGACCAGCGATGTGCCGCGCGGTACAGCTTTGTCCTGGGACCTGATCGGTTAGGCGTCGCGCTCCCCATGCTCGAATGGCCCTGATGCCTGCCTCTGTTAGCGGGCGTGAATCAGGCGAGATAGCCATTATCCATCAATAAAGTATCAGATTTTTAAAAGAGTAATATTATGAATGTGACTGTCATAGGCACGGGTTATGTTGGCTTGGTCAGCGGTACCTGTTTTGCGGAAGTCGGCAACAATGTGCTGTGCCTGGACCTGGATGCGGAAAAGATCCGTATCCTGAATGAAGGTGGCATTCCTATTTTTGAGCCGCATCTGCTGGAAATGGTACAGCGCAACATCGCCGCCGGCCGTCTGCAGTTCACCACCGATGTCAAGAAGGCTGTTGATCATGCTGCGCTGCAATTTATTGCTGTCGGTACGCCTCCAGATGAAGATGGCTCGGCCGATCTGAAGTATGTGCTTGCGGCAGCGCGCAGCATTGGTCAGCACATGCAGGGCTACAAGGTGATTGTCGATAAATCGACTGTGCCGGTAGGCACGGCCAGCAAGGTGGCTGCTGTGGTTGCAGAAGAATTGGCATTGCGTTCTGTCGATATCGCTTGCAGTGTCGTGTCCAATCCGGAATTCTTGAAGGAAGGCGCTGCCATCGACGATTTCATGCGTCCTGACCGCATCGTCGTCGGCGCCGATGATGAGCAGGCTATCCATTTGATGCGTGAGTTGTATGCGCCGTTCCAGCGCAATCACGAGCGCCTGATCATCATGGATGTGAAGTCGGCTGAACTGACCAAGTATGCAGCGAACGCGATGCTGGCCACGCGTATTTCCTTTATGAACGAACTGGCTGACTTGTCCGAGCGTCTCGGTGCCGATATCGAGTCGGTGCGCTTGGGCATGGGGTCCGATCCCCGCATCGGTTATCACTTCCTGTATCCCGGCTGCGGCTACGGCGGTTCCTGTTTCCCCAAAGATGTGAAGGCGCTCATCGGCACCGCCAAGGAGCACCAGCAGGATTTGCAGATATTGAATGCTGTGGAGTCAGTCAACAACGCCCAAAAGCATGTGCTGACCAAAAAGATCAAGGCTCGTTTTGGCGCCTCCCTGAAGGGCATGCATTTCGCCATATGGGGCCTGGCCTTCAAGCCGAATACGGATGACATGCGTGAGGCGCCAAGCCGGGAGCTGATCGCCGATTTGCTGGCGGCCGGTGCCGTGGTGAGCGCCTACGATCCGGTGTCCCTGCATGAAGCCAAGCGGATTTATGCCGGGCAAGACGGCATCACCTTTGCGGAATCGCATTTGGGTGCCCTGGATGATGCCGATGCCTTGGTGATCGTGACTGAATGGAAAGAATTCCGTAGCCCTGATTTTGCTGTAATTAAAGACAAATTGAGGACACCGGTGATTTTCGACGGTCGTAATATTTACGACCCGGCGATGGTGCTGGCGCATGGTTTTGAGTATTTCCCGATTGGCCGCCGGGCATAGCCGCAGCGCCACAGATTGAGATGGGCGCTTGACCGCCAAACCTGCCGAATAGGCAAACTTTTAAAAGCATATTGCGATGAAAAAAATTCTAGTAAGCGGCGGTGCCGGTTTCCTTGGTTCACATTTGTGCGAGGAATTGATCCGGACTGGTAATGATGTGTTGTGTGTCGATAATTTCTTTACAGGCAGCAAGCGTAACATCGCGCATTTGATGACCAATCCGTATTTCGAAGTAATGCGCCACGACGTCACCTTCCCTCTGTATGTGGAAGTTGAGCAAATTTACAATCTGGCATGCCCGGCCTCGCCTGTGCATTATCAGTTCGATCCCGTGCAAACGACGAAGACCAGCGTGCATGGCGCCATTAATATGCTGGGACTGGCAAAGCGCCTGCAAGCGCGCATCCTGCAAGCATCGACGTCGGAAGTGTATGGCGACCCGGAAGTGCATCCGCAACCGGAAGAGTACTGGGGCCGGGTGAATCCGGTGGGTATCCGTAGTTGCTACGATGAAGGCAAGCGCTGCGCTGAAACCTTGTTCTTCGATTACTGGCGTCAGCACGCTTTGCTGATCAAAGTGGTGCGCATCTTCAATACCTATGGCCCGCGCATGCATCCGAACGATGGCCGCGTCGTCAGCAATTTTATTGTGCAGGCAATTCGAGGCGAAGACATCACCATCTATGGCGAAGGCCAGCAGACTCGCAGCTTCTGCTATGTCGATGATTTGATCAATGTAATGGTTCGCATGATGAATTCGCCCGATGATTTCACTGGTCCTGTGAATATCGGCAATCCTTGTGAATACACGATGCTGGAATTGGCCGAAATGGTCCTGAAGCTGACGGGTTCGACCAGCAAGCTGGTCTTCAAGCCCTTGCCGTCGGACGATCCGAAACAGCGTCAGCCAAACATTGCGCTGGCCAAGGAAAAACTGGGTTGGGAGCCGAAGGTCAACCTGGAAGATGGCTTGACGCGCACCATCGAGTATTTCAAGAAGGAATTGCATCTGTAGTACCTATTGGCCCTACATGCTGATCGCGGTGATGACTGGCCGATTGTGCGCATGTCCTGGCAAGATGTGCCACGTCGGCTTAAACAAATGTCGGAAGTGAAATTTTGAAAACTTTTAGGGGCGTTCAGTCCTTGGCTGCGCGCCTGATTGCACATCTGAAGTACACACCGATACTCGGTCTGGCCGCATTGATCGGTTTTGTTCGAATCGGTATTTATGCCAGATTGCTTAGCGTTGACGAGTTTGGCTTGCTGTCGAAGTTGTTGCTAATCTCAGGATTTTTTTGTGTTGCCGGCAGCTGTGGTTTTCAGATATTGGCACAGCGCGACTTGCCGGCCATGTTTGCCCGTCAACGCTACCGACGCGGTCTGGTCATTTTGGGCAAGGCCTGCATGATTACGTCGGTGGTGGCGCTGCTGCTGTGCGTAACGCCGATGTTTGGTTATGTGCCGCTCAATGTGGCGGCGTTGGCATTGTTGATCGCCGTCATTCATGGCTGGGCACAACAGAGTTTCATGCTCATCGTACTCGATAGTCGCAGCCGGCTGGAGATGGTGCCTTACTCCTTGCAGATATTGCTGAGAACGGTGTTGTGCTGTGTTGTGGCCAGTGGCGTCGCCATGCTGGGCGGTGGTGCCCTGGACATCTTGCTGGCCGAGCTGCTAGTCACCGTCGTGCTGAGCGTTACCTTGTTGAAAAAGATGCTGCAAGGCATAGGTTTTTCCTGGGCCGTATTTGCTCGATTGTGCAAGACGGGCTTTACAAAGAAGGAGTGGCATGTTGCGGCAATTCTGTTGCTGGGCACGACGTTATCCTTTTTGAGTACCAGTGTTGACCGGTGGCTGGCGGCTGATGTCCTCAGCGCCAAGCAATTCGGCTTGTACTCCTTTGCATGGATACCGTTGGTGGCGGCACTGTCGATGCAGGCGCTCTTGAATGCGGGCTTGTTTCCGCTGATTGCACAACGGCGCGTCGCTGGTTCGGATCAGAAAGCGCTGCGCGTGACAGCGCTGGTATCGGTTGGTCTGCTGCTCGCTGCACTGGTACTTGTACTGCTCGCCAATAAATTGATAGCCTGGGCTATCCCCATCTGGTATGGGCAGTATCAGGATGCCTTGCCGTTGTTTCTCCCCTTGTTGGCGGCGGCGGCGTTTCGGGTATCGGATTTCTGGTCCAGCTTTTTGATCATTACACATCGCCATGTGAGTTTGCTGGTGACGCAGCTTATCTTGATTATGGTGGCTTTCGTCTATTGCCGTTTTGCTTTGGATGGGACTGCATGGATGCAGAATCCGTACAATTTTACGCTGTTGGCGCTGTTTTTAGCCGCAGGAAACTACTTCGCCAACGCGTCGCTGGCGTTTGTCGTCGGGCGCAGGGCGGCTTCCTGATTCTGGCCTGAAAGAAAAACCTGGCCGGCAATACCGACAGTCCGTTCCTTGCTGTCCTATTTTTATTGAAACAAACTTATGTCTTATAGTCTGCGTGCATTTGTTGGGATTTGGCTGTTGTATTTCTTTCTGGTCGCAGTCGCCCCTGCCTACTCGCTGACCTCGGAAATGCACCAGGCGGTGATGCTCGATATTCTGTTCGTTGTGTTGACCTTGCTCGTGGCCGTGTTGACGCACCATTTCCTGGAAAAGAATATTCGTAATGATCACACGCAACGATATGCAATTCCGACAGGTATCTCCCGCAGCATTTTGAAAGTAAGCATCTTGCTCGCCTTGCTGGGATTGTTGGCCCTCATGTTTGACAAGATTCAGATTCAGCATATCGATTACAGCGGAGAGTTGGCACGAGCCAGGGAAGAGTGGCGTGAATTAGGCGAAGGGCGCGAGGGTGTATCGTCAATGTACAGCGTCATGGGCTATGCCTTTTCGACCTGCTTTGTGGTGACGCTGGTGCCTATCATGCTCAAGCCTGCCTCTCTCAGCCATGCCAGGATAGGCATCACTCTGTGCAGTCTGTTCCTGTTCGTGATGCTCAATTCTATTCTTACCGGCGGTAGAACCATCATCTTGTTGGCTCTGACATTTGCGTTTGCTTTTTATGCCATGCGCCTGGAGCGTGGCGGTAAGGCGTACACGCTGTCACCGAGAACCAAGACAGGATTAATGGTGCTGGGAGCACTGATGACGATGTATATTTTTTACGTGTTCATGTCGCGTGCCAGTGCTACGCACGATGGTGTTTCGGCTTCGGAATATATGGAAGGAATGCAGGAATACATGGGACTGGGTACGCTCGCATGGCCAGCAAAACTGGAAAGTGCATTTCCCATATTGGGTTCCATTGTTGCATTTGGCATGTTGATTATCACCTATCTGTGCCACAGTATTTTCATTTTTGCCGAATATTTGCAGCATCAGGCGGAATATAACGGCGACCCCTTGATTCTGTTTAATCACTTGCGCACCTTGCTCTCGAAGGTGGGAATACTGGGACCACAAAGTACTGACTGGTTCCTGGCGGGACGCTTTCCCTCGTTGCCTGGGGCGTTGTTCCATGATGGTGGTTATTTCTTGTTGTGCGCAGGAACATTGTTGCTGGGGGGCTTGACAGGCTGCGCCAATTTCTTCGCACGGGCGAAAGAAATGTCCTTGTTACGAATTGGATTTATTTCTTCGGTATATACCGTGCTGTTCCTGTCACCGTTGCTGTTCGCCCCTGATCTGATGAGTTTTCCCTTCATCGCGTTCGAATTTGTCATGTTTGGCATATTGTTTTCAAAATTCAGAATTACAAAATAAAGTAGGTGTAAAAATGCGTTTAGGTTTAGTTTCCCTGTATTCGTTTCGGCCGCATGTCGAACATTTGTATTATGTGTCGGCACTGCTGAAGGAGGCCGGCCATGAATTGTTCTTCCTGACGTGCGACGGCGCGCTTGACAATTGTTATGGGCGGGCCTTGAAGGGAACCTCCAAGTTGGCGGAGTGTCCTACTTGCATGGCAGGCGGCATCCGTTCGTTCCCGGTTTCGCACATCACCTCGGTGCGCGCCAAGCATCGCGTCGACTTGTCCGAAGACGAGCGTAATTTATTGGCTTCATCGAGCGCATGTACTTTGCTGCGTACCGAAACGGAGGCTGATACGCATTTGCCGGACTATCTGGCGCTAAGAGAAACATTCTACAAGCCCGTCGAAACGATGTTTGGCAATGCCGCGCAATGGATCAAAAACAATCAGTTGGAAGGCGTGATTTGTTTTAACGGCAGGATGGATGGCACGCGTGCCATCACTTATGCGTGCGAGCAACTGGCCATTCCTTACCTGACGATGGAGCGGCCATGGTTTAGTGATGGGTTGCAATTCATCCCACAAGCTAATTGTCTGTCCTTGAAAGACGTCGACCGTCTGAATACTCAGTACCGTGACGTGCCGTTGACCGCGCGCCAGGCTGGCGTGGCGGCCCAGTTAATCGCCTCGCGCTTTGTGCGCACGAATCTGAAAGAATGGCGTGCCTACAACCTGAATGCCACCCAGGCCGATTGGCCGACCGATGCCGTTGCCGGTCCCAAAGTGTTGATACTGCCAAGCAGCCGTAATGAGTTTCAGGGACATCCTGAACAGGAAAGCGGTTGGGATAGCTACGTGGAAGGCTTTGAACTGGTGCTGGCATCGCTGGGTATTCCAGCGGCGAATGTGGTGTTGCGTTGCCATCCCAACTGGAGTGAAAAAATTGGCATCGCCGATGGCACCAGTTCCGAACGTTATTATGCGGACTGGGCAAAAGGCCAGGGCATACGCTGCATCGGTGCACGTGAAACAGCCAGTACCTTTGACTTGATACAGCAATGTGACATCTTGCTGGTCAATGGCAGCAGCGCCGCGTTTGAGGCGGGTGCCTGTGGCAAGAAGATTATCTGCCTGGGCCATTCCACGTATCAGGAGGCTGGTATCGCCGTGCATCTGGACAAGCGTAGCGAATTGCACAAGCTGCAGGCATTGGAACAGCATGAACCACTGGATGTGATTCGCCGTACCTTGCGCTACGGCTATACGATGGCGCGCCGCTTTGCCCAATTCACGGATTATGTCGAAGCGCTGACGCCTACGCGCTACCGTTATTTTGCGGGTGCCGACGCCGACAGGATCGTGCGTGCGTTGTGTTCCGGCAGGCTCGAAGCCGATGATCCGGAAGTCGCCGCCGACGACCGTAGCGAAATGGAAGTGGTTGCCAAGATGCTGGACAAGAAATGGGATCAGCTGGCTGTATTCGATGAGGCAAGGCCTGTACGCCCGGAAATTGACATCGGCCGTCGCGTTGGCTTGCGCTGGCTGGACCGCGCGCGTGAAAAGTTACCTACAGGGGATTTGTGGCATGGAAAATAATAAACTGGTATCGATCATCACACCGGCCTATAACGCGGCCAGGTTTGTGGAGGCGACGATACGTTCGGCGCAAAGCCAGTCTTACCCGCACTGGGAAATGTTGATCGTCGATGATTGTTCGAAAGATGATACGTGCGCTGTCATCGAGCGCCTGGCTGCGGATGATGCGCGGATTCGTCTGATTCGCCATGAAAAAAACGGTGGCGCGGCGGTGGCGCGCGAAACGGCATTGAAGGCTGCCAGCGGCCGCTATATTGCGTTTCTCGATAGCGACGATGTATGGCTGCCGGAAAAGCTCACGCGCCAGCTGGCTTTCATGGAAAGCACGGCGGCCCCCTTGTCCTACACCAGTTTCCGGCGTATTTCCGAGAATGGGGAGAGCTGTGGCGAACCGATTGCCATTCCCTTGAGCCTCACTTACCGGCAGTTGCTGGGCAATACGGCAATTGCCACCTCCACGGCCATCATCGATCGCGAGAAGACAGGGCCATTGACCATCACGCGTACCTATTACGATGATTTTGCCCTGTGGTTGACCGTGCTCAAGCGCGGGCTGGTTGCGCATGGCTTGCGCGAAGATTTGATGCGTTACCGGGTGGTGAATCAATCTCTCTCTCGCAACAAGAGCAAATCGGCCATGAAAGTGTGGCGCGCCTATCGCGATCTGGAAAAATTGGGAGTCCTGGCTTCGTCGTGGTATTTCGTGAACTATGCCTGGAACGCGTCCAGAAAGTATCGCAATTGATAGACAGCCATTCACCCATGGCAGCGTGAGCTGGCAGCGTAGTTTTTCTTCAGGTAATTATATTGTGCAAAATAATCAAGGTGAAGCCAGCCACATCGCTGTGACCGGTGCCAATGGTTTTATCGGCAGGCAGTTATGCATCCATTTGAGCGAGCAGCAGCATCAGGTGCGGGCGATCGTGCGTGCGAAGGGCACGCAGCCGGTCAAGATAACGCAAGTCGTCCAGGATCTGGCTGCGCTGGCTCCCGACAGCAGGGTGTTCGAGGGCTGCGATGTCGTCGTTCACCTTGCCGGGCGTGCCCATGTCCTGCACGATGAAGTAGCCGATCCGTTGGCGGAGTTTCGCAAGGTAAATGTGGAGCTGACGCGGCACTTGATCGCGGACGCGGCGCGTTGCGGCGTCAAACGCTTCGTCTTTGTCAGCTCGATCGGCGTGAATGGCAATGCCAGCGCTGGTCATCCGTTTACGGAAAAGGATGCGGCAGCTCCGCATGACCTGTATGCCATCAGCAAGTATGAAGCGGAGCAAATGATACGGGAGCTGATTCCTGCGTCCGAGATGCAGTTTGTCATTGTGCGGCCGACGCTGGTTTTCGGTCCTGACGCACCAGGAAATTTTTCCTTGTTGCTCAAGCTTGCCGCCAAATCCCTGCCATTGCCCTTTGGTAGAATACTCGCCCGGCGCAGTTTGTTGAGCATCTGGAATCTGGTGGATTTCCTCCATGTGTGCGCCACGCATCCCGCCGCTGCAGGAGAAACATTTCTTGTGTCTGATGAGCAAAATTTAATGCTGGGAGACATTTTCCGGCACATAGGTAGCGGCATGGGCAAGAAACAGTACATATTGCCCATCCCTGCGGCCGTGGTGCGCGGCATGGCGACGCTATGCGGGAAGAAACAGATGTATGCGAAATTGACGGCGCAATTGCTGGTCGATACGAGTAAAGCCAGGTCCGTTCTTGGCTGGCGCGCGCCATACAATAGTAGCGCGGCACTCGAACGCGCGGGACGGGAATACATATCAGGGAAGATGAATGAAACGAGTATTTGATTTGGTATTGGCGTTGATCGCGTCGTTGTTGCTGCTTATTCCGATTGGCCTGGTCGCCCTGATGGTGCGGCTGACGTCCGCGGGTCCCATCGTGTATTGGTCTGATCGTGTCGGGCGGCACAACAAGATCTTCAAGATGCCGAAATTTCGTACAATGCGTGTCGATACCCCCGCTGTTGCGACACATTTGTTACCGGACCCCAAGCAATTCCTGACCCCCGTAGGCTCCTTTTTGCGGAAGTCCAGCCTCGACGAATTGCCGCAACTGTGGAGTATATTGAAGGGTGACATGAGCTTTGTCGGTCCACGTCCTGCCTTGTTCAACCAGTACGATCTGATCGAACTGCGCAGCCGCCACGGTGTCGATGGCATCTTGCCTGGCTTGACCGGATGGGCGCAAATCAATGGGCGCGATGAGTTGCCTATTGTGGACAAAGTCAAACTGGATGTCGACTATTTGCAGCGCCGTTCGCTGGCACTGGATCTGCGCATTCTGTTCCTGACTTTCCTGAAGGTGGTGCGCCGGGATGGAGTAACCCATTGATGAATATCTCGTCCGGTCTGTCACAGATTGTGCCTGGCAATGGCGTATCGATCATGGCGCAGGCCAGGTGCTGCCTGCTATTGCCACCAGCCGCTGCAGAGAAAGGAAGCATTGAATGAAGCCGATATTCAATTTTTCGCGGTTTCACAAACAGATTGTGGCGGCGTTTGCCGATCTGTTTTTCTTGCCGCTGACTTTTTGTATTGCGATTGCATTGCGTTTCGATGGATTGGCCAATGCACAGTTTTATTCCTACATTTGGCTGATCCTGGCGGCACCGCTCGTCTCACTGCCTATTTTCATCAAATTGGGGCTGTACCGTGCGGTGATTCGCTTTATCGACTACAAGATAGTGTATGTGGTCTTGCTTGGCGTCAGTTTGACCGTGGCCGTATTGCTGGCCATGGCGGTGTTTTTGAACGGCATGAATGGTTTGTCGCGCGGCGTCTTCGGCATCTTCTGGGTGTGCGCCATCATGTATGTGGCGGCCAGCCGTTTTCTGGCACGCGGGTACTTTTTGTACACCAACCGGCGTGCGGACGGCATTCGCGTGGTCGTGTATGGCGCTGGCGCTTCCGGCAATCAGTTGGCACAGGCCCTGAACCATGCCGGCGAGTACAAGGTAGTCGCTTTGATTGATGACAAGAAAGAATTGCATGGGGCAAGTATCGGGGGGATACGGGTATATGCCCCCGAAGTTTTACCTGATTTAGTGGCAAGCAAGGATATCAGCAAGGTGCTGCTTGCCATGCCGTCCCTGAGCAAGGCGCAGCAACGCCGTATTCTGGAAAAACTGGAGCCGCTGAAAGTCAAGACGCTGGTGACTTCACCGATCAAGAGCTTGATACGGGCCAGTACGCAGGTACAGGATTTGCGCGAGATCGAAATCGAAGATTTGCTGGGGCGCGATGCGGTGGAGCCAGACCAGGACTTGATGGCCATGTGTATTTCTGGCAAGACGGTGATGGTGACTGGGGCGGGCGGTTCGATCGGTTCGGAATTGTGCCGCCAGATATTGCGTCAACGGCCCGCTTGTCTGATTCTGTATGAAATGTCGGAATTTGCCTTGTATTCCATCGAACAGGAATTGCAGGGTTTGAAAAAATCCCTGCGGGTCGAGGTGGAGCTGCTGCCATTCCTGGGATCAGTGCTGGAAACAGCCAAGTGCGAAAGAATTCTGCGAACTTTCCGTGTTGAAACTTTGTATCATGCCGCTGCGTATAAACACGTGCCCCTGGTGGAACATAATCCCATCGAAGGCATACGTAACAATGCATTGGGAACACTGAGCATGGCGCGTGCCGCGATCGATGCCCAGGTGAAGCGTTTTGTCCTCATTTCTACAGACAAGGCGGTTCGTCCAACCAATGTCATGGGTTCCACCAAGCGACTGGCAGAACTGATTTTGCAGGCATTTGCCCGCAAACAAGACAAGACGCGGTTTTGTATGGTTCGTTTTGGCAATGTACTGGGATCGTCTGGGTCGGTTGTGCCCTTGTTCCGCAAACAGATCATGGCGGGCGGGCCAATTACCATCACGCATCCGGAAATCACGCGGTATTTCATGACGATTCCCGAGGCCGCGCAGTTGGTACTGCAGGCGGGCGCCATGGGACAGGGGGGCGATGTCTTTGTTCTGGATATGGGTGACCCCGTCAAGATCGTCGACCTGGCCAAGCGCATGGTGCATTTGAGCGGACTGGAAGTCAAAAGTGAACAGGCGCCCGATGGCACCATCGAAATTCATCACGTCGGCTTGCGTCCAGGCGAAAAGCTGTATGAGGAGTTGTTGATTGGAGACAATGTTGAAGGCACGGATCATCCTTTGATCATGCGTGCGCGCGAGGCTGAAATCCCTTGGACGAAGCTGGAAGGCATGCTCAGCGAATTGACGAGGGCATGCGATCAGTTCGATCAGGTCGCCGTACGAACGCTATTGCTGGAAATCGTTACCGAATATGAACCGCAGTGCGGCATCGAGGACTGGGTTTGGAATGCCCAGCGGACTGCGCAATCCAATAGCCCGGTCGTGGTGATGGCGCGCCAGGCCAATGCAGACTGATGGTCTGACAATCGTTTTATTTTTGATGTACTTATTACTTAAAGAAGAATCATGGACAAACTGGTAGAAATGAAACAAGCGCCGGAGCAGCAAGGTGCGCCTGAATTTTCTTTGACGGACATACTGATCGTTTTATGGAAAGGCCGTAAATTGATCGTGGGCGGTACAGTAGTCGTGATGATATTGTGCGTGCTGTTTACCTTGTATATGGCAACGTACAAAAGCGAAGGTTTCTACCAGTTTGGCGGTGCGATACCAGTGCCAAAAGAACTGGTTAGCAATGACAAAGACAAGGAAAAGGAAAAGGACAAGGAAAAGGAACCACCTCCGGGTATCGCGCTGGGCGACTATAAACGCTATGTGGCGGCATTAAGCAGCAGTGGTCGCTTTGACGACTATATGCAACAAGTCAAGCTGAACAATGATCCTACGGTGCAAGAGTTGCGCCGTACGCTGATCGTGCGCGACAATTTTTCCAAATTGCTGGAGCCGATTTATCCGATGACCAAGCTCGATGCCAAGGAATTGATGGATACGGCCAAGGATATCAGCAACAATGTCATCGGTTTGCGTATCAGTTACGAGGCGACGACGCCCCAGGATGCGCAACGCATGGTTGCCCTGCTGGGTCGCTATACGATGGATAGCGTGATTTACCTGGTGTATTCGGACTTCTTGCGTTCCAAGCACCTGGATCTGACCAGCAAGATTACCAAGCTCGATAACGAAATTATCAGCAACAAAGAGAAGTTGGAAAGCTTTGCCCGTAAAGGCGATACCCTGCGAAAAATTGTTTCGCGTTATCCTGACGCAGCGGCGCAGGGAACCCGCCAGGTGGTCAACGTGACTGAGGATAGTGCCCGTTATCTGTCCCCATCGACGCAGTTGATGTCAACCGAGGTAGATGCCCTGATGGCAAACGAAGCGATTCTCAAGGCGCAGCGCGAACAAAAGCAAAATATCATCTTGCGCGAATACTATGATGGTGCCAAGGCTGCGCTCGATAGCAACAAGTCGGGTGAAGCGGTCTTGCGCTCGCTCGAATCGGTCAAGGAAAACGTCTTCAAGAAGCGCGATTTGAATGATGAATCCGTCAAGGAGGTCTTCAATGCGATTACTGTCGACAATCAGAAAGCCACGGCCGTCTACCTGGAAAAGAGCCGCTTTATTGCGGGACCAACCTTGCCGGAAAGCCGTACCAGCCGCTTGTCGAATAGCTTGCTGGCGGGTTTTTTGGCCGGCCTGGCGTTCTTCTCGTTGTTGGTGTTCGGCCGCAGCTGGTGGCGGGCAAACAGCTTGAATATGGCTGACTAAATGTTGTCACAATGACCGCCACGTGCAGCAATGTGCTGGCGCAATTGCAAATGCCCATCCTGGCAGGTAATGGCCAGGATGGGCATTTCAGTTTACTGCAGGCGCGGGGCGCCGGTTCTTATTTTTCGTCACCTTTGTAGCAATGCGGGCATGACACCTCATACACGTATTCCGGCGCCAGTTGCTGGCGCGGCGTGACGACGGCGCGGCAGACGAAACATTGCACGGTTTCCGTCGGTTCCAGTTTCGGGTTCAGGGCCGTGCGGTAGTCGAACACGAAACAGTCGCCCGTATAGTGCTCGCCGCCCACTTCCTCGAAATATTTCAGGATGCCGCCGTCGAGCTGGTACACGCTGTCGTAGCCGATTTCCTTCATGTGGATGGCGGCCTTTTCGCAGCGGATGCCGCCCGTGCAGAAGGTGACGACGGTCTTGCCTTCCAGTTCTTCCTTGTGCGCGGCGGCAACGGCCGGGAATTCCGTAAATTTGTCGATACGGTAATCAAGCGTGTTGTTGAACGTGCCCACGTCCACTTCGAAGGCGTTGCGCGTTTCCATCATGACCACGGGTTTGCCCGCGTCGTCCACACCGGCGTCGAGCCAGCGCTTGAGCGTGTGCGCATCGACGGACGGCGCGCGACCCAGTTCCGGCTTGATCAGCGGCATGCGCATGGTGATGATTTCTTTTTTCAGCTTGACCAGCATGCGCTTGTGCGATTGCTCGTTCGACAAGCTTTCCTTCCATTCCAGATCGGCCAGCCGCTCGTCGCTGCGCACCCACGCGAGGAAGCTGTCGATATGCTCGCGCGTGCCCGACAGGAACATGTTGATGCCTTCCGGCGTCAGCAGGATGGTGCCCTTCAGTTCCAGCGCCAGGCATTGCTCCTGATACAGGGGACGCATGGCTTCCGTATCGGCTAGCGTAATGAATTTATACGCGGCGATGTTGACAAACGTGGCGGCGAGGGTGGAAGCCGGAGGGCTGACGGCGGCGGAAACGGCGGGTGTTGCTGGGGTGATGGCTTGCATGATGGCGATCGGCTTGGACTGAACAGCCGATATTATAAGCCCGACGGGCCAGCCAGGATACCCGGTCCGTAGCCGCGACGCGGTAGAATAGACCCCATTGAATTTTGCACGAAACGGTACACAGGATGGAAATGGTAATGCAAGAGGCCGGCGCTCCGGCAGGTTCACAGCAAGCGGTACAGCCCGGTCCCGCCTTCGTCCACTTGCGCGTGCACTCGGAGTACTCGATCGTCGATGGCCTGGTGCGCATCGACGACGTGGTCAAGGCGGCGGCGAAGGACAAGCAGGTGGCGCTGGCCGTCACCGACTTGTCGAACCTGTTTGGCATGGTCAAGTTTTACAAGGAAGCGCGCGGCAAGGGCATCAAGCCCATCGTCGGCGTCGACGTGTGGATCACGAATGACGACAACCGCGAAAAACCGTCGCGTTTGCTGTTGCTGGCGAAGAATCGCATGGGCTATTTGCAACTGTGCGAACTGCTGTCGATGGCCTGGCTGACCAACCAGTACAAGGGACGCGCGGAACTGCGCATCGAGTGGCTGCAGGCGCTGGCGACGAATACCTACGACCTGTACCCGGGCGAAAGCGCGGCGAATGGCTTGATCGCCCTGTCCGGCGCGCATTTCGGCGATGTTGGCATTGCTATCGAGAATGGCAACCTGGCCCTGGCCGAACGCAATGCCCAGCGTTGGGCCGAGATTTTCCCCGGCCATTTCTATGTCGAAATCCAGCGCGGCGGCCAGGCCAACCAGGAAGCGCAGGTGCGCCATGCGGTGGCGCTGGCGGCCAAGCTGGGCTTACCCGTGGTGGCCACGCATCCCGTGCAATTTATTTCTCCAGAAGAATTTATTGCCCACGAAGCCCGCACCTGTATCGCCGAAGGCGAAATGCTGGCCAACGCCAAGCGCGTGAAGCGCTTCAACGACAGCCAGCGCTTCCTGTCGCAGGCCGACATGGCGGAATTGTTCGCCGACTTGCCGGTCGCATTGGCCAATTCCGTGGAAATCGCCAAGCGCTGCAACCTGACCTTGACCCTGGGCAAGCCACAACTGCCGAACTTCCCCACGCCGCCCGGCATGACGATCGACGAGTTCCTCGTCGCCGAATCGCAGGCGGGCCTGGAAAAACGGCTATTACAGCTGTACCCCGATCCCGAGCGCCGTGAAAAGGAGCGCCCGCGCTACGAGTCGCGCCTGAAATTCGAGACGGACACGATTTGCAACATGAAATTCCCCGGCTACTTCCTCATCGTGGCCGAGTTTATCCAGTGGGCCAAGGAAAACGGCGTGCCCGTCGGCCCGGGCCGCGGTTCGGGTGCCGGTTCGCTGGTGGCGTATTCGCTGCTGATTACCGATCTGGACCCATTGCAATACAACTTGCTGTTCGAGCGTTTTCTCAATCCCGAACGCGTCTCGATGCCCGACTTCGATATCGACTTTTGCCAGGAAGGGCGTGACCGCGTCATCCAGCACGTCAAGGATTTGTATGGCAAGGAGGCGGTCTCGCAGATCGCCACCTTCGGTACCATGGCGGCCAAAGGCGCGATCCGCGACGTGGGCCGCGTGATGGACTTCGGCTACAACTTCTGCGACGGCATCTCGAAGCTGATCCCGTTCAAGCCGGGCAAGCCCGTGTCGATCGCCGACGCCATCGAGGAAGAGCCGCTGCTCAAGGAGCGCCTGGAAAACGAGGAAGAGGTCAAGCAGTTGCTGGAGCTGGCGCAGCAAGTCGAAGGCATCACGCGCAATATCGGCATGCACGCGGGGGGGGTGCTGATCGCCCCCGGCAAGCTGACGGACTTTTGCCCGCTGTACACGCAGGGTGGCGACTCGGGCGTCGTGTCGCAGTACGACAAGGATGACGTGGAGGCCGTCGGCCTGGTGAAGTTCGACTTCTTGGGCTTGACCACGCTCACCATCCTCGACCGCGCCGTGCGTTACATCAAGCAGCTCGATCCCGCGCAAGCCGATTTCGACCTGGCCACCTTGCCGCTGAACGACAAGCCGTCCTACGACCTGTTGACCAAGGCCAAGACCGTGGCTGTGTTCCAGCTGGAGTCGCGCGGCATGCAGGGTATGCTGAAAGACGCCCGTCCCGACCGTTTCGAAGACATTATCGCGCTGGTGGCCCTGTACCGTCCGGGCCCGATGGACCTGATTCCCGACTTCTGCAAGCGCAAGCACGGCGAACGCTTCGATTATCCCGATCCGCGCACGGAAGCGATTCTGTCCGAAACCTACGGCATCATGGTGTATCAGGAGCAGGTGATGCAGATGGCGCAGATCGTCGGCGGCTACTCGCTGGGCGGCGCCGACATGCTGCGCCGCGCCATGGGCAAGAAGAAGGCCGAAGAGATGGCCGAGCACCGCGAGATCTTCCGCGCGGGTGCGGCCAAGGATGGCTTGACGGCCGCCAAGGCCGACGAGATCTTCGACTTGATGGAAAAGTTCGCCGGCTATGGTTTTAACAAATCGCACGCCGCCGCTTACGCCTTGCTGTCGTATCACACGGCCTATTTAAAGGCGCACCACACGGCCGCCTTCATGGCCGCCAACTTGTCGCTGGCCATGGACGACACGGACAAGATCAAGATCCTGGTGGAAGACTCGCTGGAAATCTGCAAGCTGACCTTGTTGCCGCCAGATATCAACGAATCGGACTACCGCTTCACGCCGAGCGGCGCGGCGCCGTCCGTGAGCGGCAAGAAAGTCACGCAGATCCGCTATGGCCTGGGCGCCGTGAAAGGCTCGGGCCAGAACGCCATCGAAGCCATCATCGCCGCGCGCGAGGCGGGCGGACCCTTCACCAGCCTGTTCGATTTCTGCAAACGTGTTGATAAAAAGCAAATTAACCGTCGCACCATCGAATCCCTGATACGCAGCGGCGCCTTCGACTGCCTGAAGGTCGACCGCGCCATCCTGCTCGCATCCGTGGCGTTCGCCATGGAATGCGCCGATCAGGCCGCCAAGGCGGCGAATCAGGTGAGCCTGTTCGGCGGCGACGACAGCGACATGGTGGCGCCGCCCGAGTACGTCAAAGTGCCCGTGTGGAGTGACAAGCAGCGCCTGACGGAAGAAAAGATCGCCCTGGGCTTTTACCTGTCCGGCCATCTGTTCGATTCGTATGCGCCCGAGGCGCGCCGTTTTGCGCGCACGAAACTGTCTGAATTGTCGCCGTCGCGCGAACCGCGCATGATGGCCGGCGTCATCACGGGCTTGCGCACGCAGATGACGCAGCGCGGCAAGATTCTCATCGTTACCCTGGACGACAAGAGCGGCACGGTGGAAGTGACCGTATATGGCGAATTGTTCGACGCCAACCGGAAAATCTTCAAGGAGGATGAATTCCTCGCCGTCGTGGGCAAGGTGTCGGAAGACCGTTTCTCGGGTGGCTTGCGTATCACGGCCGAGAGCGCCTTCGACATCATCGCCGCGCGCGTGCAGTATGGCCGCCAGCTGGGCCTGACCTTGCCGGCCACGCTGGACGCCAAGCGTATCCGTGACGTGATCATGCCGCACCGGGCCGAGACGGGCTTGCCGATCGCTGCGCGGGTCAGCCCGCAAGGCGTCAGTTGCGTGCTGCAGTTCGGGGACGAGTGGAAAGTGGCGCCATCGGATGAATTGCAGATGGCGCTGGAGCAGATGCTGGGCGCGCAAGAGGTGGCGGTCGAATACTGACCGGCACCGTCCGGCGCATACAATAAAGCCAAACCGCAGACATGCTGGTTTGGCTTTTTTCGTTTACATGTCTTTCAGGCCCGTGATCGCATAACCCTTGGCGGCGATCTGCTGGTGCGGCTGTTCGATATGGTAGTCCGGCAAGATCTCGGCATCGTCGGCTACTTCGCTGGCGCGTACTTCGAGTTGCCAGTCGGTATTGGTCACCTCTTCAGGAATGATCTTTCCTTCCGGCACGGCGAGGTAGGAAAAAATGTCGTCGTGCTCGGCCCGGCGGTAGATGTCTACGCGCATGAATGCCTCCTGGTAAACGTTGGGGGAACCGGTGAGCGCCAGGCGTGAACAAGGCGCCAACCGGTCGTGCTAAGTAACCCCCAATAAATTATTGTGATTTCTAACTTCCATAACCGGCGCTCTGCGGCGTTGCCCGCTGCTAGCAGTGCTCGCACTGCGTCGCAGCAGGCGCCTTGCATAGCATCCGGTTCTGTTCGTCATAACTTCACAATAATTTCATGAGGATTACTTAGCGTAACAGGATTGCGGGCGCCATGCTTTTTGTCGTGCGCGGCGGCAGGCGTGGCTTGCCGTTTCCTTGCCTGAGGTCAATAACGGTAGGTGGCGTAGACGGCGCCGATCGGCGTGGTCTTGCGCTGCACGATGGGGCTCTTGCCGGCGTCGCCCAGCAGGGTCGTCACGCCGACCAGGGTGTTGACGCTCCAGCGCGCGTCGATCCGGTGTTCCCAGCTGGCGCTGGCCTGCGCTTCATAGAAGCCACCCTTGGGCGTGTAGCGCTTGAACGCCGTGTTGGCGGCCTGGACGGCCGTCACGCCGTACATGGTCTGCACATATTTTTTCTCGCCCCAGCCCGCTTGCAGGCTCAGGCTGACGGTGTCCTGCTGCTGGCCCTTGCTGTCGCTGCGGCCATAGATCTGGCCGCTGGCGCCCAGGTGCAGATTGGCGCCATTGTCGCGCTGTGTCAGGGGAATGTCGCTCGAAACGCTCAGCTGCAGGCCTGGCAGCGGCGAATAACCCATCCCCAGCAGGGCGCTGGCGTTGCCCTTGACGGCACCCATGCCCTTCAGGTAGTTGCTGCCGCCCATGCCATTGACGCCCGTGCGCTTGTGGTCGGCGCGCTCGCCACGATAGCCGAGCGCGGCGCTGTAGCTGAAGGGCCCGGCCTGGCCGCCATAGCCGAGGCCGCGCGTGGTACTGGCGAAGAAGCCGTTGCTCATGGCGTAATCGAGGATGATGACAGGCAAGGCCTGGATCTTGTCGCCGCCCGAGTAGCTGGTGGCGGCGCCGACGCCGCCACCGATGGTGAAGACATTGCCGGAGGCTGGCTCGGCCGCCAGGGCGGACAAAGGCATGAAAAGCAGGCTGGCCAGTGTCAGGGTCGAGGACAGGGTAGTAGTTGCTTGCATAAGATGTTTTCCGTCAGGTGGAGAACCGAGTCCGGAGTGGCTCGATTGACTGCGGCTAGTATCGGCCTGTGCCATGAAGGAGAAATGAGCCTTTTATTAAGATTGCATGAAGAGCGCTTCTTTACCCATTCTTCAGCTTGCGGTGGTTTAATACTCACCATGAAAATACTGCTGATTGAAGACGACATGGACCTGGGCAACGGCGTGCGCATCGCCCTGCGCGACCAGGGCATGCAAGTGGTGTGGGTGCGCAGCCTGGAAGACGCGGCGCGCAGCATCGAGCACGACAGCTGCGAACTGGTGCTGCTGGACCTGGGCTTGCCGGACGGCGATGGCCTCGACTTGCTGGCCCGGCTGCGCGCCGCGCGTCTGCCGGTGCTCATCCTGAGCGCCCGCGATACGCTGGAGCAGCGCTTGCGCGGCCTCGATGGCGGCGCCGATGATTACCTGGTCAAGCCTTTCGTGCTGGCCGAGCTGCTGTCGCGCGTGCGCGCACTGGCCCGCCGCAGCTATGGCTTCGATGGCGACACCATCGAACTGCGCGGCTTGCTGCTGCAGGTGCCCACGCGCCGGGTCAGCGTGCAGGGGCGGCCGGTGGAACTGACGGCCAGCGAATATGCGCTGCTGAAAACCCTGCTGATGCGCGCCAACAGAGTCATCACGCGCCGCGTGCTGGAAGAGCATATCCTGCCCGGTGGTCTGGCCAACGCCAGCAATACGCTGGATGTGCATATGGGTAACTTGCGCCGCAAGATAGGCGAGGGCTATATCCGCACCGTGCGTGGCGTCGGCTATGTCATCGACCAGCAAGGCGATTCCCCTGCGGCACCGGGCGCGTCGGCATGATCGGCCACGTATGGGCCATGCTGCGCCGGCCCACGCTGGTGCGCCGCCTGATGATGGCGCAGATGCTGATGCTGACGGTGCTGTGGAGCCTGGCCGTGGCCTATGTGCTGTTCGAGGGGACGGGCGAAGCCAGTAATGTGGGCCGCGGGGTATTGCGCGCCATTATCAGCGTGGCCGATAACCTGGCCGACCAGCCGGCCCGCCAGCAGCACAGCTTGCGCATGATCGATGAAGCCCTGCGCGAGGAGTTTGAAATGGGGCAAGTGCCGGAACTGGCACCGCGTATCCTGGTGTGGCGCGGCGGCGAGCTGGTCTACAAGTCGCCGGAGGCGCCCAGCGGTATCCGCAGCGCCGGCCCCGAGCAGATGGAAGTGGTGTACATCAAGGGCCAGGCCTGGCGCAGCCGCAGCCTGACCGAGGGCCGCACGCGCGTGACGGTGCTGGAGGTGGGCGGCCCATGGCAGTTTTTCATCACGATCAATTCACACGGCTATTACCTGCTGCCGTTACTGATCAGTCTGCCTTTCCTGTTGCTACCGGCCTGGCTGTCGATCCGCCTGGCCATGCGCCCGTGGCGCAAGGTAGCGCAAGAGGTGGCGGCGCGGGGGCCGCAGGATTTGCGCCCGCTGGCCTTCAAGCCACCGCATGGCGAACTGGCGGCGCTGGTCGACAATATCAATGCGCTGCTGCAACGCGTGGGCACCAGCGCCGCGCGCGAACGCAGCTTCATCGCCGACGCCACGCATGAGCTGCGCACGCCATTGGCGGCCATGCGTGTGAATGTCGAAGCCTTGCAGGCCCAGGCCAGCGACCCGCGCCAGCAAGAATTGCTTGATGGAATTTTGAACAGCGGCAACCGCGCCGCGCGCCTGGTGGGGCAGTTGCTGCAGCTGACGCGCAGCGAAGTGCAGGCGCAGGCGGGCGAACGGCCGCCACAGGCGCTCGATATCCTGCTGCAAGACCGGTTGGCCGCCTTGTCCGGCCTGGCGCAGGTGGGCGGCATCGAGCTGGAGCTGCAAGCCAGCGTCACGCTGCAGGTGCCGGGCCAGCGCGAGAGCCTGGTATCGCTGATCGACAACCTGGTGGAAAACGCCATCAAGTACAGCCCGCATGGCGGCAGCGTGACGGTGTCGCTGCATGCCGAGCGGGGCCAGGCGGTGCTGCACGTGGCGGACCAGGGGCCGGGCATTGCGCCGGCCCTGTATGAACGCGTGTTTGACCGCTTCTTCCGTGCGCCGCAGCAGGCCCAGCCTGGCAGCGGCCTGGGCCTGGCCATCGTCGCTTCCGTGGTGCAGCAGCATGGCGGCACCATCCAGCTGCACCGCGCCAGCGGCGGCCAGGGCTTGCTGGTGGAAGTACGCCTGCCACTGGCGCCGTCCGGCTAGCCCGGGCAGCGGTTTGACTTGCCTTGATGCATAGGCGATACTGCTTTGCTGCGCCGGCGTGCCACCGTGTGTCGCGCTGCAGCGCCACCGTTTTTCACTAGATACCGAGCCCCTCCCTCCATGAATTTCTTTGCCCGCCGTTCACAATGGCCTCAAGCCATCCTTGCCGTCTTGCCGTTCACCCTGTTCTTTCCAATCGGCTTCATGTACACCGGCGTGGTGGCGTTCATCATCGCCTACCTGCTGGCCGGAAACTTTGCCACCCGCTGGCGTCACGTCAAGGAAAGCCCGCTGCGCTGGCCGGTGCTGGCGCTGAGCGTCGTCTCCGTGGGCGCCGGCATCTTCCTCGAGCGTCCGCCCAGCGAATTCTGGACCGATATCGTGCATTACCAGATTTTTGTCTTCTTGTTATTTTTTGCCAGCATCGGTCCTGGCGCGTGGCAGCACCGCGCCGTCAAGACCTTCTTTGCCGGCGCCACGGTGGCCGCCACCCTGTTTTATCTCAATTACCTGGGCGTGTTGCCGAATGTGAGCTTTTTCCGCAGTTATGTGTTTTATGCCGGCAACAAGTCGATCTTGCTGGGAATATTGCTGGGCATCGCTTCCGCCTGGATGCTGTTCCAGTTGAGCGAGCAGCCGGCGCGGCCCGTCAACTGGCCACGCCTGCTGCAATTCCTGTATGTGGCTGTGGCCGGTCTGTTGCTGGGCAAGACACGCACAGGGAGCCTGATCTTTGTCATGCTGTGCATGCTCATCGGTGCGCGCCACCTGCATCTGTCGTGGCGCAATGTGCTGGGCGTGCTGTCCGTGGGTATGCTGCTGACCTTGCTGCTGGCGCAAGCGTCGGGCCTGCGCCAGCGCGTCGACAACACGGTGGCCGATATCGACGCCTTTTCCGAAGGCAAGCAAACCAGCGAGCAAGGCATTCGCCTGGCGATGTATGGCGTCACCTTGCAAATCATTGCCGAGAAACCGCTGCAGGGGCATGGCGTGGGAACCTGGCTGCAGGAATACCGGGCCAGGACAGTGGGTACTCCGATCAACGTTCAATTGACGCCGCACAATGACTACATGCTGTACATGTCGGAAATCGGCCTGTTCGGCCTGTTGGCACTGCTGTGGATACTGGTGGGCTTGCTCGTACATGCCTGGCGCACGGGAGGCGAGCGTGGCATGTGGCTGGGGATGCTGACCTTGTCGCTGATGCTGGGCGCCATGTTCAACGCGATGATACGCGATGGCGTCTTCGGCATGGCCTTCATGATCTTGCTGGCGATTCCGCTGGCGGGCGCCTTGCCGGCGCGGGCGGGGCAGCAGCCCCGCGTACCGGACTGATCCGATAATCCGCGCCGCCCCCATGTGCGGGCGGCGCGGTCCTGCTTTCCTGCTTTACCTCAACTGCTTTACTTGACGCTGGCCGGCACGCGCGTGGCCACGCCGGTGGCGATGGCCGCTTGCGACACGGCAGGCGCGACCCAGCTGCGCAGGCGCTCGTCGAACGGCGATGGTATCAGTTGCAGCGGCGTCAGCGCGCTGGTGGTGTGGCCCGGCAACGGTTCTTTTGCCAGCGCGGCGATGGCGCGCACGCAGGCCAGCTTCATTTCTTCGTTGATGGTGGTGGCGCCCACGTCGAGCGCACCGCGGAAGATGTACGGGAAGCACAGCACGTTGTTGATCTGGTTCGGGTAATCCGAGCGGCCCGTGGCCACGATGGCGTCGTCGCGCACGGCATGCACTTTTTCCGGGGCGATTTCCGGATGCGGATTGGCCAGGGCGAAGATCAGTGGCTTGGCGGCCATCGATTCGACCATCTGTGCACTGACCACACCACCCTTCGAGACGCCGATGAAGATGTCGGCGCCAACCATGGCGTCGGCCAGGTCGCGGTCGCTGGTGTCGTTCGCGTAGCGCGCCTTGTTCTCTTCCATGCTGGCATCGCGGCCCGGGTAGATCACGCCCTGGCTGTCGCACACTTTCAGCAGCGACTTGTTCAGGCCCAGCGAGACGAGCAGGTCGAGGCAGGCGATCGAGGCCGCGCCGGCGCCCGAGACGGCCACTTTCACATTGCCGATATCCTTGCCCACCAGTTCCAGGCCGTTCAGGATGCCGGCTGCGACGATGATGGCCGTGCCGTGCTGGTCATCGTGGAAGACGGGAATGTTCATGCGCTTGCGCAATTGCTGCTCGATATAGAAGCAGTCCGGGGCCTTGATGTCTTCCAGGTTGATGCCGCCGAAGGTCGGCTCCATGCGCACCACGGTGTCGATGAACAGGTCGGGATCGTTCTCGGCCAGTTCGATGTCGAACACGTCGACGTCGGCAAATTGCTTGAACAGGCAAGCTTTGCCTTCCATCACCGGTTTGCTGGCCAGCGGGCCGATATCGCCCAGGCCCAGCACGGCCGTGCCATTCGTGATCACGGCCACCAGGTTGCTGCGCGAGGTGTAGATGCCGGCCGTGCGCGGATCTTCCACGATGGCTTCGCAGGCAAAGGCCACGCCCGGCGAGTACGCCAGGGTCAGGGCGCGGGCGTCGCCCAGCGGTTTGGTTGGCGTCACGGAAATCTTGCCTGCGCGGGGTTCCGCGTGATAGGCGAGGGCGGCTTCTTTCAAGTTGAAGGTTTCGCCGTTCTGTTCGGCGTGCTTGCTGTGGGAAGTAGACATAAGAATTCTGGGAAGGGCAACCAGGCCCGAGTGGTCAATCCGGGCCATGTTATGCAAGCGTTTGCACGCTGTCAAGGCTGGATTGTACTTAAGAGTCTCAAAACCGCTTTGGGCAACGGCATTATTTCAATGCAAGCGTTTGCTCGGTTTTTGACGGCATGGGCATTTTTTGCGATAAAATCACCGTATTGCGATCCGGGAAGCCCATGACAAACAAGAACCCCACCTTAAGCGACGTCGCGCGGGCCAGCGGCGTGCACTTTTCCACCGTCTCGCGCGTGATGAACCCGGCAACGCGGCAAATGGTCAGCGCCGAGGTGGCCACGCGCGTGCTGGCCGAAGCGGGCCGGCTCGGTTACCGGCCCAACCGCGCCGCCTCCACCCTGGTCACGCGCAAGTCGCGCATCATCGGCGTGGTCTTGCCCGACATCACCAACGCTGTGTTCCCGCCCATCCTGCTGGGCATCGAGGAAGGCTTGCGCAAGCATGGCTACCTGGCCATCGTCGCCAACGTGGGTGCCGACGAGGAAGAGCAGTTGTTCGTCATCAACCGGCTGCTGGGGCAGCAGGTTGACGGCCTGATTTTGGCTACCGCACGGCGCCACGATCCCGTCATCAAGATGTGCATCGACCAGAACGTGCCGGTGGTTACCGTCAACCGCAGCGACGAGACGGGCGTCGCTTCCTGCGTCGTCAGCGATGACGTGGTCGGCATGCGCCTCGCCGTCGAGCACTTGCTGGCGCTGGGCCACCGCCATATCGCGCACATTGCCGGCCCGGAAAACCTGTCCACAGGACACGTGCGCCGCCTCGGTTTCCTGGCCGCCATCCAGGCCAGCGAACTCGATCCCTCGCAAGCGTTCGTGTTTGAAAGCAGCGGCTATTCGCGCGAATGCGGCAAGGCGGCCCTGCTGGAGCTGCTGCGCCAGTCGCCGCGGACGACGGCCGTGGTGACGGGCAGCGACCTGGTGGCCCTCGGCTGCTACGATGCCATCCGCGAACTGGGCTTGAGCTGTCCGGAAGATATTTCCGTGGTGGGCCACAACGACATGCCGTACATGGACATGATCCGTCCGCCCCTCACCACCATCCGCATCCGCCACCACGGCATCGGCACGGAAGCGGCCCGGCTGATCCTGCAAACCATCGCCTCGCCCGATTCCGCGGTGCTCGACGTGCGCCTGAAACCCGAACTGGTGGTGCGCGAATCGACGGCCGCTCCCAGGGGCTGATGCAACACCAGTGGCCGCGCCGCTGCAAGGTGGTACACTGGCGCCCCTCAACGTATTTTGCCCTCCACCGCCATGACCAAAACCACCACGCCTTCCCCGAAACGCCGCGAAGAGGGCGTCGCCAAGCTGACCGTCAATCCCTTCCTCGACGCCGAGTTTTACGCACGCATGCGCGACTACACGGAGCGCGATGCAGCCATCATCAAGGAATTGAAGGCGATCGCCGAAATTCGCGCCGGCAACAAGCAGCCCGATCCCCGCCTGGCGCCGTCGTTGCAAGCACTGCGCGATACCGTCAAGAAAGGCCTGACGTTTGGCGAGATGCTGGAGCGTATTGCCGCTGGCAAGGAAAAAGGCTTGTGGGAACCGTGGATGACGACCTTCGGCATCGAGATCCGCGCCGTCAACTATGGCGCCGGCCCGCGCAACGCCTGCCTGGTGCTGGATCTGGCCGCGAATGCTCCCGCGCACGCGATGTTTGCCAAGGCCGGCATCCAGAACTGGCGCAGCCTGGCCGCCGACGACTGCTCCGTCGTGCGCTCGGAAAAAGCCACGGAAACGTCGCCACTGAAAGTGTACGCCGTGTTTTACCTGGATCCATTGCCAGCCTGATCCGCCAACAGCACCACCGCCAGCACGATCAGCATCACGCCCGACAGCCGCTCCAGCAGCGGCAGCGCGCGCGCAAAGCGCTGCCGCAGGGCGCTGCTGCCGATGGCCAGCGCCACCGCCATATCCCACGCCAGCACGGCAAAAATCATCCACGCGCCATACGCCACCATCGCCCCCGCGCTGGTGTGCCGGCTGGCCAGCACGGCCGCCAGGCTGACGTAGAACAGCGCATTCTTCGGGTTCAGGATGGCGGAGACAAATCCCATCGCGACACCACCGCGCCAGCGCGCCTTGCCGGTGGCGGGTTTGGCATCCAGGCTGCTCTTGCCCGCATGGCGCAGGAACAGCCAGCCCAGGTACAGCAGATAGGCGCATCCGGCCAGCCGCACCAGCATGAATGCCGTACTGCCCGCCTTTAGCACCGATAGTCCCGCAAACGCCGCCACGATAAACACCGCATTGGCCAGCGTAATGCCCACGCACGTGCCGGCGGCGCCGCGCCAGCCGTGGGCCAGCGAGGTGCGCGCGATCAGGAAAAAATCGGGACCGGGCGACAGCAGGGAAAGAAAGTGGGCGGCGGCGATCAATAAAAAGTCCTGCATGGCTTGCGCTCCTGAACGATAAGGAGGCGAGTATGCAATGGTGCCGCTGGCGCGTATTGAAGAAAATTGCAGGCTAGCGATAGCGCCCCGGCGTGATGCCCGCATGCGCCTTGAAGACGCGCTGCAAATGGCTCTGGTCGGCAAAGCCCAGCTCATGCGCCAGCTGCGCCAGCGCCGCCCCTGCCTGCAAGCGGCTGCGCGCGCGGTTGACGTGCATGTTCAGCTGGTAGGCATGCGGCGTCATGCCCGTGGCGGCGCGAAAAGCGCGGATCAATTGATAAGGGCTCAGGCCTGCCGCTTGCGCCAGCTGCCGCAGGCTGGCCGACGGCCGCGCCTGCAGCGTTTCGAGCACGGGCGCCAGTTGCAGCGGCAGCGGCTTGCGTTCCGAGGGCAGCAGGTCTGCACGGGTGTCGGCGCAAGCGCCCAGGAACGCCAGCAGTGCCGCATCCTTCTCTGCCACGCCGGCCCTTGAAAACAGCAGCGCATTCATGGCGCAAAATTGCGCGTACAGCCGCGGGCAGTGCAACACCGTCGCCGTGTCGCCATCGAGCGCCGGCGCGTGCGCTTGCAGCCACCGCGCATCGAGATGCAGCATCTGGTAGCTCCAGAAGGCGTCAGGCAGGGGATTGCAGGCGTGCACGCAGCCGGCCGGCACCAGCACCAGGCTGCCATTGCCGAGGGCGACCTTGCCGTCTTTGCTGCCCGTAAAGATGCTGCCGCCAGCGTCGACGGCGCCAATCGAAAACGTGGGATGGCTGTGCGCCTTGTAGCACGCCCGGCTGTGGCAGGCGCGCCGGCTCTCCACGTGGGGTAGAGCCGGGTCGCGCCAGAAGAAGGCAGTGCCCGGCATGGCTACATCAGAATGACGTCGTATTGCTCCTGGTGGTAGGCATTTTCCACCTGCAGCGAAATTTTCTTGCCGATGAAGTCACCGAGCATGGCCAGGTGCTGCGATTCTTCTTCCAGGAACAGATCCACGACTTCCTGCGAGGCGAGGATGCGGAACTCGCGCGGGTTGAACTGTTTCGCCTCGCGCAGCAGTTCGCGCAGGATTTCATAGCAGATGGTGCGCGAGGTCTTGACTTGACCCTTGCCGGCGCAGGCGGGGCACGGTTCGCACAGGATGTGGGCGAGCGATTCGCGCGTGCGCTTGCGCGTCATTTCCACCAGGCCCAGCGGCGAGAAATTGCTCACCGACACCTTGGTGCGGTCGCGCGACAAGGTGCGTTTCAGTTCGGCCAGCACGGCGTTGCGATGCTCGGCATTGTCCATGTCGATGAAGTCGAGGATGATGATGCCGCCCAGGTTGCGCAGGCGCAACTGGCGCGCGATGGCGTGCGCCGCTTCCAGGTTGGTCTTGAAGATGGTGTCGGCAAAATTGCGTCCACCCACAAAGCCGCCCGTGTTGACGTCGATGGTGGTCATCGCTTCCGTCTGGTCGACGATCAGGTAGCCGCCCGATTTCAGGTCGACGCGGCGCCCCAGTGCGCGCAGGATTTCTTCTTCCACGCCATATAAATCGAACAACGGGCGCTCGCCCGTGTAGTGCTGCAGGCGCGTCAGTTCGCTGGGCGTGTAGATTTCCGCGAATTCGCGCAATTTCACATAGTTTTCGCGCGAGTCGACCTGGATGGTGGCCGTTTCATCGCCGACGAAGTCGCGCAGCACGCGCTGCGCCAGGCTCAAGTCCTGGTGCAGCAGGCTGGTGGCGGGACGCGTGCGCGCGCCGTGCGTGATGGTGCTCCAGGTCTTGCGCAGGTAGTCGACGTCCGCCTTCAGGTCCGCGTCGGATGCATCCTCGGCCATCGTGCGCACGATGTAGCCGCCCTTTTCATCGGGCGGCAGCAGGCTTTGCAGGCGCACGCGCAATTGCTCGCGTTCCGCTTCCTTTTCGATTTTCTGCGAGATACCGATGTGCTTGTCTTGCGGCAGGTACACCAGCATGCGCCCGGCGATGGAAATCTGCGTCGACAGGCGCGCACCCTTGGTGCCGATCGGGTCCTTGATCACCTGTACCGTCAGCACCTGGCCGTCAAAGAGGATTTTTTCGATGGGAGCGGGCGTGGCGTTCTGGCCATCGTGGCCGCGCGCTTCCCAGATGTCGGCCACGTGCAGAAACGCGGCGCGTTCCAGGCCGATGTCGATGAAGGCCGATTGCATGCCCGGCAACACCCGCACCACTTTGCCGGAATACACATTGCCGGCCAGGCCGCGCGTGAGCGTGCGCTCGATGTGCAATTCCTGCACGGCGCCCTGCAGGATGAGGGCGACGCGGGTTTCTTGCGGCGTGATATTGATCAGGATGTCTTCGTTCATGGAGGCGGGGAAGTGGAGGCAACGAATGACATCATACCCGATCAGGGCAGGGGCAAACCTGCCTGTCTTAGCAACTGTGCGGTTTCGTACAGGGGCAGGCCCATGATGCCGGAATGGCTGCCTTCGATATGCTCGACGAACAGCGCGGCGCTGCCCTGGATGCCGTAGCCGCCAGCCTTGTCGTACGGTTCCGGCGTGGCGCAATACGCGGCGATGGACGCGGGCGAGAGTACGCCGAAGCGCACTTGCGACACCTGCGTGTGCTGCTCGGCGAAGTCCTTGTAGTGCACGGCGATCGAGGTGAGTACCTGATGCGTGCGGCCCGACAACTGCTGCAGCATCGCCACAGCCTCAAGGCGGTCGGCCGGCTTGCCGAGGATGATGCCGTCGATGGTGACGGTGGTGTCGGCCGCCAGCACGGGGCGCGGGGTCAGGTGGCGGCGGCGCACCAGGTCCCAGGCGAAGGCGGCTTTTTCATTCGCCACGCGGGCGACATAGTCGAGCGCCGATTCGCCGGGAAGAACTTCCTCGGTGACGTCGGCGCCGCGCGGGCCGTCGCTGCGCAGCAGCAGCAATTCGAAATCGATGCCGATCTGGCGCAGCAGTTCGCGCCGGCGCGGACTTTTGGAAGCGAGGTAGATCTTGTGATCAGCCGTTTTCATGGGGGAGTTCAGACGCGGTGGTAGGGGTGGTTTTGCGTGATCGACCAGGCACGATATAGCTGCTCGGCGAGGATCACGCGCACCACGCCGTGCGGCAGGGTCATGCTGGAAATGCGCAGCATGCCTTCGGCACGCGCCTTGAGCTGTGGATCGAGGCCGTCGGCGCCGCCGATCAAAAAGGCGGTGTCGCGGCCATCCTGCTGCCACGCCATCAACTGCTGCGACAGGCCGACGCTGGTCAGGTCCTTGCCGCGTTCGTCGAGGGCGATGATGCGCACGCCCTTGGGCAGGACGGCTTCGATGCGTTCGCGTTCCAGCGCCATCGCCGTAGCGGCGGTCTTGCTGCCGGAACGCTCCACCGGCTTGATTTCTTTCAGCACGATGCGCAATTCCGGCGGCATGCGCTTCGCGTATTCCGCGAAGCCCGTCTCTATCCAGGCCGGCATTTTATGGCCGACCGCAGCGATGATGAGCTGCATCGAGGCTTACGCTTCGACTTTTTTGATACGCTTGATCACGGTTTTTGCCGGTGCAGCATCGGCTGCCGGTTTGGCCGCGCGCGGGGTGCGCACTTTTTTCTCTGGCAGCGCTTTCAAGGCTTTCACGGCAGCCGCTTCGGTCTTGGTCGGCGCGATTTTCACGGTCTTGCCGACAGCTTTCGAGGCGGCCTTTTTCGCCGGGGCTTTCTTGGCGGCGGTGGCTGCCGTGGCTTTCTTCGCTGGTGCTTTCTTTTCGATCACGGGCGAAACTTCGACCTTGGCCTTGCTCGCCGCCAGATGGCCGCTGATTTTCTTCGGCTCGTCGTCGCCGGCTTTTTTCGGCGCGCGCTTGGCGGCACCGAGCTTGATCGGGGTGTCGCCCCAGATTTCTTCCAGGCGGTAGTAAGCGCGGATAGGAGCTTGCATGATGTGGACGATCATGTCGCCCAGATCGACCAGCACCCATTCACCCGTTTCCTCGCCTTCCATGCCGATGATCTGGCCGCCGGCGTCCTTGACCTTGTCGCGCACCGAGGCGGCCAGCGCCTTGGTTTGACGGTTCGAGGTACCGGAGACGATCGCGATGCGGTCGAACAGGCTGGTCAGATGACTCGTTTCGAAGACGGCGATGTCTTGGCCTTTGACGTCTTCAAGGGCGTCAACGACGAGGGTTTGCAGTTTTTTGATGTCCATTTAGCTTTTGTATAAATTATGTTGTTCAATATAGTCTAGCACTAGCGGGGAAACAAGCGAGTTTGCCCGATTCCCCCGTTGTAATGCCGCACGTATTTCGGTGGCGGAGATATCCACCGCGAAGTCCTGTGCCAGATAAGTCAGACCGTGCGGCGTGTTGCGGATGCTGTCCAGCGACCCCAGGCGGCGCGAAAATTCGTCGGCGACCACTTGCGGTACTGCTGTGTCATTCAGCGCGAAGCCGGGGCGGGCCGCGACGCAGATATGCGCGTATTCAAATAATTGCTGCCATTCGCGCCATGTCGCGAGCCGCTGCAGCTGGTCGGCGCCCATCAGGAAAACGATGGAAGCGCGCACTCCCAGCTCGGCGCGTACCTGGCGCAAGGTATCGATGGTGTAGCTGGCCTGGCCATGTTCGCTGCGCTCGATTTCCTGGCGGTCGATCACCACGGGCAGGGGCAGGCCGGCAAAAGCCAGGCCGGCCATCTCGGCGCGCTGCTGGCCGGTGGCGCCCAGCTTGCTCTTTTGCCAGGGCGCGCCCGCCGGAATCACGCGCAGCTCATCGGCGTGCAGCAGACTGGAAAAATGCGTGCCCAGCGCGACATGGCCCATGTGCACCGGATCGTAGCTGCCGCCCAGCAGCGTCACGCATGCCGTACTGCTCGCAGTACTACCGTCGTTCACGCCTGCAGCCAGTCGCGATGCACGAGGAAGTCAGTATACAACGCCGCTTCGGGACTGCCCGCTTCCGGGTGCCAGTCGTAGCGCCACTTGACCACGGGCGGCATCGACATCAGGATCGCCTCGGTGCGTCCGCCCGATTGCAGGCCGAACAGGGTGCCGCGGTCGAATACCAGGTTGAACTCGACATAGCGTCCGCGCCGGTAGCACTGGAAATCGCGTTCGCGTTCGCCGTAAGGCGTATCCTTGCGCCGCGCCAGGATCGGCACATACGCGTCGATGAAGGCGTCGCCGGCACTGCGCAGCATGGCAAAGCTGTCGTCAAAGCCCAGGGCATTGAAGTCATCGAAGAAGATGCCGCCGGCGCCGCGCGCTTCGCGCCGGTGCTTCAGGTAGAAATAATCGTCGCACCACTGCTTGAACTTCGGATGCAGCTGCGCGCCAAACGGCGCCAGCGCAGCATGGCACACCTGGTGAAAGTGCTTCACGTCGCCCGCGTCGCCGTAGTACGGCGTCAGGTCCATGCCGCCGCCGAACCACCATACGGGAGCGCCATCGGCATTCACGGTGCTGAAAAAACGCACGTTCATGTGCACCGTCGGCGCGTAGGGATTGCGCGGATGCAGCACCAGCGACACGCCCATCGCTTCCCACGCCTTGCCACCGAGTTCAGGGCGCGCGGCCGCGGCCGATGGCGGCAGTGCGGCGCCGGTGACGTGCGAAAAATTCACGCCGCCACGCTCGAACACATTGCCTTCCTCGATCAGCCGCGAAATGCCACCACCACCCTCGGGGCGCTGCCAGGCATCGGTCAGGAAAGGCTTGCCGTCCTGCGCTTCGAGCGCCTGCACGATACGGCTTTGCAAATCGAGCAAATAGGCTTTGACGGCCGAAGGAGAGGGAGTTGACGACATCGCGTGGGCCGACGAGGCCGAAATAAAAAAGTAAGGACGGATTGTACCCTGTAACGGATTTTTGTGATAGCAAAACCGGCGATGCTGTTGCCGGCCCTGCTTTACTGAGGCGGCTTGTCCTGTATTACCTGCACCTCGAATTGGGGCGCATCCGCGCCTGGCTGGCGGGCGCCCTCCACCATGCTTGCCGCGCGCTGTTGCAGGTCCGTGCGTTCGATCGTGTCGGCCGGCTGCGCCAGCGGCGCCACAGGCACTGCTTGCTCGCGCTTGAACCATGCGCGTCCTGCATACGTCAGCATCGTCAGTATCGCCAGCAGCAGTGCCGCAGCCATGATGATGGAAGGGCGCGGGCGGGGCCGGCCATATTGAGTCGGCGGTTTGCCGGCGGCGTCGACGATCAAGCGCGCCAGTTGCGAGCCGTTCGCGCGCGTGCGCGCTTGCAGCTCCTTGTATTGCAGCGGCGATAGCGTGCCCTGTTTCAGCATGTGGCGCAAGGCCGTGACGGGCGTGGCGGCAAGGTGATCGGCCGGCAGGCTGTCGTGGGCGGCGTCGCGCTGCCAGGCGTTGATCAGGTTCTGCTGGTACAGCGCATCGACCGCTTGCCGGTTCACCTGCCGCAGCGCGGCGCTGGCCAGTTGCCGGCGTGGTTCATCGGCGGGCAGCTTGCGCAGCATCCTGAAAAAACGCTCCTCGGGCACCAGTTCGGCGCTCAGCAGCCAGGCCAGCGTCTTGATCTGGTCGGCATTCATCGCCAGTTCGGGCACATCGATGTCTTCGGCGGCGTTGTGCGCGCGCTGGATCTCAATGATCTGCAGCTCGGCCAGCGTATCGTCGTATTCGTCGCTGGTGATCAGGTCCAGTTGCCGCAGTTCGCCGAGCGGTTTGAGGCGCGGATCGGTGCTCATGGCCGCAGGCCTCCGGTCACAACACCGTAAAGCACGGACATCACCAGGATCATGCCCAGCACGATCAAGGCGCTTTTCCAGGCCGGTGGCCGCTTGTACGGGATGCGGTCGTGACCATGACGCAGCCTGGACGCTTCCATGATTTCGCGCGCCAGTGCGCTGCCGTGTTCACGCACGCGCACTGCCAGCGCTTCGAACCGCTGCGTCGATAGTACGCCGTTGACCGCCAGCCAGCGCATGGCGATCCAGGGCGTGTAGAACATGCGGTCGGCCGGCACCGCCGCGTGTGCGGCATCGCGCTGGAACTGGTTCAGCAAATCGAGCTCGTACAAGGCGTCGACCTCGCGGCGGTTGTAGTACCGCACCCCCTCTGCTGCCAGCGCCTGTTGCCGGGGTGGCAGTGTGGCCGCGCGCTTGTCGAAGTCATTCTTGGGCAGCAGATCGGTCAGCAGCAACCAGCCCAGGGTGGTGACCAGGTCGGCGTCCTGCGCCAGTTCCGGCATGTCGACCGGCTCCTCGGGCGGGTGCAGGCGCTCATGGGCGGCGACATCGCGTTCCGAGTTGGCCTCGTCGAGTTCCTGCGCGGTGATCAGGCCCAGCTGGTGCAGCTGGTCCAGCGATGCGTGGGGCGGTTCGGTATGCATGAATTTACTCTTTTATTTACTCTTTTATTTTGGCCTGGCGCAGCTCCAGGGCAAATTGTGGCGTTACCGACCAGCCATTGCCGGCAGCGTCGCGTTGGAAGGTAAACTCGCCTTCCTGCATCACTGCCGTGCCGCCGTTGAGCATGCCCAGCAAGGCGTCATTGCGTTCGATCAGCAGGCGGCAGGAATAGATGCCCGGCGAGATTTCCTTGCATGGCGCCAGCGGTTCGATTTCGGCGATTTCGCGCGTGCGCTCCATCGATTGCGTCAGCGAAAACGCTTGCCGTGGCTGGGGCATGATGCGCGCACCATCCATGCCGTCGCGGAAAGCCTTTTCCAGCGCCTCGCGCCCCAGGGGCTTGGCTTGCTGGGCAAAGTCGCCATCGCGGATGGTGCCAAAGCGCGCCTGGACCAGCAACGGTTGCGCACCCGTATAGCTGATGCGGCTCTTGCTGCCGCTGTCGTCGCGCGCGACGGTATAGGCATAGTCCATCTTCTCGCCATCGAGTGCTATCGTGGCCAGGCAGCCACGGATATGTTGTGATGAGGCGTAGCCGGCTTCTTTCACGTCGTGCAGGCTTGCTTTGCCCGTGCCTTCCGGCGCCGCCTTGTTGAGCATGCGTGTCATGGTGGTGAGCGTGTCGGTGGAGTCGCACTCGGGCACGGAATTGCCGCTCATCACATACCAGACCATGCCGGCCAGCGCCAGCGGCGCGCCGATCAGCCAGGCCAGGCGCGAGCCGGGAAACAAACCGTCGAGGACCACGCCGCGTACCGCCTTTTTATGTTCATCCTGGCGCGCTTGCGCATGCCGGACCACGCGCTTTGCATCGTCGCTGCCGCCGGCCTCGATGCGCTGCACCGTGGTCTTGAACCGCGCGCGCGGCAGCAGCCCCACATGCAGCATCCAGTTCAGCGCTTCGCCCGGCGTGGGCAGCAGAACGTCGCCGGGCAGGTGCGGTAGCGCCTGTTGATAAAGCTCTGGCGTAATGATCGCTTCGTCGCGCAGATGATCGAGCGATTCGCGATTGAGCACCTCCACCACCTGCTGCAAGATCGACAAGCGCAGTGCCAGCTCGTCGCCGCTGAAGTGGCGCGCCACGCTCGACGACAGGCTCGTCACATCCTCGGACGTAATGATCTGGCGCCGGTACAACCACAGCAAGGTGTCGGGTAGCGGCGCACCGATGGCAAGCTGCGGCAAGTCGGGATGCGCCAGCGCCTGCTCACGCTGGCGGCGCGTGAGCAGCTTCAGCACATACAGCGCCTCGACGGAAGTATGCGTGGACACGGGGAGATTGCTTGTCATCGGGAGTGGGTTTATCAAAATTTAAGATGATAAATTTTACAATGCAATCACGTTTCCCCGGCGTACTATTGAAGTTGCGCCTGATCCAGTTCTGTCCTGAACTGCGGTGTTACTGACCAGTTCTTGCCATTTTTGCTGCGCTGGAAAGTAAAGTCGCCTTGCTGCAGCACCGAGACGGCCAGCACCTTGCTTGCGGCAGCCGGCGCAAGGTCGTTGCGGGCCAGCAGCAGGCGGCAGGAAACCACGCCGGGCGATACTACCTTGCATGGTGCCAGCGCTTCAATATCGCCAATTTCACGGTAGTGCTGCGGCGACACCACTGCGTTGAGGTTGATATGGTAGAGCGGCTTGCCGCGCAGTGCATCCATGCCGGCCAGCACCGCCTTCTTCAGCCCATCGCGCCCGATGGGCTGGCCCTGCTGCGCAAAGCCGCCATGCCAGGCGATGTCGGAGCGCGTTTGCGCGATGCCCGGATGCGCGTGGTCATACTCCAGGCGGCTTTTGCGGCGGCCTTCCACACGCGAAATGGTCCAGGCGTATTGCATCGGCTTACCGTCCTGGATGACGGTGGCCAGGCAGCCACGGGTTTTTTGCGACCAGGCATAGCCGGCCTGTTGGATATCGTGCAGGCTGAATTTGCCATCCGTGACCGCGGCCACGGTTTGTCTGGTGTCACAGCGCGGTATGGCATAACTGCTGAACCAGTACCAAGCCAGGCCGGCAACGAGCAGCGAGGCAAGCGTCAGCCACGCAAGGGGGCTCACCGGGGCATCGTTGTCTGGTGCGGCAAGGCCGGTTGGTATGGTCATGGCGAGGAATAGAGGTGACAATCAAAACGGGCCGGGCGGATGCATTCCGCGCCGGCCCGTCGTGTGATCGCTATGGAGCGATCAATGCTTCAAACCGCGCCAGCCGATGTCGCGGCGGTACTGCGCGCCGTCGAAATGGATTTTTTCCACCGTTTCATAGGCCTGCTTCTGCGCCATCTTGATGCTGTCGCCCAGGCCCACCACGCACAGCACGCGCCCGCCGTTGGTGACCAGGCGCTCGCCCTCGATGCGGGTACCCGCATGGAAGGTGACGGAGTCGACCGTTTCGGCCGGGATGTCGCCAATCGGCGTACCCTTGACGGGATCATCCGGGTAGCCGGCGGCGGCCATCACGACGCCGACAGCCGTGCGGCGGTCCCATTCCAGTTCCACCGCATCGAGCGTGCCGTTGACGGCATGTTCCATGACGGTGACCAGGTCGGTCTTCAGGCGCGCCATGATCGGTTGCGTTTCCGGGTCGCCCATGCGGCAGTTGAATTCCAGGGTCTTCGGCGTGCCCTTGTCGTCGATCATCAGACCCGCGTACAGGAAGCCCGTAAACGTGATGCCATCCTTGGCCATGCCCTGGATGGTTGGAACGATGATTTCGCGCATGACGCGCGCATGCATGGCCGGCGTGACGATGGGGGCCGGCGAATACGCGCCCATGCCGCCCGTGTTCGGGCCCTGATCGTGGTCCTTCAGGCGTTTATGATCCTGGCTGGTGGCCAGGGGCAGGATGTTCTTGCCATCGCACATGACGATGAAGCTGGCTTCTTCGCCGGCGAGGAATTCCTCGATGACGATGCGCGCGCCGGCGTCGCCGAACTGGTTATCGGACAGCATCATGTCGACCGCCTGGTGCGCTTCTTCCAGTGTCATGGCAACGACCACGCCCTTGCCGGCGGCCAGGCCGTCGGCCTTGATGACGATCGGTGCGCCCATGGCGTCGATGTAGGCATGCGCGGGAGCGACGTCGGAAAACGTCTGGTAGGCGGCTGTCGGGATGCCGTGGCGCTGCATGAAGGCCTTGGCGAAGTCCTTCGACGATTCCAGCTGCGCCGCTTCTTTCGTCGGGCCGAAGATTTTCAGGCCGCGCGAGCGGAACAGGTTGACGATGCCCGCTGCCAGCGGCACTTCCGGGCCGACGACCGTCAGGCTGATGTGTTCCTGCTGAACGAAGTCGGCCAGCAATTGCGGGTCGCTGATGTCGAGATTGACCAGGCGCGCATCGCGCGCGGTGCCGCCGTTGCCCGGCGCGACATACACCATCTGTATGCGTTCGGACTGAGCCAGTTTCCAGGCCAGGGCGTGTTCGCGGCCGCCAGAGCCGACTACCAGAATTTTCATAGGGACCGTTCGTTCAAGGTGGGTTGCAGGGCGGCGGTGCCGCCCTTGAGTGCAGAGTGATTAATTCTCTATTAATGCGTTGGTGAAGACTTCCTGGACATCGTCCAGCAGCTCCAGCGCATCGATCAGCTTTTGCATCTTGATGGCGTCGTCGCCCGCATACACGGTTTCCGTCGCCGGTTTCATGATGACTTCGGCCACTTCGGCCTTGAAGCCGGCCGCTTCCAGCGCTTCCTTGACGGTGGCGAAATCGTGCACGGGAGTGAGCACTTCGAAGCCGCCTTCTTCATCGGCGATGACGTCGTCGGCGCCCGCTTCCAGGGCCGCTTCCATCAGTTTGTCTTCATCGGTGCCCGGCGCGAACAGCAATTGGCCGCAATGCTGGAACATGAAGGCGACGGAGCCTTCGTTGCCCATGTTGCCGCCATTCTTGTTGAAGGCGTTGCGCACTTCGGCCACCGTGCGCACCTTGTTGTCGGTCATGCATTCGACGATGACGGCCGCGCCGCCCACGCCGTAGCCTTCGTAGCGCACTTCTTCATAGTTGGCGCCATCGACGCCGCCGCTGCCGCGGTTGATCGCGCGCTGGACGTTGTCTTTCGGCATATTGGCGTCAGCCGCCTTGTCGACCGCCAGGCGCAGGCGCGGATTGGTGATGGCGTCGGCGCCGCCCATGCGGGCCGCGACCGTGATTTCCTTGATCAGGCGCGTCCAGATTTTGCCGCGCTTGGCATCGGTGGCAGCCTTTTTATGCTTGATATTGGCCCATTTGCTATGTCCTGCCATGTCGAATCTTCCTTAGACTAGGTGTTCAATTGTGGCCGACATTTTAGCATATCGGCCCCCGGCCAAGCGGCATGGCCCCGTCATCAGGATGACACAATCTGTTGCTAAAGTGACGCGCTTTCACCATATCGAGGGCGCGACATCATGGCAAGTCAAATGGACAGGCGGCAATTTCTGAAATTGGGTGGCTTTATCACGGTGTCCGTGGCCACCGTCGGCCTCGCCGCCTGCGGCAGCACCGATTACAGCGATCCTGGCGTGCCGCTGGCCTCGGGCAGCGACTGGAAATTCCCGCAAAGCGTGGCCTCGGGTGATCCGCGCGCCGACAGCGCCATGCTGTGGACGCGCGTCGTGCCCGCCAGTTTTGACGCCGTCGCCCCCGCCGTGGCCGGCAAGTCGGACGTGGCCGTGCGCCTGATCGTCAGCGCCACCGATAATACGGCCGCCCTGGGCGGCAACACGGCCCTGGCCGGCACGCCCATCGTCGACGCCAAGCTGCCGCTGAAAGCCGATTTCGACAACACCCTGCGCCACAAGGTAACGGGCTTGCAGCCGGGCCAGGTGTATTTTTACCAGTTCATCGCCGGCGACGTGCGCTCGAACGTGGGCCGTTTCAAGACGGCGCCTGCCGCGACTAGCGACGTAGCGCAGCTGCAATTCGCCTACCTGACGTGCCAGGACTGGAGCATCAACCACTGGGGCGCGCTGTCGCACATCGCCGCCAATGAAGCGCTCGATTTCATCGTCCACCTGGGCGATTACATCTATGAAACGGTGGGCGAGGCCTTCCAGAGCGGCGCCGTGGAAAGCCGCCACGACCAGCTGAAATTGCCCGATGGCACGTTCAAGAGCGGCAGCGCGGGCGCCAAGTATGCCACCACGGTGGCCGACTACCGCTACCTGTACAAGAAATACCGCACCGATACGCGCCTGCAAGCCGTGCACGAGCGCTTCGCCTTCATCGCCATCTGGGACGACCACGAGTTTACGGACGACGCCTGGCAGGACGCTTCCACCTATGAAGGCATCGTGGCCGCAGACGGCAGCGATTTGCACCAGCCGGCCCGCCGCCGCAGCGCCAACCAGGCGTGGTTCGAGTACATGCCGGCCGACGTCACGTTTGATGCCGCCGCGACGACGTTCCAGAACATCCAGATTTACCGCGATTTCCAGTTCGGCAAACTGATGCAGCTGGTGATGACGGACGAGCGCCTGTACCGCGCCGACCACGCGATCGCCGAATCGACCATCAACCCCGCCACGGGCAAGCCGCTGGGCAGCATCGGCAGCCGCTACCTGGTGCCGCAAGCGCTGTTCGACAGCGTGGAAGGGCAGAAAATGGCGGCCGCCACGAAAGCCGGCACGGACCCGCTGGCCGCCGTCGGCATGCTGGGCAGTACGCAGCGCGACTGGTGGAAGGGCAAGATGAAGGCGGCCACGTCCACCTGGAAGCTGTGGGGCAATGAAGTGTCGCTGCTGCGCATGGGCTTGAATGGCACCGATGCGATCGCCACCTTGCTGGCATTGAGCGCCATGGCGAACGTGGGCAAGGCCATCGCCAGCACCCTGCCACTGGTGGGCGGCAGCGTGCCGCTGGCCTGCGCCATCGTGGCCGCTTCGACGGCGGGCGCGTCGACGACCGTGGCGCAGGCGGCGGCCATGGCCATCGCCGGTGCCGCCGCCAATGCCAGCGCGCAGGGCGCCGCCGCCGTGGGCGCTGGCTTGAGCGCGGCCCAGGCCGGCATCACGGTGGCCGCCTACAACAGCGGCTCACCGGCCACCGCAGCGCAAGTGATCGCCTTCGGCTGGATCAAGCCCGACGTGCAGGCCAAGGGCGCCGCATCGAGCTTTGTCGCCGCTTCCGGCCAGCAAGCGGCGCTGGCGCCGTTCTTCACGCGTTTCCTGCTTAATTGCGACCAGTGGGATGGCTACAACAGCGAGCGCAAGAATTTGATGGCGCACCTGAAAACGAATGCCATCGGCAACGTGGTGGCGCTGACCGGTGATATCCACTCATTCTTTGCCGGCACCGTCAGCGACGATTTCGACGCCGCTGGCGGCGGCACGCCCGTGATGGTGGACCTGGTCTCGGCCGGCGTCAGCTCCGATTCCTTCTTCAGCTACCTGAAGTCGGCCGCCGGCACGATGGGCGATATCGGCACCCTCGTCAGCTACCCGCTGGCGATTCCCGTCACGGGCCTGGGCACGGTCAATCTCGACGTCAACCTGCTCGACTACACCATGGGCAAGGCCGCGCCCACCGTCGACAGCCTGCTGGAGCAATTGCGCGTGCAGCTGCGCGGCGCGCTGGCCGCCAAGGGCGTGCCGGAAGCGCAACTCGATGCGACGGTGGCGGCCGTGCAGGCGGGCTTGAAAGCGAGCACCGACTTCAGCACGACCCTGCTGGGCCTGGCCCAGCAATTGTCCGGCCTGGGCAACAATCCATGGATCAAGCACCTGAATACGGATGCGCAGGGTTACACGGTGGTGACCTTGACGCCTGGCAAGCTGGTGGCGCAGTTCAAGCAGGTGAATAAGCTGATCGGCACGGCGGCGCCAAGCAGCGTGATTGCGCGGGTGACGACGGCCACGGTCAATGCTGGGACGGTGGTGGTGGTTATTTCCTAACCCAAAATGCAAGGGCTGGGGTCGGACCCTCAGGGTCCGACCCCGGTATTTGCCGTTGGGGTTATCAGCTTGCTTTCGCTTTTGCCATTACAATCTGGGCATGAGCTCCAGTTCCCCGCAAGCATCCCCATCTTCGCTTCCCCGTTCCGTCTACCTCGGTGGCCTGGCCATCGCCGTGGGCGGGGCGGTGCTGTTTTCCACCAAGGCCATCGTCGCCAAGCTGCTGTACCGCTACCAGATCGACGCCGTCACCCTGATCGCCTTCAGGATGATCTTTTCGCTGCCCGTGTTCGCCGTCATCGCCTGGTGGAAGATGCGCACGGAGCCGCCACTGTCGACCAGCGACCGCTGGCGCCTGGTCGGGCTGGGCCTCGTCGGCTACTACCTGTCCAGCTATCTGGACTTCCTGGGCCTGCAATATATTTCCGTGGGGCTGGAGCGGCTGATCCTGTTCCTCACGCCCACCTTCGTGCTGCTGATTACCACCGTGTACTTCAAGCAGAGCATCAGCCGCCTGCAGTGGCTGGCCCTATTTACCTCGTATTGCGGCATCGTGCTGGTGTTCGTGCACGACTTGCAGGGCGGCGCCAGCAATGTGGCGCTGGGCTCGACTCTCGTGCTGGGTTCGGCCTGTTCGTATGCCGTGTATCTGCTCGGTTCCGGTGAGCTGGTGAAGCGCATCGGCTCCATGCGCCTGGTCAGCTACGCGATGTGCGTGGCCAGCTTTGCCTGCATCGCCCAGTTTTTCATTTTGCGCCCCGTCGAACTGCTGATCCAGCCCATGCCCGTGTATGGCTTGTCTTTGCTCAATGGTATCTTTTGCACGGTGATGCCCGTCTTCATGACGATGATCGCCGTTGAGCGCATCGGCGCGCCCGTCGCCTCGCAAGCGGGCATGATCGGCCCCGTGTCGACCCTGTTCCTGGGCGCCATGATTCTCGATGAGCCGATTACCAACTGGCAACTGGCAGGCACCAGCCTGGTCTTGGCCGGTATTTACTTGCTGTCGAAAAAGAAATAATTCCCCCACCCACTGAAAATGCTCCCAACATGAAAACACGCATCGCCCTGATTGCCCACGACAAGAAAAAAGATGACATGATTACCTTGGCGGGCGAATATTTGGACTTTTTGAAGGGTTGCGAACTGTCGGCCACGGGCACCACGGGTGGCCGTCTGATCAACGAACTGGGCTTGCAAGTGGAGCGCAAGCATTCGGGCCCCTTCGGCGGCGACTTGCAGATCGGCTCGCTGTTGGTGGAAGGCATGATCGATTGCGTGATCTTCCTGCGTGACCCGATGACGCCGCAGCCGCACGAGCCGGACATCAATGCCCTGGTGCGCGCCTGCGACGTGCACAACGTGGCGTGCGCGACGAATCTGTCGTCGGCGCACCTGGTGCTGTCGCAGCTGCAGGCGCGGGCCAACGCTGCCGCCTGATTCACACAGACTAGGAGATGAGCATGAGCGCAACGATTAGCACCAAGGCCATCCGCGTACAGCGCGTGGGCGGCCCGGAAGTGATGGAATACGTGGACGTGGAACTGCCGCCGCCCGGCCCCGGCGAAGCGCGCGTGAAACACGAGGCCATCGGCCTCAATTTCATCGACGTGTATTTTCGCACGGGCCTGTATCCGCAGCCGCTGCCCAATGGCCTCGGTGTCGAGGGTGCTGGCATCGTCGAGGCGGTGGGCGAGGGCGTCACGGAAGTGAAAGTGGGCGACCGGGTGGCCTACGCGGCGCGCATCAATGGCGCGTATGCGCAGCAGCGCAACTTGCCGGCGGCCCTGCTGCTGGCGCTGCCCGAGCGCATCGGCTTCGATACGGCCGCCGCCATGATGCTGCAAGGATTGACGGTGCAATACCTGTTCCACCGCACGGTGGCGCTGAAGGCGGGCGATACCATCCTGTTTCACGCGGCGGCGGGTGGCGTGGGCCTGATCGCCTGTCAGTGGGCCAAGGTGCTGGGCGTAAACCTGATCGGCACGGCCGGTTCCGATGAAAAGGCGGCGCTGGCCAAGGCGCACGGCGCGGCCCACGTCATCAACTACAACACGGAAAACTTCGTCGAGCGCGTGCGCGAGATCACGGGCGGCAAGGGTGTTTCGGTCGTCTACGATTCCATCGGCAAGGATACGTTTACGGGCTCGCTCGACTGTCTGGCGCCGCTGGGCATGATGGTCAGCTTCGGCAACGCCTCCGGCCCCGTGCCGGCCTTCACCCTCAGTGAACTGGCCTCGCGCGGCTCGCTCTTCATCACGCGCCCGGCCCTGTTCAGCTATGCCTCGAACCGCGCGAACCTGGAAGAGATGGCTGCCTCGCTGTTCGGCGTCGTCAGCAGCGGCGAAGTCAAAATCGAGATCAACCAGCGCTACAATCTGGCCCATATCGCCCAGGCGCACACGGACCTGGAAGGGCGCAAGACCACCGGCTCGACCATCATCGTGCCATGAGCGGCGGCAGCGAAAAAGATGGCGCGCCGAAGTTCGGCCGCCTGCTGATCGTGCTGGTGCTGGCCGTGGCCCTGATCGGCGTGCTCACCTTTGCCGCCGAGGCGTATTATTCTTAGGTGAAAAAAAACCGGCTGGCGCATTGCTGCGCCAGCCGGGTTTTTAGTGTTGCCACGTAATTATTCCACCTTGACTTCGACTTTACGGGGCACGCCGCTCTGGCCGGGGAAGTCGGCAAAGGCGCTCGCTACCATGGCCGGCATCACTTGCGACGTGGCGCGCTTGTTGCTGGTCGATTGCACGGTCACGTCATACAGTTTCTTGCCGCTGCGGTCATTGATCGTCACGCGCAATTCGCGCTCGTATTTATGGCGCACGCTTTCTTCCATGTCCATCGGGCCATACCAGTAGGGGTTATAGCCAAAGCGGCCATAGCCTGGCCATGCGCCGTAGCGATAACCGTAGCGGCCAGGCCAGTAGCCGGGGCCATACCAGAATGGATCGGAGGCTTGCAGCACGCGCTCAGGATAGTCGACGGTGGAAAAATGCATCGCCACGCGCAAATTGGCTGCCGCAGGGCCGGAAGCTTCGCCGAAGCCGTGTTTGGCCAGTTCCGCGCGCACCAGATTCTGGTAGCTGCGGTATTCCAGCGTATCGTTTTCCGCCGCTGGCGCTTCAAACGCATACGATTTGTCCTGCAATTGCGCAGGCCACTCGTGGAAGACGGTCACATCGCTGCGTATGGTGGTGGCGCAACCGGTCAGCAACACGGTCAATGCGGCCATCATGATGGTGAGATATCGTTTCATTGCATGATCTCCTGATAGTAGACGCAATTCATCGCTTAGTATTATAAGAATAGTTCCATTTGTTTCCATGCATTATTACAGAATGTTACCTGGTATGTCTGCGTGTAAGGGAATCCAACATTCCTGAGCTGAATCGCGACTATCGGGGGGCTGGTGTTGGTAAAATAGGCTTTTGCCTCCGCTCCCACCCATTCCCTATGCGCACAGACAGCCCTCAGACGATTTACCGCAAAGATTACACGCCGCCCAGCTTCCTGGTTGACAGCGTCGAACTTGGTTTCGATCTTGATCCCGCCCGCACAGTGGTGGCGAGCCGGATCCACATGCGCCACAACCCCGCCAGTACCAGTCGCAGCATCGAATTGCACGGCGAACACATCGAACTGGTGATGGTGCGCCTGAATGGCAAAGTGCTGAAGCCGTCGCAGTACAAGCTGACGGCCGGCATGCTGACCATTCCCAAGGCGCCGGACGAGGTGCTGCTCGAGATCGAGACCGTGCTGGCGCCACAGGACAACACCTCGCTGTCCGGCCTGTACGTGTCGAACCATAATTTCTTCACGCAGTGCGAAGCGGAAGGCTTCCGCCGCATCACCTTCTTCCCGGACCGCCCGGACGTGATGGCCAGGTACACGGTCATGCTGCGCGCCGACAAGGACAAGTATCCGGTGCTGCTATCGAACGGCAACCTGATCGAGGAGGGCGACCTCGCTGACGGCCGCCATTACGCCAAGTGGGAAGATCCGTTCAAGAAGCCATCCTACCTGTTCGCCCTGGTGGCGGCGCGCCTGGTGTGTCAGGAAGAGCATTACAGGCTCAAGTCCGGCCGCGAAGTGCTGCTGCAGGTATGGGTGGAAGAGGGCAACCTGGATAAAACCGATTACGCCATGCAGTCGCTGAAAAACTCGATCCGCTGGGACGAGGAGCGCTTCGGCCTGGAGCTGGATCTGGATCGCTTCATGATCGTCGCCGTGGGCGATTTCAACATGGGCGCCATGGAAAACAAGGGTTTGAATATTTTCAATACCAAGTATGTGCTGGCCAATTCGCGCGTGGCGACCGACGTCGATTACGCCGGCATCGAAGCGGTGGTGGGCCATGAGTACTTCCATAACTGGACGGGCAACCGCGTGACCTGCCGCGACTGGTTCCAGTTGTCGCTGAAGGAAGGCTTGACGGTGTTCCGCGACCAGGAATTCTCGGCCGACATGATCGGTACGGACACGGGCCGCGCCGTCACGCGCATCGACCAGGTGCGCACCCTGCGCCAGGCGCAGTTCCCCGAAGACGCGGGCCCGATGGCGCATCCTGTGCGTCCCGATTCCTTCGTCGAGATCAATAACTTTTATACGGTCACCATCTACGAAAAAGGCGCCGAAGTGGTGCGCATGTATCAGACCCTGGTGGGCCGCGACGGTTTCCGCAAGGGCATGGACCTGTATTTTGAACGCCACGATGGCCAGGCGGTGCAGTGCGACGACTTCCGTGCCGCCATGGCGGACGCGAATGGCCGCGATTTCAAGCAGTTCGAGCGCTGGTACAGCCAGGCCGGCACCCCCATCGTCACCGCTTCCACGCGCTACGACGCTGCCAGCCAGACGTTTGAACTGACGCTGGCGCAAAGCTGCCCTGCCACGCCGGGCCAGCCGAAAAAACTGCCATTCCACATTCCCGTCACCGTCGGCTTGCTGGCTGCCGATGGCAGCGACCTGCCGCTGCACCTCGATGGCGTGGCGTCGAACGGCGCCACCAGCGTCGTGCTGGAGCTGACCGAGGCGTCGCAAACCTTCCGCTTCATCCAGGTTGGGGAAGTCCCCGTGCCATCGCTGCTGCGCGATTTTTCCGCACCCGTGGTGCTCGAATATGACTACACGGATGCGCAGCTGCTGCACCTGTTCCGTCACGACAGCGATCCCGTCAACCGCTGGGAAGCGGGCCAGCGCCTGGCCATGGAACGCCTGCTGAAACTGGCCAATGCCGTCAGCAGCGGCGCGGCGTTGGCGCTGGACGAGACCTTCATCGCCGCGCAGCGCGCCTTGCTGGCCGATGCAACGCTCGATCCTGCCTTCCGCGAGCTGGCCCTGATCTTGCCATCGGAAACCATCATCGCCGAGCGCATGGCGCAAGTCGATCCGCAGGCGATCCATGCGGCGCGCCAGTTCATGCGCACGACCATCGCGGCAGCCTTGAAGCCGGAATTGCTGGCGCAATACCACGCCAACCAGACGCCGGGCGAGTACAGCCCCGACGCGCTGTCGGCCGGCAAGCGGGCGTTGAAAAACCTGGCCCTGTCGTATCTGTTGATCGCACCCGGGGCGGCGGAGCTGGACCTGGCGCGGCTGCAGTTCGACAATGCCGGCAACATGACCGACCGCGCCGCGGCGCTGGCGGCACTGATTCATTCCGGCTCGCAGCCGCATGCGCAGGCGGCGCTGACCAGCTTCTATACCGATTTCGAGAACGAAGCGCTGGTGGTCGACAAGTGGTTCGCCATGCAGGCGGCCGCGCCAACGACCGATGTGCAAGCCGTGCGCCAGTTGATGACGCACCCGGCCTTCACCTTGAAAAATCCGAACCGCGCGCGCAGCCTGATCTTCAATTTCACCAACGGCAATCCATCGCAGTTTCATGCGGCGGATGGCAGCGGCTACGCTTTCTGGGCCGAGCAAGTCATCGCGCTCGACGCCCTGAACCCGCAGGTGGCCGCCCGCCTGGCGCGCTCGATGGACCGCTGGCGCCGTTACGTGCCCGCACTGCAAAGCCACATGCGCGATGCGCTGGAACAAGTCGCCGGCCAGGCCAGCCTGTCGAATGACGTGATGGAAGTGGTCAGCAAAGCATTGGCCAATTAACACCGCAATAACTCATCAAAATAGAGGGATTTCATGAAACGCATCAGTCTTACGCAATACCTGGTTGAAGAGCAGCGCTCGAACAACAGCATCCCGGCCGAACTGCGCCTGCTGATCGAAGTCGTCGCGCGTGCTTGTAAAACCATCAGCCACGCCGTCGGCAAGGGTGCCCTCGGTGAAGTGCTGGGCACGGCCGACACGGAAAACGTGCAGGGCGAAGTACAGAAAAAGCTCGACATCATCTCCAACGAGATCCTGCTCGAAGCGAACGAGTGGGGCGGCCATCTGGCGGCCATGGCGTCGGAAGAAATGGAATCGATCCACCCGATCCCGAACCGCTATCCGAAGGGCGAATACATGCTGCTGTTCGACCCACTCGATGGCTCGTCGAACATCGACGTCAACGTCTCGATCGGTACCATTTTCTCGGTACTGAAAGCGCCGGAGGGCATGGGGCAGCCGACCGAGCAGGACTTCATGCAGGCCGGCACCAAGCAGGTCGCCGCCGGCTACGCTGTGTACGGTCCGCAAACCATGCTGGTGCTGACCTTCGGTAATGGCGTGAACTGCTTTACCCTGGACCGGGAAATGGGTTCGTGGGTCCTCACGCAAAGCAATATGCAGATTCCGCCAACGACGAAGGAGTTCGCCATCAACATGTCGAACGCGCGCCACTGGCATCCGCCCGTGAAGCGCTATGTCGACGAACTGCTGGCCGGCGACACGGGCCCGCGCGGCACCAACTTCAACATGCGCTGGATCGCTTCGATGGTAGCCGACGTGCACCGCATCCTGAACCGCGGCGGCATCTTCATGTACCCGGCCGACCTGCGCGACACCTCGATGCCGGGCAAGCTGCGCCTGATGTACGAAGCGAACCCGATGGCCTTCATCGTCGAGCAGGCCGGCGGCGCGGCCACCGACGGCCAGCAGCGCATCATGGACATCGCCCCGCACAAGCTGCACCAGCGCGTGCCCGTGTTCCTCGGCTCGAAAGACGAAGTGGCCCGCGTCACGGCCTACCACGCTGAGTAAAAAGCCGCACTTTTCCGCGATTTTCAGCGGCCCGCAGCCGGGCCGCGAAAAAAATGCAAAAAAGTTCGCGTTGACACTAGCAAATTTTGTGCATTGTTTGTAGAATGTGGGTCTTCGCCGTTGTAGCTCAGTTGGTAGAGCAGCACATTCGTAATGTGAAGGTCGCCAGTTCGATTCCGGCCAACGGCACCAAGTTTCATCAAAAAACCCGCTTACCTGTAAAGGTCAGCGGGTTTTTTGTTTGCCGGTGCGGTTGCTGCGCTATTGCCGTGCATGCTCCGCGTACGGCGGTACCGATGCCGTGACGGCATCGGCACTGTGCTGCGGCAGCCTGTCAGAACTCTTCCCAGTCCGACTCGCTAGCCTTGCTGCGTGCGGCAGCGGGCTTGGCGGCGCTGATGCGCGTTACCTGCGCGCGTTGCGTGCGGGCGGCGGGGCGCAGCGCAGGGACGGTGCTGGCGCGTGGCGCGGCTGTCGCCGGCACTGCGGCGGCGTCGGGTGCTGCCAGGCGGAACACGCTGACGGCTTGCACCAGTTCCCCGGCCTGCTGCTTCAAGCTGATGGCTGCCGCCGCCATCTGTTCCACCAGAGCCGCATTCTGCTGCGTCACTTCATCCATCTGTGTTACCGCCTCGCCGATCTGGGCGACGCCGGCGCTCTGCTCGACGCTGGCCGAGCTGATTTCGGCCATGATGTCGGTGACGCGGGTGATGCTGTCGACGACCCGCGTCATGGTACTGCCGGCCTGGTCGACCAGGGTCGTGCCCTGTTCGACGCGGGCCACGCTGTCGTTGATCAGCAACTTGATTTCCTTGGCCGCCTCGGCGCTGCGTCCGGCCAGGCTGCGCACCTCGGTGGCGACGACGGCAAAGCCGCGTCCCTGTTCGCCGGCACGCGCCGCTTCCACGGCGGCGTTGAGTGCCAGGATATTGGTCTGGAAGGCGATGCCGTCGATGACGTTGATGATGTCGGCGATGCGCTTGCTGGCGGCGTGGATGCCGCGCATGGTATCGACCACTTGCGCGACCACGGCGCCGCCGGCCAGCGCCACCTGGGACGCCTGCTGCGCCAGCGTATTGGCCTGGCGCGCGTTGTCGGCATTCTGGTTGACGGTGGAACTGAGTTCTTCCATCGAGGCGGCAGTCTGTTCCAGCGCGCTGGCCTGGCTTTCGGTACGGGCGCTCAAGTCCTGGTTGCCGGCGGCGATTTCGGCGCTGCCCAGCGCTACGCTTTCCGAGTTGTGGCGGACCGTCGCGACCACGGCCATCAGGCTGTCGCGCATGCTGGCCAGCGCGCCCAGCAGCCTGGCCACTTCGGCCGGACCCTGGCGCCGGATCTCGGCCGACAGGTCGCCCGAGGCCATCACGTCGGACAGGCGTACGGCGTGGTCGAGCGAGATGGCGATCTGGCGATACACATACCAGAGGGCGGCCGCCAGCGTGGCGATCAGCAGCACGGCGACAGCGCTCAGTGCGCCGAACCAGAAGTGCTTGGCCTGTTCCGCCTCGTCGATGGCCAGGCCCGTACGGCGGTCCAGCATGCCGAGGAATTCGTCGACCGGGCGCATGATGCGGGCCTTGGCGGCATGGTAGGCCGCGTCATGCATCATGCTGCGGGCCTTGGCCAGGTCGGGCGCATCGCGGCGCGTGAAGGCGCCGCTCTGGTCGGCGTACAGGCCCTTGACCATGTTCATGGCGATGGTTTCAGTGCGCACCAGGTCGTTCGAATTGACTTCGGCCTCCTTGAGTTTGGCGAATTCGGCCGCACTGAAGCCGGCTGCTTTCATCAGGCTCGTCAACGCGATGGCCTTGTCCGATCCCTTGCCCGGATCGATGTCGGCGGCGCGGAAGTCCCAGTAGATTTTTTCGTACTGCACGGGGCGTGCCTTCTTGCCGCTGCGAATATCGAGAATTTCCAGGTATTGCTGTTCCCATTTCGGTTCGCTCGACACGACATAGGTACGCGCCAGGCGTGTCAGGTCGTCCGAGCTTTGGCGCATTTCGTCCGCCAGCAGGTACGAGGCGTAGCGCGAGTCGTGGGCGGCGCTGACGGCTGCCGACGCAAGGCTGACACGGTAGATGCCGAAGCCTACCAGGGCAATGACGATGCCGACAATGGCCAGGGCCGTGGTGAACATGAACTTGATGCTGGACGATTTCATGGTTTTCTTCCTTGTTGTTGTTGTTGTTGTTGTTGTTGTTGTTGTTGTTGTTGTTGTTGTTGTTGTTGTTGTTGTTGTTGAACCGGTGGCGCGCCATACATGCACGACAGTTTCTCCAGCAGCATGCCGGTGTCTTCCAGCGCGGCGCGGCGCGCCGGCGTGTTTTGTGCAAAGTGCAGGTCGCGCAGGACTTGCGCGGTGGTGACCAGCGTGTCGCGCAAACGCAGCAGATGGCTGATCGTCGATGCGAGGTCGGTGGGTGGCTCTGGCATGGTCTTCTGCGTATGGTTTGTCAATGCATTCTCCTGTGACGATGGCGCGCATGGCGCTTTTGTATTGCCCAGTCTAAATAGAAATGGGCGTGGTAAAAATGAACTAGTTGATGTCGGGAATTAATTGCTGCGCCTTCCACTGGGCGATGGGCATGGGTTTGCCGAACAGATAGCCCTGGAAAGCTTGGCAGCCTTTCTCCGCGAGGAGACGGTGCTGCGGCTCGGTCTCGACGCCTTCGGCGATCACGTGCAGGCCGAGCGACTGGCTCATGACAATGATGGCGTGGACGATGGCGGCGTCGCTGGCGTTGGTGGTGACGTCGCGCACGAAGGACTGGTCGATTTTCAGTTGGTCCAGGGGCAGGCGGCGCAGGTAGGACAGCGAGGAAAAGCCGGTGCCGAAGTCGTCCATCGACATCTTGACGCCGAGCGCGCGGATGTCGTGCATGCGTTCGACGACGTCATCGACGCTGTCGAGCAGCACGCTCTCGGTCAGTTCCAGCTTCAGCTGCGCTGGCCGCATCTGGTACTGCTGCAGGGCGTCGCGCACCTGCTCGACGAAATCGCGGCGGCGGAACTGGCGTGCGCTGACGTTGATGGACAGGGTCAGCTGCGCGCTTTCCGGCTCGCCTGCCCAGGCTTGCAGCTGGGCGCAGGCGGTATGCAGCACCCACAGGCCCAGTGGCACGATCAGGCCGCTCTCCTCGGCCAGGGGAATGAACTGTGCCGGCGACACGGACGGCCGGTCCGGCGGTAGCCAGCGCAGCAGTGCTTCGGCGCCGACCAGGCGACCGGCCAGGTCCACCTGGGGTTGGTAGTACAGCTGGAATTCATCGCGGTGCAGCGCTTTGCCCAGCGCTGCTTCGAGCATGGCGCGCGACTCCAGCGCCACCAGCATCGCCGTGTTGAAGAAGCAGATGCCGTTGCGGCCACTCTGCTTGGCGTGGGCCAGCGCCGCTTCGCCCTGGCGCAGGATGTCGTCGATGGACAGGCGCTGGCCGCGGTACAGCGTGATGCCGATGCCGGCCGTGGCGAGGCAGAGTTGGGGGGCGGCGCAGAACTGGTAGGGGTGGCACAGTTCGCCGCGAATGCGCTGTGCCACGGCGCCGGCCTGTGCGGCGGCGTCCGCTTCGTTGCACGCCAGGTTGGCCAGCAGGATGATGAATTCGTCGGCGCCCACCCGCGCCACCGTGTCGACCGGGGTGGCGCAGTCACGCAGGCGCTGGGCCACCTCGCATAGCAGGCGGTCGCCGGCGGCGCGCCCTTCGATGTCGTTGAGTCCCTTGAAACTGTCGAGGTTGATGATGATCATGGCGCTATAGTTCTGCGACAGGGGATTGGCGGCCAGGGCCTGGCCCAGTTGCTCCATCATCATGCGCCGGTTTGGCAAGTCGGTCAGGCCGTCATAGTAGGCCAGGTGGCGGATGCGTTCCTCGGCCAGCTTGCGCTCGCTGATATCGCGTACCACGGCCTGGACGACCGGTGCGCCGTCCAGTTCTATCGTGCTCAACAGCACCTCGGCGCGGAAGTCGTTGCCCGTGTCGAGGCGGTGGTAAACCCAGTCGTAGCGCACGACGCGCTGTGACAGCGCTACCGCGATCTGCGAGGCGAACAGGGACGCCGAGCCACCGCCGCATGGCTGCTGCGCTGGCGACAGGTCGCTCGGACTGTTGGCCAGGAAGGCGCGCTTGCTGTCGCAACCGAACACGTCCAGGGTGGCGCGGTTGCAGTCGAGCAGGCCTCGCGCGTCGACCAGCAGGACCGCGTCGCTGATCGAGTTGTACAGCGTGCGCAGTTTCAGTTCGGAGTGCTGCAGCTCTTCCCTGTTGCCGCGCAGTTCGGCCATCGCCGCCAGTTCGGCCTTGCGGCGGCGGTAAGCCTTGCGGCCCTGGACGATGGTCGAGGCGGTGAAGGCGGCGGCCAACAGCATTAGCACAGACAGTTGCTGCCACCAGGGCCGCAGATAATCCTGCGTGGCCAGGCCGACGAAGATATAGAAGGGCTGGCGCGGGCTCTTGCGGTAGGCCATGCGCCGCGCGATGCCATCCAGCGTGACCACGGTGCGGTAGCTGCCCGCCGCAGGCTCTGCGGCGACGTTGGCGCGCGTGGCGGCCGAGACCGTGCGGCTGCCGATGACCCGTTCGTTCCACGCCTGCTCGGGAACGCGCGCCACCAGCGCCATATCGGCGCTGCGCAGCGAGATGACGCCATGGCGGCCGACGTCGAAGGCGGCGATCAGGTGCGTCAGGTAGTCCAGCGGTAGTTCCGCGTAGACCACGCCGGCGAAACCGCCATCGCTGCGGCTCAGGCGCCGTGCCATGAGCACCATGCGCTTGCCGCTGGCGGCGCTGATGCCCGGCGGCGCGATGATCAGTTGCGATTGCGGCTCGCGCGCGGCGCGCAAGATATCGTCGCGCAGGGGCAGTGGTGGTTGCCCAGCCGGCGCCTGGGAGCCGTACAGGATGGCGCCGCTGGCGTTGGCCACGCCGACCGTTTCGATTTCACGGATCTGTGCGCGCTGCTGCAGCACGCTGGCGTGCAGTACCGTGGCATCGATGCCGCGCGCAGCGAGCTGCTGTTGCGCCTCGCTCTGGATGCCGAGCAGGACGAGGTCGATCTTGCCAAAGACGTCGGCGACGCTGGTCTCGAGCGCGTAGGCGAGGTTTTGCGTGGCGAGGGCGGCCTGTTCTTCGTAGTTCCGTTCGCTGTGCAACAGGGTCAAGGCGGCCAGCGCATAAAACGTGACGTTGCTGAATGAGACTTTCAGCACCTTGCGTATGTAAGGCGAGCTGATCCAGCTACGCCGCTTGTCTGCGTTCATCCGTGTCGTCTCCGTGGATCCCGGGCGGCGGCCCAGCGCGGTCGCGCCGGCGCGCCAGCGCGCGTCATGCCATCAGCCGCGCCATGGGCCGGGTCGTCCTGTTTTGTCTGTGTTCATCTTTGCGCTTGCCCTTGCTTAATAACTGGGACAGGTATTGCGGCGTGATCTCCAGATAGGAGGACAGCGTCTTTTGCGAGATGCGCATCTCGAGTCCGGGGTGGTCGCGCAGGAACGATGCGAGCCGGGTTTGCGCCGACGCGCCGTACTGGGCATGGCTGCGCCGCGATTGCTGCTTGAGCATGTATTCGATCACCTTGAGGTGATAGGCGTCGAGCACGCTGTGGCTGGCACGCAGGGCAACGACCTTGTCCCAGTCGAGGCGGAAGGCCTGGACCGCCGTCTCGGCCGTCAGGGAGTGCAGCGCGGGCAGCCCGCTGGCGCCCTGCAGCAGGTCGTGGTAGGGCGTGGCATTGTGCCCCTCGGTGAAGAAAGCGGCCGTGATGTCGCCGCCGGACGGCGTGTTGACGCCGCAGCAGACGATGCCGGAGGTAATCCAGTACACGTGCTTGACCGGCGAGCCGGCGCGTTGCAGATACGCGCCCTTGTCCAGCGAGACGGAGACAGCGAGCGGCGCCAGCAGGATGCTGACGGCGGCGTAGCTTGCCGCGTCGATGTCGTAGCGCGCAACCATGTCGGCCTCGAAGCGCTTGCGTTGTGCCAGGAAAGCTTGTTGGGAGTTAGTCATTGTGTCTCCATGAAAACGGGGGAACTGGCTCAAAAAAGTTCGATGGTGCCGGCTTCGACTTCAGCAAGGATGCCGGCGTCGACCAGGCTGCCATAGTGGAATATCCGGTTGCGCCCGGCGTGCTTGGCCTCGTACAGGGCCTGGTCGGCGCGGCTGACGATGGCGTTGGCCAGGACCGAGGAACTGGCCAGGCAAAACCCGCCGCTGATCGTTACCGCGCCCACGCGCGGAAAGTTGAATTGCGCAATCGTCAGGCGTGCTCGCTCGAATGCCAGTGTGGCCTGCTCCAGGTCGTTGGCGGCGATGACGGCGATGAATTCCTCGCCGCCGTAGCGGTACAGCAGGTCGGTGCTGCGGAAGGCGCCGTCGAGCAGGCGCGCCACCAGCAGCAGCACTTCGTCGCCGATGATGTGGCCGTAGCTGTCGTTGATGCGCTTGAAGTGGTCGATATCAAGCAAGCCCAGCCAATACGTTTCGGGGGTGTCGACGGTATCGCCCGATTGAGCCGCCAGTTCGTCCCACAGGCGTTCCAGGTTCAGTTCCAGCGAATGGCGGTTGCGCAAGCCGGTCAGGCGGTCGCGCTGGCTGGTGTCGAGCAAGGCGTAATAGTTGGAAAACACTTCCAGCACGCCGTGGATGACCGCATCCTCGACCGGCGTGACGGCGTGGCCGCGTTCGAAGATCAGGTAGCCGCACAGTTTGTTGCCGCCATGCAAGGGATAGCCGATCATCAGGTGCGTCTCCATTGCCCGGCTGCAGGAACGGCCCAGCAGGCACATGTCGGCCAGCAACTGCGCCACGTGCGGCGGCACATGGGTGCCACTGCGTACCTCTTCGACCTGTTCGGTGATGCGTTCGGCGCCGTCGGCGGTCGGGCCGCTGCTGCGCGAGTGGCGCAGCACGCGCACGACGTCGCGGTTTTCGTCGGTGCGGTAGAGCGATGTCTGCAGCACGCTCAGCATCGGCCCGAGCGTGCGCAGCAAGCTCTTCTCGACCAGTTGCATGTCGCGGATGGCCGTCATGGTGCCCAGTTTCTTGAGCAGGCCCGGCAGCGGCCGCGTGATAGGGGGATGCTCCACCTGGGCGGCGTTTGGCGGCGGGACGACACCGGCCAGGCGCGTCGTGATGGTGGTCTTTTTTAACATGTTTCTTTCATGAACTAAGTTCGATGCGATGCGGCCGGCGGTGGCCAGCAATTGATTGAAATCATATTTGTCATGTAGTTAGGGGTCACCATACTTAAGTATGGATTTGCGCTATCTATTGCGCGATCCGCAACATCTATTGCATTGGCAACACACCGACGCGGCGCGCCTTGCAGACGGCCTGGCCGCGGTTGCTGACGCTGAGCTTGCGGAAGATTTGCCCCAGGTGCCATTTCACGGTATTGACGGACAGGTCCAGTTGCTTGGCGATGGCACCGTTGGTGCGCCCTAGGGCCACCAGGGCCAGCAAGGTCGATTCGGTGGGTGTGAGCTGCGCCGCAGGCAGGGCGGTGACGGACGTGTCGGCGCCGCGCAGCAGCACGTCCAGGTGCGTGGCGGCCTGGGTGCTGAGCAGGCGGCGCGCCTTGCCGCGCATGATGCGCAGCAAGCTGAGCGCATCGCTGCCCTCGTCGAGGAACAGGCGCTGCATGCCCGACGCGGCCGCCTGTTCCAGCGCCAGGGCCATTTCGGCTTCCGCCTCCCTGGCCTTGCCCAGTTGGGCCAGGGCGATGGCCAGCAGCACGCGCAGCTTGGTGGCGCGCCAGCGGCGCCCGGTGGCCAGCGCATGCGTCAGCAGGCGGCTGATCAGGGCCTCGGCTGCAGGCAATGGCCCCAGCCGTATCAGCAGGCGCGCCTGGGCGATGCCGGCGCCATCGATTTCCTGGCTGGGCAGGATGCAGCGTTCATCGCCGGCCCAGACGGGTTGCAGCAGGATCGAGGCGTGCCAGGATATGGCATCGTGGTTGCCGGCAAGTAGCGCCATGCGCGACTGTTCGGCTTCAAGCAGGGCGCGTGCGGGTGGCGGTAGCCGCGTGCGCCCTTGGCGGCAGGCGGCTTCCAGCCATTGCCGTGCGGCAGCTTGGCCCTGTTGCAGCGCCAGCATGCGCGCCTGCATCACCAGCATGGCGGCGTGCGCGTCCCAGGGCAGTCCGGCGGCGGGCAGGCTGCGCGCCAGCGCGAGGCGCGCTGTCACCAGGTCGAGGCGGTTGCGCTCGTAGGCGATCAGCAGGGCCAGCCCGACGCTGTAGCCATGGAAGAGGAAGGGGGGGATCTGCTCGGCGTGCTGTTGCGCCAGTGCATCGGCGGCCGCCAGTTGTTGCAGCGCCGCGTCAAAATTGCCGCCGATGGCATCCAGATACGCTTGCAGGAAGCCGACCAGGGCCATGCCGATGGGTGAGCCGGCAGCGGCGCAATCGCGCCGCGCCGTCACCAGCAGTGCCGCCGCCTCGGCCAGCTCGCCGCGCCACAAGCAGGTATAGGCGGCCAAGTGGCGCGGATCGGCCGGGGCGGGCGGCGCCATCGATGCGTGTGGCTTGTGTCCTGTGGCAAGCGCGATGCAGCGGTCGGTATCGCCGGCCAAAAAGGCCAGTAGCGGAGCGATGCCGTCGAGGCTGGCGGCATAGCGCGGGTCGGCGCCAACGAGGGCGCTGCGGCGGCGGTAGAAATGCAGCCAGTTTGCCAGTTCGGTGCCGCGCGCCGTGCACAGCAGCCCGACCAGCAAGGCGCCCGATAGCGCCGGGCGCTGCTGCAGCATGGCGGTAGGCAACTGTTCGCAGCAGTGCACGATGCGCTCGAACTGGCCGCCCGCGCATAGCGCGGCGATGACAGACTCGAGTGTGTCGGCCGCCTGCGCATGGGCGCCGGCCATGAGGAAGCAATCGATGGCTTGCTCGACGTGGCCCTGGCGCACCAGCCAGGTGCCCGCTCTGGCGTACATGGCACTGGGCGCGGGCTGGCGCAGGGCCAGGTGGCCGGCAAGCAGCGGGTGACAGCGAAGCCAGCCGTCCGGCAGTTGCCGCAGGGGCAGGCCGGCCGATTGCAGCAATGCCATCTGCTGCCCGCTGTTGCCGTGCCCCAGCGCCGTCTCGAGCAGGCTGGCGCAAAAGGTGGTTAGCGGCGCGGCCGTGGCCAGCAGGCGGCGTATCGCTTTGTCCAGCGCCCCAAGCACTTCGCGCTGCAGGTAGTCGTTGAATTCCGGTAAGGTGGATAGGATGAACTTGTCCACTCCCTCGTGACGGCGCAGTTTTTTCCAGGCCGGCGCGATCAGCGCAATGGCCGCCGGCCAGCCTTCGCTGACGCGTTGCAAAATGGCAATGTCGTCAGGTGAGATGTCGATCTTTTGCTGTTGCAGGTAGCTTGCCGTTTCCGCCAGCGAGAATTGCAAATCATCCATATCGAGCTCGACGAGCGTACCGGCCACTTTCAGGGTCGCGATACCGTCGTGGTGCAGCGCGCGGGCCGCCAGGTAGACGTGCATCGAGGGCGGCAGGACGCCAGCAATGAGGGCGAACAGGCTGCGGATGGCCTCGCCATCGAGATGTTCCACGGCATCGAGATACAAATGGGTGACGCTTGAGCTGGCCAACACGGCATCGTTGCCGGGCGCGTGCGCCGACGCGACGCGTAGCGCGGCATGCAGGCTGCGGCGCAGCCGGGCCGGATCGTTGTCGTTCCGGTCCAGGTTGAGCCAGGCGACATGGGCGCCCGCGCGTGCGCGCCGGGCATGGGCGGCGCGCAGCAGCGCCGTCTTGCCGTAGCCGGCGGGGGCGCGCAGCAACACGAGGCGAAAGGCGCCATCCGCGGACAGTTCGCGCAACGGCGCTTCGCGTTCCATTTGAGGAACACTGCCGAAAGGTGGCGTCAGCTTCAGTAAGTGAGGATACGGCAAGGTGTGCGCTCCAGGGAAGCAAGATGGCGGCAGGCAGATGAAAAGCGACGAATATAGTCAAATGCGGCCGCCCTTTCGCCCTACTAAAGTACGGTTTTTGGCATGCCTGGCGCTGCGCAGGCCACGCTGCTATCATGGATGCGAGGGCGTGGACGGCGGCGCAAGCCTGTCTGCGCCAGCCTCTGCCGGCGGCGAGTCGGCTCGAAGGAGGACACGATGTCGCTGATGTGGCGGTTCGGACCCATGGTGCTGGCAGCGGTGCTGTGCGGCGAGGTGCGGGCGCAGCCGTTGGAGATACTGACGGCCGAGATTGCGCCCATGGCGTTCAGCAAGGATGGCAAGCTCACCGGCTTTTGCGTCGAAGTGGTGGCGGAAATCCAGCGCCGGCTCGGTGACCGTGCGCCGATGCGTCTGGTGCCTTGGGCGCGCGCTTACCTGATGGCGCAGAACGGCGCCAACGTGGTACTGGTGTGTCCCAAGCGCACGGCCGAGCGAGAGCGGCAATTCCTATGGGTGGGGCCGCTGCTGGTTTCGCAAACGAATTTCTATGCCAGGCGCGGCGCGGGAATCCGCCTTGGCAGCGTGAGCGACGCAAAGGCATTGCCGGGCGTGATGACGCCGCGCGCCTTCTATTCCCATAGTTACTTGCGGCAGGCCGGTTTTGCCAACCTGGAAGTGGTGAACAACTCGGCCACGATGCTGGCCATGCTGCTGGCCGGCCGGTACCCGCTGATGGTGCTGGACCAGGAGCAATTGCCGGCCTTGCTGGAACAGGCGGGCGTTACGGCGGACGCCGTCGAGTTGGTGTATCCGATCTTTTCGATCGGCAGCTATGTCACCTTCCCCCTCTCGTCCGACCCGGCCCTGGTGATGCGCTGGCAGCGCACGTTTGAGCGCATGAAGCGCGACGGCGCCTACGACGCCATCGCGCGGCGCTGGTTCGGCGCGCTGGCGAAGTGATGCGTCAGCGCCACGGTGCCGGACTGGCAGGCGATGCCGCCGCGACTGCCGGCGCGCCGGTCTGCGCCTTTGCGGATCGCCGCCATGTTTTTACCCACCTGGGCCACCGCGCCGCCGTGCAATGTCGCCAGCCGGCCATGGCCGCCATCAGCAGGCCCAGCGCCATGGCCGCCAGCGATACGGCGCGGCGCACGATGTAGTCGGCCTGTGCGTGATCGCATGCGGCCTTGGCGACGACCAGCTGCATGTCGATCAGCTCGCTCATGGCCTGCTGCACCTGCGGGTAGCGCTGCTGCATCGGACCGCGCATTATGCGCGCCACCTCGCGGTAATTGTGCGTACGCAAGGCTGCCAGCGCTGGCGCGAACACGTCCGTGGCAAAGTCCGTGCGCAGCGCGGCGACGTGCCGCGCCGCCAGGGTTTCCTCCGGTGTCAGCGAGGTCGCCATGTAGGCATCCCACGCCATGCGCTCGCGTTTGAGCGTTGCCTGCACGGCTTGCAAGGTGGCCGGCGCCGACGCGGCGTCGCTGGCCAGGGCCAGCTGCAGTTGCGTGTGCAAACCGGCGCGCGCCACCTGCTCGAGGTGGCCAAGCGCCGCCAGCCTGTCGTCGTACACGCTGCGCAGCGCCGCATTGGCCTGGGCGATGCCGCGCACGCCGTAGCCGCCTGTCGCCAGTAGCAAAAGCGACATTGCGGTGGTCACGCAGAGCAGGCGCGAGCGCAGGTTCAGGTTCTTTGACATCGGTGTGTTTCCCATGGACGGACAGGTGGCGCCGCGCGGGCGCTACCCGCCGAGTGTAAAAAGACGGGCGCGCGCTGAATATCAACTAGTGGAAGTTTTTGAAAAAAATCGCCGCCGTGGCAGTGCGGAAACGCTATTGCTGGGGTAGCAGCCCCAGTTGGCGGGCGTTGAAGACTGCCTGGCCTCGGTTGCCGGCGTTCAGCTTGCGGAAGATCTGGCCCAGGTGCCACTTCACCGTGCTGACGGAGAGAAACAGGTTGGCGCCGATTGCCTGGTTCGACTTGCCCTGCGCCACCAGCGACAGCAGCGCGTACTCGGTCTGCGTCAGCGTCACCGCCGGTGGCGCGGCGTCGGCCGCTGCGCCGGCCGCCCGCAGCACGGCATCGAGGTGGGTCGCGGCGGCGATACTGAGCAGGTGGCGCGACTTGGCCTGCATGTGCGCCAGCAGCGGATGGATGTCGGGGCCTTCGTCGAGAAAACTGCGCACCATGCCCGAGCGCGCCGCCTGTTCCAGCGCCAGCGCCAGTTCCCGCTGCGCGTCCTTGGGCAAGCCGTTGCGCTGCAGGGCGATCGCCAGCAGCACGCGCAGCTTGGTGGCGCGCCACAGACGGCCGGCCGCCAGCGCATGCGCCAGCAACTGGCCGATGCGCGCCAGCGCGTCGCCGGGCGCCGCATGGATCATCAGGCGCGCCTGGACGATGCCGGCGCCATCGATTTCCTGGCAGCAAACGATGCAGCGTTCGTGCCCGGGCCAGCTGGCATCGAGCAGCAGGGCGGCGTAGGCGGCCACCGACTCGGGGCGTGCCGTCTGGATCGCCATGCGCGACAGTTCGCCCTCGAGCGCCGCGCGCGCCGGCGAGGCCGAGCGCGGATGGCCCTGCATGATCTGCCCCTCCAGCCAGCGCGTCGCGGCGGCGGGATTTTCCTTGATGGCCAGCATGCGCGCCTGCACGATGGAGACGGCGCTCAGCGAGTCCCATGGCAAGCCCAGCGGGATCAGGCTGCGGGCGAAGGTCAGGCGCGAGGCCACCAGGTCGAGGGCGTTGCGCTCATAGTCGATCAGCAAGATCAGGCCGGCGCTGAACGGGTACAGCAGGGCCGGCGAGATCTTGTCGCTATGGCGCTGGGCCAGCGCGTCGATCGCCGCCAGCTGCTGCAGCGCGGCGTCGAAATTGCCCTGGATTGCATCGAGGTAGGCTTGCAGGAAGTAGACGATGGCCAGGCCGGAAATGGTGCCCGACTCGCGGCAGGCGCGGCGTGCCTCGATGAGCAGCGCGGCGGCTTCGTCGAGCATGCCGCGCCACAGGCAGGTGTAGGCCGCCACGTAGGCCAGGGTGGCGCGGTCGTTCGGATTGGCATGGCGCTGCTGCGGCCAGTCGCGGTCCGCTAGCGCGATGGTGCGCGCGGTGTCGCCGTCCAGGAAGGCCAGCACGGGATCGAGCGCGCGCAATCCTTCGCCGTAGAGCGGGTCGGCGTCCGGCTTGCCTGCCTGCTGGCGGAAGTAGTCGAGCCAGCGCGCCAGGTCGTCGCGCCGCGACGAATACACCATGCCCACGACCAGCGCGCTGGTGAGGGGCGGGCGGCTCTTCAGCAGCGCATCGGGCAACTGGTCGCACCATTGGATAATGCTGGGGAACTGGCCGTGCAGGCGCAGCTTGCCGACGATGCTCTCGAGCGTATTGGCCGCCTGCTCGTATTCGCCGCCCTTGAGGAAATAATCGATCGCCTCGAACGCGTGGCCGTGGTCCGTCAGCCAGCCCGCCGCGCGCACATAGATTTCTGGCGACGGCTGGTGGTGCAGCACGATGTGTTCGGCGAACAGCGGGTGGTAGCGGAACCAGTTGTTTTGCAGCGGCTGGATCGGCAAGCCGGCCGCGTGGATGGCGGCGATCAGCCGTGCGCTGTCGCCGCTGGCGCGCACGCAGTCGGCCAGTTCGGCGTGGAAGGAGCTCAAGGCTGCCGTCGCGATGAGAAATTCCTTGATGTCGTCGCTTTGCGCTTCGAACACTTCCTCGGCCAGGTATTCGCCGAGGTCGCGCAAGCCCGGCAATTGCGGCAGCGTAACATGGCCGCGGCCTTGCAGCCGCTTCCAGGCCAGGCCGATGAGTTCGACCGCAGCGGGCCAGCCTTCGCTGGTCTGTTGCAGCAGTGCCACGTCGGCCGCGGACAGGTCGAATTGGGCGCGTTGCAGGTAGCTGGCCGTCTCGGCCTGGCTGAACTGCAGGTCTTCCATGTCCAGTTCGAGCAGCGCACCATTGGCTTTCAGCGCCGCCACGCTGTGGCCGCGCAGCGAGCGGGCGCCGATGAATACGTGCATCGGCGCCGGCAGCACGTCGGCGATCAGCGCGAACACAAGGGCGATATTGCTCGTGTCGAGCAGTTCCACGTCGTCGAGGAAGAGGTGGGTGACACGCGTATCGCCTATCCGGAAATAGTTGTCCTGTGGCGCTTCCTGTGTGACGAGCAGGGCGGCGCGCATGCCCAGCAGCAGGCGGGCGGGATCGTTGTCGCTGTTGTCGAACGTCAGCCAGGCCACGTTTGCGCCAGTCGCGCTGGCATCGGCCCGTATCATGCGCATCAGCGACGTCTTGCCGTAGCCGGCTGGCGCGCGCAGCAGCACCAGGCGAAAGGCGCCAAGGGAGGAGAGCTTGCGCAGCACCTGTTGCCGTTCCATTAAGGGGCGGGCGGTGGAGGGAGGCGCAAGCTTGAGGGTGTTGAGGTCTAACAATTTATTCATGTCCCCCGCTGCCAGGAAAGCGCCTGCAATCGGCCATCCGGGCGGACGGTCAAAGCGGTTTGTATCGTCGCATAGAACTATTCGGACTAGCAATTAAATTGTGGGCAAAGGGGCAGGCGCCGGTTTTCCGTGGATGTTTTGCCACAGCGGGGAGCGCAGTGCGGGAGGCAGGAGCAGGTCTTGCCAGCGCCTGCCTTGTCGGCTTAAATCACGAACTCGTGCCGCGCGTCCGGCTTGTGCGCCAGCAGCAGCGACAGTTTTTTCAAGGCGCTGGACAGGCGCGCGCGGTCGCGGATGCTGCCCAGCGAGATGCGGATGGCGTTTGGTGGTTTGCTGGCGTGGAAGGCGTCCGAGGCCGTCACGGCCACGCCCTGGGCGCGGGCCGTGGCGGCCAGTTCGCGCGAGGTCCAGTAGCTGGGCAGCGAAAACCAGACGTGGATGCCGTCGCTGCGCGCGTGGCTGCTGCCCGTCAGGATGGTGCGGATGATGTCCTGCCGGGCATCTGCTTCGCTGCGCACGCCCGCCAGCAGTGCGTGCGCGGAGCCGTCGTGTATCCATTGCGTCGCCAGCGCCGTCGTCAGCGGCGTGGCCATCAGGGAAAACGAGCGCAGGGCTTGCACGAAGCGTTCGCGCAGCTGCGCGTCGGGAACCAGCGCGTAGGCCATGCGCAAGCCCGGCGCCAGGCATTTCGACAGTGTGGCGATATACGACACGTTGCCCGGCGCGTAATGGGCCAGCGGTGGCGGCGCGCCGGAGGCCAGCAGCCAGTACGGGTCGTCCTCGATGATATGCATGCCGCAGCGTATGGCCACCTGCGTGATGGCCAGGCGGCGCGCGACCGGCATGGTGTGTGCGGTGGGGTTTTGCAGCGTGGGATTCAGATAGACCAGGCGCGCACGGTGCTTGCGGCCGGCTTTTTCCAGCGCATCGGGCAGCATGCCGTCCGCGTCCGTTTCCACGACGATGGTCTTGCGATTGAGCAGTCCCGCTGCCGAGCGCAAGCCCGGATACACGGCTGGCTCCGTCAATATGCTGTCGCCGGGCCGGCTCAGGGTCAATATCAGCGCTGCCAGCGCCGCCTGCGCGCCGGGGCAGGCCACCACCTGCTCCGCCTCGACGTGGTCGAACATGGGCGCGAGCCAGACGGCGCCCGCCGCGCGGTCGGCCTTGCCGCCGCCGCCCAGGTGATAGCTCATCAACAGATCGCTGTCCGTGCGCATCAGCACCTGTGCCACGCCCTGTTTCAGCAGGTCGTCGAAATCCACGCCTGCGGGCGGCGGCGGGATGTTCATGCTCAGGTCCAGCATCTGCGTCAATTCCACCTTCGGCGCTGCCACATAGGTGCCGCGCGCGCCGTGCCCCTCCAGCAAATTGCGGCGCTTGGCCTCGTCGTAGGCGCGCGTCACCGTCGTCAGGTCGATCTGGAACAGGGCGGCCAGGCGGCGCTGCGGCGGCAGGCGGTCGCCCGCGCGCAGGCTGCCGTCGGACAGCGCGCGCTCGAGCATGTCGGCGATCTGCAGGTAGCGCGGGCCGCCGTGCTGCACGAACGGCATGATCCACGCACTGGCCTGGCTATCTTCTTGTATGGCTTTTGATTTGGACATTCTGTTTATATGTATGGATATTGCCTCTCGCAATTATGCGGAAAATCCCATTAGAAATCCATACATGTTTGTATTCCCCGCTGGCCTCACCAGGCCGGTGGAGATTGTTATTTCCATCAGGCATTTAAGTCTCGCCTTCAAGGTGTGGCAGCGCACGGTGGCGCACGGCGGGCGCGGTTAAGGTAGTGCCAACAGCTTGCTGCTGATCCCGTATTTGATATGGCTCAGCCCGGCAGCGTTTAGCCGCTTCTTCTTCCCCGAAGCGAGGAGAATCATGATTCGGTCACGGCATCGAGCATGGTTGAAATTATTCACTGTTAAAGGAAACCACCATGAACGCGATTGAAAAAACCAGCTCCGATATGAACGGCACCACCCAGGATACGCGCCAGGACTTGCACCGCACCATCGACAAGGTGGCTAGCCAGGCCCAGCCGCTGGCCGACAAGATGGCCACGCGCGCCCATGACGGCGTGGATCAGGTGGGCGAGCGCATCGACCAGGTCAGCGACAGCGTCAGCAAAGCTTCCGAAACCCTGATGGCGCGCGGCAAGCAATTGGGCTCCGCCTGCCAGCGCGCCGGCGAGACGGGACGCGGTTATGTGCGTGAGCGCCCGGCCATGTCGCTGCTGATTGCGGCCGCTGCCGGCTATGGCCTGTCGAAACTGCTGGGTTCGCGTAAATAAGCATACGCAGTCCGGCAAGGTAGTTGTCGTGGGCGCTGTACCCTTCGCCGTCATGGCGGGGCGGGGCAGCGCCCACGCACCCAGTAGCAAGCAGTAAAGGAGAGTGATGATGCGCTCCATTTTGTTGTGGTTGATCGGCATACCTATTCCCATCATTATTTTGATTGCCCTGTTCGTGCGCTGAATGAGGGAGTTGTAGCGTTCTCCCGGGGCAAACTACTCACAGGAGATGTAATGGCTACCACCAAGAAAACGCCGTCCACAGACGGTGCGGGTTCCGTCTTGAGCAGCATGTCCGGCCCATCCGACAGCAATGCGCCGCACAGCCTGGGCGCGGACAATGACGTGACCCGCGCGCTGCTGCAAAAGACGGCCGCCAGCCAGCAGCTGGCCGCCGCCATGGCCGTCAATCCCAAGGAGGACGGCCAGTACGGCGAGGCGGCGCGCACGCCGGCCGAAGGCGTGCATGTGGCAACCGGCGAAGCGCTGGCCACGGCCAGCACCGCGGGCGAAACGATACCTTCTGCGAAGACGGGCGCTGGCCAGCCCGCGCTGGGCGAGAACGCGCGTAACGCTTCCCTCGATGGCGCCCGCAGCGACGACAGCGGCTGCGTGCTGACGACCAACCAGGGCGTGCCTGTGGGTGACAACCAGAATTCGCTGAAGGCTGGCTTGCGCGGTCCCACCTTGATGGAAGATTTTATTTTGCGTGAAAAGCTCACGCATTTCGACCATGAGCGCATCCCCGAGCGCGTCGTGCATGCGCGCGGTTCGGCCGCCCATGGTTACTTCGAATGCTACAAGGAGCAAAGCAAGCATACGCGCGCCGCGCTGTTCGCCAAGGCGGGCAAGCGCACGCCCGTCTTCGTGCGCTTTTCCACCGTGGCCGGCGAGCGCGGTTCCACCGATACGGCGCGCGATGTGCGCGGCTTCGCCGTGAAGTTTTATACGGACGAGGGCAACTGGGATTTGGTGGGCAATAACATCCCCGTCTTCTTCATCCAGGATGCGATGAAATTCCCCGACCTGATCCACGCCGTCAAGCCCGAGCCGCACAATGGCATGCCGCAGGCGGCCAGTGCGCACGACACCTTCTGGGATTTCGCTTCGCTGTCGCCGGAAATCACGCACATGCTGATGTGGGCCATGTCCGACCGCGCCATCCCGCGCAGTTATCGGATGATGCAGGGCTTCGGCGTGCACACCTTCCGTCTCGTGAATGCCAAGGGCCAGTCCGTGTTCTGCAAATTCCACTGGTCGCCGATGGCTGGCACGCATTCGCTCGTGTGGGACGAAGCCGTCAAGATCAGTGGCGCCGATTCCGATTTTCACCGGCGCGACCTGTGGGAAGCCATCGAGTGCGGCGAGTATCCCGAATACGAGCTGTCCTTCCAGCTCTTCACGGAAGCGCAGGCCGAAGCGTTTCCCTTCGACGTGCTCGATCCCACCAAGCTGATTCCCGAAGAACTGGTGCCGCTGGTCCCCGTCGGCAAGATGGTCTTGAACCGCAACCCTGACAATTTTTTCGCCGAGACGGAGCAGGTGGCCTTTTGCACGGCGCACATCGTGCCCGGCATCGATTTCAGTAACGACCCGCTGCTGCAGGGGCGCATCCACTCGTATGTGGACACGCAGATCACGCGCCTGGGTGGCGCCAACTTCCATGAAATCCCCATCAACTCCCCGCTGGCGCCGCTGCACAACAATCAGCGCGACGGTATCCACCGCCAGGCCATCAACCGTGGCCGGGTCGCGTACGAACCCAATTCGCTGGCGGGCGGCTGCCCCTTTCAGGCGGGCGTGAAGGGTTTCAACAGTTTTCCCGCCGCCGCCGAAGGCGACAAGGTGCGCGGCAAGCCCGAGAAATTCGCCGAGCATTATGGCCAGGCGCGCCTCTTCTGGATCAGCCAGACGCCCGTCGAACAAGAGCACATTGTGCACGCGTTCCGCTTTGAACTGAGCAAGGTGCAGACGGTGGCGATTCGCCAGCGCATCGTCGCCATGCTGCGCAATGTCGACGAAACCCTGGCGCAGGACCTGGCCGATGCCTTGGGCCTGGCGCTGCCGCCGGCCATGCCGCGCGCCTCCCTGCAGCCGCTGCCCGCGTATGCGCCGTCGCCAGCGCTGTCGCTCTTTTTCCGCCCCGGCAAGACGGGCATCCATACCCTGCGCGTGGCCATCCTGGTGGGGCCGGGCAGCGATGGCGCGCAGGTGCGCAATATCTATGCCGCGTTGCTGGCCGATGGCGCCGTGCCGCGTCTGGTGGGCAGCCAGCTTGGCCGGGTCGACACCAGCGGCGGTGCGCCGCTCGATGTGGAAATCTCGCTCGAAGCGGGACCGTCCGTGCTGTTCGACGCCGTCGTCGTGCCCGACGGCCAGGGCGCCGTGCAGCAACTGGGCGAGGACGCCAACGCGCTCGACTTCCTGCGCCTGCAATATCGCCACTGCAAGCCGCTGCTGGCCATCGGCGCGGGCAAGGGCTTGCTGGACAAGGCTGGCGTGCCGGCGGCCCTGCCCGATGGCAAGCCGGATCCCGCCGTCATCGTCGCACCGTCCGGCGACGTGCTGAAAGCCGTGGCGGCCTTTAAAAAGGCGCTGGCGGCGCACCGGGCGTTCGCGCGCGAAACGGACCCGCCGCGCGTGTGAATGGCTGCATCCGCGCAGGGGCGGGATCGGCCGGCCCCTGCCGGTCCCGTTGCTTACCCTGTTATCGCCGCACGCGCAACGCCATGCAACAATGTAAACAATAAAAACGTCCTGCGGTGATATGCTGCTGACTAGAACTGTTCATTTGCAACTATTTCCATAACACCAGCAAAGAACGGCTTCAGCAAACCGGATCGCGATTACCGCATGGACAAGTACACACCTCGCACCTGGGGGCCGGGCGAACGCCCGAACCTGCCCGGGTCGCCATCGACGCCAGAACATTCGACGCCCAAGCGTGTCGCGTATTTCATCGTCGGCCTGATCGTCGCGCTGACGGGGGGGCTGGGCAACGGCCTGGTGACGGCCAATTTGCTGAACCTGCAAGGTTCGCTGGCCGCCTATGCCTACCAGATGCAGTGGCTGCCGGCCGCCTACGTGATGACCATCGTGTCCATGAATCTGCTGCTGGTGAAGTTCCGCCAGCAGTTCGGCCTGCGCCTGTTCACGGAAGCGTTCCTGGTGTTGTATGCGCTCGTCACCTTCGCCCACCTGTATGCGAATACCTTGCCGTCCGCAATCGCCGTGCGCGCCGCGCATGGCATGGTGGGTGGCGCGCTGGGGGTACTGGGCCTGTACTACACCTTGCAGGCGTTTCCCGCACGGCACCGCCTGAAGGGCGTGGTGCTGGGCCTGGGCTTTGCCCAGCTGGCGCTGCCCCTGGCGCGCATCTTCACCTCCGAACTGCTGCAGATCGGCGAATGGCATGGCCTGTACCTGTTCGAACTGGGACTGGCCCTGCTGGCGCTGGGCTGCGTGCTGGCCCTGAAACTGCCACCGGGTGACCGCGTGCAAACGTTCGAGCCGCTCGACTTCCTCACCTTCATCCTGTTCGCGCCCGGCGTGGCCCTGCTGTGCGCCGTGCTGGCGCAGGGGCGCACGGCGTGGTGGATGGAGTCCGAGTGGGTGGGCGTGTGCCTGGCGTGCTCCATCGTGCTGATCGCCGCCTCGCTGGCCATCGAGCATAACCGCGCGCGTCCGCTGCTCAATACGCGCTGGCTCACCACGGGCAAGATCGCCAAGCTGTTTTTATCCGTGCTGCTGTTTCGCATCGTGCTGTCCGAGTCGACGGGGGCGGTCGGCTTCCTGCAGGCGCTGGGCTTGAACACGGACCAGATGCAGCACCTGTTCATCGTGGTCCTGCTGGGCAGCGTGGCGGGCCTGGTGGTCAGCGCGCTGACGATCAATCCGAAGACTCTGAACCGCTCGCTGATGTTCGCGCTGCTGCTGATCGCCGCCGGCGCCCTGATCGACGCGCACGCCACCAGCCAGACGCGCCCCGTCAACATGTATGTCAGCCAGTTCCTGCTGGCCTTTGGCGGCACGTATTTCCTCGGTCCCACCATGGTGGCTGGCATGGGCGCCGTGATCGCCGAACCGCGCAACCTGGTGAGTTTTTCCGTGATGTTTACCATGACGCAGAACTTGGGCGGCTTGCTCGGGTCGGCCATCGTCGGCACCATCCAGACGGCGCGCGAAAAATACCATTCCAGTTACCTGGTCGAGCACCTGACCATGCTCGACCCGCAGGTGGCCGCGCGCGTGCAGTCGGGTGCCGCAAGCTACGGCGGCGTGCTGACGGACCCCGCTTTGCGCAGCGCCCAGGGCGTGGCGCGCCTGGGCGCCATCGCCACGCGCGAAGCCAATGTACTCGCCTACAACGACGTCTTTCTGATGATCGCCGGCGTCGCTATCGCCACCTTGGTCTGGATGCTGGTCAGCCAGTCCTGGACCCGCATCACCACCGGCGCGCGTCGCCTGGTCGGCCCCGTGCGCGATGCGCAGACGGCCATGGCCATCGTCCCCATTACCAATTCGGAACCGAACAATGACAGAAAATAACACCACGCCGCCCGCAGCTCCCACCGCACCCGCCACCCCTTCCATGGCGCAGCCGGACCGGCGCCACCAGTGGCTGTCCGCGCTGGCCTTTGCCGCCGTGGCCCTGGTGGGCGTGCTGATCGTGCTGTACGCGTGGCGTTTGCCGCCGTTCACCAGCCCCATCGTGACGACGGAAAACGCCACCGTGCGCGGGCAGGTGACCATCATCGGCACGCAGCTGTCCGGCTATGTGGTGGAAGTGACGGTGCAGGATTTCATGGACGTCAAGGAGGGCCAGCTGCTGGTGCGCATCGACGACCGCATCTACCAGCAGCGCTACGAGCAGGCGCAGGCCCAGCTGGCGGCGCAGCAGGCGGCGCTGTCGAACTGGGCACAGCAGAAGGCCAGCGCGCAGGCGGGGATTTCCGTCAGCGAGGCGGCGTTGGCCAACGCGGAAGCGCAGGCGCGCAAGGCCAGCGCCGATTTGAATCGCGTGGAGCAGCTGGTGGCTGACGGTTCGCTGTCGCAGCGCGAACACGACCAGTCGCGCGCCACGCAGGCGCAGATGGCGGCCGCGCTGGCGCAGGCGCGCGCCAATCTCGACATCGCCCAGCAAAGCGTGCATAGCGTGGTGGTCAACAAGCAGGCCCTGGAAGCGGCCGTGGCGAACGCGCAGGCGGCCGTCAAGGCGGCGAAGATCGACCTCGATAACACGCGCATCGTGGCGCCATCCGATGGACAATTGGGCCAGGTGACGGTGCGCCAGGGCGCGTACGTGAATTCGGGCGCGCAGCTGATGGCGCTGGTGCCGCGCCAGATGTGGGTGATCGCCAATTTCAAGGAAACGCAGATGAACGGCGTGCAGGAAGGGCAGAGCGCCACCTTCCACGTCGACGCGCTTGACGGCGCCGTGCTGACGGGCCAGGTGGAGCGCATTTCGCCGGCCACCGGTTCCGAATTTTCCGTGCTGCCGGCCGATAACGCGACGGGCAACTACCTCAAAATTGCCCAGCGCATTCCCGTGCGCATCCGCATCGATGCGGGGCAGGCGAATGCGCGCCGCCTCGTGCCCGGCATGTCGGTGGTGGTCAGCGTCGACACGTCCGCCGTGCTGAATGACTCGGCGGACAATCCCGCGCCTCCGCCTGCGCCAAAGAAAGCCAAGCCATGAAGCGCCGCATATGGCTGATGGCCGCCGTGCTGGCGCTGGCCGGCTGCGCCGCCAATCCGCCACCGCAACCCGCATCGGCACTGCAACTGCCGTCCGGCTGGCGCGCGCAAGCCATCGGCGCACCGGCGGCGACTGAGGCCCAAGTCGAGCAGCTGTGGTGGCAGGCCTTCGGCGACCCCGTGCTAAGTGATCTGGTGGGCGAAGCGCTGGCGCGCAATGGCGACTTGCGCGTGGCGCGCGCTCGGGTGCAGGAATACCGCGCGCGCCTGGCGCAGGCCGATGCGAACCGCGCGCCGAACCTGGCCTTTGACGGTTCGCCCACGCGCACACGCACCCTGGCCTCGAGCGGCAAGCCATATGTGACGAATGTCTTCCAGGCCGAACTGCAGGCCAGCTATGAAATCGACGTGTGGGGCCGGCTGGGCAATCTGAGTGACGCGGCCGGCGAGAGTTACCGCGCCGAACAGGCCAGTCTCGATGCGGCGGCCCTGTCGATCGCCGCCAGCGTGGCGACGAGTTACCTGAATCTGCGGGGACTCGACGCGCAGCTGGCGCTGACGCAATCGACCCTGCAACTGCGCGAACAGTCGGGCGAGCTGGCGCGCAAGCAGTTCGAGGTGGGCTACAGCTCGCGGCTGGAATGGCTGCAGGCGCAATCGGAATACCATGCGGCGGCGGAGCAGGTGCCGCAGCTGCAGCGGCAGATTTTTGAGCAGGAAAACGCGCTGGCGATCCTCGTCGGCGGCAATCCTGGCGCCATCGCGCGCGGCTTGCCCCTGGCCGAGCTGGCGGCGCCGGGCGTGCCTGCCGGCCTGCCGTCCGACCTGTTGCGCCGGCGGCCCGACATCGCGCGCGCGGAACACAACCTGGCAGCCGCCAACGCCAGCCTGGCCGCCACGCGCGACCAGCTGCTGCCCTCGTTCAAGCTGACGGCCGTGGGCGGCGGGCAAGCCACGACGCTCACCGATTTCCTGCATGCGCCGACGGCCCTGTGGCGCCTGACGGCGCTGGCGGCCGGCCCCCTGTTCGATGGCGGGCGCGTGCAGGCGCAGACGGATGCGGCCGGCGCGCAGCGCGACCAGCTGGTGTACACGTATGAAAACGTGGTGCGCAACGCCTTCGCCGAAACGGAGAACAGCCTGGGCGCCATCTACCGGCTGCAGCAGCAAGCCGTGGAAAACGACGCGCGCCGCGCCACGGCGTTTGATACCCTGCGTATCGCGCATAACCGCTACCGCAATGGCTACGCTTCCTACCTGGAAGAACTGGATGCTCAGCGTACCTTGTACAGCGCCGACGTAGGCTTGCTGCAACTGAAGACGCGCATCCTCGTCGCCTCGGTCGACCTGTACCGCGCCATGGGCGGTGGCTGGTCGGCAGCGGCCCGCCCTTAAAGCCTGTCCCGGCAGGGGATGGATTCATCTGCCGGGACACCCTCTTAGTCCCTGTTACCCGCAGCATCCAGTTTTTTTGCCAGGATGCATGCTGAATCAGTACACTCTTGCCTCCCTCTCTCTCCAAAAATCCCCCCTTTCCCTGCCCATGACGGCGCGCCGTCGATTTTTTATGTTGTATTTAAACAACCTCATTTTCACGGTGATGCGCATGAAAAATTTCCGCATGGAATTATTGCGTGATTTTTAACGTATATTGTTTTCGATACCAATAAATGTTGTCATTTGAATTATTGTAAATATCATATGGTAAACATTCTATCTTCCACTATGTACGGTGGCGTACATAGTGGAAGATAGACAGAAATTGGTATATTTAACGCTATTTTCTGCTATTTACTGGGTATTAGGCCAAGAAAGCTGGCTTAATACCAATTGTAAAAAATAATAAAATAGACACATTTGTTGGCATGAGCGCAAGTGAATTTGTGGGAATTTGTATTTTCTTGTCAAATCTCAATTAATTAATCATTTAATATTTCTATTGCTTGTGAAGCATCAAGAAATGCACCAAAATGTCGCAAATCATCAGTGTTGCTAAAAATTACACATTGAGTATTTGTTGACTTTCGTGCCGCCTTGTCATGCAGGCAGGGTGAAAAAACAGGCTGTTCGCTGTTTTTTCTGAGCCGGAAGTGCCGTTGCAGCACACCGCACAACCTCCTGACGACTGCCATGCCTATGTCCTCCTTTTTGCGAACTTTCTTTTCCTGTCTGATCTCCTGCAAGCGGGGAGGGCCCCGCGGTCTCCTGCAACGGCTGTTATGGCTGATCGTCTGCGTCTGTACCCTTGGCGGGGCGGGCACGGCGTCGGCGGCGGTGGTTGATTTGTCCGTTTCCGCCTATCTGCAAACGCCGGACCCCGTGCCGCGCGGCGGCAAGGCCAGTTTTTCCGTGGTCGTGACGAATAATGAAGATCTGCTGGATGCCACGGGCACCGTGCGCCTGGCGGTGGCACTGCCTGTCAATGTGAATTTTGCATCGAGCACGGCGCCGAGCGGTTGCGCCTTCAATCTGGCGGCCAGTCCGCAACTGCTTAATTGCACGCGCAGCGGACTGGGCAAGACAGCGAATTGGACAGTCAATTTCAGCGGTACCGGTTCGACGGCTTCTGCCGTGGTGACCAAGGCCAGCGTGTCTTTTGCCAATGTGGACACGGACGGTAACAACTTCAACAACGATTCGATCAAGACGGTCACCGTCATCAAGGGTGCGGACCTGAGCGTCGCCACCAGCGGCACGACCGGCTTGAGCGGTTGCCCTTCGGCTTGTACGGCACAGGCCGGCGCAACGGTGGCTTACCGGGTGGACGTGGCGAATGCCGGTCCGGACAGCGCATCGCAATTCAAGGTCACGTACAACTTGCCGGCCAGCGCGGATTTTACCTACGCATCGGCGTCAGGTACTGGCTGGACATGCGCCCGTTCGGGCACCGTGCTGACCTGTACTTACAGCGGCGCGGCCATCGGCGTCGGGCAGCAGGCTCCCCCCATCACGATCGGCGGACGCATCGTGAAGAGCATCGCCGGCACCATCACCAATGGCGCGTCGGTGGCGTCCAGTGACTTGCAGACCGGTGACCCGGAAGACGGCAACAATGGACCCAGCCAGGTCATCGTCACGGTCAAGCCGGGCACCGACCTCGATGCCCGTCAAACCCTGGTGTCGAATGCCAGCGGCCTGAGCTCGTTGACGGAAGGCGAGGCGGTCAGCCTGAACCTGTGGGCCGTCAATAGCGGCACGCAGGACGCCAGCGGCGTCACCGTGAAGACGACGGTTTCCAGCGATTTCATTATCGGCACCTTGCCGACCGGCTGCGCCAAGGCGGGCCGGACGATCACCTGCAGTGTCGGCGCGCTGGCGTATGGCGTCACCTCTTCCAAGTTCCTGATTCCGCTGACCGTCGCCGCGGGTGCGACTGGCGGCGCCAACGTCGTGGACGTGGCACGCAGTGCGCCGCTCGATGGCTTGAACAATCCGGCCTCGGCTACCTACACCATCGTCGCGCCATTCGCCCACCTGACCCTGACCAAGAGCAAGTCGCCAGGACTGGTCGCGGCCAATGGCCTGATCACCAATACCATCACGGTCACCAATGCGAACACCTCCACCAGCGCCGCCAGCGGCACCGTGACCGTGACCGATACCTTGTCGTCGCAAGAAAGCTATGTCAGCGCCAGCGGCACCGGCTGGACATGCAGCGTGGCCGGACAGCTGGTCACCTGTACCTACACGATCCCTGGCAGCCTGGCGCGCGGCGCAAAACTGCCTGCCCTGGTTCTGACCACGCGCGCACAAGCCGGTTTTACTGGCACCTTGAGCAATACCGCCTGTACCGGCATGGCCGCCGGGTCGGCGCACCAGCCGCCGGACAATGCGAGCACGGGCAATTGCGCCACCGCCAGCGTCACATCGACGCCGTTGAACGTCGACCTGGCCATCGTCAAGACGGCATCCCTGGCCAGCTTGCCGGCCGCGTCAAACACCTTCAGTTATACCCTGGTGGTCAGCAATGCTGGCCCGGACACCGCACCGACCGTCAAGGTGGTCGACGCCTTGCCGCACTGGTACAACGGCAGCGGCGGCACCACGGGTGGCAGCGTGGTACTGGCCGGCAGCGGCGCTGGCGAAAGCTGCAGCTTTGCTTCGACCGTCAATTGCACGCTGCGGAACCTGGCCAATGGCGCGTCGCGCAGCATCACCATCACGCTCAACCGCCCATTGAAGGATGGTGCCTTGCTCAATACCGCCAAGGTATCGAGCCCGGATGCCATCGACATCAATACGGCCAACAACAGCTCCGGCGCCACCGTCACCGTGGTGCCGCAGGCCGATGTCGGCGTCACGGCGATGTCCGGTGCGCCGAACCCCGTGCGCGTCGGCGTGCCGCTGGTGTACACCACTTCGATCCGCAACAATGGGCCCAGCAGCGCGGCCAATGTGGTACTGCGCCAGGTCATCGATCCGGCCCGCATGGCCTATGTGGCCGGCTCGGCCAGCATCGCGGGCAGCGCTGCCCAATGCACGCTGGTGCCCGCCTTCAGCGGTGCGCCCTATGCGGGACAGTCTGGCATCGAATGCCAGAACTTTGCGCTCAGCGACGGCGAGACGCGCCAGCTGATTTTCTCGGTCATTCCTGTGTTCCCCTACCCGGATGCGCTCGACGCGACCTATATCAGCAGCGCCACCATCAGCACGACGACCGACGACAGCAACGCGGCCAACGACAGCAACAGCACCACGGTCACCGTGATCAGCAAGGAGCTCGATCTGAGTGTGTCGGCCGTCGATACGGGCTACGAACAGAGCCCGTTCGGTGATGCGCTGGTGTACCAGGTCAGCGTGCAAAACAATGGACCTTCGCTGGCCACCGGCCTGAAGCTGGTCGTGACTCCCGTGCCGCCGCCACAAGACGGCGTGGCCGTGCCGTATACCATGCTGTGGAATGCCGCCGGTAGTACCTTGCCGACCGGTGCCTCGTGCAGCCAGCCCGGCGGTGCGGGCACGAATGTGGTGTGCTACCTGGCCAGCTCGCCCGGCGGCAGCACCTTGGCCAGCGGCGTCAATCGCGTCTTTGGCCTGAAGTTCGATACGGGTCCCGTCAGCAACGCGCCGCTGGGATCGATCACCTACAAGATCAGCGCCAGCGTCGAATCGCTGGAGACGGGTGCGGCACCGTTTACCGGCGACAAGCTGGCGACGAACAACGTGGTGGAGGAAACCACCACCGTGCTGCCGAAGACCGATCTGATACTGGTGTCAAAAACCGTGTCGCCCGCATCGCCGTTCAGCATCAACCAGCCATTTACCTACACCCTGGTGGTGGGCAATCTGGGTCCCGCCCTGGCGGCCAGCACGGTTGTCACCGATGTGCTGCCGGCCGGCTTCGTGCTGACGGGCGCACCGACGGCACGCCTCGGCTCCGGCGCTCCGCTGGCCTTGAATAACTGCGTCAGCAGTGGTTCGCCGGTCACCGTGACCTGCACGCTGGGCGTGCTGCCGATTGCATCCGGCGCAGCCGATACGGCCAATCTGGTCGTCATCACGATTCCCGTGAAGGCGCCATACCCGGCCTATGCGGGGCCGTTCGCCAGCAATATCACGAATACCGCCAGCATCGTGCCGACGCCGGGTACCTCGCGCGATCCGAATGCCGGCAACAACAGTTCCAGCGTCGACGTGCAGATCGTCAAGTCGAGCATCAGCGGCTCTGTGTATAACGATGCGAACCGCAGCAACAGCATGGATGCCGGTGAAAAAATTACCAGCGGCGTGACATTCTCGCTGTACGGCCAGGATTTCTGGGGCAACGATATCGGCACGGCGGGCGCACCGCTGACCTTCAATACCAGCAGCGGCGACTTTCTGTTTGACCGCCTGCCGCGTTCCGCAGCCGGTGGCTACACCCTCGTCGAGACACAGCCGGCCAATTATGCCGACCTGTTTGAAGTCGCGGGCACGGCCGGCGGCACGCCGCCGCCGGCCAGCTGCGACGGCGGCGTCAACTGCTCTGCCAGCGCGGCGCACAACACCATCGGCCAGATCGTGCTGGCGCCGAATACCGCGGCGACCGGCTACCTGTTCCAGGAGTACGCACATGCGGCCATCAGCGGCTACGTGTACGCCGACAAGAACAATAACGGCTTGCGCGAGGCGGGCGAAAGCGGCATCGCCGGCGTGCAGGTGAAGCTTTCCGGCCAGACCTTCTGGGGCGCCGACGTGTGCGCCGCGATGGGCAGTGCCTGCACGGCCACCACCGACGCCAATGGCAAATACAGTTTCACCAATGTGCCGCCAAGCCGTCTGGGAGAGTCCTATACGCTTACCGAACTGGCACAGCCTGCCGCTTATGCGGATGGCAAGGAGCAGAACGGTGCCGGCAATGTGGTGGCGAACAGCGCGGGACGCGCGGCGCCGGAAGGCATCGTCGTCGGCAGCATCGAACCGGGCCTGAGCTACACCGAGCGCAATTTTGGCGAACTGGCGTTGGCGTCGATTGCCGGCAGCGTCTACATGGACAGCAACCGCGATGCGGTGCGCCAGGGTGGTGAAAACACGGGCGTGGCCGGTGTCACGCTGACCTTGAGCGGCAATGACTATCTCGGTCATCCAGTCTGTCCTGGCAGTGCCGTACCGAGCTGCACTTTCCAGACGGGCGCGGATGGCAGTTACCTGATTGCCGGCCTGGCGCCGAGCGACGCCACCGGCTATGCCGTGACGGTCACGCCGCCGGCCAGCCTGTATCACACGGGTGCGCAGGCAGGCAGCCTGGGTGGCCTGATCGACGGCGCCGTGCGCGTGCCTGGCACCGGTGTGCCGGGTGCCGCTATCCGGACTGCTGGCGCCATCGTGCTGCTGCCCGGTACCACGGCGACGGGCTACCATTTCGGCCAGGCGCCAGGCGCGGCGGGCGGCGTGGCGCAGTCGCTGTCCGGCTACGTGTATATCGATGCGAACCGCAACGGCCGCAAGGACGCGGGCGAGACGGGCATCGCCGGCGTGACGCTTACCCTGTCGGGCACCACGGCTGACGGCTTCGATGTCTGCAGCGTGATCGTGCCTGCCTTGTGCACGCTGCAAACGGCGGCCGACGGCGCCTACAGCTTCACGGGCCTGCCGCAAAGCGACAGCAGCGGCTATGCCGTTGTCGAAATCCAGCCTGCCGCCTACCTCGATGGCGCGGAAAGCGTGGGCACTGTGAATGGTGTCGCGGCAGGCCGCATCGGCGGCAGCGCACCCCGCTTCGACCAGTTCAGCGGCATCGTGCTGCCGCATGGCGGCAGCGCGCGCGATTACAATTTTGGCGAACTGACGGGCAGCATCGCCGGCAAGGTTTACCTCGATGTGGATGGCAATGGCGCGGCCAGCAGCGGCGACACGCCGTTGGCGGGCGTGACGTTGACATTGACGGGTGGCGCAGGCGGTCCGGTGACGGTGCTGACCGATGCCAACGGCGCCTACCATTTCGACGGCCTGCTCGCTGGTAGCTATACCGTGACACAAACGCAGCCGGTCAATTACGCCGATGCGGGCCAGGTGGCCGGCAATGGCGGCGGCAATGCCAGCGTGGCCAACGTGGTCAGCGCCATCGCGCTCGCACCGGGCGCGCAATTGACGGGCTACGATTTCGGCGAGAAGACTGGCACCATCAGCGGCGCCGTCTACCTCGACGCCAACGACAACGGCGTACGCGATACGGCTGAAACCACGGGCATCGCCGGCGTTGGCATCAGCCTGACCGGCATCGCCCGCGACGGCATCACGCCGGTCAACCGCACGGCCATCACGGCCGCCGACGGCAGCTACAGCTTCGGCGACCTGCCGAATGCGAATGCGGCCGGCTATACGCTGGTGGAAACGCAACCTGCCGCCTATCTGGACGGACGCCACCGCAAGGGCTTGATCGACGGCGCCGCATCCTGCGCCAATCCTGCCTGCGATATCGGCACGGCCAACGCCATCGCGCGCATTCCATTCGATGCGGCGAAGAGCCATACGCGTTTTGACTTCGGCGAACTGCTGGCGGCGAGTATTTCCGGCCGCGTGTACGGCGATGCGAACGATAGTGGCAGCTACGAGAAGGGCGAAGGCCTGCCGGGCGTGAGCCTGACGCTGAGCGGCGTCGACAGCCACGGCAAGCCGGTCAATGTCACTGTCGTCACGGACGCCGATGGCAGTTACACGTTCCCTGGCCTGTATCCATCGGGTCCGGGCGGCTATACGGTCACTGAAACGCAGCCGGCCGGCCTGGGGAATTATCCGGGTGCGACGGGTACCTTTGTCGGCAGCATCAACGGCAAGCCGGTCGGTACCGGCGTGGTGGATGTCATCAGCGCCATCGTCCTGCCGCCACAGGGCAATGGCAGCGGCTATGATTTCCGCGAGCAGGTGTCGTCGTTGCGGGGTTTCGTGTATCGCGACCTGAACGATAACGGCGCCATGGACGCGGGTGAGGCGGGCATCGCGGAGATTGAAATCACCTTGCGCGGCACGAACGGTTTTACCCGTACGCTGGTGACGGGAACCGATGGCGGCTACCGCTTCGACGGCCTGCCTGCCGGTACCTACAGCCTGCTGGAAAGCCAGCCTGCCGTGTATCTCGACGGCCGCGAAACGGCCGGTAGCGCTGGCGGCAAGGTGAACAACGTCCGCTTCGGTGCGGCGCCAGAACACAATACGATCAGCGATATCGTGCTGCCGGTGGCGACGCAGGCGAGCGGTTACCTGTTTGGCGAACGCCATATGTTGGGCAAGCTCGGTGGCGTGGTGTATGCGGACCTGAATAACGACGGCGTCCAGAACGATGGCGAGAAAGGCATTGCCGGCGTAACGGTGGCCCTGAGCGGCATTTCCGCCGATGGCAAGCCGGTCAAGCTGAGCCTGGTGACCGGTGCCGACGGCAGCTATCTGTTCGATACGGTGCCAGTCAGCGATGCTCCCGGCTACACCCTGACGGAAACGCAGCCGGCCGGTTATTTGGACGGCAAGACGGTGGTGCTGCCAGGATCGGTGGGGTCGGCCAACGCCAGCAAGCCTGTCGGCGTGGGCAACAAGGATACGATCACCGGCATCAAGCTGGCGGCGGGCGACGACATGCGCGGTTATCTGTTCGGCGAGAAGGGCATACCGCAATTGAAGCCGCCCGTCATCAACGGTTACGTATGGCTGAACCGCGATGGCAGCCGTGTGCGTCCGCTCGATGGCAGCCATGCTGGCGTGGCTGGCTGGACGGCCGAACTGCACCAGGAAGGCAAGTTGATCTGCCGCGCCATCACGGACGAGAAGGGCTTCTACCAGTTCGACAACCTGCATTGCCCCGGCTACGAGGCGAGTGGCTTGCCGACGGGTTCCGGCTACACGATCACCTTCCTCAAGGATGGCAACAACATGCCGAATGTGCCCGTTTCGACGGGAGGCGAAGGCGTGGTGGTGCCAGGTGGCAGCCGCATCACCAGCCTGACCTTGCGCGACGGCGACCGTATCGTCGAGCAGAACTTGCCGCTTGATCCGGCCGGCGTGGTGTACGACTCCGTGACGCGCAAGCCGGTGGCTGGTGCCGTGGTGTCGATCAGCGGCCCTGCCGGTTTCGACAGCACCACGCACCTGGTGGGCGGAGTTGCCGAGCAGACGCAAACTGTGGGCAGCGACGGCATGTACCAGTTCCTGCTGCAGAACGGCTTCCCCAGCGGCGTGTATACGCTCAGCGTGGTAGCGCCGGCGAACTACCTGCTGGCGCCGTCGGGCAGCCTGCCGGCCTGCAAGGGACCATTGACGGTGGGCCTGGTGCCGAATCCGGCCTTTATCCAGGCCAGCGAGTTGGCGCCGGCATTGTCGACGAAGATGGAACTCGATCCGAATAACTGCACGGGACTGATCGCCGGAGGCGCCAGGACCACGCAGTACTACCTGAGCTTTGTCATCACGAATGGCGGTTCGGCACCGATCCTGAACAACCATATTCCGCTCGACCCGCTGGGCAGCGACAGCATCATGGTGACGAAGACGACACCGATGCTGAACGTCACGCGCGGCGACCTGGTGCCGTACACGATCACGGCCAGCAATCCGCAGGCGGCAACGCTGGGGGCGATGGACGTGCGCGACCTGATACCGGCCGGCTTCAAGTACCGCGTCGGCAGCGCTACCCGCAACGGTGTACCGGCGGAACCTGTCGTCGATGGCCGCAGCCTGCGCTGGAAGGAAAGCGGCTTCGCGCCGAAGGAGAAGAAGACCTACAAACTGATGCTGATGGTGGGCAGCGGCGTTGGCGATGGCGAATACGTCAACCAGGCCTGGGCAGCGACAGGCGGGACGCGTATTTCCAACCTGGCTACTGCCACGGTGCGGGTGGTGCCGGATGCGACCTTCGATTGTCCCGACATCATCGGCAAGGTATTCGACGACCAGAACGCGAATGGCTACCAGGATGAAGGCGAAGCGGGTATTGCCGGAGTGCGCATGGCGACGGCGCGCGGCTTGCTGGTGACGACGGATGCGGAAGGACGCTTCCACGTGGCTTGTCCGGCGATTCCGAATGCGGACCGCGGCTCGAACTTCGTGATGAAGCTTGACGACCGTACCTTGCCGAGCGGCTACCGCGTCACGACGGAAAATCCGCGCGATGTGCGCCTGACCCGAGGCAAGGTGGTCAAGCTGAACTTCGGCGCCACGATCCACCGGGTAGTGCGTCTTGAGTTGAGCGACGCTGCATTCGTTGCGGGCGAAACGGCCTTGCAGGCGGAATGGGCCGGACGCATCGAAGGCCTGGTGAGCCAGTTGCGCGCCAAGCCATCGGTACTGCGCATCGCGTATGCCGCAGGCGGCGATGCCGCGCTGGCGCAACGCCGCAGCAAGGCGATTGAAAGCGAGATGCAGGCGCGCTGGAAGGCACTGCAAAACGAATATCCCCTCGTCATCGAGATCGAGGGCGCACAATGAAACCGAAAATGACCATGAACGTTAGCAATCAAGGCGCCCACAAAGCGGCAGCCAGGCCAGCTCCAAAACGGCTCGTGTATTTGCTTGGCAGCATAGGCTTTGTTTGTCTGGGTGCGCATGCGCAACAGGCAAATGAGCCCGCGCCGCGGGGGAAAATGCTGGACCACGGCCAAAGCATGGGAGCGCAGCAGCCCTCGAGCGGCGAGCAGGAGTCGCCGGCTTTCAGCGGCCTGGCGCCGTCGGGCCTGAGCCGTGCCGAGCGCCGCGTGATCCTGGAGGCGGCGCCGCCGGCCACGCCGGCGCAGCAGAGCGTGACCTTTGACGACCTGCTGTCGGGCACCAATTTCGAGTCCGGCCGCGATGTGCTGCTGCCGGCCGCCACGGCCCGGCTGGACGCGCTTGCCGCACGTTTGCGCGGCAAGCAGAAGGTGCGCGTGCAAGTGATCGGGCATACGGACAACCAGCGCATCGCCGCCTGGCTCAAGCCGACTTTCCCGACGAACCAGCATCTGTCGGAGGCGCGCGCGCTCGCCGTCACGGCCTATCTGATGCGTGCACTGGACTTGCCGGCATCGGCCTTTTCCGCCAGCGGCAAGGGCGAGAGCGAGGCAATCGCGTCGAACGCCACGCCGCAAGGCATGGCGCAGAACCGCCGCACGGAAATCCGCGCCTGGTACGAGGAAACCGTCGAACTGCCCCCCGTGGCCAGCCCGCCCGCCAGGCGCATCGAAACGGTGGTGCAGATCGACGATTGTGCCGTTGCCAGTCAGGTGGCCAACCGCGATGCTGCCTTCTCCATCAGCATTGACGGCGTGGTACAGGAAACCGATACGCAGCAGCAGGAGGCGGACCGCCAGCGTTGCGTCGATGTGGCGCTGGAACGTTCCGACATCCAGGTCAAGTACGATCCCCTGAACGTTGCGCCGGCCTTGAATGTCTGGCTGGCGGCACCCTACGCGCAGCGCCAGGCGCCTGTGCGTTTTGGCACCTACACCAATTATGCCTTTTTCCAGCAGCGCGCCGAGATCCGCATTTTCGCCAAGGGACAGAGTACGCAGGAACAGCCATTTGCCATCGTTCCCGTGACGATGGGCGAAGCCACGGCATGGCAGGCGCCGGCGGATGCGCCGGAGCAGACAGGCTACCTGCTGCGCGTGTACGACAGTAGCGGCAAGTTCGACGAGACGCGCCTGCAGCCACTGCGCCTGCTCGATGTGGCGCCGGTCGAAGCGCCGGGCAAGAAGGCCGGTGGCGAAGCGTTGGCCGGCTGGGGCGAGTCGAGTCTGATCCTGCGCAATATCGATGCATCGGGCGGCAGCGTCACCATCAGCGGCGAGAAGATCAAGCCTGGCCAGCAAGTGACGGCGCTGGGTATGGTCGTGCCGGTCGACGCCAACGGCAAGTTTGCCATGCGCCAGATCATGCGTCCCGGCCCGCATACGGTGGAAGTGGCCGTGAAGGATGCCAGCGGGGCGGGCATGACCTTCCGCCGCAACCTGAATATCGCCGATAGCGACTGGTTCTATGTGGCGCTGGCTGATCTGACCATTGGCCGTGACCGCACCAAGGGACCGGCTGAACTGGTCACGGGCGACACACAGCACTATAAAAACGAGACCTGGGCCGATGGCCGTGGCGCGTTCTATTTGAAGGGCAAGATCAAGGGCGACTATCTGCTGACGGCGAGTGCCGACACGCGCGAGCAGCCCCTGCGCGACCTGTTCCACAACTTCCAGAGCAAGGACCCCAACTATCTGTTGCGCCGCATCGATCCGGATAAATACTATCCCGTGTACGGCGACGACAGTACCACCGTCGACGACGCGCCAACCCAGGGGCGCTTTTACGTGCGCCTGGAAAAAGGCGATTCGTCCGTCATGTGGGGGAATTTTCAGACCACCTGGAGCGGCTCGGAACTGGCCCAGTACAGCCGTGGCCTGTATGGCGCCAATCTGCTGTGGAATGGCGCCGCCAGCACCAGCCATGGCGAAAAGGCCAGCACGGTCAACGCCTTTGCCGCTTCGCCGGGCACCTTGCAGTCGCGAGAGGAATTTCGCGGCACGGGCGGTTCGCAATACTATCTGCGCCACCTGGATCTGACGCAGGGTTCGGAACGCCTGTGGGTGGAAGTGCGCGACAAGGATTCGGGCCTGGTGATCGAACGCATCCAGCTGACACCCTCGCAGGATTATGAAATCAACTACCTGCAGGGACGCCTGACCTTGCGCTCGCCGCTGTCCTCCGTGGCCGATGGCGGCGCGCTGGTGCAAAGCGCCAGCCTGAGCGGCAATCCCGTGTACCTGGTGGCGACGTATGAATATGTGCCGGGCCTGAGCGCCATTTCCGGCACTTCGGTGGGGGTGCGCGCCAGCCACTGGTTCAACGACCATGTGCGCATCGGCGTCAGCAATTACCACCAGGGCGAACAGGGTTCGGATCAGACACTCAAGGAGCTGGACCTGACCTTGCGCTACAAGCCGGGCACCTGGATCAAGGCCGAGGCAGCCCGTTCCAGCGGCGACGCCAGCAGCGTGCTCAGTTCATCGAGCGGCGGTTTTGATTTCAACCAGACGACGGCGGGCGGACGCCCCGCCAACGCGAAGCGCTTCGACGGTGCGCTGGACCTGGCCGACCTGGGCGGCGCGGCGCGCGGCCGTATCGCCGCCTACTGGCAGGACCGCGAAGCCGGTTACGCGGGACCCGGCATGCAGACCCTGAACGGCGAGGCGGTGCGGCAAACGGGCCTGGCGGCGACCTTGCCGCTGGGCGAGCGCACGGAAATGTCGCTGAAAGCGGACGACCGCACGGCCACCAGCCAGGATGCGCGCGCAGTGGAAGCGGCGCTGCGCCACAAGCTCGATGCCGAGTGGGGCGTGTCGGCAGGCCTGCGGCACGACCGCCGCGACAATGCCGCTGGCGCGGGTCGGGACAATGCCAGCGCCATCCTGAGCCAGGATGGCGGGCGTAGCGACGCCGTGTTGCGCGTCGACTATCGGCCACTGCAGGAGGGCCAGCAAGCCCGGGACGGCGCGCTGGAAAAGATACCGGCGTCGAACGCCGTGCCACAGCAGGGCCTGGAAGGCGGCATCACGGGCCAGCTGGTGACGCAGGGTCGCGAGGCGGGCATGGCCGGCGGTCCGCAGTACGGCCCCGACACCACGCTCGCTTCCGGTGTGGCATCGGCGCGCGTGGCAGGATTGCTGTATGCGCCGTGGGACATGTACGGCTTCGTGCAGCATACCTTGTCGCGCAGCGGCAACCGCGCCCTGAATGACCGCGCGGGACTGGGGGGCACCTACCAGGTGAGCGAACGCCTGCGCCTGGGAGCGGAAGCGTCGGGCGGCAGCGGCGGCGTGGGCGGCCAGCTGTTCGGCAACATGCAGATGGATGAGCGCAGCAGCGTTTACCTGAACTACCGCATGGAGACGGAAACGCCGGATGTGAACTACAGCGGCCGCCAGTCCACTCTCACGGCGGGCAGCCGCTATCGCCTGAATGACAAGGCGGGCCTGTTTGCGGAAAGCCGCTGGGGCAATGGCGCGGGGCCGCAAAGCCTGACGCACGCGTTCGGCGTGGACCTGGCACCCACCGAGCGCTGGACCACGGGCGTCAAGTTCGAGACGGGCACGCTGTCGAATCCCCTGTCGGGCGACTTGAAGCGCGATGCCATCGGCCTGACGGCGGCGTATGCCTACGAGCGGCTGAAATTTTCCAGCGCGCTGGAGTTCCGCACCGACCGCACGAAGTCGCTGGGCACGGTGGATGGCAGTTGCGCCACCGTGCCGGCTGACGGCGGCTGCGTCACGGACGCGAACAGCGAACACCGCAAGGTGTGGCTGACGCGTAATGCACTGAGCTACCAGCTGGACCGCGATTGGCGCCTGCTGGGCAAGTTCAACCTGTCGCGCAGCAGCTCCACGCGGGGCGCTTTCTACGATGGCGATTACACGGAAGTCGTGACGGGCGCGGCGTATCGTCCGGTCGACAATGACCGCTGGAACACCCTGTTCAAGTACACGTACTTTTACAACCTGCCATCGCCAGGCCAGGTTGACGGCGTCACGGGCGGGGTGCTCGATTACACGCAGAAAAGCCATATCCTGAATGTCGATACGACGTATGACGTCAGGCCATGGCTGTCCGTGGGCGGCAAGTTCGGTGTGCGCACGGGCCAGTTGCGGGCGTCGAAGACGCAGGGCGACTGGTTCTCCAGCCGCGCGGAATTGCTGGTGCTGCGCGCCGATATTCATATCGTCAAGGAGTGGGACGCCCTGATCGAGGGACGCAGGCTGAAGGCGCGCGAGGCGGGGGATGCGCGCGCCGGCGCCCTGATCGGCGTCTACCGGCATGTGGCGAAGCACGCCAAGATCGGCATCGGCTACAACTTCACGACCTTCTCGGACGATTTGACGGACTTGTCGTACCGCAGCCGGGGCTGGTTCCTGAACGCCATCAGCACTTTCTGACGCCCATAGTGGCGCCAGGGAAGCAGGACAGTCTCGCGGCTGTCCTGCTTTTTTTTTGGCCGTTCGCATGCCTTCCCGGTGAGCTTGCCGGGGCGGCCGGTGTAATATTGAGCCAGGGAAAGCGGCGGCATGGTGCCAGCGGCTCCCATTACGAACGAACGAGGTCGCAGCATGACGATTTTTGGCATAGGCATCCACATCCTGATCGCGGTATTTTTTGCGATTCACGTGGTGCGCAACGGGCAGCAGCTGTACTGGCTGCTCATTTTATTCATGTTCCCGCTGCTGGGCAGCGTGGTGTATTTCTTCGCCATCTACCTGCCCAATTCGCGCCTGCCGCAAGGCGCGCGCAAGGTCGCCTCGGTGGCCGTGCAGGTGCTCGATCCGAATCGGGAATTGCGGGAGGCGAAGGCCGCCTTCGAGTACACGCCGACGGCGCAAAACCAGATGCGCCTGGCCAGCGCGCTGCTCGAAGCGGGCGATGCGCAGGAAGCGGCATCGACGTATGAAGCCTGCTTGCGGGGAGCATTTTCATCGGACCTGGAAATTCGCCTGGGCGCGGCGCGCGCCTACCTGGAGTGCGCGCGCGGTACCGAGGCATTGACGCACCTGGAATTCATCCGCCGCACGGATATGCATTTTCGTCCCGAGATGGTATCGCTGCTGACGGCGCGCGCGCTGGCGCAAAGCGGGCGCCAGGTGGAAGCGAAGGCGGAATTCGACGACGCGCTGACGCGCTACAACAGCTTCGACTGCCGCGCCGAATACGCGATCTGGGCGCTGCAGCAGGGCGACAAGGTGTTGGCCGAGCGCCTGTGTGCCGATATCGACAACGCCATGGCACGCTGGAGCAGCCATACGCGGGCTATGTATGCGCCGCTGCTGGCGCGCCTGGAGGCGGCACGCAGGTAGCTGGCTTGCGTGGGGTCAGACCCGGCGGGTCTGACCCCGGGGCTGACCTCATTAAACGCCAGGCACCGTATTTTTACCTTCAACCAGTTTATATCCCTTGCCATCGAAGCCATAGCGCGCGTGGCCGTTCAGTGGCGTGGCGATGCGCGGCGGGTCCTGGTCCGGTTTGACCGTGACGCCCGGTTTGATCTTTTCGGATGCGCCCGTGAAATCGATCAGCAAGTCGTCGTAGGCGCCGCCATTGCGCGCTGGCGAGAAGCGCCAGTTCCCCTTGACCAGCCAGCACTCGTCCGTTTCAGGCCCGCAGGCGCCCATGTTGTCCGAGTACAGGTCGATGGCGCCATCGAGTGAGGTGACCTTGCCGTCGCCGATTTCAAACAGGGCCAGTTGCGTGATGGTGTAACCCTGGCCCGTATAGCCGTGGCGGATCGCCAGCCCAGGCTTGGTCGCGCCCAGCATGACCCAGTGGACTTCACCGAGTTGTCCCGACGAGCCCAGGGCAGCGATGTTTTCCAGCCGTTTCACGACTTGCCACTGGCCTTCTTCCGGCTGGCCCTTGGGCGCCAGGAAAAAGACGTTCAACAGTCCCGGCGAGGCGTGCGCCGATTCGGCCGTGCCTTCCGTGTTGGCCGTTTCCGCATTCGCCACCAGGATGGCACGGCCATCTGGCAGCAGCCTGTGGCTGATGGCGCTGACGACATAACTGAGTTTGTCGACATGGTTGTCCGGATCGGGCAGGTCGGCCAGCGCATCGTCGCTGTCGCCGCGGTAGTCCTTGCCAAAGACGGCACGCATCATGCCCGCCTCGCGCTTGCGCGCCTGCGGCGTATTCATCTCTTCCGTCTTGGGCGCGGTGGCGGCCGGTGGCGGCACGTGTTCGGCCGATGCGGTATCGTCAGCGGCAGCGGCAGCGGGGACATCGGCTGCCACGTCAGCTGCCAGGTCGGCGCTGGCGGGGGTGGTCTTGTCCGAACAGGCGCCGAGCAGTGCGGATACCATTAGCAGGACGAGCGGAGTGCGGTAATTCATAGGCAGGGCAGATTGCGTTCATGGAGAATGGGCGCAGTATGCCAGATAGATGGAAGCGAGGGAGCGCGGCCTGGTGGCCGGTCCCTCGCTTCCTTGCCCGCAGGGGGCGATTTTGCAAACAATGGCGGCGCTTATTTTTCCAGCGCCGCCCTGTCATCGCGCCGCAGCGGCGCCTTCTGGCGGCGCAGTTTCGCCATGCCGCGCTTGAGCAGGTGCTCGAGGTCGTCGATATAGGTGAACACTGCCGGCACCACCAGCAGGCTCAATAAAGTCGAGGTGATCAGGCCGCCGATGACGGTGATGGCCATCGGCGAACGGAAGCTGGGATCGGCGCCCCAGCCCAGCGCCAGCGGCATCATGCCGGCGCCCATGGCGATCGTCGTCATCAGGATGGGCCGGCTGCGCTTGTGGCAGGCGTCGACCAGCGCATCGAAGCGGTTCATGCCGGCCTGGCGCGCCAGGATCGCATAGTCGACCAGCAGGATGGAGTTCTTGGTGACGATCCCCATCAGCATGATCAGGCCGATCATCGACGGCATCGACAGGGCGCTGCCCGTGATCAGCAGCGCCACGAAGGCGCCGCCGATCGACAGCGGCAGCGCCGCCAGGATGGTCACCGGCTGCATGAAGTCCTTGAACAGCAGCACCAGCACGCAGTAGATGCACAGCACGCCGATCAGCATGGCCAGGCCGAAGCTGGCAAACAGCGAAGCCATTTCCTGCGCGTCGCCCAGTTCGGCGATCTTCACGGAAGGCGGCAAATTCTTCATCGATGGCAGCGCGCGCGCCTCCTCGTTCAATTCGCCGAGGGTGCGCGAACCGAGTTCCACGTCGAGCGTCACGTTGCGGCTGCGGTTCAAACGGTCGATCTGTGCCGGGCCGCTTTCCATCGTCACGCTGGCCACGTTCGCCAGGCGCACGGGACCATTCTTGCCGGGTACGCTCAGGCGCTCGATGGCGGCCAGGTCGGCGCGCACGCTGTTGGGCAGCTTGACGCGGATCGGCACTTGCCGTTCGGGCAGGTTCATTTTCGTCAGGTCTGTATCGTAGTCGCCGGCCGTGGCCACGCGCACCGTCTCGCCGATGGCTGCCGCCGTCACGCCCAGGTCTGCCGCCTTGGCAAAATCGGGACGCACGATGATTTCCGGGCGCACCAGCGAGGCGCTGGAATTGACGTTGCCGATGCCTTTCAGGCCGCGCAGCTCGCGCTCGACCTTTTGCGCCGCCGCCATCAACGCCACCGGGTCTTCCGAACGCAGCACCAGCTGCATCTTGACGCCAGTGTCGGGCGGCCCCACCGTGAAGCGGGCGCCGGGTATCGTATCGAGCTTGTGGCGCAGCTGCGTTTCCAGGCCCGCCATCGATTCCTTGCGTTTGGTGCGGTGCACGGTGGTCAGGGTCAGCACGGCGCGGCGCGCCTCGGCCGCCGCGCCGGGGGCGAAGGCGTCGCCGCTGGAGCCGCCGCCAATCGAACTGAAGACGCCCTTGATGCCAGGCGTCTGCATGGCCGCGTCGCGCGCCATGGCTGCCACGGCCTGCGTTTCGGCCAGGGTGGAACCGGGCGGCAGTTCCAGGTTGATCTGCGTCTGCGCGCGGTCGGCGGCCGGGACGAAGCCCGTCGGCAGCAGCGGCACCAGCAGGATGGCGCCGACAAAGAACAGGGCCGCAGCGATGGCCGTGACGCCGCGGTGGTTCAGGCACCAGCGCATCACGTGCAGGTAGCGCGTCATCAGCCAGCCATCCTGTTCTTCCTTGTGCGCCAGCGGTTTCAATATGTAGGCCGCCATCATCGGCGTGAGCAGGCGCGCCACCACCAGCGAGGCCAGCACGGCCAGCACGGCCGTCCAGCCGAACTGTTTGAAGAACAGGCCGGGAATGCCGCTCATGAAGGCCGTCGGCAGGAACACGGCCACCAGCGCGAAGGTGGTGGCGATCACCGCCATGCCGATTTCGTCGGCCGCTTCCATGGCCGCTTCCATGGGCGACTTGCCCATGCGCAGATGGCGTTCGATATTTTCGATTTCGACGATGGCGTCGTCGACCAGCACGCCGACGACCAGCGCCAGCGACAGCAGGGTGACGGTATTGAGCGTGTAGCCGAACCAGTAGATACCGAGGAAAGCCGGCATCACGGACAGGGGCAGGGCGGCCGCGGCCACCAGGGTGGCGCGCCAGTCGCGCAGGAACCACCACACCACCAGCACGGCCAGCAGCGCGCCTTCGTACAGCAGCTCCATCGAGCCTTCGAAGTTTTCCTCGACGGGGAAGGCATTGTCGATCGACTGCTGCAGCACCACGTTGGGATTTTCCTTCTGCAGGTCGGCGATGGCGTCGCGCGCGCCCTTGGCGACGGCCACTTCGCTGGCGCCCTTGGTGCGGAACACCTCGAAAGCGACGACAGTCTTGCCGTCCTGCTCGGCCAGTGCGCGCGGTTCGGCAATGGTGTCGCGCACCGTGGCCACCTGGTCCAGGCGCACATGGCGTCCATCCGGCAGCGGCACTTCCACGCGCGACAGTTCATCGGCCGTCTTGACGGTGGCGATGGTGCGCACCGATTGTTCGGCGCCGCTGATGTCGCCCCGGCCGCCAGGCGCTTCGCGCTGCACCAGACGCAGCTGGCGCGAGACGTCGAGGGCCGACACTTTCAATGCGGCCATGCGCGCCTCGTCGAGCTCCACCTGGATCTCGCGGTAGACGCCGCCCACGCGGGTAACGGCGCCCACGCCGGGCACGGTCAGCAGGCGCTTGGCTACCGTGTTGTCGACGAACCAGGACAGGTCGGGAGAGTCGAGCGGGTTGTCCACGCCCGGTTTCGCCGTGGCGATAAAGGTCAGCACCACGCGCCCGGCGGTGGACGCCTTGGTGACGGTGGGGTCGCGCAGCTCGGCCGGCATGTCCGCCTTGACGCGGGCGACGGCGTCGCGCACATCGTTGACGGCTTCGGCGATCTGCTTTTCCAGGATGAATTCGACGGTCACCGTGACGACGCCATCGAGCACCTTGGTGTAGATGTTTTTCACGCCTTGCAAGGTGGCGACGGAGTCTTCGATCTTGCGCGCCACTTCCGTTTCCAGCTGGGCCGGCGCGGCGCCGGGCAGCACCGCGCTGACGGTGACGATGGGCAGTTCGATGTCCGGGAAATCCTGCACCGGATTGGCCTTGTAGGCCAGCAGACCGGCCAGGGTCAGCAGCGCGAACAGCATGATGGCCGGGATCGGATTCTTGATCGAGAGGGAGGAAAAATTCATGGCCTCTCCTTACTTTTTCGCTGCCGGTGCAGCCACCGGCGTCTGAACCGGGGTTTTCACATTACGGACCAAATCGCCGTCATTGAGGAAGCCGGCGCCGCTGACGACGATCGTCGTGTCGGCCGTGATGCCGTTGATGATTTCGATGCGGTCGCTCAGGCGCCGTCCGGCCTGCACCTTGATCTGGCTGACCCGCTGGTCGGCATTCAGGCGGAAGACATAGCTGAAGCCATCGCGCACGGCAATGGCCTGCTGCGGCACCGTCAGCGCACCCGAGGTGCCCAGTTCAAATTCGCCGCTGGCGTACATGCCGGCCTTGAACGGCGCATTGTTGCCGCTGCTGGCCGGCAGGTCCACATACACGAGGGCGGAACGCGTCTGCGGATCGACGGTAGGGGCGATCATGCGCACCTTGCCCGTCAAGACGCTGCCATTGGCCGCCTTCACCTGCGCCAGTGTGCCGGGTTTTAAATTCAGCAGCTCGGTGGCAGTCACTTCGGCGCGCCATTCGAGGCGGCCCTGGCGGATCATGCGGAACAGTTCCGTGCCGGCGCCCACCACCGACCCGACGGTGGCCGCGCGCGAGGAGATGATGCCGCTGTCGGGCGCCACCACCTGCGTGTATTTCAGGCGCAGCTGCTGCGACGCCAGCTGCGCCTTGGCGGACGCAATGCGCGCGTTGGCCGTCTGTTCGGCCGTCAGATACTGGCTGATCTGCTGTGCGCTGATGGCGCCCGTGCTTTGCAGCGAGCGGGCGCGCTGGGCGTTGGCGGCCGCCTCGGCGGCATTCGCTTCCGCTTCCAGCACGGCGGCCTTCGCCTGCGCCACGTCGGCGTTGACCGTGTCGTTCGAGAACACGGCCAGCACCTGGCCGGCGCGCACCACGTCGCCGACATTCACGCGTACGTCGGTGAGGCGCAAGCCGTTCGATTCGCTGCCGATGACGGCTTCCTGCCAGGCGGCCACGTTGCCGTTGGCCTTCAGCTTGATGGGCAGGCTGGCCGTTTGCGGCTTGGCCGTGGTGACGGTGAGCGCAGGCTTTGGTGCCGCGTTCTTGTCCTTGGCATCGTCGGCCGCCGTGGAGGATGGGGAGTACAGGGCCACGCCGGCGCCCAGCACCACGCAAAGGGCGGCCAGCGCGAGCGCCATCGGTTTCAAGGTCATTTTTTTCATGTTGTCGTATCCGTCAGGGGGCATTGTTGGCGATGGCGTTGCTGCTGTTCCAGCCGCCGCCGGCGGCGCGGTACAGCGCTACCCAGGCGGCGCTGCGTTCGCGCTCGAGGTTGACCACGGTGTTTTCTGCGGCCAGGCGCGTGCGGCGCGCGTCTTCCAGTTCGATCAGGCTGGCCAGGCCATTCTTGTAGCGGTCTTCGGTGGCGACGAACGACACGCGGTAGCCTTCCAGGGCCGTTTTCGCGTGGCCGCTGCGCTCGTCCGTGCTGGCCAGGTTGACCAAGGCTTCTTCCACTTCGCGCACGGCCTGGCGCACGCCGGCGCGGTACTTCACCACCGCTTCGTCGTAGCGCGCCGTGGCGGCATCGACCTGGGCGCGGCGGGTGCCGCCGTCGAAGATGGGCAGGCTGACGGCCAGCGGACCGATGCTCCAGGTGCTGGCCGTGATGCTGGTGCCGCCAGCGCGGATATTGCCCTTGCCGATGGAGCCGGCCAGGCTCAGACGGGGGTAGCGCTGCGCCTGGGCGCCGCGTACTTCGAAGCTGGCCGCTGCCACTTCGCGTTCGGCGCTGTAGATGTCGGGACGCTGGCCCAGGGTTTGCGCCGGCAGTTGCGCAATCGCCACGGGCGAGGGCGCAACAAAGGGGCTGGCCGCCAGCTTCTGGCGCAGCGTCTCTTCCGGCAGGGCCGACAGGGCCACCAGCGCCTTGACATTCACGTCGCAGGCGGCGCGCTGTTCGATGGCGCGGCTGGCGCCTTCGGCGGCGCTGGCGCGGGCCAGCGCGGCGTTGGCGGGCGGCTGGAAACCGGCGCCGGCGCTCAGTTCCGTCAGGCGTGCCGAGTCGCGGCGCGAGACGGCATCCTGTTCGGCCACGGCCTGCAGTTGCTGGCAGGTGCGCAAGGCGTAGTACTGGTTCGCCACTTCGGCGGCGACCGAGACGCGGGCCTCATGCCAACCCGCCCGGGCGCTGTCGTAGCGCTCCAGCGCCGCATCGCGCGTGGCGCGGTTGGCGCCAAACACATCGATTTCCCACGACGCTTGCAAGGCCGCCTGGGAGGTGGTGCCGCCAGGCTGGGCCGATTGCTGGCTGGTGCGTACCACGCTACCGGTCGCATCGAGCTTGGGCGCCAGCGCGGCGCCGCTGGCGATGCTGTCCGCGCGCGCCTGCACGATGCGCGTGCCGGCGGCGGCGATGGTGGGGCTGACCTGCTGCGCATCGGTGATCAATTCCACCAGCAGGCTATCGCCCTGGCCCTGCCACCAGCTGGCCAGGTCCGTCAGCTTGCCGTTATGCGGCAGCGGCGCCTGCCATTGCGCGGGCGCGCTGGCGGCCACCGCTGCGGGCGGCCCCTGCAGGGCGCAGCCGCCCAGCGCCAGCACGATGCTGGCGGCGAGGGCGCGTTGAACGGTGCATCGAATAGTCGTCATGCTGGTCCTTCTGCTTGTCGTTGAGCGGTGGGGGGAGAGGGAGGCGTGGCCAGGCGCCGGCGCTCCACGTCGGCCATGGCCAGCGCGTAGTCGGTCATGCGCGCCAGCCAGGTATCGATGGCGTGCGGCGTTTCCATCAGTTGCGGGCGCAAGGTGTGCAGCACTTCGGCGCCCACCATGTGCTGCAGGGCCAGCGAGGCGATGGAAAAGGCCAGGCGGTGCATGTCGTCGCTGTTGTCGGGCGCGCCCAGGTGGCGTGCCAGCACGCGCGTGAGCGCCTCGTGTTCGGCACGGATGTTTTGGTCGACCTCGCGCGCCCACAGGCCCGTCGGTTCGAGCATTTCGCGGCACCACAGGCGCATGCAGTCGCGCGCGATCTCGCCCTGCTGCATGGGGGCGAGCAATTGCGCATAAAAGCCTTCCAGACTTTGGCGCAGGGTGAAATGGGGTTGCTCGTACAGGGCGATATTGTCTTGTGGATTCGATAGTTGATGGGAGAAGGCGGCGCGGTACAGGCCCGCCTTGTCGCCAAAATAGTAGCTGATGGCCGCCGCGTTGGTGCCGGCCGCCTGCGCCAGTTCGCGCGTGGACGTCTTGGCGTAGCCTTGCTCGGCAAACAGGCGGATGGCGCTATGCAGTAGCCGCTCGCGCGACTGTTCTCCATCGGAACGGGGCTTGCGTCCGTCGTCGGCGTGGGGAGTGGGGATGGCGGTTTTTTCAATCATGCCGGAGATTTAAACACATATCTCAAGCGTTTGATATAACTAAATCGGTTGATTTAGTTAAGGAAAGATGAAGATAATGTAAAACGCAGGCAAAAAAAAGCCCGCGGTTGTAATCGCGGGCGTAATCCAATGTTCGGAGAACAAATTGGAGGAGACAGTTCCACTATAGCGCTGAAAATGGTGCAGTGCAATACCGTAGAACTACGGTATCGATCTGCTTCAGATGGCAAAATATCCAGAATTTATGCTGCGGCGCACCCGAATCAGGGCTTGCTGCGCAGGGCCAAGGTAAACGTGCTGCCGGAGCCGTAGTCGCTATTGAAGAACAGGGCGCCGCCGATGGCGTTGGCCAGGTTCTGGCACAGGTACAGCCCCAGTCCCGCGCCTTCCACGTGGCGCGTGGAGGTGGAATCGAGTTGCGAAAAGGCCTGGAACAGCTTCGCCTGGTCTTCTTCCTTGATGCCGGCACCGCTGTCGGCGATGCTCATTTCCGTCACCAGTCCGCCGTCTTCTTCGCGCTGGGCCAGGCTGATGCGCACCGTGCCCTGTTCCGTGAACTTGATGGCATTGTTGAGCAGGTTGATGAGGATTTGCGTCAGCGCGCGGCGGTCCGTGTCGATGATGGCGGGCGGCTGGCCCGCTTCGCCCAGTGCCATTTCCAGTGCCAGGCCCTTTTGCTGGGCCAGGGGGCGCAAGGTGTCGGCCACTTCGGCCATCAGCTCCTGGCAGTGCACGGGCTCGATTGACAGGGTCAGCTTGCCCGCCTCGATCTTGGCCACGTCGAGAATGTCGTTGATCAAGGAGAGCAGATGGCGCGCGCTGGCGCGGATGGTATTGAGCTGCTTGTCCTGGTCGGACGTCAGGGGGCCGGGCAGTTTCATCAGCAGTGCGCCGGTAAACCCGATGATGGCGTTCAGCGGCGTGCGCAGTTCATGCGACATATTCGCGATGAAGGCGGACTTCATGCGGCTGGCCTCGGCCAGTTCCAGGTTTTTCAGGGCGATTTCGCGGTTGATGGTTTCCAGTTCGGCCGCATGGTGCGCCAGGCGCATGTTCAATTCGATCACCTGGCGTTCACGTGCCTGCAGTTCGCCGTTGACCTGCACCGCCTGTTCATACGTGGAGATCAGCAAATCGAGGATTTGCTGGCGCTCCGCATTGATGAAGTGCTTCTGGTCGCCCAGGTACAGGGCGATGCCGATTTCCACATTCTGGTTCTTGCGCAGCTTCTGGTTCATCAGCATGTGGCTGATGCGGTTGAGCAGGTAGTCTTCCGCATACGGCTTGCGGATGAAATTGTCGGCGCCGCACTCGATGCCGCGGATGATGTCCTTCGGGTCGTTGAGCGAGGTGACGAGGATCACGGGAATATCGCGCAGGGTCGGATCGGACTTGATGGCGCGGCACAGGTCGTAGCCATTCATTTCAGGCATGACGATATCGGACAGCACCAGGTGCGGCTTGCGCTCGCGGATGGCGGCCAGGGCCAGCTGGCCATTCGCCGCCACGCGCGCGTTGTAGTGCAGCGACTGGATCAGGCGGCGCAATCGCTCCGCCTGGGTCGGGCTATCCTCGACGATCAGGATCTCGATTTCGTCAGGCTTGATTTGGTTGTTGGAGTCCACAGACCTCTCCTAGAATTTCAGTGTGGTGATGCTGGGCGCGGTGAGCGCGCAATATCGACATCCTGTGACTATATCGGATTTAAGTCTGCAAAAGTAACTTCCAAGTAACTATTTTGGCCACAGGGAATGCTGTGGCCGCCTGTCAGTTTTCGCCCTGGAACTGGCCCGCGCGATACGTCAGCACCAGCGTATCGCGGTGGCCATGTTCGCCGATGGGCTGGATCGGCGTCGATTCGTGGATCACCGCCGCATCGTCGAGCAGCAGCAGCGACCATGGCTCGGTCAGGGTAAAGCGCTTGCCGTTGGGACCATGGGCTTCGAAGATGCGCGTCTCGCCGCCCTTGACCTGTTCGCGCCCGATCAACAGCACGGCGACGAAATCGACACCATCGCGGTGCGCGCCTTCCGGCGTGGGGCGGCCGATGCCATCGGTCGTATCGATGCGGAACTGGTGCGCCTCGATGAACCACGGCTGGCTGCCCTTCACCTGCGAGCAGGCGTCGCCCAGCGCGCGGATCAGCTGTTGCCAGGCTGGCTGCGCGACAATGGCCGGCTCGACCGGCTCAAACAGGCGGTGCATGCCGCCATGCAGGGCGTTGTATTCGATCGGTTGCCAGTGCGGGCGGTGCGCCGTCTGCGTCAGGCGCGCGCCATCCTGCACGAAGCACGAGTGGCGCCGGCGGCGATAGCGGCCGCCATCTTTCAGGTAATTGTCCAGCGCCAGCGCGTTCCAGCTCGGTTCGAGCGCGCGCAGCGCGGCCAGCGGGCAGCCGGCCAGCGCCGCCACGTCCTGCGGGCGCAGGACGGCATAGCCGTCATCGCGCAAGGCGTCCTTGACGTGGGACGGGTCGGTAAAGATCGGTGCGGAAGTGCTCATGGCGGTGCGGGCCGGAACGCGGCCTGTCTCAGTTTATCCAGCCTGGCATTCTACGACTTCGCGGCGACTCTTGTGTTACGTCCGCCAGGAATTATGCTTGTTGCGTTAAAAATTCTTTACCAGGGTCAGGCGCAGCGAGCGCGATTCCACCGGATGGAAGTGGATATCGTCGACCGGCTGCGCCTCGCCGGGCAGGCGCGAGGCATAGTAGTAATCGATGGCCGAGTCGCGCCGGTTGGCCAGGTTGTAGCCTTCGACCTCCACGCGCAAGGTCTTGTCGATCTGGTAGGCGAGGCGCCCGTTCAAGCCCACGCTGGCCGACGAGCGCACGCTGTTGTCTTCCATCAGGGGGCGCGGGCCGAAGTAGCGCAGGCGCAAAGAGCCCGACCATGGCCCGCGCGGCGTCAGCGTCATGGCCAGCTGGGCCACGCCTTCGATGGCGCCGGGGATGAAGTCGCCCGCCGGGTCGCTGCCGCGCGAGCGTGCCCGCGCATAGGCCAGGTCCAGGTCCAGCGACAGCCAGCTGGCCGCCTTGTAGTAGCTGGAAAACTCGATGCCATAGCGGCGGCTGGGGCGGCCCGCTTCGGTGGCACCGGCGTCGCCGATGAACAGCAGCTCGGAATCGAAGTCCAGGCGGTACAGCGACAGCGACGTTTGCAGGCCGGCGATGGCGGCGCTGCGCAAGCCCAGTTCCAGCCCCCGCGAGCGCACCAGGGGGGCCGCCTCGCCCGTCTTCGGGTCGACCGTGATCGTCGTACCGCGCGCGTCGTTGCTGTGAAAGCCATTGCCGATGTTGAGATACGCTTCCGTCTCGCGCCACGGACCGGCGATCACGCTCAGGCTGGGGCTGAACAAATGGTCGCTGGCCTGGCCCGAATTGGCGGCGCGGTCGCTGCGCACGTCGAAGCGGTAGGCGTCCGCGCGCAGGCCGGCCACTGTGCGCAGCGACCGCGACCAGCGCGTGCTGTTTTCGCCATACACGCCGATGCTGGTTTCGACGATATGGTCTTGCCGCGTGGTCGACACGATCTGGCGCTGGCGCGTGTGGTACAGGCCATTGTGGATATTGTCGTTCTGTAGCTGCAGACCGATGGTGGTGTCGCTGCTGCCCCTGTCCGTGTGGCGGTGCCAGGTATGGCTGGCGTCGAGGCCGGACGTCACGCGCCGGTCGGGCTGGGCGAACTGGTCGCCGTTATCGGGGTCGTCCAGCGCATACGTAAAATTCGAGAACAGGGCCAGGCGGTTGGCGATCACATACGCACTGACCCTGGACGACACGTCGTCCGTCGTCTGGCGCCAGGCGCCCGACAGGCTGTAGCGCTGCGCCTTGCCGCCGTCGCTGGCATCGATGGCGTCGAAGCGGCCCAAGCTACCGTCCCGCACGGCGCGCAGCGGAATCTGGTCGGTGGCATTCCAGCTGGCGTCGTACGCCATGGCCGTGACGTTGAAACCGTTGTTGGCATAGCCTTGACTGTAGCGCAGCACGCCATTGAGCTTGCGGTAGCGGTCCGGCTGCGTGAACGGACCATCGTTCTGCTGCGCTTCGAGCGCGTACAGCAGGCTGCCGTCGCCCGCGTCAAACGAATCGGCCAGCAGGGCGCGGCGAAAGCCGTTTTGCCCGATGCCCGCACTGGCGATGCCTTGCGTCAGGCGGTTCGCATAGACGATGGACGCCGCGCCGGCCGAGGAAAAATCGCCTTGCGCCGCCGCATACGGGCCCTTTTTGTAATCGAGGCGCATGGCCAGTTCGGGGATCAGGAAATTCAGGTCCGTCCAGCCCTGGCCGTGGCCATGGCTGCGCTGGTTGACTGGCATCTCGTCGACGCTGGTGCGCAAGTCCGTGCCGTGATCGAGGTTGAAGCCGCGCAGGTAGAACTGGTTGGCCTTGCCTTCGCCGCTATGCTGGCTGACGATCAGCCCCGGCACGGCTTCGAGCAATTCGCCGGGCCGGTAGCTGGTGCGCGCGTCGAGCTGCTGTTGCGTGACGCTGCCCGCGTTGGCCGAATCGGCCACGCCGAGCTGGTTCAGGCGCGATCCGTCGACCAGCACGCGCTGGAAAATGTCGTCGGCGTGGGCGGCGGTTGCTGCAAACAGGGCGGCGAGGAAGAGGGGAAGAGAGCGTGGCGTCATGGGTATCGTGGGACTTGGCGGATCGGCAGTTCCGTATTCTTGCGGTCGAAAATCAGCGTCTGGATGGTGCCGCTGTCCTGCACATTGAGGGTATTGCGCTGGCTGGGCAGGAAATCGATCAGCAACTGGTTGTGGATGCGCGTGGCGGGTGCCAGGCGCGTGCGTTCGATTTCCTGGAAAATCACCACATTGTCGGCATTGACCTTCATGCCGACCCAGTTCAGGCGCAATCGCTTGCCGTCCGGCGCCACGAGATAAAACTGTTTTTCCACATAGCGGCGCAGGGCCGCTTCGCTGTCTTCCTGGCCCAGGTCGAACTGGCGCTGGTACAGGTTCGTCAGCAGCGCCTCGACGTCGTGGCCCGTGTAGGTGTGCACCACTTCCGTGCTGCCGCTGGCCGCGTTGTAGCTGATGTCGGCGATACCCATATGGAAATTGTGCGCGCCAGCGGCCATGCTGGCGCAGGCCAGCAGGCTTGCCGCGAGAAGGCGCCAGCGCTTCACGCCTCGTCGCCCTTGGCCGAGCCGCTGCCTTTCAACGGCGTATGAAAGTCGCGCATCAGGTTATCCTTGGGCGATTTTTCGCTCTTGAACAGTTCCAGGCGCGATGGCGTGATCTTTCTCGGCCAGCTATTGTTGCTGCTGTCGATGTCGGCCGTTTCCCAGTACGGGTCCTGCACCAGGCCCACCATCGGTTCATCGGTGATGACGACCTTGGTGATTTTCTTCGGCGAGTAGCGCCACACTTCGGCCGGCACGCGCTCGACGTATTTTTTGCCGCTTTTCAGTTCGATTTCCAGGATCAGGGGCATGACCATGCCGCCCAGGTTCGACAGGTCGACCAGGTACAGGTGCTTGCCCTGTTTCAGCAAGTCCTTTTCCCACGGTTCCAGGGCGGCCAGCGCTTCGGCGTAGGCGTTGCGGTCCTTGTTGGTCACCGTGAAATCGTCGTGCTGGTTGTAGAAATCCTTCAGCTCCGGATGCGCATCGACGCGGCGCGGCATGCCCTTGTTGGCGCGGCTCGTCACCGATTCCGGCTGGGCGTCCTTCTGCGCCTTTTTCCAGGCTTTTTCCGTTGCCGGATCCTTTGAACTCACGCCGTATTCGCTGATGCCGTCGATGCTGATGTCGACCGGATCGGTGGTATAAAACCAGCCGCGCCAGAACCAGTCCAGGTCCGTGCCGGAGGCGTCTTCCATGGTGCGGAAAAAGTCGGCCGGCGTGGGACGCTTGAACTTCCAGCGCTGCGCATATTCCTTGAACGCGTAGTCGAACAGTTCGCGTCCGAGGATGGTTTCGCGCAGGATGTTCAGGCCCGCCGCCGGCTTGGCATAGGCGTTGTTACCGAACTGCAGCAGCGATTCGGAGTTCGTCATGATGGGCACCTGGTCGCGGCTACGCATGTAGTCGACGATTTCACGCGGCTCGCCGCGCGAGGCCGGATAGTTTTCTTCCCACGCCTGCTGCGCCAGGTATTGCACGAAGGTGTTGAGGCCTTCGTCCATCCAGGTCCACTGACGCTCGTCCGAGTTGATGATCATCGGATAGTAGTTATGCCCCACTTCGTGGATGATCACGCCGATCAGGCCATATTTCGTGCGCTTCGAATAGGTCAGCTCGCCCGTCTTCTTGTCCTTCACGGGGCGCGGGCCGTTGAACGAGATCATCGGATACTCCATGCCGCCCACGGGGCCGTTGACGGAAATGGCCGTCGGGTACGGGTAGTCTATGCTGTACTTGTTGTACTGTTCGATCGTGTGCACGATGGCTTGCGTGCTGTATTTTTCCCACAGCGGATTGCCTTCTTTCGGATAGTAGGACATGGCCATCACGTCGCTGCCGCCCTTCTTGTAACCCTGTGCATCCCAGATGAACTTGCGGCTCGAGGCCCAGGCGAAGTCGCGCACGTTGGCCGCCTTGAAGTGCCACGTTTTTTGCGCGCGGCTGACGGATTTTTCGGCCGCCTCCGCCTCTTTTTGCGTGACGATGACGACGGGCTTGTCGCTGCCGCGGGCCTTTTCCAGGCGCTCGCGCTGCGCGGAAGACAGCACATCCTGCGGATTTTGCAGTTCGCCCGTGGCGGCGACGATATGGTCGGCGGGCACCGTCAGCTGCACGTCGTAGTCGCCAAATTCCAGCGTGAATTCGCCCGAGCCGAGGAACTGCTTGTGCTGCCAGCCGGCCGCGTCGTAGTAGGCCGCCATGCGCGGAAACCACTGCGCCACTTCGAACAGGGCGTTCTTGTCGTCAAAAACTTCATAGCCGGCGCGCCCGCCCAGCACCTTCTGTTCATTGATGCGGTAATCCCAGTCGATCTGGAAGACGAAGTCCTGTCCTGGTTTCAAAGGCTGCGGCAAGTCGATGCGCATCATGGTGCGGTTCACAATATATTTCAAAGGCTGGCCATCCGCGCCTTTTAACGCGCGGATATGGAAGCCGCCCTGGAAGTCGCCGCGTGCGAGGATGCCGCGCAAGCCTTCGAACTTCATCGTCTCGTCGCCCGCCGTTTTGGCCCACGCCTGGCGCGAGGGCGCCGTGGTCATGCGGCGCGCGTCGGAATCGGGCTGGTAGATGTTCTGGTCCAGCTGCACCCACAGGTAGCCGAGGGTGTCGGGCGACTGGTTGTGGTAGGTGATGCTGCCGCTGCCGGCGATTTCGCGTTTGGCTTCATCCAGGGTGGCGCGGATGGTGTAGTCGGCGCGCTGCTGCCAGTAGGCGTGGCCTGGCGCGCCGGAGGCGGTGCGGTAGGTATTCGGGGTGGGCAGCACTTCTTCAAGCTGGCGGAACTTGTCGTCGAATGGTTCGGCAGCGAAAGCCGACACGGTAAAACACAAAGCCAACGAGGCTACGGAGCCGAAAGGTATGCGCATGGTCACCCTGATGTTGTTGTAAGGAAATAGTGGCAACTATTCTATACGCAGGGTGGGGTCTTCCTTGTATCGATTTGTAATAAAGAAAGGCGGATTGTGCGCCAGCTTTTGCCTGGCGCTGTCAGGGCGATGCTTTGCCTGATTTTGCTCGGAAAAGCGGCGCTTTTATTCACTTTTCATCAGGCTGTCGCGTAACTGGTTCAGTTGTTGTTTCATGTCCACAACTTGCTCCACGCTGCAATGGCTGGCCGTCAGGATGGCTTCGGGCAGCAGGGCCGCCTCGTGGCGCAACTGGTCGCCTTGTTGCGTGAGGGAAATGATGACCTGGCGCTCGTCGCTGGCGGCCCGCGCGCGGTTCAGCAAGCTGGCCTGCTCCATGCGTTTGAGCAAGGGCGTCAGGGTGGCCGAGTCGAGGAACAGGCGCTCGCCCACTTCCGACACCGTCAAGCCATCGCGCTCCCACAGCACCATCATCACCAGGTATTGCGAATACGTGAGACCGAGCTTGCGCAGCAGCTTGCGGTACAGCTTGTTCATGGCGAGTGAGGTCGAGTACAGCGCAAAGCACAGCTGGCTGTCCAGGCGCGGCACCTGGTGCAGGGGATTGGGGGCGGTGGTGGTATCCATGGGCACAGTATATATAGCGCGCTATTTAATTGCAATGCGCGGCGCCTACCCGGCGTAGCGCGCGCGCAGCAGGGCGAGCATGGCCACATTCTGTTCCCAGGCATCGCTCACGGGCTGCTGCGTGTACGGCAGCGTTTGCAGGTAGGGCGCAGGGCCGAATTCCGGCGTGAACGTCATGCGCTCGGCGCCGGCCGCGCGGCGCAGGGCGACGATGGCATCCCACCACGCCAGGTGGGCGTCGAGCGCCCCCTTCGCTTCCGGCGCGCGGAAGTCGGCCACCTGCGGCCCCTGTGCGTGGCCCACGCGCGCGTGCACATGGCGCACCAGCGGCAGCACCTGCGCCAGGGTCTGCGGCTGGTCTTCCAGCAGCGATTCGCAGGCGCAGCACCAGTGCGACAGGTCGGCCGTCAATGGCAGGTCCGGATACTGCGCCAGGTAGGGCAACAGCAGCATCGGGTGGCCGCTGAAACGGCTGCGGTGGAGCTCATGCACGATGGGCACGCCGTGCCGGGCCGAGATGGCTGCGGCCAGGTCAATCAATTCCCCGTTTTGCACCTGGCTGTAGTAATCCTTGCCCGTGTGCGTGTTGACCAGCACGGGGCGCGCCAGGCAGGCATTCTCCAGCAGTTCCGCCAGGGCGGCGCGGTGCAGCTCGAAGTCGCTGTGGAAGACGGTTTCCCACTGCGCGGCGATCAGTTGCAGGCCTGCTTGCGCGATGCGGTCCGTCCATTCCTCGCGCAGGGCGGCGTCCAGCGGCAGCGACATCTCGATGCCGTCGAAGCCGGCTGCCAGAACCTTGTCGATGAAGACCTCGGGCGCCAGCTCGTTATTGCCCCAGTGGGCGGCGAAGACGTCGATGCGCATCAGACGAAGCCCCGCACGGGGAACGCCGCGTCGCGCTGGATCCAGTTGTGCGCCGCGTATTCCGTCTGGCCATCGGTGGCGTGCAAGGTGTAGGCGTGGCGCGAGACGGGCGAGCGGTTTGGCGCGCTGTAATGGGGCAGCAAGCCGTGGAAGCAGACGAGGGCACCGGCCTTGACTTCCAGCGGCACGGCCGTGCTGTCGTCGGGCCAGGGCATGGCGTCGAGCTTTTCCACGCGCACGGCGTCGCCGTTGCGGATGAAGCGTTCGCGCAGGGGACCGCGGTGGCCGCCCGGTTCGGCCCACAGGCAGCCGTTGTCCAGGGTCGCGTCTTCCAGCGCGAACCAGAACGTGGTCACGCTGACTGGCGTGGTTTCGAAGTAGGTGGCGTCCTGGTGCCAGCGCACTTCGCCGCCGATGCCGGGCTGTTTGAAAATGTACATCGATTGCCAGACCTGCGCGTCCGCCAGGCCCAGGTCGCGCGCCACCTCGGCCAGTTTAGGGTCGGCCGAAAAGGCGCGGAAGACGGGGTCCAGGTCATGCATGGCGTGGCCGATCTTGTTGATCGACAGGGACTTGGCCTGTTTCAGCTGGCCGTCCGCGCCGAACGCCTCTTCCTCGAAGAAGCAGCGGATGGTGTTGTCGGAGGCGAGAAAATAATCGTTGGTGTTCTTCGCCTGGTCGCGCGTGGTGAAGATCGATTGACTCTGGCTGGGATCGAATTCGTTGACAATCTGTTCGGCGCGCGCGCGTAGAAGGGCGATTTCGTCCGCTCCCTTGAAATCGGGCAGGATGATATAGCCGTCGCGTTGGTATTGTTCTTGTTGCGATTTAGTCAGCATGGCGGCGGCTCCGGAAGGTCTATGGAAAGCGCCATTGTAGGATGGGCGAGGGCGGCAAACAATCGCCCAGCGGTTGACAGATTGTCGCCAAAACGCAGACAATCTTTGACATGGATCAACTAAAAGCGATGGAAATCTTTGTCGAAGTGGCGCGCCAGCGCAGCTTCACCGTGGCGGGACAGCGCCTGGGCCTGACGCGGGCCATGGTCAGCAAGACCATCATGCAGCTGGAAGAACGCCTGCATGCGCGCCTGCTGCACCGCTCCACGCGCGAAGTGAGTCTGACGGACGCGGGCCGCGCCTACCTGGCGCCGTGCATGGCCACCGTCAGCCAGGCGCAGGAAGCGGCGCGCATGGTGGCGCACGTGGCGCAGACGGGAGCGGGGGCGGCGCTGGCCGGGCCGCTGCGCATCCAGGCGCCATCGAGTTTTGGCAGCGCGTGGCTGGCCGATGCCGTCGCCCGTTTCAGTTTGCTGCACCCGCAGGTGCGGGCCGAGTTGTTTGTCGACGATGCCCTGCTCGACCCGATACGCCACGGCTTTGACTTGACCATCCGCGTGGGCGGCATCCCGGACAGCAGCGCGCTGGCCATGCGCCCGCTGGCGCCCTGCCGCGCCGTGCTGTGCGCCAGCCCCGCCTATCTGGCGCAATGGGGCGTGCCGCAGACGCCGCAAGATTTATTGAAGCACCAGTGCCTGCATTTCAGCCACCTGACCGATGGCACGCACTGGCATTTCCAGCGGGGAGAGGGAGAACAGCGAGAGGAAGTGGGCGTGCGCGTGCAGGCGGGTTTTACTGCGAACAATGGCCTGGTGCTGCAGCAGGCGGCGCAGCGGGGACTCGGCATCGTCTACAGCACCACCTTCCTCGCCTGGCGCAAGCTGCTCGACGGCAGCCTTGTTTCCGTGCTGTCTGGCTGGGACCTGCCGTTGAACCACTTGAGCGCGCTGTATCCGGCCAGCCGCCAGCCTTCGCCGAAGGTGCGCGCGCTGATCGATTTCCTGGTGGCCGAGTACCAGCCCGTGCCACCATGGGACCGCGAGCTGGCAGCGGCCGGATTTTTTAGTTGAAGGTGACGGGTTCCAGCGTCCACGCGCCGTCCGCGTACACTCTTTCGTCGTCGAGGTAGACAGCCTTGGTGACGGCGAAGATATCGACGTGGTAGCGCGCATCCTTGCGCTTGAACTGGGGTTTTGTATATACGCCGTGCTTGGCGCCCAGCGACAGATGGATGCCGCACATGCGTTCATACGTGCCGATGTCGTTGACCAGCTGTTCGCGCGAAAAGGCGCGGTTCATGCCGAAGCCCAGTTCGCGTACCCACACTTCGCCCTCATGCGCGCGGATGATCTCCAGCATGGCCAGAAATTCCGGCGTGGCGTGCTCCGTGCCCGTCACGCGGCCCTTGTCGATGATCAGGGTGATCGGCGTGTCGGGGCGGTTGACCATGAACTGTGTGTCGCCGAAGACGAAGATGCGCACGCGCCCGTTCACCGCTTCCAGGTCCTGCGCTTCCGTAAACACTTCGCCCAGGGGGAACTGGCCGCCGATATTGTTCATCCCCGCGTAATCGCCGATATTGAGTTTGGCCGATTCGAACGGGGATGCGAAGACCAGCTGCTCGCCGCCGCTGTCGACCATGCCGTGGCGGGCGCGGTCGATGCGTGCTTTCAGTGCATGGCCCACGCCGCGATAATAGGCGGGGTCGTAGGCCAGCGAAGCGATGTAGTGCAGCCCCTGCACGCCGGGCATGCGCGACAGATGCACGTGTTCGATCACTTTCAGGCCCCGCTTGAACAGCTCGATGCGGATGCGGAACGCTTCCAGGCGGAAGCTGGTCGACTGGATCAGCACGACGAGGCTGCCGGCGGGCAGGTCGGCAAACGCGGCCAGCACGGCGTCGGGCGTGACCTCGTCGAAATCGATGAAGCCCGCGTCCGGCAAGGCCTGGCGATACGCTTCCGTCAGTACCACGTTGAGCCAGCTGCGCTTGTCGCAGACAATCAGGGCCGGTTCGTCCGGGCGGTGACAGATGGCCATGGCCAGCAGGTCGGCCACGTTTTGCGCGGCCACTTCGGTGGCGGCGGCGCTGATGGCGTCGAGCCGGCTGGTGTCATTCTCGGGAAGCGTCATGGTGCGAAGGTGTCTGGCGTGAAGGAATCGCAGCATTATAAGGTGATTGCTGCTTGAGGTGATTGCAGCAGGGCACACCATTCCCCATCCGGAGGAGAACCTGTGGCTGCCGCGCCCCTGATTATCTTGTGTAGTGCTTTATGGCAATGTATTATTTGATAAATGGTATGAATGGGTATGGCAGGGTATGGCAGCGAGCCTGGAAGCGGAGCGGCGCAGCGGCAAAGCCGCGCATGCGCACGGTGACACGCTTTCAGTGATGCAGGGACAACAAGCCGACAGGCGATGACTAAGAGTGTGATGTGATGAGCATAATCGGACAAGATATTCCCATGGAGCGGCCAGATACGGATGGGCGCGCTGCCGTATTCGTTCCCGTCACGGGCGTCAAGGAAGATGTCTTGCTGACCATACGCAAGGGTGCGGCGATCGTCGGCTTTGCCAATCACGACCGCACGATCACCGTGTATTTTGAAAGCAACCGCTTTGACGACCCCGTGCTGGCCAAGTGGGAGCACAAGGCGCGCAAGGCCTACGACCGCCTGGTCGACAATGCGCCCACCGTGTCGAAGCTGACCACCAGCCCCGTCAATTTCGAGCAGATCGGCTATATCAATGGCAAGGGCATCACCATCCGCCGCATGGAAAGCTTGCAGCGCTGGCTCGCGTATTCGGACGCGATGGAGACTTGCCCGGCAACGGATATCATTCCGCGCACGGTGATCGCCAAGATTGACGCTGTCAAGGTGTGAGAGCGGCTGATAAAACGCCCATGGCGTTGTTGCCTGCCTCTCGCCGTACTGACGTACTGTCTTCGAGGCGGCGCCTAGCCCTGAGCATTTTCTCAGCCGCTCTTGGCGCGCTGACGAACGGCTGTACGAAAGGCCACAGTTTGTAGCCTTTCCCTCGGTCCTGGTGTACTGTCTTCGGGCCGGCGCTTGGCCCTGCGCGTTTTTCCCGGCCGTTTGCGGTTTCTCCCCTCACACGACGACGATATTCGCCTGCGCCTTGAGCGGGCACGGCAGGGTGTCGTCGAAAGTGATTTCGATGGCGCTGGCGACGAACATGCCGCCGATGTGCTGGGCGGCGATTTCCGGCGGCGTGCCCGGCTTGGTCAGGTTGACGTCTTGGGCGAAGACAAACACGCGCCAGGTGCCGTAGACCTGTTGATCATATTGCAGCAGGGTGCGGTAAGCCCGTTTCAAGTCCAGGCTGCCGGCATACACGCCGTCGTTGGCGCCCGGGTCGAAGCCCAGGCCATCGTCCGTCAGCGATGCGACGAAATACAGGCCCTGCGGCGCCTGGAACAGCACGAAGGCATACAGCTCCGTACCGCGGAAGACATTGCCATTGTCGCGCTGGAAGCTGGCGCGTATCCACAACGGTTCATACGCTTGCACGACGGCGGGCGTATCCGTTTCCACGGGCCCCGCCACATGGATGTTGACTTGCGTTTCGGTCACCGCATGCTGGTAGGTGGCGCCCGTGGTGAAACGTTGATACTCCCAGCTGATGTCGGCCGTGTAGGGCAGGCCAGCGTTCGGCGCTTCCGGCAATACCCATTGCGCCACGACGCGTTCGGCCAGGGTCAGTTCGCTGGCGGCAGGTGGTGTTGCTTCCTGGCCACGCCAGAACGGGTCGGCGATATCGGAGCAGGCGACGGCGATGGCGCCCGAGGCGATGGCCGAGGCCACGCCCGCCACCGTGAATTCGGGCTGGCCCGAGCCGGCCCCTTCCAGCGAGCAGCAATGCACGTCGGGCTCCGTTTCCTCGAAGCTGCCACCCACGCTGAAACTGGCCTTGCCGGAGCCGAGCGCGGCGGCAATGATGGCCACCAGCGCGGCGATGATGGCGATGATGATGGCGAGTATCTTCCACCACGGGTCGGAAAACGGCAGCTCGCCATGCGTGCCCGCGTAGGCGGGGTTTGGCGTCCAGACGAGCGTCATGCCGGTCGGCACGATGGGCCCCAGGCCGGGCGGGCAGCGGCACGCATTTTCCCCACCTTTGCCATCCGTGCCCGTGCTGCCCCAGCGCTTGCCCGGCAGGTGGCCTTGCGGCTTGGACAGTTCCAGGGTGCCTTCCTCGACCGTGCAGGTATAGGTATTGGTGGCGCTGTCAAAGCGCGTCTGCGAGACGAAGATTTGCTGGATCGAGCGGCGCGGCGTGTAGCCGTCGGCCTTGGCGACAAAGCTGACGAGTCTCTTGCCGGGCGCCGCATGCTGGAAGTCGGCGTCCCACATCATCAGCATGGCCGCGCCGGCGGGAATGCTGGCAAAGAAAAAGGTGCGCGCCACGGGCACGATGCCGGGGGCGCCCACGCTTTCCAGGTACACCGTGACATTCGTCAGCGCGCTGCTGGACATGTTGCTGACGTGGGCGGCGATGCGCAAGCCATAGATGGCATTGTCGAAAATGCCATCGGGCAGCATGATATTGGTGACGGGCTCGATCGCGAACGGCCGCGTCAGTACCTGCATGGGGGTGTCGCTCATGATGCTTGCTCCTCGGGGCTGTGCTGTTCTTGCGCCTGCTCTTTCTCCAGAGTGGTGACGAGATACGTGACGCCGCCCATGACCTTGCCGTCCTGACTCTCCAGCACGCGCAGCAGCACATACTGGCGTGGCGGCAAGGCTTCGGCGCGCAGGCTCAGGTACGCGGCCTGCGCCTGGCCGCGCGGCACTTCCAGCACCAGCTTTTGCTCGCCGGGCACATCGCCGTTGCAGTGGGGCGTGCGCGCCAGGCCCGCGATCAGGCGCGCGTCCCTGGCCGGCTGCCATTTTTCCAGGCCCAGGGTGGCCAGCAAACGCGCCTGCAGTTCGCCGCCATGTTCAATGTGCAATTCCACTTTCCTTGCTGCACGGGGCAGGGCCGCCACCGTGATGGCCAGCAACTGCGCGCGCCTGGCCGCCAGCACCACGGTGACATTGCGCTGGGCGATCTGCTCGTGCAAGGTGGGCTGGAAGGGAAAACCGTTGGGCAGCGGGTCGGGCAGCGGGTTGATGTCGCCCGCGCCGTGGGCCACGGCCAGCAGGCATTCGTGGCCGCCATTGACGATGACGGGTACCCAGGGCACGAGGCACAGCACTTCCTGCGTGGCGCCGGGCGGCAAGTCGGCAAACGCGGAACCGATCTGCGTGGCGGCGCCGACGGCGATCTGGCCGGACGGGTCGGCCCAGTAAAAGTCCACGCGCACGCCGTTCGAGGCGCTGTTGCCCGTGTTGTGCACGCGCCCCCACAGGTAATTGCTGGTGCCGGCGATGGGTGCGCCGGGCGGGCCATTCGGATCATTGCCCGGCACGACCCAGATATCGGCGCTGTCCCACCACCAGGGCTGGCCGTCTTCGATGATCAGGTGGGCTGGCATGGCGTTCTCCTTGTCCTTGACCGGTGTTTCCAGCTTAGGCCGCGGCGGCGGCGGCTTTTTGATCGGTATCAAGGCCATGGAGCACGGCGCCGGTGCGCCGTTGCCGTGCTTGCGTAAGGTAATATTGCGGCAGAATGCAGCTGAGCAAATCCAGGAAAAGGTTGGAACGTGTCTGAAACAGTGAATGAAGTTTGCATCAATGCCGCTTGCGGCCGGACCTTGCCGCTGCGCGTGGCGCATTGCCCGTTTTGCGGCGCGCGCCAGGTGGCTGCAGCGCCTGTAGTCGAGAAAGTAGCAGCGCCGACCCCGCCCCCGCCGCCGCGCATGCCACCGCCGGTGCCCGTCGCCCCGTCCGTTCCTGCACCGCAGGCCGCGCCTCAGCCCGCTCCCGCTCCCCAGCCTGTCCCGCCACCGGCTGCCGCAGCGGCGCCCGCGCCAGCCAAGGCGCCGCCAGCGAAACCGGCCATCAAGGGTTCGGTGCCGCCGCCGCGCCCGCCCGTGCGCTTGCGCACCTGGATCGCGGCAGCCGTGGTGCTGACCGGTATCTGGTTTTATAACAAGCCGGCAGACAAGCCGGCCAGCGTGGCGGAACAGGTCGAAGCGGCCACGGCGCTGGCGGCGCAATGCGATCTGGACGGGGCGCGCAGCGCGCTGGCCGTGCTGAAAAGCGCCAGGGCGCCCGCCGCGCAGATCAAACGCTTGCAGGCGAACATCACCAAGTCCGCCGCTACTTGCGAGAAGCAACAGCAGCGGGCACAGGCGTGGACGGGGCTGCAAGACAGCGTCAACCAGGCGCTCGATGCGGGCAAGCCGGACGTGGCCGCCACGCGCCTGGCCATCCACGTGAAACGCTGGGGCGACGATCCCGATACGCTGGAACTCGACGCCAAGGTCAAAGTGGCGCTGGCCAGCGCCCAGCTCGACCTGGCCGACGCTTGCCTGGCGAAAAGCGACCGCGTCTGCCTGGAAAACAGCCTGATCGCCGCCGAGCGCTACAAGCGGCCGGAACTGGCGGCGCGCACGCAGGCGCTGCGCACGGCCTTGTCGCAATTGCTCGAACGTTCGCTGCTCGACGCGGTCCCAACCCCCGCCCCCGCCCCCGCCCCCGGCCAATAGCGCCAACAGCTGAAACGCCCGCCCCGTTCAAACCGGGCAGGCGCACTTTACGCAGCCCTACTCTTGCGGCACCAGCGCCAGCGCCGCGCTGAAGTCGCCCATCGGCTTGCCGCCGTTGGCCACCAGCGCCTTGTCGCGCGTGCTCAGGCCGTCGAGCACGGGCAGGCCAAAGCGGTGCGTGATGGCGCGCAGGATCGAGGCCGAATCGTATTGCGTATGGTCAACCAATCCCTTTTTCACGTACGGCGAGACGAGGATGGCCGGCACGCGCGTGCCCGGACCCCAGCGGTCGCCCTTCGGCGGCGCTGCGTGATCGTAGAAGCCGCCATTTTCATCGTAGGTGACGATGACCAGCATGTTTTTCCACTGCGGACTTTTCTTCAGTTGGGCGATGACGCTGGCGATGTGCGCGTCGCCAGCGGCCACGCTGGCGTAGCCCGCGTGCTGGTTCAAATTGCCTTGCGGCTTGTAGAAGGCCACGGGCGGCAGCTTGCCGGCGCTGGCGTCGGCCAGGAACTGGCTGTCGAAGTCGCGCAGGTGGGCGGCGCGGTAGGCGGGCGCCTTCACCGGGTCCATGTTGGCAAAGTAATTGAACGGCTGATGGTGGAACTGGAAGTTCGGCGGATTCGGGAAGCTGCCGGCGCGTGCGCTGGCCGTGGCCAGGGCCGTCGTATCCTTCCAGGCGCCCGCATACCAGGCCCAGTCGATGTTCTTGCCTGAGAGCAGGTCGCCGATATTCGTCTGCGTCTGCGGCGGCAGGGTGTTGGCCTTGCCCGTGTCCGCATACAGCTTGCTGCTGTCGCCCGAGGCGGGCGCGTTGCTGCTGGGCTGGAACGGCGGCTGCATGGTGTTGACGGCATAGAACATGCCCGTGCTGTCGGCCGGCGTCAGCGCGCCGTCGTTGGCATACGCGGGCGCGCCGTTCAGGACGCTGGTCGGCGCCGTGGCGGACGGCGTCAGGCGCACGAAGTTACCGTTGGCGTCGACGTCGATCTTGGCAATCGATCCCTTGGCCACCGAGGTGTCGGCGTTCGGATAGGTGGGCGCGCAGGCGCAGATCAGATACTGGTGCGTGAGGAAGGAGCCGCCGAAGGCGCCGATGAACAGATTGTCGGCCAGCGCATATTGTTTGGCGATGTCCCACAGCTGCATCTTGCTGCCGTCGTAATAGCCCATCGAGAGGCCGCCCGCATCGGAATACGCGGCGAACTTGTCGTTGGCGCCGCCGTTGATCTGCATCTGGTTGTTGTAGAAGCGGTGCACCAGGTCGCGCGTGATGACCGATTGCGGCAGGTACAGGGGGCTGCCGGCGTCGTCGATCTGGAACGGTTTGTTGGGCAAATTGGCCGATTGCGCCTGGGTGATGACGGTGATCTGGCCTGCCGCCGTCATGCCGCCCCAGGTGGGTGGCAGCACGGGCAGGGTGCTGCCGTCATAGTCTTTCTGCGGCACGTAGGCGGAGCTGGACGTGGGATTGACGCCCGGCACGCCATTCGCGCCCGGGAACAGGCCGTACAGATTGTCGAAACCGCGGTTTTCCGCGTAGATGACGACGATGGTCTGGATGTTGTTCAGCGCCAGGGCGCCGTTCAGGGCGGCCAGCGCGTCGGCGGGTGCCGCCTGTGTGCTGGCGCTGGCGATCAAGGCCGTCACGCTGGCGTTTTCCGCCTTCAGTTTCGCCAGCTCGTCGCCGCTGGCCTTGTTGAAGTCCGATGCCAGGCCCGCTTCCGACACGCCCAGGCGCGCGGCCAGCTTGCCGCTGGCGGCCGCAAAGTCGCCGCCGTTGCCGTCCATGATTTGCGCCAGCTCCGTCGACAGGGCGCTGACGAAGGCGCTGTGGCCGGCGGGCGCGCGCAGCAGCAGCTTTTGCGTGACCTTGCTGCCCGCGTCGCCGATGGCTTCATGGCGGATGGCGTCCGTGCCGACGGTTACCAGCACGGCGCCCTGGCCGTCGAGCGTGTAGCTGCCGTCGGCGGCCGTGCGCACGGTGGCGGAGCCGCTGTCGCACGTCAGTTTGGCGGTGGCGCTTTCCAGGCATACCTGGGCGTTTTCATAGTAGCTGCCGATGACCTGGCCCGTGATGTGGGGCGTGACGGCGTAGTCGCTGCCGCAGGCGGCCAGGCCCAGCGACAGTAGCAACGGCAGGGGCCGTAAAGAAGTGTTTGCGTGCGGTTTCATGTTCATGCCTTCTGGGTGGAAAACGTCGCATGCTAGGCAGGCAATATGTCAGCTGCGTGACATGTCAGCGTCTGTTACATGACGTAATGTACGAACTTGATACATGACGTTTTGCAGCGACTTGTCACGCAGTTGTCACATGCCGTTGCTACGCTGCCAGCCCATGATGAAAACGATACCTGCCCTGCTGCTCGCCATGTGCCTGCTGTCCGCCTGCCAGCCCGCGCCGCAACAAGACGCGGGCGCGTATGCGCCCACCCTGCAACGCCAGCCTTCGGTGGCGGCAATGACGGCCATGGGCCGCGCCATGTTTTTCGAGCCCAGTCTGTCCGTGTCGGGCAAGCTGGCCTGCGCCAGTTGCCACAGTCCCCAACACGCGTACGGTCCGCCGAACGCGCTGGCGGTGCAACTGGGCGGGCCGGAATTGAAGGATGCGGGCACGCGCGCTGCGCCCTCGCTGCGCTATATCCAGAACGCGCCGCCGTTCAGCGAGCACTACCACGACGACGATGGCGACGACAGCGTCGACGCGGGGCCCACGGGCGGGCGCAACTGGGACGGCCGCGCCCAGTCCGGCCACGAACAGGCGCTCGCGCCCTTGTTGTCGCCGCGCGAGATGGGCAACCGCGATGCGGCCGCCGTGGTCGCCAAATTACGCGCCGGCCCCCTGGCGGCGCAGTTCCGCCAGACGTATGGCGCCGATATCTTCGAGCAGCCGGGCCAGGCGCTGCGCTGGGCGCTGATGTCGCTGGAAGTGTTCCAGGAAAGCCCGTTGGATTTCTATCCGTACACGAGCAAGTACGACGCCGTGCTGCGCAAGCAGGCCGTCTTGAGCCCGCAGGAAGCGCGCGGCCTGGCCCTGTTCAACGATGAACGCAAGGGCAATTGCGCCTCCTGCCACATCAGCCAGGTGAGCTCCGGCGGCGCCTTTCCCCAATTTACGGATTACGGCTTGATCAATATCGGTGTGCCGCGCAATGCCAGGCTGCCAGCGAATGGGGACCCGGCCTTCTTCGATCTGGGCTTGTGCGGCCCGGACCGCACCGACCTGATGCAGCACAAGGAGTATTGCGGCAGCTTCAAGACGCCGTCCCTGCGCAATGTCGCCCTGCGCAAGGTGTTTTTCCACAATGGCAGCTTTGACAGCCTGGAGCAGGTGTTGCGTTTTTACGTGCAGCGCGACACGGCGCCGCAAAAGTGGTATCCGACAGACAAAAATGGCAAGGTGCGCAAGTACGACGATCTGCCGCCCGGCCTGGACGCCAACGTGAATGTGGCAGCGCCGTTCGACCGCCAGCCGGGCCAGGCACCCGCCCTGAACGAAGCGGAGATCGCCGACGTGATCGTTTTCCTGCACACCTTGACGGATGGCTATCAAGCGGCGCCTGCCACGCACTGAACGGGATGCTAAAAAAATATCAAGATACCATTGCTTACAACTACGCCACAAAAGCCTGTTTTTATGTGCGTTAGCGCACGCTAGAAAATTTTAGGCAGGTGTATATTGCGAACTGATCTGTGTCTTTTGATAACAATGAAAGGGAATATCATGAAAGTAAGCAAAAATTGGATGACCGTGTGCGCCGCCGGGATGATGGTTGTGGCACTGGCTGCCTGCCAGAAGAAGAGCGATGTCGCCGCCGGTCCTGCGGAACAAGCTGGCCAGAAGATCGATGCGGCCGCTGCCAAGGCTGAAGCCGACATCAAGGCCGCCGCTAGCAAAGCCGACGCCGCCGTGAGCCAGGCCGCTTCCGAGACGGGCGCCAAGATGGATCAGGTTGCCGCTGACGCCGACAAGAAAATGAGCGAAGCGGCCGATGCCGTCGGCAAGAAAGTGGAAAAAGCCGGCGAAAAGATGCAGGACGCCGCGCACAAGTAATACTTGCAATAAGCGCGCCAGCCCGCGGCAGCCGTCAGATGATGGCTGCTGCCGCGACGCCATCGCTGGCGCCTGCCTGCTTGCCATGCGCCGCTGTTCCTGTATTGCTACTGTCCATCCCGTCCGTTCCCCCCAGCACCACGCTCAAATCGACATAGCCGTCGCGCCACGCGCGTTCCAGGTCTTGCTCCACCGCTTCCAGGGTCGTTCTTTCCACTTGCTGAAAACCGCGCAAGCCATACGCCCGGTTGCGCCCGTGCGCCTTGGCCAGGTACAGCGCCATGTCGATCAGGTTGACACTGCGTTCCCACGTGAGCGGCCGTCCCAGCGGCGCCAGCGGATAGGGCGCAAAGCCCACGGACACGTGCACCTCGATGGCCTGTCCCTGGTAGTGGATGACTTGCGCCGCCATGCCGTTGAGGATGCGCCGCGCGATATCGTCGAGGCCGTCCCGCGCGACGGCGGGCAGGAAGGCGAGGAATTCCTCGCCGCCCCAGCGCACGATCATGTCCGTTTCGCGCAGCACATCGTGCAGCGTTTCGGCGATCGTCGTCAGCACAAGGTCACCCGCCGCATGGCCGTAGCGGTCGTTGATGTGCTTGAAATGGTCGACATCGAGCAGGAACAGTGCCCCCACGACATCGGCGTCGCCGGTGGCTGGCAGCGGCTTGCCCGCATGGTTGCGCATGAATTCCTGGAAGTGGCGGCGGTTGTACAGGGCCGTCAGCGGGTCGCGCGAGCTCTGGCGCTTGAGTTCCTGGTTCTTCACCTTCAGCTGCACGTTCGCGTGGCGCACCTTGCGGTACAGCAAGCCGACGATGACGGACGCCATGGCCAGCACCAGCGCCAGCAGCCACCACACGCGCTGTTGCAGGCGGCGGTTGTCGATTTCCGTGCTTTTCAGCTGATTTTCGCGGCTGAGCAGCTCGATCTGGCGCTGCTTCTTTTCCGCTTCATATTTTTCCTGTAATTCATACACGGCCTTCTGTCGCTGCTTTTCGAACAGCTGGTTGGAAATGCCCCGCTCGCGATGGTAGGCCGTGACGGCGCCGCGCATGTCGCCCGCCTTTTCCAGCGCCATGCCGTATTCCAGCAGCACGGCCTGCATGTCCGGCTGGTTGGCCGTGCGCTCGTAGTAGGCCAGGCCCGTGGCTACGCTTTGCTTGCCTTCCTGTAAACGTCCCTGGCCGATCAGCGCCTGGCCGATGTTCAGGCGTGCCGTCGCCTCCACCTGTTCATTATTGACCAGGCGAGCCGCCGTGATGGCTTCATTCGCATGGCCCAGGGCGCGTGCGTAGTCGCCTTCCTTCAGATAGCTGTCCGACAGATTGACGAGGGTAACGGCCACCATGCCGCGGGCGTCCAGCTGGCGTTCCAGCGCCAGGGCCGCCAGCAGGGCGCGCTGGCCCCGTTGCGGCTGTTGCGCGTCGAGCGCCAGCCCGTACTCCGTATTCTTCGCCTGCGCCATGCGGCCCGGCGATGCCAGGGTGGCGGAGACGGCGAGCAGCTCGTCGAGCACTTCGAAGCCCTTGTCGTATTCGCGCATTTGCGTGTACAGCCGGGTGAGGGCATTCAGGGCGGCGGCCAGGCTGGAGGGGGAATTGCTCTGGCGCGCCAGGTCGACGGCCGCCTGCAGCTTGGCCAGCGCAAACGGGAAATTGCCTTCCTCGGCCCACGACTGGCCTGCGCTGATGGTGGCCTGCACGCGCACGGGCAAGTCATCCGTGCGGTCGGCGATCTTTTCCGCTTCGAAGGCCAGCAGATGCGAAGCGCGGCCTTCGTTCCTGGCAAACGTGATGTAGGCCTTGTTGAGCATGCCTTTCGCCAGCGCCACGTCGCTCTTGTTCATGCGGGCGTAGGCGATCAGTTCTTCGGCCAGCTGCATGGCGATATCGTTCTGCCCCAGGCGCATGCGGGCGTTGCTCAGTTGGGTAAGGAATTCCGCGCGCACTGGCAGGGGCGCGCTGCGCGCCTGCGTTTCCACCTCTTGCAGGCGCTGCAGGGCGCGCGCGGGCACGAAACGGCCATCTTCGCGCACGGCAGCGATATGCTGCTCAAGGTTGCCGACCTGGGCCTGAACGGCAGGCGGCAGCAGGCAGGCCAATACCAGCAGCCAATGCGCCCTTCGCCACGATGCCCGTGTGTGTCTGCCTGCCAACGTCCCGCCCCCGCAATGACCATGCCTGTTTGCAATGATTATATGATGTTGCAATCAAGAAATATCATGCTGTGTGCAGATTTTTGCGAAAGTGCACACTTTGGCAGCACGTCAGCGCAGGGCCAGGGCGGCCGTGGCCGGCGGGCTGCCTTTCAGGCGGAAGATGGCGACGGCCGCGGTCAGGGCTTGTGCCTGTTCCTGCAGGCTTTCGGCAGCGGCCGCCGCCTGTTCGACCAGGGCGGCGTTCTGTTGCGTGATGTTGTCCATCTGCGTGACCGCCTGGTTGACCTCGCTGATCCCCGCGCTTTGCTCGTGGCTGGCGCTGGTGATTTCGTTCATGATGGCGGCCACCTTCTGGATCGATTCCACCACCAGCGCCATGGTGCGCCCCGCCTCGTCGACCAGCTTGCTGCCGGCGTCGACCCGTTCCACGGAGGCGCCGATCAGGGTCTTGATTTCCTGGGCGGCGGCAGCGCTGCGGTGGGCCAGGCTGCGCACCTCGCCGGCGACGACGGCGAAGCCGCGTCCCTGTTCGCCTGCCCGCGCCGCCTCGACGGCGGCGTTCAAGGCCAGGATGTTGGTCTGGAAGGCGATGCCGTCGATGACGCCGATGATGTCGGCGATCTGGCTCGAACTTTCCTTGATGGCGCCCATCGTGTTGACCACCTGGGCGACGACGGCGCCGCCCTGCACGGCGACGGCCGAGGCGGTGGCGGCCAGCTGGTTTGCCTCGCCGGCGTTGCTGGCGTTTTGCCGCACCGTCGCCGTCAGCGTTTCCATCGAACTGGCCGTTTCTTCGAGGGAACTGGCTTGCGCTTCAGTACGCGCCGACAGGTCGGCATTGCCCAGCGCGATTTCGTGCGTGGCCACCGACATTTCGCCGGTGCTGCTGCGGATGTCGCCGATCAGCCCCGTCAGGTTGGCGTTGATGGTGTTCATCGCGTGGAGCAGCACGCCGATTTCGTCGGCCCGTTCGATGACGGCATCGATGCTCAAGTCGCCGCCGGCGATCAATTGCGCCGTGGCGATCGCCTGGTCCAGGTTGCGCTTGATGTGGCGGTACACGAGGAACAGGCACAGCAGTGAAACCATGACCGATACCAGCAGCACGCCGACGGTGACGGAATAGGCCGCCATGGTGCCGCCCGTCGCCGTCTGCACGGCCGCGCTGGTGCGCTGGTCCAGCAGGGTGAGAAATTCATTCACCGGCTGCATGATCTTGCCCTTGTTGCGGTGGTATTGGGCATCATGCATGATGGTGCGGGCCATTTCCAGGTCGGGCGGACCCTTCCTGGTAAAGTTGCCACTGCCGTCGTCGAACAAGCCCTTGACGGCGTTCATGGCGATCACCTCGGTCTTCACCAGGCCGTCGGAATTGGCCTGGGCCTCTTGCAGTTTGGCAAATTCCTGCTCGCTGAAGCCGGCTTTGCGCATCAGTTCGGCCAGTGGCACGCTGGGGCCCGTCGACGGCGGCACGGGCATGCCCGCCGCCACGAAGTCCCAGTAGATACGTTCGTAGTGGGCGGGGCGCGGCTTCTTGCCGTTGCGGATGTCGAGGATGTCCATGTATTGCTGCTCGTAGCTGGCGTCGCCCGTGACGACGTAGGTGCGGGCCAGCCGGGTCAGGTCGTCCGAGCTTTGCCGCAATTCATCGGCCAGCAGATAGGATTGGAAGCGCGTTTCAGTGACCTGGTTCGCTTCGGCCTGTTTGGTGGCGACGCGGAACAGGGCCAGCAGGCTGACGATGGAGAGTGCCAGGCTAAGCAGGAAGATGGCGGCAAAGATATTCCTGATCGACAGTTTGCTGCGCATGGTGCCCCCGGAAGTATGGTTGGGGCCGTCGGCGCTGCCCGCCAGATGAATATACTCCCGTCTGTACGGCATTTTTAATGCCGTACAGAAAAAAAGTGGCGCCGCGCAACGGCGCCCGTGCCTATCAAATTGCCAGTTGCTGCAGCAGGTACAGGCGCTGGTACAAACCGCCTTCGATCTGCATCAGTTCCTCGTGCGGCCCCGCTTCCGTGATGCGGCCGTGATTGAGCACGATGATCCGGTCGGCCTCGCGAATCGTCGACAGGCGGTGCGCGATGGCGATGATGGTCACCTTGCCGCGCAACTCGTTGAGGGCCAGCTGCACGATCTGCTCCGTCTGGCTATCGATGCGCGACGTTGCCTCGTCCAGCAGCAAAATGCGCGGCTGGCCGGCCAGCGCGCGGGCAATCGCGATCAGCTGCTTCTGCCCCGACGACAGGCGCGAGCCGCCTTCGCCCAGCGGCGTATCGTAGCCGTGTTCCAGCGCGGCGATGAAGTCGTGCGCATGCGCGGCGCGCGCCGCCGTCTCGATCTGCGCCTGCGTGTAGCCGCGGCCCATGTCGATGTTTTCGCGCGCCGACGCGGCCAGCAGGAAGGGGTCTTGCGGCACCAGGCCCACGTCGGCGCGGAAGTGCTCGTTGTCGATGCTGTCGAGGGCGACGCCATTGATGGCGATGCTGCCCTGCGTGACGGGATAAAAGCGCAGCAGCAGCGAGAGCAAAGTCGACTTGCCGCTGCCCGTGTGGCCGACGATGCCAAAAAACGCGCCCTGCGGAATGCTCAGCGACAGGTCGTGCAGCACGGGCTGGTTTTCCACGTAGGCGAAGGTCAGGTGCGCGATGTCCACGGCGGGCACGTCGCTGTCCGCTGTGTCCTGCCGCAGGGCCGGTGTTTCCCTTCCCTGCGCGTGTTCCAGCGCCTGCGCTTCGTCCAGCAGGGCCGAGACGCGTGCCGTCGCCACCACCGACTGCTGCAGCTGGCTGAACTGCATGGTGATCTGGATCAGCGGCTCGATCACGCGCGCGATATAGCTGATGAACGCATACAGCACGCCCACTTCCAGGGCGCCCATCTCGCGCTGGCCGAAGCTGAAGATGACGACGGCCAGCAGCACGATGTTGAGCATGTCGAGCGCGGGGCGCAGCAGCCATGCGTTGGCGCGCAATTCCTGCATGCGCGCCGTGTAGTGGTCCTGGTTGATGCCCGTGAAGCGCTGGCCGAAGCGCTTTTCCGCGTTATTCGCCTGCAGCACGCTCATGCCACCGATCGATTCGGCGATCTGCCCGTTGATCTCGCTGCGCAGGGCGCGCGCGCGCGTGACGGCCGGCGCGCTCCAGCGCTGGTACAGGAAGACGATGAGCAGCACGGCCGGTAGCAGGGCCAGCACGATCAGCATCAAGCGCCAGTCGAGGAAGGCCATGGCGGCCATGGTGCCGACCAAAACGATGGAGCTGTCGAGGATGACGAACAGCACCTGCACGTACAGCGATTTCACCGCTTCCGTGTCGTTGGTGACGCGGCTGACCAGCTGGCCCGTGATGGCGCGGTCGAAAAAGGCCATGGGCAGGCGCAGCACGTGCTGATACACGGTTTCGCGCAGGCGCTGCACCGAGCGCATGGCCAGGCCGGACAGGCGCACCAGCTGCAGGTAGCGCAGGCCGGAAGCGACCCAGCCCGTCAGCAGGCAGCCGCCCAGCAGCAGCGACATGCGCGTCCAGTCCAGGTGGCGCGGCAGCAGATGCTGGTCGATCAGGGCCTTGCCCAAAATCGGCCCCGTCACTTCGAGGGCGGCGGCGAGGATCAGCCAGAAGGTGGCCCAATATAAATGGCGCAGATCGGGCGCGGCGGCGCGCCGCAGCAGGCCGATCGCTTGCACGGCCTGGCGGCGCACGGATGGCGTGGTGGTGGCTTGATCGTTCTTAGATGGCATCGAGGCTGGCCTCCAGTTGTTGATAGCGCCACTGGCTGGCGTACCAGCCATCGCGCTGCATCAGCGCGTCGTGGTTGCCCGTTTCCGTCACGTGGCCATCGCGCAGCACCAGGATCAGGTCGGCGTTGACGACGGCGCTCAGGCGGTGGCTGGCGATGATGGCGCTGCGCTCGGGACGCTTGCGGCGCAGTTCTTCCAGGTGTTGCAGGATGCGCGTTTCCGTGCCCGTATCGACGGCGGATAAGGCATCGTCGAGCAGCAGCAAGCCGTTGTCGGCCAGGAGCGCGCGGGCGATCGCCACGCGCTGGCGCTGGCCGCCGGACAGGGTGATGCCCTTTTCGCCCACGTGGGTGGCATAGCCATCGGGGAATTGCAAAATATCGGCATGGATGTCGGCCAGCTGCGCCGCCCGTTCCACGTCCTCGCGCGTGGCGCCGGGACGGGCCAGGGCGATATTGTCGGCGATGCTGGCGGAGAACAGGAACGATTCCTGCGGCACCCAGCTGATGGCCGCGCGCAGCGCATGCAGGGTGTAGGCGTCGAGCGGCTGGCCGCTCCACGTGGCCGTGCCCGATTGCGGCGTGACCTGGCGCAGCAGCACGCGCAGCAGGGTTGACTTGCCGCTGCCCGTGGGGCCGACCAGGCCCAGAGTCTGGCCCGGCTGCAACAGCAGCGAAATACCGGACAGGGCCGGCGCCGTCTGGCCCGCGTAGGCGAAGCCGATGTCCGTCAGTTGCAATGGGCCGGGCGTCAGCGTATCAATCGTTCCGTGGTCGTCGATGGCCAGCGGCGCATCTAACATGGGTTGCAAGCGCTGCCAGGCGGCGCGGCCCCGTTCGATCAATGAGAGCACCCAGCCGGCGGCGAACATGGGCCAGATCAGCTGGCCCAGATACATGGAAAAGCTTGTCAGCGCGCCGATGGTCAACTGGTCTTGCCATACGAGGTAGCCGCCCAGGCCCAGGGTCAGCGCGGTGGCGGCCGTCAGGGTCAGGCCGACGGCCGGTTCATACGCCGCCTCCCAGCGCTGCGCCGTCAGGCTGGCGTTGGCCGCATGGCCGGCCAGGGTGGAGAACTGGGCGCTGCTGCGCTCTTCCAGGCCCAGCGCGCGCAGGGTGCGCACGCCCGACAGCGATTCCTGCACATGGTCGTTCAGCGCGGAAAAGCGCTTTAATGAATCCGTGGACGCCGTGTGGATATGGCTGGAAATGCGCCAGAAGGCCAGTCCCATCAGCGGGAAGGGCAAGAGGGCGATGCAGGCCAGGCGCCAGTCCACGCCCAGCAGCATGATGCCCAGCACCATCAGCAAGGTCAAGGTGCCGTCGAAGCCGGCCAGCATGGCTTCGCCGGCGGCCATTTCGATGGCATCGATGTCGTTCGTCGCCAGCGCCATCAGGTCGCCCGTGCGCTGGTTCTGGTAAAACGACGCGCCCTGCTGCGACATGCGCGTGTAGAAGCGCGTGCGCAGCATCACGCCCAGCTGGTAGGCGGCCTTGAACAGGGTGATGCGCCAGCCCACGCGCAGAAAGTAGATGACGACGCCGACGGCGAGCAGGGTCAGCAGCTCAAGCCACAGTTCGGCGGCCGTCATGCGGTGCGCGGCCAGGGCGTCGATGATGGCGCCCACGCGGCGCGGGATCCAGACGGTCAGTGTCGCCACGCCGGTCAGCATGACGGCGGCGGCGGCATACGCCGGCCAATGCTGACGCACGAAGCCGGCGATGAGCCTCGATAAACTCATGGTTACCTTTTGTTTTGAGTAATGGGGTGTCGCGGGGCGGAAGGACGGGCACGCGGACGGAAAGTACGCGTAGGATACAACAAGGCGGAAAAGCGCGCTGTGGACGGGCACGCAAAAAACGGGCCGTAGCCCGTTGTTTTGCTGCATCAGTGCCGTGCGCGCGGCTTACTTGCGGCCGTTGCCTTTGCCGCCGCCCAGCATGTCGAGCTGTTTCGATGGCGCGCCCTTGGGGGCTGCCTTGGCTGACGGCTTGGCGGCTGGCGCAGGGGCGTGCTTCACGGCAACCTTGGCCACGGTCTTGCCGGCGGCGCTGGCCGGTTTGGCGACTGGTTTGCTGGAAGGAAATGGTTTCGCGGCCTGCTTTGCTGGCGCTGGTGCGGCGGCTTTCGCTGGCGCGGCGGCGGCGGGTACAGGTGCGGGTGCGGGTTTGGCCGCTTCCGGCTTGGCCACTGGCTTGGCGTCGACGGCTTTCACGGCGGGCTTGTCGGCGACCTTCTCTGCAACCTTGGCCGGTGCTGCGGCTGGCTTGGCTGCTGGCGCCGCAATGGGGGCGGGGGCGGGTGCTGCCTTGGCGACAGGCTTGGCCACTTCGACCGGCTTGACTGGCGCAGGCTTGGCGGCGGGCGCAGGTGCTGTTGCCACTGGTGCCGGTGCGGCGGTCGGCTTGGGCGCAGGCGCGACGACAGCCGGCGCCGGCTTGACCGCGGCGGGGACGGCAGGGGCGGCCGCATCGAGGCGGGCCTTGGCCGAGGCCAGCAATTCAGCCTGGGTGCTCGAAGCGATGCCGAACAGCTGGCGGCTATACGCCAGCACGCTTTCGATACTCGGCTGGGCCTGGCTGGTGCTGTAGCTGAAGAAGTCGCGCGGGTCCTGCGTTTCCAGCAGGTGCTGCGCCGTTTCTGCCGTATGCGAGATGGCGGCCTTGCCTGCGTTCAGGTTCAGGGCGATGATTTTCTCGGCGCTTTCGAAGACTTTGTTGGTCAGGGTGCTGAAGATTTGCAGCTGGCTTTCCAGTTGCGACTTGGCGGCGCTGGAAAATTGTTCTGGAAGCGGAAACATATTTACTCCTTTGTACGGATTAAAATGCTGGCAAAACGCTCTGCAAAATCCCGAAAACCAGAGTTGGCCGCGTTTTGTAAAGTGGGTAGCGTGCTGAACAGCTAATCATGGACTTTTTATGATGCAACGCAATATGAATATTCTAGCGGTGATTCGAGTTAGTTGAAAGTTATTTTATTCAACCCGCGCGGCACATGCTTGCCCTATTCATGCGCCCGGCAGCATTTGCGGGAAGTTTGCGCACGCGCAAGGTGTTGTCAGCGAATCTATGGCTACGTTTTTGCCAGCGAGTATATTCGTGCACTGCAACATCCTTGAGCGAGAAGATGGCAGTGCACTGGAAGCAACAGATACCGTAGTCAACCGAAGGAGTGTCCGCATGGACCTAGTCATCCGCAATGCCAGCATGCCCGATGGGCGCCGTGCCATCGATATCGCCATCGAGGACGGCCGCATCGCCGCCGTCGGCCCTGCCTTGCCCGTGCAGGGCGCGCAGGAGATCGACGCCGCCGGCGACCTGGTCACGCCGCCGTTCGTCGACGCCCACTTCCACATGGACGCCACGCTCAGCTACGGCTTGCCGCGCGTGAATGCCTCCGGCACCCTGCTCGAAGGCATCGCCCTGTGGGGCGAGCTGAAACCGCAGCTGACGCAGGACGCGCTGGTGCAACGCGCCTTGCAGTATTGCGACTGGGCCGTGGCGCGCGGCTTGCTGGCCATCCGCTCGCACGTGGATATCTGCGACCCGCGCCTGCTGGCCGTGGAAGCGCTGCTCGACGTCAAGCGCCAGGTGGCGCCCTACCTCGACCTGCAACTGGTGGCCTTCCCGCAGGATGGCATCTTGCGCAGCCCGGGCGCCTTTGACAATTTAAAGCGGTCGATTGCCATGGGCGTCGACGTGGTGGGCGGCATTCCGCATTTCGAGCGCAGCATGGCCGACGGCGCCGAATCGGTGCGCCTGCTGTGCGAATTCGCCTGCGAACAGGGTCTGATGGTGGACATGCATTGCGATGAGTCGGACGACCCGCTGTCGCGCCACATCGAAACCCTGGCCTTCCACAGCCAGCGCCTTGGCATGCAGGGCAGGGTGACGGGCTCGCACCTGACGTCCATGCATTCGATGGACAATTATTATGTGAGCAAACTGCTGCCCCTGATCCGCGAGGCAGGCGTGGCGGCGATTGCCAACCCCCTCATCAACATCACCCTGCAGGCGCGCCACGACACGTATCCGAAGCGGCGCGGCATGACGCGCGTGCCCGAAATGCTGGCCGCCGGCATTCCCGTCGCCTTTGGCCACGACTGCGTGATGGACCCGTGGTACAGCCTCGGTTCGGGCGACATGCTGGAAGTGGCGCACATGGGACTGCACGTGGCGCAGATGACGGGCCAGCAAGCGATGCACGACTGCTTTTTGGCCGTGACCGAGACGCCGGCGCGCATCCTGGGCCTGGACGGCTATGGCATCGCGCCCGGCTGCCATGCGGACTTGCTGATCCTCGATTGCGGCTCCACGGTCGAAGCGCTGCGCCTGCGCGCGGCGCGGCGCCTGGTACTGCGCCGCGGGAAAATCGTCAGCGAAGCGCCGCGCGCGCAATCGCGTCTGCAACTGCCAGGCCGGCCAGAAATGGTCAATTTCCGCCTGGGGCGCTGATACAATCTGCCATCACTTGTTATCGGGAGCACCACCTTGAAAGAAATTGATATCCGTCCGGCCCAGGAAGCCGACTTCGACGCCATGTGGCCGATTTTCCAGACCCTGGTGGCCGCTGGCGACACCTACACCTTCCCCGCCGATACCACGCGTGAAGCGTGCCACGCCTACTGGTTCGGCCCCGGCGTGCAAAGCTATGTGGCCGTGATGGGCAGCGAGCGCTTGCTGGGCATGTACAAGCTGGTGGCGAACCAGCCGGGGCATGGATCGCACGTGGCCAACGCCTCGTTCATGGTCGATCCCGCCGCGCAGGGCGTGGGCGTGGGGCGCATGATGGGCCTGCACTGCATGGAAGAAGCGCGCCGTGCGGGCTACCTGGCGATGCAATTCAACTTCGTCGTCAGCACCAACCTGGGCGCCGTCACCCTGTGGAAAAAGCTGGGCTTTGGCATCGTCGCTACCCTGCCGCTGGCCTTCCGCCACGCGCAGCTGGGTTATGTCGACGCCTACGTGATGTACCAGCTGCTGACCGATCCGATGCAGTGGCCGGCATGAGCGGCGCCGTGACAGAATCGATGATCGTCATCGAGACGCCCCGCCTGCGCCTGCGCACCTTCACGCCCGAGGACGCGCCGTTCTACCTGGCGCTGATCAATGAGCCATCGTGGATCGCCAATATCGGCGACCGCAACATCCATACCGTGGATGCGGCGCGCGCGGCGCTGGAAGCCGGTCCGATAGCGCAGTTCCGCGAGCATGGCTATTGCTTTTACATTATCGAGCGCCGCAGCGACGGCGTGGCCATGGGCATGGGCGGCATGATACGCCGCGACAGCCTGCCCGGCCCCGACATCGGCTACGCCATGCTGCCCGCCTACTGGGGCCAGGGTTATGCCTGGGAGGCGACGGCGGCCATCGTGCGGCATGCCCGGCACACGCTGCGCATCCCCACCCTGTACGGCATCACCTCGCCGCAGAACCAGGCATCGATCAATTTGCTCAATAAACTGGGCTTGCGCTTCGAGCGCTTCTCGCGCCTGCCGCCGGCGGGCAAGGATACCAATATCTACCGCAAGGATTTTCGCCAGGATTGAGGTGGCAAATCCATATCGGCGAAGTGAAACATAAGTGAAAAAAAGTATTTAGAAACCCGCGCCTTTTGTAGTGGTGGTGCGCAGTCTTTGTTTTTATAGTTGGCATACCGGTGGAAAACCACCGGACTATAAAAATGGAGACGTGTTATGAAAATCATGACTGCTGTTGCATGGGGCGCCCTCATGTCCGCCGGGTTTGCCGACGCCTCGGCGCAAAGTTGCTCGGTGCCCGTGCTCAAGGTGCTGGCGCAAAAAAGCCTGGGGCTGACGGTGATGGAAAAGACCCTGGCCGAGTATGAAAAGAAAAACGGCACCAAGGTACAAATCAGTTATTTCGGCGAAAACGACCGCCGCTCCAAGGCCAGGCTGGACGCTTCCACCAAGGCTGGCTCCTACCAGATCTATTACATCGATGAAGCCAACGTGGCCGAATTTGCCACGGCAGGCTGGGTCGTGCCGCTGCTCAAATACCTGCCCAAGGAGGCCGATTACGAGGACTTCCTGCCGGGCCGCCGCGCTGTCGCTTCCTACAAGGGCGTGGCGTATTTCGCGCCCCTGATCGGCGGCAGCGACTTCCTGTTCTACCGCCGCGACTTGCTGGAAAAGGCCGGCATCGCCGTGCCCAAAACGCTCGACGAACTGGTCGCCGCCGTGAAAAAACTGAATAACCCGCCCCATGTTTACGGCTGGGCGGCGCGCGGTCAGCGCGGCTCGGGCATGAATGTCTGGCGCTGGGCGCCGTTCATGCTGGCCGCCGGCGGCAAGTGGGAAAAGGATGGCGTGCCCACCTTCAATTCGCCGCAGGCCGTCAAGGCGACCACCCTGTACCGCGAGCTGTTCAAGTATTCGCCGCCGGGCGGCGCCACCTACGACTGGAGCAATGCGCTCGAAGCGTTCAGGTCCGGCAAGGTAGCCTTCATGATCGAGTCGACGCCGTTCGCCGACTGGATGGAAGACCCGAAAAAATCCTCGGTGGTCGACAAGGTGGGCTATGTGCGTCCTCCGTCGCCGCTACCGTCGGCCGCTTACGGCCACGGCCTGGCCATCTCCGCCACGGGCGCCAAGGATGAATGCACGCGCCAGGCGGCCGGCAAGTTCATTGCCTGGGCCACGGGCAAGGAGCAGGAACAGGCGCGCCTGAAGGACAATGTCTTCAGCGACTACAACCGCAGCAGCACCATCGCCAGCGAGTACTTCCGCAAGCACGTCAAGCCGCAGATCCAGGCGGGCCTGACGGACACCACGCCCGTCTCGCGCGTCACCATCTGGCCCAGCCCCGAGTGGCCGGACATCGGCGACAACCTGGGCGTCGTGCTGGAGGAGGTGTTTACGGGCACGCGCGGCGACGTGCAAAGCGCGCTCGATGAGGCCAACGAGTACGCGACGGAAGTGATGCAACGCGCGCAGAAACGCAAATAAGGCGGTAGTACCGTTCCAACACCCCCAACGGCGAAATGCTGGGGTCGGACCCTCAGGGTCCGACCCCGGTCGTCGCCTTTTGGGTGAAAAAATGACGCTCGAAAGCTGACTTCCTATGCCGCATACCATCCGTAAAAAACGCCACACCTGGCTGCCGGCCGTCTTTCTGACGCTGCCGCTGCTGGTCCTGCTGATACTGGGCCTGGTGCCCAGCATCGCCGCCATCAACCTGGCCTTGCAAAACCGCGTGCTGCGCTACAGCGACAGCGAGTATGTCGGTTTTGCCAATTTCCTGCGCCTGTTCGGCGACCGCCGCTTCCTCAATGCCGTGCAGGTGTCGGCCATCTGGGAAGTGGTCACCGTGGCCGGCTCGCTGATCGTCGGCGTGCTGCTGGCCGTGTTCCTGTTCGAGAGAATCAAGGGCCGCACGCGCGATCTGCTCGCGCTGCTGCTGATCGTGCCGGTGCTGCTGCCGCGCGTCTCTGCCGCCTTCATCTGGAAGTTCATGTATTCGCCCCTGATGGGCATTTTGAACTGGCTGCTGGAATGCGTGGGCCTGGGCGGCACGGCCCTGTTGTCCGATCCCGCCACGGCGCTGTATGCGGTGGCGCTGGTCGACATCTGGCAGTGGGGCCTGTTCTTCGGCGCCGTCATCCTGAAACTGCTGGAGACGCTGCCCACCGAACCGCTGGAAGCGGCGCGCCTCGATTACGCCGGCACCCTGCAGGTGTATGCGTATATCGCGCTGCCGATGCTGAAGGTGCCCATCATGAGCCTGGTGTTCATCAAGATGGTCGAGTCGCTGCGTTCCTTTGACCTGATCTACGTGATGACCAAGGGCGGCCCCGGCATCGCCACTGAAACGCTGGACATGTATGCGTATGCGCAAGGCATCGGTCTGATGGGCAAGGTCTCGTATGCGTCCAGCATGGCCGTGCTGATGATGCTGGCCACGACCGTCATCTTTACTTTACTCTGGAAGCGGGTCGCCAAATGGGAAAACTGACTATGACGCGCGGCCTGGGCGCCGTCGCCACCACCGCCGTCACCACCTTGATCGTGCTGGTGGCGCTATTCCCCATCCTGTGGGCCGTGCTCAATTCCTTCAAGGAGTTGATGGATATCGTCACTCCCGTGCCGCGCTTTTTCTTCACCCCGACGCTGGCCAATTACAGGCAGGTGCTGGCCAGCCCGGAAGTGCTGACGGGCCTGGGCAACAGCGTGGCCATCGTCGGCCTGGCTGTGTTGCTGGGTGCCGTGCTGGGCGTGCCGGCCGCGTATGCGATCGCCCGCTATCCGATCCCGGCGAAGAAGGATATCCAGTTCTTCCTGCTCTCCCTGCGCTTCCTGCCGCCGGTCGCCGTCGCCATTCCATTGATCTCGATCTGGATCGACCTGGGCCTGTATGACTCGCGCCTGTCGATGGTGGTGACGTATCTGCTGGTGACCCTGTCGACCATCATCTGGCTGTCGATTCCCGCCTTTGCGCGCATCCCGAAAGAGATCGAGGAAGCGGCGGCGCTGGATGGCTACAGCCCTTACCAGGTGTTCTGGCACGTGGCCTTGCCGGTGGCCTCGAAGACCCTGATGGGCGGCATCGTCTTCAGCTTCGTGCTGGTCTGGAATGAGCTGATGATCGCGCTGGCGCTCACCTCGTCGAAGAGCATGACCCTGCCCGTGGTGGCGTCGGCCTTTACCTCGATGGGCCAGGAAGTGCCGTGGGGCGTGGTGAACGCGTCCACCGTGCTGCTGGCGCTGCCGCCACTGCTGTTCGTCGGCATCCTGGGACGGCTGCTCAACTCCATGCTCAAACATAAATAAATATAAATAAACAAAAACAAGGAAACCATCATGCAAGCACTCGTACTGGAACAGGCGGAAAAAATCACCTTGCGCGACATCGACATGCCGCTCGTCGTCGGCGCGCGCGACGTGAAAATCAAGATACACACGGTGGGCATCTGCGGCAGTGATGTGCATTATTTCAAACATGGCAAGATCGGCCCCTTCGCCGTTGAAGCGCCCATGGTGCTGGGCCACGAGGCCTCCGGCGTGGTGGCCGAAGTGGGCGCGGAAGTCACGCATCTGACAGTGGGCGACCGCGTCTGCATGGAGCCGGGCGTGCCGCAGTTCGATTCGCCGGCCACCATGCGCGGCCTGTACAACCTGGACCCGGCCGTGCGCTTTTGGGCCACGCCGCCCATCCATGGCTGCCTCACGCCGTATGTGGTGCACCCGGCCGCGTTCACCTTCAAGCTGCCCGACAACGTCAGCTTCGGCGAAGGCGCCATCGTCGAACCGCTGGCCATCGGCCTGCAGGCGGCCAAGAAGGCAGCCATCAAGCCGGGCGACGTGGCGGTGGTGATCGGCGCCGGCACCATCGGCGCGATGACTGCCCTGGCGGCGCTGGCGGGCGGCTGCTCGCGCGTGATCCTGGCCGACCTGGTGCCGGAAAAACTGGCCCTGTTCGCCGGCAATCCGGCCGTGACCACGCTCGACGTGCGTCATGCCAGCCTGGCTGATACCGTGCGCGAGCTGACGCAAGGCTGGGGCGCCGACATCGTCTTCGAGGCCAGCGGCAGCATGCGTGCCTATGACGGCATCATCGACCTGCTGTGCCCCAACGGCTGCCTGGTACTGGTCGGCATGCCGCCCGATAAGGTGCCCTTCGATATCGTCGCCATCCAGGCCAAGGAAGCGCGCATCGAGTCCGTGTTCCGCTACGCGAACATCTTCCCGCGCGCCATCGCGCTGCTGGCCTCGGGCAAGATCGACGTGAAACCCTTCATCTCGCGCACCTTCGACTTCGCCGACGGGGTGCGGGCGTTCGAGGAGGCGGCCAAGGGCCACCCGCGCGACGTCAAGATCCAAATTGAACTGGCAGGAGAGTAACCATGGCAAACATCGCCTGCAGGCAGCTGCACAAGACTTACGACCACAAGACGGCGGTGCTGCAGCCGTTCGACCTGGAGATAGACGACGGTGAATTCATCGTCCTGCTGGGGCCATCGGGCTGCGGCAAATCGACGCTGCTGCGCATGGTCGCCGGACTGGAAGACATCAGCGGCGGCGAGTTGCTGATCGGCGGGGCCGTCGTCAACGACTTGCCGCCGCGCGAGCGCAATGTGGCGATGGTGTTCCAGAACTACGCACTGTATCCGCACATGACGGTGTACGACAATATCGCCTTCGGCCTGCGCCGCCTGAAGGTGCCGGCCGACGAGATCGAGCGCCGCGTGCGCGAGGTGGCGGCCATCCTTAGTCTGGACAGCCTGCTCGATCGCAAGCCGCGCGCCATGTCGGGCGGCCAGCAGCAGCGCACGGCCATCGCGCGCGCCATGATCAAGACGCCGCAGGTATTCCTGTTCGATGAACCGCTGTCGAACCTGGACGCCAAGCTGCGCGCGCAGCTGCGTGCCGACATCAAGCGCTTGCACCGCCGCCTGCGCACCACCACCCTGTACGTGACGCACGACCAGCTCGAGGCGATGACCCTGGCCGACCGCGTGGTGCTGATGAAGGGCGGGCATATCGAGCAGATCGGCACGCCGGCCCAGTTGTACAACCATCCGCGCACCCTGTTCGCGGCCGGCTTCATCGGCACGCCGGCCATGAACTTCATCGACGGCGTGATCGAGAAGGATGGCGCGCGCACCCTGCTCATTTGCTCCGGCTACCGCTGGCCGTTGACGTCGCCCCGTTTCGCGACGCTCAAGTCGGGCACGCGGGTGGTGTTCGGCTTGCGCCCTAACCACTTGCGTGCCGCCACGCCGCAGGATCAGCAGCCTGGTGGAGCAAGCCATGGCCTGGCGTGCGTGATCGACCTGGTGGAATTGCTGGGCGCGGAAGCGCTGATCAGCTTCCAGTGCGGCGCACTGACCTTGTCGGCGCTGCTGCCGGCGAACGCTGCCAACAGCGCGGCGCAAGTGGGCCAGATGCTGGCCCTGGCTTTCGACGAAGAACACATCCATCTGTTCGATGCCGACACCGAGCTGGCCCTGGCGCTAAGTGGTCAGGCAAGTGGTTAGAATAAGAACCACCGAGACTGTGCAAGGGAACCGCCGTGACGCCTGACCTGGAACTGATCCACAAACCGATACACGAATCGTTTCGCGCGTGGGCGCACGGCTACCCGCATGTGGTGGCGAAATGGCATTTCCATCCCGAGTACGAACTGCACATCATCACAACGTCGACCGGCAAGTTTTTTGTTGGCGACCATATCGGCAGTTACGCGCCGGGCAACCTGGTGCTGACGGGACCGAACCTGCCGCACAACTGGGTCAGCGAGCTGGCCGAAGGCGTGAGCCTGCCCGCGCGCGACCTGGTGCTGCAGTTTTCCGGTGAATTCATCGACCGCTGCGCGCTGCTGTTCCCGGAAATGGCGCCCCTGAAAACTCTGCTGGGCGAGGCGGGCAGGGGCTTGCAGTTTCCCGACGCGCTGGGCTTGCGCCTGGCGCCGCTGATGGCGGAACTGACGACGGCGCAAGGCCCGCGCCGGGTGGAGCTGTTCGCGCGCCTGTTCGGCGAGCTGTGCGGCTGCCGCGAACGCCGTGCACTGGCCAGCGTCACTTATCTGGCGCAGGCGGGGCGCTACATGTCGTCGACCATCAACCTGGTGCTGGCGTACATCAAGCAGAACATCACGCTCGATTTTTGCGAGCAGGACGTGGCCGACGTGGCGGAAATGAACACGCTCAAGTTCACGCGTTTCTTCCGCAAGCATACGGGCACCTCCTTCATCCATTACGTGAACCAGGAGCGCATCGCGCTGGCCTGCGAGCTGCTGATGAATACCGATATGAAGGTCACCGATATCTGCTACCGCACGGGTTTTAACAATCTGTCCAATTTCAACCGCCAGTTCCTGGCCCACAAGCAGATGTCGCCGTCGAAATTTCGCTCCTGCCTGCACATGAACATGCCCGAGTCCTTCCCCTGACGGCCGGCTTTAATCACTTTTATACATGGAACCATCGTGACATATCTCGGTATCGATATCGGCACTTCCGAAGTCAAGGCCATCCTGACCGACGACGCGCAAACCATCCTGGCCAGCAGCGGCGTGACGCTGCGCGTGTCCAGCCCCCACCCCGGCTGGTCGGAGCAGAACCCGGAGGACTGGTGGCACGCCACGCTGGACGTGATCGCGGCCATCCGCAGCGCCCAGCCGGTGGCGTTTTCCGGCTTGCGCGGCATCGCGCTGTCGGGCCAGATGCATGGCGCCACGCTGCTCGACAAGCAGCAGCACGTGCTGCGCGCGGCCATTTTGTGGAACGATACGCGCGCCTTTGCCGAGTGCGTGGAACTGGAAGCGCTGGTGCCCGAGTCGCGCGCCATCACGGGCAACCAGGCCATGCCAGGCTTCACGGCGCCCAAGTTGCTGTGGCTGCAAAAGTACGAGCCGTCGCTGTTTCGCGCCATCAGTAAAGTCTTGCTGCCCAAGGATTACGTGGCGCTGCGGCTGACGGGCGATTGCGTCTCCGACATGTCCGACGCCTCCGGCACCCTGTGGCTGGACGTGGCCAAACGCGACTGGTCCGAGCGCATGCTGGCGGCCACCGGTTTGACGCGCGAGCACATGCCGCGCCTGGTCGAAGGCAGCCACGCCGCCGCGCAGATACGCCCGGCGCTGTGCCAGGAATGGGGCATCGCGCATGCGGTGCTGCTGGCCGGTGGCGCGGGCGACAATGCCGCCGCCGCCGTGGGCCTGGGGGTGGTGGAAGCGGGCGCCGGTCTGCTGTCGCTGGGTACCTCCGGCGTGCTGTTCGCCGGCAGCGATGGCTTCGCACCCAATCCGGGCCAGGGCGTGCACGCCTTCTGCCATTGCCTGCCCGGGCGCTGGCACCAGATGAGCGTGATCCTCAGCGCCGCGTCCAGCCTCAGTTGGGTGGCGCGGCTGACGCAGTCGTCCGACATCGGCGAACTGGTGAAGCTGGCCGAAGGCGTGGAAGCGCGCACGGCGCCGATCTTTTTGCCCTACCTGAGTGGCGAGCGCACGCCGCACAACGATGCTACGGCGCGCGGGGTGTTTTTTGGTTTGTCGACGGAACACGGGCGCGCCGAACTGGCCTACAGCGTGATGGAAGGCGTGGCCTTTGCCATGGCCGACGGCAATGCGGCCCTGCGCAGTGCCGGCACACAGCTGGAAGAAGCGTCATTCGTCGGTGGCGGTTCGCGCAGCCGCTTCTGGGCCCAGCTGTGCGCGAATGCGTCGGGCCTGAACGTGCTGCGCCACGACCATGGCGTGGCTGGCGGCACCTTGGGCGCGGCGCGCCTGGCGCAGATGGCGGTGACGGGCTTGTCGCCCGCGCAGGTGTGCACGCGCCCGCCCGTGCAGGAAACGATCGCGCCGCAGGCGTCCACCATGCTCGACGAGCGGCTGGCGCGCTACCGGCGTTTGTATCCGCTGCTGCGCGAAGAGTTCGCGGGCGCAGCCGCGGCGGCGCGCTAGCGTTGCCGGCAAGATTGCCGGCCCGACCATGCTGCGAGCCCGGCAATATGGCCAGACAGTCAATCTTCCCGTGTAATTTGTTGTTTCTGTGCTGAAAGTGTTTCTCTGGCGAAAGCACCGCTTGGTTTTTCACGGGGTGCGCGGCATGATTTCTTCATTTGGTGAGAATTGGATAGTTTTGGTGGCGCTTTTGTTGCCATCCTGTTCTTGCCGCCGGGAGAAACACATGCAACTCGCGAATCTGAAAATCTCCATCCGCCTGGGTTTGTTGGGCGCCTTCTTCTTTCTAGCGCTGGTATTCGTTGGCGTGCGCGGCTGGAGCGCACTCGATGCGGCCAGCGCGCGCAGCGCGGAAGCCATGCAGCGCTCCGTGGCCCTGACGGAAGCGGTCGACGCGGCGCGCAGCGCGCAGGTGGAATTCAAGATCCAGGTGCAGGAATGGAAAAACATCCTGCTGCGCGGCGGCGATGCTGCCGCCTTCCGGCGCTACCGCGAAGCGTTTGTCGCCAGCGGCGCGCAGACGCGCAAGGAACTGGCCAGCTTGCAGGCCATGATGGCCGCGCTGAAACTCGATACGGCGCCCGTGGCGCAAGCCCTGCAGGCGCACGACGCGCTGGGCGTGAGCTACCTGGCGGCGCTGCAGCAGTATGACGGCGCGCGCGCCGACAGCGCCCACACGGTCGATGCGCTGGTCAAGGGCATGGACCGCGAACCGACGCGCCAGATCGACGCCATCGTCGCCACTATCGGCAAGCAGTCGCACAGCCTGATGGCGCAGATGAAGGAGCAGGATACGGCCGCGCACCGCAGCGCCAGCATCGCCATGCTGGCCACCGTGCTGGTGACCCTGGTGGTCGGCAGCGTCACCGTGTGGTGGCTGATCCGCAGCATCACGGTGCCGCTGGGCGCGGCCGTCGGCATCGCCCAGCAAGTGGCGGCCGGCGACTTGCGCGCCGTGGTGGCCGACAGCAGCCGCGATGAAATCGGCGACCTGCTGCGTGCCTTGAAGGTGATGAGTGGCAATCTGGCCGACATCGTGGGACGGGTGCGCGTCGGCACGGACGCCATCGCCACGGCGTCGGGCGAAATCGCCAGCGGCAACATGGACCTGTCTTCGCGCACGGAGGAGCAGGCCAGTTCGTTGGAAGAAACGGCCGCCGCGATGATCGAGCTGACCTCCACCGTACGGCAGAACAACGACAACGCGGACCAGGCGCGCCAGCTGGCCGGCGGCGCGTCCGACGTGGCGCAGCGCGGTGGCGAGGCCGTGGCGCAGGTGGTGCAGACCATGAGCCATATCAATGCCTCGTCGAAGCGCATCGTCGACATCATCGCCGTCATCGACGGCATCGCCTTCCAGACGAATATCCTGGCCCTGAACGCGGCCGTGGAAGCGGCGCGCGCGGGCGAGCAGGGACGCGGCTTTGCCGTCGTGGCCACCGAAGTGCGCAGCCTGGCGCACAGGTCGGCCGCGGCGGCCATGGAAATCAAGCAGCTGATCGGCGAATCCGTGCGCACGGTGGAAGAGGGCAGCGTGCTGGCGGGCCAGGCGGGGCGCACGATGGACGATGTGGTCAGCAGCGTGCAGCGCGTGAATGCCATCATCGGCGAGATCGCCGTGGCCAGCGTGGAGCAGCGCGACGGCATCGAGCAGATCAGCATCGCCATCAGCCAGATGGATGGCGTGACGCAGCAGAACGCGGCCCTGGTGGAGCAGGCCGCCGCCGCCGCGGACGCGCTGCAGCAGCAGGCGGCCAGCCTGGCCGACGCCGTCAGCATCTTCAAACTGCATGCCGTTCCCGGCGTGGCCGCGCCGATCCGGAGACTGTCGCTGACCTGATGCAGGCCCGCCCCGCGCCGCTTGATGCCAGTCAAGCGGCGTCCGATCAGGCAAATATCGCGCCGAAATTCTTATACTATTTCCTTTCCGCATGGATCTGCGCCCGGCCGCATGGCGCGCGTTGCAAAGGAAAACCATGTTCTTCACTTTCCGCCTGCCGGGTGACGCATGACGGCGCTGCTGCTGGCGCTGTGCCTGACCCTGACCGTGGTGCTGAGCGCGCTGCTGGCCTGCCAGTGGCAGGCGGCGCGCATGTGGCGCATGCGCCATGCGACGGGCGTGGTGCTGCAGGCAGCGCAGGCGCAGCGCATGGCGGATGCGCTGGCGCTGCTGCACGCGCTGCCGGCGGCCGTCATCGGCACCGACCACGATGGCGTGGTGCAGTACATGAATCCCCGCGCCAGCAGCATGGGTGGCTTGCTGGGCGACGATGGCCTGGGCCAGCCTGTGACCGAGCTGCTACCGCTGTTCCATGACGGCGCGCCTGTCGATGCGGCGCGCCAGGTGCGCGACTGCGTGGCGCGGCAGGAAGTGCTGGAGGTGGCGCGCGGTGCCGTGCTGCTGCGCCATCTCGATGGCAAGCGCATCGACGTGCAATACAGTTGCGCGCCGCTGGCGCAGGGCGGCGCGGTGCTGCTGCTGCACGATGTGTCGGCGCGCCGGCGCGCCGAGCAGCAACTGGAATTCATCGCCCACCACGACGGCTTGACGGGCTTGCCGAACCGCCTGCATTTCCAGATCCGCTTCGAGCACGGCATCGCCTACGCGCGCCGCCACCAGGCTTTGCTGGCCGTGCTGTTCGTCGATATCGACCGCTTCAAATCCATCAACGACAGCCTGGGGCACGACGTGGGCGACCAGGTGCTGACGGAGTTCGCGCGCCGGGTGCAGCAGTGCGTGCGCAAGGTCGACACGGTGGCACGCCAGGGCGGCGATGAATTCATCATCCTGCTGACGGAACTGCGCACGGCGCACGATGCCGAGCGGGTGGCCGAAAAGATCGTCGCCGCCATCGCCGCGCCCTTCGTCATCGGCGAATACAGCCTGTCGGTGGCGGCCAGCGTGGGCGTGGCCCTGTACCCGGACGATGACGACGACGTCAATGCGCTGATCGAGAAGGCCGACCTGGCCATGTACGCGGCCAAGCGCCACGCGCCGGGCACTTGTTTGCGTTACGCCGCGCGCATGCAGACGCAGTCGTATTCGCGCACCATCCTCGAGACGGCCCTGCGCCATGCGCTCGAACGCAACGAATTCGCCCTGTTCTACCAGCCGCGCATGGACCTGAAGACGCGCAGGATCACGGGCGTGAAGGCGCTGCTGCGCTGGAAGCACCCGGAACTGGGACTGATGATGCCGCTCGATTTTTTGCCGGTGCTGGAAGAAAGCGCCTTGATCCTGCCGGTGGGCGCCTGGGTGCTGGCCACGGCGGTGGAACAGGCGCGCAGCTGGATGGCGCAGGGGCAGAGGCTGACGGTGTCCGTCAGCCTGTCGGCGCGGCAGTTCTACCAGCGCGATATCGCGCGCAATTTCGCCGCCGCGCTGGAGGCGGCCGGCGTGCCGGGGCATTGCATCGAACTGGAAATCGCCGCCGGCATCCTGATCGACCGCAACCAGAACTGCGAACTGATACTGCGCCAGTTCCGCCAGCTGGGCATGGCGATTGCCATCAGCGATTTCGGCACGGGCGACGCTTCACTCACTTACCTGAAACGCTTTCCCATGGATGCCGTGAAGATCGAAAAGTGTTTCGTCGACGACCTGGGCAAGCCGGGCGGCGACGGCGTCATGGTGCGCGCCATCGTGGTGATGGCGCGCACGCTCGGACTGCGCACCATCGCCGGCGGCGTGGAAAGCGGTGCGCAGCTGGAACTGCTCGCCGAGATGGGTTGCGACGAGGCGTTTGGCTACTACCTGGGCCGCGCCATGGCGCCCGAAGGCATCGAGGTGCTGCTCAAAAGTAGTGAAGTCATTCAGAACTGATAGCGCAGCGACAGCATGGCGTTGCGCGGATCGCCGTAGTAGCCGCCCATGCCCGTCGAGTAGTACTTCTTGTCGAAGACATTGTTGACGTTCAGGGTCGCCACCAGCTGCGCACTGACCTGATACTGCGCCATCAGTCCCGCCACCGCATACGCCTTCTGCGTGAAGCGTTCGCCATTCGGCCCGCGGTCATCCATGTAGATATCGCTCTGCCAGTTCACGCCGCCGCCCAGCACCAGGCCCGGTACGCCTTGCGCCAGGCGCCAGGTGCTCCACAGCTTGGCCATGGCTTGCGGCTGGCTGGTCTGGATGCGTGCGCCAGCCGCGTTGCGGATGCGGCTGTAGGCATAGCTGGCCGTCAGTTGCCAGTCGGGACGCAGCTGGCCCGAGACTTCCGCCTCGACGCCGCGCGTGGTGGCGCCCTTGACCGTGTGATAGGCGTAGGAACCGCCGCCCGTGCCGATGATCCAGACATTGCCCGGATCGGCTTCTGCCAGGTTTTCCTGCTTCAGATGGAAGAGGGCGGCGCTGGTGGTGAGCTTGCCGCCGAAGAATTCGCCCTTCGCGCCCACTTCATAGTTCTTGCCTTCCAGCGGCGCCAGGAAACGGCTGTGGACGTCGCGCTGGCTTTGCGGCGTGAAGATGCTGGTGTAGCTGGCGTAGGCCGACCAGTGCCGGCCCAGGTCGTAGACGAGGCCCGCATACGGCGTGATCTTGCCGTTTTCGCGCATCGCGTCGTACAGGTCCGTGTCATTGACATAGTCGCTGCGGATGTCGCGCTTCCAGTACGACAGGCGCGCACCAAAAATCACCGACAGCGCGTCCGTCGGGCGCAGGCGCAGGGTTGCATACAGGCCGCTTTCCTGTTCCTTGTCGTACGAACTGCCCAGGCGCGTGCCGCTGTAGTCGGGCACCGGCATGGCGCCATTCCAGGCGTGGATATCCGGCACCGTGTAGTCATAGCCATCGAGGCGCCAGCCCGGATAGATGGGGCTGTTCGTCTTGAGTTCCGAGGCGCTCACGCCCAGCACCAGTTCATGCTGGCGGCCGAAGGCCTGGAACGGGCCGCTGACATAGGCGTCGAGCGAGGTCTGTTGCGGCTTGCTGTGCCAGTTGGCCAGCCACAGCCGCATGCCGCCGCCCGTCACGCGCTCAGGGTAGCCATTGCCGGAAAAGCCCTGCAAGGCGTCGTACTGGTTGCTGCTGCGGCTGACGGCCAGCTTGGCGATCCAGTCGTTGTCGAAATAGTGGTCGAGCGTGGCGAACAGCATGCTCTGTTCGCGCTCGTACGTGCTCCACGCGGCCGTGCCGTTCATCGCGCGGGGGAAGCTGGTCTGCGAGCCGTCGGCATAGAACATGGGGAAGTCGCGGCCCGCGCCTTTCAGCTTTTCCTGCTGGTAGTTGATGCCGGCGCTGAGCACCGTCGATGGCGTCAGGTCCGCTTCGACGATGGCGTACAGCACGTCCTTTTTCTGGCGGTAGCGGTCGATGAAGGAGCGCTGGTCTTCATGCGCGGCGACGACGCGCGCGCGCACCTTGCCCTCAAGAGTCAAGGGCGTCGAGACATCGCCTTCGATGCGGTAGCGGTCCCATGATCCCAGTTGCGCGCCGGCCGTGGCGGCAAAGCGGCGGCCCGGGCGCTTGCGCACCAGGTTGACGGCCGCCGACGGGCTGCCCGTGCCGCTGATCAGGCCCGTCGCGCCGCGGATGATTTCGACCCTGTCGTAGATGGCCATGTCGTAGGTGCGCGCTTCCAGGTTCTTGCTGGTCGGGATGCCGTCGAACATGTACGACGTCACTTCAAATCCCCGTGAAAACACCTGGTCGTATTCGCGCGTGCTCGACGAATGGTCGACCGTGATGCCGGGCGCCTGCAGCAGCACGTCCTGCAAGGTGCGCAAACCCTGGTCGTCGATCTGCTGGCGCGTGATGACGCTGACCGCCTGCGGCGTTTCGCGCAGCGACAGGTTCAAACGCGTGGCGCTGGTCAGGCCTGCGTAGCCGCGCTTGCCTTCCGTGGTGCCGTCGCGCAGGGCGCTGGAGCTGACGGCCACTTCGTCCAGGGTGGCGGCAATCGGCGCGCCGTGCGATGCAGCGCCCGTCTTGCGCAGCACGTAGCTGCGTTCCCCGCTGGGCAGTGCTTCCAGTCCTGTGCCGGTCAGCAAACGGGCCAGTGCCTGCGGCACCGTGTAGCTGCCGTTCAGACCTGGCGTACGCACGCCTTGCAGCAGTTCGGCCGCCGCGCCCACGCTGACCTTGGCCTCGATGGCAAAGCTGGCGATGGCTGCGGACAGCTCGCCGGCCGGCACGTTGAAGGCCGTTTGCGCGGTGGCCGGCGCGGTGGCATCGGCCGCCATGGCCGGCGCCTGTGCCAGCGACAGCAGGATCACAGCGCTGCCGATGGCGTGCGCGAGGGGAGTCAAACGGGGTGGGTGCATGGTCTGGCCTTTCCGGTGGAGTGTCGTTGTAAGGTATCGTTGCAATACCCATAGGACAGGCCGTGCCGAGAAAAAGGGCCAACTTTTATAAATTATTTTTTGCGGGCCGCGATGGTGACCCAGTATGGGGTGCGGTACAGCACGTCGACGGGCAGCATGCGCGCCAGGCTTGCCAGCACGGCGTCCGTGTCGTCGAGCTGGAAGGCGCCCGTCAGGCGCAAGCCCGCCACCTGCGGTTCCACGCGCAGCAGGCCGGGGCGGTAGCGTGACAGTTCAAAGGCGAAGGCATCGAGGCGCATGTCCTGCGCCGCCAGCATGCCACGCACCCATGCATCGGCTTGCGGCGGCGCCGGCGCGGGCAGGCTGGCGTGGCTGGCGTCGAAGCGGCATTGCTGTCCCGCCATGAGCGTGCGCACGGTGGCCGAGGGCGCGCGCGGCGTGATTTCCACCGCGTGTTCGAGCACTGTCACCCGGCTGCTGTCGTCGTCGACGCGCACGGTAAAGCGTGTGCCCAGCGCGCGGATGCGGCCATGGCAGGTGGCGACGATGAAGGGGCGGCTGCCCGCATGGTCGGGGCGCGTCTGCACCAGCACTTCGCCGCGGCGCAGCGTCAGCAAACGTTCATCGGCGCCATACGCCAGGTCGACGGCGCTGTCCGTGTTGAGCACGAGGGTGCCGCCATCGGGCAACGATACGTCGCGCCGTTCGCCCACGCCGCTGCGGTAGTCGGCCAGCAGTTCATGGCGCACCAGCAGCCAGGCGGCGGGCGCCGTCATCAGCGCCAGCAGCACTTGCACGGCCACGCGGCGCTGCGGCCGGCGCAGCACGGGCGCGGCCAGATCCGGCGGCAGCAGGCTGGCCGTTTGGCCGACCTGCTGCACCTTGCTCCAGGCGCGCGCATGTTCCGGGTCGCGCGCGCGCCATTCGGCCGATGCCGCCAGATCATCCTGTGTGGCCTGGCCCGACTGCTCCAGCAAATACCATTCGACGGCCTGGCGCGCCACCTTGCGCGATAGCGGAGGATATAGCGGGGGAGACAGGGGAGCGGCGCTGCTCATGGCGCCCAGTCCGGCGCCTGCAGCACGCATTCGGTCAGCGCCTCGGCCATGTAGCGCTTCACGGAGCGTTCGCCGATGCCCAGCTGCGCGGCGATGTCCGCATACGCATGGCCTTCGATCTGCGCCAGGATGAAGACGGCGCGCACCTTCGGTTTCAAGCCATCGAGCATGGCGTCGACCGCTTGCAGCGCCTGCAGGATTTGCGCGCGCTGCTCGACGGAGGGCTGGTACTGCTCTGGCTGCGCGGCCAGCGCATCGGCCCACGCGCGTTCCAGCGACTGGCGCCGTAAATGATTGATCAGCAAATGCTTGGCGACGGTGGCCAGGTAAGCCTTCGGCGCGCGCAGGGCCGGTGTTTGCGGCTGTGCGGGGGCACTGGCCAGCAGGCGGATGAAAGTGTCCTGCATCAGGTCGGCGGCATCAAAAGCATTGCCCAGGCGCCGTTGCAGCCAGTGCGCCAGCCAGCCGTGGTGCGCGCGGTAATGGCTTTCCAGCTGCGTGGACAGCAGGGGGAGCATGGTCATGATCGTTACAGCACTGCCAGCGCGACGGCGGCCAGCACGGCCGCGCCGCCGATCATGCGCGCCAGGCGCATGGCCTGGTGCGGTGCGTAGGGCAGCAGCCAGATCAGCAGCAAGCCGCAGCCCGTCAGGCTGCCGACCCAGTAGACGAGGCCGTAGCCGCCGCCGGCGATGTGCATGGCCCAAGCCAGTCCGGCCGCCAGCGCCAGCCAGCCTGCCCATTGCAGGCGGCGGCGCAGCGGCGCGGGCGGTTCGGCGCCGCGTCCGTGCAGGTCGGCATAGTGGCGGTCCATGGCCAGGCACAGCGAGGACAGGCCCGCATAGCACAGGGCAAAGACGAGGAAGTTCGACAGCAGCTCCATCACGCGGCCTCCATCGTCTGCACCGGTTTTACTGGCGCCGCCTTGGCCGCCTTCACGGGCAGCGGCTTCAATTTGAACGCCGCATACGCGAGGCCCAGGCCCAGCGCCAGCACCACCAGGTCGAAGGCGGCCACCGCCACGGGGCCGCGGCCCAGGAACAGGGTCACGCCCAGGTGTGAATTGGTGGTGAAGACGTTCAGCACGGGCAATGACGCCAGCAGGAAGGCGCCCACGGCCAGCTGCATGCGCCACATGGCGCGCGAGGGGCGCAGCTGGGCGATGATGGCGGCCAGGGCCCAGGCGCCGAAGAAGCAGGCGATCTCCTCTTTCGCCCGGTCTTCCATCGCCACCGGCAGCAGGCGGTTGGCCCAGAAGTAGGCGCCGAAGGCGATCGGGATGCCGGCGATGGCGCCGATGTTGAGCGCCTCGACCAGGCGCAGGCCGAAGCTGGCGCGCTTGCCGGCGGCCAGCGCCTTGGCTTGCTTCTGGCGCGTCTTGACGGCCCACAGCAGGGCGCCCGTGGCGACCATGGCACAGCCGGCCAGGCCGGAGAGGAAGAACAGCGCGCGCAGCAGCGGTCCGCCGAAATGCGCGACGTGCAAGCCAACCATGACGCCGTGCGTGGCGGCGGCGCCAGGCTGCGCGTTGCCATCGGTCGACAGCAGCTTGCCGGTGACGCCATCGAACTCCATCGAGGGCTGCTTCGACGACATGTCGCGTCCGCCGGCGCGCGTCAGCGAAATGGTGGCGTTGGCGTCGCCCGGGTGATTCACGGAGATGCGTTCGACCTTGCCGCCCCACTGCTGTTCCGCCTGGCGCACGAGAGGCGCCAGGGGCGTCAGCGGCGCGGCCACGCCGGCCGGCTTGCTGTCGCCCGAGCGGCCGGGAAACGCTTCGGCGAAGAAGGCATCCTGGTCGCCCTTGTAGGCGGCCGTGGCGCCAGATGGCATGTACAGGAACATCAGGGTGACCAGGCCCGTGTAGGTGATCATGATGTGGTAGGGCAGTGCCAGCACGGCTGTCACGTTGTGCGCGTCGAGCCACGAGCGCTGGCCCTTTTTCGGACGGAAGGTAAACAGGTCCTTGAAGATGCGCTTGTGCGTGACGATGCCGCTGATGATGGAGACGAACATGAACATGGCGCAGAAACCCACGATCCAGCGGCCCCAGATGGCCGACATGTAGTGCAGGTCGAAGTGCAGGCGATAGAGGAATTCGCCGCCGCGCGTCTCGCGCGGCTTCGATAGCACCTCGCCCGTGGCCGGGTCGGCTTTTTCGCTATGAAAATTGCCGCGCCGTCCACGTTTCTTTTCGCCCGGTTGCGATGGCTTGCTCCAGCCCAGCTGCGTGGCGGGATTGCGCTCGCCGGGCAGGCTGATGAACCAGCGCGTGGCGCCCGTGGCGCGTTCTTGCATCGCTTTTTGCGCGACCTTGGCCGCTTCCTCTGTGCTTACCTGGCTGGCGGCGGCGCCATGCAATTCGGGCTGCATCCACAGGGTGATTTCATTGCGGTAGTAGCTGGCCGTGCCGGCGCAAAACACCAGCAGCAAAATCCAGCAGACGAGCAGGCCGGACCAGGTGTGCAGCCAAGCCATCGACTGGCGGAAACCTTCTTTCATGCGAAACTCCAGGATAGTGCGTCCATCCACTGCAGGATGGCGGCGATGATGGCGGCGGGAATCAACAGGCCCAGCCAGGCGCGCAGGGCGCTGCGCGTGGCAAAGACCCACATCACGGCGCAGGTGTAGATGGCAAACGACAGCAGGGTGGCTGTCATGACGGCTTCGGAACGGGCCATGGGCAGGCTTACCGACAGCAGCATGGTGACCAGCGCGGCCAGCACGTAGCCGCCAACGATGGCGGCCACGCTGCGGGAAGCCACGCCGAGGCGGTAGACGGCGCCGGCGGAGAGCCGCAGGCGCGGCATTTTCTCAGTGATTTCAGTATTGGCTGGCGCTTGCATGGTCAGTCGTGATCCTTGCTCGGTGGCTGGGCCGGGCCGGCCGGCAGCGGCGTCACGCCTTGCGGCTGCAGCAGGCTCAGGGTGGTTACGAACATGGCCTTGTCATAGGCTTGTGTGCCGCGCTGGCCGGCCGTTTTGTCCGTGTGCTGCACTTCCAGTACATAGGTGCCCTTCCATGGCAGCGGGAAGCTGACCAGGCCTTGCGCATCGCTCCACGCTTCCTTGCCCCAGCCCGATTGCACCACGGCGTTGACCTTGGCTTGCGCCAGCGGCTTGCCCTGGTAGCTGACCTGGAACTGGCCCGGTTTGCCGGTTGGCACCAGGTCCAGGGTCAGCGCGGGCGCTTGTGCCTTGCTGTCGGCGATCAGGCGCGCGGCGGGAATCCACACGGTGCGCGTGCTCTTGCCATCCTTCTTCTCTTCCCACGACGGGTAGTTGTCTTCCTCGACGATGATGCTTTCGCCGGCGCCCACCTTGCCATTCAGGATGAACGCGCCGGCCGTCTTGCTTGCCTGCAGCGGCTGTGCGCCCTTGGCCGAGATCCATGTCACGTTCTTGATGCTGAACTTGTCCAGCAGGCCGGGCGACGCTTCGCGCAGGTTGTCGCCGAACTCGCCGAAGTACACGCTGGCTGTCTTGCCGTCTTGCTGCAGCCAGATCTGGTGCGCGCTGGCTGAGCCAGAAGCGAGGGCTGCGCCCAGCAGGGCGGTGGCGAGGACGCCGGGGCGCGCGATGGAAGTGATGTGCATGCTGTATGCCTTAGTTTGTGGTGAGGAACGTGCTTGCCGCAGCGCTGCAAAGTACCGGAAAGTGGCGGCGGCAGCGCCGGCCAGCGAACGTGCTCGCACCATGAAACTACCTTTTTTCGTTGTTGATATGGGAAGGCTTGCTTGGCGGGGATGCCTGGCTGGCGCAGCGTGTCATCCAGCTGCGCATCAGCCATGCCGTCCTGGCCGATCGATGGCAGGCGGGACATGCGGGATGCAGACTCCGAACGGAATCCAAATGTGAATGAGAACTATTCTTATTATAGTGTGGGGTTGCGAGACATGCAAGAGTACGATGTTGTAAACGGGGACGGCCGCCCCATTGCTGGCGGCGGCCGTCCTGGCGGGGCGCGTTACAGCTGGCCGCGCAGGGTCAGCATGGCGTTGCGCGGTTCGCCATAGAAGTTGGAACCGTAGGCGGCCCACACGCGCGTGTAGTATTTTTTGTCGAACAGGTTGTTCACCGTCAGTGACAGCTCCAGCTTGGGACTGAGGCGGTAGCCCGCCTGCAAGCCCACCGTGGTGACGGGCCCCTGTTCGAATTTCACGGGCCCGTTCAGGCGGTACATGCTGCTGACGCTGCGCAAGCCGCCGCCCACGCTGACCTTGTCGAGCGCGCCGGCCAGCCGGTAGGTGGTCCACAGGTTGAGATTGTGGCGCGGCGCGATGAAGGTGTACAGCTGGGCCTTCTGGTCGTCGCTGCCTTCGAGGGTGCGCGTGCTGGTGTAGGAATAGCCGCTCGTGATGTTCCAGCCCGGCACGGGGCTGCCGCTCAGTTCGGCTTCCATGCCCTGGCTGCGCATCTTGCCCGCGCCGATGGAAAACAGCGGGTTGGCCGGATCGGGCATGACGCGATTTTCATCTTCCATGCGGAACAGGGCCGCATGCGCGTTGACGTTCTTGTCGAACAGCTCCGCCTTCAGTCCCAGTTCGAATTGCTGCCCCGTGCGCGGCTTCAGGGTCTGGCCGGCAGCGTCCGTGGTGGATTGAGGCGAGAAAATGCGCGTGTAGCTGCCATAGGCCGACACCTGCTTGTCGAGCTCATAGACCAGGCCCGCATACGGCGTGAATTTCGCATTGATGGTGTTGCTGACGTCGGTGAACTGGTTGAAATACGCGTTGCGGTTGACGGTATGGTTGTCCCAGTGCGTCAGGCGCCCGCCCAGGTTGATGGCCAGGCGGTCGGTCGCCTGCAGGCGGGTGCGCGCGTACAGGCCGAACTGTTTGGTGCGGTTGTCGTTGCCGTCAGTAAAAGTGTAGCTGGCCTGGGGGATATTGTTATCCGGATGGTAGATGTTGATCGGGGTGGCCTTGCCTCCGCCGTAGCGGAAATTCTTGTGCACCTGGCGATAGTCGGCGCCCACGATCAGGTCGTGGCTGCGGCCAAATGCCTGGAACGGCGTAGCCAGGTAAGCGTCCAAGCCCTGCGTCTTCCAGTGGCTGCGGTAGTTCCAGCTGATCAGGCAGCTGTCGCCCGTGACGGGGTCGGCCGAGCAGTCGGACCAGCCGAAGTTGCGCGATGGCTCATCCTGCTCGCGGTACAGGGCGGTCACCTTGACCTGGCCGCCGTTGTCCAGTTTATGGTCGAGCTCGGCAAAGTATTCCGTGACCTTTTCCGTGATGTGGTTCCAGGCCGGGTCCAGGTAGGTCGAGCGGGGCACATCGAGCAGGCGCCCGTCTTCATAGGCGGGCAGGCCGAAGGCGGGACGGCCCTTGTATTGCTGCCAGGTGACGCCGCCCGTCAGCACGGTGCCCGGCGCCAGATCGACGGCAACGGTGCCGTACAGCAAGGGCTTTTCCGCATACACGTGGTCGACGAAGGAGCGCCGGTGTTCATACGCCGCCACCAGGCGGCCGCGCACCTTGCCGTCCGCGCTCAGGGGGCCCGTCACGTCCGCTTCCGCATAGTAGCGGTCCCAGGAACCTGCGCTGAGCACGCCGCTGGCGGCGAAGGTGTCGCGCGCCCGCTTGCGCACCAGGTTGATGGTGCCGCCCGGATCGCCCGCGCCCTGGAACAGGCCGGCAGGGCCGCGCAGCACTTCCACCCTGTCATAGATGGCCAGACCGAAGCCGGCCGACAAGTCATTGCCCGTGCTGGCCGGCGTCATCACGCCATCGACCTGCACCGCGTCGAGCGCATAGCCGCGCGAATAAAAGTTGCCGTGGTTGCCGCCCGTGCTGCTGGCTTCGACGGTGATGCCCGTCACGCCGCGCATGGCGTCGTCCAGGCTCAGCAAATTCTGGTCGTTCAGTTGCTGGCGCGTCAGCACGGAGACGGACTGGGGAATCTCGCGCAGGCTTTGCCGGCCCTTGCCGATGCTGACCGCCTGCGCCGCATACGACTTCGTCAGTTCCGTATCGCTCGTCGCCTCCTGGCGCGCGCTGACGGTGATTTCCGCCAGGGTCGCCACCTTGCCCGTGGCGGCGGGCGCCGGACGGATGATGACGCTGCTGCCGTCGATGCTGGCGGCCAGGCCGCTGCCGGCCAGCAGGCGCTCCAGGCTCTCGGCCACGCTCAGCGTGCCGCTGACGGCGGGCGCCGTCTTGCCGGCCACCAGCTCGGGGGCGAACAGCAGTTGCAGATTGGCTTGCCGCGCCAGTTCATTCAGGGCTTGCCCAAGCGGCTGGGCAGCGATGGCCAGCTTGACGGTGGGCGCCGTTTGCGCCTGTGCCAGGGGGATGCTGCCCAGGGCCAGCATGGCGGCCAGGGCGAAGGGGGCGGGTGTCAGATTGAGGCGGGGGGACCACATGTTGCATTTCTCCAGGTTAATTTATTGTCGATTAACTTGGTAGACGCGGCAGTGCGCCAAATCCTCACCTGCGAATGCGAACTATTTGCATTTATTTTTCAGGCAGCCGTATCGCAGGGGCTTGCGCCGGCATTTTTGCCGCCATGCGGATCTCGCTGACGGCACCATCGCGTACGACGTGGACGGGCAGCAGCTGCGGCAGGGCGGCGGCGAAGCGGTCGAGCTGGGTCAGGCTGAAGCTGCCGCCGATACGCAGCCTGGCCACGGCGGGATCGCGCGCGACCAGGCCCGTGTCGCCATAGCGCTCGAATTCGGCCAGCGCCGCGCCCAGCGGCACGTTATCGAAGGTGATCCTGCCGTCGCGCCACGGCGCCACGCTGCCTGGGGCCAGGCTGGCGACTTCAGACAGGTGGCCGCTGGCGTCGGCAGTTACGCCCTGGCCGGCCGTCAGCGCGACCTGCTCCTGCCGCGCGCCCGCCACACGCACCTGGCCATGTTGCACGGCCACGCGCAGCTGGCCGTCGTGTTCGAGCGTGTTACGCACGGAAAACTGCGTGCCCACCACCGTCACTGTCAAAGGACCGCTCAGGACGTCGAACGGTTGTCCTTGCTTCGCTTGCACCTGGAATAGCGCTTCACCGTGCGCCAGACGCACTTCGCGGCGCTGGCGGTACAGGGTGACGTGCAGCTGTGTGGCCGTATCGAGCTGTACCTTGCTGCCGTCGGGCAGGGCGATGGCCAGGCGCTGGCCCCGCATGGTGGCATAGGACTGGCTGAACACGGCTTGCTGTTGCCACCACTGGTAACCGCCCGCCCCCACGCTGAGCAGCAACATGGCGGCGGCCGCATACGGCAGCACGCGCAGGGAGCGCAGAAGCGGGCGGCGGGGAAGTGGCGCTGCCTGCGGCACTGCCCAGCGTGCGGCCACCTGCGCGGGAATTTTGCGCGCGTTGCGGTGCGTATCCTTTAGCTGCGCATATGCTTGCGCGTGCTGCGCATCGGCTGCCAGCCAGGCGGCAAAGTCGGCCTGTTGCTGCACATCAAGGTTGCCGCGCCGGCTGAACCAGGTGGCGGCCGCCAGCGCTACCGGGTCTTGCGTGGCGGCAAAAGCGGCGTACTCGCGCACGTCCGCCTGCTCCTGGGCGGAGGGGCCGAAAGCGTGGCGGGGCGGGTGGGCGGTCATGGCCGCCATTATGTGGCTTCCCGTAAAGAATGCAACTGTGCCTGGCAACTGAGCATGCCGCGCGCGATATGTTTTTCCACCATGCTCACGGAAATGCCCATGCGCGCGGCGATTTGTGCGTGCGGCAATTCCTCGAAGATGTGCAGCACGAAGGCGTCGCGGCAGCGCGGCGGCAAGGCGTCGATGGCGGCCACGCAGGCTTGCCAGTCCTGGCTGCTTTCCAGCGCCTGCTCCGGTTGCAAATGGCGCGGCGCGGCAGGATGCGCCGTTTCCGGCAGGGCGTCGAGTTCCTCGTGCTGGCGCAAGGCGGCGCGCCGGTGCTGGTCGATCAGCAGGTTGCGCGCCGTGTGGTACAGCAGCGCGCGCGGTTCGCGCACGGCCTGTTCGCCCAGCACGCGCGCATAGCTTTCCTGCACCAGGTCGGCAGCAGCTTCGCGGTTGCGCAAGCTGCGCCAGCAAAAGTTCAACAGTTCTTGGTAATAGCGTGCAACCACGGCGTCCGATGTATGAGTCCGCAGCCAGGAATGCCGCATATGAGAATGATTCTCATTATATGGCATGCCGGGATGTCGCGTTAAGTGGCTTGCCGCACCGTGGCAGGCTTACAACGCTTTGCCCTGCGGCCAGCATCGGTTAACATGAGAAGTTAATAAGGAGGCAAGATGGCTATTCAAATTATCAATACGGCGCCGATGGCCGGCCAGCGACCCGGCACTTCAGGCTTGCGCAAGAAGGTGGCGGTCTTCAGCGCACCGCAATACCTGGAAAACTTCGTGCAAAGCGTGTTCGACACGCTCGGCGACTGCCGTGGCCAGACCCTGGTGCTGGGCGGCGACGGCCGCTTTTACAACCGCGCGGCCATCCAGACGGTGCTGCGCATGGCGGCCGCGCATGGCTATGCGCGTGTGCTGCTGGGACAGGGCGGCATTTTATCGACGCCGGCCGTCAGCTGCGTGATCCGCAAGCATGGCGCCAGCGGCGGCATCATCCTGTCGGCCAGCCATAATCCGGGCGGCCCCGATGGCGATTTCGGCATCAAATACAACATCGCCAATGGCGGACCGGCGCCCGAAAAGGTCACGGAAGCCATGTTTGCGCGCACGCAAACCATCACCGAGTACCGCATCAGCGACGCTGCCGACATCGACCTCGACGCCTTGGGTACTGTGCGCATCGAACAGATGACGGTCGAAGTGATCGATCCCGTTCTTGATTATGCGGAGCTGATGCAGCAGCTGTTCGACTTCGACGCCATCCGCGCCCTGTTCGCGGGCGGCTTGCGTATCTGCTTTGACGGCATGCACGCCGTCTCCGGCCCGTATGCGACGGCCATCCTGGAAGGCATGCTGGGCGCGCCGAAAGGCAGCGTCATCAACGGCGTACCCCTGGAAGACTTCGGCGGCGGCCATCCCGACCCGAATCCCGTCAACGCGCAGGAATTGATTGCCATCATGGCCGCTGAGGATGCGCCTGATTTTGGCGCCGCCTCGGACGGCGACGGCGACCGCAACATGATCGTCGGCCGGCGCTTCGACGTGACGCCCTCGGACAGCCTGGCGATTTTGGCCGCGAATGCCATGCTGGCACCCGGCTACCGTGGGGGCTTGACCGGCATCGCCCGCTCCATGCCCACGTCGGGCGCGGCCGACCGGGTGGCTAGCGCGCTGGGCATCCCGTGCCACGAGACGCCGACGGGCTGGAAATTCTTCGGCACCCTGCTCGACGCCGGCATGGCCACCGTGTGCGGCGAGGAAAGCTACGGCACGGGCTCGAACCACGTGCGCGAAAAGGATGGCCTGTGGGCCGTGCTGTTCTGGCTCAACCTGCTGGCGGCGAAAGGGCTGCCGGTGGAAGACATCGTGCGCGCGCACTGGGCCACGTATGGCCGCAACTACTATTCGCGCCACGACTATGAAGACATCGACAGCGCCGGTGCGCAGCAGCTGATGGAGGCCGTGCGCGGCCGGCTGGCCGCCTTGCCGGGCCAGGTGCTGGGTGGCTACACGGTGGCGCTGGCCGACGATTTCAGCTACACCGACCCCGTCGACGGCTCGGTGACGAGGCAGCAGGGCATCCGCATCATCATGACGGACGGCGCGCGCATCGTGCTGCGCCTGTCCGGCACGGGCACCGAGGGCGCCACCTTGCGCCTGTACCTGGAGCGCTATGAAGCCGATCCGGCGCAACATGGCATTCCGACCCAGGAGGCGCTGGCGGGACTGATCGCCGTGGCGGAAAAAGTGGCGCAGATCCGCGAGCGCACGGGGCGCGACGCACCGACGGTGACGACGTAAAGAAGGGCGCCCGAGGGCGCCCTTCTTCATTGCGGCAGATCAGGCGTGCATCACGCTTTTGCCGGGATGGCCGTCTGGCGGTAGTTGTCCACCATCTTGTAGCGCCTTGCATACAGGCCGAAGGCCAGCATGGCGACGGCGGCAAAGGCGGCGAAGAAGAACATCTGGAAGGCCGTCACGCTGATGCCGCTCTGGCCGATCTTGCTGATCACGCCTTCGTTCATCACGCTCTTGTTGACGATCAGCACCCACAGGTTGCCGACGGTGGTCGACAGATTCCAGAAGCTCATGATGGCGCCCTTCATCGATGCTGGCGCCTGGCTGTAGGCAAACTCCAGGCCCGTGGCCGACACCAGTACTTCGCCCAGGGTCAGCAGCGCGTAGGGCAGGATCTGCCAGAAGATGGAAACGGAATTGCCGCTGTCGAGCGACAGTTGCAGCATACCGATGACGATCCACGACAGCGAGGAAAAGCCGATGCCGGCCGTCATGCGGCGCAATGCCGTCGGCTGCCAGCCAAAGCGCAGCAGGCTAGGGTACAGTACCAGGTTATTGAACGGGATCAGCAGCATTACCAGCAACGGGTTGAGCGCCTGCATCTGCGATGGCAGGAAGCCTTCCGGTTTGGTCATCGATTCGGCCTGCACGATCCACGTCGAGGCCTTCTGGTCGAACAGTGAGAAGAAGGGCGTGACCAAGGCAAAGATGACGAGGATGCGCAGGACCGAGCGCACGCCTTCGACGGCATCATCCGGGTGGATGCCGCGCGCGCGTTCCAGCTGCATGGCCGTGCCGATGCTGCCGAAGGCCAGCAGCAGGACCAGCGCGGTACACGCCGAAATCACGAAACCCCATTCGGGAACGCTGTAGAACGCATACAGCGCGCCGATCACGCCGACATAGGCCACGTACAGGCCAGGGCGTGAACCGCCATCGACACGGGCCAGCAGAGCCGTGCGGGCGACGCGGGTAAACGAGTCGGGATTCGGCGGCGCCGGCGGCACGTGCACGTATTTCTTGCTGCCCATCCAGAACACCATGGTGGCGGCCAGCATCATGATGCCGGGAATGCCGAAGGCGACGGCCGGGCCGAAGTCACGCAGGAACATCGGCATCAGCCAAGACGCGAAGAAGGAGCCGAAGTTGATGATCCAGTAAAACAGCTCGAAGACCAGCTTGGCCTTGTGCTTGTTGGTCTGGTCGAACTGGTCGCCGACAAACGAGGCGACAAGAGGCTTGATGCCGCCGGAGCCGAAGGCGATCAGGAACAGGCCGAAATAGAAGCCCTTGACATTGTTCTCGAAAATGGCCAGCGAGGCATGCCCGGCGCAATACACGAGGCTGAGCCAGAAGATGGTGTTGTACTTGCCAAAGAAGCGGTCGGCCAGCCAGCCGCCCAGCAGCGGGAAGAAATACACGCCGATGACGAAGGTGTGGAAGACGTGCTTGGCTTCGCCCGTGCGCTGCTCGGCCGGAAGCTGCAGCAACAGGGTGCTGATCAGGAAAACGGTCAGGATGTTGCGCATGCCGTAAAAGCTGAAGCGTTCGCAGCCTTCGTTGGCGATGATGTATGGTATTTGCCGCGGCATTTTGCCCGTGGCGGTTTGTGTCTCGGCCGATGACATTGGCTCTCCCCCAAGTTTTTTTTGTAAGCCGCGATGCTAAGGCCTGCCGCGTTTGCTTGCAACAGAAAAAACGGCCTGTCCGCTATTTCGCAGGGATTTGTAAGGTATTGATTTTCATAAAGACATTACTTTCGGCACTTGGGCTTGCACTTGCACAGGCACTTGCACGAGCGGGGCGGGGCAGCAGCAGCTGCAATTGCAGCATGCCTTCCGCTGCGGGACCGTCCGCCAGGGTAAAACCGCAGCCCAGGTACAGGCTCAATGCCGCGTAGTTATCCTGCGCCACGGCCAGGCGCACGCGGCCCAGCTCGGGAATGGTGCAGGCATGGGCGATGGTCGCCTGCACCAGTTGCCGTCCCGCGCCGCATCCACGCGCCTGCGGCGCCACATACACGCCCCACAGGCTGGCCTTGTCATGCACGACGGCGATCGGTTCGCGGCGCAGGCCGGCAATGGCGATCAATTGTTCTTCGTTGAAAGCGCCAAATATTATTTGGTGTGAGGTGGCGCGCAAGCGCTGGGCGATCTGTGCCAGCGGCAAGCCGCTTTCCGCTGCGTGCGTGGTGCAGAAGGCGGCGGGCAGTTCGGCGATGCCGGCCAGGCGCAGCGCGCGGTAGGCGCTGGCGTCGTCTGGCGCGAGGGGACGGACAGAGGTGGCGGGCATGTGGGCGAGTATCGGGCTTCGATGTCAGAAAGTAAAGCTTGCGCTGCAACACCAGCATCCCTGGCCATCGCGCCCGCAGCCGGCCTGGGGCGTTATTGCGTGGCGATGCGCTGCATGGGCGCGCTGTCCTTGCGCCATTGTTCCAGGCTGATCAGGTCACCGTTGACGATATCGTCGACAAGGATGCGCTTGCCGTCGGGCGTGACGACAAAGCTTTCCCAGCGGTGGGCCGCGTCGGGCGTGCTTTCGAAAAAGCTCAGCTGATAGCAAACGACGCCATCGACGAGGCGCGTTTCCGGCGACGTTTCCATCACGGCACCGTGCGCGCGGCCGCCGCTAGCCTTTTCGATATGCGCCGACCAAGCCTTGATTTCCGGCAAAGCCATCAGCGCATCGACGGCGCGCGCGTTCTGCTCCTGCGCCGCCTGGCTGTTCGCGGCCGGGGCATTGTCAGCGTGCGGGGCGGACTGCTGGTGCAGGTAAAAGGCGCCGAGGCCGGCGGCCAGCAAGCCGGCCAGGATGCCGGCGATGATGGTGGTTTTGGAAGAGGAGGCGCGTGGCTGCATGATGGTGGCGTGAGAAAGAGGGACGATGGCGGCCATGCTAAAGCAAAACGCGCGGGTGGGCAATCGCCGGGCTTGCCAACGGGCTTGCTAACGGGCTTGCCAAATGAATAGGCGAAAAAAAGCCACCTTCCGTAGAAGATGGCTCTCGGGGCCGCCGGGCAGGCGCTGGCAGCTTTTGGTCTGCCTGTCCTGTCCCGGCTATGCATCCCCGTGCGCCGTCGCCTGCGCACGGGGATGCCGGACATTACATCATGCCGTCCATGCCGCCCATGCCGCCCATACCACCCATGCCGCCGCCCATGCCGCCGCCTGCTTTGTCGTCAGCGATTTCGCAGACCATGCAGTCGGTTGTCAGCATCAGCGAAGCGATCGAAGCGGCGTTTTGCAGCGCCGAACGGGTCACTTTGGCTGGGTCCAGGACGCCCATTTCCACCATGTCGCCATACGTGCCATTGGCAGCGTTGTAGCCATAGTTGCCCGTGCCAGCCAGTACGGCTGCCACGACGACCGAAGCTTCTTCGCCAGCGTTTTGCACGATCATGCGCAGTGGCTCTTCCATTGCGCGCAGGACGATCTTGATACCGGCATCTTGATCAGGATTGTCGCCCTTGACCGTGATGTTGGCGCGTGCGCGCAGCAGGGCTACGCCGCCGCCTGGCACGATGCCTTCTTCCACGGCAGCGCGCGTCGCGTGCAGTGCATCTTCAACGCGGGCTTTTTTCTCTTTCATTTCGACTTCGGTGGCAGCGCCAACCTTGATCACGGCAACGCCGCCAGCCAGTTTGGCGACGCGCTCTTGCAGTTTTTCACGGTCGTAGTCCGAGGTCGCTTCTTCGATCTGTACACGCACTTGTTTCACGCGTGCTTCGATCGAGGCAGCTTCGCCGGCGCCATCGATGACGATGGTGTTTTCCTTGCCCACTTCGATGCGTTTCGCTTGGCCCAGTTCGGCCAGGGTCACTTTTTCCAGGGTCAGGCCGACTTCTTCAGCGATCACTTGGCCGCCCGTCAGGACAGCGATGTCTTCCAGCATGGCTTTGCGGCGGTCGCCGAAGCCAGGTGCTTTCACTGCGCAAGTTTTCAGGATGCCGCGGATGTTGTTCACAACCAGGGTTGCCAGCGCTTCGCCTTCGATGTCTTCCGCGATGATCAGCAGTGGACGGCCAGCTTTGGCGACTTGTTCCAGTACCGGCAGCAGGTCACGGATGTTCGAGATTTTCTTGTCGCACAGCAGGACGAATGGGCTGTCCAGTACGGCAACTTGTTTCTCTGGGTTGTTGATGAAGTATGGCGACAGGTAGCCGCGGTCGAACTGCATGCCTTCAACGATGTCCAGCTCGTCGTTCAGCGACTTGCCGTCTTCCACGGTGATGACGCCTTCTTTGCCGACTTTTTCCATCGCTTCAGCGATACGCTCGCCGATCGAGTAGTCCGAGTTCGCCGAGATCGCGCCAACTTGGGCGATTTCTTTGGTCGTGGTGCAAGGACGGGCGATTTTCGCCAGTTCTTCGACGGTCGCGGCAACTGCTTTGTCGATACCGCGCTTCAGGTCCATCGGGTTCATGCCGGCGGCAACGAACTTCATGCCTTCGCGCACGATGGCTTGTGCCAGCACGGTGGCGGTGGTGGTGCCATCGCCGGCGTTGTCGCTGGTGCGGGAAGCAACTTCCTTGACCATTTGCGCGCCCATGTTCATGAGCTTGTCTTTGAGTTCAACTTCTTTCGCTACCGACACACCATCCTTGGTGACGGTAGGGGCGCCGAACGAGCGCTCCAGGACGACGTTGCGGCCTTTCGGGCCCAGCGTTACTTTGACTGCGTTGGCGAGGATGTTGACGCCTTCGACCATCTTGGCGCGCGCTGCGTCGCCGAATACTACTTCTTTAGCTGCCATGTTCAATTCTCCTGAGTTTCGGGATGTATCTGTCTACAACGTGGAAACAATTACTTGACGACGATCGCCATGATGTCTTCTTCGCGCATGACCAGCAGCTCATCGCCGTCAACTTTGACGGTTTGGCCGGCGTACTTGCCGAACAGGACGCGGTCGCCCACTTTGACATCCAGAGGACGGACTTTGCCGTCGTCGAGAATCTTGCCATTGCCTACGGCAAGGACTTCGCCTTGATCCGGTTTTTCAGCAGCTGCATCAGGAATGATGAGGCCGGACGCAGTTTTGGTTTCCTGGTCGAGGCGTTTGACGATGACGCGATCGTTCAATGGGCGCAGATTCATACAAAACTCCTTAAAGTTCAATGGATAGGTGTTGCTAAATGAATACATGTCCGGCACAGCGCCAGACGTGCTTTCAGTGACCGCCGTTGAAAGCAGCCCGCAACGGTCAAGCAAACCCCATGTCATCCTGTCCTTGCCTGTCTGCGGCAGTGGTGCATCGCGGCGTCGCCCGCCGCGTAGCGTTCCCTGCAGTGGTCTGGCAAGCACCATCAGTCCTGAGGATTGCTACGAAAGAGTTTGTTAGCACTCTCTACTAACGAGTGCTAATTATAGGGACGGTATGGGTCAACTTCAAGGGCTTATTCAAGAGGAGCATATACATACATGATCAGCAGAGCCTGCATCTGCACTGGGTTTGCGCCAGCACAAGCCGCGTTCCCGGGCGTCAGCAACAGCAGCGACTCTAGCATGCCGTACGAAAGGGGGACGTTCCTGTACGCGCAGGAAACAGAGTTGTACTATGGAATTTGATAAGATGATTGCTATTGCATATCAATATCGCCACATATCGCCACTTGCTCCAGAAAGAATACCATGCCATTTCCTGTTTTCCGTCCCGTGCTGCGCCTGCTGGGCGCCACCGTCATCGGCCTCGCCTGGCTGGGTAATGCTAGCGCGCACACGCCCACCATCGTTGACGAGATCACTGTGGCTACCTTGAGCCCGCTGGAAAAGGAAATGTTGCTGGGCGACCTGTTCAACGACCTCAACAAGGATGACGACGACCAGGAAGCGCATGTGTGGGACAACGGTGGCGACAGCGGCGTGCTGGTGAAAGTCACGTATAACTTCAGCAACTCCGGCATGACGGAACATAGCCTGAAGGCGCACGTCTGCCGCGACCTGAAATTCGTCGTCACGGCGGGCGACAAGTCGCAGGACCTGAGCCGCCGCACCTGTACGCAGAACAGCGGCAAGTGGGATGTACAGGGCAAGGACCCGGCGCCCGTCGTGTATCCGCCTTTCCTGTCCGACGTCACCATCGCCAGGCTCAATGCCAGGGAACAGCAAGCCTTGCTGACGGCCGCCGTGCGTACCTTGAAAGATGAAGAGGATGGCAAGACGCGCCAGTGGAGCAACAAGGGCTTGGGCAATGCGGTGCCGCTGGCAGTGCGCCTGACGCCCTCGGGGACGGACGCCAAGCCTGGCAGCTACCGCCGTACTTGCCGCGACTTGACGATGGTGCTTGACGGCAAGGGCGGACAACAGACGCTGGTGCGCCGCTCTTGCGAAAACCGCTATGGCGGACTCGATATCGAACCTGATTACGTCGACGAGTAAAACGCTGCCATCGCGGCGCTGGCAGATGCGCGCACTTGGCGAAAAGCGCCGGAAAAAGCGTGTATTGTCCGCCAACTGCCCTGCATTGATGTAAATATGTGTGACAGCGGCGTGATTCGATTGACGCCCATGGAGCGTCCGCCCTATAGTGGCGGGATGATTTCCGAATTCAACGAATTATCCGACAAAATAGGCCTGCTGGCCGAAATGACCCATGCGCTGCGCCGTGAAAACGCGCAACTGCGCAAGGACAATGCCGCGCTGGCCGCCGAGAACGCCCTGTATGTGCAACGCATGCGCGAGGCGCAGGAGCGGGTGGAAGCGTTGCTGGAAAAAATTCCCGAACTGGTGCAAGCCGGCCTGGAGCAAGCCGCTTCGGAAGCGGGTGCCTATATTGCCGAGAACGAGAAGGAAGCGTAATGCCGCGTGTCGATGTCAATATCATGGGCCAGTCCTACAGCATGGTGTGCCGCGACGGTGAAGAGCGCGCGCTGCGCGAAGCGGCGATCTATCTCGATAGTAAAATGAAAGCCATCCGCGACGCGGGCAAGGTCAAGGGCAATGACCGCATCGCCGTGCTGGCCGCCTTGGGCGTGGCCGCGGAATTCCTCTCCGTGAAGTCGCCGCAAGGCCCGCTGTCGGAGTTGACGATACTCGAAGTGAAGCAGAAAATCTCGGCCATGCACACCGTCCTGGATAGTGCACTGACGCCCCAGGAAAATCTTTTTTAAACACCGAACCAAACCTACTACGCGTCGCGCCTTGCGGCCTGCGATGCTCGCTGTGCTCAAGCACAGCTGCGCTTCTTGGCCACAATTCATCGCCGCTCGCTACGGTTTTGTTCAGTGTTATTAATTGGATTTTAAGCGGACACAGTACGATTTGTCTTTGCGATGCGCGATCAAAGGAGTAAACTTGGGTCTACCCTGCGGTGTTCGCGATTGCCATATATTCCTTGAACCATTTATGCGCATCGGTTGCGAATTTTGTTTGATGGGAGTGAGCGTCGCTCGTTCGACGAACCCGAAATTGAACTAACGTGACCACCTTGAACCGTTTGGTTCGGGATGCCGGCATAGCGGCACAGGCGGGGCCTAATTTGCACTACCACTGAAAACGGTTGCCGCATCATGCGCAACTGTTTTTTTACGTCTGTCGCTTTCACACGGAGTCTGCATGAAACAATATTGGCTGATGAAATCCGAACCCGATGAAGTGAGCATCGACGACCTGATGGCAGCACCGCAGCACACCATGCCCTGGTTCGGCGTGCGCAACTACCAGGCGCGCAACTTCATGCGCGATGGCATGCGGCCGGGCGATGGCGTGCTGTTTTATCATTCCAGCTGCCCGCAGCCGGGCGTGGCGGGCGTGGCCGAAGTGGCCAGCGGCGCGTATCCCGATCACAGCCAGTTTGAAGAGGGCGGCAAGTATTTCGATCCGAAGGCGACGCTTGAACAGCCGCGCTGGATCAGCGTCGACGTGCGCGGCGTGAAGAAGACGGCGCTGCTGCCCCTGTCCGAGATGCGCCAGATGCCGGAGCTGGAAGACATGCTGTTGTTGAAGAAGGGCAGCCGTTTGTCCATCACGCCCGTGACGCCGGCGCAATGGAAAGTGATTACCAGCAGGTTGAAGGCCTAGGGCGGCCGATCAGGCGTCCGCCACGCGGGCCTTGGTGGGCGGCGTGCCCATCACCTGGCTTTTATACGCCCACACCAGCAGCGCGATGGCGCCGACGATCATCGGCAGCGACAGCATCTGGCCCGAGGTGATGGGCACGCCCAGCCACACGACTTCCCAGTCCGGCGTGCGGAAGTATTCCGTGAAGAAGCGCGCGCAGCCGTACAGCAGGGTGAACATGGCGCCCACGGCCATGCGCGGACGCTGCTTGCGCGCATACAGCCACAGGATGATGAACACCAAAATGCCGTCGACCAGCATCTGGTAGAGGGGCGACGGGTGCACGGGATACGGAATGCCCGGCCACTGCATGGCCCACGGCAAGCTCTCCGGCGCGATGCGGCCCGGCAGTTCGGCATTGATGAAGTTGCCCAAGCGGCCGGCCGCATAACCGAGCGGCACCAGCGGGGCGATGAAGTCGAGCACGTCGAACAGGTTGCGGCCCGCCTTGCGGCTCCACAGATACATGGCCAGGATAACGCCCAGGAAGCCGCCATGGAAGGACATGCCGCCATGCCAGACCATGAAGATCTCCAGCGGATTGTGCATGAAGTATTCGGGGCGGTAGAACAGCACTTCGCCCAGGCGTCCGCCGATCACCACGCCCAGCATGCCGTAGAACAGCATGTCGTCGAGGTCTTCCTTCTTCCAGCCCAGCACGGCGATATGCGGCTGCTTGATGCGCACTCTGCCCAGGATAATGAACAGGGCAAAGGCCAGCACATACATCAGGCCGTACCAGTGCACGGCGAGCGGGCCGATTTGTATGGCGATCGGGTCGGGCATCGGGTGTATCAGCATGGGGTTTCTTTCTTTGTTTAAAGCCAAGGTTGCGTAGTATGGGGGCGCTTGCGGTTTTTTGCCTTAGCGGCCACTTAATTTAATCGGCGGTCGCGTTGATCTGCTTGCGCAGCAGCGCCAGGAAACCCTGCAGCACGGCGGACGGATTGTCGCGGCGCCAGGCCAGGCCCGTTTCCACCAGCGGCGTGGCGTCCTGCAACGGCCTGTATTCTACGCCCGGGCGCATCAGATTCGATACCGATTGTGGCACAAGCGCGATGCCCATGCCAGCCGAGACGAGGCTGACGATGGTTTGCATCTGGATCGCTTCCTGGCCGATCTGCGGCGTGATGCCGGCCGCGCGGAACACGCCGAGGATGGCGTCGTGCAGGGCGGGCGATATCGCGCGCGGGAAAATGATCAAAGGCAGGGGCGGCAGGTCGCGCAGGCGCACGGGGCCCGGCGACTTCAATATGTCGAGGCCGGACGGCGCGGCCAGCACCAGAGGTTCGGTCAGCACGGGCAGGTAGTCGAGTTCTCCCTTCGCCTTCTCGGGCAGGGGCGGGATCAACAGGCCAGCATCCGTGCGTCCGGCCAGCAATTCGTCGAGTTGCAAGTCGGAGGTGGCTTCCTGCAGCTGGATTTGCACTTGCGGATAGGCCGTCTGATAAGCGCGCAGCAATGGCGGCAGCACGCTGTAATCGGCCGAGGAGACAAACGCCAGGCTCAGACGCCCCGCCTCGCCCTGCGCGGCCCGCCGCACCAGCGCGGGCAAATCGAGCGCCTGCGCCAGCAACCGGCGTGCCTCGGGCAGCAGGGCGCTGCCTGCCGGCGTCAGCTGCACTTCGCGGCGCGTGCGCACGAACAGGGGCGCGCCCAGCAGCTCTTCCAGCGCCATGATGGTTTGCGACAGGGGCGGCTGCGTCATGTGCAGGCGCGCGGCGGCGCGGCCGAAGTGCAATTCCTCGGCAACGGTGACAAAGTAGCGCAGCTGGCGCAGCTCAAGATTCATATGTGTTTCCATGTGGATTGATTGCTGTGATATACAAAACGACTCACAGACATGTGCATCATATATTTGACAGGGGCGCGCGCGCAAGGCAATCTGACGTACCCCCACTGCATGCAGGGTTTTGTTGAAAATCCGCGCAGTCAGGCATCAATCATCCTTGGAAGGACCCCATCATGCCGCAATACCGCTCCCGCACCACCACCCACGGCCGCAACATGGCTGGCGCCCGCGCCCTGTGGCGCGCCACCGGCATGAAGGATGGCGACTTCGACAAGCCGATCATCGCCGTCGTCAACTCATTTACCCAGTTCGTGCCCGGCCACGTGCACCTGAAAGATCTGGGCCAGATGGTGGCGCGCGAAATCGAGGCGGCCGGCGGCGTGGCCAAGGAATTCAACACCATCGCCGTCGATGACGGCATCGCCATGGGCCACGGCGGCATGCTGTATTCGCTGCCCTCGCGCGACCTGATCGCCGACTCCGTCGAATACATGGTCAACGCCCACTGCGCCGATGCCATGGTGTGCATCTCGAACTGCGACAAGATCACGCCGGGCATGCTGATGGCCGCCATGCGCATCAACATCCCCGTCGTGTTTATTTCCGGCGGGCCGATGGAAGCGGGCAAGGTCGTCAAGGTGGTCAACGGCACGCAGAAGATCATCAAGCTGGACCTGGTCGACGCCATGATCAAGGCGGGCGACAGCAGCGTGTCCGACGCCGACGTGGCGGAAATCGAACGCTCGGCCTGCCCGACCTGCGGTTCCTGCTCCGGCATGTTTACGGCCAACTCGATGAATTGCCTGACCGAGGCGCTGGGCCTGGCCCTGCCCGGCAACGGCACGATTCTGGCCACGCACTCGGACCGCCAGCAACTGTTCCTGCGCGCGGGACGTTTGATCGTGGAACTGGCCAAGCGCCACTACGAGCAGGACGATTACACCGTGCTGCCACGCTCGATCGCCACCAAGGCCGCATTTGAAAATGCCATGGCGCTCGACGTCTCCATGGGCGGCTCGACCAACACCGTGCTGCACTTGCTGGCGGCCGCGCACGAGGCGGAAGTGGAATTCACGATGGCCGACATCGACCGCATCTCGCGCAAGGTACCGTGCCTGTGCAAGGTCGCGCCGATGACGGACAAATACCATATCGAAGACGTGCACCGCGCGGGCGGCATCGTGGGCATTTTGGGCGAACTGGCACGCGCCGGCCTGCTCAACACCACTTTACCGACCATCCACGCGCCGACCCTGGCCGACGCCATCGCGCAAAACGACATCATGTGCACGGACAATCCGGCCGTGCATGAGTTGTTCCGCGCCGCCCCGGGCGGCGTGCCGACGCAGACGGCGTTCTCGCAGTCGGAGCGTTTTGCGGCCGTCGACACGGATCGCGCCACCGGCTGCATCCGCGACAAGGCGCATGCGTATTCGCAGGATGGCGGCCTGGCGGTCTTGTACGGCAACCTGGCCGAAAAGGGCTGCATCGTCAAGACGGCCGGCGTGGATGAAAGCATTTTGAAATTCTCGGGCAAGGCGCGCGTGTTCGAAAGCCAGGATACCGCTGTTGAAGCGATTTTGGCCGATACCGTGCATGAGGGCGACGTCGTCATCATCCGCTACGAAGGCCCGAAAGGCGGTCCCGGCATGCAGGAAATGCTGTATCCGACCTCGTACATCAAATCCAAGGGCCTGGGCAAGGCGTGCGCGCTGTTCACGGACGGGCGCTTCTCGGGCGGTTCCTCGGGCCTGGTGATCGGCCATGCCTCGCCGGAAGCGGCCGAAGGCGGCGCCATCGGCCTGGTGGAAGAGGGCGACTTCATCGACATCGACATCCCCGAGCGCAGCATCAACCTGCGCGTGACGGATGCCGAGCTGGCCGCGCGCCGCGCCGCCATGGAAGCGAAGGGCGACGATGCCTGGCTGCCCGTCAAGCGCGAGCGCTACGTGTCGCAGGCGCTGCAGGCGTATGCGGCGCTGACGACCTCGGCCGACCGCGGCGCCGTGCGTGACCTGTCGCAGCTGAAAAAACAGAAACGCTGATTTGTTGTATAAGTGCGACGGCCGGCCCCGTTTGACCGTGCGGGGCCGCCTGGCGTTACATCGCCTTACAAACAACATGGTCAGGCACGCGCAGATGGGGCAGAATATGAGTGCCTAATCGCTACTACATTGCGTTCCTACATTGAAACGCTTGATCTGGGCTCGTGGTGCATCTGCGGAAACACAGTAAAATGCCGCAGGAAGTAACTTTGGAGAAAAGACAATGAAACGTTTTATGTTGGTGAGTGTATTGACCGTATCGGCTCTGGCATCGCAAGCAGCGTTGGCCAATCCGGACCTGGCGAAAGCAAAAAACTGCATGGCTTGCCATGCGGTGAGCACGAAACTGGTGGGCCCTGCGTATAAAGACGTGGCTGCCAAGTATGCCGGTCAAAAAGACGCGGAAGCCAAGCTCGTGGCGAAAGTCATGAAGGGCGGTTCCGGCACCTGGGGCGCGATCCCGATGCCAGCCAATCCGCAAGTGAGCGATGCGGAAGCCCATACCCTGGTTAAATGGGTACTGGCACAGAAATAATCTGTGCCGCAGTACCTGCAATTAGCGCGCCGGCAATCCCGGCGCATTTTTTTTGTCTGCTGCATCTAAATTGCCCATGCCTTCCAGGCTTGCCCGCACCGCCTCGTCGAGCGGCGTATGTGGCTCCTGGCCCAGCACGGCCAGCAGCCGCGCATTCTCCATGGACAAGGGCGTTTGCCACAGATAGCGCATCTCGCGCATCTCGCGCAGGGTCGCCACGAACGGCGACGCCAGCGCCACCAGCCACCACGGAAAGCGCCGGATGGCGGGCGTGGTTCCCGTGGCCTGTTTCACCACGCGGGCAATCGCCCCCGTCATTTGCCGGCCGTCGTGGTCCCAGTGGCCGGCCATGTGAAAGCGCGCAAACGCGGGCAGGGTAGCGCGCATGGCCAGCAATTGCAGCATGGTGCGCGCCACGTCGGGCAGGTAGGACCACTGGTGGCCCACGCCGGGCGCGCCCGGATACAGGATACTGCGCACGCTCTGGCCAGGCTTGACGAGGCCCTGCGAAAACCAGTTGTTGCCGGCGCGGGGGCCGAAGAAGTCGCCCGCGCGCACGATGATGACCCTGGCGCCCTGCGTGCTGGCTCGCTCCAGCCGTGCTTCCAGTTCCACGCGGATGGCGCCCTTGCGCGTCTGCGGGTGCTGCGGCGCGTCCTCTGCCAGCACGGGGAAGGCATCGGGGCCAAAGTTGTACACGGTGCCGGGCAGCACGATGGTGGCGTTTTCGGCAATCGCCGCGGCGATGGTGTTGTCGAGCATGGGCAGCACCAGCCGGCCCCAGTGGCGGTAGCCGGGCGGGTTGACGGCGTGCACGATGACGGCGCAGCCTTTGGCGGCCGCCAGCACATCCGCGCGCGACAGCGCATCGCCGCGCAGCCATGCGATGTTGTCTCCCCGTGGCGCTTGTATTGTTCCCCGCGTCAAGGCGCGTACCTGCCAGCCCGCCGCCAGGAGCTGGCGCAGCATCTCGCCGCCGATGCCGCCCGTGGCGCCCAGTACCAATACTGTTTTGTCCATATTGTCCTCCGTGTGGTTGATGGCGCCAGTATCTGCCGCGCAAGCCTAATTGAGAATTGACGAACATCGAGCAGAGGCTATACATTTATGCATGACTACTGCCATTGCCTGGGAATACTATCGTTCGCTGCTGGCCGTGCTGAAGCACGGCTCGCTGTCCGGCGCGGCCCGCGCGCTGGGCATCACGCAGCCCACCGTCGGCCGGCACATCGCCGCTCTGGAAAAGGAGCTGGGTGCGACCCTGTTTACGCGCTCCCAGCAGGGCTTGCTGCCCACGGAAGTGGCGCTGGCGCTACGGCCCCATGCGGAAACCATGGAGCACACGGCCGCCCTGATGCAGCGCGCCGCCAGCAGCCAGGGGCAGGGCGTGGCCGGTGTCGTGCGCATCGCCGCCAGCGAAGTGGTGGGCGTGGAAGTGCTGCCGCCCATCCTGGCCAGCTTGCGCGAACGCCATCCGGAACTGGTCATTGAACTGGTGTTGAGCAACAAGGTGCAGGATTTGCTGCGCCGCGAGGCGGACATTGCCGTGCGCATGCTGCGTCCGCGTCAGGAGCAGCTGGTGGCGCGCAAGGTGGGCGATATCGAACTGGGCCTGCATGCGCACGCGGATTACCTGGCGCGCCATGGCACGCCGATGGGATTGCTTGATCTGGCACAGCACGCCGTCATCGGCTACGACGAGGCGAGTCCGTTCGTGCGCAACGCGGGCGCCGCCTTTGAGGGTTTTTCGCGGGAAAACTTTGCCTGGCGCAGCGACAGCGACCTGGCGCAACTGGCTCTGATACGGGCGGGCGCCGGCATCGGCGTGTGCCAGGCGGGGCTGGCGGCGCGCAATCCGGCCCTGCGGCGCGTGTTGCCGCAAGCGTTTTCGCTACCGATGGGAACCTGGGTCACCATGCATGCAGACTTGCGCGGCAGCCTGCGCTGCCGCGCCACCTTCGACGCGCTGGCCGCAGGTTTACGCGATTACGTGGCGGAACAGCCGCTTACTTGATGACTTCCATCTTGGTTTTCTTGCCATCTCGGTACGTAAAGAGCGTCAGCGCGCCATCCTTGATGTCGCCGTTGGCATCGAACGAGATCGGGCCCGTCACGCCCTGGTAGTGCACCTTGGCCAGGAATGGCAGGTAGACGGACGGTTTCGACGATTTGGCGTCGGCCATGGCGGTGGCCATGGTCATCACGGCATCGTACACATACGGCGCGTACAGCTGCACTTCCATATTGTATTTCTGCTTGTAGCGGGCGCGGAAATCGTCCATGCCTTTTTGCTGCGCGCCCGTCACGCCGCCCGCTTCCGCGCAGGTGACCATGTCTTCGCCCACGGCGTCGCCCGCCAGCTTGCCCAGCGGCTCCGTGCACAAGCCATCGCCACCCATGAACTTGGCCTTGATGCCCAGCGCCTTCATCTGGCGCAGCATGGGGCCGCCCACGGAATCCATGCCGCCAAAGAAGATCAGGTCGGGATTTTTCGATTTGATGCTGGTCAGGATGGCATTGAAGTCGGTCGCGTTGGCATTCGTAAATTCCTTGCCGACGATTTGTACGCCAGGCGCCGCTTTCTTGGCGCCCTTGACGAACTGTTCCGCCACGCCCTGGCCGTAGGCCGTGCGGTCATCGATGACGGCGATTTTCTTCGCCTGCAGCTTGCCCACGGCATACGCGCCCAGCGTTCCCCCCAGCTTGTTGTCGTTGGCCACCACGCGGAAGGCCGTGTTGAATTTCTGCTGGGTGTACGTCGGGTTGGTGGCCGCCGGTGAAATCTGCGGAATACCGGCATTGAAGTAAATGCGCGAGGCGGGAATCGTCGTGCCCGAGTTCAGGTGGCCGACGACGCCATTGACCTTGGCGTCGACCAGTTTTTGCGCCACAGCCGTGCCCTGCTTGGGATCGGCTGCGTCATCTTCGGGCACCAGCACGAATTTCACGACTTTGCCGTCGATCTTGAAGCCTTTGGCGTTCAAATCCTCGATGGCCATCTTGGCCGCGTTCTCATTATCCTTGCCGAGGTGGGAGCTGGCGCCAGAGACCGGGGCGACGTGGCCTATCTTGATGATTTCCTGCGCGCCCGCATGGCCGGCAAAAGCGAGGGCGAGGGCGAGAGGAAGGACTTTGGTCTTGAGCAGCATAAACATTCTCCAATGGATAAAGATACGGCGGCGTCTCGTGAAACCGCTTCGAATGGCGGTACGTGTGAAGAAAGGTACAACAAAAAACAGGCGGCGCAAAGGCGCTTTTGGGGCTTTTTGCATTTTGTCGCAACAATCACCAAAGTGAGGCGTGATGCACCGATTTCGCAGGCGCGAGCGCACCAAAGAATGGCGTTGGGAGGGGGAAAGGTGTAGGGGGAATGCTGACATTAACCCAGCGGCAAGGACTGGGGTCGGACCCTCAGGGTCCGACCCCGGCAATTCGCTGTTAGGGGTAAAGGTGGCTTGATTGCTGTGCAGGTGGGTGCAAATGCCCCAGTTCATGGCTGACGGCATGCGCCACGATCTGTTCCAGCGACTGCTGCAAGTCTGCGCGCAGGGCGCCGCGCATGCCGATCAGGGCGTTTTGCAGGGCCGTCTGCAGGACGTGGGCGATGCGCTCTTCCAGCAGATGGTCGATCTTGCCCTGCACCTGGTGCAGGATGCGCTGCGTCAGCCGCTGTTCGATGGCGTCCCAGTCGGGTTGCGGCATGCTGGGCGGCAACGCTGGCGTTGCCTCGACAACAGGCTCGGCTGGCATGGCGGGCGCCACCTCAGCCACCTCCGGCCCCAGCAGCACCTCCGTCAGCAGGGGAATGCCCTGGTCGAATGGCTGCTGGCTCATTGTTTGTCCACTGAGTTACCCGCCACGAAGTGCGTCGGCTGCACGTCTTGCTGGCGGTAGTGCAGGAAGCGCTGGCGGCCCGCCTGCGCATCTTGCTCATCCATGGAGACGATTTCGAACACGCGCTGGAACTGTGCATAGTTGGGCGGCGGCACCTGCGACAGGTTGACGAGGATGTCGTGGTGCGGCAACTCGGCCGCCGCGTCATCGGTCAATATGATTGGGGTTTGCGCCGCCAGCGGGTCGCCGGCCAGCACGTGCGGCAGGAAATCCGTGGCGGAAAAGGTCCACATGGCGCTGTTCAAGGCGTCGAGCTGGACGCTGTCGGCCGCCAGCACGACGACCTTGTTGCCCGCCATATAGGCTTTGCGTGCCAGACGGCAGGCGTAGGCCAGCTTGTCGGGCACGTTGCTGTGAAAATCGACTCGGCTCATGGCGAACTCAGGCTGCCATGCCGCTATGGCGCAGCAGGGCGTCGATCGACGGTTCGCGGCCACGGAAGGCGGTGAATGATTCCAGCGCCGGGCGCGAGCCGCCGACGGACAGGATTTCCTGCAGGTAACGCTTGCCCGCTGCCGTGGTGGCGGCCGGTCCCAGCGTCCTGGCTTCTTCAAACGCCGCATAGGCATCGGCGGACAGCACCTCGGCCCATTTGTAGCTGTAGTAGCCAGCCGCGTAGCCGCCAGCGAAGATATGCCCAAAGGAATTCTGGAAGCGGTTGAACGGGGGCGGGATGATCAGCGCGAACTTGGCGCGCACGCCGTCAATCAGCTGCTGCACGCTCTGGCCCGTGCTGGCATCGTAATCGTAGTGCAAATGCATGTCGAGCAAGGAAAATTCCACCTGGCGCAGGGTTTGCAAGCCGGACTGGAAATTCTTGGCCGCCAGCATCTTGTCGTACAGTGCGCGCGGCAGCGGCTCGCCCGTGACGGCATGTGCCGTCATGTGTTCGAGCACTTCCCATTCCCAGCAGAAGTTTTCCATGAATTGCGATGGCAGTTCCACGGCATCCCATTCGACGCCGGCAATGCCCGACACGCCCAGTTCGTCGACGACGGTCAGCATATGGTGCAGGCCGTGGCCGAATTCGTGGAACAGGGTGATCACTTCGTCGTGCGTAAACAGCGCCGGCTGAACCTGGCCATCGACCACGGCCGGTTCCGTGAAATTGCAGGTGAGATAAGCGATCGGCGTTTGCACGTGCTGAGCGTCGGCACGGCGGCCGCGCGCATCGTCCATCCAGGCGCCGCCGCTCTTGCCCGCGCGCGCATACAGGTCCAGGTAGAACTGGCCGACCAGCGTGCCGTCGCGCTCGATGCGGTAAAAGCGCACGTCCTGGTGCCAGACGGGCGCCGTATCCAGTTTGATCTCGACCGCAAACAGGTTCTGGATCTGGCGGAACAGGCCGTCGATCACCTTGTGTTCAGGGAAATACTGTTTGACTTCCTGGGCCGAGAACGCGTAGCGGCGTTCCTGCAGCTTTTCGGAGGCATAGGGCACGTCCCACGCCTGCAGCTCGTCCAGGCCCAGTTCTTCCTGGGCGAATTGCTTGAGTTCTGCCAGGTCCTTCTCGGCGAACGGACGGGCGCGTTGGGCCAGGTCTTCCAGGAAAGCGATGACTTGCGCGGGCGAGGTGGCCATTTTGGACACCAGCGACACTTCGGCGAAATTGGCGTAGCCGAGCAGTTGTGCTTCTTCGTTGCGCAGGCGCAACAAGGTAACGATGTTTTGCGTGTTGTCCCAGTCCTCTTTCTTGCTGAAGACGTCGCCCTGGTCCGAGGCCTTGGTGGCGTTGGCGCGGTAGATGGTTTCGCGCAGCGCACGATTGTCGGCAAACTGCAGGATCGGGTAATACGACGGGAAGTGCAGCGAGAATTCGTACCCTTGCTTGCCCGCTTTTTCGGCGGCGGCGCGCGCGGCGGCCTTCACGTCGTCGGGCAGGCCGGCCAGGTCGCTTTCGTTCTCGACCAGCAACTTGTAGTCATTCGTGGCGTCTAGCACGTTCTCGGAAAAACGCGTGCCGACGGCCGCATGTTCTTCCTGGATGGCACCAAAGCGCTCTTTCTTGTCCTCTGGCAACTCGGCGCCGCCCAGGCGGAAGTCGCGCACGGCATTCTCGACGATGCGCCGGCGCGCCGGCGACAGGCTGGCGAAATCGGCGCGGGCCTGCAATTGCTTGTATTTGCCGAAGAGGATTTCGTTCTGGCCCAGCTCGGTCAAGAATTCCGTCACCTTGGGCAGGTTCGCATTGTAGGCGGCGCGCAGTTCCGGCGTATCGATCACGCTGTTGAGATGGTTGACGATGCTCCAGGCGCGGCCCAGGGTTTCGGCGATCTGGTCCTGGGGCGCGACGAAGTTGTCCCAGCTCACTTCTTCCATGGGCGCTTCCAGCTGCGCCACCGTGGCGCGCGCCTGTTCCAGCAAGGTATCGATGGCGGGCGTGACATGCTCGTGCGTGATCGCGTCGAAGCGTGGCAGGCCGGAAAAATCAAGCAGGGGATTGGGTTTCATCGTCGGTTCCATATATAAAAGGGCGGTCATGCCGCCCCGGGTGATTCTTAAATGCGCTCGGCAGCTTCTACCGTGTTCATGAGAAGCATCGTGATGGTCATCGGACCCACGCCACCCGGTACCGGGGTGATGTGCGAGGCGACTTCTTTCACGCCGGAAAAATCCACGTCGCCGCACAGCTTGCCTTCATCGTCGCGGTTCATGCCCACGTCGATGATGATGGCGCCCGGCTTGACCATGTCGGCCGTCAGGGTGTTGCGGCGGCCGACGGCGGCCACGACCACGTCCGCCTGGCGTGTGTACAGGCCCAGGTCCGGGGTCGCACTATGGCAGATGGTGACGGTAGCGTTCGCTTGCAAGAGCAGCAGGGCCATCGGTTTGCCGACGGTGTTGCTGCGGCCGATGACGACGGCGTGCTTGCCGCGCAGGTCGACGCCCGTGCTTTCGATCAGTTTCATGCAGCCATACGGTGTGCACGGGCGGAAGCCCGGCAAGCCCGTCATCAGTTCACCGGCGCTCAGCACGGAATAGCCATCCACGTCTTTCGTCGTGGAGATCGCTTCGATGACCTTGTGCGGGTTGATGTGCTTGGGCAAGGGCATTTGCACGAGGATGCCGTGGATGGCGGGATCCGCGTTCAGGCTGGCGATGCGTGCCAGCAAGTCCGCTTCGGACAGGTCCGCTTCATATTTTTCCAGCACCGAGTGGAAACCCACGTCGCCGCACGCCTTGACCTTGTTGCGGACATACACCTGGCTGGCCGGGTCTTCGCCGACGAGTATCACGGCCAGGCCGGGCTGGGTGCCCTTGGCCGTGAGGGCGGCGGCGCGCGTGGCGATCTCGCTGCGCAGTTTTTGGGAGAGGGCGATTCCGTCGATCAGTTGTGCTGGCATGGTAGGGAGGCTGTGTGGGAGGGAAAAGACAGATTATAAAGCCGGCCGGCGCAAAGGGGCGGTTTTGGCGCCAAGCCTTTAAGTTAATCAGTGCCATGCGTTTCAAAGCGCAAGGCTTAACAACAGCGGGCCGGAAACGCGAGCCTGAGAAAATGCCGATGGCGGCGTTGCAGCTCCTTGCCGTACTGGCGTACTGTCTGCGTCGCTGCGCCTTGCCCTCGACATTTTTCAGGCCCGCTTGGCCCGGTATGCCTGTGCGGACGACTGGGGTTTTAATTCGGTTTGCTAATGTGCTCGTAGAGCAGGGGCGGCCAGGGTAGGCAAGTTTTCCGGTTTCGGCGCTATTTGCTACTCTACTCATCCTAATTTCCGGGCAGAATTTGCGGCACTGCAGCATAAATTCCATAGGGTGATTTCATAATATGAAATGCTATATCGTAATTTGAAAAATACTAAATACGCTGTTAGAATCCCCACACTAAACCGACTTAATAGTAAATAATCAGCGAAATACCGTCCGACAGCGATCCGGAAAATCGGGGTGGGGCGTTCACAAAGGAGACTCAACAGATGTCAGCTCAACTGAACCAGGTAACGACACAGATCGGCACCGACCCGGATATGCAGGAAACCAAGGAGTGGCTGGACGCGCTCGAAGCCGTGCTGGAAAATGAAGGTCCGGAACGCGCGCATTACCTGATGGAGCGCATGGTTGACCTGGCCCGCCGCCGTGGCGCCCAGATCCCGTTCTCCAGCACCACCGCCTACGTCAATACCATCCCCACCAAACAAGAAGCACACTGCCCAGGCAACCTGGAATACGAAGAGCGCCTGCGCTCGTGGATGCGCTGGAACGCCATGGCCATGGTGGTCAAGGCCAACCGCGCCGACGGCGACCTGGGCGGCCACTTGTCCTCGTTCGCTTCGCTGGCGAACATGCTGGGCATCGGTTTCAACCACTTCTGGCACGCGCCAACGGCCGACCACGGCGGCGACCTGCTGTACATCCAGGGCCACTCCTCGCCCGGCGTCTACGCGCGCGCCTTCCTCGAAGGCCGCCTCTCCGAAGAGCAGATGCTGAACTTCCGCAAGGAAGTCGACGGCAAGGGCCTGTCCTCGTACCCGCATCCTAAATTGATGCCTGACTTCTGGCAGTTCCCGACCGTGTCGATGGGCTTGGGCCCGCACATGGCGATCTACCAGGCGCGCTTCCTGAAATACCTGCACGCACGCGGCATCGCGAAAACCGACAACCGTAAAATCTGGGCCTTCTGCGGCGATGGCGAGATGGACGAGCCGGAGTCCCTGGGCGCGATCGGCCTGGCCGCCCGCGACATGCTCGACAACCTGGTCATCGTGGTGAACTGCAACCTGCAGCGCCTGGACGGCCCTGTGCGCGGCAACACCAAGATCATCCAGGAACTCGAAGGCGAATTCCGTGGCGCCGGCTGGAACGTCGTCAAGGTCATCTGGGGTCCGGGCTGGGACGCCCTGCTGGCGCAAGACAAGGACGGCATCCTGCAGCGCGTCATGATGGAAACCGTCGACGGCGAATACCAGAACTACAAGGCCAAGGACGGCGCCTACGTGCGCAAGCACTTCTTCGGCAAGCATCCGAAGCTGCTGGAAATGGTTGCCAACATGACGGACGACGATATCTGGCGCCTGACCCGTGGCGGCCACGATCCGCACAAGATCTACGCGGCCTTCAAGATCGCCCAGGAACACAAGGGCCAGCCTACCGTCCTGCTGGTGAAAACCATCAAGGGCTACGGCATGGGCAAGTCCGGCGAAGCGCGCAACACGGCGCACCAGACGAAAAAACTCGACGACGAAGCGATTCGCGAAATGCGCGACCGCTTCTCGCTGCCTATCCCTGACGACAAGCTGGCCGACATTCCGTTCTTCAAGCCAGCCGACGACGCGCCGGAAATGGTCTACCTGCACGAGCGCCGCAAGGCCCTCGGTGGCTACCTGCCGCAGCGCCGCCAGAAGTCGGAAGAAACCCTGCCCGTGCCTGGCCTGGACGCGTTCAAGAACGTGCTCGAAGCCACGCCGGAAGGTCGTGAAATCTCGACCACGCAAGCGTTCGTGCGCGTCATCTCGACCCTGCTGAAGGACCCGAACCTGGGTCAGCGCGTGGTGCCTATCCTGGTCGATGAATCGCGTACCTTCGGCATGGAAGGCCTGTTCCGCCAGATCGGCATCTACAACCCGAAAGGCCAGTTGTACGAGCCGGTCGACAAAGACCAGGTCATGTACTACCGCGAAGACAAGGCCGGCCAGATCCTGCAAGAGGGCATCAACGAAGCGGGCGGCATGAGCTCGTGGATCGCTGCGGCGACGTCGTATTCGACCAACGACCGCATCATGATCCCGTTCTACACCTTCTACTCGATGTTCGGCTTCCAGCGCATCGGCGACCAGGTATGGGCTTCGGCCGACATGCGCGCCCGTGGCTTCCTGATGGGCGGCACGGCCGGCCGCACGACGCTGAACGGCGAAGGCTTGCAGCACGAAGATGGCCACAGCCATATCTTCGCCGCGACCATCCCGACCTGCATGCCGTACGACCCGACCTTCAGCCATGAAGTCGCCGTCATCATCCAGGACGGCCTGCGCCGCATGATCGCCAACCAGGAAGATGTGTTCTACTACATCACGATCATGAACGAGAACTACGCCCAGCCAGGCATCAAGCCAGGCCAGGAAGAAGGCATCCTGAATGGCATGTACAAGCTGCAGGAAGGCCAGGCTGACGCCAAGCTGCGCGTACAACTGATCGGCTGCGGCACCATCCTGCGCGAATCGATCTTCGCCGCCGAACTGTTGCAAAACGACTGGGGCGTGGCTGCGGACGTGTGGTCGGCACCGTCGCTGACGCTGGTGGCCCGCGATGGCCAGGATGCGGAACGCTGGAACATGGTCAACCCGTCGAAACAGCAGCGCGTGCCTTACGTGACGTCGCTGATGCAGGACACGGACGGCCCGATCGTCGCCACGACCGACTACATGCGCGCGTTTGCAGAACAGATCCGCGCCTTCATGCCGAAGGGCCGCACCTACAAAGTGTTGGGCACCGATGGCTTTGGCCGCTCGGACAGCCGCGCCAAGCTGCGCGAGTTCTTCGAAGTGAACCGTTATTATGTCACCGTGGCCGCGTTGAAATCGCTGGCTGACGAAGGCAAGATCGACGTGTCGGTGGTGGAGCAGGCGATCGCCAAGTACGGCATCGACGCGAACAAACCGAATCCGGTGACCCAGTAATCGTTGTGCGGACCCGATGATGCCAGGGCGGTGCGAAAGCGCCGCCCTGGCGTGTGTGCGGGTCCATCTGACAAATAAAATAACGGAGCAAGCTATGAGCATTGTGGAAGTCAAAGTCCCGGATATCGGCGATTTCAAGGAAGTCGAGATCATTGAACTGATGGTCAAGCCGGGCGACACGGTCAAGGTTGACCAGTCCCTGATCACGGTCGAATCGGACAAGGCCAGCATGGAGATTCCATCGAGCCACGCCGGTGTCGTCAAGGAATTGAAAGTCAACGTGGGCGACAAGATCGCCGAAGGTTCGCTGGTGCTGCTGCTGGAAGTGGCGGACGACGCGTCCGCTCCGGCACCCGCCGCCGCTGCGCCTGCACCGGCAGCCACGCCAGTTGCTGAAGCTGCCGCTGCCGCCGCACCTGCCGCAGCGCCCGCCGCTGGCGGTCTGGTCGAAGTGACCGTGCCCGATATCGGCGACTTCAAGGAAGTCGAAGTCATCGAACTGATGGTCAAGGTCGGCGACACGATCGCCGTCGAGCAGTCGCTGCTGACGGTCGAATCGGACAAGGCCAGCATGGAAATCCCATCGAGCCACGCCGGTATCGTCAAGGAATTGAAGGTCAAGGTCGGCGACAAGGTCGCCAAGGGTAGTCTGGTACTGGTGGTGGAAACGACCGGCGCCGCTGCCGCTGCTGCCGCTGCGCCAGCGCAAGCCGCCGCCGCACCAGCCGCTGCCGTCGCTTCGGCGCCGGTCGCCGCTGCCCTGGCGCCTGCCGCCGCGCCTGCCGTCAACGGCAAGCTGGCGCACGCGTCGCCATCGATCCGCAAGTTCGCGCGCGAACTGGGCGTGGAGCTGACCAGCGTGGGCGGTTCCGGTCCGAAGGGCCGCATCACGCAGGAAGACGTGCAGAACTTCGTCAAGGGCGTGATGTCGGGCGCTGTTGCCGCACCAGGCGCCGCCAGTGCGCCGGTCGCCAAGGCCGGTTCCGGCGTGGGCCTGGACTTGCTGCCATGGCCGTCGCTGGACTTCAGCAAATTCGGCACCACAGAATTGCTGCCGCTGTCGCGCATCAAGAAAATCTCGGGTCCTAACCTGCACCGCAATTGGGTCATGATCCCGCACGTCACGCAGTTCGACGAAGCGGATGTGACCGACCTGGAAGCGTTCCGCGTCGACACCAACGCGGCCAACGCGAAGAACAAGGATGCGGCCAAGCTGACCATGCTGGCCTTCGTCATCAAGGCCTCCGTGGCCGCGCTGAAGAAATTCCCCGCGTTTAACGCCTCGCTCGACGCCAAGGGCGAAAACCTGATCCTCAAGCAGTACTACAACATCGGCTTTGCGGCCGACACGCCGAATGGCCTGGTGGTGCCCGTGATCAAGGGCGCGGACCAGAAGTCGGTCTCGCAGATCGCCCGCGAAATGACGGAACTGTCCTTGCAGGCGCGCGAAGGCAAGCTGAAACCGGCCGACATGCAGGGCGCCAGCTTCACGATTTCGTCCCTGGGCGGCATCGGTGGCACGCACTTCACGCCTATCGTGAATGCGCCGGAAGTGGCGATTCTGGGTCTGTCGAAGGCCTCGATCAAGCCGGTATGGGATGGCAAGGCCTTCCAGCCACGTTTGATGATGGGCACCTCGCTGTCCTACGACCACCGCGTGGTCGATGGCGCGATGGGCGCGCGATTCTCCGTGTACCTCGGCGAAGTCCTGGCCGACATGCGCAAAATTCTGCTGTAAGGAGCGATTGATGAGCACAGTAGAGGTAAAAGTACCGAATATCGGCGACTTCAAGGAAGTCGAAGTCATCGAACTGATGGTCAAGGTAGGCGACACCATCAAGGTGGACCAGTCGCTGATCACGGTCGAATCGGACAAGGCCAGCATGGAGATTCCATCGACCCACGCGGGCGTGGTCAAGGAAATCAAGGTCAAGGTCGGCGACAAGATCGCCGAAGGCAGCGCCTTGCTGGTGCTGGAAGCGGCTGAAGGTGCGGCTGAAGCCGCTCCTGCGGCGGCTCCTGCACCTGCCGCAGCCGCTCCGGCAGCAGCTCCGGCTGCGGCACCAGCGGCACCTGTCGCCGCCATCCCGGCCGGCAGTTACAGCGGCCAGGTCGACATCGATATCGACATGATGGTATTGGGCGGCGGTCCTGGCGGTTATTCGGCGGCGTTCCGCGCGGCCGATCTGGGCCTGAGCACCGTCATCGTCGAGCGCTACGCCACCTTGGGCGGCGTGTGCCTGAACGTGGGCTGCATCCCGTCGAAGGCGCTGCTGCACGTCGCCTCCGTCATCGATGAAACGGCGCACATGTCCAATACGGGCGTGACGTTTGCCAAGCCGACGATCGACATCGACCAGGTGCGCGCGTACAAGGAAGGCGTCATCAAGAACATGACGGGTGGCCTGGCCGGCATGGCCAAGGCGCGCAAGACGCAAGTGGTGACGGGCGTGGGCCAGTTCCTCAGCGCGAACCACATCGAAGTGACGGCAGGCGACGGCTCGAAAAAAGTCGTGCAGTTCAAGCAAGCCATCATCGCCGCCGGTTCGTCCGTGGTGAAGCTGCCCTTCGTGCCGGAAGACCCGCGCATCGTCGATTCGACGGGTGCGCTGGAATTGCGCCAGATCCCGAAACGCATGCTGGTCATCGGCGGCGGCATTATCGGCCTGGAAATGGCGACCGTCTATTCCACGTTTGGCGCACGCATCGACGTGGTCGAAATGATGGATGGCCTGATGCAGGGCGCCGACCGCGATGCCGTCAAGGTGTGGCAGAAGTTCAATGAAAAGCGCTTCGACAACATCATGACCAAGACCAAGACGGTCGCCGTGGAAGCGTTGCCGGAAGGCATCAAGGTCACGTTCGAAGCGGCCGAAGCGGGCGCCACGGCGCCGGCGCCGCAAGTCTACGACCTGGTGCTGGTCGCCGTGGGCCGCAGCCCTAATGGCAAGAAGATCGCTGCCGACAAGGCCGGCGTGAACGTCACCGACCGCGGCTTCATCGAAGTCGACAGCCAGATGCGCACCAACGTGCCGAACATCTTCGCCATCGGCGATTTGGTCGGCCAGCCGATGCTGGCGCACAAGGCCGTGCATGAAGCCCACGTGGCAGCGGAAGCTGCCGCCGGCCAGAAGTCGCACTTCGACGTCAAGGTGATTCCATCGGTCGCCTACACGGACCCGGAAGTGGCATGGGCCGGCATCACGGAAGACGAAGCGAAAGCCAAGGGCATCAAGGTCGAGAAGGGCCACTTCCCGTGGGCCGCCTCGGGCCGTGCCGTGGCCAACGGCCGCGCCGAAGGCTTCACCAAGCTGCTGTTCGACGCGGAAACGCACCGCATCATCGGCGGCACCATCGTCGGCACGCATGCGGGCGACATGATTGGCGAAATCGCGCTGGCCATCGAAATGGGTTGCGACGGCACCGACATCGGCAAGACCATCCACCCGCACCCGACCCTGGGCGAATCGATCGGTATGGCCGCTGAAGTGTATGAAGGCGTGTGTACGGACTTGCCGCCACCGCGCAAGCGCTGATGTTGTAACACTAAAAACCCCGCAAGCGATTGCGGGGTTTTTTATTATCCAACGACGATTAAACACCTCATCGGCAGCACCATCGTCGGCACGCATGCGGGTGACAGGTGAACGATGAAGCGGCGAAATCGCGCTGGCCATCGAAATGGGCTGCGACGGCACCGACATCGGCAAGACCATCCACCCACACCCGACGCTGGGTGAATCGATCGGTAGGTTGGCAAAAGCGCGCCGAAGTGTGCGAAGGCGTGTGTACGGACTTGCCGCCACCGCGCAAGCGCTGATGTTGTAACACTAAAAACCCCGCAAGCGATTGCGGGGTTTTTTATTATCCAACGACGATTAAACACCTCATCGGCAGCACCATCGTCGGCACG
>NZ_JAPUBT010000001.1:493925-886680 GCF_030397665.1 Janthinobacterium sp. SUN073 | reverse complement strand
ACACTAAAAACCCCGCAAGCGATTGCGGGGTTTTTTATTATCCAACGACGATTAAACACCTCATCGGCAGCACCATCGTCGGCACGCATGCGGGTGACAGGTGAACGATGAAGCGGTGAAATCGCGCTGGCCATCGAAATGGGCTGCGACGGCACCGACATCGGCAAGACCATCCACCCGCACCCGACGCCGGGTGAATCGATCGGTAGGTTGGCAAAAGCGCGCCGAAGTGTGCGAAGGCGTGTGCACGGACTTGCCGCCACCGCGAAAACGCTGATAAAGAATTAACTTTCAGTACAAAAACCCGGGACGTTTTCCCGGGTTTTTTTTATATCTATTGATCCTGGCAGCGTAAACCGCAGACGGGCTGTGGCGAATCCGCCCGATGTGAAAATTGGTGAGTATTGCCGTATGGAAAAAGTGGCAGAATGAGGGTCTGTCACCATGTTTTGCTTTTGCTTCAATAGCAGCGCGTGATTTTTCCCGGAATGTTGCCAGCGTGTGGGTCGGTCAAGTTCCGCTGTACTGAGAGCCTGTCCCGGTAGATGAATACATCCCCTGCCTTGTCCGCGCTCCTGATGAACTACCAGCAGAAGACGCTCCCTACTGGGATAGGCTCTAAGAAAGTTTTGCAACAATGAAAAAGTTTACCGCCCTTCATATCGCCGATGTCCGTTTGCGTCGGGCTGATGAGCAAGAGCAAGCCGTGATGCTGCATGCCTTGTGCCAGGATGTGGCCGCTATCCTGGCGGCGGGCAAGCAGATCGATGCGATTTTCTTCACGGGCCAGCTGGTGGCGCCCGACGCCTGTGCCGGCACGACACCCGTGTATGTCTACGAATACTTCCTGCGCCCCCTGCTGCAGGCGGCCAGCTTGCCCGGTGCGCGTTACTACCTGGTACCGGGCAGCCGCCAGCAGGGCGTCGCCGCGGCGGCGCTGGGCAATGCGGGCTTCAGTTTTTTCTCCGCCGACGAGCACGCCAGTGCCGAGCAGCGCGCGCACTACAAGAATATCCACGCCGTGTTCCACGGCCACCAGCATACGGGCGATGCCAGTTCACTGATGAAGTCGTTGGGCATCCTGTTCAAGAGCAATCCTGGCAGCCTGTATGGTGCGCATGGCCAGATGGCGGCGTTTTCCGTGCTCGAGTTCGGTACGGGCGGGGCAGATGGCGACGCGCCAGGCACGCAGTGGACGGTGTCGTTGCGCGAGTTCGACGACGTGAGCAAGAGCTTCGCGCTGTCGGTGCTGTACACGCCGAATGGCCAGGAAACGGGGCAGATGGATGCCGAGCATGTGTTTGCCACCTTGCTGCCGCAGCTGGCAGGCGAACACGCTTATCTCGATGGCTTGCTGGGCCATGCGGGCGGGCAGCAGCGTGAGGACGCCGACGTGGCGGCCGATGCGCGCGAATTCCTGATCGAACTGGCATTCGTGATGTTCGAAGCCCAGACCCTGTTCCTCGGCGAAGCGCAGCTGCAGCGTTTTGCCAGCGACTATTGCGCTGTGAAGGGCTGGAGCATGGCGGCAAGGGACTGGCTGGCGCCGCTGTATGCGCATGGCCTCTTGTTGCTGGCCGATGGCCAGGTGGCGTTTGCCTTCGATTACTTCCGCACCTACTTCCTGGCGCAGCGCTTTGAAACCTCGTTCGATCTGATGCGTTATGGCCCGGAACGCCATGATGGAAGTGAGTCTTCACTTGGCTTGGATGCCACGTCGGCAGCTCAGCCTTTCCTGCGCGCGCTGGGCTTGAACGATGCGTGTGCCGCAGCGGCGATGCAGGAAGAGGGCAGCGGCCCTGGCTGACTTCCGCGGCCATCCCTTCCGCGTCAGGCCGCCAGCGGCTGGCGCAAGGTGCCGCGCAGGAACAGGTCCAGGCTGACCGCCACTTTGGTGCGTAGTTGCGCCACATCGGGTTGGGCTTGCGGCGGAAACAGCAGGCGCGACATCTGATCTCCCAACAGGCAATTGAGCAGGTGCAGCGTCAGGATCGATGGCGTCAATTCCGCGCGGAACAGCGGCGCGATGTCGGGGCGGCTGAAAAACCTGGTCAGCATCTCGCGCGTCTGCCCCGGTCCCACCTTGTAAAACGTTTCCGCCAGTTCCGGGTGCGTGGCCGCTTCGGCCACCACCATGCGATTCAGGCGGATCGCCGCCGGCATGGTAACGAGCTGCACGAACAGCAGGCCGAATTCGCCCAGGATGGTGGGCAGGGGCCGCATATCCGTTTCCAGCGCCGGCATGGTCGAAAAATAGGCGGCACGGCGCAATTCCACCACGGCATTGAACAAGCCAGCCTTGCCGCCAAACTTCACATAAATCGTGCGCACGGCCACATGGGCTTCGCGGGCGATCATTTCCAGGCTCACCTTCCCATACCCTTTTTCCAGAAACAGGCAGCCGGCCGTGTGCAGCAGGTTTTCCATGCGCGCCTCCATGTCGGCCGCGCGCGGGCGGCCGGCCGGCTTGCCGCAGCAGGAAAGCTCCTGTGTGGCGTCGGACTCTGTAGTGGTGGGCAAGGTATCGCTGAGGCCGGGATCGGACATGGTCTGGGTCTCTTTATAAGTTGGAAGGTAAGTGATGGCTCACACTGTAGTGCAAATTAAAATGAAATGCAATCGTTTCATTTCTTGACTTTGGTTTTTCTTTGCCCAATAATGAACCTATATCATTTCATTTTCGGAGCGAGTATGTCCAACCAGCCAGGCCAAGCAGAGCACAAGGTGCTGAGCGCCGTCCCACCCGCGGCCCCTGCCGCACCTTCCACGCCCGCCGCTTCCGCCAGCTCCGCACCACCGAATAACCGCGTAAAAATCGTCGCCGGCCTGATCGTCCTCGTCGCGCTGGGCGCCGGCGCGCGCATGTGGTACCGCAGCCACTATTTCGTGGAAACGGAAAACGCCTATGTGTCCGGCCACGTGCACCCTGTCTCGGCACGCATTTCCGGCGTCGTCACCAAGGTCTTCATCGACGACAATCAAATGGTAAAAGAGGGCGACGTGATCGCTGAACTCGATCCATTCGACCAGCGCGTGAAAACCGAGCAGATCGCCGCGCAGATCGCCAGCGCCGAGCAGCAAGTGTTGCAAGCGGACGCGCAGATCGCGCAAGTGCAGGCGCAAGCCAGCGCCGCCCAGGCGCAAGTGGCGCAAGCCGATGCGCAACTGCTGCGCGCGAAACAGGATGCGGAGCGTTATGGCCAGCTGTACACGAGCCAGATGAAAGCCGTCTCGAAAGCGGAACTGGACGGGGCCAACGCGGCCCGCTCGAGCGCCGTGGCCGACCTGGCCGCCCGCCGCGACAGCGCTTCCGCCGCCAAGGCGCAGATCGGTGCGGCGCAAGCTGCGCGCGATGTGGCCAAGGCACAAGTGGCCGTGCTGCGCGTGCAATTGAAAGACGCGGAACAGCAGCTGCAATACAACCGCATCCTGGCTCCTGTCGCCGGCCGCATCGGCAAGCGCAACGTGGAAACGGGCATGCGCGTGCAGCCTGGCCAGCAACTGACGGCCATCGTTCAGGATAACGTTTGGGTTACCGCCAACTTCAAGGAAACCCAATTGGCCGACCTGCACCGCGGCCAGAGCGTGCACGTGAGCATCGACGCCATGCCGGGCAAGAAACTGGTGGGTACCGTGGATAGCTTCGCGCCTGCCTCTGGCGCGCAATTCGCGCTGCTGCCGGCCGATAACGCCACAGGTAACTTCACCAAGATCGTCCAGCGCGTGCCCGTGAAAATCGTCTTCCAGCCGCAAGACATCAAGGCCATGAATGGTCGCCTGGTGCCGGGCATGTCGGTGATCGCCGAAGTGGAAGTGAACCAGCCCAATGCGGATCAGGAGAAGGATGCGCGCCACGCCGCAGCTCCTGCCGCTCCTGCAGCCCAGACCACCACCCGCTAAGCTTCCATGAGCAGCCCCTCCACCACGCTGGCGAAGCCGCCAGCGTTTCCCGTGATTGACGAGAAAGTCTCCGGGCGCACCTGGCTGGCGGTCGCCGCCGGCATGCTGGGCGCCTTCATGGCGGTGCTCGACATTCAGATCACCAACTCCTCGCTCAAGGATATCCTTGGCTCGCTGTCGGCCACCCAGGAAGAGGGTTCGTGGATTTCCACGGCCTACCTGGTGGCTGAAATTATCGTCATCCCGCTCACCGCGCTGCTGGCGCGCGTGTTCGGCTTGCGCACCTACATGATAGGTACCACCGCCTTCTTCCTGCTGTTCTCCACCCTGTGCGGGGCGGCCTGGAACCTGGAAAGCATGATCGTCTTCCGCATGCTGCAGGGTTTTACGGGCGGCGCACTGATCCCGATGGCGTTCACGCTGGTGATGCTCAAGCTGCCGCCGTCGAAGCGCGCCGTCGGCATGGCCATCTTCGGCCTGACGGCCACCCTGGCGCCGGCCATGGGCCCGACCCTGGGCGGCTATCTCTCCGAGCTGTACGGCTGGCCCTCGATCTTCTACATCAACTGGGTGCCCGGTGTGCTGCTGATCGCCGGCATGATCTATGGCCTGGACAAGGAGCCGATGAAGCTGGCGATGTTCTGGAAAGCCGACTGGCTGGGCATCTTTTTCATGGCCCTGGGCCTGGGCTGCCTGACCATCTTCCTGGAAGAGGGCAATTCGAAGGACTGGTTCGACTCGGGTTTCATCATCGCCTTTGCCGCGCTGGCCCTGACGGGCATCCTGGGCTGGGTCGTCACCAGTGCCACGCGCGCCGAGCCGTTCGTCAACCTGGCCCTGTACGGCCAGCGCAATTTTCTGGTCGCCACCGTGCTGTCGGCCGTGACGGGCATGGGCCTGTACGGTTCGGCCTTCTTGCTGCCCCTGTTCCTGGGCCAGATCGCCGGCTATTCGCCGATGCAGATCGGTGAAGTCATCATGTGGGTGGGCTTGCCGCAGCTGTTCATCATGCCCTTCGTCGCCAAGCTGTCGTCGGTGGTGGACAACCGCATCCTGTGCTCGTTTGGCCTCTTGCTGTTCGGCGGCTCGTGCATGATGAATGCCTACATGGACGCGTCCACCGGCTACGACCAGCTGCTGTGGTCGCAGGTGGTGCGCGCGCTGGGCCAGCCCTTCGTCATGCTGACCCTGTCGAACTTCGCCATGAAGGGCATTGCGCCGAAGGACATGCCGTCCGCATCGAGCCTGTTCAACATGACGCGCAACCTGGGCGGCTCGATCGGCATCGCCCTGCTGGCCACGGCCCTGAGCACCCGCGAGCATTTTCATTCGCAGCGCCTGGGCGAAGCGATCAATGCGTGTTCCAGCGCCACGCAGCTGCGCATCGACCAGCTGACGTCCTCGTTCATGGCCAAGGGCTATGACGCCGTCACGGCCGGTAACCAGGCCTTGCAGGCGATCGACGGCATCGTGCGCCGCGAAGCGTTTGTGATGGCCTACAACGATGGCTTCTTCCTGATCGGCGCCATCCTGCTGGCCTGCATCGTGCCCCTGTGGCTGGCCGACAAACTCAAAGCTCCCGGTGGCGGTGGCGGCGGTCATTGACCGCGCACAGGCCGCACGTGCAGCACCTCAAGAACAAGAAGGTACACATCATGCAAACAGTATTGACGAAAATCGCGCTGGCCGCTTCCCTTGCCGTGGCGCTGTCCGCCTGCGGCACCGTGGGCCAGGATTTCACCGCCCCGGCGAATGTGGCCGGTATCGACAACGGCGTTTTCCACCACGGTGCTGCCGCAGCGGATGCCGCGCAGCTGCCCAAAGAGTGGTGGAGCATCTACGGCGATGCGACCTTGAACCGCCTGGAGCATAGCGCGCTGCAGGACAATCCCGGCGTGAAGGCGGCCGGCGAGCGATTGCTGCAGGCGCTGGCGCAAAGCGGCACTGCGCGCGCCAATCAGGGCCCGAGCGTGAACGTCAGCACGGGTATTTCGAACTCGCGCACCTCGGCCAACACCTCGCAGGGCCTGGCCCTGGGCAACCGCTCCATCAGCGGGAATAATTTTTCCGTGGGCGGTTCGCTGTCGTACGAAGTCGACCTGCTGGGGCGTGTAAAACGCATGGTCGAAGCGGCTGATTCGCAGGCGCTGGCGGCGCAGGCCGACCGCGACGGCGTGCTGCTGATGCTGTCGGCGCAAGTGGCCAGCAATTACTGGCAGCTGCGCGGACTCGATGCGGAAATGGCGATTTTGAATGGCGCCTTGGGCACGCGTCGCGAATCGGCGCAGCTGGTCGAGGCGCGCTTCAACGCGGGTCTGACGAATGAGCTGGACCTGGCGCGCGCGAAAGTCGAATTGTCGAACGCCCAGGCCGACCTGCATGAAGTCAAGCGCCAGCGCAACCAGCTGGAAAACAGCCTGGCCACCCTGACGGGCAAGCCGCCGTCGGCGCTGCAATTACCGGTGGCAGCCGAGCCTTCCAGCTTGCCGCTGCCGCCCGCCATTCCCGTCGGCCTGCCGGCCAGCCTGCTGGCGCACCGCCCGGATCTGGTTTCCAGCGTGGCGGGCCTGCGCGCGGCGAACGCGCAAGTGGGCGTGGCCGAAGGCGCGTTTTACCCGTCGCTGCAATTGACGGGCAATTTCGGCTACGCCTCGGAAAAACTGCGCGACCTGGCGCAGGGCGGTTCGCGCCAGTTCAGTTTTGGTCCGCTGGCGTTGTCCCTGCCGATCTTCGACGGTGGCCGCAACCAGGCCAACCTGGATTTGTCCAAGGCGCGCTATGCGGAAGCCGTGGCGAACCACGAAACGAAGCTGCTGACGGCCTTGCGCGAAGTGGAAGATGCGCTGTCCGACGTGGAGCAGCGCCAGTTGCAGGGCGACGCCCAGGCCCTGTCGCAGGCAGCCGCCGCGCGCGCCTATCTGGTGGCGCGCACGCGCTACGAGCGCGGTATCTCGACCTATCTGGACGTCACCGATGCCCAGCGCAGTTCGCTGACGGCGGACCGCGCCGCCGCGCAGATCAAGACCCAGCGCTTGCTGGCCACCGTTGCCGTGGCCCGATCGTTGGGCGCAGGCTGGCAGCCGGATGGCGAGCTGGCCAAGCTGGCATCGGCGCCCGCCGCGAAGGTGAACTAAGCACGACGATTACGTGAGCGTGGCCGGTGGCGGTGTCGCCGCCGGCCCGTAGCGTTCCAGCAGAAAGTCGATGAAGGTCGTCAGCTTCGGCGTAGGCTGGCGGTCGCGCGCATACACGAGGTGCATGGGGCGCGGCGCCGGCACGTAGTCGGCCAGCAGCGGCACCAGCCTGCCGGCGGCGATATCGCCGGCCATCAGGATCTCCGCCTGCATGACGATGCCGAAGCCGTGCAGGGCCGCCACGCGTAGCGCCTGACCATTGTTCGAGCGGAAGCGGCTTTCGCGCACGGGGCTGCCGTCGTCGTCGCCGCTCCTGGCCAGGCGCCAGCGCACATGGCGCGTCCATTGCATGAAGTCCAGACATTCGTGGCGCGCCAGGTCGGCTGGCGTGCGCGGCGTGCCGTGCTTGGCCAGATAGGCGGGCGCGGCGCAGATCACCATCGCATACGGCCGCAGCACGCGCGCCACCATGGCGGAATCTTCCAGCTTGCCGATGCGGATGGCCGCATCGAACCCTTCTTCCACCAGGTCCACCGTCCTGTCATTCAGGTTCAATTCCAGGCTCACTTCCGGATATGCATCGAGGTAGTCGGCCATCAGCGGCGCGATGCACTCGCTGCCGAACGACACGGGCGCCGTGATCTTCAGCTTGCCGCGCGGTGCCGTGCGCATGGCTTCCGCGCCCCGTTCGGCCGCATGGATGCTGGCCAGGATCTGGCGGCATTGTTCCACATACTGCTGGCCGATTTCCGTCAGGCTTTGCCGCCGCGTGGTGCGCGCCAGCAGCCGCGCACCCAGCCGTTCTTCCAGGTATTTGATGTGCTTGCCCACCATCACGGGCGATATCTGGAACGCCTCGGCGGCGGCCGTGAAACTGCCCGCATCGACGACGGCGACAAAAATCTCCATGCTGCGCAATTTATCCATGGCTATCTTGATTGCAAACTGTAGGTTGGTAATCTTGTAAATTCTAGCGTATTTATTCCTTTTTGGAAGCGGCGCATACTGGCTCCATCGTTCAACCCCAGACAAGGACAGCATCATGAAAATCGTCATTATCGGCGCCAGCGGCACCATCGGCACGGCCGTCGCCGCCCAGCTGGCGCAACGCCATGAAATCATCGAAGTGGGCAGCCGCAGCGGCACGCACCAGGCCGACATGGGCGACATCGCGCAAGTGCGCGCCCTGTTCAAGCGCATCGGCAAGGTCGATGCCGTCGTCGTGACGGCTGGCAAGCTGCATTTCGGCCCCCTGGCTGAATTTACTCCCGAGCAATTCCAGCTGGGCCTGGACAGCAAGCTGATGGGCCAGGTCAACGTGGCGCTGGTGGCGCAGGAATACCTGAACGACGGCGGCTCGATCACCCTCACCAGCGGCATCGTGGCCGAGCAGCCGATTCGTTTCGGCACGGCCGCCAGCATGACGAACGCGGCCGTGGAAGGCTTTGTGCGGGGCGCCGCCATCGAGTTGCAGCGCGGCGTGCGCATCAATGTCGTCAGCCCCACGGTGCTGGCCGAATCGCTGGATGCGTATGGCCCCTTCTTCTACGGCTTCGAACCGGCCGCCGCCAGCCGCGTGGCCCTGGCCTATAGCCGCAGCGTGGAAGGGGCGCAGACGGGGCAGGTGTACCGGGTCTGGTAAGCGGCTTGCCATGCCATGGGGCAGGTGGGACAATCGCAGTCTGAGCAAAAAGCGGTAGCGCGCCATCCGCGCCATCCGCTTCTGAGAAAAATCTTACCGAGACCCCCATGAAAAAACTCCTGATTCCCCTGCTGATGGCCGCCGCCGTCGGCAGCGCCTGCGCCGCAACGCCAGCCGCCGCAGCAGCAGCCCCGGCAACGGCGCAACAACTGACGGCCATGAGCGCCCGTTATGCACCCGTTGCGCTGACTGCTGATACGTCCCACCTGTCCGCGGGCGACCGCCAGGCCATCGCCAAGCTGGTCGAAGCGGCCAAGCTGGTCGACGTGCTGCAACTGCGCCAGCGCTGGTCCGGCAATGAAGCGCTGTGGGCGGCACTGAAGAAGGACAAATCAAAGCTGGGCCAGGCCCGTCTGAACTATTTCTGGATCAACAAGGGCCCATGGTCGGTGCTCGACGCGCACGCCTCGTTCATGCCGGCCAGCTATGCGGGCATCGCCATTCCCGCGCACAAGCCGGAAGCGGGCAATTTCTATCCGCAGGGCGCCACCAAGGCCAGCCTGGAAGCGTGGATGAATGGCTTGTCGGCGGACGACAAGCAGCAGGCGCAATGGTTCTTCACGACGATTCGCGCGGGCAAGGATGGCAAATACCAGACCGTCAAATATTCGGACGAGTACAAGGTGGAACTGAAGCAGCTGGCCAGGCTGCTCGACGAGGCGGCTGCCGCCACGGACAACGCATCGCTGAAGAAATTTTTGACCCTGCGCGCCAAGGCTTTCCTCGACAACGATTACTTGCCATCCGACTTCGCCTGGATGGACCTCGATTCGCCCGTCGACATCACCATCGGCCCGTATGAAACGTATAACGATGAGTTGTTCGGCTACAAGGCCGCGTTCGAAGCCTACGTGAACATCCGCGACCAGGCGGAAACGCAAAAGCTGAACTTCTTCGCCAAACACATGCAGGAGCTGGAAGACAACCTGCCGCTGGACGCCCAGTACCGCAACCCGAAAGTGGGCGCGCTGGCGCCGATGGTGGTGGTCAACCAGGTGTATGGCGCCGGTGACGGCAATATGGCCGTGCAGACGGCCGCCTACAACTTGCCCAATGACGAGCGCATCATCAGTGCGCGCGGCTCGAAGCGCGTCATGTTGAAGAATGTGCAGGAAGCCAAGTTCAAGGCCACCCTGACACCGATCTCGAAACTGGTGCTGACGCCAGAAGCGCAGCAGGACGTGGATTTCAATTCCTTCTTCACGCACATCCTCGCGCATGAAATCATGCACGGCCTCGGCCCGCACGCCACCGTCGTCGACGGCAAGCCATCGACGCCACGCCAGGATTTGAAGGAAGCATACTCGACCATCGAAGAAGCCAAGGCCGACATCACGGGCCTGTTTGCGCTGCGCTACATGATGGACAAGGGGCAGCTCAACGATACCCTGGGCCAGGGCGAGGCGGCCGAGCGCAAGCTGTACAACACTTTCCTCGCTTCCGGTTTCCGTACCCTGCATTTCGGCCTGACGGATTCGCACGCGCGCGGCATGGCCATCCAGATGAATTACATCCTCGACAAGGGCGGCTTTGTTTCCCTGGGCGACGGCAAGTTCGGCGTCGATTTTGGCAAGATCAAGCAGGCCGTGATCGACCTCGACCGCGAATTTCTGACCATCGAGGCGACGGGCGACTATGCGCGCGCGCAAGCATTGATGAGCAAGTACGTGGTGATCCGTCCTGAAGTGCAGGTAGCGCTCGACAAGATGAAGGCCGTGCCCAACGATATTCGCCCGGAATTCGTCACGGCCCGTGCGCTGGACAAAGCAATGACTGCGAAGAAATAAACCCGACCTTGCCCCTTGACTATTGTCAGTCTGAAAAGCCGGTGCACTGCACCGGTTTTTTTTCGTCTTTATTTATGAAAAGTTGCCAGTTTTTCCTTGTGGAAATATTTTCACCGCTTACTCTGCAGTAGTTGCTTCTCTTCCGTCCCGTCTATCCCATGCCAAATCCGCTCTTGCTGATGAGTTTGCTCATCGCTTTATCCCCTGTGCCCGCCGTGGCTGCCGCCCAGCTCACTGATCTGGAAAGCCGCTGGCTGCAGGCGGGCCAGCCCGTCATCGCGTTTGCGCGCGCGCAAGGTTTGCCCATCGATATCATCGTGCAGCCGCAAGATGCGCCAGGCGCCGTGCCGCTGGCGCTGGGCTACGAAGGGGGGCGCTGCAAGCTGGTGCTGTCGCTGCGCGGCAATGCGCAGGCAGACAGTGTCTTGCAGGGCGTGCCGGCTGCGCGCCAAGGCCTGATGATGGAAGCAATGATGGCGCATGAAATCGGCCATTGCCAGCGCTATGCGCAGGGCGACTGGCACGCCGTGCCGCGCGGCTTTGTCGAACCGCCCGGCAGGCAGCGCGGCAAGTTGACGCCGCTGGCGCAGGAACTGCGCGAGACGCGCCGCGAAGAGGCCTATGCGGATCTGGTGGCGCTTGCCTGGATGCATGAACGCCACCTTGGGCAATACCCTGATGTGCTGGCCTGGATGCGCGGCGTGCGCGCCGGCGGCGATGGCGCGGGTGGCGGTGCAGGCAGAGATGCAGGCGGTTCGCACGCCACGCAGGCATGGCTGGCGCTGGCGGATGGTGAAGGCGCATTTAATGTTGCCGATGGGGCCGCTTCACCATTTGAACAGGCGCAAGTATTGTGGCGAAAGGGCTTGAGCGGCGACAAATAAACGCTGATTTTTACGCGGATGGCTTGTCAGCGTGTGCTGTCGCACGGAGCTTTGCGTGCGGCAGGGGTCTAATCTGGGCATCAACTAACCAGAGAGGAATCATCATGAATAAAATGATCGCACTCATGCTGGCCGCCAGTGCCAGCGCCATGCTTGCCGCCACGCCAGCGTATGCGCAGGATGCCTCGTACAAGAGTTTGACGGACAAGGCAACGGCCGACTACAAGCAGGCCAAAGCCGCCTGCGACAGCCAGAGTGGCAATGCGAAAAAAGTCTGCGTGGAAGAAGCCAAGGTGGCGCGCGCCAAGGCCGAATCGGACGCCGTGGCGCAATACCGCAACACGCCGCGCGAACTGGGCAAGGCTCGCAAGGATGTTGCCAATGCCGAGTATGACATGGCCAAGGCCAAGTGCGGCGACCGCACGGGCACCGATAAAACCACGTGCATGAACGAAGCCAAGGCGGCGAAAACGGCCGCGCTGGCTGACGCCAACACGGGCGCCAGGGCCGGCACCAACGTGGCGCAAAATCCCCCCGGCACGATGAAGGAAAACTGCGACGCCATGGATGCGACGGCCAAGGCCGCCTGCATGACGCGCAATGCGGCCGGCAGCACCAAGGTGGCAGTGGAAGACTCCGTCATCACCACCAAGATCAAGGCAGACCTCGTCAAGGACAATGACTTGAAAGCGCTCGATGTGCACGTGGAAACGGTGAACGGCGTCGTCATGCTCAGCGGCTTCGTGCCTTCCCAGGCGCAAGTGAAAAAAGCCGCCGACCTGGCCCGTGGCGTGGAAGGTGTGACGGATGTGAAGAATGGCTTGAAGGTGAAGTAAGCGGCATTTTCACAAGTCTTGCAGCCAGGACTGGAGCCGCGCACCGCGACGTGGCTCCAGTTTTTTTGATTGTATAAATTATGATCGTAATATAACATGAGAAAAATCCCGCCCGCTGGTGTGGATCGGTATCCACTTTTTCTCATGAGGACTGCATGCTTTCCTATTCTGTTTCGCAATGGCTGGCGCGGCGCGGCATCCACTTCGCCTGGGTCATCGTCGCCATTACCTTCCTTACCGCCTTGACCTCGTCGGCTGCGCTGGGCTTGCCGGGCGCGCTGATGCAGCCCCTGAGCCGCGAATTCGGCTGGGATGCCGAGCAGATTTCCTCGGCCCTGGCCGTGCGCTTCGTGCTGTTTGGCCTGATGGGGCCGTTTGCCGCCATCCTGATGGAGCGGTTCGGCTTGCGCAATGTCATTTGCGTGGCCCTGGGCCTGATCGCTGCCGGCATGCTGCTGGCGACGCACATGACGCAGTTCTGGCACCTGGTGGCCCTGTGGGGCATCCTGCTGGGGCTGGGCTCGGGCATGACGGCGCTGGTCTTGAGCGCGGTGGTGGCGAACCGCTGGTTCGAGACGCACCGGGGCCTGGTGGTGGGCGTGCTGACGGCCAGTTCGGCCACGGGCCAGTTGCTGTTCCTGCCCGTGGGCGCCTGGCTGATCGAGCACTTCGGCTGGCGCACTGCCGTCCTGCCCGTGTTTGCCAGCTGCGCCATCGTCGCCGTGCTGGCCTTCCTGTGCATGCGCAACCGCCCGCAGGACGTGGCCTTGCGTCCGTATGGCGCCGACTCGGCCACGCCGCTGGTGGCGCCGCCTGCGGCAAAGATGACGTTTGCCACGCCGTTCGTAATCCTGCGCAGCGTGGCGGCGCACCGCACCTTCTGGATCCTGTTCGGCACCTTCTTCATCTGCGGCCTCAGCACCAACGGCCTGATCCAGACGCATTTCATCTCGCTGTGCGGCGACTCGGGCTTGTCCGCCGTGCCGGCCGCGTCCGTGCTGGCCATGATGGGCGCCTTCGACCTGTTCGGCACGATCTTGTCCGGCTGGCTGTCGGACCGCTATGACAACCGCAAACTGCTGTTCTGGTATTACGGCTTGCGGGGGCTGTCTCTGTTCTGGCTGCCGTATTCGGAATTTACCCTGTACGGCCTGTCGCTGTTCGCCATGTTCTACGGCCTGGACTGGATCGCCACCGTGCCGCCCACCGTGAAACTGGTGGGTGCCACGTTCGGCCGGGAGCGGGCGGGCATGGTGTTCGGCTGGATCTTCGCCGGCCACCAGCTGGGCGCCGCCGTGGCCGCGTATGGTGCGGGCCGCATCCGCACCCTGATGCTCACCTACAACCCGGCCCTGTTTGCCGCCGGCGCCGCCTGCCTCGTCGCCGCGTTGATGGTGCTGGCAATCGCCCGCCAGAAGGCGGCCGTGGCCGCTGTCCAGCCAGCATGAAAAAAGCCAGGCCCGCGTGAGCGGAGCCTGGCTTTTTCATTTTTCAAGAACGTTTCAGGACTTATTTGAGGTACTTGGCCAGCCAGCCTTCCAGTTCGCTGTAGAAGAAACGGCTGTTCTCGCCCTTCAAGATCCAGTGGTTTTCGTCCGGGAACACGAGCAGTTTCGCCGGCACGTTCAGGCGTTGTTGCACGGCAAAGTTCATCAAGGCATTGTTGGCCGGCACGCGGTAGTCGAGCTCGCCCACGGTGATCAGGATGGGTGTCGTGAAACCCGTGCCTTTTTCGTGGTTGCCCGCTTGCATGACCGGGCTTTGGTCGCGCCACACGGGCAGGTTCGACCAGACGGGGCCGCCTGCATTCGTTTCACGGCCGAAGCCGCCGTCGCTGGTGCCCCACTGCATGATCAGGTCCATTTCGCCCGCGTGCGAGACGATGGCCTTGTAGCGTGTGGTGGTCGCTTGCAGCCAGTTGGCCAGGTGGCCGCCATAGCTGGCGCCGCCGGCGGCCAGTTTCGTGCCGTCGATAAATGGATATTTCTTGATAGCTTCATCGACGCCCTGGTTGACTTCATCGCCCGGACCTTTCAAGGGGTCGAACTGGATAGAGCGCGAGAATTCCTCGCCATAGCCGGTGGAACCCTTGTAGTCGGTCAGCAAGACAACATAGCCTGGCTTGGCCAGCAAGTGATAGTTCCAGCGCAGCACGAACTGGTCGCGCCACATGCTGGCGGCACCGCCGTGGATGACGGTCAACAGCGGGTATTTCTTGTTCGGATCAAAGTTGGCGGGCTTGACGAGCATGTTGTGGATCTGGCGGCCGTCGGCCGTGGTGAACCAGAAGTGCTCGGGTGCCTGCCAGTCGATCTTGCTCGCTTTCTCCGTGTTGAAGGCCGTCAGCCGTTTCGGCTGCTTGCCATTGAACGCATAGATTTCCGGCGGGTTGATGCTTGACTCCCACACGCCGACCAAAGCCTTGCCGCCGCTGCTCAGCGAATTGATGCTGCCCGTTGGCAAGGATGGTTCCTCGCGCACGTCGCCGCCTTTGGCGTCGATCGAGTACAGCTTTTCCAGGCCCGCATGTTCATAGCTGAAAATGACGCGCTTGCCGCCTTCGGGCAGCACGAAGCGGGAAATCGAACGGTCCAGCTTGGCTGTCAATATCGTTGGCGCAGGGTTGCTCATCGGCCAGGCGAAGCTGGCCAGGCGTTTCACGTCATACACTTTGCCGGGTGTTTGCGCGTCGCTGAGGGCGAACAGGGTCTTGCCGTCGGCCGCGAATTTCAGACTGCCATAGCTATGCTTGTCCTGTGTCAGGCGCTGCGCTTCGCCGCCGGTTACTGGCAGCAGATACAGTTGCGAGACCACGGCTTCGCGCTGGGCCGCGTCGCGGTTGGTGGCCGCATTGAAGACGACGGCCTTGCCATCCGGCGTCCAGACGGCATCCAAGGATTGTCCCTCGTCGCCCTGGCCGCCGCCAAAGCCCGGCAGGGTGACCAGTTGCGTGCCCGACAGGATGTCGCGCGGTGTCGACTCAGGCTGCGCATCGACGATGAACAGGCGTACCTGTTTGTCGGTCAGCCATTTGTCGAAGTAACGGGGCGCCGTCGTTTCATACGAACGGGCGCTGACTTTGCGGTCCTTGCGCTCTTTGGCGCTTTGCTTGACGTCGGCTTCCGTCTTGTTGCCTGGATAGATGTCGCTGATGAACAGCAATTGCTTGCCATCCGGGCTCCATTTCGGCATGCGCGCGCCCAGGGTCAAGCTCGTCAGCCGTTGCGCTTCGCCGCCAGCGGCCACGTCGAGGCGGTAAATCTGTCCTGCCTCGTCGCCATCGCGCTTGGCGACGAAGACCAGCTGGCGGCTGTCCGGCGACCAGGCCACGGCGCTTTCGCCGCCCTTGGAAGAGGTCAGGCGGCGCGGGGCGATGTCGTCAAGCAAGGACTTGATCCACAGGTCGGACCATTGGTCCTTGCTGTCGTAGGCGCTGTCGACGACGGAAAACACGGCCCACTTTCCATCCGGGCTGGCGACGGGCGCGCCCACGCGTTTCATCAGCCACACATCTTCATGCGTGATGGCGTGTCTGGCTTGCGTTTGTGGGGCGGCAACTGGTATAGCCGGCGTGGTATCGGCGGCGTGGATGGTCGTTGCCAGCGAGGCGCAGGCCGCTGCGATCAGCAGGGAGCCGAGGGAACGGCGAAGACGGGGTAAGGTCATGGGCGTGGTCCGGGAAGTGAAAAAAGTACAGCGGGCAACATTATTGCCCATCGTTTCCTGCACTGCCAAGGCTGAGTACCGTTACTTACCAGGCGGGATGGGCGTGTAACGGGCGGGTGCAGCTTGGCTGATCAGTTAAACTTGCCGCTTTACTCGCGCTGGCGCTGCCTGAACATGAAAATTTGTCTACCCTTATTGAAAACGCTATTGCTGGGCGCGGGCGCGCTGCTTGCCGCCCCGGGTTTTGCCGCTGCCGCCGCACCGTACCCGAATACCAGCGCCATGGGCGTGGGCCACGCGGAAAGCACGGCCTGGTATGCGACTTGCCTGAAGGTCAAGGATGCGGCGCCGCCGCCCGCCGACCTGCCGGCGCCGTCCGCCGTGGCATCCTTGCAGCAGTGCCAGGCGAGCGAGCTGTATTACGATACCAAGAGTATGTCCTCGCCCAAGCCCGCCGACTGGCGTCCCGCGCGCCATTGCGCGATGGCCACGCACAACAGCGCCGTCTTGATGATGTTGTACCAGAATGGGCAGGGCGTGCAGAAAGACCCGTTGCTGGCGCTTAAGTATGCGTGCAGCATCGACGCGGCGCCGGCCGAGATGCAGGGCCGCATCGAACACTTGCAGCAGATCAATGCCAGCGGACGCGGCATGATGGACTGGTGCGACGACATCACCAGCGGCTACATGATGGGCGTGTGCAGCGCCATCGATGCGCGGCAAAAGCAGCGCGTGCGCGCGCAGGCGACAGGCAAAGTCAGCGCAAGCATGCCTGCCGTGGCGCAAGCGTCGCTGCAAAAGCTGCAGACGGCGGCAAGCAAGTTTGCCGATGCGCGCGCAGCGAATGAAACGGATTTGAGCGGGACGGCGCGCGCCGCCCTGAGCATCGCCGCCCGCACGGCCGAGCTCGATTTGCTGGCGCACGATGTGCGCGAGTACGAAGCGGGCAAGCTGCCGGCCAGCATGTCCAAAGAGCAGGTGGCGGCGCTCGACAAGGAGCTCAACGCCATCTACGGCAAGCTGATGAAGAAGCCGGCCGAGACATACGCGGGCGCCGTGGGCAAGGATGGCATCCGCGCCACCCAGCGTCTGTGGCTGGCGTACCGCGATGCCTGGATGAACTTTGGCGCCGTGCGCTATCCGTCCGTCACTAGCGAGACCTGGGCTGGCCGGCTGACGGCGCGGCGCAATGCCCAATTACAAGATCTGCTGGAGAATTGAAGCATGCGCGAAGCCTATTACCACGAAGATGATTTTTGCATGATCGAACTGCTGCCGCTGGATAACTTGCAGCACTGTTTGACGCAGATGGGCGAGCAGCAGGTGTTCGCCGATGCGCACCGCAGCGGCGCCGGCTGGACGCAGATGTACGTGCCCGAGGCGCCGCCGTCGCAGATGCGCGCGCTGGGCCTCACGATGGAGCAGCTGCGGCTGGCGCTGGCCGATGCCTTGCCGCCGTATGACGCCGTCTACACGGGCTACAGCAGTTATCGGGTGGAATGCAAGAATGTGCTGGCCTTTGGTGGCGACAAGACGGAAACCCTGTTTGCCGGCCTGGGTGACGACGGCATCGTGGTGGATTTATGGTGCAGTGATGCCATGCCAGAGCTGTTGCTGCTGCCCTTGAAAGCGCAGTTGCTGCTGGCCGACTGGGGTGCCGGGTTTGCGTGTCCGCTGGCCGATGGCGACTTGTTCGCCCGCTATCTGCAGGAGTATGAACTGGACTGATCGAACTGAACTGATTATTCGCAGGCGATGGCGTTCGGTTGCGCCACCTTGATGACCGATGCCAGGCGCGCCATGTCGTTGCCGTCGCCTTGCTCGACGTACGGTTGATAGGTGTCGATGACGATGCGCGCACGCGCTTGCCAGCCGCAATTGTCGGTCTGGCGCGCGGGCACGCGCAGCTGTCGGCGCGCCTCGCCATCGTTGCTGAAACAAAACCACGCAGCGTGCGCGGCAGCAGGGCGGGGCAAACGGCCCCACTGCGCCTTGTCGGGCGCGAAGCAGACGCGGTTGCCGATGATCTGCAAGCTCATCTCGTCCGTGCGCGCGCTGTACTGGCCATCGAGCACGATGGGCGGCTGTACTTGTGCCTGCGCTTGGGCGGACAGGCAGGCGGTGGCCAGGAGGAGGACGGCAAGTTTCATGCGTTTCTTTCAGGGCTGGCAAGACAAAGAACCAGTATAACCTTGGGAGCCTGAAACGAAAAAAGCCCATCCGTGAGGATGGGCTTTTTAGTACTGCGCATTCGTGGTAGGCCGTGCGGGATTCGAACCTGCGACCAACGGATTAAAAGTCCGCTGCTCTACCAGCTGAGCTAACGACCCGAAAGAGGCCGCATTATATATCAGTTGAAAAAGAATGCAAAGCATTCCTGCGAGAAAGTGCAGGCCAGTCAAGGCAGGGCTGCCGTGAGCTTCAGCACTTCGTCGATGCTGGTCGTGCCATCGATGATTTTGCGCGCACCTGCGATGCGCAGCGGCGTCATGCCGTCGAGCAGACTCTGGCGGCGCAGCGCGTGCAGGTCGGCGCCCGCCTTGACCAGCTGGCCGAAGGTTTCCGTCACGCTCAGCAGTTCATAAATGCCGGCACGCCCCAGGTAGCCGCTGTGCCGGCACAGGGCGCAGCCGATGGGGCGGTATGTGGTCTGCGGCCGTTCCAGCTGGCCGCCCGTCAGGCGCTGCCATGCGGCGGCGTCCGGCGTATCGTCTGGCTGCTTGCAGCCCGGGCACAAGCAGCGCAGCAGGCGCTGCGCCAGCACGCCGGCCAGGCACGCTTCCAGCAAATAGGCGGGCAAGCCCAGTTCCAGCAGGCGCATGACGGCCGAGGGCGCGTCGTTGGTGTGCAGGGTCGACAGCACCAAATGGCCCGTCAGCGCCGCCTGCATGGCCATCTCGGCCGTGGCCAGGTCGCGGATTTCTCCCACCATGATGATGTCGGGGTCTTGCCGCATCAGCGCCCGCACGCCATCGGCAAACGACAGTTCGATGCCGGCCTGGGTTTGCACCTGCATCTGGTTGAAGGCCGGTTCGACCATTTCGATGGGGTCTTCCACCGTGCAGACATTGACTTCGCTGCTGGCCAGCGCCTTCAGGGTGCTGTACAGGGTGCTGGTCTTGCCCGAGCCGGTGGGGCCCGTCACCAGCACGATGCCGTGCGTACGCGCCGTCAGCTGGCGCCAGCGTTCGGCGTCCGCGGGCGGAAAGCCCAGCTCAAACAGGCTTTTGACGGCCACTTCCGGGTCGAAGATGCGCATGACGAGCTTTTCGCCGAAGGCCGTGGGCAAGGTCGACAGGCGTAGCTCGATTTCCTGGCCCTGTGCATTGCGCGTCTTGATGCGGCCATCCTGGGGGCGGCGCTTTTCCACGACGTCCATGCGCCCGAGCAACTTGATGCGCGCCGTCATGGCCAGCAAGACCACAGGCGGCAATTGATACGCCTGGTGCAGGCGGCCATCGATGCGCAGGCGCACGAGGCCCGCGTCGCGCTTCGGTTCCAGGTGGATGTCGGACGCGCGCTGGGCAAACGCGTATTGCCACAGCCAGTCGACGATGCGCACCACGTGCTGGTCGTTGGCGTCGAGGTTGCCCTTGTTGCGCCCCAGCTCCACCAGCTGCTCGACATTCTGGCGCAGCGCCATGTCTTGCGTGGACGCCAGTTTTGCCACCTTGACGGAAGTGGCCAGGCTGAAAAATTGCGCGATGGCGTCGGCGATGTGCAGCGGATTGGCGATGACCAGGCTCAGCTTGCGTGGCGCCAGCTTTCCCAGCTGCGCCTGCCAAGCGAGCGCGTAGGGCTGGGCCGTGGCGATGACGATGCGGTCAAGCGTGCTTTCCACGGGCAGGATGTTGAAACGGGCCGCATAGCCGGCCGTCATGACGTCGGCCACCTGGCTGAAATCGATGTGCAGAGGATCGATGCGCACATACGGCAGGCTTGCGCGTTGCGCCAGCCAGGCGCACAGGGTGTCGAGCGTGAGTGCGCCATGGGCGATGCTGCATAGCGGATGCAAGGCCGGCGCCGGCAGCAGGGCGGCCTGGGCGTCGATGGCCGCCGCTTGCGCCGCGTCGAGCAAGCCGTCTTCCTGCAGCCAGGCCAGCAGTTGCGGCAGTTGCAGCGGCGTGTTGGGTGAAATGGGAGCGGGAGGAGGGGAAGCGGGCATGGCCGGCGCCTTTCAGGGCTGCCGGCCTTGCGCATGGGTGTGCCGGCGCTTACAGGGTGCTGACGATGCCCTTGACCCAGGTCTTGGCGGGCAGCTTGGTCTCGGCGACGATCTGCTTGGCGCACTCCAGCAGGGCCGTTTGCGCTTCGGCATCGAGCGCCACTTTCGACTTGAACGCGATCGCCACCACATTCCCATCATGGACTTCCGGCAGGCAGATCACCTGTGCAAACGCAAACTTCATCGCCTTGATGTTCTTCGCGTAGCTGGGGTGGTCGCCGAACAGGTTGACCGTCATGATGCCGTGCGGCGCCAGGCAGGCGCAGCAGGCGGAATAGAAGTCCGCGCTGTCGAGCACGGGACCGCGCGCCGTGGCGTCGTACAGGTCCACCTGCAGGGCGTCCAGGGTGCCATGGTTGGCGTCATCGTTGACGTAGTCGAGCGCATCCATCTCGCGCACGTGCAAGCGCTCGTCGTTGGGAGGCAGCTTGAACATCGAGGCGCAGATGGTGATGACGGACGGGTTCAGTTCGATGGCTTCGACTTGCGCCTGCGGGAACTGGCGGTAGCAGAACTTGGTCAGCGCTCCCGTGCCCAGGCCCAACTGGGCGAGGCGCTGCGGTTGCTTGATCCACAGCATCCACGCCATCATCTGCTGCGCGTATTCGAGCTCCGGCCAGTCCGGCTTGCGGATGCGCATGGCGCCCTGCACCCATTCCGTGCCGAAATGCAGATAGCGCACGCCATCCATTTCCGACAGGGTGACAGGGGCGTAGCGGGGCTTGCGCGCGGGGCGCGAGGATTCGACTTGTTCGATGGATTTTCGTTTGATAAGCATAAGGCGGCCTGAAAGTGTGCCGCATTATAGCCCGTGGCGGGGCGCCATAAAAAATGCCAGCCGCGGGGGCTGGCATGGTACGGGCTGGTTGCTGCGCTTACTGTTGAGCTGGCTCGATCGAGACGCGCAGGCGGATGCGCTCGCCCGGATCGTAGGACATGATGCTCGTGTAGTTGCGGCCGCGGTAGTCGTAGGTGACCTGGTAGCCGTTGTTGCGCGATTCCCAGTGGTCGACCTGACGGCATTGCTTGACGGCTTGTTCCTGCATGCCGCCCTGGTAGTTGTTCTGGTTGTCGACACGGTCGCCGACGACAGCGCCGGCAATCGCGCCGGCTGCGGCGGCGGCCGTGCGGCCATTGCCGCCACCGACCTGGCTACCGAGCAGGGCGCCGGCGATACCGCCGACGATGGAGCCGCCAGCGCTGCGCTGTTGCGGCGGCGCTTGCACTTGCACGTATTCCGTGCGGCATTCCTGGCGTGGACGATTGATCTGTTCCACTTGCGGCACGACGCGCACGACTTTGCCGAAATCTTCAAAGTCGGCAGCCTGAGCGAGTGGCAATGTGCCGATACAGAGGGCTGACATCATCAATTTGGCTTGCAAGTTCATTTCTAACCTCATTATGTAGAGAATCTTTCAGGGTATTTTTTACAACTTGGGACTATAGTAATCCCGCCAGCCCGAGGCAAGTGTTTCGCATGGCAACAAAATGTAACAGCCCAAGCCCCTTGCCCCACAGTCTGTAACATGCACTTTCAATCGATACAAGATGTTGAAGTGACTTGAAACCAGCGGTTTGTAACAAATCTTGCGTTTGACATCACATTCGGGTTGATTCATACAGGACAACACGTTACCCTAATACGCGTATGGCTTATATAAAATCGCACTGAATCGCATAAAAGTTGATACAGATCGAATCACCGCGTGCGCATTGACCCGCGTGCGGGGATGCAATAAGAAGAGCAGCTACAACAAATCCATACATAACAGGTCGATTTGAGGGAAAAATGAGTTTGTTACTAACCGTGCCGCCCAACCTTGTCCAGTCCATCCGTGCCTTTCGCGTGACCGAGTTACAAGACGAGGCGATCCGTCTCGGGCAGCACTTTTTATATGCGCATTGCAACGCTGGACAGACCAAACAACAAGTCATCGGCATTATTGCAGAAGCATTCCTGTTCCCGAAAAACCTGGCAAAGAATTTCGATGCCTTGCGCCTGTGCCTGACGGATACCATGCACAAGGCCGGTACGCAAACGGGCTTCCTGGTGGTGCTCGAGCAATTGCCAAATACGCAAAAATTCGACAAGGAAGCGCGCGAGATCCTGCTCGACGTGTTCCGCGATGCGGCCGACTACTGGGCCGAGAAGAAAGTGCCGTTCCGCGTCTTCTACTCGTTCGAGTAAATACTTACTCTTGCCGCGATGCCCTGAAACCGGCTTCCCGTGCAGATGGCAATCGGCATCGCCGGGCGGCTGCGGCGCTCTGGCGCTTATGTTGCGCCGCAACAATAATACCGGCCTTTCTAGATTCGCATCGCCATAGCGGGTACAATGCGCGCTATGAAAAATATCGTTATCCTCATTTCCGGACGCGGCAGCAACATGGAAGCGGTCGTCCGCGCGGCGCAAGCCGAGCAATGGCCAGCCCGGATTGCCGCCGTCATCAGTAACCGGGCCGACGCCCAGGGACTGGTTTTTGCTGCGGAACATGGGATAGCGACGGCAGTCGTTGCCAACAAGGATTATGCCAGCCGCGAGCAGTTTGATGCGGCGCTGCAAGCCGTGATCGACGGCTTCGCCCCCGACCTGGTCGTGCTGGCCGGTTTCATGCGCATCCTGACGCCGCCCTTCGTCGAACATTACGCCGGGCGCATGCTCAATATCCACCCGTCGCTGCTGCCGCTGTTCCCGGGCATGGCGACGCACCGCCAGGCGCTCGAGGCGGGTGTGACGGAACACGGCGCGACCGTGCATTTCGTAACTGCCGAGCTCGATCATGGCCCGGCCGTGGCGAGTGCGGTGGTGCCAGTCTTGCCAGGCGACACAGAAGACAGCTTATCGGCGCGCGTGCTGGTACAGGAACATCTGCTTTACCCGCGCGCCATCCGCCTGTTCATTGACGATAAACTGTCAGTCGAGCATGGCCAGGTCCGCGTGGACCCTCAATAAAATATTACAGGAAGAATAACAATGAGATTGCCACCAGCGATACTTGCCAATGCTGAAGAAGTATTGCGCGAAATTTTACGTTTCACGGCCCCGGCCGACACCACCCTGTCGCGCTATTTCCGCGACCATCCGCGCCTCGGTTCGCGCGAACGCGGCGCCATCGCCGAAGGCATTTATGCCGTGCTGCGCAACAAATCCTTCTTTACCGATTTCGCCGAAGCGGGCAGTGGCCCGACCATGCGCCGTTTGACCATCCTCGGCCTGGCCGAAGCCGTTGGTGCCGACTCACTGGGCGGCCTGACGGAAGAAGAAGTGGAATGGCTGGAACGCATCACGCAGATCGACCGCAGCCTGATGCCGTCGAACATGCGCGCCAACATGCCGACCTGGCTGTTCGACAAGCTGATCGCCCAGTTCGGCGAAGCGGAAACCATGAAGCTGGCCGATGCGCTGAACGCGCCTGCGCCGCTGGACTTGCGCGTCAATTCGCTCAAGGCCACGCGTGAAGACGTGATGCTGGCCCTGGCCGAAGCACCTATCCTCAGCACCCCGACGCCCTATGCGCCGCTGGGGCTGCGCGTGATCAAGAAGCCATCGCTGCAAAACATGCCTTTGTTCCAGAGCGGTGCCATCGAAGTGCAAGATGAGGGCAGCCAGATCCTGTCGCAGATCGTCGGCGCCAAGCGCGGCGAGATGGTCGTCGATTTCTGTGCCGGCGCGGGCGGCAAGACGCTCGCATTGGGCGCGCTGATGCGCAACACGGGCCGTTTGTATGCGTTTGACGTGTCGGAAAAGCGCCTGGCCAAGCTGAAGCCACGCATGGCCCGCAGCGGCCTGTCGAACGTGCATCCGGTGCAGATCGCGCATGAGCGCGATGCCAAGATCAAGCGCCTGGCCGGCAAGATCGACCGCGTGCTGGTCGATGCCCCGTGCAGCGGCCTGGGCACCCTGCGTCGCAATCCGGACGTGAAATGGCGCCAGCAGCCGAACTCCATCGTCGAGCTGCAAGCCAAGCAGGCAGCCATCCTGGCCGGCGCGGCGCGCCTGGTCAAGGGCGGCGGCCGCCTGGTGTACGCCACCTGCAGCTTCCTGAATGAAGAAAACGATTTTATCGCCGAGCAATTCCTGGCCGCGCATCCGGACTTCACCCTGGTGCCGATGAGCAAGGTGCTGGCCGAACAGAAGATCGAGCTGGAAATGGGCGATTACCTGAAATTGCTGCCGCACCTGCACCATACCGACGGCTTCTTCGCCGCCGTGTTCGAGCGCAAGGTCATGCCGAAAAAAGTCTACGCCGATGAAAAACCGGCCGACGACGTTGACGTTGAACCAGCCGAGTAAGCTTGTCACGGGCCGCCGCTGCACCCTGCAGTGGCGGCTTTCAATGCCGCCAGCCTGCCTGGCGGCATGGGCACACCGCCCATCCGTCCCACCTTCCAGCCCCCATCCGCCATGAATGAAACCCCGCTGCTCAACCTGATCACTGACTTTGTCGACGATTTCCGTCAACCGGCCATCCTGTGGCAGGCATTGGTCATCGTCGCCTGCCTGGCACTGAGCTGGCTGCTGGTGCGGCAGTTGCGCGCATTCCTGCACCAGCGGGCGGAAGCGGCGACAACGCCGGCCACGCCGGAAACCTTGCAGCGCACGGACAGTTTCATCCGCATCCTGACGCCCGTTCTGGCGGCCATGCTGCTGGGCATTGCGCAACATTTCCTGGTCAAATTCCAGTCGGTGAGCCTGCTCAGTATCGCCATCCCCCTATGCACCTCGATGGCGCTGGTACGCTTTGGTTTTTATGTGCTGCGCCGTATTTTTGCCCGCCATGGCGACATCAGCCCCACCATGTTGTTGCTGGAGAAAATATTCACGGTGGTGGTGTGGGCCGGCATGGCCCTGTATATCACCGGCCTGTGGCCGGATTTGCATGCATTCCTGGAAGGCATCGTCGTGCCGCTGGGCCGCAACAAGGTCTCCGTGGCTGCCATCTTGCAAGCCGCTATTTCCGTGGCCGTGCTGCTGGTGCTGGCCATGTGGGCCGGCACTTCGCTCGACGAGCGCCTGATGAAAATGCAGGGTCTGCACACCTCCTTGCGCGTGGTGCTGTCGCGCATGGGTCGCGCCGTGCTGATCCTCGTTTCCGTGCTGGTCAGCCTGTCGCTGGTGGGCATCGACCTGACGGTGCTGTCCGTGTTTGGCGGCGCCTTCGGCGTGGCGCTGGGCTTTGGCTTGCAAAAGATCGCCGCGAACTTCGTCTCCGGTTTCATCATCCTGCTCGACCGCAGCCTGACCATCGGCGACATGATCACGGTGGGTCAATTTACGGGCAAGGTCACGCAGATCAATACGCGCTATACTGTATTATTGGGTGGCGATGGCGTTGAATCCATCGTGCCAAATGAGATGCTGATTTCCGGCGGCGTGCAGAATATGTCGCTGAGCAACCGCATGGTGTGGCTGTCGACGGCCGTGTCGGTGGGTTATGAAACGGATATCGATGTCATCTTCCCCTTGCTGGAAGCGGCGACGGCCAAGGTGCCGCGTGTGTCGCAAAGCAATCCGCCATCGGCCACCCTTGTGCGTTTCGGCGCCGACGGCCTCGATGTGCAGATCGGCTTCTGGATCGCTGACCCGGAAAACGGCACCGGCGGCGTGAAGTCGAATGTGAACCGCGCCATCTGGCGCACCTTGCAGGAACATAAGGTCACTGTACCGTTTCCGCAACGTGAATTGCGTATTGTTGGTACGCCTCCTGCCCCGCTCGCGGGCGCGGCAGAGGGTGAGTCCGCGCCATCCGGCACCCAGCCTTAACCTCGCTGCCTGCCTCCGATTTTGCCTGATAGCACCCATTAGGGCGTACAATCACGCCTAAAATTAACTCTGCCGGACCTCCAGAGTCACTGGAGCGACCGTGCGCATGCCCTGTCCACTTGGAGTAGCAGTAATGACATTGAGTTCCGTTTTACACGACGTTTTGCAGTTCATGGCCACTGGCATTACCGATCTGTCCGCATGGCAAGTTTTCCTGTACACCATGGTGGTCACGCATATCACGATCGCCAGCGTCACGATTTATCTGCATCGCCACCAGGCCCACCGGGCGCTGGAATTGCACGCCATCCCCAGCCATTTCTTCCGTTTCTGGCTGTGGCTGACGACCGGCCAGGTGACCAAAGAGTGGGCGGCCATCCATCGCAAGCACCATGCCAAGTGCGATACGGAAGAAGATCCGCACAGCCCCGTGACGCGCGGCATCAAGAAAGTGTTCTGGGAAGGCGCCGAGCTGTACCGCGCTGAATCGAAGAACATGGAAACCATGGCCAAGTACGGCCACGGCACGCCGACGGACTGGATCGAGCGTAACCTGTACACCAAGTACAGCTGGCTGGGCGTGGTGTCGCTGTTCGTCATCAATTTCGTGTTGTTCGGCGTGATCGGCATTTCCGTGTGGGCCGTGCAAATGATGTGGATACCCATCACGGCGGCCGGCATCATCAACGGCATCGGCCACTACTGGGGTTACCGCAACTACGATTGCGCCGACGCGGCCACCAACATCATTCCCTTCGGCATCCTGATCGGCGGCGAAGAGTTGCATAACAACCATCATACGTATGCGACGTCGGCCAAGCTGTCGTCGAAATGGTATGAAATCGATATCGGCTGGGCGTATATCCGCGCGCTGGAAATGCTGGGCCTGGCCAAGGTGAAAAAACTGGCGCCGGAACCGAAGTTCTCGCACGGCAAGCTGGAAGCGGACTTCGAGACCTTGCAGTCGGTCATCGCCAACCGCTATGACGTGATGGCCAAGTATGCGAAATCGATCAAGCATGCCTGGAAGGAAGAGCTGGAACACCTGAAGCACAAGGCCGAGCTGGAAAAACGTTTCCTGAAATCGTCGCGCAAGCTGATGCAGCGCGAACCGGGCAAGCTGGCCGATGCGCATCACGAGCAGCTGTCGGAACTGTTCCAGCACAGCAAGGCGCTGGAAACCATGCACCACATGCGCGTGGAGCTGGGTGCCATCTGGGAGCGTTCGCACTTTACGCGCGAGCAATTGCTGCAGAAGCTGCAAGACTGGTGCACGCGCGCCGAAGCGTCGGGCATCCAGTCGCTGCAGGATTTTTCACTGCGCCTGCGCAGCTATGCCTGATTAGCCTGTTGCTCCATATCAAGGCCCTGTATTCCAGGGCCTTTTTTTCGCCCCGGCACAAGGGGAGGGGGCGTAAAAAAATCAGGACGAAAAAAAACCGCTCATCGGAGCGGCTCTTTTTACAGAACACAATATCAATTACTTGATTTTGGTTTCTTTGTACGTTACGTGCTTGCGTGCTTTAGGATCAAATTTCATGATCTCCATTTTCGCAGGCGTCGTACGCTTGTTTTTGGTAGTCGTGTAGAAGTGACCCGTACCGGCGGTCGATTCTAACTTGATTTTGTCGCGGCCTGATTTTGCCATGATAGCTCCCTTATTCTGCTAATTAGACTTTTTCGCCACGAGCGCGCATATCGACCAATACGGCGTCGATGCCGACTTTATCGATGACGCGCAGACCGGCGTTGGACAAACGCAGGGAGACCCAGCGGTTTTCAGATTCAACAAAAATACGACGATTCTGCAAGTTAGGCAAAAAACGACGTTTGGTTTTGTTGTTTGCATGGGAAACATTGTTGCCGACCATCGGCTTCTTCCCAGTGACTTGGCAAACACGTGCCATGGCGCACTCCTTAAAGATATTCCAAATTGGAAAAACGAGAGTATATCCAAAATAAGCAGATTTATCAATGACTTGCGAAAAACAATTGTGTCATGTTGTATTGAAATAATTTAACAATTTGACTTTTACCCTTCTTCATAGGGGGAAGCACTGGTAAACAGGACTGTTTACTGTTAGATAAGCGTTCTGCTGCTGTCACGTATGTCCTTGTTTACACATGGTTAACTGTGACCAGGGCGGGCCCCGGCCTAGATCTGGCCATGTTCCGCAAACGAATGCACTTGCCGACCGGCCACGACGAAATGGTCGAGGATGCGCACGTCCACCAGCGACAAGGCTTGCACCAGCGCGCGCGTGAGCAATAAATCCGATTCGCTCGGTTCCGGCGTGCCGGATGGGTGGTTATGCGCCAGCATCACGCTGGCCGCGTTGTGCAGCAGCGCTTGTTTCACCACTTCGCGCGGATACACGCTGGTGTGGGTGAGGGTGCCGCGAAACATTTCCTGGGTCGTGATCAGGCGGTTCTTGACGTCCAAAAACAACACGTGAAACGCTTCGTGCGCCAGGTTGCCCAGGGTCAGGCGCAAATAGTCTTTGACGGCGTGCGGCGAATTGAGGGCCTGGCCCGCCTGCAAATCCTCGATGATGGCGCGCCGCGCCAGTTCCAACACTGCTTGTAGCTGGGCAAATTTGGCGCTGCCCATGCCATGCACGGCGGAAAAACTCACGAGGCTGGCGCCAAACAGGCCCCGCAGGGAACCGAAGTGCTCGACCGTGTCGCGCGCCAGTTCCACCGCGCTTTTGCCGCGCACGCCCGTGCGCAGGAACACGGCCAGCAATTCCGCATCCGACAGTGAGTGTGCGCCATCCTCGATCAGGCGTTCGCGTGGCCGTTCGCTGGCCGGCCAGTCCTTGATGCCCATGCTGTTCTCCTGTTTGTCACCGGCGCTTGCCCCGGCATGGTCTTCTTTGACGAAGCCATGGGGCAGGCGCGGCCAGTGTGGCTTACAATATCGTTTTGCATCAGCTACTTGAAAACTCACTATGTCCAACGAGCAACCAGCAGTCGTCACCGAAGCGGCTTACCTCACCCTGCATTATCGTCTTGCTACTGTTGACGGTACTGATATTGTCACTACCTTTAGCGGAAATCCTGCTACCTTGATGCTGGGACAGGGCCAGCTGGCGCCATTCCTCGAGCAGCGTTTGCTGGGCCTGCCTGAAGGCACGCACCAGACATTCGAGCTGGCCGCCGGCGAAGGCTTTGGCGAGCGCAATCCCGAGCTGGTGCAGTCCGTCTCGCGCGCGACCCTGGACGAGAACTCGGTGCCCGGTGCCGACTACAAGATCGGCGACCTGGTCGACTTCGCCGCGCCGGGCGGCGGCCGCTTTGCCGGCGTGTTGCGCGAAATGCGCGAGGACTCGGCCCTGTTCGACTTCAATCATCCGCTGGCAGGTCAGCCGCTGCGCTTTGAAGTCAAGCTCATTTCGGTGCTGTGAAGGAATAGCGATGGATAAAGAACTGTTACTGGCCCAGCCCCGCGGTTTCTGCGCTGGCGTCGACCGGGCGATCGAAATCGTCGAACGTGCCTTGCAGCAATTTGGTGCGCCGATCTATGTGCGCCATGAAATCGTCCACAACGCCTATGTGGTGGCCGACTTGCGCAACAAGGGCGCCATCTTCATCGACGACCTCGATGACGTGCCTGCTGGTAATACGCTCGTGTTTTCCGCGCATGGCGTGTCGAAAGCCGTGCGCGCCGAGGCGGAGTCGCGCGGCCTGAGCATTTTTGACGCGACTTGCCCGCTGGTCACCAAGGTGCACATGGAAGTGGGCAAGATGCGCCGCGAAGGCCGCGAGATCATCATGATCGGCCACGACGGCCATCCCGAGGTGGAAGGCACGATGGGGCAGGCCGACATGGGCATGCATCTGGTGGAAACGCTCGATGATGTGGCGGCATTGCAGGTCGCCAATCCGGAGAGCCTGGCCTATGTTTCGCAAACAACGTTGTCAGTTGACGACACTCGCGACATTATCGAGGCCTTGAAGCTGAAATATCCGAACATCGCCGAGCCGAAAAAAGGCGACATCTGCTACGCCACCACGAACCGCCAGGAAGCCGTGAAATTCATGGCGCCGCAAGTGGAAGTGGTGATCGTCGTGGGCAGTCCGAACAGCTCGAATTCGAACCGCTTGCGCGAAGTGGCCGAGAAGATGGGCACGCCAGCCTACATGGTCGACAATGCCTCGCAGATCGATCCCGCCTGGCTGGAAGGCAAGCTGCGCGTGGGGGTGACGGCTGGCGCGTCGGCGCCCGAGGTGCTGGTGCAAGCCGTCATCGACCGCTTGAAAGAGTGTGGCGTGAAGAGCGTGCGCCCCCTCGACGGCGTGCAGGAAGCCGTCACCTTTCCGATGCCGAAAGGCCTCGATGGCCTCAAGCGCGACGTGGCCTGAGCCTGCAGGATAATTGAGTATCGATGAAATAGTCACCTCAAAACAAAATTTAATTCGGAAATGATTGATTTATTCCAAGTTTAGTTTTTGCAAAAGATCGTTATGATTGCCTCAAGCTTGAATATGTTGTCGTTATGACTAAGCAAGGTCACGCACGTTTTGAGTGCGTGCACCATGCTGGTGAGAACGGTCCAGGGATGGCACTGCAGGAATTCTTCCTCCGGTGCCGTTTTTGTATCAGCCACATATTCTGGTGGAAGTTGTTCCCGAAAAATGCATATTTGATAGGGCAATCATGGATACATTCATCCAGCAGATCATCAACGGCTTGGTGTTGGGCAGCATGTATGCCTTAGTCGCCCTCGGTTACACGATGGTGTACGGCGTGTTGAACCTGATCAACTTCGCCCACGGCGACGTGCTCATGATCGGCGCCATGGTGGGCTTGACCATCCTCAAGCTGCTGGGCATTTATGTGCCGGACTGGCCCGGCTATCTGAAACTGGCCACCGCCATCCTCGGCGCCATACCCATCTGTATTCTGGTCAACATCATCATCGAGCGAGTCGCCTACCGCCGCCTGCGCAACGCCCCCCGCCTCGCCCCCCTGATTACCGCCATCGGCGTCTCCATCCTGCTGCAAACCTTCGCCATGATGATCTGGACGCGCAATCCCTTGCCCTTCCCGCAATTGCTGTCGACCGACCCCATCAACATAGGCGGCGCAGTGATTTCGCAAACACAAGTGCTGCTGCTGGCCCTGGCCGCGCTGTCGATGGGCGGCTTGGTATTGCTGGTGGAAAAAACGAAAATGGGCCGCGCCATGCGCGCCACGGCGGAAAACCCCCGCGTGGCGGGCCTCATGGGCGTCGATTCCGACAAGGTCATCGTGGCCACCTTTGCCATCGGCGCCGCGTTGGCGGCCGTGGCCGGCGTGATGTGGGGTGCCAACTATGCCTCCATTCAATTTTCCATGGGCGCCATCCCCGGCTTGAAGGCCTTTTGTGCGGCCGTGCTGGGCGGCATCGGCAATATCTATGGCGCCATGCTGGGCGGTATCTTGCTGGGTATTATCGAAAGCCTGGGCGCCGGCTATATCGGCGACATCACGGGCGGCTTCCTGGGCAGCCACTACCAGGATATCTTTGCCTTCGTCGTGCTGATCATCGTGCTGACCTTGCGCCCGTCCGGCATCATGGGCGAACGAGTGGCCGACCGTGCCTGATGTGAAACTGGGAGATTAAATCATGGCACTACTCGATTTTGACGCTAAGAAAAATCCGACCAAGGCCTACGCCGGCATGCTGGGCCTGGCCGCGCTGCTGATGGTGTTCCCGTTCTTTGCCGCCCAGTTCGGCAACTCGTGGGTGCGCATCATCGACATGGCCTTGCTGTACATCATGCTGGCCCTGGGCTTGAACATCGTCGTCGGCTTCGCCGGCCTGCTCGACCTCGGCTACATCGCCTTCTACGCCGTGGGCGCCTACCTGACGGCCTTGCTGGCGTCGCCCCAGTTCGCCATCCTGCTCGAATCGGTGGTGAATCAATATCCCGTGCTGGGCGAAACCCTGGTGCAGCTGATGGGGCCGGAAATCCGCGAAAACGGCATCCATCTGTCGATCTGGCTCATCGTGCCGCTGGCCGCTGCCGTTGCCGGCCTGTGCGGCGCCTTGCTGGGCGCGCCGACCTTGAAGCTGCGCGGCGACTATCTGGCCATCGTGACCCTGGGCTTTGGCGAGATCATCCGTATCTTCATGAACAATTTGAACGACCCGATCAATTTCACGAATGGGCCGCAAGGCATCAATTTGATCGACCCCATCCGCATCTTCGGCGTCAACCTGGCGGGCGAGGCGGGCACCAACAGCACCGTCGTGGTGGGCGGCTTTTCCATGCCCTCCGTGAATGCGTATTACTTTTTGTTCCTCTTCCTGTGCATCGCCGTCGTGTTCGTCACCAAGCGACTGCAGCATTCGCGCCTGGGCCGCGCCTGGGTGGCCATCCGCGAAGACGAGATCGCCGCCAAGGCCATGGGCATCAATACGCGCAACGTGAAATTGCTGGCCTTTTCCATGGGCGCCTCGTTCGGCGGTGTGGCCGGCGCCATGTTTGCCTCGTTCCAGGGCTTTGTCTCGCCGGAATCGTTTTCGCTGACGGAATCGATCGCCGTGCTGGCCATGGTGGTGCTGGGCGGCATCGGCCATATCCCTGGCGTGATCCTCGGCGGCGTGATCCTCGCCTCGATACCGGAAGTACTGCGCCACGTGGTGGAACCGGCCCAGCAGGCGCTGTTCGGCCACGTGGTGATCGAGGCGGAAGTGCTGCGCCAGTTGCTGTACGGCCTGGCCATGGTGTTGATCATGCTCAACCGTCCCGCCGGCCTGTGGCCATCGCCGAAGCACGAAGACCGGCCCGACCACGATGTGGACCAGCCGACTAAATCCACCGGCGTCGTGTCCGCGTAAGGGAGGGATAGCATGAGCGAACAGATCATTCTCAATATCGCCGGCGTAAACAAGCGTTTCGGCGGCTTGCAGGCGCTCACCGACGTGGGCATCACCATCCGGCAAGGCCAGATTTACGGCTTGATCGGCCCGAACGGTGCCGGCAAGACCACATTCTTTAACGTCATTACGGGTCTGTACCAGCCCGACACGGGCACCTTCGAGCTGGCCGGCAAGCCGTATTCGCCGTCCGCGCCGCACAAGGTGGCGAAAGCGGGCATCGCCCGCACCTTCCAGAATATCCGCCTGTTTGGCGACATGACGGCGCTGGAAAACGTCATGGTGGGGCGCCATGTGCGCTCGCACCAGGGCGTGTTCGGCGCCATCTTCCGCCACAAGGCGGCGCGCGAAGAAGAGGCGTCCATCCGCAAGCGGGCCATGGAGCTGCTCGATTTCGTCGGCATCGCCCAGTTCGCCAGCCGCACGGCGCGCTTTTTATCGTATGGCGACCAGCGGCGCCTGGAAATTGCCCGCGCGCTGGCCACCGATCCCACGCTGCTGGCCCTCGACGAGCCGGCGGCAGGCATGAATGCGACGGAAAAGCTGGCCTTGCGCGAGTTGCTGGTGAAAATCAAGGCGGAAGGCAAGACCGTGCTGTTGATCGAGCACGACGTGAAACTGATGATGGGACTGTGCGACCGCATCACGGTGCTCGAATATGGCAAGCGCATCGCCGAAGGCTTGCCGGCCGAAATACAACAAAACCCGGCCGTCATCGAGGCTTACCTGGGGGGATCGCACGCATGAGTAACAATGGCTTGAACAAGACTGTATTGAAAGTGGCGGGCCTGCACGTGGCCTACGGCGGCATCAAGGCCGTCAAGGGTATCGACCTGGAAGTCAACGAAGGCGAGCTGATCGCCCTGATCGGCGCGAACGGCGCGGGCAAGACGACAACCTTGAAAGCCATCACGGGCACCCTGCCGGCCTGCAAGATCGAAGGCACGATCAGCTACCTGGGCGAATCGCTCAAGGGCACGAAATCGTTTCACCTGGTGGAAAGGAAACTGGCGATGGTGCCGGAGGGGCGGGGCGTATTTACCCGCATGTCGATCCGCGAAAACCTCATGATGGGCGCCTACACGCGCACGGACAAGGCCGGTGTCGAGGATGACATCGCCAAGTGGTTCGACATGTTTCCGCGCTTGAAAGAGCGGGCGGCGCAGATGGCCGGCACCCTGTCGGGCGGCGAGCAGCAGATGCTGGCCATGGCGCGCGCGCTGATGAGTCATCCGAAGCTGCTGCTGCTCGATGAGCCATCGATGGGCTTGTCGCCCATCATGGTCGAGAAAATCTTCGAGGTGATCCGCAAGGTGTCGTCCGAAGGCATCACGATCTTGCTGGTCGAACAGAATGCCCGTCTGGCCCTGCAAGCGGCGCATCGCGGCTATGTGATGGATTCCGGCCTGGTCACCATGGGCGGCAATGCGGCCGCCATGCTCGACGACCCGCGCGTGAAGGCGGCGTATCTGGGGGAGTAATCGGGGGGAGTAATCGCGTTCAGGAAGTGCTCAGGCATAAAAAATGCCCCAGCTGGGCTGGGGCATAATGGCATCCGTCGGAGAAGTGCGGGATGGATGCCTGGAGGAGCTTGGAACAGCGGACCGCCGTAGCGGTCGCGCAATAATTACTTGGCAGCCGTGCGTGGCACGACTTTTTCAGCCGCTTGCGTGAACTGGTTCACGGCCGATGTCAGGTTCGCTTCGATGGCTTCGACGGCTTGCTTGCTGGTTTTCGAGAACTGCTCGTAGCCTGCATTGGCGTTGCCGATGGCGCTTTTCAGCATGGCAACAGCGTTTTCCGAACCGGCTGGCGCGTTTTTGGTGACTTCTTCCACCAGCGACAGGACTTTGCGGTTGGTTTCAGCGATTTGCGATTCAGCTGCTTTGCTGAATTCAGCTTGGGTGCCCGACGTGATGGCAGCCAGGTGACGACCGTAAGCGATGGCTTTTTCGGCGCTAGGCTGGGCTTGAGCAGCGCTCAGCGAGAAGAATTCTTGTGGATCTTTTGCCGACAGCAATTGCTTGGCGGCGGCGGTCGATTCTTCCAGCGTTGCCTTGGCAGCGGTCAGGTTCAGTTCGACGATCTTTTCGATGCCTTCGAAGGCTTTGCTCGTCAGCGACGAGAACAGGGCGAATTGGGCTTCCAGGTTGGTTTTGGTAGCGGACGAAAATTGCTCAGGAATTGAAAACATATAAATCTCCAAAAAATCGAAATCTGGTTAATTTGATGCTGCGTGTACCGTTTGGGAAAGCAGGTGAATCTAAATTTTCAAGCTGAACAAGAATTGTGCAACGCAACAAACCCTATTCTACGGCGAAAAAAAACGAAGTCAAGCGTTTCTTGTGCGATGCAACAATTGAATAGATTTGCATCAAAAACCATTGTTTCTAAAGAGAAATATTTAATTTCTGTGTGTCAATGGTTTAACCCTAAACTGTTATTTCCCCGCCTTTCAGGACGGGTGCGGCGCAGCATGCTAGACTTTGCCTCCCGCACTGGCGCAGCGCCCCGGTGCCGACCCCGTTTCCCGAGTTGATACCATGTCCAATCTTCCCGCCGCGGCTGGCGCCAGCGGCAAAGCCCCCAAAGCTCCTTTCTTGACGACCCTGGCGCCGATGGCCTTGCCCGGCTTCTTTGTGTTGTTATGGAGCACAGGTTTTATCGTCGCCAAGTTCGGCTTGCCCTACGCGCCACCACTGACCTTTTTGCTGCTGCGCTTCCTGGGCGTGCTGGTGATCTTGCTGCCGCTGGTGCTGGTCCTGCGCGCACCGTGGCCCGTGGGACAGTTTCGCCAGATCGCCGTGGCCGGCATCCTGATGCAGGCCGGCTACCTGGCCGGCGTCTGGTGCGCCATCAAACTGGGCATGCCGGCGGGCCTGTCCGCCCTGATCGTGGGCATGCAACCCGTGCTGACGGCCTGCGCTGCGCCCCTGATCGGAGAATCCGTGCGCCCGCGTCAGTGGCTGGGCTTGCTCTTTGGCTTGCTCGGCGTGGCTCTGGTCGTGTACGCGAAGATCAATCTCGTGGGCCTGACCGTGGAAAGCGTGCTGCTGTGCGTGTTTGCCTTGCTGTCGATGACGGCCGGCACCATGTACCAAAAACGCCACTGCCCCCAATTCGACTTGCGCACCGGCACGGTGGTGCAGTTTGCCGCCTCCATCGTGGTCGTGTTGCCATTCGCCCTGTATTACGAGGGACTGGACCTGCATTTCAGCAACGTGCAATGGACGGCCAATTTTATTGGTGCCTTGCTGTGGTCGGTACTCGTGCTGTCCATCGGCGCCATTTTCCTGCTGTTCGCCCTGATCCGCCGCAGCGACGCCACGAAAGTGACGGGCTTGCTGTACCTGACACCGCCCACGACGGCCGTGATGGCCTGGCTGATGTTTGGTGAAGCCTTTAATATGCTGGGCATCGTCGGCATGCTGGTGGCCGTGGTCGGCGTGGTGTTTGTTGTCAAGAAATAGATATAGCTATAGCGGGAGAACAGGGCAGTGAACAAGCAAGCATCTGAAACACCGTCGGCGCAGCAAGCCGTGGACGCCGTCATTATGTCGCGCCGTTCGATCCGTGCTTTTTTGCCCACGCCGGTGGCGCAGGACGATATCGCGCGCATCCTGGAAGTGGCCGCGCGGGCGCCCTCGGGCGCCAACATGCAGCCGTGGAAAGTGTACGTGCTGTCGGGCGAAGCGCGCCTGCGTCTGTCGCGCCGCATCCTCGACGCCTATGTCGCACCGAAGGCACCGGACGCCCCCGCCCGAACGGCGTCCTATACCTATTACCCGCGCCAGTGGACGGCGCCGTTCATCGAACGCCGCCGCAAGATCGGCCTGGATCTGTATCAGCTGCTGGGCCTGGAGCGGGGCGACACGGCCGGCATGGCGGCCCAGCATGGACGCAATTTCCAGTTTTTCGATGCGCCCGTGGGTCTGATCTTTACCATCGAACGGGTGCTGGAACAGGGTTCCTGGCTCGACTACGGCATGTTCTTGCAAAACATCATGCTGGCGGCGCGCGCGCGGGGGCTCGATACCTGCCCGCAAGCGGCCTTCATCCATTACCATGACATCATCCGCGAGGAGTTGGGCGTGCCGGCCAGCGAAATGGTGGTGTGCGGCATGGCCCTCGGCTATGCCGACCCGGACAAGATCGAGAACCGCTTGAACACGGAACGCGAGCCGCTGGCCGGCTTTGTTAAATTCATGGATAAATAGACACGCTAGTGATTTGCGCAAGCAATCAGTTGATTAAGGATGAGTTTGTTTGCTGATCGCCAACGATTTGTATTTCGTTGCTGCAATAAATACTGTCCCAACTGTTAAATAGGCTTGCGATTACTCTGCATTTCGCTACACTGCAATAAGGCAACAGCTTCACGGGGAATTATCGAATGGCTAAGTTTAAACTTGCGCTGGGTATCCTGGCTTCCCTGCTGTTTGCGCTGGCGCCGGCTGCGGCCGTGCACGCCAAGGAAGCGAACGGCAAATCCTCAGCCTCCAAGAAACACAACACCAAGAAAGTCAAAGTCGTGCTGCGCAAGGGCACGACGGCCGCGCCGCGCGAAAAGACCGTGCGCCGGGTCGTCATGGTGCGCGGCAAACGCAAGGTCATCTATCAAAAAGTCAGCAGCGTGGCCGTACCCATGGCCGCACCGATGCCCACCATGGGCGATCTGGCGGGTTTGAACCTCACGCGCGATCCGCTCGACCTCAAATCGAGCGTGGCGCTGGTGCTGGACCAGGCCAATTCGGAAGTGCTGTTTGAAAAGAATTCCAATGTCGCCCTGCCCATCGCCTCCATCACCAAGATGATGACGGGTCTGGTGGTGGTCGAAGCGCGCCAGGACATGGATGAAGTGCTGAGTATCACGGACGAGGACGTCGACCGCGCCAAGTTCAGCAGCTCACGCCTGAAAGTGGGCGCGCAATTGACGCGCGCGAATATGCTGCATATCGCCCTGATGAGCTCGGAAAACCGCGCCGCCTCGGCGCTGGGCCGCAATTATCCGGGCGGCTTGCCCGCCTTTGTCGACGCCATGAACAGCAAGGCGCGCCAGCTGGGCATGATGGATACGCATTACGTCGATTCCAGCGGCTTGTCGAAAATGAACGTGGCCAGCGCGCGCGACCTGGGCAAGCTGGCCATGGCCGCCTTCCGCCATCCGCTGCTGCGCCAATACTCGACGGACCCGAAAGCCATCGTCGAAGCCAGCGGCCAGCCCATGCAGTTTGGCAATACGAATCACCTGGTGGCCAATCCCGGCTGGGAAATCGGCTTGCAGAAAACGGGTTTCATCAACGAGGCGGGACGCTGCCTGATGATGCAGGCCGTCATCGAAGGACGGGCCGTGATCATGGTCTTCCTCGATTCCAAAGGGAAACAGTCGCGCACGGCCGACGCGGGACGCATGCGCAAGTGGCTGGAGGCTCTCAAGCCTGCCAACATGAGCCTGCCTGGTGGTTAAGAATGTACAGGGTGGCGTTGCTGCCCCGTCGACTGGGGTCTGACCCGTCGGGGGAATTTCCTCAACAGAGGAAATTCCGATCTTGCAAGACAGACCCCAGCTTTAATCCTGTGGTATAAATCCCAAGGTGACGGAAATCTGATTCGCCGTTTCGACCAGGTCGACCAGCCACTCATCCTGCAGGCGGTCGGCGGGGGCCGAGATCGACAGGCCGGCGATCAGCTTGCCGGAATCGTCGCGGATGCCGGCGGCCATGCAGCGCACGCCCAGTTCCAGTTCTTCATTGTCGCGCGCATAGCCGCGTTCGCGCACCAGGCTCAGTTCGCGTTCCAGTTTCAGCAGATCCGTGATGGAATTCTTGTTGTGCCCGGCCAAGCCCGTGCGCGTGGCGTACGCGCGGATGGCTTTCGGCTCGTCGACGGAGAGGAATAATTTACCTGTCGAAGTCAGGTGCAGCGGGCCGCGGCCACCGATGGCGCGCACCACCTGCATGCCCGAGCGCTCGGAAAAGGCGCGGTCGATGTAGACGATCTCGTCGCCCTGGCGCACGGACAGGTTGATGGTTTGCTGGGTTTTCTTGTGCAGCTGGCGCATGAAGTCCAGCGCCGCTTCGCGCACGCTGAGGCGGCTTTTCACGACATTGCCCAGTTCCAGCAGGCGCATGCCCAGGCGGTACGTGCCCGGTTCGATGCGGTCGACAAAGCGCGTCAGCACCATGTCGTTGAGGATGCGGTGCGCCGTCGAGGGGTGCAGGCCGGAAACCTTGGACAATTCCTTCAGGCTGACCGGGTCGGAATATTTGGCCAGGGCATCGAGCAGGGCGACCATGCGTTCGATCACCTGGATCGTCGTCTTCGGGGCAGCGACCGGTTCAATTTTCATGATGGATTTGGTGCAATGCAGTATTCATTCTTCTTTATACCATGATGTGAAAAAATAGTGAAATGTTCCGAGATATTCAGCGAATAAATTGTCACAATTCTCATGTTGGCCGTCATAATTGATGGCTGGACGTACTTTGAACCATGGAAAACTATGCAACCTGTCAATGAATTCAAGAGCAAGAGCGGCTTGAAACGGATCTTTTCCGCCTTTTTCTACTCGCTCGACGGCTTGAAGGCGGCCTGGCGTCATGAACATGCGTTCCGCCAGGAGCTGGGCTTGTTCGTCGTCGGCACGTTGATCGCCTTGCTGCTGCGCATCTCCGCCTTTGAGAAACTGGTGCTGATCGGCGTGCTGCTGCTGGTCCTGATCGTCGAATTGATCAATTCCGCGCTGGAAGCCGTGGTCGACCGCATCTCGCTCGAGCTTCATCCGCTGTCGAAAAACGCCAAGGACTTCGGCAGCGCCGCCGTGCTGCTGACCTGCATCCTGGCCTTCTCCACCTGGGCCGTGGTGCTGTTCAACCGTTTTTATTAACCGCTTTATCCCCTTTGCGCGCCGTCCATATGCGAAAATCGCATATCAAACGGCGAAACGCTTCGTTCTCTTTGCGGCCGTTGCGCCGTAATCTGGTGGCTCTGAAAGTTCAACCACACGGGGATCTTAGATGCTGTCGAAAAAAATCATCATTGCCGCCGCCCTCAGCGCGTTTGCCATTCTGCAAACGGCGCAGGCTGCCGATATCACCCTGCTCAACGTGTCGTATGACCCGACGCGCGAGCTGTACCAGGATGTGAACACGGCATTTGCCAAGGAGTGGAAAGGCAAGACGGGTGACAACGTCAAGATCAAGCAATCGCACGGCGGTTCCGGCAAGCAGGCGCGCGCCGTCATCGACGGCCTGGAAGCGGACGTGGTCACGTTGGCCCTGGCCTATGACATCGATGCGCTGGCCGAGCACAAGTTGCTGGCCGCCGACTGGCAAAAGCGCCTGACGCACAACAGTGCGCCGTACACCTCGACCATCGTGTTCCTGGTGCGCAAGGGCAACCCGAAAGGCATCAAGGATTGGAACGACCTGATCAAGCCGGGCGTGTCCGTCATCACGCCGAATCCGAAAACCTCGGGCGGCGCCCGCTGGAATCATTTGGCAGCGTGGGGCTATGCGCTGCGCCAGCCGGGCGGCAATGAAGCCAAGGCCAAGGATTTCCTCGGCAAACTGTATAAAAACGTGCCCGTGCTCGATTCCGGCGCACGCGGCGCCACCACCACCTTCGTTGAACGGGGCATCGGCGACGTGCTGATCGCCTGGGAAAACGAGGCTTACCTGGCCGTCAAGGAACTGGGTCCGACCAAGTTCGACATCATCACGCCGTCCGTCAGCATCCTGGCCGAGCCGCCCGTCGCCGTCGTCGACAAGTTTGCCGACAAGCACGGCACGCGCAAGGTGGCCGAGGCTTACCTGAATTATCTGTACACGGACGAAGCGCAAGACATCATCGCCAAGAATTACTACCGTCCGGCAACGGACAAGGCGGCAAAGAAATACGCGTCGCATTTTGCCAAGGTCAATCTGTTCACCATCGAGCAAGTGGCCGGCGGCTGGACGGCGGCCCAGAAGGCACACTTTGCCGACGGCGGCATCTTCGACCAGATCTACCAACCCAAGTAATATCGGATGGCAATCGGGAACGGTTGCCCGACTGCTACTAAAAGGGATCCATCATGGCGCTGCGCAGCTTTTCCGATTACCGGGTACTGATCGTGCCGGGCTTGCATAACAGCGGTCCCGAGCACTGGCAGAGCCGCTGGCAGCGCCTGTATCCGCAATTCGAGCGGGTCGAGCAGGATGACTGGAACGAACCCGAGCTGGCCACCTGGTCGGCGCGCCTGGACCAGGTGCGGCGGCAAGATGCGCGCCCGACCCTGATCGTCGCCCACAGCTTCGGCTGCCTGGCAACGGCGCACAGCCTGGCGCGCGACCCGCAGGGCGTGGCAGGCGTGCTGCTGGTAGGGCCGGCCGACCCGGACAAGTTTGGTGTGGCGAAGGCCCTGCCGCAAAAGCGCCTGCCTTGCCCCGGCATCCTGATCGCCAGCCAGACGGACCCGTGGATGACGGCCGAACACGCGGCGCAGTGGGCACGGCGCTGGAATTGCAAGTATATTGATGGCGGTGCGCTGGGCCATATCAACGCCGAGTCGCGCCTTGGTGACTGGGTCTACGGCCAGGCGCAGCTGCAAACACTGTTTGATCTGGCGCAAAGCGACAAACGCCACCGTCAGGCAGCCTGATTCGACGAACATCCCGTCACACAACTTCACAAGGAGATCACGATGACTTTACGCCTGGGCGATGTCGCCCCTGATTTTGAACAAGACAGCTCGATCGGTACGCTCAAGTTCCACGAGTGGGCTGGCAATTCCTGGGTGGTGCTGTTTTCCCACCCGGCCGATTTTACCCCCGTGTGCACGACGGAACTGGGCCTGACGGCCAAGCTCAAGCCGGAATTCGACAAGCGCAACGTGAAGGCCATCGCCCTGTCGGTGGACGCGGCCGAGTCGCACAAGAGCTGGATCAAGGATATCGAAGAGACGCAAAACACGGTGGTGGGCTTTCCCATCATCGCCGACGTCGACAAGAAAGTGTCGGTGCTGTACGACATGATCCACCCGGAGCAATCCGTGACGGCCACCGTGCGCTCCGTCTTCATCATCGACCCGAACAAAAAGGTACGCCTGATCCTCACGTATCCGCTCAGTACCGGCCGCAACTTCAATGAAATCCTGCGCGTCCTCGATGCCCTGCAGCTGACGGATGGCTACACCGTGGCCACGCCCGGCAACTGGCAAGATGGCGACGACGTCATCATTCCATTGACCGTGCAAGACCCGGATGTGATCAAGCAGAAGTATCCGAAGGGATTTACGGCTGCCAAGCCGTACTTGCGCCTCACGCCGCAGCCGAACAAGTAAGAACGGGGTCAGTTGCTGATATACCCCAAAAGCAAGTTCTGGGGTCGGACCCTCAGGGTCCGACCCCGGCATTTCGCAGGGGTTTCTCAAGTGACACTTAAAAAACGCACCTCGCCGGTGCGTTTTTTTTCGCCCGCCGATTCTGCTGGCAAGTATGCAAAATCCATCTAAGCAAATGAGAAATGGTTAGTTCTTTTTATAACGATTGCATGTGATTATTGCGCTCTATAACTCAAAAATGTAATAAGAAGGGGTTTCTATGTCTGCAGCATCAGCAGCACCGATCAAGGCGCGCGGCGCGCCGTTTCGGGTCATGCCGGGTTTCAAGCTGTCACTGGGCTTCACGCTCTTTTACCTGGCCTTGATCGTTCTCATCCCGCTCTCGTCGGTGTTCCTGAAAACCTTCACCATGACGTGGGACGCCTTCTTCAGTGCCGTCACGTCCGACCGCGTGATGGCGTCGTACCGGCTGACATTTGGCGCCTCGCTGATCGCCGCCCTGCTGAACGTGGTGTTTGGTGGCATCCTGGCCTGGGTGCTGGTGCGCTATAAATTCCCCGGCAAGCGCATCATCGATGCGCTGGTCGACTTGCCTTTCGCCTTGCCAACGGCCGTGGCCGGCATCACCCTGACGGCCCTGTACTCGTCGAACGGCTGGTTTGGCCAGTTCATCGAAGGTGTGCTGGGCATCAAGGTGGCGTTCACGCCGCTGGGCGTGGTGGTGGCGCTGACCTTCATCGGCTTGCCGTTTGTCGTGCGCACCGTGCAACCGGTGCTGGAAGACGCGGAAAAGGAACTGGAAGAAGCGGCCGCCAGCTTGGGCGCCAATTCCCTGCAAACGTTTATCCGCGTCATCTTCCCCACGATTTTGCCATCCTTGCTGACGGGCTTTGCGCTGGCCTTTGCCCGCGCCACGGGCGAGTACGGTTCCGTGATCTTTATCGCCGGCAACATGCCGATGGTATCGGAAATCACGCCGCTGTTCATTATTACCAAGCTGGAGCAATACGATTACGCGGGCGCCACGGCCATTGCCGTGGTGATGCTGGTGGTGTCCTTCCTGCTGTTGTTGACGATTAACCTGCTGCAAGCATGGACGCGCGGAAAGGCGAAGAAATCATGAGTACGAATATCACTGCCGTGGCGAATGTGGAAGATGCGCTGCCCAAAGCGCGCCGTTTCGAACCGAATGTCGGCCCCGTCGTGCTGGAACCATTGTGGGTGCGCACGGTATTGATCACTATCGCCCTGCTGTTTTTGACGGCGTTCCTGATCGTGCCCCTGGTGGCCGTGTTTGCCGAAGCGTTCAAGAAGGGCTGGGAAGCGTATATCGCCGCCATCATCGATCCGGACGCGATTTCCGCCATCAAGCTGACCCTGATCACGGCCGCCATCGCCGTGCCGCTGAACCTGGTGTTCGGCGTGGCCGCGTCCTGGTGCATCGCCAAGTTCGAGTTTCGTGGCAAGAGCATCCTGCTGACCCTGATCGACTTGCCGTTTTCCGTTTCGCCCGTGATTTCCGGCCTGATCTATGTACTGATGTTCGGCGCCCAGGGCTGGTTCGGTCCGTGGCTGCAGGAACACGATATCAAGATCCTGTTTGCCGTGCCCGGCATCGTGCTGGCCACCATCTTCATTACCTTCCCCTTCGTCGCGCGCGAACTGATCCCGCTGATGCAGTCGCAAGGTAGCGAAGAGGAAGAGGCGGCACTCGTGCTGGGCGCGTCGGGCTGGAACACCTTCCGCCGCGTGACTTTGCCCAACATCAAGTGGGGCTTGCTGTATGGCGTGATCCTGTGTAACGCCCGCGCCATGGGCGAGTTCGGCGCCGTGTCCGTGGTCTCCGGCCATATCCGTGGAGAAACCAACACCATGCCGCTGCAGGTGGAGATTTTGTACAACGAGTACAACTTTGCCGCCGCGTTTGCCGTCGCCTCCCTGCTGGCCTTGCTGGCGCTGGTGACCCTGGCCTTGAAAGCTTTCATTGAGTGGCGTTTGAACGAGAGCGACGCCGACGATTCCGCCTTACGTTCTACGGAGCACTGATATGACCATCGCAGTTAAAAACATCCACAAGCGCTTCGGCGATTTCGTCGCCCTCGACAATATCTCGCTGGACTTTCCCGCCGGTGAATTGACGGCCTTGCTGGGCCCGTCCGGTTGCGGCAAGACGACCTTGCTGCGCATTATTGCCGGTCTGGAACACCCGGACAGCGGCCAGGTGCTGCTCGATGCGGAGGACGCATCGAACCGCCATGTGCGCGAGCGGCAAGTGGGTTTCGTCTTTCAACACTATGCGCTGTTCAAGCACATGACGGTATTCGAGAACGTGGCCTTCGGCTTGCGCGTGAAGTCGCGCAGCGAGCGCCCGTCGGAAGACCAGATCCGCCGTAAAGTCAAAGATTTGCTGGAGCTGGTGCAGCTGGACTGGCTGGCCGACCGCTATCCGCCGCAACTGTCGGGCGGACAACGCCAGCGCATCGCCCTGGCGCGCGCCTTGGCTGTCGAACCGCGCGTGTTGCTGCTCGACGAGCCGTTCGGCGCGCTCGATGCCAAGGTGCGCAAGGAATTGCGCCGCTGGCTGCGCCGCCTGCATGACGACTTGCACGTAACCAGCATTTTTGTCACGCATGACCAGGAAGAGGCGCTGGAAGTGGCCGACCAGGTGGTGCTGATGAACAAGGGCACGGTCGAGCAACTGGGTTCTCCGGAGCAAGTCTACAACCACCCGGCTTCGCCGTTTGTGTACGGCTTCCTCGGCAACGTCAACCTGTTCCATGGCCGCGTGCATGACGGCGTGATGGCTACCGGTGACGCCAGCTTCGACGTGCCCGACTATGCGGGCGTGAGCGACAGCAAGGGCACGGCCTATGTGCGTCCGCACGACCTGGAAATCGACCGCTACACGCAGGGTGCCGAAGGCATCGTCGTGAAACTGAGCCGCGCGCATGCGATCGGCCCGCTGGCCCAGCTGGACTTGCAGCGCATCGATAACAGCGAACTGATCGAAGCGGTGATGTCGAACGAGCGCTTCACGCATCTGCAGTTGAAGGAGGGCGAGACGCTGGTTGTCCGCCCGAAACGCCTGCACGTGTTCGTCGAACCAACAAGAACCTAAAGGCTGGACATATATGAACTTTCAACAACTGCGCTCGATCCGCGAAGCGGCCCGCCGCGGCTATAACCTGACGGAAGTGGCGAACGCCCTGTTCACGTCGCAGCCGGGCGTGAGCCGGCAAATCCGCGAACTCGAGGACGAGCTGGGCGTGGTGATTTTCGAGCGCAACGGCAAGCGCTTGACGGGCTTGACGGAACCGGGCAAGGGCATTTTGAAAATCGTCGACCGCCTCTTGATCGAGGCGGAAAACCTGCAACAGGCCAGCCTGGAATACAGCGGCCAGACCAGCGGAACCTTATCCGTGGCGGCCACCCACACGCAGGCGCGCTATGCGCTGCCGAAAGTGGTGCAGGGCTTCCGCGCCGCCTATCCCGACGTGCGCATTGCGCTACAACAAAGCGCGCCCGAGCACATCGCGGAATGGGTGCTATCGGGCAAGACCGATATCGGCATCGCCACGGAAGGCCTGAGCCAGTTCCCCGACCTCGTATCGTTCCCGTGCTACCGCTGGAGCCATCTGATCGTCGTGCCGGACGGCCACCCGCTGCTCGAACACTCGCCCATCCGCCTGGAAGACCTGGCCAAGTATCCCTTGATTACCTACGACAAGGGTTTCACGGGACGCGGTCATATCGACGATGCGTTCGCCAAGGCGGGCGTGGCCACCGATATTATTTTGACGGCCATGGATTCCGACGTCATCAAGCAATACGTGGCGCTGGGCCTGGGCGTGGGCATCGTTGCCTCGATGGCCTTCGACCATGGCCGCGACAAGGGACTACGGGCGGTGGAAGCGTCGCATCTGTTCGCCAGCAACACGACGCGCCTGGCCGTGCGCCGCGGCGCCTACCTGCGCGCCTACGCCTACGAGTTCATCCTGCAACTGGCGCCGGACCTGACGCGCGCAGACATCGACCGCGCCATGGCGGGCGAGGAAGCGCTCTAGGCGATGGCCGCCCTTTGCGCGCGCGTCAGGCTGGCCACGGCGCGCGCGTAGCTATCCTGCACCAGTTCCGCCAGGTAATCGGCCGGGAAGCGTGTCACATCGACGATGGTGACCCAGTGAAAGCGGCCCATGTAGCGGGCCGGTTTCACGCCCGGCATGTCCGTCAGCTCGATAAAGCGCTCCGCGCTGACCCTCAGGCTGAAGCGCCACTGCTCCGGTGCGCTGGTCTTAAAGTAGGCAAATTTCTTGCCGCTCACTTCAAGCACGAGGATGTTCGACGGCGCACCGTACAGCACGGCTTGCGCGCCGGGCAGGACCGCACAAAATTCCTTCAGTTCATCGCTTGTCATTCCTCAACCGCCTTGAATTGTTGCGTGTTGTGGTCGAAAGCATAGGCTGACCCGGCCGGCGAGTCCAGCAGGCGGATGAAGCGGTCGTCCACGCTGAGCACGGCACCGAGCGAGACGAGGGCCACGTTGGCGCCGTCGTTGATGTAGTCGTCGCTCTCGTCGTTGGCCGTGAAGCGCCAGCCGCTGTCGTCGTCGTTGTCCGGCTCCTCGCGGTACAGATAGCCGACGGGCGCGCCGTCTTCCAGCACGCGTTTTGTGACGAAGCACAGGCCCGCATAGCGGTTGACGAGGTTATCGTCATCGTCGTGCTGTGTATTGATGATGTGGCGCGCTTCGAAGGCGATGGCGTCCTTGGCGTGCAGATCGGTGATGTAGCCGGGCATGTTGTCGAGCTTGCCCGTGAAGTGGCCGTTGGCGTCCACCGTCTCGACCAGCACCCACATGCGCTCGGCGCCCGGTGCTTGCGGATCGTCGCTGTGGAAGGCGAAGATCAGCTTGACCACCTCGCCGGGACGCACCTGGGCAATGGCCTCGGGCGGCGATTTGTAGAAAGTGTAGGGGTGGCGCGCCGCCAGATCGGCGGCGTCGGTCAGGTGCCAGCTGGGCATGGGGATCCGTCATCAGGAAGCGTAAAACCCATGGTAGCCGATTGCTGGCCTGAAAGCACGCCGCGCGCGGCCCTGAATCAATGCTGCGCGACAAATAAGAAAGGGAGGCGCGCGGCCTCCCTTTTCATGTGCTGCGGTTGCGCTTACCAGCTATAGCCAGCCTTGGCGTAGTAATAGCGGCCATTAAAGCCGTTCGGCGCGAAGATGCTGTAAGGCTGCGTGCCGTTGACGTTCAGGTTGCCGTTGCTGGTCACTTGCGCCGGGTAGCGGTTGGTGACGTTGTCGATGCCGGCTACCAGGCGCCAGTTCTTGCCCAGTTTCACGGAACCGGACACGTCCAGCACCCATTGCGGATCATATGTCTGGTCCAGCTTGGCATCGTTCTGCGGCACGGTGAAGCTGCCGTAGCGCGTCACCAATCCGTGCACGTTCCAGATGCCGAAGCCGTAATCGGCGGCCAGGCTGAACTTGTCCTTCGGCGACGCCACCGTGATGCGGTCGATGCTCTGGCGGTCGATCAGTTTCAGGTTGTTGGCCGTCAGGATGGCCGGATTGTCGGCGATTTTCCGTACCGTGCTCTTGTTATGGTTGTACGCCACGGTGAGGTCCAGGCGGTCCTTGTCCTGCAGGTCGATGCGGTAGGTGCTGACGATGTCCACGCCTTCCGTGCGCGTATCGACGGCGTTGGTGAAGTAGCGTCCCGAGCCCACCGGCGTGCCCTGGGCGGCCAGGATGTTCTTCAAATCATTGCTGAGTATCAGATTGGCCGAGAGCAGGATGCGGTTGTCGATGTCGATGCGGTAAGCGTCCACTGTCGTGGTGAAGTTGCGGCTGGGCTGGAATTGCAGGCCCAGGCTGTAGTTGCGGGCCTTCTCCGCTTTTAAGTCTTGTGCGCCCAGGGCGCGCGCTTGCGGCGTGTTGACGGCGAAGGTGCCCGTCTCGATGGCCGTATTCGTGTCCTTGATGACCTGGAAGTTGGTGGTGGTGATGGTGTAGTACTGCTGCGCCAGCGACGGTGCGCGGAAGCCGCTCGACACGGTGCCGCGCAGGGACAGCGCATCGCTGAATGAATAGCGGGCCGAACCCTTGGCCGAGGTGGTGCTGCCGAAATCGCTGTAGCGCTCATGGCGCAGGGCCACGCCACCGGACAGGTTTTTCGTCGCTTCCGCTTCCAGGTTCACATAGACCGATTCGTTGTGGCGCGAATGGCTGCCCGCATTGGCAGGACGGAAGCCGGCAAATCCTTGCGAGCCGCCAGCCGTAGCGGGAGTGGTGACGACAGTGATGTAGGACGCTTCGTCGCCGGCGCCGATGCTGTACTTTTCATGGCGCGCTTCCGCGCCCACGGCCACCGTCAGTGGTCCCGTAAAGTAAGACACGGGAAATTCGCGCGCCGCGTCCAGGTTCAATACGGTCTGTTCGTTTTTCAGTGAGCCGGCATAAAAGTGCGTGGGGCTGTTCGCACCCAGCGACTGGTTGACCGTGTTGTCCAGGTCCAGTTCGAACTTGTTGCTGCCGTAATTGATGCTGGCATCCCAGCGCCAACCGGCCGCTTCACCGCGTAGGCCCGTGACGATGGACTGGTCGGTCAGGGTGCTGTTTTGCAGCGGCAGGAAGCCTTCCGGGAAGAGCGGTGTGCGCTGGATGAACAGCTTCGAATTATTCGGGTCCGTGATCAGCGACGTGCGCCAGGTGGCGGCGGCCGACGTATCACGCTTGCCATAGTTGCCGAAGGCATACCAGTCCACATTGTCATTGATATGGTATTCGCTGTTGAGGAAAATCGTTGCCGGCTTGCTTTCGGGGTCGCCGTAACGCTGGTTGACCTTGCCGTAGCGCGGTTCCAGCGGATTGCGGAAATCGGCGCCGGCGCGGTTGGTCGGATCGCGTTCGGCCACTTCCGCCGAGACACGCACCCAGCCGTCGTCGCCCAGGGCGAAGCCGGCCGAACCCTTGATGGATTTTTGCTTGCCGTCGCGCTCCTGCGTCTGGCCATAGCCTACTTCGATGTCGCCGCCGGCCGCGCCTTTTTTCAGGATGATGTTGATCACGCCGGCAATCGCGTCGGAGCCGTACTGGGCCGCCGCGCCATCGCGCAGTACTTCCACATGGTCGATGGCGGCCAGGGGAATGGCGTTCAGGTCGACGGGCGCCGAGCCGCGGCCCAGCGAGCCGTTGACGTTGACCACGGCCGAGGTATAGCGGCGCTTGCCGTTCACCAGTACCAGGGTCTGGTCGGGCGACAGGCCGCGCAATTGCGCCGGACGCACGGCGTCGCTGGCGTCGGCGCCCGTGGCGCGGGCAAAGTTCAGCGATGGCAGCAGGCGCGCCAGCACGGTGGCCAGTTCGCCCGAACCCGTGCTTTGCAGGTCGCGCGAGGTGAGGATGTCGATCGGCGATTCGGAATCGATGGTGCGGCGGTTCTTGGCGAAGGTACCGGTGACCACCACCGATTGCAATTCCCCCTCAGCTGGCAGCTCTTGCTGCGCTTGCACATGCATTGGCAGGCTGAAGCAGGCGATCAGGCTGGCGGCGAGGACGGTTTTCACGGGGAGGGCGGGAAGCTGGGAGCGGGCGGTGCTTGAACTCATCGACAATATCTCTTCGGTTAGTGGTTGCGCGGACCATGGCGGTCCGATGACGAAATCAGCTTAGCAGCGGGCGAACGGCGTGCTTACGAATTGTTCTGTCTATCGATATGCAATAAATATCTGATACTCGTCAAAATGGCGCGAGTAGTGCATAAGGCCTCGTTTCCAGCATACGACCGGGCACGGCAAGGCTGCAATGCTGCACAGCAGTAAATTAACAGCTGTTGTATAAATACGACTATCTGCGAGGGGAGTGGCTCGCCTGGCGGCGGCATGCGCCGCCAGACGGTGGCGCCTACTGGCCCGGATTGGGCGCGCTGGCGTGGATGGCGTCGACGGCCGCCAGCAGTTCCGGCGACAAGCTGACTTCATGCGCGTCGATATTTTGCTGCAGTTGCGCCACGCTGGTGGCGCCGATGATGGTCGAGGCCACGAACCAGCGCGTATAGCACCAGGCCAGCGCCAGTTGCGCCGGCGTCATGCCGTGCGCGCGGGCCAGCGCCGCATACTGGCTGGCTGCCGCGATGGTGGCCGGGCGCACGTAGCGGGGACTCCAGCCGGCCGGGAAGCGCGTCAGGCGGCCCTTGGCTTGCGGATCGTCGATATATTTCGCCGTCAGCTGGCCGAAGGCCAGCGGGCTGTAGGCCAGCAAGCTGACGTTTTCCCTGTGGCAGGTTTCGTCGAGCAGGCTGGTTTCAAAGTGGCGCGCCGTCAGGTTGTACAGGTTCTGGATGGATGCGATGCGCGGCAAGCCTTTCAGCTCGGCCTGCTTGATGAATTCGCACACGCCCCACGACGATTCGTTCGACACGCCGATGTGGCCGATCTTGCCTTCGTCGACCAGCTTGCCCAGCACGGCCAGGGTATCCTCGATCGCCACCGAGGCGTGTTCCTTGCGCGGGTTGTAGACGCTGGCGCCGAAGATGGGCAGGTTGCGGCTGGGCCAGTGCAGCTGATACAGGTCGATGTGCTCCGTCTGCAGCCGGCGCAGGCTGTCCTCGACGGCGGCGCGGATGTTGGCCGCGTCGTGGTCCGTCCTGCCCTTGCGTATCCAGTGCATGCGCGAGTTTGGCCCGGCTATCTTGCTGGCCAGCACGATGTCGCCGCGCCGGCCGCTTTTCTTCAGCCAGCTGCCGATGTAGCGCTCGGTGCTGCCCTGCGTCTGCGCGCTGGCCATCACCGGATACATCTCCGCCGTGTCGATGAAGTTGATGCCCCGTTCCAGCGCGTAATCGAGCTGGCTGTGCGCTTCGGCTTCCGAATTCTGTTCGCCGAAGGTCATCGTGCCCAGGCAGATCCGGCTCACTTCCAGGCTGCTGGCGCCTAGCTTGATCTTGTTGATCATCGCGCCTGTTTGCCGCGCAGTGCGCGTGCGCAATCCTTGATCAAGGCCGGACCGGCGTAAATCAGGCCGCTGTACAGCTGCACCAGCTGCGCGCCCGCCTCGAACTTGGCCAAGGCATCCTTGCCCTGCATGATGCCGCCCACGCCGATGATGGGCAGGGCGTCGCCCAGTTCCGACTTCAGCAAACGGATGACATTGTTCGACAGTTCGAACACGGGCGCGCCCGACAGGCCGCCCGCTTCGGCGCCATGCGGCATGCCTTCGACGGCGCTGCGCGACAGGGTCGTGTTGGTGGCGATGACGCCGTCGATCCGGTGGCGCGTGAGCGAATCGGCGATGCTTTTGACCTGTTCACCATCCATGTCGGGCGCGATTTTCAGGGCCAGCGGCACGTAGCGTTTGTGCTTGTCCGCCAGGCGCGCCTGGGCGTCCTTGAGCTGCGACAGCAGGGCGTCGAGTTCGGACGCGCCCTGCAGCTGGCGCAGGTTTTTCGTGTTCGGCGAGGAGATGTTCACCGTCACATAGCTGGCGTAGGGGTAGACTTTTTCCAGGCACAGCAGGTAGTCGTCGGCCGCCCGTTCGATGGGCGTGTCGGCGTTCTTGCCGATGTTCAGGCCCAGCACGCCGGCGCGGTTCTGGTAAAACTTCGACGCCTGCACGTTGGCCACGAAGGCGTCCACGCCGCCATTGTTGAAACCCATGCGGTTGATGATGCCCTGCGCCTGCGGCAGGCGGAACATGCGCGGTTTCGGATTGCCCGCCTGCGCGCGCGGCGTGACGGTGCCCACTTCGATGGAACCAAAACCCAGGTCGGCCAGCGCGTCGATGTAGGCGCCATCCTTGTCCAGGCCGGCGGCCAGGCCCACGGGATTGGGGAAGGTAATGCCCATCACGGTGCGCGGATCAAGCGCCGGTTTGCCAGCCAGCTTGGTCAGGCCCAGGGCGCTGGCGCGTTTCAGGGCGGGCAGGGTGAGGTGGTGGGCCGCTTCGGCATCCATTGAAAACAGCAGCGGGCGGGCGAGGGAGTACAGGAATTTTTCGGACATGGGGCGCTTTGAGTAGGTGTGCGGGCCACCCGGAAGGGCTGGCGGCCGGCTATGTAATTGCCGGTATTTTACCGTGTTCCGCGCCGGCTCCGGTGTATAGTTGTCATTGGCCTCAAGCAACATTGAGTCCAGCCCAGACTGTTGACATCCTCTGTTTTCTTACACAATAAGCGAGACATCGATTGAAAAAGACACGCATCTTGACGGCCATCGCGGCCGCCAGCGCACTGCTGCTAAGCCACCCGGCCCTGGCCCTGCCCAATACCCAAGACACCCGCATGCTGAGCGAACCGGCCATCTCCAGCCGCCATATCGCCTTCATCTATGCGGGCGACCTGTGGCTGTCGAACCTGGACGGCGGCGGCGCGCGGCGATTGACGTCGGACCTCGGCGACAAGTCCAATCCCGTCTTCTCGCCCGACGGCAGCCTGATCGCGTATAGCGCCAACATCGACGGCAATGTCGACGTGTATGTGATCGCGGCGGCGGGCGGCGTGCCACGCCGCCTGACCTTCCACCCGGGCGCGGACCTGGCGCAGTCGTTCACGCCCGATGGCCAGGCCGTGATGTTCACCTCGCCCCGCGCCGCCTTCAATAACCGCTTCCAGAAGCTGTTCACGGTGCCCGTGGCGGGCGGCGTGGAAACCCAGCTGGAGATCCCCAACGCCTCGCGCGCCGCGTATTCGCCGGACGGCAAGCGCATCGCCTACAACCCGCTGATGCCGGCCTTCAAGCAGTGGAAGCGCTACCGGGGCGGCACCAATTCCTGGCTGTGGTTATTCTCCTCGGCCGATAAATCCATCGAAAAAATCCCCCAGCCCACCACGCGCTCGAACGACGTCGATCCCATGTGGATCAAGGACACCGTGTACTTCCGCTCGGACCGCAACGGCGAATTCAACCTGTTCGCGTATGACGTCAAGACCAAGGCCGTGCGCCAGTTGACGCGGCACGCGGATTTCCCCGTGCTGAACGCTTCGGCGGCGAATGGCACCATCGTCTACGAGCAGGCCGGCTATTTGCATTCTTTCGACATCGCCAGCGGCCAGACGCACAAGCTGACCATCGGCGTGGCCAGCGACCTGGGACAGACGCGCCCGCGCTGGGTGAAGAACGCCAAATACATCCGCGACGCGTCGATTTCACCGTCGGGCGCGCGCGTCGCCTTCGAATACCGGGGCGAGATCGTCACCATCCCCGCCGACAAGGGCGACGTACGCAACCTGACGCAGACGGCCGGTGCCCACGAGCGCACGCCCATCTGGTCGCCCGATGGCCGCTCGGTCGCATATTTCTCGGACGAGTCGGGCGAATATGAACTGCATGTGCGCGCGCAGGACGGCAAGGGCGCCGTGAAAAAGCTCAAGTTGAATGGCAGCGGCTTCTATGACAACGCCGTCTGGTCGCCCGACAGCAGGAAGATCGCGTTTGCCGACAATGGCTGGAGCATGTATGTGATCGACGTCGGCACGGGCAAGGTGCAAAAAATCGCCACGGAGCCGATGTATGGCGTCGACAAGAGCATGCGCGCCTCGTGGGCGCCCGATTCGCGCTGGCTGGCCTACACGCTCAATTCGCCCACCTACACGCGCAGCGCCTATATCTATTCCGTGGAGCAGAACAAGTCGATGCCCGTCACCGATGGTCTGTCCGACGTGGCCCAGCCTGTGTTCGACAAGAGCGGCAAATACCTGTACTTCTTCGCGTCGACCAACGCAGGCCCCAGCAACAACTGGTTCTCGCAGCAGAACGAAGACAACCTGGTGACGCGCACCGTGTGGATGGCCGTGCTGCGGCGCGACTTGCCGTCGCCCCTGATCAAGGAAAGCGACGAGGAGAAAGCCGCCAGCGCGGAGAGCAAGAAAGACACGGCCAAGGCGGAATCCGAGCCGAAGAGCGAAGCGAAGGTCGATCCGAAGACGGGCCGCGACGATCCGAAAGTGGTGGTGGCGCCCGTGGCGCCGATTGCCATCGATTTCGACGGCATCGCCACGCGCATCGTCGACCTGCCGCTGCCGGCCGCGCAGTTCTCCAGCCTGACGGCTGGCGCCGCGGGGCAGATCTTCCTGCTGCGCGAAAGCGACGGCAAGAAGGCCGTGCAGCGCTTCGATCTGAAAGAGCGCAAGGCGGAAACCGTGGTGGCGGAAGCCGATGATTTCGAAGTGTCGGCCGATGGCAAGAAGCTGCTGTACCGGCAGAAGGACAACTGGGCCATGGGCTCCGCCACGGGCAAGCTGCTGGCGCCGGGCGAGGGCAAGATCAAGGTCGACGCCATCGAAGTGAAAGCCGATCCGCGCGCCGAGTGGACGCAGATTTTCAATGAGGTGTGGCGCATCAACCGCGACTATTTCTATGATCCGGGCATGCATGGCGTGGACTGGAAGGCCATGCGCGACAAGTACGCCGTGTTCCTGCCCGAGCTGTCGAGCCGCGCGGACCTGAACCGGTTGATTCAATGGATGTGCAGCGAACTGGCCGTGGGCCACCACCGCGGTGGCGGTGGCGATGATTTTGTCGAGGCGAAGAAGGTCCCGGGCGGGCTGCTGGGCGCTGACTACGAGGTGCGCGATGGCCATTACCGCTTCAAGAAGGTGTATGGTGGCTTGAACTGGAATCCGGCCCTGCGCGCGCCGCTGACGGAGCCGGGCCTGAACGTCAAGGCGGGCGAATACCTGCTGGCCGTCGACAGCCGTCCTTTGCTGCCGCCGACGAATATCTACAGCGCCTTCGAGAACACGGCCGGCAAGGCCATCGACCTGACCGTGGGGCCATCGGCCGACGGCAAGGGCGCGCGCACGATCACCGTGGTGCCCGTGCCGACCGAGGATGCCCTGCGCAACCGCGACTGGATCGAGGGTAATATGCGCAAGGTCAATGCGGCCACCAATGGCAAGGTGGCGTACGTGTACGTGCCCAATACGGCGGGGCTGGGCCACACCTACTTCAAGCGCTATTTCTTCCCGCAGGCGGACAAGCAGGCCATCATCGTCGACGAGCGTTTCAATGGCGGCGGCAGCGTGGCCGATTACTACATCGAGATCCTGCAGAAGAAGGAAATCGCCTGGTGGACCATGCGCTATGGCGCCGACATGAAGACGCCGTCCGCCTCGATCCAGGGGCCGCGCGCCATGCTGATCGACGAGACGGCTGGTTCGGGCGGCGACCTGCTGCCGTGGATGTTTCGCAAAAACAACATGGGTCCGCTGATCGGCAAGGCGACGTGGGGTGGCCTGGTGGGCATCCTCGGCTTCCCCGTGCTGATGGATGGCGGCTTCATCACGGCGCCGAACCTGGCGTTCTGGACGCGCGAAAACGGCTGGGGCGTGGAAAACGAAGGCGTGCCGCCCGATATCGAAGTCGAGCAAACGCCGGCCGACGTCATCGCCGGCCGCGATCCGCAGCTGGAAAAGGCGATTGAAGTGATTCAGGCCGAGCTGGCGAAGAACCCGCCCGCGCGGCCGCCGCGTCCGGCGTTTCCGGACAAGAGCAAATAAAACGGAAACCCCCGTTGCAAAGACTGGGGTCGGACCCTGAGGGTCCGACCCCGGCCCTTCGCCGTCGGGTTTGATTTACATCACCACCCACTGCCCCTTGATGCGCGCTTCCAGCGGCTTGAAGTTGGTTTTATATGCCATCTTCGGGCTTTGTTCTATCCAGTAGCCCAGATAGATGTAGGGCAGGCCCAGTTCGCGCGCCTGGGCGATTTGCCACAGCACGTTGTAGGTGCCGTACGAGGCGCCCGGCACGTCGGGATCGAAAAACGTGTAGACGGACGACAGGCCATCGGCCAGCACGTCGATGATGCTGACCATGCGCAGGATGCCGTCGGCATCGCGAAACTCCACCAGGCGCGTGTTGACCCGGCTTTGCAGCAAAAATTGCGCGTACTGGTCGCGGCTGTCCTGGTCCATGCCGCCGCCCGCGTGGCGCGTGCTCTGGTAGCGCAGATACAGCTCGTAATGCTCGTCGAGGAAGGACAGGGTGGCCACGCCCGCCTGCAGGTCGGCGTGCCGGTTCCAGGCGCGGCGCTGGTTGCGGTTGGGCGTGAACGATTGCGCCACCACGCGCACGGGGATGCAGGCCTGGCAGCCGTCGCAGTACGGCCGGTAGGTGAAGATGCCGCTGCGACGAAAGCCGTTGCGCACCAGTTCCGAATACACGTCGCTGTTGATCAGGTGCGAAGGCGTGGCCACCTGCGAGCGGGCCTGGCGGTCGTCCAGGTAGCTGCATGGGTAGGGCGCCGTCGTGTAGAACTGCAGGGTGGCAAACGGTAGTTCGTTCAGGTGCGTCATGCTGATCCTGTCTGGTCTGGCCGCAGCAATGGATGTCTGTGTGAAGCTATCATAGCTTTTTTACGCCGCTGGCGCAGCATGCCAATCGGTGATTTGCTCGGCTTCAATGGCGACGCGCACGTGGGCCAGGAAGCGCGCGCGCGAAATGGGCGCCGCGCCCAGCGAGGCCAGGTGTTTTGTTTCTTGCTGGCAGTCAATCATGGTCACGCCGCGCGCCTGCAAAAAGCGCACCAGCTGCGCCAGCGCGATCTTCGAACCATCCGAGACGCGCGCAAACATCGATTCGCCATAGAACATGCGCCCGATCGACACGCCATACGCGCCGCCCACCAGTTCGCCGTCCAGCCACAGTTCCGACGAGTGCGCGTAGCCCAGCTTGTGCAAGCCCGTGTAGCCGGCGATGATTTCGTCGGAAATCCAGGTGCCCGGGCCATCCTTGCGCGGCGCGGCGCAGGCGCGCATGACGGCCTCGAAATCGCCGTCGAAGCGCAGCTGCCAGCGCCCGTCCGTGGCGGCGCCGCGTTCGACCTTGCGGATGGCCTTGGCCAGGCTGTCGGAGACCTTGAAGTCCTCCGTCATCAGCACCATGCGCGGATCGGTGCTCCACCAGAGTATGGGCTGGCCCTCGGAAAACCAGGGGAAGATGCCGTGCCGGTAGGCGTCGAGCAGGCGTGCGGGCGACAGGTCGGCGCCGGCCGCCAGCAGGCCGGGCGCTTCATCGGTGAGGGCGCGCGAAACGTCGGGAAAGGGGGTGTGGATATCGAGCCAGGGAATCATGCCATCGCAATGGTAATGGGGTGGATGGGCTTACTCGGCATCCGTGCGCGCCATCGGGCGCGTGATGTCGCCCGTATGGAAACCATAGCTGCCGCCTTCGCGGATTTTCACGCGGTCGGCAAAGAACAGTTCCAGGGTGGCGCGGATGGTGGGAAAGGCCAGGTCATCCCAGGGAATCTGCGCTTCCGTAAACAGCCGCACCTCCAGGCTTTCGATACCCGGTGCGAAATCGAGGTCGCGCAAACGCGCCAGGTAGAACAGGTGCACCTGGTGCACGCGCTGCACGTTGAGCAGCGAAAACAGGGGCCCCAGCTCGATATTGGCGCCCGCTTCTTCCACCGTTTCGCGCTCGGCCGCGTCCGACGTGGTCTCGTCGTTTTCCATGAAGCCGGCCGGCAGGGTCCAGTAGCCCAGGCGCGGCTCGATGGCGCGCTTGCACAGCAAGACCTGCAGCTGGCCATCCTCTTCCCAGACGGGAATGGAACCGACGACCATTTTCGGGTTCTGGTAATGGATGGCGTCGCAGTTGGCGCAGACATAGCGCGGACGGTTGTCGCCTTCCGGAATGGACAGGCTGACAGGATGGGCGCATTCGGAGCAGAATTTCATGGGCAGGCTTGGAGTAGGGATGGCATCGGGTAAGTCGATAGTGTAACGCTTACTGTACACCGATTGCGTGCGGCGTGGCGTGACGGGCGGACAACATGCCAAGCAGCAATTGGTCGACCCTTTTTAATTAAATAGTTCTATTGCAGTCTAAGTTGAGATAGCTATTGCCTAAGCCACCCGTTTGCCCTTATAATTCGAGTGCGGGGTGGAGCAGTCTGGCAGCTCGTCGGGCTCATAACCCGAAGGTCACAGGTTCAAATCCTGTCCCCGCAACCAATACCGGAAAGCCGCTGACTCTTGCAAAAGATCAGCGGCTTTTTCCATTGCCGGCCAGCGGCAAACTCCGGCAGGCGGGGCAGGAATGAGATTGTCAATTCTCTCCCTTTACGCCGCGCAACAATCTGGTATATAATTCGAGTGCGGGGTGGAGCAGTCTGGCAGCTCGTCGGGCTCATAACCCGAAGGTCACAGGTTCAAATCCTGTCCCCGCAACCATTTCGAAGCCGCTGGTTCCTCGCAAGAGGGCCGGCGGTTTTTTCGTTCTACGGCGTTTCTTCTTCCAGCTGGCGCGCATACACGACCAGCCGCAAATGGCGGTCCGCATCGATGGTCAGCGAGGTGTGTTCATACGCGACCTGCTCGCCGTCGAATGTCAGGCGGCGCACGCCGTCGCACGGCGCATGCACGTCGTGGCGGCGCCACCATCGCTTGAACTCGGGCGAGACTTTTTCCAGTTCTTCCACCAGCGCGTGGATATCGGCTTCCTGCGTGGCGCGCGCGTAATCGCGGCGAAAGCTCGACAGCATCAGCGGCGCCTGCTCTTCCCAGGCCACGAAGCGCGAGCGCAGCGGCGGGTCGGTAAACAATAGCCACAGCAGGTTGCGGCGCGAGGCGGCATGCGCGCCGAAGCCAAACAGGGCGTCCGCGCCCGCATTGAACGCCAGCACGTCCCAGCGCAGATTGAGCACATAGGCCGGATGCGCCAGCTCGTGCATCAGGCGGCGCACCAGCGGCGGCACCACGCAATACGTCTTGCCCTCTTCGGCCGGCGGACGCGCATGCGCCAGCAGGAACAGGTGGCGGCGCTCGCCCCCGTCCAGTTTCAGCACTTCGGCCAGTTTGTCGAGAAAGGCGCTGGAGACGCCGATGTCGCGCCCCTGCTCCAGCCAGGTGTACCAGGTCAGCCCCACGCCGGCCAGCGCCGCCACTTCTTCGCGGCGCAAGCCCGGCGTACGCCGCCTTCCACCGCCGGGCAAGCCCACGTCTTCCGGCGACAGCCGCGCGCGCCGCGCCTGCAGGTAGGCGGCCAGTTCGTGGCGGGTGCGGGTCAAAGTGCGCATGCTGCGGTCTCTCCTGTGAACCTGTTGCTATCAGTAATAGCATAAACAGTTAAATTGTAATTGTTTATATTGTATTCCAGAATGCCCGTTTTCTTCCCGAAAGCTGGCCCATGTCTGACTCTTCTTCCTCCCGTGCCGTTCTTCCCCTCACCGTCTACCTGATCGCCGTGGGCGCGTTCGCGCTGGGCATGGCCTCGTATGTGACGGCGGGCTTGATGCCGCTGATCGCCAGTGCCTTTTCCATCTCGCTGGCGATGGCCGCGCAACTGGTGACGGCATTTACCCTGGCCTATGGCCTCGGCTCGCCGCTGGTCGTGGCTTTGCTGCCGGCGCGCGCGCAGCGCTCCGGCCTGTTGCTCGCCCTGGGCGTGTTCGTGCTGGCGAACGGGGCCAGCGCGCTGGCACCCGGATTTGCCAGTTTGCTGGCCTGGCGGGCCATGGCCGGCATCGGGGCCGGTGTCTACCTGGCGCTGGGTATCGCGGCGGCGGCGGGCGTGTCGGCGCCGCAGCAGCGGGGCAAGGCCATCGGCGTGATCATGGGCGGCATGGCGGGCGGCACGGTGCTGGGCGTGCCATTGAGCCTGTTACTGGCGCAGCAGCTGGGCTGGACTGCGGCCCTGTGGCTGGTCGCCGTCCTTGGCGCGCTGGCGCTGGCCGGCTTGCTGTGGAAGCTGCCCGCGCTGCCAGTGGCGCCGGCCATGTCACTGCGCGGCAAGCTGGCCTTGCTGGCCGATGGGCGGGTGCTGCTCATTCTGCTGGTATCCTTGCTGGCGGCCGTCGCCAGCCTGGGCATGTACACGTTTATCGCGCCGCTGCTGGCATGGTCCGCGCACGGCGCAGCGGTTTCCAGCACGCCGTTCCTGTGGGCGTGGGGCGTGGGAGGGATCACGGGCAGCATGCTGGTGGGGCCATGGGCGGACAAGGTGGCGGCGCCGAAACTGACCTGGTGCATCTTGCTGCTGCTGGCGCTTGCCCTGTGCGTGCTGCCGCTGGCGGCCGGCTGGTCGGCCTGGCTGATGCTGGCGCCGATTGCGTTGTGGGGCGCGGCTGGCTGGGCCCTGCAAGTGCCGCAGAACCAGCAGTTGCTGGCCGTGCGCGCGCGGCAGGGCGACGGCAACCTGGCCATCGCCCTCAACGAATCGGCGCTGTACCTGGGCAGCGCCATCGGCGCCGCCACGGGCGGGTTGCTGCTCCTGCTCGACTGGCCCATGTGGCTGCTGGCGGCTGGTGCCGCCTTGGTCGCCGCCGTGGCCCTGCTGCTGCAGTTGCCCGCCGCGCGGCGGACTTAAGCCTTTTTCGCCAGTTGCATGCCGACGGGCAGGGCGCGGATGCGCTTGCCCGTGGCGGCGAAGATGGCGTTGCACAGGGCCGGCGCGATGGGCGGCGTGGCCGGCTCGCCCACGCCGCCCAGCTCCATGTCCAGGGTGCCCGGCACCAGGTGCGTGTGGATCACGCGCGGCGCGTCGGCGGCGCGCAGCACGGCGTAGTCGTGGAAATTGCTTTGCTCGACCCGGCCATTCTTGAAACTGATTTCGCCGCTCATGGCCAGGGACAGGCCCATGATGCAGGCGCCCTCGATCTGCGAGCGCACGCGGTCCGGGTTGATCTGCGGTCCGCAATCCATGGCGATATCGACCCTGGGCACGATGACTTCACCGGCCGCGTTGATCTCCACCTCGATCACGGCCGCCACATAGGTGACAAAGCTGTAGGACACGGCCAGGCCCAGTCCCCGGCCCTTGGGCAGCTTGCGGCCCCAGCCCGCCTTGGCTGTCGCCAGCTCGATCACGTGGCGCATGCGGCCGATGTCGACCGGATACTTCGCCGGGTCTTCGCCATAGTTCCAGCCATCGGACAAGTCGGCCGGGTTGATCTTGCGCGCAGGACCCAGCAGTGCCAGCAGGTAGTCGCGGTGGTCGCGCTTTGCCGCATGCGCCAGTTCGGCCGTGAACGACTGGATGGCAAACGCGTGCGGGATGTTCGAGACGGAACGGAACCAGCCGATGCGCGTGTGGGCTGGTACTTCCGGCACTTCGACGCGGATGTTCGCAATCGCATACGGCACGTTGATGGCCGACATGCCCAGCTCGAACGGCGCCTGCTTGTTCGCGCCGGAGGCAAAGGTCGAGGTGATGGTGGGTGCAGCCGTGCGGTGCAGCCAGGCGGTGGGATGGCCTTTGGCGTCGAGCGATGCTTCCAGCCGCTCGACGGACACCGTGTGCAGGTAGTCGTGCTGCAGGTCGTCGTCGCGCGTCCACGTCAGCTTGACGGGCGCGCCATCCATGGCCTTCGACAGCAGCGCCGCCTCGACGGCGAAATCGGGTTTCGATTTGCGCCCGAAGCCGCCGCCGAGCAGGGTCACGTGGACGGTCACGTCGTCATACGCCAGACCCAGGGCCTTGGCCACGTTGCTGCGCGTCGCTTGCGGCGCCTGCACGCAGGCCCATACTTCGGCCTTGCCATCGGCGATGCGCACGGTGGCGGCGGGCGGCTCCATGGTGGCGTGGGCCAGGTGGGGCAGATAATATTCTGCACTGAATTTGCGCGCGGCGGGAGCGGCGGCCAGGGTGGCCACCGTCTTGCCCTGGTCGCGCGCCGGGCTGGCCGGCTGGCGCACGGCCGCTTCCAGCGTCTTGCGGAAAGCCTTCGAATCGTAGCCGCCGTTCGGGCCATCCTCCCATTCCAGCACCAGCGCTTCGCGACCCTTGATGGCAGCCCAGGTGTTGCTGGCGATGACGGCCACGCCGCCCAGCGGATTGAACATGGCCGGCGGCGGACTGCCCGCCAGTTCGACGATGCGCAGCACGCCCGGCACCTTCAGGGCCGCCGTCTTGTCCACGCTTTTCAGCTTGCCGCCAAAGACGGGCGGGCGGGCGATGACGGCATACGCCATGCCATCGAGGCGCGTGTCGATGCCGAAGTGGGTGTTGCCCGTGACGATATCGTGCAGGTCGATGCCGCGCGTGCTGCTTTGGCCGATGTAGCGCAGCTCGCCGGCCGTTTTGAGGCTGATGCGCGCGCGTGGCGGCACCGGCAATCTGGCCGCTTCCCCGGCCAGCGCGCCGAAGGACAGCGAGCGCCCGCTGGCAGCATGCACGACCGCATGGTTGGCGGCCTTGACTTCCGTCACGGGCACGTCCCAGCGCACGGCGGCCGCCGTTTCCAGCATCAGGCGCGCCGTGGCGCCCACGTGGCGCATGGCGCGGAACGAGTGGCGCATGCTGCGCGAACCGTCCGTATCCTGGCTGCCGTAGCGCGCTTCGTCGGCGGGCGCCTGCTGCACGCGCACCTGCGCCCAGTCAGCGCCCAGTTCATCGGCCGCCACCATGGGCAGGCTGGTGCGGATGCCCTGGCCCATTTCGGAGCGGTGCGCCACGATGGTGACGATGCCGTCGGCGGCAATCGACAGGAAGACCAGGGTGTCGTCGACCACGCCGCCAGCCATACTGTCGCCGCCGTATTTGACGGCGTCGGCCGCCATCACCAGGCCGGAAGGGGCGGCCACCAGGGTCAGGCCGGCCAGCGCGCCGGCGGCCTTGAGCCAGTTGCGCCGCGCAGGCGAAGTGGGGGCGGGGATGTTTTCAAGGATGCTCATTTGGCCGCTCCTTTCGCGTTGATGCTGGTCGCGGCCTGCTTGATGGCTGCATGGATGCGCGTATAGGTGCCGCAGCGGCAGATATTGCCGCTCATCGCTTCGCGGATTTGCTTGTCGTTCGGCGCCGGCGTTTTGTGCAGCAGGGCCGTGGCCGACATGATCTGGCCAGCCTGGCAATAGCCGCATTGTGGTACGCCGTGTTCCTGCCAGGCTTGCTGTAGCGCAAAGCCGACCTTGTCTTCGCCCACCGCTTCGATGGTGGTGATGCGCTTGCCGGCGGCGGCCGACACGGGCGTCACGCAGGAGCGGATGGCCTCGCCATCGAGGTGCACGGTGCAGGCGCCGCACAGGGCCATGCCGCAACCGAATTTGGTGCCGGTCATGCCCAGTTCGTCGCGCAAGGCCCACAGCAGGGGAGTGTCTTCAGGCAGTGCAAGGTCGTGCTGCTTGCCATTGATGGTCAGGGTCGTCATGTTTATTCCTCTGTGGGGGATGGCGCGGGAAAGCGCGATGGCCATCCACCATACGGATGAGCGCATCAGTACGGGATGGTAGCACCGCCCGCCCTGCGCTGCAGGACATGGGGCAGGTGGCATACTGCGGCTTCTGATAGCGGAGTTTTCATGACATACCTCACAACGGCTCCGGGCTTGCCCGACATCCTGGCTCCCGGCTTGCAGGTGGTCTTTTGCGGCCTCAATCCCGGTGTGGACGCGGCGGACGCCGGCCACCATTTTCTCGGCCGCGGCAACCGCTTCTGGCCTGTATTGCATCTGGCCGGCTTTACGCCGCATTTGGTGGCGCCGCAAGACGATGCCAGCGTGCTCGGTTTCGGGCTGGGTTTGACGGCGGCCGTCGGGCGCCCGACCAGCCGCGCGGACCAGGTGGGGACAGACGAGTTCGCGCAGGCGGCGGCGGGCCTGCAGCACAAACTGGCATTGATGCAGCCGCAGTGGATCGCCTTCCTGGGCAAGGCCGCCTACGCGGCGATGACGGGACAACGTCAGGTGGACTGGGGCGAACAGCCAGAACGGTTCGGCGGCGCGCGCGTATGGATACTGCCCAATCCCAGTGGACTCAATCGCGGCTATTCGAAGCAGCGGCTGGTCGACGCCTATGCGGAACTGAGGCGCGCGCTCAGCTGACGTCCAGACGCGTGCCGACGCGGCAATAGCGGCTATCCGTGGCTCAGCGATGTACCTCCAGCTGCGCATACACGGCGTCGGCGATCTTGCCCAACTCGGCTTTCGGCAGCCTGGCCGAGAGGGCGTAGCCCATCTGGCCATCGATCCAGTAAAACACGCCCAGGTCCTTTTCCTGCGTGTAGCGGAACGCCGTTTCCTGCTTGCCGGCCCGCTCCCTGGCCACGTACAGGGTCAGGCGCTTGCCAGTGTCCTCTTCGTACATGAATTGCGCCACGGGGCCGTCGCCATCGCCGGGCAGCAGGCGTCCGCCGATCAAGTGATAGCCGAGCGGCGACAGCACGGGCGGCTGCAAGGTGCTGCCCAGGCGTTTCGACAGCCATTGCACCAGGTGCGCCTCTTGTTCCACGCCCACTTCCACGGGGTGGCGCACCTCGGGCGTGTAGACGGCATGGGCGATGGCGGCGCTGCGCGCCAGGGAGATCGGGCTGGCGCTGGCGGTCACGCTGTCGCCGCCACGCAGCAGCCAGCCTCCCGCGCCACCCGCTATGAGCAGCACGACGGCTGCCGCCGCCTGCATGGCGGGGCGGTACCACGCATGGTTGGCTGCCGACGGGGCGGCCGCTGCCTGCCGCAGCGCCGGCGGCACGGTTTCGTCCAGCACGGGATCGAACAGGGCGCGCAATTGCCGGTTCTGTTCGCGCCACGCATCGACCCTGGCGGCGTCCTGCGGATGCGCGCGCAGGTGGGCGTCGACTGCCGCGCGCAGCTCTTCCGGCAGGATGCCGTCGGCCAGGGCATGCAATTGCGCTTCGCTGATGGCTTGCGTTGTCATTTCACGACTTTCAGGGTGGGTGGGCCGCTGCCCTGGCTGCCGGCAGGGCGGCCATCGAGCAGGGTGCGCAGTTTGTCGCGTCCGCGCGACAGGCGCGACATGACGGTGCCGACGGGGATGTCCAGGGTGGCCGCCACCTGCTCGTACGGCATTTGCTCGAGCGCGACCAGCAGGATCACTTCGCGCTGCCCCAGCGGCAAGCGGGCCAGCGCCGCATCCATTTCGCCGATGGCGATGGCTTGCCCCGGCGCCCGCTCCGCGGCGGGCAGCACGCTGTCGTCGTCCAGCTCCTGCAGCGCCAGGCCAGGGCGGCGCAGCTGGTCCAAGTGCAGGTTATGCATGATGGAAAACAGCCAGGGCCGCATCTCGCCGCCGCGCTGCCATTGGGCCAGCCTGCGCCAGGCCCGCTCCACGGTATCCTGCACCAGGTCGTCCGCATGCAGGGGACCGGCCAGCGCACGCGCATAGCGGCGCAGGCCCGGCAGGCAGGCTTGCAGCTGGCAGCTGTCCTCTGGCGTGGTCATCGTGGCGGCGGGAAGGGGCTTAGGGCTTGACGACGTGCCACACGTTCTTGAAATTGTCGCCGGCGACGTCGCCCGGCTTCTTGTCTTCCTTGTACAGGTACAGGGGCTTGCCCTTGTAGGTCAGCTGCATGGCGCCGTTGTCTTCGCGCTTGATGCTGCCATACGGGGCGGCGGGCGCCGCGTCGGTGGCGATGACGGCGGGCCAGGCCACCAGACAGCCGCCGCTGCAGGCGCTCTTGCCGCTGTCGGCGACATCCTTGTCGAACACATACACGGTCATGCCGCTGGCGTTGACCAGCATGCCGTTGGCGGGCATGACGTCGGCGGCGAAGGCCAGCGGGGCGGACAAGGCGGTGAAAAGGGCGGTGGCGGCAAAAGTAGTAAAGCGCATGATGGTCTCCTTGAGGTTTTGGGGGGCTTGCAAGGGATAGACGCGTGCCGCCTGCCGTTTATTCCCGCACAGGCAAAATATTTTTTGCCGGCGCATGCAGGCTGGCCCACAGGTGGGCGGCCGCCATGGTGCGGTGCGGCGCGTACTGGCGCAGCCACTGCTCGGTGCGCGCCATGTCAGGTTTCGTTACTTCGCCGAGCAGCTTTTGCAGGGCGGCGCGGATGGCCACGTCGCCGTGCAGCGAGCAGTCGGCATAGCCATAGCCGCGCAGCAGCGCGTAGTTGACGGTCCACGGGCCGATGCCCTTCACGGCCAGCAGTGCCTGTGAAATGGCCGCCACGTCACCGGAGGGGGGCAGCTCCAGCGACAATGCTCCCTCGTCGACCAGGCGCGCCAGGCGCAGCACGGTGTCCGCCTTGGCGCGCGAGAATTTGCGGCTGGTCAAATCCTCGACGGACAGGCGCGCCACGTCACGCGCCTCCGGGTAGCACCATAAGCCGCTGCCGTGCCGGCGTCCCGCCTGCAGAATAAACGTACGGCGCAGGGAAATGGCGAACGACAGGTTGATCTGCTGGCCGATGATGGCCCAGGTCAGTGCCTCGAAGGGGCTGGCCGATTGCACGATGCGCAAGCCCGGATTGACGCGGATCAAAGGCGCCAGCAGCGGGTCGCCGGCGGCCAGTTGCGCGAATGGCTGCGGGTCGATGCGCAGGCCGAGGATGTTGAGCAGGGCGCCGTGCAGCGGGGTTTGCAGATCGCCATTGGCGCTGCCGTCGATCTCGGCGCGGCAGACGGCGGCATCGTCCGTGAAGGCCACGTCCAGCACCACGGCACTGCCACGCAGCAGGATGCCCTTGCGCAGCCCCGTCGGCGTGACTTGCTCCGCCACGGCTTCGCCATCGCGGCTGTGGAAGGCGATGACATCGTCGCGGCGGTAGCCGGCGGGCAGGGGCAGGGTCCAGTGCAGCAGGGTCATGGTGGTCAAAAATCAGGGAAGGTAGCAGGGGCGCGCCGCTGGCGCATCTTGTTTCTTGCTTTCAGGCTTCAGCGCATGCAGAGGTCCGGGTTGGGCGGCGTCAAGGCGGCCGCGTGCTGGATCTGCAGCGCGTCGGGCACGCCATTTTTGACGGCAGTCAGTTCGGCCAGGATGGAAATGGCGATTTCTGCCGGCGTCTTGCTGCCGATGTACAGGCCGATGGGGCCGTGCAGGCGCGCCAGCTGTTCGGCGCTGACGTCGAACTGCAGCAGCCGTTCGCGGCGCTTGGCATTGTTGGCGCGCGAACCGATGGCGCCGACATAAAAAGCCGGGGATTTCAATGCTTCCATCAGGGCCAGGTCGTCGAGCTTGGGATCGTGCGTGAGGGCGACGACGGCGCTGCGGCTGTCGAGCTTTAAATCCAGCACGAGGTCGTCGGGCATGGCGTGCAGCAGGGGCACGCCGGGCACATTCCAGCCGCCCCGGTATTCCTCGCGCGGGTCGCAGACGATGACGTGGTAATCCATGGCCATGGCGATTTGCGCCACGAAGCGCGACAGCTGGCTGGCGCCGATGATCAGCAAGCGCCAGCGCGGGCCGTGCTGCGTGGTGAGCACGGCGTTTTCCAGGGCCAGCACGGCGCCCGGTACGGCGGTGCGCAGGGTGACGGCGCCGCTGTGCAAGTCCAGGCGGCGTTCGACCAGTTCATGCGCTTCCAGGCGCGCCAGCAGTTCGGCCACGCGGCTGCCCGCATGCAGCGGCTCGATGGCCAGTTCGATGGTGCCGCCGCAGGGCAGGCCGAAGCGGTGCGCCTCGTCGGCGCTGATGCCGTAGCTGACGATGTCGGGCAGCGTGCGCACGATGCCGTGTGTGCGGACGGCGTCGATCAGGTCATCCTCGATACAGCCGCCGGAGACGGAACCGACCACCGTGCCATCGTCGCAGATGGCCAGCGTGGCGCCCACGGGGCGGGGGCTGGAGCCCCAGGTCTTGATGACGGTGACGAGTTCGCAGCGGTGCCCGGCAGCGAGCCAGGCGGCGCTGGTTTTCAGAACTTCAAGGTCGATGCTGTCCATGGGGGGCGGGAGTGATGCCGCATGTTTGCGGCAAAGTATGGAAAAGTATTCAAGATTGTGGATATACTACCTGCTCCACCACCCTGCGGAGAATTTTCATGTCAAATGAAGTCAAGACGCAAGAAGAGGGTATTCCCAAGTTCGGCAAGCTGCTCATCGTCCTGTTTCTGGCCGTGGTGTTCTGCGGTGCGCTCACATGGATCATGGGCACCTACTTCCCGAACTTCCCCGGCGCCTGAGCAAACCCGGTTTTGTCAGGCGCCTCTGTACTTAAGGCTTGAGCGGCTTCTTTGCCGCCTGCTTGGCGCGCACGTCGGTGACGGCGCGGTTGATGGCCGCCATGCGTGAGTTGGTACCCGGATGCAGGGCCGTGTAGCCGTTGGCGACTGTCGCCGGCACTTGCGTGGCCAGGCGCTGCCAGAAGCGGGCGGCGTTGTCGACGTTGTAGCCGGCGCGCGCCAGCAGGTAGATGGCCAGGGTATCGGCTTGTACGTCGAGTTCCTGCGGCATGGCCTTGATGCCGGCGGCGCCCGTCAGCATCGATACGTCGGGCTGCACTGCGCCGAGGCTGTCGATGATGCTGCCGGCCGTGCCGGCGGAGCGCTGGCTGCGCGCGTGATCGAGGATGTTGTGCGCCATTTCGCGGGCGATGACGAAGGCGATGCCTTCGTCGTTTTGCGCCGCATTCACCATGCCGCGCGTGAGCATGATGCGCGCGCCGTCCGAATACGCGTTGATATTGTCCGCATTGCCCAGGGCGACGCGGAAGGCGCAGGCGCGCGTGACGGGGATCTTTAAATCCTGTTGCTGGCCGTCGCGGGCGATGGTCATGTTCAGGCTGGCGCTCTTGGAGGCCAGCGGGCCGACGATGGCGGCGAACGGGCCTTCCGCCTTGGGACCGGCCGGCAGCGGCTTGCCTTCCGCGGCCAGCAAGCCGTCGCCCTTGCGCAAGCCGGCGCGCGCGGCGCCGCTGCCAGGCAGCACGCCCGAGACCTGCATCTGTTCGCCATAGCCGAGGGCCGCCTGCGCCGCATCGGCATAGATGCCAGGGTAGGAATACTTGTTCTGCGCCGTGAAGCCCAGCAGGTTGCGTGCATACGTCTTGCACAGGTCCGCATTGTTGATCAGCAGGGGCGCCGAGACTTTCGACAGGCGGTCCTGCAGCGCCACCATCTTCACCAGCTCTTCCTGCGCCGCCTTCTGTTGCGCCGTCGGCGCGGGCGCATCGGGCGCCGGCACCACGTTGAACGGGCCGCTGACATTCGTTGCCGGCGTGGTGCAGCCGGCGAGGAAAGCCGCACTGGCCAGCAGGAGGGGCGTGGCCAATCGGCGCAGCGAAGTCGTGGCTGGGATCAGATGGCGGAAACCTGGCATAAGACAATCCTTAATGTTTGCCGGTGCTGCCGAAACCGCCAACACCGCGTTCGCTGTCGCCGAATTCCTCGACGACGTTAAAGCCCACTTGCAGCACCGGCACGATAATCAGTTGCGCCAGGCGTTCCATGGGATTGAGCGTGAAAGCGCTCTGGCCCCGGTTCCAGGTCGATACCATCAGCTGGCCCTGGTAATCGGAATCGATCAAGCCTACCAGATTCCCCAGGACGATGCCGTTTTTATGACCCATGCCGCTGCGCGGCAAAATCATGGCCGCATACGACGGGTCGCCGAGGTGGATGGCCAGGCCGGTGGGAATGAGCACCGTCTGACCCGCTTCGATGGTGATGGCTTCGTCGATACAGGCGCGCAAATCGAGGCCGGCGCTGCCCGGGGTGGCGTAGGCCGGCAACAGTTCTTGCATGCGGGCGTCGAGGATCTTGATGTCGATATTTTTCATTAATTTAAAACGTAAAGGGTTATTTGAGCAGTGAATTTTTTGCCAGGCGTTTCGAGATTTCCGAAATCAGCTGGCGCGCCAGGTTCAGTTTCGAGGCGCGCGGCAGCACGGTATGGCCTTCTTCATCGAACAGGATGATGGTGTTGTCGTCCTGGCCAAACGTGTTCTGGCCGATATTGCCGACCAGGAGAGGAATGCCTTTTTTCTCGCGCTTGGTCGAGCCGAATTCCACCAGGTTTTCCGATTCGGCGGCAAAGCCCACGCAGTAGGGATAGCCGGCCAGGTTGGTGCGTGCCGCCACGGTGGCGAGGATGTCGGGATTTTGCACGAACTGCAGTTCGGGCACGGAGCCGTCGGCCTGCTTTTTCATTTTCTGGTCGCTGGCGTTGGCGACTCTCCAGTCGGCCACGGCGGCCACGGCGACGAAGACATGCTGGCCGTCGACGTGGGCCAGTACCGCATCGTGCATCTGCTGCGCGCTTTGCACGTCGATGCGGCGCACGCCGAAGGGCGCGTCCAGTGCCGTGGGGCCGGAAATGAGCAGCACTTCGGCGCCGGCTTCGCGCGCCGCGCGCGCCACCGCATAGCCCATCTTGCCCGAAGACAGATTGGTGATGCCGCGTACGGGGTCGATGGCTTCAAAAGTCGGACCGGCCGTGACCAGCACGCGCCTGCCCGCCAGGACTTTCGGCTGGAAGGCGGCGATCAGCTCCGTCAACAGCTGTTCCGGTTCCAGCATGCGGCCCAGTCCCGTTTCTCCGCATGCCTGTTCGCCGGCCGCAGGGCCGAACAGCTTGATGCCGTCGTCGCGCAGCTGCTGCACATTGCGCTGCGTGGCGGGGTTCTGCCACATTTCCACGTTCATGGCCGGCGCCACCAGCAGGGGCAGGTGGGCCGGGCGGGCCAGGCACAGGGTCGACAGCAGGTCGTCGCACACGCCGTGCGCGAGTTTACGCAGAAAATCGGCCGAACACGGCGCGATCAGGATGGCATCCGCATGGCGCGTCAAATCGATATGCGCCATGTTGTTATCGATGCGCGCATCCCACTGGCTGGTGTGCACGGGGTGGCCGGAGAGGGCCTGCATCGTTACGGCCGTGATGAAGTGGCTGGCCGCATCCGTCATCACCACCTGCACCGAGGCGCCAGACTTGGTCAGGGCGCGGCACAGCTCCGCCGCCTTGTAGCAGGCGACACCGCCCGAGAGTCCCAGGACGATTTTTTTGCCGGACAATTCCATGCCGTTCTCCTGCGCGTTTATTTGTTTACCCGGCGCAGTTCATCGATGATGAACAGGGCCACGCCGATGCAGATGGCGCTGTCGGCGATGTTGAAGGCGGGGAAGTGGCCCCAGCTTTTCCAGTGGAAGTCGAGGAAGTCGACCACGTGGCCGTACATCAGGCGATCGATGACGTTGCCCAGCGCGCCGCCCAAGATCAGCGCCAGGGCCCAGCAGAACATGCGCTGGCCGGCGTGCTTTTTCAGCAGATAAATGATGTAGACGGCTGCCACGAGGGCGATGGCGCTGAGGAAATAGCGCTGCCAGCCGCCCTGGTCGGACAGGAAGCTGAATGCGGCGCCCTTGTTATACGCGAGCACCAGGTTGAAATACGAGGTGATGACCATTTCCTGCGCATAGCGGAAGGTCTTCAGGATCGTGATCTTGGTGATCTGGTCGAACAGGATGACGATGGCGGCAATGCCCAGCCAGGGTACCAGCGACGATGAGGAGGACGATTTCGATGAAAAACGGTTTTTAGTGGCCATATTTTTCCAGGGAAGATAAAGCCGCCGCCACCCTTGCGGGCAGCGGCGGTGGGAAGCAGTGCGGGAACCTGTCCCGCGCCGTTTTTATGCGAAGCGGCGAACTTCGCCTTTTCCAAACAGGTTGCTGACGCAGCGGCCGCACAGGGTAGCATGCGCGGCGTCCGTGCCCACGTCCGCACGGTAGTGCCAGCAGCGCTCGCACTTCGGCGCCGTCGACGCGGCCACGACCACTTCCTCGGCTGCTTCGTCGGCTACTTCGGCCACGGTGGCCTGCGAGGTGATGAAGACGAATTTCAAGTCGTCGCCCAGGGTGGTCAACAGCTTGTACTTCATCGGCGCGGCCTTGATCGTCAGTTCCGCCTGCAGCGAGGAGCCGATGGCGCCCGAGGTGCGCAAGTCTTCCAGCTGTTTTGTGACGTCCGTGCGCACGGCGCGCAAGGCCGTGTATTTCTGCAGCAGGTCGGCGGCGTCCGACACTTCAGGCAGCTGCCACCAGGTTTGCGTGAAGATGGTTTCATCGCTGGCGGCATACGCTTCGCTTCCTGCGAAGACGGCCCATGCCTCTTCGGCCGTGAACGACAGGGCCGGGGCCATCAGGCGCAGCAGGCTTTGCGTGATGTGCCACAGGGCCGTCTGCGCCGAGCGGCGTGCGTGCGACGTCAAGCCGGAGGTGTACAGGCGGTCCTTCAGGATGTCCAGGTAGAAGCCACCCAGGTCTTCCGAGCAGTACGTCTGCAGCTTCGACACGACGGGGTGGAACTCGTAGCGCGCGTAGTTGTTTTCGATCTGCTGCTGCAGCGAGGCCATGTTGGCCAGCGCATAGCGGTCGATTTCGAACATCTCCGCCACCGGCACGGCGTCCGTGACCGGGTTGAAGTCCGAGGTATTGGCCAGCAGGAAGCGCAGGGTGTTGCGGATGCGGCGGTACGCTTCCGTCACGCGTTTCAGGATCTCGTCGGAGATCGACAGCTCGCCCGTGTAGTCGGTCGAGGCGATCCACAGGCGCAGGATGTCGGCGCCCAGGGTGTCCGAGATCTTTTGCGGCGCCAGCGTGTTGCCTAACGATTTGGACATCTTCTTGCCTTCGCCATCGACCGTGAAGCCGTGCGTCAGCAGGGCTTTATACGGCGGATGGCCATTCAGCATCGATGACACGAGCAGGGACGAGTGGAACCAGCCGCGATGCTGGTCAGAGCCTTCCAGGTACAGGTCGGCCGGGAATTGCAGCTGCGTCGAGTGCGAGCCATGGCCTTGCGGGCCGCCCAGCACCGTTTGGTGCGTGGCGCCGGAATCGAACCATACGTCCAGCGTGTCCTTGTTCTTGGCGTAGATGGCCGCTTCGTCGCCGATCAGGTCCTTCAAGTCCAGCGACTGCCATGCCTCGATGCCGTCTTTTTCGATCAGCTTGGCCACTTGCTCCAGCAGTTCCGGCGTGCGCGGATGCAGGTCGCCCGTTTCCTTGTGCACGATGAAAGCCATCGGCACACCCCACTGGCGCTGGCGCGACAGGGTCCAGTCGGGACGGTTGGCGATCATGCCGTGCAGGCGCGCCTGGCCCCAGTCCGGGAAGAACTCGGTGTCGGCGATGCCTTTCAAGGCCGTCTCGCGCAGGGTCGGGCCGCCGTCTTTCGGCGTCACGTCCATGCCGGCGAACCACTGCGAGGTGGCGCGGTAGATGACAGGCTTTTTATGACGCCAGCAGTGCATGTAGCTGTGGTCGAACATCTTGACTTCGAACAGGGCGCCCGCTTCTTTCAGGGCGGCGCAGATCGGCTTGGAAGCGTCCCAGATGCTCATGCCACCGAACAGCGGCAAGGTCGAAACGTAATTGCCGTCGCCCATGACGGGCTTGATGATGTCGTCGTCCTTCATGCCGTGCGCCTTGCACGAGATAAAGTCGTCCACGCCATACGCGGGCGCCGAGTGCACCACGCCGGTGCCGCTTTCGGCGGTCACGTAATCGGCCAGGTACATCGGCGACAGGCGGTCGTAGAAAGGATCCGATGCGTGCAGCGGATGGCGGAAGCTGATGCCTTCCAGCGCGGCGCCGTCGCAGGTGGCGATCGTCGTGCCATCGAGCTTGTAGCGCGCCAGGCAGGATTCGACCAGGTCTTGCGCCAGGATCAGCAGCAAAGGCTGGCCGTCGCGCGTGGTTTCGACCAGCGCGTATTTCAATTCAGGATGGACGTTCAGCGCCTGGTTCGACGGGATGGTCCAAGGCGTGGTGGTCCAGATGACGACGAAGCCGTTTTCGGTCGGCAGTTTCGGCAGATTGAAGGCCTTGGCCAGCTTGTCGAATTCGGCGAACTTGAAGCCGACATCGATGGCCGGGTCGCGTTTGTTTTCGTATTCGATTTCAGCTTCCGCCAGCGCCGACTGGCAATCAAAACACCAGTTGACCGGTTTCAGGCCGCGGTAGACATAGCCTTTTTCCAGCAGTTTGCCCAGCGCGCGCAATTCGTCGGCTTCATTGCCGTGCGCCATGGTCAGGTACGGATTATCCCACTCGCCCAGCACGCCCAGGCGGATGAAATCTTTCTTCTGGCGCTCGACCTGCACGTTGGCGTAGGCGCGGGCCTTTTCCAGCACCTCGGCCGTCGGCAGGTTCTTGCCGTGCAGTTTTTCGATCTGGATCTCGATCGGCATGCCGTGGCAATCCCAGCCCGGTACATACGGCGCGTCGAAGCCGGCCAGCGAGCGCGACTTGACGACCATGTCTTTGAGGATCTTGTTGACGGCGTGGCCCAGGTGGATGTCGCCATTCGCGTACGGCGGACCGTCATGCAGGATGAATTTCGGACGGCCGGCAGCGGCCTTGCGCACGCGCTCGTAAATCTTCTTGTCTTGCCATTGCTGTACCCATTGCGGCTCGCGCTTGGCCATGTCGCCGCGCATCGGGAACGGGGTTTCCGTCATGTTGACCGGGTATTTGCTTTCAGGCTTCTTGTTCTGCTTGGGCGTGGCTGGCTTGTTTTGATCGGACATAATCTTCTTTAATGGTATGGAGTCTATTTTTGTAGCGGGTTTGCGGCGGCAGGCGCCGCCAGGCGGCGGAGTTGGCCAGCGTCAAATTCGGTCGGTAGCGGTAATGGCGCCGCTGCGTTGCTCAAAATAGGCGCGCGCCTGGTTCGAGTCGCGCTCGATGGCGGCCGTCAGGGTGGGCAAGTCGTCATACTTTTCTTCGTCGCGCAGCTTTTGCAAGAACTCCACGCGTACCAGCTTGCCGTAACAGGATTGATTGAAATTAAACAGATGTACTTCCAGCAAGACGCGGCCGCTATCGTCGACGGTAGGGCGCACGCCCAGGCTGGCCACGGCAGGCAGCGCTTGCGACGCCAGGCCGTGCACTTGCACGATGAAGACGCCGGACAGGGCCGGGCGGTGCGCCACGCGCAGGTTCAAGGTGGGGAAACCCAGCGTGCGGCCCAGCTTCTGGCCGTGGATCACATGGCCGGAAATGGCGTACGGGTGGCCCAGCAACTGCGTGGCCAGGGGGAAATCACCGGCGGCCAGGGCCAGGCGCACGGCGGACGACGAGATGCGCGTGCTGCCATTCATCACCGTCGGCAATGTTTCTACATGGAAACCGTATTCGCGGCCCGCTTCCTGCAGCATGGCGACGTCGCCGGCGCGCCGGGCGCCATAGCAGAAATCGTCGCCGACCATCAGCCATTTCACGTGCAAGCCGTCGACGAGGACTTTTTGCGTGAATTCCTGCGGCGTCAAGGCGGCAAATTGCGCGCTGAAGTGCTCGACGACGACTCTGTCGATGCCGGCGTCGTCCAGCGATTGCAGCTTGTCGCGCAGATTGGCGATGCGCTGCGGCGCCTTCGACAGGTCGCCCGCGCGCTGCGCGAAGAATTCGCGCGGGTGCGGTTCGAACGTCATCACGGCCGCTTCAATGCCGAGTTCGGTCGCCGCGCCGCGCACGCGCGCCAGCAAGGCTTGATGGCCGATGTGGACACCGTCAAAATTGCCGATGGTCAGAGCGCAAGGCGCTCGTGCCTGGGCATTGGGAAGTCCGCGGAATACCTTCATAGGAATCTGATGAAAACTGTGCCAAAAGGGGGATTATACGGACTGTTTCAGGGATGCACACCCGGCAGGGCTGGCGCAGGGCGAATTTCACTGCTGAAATAACAAAAAGCGTTGCCGGCGGGTGTGCTGGCAACGCTTTTCGGGAACTAACGGCTTGACAACATGTTCAGGGCTAGGCGCCGCGTCGAAGACAGTACGAATGTACGGCGAGACGCGGCAACAACGCCCTGGACGTGTTGTCTTATTTATTCATTAACGTCCAGTAGCGGGCCAGGTCAGCCGCGCCATCCGTGCCCTTGACGGCCTTGAACGCCGTCGTGGCATTGGACTTCTTGCCGGCGTGCATGTAGGCGATGCCCAGATGCAGCTTGGCTTCTTCCGCGTACTTGGCGGTGCCCAGTTTCACGGCGTCGTTCATCAAGCCCAGGCCTTTGTCGGCCTGGCCATCGTAGACCAGGGCAAAGCCCAGCTTGCTCAAGCTGTCGGCGTCCTTGTTCTTGACGTATTCCGCTTCCGACTTGGCGGCGCTGGCTTTCAGGTCGGCCTGGGTTTTCAGGGCCAGGTCTTTCAGGCGCTGGTGACGCGGGGCATCGGTGCCGGTACCCAGCACGCCTTTTTTGTAGCCCTGCTCGATGATGCTCAATGCTTCACCCGGATTGCCTGCTTGCAGGGCCAGCTGGCTGATTTCCATGTATTCGGACGGCTTGGTGAACAGGCCGTTGGCCAGGCGCAGGCGCTGGACGTCCAGGCTCAGGCGTTGCGAGAAGCCAGGTTTGCCCGAAACGCGGTTCAGCAGGTCGGCCCAGTAGCTGGTCTTCGGATAGCTCGATGCCAGTTTTTCCAGGGTGGCCACATAGCCGCCCTTGTCGTTCTGCTTCATCTGGATGTTGGCCAGCATTTGCAGGCTCGCTTCCGAGTTGCCGCCGCGCGCTTGCAGTTCCTTGGCCGCTTCGGCGAAGTTGCCGCTGACGTAGTAGGTCTGGATCAGCAGTTCGCGCATTTGTGGATCTTCGCGGTCTTTCAGCGAGCGTTTGATCCAGGTGATGGTGTTCGGCCAGTCCTTGGCGCGGTAGTACATGCCTGCCAGCGCTTGCGTGAATTTGGGGGCTTCGGCGGCGCTCAGGCGGCCGGAATTGATGACGGCTTCGAAAGCCTTGATGGCGGTGCCGTTATCGCCGGCGGCGGCAGCGGCCGAGGCGCGCACGCGCTCGATCTGGTAGCTTTCAAAGGCGGTCTTGCCGCCGACGCTGTCTGCTTCACGCAGTTTGGCCAGCGCTTCCTTGTTTTTGCCGCTGCTAGCGAGTTTTTGTGCTTCTTGCAATGGCTTGCCCACTTCGGCGCGCACGGTGTCCGCGGCGTATGCCAGCGAGCCCAGGCCGATTACGGGAGTTGCTGCGGTAAAACCGATAGCGGCCATGACGAGGCCGAGATGAGCGAGACGAAACTTGGACATAAGAAAGTCTTTCAGTAAAAAGCGAATAGGCAGGAAGTCCTGCCTATTCGGATGTAAAGATAACCTGATTGCTACAGCTTACTGGAATTGCTCGTTGCCGACCAGACCGATTTTGGTCACGCCCAGACGCTGCGCCGACGCCATCACACCGGCGACGACTTTGTATTCCACCAGCTTGTTAGGACGCAGATGCACTTCTGGCTGGTCTGCTTGCGCAGCAACGTTGCTCAGCTTGGCTTCCAGCGTATTACGATCAGGTACGACCTGATTGTCCCACAAGATAGTGCCATCAAAATCGACATCGATCGTGACGACCACTGGTTCGGTTGTCGGTGGCGGCGGGGTGCCGACCGGCATGTTCAGGTTCACCGAGTGGTTTTGCTTAGGAATCGTGATGATCAACATGATAATCAGCACCAGCATCACGTCGATGAGGGGCGTCATGTTCAGTTCCATCATTGGTTCCGGATCCGCGCCTGCTGCGCTTCCCGAACCGACATTCATACTCATAGTGTTTCCTTTAAGAAGTCCAACGAAGCACCGGGCGAAACTGCCGCCCGGTCAGCTTCCGGCAGTGGCGTCCCCTTGTTGCCGGGACGCCGCTGCCAGCCGCTATCAGCCCTTGTCAGGTGGTTCGGTGATGAAGCCGACCTTCTGGATCCCGGCACGTTGGGTCGTGTAAATAACCCGGCCGATCGATTCGTAGCGTGTTTCTTGGTCGCCACGAACGTGTACTTCCGGCTGCGGTACTTTCACTGCTTCAACTTTAAGATAATCGAACAGTTCGTTCGTGTCTTTCAGTCTGGTCTGGCCCAGGTAAATCTCGCCATCCTTGTTAACAACGATGTTAACGTTCTCTGGCTTGGTTTGCAGGGCTTGATTGGCCTCAATCGGCAGATCGATTTTCTGCAGCTTGAGGACAACTGGACTCGTAATCAAGAAAATGATCAGCAAAACCAACATGATGTCGACGAGCGGCGTCGTGTTGATTTCTGACATTACTTGATCTTCATCTCCGCTGTCGGAGCCGACGGACATCGACATGATTCTTATCCGATCTTTTTAGCGCCGGCAGCACGGCCAGCTTCGCTGGTCGACATGGCGCCGGAGATCAGTACCGAGTGAACGTCGGCGCTGAACGAGCGGATGTCTTCCATTGCGGATTTGTTACGACGCACCAGCCAGTTGTAACCCAGAACGGCAGGAACGGCGACCAGCAGACCGAAAGCGGTCATGATCAGTGCTTCACCAACTGGGCCTGCCACTTTATCGATCGATGCGTTACCGGTCATGCCGATAGCGGTCAGCGCGCCGTAAATACCCCAGACGGTACCGAACAGACCGATAAACGGTGCGGTCGAACCAACGGTTGCCAGGAACGACAGGCCATCTTGCAGACGCGATTGGACTTTGTCCGAAGCGCGCTGGATCGACATCGTCACCCAGGTCGACAGATCGATTTGTTCCAGCAGGGCGCCGTCATGGTGTGCGGTTGCCTTGGTGCCCGATTCAGCGATGAAGCGGAATGGCGAGCCTTCGCTCAAGGTTGCCGAACCAGCAGCGATCGAAGGAGCTTTCCAGAATTTGGAAGCGGCTTCTTTGGCTTGCTTGAAGATCTTCATTTGATCCAGCAGCTTGGTGATGATGATGTACCAGCTGCCGATCGACATGATGGACAGGATGATCAGGGTAGCGCGTGGCACGAAGCCGCCGTCCCAGACTGCGGACAGGCCGAACGGGTTGTGCACTTCTTCGGTTTTGGCTGGAGCTGCTGCGTCTGCTGCTGGAGCGGCTGCATCTGCGGCAACTGGTGCCGGTGCTGGTGCAGCGTCTGCCGCAGGAGCCGAAGCGGCAGCCGATGCTGGCGCGTCAGCGAATGCCGGAGCTGCTACCAGAGCGGTAGTAGCGGTGACGGACAACAGAACCGCGGCAAAAAATGCGGACAAACGGGTATTCTTAAACATGCTTCCTCCAAAATTAAAAATAACAGATCGCTGAACGTAATGACAACGAAATCATGGTGTGAGACAGGGGATAACTGTCTCGGGTGTTAATCCAGCGACCAAACGTATTGCATTTGCTGCCAGCCTTGTTCCGGCTTGCCGTCAACTGTTGCCGGCTTAAATGTACAGCGGCTGATGCCTTGCACCGCAGCTTTGTCCAGGTCTCTGAAGCCGCTGGACTTCACGATCTTCGAATCAGCGACCTTGCCGTCCACACCGATCAGGAACGACAGTGTCACCACACCGGTTTCCTCGTTGCGCTGCGACGACTTTGGATAAGCCGGTTTTTCGCAGACACTGAAGTCAACCACGGCCGGTGTACGCACCGATTTGGCTGGTCCAGGAGTTGGCGCAGGCTGTGCAGGCGGCGATGGCGGTGCCAATACATTCGTGGCTGGCTTCACGGCAGTCGTATTTGCGATCACGTTCTGCTGTGGTGGCGGCTGCTGCACGTTCACCTCGACTGGCGGAATGAATGGCGGTGGTGGCGCTTTCATTTCTGGCGGCGGTGGTGGCGGTGGAAGATCCTTCGGTGGAGGCGGTTTGACTTCCTCGATAATCTTGGTTTCAACCGGTTCCATCATTTTGGTGACCAACCGCTTGCCCAAGCCCGTCGCGATCCCGTAAGCCGCGAGAACGTGCAGCAGGACAACGACGGTTATGCCTGTGTAGTTCTTGGGACTTTTCTCGTTCGAAAAATTCATGCCTGCTTTCTCCAAATACCATCTCTTGTCTTGCAACTGAACCCCAAAATGACGACACAAAGCTCCAGCCGTATCCGGGACGTCGCCGAATTATACATACGAATTCTTTATTTTACACAGATTTTTAACGCCTAAAACCGGTTAAATTTTTGGCGCTTTTGCGCCCTGAAAACGTACTTGCTTATGTCATCTTTGCACGCTTTCGGACATAAAAAAAGGCGGTCTTATCGGTTTTTTACAGCCGTTTTGGGTGACCACTGCTAAGTTCTCCGATGTGCCCATATGGCGGAATTATATTTCGTGATAATCAATATGGAAACCGCTAAATTTGGAGAAAAATATTTCTTGAGAGAAATGTTTTGCCTCTGAACCAGACCACTTGGCCAGTCGTGCGCACCAATCGGGTGCGAAAGGAACTTCACCCAGGTCAAAAAAGACGCTCCCGGCGGCCGTTTCGACGTCGCCAGGCCATACGGAATTCCTATATAGGCATAGGATGTGCTTATATTCTTGCTAAAATAATTGCCAAGAAGATTACTTATGGCCGTGCCGGCGCATCGTCGCGCCGGTTGCGCTTCTCGCGCCGGCAATTCAGGGTGCCCAGGACGACGCCTTGCGGATCAACCGTATCGAGGTGCACATCGAAGCCCCACAGCCGAGCCACGTGCTTGAGCACTTCGGCTGCCTGCTGGTTCAGCGGGCGGCGCTGGAATTGCGTGTGGCGCAGGGTCAGCGCCCTGTCGTCGCGCGTGTTCACGGACCAGACCTGGATGTTCGGCTCGCGGTTGCCCAGGTTGTACTGCTCGGCCAGCTGCTGGCGCACGTAGCGGTAGCCGGCATCGTCGTGGATGGCGGAAATGGCCAGTTTTTCATTCTTGTCATCGTCGAGGACGGCAAAGAAATGGAATTCCCGGATCAGCCGCGGCGACAGATACTGGGCGATGAAGCTTTCATCCTTGAAATTGCGCATGGCAAAGTCCAGGCTCTTGCGCCAGTCGCTGCCGGCAATGTCGGGGAACCAGGCGCGGTCTTCGTCCGTCGGATGCTCGCAGATGCGGCGGATGTCGCTCATCATGGCAAAACCCAGCGCATACGGGTTGATGCCGTTGTAATACGGGCTGTCGATGGGCGGCTGGTAGACCACGTTGGTATGGCTTTTCAGGAATTCCATCATGAAGCCGTCGCCCACCACGCCTTCGTCGTACAGCTGGTTCAATATCGTGTAGTGCCAGAAGGTGGCCCAGCCTTCGTTCATGACCTGGGTTTGCCGCTGCGGATAGAAATACTGGGAAATCTTGCGCACGATGCGCACCATCTCGCGCTGCCACGGTTCCAGTAGCGGCGCGTACTTCTCTATAAAGTACAGCAGGTTTTCCTCGGCTTCGGGCGGAAAGCGGGGGGCGGCCTTGTGCTGCTCATCCTCGTCCTCGTCATCCTCGCGCCGGGGCAGGGTGCGCCACAACTGGTTGATCTGCGACTGCACATAGGCTTCGCGCTCTTTCTGGCGCGCATATTCCTTCGCCATCGACAGTTTCGCCGGGCGCTTGTAGCGGTCCACGCCATAGTTCTGGATGGCGTGGCACGAGTCGAGCAGCAATTCCACCGCATCGACGCCATGGCGCTGCTCGCATTCGGCGATGTAATTCTTGGCAAACACCATATAGTCGATGATGGCGTCCGCATCCGTCCAGGCGCGGAACAGATAGTTGCCCTTGAAGAAGGAGTTGTGGCCGTAGGCCGCATGCGCGATCACCAGCGACTGCATGGTCAGGCTGTTTTCCTCCATTAAATAGGCGATGCACGGGTTCGAGTTGATGACGATCTCGTAGGCCAGGCCCATCTGGCCCCGCTTGTAGCTTTTCTCGGTGGAAAGAAAATGTTTGCCGAACGACCAGTGGTTGTAGGAGACGGGCATGCCGACCGAGGTGTAGGCATCCATCATCTGCTCGGCCGTGATGATTTCCAGCTGGTTCGGATAGGTGTCCAGGCCGAACTGTTTCGCCACACGGCGAATTTCCTCGTGGATTTGCTCGATCAGTTCGAACGTCCATTCCGACTGCTCGGGCAGGGCGTTCGGGTGGCGCAGGCGCACGAACGGTTCGCCCGGAGTGTTGCTGGCGCGGTCAAAGGCTGCACTCATCATTTCACCTGTTTCTTGAACAGTTCGCGGAAGACCGGGTAGATATCGGCCGGCGTGACGATCTTTTGCATGGCGAAATGGGCGTGATGGTCGAGCACGCCCGCGTATTGCTCCCACAGGTTTTGCTGCGGGCCGTCGGTGATCTCGACATAGGTGTAGTACTGCACCTTGGGCAGGATGGTGTTGATCAGCAACTGGCGGCACAGCACGGAATCGTTGTCCCAGTTATCGCCGTCGGACGCCTGCGCCACATAGCTGTTCCATTGCCCGGCGCCATAGCGTTCGTCGATGATGGTATTGAGCAAGTGCAGGGCGGACGACACCACGGTGCCGCCCGACTCGCGCGAATTGAAGAATTCATGCTCGTCCACTTCCGCCGCCGCCGTATGGTGGCGGATGAAGACCACCTCGATCTTGTCGTAGGCGCGCTTGAGGAACAGATACAGGAGGATGAAGAAGCGCTTGGCCGTGTCCTTGCGCGATTCGTCCATGGAACCGGAGACGTCCATGATGCAGAACATGACGGCTTGCGTCATCGGCTTGGGCACCTTGATGCGGTTGCTGTAGCGCAAGTCGAACGGATCGATGAAGGGAATCGCCAGCAGGCGCGTGTGCAGGTGGTGGATCACGCGGCGCAGCTCCACCACCAGCGGGTCGCTGTCGGGTGCGCCTTCGTGCAGCAGTTCGGCCAGGTCTTCCTCGGCCTGCGCCAGCTGCTTGCGGGCGCCGCCGCCGACGGCGATGCGCCGGCCCAGCGCGCCGCGCAGGGAACGCAGCACATGGATGTTCGATGGCGTGCCCGACATATTGTAGCCGGCGCGCTGGTTCTTGAATTCCGTGGTGGCCGTCAACTGGGTTTTCACCATGTGCGGCAATTCCAGGTCCTCGAAGAAATAATTCATGAATTCTTCGCGCGACAATTCGAAGATGAAGTCGTCTTCCGTCGTCTCGTCGCTATTGCCCGCCTTGCCCCGCCCACTGCCACCGCCGCCTTTCGGCCGGGCGATCTGGTCGCCTTTCAGGTATTCCTTGTTGCCGGGATTAACCACTTCCCATACGCCCCCATGCGCGTGGCCGAACGACGGTTCGCCCACGTCCTTGACGGGGATGCTGACCTTCTCGCCATTCTCGACGTCCGTGATCGAGCGCCCCTTGATGGCGCGCCCCACGGCATCCTTGATCTGGCCCTTGTAACGCCGCAGGAAACGCTCGCGGTTGACGGCGGATTTATTCTTGCTTTGCAAGCGCCTGTCGATGAGGTATGTCAAAGGGTGCCTCCTTGCCTCTCGTCTTGCGCGCCCCGCCAGTCGCCGGGCGGGAGCGCGCCTCCGCTGTCCGCGCTAGGATGACTTGCGTACGCGCAAGTACCATTCGCATAACAGGCGTACCTGCTTGGCCGTATAGCCTTTTTCCACCATGCGGGCCACGAAGTCGGCGTGCTTGTTGGCATCGTCGGCGCTGGCCTTGGCATTGAAGGAAATCACGGGCAGCAATTCCTCCGTATTCGAGAACATTTTCTTTTCGATCACGGTGCGGAACTTTTCATAGCTGGTCCAGGCGGGATTCTTGCCGCCGTTCGAGGCCCGCGCGCGCAGCCCGAAGTTCACGATTTCATTGCGGAAATCCTTCGGATTGGAAATGCCCGCCGGTTTCTCGATCTTTTCCAGCTCATTGTTCAGCGATTCGCGGTCGAAGCTCTCGCCCGTGTCCGGATCGCGGTATTCCTGGTCCTGTATCCAGAAATCGGCAAACGTCACGTAGCGGTCGAAAATGTTCTGGCCGTATTCCGAATAGCTTTCCAGGTAAGCCGTCTGGATCTCCTTGCCGATGAATTCCACATAGCGCTGCGCCAGGTGCTCCTTAATATAGGAGAAGTAGCGCTGCTCGAGTTCCGGCGCGAACTGCTCGCGCTCGACCTGCTGTTCCAGTACATATAATAAGTGCACGGGATTGGCGGCCACTTCGGAATTGTCAAAGTTGAACACTTTCGACAGGATCTTGAAGGCAAAGCGCGTCGACAGGCCGTTCATGCCCTCGTCCACGCCCGCGTAATCGACGTATTCGTGCATGGATTTGGCTTTCGGGTCCGTATCCTTGAGGTTTTCGCCATCGTAGACGAGCATCTTCGAGAAAATGCTGGAATTTTCCGGGTCTTTCAGGCGTGACAGGATGGCGAACTGCGCCATCATGCGCAGGGTGCCGGGCGCGCACGGGGCCTTGACGAGCGAGGAATTGGCCACCAGCTTGTCGTAGATCTTGATTTCATCGGTCACGCGCAGGCAGTACGGCACCTTGACGATATAGATACGGTCAAGGAAGGCCTCGTTGTTGCGGTTGTTTTTAAAGGTCTTCCATTCCGACTCGTTCGAGTGGGCCAGGATGATGCCGTCGAACGGAATCGCGCCAAAACCTTCCGTGCCCTTGTAATTGCCTTCTTGCGTGGCCGTCAGCAGCGGATGCAGCACCTTGATCGGCGCCTTGAACATTTCCACGAATTCCATCAAGCCCTGGTTGGCCAGGCACAGGCCGCCCGAATAGCTGTAGGCGTCCGGGTCGTCCTGCGCATAGTCTTCCAGCTTGCGGATGTCGACCTTGCCCACCAGCGAGGAAATATCCTGGTTGTTCTCGTCGCCCGGTTCCGTTTTCGAGATGGCGATCTGTTTCAGCACGGACGGATAGCGCTTGACGACGCGGAACTGGTTGATGTCGCCATTGTATTCATGCAGGCGCTTCACGGCCCACGGGCTGGGGATGTTGCGCAGGTAGCGGCGCGGGATGCCGTAATCCTCTTCCAGGATGGTGCCGTCTTCTTGCTCGTTGAACAGGCCTAGAGGCGATTCGTTGACGGGCGAGCCTTTCAGGCAATAGAAGGGCACGTGTTCCATCAGCGACTTGAGTTTTTCCGCGATCGACGACTTGCCGCCGCCGACAGGCCCCAGCAGATACAGGATCTGCTTGCGTTCTTCCAGGCCTTGCGCCGCGTGGCGGAAATACGAGACGACTTGCTCGATCACTTCCTCGGTGCCGTAGAACTCGCGGAAGGCGGGATAGATCTTGATCACCTTGTTGGCGAAGATACGCGACAGGCGCGTGTCGTTGCGCGTGTCGACCAGTTGCGGCTCGCCGATGGCGGCCAGCATGCGTTCGGGCGCGCTGGCATACGTCAGCTTGTCCTTCTTGCACAGGGCCAGGTATTCGGTGAGCGACATTTCCTCTTCGCGGGTGCGCTCGTAGCGTGCTGCATAGTTATCAAAAATGGTCATGTCAATGTCCTTTAATGTAAACCTGTACTGCCAGTCACCATGGCCGCCCGCCTGGCACTCGCCTGGGCTTGCCGTCTGAACTTTTCCTGTACCCCATACCGATTTTTATTGTTGTTTCAAGCCCGGCTGTCTTTGCGAGTCCGGATTGCCCGGACCAAAAAACTGGCGCTTGATGCCGTGCGCTGACGTGGCCAGCCGGCTTTTTTTCACTGTTGATAGCGCTTGTTGCACCTACCATTACCCCATGAAATTTATTATTGCTCTAAAGGATCAGGAAGTCAAAAGATATGTCAGCATATCCTTAATACTTGTTTGTAAATTGTTGATTTAATTGGATAAATCATCAAATTTTTCATCGATTTCAATGAACCTTTTTGTACCTTTTAAACCATCATACGACAATTCGCCAGCGCGTGCCGGTGCCAGCCATGGCGCTGCTGTCGCCGGCGCCACGGCGGCCGCTCGCCGGTGCGGCCGGCCATCTTGCGCTAAGATGCCTGCATGTCTGATGGCCCTGCGCGCCGCGCGTGCGCGTGCGCGAGCCAGCATTGTTATCGTCACCCTATGAGGAACCCCCATGATGAACCCCCAATTGCGCGCGATCGTCCGCGGCATGCCGAAGGCCGAGTTGCATATCCATATCGAAGGCTCGCTGGAACCAGAACTGATTTTCGCACTGGCCGAGCGCAATGGCGTGCCGCTGGGCTATGAATCGGTAGAACACTTGCGCAGCGCCTATGCTTTTACGGATTTACAGTCTTTTCTCGACATTTATTACGCTGGCGCAAGCGTGCTCTTGAAAGAGCAGGATTTCTATGACATGACGCAAGCCTACCTGCGCCGCGCCGAAGCCGATAACGTGCTGCACACGGAAATCTTCTTCGACCCGCAAACGCACACGGCGCGCGGCGTGGCCATCGCCGATGTGATCAACGGCATCCATCGCGCCTGCCAGGACAGCCCCGTCAGCGCGGCCCTGATCCTGTGTTTCCTGCGCCACCTGAGCGAGGAAGAAGCGTTCGAGACCCTGGAAGACGCGCTGCCGCACCGCGACAAATTCATCGGCATCGGTCTCGATTCCTCGGAAGTGGGCAACCCGCCCGAGAAATTCTCGCGCGTGTTTGCCCGTTGCCGCGAGCTGGGTCTGCACCTGGTGGCCCACGCGGGTGAGGAAGGTCCGCCAGCCTACATCCGCACGGCGCTCGACGACTTAAAAGTCGAACGCATCGATCATGGCGTGCGCTGCCTGGAAGACGCGGAACTGACGGCCCGCCTGGCGCGCGAACAGATCGCGCTGACCGTCTGCCCCTTGTCGAACACCAAGCTGCGCGTGTTCGACCAGATGCATGACCATAACCTGGTGCAATTGCTCGACGCGGGCCTGCTCGTGACGGTGAACTCGGACGACCCCGCGTATTTCGGCGGCTACATGAACGATAACTTCGACGCCATCTTCGACGCGCTGCCGCTGGGCCTGTCCCACGCGCAGCGCCTGGCGCGCAACGGTTTTATTGCCGCTTTCCTGCCGCAGGCGCAAAAAGACGCCTTCCTCGCCACCGTCGATGCGTATTTCGCCCGGCACGCCGCCGCCCACGGCGCCGCGCAGTAAATCTTAATAAAGACCCGCCGCCCATGTTCCGCCTCTCCCTGAAAATGACCGGCCGCGACTGGCGCGCCGGGCAACTGCGTTTCCTGCTCGTCGCCCTGATCGTGGCCGTGGCGGCCCTGTCGGCCGTGGGCTTCTTCGTCGACCGCCTGCGCGCGGGCCTGAACCGCGACGCGCACCAGCTGCTGGGGGCCGATCTGGTCATCAGCGCCGACCAGCCCGTCAATGCGGCGTGGCGCGCCGAAGCGCAGAAGCGCGGTTTTATCCTGGCCGATACGGTGACGTTTCCCAGCATGGCGCAGGCGGGAGAAGGCGAGCAGTCGCTGTCGCAACTGGCGTCCATCAAGGCCGTTTCACCGGGCTACCCGCAGCGGGGCAAGCTGAAAATCACCACCAACCCCACCGAAGCGCAGGATGCCGTGGGACGGCCAACGGACCAGGTGCCGGCGTCCGGCACCCTGTGGGTCGATGCGGCGATTTTGTCCAGCCTGAACGCCAAGCTGGGCGACACCTTGACCCTGGGCGACAAGGCCTTTACGGTCACGCAACTGATCGCCAGCGAACCGGACCGGGGCGCTTCCTTTTTGAACTTCGCCCCCCGCGTGATGCTGCCCTTGAGCGACCTGGCCGCCACGGCGCTGGTGCAGAACGGCTCGCGCGTATCGTACCGGCTGCTGCTGTCGGCGCCGCCCGCCAAGGCAGCCGAGCTTGCGCAATATCAAGCCTGGCTGGAAAGCCAGATCAAGACGCAGGCCATCAAAGGTGTGCGCATCGAATCGCTGGAATCGGGTAGTCCGCAGATGCAATCGACCTTGGACCGCGCCGACCGTTTCCTGTCGCTGGTCGGCTTGCTGTCGGCCATGCTGGCCGCCGTCGCTGTGGCGATGGCGGCGCGCCGCTTCATGCTGCGCCACCTGGATGCCTGCGCCATGCTGCGCTGCCTGGGCTTGAGGCAAAACCAGGTCACGGCCATGTACGTGATCGAATTTTTACTGGTGGGCCTGGCCGGCAGCGTGGTCGGCGTGATGGTGGGCTTCGGCGGCCACCTGGTGCTGCTGGAGCTGTTGGGCAAGCTGGTGCAGAGCGACTTGCCGCCCGTCTCCCTGCTGCCCGCGCTGCAGGGCGTGGCCACCGGCATGCTGTTGCTGCTGGGCTTTGCCCTGCCGCCGATTTTGCAGTTGCGCAATGTACCGCACAACCGCGTGATCCGCCGCGAGCAGGAGCCGCCGCAGGCGCTGGCCCTGGCCACGTATGGCCTGGGCATCGCCGCCTTTGTCGTGCTGCTGCTGTGGCAGGCGGGCGACGTGAAACTGGCGCTGCTGACGGCGGCCGGCTTCCTGGGCGGCTTCGCCCTGTTCGGCCTGGCCGGCTGGCTGGGCATCAAATCGCTGAAAACCCTGCGCGGCGCCTTCAATCACCAGGGCTGGCGCTTCGCCGTCACGTCCTTGCAGCGCCGTCCGGGCGCCACCGTGATCCAGGTGGTGTCGCTGGCGCTGGGCCTGATGGCCTTGCTGCTGCTGACGGTGGTGCGTGGCGACTTGATGGTGGCCTGGCGCAACGCCACGCCGCCGGACGCGCCGAACCGCTTCATGATCAATATCCTGCCCGAGCAAAAAGACCCGATCGCCGCGCGCCTGGCGCAGGCCGGCGTGGCCAACGCACCTTTGTATCCGATGATACGCGGGCGCCTGGTGGCCGTGAATGGCAACGCCATCACGGAAACCACCTACGAGGATGACCGCGCCAAGGGCCTGGCCGAGCGCGAATTCAACCTGTCGACGATGGCCACGATGCAGGAAGAAAACAAGCTCGTGGCCGGCAAGTGGTTCGCCAATGCGCCCGGTGCGCCGGCTGAGGCGTCGGTGGAAGAGGGCATCGCCAAGACATTGAAACTGAAACTGGGCGACAAGCTGCGCTTCGACATCGCCGGCCAGAGCGTGGAGGCGGCGATCACGAGTCTACGCAAGCTGGAGTGGGGTTCGATGCGCGTCAATTTCTTTGTCATCATCAACCCGGCCGCCATGGCGGACACGCCGCAGACGTGGATCACGGCGTTTCACCTGCCACCGGCGCAGGCGGACCTGGGCAATGCCTTGCTGCGCGACTATCCGAATTTGACGGTGGTCGACGTGGGCGGCGTGCTGAAACAGATCCAGGGCGTGCTGGACCAGGTGGTCACGGCCGTCGAATTCCTCTTCGCGTTTACGCTGGCATCGGGCTTGCTGGTGCTGTATGCGGCGCTGATGGGTTCGCAGGACGAGCGCACGCGCGAAGCGGGCCTGCTGCGCGCGCTGGGCGCCACGCGGCGCCAGCTGGCGCAGGCGCAGCTGATCGAATTCTCCCTCGTGGGCGCGCTGGCCGGCTTGCTGGCGGCCACGGGCGCGGCGGCCATGGGCTGGGCCCTGGCCACGTACCAGTTCAAGTTCGCATGGAGCTTCGCACCGGGCGTGTGGGCCTTCGGCCTGCTGGCCGGCGCCCTGTGCGCCATCGCTGGCGGCTGGCTGGGACTGCGTAACGTGCTCAAACATCCGCCGCTGCAAACGCTACGGGAAGGCTGAGTTGCCAACTACGCGCTGACGCTGTCGCCCGCGCCCGCGCGCAAAAATTGCGCGTAAGACATGACCGGCTGCCCCAGCTGGTGCGGCGGGACGTCGAACAGGGCCCAGAAATATGTCACCCGGCCCAGGCAGATGGTGGGGGCGGCGCAATAGCGGAACCAGTTTTCGCCGATCTGGCTGGAATACATGCCGTCGCTGTCGGCGTCGGAAAAGTACGGGATCACGCGCATTTCCAGCAGGGCCAACAGCAGGGATTCCGGTGCGTCGTTGTCGCGCGCCATTTCATATTGCGTGTGCAGGCTGCGCTCCGTCTCGATGATCATCAGCCTGGCATGGCCATCGCGCGTGAAGAACAGGATGCCGCAGGGATTGGGAAAGATGTAGAACTCGACGAAGCCATGGCGCTGGCACAGCTCGTGCACGACGGCGGCCAGGGCTTCGTCTTGCAGGAAAGCATAGTCGTGCAGTAATAGCAGGTCGCGTACGGTGTCCGATTGCTGCAGGAAGAATTCGCGTTGCAGGGCAACGATTTCCAGTTCCAGGATATCGAGCGCATCGTCGTCGCTCTTCTTGATGTAGCGGTCGATCAAGCCCCGGTTGAAGGCCGTGACGGCTACTTTTTCATCGGCCGCCCCCGTAAATAAAATCTTCTTGCACGGCAAGTCGCGCACGGCCTGGCAAAATTCCAGGCCATTCATCTGCGGCATCGAATAATCGATCACCAGCACGGAGGGCACGGCAAAGCGCTGCGCCTGGCCGCTGATGCGCCAGATGCGTTCGAGGTCGAGCGCCACGTTGCACTGGTCGGGCGGCAGGTTTTGCGTGTCGAAATTGACGTGCAGCGGTGTCTCGCCCAGTTGCGTGCTGTGGCGCAGCCAGTGCAAGGCGCTGCTGGTGTCGTGGAACGTCTTGCGCGCCAGGCCAGGGTTGAGCTGGAATGCCAGGCTTTTCAGGAAGGAATCGCTGTCGTCGATCAATACGGTCAGGGTCGGATGGGTGTAGACGGGCAGTTGCATGCGTCACCTCGCGCGGTGGATGGATGGAAAACGGGTGTGCGTGGGCACGGGCAGGGGCTGGGGAAATTCCAGCACGAAGATGGCATAGGCGCCTTCGCGCGCCACGCAGCGGATGCGTGCCTGCCAGGCTTGCATGATTTGCCGGCACAGGGTCAGGCCGATGCCGCTGCCGTTGTGCGCAGGATACGAATAGAAACGGTCGAAGATCAGCGGCAGGCGGTTGGCCGCGATGCCGCAGCCCGTGTCGATGAACAGCAGGCGCGGCACGGGATGGGCGCCATCGATGATGATGCGCACGCGGCCCTTGCCGGCGCGGTGGATGCTTTTCAATGCATTGCGCAGCAGGTTCAGCAGGATCACCACGCACAGTTCCGACTGGCCGGGAAAGGTGAAATCGGCGCGCACCTCGACCTTGACGATCTCGCGCTGGGCCGTGCTGGTAAATGGATAGCGGCGCAGCACGGCCGCCACGCTGTCGTGCATGGCCACAGCTTCGTTGGCTTCAAGCTTGCGGTTGACGGCGCTGGCGCTGAGCAGGAACAGATCGATCATGTGGTGCATGTGGCGCACTTCGAACTGGATGCGCGCCAGCGCTTCCAGGCTGGCTGCGTCGGGCGGCTGGTCTTGCAGCTTGCGCTGCAGCCCGCGCACGTTCGCCTCGACGCTGACGAGGGGCGTGCGCAATTCGTGCGCCACGCTGCCCAGTCCCGCTGCCAGCCCGGCCAGTTTCTCTTGTGCGCCCACATGGCGCCCCACCTTGACCACGGACAGCACGGCTATCGTGAACCAGTGCACGGGCAATTGCTGCAAGACGTCGCCGCTGAGTAAAAAAGCGGGATCACCAAACACGGCAAACGCCAGGCAGGCCAGCAGGGTGCCGCTCAGGTAGGCCAGCACGGCGATGCGCGTATCGAAATGAAACAGCACGATCAGCGCCACCAGCAGTGAATGCATCCACAGTGACGAGGCGTGGTTCATCAGGAACATGTACGTGAAGAAAAACGGCAGTTCGAAGGTCAGCCCCAGGAACAGGTACACGCTGAACCAGGTATTGCTGAAGCGGTCGGGCCACAGCGCGGGCAGGAACAGCAGTGCCGCCACCGTGCGCAGCAGCGGCGATTCGTATTCTTGCGGAAAAAAATAATGCCACAGCGCGTAGTACAGGGGCATGCCCAGCGCGCCGATGACGGCCAGGGTGCGCACCTGCGCGCGTCGCACGGGTGTGTGTTCGATGGCGTCGTGGAAATGCAGGAAAGGCTGGAGCAGCTTGCCTTGCCACCATTTTCCGGAAGGGGACTGCACGTGCATCATGATCAGGGACATGTTCGTTGAGGCGTGTCAATGCAACATGATCGGCGGCTTCCCTCCTTATCAGCAGAATATCGGCATAACTGTTGAGCTGTATCAATCTCTTGCCGGATGGCTCGCGCATGTTGGACGCGGTAGTTCCCTCGCAACCAATCAGGAGTCCCTATGTCACACGCCCTTTTCCCCCTGTCGTCCCCCGCCATCCATGCCGAACAACAGATGCCTGCCTTCGTGCGCGCACGCATGGATGAACATTACGTCGAGCGCATCGAGAAGCTGCTCGGTGGCGAACACCTGCACGAATGGCAAGCCATGCCCGCGCGTGCGGTCATGCTGGCAGGTAATGATTACCTGAATATCGCCGGCGAGACCGTGCTGCTGGCGGCCCAGGCGCGCGTCTTGCAGGGAGGCGGCGCCATGCTGATGTCGTCCGTGTTCCTGCAGGAAGGCAGCCGCCAGCACCGGCTCGAACAAAAATTCGCGGACTATCTCGGCAGCGAAGCCTGCGTGCTGGCGCAGTCGGGCTGGGCCGCCAACGTGGGCTTGCTGCAAAGCCTGGCCGGGCCCGGCATCCCCGTCTACCTGGACATGCAGGCGCACGCCTCGCTGTGGGAAGGGGTGCAATCGGCGCAAGCCATGCCCTTGGCCTTCCTGCACAACGATGGCGCCCACCTGCAGCGCCAGATCGACAAGCATGGCCCCGGCATCATCGTCGTCGATGCGCTGTACAGCACGAATGGCAGCGTGGCACCTCTGCTGGACATGGTGGAAATCGCCGAGCGCAGCGGCAGCATGCTGATCGTCGACGAGTCGCACTCGCTGGGCACGCACGGCCCGCAGGGCGCAGGCCTGGTGGCGGAGCTGGGCCTGGCCGGGCGCGTGCATTTCCGCACGGCGTCGCTGGCCAAGGCGTTTGCCGGGCGCGCGGGGCTGATCACCTGTTCGGCCCGCTTCAAGGGCTATTTCCTGTCCGCCTCGCGGCCAGCCATCTTCAGCTCCTGCCTGCTGGAACACGAGCTGGCGTGGTTCGATGCGGCGCTGGACTTCATCCGCGCCGCCGATGCCCGCCGCGCCGCCTTGCGCCGCCACAGCGTGCAGCTGCGCCAGGGCTTGATGGATCTCGGCTACAACGTCAGCGACGGCACCGAGCAAATCATCGCGCTGGAAGCGGGTAGCGAACCCGATACCCTGATCCTGCGCAAGGCGCTGGAGCGGCACGGCATCTACGGCGCCGTGTTCTGCGCGCCGGCCACGCCGAAGAACCGTTCGCTGGTACGCCTGACCCTGAATGCGGGCTTGCGCGAGGACGAGTGCGCCAGAGTGCTGGCCGCCTGCGCCGCCATCCGCGACGAGACGGGCATGGCGCGCTGGCCGTCGACGCGGCGTTTGCGCAAGCTGGCGCTGGTGTAAGGGGTGCGCGTCAGCCGTTGCCGGGCTGGCTGCCGGCGATGCCGGCCAGAAGCAGGGACAGCGGTGCCAGCTGCTGCGCGCTGGCGCTGCCCAGCAATTCCTGACCCAGCGCCTGCGCCGTCGCATCGGCATGGATCAGCAGGGCTTGGCCCGCCTCCGTGATGACGGCATAGCCGACGCGGGCGTCGCGCGCATCGGCCTGGCGCGCCACCAGGCCGATTTTTTCCAGCGGCATCAGCGAGCGCGTAATGCCGGACGCCGTCAGCGCCAGGCGCTCGGCCAGGTCGATGCGGCGCAGGCGCGCACCGGGTGCGCGCTGCAAGTGGTACAGCAATTGATAATCGCCAAAGCTCAGGCCGTGCAGATTGCCCAGGATGCTGTCGAAGCGGCGCACGATGAGCGCCTGGGCACGCGCCAGGCGCAGGCAAAAGTCCAGCGCGCTGGCGCCGTCTGGCGGCGGGGATGTGTGATCGGTCATGGTTTTCCTGGTGTTGGCTGCGTAGTGCTTGAGTACGCAAGTGTAAAGCAAACCTGCTCAATACAGTGGCTGCCCCTGTTCCAGCCACTGTGCGCGGTGCAGGGCCAGCAGGGCGTCGAGTTCGGCCTCCGCATCGAAGGCGGGATCGCCCGATGCCTTGACGCTGTCGATGATGTCGAAGCGGAAGGCCACCGCGCCATCGCGTCGCCAGTCCGCCTGCAAGCGGGCGTTGCGGTGCGTGCCCAGCGCGAGTTCGAAGCGGTGGCGGTTCAGCGCGCCGGGCGCGTTGCGGCTGCGTTCGAGCAGGGTGTGCCCGCTGGGCAGGTGGCGCAGGGCGATGATGCCTAGCGCTGGCGCTTGTTGCCGGTAGGCCGCTTTCAGGGCCGTTTGTCGTGTTTTATCCATGCTGTGATTTCCTCAAGGTTGGGTGACGTAATCGGTTGCCGCGATGCGCGCAATGTCAGTGAGCAGGGCGGCGGCGATGGCGGCGGCCAGCAGCAGGGCGCCGCCGGCGCAGAACAGTTCGCCCACGCTCAGGTGGCGCAGCAACGCGCCCGTGATCGCCGCCGACAGGGGCGCCAGGCCCAGGAAGATGCCCATGAACACGGCCATCGCCCGGCCCAGCATGGCGGGCGCCACGCGCCGCTGTATCCAGGTAAAGATGGCCACCTGCACATAGCCGCCCAGCAGGCCGGTGACGGCCAGCAAGGCCGCGCCTTGCCAGGCTGTTTCGATTTGTCCCAGCGCCATCAACAGGATGGCGACAATGGCGTCAACGGCCAGCAGGGTGGCGCCGAAGCGGCGGCGCAGCCAGGCGCCGCCCAGGCTGGATGCCAGCATGCCGGCCAGGGTGCCGGCGCCGTGCGCGCCCATCAGCAGTCCCAGCGCCGCGGCGCCGTGCAGGCGCTCGCTGGCCAGCACGGGCAAGGCCACTTGCAGCGGCCCCATGACGAAGAAGGCCACCACCGCCCAGTAGATATAGCAGCTGCGCAAGGGCATGTCGCGCCATACCATGGACAGGCCCGCCGCCATGTCGCGCCACATGCCTTGCGCCGCCGCCACGGCCAGTGGCCGCAAAGTGACTTGCCGCAAGGTCCAGGCGGAAAACACAAACGTCAGCGCATCGATGGCAAAGGCGGCGGCCAGCGCCGCCATGGGGGTTTTCTGCCCGCCCTCGTGGGTGCCGAGCACCAGCGCCGCCAGCAGGGGGCCGGCCAGCAGCGACAACTGGCGCGCGCCCATCTGCAAGCCATTGGCGTTCTGCAGCGCTTGCGGCGGCACGGCTTGCGGCAGGATGGCCGTGCCGGCCGGGATAGCGAAGGCGGACGCGATGCCCAGCGCCAGCGCGGCCGCATACGCCAGCGCCAGGCTGGCCTGGTCCAGCATCAGCAGTCCCGCCAGCGCCAGCAGGATGACCGCGTTCGCATATTTGCTCAGAAGTAGCACGCGCCGGGGCGAATAACGGTCGGCGACGGTGCCGCCCAGCAAGATGAGTACGGCGCGCGGTGCGCCCATCAGGGCCACGGCGATGCCCAGGCTGAGGCTATCGCCCGTCAGGCTCAGCACCAGCCACGGCAGGGCCAGCATGCTGAACTGGTCGCCCAACATGGAAATGAGGCCGCCGCCCAGCAGCCAGCGGAAGTTGCTATTGCGCAGCAAAGGAGTGTCGATAGCGCTTGGCATGGTCATTTTGTCCGTGGTTTAAAAATTGCATGGTAGTTGATATAAGCTTGATAGGTCAAGTAAATTGCCATTTATTGTGGCAGTGACAGCGGGCGCCGCGTGGGCCGCCGGCGCTTGCGCTATCATGGCGGCCATGACTGATACCACTGCTCCCACCCTGTACGAGACCATCGGCGGCGCCCCCGTGCTGCGCGAAATGGTCGACCGTTTTTATGATCTGATGGAACTTGAGCCCGAGTTCGCTGGCATCCGCGTCATGCATCCGCCATCGACGGACGGTTCGCGCGACAAGCTGTATTTCTTCCTGACGGGCTGGATGGGTGGGCCGGACTTGTATATCGAGAAATTCGGCCACCCACGCCTGCGTGCGCGCCACTTGCCTTACGCCATCGGCACCAGCGAGCGCGACCAGTGGCTGCGCGCCATGGCCTGGGCCATGGAAGACACCGGCATCGAAGAATCCTTGCGCGTGCGCCTGATGGAATCGTTCTATCAGACGGCCGACTGGATGCGCAACAAACCTGACTGACACCCATGAGCCCAATCGAGTTTTACAGCCTGCTGGGCGCCGCCATCGTCGCCATTGTCCTGTTGCTCTTGCTGTTGCTGCGCCCGCGTGGCGCGGCCGGCGATGGCGCCACCACGCTGGCGCTGGTGCAGCAGCACCAGCAGCAAAGCCTGGAACGCATCGACCGGGTCGAGCGCGAAGTGCGGCTGCAGCTGCAGGCGTCGGCGCAAGCCACGCGGCAAGACCTGGCGGCCGGCCTGGCGCAATTCCAGGCGGCGACTCTGCAGCAGCTCGACAGCCTGCGCACGCAGATGCAGGCGCAGGGGAAAGTCGGGCGCGAAGAGCAGGCGCAAAGCCTGGCGCGTTTTGCCGAGAGCACGAATCAGACCCTGGCCCAGCTGACCGAATCGAATGCGCAGCGCATGCTGGAAGTGCGCGCCACCCTGGAAAACAAGATCCGTGACTTGCAGGCCGACAATGGCGCGCGCCTGGAAGAGATGCGCAAGACGGTCGATGAAAAACTGCATGCCACGCTGGAAACGCGCCTTAGTGCGTCGTTCCAGCAAGTGTCGGAGCGGCTGGAAAAAGTCCACCAGGGCCTCGGTGAAATGCAGCAGCTGGCGCTGGGCGTGGGCGATCTGAAGCGGGTGCTTACTAATGTGAAGACGCGCGGCACCTGGGGTGAAGTGCAGCTGGAAATGCTGCTGGAGCAGGTACTCACTGTCGACCAGTACGCGAAGAACGTGGAAACGCTGCCGGGCAGCGGCGCACGCGTGGAATTCGCCCTGAAGTTGCCGGGCATGGTCGACGGTGGGCCGCCCGTGTGGATGCCCATCGATGCGAAATTCCCCAAGGAACAATACGAGCGCCTGGTCGACGCGGCCGAGCGGGCCGATGCGGACGGCGTGGCCGTCGCCGGCCGCGAGCTGGAACGCGCCGTGCGGGGCGAGGCGAAAACCATCGCCGAGAAATACCTGGCGCCGCCGCTGACCACCGACTTTGCCATCCTGTTCCTGCCCACGGAAGGCTTGTATGCGGAAGTGATGCGCCGGCCGGGACTGGCCGACGAATTGCAGCGCCTGCACCGGGTCAGCATCGCCGGACCGTCCACCCTGACGGCTTTGCTCAACAGCCTGCAGATGGGTTTCCGCACCCTGGCGCTGGAAAAACGCTCGTCGGAAGTGTGGCAAGTGCTGGGCGCCGTCAAGACGGAATTCGGCAAGTTCGGCGACGTGCTGTCGCAAACCCGGCTGACCCTGGAAAAGGCGGCGAAGAATATCGAAAGCGCGGAAGTGCGCAGCCGGCAGATGGCGCGCAAACTGAAATCCGTGGAAGCCTTGCCGGGCGAGGCGGCCGCCTTGCTGCTGGGTGCGGCGGACGCGGGGCTGTCCGCCGAGGCCGACGGCGAATAGCGCCTTCGGCGTTCAGGTCGCCGCTGGCCGACGGCGCAGCGTGGCGCCGGCCAGCAGCGCCAATCCCGCCAGCAGCATGGCCCAGGTGTGCGGTTCCGGCACGGCCGGCAGGACGGACAGGTCGGTGGGTGGCAGGGTCGGCAGGATCACGGTGGGCGGCACGATGATGCTGCTGCCCTGGTCCGGCCGCAGGCTTCCACCACCGCCACCTCCGCCACCTCCGCCGCCCATGCCGGCTGATGGCGTGATACCGCCGGCGGTACGCACATAATCGAAGGGCAGGAAGGGCGTGCTCGCCACGGCCAGCGGCGCGCCGGCACCCGTGAAGGAACCGCCGCGCAAGGCGTCGGGATTATCGATCACGGGCACGCCAGCTGCTTCCGGGGCGGCGGGCGCGGCGGCAACGGGAGCGGCGCCAGCGGGAGCGGCTCCGGCGGCTGGCGTCGCTGACGCTGGCACCCGCGTGATGCGGCTGACATTGCGGCACACGGTGGGCACGAGGATGCAAACGCCCTGCACGCAGTACACAAGACCCCTTTCCTGCATCTGCTCGCTCCAGCCTGAGCGCGTGACATTGCGGCAGACGCGGCCCGGCCCGAAATGCATGTCGCTGATGCGCGCATCGTAATTGCCCTTGCCGCGGATGGCGTCGCGGCTGATCACGACGATTTCATCATACTGGCGTGCGCGCATGCGCGCCTTCAATTCTTCGCGCACCTGCGGCGCGATGTCCGGGTACCTGTCCACTGCGGCAACGACATCTCCCATGAACGGATCGGCGCCCGGGCGGTTCCAGCTGCAATGCTCCAGCACGTCGGCCCGTGCTGCCCCTTTGGCATAGGCGGGCAGCGACGCCAGGGACAACATGCCAAGCAGGCAAGCCGCTCCCAGCATGCCGGCACCTGCGATCCATGAATGGTGTCTCATTATTAGTTTCCTCGTGAAAACAATATCAAAATTGAATTTTTATGTGAGTTCGAATGTTATCATCGAAGAAACTGTAGCATCAACAAATAAATAAAATAATTACAATTAGTGTTGTGTTTATTTATATATTATTTTGAGAAATAATTAATATTTTAATCTCGATAGGCGAACGCTTGCCGTGCAGGTCAATTGATTGCGAAGGGGCAATGCGAGCGGCCCGCGCTGGGCGGGCCGGTTGAGAGGGGAGTGGGGTGTTGAAGGATGCGCCGCCAGCAGGCGGCGGTGAAACGATCTAGATGCGGCCCGGGCAGGCTTGCGTATCGAAGGCGGGATAGCCGATGGCGGGCAGCTTGTGCAGCCACTTGCGCATCAAGGTGAACGCGCCTTGCGTATCGTACTGTTCGTACTGTTGCCCCTGCCGCAGATCCGCGGCGAGCGTGGCCAGTTCGGCGCAGATGGATTGTTTGCCAGCCTGCGCGGCCAGCAGGGAGGCCAGCAGTTCCGGCAGTACGTCCGCCGCTGGCGCCGCCTGGCGCGTGGCGCGATAGTGCTGCCAGTAGCGCTCGGCGGCATCGCCATCAAAGCTGGGGGCGAAACCGAACGTGGCGTCATCGTGGTGCATGCGGTACACGGTGGGAAAGTAATGCGGACCCGTCAGTTCGTCAGGGAAGCGGTCGCGCCGCAGGACGTCGATGGCCAGTGATCCGTCGCGCTCCACGCGCACGGCACTGGGCGAATCGAACTGGTCCACGCTCACCATGGCGGGCGAGTTGCCTTGCATGAAGATGATTTTGTGCGTGTAATGGCGCCCGCCCAAGTGGCCGCACAGGGCCACATAGCTGTCGTTGAGGACGGTGACGGCCGCTATGGCGCCGCAGCCCGGTTGCAAGGGTGTATTTTCCTGCCACGCGAGACCTTGATCGGCGGCGCGCACGATGCTGATGCGGCCCACGGTGGCGCCATGCAAGTCGCCCGGCGCCGTTTCGATGCGCTCGTCGAAGCGCACCATGTAGCCATTGCTGTGGACTTCGCCAGCGTACGCCGCCATGCCTGGCAGCAGGGCCAGTGCCAGAAGCAGAGGTTTCATCAGGTCAATCCATGCAACAGCACGATATCGACCAGGTCGCCCGCGGCCACGTGGCCTTGCGCTTCATGCAGCACGATCATGCAATTGGCTTGCGTCATCGAACGCAGGATGCCGGAGCCCTGCGCCCCCGTCACGCGCACGTGCTGGCGGCCGTCCGCACCCCGCTCGACGATGCCGCGCTGGTATTCGGTGCGGCCCCGTTTCTTGCGGATAGTCGCTTGTGCCGCCACTTGCAGCAGCGGCAGGGTGGCCGTGTCCGCATCGGCACCCATCAGGCGCAGCAGGGTGGGGCGGGCGAGGAAGTAAAACGCCGCCATCACGGCCACGGGGTTGCCGGGCAGGCCCAGCAGCAAGGCCGTGTCGCCCTCGCTGGCAATCCGGCCAAAAGCCATGGGGCGGCCCGGGCGCATGTTGATTTGCCAGAAGGCCACTTCACCGAGGCGTGCCAGGATCTCGCGCGTAAAATCGGCCGCGCCGCTGGACACGCCGCCCGAGGTGATGATGACGTCGGCCGAGGCGCAGGCGCTGCGCAGTGCCGCTTCCAGCGCTTGCGGATCATCCTTGACGATGCCCATGTCGAGCACTTCGCAGCCCAAACGGCTCAGCATGCCCAGCAGGGTGTAGCGGTTGCTGTCGTAGATGCAGCCCGCGTCGAGTTGCTCGCCGATCGAGCGCAATTCGTCGCCCGTGGAAAAGAAGGCCACGCGCAGGCGCCGGCGCACGGGCACGGTGGCGATGCCCAGCGAGGCCAGCAGCCCCAGTTCGGCCGGACCCAGGCGTTTGCCCTGCAGCAAGGCCGGTTTGCCCTGCATCAAGTCTTCCCCCTTGAAACGGCGGTTGTCGCCGGGGCGGATGCTATCGGGCGCCAGCGTGATGCTGGTTTCATTGGCTTGCAGCACCAGTTCCTGTGGCACCACGCTGTCGCAGCCGTCCGGCATGACGGCACCCGTCATGATGCGCGCGCATTGGCCGCGGCCAACTTTGACCGTGCCGGGACGCCCGGCCAGGATGGTGTCGACCACGGCCAGGGTCAGCGGCGCACTGCCGCCCAGATCCGCCCCATGCAGCGCATAGCCATCCATGGCGGAATTGTCGTGCGCGGGCACGCTGATGGGCGAGATGATGTCGGCCGCCAGGATGCGCTCGAACGCTTGCGGCAACGGCAATTCCTCGATGTCGGCGACGGGCGCGACGCTGTCGGCCAGGATGGCTTGCGCCATCGGCACGGACAGGCCCTGCGCCTGCAGGGCGGCCAGCTCGTCCGGGGTATTGATGTTGCCGAACGCGGCGCCATCCTCGAACACTACTTCGGCCAGCTTCAGGGGGCCATGCCAGGTGCGCATGCGGCGCTCGCCGCTGCGCAGATACGCGTCGAGCTGGGGCAGGGCGGAAGTTTTGACGAGGCAGAAGACGGGATGCGGGCGGCGCACCGTCGATCCCGTCGCCGGGTCGATCTCTTCGGTGACGGCGATGGCCAGGTCGGCCTCGTTGTCGATCAAACCGGCGGCCAGGCGCGCCGCCAGGTCGGGCGGCAGCAGGGGCGAATCGCACGGCACGCTCAGCAGGTAGGGCGTGCTGGCGTGCCGCATGCCGCTGTGTAGACCTGCCAGCGGGCCCAGCTGGCCCGGCAGTACGTCCGGCCAGACGGGCAGGCCGAAGCGCGCGTAATCGCCGGCATCGGCGTGGACGCTGATGGCCAGCTGGCCCACTTGCGGCGCCAGGCGCTGCAGTACGTGGCGGGCCAGAGGCTGGCCATGCAGGTGCAGCATGCCCTTGTCGCGCTGGCCCATGCGCGTGCCGAGGCCGCCAGCCAGGATCAGGCCGGTAATGTCGTGTGTGTTGATCATGTCAGGTAGGAAGTGGGTGCATGCGCCATGGTAGCAGCGGCAGGCGCGCGCCGCGCCTGATTCAGCCGCCGATGTACGACATTTCCACTTTCTTTTTACCGTGCTCAAGCGTGGTGCCCGTCAAATCCGTCTGGCTGGTGCGCAATTGCGAATAGCGGTCGGCGCGGCCACGCCACAGCTGCGCCACGGCCGAGGAGATTTCCGCGTCGCTGCGGCCGCCGCGCAGCAGGCTGCGCAAGTCGTGGCCGCTGCTGGCGAACAGGCAGGTGTACAGCTTGCCCTCGGTCGAGAGGCGGGCGCGGCTGCAATCGGCGCAGAACGCTTGCGTGACGCTGGAAATGAGGCCGATTTCGCCGCTGCCATCGGCATAGCGCCAGCGCGCCGCCGTCTCGCCCGTGTAGTTGGGGTTGATGGGCAGCAAGGGCATGTGTGTACCGATGCGGCGCACCACCTCGGCGGACGGGATGACTTCCTGCAAGTTCCAGCCGTTCGAGGCGCCCACGTCCATGTATTCGATGAAGCGCAAGATGTAGGGCGTGCCCTTGAAGTGGCGCGCCATGGGCACGATTTCCTGCTCGTTCATGCCGGCCTTGACGACCATGTTGATCTTGATGGGGCCGAGTCCCGCCTGGTGCGCCGCATCTATGCCGTGCAGCACGTCGGCCACGGCGAAGTCGACATCGTTCATGCGCTTGAAGGTGGCGTCGTCGAGCGAATCGAGCGAGACGGTGACGCGGTTCAGGCCCGCATCCTTCAGGGCTTGCGCCTTTCTGGCGAGCAAGGAACCGTTGGTCGTCAGGGTCAGGTCCAGCGGCTGGCCCGACGGCGTGCGCAGCGCGGCCAGCATGGCGATGAGCTTTTCGATATTTTTGCGCAGCAGCGGTTCGCCGCCCGTCAGGCGGATCTTTTCCACGCCGTGTTCAACGAACAGGCGCGCCACGCGCGTGATTTCCTCGAACGACAGCAAATCCGTGTGCGGCAGATACACGTGGTTCTTGTCGAACACGTCCTTTGGCATGCAATACACGCAACGGAAATTGCAGCGGTCGGTAATCGAGATGCGCAAGTCGTGCAGGGGCCGGCCCAGGCTGTCGGCCACGTTACCGCTGGGACTTTCCAGCCGCGCGGGGATCACCAAGGCCCCATTGCGGGCCTCGGCGAGGTAGATAATCTTGTCAGCCATGAAAGGTGATACCACTTACGTTAAATCGGTCAAGGCAGATACGATAGCACGAGGCCGAAGATGGCACAGGCGAGCAGCAATTTGATGGTTCCCATTTGAAACCTGATCAGCGCCACGCCGGCCGCCAGTGCGATGAACATCGCCAGCCAGTCCCAGTGGGGCAGCGGGTTTTCTTGCCAGAAGACATGGCGGCCAAAGAACAGGGCCAGGCTGGCGATGACGCCCACCACGGCCGCCGAGATGGCCGTGAGGGGCGCGCTCAGGCGCAAATTGCCGCGCGACGCTTCCACCAGCGGCGCACCGGCCAGGATGAAGATGAACGAGGGCAGGAAGGTGAACCAGCTGGCGACGAGCGCGCCGCACACGCCCGCCAGCCACAGGTGTTCACCGGCGATGCCTGCGGCATAGCTCCAGCCGCCCACAAAACCGATGAAGGCGACGATCATGATCAGAGGGCCGGGCGTCGTTTCGCCCAGCGCCAGGCCATCCATCATCTGCGCGCTGGTGATCCAGTGGTAATGGTCGACGGCGCCCTGCACCAGGTAGGGCAGCACGGCATATGCGCCGCCGAACGTGAGCAGGGCGGCCTTGCTGAAAAACACGCCCATCTGCGCCAGCGGCTGCTCGCGTCCGCCCAGTAGTGCCAGGCCCAGCCAGGCGAAGAAGGCCAGCGCCAGGCCCAGTGCGCATGTGGCCAGCAGGCGCGGCCATTTGAGCTGCGCGTGCTCCGGCGTGGGCGTGTCGTCATCGATCAGGGCGGCGCCGTAGCGGGCCGCGCCGCCATGTTGCGTGCCGCCGGCCTGAAAATGGGCCGGCAGCCAGCGCCCGCCCGCCATGCCCAGCAGGGCGGCGGCGAGCACGATCAGCGGAAATGGCAGCCGTAGCACGGCGATGGCGATAAATGCGCCCGCCGCGATGGCCATCAGGCCGGGGCTGCGCAAGGTGCGCCGGCCCAGGCGCCAGGCAGCCGCCAGCACGATGGCGACGACGGCCGGCTTGATGCCGTACAGGATGCCGGCGATGGCGGCCACGTGGCCGTAGGCCATGTAGAGCCAGGACAGGACGATCAGCACCCCCAGCGAGGGCAGCAGGAACAGCAGGCCCGCCACCAGGGCGCCGCGCGTGCGGTGCATCAGCCAGCCGATGTAGATGGCCAATTGGGTCGCTTCCGGCCCCGGCAGCAGCATGCAGTAATTGAGGGCGTGCAAGAAACGCTGCTCGGAAATCCAGCGCCGCTTTTCCACCAGTTCCGCATGCATCATGGCGATTTGCCCGGCCGGGCCGCCAAAGCTGACGCAGCCCAGCTTGAGCCAGTACCAGAAGGCGCTGCGCAGGCTGACGGGGGCGGGACGGGGCAGGTTGGCGTTCTCGTGCATGGCGGCTGGCTGGCAAAAAAGTGGACATAAAAAAGGGGAAGCCTGAGCTCCCCCTTTCATCATTGGCGGCTGGGCGAACCCGGCGCGCTTATGGACGTTGCGTGTTGACCTGGATCAACGGCTCATCCGATTGCGGCGGCAATGGCTTGCGTTCGCGCGGCTTGCGCACGGGAGCGACTGCTTTGGCAGCGGCTTCCTGCGCCAGGCGCAGTTTTTCCGGATCGGTGGCTGCCAGGGTCAGGCCGGCGGAACCGAGCACGGCGCTCAAGTCCAGCGGCGCGGCGACTGGCGCGGCAGGAGCCGGCGCTGGAGCGACGACAGGTGCTGGCGCCGGAGCAGGAGCAGGAGCAACTTCGGCAACCACCGGAGCGGCTTCCACCACGGCAGGTGCCGTTTCAGCTGCTGGTGCTTCCTCGATCACGGCGATGGCTTCGACCAGAGGCGCGGCTTCCACCACTGGCACGGCTTCGACGATGATTTCAGCAGGTGCAGGTGCAGGTGCGGCTTCCGCTTTCTCGGCAAAGCTGTACTCGGCAACTGGTGCTGGCTCGGCAGCGGCTGGTTCAGCTTGCGCTGCAGCCACGACGGCCTCAACAGGGGCTTGCGGCACGATGACTTCAGCAACTGGCGCGGCTTCAGCGGCAGGAGCGGCTTCTTCGACCTTGGCGATATCGACCACCTTGGCCACTTCGACCACTTCGACCACTTCCACGACGGCAGCTTCCACTGGCGCAGCGACGGCGACGACAGCGGCGGCAGCCACGACGGCGACCGGGGTAGCATCAGCGGCGGCTTCCGGCGCCGGAGCAACCGTAAAGCTGATCACTGGCGCGTCCTGGCCTTCGTTCTCGCCGTTTGCCGATTCGATCAGCTCGCCCGTTTCGCGGTCGCGGCGGTTGCGGTTGCGGCCACCACGACGACGGCGGCGGCGCGGTTCTTCGCCTTCCACGTCGTTTTCCGTCTCTTCGCCTTCAGGGCCGGCATTGACCGGCGCTTTCAGCAAGCTCATTGGTGCTGCATCAGCGTCCGGACCGCTTGACGGTACGACCACATTGACGGCGCTGGCGGTAGCGCCAACCAGGGCCAGTTCATCCGCTTTCACTTCAGCAACAACAGCCTTGTCGATGCGTGGCTCGCGGCCTTCGCGTGGCTGGCGTGGCGGACGTTCGGCGCGTTCCGGGCGCTCTGCGCGCTCAGGACGTTCCGCGCGTTCAGGGCGCTCGCCCCGTTCGCGTGGTGCCGCCGTTGCCTCGCCCGCTTCACGCGGTTCGCGTGGCGGACGCGGTGGGCGTGGCGGACGGGCCGCTTTTTCCAGTGCTTCCGCTTCTTTCGCTGCATCGTCCTGGGCTGGGCGACCCTGGCCCGGTTCGCGTTCTTCGCGGCCAGGCTTGCCGTTGCGGCCACGGCCACGCGGGCCACGGCTGTTGCGGTCGCCGCGGTCGGTGCCGGCCGGCTTGGCTGGTGTGACAGGGGCGGGCGCTGGCGCCACCGGTGCCGGGGCGCCGGTGAAGAAGCTGATGATCTTGGCGATCAGGCCTTGTGGTGCGGCAGGCGCGGCCACCGGGGCTGGTTTCGCTTCGACAGGCTTGCGCTCGACCAGCGGTGCCGGCTGGTCAGGGGTGATCGTCTTGACGACGGCTTCCTGGCGCGGCTTGGCTTCTTCCTTCTGGCGCTTGCTGTAAGCCATGTCGGTTTCAGCGCTTTCGGCCAGGTTGTAGCTGGCCTGGCTGTCTTCCAGACGCGGATCGTCGTGCTTGATGCGTTCCAGCTTGTAGTGCGGCGTTTCCAGATGCTTGTTCGGGATCAGGATCACGGCGATGCGGTGGCGGTTTTCGATCTTCAGCACTTCGCCGCGTTTTTCGTTCAGCAGGAAGGCGCCCACGTCCACGGGCACTTGCACGTGGATGGTGGCCGAGTTTTCCTTCATCGCTTCTTCCTGGATGATGCGCAGCACCTGCAGGGCGGACGATTCCGTGTCACGGATGTGGCCGGTGCCGGAGCAGCGCGGGCACGTCACGTGTGAGCCTTCGGACAGCGAAGGGCGCAGGCGCTGGCGCGACAGTTCCATCAGGCCGAAGCGGGAAATCTTGCCCATTTGTACACGGGCACGGTCATGGTGCAGCGCATCTTTCAAGCGCTGTTCCACTTCGCGCTGATTTTTCGCCACTTCCATGTCGATGAAGTCGATGACGATCAAGCCGCCCAAATCGCGCAAACGCAGCTGGCGGGCCACTTCTTCGGCCGCTTCGCAGTTGGTGTTGAAGGCGGTCGTCTCGATGTCCGAGCCGCGCGTGGCGCGCGCCGAGTTGACGTCGACGGAGACCAGCGCTTCGGTGTGGTCGATGACGATGGCGCCGCCCGATGGCAGCGGCACGGTGCGGCTGTAGGCCGTTTCAATCTGATGTTCGATCTGGAAGCGCGAGAACAGCGGCACGTCGTCGCTGTAGCGTTTTACGCGGTGCACCATGTCGGGCATCACGTGGCTCATGAACTGGTGCGCCTGGTCGTAGATCTCGTCGGTGTCGATCAGGATCTCGCCGATGTCGGGCTGGAAGTAGTCGCGGATGGCGCGGATGACGAGCGACGATTCCTGGTAGATCAGGAAAGCGCCGTTGGCCGACTTGCCGGCGCCTTCGATGGCGCGCCACAGTTGCATCAGGTAATTCAAGTCCCACTGCAGTTCATCGACGTTGCGGCCGATGCCGGCGGTGCGGGCAATGACGGACATGCCAGCTGGCAAGTCCAGTTTATCCATGGTTTCGCGCAATTCCTGGCGTTCTTCACCTTCCACGCGGCGCGATACGCCACCGCCACGCGGGTTGTTCGGCATCAAGACCAGGTAACGGCCGGCCAGCGAAACGAACGAGGTCAGGGCGGCGCCCTTGTTGCCGCGCTCTTCCTTTTCCACTTGCACCATGATTTCCTGGCCTTCGCGCAGCGCTTCCTTGACGGAAGCGTTACGCACATCGACGCCTTCGCGGAAATACGTGCGGGCAACTTCCTTGAAAGGCAGGAAGCCGTGGCGGTCTTCGCCATAGCTGACGAAGCACGCTTCGAGCGATGGCTCGATGCGCGTGATCACGCCCTTGTAAATGTTGGATTTGCGCTGTTCGCGCCCGGCTGTCTCGATATCGATGTCGATCAGTTTCTGTCCGTCGACAATCGCTACGCGCAGTTCTTCTTGCTGCGTGGCATTAAACAACATGCGTTTCATTTTTATAACTCCGCGACCCGTAGGCCATCTCAAAGCCGCTTCCGGGGAAGCGGCGAAAGTACAGGGATATATGCGAGAACGGGAGTGTTGGCGGGGGAAATGCCCAGGCGTGCGGAGCAACAACGCGTACGAGATATGCGTTACGGCCGCAACAGGCGCGGTGAGGTCAATCGTCATGCCGAGTGCACAGGACACTTGCAACTCATCTGAAACAGCCCGGATGAGAATGAACTGCATCGGGGGCAGAGAATGCAAGTGGTCAGCAAATTCAGAGCCAAAATCGTTAGCCGGCTCATTACAGGGATCGCGATGGCGAGGCTTGGCCTCAGCCTATCATCGACAACCCTCAGTATTTGGCCACATACGGGGTTTGGCGAAAACGGCAAGCGTTATCAACTTCATCAACCCGCGAGCCCGACTCGATAAGTCGCGCTAACGGGTACTTATCCTTATAATCCCACACTCACTTCAGCATCTCCACGCGTTATCCGATTACAACTACGGTGCAACCTTGATTCGCGCAGGGATGGTGCATATACATTTTTTTCCACCGAATTTGCAATTTGGCGAGGCCGGTGGAGACGCCCCTGTGTAAAATGTGCTTTTATTCTTACACTCGCAGCAGCCAGGGCCGCAGCAAAAACAATTATATATTCAAAATGAAGGACTTAGAGAGATTTCTGGGAAGACATAGTAAATGAAGAGTCAAAAAGATGTTGTTCCCCCTTCAACACCCCCGGTTCAGCCGCAAGCCCAATTCGTAACGATCGCCGAGGAAGAAGCAGGCCAGCGTATCGACAACTACTTATTAAGAGTGTGCAAGGGAGTGCCTAAAAGCCACATCTACCGGATCTTGCGATCGGGAGAAGTGCGGGTTAATAAAGGCCGTATCGATCAGTTGTACCGTCTCGTCGCCGGCGACGTGGTGCGCATTCCACCCGTGCGCGTGGCCGAAAAGGCGCCCACGGGCGCGCCGGCCGCCGAATTCAAGATCATCTTCGAAGATGCGCAGCTGCTCGTCATCGACAAGCCGGCCGGTGTGGCCGTGCATGGCGGCTCGGGCGTCTCGTTCGGCGTGATCGAGCAATTGCGCGCCTCGCGCCCCGACGCCAAGTTTTTGGAACTGGTGCACCGCCTGGACCGCGACACGTCCGGCTTGCTGTTGCTGGCAAAGAAACGCACGGCATTGACGAATTTGCACGAACAGATGCGCGACGGGGTCACGGACAAGCGCTACCTGGTGCTGGTGGCCGGTGACTGGAAGAATGCGCGCCAGCATATCAAACTGCCGCTGCATAAATATACGACGGCCGAAGGCGAGCGCCGGGTGGCCGTGCAGGCCGATGGTCTGGCGTCGCACACGGTGTTTTCACTGTTGCATAAATATCACAACTTCGCCTTGCTGGAAGCGGAATTGAAGACGGGACGCACGCACCAGATCCGCGTGCACCTGTCTTCCTCCGGTTTCCCCATCGCGGGCGACGATAAATATGGCGACTTTGCCCTCAACCGTGCCCTGTTGAAAGCCGACAGCACGCGCGGCGCCCTGAAGCGCATGTTCCTGCACGCGCACCAGATCACGTTTACGCATCCGGAGACGGGCAAGACGATGACCCTGAACGCGCCGCTGGCTGCCGAATGCGAGCGTTTCTTGGTAAGCTTGGGCAAACCATTGGCCGTTGCTGCACGATAGCTATCGAGCGCGTGCGCGCGACGCTACTCACAAGGTAGTCAGTCGCCATCATTCATTCTCAAGGAGCCGGCGGCTTTGTCGTCGGGAAACATGGCAAGAAAGCAATTTGATCTGATCGTCTTCGATTGGGACGGTACCCTGATAGACAGTACCTCGACCATCGTCAAGTGCATCCAGGCGTCGGCGAAAGACCTGGGCTTGCCAATTCCCACCGAGTTGCTGGCCTCGCATGTGATCGGCCTGGGCTTGCAGGAAGCGATGCAGCTGGTGATGCCCGATGTGGAGCCGAAATACCATGCACGCATGGCGGAACGCTATCGTTATCACTATCTGTCGCGCGACCATGAACTGACCCTGTTTCCCGGTGTGCAGGAAATGCTGCAGGAACTCTCGCAGCAAGCGTACTTTCTGGCCGTCGCCACGGGCAAGAGCCGTGTCGGCCTGAACCGTTCCTTGAATGCCGTCAAGCTGCTGTCGCTGTTCGATGCGACGCGCTGCGCCGATGAAACGTTTTCCAAGCCCCATCCGGCCATGCTGCAGGAGCTGACGCGCGAACTGGGGCAGGATATGCGCCGCACCGTGATGATCGGCGACACCAGTCATGATTTGTTGATGGCAAGCAATGCAGGCGCGGCCGGTATTGCCGTAGAGTATGGAGCGCATCCGGTGGAGCAATTGCAGGCTTGCAACCCGCTGTATTCGGCCGCCACGGTGGCCGATCTGCATCAATGGCTGAGCGAGCACGCATGATGAACGATGTTGCGGAAGTGTTGATTTGTGCCGCCGACGCGGTGGCCGATGGCGGCAAGGGCGTGCGCTTTCCCGTATCGGCTGGTGGCGAGGCGACCACGGGCTTTGTCGTGCGCCACGGCGGCAAGGCATATGGCTACCTGAACCGCTGCGCCCACGTGCCGATCGAACTGGACTGGGCCGAGGGTGAGTTTTTCGAGTCCAGCGGCTTATACCTGATGTGTTCGACGCATGGCGCCATCTATGTGCCGGAGAGCGGCTATTGCGCGGGCGGCCCCTGCAAGGGCGGACGCTTGCGCCCGATACCCGTGAGCGAGCGCGATGGCCAGTTGTACTGGCAACCCGATGAGTATGTCCAGCCGCTGCCGGCCTGAAGCCGGGCACAGGCATTATTGCAATTTAAACAAAGTGAACCATGAGCGATGACACGAATGACAAGCTGGACAGCAGCGCACCAGCCGCCGGCCACGGCGCCCCTGCGGGACACTGGGAGCGCGACGTGCTGGAAAAGCTGGTATTTGCCACTTTGCAAGAGCAACGCGCGCACCGCCGCTGGAGCATCTTTTTCAAGGTGTTTGGCCTGCTGATCGTGTTGTTCGCCCTGTGGGTGTTTTATGACTATAACACGGCCGACGACAGTGAGACCCTGGGCCGCCACACGGCCCTGATCGACATCAGCGGCAGCATCGAGTCCGAAGGCAGCGGCTCGGCCGCTGTCGTCATTCCCGCGCTGGACAAGGCGTTTTCCGATGCCGGTTCCGTGGCCGTGGTGCTGCACATTAATAGTCCGGGCGGCAGTCCCGTGCAGGCCGGCATGATCGTCGACGAGATGCAGCGCCTGCGCAAGGGCTATCCGGACAAGCCCTTGTATGTGGTGGTCGATGAAATGTGCGCCTCGGGCGGCTATTACATCGCCGCCGCCGCCGACCGCATCTATGTCAACAAGGCCAGCGTGGTCGGTTCCATCGGCGTGCTGATGGATGGCTTCGGCTTTACGGGTGTGATGGAAAAGGTGGGCGTCGAGCGCCGGCTGCTGACGGCGGGCGAGAACAAGGGCTTCATGGACCCGTTCAGTCCCCTGACGGAAAAGCACAAGGCGTATGCGCAAGGCATGCTCAATGAAATCCACCAGCAATTCATCGACGTGGTGCGCACGGGACGGGGCAAGCGCCTGAAAGAAACACCGGATACCTTCTCCGGCCTGTACTGGACCGGGGCGAAAGCCGTGGAAATGGGCCTGGCCGACGATTTCGGCACGGTCGACAGCGTGGCGCGCGATGTCGTCAAGGCGGAAGATATCGTCGACTACACGCAGCATGAAGGCTTGCCGGAGCGGGTGCTGAAGAAATTTGGCGCCGCCATGGGCGCAGGCGCCATGAAGGCGGCCGTGCAGCAGTCACAACCAGCGTTGCGTTGAAGATATCACTCTTGGCTGACAGGCAAGCCAGTCGAGAATGATTTTCAATAAGATGGTAATTTGGCTTGAAAAAGGGGCTGTTTGGGCTATAGTGAAAGCGTAGTTCTTTTCAAGGAGGGGCGATATATCAACTATGTTGTCAGTACTAACTTGATTGGCAGGTCTTGGAACTACTCGCCGCATCGCAGATGTGGTTTTGAGTGAATTTACATTCCTCACTGAAGTCCCGATGGGGCTTGGGAACGGCGGCGCAATGCCGCCGTTTCCTTTTGTGCGTCGTCCGTGTCGGGTAGGCTGGCATCGCGCGATGCGTGATCTGGTCTGGCTGGCAAGGCAGGCATGCGGGGGCAGGGCATGGCGGGTTCGATGGCGGCGCGCTCAGGCGACGCAGCCGTTACAGTGCGCGGGCAGGGGGGGCGGCGCCGCTGCTGTGCTGGTGCCGAAGTTGGCGCGGACGTCGGGCGGCGTGTCCGCCATGGCGGGCGCGCTCACGTTGTCGCCTGCCGCATCCGCATCCGCGTGGGCAAAACCACCCAGTTCCAGCCAGCACATGAAATGGCATTGCGCCTCGGCATGCCAGTGCGTCTGGCTCGCTGGCGATGGCGGCGCGTCCGCATCCTGCGGCGCAGAGGCGGTGCGCCAGCGCGCCACGCCGAGTCTGACCTTGTGCATGGCCGCCTGTTCCGCGGCGATGCGCTGGCGCATGTCGGCGATGCTGCCTTGTAAGGCGATGGTATCGGTATGCTTCATACGATGTCCTTATGAGGGGTGGCGACTGCCACAATTCCTAAAGTACATTAGGCGGATTCCTAACGAAGTTTCAGTCTATCAATGCGATATTCCGAGCGCTTGATATATCTCAAAGGAATGGGCCATTTATATCGAAATCTCACCTTGTGCATCGCCGTATCTGTGCCTGCGCAATGTCGGTGCGCGGTGCGCCGGCTGGCGCAGGCGGCGCGCCCCGCCGCTTCACGCTGTCAGCCGCTTCTGGTAAAGTCACGCCCATGAGTAAATTATCCCTAGACCGCATCCTGCAATCGCAGGGTTTTGGCACCCGTAAATATTGTCGTTCCCTCATCGAAGATGGCGATGTCGTCATCGATGGCATCACCCAGACCACTTACCGCACCATCGTCGAGACCGAAGGCCTGGTGCTGCACGTGTTCGAAGAAGAGTGGGTATACCGCGCGCACCTGTACCTGGCGCTGAACAAGCCCGCCAATTTCGAATGCTCGCGCAAGCCCAGCCATCACCCTGGCGTGCTGACCCTGCTGCCGGAACAGTTCACCTGGCGCGAAGTCCAGCCCGTCGGCCGGCTCGACCACGATACGACCGGCATGCTGCTGATGTCCGACGATGGCCCATTTATCCATGCGCAATCGTCGCCGAAGCGTCATGTTCCCAAGATTTACCAGGCTACCACGCAAGAGCCCGTGACCGATGAGCTGGTGGCGCAACTCTTGGCTGGCGTGCAATTGCACGACGAACCGGCCCCGCTGGCGGCCCTCGTCTGCGTCCAGCGCGGAGAATTCCAGCTGGAAATCGTGCTCGAACAAGGCAAATACCACCAGGTCAAGCGCATGCTGGCCGCCGCTGGCAACCATTGCAGCGCGCTGCACCGTTCCGCCATCGGCAGCCTGACGCTGGAGTCGCTGGGCATCGCCGAAGGCGAGTGGTGTTATCTGACTCCAGAGCAGATCGCGCTGCTGGCGTAAATCCCTCCTGACCGTCAAAGCCGGGGATTTCCCGGCTTTTTGGCGTCTTTAGTCCCCACTGCCTGCATTTGACGAAGTTTCCCGCACATGAAATTAGCTACCCTGAAGGATGGCACGCGCGACGGCCAGCTGGCTGTCGTCTCGCGCGACCTGAAAACCGCCCACCTGGCCGATGGCATCGCCTCGACCTTGCAAAAGGCGCTCGACGACTGGAGTTTCATCGCGCCCCAGCTGGACTTGCTGTACCAGACCATCAATAGCGGCCGCGGCCATCGCGCCTTCGACTTCGATCCCGCCAACTGCATGGCACCCTTGCCGCGCAGCAGCCTGCGCGTGGCTGGCGCCGCGTACCTGCAGCAGATCGAGCGCGCCTGCAAGGCGGCGGGCGTAGACGCGCCCGCCAATCTGCGCGAGGCGCCACGCCTGTACCAGGGCGCCAGCGACGATTTCCTCGGCGCCCACGACGACATCACCCTGGCGCACGAGCAGTGGGGCATCGATTACGAGGCGGGCATCGCCGCCATCACGGACGATGTGGCCATGGGCTCGACGCCGGACCAGGCGCACCTGAACATCAAGCTGTTGATGCTGGTCAACGACATCACCTTGCGCAGCCTGGCGCCCGACGAACAGGCCAGCGGCTACGGCTACCTGCAAGCCAAGCCGGCCATGGCCTGCTCGCCGGTGGCCATCACGCCCGACGAGCTGGGCGACGCCTGGCGCGGCGGCAAGGTGCATTACGCGCTGCGCTGCAGCCTGAACGGAAAATTGACGGGCCAGCCCCACGCGGGCGCCGACATGGCGTTCAATTACCCGCAATTGCTCGCCCATCTGTGCCAGACGCGCAACGCGCGCGCCGGCAGCGTGGTCAGCGCGGGCGGTGTCGCCAACAAGGAAATTAAAAAGGGATTTTCCAGCATCGTTGAACGACGTAACCAGGAGATGATCGCCGATGGCGTCGCCAGCACGCCATACTTGCTGTTTGGCGATGTTGTCCGGCTGGAAATGCTGGGCGATGACGGCAAGTCGCTGTTTGGCGCCATCGAGCAGACCGTCAAGCAGGCGGAAGCCAGGAAGTCCCGCTAAGGTTTCTGAGGAGCAAAGGAAATACAGGGGATTTGTCCTCCTGTTCCGCCGATGGCAACCAGGCACTTGACTCGATAATGCTCCATGCCCAGTCCGTATTGCGCCTAACCAGGCTGCAGGACTTCACCGGAGTTGATTGATGTCGGAAGACAGCGACGCAGAAAAGACCGAAGCCGCGTCACCGAAGCGCCTCGAGCAGGCGCGTGAGGAAGGCGACGTTCCGCGATCGCGTGAAGTGGCCACGTTTACGGTGCTGATGGCGTCCGGTTGCTGCCTGTGGTTTGCCGGCGACGCCATCGTGCGCCGGCTGACGGCCGTCATGGTGTCCGGCCTGAGCCTGGACCGGGAGCAAATCCTCAATCCCGACGCGATGATGTTGCGCATCGGCTATGACGTGGGCTCCGTCTTGCTGACCTGCCTGCCGTACGCCGCGGCCATCATGCTCGTCGCCCTGGCCTCTCCCGTGCTGGTGGGCGGCTGGCTGTTCAGCTCCAAGGCGTTCACGCCCAATTTTGGCAAGCTCAACCCGATTCGCGGCCTGGGCAATATGTTTTCGAAGAATGCGCTGGTGGAATTGCTCAAGGCCGTTGCCAAGACCATCGTCGTCGGCGTCGTCGCCTGGATGGTGATGCAGCACCAGAAAGACGCCGTGCTGGGCCTGTCGGTCGAATCCTTGCGCGCCGGTTCGGCCCATCTGATCAGCCTGCTGATCACGGCATTTTTGCTGATCGTTGGCGCGCTGGGCCTGATCGCCGCCATCGACGGTCCGTACCAGATGTGGCACTACGCTAACAAGATGAAAATGTCCTTGCAGGAAGTCAAGCAAGAATCGAAGGAGTCGGACGGCAATCCGCAGATCAAGGCGAAGATACGCCAGATGCAGCATGAAATGTCGCGCCGCCGCATGATGGCCGACGTGCCGACGGCCGACGTGGTGGTGACCAATCCTACCCACTACGCGGTAGCCCTGAAGTATGGCGAGAATTCGCGCGGCGCGCCGCAGGTGGTGGCCAAGGGCATCGACGAGGTGGCGGCGAAGATCCGCGAACTGGCGGGCGAACACAAGGTCGCCATCCTGGAAGCGCCGGCCCTGGCGCGCGCACTGTATAAGCACACGGACATCGGCGACGAGATCCCCGAGGCGCTGTATGGCGCCGTGGCCGAAGTGCTGGCGTATGTGTTCCAGCTGCGCAGCTACGGCAGCGGCCATGGCCAGCGGCCCGACAAGCCGAAAAAACTCGACGTGCCGCCCGAGCTCGATCCGCTCGACCCCGCATCGCAGATCAAAGCCGCAGCCGACGCGGCAGACAAGAATAAAGGAAGTACACCATGAACGGCCTGAGATTGCCAGCCTGGCTCAGCGGAATGAGCAGCAACGCCAGCAAGGGCATCGCCGCGCCGGTCATCATCATCATGCTGCTGGCGATGATGGTGCTGCCATTGCCGGCCTTCATCCTCGACATCTTCTTCAGTTTCAATATCGCGCTGTCCATCATCGTGCTGCTGACGGCGCTGTACACGGTCAAGCCGCTCGACTTCATGGCGTTCCCGACCATCCTGCTCGTATCGACCATGCTGCGCCTGTCGCTGAACGTGGCGTCCACGCGCGTGGTGCTGACGGAAGGCCATACGGGCGCCGACGCGGCCGGTAAAGTGATCGAGGCGTTCGGTCACTTCCTGATCGGCGGCAACTACACGGTCGGTATCGTGGTGTTCATCATTTTGACGATCATTAACTTTACCGTCGTGACCAAGGGTGCGGGCCGTATTGCCGAGGTGGGCGCCCGCTTCGCGCTGGACGCCATGCCTGGTAAACAGATGGCCATCGATGCCGACCTGAACGCCGGCCTGATCGGCGAAGACGAAGCGCGCCGCCGCCGCACGGAAGTGGCGCAGGAAGCGGAATTCTATGGCGCCATGGACGGTGCCAGCAAATACGTGCGCGGCGACGCCATCGCCGGCATCATGGTTACCGTCATCAATATCGTCGGCGGCTTGCTGGTGGGCTTGTTGCAGCATGACATGGGCTTTGCCGATGCGCTCAAGAACTACACCCTGCTGGCCATCGGTGACGGCCTGGTGGCGCAGATTCCTTCGCTGATCATTTCCACGGCGGCCGGTATCGTCGTCTCGCGCGTGGCCAGCGACCAGGACATCGGCACCCAGCTGGTCGGTCAATTGTTTGCGAAACCGCAAGTACTGTATATCACCGCCGGCATCATCGGCGGCATGGGCTTGATTCCCGGCATGCCGAACATGGTCTTTATCCTGCTGGCGTCATTGCTGGCCGGCTCCGCCTATCTGATCAGCAAGAAGCGCACGCAGGAAAAGGCGGCGGCCGAGAGGCCGGCCGACGTGCCGCAAGCGACCGTGGCGCCCGAGCAGGAAGAGGCCAGCTGGCAAGACATCATGCCCGTCGATACCCTGGGCCTGGAAGTGGGCTACCGCCTGATTCCCCTGGTCGACAAGACGCAGGGCGGCGAATTGCTCAAGCGCATCAAGGGCATCCGCAAGAAGTTCGCCCAGGAAGTGGGCTTTCTGGCGCCGCCCGTGCATATCCGCGACAACCTGGAGCTCAAACCGTCCGCCTACCGCATTACGCTCAAGGGCGTGGAAGTGGGCGTAGGCGAAGCGTTCAACGGGCAGTTCCTGGCGATCAATCCCGGCATGGCCAGCGGCACCTTGCCGGGCCTGGCCACCAGTGACCCCGCGTTCGGCTTGCCCGCCACCTGGATCGACGCCAGCTTGCGCGATCAGGCGCAATCGATGGGCTACACGGTGGTCGATGCGGGCACCGTGGTGGCCACGCACCTGAACCACCTGATTACCTCGCACGCTTCCGAGTTGCTGGGCCGGGCGGAAGTGCAATCGCTGCTCGATCACCTGGGCAAGGATGCGCCGCGCCTGGTGGAAGACCTGGTGCCGAAGATGCTGTCGCTGTCGACCCTGCAAAAAGTGCTGCAGAACCTGCTGGCAGAGGGCGTGCATATCCGCGACATGCGCACCATCATCGAAACCCTGGCCGAGCATACGGTCAATACGCAAGACCCGAACGAACTGACGGCGCTGGTGCGCGTATCGCTGGGCCGCGCCATCGTGCAGCAATTGTTCCCTGGTGCGGCCGAATTGTCCGTGATGACCCTCGACAGCCGCCTGGAGCGCCTGCTGATGCAAGCCATGGGCAACGGCGGCGATGGTGCCGGCATCGAGCCGGGCCTGGCCGATACCATCGCGCACCAGGCAGGGCTGGCCGCGCAGCAGCAGGAAGCGCTAGGCCTGACGCCGGTGCTGCTGGTGCCGGCGCCGCTGCGGGCCCTGTTGTCGCGTTTCCTGCGCCGCGCCTTGCCGCAGCTGAAAGTGCTGTCGCATGCGGAAGTGCCGGAAACCAAGACCATCCGCGTCACCGCGCTGGTGGGTGCGCAATAGTTGACAGCATTAGTACCGGGGGCAGACCCGCCGGGTCTGACCCCAGCTCTTGCTTCCACCATTTTTGCTTATTTTTTCATCAATTTCCTGCTGGCAAACTGAATAACGGGTACTTTCCCGTCCTGTTCCTTCGATCATTTCCTCCAAGCATCGCTAATAATGGAAACTGTCCGGGTGATCTGTGTCCATGTGGAAGACAGCACTCAAGCAACAGGAGTCGACGATGGTCACACAGTTCAGCCAATATTGCGCCACCCCCGCCTTGGGAGGCCGGTCATGAATGTGAAGAAATTTACGGGCGCCTCGTCGCGCGATGCGCTGCGCAAGGTGCGCGAAGCGCTGGGCCCCGATGCCGTGATCCTGTCGAACCGCCAGGCCGATGGCGTGGTGGAAATCCTCGCGCTGGCCAATGACGATGCCGCTTCGCTGGCGTCGCCGCCGGCCGCGTCCGAAATGTCCCAGCCCCGTCCCCAGTTGCAGACCCAGTTCGCCACGCCGCAGCGTCCGGCCGCCCCGGCCCAGCGCCCGGCTGCGCCACGTCCTGCCGCGCCGCGCCAGGCAGCCGGCGAGCCAGTGGACATGGCCCGCATGCAGCAGATGATGGCCAGCGCGCTGGCGCACGTCAAAGAGAACGCCGCCGCCGAGATGAGCGGCATGATGAATGAAATCCGCGCCATGCGCGGCATGATGGAAACCCAGCTGGCGGAAATCTCGTGGGGCTCGACGCAGCAGCGCGAGCCGCAAAAAGCCGTCGTGCTGCGCGAAATGCTGGCCGCCGGTTTCTCGGCCAGCCTGGCGCGCTACCTGATCGACAAGCTGCCCGCCGGCCTCGATGGCGCGCAAAGCATGCGCTGGATCAAAACCGTCCTCAGCCGCAACCTGAATACCGTCGCCAATGAAGACGCCATGCTGGAGCAGGGCGGCGTGTTCGCGCTGGTCGGCCCGACCGGTGTCGGCAAGACCACCAGCACGGCCAAGCTGGCGGCGCGCTGCGTGATGCGCCACGGCCCGGAAAAGCTGGCCCTGATCACCACGGACGCCTATCGTATCGGCGCGCACGAACAGCTGCGCATCTACGGCAAGATCCTCGGCGTGATGGTGCATTCGGTGAAGGATGAAGCGGACTTGCGCATCGCCCTGAAAGAATTGAAGAACAAGCATACGGTGCTGATCGATACGGTGGGCGTGAGCCAGCGCGACCAGATGGTGACGGAGCAGGTGGCCATGCTGTCGGGCGCCGGCGCCGACGTGAAACGTCTGCTGTGCCTGAACTCCACGGCGACGCAGGAAACCTTGAACGAAGTGGTGCGCGCCTATCAGGGCAGCGGCCTGGCCGGCTGCATCATGACCAAGCTCGATGAAGCGGCCTCGATCGGCAATGTGCTCGACGTGGTGATCCGCCAGAAACTGAACCTGTTTTATGTGTCGAACGGCCAGCGCGTGCCGGAAGACCTGTACCTGGCCGACCGCGGCTACCTGATCGACCGCGCCTTCAAGCTCAAGCGCGATGCGGCGGCGACGCAGTTTTCCGATGCCGAACTGCCGCTGCTGATGGCGCAAGCTGCCGCCCGCAACAATGAAGCGCGCGGGGTGCGCCTTGGCTAATTTCGATTTCGATCAGGCCGAAGGCTTGCGCCGCATGCTGGCCGGCCCGCAGCCGCGCGTCATGACGTTCCTCTCGGCCACGCCGCAGGACGACAAGGGTGCCATGCTGGTCAACCTGGGCGCCTCGCTGGTCTACGGCGGCAATGACGTGCTGTTGCTCGACGCCAGCGGCGGCAGCGATGGCGTGGCCGCGCGCCTGGGACTGGCGCACGGCGCCAGCCTGCGCGACGTGGCGCGCCAGCAGTGCGCCCTGAACCAGGTCATTCACCAGGTGCCGCAAGGCTTCGGCGTGGCCAGCCTGGGCGCGCGCAACCACCTGATGGACAGCATGGACTATGCGGGGGCGGAAGAACTGCGCCGCCTGGGCAAGACCTTCGAGGTGCTGGCGCGCCAGAGCGGCATCGTGCTGGTCGACGGCATCATGGCCGACGAGGGCGATTGCTTCCCCGTGCCGCTGATGGCCTCGTCCGATATCGTGGTGCAAGTGTCGACCAGCGCCACTTCGATCAAGGCGGCGTACTGCCTGATCAAGCGCCTGAGCCAGGAACTGGGACGCCGTCCGTTCGGCATTCTCGTCACCGGCGCTTCCGAATCCGAGGCAAAAGTGGTATACGATAATATGGCGCAGGCGGCGAGCCGCTACCTGGCCGTGAAACTGACCTCGATGGGATCGGTGCCTGCCGATGAGTATCTGCACCGCGCGGCGCGTCTGGGCCGCAGCGTGGTCGATGCCTTTCCGCTGGCGGGAGCCTCGGTGGCGTTTCGCGGACTGGCCGAGCGGCTGGCCCGTTCGGCGGCGCCGGTGCTCGGTGGCACCTTGTACCAGACGGGGAGCCCGCACCAGTTCAGCGTCTGATTCCATCATCAGCACACGATAGCAGTTAAAACAATAAGCAGCCTATGTACACGGTCAAAGGGAAATCGAACAAGGACTATTTGCTGACGGAGCATATTCCGCTGGTGAAGCGTCTGGCGCACCATATGAAGGCGAAATTGCCGCCTTCGGTCGAGGTCGATGACCTGATCCAGGCCGGCATGATCGGCCTGCTCGACGCCATCAGCCGCTATGAAGAGACGCATGGCGCGCAGTTCGAGACGTATGCCGTGCTGCGCATCCGCGGCGCCATGCTCGACGAATTGCGCACCAGCGACTGGCTGCCGCGCAGCATGCGCCAGAACATGCGCAAGATCGAAGAGGCGATGAGCATTTTGCAGCAGCGCCTGGGACACCCGCCGACGGAGTCGGAAGTGGCAAAATTGCTGAAAATGTCGCTCGTCGATTACCAGGAAATGCTGGGCGACGGCGGCGGCCACCAGTTGCTGTACTACGAAGACTTTCATGACCCGGACGGCAATGACAGCTTTCTCGACCGCCATTGCGTGGACGAGGACAGCGACCCCTTGCGGTCCCTGCTCGATACCGATTTCCGGCAATCCGTGATCGATGCCATCGACGCGCTGCCGCCACGCGAGAAAATGCTCATGGGCCTGTACTACGAAGAAGAGCTGAACCTGAAAGAGATCGGCGCGGTGATGGGCGTGTCCGAATCGCGCGTCTCGCAGCTGCATACCCAGGCCGTCGCGCGCCTGCGCGCAACCTTGAGGGAGCTGGCGTGGACTGGTCCAGCGTAATCGGGCTGGCGCTGGCGCTGGCGGGCCTGCTGGTCGGCCAGGCACTGGAAGGCGGCAAGATGGCCTCCCTGCTGCAGCCGGCCGCCTTCGCCATCGTCATCGTCGGCACCTTCGGCGCCGTGCTGCTGCAAACGCGGCTGCGCACCTTCGTGCGCGGCCTGGAAATGCTGCGCTGGGTGTTCCTGCCGCCAGCCGACACGCGTGCCGCGCTGGCGCGCGACATCGGGCAATGGAGTTTGACGGCGCGCCGCGACGGCCCGCTGGCACTCGAACGCCTGATGGAAAACACGGCCGACCGCTTCAATGCCAAGGGGTTGAGGATGATCGTCGACGGCATCGCGCCCGACAAGCTGCGCCAGTTGCTCGACGTGGAAATCTCCGCCTACGAAATGGCCGAGCGCCAGGCCGTCAAGGTGTGGGAGTCGGCGGCCGGCTATTCGCCCACCATCGGTATCCTGGGCGCCGTGCTGGGCCTGATCCACGTGATGGAAAACCTCACCGACCCGAGCAAACTGGGCAGCGGCATTGCCGTGGCGTTTGTCTCGACCATTTATGGCGTCGGCCTGGCCAATCTGCTGTTCCTGCCGGTGGCGAACAAGCTCAAGGCCATCGTCTCGCGCCGCGTGCTGCAGTATGAAATCACGGCCGCCGTGCTGTACGACATCGCCACGGGCGACCACACGCGCATCATCGAAGAGCGCGTGGCCAGCCTGCTGCACGAGCACTGAGCATGATGCGGCGCGCGCGCAGGAAGTATGACGAGGAACCGGACAACCAGGACCGCTGGCTGATCTCGTACGCCGACTTCATCACCTTGCTGTTCGCCTTTTTTGTCGTCATGTACGCGATTTCGCAAGTCAACGAAGGCAAGTACCGCGTCTTCCAGAATGCCATCGGCCAGGCCTTCAGCCTGGAAAAGGGCGCGCCGCCCATCGTCATGGAAGCGCCGCAAGCCATCCCGCTGCCGAATCCCGCCCTGAAACGCCGCACGGAAGCCATCCGCCGCGAGCGTGAGCACATGACGCGCCTGGCGCAGGACCTCACGTCCACCCTGGCGCCGCTGGTCAAGGAAGGCAAGGTGCGGGTCACGCAGACGAGCCGCGGCGTGAGTGTGGAAATCAATGCCAGCGTGCTGTTCGACCCGGGCGCCGCAGGGCTGACGATGGAGTCGGACCAGGCCTTGCGCGCCGTGGCCGTGTTGCTCAAGGATGATACGCACGACGTGCAGGTGGAAGGGCATACGGATGTCCAGCCGATCAGCAATTCGACCTTTGCCTCGAACTGGGAATTGTCGGCCGCGCGCGCCAGCGCCGTGGTGCGCCTGTTCATCGCCAGCGGCGTGCAAGCCTCGCGCCTGACGGCCGTGGGCCACGCCGACAACATTCCCGTGGCGCCGAACGCCACGCCGGAAGGGCGGGCGCGCAACCGCAGGGTCGCCGTGACGATTTTGTCGGGCATCCCCGAGACGGTGACGGAAGTGCCGACGGCGCCCGTCGCACCTATACCTGCGCCGGCACCGGCCAACTGACCCCTGGCGCTTGGTACAATCGCGGCCTTCTCCCTTTTTATCTCTCCATCATGAAAAGCAGTTCCCTGGGCGGTCTCGTGTATTCCACTGAAACGGGCCGCATGTGTCCCGCCTGCCGCCAGCCGCTGGCGCAATGCGCGTGCAAGGCACAAGCCAAGGCGGCGCCGGCGGGCGATGGCGTGGTGCGCGTGTCGCGCCAGACCAAGGGCCGTGGCGGCAAGAGCGTCACCGTGGTGAAAGGCCTGGCGCTGGATGCCATCGCGCTGGCCCTGCTGGGCAAGCAGCTGCGCACGCAGTGCGGCTCGGGCGGCACCGTCAAGGATGGCGTGATCGAAGTGCAGGGTGACCACGTGGACACCATCGTGGCCGCGTTGGTCAAGCTGGGCCACCAGGCGAAAAAAGCCGGCGGCTGATTGCCCGCGCCGCGTGCGGCATGCGGCCGCACACCTGTGGTAACGTGCGCTTCCAGTCCACGCGCGCCACTCATGATGAATATCAAGCTTACCGGCATTGCCATCGCCGCCGCCATCGCCGCAGTGCTGGCGCTGGCGTACTGGCCTGCGCCCGAAGGCGGCGCGCCGGAAGCGGGCGTCGCTGCCGCCAGCGCGCCGCCGGGACGCAGCCTGGAATCGTATTTGCATATCGATGCTTCCGTCCCTGCTGCTGAAGCGCCTCTTGTCGTGTCTCTGGCGCAGCGGCTCGAACGCCTGGCCGCCAGCGGCAGGGCGGAAGACGCGTATGCGGCCTACAACCTGCTCGACGATTGCATCGTCTTCCAGCGCGAAAGCCGCTTGCCGGGGCTGGAATTCGAGCTGGGACGCGAGATGACGGCAGAAGAAAAAGCCGCCCAGCAGCAGCTGTGCGCGGGCCTGACGCAGCGCCAGCGCGACGATCGCCTGGCTTACCTGGCCACCGCCGCGAAGGCGGGCGTGCCGGGCGCCGCCACCCTGTTCCTGTCGGAAGGCCCGTTCGGCGACCGCAGCGCGCTGCGCAACCGTCCCGACGATCCGCTGGTGCAGGCATGGAAGCGGCAAGCCATCGCCCAGCTGACGGCGCAGGCGGACGAGGCGGAACTCTCCAGCGTGGCTACCCTGATGATGGCGTATCTGCGCGATGGCGAGGTGGTGCGGAAGGATGCGCCGCAAGCGTATGGCTACCTGCTGGCCCTGCGACTCGTCTACGACGATATCCTCGCTCCCGGCGTCACCAATCCGTATCAGGATGAATACTGGCACTGGCTGCAGGCGGAACTGACGCCAGAGCAGCAGGCTGCCGCCAGCGCCAGGGCGCAGGCCATCGCGGCGAAGTACCGTCAGCATACGGGGCGACCCGCGCATGGCTGACACGCGCTGATCTGTATGCTGCAACAATTGACGTAGTTTCGCATGGCTGTGCCGGGCTATGATGGCCGTAGACTTGCCCGTGTGGGCAGGATGCGCCATGAGGAGCAATACGCGGATGTTGAAAGCGACGAACTTGCCGGTGCCACGACTGGCTGTCAACCTGGCTGCGCTGCGGGCCAGCATGGCAACACATCCTATGCGCGGCGCCATGCTGCTGGGATCATGCGTGGGTGCAATTAATTGTCTTATCTGTGTACCGTTGGCGCTGGCCGCCATGGCCTTGTTGACGCCGCAGCAGCTGGGCGGTTCCGCCGCGGCATCCCTGGAGGGGGCCGGCACGTCGATGATGTTCTGGATGGCTGTCGTCTGGGCGCCGCTGTTCGAGACGGTGCTAGGGCATTGGCTGCCGATCGAGTTGCTGCGCCGCTTCAAGGTGCCAGCCATGGTCTGCATGCTTGCTAGTGCGTCGCTATTTTCCTTCGGTCATGTGATGAATGGCGCCGGTATCTTGCACGGTAGCATGACGTTCATTGCGGGATGCACGTTTGCCGCCAGCTACCTGATTGCGCGCAGCATGGGGCCGGGACCCGCTTATGTGGCGGCGGCCACGGCGCATGCGAGCAGCAATGGCTTATTGCTGTGCCTGTCGCTGCTGTTCCCCGCGCTGGGATGAAATTGGAAGACGCTTAGCCAATGACGACGCGCCGGCTGGCCGTGTTGGTCATCGGTTGGCCGCTGGGGCCGTAGAAATTGCCGCTCTGGGCCGTGGGGCGCATGGCGTTCAGGGCGCCTTGCGTGTGCAGCATGTGCTTGTTGACCAGCAGGCTGTTGAGCCGGTTCTGTTCTTTCGCTTCGCGCGTGGTGTCGAGCAGGGCTTTCCACAGGGGCGCCGCTTCGGCTTCGCTGGCGCTGATCAGCCAGTCTTCCATGCCCGCTTCGGCGGCCGTGAAACCGGCTGCCGCCAGCGCCTGGTGGCGTTGCGCCGCCAGCTGGCTCAATTGTCCGACGAGTGCCGTCTTGCGCACCGTGAGCTCCGTGATTGCATCGATGTCAGCCGCAACCAGATGCCGCTGTTCTTCTTTCATCAATGCCAGCAATGTGGTCATGAGCTGTTGCTCGTCGCGCAGGCTGGAAAACGGAGTCACTGATTGCATGAGGAAACCTATCTATTTCGTGAGTGCAGCAAGTCCTTGACTGTGTCGAGGAGACCGTCCGCCACTTTTTCAGAGTTGACCTGGAACTGGCCGTCAGCGATCGCCAGCTTGATGCGTTCGACTTTTTTCGTGTCGAACACGGCGCCGCTGCCGGCAGTTGCACTGGCCGCTAATGCCTGTCCTTGCGGCGACAGGCGTACATTGTCCGACGTCGTCGGTGTTGCCTGGGCTTTCTCGGCATTCCGGGCGCCGGAGGTATTCGCGGGCGCCACCGGCAGGCCGGGATTGCTTTTAATGGTGTTATCGGTAATTTTCACAGCGTGATCCTCGTCTGGTCGAAGTCAAAAAACTCCGGGATATGACTTCTTATCGGCATCTTATCCAGGAACTTTAGTGCGCCAGACTACAATATCGCTATCTATTCGCGTTAAAAGGCGACCTCCACCATGCCACCCGCGCGCGCCACGCCGCTGATCTGCTGGCCGCTTTGCGTGCGTACCTGCACCGTCTGGCCATCGCCGGCGCTGCCGATGGCGCGTCCTTCTGATGCCACCTGGAAACCGTTGCCACTTGAAACGACGCGCACCAGCTGGCCTTGCATGACCACCGGCTTGCGGCGCAGGGTGTCGAGGCGCATCGGCGTGCCTGGTGGCAAGGAAATATTCGTGCTGGCACCCACCACCTGGGCCATGTCGGTGGCGATGCCTGCCGGCAATGCCGCCAGGTCGCCCTGCATCGTCACCAGCTGGCTGGCGTCGATGGCTTGCCCTTGTGCCAGCGGCACGGCGCTGGCCACGTAGTCGCCCACGACGGCCACGTTGGCTTGCAAATAAATGGTCCAGTTGCTTGGGGCCGTGCAGCGCACGCCCACGGTGGTCTTGCCCCAGGCGCGCGCGCCTGGCGCCATGAACGCTTGCGGCGCGGGGCAGGCGGCCAGGTTCAGGCGCGGATCGACGGCGCCGACGGTGACCGTCACCTTGCCTGGCAAGCCATTGCTTTGCACTTGCAGGAATTGTTCCACGCTGTCGCGCAGCGCTTCCGGGGTCTGCCGGCCGGCGTTTTGCGCCTGCGCCAGCAGTGGCAGGGCGGCAAGAGCGAAGAAGAAAGCAAGCGGTGTTTTCATGGTGATAGGCCTCTGGAATACTGCCATGATAGTGCGCGCCGCCCTGATCGAAGCGCCGATTAAGGGGTAAAAGTACGGTCTGATCCGGCGATGGCCTTGCCGGTGGGCGCCGTACTATGTTTCCTGTCATCACTATACCGCCATCCTTCCGCCATCTCAGGCGCCAGTGGCAGATCTTTCCGGAGCCTGACATGATAGGGAAACTCGACGATTACATGCGCTTCAACGAGACGGCGCTGAGCCTGCGCTCGACGCGCCAGGAATTGCTCGCCTCGAATATCGCGAATGCCGATACGCCCAACTACAAGGCGCGCGATGTCGATTTCGCCAGCGCGCTGAAGGGGGCGATGGCGCGCAAGGATGGCGTACCGCCGGCCCTGAAGGGTACGGCGCCGCAGCATATGCCGGGCAAGGGCGTCGCCGCCACCGTTGGCAGCACGGGCGGCAAGGTCGAGACACTGGCTGACGGCACGCCGCTGCTGTACCGCGCGCCGGCCCAGGGTGCCGTCGACGGCAATACGGTGGACATGGATCTTGAACGCAACGCCTTTGCCGACAACGCCATCCGCTACGAGGCGGCCGTGACGTTCCTCAACTCGCAGATCAAGGGCATGCTGACGGCCATCCAGGGAGGACAATAATCATGTCGCTGTTTAATATCTTCAATGTCTCCGGTTCGGCCATGAGCGCCCAGGCGCAGCGCCTGAACACGGTGGCCAGCAATCTGGCCAATGCCGACAGCGCCACCAGCGCCAGCGGCGAAGCCTACCGCGCCAAGCAGGTGGTGTTCGAAGTCGTGCCCATGGCCAACGGCGCCACGGCCGTCAAGGTGCAGAAGGTGATCGAAGATCCGTCGCCGATGAAGCTGGTCTACGACCCGAAGAACCCGCTGGCCGACGAGAAGGGCTACGTCACCATGCCCAACGTGAATACGGTCGACGAGATGGTCAACATGCTGTCGGCCTCGCGTTCGTACCAGACCAACGTGGAAACCATGAACGCGGCCAAGTCGCTGCTCCTGAAAACCCTTACGCTCGGCCAATAAGGCTGACTGATCATTATGGCAACCATCGATACCAGCACCGCCACCGTCACCGACTTGATGGCGACGATGAATCCGAAGAAGACCACGGCCGCGAAGGGCAGCGTCGAGGAAGAAACGAACAAATTCCTGACCCTGCTGGTGACCCAGCTGCAAAACCAGGACCCGATGAACCCGCTGGACAATGCGCAGCTGACGAGCCAGCTGGCCCAGCTGTCCACGGTGACGGGCGTCAACAAGCTCAATACCACGCTGGAAACGCTCAAAACCAGCTACCAGCAGGCCGAATCCATGCAGGCGGCGAATATCATCGGCCACGGCGTGCTGACGGCAGGCAAGAATATCACCCTGAGCAAGAGTGCGGCCCTGATGGGCGTGGACCTGGCCACGCCGGCCGACAGCGTCAAGGTCATCATCTACAACAGTGCGGGCAAGGAAGTCCATTCCATCGACCTGGGCCCGCAGGATGCGGGTACCTTGCCGTTGGGCTGGAACGGCTCCACGGCCGAGCTCGACAAGGATGGCAAGCCGGTCGTGCTGGCCGACGGCGCCTACACCTTTTCGGTGGAAGCCACGCGCGGCGGCGCCAAGCTCACGGATGCGGCGGCGCTGATGTTCGGTTCGGTCGCCAGCGTGTCGACGGGCGCCGGCGGCGTGAAATTGAACGTGCCGGGCGTGGGCAGCATCACCATGGCCGATGTGAAGCAGATTTTGTAAGCCGCTCATTTGTAGCGTAGACCCTCTACCCCTATTTTCTACCAGGAGAACACAATGTCTTTCCAACAAGGCCTGAGCGGCTTGAACGGCGCCGCCAAATCGCTGGACGTCATCGGCAACAACATCGCCAACTCGGCCACCGTGGGTTTCAAGCAATCGCAGGCGCAGTTCGCCGACATCTATGCCAACTCGCTGTATGGCGTGGGCGGCAACCAGCCCGGCATCGGCGTGGCCGTGTCGCAAGTGGCGCAACTGTTCAACCAGGGTAACCTGGAAAGCTCGTCGAATCCGCTCGACATCGCCATCAATGGCGGCGGTTTCTTCCGCACCAGCGTGAACGGCGCCATCCAGTATTCGCGCAACGGCCAGTTCCAGGTCGACAAGAGCGGCTTCATCATCAATGCGCAGAAAGCCCAGCTGACCGGTTATCCGGCCGACGCGAACGGCAAGATCCTGGCCGGCGCCACCGTACCGCTGCAGATCGATCCGTCCGACATGGCGCCGAAGGCGACCACCAAGGTCGATACCCAGATCAACCTCGATTCCAAATCGGCCATGCCGACCGTGGTGCCGTTCAGCGTGGGCGAGCAAAAGTCGTGGACCCAGCAATTCCCCGTGCCCGTCTATGATTCTCTGGGCAATGCGCACACCATGTCCAATTTCTATGTCAAGACGGGCACCAATACCTGGGATGTTTACACAACGACTGACGGCAAGGAAATTACCAGCGCGAAAGTGGCGTCCGCGGCGCAAACCGATGCCGCTTCGGTGGCCGCGCGCGCCGCCTACCAGGCCGCCGTCACGGCCGTGCCGCTGGTGCCGGCGGCTATCACGACCGCCGCTGTCGCCTATGGCAATGCGGCCGGCGCCGCCGTGCGCGCCGCCGCGGTGCTGGCCGGTGCCAGTACCGCCCAGTTGAATGCCATCAGCGCCACCTATGGCAGCGCTGTGCCCAACGGCGTCAATTCCAGCCTGACGCCAGACCAGATCGACGCCAATATTTCCTCGGTGACCGAGGTGCCCGCCGTGAGGTCGGCCTCGCTGGTGTTCAATAGCGTCGGCAGCCTGGACAAGGCCGCCATGCTGGGCCTGACGCCACCGCAAACCCTGCCGGTGACGGTCAACCTGCCCGTCTTCCCCGCCACGGGCGCGAACGCCAACCTGGCGATCAAGGTCGACTTTACCAATTCCACCCAGCTCAGTTCATCCACCAGCGAAAAGCGCACCGTGGCCGATGGCTATGCGGCCGGTCAGCTGGACCGTTTCGTCGTGGGTTCCGATGGCGTGATCCAGGGCCAGTACAACAATGGCAAGACGCGCGACCTGGGCCAGGTGGTGTTGACCAAGTTTGCCAATCCGAATGGCCTCGAACCGCTGGGCAACAACGCCTGGGTGGAAAGCTCGACCTCGGGCAGTCCCATGACGGGTTCGCCGAGCTCGGGCGGCCTGGGCGACTTGCGCGCCTCGTCCGTGGAAGTGTCGAACGTGGACCTGACGGCCGAACTGGTCAACATGATCACGGCCCAGCGCGCCTACCAGGCGAATGCGCAGACCATCAAGACGCAGGATTCTGTTCTGCAAACCCTGGTGAACTTGCGCTAATAATCAGGGAGTCAGTCACTTCGTGACCGGAATGTGCCGCATTGCGGCGCATTCCCCCGCCGGGTCTGACCCCAGCTTTTGTTTTGCACGGAGAAACACATGGACCGTCTCATCTACACCGCCGGCTCGGGCGCCAAGCACATCCTGGACAAGCAGGCGACCACGGCGAACAACCTGGCGAACGCCACCAGCACGGGTTTCCGTGCCCAGCTCGACTCGTTTCGCGCCGTGCCCGTGGTGGCCGACGGCATGATGCCGACGCGCGCCTTTGTCGTCGATTCGACGGTCGGTTCCGATTTCACGCAAGGACCCATGCAGCACACGGGCCGCGCGCTCGACGTGGCCGTGGAAAATGGCGGCTGGATCGCGGTGCAGTCGGCCGACGGTTCCGAAGCCTACACGCGCAACGGCGCCTTGAAAATGAATGAGAACGGCATGCTGCAGACGCAGTCGGGCCTGATGGTGCAGGGCGATACGGGTCCGCTGGCCATTCCGCCCGGCGTGACGGTGGCCATCGCCAGCGACGGCACGGTGGGCACGATTTCCACCGACGTGCCGCCGGGCCCGTCCACGGTGCTGGGACGCATCAAGCTGGTCAACCCGCCCGAGCAGCAGCTGGTGCGTGGCGACGACGGCCTGTTCCGCCTGAAGGATGGCACGGTGGCGCAAGCCGACCAGGCCGTCAAATTGACCACGGGCGCGCTGGAAGGCAGCAATGTCAGCCCCGTCGACTCGATGGTCAGCATGATCGCCCTGGCGCGCCAGTTCGAAACACAAATGAGCTTGTTGAAGAATGCCGAGAATAACGCGGCGAAAGCCACCCAGATCCTCGCTTTGAATTGATAGAGCCGGTCGCATAATGGTCACATAGAAATAGTCTACAGGGCTGGCAAGCGCTGTTATTGGAGAAAAAACATGATTCGTTCCCTTTGGATAGCCAAGACCGGCCTGGAAGCGCAGCAGACGCAGATGGACGTGATCGCCAATAACCTGGCCAACGTCAGCACCACCGGCTTCAAGAAGTCGCGCGCCGTGTTTGAAGACTTGCTGTATCAAAATGTGCGCCAGCCGGGTGCGCAATCGTCGCAGCAAACCCAGCTACCGTCGGGCTTGCAGATCGGCACGGGCGTGCGCACCGTGGCTACCGAACGCATCCATACCCAGGGCAATCCCCAGGCGTCGGGCAATTCGCGCGACGTGATGGTCAACGGCACCGGTTTCTTCCAGGTGTTGCTGCCCGATGGCGCCACCGCCTACACGCGCGACGGCTCCTTCCAGACGGATGCCAATGGCCAGATGGTGACCTCCGAGGGCTTCGTCATCCAGCCCGCCATCACCGTACCGACGAATGCGCTGAGCCTGACCGTGGCGCGCGACGGCACCGTCTCCGTGACCTTGCCCAATACCGTCGCGCCATCGCAGATCGGCTCGCTGCAGCTGACCACCTTCGTCAATCCGGCCGGCCTGGAATCGAAGGGTGAAAACCTGTACATGGAAACGGGCGCTTCCGGTGTGGCACAGACGAATACCCCGGGCACCAACGGCGCCGGTGTGCTGATGCAGGGCTATATCGAGACCTCGAACGTCAACGTGGCCGAGGAAATGGTCAACATGATCCAGACGCAGCGCGCCTACGAAATCAACAGCAAGGCCATCACCACATCCGATCAAATGCTGCAGAAATTGTCGCAACTTTAATTTTCATAGTCGTCATGCCATCCGCCGCCGGATGGCAGCGGAGGTTCGCCATGCAATACCCCATCATCGCCCTGTTGTCCGCAGTCCTGTTGTCCGGCTGCGCCATCACGCCTACGTCCATCGTGCAATACCCGACAACCACGCGCGCGCCGATGCCGGAACCCGTGGTCGTCAACAACGGTTCCATCTACCAGCCGTCGACCTACCGTCCCGCCTTCGAAGACCGCCGCGCGCGCCACGTAGGCGACACCATGACGATCGCCATCACCGAGCGCACGAACGCCGTCAAGGCGGGCGCCAGTTCCGGCAACAAGTCGGGCAGCGTGGGCTTCAGTACGCCTGGTTTTGCCCAGGGCCGTTTAGGTGGCACCGTCTCGGCGAATGGCGCGACCAAGTTTGCGGACGGCGACAACCAGTCCGCCAGCAACACCTTTTCCGGCGTGATCGGCGTGACGGTGATCGAGGTATTGCCAAACGGCAACTTGATCGTCGCCGGCGAAAAACAGATCGCCATGAACAAGGGCACGGAATTCATCCGCTTCTCGGGCATGGTCAATCCGGACACCATCGGCACGGGCAACGTCGTGCCCTCGACCCAGGTGGCCGATGCGCGCGTCGAGTACCGCACCAACAGCCAGATCGACCGTGCCGAAATGGCATCGATGGCTTCGCGCTTCTTCCTCAGCCTGTTGCCATTCTGATCATGGCCACTTTTACCTTCCCCCGCTGTTTGGCCATTGCCGGCCTGGCTTGCGCCCTGCTGGCGCCGATGGCGCAAGCCGAGCGCATCAAGGACCTGGCCAGCATCGCCGGCGTGCGCCAGAATCAGTTGATGGGCTATGGCCTCGTCGTCGGCCTCGACGGCAGCGGCGACCAGACCACGCAAACGCCGTTCACCATCCAGAGCGTGGCGGCGATGCTGCAGCAGCAAGGTATCAACTTGCCGCAAGGCACCAGTTTGCAGCTGAAAAACGTGGCCGCCGTCATGGTGACGACGTCCTTGCCCGCGTTTGCCCAGCCGGGCCAGATGCTGGACGTGACCGTGTCGTCGATGGGCAATGCGAAAAGCTTGCGCGGCGGCACATTATTGATGACGCCATTGAAGGGCGCCGATGGCCAGGTGTACGGCATGGCGCAGGGCAATGTCCTGGTGGGCGGCGTGGGCGCGCAGGCGGCCGGCAGCTCCATCGTCATCAATCACCTGAGCGTGGGGCGCATCTCGGGCGGCGCCACCGTCGAGCGCACTGTACCCTCGGTGCTGGGCGCCAATAACACCATCCGCCTGGAATTGAACGCCACCGATTTCGCCACCGCCAGCCGCGTGGTCGACGCCATCAACAGCCGCTACGGCGCCGGCACGGCCGCCGCGCTGGACGGGCGCGTGATTCAGGTGCAGTCGCCGGGCGGCAGCGACCAGCGCGTGACCTTCCTGGGCCAGCTGGAAAGCATCGAAGTCAATCCGGCCCGCCTGGCGGCCAAGGTCATCATGAATGCGCGCACCGGTTCCGTCGTGATGAACCAGTCCGTGACCCTGGAAACATGCGCCATTTCGCACGGCAACCTGTCCGTCACCATCAATGTCGAGCCACAGGTGAGCCAGCCGGCGCCCCTGTCGGGCGGACGCACGGTGGTCACGCAGACGGCACAGATCGATATCAAGAAGGAACCGGGCAAGGTCATGCTGGTCAAGGGCGGCGCTTCGCTGTCCGACGTGGTGAAAGCCTTGAACGCCATCGGCGCCTCGCCGCAAGACTTGCTGGCCATCCTGCAGGCGATGAAGGCGGCCGGTTCGCTGCGCGCCGAACTTGAAATCATTTGATGGGCACGCCATGATCAGCCAAACCGACCTCAGCAATACCGCCGCCTACGACGTCAAGGGCATGGATGGCTTGCGCCAGTCCGCCAAGGCGAAGGACCCCGCCGCCCTGAAAGAGGCGGCCACGCAATTTGAAGCCATGTTCATCAACATGATGATGAAAAGCATGCGGGAAGCCTCGCCGCAGGATGGCATCATGGATAGCCAGCAAAGCAAGATGTATACCTCGATGCTGGACCAGCAGACGAGCCAGAACCTGGCCAAGCGGGGCACCGGCCTGGCGGACGTGCTGATCCGCCAGCTGTCGTCCTCGAACCAGGCGCTGGCCGCCGATGGCGCCGAAGCGCCGTCGCCCCGCTCGTCGAGCATGGCGCAGGCGCTGGCCGCGTTCCGCCAGCAGCAGGGCGCCCTCACCGACGGTGCAAGCAGTGCCAGCGGCAGCGGCAAGACCCTGAGCGACAAGGCCAATGCCACGCAGGCGCCGCATGTGCGCGCCTTCCAGGAAAAGCTGGGCGTGCATGCGGAAGAAGCCAGCCGCGCCACCGGCATCCCGGCCAAGTTCATGCTGGGCCAGGCAGCGCTGGAGACAGGCTGGGGCAAGCGCGAAATCATCGCCCGCGACGGCAGCAGCAGCCACAACCTGTTCGGCATCAAGGCATCCAGCGACTGGAAGGGCAAGGTCACGGAAGCCGTCACCACGGAGTATGTGAATGGCAAGGCGCAGCGCAAGGTGGAAAAATTCCGCGCCTATGACAGCTACGCGGACAGTTTCAAGGATTATGCGCAGTTGATTACCAACAACAAACGCTATGAAAAAGTGCTGGCCAGCGCGGGCGACGCCAGCACCTTCGCCCAGGGCTTGCAAAAGGCCGGCTACGCGACGGACCCGAATTACGCTGCTAAATTGACAAAAATTATCAAGCATTCGCTGGTCGGCTAACCACCAGCCGTGCCCCTGTGCAGGCCGCGCGCTTCAAGTTTTCGCCGCGGCTGCCGTAAATACATGTGACGGTAACCAATAAGACACCATGACTTCGAATCTACTCAGCATCGGTAAGAGCGGTTTGCTTGCAGCGCAGGTGGGCCTGTCGACGACCGGGCATAACATCACCAATGCCAACGTGGCTGGCTACAACCGCCAGGTGGTGCTGCAGCAGACCTCGCAGTCGAACTTTGCCGGCTATGGCTTCGTCGGCACGGGCACGGAAGTGTCGCAGATCAAGCGCCAATACGACAGCTTCATGGCCACCCAGGTCAATGCCGCACAAAGCGCCACCAGCGCGCTCGATAGCTATTACACGCAGATCAGCCAGATCGACAACTTGCTGGCCGACCCCACGGCGGGCTTGTCGCCCGCCATGCAGGATTTCTTCAAGGGCGTGCAGGATTTCAGCGCCAATCCCTCGTCGGTCGCCTCGCGCCAGGCGTTGCTGTCGAGCGCCGGCTCGCTCACTTCCCGTTTCCAGGGCTTGAGCGCGCGCCTGACGGAGATCGGCGACGGCGTCAATTCGCAGATCACGTCGAATGTGACGGTAATTAATACCTATGCCAAGCAGCTCGCCGACCTGAACAAGTCGATTTCCCAGCTGTCGGTCGATGTCAGCAACCAGCCCAACGATCTGCTGGACCAGCGCGACCAGCTGATCACGGAATTGAACAAATATGTCAAGGCGACGGTGCAACCCGCTGCCAACAATACCGTCACCATTTCCATCGGCGCGGGCCAGCCGCTGGTGGTGGCGGACCGCAGCTTTGAGCTGGCGGCCACGCCTTCGCGGACGGACCCGAACCGCATCGAGGTGGGCTATGTCACGGGCAGTACCGTCAGTGTGCTGCCGGACAGCTCCCTGACCGGCGGCTCGCTGGGCGGCTTGCTGGACTTCCGCAGCGGCACCCTGGACAATGTGCAGAACTCGCTGGGCAAGGTGGCCATCGCGCTGGCCAGCACCTTCAATGACCAGCACAAGCTGGGCCAGGACTTGAATGGCGCCATGGGCGGCGATTTCTTCAAGATACCGGACCCCGTGATCGGCGCCGACCGCGGCAACAACGCCAGCAGCACCACCGTGCTGTCGGCCAAGGTCAGCGACCCCACCAAGCTGACGGCCAGCGATTACAGCCTGAAATACGACGGCAGCAACTATGTGGTGACGCGCGAATCGGACGGCGCACACACCATCATCAATCCGTATCCGCAAACGGCGCCGCAAACCATCGACGGCGTCGATTTCTCGATCTCGGGCACGGCCGCCCAGGGCGACAACTACGTCATCAGGCCGACGGCGAATGGCGCGGCCGGCCTGAACGTGCTGATCACCGACCGCAACAAGATTGCCGCCGCCGCCCCCATCGCCACCTCGGCGCCGGTGGCCAATACGGGCACGGGCAAGCTCGGCGCCGGCTCCGTCGACAAGGCCTACCTAAGCCCGGGCAATGCCCTGACGGGGCCCCTGACCTTGACCTACGACAAGGCGACCACCTCGCTGACGGGTTTCCCGGCCAGCCAGGCGGTGACGGTCAAGGGCTTGAATGGCGCCACCACGACCTATCCGGCCGGCACGGCGAACATCCCGTATACGGAAGGCGACAACTTCAGCTTTGGCGGCATCAACGTCAGCATGACGGGCACGCCGGCGCAGGGCGATACCTTCACGATCAAGCCCAATACGGGCGGCGTGGGCGACAACCGCAATGCGGCGCTGCTGGCGGGCTTGCAGACGAAGAACATCCTTGATGGCGGCAATGCCACGTTCCAGGGTTCGTATGCACAAACCGTCAGCTTCGTGGGCAACAAGACACGCGAAGTACAGGTCAGCGGCCTGGCCAGCCTGGCCTTGCTGCAGCAGGTCAGCACCCAGCAGCAGGCCGTCTCCGGCGTCAACCTCGACGAAGAGGCGGCCAACCTGCTGCGCTACCAGCAGTCCTACCAGGCGTGCGGCAAGGTCATGCAGATCGCCAGCACCCTGTTCGACGTGGTGATCGGCCTGGGACGTTAATCAATTTTTACCGCGGCGCAGTGCGCGGCGGCTTTCTGGAAGGGCAGCATCATGCGCATCAGTACACGAATGATTTATGACCAGGGCAGCTCGCAGCTGAATAATCTGCAGGGCGCCCTGAACCGTACGCAGATGCAGCTGTCGTCGAACCGCCGCAACCTGACGCCGGCCGACGACCCGATCGCCTCGGCGCGCGCGCTGGAAGTGACGCAGTCGCAATCGATCAATACCCAGTTCGTGACGAACCGCTCGAACGCGAAGAATTTCCTGTCGCAGGAAGAGCTGGCATTGGCCAGTACTACTTCGCTGATCGCCGACGTGAAGGACCTGGTACTGAAGGCCGGTAATCCTGCCCTTCAGGATGTCGACCGCGATACCCTGGCCAAGGAGCTGGAAGGCCGGCTGACCGACTTGATGGGCATCGCCAACACGGCCGACGGTGCCGGCGGCTACCTGTTTTCCGGCTATAAATCCACCACCCAGCCATTCAGCCAGACGCCGACGGGCGCCACCTATGTGGGCGACCAGGGCCAGCGCGAACTGCAGGTGGGTTCGGCGCGCTATCTGGCCACCAGCGATTCCGGCGCCACCGTGTTCGAGAATAACCTGACCGGCAACGGCAAGTTCACCACGGCGGCAGCCACCGCCAACTTTACGCGCGGCGGCTCGGGCGTCGTTTCGGGCGGCACGGTGACGGACCCGTCGGCATTGACGGGGCACAAGTATTCGATCGATTTCAAGGTCACGGGCACGGGTACCGCCGCCGTCACCACGTACACCGTCACGGACGCCACCCTGGGCCAGACGGTGCCGAATCCCGCCGTGCCCATCGCCTACAAGGCGGGCGACGCCATCACCTTCGACGGCCAGCAAGTGAACATCACGGGCAAGCCGGCCGACCTGGACAGCTTTACGCTGGAGCCGAGCGCCAAGGAATCGCTGTTTACCACCGTGAAAAACCTGATCGGCGTGCTGCGCCAGCCGGGCAGCGGCGATGCGGGGCAGGCGCGCCTGACGAACGGCTTGAACGCCGCGCATAATATTCTCGACACGGCCTACGACAATGTCCTGTCCGTACGCGCGGAAGTCGGTTCGCGCATGAAGGAACTCGATTATCTCGACAGCGCCGGCGACGACCTCGACATCCAGTACGCCACCACGCTGTCGGACCTGCAAGACCTGGACATGGTGAAAGCCATTTCCAACTTCAGCCAGCAGCAAGTCACCCTGCAGGCGGCGCAGAAAACGTTCACCTCGATCTCGGGCCTGTCGCTGTTCAATTACATCAGCTAAGCCATCCGTCGCGATAGCAAGCCGGGGTAGGGAGTGCATCTCCCGCCCCGGCTTTTTTGCGTCCGCAATCTGGCTATCCAGGTAAGATAGACAGGTAAACTGTGCAGTCTACCTGTCTATCTGTTATAGTGGAGGCCGTTGATCCACCACACGGCTGCCATGACCACTCCGCAAGAAAAACACAACGATCACGAGCGCGTGCTGCAACTGGCCAGCGAATTGCGCATCCTGATCGGCAAGCTGCGTCGCCGCCTGCGCGAAGAAGCGCATCTGGGCGATGTCAGCATGTCGCAGGCATCAGTGCTGAGCCGCCTCGAACGCGACGGTCCGGCCACCGCCAGCAGCCTGGCGCGTGCCGAAGGCATGCGTCCGCAGTCGATGGCCGCCACCGTGCAAGCCTTGACGGAAGCACAGATGGTGACGGGTTCGCCCGATCCGCTTGATGGCCGGCAGACGCTCTTGAGCCTGACGGACAGTTGCCGCGCCTGGATCGCGGCCAGCCGCGCCGCGCGCGAAGACTGGCTGGCGCGCACGATTGAAACCCGGCTCACGCCGGACGAAGTCACCGAACTGAACCATGCGATGGCATTACTCAAACGCTTGGCGCAATGATCCGCTGAATTTTCCACCACGACCCCGGCAAGGAGCCCGCACGCCCAGATGAACAACACATTCCGTTCGCTACGCAATCCCAATTACCGTATCTGGGCCGGCGGCGCCCTGGTGTCGAATGTCGGCACCTGGATGCAGCGCACGGCGCAGGATTGGCTGGTGCTGAGTGAATTGACGCAGCACAATGCCAGCGCCGTCGGCATCGTCATGGCCTTGCAATTTGGCCCGCAACTGCTCTTGCTGCCCCTGACAGGCATGGCGGCCGACTTGCTGGATCGCAGGAAGTTGTTGCTGTGCACGCAGGCGGCCATGGGCTTGCTGGCGCTAGGCCTGGGTTTGTTGTGCATCAGCGGCCTTGTGCAACTGTGGCATGTGTATGTGTTTGCTTTTCTGCTGGGCTGCGTGACGGCCTTCGATTCGCCCGTGCGCCAGACTTTTGTTTCCGAAATCGTCGGCGAAGAAGATTTGACCAATGCCGTGGCGCTCAATTCCACCTCGTTCAATGCGGCGCGCATGCTGGGCCCGGCGGTGGCCGGCTTGCTCATCAGCAGCGTCGGCAGCGGCTGGGTCTTCATCATCAACGCCGTCTCGTTTGCGGCCGTGATCGGGTCGCTGTTGCTGCTGCGCGTGGAATTGCTGCGCCGCGCGCCGCGCCTGAAAGCCACGCGGGCCAGCCTGGGCGAGGGTTTCCGCTACGTGCGCCAGCGGCCCGACCTGATGGCCATCCTGCTGATGCTGTTTCTGATCGGCACCTTCGGCCTGAACTTCCCGATTTTCCTGTCGACCATGTCCGTGACAGCCTTCCATGCGGGTGCCGGCCAGTATGGCGTGCTCAGTTCCGTGATGGCGTGCGGTTCCGTGGCCGGTGCCCTGCTGGCGGCGGGGCGGGGCCAGCCCACGCTGGCCTTGCTGCTGGGGGCGGCGGCGCTGTTCGGCCTGGCCTGTGCGCTGGCCGCCGTGATGCCCAATTATTGGTTGTTCGGCATGATGCTGGTGGTCATCGGCATCGCCGCGCAAACGTTTACCACCAGCGTCAACAGCAGTGTGCAACTGTCGACGGCGCCCGCCATGCGGGGCCGCGTGATGGCCATCCTGCTGGCCATCTCGGCGGGCGGCACGCCGCTGGGCGCACCCATCGTGGGCTGGGTGGCCGACACCTTCGGCCCGCGCTGGGCGCTGGGCATCGCCGCCCTGTCGGGGCTGGCGGCGGCGCTGGTCGGCGTGCGCTACCTGGTCAAATATCACCAGTTGCGGCTGAGCGTCGACCTGCGGCGCTGGCGCCTGGCGCTCAGCACTGACCAGCATTGATCGCCGGTCTTAGCGTGCCGGTGTTGCCGGCGGCTCGGGGCGCAAGGGGTTCGGCGGCGCGGGCGGCGGCGGGCGGTCGCGCGTGGCAAAGCCGCGCGGCAGCAAACGCGCCGTTTCTATGCCGCGCAGGAACATGTTCTGGAACGGTGTGGCCAGGTAGGGCAAGACCATGCCGATCACCAGCAAGCCCACGCCCAGGGTGACGGGGAAGCCGATACCGAAAATGTTCAGCTGTGGCGCGGCCCGCGTCAAGATGCCCAGCGCCACGTTGGTCAGCAGCAGGGCGCCGATGATGGGCAGCGAAATTTGCAGGCCGGAACGGAAGATTTCCCCGCCCCAGGCCGCCAATTGCTGGAAGCCGCCGCCGCTGATGGGACTCGATGAAATGGGCAGGCTGACAAAACTTTCCGCCAGCGCCGCCAGCAAGACCAGGTGGCCGTTGACTGTCAAAAACATCAAGGTGGCCAGCATGACGAGGAACTGGCTGATGGCGGAAGACCTGCCCTTGGTTTGCGGGTCGAAGAACGAGGCGAAGCCCAGGCCCATGGTGAGACTACTGAGCTCGCCGGCCATTTCGACGGCGGAAAACACGATGCGGATGGAAAAGCCCATGGCCAGGCCCACCAGCATCTCTTGCGTCAGGATCAGCAAGCCGGGCAAGGACATCGGGTTGACGGCAGGCAAGGCCGGCACGGTGGGGGCGATGATCATAGCCAGCAGCGCGCCCAGGGTCACCTTGACGGTGGCCGGCACGGCCGCGTTGCCGAACAGGGGGGCGGCCGCAATCAGGCCGAGGATGCGGCTAAGCGGCCACAGCAGTGCTGCGATCCAGGTATTCAGTTCGATGCTCGACAGGGTCAGCATAGGAGGGTCAGCGATGGCTGCACTAACCCACCAGGTTCGGGATGCCCGTGAAGACCTGGCGCATGTAGTCGAGCATGACGGACAGCATCCACGGACCGGCCACGACGAGGGCGACGAAGATGCCGACCAGCTTGGGGATGAAGGACAGGGTCGCCTCGTTGATCTGCGTGGCCGCCTGGAAAATACTCACGATCAAGCCGATGATGAGGGCGACGAGCAGCATGGGCGCGGCCACCATCAGGGTGATTTCCATCGCATGGCGGCCCAGGGTCATGACGCTTTCGGGTGTCATCGTATTTCCCCTAGTAAAAACTCTGAGACAAGGAGCCCAGCAGCAATTGCCAGCCATCGACCAGCACGAACAGCATCAGCTTGAACGGCAGCGAGATGGTCGCGGGCGACATCATCATCATGCCCATCGACATCAGCACGCTGGCGACCACCATGTCGATGATCAGGAACGGGATGAAGATGGCAAAGCCGATCTGGAATGCCGTCTTCAGTTCGCTGGTGACGAAGGCGGGCACGAGGATGCGCAGCGGCACGTCTTCCGGGCCTTGCAGGGCGGGCGAGCGCGACATCTTGGCAAACAGCGCCAGGTCGGCCTGGCGCGTCTGCTTGAGCATGAAGGTTTTCAGGGGATCGACACCCTTGTCCATCGCTTGCTGCATGCTGATCTTGTTTTCCTGATACGGCTGGTACGCATCCGTATAGATCTTGTCGAACACGGGGCCCATGACGAACAGGGTCAGGAACAGGGCCAGTCCCACCAGCACCTGGTTCGGCGGCGCCGATTGCGTGCCGATGGCCTGGCGCAGCAGGGACAGCACGATGATGATGCGCGTGAAGCAGGTCATCATCAGCAGCGCCGCCGGCAGGAAGGTGAGCGACGTCATCAGGATGAGCGTCTGCACCGGCAGCGAGTAATTCTGTCCGCCGCCCGGCGCCGGCGTGCTGTTGAAGGCCGGGATACCGGGCTGGGCCATGGCCCATAGCGGCAAGGCCAGGGTGGCCGCCGCCAGCAGCCAGGTCAGGGGAGTCTTTACGTGGGACCACGCCATCTGCTGCTTATTTCCCATTGCGTTTTTCGATGGTCTGTTTCAGCCACTCGGAAAAATTGGCGGCCGCGGGGCCGTTTTGCGTCGTTGCCAGTTGCGGCAACTCGCCTTCCTGGCGCGGCATGGTGGCCAGCGCGTTGATGCGGCCGGGCGAGGCGCCGACGACGATCCACTGGTCGGCCACTTCGACGAGGACGATGCGTTCGCGTCCGCCCAGGTTGAGCGAACTGACGACGCGCATCTTGTTGTTGCCGCCCATGACTTTGGGGCCATAGCGCTTCATGAACCAGGCCAGGCCGATCAGCAGGGCCAGCACGAACACGAGCGCCAAGATGGTTTGCAGCAAGCTGCCGGCCGAGCTCGTCGGCGCCATCGTCATGGGCGCGCCCGCCGGCATGGCGGGCAGGGCGGCGGCAGGCGCGGGTGCCGCCGCAGCGGCTGCAGCGGGTTTTTCAGATGCAACTTCGGCAGCTGCGCTGGCCGCCGCCGTTTCAGCCGGGGCCGAAGCTGGTACGGGCGCCGAAGCGGGCGCCGCCAGCGCAATGCCGCATGCCGCCATGAGCGGCAGCACGGTGGAAATCAACAGGCCAGGCTTCATTTATTCAATTTTCGGATGCGTTCGGAAGGCGTGATGATGTCGGTCAGGCGGATACCAAACTTGTCATTCACCACCACCACTTCGCCCTGGGCGATCAGGCAGCCGTTCACCAGCACGTCCATCGGTTCGCCCGCCAGGCCGTCGAGCTCGACCACGGAACCCTGTGCCAGTTGCAGCAGGTTCTTGATGGCGATCTTGGTGCGGCCCAGTTCGACTGTCAGCTGCACGGGGATATCGAGGATGAAATCGATATCGTTGTGCGTTTCCGACTTCGACGCCTGCTTGGAAAAGTCCTTGAACACGGCGGCGCTGGCCGCGCTGGCCGTATTGGCGGCCTGGTTTTGCAGCGCTTCGGCTTCCGCCTTGGCCTGCTCGGCAATGGCCGCGCCCCAATCGTCTTCCGCGCTTTGGTCGTCTTGGTTGTCAGACATGTGTTTCTCCTGTTGTACAGATACGGGCCGCAACGCGACCCGGGTATTGATTTAGTGATTGTTCATGTTATCGGAATTTGCCAACAACTTTTCAACCTTCAGCGCATATTGTCCGTTCAACACTCCATACGTGCAATCCATCACGGGCACGCCGTCGACGGTGGCGGCGATCAGTTCGGGAATATTGAGCGGAATGATGTCGCCCACCTTCATGTTCAAAATCTCGTCGAACGAGACGCGCGCCGTGCCCAGCGACGCCACCAGTTCGACTTCGGCGATCTGGATCTGCTGTGTCATCAGGCGGATCCAGCGCTTGTCCACTTCCAGCGCTTCGCCCTGCAGGCTCGAGGTCAGCGAATCGCGGATCGGCTCGATCATCGAATACGGCATGCAGAAGTGGATTTGTCCGGAAACGGAGCCCAGTTCCACCGTAAACGTGGATGCCACCACCACTTCGTTCGGCGTGGCGATGTTGGCGAACTGCGTGTTCATTTCCGAGCGGATATATTCGAACTCGACAGGGAAGACCGGCTCCCACGACTTGGTATAGGCTTCAAAGACGATGTCGAGGATGCGCAAGATGATGCGCTGCTCCGTCTGCGTAAAGTCGCGTCCTTCGACACGCGTATGAAAACGTCCGTCGCCACCGAACAGATTGTCGACCAGCAGGAACACCAGGCCCGGATCGAAGACCATCAGGGCCGTGCCGCGCAGCGGCTTCATGTGGACCAGGTTCAGATTGGTCGGCACCACCAGGTTGCGGATGAACTCGCTGTACTTCGACACGCGCACGGAGCCCACCGACACTTCGGCGCTGCGGCGCAGGAAGTTGAACAGGCCCACGCGCAGCAGGCGGGCGAAACGCTCGTTGATAATTTCCAACGTTGGCATCCGGCCGCGCACGATGCGCTCCTGGGTTGCCAGGTTGTAGGTACGAACTCCCGTGACATCTTCCGGCGCCTGCGCGTCGTCCTGGTCTCCGTTGACGCCCTTCAGAAGGGCATCGACTTCTTCCTGGGAGAGGAAATTATCGGCCATGGCTACTTATTGAATGATGAATGCGGTAAATAATACGTCCGTCACGTCCTGCTCCGGCCCTTTGTCCTCGAACGGCTGGTTCACCTGATTGATGATTTCGGCCGCCAGCTGCTGCTTGCCTTCCACGGTATTGAGTTCGGATGCCTTCTTGCCCGACAGCAGCAGTAGCAAGCGGCTGCGCACTTTCGGCATGTTGACCTTGATTAAGTCCATTTCTTCCGCGCTGCTGGCCTGCAAGGTGAAGGCGATCTGCAGGTATTGCTCGCCATTTTCCGGCTGCAAGTTGACGGTGAAGGAGTCGATGGGCACGAAGACGGGCGGACCTGCCTTGGAAGCGGCATGTTTTTTCTTGCTGGGCGCCGCTTCTTCTTTATCGGCCTTGCCGTGCAGGAAGTACCAGGCTGCACCGCCACCGATGCCGCCGGCCACCAGCACCGAGGCCAGCACTATGATCAGAAGCTTCTTTTTCGAGGCACCGGCGGGGGCCAGGCCTGCATCTGCTTTCGGATCTGCTTTCATTTTTGGATTTGCTTTCAATGGTACACGAGTGCATGGAAGTGGATCACGACGCCATTATGTCATTATCGGCAAATTCTGCGCAGAAGGATGCGGTGAAAAGAGGGTGGAAGCGCCCTCAACTCGCTGTTTTTATACGAAAAGTTACTTCCTGGGGCGCGCTTGGGGCTTGCGGCAGATGAATTGGCCTCAGGCAAAGGTATCCACGGCACTCAGGCTGGGCCTGCTGCGTCCGCCCACCGCCGGCGCGATGGCGATCTCGCCACCGGAGACACCGCCGCCCTGGCCATTGCCGCGGCGTTCGCCCGAGGCGGCACGCTCGCCATTGTTTTGCTGTTCCGGCGTGCCGGCCGAGACGGTGGCGCTGCCGAAGGCGATGCCCGCTTCGCTCATCATCTCGCGCAGGCGCGGCATGGCCGCTTCCAGCGCCTGGCGTACTTCGGGCTGGGCCGACATGAAGGCGGCATCGGCCTGGTCATTGGTGACCGTCAGGACCACTTGCACAGGCCCCAGATCGGGCGGATTCAGGGTCAGGGTGGCGCTCTGGTCGCCACCGGCCGCCATCCACACGACTTTCTGCCCCAGTTGCTGATCCCAGGCCGGCGTGCCGACCCGGCCCGTCAGCTTGTCTGCCGGCACGGCTACAGCGGCGGCGGCCTGCTGCAGCGCCCCTGGCTGCAGCTGGGCCGCCAGGCGGCTCAGGTCGGCAGGTGCTTCCTTGATGCTCGCTTCGGCCACAGCGCTGCCAGCCCTGGCCGTGGCCGCCAGCTGCGCGTCGATGGCCAGCTTGCCCGGCTCGGCCTTGCCGTTCGGCACGCTGGTGCCTGGTGTGGCGGCTGCCTTGCCCTGGGCCAGGCCCAGGCTGTCGGCAAAGTCGCCGCTGTCGGCTTGCGCGATGACGGTGGCGGCGGCCTTGCCGCTGCCCTGGCCGGCTGCCAGCAAGGGACCTGTGGCCAGGCCCTTGGCGTCGGCCTTGATGCTGGCGTGCGCGGGCAGTTCCGGCGCGGCCTTGGCTGCCGGCGGCTGGATCGCCAGCTGGATGCTGCCCACCAGGGCCAGCATTTCGGCGGCCGGATCGGCCGGCGGCGGGACTGTCGCGGCGGGAATGGCGGGCACGCTGGCCTCGGCCGCGGTGCTGGAACCATCGCTGGTGGCGGGCGCAGCCGCCTCGCTGGCCGGCGCGGATGGCTGTTCCTTGTTGGAGGCCTGTTCGGTGCCCGCTTGCATTGGCGTCGTTTCCTTGGCCGGCGCCTGGGTGGCGGCAGGGCTGGCGGGGCGGGGGGCAGGTGCTTGTACTTGCGCTTGCTCCATATTGCGGCTGGCCTGGCGCTGCTCGATCTGGCGGTTCAGGGTGCGCTGGAAGTCGCCCGCCGTGCCGCTGGTGGGCGGCTGGCTGCGGTTGGCGGCGCCCGGCGTGGCATTCGGCGAGATAATCTGGGAAATCGGTGTTGGCTGGGTTTGCATGATGCTGCCTCAGTGTTGCTTAGCGTTTGTAATAGGCTTGTCGCGCCGCGTGCTCATCCATTGCTTTCTGGTCGCGCTTGTTTTCCAGCTTCAGCGCCTGTTCCTGCGCCCGGTTATTCAGGGTGGTGTACGATATGCGCTTGCGTTCGGCCAGTTGCCAGCGCATCTTTTCATTCTCGCTGCGCGCCTGCGCATGCTCGACCACCTGCTGCTGGCCCTGGATGGCGCTGTCGAGCTTGACCATGAAGGCCTGGAAATTGCGGTAAGCCATGGGCGTGATGCCGTTGCTCATGCTCGCCTCGAAGCGCTGGGCATAGTCGTCGCGGTAGCCGGACAGCATGTCGAGCTTCTGGCGGCAATCGTCGAGCGCTTTCAGGGCCGCGCCCAGGCGTTTGGCGCAATCGTCCGTTTCGCGCTGGGCAAGGTCAATCAGGGTTGCAAGTTGGGAAGGAGAAGCCATGCTTGATTATATTCCCGCTATGCAAGCCCTAATCAGTCGAATAGAGCGGTAAGTTGCCCCAAGCTCTCGTCCATGCTGACCCGCTCGGTGATTTGCTGTTGCAAAAACGCTTCGATCTTTTCATGCAGGGCGATGGCCTGGTCCAGTACGGGGTCGGTGCCGGCGCTGTAGGCGCCCACGCTGATCAGGTCGCGGCTGCGTTCATAGCGCGAATACAGCTGTTTCAGCTTGCGCGCCTGCTGCTGGTGTTCATGCGTGGTGATCGAGTGGGCAGCGCGCGAAATCGATTGCTCGATGTCAATGGCGGGATAATGGCCCGCCTCGGCCAGGCGCCGGTTCAGCACGATGTGGCCATCGAGAATCGCGCGCGCCGAGTCGGCGATCGGGTCCTGCTGGTCGTCGCCCTCGGTCAGCACGGTGTAGAAGGCGGTGATCGAGCCGCCCCCTTCCTCGCCATTGCCGGCCCGCTCCACCAGCACGGGCAGCTTGGCGAAGACGGACGGCGGATAACCCTTGGTGGCAGGCGGTTCGCCGATGGCCAGGGCGATTTCGCGCTGCGCCATGGCGTAGCGGGTCAGCGAATCCATGATCAGCAGCACGTTTTGCCCCTGGTCGCGGAAATACTCGGCAATCGCCGTCGCATACGCGGCGCCCTGCAGGCGCATCAGGGGCGGCGTGTCGGCCGGCGCCGCCACGACGACGGAGCGGGCCAGGCCTTCGGCGCCCAGGATTTGCTCGATGAATTCCTTGACTTCGCGTCCCCGTTCGCCGATCAGACCGACGACGATCACGTCCGCTTCCGTGTAGCGCGCCATCATGCCCAGCAGCACGCTCTTGCCCACGCCGGAACCGGCGAACAGGCCCATGCGCTGGCCACGGCCCACGGTCAGCATGGCATTGATCGAGCGCACGCCCACGTCCAGCGTGGTCACGATGGGCGCGCGGCCCAGGGGATTGGCGGGGCGCACGTTGATGGGGGCGCTGTCCGTCGTGAGCAGGGGCCCCAGCTGGTCGAGCGGACGGCCCGCGCCGTCGAGCACGCGGCCCAGCAGTTGCGGTCCCACGGGCAGGTGGCGCGCGCGGTCGCTGGGGCGGCGACGCGGATGCGCCACGCTGCCGGGGCGGGGGATGGCCGGTTCGACGGAAAACACGCGCGTGCCGGGCACGATGCCTTCGACGTCGCTTTGCGGCATCAAAAACAGGCGCTCGCCTTCAAAGCCCACGACTTCCGCCTCGACCCGCCCGCCATTGGGCAGTGGCACGGTGCAGGCGGCGCCGACGGCCAGGCGCAGGCCCACCGCTTCCATCACCAGGCCGGCCACGCGCGTGACCCTGCCCGATATTTGCATCGGTTCCACAAAGCCGACCACGGCCGTACAGTCGCTCAGGTAGGCGCGCCAGCGCGCCGCATGGGCTTGCGGGCCTTTGACGGACTCGCTCACGGCGCCAGCCAGTCCAGGTCCTTGCCCAGCGCATGCGTCAGGCGCTGCCAGCGGGTGGAGCTTTGCGCATCGATCTGGTTGCTGGCCGTGTCGATCTTGCAGCCGCCGCGTTCCACGGACGGGTCTTCGATGACACGCCAGCCACCCTTGTCGAGCTCATCGCCGATGCCGTCGCGCACCACTTGCGCATCTTCCGGATTGAGCATCAGCAAGGCCGGTTGTTGCAGCACAGGCAGATATTCGATGGCTTCCCTTACCATCGGCAGCATCAGTTCTGGGCGCACGGGCAAGGCCGTCTTCAGCATGGCCTTGGCCAGTTGCAAGGCCAGTTCCATGACGTCGTTGGCGATCAGTTCATCGGCCTGGTGCACGGCCGTGCCGAAGTCGACGGCGATGGTTTGCAGATGCGCCAGTTCCACGCCGGACGCCGCCTTGCCTTCGGCATACGACTGCGCATGGCCATCGGCATGTCCGGCCGCGTGGCCTTCCGCATAGCCGGCGGCGCGGCCCTCATCGAAGGCCGTGGCGCGCGCTTCTTCGCGGATGGCGTCGAGTTCTTCCTGCGTCGGATATTCCAGCGGAGCGGCCTGCTCTTCTTCCGGCAGTTCGCCGTATGGATCCATTTCCGGGTCGAATTCGGGTTCAGGATCGGGTTCGAGCAGCTTGCGCGCCGCCACCACGCTGGGACGCTCGTCGCCAAACGAGGTCATTTCCCAGCGCTGGTAAGCGGTTTGTTGCTCTTTGGGAATTAAATTAGACAAACGAATCCTCGCCTTTTCCACCCAGTACTATCTGCCCTTCGTCCGCCAGGCGGCGCACGATTTGCAGGATCTGTTTCTGCTGCGACTCCACTTCCGACAGGCGCACGGGGCCTTTCGACTCCAGGTCTTCGCGCATCATCTCGCCGGCACGCTGCGACATGTTCTTGAAGATCTTGTCGCGCAGCTCTTGCGAGGCGCCTTTCAGGGCGATGATCAGCATTTCCGACTGCACTTCGCGCAGCAGCAGCTGGATGCCGCGGTCGTCGATGTCGATCACGTTGTCGAACACGAACATTTCGTCCATGATCTTTTGCGCCATGTCGTTGTCGTAGTTCTTGATATTGTCCATGACGGAGCCTTCTTGCTCGCCGCTCATGAAGTTGAGGATCTCGGCCGCCGCGCGCACGCCCCCCAGCGACGATTTCTTGATGTTTTCGTTACCGGACAGCAGTTTCGTCAGTACATCGTTGAGTTCGCGCAAGGCGGCCGGCTGCACGCCGTCCAGGGTGGCGATGCGCAGCACCACGTCGTTGCGCAGGCGGTCCGTGAAATGGCCGAGGATTTCGCACGCCTGGTCGCGTTCCAGGTGGACCAGGATGGTGGCGATGATCTGCGGGTGCTCGTTGCGGATCAGTTCGGACACCGATTGCGAATCCATCCATTTCAGCGATTCGATGCCGGACGCATCCTTGCCGCCCAGGATGCGCGACAGCAGCACGGACGCCTTGTCGTCGCCCAGCGCCTTGGTCAGCACTTGCCGGATGTATTCGTCCGAATCGAGGCCGACGGTGGAATTGAGTTCCGTCTGTGCGCGGAAGTCGTCGAGCACCTCGACCACCTGTTCGTGCGCGATGCCCTTCATGGTGGCCATGGCGGCGCCCAGTTTCAGCACTTCGCGCGGGCCGAGGAATTTCATGACCTCGGCCGCTTCGCTCTCGCCCAGTGCCAGCATCAGGATCGATGCTTTTTGCAGTCCCGTTGTCTCACTCATTATTGCCTATCCATGCTTTGATTACGTTGGCCACCACGCGCGGGTCTTCCTGTGCCAGTTTCCGGGCCATCGCCAGGTTTTCGCGATAACCGCGGGCCGTATCTTCTTCCAGTTCTTCCAGCTCCGCTTCGCTGAGCAGGACTTCGTTTTCTGCGCCATCCTTGGCCAGTTCCGGCTCGATGACGGGCGGCGGGGCGCCAAAATCGTCGATCTTGCGCATCACGGGGCGCAGCATCGGGCGCACGATCTTGATGAAGATATACAGCAGGATCAGGGCCGTGATGAGGAATTTCGCCAGTTCCTTGGCCAGCGGCAAGTTGGCCGGGTCGCGCCACCACTCCAGCTTGCCTTCCGGCGCGCGGTCGATGCCGTCGAAGGGCGAGTTGGCCACGCTGAAGCTGTCGCCGCGCTCCTTGTTGTAGCCCATCGCTTCCTTGACCAGGTTATTGATCTGCACCATTTCGGCAGGCGAAATCGGCTTGACCGTGACCTTGCCATCCTTGTCGAAGCTGCGGCGGTAGTTGACGACGACGGCCACCGACAGGCGGCGCAAGCCGCCCATGGATTTCTGCTCGTAGCGCACGGTCTTGTCAACTTCGTAATTCGTCGTCGATTCCTTTTGCGTGGGCGCCGTCGGCGCGCCGCCCGGTGCGCCTGGCGCCTCGGCCGTCAACGGCGCCGTGGCCACGCCGGGCGGCTGGTTCGACAGCGCGCCAGGCACGCCGGACGGGTTGGCATTGCCGGCGCCCGTCGATTCGCTCGTTTGCTGGCTGCGGATGGTGGACGCTTCCGGTGGCGAGTTCGGCTTGTAGGTTTCGGCCGCCTGCTCGCTTTGCGAGAAATCCACGTCGGCCGTCGCTTCGGCGCGCACATTGCCTTCGCCGACGATGGGCAGCAAGATCGATTCGACTTGCTTGATCACGCTTTGCTGCAATTGTTGCACGTACTTTAACTGGTTCGGGTCCAGGCTTTTGATGCCATTGGCGCGGTCCTTGTCCTTTTCCTGGTTCGACAGCAAGGTGCCGGCCTGGTCGACCACGGTGACATTGATCGGCAGCAACTCTGGCACGCTGGACGCCACCAGGTGCACGATGGCGCTTACCTGCAATTGGTCGAGGCCGCGGCCCGGATGCAGGTTCAGCAGCACGGAAGCGGTCGGTTTTTGCTGTTCGCGCACGAAGACGGACGGTTTGGGCAGGGCCAGGTGGACGCGCGCCGTGTCGACGGCGGACACCGATTCGATCGATTTCGCCAGTTCGCCTTCCAGCGCGCGCTGGAAATTGACCTGTTCCAGGAATTGCGACACGCCCAGCTTCTGGTTTTCCATCAGCTCGAAACCCACGTTGCCGCCCTTCGGCAAGCCTTGCGCCGCCAGTTTCAGGCGCGCGTCGTGGACTTGCTCGGACGGCACGAGAATGGCGCCGCCTCCTTCGGAAAATTTGTGCTTGATGCCCAGCTGGTCCAGCGACGCGGTGATGGCGCCGCCGTCGCGATCCGTGTAGTTGGAGAACAGGACCTTGTACTCGGGCGGCTGGTTCCACATGTACAGGGCCACGCCGATGGCGATCAGTGCCGCCACGCCCAGGCCGCGCAGGAAATTCTTGCCCATCGGCGTCTTGGCGAACGCTTGCACGGACTCCACGGGCGAGCGGGCAGGCGCCGGTTCCGGCGGTATGCGGTTCACATCGATTTCTTCGGCTACAGCCATGATTGCCTTCCAGGGCGTGTGGTTTGACGGGTATTGGGTGGTGCGTGGGGGCCGCTTCCTCGGGAGGAGGGGGCGATATGCAGAATTATCCGCCACTGTCACGCGCTTCAATCGTCCAAACAGAAGGCGCTTTTGCCGCCTGCTCGGCCGAGCGGCTGGCGTTGGCGCTGGTATTGTGGAACCCTGGCAACATGTGACGGAAGTTATTGTACCCGTCGTTGCCTTGCAAGCCAGGGTTTTGTTCTCTGGGTGCAACAGGCATGGAACAGATATGAAGCAGACCAGAATCGGGAGGCAAAGTGAAAACAGGCGGTATCGATAGCGGCAGGATCGAGGCGATGATCGCGCAACTGAAGTCGGCGGCCACGCGGCCGGAGGCGAAAATACCGGCAATCCAGACCGAAATGCCGGCAGCGAAGGTGAATTTTGCCGACGCCTTCAAGAGTGCGCTGGACTCCGTGAGCAGTTCGCAACAGGCGTCGTCGGCGATGGGCCAGCGCTTTACCATGGGCGACGAAAAGGTCAGCCTGTCGGACGTGATGGTGTCGATGCAAAAATCGAGCATCGAATTCCAGGCGACGGTGCAGGTGAGGAACAAGCTCGTGTCGGCGTATCACGAGATCATGAATATGCAGGTTTAACTCATGACAACCCCAAGTGCAAGGGCCGGGGTCGAACCCTCAGGGTTCGACCCCAGTCTTCGTTTCGGGTTACCTATGATCAGCCCAACCCAGCCATGCGCGCATTCCTCTCGCGCTCCAGCCGCGTGATATAGCGCTGCACATGCGCCAGCATGCTGCGCGGCAGGTCGACGAACTGGCAGCCCAGGCGGCGGTTCAGCTTGTTGTTCAGCAGGGTCATGTCCAGCGAATTGCGAATTTGCAAGGTGGCGGTGACGATGCCGACGTCAGGCAAGTCGATGCGGCAACCGGGATAGTCCCTGCCGATGGTCTCGCCCAGTATCAGTTTATTGTCCAGGATGGCGATGCCGCCGCAGCTGATGTCGGCCAGCGGAAACGGGGCGTCGGCGCCACCCAGCGAGGGCGGCAGGGGAATCGAGACGCGCACGGGATTGCTCACGGGCGTCGTCATGCGGTAATACTCGCGCCGCTGCAGGCGGATCAATGTTTCTGGAATGGCAATTTTCAAGGCGGGTGTGCCGCTGTAATTGCACTCTTGCACCTGGGCACTGGCAAACAGGATGCGGATCTTGTCGAGCGACGTTTCAAACGAGATGCCCTTGGCGGCCAGCATGCGCCGGTTCTGGTCGGTGTTCACGGAACGGTCGAGGATGACGGTATTGTGGTCGGCATCGACTTCCAGGATGGAGGTGACGCACACATCGGATTCACCGTGGATCAGCATGCGGATCAGCTGGTTCTTTTCGCTGATGCTACGCAGCAAGGCAATGATTTCCCGCCGCGATTCCACTTCAAAGTCATGCCAGTTTTCGAGGCCGGAATCCATAATATGTGCTTGCATTGATGCCTGTCTATGTATCGGTGAGGTTGACGCTGGTGTCGGGCGGCGGCGGGATCGGCCCGCCATTCGCAGATTCAATATGATATAACCAGGCCAGCAGTTCCGCAATCGCCCGATACAGGCCGGGCGGAATCTGGCGGTCCAGGTCGACATCCATCAACAGCGCCACCAATTCCTTCGATTCATGCACGAAGACGCCGTGTTCGCGCGCCGTGTTGATGATACGGTCCGCGATCAGGCCGCTGCCCTTGGCCACCACCTTGGGCGCCGGCGTGCCGCTCTGGTAGGCCAGGGCGACGGCCGTCTGCGGCACCTTGCGCTTGGTGTCGTCAAGCATCATCCGCTTCCGCTGGCTCGGCCGCCTCCGGCTTGCCGGCGATCGTCAATGACGACAGGGGCCAGCCGGCGGCGTCCAGCGACGCTTCCAGCGCCGCCGCATGCTGGCGCAGGGTATCGGCGCTGCCTTCGCTGCCAGCCTGCAGCTGGATGGCCACCCGGCCGCCCTGCAAGACCACGTGCGCGGCCAGGTCGCCCAGCAGGGGGAACTGGAAGCGCACATTGCTGCGCCAGGCCGTCGCGTCCTCGTCGGCCTGCGTGCCAGCGTGCTGCTGTCCTTCCGGTGCATCCTGGCTGATATCCCACTGCATCTTCTGGCCGGGCCAGGCTTCGCCCTGCCACTGCACGCGTGCCTGTTCGTGCGTATGCAGCTGTAAATTGATCAGCTGCGCCGAGGCCAGGTCGGTGCCCGTCCTGGGCGTCTCGCCCGGCGCGGCCTTTTGCATTTGCGGTTCCAGCAGCAGCGAGGCCAGCGGGCGCTTGCCTTCGGCCCATTCGGCCACGTGCGATTCATAGAACAAGCCGCTGCTGCCGACCGTGTCGCGCAGCTTTTGCGCCACCTGGGCGGGATCGGCTCCCGGCGCTGCCATCAGCGGCGTCTTGCCGACCAGGGCCAGGGGCGCGCCAGGCACGCTTTCAGCCTGGCTGAGTACGCTGCTGATGGCGCGCGCGGTGGTGCTCAGTTCCGGCGCCGGTGTATCGCCTGCCAGGGCGGGCAGCAGATTGGCGGGCGTGAGAGGCGCGCGGCTGAGCAGGGTGGCGGCCGTACTGCTGGCGCGTGTGCCCGCCTGGGCGGCGCCGGTCTGGGGACCGCGCGCTTCCAAGGCGTCGGGTTCGGCTTCCGCGTCCGCATACGTCAGCAGGGCGCTGGCGGGCTGGTCGCGGTTATTGCCGATTTGAAACGAGGGACGGGGATTGATGCCGATCAAGGTCAGGGGAATCTCGGTGCCCAGCTGGGCGCCGGCGGGCAGCTGCATGCGGGCCGGCGTACCGGCCACGCGCACCAGGTAGCTGCCATCGCCCATGCGCGCCAGCACCTGGCCCTGCATGGATTTGCCGATCAGTCCCTGCAGCGAGCGCTGGAACTCGGCCTGGCGCGGGTCGGCGACGGCGTCGGCCGGGCGCGCGCCCTTGACCGGGGTCAGGGGCGTCATGCCGATGGCATCCATCTTCGGCAACATGATATGTGACCTTGCCCCTTGGGCGTTTAGGCGCCGTAGGCGTTGGCCAGGCGCCGTTCGGTGCCCGTGCTGTTGATCAGCTTGGACAAATGCGCCATCCACGGCATGGTCAGGTCGCGGATCTTGCGGTCGTCTTCCAGGATCTGCTTGATCAGCGCGACCTTGCGCTGGCGGCCGGCGCTTTCCAGCACGACTTTTGCTTCATTCGCCTTCAGCGCTGCCACGTGCGCGCTCACTTGTTGCTCCAGCGCTTCGAGTTCATCCCAGTCGGCATTGCCGGCGGCGGTCACCATCCGGCCCGTCAGGGTCTGCATGGTTTCATAGGTGGTCAGGACTTCTTGATTGGTCATCATGGGTCAGGCGCTCGCAAGGCTGGGCATACGTTTCAAATCGGCGCCGGGGATGGCGGCGGGCGTGGAGCCGATGGCGTTCCAGGTTTCACGCAGGTCGGTCAGCAGGCGCTGTACTTCTTCCAGCAGGGTAATATCGTTGTTCAGGTTAGCCGTCAGCAGGCGCGCGCTCATATACTCGTACAGGGCGTCGAGGCCTTCGGCGATCTGGCCGCCCGCCTCCTTGTCCAGGCTGGCGCGCAAACCATTGTCGATGATCTGGATGGCTTTCGAGATGGACTTGCCCTTTTCTGGAATATTGCCCGATTTCATGTGTACTTGCGCGCTGAGCACGGCCACCAGGGCGCCGTCGTACAGCATCACGATCAGCTTGTGCGGCGAGGCCGAGACGATGCCCGTTTCCAGGCCGACCTTGGCGTAGGCGTTGACGCCGCGTTGTTGGGTTCCAAACATGTTTTCTCCTGATGATGGCGCTTAGCGGTTGGCGGCGATGGCGGCCAGCTGCTGGGTCAAATAGGTTTGCGTGCCCTGTAATTTGTTCAGGGACACGTCCAGGCGCGAGTACTGGGCACGGTAGCGCGCTTCGATGTCGGTCAGCTTCGCGCTGAACTTGTCGCGTTGCGTCGCTATCGACTTCAGGGTTTCATTGATGCCGCTCGTGCGCCCGGTGATCACGCCGCCCGTACCCAGGAAGGAAGTGGCCAGGTTGTTCAACTGGTAGGCATAGCCTTGCGAGAAACTGACCGTGCCGCGCGAGCCGATGGTGCCGCCAGTCACTTCAATTTTCAAGCCTTCCGCTTGCGAGCCGGGCGCGCCCGTCAGTGTCTGGCCGGAGCCGACCACAGGTTGCCCGCCCAGGGTGCCGGCCACGTCGGCCCCCTTGACGGGCTTGGCCGCGCCAAACAGGACTTCCGTGCCGGTTCCCGTGCTGTTGCTCAGTGCCAGGTTCGATACGGAGCCATAGCGGCTCGACACCAGGACCAGTTTGCCGGTGCCGTCGATCGACGCGGAGACCGTCGCGCCATTGTCTGAAAAAGCCTTCACGCCGTTGATCGACGATTGCATCAGCGATGCCATCTGCGCCGGCGTGTAGGTGCCTGCCGGTATCGTCACCTGGGCCGTATTCTTGGCCGCCGATGGCTCCGTATCGTTGAGGGTGATATTCCAGGTGGTGTCGCTGGCAATCGTGGTGCTGGCCGGCAGCACGCCATCGGACGTGAGCGAACCCTGGCTGGCCATGGTGGTGATGGTCAGGTCATAGGTGCCTGGCTTGGTGGCGGCCGTCGAGCTGGTGAAGGCGACGTTGCTGTCGGTGGCCTTGCCGATGGCCGAAAACAGGCCGGCGATATCGCCGAAGTTGGCGCTGATCGCCTTGTCGAGTTTGCTTGAATCCAGCGTCAGGCTGCCATCTTTTTGGAAGGAAATACCCACCTGGCTCAAGGTGTTCATGCCACTGCTTAAACCGGTAATCGGCGCGCCCAGCTGCCGGCGCAACTGGCTCTGGATCGATTGAACGGTCGAGTCGCCCAGCAAGACGCCACCCTTCTTGGTGTCGGGATTGAAGGCCGTCATCTTGCCGATCGACGTGTTCAGATCGTTGTAGGCCTTGACGAAGGCGGTGATGCTGGTCTTCACCGTTGTTGTATCTTTGCTCACCGACAAACTGGAATTGCCTATTTTTGTAATGCTCAGCGTGACGCCTTCGATCGCCGAATCGACGCTGTTCGAGCTGCTGGTGATGGCAATGCCGTTGACGCTGAATTTAGTGTTTTGCGCCGCGCTGTTCTGCTTCAGGTTTTGCGTGCCGGAAGCATCGTAGGACAGCAGATCGTTCAAGGCGCTGTCGGCCGGCTGACCATCGCTGCCGCTGAGCGAAATTTTCATGGCCGAATTGGCGCCCGTCTTGCTCGAACTGAGTACCAGGTGATACGGTTTGTCCGTGCCGTCCGATACGATGCTGGCGGTGACGCCCAGGCCCGCGTTATTGATGGCGTCGCGTATGCCTTGCAAGCTGTTGTTGGTGGCGTCGATCACCACCGAACCCGTGGCCTGCGTGCCATCCTGGGTGAAGCCCGTATTCATGTAAGCGCCGCCCGTGCCAGCCGCCAAGCCGGCGGCAGCCGGATTGCTGCCGGCGACGGTGATGGGGCTGGCATTGCCCGAGGCCAGGGTGAGCGAGCTGGCAAGCGTGACATTCGAGCCATCGTTGACGGCATTGGCGGCGTGTCCGATACCACCCATGACACTGCCTGTGACCACTTCTTCGATGTTGAGGTTGGAGCCATCGGCACGCGTAAATTGCAAGGTGCCGTCGGCCGCCTTGCCGGTGACGGTAATATTTGCCGCGGCCAGCGCGTTCGAGACGGCATTCGGGCCTGCCAGCGTCGTATCGAGCGAGGCGGCAGTGATGCCGCCGCCTGCGGCGACGCCATTGCCCTGCGTGACGATCTCGATGCCGCCAACCGACAGCGAATAGGTGCCGTCCGCGCCGGTGGCAATATTGCCGAAACCGCTGAACATGCCGGCGGTGCTGGCTGTTGGCTGGGCCGTGGCGGTCACGCCCGTGGTGCTGCTCTTGGCGTTGATGGCGTCCGCCAGCGCGCGTGCGCTCTTGGTGCTGGCATCCGTCGGAATGGCCGTGCCGTTGATGCTCAGCGAGCCGTTGCTCACACCGGTGAGCAGGGTACTGCCGCCCAGTGCCGTGCCTGTTACACCAAAGGTGCCGCCAGCGAGCGAGCCCAGCTGGAAGGAAACCGTGGTCTTGGCGCCACTGCCGATGGTCGACAGCTTGCTGGCCATGCCGCCCGACGTCAGCGTCTGCGCCTGGGCCAGTTGGGAAATGTTGATGTTGTAGTTGCCCGCCACGGCCTTGGCGCCGGCACTGGCCGACAGCACCAGCGGGTCGGACGGCATGGCGCTGACGGCGCGGAAGTTGTTCGAATTGGTCAGTGCCGACAGCGAACCCTGAAAGGTGCTGACGGCGCCGCTCAGGGTGCCCAGGGCGCTGAGCTTGGCCTGGTAGGAAGCCGTTTTTTTGTCAAAGGTATCCAGCGGTGCCGATTCCGCCGTCATCAGCTTGTCGATGATGGCGCCCACGTCCAGGCCGCTGGCGCCGGCGCCGATGCCAACGGATGATAGTGTAGGTGTGATGGCCACTGAATGCTCCTAGGAAAACGCTAATATAAGCTGTTATCGGCAGAATCAATCAAGACTTGAGAGGGGGATTTACCGCGCTGTTTTCAGCGGGAGCGGAAAAGCGGGCGAGAGAAAGGTGGGTGTTGCTGTATTTGCAATAAAAAGACAGGGCCGGATAGCCAGGCTATCGTGCCCCGTGGTCGTGCCGATGCGTGCTGTCACGATGCTGTCCGTCCGTGTGCAACGCCATTATTATGCGCTTTGACTGATCAGCGAGCCTTTGGCCGAGTCAAAGGTCTTGGCCAATTCCAGGGCTTCTTTGGTGGGTATCTGGCGCAGTACTTCCTTGGTTTCCTGGTCGATGACCTTCACCACCGTGCGCTGGCTGTCTTCGTCGATGGAAAATTCAATGCCTTGCGTCTTCATTTGCGACGACTGGTTCAGCGCCGACACCGCCTTGGTCAACTGTTCCCGGCTCGGTTCCTTGTCGGCTTGCTGTGGTGCAACCGTGCCGTTTTCCGTGGCCGTGCGTGGCGCTGCCGGGCGCGCTGCCGACGTGTCCGCAGACACATAACTCTTGTCTATCCTGGCCGCGGAGGCGGCCGCTATCGTGTCGATAGTCATGGTGCTCTCCTAGTGAAAATTCCCCTGCCGAAAAAATCCGGCAGGGGAATCAGAGTCCTGCGCTGTTGCCTGACTAATCGGAGATTAGCCGCGCAGCAGGCTCAGGACGCCGTTTGGCAGCGAGTTCGCTTGCGCCAGCATGGCCGTACCAGCTTGTTGCAGGATCTGGCCGCGGGTCATGTTGGCCGTTTCCGCAGCGAAGTCGGTATCGACGATGCGGCTGCGCGATGCGGACAGATTTTCCGTGGTCGATTGCAAGTTGGAGATCGCCGAGCTGAAGCGCGATTGCAAAGCACCGTACTGGGCGCGTTGGCTGTTCACCGAAGCCAGGGCGGCGTCGGCGATTTTCAGGGCCAGTTGTGCGCCGTCGAAGGTCGTCACATCCAGCGATGCCACGTCTTTCAACACGGATGCGCCCTTGGTACCACCTGTACCTGCAGGCAGCAGGCCCGACGTGGTGTCCGTGACCTGGTAGCTTTTTTCCGAGTCGAACGTAATGCGGCCGTTTGCTACCGCGCTGGTGGCGGTTGTCGTCAAGCCCGTGAACGAGGTCGTCAGGGCGTCTTTCACTGTTGGCGTGTCGACTTTATAGGTCGCCGTAGCGAAGACTGTGTTGCCACCACCTTTGGTATTGGTGAGGCTGATGTCATTACCAGAGGCATTGGTCAATTTGATGCCGCTATTCGTGGCGTCATACTGTGCCGTAACACCCGTTTTGGAGGTCTGGGCATTGATCGCATTGATGCCCGATGCATAATCGCTAGCCGTGGTGCCGCCGCCCATGGAGAACGAGACGGTCACGGCGTTTGCTGCCGTATTGTCCGAGGCGATCGTGAACGAATACGATTCCGAGGCACCCAATTTGAGCGACATATCGGTTTTTGCCGATGCCGTGACGCCGGTGCTCGCCGTTGCCTTGTTGACGTTGGCGGCGATCGATTTCGCCGTGTCGGTGGCCGCCGTGGTAATTGTCGCGCTACCCAGCGAACCGTCCACTTTGACCGAACCGGCAGTCACGTTTGTCGTAGCGATAACGGCTACAGCATCGTTTTCTACGCGGTTGTCGCCATAGGTGTTGGTCAGGAAGTTGGCGCCGCTGGCCGAGATCAATTGGTTGGCGTTTGCGCCGACCTGGAAGTTGGCCGTGCCCATGCTGCCGTCAAGCAAATTCTGGCCGTTGAACTGGGTGGTTTGGGCGACGCGGTTCAGTTCCGAACCGAGTTGGCCGACCTCTGTTTGCAAGGCTTGGCGGTCGCTGGCGGTGTTGGTCGAGTTCGACGATTGCACGGCCAGTTCGCGGATACGTTGCAGGATGTCGCCCGAGGTGGACAACGCGCCTTCGGCCGTTTGCGCCAGCGAAACGCCGTCGTTGGCATTGCGGGTCGCTTGGGTCATGCCGCGGATTTGCGACGTCATACGGTCGGAAATCGCCAGACCAGCAGCGTCATCCTTGGCGCTGTTGATGCGCATGCCGGAGGACAGGCGTTGCAGCGAGGTGCTCAGGGCCGACTGCGAGGTCGACAGGTTACGTTGCGAATTCAGGGACGAGATGTTGGTATTAATTACTGCAGCCATGATGTTTCTCCAGACAGGTACTACATTGCGCTATGTGCTAGTCACTTTGGCCTGCCCCGCTGTTCCGGGACAATCAAGCCGCTGTTATTTAGGGTAACGGTTGCTCTGCAGGAAAATTTATGGCGAAAAGCGCTTTAAATTTTAATTTTCAGCCCTTCAGTTTGCGGCTGGCCGCGCGCTAGACGGCATGATTTAAGGAAACTTGAGGGTAAAAATAGTTTTATTTTCATATCGCGTGCATGCCGGCGAAGCGCAGGAAGGGTAGTGATTATTGTTGTTTTGATATAAAAAATGCCGTCCGGCCGGGTGGCGGGACGGCATGGCGTGCAGTGGGCCGTAGCTATTCCGCCACCACCACGCGGTTCTTGCCCGTCTGCTTGGCCTGGTACATGGCGCGGTCGGCGCGCTTGACCAGCTCGGCCTGGTCTTCGTTGGGCAGGCGCAGGGCCACGCCGGCGGAAAAGGTGATCAAGACTTTCTCGTTATCGTGCAGGAAGAAATGCCGGGTCAGCTCGCGCTGCAAGCGCGTCATCGTCGACGAAGCTGCCTCGACCGTGGTTTCCGGCAGCAGGATGAGGAATTCCTCGCCGCCGAAGCGGGCGATGACGTCCATCGAGCGCAGGGTTTCCTTGACGATCTTGACCAAGTGTTTCAACGCGGCATCGCCGGCCAGGTGACCGTAGGTGTCGTTCAGGCGCTTGAAATCGTCCAGGTCCAGCATGGCGATGCACAGCGGCGTGCCGCGCCGGTCGGAGCGGGCCGTCTCGCGCTCGAACACATCGTCCAGGCCACGGCGGTTCAGGCTGCCTGTCAGCTGGTCTTCCCGCACCAGTTCGCTCATATGCTGCAGCTTCGCTTCCAGGGTGTGGATGCGCTGTTCCGCATCCTGCACTTCCTGGCGCGCCAGCACCATCTTGTCGCGTGCGCGCAGGGCTTCGTTCTGCACCATGCGCGTTTCTCGCAAGACTTCGTCGAGAACGCTGTTCAATTCGCTGATATTTTCCGCCTGGCTGATCTTTTCCGAATAGCCGCCGATCTTTTCATGGAAGTCGCCCGTGCTGGCCGCCACTTGCCCCAGACGGTCGATGAAGGTCATCATCATGTTCTTGACCGTCAGCTTGACGTCGGACAAGCTGTGCTTGAGCTGGCTTTGCTTGTAGATGACTTCCTTCAGGCTGCGCGTGGCGTCTTCCAGCGCGCGCTGGTCGAGCGGGCCGGCGATCAGGTTTTGCACGGCATCGACCTGGCCGCGCAGCCAGCTGTCGTCGTCGAGCAATTGGCTGACGTTGTCCAGCAGCAATTTGAACAGGCGCAGCAGCAATTCCTGCTGCTCGGCCGTATCGCCGCTTTTGAGTTCGATCTGGTAGCACAGCTGCTTCAGGCGCAGCGCCGCGTCGTTCAGCGCCTCTTCCGTGTGCGCCAGCTTGATGGCCGCGCCCAGCGATTCGGCTTCTTCCACCAGCGCGGGCGTGCCCGTCAGCAAGGTGGCGACGGCAAAGCCCAGGGTACGGCTGAGCAATTCACGCAGGGTGCGCGTCTGTTCACCGTCCGGCAGGGGCGGCAATTCGATGCCGCCACCCTTCTTGACCTGTTTTTCCGCCAGCTGCGCCAGGGTGCGCGCATAGCTGTCCCAGTCGCGCGCTTTCAGTGCCCGCTGGAAACGGCGGCCAAAGTCACCCAGTTCGCCCGCCGATTCGCTCATCTTGGCAGCGAACTGCGTCAGGACGTTTTCCGCGCCGCTCTCCGTGGGAGCGCTGGCGGCCAGCACGGCAGCCGGGGTGGCAGGCGTATCGGCCGGTTCGCTGATGCCGGCGATTTCATTGTAGATATCGCGGTAGGCGCTGGGCGTGGGGGCGATGCGGCGCGTGGCCAGGCGGCGAAACGCTTCGCGCGCGATATCGGCCGGGTTCATCGCCGCGGCGGCGGCGGTATGCGTGGCGCCAGCGGGAGCGCTTGCTGGTGAAGATGGCAATTTACTGGACATGTAGGCACAGCCTTTTCAGATATTTCTCATTATCCCCATGATAGGCGAGTTGGCAAAGAACTTATTGTGCGAGAAGCAAGGAGAAGTCCTGTCAATTCGTCCGATGCCAGCGGGCATGCCGCTTTGCCGTCAATCCACCAGCTGGTTGCGGATGGCGTAATGCGTCAGTTCGGCGCTGTTCTTGAGTTTCATCTTGACCAGCAAACGGGCGCGGTACTCGCTGACGGTTTTCACGGACAATTTGAGCTCTTCGGCAATGGCGCCCACCGCCTTGCCCGAGGCGATCATCACCAGGGTCTGGTATTCGCGGTCCGAGAGCGTGTCGTGCAAGGCCGTTTCGTGGTCTTCGCCCACCGTGTTGGCCAGTTCCTGCGCCAGCGAGGCACTGATGTATTTCAAGCCTTGCGCCACCTGGCGGATGGCCGTGACCAGTTCGCGCGGCGCGCTCTGTTTCGTCAGGTAACCAGCCGCGCCCGCCTTGAGCGAACGGATGGCGTACTGGTCCTCGCGGTGCATGGAGAGCATCAGCACGGCCAGTTCCGGCTTTTCCTTCTTGATCTGTTTGAGTACCTCGATGCCGCTGCGGTCGGGCAGGGAGATGTCGAGCAGCAACACCTGGCATTTCGAGCCGCGGAACAGTTTGATGGCGTCGTGGCCATTTTCAGCTTCGCCGGCCACGATGATGTCCTTCGTGTCGGCGAGGATTTGCTTCAAGCCTTCGCGCACGATCGCATGATCGTCGGCGATGAATACCCGGATGGTGGCTTTTTCTTTCATGACTGCGTTGTTTCCTATCTAATTCACCCACTAGGCCGCTTCTGGCGGCGGCCCGCTGTGCGCGGGCGCACTGGCTGCAGCCGCTATTATCGCCTCTCGCGGCGTGGTCAGCCGGATTTTTATGCTCAGGAGGGTGCCGCCATCGGGCCCGTCCACCAGGCTCAGGGTGCCGCCCAGTGCGGCGGCGCGTTCGGCCATGCCGCGGATGCCGAACGACTGCGGCTTGGCGCGGTCGGACAGGCGCATGCCGACGCCATTGTCGGCGATCGACAGGCTGATATGCTGGCGCTGCCGGGCCAGGCGCACGCTGACCTTGCTGGCCTGCGCATGCTTGGCGATATTCGTCAGCGCCTCCTGGGCGATACGGAACAGGCTGGTCGCCAGGTCCAGCTCCAGTTCGATATGCTGGCGGTTCGACATGAACTGGCATTCGATGCCCGCCTGGCGCGCGAATTCCTTCACCTGCCAGTCCAGCGCGGCAACCAGGCCCAGGTCCAGCATGGAAGGGCGCAAGTCCAGCGAAATACGGTGCACGGCGTCGATGCTGCGGTCGACCAGGTCATCGACATAATCGGCCTTTTCCTGCAGCAGCGTATCGTCCGGCGGCAGGCGGCGCGCCAGCATGGCCAGCGCCATCTTGATCGCCGTCAAATTGCCGCCCAGGTCATCGTGCAGTTCGCGCGCCAGGCGCGTGCGTTCATGTTCCTTGACCTTGTCGATATGCGCCGTCAGCTCGGCCAGGCGGGCGCGCGACTGGCGCACTTCGATCTGTTCCAGCCGGCTTTCCGTGATATTCGTCATGATGCCTTCCCACTGCACCGTGCCGTCGGCCAGCGCGCGCGGCGTGGAGCGCAGGTTGATCCATTTGACATCCTTCCAGGCATCGATCCAGATGCGGCCTTCCCAGTTCCAGCTCCACAAGGCGTTTTTTGACGCCTGCATCGATTCCAGATACGAGGCGCGGTCGTCGGCCAGGATCAGCTGGTAGAACAGTTCCGGGCACGCGTGCAGCTGTGCCGGCTCCAGGCCCAGCAAGGCCTGGCAGCCATCGCTCAGGTAGGGGAAGGCGGCGCGCCCATCCGCGTGCAGGCAGAACTGGTACACCAGGCCCGGCGTATTCGAGACGATGGCGTTGAAGCGCGACTGGACCTGCGCCAGGGCGGCGGCCGTCGCCTGCGGCGTGCGCAAGTCTTCGCCCTCGGCCAGCAGCAGGGTGCGGCCCTGGCGGCGGGCGCGCGACAGGTGCAGGCTGAGCGAATACAGGCTGCCATCGCGGCGGCGCTGCTGCACGTGCAGCAGCGCTTGCGCGCCGATGCTGTCGTCCAGAGGGGCCAGCACGGCGGCCAGCTGCTGCGCGTCGAGCTGTGGCGCCAGGGTGAAGGGCGTCATCGCCAGCAATTGCTTGCGCGCATACTGCAAGTTGTCGCAGGCGGTATCGTTGGCGTCCAGCAATTGCAAGCTGACCGCGTCGTACAGGTAGATTTCCCGCGCCGCCGCGCGCAGGGCGGGGGCGAGCCGGGGAGTATCGTGCATGGGATGGCCTTTCTTCATCAGCGGCGGGCGCGCCAAAAAGCGGCGAAGCGGCGCAGCACTCTGGCTGGGCGCGAATTATGGCGCCCTGGCGTGCCCTTGCGCAAGCGCTGCCACCAGGCGCGGCGGGCGCGGCCCAGCGCGGCCGACAGGCGGCTGACCCGTCGCCATGGACGCGTGGCGCGCAGGCGGGCGATCCAGCGGTCCTTGGTTTCCATAAATAAACCGTGCCAGCGCGCAAACCACGGCAAACTGAGCAGGGTAGGGCGCGTCAGCTTGTACAGGCGCGCGACGGCGGCCGCGCCGCCCAGCTTGGCGATGACGATCACGCCGATGCCGGAAAATGCATGGCCGCGCGCGATCGCCAGCAGGGCCAGCAGTTTGACGGGAAACAGCAGCACGGCCGGTAGCACGAAGATGGCCAGCGCCCAGTACGGCGGCAGGCGCTTGATCCACGTTTCGAGCGCATGCAGGGGCGGAAATTGCGCCACCACCTGCATGATGCGCGCGCCCGTCGCCCACAGCCATTCCTCGATCAGCAGGCAGATGGCGGCCAGGTAGACCAGCGGCGCAAACAGCCAGCGCCTGACTCTGTAGAATTTTTTCATCCGTCTCCGTGTGCGGCGCCGGTTTGCCGCGATTGCCACGATGATACGTCAAAAAAGCCCGTTTGCCCCCGCATCCCGTGTGCCTGCGGCTCGCTGGCGGGGCTACAATAGGCGGATGAATAAAGCCTTTGTAAAAGAATCCGACAACGACGACGATGAAGAAGCGGCCGCGCTGGCGCTGGCCATTCCCGCCGGCGCGAAGAACTACATCACGCCGGCCGGCTACCAGCGCATCAAGGAAGAGCTGCTGCAGCTGATCGACGTCGACCGTCCGGAAGTGGTGCGCATCGTCCATTGGGCGGCGTCGAATGGCGACCGCTCGGAAAATGGCGACTATATCTACGGCAAGCGCCGGCTGCGCGAAATCGACCGCCGCATCCGCTTCCTCACCAAGCGCATGGACCTGGCCGCCATCGTCGACCCCAGCGTGCACCATGGCAACGACCAGGTATTTTTCGGCGCCACGGTAAGCTACCGCACCAGCGACGGCGAAACGCACACCATCACCATCGTCGGCATCGATGAATTCGACCCCCTGAACGGCAAGATCAGCTGGGTCTCGCCCATGGCCCGCACCATCACCAAGGCGCGCGAGGGCGACCTCATCACCCTCAACACGCCGCAGGGCGAACAGGAGCTGGAGTTGCTGGAAGTGACGTATCCGGCGCCGGGGGAGGGGTAGTTTGCGGTGACGCAGGGTTAGTCTTGGCAAGCCTGTCACGCTGGGACTTTCCTTGGCAGGAGAGCGACCATGGCACGCGTCCCGCGTTTGTTTATGCCTGGCATGCCATTGCATGTGGTGCAACGTGGGGCGGACAGGCAAATCTGCTTCTTTGAACCCGCCGATTTTCTCTGGTATCTGCAACAATTACAACGACACTCGCGTACGCAAGGCTGCGCGCTGCATGCCTATGTGCTGATGACGAATCATGTGCATTTGCTGCTGTCTGCGGCGAAAGTCGAGGCCGTTTCTCAGTTGATGAAGTCGTTGGGACAGGAATATGCGCATTACATCAACTGGCGCCGTCATCGTACCGGCCCCTTGTGGGATGGGCGCTACAAATCCTGTGTGGTACAGGATGCGACTTATCTGCTGGTTTGCCAGCGCTATATAGAACTCAATCCGGTTCGCGCCGGCATGGTGCGGTATCCGGGCAATTACAAGTGGTCCAGCTACCGTTGCAATGCTGAAGGGCGAATCGATCCGTTGATTGAGCCGCATCCGCTTTATCTTGATCTTGGCAACAGTCCGGGTGACAGACAGCAGGCGTATGCTGCTTTGTTCCAGGCAGAAGATGCGCTTGCGTTCCAAGCATTGCGTGACGCTAGTCGTGGCAATGCTGTTGTCGGAAGTAGCGCCTTCGTGCAAGAAAATCAAACCCGCAAAGCTTAAAGGCTGGGGTCGGACCCTGAGGGTCCGACCCCAGTCTCTGCTCTTGGGTTAGTTCTTAATTCCGTTCGCGCAGGATGCGGTTGACGCCCGCTACCCGGCGCACATTGCGCAGCAGGGCGGCCAGGTGGACGCGGTCTTTCACCTGCACGGTGAAGCGCAGCTGGTCGAGGACGTTGTCCTTGTCTTCGTCCATACCCACATAGATGATGTTGGCGTCGGACTCGCCGATTTCGGCGGCCACGCGGGCCAGGATGCCCCGTTCGCTGTTGATCAGTACCTTGATGCGGCAGTCGAAGCGGCGGTTCAGTTCTGTTCCCCAGCGCACGGCGATCCAGCGGTCCGGTTCCTTGGCGCGCTGGCGCTTCGCTTGCGAGCAGTCGCTCGTGTGCACGAGCAGCCCCTGGTCGCGGCGCAGCTGGCCGATGATCTGGTCGCCCGGTATCGGCAAACAGCAAGGCGCCAGCTGCACCGAGACGCCTTCGCTGCCGCAGATGGTAACGGGGTCGAGTTCGCTGCCGTTATTGTGTTCCACGGGCATGCTGGCCGCTTCGCCGCCAATCAGGCCAAAAATGTGGCGTGCCACCAGGGTGGCCATGCGCTTGCCGATGCCGATGTCCGCGTACAGCTCGTCCATGGAATTGGCGCTCGATTCGTTGAGCAGGCGTTCGACCAGAGGTGCTGGCAGGTCGGCGTCGATGTTCAGGGCGTGCAGCGCCTGCGACAGCAGTTGCTGGCCCAGGGCAATCGATTCGGGCAGGTTGATCGTGCGCAAGTGGTGGCGGATGGCCGAACGGGCCTTGCCTGTGCGTACGAACGACAGCCAGGTGGGGCTGGGTCGCGACGAGGAATCGGTGATGATCTCGACGATGTCGCCATTGTGCAGCTCGGTGCGCAGCGGCGAGGTTTCGTTGTTGATCTTGACGGCCACGGTCTGGTCGCCGATGCCCGTATGGATCGAATAGGCGAAGTCGATGGCCGTGGCGCCGCGCGGCAGGGCGATGATCTTCGACTTGGGCGTAAACACGTAGACGGAATCGGGAAACAGGTCGACCTTGACGTGTTCGAGGAATTCGGCCGAGTCGCCCGTCTGCTGCTGGATGTCGAGCAGCGATTGCAGCCACGCATGCGTGCGCTGCTGCAGGTCGGACGGGTTCGATTCGCCGCTCTTGTACAGCCAGTGCGCCGCCACGCCCGATTCGGCTGTGCGGTGCATTTCCTGGGTGCGGATCTGGAATTCGACGGGCGTGCCGTACGGGCCGATGACGGTCGTGTGCAGCGACTGGTAACCGTTCAGCTTGCGAATCGCGATGTAATCCTTGAACTTGCCCGGCATGGGCTTGTACAGGCTGTGCAGGGTGCCCAGGGTCACGTAACAGTCGGCAAAGCTGCCCACCACCACGCGGAAGCCGTACACGTCCAGCACTTGCGAGAACGACAAATGCTTGCTGCGCATCTTTTTATAGATGTCGTACAGGGTCTTTTCGCGGCCCGTGACGTCGGCCTCGAGTTCGGCCATGGACAAGGTGCTTTTCACCGCTTCCATGATCTTGTTGACCACTTCGCGCCGATTGCCGCGCGCCGCCTTGACGGCTTTCGCCAGGGTGCGGTAGCGCATCGGGTACAGGTGCGAGAACGACAGGTCCTGCAGCTCGTGGTAAATATTGTTCAGGCCGAGGCGGTGCGCGATCGGCACGTACACTTCCATGGTCTCGCTGGCGATGCGGCGTTTTTTTGCCGCCGTCATGAAGTCCAGCGTGCGCATATTGTGCAGGCGGTCGGCCAGTTTGATCAGGATCACGCGCACGTCGGACGCCATGGCCAGCAGCATCTTGCGGAAGTTTTCCGCCTGCGCTTCGATCTGGCTCTGGAATTCGATCTTTTCCAGCTTCGACAGGCCGTCGACCAGGTGCGCCACGGGTGCGCCGAAGCGTTCGATCAATTCTTCCTTCTTGACGTCCTGGTCTTCCATGACGTCATGCAGCAGGGCGGCCATGATGGCTTGCGCGTCGAGTTTCCAGTCAGCGCAGATTTCGGCGACGGCGATCGGATGCGAGATATACGGCTCGCCCGAGCGGCGCATCTGGCCCAGGTGCATTTCGTCGGAGAAGCGGTAGGCTTCCTTGACTTTTTTCAGGTCGGCGGGGGACAGGTATTCGGCCAGCTTGTCGGCCAGGTGGCTGACGGAGGCCACGCCCAAGGCGGGTGCTGGCGGTGTCGCGGAGGCAGTCCCGGCGGACGTGCCAGCACCGGACGCGGAAGCGCCCTGTGATTTTGCCGCCTGGCGCGGGGCCAGAGGCGGCAGTGCTGCAGAAGTCGTGTCGGCTGGAGTCAGACTCATAAAACGTCGCGTTGCTTTACAGTGTGAATAAACGATACGGTAGAACCAGGGGTCAGCACTGTTCCGGCACGCGGCTTCCCAATTACATCGGGACCTTTTTCAGCATTTCGATGCCGACTTTACCGGCAGCGATTTCACGCAGTGCGACAACGGTAGGCTTGTCCTTGGCTTCCACTTTTGGGGTGTGGCCTTGCAACAACTGACGTGCGCGGTAGGTTGCAGCCAGGGTCAGCTGAAAGCGGTTAGGGATCTGTTTCAGGCAATCTTCGATGGTGATACGGGCCATAGTAACTCCTAATAGTGGTGCGTGGCGCTGTGTGAACTGGCGTGCAGAGACGATTATTCTGCGTGCAGGCCCAGCTGGGCGAATAGCGATGCGTTGCGGGCCGCTTGTTGCGCAAACCGGCAACGGGCCGCTCTCACGATCGCGCTCAGTTCGGACAAAGCGACCGTAAACTCTTCATTGATAATAACATACTCGAACTCGGGAGCGTGTGCGATTTCGCCGCCGGCCGCCAGCAGGCGGCGCGTGATCACGTGCGGCTCGTCCTGGCCGCGCTTGTTCAGGCGCTCTTCCAGCGCATCGATCGATGGCGGCAGGATGAAAATGCCGGCCGCGCGGGGGAATTGCTTGCGCACCTGGCGCGCGCCCTGCCAGTCGATTTCCAGCAGGATGTCGGTGCCGGCCAGCATTTGCTGTTCCACCATGATGCGCGAGGTGCCATAGTAATTGCCATGCACTTCCGCCCATTCCAGGAACTCGCCCTGGTCGGCGCGCGCGACAAAGTCTTCCGCTGTCGTGAAGTAGTACTCGCGGCCGTGCTGCTCGCCCGGACGGGGCGCGCGCGTGGTGGTCGAAATCGACAATTTGATGCCGGGCTCTTGCGCCAGCAATGCATTGACCAGTGTCGATTTGCCGGCGCCCGATGGCGCGGCGACCACGAACAGGCTGCCGGAGAAGGCGGTAGGGTGGCTCATGCGGATCTTTCCATATGCGTGTGATGGCGGCGTGTGCGCTTGCGTGCGCGCCGCCCAATTCAGTATTTTACCAAGAGGCAAGGCGACCAGCCAGTCCCCCGATGCGCCTTGCCGCCGCGTCTACACATATTTTGCTTGTTATCTTGAGGGAATAGTTATTTAATTTGGAATGGTTTTTTCTTGATAACTATTTTGCCGACAGGATGCACGCATGAAAAATTTCCCATTTCTCAGTGTTGCCCAGGCCATGCTGTTGCTGCGCGTGGCCATTGCCGTGATGTTCATGGCGCACGCCATTACGCGCATCGCCAACGGCACGATTCCTCGTTTTGCCGGTTTCCTGGAAGACAAGGGATTTATCTGCGGCCTGGCTGTGGTGTGGGCGATTACCGTGGTCGAGATCGTTTGCGGCAGTTTGCTCATCGTCGGCAAATACACGCGCTGGGCGGCGGCCGGGCTGATGGTGATCTGCGTCGGCGGCATCGCCATCGTGCATGCGGCCAAGGGCTGGTTCGTGGGCGAACATGGCGCCGGCGGCGTGGAATACAGCATCGTGTTGTTTGTCGCCTGCGTCGTCATCGCCGCCAGCGACAGGGGGCGCGCCGCAACGCGCCTGGCCTGAAGGATTATTCCAGGTTCTGCACCTGTTCGCGCATCTGTTCGATCAGCAGCTTCAAGTCCATCGAGGCGTCCGCCAGTTCCTTGACGGAAGCCTTGGCGCCCAGCGTGTTGGCTTCGCGATTGAGTTCCTGCATCATGAAGTCGAGGCGCTTGCCCACTTGCCCGCCCTTGGTGAGGATGTGGCGCGTTTCGCCCAGGTGGGCCGACAGGCGCGCCAGTTCTTCCGAGACGTCGATGCGGATGCCGTACAAAATGACTTCCTGGCGGATGCGCTCCATGGCGTCCTGGCGCGACAGGGCTGAATTCGAGCCCTGGCTGGCCAGGCCCAGCGCATCCTGCATGCGCTCGATGGCTTTTTGCTGGAAGGCCGCCACCACCTGCGGAATCAAGGGCGTGATGCGCTTGACGATGGCTTCCATCGCTTCGATGCGCGACACCAGCACCGCTTCGAGCGCCGCGCCTTCGCGCTTGCGGCTGTCGACGAAGGCCGCCACGGTGCGTTTGGTCAGCGCGCCCACGTCCGCCTGCAGGGACTCTTGTCCCACTTGCGCTTCTTCGATGATGCCCGGCCAGCGCAGCAGTTCGGCCACCGTCATGACGGGGGCTGAGACAAAATGCTGGCCCACTTCGTTTTGCAGGCGCGCCAGTTCGGCTAGCAGGGGCAGGTTCAGCGCCTGCGTGCCGGCCGTCGCGGCCTTGCGGCCAAAGCTCAGGCGTACCTCGACTTTGCCGCGCGTGATGGCGGACATGACGGCGGCGCGCAAGTCAGGCTCCAGCGCCCGCAAATCGTCGTTGATGCGGAATTGCAGGTCGAGAAAGCGCGAGTTGACGCTCTTGATTTCAATTGTCAGTGTGCCTGCAGCACCTTCGCTGGTGGCAACCGCGTAGCCTGTCATGCTTGAAATGCTCAAAGGATTCCCCGATTTGGTCTTGTATACAGTCACTTATACACTTAATCAGCCAGCGCAGGCAATACCGCCCGCGCTGCAAAACAGGACCGAAGTGCGCGATGGCCTGAAAATTGCTGAATAGTGTGCGTTTTACGGCATTGTAAAGAAAATTGTGTTTGGTGGGGCAGGATTGTAGGGATCTTGTGCGCGGGCCGCCCTGCGCTGTGTCATGGCGACGCGGTGGTAAAATCGCGGCCGCAACCCCAATCACACAGGACACCCCATGACATTTGAATCCCGCCCGAGCGGCCGCGCCGTCGACGCGCTGCGCGCCATCCGTATCACCCGCCAGTACACCAAGCATGCCGAAGGCTCGGTGCTGATCGAGTGCGGCGACACCAAGGTCATCTGCACCGCCAGCATCGAAGACAAGGTGCCGGGTTTCCTGAAGGGCAAGGGCCAGGGTTGGTTAACAGCCGAGTACGGCATGCTGCCGCGCTCGACGCACACGCGCATGGACCGCGAAGCGGCGCGCGGCAAGCAGTCCGGCCGCACGCAGGAAATCCAGCGCCTGATCGGCCGCTCGCTGCGCGCCGCCTTCGATCTGCAGGCGTTCGGCGAACGCACGCTGCACCTCGATTGCGACGTCATCCAGGCCGACGGCGGCACGCGCACGGCCTCGATCACGGGCGCCATGGTGGCCGCGTATGACGCGTTTTCCCAGCTGCAGGCGCGCGGTGCGATCACCGCCATCCCCGTGAAAAGCTTTGTCGCCGCCATCTCGGTAGGCGTCTACCAGGGCATGCCAGTGCTGGACCTGGACTATGTGGAAGACTCGGGCTGCGACACGGACATGAACGTGGTGATGACAGAAGCGGGTCACTTCATCGAAGTACAGGGCACGGCCGAAGGCGCCGCGTTCGACCGCGCCGGCATGAACCGCTTGCTGGATCTGGCGCAGGGCGGCATCGCCGACCTGATCACCCTGCAGAAGCAAGCATTAGGGATCTGATCTTTACATAGATTTACATCTTTTTGCCATCGCGCCGGGCAAAAATCCCACACCTGCCGCCGTTGAGCGCGGCGGCGGGGCGAGGTGAGGGGGGCGCAAAAGGTTTACAATGTCGGCACTTCAACCGGACTACTGACATGACCCAACGCCTCATTCTCGCCTCCAACAACGCCGGTAAGCTCAAGGAATTCAACGAGCTGCTCTCGACCATCGGTTTTTCCGTCCACGCCCAGGGCGAGTACGCCGTGCCGGAAAGCGACGAACCATTCCACACCTTCGTTGAAAACGCCCTGCAAAAGGCGCGCCACGCGTCCCGCCTGACGGGCTTGCCGGCGCTGGCCGACGATTCCGGCGTGTGCGTCAATGCGCTCGGCGGCGCGCCCGGCGTGTATTCGGCCCGCTATGCGGGCGAGCCGAAATCGGACGCCGCCAACAGCGCCAAACTGATCGCCGACCTGGAGGCGCATGCCGACAAGTCCGCGTATTACTACTGCGTGCTGGTGTACGTGCGCCATGCGGACGACCCGCAGCCGGTGATCGCCGACGGCCGCTGGAATGGCGAAATGATCGCCATTGCGCGCGGCACCGGCGGCTTCGGCTACGATCCGCATTTCTTCATTCCCGCGCTGGACAAGTGCGCGGCCGAACTGACGTCCGATGAAAAGAACGCGTTGTCGCACCGTGGCCAGGCCCTGCGCGCGCTGGTCGACAAGCTGCGGACCCTGCGATGATCCCGATCAAACTGGTGGGCGCCGTTGCCAAGTCGGCAGCGAAGCCCGGAGCCTCGCCCGCGCCGCAGGAAGGCATTTCCGGCGCGGCCGGAGCGGCCCTGAAGTACCTGCAGCCGGGCGCGCTGAACCTGACGGCACTGCCGCCGCTGTCGCTGTACATCCATTTCCCGTGGTGCGTGAAAAAATGCCCGTATTGCGATTTCAATTCGCACGAGGTGCGTGGTGACTTGCCGGAAGCGGAGTACCTGGCGGCCCTGCGCCTGGACCTGGAAATGGCGCTGCCGCTGATATGGGGCCGCAAGATCCACACGATTTTCATTGGAGGCGGCACGCCCAGCCTGATGTCGGCGGCGGGGCTGGACCGGCTGATGTCGGACGTGCGCACCCTGCTGCCCCTGGAGCCCGATTGCGAAATCACCATGGAAGCCAATCCGGGCACCTTCGAGGCGGAAAAATTCAAGTCTTACCGGGCCAGTGGCATCAACCGCCTGTCGATCGGCATCCAGAGCTTCAATGGCCGCCATTTGCAGGCGCTGGGGCGCATCCATGACGACAACGAAGCGCGCCGCGCGGTGGACATCGCGCACGCGAACTTCGACAATTTCAATCTCGACCTGATGTACGCGCTGCCCACGCAAACCCTGGCCGAGGCGCAGCAGGACCTGGAAACGGCATTGTCGTTCGCGCCGCCGCATTTGTCGCTGTATCACCTGACGCTGGAACCGAACACCCTGTTCGCCAAGTATCCGCCCGCGCTGCCGGACGACGACGCCAGCGCCGACATCGCCGACATGGTGGCTGAGCGCGCGGCGCAGGCCGGCTACGGCCGCTACGAAGTGTCGGCGTATGCGCAGCCGGGCCGCCAGGCCAGGCACAACCGCAATTACTGGGAATTTGGCGACTACCTGGGCATCGGCGCGGGCGCGCACTCGAAAATCTCGTTCCCGCACCGCGTCTTGCGTCAGGCCCGCTACAAGCAGCCGCGCGCCTACATGGACGCGGTACTGGCCGGCGTGCCGGTGCAGGAAGAGCGCGAGCTGGCACGCGAGGAGATGGGTTTTGAATTCATGCTCAATACCCTGCGCCTGACGCAGGGTTTCTCGCCGAACCTGTTCGCCGAGCGCACGGGCCTGGCCATCAACGCCATCGACAAGCCGCTCAATGCGGCCGAAGCGAAAGGCTTGCTGTACCGCGACCATCAGGTCATCCGCCCGACTGAACGGGGATTGTGCTTCCTGAATGACCTGCAGCAGATGTTCCTGGAAGATTAATGCGTGCTGAGGGTGCGCAGGCGCTGCAGCTTGGCCGCATACAGCCCGTGCTCGCTGCGCGTGGTGCTGTTGTCCATCGCCAGTTCCAGCTGCCGGTCCGCCTGCGCGAGTTGGCCCAGGCGCGCATACGCCTGCGCCAGCCAGAAGTGGAATTCATGGTAGTACGGGTCGCGCGCGATTTCGCGTGAAAACAGGCGGATCGCCTGTACGTAATCGTTTTGCTGCATGGCCGCCTTGCCCAGGTTGAAGTAGTGGAAGGGTGGCTGCGGCTGCAGCGCCAGCAGGCGCCGGCGCAGCGGCAGCGCTTCATCGGGCAGGCCGGACGCTTCCAGCGCTTGCGCCAGGTTCGACAGCAGCACCGTGTTGTCCGGCGCGCGCATCAGCACATGGGCCAGCGTGCGCCGCGCTTGCGCCAGGTTGCCATGGCGCAGCTGGATCACGCCCAGCGTGTTGTAGGCGCCGCTGAACGAGGGATCCTGCTGGAGGGCCGCCCTGGCCCACCAGTATGCCTGGTCCAGCTGGCCCTCGCTCATGGTTTCGGCGGCGCGGTTGTTCATGTACATGGCCAGCACGGTCGCTTCGCTGATTTCGCGCGTGCGGTAGCCCGCCACGTCGCCGGACGGCAGGAAGTCGATCACCATCATGCCCTTGGCGTCGTAGTTATTCGGATTGTCGCCCAGGCGCTGGCCCAGCACCAGGTTGACGTGGCCGGCGACAAAATACATGTCGCCGCTGCGGCTCCAGCTTTCTTCGCCCAGCACCTCCTGGTAGCGCACCTGCAAGCCCAATTCATGCGCCAGCGCCGCCGTCATGATCACCAGCGACAGGCAGTTGCCCTGGCGCGCGGAGAACGTTTCGCGCGCATTGCGCGTCATGGCCGCATCGTACTCGAGTTTCAGCTTGCTCTTGTCGTACAGGGCGTCATACAGGGCCGCGCGGTCATTCTTGTTGCGCGCCTCGCGCCGCACTTGCGTGCGCACATACTGGCGCATGGTCTCGTCGATGGCAAAGACCTGGCCGGCATCGATGGCGGTGGCCGGCGCAAAATCGCTATCGTTGAAGATGGGGGGCAAGCTGACGGGCGGTGCGGCGGCGCAGGCGGCCAGCGCGGCGCAGAGGAGGACGGCAAGCAGGCGCATGACGCAAGAGGCGGAAGCAAGATAGGGGCGCATGGTCTCTCCCTGGAGGCGCCGGCTGTCTCATGTCGCGGTGGCGCGCCAGTCCCACCTGAAGCCAGTATCGGCGCGCCTGGCGCCGCTGTCAAATAGTTTCAAGCACCTTGCCGCCGCCTGCACGGTGCCTGACAGCGGGCTTAAAACTCTTCCCAGTCCTGCTCGCTGGCGACGTGCGATGGCGTTTTGTGCGCCGCAGCACCGGCAGCCTTGGGTGCGGCCGGCTTGCTGGCCGTCGCCTGGGACTGGCGCTGCGTTGCCAGCCGCGGCGTGGCGGCGGTGGCGGTCCTGGCCGGCCGCGCGGCGCGTACCGGCGCCACTGCCGGTGTCACGTGTTCGAGCTGGAAGCCGGCCGCCACCTGCGCCAGGCGCGCCGCCTGATCCTGCATGCTCTCGGCCGCCGCCGCCGCTTCCTCCACCAGAGCCGCATTTTGCTGCGTTACCTGGTCCATCTGCGCGATGGCCTGATTGACCTGGTCGATCCCCATGCTTTGTTCGGCGCTGGCGGCAGTGATCTCGGCCATGATGTCGGTGACCCTGCGCACGCTGTCGACCACTTCGCCCATGGTGTTGCCGGCCTGCTGCACCAGCCGCGTGCCGTTGTTGACCTGTTCCACCGAGTCGCCGATCAGGGTCTTGATTTCGCGCGCCGCTGCCGCCGAGCGCTGCGCCAGGCTGCGCACTTCCGTGGCCACGACGGCAAAGCCGCGCCCCTGCTCGCCGGCACGCGCCGCTTCGACGGCCGCGTTCAAGGCCAGGATATTCGTCTGGAAGGCGATGCCGTCGATGACGCCGATGATGTCGACGATTTTCGTCGACGCCGTGTCGATGGCGCCCATGGTATCGACCACCTGGCTGACGATGCTGCCGCCCCGTTCGGCCACGCTGGACGCGGCAACCGCCATCTGGTTGGCCTGGCGCGCATTGTCCGCATTCTGCTTCACGGTGCTGGTCAATTCTTCCATCGACGACGCCGTCTCTTCCAGCGAACTGGCTTGCTGCTCCGTGCGCGCCGACAAATCCTGGTTGCCGGCGGCGATTTCGCCCGATGCCGTGGCAATCGCGTTGGTACCCGTCTGCACTTCCGACACCACCTTGCGCAGTGCCTCGTTCATGCCGTGCAACGCACGCATCAGGTCGCCGATTTCATCGCTGGCCGTCGTACCGAAATGCGTGCGCAAGTCGCCCGCGGCGACCGTTTCTGCCACCTTCACGGCCGCCTGCAGGGGCGCGGTGATCGAACGCGTGATCAGCCAGGCACAGACGCTGCCCAGGGCCACCACCAGCGCGCACAGCAGCAACAACAGGGTGATGCTGCGCTCATTGGCTGCCTCGATGGCGTGCGCCGTCGCGTCGATGGCCTGGCGCTGCTGCGCCAGCAGCGCCTTGACGTTGTTCTGGTACTTGGTGGCGGCGGGCGCGAAGCTGTCGCGGTAAGTACTTTCCGCCAGGGCCGCATTGCCGCCCCTGCGCGCGTTCATCACCTGGGTCTTGGCATCCTGGTATTTGACGCGTTCCGCGATGGAGGCCTTGAAGATGGCCTTTTCTTCCTCACTGACGAGCAGGGTTTCGATTTTCTTCAGCAGTTCGCTGCCCTGTTTCGTGCTGTCGGCGATGGTGTCGGCAAACACGCTGGACAGGGTTTCATCCGTGCTCCGGGCAATCATCGAGGTGCGCGCGATGGCCGAGTAAATCAGCACATACCAGTCCGATACCAGGCGTTCCTTGGCCAGCGGTTTTTCCATCATTTCCCGGGTCGCTTCGGCATTCACGCGGGCACTGTACAGCGCGTACGAAGTGGAAATTACGGACAGCAACAGTACCAGCGCGAAGCCTGCCGCCAGGCGGGTGCCGATACGAAGGTGGGAGAGGGCATGCATGGTCATAACTCCTGTCGCAGAGGGGATTTAATTGCCTGTGCGACATAGTATGCACCGATAAGTGACCAAGAAGTAAGCAAAAAATTGGCCTGTTTTGCTCACTGTTGCTGCCACGCCCGTGCTACAGATCGCCCGCCGGGCGCTCCCTTTCACGAAGGCGGGCGAGGGCGAGACGGAAAAAAAGCGGCGCCGTGCAGTGCACGGACGCCGCTTTTTGCGGGGGCATAGGCGATTAACGCAGCGCCGCGATCATCTGTTTCAGCTTGCCGGAATCGACGCAGAAGGCGCGGATGCCTTCGGCCAGCTTCTCCGTCGCCATCGCGTCTTCATTCATCATGAAACGGAAGGCTTCTTCGTTGAGCGACATGTGCACGACGTTGGTCGATGGCGCCGCTTCGGCGCTCAGCTTGCGCTCCACGGAGGCATCGCTGTCGGCGAGCTTTTGCAGCAGGTCGGGGCTGATGGTGAGCAGGTCGCAGCCGGCCAGTTCGAGGATTTGCGAGGTGTTGCGGAAGCTAGCACCCATCACCTCGGTCTTGTAGCCGAACTTGCGGTAGTAATTGTAGATGCGCCGGACCGACTGCACGCCCGGGTCTTCCGCGCCCATGTAATCGATGCCCGTCGATTTCTTGTACCAGTCGTAGATGCGGCCGACGAACGGCGAAATCAGCTGCGCGCCCGCTTCGGCGCAGGCGATGGCCTGCGCCAGCGAGAACAGCAGGGTCATGTTGCAGCGGATGCCTTCTTTTTCCAGGATGGCGGCGGCGCGGATGCCTTCCCAGGTGGAGGCGATCTTGATCAGCACGCGCTCGCGGGCAATGCCGGCGTTCGAATACAGGGCGATCAGGTCGCGGCCCTTGGCCACCGTGCCATCCGTGTCGAATGACAGGCGCGCATCGACTTCGGTGGAGACGCGGCCGGGGATGGTTTGCAGGATTTCCACGCCAAACGCGATCAGCAGGCGGTCGATGATTTCGGCGGTGGAGGCGTGCGGATGGTCGCGCACGGCCTTTTCCAGCAGCGGCTTGTATTCATCCTTCTGCACGGCTTTCAGGATCAACGACGGATTCGTCGTCGCGTCGCGCGGCGTGTAGGCCTGAATCGATTGGAAGTCGCCGGTGTCGGCCACCACGGTAGTAAATTGCTTCAGTTGTTCGAGTTGGTTCATGGCTGCACGGGAAAGAGTGAATGGGCTTGCCGGACTATTGTACCGAATCCATTGCATGTGGGACCCACTATTGTCTTCCCCCTGGCACTACTTGCCTAATTGAATCTTGCTTTTTTGGGAATGCACGCATAATTGCCCGGACTTGTCTGTTTTATACATTTTTCTGATCATGAAAAAATTTATCCTCATCCTGTTGTCTCTGTCCATGCTGGCCGCCTGCAATGCCAGGGAGCAGGATGATCGATTGCAAAAAGAGTTAAGTGAGCAAACTTTCACGACCACTTCCTATAACTACACGCCGTACGATCTGTATTCCATTGCGTACAAGGAAATCTCGCTGCCCTTCAATATCGAAGACGCGCCCAGTGGCGGCTCCATTTTTTTTCGCGACGCAAGCGAGAGGACACTGGATAATGGTGAAAAAGTTGCCGTCAGCAGTGGCAATTGCTGTTTAAGCTGGGACCGGCCGGTCGACAAACCGCTGAGAGTGCGGGTGGTGTGGAGCGTGGTATTCGATACGAGCTACCACGATGGAAAATCGAGTATGTCTTATGATGAGCGCACTTCCAGACAAGGTTCTCCTGGCAGCCGCTGGTGCCAGGCCGTGGTCGACATTCTTCCCGCGACAGGTCCAGATCGCCCGGACACCGTGCTCTTGCACTTTCTTTCCGATGGCACGGTGCAGGCACGGCTGGGAACATTCAAGACCGATGCGCCGCTTGCTGCCTCAGAGGTGAAATCGCATGCCGCGCGCCTTCCCCAGGGGCAGTTCTGCCGGCAAGAAATTGAGAATCCTTTCTATGGCATTCCCCGCAAGCCGCATCTGGAATGACGGATGGGCAAAGCGACTGCGCCGCTCAGCGCGGCTGGCACCGGTGAGGGATCAACCGATGAAGGAGTCGAACTGCATGTCGAATTCCTGCAAGGCCTTCTGTGCATTCTGCATCTTCTTGCGGAATTCAGGCCCGCGTTGCAGGGCCAGGCCCACGGCCAGCACGTCGATCACCACCAGGTAGGCCAGGCGCGCGGAAATCGGGGTGTAGGGGTCGGTGTTGAAGACCAGGTCGATCGGGATCAGCACCGTCGCCAGGTCGGCCAGCGGCGTGCCCGATGGGGCCAGCACGATGACGTCGGCGCCGCCGCGGCGCGCCAGTTTTACTGAGCGTACCAGGGCGGGACTGTTGCCGCGCTGCGAGATGGCCACCAGGCAGTCGCCGCCGCGCAACAGGGCTGCCGCGATGCTGTGGATGTTCGGGTCGCTGTAGGCCACCGTCGGCACGCCCGAGCGGAAGAATTTGTGCTGCGCGTCGGCCGCGACGATGCCGGAGGTGCCCTGGCCATAGAATTCGATCTTGCTGGCGCGCGACAGGATGTCGAGCGCGCGCTGGATCGCTTCCGGGTTCAGGTTGTTGCGCAGGTCGAGCAGGGTGTTGATCGAGCGGCTGCAAATCTTGTTGACCAGGTCGGCCGCCAGGTCGTCCTGTGCCGGCTGCTCGTTCGCGCCCGGCATGGCCAGGGCCAGGCCCTGCGCCAGTTTCAGCTTGAATTCATGCCAGCCGTCATAGCCCAGGGTGCGGCAAAAGCGCACCACGGTCGGTTCCGACACCTGCGCGCTTTTCGCCAGCGCCGTGATGTTCTGGCTGACCGTCTGGTTCGGCTGGTCAAGCACGGCCAGCGCGACCTTCTTCTCCGACTTGGAGAGCGAATCGAGCTGGGTGCGGATGGAGTCAAGCAGCATTAAATTAGTCTTCTGTTTTCGGGAAGCGGTGAAGCAGGGGTTTCGCGGAGCACCGCTCCGCGCCTGCGTAACGGCCTGCCCATGCATGGGCAGGCTCCTTGCCTTGCCAAACTAGTCTTCGGGCAGGGGTGGAGCAGGGGTTTCGTGGAGCACCGCTCCGCGCCTGCGTAACGGCCTGGCCTTGCAAGGCCAGGCTCCTTGCGCTTCCAAACTAGTCTTCAGGAAGCGCTTCTTCACGCCACTGCAAGCCATCGCGGCCGATCAGGGCGCTGGCCGCGGCCGGGCCCCAGGTGCCTGCCGTGTAGGGAATCGGCGCGCTGTCGTTCTGTTCCCAGTGGTCGAGAATCGGCTCGACCCATTCCCAGGCCGCTTCCAGTTCGTCGCCGCGCATGAACAGGGTCAGCTGGCCGCGCAGGACGTCGAGCAGCAGGCGCTCGTAGGCGTCCATGCGCGGCGTCTTGAACGATTCGCGGAAATCGAGTTCCAGTTCCGCCGGTTTCAATCGCATGCCGTCGCCCGGGGTTTTCGCCATCAAATTCATGCGCAAGCCTTCGTCCGGCTGCAAACGGATCACCAGGCAATTCGGCTGGAAGCTGGACGTGGGCTGGTTGAAGATCGAGTGCGGAATTTGCTTGAAGCGCACGACGATTTCGGCCAGGCTGTCGGCCATGCGCTTGCCCGTGCGCAGGTAGAACGGCACGCCGGCCCAGCGCCAGGTGTCGATTTCCGCCTTCAGCGCGACGAAGGTTTCGGTGCGCGAATGTTCCGGCGCGTCCGGTTCGTCGCGGTAGCTCGGCACGGTGGCGCCATCGACGTGGCCGGCGCGGTACTGGCCGCGCACGATGTTTTGCGCCAGGGTGGTGGGCGTGAATTTTTTCAGCGAGCGCAACACTTGCAGCTTTTCATCGCGCACGGCGTCCGGCGCGATCGAGGTCGGCGGTTCCATGGCGACGATGCACAGCAGTTGCAGCAAGTGGTTCTGCAGCATGTCGCGCAGCGCGCCCGAGGTGTCGTAGTAACCCATGCGGTTGCCCACGCCCAGCTTCTCGGCGATGGTGATTTGTACGTCGGAAATCCATTCGCGGCGCCACAGCGGTTCGAACAGGATATTGCCGAAGCGCAGGGCCAGCAAGTTCTGCACGGTTTCCTTGCCCAGGTAATGGTCGATACGATAGATCTGCGATTCCTGGAAGACCTTGCCCACTTCGGCGTTGATCTGCTTGGCGCTGGCCAGGTCGCGGCCCAGCGGTTTTTCCAGCACCACGCGCGAATTCGGCGTGACGAGGCCGTTGTCTTCCAGGTTGTCGCAGATCAAGGCAAACAAGTGCGGCGGCGTGGCCAGGTAGTACACGCGCGTCAGCTCGGCATCGCCGCGCAGCGCTTCGACCAGCGGCGCGTACGTTGTCGCATCGCTGGCGTTGAGCGATACATACACGATGCGCGCGCAGAATTTGCTCCAGGTGGCGGCATTCAGGGTGCTGGCCTTGATGTGGGGACGCGAGTTGGTCTCTACCATCTTCAGGAAAGCATCCTGACCGCTGTCCTGGCGGCCCACACAGATGATGCGCGCCGTCGGCGGCAAATCGTTCGCGACGTCGCGCGCATACATTGCAGGCAGCAACTTGCGCATTGCTAAATCGCCGCTGCCGCCAAACAGGACCAGGTCAAAATCGGTAAGTGCCATAAGTGAGTGTCGTCGCAAAAGTAAAAGAGCCGGAGCGGGGAGGAGGCCGACCGGAAGTGCCAGTCTGTCGTTACTATATTCGGTGGTGTAAATTTACTACGTAGAACAGGCAATTGCAAGAAATTTTACTACATTCCATGCACTGGCGTCGCCATTTTGCCCCGTATGCTGGCAGGCGGCGCTGGCAGGGCCATTATATGCCGTTCGCTGGCGCGGGTATGTCGTCACGTTTGGCGCAGGGCTTTTCAAAGCAACCATGGTTGTCAGGGAAATTTTCGGTTCTCTCCGTCATCATTTGCGCTGTAGCAACAAGCAAATCAAGAAATGCTGTCAGGATCGCCGTTAGCAGCGTAAAGTAGCTTTGAAGAAAGTAAAAAAACGTATAATTCAAGCTGAAATCGATAGCAACTATTGGTTGTAAGAAATTGTACGATACATACTGCACCGTTAGCGCCGGCCATGCCCCGAACCCGCCATCCGACGTCTGTGCGACGTGCAGTCCGCACTGTCCGCAGCATCAGGGGCAGGCGACTTAACTTTACAAGACGGCTTAAGGGGACACAATGAATTCAATGCAGCAAGATGTCGATGAACGCACCAGCCTGACAGGCAATAACAAATTCGAACTGTTCCTGTTCAAGCTGGGCACCAGTGATCACTCGACTAGCCGCGAACTGTTCGGCATCAATGTGTTCAAAGTCCGTGAAATCATGGAAATGCCGGCCATTACGGCGGTGGCCGGGTCGCACCCGCACATGCTGGGTGTGGTCAATATTCGTGGCCAGATTGTGCCCGTGATCGACTTGCCGATGGCGGTCGGCTGCAAGAGCAGCGGCTTGAAGATCCTGATGGTGACGGAATTCGCCCGCTCGACACAGGCGTTTGCCGTGGAAGAGGTCGATGAAATCGTGCGTCTGGAATGGAACCAGGTGCTGTCGGCCGAATCGAGCGTCGGTGGCGGCCTCGTCACCAGCATCGCCCGCCTCGATGGCGACACGGACAAGACGCGCCTGGCGCAAGTGCTGGACGTGGAGCAAATCCTGCGCAACGTGCTGCCGTCGGGCGATCCCGATGTGGACCAGAACAGCATCGGCCCGCAAGTGCGCTTGCCTGCCGGCGCCGTGATCCTTGCGGCCGACGATTCCTCGCTGGCCCGCTCGCTGATCGAGAAGGGCCTCGAAGCGATGGGCGTGCCCTTCATCATGACCAAGACGGGCAAGGAAGCGTGGGAACGCCTGCAGGCGATCTCCGCCCAGGCGGCGACCGAAGGCAAGACGGCGAAAGACAAGGTCGCGCTGGTGCTGACCGACCTGGAAATGCCGGAAATGGATGGCTTCACCCTGACGCGCAACATCAAGAACGATGGCCGCTTCTCCAACATCCCCGTGGTGATCCACTCGTCTCTGACGGGCTCGACCAACGAAGACCACGTCAAGGGCGTGGGCGCCGATGGTTATGTGGCCAAGTTTGTGGCGGCGGAACTGGCCGATACCATTCGCAAGGTGCTGGCGCGATAATTTCAATCCAAGGTCGAAAAGCTGGGGTCAGACCCCCGGGGGCGACAGCACAAGCCTCTGAGTTAGCGGCATTGAGGGTCTGACCCCGGAACTATTACGCCTGGTAAGCCGTCTCCGGCTGGCCCGCCACGTCCACGCGCACGGACAGCACGTGGCCCGTCAACGGGTAGTCGGCGAGTTCGGCGGCGGAACGGTTGTGGCTGGCGCTGGTGATGTACAAGGTGCGCAGGTCGGGGCCGCCAAACGTCAGCATGGTGGGGCAGCGCACGGGCACGGTAATTTCACCGAGCAAATGGCCATCGGGGGCGAAGCGTAAAATCTTGCCGCCTTCAAACATGGCCGACCAGTAATTGCCTTCGCTGTCGACGGCCGCGCCATCGGGGCGTCCGCCGTAGTCCGCCGCTTTTTTATCCGTGGAAAAGCGCTGGAATGGTTGCGGCTCGGAAATGGCTCCCGTGACCGCGTCGAAGTCGAAGCGGTCGATGCGGTGCGTGGTGGTATCGGCGTGGTACATGGTGCGCCCGTCCGGGCTGAAACCCAGGCCGTTCGACACGGTCATGCCGCCGGACCAGACCTTGCGTACTTGTCCCTTTTCCAGCACGAACATTTCAGCCGCATCGGCGCTGCGTGGCTCGAAAATGGTGCCGACCCAGAAGCGGCCGGCAGGGTCGACCTTGCCGTCGTTGAAGCGCGTGGTGGCCATGTCGAACGGTGCCGGGGCGATTTCCGCCAGGCTGCCCGTCTTCGTGTCGAGGTGGGCAAAGCCACTGCGCAAGGCCACGATCAGGCCGCCGCCCGCATTGATGGCCAGCGCCGACGGTTCCGTCGGCATGCTCCACTGTTCATGCTTGCCGCTGGCCGGGTGCAAACGGTGCACGGCGCGGCCATCGATATCGACCCAGTACAGGGCCGCTTCCTTGCCATGCCATAGCGGGCATTCGCCCACTTGCATGGGCTTGTCGCTGACTACTTTAATTTCGTAAATATTCATCTATCTCTTTTTAATATGCGGCTTTTGCGGCTTTCGCCAGGGCAATCAAGCCATTGGTCGAGCTGTCGTGGTGGTCGGGACGGGCTTCGCCCGTCAGTTCGGCCTGGATTTTCTTGGCCAGTACCTTGCCCAGTTCTACGCCCCACTGATCAAAACTGTTGACGTTCCACAAGACGCCTTGCACGAAGGTCTTGTGTTCGTACAGCGCGATCAGGGCGCCCAGGGTGGTCGGGGTCAGCTGGTCCATCAAGATGGTATTGCTGGGACGGTTGCCGGGGAAGGTCTTGTGCGGCACCAGCGCCTCGATTTCGCTTTCCGGCAAGCCTTGCGCCTGCAAATCAAGACGTACTTCCTCGCCCGTCTTGCCCGTCATGAAGGCTTCCGACTGGGCGAAGCAGTTCGCCAGCAGGGCGTCGTGGTGGCCGGGTAAGTCGTGCGTGGCACGCAGGGCGGCGATGAAATCGATGGGCGTGATGTCCGTGCCCTGGTGCAGCAGCTGGAAATACGCGTGCTGCGCATTCGTGCCGCAATCGCCCCAGATGACGGGGCCGGTGGGCACGTCGACGGGCACGCCATCCTTGGTGACGCGCTTGCCATTGCTTTCCATGTCCAGCTGTTGCAGATAGGCGGCAAAGCGGCTCAAGTCCTGGTGGTAGGGGGCGATGGAAACGGAGCCGCAATCGAGGAACTGGCGGTTCCAGAAGCCCACCATGGCCAGCACGACGGGCATGTTGTCTTCGAGGGGGGCCTGGCGGAAGTGTTGATCCATTGCATGCGCGCCGGCCAGGAAATCGCTGAAGTATTCAAAGCCCACGGACAGCGCCACGGCCAGGCCGATCGACGACCAGACGGAATAGCGGCCACCGACCCAGTCCCAGAACGGGAACATGTTTTCCGGCGCAATGCCGAAGTCGACGATGGCTTGCGTATTGGTCGAGACGGCCACGAAGTGTTGCGCCAGATCCTTTTCTTCGCCTTCCAGTAAAAACCAGGCGCGCGCCGTATTGGCGTTGAGCATGGTTTCGGCCGTCACGAAGGTTTTCGAGGCCACGATGAACAAGGTCGTTTCCGGATCGACTTTCGATAAAGTCGCTTCCATGTCGTGCCCGTCGACGTTGGACACAAAGTGCATTTCCAGGCCCGGGTTGGCATACGAGCGCAGCGCCAGGCAAGCCATTTTCGGGCCCAGGTCCGAGCCGCCGATACCGATGTTGACGATGTCGCAGATGGGCTTGCCCGTGTGGCCGAGCCAGCTGCCATTGCGTACCTTGTCCGTAAACGCCTTGACGCGTTGCAGCACGTCTTGCACGTCGGCATCGATATCCTGGCCATCGACCACCAGCTTGGTGCCGCGTGGCGCGCGCAATGCCGTATGCAGAACGGCCCGATGTTCGGTAAGATTGATTTTCTCGCCAGTGAACATGGCTTCGCGCTGCGCTTCCACGCCGCGCTCGCGTGCCAGGTCCATCAGCAGGCGCATGGCGGTGGCGTCGACACGGTTCTTCGAGTAATCGAGCAGCAGGCCGGCCGCATCGACCGTCATCGTCGAGAAACGCGCGGGGTCAAGAGCGAACAGCTGGCGCAGATGCACGTCGCGCAGGCTGGCGCCATGCGCTTGCAGGGACTGGAAACTGGCGGTGGCGGTGATGGCAGGAGTAGGGGCTGGCTGGCGCATGGCGGTCGGCTTGGGTGCTTGTCTCGGTTGAAAGGAGCGCGGCGCGTTCGTCGTGGCGAACAGCGGATCCGGCGTTGGTATGAGAATAATACATCAGAAAAACGTAATTTCACTACAGTTTGTGACGTGAAGCGGATTTTGTTGTGCTTTTTTTAGCGATTGCGGCAGCCACATATAAGAGATGTGTCGGCAGCTGCGGATACGCGATATTGCCTGGTTTGGCTTTGGCACGCCGTAATTTGTGGCTTATTTCTGTTGTTGGCCCATGCAAGAGTGCTTCTTCTTCAGCATTTTGTAGTAAAATTTCACGAAATACTCATTTTTAAGGAAATCCATATGGCGCTGCATCCAGTAGTCGAATCCGTAACAGCGCGCATCATCGCGCGCAGCCGGCCATCGCGCGGCGCCTACCTGGCGCATCTGGATGCGGCCCGCATCCAGGGCGTGCAGCGCGGCGCCCTGTCGTGCACCAATCTGGCGCACGGCTTTGCCGCCTTTCCCGTCAACGACAAATTGTCGCTGAAAGAATACAAGAAGCCGTCCGTGGCCATCGTTTCTTCATACAACGACATGCTGTCGGCGCACCAGCCGTTCGAAGGCTTCCCGCAGATCATCAAGCAAGCCGTGCGCGAAGTGGGCGCTGTAGCCCAGTTCGCAGGCGGCGTGCCCGCCATGTGTGATGGCGTGACGCAAGGCCAGCCGGGCATGGAATTGTCGCTGTTTTCGCGCGACACCATCGCCATGTCGACGGCCGTGGCGCTGTCGCACAATATGTTCGATGCGGCCCTGTATCTGGGCGTGTGCGACAAGATCGTGCCGGGCCTGTTGATCGGCGCGCTGCACTTCGGCCACTTGCCCGCCGTGTTCGTGCCGGCCGGTCCGATGACGTCGGGCCTGTCGAACCAGGAAAAAGCCAAGGTGCGCCAGCTGTATGCACAAGGCAAGGCCACGCGCGAAGACTTGCTCGAAGGCGAATCGAAAGCCTACCATGGCGCCGGCACCTGTACCTTCTACGGCACCGCGAACAGCAACCAGATGCTGATGGAAGTGATGGGCCTGCACTTGCCGGGCGCCGCCTTCATCACGCCGAACACCCCGCTGCGCGATGCGCTCACCAAAGCCGCCGCCCAGCGCGCCGCCGGCATCACGGCGCAAAGCGCCAATTACTTGCCAGTCGGTCACATCGTCGACGAGAAATGTATCGTCAACGCCGTCGTGGGCTTGCTGGCCACGGGCGGTTCGACCAACCACACCTTGCACCTGGTGGCGATCGCCAAGGCGGCCGGCATCGTCATCGACTGGAACGATTTCAATGAACTGTCGGCCATCGTGCCTATGCTCACGCGCATCTACCCGAACGGCGACGCCGACGTGAACCATTTCCACGCGGCCGGCGGCACCGGTTACCTGATCCGCGAACTGCTCGATGCGGGCTTGCTGCACGAGGACGTCAACACCATCCTGGGTCACGGCTTGCGCGCGCACTGCATGGAGCCCTTCCTCGGTGAGGACGGCAAGGTCTTCTGGAAAGACGCACCGGCCGCCAGCGCCGATGATAACGTGCTGCGCCCCGCCTCGAATCCGTTCGCGCCGGATGGCGGCATGGTCCTCGTCGCAGGTAATCTGGGCCGCGCCGTGATGAAGGTATCGGCCGTCAAGCCGCAGCACCGCACGGTCGAAGCGCCTGCCCTGGTATTCAATTCGCAGGAAGAGTTCATGAACGCCTACAAGGCTGGCACGCTGGACCGCGACTTCGTCGCTGTGCTGCGCTTCCAGGGCCCGCGCGCCAACGGCATGCCGGAATTGCATGCGCTGACCCCCGCGCTGGCCAACCTGCAGGATGCGGGCCGCCGCGTGGCGCTGGTCACCGATGGCCGCATGTCGGGCGCGTCGGGCAAGGTGCCGGCCGCCATCCACGTCTCGCCTGAAATCCTCGCCGGCGGCCCCCTGGGCCTGGTGCGCGACGGCGACATCATCCGTCTCGACGCGTTTACCGGCGTCCTGGAGGCGCTGGTGCCGGCCGACGTCTGGCATGCCCGTTCGCTGGTTACGGCCGACCTGTCGCCGAACCACGTCGGCATGGGCCGCGAGCTGTTTTCCATGTTCCGTTCCACCGTCAGCGCGGCGGAAGAGGGTGCCACCACCTTCGGCCTGCCGTCGCCGATTCCCACCACCGTCGCCTTGCACGACGCCGACAATGTCGGTGATACCGTACCGGGTTCCGATGAAGACTTTTTGGCTAGGAAATAAGAGATGACCATGACACTACTGGAAATTATGCGCACTTCGAGCGTGATCCCCGTGATTGCGATCGACGATCCTGAACATGCCGTACCGCTGGCGCGCGCGCTGGTGGCGGGCGGCATCCGCGTGCTGGAAGTGACCCTGCGCACCAAGCACGGCCTCGAAGCGATCCGCGCCATGTCGGCCGTGCCGGGCGCCATCGTCGGCGTCGGTACGCTCACCCGTCCCGAGGAATTCGCCCAGGCGCGCGATGCGGGCGCCGTCTTCGGCGTCTCGCCAGGCCTGACGTCGGCCCTGGTGGCGGCGGCGAAAAGTAGCGGCCTGCCGCTGCTGCCAGGCGTGATGACGCCAGGCGAAGTGATGGCGGCGCGTGAAAACGGCTTCCAGCAGCTGAAACTGTTCCCGGCCGTGCCGGCCGGCGGTATCGGCATGCTCAACGCCCTCTACGGCCCGCTGCCGGACATCACCTTCTGCCCGACGGGCGGCATCTCGCAAGAGACGGCGTCGCAGTTCCTGGCGCTGAAAAACGTCGCCTGCGTGGGCGGTTCGTGGCTGACGCCGAAAGACGCGATCGCGGCCGGCAACTGGGACCGCATCACGGAAATCGCGAAAGCAGCCAGCGGCCTGCGCCTGGCTTAAGCGTTACCGGCGCGGCAGGCTTGCCTGCTTGCCGCGCTTTCTTCTCTTCTTCCTATGCGAGTCTTGCGCCGCCCCCTCACCATCGGCGAAACCGCCATGGCCCGCAGCGTCTTCCAGGGCGCCGTCGACTACGCGCGCGTGCGCGTCGTGCGCGGCTCCTTTTTACCATTCGGCTTGCAGGACCAGAACACGGCGATGACGCCGCGCGGCAGCCTGCATTTCATGCCGGCCCAGTACCGCGACGATTTTTCCCGCGAAGGCCACGGCGGCAAGCTGTTCTTCATCCATGAAATGGTGCACGTGTGGCAGTACCAGCTCGGCTACAGCGTGCTGCTGCATGGCGTGCTGCTGGCGCTGTGCGGCGGCTACATCGGGCAGCGCGCCTACCGCTACGATGCGCAGGCAGGCGGCGTCCTGTCCGACTTCAACATGGAGCAGCAGGGCGACATCATCGCCCACTACTTCGGCGCGCGCCAGCTGGGCATTCCCGCCTACGTGGCGAAGCTGCCGCAACTGCAGGACATCCTGCAAGGCTTCCTGATCAACCCTGCTGACCGGCGCCTGCTGCCGCGCTGATTTTATTTCCCCTGCTCATTTTCGAGCGCACCTGATTTGCCCGCATTCAGACCTTGACTTTCGTCTCAGCATTACCTAAATTAAATTATACAAAGAACAATTTATTTGACTTTATTGCAACTTCGGCGCGAGACCGAGAGCAACCTGTCCAAGCGAGTAAATCATGCAGACTAGAAACAGCTGTAGGGGAAGGTTGTGCCTGAAAAAAATGCCGCGCGGCGCGGCCTTGGTGGAATTTGCCTTGATCGCCCCACTCCTCTTTTTCCTCATCACCATGATCATGGAACTGGGGGTCATGTTCTGGGTCAACCTGACAATGCAATACGCGGTGCGCGAAGGGGCGCGCTATTCCATCACGGGACAAAGCAACCTCGACCCCGCCACGGCGAACAAGCAGCGTTACGAAGCGGTATTGCAAAGAATCAAGGATAGTTCGCTGGGGCTGTATGGCATGGTCAGTCCCGTCATCGTCGTCAATGGCGTGTCGCAAACGCCATCGGCTTACAACAACAATATGTTTGGCGCCGCCGGCGACATCGTCGTCTTGCAGGTGAACTGCACCTGGCCTGTCGTCACGCCCGCCTGGCGCTTGATGGCGCTGCTCAACCCCAGCCACCAGACCAGTGCCGGCTCGCGCAGCCAATACACTTTCAGCGTGGCTGCCACCATGCGCAACGAGGCCTTCTGATGAACGTTCGCAAACTGCCAATCCGGCGCCAGAAGGGTGTGGCGGCCGTGGAATTCGCTCTCGTACTGCCATTCTTGCTGATGCTGGCCGTCCCCGTGTTCGACCTGGCGCGCATCGTGCAAGGCGACATGATCCTGACCAATCTGAGCCGCGAAGGCGCCAACCTGGCATCGCGCTCCTCGCAAGACCCTCAGACCATCATGACGGCGCTGGCCATGACGACGCCGCCGCTGGACATGGCCACCAATGGCAGCATGTACATCAGCAAGATCATGGGCAATGGCCCTGGCAAGTCGAACGTCATACTGGAACACTACCGCTGGACGAAGGGGGCGCAGCAGCCGAGCCGGGTATGGACTTGCAACAGCTGGGCCACCGATGGCAGCGGCAAGTGCAGCAACATCCCCAGCGCCGGCTCGGCCATCAATGACGCCATGAGCAACCAGCTCGCTGACGGCGAAGTAATTTATGTCGTGGAAACGCTGTACCGCTCGACCATTCTGTTTGCAGGCATGAACCTGGGCTTCGGCGCCAAAACGCCGCAGCTGAGCGGCAACCTGTACGCCAAAACCATCTTCTGACATCCGGACGCCATCATCCGGTACCTGGAGGGCATCATGAAAAAACGTAACACGCCTGGAAAACAGGCCAAGGGACAGGTTCTGATTGTCGTGGCATTGTCGCTTGTCGTGCTGATAGGCGCCGTGGGCCTGGCCATCGATTCGGGCCTGGGTTTCATTGTCCGCTCCAAGCTCAACTCTGCCGTCGATGCGGCCAGCATCGCCGCTGCCCGTTCCGTCACACAGGGCGTGGGCGAGGCCGCGCAACGGGCCAGCGCGCAGGCTGCCGCGCGGAAATTCTTTGCCGCCAATTTTCCCACCGGCTATCTGGGTGCCACGCCCAGCTTTCCCGATCCGACCATCACGTTTGACGCGGGCAAGGTCACAGTCGACGCGTCGGCCACGGCATCGGTGCCGGTGACCCTGATGCGGGTGTTGGGCTTCAATTTTCTCAATGTCAGCGCAGCGGCGCAAACCATCCGCAAGGACCTGGACCTGGCGTTTGTGATGGATACCTCGGGTTCGATGGCGTCCGTGGGTCCGACCGTGATCAGCAGTGCGAAATTGTTCCTGACCAAATTTAACAAGGACCTGGATCGCATGGCCCTGATTCATTTTTCGTATGGCGCGGTACTCGACAATACAATACGTACCAGCACACGCGGCTTCGCCCTGAACGATACGGATGCGCCGACCGGCTCGGCGGACGGCAAGGGCATGAATACCCACATCGGCAATTACGTTTTTGACGGCTTGACCAATTCCGCCGAAGGCATGTGGAATGGGCGCAACCAGCTCAACAGCATTCCCCTGGCCCAGCGTTCCAGCCTGCGCGTCATCGTGTTTTTTTCCGACGGCACGCCGAATACCCTTTCTTCCGTGTTTACCTTCAAAAAACCTTCTGACTGCACCACGCCCGGCTCGCTGATCACGAATGATGCCGCCACCGGCACGCCGGCTGGCTTGTGGCTGATCAACATGCAGAGTTCGACGGCTGCGGGGAAGTGCTACCAGGGAACCGATATCGTCAAAAATCTTGATGCCGCCGCCTTGCCAAAATGGTACAACGCGCACAATCTGGCCGACCAGGAGTTCGCCATTTATCCTGGCACCACGCTGCGGCCCGTGACCAACGATACCAGTACCAATGCCAAGACCTGGGTCAATGTCAACAATGCTTCGCGCAACCTGCTCGAAGCGATGGCCGCCAAGGCACGCTCGGAAGGCATGTATGTATTTACTCTGGGCCTGGGAACGCAGTTGACCACCGTCAATGGCCCCGTCGCGGGCGACACGGGCGAGAGTATCCTCAAGTGCATGGCCAACACGACCGATGCGCCATCGCGTTGCGCCACGCCGACGCAGCCTGTAGGCATCTATTGCCACGCGGCCAATGCCACCGAGCTCAAACCGTGCTTCGAGAAGCTCGCCTCGGCCATCTTGCGCATCAGCATGTAGTTGCTGGGCAGGCAAACAAAAGGGCCGGACACGCAGTCCGGCCTTTTTTTGTGCCGGTGCATGGCGCTGGTGATTGCCGGGGCAGGCAGGTGCATTCACCGCATCAAGCACGCGCCGGCGACGCAAGCGCGCGTAGTTGGCGCCGTACTGCCAAGCCGGACATGTTGTTTGGGCTCGCCAGCAGAGCACTGGTCAGGCATGCGGTGCTGCGGCAGGGGCAGGCGGCGAGAAAGGGCAGGGAGGGACGCGATGCTGGTGGGGGAAGGCATTGCTCCCGGCAGTGGCTGCTGCCGGGAGTCGTAGGGAACGCTCGTCTTAATTGCCGCCAGCCATGCCTGGCAGCAGGATGCGGTAGATTTGCAGGAACGCTGGGCCCATCAGTACCACCAGCAGCGAGGGGAAAATGAAGAAGATCAGGGGAAACAGCAGCTTCAGGGCGATTTTCGCGGCTTGCTCTTCGGCCAGCTGGCGCCGTTTGGTGCGCAGCTGATCGGACTGTACGCGCAGCGAGGAGGCGATGCTGGTGCCGAAGCGTTCGGCCTGGATCAGCATGGACACCAGGGCTTCGACATCCTCGACGCCCGTGCGCAGGCCCAAGTTGCGCAAGGCGCGCTCCTTGGAATTGCCGGCGCGCAGTTCCAGCGTCAGCAAATGCAGTTCCTCGGCCAGCACCACGCTTTTCAGGCTGATCTCGGCTGCTACCCGCGCCAGTGCCGCATCCATGGCCAGGCCCGCCTCCACGCAGACGGTCATCAGGTCGAGTGCGTCGGGAAACGCTTCAAAGATCTCGCGCTGGCGCAGGCGGATGCGCCGGTTCAGCCAGAGATTCGGCAGGTAGTAGCCGAGGCAGGCCGCCAACAGCAACCACAGAAGCAAATCGATGCCGTCATTATGTACCCCAGCCAAGCTCAGCCCGAGGAACAGCAGCACGGGCAGGCCGATGGCCAAGCCCGTCTTGGCGCCGAAGTACAGCAGGGGCGCCGACGGATGGCGCAGGCCCGCATGCATGAAGCGCAGGCGTATCCTGGACGTTTCCCAGCCGTCTTCCGGCAAGGACAGGCGGGCCAGCGGTCCGCTGAACTTGACGAAGTGCGCCAGCCATTGGCGCGCACCGCCTGGTTCGCTGGTACCCACACTGTCGAGACGCTGGCGTAGCGGGTCGGGTATGGCCAATAGCAGCACGAACATGGCGCCGGCGAAGACGGCGATGAAGAGCAAGCCCAGAAATCCTATTTGCACGGTAGTCATGATGTTTTCTCCCTCGACACTACACCCGGATGTGGATGATCTTGCGCATGATGAGGATGCCGATCAGCATCAGCATCGCAGCACAGGCCAGCATTTTTTGTCCACCGGGATCGTCGTACAGCACGGCCAGGAAAGTCGGATTGCTCAGGTGGATCACGGCCGCCGCGGCGAATGGCAGCAGCGACAGTATCCAGGCCGACAGGCGCGCCTCGGCCGACAGCACGCGCACCTGGCCCAGCAGTTTCATGCGGTCGCGGATAATGTGGCTGATGCTCTCGAGCAGTTCTGCCAGGTTGCCGCCCGTATCGCGCTGTATCAGTACGGCAATGACAAAATAACGCATGTCGGTGCTGGGCACGCGGGTGGCCAGGTTCATCAGGGCATCCGGCATGGCGATGCCGAAATTGACTTCGTCGAAGGCGATGCGAAATTCCTCGGCCAGCGGCGCGGTCATTTCATCGCCGACCATTTTCAGTGCCGTGGGAAAGGCATGGCCGGCGCGCAGTGCGCGGCTCATCAGGTCGAGCGCGTCGGGCAGCTGCATGCCGATGCGCAGCAGGCGGCGCGCCTTGGCCCGCTCGATGTAGTACAGGGGCAGCAGGGCGCAGGCGGCCGCCACCAGCAGGCGCAGCAGCCAGGGCAGGTTGATGAAGCTGATGGCCACCAGGGCGACGAGGAAGGTCAGCAGCACCAGCATGGCCCACTGCGCCACGCTCCATTTCAGACCCGACTGCTCCAGCAGGCGGTCCAGGGCATGCACGCGCGGCACCTCCAGCAGTAATTTCTGCAGCGCCGGCGTTTCACTGAGCAGGCGCTGCTTGATCATGGTGGTGTTTTGCTCGCCCGCGTGGGCGCCGGCCGACAGCACCCGCAGCCGATGCGCCACCCGCTCCGATTCGGGGCCGCGCGCATTGTTCCAGCTGTGATACAGGCCCGTAATGAACAGCACCACGGCGAGGAAGATCAACGCGCCGAAGACGTAATAGCTATAGTCCATGGCCCTTCTCCTTAGTGGTATTGGCGGCTGGGATCGAACAGGCTTTCCGGCACGACGACGCCGAAGGCGCGCAGGCGGTCGAGGAACTGCGGCCGCACGCCGCTGGCCTGGAAGTGTCCGCTGACGGTGCCGTCCTGGGCAATGCCGGTCTGGCGAAAGGTGAAAATTTCCTGCATGGTGATGATTTCGCCTTCCATGCCGGTGATCTCCTGGATCGACACCACCTTGCGCTTGCCATCGGTCAGGCGCGCCACCTGCACCACCACGCCGATGGCGGCGCTGATCTGCTGGCGCATGGCCTTGCCCGGCAACATCGAGGCCGCCATGCTGATCATGTTCTCCAGCCGCGTCAGCGCGTCGCGCGGGGTATTGGCGTGAATGGTGGCCATGGAGCCTTCGTGGCCCGTGTTCATCGCCTGCAGCATGTCGAGCGCTTCGGCGCCGCGCACCTCGCCCAGGATGATGCGGTCGGGCCGCATGCGCAGCGCATTGCGCACCAGCGCGCGCTGCGTCACCTCGCCCTTGCCCTCGATATTGGCCGGCCGCGTTTCCAGGCGTACCACGTGCGGTTGCTGCATCTGCAGTTCGGCCGCATCTTCGATGGTGACGATGCGCTCGCTCGTGCTGATGAAGCCGGAAATCGCGTTGAGCATGGTGGTCTTGCCGCTGCCCGTGCCGCCCGAGATCAGAATGTTGACCTTGGCCTTGCCCAGGCCTTGCAGTATCTGTGCCATTTCCGTCGTCAGGCTGTGCCGTTCCACCAGGTCGGCCAGGCGCAGCGGCTGGGCCGAGAAGCGGCGTATCGACATCACCGGGCCATCGATGGCCAGCGGCGGGATGATGGCGTTGACGCGCGAGCCATCGGGCAGGCGCGCATCGACCATGGGGCTCGATTCGTCGATGCGCCGGCCCACGCGCGAGACGATCTTGTCGATGATTTTCAGCAGGTGGGCATCGTCGGTGAAGCGAATATTGCTCAGTTCCAATTGGCCATGCCGCTCGACATACACCTGGCGGTAGGTATTGACGAGTATGTCGGAAATTTCCGGATCGGCCAGCAGCGGTTCGAGCGGGCCGAAGCCCAGCACTTCATCCTGGATGTCGCGCACCAGCGTGCGCCGCTCGATGTCGTTGATGACGACATTGTCTTCATCGAGCAGGCGTCCGACGAGGGTTTTCAGGTCCTCGCGTATCTGCTCCTGCGACAGGCGCTGCATGCCCTCCAGGTCGATCCTGTCGAGCAGGGCCTGGTGCACATGCTGCTTGAGTTCGTGGTAGGCGGGATTGTCGGCGCTGCCAGCGCGGGTGGCGCCGAACGGCGCGTAGCCATTCGGCGCGGCGGCGCTGCCGAGGCGTTCACGCAGGCTGGGATGGCCGCCATGGATATCGGTACTCATGCTGTTTCCCCTCGAAGGTGAATGGGCCGGCTACGCTGGAACAGGCGTGAAAACAGGCCTGCCGGGACGGGCGCGCGCCCGCCCGACAGCTTGCTGGCACACTCCTGCAGCGACTTGGACAGCGGGCTGCCCGGCGCCAGCTTCAACACCGGCACGCCCTGGTTGACCGAAGCGGCCGCTGCCGCGTAGTGATTCGCGATGGTATGGAAGATGCGCTGGCCATACGCCGCCTCCAGGTCGCGCAGGCGGATTTCATCGTCGCCTGCGTAGCGGTTCAGGATCAGGTGAATCTTGCTTGCCGGATACTCCAGTGACTGGAACGCCTGCAGCAGGCGCTTGCCGTCGCGGATATAGGGCAGCGTTGCCTGCATGACGGGACAGATCATGTCGGCATGGTCCAGCGCGCGCACGCTGATGGCATCGAGGCCGCGACCCAGGTCCAGCACGATGAAATCGTACTCGCTGCGCGCCAGGTGCAGCAGCTGGTCGATGTGTTCCGGTTTCACGTCGCTGGAATGGGCCGGATCTTCGGGCGCGGCCAGGATGCTGAAATTCGGCGTCACCTGCACCATGCTGGCGGCCAGGAAGGACGCGTCGAGGCGGTGGATTTGCTGCGCCACGTGCGACAGGGTCGCTGTCGGCTTCTGGTCAGAGACAAACAGCGCCGCATCGCCGAACTGCAGGTTCAGGTCGAACAGTGCCACGCGCTGATTGTCCAGCGACAGGGCATAGGCCAGGTTGGCGGCGATGAAAGTGGCGCCGCTGCCGCCCTTGCACGAGGCAAAGGCGATCACCTTGCCATTGCGCTGCACGTGCCGCGCGCTCTTGTCCTCGAGACGCTGCAGTGCCGCATTCAGGGCCGCGCCGCTGTCGGCTTGCGGCAGCACTTCGCGCACGCCGGCGCGCATGGCTTTCAGCAGGAAGTCGCTGCCCTGGTGCTCGCATTGCAGGATGATGGCCATGCCCTGCTGGCGGCTGGCCAGGCGCTCGATACGCGCCAGGTCGGCATCGTCGATGACGGGTTGCGCCAGCAGCAGCACGTCGGGCGCCGCCATTTCGGCCGTGCCGGCAAGCCGCTCCAGGCTGCCGACGGCGCTGTCGATATCGTCGCCGGCATGGCGCTCGCGCAGCAGCGCCGCCATCCCGGCCAGTTGTTGTTCGTTACTGGAGATAATGAAGATTTTCACGGCGGGCTCCGGCTGTGGATGCGATCAAAGGGCGGGGCGGCAGTGTCAGCGTTTGCTGACGCCGATCGTCAGCACGTCGGGCAGCGGTTCGGGCGCGCTGAACGACTTCTGATACAGCTTGTAGCCGCTGATGGCGCTCCTGCCATCGAGGCCCAGCACGGGATTGGTATTGCTGGCCGCATCGGGATACAGGATCTGCTGTTGCTTGAGCAGGGTCACCGCCTCGCCGAAATGGCTGTCGAGCACGGGAGTGGTCGTGGCGGCACAGCCAGCCAGCGATGCCGCTGCGCACAACAGGCAACGGGGCAGGGTGCGTGTGAAGGTAAAGGTTTTCATGGGGCGCTCCTATTTGAGATCATCGATGATGCTGGCTGATGGCGTGGCCGCATCGGCCTTGGGCACGGCGCGGTATTGCGGCAGGTCGTCGCTGGGTGGCGTCGGCATGGCAACCGGCATGGCGGGCGGCACGGGGGCCGGCATGGCTGCCTGGGGCGGCATGGAAGCGGGTGCTGGCAGCGGCGCTGGCATGGGCATCGGTGCCGGCTGCTGTATCGGCTGCGGCTGCGGCTGCGGTGCGGGCGCCTGGCCTTCCATTTTTCCCTGCAGGAAGACGTCGCCGCGCGTCGGCGGTATGTACTCGTCGGTGGGCAGTTTGTAGTCGGCCGGCAATGGCTTGACCAGGTGCGGCGTGATGATGAAGACCAGTTCCGAGCGGTCGGTCTGGAAATCCGTGCTGCGGAACAGCGCGCCCAGTACGGGGACTTCACCCAGGCCCGGCAAGGCCTTGATATTGCTGGTGACATTGTTCTTGATCAAGCCGCCGATGGCGAAGCTCTGGCCGTCGAACAGTTGCACCGTGGTGGTGGCGCGCCGTGTGGTAAACGATGGCAGAATGGCGGTCGTCGAGATGCCCGTAGCGGTGATGCCGATGCCTTCCTTGTTCAGGTCGGATACTTCTGGCGACACTTTCAGGTTGATGCGCCCCCCTTCTAGCACGGTGGGGGTAAATTTGACGGCCACGCCAAACTCTTTTTCTTCCAGCGTGATCGTGGGCGTGCCGCCGTTATTGGTCTGGCTGACGGGAATGAAAATCTTGCCGCCGGCCAGGAAACTGGCTTCCTGGCCGCTGATGGCCATGATGTTCGGCTCGGCCAGCACCTTGATCAGGCCATCGCGTTTCTGCGCGTCGAGATTGAAGAAGTTGTTCTTGCTGGCGCCGCTCAAGCCGCTGGGATTATTGCTCAACAGGCTGGACAGCAGCGAATACGACCAGCTGCCGATGGTCTTGTTGATGCCCAGGCTGGCGCCCAGCTGGTCGACCAGGGTTTTCGATACCTCCGCCACTTTGACTTCCAGCATCACTTGCTGCGGCGCGGCGATGGACATCAGGTTGATCACGCGTGGCGAGGGAGCTGGTCCGCCCGAGGGGTCGGCGGGGCCTCCAGCGGCGGGCGCTGGCGCTGCGCCGGCGCCCGCCGCCGCGGCCGTGCCGGTGGCAGGACGCGAACCGCGCTGGGCATAGGCATTCGCCAGCGACATCGCCTGGTCGGCCTTGACGGTATCGCTGACCATGCCTGACAGGATCAGCGTGTCGCCAGCGACCGTCACATGCAAGTCTTTCTCGTTCGGCAGCAATGCGCTCAGGCGCGCCTGCAGCAGGCTGCTGTCGATGCTGACGGACAGGTCGATGATGCTGGCCTCGTTGCTGCGGTTCCAGATGATCAGGTTGGTAGTGCCAACGGATTTTCCCAGCAGATAGACATCGGTGGTATTGAGCAGGATCACATCGGCGATGCGCGGATCTCCCACCGAGACGCGGGCGACGGGAAACGGCAGGTGCATCAAGGTCGATTTGCCTTCGGCCAGGGCCATGCTCCGGCTGACGTCGCTGTGGCCGCCGGCCGTGTCCGGCATGGCTTGCGGCGCGATGGCCTTGGCGCGTGGTGCGCGGTGCACCACTTTTGGCGGCGGCGCCATGGCCGCCGCAGTGGCAGTCGCAGAGGCGCCAGCCATCTGGGGCTTGGCGCCCGGCGGCGTCGGCGACAGGCCGGGCGAAGCCGCTGGTGGCGCCGGGGCGGCCACTTCGCCATAGGCGGCCGGAATCAGGGCGCCGATGGCGGCGATGGCGAGGGCCATGCGCAGGATGCGGCTCCCGTTTGCTGTGCTCAGTTTGCTCATGGTGCTCATGGCATGCTCCTCGTGGTGCGGATCGGGTAGTAATCCGCGTTGTTCAGAATTGTTGGGAACTGCGTTCCAGCCCCTTGATGACATCGACTTGCGGCCCGGCCGGCCCTTGCACCACGCGGTGGCGCACGACAGGGCGTGGTGCTGGCGCCGGTACCTGGGCGGCGACCTTGGTGTCGAGCAGGCTGGTCTTGGTGGCGCCTTCAGTGTTGACGGGCTTGTCTTCGATCTGGTTGCGCAGCACCAGCGAGAGCGTGCCGACGCTGCGTGCCAGGTCGAGCTTTTCCGCCTGGTCCGGCGTCAGTTCCAGGGTCACGGCATTGACCACCTTGGGCTTGGTGTCGTCGCGGTTCGATTCCTGTGCGATCGCCAGCACGAGGATGCGTTCGAGGACGATCTTCGAAATGCTGGGGTCGCGTCCGCTGGCATTCTTGGCCATCTCGTCCTGGGTGTTGACGAGAATGTCGACATAGTTGCCGGGCAGGGCAAAGCCGGCCACGCCCACCACGTCATTGACACGCACGGTCATGGCGCGCTTGCCTTCGCCGACCACGGCCGACAGGCCGCCCTGGGTGCCGGGGGGCGCGAGCTTGCTCTCCATGATCGGTTCGCCATGCTGGATGCTGGTGCGCGTGACGCGCGCGTCGAGCAGTTTCGGATCGTTGATGGCGCCCGGCGGCAGCGCGTTGGCGGGCCAGTCGACCATGCGCACCATTTCAGGCGAGATGCGCGCGCCCAGGCTGATGTCGAGTAGCGCAACGGCTACCTTGTTGGTATTGCCCGAAGCCTGGGCATTGATCCAGCGCGCGGCCACGATGACCGCCACGAACGCCAGGATGACCGCGAAGGCCATCATCGTCAGAGCGCGTGCGTTTCTCATTTTGATACTCCTTTATGCAGGATCGAAGCCGATCCGTTCTGTATGCCGGCGGAGCCGTCGGCGGCGCCGAAATAGTTGTTCCAGGCCCAGTGCAGCGCATCGGCTTCCAGGCGTGCCGGACGGCCTTCGTAGCACGCCACGTCGCACAGCTGGGACAGGATGTCGCGTGGATAGCAGGCCAGCAGCGGGCGCGCATGCTGGCCATGCAGTTGCAGCAGGTAGTGGTAGCTGGCGTGGTTGAAGACCATGCCAAATTGTTCGCAGGTGTGGCGGAACACGGTTTCGTAGTGATAGCCGCTCAATTCGCCGATATGGATCTTGTAGCCGATGCGGCGCAGGAAGGAGTCGTCGGCCAGCTGCTGCGGCGCCAGGTTCGAGGAAAACACCACGATGACGTCGAAGGGAACGGGAAACTTGTACCCCGTGTGCAGCGACAGGTAATCGACGCGACGCGACATCGGCACGATCCAGCGGTTCATCAGTTCCACGGGCGAGCAGCGCTGGCGGCCCAGGTCGTCGATGATGAAGATGCCATTGTTGGCTTTCAGGTGCAGCGGCGCCTGGTACAGGCGGGCGCCCGGATCGAATTGCAGGTCGAGCATGTCGAGCGTCAGTTCGCCGCCGGTCAGCACGGTGGGGCGCAGGGCGCGCACCCAGCGCGGGTCGGCAGGCGGAGCGGCGTCGCTGGCCAGTGTGTGCAGCATGGGGTCGAGGAAGGGCAGCACTTCGCCATCGACCATGACCGCATGCGGCAGGGCGATTGTGCCGCTGAGCAAGCCATGCAGGCGCTCGGCCAGGTAGGTCTTGCCGCTGCCGGCGGGACCGTGCAGCAGCAGCGCCCGGCCCGAGTTCATGGCCGCGCCCAGCTGGTCGAGTACGGCAGTGCTGGCCACCACGGTGTGAAACTGCTGCAACACGGTTTCGCGCGTGACTTGCATGCGGGCCACGCTTTGCGCCAGCACCTGCGCGCTGTAGTCGGCCAGCGTGACCGGGGCGGGGCCGCTGTAGGCATTGCGCCGCAAATAGTCGGTGGCGCGCAGGCGCCCCTGGTCGCCCAGGTGATACTGCTGGTCGGCATCGGTGCCGCTGTAGCCGGTGCGCTGCACCTCGCACAGTTTTTCGGCGCGCATGAAGGTCAGCAGCGGTTCGAGCACGCCGGCGCCCAGCTTCACGTGCGCCGATAGGGCCGGTAAGCCGATCTGGCCGCGCAGGAACATGACTTTCACCAGCAGTTCCACCAGGAACAAAAAGGGCAGGCCGGTCTCGGCCACATTGCGCGGCGCGCGCATCGCTGCCGGCGTGATGCTGCCGTTGGCGGGTTCTTCTGGATAGGTATCGGGCATGACGGCTCCTTGTTGCGGGTCGATCTGGGCTGGTGATCAGAAAATGAAAGGCAGCAAGCGGTATTTCACCTGGCGCATGTAGGCGCGGTAGCGCACGTCGGCAGCCAGGAAGCGCTCTTCGCGCAGCAGGCGCGCCAGTAGCAGCACCATCGTCGCGACGTAGATGAGAAGATTCGCTGTCGAGGTATTGGCCAGCACGTAGCCGCTCAGGGAAATCAGGTAGCTGGCGTACAGCGGGTGGCGCACCATACGGTAGACACCGCGGGTCTTGATGGTGCGCTGGGCAGCCACCAGGCCGAAGCTGCGGTTCAGTGACAGCAGGCCCGTGAGCAGCAAGGCGCTGCCCGGCAGCAGCAGGTAGCGTGCATCGGCCCAGAGCGCCATGTCGGAAGGACTGAAGAAGAAAGGCGCGAAGGTGGCGCCGATGGCCAGCAGCCAGTCGCGCATGTCGGTCGAGACGCTGTCCGGTGCCGTGCGGATCAGGAAAAACAGGGCCGAGACGGTTTCCGTCATGCAGAACAGCAAATAGCTCCAGTCACTGGTGTGAAGGTAAGCGAGCACGTGGGCATAGGCAAACACGGCCCAGATGGCCGCCATGAAGGCGTTGCCGAGCAGGCTGGCGTGCCGAGAGTGGCGCAGGGTGCTGATGGCGTTCATGATGGCGTCCCGTTCTGGTTGCGGTCATGGATATGCGCTGTTCAGCGCAAGCTCCACAGGTGGTTGTACGTCAGGAAAATTTGCAGGCCCGTGCCGCTGGTGATGGCAAAGGCGTAAGCCAGCTTGCCGGTGACGGCAGGCGGCTCGGCCACGGTAGCGGGGCCGCCCGCGAGACTTTGCAGCAGCGTGCCGAGCAGCATGTGATAGGCGTTTTTCAGCACCTGGCGCAAACGGCGTCCCAGCAGGGCGGCGGCGATGGCCAGCACGCCGCCAGCGAGCAAGGTCAGCAGCACCGCTTCGAGCACGGCAAGCGGCCCCAGGAAGGCGCCGCACATGGCCATCAGCTTGACGTCGCCGGCGCCCAGGGCGCGCAGCAAATACATGGGTAGCATCAGGGCCAGTCCGGCTGCGGCGCCGGCCAGCGACTGCAGCAGGCCCAGGCCGCCAAACGGCTGCTGGAACAGGCCGGCGCCGGCCGGCAGCATGCTGTTCAGGAGCACGCCGCCCACCGTGCCCCACAGCACCAAGCGATTCGGGATGCGCCGCGTGCGCAGGTCATGCCACAGGGCAGTACCCAACAGGCCGGCCAACAAGGCGAGGCACAGCAGCGAAGTCAGGGCGGAACTCATGACAGCAGCCCTTCCTTGCTCATGCATGGCGCCGCAGCGCCCACCGTGCTGACGGAGACGCCGCCGGTACGCAGCAGGCGGCCCACCGCATGCCAGACCAGTGCCGCGCCGGCCGCACCGGCATAGCCGTCGAGCGCGTAGTGCCAGCCCAGGTGCACGGAACCGAGCATGATCAGCATGGCGAAAACGCTGAGGGCGAGGCCGGCGGTGCGGTTGACGCGCCAGCCCAGCAAGGCCATCAGCACGGCGGTGGCGACATGCATGCTGGGCATGGCCGAGATGCCAAGTTCGCTCGAAGCACCCCTGCTCTGGTAGTCTTGCCACAGCATGTCTTGCACCGACAAGGCCCAGATGGGGAAGTGCTGGTTGGCTTCGTGCAGATAGGCCATCAGTGGGGCGTAGGGGTCGCTGCCGTGCAAGTGGCCGTAGTAGCAGGGGCCGACGGAGGCAAACAGCATGGCCGCGATGCTGCCCAGGATGATCCAGGAGAGGACAAAACTGAGCAGGAACTGCATGCGCAGCAGCGGCCGGCGCGTGTCTTGCGCCAGCCAGTAGATCGTGGCATAGAACAGGAAGAACCACAGGTGGTAGCTGACGTTCAGCAGGCCCGTCATCCATGGATAGCCCAGCAGCGGTTGCAGCCATGCCCATGGCGCGGTACCGCCGTGCAGGGCGATATCCCAGGCGGACAGGCGACTGTCCCAGGTGTAGGGATGCAAGTGGGGAATGGCCGCCTTGAAGGCGGTGAAGCTGGCGGCAAAGATGGGAATGAGCAGCAACACGGGTAGCGCCTGCAGCAGGCGTTCCCTGCTCAGGTAGCGGCGCAGCACGTGATAGAGGTAATGGCACAGGCGATCTGGGCGCAGCATGAGCATCACATACAGGCTGTAGCCACATAGCGCAAACACGGCGCACAGCAGCGAAATGAGGAGAAAGCCGGAAAGTATCGGCACGCAGTCGCGCAGCGTGGAGAGGCGGCCAAGGAGCAATGTGACCGCGGCGGCATAGCCAAGCACGATCAGGTACAGGGGGCGATGGCTGTGCAGGGAGTTCATGATAGCGCCAGGATGATCTGGTCCTTGATATGGCCGTACATGAGCAGCACCTGGTCGCCGACCAGGCTGATGCTGGCCACCACTGCCACTGCCAGCAGGCTGGCCAGCAGCGCGTATTCGATCGCGGTGACGGCTGAATCTTCATGCAGGCAGGAGAACAAGCGTTTCATGGCGTACCTCGGAAACTGGACAATTACCAACAGCCGGGCCGCACAGGGCCAGCCCGGCTTGTGGTCTGTTACGCGGCGGGAACCAGGGCAGTAGCGACCTTGTTGAAGATGATGTTCAGGTTTGTGCCGATGAGCTTGACGGCAACAATGATCACGACAGCGATCAAGGCGGCGATCAGGCCATATTCAATGGCGGTCACGCCATCTTCTTCGCGGATAAAGTTTTTGATGAGGTTCATGACAACTCCTGGTGGTTGAGGAACTACGGTGGGTGAAACGGCATTGCTGTCTTGCAGGGGTATTTCCGCGAAACGCTGCCTTACGGGCTTACTCCCAGTGCCAGCAGCCCGATGATGCAGATCACGGCCAGCAGTGCGGCGACCAGGGCATAGCGGTAGAAGGCGGCCTTTTCCTTGCCCTGCAAATAGGCGGATAGTGATGCAGGAAGAAACTTGGCTAGGCGCATGCCGTGCTCCGTGTCGTGGTGGACCGTGGCGTGTGATTTGCACTCCGGTAACACCAATATAGAAGTGGGCAGCTTGATCTACATCAGAAGAACCTCCCTTTCCGGCAGGGAGGATATGCTCGATTTTTTTGGGACAATTGTCATGGCTGGGCTTGGCACGCGCAGGTGCAGGCCGAACGCATGCCTGGCGCTACGCTGGCAAAGCGGGCGCCCTGTGAGGGGATGCTGCTGCGGGAACGGGAATCAGCTGGTGGGCGGCAATTCGCCCAGCTGGTGCTTGGTGGCGTAAGCGTACAGTTCCAGGCGGTTGTACACGCCCAGCTTGCGGTAGATCGACGTCAGGTGATTGCGCAAGGTGTGTTCCGAGATGCACAGCTGGTCCGCCAGCAGCTTGGCTGGCGTGCCGCTGCCGTGCACCAGCGCGGCGATGATCTTTCTCTCCTTCAAGGTCAGGCTGGCCACGGCGATGGCGTGCGCCGATGCGCCGCCCGGCTGCGTCAGCTGGGTCATCATGCGCCCCAGCATGGCTTGCTCCAGCCACAGTTCGCCGTGATAGACCTTTTCGATGGCCTTGAGCACCATCTCGGCCGGCGCATCCTTGCTGATGATCCCGCGCGCGCCTTTGAGGATGGCCTGGTCCAGCGTGGCCTGGTCGTGGCTGGCCGTCAGCACCAGTATGCGTGTGTTGCCTTGCCGTACCAGCGCCGGCAGGATGGCCAGCGAACTGATGCCGCCCAGGTCCAGATCCAGCACGATGACATCGGGTTCCAGCGCCAGCGCCTGTGCCAGCGCTGCTGCGCTGTCGGACGCCGTGGCGACCACGCGCATGCCTGAGTGTTCGCCGCCGATCAGCCGTTCCAGGCCCCACAGCATGGTCTTGTGGTCGTCGACCAGCATGACGCGGATGCTGGTGTGGGTGTGGACGTTGGGCAGGTGCTGGCGTTCATTCATGTCGGTCATATCGGGATCTCGATCTGCACGGAAGTGTGGCCAAGGCGGCTGTGGGTGACGCGGGCGCTGCCACCGAGGGCAGCGGCGCGCTCGGCCAGCGAGTCGGGCAGGAAATCGGGCACGTGCGCGGCCGCGCATTCATTGTCGATGCTGATGTGCAGCGCGCCCTGCACGCAAGTCAGCTTGATGGCGCCGTGGCGCGCCGAGGTATGCTTGCGAATATTGCTCATGCCCTCGTTGACGATCTGGAACACCTCGGCCGCCAGGCGGTCGTTGATGTGCAGGTCGCCTTCGATGTGCAGGGTGATGTCGATGCCATAGAATTCGTGAATTTGTGCCGCCTGGCGGCGTAGCGCGACCAGCAGTTCCGGCTCGCTTTGCACCTGGCCGTTCTTGAAGGTGCGCGCATAGCTGCGCAGGTCGGCGATCACCTGGCCCGACATGAGGATCAGTTTTTCCAGTTCGGGCAGCAGCGGATTGCCCGGCGTGGCTTCATTGCGCAGGGCGGCCAGGCCGTGGCGCAAGCCGATGTATGGCTGCACGGCCGTGTCATGCAGGTCGCGCGCGATCTTTTCGCGCTCGCGCGAGGCCGCCTGCGATGCCAGGCGGTCGAGCAGATCGATGTTTTCAATGACGGGAAACGCCTGCGCGCCGATATGGCTGAGAAAAAGGGCGTCGGTCTTGCTCATGCTGGTGGCGCAGACGATAAAGATGCGGCCCTTGCCATTGCGCAAGGGCAGTGGCGCGCTGATGAAGGCGTGCGCTTCGAGCAGTTCGGCCAGACGGGCGCCTGCCGCGGCGTCATGCCGCAGCCAGCGCCCGCTGTGGGGATCGAGCATGCGCGCGCCGCCTGTCCACGGCAGCCAGGGGCCGACGGGCTGGTTGTACAGCGCGATTCTATCGTGCGCGAAAGCGAGCAGGGGACTGGCCGCGTCATCGCTGAGGAGCGAGTTGGTGTGCACGACGCCCGTTGCCGTATGCAGCACGCTGCGCAGCGACCAGACGCGTGTGCCCTTGTCCTGCATGACCAGCAGGCAACTGCGGCCGTTAAAATAACTGCGGGTTTTTTCCAGCACCGAGGTAATGGTCTGGTCGACACCGAAGCGCGGATTGGACAGCTGACTGACATCGCGCAGCAGTGCCAGGTGGCTGCGCTGCGTGATGGCCGAGCCGCCCCAGTAGGCGATCATGTAGCCGAGCGCCAGCAGGAAGGTGGCGCGCAGCAGCAGGCGCGACAGTTCCGCATCCGTTTCGCCGAACAGGGCTGTGGCTGCGAACAGGCCGGCCGAGGCCAGGGTGATGCGCGCGCCTTCCTCGAAGCCGCGCTGGAACGACGCGGTCAGGATGGCAAAGAAGAAAAACAGGAAAAACAGGTTGTTGTGGTTGCTGCTGGAGAATACGATCAGTGCATACCAGGCCACGTCCAGCCAGTACAGCAGAATATCTTCCGGCAAACGCAGGCCCAGGACGGCCAGCACATACAGCAGCAGGCTGTGCAGGGTGTACGCGGAAAAGATCAGCCAGGTGATCTTGCTCAGCTTGCCGGCGCTCTCGGGATCGATGAACAGGGTCAGCAAGGTAGCGCTCGACAGCAGCAGGCGCATGCCATTCACCATGGTCGTATCCGTGCCAGCACCCGGCAAGCCGGATTTGAAGGGAGGATCGAGATTCACAAGCGCTCCTGGCCGTGTCCCGCATGGGCAGGCCATGCGCATGGACAGATACCACAGACAAATTCTTGTTGTTGTTGTTGTTGTTGTTGTTGTTGTTGTTGTTGTTGTTGTTGTTGTTGTTGTTGTTGTTGTTGTTGCTGCAATCAGTTACGAGTCTACGCACACGCGGTAAAGATGTCTACTGGAATCCTTTGCCTGGCGTTGCATTTCCTATAATGGCTGCACCATCACACGGTTGCGCCCGGCGCCCTTGGCCAGGTACAGGGCGCGGTCGGCGGCGCCGATCAGGGCGGAGATGGCCACTTGCTGCTGCGGGTGCTGCGTGGCGATGCCGATGCTGACCGTGACGTGCTTGACCTCATTGTCCGTCTTGGCATGCGGAATGCGCAGCTCGGCCGCCCGTTCGCGGATCGCCTCGGCCATGCGCAGCGCCTGCGCGGCGTCCGTGTCGGGCAAGATGGCGGCAAATTCCTCGCCGCCATAGCGTGCCAGCAGGTCGCTGGGACGCTGCAGCATGGCGGCCAGTTCGGCTGCCACGCGGATCAGGCAGTCGTCGCCCTGCTGGTGCCCGTAATGGTCGTTGTAATCCTTGAAATGGTCAATATCGATCATCAGCAGCGACAGGGGGCTGCCCGTGCGCATGGCGCGCCGCATTTCCTTCTCGATCGCCACGTCGAAGTGGCGGCGGTTGGCAATGCCCGTCAAGCCGTCGGAAAACGTTTGTGAGCGCAGAACCATGGTCTGTTCGCGCAGCAGCTTTTCGCGGCCCACGGCGATGGTGACATCATTGATCTGGATCAGGCAGTGGCGCGGCGAAGCGGGTAGATTGATCGGCGTGACGGCGATCGCTTGCTGCATGCGCTCGCGGCCTTCTGCCGCGCCAACGCTTGCGCCATGCGTGTACAGGGCAAACGGCGCCTTGTGCAGGGTTTGCGACAATAGCGACTGGAAATTGTCGCGCAGGGCCTGGGTGATGGCTGAATCAATGCGCTTGTGCCGCAGTTCCGGATAGACGGCGAAGAAGTCCTGCCCCAGCACGGCGTCGGCCCGATATGCCGAGTGGCGCGCCATCCAGTGGTTCCACAGCACGATGCGGTGCTGCTCGTCGAGCACGATGGCGCCCAGGTTGACGGCACCAAGTATGCTTTCGAGCAGGGCGAGTCGGTGTAAGGCATCCGGCATGATCGTCACGCCTGTCCCAGGACCTTGGCCAGATAGTGGCTGACCTGCTGTTTCAGGTCGTGCAAGGCGGACAGGTCGAGCACGAAGGCGACATAGCCGTGGATCTGGTGCTTGGACAGCACGAAGTCGATATGCAGCATCAGCACGACAGCCTCGTCATCGCGGCCACCGAACGAGGACAGGATTTCCGCGCTGGTGCCCACGTGGTACAGGGGCAGCGAACCATGCAGTTCGCTGTTGAACAGGTTGGCCAGGGTGCCCACGCAGGAGTTGAGGATGATGTTGCCGATTTCGCTCATCGCCTCCTGTTCCATTTCCGTCAGTTCCTGCAGCGGCATGGCATCGCCCACCATCAGGCGCACGATTTCCAGGCTCTTGTCTTCCGGGAACATCAGGATGGCTTCGGTGGCGAAGGCGCCATCGTAATGCTGGCTGACGCCGCAGATGCGTTCGCCATCCTTCTTGCTGCCCAGCAGTGCAGCCGCGTCGGCACGGTTCAGGAACGTGATCGACGGCACCGACATGGTCACTTCTTCATTGACGATCTCGCTCATCGCGGCGGCCGCATGGCCCACCCCGATGTTGAATATCTCTACCAGGGCATCGTTTTCGAGTTCGGAGAGATTGATCATGCTCACAGTCCCAGTGATTCGATCAGCTGATGGATGCGGGTTTCCGTGATCGGTTTTTCCATGAAGCCGACGCCGAGCTCGCTGGCACGGTTGCGGATGGCGTTTTGCACATTCGCCGTGACGAGAATGATGTGCGTTTGCGGACACAGCACGCGCAATTGTTCCGCTGCCGCCACGCCGCCCATGCCGGGCATGTTGACATCCAGTAATATCAGGACAGGGTTGACTGTCTTGACTTTTTCCAGGGCTTCTTCACCTGTCGCCGCCTCAATCACTTGCCAGTCGGCATGTTTGCTGAGGATGAACTGATGCGACATCAAACGTGAAACCCGGCTGTCATCGACAACAAGTACCTGTTTACTGTGATTCATGTGCTATTCCTGAAACGTCATATCGGTCGATCATTCCATTTTCGCATATTTTAAAGGCCATAGAGAGTAATTGAATGGGGAATTGCCCTACGGCAATGTTTTCCCGCTTAGCTGTTGTATCTCATGGCATGGTCGGTCATCATGGCCGGCTAGCCGGGCTGGCAATCCGTTAAAATAGCGCCATTCCCCACTTTAGCCTGAATGTCATGACCCAAGACGAATTGAAGCAAGCCGTAGCAATCGCCGCCATTGATTATGTGGTCGACGGTGAAATCATCGGTGTCGGCACCGGTTCTACCGCCAATTTTTTCATCGATGAACTGGCCAAGATCAAGCACCGTATCAAAGGCACGGTCGCGTCGTCCGAAGCGACGGCCGCGCGCCTGGCAGGCCATGGCATTGCCGTCTTTGACCTCAACGACGTCGAGTCGATCGCCGTCTACATCGACGGTGCCGATGAAATCACGGCCAGCGGCGCCATGATCAAGGGCGGCGGCGCGGCATTGACGCGTGAAAAAATTGTTGCTTCCGTAGCGAAACAATTCGTCTGTATCGCCGACGGCTCCAAGCTGGTCGATACGCTGGGCGCCTTCCCGCTGCCGGTGGAAGTGGTGCCGATGGCGCGTGCCGCCGTCTCGCGCCAGTTGGCCGCGCTGGGCGGCACACCCCGCTTGCGCCTGAAAGCGGGCAGCACGGAAGCTTTTATTACCGACAACGGCGGCGAAATCATCGACGTGCTGGGCTTGCAGATCGCCGACCCGGTGGCGCTGGAACAGCAGATCAACCAGATCGTCGGCGTCATCGCCGTCGGCCTGTTCGCCGTGCGCGGCGCGAATGTTTGCCTGCTGGGCATGCCGGAAGGCGTGCGTACGCTGGCCTACTAAGGTGATAGCCGGCGTTCGCCGGCGTTGTCATCTGTCTTACACGGCGGCCCCTTGCGGGCCGCTTGTCATGTGCGCCTGGCGGTACACGGCCACGGTGCGCAGCAAGCCTCCGAGGAAGATGCCGCTGAAGCCACCGTAGGCGAGGCAGACGGGCACGCTGAAGCCGGTCGCATGGGCGTAGGCCGGTGCGATGGACAGGGTCACGGCGATCGCATATTTCATGCAAAAAATACTCATCATCAGGATCAAGGGCACCCAGCTGCCGGGACGCTGCACGCTGCTCCGCTGGGGAATGGCGACTATCTTGCGCGGATCGGCCAGCGTCCAGGCCAGCGCCGCACCGGCCAGGGCGCCGGCGCCCCAGGCGAATGGCGCGCTGCCGGCCAAGCCGAAGCTGCCGTATACGCCGCTCAGGGACAGGGCCAGCATGACCAGGGGAATGATGCACAGCTTGCGCAAGCTCACTTCGCGTGCGCGGCTGGCCAGCACGCCCCGGTACACGAGAAAGCCCAGGATGGCCCAGACGTACAAAGGAGTGTGGCTGAAGATGTGCTGCAACATGGTGTCCGCCTTGGTGTGAGGTTGTCGATGGACGTACTGTGCCAGCGTGCGGCGTGGGCGGCGAGCGGTGTGCGACGAAACGGGGAGGAGGTGCCGTGAAACGGCGGGGCAGGGCGTGAAACGCAGGTGAAACTGCCCGTGACGCGGCGGCCACGGGCGGGAATGCTTGAAACTTACTCGGTAGGGGGTACGTAACCCATGGCCGCATCGGCGCCGTCGCCGAAGAAATGCTTTTCCATTTGCGTGGCCAGGTATTTGCGGGCGCGTGCATCGGCCAGGTTCAAACGGTTTTCATTGACCAGCATGGTCTGGTGCTTGAGCCAGGCGGCCCATGCTTCTTTCGATACCGATTCGTAAATCTTTTTGCCCAGTTCGCCCGGGTACGGTGGGAAATCCAGTCCTTCGGCTTCCTTGTTGAGTTTGATGCAGTGGATCGTGCGGGCCATCTGTGCTCCTGAATCAGTGTAGAGATAAAGCGTGATTATAAGGCACTTTGCGCCTGCCCTCGCGGGGCCGTCGCGGCCCGGCCACGCGCCGTTTGCCGCACCCTTGCGCTGGATCAAATTTGATCTGTGCCGCCCTAGCTAGTAAGATGCCTTATCACGCCAGCCGCTGGCTGCGCCTCGTCCAAGCAAGTAGTAGCAATTAACCAATATGGAATCCGTATGACCTCAGTGAAAGTCCATGGCATCGACGTCAGCAATACCGGCAGCTTCGTGCTGTTTGGCGGCATCAACGTGCTCGAATCGCGCGATCTCGCCATGCGCGCCTGCGAAGAATATGTGCACGTGACGCAAAAACTGGGCATTCCCTATGTCTTCAAGGCCAGTTTCGACAAGGCCAACCGTTCATCGATCCACTCCTACCGTGGCCCGGGCCTGGAGGAAGGCATGCGCATCTTCCAGGATGTGAAGGCGGCGTTCGGCGTGCCCGTGATCACCGACGTGCATGAGCCATGGCAGGCGCAGCAGGTGGCCGAGGTGGTCGACGTGCTGCAACTGCCCGCCTTCCTGGCGCGCCAGACGGACCTCGTCGTGGCCCTGGCGAAAACGGGTAAAGTCATCAACATCAAGAAGCCGCAATTTTTGAGCCCTGGCCAGATGGCCAATATCGTCGAAAAATTCAAGGAAGCGGGCAACGATCAATTGATCCTGTGCGACCGCGGCACGTGCCTGGGTTACGACAACCTGGTGGTCGACATGCTGGGCTTTGGCGTCATGAAGAAAACCTGTGACGACCTGCCGATCATCTTCGACGTCACGCACGCGCTGCAGCAGCGCGACCCCGGTGGCGCCGCTTCGGGCGGCCGCCGCCAGCAGGTGGCGGACCTGGCCCGCGCTGGCCTGGCCGTCGGCATCGCCGGCCTGTTCCTGGAAGCCCATCCCGATCCGGACAACGCCCGCTGCGACGGCCCCAGCGCCTTGCCGCTGGACCAACTGGAGCCATTCCTGGCGCAATTGAAGGCGCTCGACGACCTGGTGAAGTCGTTTGCCCCGCTGAACATCAAGTAATGGTGTTTCAGTAAAGAAAAAGCCCGGCATGCCGGGCTTTTCCAGTTTTACAGTGTCTTGATGAGGACTTGGGATTTGCGCTGCCAGTTATACATATGCTGGCGGTCCTTCGGCAAATCGTCGACGGTGGCCGGCACGAAACCGCGTTTCTTGAACCAGTGCGAGGTGCGCGTGGTCAGCACGAAGAGTTTGTTCAGGCCGGCCGCGCGCGCGCGGTTTTCCATGTGTTTCAGGATGCGCTCGCCATCGCCCTGGGCTTGCACTTCCGGGTTGACCGTCAAACATGCCATTTCCGCCATCTTCTGTGCGGGGAACGGGTACAGGGCGGCGCAGCCGAAGATCACGCCGTCATGCTCGATGACGGAGAAATAATCGATTTCGCGTTCGATCAGCTCGCGGCCCCGCTTCACCAACGTGCCGTCCGCTTCCAGCGGTTCGATCAGCTTGATGATGCCGCCCACGTCTTCGATGGTGGCCTGGCGCAGGCTTTCCAGGTTTTCATGGCTGATCATGGTGCCCACGCCGTCATGGGTGAACAATTCCAGCAGGGCGGAACCGTCCATCGAGAACGGCACGATGTGCGAGCGCTCGACGCCGTTGTGGCATGCCTTGACGCAATGTTTCAGGTAGAACGCCGTAGCGTCCGGCAAGAAACCGGCCATCAGCACGGCTTCGGCCTGGTGCGACGACAGTTCGCGGATTTCCACGCCCGTGGCGTCTTCCATCATCGGCGTTTCGGTAATAAAAATCAGCTTGTCCGCGTGCAGGGCGATGGCGGCGCTGCACGCCACGTCTTCCATGGTCAGATTGAACGCTTCGCCGGTCGGCGAGAAGCCCAGCGGCGAGAGCAGCACCAGGCCGTCCGAACCGAGGATGGAATGGATGGTTTCGGCGTCGACCTTGCGCGTGATGCCCGTCAATTCCAGGTCCACGCCATCGATCACGCCCAGCGGGCGCGCCGTGATGAAGTTGCCTGAAATGATACGGATGGCCGCATGCGACATGGGCGTGTTCGGCAAGCCCTGGCTGAACGCGGCCTCGATATCGAGGCGCAGCTCGCCGGCAGCTTCCTTTGCGCATTCCAGCGCGGCGATGTCCGTGATGCGCACGCCGTTGTGGAAGCGGCCTTCGACGTTACGCAAGGCCAGTTGTTCCGCCACCTGCGGCCGCGAGCCGTAGACAACGGTGACATTGATGTCCAGCGCATGCAGCAGGGACAAATCATGGGCCAGCACCTGCAGCGCCCCGGCGCTGACGAGTTCACCGGGGAAGGCGACCACGAAGGTCTTGCCGCGAAAGGCGTGGATGTAGGGCGCGACGGAGCGCAGCCATTGGACGAATTGGGTAGGGTTTTCCATTAAGCGCATTATAATTCGCTGCGCGATGTGCGCGCTTAAAATACCTGTAAAAAAACAATGTCTTCAGCCAGCAATAAGTCTTCCCCTCCTTCCACCGTTGCAAATGTGCCCGCCAGCGCGGATATTGCCACGCCTGCCGCCGTGCCCGCGCAGGGCCGCCAGCGCCCACCCGTGAGCCAGCAAAGGCCGCAGCCGCCGCGCACGGAACAGCAGAATCAGCAACAGCAGCAGCGCGCCCCGCGTCCGCCGCGCGAGGGGCAGGCGCCACGCAATGAGCAGGCCAGCCGCGCAGAGCGCGAGAGCCGCGACGCGGCCCGCGCCGCGCGCGAGGCGGAAAAGGCTTTCCGCAATCCGCTGCCACCGATTACGTATCCGGAAGACTTGCCCGTCTCGGGCCGGCGCGCGGAAATCGCCAAGGCCCTGATGGAAAATCAGGTCATCATCGTCTCGGGCGAGACGGGTTCCGGCAAGACGACGCAGTTGCCGAAGATTTGCCTGGAGCTGGGACGGGGACAGAAGGGCATGATTGGCCATACGCAGCCGCGGCGTATCGCCGCTTCCTCGACGGCCAAGCGCATCGCGCAGGAGTTGGGCACGCCGCTGGGTGAAACCGTGGGTTTCAAGGTGCGCTTTACCGACACCCTGAGTCGTGGCGCTTCCGTCAAGCTGATGACGGACGGTATTCTGCTGGCTGAGACGCAGACCGACCCGTTGTTGAAAAATTACGACACCATCATCATCGATGAAGCGCACGAACGCAGCCTGAACATCGATTTCCTGCTCGGCTACCTGAAACAGCTGCTGCCGCGCCGGCCCGATTTGAAAATCATCATCACCTCGGCCACCATCGATGCGGAACGCTTTTCGCGCCATTTCGGCACGCCGGGAAAACCCGCGCCCGTGATCGAAGTGTCGGGCCGTCTGTACCAGGTGGAAGTGCGCTACCGTCCCGTGGAGCGCGAGCAGGTGGCCATGCCGGGTGCCGCCAACCCTGACAAGCCGGGCCAGCGCACCGCCGCCGCGCGCGAAAAGCGCGACCTGATGGATGCCGTCGTCGATGGCGTGGAAGAACTGTGCCGCATCGGCTCAGGCGATGTGCTGGTGTTCTTGCCCGGCGAGCGCGAAATTCGCGACTGCGCAGAAGCGCTGCGCAAGCACCATCCGCCGCACGTGGAAATCTTGCCGCTGTTCGCCCGTTTGTCCGCCGAAGAGCAGGAACGGGTCTTCAAGACCAGCAATGCGCGCCGCATCGTGCTGGCCACCAACGTGGCGGAAACCTCGCTGACCGTGCCCGGCATCCGCTACGTGGTCGACGCGGGCCTGGCGCGCGTGAAACGCTACAGCTATCGCAATAAAGTCGAACAATTGCAGGTCGAGCCGATCGCCCAGTCGGCCGCCAACCAGCGCGCCGGCCGTTGCGGCCGCGTGGCCGATGGCGTGTGTATCCGTTTGTACGAAGAGCAGGATTATTTGCTGCGGCCCAAATTCACGGAGCCGGAAATCCTGCGCTCTTCGCTGGCGGCCGTCATCCTGCGCATGAAATCCTTGCACCTGACGGACGTGGAAACATTCCCCTTCATCGAGCCGCCGCTGGCGCGCGCGGTGGCCGACGGCTACCAGTTGCTGCAGGAGCTGGGCGCCGTTGACGAGGTGAACCAGCTCACGCCGCTGGGCAACAAGCTGGCCAAGCTGCCGCTGGACCCGCGCGTGGGCCGCATGATCCTGGCCGCGCTCGATAACGCGTGTCTGACGGAAGTGCTGATCGTCGCCTCGGCCTTGTCCGTGCAAGACCCGCGCGACCGCCCGATGGAGCATCAGCAGGCGGCCGACGAGGCGCACAAGAAGTTCGCCGATGAAAAGTCGGAATTCTTGAGCTACCTGAAAATCTGGCGCTGGTTCGAGTCCGCCATCGAGCACAAGAAAACCAACCGCCAGCTGCAGGACAATTGCCGCACGAATTTCCTGTCGCAGATGCGCTTGCGCGAATGGCGTGACGTGCACTCGCAGTTGCTGACCATCGTCAAGGAGCAGGGCTGGCGATTGAATGAGGCACCGGCCACCTATGACAATCTGCACATGGCCTTGTTGACTGGCTTGCTGGGCAATATCGGCTTCAAGGGCGAGGACGAGCCGGGCGCCGGGTATCTGGGCGCGCGCGGCATCAAGTTCCATATCTGGCCCGGTTCCTCGCTGCTGAAAAAGCCGGGCAAGTGGATCATGGCGGCCGAACTGGTCGACACCACGCGATTGTATGCGCGCTGCGTGGCGCAGATCCAGCCCGAATGGCTGGAAAAAGTCGGCGAACATTTGCTGAAGAAATCGTGGGGCGAGCCGCGCTGGGAAAAACGTTCGGCGCAAGTGACGGCGTCCGAACGGGCGACCTTGTATGGGCTGGTGGTGTACAGCCAGCGCCGCATCAATTACGGCAATTTCAACTTGCCGGAAGCGCGCGAAATTTTTATTCGCGACGCCCTCGTCGGCGGTGACTTCGACACGCGCGCGCCATTCTTTGCGCACAACCACAAGCTGATCAAGGACATTGAAAACCTCGAACACAAATCGCGCCGCCTGGACGTGCTGGTCGACGATGAACTGATCGCCGCCTTCTACGACAAGCTGCTGCCGGCGGACGTGTGCAATGGCGCCGGTTTCGAAAAATGGCACAAGGAAGCCACGCGCGAGAACCCCAAGCTGCTGTATCTGAACCGCGAAGAGTTGATGCGCCACGAGGCGGCCGGCGTGACCACCGATCTGTTCCCGAAAACCATGTCCGTGACGGGCCTGGAAATGGGCCTGACGTATCACTTCGAGCCGGGCAGCGTGCGCGATGGCGTAACCTTATCCGTGCCGCTGTATGCGCTGAACCAGTTGCCGCGCGAGCGCTGCGAATGGCTGGTGCCGGGCATGCTGAAGGAAAAAGTGCATCTGCTATTGAAATCCTTGCCGCAAAAGCTGCGCCGCCACTGCGTGCCGCTGCCTGACTATGCGGCGAAATTCTGCGAGCGTGTGCATGAAGCTGGCGTGTTTGGCCGCGGCGATTTGATCGACGCCATCATCCTCGACATCCGCACGCAGATCACGATCAATGTGCTGACGACGGATTTCAAGCCGGAGACCCTGCCTGCCCATCACTTCATGAATTTCAAGGTGATCGACGAACATGGCCGCCAGCTGGACATGGGCCGCAACCTGGCCACGCTGCAGGCGGAATTCGGCGGCCAGGCGCGCCAGAGTTTCCAGAAGCTGGCCGAAGTGTCAGGCGTGTCGGGCACGGCCACGCCAGGTGCCAAGGTGGCGGGCGCGCAAGTGGCGTCGCGGCTGCAGGCACAGAACGCCACGGTCGCGGCAGGCAAGGGCGCGTCCGCCGCTACCGCACCGGCATCGCCGAATGCCACCGTCTCGCAGCACATGGGTTTGACGGCCTGGACCTTTGGTGAATTGCCGGAGCTGCTTGAAATTGTGCAGGGCAAGCTGACCCTGATCGGCTTCCCCGCGCTGGTTGACAAGGGCACGCATTGCGACCTGGAAGTGTTTGACGACCCGACCGTGGCCGCGCGCACGCACAAGATCGGTTTGCGCCGCCTGTTCGCGCTGCAAATGAAGGAGCAGATCAAGTACGTCGAGAAAAGCATCCCTGGCCTGCAACAGATGGGCATGCAGTTCATGGCCCTCGGGTCGCAGGAAGAGTTGCGCGAGCAAATCATCAACAAGGCGCTCGACATCGCTTGCCTGCAAGATCCGCTGCCGCTGGACGCCGCCTCGTTCGCCAAGCGCCAGGCGGAAGGCAAGTCGCGCCTGGTTCTGCTGGTCAATGAAATCGCCCGCCTGCTGTCGCAAGTGCTGACGGAATTTCACGGCTTGCCCAAGCGCCTGCAGAATATCCCGGCAGCGGCGGCGGCCGATATCCAGTCGCAGCTGCAGGGACTCGTGCATAAACGCTTCCTGACGGAAAACGAGTACACGCAGCTGGCGCACTTCCCCCGCTATTTGAAGGCGATCAATGTGCGCCTGGAAAAACTGCGCGCCGACCCCGCGCGCGACACCAAGTTGATGGCCGAATGGCAATCGGCGGCCACACCCTACCTGCGCCAAGCCAAGGACCGCCAGGCCGGCAAGAACACGGACCCGAAACTGGTCGATTTCCGCTGGATGCTGGAAGAGCTGCGCGTGTCGCTGTTTGCGCAGGAATTGCGCACGCCGATGCCGGTTTCTGCCAAGCGCTTGCAGAAAGTATGGGAATCGATGCAGCGGTAGGTTCATCCCCAAGCAAAGACTGGGGTCGTACCCTCAGGGTACGACCCCGGCCCTTGCCTGTCGGGTTTGTCTGCGTGGTCCCTTAACTACGCTCGTCGCGCCCATCATCGCCGAGCGCCGAACGCGAGCCCAGGTCGCCCTGGCTGCTGCCCGTGCCGGCGCGGCTGCCGCTCATGGAGGTGCCGGACATGCTGCTGTCGCTGCCCGATTGCAGGCTGGCGCCACCGCGCAAGTCGCTGCCCGATGGCATGCGTCCTGCTGCCATGACACCGCTGCCGTAGCGCGTGCCGCTGCCATAGAACGCTTCCATCTGCTGGTTCCAGGCATCGCTGCCCATGTCGGGCCAGTTGTTCTTGTCGAAACCGGGTGCGTCTTTCAGCTGGTTTTTTTCCACGTTCAGCAGGAAGCGCTTGTTGACGGGGTCCAGGGTCAGGCGTTCCCAGGGCACGGCAAACAGCTTGTCGCCCATGCCCAGGATGCCGCCGAAGGACAGCACGGCATAGGCGATCTGGCCCGTGCGCATGTCGAGCATGATTTCCTTGATGTCGCCCAGTTCCTCGTCGCTGTGATTGTAGACATCGTCGCCGAGCAGGGTGTCGGCCCCCATCAGGGCCGGCCCCGGGCCGTCGTTGTTGCGGTACATGCCCAGGATGTCGCGGTCCAGATAGCTCATGGTGTTTTCTCCTCGTGTGAAGTGCTGATCGAACATCCAGATTAAGCATACGGACCTGTTTGCGTTTGATCTGCCTCAATGGTGTTAAGTAACCCCCAATAAATTATTATGATTTCTGACTTCCATAACCGGCGCTCTGCGGCGTTGCCCGCTGCTAGCAGTGCTCGCACTGCGTCGCAGTGGGCGCCTTGCATAGCATCCGGTTCTGTTCGTCATAAATTCACAATAATTTCCTGAGGATTACTTAGCGGCACTTTTGTCGGTGCGCAAACGTACGGTGTTGTCAGCCAATTGCGGTACTCTATACGTTCTACGGAGGAGGCCGCACATGCTGACGATGCAACGATGCACAGGGATGAACTGGCGCTACGCTCCACCACGACACGCGCGCGATTTTCCATGGTGAAGCCCGCCACCAAGTGGCTGCGCGGGCTATTGCGCGCCGGCAAGGCGCAACAGCGCACGGCGAGCAAACTGGCCAAGGTGCTGTTCGGGCCCGTGCCGGCCAAGCCCACGCCTAAACCTAAACCCCGCGGCAAGACCGTATCCAAGCCCAAGCCCAAGCCCAAGCCCAAGTCCAAGCCCAGGCCGACGCCGCGCGCCAGGCCCGCCAGCGACGCCGTGCCCGCACTGGCGCCGTTTGCCACGCCCCTGTCGCCCCCGCGCGTGCGCAAGCGAACGGCGCCCCCGCCGGGCAAGTGGCTGGCGGCCCACTATGCGCCGTTGCCGGAGCTGGGGCAGTTGCCGGGCCGGCGCCTGCCGTATTTCCTGTACCTGCCCGAAAAAGCGCCGAGCGTCGCCATGCGCAGCCGGGGCCGGCCGCTGCTGGTGATGCTGCACGGCTGCGAACAGAGCGCCACGCAGTTTGCCGAAGGCACGCGCATGAACCGCCTGGCCGAACGCAAGGGCTATGCCGTGCTGTATCCGCAGCAATCGTTGCGTTCGCATGCGCGCCGCTGCTGGAAGTGGTATGACAAGCTGACGCAGGAGGGGGGCGGCGATGTGCGCCTGATCGTCGGCGCCATCGAGCAAGTGGCGGCCCGCTACGCGATCGACCGCGCGCGCATCTATATCTGCGGCATTTCCGCCGGCGCCGGCATGGCGCATATCGTGGCCCTGAACCATCCCCATCTGTTTGCCGCACTGGGCCTGCATTCGGGGCCCGTGTTTGGCGCCGGGCATAACCTGATCGGCGCGCTGGGCGTGATGCAGCATGGCGCCGCCGCCCGTGCCGACGCGGCCATCGATGAAGTGCTGGCGCGCCAGCCCGCGTTTCCCCGCCTGCCCACTATCCTGCTGCAAGGGCTGGCCGACAAGGTGGTGCGGCCCATCAACCAGACGCAGCTGGTGCGCCAGAGCGTGCGCGTGAACCGCCTGCCAGCCGATACCTTGGTGACGGCGCAGCGCCTGCCGGGCGGCGCGGCGGGCGGGCGCAATCCGGCCCATGCGTATGCACTGCACGATTATCAGGTGGGCCAGGAGGTGCTGCTGCGCGTGGCGCAGGTAGAGCACCTTGAACACGCGTGGAGCGGCGGCGACGCCAGCCTGCCGTTCAACGACAAGGCCAAACCCGACGCCAGCAAGATGCTGCTCGATTTCTTCGCCAGCCACCGCCGCCGCTAAGCCAGCCTGCCGCGCGCCGCAACGGCGCGGCAGGCACTGGTATGCATCGCTTCTGCCTTCCCCCATCGCCGGCCGTGCCCTCCTCAGCCCCGGCAGCGCCTGCCGTGCTGCCCTCGATTTTAAAGTGGTATTGCTACGGTATTTAAAAATCACAAAAAAAGGCGATAAAAGTCCTAACTGGTATACAATTGGTACACGTTTTCAGTGTGATCCGTATCCGCCGTCCCATGCCCCGACGGCAGATACGCACTGACGGCAGCCACCCACGTTACGGAATGCGCCATGTCCATCCAGTCCAGGCAATTGCTGTGGTTTTTTGCGTTTTTCCTCGTTTTTGAGTTGAATATCTATCTGTCGAACGACATGATCATGCCGGCCATGCTGGGCATCGTCGACGAGTTCCAGGCGGAGGCAAAATTTGTCCCGCTGTCCCTCAGCCTGTATCTGCTGGGCGGCAGTTCGCTGCAGATTTTCCTGGGACCCCTGGCCGACACCATCGGCAAGCGCAAGCTGGTGCTGACTGGTAATACCTTGTTCTTGCTGGCCACCTTGGCGGTGCCGTTTGCTACTTCCATCGAGCAATTTCTCGCCCTGCGTTTCATCCAGGGCATGGGCTGCTGCTTCATCTTTATCGGCTATGCCATGATCCATGAACTGTTCGACGACATGGCCGCCGTCAAGCTCAGCAGTATTTTGTCGAGCACCACCATCCTCGCGCCCCTGGCCGGTCCCATCCTCGGCAGCGCCATCATCAGCCGGCTGGACTGGCGCTACGTGTTTTTCCTTTCCGGCCTGCTGGCGCTGCTGTCCTTGCTGGGCCTGTTCAAGAGCATGCCGCGCGCGGCGCCGACACAGCCGCGCCTGGATGGCCGCGCCATCGTGCGCAGCTATGTCGCCATTTTCAGCAACGGGCGCTTCATGTTCGGCATGTTCACGGCCGGGCTGGCCACCGTGCCCCTGACTGCCTGGATCGGCTTTTCGCCCATCTTCGTGCTGCGGGAGATGGGCGCGTCCTACGCCACGTATATCGCGCTGCAATGCGTGATTCTGTCCGGCTTTGTCCTCAGCAGCATCGCCATCCAGCGCCTGCGGCAGGATTTCCCGCTCGTGCATCTGCTGCGCCTGGGCGGACTGATCGCGGCCGCCGGCATGCTGGGCGCCGGCGCGGGTCGCCACCACGTCGATGTGTTTGCCGCCTGCATGTTTGTCTATTCCATCGGCTTCGGCCTGTTCAACGGCGCCTTGCTCCGCAGCGCGATTACGGCCAGCAAGGAATCGATGACATTGACGACGGCCGCCATGAGCCTGCTTTATTGCATTTATCTGTCCGCCTGGCTGCAGCTGTACAACGTGCTGTGCCAGCGCTTCGGCTATGCGCTGGAAACGTATGCGCTGCTCAATATCCCCGTCATCGTGGTCATCGCCGCCTGCCTGCTGCTGTTTACGCGGGGCATGGCGGGGCGCCGGGAAAGCGAGGTGCGGCTGGCCCGGCACTGATGGCGCCACGCTGCGCATGTTCCCGACCTTGTTTTACTTCCTGCGACGTTGATTGACACTCTCCTGTGGAAAATGGTGCGCCCATGAAAATAGATGACCTGGCCTCAAAACACGATCAAGCAAAGATTTTCAGCCTGGAATACGAGTTCCGCATCCACCGGCTGAAACTCGATTACATCACCCTGGCCGATGTCCGGCCGGCCGGCAGCGATCTGGAACAACTGGCCGCGGAGCACCAGGCGGGCATCGCGGCCCTGCGCAGCTTTGTCGCCGGCAATTTTACGTATTTCAATGCGGCAAGCTGTTCCTCGCTGAGCTGCATCCCCACGCGCGCGCTGGGCGATGACGAGCGCTACCTGCACCGCATCTGGATGGGCGGGCCGCTGCCAGCCATCGCCTGTGAAGCGATCAGGCAGTGGGGCGCGGCGCTGGACGAGGTGCGGCACAACGGCGGCGCGCCGTATGTCTCCATCCTGTGGGTATGGGATGCGGAGCAATTGCGCAATGACGCGCGCTTCAGCCCCACGGGCGGCGCCGGGCGCTACACGATAGGCCGCTACGCCATCGGCGGCACGACGCTGCACATCAACTCGCTGCGCGCGCTGGCGCTGGACTTTGCGCCGGCCCGCTTCGACATCCTCGATACCCTGCATGCGCAGCGCTACTTCGCCACCTTGTCCGATTATTTCCGCATCCTCATCATGTGCGAATACGGCGGCATGTATATGGATGTCGACACGATCCCGCACAATCCGGCGACGATTTTCCTGATGAAGCCGGAAGTGCCCGATTATTTCCAGCGCAACGCTGATGACAGCCAAGAGCGCCGGCATGTCAGCTGGATGAATCTGTTTCTCGATGAAACGGGCATGCTGATCGCCAAGAAGAACGATGCCGCGCTGCGTGTGATCCAGCGCAATGTGAACCTCGCTTATGCGCGCATCGATGGGGAAATTCCCCATTCCTGCCCGCAATTCGAAGCGCAGCTGTTCGGCCAGTTCTATGCCGAATGGAAGAAAAACCTGGGGGTGACCCTGCTCAGCCATGCCGAGTTTTACCAGCGCTATTGCGTGCTGTATGACGGCGCGCGGGAAGCGGTGGCGGGCGGCATCCGCGGCATGCGCTTGCTGGACGATATCATTACCGAGATGCACATCCCCTTGAGCGACGAGGAGCGGCGCGCGTATGCGCGCTGCGTGGCGCGGCTCGATGAACTCGACTGGCAACTCGACGATCCTTTGCGCCTGCCCGACATCGTCGACGTGTTCGATATCGAGGAAGTGCCGCGCATGGCGTATGCGGCCCAGCTGCGGGCCGACATCGATCACTTCCACTATTACTCGGTGCTGTCGGACGACCCGCAGCTGGACCGCGTGAATGCCGTCTTTTGCCGCTACCTGCTGGCCCACCGTTCACAGCATATTGCCGTTGGCAACTTCTGGCGCCCCACCGTGGGCCGCCACGGCAGCCGCATGCCGGCCATCGGCGATGCGGCCCCGCCAAGTGACGAGGCGCAGGCGGGCCTGCTGTCGCATGCGCCGCTCAAACTGGTGGCGGGCGAACTGCTGGGTGACGAGACGAAGAACCGTATGGCGAAACTGCTGTTTGCCACCAGCTACCTCGAATACTGCTCGTTCGGCAATAAACTCAATCTGCAATTCGTCGAATTGCAGCGGCGGCAAAACATCGACCCGTATCTGGCGCACATCCACGGCTTGCATGACGAAGACGGGCGTTTCATCGGCTTTTTTACGGCGGCCACGATGGATGAATTCCAGGCTTGCGGCGCCGTTTCGTATTACCGCGACGATATGAAGGCGCTCGACGATGCGTATGACGCATTCGTGCTCGCGCATGCGCGCGCCGACGACTGTTTCGTCAGCAGCCTGGCCATCGACGAGAAATACCGGGGCCAGGGCTTATTCAGGCAAATGTTCCATGAAATCCGCGACCTGGCCAGCCGCAAGGGCTGTGCGCGCATCACCCTGACGGTGTGGGAAAAGAGCGAAGCGCTGCAGGTGTATCTGCACAAGGGGTTTCGCAGCGTGGGCACGTTCGACTATGCCTACAGCCTGTTCTATGACCGGCTGCACTTCCTCGTGTACGAAGGCGATTAAAGCGGCGGCCAGGGTGGCCGCCGCACTGCGGTGATTACAAAGCCAGGAAGGCCAGGGCCGCCACGGCCGTCGGCAGCAGGGCGCCGGCCAGCAGGCCGACGGCGCCGATCGATTCATCCTTGAAGCCGCGGCGCAGCAGGGATACGCCGGCCGGGTTCGGTGCATTGGCGATGACGGTCAGGCCGCCACCGGCCACGGCGCCAGCCACCAGCATGTATTTCGCTTCGTCCGTCATGCCGACGATCAGCGAACCGAGGTAAGTCAGGGCCGCATTGTCGGTAATCGCCGTCAAGCCCAGGGCGCCGAAGAACAGGGCCAGCGGTTTCAGGCTGGAGACGATGGGTTGCAGCCACCATTGCTGCATGCCGCCCAGCACCACCAGGCCGCCGAGGAAGAAGCCGACCAGCAAGCCTTCCTTGAGGATCAGCGGGCTTTGATAACGCTCATACGCCTGCACGAAGCCGAGGAAGAACAGGAACAGGCCGAAGAACAGCACGGGATGGTGCGCCAGGGCCACCACGCCACCCAGCACGATCATGTGCACGAGGCTGACGGCCAGCGGTACTTTCGGCGCTTCCACCTCGCCGGCTTTCGGCTTGATATCGGAGGTGTTGCTGTGCAGGTATTTGCGCAGCAATATGCTCACGCCCGTGGCGTTGACCAGCACGGCGATGGCGGCTTTCCAGCCGAAATGGCTGGCCATGTAGGCGCTGTCCCAGTTCCACGTGGTGGCCACCATCAGCACGGGCGGCGCCGCGTACGAAGTGAGGGTGCCGCCGATGGACACGTTGACGAACAGCACACCCAGCGCGCCATATTTCAGCCATTCGGGGATGCCCGGACGGAAGATTTGTGGCGCCAGCATCAGCGCGGCCAGGGTCATGGCGGCCGGTTCCGTGATCATCGAGCCCGTCAGGGGCACGAGCGCCAGTCCCAGCCAGACGAGGGCCAGTTCCGTGCGCAGCGGCATCACGCGCGCCACGCCCTTGAGCAGGCGCTGCACGGCGTCGAGCACGGGGCGCGAGGCGGCTACCACCATGACGACAAAGACGAACAACGGCTCCGTGTACTGGCGCGATTCGGCGTACTCGATGGCCGCCTCGCCGCCCGAGACAAAGGCCATGATGATGATCAGGATGAAAGCCCAGAAGCCGAACACGACTTCCACTTCGCCCAGCAAGTGCAGCAGGCCCCCATGGCGGGGATGGCGCTGTGCCAGGGTTTCAAATGACTTGGCGGCAAAGGTGTGGATGAGCGCAAGGCCGAAGACGATGGCGCTGATGAGTTGGATGGTGGTCAAATGCGTTTCCTTATGGACGGAGGAAGCCGACTGGTACTTTGCCAGGCGGTAAGGAGAGTGCTTATGGTACAGCAATCGATGCCAGAAACGGGGTTTTTCGGACATGGCGGAGCGGCCCCGGGCGCGCTATCTGACAGATAAGCCTTGCCAAAAGCAGGGCTGGATAGTACTGTACATGCATACAGTACTCATCTTCATATTTAATTATGCAACATTCCGAATTGATGACCTCGCCGGAAGCCTTGCACCCGTCTTTATGGCGCGCATCGCAGCTGGGGCAGGGCGCCACGCGCTGCCTGGACACGGGTTTTGCCGCCTTGTCCGCGCAACTGCCCGGCGGTGGCTGGCCCAGCGGCAGCCTCATCGATCTGCTGGTGCAGCAGCCGGGCAGCGGCGAATTGCGGCTGCTGGCACCCGCGCTGGCGCAGCTGCCGGGCTTGCCCATCGTGCTGCTGCAGCCGCCCCATCCGCCGCAGGCGCTGGCCCTGGCCGCGCAGGGGCTGGCGCCGTCGCAACTGCTGTGGCTCAAAAGCGCCGGCAGCAAGGATGCCCTATGGGCGGCGGAAAACATCTTGCGCAGCGGCAGTTGCGGCGCCTTGCTGTTCTGGCAGTCGCACGTGCGCGCCGACAGCCTGCGCCGCCTGCACCTGGCCGCGCAAGGCGGCAACACCCTGTTTTGCATGCTGCGCCCCTTGCACGGCGCGCAGGATGCGTCGCCCGCGCCGCTGCGCCTGTCCGTGCGCCCGGCCGCTGGCGGCATCGAGATCGGCTTCATCAAGCGCCGGGGACCGCAGCGCGACGCGCCCCTGTTCCTGCCCCTGCAACCTCCTTCATTATTGCGACGCCATGCGACTCTGGATCGGCCTGTGCCTGCCCCGGCTTCCGCTCGAAGTGTTTTGCCCGCGCTGGTCGGCTGACCAGCTGGGCGTGGTGCTGGAGCAGGAGCAAGTGATGGCCCTGTCGCCGCTGGCGCGGGAGGCCGGCATCCGGCCGGGCATGCGCCGTGGCGGCGTGCTGATGCTGGCGCCGCAGGCGCGCCTGCACGAACGCTCGCCCGAGCTGGAAGCGCAGGCCTTGCAAGCGGTGGCGCTGGCGCTGCTGCAATACTCGCCGCTGGTGGCGCAGGGCGAAGAAGCGACCCTGCTGGTCGACGCGGGCGCCAGCCTGCGCCTGTTCGGCGGCGTGCGCGCTCTGTGCCGGCAGATCGCGGCCAGCTTGCGCGCGCTGGGCTACACGGCCCAGCTGTCGTGCGCGCCCACGGCGCGCGGCGCATGGCTGCTGGCGCGCGCCCCTACGCGCCGGGGGCGGACCTTGAGCATGGCCAGCCTGGTGCGCCGCCTCGATCGCCTGCCATGCGCCCTGCTGCCACCCGCGCGCCCCTGGCTCGACTGGCTGGGGGGCATAGGCTGCCGCACTCTGGGGCAGCTGCGCCAGTTGCCCCGGCCCGGCTTGCAGCGCCGCTGCGGCGCCGCCGTGCTGGAGATGCTCGACGACGCGCATGGCCACAGCACGGAATTGTTCATCTGGCTCGAAGCACCGCCCACGTTCCGCGCCAGCCTGGAATTGTTCGACCGCGTGGAGCACGCGGACGCCTTGCTGTTCGGCGCGCGCCGCCTGCTGCAGCAGATGACGGGATGGCTGTGCGCGCGGCAATTCGCCGTCGAGCGCATACAGCTGCTGCTGGCGCACGAGCGGGGCAGGCTGGCGCGCCCGCCCACCGTCATCGACCTGGCGCTGGGCGAGGCCGTCTGGCGCGACGAGCATCTGGTGCGTTTGCTCAAGGAGCGCCTGGCGCAGCTGGTGCTGGATGCCCCCGTGATTAGCCTGACCCTGGAAGCGCTGCAGGTGCAGCCGATGGCGCCGCCCAGCGAGAGCCTGTTTCCCGAGCCGGGCGGCACGCCGCAGGAGCGCCAGCGTTTGCTGGAATTGCTGGTGGCGCGCCTGGGCGCCGAGAATGTCTTGCAGGCATCCCCGCGCGCCGATTACCGTCCCGAAGCGGCCAACCAGTGGCTGCCGCTGCCGGCCAAGCCCGTTTCAAGAAGCGCGCTACCGGACTTGCCGCCCGGTTTGCCCGGCATGCCCCGTCCCGGCTGGCTGCTGGCCCAACCCATCGCCCTGTTGATGCGCGAGCACCGGCCCTTCTATGGCTCGCCCCTGAAAATGGTGTCTGTCGCCGAACGCATCGAGGCGGGCTGGTGGGGCCAGTCGCAGGCGCGCGATTATTTTATTGCCGAAGGACGCGATCACGCCCATTACTGGGTCTACCGCGAACGCATCGCCGGCAGCGCAGAAGACGCCGCGCCGCGCTGGTTTTTGCATGGCTTGTTTGGCTGAATGCGCCGTCCTGCTGAAACTGCAATGCTTGGCTATACTTGCTTGCTTGCGCTGCGTCAACCACTTCAATAAGGATTCCCATGTCCCAACTTTCCGACTTTCCCATCACCGAGAAATGGCCCGCCCGGCATCCCGAGCGCCTGCAGCTGTATTCGCTGCCCACGCCGAACGGCATCAAGGTTTCCATCCTGCTGGAAGAGCTGGGCTTGGCGTACGAGCCGCACCTGGTCAGTTTCGAGCAGAACGACCAGTTGTCGCCCGCCTTCCTGTCGCTCAATCCCAACAACAAGATTCCCGCCATCCTCGACCCGGACGGTCCCGGTGGCCAGCCGCTGGCGCTGTTCGAGTCGGGTGCCATCCTGCTGTACCTGGCGGAAAAGACGGGCAAGTTCCTGCCGCAGGACGCGGGCCTGCGCTATGAAGCCATCCAGTGGCTGATGTTCCAGATGGGCGGCGTCGGCCCCATGTTCGGCCAGGTGGGCTTCTTCCACAAATTCGCCGGCAAGGACTACGCAGACAAGCGTCCGCTGGAACGCTATCTGGGCGAGGCCCGGCGTTTGCTGGGCGTACTCGAGCAGCGCCTGCAGGGCCGCGACTGGATCATGGGTAGCCAGTACACGATTGCCGACATCGCCATCTTCCCGTGGGTGCGCTGCCTCGTGGGCTTTTATGGCGCAGGCGAGCTCGTCGGCTTCGACAATTTTCCGAACCTGCAGCGCGCGCTGGATGCTTTCCTGGCCCGGCCTGCCGTCATCAAGGGCGTCGACATACCCTCGCGTGGTTAAAACAGCCGTGGCCGGGCGGCGCTACAATGCGCCATCGGCCGCGCTGCGCGGCAGCTTTGATCTGAGACAATGAAATCCACCCGGCAAGATTTTCCCGGCGCACACGGCCATGTGCTGGCGGCGCGCCTCGATGCGCCCGACGGCGCCATCCGCGCCTATGCGCTGTTCGCCCACTGTTTTACCTGCGGCAAGGATGTGCTGGCCGCGCGGCGCATCGCGCAAGGCTTGACGGAACACGGCATCGCCGTGCTGCGCTTCGACTTCACGGGACTGGGCGCCAGCGAGGGCGAGTTTGCCGCCACGAATTTCTCGTCGAATGTCGACGACCTGCTGGCCGCCGCCGATTTCCTGCGGGCCAGACACTCTGCGCCGCAATTGCTGATCGGCCACAGCCTGGGCGGCGCCGCCGTGCTGGCCGCTGCCGCGCAAGTGCCGGAAGCGACCGCCGTGGTGACCCTGGCCGCCCCCAGCACGCCCGCTTACGTGACGCGCATGTTCAGCGCGCACCTGGAGCAGATCGCCGCCGAAGGCGAGGCGCTGGTGCAGCTGGAAGGGCGGCCCTTCCGCATCCGCCAGCAATTCGTCGACGACGCGGGCAGCCACAGCCTGAAGGCTCACATCGCCGGCCTGCGCCGCGCCCTGCTGGTGATGCACGCGCCGAACGACACGACGGTGAGCCTGTCGAACGCGATGGATATTTTCACGGCCGCGAAGCACCCGAAAAGTTTTGTTTCGCTCGACGATGCCGACCATCTGTTGACGGGGCGCGATGACGCCGCGTATGTCGCCAATGTGATTGCCGCCTGGAGCGCGCGCTACCTGCAGGGTGCACCTACGCCATGAGGCCTGCAGGCGCAGCCAGTTTTTGCCTGACAAGCAGAAACACGATGGCACCCAGCGGCAGGGAGACGGTGAATGTCCAGGGCTGGTAGGCGCTGGTGCCGGCGGCAACGCCAAACAGCTGGATGGCGATGGGCAGGAACAGGTACTGGCCCGTCGCCCAGTTGAGCGACAACTGGCCGAAACCGATGCTGATGAACAGCAACCAGGGCCATTTCCTGACGGTTAGTTTGCTGCGCAGGCATAACACCAGGGCAGACAGGATCAGCAAGGGGGAGAGGATGGCAGCGCCGAGCACCACGTAGTGGAGCAGCGATTTGCCGCGTAGCGTGAAGGTCGCCTGCTGTTCCAGCGATGCGGTCTGCGGCGCCACGCTCAAGCCCATGATGGTGGCGTCAGTGCCATATTTTCTCAGCACGATGGTGCTGACGATCCATTTTTCAGGATAGGCATATTCGAAGCTGACACTCAGCAATTGAGGCGCATCGCGCTGCTCAATGCGCTGGTAGCCCACCACCTTGACGGACCGGGGCTCGCCAGCGGGGAAGGCGGCACTCAAGGTGGACAGCGCCTGGCGGATCTGATCGCCGTTATTGCCCGGCTCGGTAGCCATGCGCACATAGTCCAGCTGTTTTTCACGCAGCAGGTCGCTGTAATGCCGCGCCAACTGCTGGTCTTGCAGCGGCACCTTCTGTTCGAAGTCCTTGATCAGGTCGGATTGCTGGCATCCGGCCAGCATGCAGAACAGGGCGGGCAAGGCGCAGGCGCGCAGAAAGAGCAGGAACATGGGCAGAGGACGGCAATGGGACGATGAAAAACGCCGCCCCTGCTGGGCAGGCGCGGCGCATGATGGTGTTCAGGTGGCGAAGGCTCAGTCTTCGTCAAACTCGGCCGAAAGATCCTTCCAGCCTTTACTGATGGCAAAGGCGGAAAATTCCTCGGGCGCTTCCAGGACGATCAGTTTCTTGTCTTGCAAGCCCAGGTCGCCGTGGCCGAAGTCGGGGCCCACGTAGCCGAGGCTGCGCAGGCGGGCCAGGATGTGGCCGACCAGGGTCTTGTCCTTGCAGGCGCCCGCTTCGAGCGGAGCGGCGAAATCGACGTAGACGTCGATGATGCCGTAGCCTTCGTCGAAGATGCGGATGGCCCTGATGTCGTGGGCACGGCCGGAGCCGTCGGTGGCCTTGAAGGGGCCGCTGAGCTGGATGTCGGTGTCATTGTTCATGCCGCCAGCATACACCAAAAACGGCCTTCCGTCGTGCGGCGCTCAGGAGCCGAGCAGGATGAAACCGGCCCAGTAGAAGGGATGGCCGCGCGTCTCGCCGCTGCCGCCGGCGGCGTCGAGCGGCGTCAGGCCCCGCGTCGCCGTGACGGCGTGCCGGGCGGCGCGGATCTGCCGCAACTGCGCCTGGCGCAAGGCTTGCGGCTTGCCCTTGCCTTGCGCCAGCGCCGCATAAAAATCGCCCATCAGGGTGGCCGTCGACTGGTCCGACACGCGCCACAGGCTGGCCAGCACATTGCGCGCGCCGCGCTGGCGGGCCAGCCAGGCCAGGCCTTCCAGTTCGCGTCCCGTGGCATCGGTGCCGGCCGGCACGGCCGTTTCGCAGGCCGACAGGGTGAGCAAGTCCAGGCCGGCGAAGCGGTAGCCATCCTGCGCCAGTTCCGCCAGACTGAGTTTGCCGCCATCGCCCAGCAGCAGGTAGGAGTCCGCGCCCACGCCCGAGCGCAGCACGAAATGGCTGGCGATATGCACGCTGCTGTTGGCGGGCAGTGCGCGCTGCAGCGCCGCGCCGGTGAAGTCGCCATCGAGGTAGATCTGGCTGGGGATGCGCGCCGCGTGTCCGATCGCCTGCACGGCGCGCAGTTCGCGCTGCACGAAGGGCAGGGCCGGCAGTTCGCCGCTGGCGCGGGTCTGGCCGAACAGGGCAAGCGATGGCGCGCGGCGCGGCGCTTCTTGTGCGCCGGCCTGTTCACCATGCAGCGAGACGGGCAGCCGTTCGACCAGCCAGCGGCGCCCGTCATGCAGCATGGCGAACGGCAGGTAGCGCAAGACGCCGCCCAGCGACAGCGACAGCGAGGTGGCGCCGTCCAGTTCCCGGCTGGCGGGCGCCAGCAGCAGCGCATACAGCGCTTGCGCATCGGCGCGCGCGTCCTGTGCCGGATCTTGCGCGCTGCGGCGCAGGCGGGCGATGCGCTGCGCCAGCGTGCGCTCGTCGATGGCCACGTCGTGGATGGTGCTGCCGCTCCGTCCGCCGCGCTGCGAGACGATGCGCAGGCGCGTGTCGGTAACCAGATAAGTCAGGTGCAGCACGCCCCGCTTGAGCGGTTCGGCCCGCGCCATGCCAGCCTTGCCTGCCGGCGCGGGCGTGGCCACGCTGCCGGCCGGCAGCGCCGTCAGCGCCTCGGTGGCGCCATCGAGCAGCAGCGCCATGGCGTCGTTCGCCCGCCGCCATGCATCGTCGGCTTGCGCCACGCCCTGCGCCTGGCGTTCGCGCGCCGCGGCCAGCGCCTGGGCGCCCGCGCGCAGGGCGGCGGCGCGTGCTTCGAACTGGCGCTGCCATTCGCCCTCCGCGCCCGTGTAGCCGAGACGCGTGGCGCGCGGATCTGGCGCGCTGCGCACCAGGCTGTGGAATTCGTCCTCGCGCACCATGGCCAGCACGGTTTCCGCTTCGTGGATGCGGCGCTGGTCGAGCAGGCGGTCCGCCAGCCGGCCGTAGGCGGCGCGTTTTTGCCGCACAAAGCCCTGCCGCAGCGGCACCGGCAGGCTAGCCGTGCCGGCGCGCGTGGCTTGCAGCGCATTGACCGCCTGCTTGCCGAGGAAAATGCCAGCCGCGTCGGGTTCCAGCGCTCCCAGCTGCGCCGCCGCCCGCGCTTCGAGCATGCTCTGTTCATGCGCCATGCCGATGGCCAGTGCGCGTGCCGCCTGGGAGCGCGCCGTGGCGGTATCGCCCGCGCGCGCATTGAGTCCGGCCGCGTCCAGCAAGGCCTGTGCATGGGCGGGATGGGCCGCGCCGCGCGTGGCGGCCAGCTGCCGCGCCATGGCGCCCGCCTCGCGCGCCAGCGCCTGCAGTTCGGCCGCGCCGATGCCGGCGTGCTCCGCGCGCGCCAGCAGGCGCGCCTGGCGCACCGTGTCGAGCATGCCGGCCGTGGCGGGATGCGTTTGCTGCAGCCGCGCCTCCAGGCCAGCCAGTGCCGTTTCCGCCGCGTCCTGGAGTCCCAGCGCGGCCTGTGCCTGCGCCGCCAGCAGCAGCGCATCGGCTTCGTCGGCCGGCAGCGTCTGGCCGCCGGACATGGCCAGCCGCGCCGCCGCCTGCGCCGCTTCCAGCGCCTGCTGGTACTGCCCCAATGCCATGCGCGCGCTGCCATGCGCGAGCTGGTGCGCGGCGCAGGTGGCGGCGGCCTCGCCATACACGGCGCGGCAATGTTCTAGCGCGGCGGCGGCGGCCACTTCCGCGCGGCCCAGCTGATTGTCCGCCAGCGCCGTCAGCGCCACGTCCTGCCAGGCGCTGACGGTGTTGGCATGGCGGTCGCCGAACAGGGCGCGGCGGATACGCAGGCCGTCCTCCGCCTCCTGCCATGCCTTGCCGCTTTCGCCCAGGCGCAGGTGGATGCCGCTCAGGCGGTTCAAGGCCACGCTGGCCTGCATCGAGTCGGCCCCCGAGCGCTGCACCGCCATGGCCAGCGCGCGCTGGGCGAACGCCAGCGCCTGGCGGTCGTTGCCGCTCAGGGTGTACCAGTTGGCCATGTCGGTCACGCTCGTTTGCGTCTCGGTGCGGTTTTCGCCGAAGGCCGCCAGGCGTATCCGGTAGGCGCGCTCCAGGTAGCCATAGGCTTCTTCCATGCGGCCCATGCGCAGCAGCAGCACGCCCACGTCGCGCATGCCCCACGCATGGTCGGTGCTGTCCTCGCCCGAGGTGCGGGCCCACGTTTCCATGGCTTGACGCGCATACGGCAGGCCGCGCGCATATTCCTTGGTCTGCAGCGCCACGCCGGACAGGTTGGACAGGCTGGTGCCATACGATACCGTGTCCTTGCCGATCAGGCGGGCTTTCGCCGCCAGCGCGATGTCGCCCCATTGCCAGGCCAGGTCGAAGCGGCTCCACTGGCGGTACAGGTACATCAGTTCACTCGGGTAGTACATGCTTTCGCGTCCGGGATCGCCGTCGTCCAGCGCCTGGCGGATGGCCCAGCCTTCCAGCAAGGCCTGTTCGCTCTCGGCGTAGCGGTTGAGCATGTGCAGGCTCTGGCCCACGCCCAGCAGGCCGGTGGCGATGCCGGCCCGGTCGTCCGCCGCGCGGCAGGCGGCCACGCTGCGCTGGAACAGGGGCAGCGAGACGGCCGGCTGTTCCTTCTCGTTGGCGTCGTTCGCCTGCGCCAGCCATGGCGCGATGACGGCCTGGCAGGTGCCGGCCGATGCCGTTTGCGGCAAGGCCGATACGGCCAGCAGCAGGCCCAGGACGAGGCGCCTCATTGGACGGAGCGCCAGGACAGCCGGGCCACCTGGGCCTGGTCTGGGTTGCCCGCTTCCGCCACGGGGACCGCAACGTTGGCCGCGCCGCGCGTGGCTGGCAGGGCCGGCAACGCTTCGAGGATGGCGAAGCGGCGCGGCAGGGTGCCATTTGCCGCCGGTGCCGCCACCAGCGCCAGCCATTCCACGCCATAGTGGGGGCCGCTGACGACGAAGCTGCGTTCGAAGCGGCTGATGCCGGCACCGATGGCGGGCGGCATGCGGTTGCTGTCGCCGTCGAGGGCCGGATAGATGCGCGTGGCGGGGCCGTCCAGCGGCAAGTGCGCCAGGCCCAGGTCGACGGAAGCGGCGCTGCGGTTTTCCACGCTGAGGCGGATGCGCGTGCCGGCCGGCAGCACGCCGAGGTCGCCATCGGCGAATGCCTGCTGGCGCGGCGCCTTGCCCGGCAGGGTCAGTTCGATGCGCGCGTCGAGCAGGGGCGGGCCCGGCGTGGCGGGCAGCGCCAGCAGGGCGGCGAGACGGCCCTGGCGTATCGATCCCGCAGGCAGCGGCGCAGGCGTGCGGCTGGCCCAGCCCGCTGCGGCGCCTGCACTGCCCGGTAGCAGCGTCAGCCGCGTTTCTCCCCAGCCAGTCTTGCTGGCGCGCCAGCGCGCGCCGGCCTGCCGGAACAGGTCGCCCTCGCGCATGCCGTCGAGCAGGCCGAACGGCACCAGCCAGCCTTGCGCATCGCGCCGCACGGGCCAGAGCGGCGCCGGTATGGCAGCATCGTCGCCCTGCCACAGCGGTGCGTCGAGCGCGCCCGCATACACGGGCGAAGGCCAGGCGGAGCGGGGCAGCTGGTAAGCCTGCAATGCGCTCCTGTACTGCTGCGTGGCGGCGCCGGCCCACATGGCATAGGTTTGTGGCTGGCGCTGCAAGGCGGCGATGACGGCCTGCGTAAACAGACCGGCAGCCTGGCCCGGCGTGGCTGCCGCAGCGGCTTCCGGCGTGCGCTGCTGGGCTTCGGCGGCGAAAAAGGCGACATAACGGGGCCGCGCCCGCGGTTCGTCGGGTGGCGTGCCCTTGCCAGGGGGCGGGCGCCAGCCGATGTCGCTCGCCGCCAGCCCCCGCCACGCGAGACCGTCGCCGCTGCGCGTGCCGGCCGCCGCATGGCAGGTATCGAATATGGCCACGACCTGTGTCTGCCGCGCGGCAAACGCATCGATGGCGCGCCCCAGTTCGCTGCTGCCGACGCCGCCATCGAGCTGCCGCCCCTGGTGGCTGACCTGGCTGTCGCGCGTCAGCAAGCGCGTGCGCCGTCCTTGCGGCGCGGCTGCCTGGCCCGGATAGACGGGCAGCAGCACGCTGTGGCCCGACCAGTACAGCAGCAGGACATCGTCTTTGCCCAGCGTCTTTTCCAGCTGCGCCAGGCGCGCCAGGATGGCCTGGCGCGTGGGCGCCTGGCTGGCGCCCGCATCATCGGCCAGTCGGTAGATATGTTCATCGGCGAAACCCTGTTGCCGCAACGCCGCGCGCATGGCGTTTACGTCGGCCGTGGGACCGGCCAGCCAGCTGCCGCGCGGCATGGCGGGCAAGGCGCCCACGCCGATCAGCAGCGCGTGGCGTTCGCCGGCCAGCACCGCGCCGCTCAGCAGGTAACTCAGCAGTAGTGCGCGCCCCCAGCGCCGCTTGTTTTTCATGGCGCCCCTGGCGTGCTGGTGAGCGATGCCGCAGCCACCACGCCGCTGGCCCGCAGGCTTTGCAGGGCTGCGGGTGGATCGGCCGCATCGAGCAGATAGCCGTGGTCAGGCAGGGGGCCGGCGACGATGCCTGCCTGTGCCTGCTCCAGCGCTGCCGCGACCTGGGGCATGCTGGCGGTTGGCAGGAATTGCACGCGCAGGCTGGCCGGCGGCGCCACTGCACCTGGCACGCTGCGCCAGCGCAGTTGATCCGTCGGGGGTGGTTGCTGCCACAGCAGCCACGCCTGGACTATGCACAGGCTGGCCAGTGCCGTGATGGCCATTGGCGCCAGTGCAGGTAGCGCCAGGCGCTGGCAGCAGCGGCGCCAGAAGGCGGGGCGTTCGAGGCGGCGATGCAGTTGCGCCAGGCCTGCGGCGGGATCCATGCTGGCCGCTTCGGCCTCGATGGCGGCGCGGATTTCGCGCAGCCAGTCGGCATCGGCGGCCCAGTGCGGATCGTCTTCCAGCCTGGCGGCGATGCGGCTGGCCACGTCTGCGGGGGCATGGCCATTCAGGTAGTCGGGCAGCATCTCGCGCAGCGCCTGTTCCTGAGGATCGATGGACTCAGCCATGGTGGCCGCCTTCCTGGGCAAACCAGCGCTGTATGCACTGGCGTAAGTTGATGCGGCCATGAAACAAGCGCGTCTTGACGGTGCCTTCCGGCGCTTGTTGAATATGGGCAATATCGGCCACCGACAGATCGTCGATCGCCCACAGGGTCAGGCTTTCGCGCTGCATCGGGTTGCGCAGACGCAGCAGGCATTTCAGCACGGCATGGCGCCGCTGCAGACTTTCCCGCGCCACCTGTGGTCCCGGATCGTGTTCCGCCTGCTCCTGCTGCGCCTGCTCCTCGCTATCGCTGTCGAGCGGCACTTCGCGTGCCAGGCGCTTGCCATGGCGGCGGATCTGGTCGATGGCCTTGTTGCGTGCCAGGGTCAGCAGCCAGGTACCGAACGCCACCCGGCCGTCGTAGCGCATGGGCGCGCGCCAGATAGCGTGGAACACGTCCACCGTGACTTCGTCGGCGACCGCGTGCACATCGAGCCCCGAGCCCGATAGCTGCAGGCGCGCAAACACGCGCACGCGCGGCGACCAGGCGCGGTACAGGGCGTCCAGCGCGCGCTGGTCGCCTGACGCCATGGCAGCGAGCAGTTCGGCGGGATTGACAGGCAATGCGCTCATGGTAGCGGGGCAGGGGCAGGTTGAATGGGAGCGGCAGGCATTTACGTCGTGGCAATTATAGCATCGGGGAAATAGTGCAGTATTGGTAAGAGGGAGGCCAGCAAAGGCGTGGGCGCAGGGACTGGCGCAATCTCATTGCAAAAAGATTGAACCGGATGGCGATGCGCTGCGAACAAGAGCATGAAGGGCCGCATTGCAGCTGGTCCGCCAAACCGAAAAGGACAGTCCCATCATGAGAAAACGCGGCAAGACCTTGCGCGATGCCAGCAGGGGCGGGGAGCCAGCCCATGCATGAAAATATGCTCTCCGGCAACGTCGCCATGCAGCGCCTGACGCCGGCCGAGCGGCTGGTGGCGGCCATGGCCATGCGCGGCACGCCCTACAAATCCATCGCCCGCGCGCTCGACAAGTCGCCAGCCACCGTGCGCAACCAGCTGCATATGATTTACCGCAAGCTCGGCGTGAGCAACCGGACGGCGCTGTCCTGCGCCTTGCGCACCGACGACTAGTCCGCCGCGCGGCAAGCCTCCAAATATTTTCGGCACTGGGGCAAAAATCGTCTTTTTCAAGGCCTTGAAGGCCGCTTGATCGTCCTTAGATTGGTAGCAAGCGGATGCTCACGGTGAGGTCCGCCCCTCTTATCGCTTCATTTGAAAAGGATATTTATCATGCGTACTTTTGACCTTGCTCCCCTGTACCGTTCCGCCATTGGCTTTGACCGCCTGGCACAGTTGCTCAACGAACAGCGCGCCGATGCACAGCCCAGCTATCCGCCCTACAACATCGAACTGGTATCGGAAGATAAATACCGCATCGTGATGGCATTGGCCGGCTTTTCGCGCGAAGAGATCGACATCATCACCGAACGCGACTCGCTGCATGTCACGGGCCGCAAGCAGAAAGATGGCGTCGAGCGCACGTTCTTGCACCGCGGCATCGCTGCCCGCGATTTCGAACAGCGTTTCCAGCTGGCCAACCATGTGAAGGTCACGGGCGCCACGTTTGAAAACGGCATGCTGACCATCGACCTGGTGCGTGAAGTGCCGGAAGCGCTGAAACCGCGCAAGATCGAGATCGGCAGCGGCAGCGACACTGTTAACGTGCTGGAACAGCGCCAGGCAGCCTGATCTGAGCTGAGCTGACCCCGGCGCCCCTCTGGCGCCCGGGCAGCCAGGAGGCTACCCTCCCATGCAGTAAAATACTGGCCGGTTGATCCGGCCAGTGTCACGTCCAGGCCCTGTATGCCCCTCCATAGCCCGCCATGCGGAACGCCAGATTAAGCGATGCTTAAAGGCGCCAACGCCTGTTTCCAAATGGAAAAATGTTAAGCACCGCCTAAGACTCGTGGCCCACTATTGCATACATCAAAATCTCATTGAATGAGGAGCAATTCATGGAACAGCAAACGAATACCGCATCGCTGAAAATCAAACGCACCGTAGCCGCGCTGGCCGCGATCGGTGTGCTGGGCGCCGGTGGCGCCATGGTCATGCATCAGAACAATGCCGGCGCGAATGCCGCAGCGGCCGCCGCCGCCCCCGTGGCTGCCGCCGTCGCGCCTGCCGCCAGCGCGCCGCTGGTGGCCTTGCCCGACTTCAGCCAGATCGCCGCGCGCAACAGCCCGGCCGTCGTCAACATCAGCGTCACGGGCAGCACCAAGGTGGCCTACGACCCATCGGCCCAGGCCGGCAACGACGACTTCGGCAACGATCCGTTCTTCGAATTCTTCCGCCGCTTCCAGGGTCCGCAAGGCGGGCAGCGCGGTGGCCGCGACGTGCCCACGCACGGCCTCGGTTCCGGCTTCATCGTCAGCCCGGACGGCATCATCATGACGAACGCCCACGTGGTGCGTGATGCGCGCGAAGTGACCGTCAAGCTGAACGACCGCCGCGAATTCCGCGCCAAGGTGCTGGGCACGGATCCGAAGACGGATATTGCCGTGCTGAAGATCGACGCCAACAACCTGCCCATCGTGCCGCTCGGCCATTCGAGCGACTTGAAAGTGGGCGAGTGGGTGCTGGCCATCGGTTCGCCTTATGGCTTCGACAGCACGGTGACGGCCGGCGTGGTCAGCGCCAAGGGCCGCTCCCTGCCCGACGACAGCAATGTGCCGTTCATCCAGACGGACGTGGCGGTGAACCCCGGCAACTCGGGTGGCCCGCTGTTCAATACACGGGGCGAAGTGGTCGGCATCAATTCGCAGATCTACAGCCAGACGGGCGGCTTCCAGGGCTTGTCGTTCGCCATCCCGATCGACCTGGCCGGCCGCATCAAGGACCAGATCGTCGCCACGGGCAAGGCCAGTCACGCCAAGCTGGGCGTGACGGTGCAGGAAGTCAACCAGGGCTTTGCCGACTCGTTCAAGCTGGCCACGCCGGAAGGCGCGCTGGTGGCCAACGTGGAGCGGGGCAGCCCGGCCGACAAGGCGGGCCTGAAGTCGGGCGACGTGGTGCGCAAGGTGAATGGCCAGCGCATCGTTGCCTCGGCCGACTTGCCAGCCCTGGTGGGCACGTCCTTGCCAGGCGACAAGATCAGCCTCGATGTCTGGCGTGACGGCAAGATCGTCAGCCTGACGGCGACGCTGGGCAATGCGGCCGACAAGGTGGCCGAAGTGGCGAAAAGCGACAGCGCGGCCGGCAAGGTACAACTGGGCCTGGCCCTGCGTCCGTTACAATCGGATGAAAAACGCGAGGCGGGCATCAGCGCCGGCCTGCTGGTGGAAGACGCGGGCGGTGCCGCCGCGAATGCCGGAGTGCAGCCGGGCGACGTGCTATTGTCGGTGAATGGCCGTCCCGTCAACACGGTCGAGCAGGTGCGCGACGTGGTGGAAAAATCCGCCAAGTCGGTGGCCTTGCTGATCCAGCGCGGCCCCGACAAGATTTTTATTCCGGTGCGTTTGGGGTAAGCCGCAAGCCCAACCCACGGGCAAATACCGGGGTCGGACCCTGAGGGTCCGACCCCAGCTTTTCATCTTTTTGGGTGAAAGCAAGCATAACAAGATAGAGAGGCAAGCCATGCGCTTATTGCTGGTAGAAGACGACACGATGATCGGCGAGGTGGTGCTCGATTTGCTGCGCGCCGAGCACTATGCGGTGGACTGGGTCAAGGACGGCGACATGGCCGACACGGCCCTGCAGACGCAGACCTATGACCTGGTGCTGCTGGACTTGGGCTTGCCGCGCAAGGATGGCCTCGACGTGCTGCGATCGATGCGTTTGCGCAAGCTCGACACGCCCGTGCTGGTGGCCACGGCGCGCGACGCCGTCGAGCAGCGCATCGCGGGTCTCGACGCGGGCGCCGACGATTACGTCCTGAAGCCATATGACCTCGACGAACTGCTGGCGCGCATACGTGCCCTGCTGCGGCGCGCCTCGGGCCGTCCGGAACCGATCTTCGAGCATCAGGGCGTGTCCATCAATCCGCTGACGCGCGAAGTGATCGCCGAGGGCCATCCCGTCAACCTGTCGGCGCGCGAATGGGCCGTGCTGGAAGCGTTGATCGCGCGCCCCGGCATCGTGCTGTCGCGCGCGCAGCTGGAAGAAAAACTGTACAGCTGGAAGGATGAAGTCAACAGCAATGCCGTCGAAGTGTATATCCACGGCTTGCGCAAGAAGCTCGGCAGCGACTTGATCCAGAACGTGCGCGGCCTCGGCTACATGGTGCCCAAGGCATGAGGATGAAGGTCACGGTGACGCACTCGCTGCGCGGCCGCCTGCTGTGGTTTTTGCTGGCGGCCATCATCATGGCGGCCCTGGCGCAGGCGTCGATCGCCTACCGCAGCGCGCTGTACGATGCCGACCAGATCTTCGACTATCACATGCAGCAGATGGCCCTGTCGCTGCGCTCCGGCGCGCCGCTGGCCAACCATGCGCAAGCCTTGCCGGCCGACCCCGTCAACAACGACATGGTGGTGCAGGTGTGGACGCCGGACGGCGTGCAGGTGTTCCGCTCGATCACGCGCGCGGAATTGCCGCAGCGCGCCGTGCTGGGCTTTTCGAATGTGAAGGCCAATGGCACCACTTACCGCATCTTCTCCGTGCAAACCAGTTCCCAGACCGTGCAGATCGCGCAGGACATGGCCGTGCGCAAGCGCATGGCCGGCAGCCTGGCGCTGCGCACGGTGGGCCCCATCGCGCTGATGGCGCCGATTTTGATGCTGGTCGTCTGGTGGGTCGTCAGCGGTTCGCTGGCGCCCGTCTCGCGCGTGCGCAAGCAGGTGGCGGCGCGCCAGGCCGATGATTTATCTCCCGTCTCGGAAGCGGGCTTGCCCGACGAGGTGCGCCCCCTGGTCCATGAACTCAATCTCTTGTTCGGCCGCGTCAAAACGGCGTTCGACGCGCAGCAGCATTTCGTTGCCGACGCCGCGCATGAATTGCGCACGCCGCTGGCGGCCCTGAAACTGCAGGTCTTGAGCCTGGAACGGGCCGAATCGGAAGAAAAGCGCAGCCTGGCGATCTCGCGCGTCAGCGCCGGCATCGAGCGGGCCACGCGCCTGGTCGAGCAGCTGCTGGTGCTGGCGCGCCAGGAAGCGAGCGCCGCCAGCGGCGACCAGCTGCAGGCGGTGGACTTGAACGACGTCGTCAAGCGCGCGCTGGGCGACATGGCCGGCATCGCGCAGGCGCGCAAGATCGACCTGGGCCTGCACCACATGGACCCGGCCAAGGTGGCGGGGCAGGCCGATGCGCTCAACATCATGCTGCGTAACCTGGTCGACAACGCCATCAAGTACACGCCGCAGGGCGGCACGGTGGACATCGACCTGCGCGCCAGCCCCGTCGGCGTGACCTTGTCGGTGGAAGACAGCGGCCCCGGCATCCCGCCCGAGGAGCGCGAGCGCGTCTTCAGCCGCTTCTACCGCGTGCCCGGCACGGACGCCAACGGCAGCGGCCTGGGGCTGGCCATCATCAAGGCCATCGCCGAGCGCCATGGCGCGCGCCTGGTGCTGGACAAGTCCGAGCGCCTGGGCGGCCTGTGCGTGCGCGTGGAATTCCCGCAAGCCGTGAAGAAATAGCGTTTTGATCATGATCTTTGGCATGTTGCATTGACGCGCGCGCCGTGGCCCTATATTGTCTGCGAAACAAGCAGAACCAGACCACGGAGCGCAGCATGCAGAAGATCGGATTTTCAGGAACCCTCGACCCCATCACCAACGGCCACATGTGGGTGATCGGCGAAGCGCGTTCGCTCGCCGACGAGGTGATCGTCTTCCTGTCGCAAAACCCCGCCAAGAAGCCGCAGTTCCCGGCCGAAGACCGCAAGCGCATCATCGAGCAGAGCGCGCGCGAGTGCGGCTGGGACAATGTGCAGGTGGTCATCGTCAAGGGCGACTACACGGCGCGCGCGGCGAAAAAGCATGGCTGCGACTACCTGATCCGCGGCATCCGCACGACGGCCGATTTCGACTATGAAAACCTGATCCAGCAAACCAATGTGGACGTGCTGCAGGGCGCCAAGACCATCTTCGTCATGCCGCCGCGCGACCTGGGCTCCGTCAGCTCCAGCTTCGTCAAGGCGCTGGAAGGCCCGGTGGGCTGGAACTGGACCATGAAGAAATTCGTCCCCGGCCCGGCCTACCAGGCGTGGATACTCGACTGCCTGCGCAAGGAGTGGGAAGCGCTGTGGAACTACCCTACCGCGTCCGACGCCGACATCGCGCTGGCGGATCACTGGTTCACCTACCTGACGGGACCGCAGGCGTACGGCGGCGCGGAGCGCCACTATCACAACCTCGACCACCTGGTGCACGGGCTGTCGGAAATCCGCGTATGGGCCGACAATACCTATGCGCCCAAACGCGACAGCGCGCTGGTCAAGAAGGCCTTCTGGTTCCACGATGCCGTCTACAGCCACGACGACGAGGCCCTGTATTCGAGCGAAGAGGCGAGCGCCCAGCTGTGGCTGGCCAGTGGCCTCGATGCGGGCGACAACCTCGATGTGGCGCAATTGATACGCGCCACCGACCATTTCCAGGGGCCCGGTATCAGCCACGCGCTGAAGGACGCCATGCTCAGCGCCGACCTGGCCATCCTGGGGCAGGATGAAGAGGTATATCACGCCTACACGCAAGCCATCGGCCTTGAATATGCGCATGTGGACCCCGTGCGCTTCAACGAGCAGCGGGGCCTGGCGCTGCAGCATTTATGCGGCAAGGCGCAGGCGGGCCAGCTGTTTGGCGATGCGTATTTCGCCGATCAGTACAACGCGCGGGCGATTGAAAACATGCAGAAGGAGATCGCGGCGCTGGCCGGTTGATTGCGTGCATGATGCCGCGCCGCTGGCTTGCCGGAGGCCTTGATCTGGGTATCACAAACAACTGGTTTGCCAGGGAGCGCCACCGTCGCCGCAGATGCCAGCAGGTCCGCAGGCGCGGGGAATGGCGATGCCGGATTGGCAGACGGGTGCGCCGGTCTGGGCTGTTGGACTCACCGATCCCCAACATTGGCATGTTGTCAGCATCCATCCTGAAGGCAGTTTCTGCGGTATGGGCGGGTCAAATGCAGAGACGCCCAATGAGCGGTTGCCGGCATGCGACGACTGCAGCAGTCTGGCCTCGTTTTCCCGGGCATAGGCGGGTGCTTCGACAGGACCGCCATCGGACGAGTTATCCACCCATTGCTTGGCAAAGCCCGTTACGCCCCAATTCTTGTATTGTTGGACATGCAGCATTTCATGCGCCCATAGTGCCGGATCGCGCGCATCATCATCGCTGCGAAAAATGACGGCATTCAAGACCGTAATCGCGCGCGTGTTGCTGTTAAATTGCATTTGCGCCGCCTGCAGCGTGTTTTGCAAAGCGCTCCACTCGCTGGTCCAGCGGACCGAATCGAGCAGGTCGGGGGTATGCCAGCGCAGCAGGAAAGCCTTGATTTCCGGGGCCATGCTGTTGGCATTGCCGCCGGTGACGACGGCGTTGCGGGCCGATACCATCGCCGCTGCCACCGGTGTGTAGGGAATCTGGCCTGGATTCTGTATCAACTGTATTGCCGTGTCGGGATTCTTTACGACAAATTCGGTGATGTCGCCTGTTGTCGGGATACCGGTGGGATTGAGCGGGGCAAGCGGATTCAGAATGGTGCCGATGGGATCTGTCTTGCCACGTTCAGTCACCTTGCCTGGATCGATGACGGGAGGGAGAATGCAGCCACTTTTAGGAAGACAGACACATCCGACAAGTGGCGCGCATGCTTCGTATTGACAGTCGGGGCAACCGGCCGTGGCGGCCGTACCATGGAATACTATGCCTGCCAGCACCAGCAAGCCGGCGGTTGTGCGCGATAGCGTAGCCATGAGATCTCCCCCGATGCAGGTTGCCCCTCTGTTTTTGGCATGTCTTGGTGGTGGCAACAGCGATGACGATACGCCGGATTCCTGTGCGCGGCAGGCTATTTCGTCTGAAACAAGGAAGGCTTTGCGCTAGATCAATTCAGACTATTCACTCAGGAACGTTCAGCTTGAAGCGCATGGGCAGCGTGCTCATGCGGCAAACATAAGCGATACGTATTTGCGCGGCATGTTGAAGCGCATCCAGCGCGTACCAGGCGATCATCCGGCAACTGCCGCGCCCGGGCACAGGTATCGTGCCGGGACGAACCTGTGTCCGGACCAGCAACGCATGGCCAAAACGACGCGCAGTAGGTTTTGACAGGCGTTCCAGGCCTTAGTCCTGCGCATGAGCGCTGGCCCGTCGCCTTAGCTGGCTGTGGCCGCCTTGGCGCGCGCCGCGTGCAATTTCTTGAAGCTGTCGATCAGGCGCTGGTGCCTGTCCAGGCCTTCCAGTTGCATGCTGGTCGGGGTCAGGCCGAAGAAGCGCACGCTGCCGTCCACCGAGCCCAGCACCGCGTCCATGCGGGCGTCGCCAAACATGCGGCGGAAATTGACGACGTAATCGTCCAGCTCCAGCTCGTCGTCGAGTTCCACTTCCAGCACCACGTTCAAGGCTTGATAGAACAGTTTGCGTTCAAGCGTGTTGTCGTTGTACTGCAGGAAGGTTTCCACCAGCTCTTTTGCTTCCTCGAATTGCTGCAGTACCAGATGAATCAGCAGCTTCAATTCCAGCGTCGTCAGCTGGCCCCATACCGTGTTTTCGTCAAATTCGATGCCGATCAGGGTAGCGATGTCGCCGTACTCGTCGAGCTCGCTGTTTTCCAGGCGATCGAGCAAGTCTTCCAGGCTGGCATCGTCCAGCTGATGCAGGTTCAGGATGTCGGCGCGGAACAGCAGCGCCTTGTTGGTGTTGTCCCAGATTAAATCCTCGACCGGATACACCTCGGAATAACCGGGTACGAGGATGCGGCAGGCGGTGGCGCCCAGCTGGTCGTACTCGGCCGTGTAGACTTCCTTGCCCATTTCTGCGAGGATGCCGAACAGGGTCGCCGCTTCCTCGGCATTCGAGTTTTCGCCGTGGCCGGAAAAATCCCATTCGACAAAATCGTAATCGGCCCTGGCGCTGAAGAAGCGCCACGAGACGATGCCGCTCGAATCGATGAAGTGTTCGACGAAGTTATTCGGCTCGGTGACGGCTTCGCTGGTAAACGTCGGCTGCGGCAAGTCGTTCAAGCCTTCGAAGCTGCGGCCTTGCAGCAATTCCGTCAGGCTGCGCTCGAGCGCCACTTCCAGGCTCGGGTGCGCGCCGAACGAGGCAAACACGCCGCCCGTGCGCGGGTTCATCAGGGTGACGCACATCACCGGGTACACGCCGCCCAGCGACGCATCTTTGACCAGCACGGGAAAGCCTTGCTCTTCCAGGCCCCGGATGCCGGCCAGGATACCCGGGTATTTCGCCAGCACGTCCTGCGGCACGTCGGGCAGGGCGATTTCGCCTTCGAGGATTTCGCGCTTGACGGCCCGCTCAAAAATTTCCGACAGACATTGCACCTGCGCTTCGACCAGGGTATTGCCGGCGCTCATGCCATTGCTGACGTACAGGTTTTCGATCAGGTTCGATGGGAAATACACGACCTTGCCATCGGAATGGCGCACATACGGCAGCGAGCAGATGCCGCGTTCCGCATTGCCGGAGTTGGTGTCGACCAGGTGCGAGCCGCGCAGCTCGCCATCGGGGTTGTAGATCTCCAGGCTGTACGCATCGAGGATTTCCTTCGGCAGCGCATCCTTGCGGCCCGGCTTGAACCAGCGCTCGTTCGGGTAATGGACAAAATCCGCGTTGGCGATGTCCTCGCCCCAGAACGATCCGGCGTAGAAATGGTTGTTGCTGAGGCGTTCGATATACTCGCCCAAGGCCGACGCCAGCGCGCTTTCCTTGGTCGCGCCCTTGCCGTTGGTAAAGCACATGGGCGAATGCGCGTCGCGGATATGCAGCGACCACACGTTGGGAATGATGTTGCGCCATGAGGCGATTTCAATCTTGATGCCCAGGCCCGCCAGCAAGCCCGACATATTGGCGATGGTCTGTTCCAGCGGCAAGTCCTTGCCCACGATATAGGTGCTGGCTTCGCCGGTCGGATTGAGCATCAGCAAGGATTGCGCATCGGCGTCCAGGTTCGCGACTTCTTCAATGACGAATTCTGGCCCCGCTTGCACCACTTTTTTCACTGTGCAACGGTCGATCGAGCGCAGGATGCCCTGGCGGTCCTTGGCCGAGATATCGGCCGGCAACTCGACCTGGATCTTGAAAATCTGCTGGTAACGGTTTTCCGGATCGACGATATTGTTTTGCGACAGGCGGATATTCTCGGTGGAAATATTGCGCGTATCGCAATACAACTTCACGAAATACGCCGCGCAGAGTGCCGATGATGCCAAAAAGTAATCGAACGGGCCAGGCGCCGAACCGTCGCCCTTGTAGCGGATGGGCTGGTCGGCGATGACGGTAAAATCGTCGAACTTGGCTTCGAGACGCAGCTTGTCGAGAAAGTTGACTTTAATTTCCATGAGGTAATCCAATACTGTGCTTATGAGTTAGCCGCTATTATCCGTGCTTTCCGCCGCAGGGCAAAGATTGTTCACTGCGGCCGTGCTGGCTGGGAGCCGCTGGGGCAATGAAACAGACTGATAAAGGTGCGAGGCGATCTGACTACATGCGAATAACACTGATGCGTCACGGCGAGCCTAGCCTCGCCAAGGGGGGCTGGATAGCGCCCATGCAAATGGGAGAGTGGATTGATCTCTACAACCAATCGCTCATCAAGGACAATGGCATGCCTGCAGAGTGCGCCATGGCAGCGCTATCGGCGTCGACCATCGTGGCCAGCACGGCACCGAGAGCATGCTCATCGGCCAGGGCACTCGGTGACTTGCCGTTCATGCAAGAGGCTATTTTCACCGAGGCCGGGCTGCCTTTTGCGCTCTGGAGAGCACCTTGGCTGCCGCCTGCCGCCTGGGCAGTGATTTTTCGCCTGCTCTGGTTGTTCGGTTATGCGCGCGGAGCCGATTCGCTGACGCTAAGCCGGCGGCGCGCCAGGGCTGCCGCCGAGCGGCTTGTGGCGCTGGCAGCCAAGGGGCCTGTGCTGCTGGTCGGACATGGCATCATGAATCGCCTGATCGGCAAGGAGTTGCAGGCATTGGGCTGGCTTGCCCGCAACAGGCAAGGCAGCCGGTACTGGAGCATGGGCGTGTATGAGCTGTGAAAATGGGCTGTGAAACTGAGCTGTGAAACGGGTGGGGGCGTGGATCGATACAATAGATGTTGATGTTGTCGAAACGCTTGGACCTTCCCATTGCGAAGGTCAGTGTCATCCATAAAGAAGGCCGTGCCGATGCAAATTTCCATGAATGATGTGATCACTGAGCAAGAAGTGATAGCCATCTACAAGGCCAATCACTGGTCGTCCGCAGAAAAACCCAAAGAACTGATGGCCGCATTGCGCAATTCCCACAGCCTGGTGACGGCCCGCGCAGATGGCAAATTGATTGGCATCGGCAATGCCATTTCCGATGGATATCTGGTTGTCTATTTTCCGCATATGCTCGTCGATCCGATGGCGCAAGGCCAGGGCGTCGGCAGGAGGATGATGGCGGCCATGCTGGAAAAATACGCGGGGTTTCACCAACAAATGCTGACAGCGGACGGCAAGGCCATCGCGTTCTACGAATCCGTGGGCTTCGTGCGCGCAGGGAAAACAGAGCCCATGTGGATCTATGCAGGCGATGAGCATTAAATGGTGATGCCGACATAAAAAACAGCGGCTGCCCATGCTGGCGCCGCCGCTGTTTTTTATGCGAAGAGTCAGTTCAGATCAGAACTTCACCCACAAGCGGCCAAAGTAGGATGCGCCGTTCAGGCCGAACTGCACGCTGTCATACTTGAAGCCGTTGTCCGTCTCGTCCGCGTTTTGCGTGGTGGGCTTGACGTTGAAGATGTTGTTGCCGCCAAAGGTCAGCTTGGTGTTCTTGTTGATGCTGTAGGTGAAGCTCAGGTCGGCGGACGTCTTGGCCGCGTAGTGGGCGTTGGGCACGCCGTTGGCCGTGCCGCTGAAGGTACCCAGGGTTTGCGGGCCAAAATAAATGATGCGCAAGTCCGATTCCAGCTTGCCCGTGATGTAGTCGAAGCCCAGGGTGGCTTTTGCGCGCGGGCCGCCCTGTTCGATGAACAGGCGCTCGCGCTCGGACAGCAAGACATCTTCGAAGCCCGTCAGCGAGGCGGGCGTCTTGACTTTCGTCACTTCCGTTTTACTCAAATTCAAGGCCAGGAAGGTGTTCAGGCGGTTGCCGGCCAGTTCACCCTTGTGCGAGGCCGTCAGGTCCAGTCCCCGCGTGCGCGTGTCGACGGAATTGACGAAAAATTGCGCTTCCGTCACGCCCAGAAGGGCCAGGCACGCCGCCAGGTCCGGGTAGTTGCCGGCATTGAAGCGGCCCGACAGCACGATGCGGTCCTTGATCTTGATGTTGTACAAGTCGGCCGTCACGGAAATGGCTTGCGTCGGCGTCCAGGTGGTACCGAACGTAAAGCTGGTGGATTTTTCTTCCTTCAGCTTGGGGATGCCGGCCGCATTGGCGACGGTGCCGCCATTGGGTGCCAGCACCACGTCGGTGGCGACGCCGCTGACGAAGTCGGTGAAGGTGGACGAGAAATACACTTGCTGCAACGACGGCGCGCGGAAGCCCGTGCTGGCCGACCCGCGCAGCAGCACGTCGGGTGCCACCTTGTAGCTGGCGGCCAGCTTGCCCGTCACGGTGGAGCCGAAGTCGCTGAATTTTTCATAGCGCAAAGCCGCCTGGGTTTTCAGGCGATCCGTCCAGTCCAGTTCCACGTCGCCATACGCGGCGATGCTGTGGCGTTTGGCCTTGGTCACGTCGCCGGGCTGGAAGCCGGGGAAGCCCTGGCTGCGGCCATTGCCGCCCACGCCGACGCCGTCGACGTCGCTGTAGGAGCCCGGTTCGCCGGCCATGATCTTGTATTCCTCGCTGCGGTATTCGGCGCCGAAGGCCACGTTCATACCGCGCATCACCGTGTCGTAATAGCGGCTGAAATCGGCGTTGCTGGTCAGTTGCTGGAACGAAAAGCCGCCCGCGTCAAAGCTGCTGGGGCTGATGCCCTTGCCGCCGTTCATCAGGTCGAGATTGGCGATCGACGCGTTCAGGGTATGGCTGATGTCGTAGCGCATCTTGTTGTAGCCATAGGTTTGCGAAAAGTCCGCATGCCATTCGCCGATCTGGCTGCGGTGGCCGACGATGGCGTACTGGTCGTCGATCTTGCCATTAATAAATGGTACGAAACCGTCCGGGTACATGGCGGCCGAATTGCGCGCAGGAACGTCAACGCTGCCGATGCCGCCGCGGCCAAACGCGGCGCTCGATGCATCGCGCGTCTGCGCGCCGGCCGTGAAGTACAGCTTGCCCGTGCCGCTGGTGGCGTAGTCGCCATTCACGTACAGGGTCTTGTTCTTGGCCTTGGTGTCACCGATGATGCGCATGCTGTCCGCGTCGGCCCGGTTCGAACGCCCCCGGTCCAGGTATTCGCCCGTGATGGCGATGACTCCCTTGTCGCCCAGTGCGATGCCGCAGTAGGCGGAGGTCATGTAATTCTTGCCGTCGCCGGCCGAATACTGGCTATAGCCGGCCACCGCTTCGCAGCCCAGGCTTTTCTTCAGTTCGATGTCGATCACGCCGGCAATGGCGTCCGAGCCGTACTGGGCGGCGGCGCCATCGCGCAGCACTTGCACGTTCTTGATCGCCAGCAAAGGAATCGCATTCATGTCGGTGCCCGTATTGCCGCGGTTGCGCGCGCCGAACAGGTTGACCAGGGCCGTCGTGTGGCGTCGCTTGCCATTCACCAGCACCAGCGTCTGGTCGGAACCGAGGCCGCGCAAGGCGGCTGAATCGACCAGGTCGGCCCCGTCGGCGCCCGACTGGCGCGTGGAGTTGAACGAGGGCGAGATGTATTGCAGCGATTGCGCCAGGTCGAATTGCCCACCTTGCTCGGCGACCCTGGAAATCGGGATGATATCGACCGGCACCATGGTGTCGGTGGCGGAACTGGCGACGCGGCGCGAGCCGACCACGCTGACCGTTTGCACGGCGCCGGCATCGGCGGCGCTGCCGCCCGTGTCCGTGGTTTGCGCCATGGCGGCCGGGGCGAAGACGGCCAGGGCGGCGCTGCCGTAGAGGCTGATGAGGACGGCTTTACGCAAGGTGGTGAGGGTCGGCACGCAGTATCTCCAAGTGGCTGATGGGTTAGATTCGTCACTCGATTCTAGTGCCATCATTTCATCGTCCACCAGTGTTAATTTGCTTTATTGTTACAAATTATAGGTAACTGTTGTTTCCTTGTTGGCTACGGCGATCCCCCTTGTTTTCTTGCATGCTGCTGGTGCATGATGCCCCGTTCAGGTGCCTGCCTGCACCATGCCGCCGACCCAGATTATTCCCTCGCCGTACTGTGCCTGGATCAAGCAGGCTTGCCCCGTCACGTGGCCCTGCGACAGGCTCAGCGACTGTTGTCGGTGCGCTGCCAGCGCGCCCGCCGCCACGCCCGTGGCGCTATCTTCCAGCGCCGGGTCGAGGTGGTTGAAGTTGCGCCCTTCAAACTCGCTTTCGCCCGTGCGGCAATACGCATAGCAGCCATTGACCTGATGCAAGGCGCTCCAGTCGGCGATCAGCTCCAGGTTCGGCCTCAACGCGCGCAGGGTGGTACGGTCGGCCACTTCCAGCAGCAGCTTCGGGCTGCCGACGGAGGCGATCACGGGCGGCGACAGCAAGTGCATATGCTGGCCCATGAGTTCGGACGGCACATATTTTTCCAGCATGACGGCCGGCGCCGGCTGCGGCGCCAGACCGATGAACAGATCGGCTGCGCGGCGCACCAGTTGCAAGGCTTGCCCGCGCATGGCGGTACTCACCGTCAGGGTTGCCGGGGCACCCGGCGCCGTCAGCAGCACATGCGCGGCCGCCAGGGTGGCGTGCAGGCACAGGGGGCTGCGCGTGTGCGGATAAAAATAGTCAAGCATGATGCCGCCGTCCGCTTGCCGGTCGATGAAGACGCAGGCGCTCACTTGCCGTTCGCGGGCGAATTGCTGGCGCGCCGTTTCGCTGCCGTGGTCGTTTTCCACGACCAGCGCCGCATTGCCGCCACCGGGTGCGGCGCCGAAACATTTTAATAAGTGGACGATCATGGCGGTCGATGCGAAAGGTAAAACACCAGCATAAACGATAAGCCCGATTCCAGATAAGTATAATAGACTGTGTTTATATACAGTATTGAGGTGGATCATGTGGGGCGCAGTCTTACCCGAGTATGCTGAGTTGTATTGCCTGAGTAACTTCAGCTTCCTGCATGGCGCCTCGCATGCGGAAGAGCTGGTGACGCGCGCAGTCCAGCTCGGTTACAAGGCGCTGGCCATCACCGACGAGTGTTCGCTGGCCGGCGTCGTGCGCGCCCATGCGGTGGCCAAGCGCGCCGGCTTTCCCTTGATCATCGGCGCGCATTTTCACTTGACGCGGGCCGACGGCGGCGCGGCCTTGTCCCTGCTGGCGCTGGTGCGCGATATCGATGGCTATGGCAACTTGTCGGAACTGATCACCATGGCGCGCACGCGGGCGGCCAAGGGACGTTATCTGCTGACCCCCGATGATTTCAGCGCGCCATCGGCGGAGTTTGCCCATTTGCGGGGGCTGCCCGGCTGTTTGATGGTCTTGCTGCCCAGCTATCCGGCCCAGCCGGAAACCGTGCGCGCGCAGGGTGCGTGGATGGCGTCCACCTTTGGCAGCGAGCGCAGCTGGATTGGCCTGAATTTGCTGCAGCGGGCGCAGGATGACGCGCACCGCAGCGGTGTGCAGGACGCCGCGCAGGCGCTGGGCTTGCCCGTGGTGGCCGTCGGCCATGTGTGCATGCACGTGCGTTCGCGCAAGCCCTTGCTCGACACCCTGTGCGCCATCCGCGTGGGTAAACCCGTGGGCGAGTGCGGCTATGCGCTGGCGCAAAATGCGGAGCAGCATCTGCGCGCGCGCTTGCGCCTGGCCAATGTGTATCCGCCGCAAGCGCTGGCGGAAACCGTGCGCATCGCGGGCCTGTGCACGTTCTCTCTCGATAGCCTGTGCTATGACTATCCCGACGAGTTGGTGCCGGACGGCCACACGCCGGCGACCTATTTGCGCGAGGAAACCTATGCGGGCGCGCGCATCCGCTTTCCATTGGGTATTCCGGCCAATGTGCAGCAGCAGATCGAGCAGGAGCTGGAGCTGATCCGGGATCTTTCCTACGAAGCGTATTTTTTGACCGTCTACGATATCGTGCGCTTTGCGCGCTCGCAAAACATCCTGTGCCAGGGGCGGGGCTCGGCCGCCAATTCGGCCGTCTGCTATTGCCTGCACATCACGGAAGTGGACCCCGCGCGCGGCAATTGTCTGGTCGGGCGCTTCATGTCGCGCGAGCGCAACGAGCCGCCCGACATCGACGTTGATTTTGAGCACCAGCGGCGCGAAGAGGTCATCCAATATATCTATAGCAAATATGGCCGCGAGCGGGCCGCGCTGGCCGCCGTGGTGATCAGCTACCGGCCAAAAAGCGCATTGCGCGACAGCGGCCGGGCGCTGGGGATCGACCTGGCCATCGTGGAAAAGGTGGCCAAGGCGCATCGCTGGTTCGACGGCAAGCGCGATCTGCTGGAGCGCCTGGCCGAGTGCGGGCTCGACCCGGAGGCGGCATTGTCGCAGCAGTGGGCCGGCCTGGCGCAGCAGTTGCTGGGCTTTCCCCGCCATTTGTCGCAGCATCCGGGCGGCTTTGTCATCGCTCAGGGAAAGTTATCGCGCCTGGTGCCGATTGAAAACGCCAGCATGGCCGAGCGCAGCGTCATCGAGTGGGACAAGAATGACCTCGAGGAACTGGGCTTGATGAAAGTCGACGTGCTGGCGCTGGGCATGCTGTCGGCCCTGCGCCGCGCCCTGGAACTGGTGAGTGCGCGGCGCGGCGAGGAATTTCGTTTGCAGGATATTCCGGCCGAAGACCCCGCCACCTACGACATGATGTGCCAGGCGGACACCATCGGCGTATTCCAGATCGAGTCGCGCGCGCAGATGAGCATGCTGCCGCGCCTGCGTCCGCGTGAATTTTATGACCTCGTCATCGAAGTGGCGCTGGTGCGCCCCGGCCCCATCCAGGGCGGCATGGTGCATCCGTATTTGCAGCGGCGCCAGCAGAAAGAACCAGTCGAGTATCCGAAGGGCCTGGAAAAGGCGCTGGGGCGCACCCTCGGCATCCCGATTTTCCAGGAGCAAGTGATGCAGGTGGCCATCATCGCCGCCGATTTCACGCCCGGCGAAGCGGATCAGTTGCGGCGCGCCATGGCTGCCTGGAAACGCAAGGGCGGCATGAACAATTACAAGGAACGTATCGTCGAAACGATGGTCAAAAATGAGTATGAGCGGGAGTTTGCGGAAGCCATCTTCAGCCAGATCGAGGGCTTTGGCGAATATGGCTTTCCCGAGTCGCACGCGGCCAGTTTCGCCCTGCTGACGTATGCCAGTTCCTGGCTGAAATGCCATGAACCGGCCGCCTTTCTATGCGCCTTGCTCAATAGCCAGCCCATGGGCTTTTACAGTCCCTCGCAACTGGTGCAGGATGGTCGCCGGCATGGCGTGCAAGTGTTGCCCGTCGACGTGGCCGTCAGCGGCTGGGAGGCGGGACTGGAGGGCGATGCACCGGCCGTGCGCCTGGGCTTGAACAGCCTGTTCGGCATGCGCGCCGAGGCCGCCCGGCGCATCGAGGATGCGCGCGCCATCGCCTCCTTCGTCGACGTGGCCGACCTGGCGCGGCGTGGCGGCCTGGACCGTCATGATTTGCAGGTGCTGGCCGCCGGCAATGCGCTGCACGCGCTGGCTGGCCACCGGCGCGAAGCGCTATGGCAGGCGGCCGGCGCCGTGCCCGACAAGGATTTGTTGCGCATCACCACGCAAGAGGAAGACTTGCCCGTGCTGGCCGCACCCTCGGAAGGCGAGGGCATCGTCAGCGATTATCGTTCGCAAGGCCTGACCCTGGGCCGGCACCCGCTGGCGCTGCTGCGCGCACAGTTGCTGGAGGAACGCTTTCTGCCCGCCGCGACGCTGGCCAGCTACACGCATGGCCAGCTGGCGCGCGCCTGCGGCATCGTCACCGTGCGCCAGCGGCCGGGCACGGCCAAGGGCGTGATCTTCATGACACTGGAAGACGAGACGGGCACGGTCAACGTCATCGTCTGGCCGGACCTGGTGGAAAGCCAGCGGCGCGAAGTGCTGAGCGCGCCGCTGCTGGGCGTGTATGGCGTGTGGCAAAGGGAGGGCGTCGTGCGCAATCTGGTGGCCAAGCGCCTGGTCGACATGTCGCATTTGCTGGGGCGGTTGCGGACCAGCAGCCGCGATTTCTGTTGAGAGTTGCCGGCGGGGAGGAGGGCATGGCATTATTTGAATATGACAACCTTGCCCGAACCGACACTGCGTCCCGCCCTGGTCGCCGACGCGCCCGCCATCGTTGCGCTGATCGACGACCTCATGCCTTTTCTGACCCTGCACCCCGATGGCGCGGGGGCGGAAAAGTTCATCGAACACTGCCGCCAGCCGTCGATCGAAAACTATCTGTCGCTGCCCAACTACGCCTACCAGCTCGCGCATATCGACGGCGAACTGGCCGGCGTGGTGGCCATGCGCGACAACACGCATCTGTTCCATATGTTCGTGCCGCGCACCCTGCACCGGCGCGGCATGGCGCGCCGTTTGTGGCAGGCTGCCCGCGATGCGTCGCTGGCCAGGGGCGGCGTGACGGCATTTACCGTCAACTCCTCGGTCTACGCTTTGCCCCTGTATGAAAGCCTGGGCTTTGTCGCCACGGGACCGAAGGTGGAGACGGGCGGCATCGCGTTTGTGCCGATGCGCATGGAATGGCCGGCCTGATTACCAGCGCACGATCTTGCCCGGATTCATGATGTTCTTCGGATCCAGCGCGTGTTTCACGGCGCGCATGGTGTCGATGGCGCCTACACCATGTTCTTCCACCAGGAAAGCCATCTTGTGCATGCCCACGCCATGTTCCCCCGTGCAGGTGCCGTCCATGCCGATGGCGCGCGTGACCATGTCGCTGTTGACCTTTTCCGCGCGGGCGATGTCGGCGGGATCATCGGGATCGACCAGCATCTGCACGTGGAAGTTGCCGTCGCCGACGTGGCCGATGATGGCGTAGATCAGGCCCTGTGCCTCGCAATCGGCCTTGGTGGCGAGGATGCATTCGGCCAGGCGCGAAATGGGCACGCAGCAATCGGTGGAAATGGCGCGGCTGCCGGGGCGCATCTGCAGCAGGGCGAAATACGCGTTGTGGCGCGCGGCCCACAGGCGCGAGCGGTCTTCGGGGCGGCTGGCCCATTCGAAATCGCTGGCGCCGTGTTCCGCCGTGATGGCTTGCACCAGCTGTGCCTGCTCGGCCACGCTGGCCGGCGTGCCGTGGAATTCAAACAGCAGCAGCGGTTTCTCTGGCAGCGCCATCTTGTCGTAGGCATTGATGGCTTTGACGCCGTTTTCATCGAGAAACTCGACCCGTGCCACGGGAATACCCATCTGGATGGTCTGGATCACGGCGCTGACGGCTTCTCCCGTGCCGGGGAACGAACAGACGGCCGCCGAGATCGCTTCCGGCAGCGGATACAGTTTCACCGTCACTTCCGTGATGATGCCCAGGGTGCCCTCGCTACCGACAAATAAACGCGTCAGGTCGTAGCCGGCCGAGGATTTTTTTGCCCTGGTCCCCGTCTTGATGATGCGGCCATCGGCCGTTACCACCGTCAGGGCCAGCACGTTTTCACGCATGGTGCCGTAGCGCACGGCATTCGTGCCCGAGGCGCGCGTGGCCGCCATGCCGCCCAGCGACGCATTGGCGCCCGGGTCGATGGGGAAGAACAGGCCCGTGTCGCGGATTTCTTCGTTGAGTTGCTTGCGCGTCACGCCCGCCTGCACGGTGGCCGTCAAGTCTTCAGCATGCACGGCTACCATCTGATTCATTTGCGACAGATCAATCGTCACGCCACCATGCAGGGCCAGCACATGGCCTTCGAGCGAAGTGCCGCTGCCATAGGCGATGATGGGCACGTCGTGTGCGCTGCACAGCTTGACGGCGGCCGCCACTTCCTCGGTGGAATGGGCGAAGATGACGGCATCGGGTAGCATGGGCGGATAGCTCGACTCGTCGCGGCCATGGTGTGCGCGCATGGCTTGCGTCATGGAAAAGCGGTCGGCAAAGATCAGGGAAAGTACGGCAGCAAGAGAGTCTGGCAGCGGTTTTTTCAGTACCGCCAACTGGTCAGTTTGATTCACGCGAGTCCTCCGTTTTTTTTATTCTACTCCGCGCCCGGGGATTTCACCGAAGCACCCTGTTGATTTTTTGCCAGTTGTAAAAAAATTCGCAGGGTTTGCCGTGCACATGTTGTAAATGAGAATCATTTCTATTAGAATGCCCGCCAGTAGTTATTTTGCAATGCGTGCTCAGACCCGAAAGGCCCTGCCATGAAATTCCCCCTGTCCCTCGCCGTCGTCCTGCCCGCCTGCGTGCTGGCGCTGAGCGCCTGCAGCAGCGTCGCACCCGCCACTGGCACGGCCGCCACCACGGCCGCCGCGCCCGCTTCTACGCAAGACGTGCGCCAGCTGGGCGAGATCGTCGACCTGCGCAGCGGCCAGCGCGTGACTGCCGAGCAATTGCTGGCCCAGCTGGCCGCCGCCCCGCGCGTGATCGTCGGCGAACAGCATGACCAGCTCAGCCATCACCAGATCGAGCAATGGCTGCTGCAGCAATTGCAAGGCCAGCGTCCGCAAGGCAGCGTGCTGCTGGAAATGCTGAATCCGGACCAGCAAGCCAAGGTGGACAAGGTCAAGCCGTGGCTGCAGACGGACCCCGTGGTGCGTCCCGAACACGTGGCCGAACTGCTGGCCTGGCAACCGAGCTGGAAGTGGGCGCAATATGGCGACCTGGTCATGACAGTGATGCGCGCGCCATACCCTGTCTGGTCGGCCAACCTGGACCGCAGCGAAATCAAGCAACTGTTTATCGACCAGCCGGCCGTGCAGGGCAAGCATTCGAACCTGGCCAACGATGGCAAGGTGCATGACAAACTGAAAGACATCATCCGCGTCATGCACGACAACCAGATCGACGCGCCGCGCCTGGCCGCCATGCTGTCGGTGCAGCAGCAGCGCGACCGCCGCATGGCCGAGCGCCTGCTGGCCGCGCCCGCGCCGGCCGTGCTGATCGCCGGCGCCTACCATGCGCACAAGGACCTGGGCGTGCCGCTGCACGTGCAGGACTTGACGGGCGGCCCCGCGCCGCTGGTGCTGGTGCTGGCCCAGCGCGGCGCCACGGTGCTGGCGCCGCAGGCGGACTTCGTCTGGTTCACGCCGGCAATGCCTGCCGTTGCCAGCGCCAAATAATTCATTGCATCTCCGTCGGGCGTTCAGCCCGGCACTCTCCCCCAGCAAGCTCCTCCATAGCAGCCAGGTAATCCGTCCGATTTTTTTTTACCTGTTGAAGCTTCCATGCGTATTTCCTGTATCAAAGCCGCTGCCGGCGGCGTGTTTCTTTTCATCTTTCATTCCGGCGCACAAGCGTCCGCCTTGCCGCACGATATGTCGCCGCTGGGCATGTTTTTCGCCGCCGACCAAGTGGTGAAAAGCGTGCTCATCGGCTTGCTGGTCGCCGCGCTGGCCACCTGGGTGGTCTTGCTGGTGAAGGGCGCCAGTCTGCTGCAAGCCCGGCGCGCGGCGGCGCAAGCCGTCGCCGTGCTGAAATCGGCGGCTTCCTTGCCGGACGCGGCAGTCAAGAGCGGGGCGTCCTTGCTGGCGCAGCGGCTGCTCGACGAGGTGCAGCAGGAACTGAATCTGTCGCATGTCAGCGCACCGGCGGCGGCCTTGAAAGAGCGGGCCGGTTTTCGCCAGGAACAGTTAATCGCCCACCAGGTGCGCGCCATGACGCAAGGCATAGGATTACTCGCCAGCATCGGCGCCGTGGCGCCCTTCGTTGGTCTGTTCGGCACCGTGTGGGGCATCATGAACAGTTTTATCGGCATCGCCGTCAGCCAGAGCACGAACCTGGCCACCGTCGCGCCCGGCATCGCGGAAGCTTTGCTGGCGACGGCGCTGGGCCTGGTGGCGGCGATACCCGCTGTCGTCATCTATAACGTCTTGAGCCGTGGCATCAATCAGTACAAGGCGCAGCTGCGCGCCGCTTCCGCGCAAGTGCTGCTGATGCTGAGCCGCGACCTCGACACGCGCCAGCAGGCCTGAGCCATGGCCAGCCTCTTTCCTTCCACGGACGACGACACGGCCGACATGCCGGAATTGAGCGAGATCAATGTCACGCCCTTCATCGACGTGATGCTGGTGCTGTTGATCATCTTCATGGTGGTCTCGCCGCTGGCCACCGTCGACCTGAAAATCGACTTGCCGGCCGCCACGGCCAAGCCCGAGCCGCGTCCCGACAAGCCCCTGTTCGTTTCCCTGAAAGCCGATCACAGCCTGTATCTGGGGGAATCGCCCGTGGCGCGCGAGCAACTGGGCCGCCTGCTCGACGCGCAGACGGGCGGCGACCGCCAGCGCACGCTGTTTTTTCAGGCCGACAAGCAAGCCGCGTATGAAGACGTGCTGGGCGTGATGGATGCCCTGCGCCAGGCCGGCTACCTGAAAGTGGGCCTGGTGGGCCGCGAGGGGGGCGGGTGAATCCGCGTCCGATATTGAGCTGGGGCATCGCCACGTCGCTGGTGGCGGCCGCCGCGTTGGCCCTGCTGCTGTGGGCGGCCTGGCAACCTTTCACCGTCGCGCCCGCTAATCCGGTCGCCAGCGTGATGCTGGTGTTTGCCACGCAAGCGATGTCGCCGGAGACACAACAGGTGACTGCAGCAGGGGCGCGCCAGTCGGCCGCCTCCAGCGCCGCCCGGCCACCGAAGAGCACGACCCGGCACGAGGCGCTGCCCGTGCTGGCGCGTGCCGCCGCGCCGCAGATCGTTGCGGCGGAAAAAGAGGCGAAGGCAGAAACCGGTCCGTCGCCAGATCCCGGCAAGGATGCCGCCAAGGAAGCGTCCTTGCCTGCGCAGGCCAGCAGCAGCGCCACACCGGCGCCAAGCCCCGTGCGCGGTCCGCAGGCGGCGCCGTTCGACAGCGACACGCCGCCCGCCAGCGCGGCGCCGGCCAGCTGGCAAAGCCGGGTGCTCGGCCATCTGGCCCATTTCAAGCGCTATCCCGGTGATGCGCGCCAGCGCAAGCGGGCCGGCGCCGCATGGGTGCGCTTCCAGGTGGACCGCGATGGCAAGCTGCTGGCCAGCGAATTGATCACTTCATCGGGCACGGTGCTGCTCGACCGCGAGGCCTTGCAAGTGCTTGAGCGCGCGCAACCGTTGCCGGCGCCGCCCGCCAGCGTATTGCGCCAGGGCACAGTGACGGTGACCTTGCCCGTGTCGTTCCGGCTCGATGCCGACGGCGGCCACGGCGCCAGCTGATTTTTCGCATTTTTTCAATCACATAACAAATCGAGGGTGTATGCATATCAAGACAATGACGCGAGCCGTGGGCGTTTGCATGGCGTTGCTGGCGCAGCAGGCATGGGCGCAAGAGAGTACCGACGGCAAGGTCGCGTTTTCGCCGCTGAATGTGTCGGGCGAGGCGGTCCCTGCGGAACATCAGGCGCTGGAAAAACCGGGTGCCGTCAGCGCGCGCGGCGCGGACACGCGCTTGCAGCCGGTGGACCAGATCGTGCGTAGCATGCCGGGCACGTTTACCCAGATCGATCCGGCGCAGGGCGCCGTCAGCGTCAATATTCGCGGCTTGTCGGGCCTGGGCCGCGTCAACATGATGGTCGATGGCGTGAGCCAGAATTACTATGGCAGCGCGCCATCGTCCGTGTCGCATGGCGGTGTGCCCAGCAGCCAGTTCGGCGCCTTGATCGACCCGAATTTCATCATCGGCGTGGACGTGTCGCGCGGCAATGTCGTCGGTGGCGACGGCGTCAATGCGCTGGCCGGCAGCGCCAACTTCCGCACCATCGGCGTCGATGACGTGGTCTTCGCCGGTGAAAAAACGGGGGCGCGCACGAAGATGTGGAGCGGAAATAATGGCGTGGGACGCAGCGCCATGCTGGCCGTGGCCATGAAAAACCCTGCCTTCGATGGCGGCAGCGTAGGCTTCATGGCGGCCACCAGCGCGAGTGTGATCGGCAACAACTACAAGAATGCCAAGGGTGTCAACAGCGAGGAATTCGGTTTCGGCTACAACCGCTATTACAAGCAAAAGCCCAAGTCGCAATTGCTCAAGCTGGACCTCAAATTGAGCGACTTCCACGCGCTGGAACTGTCGGCGCGCGATTACCGCAGCACGTTTACGCGCCGCGATATCCACAGCGATGACTACTACGTCAAATATCACTACACACCGTTTTCGGAGTTGATCGACCTCAATGTGGTGGCCAGCAGCAGCCGTGGCAACCAGAAATACATGCCCGAGGCGCTGACCAATTTCATCAACACGAATGCGGCCAACCGTGCCGATGCCTTCGATATCAATAACACCAGCAGCTTCAGGCTGGCCGGCGGCGATGCCCTGGTGACAGTGGGCGGCAAGCTGATGCGTAACAGATACAGCAAACACGTGGAAAGCCTGGTCGACGATCCCGACAACCCGGACGCCAACTTACAATCGATTGAGAACAACACGTTCGGCCCCGAAGGCGTGCAAAAGATCAACAGCCTGTATGCGGGCCTGCAGTACAACCGCGGCATTGTTCAGGTCAATGCAGGCCTGAACACCACGCACTTTGATTTGACTGGCCACAAGCCCGCCTGCGACCTGCGCGTGCAGTGCTTCCCGCAAGGGGCGTCGCGCATTGCGCTGAAAGAACACGGCGTGAATCCTTCGCTGATGCTGTCAGCCCAGGTCACGCCGTGGTTCCAGCCGTTTGCCAGTGCCGAGCGCACCATGCGCGGGCCGAATCCGCAGGAAGTATTCTTTTCCAACGACGGCGGCGCCTCGATGAACCCCTTCCTGAAGGGCGAGCGGGCCAGCACTTATCAGTTGGGCTTCAATTCCAGTCTGCATGGCTTGCTGAGCAAGAATGACGTGCTGAACTTCAAGGCCCTGTATTTCAAGAGCAAGATCGACGGCTATATCACCAGCCAGTCCTTCCTTGTGTGCGACAGCGGCCGCAAGTGCAATATCGCGGAAGTGCTCGCCAATGACTGGAAGAATGTGGATGAGTACGTGACCAATATGTATATCTACATCAACTCGGCCACGCCCGTGTACTCGCGCGGATGGGAACTGGAAGCGCAATATCAGCTGGGGCCGGCCTATGCGCGCCTGTCGTACACGCGCGAAACGACGCGCCAGCCCACCTCGATCGCCAGCGCCTGGTTCGGCGCGGCCGACATCAGCGAGCTGCCCAGCGTGTACTACAACCTCGACGTGGGCACGCGCCTGCTGGACAACAAGCTGGAAGTGGGCGCCATCCTCAAGCACACGGGCTCGAACCGCCGCCTGTCGCCGGACAATGAAGCCGATGAAGCGACGGGCGAGGTGCTCAAGGCCGAGAATCCGAAGATCCCGGCCGTGATCGACCTGTATGCGAGTTACCAAGTCAGCAAGAACCTGTTCCTGCGCCTGTCGGTGCAGAACGCCATGAACAAGGATTTCTCGGAAGCGTTGAACCGCCTGAACTCGATGCCGTCGCAGTCGCAAGAGAATACGCCGCTGAGCACGGCGCGGGGGAGGACGTATGTGGCTGGGCTGGAGTACCGCTTTTAAAGCAGACCCCAGCCCCGCGCTTTGGCTTGATTAATACTCGCGTGGTGTCGTTCCGTAGTAACTATGGATGGACTGGGCCCACGTGGTATCGGCCATGTTCGGCCAGTTGTCCGTATCGAAGCCGGGGGCGTTTTCGATGCGTTCCTTGTCGACGTTGAGCGTGAAGCGCTTGTTGACGGTGTCGAGCAGCAGCGCTTCCCACGGCACGGCGAACAGTTTTTCGCCGATGGTGAAGACGCCGCCGTGCGACATGACGGCGTAGGCGATCTTGCCACTGCGCATGTCGAGCATGATTTCCTTGATTTCGCCCAGGTGTTCGTCCTTGGCGTTGTGCACATGGTCGCCGATCAGGGTGTCGGCACCCATCAGTTCAGGGCCGGGACCTTTGTGGCCGCGGTTGACATACATGCCGTAGGCGTCGCGTTCTTCGTAGCTCATGATGGACCTCCGTTGAAAAATTCCAGTCTGCCGCCAGGGCGCGGCAGGGTCTGTTCGATCGCCCACACAAATTAAGGAATTGAAAATATTTCAATTATTGCTATTGAGTAATTTTGTTGTGCGTAGACCGCAGGAGCGGGGGCGATCGTCGACATTTGGCGCAAATTTCCACGCGTGGAGAGCGCCGCAGGCGGGCTTTAGTGTATAATTTCAATTTCCCGCACGTGCCGTTCGGCACCATCTGCAATGACCAAATTTGTCTTCGTCACTGGTGGCGTTGTGTCTTCCCTTGGAAAAGGGATTGCCGCCGCCTCCCTCGCCGCGATCCTCGAATCGCGCGGCCTTAAAGTCACCATGCTCAAGCTCGACCCGTATATCAACGTCGATCCTGGCACGATGAGCCCTATGCAACACGGTGAAGTATTTGTCACCGATGACGGGGCCGAAACCGACCTCGACCTCGGTCACTACGAGCGCTTCATCTCCACCCGCATGAAAAAGGTGAATAACTTCACCACTGGCCAGATCTATGAATCGGTGATCCGCAAGGAACGCCGGGGCGAATATCTGGGCAAGACCGTGCAGGTGATTCCGCATATCACCAATGAAATCCAGGATTACATCCGCCGTGGCGCCGAAGGCTACGACGTGGCCCTGTGCGAAATCGGCGGCACCGTCGGCGATATCGAATCGTTGCCCTTCCTGGAAGCGGCGCGTCAGCTGAGCCTGCGCGCCGGCCGCAAGAACACGGCCTTCGTCCACCTGACCCTGGTGCCTTACATCGCCTCGGCCGGTGAACTGAAAACCAAGCCGACCCAGCACTCGGTGCAAAAACTGCGTGAAATCGGCATCATGCCGAACGCGCTGCTGTGCCGCGCCGACCGCGCCATCCCGGAAGACGAGCGCGCGAAAATCTCGCTGTTCTCGAATATCGAAGAGCATGCCGTCATTTCCGTGTGGGACGTCGACACCATCTACAAAGTGCCGCAAATGCTGCACGACCAGGGCCTCGACAAGATCATCTGCGAAGCGCTGGATCTCGATCCGGCACCGGCCGACCTGTCGATCTGGAGCAAGCTGATCTACACGATGGAGCACCCGAAGGCGGAAGTGACCGTCGGCATGGTCGGCAAGTATGTCGAGCTGACCGAGTCCTACAAGTCGCTGATCGAAGCGTTGCGCCACGCCGGCATCCACACGGAAAGCCGCGTCAACATCGAGTACATCGATTCGGAAGAAATCGAAACGACCGGTTGCGAGAACCTGGCCAAGTACGATGCCATTCTGGTACCGGGCGGCTTCGGCAAGCGCGGCGTGGAAGGCAAGATCAAGGCGGCCCAGTTCGCCCGTGAGCACAAGATCCCTTACCTGGGCATCTGCCTGGGCATGCAAGTGGCCCTGATCGAATACGCGCGCAACAAGGCAGGCATGCCGAACGCGAATTCGACCGAGTTCGACCTTGATACGGATCAACCTGTCGTTGCACTGATCAATGAGTGGCAAAACCACGATGGTAAAGTCGAGTTGCGCGATGAAAACTCGGACCTGGGCGGTACCATGCGCCTGGGCGCGCAGACCTGCGCCGTCAATCCGGGCACCCTGGCTGCCGAGATCTATGGCAGCGTGGTGACCGAGCGTCACCGTCACCGCTACGAAGCCAACAATCATTACCTGGCCCGTGTCGAAGCGGCTGGCATGATCGTCTCGGCCCGCACGCCGAGCGAAGATTTGTGCGAAATCATGGAATTGCCACGCACGGGTGAGAATTCCCACCCATGGTATATGGGCGTGCAATACCATCCCGAGTTCAAGTCGACGCCACGCACCGGCCATCCGTTGTTTACCTCGTTCATCAAGGCAGCGCTGGCGCACAAAGAAGCCAACGCCGCCGCGGAATAACGCGGGTCGATTGCGACAGTATTACCCGTAAGACAGCTCCCGGCCAGATGGTTACCGCCGGGAGTTTCTTTGCCCCCTTTGTGCAATTGCGCATCAGAACGCAGTGTGCAGCCCCTGTTACGCTTAACTTTGGAGAATGACATGAGTGCTATTGTTGATATTATCGGTCGCGAAATCCTGGACTCGCGCGGTAACCCGACCGTCGAATGCGATGTGTTGCTGGAATCGGGCGTGATGGGCCGTGCGGCCGTACCGTCGGGTGCCTCGACCGGTTCGCGCGAAGCCGTGGAATTGCGCGATGGCGATGCCAAGCGCTACTTCGGCAAGGGCGTGCTGCAAGCATGCGAAAACATCAACACCGAAATCTCCGAAGCCATCATGGGTCTGGACGCCAATGAACAGGCGTTCCTGGACCGTACCCTGATCGACCTGGACGGCACGGAAAACAAATCGCGCCTGGGCGCCAACGCCATCCTGGCCGTTTCCATGGCCGTCGCCAAGGCTGCCGCCGAAGAAGCGGGCTTGCCGCTGTACCGCTATTTCGGCGGTTCGGGCGCCATGCAGATGCCAGTGCCGATGATGAACGTCATCAACGGCGGCGCGCACGCCGACAACAACCTGGACATCCAGGAATTCATGATCATTCCCGTGGGCGCCCCGTCGTTCAAGGAAGCCGTCCGCTACGGCGCGGAAGTGTTCCACACGCTGAAAAAGATCCTGCACAAGAAGGGCCTGAACACCAACGTGGGCGACGAAGGCGGTTTCGCGCCATCCTTGGCCAACCATGAAGAAGCCATCAAGCTGATCATCCAGGCCATCGAAGAAGCGGGCTACGAGCCAGGCACGCAGATCGCCATCGGCCTCGATTGCGCCGCGTCCGAGTTCTACAAGAACGGCAAGTACGAAATGGCAGGCGAAGGCCTGAGCCTGACCGCTACCGAGTTCACCAACCTGCTGGCGACCTGGTGCGACAAGTACCCGATCATCTCGATCGAAGACGCGATGCACGAAGGCGACTGGGACGGCTGGGCGATCCTGACGGCAGAACTGGGCAAGAAAGTGCAACTGGTCGGCGACGACCTGTATGTCACCAACACCAAGATCCTGAAAGAAGGCATCCAGAAGGGCATCGCCAATTCGATCCTGATCAAGATCAACCAGATCGGCACCCTGACGGAAACCTTCGCCGCCATCGAAATGGCCAAGCGCGCCGGTTACACGGCCGTCATTTCGCACCGCTCGGGCGAAACGGAAGACTCGACCATCGCCGATATCGCCGTTGCCACCAACGCCCTGCAGATCAAAACCGGCTCGATGTCGCGTTCGGACCGCATGGCCAAGTACAACCAGTTGCTGCGTATCGAGGAAGACCTGGGCGACATCGCCAGCTACCCTGGCCGTGATGCGTTCTATAATCTGAAGTAAGCTGATGTAAAACCCACTGGCCGGCCGGAGATATCCGGCCGGTTTGTTAACTGAATGCCCCATGCGCCTGATTACGCTCGCCCTGGCAGCCCTGCTGCTGCTGATCCAATTTCCCCTCTGGCTGGGTAAAGGCGGCTGGCTGCGTGTTGCCGACATGGAAGCCCAAGTGGCGCTGGCCAACAAGAAGAATATGGAATTGAAGGCGCGCAACGCCAAGCTCGAATCCGAAGTGCGCGACCTGAAAGATGGGACGGGCGCCGTCGAAGAGCGTGCCCGCTATGAGCTGGGCATGGTCAAACAGAATGAGATTTTCGTGCAGATCGTGCGCAAGGGCCAGACCCCGCCACTGCTGGAGACACCGGTGGACGCTGCTGCGCCACACTGAGTACTAACTACTTCCCGCTTGCCAGCCTGGACCGATTGCCAGGCTGACCTATCACTTTATGACTGCTACTACCTTGCTGCTTGCTGATCAGAAACGGGCTTTGCCGGTCGAGATCAGATAGAAATGGATGCCGGTAACGACGACGGCGACGGCGATCAGTGCGGTTTCGAGAATCATCATATAAAAATCCTTCTAATTTAGTTAGCTTAAAAAACGTTCAGGGCCAGGCGACCAGCCGAAGACAGTACGAACGTACGGCGAGGCGCAGGCAACGCCGCCCTGGGCGTTTTTTATCCGCGCGACGCCAGGAAACGCAGTTCCGAGGCCAGATTCGGCATCAGGTTTTCATAACGGGCCGCTTCCGAGTTCAGCAGGGCGATGTCGCGCTTGCTTGGGCGCACATAGCGCTGTTCTTCGGCGCTGCTGGTGTTCGTGGCGATGACTTCCTTCTGTGCCAGTTCGCTGTACGGCTTGGTAGCGAGCAGGGCGCCCAGGAAGGCGCGCGTGGCGCGGCCCAGGTTGCTGAAGTAGTTGTCGTTGTCGTTGTCGTTGCTGTAGGTGTTGGTAAAAGTGGACATATGCCCTCCATGAATGGTCTGTTGTTGCATTGCACAATAATGGAGTTTGCGATATGCGTCCAATTTCAAATTCCAATTTCAGAAATTCAAGAAACGCATAATAAGGGCGTAGCTGCCGGCCACGCCCTGAAATTAAAATTGTTACGAAATGTTTATCCGGCGGCGATGCGTCCCAGGCCCGGATCGTCGCTGAAAAAGCCGTCCAGTCCCGTTGCGATATAACGCCGCATTTCCGCCACGGATCCCGCTTCGTTGCGCGCGTTCTCTCCATTGCCATCGCGGAAGTCGGCCGCCAAGAAACGGTTTTCCGGGCGGAAGGTCCACGTGTGCAACAGCAAGCCTGCCTGGTGCGCATCATCGACGATGGCGGTGGGCTTGGCCAGGCGCTGGTCGGCGCCTAACGGGATGACGCCTCGCGTGGGCGGCGCCACCACGTCCGCGTAGGCGGCGATGTCGCGCAAGCCCGCCGGCGTGATCATCTGCCCGAAGGTCAGCTTGCCGCCCGCCTTGGCCACGTCCATCGGGCGAATATCGCCGCCCACCACCAGTTGCATCAGGCGCACGTTGGCGCGCCGTCCCAGCTTCTCGCGCAGGTACTTCAAATTGGCCACTTCGAAGGACTGGATTTCGATCGGCGCGCGGCGCGTGTATTCGTGCGCCAGCATGGTCGACAGGAAACGGTCTTCCAGCGCCAGGCCCGCATCGCCGAAGTAGGTGGAACTTTTCAGCTCCGGCACGAGGCCGATGATGCGTCCGCTGGCGGCAGATTGCGCTGCAACAAAATCGATGATTTCTTCCCACGTGGGGATCTGGAATTGGCCATCGTACAAGGTGTTGCCGGTGCGTACTTTCGGCAGCCGTTCGATGGCGCGCAGGGTTTTCAATTCCGCCAGGGTGAAGTCGTCGACGAACCAGCCTTCGTGCCATTCGCCGTCGACCAGTTTCTTGCCGCGCCGGCTGGCAAATTCAGGCCGCCGCGCCACGTCGGTGGTGTCGATCAGGTTGCTTTCATGGCGCGCCACCAGGATGCCGTCGCGCGTGGCGACCAGGTCGGGCTCCACGTAGTCGGCGCCGTCGAGGATGGCCTTGGCGTACGACGCCAGCGTATGCTCGGGGCGCAGGGCGCTGGCACCCCGGTGGGCGAACACCAGCGGACGGGCGGGAGGCGGGGCCAGCAGGCCGGCGGCAAAGCCGGGCGCGGCGGCCAGCGCCAGGCCGCCCACGGCCGCCTGGACGAAGTTGCGGCGTGAAAAGTGCCGTTGCGGGAGGATAGGCTCGCGCATCAGAAGTCCGCCGTCAGGGTCAAAAAGCCCTGGCGCGGGGCGATCGGGAAGGTGTTATACGTCTTGTCGGCCGCGCCCACCACCACGTTCAGCGAACCTTCGCGGTTGGCCAGGTTGCTGACGTTCAAGCGCCAGCGCGGGTTTTTCAGCCAGCTGGCCATGGCCGGCAGCTTGCCCGACACGCCCAGGCCCATCAGGAAATAGCTGGGGACCGATAAATCGTTGGTGTACGTCGCGTAGCGCTTGCCCACATAGTCTCCCGTCAGCTGCACTTCGATATCGCCCAACGTAGCCGAGGCCACGAACTTGTTCAGCCATTCCGGCGAGCCGGGCACGTTCTTGCCCGCCGTCAGCACCAGCGCGGCGCCATTGTTGTAATTGTCCGCGTACTGCGAGCGGTTGTACGAGAGGGCATTGTAGAACGAGAAATTGTTGCCGAAGTGTACAGTGCCGGCGATGTCGATGCCGTCCGTGCGCACGCTGCCCACGTTGGCCAGCACGGGATTGCCACCGATGATGGAGGAAATCACGGGCGTCGGGCTGATCTGCAGCAAACGGTTGCTGAAATCGACGTGGTACACATTGACCTGGCCATCGATGGCCGTGATGGCGCCCAAGCGCAATGGATGGCTGCCGCGCACGCCCACTTCATAGGTGAGGGCCGTTTCCGGCTTGGCGTCGCGCTTGAACAGGTCGAAGGCGGCCTGGCTCGACAAGCTCCATGGCGAGGCGCCGCCGCCGCCGTAGGTGACGAACTGGCGCATGTTTTTCTGGATATTGAAGTACAGCTGGTCTTGCGGCGTGAAGTCCCAGCGCGCGCCCACTTGCGGCAGGAACCATTTTTTCGTGTTGATGGTGCCGACCGGCAAGGCCGTCGAGCCGCCGGAAATGGCGCCCTTGGCCGGTTGCACGGGGAATTGGCCATCGGCGAATTGCAGGCTGGACTTGAAGCCCGCCTGCAGGGCGATATCGGGGCGGATGCGCCATTCATCCTGCAAGTGCAGCTGCACCACCTTGTTGTCGATCTCGCTGCCGTACTGCGTGATCAAGGGATTGCTGGGGCGATCATACGGCGAGGTCGGGTTGTTGACGTCCAGCGCATACCAGCGGCGGTAGGCGGACGAGCGGTTCTGTTCCAGCCACAGGCCCGCTTCCAGCTGGTGATTGCCGATTTCCTTGCGCAGCGTGGAAAGGAATCCACCGCGCTTGATGTCGTATTCCGTCGTGCGCACGGCGTAGCCCGAGTTGCCGAACACCTGTTTCAGGTTCTGTTTCGGGTAGTACACGCTGAACAGGCCAGGCAAGCCGGCCACGCCGATGGGGCCGGCTACCACGCCCGCGCCGTCATCCTTGTGGTAATACACCTGGTTAGCCCACGTCATGCCTTCGGACAAGTTGGCGTCGAACTTGGCGTAGGCCAGGTAATCGGTGCGCTGCGCATCGCTGTAGTAATTGCGGTAATTGTTGCCGTCGGCGGCTGGCGTGGCGCCCGTCGGCGACAGGTAATTGAGGGCCGCCTTGAAGTCCGGGTACAGGAAGGGGCGCGTGTACGGCGCGCTCGTCTCCCCGGCCACGTGCACGGTGCTGTCTTCGTTCGGTTCGATCTTGTCCGAGTAATTGAAGAACAGGGTCAGCTTGCCCGCCTCGCTGCGGTTGACGTATTTGGCGTTGAACTGGTCGCCGCCCTGGCGCGCATCGAAGTCCCAGGCGCGCGCTTCGTGATGCAGGATGGAAAAGTAGGCGCTGCTGCCGTCGCCGAAGGCGCCCGTGTCGTAGCGGGCGAACGTGCGCGAGGTGCGGTGGCTGCCCACGGTCTGCTGCACGCTGGCGCCTTGCGTGGCCAGCGGGTCGCTGGAATAGGTTTCGATGGTGCCGCCCAGGTTGCTGGTCGAGGCCGTCGCCAGGTCGCCCGCGCCCGAGGACAGCACGACGCTGCGCACGTTTTCGCTGATCACGGCGCGCTGCGGCGACAGGCCGTTGTAGTTGCCGTACTGCTGGTCACCGAGCGGCACGCCATCCATGGTGTAGCCGAGTTGCTGGCCGGAAAAGCCATGCACGAACAGCGACAGGTTTTGTTCGTTGTTGCCCCATGGATCGGCCGTCTGGAAGCTGACGCCAGGCAAGGTTTGCAAGGCTTTCAGGGGATTCGTGCCGGGCAGGATTTTCTGGATTTCATTCTTGCTCAGGGCGACCGAAGAACGCGTCTTGCGCGAGGAAATCTCCACGGTGGCCATCGGTGCGTTGTCATCAACGGGCGCTGCCATCTCGGTGGTGGCGGACGCCACGGCGATGGCGACGGCTGTTTGCGCCAGGGCCGGCAGGGAGAGGCCTGCGGCGCAAGCGCCCAGCAAAACATGGAAGGAATGGCGGCGCAGGGCCAGCGTCAAGTGGGTGGTCATCATCAGCCTGTGGAAAGTAGTGTGGGTAATACAAGCTGCGCAGCGTAACGGCGGCGCGTGACGGGCTGATGACGGACTGATGACGGAACGATGACAGTGGAAACAATTGCGCCGCCTGAGGGGCGGCGCGGGGAATATTACAATTAGTTAATGCTGGCGGCTGGCGGAATCAGTACTTCGGCGGGCGCATCCGTGATGAACAGCTGCGCGCAATCGACCTTGTCGAAGGTATAGTGCTGGCCGCAGAAATCGCAATTCACGCCCACTTGCCCCACTTCGTCGAGGGTGCCGTTGACTTCTTCCTCGCCCAGCATCTTGAGCATATTGCCGACTTTTTCACGCGTGCAGCTGCAATGGAAGCTTGGGTGCAGCGGCTCGAAGACGCGGATGGTTTCTTCCCAGAACAAGCGCTGCATCAGGGTCTCGATGTCGGTGGCGAGGATTTCTTCCTCTTTCAGGGTCGACGCCAGCATCACGGCGCGGTGCCATGTGTCCAGCGCAACTTCTTCCGAGACAGGCGTCGCTTCGGCCTTGCCGCCATGGTGGGGCAGCTTTTGCAGCAGCAGGCCGCGCGAGACGCTGTCGTCCGTGGCCAGCCACAGACGCGTATCGAGCTGTTCCGAGCGCAACATGTAGTTTTCGATCACGGTCGCCATGTCGTCGCCGTCCAGCGGCACGATGCCCTGGTACGGTTGCTGGCCCGGCACCTTGTCGGCCGGGTCCAGGGTGATGATGAAGCGGCCCTTGCCCGTGGCGTTGAGCAATTGCGGTACGGTGGCCACGTCGGGAATGGTGGCGTCCGGGTCCAGCTTGGCCGTGGCGCGCAGGCGCAGGTCGGAATCGCACTCGACGACCATCAGGCGCACGGGACCGTCACCGTGGATTTGCATGATGATGGAGCCGTTGAATTTCAGGTTGGCCGACAGCAGGGCGGCGGCGGCCACCATTTCGCCCAGTACTTTTTTCACGGCCGTCGGATAGGCGTGGCGCGATACCACTTCTTGCCAGGTGTGGGAAACGTCGATGAACTGGCCGCGCACGGCGGCGTTGTCGAAAATAAATTTTTGCAGGGTATCCTGGCCGCTAACGGCTGCGCTGACCGCGCCTGTGGTTTCAGTCGTCATTCTCTTATCCAATCTTCTTGAGTTGCGTATTAAATAGCTGGCCGCGTTGCACATAGTTCACGGCGTTGCCTTGTAGCCTGGTGATATCGTCTGCCGTCAGGGGCCGCACGGCTTTTGCCGGCGAGCCGATGATCAGCATATTGTCGGGAAATTCCTTGCCTTCCGTGACCAGGGCGCCCGCGCCGACCAGGCACCCTTTGCCGATCTTCGCGCCGTTCAGGATCACGGCCTGGATGCCGATCAGGGCGCCATCGCCAATCGTGCATCCATGCAACATCGCCTGGTGGCCAATGGTCACGTTCTGGCCGATGTCCAGCGGGTAGCCCGGGTCCGTGTGCAGTACGGCGCCTTCCTGCACATTGCTGTTGGCGCCCACGGTGATGCGTTCATTGTCGCCGCGAAGCGTGGCGCCGAACCATACGGACGTGTTCGCTTCCAGCGTCACCTTGCCGATCACATTGGCCGTGTCGGCAACAAAAGCGGAAGCGTCAATCTGCGGCGCATCGGCGCCCAATTGGTAGAGTGTCATCGTTAGCCTGTGGCGGTGGTGGAAGCGCCGGGCTGGGCCGGACGCTGAAGTTTTACTGTGTTGTGTACGCTATTTTACGCTGTTGCAGGACAAGTCCTGGCGCCCGGCGCTAATCCGGTATAATAATCGAACGGTCGTACTTTTATGTGCGCCCTATCTACAGACACAGCATGTGGCGCCATCCGCGCCACTTTCAAGGCAGGCAATCAGATGAAACCCATGAAACTTTCCCGTTCCGAATTCATCAACATCCGCGGCGCCCGCACGCATGTGCGCCACTGGGGCCGCGAAGGCGCGCCCATCCTGTTCATGGTGCACGGCTGGATGGACGTGGCCGCCTCGTTCCAGTTCGTCGTCGACGAGTTGCAGGGCGACTGGCATGTGATCGCGCCCGACTGGCGCGGCTTTGGCCTGAGCGATTACACGCAATCGGACACTTACTGGTTCCCCGACTACCTGGCCGACCTGGACGCCATGCTGCTGCACTATTCGCCGGATGCGCCCGTCAACCTGCTCGGTCACAGCATGGGCGCCAACGTGGCCGGCCTGTACGCGGGCGTACGGCCCGAGCGCATCAGCCGCTTCATCAACCTGGAAGGCTTCGGCATGATGGCAACCAAGCCGGAGCAGGCGCCGGGCCGCTACGTCAAGTGGCTGGACGAGTTGCGCGAACCGCCCGCCATGCGCAGCTATCCGAGCCAACAGGCCGTGGCCGAGCGCCTGCAAAAGACCAATCCGCGCCTGCCGGACGCGCGCGCCGCCTTCCTGGCCGAGCACTGGTCGGCGCAGAACGAGGCGGGCGAGTGGGACATCCTGGGCGACCCGCAGCACAAGCGGGTCAATCCCATCCTGTACCAGGTGGAAGAAGTGATGGCGTGCTGGCGTCGCATCACGGCGCCCGTGCTGTGGGTGGAAGCTATTGAGACGAATATGTGGCAATGGATGGGGCCAAAGGAAGAGGCGCGCATTGAAATCGACCGGCGTTTGGCCTGCATCAAGGATGTGCGCTGCGAGATGTTGGCGGACGCGGGCCACATGCTGCACCATGACCAGCCGGCGGAGCTGGCGCGCCTGGTGGAAACTTTCCTGGCGCAATAATGCGCTGGCACCACTGTGTCGCTAACGCGACTTCCTTATCGGGCAAGCAGCGTACAATGAAAACTTCTTCCATGCTGAGCCCGTGCAGGGTATTGTTTTCACATGCTTAAAGTCGACCTGCATTGTCATTCGAATATCTCCGACGGCGTGCTGTCTCCCGCCGCCGTGGCCGCGCACGCACGCAAGGCGGGCGTCGATGTATGGGCGCTGACGGACCACGATGAAGTGTCCGGCGTCGCCGCCGCGCGCGCGGCCGCGCTGGACCTGGGCATGCGCTTCGTGGCCGGCGTGGAAATTTCCATCACCTGGGCCGGCCAGACCGTGCACATCGTGGGCTTGCAAGTCGATGAAAACAATCCGGGTCTGGTACAGGGCCTGCACCAGACGCGCTCGGGACGCGATGCGCGCGGCCGCGAAATCGCCCGCCAGCTGGACCTGGCCGGCATCCCCGACGCTTATGAAGGGGCCTTGAAATTCGTCGGCAACCCGGATCTGATGTCGCGCACGCACTTTGCCCGCTACATCGTGGAAACGGGGAAATGCGCGAACATCCCCGACGTGTTCAAGAAATACCTGTCGGAAGGCAAGCCGGGCTACGTCGAGCACCGCTGGGCCACCCTGGCCGAGGCCGTGGGCTGGATACGCGGCGCGGGCGGCGTGGCCGTCATCGCCCATCCGGGCCGCTACCGCTTCAGCGACATGGCGCAAGGCGTGTTGTTCGATGAGTTCAAGCAACTCGGTGGCGTGGCCATCGAAGTCGTCACGGGCAGCCACAGTCCGGACCAGTATCCGGAATACGCGCAGCTGGCCAATGCCTACGGCTTCCTCGCCTCGCGCGGCACGGATTTCCATGCGCCGGGCGAGTCGCGCGTGGATTTTGCCATGCTGCCGCCGCTGCCCACCAACGTCACGCCCATCTGGCACGACTGGTTCTAGGGCACGGCCGGCCTGCGCCTGCCGCGCGGGCTTGAAAAGTCGCGACCGCATACTTATCTTTTAGTTATTATTGTTTTCCGGAGCCATCGCCCATGAAACGTATCGTCCTTTTTATTGCAACCAACCTGGCCGTGATGCTGGTGCTGTCGCTCGTCCTCAGCTTGTTGGGCGTGGGCAATCCGGCGCGCGGCAGCACCCTCAACCTGGGCAGCCTGCTGGTGTTTTCGCTGGTGGTGGGTTTTACAGGGTCGATCTTTTCGCTGCTGATCAGCAAACCGATGGCCAAGTGGAGCACGGGCGCGCGCGTCATCGATAACCCCACCTCGTCGACCGAATTGTGGCTGGTCAATACCGTGCGCGCACTGTCCGAGCGGGCCGGCATCGGCATGCCGGAGGTGGCCGTGTACGAAGGCGACGCGAATGCGTTTGCCACGGGCGCCTTCAAGAATTCGGCGCTGGTGGCCGTCTCCACGGGCTTGCTGCAAAGCATGAACCGCGATGAAGTCGAAGCCGTGCTGGGCCATGAAATCGCCCACGTCGCCAATGGCGACATGGTGACGCTCACCCTGATCCAGGGCGTGGTGAATACCTTTGTCGTCTTCATGGCCAGAGTGGTGGGTTTCTTTGTCGATAATGTATTGTTGAAAAATAACAACCGCGAAGGCGGCGGACGGGGCATCGGTTACTTTGTTACCGTGATGGTGTGCGAAGTCATCTTCGGCTTGCTCGCTTCCATCATCGTGGCCTGGTTCTCGCGCCAGCGCGAATTTCGCGCCGATGCCGGTTCGGCCAAGCTGCTGGGCAGCCCCACACCGATGATGCATGCGCTGGCCCGCCTGGGCGGCGTGCCGCCGGGCGAACTGCCCCAATCGATGCAGGCGCTGGGCATCAGCGGCGGCAATGGCGGCTGGGGCGCGCTGTTCGCCACCCATCCACCGATCGAGCAACGCATCGCCGCCCTGCGCGGCGTGCAATAATGATAACTAATGCCAATAACTAAGAATACGTAGACCATGAGTCAATTTTTCCAGATTCACCCCGAGAATCCGCAATTGCGCCTGATCAAACAGGCGGCGCAGATCATCCAGTCCGGCGGCGTGGTGGCCTTGCCCACGGATTCCTGCTACGCGCTGGTGTGCCAGCTCGACGACAAGGGCGCCGTCGAGCGCCTGCGCCGCATCCGTGGCGTGGATGAAAAGCATCATCTGACCCTGCTGTGCCGCGACTTGAGCGAACTGGGCTTGTATGCCCGCGTGGACAACCGCCAGTTCCGGCTGCTCAAGGCGGGCACGCCGGGCGCCTATACCTTCATCCTGGAGGCGACCAAGGAAGTGCCGCGCCGCCTCAGCCATCCTTCGCGCAAGACTATCGGCCTGCGCGTGCCGCAGCATCGCATCGTGCAAAGCCTGCTGGAAGAACTGGGCCAGCCTTTGCTGGGTGCGACCCTGACCCTGCCTGGCGACGAAGACAGCCTGACGGATGCCGACACCATCCGCGAACGGCTGGAAAAGCTGGTCGACCTGATCATTGATGGTGGCGTGTGCGCGCATGGCCCCAGCACCGTGATCGACCTGACGGGAGCGGAGCCGGAAGTGGTGCGCGTGGGACGCGGCGACCCGGCCGTGCTGGGCTTGTAGAGAGGTATCGCGCAGCTGTTGCGGCGCCGCTCTTCATCTGTTCTTAATGACAACGTAAGAAAGGGCCTGGATCGGCTCTGGTAGAATCGCGGTCATGAGCGATTTCAATACGATAGTCCAGACCGTTGCGGTGTACCTGGTGCCGGTGCTGTTTGCCATTTCCCTGCATGAGGCGGCGCACGGCTACGCCGCCCGCTATTTCGGCGATCCCACGGCCTCGAACGAGGGCAGGCTGAGTCTCAATCCCATCCGGCATATCGATCCTTTCGGGACCGTCCTGTTGCCGCTGTTCCTGTATTGGAGCATCGGCGTGCCTTTTGGCTATGCGAAACCGGTGCCCGTCGACTTTGGCCGCCTGCGCAATCCGAAGAAGCAGATGGCGTGGGTGGCGTTTGCCGGCCCCGCCGCCAACTTCGCCATGGCCTTCGGCTGGATGGTGGCCTATATCCTGCTCAGCACAATGGCGCCGGCGTTTACCATGAGCAAATACCTGATCGCAGTGAGCCTGGCCGGGGTCTCCGTCAACGTGGTGATGTTTGTCTTTAACCTGATTCCCGTGCCGCCGCTCGATGGCGGACGTATCGTCACCGGCATGCTACCCGATGCGTTATCCCGGAAGTACGCCAGCATCGACCGTTACACGCCTTTCGTATTCGCCTTGCTGATCTTTCTGAGCTATAAGGGCTACCTGGGTCTGGCATTGAGCGGGGTACTCCAGCAGGCGACGTCGATCCTGTATGCGATGACCCTGCCGTTGCGAATGCTGCTGGGTTGATGCCGCCGCTGTACGGCATTGGCAATGCAAAATTAACTGATGGAAGTATCGATGCAAGTAACTGAACCAACAATAGAAACTGAAGCGATTTCGGGCTGGCTGCGCCGCTGGGCGCCCCTGATCCCGGGCGGCGAAGTGCTGGACCTGGCCTGTGGCACCGGCCGCCATGCGCGCCACCTGGTCAGCCTTGGCCACCCCGTGATCGCGCTCGACCATGATCCGGAAATGCTGGAAAAGGCGGCCGGCACGGGCATCACCACCTCGCTGGTGGACCTGGAGGCGCCGGGCGCCGTATGGCCCTTCGCCCCCGGCCGCTTTGCCGGCATCGTCGTCACCAATTACCTGCACCGGCCTTTGCTCGAAGCAATGGTGGCCAGCCTGGCGCCCGATGGCGTGCTGCTGTATGAAACGTTTGCCGAGGGTAACGAGCAGTTCGGCAAGCCGTCGAATCCGAAATTCCTGCTGAAGGAAGGCGAAATGCTGACCTGGGCGGTGCAGCACGGCTTGCGTGTGGTAGCGTACGAGGATGGGCGCGTGGAGCAGCCAAAAGCTGCTCTGGTGCAACGAATTTGTGCCGTCCGGCCGGATTTTCCACGGTTGGCGGCCTTGCTGCCGACGTTTTGAGCGGCCATACTATGTCAGAATGCACCACAGGCGCGGGCTATCCGCTACAATCGTTGTTTTATTTATCGGCGCTATAAACTTACTATGATCAAGGGCAGCATTGTAGCAATCGTCACCCCGATGCACGCTGACGGCAGTCTGGACTTTCCAGGTCTGCGCAAGCTGATCGACTGGCATATCGCCGAGGGTACGGACAGCATCGTCATCGTTGGCACGACGGGCGAATCGGCAACAGTCAGCGTGGAAGAACACTGCGAACTGATCAAGTTGACCGTCGAACATGCCAAGGGACGCATTCCTATCATCGCCGGTGCCGGAGGCAACTCCACGGCCGAGGCCATCAAACTGACGCGCTATGCGAAAGAAGCGGGCGCCGATGCTGTCTTGCAAGTGGTGCCGTACTACAACCGTCCTACCCAGGAAGGCATGTACCAGCACTTCAAGGCCATCGCCGAAGCCGTCGACATCCCCGTCATCCTGTACAACGTGCCTGGCCGCACCGTTGCCGACATGAGCAACGAAACCATCGTGCGCCTGTCCGCCATCCCGAATATTGTCGGTGTGAAAGATGCGACCGGTAACATCGGCCGCGGTATCGACCTGCTGCGCCTCGTGCCAGACGACTTCGCCGTGTACTCGGGCGATGATCCGAGCGCCATGGCGCTGATGTTCTGCGGCGGCCACGGCAACATCTCCGTGACGGCCAACGTGGCGCCGCGCGCCATGCACGAACTGTGCGACGCAGCCATGGCGGGCGAGCGCGCCACGGCGATCGCCATCAATAACAAAGTTTTCCCCCTGCACCAGAAATTGTTTGTCGAGCCCAACCCGGTGCCCGTCAAATGGGCACTGGCCGAAATGGGCATGATGCCAGCCGGCATACGCTTGCCACTGGTGCCGCTGGCTGAAAATTGCCATGCCACCGTGCGCGAGGCCTTGCGCGATGCTGGCATCCTGTCTTAAGCCGAACTTCAAGCCCGGGCTTGACCAGTCCGGACCTTCCCTGATTCCAGCTGCTACTTAGCTTCTTATCCAGTTACGACATGACTAATTGCAAGAAAACCAAACCGGCGCCTGCCACCATCGCCGTCCGCGGCATCGTCATCGGCGCCGTCGCAGCCAGCCTCGCGGGCTGTGGCATGATCAGTTCGGTAGTCGGCGGCGACAAGGTCGACTACAAGTCGGTCAAGAAAGCCGGCACCCTGGACGTGCCGCCTGACCTGACGCAATTGCAGCAGGACAACCGCTACTCCCTGCCGGATGCGAAAAACGGCGTGGCCACGGCTTCCGGCTACAACGCGCAGCGCAACGCCACGGCAGGTGCGCCTGTCATCGTGGGCGCCGACGGCGTGGTGGGCGTCGTGCCTGTCACGGCCGGTGGCGTGAAGGTCGAGCGCGCGGGCAACCAGCGCTGGCTGGTCGTCAAGCAGTCGCCTGAAGTGCTGTGGCCGCAGCTCAAGCAATTCTGGGAAGATTCGGGCTTTACCGTCGCCATCGACCAGCCGACGGCTGGCATCATGGAAACCGAGTGGAACGAAAACCGCGCCAAGCTGCCGCAGGACTTTATTCGCAACACCATCGGCAAGGCCTTCGATTCGATGTATTCGACGGGCGAGAAAGACAAGTTCCGCACCCGCGTGGAACGCCTGGCCGACGGTTCGACCGAGATCTACATCAGCCACCGTGGCGTGGAAGAGGTCGTCACGGGCCGCGACAAGGAAACCACTACCTGGACCGCGCGTCCGAACGATCCGGGCCTGGAAGCGCAATTCCTGGCCAAGCTGATGACGCGTCTGGGCGCGGCCAGCGACGATGCGCAAGCGAAGACGGCCGTCGACGCCGCCATCGTGCAGCCGCTGCACGCCAAGCTGGTGGGTGATGCCGCCACGCCGGCGCGCGCCATCGAAGTCGATGAAGGCTTCGACCGCGCCTGGCGCCGTGTCGGCCTGGCCTTGGACCGTGTCGGCTTTACCGTGGAAGACCGCGACCGCACGCAAGGCACGTATTTCGTGCGTTACGTCGATCCGGATATGGTCAAGAAAGATGGCTTCTTCTCGAAACTGTTCAGCTGGGGCTCGTCGTCCGACAAGGACAAGGAAGCGCAGCGTTACCGCGTCCTGGTCAAGGCCGGCAATGGCTCGACCAGCCTGGTCAGCGTCCTCAGCAACGAAGGCAAGCCCGATACCTCGCCAGTGGCCGAGAAGATCCTGGGTCTGCTGAACGATCAGTTGAAATAAACGCCACATTTGCGGCGGGTGTCAGCACCTGCCGTGCATTAAAAAGGCTGGCCCGGGAAACCGGGCCAGCCTTTTTTATTGCCGATAGTCAGCGTTTTATCCTGCGGATAAAACTGCGGACGCAAAAAAGCCGACCCGAGGGCCGGCTTTTCCTAGTGCAGGGTGCTAAATTACTTAGCAGCCGATGCAGCAGCCGAAGCAGCCGAAGCAGCGTCGGTAGCGGCCGAAGCGGCAGCCGAAGCAGCAGCAGCAGCGTCGGTAGCGGCCGAAGCAGCAGCGTCAGCAGCAGCAGCTGGAGCAGCTTCAACTGCTGGTGCAGCTGCTGGGGTTTCAACTACTGGTGCTGGTGCAGGAGCTTCTTCTTTTTTGCTGCAAGCAGCCAGAGCAACAACCATCAGGGAGGCGATCAGCAGGGATTTTTTCATTTGTTTTCCTTAATTATTTCAAAAAATAAATCAATATTGTTGCGATGAATAATTACCGGTAATTATCGCTCGTTAGGTCGTCTTCGAAGGCTTTTCGTACCAGGTGGTGCCTGCCAGACAACGGAAACTTCCTAACCGAATATTATAGCGATTTTTGGTGCGTCGCAATAGGAGCAAGAGGCAAATTCGCAACTATTTTGTGATATCGCAATATTTGCCGAAGCAAATTGCAAGCAAGTGTAAGTGTTTTGCGAAAGCACGACAAAACGATATAAAAATAATATGTTTCATTGTGCTAGCGCAGATGTTGTCTTTTTACCTGTTGTAATACCACTTTGCTACGCCACGATCATTCAGGCCAGTTCGATCCAGCCATCCTGATACCAGGTATATAACGCATCCATCACGTCATCGGAAGCCTGGGCCACGGCGGCGCCATCGAGCGCGCGTTCGTTGGCCAGGGTTTCCAGGGCCGTTTTATCGGCCTTGCCAATGGCAAACGATTCGCCATTGATGAAGACATTCTTGCCACGATACAGCATCAGCGTCTTGCGCGACAACACGACACCCTTTTTCTGTGCGGCATCCGCGAAACGGCCCACCGTCAGCGGCTTGGACAGCGGCGTGAAAAACACATTGTGCTTCGGTTCCGACAGGTGTTCGCCCAGGAAAATGGTCACGTCTTCTTCCGTGAAGCGTACCTTGTTGATTTCTTCCGTGATGGTGCTGAGCATTTCACGGGGGATTTCCGCCGGCTTGCCCGACGCTTTCAAGTCGGGATCGCTGTAGATGCCCGGCAAGTCGATCGAGTCGGCCATGAATTGCAGGAAAGCTTCGCCCAGTTCCTGGAACGTGGGCGAGCGGAAGCCGATCGAATACGTCTGGCAGTCGCCGATGGCCACGCCGTCGTGCGCGTAGTGGGGCGGCAGGTACAGCATGTCGCCCGGTTCCAGCGTGAATTCTTCGTTGGGCGTGAAGTTGCTGAGGATTTTCAGCGGCAAGCCGTCGATCAGGCTCAGATCCTTCTGCGCGCCGATGCGCCAGTGGCGCTTGCCCTGGCCTTGCAGCAGGAACACGTCGTAGGAATCGAAATGCGGGCCCACGCCGCCGCCATCGGTGGCGAAGCTGACCATCAGGTCGTCCAGGCGCGCGTCCGGCAGGAAACGGAACTGGCGCAGCAGGGCGTCGGCCTTGGCGCTGTGCAGGTTGGCGCCCTGCACCAGCAAGGTCCATTCCTTCTGTTTCAGCGAGGGCAGGCTGGTCAGCGGGCCTTGCTGCATGTTCCAGTGACCATCCGCATGGCTGACCAGGCGCGATTCGACGTGGTCGAGGGTGGCCAGCTCGGCCAGGGCCTTGATATCGAACAGGGCCTTGAAGCCAGGCACGGCTTGACGGATCAACAAGGGCTTTTTATGCCAGTAGTCGCGCAGGAATTGCGCCGGCGTGATATCGCCGAGGAGAGTTAATTTTTTCATGCGCCCATTATAACAACCGGAAATGCAGGAATGCGCCTGCCGTTGGCGGCGTGAAGGTATAATTTGCCAGCTTATACAATGAAAGGAAGCATAATGAAGATTGCCAAAAATACGGTCGTGACTGTCAACTACAAACTGTCAGACGCGCAAGACAATCTGATCGAAGACGGCCGTCAGCCGATGGTCTACCTGCACGGTGATTATGAAAACACCCTGCCGAAGATCGAAGAAGAGCTCGACGGCAAGGAAGTTGGCTATTCCAACACGATCCAGATCGAACCGGATGATGCTTTCGGTGAATACGATCCAGCCCTGGTGAAGGTCGAGCCGCGCAATCGCCTGCCTGAACCGCTGGAAGTGGGCATGCAGTTCGAAGGCATGCCGGAAAGCGATTCGCCGGACGAAGAAGCGATGATCTTCACGGTGACCGATATCGCCGACGACAAAGTCGTGCTGGACGGCAACCATCCACTGGCCGGCATCGCGCTGCGCTTCTCGCTGACCGTCGCTGACGTGCGCGAAGCCACCGACGAAGAAATCGCCCATGGCCACGTGCATGGCGCACACGGCCATGACCATGGCGATGAAGATGATGAAGGCGACGGCGAAGAGGGCGACCACTTCCGTACGCATCCGATTCATTAATACTGCTTGTTCCAGGCCGGCGCTATGCCGGCCTGTTTGTTTGTGCCTCGGTTATTAACGGCGCACAGTCGACGCCTTGGCCCTCGCTTGCGCCGATGGCCGCGTGGCCCGTTGACGTACCTCAAAGAATGGCGTCTTGCCTGGCCGTACGGCGATGGCGGACCAGTCGTTGTCGATGCTGACGTGGCCCAGGTTGCCTTTCCAGCTGATTTTCGGCCCGCCAGCCCTGGCCGCGGCCTTTTTACTTTTCCCCTCCTTGCCGTCCGCATCGCCAATGCGCTGCGTATCGACCAACAAGACCTTGCCGCTGAATTTCTTCGCCAGGGTACGGATCTGCTTGCGCGGTCCGGCAAAGCCATCCTGTTTCGAACTGAAGCTGGGCAGCAGCGAATTGTCGTCTTCGTCCAGTATGCCCACGTCGCCATCGGAAAACAGCACGATGCCGTCGAGTTTCTTGCGCTGTGCCATGGCGAACAGGCGCTGCAGCCAGGAGCGGTTGGCGACCAGGCGGTCTTCGAATTCGCTGTTGCGTCCCGCTTCTGGCAGGAAATGGTTGTTATTCGCAGGCAGGTTGACGGTCGCAAACAGCACGCCACCGTATTCCCAGTGGGCGTTTTCCGCATAGCTGCGGAACTTCGCCGTCGATGACAGCCGCGACAGGGTCAGCTTGCGCTGGCCCAGGCTCTGGTCGTCGGCAAAATACACGTCGCGCAAGCGGTTCAGGCGTTCGATGGCGTTGACCCTGCCGCGCGAATTGCGGCAGTTGGCCCAGTCGCTGGCCGACAGCGAGACGATCAGCGGCGGCCCGCTGGCGTCGAGCACGTCCTTGCGCTGGCTGTACAGCTTGTCGCTGCAGGACTCGCTGGCGGCCTTGATGCCGGTGGCCACCACGAACGACGCATTGAAGGCGCTCGTTTCGGCGATGGCCTTTTTTAACGGGCCATCGTCCGGTCCGGCGTTGAAGGAATGGCCCAGCACGGCAAACTCGAAGCCGGCCTGGTCGCCCGGGGCGGCCAGCGCCGCATGCCATGGCAGGCTGGCGACCAGCAGGCCGGCAGCCAGCAGGCGCAGGCTGGCGATGCTGCGCCGTATGGTCATGCGGCGGCCAGCCGTTTCAACTGATACAACTGCTCCAGCGCATCGCGCGGCGTGAGTGCATCGGGATCGAGGTCGGCGATGGCGTCGAGCAAGGCTTGCTGCGCCGCGTTCAGCGCGGCCAGCGGCGCCGCCGCTTCCTCTTCCTCCTCTTGCGCATACGGATCGGCTGCCGGCGCGGCGAACAGGTCGCGCTGCGGCGTGGCATCGAGCGCCTGCGCTTCCAGGCGCGCCAGGTGCTTGCGCGCGGCCTTGATCACGGGTTGCGGCACGCCGGCCAGCTGCGCCACCTGCAAGCCATAGCTTTGCGAGGCGGGACCGGCTTGCACGGCGTGCAGGAAGACGATGCTGTCCTTGTGCTCGACGGCGGACAGATGCACGTTGGCGGCGCTCGGGTGGCTGTCCGGCAGTTGCGTCAGCTCAAAATAATGCGTGGCAAACAGGGTAAAGCTGCGGCTGCTGTCGATCAGATGGCGCGCGATGGCCCATGCCAAAGCCAGGCCGTCGAACGTCGAGGTGCCGCGACCCACTTCATCCATCAGCACCAGCGAGTGTTCGGTGGCGCCGTTCAGAATCGCCGCCGATTCCGTCATTTCCACCATGAAGGTCGAGCGTCCGCCCGCCAGGTCATCGGTGGCGCCGATGCGCGTAAAGATGCGGTCGATGGGGCCGATGGTGGCGGACGCGGCCGGCACGTAGCTGCCGACGTAGGCCAGCAGTGTAATCAGGGCCACCTGGCGCATGAAGGTCGATTTACCGCCCATGTTCGGGCCGGTAATCAGCAGCAGCCGGCGCTCGTTGACGAGGCGGCAATCGTTGGCGATGAAGCGTTCGATCTGCTTTTCCACCACTGGGTGGCGCCCTTCGACGATGTTGATGCACGGTTCGTCGACCAGTTGCGGCGCGGCCCAGTTGTGCTGCTGCGCGTGTTCCGTCAGCGCATTCAGGGTGTCGAGCTGGGCCAGGCCCTGCGAAATCGTCTGCAAGGTGCCGATGTGTGGCGCCAGCTCGGCCAGCAGCAGGTCGTACAGCAGCTTTTCGCGCACCAGGGCCTTGTCTTGCGCCGACAGGGCCTTGTCTTCGAACACTTTCAGTTCCGGCGTGATGTAGCGTTCGGCGTTTTTCAGGGTCTGGCGGCGGCGGTAGTCGTCCGGCACCTTGTCCGTCTGGCCGTGCGTGACTTCAATATAGAAGCCGTGCACTTTGTTGTATTCGACGCGCAGATTGGCGATGCCCGTGCGTGCGCGTTCGCGCGTTTCCAGGTCGAGCAGGAATTGGCCCGCGTTTTCCGACAGCGCGCGCAGTTCATCGAGTTCGGCGTCAAAACCCGTGGCGAAGACGCCGCCGTCACGCACCATGGCAGCCGGTTCCTGCGCCACGGCGCGCACCAGCAAGTCCAGGCAGGCCGTTGGCGTCGCCAGTGCCGCGTGGATGGCGGCCAGCAAGCCTGTTTCTCCGCCCTGGCCAGGGCCATAGCAGCGCACGACGTCGCTGCGCAGGGCCGGCAGTTGCAATAAACCGTCGCGCAGGGCGGCCAGGTCGCGCGGACGCGCCGACAGCAGGGCGATGCGCGTGGTGATGCGTTCGATATCGGGCACTTGCGCCAGGGTGGCGGCCAATGGCTCCGCCGCTTCGCTTTGCGCCAGCGCGGCGATGGCTTCATGGCGCGCGCGCGCCACGTGCTGGTCGCGCCGCGCATGGTGCAGCCAGTGGCGCAGCATGCGCGAACCCATGGCGGTGCGGCAATGATCCAGCAGGGAGAACAGCGTAGGCGACTCCTGGCCGCGGATGGTTTCCGTCAGCTCCAGGTTGCGCCGCGTGGCCGCGTCCAGGCCGATGAATTCGCTTTCCGTTTCCGTCGTCAGGGAGCGCACGTGCTGCAAGCCGCGACCCTGCGTCGACTGTGCATAGCGCAGCAGCGCGCCGGCCGCGCCGAACGCGGCGCCGAGGCCATCGGCGCCAAAGCCCGTCAGGGTCGCCACGCCCAGCTGGTCGAGCAGCGCCTTGTGGCCGCCGACCACGTCGAAATGCCAGTCCGGCACGCGGTTGATGTGCGTGCCCGCGTAGTCGTCGAACAGGTTGCCATTGTCGCCGCTCAATATTTCGGCCGGCACGATGCGCTCCAGTTCCTGTTGCAATCGCGCCGCCACGGTGCCGCTGTCGCCGGAAAACTCCATCAGTTTCAGTGCACCGCTGGCCAGCGACAGCCAGGCCAGGCCCGTGGTGACCGTCTTGCGCTGCGTGATGCTGCACATGGCCAGCAGCGGGCGCTCGGCCTTTTCGGGCAGCAAGTCCGCATCCGTCAGGGTGCCGGGCGTGACCACGCGCATGACCTTGCGCTCGACGGGACCCTTGCTGGTGGCCGGGTCGCCGATCTGCTCGCAAATGGCCACCGACTCGCCCAGCTTGACCAGCTTGGCCAGATAGCCGTCCAGCGAATGAAACGGCACGCCGCACATTTTAATCGGGTTGCCACTGGCCACGCCGCGCGCCGTCAAGGTAATGCCCAGCAGGCGCGAGGCTTTCTCCGCATCCTCGAAAAACAGCTCGTAGAAATCGCCCATGCGGTAAAACACCAGCATCGTCGGGTGATTTTCCTTGATGCCTAAATATTGCTGCATCATGGGCGTGAGCTTTTCAGCCGAATTTTTCTTTGCCGCGGCGGCGTTGATTTCTTTTGGGACGGTGGTCATGTGTTCTTTGTCGTTGGTCCGGCGGCAGGAAAGGCGTGCCTGCCGGGCTGTGGGTGGTGCTGTGTGCGTTCAAGGCCGCGCTGTCAGGCGCTGCTTGAGTCCAAGGCCGTCATTTTACCGCTTTCGGCAGGCGGGGCGGCGTATTGCGTGCGGATGTGAAAAAGCCGCGCCGGTGGAGGTCGGCGCGGCCTGGATGCATCTCGGTGATCGGACGATATTAGCCTACGTCTACGGTACCGCCGACCGAGCTTTCCGGATCGAAGGCGAATACGCGCAGTTCCGGCTGCACGCCTTCGCCACGTAGAATGCGCACGGTGAGGACGAAGGACAGTTCCCAGCGGCCCTTCGTGTGGCCCACGTCCAGTGTATGTTTCCATTCTTGCCGAATGCGGCGCAGGTCCGGCAGTTCAGGGTCTGGCGGCAGCAATTGTGATTCGAAATCCAGCTGCAGGGGATAGGTCGCACCGATGGCTTGCAGGAATGGCGAGGGTGCCGAATAGACGGTAGGCACATTCGGGCCGATCTGCGTCAGCTGGGGGACGCTGATAATGCAGCAATCGACGATCTGGAAGGAAGTGAAGCCGCTTTTCTTGGAGCCACAGCAATTGACATCCAGGTAGACATGCTGTCCTTGTTGAAAATGTACACCACCCATGTATTCGCCATGGCGGGGATCCGCCGTGCCATCGCAGGAAGTAAATTTGTAGTCCAACTGGGTGCTGGTCTGGTCTGCATCAAAATGTACGGATAACTTCATCCAGGGGCTTACATGCGTCATGTTTTACGATCTCTTTTCAGGTTGATAATAAATTGCTGATAGCGAGCATCTCGCCTGAGGTTCAACAGATCGGGCGCCGATTCGATCAGGTTGAGGGGGTAGCCGAGCCTGGCGGCTTGCTGCAGTGCCGTCAGTGCTTCGGCGTGGTTGCCCAGTAGTTCGTGGGTGAGGGCTGCGCGGAACTGAACGTCCGCTACTTCGCTTGAGATATCCAGTGCCTGTTTGAGCCGGGCCAGTGCTTCAGGCTTGTTGCCCGTATATGCGCGGTAGAGCGCCATACGAGAATGGAAGGTCGCATTGTCTGGTCTGTTTTGCAAAATCGGTGTCAGCAGCGTAATAGCATGATGGTAGGAGTCCCTTGATGCGGCCGCTTGTGCAGGAAGCCAGCGTTGCGCATCGGCCAGGTTGGCCCATAACAGGTAGGTGCCAGGACTCCCCTTGCTCGATGACACGGCATTCTTGAATGCCTCCACGGCGCCAAGATAATCGGCTTTGGCAAACAGCGACGTGCCCAGATTGTTATACAGTTCCCAGTGAGGCTGGATTTGCAAGCCTTGCTGCAAGACGCGTAAGGCCTCATCACCACGGTCCAGGCGAAGGAGTGCCGCATTCAGGTAAGCGTAAGCATTGGACGACTGGGGGTCGAGTTCAATTGTCTTGCGGAATGCTTGCTCCGCCTGCGGATAGGCGGATTGACGGTAATACAAAACGCCCTGCATCAAGGGGAACAGCCGTTCGCCTGGATGCATGCGCTGCGCACTATCGATGACTGCCTGCGCCAGTTCATATTTCTTCGCGTTTATCAGTACCCGTATCTTACCTACGAGCGCCAGTAGATTTTGTGGATCTAGGTTGAGCGCCGAAGCACTGGCAAACAGGGCAGCATCTGGCTTGCCTTTTAGATCCTGTACCCAACTTTGCGCCACATGCGCCAGAGCCAATTGATTATCCGATGCCAACGCCTGCTGTGCGCTGGCATCGGCGCGTTGTAACCAAGTATCGTCGCGGCCGTCGCCGATATAGCGCAGGCTGTAGGCAAGGGACAGGCCGGCAGCTGCCGCCGCACTGGCGGGATTATGCGTCAACACGGTGGTGAATTGCTCGATGGCTTGTGCCTGACTGGTATCGCGATCAAACACTCGCAACGCTTCCATCCCCGCCGCCATGCTGGCCATTTCCGAATACGGCGCGGGCGCTTTTTCTCCCGTGACGAACGATTTGACGGCAGGAACGATATTGGGCAGCTGCCATCCCGCCAGTACCGCCAGCAGCGCCACGCCCACGCCCCATTTCAGCGTGCGCTTGCGGGGCAGGGGCAGGCGGATGGAGACGCTGGCGGGCGGTTCTTCCTTTGCAGGCGTCTCGTCAGCAAGGGGCGTGGCCAAGGTGAGCGGTTCGCCTCGCTGCGCCCCAATCGCCTCGCGCACGTCGCGCATGGTGCGTGGCCGTTCGGCAGGGTCGTGCGCCGTCATCGCGCGCACGAGGGCGTTGATGGTGGGCGGCACCGAGTCGGGCAGGTCGGGCCACGGTTCCGTCGCCTGCATGTGGGCGGCGGCCAGGGCCAGGCCGTTCAGGTGGGCGAAGTGGCGCTGGCCGGCCAGCATTTCGTACAGCATGGCGCCCAAGGCATACACGTCGCCGCGTGTGTCGGGCAGGCGGCCCATCAGGCGTTCGGGCGCCATGTAGGCGATCGTGCCCTGCAAGTCGCACAGGGTGGTCGTTTGCGTCGCTTGCGGGTCGATGTGGCGCGCCAGGCCGAAATCGAGGATGCGCACCTTGCCATCCGCCTCCAGCATCAGGTTCGACGGTTTCAGGTCGCCGTGCACGAGGTCCATGGCGTGCGCCTCGTCCATGGCGTCGGCGATCTGGTAGGCGATGTCGAGTGCGGCCTGCAGGTCAGCCTTGCCGCTGTGCATGAACTGGCCCAGCGTCTGGCCTTCGACCAGTTCCATGACGATGGACTGGCTCGTGCCCTGGCCCTCGATGGCGAAGATGCGCACGAAGGCCGCATGCTTGAGCGAGGCGGCCAGGCGCGCTTCATTGATGAGTTTTTCGGGATGCAGCACGTCGGCTTGCGGTTTCAGCCGCTTCAGCGCCACGCTGCGGCACAGCTTGGCATCCCAGGCTTCGAATACATGGCCGAAACCGCCTTCGCCCAGCAAGCGGCGCACTTCATAGTGCCCGCTGATCGTGTCGTCGTGCGACGGGGTCTGACGCAGGGAGTCGAGCAGTTCCATATACCTTGGCTTCAGAGTGCATCAGCGTGGACGGCAAACATCGAAAAGGGTCAATGCGATGCTTGAGTGCCCAAGATGATTGATTTTGAGTAACTTCCTGATTTAAAACGATTGTTTCGAATAAGTCAATTAATATTGGCAAAGAGTGAACAAAAGTGCTGTGCCAGCGCCGGAGTGGCATTCCTTGCTGATGCATGCAATCTTGTCCAAACTCAACTTTCCTCGTTCCCGCTTCCTCAATAATGCAGTTGGGGTGATACCGGCATGTGCCGATCAGGCGACGGGAGCGGGCATGGATGAGCTGCTGCAATATTACGAGCGCGAACTGGGCACCTTGCATGCGCACAATCAGGCGTTTGCCCGGCGCTATCCGGCCATCGCTGGCGCGCTGGGCATCGTGGGCGGTGACCTGGGCACCACCGACGATCCGCACCTGGCGCGCATGCTGCAGGCGTTTGCCATGTTCAATGCGCGCACGGCCAAGCGGCTGGCCGATGGCTTCGGCACCTTCAGTGAAACCTTGCTGGAAGTCAATTTCCCCCATTATTTGCGCCCGTTTCCTGCCTGCGCCATTGCCCGCATCGATAGCGACCTTGCGGCGGTGAGCGAGCTGGCCGTGATCCCGCGCGGCACGCTCATGCATGCAGCGGAGCATCAGGGCGTTGCCTGCAAGTTCACCACCGCCTACGATGTCGCCGTGGCGCCGCTGCGCCTGTCCGAGGTGCGTTTCCAGTCCATCGTGGCGGCGCCGCCCGCAGTGCGCCTGCCACCGGATCTGGGGGCGGCGATCAGCATCACGCTCGAAGCGACGGGCGCCATGTCCACGCTGGACGGGCTGCCGCTGCCGGCGCTACGCCTGTTCCTCGACGGCGAGCCTTCCTTTTGCGCCACCTTGCGCGACAGCCTGTTCCTGCGTGCGCGTTGTGCCTATGTGGAAGTCGATGGCGTATGGCATGGGCTGGACGCAGTGCCCTTGCATCCGGTCGGCTTTGCCGCCGAGGATGCCTTGATGCCGGCCATGGCCGCCTCGCATCCCGCTTACCGCTTGCTGGGCGAATGGTTTGCCTTTCCGGATAAATTCAATTTCGTCGATCTGGACCTGGCCGCGCTATGCCCGCAGTTGCCTCCGGGCTGCCGGCGCTGCACCGTGCACCTGCTGCTGGCCGACGTGCAGGCCGATGCGGATATCGCGCGCATCTTGCGACCCCTGTCCGCCAGGCATCTGCTGACGGGATGCACGCCCGTCGTCAACCTGTTCCGCCAGGCGGCCAATCCCATTCGCCTGACGCACGCGAGCGCCGAGCATGTGCTGCTGCCATCGGTGCGGCAGGCGCATTGCTACGATATTTACAGCGTCGATAGCGTGCAGGTGCTCAGTGAAACGCAGAGCGGTGGCGCACTCGATGTGTTTCACCCGTTCTATTCGATGCGCCATGGCGAAGCGGGCGGGCGCCAGGGGTGCTACTGGGTGACGCGGCGCGACGAAGACATGGCGTTGAGCAATCCCGGCTACGACATGCGCATCGCCTTTGTCGATGGCACCATGCAGCCGCTGCACGACGCGACGCAAACGGTGTCCATCATGCTGACCTGCAGCAACCGCGATTTGCCAAGCCGCCTGGTGTTCGGCAATGCCGCAGGTGATTTGCACCATGACGGCGTGGCCAGCGCCTTGCCGGTGCGCCTGCTGCGCAAACCCGGCGCGCCGTGCCGCTTCCCTGCGGGCGCGGCGTCGCATTGGCGGCTGATCGCGCAATTGTCCCTGAACCATCAGTCGCTGACTGAACAGGGCTTGCCGCTCTTTAAGCAAATACTCGAGCTGTACAACCTGCCCGGTTCGGCCAGCGCCGCGCGCCAGATCGCGGGCGTGACGGGACTGCGCCAGCGCGCCGCGAGTACCTGGCTGCAGGACGAGGCGGGCGGCAGCCTGGTCTTCGGCATCGACGTCCTGCTGTCCGTCGATGAAGAAGCCTTTGTCGGCAGCGGCTTGCATGCCTTTGCCCAGGTGATCGAACGCTTTCTCGGGCTGTATGTGCACCTGGCCTCGTTTACCCGCCTGATCGTCTTGTCGCAGAAGACTGGAAAGGAGTTGCTGTGCTGCCTGCCACGCAATGGAAACCAGACGCTGGTGTAGTCGCGCGCCTGCTGGCCGATCCGTCCGGCACGGACTTCTTTCAGGCGGTGCGCCTGCTGTCTGCCTGGCTGATGCAGCAGGGCATTTCGCAGGAGCAGGTGTTTGAGGATTACCTGCGCCTGCATGGCAGCGCATCGCTGTCGTTTGCGCCGGGCGAAATCGAACAGCTGTGGCTGGAGCAGGGAGCAGATGGCGAGACGCAGGTGCATGTGCAGGCGGCCATGCTGGGTTTTTTAGGCGTGCATGGCAGCTTGCCGCTGCATTACACGGAAACGCTCGCCCGCCACGAGCGGCAAACGGGCGATGGCGGTCCCCGTGCCTGGCTCGATACGCTCTCGCAACGCGGGCTGGCCTTGTTTTACCAAGCCTGGGCCCGCTACCGCATCGAATGCCAGCAGGACGCCGACGGTGGCGATTTCCTGCCCATGCAACTGGCGCTGGCGGGCGCCTTGCCTGCCGAGGTGGCAAGGCAGGAAGATGGCTTGCCAGCGCATGTGCTGGCCCATTATGCGGCCTTGTTGCGGCACCGGCCCGTGGCGGCCGACGTGATGCAGGCGCTGCTGGCCGAGTATTTCGGCGTACCCGTGCGCATACAGCGTTTTGTGGGCGCCTGGTTCCAGCGCGCGCCGCAAGAGCGCACCTTGCTGGCCAGCGCCAACGCGCGGCTGGGACAAGGCGCCATGCTGGGCGAGCGCTGCCGACGCGCCGACTTGCGCGTGCGCCTCGTGCTGGGACCGCTGGCGCGCCATGTCTATGAGGATTTCTTGCCCGGACGCCCCGGTGCGCTGGCCCTGCGTCAGATGCTGGGCCTGTTTGGCTTGCCTGGCATGAGTTTTGAAATACGCCTGGTGCTGCGCCGGGAAGACGTGCGCACCTGCGTGCTGGGCATGGGCGCCTGCCTGGCGGAGGATGCCTTTTTGGCCGACAAGTTGCCGGCCCGTGAGCGTGACGACATGCATTACGACATTCGATTCGATGGTTCCGCCTGAGACCGCCTTATTGATGGACCCCGCTGACTGTTGGAAGGAAGAAAACCATGGAAGACTTCGCGCAATGGCTGGCCGTGGACAAGGCCTTGACCGCCGACAACCGCGCTCTGAGGCTGCGCCTCGCTTACCCGGAGGGCATCAATGAGGATGTCTTGCTGCCGCAGCGCATCAGCGGCAGCGAGGCCATCTGCGGCGGGATTGAGTACCGCATCCTGTGCGTGGCCACCGAGGCGCAGCTGCCGCTGAAACAGTTCATCGCCGTGCCAGCCGAATTGCAGATCGTGACCGACCAGGGGCAGCTGCGCAGGGTCTGCGGCATCGTCGCCGAAGCGAGCGCGGGGCAAAGCGATGGTGGCCTGGCGACCTATCAACTGGTGCTGCGCGATGGTCTGGCCTTGATGGAAAAACGCATCAATACGCGCGTGTTTCGCAACAAGCACGCATTGCAGATCGTGCAGCTCCTGTTTGAGGAGTGGCGGCAGGGCAATAGCGTGCTCGCCGCCAGCCTGGATCTCGCCATCGATGCGGCGCTGGCGGCGCGCAGCCTGCCCGTGCGCGAATTCACGATGCAGCACAATGAATCCGATGCCGCCTTTATCCGCCGCTTGCTCAGGCGCCGCGGCATCGCCTGGTGTTTCCAGGCGGGAGCGCCCGCCAGCGCGCACGTCCCGCACGTGCCCGTGCATACTCTGCTGCTGTTCGACGACCCCAGCCGCCTGCCGGAAAACGCGGCCGGCACGGTGCGCTATCACCGCGATGACGCCACCGAAGAGCGCGACACGGTCACGGCCTGGAATGCCGTGCGTCGCTTGCAGCCCGGAAAATCGGAGCGCTACAGCTGGGATGATGGCCACCCGCACAGCCCGCAATTCATGGCCACGCAGTCGCACGGCGGCGTGGACCAGGGCGGTAATGGCAATCGCCTGGCGGCCAGCCTGGACGACTACATCGTGGAAATGCCGCTTGCCGGCGCCAGCAACGACGACCATCGCCAGCTGGGGCAGTTGGCGATGGCGCGCCACGACCTGGAGACCAAGTGTTTTCAGGGCGAAAGCTGCGTGCGCGATTTCTGTGTGGGTCAATGGTTCAGTCTGCAAGGACATGCGGAGATCGACACGCACCCGGCGGCCGAGCGCCAGTTCGTGCTCACGGCCGTGAGCGTGTTGGCCAGCAACAACTTGCCGAAAGGTCTGGATGCGCGCATAGAGCGTTTGTTCGCGCACAGCGGCTGGCAGGCGGACGCGGGCCTGGCGCAGGTTGCCGCTGCCGAGCCCGCGTCGATCTTGCGCTATCGCAATCGTTTTACCTGCGTGCGGCGCGGCGTTGACATCGTGCCCGGCTTCGACCCGCGCAGCGACTTGCCGGTGGTGCGCCTGCAAAGCGCGCTGGTCGTCGGCCCTGCCGGCGAAGAGGTGCATTGCGATGCGCTGGGGCGCGTCAATGTGCGTTTTGTTGCGACGCGCGCGCAAGATCACGCGCATGCCAACGGTTCTGGCGCTTCCGATACGGAGCGCGATTCGGCCTGGGTGCGCGTGGCATCGAGCTGGACCGGCAATGGCCCGGGCAGCGGCAAGCAATGCGGCACCTTGAGCTTGCCACGCATCGGCGCGGAAGTGCTGATCGATTTTCTTGGCGGCGACCCGGACCGGCCCATCATCGTCGGCCAGCTGTACAACGCCGTGGGCGTGCCGCCGGGCTTGAGCGCGCGCGGCGCCTTGCCCGGCAACCGTTACCTGTCCGGCATGCGCAGCCGCGAAGTACGGGGCGGGCGCGGCAACCAGCTGTGCTTTGACGACACGCCGTCGCAGATCAGCGCGCAACTGGCCAGCGACCAGGCGGCCACGCAATTGAACCTCGGCTATCTGACCGAGCCGCGCAGCGACGGCGCAGGGCGGCAGCGCGGCGACGGCTTCGAGTTGCGCAGCGACGCCAGCGGCAGCGTGCGCACGGCCCGTTCGCTGCTGATTTCGGCCTGGAAACAGCTGGGCGCCAGCGGCAAGCAGCTCGATGGCAGCGAGCATGCCGCCGTGATGCAGGAGTGTCTTGAATTGTTTACTTCCCTGGGCGAGTTTGCCGCCCAGCACCAGGCGCTGGCGCTGGACGCGGCCGGCAGCAAGGCGCTGGGAGCGGCGATTGCCGCCGACCAGCCCGCCGTCAGCATCACGGCGCCCGAGGGCGTGGCGCTGAGTACCCCCAAAACCATCAGCGGCAACGCGGGCGCGAATATCGACCTGGTGGCCCAGCAGCATTTGCAACTGAGCGCGGCCCAGCGCTGCAACGTCAACGCGGGCAAGGGTATTTCCCTGTTCGCGCACCAGGATGGCATCGTGCAAGTGGCCCATTTCGGCAAGTTCTTGCTGCAAAGCCAGCACGATCTTCTGCAGGCGGACGCCGCCAAGGAGATCCGCCTGACAGCTGGCACGCGGCTGGTCGGCGTGGCGCAGGACGAGATCACCTTCGTGACGGCGGGCGGCGCCTACCTGAAACTGTCCGGCGGTGCGGTGGAACTGGGCGGACCCGGCGCGCTGACGGTGAAGACCGATGGCCACCACTGGAACGGCCCGGCCAGCATGAAAGGCGAGCTGCCCACCTTCGGCGAGGGCGAGCTGGGCCGCGTGCCGCGCTTGCTGCGTCCCACCGATGGCTTGCCCGTCGAAGGCGTGGAAGTGCACATCGAGCGCGAAGGCGACAGTCCCTTGACGGGCGTCAGCGGCGCCGACGGGCGCGGGCCGAAGGTGGAAACCGATCACCTGCAGCGGCTGAAGGGATTTTTCTTCCGCCGCCGTTCCTGAAACCCGACATCGGAGACCACACCATGCTGTTCGACCCCCATCCGCCGCTGTGCGACGACCCCACAATCGATATCCTCGGTCAGTTCTCCTGCAGCGCCAATTTCCAGAGCAGCGACCGGGACACGCTGCAGCAACTGCCGCTGCCCGGCATCGTGATCTTCGTGCACGGCGTCAATTCCGATGGCGAGTGGTACGCGGCAGCGGAAGAGGGACTGTGCAATGGCCTCAACGAGCGCCTCAAGCGTTCCTGCCATCATATGCAGCACCGTGGCGTGGACGGCGGCGAACTGAAGGCGGTCAATTATGGCGCCGAGATCACGGCCGAAGGCTTTCTCCATCCGGAGATGTCGGCCGATACCTTGATCCGTGATGCCGGCACTTTTTCTCCCGTGATCCGCTTTCGCTGGGGCTACAAGGCTTCGGGCGAGGAACTGCAGCAATACGGCAAGGGCATCTACCTGAACGAACAGGATTACTGGGGCGGCGGGCCGTTTGCCAATGGCTGCAGTGCGCTGGCCGACTTGTGGAAGGACGGGCTGAGCGAGGGTTTATTCTTGTGGAACACCATCCAGCACATGAATCCCTTCCCGGAACGGCAAGTGTACAGCTGCCCGCCGCGCCCGTATTTCGTGCTGGCCGCCTATCGTCTGGCCAGGCTGGTCGAAGCCATCCGCCAGCAGCAGGCCGACGTGCCTGTCACCATCGTGTGCCACAGCCAGGGCACGATGGTGGCGATGGCGGCCGCCTTTCTGGGCGCAAAGCTGCCCAAGGTGAAGGACAATTTCCCCTGCGTGGCCGACAACTATGTGATTTGCAATTCACCGTACAGCCTGGCGAAAAGCAATAGCGCCGAGAACTGGGTGGCCAGCAATCTGCGTGCGGCGGACGGCAGCACGGGCAGGGTGACGGTGCAGGCGCGCATCGCCACCTTGAAAAACTTCTTTGCCATCATCGGCCAGCGCGCCAGCCTGGGCGAGGCGCAGACGGACGAGGAAATTGACCGCTGCATGGCCAACGTGCAGCACGGTTTTTCCGCCGCCAAAGATCGTGAACAATACGGGATTGCCGGCGCCGCCCGGGGCGGCAAGAAATCATCGTATGGCAGGGTGACTATCTATTGCAATCCGCACGACGTGGTGGTGTCGTCCGTGGCCATCGAGGGCATCGGCTGGCGCGGCCTGTCGGGTTCGCTGGACAAGGATAGCAAGGACGGCGGCGAACTGGCGGCCACCGGGGCCGCAGGCGTGTGCGTGCAGCGCGTGTTTGCCCAGGGTTTTGAGGTGGGCAAGCAGGGCAGCTATCACTACTGGAGCGATCACTGGCGCAAGCCTGCGCCGGGCGGCAAGGACTTCTGGTTTCCGGCGCAGAAATATGCATCGTATTCCGTCAAGCAGGGCGTCGAGGCCAGCGAGGACGCCTTTTCCACCATCCTGACGGTCGGGTTTGCGCCTGTGTTTATCGTTGCAACGGGCCTGGCTCAAAGCCCTTGCAATGCCTCGCCCCACAAAGACTGGAAAATCGAACTGAACGCACCCGACTTGCTGCCGCCCTTCAAGCCGCAGTCCTTGCGCTTTGGCCAGACCAGCGAGGAATTCGACGAAGGCTACGAGCCCCCCGGCGAATCGCGCCAGACCGGCAAGCAGCGCGCGCCCGGCGACGATCTCCTTGCCAATCATGAAATTCCTCCCGGCGGCCTGCAGGCGCAGGCGAGGAAAAACGAAGCCAAACGCATGGACAGCGCCAGGGGCACGGCCGATGACGAGGCGCGCCTGCGATTCGAGCAGCGCGCGGTGATACGCGCGCAGGCCGTACGGGAAGGGAAGAGTCCCGCAGGTCAAAAAGTCCAGCAGGAAATGCCCAACGCCACGCCCGACGCCGAATACCAAGCATGGCGCAGCACGCGGATAGAGGAAATGATGTCCAGCCAGGCGGGCGCCTATGCCACCGACCATTCCACCATCCTGACCAACCCCATGCACTCAGAGCGGGCGCTCGCGTACGACGTGGCGGTGGGTGTGTGCCGCATCAAGTCTGACCAGCTGCGCAAGTTGAGGGTGGCGGCGGATTGGAGGTTGTTGAGAGCGCTAAATAATACTGAATCCGCTAAATTGTTCGAAGAATATTTTAATGATGGGAAATTGCATGGTTTGACCATCACTCAATGGTCTCAGCAGACTGGTGGGGAATGGAGTCTTCCTGTATCCATAGTTGACGTGAGAGAAAACCCTGCGCCTGATTCGCATCCCAATTCCGGTGAGCGAGCATTTAACTAAAGCCCATTTCGTAGCTGGATATTGACTTTATAGTGTATTGCAGAGTTGTTCCAATTTTTTGGAGGCTATACCGTGGTTAGATCTATACTTTTTTATGCGCTCGGTACGTTTCTGATTGTCTTGATTCTGTCAGCCTGTGTACGCTTGCGTACGCCTACAAGCACAAAGGTGGTATCTGTAACCCCAAATACTCCTATGCCAGTAGCGCGGCCATTCATGGCCCAAGTCGTTGGTTTGCAATGGCTAAATCCTTTGCAGCGTAGAGACTATCCAACTGAGTGGCAGCTACTTTGGACCCTCGGCCTGGCACGACCGAATCCGAACGATGACATGGTAAAAGAAAAACCTGAAAAATACTCTAAGTTGCAAAGTATTGCCTCCATTGCCATAGGCAATGAAGGCACCGAAACTTTCGATGGATACCATGAAAAATACATTAATGAATTAATGAACTTGTACCATGATATGTATTACTCTGATCCAGAATATTTCTACAATGTTCATTTAGTCGAGGACAAGTCACGCTGGCGAGAGTTGGCTGGCATCCATATCGAATATGCATTGCCAGAAGGGAAACTGGATTTAGTCGAGACGACGGAATTTGTTCGTCAGCGCGTAGCAAGAACTTTTAGCATCGGCAACGTCCACTCTCCCACCCTCTGGACCCGCTCCACCCCGCCCGACGTTCGCGTCACCACGGGCGGCCCCAACGCCGGCTTTACCTCCTTGGCCGCCGCGCTCGACTACCTGCAAAGCCATCCCAAGGAAACTGTCTGGGCCATGAACTGGGATGCGCCCAGCCGGCCTCTGGATCGGCAGATCAACGAGAACCTGGTGCTGCTGGTGCTGGCCGGCCCCGACTACAAGACGGAGCGGGCGCCGCTGGCGTGGCTCGGCTATCCAAGCACGAAACAGGCTGCGGATTTTGAAGCCAAAAAGGGCGAACCGCCGCGCCTGGTGCAGGCGTGGACGGCGGCGATCGAAGAGGCCGCCGCGAAGGCCAACCGGCGCGATACTGAGATCGGCTATCTGATCCACGACGCCGGCAATACGCACCAGGATTCGTCCGCACGGCTCGGTGCGCTGGCGCAGACGCTCACTCTGCAATTGCCGGAATTCGATTTCCTCAAGCAAAGTTTTAATTTGACCGCCGTGCTGGGCGAGACGGGCGCGGGTACGGCCCTGACGAACGTGGCGCTGGGCATCGCTTACGCGCACCATTTCGGGAAACCCGTGCTGGTGGCTGGCACCAGCGACCTGTCCGCGCCCGTGGCGCTGGTGGTGGCGCCGCCGGCCGTCGTGCGGCCGATCCAGCCCGGCAAGCCATGGTTCCGCGCGCGCAGCGGCAACCATGCTTATCTGCCCTGGTGGGGCTTGCGCCACGATGCGCGCGAGTATTACCAGGGGTTTTCGCAATGAAGCGCTCGATATATCCAGGGAGAAGAACATGCGTGGCGTGATCCGCTTGAACGACCCCACCAGCCATGGTGGCAAGGTGGTGGGGGCGGCGCCGAACAGTACGGTGCTGGGCGTGGCCGTGGCGCGCAAGGGCGACCCTTGCGTGTGTCCGATCAAGGGGCACGTGCGCTGCGTGATCGCCGAGGGCGATCCGCAGGTGCTGATCGACGGCGTGCCCGTGGCCTTTGACGGGCACAAGACCAGCTGCGGCGCCAGCCTGATGTCTACCGTGGGCAACAGCGGGCGCGGTTAGAGCCTATGCCAGTAGGGAGCGTCTTCTGCTGGCAGCGCATCAGGAGCGCGGACAAGGCGTGAGGAGGACGCGTGGCGAGCCACGCGACGACGATCAACGCAGTCCCCGCTTCTGAGGGGCGCCAGCAGGGGATGCATTCATCTGCTGGGATAGGCTCTTAGCCCACGCAGGCGTCGATGGCCGTGCCCAGCTTGTCGACGAGCTCATCGACGTGGCTGGTGTCGATGATGTAGGGCGGCGCCAGCAGGACGTGGTCGCCGTGCAGGCCGTCGATGGTGCCGCCCATGGGGTAGCACATCAGCCCGCCCTGCATGGCGTGCGCCTTGATGCGCGCGTGCAGGCGGCGGGCCGGGTCGAACGGCCGCTTGCTGGAGCGCTCCTGCACCAGTTCCAGCCCCAGGAACAGGCCGCGGCCACGGATGTCGCCCACGTGCGGGTGCTCGCCGAAACGCGCCTGCAGCCGCTCTTTCAGCAAGCCGCCCATGGCGCGCACGTTGGCCAATAAATCGCGTTCCTCGATCTGCCGCTGCACTGCCAGGGCGGCGGCGCAGGCCGTGGCGTGGCCGATATACGTGTGGCCATGCTGGAAGAAGCCGGTGCCGGCGCGGATGGTGTCGCGGATGTTTTTGGACACCATCACGGCGCCGATGGGCTGGTAGCCGGCGCCCAAGCCCTTGGCGATGCAGATCAGGTCGGCGGTGATGGCTTCCTGCTCGCAGGCGAACAGGCTGCCCGTGCGGCCCATGCCGCACATGACTTCGTCGAGGATCAACAGGATGCCGTGGCGCTGGCAGATGGCGCGCATGCGCGCAAAATAGCCGGCCACGGCGGGCAGGGCGCCGGCCGTGGCGCCGACGACGGGTTCGGCGATGAAGGCCATGACGTTGTCCGCGCCCAGCTCGGCGATATGGTCTTCCAGCTCCTGGCCCAGGCGCGCCACGTAGTCGCCATCCGTTTCATAGGCCGGCTGGTCGCGCCAGGCGTAGCAGGGAGACACATGGGTGACGCCAATCAGCAAGGGCTCGAACTGCTGGCGGCGCCAGGCATTGCCGCCCGTGGCCAGAGCGCCCAGGGTATTGCCGTGGTAGCTCTGGCGGCGCGCGATGACGTGGCGGCGCTGCGGCTGGCCCCGCTCGACGAAATATTGGCGCGCCATTTTCAACGCGCTTTCCACCGCTTCCGAGCCACCCGAGACGAAATACACGCTGTCGATGCCGGCAGGCGCCCGGGCGACGAGAAAATCGGCCAGTTGCTCCATCGGCTCACTGGTAAAGAAGGAGCTGTGCGCATACGCCATCGTGGCAATCTGCTGCTGCACGGCGGCGATGACGGCCGTATCCGCATGGCCCAGGCACGAGACGGCCGCGCCGCCGCAGGCGTCCAGGTAGCGTTTCCCGTTTGCATCGATCAGGTAAGGGCCATCGCCACCCGTGGCGACAGGGTAATTGGCGGTCAGGCTGCGGTGGAAGACATGGCTCATGGGCATCGCTTTCTTGTCGGCAAAGGAGATGGCCGAGTATAGGATGCGTTGCGCCGCAATGCAACGATTGATGTATTTATTGTTGTTTTGCATCATTCGATGTTTTTGCGTACGCGCCCAGCCTCCGTAATTGTTTTTCCGCCGCGCCGATGGCGTGTACGGCATCCGGCCCCGCACGCGCCACCAGCAATTCCACCAGGCTTTCCACTGCCGCCACGCCGGCCACGATGGAGGGGAAGAAGGAGGGACTGTCGACGGCGATGACGATGCTGGCGTCGGCCTGCAGGGCCAGCGGCGACATGGCGCTGTCGCTGATGGCGACCACCAGGCAGCCGGCCTGGCGCGCCGCCTGCGCCACCAGCAGCGCTTCGCTGGAATACGGCGCGAAGCTGACGACGACGACGGCCTCCCCGGCCTGCAGGGCGCGCAAATCCATTTCCAGCGTGCCGCCCTGGCCGCTCAGCAGCTGCACGCTGGGGCGCAGCAGCCGGTACAGGTAGTGCAGGGTATAGGCGATGGGGTGGGCGGCGCGAAAGCCCGCCACGTGCACGCGGGGTGCCGCCTGCAGCAGGCTGGCGGCCGCATCCAGGGCGGCGTGGTTGGCGCTCTCCGTGGCAGCCAGGTTGCGCTGCTGCACCGCGAACATTTCGGTGACCAGATTCCCTTCCTTGCCAGCCAGCGCGTTGGCTTTTTCAGCATACCCGGCCGGCCCCGCGCGCAGGCGTTCGACGAAGATGGCTTTGAGTTCCGGCCAGCCGGCAAAGCCCAGTTGCTGCGCCAGGCGCACCAGGGCAGCCGACTGCACTTGCGCGCGCGCGGCGATGCTGCGCATCGACGACACGGCCACTTCGTCCGGATGATCGGCCAGGTAGCGGGCGCCGGCCTGGAATTGCGGGCTCAGTTCCGCATGGCGCGCCTTGATCAGGTCCATCAGTGCCGCATAGGAGTCGTGGGGTGTCGTTGCCTGCATCGCCGTGCCTCATTGGATAGGTTGCGGCGATGGTACAGGATTCGTCAGCGCGCCGGTAGCGGCAAGCCTTGCGCCAGGGCGGCCGTGCGCGGACGCAGGCGGGCAAACAGGTGCGGCCCGGCCGGTTTGCGGCGCGGCCCCGTCGTCAGCACGCGCAAGGCGGTGGGCAGCGGCACGTCGTGGCAATGCAGGAACAGTGCGGCGGCGCCCGTGCCGGCCATTTCCTGCAAGGCCAGCGCATGTTCGACCAGCGCCGCCGTGCGCATGTCGAGCCGCACCGGGATGTCGGGTTGGAATAACTGTGTGTCGATGGGCCGTGCATTGCGCATGCTGTTCCCCGCCGGGTTCGCTAGTCAAGCTGCCAGCATAAAAGCGCCCCGGCGGCGGTACCTTGCGCCAGATCACTCCAATGTCGGATAGATTCCGCAATGCAAAAAAAGCGCCAACCGTTGCCGGCTGGCGCTGAAAACCCTCGCAAGGAAGAAAGGGTGGGGGGACTGGCTAGTAGCTCCAGCGTACAGATAAACCGACGACCTTGTCATAGCGCCGCACATCGCGCACGTAGTCCGGCGTGTCGTGGTAGTCGCGGTAGGTCGAGTCGAGCAGGTTGTTGGCGTCCAGCGTCACCGTGGTGTGCGGGTTGAGCTTGTACGACACCGACGCGTCCAGGGTTTTCGTCGGCGCCACGGTCAGGTGGATGCCCTTGCCGCGATAGTTGTAGTCGTCGACGTACTTGTCGCGCCAGCTATACGCCAGGCGCGCCGACCACGCTCCCTGTTCGTACAGACCGACGAGATTGGCCGACCACTTCGACATGCCCGTGAATGGATGTACGCTGCCATCGAGTTCTGCCAGTTCGCCCGTCATGTAGGTGGTGTTGGCTTGCAGGCCCAGGCCGCTCATCCAGCCGGGCAGCTTGTCGTAGAACTGCTGGTAAGCCATTTCCAGGCCTTGCAGATGGCCCTTCGACGTGTTGCGCGGACGCGTGATGTCGTACACGATGCCGCCATACGTTTCCTTGGCCGAGCCGGACAGGATGTAATTCTTGAAGTTGTGGCGGAATACGGTGGCCGTGACGGAGCCCGTCTGCGCGAAATACCATTCCAGCGCCGCATCGAGGTTCTTGCCTTCCACGGGTTTCAGGTCGGGATTGCCGCCGCTGCCCGTGGGGCGCACCATCTCCAGGCTCTGGCCCAGGGTCACGCCGGGATTGAAGTCGGCGAAGTTCGGGCGCTGTACGGCTTTGCCGGCCGTCAGGCGGGCGATCAGGTCCTGGCGCAGCATGGCTTTCAGGGTCAGGCTGGGCAGCACGTCCGTGTCCGACGTTTTCACGCGCACCGGCGTGATGATGGCGTTTTGCGAGGAATTGCCTTGCAGGTCCTGCTTGGTCTGCACCACGCGCACGCCCAGGGTGCCATCGACCGGTACTTGCGCCAGGTTAAAGCCGATGCGCGCCTTGCCGTAGACGGCATTGGTTTTTTCCACATCCCTGTAGTGGCTCATCGGATCGTCCGGGCTGCGCTCGCTGCTGCCCGTAAATAACTGGCGCAGCGCGGCCGTGTTGTTGAGCATGAAGTCGCGGCACGGAGTGAGCCAGCTTTGCAGGCCGAAATTGCCCGTGTTCTGGTGCGAGGCGCAGGCCAGGCCTGGAATCGCGTCCGCGTACATGGTCGACGTCAGGCCACCCTGGCCATTTTTTTCGCGGATCGATTCGGCCTTGCGCTTGGCCATGCGCACGCCGCCGGAAAATTCGCGGAAGAAGCCCGTGCTGTCCATGTCGTAGGTGAGGTCGGCGCGCCAGTCGGTCGAGCTGCCTTCGTCGTGGCTGTGGTTATCGTAGAAGCCGAGCAGCGTATAGTTCTTCGGGTCCAGCATGTTGTAGCCGGGGTAGCTGATCTGCGCGCCGCCGTTGACGTTCGTGCTGCCGATGATGCTGGTCGGATGCGCGAGGAAGTCGAGGATGGGAAATTCACGCTCGAAGTTGCTCACCGTGCGCGCCAGTTCCGTGGTGGCGCGCAGCTGCGGCGTGATGTCCCAGCGCGCGCCGATGGCGCCTTGCGAACCGATCGAGCGGTCGCGCCGCGCCTGGGTCGAACCCAGCGTGAACGGCGACCATGGGCCATCGATCTTGCCCACCGTGGCCGCCTGGGTGGTGCCGGGGATCAGGGTGATGTCCGGATTCTGGCCCCAGGGTAGCGAACCGACGAAGAACTGGCTGTCGAAGGCGTGCTTGATCAGGGTCGACATGCCTTCCGCATACACTTCCACCTGGGAGTTCGGGCGCCACTGGAAGGCGGCATTGGCCGCGTAGCGCTTGCGGTCGCCCACGGTCGGGATCATGCCGACGGAATCGGGCCCGGTGATATTGCCCGCTTCGGGGCGCTTCACCGGTTCGGCGTTCCAGATCGTCTCGTCATAGTATTTGCTGCGCTGGTAGGACAGGCCGAGCAGGGCGCCGAATTCGCCGTATTGGGTCTTCCAGCGGTTCGAGACCATGCCGCTGACGTTCGGGTCCGTCGAGCCGGACTTGTCGCGGTGCTCGGCGCGTACATTGCCCGATGCGGTAAAACCCTTGAAATCGAACGGACGATTGGTGCGCACGTCGACCACGCCGGCCGTGCCGCCTTCGACCATGTCGGCGCCCTGGGATTTATACACGTCCACGCGCTGCAGCATGGCCGTCGGAATGTCGGCCAGGTACAGGCTGCGGCCCACGGACGTGAACATTTCGCGGCCGTTGAGCAGGGTCACCACGCCGGGCAAGCCACGGATGATGACGGAACTGGCCTCGCCGCCTTCGCGGCGCACCTGCACGCCCGTCACGCGGCCGAGGATTTCGGCCACGTTCTTGTCGGGGAACTTGCCGATTTCATCGGCAACGATGGAGTCGACCACCTGGTCGTTGTTCTTCTTGATCGTCTGCGCGCTTTGTGCGGCGCGGCGTACGCCGGTGACGGCCACCACGGCGATGCCGGCATTGTCGGCTGGCGCCACCGCCGGCGCTGTTTCTGCCACTTCTGCCGCCGGTGTTTCCACGGCGGGCGCCTGTTGGGCCCAGACGGAAGCGCTGCTCAGCAGGCCTGCGCCGGCCAGCGCGGCCACCGTGGCCTTCAAGATCAACCGTGTGTTTTGCTTGGGCGTGCGGGTGCCCGTTGCCATCCATTGCTTCATCTTGTCTCCACCTGTATTTTAGTTATGTTGAGAACGCTGCGGCAGTCGCCGCCAGAGCTGAAACTTGCTCAGGAAACATGGTAGGGGGAATGACTTTGCCCCACAAATGACTTCTTTTGCGATGTCAATACCAATTCCGGTATCCCTGCAGCATTCATGCGCCCTGGCGGCGCACTGCGCGTTGTCGAATCCGCGTGCGCGTTGCGGACGCTCTACAGGAGGTGTCAGGCGGCGCAGCGCGCGTCGCTGTGCGCCAGCCATGCCATGAAGTGCGCCTGCGGCATGGGACGGGCAAAATAAAAGCCCTGCAATTCATCGCAGCCGGCGTGGCGCAGCACGTCGGCATCGGCCGCGCTTTCCACGCCTTCGGCGGTGACCGTCAGGCCCAGGGTATGGCCCAGGCCGATGATGGTTTTCGTCACGGCCAGGTTTTGCGGCGAACCGTGGATGTCCTGCACGAAGCTCATGTCGATTTTCAGCTTGTCGAGCGGGAAGCGGCACAGGTAGTTCAGGCTCGAATAGCCGGTGCCGAAATCGTCGATCGACAGCGCAAACCCCAGCGCCTTGATGGCGTGCAGGGTGGCGATGGTGTCGTCCACATTGTCCATCAGGATCGATTCGGTCAGTTCGAATTCGATCTGCCCTGGCGTGACGGGAAACTCGCGCAGCACCTCGCGCAAGGTGGCCACCAGGGTGCCGCTTTTTAGCTGGATGGCCGACAGGTTGATCGACACGGCGATGTCGCCCGCGCCCGCCTCGCGCCAGGCCAGCTGCTGGCGGCAGGCTTCGCGGATGACCCATGCGCCGATGGAGACGATCAGGCCCGATTCCTCGGCGGCGGGAATGAAGCTGTCGGGCGCGATCAGGCCGCGCTGCGGGTGCTGCCAGCGGATCAGGCTTTCCACGCCATTCAGGCGGCTGCTCTGCGCATCGACGCGCGGCTGGTAGTACAGCACCAGTTCCTGCCGCTCGATGGCGTGGCGCAGGTCGCTTTCCAGGTGCAGCTGCTGCAATTGCTGCTCCTGCATCTGCGGCGTGAACATGCGCGCATGGTCGCGCCCCCCGCTCTTGGCCTGGTACATGGCCGCATCGGCGTGGCGCATCAGGGTATCCATGTCGTCGCCGTGGTCCGGATAGATGGCCACGCCCACGCTGCACGAGACATACAGCGTGCTGCCTTCCACCTGGTGTGGCTGGCGCATGGCCGGTATCAATCGCGTGTCGAGCAGCACGCCGATGGCCTCCGCGTCGCCGATGCCGTTGAGGATGACGACGAATTCATCGCCGCCCAGGCGGCTGACGGTGTCGCCTTCGCGTACCAGTTGCAGCAGGCGGGCCGATACCGATTGCAGCAGCGCGTCGCCCACATGGTGGCCCAGCGCGTCGTTGACGTGCTTGAAGCGGTCCAGGTCGACGAACAGCACGCCCACTTTTTCACCGCTGCGGCGCGCCTGCGCGATGGCGGCCGCCAGGCGCAGTTTCGACACGTGGCGGTTCGCCAGGCCCGTCAGCGCATCGTGGTGGGCCATGTGCTCGATCTGCCGCTCGCTGGCCTTGCGTTCGCTGATATCGAGCGAGCTGGCGATGAAATGCGTGGTGACGCCATCGAGGTCGCGCACGGCGTTCATCACCAGCCAGGCGGGATAGCTTTCCAGCGACTTGCGCTGTACCGAGATTTCTCCCTGCCAGTAGCCGCGCCGCGCCAGGGTCCGGCGCAGGCTGTCGAGCTGCTCGGGATTGTTGTTGGGCGCGAGCAGGAAGGCCGGGCGCTTGCCGATCAGCTCCACCATGTCGTACAGCGAATGGCGGCGGAAGGCCTGGTTGACGGTAATGATGCGCATGTCGGCATCCATCACGATCAGGCTTTCAGCCGATGCCTCGAAGACCTTGGCCCACAATTCCAGGCGCGACTCCATCAGCTTCATCTTGTTGATCGGCGTGAAGGTCGACAGCACGGCGCGCTGGCCCTGGTAGTCGATCAGGCGCGCGGAAATCAAGGCCCAGGTGGGCGTGCCGCCGCCGCTCCAGCACACCTCGAACTCATCGACGGCGCCCAGGTCGCTCAAGCGCTGGAAGAAGCGCGAACGGGCTTGCGGATGCATGCCGCTCACCCACGGGTCCAGTTCCAGGCCGCCCTGCCACGCGTGCGCGGCCTGGTTCGCGTGCAGCACCTGGTGATGCGGGATCGAGGTGACCATCAGCGGGATGGGAATGGCGTCGACCAGCTGGCGCTGCGCATCGGCGGCGCTGGCGCGCGCCACCAGGTCCTGCTGCGCCATGCGCTGGAAGTCGAGCTGCTGCAGCATGGTATTGAAGGCGCTGACCAGGCGCCCCGTTTCGTCCTCGCTGTCCCAGATGGCACGCAGGCTATGGTCGCCCGTTTCGCGCACTTCCTGCGCCACGCGCGCCAGGCGGCGGATGGGCAGGGCGATCTGCCGCGCGACGAAAAACACCAGGCCCAGTATCGCCGCCAGCAGCAGCACGGCCGTGCCCAGGTGCAGCCACATGCGCGTGAAAAAGCCGTCCACACGCAGTTGGATCAGGCGGTGCAATTCGTGTTCCGTCGCGCGCCAGGCCCGCTGCAGGGCTGCGGCCGCCGCCGCATCGCGGCGCAGCAGTTTCTGCCTGCCTGCGGGGTTGGCTTGGGCGCCGGCCAGCGCCTGGGTGCTGGCGCGAAACTGCGCCACGGCTTGCTGCAGGGCCGCGCGCGAGCCGTCCAGGTGCCGGCGCAGCAGCGGCGTGCTGGCCGCGAACGCCTCCGTGTAGTCGCTGCCGATGCCGCCCATGGTGGCATCCATGCGGCCTTCGAGGATCAGGAACTGGGTCTGCAGGCGCTGGCGCTGCGCGCCCTCGGCTGTCGCCAGTTGCAGGGCCAGGTCACGCGTGCTGTTGATCACTTCCAGCAGTTCGGGAAAGCGCAGGATCACCAGCGACATGGTGTAGTAGCTGTCCAGGTCCGGGTCGAGGATCAGGTTCGACTGATTGCCCACGCGCGTGAGCAGTTCGCGTCCGGCCACAAAGGCGGGCGCGGGTGCCATGCCGTCATGTGCCGCTGGCATGCCGCCGGCCCGGCGCAGCAGGGTGGCGAATTCCCCGCTCAATTGCGTGCTGCGCATGCCCGCGCCGAACTGGCGCTCGGCCTGCTCAATGGCGGCGGCTTGCGCATCCGCTTGCGCCGTGCCGCGCGTCAGTGGCAGCAGGGCATCGCGGATGGCGGCGATGTAGTCGTTGCCCGCCATCTCCTTGCGCGAGAAATCGATGGCGATGTATTTTTCGTTGATGAGGATGCCGGAAATGAAGATCACGGCGGACAGGTCGAGCAAATAGATCAGCGCCAGTTTGCGCCCCACCGTCAATTTACCGATCATGCGCGAGATTCTGCCCACCATGCGTGCCCCACCTTCTCGTCAGCTCATTTATGTTTTCTTATGAGCAATTTTCATGCCTGAATTTACAGGCTGATAAGGTCGATGCGGGGCGTTTTGGGCTGTGCGCGCCCCATGCTGGTGCGGAAAAGCGGTGGCAATGAAAAAGGGCGGCCCGCAGGCCGCCCTCGTGCGCAGTGATGCGGTGCTTACGCTTCGGCGACGCGCTTGGCGATGTGCGCCAGCGCTTCTTCCACCTGGTCGATCAGGATCAGGCACAGGTCGCCTTCGTTCAAGCGTGCCAGGGCCTTGTCGATGGCGACGAATTCGCCGTTGATTTCATCGATATGGCTGGTGCGCTTGGCACCGTTCAAGCCCTGGCGCAGCAGCGCCACCACTTCGCCGTCGGCGCGGCCGCGCTGGCACTGGTCCTGGTACAGCAGCACGTCGTCGAAGGCGGCGCCGAGGATTTCCGTCTGCTGGCGGATGTCTTCGTCGCGGCGGTCACCGGCACCGCTGATGACCACCGACCGGCGCTTGGCCGGCATGCTTTCCACGGCCTGCACCAGCGCCAGGATGGCGTCCGGATTGTGGCCGTAGTCGGCGATCAAGGTGGCACCCTTGTAGTCGAATACGTTGAAGCGGCCCGGCGCATTGTCGGCTTCATTGGCAAAGGTTTTCAGGCCCAGCGCGATGGTTTTCCAGTCCAGGCCCACGGCCCAGGCGGCGGCCAGCGACGCCATGACGTTGTCGACCTGGAAGCCGATGGCGCCATTGCGCGTGATCGGCACTTGCGACAGGGCGATTTCGTGGCGCTCCTTGCCCTGCGCGGCGACCAGTTTGCCGTCTTCCACGTACACCACGCGGTTGCCCTGAGCGCGGTGCGTGGCCATCACGGGATGCGTCTTGTCGGCGGCGAAGAAGGTCACGGTGCCGCTGCAATTCTTGGCCATGCGCGCCACGGCAGGGTCGGTGGCGTTCAACACGGCCACGCCGCTGTCGGCCACGTTCTGCACGATCACGCGCTTCAACACCGCCAGGTCTTCCACGGTGGTGATGTAGTTCAGGCCCAGGTGATCCCCGGCGCCGATATTCGTCACCACGGCGACCTGGCAGCGATCAAAAGCCAGGCCTTCGCGCAGCATGCCGCCGCGCGCCGTCTCGAACACGGCGGCATCCACGTCAGGGTGCAGCAGCACGTTGCGCGCGCTGCGCGGACCGCTGCAGTCGCCGCTGTCGATCTGGCGTCCTTCGATGTACACGCCATCGGTGTTGGTCATGCCGGTGCGCAGGCCGGAGGTGGTGAGCAGGTGGGCGATCAGGCGCACGGTGGTGGTCTTGCCGTTGGTGCCGGTGACGGCAACGACGGGGATGCGGCCATCGTCGCCCTCGGCGAACATGGCGGCGATGATGGCTTCGCCGACGGGACGCGGCTTGCCGAACGACGGCGCCAGGTGCATGCGCAGACCCGGCGCGGCGTTCACTTCGACGATGCCGGCGTTCTGCTCTTCCAGCGGTTTTAAGATGCTTTCGGAGACCACGTCCACGCCGCAGATGTCCAGGCCCACCATGTGCGCGGCGGCGACGGCGCGCGCCGCCACTTCCGGATGCACGTCGACGGTGACGTCGGTGGCCGAGCCGCCCGTCGACAGGTTGGCGTTATTGCGCAAGATCACGCGCTGGCCCACGGGCGGTACGGATTCGGCCACATAACCCTGCTTGGCCAGGCTGGCCAGGGCGATGTCGTCGAAGCGGATTTTCGTCAGCGAGGTGGCGTGGCCGCTGCCGCGGCGCGGGTCCAGGTTGACCTGGTCGACCAGTTCGCGCACCGTGTGCTGGCCGTCGCCCACCACTTGCGGCGGGTCGCGGCGGGCCGCTGCCACCATCTTGTTGCCGATGACGAGCAAGCGGAAATCGTGGCCCGGCAGGTAGCGCTCGACGAGGATGTCGTCGCGGAATTCCTGCGCCGCGAGGAAGGCGGCCGTCAGCTGTTCGCGCGTGGTGACGTTGACGGTGACGCCCTTGCCCTGGTTGCCATCCTTCGGTTTCACGACGACGGGCAGGCCGATCTCGCAGGCGGCGGCCCAGGCGTCGTCCGCGTCGATGGCGACACGGCCGTGCGGCACCGGCACGCCGGCCGAATCGAGCAGCTTCTTGGTCAGTTCCTTGTCTTGCGCGATGGCTTCGGCAATCGCGCTGGTGCCGTCCATTTCGGCGGCCTGGATCTTGCGTTGCTTGCTGCCCCAGCCGAACGTCACCAGGCTGCCTTCGGTCAGGCGGCGGAACGGGATGTTGCGCGCCACGGCGGCGTTGACGATGGCGCCCGTCGAAGGCCCCAGGCGCACGTCTTCATCGAGTTCCTGCAACTGGTGCAGGGCGCCGGCCAGGTCGAATGGCGCATCGTCGAGCGCGGCGCGGCACAGCTGCTGCGCCAGTTCCAGGGCCAGTCGGCCGACGGCTTCTTCCGAGTATTCGACGACGACCTGGAAGATGCCCGTTTCCAGGGTCGGCGTGGTGCGGCTGAAGGTGACGGGGCAGCCGGCTTGCGCCTGCAGGCCCAGCGCCGCCAGTTCCAGCACCTGCGCCATCGGCGCGGCGTTGTAATTGCCCAGCGGTTGCAGCGGGCTCAGTTGCGGAAAGCGCGCGCGCAGGCGGGCTTCGAAGCCGGGCAACTGGGCGATGTCGAGTTCCTGCGTGGTGCAGGAAACAATGGCTTCCACGGCGGTGTCGTGGCTCCAGAGGTTAGGGCCCCGCAAGGCTCGTACGCGAGATACTTCCATAATTAAACCGTAATCCTGTTGTGTTCTTGTGGGCCCGGCCATCCTGGCCGGGCTTGAGTGCTGCTTTGCCTGTTGCCGATTAGTTGCCGATGCAGCCAGGGGCCGCGTCGAAGGTGCGCAGTCCCGCGCAGATCAGATCGACGGGCAGGTTCATGGCCCAGGCGGCGGCCGCGACGGCCAGCACGCTGTCGACATTGCCGGCCGTGGCCGGTTTCAGCAGGTCCAGGCACAGCAAGACCGTTTCGATGCCGCCTTCGGCCAGCACGATGTGGTTGCCGCGTACGAACACGGCGCGCTGGCCGGCGGCCAGTTGCGCCGCGATGGCCGGCAAGCTGCCATCCTGCGCGTACAGGGTCACCGTGCCGTCGCACAGTTCGGCCAGTTCCAGCACGTGCGCGTTGGCGGCGTTCAGCACGGCCACGCCCGTCGGCACCACCACGTCGACCTGGCTGCGCACGGCCTTGTACAGGCCAGCATCGTCGAGCACGTCGAAATCCTTGACGCTCTCCAAACTGCCCATGTCGGTGACGATGCCAACCTGGCACTTGTCATAGGCCAGGCCTTCGGCCAGGATCATGCGCGGATTGCTCTCGAACAGGGCCGTCTGCACGGTGCGGTTGAGCAGCAGGCGCTGGCCCGCGTCCCAGTTCACGCAATCGCTGCTGACGACTCTGCGCTGGTCCAGGTACATGCCTTCGCTGCAGACGGCGCCCGTGTGCAGGCCCGACAGATTGAGCAGTTTGCACAGCATGCGCACGATCAGGCTGGCGCCGCGCGTGCCCGTCACGCCGATCAGCGGAATGCGGCCCGTTTCCTCGGCGGCGAACAGGTGGTCGACGATGGCCGCGCCGACAGGGCGGCTCTGGCCCACGCCCGGCTTGATGTGCGCCAGCAGGCCGGGGCTGGCATTGACTTCGATGATGGCGCCGCGCTGCTCTTCCAGCGGACGCGTGATGTCGGTGGTGACCAGGTCGATGCCGGCGATATCCAGGCCCACCACGCGCGCGGCGAGCAGGGCCGCATGCACGACGGACGGATGCACGTCGTCCGTGACGTCGATGGCCACGTTGCCGTTCGGCTGGATCAGCACTTTCTGGCCGGCCTGCGGCACGGACAGGGCGGTCATGCCCTGGCGCTGCAGTTCCAGCACGATTTCGCCCGATTCGTGCGGCTTGACGGTGCCCAATGGAAAATCTTCGCCTTCGCCGCGGCGCGGATCGATATTGATCTGCGTGTTCACCAGTTCCAGCACGCTCGAGACGCCGTCGCCGTCGACCCACAAGGATTCGCCCTTGGCGGCCGCGATCAGCTTGTTGCCGACGACGAGCAGACGGTGTTCGTCGCCCGTGATGAAGCTTTCCACCAGCACGGCCGAGCTGTCGCCCTTGCGTGCGGCCAGCTCATAGGCGGCCTTGACGTCGCTTTCGGTCATCAGGTTCAGCGACACGCCGCGGCCATGGTTGCCGTCATACGGTTTCACCACGACGGGCACGCCGATGTCTTGCGCTTCTTCCCAGGCCGCTTCGGCGCTGCGCACCAGGCTGCCTTCAGGGACGCGCACGCCGCACGATTTGAGCAGGAATTTGGTCAGGTCCTTGTCGCTGGCGATGCCTTCGGCAATCGCGCTGGTGCGGTCCGTTTCGGCCGTCCAGATGCGGCGCTGCGCGGCGCCGTGGCCCAGCTGCACCAGGTTGCCGTCGTTCAGGCGCAGCGAAGGGATGCCGCGCTCGGTGGCCGCATCGACGATGCTGGCCGTGCTCGGGCCCAGGCAGCGCGCATCGACCATGTCGCGCAGGGGCGCCAGGGCCGCTTCCAGGTCGTAGGCTTCATCGTTGATGGCGGCCATCAGCAGTTCGCGCGCGGCGGCCAGGGCGGCGCGGCCCACGTGCTCTTCACGCGTGCGGAAAGCCATCTTGTAGACGCCGCGCTGGCTGGTCGAGCGCGTCTGGCCGAAGCCCGTGCGCATGCCCGCCAGGTTTTGCAGTTCCAGCACCACGTGTTCGAGGATGTGGGCCGACCACGTGCCTTCGCGCAGGCGCTCGAAAAAGCCGCCCCGTTCGCCCACGCCGCAGCGGTGTTCGATCATGCCGGGCAGCCATGCCACCAGACGCTCGTACAGGCCGGGCAGGGTATTGGATGGATAGTCTTCCAGTTCGCCGATGTCGACCCAGGCTTCAATCACCGGGCGATACGTCCAGATGTTGGGGCCGCGCAAGTGGGTGACGCGGACGAATTCGATGTTCTTCTTCTTGATCATGTAAGTGGTTTCTTGATAACAAGCCAGGCGTCTGGGCGCCAGATACTTTATGGTGGCTCTACAGAGTCTTTTCAGGCTCGTGCTTGGTTCTTTATCCCGGGTATGCGCAGTGTGCCACTTTTAGCGGTCTCTTGTCGCGTTTGCTTCTCGTATTCTGCTGCTGTTGTCATTCTAATTGTTACTAAATGTTGCCTTACTTGTTATAAAGATACCGACTCCGGACTAAGCTGGAGCATTTGCGCAACAGCGGGCTGTTGTATACTTGTCGCGGGTCGATGGCCGCTCATTTTTTTGCGCCGTTTTGCCATCATTCCTTACCGGCAGGCATCCATTCGATACAATACAGGAAATTGCCACTGGTGCATCCACCTCGCCATCGCGCAGTACACAAACATTGATCGGGCGTCTGCCCCATCCCCCAAATCCCGCCCTGAAGGGCTTGGCCTCGAGCCGGAGTATGCTTTACGATGACAACTGAACTGAGTGTTCCTGCAACAACTATTCCCCTCAACTCGCTGCCTGCGCCTGTCGCAGAAGCCTGGCTGGCGGAGGTGGAGAGCAACCTTTCTCCAGGGGAGAACGTTTTAAGTAGCGTTGAGGTTGACCTCGATGCGCGATTACGTTTCACAAAAGGCATAATTGTTGTCACCGAGAAGCGTTTGCTGGCCCGTTCACCGGGCGATACCGACTGGAAAAGCTGGTCTTTCCGCCCCGGACTGCGCCTGACGCACCATGACCACGCCGGTGTCGGCCACCTGGAACTGTTCGACGACCACGGCCGCCTGGCCTCGTGGCGCTTCACCCTGGGACAGAACCTGCACGCCATCCGCGTGCTGGAACAGTTCGTCGAGCGCCTCGACAGCCACCTGACGGGCCAGCCCGTGCTGGCAGCGGAGCAGGAAGTGTGCCCCAGCTGCAAGGCACCGCTGGAACCCGAGCAGGAAGAATGCCCGATCTGCGCCAAGGTGCTGTACACGCCGCCATCCACCTGGACCCTGTTCCGCCTGTGGCGCTTTGCCCATCCCTACCGTGGCCAGCTGGCCCTGGGCTTCATGCTGATGCTGCTGAGCACTGCCGCGCACATGATTCCGCCTTACCTGACGGCGCCGCTGATGGACAATGTGCTGATCCCGTATCAGAACGGCAAGCACATCGATCCATGGCTGGTGGTGTACTACATGAGCGGCTTGCTCGGTTCGGCCCTGCTGGCCTGGCTGCTGGGCTGGGGCAAGACGTATGTGCTGGCCCTGGTGTCCGAACGCATGGGCGCCGACTTGCGCTCGGCCACGTATGAACACCTGATGAAACTGTCGCTGGAATTCTTTGGCGGCAAGCGTACGGGCGACCTGATGTCGCGCATCGGCAGCGGCAGCGACCGCATCTGCGTCTTCCTCTCGCTGCATTTGCTCGATTTCGCTTCCGACGTGCTGATGATCATCATGACGGGCGTCATTCTGTGGTCGATGAACCCCTGGCTGGCCATCATGACCCTGGCGCCTTTGCCCTTCATCGCCTGGATGATCCACCTGGTGCGCGACCGCTTGCGCACGGGCTTTGAAAAGATCGACCGCGTGTGGAGCGAAGTGACCAACGTGCTGGCCGATACGATACCCGGCATCCGCGTGGTGAAGGCGTTTGCGCAGGAAAAACGCGAAGCGGCCCGCTTCCGCGACGCCAACGCGCACAACCTGGCCGTCAACGACAAGTTGAACAAGGTCTGGTCGCTGTTCTCGCCCACCGTATCGTTCCTGACGGAGATGGGTTTGCTGGTCATCTGGTGCTTCGGTATCTGGCAATTGTCGCGCGGCGAAATCACCGTCGGCGTGCTGACCGCGTTCATCGCCTACAGCACGCGCTTCTACGGCCGCCTCGATTCCATGAGCCGCATCGTTTCCGTGACGCAGAAATCGGCGTCCGCCGCCAAGCGCATCTTCGACATCCTCGACCACGTGTCGAGCGTGCCGGAACCGGCGCACCCCGTGAAACTGGAGAAGATCGAAGGCCGCATCGATTTGCGCGAAGTCGGTTTCCGCTACGGCAACCGGGCCGTCAACCGCGGCATCACCCTGAACATCAAGGCCGGCGAGATGATCGGCCTGGTGGGTCACAGCGGTTCGGGCAAGAGCACGCTGGTCAACCTGATCTGCCGCTTCTATGACGTGTCGGAAGGGGCGATTTTGCTCGACGGCGTCGACATCCGCTCGTTCGCCGTGTCCGACTACCGCCGCAACATCGGTCTGGTGCTGCAGGAGCCGTTCCTGTTCTTCGGCACCATCGCGGAAAATATCGCCTACGGCAAGCCGCACGCGACGCGCCAGGAGATCATCGCCGCCGCGCGCGCCGCGCATGCCCACGAATTCATCCTGCGCCTGCCACAAGGCTACGATTCGATGGTGGGTGAGCGTGGCCAGGGCTTGTCCGGCGGCGAACGCCAGCGTATCTCGATCGCCCGCGCCCTGCTGATCGACCCGCGCATCCTGATCATGGATGAAGCGACATCGTCGGTCGACTCGGAAACGGAAAAAGAAATCCAGAAGGCGCTGGACAACCTGGTGCAGGGCCGCACGACGATCGCCATCGCGCACAGGCTGTCGACCCTGCACCGGGCCGACCGCCTGGTGGTGCTGGACCGCGGCCAGGTCGTCGAAGTGGGCAGTCACGATGAACTGATGGCGAAAGAGGGCGCCTATTTCCGCCTCTACGAAGCACAGGCGCGCAACAACGAACTCGCCCTGGATGACAAGGAATAAGCATGGCCAGTACAACTTTTACATTAAGCCGCGACACCTTCGGCAAGCTGGTGATGACGGCCGAAGACGGCCAGGTCTTTGAAGGCGTGGCGCCCGTGCGCGCCTTCCCCATCCAGTCGCCCGACGAAGGCATTTCGCTGGTGCTGGGCAATGGCAAGGAAGTGGCGTGGATCGAGCGCCTCGACACCTTGCCGGAGCCGGCGCGCAGCCTGCTGCAGGAAGAACTGGAAGGGCGCGAATTCATGCCGGAAATCGCGCGCGTGAAAAGCGTTTCCAGCTTCGCCACGCCGTGCACCTGGCACGTCGATACGGACCGGGGTGAGACGCAGTTCGTGCTGAAGGGCGAGGAAGACATCCGCCGCATCGGCGCCGCGTCGCTGCTGATCGCCGACAACCACGGCATCCACTTTTTGATCCGCGACATGTTTAATATCGACAAGACGACGCGGAAGATACTCGACCGCTTCCTGTAAGGAGCGCCCTGGAATACGGCGCAGTGCCGCCGCTCATGCCGTTCAGCTTGCGCTGGGCGGCATTTTTTTTGACCTTGTGCTTTCCTTGTGGGCTGCCTCATTTGATCTATACTATCGTCTTAAAGGAGATGGTTATGCAACGACACATTGATGCTCCCGTTCCGGCTCAGCAAGCGAGGGCCCTGTACGAAGGCATGGCGCTGTACGGCTTTGATACTGATGCGCGCATTGCGCTGATACGGCGGGGCATTCCAGCTTCGGCGATCAGCCGCTTGTCCGCGCGCATGGGCATGAGCAAGGAATTCCTGTTGTCCAGCCTGGGGTTGTCGCGCGCCACCATCAGCCGCAAGGAGAAAGACGCCAGCTTGCTGTCGAAGGATGAATCGGAGCGCGTACTGGGTGTTGAAACCCTGATCGGCATGGCGCAGGCGATGGTCGAACAATCGGGCGATCCCGCCGGCTTTGACGCTGCGCGCTGGGTCTCCGATTGGCTGAGCAAGCCACTGCCTGCGCTGGCGGGGGCCACGCCAGCCAGCTACATGGACACCTTCGAGGGGCAAAAACTGGTGGCGGAATTGCTGTCCATGACGCAGAGCGGAGCCTATGCATGAACGTGCTCTGGCGTATTGCCGTCGAGACGCCAGCGTATGCCGCCAGTGACCTGAGCGGCACCGGCGCGAGGATCACGGGTGGCCGCTGGAACAGCAAGGGCGCGCCCGTCGTGTATTGCTCGACGAGTATCGCCCTGGCCACCCTGGAAACCGTGCATTACCTGCGCGGCGGCGGCTTGCCGTTCAACCGTTACCTGGTGCGTATCGCCATTCCCGATGGCGTGTGGAATGCGCGCCAGGTCCTCGATCCATTTCCCGGTGGCTGGGACGCCATACCGGCCGGCTTGTCGGGCAAGCGGGCTGGCGATGGCTGGATTGCAGCGGGGAAATCCGCCTTGCTGCTGGTGCCTTCCGTGATCGTGCCCGACGAATGCAATGTCTTGCTCAACCCCCGGCATGCCGATGCCGCGGCAATCACCGCCAGCACCGTCCGGCGGTGGAGCTACGATTCCCGCTTTTTCCCTTGATGCAGGCTTACTGAAACGCCACTTCCGCAAAGCTGCGCAATTTGCGGCTGTGCAGCCGGTCCACGCCCTGGCGGCGCAGCAGTTCCACGGCGCGGATGCCGATGCGCAGGTGCTGGTCGACCCGCTCGCGGTAGAAGTGGTTGGCCATGCCGGGCAGCTTGATTTCGCCGTGCAGCGGCTTGTCGCTGACGCACAGCAGGGTGCCGTACGGGACGCGGAAGCGGAAGCCGTTGGCGGCAATCGTCGCACTTTCCATGTCCAGCGCGATGGCGCGGCTCTGGCTGAAACGGCGTTCCGGCGTGCGCTGCGGCAGCAGTTCCCAGTTGCGGTTGTCCGTGCTGGCCACGGTTCCCGTGCGCATGATGTGTTTTAAATCATGCCCCGTCAGTTGGGTGATTTCCGCCACCGCCGTTTGCAGCGCCTGCTGGATTTCCGCCAGCGGCGGGATCGGCACCCACAGCGGCAAGTCTTCGTCGAGCACATGGTCTTCGCGCACATACGCATGCGCCAGCACGTAGTCGCCCAGGCTTTGCGTGGTGCGCAGGCCCGCGCAATGACCGAGCATCAGCCAGGCGTGCGGGCGCAGCACGGCGATATGGTCGGTGATGGTCTTGGCGTTCGCCGGTCCCACGCCGATATTGACCATGGTGATGCCGCTGCCATCTGCGCGCAGCAGGTGGTAGGCGGGCATCTGCGGCAGGCGCGGCGGCGCGGCGCCCAGCGCATCGTCGCTTTCTACCGTCTGTCCCACGCGGCGCGTGACCACGTTGCCCGGTTCGACAAAGGCGATGTAGCCGTCGTCGTCCGACGGCGCTTGCGCGTCGGGCGCGCGGTCCATCATGGCGTGGCCCAGGCGGATGAATTCGTCGATGTAGAACTGGTAATTGGTAAACAGGACGAAGTTCTGGAAATGCTGCGGCGAGGTGCCGCTGTAGTGGCGCAGGCGCTGCAGCGAGTAATCGACGCGCGGGCCCGTGAACAGGGCCAGCGGCTGCGCTTCGCCATGCGCCGGTTCGTGCGTGCCGTTGGCGATGCCATCGTCCATGGCCGACAGGTCGGGCAGGTCGAACAGGTCGCGCATGGCCAGGCGGCGGCCCGCATCCATATTGCCTTCGATATGGTCATGCTCGGCGAACGAAAAATGCACGGGGATGGGCTGGGCGCTCACGCCCACTTCCAGGTGGACATTCTGGCCGCCGTTATGGTTTTTCAGCAGCAGGGTGAACTGGTCGAGATAGTAGTCGCCGAACAGGTCGGGGCGGGTCAGCGTGGTTTCAAATACGCCGGGGCCGGCGACAAAGCCGTAGGCCAGCGGCGAGTCGGCGCGCGCCACGGTGTCGGTCTGGATGCGCACGAAGGGGTAGCAGGCGCGCACGCGCTCGTGCATGTCTTCGCCGGCGACAAAGCGCTGCAGCGCATCGCGCAAGTGTTCGATGCTGCTGCGGTAAATGGCTTGCACTTGTTCCAACGCCAGGCGTGGATCGTCGAAGCGGGAGGAGGCGATGAAGGGGGGCGTAAGCAAGCGGATTCTCCTTGTAGCGGTTCGTGCATACCATTGTAAGGCAGCGGGGCAACTCGCGTTGGACGCGTTTCTTGCCTGGCCGGGCCGCTTGACGGATTCAAATAGAATCTGTATTCTATTTGAATGGTCAGACTCGCCAAATTCAACGAAAACAACTTCATCGACAGCGCGATCGCCGTCGCCGCCCAGTGCGGCGTGGGCGCCGTGTCGATGGCCGCCATCGCCGTCAAGGCCGGTGCGCCCATCGGCTCCGTGTATCACCGCTTCGATTCGCGCAACGCCATCCTGGCGCGCGCCTGGCTGCGCGTGAAGAGCGACTTCCGCGAGGAAGTGGCCAGCCGCTGGCTCGGCGGCGATACCTGGGCCGGCGTGCACGGCTTGCTGGACTGGTGCCGGCGCAAGCCCGTGTATGCGCGCTTTCTCCTGCAATGCGCGGACAGCCCCGATTTCAGCAGTGGCCTCAGCGAGCAATTGCTGGCCGCCGTGGAAGAGGAGCAGGCGGCGCTCGATGCCTGTTTTGTCCGCTGCGCCGAAGCCATGCCCGCCACCACGGAGCTGGACCTCGATCACATGCTGCTCAAATTCGTGCTGATCGACGCGCCCGTGGCCGTCGTCAAGCCCTACCTGACCCAGGAGCGGCCGATACCGGCCAGTGTCGACGCCATGCTGCGCGCCTCGCACGACGCCGTGCGCGGCTGGGCCTTACACACCACATCACACTAACCAAGAAGACATCCATGCGCTATTCCACCCAGCTTGAACACGGCAAGAAAATCCCCCTGCACGACGAAGAGGGTTTCATCGGCATGCGCGCGGCGGGCCGCATCGCCGCCGACACGCTCGATTACATCACGCCCTTCGTCAAGCCTGGCGTTTCGACGGCCAAGCTCGACGCCCTGTGCGAAGAATTCATGCGCGCCGCCGGCGCCATCCCCGGCACCATCGACTACCACGGCTACAAGCACGCCAGCTGTATCTCCGTCAATCACGTGGTCACGCACGGCATCCCGTCGGAAACGAAAATCCTGAAAGTGGGCGACATCCTCAACATCGACGTGACGCCGAAGTTCCAGGGCTGGTTCGGCGACACCAGCCGCACCTTCAAGGTGGGCGCCGTCTCCATCCTGGCCAACCGCCTCGTCAACACGGCGTATGACGCCATGATGGCAGGCATCCATACGGTGCGCCCGGGCGCGACCCTGGGCGACGTGGGCGCCGCCATCGAGGCGGTGGCCAAGGCGCAGGGCTTTTCTTCCGTGCGCGATTTCTGCGGCCATGGCGTGGGCCAGGTCTTCCACGACACGCCGCAAGTGCTGCACTATGGCCGCGCCGGCACGGGCATCGTGCTCGAACCGGGCATGATTTTCACGATCGAACCGATGCTCAACGTGGGCAGCTACCAGGTCAAGGTCTTGCCGGACAAATGGACGACGGTGACGAAAGACCGTTCGCTGTCGGCACAGTTCGAGCACTCGCTGGCCGTGACGGAAACGGGCTTTGAAATCTTCACCCTGACCGGTTCGACCGATCCCCTGGTCTGACGATGCACAGCGCCAGCCTGACGCAGCGCTTGCTGAACCAGCACCGGCACGACGCCGAGGACGCGCTGCAGCAGGTGGCGCTGGCGGTCTTGCAGCAGGAAGGCATCCGCAGCGACAGCGTGCTGCGCCTGGAGCGCATCGGGGCCCTGGCGCCGCCCGTCGCTGGCGTGGTGACGCTGGCCGAGTGGCTGGCCTATGTGGACTGGGAAGGCTTCGACAGCGCCTTGTACGTCAGTATCGACGCGGTGGCGGCGTTCATCGCCGATGACTTGCTGCTGCCCGAGGCGGCGGCCAACTTGCTGCAGGCGCGCGACGCGACCGTGTTCGAGGCGCAGCGCTCCGCGCTGGCGGCAGCAGCCTTGCTGTTCATCGAACGCCACATCGCGCTCTTTCCCAGATAGCGGCGTGGGTCTTACAATGGCGGCAAGCACTGTTGCCCCATTTTGAAGACTTCCGCATGAGCGATTTTCCCGAAGATATTTACACCGAGCCGTCCGCCGACGTGCACACACTGAACAACCTGGGCCCTTTGACGGGCATGGCCGGCATCTGGACCGGCACGCGCGGCCTGGACGTCAAGCCCAAGGCCGATGGTCCGCGCAAGCAGGCGTTTGTCGAGCGCATCGAACTGCAGCCGATCGACCCCGTCACCAACGGCCCGCAACTGTTCTACGGCTTGCGCTACTACATCCACATCACCAAGCCGGATCAAGTCAAAACGTATCATGAGCAGGTCGGTTACTGGCTGTGGGAGCCGGCCACGGGCGCCGTGATCCAGACCCTGGCCATCCCGCGCGGCCAGATCGCCATGGCGTCGGGCACGACGACGGCGGACGCCACCAGTTTCGAACTGGTGGCCAGGCGTGATTCGACGGCGTACGGCATCTGCTCGAACCCTTTCCTCGAACACGCGTTCACCACCGTCGAATACCGCATCAAGGTCGATATCCACGCCGACGGCACCTGGGGCTACGATGAAGACACGGTCATGCTGATTCGCGGCAAGGACGAACCGTTCCACCACACGGACCGCAACCTGCTGACAAAAGTCGCCGAGCCGACGCCGAACCCGATGGCCTTGCAGGCGCTGGCGGCAGCATAAAAATCGGAAGCGGCGGTTCTTGCCGCCATTCTGTTGGAGCGCCTGAAAAATGCTCAGGGCTAGGCGCGTTGCCGCAGGCAGTACGAACGTACGGCCAGGCAATGCAACAACGCCATGGGCTTTTTCTCAGGTGCTCCTTAAGGCTGTCCCTGTGCGACGGCCTTGATCGCACGCTCTTCGCCCATGGCGGCGGCGATCTTCCAGCGCTGCATGGCGCTGGCGCGGTCCGGGCGTTTCAAGCCCGCGCCTTCCCAGTCCATCAGGCCCAGGTTGTAGATATCGCCCGCGCTGCCCTTGTCGGCGGCCAGGGTGAACCATTTGCGCGCTTCCTTGTGGTTGACGGGGATCTGGTAGCCGCGCACGTGGTACAGGCCCAGCAAGTGCATGGCTTGGGCATTGCCCTTGTTGGCGGCCTGTTTCAGCAGGTCGAGCCCGCGCGCCATGTTGCGCGGCTCTTGCCAGCCTTCGGCCAGCATCACGCCCTTCGCCGTCAGTGCATAGCTGTCGTTTTTCAGCAAGCCCTTGCCGACCAGGGGCTTGGCGGCCACCTGGCGCGCTTCGCGCTGCTGCGCCGTTGGCGCCGTGACGGGGCCGGGCTTGCCTTCGCCCATCAGCAGCATCCAGCCATATAAGCCATACGCGCCCGCGTCGCCCTTGCCGACCAGGCTTTCCAGCATGGCCAGCGCCTGCACCTTGTCGCCATTTTCGTACAGCTTGACGGCCCTGGCGCTGCTCGCATCCTGCGGCACGACGGCCGGCGCATGAGGCGCGACGGGCGCCGAGGCCATGGCCGTTTGCGGCGGCGCAGAAACCGGGCGCACGCGCACGGGCAAGCCATAGCTGGCGGCCAGCACGGCCAGGCTGGCGGGGGCGAGGACCAGCACTTGCGCCAGCTGGTTGCGGCGGCCCTTGCCGGCGATGTGCATGGCGCGTTCGGCCTGCTGCGCGCCGCCCAGCGCTTCGCTCAGCACGGCTTTGACCTTGCGGTTGAACAGCCAGTAGCCGACGCCCGTGACGAGCAGGCCGGCGACGGCGGCAGCCCCGCGTCCGGCGAAGAACCAGGTGGCGATGGCGGCGGCCAGCGCGGCCAGCGCGCTTTTCCACCAGAATTGCTTGGCCAGCCGCGTGTAGATCTGGCGCAAGGCACCGAGCACGCAGGTGCGCACATTCTGCGCATACTCGGCGGAGACGACATCGACGTGCGCGTGGTCGGCGTCGCCGCTGAGGACAGATTCGATCACGTCCGCATTCAGTTCCGAGGCGGCCACGTCGCGCAGCGGCGTCAACAAGCCTTGCACGTGGGCAGAGAACAGGCCGTCGTCGGCACTGCCGGCCAGCGCATCGCTGAGCGCCTTGAGGTCGCCGCGCAGCAGCTTTTCCACGATGTCGTCCAGGGTCAGCCAGCGCAAGTCGGTGCCGTACGCCACCAGGTGGTGTTTTTCGGCGTTGCACGATGCATCCAGGCGCACGATGCGCAGCCTGCCCCCGTACAGGGCGTCGACTTCCTGTGGCTGGTCTTCATTGTAAATGCTCACTTTCGCCAGGGCCAGGCTGCTGGCAATGGCCGCCAGTGAGTGCACGCTCTCCTTGTCGCGGATGCGGCGCGCGTCGTCGGGCGCCTGCTTGGGCAGGCTGACGCTGTAGCCGGGTGCCACGTGCACGTCGACCCAGGCCGCCTTGCCCACCTTGCCGGAACCGTCGCAGGGGTTGCAGCGCAAGTCACCCACGCCGCTGCAGGTACGGCAGGTGACACTGCCGCTGGCGCGGCAAGTGCCGCAATTGATGTTGCCGGAGCCGTGGCAGCTGTTGCACGTGACCTTGCCGTAGCTGCAATGGTAGCAATTGCGATGCTCGGTGCGGTATTGCGTGCGCGTTTCGCTGTGGTAGCTGGTGTGCGAGCTGCCGTTGCTGTAGGTGGTCGTGGGCACTTGCACCGTGACGTAATCGGTGACTTGCTCGGCGACCGAGCCGCTGCCGCTGCAATACGAGCACGACACCTTGCCGCTGCCGTAGCAGCCATACGCGTCACAGCTGACGGTGCGCCCGCCGTGGCAGCTCCAGCACGTTTCCGTGGTCAAGCCGTGGCAGGTGTGGCAGCCGATGCGGCCTTTGCCGGAACAGGCGCTGCAGGTATCGAGGTGCCAGTGCTTGACGGCATGCGGCAGGTAGAGGCCCGCCTCGACGCCATTGTAGGCCTGGCCCGCCTGGCGCAAGGCATGGTCGAGCTTGGCCGCCGCGCGGCGCAGGCGTTCCTTCTCCTGCGCGTGAGCGAGCGCTCCCACCTCATGGGAGCCACAGCGGCAGTCATTGCCCGATGGCGTGAAGTAGCCATTGATGACGCGCTGTTCGAAGCGCGCTTCGAGCGCGTAATTGGCTTGCAGGGAAAAATCCTGCAGCACATCTTCCTCGCCCAGCGGCGTGATGTCCTGCGGCTCGAAACGCGTCTTGTCCTGCACCAGCGTGCGCAGCTTGCCCAGCACGGTGGGTATGTCTTCCTTGTCCAGGCGGATGGGCACAGGCGCCGTCACGGTCGTCTCTGTCACCTGAGGCGCATCCTCGCTGCCTGGGGTGTCATGGGCCGTTTCAGTGCTGGAATTCATGCGCGCGTCCTTTTGCTCTCTGGAAAGATGTTTGGATTTTAGCATCCCAATATGACAAACCATGACAAGGCGGACCCCCTTTTTCAGCGCAGGCCGCGGCGGAACTGGTCCGGCGTGCCGCCGCTCTGGCGGCGAAACATGGCGATGAAGGCCGAGGCTGTGCTATAGCCCAGTTCCAGCGCGATGGCCTGCACGGTGTCGCCTTGTTCCAGCAGCGGCAGGGCGGCCAGGAAGCGCTGGCGCTGGCGCCATTCGCCGAACGGCATGCCCAGTTCGCGCTGGCAGCGGCGCGCCAGCGTGCGTTCGGTGACATGCAATTGCGCGGCCCAGTCGGCCAGTGAGCGGTTACTCCCCGGCTCCGCCTGCAGCGCGGACAGCAGCGCCGCGATGACGGGCTCGTCGCTGCCCGGCAGGTAGTTGCGGCTGCACGGCGCCAGCTGCAACTGGTCGACCAGCACTTGCGCCAGGCGCTGGTCGGCCTCGGTGGCGGGCGTGGTGACGCCCCGACCGGCGAAGTCGCCGAGTATGGCTTTGAGTAAGGGACTCAGCACCAGCGCGCACGGCTGCGCCGGCAGTTGAGCACACAGGCTGGCATCGATATAGGCCGAGTGAAACACCACATCCTGGCGGATATAGCCGTCATGCAAGGTTTCTGGCGGTATCCACACGGCGTACTGGGGCGGTGACAGATAGCGCTGGCCCGCCACCATGATTTCCATCACCCCCGTGGAACAATACGTGAGCTGGCCCCAGGGATGGCTCTGGTAATCGAACTGCTGGTGCGCGTGGTAATCGTCGAGGCGAAAGTACACGGGGTAGGGCAGGGCGTCGGAAACGGCGGGGAAATGCTGGTTGCTGGCCATGGAGTCTTTGTCCTGTTCTTCGCATCGTTTGTCCGGTATGCATTATATCCATGGAATCAGACCATGCGAAAATGGCAGTCATTGAATAGTGGAGTTACTTGCATGAAAGCCAAGCATTATCTGTTTCCCGTGATTGCCGTGCTGATCTGGGCCATCAATACCATCGTCAGCAAGATGGCGGTCGGCGTGATCGACCCGGCCGCCATCTCGTTCTACCGCTGGCTGCTGGCCGGCGTGCTGCTGGCGCTCGTGTTTGCCCGCCCCGTGTGGAAGCAGCGGTCCGTCGTGAAACCGTATCTGGGGAAACTGTTTGTGTTGGGCATGCTGGGCATGGTCATGTACCAGTGCCTCGCCTACATCGCCGCGCAGACCACGACGGCCACCAACATGGGTATCCTGGCGTCGATGATGCCGCTGCTGGCCGTGGGCCTGTCCGTACTGGTGTTGAAAGAGGCGCCCACCGTGGGCGGCGTGTTCGGCGGCCTGGTGTCGTTGCTGGGACTCGGCTATCTGCTCAGCCATGGCGACCCGGCCGCGCTGCTCGCCCATGGCGCGGCCGTGGGCGACGCCCTGATGCTGCTCGCTTGTCTGTCGTATGCGGCTTACGGCGTGCTGCTCAAGCGTTGGAAGATTCCCATGAATAACTGGCATTCCTTGCTGATCCAGGTCTGGTGCGCCGTGCCCGTGCTGTTCGTGTATTACCTGAGCCAGTCGGCGCCACCCGTCACCAGTGCCGGCTTGCCGCTGGTGCTGTTTGCCGGCATCCCCGCTTCCATCATCGCGCCATTTTTGTGGATGCACGGCCTGGCCAAGCTGGGCCCCAGCCGCGCGACGACCTTGATGAATTTGCTGCCCGTGTTCACGGTGATTATCGCCATGCTGTTCCTCGGTGAAACCTTGCACAGCTACGATGTGATCGGTGGCGGCGTGACCCTGCTGGGCGTGCTGATGGTGCAAACCCTGAAACGTCCGTTGAGGCGCGCACAAGCGTAGTATTTTTGCTATGCTGGCATTTTGCAAAGGAGCCATCATGGCAAGCGCCGATACCATCGATACCCTGCTGGACGAACTGGAAGCGTTCGGTCTGGCCAATGATGCTGAACACGCCGAGCGCGCCAGCCGCATGCTCAACATTACGCGCGATACGGGCGAATTGCTGGCCGTACTGGTGCATGCGCGCGGCGCGCGCCGGGTGCTGGAAATCGGCACCTCGAACGGCTATTCCACCCTGTGGCTGGCGCGCGCGGCGCGCTCGCTGGGCGGCAGCGTGGTGACGGTGGAAAAGGCGCAGGACAAGTTCGACATGGCGCACGCCAACTTTGCGCGCGCGCAATTGCAAGGCGTGATCGGCCAGCTGCTGGCCGACGCGGGTGACGTGCTGCGCGATGCGGCGGACGGCGCCTACGATTTCATCTTCCTCGATTCCGCGCGCCAGCAATATGCCCTATGGTGGCCGCAGCTGGACCGCGCGCTGGCGGCCGGCGGCGTGCTGGTGGTCGACAACGCCAGCTCGCACTACGCGGACATGGCAGGCTTTATCGACGCCATCCGCGCCGACAGCCGCTACACGACGTGCCTGGCGACTGTCGGCAAGGGCGAATTCATCGCCGTCAAGTCCGGCAACTGATTCATTACTCTGCGACGATGGCCGCTTCCAGCACGCGCACCAGCGATTCGACGCCGTGCGCGTCGACCTCGTCGAAGCGGCCGACCAGGGGACTGTCGAGGTCGAACACGCCGATGATCTGGCCGTTCGCAAACACGGGCACCACCAGTTCCGAGCGGGAATTGACGTCGCAGGCGATGTGGCCAGGAAACGCATGCACATCCTGCACGACGATGGACTTGCCTTCGACCACCGTGGTGCCGCACACGCCGCGGCCTTTCTTGATGCGGATGCAGGCCGGCTTGCCCTGGAACGGTCCCAGCACCAGTTCCTCGCCTTTCAGGAAATAAAAACCGGCCCAGTTCAGGCCCGGCATGGTATTGAACACCAGCGAGCTGAAGTTGGCTGTATTGGCGATGAAATCAGTTTCGCCCGACAGCAAGCCTTGCAGCTGCGAACGCAGGTCCGCATACATGGCTTGCTTGGCGGCGGGGGTGTCGGTGCCGTAGGCGGCGTCGCTGAGGGTAAACGTCATGGTCGAGGTGGTGGTTGAAATGGGGAAGGCGTCATGGTAGCGCGTCTGGCGCCTCCGCGCGCGGCGTTCACTTTGTCAGATGTTCTTGCGCCAGCTGGCGCAGCAGGGGCAGGGCCGCATGGCCGTGCTCAGCCTGCCAGGCCAGGCCGATGCCAGCCGCCAGTTCCTCGCCCTCCAGCAATGGCCGGTAGGTCACGCCAGCGAGGCGCAGGGCGCGGAACGAGTCGGCCAGCAGGGCCATGCCCTTGCCGGCCGCCACGTCGCCGAGCAGCACATGGTGATCCACGGCTTCGCGCAGGAAAGTTGGCGCGAAGCCATGCCGGCGAAACACTTGCTGGCAATGGTCGAAGAAGGCGGGCTGGCGCGCCCGTTCGAACCAGTAAATCGGTTCTGCCGCGATGTCGCTCAGACTGAGCTTGCGCTTTTTCGCCAGCCGGTGCACTGCGGGCAGGGCCAGCATCATGGGCTGGCGCGCCAGCGGCTGCACGGCCAGTTCGAACGTGGCGCTGGGTAAAGCGAGCAGGGCCGCATCGAGCTGGCCCTTGCGCACGCTAGCCACCAGGCGCGGCGAGGGGGCCGCCGTCAGTTCCAGGCGCATGGTGCCCAATTGCTTGTCCAATGCCGCAAGCAGGGGGTGGAACAGGCCCGCTTCCACTGAACTGGTCAGGCCCAGGCGCAGGCGCGCGGGCGCGCTGTCTTGCCGCAGCGACGTTTGCGCCCGATCCAGCAAATCGAGGACGTGCAGCGCCTGCGGCAGCAGGGTGCGGCCCGCCTGCGTCAAGGCCACGCCCCGCGTGTCGCGCTCGAACAATCGCGTGCCCAGCCGTTCTTCCAGCAGCCGGATGGCGCGCGACAGGGGCGGCTGGGTCATGTGCAATTGCTCCGCCGCCTGGCGAAAGTTCAGGCAGCGGGCGACGGCGCAAAACAGGCTTAGGGCATGGGTATCGAGGGCTCTCATACCAGAAAGGTATCACGAAATTGCACATTCCCCCGCCAGCCGACGCGGCCTAGACTGGCCGTATTGACGTGAGGGAGATCAACATGCAACTGCAACAACGACGCATCGGCCATAGCGGCTTGAGCAGCTCGGCACTGGGCCTGGGCTGCATGGGCATGTCGGAATTTTATGGTGCCACGGACGAGGCGCAATCGATGGCCACGCTGGAAGCGGCCCTGGCGGCGGGCGTGACCCTGTTCGACACGGCCGACGCCTACGGCTTCGGCCACAACGAGCAATTGCTGGGCCGTTTCCTGGCCAGCCATCGCGGCCAGGCCCTGGTCGCCACCAAGTGCGGCCTGGCGCGCGAGGCGGGCAGTTATGCGCGCCGCGTCGACAACTCCCCCGCCTATATCCGCCAGGCGTGTGTAGCGTCGCTAACGCGCCTGGGCGTGGACGCCATCGACCTGTTCTACCTTCACCGCCTGAACCTCGATACCCCGCTGGAAGACTCGATGGGGTCGCTGGCGCAGCTGATGCAGGAGGGCAAGATCCGCGCCGTGGGACTGTGCGAAGTGAGCGCCGCCACCTTGCGGCGCGCGGCGGCGCTCTGCCCCGTGGCGGCCGTGCAGAGCGAATATTCGCTGTGGACGCGCGAGCCGGAGCAGGGCGTGCTGGCCGCCTGCCGCGACGTGGGTGCCAGTTTCTTTGCCTACAGCCCGCTGGGGCGCGGTTTCCTGACGGGCGCCATTGCCGATGCGGCCAGTCTCGACGCGGGGGATTTTCGCCAGTTCAATCCCCGTTTCGCCGCCGACAACCTGGCGCGCAACCAGGCCATCGTGGCGCAGGTCAGGGACATCGCGCGCGCGAAGGGCTGCACGCCGGCCCAGCTGGCGCTGGCCTGGCTGCTGGCGCAAGGCGACGACATCATCCCCATTCCCGGCACCAAGCGCATCGCGTATTTGCACGACAACCTCGGCGCGCTGGGCGTGCAGCTGGACGGGGTGGAACTGGCGGCGATGAACGCGGCCTTTCCCCTGGGCATGGCGGCGGGCGCGCGTTATACGGAGGAGGGCATGAAGGGCGTGGATGCCTGAAAAAACTGGGCTTAGTGTACGCCAGCGTACCTAACTGACGTTTTTCCTGCGCGATAATCCCCGGCGATCTGCTAGCATTTCGGCTGGCCCCATGCACCCGCGAAGTGGTGCGGGGCCGGGGAATGCCGCATGGATAGAAGGGTGGATGTCAAATTGCTAGATGATGATATTTTCGATATCGAACTGAAGTTATTACTTGAGGGAATACTGCTGCGCTATCAGCACGATTTCCGCGATTATTCCGTGGCGTCCCTGCGCCGGCGCATGCGCCAGGCCATGGAGCGCTTTGGCTGCGCCAGCCTGTCGCAATTGCAGGACCGCATCTTGCACGAACCGGCCATGTTCGCGCAGATGCTGCAATTTTTTACGGTGCAGGTGAGCGAGATGTTCCGCGATCCCGCATATTTCCGCGCCTTGCGCGAAAAAGTCGTGCCCATGCTGCACACCTATCCTTCCATCAAGATCTGGGTGGCCGGTTGCAGCAGCGGCGAAGAGGTGTGGTCGCTGGCCATCTTGCTGGAAGAGGAAGGCTTGCTGGAACGCAGCATGATTTATGCGACCGACATCAATGTCGAGGCGCTGGCCGCCGCCGAAGCGGGCATCTATTCGGTCGAGCGCATCGCCCAGTTCAGCGAAAACTACCAGCTGGCGGGCGGCAAGCGTTCGCTGTCCGACTATTACACGGCCGCCTACAAGGGCGCCATCTTTGACCGGCGCCTGCGGCGTCAGTTCGTCTTCGCCGACCATAGCCTGGCGACGGATAGCGTGTTTTCGGAGGTGCACATGGTTTCCTGCCGTAACGTCATGATTTACTTCAATAAAGACTTGCAAGACCGCAGCCTGGGCCTGTTCCACGAAGCGCTGGTGAACCGGGGCTTCCTGGGCCTGGGCATGAAGGAAAGCCTGCATTTCAGCCGCCACGCTGCCAGCTTCAACGAGCTGAGCCCGGCTGTACGCATCTTCCAGCGTGCCTGACATGCTGCCGACCAGCGACGTGGCACCACCGCCCGCCGGCCTGCGCCTGATCGCCATCGGCGCCTCGGCCGGCGGCGTGGAAGCGCTGGGTACCGTGCTGCGCGCCTTGCCCGCCAGCTGCCGCGCCACCGTGGTGGTGGTGCTGCATTTGGCGCCGGGCCGTTCCAGCCAGTTGCCGCAGCTGTATGCGGCGCGCTGCGCGCTGCCCTTGCGCGAAGCGCAGGACAAGGAACCGCTGCAAGGCGGCACCGTCTACTTCGCCCCGCCCGATTACCACCTGCAAGTTGAACCCGATGGCTGTTTTTCCCTGTCGCAGGAAGAGCCCGTGTATTTTTCGCGCCCGTCCATCGATGTCCTGCTGGAAACGGCAGCCTACGCCTACCGGCGCGCCATGCTGGCCATCATTCTGACGGGCGCTTCGGCCGACGGCGCGGCGGGACTGGCGCGCGTGCGGCAACTGGGCGGCAGTGCCTGGGTGCAAGACCCGCAACGGGCCAGTTGTGGCATCATGCCGGCCGCCGCGCTCAAGCGGGCCGGCGCCGACCGGGTGCTCGATTTGCCGCAGATGGCTGCCAGCCTGGCCTTGCTGGGCGCTGTCGGACACAAGTGAGTGGGAGTGGGACAGTGCGTGTAATATATGTGAAAATTGAAACAATGTTGATGTTCATATCGAAACACGATGGCATCTTGCCGTTGCGATGCCTGAAGATGATTCCGTGACCGCTCCTATCCATATCCTCGTCGTTGACGACATCGCGCAAAACCTGGTCGCCGCCGAAGCCGTGCTGGCACGGCCCGGTATTGTCATCCTGAAAGCAAGTTCGGGCGCGCAAGCGCTGGAATTGCTGTTGACGCATGAAGTGGCACTCGCCCTGATTGACGTGCAAATGCCGCAGATGGACGGTTTCGAATTGGCCGAACTGATGCGCGGCAGCGAACGCACGCGCGGCATCCCCTTGATTTTTCTCACGGCCGCGTCGCGCGAGCCGAGCTACAGCTTCCGTGGCTACGAGGCGGGCGCCGTCGATTTCCTGTACAAGCCCATCGACGTGAAAGCCTTGCAAAGCAAGGTGGCGGTGCTGGTGCAGCTGTTCCAGCAAAAGCGTGAACTGTCGGCGCAGCTCGATGAACTCAAGCATGCGCTGCACCTCAACGAACTGTTCACGGCCGTGCTGGGCCACGACTTGCGCACGCCCTTGTCGGTGGTGATGAACGGCGCCATGCTGTTGCCGATGATGAGCGATCATCCGAAGGTGATCGTCACGGCGCAGCGCATCGAAAGCAGCGCCAAGCGCATGGCGCGCATGGTCGACCAGTTGCTGGACCTGGCGCGCATCCGTTCCGGCACGATGGAGTTGCGCAGCAGCACGCACGACTACCTGGCGCTGGCGCGCGCCATCGTCGAGGAATGCGAGACGGCCGGCCAGGCCCCGCTGGTCGAAGTCAGCAGTGTTGGCGAGCTGCACGGCCAATGCGATGCGGGCTTGCTGTCGCAAGTCATCTCGAATCTCTTGTGCAATGCCCTCACGCATGGCGAGGCGGGCGCGCCGGTGCAACTGGCCCTCGACGGGCGCGCCGCCGACTGCATTGAGTTGCGCATCGCCAATCGTGGTGTGATTCCCGCCGCTTTGCTGCCGACCCTGTTCGAGCCGTTCCAGCAGGCGGGCGAGAAGCGCCGGACTGGGCAGGGCCTGGGACTGGGCCTGTACACGGTGAACATGTTCGTCAAGGCCCACGGCGGCACGGTCGAGATCAGTTCGACGGCCACGCAGGGCACGCTGGCGACGGTGCGCATCCCGCGCCAGTGCCAGGTGCGCGTGCAAGCGGGACTGGCCACATGAGCGCTCCAGCCTGGCCGCTCGGCGGCGGCGGCATGGGCGAACTGGTGCGCCAGCATGACTGGTCCGCCACCAGCCTGGGCGCGCTTGAAGGCTGGCCCGCCAATTTGCGCACCAGCGTCGACATCATGCTCAATTCGCCGATGGCGATGGTGCTGATGTGGGGCCCGCAGCACGTCATGATTTACAACGATGATTACATTCAGATCGCCGGCGCGCGCCATCCGGCGGCGCTGGGCGGCACGGTGCCCGTGGTCTGGCCCGAAATCTGGGACTGGAACGCGCGCATCCTCGCAGCGGGACTGCGCGGCGAGATGCAGGTGCACCGCGAATGCAGCCTGCCGCTGTTGCGCGGCGGACAGCGCGCGGATGTCTGTTTCGACCTGTTTTACACGCCCGTGCATGGCGCCGACGGCCAGGTGGACGGCGTGCTGTGCACGGCGCTGGAATTGACGGCGCGCATGGAAGAGGGGCGCCAGCTGAAGTTGGCCACGGCCGAGCTGGGCCAACTCAACACCACCTTGCAGGCCGAGAGCGAGGCCGTGCGCGCGGCCAACCGCCGCCTGGGCGAGGAGCGCGCGCTGCTGCGCGCCCTGTTCCAGCAGGCGCCCAGCTTCATGGCCCTGCTGCGCGGGCCGCGGCATGTGTTCGAACTGGCGAATGAGCATTATCTGCGCCTGGTGGGCCACCGCGATTTACTGGGCAAGACTGTCGAATCGGCCCTGCCTGAAGTCAAGGAACAAGGCTTCATCGAACTGCTCGACCAGGTCTACCGCACGGGCGAGCCCTTCGAAGGGCGCCAGATGAAGGTGGATTTGCGGACGGCGGATGGGCAGACTGGCCTGCGCCAGATCGATTTCGTGTACCAGCCCATCAAGGATGACGAGGGCGTGGTGACGGGCATCCTCGTCGAGGGCATCGATGTCACCGAGCGCATGGAAGGCGAGGAGCGGCTGCGCCTGGCCCAGCAGGCGGGCGGCATCGGTACCTTCGAATGGTTCCCCGAGACGGGGGCGATGCTGGTGTCGCCCATGTTCCGTCGCCTGTGGGGCATTGCCGACGGGGAAGAGGTCACGCAGCAGTTGCTGGTGAGCCTGGTTGACGAACGGGACTTGCAGAAGATCGGACCCAGCAAGCTTGATCTGGCGCAAAATCCCCTCGAGTATGTGGAATACCGCATCCGCCGTCCTGCCGACGGCGCGCTGCGCTGGATCGCGCGCCAGGGCGAGGTGGTGGCCGGCCGGGTGCCGGGCCAGCGCCGCTACGTGGGCGTATCGTTCGACGTGACGGAGCGGCGCCAGATCGAGGATGAACTGAATGCCAGCCAGGAGCGCATGGCGGCCATTTTCGGCCAGGCTTCCGTGGGCTTGTCAGAGCTGGGCCTCGATGGCCGTTTCCAGAGGGTCAACGGGGCCCTGTGCCGCATGCTGGGCCGCTCGGCCGAAGAGCTGCTGAGCCTGAACATGAACGACATCATGCATCCGGCGGATGTGCCCGGCAACAGCGTACTGTTCCAGCGCCTGGTGGAAACGGGCGAGTCGTTCTCGCTGGAAAAACGCTATTTGAAACCCGACGGCTCGCAAGTGTGGGTATCGAGCAATGTCAGCCGTCTGCTGGACGAGCATGGCCAGACACGTTCCCTGATCGCCGTCAAGACCGATATCACGGACCGGCGCCGCGTGGAAAAGGCGCTGCATGAATTGAACGAAACGCTGGAACACCGTGTCGAACAGGAAGTGGGTGAGCGCACCAAGGCGGAAGACGCCTTGCGCCAGGCGCAAAAGATGGAAGCCGTGGGCCAACTGACGGGCGGCATCGCGCACGACTTCAACAACGTGCTGCAAATCATCTCCGGCAATTTGCATTTGCTGCAGCATCTGGCGGGCACGGATGGCCTCATGCGCCAGCGCCTGGACACGGCGATTGCCGCCGTCGAGCGGGGCGCCAAGCTGTCGTCGCACCTGCTGGCGTTTGCGCGGCGTCAACCGTTGAAACCCGTGGTGGCCGACCTGGCCCGCGTGGTGCGCAACATGGATGCGCTGCTGCGGCGCGCCCTGGGCGAAGCGATCGACATCGTGCTGGTGGGCGGCGGCGGGCTGTGGAATACCCTGGTCGACCGCAGCCAGATCGAGAACGTCATCCTGAACCTGGCCATCAATGCGCGCGACGCCATGGATGGCGCGGGCAAGCTGACCATCGAACTGGGCAATGTCGTGCTCGACGAACAGTATGTGCACAAGCTGGTCGACGTGCCGGCCGGGCAGTATGTGATGCTGTCGGTGACGGACACGGGCCGCGGCATGAGCGGCCCCGTGCTGCAGCGCGCGTTCGAGCCCTTCTTCACCACCAAGCCGGAAGGCGCGGGCACGGGCTTGGGCCTGTCGATGGCGTATGGTTTCGTCACGCAAAGCCGCGGCCATATCCGCATCTACAGTGAACCTGGCGTGGGCACGGGAGTCAAAATCTATTTGCCCCGTTCCCTGATGGCCGAAGCGGACGAGGAACTGGAATTGAGCGGTGTCGTCACGGGCGGCACGGAAACCGTACTGGTGGTGGAAGACGACGTGGGTGTGCGCACCACCGTGGTCGACATGCTCGGCGCGCTCGGCTATACGGTGCTGAAAGCCGAAGATGGCGAAAGCGCGCTGGCCGTGCTGCATAGCGGCGCGCAGATCGACTTGCTGTTTACGGACGTGATCATGCCCGGCCCCGTCAGCAGCACGGAGATGGCGCGCCAGGCGCGCGAATTGCAGCCCGACATCGCCGTGCTGTTTACCTCGGGCTACGCGCAGGATGTGATCGTGCACGAGGGCAGGCTCGACGCGGGGGTGGAATTGCTCAGCAAGCCGTACCGGCGCGAAGAGCTGGCGCGCAAGCTGCGCCATGTGCTGGCCAACCGCCAGCAGCAAATGCGCGCGCGCCAGTTTGAACGGTCCGGCGCGCCGGTGGCCGGCTCTCCGGCAAGCGGCAGCACGGCGGCCAGCGTGCTGGGAAGCGGTACGCCGGGGCTGGACCTGACGGGCCATGCGCCAACACCGCAGGGTGACATGCCGACATCGATGAAGATACTCGTGGTGGAAGACAATCTCGATTCCCAGCTGATGGTGTGCGAGCTGGTGGGCATGCTGGGCCACACGGTCAGCGGTGTGTCCGATGGCGAGGCGGCGTGGAAATTGCTCAACGAGCAAGACTTCGATATCCTGTTTACGGATGTCAGCCTGCCCGGCATGTCCGGCATCGCGCTGGCGCGCATGGTGCTGCGCGATAAACCGGCCATGCGCATCATCTTTTCCACGGGCTATGGCAAGGAATCGATGGATGAGCTGGGTTTTTCCGCCAGTGTCTTGCGCAAGCCCTATGATTTGATGGAGTTGCAAGCGGCACTCGACCAACCTTGACGGACGCGCGCCGCTTCGGCCCGCCCGTCTCACTCGTAGAGGTAAGGCATGACCCCTGAACTGACGATGCTGGCCTGTACCTTGGTGCTGGCGCTGGTGCAAATCCTGCTGCCCGCGCTGTTTCGCACGCGCGAAACGGGCACGGCCTATAACGTGAGCGCGCGCGACGGCGACGGGCCGCCCGTGGGCAAGATCACGGGCCGCCTGCGGCGGGCCCAGGCGAACCTGTTCGAAACCCTGCCCCTGTTCGCCGCCGCCGTGCTGATCGCCCACGTGACGGCGCAGGAAAGCGCGCTGACCCTGTACGGCGCCGCCCTGTATTTAGCCGCCCGCGTACTGTATGTGCCCTTGTACGCGTTCGGCGTGCCCGTCGTGCGCACGCTCGTGTGGTGCGTGTCGATTGCCGGGCTGCTGATGCTGTTCTGGGCCATCCTGTTTGCTTCCTGAATTCCTACGCTGGCTGTAGCAGCCGTCCTATGGTCGTACGCCAGACCCGGCCGTAAAGTGGCGGCAAGCTGGCAATTGGCGCCGGCATGTCAGGGACCGGACCACGATGGCGACTACCATTTCTGCAGTGAAAGATCCGGGCAGCGCCCGCCAGCGCAAGATCCAGCGCCTGCTGCGCTCCGTGTTTGGCGTGGCGCGGCTGCGCGCGGGCCAGCAGGACGTCATCGACAGCGTGCTGGCCGGGCGCGACACCCTGGCCATCATGCCCACAGGCAGCGGCAAGTCGCTGTGCTACCAGCTGCCCGCCGCCTGTTGCCGTGCGCCACCGTGGTGGTGTCCCCGTTGATTTCTCTGATGAAAGACCAGCTGGAAAAGCTGCACGAACTGGGCATCACGGCCGTGCAGCTCAACAGCAGCCTGTCGCGCGCCGAGGAAGACGACGCCATCGCCCGCATAGCCCGGGGTGGCAGACTCATCATCTTTTGCACGCCGGAACGCCTCAGCAATACCGCCTTCCTGTCCCTGCTGGCCGGCGCGCCGCCCAGCCTGGTCGTCATCGATGAAGCCCATTGCATTTCCCAGTGGGGGCACGACTTCCGTCCCGCCTACCTGGAAATCGCGGCCGCCCTGCGCGCGCTGGGCCGCCCGCCCGTGCTGGCGTTGACGGCCACGGCCACGGGGGAAGTCATGGCCGATATCGATACGCAACTCGAAGCGCGCAAGCTGAACGTCATCAATACCGGCATCTACCGCGCCAATTTGCGCTACCGCGTGATCCAGGTCACCAATGCGGGAGAAAAACAGGACGAAGTCCAGCGCCTGCTGCGCGAGACGCCGGGCGTGGGCATCGTGTACGCGGCCACCGTCAAGGCCGTCGAAGACCTGGCGGCGCGGCTGGAAGCGTTGGGCGAGAGCGTCACCTGCTATCACGGCAAGCTGGCGGCGCGCGCGCGCAAGCACAACCAGGACTTGTTCATGAATGGCGAGCGCCGCATCATGGTGGCCACCAATGCCTTTGGCATGGGCATCGACAAGCCCGACACGCGCTTCGTCATCCACTTGCAGGTGCCGGCCAACCTGGAAGCGTACTACCAGGAATCGGGCCGCGCGGGACGCGACGGCTTGCCCGCCGACTGCACCTTGCTGTACTTCCAGGAAGACAAGCGGGTGCAGCAATTCTTTCTGGCCAAGCACTATCCCACGGCCGAAGAACTGGCCGCCATCGTGGCGGTCGCGCAAGCGTTGCCGGCCACGTTTACTTTCGCTGCGCTGGCGTCCAGCCTGCCCGAGTTTTCCGACGGCCACCTGAAGGTGTGCCTGAAACTGTTGAAAGACGGCAAGCTGCTGCGCCAGGACCGCAAGCTGGGCTACAGCCTGAAAGCGCCCTCGGCTGCCACGCCTTCGTATGCGCAGCTGGCGCAGATCTACGTCGACAAGCAGGAGCGCGACAAGCAGGCGCTCGAGCAGATGGTGGCGTATGCGCAAAGCGGCTTGTGCCGCTGGAAACTGCTGCTCGATTACTTTGGCGACACCGCCGATTTCGCGCGCTGCTGCACCTGCGACAATTGCCTGTCGCCCCCGGCGCTGGCCGCGCCCATCACCCTGGACGAGTTGCCGCCCGCGCCCGCGCAAGCTCCGCCGCCAGCGCCGCAGATCGCCGTCGGCAGCCGCGTGCGCGTGCCCCGCTACCAGATCGGCACCGTGCTGTCGGTGGCGGGCGACCAGGTCACGATTGCGTTTCCGGAAAACACCACGCGCACCTTCATGGCCGAGTTTGTCGCACCGGCTTGAACCCATAGTGCGCTGTCGAACAGTGATCGGGCGCAAGCGCGCTAGAATCAGCCCATTCCAACGCGGTTTTTCGTAAGGAGTCGGGCATGGCAGACATGGTGGTGGTGCGCAAGGAAGGCTTGTACTGTGTGCCGGGTCAGTTCTACATCGACCCGTGGCGCCCCGTCGAGCGCGCCATCATCACGCATGCGCATGCCGACCATGCGCGTGTCGGACACCGGCATTACCTGTGCGCCGCTCCCGGCGAGCAAGTGCTGCGCGCGCGCCTGGGCCCCGTCTCCATCCAGGCGCTCGCGTATGGCGACAGCATCGAACACCACGGCGTGCAAGTGTCGCTGCATCCGGCCGGCCACGTGCTCGGTTCGGCCCAGGTGCGCATGCGGCACGGCGGTACAGTGTGGGTGGCATCGGGCGACTACAAGCTGCAGCCCGATCCCACCTGCGTACCGTTCGAGCCCGTGCGCTGCGACACCTTCATCACGGAATCGACCTTCGGCCTGCCCATCTACCGCTGGCAGGCGCCGCAGGAAATATACGACGACATCAACCAGTGGTGGCGCGGAAATGCGGCCGAGGGGCGCACCAGCGTGCTGTTCTGCTATGCCTTCGGCAAGGCGCAGCGCATCCTGGCGGGCCTCGATGCCAGCATTGGTCCCATCATCTGCCATGGCGCGGCGCAGGCCTTGACGCAGGTCTACCGCGAGTCTGGCGTGGCCTTGCCCGCCACCGTGATGGTGGGCGAGGTGACGGAGAAGGCCGCCCTGAAGACGGCCATGGTGATCGCGCCTCCATCGGCGGCCGGTTCGCCTTGGATGAAGCGCTTCGGCGACTACAGCGATGCGTTTGCCAGCGGCTGGATGTTGCTACGCGGCGCGCGCCGGCGGCGCGGCGTGGACCGGGGGTTCGTGCTGTCCGACCACGCCGACTGGCCCGGCCTGATGCAAGCCATCACGGCCACGCGGGCCGAACGCGTCATCGTCACGCATGGGTCCATCCCCGTGATGGTGCGCTGGCTGCGGCAGAACGGCTGGCAGGCGGGCGGCTTCGAGACGGAGTATGGCGATGACGAGGCGGACGACAGCGTAGTTGCACAGCCGGAGGCAGCGCCCCATGCGTGACTTTGCCCGCTTGTACGCGGAACTCGACGAGACCACCTCCACCAGCCGCAAGCTGGCGGCGCTGCAAGCCTATTTTCGCGGCGCGTCGCCCGAGAACGCGGCCTGGGCCGTGTATTTCCTGGCCGGTGGCAAGCCGCGCCAGGCCGTGCCCACCAAATTGCTGCGCGAATACGCGACCGAACGGGCGGGCCTCGATGCCTGGCTGTTCGACGAGGCCTATCACGCCGTGGGCGACCTGGCCGAAACCATCGCCCTGATCCTGCCCGCGCCCGCCAGGCGCAGCGATATCGGCCTGGCCGTTTGGGTCGAGCAGCGCATCGCACCGTTGCGCGGCGCGGCGCCCGACACCATCCGCGCCAACTTGCTGGCGTACTGGGACGAGCTGGAAACGCGCGAACGTTTTTTATTGATCAAGCTGATAGGCGGGGGCTTTCGCGTGGGCGTCTCAAAACTGCTGGTGACGCGCGCGCTGGCGTCCATCGCCGCCGTGGACAGCAAGCTGATCGCCCAGCGCCTGATGGGCTGGACCGATGGCAAGGTCAGCCCCACGGGCGCGGGATTCTTGAAACTGATCGCCGCGCCGTCGGATGACGAACATGCGCTGCGCGGCGGCCAGCCTTACCCCTTTTTCCTGGCGCACCCCTTGCAGGCGGGGCCGGAGACGCTGGGCGACATCGGCGACTGGCTGGTCGAATGGAAATACGACGGCATGCGCGCCCAGCTGCTGCGCCGCGAGGGTGTGAACTGGCTGTGGTCGCGCGGCGAGGAATTGATCACGGAGCGCTTTCCCGAACTGGCGCAGCTGGCATTGCCGGAAGGCACCGTGCTCGATGGCGAAATCCTCGTCTGGCAGCCGGGCGACGTGCCGGCGCCATTTGCCGATTTGCAACAACGCATGGGCCGCAAGACGCTGCCTGCCAAGCTGCTGGCGGAATTGCCGGCCGTGCTGGTGGCCTACGATGTGCTGGAACTCGATGGCGTGGATGTCCGCCAACTGCCCCAGCTGGAGCGGCGCGCGCTGCTGGAAACCGTCGTGGCGCAGGTAGATGCTCCCGCGCTGCGCCTGTCGCCGCGCATCATGGCTGCCAGCTGGGAGGCGCTGGCCGCCATCCGCGAGGAATCGCGCACGCGCGGCGTGGAAGGCCTGATGCTCAAGGCCGTGTCGGCCGCGTATGGCGTGGGTCGCACGAAAGATGTGGGCACGTGGTGGAAATGGAAGATAGCCCCGTATGCCATCGACGCGGTGCTGATCTACGCCCAGGCGGGCCACGGCCGCCGCGCGTCGCTGTACACGGATTACACATTCGCCGTATGGGATGAGGAGGGTGGTGAAGGTGGCGAGGAGCGCAAGCTGGTGCCGTTCGCCAAGGCGTATTCGGGCTTGACGGATGCGGAGATCGCGCAAGTCGATGCCGCCATCCGCAAGACGACGATAGAAAAATTCGGCCCCGTGCGCAGCGTGCAGCCGACGATGGTGTTCGAGATCGGCTTCGAAGGCATCGCCGCGTCCAGCCGCCACAAGGCGGGCATCGCCGTGCGCTTTCCCCGCATCCTGCGCCGGCGTGTGGACAAGGCCATCGCCGACGCGGACACCCTGGCCACCCTGAAGGCCATGCTGGCGACCGCTGCATGAGCAAGCGATGAGCAAAAGCGCGCTGGCGGCCGACACCGTGCGCGCGCTGCAAGCCTCGGGTGCGGATCTCGCTCCCGGCTGGCGCATCGAGGCGCGCACGGGCGACACAAGCGCCGCGCAGCGGGCACGGCAGGCGAAAGCCTGGCCCGAGGTGCTCGTCACGACGCCGGAAAGCCTGTCCCTGATGCTGAGCCAGGCGGACGCGCAGGAACGCTTCAGCCTGCTGGAAACGGTGATCGTTGACGAGTGGCACGAATTGATGGGCAGCAAGCGCGGCGTGCAGGTGCAGCTGGCGCTGGCCCGCTTGCGCCGCTGGCAGGAAAACCTGATGACGTGGGGTCTGTCGGCCACCCTGGGCAATTTGCGGCAGGCGCAGGACGTCTTGTTGGGAGAACAAAGCGATGGCGTGCTGGTGGAAGGTAAAATTAAAAAGCGCATCCTCGTCGATAGTTTGATTCCTGTGAACCCCACGCGCTTTCCCTGGGGCGGCCATTTGGGCATCCAGATGCTGCAACCGCTGATCGCCGAGATCGAAGGCAGCGCCACCACGCTGGTGTTTACGAATACGCGTTCGCAGGCGGAGCTGTGGTACCAGCACCTGCTCGACGCGCGCCCCGACTGGGCGGGATTGATCGCCCTGCACCACGGTTCGCTGGACCGCGAAGTGCGCGAGTGGGTCGAACAGCACTTGAAAACGGGTGAATTGAAAGCCGTCGTGTGTACCTCCAGTCTGGACCTGGGCGTCGATTTCCTGCCCGTCGAACGGGTGCTGCAAGTGGGCAGCGCGAAAGGCATCGCGCGCCTGGTGCAGCGGGCGGGGCGCAGCGGCCACGCGCCGGGACGCATTTCGCGCGTCACTTTGGTGCCCACCAACAGCCTGGAATTGCTGGAAGCGGCGGCCGCCCGCGCGGCACTGGCGCAGGGCCACCTGGAAGCGCGCCCCGTGCCGGACAAGCCGCTCGACGTGCTGGTGCAGCACCTGGTGACGATCGCCCTGGGCGGCGGTTTTGCATCGCTGGCGCTGTACGAGGAAGTGCGCGCGGCCTGGTCGTATCGCCACCTGAGCCTGGACGAGTGGCAATGGGCGCTCGATTTCGTCGCGCGCGGCGGCCAAAGCCTGACCGTGTACCCGGAATACCGGCGCGTGCTGCCCGATGAGGAAGGCGTGTACCGCGTGCCGGACGTGGCGCTGGCGCGGCGCCACCGCATGAGCATTGGCACCATCGTCTCGGAGGCGGCGATCCAGGTCAAGTTCCTCGGCGGGGGACGGATCGGCAGTATTGAGGAATCGTTCATCGCGCGCCTGAAGCAGGGCGACCATTTTCTGTTTGGCGGGCGCATCCTGGAATTCGTGCGCGTGCACGAGATGACGGCCTACGTGCGGCGCGCAACAGGCAGCCGCGGCGCCGTGCCGCGCTGGCAGGGCGGCAAGATGCCGCTGTCGTCGGAACTGGCGCATGCCGTGCTGGACCAGTTGCAGCTGGCGCAAGAAGGGAAAGCCAGCGGGCCGGAAATGCGCGCGCTGGCGCCGCTGCTGGCGATCCAGCAGAAATGGTCCAGCCTGCCCACGCGCGCCAGTCTGCTGGTGGAAACCCTGTCCAGCCGCGAAGGGCAGCACCTGTTCGTGTATCCGTTTGCGGGTCGCTCCGTGCACCTGGGACTGGCGTCGCTGCTGGCCTACCGCATCGCGCGCGTGCAGCCGGCCACCTTGTCGATCGCCGTCAACGATTACGGCTTTGAATTGCTGGGCGCGGACGACATCGCATTTGCGCCGCTGTTGTCGGGCGCCAGCGGCGCCGATCTTGCCCTGTTCAGCACGGACAACTTGCTCGAGGACGTGCTGGCCAGCCTGAACGCGACGGAATTGTCGCAGCGGCGCTTCCGCGAAATCGCCCGCATCGCCGGCCTCGTGTTCCAAGGCTATCCGGGGCAGCCGAAAAGCGCGCGCCAGCTGCAGGCCTCGTCCTCGCTGTTCTTTGAAGTGTTCCGCAAGCACGACGCGGCCAATTTGCTGCTCACGCAGGCGCAGCGCGAAGTGCTGGAGCAGGAACTGGAGCTGACGCGCTTGCGCGCCACCTTGCGCGAGCTGCACGGCCGGCGCATCAGCCTGCAGCCTTTGGAGCGTGCCTCGCCGTTTGCCTTCGGCCTCATGGTCGAGCGTTTCCGCGAACAGCTGACGACGGAAAAACTGTCGGACCGGGTGGCGCGCCTGGTGAGCGCGCTGGAAAAGGCGGCCGCATGAGCGGGCAGCGGCAAGCGTACTGCGCGGTGGACCTGGCTGGCGAGAGGGTTTGGCTGTTGGCGCACAAGGCCGTGTACTGGCCGGCGCGCCGGATGCTGATTATCGCCGACATCCATTTCGGCAAGGCGGCCGCGTTTCGTGCGCTGGGCGTACCCGTGCCGCGCGGCACCACCACGCAAAACCTGCTGGCGCTGGACGCCTTGCTGGCCAGTTACGTCTGCGAGGAAATCGTCTTTCTCGGCGATTTTTTGCACGCGCGCGCCGCGCATGCGGACGCCACCGTGGCGGCCATGCTGGCCTGGCGCGCGCGCCATCCCAACGTGCGCCTGACTGTGGTGCGCGGCAACCATGATGCGCATGCGGGCGATCCGGCCGCCGCGTTGGGCATCCGCATGGTCGATGAGCCGCACCAGGTGGGTAATCTGTCGTTCTGCCATCACCCGGACATCGTGGCGCCCGGCTATGTGCTGGCCGGTCATGTGCATCCCGTGTTTCACCTGCGCGCAACAGGGAGGGGATTGCGCGGTGACGGCCTGCGCCTGCCGTGTTTCCTGCTGGGCCCGCAGCGCGCCATCCTGCCCGCGTTTGGCGCCTTTACGGGCGGCCATGCGGTGCTGCCAGGTGCTGGCGAGCGCGTGTATGTGGCGGCGGACGCGGCGATTTTTGCTATACCCGCTAACTGCTGAGTGTCTGGTACTTTTGGTGGAAAACTGAAAGTAACTGTGCCACCACGGGCGGGACTCATCCTACATGCGCTCTTGCCATCCTCCTATTTCTTGTGTCCCATGTGCGCACTAAGATGAGGCTTCCCTTGCCGTGCGAGGGGGAAGAATTGCATTGTTTGCACTGTTTTCTGATTCATCGATCAAGGAGATCATCATGGCCACATCGAGCGACAATAAACAGCAAGGTAGTAAAGCCGACAGCAGCAGTGGTAGTAGCGGCAGCGGCGGCAACAAGCAAAGCGATACCAGCAAGCGTGGCTTCGCTTCCATGGACCCCGCCCAGCAGCGCGAAATCGCCAGCGAAGGCGGACGTGCCGCGCATGAAAAGGGCACGGCCCATGAATTCACGTCGGAAGAAGCGCGCCGCGCAGGCAGCCAAAGCCACAAGAACGATGCCAGCCGGCAAAGTACCGCCGGTTCCAGCGGTTCGCGTGAGAATGCCAGCATGAAGCAGGATGGCAACCGCGACAGTGGTAACAAGCAAAGCGGCGGCCCTGGTTCAGGGGCGGGCTCGTCCGGTTCGCGCAACAAGTAAGCGCAAGCCGTAGCAAGGCAGTCTGGCCGGCGGGAATCGTGCATTGCCGCCGGCCAGTCGAAAAATTTTGATGCAATGCAGCAGGCATGCACTATGATGAAGTAGCGGCGCCGGCGACGGCCAATCCGCAGTCAAGCTGCAATCCACTCGCACTCACGATCAGGGGGAAGATGATGGGCAACTCCACTACGCCGCAGCCCGGCAATAGCCAGGGCGGCACGCCGTCCATGCCGTCCACACCGGGCAGCAAGCAAAGTACGGCCGAGTCGGCCGAGAACTTTGTGCTGGTCGATAGCGAGCAAGGACTCGATATCGGCGACGATCTGTTTTCCATCGGTGAAGTGCGGCGCGCCGACCGCTTGCCCCATCATCAGTCCGGCTCCGCCGGGCAGAGCAGGCAGAGCGCCGACGATGCCCCCGACACCACGGGCAGCACGGGCGTCTGACCGGGGCGCCTATCTTTCTTCACTCCCGGACCATCCCCGCTGGGCCAGCTGCAAGATGTGTTCGCGCACGTCGGCTGGCCATTCCTGTACGCACGCCAGGAACGCAGGCTGCTTGCCGGCGAACAGGGCGCGGGTGGCTTCCTCGAAGCCGGGCGCATCGCCGGCCAGCGCATTCATGACTTTATAGGCCGCTTCGCGCGCCTGACGCTGCTCGTCGTGCGCCTTGTTGCCGCGCTGTGCGTGTTCCACCAGTTTGCGCAAGGCCACGGAGGCGCCGCCCGGCTGCGTCGCCAGCCATTCCCAGTGACGGGGCAGCAGGGTGATTTCGCGCGCCACCACGCCCAGCTTCGGGCGGCCCGGCGTGCGGGCGGGCGGGGGCGCGTCCTCCTGCTGCGCTGGCGCCGGCGCGGGTTCGCGTGGCAGGCGCTGCAGCACTTCGGCCACGCTGCCGTGCAGGTTCAGGTCGATCTGGCTGCCGCTCGTGTCGTCGAAGATCAGGATTTGCGCCCCGGGATCGCGCGTCACCAATTCTTTCAGTGATTGCGCCACCGCATGCAATGTGCCAGTGGCAACTTTGTGTGGACCCGCAAAGGCGGTGAGTTGGGTGGGTGCGTGCATGTCTTGCCTCCAATAAGTGATATGCACGCAATTTTACCCGGATTAAATTAAAAATCAATAACACCCGGGTAAAATGTGGTGACCCTGCTACAGGTCGACCCGGCCGTGTTCACCCAGGTCTTTCGGCGGCTCGCCCGTGATGGCCGCCTTGGCCATTGCATAGAATTGCATCATCTTGCTGGCGCTGCTGTCCCAATACTCGGCCGACTGGATCGTCACCTTGATCAGCGACAGTTTCGGATCGTCGAGTCCGCCCGGGAACCAGGCTTTCACCAGCGGGTTCCACAATTCCTCCGCCTTGGCGCGGTCCTTCAGCAACTGTGCATGGCCGCAGACGGACACATACAGGCTGTCGCCCGTGTCGACGAAGCTGACATTGACTTGCGGATTGTTCAGCAAGTCGCGCGTGTAGGCGGCCTCGTCCGAAACAAAGAACCAGATTTGCCCGTCGTTGTCGACCTGCTGCTGCGTCAGGGGCCGGCTGGTGAGGGTGCGCATGTCGTCGCTGGTGGTCAGCATGCCGAATTTGACGTCCTTGATCCTGGCCGCGATGCTGGCCAGTTGTTCGCTGGAATACGCTTGCATGGGTGCTCCCTTGTTGGTTGTCCTGAACAACAAGCATAGGCGCTTGCTGCATGCTGCTCTGTACGGCAGCTTACGTAGCAGGCCAGCTTTGTTTCAAAGCTGTTACAAAACGCTGGCCCGGCGGGGCGCCCCATGTATTGACTTAATAAATGATAATCATTATCATTTGTTTGAAAATATCAGCATGCACTTTGATTGAAGGATGGGAATGAAGCACACTGACTTGTCGCGCCACCTGGCCCGCTCCTTGCCGGGAGCGATTGATGGGTAATGCGGGCGCCGCAGACAAGGCCAGGAACAACGCCAGCCGCGCCGTCTGGCTGAAGAATTTGCATCAATGGCACTGGATCAGCTCGGCGCTTTGCCTGCTGGGAATGTTTCTGTTCGCCATTACCGGCATCACCCTGAACCACGCCGGCCAGATCGAAGCGAAGCCGGCGATCACGCGCCAGCAGGCGACGTTGCCTGCCCCTTTGGTCACGCAACTGGCCGCGTATGCCGCCCAGCACGATGGCGCCAACGCGCCCATGCCGGCCGCCGCCGAGACCTGGCTCAAGCAGCAATGGTCGCTCAATGCGGGTGGCCGTCCCGCCGAATGGAGCGTCGACGAAGTCTACCTGCCGTTGCCCAAGGCGGGTGGCGACGCCTGGGTGCGCATCGGCCTGGAAGACGGGGCCGCCGAATATGAATTGACGGACCGGGGCTGGGTGTCCTGGCTCAACGATGTGCACAAGGGCCGCAACACGGGCGTGGCCTGGAGCTGGTTCATCGACATTTTTGCCGGCGCCTGCATCGTGTTTTGCCTGACGGGGCTATTGATTTTGAAGTTCCACGCGGCCAACCGGCCATTTACCTGGCCGATGGTTGGCCTCGGTATCTTGATACCTTGCGCGATCGCCTTGCTGTTTATTCACTGATCGTTTTTATTTTTTCCTTTTTACAGGCACACCATGAAATTACGCTACTCCCTGGCGCTTGGCCTTCCCCTGATCGGTACGTCGGCGATGGCGGCCGATCTGGCCCTCAAGCTTGAAATCCCGCAACTGAACGTGGCGGAATATCACCGTCCCTACGTGGCGGCGTGGCTGGAAACGGCCGATCAAAAGGTGGTCGGCAACCTGACGGTGCTGTATGACGTGAAAAAGAAGGACAAGGCAGGCGAGAAATGGCTGAAGGACATGCGTCAATGGTGGCGCAAGAGCGGCCGCGACCTGGCCATGCCCGTCGATGGCGTCAGTGGCGCCACGCGTGCGCCGGGCGAACATACGCTGACTTTCCCCGGTGCCAAGGCCTTGCTCGACAAGCTGCCGGCTGGCGAATACCAGGTGGTGGTGGAAGCGGCGCGCGAAGCGGGTGGACGCGAACTGGTGCGCGTGCCGTTCCAGTGGCCGCTGAAATCGGCCCAGTCCGTTCCTGCCAAAGGCAAGGAAGAACTCGGCAATGTCGTCGTCCAACTCAAACCATAAGGCGCACATCATGTTCAAGCAACTCAATAAGCCCCTGATCGCCCTGGTCCTGGCCGGCCTGGCAATGAACGCCCACGCCCACCGGGGCTGGATGGTGCCATCGAGCACGATGGTGGAAAGCAAGGACGCCTGGGTGACGGTGGACGCGGCCGTCTCCGATGGCCTGTTCGAGATCGACCACCAGCCGCTGCGCCTGGATGCGCTGCAAGTCATCGGTCCCGATGGCGCGAAAGTGGCGCCGGCGAATACCGTCACGGGCCGCTTGCGCAGCGTCTTCGATGTGAAGATGGAAAAACCGGGCACGTACAAGGCGGCCATCGTGTCGCAAAACGTGATGGCCAGCTACAAGCAAAATGGCGAGCAGAAGCGTTTCCGTGGCAACGAGGAAACCTTCAAGAAAGACATGCCGGCCGATGCGCAAGACGTGAAAATCACGCGCACGGCCAGCCGCCTGGAAACTTTCTTCAGCAATGGCGAAACCAGCACGGAAGTGTTCAAGCCGACGGGCGTGGGCTTGGAATTCGTACCAGTGACGCATCCGAACGACTTGCGCGCGGGCGAAAAAGCCACGTGGCGCTTCCTGGTCGACGGCAAGCCGGCGGCGAACCAGGCCTTCAGCCTGGTGCCAGGCGGCGTGCGCTACCGTGGCGTGCTGGGTGAAATCCGCCAGAGCACCGATGCCAAGGGCGAGATCACGTTTACGGTGCCGGCAGCCGGCATGTATTACCTGAGCAGCACCTGGCCGGCGGCCACACCGGCCGTGGCCGGTCAGGCGCCAACCATGCCCGAGCGCCGCATGACGTACGCGGCCACCGTGGAAGTGCTGCCGCAGTAAGCGGCGGCCTCTTTACGAGCTCGCCGATGCGCCGGGTCCTGCTGCCGCAGCATATTTCCGATCAGGTCGCGCCGCCCGGCGCCGCGATCCGGGACTTGCGCGGTCTGACCATGGGCACCAGCTGGTCGGTGCGTCTGGTCGAATCCGCCATGCCGGGCCGCGCCGGCAGCGCCGACTTGCAGCAGGGTTTGCAGCAACAGCTGGACCTGGTCGTGGCGCAAATGAGCCACTGGAGCGACGACTCCGACCTGGGCCGCTTCAACCGGGCCGAGCCCGGCAGCTGGCACAGCCTGCCCGCCGCCTTTTGCGAGGTGCTGGGCTTTGCCATGCACGTGTCGCAAGCGTCCGGTGGCGCGTACGACCCGTGCGCGGGCACCCTCGTCAACCTGTGGGGCTTCGGCCCCCGCAATCGCTACGATGAACCGGGCTTCCTGCCGCCGAAAGACGATACGCTGGCCTTGCTGCTGTCGCAGCGCCAGCGCCGCCGCCTGGAGCTGGACTTGCCGGCCCGCCGCGCGCGCCAGCCCGGTGGCTTGCAACTCGATTTGTCGGCCGTGGCCAAGGGCTATGGCGTGGACCGCCTGGCCCGCTACCTGGACAGCCAGGGCATCGGCCATTACCTGGTCGAAGTGGGGGGCGAGCTGCGCGGCGCCGGCAGCAAGCCCGACGGCCAGCCGTGGTGGGTGATGCTGGAACAGGTCGATGGTGCGGATGCCGCACAGCATCCGCCGGAACTGTTGCTGGCGCTGCACGGCCTCTCCGTGGCCACCTCGGGCGACTATCGGCGTTTCTTCCAGGACGGCACAGTGCGTTTTTCCCATACGATCGATCCGCGCAGCGGCATGCCGATCGCCAATCAACTCGCTTCCGTCACTGTCGTGCATGAGCAATGCATGGCGGCCGATGCCTGGTCGACGGCCCTGACGGTGTTGGGCCCAGACGCCGGCATGGCGCTGGCCGAAGAGCAGGGCCTGGCCGCGCGCTTCCTGCGGCGCGACGGCGATGGCTACCACGAAACGCTGAGCAGCCACATGCTGGCCATGCTCGACGAATGAACATTTATTCCCCATGATTTTTACGCACGATACGACGCGGCTGGCCTTGCTGGCCACCTTGTCCCTCAGCTACGCGGGCGTATGCCTGGCGCCCTGGCTGCGCGCGCGCGCGAAGCGCCGCGCGTCCGCTGCCGCCAGGGCGGCGCTGGCCAACAATCGCGCCTGGCTGGTGGCGTATGCGAGCCAGACGGGCAATGCCGAGGAGCTGGCCACGCAAACGGCGCGCAGCCTGCAACTGGCCGGCATCCCCGTGCGCCTGTGCGCGCTGGCCGAACTCACGGCCCTTGATCTGCAACAAGCGGAACGGGCCCTGTTCCTGGTCAGCACGTATGGCGAAGGCGATGCGCCCGACAATGCCGCCGCTTTCATGGGCCGCCTGATGACGGGCGAACTGGCGCTGCCGCAATTGCATTACGCCGTGCTGGCCCTGGGCGACCGCAGCTATGGCCAGTTTTGCGGCTTCGGCCGCGCGCTCGATGCCTGGCTGGCCAGGCAGGGCGCCGCGCGCCTGTTCGAACGCATCGAGGTCGACCGCAGCGCCAGCGCCGCCATCGAACAATGGTTCCAGCACCTGAGCCACCTGGCCGGCACCAGCGACGCGCCGGACTGGAGCGCCCCCGCCTTCGGCGACTGGAAATTGATGCAGCGGCAGTTGCTCAATCCGGGCAGCGCGGGCGGCGCCATCTATCATGTGGAACTGGCGCCCGTGGCAGGCAGCTTGCCGGATTGGCAGTCGGGCGACCTGGTGCAAGTGGCCGCGCCGGCCGACCCATCGCAACCGCGCGAATATTCGATCGCCTCGATTCCGCCCGATGGCGGCGTGCACTTGCTGGTGCGCCAGCATGCGCATCCCGATGGCAGCCTGGGCCTGGCTTCTGGCTGGCTCACGGCGCAAGCCGCAGTCGGTGACGTGGTGCAACTGCGCCTGCGCCAGCACAAACGCTTTCGCCTGGAAGATAATGCCCAGCGGCCCTTGATTTTGATCGGCAACGGCAGCGGCATCGCCGGCTTGCGCGGGCATTTGAAAAGCCGCGTGCTGGCGGGGCAGCGGCGCAACTGGCTGATCTTTGGCGAGCGCAACGCGGCCCACGATTTCCATTATCGCGAAGAGATTGAACACTGGCACGCCAGCGGTGACTTGCCGCGCCTGGACCTGGCGTTTTCGCGCGACCAGGCCGAGCGCACCTACGTGCAGGACCGCCTGCGCGGCAATGCCGATGAAATCACATTGTGGCTGCAGCAGGGCGCGGCCATCTATATTTGCGGCAGCCTGGCCGGCATGGCGGGCGGCGTCGACCAGGCCCTGCAGGAGATGCTGGGTCGGCCCGTGCTCGATGCGCTGGCGGCCGAGGGGCGCTACCGGCGCGACGTGTATTAATACAGAAGGGGCTGCTTACGGCTGGAGCGTGGCCAGCGGCGTCGCTTCCATCTCGCCGCTCACTTCCTGCAAGCCGCGCGCCAGGCTGGAAATGCTGGGGTTGTCGATGAAGACGCAGCGCTTGCCCGTGCGCTTGCAATAATCCTTCACGCGCCAGTAGGCGCTGTGGCTGATGCAGCCCGTCTGGCAAATCACCAGGTCGGCCGCCGCCAGGCTCGAATCGAGCAGGTTGGCATTGTCTTCCAGGCCGCCGTCGTGGTGGGCGAACTGCGCGCCGACCCGCTCGATCAGGGCGCGGTAGGTGGCGACATTGCCGCTGCGGCCACCCACGCACAAGACGCTTTGATCGACCAGGCGGATCGGCATTTTCAGCTTGCCGCCCGTCGGCACTTCCAGCTTCGGTGCCGGTGGCGGCACGGCGGCGGCCGGGCGTGGCTGGGCCTGCTTCAATTCCGCGATTTGCTGGCGTAGTTCCTTTTCGCGCTCATCCATTTGCGCCAGGCGCTCGACCAGGCGCGTGCGCGATTCCAGTGCGGGGATGGCGGCCTGCAGCTGCGCCAGATCAAGGCGCAAACCATCGATGACGCTATCCTTGCCAATGGATTCGGCCCGCGTGCGCAGCAGCACGGCTTCCTGGCGTTCCAGCTCGCCCGTCTTTTCCATCAGCATGGCCTGGCTGCGCTGTTGCAGCTTGGCCAGTTCGTGTGCCAGGCGCGCATTTTCTTCCTGCAAGGCCGTAAATTTTCCCATGTCGGCCCGCACGCAGGCACCGGCCTGGTGCTGAATCATGTGCAAATCGCGGCACATCTGCTCTTCCAGCTCGGCGTCGCAGCGCGGGTGCGTCAGGCCGGCCCAGAAGGCGCCCGACACGTCGCCGTTGGCGACGGCCGTGCGCCACAGTTCGGCCACTTGTTGCGTGGTCTTGGCGCCGCGAAAGCGCAGGATGACGGGAGCGTAGCGGCGTTCGAGTTCCTTTTGCAGGGCTTCGGACAGGCGGTTGCGCACCCCGCATTCCGTCACGGCACCTACGTGCACTTCGTAGTCGTCGGCCAGCACGCGTCCGCCCGTCATCTTGCCCACCAGCTTGCGCAGGTATCCTAATGGCAAACCCACGCCGACCAGCGGGCAATGGCAGGTGTGCGACAGTTCCCACAGCCTGCGGCGGCGCGAAGCGAGCGCGGCCGTTTCGGCCTCGCCGCTGGAACAATTGCTGATGACGGGCAGGGACTGGTCTTTGTCACACATGGCGATATCCTGTTAGGCGGTGGGAGGTGTTGAAGAGAAATTATTGCGGCAGGGGCGAGGCGGGGCGCCTGGCGCTCAGCAGGCGTACCAGGCGATCCAGCAGGGTGGTCTTCGGCGGTGCAGGCCGATGCAGCGCCACCAGGGTGGCCCATTGCTGCGACAGTTGCTGGCAGGTCGCTTGCAACACGGGACCCAGGCCGGGCGAACTGGACAGCACTTGCAGATGGCGTTCGATGACACCGGCCAGTTTCTCGCAGGGACTGCCCGCATGGTAGTGCGACATCAGATGCAGCACGGCCGACAGCAGCAATTCAGGCTGTTGGCCCTGCGGGGACGGAAACATCGGGGAAGGTCGGTCGTTCGCCATCAAACACTCCTGTGCGGGTGGTTTGGCTGGCTGCGCGCACGGGGCGCGACTGGCTGGCGAGTGTGGTGACTGGCTGCCGTGCTGCTTCAGGCAGTCAGGATCAGCTTGTTCAATTGGGTGACGCGCAGGCGATAGATCTTGCCGCTGTGCTCAATTTCCACTTCACGGCCTTGCTGCAGCAGCGCTTCGCTGGTGATGCGGCGTGCCGGTTGCGCCATGCTGACGGGAGGACGGACGTGGGCGGTAGCGGCATCCTGGATCAAGGCTGGTTTTGAGCTTTGCATGTTGGGCTTTCTTTATCTCAGTTGAGAATGATTCGTATTTGCATTATTGTTGAATGTGGCCCGAAAAGCAAGGCTTATTTGTGCCGGATGCAGGCTTTTTTTTGACTGCCGGGGAGGGGAGTGCCGTGTGCGTGGCGCGCGGTGGCGCCAGCGGGCGGAAGACGGGCGGACAGTAAAAAAGACCCGGCAAGGCGGTGTGCCTTGGCCGGGTCAAGCCTGTGCCAAGCTTGAAGGAATCGGGTGGCGTGAATCGGGTGGCGTTAAATCGTGGCCAGCAATTGCGCCGAGGCGGTGGCGGCCGCCGTGGTGTCGGCCTTGAGCTTGGCGGCGGCCAGCTGCTTGGCGCGCGAGCGCGAGGGCGGCAGGCGGCGCAAGGTTTTCAGGGCATCCGGGTCCTTGATGCCGATGGTGCGCTGGTCGACCGAGATCAGGCCGATTTCATTGAAGGCGGACAGGGTGCGGCTGACCGTTTCCAGGGTCAGGCCCAGGTAGCTGCCGATTTCATGGCGCGTCATGCGCAGGTTGAACAGCTTGCTCGAGTAGCCCATCTGCGCGAAGCGGTCGGCCAGCGAGACGAGGAAGCGCGCCACGCGGGCTTCGGCGCTGAGGGCGCCCAGCATGCCGATCATGGCTTGCTCGCGCACCAGTTCGCGGCTCATCACGCCGTACATGACATTTTCCAGTTCCAGGTGCACGCGGCCCAGCGCCGTCAGCTTCTTGAACGGCAGCAGGATCAGGTCGCAGTCGGACAGGGCCACCGCTTCCGAGGAGTAATGGCGCGAGTGGATGCCGTCGACGCCCAGCATGTCGCCCTTCATGGGAAAGCTGAGTACCTGCTCATTGCCGAATTCATCGATGAGCACGGTTTTCAGGAAGCCCGAATTGACGATGTACAGGGTGTCGAAGGGCTGGCCGATGGTGTGCACGCGCTGGCCCGTCTTGAATTGCACGTGCTGGAACAGCAGTTCATCGGCGGCGATGGTGCAGGCGCTGGAGATATGCAGCAGGTCGCACACCTCCTTCAGGTTCGACCATAGCCGCCCCTGGCGCTGGCGCCCCGCTTCCATCGGAGAGGAGGGGGGCAGCGATGGAGCGGCAGCGCGGGTTTCAGGCGTTTGCGTGGACAGCATGTTCATCTCCTGGTGACAGGTAGTTCAGAGTTGAATGACAAGGTGCACAGGGCGGCGGGCAGGGAAGGGGCGGCGCGCGTCCAGGCTGGTAAATCTCAATGCGCTGAAGACTTGCTATGTGATGAAATAACTTCCCAGCAACTTGATGACTGGTTTCAGTATGCCAACAACCGTATGCAATTAATATCAGCAGTGGCTGAATATGGCAGTAGGAGCTGTGGCAGTTGATGTAGGATTGTTCCTACGGGCTGGCGCGTAGGCAGCTTAGGTCTTGAAGGGGGATAACAGGCGGTGTGCCACGGCATATTGCACCATTTCCGACAGCGAACTCATGCCCATTTTTTGCATGATGCGCGTCTTGTGCGTACTCACGGTTTTCACGCTCAGGTGCAGATTGTTGGCGATTTCCGTGATCGACTTGCCTGCCACCAGCAGGGAAAAGACTTCGAACTCGCGGTCCGACAGCTGTTTGTGCAGCAAGCTTTCATTCGGCATCATGATGTTGAGCACGAGCTGCTCTGCCACCTCGGCGCTGATGTAGGGACGGCCCGACGCCACCTTGTGGATGGCGCCCACCAGCTGGGTGCCCGCGCTTTCCTTGGTCAGATAGCCTTGCGCGCCGGCGCGGATGGCGCGCACCGCATATTGCTCTTCTTCGTGCATGGTGAGGATCAGGATGGCCAGCTTGGGCGCCTCGCTGCGGATTTGCCGGATCAGGTCGACCCCGCTGCGGCCCGGCATCGACAGGTCAAGCAGCAACAGGTCGAAGCCGCCCTGGCGGACGTGGTTGAGTACCTCAAAGCCATCGATGGCTTCGCCCACGATGTCGATGTCCGGCGCGCCGTCAAGGATGCGCTTCAATCCTTCCCGCATGATGGTGTGGTCGTCGGCAATCACAATACGTATCATAGGCGCGCAATCCGGAGGCGTGTAATTGGTCCTGGCCGTTTCGTGGCGGCCAGCCAGGTGTTGAGAAACGAGAAACGTTGTCATTTTAACTGAAAAGGCCGCACTGTTGCCTTTTACCCGCGATGCGGGATGCGGCGGCCTGCCTGGCCATGTGACCCCTTATTTCGATGGGGGTTCCTTGATCAGTCTATGCACGAGCACCGGCAATTTCGAGTGCGACAACACTTTGTTGGTCACGCTGCCGAGCAGCAATTGCCCCCAGCCGCTGCGGCCATGCGAGCCCATGAAGATCAGGTCGCAGTGCTGCAATTGCGCCACTTCCACGATTTTCAGGGCAGGACTGTCGGAAAAGGCCGTCAGGCCCGTCGCTTCCAGACCCCGCTTGGCGGCCGCGTCGAGGATGGGCTGCCAGTGGTCGGCGCCCGCCTTGCGCATGGCGCTGCGGTACTCCTCTTCGCTGGGATAGCTCGGTGGAATGATTTCGATGTACACCGGATACTGGTACTCGGGCGCTACGTACACGGCAAGGATGTCGGCTTGCATCTGTTCGGCAAAGGCAACGCCGGCACAGGCCGTCAAGTTGGAGACGGTGGAGCCGTCCGTGGCGATCAGAATTTTCTTATACATGGCAGGTCCTTTGGCGGTGACTCAGCGCGTGCAACGCCCCTTATTGTAGGCGCGGCGGCAGCATGGTATTCATGTAAAGACTTGATAATTATCAATACTATTGCACCTTCAGTATAGACAACATTGGCAGAAAGATCGCGTTTTAGTCGTCACGATAGCCATGGGGCACTGTTGCGCAGCCGCCCGTGAGCAGGATTTCTTGTGCGGCGCGTGGTCTTGCACGCACGCCAATGGTAGTATTTCAAAATACAACAGCAGGAACACTTATTTCCTGACGGAAAAGCTCTTGTGGACCAGCTTTACACCAGGAAGCGCGTTTTGAGATTTACCAACAGGGCGGCGCCCTGCTACACTCGCACCATCGCAGCGGTATTGCCTCAAATCATCTTAATCGAGAAATTGTGGGTATCAGTCTGTAAAACGCACAGTTCAGGCGGAATTTTGACAAATTATGGAGAAGCAGGGATATGACCAACGCCGCTGATGATTTTGATGCATTATTCGATGAAGTATCTGCGCAAAGTGCGGCCGCTCCCAAGCCCGCGCCTGCCGCAGCGCCCGCGGCCGTGATCGCGGACGACGATTTTGACGCGCTGTTCGACTCCGTGTCGGCCAGCGCCGCCGTGCCGCCAGCGGCCGCGCCAGTCGCCGCCGCGCCGGAAGCGCCACCCGCGGCTGACGCAGGCGTGCCTGGCGAAGCGGCCGATCCTGTCGACCAGTCCGACAAGCCGATGTTCGAACGCCTGGGCGGCATCGTGCGCCTGCTGCATGATTCGCTGCGCGAACTGGGCTACGACAAGGCGTTGACGGAAGCGTCGTCGCAGATCGTCGACGCGCAGGACCGCCTGGAATATGTCGCCACCCTGACGGAACAGGCCGCCAACAAGGTCCTCAATACGCTCGACGAAGGCATGCCGGCGCAAGATGTGCTGTCGAAGAAAGCCAAGGACATGGACAGCCGCTGGAAGGCGCTGTTCGATGGCAAGCTGAGCCTGGAAGAGTTCAAGGCCCTGGCCGGCGATTCGCGCCAGTTCGCGCAAGCCGTTGCCGAGGCAACGGAAGCGGAAAAAGCGCGCTTGCTGGAAATCATGATGGCGCAGGACTTCCAGGACATCACGGGCCAGCTGATCAAAAAAGTGGTCAACATCACCAAGACGGTGGAGCACGAGCTTGCCCAGCTGCTGCGCGACAACGCGCCGGCCGAAGTGCGCGAAAAACTGGCGCAAAAGCCGGTGCCGCTGATGCAGGGCCCGTCCGTGCCGTCGGTGGCGCTGGACCAGGATAATGTAGACGACCTTCTTGCGGATTTGGGATTCTAATGGACGATATGCTCAAGGATTTCGTCGTTGAGGCGATGGATCTTGCGGTTAATGTTGAAGAGCACTTATTGCGCCTCGAGCGTGATCCTGACAACAAGGAAACACTGAATGCCGTGTTTCGTTCCTTCCACACCATCAAGGGTGGCGCCGGCTTCATGGGCTTGCCGGCACTGGTGGCGGCCTGCCATCTGACGGAAAATCTGTTCGATGCCCTGCGTACGGGCGCCGCGCCGGTGACCCCGATCGCCATCGAGGCGGCGCTGCAAGCGTCCGGTTTCGTCGCCGACCAGCTGACGGAACTGGCCAACGGTGCGGCGCCGGAAGCCTTGCCGGCCATGCCGGAAGAGCTGGAACACATTCTGACGAACGCCATCGAAGGCAAGGGCATGGACGCACACGCGCCGGCCGCCGCCGTGGTGGCGGAAGTCGCCGTGGTGGTTGCCGAGGTGGTCGTGGCGGCGCCAGCCGCTGCTGTTTCCACCATCAGCGCCGATGGCCTGGACTGGGAAGGCATGTATAACGCCGTTGTGCCGGCGGGCAGCCAGGTCGCTGCCGCACCGGCCGCCGCCGTCGCCGCTGTGCCTGCCGTCGTGGCCGCCGCGCCTGCCGCTGCCGCCGCCGCCAAGCCGGCCGGCAAGGCATGGGATGGCACGGAACGCCGCGACGAGCGTCCGGAAGTGCGCCATGCCGCGCCCGTCAAGGAAGACAGCATCCGCGTCGACGCCGTCAAGCTCGACGCGCTGCTGGAAGTAGCCGGCGAGTCGGTGCAGGCTGCCAACCAGGCTGCCGTGCTGCTCGAACGCTTGCTGCAATTCAAATTCGAAGGTCAGGCCGCCACCCTGATGGCGACCCTGGCGGAAACCCTGGAACGCGCGTCGCGCTACTCGACGGAACTGCAGCGGGCCACCCTGGCCACGCGCATGCAGCCCGTGGGCCGATTGTTCCAGAAATTCCCGCGCCTGGTGCGCGAACTGGCGAAAGACCTGGGCAAGGATGTCGAGCTGACGATCGAGGGCGCGGAGACGGAAGTCGACCGCGTGGTGGTCGACAGCCTGTACGATCCGCTGGTGCACATGCTGCGCAACTCGCTCGACCATGGTGTCGAATCGCCGGAAGCGCGCCTGGCCGCCGGCAAGCCCGCCAAGTCGTATATTTCGCTGAAAGCCTGGCAGGAAGCGAACAGTGTCATGATCGTGCTGCAGGATGATGGCAAGGGCATGGACCCGGCCTTCCTGCGCAGCAAGGCCCTGCAAAAAGGCTTGATCAGCGAAAACGCGCAATTGAGCAACGACGAATGCTTCCAGCTGGTGTTCCTGCCGGGCTTCTCGACCAAGGAAGTGGCGTCCAGCGTCTCCGGGCGCGGCGTGGGCATGGACGTGGTCAGGACGGCCGTGGAAAAGAACCGCGGCGCCATCCACATCGAGTCGACGCTGGGCAAGGGTACCAAGTTTGCCATCCGCCTGCCGATCGAGCTGTCCATCGTGCCGACCATGCTGGTGTCCACCTCGGGCGCCGCGCTGGCGCTGCCGATGGCGGTGGTGCAACGCGTCGTCGAATTGCCGGAAACCTTCATGGAAGTGGGCGGCGCGCCCGTGCTGAAAGACCAGGGCCGACCATTGCCCGTGCGTTCGCTGGCCGGCGCCCTGGGCTACGAAGCGTGCAGCGAGCGCGTGGGCATTGTTGTCGCCGCGCCACAGCCGTACATTCTCGCCGTGGCAGCCGTCGATGGTACGGCCGACCTGGTGATCAAGCCGATGACGGCCATCACCGTGGAAGGCATTACCGGTACCGCCCGCTCGGCTGAAGGCGAGCTGGTGCTGGTAGTCGGTCTGTCGTTCCTGATGGACGGGTGTAGAGGTAGTGTGCGTTTAGCTGCCTGATTGCACCTGACAAAACCTACTGCGCGTCGGTATAGGCGGCCTGCGATGCTCACCGTACTAGAGTACGGTTGCGCTTCTTAGCCACCTCTCCCTTCCGCTCGCTACGGTTTTCTCAGGCGCCGTAAGTATCGCTGTATTCATGAGAAAGCCCGCTATGTTTAGCGGGCTTTTTTTATGGTGCTAGCGGCGTCAAATGTTATCCGGGCGTAGACTGCCGCCTTCCAGCCAGCGCTGCACGCGCACGATTTCTTGCGCGCGGCCCGCCTCATCCTTTGGTGGCGGCAGGTAGATGTCGGGCATGATGCCGCCCAGGTCCACCTGCAGTTGCGGTAAACGGGCCGAGCGCGAGGTGGCGTATTGCAGCTGGCGCACGCCGGAAGGCAGGGCGTGCAGGCGCAGGTTGGAATAGTCGAGCGCGCCTTCGCTGTTGCGGCCGATCAATTTGACATGAAAACTTTGCCGCGCCGCCAGCAGGAATTCTTCGCAAGAGCTGGCGCAATCGCGGTCCACCAGCACGGCCACGCGCGCGGGGCGGCGCGGCTCCGGCGTGCTCACGCGGGTATAGCTGATGAGATCGCCACTTTCCTGCGGCACATATTCGCCCGGCTTGACCGTACGCATCTGTGACACGGCATCGGCCGCAAAGTCGACGCAGGCCTGGTCGCCGGGTGAGAGCAGCGCGCAGACTCTTTCCTGGCCCTCGATATTGGCCGGCGTGGACAGCCATTCGGCGCCCAGGCTGACCATTTCGTCCGAGCTGATCCATTGCAGCAGCGGCGCATACGTGCTGTCGCTGCCGCCGCCGTTGCGGCGCACGTCGAGGATCCAGTTGGGGCGCGCCGCCAGTGCCGCGTGGTGCGTGTCGAGCAGGGTGGCCACGGCGGCGCGGTAGCGGCCGTGGAAGCTGGGCAGGGTCAGGAGCACAGTCGAGTCTGACAAGATCTGCAGCGCCGGCTCCTTCGACGGTGCGGCCTGGCCCGCTACGCTAGGCTTTGCCGGCGCCGGCTTGGCGACGTCTTGCGCGCTGCCCGGCTTCACGTACAAATGGCCCTTGCGCCACATGCCCACATAGTTTCCCAGGATCGCGTCGCAAGCCTTGTCGTCGGCCGCGTGGGCCGCCGCCGTGGTGGCCGTGGCCAGCGCCCGGTCGAAATACGCCTGGCCCTTTTGCGCCAGGTGGGCGCGTGCGCCCGTATCGTTTTCCAGCAGGAAGGGGGGAATCGCGCGCAAGTCCTGTACGCAGGTTTCTCCTGGCGCGGCGGCGAGCGCATGCGTGTTGGCCAGGGTGAGGGCGGCCAGTGCCCAGAAGTGCAGTTTCATTCAGGTTCCCATCGCTTGTGGGTGCGTGTGCGCACCGGTCATTATTGTCGAAATACAATACACGAAAGATTGAGAAAAATTATCAGTTTCTGGCGGCGCCGTGACTCGTTCGGCAGCTCGCCTGCGGATGGGGCCGGCATGCCGCCAATGTGCCGGTATCGGCAATTTCCAGCTCATATCCAACAGCGTGGCCAAACTTTGTATCGCCAATCCCACGCTTTTGCCTGTTTCGGTTCTGTGTTGGCCAATATATGGCATAATCCTTGTGGATCACCGTATGACTTGGTATCACTTGATCACTTAAACAGGCTGTGGCAACGCTGCATAAATCATGATGAAGACGCTTTACGACAAACTCTGGGAATCCCACGTTGTTCGGGCCGAAGATGATGGCACGACAATTTTGTACATCGACCGGCACCTGCTGCACGAAGTCACCAGCCCGCAAGCCTTCGATGGGCTCAGCGTGGCGGGCCGCCAGCCGTGGCGTATTTCCGCCAACCTGGCCGTGGCCGACCATAATGTGCCCACCACCAGCCGCGTCGACGGCATCGCCGACCCGGTCTCGCGCCTGCAGGTCGAGACGCTGGACAAGAACGCCAAGCACTACGGCTTGACCTACTTCAACATGAACGACAAGCGCCAGGGTATCGTGCATGTGATCGGCCCCGAACAGGGCGCGACCTTGCCCGGCATGACGGTGGTCTGCGGCGACTCGCACACGTCCACGCACGGCGCTTTCGGCGCGCTGGCGCACGGCATCGGCACGTCCGAAGTGGAACACGTGCTGGCCACGCAAACCTTGCTGCAAAAGAAATCCAAATCCATGCTGGTGCAGGTCGACGGCGCTTTGCCGGCCGGCGTGACGGCCAAGGACATCGTGCTGGCCATCATCGGCAAGATCGGCACGGCTGGCGGCACGGGCTACTGTATCGAGTTCGGCGGCTCGGCCATCCGCGCGCTGTCGATGGAAGGACGCATGACGGTGTGCAACATGGCCATCGAGGCTGGCGCGCGCGCCGGCATCATCGGCGTGGATGACACCACCATCAATTACGTCAAGGGCCGTCCGTTTTCGCCGGCCGGTCCGCACTGGGAACGCGCCGTGGCCTATTGGCGCACCCTGCATTCGGACCCAGGCGCCCGCTTCGACCTGGTCGTCACCCTCAACGCGCAAGAGATCGTGCCGCAAGTGACCTGGGGCACATCGCCCGAGATGGTGGTCGGCGTCGATGGCCGCGTGCCTGATCCTGACCAGGAAAAAGACAGCGTCAAGCGCGATGCGATGGAAAAGGCGCTGGTCTACATGGCCCTGAAACCGAATACCGCCATCGAAGACATCCGCATCGACAAGGTCTTCATCGGTTCCTGCACCAATTCGCGCATCGAGGATTTGCGCGCGGCGGCCGCCGTGGTGCGTGGCAAGTACCGCGCCTCGAACGTCACCCTGGCGCTGGTGGTGCCTGGTTCCGGTCTCGTCAAGGACCAGGCCGAGCGCGAAGGCCTGGATCGCATCTTCAAGGATGCCGGTTTCGAGTGGCGCGAGCCGGGTTGCTCCATGTGCCTGGCCATGAATGCGGACCGATTGGAACCGGGCGAACGCTGCGCCTCGACCTCGAACCGCAACTTCGAAGGCCGGCAAGGGCAGGGCGGCCGTACCCACCTGGTGTCGCCCGCGATGGCGGCGGCGGCGGGTATCGCCGGCCACTTTGTCGACGTGCGGGGCTTGCGATGAGGGCAGGGACCGGCGCCGCTGGCGTACACTAGCGTTTCCGGTCCCTTACTTACTATCAAGAAATCATCATGAAAAAACTCTTCGCCCTCCTCATCGCCACCGTCATCTTGTCCGGCTGCAACACCGTCTCCGGCATCGGCCGCGATGTGCAGAAAGTCGGCCAGGTCGTCACTGGCGCCGGCGGAAAATAAACCGTGACGTGCCGGCGCAGTGCGCCGCCCGTCCTACCGAGTAGAAACAGCATGGATAAATTTACGATTTACGAAGGCCTGGTCGCCCCGCTGGACCGCGCCAACGTCGACACCGACGCGATTATCCCGAAGCAATTCCTGAAGTCGATCCACCGCAGCGGTTTCGGCCCCAACCTGTTCGACGAATGGCGTTATCTGGACCATGGCGAACCGGGTCAGGACAATAGCCGCCGCCCGCTGAACCCCGAGTTCGTGCTCAATGAGGCGCGCTACCAGGGCGCTTCCATCTTGCTGACGCGCAAGAACTTCGGCTGCGGCTCCTCGCGCGAGCACGCGCCGTGGGCGCTCGATCAATATGGTTTCCGCGCCATCATCGCGCCCTCGTTCGCCGACATCTTCTTCAATAACTGCTACAAGAATGGCTTGCTGCCCATCGTGCTGTCGGAAAGCCAGGTCGAGCACCTGTTCAATGAAGTCAAGGCCTTCCCCGGCTACAAACTGGTGGTGGACCTGGAGCAGCAGTGCGTGCGCACCAGCAATGGTTCCGTTTCGTATCCATTCGAGATCGACGCCTTCCGCAAATATTGCCTGATGAATGGCCTCGACGATATCGGCCTGACCCTGCGCCATGCGGACGATATCCGCGCCTTCGAAGAGCGTCATCTCACCAATCAGCCCTGGCTCGCCAACGTCATCTAATCGATAAAAATATGAAAATTGCAATCTTACCCGGCGACGGCATCGGTCCTGAAATCGTCGCGCAAGCCGTCAAGGTCTTGAATGTGCTGGGCGAATCGTTCGAGCTGGAAACGACACCCGTGGGCGGCGCTGGCTATGCGGCCCATGGCCATCCGTTGCCGGAAGGCACCCTGGCGCTGGCAAAAGCGGCCGATGCCGTGCTGTTCGGCGCCGTGGGCGACTACCAGTACGACAAGCTGGAGCGCCAGTTCCGTCCGGAACAGGCGATTCTGGGCTTGCGCAAGAACCTGGGCCTGTTCGCCAACCTGCGTCCGGCCATTTTGTACCCGGAACTGGCAGGTGCTTCGACCCTGAAGCCGGAAGTGGTCTCCGGCCTGGATATCCTGATCATCCGCGAATTGACGGGCGACATTTATTTTGGCCAGCCGCGCGGCTTGCGCGAGTGTCCGGACGGTCCGTTCAAGGGCCAGCGCGAAGGATTTGACACCATGCGCTATGCGGAAGGCGAAATCCGCCGTATCGCCCACGTGGCGTTCCAGGCCGCGCAAAAGCGCGACAAGCGTTTGACCAGCGTGGACAAGGCGAACGTGCTGGAAACGTTCCAGTTCTGGCGCGACATCGTCACCGATGTGCACAAGGAATACCCGGATGTTGCGCTCGATCATATGTATGTCGATAACGCGGCCATGCAGCTGGTGCGGGCGCCGAAAAAATTCGACGTCTTGGTGACTGGCAATATGTTCGGCGACATCTTGTCCGACCAGGCGTCGATGCTGACGGGCTCGATCGGCATGCTGCCGTCCGCTTCGCTCGATGCCAACAACAAGGGCTTGTATGAGCCCTCGCACGGCTCGGCGCCCGATATCGCCGGCAAGGGCATCGCCAATCCGCTGGCGACGATTTTGTCGGCGGCCATGATGCTGCGCTATTCGTTGCACCGCGAAGAACAGGCAAACCGCATCGAAGGTGCTGTGAAGAAAGTATTGGCGCAGGGCTTGCGCACGGCCGACATCCACGAAGCGGGCACCACCTTGGTCGGTACCGAGGCGATGGGCGATGCAGTTGTAAAAGCACTGGGATAAAATAGTCTAATGACGGCAGTCGCCGTCTCATCTTGAGGAATGGTAATGAAATTAGTTGGCTTGGTAGGTTGGCGCGGTATGGTCGGTTCGGTCCTGATGCAACGCATGCAGGAAGAGGGCGATTTCGCCCATATCGAACCGGTGTTTTTCACCACCTCGAACACGGGCGGCGCGGCGCCGGCCATGGCGAAGAATGAAACCATCCTCAAGGATGCCAATAACATCGCCGAACTGTCCAAGTGCGACATCATCATTTCCTGCCAGGGCGGCGACTACACTAGCGCCGTCTTCCCGCAGCTGCGCGCAGCGGGCTGGAATGGCTACTGGATCGATGCGGCCTCGACCTTGCGCATGGAAAAAGACGCCGTCATCGTGCTCGATCCCGTCAACCTGCACGTCATCAAGGATGCGCTGGGCAAGGGCGTCAAGAACTACATCGGCGGCAATTGCACCGTTTCCTGCATGATGATGGGCCTGGGCGGCCTGTTCCAGCACGACCTGATCGACTGGATGACGTCGATGACCTACCAGGCGGCATCGGGCGGCGGCGCGCAGCACATGCGCGAACTGCTGACGCAATTTGGCACCATCAACAGCTCCGTCAAGGCGCTGCTGGAGAACCCCGCTTCCGCCATCCTGGAAATCGACCGCCAGGTGCTGGCCACCCAGCACGGCTATTCCCCGGATGAAATCAAGCAATTCGGTGCGCCGCTGGCCGGCAACCTGATTCCGTGGATCGACAAGGACCTGGGCAACGGCCAGTCGAAGGAAGAGTGGAAGGCGGGCGCGGAAACGAACAAGATCCTCGGTCGCGGCATCGATTTCGGCACCAGGGAAATTCCTGTCGACGGCCTGTGCGTGCGTATCGGCGCCATGCGCTGCCATTCGCAAGCGCTGACCATCAAGCTCAAAAAAGACGTGCCGCTCGATGAAATCAACGACATCATCGCCAGCAACAATCAATGGGTCAAGCTGGTCCCGAACACGCGCGAAGCGTCCGTGCGCGACCTGTCGCCGGCAGCCGTCACGGGCAGCCTGACGATTCCTGTGGGCCGCGTGCGCAAGATGAGCATGGGCGGCGAATACCTGTCCGCCTTCACCGTGGGCGATCAATTGCTGTGGGGCGCGGCCGAGCCGCTGCGCCGCATGCTGCGCATTTTGCTGGACGCGTAACAGCAATAAATCAGCAATCAATTGCTGATGCAGATCAAGCCGGGGCTGTTTTCCCGGCTTTTTTTTCGTCCTGAGCCCGTCAAGGCTCAACCATGCGGAGCTTGCATAGCTCTGGGCATGATGATATGTTGATACCTCTGGAAAAGTAACAGTTTTCCCATGTCAACTAAGATGCCGCCAACTATGCCTGTACATACTCGTCCCCGGGTCGCCTCCCTTGCCATTAAAACACTCAGCAGCGCTGTCGCCTGTGCGGTGTTATTGTCACCGGCGGTATCCGCAGCCGAGCTGGGCAAGATCACGGTGCTATCCGCCGCCGGCCAGCCGCTGCGCGCCGAGGTCGAATTATCGGCAGTCAAGCCAGGCGAGGCAAGCAGCCTGCTGGCCAAGCTGGCGCCGCCGGATGCCTACCGCCAGGCCAACGTGGAATTCAATCCGGCCCTGAACGCGCTGACGTTTGCCGTGGAAAGCCGCAACGGCAAATCCTTCATTCGCATCAGCTCGGCGCAAGCGGTGGCCGAGCCCATGGTGGATTTGCTGCTGGAACTGAGCAGCAAGAGCGGGCGCCAGGTACGCGAATATGCGTTCGTGCTCGACACGCCCGAGGCGCGCCAGACGCGCGGCGCGCAAGTGACGGCCCCGGCCGAACCGGGCCGGGCCGGGCGCAATGTGGAGCCGACGGCGGCGCAAGAGTCACGCAAGAAGCCGGCTGGCGAATACAAGGTCAAGGCGGGCGACACCCTGAGCCGCATCGCCAGCGAACTGAAACCATCGGGCGTTTCGCTCGACATGATGCTCGTCGCCCTGTACCGCGCCAACCCCGATGCCTTCAGAGGCGAGAACATGAACCGCATGCAGGCCGGGCGCATCCTGGCCGTGCCGGGCGCGGACGCCGTGCGCGCCACCGACGCGGCCGAAGCGAAGGGCGTCGTGACGGCGCACGCCATCGATTTCGAAGCCTACCGCAACAAGCTGGCGGGGCAGGTATCGCAAAGCAAGCCGGCCAAGGCGGCGCAGGCGACGCAAAGCACGGCTGGCAAGATCGGCGCGACCAAGGTCCAGGAAAAGCCGACGGCCGTGAGCGAGTCGCAAGACAAGCTGAAACTGTCGAAGGCGGAGCCGGCGGCCAAGTCGGCCGGCAAGAGCGCCATCGCCAGCGAGGAAGACAAGATCGCCAAGGCGAAGCAGGTCGATGAAGCGGCCGCCCGTGTCAAGGAGCTGGAAAAGAACGTCAGCGACCTGGAAAAGTTGATGGCGGTCAAGAGCAAGGCCATGGCAGACAAGAGCGCGCCAGCACCCGCCAAACCGGCCGAGGCCGCTGCCAGCGCGTCGGCAAACTCACCGGCCAGCGCCATCGCCAGCGCGCCAGCCGAAGCCCTGCCTCCCGTACCCAAGGCGAAACCGGTGCCGCTGGTAAAAAAACCATCGCCGCTGGAGCCGACCATCACCGACAAGATCAGCGACCACCTGGGGGCCATCGGCATCGGTCTGGCCGCATTGCTGGCCGCCGTGGCTGCGCTGGTGATCGCGCGCCGCCGCAAGGACGCGCCGCCGGCGCCAGAGAGCGTGGCGCCCGTGCTTGAACCGGAAGCGCCGGTGACGCCGCCATCGGGCCTGGCGCCGGAAGACCAGCAGTCCGAAGCGAGCAACCACCTGTTCGGCACGGGCGCCGCCGCAGCCGGCGTGGCCGCCGCGGCGGGCGCCAGCATGCTTGAAGGCAATGAAACGGACCCCGTCGCCGAAGCGGACGTGTATATCGCCTACGGCCGCGATGGCCAGGCGGAAGATATCCTCAAGGAAGCCTTGCGCATCCACCCCGAGCGCCATGCGGCCCGCCTGAAGTTGCTGGAAATCTATTCGGCCCGCAACGATGTGCGCGCGTTCGAAGACCAGGCTAGCGAGCTGTACAGCCTGACGCGGGGCCAGGGCGAGGAGTGGCCGCAGGCGGCCGCGCTGGGCATGGCGCTCGATCCCACCAATCCCCTGTATGGCGACACGGAAGACGACGCCGTCGTCAGCCTGAGCAAGGGCGCCGGCGACGACTTGCATGGCCAGAGCATGGACTTGCCTGACGAGCCGTCAATGCCGCTGGCCGACCTGGCGCCGGTTGAGCCGGTGTCGTCCGTGGCGGCCCGCGATGCGCGCGATCCCCTCGATTTTGACCTCGACAGCCTCGATTTCGAGCCCGTCTCCACCAGCGACCCGATCGTCATGCCGGGGCCGGACAGCAAGCCGCAGTCCACTACGCAGGAGGCGCAGTATGACGCCAGCATGGATTTCGGCCTCGACCTGGAGCCGCCAGCCGGCCCCGTGAATGGCGTGGGCGCCGGTTTGACACCTTTGCCCGACCCGTTGAAGGATGTGGACCTGGCCCATTTCGACCTCGACGAACCGGTGGCGCCCGCTGCCGCACCGATGGCGGCGACCGAGTCTTCCATCGACAGCCTGTTTGACGATGCGCAAACGCCAGCAACCTTGCCGGAAGCCATACCGCCCGCGCAAGAATTCGACCTGTCCGGCATCGACCTGGACCTCAACGATGGCAAGACGGCCAGTGTGGGTGTGGATGACCCGCTGTCGGCCATCCACATGGAAATGGATACCAAGCTGGACCTGGCGATCGCTTACCAGGAAATCGGCGACAAGGAAGGCGCGCGCGAGCTGATCGATGAGGTCATCAAAGGCGGCAGCGAAGAGCAGGTCGCCAAGGCGAACACAATGAAGGCACTCCTCAGCTAGCAATGCCCGCCGGTGCGGCAGGCTGCCGCGCCGGTATAATGCTTCGATGCAAAATATTACGACAGCAACCCCATTCAAGCGTATCGTCCTCGGCCTGCAGTATGACGGCACGGCCTGGCACGGATACCAGAAACAGGAAGATGGGCAGACGGTGCAGGACCAGCTGGAAAACGCGCTGGAGCAGTTTGCCCGCGTGCGCCTGGCCACCACCTGCGCCGGCCGCACGGACACGGGCGTGCATGCGCTCGAGCAAGTGGTGCATTTCGATACGGAACTGAACCGCGACGTGCACTCGTGGGTGCGCGGCGTCAACGCCTTCCTGCCGAAATCCATCGCCGTGCGCTGGGCCAAGGAACTCGAAGGCGACCCCACCGTCAACGATTTCTTCCACGCCCGCTTCAGCGCGCGCGCGCGTACCTATCATTATGTGTTGTACAACAACGCCACCCGCTCGCCGCTGGTGGAAGGGCGCGCCGGCTTCTTTTTCCGTCCGCTGGACGTGGAACTGATGCGCCAGGCCGTGCAGCCGCTGCTGGGCTGGCACGACTTCACGGCCTTCCGCGCCGCGCAATGCCAGGCCAAGTCGCCCGTCAAGCTGATGCACGACATCCGCATCGAGCGGCGCGGCGATTGCGTCATCTTTACCATCACGGCCAATGCCTTCCTGCACCACATGGTGCGCAACCTGGTCGGCTCGCTCGTCTACATCGGCACGGGACGCGAAAAACCGGACTGGCTCGGGCATCTGCTGGAAAGCAAAGACCGCCACGCTGCCGCGCCCACCTTCATGCCGGACGGCTTGTACCTGGCGCAGATCGATTACGATCCCAAGTGGGAGTTGCCGCAAGACAGCAGCAGCGCCTTGCCCTGGTTCTGACGGTTTACCTTAAGGAATAACATGCCACGCACACGCATCAAGATCTGCGGCCTGACCCGCGTTGAAGACATCCAGGCGGTTGTGGCGGCGGGCGCCGACGCCATCGGCTTCGTGTTTTATCCGAAAAGCCCCCGCTATGTGACGCCCGGGCAGGCGGCGGCCCTGATCGCCGCCATGCCGCCGTACGTGACGACGGTGGGCCTGTTCGTCAACGCCACCGTGGAAGAAGTGCGGGCCACTAGGGCCGTGGCACCCTTGTCTCTGCTGCAATTTCATGGCGACGAGACGCCGGAACACAGCGCGGCGCTGGCCGGCGCCGTCAATACGCCGTTTACGCAAGTGTTCCGCGTCAAACCTGACACCTCCCGTGAAGATTTGCTAGAATACGAACAGCGCTATCGCGCCGCCAGTCCCTTGTTCTCGAGCCTCTTGCTCGATACCTATGTGGATGCGTATGGCGGTGCAGGAAAGGTATTCGATTGGTCCCTCATTCCAGAAGAACTCGCGCCTCGGGTCGTTTTAAGTGGTGGCTTGAGCGTACAAAACGCGACTGACGCAGTGGTGCGCGTGCGCCCTTACGCCGTCGACATCAGCAGTGGTGTCGAAGCGTCCAAGGGTATCAAGGACGCGTCCCGTGTCCGCGCGTTTATCGCCGCGGTGCAGGATGCCGATGCCATCATTGCCAGAGGAAACCACCATGAATGACCACATGAATGACCACAGCGCCGCGCCCGGCGCAGCCGCCGCATTGTTCCACGCCACCGATTACCCATTCCCTGACCTGCGCGGCCACTTCGGCCCGTATGGCGGCGCGTTTGTTGCCGAAACCCTCACGCACGCGCTGGCCGAGCTGAAAGATGCCTATGCCCGCTACAGCGTCGACCCGGAATTCCTCGAAGAATTCCGCTACGAGCTCAAGCATTTCGTCGGCCGTCCGTCGCCCATCTACCACGCCAAGCGCTGGTCCGAGATGGCCGGTGGCGCGCAAATCTATTTCAAGCGCGAAGACTTGAACCACACGGGCGCGCACAAGATCAACAACGTGATCGGCCAGGCCTTGCTGGCCAAACGCATGGGCAAGCCGCGCATCATCGCCGAGACGGGCGCGGGACAGCATGGCGTGGCCACGGCCACCATCTGCGCCCGCTTCGGCCTCGAATGCGTGGTCTACATGGGCAGCGAAGACGTCAAGCGCCAGGCGCAGAACGTGTACCGTATGAAATTGCTGGGCGCCACCGTCGTACCGGTCGAATCCGGCTCCAAGACCTTGAAAGATGCGCTGAACGAAGCCATGCGCGACTGGGTCACCAACATCGAAAACACCTTTTATATCATCGGCACCGTGGCCGGACCCCATCCTTACCCGATGATGGTGCGCGACTTCCAGTCCGTGATCGGCGAGGAATGCCTGGTGCAGATGCCGGAAATGACGGGCCGCCAGCCCGACTATGTGGTGGCCTGCATCGGCGGCGGCTCGAACGCCATGGGCATCTTTTACCCGTATATCGATCAGAAGGATGTCAAACTGATCGGCGTGGAAGCGGCCGGTGAAGGATTGGACACGGGCAAGCACTCGGCTTCGCTGACGGCTGGTTTTCCGGGCGTGCTGCACGGCAACCGCACCTATCTGCTGCAGGATGAAAACGGCCAGATCATCGAGACGCATTCCGTCTCGGCCGGCCTGGACTATCCGGGCGTGGGTCCGGAACATGCCTGGTTGAAAGACTCGGGCCGCGCGCAATACGTGTCCATCACGGACGATGAGGCGCTGCAGGCCTTCCACGACTGCTGCCATATCGAAGGCATCATCCCGGCCCTGGAATCGTCGCACGCGCTGGCCTACGCGGCCAAGCTGGCGGCTACCTTGCCGAAAGACCAGATCGTGCTGGCCAACCTGTCGGGCCGTGGCGACAAGGACATGCATACCGTGGCGGAGCGCATGGGACTCAATTTCTCCTGAGACCCCAATAACGGCTGGGGTCGGACCCTCAGGGTCCGACCCCGGTCTTTGCTCCTGGGTTGAAATTATTTCCTCTATCCATCACCACGAAAGATATCCATGTCCCGTATCGCCACCACCTTTGCCAATTTAAAGTCCAACAACAAGACCGGCCTGGTCACCTTCATCACCGCCGGCGATCCCGGCCCTGACGCCACCGTGCCCTTGATGCACGCGCTCGTCGAGGGCGGCGCCGACATACTGGAACTGGGCGTGCCGTTTTCCGACCCCATGGCCGAAGGCCCCGTCATCCAGCGCGCCTGCGAACGGGCCTTGAAATTCAATGTCGGCATCCACGACGTGTTCGGCTATGTGCGCCAGTTCCGTGTAACGAACCAGACGACGCCCGTGGTGCTGATGGGCTATGCCAATCCCATCGAGCGCATCGGCAGCGCCGCTTTTATTGCGGCAGCGCAAGCGGCCGGCGCCGATGGCGCCATCGTCGTCGACTATCCGCCGGAAGAGTGCGAGGAGTTTGGTGCCGCCATGCGCGAAGCGGGTCTCGACCTGATCTTCCTGCTGGCGCCCACCTCGACCGAAGAGCGCATCGCGCAAGTGGCCAAGGTTGGCGGCGGCTTCAGCTATTACGTGTCGCTGAAAGGTGTGACAGGAGCGGGAAACATTGATACGGAACAGGTGGCGGAACGTCTCGCGGCCATCCGCCAGCATGTAAAATTACCCATCGGCGTGGGCTTCGGCATCCGCGATGGCGCCACGGCCAAGGCCGTTGCCAAGGTGGCCGATGCCGTCGTGATCGGCAGCCGCATCATCCAGGAAATCGAAAATGCCCCGGAAGGGGGTGCCGTGGACGCCGTGCGCAGCTTTACGGCAGGCATCCGCGCCGCTCTGGATGCCTGAGCAAGCTTGCCGTTTACGCAAGATGCGTTGGCGGCAAAGTTCGACAGCCCGGCGATAAACGGCTACACTTCGGCCACTGATTTGCCTGTTATTGTGCAATAGATAAAATTTTTGGTGGCGTCCTGCGGGGTGTCGCCGTTGACCGTCTGCCGGGGGCGTCCACCGACGCTACCCCAACAAGGGCCCAAGGAGAAAATATGAGTTGGTTGGAAAAACTGCTGCCACCGCGCATCCAGCGTTCTGATGCTGCCGCGCGCAAGACCATGCCGGAAGGCCTGTGGGTCAAGTGCCCGTCGTGCGAAGCCGTGCTGTACCGTACGGACCTGGAATCGAATTTGCACGTGTGCCCGAAATGCGACCATCACATGCGCATCCGTGCGCGTGAACGCCTCGACAGCCTGCTCGACGCGGGTGGCCGCTATGAAATTGGCCAGGAAATCCTGCCCGTCGACACCCTGAAGTTCAAGGACAGCAAGAAATACCCGGACCGCCTGAAGTCCGCCATGGAAGCGACGGGCGAGACGGATGCGATGGTCGTCATGGGCGGCGCCATCATGAGCCTGCCAGTCGTCGTGGCGTGCTTCGAATTCGAATTCATGGGCGGCTCCATGGGCTCCGTCGTGGGCGAGCGCTTCGTGCGCGGCGCGCAAATCGCGCTGGAACAGAAAGTGCCGTTCATTTGCATCACCGCCACCGGTGGCGCGCGCATGCAGGAAGGCTTGCTGTCGCTGATGCAGATGGCGAAAACCACGGCCATGCTGACCAAGCTGTCGGAAAAGAAATTGCCATTCATCAGCGTGCTGACCGACCCGACCATGGGCGGCGTGTCCGCCTCGTTCGCCTTCATGGGCGACGTGGTGATCGCCGAGCCGAAAGCGCTGATCGGCTTTGCCGGCCCGCGCGTGATTGAAAACACCGTGCGCGAAAAACTGCCGGAAGGCTTCCAGCGCGCCGAGTTCCTCGTCACCAAGGGCGCCGTCGACATGATCGTCGACCGCCGCAAGATGCGCGAAGAAATCGCCCGTCTGCTGGCTTTGTTGCAGAACCAGGCCGTTGAAGTACTTGCGTAATTGGATTTACCCCAAAACCTGAACTGCCGGGGTCGGACCCGATGGGGAGATTCACTCCAGTGGCGTGAATCTCGATCCCGCAGGGACCGGCCCTCTTCGTTGGTTTACCCGTCTCATTGCCTCGCGCACTCTTTTCAAGAAGTCTCCCATGCCAAACCTCCCCACCACCTTGCCGGACTGGCTCGCCATGCTGGAAACCCGCCATTCGGAAACCCAGATCAACATGGGCCTGGACCGTGTGCAAGCCGTCAAGGCGCGCATGCAACTGGCGTTTACTTGCCCCGTGATCATGGTGGCGGGCACGAATGGCAAAGGGTCCACCTGCGCCATGCTGGAGTCCGTGCTGTTGCGTGCCGGCTACAAAGTGGGGCTGTACATCAAGCCGCACTTTCTCGATTTCAATGAGCGTGCGCGCGTGCTGGGCGAGATGGCCAGCGACGAACAGCTCGTTGCCAGCTTCCATGCCGTCGAAGCCGTGCGCGGCGACACGCCGCTGACGTATTTCGAATTCACCACCCTGGCCATCCTCCATTTGCTGTCGCAAGCCAACTTGGACGTGGCCATCCTGGAAGTGGGTCTGGGCGGGCGTCTCGATGCCGTCAACGTGATCGACGCCGATGTGGCCATCGTCACCAGCGTCGACATCGACCATACGGATTATCTGGGCGACACGCGTGAAGCGATCGGCTTTGAAAAGGCCGGCATCTTCCGTCCGGGCAAGGCGGCCATCTGCAGCGACCCCGTGCCGCCGCAGTCGCTGATCGACCATGCGGCCGCCATCGGCGCCGACCTGTGGCTGATGGGCCGTGATTTCAACTATTCGGGCGACAAGCAGCAGTGGAACTACGGCGGACGCGAGCAGCGCCGCAATTCGCTGGCCTACCCGAGCTTGCGCGGCGCCAACCAGATCCTGAATGCGACGGCCGTGCTGGCCGCGCTGGAAGTGCTGAGGCTGAAACTGCCCGTGGGCGCGCAGGAAGTGCGCACGGGCCTGGTGACAGTGGAATTGCCGGGCCGCTTCCAGGTCTTGCCTGGGCGCCCCAGCGTGATCCTCGACGTGGCGCACAACCCCCACGCTGCCGCGGCGCTGAACCAGAACCTGGGCAACATGGGGTTTCACCCATACACCTATGCCGTGTTCGGTTCCATGCACGACAAGGATATCGATGGCGTGCTGGCCGCGATGAGCGAACACGTCGACCACTGGTGCCTGACGGGCTTGCCTTCGCCGCGCGCGGCCACGGCTTCCGAGCTGGCCGCCAAGGTGCAGATCATGCTGGAAGATAAGCCCGACAGCAGCGAGCATACTGTGTCTATTTTCGATGATCCGGCACAAGCTTTTGCAAATGCAATGAGCCGGGCCGGTGAGAATGATAGAATTGTGGTCTTTGGTTCTTTCCTCACCGTCGCCGGCGTGATGAAGGCCCGAAAATCCTCACTTCACTGAAACGCACTCGACTGAAAATCACGCATGGGCTTGTTCTCGAAACTGTTTAAAAACAAGCAAGAATCCTCTGGCGAAGACAGCGGCTTTTATGTCCCTGGCGAAGCACAGTCGCCGACCCGCAAACGCGCCGCCAACACCTCCGGTGGCGGCGGTTCGCGCCGTGGCGGCAAGGAAGCGCCGGACCCGGTCTTGCCTGAAAAAAAGCGCGCCCGCCGCCGCCTGGTGGGGGCCATCGCCCTGGCCCTGGGCGTGGCTGTCGGCTTGCCGATGCTGCTCGATTCCGAGCCGAAAGCGCCATTCAACGATATCGCCATCGACATCCCATCGAAGGAAAAGGCCGTCGCGCCTGCACCGGCGCCCGTGCCGGCCGTCCCGGCGCAAGCTGCAGCGAATGGCCTGGACCAGTCCGAGGAAATCGTCGATACGCCGCTGCCGCCTGCGGCCAAGCCGACGCCCACACCGGCACCCGTGTTGGCCGCCGCCCAGCCTGCACCGGTCAAGCCAACTTATGTGGAACCGAAACCCGAGCCCAAGCCTGTCAAGATGGAGCCGAAACCGGAACCGAAACACGAAAGCAAGCCCGAGCCGAAACACGAATCCAAGCCCGAACCCAAGCCTGAGCCCAAGCATGAAGTAAAACCGGAAGCCAAGCCCGAACCGAAGCCTGCCAAGCCGGCGCAATCGGCCGACGATGCCGCGCGCGCGCTGGCGATTCTGGAAGGCAAGCCGCAAGAGAAGGTGCAGGACAAGGCGCAAGACAAGGCGCAAGACAAGGCGCACGACGCCGGCAGCGGCAAGTTCGTGGTGCAGGTAGCGGCCCTGGCGACGCAGGACAAGGTCGATGAATTGCAGGACAAGCTGCGCGAAGCGGGCATCAAGTCCTATACGCAGAAAGTCTCCAGCCCGGCGGGCGAGCGCATCCGCGTGCGCGTGGGCCCGTTCGGCAGCCGCGAAGACGCCGAAAAGACCCGCGCCAAGCTGCAAAAGCTGGGCCTGGGCGGCAGTCTGGTGCCGGCGTGATGTTGCAAGGCTGAACGCGCGTGACGATCTTCGATTACCTGGTGCTGTTTGTGCTGGTGACGTCCGTGCTGATCAGCATGATGCGTGGCCTGGTCAAGGAAATACTGTCATTGGTCAGCTGGATCGTGGCTTTCGTCATCGCCAACGCGTATGGCGCCACCCTGGCGAAATTCTTGCCGGAAGCCGTGCCGGGCGAAGCCGTCCGCCTGTTGCTGGCCTTCGTGGTGCTGTTCATCGGCGTGCGCATTTTGATGGGATTGCTGTCCATGACGGTCGACGCACTGGTCAAGGTGACGGGCCTGAGCCTGGCCGACCGCACGCTGGGCAGCCTGTTCGGCGTGGCGCGGGGCCTGGTGATCGTGCTGACCACCGTCATCTTGTGTGGCATGACTTCCTTGCCGCAGCAGTCATTCTGGAAAAATGCGCTGCTCAGCCCGCTCGCGGAGCAGGGCGCGCGTGCCATCAAGCCTTATCTGCCTGCCGCTTACGCGCAGCATGTGAAATTTTGAATTTTTTTAAAATCAGTAGCACAGTTTAGGAGCACACCATGTGTGGCATCGTCGGCGTCGTTTCCCATCAACCTGTCAATCAATTGCTCTATGATGCATTGTTGCTCTTGCAACATCGCGGTCAGGACGCGGCAGGGATTGCGACCAATCACAGCAGTATGTTTTCCATGCACAAAGCCAATGGCCTCGTGCGTGACGTCTTCCGTACGCGCAACATGCGTTCGCTGCAAGGCACGACGGGCATCGGCCATTGCCGCTACCCGACGGCCGGTTCGTCGAGCGAAGAGGAAGCACAACCGTTTTATGTGAATGCGCCGTTCGGCATCACCCTGGCGCACAATGGCAACCTGACCAACTGGGAACAGTTGAAACAGGAAATGTTCAAAAATGACCGCCGCCACATCAATACCGATTCCGATTCGGAAGTGCTGCTCAACGTGCTGGCGCATGAAATCCAGGAAGCGACAACGGGCCTGAACCTGGACCCGGAAGCCATCTTCAAGGCCATCACCGTGCTGAACCGCCGCGTCAAGGGCGGCTACGCCGCCGTGGCGCAAATCGCCGGCGTGGGCTTGCTGGCCTTCCGCGACCCGCACGGCATCCGTCCGCTGTGCCTGGGTATCAATGAAACGGAGCAAGGCCCCGAATACCTGATCGCCTCCGAATCCGTGGCCCTGGAAGGCATGGGCTTCCGCTTCGTGCGCGACATCGGTCCCGGCGAAGCCGTTTTTATCGATGCCGACAAGAAATTGCACAGCGCCCAGTGCGCCGACAATGCCAGCCTGAATCCCTGCGTGTTCGAATTCGTCTACCTGGCCCGTCCCGACTCCGTCATCGACGGCGCCTCCGTGTACGCCACACGCCTGAAAATGGGCGAATACCTGGCTGAAAAAATCCGTGCCGAATTGCCGGACGTGCATATCGACGTGGTCATGCCGATTCCCGATTCCTCGCGTCCTGCCGCCATCCAGCTGGCACTGGCGCTGAACCTGGAATACCGCGAAGGCTTCATCAAGAACCGCTACATCGGCCGTACCTTCATCATGCCGGGCCAGGCGGCGCGCAAGAAATCCGTGCGCCAGAAGCTCAACGCGATCCCGTCCGAATTCAAGGATAAAGTGGTGTTGCTGGTCGACGATTCCATCGTGCGCGGCACCACCAGCCGTGAAATCGTGCAGATGGCACGCGAAGCGGGCGCGACGAAAGTCATCTTCGCCTCGGCCGCGCCACCGGTGATCTACCCGAACGTGTACGGCATCGACATGCCGACGCGCGATGAACTGATCGCCTACGGCCGCACGACGGAAGAAGTGTGCCGTGAAATCACGGCTGATTACCTGGTGTACCAGGATATCGGTGCGCTCAAACAGGCGATTGCCGATGTCAATCCGGCACTGACGAACTTCGAGGCTTCGTGCTTCGATGGCGTGTACGTGACGGGTGACGTGTCGCAGGAATACCTGGACCGCCTGGAATATGCGCGCCACCATCCGAAGGCGGCAGCGCCGGAAGATACGCCACGTTCCCAGCTGAACCTGAACCTGGCAACGACAGAAGCATAAGTAACCTGCCCGGCCGATGCCGGGCTTTTTTTGGGGTCAGACCTTCAGGTCTGACCCCGGCATTTGCTTTGGGTTAAGCGGCAAATCGAATATCCGGAACTTCCACCATGACCACCAAAAAAACCTACGGCTTTACCACCACCATCCTGCATAACGACCGCCGCAAGGGTATCGAGCACGGCTCGCTGCACAAGCCTGTGCACACCTCCGTCGCGTTCGGCTACAGCGACGCACGCCAGCTCGCTTCCGTGTTCCAGGGCAAGGAGCCCGGTTTCCGCTACGGCCGCCAGGGTAACCCGACGGTGTCCGCGCTGGAAGACAAGGTCAACAAGATGGAAGATGGCGTGGCTACCCTGTGCTTCGCGACCGGCATGGGCGCCATCGGCGCCGTGGTGCAGTCGCTGCTGCGCGCGGGCGACCATGTGGTGTCGTCGGCCTTTTTGTTTGGCAACACCAACAGCCTGTGGCAGACGGTGACGGGGCAGGGCATCGCCGTGTCGTTTGTCGACGCCACCGAGGTGGCCAATGTGGCGGCCGCCATCACGCCGGCCACGCGCATCGTGTTCGTGGAAACCATCGCCAATCCACGCACGCAGATCGCCGACCTGAAAAAAATCGGTGACTTGTGCCGCGAGAAGGGCATCTTGTACATCGTCGACAACACCATGACGACGCCTTACCTGTTCCGCCCGAAAGCGGTGGGCGCGGGCCTGGTGGTCAATGCGCTGACGAAATCCATCGGCGGCCACGGCAATGCGCTGGGCGGCAGCTTGACGGACACGGGCGTATTCGACTGGACGCGGTACCCGAACATTTTCGACAATTATAAAAAGGCGGCGCCAGCCCAGTGGGGCATCGCGCAAATCCGCGCCAAGGCCTTGCGCGATTTCGGCGCCTCGCTGGGCCCGGAGGCGGCGCACCATATCGCCGTGGGCGCGGAAACCATGGCCTTGCGCATGGACCGCACCTGCTCGAACGCCCTGGCGCTGGCCACCATGTTGCAAGCTGACCCTAGAGTGGCGGCAGTGCACTATCCTGGCTTGGCGTCGCACCCGCAGCACGCGCTGGCGACGGACTTGTTCCGCAGCTATGGCTCGCTGTTCAGCTTTGAATTAAAAGAGGGCATCGACTGCTTCGATTTCCTGAATCGCCTGAATCTGGCGATTCCAGCGAGCAACCTCGGTGACACGCGCACCCTGGTCATTCCCGTCGCCCACACGATCTTTTATGAGATGGGTGCCGAGCGCCGTGCCAGCATGGGCATCGCCGAATCGCTGATCCGCGTGTCGGTGGGTATCGAGGATGAGGCCGATTTGCTCGAGGATTTCCTCCAAGCACTCGATGCCTAAGCAGGCGGACAAATGAAAAGGGCCGCGACAGTCATGCTGTTGCGGCCCTTTTTTACGGACAGTGGTTTAATGCCAGCTGCGCATCAGTCCGACGGCGAGGCCCTCCAATGCAAACTCATCTTCCGGCGATACGGTGATGACCTTGAAGTCGGGGTTTTCCGGCAGCAGTTCGATGACGGAGCCCGTTTTCTTGTAGCGTTTGACGGTGACTTCGTCGCCGATGCGGGCCACGACGATCTGGCCGTTCTTGGCGCTGTCGACCTTCTTGACGGCTAATAAATCGCCATCCATGATGCCGGCGTCGCGCATGGACCAGCCGCGCACCTTCAGCAGGAAGTCGGGCTTGGCCGAGAACAGGGCCGGGTCCACGTTGTAGCTCGCTTCCAGGTTTTCCTGTGCCAGGATGGGCGAGCCTGCCGCCACCCTGCCGATCAGGGGCAGCGACATCAGCAGGGCTGCCGGTACCTTCGATGCCGGCGCTTCGGCTGCCGCACCGATCAGGCGGATGCCGCGCGAGGTGCCGGGTGAAATCTCGATCGCGCCCTTGCGGGCCAGGGCCTGCAAATGCTCTTCGGCCGCATTGGCCGATTTGAAACCCAGTTCATTGGCGATTTCGGCACGGGTGGGAGGAAAACCCGTGTTTTCAATCGCGTCCTTGATCAGGTTCAGGATTTGTTCTTGTCGTGCTGTCAGCTTGATCATGAGCGGTGGGTGCATACTAAAATGCTGTCTATATGAACAGTCTGTATTTTTGTACAGTATCGCCCACTATGCAAGGGAATTTGCCTTATTTGCGCGAATTTCGTGCGAAATACTGGAATGCGCAGGAAAAAGCGTCTGGCTGGCCCCGTGCATGGACCGCTTGTTGAAGGAATGATTGAAACGTTTGCAAAAGGCGGTTATAATCTTCGGCTGACCTTCCCACACCCGTCTTGACGCCGGGGTGGGCGATTATCAATCCGACCTGAAGGAGTTTGCATGCGTCATTATGAAATAGTCTTTATCGTCCATCCGGACCAAAGCGAGCAAGTGCCCGCGATGATCGAACGCTACAAAGCCAGCGTAACCACCCGCGGCGGTTCGGTTCACCGCGTGGAAGATTGGGGCCGCCGTCAAATGGCTTACTCGATCCAAAAGCTGCCTAAAGCACACTACATCTGCCTGAACATCGAATGCGACAACGAGACCCTGGTCGAGTTGGAAACAGCATTCAAATTCAATGATGCCGTGTTGCGTCACCTGACCGTTAAAATGAAGAAAGCTGAAACAGCTCCTTCGCCGATGATGAAATCGGTACAACGCGAAGACGCGGCCAAAAGCCACCGCACCGAAGCACCAGCAGCCGCTCCAGCCGCAGCAGCAGCTTAATTTCTGACCAGGATCGTGCGCTGAACCAGCTACAAGTCACCGCCATCATTGCCGAGCGCGAAATATTGCGCTATACCCCGGCAGGGCTGCCGATTGTGAATGCAGTATTGCAACACAGTTCGCAGCAGATGGAAGCAGGGATTGCCCGTTTGACCGAGTTTGATGTTGCCGCGCTAGCCGCTGGCGAAATCTCAGGCCGGTTCAGCCAGGCAAGCTTGGGCGGGGTGTATCAGTTCACGGGTTTCCTGGCCAGGAAGAGCCGCAACAGCAAGAGTTTGGTGTTTCACATCATTGATTTTAGTGCAGTCACCCCGACTAGCGCATATTTAGATACAGGAGCCTGACATGGCATTCGGTAAAAAGTTCGACAAAAATAAGCTCAAGCTTAAAGAAAAACGCAAACAGCAAAACCCGTTGTTCAAACGCAAGAAGTTCTGCCGCTTCACCGCAGCTCACGTTGAGCAAGTCGACTACAAAGATGTCGACACGCTGAAAGACTTCGTCCAAGAAAACGGCAAGATCATGCCAGCACGCCTGACCGGTACCAAAGCGCACTACCAGCGCCAAGTCGACACCGCAATCAAGCGCGCTCGCTTCCTCGCGCTGCTGCCATACACCGATCTGCACCACGCTTAATCGGTCAGATATTCCTGGAGAAGAACTATGCAAATCATTCTGTTAGAAAAAGTTGTTAACGTCGGTAACCTCGGCGAAGTCGTCAAAGTCAAAGACGGTTACGCACGTAACTTCCTGATCCCGCAACGCCTGGCACGTCGTGCCACGGCAACCGCTGTGGCTGAATTCGAAGTCAAGCGCGCCGAACTGGAAAAAGCTGCTGCCGCCAAACTGGCCGCATCGCAAGCCCAGGGCGAAAAACTGAGCGGTCTGACCGTTCAAGTTGCTCAAAAAGCTGGTGTCGATGGCCGTCTGTTCGGTTCCGTCACCAACTTCGACATCGCTGAAGCGCTGACCAAGCAAGGTTTTGCTGTTGAAAAAGCACAAATCCGCATGCCTACCGGCCCGCTGAAGATCGTTGGCGAGCACAACGTTTCGGTTGCTCTGCACACCGACGTGGTCGTGGAAGTCGTTATCGCTGTCGTACCAGACGCGAACGCGTAATTGTCTGCGGGCCTGGCCCGCAAGCATTGCCGTACTATGAAAAGCCGGGTTCGCCCGGCTTTTTTGTGGCCTTTTTTTCGCTCAATTTCAGCCCTTTATTTTTGCCAGCACGCCGAAGCGGGTATAATTCGCGCCATGAACGCCCCCTCTGATCCGCAACTGGATTCCCTCCGTATTCCGCCGCATTCGATCGAAGCAGAACAATCCGTTATCGGTGGTCTGTTGCGCGACAATGCAGCGTATGACCGCATCGCCGACTTCATGCATGCGGAGGATTTCTATCGCTATGACCATCGCATCATCTTCGAGCAAATCGTCAAGATGATTAACGGCTCCAGGCCAGCCGATGTCATTACTGTTTTTGAAACCCTGACCCAGCTCGGCAAGGCCGATGATGTGGGCGGACTCGCTTACCTGAACGCCATGGCGCAAAATACGCCATCGGCCGCGAACATCCGGCGTTATGCCGAGATCGTGCGCGACCGCGGCGTGCTGCGCAAACTTATCACCGTCGCCGACGATATCTCCGGCACGGCCTTCAGCCCGCAAGGCAAGGAAGTCAAGCAGATGCTTGACGAGGCCGAATCGAAGATTTTCGCCATCGCCGAAGAAGGCGCGCGCGGCGCCCAGGGCTGGACCGCCATCCAGCCCCTGCTGACGCAGGTGGTCGAGCGTATCGACGAGCTGTACAGCCGCGACAACCAGAGTGAAATCACGGGCGTGCCCACCGGTTTCATCGACCTCGACCGCATGACTTCCGGTCTGCAGCCGGGCGACCTGGTGATCGTGGCGGGCCGTCCTTCGATGGGCAAGACGGCGTTTTCCGTCAACATCGGCGAAAACGTGGCCATCGACAGCGGCTTGCCCGTGGCCGTGTTTTCGATGGAGATGGGCGGCGCCCAGCTGGCCATGCGTATGCTGGGTTCCGTCGGCCAGCTCGACCAGCATCGTCTGCGCACGGGCCGCCTGAACGACGAAGACTGGCCGCGCCTGACGAATGCGATTCAAAAGATGAACGACGCGCAGTTGTACATCGATGAAACGCCGGCCTTGAATTCGATCGAATTGCGGGCCCGCTCGCGCCGTTTGTCGCGTCAATGCGGCAAGCTGGGCCTGATCATCGTCGATTACTTGCAGCTAATGTCGGCCAATAGCCCGGGCGATAACCGCGCCACGGAGATTTCCGAGATTTCACGGGGCTTGAAAGGCCTGGCGAAAGAACTCGGTTGTCCCGTGATCGCGTTGTCGCAGCTGAACCGCTCGCTGGAGCAACGCCCGAACAAGCGTCCCGTGATGTCGGACTTGCGCGAATCGGGCGCTATTGAGCAGGATGCCGACGTGATCCTGTTCATTTACCGTGACGAGGTGTATAACCCCGACTCGCCAGACAAGGGAACGGCCGAAATCATCATCGGTAAACAACGTAACGGTCCGATCGGCAGCATCCGCCTCACCTTCATGGGGCAGTACACCAAATTTGGCAATTACAGTGGTGGCCTGGCGCTTTACCAAGGCGACTAAGACTCAGCAGCACTGATATTCCATTGGCCGCCCCCTCATACGGGGCGGCTTTCTGTAGTAAATAACACGACTCAATGCTTAACGGAGAATGACATGTTTGGACGCTTGATGCCCACTGAGGGCAAGTTTTTTGAATTGTTTAACCAGCACGCGGAACTGTGCGTCAAGGGCGCTAAAGAAATGCTCGGCCTGATGACCAATTTCGATGACCTGGAAAACCGCGTACATGCGATCGAAAGCATCGAGAAACAGGCGGACAAAGTCACCTACGCCACCGTGGAAATGCTGCACAAGACCTTCATCACGCCGATCGACCGCGACGACATCCATCAGCTGATCACGCGCCAGGACGACATCCTCGACCTGCTGGAAGATGCGGCGCAAACCGTCTCGCTGTACGACCTGAAAGCCGTCACGCCGGAAGCCAAGCGCCTGGCCGAACTGGTGCTGGCCTGTACCGAGAAGGTGCGCGACGCCGTCGCCATGCTGCACAACATGGACAACTCGCGCAAGATCGTCGCCATCTGCGAAGAGATCGACCGCCTGGAATCGGACGCCGACCATGTGATGCGCGCCGCCATGTCCAAACTGTTCCGCGACGAACCGGACGTGCGCAACCTGATCAAGCTGAAAGCGATCTACGAAATTCTGGAAACCGTGACCGACCGTTGCGAAGATGTGTCCAATATTATCGAAGGCATCATCGTCGAAAACGCGTAAGCGTTGGGCCTGTCCTGAACCAGAATCAGAAAAGAAACTACAATGACCATACAAATCAGCATCTACGTGCTAGGCCTGTTGATCGCCCTCGCGCTGCTGTTTGACTTCATGAACGGCTTCCACGATGCCGCCAACGCGATCGCCACGGTGGTCTCGACGGGCGTATTGAAACCGCAGACCGCGGTTGCCATGGCCGCCACGTTCAACTTCGTCGCCATTTTCGTGTTCCACCAGCTGACCGTGGCCGCCACGGTGGGCAAGGGCACGATCGACCCGACGGTGATCGACCAGTACGTGATCTTCGGCGCGCTGATGGGCGCCATCTTCTGGAATTTGTTTACCTGGTACTACGGCATTCCATCGTCGTCCTCGCACGCCCTGATCGGCGGCCTGGTGGGCGCCGCCGTCGCCAAGTCGGGCACGGGCGCGCTGGTCGCGGCCGGCCTGTGGAAAACCGTGGCCTTCATCGTCATCGCACCCGTGCTGGGCTTCGTGTTCGGCTCGATCATGATGCTGCTGGTGTCGTGGATCTTCGTGCGCTCGACGCCACGCAAGGTCGATAAATGGTTCCGCCGTTTGCAACTGGCATCGGCGGCCGCCTACAGCCTGGGCCACGGCGGCAACGATGCGCAAAAGACCATCGGCATCATCTGGATGCTGCTGATCGCCGCCGGCTACTCGAACGCGGCCGACGCCATGCCGCCGCTGTGGGTCATCATCTCGTGCTACACGGCCATCAGCTTCGGCACGCTGTTCGGCGGCTGGCGCATCGTCAAGACCATGGGCCAGAAGATCACCAAGTTGAAACCCGTCGGCGGCTTCTGCGCCGAAACGGGCGGCGCCATCACCCTGTTCGTCTCGACGGCGCTGGGCATTCCCGTGTCGACCACGCACACCATCACGGGCGCCATCGTCGGCGTCGGCTCGGCACAAAAAATGTCGGCCGTGCGCTGGGGTGTCGCGGGCAACATCGTCTGGGCCTGGATCTTCACGATTCCCGCTTCGGCCTTCGTCGCGGCAGTCGCCTGGTGGATTGGCCACCACATCATGTAAGGCGCCTCTGCAAACCTACTGCGCAGCCCACTATCGAATCTCCGTTGCTCGCTGTACTAAAGTACAGCTTCGCTACTCAATCCGATATCGGGCTTGCTCGCTACGGTTTTCAGAGGGCCTTGGGCCAACTGGGTACATTCAAAAAAAGGAACCGCAAGGTTCCTTTTTTTATGCGCCGGCCAGTTCCACCGTGAGCCCCTCGCAGGCGAGGAACACCTGCAAGCCATCCAGGCGGCTCGCATAGCGGCCCATCACGTCGGCAAACACGGCTTCGAGCTGCTCGTCGCTGCGGGTCGGCTCGTGGTGGGTGCAGTACAGGCGCCGCGCGCCGCAGCGCAGGGCCAGGTCGAAGGCGGCATCGAAGGTGCCGTGGCCCCAGCCCTGCTTGGCCGGGTATTCTTCGCGCGTGTACGAGCAATCCATGATCAGCGCATCGACGCCGGCGACCACCGCGTCGATGCCGGCCTGGCGCTGCACATTGCGCTCGGTGCAGGCCGCATGCTCGGCATGGCCCGGCGGATGCAGGTTGTAGAACGGTTCATGGTCGCCGCTGAAAAACAGCGAAGCGCCGCCGCAGTCGATGCGGTAGCCCAGGTTGACCACTGGATGGTTCATTTCCGCGCCGCGCACGCATGCACCTCCCACCTCGACGGTTTCGCCGGGCGCCAGAGTGCGGTATTCGATGCTGGCCGCCATGGCCGCTTCGCTGACGGGAAAATAACTGCCTTGCAGCTGCACCGCCATCACGTGCTCGATGCCGCGTCCGGCGACGGCATCGTACGCGCCGTGCAGGCGCATGCGGTTGCCGGCCACGAACAGGGGGCTGAACATGGGCAGGCCGTGGATGTGGTCCCAGTGGCTGTGCGTGATGAAGACGTGCGCGTCGACCGGCAGGCCGGGCGGCAGTTGCTGCGCCAGCGAGAAGATGCCGCTGCCCGCATCGAGAATGATCAGGCTATCGTTGTCGGTGCGTACTTCGATGCATGTGGTATTGCCGCCATAGCGCGCCGTGCGCGGGCCGGGGGAGGGGATGGAGCCGCGCACGCCCCTGAACGTGAATTTCATTCAGTACCTTGTTACGGTGTAATTATTGTTGATTCTATTCTAATTAATGAAATTGGCGGCAACATTTATGTATGTTGCGATACGGAAAGTTATTTCGTTTTGTTGCAACTAAGTAATGTACAGTGCGCTGGGTGACCGTTACACTGGCGCTTGCCGACTTCTCCTTTTTTGCTTGCCCATTACCTGATTGCCATCAACATGCCTCAGTTGCACCCTGAGAAAATCGCCCACAGACTGGAGCAATTGACCGAACTCAGTGTCGCGCTTGGCCACGGCCTCGGTGGCCAGGGGCGCGATATCGGACCGCTATTGCAGCGCATCGTGCTGCTGGCAAAAAGCATGAGCGGTGCCGATGGCGCCACCCTGTACCGGCCCATGGCCGAGGGCCGCCAACTGGCGTTCGACATCAGCGTCAACGACAGTTTGGGCATCGCGCAGGGGGCCGACATGGGCTTGCCGGGCGTGCCCCTGTTCGATGGCGCTGGTCAGCCCAACCTGGCCTCGGTGGCCGCGTATGCGGCGAACATGCGCCGCAGCGTGAACATCGCCGATGTCTACCGCGACGAGGGCTTCAATTTTTCCGGCATGCGCGACTTTGACCGTCACCATGGCTACCACACGCAATCGATCCTGACGGTGCCCATGAGTGACCACGAGGGCGATCTGATCGGCGTGCTGCAACTGGTGAATGCCCTGGATGGCGACACAGGCCAGGTGCGCGCCTTTTCCTCCACCGACCAGCGCTTCATCGAGGCGCTGGCCGCGCAGGCGGGCGTGGCGCTGACGAATCAGCTGCTCATTTCGCAGCTGGAAGAGCTGCTCGAATCGCTCGTTACCCTGATCAATATCGGCATCGATGAAAAGTCACCCTACACGGGGCGGCACTGCCAGTTCGTGCCCGAACTGACGATGTTGCTGGCCGACGCCGCGCATGCGACCGAGAGCGGGCCATTGGCCGATTTCCGGCTCAGCGACAACGAGCGCAAGCAGCTGTGGCTGGCCGGCCTGCTGCACGATTGCGGCAAGATCACCACGCCCGTGCACGTGGTCGACAAGGCCACCAAGCTGGAAACCATTTTTGATCGTATCGCCCTGATCGACACGCGCTACGAAGTGCTGCTGCGCGACGCCGAGATCGCGGCCCTGCGCCAGCAGGCGGCACAGCCGGAATGCAAGGATGCGATTGCCCGCGCGCTGGCGCAGGAACAGGCGGCCCTGCGCGAAGAGCGCGACTTCATCCGCACGGTCAACATCGGCGGCGAAAGCATGGCGCAGGCCGACCAGGAGCGCGTGCGGCGGATCGCCAGACGGCGCTGGCGCGCGGCCGACGGCGAACTGCGCGATTTTCTCGATGCCGACGAGACGGAAAACCTGACCATCCGCGCCGGCACCCTGACGGCGGCCGAGCGGGCCATCGTCAACAACCATATCAGCGTCTCGATCCGCATGCTCGAAGCACTGCCGTGGCCCAAGCACCTGCAGAAGGTGCCCGAATATGCGGGCGGCCACCACGAGCGCATGGATGGCAAGGGCTATCCGCGCGGGCTGACGAAAGAGCAGATGTCGGTGCCGGCGCGCCTGATGGCGATTGCCGACATTTTTGAGGCGCTGACGGCGCGCGACCGGCCCTACAAGAAGGGCAAGTCGCTGTCCGAATCGCTGCGCATCCTTGGCAATTTCAGCCTGAACGGGCATATCGACCCGGAGCTGTTCGACGTTTTCATCCGCAGCAAAGTCTATCTGACCTTCGCTGAAAAGCACATGCATCCGAGCCAGATCGATGCCGTCGACGAGGCGGCCATTCCGGGCTATACCCCTTGAAGCTGTCGCTGGCCTGGCGCAAGCACGGGGCGCGGTCGCTGCTGGGCGTGTTGCTGATGCTGGCGGCGGCCATGCTGTGCCTGGCCGGCAACGACAATATCGCGCGGCTCGATGCCATGCTGGGCGACTGGCGCATGCGGGCCGAGACGCCGCAGCTGGACCGCCGCATCGTCATCGTCGACATCGACGAGCAAAGCCTGGCCCGGGTGGGCCGCTTCCCGTGGAGCCGCGATATCCAGGCGCGCCTGGTGCGCCAGCTCACCGCGCATTACGGCGTCGCCGCGCTGGGCTTCGATATCGCGTTTCCCGAAGCGGACACCAGTTCCGGCTACGCCGTGCTGCAAGGCCTGGCGCGCGGCGAACTGGCGGGCGTGGCCGGCTTGCCGGCGCAGCTGGAAAAGCTGCGTCCGGCCATGGACTACGATGGCCTGTTTGCCGAGGCCATGCGCGGCCAGCCCGTGGTGCTGGGCTACAGCGTCTCGGAGCAGCAAAGAAAGGGCGTGCTGCCCAAACCGGCCTTCACCGTGGCCGATTTGAACGGGCGCAGCGTGACGGCCTACGTGGCGCGCGGTTACGAAGCCAATATCGCGCCCCTGCAGGCGGCCGCGCGAGGCGCCGGTATCTTCACGGCGCTGACCGATGCCGATGGCGTGGTGCGTTCCTCGACCTTGTTGCAGCGTATCGGCGACGGCTATTATCCGTCGCTGTCGCTGGCCACCGTCGCCGTCTACCTGCGGGCGCGCGCCATCGCCCCCCGTTTTATGGGCACGGCCGATACCCTGTCGGCGCGCGCACTGGCCAGCGGCGGCCTCGAACACATCATGCTGTTTACGCCGCGCGGCGCGCTGGCCATCCCCGTGGGCGAAGCCTTGACCACCACGGTGCAGTACCGCGGCGCGGGTGGTCCCGCTGGCGGCGCCTTCGGCTATGTGTCGGCGTCCGACGTGCTGGCCGGCACGGTGCCGCCTGCGCTGCTGAAGGGCGCCATCGTGCTGGTGGGGACCACGGCGCCCGGCTTGAACGATATCCGCGCCACGCCCGTGAATGCGGAATATCCGGGTGTGGAAGTGCACGCCAACCTGATCAAGTCCATGCTCGACGGGCGCTTCAAGGCGCGGCCCGACTACGCGCTGGCCCTCGAACTGGTGCAGATCGTGCTGTTTGGCCTGTTGCTGGCGGGCGCCCTGGCCGTGCTGCCGCCGGCCGGCGTGATGCTGGCCACCGTGGGCGCGCTGGCGGCCGCCATCGCCATCAACCTGTACCTGTACGCCGTACACGACCTGGTGCTGGGCGGCGCCGTGCTGCTGTTGCTGATCGTTGCGCTATTCATCGCCAACCTGGCGTGGGGCTATTTTTTCGAGGTGCGCAAGGGACGCGCGCTGGTGGCGCGCTTCGGCGAATATGTGGCGCCCGAGCTGGTGGCCGAGATGGCCGACAATCCGCGCCGCTACACCATGGAGGGCGAGAACCGCGAACTGACGGTGCTGTTTGCCGACGTGCGCGGTTTCACGGCCATTTCCGAGCAGCTTGCACCGGCCGCGCTGCGCGAATATATCAATGAATACCTGACGGCCATGTCGGAAGATATCCGCGACAGCCATGGCGGCACCCTGGACAAATACATCGGCGACGCCGTGATGGCGTTCTGGGGGGCGCCCGTCGCCTTTGGCGATCACGCCAACCGCGCCGTGGCCAGCGCCCTGTTGATGCAGCGCAGCGCGGCGCGGCTGAACCAGCGGTTTTGCGCGCGCGGCTGGCCGGCGCTGCGCATCGGTATCGGCATCAATACAGGGGCCATGCATGTGGGCGACATGGGCTCGCGCATCCGCCGCGCCTACACGGTGATGGGTGACAGCGTCAACCTGGCCGCGCGCCTGGAAGGCGCCAGCAAGCTGTATGGCGTGGGCATCGTCGTGGGCCAGGCCACGCGCGCCGCCGCTGCGGACTTTGTCTACCGCGAAATCGATCGCATACGCGTGCTGGGCAAGCAGGAAGCCGTGGCCATCTTCGAACCGCGCTGCCTGCTGGCCGACGCCGACGGGGCAGAGCTGGCGCAGCTGGAGCGCTGGCACGCGGTGCTGGCTATGCTGCGCGCGCGCGACTGGGCCGCCGCCAGCGCGCAGCTGGCCCGCTTGCAGGCGGACTTTCCCGACGATAGCCTGTACCGCCTGTACGCGGCACGTCTGGACCACTATCGTCACCTGCCGCCACCTGCCGACTGGGACGGCGTGACCGTATTAAATAGCAAGTAAGCCTGCGGTCGTGGCGGGAACGCAGGCAATGGCGCCATTTTTCAGCATTGCGGGCACACTGTTTGCTGCACTGCGATGAAAATCCCGGCGAAATGTTAGAAATTTCTGACTAGAAACTAAAAGCCGTCTAAAATTTGCCTTCAATCCATTGCCGGATACGCTGGCGCCTGCGGGCCGCGCGCTTGTCCGGTTACACAAGAAATCCTACACATGACCTATCGTTTGGTGCACCTGCTTGCGGGTTCCGCGCTGCTGTTCGCCGTCGGCGCCGCCGGCGCTGCCGTTTCCATGGATGAAGCTGCTCCTGCGATGCAGGAGGACGGCGTGCCGCGCTTCGACATCCGCCGCTTCGACGTCCAGGGCAACACCCTGCTCACGCAAGCGCAGGTGCAAGCCCTGCTGGCGCCCTATGTGGGAGCACAGCACGACTTTTCCGACATCGCCCGCGCCGTCGAGGCGCTGGAGGGGGCCTACCGTGAGCGAGGTTACAGCGCCGTGCAGGTGCAATTGCCCGAACAGGAACTGGAACGTGGCGTGGTGCGCCTGAGCGTGCTGCAAACGCCGCTGGGCAAGCTTGTCATCAACGGCAATGCCTGGGTCGACGAGGCCAACGTGCGGCGCGCCTTGCCGTTTCTTCGCGAAGGCGAGACGCCGAACTTGCCGGCCCTGTCGCAAAGCCTGAAGCTGGCCAATGAAAACCCGGCGCGCAAGATCGAGGTGCGGCTGCAGGCCGACGAGCCGGCGGGCGCCATCGACGCCATCGTCACGGTGGCCGATGAAAAGCCCTGGAAAGCCATGCTCAACGTGGACAATACGGGCAGTGCGCAAACGGGCAAGACGCACGTGGGCGTGGTGCTGCAGCATGCCAACCTGTTCGGCCGCGATCATGTGGCCAGCCTGCAATACACGAGCAGCCTGGAAAAGCCGGACAAGGTGGGCGTGTATGGCGCCGGCTACCACTTGCCGCTGTATGCGCTGGGCGACTCGATGGATTTTTTTGCCAGTTACTCGAACGTCGATTCGGGCAGCGTTTCGGCCGGTATTTTCGACCTGGCCGTCAGCGGGCAGGGCAGCATGGCCGGCATCCGCTACAACCAGAACTTTGCCCGCAGCGGAGATTTCGAACCCAAGCTCGTGTATGGCATCGACTACAAGGCTTACCGCAACAGCGTGCAATTGTTCGGCATGGAACTGGGCGCCGACGTCAGCGTGCATCCGCTCAGCGTCAGCTACATCGGCAACTGGATAGTGCCCGCGGGCGAGACCAGCGTGGCCGTCACGTTCGCGCATAACATTCCCGGTGGCAAGCACGGCGCGCAAGCCGATTTCGACCGCGTGCGCGCACATGCCAAGGCGGCCTACAACACCGTGCGCCTGAGCGCCAGCACGGGGCGCGTGCTGGCCGACGACTGGCAATGGCGCGCGCTGGTCAACGCGCAAGTCACCCCGGACGCGCTGGTGCCGGGCGAGCAGTTCGGCGCCGGCGGCGCCGCGTCCGTGCGCGGTTTTGCCGAGCGCGAGGTGGCCAATGATTCGGGCGTCAACCTGAACCTGGAACTGTACACGCCGAACTGGTGCGGCCAGGCGCTCGCTTACCAATGCCGCGCGCTGGCCTTCTATGACACGGCCTGGCTGCGCCGCAACCATGGGCTGCCCGGCGAAAGCGCGTCGCAAGGCATCGCCAGCGGCGGCCTCGGCCTGCGTTTGCTGTTGAGCCGCTACGCCAATCTGCAACTCGATTACGCCCATGTCGTCAATGGCGGCGACACGGGACAGCGGGGCGCCAACCGCCTGCATTTCCGCCTCGCCTTGGCCTACTAGCATCAGGATGAACACCATGCACAATCACGTCCAGCACGCCTCCGTTTTCGTCCTGACGCCATCTTTTTCGTCCCCCTTTGCGCCGCCCTTGCGCCGCACGGCGCTGGCGCTGCTGCTGGCCGGTTGCTTCGGCGCCGCGCAGGCCAACCCCGCCTTGCCGCAGGTGGTCAATGGACAGGCGACGTTCAACCAGCAGGGCAATGTATTTTCGATCACGAATACGCCCAATACCATCATCAACTGGCAGAGTTTTTCCATCCATGCGGGCGAAATCACGCGCTTCATCCAGCAAAACGGCAATAGCGCCGTGCTCAACCGCATTACAGGACAAGACCCCAGCAAGATCCTGGGCGCGCTCGAATCGAACGGCAAGGTCTTCCTGATCAACCCGAACGGCATCGTCTTCGGCCAGGGGGCGAAAGTGGATGTGAACGGACTGGTGGCCTCCAGCCTGGGCATGACGAACGAGGATTTCCTGGCCGGCAAGCGCCAGTTCGCGGCGGGCGGCGTGGCCGGCGGCGTCAGCAATGCGGGTGTGCTCAATGCGGGCAAGGGCGGACAAGTGCTGCTGATCGCACCGAACGTGGAAAACACGGGCATCATCACGGCGCCGAATGGCGAAGTGATCCTGGCGGCCGGGCGCAGCGTGCAGTTGGCCGACCCCGGCAATCCGCAATTGCGCGTGCTGGTCTCGGCGCCAACGGACCAGGCGCTGAACCTGGGGCAGATCATCGCCCAGGGCGGCGGCATCGGCATGGCCGGCGCGCTGGTCAGCCAGCGCGGCGTGCTCAACGCGAATAGCGCCGTCGTCGGCGAGAACGGCAGGATCGTGCTCAAGGCCAGCGGCAAGGCCTTGCTCGAAGCGGGCAGCGTGACCAGCGCCACGGGCGCGGCCGGCAAGGGCGGCGAGGTGCGCGTGCTGGGCGAGCAGGTGGGTTTGCTGGGCAATGCGCACGTCGACGCCAGCGGTGCCACGGGCGGCGGCACGGTCTTGCTGGGCGGCGATTACCAGGGCAAGAACGCGGCCGTGCAAAATGCGCGGCAAGTACTCGTCGGCAAGGACGCCAGCGTCCATGCCGATGCGATTGTCAGCGGCAACGGCGGCAAGGTCATCGCCTGGGGCAATGAATCGGCCCAGGTGCACGGCAGCATTTCCGCGCGCGGCGGTGCGGCCGGCGGCGATGGCGGTTTCGTGGAAACCTCGGGGCACTATCTGGCCGTCGATGGCGCCAGGGTCGATACGCGCGCCCGCGCGACGCGCGGCAAGACGGGTGACTGGCTGCTCGATCCGTATGACATCGACGTGGTCGCCGGCAATGGCGGCGCGCTGAGCGGCGTCAATGATTTTTCGGATGCGCCGACGACGGGCACCACCACTATCGGCGCGGGCCTGATTTCGGCGGCCACCAGCAATGTGGTGCTGCAGGCGCAGCACGACATCAACTTCAACGCAGTCGTCGCCATCGCCCAGGCTGGCGTGGGACTCACGGCGCAGGCTGGCAACAGCATCAACGTCAACCAGGCCATTACCACCAATGGCGGCCCGCTGATCCTGTCGGCCAACGACAATGGCGGCGCCACGGCACAAGGCAGCTCGGCCGTCTTGCATGTCGATGCGGCCCTTGCCAGCCAGGGCGGCAGCGTTGCGCTGACGGGCGCCGATATCGTCTTCGGCGTGGCGGGCAGCTTGAATGTCGGCGGCGGCAATGCGGAACTGCGGGCCAACAAATTCGACGGACGCATCGTCCTCAATGGCAGCGGCGGACAGATCGTCGGCACGGCGGTGGGGCAGACATTGCTGTTGCAGGCCGATAACATGAATTTGCAGGGCGGCGTGGCCTACGGCGGTGCGGCGGGCGGCGCCGCGGTGACCTTGCGCGCGGAGTCGGCCAACCGTGAAATCAATCTTGGCAGCAAGGCGGTTGGCAAACTCAGCCTGTCTAGCGCCGACCTGAATGCTATTTCTGCAGCGAACCTCACGCTCGGCCATGCCGCCATGACAGGCGCCATCGGCGTCGACCAGGCGGTGACGGTGGCGAGCGGCGCCACGGGGCCGGCTACCTTGCAACTGATGACGGGCGGCGCCATCGCGATCGATCATGCGCTAGCTGTGGCCGGCAGCCTGAGCCTCACTGCGGGATCGACAGTCAGTGCCGCGGGCGCCGTCAATGTGGGTGCGACCTTCAGGTTGGCCAGCGGCACCTGGACGCAAAATACGACCGGCCTGCCAGCCTTTTCAGCCGGCAATTTCATTATCGCTCCCGGCGCCAGTTTCTTGCGCGCTACAAACGGCGACGGCAGCGTGGGCGCACCGTATGTCATCGCCGACGTGTATGGCTTGCAAGGCATCGCCAGCCTGGACCTGAGTAACAGCTATCGCCTGGCCGGCAATATCGATGCCAGCGGCACGGGCGCCTGGAATGACGGCGCCGGTTTTCGTCCCATCGCGCATAGCGACTCGGGCGGTTTTTCCGGGGTGCTGGACGGCGCCGGCTATGCCATCAGCGGCTTGCAGATCCACGGCGAGAGCGCGCCGAACGGCAACCTGAACACCGGCCTGTTTGGCAAGTTGGGTAACGGTACGACAGGCACGGTGCGCCAGTTGAACCTGCTGGGTGGCAATGCCAGCGGCAACAACAATGTGGGTGCCGTGGCCGGCGTGGTCGCCGCGGGCGGCAAGATAGAGCAGGTGCAAAGCAGCATGAGCGTGACCGGCCAGGATGGCGTCGGCGGCCTGGCGGGCATCAACCAGGGCCGCATTGCCGTGTCGTACGCCAGCGGCGGCGTCAGCGGCGCACGCAATCTGGGCGGCCTGGTGGGCAGCAACCAGGGTACGCTGGCCGATGTCTACGCCACCGGCGCGGTCGGGGCGGCCGGCAATGCGGATGCCGGGATCGCGCGCGAGCATATCGGCGGCCTGGCTGGCGAGAACACGGGCAGCATCAGCAATGCCTATGCCAGCGGCGCCATCGCTGGCGGGGGCTTCAGTGCGGTGGGCGGCTTGGTCGGCAGCAATAGCGGCGCCTTGGCCAGCACCTACTGGAATATCGACAGCTCCGGCCAGGCGAACGATGGCGGTACCAGCATCGGCCGCACGGCGGCGCAGATGTCGCGCCAGTCGAGCTTCGATGGTTTTGCCTTCGGCGCCTCGCCCATCTGGCGCATCTATGACGGCTACACGACGCCGATGCTGAAGGCTTTCCTGAAGCCGCTGCAAGTGACGGCGGCGGGCCAGCCTGCCAGCCAGGTCTACGATGGACAGTTCGCCAGCTTCAACGGCACGCTCGCCTATCTGGGCTTGCTCGATGGCGACACAGCGGCCAACGGCAGCCTGGGCTTCCAGTCGGCGCGCAATGTGGGCAATTACGATGTGACGGGCCTGTGGTCGACCAAGTACGACATCAGTCTGGGCGGCACGACCACCCTGGCCATCACGCCGCGCGCGCTGACGGTCAGCGTGGGCGGCAGCAAGGTCTACGATGCGCAGCTGGGCTTTGGCAACGCCAGCTTTGTGCTGGGCAATGTGGTGGCGGGCGACAGCATCACGGCCAGCGGCAGCGCCGTGTTCCTCGACAAGAACGCGGGCAACGGCAAGGCCTTGCACGCGAGCGGCATCGCGCTCGAGGGCAATGGCCTGGGCAACTACAGCTTGGCGGCCACGACGGTGGAAGGCGTGGCCGACATCACGCCGCAGCTGCTGAACTTTGGCGTCACGGGTGCACAGAGCCGCGTCTACGACGGCAGCTTGCAAACGGGCCTGAATGGCTATTTCGAAGGCCTGCTGACGGGCGACCAGGTCGCCATGGCCGGCTTGCAGGGCAGTTTCCGCGACAAGAATGTCGGCACTGGCAAAGTGGTCGATTATCAGGTGACGACGGGCCACCTGACGGGCGCCGATGCGGGCAACTATGTGCTCAATGGAAATGCGGGCAGTACCACGGCCGACATCACGGCGCGCCAGCTGAACTATGGCGTCACGGGTGCGCAGAGCCGTGTCTACGACGGCAGCTTGCAAACGGGCCTGAATGGCTATTTCGAAGGCCTGCTGACGGGCGACCAGGTCGCCATGGCCGGCTTGCAGGGCAGTTTCCGCGACAAGCATGCAGGCACTGGCAAAGTGGTCGATTATCAGGTGACGACGGGCCACCTGACGGGCGGCGATGCGGGTAACTATGTGCTGGCCAGTAATGCGGGCAGCACCACGGCCGACATCGCGGCGCGCACCCTGAACGTGAGTTTTACTGGTCTCAACAAGACGTATGACGGCACGACGGGCGCGCAAGTGAACTTTGGCGACGACCGCATCCAGGGCGACGCCTTGAGCGTGAGCGGCAGCTCTGCGTTTGGCAACAGGAACGCGGGAAGCGGCAAGGCTGTGAATGTGACGAACGTGGCGTTGAGCGGTGGCGATGCGGGCAACTATGTGCTGGCCAGTAATGCGGGCAGCACCACGGCCGACATCGCGGCGCGCACCCTGAACGTGAGTTTTACTGGTCTCAACAAGACGTATGACGGCACGACGGGCGCGCAAGTGAACTTTGGCGACGACCGCATCCAGGGCGACGCCTTGAGCGTGAGCGGCAGCTCTGCGTTTGGCAACAGGAACGCGGGAACCGGCAAGGCCGTGAATGTGACGAACGTGGCGTTGAGCGGCGGCGATGCGGGCAACTACGTGCTGAGCAGCAATGCGGGCAGCACCACGGCCGATATCGCGGCGCGCCTCCTGAACGTGAGTTTTAACGGCATCAACAAGACGTATGACGGCACGACGGGCGCGCAAGTGAACTTTGGCGACGACCGCATCCAGGGCGACGTCTTGAGCGTGAGCGGCAATGGCGCGTTTGGCAACAGGAACGCGGGGACCGGCAAGGTCGTGAATGTGACGAATGTGGCGTTGAGCGGCGGCGATGCGGGCAACTACGTGCTGAGCAGCAATGCGGGCAGCACCACGGCCGATATCGCGGCGCGCACCCTGAACGTGAGTTTTACTGGTCTCAACAAGACGTATGACGGCACGACGGGCGCGCAAGTGAACTTTGGCGACGACCGCATCCAGGGCGACGCCTTGAGCGTGAGCGGCAGCTCTGCGTTTGGCAACCGGAACGCGGGAACCGGCAAGGCCGTGAATGTGACGAATGTGGCGTTGAGCGGTGGCGATGCGGGCAACTATGTGCTGGCCAGTAATGCGGGCAGCACCATGGCCGACATCGCGGCGCGCACCCTGAACGTGAGTTTTACTGGTCTCAACAAGACGTATGACGGCACGACGGGCGCGCAAGTGAACTTTGGCGACGACCGCATCCAGGGCGACGCCTTGAGCGT
>NZ_JAPUBT010000001.1:0-493825 GCF_030397665.1 Janthinobacterium sp. SUN073 | reverse complement strand
TCGCGGCGCGCACCCTGAACGTGAGTTTTACTGGTCTCAACAAGACGTATGACGGCACGACGGGCGCGCAAGTGAACTTTGGCGACGACCGCATCCAGGGCGACGCCTTGAGCGTGAGCGGCAATGGCGCGTTTGGCAACAGGAACGCGGGAACCGGCAAGGCCGTGAATGTGACGAATGTGGCGTTGAGTGGTGGCGATGCGGGCAACTACGTGCTTAGCAGCAATGCGGGCAGCACCACGGCCGATATCGGCGCGCGCGCGCTGAATTTGTCCGGCGTGGCGGGCAACAAGGTCTACGATGGCACGACGGGTGCGCTGCTGAGTCTGGGCGATGACCGTGTCGCCGGCGACAGCTTGACGGTCTCTGCCATGGCCAGCTTTGCGGACAAAAACGTGGGGGCGGCCAAGGCGGTGCAGCTGAGCGGCGCGGCGCTGACGGGCGCCGATGCGGGCAATTACTTCATCGTCTTGCCGACAGGCTTGCTGGCCAGCATTACGCCCGCCAGCCTGAGCTTGGCAGGTTTGAGCGCAGCCGGCAAGGTGTATGACGGCACCACCAACGCGGCCGTCAGCGCGTCGGCGAACGGCGTGCTGGGCCAGGATATGGTCAGCGTGGTGGGCGGCAACGGCAACTTTTCCGACAAGAACGCAGGCGCCGGCAAGCTGGTGACGGCCAGCGGCTTCCGCCTGGCGGGCGCCGATGCGGGCAACTACACGCTGGAGACGACCGGTGGCACGACACAGGCAACAATTTTCCAGAAGCAGTTGTCCACCTGGGTGGGCAGCGGCAACGGCTTGTGGAGCGATGCGGCCAACTGGGATGGCGGTGTGGTGCCCGAAGGCGCGAACGTGCTGGGCGTCGATTTTACGCACAGCAGCGGCATCGTCACGTACAGCGCGGCGGCCGGCAGTACCATCCTGAAAAACCTGACTTCCGCAACGGGCTTGCTGCTGACGGGCGGCAGTCTGACCCTCGGTGAAAGCGCGCTCGACCTCTCCGCGCTGAGCGGCCTGGCCGGCCTGGAAATCAACGGTGGCAGCTTGCTGCTGAACGGCAGCCTGTCGGCGGACCGTTACGCGCAAGGTGGCGGCGTGCTGAGCGGCAACGGCAACTTGCTTGTCGCCAACAGCTTCAGCCAGGCGGCCGGCGCCATCAGGCTGGCGGGCCAGCTGGCCATTACGCAAGCCCAGGGCGACTTGCGCTTCGCCAGTCTGACGGCGAACGATGTGCGGCTGAGCGCACTGAACGGCGCCATCGGCCAGGACGGTGCGCTGCTCGCCAGCAGCCTGACGGCGCAGGCGAAAAATGGCATCGTGCTGGGCAATACGGGCAACCAGGTGGGCAGTTTTACTGCCAGCAATAGTACAGGGGGGGGCATTGCGCTGAACAATACCTCGGCGCCGGGTACGCTGACCCTGGGAACGCTGGTCACGGGCGCGGGCAATATCGCCATCGACAACACGGGTGGCGTCAATGCTGGCAATATCAATGCGAATGGCGGCAACGTAAGCGTGACGGCGCACAGCCCCGTCACCGTCAACGGCAAGATCGCGGGCAATGACATTGCGCTCAATGCCAGCACGGACGTGGTGCTGGGCGATGGCGCGCAGCTGGCGGCGGCGCGCGACATCAGCCTGGTGGCTGGAGGCGATATTCGTGTCGAAGGCAATGCCAAAGTCCTCGGCGGCGGCAATTTCAGCGCCAGTGCGGAAGGCTATGTGCGCTTTGCGGACACGGCCAGCGTCACTTTGCCGGCAGCTGCCAGCATGAGCGTGCTGGCGAAAACGGGCAGCATCACGGGTGGAGCGGGCGTGCGCATCAACCGTCAGCGCGCCAACGTCAGCTTGCTGGCACCGAACGGCGCGGTGGCCATGCCGGACGTCATCTTCCTGCCCGCCACGGCCATCGACAAGTCCATCGTCAACGTCATCAACGTCGCCGTCAATGACACCTTGAGCATCATCAAGCAGGCTGAGCGTGCGAACGTCCCACTCGCTTCCTTGTCGCCAGCCAAGCCTGATGACAAGGTACCGGAGGACAAGAATGGTGCCGGCGGCATAGTTAAATCAACAGGATACAAAGACAATGACTCTATTAAAAAAACGTTCTGCAACTAAGGCCTTGTTGTGGCTGGCCCTGATGTGCCTGGGCGCGCACGCCTGGGCCGGACAGGTGGCGGGCACGGTGATGCAGCTGAGTGGTCCGCTGATGGCCAAGAAGGCGGATGGCAAGGTGAAAATCCTGGCCATCAAGTCCGAGGTTGAGCAGGGCGACACCTTGCTGACGGAAAAAGAGACCTATGCCTTGATCAAGCTGATCGACAATAGCGAAATCACCTTGAAACCGAATACCAGTTTCGTGATCGAGCAATTCAGCTACACGGCCGAGCAGCCCGATGGCGATCACGCCATCTTCAGCTTGCTCAAGGGGGGCTTGCGTTCCGTCACGGGACTTCTGGGCAAGCGCAACAAGGAGCGCTTCGAGATGAAGACGCCGGCGGCCACCATCGGCATTCGCGGCACGACGTTTGTTGCCACGTATGTTGCTCCCTCGCCACTGCCGCTGCCAGCGGCGTCGCCGTCGGCAGTGCAAGGGCTGGCTCCCGGCCTGTATGTACACGTGCTTGATGGCTTGATTCAGGTGAGCAATCCTGCTGGCGTGCAAAGCTTTGCCCCCGGCCAGTTCGGCTTTACGCCCAACTTCAGGCAGCCGCCCGTGTTGTTGCCCGTCGATCCCGGCATCAAGTTCACGCCGCCGCCAGTCTTTTCAGCGTCGCCATCGAGCTCAGGTAGCGCTGCAGGCGGCAGCAAGCCTGCCGCCATCGATTGCGTGGTGCGCTAAGCTGTTTCCAGCAAGCCCTGCACACCTTGCAAATAGGGCTTGACCTTCCCATCATGGGATAGCAGATCCTGACCCTATTAGTTAATCTTTCGTACAGGATCTGCCATGAACCAGAGTGCACTCGCTCCCGCCACTTCCCCTCCCGCCGCCGCGCATGCGCAGGCGCTGGCCATCGAAGGCATGAGCTGCGCCTCGTGCGTGGGCCGCGTGGAAAAAGCCCTGGCCGCCGTGCCCGGCGTGACCCAGGCCAGCGTTAACCTGGCCACCGAAGTGGCCAAAATCAGTTCCGATACGCCGATTCCCCTGGCTACCTTGCAGGCGGCCGTGGAAAAGGCCGGCTATACGGTAGCGCAGCGCGAGATTGACCTGAACATCGCCGGCATGACGTGCGCCTCTTGCGTGGGCAGGGTGGAAAAAGCCTTGCTGAAAGTGCCGGGCGTGCTGCTTGCCAGCGTCAACCTGGCCACGGAAAGCGCACGCATCAAGGTGACGGGCGGTGTGGCAGCGGGCACCCTGATTGCCGCCATCGACAAGGCCGGCTATGCCGCCACGGTGCCCGCCGTCAGTCAGGCCAGCGCGCCTGCCGCCGTGCCCAACCGCGACGGCATGAAAGTGGCGTTCGCGGCCGTGCTGGCTTTCCCATTGATGCTGCCCATGCTGCTAGAGTGGGCCGGCATCCATTTGATGCTGCCAGGCGCTCTGCAATTCGCCCTGGCCACGCCCGTGCAGTTTTACTTTGGTGCGCGCTTCTACAAGGCGGGCTGGAAGGCGGCGCGCGCCGGCAGCGGCAATATGGACTTGCTGGTGGCGCTGGGCACGAGCGCCGCGTATGGCTTGTCCGTCTATCAATGGCTGACGGCGGGCGAGATCTTGCCGCACCTGTACTTCGAAGCGTCAGCCGTCGTCATCACGCTGGTGTTGCTGGGCAAATGGCTGGAAAGCCGCGCCAAGCGCCAGACGGCCTCGGCCATCCGCGCGCTGCAAGTCCTGCGTCCGGAATCGGCCCGCGTACGGCGCGACGGCATCGAGATCGACTTGCCCGTGGAGCAGGTGAAAGTAGGTGACCTGGTGGTCATCCGCCCTGGGGAACGGGTGGCCGTCGATGGCGTCGTGGTGGAAGGCGCCAGCCAGGTCAACGAATCGCTGATCACGGGCGAAAGCTTGCCGGTCGATAAGCATCCGGGCGACAAGGTGACGGGCGGCGCCATCAATGCCGATGGTTTGTTGCTGGTACGCACCCAAGCCGTGGGTAGCGAGACGACCCTGTCTCGCATCATCCGCCTGGTGGAAGACGCGCAGGCAGCCAAGGCGCCGATCCAGCATCTGGTCGACAAGGTCAGCGCGATTTTTGTCCCAGTGGTGCTGGTGCTGGCGCTGCTGACCATGCTGGGCTGGTGGTTTGCGACCGGCGAACTGGAAAACGCCATCATCAATGCCGTGGCCGTGCTGGTCATCGCCTGCCCCTGCGCGCTGGGCCTGGCCACGCCGACGGCCATCATGGCCGGCACGGGCGTGGCCGCCCGCTACGGCATCCTGATCAAGGATGCGGAAGCGCTGGAAGTGGCGCACGCCGTCAACACCGTCGTGTTCGACAAGACGGGCACCTTGACCATCGGCAAACCTGCCCTGGCGGCCCTGCATGCGCATGGCATTGAGGATGCACGGTTGCTGCAACTGGCGGCCAGCATCCAGCGCGGCAGCGAGCACAGCCTGGCCACCGCCGTGCTGGATGCGGCCAGTGCGCGCCATATCGAAGCCTTGCCAGCCACGGCGCTGTCGGCCTTGCCGGGCCGCGGCCTGGCGGCCCACGTCGATGGCCTGGACCTCAAACTGGGCAGCACGCGGTTGATGCAGGAATTGCACGTGAACATGACGCCGTTGGCGGCACAGGCCTTGTCCCTGGAAAACACGGGCAACACGATTTCCTGGCTGGCCTCGGGATCGGAACTGCTGGGACTGTTCGCCTTCAGCGATCAGGTCAAGCCGAATGCGCAGGCGGCCATTGCTCATTTGCACAGTCTGGGCATCCGCACGGTGATGTTGACGGGGGACAACCAAGGCAGCGCCGACGCCGTCGGCAAGCTGCTGGGCATCGACACGGTGGCGGCGAAAATGCTGCCGGCCGATAAAACCGCTAAAATCACCGCATTGAAAGGCGCGGGCGCCAGGGTGGCCATGGTGGGCGACGGCATCAACGATGCACCTGCGCTGGCGGCCGCCGACGTGGGCATCGCCATGTCGACGGGTACCGATGTGGCCATGCATGCGGCCGGCATCACGCTGATGCGTGGCGATCCGGCCCTGGTGGCGGATGCCATCGATATCTCGCGCCGCACCTACAGCAAGATACGGCAGAATCTGTTCTGGGCATTTATCTACAATATGATCGGCATTCCGCTGGCCGCCTTCGGCCTGCTCAACCCCATGGTGGCGGGCGCGGCGATGGCCTTCAGTTCCGTCAGCGTGATCAGCAATGCCCTGTTGCTGCGCCGCTGGAAAGCCCGCAGTCATGCAGCTAGCGCGCATACCAAGGAGTCACAAGGATGAATATTGGCCAGGCAGCCAGCGAAACGGGCGTATCGGCAAAAATGATACGCTACTACGAAAGCATTACCTTGCTCAAACCCAGCGCGCGCAGCGACGCGGGTTACCGCATCTACACGCCGAACGACTTGCACGCCCTGCGTTTTATCAAGCGCGGGCGGGGGCTGGGTTTTTCGCTGGAACAAATCCGCGAACTGCTGTCGCTGTGGCAAAACGACCAGCGTGCCAGCGCGGACGTGAAAGGCATCGCCCTGGCCCACGTCGCCGAGCTCAACAAGCGCATCGCCGAACTGACGGAAATGCGCGACACCCTGGCCCACCTGGCGCAATCGTGCCATGGCGATGACAAGCCTGATTGCCCCATCTTGCAAAGCCTGGGGCTGGCTGGTGACACGGAAGCGAAACCATGTTGCCATTGATGTAAATCAACGGAGGTGGGGTATGGCGTATGCACTGTACTACTGGCCCACGATACAGGGGCGTGGCGAATTCATCCGGCTGGCCCTGGAAGAGGCGGGCGCCGACTACCGCGACATCACCCGCTTGCCCGAGCACTAGGGACAGGGCATGCCGGCCATGCTGGCATGCCTCGAGGGCGACAGTACGCCACATGCCGCCTACGCGCCGCCCGTGCTGCGCGACGGCGAGGTGCTGATCGGCCAGACCACGAGTATCCTGCTGTATCTGGGCCGGCGCCTGGGCCTGGCGCCGCGCGCGGAAAGCGGCCGCCTGTGGCTGAACCAGCTGCAACTGACGATGGCCGACTGGCTGACGGAAGTGCACGACACGCACCATCCGCTATCGATGAATCAATATTACGAAGAGCAAAAACAGGCGGCCATACTGCGCAGCGCGGATTTCCGCGCCACGCGTTTGCCCAAATTCCTCGATTACTTCACCCAGGTCTTGCTGAACAGCCGTGGTCCTTATCTGGTGGGGGCCAGACTCACGTATGGCGACCTGTCGCTGTTCCAGATGCTGGCCGGCCTGCGCTATGCGTTTCCGCAAGCCATGGCGCGTCTGGCACCCGCCTATCCTGCCTTGCAGGAATTGCACGATACGGTGGCGGCGCGGCCGAACATCGCCCGTTATCTGCAGTCGAAGCGCAGAATTGCGTTCACTGAAGAAGGCATCTTCCGGCACTACCCCGAGCTGGACGGATAAAAAAACAGCCGGCGCAAGGGCCGGCTGTTCTGTGTGCGTGTCGCTTATTGTGCGCTGGTGACGGGGTAGCCCGCCTCCACGATGGCGGCGCTGATGGCGCCCAGTTCGGCGGGCGATTCCACCGTGACGCGCTTGCTGGCCAGGTCGATCTGCACCTGTGCGGCAGGATCGACGCCTTGCACCGCTTTCGTGACCGAGCCGACGCAATGGCCGCAGCTCATGTTTTCAACTTGTAACTGATACATGCAAGCACTCCCTGAATGATTAAGTGCTTCCACTGTAAGCCTTCCCCCGATGGTAAGGTCAAGGGAAAAGCTGGGTGTGGATCAATTCAGCAGAAAATCGTCAGCTTGCATGGGGGGCGGCACATTCTCATCCTGCACGGATTCGCGCAAGCTGATTTCGATGGCGCGGCACATGGCCGACAGCGGTAAATCGTTGGCATCTTCGCCGAACGGTTCCTCGATCTCGTCGCCCAGGGCATCGAGGCCAAAGAAGGTGTAGGCGACGATGGCGACGACGAACGGGGTCATGAAACCCAGCGAATCGACCAGGCCGAAAGGCAGCAGGAAACAGTACAGATAAGCCGTGCGGTGCAGCAGCAGCGAATACGAGAACGGAATCGGCGTGCTGCGGATGCGTTCGCACGAGGCGCCCGCCGCTACCATGGCCGAGACCGTGTTATCGATCTGTGCGGTGAGGATGCTGTCGATACGCCCCTGCCGGACGCAGTCGGCCAGATCATGGCCCATCTGCAGCATCAGGTAGTCGGACGGGTTCGAGGTCTTGCATGCCGCTTCCCATTCAGCCGGGCGCAGCAGCGGCTGCAAGTCGTCCGGTCCGCGCGTGTCGCGCAACTGGTGGCGCAAGGCGTGGCAAAAGGCGATGGTGCGGTAGATCATGCGTACGCGCACATCGTCCAGGCCCAGCCGGGCGTGGGCGGGCGTATCGCTGCGGATCATGGTCTGGCACTGGCGCGAGAAATTACGGCTGCGCAACACCAGTTCGCCCCACAGCTTGCGCGCTTCCCAGTAGCGGTCGTAGGCGGCCGTGTTGCGAAAGCCCAGGAAGATGGCCAGCGGTAAGCCGATCAGGGTAAACGGGATGGTCGTGAGGATGACCTTGTGATCGAACAGGGTGCCGTGGCACCAGGTGACCAGGGTGGCGATCAGGGTGTTGACGATGAGGGTAGTGCGGATGCGCGGCAGGACGGAGCCGCGCACCACCAGGAACAGCCGTAGCGCCGAAGGACGCTCGCGCACGATCATGCTGTGCTCCCGGTTTGGAGCTGGTGATCGGTAAGAGGGGAAAGACAGAATGGCAAATGCCGGGAACAAAAAGCCCGCTGTGTGTGCGGGCTGAGCAGGGTGTGCATGGGAAACAATGTAGGGGAGACGGCTTGAGTATAGGTCGCAGACCTGTTTCCAGCCAATTCACAGTGGCGATAGCGGTTATTCACTTCATGAATGAATATTTCATTTGTAAGTATTTGTGTGAATTTCAGTTCTCCGTATCTTGCCTCTGCCTGATCTTCTTGCGGTGTGCTGCCTGCTGCTGTTTCAATGTCTCGCTTGTTGTATAGCTGTTACGAAACCAGCTTGTATGTTTGTTGCGCCCCGGCCAATCGCAGCTCAGCACATTTGCCACGTCGGCGCAGTCGCAGGCGCAGTCGACCAAGGGAACGTCGCAGTCGCAATACCCCGCCTGGGCGTGGCGGCGCGCGCTGCGCCGCGCCTGCGGATGCAGCGCCAGATGCTGGCGATGGCGTGCGCCGCAGGCGCGCAGGCGCCGTTGCAACAGCACCAGTCCCGGGCGCAAGCCATGGTGTGCGATGACCTTGTAGCCGTAGGCGGAGCAACTGTCGCGCCCCGTCAGCACGCGGTAGGCACAGCTAAAGCCTTTTCGGGGCGATACATAGCGTTGGTAGGCGCGGATCGCCCACAGGGCAAGGTGCTTGCCGCAGGTGTCGAATGAAAAAATGCTGGTTCCTTGGCCGATTGCGTTAAGACAGAGCTTCGAGCATACGACAGGTGAGCAAAAAAACATAGCGTCAAGCGGACATGCAATTTCCAATGTGACAAATGGGGAGATTTACGCACGGCGTGTCTGTTAGGCTGAGTGAGCTAAATGGAAATATTTCCTAAGGCAAATCAACCATCCCGATAGCCGCCGCCAGGGGCATGGCCAGCTTGTGATCCTTCCTATGAAAGTGATTTGCATGTTTAAAGTTTCCAGCATCTGCCTCGCCACTCTGATCCTGTTGCAAACACCTGCCAGCTTGGCCGGCCAGCCCGCTCCACTGAGTGCCCGGCAGCAGGCGCTTGCAGCGCACATCGATGCCAGCATCGCGCCGTATTACAAGTCCACCGAACCGGGCGCCGTCGTCATCGTCGTCAAGGATGGACAGCCCCTGTTGCGCAAGGCGTATGGCCTGGCCAGCGTGCAGGATGGCCAGCCGCTGACGCCCGACATGTCGCTGCGCCTGGGCTCCATTTCCAAGCAATTCACGGCCGTCGCCATCCTGCTGCTGGCGGACCAGGGCAAGCTGGCCGTCACCGATGACATCACGACATTCCTGCCCGACTATCCGACCCACGGCAAGAAAATCACGATCGCGCAGCTGCTCGCGCACACCTCCGGCATCCACGACTATACGGTCAAGCCTGAATTCGTGCCCAACAGCACGAAAGACCTGAGCGTGGCGCAGATGATCGATTTCTTCAAGAACGATCCGCTCGATTTTGAGCCGGGCACGCAGTGGCGCTACAGCAGCTCCGGCTATTTCCTGCTGGGCGCCATCATCGAAAAGGCTGCGGGCCAGCCGTATGCCACTTTCATGGAGCAACAGATATTCGTGCCGCTGGGCATGAACGACACGGCCTATGAAGGCCGCGAGCGCCAGCCGGGCAAGCGCGCGACCGGACATATCCGTTCGGGCGAGGCGTATGTGCCGAACCTGCCCTTGAGCATGACGCAGCCGTATGCGGCTGGCGCGCTCGTCTCCACCGTGGACGACCTGGCGCGCTGGGATGCGGCCATTTCGGACGGCAAGTTGCTCAAGGCCGCCACCTGGCAGCAAGCGTTCACGCCGGTAAAACTGAACGATGGCAAGGCCACCCGCTACGGCTATGGCTGGATGCTGGGCACTTGGCAAAACACGCCCGTCATCCACCATGGCGGCGGCATCAATGGCTTTGCCACCTATGCGATGCGCTTGCCCAAGGAAAAAGTTTACGTGGCCGTGCTGGAGAATTCGGACACGGGCCTGGTCGACCCGGACGTGGTGGCGCGCAAGGCGGCCGCCGTCGCCGTGGGCCGGCCGTATCCCGAAATCAAGGTCATTACGCTCAAGCCCGCCATCCTGGACGCCTATGCGGGCGTGTACGCCATCAACGACAAGGCCGGCTACACGATCCGCAACTTCGAGGGCAACTTGCTGCTGCAGCGCACGGGCCGCCCGGCGCAACGCATGCTGGCGTATTCGCCAAATGGTTTCCTGATTGAAAATACGCTCACCACGGCCGAATTCGAGCGGGGACCGAAGGGCGAGGCGCAGCTGATCCTCAACGATGGCGGCGAATCGAAGTCGGTGCACGAGCGCGCCAGCGCCGCCAAGCCGGCGCGTACGGTGGTCGCCATGACGACGGCGCAATTCGATGCCTACGTGGGCAAGTATGCGCTGGCGCCCGAGGTCTACCTGGAAGTGACGCGCGAAGGCGACAAGTTCTTCGCCCAGGTGACGGGTTTTCGCAAGCTGGCCATGCTGCCGATGAGCGAGACGGCTTTCTTTTCGAATGAAGTCGATGCGGAAGTGCGCTTCAGCAAGGATGCCGATGGCAAGACGCAACAACTGGTGTTGCGTCAGGAGGGGCAGGATATGCCGGCCAAACGCGTGAACTGATCGCCGCAGTACAGCGCATGCCTGCCGGCCAGTCGATGCTGCCGGCAGGCATTGTTTTTTCGTGTCTAGCCTGACCGATTCGTATTCTCAAGGCACCTGCTAAGTAGGGGAACCATTTCAGCAGTCACCAGAGAGGCTTTACACCATGTCCGTCAGTCGCAAGCAGCGCCACCATATTTCCACACCGAAAATCCTTTCCATTGCCCGTGCCGTGTCGCTGGCCGTGTGCAGCCTGGCGCTGTACGCTGCCATGCCGGTCCTGGCGCAGGCGCAAGCCACCAATACCCAGCAGGCTGGCGCTACGCGCCTGGCTTACAGCATCCCTGCCGGTCCGCTGGCGCCCGCGCTGCGCAGCCTGGCCAGCGCCGCGAATGTCCTGCTCAGCTACACACCCGAACAGGCCAGCGGCAAGAGCACGGCCGGCTTGCAAGGCCAGTACACGCCGCAGGCTGCCCTGGCCGTCTTGCTGGCGGGCACGGGCTTGCAGGCAGTCGAACTGGAGGCGGGCAGCTACGTGCTGCGCGCCGCGCCCGCCGTGGCCAGCAAGGCGCCCGACGCCGTCATGCCATTGATTACCGTCAAGGCGGCGGCGGACGCGGGCGAGGGCACGGTGTCGCGCGCTTATGTGCCCATCAGCGTGGCCGCCACCAAGATGGGCGCGCCATTGATCGAGACGCCGCGCGCCATTTCCGTCGTCACGCGTGAACAGATCAAGACGCAGGCGCCGAAAAGCATCGAGCAGGCGCTGGCCTATACGGCGGGCGTGCTGACGGATGTGACGGGCGCCGACGTGCGCATGTCGGGCGCCACCATCCGCGGCTTCAGCGATGGCAGTTCGTACTACCAGGATGGCTTGAAGTTGTTGTCGGCGGGCAGTTATGGTTCCTGGAACAGCGAAATGGAAGACCTCGACAGCGTCGAAGTCATCAAGGGGCCCGCGTCCGTCTTCTACGGCCAGGGACGCCCGGGCGGCATGATCAATGTCACTTCCAAGCTGCCGAGTGCCGACCACGTCAATAGCGTGGGCGTTTCCGCAGGCCGCTACCACCGCTATCAGATGAATGCCGACCTGGGCGGCGCCGTCGCGGGCAAGGATGACTTGCTGTACCGCGTCACGCTGACGGGCCGCGATGCCGACGACCGTCCCGTCGAGTCGAAGAACAACCGCGTTTCCATCTCGCCCTCGCTGCGCTGGGACATCTCGGCGCGCACCAGCCTGACCGTGCTGGGCACGTATTCGCAAGAGCGGGGCACGCCGAAACCATGGTGGCCCAGCCTGTTTGTCTATCCGCAAATCAAGGACTTGCCCGTCAGCCGCACGGCAGGCGACCCGTCCTTCGACTATTTCGACCGCGATACGCGCGCCCTCGGCTATATGTTCGAGCATGCAACAGGAAATGGCTGGAAGCTGACGCAAAACTTGCGCTATGCCACCATCAAGGTCGACTACCAGCATATCTACGCCATGGCTTTGCTGGCGGACGGCCGCACGGCCACGCGCGGCAGCCTGGCGGAAAAAGTGGACGGCAAGACCTGGACGGTGGACAGCCGCGCGCAGAAGGACTTTCGCTGGGGCGAGATCGAACACCGGTTCGTGGCGGGCATCGATTACCTGAAATACAAAGAGAATGACGGCCTGGGCTTCGGCTGGGACGTGCCGAACCTGGATATTTATTTGCCGGTGTACCATCAGGCGATCGCCGCGCCTGAACTCGACCATACGGATACTGATCTCAAGCAGACGGGCATCTATACCTTGAATCAGTTCAAACTGGGACCATGGGTGGCGAACGCCAGCCTGCGCCACGACCGTGCGCGCAGCACGCAGGTCAATGCCGCGACGACGCGCATCGATGACCATGCCACCACGGGCAGTGCCGGCGTGCTGTATCTGTTCGACAATGGCGTGGCGCCGTATGCCAGCTATGCCACTTCGTTCGACCCGGCCACGGGCCGCGACTTTGACGGCAAGGCTTTTCAGCCACGCAAGGGCAAGCAGGTGGAGCTGGGTATCAAGTACCAGCCTGCGGACACATCGACCATGCTGACGGCGTCGTTGTTTGATCTGGCGCAGACGAATGTCACGACGCCCGACCCGCTGCACCCACGTTCGTCGATACAGACGGGCGAGGTGCGTTCGACGGGCGTGGAACTGGAAGGCACGTTCAAACCCTTGCCCGAGCTGAGCGTGCTGGCCGGCTACACCTACCTTGACCCGCGCACGACGAAGAGCAACCACGCCTATGAAATCGGCCGCCAGACCCTGCAGACGACACGTCATGCTGCCAGCGTCTGGCTCGACTACAGGCCCATGGCCGTGCCCGGCCTGATGCTCGCCGGCGGCCTGCGCTACCGTGGCAGTTCGCCCTACAATGGCGTGGCCAATGCGCAGTACATGAATGATCCGTACACCCTGGCCGATATCGCCGTGGCCTACGAAACGGCGCGCTACCGCCTGGCCCTGAATATCGGCAATGTATTCGATAAAAAATACTTTGGCGGCATCTTCCGTGGCGCGGAACGCGAAGCCCTGTTGAGCCTGAAGGTGAATTTCTAGGCTGTACCAGGCTGTAAGCAGCTGGGGCTGTGCGATTACAGCCCCAGCGCGCGCCAGCAATACACGGCCAGTGCCGCCGCCCACGCCAGCAAGATCGCCAACCCCGGCAGCAACAGCCATTTTGCTGCCGTCTCTTCCCACTCCACATACGGCTTGCCGCCGCGCGCCAGGGTCAGCAATGCCTGTCCACCGTTCAAGCCGGCAAACGGCAGCAGGTTGAAGGCGCACAGTTTCAATGAGAACAGGGCGAATACCAGCGCAAAGCCGTGCGTGCGGGCAAACGTTTCCCCTTCACCCAGCAGTTCCTGCGCCGTCGACAACGGCGCCAGCGCGCCATGGAAGATTTGCCCGAAGGCGGCGACAAAGCGTTCCCAGCCCGAGGCGCCCATGATGCCCAGCGACAAGGCCAGCAAGACGACCACGCCGCTCAGCGGCAACACGAACTGCTTCCACAACGGCTGGAAGTTATAGGCGTCAAGGCAGGGGTCGTCGTCATACAGCGTTTCCTCACGCGTATCTTTCAGCACCACATTGCCGGCCAGGGGCAGCAGCTTGACCTTCATTTTTCCCAGCGTCAGCAAGGTCGGGCCCACGCCGTAGCTGATGCTGCGCACGGTGATGCCGAGCAGCATGGCGCAGGCCGCCATGACGGAAATGTGGATCAACATGAAGATGAGGAGGCACAGCAGCAGCTGGAAGGCGGGAGGCATCGGATACGGTGTTCTGGAGGAAAGAGAGCGGTATTAGAACATGTCGCAGGAAAAAGTTGCGCACACGAAAAAGCCCCGCCTGCATCGCTGCAGCCGGGGCTTCGAATGACTGGGGCAGCTTGCGCCGCCCGCTAAAGTTACAGCACGTTACAGCACTTCGCTGGCGTGGTCGGCCAGGCGCGAACGCTCGCCGCGGGCCAGGGTGACGTGGCCGCTGTGGGTCCAGCCTTTGAAGCGGTCAACCACGTAGGTCAGGCCGCTCGAGCCTTCCGTCAGGTACGGCGTGTCGATCTGCGCGATGTTGCCCAGGCACAGGATCTTCGTGCCGGGACCGGCGCGCGTGACCAGGGTCTTGACCTGTTTCGGCGTCAAGTTCTGTGCTTCATCGATGATGAGGAACTTGTTCACAAACGTGCGGCCGCGCATGAAGTTGAGCGACTTGATCTTGATGCGCGAACGGATCAGGTCTTGCGTTGCCGCACGGCCCCATTCGCCGCCATCGGAGTCGGACTTGTTCAGCACTTCCAGGTTGTCGTCGAAGGCGCCCATCCATGGCGACATTTTTTCTTCTTCCGTGCCTGGCAGGAAACCGATGTCTTCGCCGACGGGCACCGTCACGCGGGTGACGATGATTTCATTGTAGAGCTTGGTTTCCAGCACTTGCGCCAGGCCGGCGGCCAGGGCCAGCAGGGTCTTGCCGGTACCGGCCTGGCCCAGCAGGGTGACGAAGTCGCATTCCGGATTCATCAGCAAGTTCAGCGCGAAGTTCTGCTCGCGGTTGCGCGCCGTCACGCCCCACACATTGTTCTTCGTGTGGCTGAAGTCGCGCAGGGTTTGCAGCACGGCCGTCTTGCCGTTGATCTGTTTCACCTGGCCGTAGAACGGTGTTTCGCCGTTTTTCGGTTCCAGGTAGATGAACTGGTTGACCAGCAGCGATGGAATGAACGGGCCCGTCACGCGGTAGAACGTCGAGCTGTAGCCATTCTTGCTTTCCTGCCACGATTCCATGTCCTTGCCGTGCTTGTTCCAGAAGTCGTCCGGCAACTGCACGATGCCCGAGTACAGCAAGTCCGTGTCTTCCAGCACATGGTCGTTGAAGTAATCTTCGGCCGGCAAGCCCAGGGCACGCGCCTTGATGCGCATGTTGATGTCTTTCGACACCAGCACGACGGGGCGGCCATCCTGTTCCGATTCCAGCGAACGCACGACGGCGAGGATCTGGTTGTCGGCTTTGCCGACTGGCAAGCCCGCTGGCAGGTCGGCGTTTTGCAGGCGCGTCTGGAAGAACAAGCGGCCCTTGGCGTCCTTGTTGCCCAGCTTGGACAGCAAGATGCCTTGCTCGATGGCGTCGTCGTCCGTGTTGCTGATCAGGGCGTCGAGCGTGCGCGAGACCTGGCGGGCGTTGCGCGCCACTTCGGTCATGCCCTTTTTATGGTTGTCCAGTTCTTCCAGGGTCATCATCGGCAGGTACACATCGTGTTCCTCGAAGCGGAACAGCGACGATGGGTCGTGCATCAGCACGTTCGTGTCGAGCACGAACAGCTTGCGGATGCCGCGCTGGTCGGCAGCGCGGCTGGCGGACGACTTGAGCTGTACTTCGACAGCCTTGTGCTTGGCCGGATGCGGCTGCTCGGCTTGCTTGACGGATTTGATCGGCGTGACCTTGCCTTTTGCCGCAGGCTTGGCTTTCGCCGCAGGCGCGGCAACGGCGACCGGCGCGGCCGCAACCGGCGCAGGCGCCGGCTTGGCGACCATCAGGGCCGCCACTTGCTTGATCTTCGTGGCCGCATTGCGGACCGGCTTGGCAACTTCGGCGATCGCCGCTTCAATGATCGGTGCAGCCACTTTCTTGGCTGCCGGGGTTTTGGTGGCCGGGCGCGCTGCGCCTGCGGTTGGGTAATCTTGGGTGGCCAGGATGGTGGCTGGCTTGCTCGGTAATTTTGGCAGTGGCATCAGGATCTCAATCAAAAAATTTCTGGAATGAATCGCCCATGGGCAGCCAGCTTCTGGCGGCACTTCTCATGGGGTGGATGCGGGGGAACAACAATGCTACAGGACGAGAGACTGCCGGGAGGCCGGCAACATGGCTGGTCATGGACGCCATCGGCGGGCTGCAGGCCCGCCTGGCGGAGTGGGTGGAGGCGCTTCGTTGACTCAAAATGGCGATAGGTACCGTGAACTGAACTGCGGTTGAGCTAATGTCGAACCAAGCTGGCTGGATGCCGACAACGCGCATGCGATCAGAACAGATGATCAATTCAGACGCGCCACGAATTCCAGCACTTCTTCCACGTGAGTTGCGACCTTCACGCCTCTCCATTCTTTCACCAATCGGCCCTGGGCGTCAATCACAAACGTGCTGCGTTCGACGCCACGGACCGTCTTGCCATACATCTGTTTCATCTTCATGACGTTAAACAGCAGGCAAACGGCTTCGTCCGGGTCGGAAATGAGCTCGAATGGCAGTTCCAGCTTGGCTTTGAAGCTTTCGTGCGAGCGCAGGGAATCGCGGCTGATGCCGTAGATTTCCACGCCGGCGGCGACAAATTGCGCATACGCGTCACGGAAGGCGATGTTTTCAGTGGTGCAGCCGGGGGTGTTGTCCTTGGGATAGAAAAACAGCACCGTGGCCTTGGCCGGACGGCCCAGCAACTGAAAGGTCTTGCCGCTGGTCATGGCGGCACAAAAGTCGGGTATGCTAACGAGGGATTGGCTATCAGCCACAGGTTCTCTCCTGAACGGTGATCATCAGCGCTGTTTTTTTAATCTGGCAACGCATCCAGGTGCAACAATACAGCATTCAGGCCGCTTTGCCCTGCACAATCAGGCGTCCCGAACGTCCGGGCAACTCATCCCAGGTGATGGGGCAAACGGGCAAGTCCGACTCTTTTATCTTTTCATAATAATCGCCCATCGCCGCAAACTGGTAGCCCTGGGCTTTCCAGCCAGCCAGCAGTTGTTCGAAAATGGGGGCGAGTTTCTGTCCTTCAAGTTCCGCGTGCAAGGTATATACGTGGTCGCGGGGATTATCCGCCGTCAGCGACAAGATATGCGCGGCAACATTGCCGGTCGTGATCAGCTTGCCGTCGATTTCGCAGCCCAGCAACTCATCCAGGGTGGGCAGGGTGGTGGGCAATTGCACGCATTGCAGGATGGTGTTGCCGTTGCGCACGCGGTGCGGGCCTTGCGACGGCTGCGCCATGGCACCGCGCGCGTCGAGCATGGCGCGGCCATCGGAGGCAAAGCGGTAGCCGGCCGTGTCGTGTTCGACAAAGGCGCTGACATTCATTTGCCAGCCGGCCGCGCCGTGCGTGTGCGGCTTGGTGCCAAACACCTGTTCGTAGCGGTTGGCGGCCTTGCGCATCATGGTGATGGTCCAGGCGGCGTTGCGCTTGGCTACGTTGTCTTGCCACAGGGTGTGGTCCCAGGTGTGGATGCCACACTCGAAACCGGCATCGCGCACGGCGCGCAATTGCGCCGCGCATTGCTTGCCGATATCGGGGCCCGGCAGCAAAGTGCCGTACATCAATGTTTTCAAGCCGTAGTGCTCGACCACCGAGGTGCGCGACACCTTGCTGAAAAAGCCAGGCTTCAAGGCGCGCCGCAGGGCCCAGCCCGTGTGGTCGGGGCCCAGCGAGAACAGAAAGGTGGCCTTGGCCTGGTGCGCGGTCAGCATGCGCACCAGATTGCCCATGCCTTCACGGGTGCCGCGATAGGTATCGACGTCGATTTTCAGGGTCAGGAACGGCTTGCTCAACATTAATCCATCAAGGCTTTGGCTTGGGCTACCTGGCTGCGGTAGGCGTCGAAGATATTGCGCAGGGAATCGGCCATGGTGGTGCTTGGCGCCCAGCCCAGTTCTTCGCAGGTATTCGTGATTTTCGGCACGCGGTTTTGCACGTCCTGGTAGCCGGCACCGTAGTAGGCGCCCGAAGTGGTTTCCACGATTTTCACGTGTTTCGCGCCTTCGGCGTATTCAGGATACTCGGCAGCCAGGGTCAGCATCATGCCGGCCAGGTCGCGGATCGAGTAATTGTTGACCGGATTGCCAATGTTGTAGATCTTGCCGCTGGCGATGCCATTCTTGTTGGCGATGATACGCATCAGCGCATCGATGCCGTCATCGATGTAGGTGAACGCGCGTTTTTGCGCGCCGCCGTCGACCAGCGAGATGTTCTCGCCGCGCACGATATGGCCGAAGAATTGCGTCACCACCCGCGAAGAACCTTCTTTTGGCGTGTGGATCGAGTCCAGGCCGGCGCCGATCCAGTTGAAGGGACGGAACAGGGTGAAGTTCAAGCCTTCCATGCCGTAGCCCCAGATCACGCGGTCCATCAGCTGCTTGGCGTTCGAATAGATCCAGCGCGGCTTGTTGATCGGGCCGCAGATCAGTTCCGAGTTTTCCGGATCGAATTCCTCGTCGTGGCACATGCCATACACTTCCGAGGTCGACGGGAACACCAGGTGCTTGCCGTATTTGGCGGCCGAACGGACGATCGGCAGGTTGGCTTCGAAGTCCAGCTCGAACACGCGCAGCGGCTGCTTGACGTAGGTCGACGGCGTGGCGATGGCGACCAGCGGCAGGATCACATCGCATTTCTTGACGTGGTACTCGACCCATTCCTTGTTGATCGTGATGTCGCCTTCGAAGAAGTGCATGCGCGACTTGTAGTTGTCATCTTCCAGCAGTTCCGTGATGCGGTCCGTGTTCATGTCCATGCCATAGACATGCCAGTCGGTGGTTTCCAGGATGCGCTTGGACAGGTGGTGGCCGATGAAGCCGTTGACGCCTAAGATGAGGACTTTTTTCATGTGAGATTCTCTTGAGTGATATCAGTGTGTGCTGACGCGGGCGGTCAGACTTGCTTGCAATTGCTGAGCCGAAATCGGCTCCCCGGCAGCCCTCAGGGCGGAAATGGCCAGCATGCGGCCGTCTCCGCAGACGCCAAAGATGCAATTATCCACTACCGCCAAGCCCGCTGGCAAACTTCCTGCGGAACGCTTGCTCAAACGGGCGGTTTCGATGATGTAAACGATATTATTGACTTCGGTGAACGCGCCGGGATAGGGGGGGGCGACGGCCCGGTGCAGGTTGTATACCTGTTGCGCGGGTAACTTCCAGTCGATGCGGCCGTCTTCCGGCTTGCGCCCGCCAAAATAGCCGCCCTGGCGCAAATCGTTCAACTGGCGCGGCGCCGTACCGTCCAGCAAGGCCGGCAGCACAGCCCACAGCGTTTGTTCCGCCGCGACCGTGACCTTGCCGAACACTTCGAAGGCCGTGTCGTCGGGCAGGATGGGCACGGCCGTTTGCGCCACGATGGCGCCGGCGTCGGGCTTGACCGTCATTTCATGCAGGGTGGCGCCCGTCTGCGTGGCGCCATGCAGCACGGCCCAGTTGACGGGTGCGCGGCCGCGGAACTGCGGCAGCAGCGAGCCATGCATATTGTAGGCGGGTGCCACCTCCAGAATGCTGGCGGGCAGCATGTGACGGTAGTAAAAGCTGAACAGCATGTCTGGTGCCGCCGCCTGCACCTGCGCCAGCAATTCGGGCGCGCGCGCGTCCGGAGGCGTGATGTACGGGATGCCTTCGGCCTGGCACAGGCTGGCGACGGATTCGAACCACAGGTTTTCCGTGGGGCTGTCTTCGTGCGTGACGACCAGGGCGATATCGACGCCGCCAGCGAGCAGCACCTTGATGCAGCGCACGCCCACATTGTGGTAGCCGAAGACGACGGCGCGTGGGGCGCCCATCAGCGGCCCACCTGGCGCTTTTCCAGGCGCACATACGATGGCGCCTCGGCTTCCGCCTGGACCATGCCATCCTGCAAGATGGTTTGCACCACGTAGCGGGGACGGGCACGTACCTGCTGGAAGATGCGTCCCACGTATTCGCCCACCAGGCCGATGCCGAACAGGATCACGCCCATCAGGAAGAAGGCGATGGCGAACAGGGTGAACACGCCTTGTGCCTCGGCGCCCAGCAGGAAGCGGCGCACCAGCAAATAGATCACCAGCAGGGCGGAGCTGACCGACAGCAGCATGCCCAGCATGGAAAAAATTTGCAGGGGAATCAGCGAAAAGCCCGTGACCAGGTCGAAATTCAGGCGGATCAGGCTGTACAGCGAGTATTTCGACTCGCCGGCAGCCCGTTCCTCGTGCTCGACGATGATTTCCGTGGGCTTGCGGGCAAACGTGTAGGCCAGGGCGGGCACGAAGGTGTTGACTTCGGCGCACTGGTTGACCAGGTCGATCACATTGCGGCCATACGCGCGCAGCATGTTGCCCTGGTCGGTAATTTTGATATTCGTGATCTTTTCACGCAGGCGGTTCATCATTTTCGACGCCAGGGTGCGCCAGGCGGAATCTTGCCGCTTGCGCCGGATCGAGCCCACGTAATCGTAGCCTTCGCGCATCTTTGCCACCAGGTTGCCGATTTCCTCGGGCGGGTTCTGCAGGTCGGCGTCGAGCGTGATCATGATTTGCCCGCGCGAGGCTTCAAAACCGGCCAGGATGGCCATGTGCTGGCCGTAATTGCCGTTGAACAGGACGACGCGCGTGACGTCCGGGCGCTGGCGGAACTGTTCCGCCAGGATCGCCACCGAATTGTCGCGGCTGCCATCGTTGATGAAGATGATCTCGTAGCTCGTCTGCAAGGCGTCCAGCGCGGGATACAGGCGCGCGAACAGGCTGGCCAGGCCATCCTGCTCGTTGTAGATCGGAATGATAATGGACAGTTCAGGTTTCATCGGCGCGCTGCTCACTTGATGAGAATGGATTTGACGGTGGCGACGGCGCGTTCCACGTCCTGTGTCGTCATGGCGTAGAACATCGGCAAGGTCACGGTCAGGCGGCCGATCTTTTCCGAGACGGGGAACATGCCCTCGGTAAAGCCGCGTTCGCGGTACATGGTAAACAAGTGGATCGGTGCGTAATGATAGCCCGTTCCCACGTTTTGCTGCGCCATTTGCTGCATGAACGCGGCGCGCGTGCCGGGGCCATTGTCGGGCAGGATGATCTGGAACAAATGCCAGTTGCTGTTTTCAAAGTCCTGCACGGGCAGCTGGGCGCCGCTCTGCGCTTCGAAGTCGCTGCCGAATTGCTCAAAGTAATGGCGTGCCAGCGCGCGGCGGTGGGCCGTGATGGCCTCAATATTGGCGAACTGGCCCAGGCCGATGGCGGCCATGATGTCGCTCATGTTGTATTTGCCGCCCAGCACATCGACGTCGATGCCGTCGACGCCGCTGCGCGTGACGCCCTGCAGCCGGTATTTTTCGGCCAGCCTGGCTTCTTCCAGGTTGTTGAGGACGAGGCAGCCGCCTTCGCCCGTGGTGATGTTCTTGTTGGCCTGGAAGCTGAACGAGACGAAGTCGCCAAACGCGCCGATGCGCTTGCCTTTCCAGGTGGAGCCGAACGCTTGCGCCGCGTCTTCCACGACGCGCAAATTGTACTTTTCAGCAATCGCGTACAGGCGGTCCATGTCGACAGGCAGGCCCGACAGGTAGACGGGGATGATGGCGCGGGTGCGTGGCGTGATGGCCGCTTCCAGTTTGTCGAGGTCGATATTCCGGGTGACCGGGTCGATATCGGCAAACACGGGCGTGGCGCCCACTTCGATGATGACGTTGGCCGTCGCTACCCACGACACGGGCGTCGTGATGACTTCGTCGCCGGGGCCGATGCCGGCGATGCGCAGCGCGATTTCCATGGTGCAGGTACCAGAATTGAAGGTGCGCACGGGGCGTCCGCCGAAATACTCGGACAGCTGGGCTTCGAAGGCCTGTACTTTCGGGCCGCTGGTGATCCAGCCCGAGCGCAGCACCTCGCCGACGGCGGCGATGGTCGCTTCATCGATGGTGGGTTTGGAAAAAGGCAAAAAGGGCAGGGTAGAGGTCATGGGCGCGGTTCTTGGGTCTGTATTCTGTCAGGGTATCGGCGTCGCCGAGGCTGCCAGTGCGGTCAAAGGCCGCCGGCAGGCATGGCTATTTTATCTTGTCAGTATGGCGGCATCGCCGGTTCAGCGGTGAAAAATCCTGCTGATGCGGGGGCAGGGCCAGCCGGGGTGCGATGCATGCCGCCTCGCACCCTTTTAAGCATTTATTTATTGGCAACGACCATGCGGCGTGCATCTTCGGCAATGACACGCATGGGCACGCCACGTTGTTGCAATTCCTTGTAACGGTTCAGGCTGATAATGGCCATGTCGTGCACGCCGGCGTTGGCATCGTTCGTCCACCGCGTGATGAAAGGCTCGATGGTCGGAATGGACAGTTCCGGCTGCTGTTTCAGGCCAAACGTGAACTCATCCCAGTAATCGACGAGGATCACGGGCCGCTGCAGATAATACGTCAGCGACTGTTCGTAGATGCCGACCGAATAGAGCTTGGTATCGGCCGTCAGTTCGGCCTGGATCTGTGGCAGCATGTCGGTGCCCGCGCGGTTCTGGCCATACAGTTCGGAGCCGGCCAGGATGCAGTGCGTGGCCAGGAAGCCGGCGCCGGCAATCGTCAGCACGGTCATGTCGCGGCGCAGCTGGCGCGCATGCAGCAAGGCCAGGGCGCCGCCTGCCAGGGCGAAGAAGCCGGCAGCCATCAGCCATGGCTGGTAACCCTTGAGCGCGATCAGGGCTTCCGCGTCGCGCGCGCTGGCCTTGCTGAAGGCGATCGGTCCGCCGATCAGGATGGCCGCGCCCAGCACGCACAGCAGGCCGGCGGCCAGCATGCGCTGGCGGCGCGACGCCGACTCCAGGAATAGCGCAATCAGCAGCGCCAGAGCGGGGAAGATGGGCACGATGTAGCCGGGTAGCTTCGAGGTCGAGTAGCTGAAGAAGAAAGTGATGAACAGGGCCCAGATCAGCAGCATCAAACGGGGCTGGAAGGTGCCTTCCTGGCGCTTGAAGGCGGCAGCCAGGCTTTGCGGCAGCACGCCTATCCATGGCAGGATGCCGGGAATGAGCAGGACCAGGAAGTAGTACCAGGCGCCTTCGCGCTTGTGCCCCTTCATCAGGAAACGCTGGAAATGCTCGTGGATGAAGAAGAAATGCGGTTGCTCCGGATTGCGCAGGGCCACCAGCACGAACCATGGCGTGGCGATGGCGAAAAACACCAGCAAGCCCTTGACCAGATGCAAGCGGGTCCAGATGCGCCAGTCGCGCGCGCACAGCGAATACAGCACCAGCACGGCGCCCGGCAGCACGATGCCGATCAGCCCCTTGGCCAGCACGGCCAGCGCCATACCTGCCCAGCACAGCAGCATCCAGTTGCGCCGCTCGGCGGGGGCGGCCTCGTCGCGCTGGGCAACCAGCAGGCTGGTCAGCACGATGCTCATCATGCCCGACAGGCCCATGTCCAGCGAATTGATCTGGCCGGAAGCGAGCCAGAACAGGCTCGACGCCAGCACCAGGCCGGCATACAAGCCCACGCGCGGACCAAAGACTTTCTTGCCGGCATAGGCCGTCATGCACACGCCGATGATGCCGCACAGGCCCGTCCACAGGCGCGCCTGCCATTCGCCCAGGCCGAAGGCGGCGAAGCTGAGTGCATTCATCCACGTTTGCAGGGGCGGCTTTTCAAAATACTTGATGCCGTTCAGGCGCGTGGTGATCCAGTCGCCCGTGACGAACATTTCGCGCGCCATCTCGGCGTAGCGGCCCTCGTCGGGCGGCACCAGGGTACGCACGCCCAGCGCATACAGGGTGACAACGATGAAGATGCCCAGCAGGGACCACATCAGCAGCCGCGAGCTGTGCAGTTCGTTGACGTTGATTTTCATGTGGCGCTGCCTGCACCGGGAGCCAGGATCAGGGCCAGGGTGACTTTGCGGCCTTCGCCCATCAGGATGTTGTAGGTGCGGCAGGCTGCCTGGCTATCCATGCACTCGACGCCGATGCGGCGCATGGTCAGCGCGGCCGTCAGCTTCGGATGCACGAAACGCTGGCGCTCGCCCGTGCCGAGGATGACCACGTCGGGCGCGTCGGCGAGGATTTGCGCGAAATGCGCCTCGGTCAATTCTTCGAAACTGTCGACTTCCCACGCGCGTGGCGGCATTTCCGGCATGACGATCAGGCTGTAGTTGTACGGCTGAGCATTGATCTCCACGCCATTTTCATCGTAGCCTGTGACGGTTTGGTATTGTTGGGTGCTGCTGGCATGCAGTTTCATGGCGATGTCGGGGCTGTTCGTGTCGGTTGATCGGTGCGCGCGCTGTCCGGATGCGCGCTGCGGCCAAGGGCGTAAGCATGCCATAAATGACAGAAAAGAGCGACTGAAAAGCAACATCCTTTCCAATTTGCAATCTATGGACAATTTTTTGGCGCAACAGTGGCTGGCGGTGCTTGCCATAGTAGTAGGCGAAGATTAAGAGAAGATGAAGAGCGTCCGCTGGGAAAAGCACGCGCGTGCCGGGCAGCGTGGCATAAACGGCGAGAAATGCTGCAATTTGCCATGTTTAATTTGATAAAATGGCCTGCTTTCGGCGAGAATGGTTGTTTTCGCATTGCAGTCTCACGGGTTCACAGTTCTGGCGCGGCTTTCATGCTGCAAGCGTAGGCCGGCCGCGCCGCATCACGACAGGGATTTATTTTGCGACCGATTCAGAAATCGAATAAATTGGCGGACGTCTGCTACGACATCCGCGGCCCGGTCCTGGAAAAATCCAGGCAAATGGAAGAAGAAGGCCACAAGATCACCAAGCTCAATATCGGCAATCTGGCCGTGTTCGGCTTCGATCCGCCCGATGAAATCGTGCGCGACATGATGCTCAATCTGCAGAATGCGGCCGGCTATACGGATTCGAAAGGCATGTTCGCGCCACGCAAGGCCGTCATGCATTACACGCAGGGCAAGAATATCGCCGGCGTGACCATCGATGACATTTACCTGGGCAATGGCGCTTCCGAACTGATCGTCATGTCGATGAACGCCCTGCTCAACAGCGGTGACGAAGTGCTGGTGCCGGCGCCCGACTACCCGCTGTGGACGGCCGCCGTCAGCCTGTCGGGTGGCAATCCCGTGCATTATGTGTGCGACGAGCAGAACGAGTGGTATCCCGACATCGAGGACATGCGCCGCAAGATCACGCCGCAAACCAAGGCTATCGTCGTCATCAACCCGAACAATCCCACCGGCGCGCTGTACCCGGTTTCCGTGCTGCAGCAGATCGTCGACCTGGCGCGCCAGCACCAATTGATCATTTTCGCCGACGAGATCTACGACAAGGTGCTGTACGACGAAGCCGAGCACGTGTCGATCGCCTCGCTGGCCGACGACGTGCTGTTCATCACGATGAACGGCTTGTCGAAGAATTACCGCTCCTGCGGCTACCGTTCCGGCTGGATGGTGGTTTCGGGCGAAAAGCGCCACGCAAAAGATTACATCGAGGGCCTCAACATGCTGGCCTCGATGCGGCTATGCGCCAACGCGCCGGGGCAATTCGCCATCCAGACGGCGCTTGGCGGCTACCAGAGCATACAAGACCTGGTGGGGCCCGGCGGGCGCCTGTTGAAACAGCGCGACCTGGCGCACAAGCTGCTGACCGATATCCCGGGCGTCACCTGTGTCAAGCCGAAGGCCGCGCTGTACATGTTCCCGCGCCTGGACCCGGAGATCTATCCGATCGCCGACGACCAGCAGTTTGCCTATGAATTACTGGCCGAGGCGAAGGTCCTGATCGTGCAGGGCACCGGTTTCAACTGGATCGCGCCCGACCATTTTCGCGTCGTCTTCCTGCCCAACTCCGATGACCTGACCGAGGCCATGGGGCGCATCGCGCGCTTCCTCGAAGGTTACCGCAAGCGTCACGGCAAGGGCTGAAGCAGCCAGCAGCAGCAATCTCGATCAACCTGGCGCCGCCCAAAGGGGGCGCCACTTATGAGCAGTCAAGCACAACTATGAAATCCATCAAGATCGGCCTGCTGGGCCTGGGCAATGTCGGTTACGGCACGTTCAGCGTCCTGAAACGCAACCAGGAAGAAATCAAGCGCCGCGCGGGCCGCGGCATTGAAGTCGTCGCCGTCGCCGTGCGCGACGTGGCGCGCGCCGAAGCGCTGGTCGCCGGCGCCTGCAAGGTCGTCAATGACCCGATGCTCATCGTCAACGATCCCGAGATCGACATCGTCGTCGAACTGATCGGCGGCTACGACCTGTCGAAAACCCTGGTGCTGCAGGCGATTGCCAACGGCAAGCACGTGGTGACGGCCAACAAGGCCCTGCTGGCCGTGCATGGCAACGAAATCTTTGCCGCCGCCCAGGACAAGGGCGTGATGGTGGCCTTCGAAGCGGCCGTCGCCGGCGGCATCCCCATCATCAAGGCGTTGCGCGAAGGCTTGACGGCGAACCGCATCGAATGGATCGCCGGCATCATCAACGGCACCACCAATTTCATCCTGTCCGAGATGCGCGACAAGGGCCTCGATTTTGCCACCGTGCTGAAACAGGCGCAGGAACTCGGTTACGCGGAAGCCGATCCCACCTTCGACATCGAGGGCGTCGATGCCGCACACAAGGCCACCATCATGTCGGCCATCGCCTTCGGCATCCCGGTGCAGTTCGACAAGGCCTACGTGGAAGGCATCAGCAACCTTAACGCCGTCGACATCCGCTACGCCGAGCAGCTGGGCTACCGTATCAAGCTGCTGGGCATCACCAAGCGCGCCACCGTCAATGGCGTGGAAGGCATCGAGCTGCGCGTGCATCCGACCCTGATCCCGGCCAAGCGCCTGATCGCCAACGTGGAAGGCGCCATGAATGCGGTGCTGGTGCATGGCGACGCCGTCGGCGCCAGCCTGTACTCGGGCCGCGGCGCGGGCGCCGAGCCGACCGCCTCGTCGGTGATCGCCGACCTGGTCGACATCACGCGCCTGGCCACGGCCGACCCGGAACACCGCGTGCCGCACCTGGCGTTCCAGCCGAACGCGATGACCAACATCGACATCCTGCCGATGTCGGAAATCACCACCAGCTACTACCTGCGCATGCACGTGGCCGACCAGCCGGGCGTGCTGGCCGACCTGACGCGCATCCTGGCCGAACGCGGCATCTCGATCGACGCCATGCTGCAGAAGGAGCCGGCCGAGGGCGAGACGCATACGGACATCATCATGCTGACGCACCAGACGCAGGAAAAGAACGTCACGGCCGCCATCGAAAAGATGGAAGCGTTGAATAGCGTGGTGGGCACGGTCACCAAGATCCGCCTGGAAAACCTCAGCTGATCGTTTCAGCGATCCACGCAAAACGGCGCCCGCGGGCGCCGTTTTTCGTTTGTGATGTAGGTCGGATTAGTGCGGCAAGGCCGCACGTAATCCGACAACATTGTTGGCGTGGCCGATGGTGCTGTGGGATGACGGTCCTTCGGACCTGATTCGACCTACGCTGCGGTACCGACGGGACCGACATCCATGCCGTCATAGCTGGCCAGCTGGTTTTCCTGGGCAAATACCATCAGTTCGCCATTGCGCGCGTGCAGGCTGTCGACGCTGTGCACCTCCGCTTGTTCCACGTGCAGCACCCACACGGGCGCGGCGGCCGGGTCGTCCAGTTCGGGCTGGTACAGTTCCACGGGGCGGTAGCCCTGCAGCGCCAGCAGGGTGGCGGCCTGCTCCAGCGGTTCGGAAGTGGGGTTGGTGAAGTAATAGCCCCACAGCAGCGGCTGGGATAAATCCCACGGCGCGTTCTCGGCGATATTGGCAAACAGTTCGCTTACATCTTCTTTGGTCATCATGGCGGGGCCTTCATTAAAATCTCAGGGCGCGATCTTAGCATCCATGCCGCCTGCACGCCATTCGCCCATAAAAAAACCGGCGGTATAGCCGGTTTTTTTTATCAGCCGTTAACAACGGCTTGATTCTGATGCGCGCGAGCGTGAATTAAAACTTGTAACGCAGGCCGATCGACAGCAGGTCGGCTTTCACTTTCATGCCATCTTGGCTCAGCGTTTTACCGAAGTTTTCATATTCAGCAACGGCCGACAGGTTTTTATTGATGTTATAAGCAGCGCCGACGCCAAACATGGCGGCGGTTTTGTTTTTCGAACCACTGGCGTTGAAGCCGATCAGGTTCAATTTGACTTCGGTACGGTTTTGCGTAACGCCAGCTTTTGCAAACAGCGAGAATTCAGCGTTCAGTGGCAGCGTAGCCGTGGCTGCTGCGTAGAAAGCGCTCGATTCCACGCTCAGCGATTCCTTGCCTTCGCTTTCTTTCAGTTTGCCGAAATTGACGTAGCCGGCTTCTGCGCCGAAGTTAGGCGTGAAATCGTAGCCAGCGTACACTTTAAAGCCGGTTTTGTTTTTTTTGCCCGAAACTTCGTCGCCCGACAATTTCAATTCCGAACGGCCGACATTCGCGCCGACATAAATGTTTTCAGCTTGTGCAAACAAAGGGAATGCCAGGGCGGCGCCGACGACTACTGCAAACAATTGCTTTTTCATATTAATCCTAGATAATTAATGCGGAGAGACTGTCTCGCCGCTTAATGGGAGCCGAATTGTATAGGGATGAATATGTTTGTGTAAGGCAATTATCTTAAAAATATTAGAAATAAAGCATCCGTTGTTTTTAGGCAACAGATAATATGGAATGCATATTGGCACCAGCCGTCATGCTTCGGCGTTGAAATGCACGCTGACCTTCAACCCATGTCCATTGGCGGCCGTCGCCAGTTCCAGACTGGCGCCATGCAGGGCAGCGATGTCGCGCACGATGGCCAGGCCCAACCCGGCGCCGCCAGGGTTGCTCTCGAGTGCCGCGCCCACCCGGTAAAATGGCGTAAATACCCGTTCGCGTTCGGCGGGCGCGATGCCGGCGCCGCTGTCTTCCACCTCCAGCACGGCGCCGTGTCCGTTCCCTGCCTGCGCCGCGCGCACGCGCAGGATCACGCTGCCGCCCTGCGGCGTGTAGCGCAGGGCATTGTCGACCAGGTTGGCCAGCAGTTCGTGCAGCAGCACGGCCTGACCATGTACGGGCGCGTCGTCGGGCGCTTCCAGCGATAAATCGATATTCTTGCCGACGGCGGCCATGGCCATTTCCAGCCCTACCTGCTGCGCCACGTCACGCAGCGGGACGGTATGCATGGCCAGGCTGTCGCCGCCATGCTCGATGCGCGCCAGGGTCAGCAGGCGGTTGGCCAGCAGCACGGTCGAATCGGTGGTGGCGGCGATCGAGCGCACGACGTCGCGCAGGGCAGCCATGTCGGACGGCGTGCCGGCCTGGCGGTCGCATTCGCGCATGGCCAGTTCGGCCTGGGTTTTCAGCACCGTCAACGGCGTGCGCAGCTGGTGCGAGGCATCGGCGATGAAACGGCGCTGGCTGGCGATCAGTTGCTGCAGGCGCGACATGGAGCCGTTCATGGCGCTCACCAGCGGGCGCATTTCCTTGTGCACCAGCGCGGGATCGACGTCGGACAGGTCGGACAGGGCGCGCGTCTCGACTTCCGTTTTCAAGCGCATCAGCGGCCGCAGCACCAGGCGCACGGCAAACCAGACGAGCGCGCCCATCACCAGTATCATCGCCGCCTGCCAGCTCAGGGTATCGAACAGGATCTGGTTCGACAGGCCGCGCCGCGCATCGAGCGTTTCAGCCACCTGTATCAGGGCAATGCCGCGCATCGAGTCGTCATACACGGGTTGCAGCAGGGCGGCGATGCGGATCGGCTTGCCGTGGTAGTCGGCGTGGTAGAAGCGCACCAGGGCCGGGTAGTTCTGCGAGCGGGGCACGTTTTTCGGCACGGGCGGCAAGTCGCCATAGCCCGAGACCAGTTCGCCGTTGATGCCCGTGACCTTGTAGTAGATGCGGCCCAGGGTGTCGGTCTCGAAGCTGTCGAGCGCCACGTAAGGCACTTCGGCCACCACCTTGCCGCCGACGATGGAGACGCGCTCGGCCAGCGCCCGCGTCGACGCCAGCAAGGAGCGGTCGTAGGCCATGTCGGCCGCGTCGAGCGCATTGCGGTAAACAAAAAAAGCGTCGAGCAGCACCAGCATCACCAGCGGGATGAGCAGCCAGCGCAGCAGTTGGCTGCGCAGGCTGCCCAACGGCCGGCCCTGCGTCCAGCGCCGGCGCAAGCGCTCGAACAGGGGCAGGCGTGGGGCGTACGCCTTCATTTTGGCGTGGCCGGCGCCATGGCGCTGCGCGGCTGCAGCAGGTAGCCGATGCCGCGCAAGGTGGTGATGACGGCGCCGTCGGGCGAACCGGCTTCCACGCCGTTTTCAAGTTTTTTACGTACCCTGTGGATGTACAGTTCGATGGCGTCCAGATTGACGTCGTCGGCCAGCGCGAAGACTTCGTCGAACAGCTTTTCCTTTGATACGGCGCGCCCGGAGCGCGTGATCAGCGCCTCGAGCACCGCGTGTTCGCGCGGCGTCAGGGGAAAAGGGGCGCCGGCATAGCTGAACATGCGCGTGACGGTGTCGAAACTGAGCGCGCCGCAGGTGTGCACCAGCGCCTCGTTGCCCTGGCTGCGGCGCAGCAGGGCTTTTACGCGCGCTTCCAGTTCGGCCAGCTCGAACGGCTTGGCCATGTAGTCGTCGGCGCCCAGGTTCAGGCCCTGTACCTTGTCATCGAGGCCGCCGCGCGCCGTGAGTATCATGACGGGAGTCTTGCCACGCGTGCCGCCACGCGCGCGCAGGCGGCGCAGCACGTCCAGGCCGTCCATCTTCGGCAGGGTCAGGTCGAGCAGCACCAGTGAGTATTCCTGCGTGTGCAGCAGGGCGTCGGCATCGGCGCCGTTGTGGGCGGTCTCCACTGTCAGGTGCGCGTCGCGCAGGGCCTTTGCCAGCCAGTGCGACAGCTCCAGATGGTCTTCCACTAATAATATGCGCATGGTCTCCGCCATTCGTTGAAATGATGCAGTGTAAGCCTGGTGGCAGGGGCGGCGATGAATATGTTGATGTCCGTTGTGGCTGGCCGGCGACACCTGTCATGCTGAAAGCCAATTGAAAGGATGGCGCTCATATAGTGTGATCCTGATTCATGAAATGGATCAGGCATATCACCAATAACTATATCTGAGGGAGACACTTTACATGAACAAAACTGCATTCTCGCTGGCCGCCATGGCGGTGCTCGCCGCTGCCGGTAGTGCCCACGCCCAGTCGAACGTCACCCTGTACGGCCGCCTGGACGCCGGCATCAGCAATACCAGCAACGCCGGTCCGAACAAAAGCTCGATGACGCAAGTGAGCTCCGGCGGCATGAACACCTCGCGCTGGGGCATCCTGGGTAGTGAAGACCTGGGTGGCGGCCTGAAAGCCGTGTTCAATCTGGAAGGCGGCATCCTGGTCGACACGGGCGCGGCCGATGGCGCGCTGTTCAAGCGCCAGGCCAATGTGGGCCTGGAAGGCGCTTTTGGCCGCGTCGTGCTGGGACGCTCGTTCACCACCGTGTATGACTTCGTGCTGCCGTTCGATCCGATGGCCTATGCGCCGTTCTACTCGTGGGCCACCTCGGCCAACGCGACGGGTCCGAGCAAATACGGCATGACGACGGCCTTCGACAACATGGTCAAGTACTCGGGCAAGACGGGCGACTTCAGCTACGGTGCATCGTACGGCTTCGGCGAACAGTCGACGGGCAACTCGGACAGCGCCAAGCTGTCGACGGCCGTCACCTACAAAGCCGGTCCTGTCAGCCTGCTGGCAACGTATGAGCGGGTGAACGGCAATGCCATCGCCGGCGGCGCGCGCGACAAGAACGTCGTGTACCACCTGGGCGCCATGTACGACGACGGCCCGTGGAAAGTACAGGCGGCGGCGCGCGACTACAAGCTCGACCCGGCGGCAGCTGGCAAGCCTGATGTGCGCGGCACCCTGTACTGGGGCGGCGTCAGCTACAAGACCACGCCGGTCATCACCCTGACGGGCGTGATCTACTACCAGGACGTGAAAAACGTGGCCGCCAACCTCGATGCCGATCCGATCATGTACGTGGCGCGCGTGCGCTATGCCCTGTCCAAGCGTACGGACCTGTATGTGGCCGGCGCGTATGCCAAGGCCAAGCACAACCAGCTGGTCAGCCTGTCGCGCGACGATGCCGGTTTCGGCGACACGCAGCGCGGCCTGATCGCCGGCATCCAGCACCGCTTCTAAGCCATGACCATGCTGCGCCTCCTGTTCCTGTTGCTGCCATGCCTGCTGCCCGTATTTGCCGGGGCACAGGTGGCTACGCCAGCGCCGGTCGAATGCGTGGTGCCGTCCAAGCCGGGCGGCGCCATGGACCTGACGTGCAAGCTGGCGAAGAAAGGCCTGGCGCAGGAGGGCGTGACAGCAGCGGCAGGTTCCATGCGCATCAGCTACCTGCCTGGCGGCATCGGCGCGGTGGCCTGGCATTCGATGGGCTCGCAGCGCCGCCGCGCGGAAGCGAACACCCTGGTGGCGTTTTCGGGCGGCTCGCTGCTCAATCTGGCGCAGGGCAAGTTCGGCAATGCCAAGGCGGGCGACGTGCGTTGGGTGGCGGCGCTGGGCGCCGACTACGGCATGATCGCCGTGCGCAGCGATTCGCCCTACAAGACGCTGGCCGACCTGATCGCCGCGCTGCGCCAGCATCCGGACAAGGTGCTGATCGGCGTCTCCGGCACCATCGGCAGCCAGGACTGGCTGAAGATGGCGCTGGTGGCGCGCCACGCCGGCATCGACCCGAAAGTGCTGCGCTTCGTCGCCCTCGAAGGCGGCGGCGAAGTGTTTACGGCGATGCAGGCCGACTATGTGCAAGTGGTCTCGGGCGACACGTCCGAAGCCACCCTGAACGCCAGCGCCAACCATGCGCGCGTGCTGGCCGTGCTGTCGGAAAAACGCCTGCCCGGCGTGCTGGCCGGCGTGCCGACGGCGCGCGAGCAGGGCGTCGACGTGGTCTGGCCCATCATCCGCGGCGTGTGGATGGGGCCGCAGGTGCCCGAGGCGGACTACCAGCGCTGGGTGGCCACCTTTGACCGTGCCATGGCCACGCCGCAGTTCGCCGAATGGCGCGCGCAGGCAGGCCTGTACCCGTTCGCCCTGACGGGGCCGAAGCTGACCGCGTATGTCAGGAAGGCGGTCGACGAGTATGCGAGGCAGGCGAATGAGCTTGGCCTGATGCGCTGAACGACATCCCATTTAAAAAACTATTTCACAGACGGAGACAACCCCATGCAAACCAAGACCCTGCTTCAAGTCGCCATTGCCGCCGCGTTTTCCAGCCTGGCCGGCGGCGCTTTTGCGCAAGTGCCGCCCGGCTATCCGGCCGATTACCAGAAGATCGTCGACGCAGCCAAGAAGGAAGGCAAGGTGGTGATCTACAGCGCCACCGACAGCAAGGCCGCCGCGCCGTTGATCAAGGACTTCAGCGCACTGTATCCGGGCATTTCGGTCGAATACAACGACATGAATTCCACCGAGGTGTACAACCGTTTCATTTCCGAAGTGGCGGCGGGCGGCAACACTGCCGACGTGATGTGGTCATCGGCGATGGACTTGCAGATGCGCCTGGCCTCCGATGGCTATGCGCTCAAGTACAAATCGGTCGAAGCGGCGAAGATTCCTGGCTGGGCCATGTGGGACGACCAGGCTTACGGCACCACGTTCGAGCCGGCCGCCATCGTCTACAACAAGCGATTGCTCGACCCGAAGGAAGTGCCGAAGAATCACGATGACTTCGTCAAGCTGATCGCCACGCCGAAATTCAAGGACAAGGTCACCACCTACGACATCGAAAAGTCGGGTGTCGGCTTCATGTTCATGGCGCAGGATGCCAAGGAATACCCGCAATTCCTGGCGCTGCAAAACGCGTTTGGTGCGGCCAAGGTGCGCGTGCAGTCGTCGACGGGCACCATGATGGAGCGCATCTCGTCGGGTGAAAACCTGATCGGCTACAACGTACTGGGCTCGTATGCCCTGGTGCGCGCCAAGACCGACCCATCGATCGGCGTGGTGCTGCCCAAGGATTACACCCTGATCCTGTCGCGCGTGCAGTTCATCAACAAGAACGCGAAGAACGTCAACGCCAGCAAGCTGTGGCTCGATTACATCCTGTCGCACCGCGGCCAGACCATCATCGCCAACGGCGCCAAGCTGTTCGCCATCCGCGCCGACGTCACGGGCGAAACCACGTCGGCTGACCTGATCAAGCAAATCGGCGCGGCCAACGTCAAGCCGATTCCCGTGCACCCGATCATCCTGCAATTTCTGGGACCGGCCAAGCGCATGGCCTTCCTGAAACAATGGAAAGAGACAGCCGGCAAAAAATAATGCCGTCCTGGCCGTCCGCAGGCGCGTGTCCGCGGACGGTTGCCGCACCCTTCATTCATTGGATTCATCATGCAAACTGCCATCTTGCCGCTGCCTGCACGGTCGCGCTCTCCCTTGTCGCGCCTGAACTGGTCGCGCGGCGTGGTCGTGACGATCACGCTGATCGCCATTTTCCTGCCGCTGTTCCTGATTTTTTACCAGAGCTTTTTGAACGCGCCGTTTTTCATGCCGGTGCGCGAATTCGGCTTTGACTCTTACCGTTTCATCTTCGATGATCCCGATTTTGCCATGGCCTTCAAGAATGGCCTGATGCTGGCCTTCGGCCTGACCGTCATCGCCGTGCCGCTGGGCGGCATGCTGGCCTTTCTGATGGTGCGCACCGATTTGCCTGGACGCGGCTGGGTGGCGCCCATGCTGCTGGTGCCCATTTTTGTGTCGCCGATGGTGATGGGCTTCGGCTACGTCGTCTCGATGGGGCCCGTGGGCTTTTACTCGATCTGGGCCAAGGAACTGCTCGGCTTCGTGCCCTGGAATATTTACTCGTTCACCAGCATCGTCATCATCGCCGGCCTGACGCACGTGCCGCACGTCTACCTGTATGCCTCGTCGGCACTGAAAAGCCTCGGTTCCGATGTCGAGGAAGCGGCCCGCGTGGCGGGCGCCTCGCCGATCCAGGTGATGCTCAATGTATCGCTGCCGATGATCATGCCGGCACTCGCGTATGCGGGCGTGCTGGTGTTCTTCCTCGGCTTCGAGGTGTTCGGCCTGGTGCTGGTGCTCGGTGATCCGGAAGGCCATCTGGTGCTGCCGACCTATCTGTACAAGCTGACGAACAAGCTCGGCACGCCGTCGTACCACCTGATGGCCGCCGTCGCCGTCTGCCTGGTGATGGTGACCATGCCGCTGGTGATGATACAGCGCTGGCTGCTCAAGTCCGCCAACAAGTATGTGTCGATCAAGGGCAAGGGCGCGCGCAGCAAGGCCATGCCGCTGGGGCGCTGGAAGTGGCTGGCCTTTGCCTTGCTGGCGGGCTGGCTGATCTTCACCATCATCCTGCCGTTGACGGGCATCGTGCTGCGCTCCTTCGTGCAGTACTGGGGCGAAGGCGTGCACCTGGCCGACGTGCTGACACTGCAGCATTTCCGCGACATTTTCGACCAGCCATCGCTGGTGCGCGGCATTGTCAACACCATCCTGATCGGCGTCGTCGGCGGCGCGCTGGCCGTGGGTTGCTACAGCTTCATCGCGCTGGCCATGCACCGCAAGCAGGACGGCATCACGCGCCTGCTCGACTACAGCGTGCTGGTGCCGCGCGCCGTGCCGGGTCTCCTGGCCGGCCTGTCGTTCCTGTGGGTGTTCCTGTTCGTACCGGCCTGGCTGGACGGCATGTTGAAAGGCATGGACAACGGCGTGGCCCTGTGGCTGAGCGGCCATGTGATCCCCGTGCTGCGCGAAGTGCGCTCGACCATCTTCGCCCTGTGGCTGGCGTATTCGGTGGTATGGATGGCCTACGGCATGCGCCTCATTTCCACCGCGCTGCTGCAGGTGGGGCCGGAACTGGAAGAGGCGGCGCGCGCCGTCGGCGCCAGCCGCGGCCAGGTGACGCGCGACGTCACCCTGCCGCTGATCAAATACGGCTTGCTGGGCGCCTGGCTGATGGTCTTCCTGATCTTCGAGCGCGAGTATTCGACGGGTGTGTACCTGCTCTCGCCGGGCACGGAAGTGATCGGCGCCATGCTGGTATCGCTGTGGGCCGGCGGCTCGACCGACCTGGTGGCGGCACTGTCCTTCATCAACATCACCCTGGTGGCCATCGGCCTGGGCATCGCGCTGCGCTTCGGCGTGAAGTTACATAACTAAATACAAAGACTGAGACCACATCATGAATGAATTGACCGTCAATGAGTTGTACCTGGACTACGGCACCGGCGCTGCCGCCAACCAGATACTGAAGGGTGTTTCGATGCACCTGAAAAAAGGTGAAGTGGTCGCCTTGCTGGGGCCTTCGGGCAGCGGCAAGACCACCTTGCTGCGCGCCGTCGCGGGGCTGGAAAGCCCGAAGGCGGGCACCATCCAGATCGGCGAGCGCAATGTCTACGATGGCGCGAAACACTTCGAGATGCCGGCCGAGCATCGCAACCTGGGCCTGGTGTTCCAGTCGTACGCGCTGTGGCCGCACAAGACCGTGTTCGACAACGTCGCCTACGGCCTCAAATTGCGCAAGATGGGCAGCGCGGAGATCGCCGCGCGCATCAAGGAAGTGCTGACGCAGCTGGGACTGGGGCACCTGGGCGAACGCTATCCGCATCAGCTGTCCGGTGGCCAGCAGCAGCGCGTGGCGATCGCCCGCGCACTGGTGTACAACCCGCCCGTGATACTGCTCGACGAACCGCTGTCGAACCTGGACGCCAAGCTGCGCGAGGAAGCGCGCGCCTTTCTGCGCGAACTGATCGTGCGCCTGGGCCTGTCGGCCCTGATGGTGACGCATGACCAGGGTGAGGCGATGGCCATTTCGGATCGCATCCTGCTGCTCAATAACGGCAAGATCGAGCAGCAGGGCACGCCGCAAAGCATGTATGAAACGCCCGACACCCTGTTTACGGCCGAATTCATGGGCAGTAACAACCGCCTGCCCGGCAAGGTGGTGCAGCGCGATGGCAACCAGGTGCGGCTGCTCATCGATGGCGCCTCCATGCAGGGCGTGGCGCGCGGCGCCAACGTGGGCACGGAAGTGACGACCATGATCCGCGTCGAGGAGGTGAAGATCAGCGCCACGCAGGTGGACAACGCCATCGAACTGCCGCTGCTGACCTGCATGTACCTGGGCGACCGCTGGGAATGCCTGTTCGAGCGCGGCGGTGCCGAGAACATCAGCCTGCGCGCGTATTCGCGCCACAAGCTCGAAGCGGGCAAGTACTGGCTGCACATGCCGGCCGATAAACTCTGGGTGTTTTAACGGTGACGAGGTGGCCATCCTGGCCACCTCTTCCGTGCTGCAACGTCCTTAATTCCCCCGCACGACGATTTCCTGCGCCTTCGGTTCGCGCTGGCGCACGAAGCGCACGATGGAGTCGACGGTGACGACGTCGATCTGGCGCGTCATGCGGCGCTCGAACGGGTGATCGTCAAAAGCGATATTGGCGCGGAACATGCGCGCGCCCAGGCGCGTGGCGGCGGGGATGCTCAGCGTTTGCGGCGCGTAGCTGGCGCTGCGCAGCCAGCCTTGCGCTTCGGCGCGCGTTTCGATCTTGCCAGGCTCGTTGCTGGCCGCGGCCAGGGTTTCCAGCACCCACTGGTTTGAATTCTGGTACTTGGTGGAAAACGGGTAGGCCAGCATATTGTAGTGCGGCTCATGCAGGCGCTTGGGCGTGTTGCTGGTCAGCAGGCGCACCAGTTGCTGCTGCGTATCCTGGCCGGGAACCAGGATCAGGGTTTCATACATGAACACATCGTCCATGAAGAAATTGCCCAAGCCTTCGTTGTACAGCGACGATTGCGCCGTGCCGCACTCATTGAGTTCATGCACCACCAGCCAGCGTCCTTTCGGGTGGTCGCGCCAGGCCAGCGCCATGTGCGAATAGCGTAAATTATACTTCGACAGGTCCTGGCCGGCGCGCGCCACCAGCGCCACTTGCGCGCCGGAGGCATCGAGCGCCTGCAGGGTTTTTTGCGCCAGCTCCATCGATTTGACGAGGGTGCTCGCATCCGTTGGTTTTTCCTCGCACGAGCGCCCCGCATGGGCGGCGCCGGCCAGGGCCAGGCTGATGATCATCACGGTCAGGCGTTTCATGGGTTCACGCTTTCGAATGGTGGAGGATGGCATTGCCGGTCGCGTTCGGCACATAGGCGATGGCCTTGCCCGACAGCAGCAACATGTGGCCCGTCGAGACGGCCACCACCTTGACTAGCGTGCCGGCTGCCAGCGAAAGTCCTTGCGTGGCCTTCTGGCTTAGTTTGACGGAGGCCGTGGCGGCGGAAGATGCGCCCCTGGCCGCGCTTTTCAGCACGAGGATGCTGCCGTCGGCCACGTCTTCCACCTTGTCGATGACGACTTCACCGGCGGCGGCCAGCACCGACATGGAGCCGACCAGCACGATGGCCGAGGCCATGCTGGCGTTGTCGGAGGCATTGGTGGTGTCGGAGTTGGCGGCCTGGACATGCAGAGTGGCGGCGCACAGCACGGCGATGGCGAGCAGATGTTTCATGGGATAGTGGCTTTTCATCGGTGATTTACACTTTGGAGTGGTGCAGCAGGGCCTTGCCCAGTTCGTTCGGGATAAAGGCGATGGCCTTGCCGGAAAGAACCAGCATATGGCCGGTGGACAGCGCCACCACGTTGACCACGGTGCCGGCCGCCAGCGACAGGCCCTTGGCTGCTTGCGTGCTCATCTGGATGGAAGCGCCGCCCGCTTCGGACGCGCCTTTCAGCACGATGACGATGCCTTCGCCCACCGTTTCCACGCTGGCGACGACCACCTGGCCGGAAGCGACCAGCATCGACATGGAACCTGCGACGACGACGGCGGAACCCTGGCTGAGGTTTTGCGAGCCTTTCGACAGGTTCTCCGAGGCGGCGGCATGGACCAGGCCGGGAGCGGCCACGGAGAGCGTCAACAGCGACAGGGACAGGCAGAGGGGCATCAGGCGTTTCATGTGTTTCTCCTTCAAGTGTGCCAAGTGGCAACGCCATCATTGTAGACTGAGGGCAATTGGTCAATGAAAACGCTACTCGTAGCGGGCAGGCATACCGCAGGTAGCGTATAACGCTACTTTTTTTGCCGCTGGAACCGATGCTATTTTTATAAAGGAAGTGCATGCCGCAAACCCACGCCTTGATCGAAGCCTTGAAACGCCTGTTGAAAGCGCGCTCCGTCACGTATGCCGAGCTGGCCCAGCGCATCGGCGTGTCCGAAGCCAGCGTCAAGCGGATGTTTTCGCAAAAGCAATTTACCCTGCAGCGCCTGGACCAGATACTGGTCGCCATCGGCAGCGATTTCCAGCAGCTGGCGCTGGCCGTGCAGACGGCGCAGGCCGCGCCCACCCTGATCACGGGGCTGACGTATGCGCAGGAAAAGGAAATCATCGACGACACCCGCTTGTTCGTGGTGGCCGTGTCCGCCCTGAACCTGTTGCCGCTGGAACAGATCGTTGCCACTTACGATATCAGCGAGGCGCAAGCCGTCAAATATTTGCTGCGCCTCGACAAGATCGGTTTCCTGGAACTGCTGCCGAATAACCGGGTCAAACTGCTGGTGGCACGTACGTTTGCGTGGATACCGAATGGCCCGATTCATACCTATTTCAAAAAGGAAGCGTATGGCGATTATCTCAATGCGCAATTCGATGGCGAAACAGAGTTGCTGCGTCTGGTGAACGTGATGTTGTCGAAGAAATCCACGGTGGCCTTGCTGGAGCGCTTGAAGCAAGTGGCGGTGGAGTTTTCGCAGCAGCACCAGGAAGACGCGCGCCTGCCTGGCGATGAGCGCCTGGCCATCAGCTTCATGCTGGCGGCGCGGCCGTGGATGCCGCAGACGTTCAAGGCGCTGCTGCGGCAGTAGCGGTGGCGATGTCGCGGCCAGGCTAATGCTCCTGCTTGTCGGCACTTCCTTGTTCCTCTTTCATCTGCGACAGCAAGCGCCAGGCAAAAAAACCCAGCACGGCCACGCCCAGCAGCAGCGCGGCCCACAGCGCGGCCAGGCGCCACGGTGCCCCATCCTTTGTGACGGGGGCTGGCGCCGCCACGCTCCCGTTGGGCTTGAGCGGGCCGGCGCTGGCAGTCTTCAGCGCCAGCAGCTCGTCCGCCTTGAAGCCGGGCGCCACCTGCGACAGCGGCTGCGCCACGGCGGCGGCGTCGCTGTTGCCGAATGCCAGCTGGTAGGGCGGCTTGCCGCTGGCCAGGAAGACGACAGTGGCTGGTGTCCAGCCCAGGCGCAAGGCGGGTGCATTGTCGGCGGAGAGCGGGTGTTCCGTGGATGTCTTTAGTACCCATTCTCCGGTCTGCGTCACGGGCATGGCCAGGTCGCCCGAGATCCGTTCCTTGCCATCTAGGGCGATGCGGTAAAACGTCGTGCTCAGCAGGGGATCGAAATAGGCGCCTTGCGCGGGGCGCGCCTGCTGGCGCAGGTGCAGCCGGTGCCGGGGAACATAGCTGTTCTGGCGATACACGCCCAGAGTCACGGGCAGTACCGTATTGGTCTGCGTCAATTGCAGGGCGATGCTGTCGGCGGGAATGGCGAGGGGCGTGGCGTAGCGCCATTCATTCGCCTGCTTGCCGGGCAAGCCTTGCAGCACGACGCTGGCGCGCGGCGCGGCGATGTCCGTTTCGCTGACGGCTTGCGCTGTGATCGCGGCAAAGGCCAGCGGTTCGCCCGCTTGCCAGCTCAAGCGTGCATAGCGAAACGCGCGCGGCGCAAAGGCGATGCTGTCGTTGGCCAGCGTTTGCGTGTCGCTGTTGCTGAGCCAATTCAGGGTGGTGGTGCCGATGGCGTCCCATTGCTTCAGGTCATCGCTCACTTCCAGCAGCACTTGCGCACTGTAATTGTCCGTACGGGCCGGCGGCGTGAAGCGCAAGGCGGCGATACGCTTGTCTTGCGCTTGCTTGCCCAGGTCGAGTATCAGCGCCTGCAGCGCTGTCGTGGCCGCTGCCGTGCCAGCCCGCGTGCTGACCGACAGCAGCCGGCCATCGTCGGCCGTGCGGATGTCGATGCCTTGCAAGCCATCGCCAGTTGTCGGCGCGCCCGTCACGGGGAAAATGCGGGCTGGAATGTTCGTGCGCTGCGTGGCCGATTGCGCCGGTGGCGCGCCGATGGCATAGGCCAGGCGCTTGCCGTCGGCGTCGAACAGGCGCAGGTCGGCCAGGCTGGCCGAGCTGGCGTGCAGGTAGACTTCCCTGGGCAACGATAGCTGGACGATGCCCGCGCCGGCCGGCGCCTGGATGGGCATGCTCCAGCGATAGTCCTGCGGCCGGTCCTGGCCGGGCGCTGCCAGCGCGACGCCTGCCAGCAGCAGACTGCAACAGATCAATAAGGCTTTCATGCGGCTCCTTGTTGCGGTTCGGCCGGCGCGGGCGCGGCAGCCTTGGGGAAGGGCGCCAGGTAGCCGATCAAGACCATCAGCAAGCCGACACCGACAAAGGAGATGATGCGTTCGATGCCGCCCACGTTCGACAGGTCGATCAGGAACAGTTTCACGACGACCAGCCCCAGCAGCACGGCCCCCATGCTCCATTGCTGGCGCCGCTGCTGGCGGGCCGCGTGGCGCATCAGCAGCAGGGCCGTGATGCTCCACACCAGCGACAGCATCGCTTGCACGAACTGCGAGGCCAGCATGGCGTCAAAGGTGTATGGCACGCCCAGATAGTGCGAGACCGTGCGCAGCAGCATCAGGTTGAACCAGCCATACGCGCAGCAGGCGGCCACGGCCGGCAAGCGCGCTTGCCACAGGGCGGGCAGCGGGATCTGACCGGCCGGGAATAAACGGTAGCTGGCGATGGCCAGCAGGATGGCAAAGCCCGTGCTCAAGTCCAGCGGATTGAGCAGTGGTACATAGGGCAGGGGCGCCATGGCGCCGTCGTCGACAATATTCCACGCGACGATCAGCAGCAGCGACCACAGCGCGCCCAGCGGTATCAAGGTGCGCCGGTACCACGCGGCAATCGGCGCCACCGGCCAGGCTCCTGTTCCGCAGCGGCGGATCAGCCAGGCCAGCGCCAGCATCATGCTCCAGGCCGGCAAGTAGCGGGCCCAGGCGGAGCTGACGCTGCCTTCGTGGCCAGCCAGCCAGGCGTTGACGTGCATGGCGCCCACGGGCCACAGCATCAGCCAGGGCGCGGCCGTGCGCAGCGTATGCAGCAGACGCTGCGCGCGCACGTCGAGTTGCCAGCCCGCTTGTGGCCAGGCTCGCAGCAAGTATTCGCCGGCCACCAGGGCGCAGGCCAGAGCCAGCCAGCTCAAGCCCGTCGGCAGGTAGTCGCGCAGGTATAGCGCCAGCAGCAGGTTGGCGTTCCACAGGCCCAGGCCGAGCCAGGCGGCCACGCTGAACCAGCGCAACTGCGGCCAATCGAGGCGCCGCGCCAGGATGGCGAACACGGGCGTCGTGATGGACACGGCGATCAGGTACAGCGCCAGCCAGTGCTCGCCCGCATGCGCTTGCAGCTCCAAGTCGCCGTCGATCAGGCGCAGCAGCCAGCTGACGAGCGGCACGAGGATGGCGGCAAACCACAGCAAGCCGCTCCAGATCAGCAGGGGCCGTGCGACCAGGGCCAGCAGTTCGTCGCCGCCGCGCGCGCGCTGCGCCAGAAAACGGGCGCTGGCAAAGGCGGCGGCGCCCAGCAGCAGGGCGCTGAGGAAGGAACCGTCGAACAGGTTGGCCGGGTGCTGGTCCCAGGCCCAGCTGGCGCGGCTCAGCATGACCATGCCGGCCAGCACCTGCACGGCCAGCAGCAGGGCGCGCGGCGCATGCCATTGTTCGCGCCGCGCCAGCGCCGCCAGCAGGGCGGCCACGCTCAGGGCGCTGACGGTGAGCAGGTTCAGTTGCGTGGTGGCATCCGTGCGCAGCAGGATTTCGCTCCACAGGCCGCCCAGCAGCCAGGCCGTGGCGGCCGTCAGGAAGAGCACGGACAGGCTGCTCATGAATTCCGGGTACAAATGGCTGGCGTGGCGGCGGAAATTGTAGGCCATCACCAGCGCGGCGGCGGCCAGCAGCGCGCAGCCGAGCCAGATGTTGGCCTGCAGGGCCGCTGCCGTATCGAGTCCTTGCATGGCGACGAGGAAGGCGATCCAGGCTGCCGCCTGCACCAGCAGGCCGAAGGCCCAGGCCAGGGTCTGGCGCTGGCGCAAGCCGACCCAGACGATGCCCGCGCCTTCCAGCGCCCAGGCGGCCGACGTCCAGCGGCCATCGAGGGCGAACGGGATGGCCAGCGTGCCGAAGACGATGCCCAGCGCCAGGAAGGCTTCGGCCAGCAGTTTGAAACCGTTCCTGCGCCACAGCGCCACGGCCAGTCCCGTGTAGGTCAAACCGGCAAGCAGCGCGGAAAACGCCAGGCCGAAGTCAAAGTGCCGCACCAGGCCGTATTGCAGGCCCATGGCCGCCAGCGGCGTGCCGAAGACGAGGGTGCCATCCACGTAATGCCTGAGGCGCGGCGCCTGGCGTGCGCAATAGGCAATCGCGATGCCGATATAGAACAGTACGAACAGGATCAAAAACAGCTGCGTCGACAGGTAGTGCTCTGGCGTATAGCGCAGCAGGCCCCAGGTGGTGGCGACGACGAAGGTGAAGCCAAAGCTCAGCACATTCAGCACGCGCCAGGCGCGTTTCAGGGCGATGGCGAAGACGCCCGCATTGAGCAGCGCGTAATAGCTGAACAGGCCGATATGATTGCCGCTGCCCGTCGACACGAGCAAGGGCACGGCAAAACCGCCGACGATGCCGAAGACGGCCAGCCAGACGGCGTTTTGCAACACGGCCAGCAAACACGTGAACGCTGTCAGCACGAACAGCACGGCAAACGCCAGGCCCGCCGGGATCAGTTCATACAGGCGGAAGGCGCCGAACGTCACCAGCATCAATATCGCCAGCGCCGTGCCCTGCAGCGGCAGGCTGATGCCCGGGCGTTTGGTGCGGATGCGCCAGGCCCAGGCCAGCAGGGCGATGTCGGCCAGCGCGATGCCGGCCAGACGCAGCTCGATGGGCACGGTGACCTGCGCCGATACGTACTTGAGCAGGAAGCTGACGCCGAGGAAGAGGATCAGCAAGCCCAGCTTGGCAACCAGGTTGCCGGTAAATAACCAGTTCTTCGCCTTGGCAACGAGGCCATCCGGGTGGGCGATCCAGGACGGGGTGTTGGGGGCGGCAGGGGCGGGTTTGGCTGGAATCGACGCGATGGGCGGGGCAGGCTTGGGTGGCAGGGGCGCGGCCGGCGCGACCTTTGCCAGCTCGACCGGCTCGATCCGGGCCGCCTTCGATACCGGCACCTGCACCGGCACCGGCGCAGCACTCTTCATGACGGGTGCGGCAGCTGGTGCTTCGGCCTGGCCTTCCAGCGTTTGCAGGCGCTTGTGGATGCTATCGACTTCCTTGCGCAGGCGCGCCGTCAGCAATTCAAGATCGGCCACTTTCCTGCGGTACTGCAGCACCTGCACGAAGGCGGTGATCAGCAAGCCAAATATGATCAGCGATATCAATCCAAACATGGAGGCAGCTTTCCGGGAGGGGCAGGCAGGGGCGCCAGCGATATGCGCACATTACCTTATTATCAAGAAACAAGCGATTTTTGTCGTGCCAGGGCAAGTGCCAGGAAACGTGTGCGGCGGCAAGGCGAGCATGACGCGGCAGGCTGTTTTCCGTATTGATGCCAAGCAAGATGATGACATTCAGATTGTCGTGCGCGGGATAGTGCTGTATTTTAGCAATTCCTTAATTGCCAGTTCCCCATGCCATGAGTCAAAGCAGCCAGTTTTCCTTATTGTCGCAGCGCCGTTTCGGGCCCTTCTTCTGGACCCAGTTCTTTGGCGCCTTCAACGACAATCTGTTCAAGACGGCCCTGATGGTGATCCTCGCCTATGACGCGCTGAGCTGGACCACGCTCGACCCGTCCACCATCACCAACCTGATCCCCGGCCTGTTCATCCTGCCCTACGTCGTGTTTTCGGCCACGGCGGGCCAGCTGGCCGACAAGTTCGAAAAGGCGGGCCTGGCGCGTTTCGTCAAATGGATGGAACTGGCCATCATGGCCGTGGCCGCCACCGGCTGGATGACGCATACCCTGTGGCTGCTGGTAGCGGCCGTGGTCGGCATGGGCGTGCATTCGACCCTGTTCGGCCCCGTCAAGTATGCATATCTGCCGCAGCAGCTGAAACCCGAGGAATTGGTCGGCGGCAATGGCCTGATCGAGATGGGTACCTTTGTCGGCATTTTATTGGGCGAAATCCTGGGCGCCGTCTTGATCGTGCACAAGCCGCTGGGCGTGGAACTGGTGGCCGGCGCGACGATTGCCGTGGCTGTGTTCGGGCTGATCGCCAGCTACCGCGTGCCGCGCACCCCCGCGCCCGAGCCGGACTTGAAGGTGAGCCTGAACTTTGTCGCCGAATCGTTCCGCAACCTGAATTTTTCGCGCAAGAACCGTCCCGTCTTCCTGGCCATGCTGGGCAATTCCTGGTTCTGGTTTTACGGCGCCCTGATCCTGGCGCAGTTCCCCGTGTACTCGAAGGATTTCCTGCATGGCGACCACAGCGTCTTCGTGCTGTTGCTGACGGTGTTTTCCGTGGGCATTGGCACCGGCTCCTTGCTGTGCGAACGCTTGTCTGGCCACAAGATCGAGATCGGCCTGGTGCCGTTCGGCTCCATCGGCCTGTCGCTGTTCGGCATCGACCTGTATTTCGCCAGCAATGCGTATGTGAACACGCAAGTGGTCGACGCACTGGCTTTCGTCAGCCAGGCGGGCGTGCCGCGCATTTTGCTCGACATCGTCATGATCGGCGTGTTCGGCGGCTTCTTCATCGTGCCCCTGTTCGCCCTGATCCAGACGCGCTGCGACCCGAAACACATTTCACGCACGATCGCCGGCATGAATATCCTGAATGCCCTGTTCATGGTGGCGGCGGCCGGCGTGGCCATCGTGCTGCTGGGCCAGGGTTTCACGATTCCGCAGCTGTTCCTCGTCACGGCTATTCTGAATGCGCTGGTGGCGGCCTACATCTTCTCGCTGGTGCCGGAATTTCTCATGCGTTTCCTGGCGTGGATACTCATCCAGACCGTGCACCGCGTGAAAGTCGTCGATGGCGAGCGCATCCCCACGGAAGGGGCGGCCGTGCTGGTGTGCAATCACGTCAGCTATGTGGATGCCATCGTCATCATGGCGGCCAGCCCGCGCCCTATCCGCTTCGTCATGGACCACCGCATCTTCAAGATGCCGCTGATGGGCTGGATCTTCCGCACGGCCAAGGCGATCCCCATCGCGCCGGCCAAGGAAGATCCTCTCCTGATGGAAAAGGCCTTCATCGATATCGCGCAAGCGCTGCATGAAGGCGAGCTGGTGTGCATCTTCCCCGAAGGCAAGCTGACGCGCACGGGGCAGCTCGGCGAATTCAAGGGCGGCATCGCCAAAATCGTCGAACGCAGCAAGGTACCCGTGATTCCGCTGGCGCTGCGCGGCTTGTGGGGCCATCTGTTGAGCCACCGCAATGGCCATTTGTTCGAGCGCGCCTTCAAGGCAGGCTTGCGCTCGCGTCTGTCGCTGGCCGTGGGCATGCCCGTGGCGCCCGAGGCCGCCACGCCGGAATTGCTGCAGCAAAAGGTGCAGGAATTGCGCGGCAAGTGGAAATAAACCTCATTCCTCTCGTGTAACTGAGCCTGCGCGCCGCGCCAGGTGCGCGTGCAGCAGGGCGGCGATGGCGGCGAAATCCACCGGTTTCGTCAGGTGATGGTCGAAGCCGGCCTGCTCCGTCCGTGCGCGCGCTTCGCCCTGGCCCCAGCCCGTCAGGGCGATCAGCAGCACGTCGCGCCCTTGCGCGCGCTGGCGGATCTGGCGCGCCGCTTCGTAGCCATCCATGTCCGGCATGCCCAGATCCATCACGACCAGTTGTGGCCAGGCCATGTCGACGGCTGCCAGCGCCTGCGCGCCGCCATACGCGACGCTGGCGGCATAGCCCTCCAGCTGGAACAGGCTTTGCAAGGTATCGGCCGCGTCGCGGTTGTCGTCCACCACCAGCACTTGCAGCGGCTGGTGCGCGCTGGCGGGCGACTCGCTCCCGGCGGCTGCCGGCGTGGCGGCCGGGATGTCGCTGGCGCTGGCCGGCAAGGTGACGATGAAGCGGCTGCCGCGGCCGGGGCCGTCGCTGCAGGCGTCGATGCCGCCACCGTGCATTTCGGCAAATTGGCGCGCCAGGCTCAGGCCGATGCCCAGGCCGCTGGTCATTTCGCCCGCCACCGTGCGTCCCTGTTCGAACATGGAAAAGATGCGCGCGATGGCATCCGGCTCGATACCGATGCCATTGTCTTCGATGACCACCTGCAACTGGCCCTGCGCCTGGCGTGCCGTGATGTGGATATGCCCGCCGTCCGGCGTGAACTTCACGGCATTCGACACGATGTTGGCAAAGATTTGCACCACCCTGGCGTAGTCTGCGTGCAAGGTCACGGCATGCGGCGGCAGATCGCGGGTGACGCGGATGTGCCGCTTGCTGGCCGCAGGCTGGCACAGTTCGCTTACATGGTCGAGCACTTGTTGTAACTCAAACTCCTTGCGTTGCAGCAACACCTTGCCGCTGCTGATGCGCGCCACGTCGAGCAAGTCATCCACCAGCCGCGTCAGGTGCGTCACCTGGCGCTCGATCACATCGCTCACCTTGCCGACCTGTTCCGATGCAGGGAACAGGTGCTTGAGCAGGGCCACCGAGGACTTGATGGGCGCCAGCGGGTTGCGCAGTTCATGTCCGAGGCTGGCAAGGAATTCATCCTTGCGCCGCTGCGTCTCGCGCACCTGGTACTGGCGCTGGCGCGCGCGCAGCATGGCGTGCGCCGAGGTGATCAGGGTCAATATGTGCACGGGGCGTTCCAGCAGGGTCAGATTGCCCAGGGTGGCAATGGCTTGCCGCAAGGGCAGGGAATCGAGTCCCGCGTGCGTCAGCAGGATGATGGGCAAGTCGGACCAGTCCGGCTGCTGCCGGGCATAGGCGTCGAGCACGGAGTAGACGTCCGCATGCAGCGCCTCGTCCACCGTCAGCACGCCGCCGGCGCCCAGCGCCAGCTGCTCGGCCAGCTCGCCGGGCGAGCGGCAGGCGTGGCTGGCGATGGCGCTGCCTGCCAATACGGTGCCGGCCAGGGCGGCATCCTGGCCGGCAGGCGCGTAGATCAGGATGCGCTGCTCCATGGCGATTCCTAGGGGAAGGGCGTGCCGCCGATGGTGGGCAAGCCCGACAGGATGCCGTGAAAACCGACCAGGGCCGGGCCGATGCGGATGCCCTGCGCGCTGATTTCGAAGCGGCGGATGCTGCGTTCGTGCGCACTGCCACGTTTCTTGAAGACGGAAATGGCTTGCCGCACCTCGCCTTCCGTTTCGTAATAGCGCAGCATGATGACGCCGTCGGCCAGGTAGCTGGCGTCGGCCGAGGTGGTCATCGCGGTGCCCAGCATGTTTTGCTGCACGCCGACCAGCAGGGTGGACACACCGCGCTGGCCCAGGTAATTGAGCAGTTCATGCAGGTAGGTGCTCTGGAAGCGTTCGTCGGGCACCGCATGCATGTAGCCGTTCAGGCTATCGATGACGATCACGCGGGCACCCTGTTCCGCCGCGTCGACCACGGCCTGGGCGAATTCTCCCGGTGTCAGCTCGGCCGGATCGATCTGCTGTGCGCTCAGCAAGCCTGTGTCGAGCGCCGCCTGCAGGTGCATGCCCACGTTGTCGGCCCGGTTCAGCAGCTTGCTGCGCGCTTCTTCGAACAGGAACATGGCGCACGGTTCGCCGCGCTTTGTTGCCGCGTGCACGAATTGCGCCGCCAGGGTGGACTTGCCGCTGCCTGCGGGGCCGGAAATGAGGGTGCTCATGCCTTCTTCCAGGCCGCCGCCTGTCATGGTGTCGAGTTCGGGCACGCCGCTCGACAGGCGCCGATGGTCGCCATCGCGCCGCGTGTCGGCCGCCACCAGGCGCGGATAGACGACCAGGCCGTCATGGGCGATCTTGTAGTCGTGCGTGCCGCTGCGAAACGGCACGCCCCGGTATTTCACCACCCGTACGCGGCGCCGGTCATTGCCATACGCCTGGTTTTGCAGTTCCAGCGAAATGACGCAATGGGCCACGCTACGCACCTGCAAGCCGTCGTCGAGCGCGGAACGGTCATCGATCAGCAGGGTAGTGCAGTGCCGGCTGGCCAGGTAGCGCTTCAACGCCAGCACCTGGCGCCGGTAGCGCAGGGGGTTTTCCGCCAGTAGTTGCAGTTCGGACAGCGAATCGAGCACCAGGCGCGCCGGTCGGTGCTTGTCGATGGCGGCCAGGATGCGCTGGTTGGTCGAAGCGAGCTCGATTTCGGACGGATGGAAGATGGTGTACTGGCGCTCCGGGTCGAGCATGTCGTCGCTGGGCGCCACCTCTTCGATGGCGATGCCGGCCAGGTCCCAGCCGTGCGACAGCGCGGCGGCGCGCAGCTCGATCTCGGATTCGGCCAGGGCGAGATACAGCACGGGCGCGCCGCTGCGCGCGCCTTCAGCCAGAAATTGCAGCGCCAGGGTGGTCTTGCCTGTGCCTGGCACGCCTTCGACCAGGTACAGGCGCTCGGCCAGCAAGCCGCCCGTGAGTACGGTGTCGAGGCCGGGAACGCCCGTCGACAGCAGTGGCGGCGCGTCCGGGCCGCTCGCGCCCTGCGCCGTTCCTTGCGCTCCTTGCACCTGCCCTTGCGCCTGTGCTGTCATCATCGCGCCCCCGCTGTGCCACGCCGTGTCCAGTATATTAGCGCGTCTGCCGTGGCATGTCTTTTCGATACCATTGGTAAATAATTATTTTCCACGCCTGGCGTGAGGGCCAGTGTTGCGTCCTTGTTGGCCAGTTCAGCAAAGAAATCTTGACCCTGCTACAGTATTCACTCAATCCACCTTTTTCGCCGTGCCGTTTTGGCCACCATCCGCCAGGTTCCTGCTCAACTTTGCTGGTGCGCCGCCGCTGTTGTTGTCCTCATTTTATTGCCTCATTGATAATTCAATTCGTTTGATAGTTGCTATGTTTCAATTGTAACGATGCTTGACGATTTTAGAATGATCGTTCATTCTTTGATCTGCGTTAATAAATTTAGTCATTTCTAACGACACTAGCCAGCTTCTTTTTCAGAAAGTCCAAGATGCAACCAACCTTTTCCTTGACGTCGCCGCGTACGAGCGGCGCTATTGCCGTTCTGTGCGCCACTGTAATCATGGCCGGCTGCGGTAAAAAACAGGAAGCACCTCACGCGCAGCAAGCGCCACAGGTGGTCGTGTTTACTGTTAATCCGGCCGCGTTGCCGATGAGCGCCGAATTGCCCGGCCGTACGAATGCCTACCAGGTCGCCGATGTGCGCCCGCAAGTCGGCGGTTTGATCCAGAAGCGCCTGTTTGTCGAGGGTAGCGATGTGAAAGCGGGCACGGCCCTGTACCAGATCGATTCCGCCACCTACCAGGCGGCCGCCAATTCGGCCAAGGCCGCCTTGTCGAAAGCCAAGGCCAACCTGCTGACGGCCGGTCCGAAAGCCTCGCGCTACAAGGAACTGGTTGCCATCGAAGGCGTGAGCCGCCAGGAATACGATGATGCCATCGCTGCGTTCGAGCAAGCCAAGGCAGACGTCGAGTCCGCTACCGCGGCGCTGGAATCGGCCAACATCAACCTGCGCTACAGCACCGTGACGGCGCCGATCAGCGGCCGCACCAGCCGCTCGTCCGTGACGGCCGGCGCGCTGGTGACGGCAGGCCAGGCCGAAGCCCTGACCACGGTGCAGCAACTCGACCCGATGTATGTCGACGTGACCCAGTCGAGCACCGACCTGCTGCGCCTGAAACGCCAGATGGCTGACGGCTCGCTGAAGAAAGTGGGCGAAGGCCAGGCCAAGGTCGACCTGATCCTGCCGGACGGCAGCAAATACAGCGAACCGGGCAAGCTGCAGTTCGCCGGCGTGACGGTCGATCCGACCACCGGCAACGTGATCTTGCGTGCGCTGTTCCCGAACCCGAAAGGCGAATTGCTGCCAGGCATGTACGTGCGTGCGCAGCTGGAAACGGGCGTGGATGAAAAAGCCATCACCGTGCCGCAAGTGGGCGTGACGCGCAACCAGAAGGGCCAGGCAACTGCCTTGATCCTGAACAAGGAAAACAAGGTCGAGCAGCGCGTGCTGACCACCAGCGGTACCGTCGGCACCAACTGGCTGGTGACGTCCGGCCTGGCCGCAGGCGACCGCGTGATCGTGGAAGGCTTGCAAAAAGTCAAGCCAGGCGCGCCCGCCGTTGCCGTACCGGCCAAGGCTGAAGCTGCTCCTGCCGCCGCCGCTTCTGCCGCCGCATCGGCTGCCAGCGCCCACTAATTCAGGAGAATATTAATGGCCCGTTTTTTCATTGACCGCCCGATTTTTGCCTGGGTGGTCGCGATCGTCATCATGCTTGCCGGCGTGATTTCGATCCTCAGCCTGCCGATCGCGCAGTACCCGAGCATCGCCCCGCCGTCGATTTCGATCAGCGGCTCCTACCCTGGCGCCTCCGCCAAGACCGTGGAAGATGCTGTCACCCAGGTCATCGAACAAAAGATGAAGGGTATCGATGGCTTGCGCTACATGGCCTCGTCGAGCGATGCCACTGGCGGCATCAGCATCACGCTGACGTTTAGCAGCGGCACCAATCCCGACATCGCCCAGGTGCAGGTACAGAACAAGCTGCAGCTGGCCACGCCACTGCTGCCGACGGCTGTCACGCAGCAAGGCCTGGTCGTGTCGAAAGCGACGAAGAACTTCCTGATGGTGTTCGGCTTCATTTCCGAAAACGGCAAGATGGACCAGACCGACTTGAGCGACTATGTCGCCGCCAACGTCGTCGATCCGCTCAGCCGTGTTGCCGGTGTGGGCGATGTGACACTGTTCGGTTCGCAGTACGCCATGCGTATCTGGCTCGATCCGGCCAAGCTGCAAAGCTTCAACCTGACCCCGGCGGACGTGATCACGGCCGTGCAGGCGCAGAATGCCGAAGTGTCGGCCGGTGAACTGGGCGGCACGCCGTCTGTCAAGGGCCAGCAGCTGAACGCCACCGTGTCGGCGCAAAGCCGCTTGCAAACGGTGGAGCAGTTCGGCGCCATCTTGCTGAAAACCACGACCAACGGTGCCATGGTGTACCTGAAGGACGTGGCCAGCATGGAACTGGGCCGTGAGAACTACAACACCGTGGCCCGCTACAACGGCCATGCGGCCACCGGCGTGGCGATCAAGCTGGCGACGGGCGCGAATGCGCTCGATACGGCGAATGCGGCGAAAGCCATGCTGGGCAACCTGAGCAAGCAATTCCCTGAAGGCATGAGCTACCAGGTGGCGTTCGATACCACCCCGTTCGTGAAACTGTCGATCGAAGAAGTGGTCAAGACGCTGGTCGAAGCGGTCATTCTGGTGTTCCTGGTGATGTATCTGTTCCTGCAAAACTTCCGCGCCACCCTGATCCCGACCATGGCCGTGCCGGTCGTGCTGCTCGGTACCTTCGGCATCCTGAACGCGTTCGGCTATTCGATCAACACGCTCACCATGTTCGCCATGGTGCTGGCCATCGGTCTGCTGGTCGATGACGCCATCGTGGTGGTGGAAAACGTCGAGCGCGTGATGAGCGAAGAGGGCTTGTCGCCGCTGGAAGCGACGCGCAAGTCCATGACGCAGATCACGGGCGCGCTGGTCGGTATCGCCATGGTGCTGTCGGCCGTGTTCGTGCCGATGGCCTTCTTTGGCGGTTCGACGGGCGTGATTTACCGCCAGTTTTCGATCACGATCGTCTCATCGATGGTGTTGTCGGTGGTCGTCGCGCTGGTGTTTACGCCAGCCTTGTGCGCCACCTTGCTCAAGCCGGTCGAGAAGGGCCATCACGCCAGCAACAAGGGTTTCTTCGGCTGGTTCAACCGCAGCTTCGACAGCAGCAGCAACAAGTACCAGAGCGTGGTTGGCAGCATGATTCGTCACCGCGGCCGTTCGATGCTGTTGTATGTCATCTTGCTGGCCGGTCTGGTATTCGTCTTCATGCGCCTGCCGACCTCCTTCCTGCCGGAAGAAGACCAGGGCATCCTGTTTACGCAGATTCAATTGCCGACGGGCGCCACGCAAGAGCGCACCCTGAAAGTGATCGAACAGGTCGAAGACCACTTCATGAACAGCGAGAAAGACAACGTCGCTTCCGTGTTTGCCGTCGCCGGTTTCAGCTTCGGCGGTAACGGCCAGAACACGGGTATCGCCTTCGTGCGCCTGAAAGACTGGTCGCTGCGCAAGGACGTGGCGCAAAAAGCGCCGGCCGTGGCCGGTCGCGCCATGGGCAAGCTGTTGCAGATCAAGGATGCGATGGTGTTTACGTTCGCCCCGCCTGCTGTGCTGGAACTGGGTAACGCCACCGGTTTCGACATGCAGCTGCAAGATATCGGCGGTGTCGGCCATGACGCCCTGATGGCGGCGCGTAACCAGTTGCTGGGCATGGCGTCGCAGAATCCGGCCATGGTGGGCGTGCGCCCGAACGGCCAGGAAGATACGCCGCAGTACAAGATCGACATCGACCAGCAGAAAGCCACCGCGCTGGGCTTGCAGCTCTCGGAAATCAACCGCGTGCTGAGCGTCGGCTGGGGCAGTTCGTATGTCAACGACTTCCTCGACCGTGGTCGCGTGAAGAAAGTGTTCATGCAAGGTAATGCCGAATCGCGCATGCTGCCGGAAGACTTGAACAAGTGGTTCGTGCGCAATACGGCTGGTCAGATGGTGCCGTTCTCCGCCTTTGCCACCGGCAAGTGGATTTACGCGTCGCCACGCCTGGAACGCTACAACGGCTTGCCGTCGGTAGAGATCCTCGGTACGCCGGCACCGGGCCAGAGCACGGGCGCGGCCATGAACGCGATGGAAGAAATGGTCGCCAAGTTGCCGCCTGGCATAGGCTTCAGCTGGACCGGCGTCTCGCTGGAAGAGCGCGAATCCGGTTCGCAGACGCCGCAGCTGTATGCGCTGTCGCTGCTGATCGTGTTCCTGTGCCTGGCAGCGCTGTATGAAAGCTGGTCGATTCCATTCTCCGTGCTGCTGGTGGTACCGCTGGGCGTGATCGGCGCCGTGCTCGGTACGTGGATGTTCGGCCTGTCGAACGACGTGTACTTCCAGGTGGGCTTGCTCACGGTGGTGGGCCTGTCGGCGAAGAACGCGATTCTGATTGTCGAGTTTGCCAAGGAAATGCAGGAATCGGGCATGTCGCTGCTGGACGCGACCTTGCATGCGGTGCGTCTGCGTCTGCGTCCGATTCTGATGACCTCGATTGCCTTCGGCCTGGGCGTGTTGCCACTGGCTATCTCCAGCGGCGCCGGTTCCGGCAGCCAGAACGCCATCGGTATCGGCGTGCTGGGCGGTATGTTGACGGCCACTTTCCTCGGTATCTTCTTCGTGCCGGTGTTCTTCGTGCTGGTGCGCGGCTTCTTCTCGAAGAATGACGCGCCGGCGACGCCTGGCTCGCCCGCCGTCACGCTTTCCAAGGATGCACATTAATATGAAAAAATCGCTACTCTCCATGGCGGCGCTGGCCTTGCTGGCCGGTTGCAGCCTGGCTCCCACATATGAGCGTCCGGCAGCGCCGGCGCCCACGGCGTGGCCGACCGGTCCTTCCTACAAGGCCGATACGGCCGCCGCCGACGCCAAGCCGGTGGCGGACGTCGCCTGGCGCGAGTTCTTTGCCGATGCGCGTCTGCGCCAGGTACTGGAACTGGCGCTGGCCAACAACCGCGACTTGCGCGTCTCGATCCTCAACATCGAGAAGGCGCGCGCCACGTATGGCATCGAACGCGCCGCGCTGATCCCGACCCTGTCGGCGTCGGGTGGCCAGACGGCCAGCCGCGTGCCGAAGAATGCCAGCGCCAACGGCGAAGCGTCCATCAATCGCCAGTACACGGCGAACCTGGGCGTCTCGGCCTACGAGCTGGACTTCTTCGGCCGCGTGCGCAGCCTGTCCGACAGCGCGCTGGAGCAATATCTTGGTACGGAAGAAGCACGCCGTGCGCAGCAGATCAGCCTGGTGGCCGAAGTGGCCAGCACTTATCTGAACCTGGTGGCCGATCAGCAGCGCCTGCGCGTGGCGCAAGACACCCTGAAGAGCCAGCAGTCGTCGTATGACCTGGCCGTGCGCCGCTTCAGTGCCGGCGCTACTTCCGGCCTGGACAAGTACGATGCCCAAACCAGCGTCGAGTCGGCCCGTTCCGACGTGGCTGTCTTCACGAGCCAGGTGGCGCTGGATCAAAACGCGCTGGTCCTGCTGGTGGGTGGCCCCGTGCCGGCCGATCTGCTGCCGCCAGCCGAGTTCGGCACCGTGACGGCGCTGACAGACATTCCGTCCGGCGTGCCGTCGGAGGTGCTGCAACGCCGTCCCGACGTGCTGGCTGCCGAGCGCACCCTGCGCGCGGCCAACGCCAACATCGGCGCGGCGCGCGCGGCCTTCTTCCCGCGCATTTCGCTGACGGCCACGGCCGGTTCGCTCAGCGACAACCTGTCCGGCCTGTTCAAGGCGGGCAGCGGCACGTGGAGTTTCATTCCGCAGATCAGCTTGCCGATCTTCGATGGCGGCGTGAACCGCGCCAACCTCGATATCGCCAAGGTGCAGCGTGAAATCTCCGTGGCGCAATACGAAAAGGCGATCCAGGTCGCCTTCCGTGAAGTGTCCGATGCGCTGGCCCAGCGCGGCACCATCGACGAGCGCCTGCAATCGCAGGTCTCGCTGGTCGAGGCGTCGACGAAGAGCTACACCATCCACGATGCGCGCTACAAGCAGGGCGCCGAGTCCTACCTGAACGCCCTGGTGGCCCAGCGCGCGCTGTACACGGCGCAGCAAAGCCTGATCACGGCGCGCCTGGCCAAGTCGACCAACCTGGTGACCTTGTACAAGGTGCTGGGCGGCGGTTGGCAGCCTGAGCAGACAGCCGTCGCGGCGGCTGGCAGCGTCCAATAATCACGGGGACGCCGACGCCGGCCTTGCCCTTGTCCGCAGGGGCAGGGCCGGCGCGCTACTGGAAAATCATGAACCAAGTTGAAAAGAAGCATCCGGATCCTGAGCGCGCCAACACGCGGCGCAAGCAGGTGCTCGATGCGGCCGAAAGCTGTTTCAGCCGCCGCGGCTTCCACGGCGCCAGCATGGCCGAGATCTCCAAGGCGGCCGGCATGAGCGCGGGCCACATCTATAATTATTTTGACAGCAAGGATGCGATCATCGCCGCCTTCGTCCTGAAGAACATGGAGCGGGTCACCAACCTGATGCAGGACCTGGCGCAGCGCGAAGACCCGCTGCAAGCCGTGGTCGACAATGCTGGCGAGCATGTGCTGGAAAGCCTGGACCCGAAAACCTGGGTGATGCCGCTGGAAATTTTTGCCGAAGCGTCGCGCAATGCCGTTATTGCTGAAATGTTGCACTGCGCGGACGTGCGCTCGCGCAAGCTGTTTCTGTCGATCATACGCGATGCGCGCATCAAGCGCGGCTTGCCGGCCGACGAAGAGATGCTGGAAGGGCGCCTGAACGCCATGATCGCCATGTACCAGGGCTTGCCCGTGCGGGCGGTGCACAATCCGGACATGAAGGTCGAACCCTTGATCGCCGGTTTCCGCATCGTTCTGACGGCATTGCTGCTGGGCGAGTAGAACGCTGTACCCCAGGCTGAAAAAAAACTTTGCGCAGTTCGCTATGAATCCTGCGCAAAGCATGGCAAAAACCTAAAAGCCTCTGCTATAATTCCCATCTCGTCGGGGCGTAGCGCAGCCTGGTAGCGTACATGCATGGGGTGCATGGGGTCGGAAGTTCGAATCTTCCCGTCCCGACCATTAGATTCAAGGAGTTACAGCGAAAGCTGTATAGAAACCCAGTACTGTATATTATACGTTTGTATAATATACAGTACTGGGTTTTTCCGTTTACGTGACATCAAATTTGCTTACTCCCACATGTGACTTTTATCGGCCGAGGGTGAGTAGTTAAAATAGCGTGCTTTGTGCTGTGAAGCTGATAGTGGCCGTAATTGGTTTCCTGATGTCGAGGTTACAATCCGCGCATATTCCCCTGATAGCGAATGATATGCTTTTCAACAGCCCGGCATAAGAAATGGGCTCATGTGTATATCACTTCCAATCTAGGAGAATCGAATGTCAGGTCATTACATCATCAAGAAGTCTAGCGCCGCCCAGCCGTATCATTTCGTGTTGCGTGCTGGCAATAACGAGGTAATTCTGACGAGTGAGAACTATGCCTCCAAGCAAGGCGCCCAGACTGGAATCGCTTCATGCCAGGTGAACAGTCCGTTTGACGAGCGATATGTTCGTAAGGAGACTACCGCAAGTCAGCCGTACTCCTTCGTGCTGAAAGCTGCGAATGGCGAAGTAATTGGACGGAGCGAAAACTATGCGAATGCAGCAGGTCGAGATAGTGGTATCGCTTCGGTAAAAGCAAATGGTCCAAGCAAAGATATTCGCGACGACACCTAAAGCTTGGCGTTGGGGGCGCGGTTCTCTTGACGTTACACCGTAGGACTTGGTGTCCTACGGTTTTAGTTCTTTGCTACGCTTTGCCACGCACTGAAGATGGCGGCGGCAAAGGGACGTTGGCGCTTACTAAAGCCAGGGCAATTCCATCGGAATCTCGGAAATGTCCGCAATCACTTCCTTGATGTAAATATCCGTGGTTTTGCCTGACGTGTGCACCAGGCGCTTTTGAATGTCGCTGCGGTTCTCGCCTCGCCGTGCCGCATCCGTGGCCGCCAGGGCTCGGATATCGCGGAACACCACGTCATCCTTCATGCCAATGCGCTCCTTTGCGCGGTCCCACATTGAACTGAGGCCGGAGCGGGTGTAGGCGCCGCCTTTTTGCGTCGGAAACACGAACTGGCTGATCAGCCCATACTTGATTTTCAGTCCACGGGCGCGGGCTATCACTTCGGCAATCTCTGCCGTGACAACAATATCGACTGCCTTGCCGCTGGTTTTTTGCGTCTTGCTTGGCTTGATCCTGATCCGTCCATCCTCGATCTGTGATTCTTTCAGCATGCGGATATCGATGCCGCGTGCCCAAAGCAGGTAAGACATGTCGATGATGCAGGCGAACATGGGGCCGCTGGCCGTCGGGATGCTCAAGCCCGTGCCCTTGCGCTCCTTACTCATCATGCCGGCTTCGCGTATCGCTTGCACTTGCGCGTGTGTGGCCAGCACCTCGCGGCGTCCGGTCTTGTAACTGGACATGTCGAGTTGATCTATGGGGTTGTCTTGGCGCAGGCCCAGTTCACCGATGATGAACTTGAACAGCCGGCTCATCAGTGCAGCATATTTCTTCGCCGTGTTCGGCGTATTTTTGAAGTTGTCACGCAAGAAGCCGGCGCAGTCCTTGGTTGTGACCTGGGATGCGTGGAATTCTTCGAACTCGTCGGCGATCACGTCCAGGTAGCGACGGTAGGCATCTTGCGTGTCCTTGCCGTAGCCGCCCAGTTTATTTTCTTTGAATTCTACGCAGGCATGAGGCATCGAGCCTTCGACAAGGTGCGGACTACCCAGGAGTGCGGCCAGGGCCGTCAGCATTTTGCTTTCCCCCTCGGCCTCATAGGCTAGGTGAATCCAGCTTTGCATTTTGCCGTTGGCCGGGTTGCGCATGGGCGCGGCCGCCAGGTAGCGATACGCACCGTTTTTCAGGTAGACCCGGCGCGGCAGGCCGCGATTGGTTTTGCGGTGACGATTCATTTTCTGGCAGATTTCCTTACAGGGGCGGGGGCCACCGGCATGGTAGCGGGATGGATAAGATGCATGCGAAGCACGCGAACTGTGTTGTCGTGCAATCTGGTGGCGGGCACGCCCATTTCCTTCAAGGCGCGGAGCTGTTCTGCCGCGCGTCGGTAATGTGTCAGGTCGATAACCTCTTGATCACTTAATGCCAATTCATTCATGTCGGTATTTCTCCTTATTGCTCTATGAAATAGTTCTTATCAGGTCAAGTTGGCGCGGGTCGCTCTGGTCCTGCACGTAGATATAGGTCATGCCGCCTGGTGCGCGCTCCTCGCAGACTGGTTGGCCGTTGGCCATAGCAAGTGCTGCGGCAGTGGAGCACACACCGAACGATCGCTCAAACAGGCAACCTTCGCAGTTCGCCGCCGCTGTTTCCCGCGCTTTGAAGCGCACCATCGCCGGGTCTAAGGGCTCGGCGCGCTCGCCGCGCCATTTATCACTTGTGATGCATTTCGTCATGGTGTTGTCGCGGCGAGGGGCTGCACAGCAGCCAGCGGTACGGCGCGGAACATGCCCGGCCACTGGTGGTCCAGCTCCACCCACGCATGCAGCTCCCCATTGCCCACGTCGCGGCGGAGGTCGTTGACGGTGCCGGCCTGGTAGCCCTCGTCGGTATCGAATGTCACGCGGTCGCCGAGGGCGATTTGCCGCGGCGAATTGGTCAGGGTGTTCAGCATTGCGGTGCTCCTTTCAGTTTGGCGGTAACGCCGCACACGCCGTAGCGGTCGATGGCGGCGTCGATCACGTCGCCGCTGGACGCGGCAACCTCAAAAAATTCAAAGCGTTCGGTTTGCGTGCGAACGATCACGGCATAGGTGCTCATGTGCCATTTCCTTCATGGGGTGGGTTGTCGGGGACGATCAGCCGGGGCCACGGGCAGGCGTTGACGGCCGCCCAGGCTGCAATCAGTGCTGTTTTTGCCTCGTCGGGCAGGTCAGGCATGGGCGCCGCTGGCGGCGCGGCCGGGGCAGGGCCAACGGGGTGCGTACAGTTATTTACACGAGTCCGAGGAACGGCAACCCCAACAGCCACCCCGCGCCCGCCTGTGGCCTGTACCGGCGTCCACGTATGGCGCACGGACTTGAAGACCACGCCGATGAGGTCGCTGCAGCGCACGCCGTAGGGTGTGGTGCGCAGCGTTTCACCATAGCGGCCGATGACGGTCTTTTCGTCCTTGGCCAGGGTGACGATCAGTTCCTTGCGCGGCACCAGGGCGCCGCCCTGGGCGCGCAGGTATTCGGCCCAGCAGGCGCGCTTTTCGCCGTCGATCTTTTGCACGGCGTCCCAGGCGCGGCGCATGGCGGCCGGGGCTTCATTGAGCATGCTTGCCTCGATGCGGCGCAGCTCACGCCATACGGTGACCGGCGCGCCGCCCCATTGCTGGAATTGACGGATGCCCCAGCAGGCGGCCCAAGACTCGACGCGCGCCGATGGCGTCAGCTCGACATCGCCTTCGGTGTCGGCCGTGACCACATAGCCTTCCTTGGTCTTGTGCTCGGCCACGCCATCGATGTTCTTGGCCACGTACTTGGCGATGTAGCCGGCGGCGCTGCCCTTGGCCCAGTCGATGCGTTTCACGTCCAGGCGGCGTTTAAAGGCGCCCGGTTCTCCACGGTCCACGCGCCAGGCGTAGCGTTTCATGATGCGGATGGCGCGGCCCGCCACGTCCTGCAAGTGGGCCGTCTTGTATTTCGCGGTGGGGCGCACGAACAGCAGCAGATGCCAATGCGGGCATCCATCGTGATGGGGTTCGGCGATGCGAAAGCCGTACAGGCCGATGCCCCGGCGCGCCAGCGCGGAGCGGCACAGCGACGTCATCTTGCCCAGGTAGGCATTCGCCTCGCGCGGCGTGGAACCGTCGAACTTGTCGTTTGCCTTGCCGCTGTGCTGCATGGCGTGGAAGCGCGATGGGCACGTCCAGGTGATGAAAATACCCTGGTCGCCGCACTCGCGGGCGATCTGCTCAAAGCCGTTGATGCGCAACATCAGCTCGCCACGCCGGATGGCCTTGTTGGCGGTCGTTTTCTCGGCCAGCTCGGCGATGCTGAATTGCTGGCCGTTTTCGTTTTGCACCAGCGTGGCCGCCAGTGCTGCCGCGTTGCGGCGGTTTTGCGCCAGGCGTGACAGCACGGCGTCATTGCTGGCGTAGGGTTCGCCGCGATAGTTCACGTAGCCCAGGCGGATATTGCCGGCCTCGAAGGCGCGCTTGACGCGCTTGCGCAATTGGCGGCGCCACCAGCGGGCGTCCACCAGGCGGGCGATGGTGTCGGTCATCGTGTCGAACTCGGGCAGCTCGATGCCATACGAGGCGCATTCGTCTTCCATGATCTGCAAGGCGTGCGTGTCGGACACGGCCATCCACAGCATTTTGGTGACGCCGGCCGCCGCGCGTTCGGCGGTGGTCACGATGTCCGCATCGCTCTGCGACAGGTCGACGCCGGCCGGCACGTACTGCTCGGCGAACTCGCGCACAAAGCTGGTGGCGATGGACTCATAGATTTTGTACCAGGACGACCAGGCCATCTTGGCCATGGCGGCCGTGATGACGCGGTTGCGCCACTTGAACGGGATGCGGGCCAGCTCGGGCGCGAACTGGGCGGATCGCAAGAAGGCTTCGTGACGTTGCGGGGCAGGCAACAGGATTTGTTTAGATTGCATTCAACAGTCTTTCGTACACACGGATAGCGGCAGAGGTGGCGGCGCGCAGCTCGATGCGCTCTTCCTCGGTAAATGAATGGATGGGCGATTCCCAGCGGTCGGCGTCCATGCCGGCGGCGATCAACACGGAACGGCGTGCGCCACGCGGCGACAATCCCCACGCCTGGGCCATGAAGGGCGCAAGGTTGCGCGGCTTGATGCTGCGCAGCTGGGCCTTGGCTTCGGCGATGGCGGCCAGCGCATGCCCGGCGCCTGGTGGCGTCGGCATGTCCTTGTCGCGCGCGGCCAGAATCTCGGCGGCAGGCTGGAAGGACAGGTGATTGTCGATAAGGGACGCCGGCATGGTTCAGTCCTTGATGGCGCCGATGGCCCGCAGCACGCCGGGGGCAATGACAATCAGGAGCGTCAGCAGCCAGATGCCGCAGGTTTTGGCCAGGCGCAGCATCAGCGTGCCCCTGGCTTGAGAAATTGCTCTGCCCAGTACGGGAGCGTGTGCGATGCGCCGCAGCAGTGGCGGGAACCCGCTTCGTTGGCGAAAATGTAGTTCAACTCGATGGGCAGCTTGCCGACCAGGGCGCGTTGCTTGGCTGGCGCGAAAAAGCCGTCACGCTCCAGTGCCTGCGCGTCGCTGACTATGAACGTCAGATTGGCGGCGCCGTAGGCGTGATAGGTCTTGGCAATCTCATGGATGTGGGCGGTCAGCGCCGCGATGCCGATGCCCGCGCTGGCTTGCAGCAGAAAACACGTTGGTGCCACGGGGACAATACAGTTTTGCAAGGTCGGGCGGATCGTGCTTGATGCCATGGATTTGTCGGCATGACTGGTGGCGTGCAGCGTGGTTTCCATCGGTTTTCCTTATTTCAGGTTGAACGAATCCCGCACGCTCAAAAGGGAGCGCAGCAGGGCACAGCAAAAGAGGGGAGTTACGGCGGCCGGGCTACGGCGGCGCGAGGATCGAGATAGTCATCAGCAGCCCGCAGTCAGGTCCAGGGCTAGCTGGCTGGTGGCCGCCGTGCGCGCATGCTGGGACATTGGGATGCGGATATCCGGCTTGGGTATGGCGGACAGCGAGAGGGTGCGTAGTACTTCCAGGCCTGCCACGAAGACGTGCCCACAGTCCGGGTTCTGACACATATAGGTGATCTCCTTGAACATGGCGGACATCATGCGGCTTTTGACGGCGCGGACGGTGTAGGTGCAATGCGGGCAGGGCAGGCCGATGACTCTCATTTCAGCTTTCTTTCCACTTGGTACAGGGCGCGACCGCGACCCGTCATGTTTTTCGACTGTATGCGTAAGCGCGACTTGACGAGCCATTCAGCCGCCTGATCGATACTTGCCAGCCCCTGGCGCTGGCGCACGAGTTCCAGCACCGCGCGCTCTTCGTCATTGAGGTTAATTTGATGGTCTGGCATTTTCTGTAACTTTAGAGTTGCTCAAAAGTGACTCGGTTTAAACGCTGCGACGCTGTACGCTGTCGATGGTGGCGTCATCCAAGGCGATCACGGCCAAGGCTTCACGCATCACGATCTGGCGCACCAGCACCGCAAGCTCTTCGCCCTGGTAATTGGCGATCGAGGAAACAAGCTGGTGCTCGTAATCGTCCAGGCGCAGCATGACGCGGTGGCTGCGGATACGTTTTGCATCGGGGTACATGACGTTGTCCTTAGTGAATGGATTTGGAAGCGAGTTCGCGTTTGTAATCGGCGAGGCCGCGCAGGATCAGGAAGCGGAGGAACCAGGCACGGGAGCGCTCAAGTTTCTCCGCGTAGCCTTCGACTTCGTCTACCTCGCCAGACGTCAGACGAACGCCAAGAGGCTTAGTCGTGACGCCCTTGGCAGTGCGCCTCGCTATGGATACGTTTTTCATAATGTTATGATCTGTAATCGCTATGGTATGGCATAACTATAGCTCTCAAATGAGAGCATTGTAAAGAAGAATTTGCGCACAAATGAGATCAATTGGTGAAATACTAAAAGAAGAGCGTCAGCGGTTGGGCATGAATCAAGAAGATTTTGCTGCCGTCGGCGGGCTGAAGCGACGCGCACAAACTCTGTATGAACAAGACGAGCGTGCCCCGGATGCGCTTTACTTACGAGCGTTGGCTGGGATCGGGGTCGATGTCCACTACATACTTACGGGTGAGAGATTGCAATCAGCCGTTACCTATGATGAGCGAGAATTGTTGGATGGCTATAGAAGTATGGACGTTCGAGGGAAAGCAGGCGTGCTTGGGATGATTGGCGGCATGCGCTCGCCAACGCCCCCAGCATCCCAAGCAGGGAATACCCCACACGTTGAAACCCACGGCAAGATTGGGCAAAATTTCGTGGGAAATATCATTGGGCCACAAACTTTTAATGTGGCCGGCAGCGGACGAAAAAAGGAAAAATAGTCTGCAAATTTTTGATCTTCTTATGCTTATTGTAATTGCTACTTGTTTGCTCTGCATTATTTCAGCGGTTTGATTCGGAGCGAGCACTTGAAGAGGGCGAATTTTGTGTAGTCATTTGGGACCATACATATGTCGATCGTTTAAAATTTCTACCAGGAGCGGGTTTTTAGAAAAGTGAGATGGAATTCACCTACCGATAAAATCCAAAGCACCACATGACTAAAAACGTTAGATCGACACTCGATATTTACGAGCTTTACAAGCCTTTGAGGAATGAGCTGCGAAAGATTGATACGCAAGGACTCTTGATTATCCTTTGGCATGCTGCCAAAGCACCTCTTGACGGGGCTGTAATTAAGTTGAAGAACAAATTTGGAAGAGTTTTCGATATTTTCCCGTGGGAAATATATATCCTTGCGCGGGAAGCGGTACTGCAATTAGTGTCAGACAAAAAACGTAAGCAGGTTCAGACGGATGATGTCTTTAAACTCGTCAATCATTTACGTCGTATCTCTAACGATACATCAAAAAAGACGATCAACTCAGTTGAAAGTGCACTACGGTCACTGCATCCTCTCATTCATCAGCAAGCACGATGGCAGAATAGCCGTGAATGGGAACGCTTTCATCGCGCTTTCCGTATCTACAATCGTGATGACGTGCGTCCACTGCTTGAGAATAAACTTGGAATGCGCATTAGTACAATCTACTCACTGACTTTTGCAATTGCTGGTGGGGCAGCCAAATCCCCAGGAGTCCTTTCGAACATTGACTATACCTTCATGGATATTTCTGCGAACGAGCGCGACGCGTACTTCGCGGCTTTCGGTGCCTCACTTTCTAACATTCGAGATGAAATCGAGCAGCGGCAACAATATGATGAGCGATGGGCTTTTACGTGGAATCCCCTTGAAGGAACTCCACTAATTAAATTGTCGGATGACTTTCCCCATCAATACCTTTGCCCATTTCCGCAATTTCTTTTGCGACGCGCAACCGATAGCTTGTTCTTTGATCTCGCCAAAAGTGAGGAAGATTTCGTCAATCCATACGGCATGGCTTTCCAAGTCTACGTCGGCGATGTTTTGCTAGCGCAGTTTAAAGGTCCGATACACCGATTGCTAGAAGAGCAAACATATAATGCCACAAAAAAACTACTAAAACATGGCGTTGATTGGATTGTTAGCGATGCTAGTGGTCATATAATGTTTGAATGTAAGACACGCCGCCTTAGGGTCGATGCTAAAGCTGTAGCTGACGGGGGGGATTTAACGAAGTCAATTGTTGATCTTGCCGTAATCGTCGTGCAACACTATAAAAATCTTCAAGATGCGCTTCAAGGTTTAACCCGCTGGCGTCCGGATGAGAAACCGGTTTACCTGTTTGTGGTAACCCTGGAGGACTGGTATTTATTCGCCCCTCATGTTATTGAGCAGTTGGATAGTCTAGTTCATGAGCGCCTATCTAAGCTTGGACTTGAGCATCTGTTGAGCTCCTCGCCCTTCATCGTTACCTCTGTTGCGGAATTAGAGACTGCGGGGCAAGCGATTGCCCAGATTGGTATTCATAAATTCTGCGAGAATCGAGTTGCGTCTGGGAATAGCCATTTCGGGCTTTCGATGCATGCACCACAAGCATTCCCTGACATTAAAGTTAAGTATGAGCGACTATTTTCGAGTAGTAGCAAAGAAATGCTTGGCCATCTCTCGCATCTTCTTGACCTGCCAGGGTCGGATGACGACTGATTGTCTCCGAACAATGCTTGGTCAGTAATCCTTGGATCGAACATAGCATCAACGGATCAAGAGTCTCAGGCTCTAGGTTGTCAAGTTTACGCGCAATATCTCCGCTCCTCTTGCAGTAAGAGGCCGGTGACCTCACTAGGCTCGACCAAGCGACTTTTTGGAGAACGTTGCCTTCTAGCAGACGTAAGTGGGTCGCGTTCCTTCTGATTCCTTTCGGTCTCCGGTCTATGCTTGCGTTGGCTTCCAAGGTTCCTCCGCATTTTCGCGGATGATGTCCCGCACTTCCTCAATGTTCTTCCACGCATGCAGCGCCGCCCGCTTCGCTGCCTGCTTGCTCTTGTAAAGATGCTCCAGCGTTTTGAGCGTGCCCGTGGCGCCGGCCTGTTCCTGCCCCGCCTTTTTCTTTTTCGCCGCTACATCCTTCCACTTTGCCACCACGCCCGTGATGCCCTCGTCCGGGTCTTTCTCCTCCTCGCGCTCGGCCTCGACCGCTTCCGTCTTCGTCTCAAACTCCACGCGCGTGGTAAAGCCGTTGCCGCCCAGGCTATGCGTGACCTTGACCGATAGCCATTCGGTGGCGTCGATCTCGGGCTTGAAGCCTGTCACAGTCACGGGCGATTGCGGGAACACGGCCGGGTTGCCCAGGGCCAGGCTCATTTCAAAGGTGGCCAGGCCGCGCAGGATGCGCTGCCATTCGGCCACGGCCGCTGCGCGCGCGTCAGTTTCGTTGGCGAAGGTGGCACGCAGGCGCTTGCTGTTGCCGGGCACGCCGGCGACCACGCTGCGGCGCCGCGCGTAGCGCTCGTCGTGCCAGAAGGCGCGCACGCCCGTGTAGGCGTCGCTTTCGGCGCTGTGGTAGCGGTGACCGTCGCCCAGGGCGCGCGTGATGGGGATGACGGGCAGCGCCTTGCCGCTGGCGGTGCGGCTCTGGTTGATGGGGATGAAGAGCAAAGTGTCGTTCTTGACGGTGGCCACCGCATCGTATTTCTTGCCCAGCCGGCGCAGAAAGGCCGCATCGCTCTCATGGGTCTGGTCGATGTGTTCGATGGCGGTATCGCGCAGACGCGCCGACACGCCCGACGCCAGCTCATTGCGAAAGGCAATCGCCTCGATGATGGCGCCCAGGGTGGTCTTGTGAAAGCTGTGTTCCTGCTGCTGTTTGAAGGTGTCGATCAGGTTGGCCGACCTGGCGCGCAGGGTGATGGTGTCGGGCGCGCCGCTGTGCTCCACCTCGTCCACGGTGAACTTGCCCATATCCACCAGGCCAGTGGCTTGCCAGCCCAGCGCTAGGGCGATCTGTGCGCCGCGCGGCGGCAGGGCCAGTTTGCCGTCACTGTCATCTAGGGAGATATCGAGCTGGTCGCTCTCGTCGCCACGGCACAGGGTCAAGGTCAGATTGATGAGCCGCGACGAGACGATGGCCGTCAAATCCTTGTCCTCGATGCTGACCTTGAAGGCTGGGATGTGTTCGCTCATTTGAACTTGTCCGCTGCGCTGCCGATGGCGCCGCTGATGCTGCCGCCGATCTTGTCTTTCATATCGCTGACGACGCCGCCGTATTTCGACGTGATGCCGCCGACCACGTTGCCCACCACGCTGCCCACGGCATTCTTGGCCGCGCCGGCAATGCTGCTGGTCATGCCGTCGATGCTGAGCATGTTTTTCAGGTCGCCGATGTCGCCCAGGCCAAGCATGGCCAGCACGCCGTCGTCGTCGCGTTTGAGTGCAATCGAGAACTCGACACGGCGCGCGCCGCCGCTGCCGTCCAGGATGGTGCGGCCTTCCGTCATGCTCGTGATGCGGTAGGAGCCGAGAATGCGGCCCGTACCCTGGATCAGTATCCACGATTTACCCGTATCGGCCATCATGCGCAGGGCATCGAGTGAATACAGCGAGCCGGTCAGTTCCGGCGCCACCCAGCCCGACAGGGTGATGGTATCGTCGCCGGGCCCCACGTACTGGTGCGCATCGCGCAGGCCCACGCGCGCCGTGCTGGCGTGCTTCCATTCCGTTTGCCGCTGCAGCTCGTGATACGCCAGCGTCGGCAGGCTGAACACGAACATTCCTAAAATCATCATCATGGTGGTTATTCCTTCTTAATCGTGGTCGCGCAAGGACGAGCGGATGCGTGCCGCCTTTTCGCGGTCGCGCTGTTCCATTGCCGCATACACGGCGCGCGCGATGGCCTGGGGATCGGAACCGGCTTGCGCCTGGATGGTGATTTCGATCTTGTCGCCTTGAATCGTCATGCCGGCGCCGAACCCGCCCTGGGACAGCGGCGCGCGCGTGTCAAAGGCGCTGGCGGGCAGGGCGGTTGCCGTACCGATGGCGATGCCGGCGCCCAGTTGCGTCAGGCGCTGCGCGAGGCCGGATACCTTGGCAATGGGCGCGCCCTCGCTGCGGTCCAGGCCCACGGCCAGCCCCTGCATGGTGTAGTCGCCCAGCTGGGCAAACACGCGGCTTGGGCTGTGGATGCCCAGCTTTTCTTTGAACCAGGCAATGGTGCTGGAACCGGCATTGCCGATGGCGTCCTTGACGGCGCCCATGGACCCCGTGATGCCGTTGACCAGCCCGCGCAGGATGTTGGCGCCGAATTCGGTGAACTGGGCCGGCAGCTTGATGCCGAACCAGCTCAACACGCCCGCGAACGCCTGATAAAACACGCCGACCGGTGACCAGTTGATAATCAGGGCGGTGATGCTGCCCATGCCGCCGGCGCAGACGGTGCGCAGGCGCGACCAGATGTCGGCGAAGAATACGGCGATAGGTTGCCAGGACGCGGTGATGCGCTGAAGGATGCTGGCGCCGAAGTCGGTGAACCTGGCCGGCAGCGTGATGCCGAACCAGCCCAGCACGCCAGCGAAGGCGCGATAGAACAAGCCCAGTGGTGACCAGTTGGCGATCAGGGCGCTGACGCCGCCGATGCCGCCGGCAAACGCGGTCTTGATCTGCGACCAGATGCCAGTAAAGAAGCCAGCCAGCGGAGCCAGTCCCTTGGCGAGGCGGCCCCGGATGCTGGCGCCGAAGTCGGTGAACGTGGCCGGCAGCGTGATGCCGAACCAGCCCAGCACACCCGCGAAGGCACGATAGAACAGGCCCAGCGGTGACCAATTGGCGATCAAGGCGCTGACGCCGCCAATGCCGCCAGCAAAGGCCGTCTTGATGTGCGACCAGATGCCGGTGAAAAACGCCTTGATCGGTTCCCAGTATTTATAGATCAGATAGGCGGCGCCGGCAATGACCGTGATGGCAATGCCAATCGGGTTCATCAGAAGGGCGCGGCCCAGCCACAGCACAGCGCGTCCCGCCCACATGAAGGCGCCGCCCAGGCCACGCAAGATGGGCGTGAGCACGCCGCCCTTCACGCCCATCTTGGCAAACATGACGTGCAGCATGGCGTACGGGCCGATCAGGGCGGCAATGCCGAGCATCAGCGGGCCGAGCACCAGCAGCAGGCCGGCCAGCACGGCAAAGGCGGTAATCATGACCTTGGCCACGGTCGGGTTGCGTTCCATGAAGGCATTTAGGCGTGTAATGGCGCTGATCGCCATTTCCAGCCCCTGCGAGTACAGCGGCAGGATTTTTTCGCCCATGGTCAGTTTCAGGTTGGCCAGCCTGGCCGTCGCCTCCAATTCGGCGCCGCCGGCTTGCTGCTTGCCCAGGTCATAAATCTGCTCGATGTCATACGCGCCCTCGTTCAGCTTGGCATTTTTGTGCATTTGAATACGCTGCTTGAACATATCCAAGAATTGATTACCGGCCGTACGGGTTGAGAAGAGACCACCAATGATATCTTCGATTTTTTTCGGATCAGTGATCCCCTTTTTTGCCAATTGTGGAAGCAATACCTTTTCCAGCCATTCGAATTGACTACGGCGAAAAATCTCACTTCCAAGCAGCGCACCAGGGCCGATGGTTGAAGTTTGCCCAACCTTATCATGCGTAACCTTGCTGTGATCGCCGATCAATCCCAGCTTTTCCATATTGTGCACGGCCCGCTTGGTGGTGCGTCCTTGATAAAGATTTGAGTACCCTGACATCAAGGCAGTGCCAGCACGATGGCCTCCGACCTCCTGCACTAGCGGTTCCATCTGGTAATAGAACTGCTTGTCGTCCATGATCTTGGCGGCGATGCCGCCCGTCTTGATGAAGTTCAGCCATTCGGTCGGTCCCACGCGCCCGCCCGTGGCGGTGATGACCTTTTGCATCATGTTTGCCTGCGTGTGGAATTTTTCCGAACTGGCCGTGCCGCCGCGCTGCTCGATGACCTTAAGCAGGTCCATAAAGATGCGCTCGTTCTCTTCGCCCGACTCGGCGCCGAAAAATGCCTTGTTGGCAAACTTCATCTTGGCCAGGGTGGGCGCGACCATTTCCGCGTGGTGTAAGTCGCCAAAGATCGACATCGCGTCGCGCACCAGTTCCAAATTTTCGTTCTGGCTGGTGCCGTAGGTCTTCATGTTCTTGGCAAAGGCGATTGCCTGTTGGCTGGTTTTAGGCCCGAGGCCCAGCGCATTCACGCGGGCCTTTTCCAGCTGGTAGTGCTTTGCCTCGTGCAGCTCCTTTGCGATGGGCATGGCCATGACCGCGCCGGCCGCTGTCGCGCCTGCGCCGGCCATGGCAATGCTGCCGGCCTTGCTGCGCAGCTTGTCCGCATGCTGGGTGGCGTTGGTGACGCGCTGCTGCTTGGCGGCCGCGTTGGCCAGCTTCTGCTGCTGCAGCGTCATGGTTTTGTTGGTGGCTTCGATCTCGCGGCGCAAGGTGCGCTCGTGGTTGGCCAGGTCTTTGGTGCCTATGCCGGCCCCGGCCAGGCGCTCGCGCATGACCTGTAGTTGCTGCGCCTGCTGCTGGCCGGCCGTCTTCAATGCGCCAGCCGCTTTGACGGCGGCGTTAAATTCGCGCGTCATGGCGCGCGTGGGCGCCTCCGCCTGTTTCATCTTGACGGCCAGGCTGGCCACTTTCTGTTGCGCCGCTTCCAGCTTGGTGCGCGTGGCGTCCAGGCCGCCATGCAGCTCGCGGAATTTGCTGATGTTCTTTTGCTGGGCATTCAAGTCGCGCAGGCGGTCGCTGGTGGCCTTCAATGCCTTGGCCGTGTCGCTGGAGCCGCCCATGATCTTTTTCAGCGGGCCGGTGATCTTGTCCAGTGCCGCAAATACTACCTGTAATTTCAAATCCCGACCAGCCATCTATTCCGCTCCGCTTCGTTGCCTGGCGCGTTCGCGCCAGGCCATCAGTTCATCAATCGTAAAACCGTCCATCGCTGCCGGCGTCCAGTGGAAGACGCCGGCAATGTCGGCCATGGCGTCTTCTACTTCGTCGGGGATACCGAAAGGCGATCGGCTTTGCTCGCCAAAAAACCGGCAACCTCGGCGCCCACGGCCAGCAGGTCGGCCGGGTCCATGTTGGCGATGTCGTGCGCGGTCAAGGTCGGCTCGGTGATGCGCGGCAGTACGATCTGCAGGGCCGACACGTTCAGGTTGGCCAGCTCGATCAGGGAAATGCCGCGCAGGGCGCCGGCCTTGGGTTTACGCACGGTGAGCGAGGTGATGAAGCTGTCGCCGCGTTTGATCGGCTCGTCCAGCTCGATGACGGCTTGGTTTGTGTTTTCGTTGTTCATGCTGTGTTCCTTGTGGTGGGGTGGTCAGTAAAAAAGGGGATTACAGGCCGATGGCCTTGCGGATGGCGGCGTTGGTGTCGCCGCCGCCAAAGTTCTCGGTGCCGCTCATGAAGTCCAGTTCGATGACGGTGGCGCCGTCGATCATCAGCTTGTAATAGCTGCAAGCCATGGTGTATTTATGGGTGGTGTCATCGCCCATCTTGGCGCCGCCCATATCGATTTCCTTGTAACGGCCGCGCACGACGACCTCCACGGCGGCGACCGTGCCGTCATCGTCTTCCTGGTAGGCGCCGGCAAAGCGCAGTTGCACGGCGCCGTGCGAGTGCGCGCCGTACTGTTTCAGCGCTTCGGCGATCAGGCCGCCAGCGCTCCATTCCAGCGACAGCGCCTCGTTGCCGAAATCCACGGACACGGGGCCGCTCATGCCGCCGGCGCGGTACTCTTCCATTTTTCGGCTGAGTTTCGGCAAGGTGACTTCGGGCACCATGCCCATGAAGGACACGCCGTTCTGGAACAGGTTGAAGTTTTTCAGTTTGCGGGGCAGGCCCATAATTTCTCCAGTATTTCAATGCGCCCGCGCTGGCGCGGGCAGGGTGGTGATGTGGTCGATTACGCGGCGATGCGCGAGGCGAAGTCGGCCAGGTAGCGGTCGGTAATGCGCTGCTGGAAACGCAGGTTTTCCAGCGGCGGCACGGGCGTGTAGTCGTAGTCGATGGCCAGCTTGCCGTCTTTTAGTGCCGTCTTGTCGTTGTATTGCTCGTCATACCAGGCGTGGCCGTCGATGATGTAGCCCTGCAGTTTCAAGTCGCGGAATTTGGCATTGATGCTTTCCAGCAGGTCGCGCACCAGGGACGGATGCAAGGGCACGTCGACATAGGCGAAGTGCGCTTCGGCGATGGTGTCGGCCAGCACCTGGGCCGTGCGCGTGTAGCTTTCGAAATAGAAGAAGCCGCCCGGCGCCTCGCAGGTGCGCGAACCCCAGAAGCGGTAGCCGCCCATGTTAATCAGGGTGGTCACTTCCTTGGCATTGAGCACGCCAGCGTCGGTGGCCGGGTCTTGCAGATCGAAAAACACATCCTTGGTGATGCCGGTCGGGCCATTCACGACCACATTGGACAGGGTTTTGTGCCAGCCCGTTTCCTCGTCGATCTTGGCGCGCAGGCCCATGGCGTAGGCCACGGCCGAAATGCTGGCCTCTTCGTCGGTGGCGGTATTCCAGTTTACGAAGTCGGGCCAGATCATCATGATTTCGCGCTGGCCGAATTGGCCGCGATACGTGGTGGCCGCCGTGACGGTGGCGCAGTCGTAGGCCGAGGCGTAGACGAAGCCGCGCAGGCGCTGCGCCACGCTGGCCAGGGCATTGGTGACGGCCTGGGTGTCGAGGCCAGGCGCGCCCAGGATGCGCGGTTTCACGCCCAACTTGCTCTGCGCGGCCAGCAGCGCTTGGGCGCCCAGGTACTTGCCATCGGGCGACACGCCGCCCACGGCGTTGCTGGTGGTTTCCGCTTCCGTCTCGCCCTGGGCCACGCGCACCACGATGGTCAGCGGTTTGGTCTGCGCGGCAATCGCCGCCAGGCTGCGATACAAGGTGCCCGTCTTGCCTGCCTTGCCCATGGCGGCCAGCACGTTGGTGACGAGCACGGGCGTGTCGAGCGGGAAGGCGGCCGGGTCTGCATCGTCGGCCGTGGCGATCAGGCCCAGCACGGCGGTGGACACGGTACGGATGGGGCGCGAACCCTCGTTGATTTCAATGACGCGCACGCCATGGTGGTAGTCGGTTGCCATAGAGCTCTCCTGGTGAGTGGTGAATGTCGGGTGTTACTGGGTGCTGGCGGCCGGCGCCATACCGGCATCGGCGAAGGCACGCCGTGCCTCATCCGGCAAGGCCTCGGCGATGCGCTGGAATTCGGCGCTGACGGCCGCCTGCAGCGCCTCGATGTCCTGCGCGGCGGCGACTGTCGGGCAGGTGGTAATGTCGAGCAGGTAGGTGCGCGCCGTGGCGACTGCTTGCGCGGTGGCCGCATCGCCGCTGGCCATGGCGGCAAAGCCGATACCGGCCAGGCGGTTGAGGATGGCGTCGCGCGCCTGGCGCACGCTGGCCAGTACCGGGGCGGCCAGCACGGCAAACGGTGGCGGCGGCGGTGCGGTGATACTCCACTTGCCGCCGGATTTCTTGCGGATGGTCGCGCCGGCGGTGATTGCCTCGCGCAGCATGGCTTCGTCGTCGGGCGTCACCTCGACGCCATCGGCCGGCCAGGTGCCGGCCTGCTCGTAGTCGGCACGCATATCCTCTGGATAGAAACCACGGGTGGTATTGGAATAGAAGATCGTCATATTATTTTCCGATAGCGATATAACGGGTGGCTGGCGTGGAATCGGACGAGTACGCAGTAAAGCCCGTCCTGGATGGCTTGCCGGTTCCCAAGCGATTTACGGCATCGCTATTGGCTCCGGTGAGGCAGACGCCGAAGCACTCCACAGGGAAGGCGATATCGAATGCAATTGAATTGCCCGCTGGCGTCGCTGTGGCATCACCAAATTGCATGATGAAATTACCCGGCAATTTTTGATGGCCGCTACTTGCAGCCAACTTTGACGAAAAATCGGCATTGCGCCACAACTCGGCGGTCGATTCGATCACTTGCCATGTAACATCAGACGCGGCAGTGAGCGTGAGGTATTGTCCCGTTTTAAATTCGATGAAGGGGACGCCCCCGACAGTGAAGCTGATGTTGGCACCCTCACCTGGGACGATTTTTGCCGTATTGCCGCCAAAGCCAAAGAAGTGAATGCACTTGCCTGAATTTGTTTGTAAGCCAAGATCGCTAGGCTTAGGCAATGTAAAAATCAGGTTTGGCTCCGAAAAGTACAGTGCTTTGCCGATATCAACAGGGGTCAGACTGCGGGACCCTGCCACAGCATCATGCGCAATAATATTGCCTTGTGATTGCTGCACAAACTCGGTATTGGCCAGCTTTTTCGACGCGTCAAACCTCGGCAGTGTCGCCACTTCTTTCATGCTGTATTGCGGGTGCGGATCGGCAGCCGCTGCGTGCTTGGCCAGTTGCTGTTCACCGTAGGCAACGATACTGCTGTCCTGTTGATCCACATGGCTACGCTGGGCCAGCAGCGGATGCGGGTCTGCAGCAGCCTGGTGCTTGGCCAGCTGCTGATCGCCATAGGTGCGCGCGCTGGCGTCTTGCTGATCGACATAGGCGACCTTGGCCAGCAGCGGGTGCGGGTCGGCGGCGGAAAGGTGCTTGGCCAGTTGCTGATCGCCATAGGCCCGTGCGCTGGTGTCCTGCTGATCGACATAGGCGACCTTCGCCAGCAACGGGTGCGGGTCTGCGGCAGCTTGATGCCTGCCCAGCTGCTGGTCGCCATAGGCGCGCGTGTTGGTGTCTTCCTGATCGACATAGGCGACCTTCGCCAGCAACGGGTGCGGGTCTGCGGCAGCTTGATGCCTGCCCAGCTGCTGGTCGCCATAGGCGCGCGTGTTGGTGTCTTCCTGATCGACGTAGGTGACCTTCGCCAGCAGCGGGTGCGGATCGACGGCAGCCTGGTGCTTGGCCAGTTGCTGGTCGCCATAGGCGCGTGTGCTGGTGTCTTGCTGATCGACATAAGCGACCTTGGCCAGCAGCGGGTGCGGATCAAGAGCCGCCTGATGTTTGGCCAGTTGCTGGTCGGCGTAAACGGCGACTTTGCCGTCTTGTTGATCGACATAGGCGACCTTCGCCAGCAACGGATGCGGGTCGGCAGCAGCCAGGTGCTTGGCCAGTTGCGCGTCGCTGTAGGCACGCACGATGATGCCCTGGTCATCGACATACTTGCGGGTGGCCAGGATGATGGACGGGTCGATTTTCAGTTCGATGGCGGCCGTGCTGGCGACGATCAGCACGATGCGCACCACTTGCGTGCGGCCGCTGCCCTCGGCCATCAGGGGCTTGTAGCTGGGCGGGCAGTTGGCCACCGCGCACAGGTCGCCGGCCTCGTCAAAGATACCGATTTCGCGTATCCACCAGCCGCCCACGTCCTCGGGCAAGACTTGCTCGACGATGATCTGGCTGGTGTTGGCCGGGTCGATGGTCAGCTGGTTCAGGCCTGCGCGGCGCACCTCGTGCACCAGTGCCTTTTGCGTGCGCACTGGCATGGGGAGATTGCCGTTGCCGTCGCCCACGGCCAGGCTTTTCAGTTTCAGGGTTTGGCCCAGGGCGATGGCGTTGGCCAGCTTGGCCTCGCCCACTTCGGTCAGGATGGCAAAGTATGTGCTCATGGATAGATGGTCAGGGTGTCGATGGTATGGGATGCGCCGGCCTGCAACAGCGTGCCGCGCACTTCGATGGTTTCCGCGATCCAGGGATACACGGTCATGGCGTCGCCGTGGTACGCGCAAGCGCCCGCGTAAATGCTGCCGCGACTTTCCAGATAAATGGCCAGGCCCGTCATGTGACGGCTGACGGGCTTGGCGTCGGCAATCAGGCGCTCCATTTCCTGAAACATGGCGTCGGTGATGCCAGAGTCCAGCACGCCGACATCGAGGCGGAATGTGCCCGGTACGCCCGGTGGCGTGGTCTGCCACCATTCGGTGATGCGGATCAGATAGCCCAGGGACTCCACCACGCGGCGCACGGCGGCAATCGTGCCCTTGTGCTTGTGGATGAAATAGGCCGCCTTGATGCTGCCGCGCTTGGTCGATTCGGGCCAGGCGTCGTCCCAGCGGTCGACGGAACAGGCCCAGGCCAGGAACGGCAGCAGGGCGACCGGGCAGCGGTCGGCGTTCCACAGGTCGCGCAGCGGCACGGGCACGTTGACCAGCTCGGCGCAGGCCACGGCAATGGCGCGCTCCAGCGCCGTGGTGTTGGGCGGCAGGGTCGGCACAACCTTATTCATCGAGCACCATCACGTTTAAATTGATGGCGGTGCAGCGCGCGGCCTGGGTGGCGTTCAGTTCGATATCCGCCGCCGGGCTGGTCAAGACGACCTTGCGCACGCCCTCGACGTGCACGGCGGCGCTGCAGGCGGATCGGTAGATGCTGTGCCCCAGCGGGCGGCGCGGCTGCGACACGCGCACGGCGTTGGCGCGCGCGGCGTCCAGCAGAATCGGCACTTCCGGGCCGACGCCGATAAACAAGGTGGCCTCGATCTGGTAGTCGATGACCTGGGCGGCTTGCACCGTCAGGCGGTCACCGAGGGGGCGCACGTCCTCGGCGTTGAGCGCGCGCGCCACGGTGGCCAGCAGCGCGGCGTCGGCGATGCCGGTGTCGTTGTTGGCCAGCACCGTGACGGTGACGCTGGCCGGCGCGGGGCTGGTGGCGCTTGCGTCCTTGACGCGCCCATCGCTGCTGCGCGCGTGGAATTCATACGAAGCTTTTGGGCCGGCCACGGACAGGCCATCCGGCGCCTCCTGGATGCGCAGGCGGTAGGCGTCGTTGTCTTCCATGATGGCGGCCACGGGCGGCAGGGCGTTGGGATTGGCCGGCGTGATGACCAGGCGCGCCACGTTGACGTTGGCACCCAGCTGGTCCAGGTCGCCGTCGAGGGCAAACGCCAGCATGACGGCCTTGCCCGCCTCGTTGACGCGGTTGCGCAGGATGGTTTCTTGGTAGCTGTTCTCTTCCAGCAGCTTGGTGACCGGTTCCGATTCCAGCTCCAGCAGGGCCGTCACGGCCGCGCGCTCGGATTCCGGCAGCAGGGTGACCAGGTGCGCCTTGCGCTTGGCCAGGATGGCTTCGAAGTCGAGCACTTCGACCACGCTCGGTGCCGGCAACTGGGTCAGGTCGATGGGCGTGCTCATACGACGCCCCCTTGCTTGACGGGCACGGCCAGGGTGATGCCCTGGCCGTTCGCCGTGCCATCGAGCAGCAGCGCGATGGCGCCGTCCGTGTCGCGCGTGAGCTGCACGCTGGCGAGCTGCAAACGCGGCTCCCAGCGGCGCAGGGCAAAGGCGGTAGCGGCGTAGATGCGCAACTGCGTGGCGCTGTTCAGGGGCTGGTCGATCAGCTCGGGCACTTCGGAACCATAGCGGCGGCGCCGGATGCGCGAACCCATCGGCGTGGTGAGAATGTCGGTGACCGACTGGCGCAGGTGGGCCAGGCCCGTCAGGCTGCGCCCGGTGGCGGCGTGCATGCCCATCATGCTTGCGGCCCGCCCGACCGGTCGCCGCCGGCTTTGACGCCGCCGTGCGGATGCTTGGCCAGGCTGATGGCGCCGGCCAGCACGTCCTCGCTGGCTTTGATCGTCCCTTGCACGGCCATGGCCACGCCGCCAGCGGCGCCGGCCTTGGCGTTCACGCCGCCGTTCAGGGCGGTGGCGCCGTTGACGGTGGCCGCTTGCATGACGATCAGGTTTTTCATGACGGTCAGGTCGCCCGTGCAGATAGTGCTGGGAGCGTTCGACGTCACCTTGTCGGCCGTGATGGTGGCCGTGCCGCCGGGGAGTAGGGCCGTCAGGGCATGGGCCGCGTGGTCGTACTGCACCACGGCGCCGTCGGGGTAGTGCGTGGTGTGGATGGTGGGGCTGGCTTCGGGTGCGTCAAATTCCTGCGAGTACAGCGCCGGCACGATGATGCCGCGCGTCAGGTCGCCGCCGGGGGAAAAGACGATGACCTGTTCGCCGACAGTCGGCGCGGACCAGGTGCGCGTGCTGCCCGCGCGCCGTGTGGCGCAGTTCAGCCATTCGGTGGTGAGGGTTGGCCCGAGTAGTACGCGCGCCTTGGCCCCCTTCACCTCGGCGATGGTGCCCAGGCGGATCAGGTTTTGCAGCAAGCGGAGGAGGTCGGACAGGTCGGCGTTCATGCAATGCATGTTGCCGAAGTCCGCGTGCGGATGCACGCGGGGGCGGGTTGATAAGCCGATTAGCGACTATGGCACACTTAGATAGTCCAATATATTATTCAAAAAAACACGAGATATTGAAAATATGAAAAGTCATTCTCATCCTAAAAAAAACAACAATAAGAATCATTATAATAATTCCACTTATTACAAAACCCCAATACACTTTTCTTTCAGAATTAGACATTTCATCAAGACGTTGCCCTAGATTTTTTGTGAAAATATCTTTGTATAATTCTTTCTGACTTTTCTTTTTATTCATTTTCCCTCCTCTGGAAATTTCGTATCGAAAAAAGAACCCTTCTGCAAGTCCAAACCTTCAAAAAATCTGAATTACATCAGAAGAATGTTGATTGAAATATGACTCTGTTCGATAGTTAAAAATCGTAGGCGACTCTAACTCATTTGATAACTAATGTCAGTTAAAGTTTACATTGATACTTCTTACTTTCTCTCCATGTGATGCAGCAGGGACTCGCGCATCAACGTTCGATCCGGTTCGCTCAAGCCCAGCAGCGGCCGCTCCGGGTACTTGTACAGTGGGCCTTTTTTCGACAAGCGGTCTTGCCGGCCAAACTGATGCACCCGCGCCACGCGTGCCACCCAGCCAAAGAACCCGACCTCGATCTGGTCGCCGGTCGCTTTCACTTTCAGATGTTTTGCTGTGCGAATCTTGGCAAACATCGCCGCCTTCTGCCGTTTGATTCGTCCATTCTTCCCCTTGAATTCCTTGCGCCGCTTGCGCGCTGGATATGCCGTGCCATCCGGCCCCTGCTGTGCCTTGATGCGCTGCGCCTGGTTGCGGCGCAGATCGATGGCCACCTTGTGATTGATGGCGCGGCGCTGGGCTGGCTGCAGCTTGGCCAGCAGGGCGCCGGCCCAGGCTTCCAGCGCGTGCAGGTCGCCGCTCATGGCGTCGCCTCGGGCGTGCGCCATTCGGCCAGCAGGGTGTCGCCGTCATACAGCTTCCAGAACTCGTCTGCGTAGGCGGGCATGTGCTGTATCTCGGCCAGATGCTTGATGTCCAGGCGGCCCGCCTCGCCGGCCTTGACGGCCACGCGCTCGGTCAGGTCCAGCTTGATCGAAATATCGACCGTTTCATGGTTATTAAAATCGACTTCGAAGGCGATGCCATGCTTGCGGGTTTCCTCGTTGGCCATCAGGTCGAGCTGGTGGACTTTTAGCCAGGCGATCAGGGCCACCATGATGGCGTCGGCGTCGCCCGCGTAATCGGTCACGATCAGGTTGAGCTTGAAGCGGTATTCGAAGGAGAGCGAGGCGGTGGCCGACGCCACCACGTTACCCTCGTCGGCGAAGACCAGCAGGCGGTCGGGATCGCGCTGCAGGTCGGGGATGGCGGCGGCCAGGTGCTGGCGCAGGCTATTCGGTTTGTACATGGTAGGTGTCTCGCACGGTGTTGTAGGCGTCGATGCAGGCGTTTAGCTGCCGGGTGGCGTCGTCGCCGTCGCTGGCAATGGCGTCAAGAGCTGCCGCAGTCGCTGGGTCAAGTTCGGCGCGCGTTTCCTGCCGATGGCTTGCGGCAGCGGTGGAATCTGCAGTTGCGGCGCACTGGCCGCTGGAGACGGGGATTGACAGGCGCACAGCGCCGCTGCGCACGTCAGTATTGAAACGGTCGCGTTCAGTTTTCGCATGGGTTTGTTCCTGGGTGAGGTGGTCGGCGCGCTGCGCCAGGGCGGTGCCGGCGGCGCGCTCCAGCGTGAGCACGCGGGTGGTGGCTTGGGCCAATTCGGTGGCGGCGGTGGTCTTGTCGGTGACCGCCGCCCGCTGCAGGGCGGCGATGCTGGCATCCTTGCGCCAGCCCTGCGTCGTCCAGCCCGCGATGGCGCCATACAGCAGGCAGGCGGCCAGCGGGCGCCAGGTGGTCGCGGTCACATGGCCACCCGTTCCTTGATCCAGCCGAACAGAAAACGGCGCTGGGTCTTGTTGGCTTCCGTGATTTCCAGGTAGCGCGCCGCCTGCAGGCCGTTCAGGGCGCGCAGTAGCACGGTGGCGCCGTCCTGGCCGCGCCATTTGAGGAAGGCTGCCAGGGCGCCCAGCGACTGCGCGCCCAGGCGGCCGTCGACGAACAGGGCCGGATAGCGCACGCCCGTGTCGTTGAAACCGTTCAGCCAACGCTGCAGGAACTCGGCCGCCCGGTGCGGCCCCATGTTCACGCCCGTGTCGATCACTTCGGCGCCGATGCCGGTATGAAGGGCCAGCACCTGGTCGAACTTCGGTTCCGTGATGTAGCGCGCCGTGTAGATGGCGCGCGCCACGGCCACGGGCAGCTCGCGCATGGGCCCCGGGTAGCCATTCGCGCGCGCCACCGCTACGGTGATGCCGTAATTGGTTTCGCCGCCCTTGTCTTGCGGGTCGTTCACGTAGCCGCCTTCGGCGCGCAGGATGGCGTCGATGACGCGCGCGATCAGCGCATTTTCCGGGGTGGCCATCAGTGTTCCTTCGCGTCTTTGACCAGCTCGGCGATGTCCTTGTCGCTGCGGCGCTGGAACCACAGGGCCACTGCGCGCGATACCCACCAGCCGGGTGCGCCGACGATCAGGTCGATGGCGGAAGCGTTGACCATGGCGCCGATGCTGGGAAGTTGCGCGCACAGCAGTTGATACGCGGTGCCGCCCAGGAGGCACGAGAACACGCCCGCACAGGCGAGGCGGGCGACGAATTCGCCCTTGTTGAAGGTGCCGTCGCTATTTAAGGGCGGCAGAACGATGTACAGCATGGCCGCGCCGACCATGCCCAGCGCCGCCTTGAAGCCGTACAGTTTGACCAGGGTGGCGAAACCACCAAACGATTCTGCGGACATTGCTTGTTTCTCCATGATGAGGATAAGTAGAGGTGTTGTTAAAAAAATTAGTCCCATAGCTGCACAAGATCGGCAACGGCTGCCACGTTGGCGGCAGGTTCGGGCAGGGTGACCACCAGGCCGGCCGGCAGCACGGCGCCGTGGCGCGCCAGCGCGGGATTGATTTCCAGGGTTTGCTCGACGTATCCCGCGCCGTCGCCCAGGTAGCGCCACACCAGGGCGTCTACCGTGTCGTGCTGCCGCGTGCGCACCTGCATCAGATCAATTCCACGGTGAGGTGCGTGCGGCCGACGATATCGGCGATGGCCCATTGCGCGTTGCGGCGCTGCGCGCCTGGGGCGTCGTCGAGCCACTCCATGCTTTTCTTGTCGCTGACGGAGGTGGCCGTGCTGTCGTAGTCGCGGTAACGCTCGATCAGATCCGCTTTGGCCGTGCTGTAGACGGCGCGCCGGTACTGCGCCAGCAGGCGGGATTCGCGGTTGATGCGCGTGGCCGGCACGTCCACCAGGGCGGCGATACCTGCAGCGGCCTGCTTGCCCTGCCAGTCGGCCAGCTCGCGGTTGACGTGCAGGATGGCATCGACCACGGCTTGCACCAGGCGCGCGTCCGTGACGGTGCCGTCAAGGCGCATGGCATCGCGCATATCGGTGAGCAGGATGTCGGGAAACCAGCCGTCGTTCTCGATGATGCCGACGGCCGGTGCTGGCGGCGCAGGGGCGGTGCCAGGCTTGGTTGACGGGGGCAGGGCCATGAAGGACATACGGGACGCTTTCAGAATGGGGCGGTGGACGGGGTTCATCAGGCAAATGAATTAGCCAGAATCCCCCCGTGCCGCCGTGCTGCGGGGGATGCTCTTTACTTGGAGTCGGCCGCGCGCTTGAGGCGCCGTTCCAGCCGTTCCATATCTTTCTTGACGCCGCACGACTCTGACAGGGCGCGCGCGCGTTTCAGCTGGGCCATGGCCGTTTCTGCCTTCGCCACCAGCGCCGGGGCGATGTCCGTGTCGTCGGCCTGATCGAGCACGGCGAGCATGGCCAGGCCAATGGCCTTGTGCAGCTTGGCGCGCGCCTGGTCGGGCGCGTCGCTGGCGGCCGTCAACTGTTCCACGGTGCCCAGTACCTGCGCGGCGTGCTGCGGATCGGAGGCCAGCTTGCCGTGCAAGTAGCCTTCGGAAAATTCGTCCAGCATCAGGGTGGCGATGTCGCGGCTGTAGGTGTCGGGCAGGGTGAATTTGTGCGCCAAAGCGTAGGCGGCCATGACCAGGGCGCGCTCGTATTCGCCCGTGTCGATGTGCCACACCAGCAAGGTGGCAAAGACGTCATCCTGTGCACCCTTGCCGCCGGCCAGCACGCCATCGATCCACTGCGCATAGTCCGGCAGCAAGGTGGCCTTGACCTCGATCTTGCGCTCGACGGACTGGATGGCTTTCAGGCGGCGCCGGTCGTCGGCCAGCTTGTAGAGCATCATTTCGTAGGCCGTGCCGGTGGTGACACCCTGCGGCGCGGCGGCGCCGGCCGTGCGCTCGGCCAGCATGCGCGCGCGGTGGCGCAGGGCGGGGGATTGATTGGCCATCATTTGTCTTTCAGCTCGATGTTTTCCACCAGGGCGGCCAGGCCCAGGTCTTCGATCACGTAGGCGTCATTCGACGACTCGTAATTTTCGATGCGGTCGCGCTTGGGTACGTCCTCGACGCGGCGGCGGCGCGCGCCTTCCTGGAAGTAGATCGACAGATTGTCGAAGCGCGTAATCAGGATCGCGTTATCGGGGAAGAAGGGCACGCGCGCCGCCGGCAAGCCGCCGATGCGTTTCTGGCTGATGATGATGTCGGCCGCCAGGGTTTCCGTGGGCGCCTGCTTGGTGTTGACCAATGGAAAATACTTGTCGTTCAACAGCTTGCGCCCGACGATGGCCACCAGATTGGTGTCTTCCTGATACCACGGGTCCAGCAGGTTGACTGCATCGGTGACGGCCGCGTCGAGGTTGGCATAGTCGGCGCCGTCCACGTCGCCGATGACGACCTTGCCCGGCATGCCGCTGGCTACCAGGCCCAGCACGCGCTCGGGCGCCAGCTCGCGCAGGTGCTGCAGCCAGCCTTTATTGACGTCCTGCAGCAGCGGATTGGCGTCCAGGTCGGTGTCGGCCATGGCTTTCACGCCATTAAAACCGATGACGATGCGATCCAGCGCCTGGCGCGTCAAAATGGCATTGGCCACGCGCGATTGAAAGTCGGGGAACTTGGCCCAGGCGTCCAGCTTGGCATAGTTCAAATGCGTGTCGAAGTTGGTTTGCTCGCAGCGGTACTTGGTGCCGTCCAGGGTGGACAGGTCGCGCGTCTTGCGTTCCTTGTCCTTGGTGTTGGTGCGGCCGGCAATCGGGCCGGATACGCCCAGGCCCAGCTTTTCGCCTTCCTGCTCGGTCACGCCGATGATGTTCACTTTCGTGAGGAACTCGCTCGATTCCTGCATCTTCGTTTCCAGCTTTTGTTGCACGCTGGGCGTGACGCTGAAGGTCTTGGCCACGTTGTCCGTGTCGTTCAGTTGGCCCAGGCGGGTTTCATACTGGCCAAATACCTGGCGCGTTTGCTTTTTCATAAATCAGTGCTCCGTTGTTGAATGGGGGAAGAAAGGGCGAGGGCGCTTAAAACTCGGTCTGCACGGCGCCGTCGTTGCCGGTGGCGGCCGGGCGGCGCGGGCCGTTGCCGGGCGCCTCGTCCATCTGCGCCTTGAAGGCGGCCAGCTCTTCCTGCGTGGCCTTCAATGCCGTTTCGGCCGCGTCGATGCGCTTCGCGGCGTCCGCGTAGTTGTCGTTGGCGGTGACGACGTGGCCGGCCAACGCCTGCACGGCTTCGCTGATGTCGGCGAACTGCGCGGTGTCGGCGCCGGATTTATTGGAAAAGCGCGACAGCAGGTTTTTCACGGCGTCGGCCAGCTTGATGCCCTGTGGCTCGTCAAATTCCAGCGTCACCTCGACGGCGGACGTGAACAGGTTGGCGCTTTGCTGCTTGCGGCTGGCGGAAAATTTCAGCGCCTCGGTGCCCAGGCTGGCGGGGCTGTCGGTGACACCCAGGCCGACCAGGTAGGGCTGCGACGAGTCGGCAAAGTCGGGCTGAATTTCCAGGCTGGTGTACAGCTTTTGTTTCGCCTTGTTGATGGCCGCCAGTTCCGGCGTGGGTTCGATCTGCGCGAACAGGGCCAGTTTCTTGCCGCTGTCGGTGTCCACTTCCTCGGCTTTCACTGCGATCACGTCGCCGTAGGCTTTGAACTGGCTGTCGGGCAGGATGCCGCGAATGTGTTCGAGCCAGATGCGCGCGCCGTAGGTCTTCGGGTTGTAGGTGGCGGCGATCTGCTCGATGGTGGCGCGGTCGATGTTGCGGCCGTCCGTGGTGGCGCCTTCGGTGGCGACGCGGAAGAATTTCGATTTGGACATGGTGGGCGTTCTCGGTTGATCGGATAACGCCATGGTCAACGTCTTGGCGCCGCGATTCAATGCGGTGCGGGTTGCTATGGCCAATAGCGACTTTTGCCTTCCCCCGCTCCGCGCGCGCGCGGCCTACGCTGGCGGCATGCTGACAATCGAGAAAACAAGCGAACAAACCCCCGACGAGAAAATCGCCGAATTGACCGTGCCCGAATCCGAGCCGCGCCGTGCCGCGCGCGCCCTGTACTGGAAGGGCTGGCGCATTTCGTCCATCGCCCGCCACCTGGGGATCAAGCGCAGCACGATCAATAGCTGGAAAGAGCGCGATGAATGGGACAAGGCGCAGGCCATCGAGCACGTCGAGGCGTCGGCCGAGCTGCGCTTGGTGAAACTGATCGAAAAAGAGGTCAAGAGCGGCAGCGACTACAAGGAAATCGACTTGCTGGCCCGCACCATCGTGCAGATGGCGCGCGTGCGCCGCTATGAGCAGCCGGGCGGCAACGAGGTCGATCTCAATCCCAAGCTGGCAAACCGCAATGCCGGGCCGAAGAAGAAGCCGACGCGCAACGACTTCAGCGAAGAGCAGAAAATCCAGCTGCTCGATGCCTTCCAGGATTCGCTCTTCGACTATCAAAAGGTCTGGTACCGCAACGGCGACCAGCGCACGCGCGCCATCCTCAAGTCTCGCCAGATCGGCGCCACCTGGTACTTCGCCCGCGAGGCGCTGGCCGACGCGATGGAAACCGGGCGCAACCAGATTTTCCTGTCCGCTTCCAAGAGCCAGGCCCACGTCTTCAAGCAATACATCGTGCAATTCGCGCGCGAGGCGGCCGGCATCGAGCTGACCGGCGACCCCATCGTGCTGCCGAACGGCGCGCACCTGTATTTCCTGGGCACCAATGCGCGCACGGCGCAGGGCTACCACGGCAATTTCTACTTCGATGAATTTTTCTGGACGCAGAACTTCCAGGAGTTGAACAAGGTGGCCTCGGGCATGGCCATCCACAAGAAGTGGCGCAAGACCTATTTCTCCACGCCATCCTCGACCACGCACCAGGCTTACCCGTTCTGGATGGGCGAGCTGTTCAACAAGCGCCGCGCCAAGGCGGATCAAGTCAACATCGATGTGAGCCACGGCCGCCTCTCGTCGGGTTTTACCGGCGAGGACAAGATCTGGCGCCAGATCGTCACCATCCTGGACGCCGAGCGCGGCGGCTGCAACCTGTTCGACATCGACGAGCTGCGCAACTTCGAATACAGCCCGGACCAGTTCGACAATTTGCTGATGTGCAATTTTATCGACGACTCGGCCTCGGTCTTCCCGCTGGCCGAGCTGCAACGCTGCATGGTCGATTCCTGGGTGGAGTGGGACGACTACAAGCCCTTGCTGGGCCTGCGCCCATTCGGCAACCGGCCCGTGTGGATCGGCTACGACCCGGCCTTGAACGGAGACAGCGCCGGCTGCGTAGTGCTGGCGCCGCCCATGACGGCAGGCGGCAAGTTCCGCATCCTGGAGCGCCACCAGTGGCGCGGGCAGAGCTTCGAGGACCACGCCGACGCCATCCGTCAGATGACCCAGCGCTACAACGTTGAGTACATCGGCATCGACACGACCGGCATGGGCATCGGCGTGCTGCCGATTGTGCGCGGCTTCTTCCCGGCCGTCACGGCCCTGAATTACTCGCCCGAAGTCAAAACCCGCATGGTGCTAAAAGCCAAAAACATCATCAGCAAGGGGCGGCTGGAGTTTGACGCCGGCTGGACCGACATCGCGCAGTCCTTCATGGCCATCCACAAAACCCTCACCCCAAGCGGGCGGCACGTGACCTATGTCGCAGGCCGCAGCGACGAAACCGGCCACGCCGATCTGGCGTGGGCCTGCATGCACGCCCTCGATCACGAGCCATTCGAAGGCACCACCGACAACCACCAATCCTTCATGGAGATTTATTCTTGAGAAAAGCACGACACATGCGCGCGCGTGGCCGCCAGGCCGAGAGCGCACCACCAGCGGCCACGGCGCCGGCCGCCGCCAGCATCGAGGCGTTTTCCTTTGGCGACCCGACGCCCGTGCTCGAGCACGCCGATATCCTCGACTGCTTCGAATGCTGGAAGAACGGGCATTGGTATGAGCCGCCCGTCAACCTGGCCGGCCTGGCCAAGTCCTTCAATGCGGGCGTGCACCACAGCAGCGCCATCCACTTCAAGGCCAACGTGCTGGCGTCCACCCTGATTCCCAGCAAGTATTTGTCGCGCGACGCGTTTAAACGCATGGCCCTGGATTTCCTGACGTTCGGCAATGCCTACCTGGAAGATCGGCCCAGCCGCAGCGGCAAGGCGCTGGCGTACCAGCACGCCCTGGCCAAATACATGCGGCGCGGCGTCGATCTGGATACCTATTATTTCGTCAACGGCTACCAGGCCGTGCACCAGTTTGACAAGGGCCGCGTGTTCCACCTGATGGAGCCGGACGTCAATCAGGAGCTGTACGGCGTGCCGCAGTACCTGAGTGCCCTGCAATCGGCCTGGCTCAACGAGGCGGCCACGCTGTTCCGCCGCAAGTACTACAAGAACGGCTCGCACGCTGGCTTCGTGTTCTACATGACGGACGCGGCCGCCAACACGCAGGACGTGGACAACCTGCGCCAGGCCATGCGCGACAGCAAGGGGCCGGGCAATTTTCGGAATCTGTTCATGTACGCGCCGAACGGCAAGAAGGACGGCATCCAGATCCTGCCCGTGTCGGACGTGGCCGCCAAGGACGAATTTTTCAACATCAAGAGCGTCACGCGCGACGATCAACTGGCCGCGCACCGCGTGCCGCCGCAGCTCATGGGCATCCTGCCGAACAATGCCGGCGGCTTCGGCGCCGTGGAACCGGCCGCGCGCGTCTTCGCGCGCAACGAGCTGGTGCCGCTGCAGGCGCAGTTCATGGCCATCAACGAGTGGGCCGGCGTGGAAGTGGTGCGCTTCGCCCCGTATGACCTGGCCACGGGCGGGGAGGGCGCAGCATGAGCGACCACATCGACAACACCGACAAGATCATCTTTGCCGAAGTGGCGCGCGGCCTGGCCGCCGTGCGCGGCCGGCCCGCCCTGGTGGCGCATGGCTGCTGCCACTACTGCGACGAGGCGCTGGCGCCCGCGCTACTGTTCTGCGATGTGGATTGCCGCGATGACTACGACAAGGAGCAGGCGGCCAAGGCGCGAGCCGGCCGCCCAGGATGAGCACCACGCCGCGATAGCCGGCAGGGCGGGGACGCGATAGCCTAGCCGCGCCAGAGCACCCCAGCCACCGCACAAGCCGCCCACGAGGCGGCTTTTTCACGTCCAGACGAATGATATTGCTACAAAAGCAAGAAAAAAGCCTATTTCGGCCCGGCGCGCGCAGTTGTCCCCCCTCCACACCTGCCCGCTATATAGGGCTCTTTTGACTCAAATTTGCGCCATGGCCAAAGGCGCATGAGGACTGGCGCGGCGGGGCGAAGAGGGGGCATGCGATTTGACGCATTTTGACGCACTTTGAGCGGTTTTTCGTACGGGTGGTGTGATGGGCGTGGGAAGTGTATTTTTTGTTTCCTGGCGGGGCTGTAACGCAGCCGCATGGCGCATATATTAACTGATGCTATCCAGCGGCGCGGCCGCCTATGGGAACCTCGAATAACCGTAGCGAGCGGCGGCAGATACGGTCAAGAAGTGCCGCCGTACTGTTGTACGGCGAGCACTGCAGGACTAAGGCCCAACGCGCAGCAGGTTTTTCGAGGTGGTCAAAGTAGCTTACTGATTACTGATACATACTGCTCAGCGACTGCAGTGAAATCGTTGCGCTTGCAGCGTCCTGGACACTACTGGTATTGACGAACACCATTTGCTGTCCGTTACCTTGCAGTGACCACGCAACGGTTTGATAGTCCGACTGCGTGACCTTGTATTGATTCACGGCCATGCCGACAGCTTGTATCAAGATGGTTGGGTCGACGACCTTGTTGACCACGGTTACCTTCGCGGATTGTTCCGAGAATTGAATGACAGTAAATTGGTTGATATTGCTTTGCAATTGGGCCTGATACCAGTGCGAAGCAATCACATTGTAGTAGCGCGTAAATTTATTGAACGAGTGCGCCTGACCGTCGGATGGCAGCTGCTGATTGTTGATGCCGGCGGTGTTGGTCGGCATTTTGACGCTGGCGATATAGCATTGTACTTGCGCGCCGGGATTGTTTTGCAGCACGGCCGCCGAAATCGTGGTGGTGTCGGAGCCGTTGACGAATAACACCGAAGCCAAGCCCTGATTTCCGGTAGTGCCCGGAATCTGAACGATAGCCGGCGGTTGCGAGTTACTCCAGACAACAGAAACAGTAGTGCCGGTATCCGCAGAGGCCGAGTTATAAAATATCAGGCCATACAACTGGCCACTGTTCAAATTTGTGCAAGTTGCGGTATCACCTGGGGTGAGGGTGATTAATCGTCCATCATTCCAATTAGTCGAAGCCATGTCAATGTTCCTTTGGTTGAAATAACAATCAATATATACATATCATATTAACAATATCATTTATGGGATAGTGAAATATGTCATGTACTCTCTTCGTCATACATGGATTGCTCCATTTTGTCCGCCTATTGGGCGGCAATGCTTAGCTGCATATTTGAGTATAGATATTTAATTTCACGGAAACGGAATTAAAATTAATTTTTAATAATCCGGGGCGTAATTGAAAAATCAGGTCAGATAATTAATCTGCTCTGCCAATAGAATTTTTTTGAAAAAACAAATTTCGTGAAACTTTATATCGGAATTCAGAATGGAAAATATACTCCTGAAAATTTCGTATAAATGCGCACTTTGTCACGCGTTTATAATTTTTTTTGAAAATAAATCATTGACGCGGAATATGTTAACTTTTTGGAAATTTGTGATCGTATTCCGATTCGCAACTTGCCCTACTTCAAGGTCAGGCGCCAGTTGAGTACACGGTACACGGTTGATTCCTGTCACCCATCGCTAGCGGCATGATCCAAGCCCTTCACAGGTAAGCCAGCACCACACACACCTGATAAGGGAAGAGATCCGCAACTCGGCGCTCTCGCAGCGGGAATTGGCCGAGCGCTACGACGTGAGCCGCCTGGCGATCAGGAAATGGCGGAACCGCAACCGCGCCGGGGACCGTTCGAACCGGTCGTACACCATACGTGCGAGGCTCACGCCCACGGAGACTGATCGTTGTGGCGTTGCGCACCAGAGGGGCTGCTCTACCCTTTGTCCAAGTCGTGCAAGCGCCATTCCTGCCTCTTGAGGTGCAGGTGACCAGAATGGACGATCTATCGTCAAGCCCGAAAATTTGCTCATCAAACACAAAAGCCTCCGCATGGAGAAGATTGTGACGTGGTAGTGTTGTTTTTAACTTTTATACATCTTATTTGTTACGATGCGTGAGTATTTGGAGCGCTATTCGGCGCACACTCTTATGCACGTAAAACTGGGAGTTGTTCCATGGCTGATTCAAATAGCTTGCCGGCGCGGATGATGGGCTCGGGCTTCAAGCGCTTTTCCTTGTTGCCGCTGGCGATCACATTTGTTGTCGTGGTTTGTATGTCACTTCTTGCAATTCAGGCCTGGATGGCATGGCGTGCAAGAGACTTGCAGCTAAGCGAGGCCGCCCGGGAAAGTGCTAATCTGGCTCAGTCGGTAGCCCAGCATGCCTATGATACGATCAAGGAAACTGATACCGCATTGATTGGGTTGGTAGAGCGTATAGAAAAGGATGGAACCTCTGACCTTGAACTGCCCCGTATTCATGACCTGCTGGTTATGCGTGTGGCGGAGCTACCCCAGTTGCATGGAATGTTCGTTTATGCCAAAGATGGTAGCTGGCTGGTAAATTCTCAGAAAGTGTTGCTAAAGAGTTTGAATAATGCTGATCGAGAATATTTTAAGTATCACAAAAATAATGCCGAACGTGGCCCTCACATAGGTCCCCCTGTACGCAGCAAGTCAACAGGTGACTGGATTATTACTGTGTCGCGGCGCATTAATCTTCCTGATGGAAGTTTTGGCGGTGTTGCTCTTGCTACAATTGACATGAAGTACTTTAGAGTATTCTATGATAAGTTTTCAATTGGCGAGCGAGGGGCGATTTTTATTGCAAATGGCAAAGGAATACTTTTGCTAAGAAGGCCATTTGATGAAAAAATGCTCGGCCGAGATATATCGCAGTATCCATTATTTAAGGATTATCTTTCCAAGGGGCCGGTAGGTACGGCATCCATAACGTCAAGATTGGACGGTGTTACACGTATTAATAGCTATAGAAGGATAGAAGAGTATCCTTTAGCCGTTTCCGCCGCATTGTCTCAAGATGAAATATTAAGAAATTGGCGCAGTGATGTTTACCTACAGTTTATGGTTGGTGGAATATTGGTTTTGCTAATTTCTTCCCTTGGATATCGTATGGTTAAGCAAATAAATCTACGATCGAAAGCTGAGAAAAAGCTAATGTTGGCCGGCATCGAGTTGGAATTAATTAATGAAACTTTATCTCGACTTGCTAATCAGGATGGTCTGACGGGACTGGCAAATCGGCGTCATTTTGACGAGTCGTTAATGGGGGAGTTTAATCGTGCGCAGCGTGGAGAAAGCTCGCTTGGATTAATTATGATCGATGTTGATTTCTTTAAAAAGTACAACGACATTTACGGTCATGTGGCCGGCGATGAGTGTTTAAGAAAAATTGGCAAGGTGCTGGCTTATAGTATGCGCCGTCCAGGGGATCTTGCGGCCCGCTATGGCGGTGAGGAGATGGTTGTGTTATTGCCAGGAACTGATCTCGCCGGCACATTGGCCGTAGCCGAGAGCATTCGTGGCGCTGTTCAAGGGATGGAAATCGCACATACTGGAAATCCGCTTGGGGTTGTGACGGTAAGTATCGGTGTGGAGGCTTTTTCTCCGATTCATTTAGAAAACCAGCCTATTGAGTTGGTCGAGGCCGCCGATAAAGCATTGTACAAAGCGAAAGAATCAGGGAGGAATCAGGTTTGTTATGCGTCTTCTTTTCGGGGGAACGGGACAAGTGAAAGCCTTTCGGCCTTTAGTTGATAGCTTTATTTTTTAACTTTGACAGAAGTGCGGGAGTCCTCACTGATCATGATGGACGACATCAATTTTTTCACTTGGGTTAGGTTGCTCAGGAGTAATAATTTTTGGCTGTGTCTTCCATCTGTGTACCCAGGATGCTGACAAGTGCGCCGCTCTGTATCAGCTCCTTAGCATAGGCTGAAGCCTCGACTCTTATTGCTTGGATTGATTTTAGCGCCCCTGGCGTTTCGATAAATACTGCTGGTTCAAGGACAACTCCGTTGTCACCTCGCTGCGAAAACCAAATCTGTCCTCGATAGCGCCCATCCACCAGGCGGACGGTGGTAATGGAAAAAGTATAACCGTCTAGTTGGTGCGTATTGTTATCGTGCACGGCATGGACTCCCGTTCTCAAACTCAGTCTCTCACGTAGATGCTGATCTTGGTTGAAGCTTGACAATGATTTGACCTAAATCAAAAAGTTGCCTGCTCAACTGGCAACATGATGTTTTGTTGAGCGGTGTCCCTGTGGAGGAGTAGGTTAGGACTTTTTTGTACTGACGTTTTTGCGTAGGTAGCTTGGTAGGTACGGTTGTTGCAAGGTGTGTGGAAGTCGCATAAAACCTAGATGTTTGCATTACACCGCTTCAGCGGCTTTTTCCCGGAAGTGAGTACGGCGCGGATGATGTGGGAAGGAGCGAAAAACGGCCGAGAAAATGTATAATTTTCGAAGAAAAAACGCAGAAACATGCGGCTTTGAGTACCTATCGAAAAGTACTGTATATTATACGACTCACCCCCTAAATGTAGCATCCATGCGGGTTCCGGCTAAGTATCATCGAGCATGGGGTGCATGGGGTCGGAAGTTCGAATCTTCCCGTCCCGACCATTAGAATTAAAGACTTAGGCCACTCTTCGGAGTGGCCTTTTTCTTGGGTGCGAGTTTTCACCCCTGCATTTCCCCTACGAAAATATGGGCTTGTTTGCAATCATTTGGTATTGCTTGAAACAGCTTATCCCCGCTGACGATTCCTTCCCCGTTGGCATGGTAATCTTCCATTTTTAGAGCGCGCTGAAGTAAGCGGCCCGGGCGAGCGTCTGTTTTTTTTGGGGGGGGCCGACTAAAGGTCTCGATGGACAAGAGTGGTGCGAACAAGGCGGCCATCGACGCGGTCAATGCCGGTCGCGACGTGCCGATCCCGGTGCGCCAAATCAAATACCGCAACAACATCGTCGAACAGGATCACCGCGCCATCAAGCGGGTGACCAGGCCGATGCTCAACTTCAAATCATTCCACTCTGCCGCTAACCATACGTTCCAGAAATTCCTTCAGATGATGGCGTATGTACTGCGCTTGATCCGGCTCGGGCGTTTTGAATGAAGGGGCCGGCGGCTTTCGGCCATAAATCCATGTTTTTTAGCATTTTTAACGGTTTTATAGCAGCGATTCGGATTGAGTCGGATTTGCGTGGCGTCTATCATCTTTCAACCCGGTCCGTCAAAATCATTGTATCTGCTTGCTCGATCCGTCCGCGCTTGTCACCGTTAGGCGCTAAATTTTACCTGAGAGCCAGCGTGTCTAAAACCATGATTTTTACCATTACCCGAAAGAAATGCAAGCGTGAATGCAAGGGGCCTGGTACTCCGCCACGCTAGCGCGGAACAGTCAATCAGGTGTTGGAGCGACAGTGCGATCCAACTTGGCTGCCTATTTGCACCCGACGGCGATCCCTAGGCACGTTGCAAGACAGTGTCGCCAATCAATAAGCGAGAAAGATAATCATGTTGGATAAGAAATGGTGGCATAACGCCGTCGTGTATCAGATCTACCCACGTAGTTTTCAAGACAGCAATCATGATGGGATCGGTGATCTGGCCGGCATCATCGGCAGACTGGACTACCTGCAACAGCTGGGAATCAACCTGATCTGGCTGTCGCCGGTGTACCGGTCGCCGATGGACGATAACGGCTATGACATCTCCGACTATCAGGATATCGCCGCTGAATTCGGCACATTGGCCGAGATGGAGCAGTTGATCGCAGAGGCGGCCAAGCGCGACATCCGTATCCTGATGGATCTTGTGGTCAACCACACCTCTGACGAGCACGCTTGGTTCGTCGAGGCGAAAAAATCCAAGGATAGCCCCTACCGTGACTACTACATCTGGCGCAATGCAGGCGCCGATGGCTCCCCGCCCGACCAGCAACGTTCGTTTTTTGGCGGCAGTGCATGGGAATACGATGCCGCCAGCGGTGAATATTACTTCCATCTGTTCTCGAAACGACAGCCGGACCTGAACTGGGAAAATCCCCAGGTGCAGGAAGAGGTGCATCGCATGATGAACTGGTGGTTGGACAAGGGCATCGGCGGCTTCCGCATGGATGTGATCGATCTCATCGGCAAACAGGTCGACCAGCAGGTTATCGCCAACGGCGCACAATTGCACCCGCTGCTGCAGCAAATGCACCAAGCGACCTTGGCGGCACGCGATGTATTGACGGTGGGCGAGACGTGGAGCGCCACCCCGGAGACCGCCAAGCTGTATTCCGACCCGGCGCGTCAGGAGCTGTCGATGGTCTTCCAGTTTGAGCACATCACTATGACCCACGATACCAAGGAGGGGAAATGGAAGCCGCGGCCGTTCGATCTGATCCAATTCAAGCAGATCATCAGTAAGTGGCAGACCGAGCTGGCCGATGCCGGCTGGAACTCGCTGTTCTGGAATAACCACGACCTGCCGCGCGCCGTATCCAAATACGGCGACCCCGGCCGTTACCGGGTTGAGTCGGCCAAGATGCTGGCCACCACGCTACATTTTCTCAAGGGTACCCCTTATGTCTATCAAGGCGAGGAAATAGGCATGACCAATGTACGTTTCGATTCCATCGACGACTATCGCGACATCGAATCGCTCAACCTCTACCACGAACGCACGGCCGCCGGCGTGTCACCGGAGACGATGATGGCCGGCATCCACGCCAACGGGCGGGACAATGCACGCACCCCAATGCAGTGGAACAGCACATACAACGCCGGCTTCAGTAGTGGCACGCCATGGTTAAAGCTGAATCCGAACTACCCCGAGATCAACGTCGCGGCCGCGCTGGAACAACCCGATTCGATCTTCTTCCACTACCAGAAGCTGATCGAGCTGCGCAAGCACTGGGACGTCATGGTTTACGGGCAATACCTGCCATTGCTGGAGCAGCACCCGCAGGTATTCGTCTACCGGCGCAGCTTGGGGAGCCAACAGCTGGTTGTCGTCAACAACTTCTCCGGCGAACACGTCGAACTGGATCTGCCGGCAATGCTGCACGGCATTGCCGGGCAAGGCTTGATCAGCAACTATGCCCAGCGTGACAGCTGGACCGACCACCTCAGCCTGCAGCCATACGAATCGTTTGCTATCGCTTATGTGTGTGACGCAGGGCGCGGGTACGCTAAGAGACACTGGAATGAGAATCGGGGTGATCAGTACGATTCATGGGGAACATCGTGGTGGTACTTTGAAGTCGATAGCGCCGGATGGGTTACCCGACAAATTGAGCAGTATGTTTCTGGCATGCTGCTTTGCTATAGTGCCGAGCATGAGAGTGACGAATTTGGCGGGATAGCAGAAATTCCACCCGATTTATCAGAGCCAGGATACATTGCGATCTCCCATCGAGAGTTCGAATCAGTTTGGAGGGATTCGTAGTGCTTCGGTTGTCGGCCAAAAGTTGACAGTTAGCCATTCATTCGAGGACTTGACTACAAAGAGCGCAGGCCTGATCAAGCGTTGGGGCGGAATATGCCAACGACGGAAATCGCAGTCCCGGAGCAGACATTCGGCTATTCGGGCGCGTTCCTCAATGCGATTTTCATCTTGCGCCGCTCCCGACTCCTTCCAACCGCACCTGTATCAATTCCAGTAAAGCCCGAACCCGCGCAGTCACGGAATGCCGATGGCTGTACACGCCAAGCAATTGCAGCGGCGCAGGGCACATGTCCAGCGGCACTTCCTGCAATCGGCCCGCGGCAAGATCTTCCTGGCATGGATAGGCCGCCACGATCGCGAAGCCGATGCCTTGCCGCGCGCCCGCCAATGCCAGTTCTCCGCTGTTAACACGATAGCGGCTACGCACAGATACCTTCACGATTTCGCCTGCGGCGTCGAGAAACTGCCAGGGCTGGCCCTTTAACGCGCTCAAGGTGGTAATGCAAGGCAATGACCTAAGTTCGCGCACGTGGCGCGGTGTTCCAGTTTTGGCTAGCAGGGCGGGCGCCGCGACGACGATGCTGGGCAGCGTAGCGAGTTCGCGGGTGATGAAGGTACTGTCATCCTGGCGCCCACGATGGAAGACGATGGACAGGTCCATGTCTTCCCGGAGAGCTTCCAGACCGGTCAGGCGCGTGTCGCATTCCAGTTCGATGCCGGGATGGAGGCTACAGAATTCGGCCAGGATAGGAGCTAGCAGCCTTGGCGCTTCGCCTGGCATGCACATTCTTAGGGGGCCACGCAGTTCACGCTGCACTGCGCCAAGCTCTTCCTCGGTGGAGAGTAAGGCGTCGAGCAAGGGTTTTGCGCGTTCGTAGAGTAGCCTGCCAGCTTCCGTCATGCGCAGGTGGCGGGTGCTGCGTTCCAGCAAGCGGACGCCCAGCATGCGTTCCAGCGAGGCGACGTGGCGGCTGACGTTGGAAGATGGCAGGGTCAGCAGGCGTGCCGCGCCGGCAAAGCTTTGTTCATCGACGACCGCCACGTAGACACGGACTGTATTGAGGTCGAGGGTATTGCGCATTATTATCCCGATTAAGGTATGAAAGCTCCCCATTTTTACATACTAGTACTCCACAGTGGCGGAATTTAAGATGCCGTCTCGTCCGATGGATCGCCGTCGGCGGCGCGTCGGGACGAATTGAATAGGAGAGCTTCAGCATGGAAATCGGAATACTTGGCGGCGGTATTGCAGGGTTGAGCGTGGCGCTTGCCTTGAGCAAGCAGGGGTACAGTCCCCGGGTATATGAGCGCCGGGCGGGGCCTGCGACGATGGGGGCTGGCGTGACGCTCTGGCCCAACGCTGGCTTTGTGCTAGAGGAACTAGGGTTGCTGCAAGACATAGCTGCAGTGGGAGGCCGGCCGGTGGCAATGCACCGTCGGGATGCCGCGGGCAATTCTTTGGGGGGTATCGATATTGCGCTGCTAGACCAGATCATGGGACATCCGACCCATACAATTTTGCGCCGGGACTTGCAGGCGGTACTGCTGGATCATGCGGCCCGGGCCGGGATCCCGGTAGAATTCGGGCATCGGGCGGTGGCGATCGACCTTGATGCTAGCGGCAAAGCCGTGGCGCGGTTCGAAAACGGGGTAAGCATTCGTCCAGATTTGCTGATCGGCGCCGATGGTCGCATGGACTCGGTGGCACGCAGGTTCGTCGCGGGGGACAACACACCAGTTTATCAGGGCTTTGTGAACTGGGTGGGTGTGGCGCAGGGGGAGAATGCATTAGTGGGCGATATCGCGATTCAGGATTATTGGGGGGCGGGTGATCGCTTCGGTTGCGTGCCGGTCCGGCCGGATTTGGTCTACTGGGCGGCGGCGCAGGCACGGCCATTGCCAGGGGCGACGCCCGCAGCGGATATGCGTAAGGAGATTGAGGGTCTGTTCGCGGGATGGCCGGAGCCTGTCACCCGCATCATCCAGGCGACTCCGGAGCATGCCATCCGACTGATTGCCGTGCACGACCTGGAGCCGCTGCACACGTGGAGCCGGGCGAATGTGCTGCTCGTTGGGGATGCGGCGCACGCGCCGTTGCCGACATCTGGCCAGGGCGCCTGTCAGGCGCTGGAAGACGCCTGGCATCTGGCTGGGTGTCTGGTTGGGACGGACGCCTGCCTCGATGATGCCTTGCTGCGCTTCGCGGAGATCCGCGGGCCGAAGACCGCGAAGCTGGCCGAGCAGGGTCGAGTTTTCGCGCGCGGTCTGTTTGCCACTGATCCTGAAACCTGCCGCATTCGCAATGAGCGCGCCAAGGCGTCCGATCCCTTGCTTGACGTGCATGCCCTGGCAGCAGGATGGGCGCAGGGTTTGCCGATGGCCGGCTGCACGGACGGCACGCCGGTGGACAGCGTTGGCTCCGGCAGTCTGTACCGCCTCTGAAAGACTGTGCCAATGTAGACACCGCATGGCGTCTCCGGCCGCGAGACGCCTCACTATTGAGCGAGCCTGGCATTGTCGACACTGTCATTTGATAGGCTTGTGAAAGGGAGTGAAAACATGAAATCAACGACATATACACCGAAGTTCCGGGCCTAGGCAATCAACTGGTGCTGGCCCAAGGGCTAAAGCTGGAAGAAGCCGCGCAGCGAATCGCGATCCCACAGGGTCGCTGGCGAACTGGGTGGGTGCCGTGCCGCCAAACGCGGTACCGATCCGGCGGCACCACCTGGCATGCTCTCCAGTCTGATATTGGTGATATCGCTCACAGAAGATTTTATAGCGTACGCTCCGAAATCTCCGAAGGTAGCCCTCCCATCTCCAACGATACTGACTCAATCTTGTTTTTCATCACGGAGGTGCTGGCACTCCGGGCGGCACCGCCAGACTTGGCTTTCGGACCACAGGCTCATCTCGCACAGTTCGATGACTTCGGGATGGTCCTCCGACGCCCTGCCGGCTATCAGCAGCCCCGGCAAGGTCAAAACGATGCTGTTGCGGAAAGCGTCACCCTTGCTACATCTGGCACTCTTTCTCTCCATCAAAAAAGTGTCAACGTATTCCGGGACGTGTCAGTCCGATAACTCATCCATCGACTTGGTGATCTGCCCCGTCAACCCAACATGCTTCTGCAAGCCCGGCGATTGATTGGTATTGATGTAACGACACCGTCACATTTGAATGCCACCATTCACCTTTTCAGAATGGTGTGCCTACCTTGCCGATTCGCTCCGTCCTCCTGCCATGGCCCTTGCAGCACCGTTGCGGGCGTGTGTACAGCGGCGCGTTGAGCTGTAGCGCGATGGCGCTCTTCTGGGTACTGGGTGGGCTTATCGGATCAGCGGCAGACGCCCGTGGCGCTTCTCCGGATCTGCCGCCCGCGGGAGTTGCACGTGGCAATCCCGTTGCTGATGCGGCTATGCCTGCGATTGCTTTCAACATCCCGGCGCAGCCGCTGAATGCGGCACTGAACCAGTATGCGGACACCACCGGACAACCGGCCTTGTTTCCCAGCGATCTCGTTCATGCCCGTATCTCCACGCCGGTACACGGCCTTCACTCGGCCGAAGGAGCGTTGCGCATCCTGCTGCAAGGTACGGGGCTGACGGCGGACAAGCGCAGTTCTGGCCTGGGCCAGACATTCATTCTGAAAGAGGCCGGTGCGGCATCTGCTGTGCCGGCATCCGTATCGGCTCGCCATGGCTTGGCCGAGCTGTTCCGTGAGGATGGCTACGCCGGACTGGTCCAGATGCGTATCTGGCAAGCGCTGTGCTCGGATGCGCGTATCCGGCCGGGCAACTATACTTCCTTGCTGCAGTTTTACGTGGAGCCGGATGGCCGCATCGGCGCCGTGCGTCTTCTCGGCAGCAGCGGCGATGCCCGCCGCGATGCCGCGTTGCTGCACACGCTGCGCGCCGTGCACATCGGCCGCCTGCCGCCAGCGGCGATCACGCGGCAGCGCTTGACCATGCTGGTTGCTCCGAATGCCCCGGATGTCGGGCCGCAGTGCGAGCGGCAACCGGGGGCGGGCTAGCCATGTCCGACGGCACGCAGCTCTTCTTGCTGAATTACCTGGGCAAGCACTACACATCCATCAAACAGCGCCTGACGCGAAAGCTGGGCAATGCGGAGGATGCCGGCGATGCGCTGCACGACACCTGGCTGCGGCTGAAGGGCAGCGAGGCCCACGGGCCGATCCAGAACCCGGGGGCCTACCTGTCCCGCATGGCGATCAACATTGCGGTGGATGTCCAGCGCCGGCACAGCCGCCTGCTGTCAGGCGATAATATCGATGCATTGCTGGAGGAAATGGTGGATCCGGCGCCCGGGCCGGCCCGGACCGCCGAGATACGCTCGGACCTCGATGGCTTGTTCCAGCTTCTTGATCGGATGCCCGAGCGCCGTCGGGCCATCGCGCTGCTCGTGCATGCGGAAGGCGTGACGCAAAAAGAGGCCGCACAACGGCTGGGCGTGTCGCTGCGGACGGTCGAGTACGAATTGAAGCGCGTGCATGAACGCCTTGATGCGTATCTGGCGGCGGAGAATAAATAATGCGGGTTTTCCGGGACGCCATTCGTCATCCAGTATGAGAGAGCAAAAAATATATGTACGCAACACGCGGCAGCCTGCCGGTTTCCTGCTTTACGGCCGCGCCTGGCCGCTGGATATGACACGATGAAGACGCCACCCGCCAAGAACAGCAGTCACGCCACTTCGCCCTCCGGGCTGGAAGCCCAGGCGTGGGACTGGTTGCGCCTGCTCACCTCGGGCGACGCGCGCGAAGTGGATGCGCAGCAGTTCAGGCGCTGGGTCAAAGCGAGTCCCTTGCATCAAGCCGCATACAATGACGTGAAGCGTCGCTGGGATGCGATTGAGGCTCCTGCCCGCGAGTTGTTGCGCGTTAAGCCGGAAGCCGCGACGCTGGGCGCGTGCCGTCCTCGCCTGGTGCCGGGTGGACGGCGGGCCTTCCTCGGTGCTGCCATCAGTGCGGCGGCGGTCGCTGGCGTGGCCGTGGTTCATCCGCCGCTGGATTTGTGGCCGGCGCCGGAGGAGTGGAATGCGGATGAGCGCACCGCCACCGGGGAGCGGCGCACGCTGGCGCTGTCCACCGGTGTCGATGTCATGCTGAACACGCGAACCAGCGTTCGCCGGCAGACCGATGGCGGCCAATTGGTCGGCCTGGATCTGATCACGGGCGAGGCCGCCATCGATTTGAAAGGCGGCAGGGCTTTTGCGGTGGTGGCCGGCGTTGGCCGCAGCCTGCTCGAATCCGGCCGGGTCGAAGTGCGTCATCTGAATGGCAAGGTCTGTGTCACCTGTATCGAAGGCACCGTCCGCGTGGAGCATCCTGCAGGCGCGCGTCAGCTCCATGCCCGCCAGCAAATGGTTTACGGCACCAGTTCGCTGGGCGACATCGCCAGCATCGACCCGAAAACAGTGTCGGCCTGGCGTCAAGGGATGCTGGTGTTTAACCAGGCCCCTCTGGCCGAGGTGCTCGACGAAATCAATCGTTACCGCTCCGGTCGCGTGGTGCTGATGAACGATGCCGTGCGCAACAAACCGGTCAGCGGGCGCTTTTCCACGGCTTCGCTGGATCTGGCGCTGTGGCAGTTGCAGGAATCGTTTCAGCTGCACGCCCGGCCGCTGCCGGCGGGATTATTGCTCTTGAGCTGAACGCCTTTCTTCATCGCCTGGTATGGCGGGGCCGTGCGACCTTGCACAGGGCATGTTGGGGGCTGCGAAAAAAGTTTTAAAAAAGTTTGCGGTATTTGCGTGGTGCTGTTCGTCACCCATACATAGGGGCATTTTCTGTTGCAGACGCTAGGCGGCTGCGCTGCGGAAAGCCTTCATGAATGTGGCTGGCCGGCGCGAGACGGGCAGCCGAACGGCATCGACTCAATGACCAGGCGGAAACTTACATGAACACACGCGGGCGCAGTGGCAAGGAAAATCAAACGATACGCAAACAGGATCGGGTATTCACGCTGGCACCGTTGGCGCGGGCCATCGCGCTGACACTGGTCGCAGGCACGGTGACGCTGCCGGCCCATGCGCAGCGCACGTTCAGTCCGGCATGGTTTGCCGACAAGGGCGCGCTCCGGGACACGGCGTCGCAAACGGGCAGGCTGCCCGGCGGCCAGCCCGCATCCAGCCTGACGAACCCGCTCGGACAGCAGCAGAAGGCCAATGAGCAACTGCAGCGCTCGATCAGCAATCTGAACCTGGCCGCGCGCGGCATCGCGGCGCAGCAGTCGGCCCAGGCCGCCGCTCGCCTGGCGGCCGCGCATGGGGCATCCGTCCCCGATGGCATGAGCGCGGGCGGCCTGAAAATCGACGCCAATTCGCTGACGGCGGGCTGGCACAACGCGAATGCCCCGGAGCTTAGCCAGGTTGACGGTCGCAGCAACATCGCCATCCAGCAGACCGGCGACAAGGCCATCCTGAACTGGGAGACCTTCAATGTCGGGCGCAACACGACGGTCGAGTTCAGGCAGCAGAAGGATTGGGCCGTTCTCAACCGCGTCAACGATCCGCAGGCACGCCCCTCGCAAATCCAGGGCCAGATCAAGGCCGATGGCACGGTGCTCATCGTCAACCGTAACGGCATCGTCTTCCATGGCGGCAGTCAGGTCAACACGCGCAATCTCATCGCCGCCGCCGCCGGGATCGGCGACGGTCAGTTCAAGACCAGCGGCATCTACACGGCCAACGCCAGCGAACCCAGCTTCACCAACTCCGAGGGCAGGGTAGAGGTCCAGGCCGGCGCGCGGATCGCCACGCTGGCCCCGAAGACTTCCACCGAAGGCGGCGGCTATGTCCTGCTGCTCGGCAAAGAGGTGCACAACGCGGGCGACATCGCCACGCAGAAAGGCCAGACCGCGCTCGCGGCCGGCGACAGCTTCGTCATCAGGAAGGGCGTCGGCACCGACGGCAACCAGGCGTCGACCACGCGCGGCAACGAGATCACCCCACAGTTCAGCAGCGACAGCCTGGCGGGCAAGGTCAGCAACACCGGCCTGATCCAGGCGCGCGAGGGCGACGTGACGATGCTGGGGCGTGAGGTGCGGCAAAATGGCGTCGTACTCGCCAGCACCAGCGTCAACACGCGCGGCACCGTGCACCTCAACGCCATCGGCGCGGACGGCAAGGTCGCCTTCGGCCAGGGGGCCACTACCGCCGTGGTGATCGAGGACGACGGCAAGAGCACTGCCCTGGACAGCCAGCGCGATGGCCTGCGGGGACCGGCCATCACGACTGCCGAGAATATCGTGGCCATCACCGACCGCCGCGACCAGTCGCGCATCGAGATCGCCAGTGGCGGCACGGTCGACTTCCAGGGCGACTCCCTGACCTTGGCCACCGGCGGTCAGATCGACATCCATGCAGCCCAGCGCAGCCTGGTGCGTGAGCGCGCCCGGATCGACGTCTCCGGCGCCGTGGGCGTGAACCTGGCCATGGAATCGAACAACGTCAAGGTCAACATCCAGGGCAACGAACAGCGCGATGCGCCGCTCAACCGGGATGGCAAGACCCTCAACAGCAACGACGTGTGGATCGACCGCCGCAGCCTGGTGTTCGTACCCAAGGGCACGAACGGCTATGCCACCGACCGCTGGTACACCGCGGGCGGCCTGCTGGAAGTCGGCGGGTATCTGGGTACGGCGGGGCACACTGTGGGCGAATGGATGGCGCAGGGCGGCACGCTGAGCTTCGGCGGCAACGATGTGGTCACGCAGGCCGGCTCCAGCATCAACCTGTCGGGAGGCACTGTCAATGTGCAGAGCGGTTTTATCAATCAGACGTGGCTCAAGGGGACTGATGGGCGGCTGTATGACGTGAACAAGGCGCCCGGTGACCAGCGCTACACGGGCGTCTACAAAGGCTACGAGGACAAGCACGAACGCTGGGGCGAGAAGGCGACCGGCTATTACTACAACCCGCTGATCGGACAACAGCGCCGGCTGGAAAACGGTTACACGGTGGGCCGCGATGCCGGCCTGCTGGTGATCGGGACGAAGAGTGCGGTGATCGAGGGAGACATCGCGGGCGACACCTTCCAGGGAAGCGGCCAGACGCAGGCGGCGCAGGCCGGACTCGACGGGTATGACCAGTCGCAGGTGGCGGTGGCGCGCGGCGGGCAGCTGGTGGTCGGCAGTTATGGTGCCCTCTACGACAAGAACACCGGCCTGATGCACCGCCGGCTCGACACCGCGGGCGTGAAGGACGTGGTGCTGAGCGACACGGCCGAACGCATCGCTGCCGGGCTCGACCTCACGGCGGCGTTGCCCACCGCGCGCCAGGACACGTTGATCCTCGACACCACGTTGCTCAACGGCTTCTCACTGGGCGCGGTGCGCATTGCGGCCGCGAACGCGATCACGGTGGACTCGGCGCTGACGCTGGGCAATGGCGGCGACATCGCGCTCTACGGCCCGAAGGTCGGGGTGAACGCGGCCCTCACGGCGCACGGCGGCAGCATCCGCCTGGGCGACACGCTCGCGCAGGCCAGCACCAACTACCTCGATGACACCACGCAGATCACCACGCCCGAAGGCGTGCGCGCGGGCGTGGCGGTGGCCCAGGGCGTGGCACTGGACACGCGCGGCCTGTGGAGCAACCTGTCGGGCGATGCTAGCGATACCGGCAACATGGCGTGGCGCAACGGCGGCAGCGTGTCGATCCGCAGCAGCGGCGACGTGCTGCTGGCCCAGGGGAGCGTCATCGACGTCTCCTCGGGTGCGGCCTTGCTGGCCAACGGCACCTCGCAGCGCGGCGGCAAGGGCGGCGACGTCCGGCTGCAGGCGAATGCGCAGACCGGCGGTGGCGAGGGCGTGCTGGCGATCGATGGCGCGCTGCGCGGCTGGGGCACCTCGGGTGGCGGCACGCTGAGCCTGCAGGCCGGGCAGGTACGCGTCAACGACGGATCGGTGGCTGCGGCCGATGCTGGCACGCTGGTGCTGGCCGGCAACTTCTTCGACAAGGGCTTCAGCCGCTACGCACTCATCGGCGACCGTGGCGTCACGGTGGCCGACGGCACGCAGGTCGAGGTGACGATGCCGGTGCTGCGCGTCACGCCCGACGCGAGGAATGTCGCGACCACTTTTGACGCGGGCAAAGTGCTGCAAGCCTGGACGCCGCCGCTCTACGCCGAGGATGCCGTCAAGGGCGTGCTCACGCAGCGCGCGGGCGCGAGCCTGAGCCTGCAGGCGGGCACGGCGCAGACCCTGGCGGCCGAACTGCCGACGGTGGCTGCGGTCATCGGACAGGGGGCGCAGATCACGGTCGACCCCGGCCAGGCCATCGACGTGCGCAGCGTCGGCCAGCTCACGCTGCAAGGCCGGCTGCAGGCGCACGGCGGCAGCATTTCGCTGAAGAACCTCGACCTCACGCGCATGGAGCAGGAGTACGCCGTGGATGGGGCGCACAGCCGCTCGATCTGGCTCGGCGAGCAGGCGGTGATCGACGTGTCCGCCACGCCCGCGACCGCGCTCGATGCGCAGGGTCGGCGCTACGGCATCGTGCGCGACGGTGGCAGCATTGTGATCGGCGGCGAGATCAAGGAAAGCGACGGTTCGGCCACGGCCGCCAACGGCTTCATCGTCGTACGCGACGGCGCCATGCTCGATGCATCGGGCACCGCCGCCGTGTTCGACATGGGCGCTGCCGGCCCGGTCGCGGTCGCGAGCCGCGGCGGGCGCATCACGCTGGCCTCGAACAACGGCCTCTACCTTGACGGCGAACTGCGGGCCCGCTCGGGCGGCGCGGGTGCGGCCGGCGGCACGCTGCAAGTCGCGCTGGAATCGCCCGAAGTGCGCACGAGTTCGGGGCCGGCGCAGTACACGCTGGCCGAGAACGCGGTGCGCAACTACCGCGACCTGGTGATCGGCGGGTTGCAGGGGCCGTCGGACCTGCCGGCCGGACTGGCCCCCGGCGCGACCGATGCGGCGCTGGTCTATGGCCACGGCCGGCTCGGCGTCGACACCGTCACACGGGGCGGTTTCGATAACCTCGCGCTGCTCAGCGCGGGCGGTATCAGCCTGGAAGACAACGTCAGCCTGCGGCTGGGCCAGAGCCTGTCGGCTTACGGCGCGCTGATGCTGGCCAACAACGCGCGCAACGACGCGCACATTACGCTGGAAGCGCCCTACGTGCGGCTGGCCGGCGTCACGCAGAGCGTAGCGTTGGACGTGACCCGGGGCCGCTTCGGCGTCAGCGGCACCGGCGACTGGCTGCCCTCCGAGGCGCATCTGGCGGTGCATGCCGGCCTCGTCGACGTGCGCTCGTCGGTTCGAGTGTCTGGTGTCAACGGCGATATACCGATATCGTCCGACAGCGACACGCCGGAGAACCCGGCCAGCATCAGGGTGGAGCGGCGCGGCTTCGGCCAGACCACGCTGCAGAGCGACGGCGACTTGCGCTTTCTGTCCGACGTGCCGGCCTTGAGCAACGGCATGCCGACGACCAGCCTGGCCACCCCGGGCGACCTCACGCTGCGGGCTGCGCAAATCTACCCGGCCATCGGCGTCTCGGCCTCGATCCAGGCGGGTGTGCTGCACGACGGCACTTATGCACCGGATCGCGTGCTGCGCATCGAAGGCAATGGTCAAGCCGCGCCGGCGGTGCCCTATGCGGCCTTCGGCGGCCTGGCGCTCGGCGCCGCGACCATCGAGCAGGGCGGCGTGCTGCGCGTGCCGCTGGGCAGCCTGCGCATCGGCGACGCAAACACCACGCGGGTCGACTTCCTGCCTGGGAGCCTGACCTCGGTCAGTGGCAACGGCCTGTTGATGCCGTATGGCGGCACGGTTGACGGCCTGAACTACCTCTACGACGGCACGAAAGTCGAGTTGATCGGCGTGGGCGGCGCCGGCTCGTACGGCCAGACGCTGACGGTCGGCCTCACACTGGGCGGTGCGCGTCTTCATGTGCAGGAAGGCGCGGTGCTGGACCTCTCGGGGGGCGGCGAACTCAAGGGCTTTGGCTTCATCGGTGGCCGCGGCGGCTCGACCGATGCGCGCTATCACCCGCTGGTGCGCACTGCGGCCGATGGCAGCTTCAGCCTGCCCGGTCTCGCGGGCAATCAGGTGTATGCCATCGTGCCCGGCGTGCAGGCCCCGGTCGCCCCGGTGGGCGGCGAACGTGGCGCGGTCGACCCGCTGATCGGCCAGCAGATCACGCTGGGTGCCGGCGTGCCGGGCCTGTCCGCAGGCACCTACACGCTGATGCCTTCCACCTATGCCCTGTTGCCCGGCGCCTTCCGCGTCGAGCTCAACGGTAGCGCCGGCCAGGGCGCGGCGCAGCCCGGCAGCGCGATGCGCAACGGCTCGTGGTCGGCCGCCGCGCGGCTCGGCATCGCCCATACCGCCATCGGCGATACGTTGTTCCGCCAGGCGATCCTCACACCGGCCGAGGTGCTGCGCAGCTACTCGCAGTACAACGAGACTTCGTTCAACCAGTTCATCGTCAGCGATGCCGCGCGCCTCGGCGTGCCGCGCGCGATGGCACCGGCGGACGCGCGCACGCTGCTGCTGGCCCTCACGTCGAACACCGGCGCCGGTGTCGATGCCTTCCGCTTCGACGGCATCGGCCGCTTCGACGCGGCCAAGGGCGGCTACGGCGGCACGGTGGCTGTTTTTGCTGGATCGGGGGGGCCTGAAAGCCAGATCGAGGTCGTGCGCGGCGGTGCGAAGGCCAGCGCCGGTTTCGAGGGCGTGACGCTGAACGCTGACGCGCTCAATGCGATGGGGGCCTCGCGGCTCATGCTCGGCGGTCTGCAGTACGTGACCTACGGCCCGGGCGGACGCATCGTGATGTTCGGCACGGGCACGAACAGCCTCACGCTGCGCCAGGGGGCGGTGCTGTCGGCACCCGAGGTGTTCCTGCTGGCCGATGCCACCAACACCGATAACGCGAGCCATCTCGTGATCGAGCAGGGCGCGGCGATCCGCACGCTGGGCAAGGGCCGCGCGGCCTATGACTCGGCCGATGGATTTTTCTACGCGGGTACGGCCGGCAATCTGGTGGCCGTGTCCAACGGCGTGCTCAGCATGCTGCCGGGTCTGCCGAGCGTGGACTTGGCAGGGAACCGCAGCCTGCAGATCGGCACATGTACCGTCGCGCCCTGTGCGGGCCAGGCCGAGCTGTATTCCGAAGGCACCATCGCGCTGTCCACGCCCGACCGTTTCGTGCTCGACGACTCGGTGCGCTACGGCACGCGCAACCTCACGCTGGCGGTGCAGGGCATCAACGTCGGCGACAGCGCGGCGCTGTCCGACGCGGCCGCGCGCAACACGCTGCCTTCCGGCCTGGTGTTGAACCAGAGCGTGCTCGACCGGCTGCTGCGCGGCGACACACGGTACGGCGCCCCGGCGCTCGAGACGTTGCAACTCAACGCCAGCGGCGGCCTGCGCTTCTTCGGCAGCGCCTCGCTCGACACCATCGACCCGGCCACCGGCAAATCCACGCTCGCGCGCCTGGTGCTGGGCACGCCCGCCATCTACGGCGCGGGCGCGGCCGGCGATGTGGCGACCATCCGCACCGGCCACCTGATCTGGACCGGATCGACCGTGGCGCCCGGCGCCGCAGTCACGGGCGGCGCCGGCACCGGCAGCGGTACGCTGGCCATCGAGGCCGGGACCATCGAATTCGGCTATGGCCCAGGCACGCAAGCCGAGGGCGCCAGCGATGACGCGCGTCTGGCGCTGGGCTTTGCCGACGTGCGGCTCGCCGCCAGTGAGCGCGTCACGGCCAACCAGAAGGGCAGCCTGTCGGTCTACCAGTCGCAAGGCGCGTATGAAGCCGGCAAGGCTTATGCCTACAGCGGCGGCAACCTCAGCATCGACGCGCCGTTGCTGACAGGCGCGGCGGGCTCGGTCAACCGCATCACCGCGGGCGGCGATCTGCGCTTGAGCGCTTCGGTGCCGGCGAGCACACCGGTCGCCGATGCCGCACTCGGCGCGGAACTGCGCCTTGCAGGCCGTGACGTGATCGTCGACACCACGCTGGCGTTGCCCAGCGGCAAGCTCGTGATCAGCGCCGACAAGGACCTCACGCTGACCGGGCGCGCGCAGCTCGACCTGGCCGGCCGCAAGATCGATTTCAACGACGTGTCCAAGTACAGCTGGGGCGGTGACGTCACGCTCGAAAGCCTGGCCGGCAATGTGCACCAGGCTGCGGGCTCGGTGATCGACCTGTCGGCGCGGAACAACCGTGCCGGCACGCTCAAGGCGCTGGCGCTGGCGCTGGGCGACCAGGCCGGCGTGGTCGACCTGCAGGGTGCGATCCGTGGCGGCAGCACGGGGCGCTACGATGCGGGTGGCACGCTGGTGCCGTATCTGGCTGGCGGCGTGGAAGTTCGCGCACAGCATCTCGGTGATGGCGCAGCGCTCGACAGCCAGTTCGCCTCCCTCAACCAGCGGCTCAACGAAGGCGGCGTGTCCGGCACGCGCACCTTCCAGCTCAAGCAGGGCGACCTTACCATCGGCGACGGCCTGAAGGCCGGCGAGGTCAATGTGTCGGTCGACAACGGCAGCCTGACGGTCAACGGCACCGTCGACGCCAGCGGCGAGCGCGTGGGCCGCATCTCCCTCGCGGCAAAGAACGCCCTGACGGTGGCGGGCTCGGCCTTGCTCGATGCGCACGGCACGCTGCTGCGCGTGGATAGCTACGGCAAGATCATCGATTCGCCCAACCGCGCGATCGTCGACCTGAGCACGCAGGGCGGCGTGCTGACGCTGGCCGACGGCGCACGCGTCGATCTGCGCCATGGCACAGCCGCGACCCTGGGCACGCAGCGGGGGCAGAACGACGGCCGCGCACGCGGCACGCTCGAACTCTCGGCGCCGCGCATCGGCGCCAACGGCTTGCCGGGCATCAACGGGGCAGCCGATGCGGCGGTCTACGGCGACATCGCCATCGACGCGCGCGGTGCGCTCGACATCCGCGGCGCCCGCTCCATCGCGGTCAACGCCATGCAACGCTACGACGACGCCCCGCTGGTCAGCTCACCGGCCGCCAGCGGACGACCCTACCAGGAGATCACCCAGACCTGGCTGAAGGACAAGCACGACCACAACAACGATTTCATCGATGCCGCACTGGCGCGCGCCAGCCTCATGACCGGCAAGCTTGCCGGCCTGCGCAACCCGGCCTATGCCGACGCCTTCCATCTGCGTCCCGGCATCGAGATCACAAGCAATGCGCTGACCAACCCGGGTGGCGACATCGTGGTGTCGGGCGACCTGGACCTGTCGGGCTACCGCTACGCCAGCGTCAACCCGCACACGCAAAAGACCGGCGTCTATGGCTCGGGCGAAGTCGGCACCTTGCGCATCCGCGCGGCCGGCAACCTCGATATCTATGGCAGCATCAACGACGGCTTCGCGCCGCCACCCGCCACGCAGGACGACAAAGGCTGGTTGTTGCTTTCGGGAAAAAATTTCTTCGGCGCCGACACGGTGATCCCGCGTGCCGGCATCGTGCTGGCCGATGGCACGGCGTTCGAAGGCGGCAACGCGCTCAATTTTGACCTGCCGATACAGTCGAGTGACTTTGCCGCCGGCACGCTGATCCCCGTGTCCAGCGAATTGACGGCTGAGATGCTGCTGCCCGCCGGGACCGTGCTCGCTGCCAACGTGCGCGATGCCTCGGGCCAGATCATTCACGCGGCCGGCAGCATCGCCGGCGAAACCGTGACGCTGCCTCAAGGCACGCGCCTGGACGCCGGCACGCGCTTGCCGGGCGCCACCACGCTGGACGCGCTGGTCTGGCCCAAGGGCGTCACGCTGCCGGCCGTACGCGCGAAGTACCTGATGCATGGCGACACGGCCTTGCCCGTGGGCGCGCTGCTGCCTTCTTCGACCAACATCAAGCTGCCGGGCGACGCCAAGTCGGTCGAGCTTCGTCCTGGCGGCGCGGGCCGGCTGTGGGGCGTGGCCGCGATGCTGCCGGAAGGCTCGCAGTCGTGGTCGCTGCAACTGGCGGGCGGCGCCGACCTCGGTGCGGCCGACCCGCGCACGCTGCAGCAGAACCCCGCAGCGGGTGTGCTGCGCATGGCCGACACCCACTACGGTCTGTTCGCCAAGGCGCTGCCGTTCAAAGGCGCGTTCGCATGGACATCGCTCGCGGCTGCCGATCTGGGGTTGAAGGCAGGCGTAGAAATCACCGACGAAGTCGCCCGCCAACTCATGGGCGGCAAGTACCAGAGCGCTGCGGCGCTGTGCGCGGCGAACGGGGCCTATTGCACGCCGGTCTACGCTTTCAAATGGTCGCAGAGTGGGGCCAATGCGGTAAAGAATCCCGCGTTTGCGGATACGCCGATACTCGATGCGGTTGCCGCCAAATCGACCAACGGTACATACAAGACTGCCGCAGCGCTGTGTGCGGCACGTGTCAGCTATTGTGTGGCACTGCCCGTGAATGTGTATTATGAGTATCTGCCCGGCAGCACCCGCTTCAGCGTGCTGCGCACCGGCGCGGCCGACCTTGACCTGCGCGCGGCCGGCAACCTGGGCATGCACTCGCTCTATGGCGTCTATACGGCCGGCGCCTCGTCGCAGGCCACGCGGGCCGGCGACCCGTACAACTTGCCGCGCGTGGTGGGCAGCAGCGGCACGGTGCTGAGCGACAAGAACAAGGGCTACGAGAAGTTCGTCGATGGCGGGGCCGAGAGCCTGGCGCGCGCCTGGTACCCGGCCGGCGGCGGCAACCTCACGCTGCAGGCCGGCGGCAACCTGACCGGCGAGGCGGCGCAGGCCATCACCTCGACCGGCGTCGGCCGCCCCAACCCGGCCGACAAGGGCGTGACGACCAACGACACCGCCAACTGGCTGTGGCGCCAGGGCAGCGGCAGCACGCTCGGCGGGGGGGACGATCAGGCTGCGGCCTGGTGGATCAACTTTGGCAGCTATGTCACGCGCGGCACGACCGACACGCTGCTGGGTTTCACCGGCTACGGCACCTTGGGCGGCGGCGACCTGCGCGTGGACGTGGGCGGCGACGCGGGCCTTGTGTCCAGGCGGGGTAAGGCCGTGCGCACCGGCACGGACAACCTGCGCAGCGACGCCCTGGTGCTGGCCGTGGGCGGCACCGGCCGCGTGCTGGCCGATGGCAGCCTGGCGCTCACCGGCGGGGGCGATCTGAGCCTGCGCGTCGGCGGCGCACTGAACCCCCTGGCGCTCGATCCCTTGGACGACATCCATACCAACGCGGTGCTCAACGGCGCCGTCGTCAACCTGCGCGGCGACGTGCAGATGCAAGCCGGCGCGATGGGCACCCAGTCGCTGCGCTATGCGCAGTACACCGGCCAGCTGTCCGAACGCGACCCCCGGGCGATAGATCCGTTCTCGGCCGGGCGCGCGGTGGCGCAGGGCGGCATGCTGCTGGTGCCGGGCGATGCCAGCTACCAGCTGAACACGCGCGGCGACCTGGTCGTGACGGACGCCAACGATGCGGGCCGCGCCGTGATACAGAACCGTACCCCCTTCATGGTAGACGCGGCCAAGGGCAGCGGCGACAGCTGGTTCACGCTGTGGACGCCGAACACCGCCATCCGCCTGTTCTCGGCCGGCGGCGACCTGACGCCGCAGATGGCCAACCTTGGCGCGCTCCCGACCGACATGGCGAACGTCTACCCGTCGATCCTGAGCGCGGTCGCGGCCAGCGGCAGCCTCTACTACGGCAGCATGGCCACGGACAGAACGACAGAGGCGACCGGCGCGCTGGTGCTCGCGCCATCGGCCAACAGCTTGCTGGAGTTCCTTGCCAGCGATTCGATCCATGGCGGCGGCTACACAGTGAGCCCCTCGGGCGCTGCCGAGAGTGCCATGGCCACGCCCTTCCATCCGGCTTTCCGGGGCACGCTGGCGAACGGCACCGTTGTGAGCAATCTCGCCCAGGCCGGCAACCTCATCGAAGATGGCAGGCCATTGTTCGCGCTGGGTGCCAACACCGTGTCGGCAGGCGGCGAACACGGCAGCGAACCGGTGCGCTTCTATGCCCTGCGCGGCGACCTGGTGGGCGTGGCCACGGGGCGCATCAACGTCTTTGCGTCCAACGACCCGACACGCGCTGGCCAGACTTATTACGAGGCCGGGCAGCCGGTGTGGATGATGGCCGGGCGCGACATCGTCGGCAGCGGCACGCCCATCGGCCAGGCCCTGCGCATTGACGCGGGCTCGGGCGCGCGCTATGACAGCTCGGGCAACCTGTTCGCGCACAGCGCCCCGACCGACGTGTCGGTAGTGTCGGCCGGTCGCGACATCGTCTACAGCAGTTTTAACGTGGCCGGCCCCGGCACGCTGGAGATTACCGCAGGGCGCCACATCCAGATGGAAGACCGTGCTGGCGTAACCAGCCTGGGCCCGGTGGTGCCGGGCGACAGCCGGCCCGGCGCGAGCATCTCGATGCTGGCCGGCGTAGGCGCGAACGGCCCCGACTACAAGGGCTTCCTGGCGCGTTACCTCGGCGAAGGCAAGCGCGCCCAGGCAGGCCTGCCGCTGGCCGAGCAGCCGGGCAAGGTCGTCAAGACCTACGAGGCCGAACTGGCCACCTGGCTGGCCGACCCGGTCCACGGCCTGGGCTTCACCGGTACGTCCGGCGAGGCGCAAGCCTTCTTCGACGCGCTGCCGGCGACGCAGCAACGCATCTTTGCGCGCCAGGTGTACTTCGCCGAACTCAAGGCCGGCGGGCGCGAGTACAACGACGCCGAGGGCGCGCGCTTCGGCAGCTACCTGCGCGGGCGCAATGCCATCGCGGCGCTGTTCCCCAAGGTGGCTGCGGATGGAACACCGATCAACTACAGCGGCGACATCACGATGTTCCGCGGCACGGTCGGCGCCACGCCGCGCAGCGGCTTCGTACGCACGCTGTTCGGTGGCGACATCGAGCTCATGACGCCGGGCGGCCGCCAGGTCTACGGCATCGAGGGCGAGGCGCCGCCGCCCGACTCGGGCGTGCTGACCCAGGGCGCGGGCGACATCGCGATCTATTCGCTGGGCAGCATCCTGCTGGGCCAGAGCCGGGTCATGACCACCTTCGGCGGCGCCATCCTGGGCTGGTCGGGCGAAGGCGACATCAACGCGGGGCGCGGCTCGAAGACCACGGTGGTCTACACGCCGCCCAAGCGTGTGTACGACCAGTGGGGCAACGTCACGCTGTCGTCCAACGTGCCGAGCACCGGTGCCGGTATTGCCACGCTGGCACCGATTCCGGAAGTGCCGGCCGGCGACATCGACCTGATCGCGCCACTGGGCACCATCGACGCGGGCGAAGCGGGTATCCGTGTGTCGGGCAATGTCAACCTGGCGGCGCTGCAGGTGCTCAACGCGGCCAACATCGCCGTCAAGGGGGAGGCTATGGGCATGCCGACCATTGCGGCGGTGAATGTCGGCGCATTGAGCAATGCCAGTGCGGCGGCGTCGCAGGCAACGGCCGCCGCGCAGGACGTCCTGCAGCGCGAGCGCAGCACGGCGCGTCAGAACCTGCCGTCGATTTTCACGGTGCGCTTGATCGGCTTCGGCAACGAGCCGATGGGGGGCGAGGGTGAGGCGCCACCGCCACCCCGGGGCGGGCTGCAGTCGTCGCGCGGCCTTCCCTACGACGCTGCCAGTCCGGTGCAGTTCGTTGGCGTCGGCCGCGACTTTGACGCCAGGCAGCTGGCACGCTTGAGCCCCGAGCAACGGCGCGAGTTGCAGCAGGACCGCTAGGCAGGTGGGTGGCATGCAGCGATGTTATCCACCTGTTTCCTCGCCTGTTTCCTGCCCGTGCAGGGAACAGGCAGGGGAAGGCCATGCACCCGCAGTGCCTGTGATCCCGTTTCCCCCATTCTTGCAGCCGAATACCGAGGCACACCCGTCATGAATCTGAGTACCCTGGATGGCCTGAAGGCGTCCCATATTGCCGATGAGTTCGCAGCAGAGCCATTCAGCGAGCACGGCCACGGCATCGTGCTGGGCGATTTTCTGGCGGCGAACTACGCCCGCCTGCACCGCCAATTGTTGCGCAATCTCGGTTGTCCCGACCTGGCCAGCGACTGCCTGCACGACGCCTGGCTAAGATTGGCGGGCATGAGCGTCCCCGTGTTGGTGCAAAACCCGAACGCCTATGTCTACCGGGTGGCTTGCAACGTCGCGATGGACCAGCTGCGCGGCAAGCGCTCTGCGCAGTACGACGATGACGCTGCAATCGAGCATCTGACTGACCCGGCCCCCGGTCCGGACCTGATTGCCTTGGCCCGCTCCGATTTGGCCGCGGTCGAGCGCGCGATGCAGCGCATGCCGTACCGGCACCGTTCTGTTCTGCTTGCCCTGAGGATCGACGAAAGGACGCGCCAGGAAGTCGCGGACGAATATCAGGTCTCCCTGACCAGCGTCGATACGATGCTGCGCCAGGCCCTGGACCACTGTGCCCGGGAAACCGGGCAGAATGCGATCGGGGGCATCAGCCAGTCCCGGCGAGGTTTCTCGCGCCGCTGGCAGGCCAAGGTGCTCGCCGCGGAGCCCACTGCGATGGCGCAGGAACGACGCTGTATCCGGCACTGACAAGCGGGCACGGTATTCATGGCGCCGAGGAAGGTAATCCCTAATTATCAGAGTCCGTCAAAGGTAATTATTAAACAGACAAGGCGGCTTTCTAAATGCATCGTCAGTACCACTGTGCTCGCCCCGAGTCGACTCACAGGAGGCATGCGGAATCGATCCTGCACTCTATTATTGAGACAGAATTGATTTATCCCAAGTCATTGAACGAGGACGCCATCAATAATCGCTTTGTCTGCTCACATCTTGTAGTGTGCATGTATGGGCGTAGCGTCGTCAGCGATGCTATTAATCATACCCTCACATACTCTCGCATACCCTCGGCATTTCGATGCGTATCGTCGCTTGGTGAAGACCATCATGCTGGAGCTTCAACCGAAAGATAAGCGCGGTTACTTTATGTTGCCCCAGGCGCCTGAGGGGGCGGGTTATTACGTTTATGGAAATGTGGGCGGCAGGCACTGGCCATCAGGCCCAGTATGCCCACCCCAAGCTGATGACTCTTATTCTGTGCATTGAGCGTGAGTGGCAAGCCATTGACGAGCGCAAGTTTTGTATCGGCAATATCAGTGTCGCTGGTGGCGCCGAATATGATGGCCACGTCACGCACCAGAAGGGGCTTGAAATGGATATTCGGCCGGTCCGGAAGGACAAGCTGACAGGGCAGGAGGCGTGGTTGACGCGTTTTGATGCTGCCTATGATCGTGAGGCAACAACCCGGCTGATTCGACTATTTGCGCGGCACATGATGGTCCGCACCATTTACTTTAATGACACGGAAGTGCAGAAGGCGATTGGAGGTGGAAGAGTGCGCTCGGCGATACGCCATGACGATCACTTTCACGTCGAGATCAGGAGGTATGCGTGAATTTTCACAGAGCAGGAATTTTGGGTGCGTGCACCCTGATTTCGTTGGCACAGTCCGCCGAAAGTAGCGTGGAAACGGCTGCCGCCAAGGTACTCAGCGGCCGCTATCAGGTATACGGCGGCAGCCTTGCCGAGATGCTGCCGCCCACACCGAACGACCGCCATGTGTCATTCAGGTTCAAAGGGCAGAGTGCCCGGGATTTGTTCAATGGCATCGGGCCTGACGTGCGGCGCGAGCATGCCTGCAGCGGCGATCCTGAAGACCGCGAGCGGCGCCGAGGGCATCTTCTGTGCGTCTACAGCAGGGAAAACGGCTACACCTGCCTGCTTGGGCTTGACCTGCGTACAGGCACGAGCGAGGCTGGCGGCGTTTGCTAAGTACTTCCCCCATGGCCGCGCTCGTGTCAGTGACTTGACGGACCTGCCATCACCCGTTTTCGCCCTTCCATCCCCCGATTTTCGTCCCCTGTCACTGTCATCAACCTGGCAACACGGCTTTCGCCTATGATTTGCTGGCACGTGTATGTGTGATGTTTCTCTTCATCCAACAACCATGAGGTGTCCATGATTCGCTATGCCCTGCCTGCCCTGTTGTTTGCCGCCGCGCTGCCGGCGCACGCCCAAGCCCCTGTCGATCACCCGCCGCTGATCGAGCGGGCGAAGATCTTTGGCAATCCCAGCAAGTCCGGCGGGCGCATCAGCCCGGATGGCAAGTGGCTGTCGTGGATCGCGCCGCGCGATGGCGTGCTCAATGTGTGGGTGGCGCCGGCCAGCGACCTGGCGCAGGCGCGTCCGCTGACGCAAGAGAAGGTGCGGCCCATCCGCAGCAGCTTCTGGTCGCCCGATTCGACAACCCTGCTGTTCATCCAGGACAAGGGCGGTGATGAAAACTTCCTGCTGTATGGCGTGAATGTCGTGAGCGGCAAGCAGATCAATTACACGCCGTTCGAGAAGACCCGCGTGCGGATCGTCCAGATCAGCAGCAAGGTCAAGGACCGCATCCTGGTGGGCATCAATAACCGCGATGCGCGCTGGCATGACGTGTACAGCCTGGAGCTGGCCAGCGGCAAGCTGACCCTGGTGCAGCAGAATGATGGCTATGGCGGCTACCTGGCCGACGAGCAGCTCAGGCTGCGCATCGCCAGCAAGGCGCGCGCCGATGGCGGCATGCAGTATTTCCGCATGACGGATGGCAAGGTCGAGAGCGCACCGCTGGCCGAGGTGGGCCTGGAAGACTCGCAGACCACGGCGCCGCTGGCGTTTACGGTCGATGGCAAGACCTTGTACTGGACCGACTCGCGCGGCCGCAATACCTCGGCGCTGCTGGCGCAGGATGTCGCCAGCGGCAAGACCACGCTGGTGGCGCAGGATCCGCGCGCCGATATTTCTGACGCCCTGTACGACACGCGCACGGGCAAGGTGCAAGCCTATTCCGTCGACTATCTGCAGCAGGAATACCTGCCGCTGACGGACGACCTGAAGGCCGACCTGGCCTTCCTGAAGAAGCATGCCAAGGGACAGTTCAACGTGACGTCGCGCACGGAAGCCGACGACAAGTGGCTGGTGGGCGTCGACGCCGTCACGGCGCCGGCATCGAGCTGGCTGTATGAGCGCAAGACCAAGAAGCTGACGCAGCTGTACGTGACGCGGCCGGAGCTGGAGGGCGCGCCGCTGGTGCCCATGTACCCACAGGAAATCAAGGCACGCGACGGCCTGACCCTGGTGTCTTATCTGACATTGCCGCAGGCATCGAAGGCGAGCGCCGGCGGCGTGCCATCGCAGGCGGTGCCGATGGTGCTGCTGGTGCACGGCGGGCCATGGGCGCGTGATACCTATGGCTACAACGGCTACCACCAGTGGCTGGCCAACCGCGGCTATGCTGTGCTGTCGGTGAATTACCGGGGTTCGACGGGCTTCGGCAAGCAATTCATTTCGGCCGGCGACCTGCAGTGGGGCCGCAAGATGCATGACGACTTGCTCGACGCGGTGCAATGGGCCGTGAAGAGCGGCGTGACCAGCGCCGACAAGGTGGCCATCATGGGCGGCTCGTATGGCGGCTACGCCACCCTGGCCGGCATGGCATTCACGCCCACCACGTTCGCCTGCGGCGTCGATATCGTCGGCCCGTCGAACCTGTTCACCCTGTTGCAAACGATTCCGCCGTACTGGGAAGCGGGCAAGCAGCAGTTCTACAAGCGCATGGGCGACCCGAGCACGGAAGAAGGCCGCGCGCTGCTGAAAGAGCGCTCGCCGCTGAATTTTGCGCAGAATATCCAGCGGCCGCTGCTGATTGGCCAGGGCGCGAACGACCCGCGCGTCAACGTGGCGGAATCGGACCAGATCGTGGCAGCCATGGCGGCGAAGAATATCCCCGTCACGTATGTGCTGTTCCCCGACGAAGGCCATGGCTTTGCCCGCCCTGTGAACAACATCGCCTTCAATGCGGTGATGGAAAACTTCCTGGGGCAATGCCTGGCTGGCCGCGCCGAGCCGATCGGCGCGACCCTGAAGGCGTCCACCGCGCAGGTCAAGCACGGCGCCGAGTTTGCGCCCGGTTTGCTGGAGGCGATGCGCTAAGCACTGCAAGCTGGCGGGAGCCGCCTGCTTGCGGCTCCCGCATTAAAAGAGTTTCAATGCAACAATGATTCATTTAGAATAAGTCACTGTCCTGCCAATATCTGAACGGAAACGCACCATGGATATACTGACCCTCGAGCATTTTGCCCCGCGCCTGAATGACACGTTTATCTCGGTGGGCGACGGCAACGCGCCGTTCATCCTGGTGGAGGCGCGTCCGTTGCCGGCGTCGACCTTGCAGGGAATGTTGCGCCCACCGTTCAGCCTGCTTTTCCGCAATTCTTCCGCCATCGTCTTCAACCAGAAAATTTTCCAGCTGCAGCATGACGCTTTCGGCGAAGTGGGAATTTTCCTGGTGCCGGTGGCGCGCGACAATCACGGCTTCCTGTACCAGGCCGTGTTCAACTAAGCTCTTGCCCCGCGTGTCCTGATGCGCCTGGAAACAAGGCAGGCTGTGCGCGTGCCTTGTTTCTCCATCCTGCTTGCCTCAATCAAACCGTGGGAACTCTCCCTGCAATGCGATGCAGTAGTTCAGCGCCAGCAAGGGCTGGCGGTTTTCGTGCGCCTGGTTGCCACCGGTCAAGCCGACGACGTTGGGTGCCAGCCTGGTGTCGGGAGTGATGCTGAGCGTCATGGCCGTCGTCTTGCCCGGTGCCAGCAGCAGTGCGTCTGCTACAGGGATATTGCTTTGCAGAGTAGCCGTCGGCTGACGGTTGACCGTCATGACATGCCGGTGCGCCGGCATTTCCTGCGCCGTCAGCGTCACGCCTGCGGCGCCAACGAACTCGCCGATGTCATATTGCGACAGGCCGGGTCCCGTACCCTGGCTGCACGCGGCGCGGCCGACCAGGTTGGGGAGCTGGAAGGTGGTGCTGCCATTGCCGCCATAGGTGGTGCCGATCAGTGCGTACAGGGCGGTGTTCTGGGTCGGCGACAAGGTGGCGCCGTTGCACAGTGCCCAGCCTGCCGGTGGATAGTTGAAACCGAAGATCTGAATCTCGCCAAGGAATGGTGATGTCACGATTTTTCTCCTGTGAAGTCGGGTGGACTGTCGTCGTTACTGCTGCGAAGGGAAGACGCCCTGCCATGCGATGCAAAATGACACGGCCAGCGTCGGCATGCGGTTTTCATGGGGGAGGTTGGCGCCAGCGAGGCCGCAGGCGACGCCCGACAGCACCGTCGGCAGGGCCCCCGTCGCACTGGTCGCGTACATATTGTCGCTGTTGGTGGCGGCGCCCAGCGCCAGCGTCGGCCCCGGTGTTGCGGCGTTGGCGGTGGCGTTGGTGGCGAAATAGGTGTGCGTGTGCTGGGGAATCTGATCTGTTGTCAAGGTGACCTGCTCGCTGCCACCGGTGCTGCCGATGATGCGCGGCGTTAAACCTGCTCCCTGTCCCTGGTGCAAGGGCAACTGGCCGCGTAAATCCGGCACGCCAAAGGTGACCTGACCATCGCCACCATAGGTGGTGCCGATCAGCATGAACAACACCTCATATTCAGCAATAGGTTTGAGGCTGCCGTCGCAGGCAAACCACCCGGTGGGTATGCGTGGAAAGGCAAACTGGCGAATTTCACCTACATAACATTGGGACATGGATGTTCTCCGTTAACAAGGTGGGATGCGGTTTAGTTACGCGAGGGGAAAACACCATACAAGGCAATGTTGAAATTGATGACGCGGAAGGGCTGCATATTGTTGTGCGGACCATTGCCGCCAACGCTGCCCAGCGTCTGCTGCGCCAGCGCCACCTGCGGTCCTGATGCGGCGACATAAATCGATTCGCTCCCACTGCTGGCATACAGTGCGCCAGCGGGACTCTTGGACGAACCCGGCGGCGTCAGCGCGCTGGCCGCATGGTTGTGCATTGGCAGCTGGGTGCCTAGCAAGGTGACAGTTTCCGAACCGTCCGGCGTGCCCTGGACGAGTGGGGCTGGTTGCCAGCCCCCGTCGACAGAGACTCCTGAACCGAAAGGCGTGCGGCTGCGCAAGTCGGGCAAGGCAAAGGTCGTTTGCCCGTTGCCGCCGTACTGGGTGCCCAGCAGGGAAAACAGGGCGGCATTTTGCTGGATGAGCATGATTTGGCCACTACAAGCTGCGAACTTCCTTGGTGTGAAGCCAAAACCAGCCATCATGATTTGACCTACAAAGACGTCAGACATCGCATTTATCTCCCCATAACTGTTGTTAAATGGAATATAGATTAATACTTTTATTGATAGTAATTGGTTTACATTAAAATATCTCTTTTTGGCAACACTTTTTAGTTGCTTTATTTGCTACTCGTAGTAGCATACGTTGATGCAAAGCAAGCGTCAATAAAAAGGGGAAGCATTTTCCCCCCTGCAGCAGTGACTGAAATCGGCATCAACCGTGTTCATTAAGGCGTCGGATCAGGCCAGCATTCTCCCCCCCAAACAATGTATTGAAGGACGATGATGTTTCTAAATTTCAGAAAATTTGGATGGGCATCCCCACCTGTTAGCCGCCTTGATTTCCTCAGCGCTGGCGCGCAGCGTGCCATTTCCCTGTCGTCGAGGTTGAAGCACATGACGGCAACCTTGTTATTGATGCTGTTGTCATTGTTTTCACAGTCTGCGGCTGCTGTTCCTGCGAGTCCCTGTTCTCCGGTCAGCCTCACGGTCTCGGCAGGAGGTTACGTCGACAGTGAGGATTTTTGGGTTTCGGCTTGCGATGCATTCGGCTTGACGGGGGTGGTCTTGACGCCGCCGACATTCGGCCAGTTGGAAGGTGATATGGTATCGACGAATATCGTGCGCTACAGGAATACAAACCTCAGTGCCACTACGGATACTTTTATAGTGGAGGACGGAAGTCGGAAAGCCCTTGTTTTCAATGTCACGATACTGCCCATTACCCCAGTTGCCGGCGCCGTCAGCGCCACGGTGGCCTACGGCAGCAGTGCCAATCCGATCACCCTGAGCCTGAGCGGGGCTACGGCGACGTCGGTGGCGGTGGCTTCCGCCGCCGCACATGGCACGGCGACGGCCAGCGGCACCAGCATCACCTATACGCCGACGGCCGGCTACGGCGGGCTGGACACCTTTACCTACACCGCGACCAATGGCAGCGGCACTTCGACTGCAGCCACCGTGACGATCACGGTTGCCGGCCCCACCATCACGATTACGCCTAGCACCGTGCCGGCAGCCACCGTGGGCGCGGCCTACAGCCAGAGTGTGAGCGCCTCGAACGGCTTCGCGCCGTACGGGTACGCGATCAGCTCCGGCACCTTGCCGGCCGGCCTGACCTTGAATGCCGCCACCGGTTTGCTGTCGGGCACGCCGACGGCCGGCGGCAGCTTCAACTTCACCGTGCGCGCCACGGACAGTTCGACGGGCAGCGGTCCGTATTCCGGTGCACGCGCCTACGCGATGACGGTCAATGCGCCAACGATCAGCATCATGCCGACGGTCATGCCGGCCATCACGGCTGGCGTCGCCTACAGCCAGAACATCACCGCCAGCGGCGGCACGGCCACCTACAGCTATGTCATCACCGCTGGCAGCGTGCCGACGGGCCTGAGCCTGGCGGCGAACGGCACCTTGTCCGGCACGCCGACGGCGGCGGGACCCTTCAACTTTACCGTCACGGCCACCGACAGCAGCGCCAACAGCGGCCCCTACACGGGTTCGCGCGCCTATTCCGTCACGGTGGCGGCGGGTGCGCCCGTTGCCGGCGCCGCCAGCGCCACGGTGGCCTTCGGCAGCGGCCCGACTGCGATCCCCCTGAACCTGAGTGGCGGTGCGGCGACGTCGGTGGCGGTGGCGTCTGCCGCCAGCCATGGCACGGCGACGGCCATCGGCACCAGCATCACCTACACGCCGACGGCCGGCTACGGCGGGCCGGACAGTTTCACTTACACGGCCACCAACGGCATCGGCACTTCGACTGCAGCCACCGTGACGATCACGGTTGCCGGCCCCACCATCACGATTACGCCTAGCACCGTGCCGGCAGCCACCGTGGGCGCGGCCTACAGCCAGAGCGTGAGCGCCTCGAACGGCTTCGCGCCGTACGGGTACGCGATCAGCTCCGGCACCTTGCCGGCCGGCCTGACCTTGAATGCCGCCACCGGTTTGCTGTCGGGCACGCCGACGGCCGGCGGCAGCTTCAACTTCACCGTGCGCGCCACGGACAGTTCGACGGGCAGCGGTCCGTATTCCGGTGCACGCGCCTACGCGATGACGGTCAATGCGCCAACGATCAGCATCATGCCGACGGTCATGCCGGCCATCACGGCTGGCGTCGCCTACAGCCAGAACATCACCGCCAGCGGCGGCACGGCCACCTACAGCTATGCCATCACCGCTGGCAGCGTGCCGACGGGCCTGAGCCTGGCGCCGGATGGCACCTTGTCCGGCACGCCGACGGCGGCGGGACCCTTCAACTTTACCGTCACGGCCACCGACAGCAGCACCAACAGCGGCCCCTACACGGGTTCGCGCGCCTATTCCGTCACGGTGGCGGCGGGTGCGCCCGTTGCCGGCGCCGCCAGCGCCACGGTGGCCTTCGGCAGCGGCCCGACTGCGATCCCCCTGAACCTGAGTGGCGGTGCGGCGACGTCGGTGGCGGTGGCGTCTGCCGCCAGCCATGGCACGGCGACGGCCATCGGCACCAGCATCACCTACACGCCGACGGCCGGCTACGGCGGGCCGGACACCTTTACCTACACCGCGACCAATGGCATCGGCACTTCGACTGCAGCCACCGTGACGATCACGGTTGCCGGCCCCACCATCACGATTGCGCCTAGCACCGTGCCGGCAGCCACCGTGGGCGCGGCCTACAGCCAGAGCGTGAGCGCCTCGAACGGCTTCGCGCCGTACGGGTACGCGATCAGCTCCGGCACCTTGCCGGCCGGCCTGACCTTGAATGCCGCCACCGGTTTGCTGTCGGGCACGCCGACGGCCGGCGGCAGCTTCAACTTCACCGTGCGCGCCACGGACAGTTCGACGGGCAGCGGTCCGTATTCCGGTGCACGCGCCTACGCGATGACGGTCAATGCGCCAACGATCAGCATCATGCCGACGGTCATGCCGGCCATCACGGCTGGCGTCGCCTACAGCCAGAACATCACCGCCAGCGGCGGCACGGCCACCTACAGCTATGCCATCACCGCTGGCAGCGTGCCGACGGGCCTGAGCCTGGCGCCGGACGGCACCTTGTCCGGCACGCCGACGGCGGCGGGACCCTTCAACTTTACCGTCACGGCCACCGACAGCAGCACGGGCACGGGTGCTCCTTACACGGGGTCGCGCGCTCACTCCGTCACGGTGGCGATCGCCCCTCCCATCGCCAGTGCCGTCAGCGCCACGGTGGCCTACGGCAGTGGTCCCAATCCGATCACCCTGAGCCTGAGCGGCGGCGCGGCGACGTCGGTGGCGGTGGCTTCCGCCGCCGCGCATGGCACGGTGACGGCCAGCGGCACCAGCATCACTTATACGCCGACGGCAGGGTATTCCGGGCCAGACAGCTTCACCTACACGGCCAGCAATGGCGGCGGCACGTCGGCGGCGGTTGCCGTGAGCATTACCGTGGGCACGCCTACGGTCAGCCTGACGCCTGCCACCTTGCCCAATCCGACGGCGGAAGCGGCTTACACTGCAACGCTGACGGCAGCGGGCGGCACGGCACCGTATACTTATAGTGTCAGCGGCGGCAGCCTGCCTGCCGGCCTGAGCCTGAATACGGCCACCGGTGTGCTGTCCGGTACGACGAATGTGGCAGGCAGCTTCACCTTCAGCCTGCGCGCCAGCGACAGCAGCACGGGAACGGGCGCGCCGTTCAGCGCGACCAACAGCTATACCGTGAGCGTCGGCGCGCCGACGATCACGGTGACGCCTAACACCTTGCCAGCGGCAAGCGTGGCCACCGCATACAGCCAGCAACTGACGGCCAGCGGCGGCGTCGCTCCGTATGCCTATACGGTATCGAGCGGCAGCCTGCCGGCCGGCCTGACCCTGAGCAGCAGTGGTTTGCTGAGCGGCACGCCGACGGCGGGCGGCAGCTTCACACTGAGCGTACAAGCGGCCGATGCGCATGCATTTACCGGCACGCAAAGCTATACCCTGGCCGTTTCCTCGGCCACGGTCAGCCTGACGCCTGCCACCTTGCCCAATCCGACGGCGGAAGCGGCTTACACTGCAACGCTGACGGCAGCGGGCGGCACGGCACCGTATACTTATAGTGTCAGCAGCGGCAGCCTGCCTGCCGGCCTGAGCCTGAATACGGCCACCGGTGTGCTGTCCGGTACGACGAATGTGGCAGGCAGCTTCACCTTCAGCCTGCGCGCCAGCGACAGCAGCACGGGAACGGGCGCGCCGTTCAGCGCGACCAACAGCTATACCGTGAGCGTCGGCGCGCCGACGATCACGGTGACGCCTAACACCTTGCCAGCGGCAAGCGTGGCCACCGCATACAGCCAGCAACTGACGGCCAGCGGCGGCGTCGCTCCGTATGCCTATACGGTATCGAGCGGCAGCCTGCCGGCCGGCCTGACCCTGAGCAGCAGCGGTTTGCTGAGCGGCACGCCGACGGCGGGCGGCAGCTTCACACTGAGCGTACAAGCGGCCGATGCGCATGCATTTACCGGCACGCAGAGCTATACCCTGGCCGTGTCCTCGGCCACGGTCAGCCTGACGCCTGCCACCTTGCCCAATCCGACGGCGGAAGCGGCTTACACTGCAACGCTGACGGCAGCGGGCGGCACGGCACCGTATACTTATAGTGTCAGCAGCGGCAGCCTGCCTGCCGGCCTGAGCCTGAATACGGCCACCGGTGTGCTGTCCGGTACGACGAATGTGGCGGGCAGCTTCACCTTCAGCCTGCGCGCCAGCGACAGCAGCACGGGAACGGGCGCGCCGTTCAGCGCGACCAACAGCTATACCGTGAGCGTCGGCGCGCCGACGATCACGGTGACGCCGGCCACCTTGCCAGCGGCAAGCGTGGCCACCGCGTACAGCCAGCAACTGACGGCCAGCGGCGGCGTCGCTCCGTATGCCTATACGGTATCGAGCGGCAGCCTGCCGGCCGGTCTCAGCCTGAGCAGCAGTGGTTTGCTGAGCGGCACGCCGACGGCGGGCGGCAGCTTCACCTTGACGGTGCAGGCGGCCGATGCGCATGCATTTACCGGCACGCAAAGCTATACCCTGGTCGTGTCCTCGGCCACGGTCAGCCTGACGCCTGCCACCTTGCCCAATCCGACGGCGGAAGCGGCTTACACTGCAACGCTGACGGCAGCGGGCGGCACGGCACCGTATACTTATAGTGTCAGCAGCGGCAGCCTGCCTGCCGGCCTGAGCCTGAATACGGCCACCGGTGTGCTGTCCGGTACGACGAATGTGGCGGGCAGCTTCACCTTCAGTGTGCGCGCCAGCGACAGCAGCACGGGAACGGGCGCGCCGTTCAGCGCGACCAACAGCTATACCGTGAGCGTGGCGGCACCGACCATGAACCTGACCCCGGGCAGTCTGGCGCCGATACGCGCCGGCGATGCCTACAGCCAGCAGTTCACGGCCACCGGTGGCGTCGCGCCATACGCGTATTCGGTGAGCAGCGGCGCCTTGCCTGCCGGCTTGGTGCTCAACGCCGCCAGCGGCGTGCTGAGCGGTACACCTACCGCGTTCGGCAGTTTCGTTTTCACGATACGTGCGGCAGATGCGCACCTGTTCACGGTGCAGCAAGCATTGACCTTGCAGGTGAACCAGGCGCCACCACCGGTGGCCAATGAAACGGCGACCACCTCGGCCAACCAGGACGTGAGCCTGACCATCGCTTCTACCGATGGCAGCCCGATCACCGACGTCACCATCGTCACGCCGCCGCAGCATGGGCGCGTCACGGTGGTGTCGACGGGGGCATTGGCGCGCATGGCGCGTGCCGCAGGCGCGAGTTTCAAGGTGACGTATGTGCCGAATACCAACTACTTTGGCCCTGACGCCTTCAGCTACACCGTCACGGGTCCGGGTGGCATTTCTGCGCCGGCCACGGTCAGCCTGACGGTGGCGCCGCAGCCGGTGCCCGTGCCCGTCCCGAAGACGGTGACGGTATTGGCCGGCACGCCGGTGACCCTGCAGGTGACGCAGGGTGCCACCGGCGGTCCATTCACGGCAGTGGCCATCACCACGCAGCCAGCCAGCGGCACGGCAACGGTCAGTGGCATGGATATCATCTACACGCCAGGTATCAACACCAGCGGCGACATCAGCATCGGCTACACCGTGTCGAACGTGTTCGGCACCTCGGCGCCAGTGACGTCGACGATCAGCGTCAATCCGATGCCGCAAGTTGTCAGCCAGAGCGCCACGGTGGTGGCTGGCCTGACGGTGACGGTCGACCTGACGTCGGGCGCCACGGGCGGTCCGTTTACGGCGGCCAATGTGCTGAGCGTGGCGCCGGCGGAGGCGGGCAAGGCGGTCGTGCGCGATGTGGGCACGGCCGGCAAGCCGTCGTACCAGCTGAGCTTTGCGGCGTCGGGCAAGTTTGCCGGCGCGGCTGTCGTCAGCTACACCCTGAGCAATGCCTTTGCCACCTCGAAGCCGGGCGTGGTCAACGTGACCGTGACGGCGCGCCGCGATCCCTCGGTCGATCCGGAAGTGATCGGCCTGCAGGCTGCGCAAGCCGATGCGGCGCGGCGTTTCGCCAGCGCGCAGCTGTCGAACTTCACGCAGCGCCTGGAAAGCCTGCATGGCGACGGCTGGGGACGCTCGAGCTTTGGCCTGAGCCTGACGCCGCCGAGCGACAGCGGCAATCCGACGGCGGCGCTGGCGCGCTGGCAGGAGCAGGAAGCGGACCGCGTGTTCGGCACGGCAGTCAAGCCTTACATGCGCAAGGTGGCCCTGCGCCAGCCTGACACTGGTTTCAGCAGCGACCGCCAACAGGCCGGTGCGGATGTCAGTCAGGCCACGAATGGCTTGCCGGACATGCCGCAGAAGCCGGACACGCAGAAGCAGGCGTTGTCGCTGTGGCTTGGTGGTGCGGTCGATTTCGGCCAGCATTATGTGAATGGCCGCGATACGGGCTTCCGTTTCCGCACCAATGGTGTCAGCGTGGGCGGCGATTACCGCCTCAGTGACCTGGCGACCCTGGGCGTGGGCGCCGGTTTCAGCCATGACCGCAGCGATGTGGGCCAGAACGGCAGCCGGAGCACGGCCGATAGCGCCGTGGTGGCCGTGTATGGCAGCCTGCGTCCAAGCAAGGGCGTCTTCCTCGACGGCGTGCTCGGCTATGGCACCTTGCAATACGACGCTTCGCGCTACCTGACCGATGGCAGCGGTTTTGCCACGGGCGAACGCGACGGCAAGCAAGTGTTCGGTGCGGTCGTCGGCGGTATCGAGATGCGCCAGGAAACCTGGATGTGGTCGCCATATGGCCGCGTGGAACTGATGTCGGCCAAGCTCGATCCGTACACGGAGAAGGCGGCAGGCATCAATGCCTTGAGCTACTTCAGGCAAACCGTGCGTTCGCGCGTAGGCGCGCTGGGCGTGCGGGCCGAGGGCATGTACGTGGGTGGACTGGGTACGTGGTTCCCGCGTGCGCGCCTCGAGTACCGCCACCAGTTCCAGGGCGCCGATGATGCGCGCCTGGCATATGCGGACCTGGCTGCCGATGGCCCCGTGTACGTGATCCGCACCTTGCCGCAACAGACGGGCAACTGGACGGCGGGACTGGGCGTGAAGCTGCTGCTGTCGAACGGCATGACCATCACGCTGGACTACAACAGCAATCTGAATATCGATAGCGGGCGTACCCAGTCGGTGATGTTCGGCATCGCCATGCCGCTCAAGTAATCAGTCAGCCTTCAGGCTAGCCCTGATCGCCGGCCCGGAGTCCATCCGGTCCGGCGATTTTTTTTGTCACAGCGCCCAGGGATGTTCTTCGGCGCCGGCAACGATGCCGCCCAGCACGGCCTGGTCGCGTTCGGCATGGCTCTGGCGCAGGAAGACGGGCAGGTCGGCCACCAGGCGCGCGAAGCGGGCATCGCGGCACAGGGGGCCGGCGCCCAGCGCACGCGTGGCCAGGTGCAGGACCTGGGTGGCGGCGTCTTCCACCGTCAGGCGCAGGCGCAGCGCCAGGGCCATGGCATCGCTTTGCGGATGCCTGTCGATCTCGGCGGCGCCTTCGCGCAGCAGGGCGCCGGCGGCGCGCAGCGCGCAGTCGATCTGCCCCAGTTGCGCCAGGCGCACGGGATCGGGCGCGGCGTGCTGCGCGCGCGCATGCAGGTGGCTGGCGACGGCGCAGGCCGCGCCATACCAGGCGGCCGCGATGCCGGCGCCGCCATGCCAGAAGCCGGGGCGCTCCAGGTAGGCCCCCGGAGCGCCCACGGGAAAGGCCCGCGCGCCGGAAAAAGTCACGTCGACGCTGGCGCAGGCGAGCATGCCGACGGCTTGCCAGCCTTCATCCGTGACGTGCACGCCCGGCTGCGACAGCGCCACGGAGGCCAGGCAAGCCTGGCCGTCCTCATTCCAGCAGCTGATCAAGGCATGGCTGAGTCCCGTCGCCCCGGAGCACCACGCCTTGCGGCCATCGAGCACATAGCGGCCATCGGCCGCCTGCCGCAATTGCACGCGCGCGCCCGGCATTTCCGCGCACCATACGCCCCAGCTGCTGCCGGCTGGTACGCCGGGACCGTCGATTTCCGCCAGGATGGCCAGCGCATCGGTATGGCCCTCGTACAGCTTGAGCAGGGAAAGGTCGATGGCGGCGATGGCGGCCAGCATTTGCCAGCGCTGCAGGGTGGCGCCGCGGCCGGGCAGGGGCAGTTGGTCCAGCCCCGCGTCGCGCAAACGCCGCAAGCCGTCGATCGGGTGGAAAGCGCGGTCCTGTGGCTGCAGCAGGGCGGCCAGCGCAGTGTTGGACGGCAGGGGAAAGGCGTTAGGCAACATGGCAAGCTCCTGTTTTTCAACAGCATAGCTTTCTGTTTTCGCAATGTATGTTCGATTCTGCACATACACTCGCTAACGGCCTCAAGTCTATGCAGCGGTGGGCGCGATGGCGCCGCTGCGGCAAGCTGCAGGGCCGAGTGGCCCTGCAGCAGCTGACGCGCTTATTTTTTTACATACAGCATGTCGGGCACATAACTGGTGCCGTTATGCGAGAAGGTGTAGAGGTTGTTGTCGCGCAAGACGATGCCACCTTTGATGGTTTGCGCCGGGCGCATGCCTTCGTCGAGCAGACAGCTGGAGCCGCCTTCATATTCGATGCACCATTGCTGTTTGCCATCTTTCTTCACGTATTGCACGCCAGGCCCCGTGACGTTGAAGGCATAGGCGGGAATGGACAGGTTCAGCTTGTCGATGCGCACGTTGCTCGCGGCACCATTTTCCGTCAGTTTGACCAGAACGTCGACCACGCCATCCGGTGTCGCGCTGATCTTCGCGGTCATGGTTTCCGTTCCCAGCAAGGTGCCGCCGCAGCCGGTCTTGAGATAGGTTTCGGTGGTGGAGGTGAGTTCCATCGCGCCGCTGCCATCGGCTTTGGCTGCGACAACCATGATCTCGCGCTCATGGCCGTCGCATGGCGCTTGCCAGGTACCAACATAGGAAGCCAGCACCGATCCAGCATTGGAATTGCCTGCATCACCGCTGCCGCCACCACCGCCGCAACCAGCCAGCAGAGCGGTGCTTGATGTCAATAATACTGCCACTATTTTTTTCATGCCCCATCCTTTTATTCCGGCAAGCATGCGTGCCGTAAGCGCGGCAACAGTATAAAAGGATGGATGGGGGGCAATTCTCACCGAATGTATTCGTGATTTGATTTAAATCAAGAGCAACTCGCTGCCGGCAGGCTTAAAACTCTTCCCAGTCATCACCGGCCGGCGTCTTGGCTGGCGTTCTTTCCGCGGGCGCCGGCTTGATCGACGCGAGGCGCTTGCCTGGCGGCGGCGCCTTGACGGCTGGCGGCGTGCGCGGCGCTGCCACTGTCTTCACTGCCGACACCGCCGCTTGTTGCTGCTCGCCCAGCTTGAACACGCTGACCACCTGGGCCAGATGGCTGGCCTGGTCTTGCAAGCTTTCGGCGGCGGCCGCCGCTTCCTCGACCAGGGCCGCGTTCTGTTGCGTCACGCCATCCATCTGCGCCAGCGCCTGGTTGACCTGGGCGATGCCATCGCTTTGCTCGGTGGTGGCGACGCTGATGTCGGCCATGATGGCGGTAACCTTGCGCACGCTGTCGACCACCTGCTCCATGGTGGCGCCCGCTTCATCGACGAGTTTGCTGCCGGCGGCCACCTTGCCCACGGAATCGTCGATCAGCAGCTTGATTTCCTTGGCCGCCGCCGCCGAGCGTTGCGCCAGGTTGCGCACTTCCGTGGCGACGACGGCGAAGCCGCGTCCCTGTTCACCCGCACGCGCCGCTTCCACAGCTGCGTTCAGGGCCAGGATATTGGTCTGGAAGGCGATGCCATCGATGACGCTGATGATGTCGACTATCTTGTTCGACGAGTCATTGATCGAGGTCATGGTTTCTATGACTTTGCCGACCACTTCGCCGCTCTTTTGCGCCACGCTCGATGCGGAAGCGGCCAGTTGATTCGCCTGGCGTGCATGGTCGGCGTTTTCCTTCACCGTGCCCGTCAGCTCTTCCACCGAGGCGGCCGTCTCTTCCAGCGAACTGGCTTGCTGTTCCGTGCGCGCCGACAGGTCGTTATTGCCTTGCGCAATTTCCGCGCTGGCACGCGCCACATTGTCGGCGCTGGCTTGCACTTGCAGCAGCACGGCGTGGATCTTTTCCACGAAGGCGTTGAAACCCTTGCCGATCACGGCCAGCTCGTCGGTACCCTTGACTTCCAGCTTCACGCGCAGGTCGGCGTCGCCGCTGGACAGGTCCGTCATGGTGCGGCCCAGGGTGCGCAGCGGTCGCGTCAGCTGGTTGACGACGAGGATCAAAATGCCGGCCGTGGCCGCCGCGCACAGCAGGGCGACAATCAGGGTGTAGGTCATCAGGTCGCGTGCCGAAGCGGTGGCCACGCTTTTCGGGAAGTTCAGTTCCACGCTCCATGGCGCGATATCGGGATGGATCTGCAGCGGCTGCAGCAAATGGATGTAGCCCTGGCCATCCTCGTATTCATACGGCTGGCCCTGGCGCACCTTTTCCAGGCCGGCAGCCGGCACGTCGTCGGCCTTCTTGCCCAGCCGTTCAGGTGCGGGGTGGCTGGCGTACAGGCCGCCGTTCGAAATCAGGGCCAGCTTGCCGCCCTCGATCACTTTCAGGCCGGCCAGGATTTTCGCCAGGCGCGTGAGCATGAAGTCGGCGCTGGCCGTGCCCTTGAAGCCGCCATCGATCATGATGGGCGCCACCAGCGAGGCCATCAGCACATCCTTGCCATCGACGGGGTAGATATACGGTTCCGTAAAGAAGGCTTTGCCAGTGCGCTTGGGCACGTCATACCAGTCATTGGCGCCCGGCTTCGGGTCGAAGACGATGGGTTCGACTTGCAGCTTGCCGCTGGCGCCACGTGTCCAGTAGGGCATGAAGCGGCCGCTGGCGTCGTAGTTCGGTTTCTGGTTGGCAAATTCCGCATCCTTGCCGTCGAGCGCGTTCGGTTCCCACGTCACGGCCGCACCCAGCAAGTCTTCCGAACTGCTCAGGGTGGACTTGGTCAGTTCATTGATCTGCTCGCGCTGCAGGGGCAGGTTCGCGCTTTTGGTGCCGCGCATGGCGCCAGCCAGGCTGGAAACGCTGGCCAGGTTGCTGGCGATGCGCGCCTGCAGGGCGCCCGCCACTTCGCGTGCCGACGTACGCGCCAGTTCCAGTGCGGCTGCCTCGGCGCTGGCGCTGCTCTTGTAGCCGATCACCGCCGCCGTGACGCCCAGGCTGAGGATGGCGAGCGCGGTGGCGGCGACGCAGATTTTGCTGTTCAGTGAGAGTTGCATGATGCTGTTCCTTGATGGGGAGGGGTATCGGTGTCTCGGGCGTCGCGGGTAGCGCGCCTAGAAAGTCTTGCTGAGGGCTAGCACGAAGGTCGTCGCGGCGGGGTTCGAGGTGTCGAACTGGCCCGCCGCATTCGGGATGCCCAGCGTGTAATGATCGTAGGCGTCGGTGGCGCCCCAGGCGCGCGTCACGGCGCCACTCAGGCTCCAGCCGCCGTCGAAGGCCCTGGTGACGCCGACCTTGGCGTCGCGCCAGTTCCAGATGGCATTACCGCTGCCCGCTACCCGGCCATTGCCGGCGTGCAGATTCAAGGTCCAGGCATTGCCCAGGTCGACATTCGCGCCCATGTCCAGGTAGCCCGTGCCGCGCGCATGCGTGATGCCGAAAAAGTCCCGCGTGACGGTATGGTTGTACCTGGCGTACAGCATCTTGTAGCTCAGGCCCAGCGACAGTTCGCCATAGTCGTACTTGATGCCTGTGGCACGGTAGACGGCGCCCGGATACTTGTAATAATACGCCAGCACACTGTAGCCCAGTTCGCCCACCGTGCCGCCGTAGCCGCCGTACAGGTCCCATTCGACGGTGGCATCCTGGATATAGCGATCGCTGACGGTGGACACCCACGTCCCCAGCGACCAGCCACTGGGGTGCGCGTAGTCGGCACCCGCCTGCAGGGCCGGCTTACCCCAGGTCTGGCGAAAGCCGCGCGAAATGTATTGCGAGGTGAGGCTGGCATTGGCGCTGAAGGTGGCGGCAGTGCTGTCCGTGGTCTGCGCCTGCACGGGCAGGGCGGCGAGCAGGAAGATACAGCCCAGCAAGGATGTTCCAGGAAAATGGTGGTTCGATGGCATGGCAGTCGGCTCCGTATTTGCTGGCAGCGGCCGTCCAGGCACGTTGCCCTGATGGTTGCAATAAAAATGCGGAATGGACTTTGCGCAAGCAAGGCGACGCCGTCTGCATGTTCGCAGGAACATGCACACATTCTCACCAAACGTAACTGAAAGGATAGGGGCTAGGGCTAGTGGAAGTCAATAAAGTTGCGCTGCAGAAATCGTAAGTTGTTGTTTCCTGGAACTTTTTCATGCGCCTGTCATATTGCGGGTGCGCCACGGCTGGCTGCCTGTTGCAAGCTGGCCAGCAAGCCCGGCAGGGCCGCATGCAGGGCAGGCAGGTCGCCATCCAGTAGCTCGGTCTGCGCTTCCACCAGGCCCGATGGCTGGCCCCAGACGACCTGTGCGCTCAGCCGGGCGCTCGCGTCGAGTCCCGTGACGCTGACCAGCAAGGCGATTTCTTCCGGGGCATCCTCGGGCACTTCGGACACGTCCGCGAGCAGGCAGGAAATGCCGAAATGATAATCCTCGAAAGCGCTGGCCGTACCGCTGGAAAAGGCGAACACGGAGGCGAGTACCTGCGGCGCGGCGGCCGCGAGTGGCGGCAGGGCGGCGCGGAACAGGGGCAGCAAGTCGTTTTCCAGCTGGCGTACCAGCGGATGGGTGTGGGCGAGGACGGTCATGCGAGGGTGAAGTAAGTGGCGGCGCGCGATGGTAGCAGTTTTTGCCGCCGCCGGGGCCGGTCGTCAGGCGGCGTAGCGGCTGGCCATGCTGGCGATGGTGCTTTTCATCTGTTCGCGCAGGGCGGCAGGCGCCAGCACTTCCACGCCATCGCCCAGGCCCAGCAACCACCATTGCAGTTCGCGCGTGCTGGGCACGGTGGCGGTCAGGTGCAGCGAGCCATCGGCGCGTTCCTGCAATTGCTGGTCCGCGCTCAGTGGCGTCTCGTACAGGTGCTCGCCGCTGCGACGGGCAAACACGGCTTCCAGCAGCAGCGGTTCGCCCTCGCGGATGCCCATGGCGCCCGAAGCAATATAGGCATCGATGTCGAAGTCTGGCTGCACGCGCGCGGACAGATAAAGCATTTCCGCCTGCTGCACGCGGTGCAGGACCAGCGTGCGCACGTCGTTGTAGTCGGCGAACAGGCATACCAGGTAGAGCAACTGGCCGCGCTGCACGATGGCCAGCGGATGGACGGCGTCATAGTTGACGAGCTTGTCGTTGTCGCGTTTCTTGTAGCTCAGCTTGAGCTGGCGGTTCTGCATCAGCGCTTCATACACGGTGCGCTGGCAAGCTTCGTCGATGTCGGGCGCCAGCAGCCGCTGCATGGGGGCGATGACGCGTATCTTGCCCAGCCAGGCGGACGCGCTGGCCCGCTCGCTGGCCGCGTTCAGGGTCTGGCGTGCAGCGCTGAAATACGGCTGCATGCTGTCGAGGGTAGACGGCGGCAACGCATGGCGCAGGTGCTGTTCCATCAGGGCCAGGGTCAGCGCGGCAGGCGTCGACAGACCCGGCATGTCCATGCGCGCCGCATTTTCCATCCAGCACCAGCCAAACGGCCTGCTGTCGGCGGGATTGGTCAGCGGGAAAATCGTGGCCAGGTCTAGCAAATCGCGCTGGATCGTGCGCACGCCGATGGCAAAGTCGATGGCCTTGAGCTTGTCGTGCAATTCGGCGACGGTGATGGTGCGGGGCGCCTGCGGTATCAGGCGCAGCATTTGCCATTGGCGCATGATGGTGGAAGGGCGGGGCGCGTGTTCGGGCATGGTGATTCCGTTCTCTTCAGTGGCAGGATGTGTACTGATAAGTACATAAGTTAACGAATGGTAACATTGATTCGATGGCAATTACAGGACGTCCAGCATGGCTGCCCTGACGCAATTGCGCCCCGCGTGCTTGGCCTGGTACAGCAGGCTGTCGGCAGCGGCGACCAGGGCGGCCGGGCCGCACGCCTGGCTGTCAGGGGCAAACGCGATGCAGGCCACGCCGAAACTGGCCGTCGTCCCGATGTGCTGCAGCAGGCTGGCGCGCAAGCGTTCGGCCAGGCGCACGCCGCCAGCCAGGTCCGTTTCCGGCAGGATCAGCAGGAACTCCTCGCCGCCGTGACGTACCACGCTGTCGATGCCATGGCGCGTGGCGTTGCCGAGCAGGGCGGCAAAGGTGCGCAGCACGTCATCGCCAGCGGCATGGCCGTGGGCGTCGTTGATGCGCTTGAAATGGTCGAGATCGCACAGGATGGCCGTCAGGCACAGGCCATGGCGTTTTGAGCGGGCAAGTTCGGCGCCCAGCAAGTGCTCATCGAGGTAGCGGCGGTTGTAGCAGCCGGTCAGGTGGTCGCGCACGGCCTGCTCGGCGAGGACGGCATGCTGCAGCAAGTGCTCGCGGTGCTGGCGCTGCTGGCTATGGCAGGCACAGATGCCGGCCAGATTGAAAACCAGCAAGGTCGCCGCGTTGCTGGCCTGGATCTCATCCTGCAAGCCCAGCCAGGCCAGGCTGGCCACGATGGCCAGGCCGGCGCCGCCCGACATGCGCCGCGTGATGCCGGCATACGGCGCGGCGAGCAGGGTGCAAAAGGCCGTCGCGTGCCAGTCGGCATCGCTTTCGCGCAGCGCATAGCAGAGCAGGAAGACGAGCAGGTCCAGCGCCAGCAGCGCGTTGCCGGAGGCGGTGCGGCCCGGCTGTGCGGCTGGTGCGCGCAGGGTCCGCGCCAGCATGGCCAGGATGAGCAGGCAGCTGGCCAGGGCCAGCGGCCAGCCGGCCGGCGGCAACAGCGCGGCGGCAAAGACGGCGCTGGCGCCGGCATGCAGGGCCAGCAAGGAATGCGGCGCCGGCCTGCGGATAGCGTCAGTGGCATGGTGCAAAGGCATGAAAACCTGTCGGATGGCGTATCGGGAGCTCATTTTGGCCCGGCCCTGCGACAAGGCATGACGCGTAGACATCTTCCGATGTGCTGCCGTTCAGATTGGTCCTACCAGTAGCCCTATTCGTCGTTGGTGACGCGCGTGCGCACGAAATCGATGTGGCTTTGCATGGCCGTGCGCGCTTCTTCGGGCTGGCTGGCGCAGATGGCCTCGCACAGGGTGCGGTGCTGCGACAGCAGTTGCAGCGAGGTGGCGTCGTCCTGCTGGCGCAAGCCCGTGCCATTGAGGGTGATATGTTCGCGCAGCATGCCGATGATGCTGGTGTGCAAGTGTAAAAACATGGTGTTGTGCGATGCCTGCGCGATGACTTCGTGCAGCCGTGCATCGGCCTGCGCTTCGGCGTGCTTGTCGTCGCTGGCGCGCGCCTGTTCCAGCTCGGCCAGCAGCGCCATGATCTGCGTGCGCTCGTCCATGCTGGCCCGCTGCGCCGCGAAATAGGCCGTCGCCCCTTCCAGCACGCGGCGAAATTCCAGGATGTCGTCGCGCAGGGCGGGGTGGTCGGCCACCAGCTGGCTCCACGGCGAAGCCATGCCGGTGCGCAATTGATCCGTCACAAAGACACCAGCACCGCGCCGGCTGCGCACCAGCCCCCGCGCCGCCAGCCGCTGCACCGCTTCGCGCACGGTATTGCGCGAGACCCCATATTGCAGCGCCAGCAGGCGCTCGGCCGGAAGCTGTGCGCCCGCCGGCAAGCTGCCGTCCAGCAGGGCCGTCTCCAGCCTGCGCATCACCGTTTCGACCCTGCCCCGCGTTTGCATGCCTGTCGCCATCGCTGTTGTCTCGTTTGTTGTTTTCAAGTGGTCCGAGCAATTTGAAGTGGCTCGAAGAAGCTGGAATTATGCGTGAAGCAGTCATTCTTAACAACACACAGCGGCGCCGCAGCAACACACAGAGCGCCGGGGAGACACAGTCATGCAGCCAGACCCGCGCCAGCCACGCCACTACCCACCCGCACCGCTCCAGGTGTACCTGTTCGCCACCTGCCTGGTCGACCTGTTCGTGCCGCAGGCGGGGCTTGACGCGGTGCGCCTGCTGGAGCGGGAAGGCTTGCTGGTACATTACCCGCGCGGCCAGAGCTGCTGCGGCCAGCCTGCCTACAGCAGCGGCAACCCGGAGCAGGCGCGTGCCGTGGCGCGCGCCCAGCTCGACCTGTTTGCGCAACCGTGGCCCGTGATCGTGCCATCAGGCTCCTGTGCCGGCATGATGCGCCACCACTGGCCGCAGCTGTTCCAGGATGACCCCGTGGCCGGTCCCAAGGCGCTGGAACTGGCCGAACGCGTATATGAACTGAGCGAATTTCTCGTCTGCGTGCTGAAACTCGACCTGGCCGGCCTGGCCGACCCCGGGCAGGCGGAGGAAAACGTGGTGCTGCATACCTCGTGCGGCGCGCGCCGCGAAATGGGCACGCGCCTGCATGGCGTGGCGCTGGTCGACGCCTTGCCCGGCGTGACGCGTATCGAGCACCAGCGCGAATCGGAATGCTGCGGCTTTGGCGGCACGTTTTCATTGAAACACCCGGACATTTCCGGCGCCATGGTCAGCGACAAGATCGCCTCGGCCTGCGCCACGGGCTGCGACCGGCTCGTCTCGGCCGACTGCGGCTGCCTGCTCAACATCGGCCATGCCGCGCAGCACCAGGGCGCGCCGCTGCCCGTCGAGCACCTGGCCAGCTTCTTGTGGCGCCGCACGGGAGGTGCGGCATGAGTACGGCATTGACTGCCCGCGAACGCATGCTGGGACGCCTGCGCGCCGCCGCGCCTTCCGCGCCCGCAGCGGTGGAGGCCATCGATACGGCCATCGACAGCCATTACCAGGCCCGCCGCGCGCAAGCGCCGCAGTCGCCGCGCCAGCAGATCGACGCCATGCAGGCGGCCCTGCGCGCCTCGCATGCGGAAGTCGATTGCGTGAGTAGCGATGCCTGGCCCGCCCTGCTGGCGCAGCGCCTCGGTGCGCACGGCGTGCGCCGCCTGCTGCTCGATAGCGCCAGCGTGGAAGGGCAGGCCTTGCGCGCCGCCTTGCCCGCTGGCGTGGAAACGCTGTCCTTTGATCGTCCACTGGCGCAGTGGAAGGGTGAGTTGTTCGACACTGTCGACGCGGGGTTCACCGTCGCGCGTTCCGGCATCGCCGCCACGGGCACCCTGGTCATCGCCCCCGACGCGGCCACGCCGCGCACGGTATCGCTGGCGCCACCGCTGCACGTTTGCCTTGTCTATACCAGCACGCTGCACGCGGACTTGCATGCGGCGGCGCGCGCCGAGCGCTGGGCGGACGGCATGCCAGCGAACCTGGTGCTGGTGTCGGGTCCCTCGAAAACCTCCGATATCCAGCAAACGCTGGCCTATGGCGCACACGGCCCGCGCTGGCTGTGGGTGCTGATCATCGATGATCTGTCAGCCCATGAAGGAGGCCAGCCATGAACGCCAAGCCCTTGCAATTCGTCAAACCGGCAGACTTCCACGCGCGTGCCCGCGCCGCGCTGGACGATCCGAAGCTGCGCCAGAGCTTTCGCGGCGCCATGGATTTTTTGCAGGACAAGCGCAGCGCCCAGTTCCCCGACGGCGACGAGCTGGAACGCCTGCGCGACATCGGCGAAGCCGTGCGCCAGCACGCGCTGGCGCGCCTGCCCGACCTGCTGGTGCAGCTGGAAGACAAGCTGACGGCGGCCGGCGTGCAGGTGCACTGGGCCGAGGATGGCGAGCAGGCCAACGCCATCATCCACGCCATCGCGCAGCGCAACCAGGCGACGCGCTTCATCAAGGGCAAGTCGATGGCCAGCGAGGAAATCGAGCTCAATCACTACCTCGAAGCGCGCGGCATGACGTGCCTGGAGTCGGACATGGGCGAGTACATCGTGCAACTGGCCGGCGAAAAGCCGTCGCACATCGTCATGCCGGCCATTCACAAGACCCGCGCGGACATCGCCGGCCTGTTTGCCGAGCACATTCCCGACGCGCCCTACACGGAAGACGTCGACAGTCTGATTCAGACAGGGCGGCGCGCCCTGCGCCAGGCCTTCGTCGAAGCGGACATCGGCCTGTCGGGCGTGAACTTCGCGGCGGCCGACACGGGCACCCTGTGGCTGGTGGAAAACGAGGGCAATGGCCGCCTGACCACGTCCGTGCCGGAGGTGCACATCGCCATCATGGGCATGGAAAAGGTGGTGGCCAAGCTGGAACATATCGTGCCGCTGGCGAGTCTTTTGACGCGCTCGGCGACGGGGCAAGCCATCACCACCTATTTCAACCTGATTTCCGGCCCGCGCCGCGAAGGTGAACAGGATGGGCCGCGCGAAGTGCACCTGGTCTTGCTCGATAACGGCCGCAGCCAGGCCTACGCGGACGAGCAGCTGCGCGCCACCCTGCAATGCATACGCTGCGGCGCCTGCATGAACCACTGTCCCGTCTACACGCGCATCGGCGGCCACGCCTATGGCACCACGTATCCGGGGCCGATTGGCAAGATCATCTCGCCCCACTTGCTGGGGCTGGACGCGACGGCCGATCTGGCCACGGCGTCAAGCCTGTGCGGCGCCTGCGGCGAGGTGTGCCCCGTGCGCATCCCGATTCCACAGTTGCTGGTGCGCCTGCGCACGGAGGCGAACCGCAATCCGCATGAGGAAGTGACGCATCCGTTGCGCGGCCAGGGCGCCAAGTTCAGTCGCGGCGAAAGCCTGATCTGGCGTTTCTGGAGCGGCGCCTTTGCGCGCCCCGCCAGCTACCGTTTGTTCCGCTGGGCCGCCACGCGGCTGCGGATGCTGACGCCGCGCGCGCAACTGGGCTGGACGCAGCACCGCAAGCCGTTGACGCCGGCGCCGCGCAGCCTGGCCGACCTGCTCAATGCACGGGGGCAGGAAGAATAGCCCGGCCCGGCAGCACCGAAGCACCGCAAAAAACACGCTACACACAATTACATCAAAAGCCGTTTTTTCACTCAACCCGCATCCACCGGAGGAGACCCGACATGCAAACCTGGACCCAACTTTACACCCCGCTCGGCAGCTTGTGGCTGTCGTCACTGGCGGCAGCCGTTCCCATCATCTTTTTCTTCATCGCCCTGGCGGCGTTGCGCATCAAGGGCCACGTGGCGGCCGCCGTCACGCTGGCGCTGGCGCTGGCCGTGGCGATTTTCGCCTACGGCATGCCCGTGCCGCAGGCGCTGGCGGCGGCCGGCTATGGCTTCGCCTACGGCTTGTGGCCGATCGCCTGGATCATCGTCACGGCCGTCTTCCTGTATAAAATCGTCGTCAAGACGGGGCAGATCGACATCATCCGCGCCTCCGTGCTGTCGGTCACGGACGACCAGCGCCTGCAGGTGCTGCTGATCGGCTTTGCCTTTGGCGCCTTCCTGGAGGGGGCGGCCGGTTTCGGCGCGCCCGTGGCCATCACCTCGGCGCTGCTGGTGGGCCTGGGCTTCAACCCGCTGTACGCGGCGGGCCTGTGCCTGATCGCCAACACGGCACCTGTGGCCTTTGGCGCCATGGGCATCCCCATCATCGTGGCGGGCCAGGTGACAGGCATCGACCCGTTCCTGATCGGCGCCATGGCGGGCCGCCAGTTGCCGCTGCTGTCGCTGCTGGTGCCGTTCTGGCTGGTGTTCATGATGGATGGTTTCCGCGGCGTGCGCGAAGTATGGCCGGCCGCGCTGGTGACGGGCTTGAGCTTTGCCGTCACCCAGTACTTCACGTCCAACCATATCGGCCCTGAACTGCCGGACATCACCTCGGCCCTCGTCAGCCTGGTGTCGCTGACCTTGTTCCTGAAAGTGTGGCAACCGAAGAATGCGAAAGTGGCCCATGCCATCGGCGGCGGCACGGCCGCGCTGTCCGGTTTTGGCGGCGGCGCAGGTAATGCGGACGTGCGCGGCAGCGGTAACCGCGCCGCCTCGCCCTATACGATGGCGCAGACCATGCGCGCCTGGGCGCCGTTCGGCCTGTTGACGGCCATCGTCACCGTGTGGAGCCTGCCCGGCTTCAAGGCCCTGTTTGCCGCCGGCGGGGCGCTATCGAGCCTGGTCATCAAGATCCACGTGCCGTACCTGGACCAGCTGGTGATCAAGACCATGCCCATCGTGACCGTGCCGAAGGCGTATGACGCCGTGTTCAAGCTGGACCTGCTGTCGGCCGTGGGTACGGCGATTTTGCTGACGGCCGTGCTGTCGATGCTGATGCTGCGCATGAAGCCGCGCGATGGCATCAAGGCCTTCATGGAAACCGTGGTGGAATTGCGCCGTCCCGTGCTGTCGATCGGCCTGGTGCTGGCGTTTGCCTTCGTTGCCAATTACTCGGGCATGTCGTCCACCCTGGCCCTGCTGCTGGCCGGCAGTGGCGCCGCCTTCCCGTTCTTCTCGCCGTTCCTCGGCTGGCTGGGCGTCTTCCTGACGGGTTCCGACACGTCCTCGAACGCCTTGTTCTGCTCCTTGCAAAACACCACGGCACACCAGATCGGGGTGTCCGACACCTTGCTGGTGGCGGCCAATACGACGGGCGGCGTGACGGCGAAGATGATTTCGCCCCAATCGATCGCCGTCGCCTGCGCCGCAACGGGCCTGGTGGGCAAGGAATCGGACCTGTTCCGCTTTACCTTGAAGCACAGCCTGTTGTTTGCCGTGATCATCGGCATCATCACCATGCTGCAGGCCTACGTTTTCACCGGCATGATCCCGCACTGAGCGGTCCGTAGAAGTACGTAGTAAAACTAGATGAACTGATAGCGAAACGTGCAGAGGGTCATGAAAATGACCTGATGCACTGCAGCATATCCAGGATGGCCCGGCGCAATGCCAGGTCCACAGCGATGCCGTCGGCATCGAGACCCGACCCCAGTAAAGGCAGGCTGATGCAGGCCTCGTCGATCAGGCGCGCCGACATGGTGCGCACCGTTTCGCGCAGGGCCGCCTGCGCATGCGTGGCGCGTGGCGAGGCGTTCAGCAGCACCAGCGGCTTGTCGATGAATGATTCATTTCCCACCATCCAATCCAGCGCATTCTTCATGGGGCCGCTCACGCCATGCGCGTATTCGGGGCTGGCCAGCAGCAGCACGTCGGCCGCCAGGATGGCGTCGCGCAGGCCCGTCACGGCCGGCAGGCTGTCGGCGTCGAGGTCGGGATTGAACAGGGGTAACTCTCCCAGTCCCGGATAGATGCGGATGGCATATTCCGCTGGGGCAAGCCGGGCGATGGCGTGCAGCAGGGCGGTGTTCAGGGAAGCGGCACGCAGGCTGCCGGCGATGGCGAGGATGGTAATGGGCGTTTTCATTGCGCCTGTATAGCCCATCCTGTGCTCAAGCGCAAGGCGAGCAGGATGGCGCTATGGATATTGCAACAGCCGATGAGTAGCTGGGTATTGCGCTACTCTTAACGGCTCAGGCCGCTCATCCAGCTTGGCTGCGGGTTGGCACGGGCCAGTTCGCGCATGCGGTATTCCAGGTCGTATCGGTCGGTCGATTCGGCCAGGTAGGCTTCTTCATAAGCGCGTTCGCGGCGGTCGCTGCTTTGGTTCAGCCAGGCGCCGACGCGTTTGGCGGCATGCACCAGGGTGGCGACGATATTGCTGTTTTGCGTGGTGTGGTAAGTAAATGCGGTAGACATGGCAGACTCCTTTGAGTGGCGTGCCGCGTTGTGCTGCACTGCAATATAAGTATAGCGATTTCAAGTTATAAGGCTACTTTTGATTTCGAATGTCAGCTATTCAATTATCGAATAATTGATGGGAAACCTGCGCAATCCGGGGCCTTTCGGGCATAATGCGGCCGCAGCAAGGTAGTTTTACTACGCGCTCGGCCTTGCGAAGATGTTGCTTTCAAACACGAACGCTGCCGCTGCCTGGCGGTGCCCACGCAAGCGATGGGCCAGGGCAGGGCACGACAATCTTGGATAGAACAATGGAGAAAGTATGGAACACGTAAAGCAGGGACTGGGCGCACCGCGCGCGCAGGCCGGCACGCAAAACAATACAGGCGCCCTGATCATTGTCACGGTGCTGTTTTTCATGTGGGGACTGCTGACCTCGCTAAATGATGTGCTGATTCCCCATCTGCGCTCGATCTACACCCTGACCTATGTCCAGGCGATGCTGGTGCAGTTCTGCTTCTTTGGCGCCTACGCCATCGTCTCGCTGCCAGCCGGCATGCTGATCAAGAAAATCGGCTACCAGCGCGGCGTCGTCGCCGGCTTGCTGATCGCCGCCGCCGGCTGCGCCATGTTCTACCCCGCATCCACCGGCAGCTATGCGCTGTTCCTCTTGTCCTTCTTCATCCTGGCGGCCGGTATCACCGTGCTGCAGGTGGCGGCCAATCCCTACGTGACGGAACTGGGCGACCCGCAGACGGCGTCGAGCCGTCTGACCCTGACGCAAGCGTTCAATGCGCTGGGCACCACCGTGGCACCGGCCTTGGGCGGCATGCTGATTCTGTCGGGCACCGTGCTGACGGTGCAGCAGTTCGACCTGCTGCCAGCGGCCGAGCAACTGGCTTACCGCGCCAAGGAAGCCGCTTCCGTGCAAGGCCCGTACCTGGTGCTGGCCGCCACTCTGGTGATCCTGGCCGTGCTGTTCGCGCTGGCAAAATTGCCGAAGATTTCGCATGCCGACGATGCGGCCGCCCTGGCGCAGGATGGCCACAAGGTCTCGATCTGGTCGCACCGCCACCTGGTGCTGGGCGCGCTGGCCATCTTCCTGTATGTGGGCGGTGAAGTCAGCATCGGCAGCTTCCTGATCAACTTCCTGGGCGAGAGCCATATCGCAGGCCTCAGCCACGCCGATGCCGCCTATTTTGTCAGCTATTACTGGGGTGGCGCCATGCTGGGCCGCTTCGTCGGCTTTGCCGTGATGCGCTATGTCAGCCCGGGCAAGACCCTGGCCTTCAACGCCGCCATCGTCATCGCGCTGATCCTCGTCGCCGTGTTCTCCAGTGGTCACACGGCCATGTGGGCATTGATCGCCGTCGGCCTGTTCAACTCCATCATGTTCCCGACCATCTTCAGCATGGCCCTGAACAAGCTGGGTGCGCAAACGGGGCAGGGTTCGGGCATCCTGTGCATGGCCATCGTCGGCGGCGCCATCGTGCCGTTCATCCAGGGCTTTCTGGCCGACCACATCAACCTGCAGTTGTCGTTCCTCGTGCCGGCCCTGTGCTACACGTTTATTTTGTACTTCGGCTGGAAATACGCCAGCATGTACAACGACGACGCCAGGTAAGCAAGGTGGCGTGATCAAGCAAAAGGGTGGCCTCGGCCACCCTTTTTTGCGTCACTTCCTCAGTGCCCGAACGGCGTGCCCAGCACATCCTGGCACACCTCGAGCCAGGCGCGCGCCGCGTGCGACAGATAGCGCCCGCTCCAGACATGCGCCACCTGCCACGCCACTTCCGGTTCGAGGAGGCGCACCGCCTCCAGGGGTTCGCCGGCCAGGCGGTGGATGAACGGCTCGGGCAGCAGGGCCACCCCCAAGCCGGCCGAGGCCATCGCCACCAGCCAGTCCCACTGGCCGCTCTGCGCCGCGATGGTCGGTATGAAGCCCGCCTGCGCGAAATGCTGGCGCAGGCTGCGCGTGAGGGCGAAATCATCCTTTAGCAGCACCAGTGGCAAGTCGGCCAGCGCCTTGAAGGGCAGGGTCGTGCGGTTTTTCTGGAACGTGCCCGGTTCGGCCAGGGCCCAGATCGGGTAGCTGGCCACTTCCACGGCCACGAGGTCCAGTTCCGGGTCGGCCGGCAGCACCGTCATGCCGATTTCCAGCTCGCCGGCCGCCACCTTGCGCTCGATCTGCTGGCCCGTGTCTTCCTGCAAGGTCAGGCTGATGTGCGGGTGGCGCGCGCGGAAGGCCTTCAATACGGGCGTGAACAGCACATTGATCATGGGCGGGATGCCGACCGTCAGGCTGCCGCGCTGCAAGGCCTGGGTGTCGCGCACTTCCAGGGTCAGCTGGCGCATGTTCGCCAGCATTTCCTGGCCGTGCTGGTAGACGATGCGGCCCGTGTCGGTGAGCGTCAGCTTGCGCCCGTCGCGCACCAGCAGCTGGGCGCCCACTTCCTCTTCCAGCTGGCGCACCATCTTGCTGATGGTCGACTGGGTCAGGTGCAGCGATTCTGCCGCCTGCGTAAAGCTCGACAGGCGCACGGTTTCGACAAAATAGCGCAGGGAACGGATATCCAAGATGGGGCTCGCCTCGGCGAAGCATGAAAATATCGACTGGGTTTGGCGAAATTAATTCATGCCATGCATGTAAGCGGGATTTTATACTGAATCGACTTATGGGGTTGGTGTATGACAGCCATCCAGTTTGAGAATATTAAGAATATCAGGAGCATCACGATGTACGAGGACCGTATCCGCCACCCAGGCTTGCTCAGCAAAATCATGAGCGCCGATGAGGCAGCCAAATTGTTCCACAACGGCATGCGTGTCGGCATGAGCGGGTTCACCCGTGCCGGCGACGCCAAGGCCCTGCCGCGCGCGCTGGCCGAGCGCGCCCTGCAAGATCCATTGAGCCTGACCCTGATCACGGGCGCTTCGCTGGGCAATGGCAGCGACGGCCTGATGGCCGAGGCGGGCGTGCTGGCGCGCCGCATGCCGTTCCAGGTCGACCCGGTCTTGCGCGGCAAGATCAACAAGGGCGAAGTCATGTTCATCGACCAGCATCTGTCGGAAACAGCCGAGCAGTTGCGTTCAGGTAACTTGGCCGCCGTCGACATCGCCGTCATCGAAGCGACGGCCATCACGGCGGCCGGCGCCATCATCCCGACCATGTCGGTGGGCAATTCCGCCGCCTTTGCCCAGCAGGCAACGCAAGTCATCATCGAAATCAACCTGTCCACGCCGCTGGCGCTGGAAGGCTTGCACGACATCTATGTGCCCCAGGCCTTGCCGGGGCGCGAGCCGATTCCCCTCACGCGCGTCGACCAGCGCCTGGGCAGCACGGCCATCGCCATCGATCCGGCCCGCATCGCCGCCATCGTCATCACGGACAGCCCCGACAGCCCGTCGAACGCCTTGCCGCCCGACGCGGAAACGCAGGCGATTGCCGGCCACGTGATCGCCTTCCTCGAAGGCGAAGTGGCGGCCGGGCGCATGGGGCCGGAATTGCTGCCTCTGCAGGCAGGTATCGGCACCATCGCCAACGCCGTGCTGCACGGCCTGATCGGCTCGCCCTTCCAGAACATGACGATGTATTCGGAAGTGCTGCAGGACAGCGCCATCGAGCTGCTCGACTCGGGTCAGCTGGCGTTTGCCTCGGCCTCGTCGATCACCCTCTCGGCCGCCGTGCATCAAAAGCTGATGGACAATATCGACCATTACCGCTCGAAGATCGTGCTGCGTCCGCAAGAGATCAGCAACCATCCGGAAATCGTGCGCCGCCTGGGCATCATCGCCCTGAACACGGCACTCGAGTTCGATATCTACGGCAATGTCAATTCCACCCACGTGTGTGGCACGCACATGATGAACGGCATCGGCGGCTCGGGCGACTTCGCGCGCAACGGGCAAGTATCGATGTTCGTGTCGAAATCGGCGGCCAAGGGCGGGCGCATTTCCAGCGTGGTGCCGATGGTCTCGCATGTGGACCATACGGAACATGACGTCGACGTGCTGGTCACGGAGTGGGGCTATGCAGACTTGCGTGGCCTGGCGCCGCGCGAACGGGCGCCGCTGATCATCGAGCGCTGCACGCACCCCGATTACCGCGATCAATTGCGCGCGTATTTTGACGCGGCATGCCAGCGCGGCGGCCATACGCCGCACCTGCTGGAGCAGGCGCTGTCGTGGCATACGCGCTACCAGGAAACGCAGAGCATGCTGGCCGCGTAATAAGTCACGTCAGCGCAGATAGGGGCAGGGCGGTGCGGCACCGCGCCTGCCTTTTCACTATTCAATACAGATGCAGCGCCTTGGCGCCCAGGCCCAGCAGGGCAAACGTGGTGGTGGCCTGTATGCCCATGAACCACAGGAAGTGGGTATGCATGTGCTTGCGGATGTCGCCCAGTTCAGTGCGTAGGGCGTGGCAGTCGCCGCGCAAATCGCCGCGAAATTGCGTCAGGTCGGCACGCAGCAGCTGTGATTCGTCGCGCAATTCCGTGCGCACCTTGTCGAGGCCTTCGCCAAGACGCTGTTCCAGGGTCTTGAACCATTGCCGGTCATGTTCCCGATCCGTTTCGAGTTTTGTCAGGCGCGCTTCCATCCTTACAGCATTGTTCGCGCTTTGCTGTTTGTCAAGCAGGTCCGTGGCATAGGCTTCGTTCATGTCGCCCTCCTTCGCGCGGGCCGCGCTGCACCAGCGCAGGCGGCATCACTCCACTGTCCGCTTTTGGCGTCGAGACGGTTTGCGCTGGATCAAGCGTCAGGCAGCCGGCGCAAAGCGCAGGCGGATACCTTGCGTGACGACAGCCAGCAAGTCGTCGATATGCGCATGCATTTCCGGGTGCGGCGTCCATGGGTCGCCCGCATCCATGACGATGCGCAGCGACACGAGGCCATGCAGTGCTTGCCAAAAGATTTGCGTCATCGTGTGCAGCGCCGGCTCGTCCTGGCGCACCTTGCCCGCCTGTGCCAGTTCGCCGAACAGGTGCAAGGCATAAGCGTACGGGTCCTGCTCGATATTGCCGTGTTCCACTTCGACGGCGTCGATTTCCGCGTGCGGACGCAGCTCCATGAAGATCAGCGAGTATTCGTCCGGATGCTGGAAGCCGTACTCGATGTAGGCGCGGCCGACCAGGCTGATGCGTTCCCATGGGTCAATGCTGTTGGCACAGGCGGCACGCATGGCGCGCACCAGTTCCAGCAAGTCCTTGTCCATGGCCTGGGCGATCAGGGTGGCCTTGTCGCGGAACAGGGCGTACACGACGGTGGTGGAAAAACCGGCCGCTTCGGCCACTTTGCGGATGGAGACGGCGCGCGCGCCGCCCTTCTTGATGAGATCTTTGACGACGTCGATGATGTGCTCGCGGCGCGCCTGGGCCTCGCGTAACTTTCTTTCCTGAATATTGGTCAACTTCTTGTCCACGACTCTTTCCTGGCGACTCAATGAAAGCAAGAATTATAGGATGGCGATGGGCTGCCAATGTGTCTGGCATTGTTACAATTCGGTTTTTTGTCCGGTCGATGCGACAGAGCACCGATTTTTTGCCCTTTTGCCTGGCGCTTTGCCATCGATGCCCCGGATTGGTGCATAAATCGCCCGCCCAGGCTTTGCGAACGGGGCCAAAGGGCGGAAAATAGCGGGATAGCTTACACTGCGTTTTTAGCGCGACGGCGGTAGCCCACGAGGCGACGCCGGAACTCTTACACTTGGACGGGATCATTACATGACCATTAAAATCAGCCAGAACTTCGACTCGGGCGCCATCGAGGTGGTAAGCGCCACCAGCGCGGGTGCCATCGACCTGAACTTGCGCAAGGATAGCCACGCCGACATCCATCAGTGGTTCCACTTCCGCCTGCAGGGCGCGCGGGACCAGGCATGCACGCTGCGCATCCTGAACGCGGGCCAGGCCACGTATCCGGCCGGCTATGAAGACTACCAGGCCGTGGCCAGCTACGACAGCGAAAATTGGTTCCGCGTGCCGACCGCATTCGACGGCCAGGTCATGACGATTTCGCATACGCCGGAACTCGACAGCGTGTACTACGCGTATTTCGAACCGTATTCGTGGGAACGCCATCTGCGCCTGCTGGGCGAAGTGGCCGAGCATCCGCTGGCGCGCGTATCCGACCTGGGCAGCACGGTCGACGGCCGCGACATGAATATGGTCACCATCGGCAACCCGCAGGCGGAAAAGAAAATCTGGGTCATCGCGCGCCAGCATCCGGGCGAATCGATGGCCGAATGGTTCGTCGAAGGCTTGATCGACTCGCTGCTCGACGACGCCAATCCGATCGCGCGCAAGCTCTTGCAGCGCGCCGTGTTCCATATCGTGCCGAACATGAACCCGGACGGTTCCATCCGCGGCAACCTGCGCACGAATGCGGCTGGCGCCAACCTGAACCGCGAATGGATGACGCCTTCGCTGGCGTCCAGCCCGGAAGTGCTGTGCGTGAAAAACAAGATCCACGAAACGGGCGTCGACATGTTCTTCGACATCCACGGCGATGAAGCGTTGCCGTACAACTTCGTGGCCGGTAACGAAATGCTGGAAAACTTCACGCCGGCCCAGGCGGCGCACCAGAAAGCTTTCATCGAGCGCTACAAGCAGGCCAGCCCTGACTTCCAGGACAAGTTCGGCTACGCGGCCAGCAAGTACAAGTCGGACATGCTGACCCTGGCGTCGAAATACATCGGCCACCACTTCGGCTGCCTGGCGCTGACCCTGGAAATGCCGTTCAAGGAAAACGCCGACTTGCCTGACCCAAGCGTGGGCTGGAACGGCGCGCGCAGCGCGGCCCTGGGCGCAGCCATGCTGCAGCCTATCTTGCTGTCGCTGGATTGAACGGCGTTGATCATGGGCGTCGAGATCGAGCGTAAATTTTTGCTGGCAGGCGATGCCTGGCGCGGCATGGGCCAGGCGGTGCTGCTGCGCCAGGGCTATCTGTCGTCCGCGCGCGAGCGCGTGGTGCGCGTGCGCATCGAGGGCGAACAGGCGATGCTGACCATCAAGGGCGCGAACGTGGGCGCGACACGCGGCGAGTGGGAGTATCCGATTCCGCTGGCCGACGCCGTCGAATTGCTCGACGGTCTGTGCGAACAGCCGCTGATCGAAAAGGTCCGCCACCGCATCGAGCACGCGGGCATGGTGTGGGAAGTCGACGAGTTTCTGGGCGCGAATGCGGGTTTGATCGTGGCCGAGATCGAACTGGCTTCGGAAGACCAGGCATTCGAGAAGCCCGAGTGGATCGGCGTGGAAGTGTCGGGCGATGCGCGCTACTACAACGCAAACCTGATCCGCCACCCGTTTTCACAGTGGTGATTTGGCGATAAACGCGGCGTGCAATGCAAAAAGGCGGAACCTCGGTTCCGCCTTTTTTACGTCTGTACGATTTAGTGGAAGTGCTCCGTGCCTTGCGGCGTATCCTCGGGCATTTCCGCATGCGCCAGCTCACCGACCGGGTCGGCAAACAAAGGTGCGCCGCAATCGTCGCAGTATTCGCCGACAAAACGTTCCGCGTGGCGCTTGATCTGCGTCACGCCGGCGGCGTTCAGGTGCTCGATGATTTCATCGACGGGCGTCTTTTGCTTGTCCAGCGCGGCGATGCCGACCTGGATCAGGCCTTCGATCGGCGTGCCATCCTCGTCTTCCTGGCCGTACAGGGGCCAGACGATGCCGTAGATGACGTCCGGCGTCTGGCGCAGGGTGAAGGCGATGCGGTACTCGTCGACCTGGCTATCGGCCGCTTCTTCGCCGAAGCCGGCGATGACGGCGCGCAGTTCCGACGGCTCGACGGCCAAGGTGTGCGTCAGGTAGTGCACGGCGGCGCGCACGGAGACGGGGCGTATCAGCTTGTCCGCTTCGCGGCAAGCCACGTAGTACGCTTCCGGTAGCAGCAGTTCCAGGCCGCAGCCGGGCAACAGGCGGGCGATGGTCGGCGTCGCCTGCGTGCGCCATTGTTCCAGGGCGGCGCTGCGCTCGGCGATGAAGTCGAGCTGGCTCGATGGCGTCTGCCAGCGGAACAGGGGGGCGCCGCTTGGGGCCACCACGGCCACCAGCAGGTAGCGCGTGTCGGCCAGGAAGGGCGCCGTTTCCGCCTCTTTGCTTGAGGGCTTGACGGCCGTGCCTTTCAGCGCGGCCAGTGCCAGCTTCTGCGTCTTGACATAGGTCTCGACGTGGCTGCGCGGCAGCTGGTCGATCGAGTACAGGGTCGGCGCCATGGCCATCTTCGTGCCGTCGGCCAGCAGGTGGGCGGCAAAATGCGCGGACAATACGCCGTGCGCATCGCCGGCCATGGCACCGGAAGCGATGGAAAAGCGCGTCCACGCGAGGATGGGCACGGCGACCAGCAGGGCGTCGTAACGCACGTCTTCATGCGTGATGACGGTCGATTCGCTGACGGCTTCAACGCAGTCCATCAGCACGTCGTAGGCGTTCAAGTCTTCCTTGAACAGGCTGCCCAGGGTGTTGTCGATGGTGTCCTGGTGGCCGGTTTTGAGTAATTTCTGGAGCTGCGTATCCAGGCTGTGTTCCCAGGACCGCTCTTCGAGACGGCTGGCTGCCTGTACGATCGCCTGGGCAAAGGTGACCAGGCGCTGGCTGTCGGCAGTCAGTTTATGGGATGAATCTTTGGAAGGACGACGCATAGCGGGATAAGAGTCTCGGAAAGTGAAAAAAATGGATCAGTCAAACAATGATAAACCCTTATAACCGTATTGTAGAGGATTCGGCCGCACGCAATACGTAAGCTGTTCTTAGATCATGCCAATAGTCGAAAATTCAAGTAAAAACGGGGCAGCAGGACGAAAAAAAAGCGCCGGTCGAAACCGGCGCTCTTATCTTGCCTCACAGCTGGGCTGATTACTCGGCCAGCAGTTGACGCAATACGAATGGCAGGATACCGCCATGCTTGTAGTAATCGACTTCGATCGGCGTATCGATGCGCAGCAGCACTTTCACGTCGACGCTGGTGCCGTCGGCGCGGTGGATCACCAGGGTAGCCAGTTGCTGTGGCTTGATTTCGCCTTCGAGGCCTTTCAGGTCGAAGGTTTCATTGCCGGTGATGCCCAGGGTTTGCACGCTGTCGTCGCCGATGAATTGCAGCGGCAGCACGCCCATGCCCACCAGGTTCGAGCGGTGAATACGCTCGAACGAACGGGTGATCACGGCTTTCACGCCCAGCAGCTGGGTGCCCTTGGCGGCCCAGTCGCGCGACGAGCCCGTACCGTACTCTTCGCCGCCGAAGACCATGGTTGGCGTGCCTTCAGCAACATACTTCATCGCTGCGTCGTAGATCGACATTTCTTCGCCGGAAGGCTGGTGGATCGTGATGCCGCCTTCGACCGCCGAACCGTCCGCTTTCGCAGGGATCATGCGGTTCTTGATGCGCACGTTGGCGAACGTGCCGCGCATCATGATTTCATGGTTACCGCGACGCGAGCCGTAGGAGTTGAAGTCCGCTTTCAGGACGCCGTTTTCCTTCAGCCATTTGCCTGCAGGGCCGTTTTCCTGGATCGAGCCGGCTGGCGAGATGTGGTCGGTGGTGATGGAATCGCCGAACACGCCCAGTGCGCGCGCGCCTTCGATGCCGGTGGCCACTGCCGCTGGCGTCATCGAGAAATTGTCGAAGAACGGTGGTTCAGCGATGTAGGTCGATTTCGGCCAGTTGTAGACTTGACCGGAGACGGTGGTGACTTTTTCCCACAGCTTGCCTGGCGCGCCCTTGACGTCCGCGTAGTTGTCCTTGAACACCTTGGCGTTCATGGCGAACTTCATCATGGCCGACACTTCAGCCGAGGTCGGCCAGATGTCGCCCAGGTAGACGTCCTTGCCGCCCTTGCCCTTGCCGACAGGTTCCGTCATCAGGTCGCGCGTCATGTTGCCGGCGATGGCGTAAGCGACGACCAGCGGTGGCGAAGCCAGGAAGTTCGAGCGGATGTTCGGGTGAATACGCGCTTCGAAGTTGCGGTTGCCCGACAGCACGGCCGACGCGACGATGTCGTGCGTGGCGATGGCGGCGTTCAGCTCAGGCGTCAGGTCGCCCGCATTGCCGATACAGGTGGTGCAGCCGTAGGCGGTCACGCCGAAGCCCAGTTTTTCCAGGTACGGCAGCAGGCCGGCAGCCGTCAGGTACTCGGTCACGACGCGCGAGCCAGGAGCCAGCGAGGTCTTGATGTGTGGAGCGACTTTCAGGCCGGCTTCGACGGCTTTCTTGGCCAGCAGGCCGGCAGCCAGCATCACGCTCGGGTTCGAGGTGTTGGTGCACGAAGTGATCGCGGCGATCAGCACGTCGCCGTTCGACACTTTCACGCCATTCGTCGTTTCGTACACGGCGTTCAGGTCGGCTGGATTCTTGTTGAAGCCGTTTTCCGTGGTTGGCTTGGCGAACAGTTCGGCGAAGTTCGCCTTGACGTTGCCGATTTCGATACGGTCTTGCGGGCGTTTCGGGCCGGCCAGCGACGGTGCGACCGACGCCAGGTTCAGTTCCACCACGCGGGTGTAGTCGATGTCGCCCGCTTTTGGAATGCCGTACAGGTTTTGCGCCTTGAAGTAGCTTTCGAACGCGGCGATTTCAGCCTTGCTGCGGCCGGTGCCCTTGAAGTAATCGATGGTCGCGTCGTCGACCGGGAAGAAGCCCATGGTCGCGCCGTATTCCGGTGCCATGTTGGCGATCGTCGCGCGGTCCGTCAGGGTCAGCGATTCGGTGCCTTCGCCGAAGAATTCGACGAACTTGCCGACGACTTTCTCTTTGCGCAGCAATTCGGTGATGGTCAGCACCAGATCGGTGGCGGTGCAGCCTTCGCGCAGCGCGCCGGTCAGGTTCACGCCGATCACGTCAGGCGTCAGGAAGTAGACCGGTTGGCCCAGCATGCCCGCTTCCGCCTCGATGCCACCCACGCCCCAGCCGACCACGCCGATGCCGTTGATCATGGTGGTGTGCGAGTCGGTGCCGACCAGGGTGTCAGGGTAGTACACGTCGCCGGCTTTCTTGCCTGCGTGGTGCACGCCGCGTGCCAGGTATTCCAGGTTGACCTGGTGGACGATGCCGAAGCCTGGTGGCACGACGCCGAAGGTGTCGAATGCCTGCATGCCCCATTTCATGAACTGGTAACGCTCGTTGTTACGCGAGAATTCCAGTTTCATGTTCAGGTCCAGCGCTTTCTTTTCGCGGTAGTGATCGATGGTCACCGAGTGGTCGACCACCAGGTCGACCGGCACCAGCGGTTCGATCTTCTTGGCGTTGATACCCATCTTGGCGGCCACGTTGCGCATCGCAGCCAGGTCGGCCAGCAGGGGCACGCCGGTGAAGTCTTGCAGCACGACGCGCGCCACTACGAACGGGATCTCGTCGGTGCGCTCGGCGGTCGGGCCCCAGCTCGCCAATTGCTTGACGTGTTCTTCGGTGACTTTTTTGCCGTCGCAGTTGCGCAATACCGATTCGAGCACGATGCGAATCGACACTGGCAGGCGGGAGACATTGATGCCCAGGCTTTTTTCCAGTGCCGGCAGGGAATACAGCTTGCCCTTCTTGCTATCCGAAATATTAAAGTCCTTGAGCGTGTTCAGAGTGTTGCGGGACATGACCTCTCCTTGTTGGGTATCGTCTATTTATTGATGATTCAAATTACAAAACATGACTGAGCCCCCGAAGAGGCCCTTGCTACGCACATCAGCCGCCGGTGACTGGCAAGACGCCCAGCGAAGGCGCCGCTTCCAGCACCGCCGCCGGCTTGGCTTGCTCCGCATCCTTGCATTCATTGGCCAACTGGCGGCCTTGCTTGGAATCGAGCAGCATGCCTTTGGCCGGGATGCCGATCCAGACCAGGCCGTACAAGCGGTTCTCGAAGCGGTTGGCGCCGGTGGTGGTGCCAACGCGGCTCAGACGGTGCAGGCGCTTCTTCCAGCGCAGGGCGATGTGTTTGTCGTCAGTAGCATTGGTGTAGATGGTAATTTTATTACCAAGTTCACAATTGAAATCGGTGGAGGCCGAGCCTGTGGTGCTCGGTTCATCGGCTTCTTCCTTGTCGGCGACCGACATGGCGAGCGGATGGGCTTCCTTGGCTGCCGCCTTGGCCTTGGTGGTCTTGGCCTTTGGCTTGGCCTTGACTGCCTTGGGATTTGCCTCTGCCGTGGCGGCGAAGCTGGCTGGCGCCAGCGTGAGGGTCATGGCGCCCAGCGCGACGCTGCAGGCAATGGCTAATTTGGAGAGGGACATCGTGTAATTCCTGTCAGTTTTCAGTGGTGCTGGAAGAGGGGGCGTTGAGTAATGCAGCGGCCGCCTCGGGCAGGCCCAGGCCCGCCAGTTTGGCGCGTTGTAAAACGGTCCAATAATATCGGTAGCTGGCGCGGTCATGCAAGCGGCCATTTTGCGCAATCGGTCCCCAGTTGGCGCGCAGCGCTTCATTGAGGATGTTGCTGGCCTCGTTGACTTCGGACAGGCGCGGCGTAAAGGCCTTGATGATGGGCTTGATCTGGTCCGGGTGGATGCTCCACATGCGCGTGTAGCCGAACTCGGCCGTTGCGCGCTGGGCGTCATTCGCCACCACGGCCGAATCGCGCACGTCCGTCGTCACATTATGCGACGGCACCTTGCCGTGCGCGTGGCAGGCGGCCGCCACTTCGAGCTTGGCGCGCACCACCAGCGGGTGCGTAAACTGGCCCGGCGTGCGCATGGCGGCGGCGGGAATGGCGCCGTAATGGGCCGAAACGAAATCCATGATGCCGAAGGACAGGCATTCGACCTGGGGCAGGGCGGCGATGGCGTAGGCGTCGCGCAGTGCGCCATGCGTCTCGATCAGGACGTGCACGGGCAGGTTGTCGCGGCCGGCGCGGCGCGCGTGCAGGTTGATCAGGTCGATGGCCAGCATGGCGTCCTGCACGCCGCCCACCTTGGGCACGGCGATGTAGGCCAGGCGGGCCGCGGCGGCGCAGATGATTTCCACGTCGCGCGCGAAAAACGGGCTGTCGACGTCGTGCACGCGCACGCCGATGCGGTTGAACTGGTTCTCGTCGCTGGCCAGCAGGCCGGCGATCATGTGGGCGTGGGACTCTTCATTGCCGGCGCTGGCGCCGTCTTCGCAGTCGAACGTGATGTCGAACAGGGGCCCAAGCTCTTGTTGCAAAGCAATCGATTTACGCATCAGCTTTTCAGAGCCGGCGTAGTGGTCGCAGGCGGCGAGCAACAGCGGCTGGCGTTTGCCTTGGAATAAAACCTCGGAAGGGTGCATGCTTAAGGCATTTCTGCAGGTAAAAACTACTTGATAAAACAGCCGCGCCGCGAATCTCGCGGGGCGGCCTTCTTGGCGGGCGGCGCTCAGGCCGCGCCGCCAATACTGGATTTATGCCAGCAGGTGTTTCACGCCTTCGCGCTCTTCGGTCAGTTCTTTCAGGGTCAGGTTGATGCGCTCTTGCGAGAATGCATCGATTTCCAGACCTTGAACGATGGTGTACTCACCGTTGTCGGTGGTGACCGGGAAGCCGAACACGGTGCCTTCAGGGATGCCATACGAGCCATCGGAAGGTACGCCCATGGTGGTCCACTTGCCAGCCGTGCCCAGCATCCAGTCATGGATGTGGTCGATGGCGGCGTTCGCTGCCGACGCTGCCGACGACAGGCCGCGCGCTTCGATGATGGCCGCGCCGCGCTTGCCGACGGTCGGCAGGAAGGTGTTGGCATTCCATTCCTGGTCGTTGATCAGGTCCTTGACGGCCTTGCCGTTGACGGTGGCGAAACGGTAATCGGCGTACATGGTTGGCGAGTGGTTGCCCCAGACGGTCAGCTTCTCGATATCCTTGACGGCGGTGCCGGTCTTGGCAGCGACTTGCGACAGCGCGCGGTTGTGGTCCAGGCGCAGCATGGCGGTGAAGTTTTTCGCCGGCAGCGACGGTGCCGATTTCATGGCGATATAAGCGTTGGTATTGGCAGGGTTGCCGACCACCAGGACTTTGACATTGCGCGAAGCGACGGCGTCGAGCGCCTTGCCTTGTACCGTGAAGATCTGGGCGTTCGCTTCCAGCAGGTCCTTGCGTTCCATGCCTGGGCCGCGTGGACGCGCGCCAACCAGTACGGCCACATCGACATCCTTGAATGCGGTCAGCGGATCGGAGTGGGCGGTCATTTCCGTCAGCAGCGGAAAGGCGCAGTCGTCGATTTCCATCATCACGCCCTTGAGCGCCTTCTGGGCTTTTTCGTCCGGGATTTCAAGCAGTTGCAAGATGACAGGCTGGTCTTTGCCGAGCATGTCGCCATTGGCGATGCGGAACAACAGGGCGTAGCCGATCTGGCCGGCGGCGCCGGTCACTGCAACACGCATTGGGGTTTTAGCCATGATGAATCTCCAAAGTGGGAAAGAAAACGGGCTTGAAGCTGGGCTTACGCTTATCCGGAAAAACTATAATGATACCAAAACCGGCACGCGCCACCGAATTGCTGGTGTACGCTGCCGTCACGCTCGTGCTGCACGAGGCCAGAGTGGCTGGCCGACAACATAAAACGCTGGCTCACAAGTTTTATCGAAGGCAGTTTAGGCTCCCGATCTGTATCTGTCAATCATATCTTATGTCTTATATAAGACAGATAACTACGAGTGTTTTACTGGACGCGGGCAGTGATTTGTGTTGAAATGTCGGACTATGAATTCCGCCTCGTCCAATCTGACCAATAATGCCACTGCTGCAAGCGGGGCGGTCAGTCCGACCGCGGGCACCCCGGCCACGCCCGTCGCCGCAGCGGCCAGCACGCCCGTCACCGTGGTGGCCAGCACCAATACCACTACGACCACTACGGCGGCAATGCTCGTCGCCAGCGCTTCGCCCACCTTCAGTCCCCTGTACCAGCAGATCAAGGCGCTCATCACGCAGAGCCTGCAATCGGGCGAGTGGAAGCCGGGCGAGCTCATTCCCAGTGAAGTCGAGCTGGCAGGGCGCTTCAAGGTCAGTCAGGGCACGGTGCGCAAGGCCATCGACGAACTGGCGGCCGAGAACCTCGTCATGCGCCGCCAGGGCAAGGGCACCTTCGTTTCCACCCACCATGAGGCGCGCGCGCATTTCCGCTTCCTGCGCCTGGTGCCGGACGAAGGCGTGCCGCATTATCCCGAAAGTAAATTTATCGAAGTCAAGCGCGTGCGCGCGCCGGCCGACGTGGCGCGCCTGATGGATCTGAAGTCCGGCGACGCCGTCATCTTCATCAAGCGAGTGCAGTATTTCGACGGCGTGCCGACCATCGTCGAGGAGCTGTGGCTGCCCGGCCTGATCTTCAAGGGTCTGACGGCCGAGCGCCTGGTGGAATACAAGGGACCCATGTACGGCCTGTTCGAAACGGAATTCGGCACGCGCATGATCCGTGCGTCCGAGCAGATCCGCGCCGTGTGCGCCGACGCGGGCGCCGCGCAATTGTTAAATATCGACCTCGGCACGCCCTTGCTCAGTTCCGAGCGCGTGTCGTTTACCTACGGCGACAAGCCGGTCGAACTGCGCCGCGGCTTGTATCTGACCAGTCGTCATCATTATCAGAATGAACTCAGCTGAAGCGGCGGGGTGCCTGCGGGTGCCCGGACAAGCAGCAAGGCTGAAGTGCATCGCTTGCAAGATGCCTGCCGCAAGGCGGGCAGCGGAGACAACAGAAAGCGCAGCTAAAGCATGGCCCGCTCCGGCGGGCCGTGCTTTGCCGGCGATTCTGTAATTAAATTACGTGAACTACGGAAAGTAGCGCGATATTTTGTAGTAAAAAACCATTTTGGTTATATGCAACAATAGATATTGGTGTGGGTTGCGAAAATCGGCGAAAATCGCGGCTTCGCTTCAATATTTAGTTATCAAGGGGAGGTTTTTGTTATGTCTGAAGCCGTAAGAGAAGTACCAAAAAAAGAACGGCCGGAATTCCGTAACATTCATGTTACCGAATTGTCGAACTACCGCATGGCTGTCGGCGCCATCGTCTCGATCCTGCATCGCATCAGCGGTTTCATCATGTTCGCCCTGCTGCCCTGCATCCTGTACATGCTGGAACAGAGCTTGCGTTCCGAAATGTCCTACGCTTACTTCCAGGGCATCGCCTCGCACTGGTTCGTCAAGCTGATCACCCTGGCTCTGGTCTGGGCCTTCCTGCACCACTTCTGCGCCGGCATCCGCCACCTGTTCATGGATGTGCACGTTGCCATCGAAAAAGATTCGGCACGCAAGACCGCGACGTCCGTGCTGATCGTGAGCGTGGTGTTGACGGCATTGGTCGCTTTGAAACTGTTTGGAGTATTTTAATGGCAGACAATAACATCGGACCGAAACGCCTCGTCGTCGGTGCCCATTACGGCTTGCGCGATTGGCTGGCGCAACGCGTCACCGCCATCGTCATGGTGGCTTATGTCGCCATCCTGCTGATTTCTTTCTTGACTGGCAGCAACTTCAGCTATGAAGGCTGGGCTGGTTTGTTCGCACAGCAGTGGTTTAAATTGTTCAGCTTGGTGACTTTCGTCGCCCTGTTCTACCACGCATGGGTCGGCGTACGCGACATCTGGATGGACTACGTGAAAAGCGCTGGCCTCCGTCTGACCCTGCAAATTGCCACCATGCTGTGGTTGATCGCTTGTGCCGGCTGGACGGTACAGATACTCTGGAGTGTGTAATCGTGGCAGCATATAAATCTGCAATCCCTACCCGCCGCTTTGATGCGGTCATCGTTGGCGCCGGCGGTTCCGGCATGCGCGCGTCGTTGCAACTGGCTGAAGCCGGTCTGAACGTCGCAGTCCTGTCGAAAGTGTTCCCGACCCGCTCGCACACCGTGGCAGCGCAGGGCGGTATCGGCGCGTCGCTCGGCAACATGGCCGAAGACAACTGGTTCTGGCACATGTTCGACACCGTCAAGGGTGGCGACTATCTGGGCGACCAGGATGCCATCGAATTCATGTGCCGTGAAGCACCGAAAGTCGTGTACGAACTGGAACACTTCGGCATGCCATTCGACCGCAACCCCGACGGCACCATCTATCAGCGTCCCTTCGGCGGCCACACGGCCCACTTCGGCGAGAAGCCGGTGCAGCGCGCTTGCGCGGCAGCCGACCGTACCGGTCACGCCCTGTTGCACACGCTGTACCAGCGCAACGTGCGTGCGCGTACGCACTTCTTCGTCGAATGGATGGCAATCGACCTGATCCGTGACGCCGAAGGCGACGTGATTGGTGTTGTGGCGCTGGAAATGGAAACCGGCGAATGCATGATCCTGGAAGCAAAGACGACGGTCATGGCTACGGGCGGCGCAGGCCGCATCTTCGCCGCCTCGACGAATGCCTTCATCAACACGGGCGACGGCATGGGCATGGCGGCACGCGCCGGCCTGCCGCTGCAAGACATGGAATTCTGGCAATTCCACCCGACCGGCGTGGCCGGCGCGGGCGTCTTGATCACCGAAGGCGTGCGCGGCGAAGGCGGCATCCTGATCAATAGCGAAGGCGAACGCTTCATGGAGCGCTATGCGCCGACCCTGAAGGATCTGGCGCCGCGCGATTTCGTCTCGCGTTCGATGGACCAGGAAATCAAGGAAGGCCGCGGCTGCGGTCCGAACAAGGACCACGTGATGCTGGACCTGCGCCATATCGGCGCCGACACCATCGCCAAGCGCCTGCCGTCGATTCTGGAAATCGGCCACAAGTTCGCCAACGTCGACGCCACCAAGGAACCGATTCCTGTCGTGCCGACGATTCACTACCAGATGGGCGGCATTCCAACGAACATCCACGGCCAGGTCGTCACCCCGACCGGTCCGGATAATTCGGCGCAAGTCGTCAACGGCCTGTACGCGATCGGCGAATGCGCCTGCGTTTCGGTGCACGGCGCCAACCGCCTGGGCACGAACTCGCTGCTCGACCTGGTGGTCTTCGGCCGCGCGGCCGGCAACCACATCGTCAACAGCGGCCTGAAAGCCAAGGAAAACAAGCCTTTGCCAGCCGATGCCGCCGAATTTGCCATGGGCCGCCTGGCGCGCCTGGAAAACTCGACCGGCACGGAAACCGTGCAGGGCGTGGCGAACGACATCCGCGCAACGATGCAGAAGTACTGTGGCGTGTTCCGTACCGACGAGATGCTGAACAAGGGCGTCGAAGAAATCATGAAGCTCGACGAGCGCCGCAAGCACGTCTCCTTCAAGGATAAATCGATGGTCTTCAACACAGCCCGTGTGGAAGCGCTGGAACTGGACAACCTGATCGAAACGGCGAAAGCGACCATCGTTTCGGCAGCAGCCCGCAAGGAATCGCGCGGCGCCCACGCCCAGGACGACTATCCGCAACGTGACGACGACAACTGGATGAAGCACACTCTGTGGTATTCGGAAGGCAACCGACTGGCATACAAGCCAGTCGTGACCAAGCCGCTGACGGTTGATACCTTCAAACCGAAACCACGTACTTTCTAAGGCTATACCATGGCACGCACTCTCAAATTCAAAATCTACCGCTACGATCCTGACCAGGATGCCAAGCCGTACATGCAAGACCTGACGGTCGAACTGAAAGACACCGACAAGATGCTGCTCGACGCACTGCAGCGCATCAAGGCGGACGTCGATGACTCGCTGGCCCTGCGCCGCTCGTGCCGCGAAGGCGTGTGCGGTTCGGACGCGATGAACATCAACGGCAAGAACGGCCTGGCATGCACCACCAACCTGAACGAACTGTCGGAGCCTATCGTGCTGCGTCCGTTGCCAGGTTTGCCGGTCATCCGCGACCTGATCGTCGACATGACGCAATTTTTCAAGCAGTACGATTCGATCAAGCCTTTCCTGATCAACGATTCGATCCCGCCTGAAAAAGAGCGCCTGCAGTCGCCGGAACAGCGTGAAGAACTCGATGGCCTGTACGAGTGCATCCTGTGCGCATGCTGCTCCACGTCGTGCCCGTCGTTCTGGTGGAATCCGGACAAATTCGTCGGCCCGGCCGGCCTGCTGCAAGCCTACCGCTTCATCGCCGATTCGCGCGACGAAGCCACCGGCGCGCGTCTGGACAACCTGGAAGACCCGTACCGCCTGTTCCGCTGCCATTCGATCATGAACTGCGTCGACGTCTGCCCTAAAGGCTTGAACCCGAACAAGGCGATCGGCAAGATCAAGGAATTGATGGTCCGCCGCGCGATCTGATTCGTCTGATCGCGTCCGCCGGGCGCCGTTTGCGGGAAGAGGGTATCCTCTCTTGCCTGCAGGCGGCGCCTGCAAAGCAGTACCGTGCCGCAAGGCACCCGTAAGGTGGTAAACCAAATGACAGAATCAATTTTGTCCTCGCATCAGGCCGACCCGGCCAACCGCGCCCGCCTGCGCTGGCGTTCACGCCGTGGCCTGCTGGAAAACGACATTATCCTGACCCGTTTTCTCGATGCGTATGAAACCGAATTGACCGATGAAGAAGTTGACGCGCTGACGCGTTTGCTGGATTTATCGGACAATGCGTTAATGGATCTGGTACTGGCCCGTAAAGAGCCGGAAGGCGAAGTCGATCTGCCGCATGTGCGCGCACTGCTGCAACGACTGCGCATTGCCTAGACGCCTGGGCGATATATTGCAAACGGTGCGAGTGGCGCGCTGTAGCACTGCCGAGTGCGGTGCGAATTGCAGCCAGAATTTTTGATTTTAATTTCGACTCACTCCCGAGAAGGAAGAGCCCATGAATATCTCTGACACAAAAGCTACCCTGTCGTTCTCCGATGGCAGCCCATCGCTTGAATTTCCAATCTACAAAGGCACGGTTGGCCCGGACGTCATCGACATCCGCAAACTGTACGCCGGTAGCGGCAAGTTCACCTACGACCCAGGCTTTATGTCGACGGCCGCCTGCAACTCGTCGATCACCTACATCGACGGCGACAAGGGCGAGCTGCTGTACCGTGGTTACCCGATCGAACAGTTGGCCGTCAACGCCGACTTCATGGAATCGTGCTACCTGTTGCTGAACGGCGAACTGCCGAACGCGGCGCAGAAAGCCAAGTTCGTCGACACCGTCACCAAGCACACGATGGTGCACGAACAGATGCAATTCTTCTTCCGTGGTTTCCGCCGCGACGCGCATCCGATGTCGGTCCTGGTGGGCACCGTCGGCGCGCTGGCATCGTTCTACCATGATTCGCTCGACATCAACGACCCGCGTCACCGCGAAGTGTCGGCCATCCGCCTGATCGCCAAGATGCCAACCCTGGTCGCCATGACCTACAAGTACTCGGTCGGCCAGCCGTTCGTGTACCCACGCAACGACCTGTCGTACAGCGCCAACTTCATGCACATGATGTTCGCTAATCCGTGCGAAGAGTACAAGGTCAACGACGTGCTGGTGCGCGCCCTGGACCGCATCCTGATCCTGCACGCGGACCACGAGCAAAACGCATCGACCTCGACCGTCCGTCTGGCCGGTTCGTCGGGCGCCAACCCGTTCGCCTGTATCGCTGCCGGTATCGCCTGCCTGTGGGGCCCTGCCCACGGCGGCGCCAACGAAGCGGCACTCAACATGCTGAAAGAAATCGGCACCGTCGAGAACATCCCTGCCTTCATCGAGCAAGTCAAGGACAAGAACTCCGGCGTCAAGCTGATGGGCTTTGGCCACCGCGTGTACAAGAACTTCGATCCACGCGCCAAGCTGATGCGTGAAACCTGCTACGAAGTGCTGCAAGAACTGGGTCTGCAAGATGACCCGCTGTTCAAGCTGGCGATGGAACTGGAAAAGATTGCACTGAACGACGACTACTTCGTGTCGCGCAAACTCTACCCGAACGTCGACTTCTACTCGGGCATCGTGCAATCGGCGCTGGGCATCCCTGTGTCGCTGTTCACCGGTATCTTCGCTATGGCCCGTACGATCGGCTGGATCGCCCAGTGGAACGAAATGATCGCCGACCCAGAGCAAAAAATCGGCCGTCCGCGCCAGCTGTTCGTCGGTTCGACCACGCGCGAAGTACTGCCACTGGACAAGCGCGCCTAAGTTACGGCGTATTGTTCCTGCCGGGCCTTGCTGCCTGGCGCAAAAAAGCGAGCCTGATGGCTCGCTTTTTTTATGTGCGCCTGGCATGGCTGACGCAACGCAAAGCTGCTAGGCTATGAGGCTCAGCCCTGGCAACCAAGAAGTAGAACGCGATGAACGAAGAAACATGCGCCCCCAGCGGCGTGGCCCTGGCCGATACGGCATTTGGCTACACCTTGTCGCTGATCGGCGGCAAATACAAGATGCTGATCCTGTACGCGCTCGCGGAAAACACCGTGCTGCGGCATAACGAACTCAAGCGGCATCTCGATGGCATCGCCTTCAAGACCCTCAGCGTCGTCCTGAAGGAACTGGAAGCCGATGCACTGATCGTGCGCAAGGAATACCCGCAAGTGCCACCCAAGGTAGAGTATTCGCTCTCCAGCAAGGGGATATCGCTGATCCCGGTGCTGCATACCTTGTGCGAGTGGGGCGAACGGCATCAGCCAGTGTGATCCGGAGGCGCATGGCGGGCTACTTTCTTGCAGTTATATTACTTACTTTTCTTACTGTATGGGTAGTAAATGTGCGTACTTGTGAAAAGTACTCGCGATGGCTATGCTGTTTCTGTCCCCGGGGGGCGCGACCGCGCGCCACGGGGCAGGGTACCGGCTTGCCTGCTTTCCTGAGAGTGTGGGGCCGGTGCGTCCATTTCACTTCAGGAAAGCAGCATGATGAAAACCCTCGTAATCGTCTTCCATCCCTCCGTCGCCACCTCGGTGGCCAACAAGCGCTGGCTGCAGGAACTGGCGCGGTATCCCGAGCGCTACACCATCCATGATGTGCATCAGGCTTATCCGGATGGAAAGATCGACGTGGCGCGCGAACAGGCGCTGGTGGAGGCGCACGCCAATGTGGTCTTGCAGTTCCCCGTGTACTGGTTCAACTGTCCACCCTTGATGAAGCAGTGGCTCGATGAGGTGCTGGCGTATGGATGGGCCTACGGCACGGGCGGCGACGCCTTCCAGGGCCGCAAGGTGGCGCTGGCCGTGACGGCAGGGATCCGCGAGGAGGACTTCACGCCGCAAGGCAAGTGGAACGTCACCCTGGCGCAGTTGCTGGCGCCGTTCGATGTCACTCTGGCGTATATCGGCGCCGACAACCGCCGCTTCTTTGCCTTCTATGGCGCGGAAGACGGGCCGAAGGAGGTGGGTTATGCCGGGCGGCTGGCGCGCAGCGCGCAAGAGTATGAGCGCTTCCTGCTGGCCCTATAAGGCGGGCTGTGTCAGTTGAATGCCGCTTCCAGCTGGCGCAGCGCAATGTGCCGGCCCTCCAGTTGCAGACTGTCGCCCTCATAGGGCTGGGGCATGACGATGCAGCGCGGCGCATTGTGCTTGAGGATGCCGCCCCAGTGGGCGACCCTGGCACCGGCCTGGCGGCGGATCGCCTCGACGGTGGCGCCGCTGGCGAGGATGTGGGCTTGCGGAAAGGCTTGCTGCAATACGCCCAGGCCGAAATAGGCTTGCGGTTCGGCGGCGCTGATATAAATGGTGGTCAGGCGCTTGCCGCTGGCGGTGATGGTGTGCGCTAACTGCGCCGCATCGTGGCGCAGGAACTGGGTGTTGATCAGGATGGCATCCGCCATGCCGCTCAGCAACAGCGAGGTGGACGGCGCGCAGCCCAGCACGTCCAGGCGGAAGGCGTCAAGGGTGCCGGAGGGGCGGGCGGCGCGTGCCAGCATAGGATTCTTTCGCTATTCGATACTCTTGCTGCATATTATCCTTTCGACCAAATGCGACAAATAGGGTAGATTGCAATACTTAGTTGCATGGATCGGATGAATCAAGGGAGTATCCGCATGGACCGCATCACCGCCGCACAAGTATTTGTCGCCATCGCCGAGCGCGGCAGCATGGTGGCCGCCAGCGAGGCGCTCGACATGTCGCGTGCCATGGTGACGCGCTACCTGGCCGAGATGGAGCAGTGGGCGGGGGCGCGCCTGCTGCATCGCACCACGCGTCGTTTGAGCCTCACGGATGCGGGCGAGGCGACCCTGGCGCGCTGCCGACAGATGCTGGAAGTGGCCGGCGCCATGGCCGTTGCCTCGCCCGGGGAGATCGACACGCCGCACGGTTTGCTGCGCATTAGCTGCTCGCAATCTCTGGCGCAGACGGCGCTCGCTGGCGCAGTGACCGCTTACCTGCGGCGCTACCCGCGCGCCGCCGTCGACCTGCAGATGGAGAACCGCGCCGTCAACCTGGTGGAGCAGCGCATCGACCTGGCGCTGCGCATCACGAACGCGCTCGAACCGAACCTGATCGCCCGCCAACTGGCCAGTTGCGCCTCGGTGGTGTGCGCTGCACCATCGTATCTGGCGGCGCACGGCACGCCGCGTCGCGCGCAAGACCTGGCCCTGCATAACTGCCTGACCTATACGTATTTCGGCAAGAGCCTGTGGCAGTTCACGCACGACGGGGAAGCGCTCACTGTCCCCGTCAGCGGCCGCCTGTCGGCGAATGAATCGCTGGTGCTGCTGGTGGCGACGGTGGCGGGGGCGGGCATCGCCATGCAGCCGCGCTATTCGGCCGCGCCGCTGATCGCCAGCGGGCAACTGGTGGAGCTGCTGCCCGCTTACGTGCCGCAGGACATGGGCATCTACGGTATCTACACCTCGCGCCAGCACATGTCGCCGCTGCTGCGCACCATGCTCGACTTCCTGGTCGAGTGGTTTGCCGGCGATGCCGATTGGCTGGCGGCCATCGCGGCGGCGCCGTTGCCGGGCAGACCAGTCGGGCGCAAGCGGCACGCCGGCAGGGCCGCCGATGTGTTGTAAGCATAACAGTGACAGGCTGGCAAGCCCGGGAAAATCAAGGACCCAGCTTACATTTGCTTGCCAAATAAAATTCAACTTGTCGTTGTTGCGTTACAATACCGCGTGCTATTCTAAATGACGGTATGCAGAATGCTGGTGCAATAAAAAAGCCCTTCCCCACAACTTGATGTGCAATCCGCTAACCGGTCAGGCCGTGTCGCGGAAGGTTAGATTAACCCGCTAATTCCTCGCGAAACGCGAAGAAAGGTGAGCAATATATGCAGCAATTAACGACCAACTCCTACCTGTTTGGTGGGAATGCTCCGTACGTGGAAGACCTGTACGAAGCGTATCTGAACAATCCAGGCTCGGTACCCGATAACTGGCGCTCCTACTTCGACGCGATGCAGCACGTGCCTGCCGTCGATGGCAGCAACAAGCCTGACGTGGCGCATGCCTCCGTCGTCGCCTCGTTCGCCGAGCGCGCAAAAGCAGGTCCGATCCGCACCGTGACCGCTTCCTTCGATGCTGAAATGGGCCGCAAACGTGTTGCTGCTACGCAACTGATCGCCGCTTACCGCTACCTCGGTTCGCACTGGGCCAATCTGGATCCGCTGCAACGCCAGGAACGTCCGATGATCCCTGAGCTCGAGCCGAGCTTCTACGGTTTCACCGACGCGGACATGGACACCGTGTTCAACATCAGCAATACCTATTTTGGCCCCGAGACCGCCACCCTGCGCGATCTGCTGAACTATCTGCGCGACACCTACACGCGTTCGATCGGTGCCGAATTCATGTACATCTCCGATCCGGCCGAAAAGCGCTGGTTGCAAGAGAAACTGGAATCGATCCGCTCCACCCCGAATTTCACCCCAGAGAAAAAAATCCACATCCTCGACCGCCTGACCGCGGCTGAAGGCCTGGAACGCTATCTGCACACCCGTTACGTGGGCCAGAAGCGCTTCTCCCTGGAAGGCGGCGAAACCTTCATCGCCTCGATGGATGAAACCATCCAGCGCGCCGGCGAAAAAGGCGTGCAGGAAATCGTCATCGGCATGGCCCACCGCGGCCGCCTGAACGTACTCGTGAACACCCTGGGCAAGGCGCCACAGGAACTGTTCGAAGAATTCGAAGGCAAGCATGGCGACGACCTGCCTGCCGGCGACGTGAAGTACCATCAAGGCTTCTCGTCGGACATCTCCACCGCAGGCGGCCCGGTCCACCTGTCGCTGGCGTTCAACCCGTCGCACCTGGAAATCGTCAACCCTGTGGTCGAAGGTTCCGTCAAGGCCCGCATGGATCGCCGCGGCGATGCGCAGGGCGCGCAAGTGCTGCCTATCCTGGTGCACGGCGATGCCGCTTTCGCCGGCCAGGGCGTGGTCATGGAAACGCTGAATCTGGCGCAAACCCGCGGCTACCATACGGGCGGCACGGTGCATATCGTGATCAACAACCAGATCGGTTTCACCACCTCGGACCCGCGCGATGCACGCTCGACCCTGTACTGCTCGGACGTCGTCAAGATGATCGAAGCACCGGTCCTGCACATCAATGCCGATGATCCTGAAGCCGTGGTATTGGCGACGCAAATCGCGCTCGACTACCGCATGGAATTCAAGAAGGACATCGTCCTCGACATCATCTGCTACCGCAAGCTTGGCCACAACGAGCAAGATACGCCGGCACTGACGCAGCCACTGATGTACAAGAAGATCGGCCAGCATCCAGGCACCCGCAAGCTGTACGCGGACAAGCTGGTAGCGCAAGGCGTGATCCCTGCCGATGGCGGCGACAAGATGGTGGCCGCTTTCCGCGACGCCATGGACGCCGGCAAGCACACCGTCGATCCGGTCATCTCGAACTTCAAGAACAAGTACGCTGTCGACTGGCTGCCGTTCCTGAACAAGAAATGGACCGACTCGGCCGACACCGCCGTGCCGATGACGGAACTGAAACGCCTGGCCACCCGCATCACCACCGTGCCGGAAGACTTCAAGGTCCACTCGCTGGTTGAAAAAGTACTGGGCGACCGTGGCACCATGGGTCGTGGCGAAATGAACCTGGACTGGGGCATGGGCGAACACCTGGCCTACGCATCGCTGGTTTCGTCCGGCTACGCCATCCGCCTGACGGGCCAGGATGCCGGCCGCGGCACCTTCGTGCACCGCCACGCCGTCCTGCATGATCAGAACCGCGAGCGCTGGGATGCCGGTACCTACATTCCACTGCAAAACGTCTCGGACAACCAGGCGCCGTTCACTGTCATCGACTCGGTGCTGTCCGAAGAAGCCGTACTGGCTTTCGAATACGGCTACTCGACCGCTGAACCGAACACGCTGACGATCTGGGAAGCCCAGTTCGGCGACTTCGCCAACGGCGCGCAAGTGGTAATCGACCAATTCATCAGCTCCGGCGAAGTGAAGTGGGGCCGCGCTTCGGGCCTGGTCATGATGCTGCCGCACGGTTACGAAGGCCAGGGTCCTGAGCACTCGTCCGCGCGTCCTGAGCGTTTCCTGCAACTGTGCGCAGACAACAACATGCAAGTGGTGCAGCCGACGACGGCTGCGCAGATCTTCCATTTGCTGCGCCGCCAGATGGTGCGCCAGTTCCGCAAGCCGCTGGTCATCCTGACGCCGAAGTCGCTGTTGCGCAACAAGGATGCCGGTTCGCCGCTGACCGACCTGGCCAAGGGTGGTTTCCAGACCGTCATCGGCGAAGTCGACGACAAAATCGATGCCAAGAAAGTCAAGCGCGTCGTCGCCTGCTCGGGCAAGGTCTACTACGACCTGGTCAACGCACGCAAGACCCGCGGCCAGACCGACACGGCCATCGTGCGCCTGGAACAGCTGTATCCGTTCCCGCACAAGTCGTTCGCTGCTGAACTGAAGAAGTTCCCGAACCTGGTCGAAGTCGTATGGGCCCAGGACGAGCCGCAAAACCAGGGCGCCTGGTTCCAGATCCAGCACAACATCTTCGAAGGCCTGGAATCGGGTCAGCGTCTGGCTTACGCCGGCCGTCCTGCTTCGGCGTCGCCTGCTGTCGGTTACTATGACAAGCACTACGCCCAGCAAAAAGATCTGCTGGAAACGGCATTCTCGAAGCTGAAGGGTTTTATCCTGACCAAGTAAGTGGCAGGATAACGGGCGCCATGTCTACGCATGGCGCCTGTTCGCATACATCATGACGGAGCGCCGCCCTTGCTACGCAGGGGCGGCGCCGCAATAACAAAATAAACGGAGTTTTACATGGCACAAATCGAAGTTAAAGTTCCCCAGTTGTCGGAATCGGTTGCAGAAGCGACCCTGCTGGCATGGCACAAGAAAGTCGGCGAACCAGTCGCGCGCGACGAAAACATGATCGATATCGAAACCGATAAAGTCGTGCTGGAACTGCCGGCGCCAGCCGCTGGCGTGATCGTTCAAATCATCAAGGCTGACGGCGCCACCGTCGTCGCCGGCGAAGTCATCGCCATCATCGACACCGACGGCTCGGCCAAGGTCAGCCCGATGGAAGTGTCGACCGTGCCTGCACCAGCCCTGGCTGCCGCCGCACAAGACGCATCGACCGCTTCGGCACCTGCCGCTGCGACCAAAGGCGATGTCGCCATGCCTGCCGCTGCCAAGATCCTGTCCGAAAAAGGCCTGTCCGCTGGCGACGTCGCCGGTTCCGGCAAAGATGGCCGCGTGACCAAGGGCGACGCCCTGGCCGCTTCCGCCAAGCCAGCTGTCGCGCCACTGGCGCCAGCCGCCGCCAAGCCAGCGCTGCAGCAAGTCGCCACGCCGAGCATCGCCAGCCTGGGCGACCGTCCGGAAGAGCGCGTGCCGATGAGCCGCCTGCGCGCACGTATCGCCGAGCGCCTGCTGCAATCGCAATCGACGAACGCCATCCTGACCACGTTCAATGAAGTGAACATGCAGCCGGTCATCGACCTGCGCAACAAGTACAAGGACAAGTTCGAGAAAGAGCACGGCGTCAAGCTGGGCTTCATGTCTTTCTTCGTCAAGGCCGCCGTCGCCGCCCTGAAAAAATACCCGATCATCAATGCCTCCGTTGATGGCAATGACATCCTGTACCACGGCTACTTCGACATCGGCATCGCTGTCGGTTCGCCACGCGGCCTGGTGGTGCCTATCATCCGCAATGCGGACCAGCTGTCGATCGCCGACATCGAGAAAAAAATCGGTGAATTCGGTGCGAAAGCCAAGGAAGGCAAGCTGACCCTGGACGACCTGACGGGCGGCACGTTCTCGATCTCGAACGGCGGCACCTTCGGTTCCATGCTGTCGACCCCGATCATCAACCCGCCGCAATCGGCCATCCTGGGCGTGCATGCGACCAAGGACCGCGCCGTGGTCGAAAACGGCCAGATCGTGGTACGTCCGATGAACTACCTGGCCATGTCCTACGACCACCGCATCATCGACGGCCGCGAAGCCGTCCTGGGCCTGGTGGCGATGAAAGAAGCGCTGGAAGATCCTGCACGCCTGTTGCTGGACCTGTAAGCACCGTAGTCCCCCGGCGTTGCCGCCGGGGCAATGTAGTTGATACCCCTTGCCAGAAGACGCAGCTGGCTGATCTCAATAAAAGAGGATTCCCATGAACGTCTCTGAAGAAATCAAGCGTCTGCACGAGTTGCACCTGGCGGGCGCCCTGAGCGACGCGGAATTCGCGCAAGCGAAAGCCAAGCTCCTGAGCAATATCAACCTGGATAAATCGGACAGCCCCTCCGCCTCCGGCCCGTCGAACGACCTGGTGCAGGAATTCAACCGCCTGCGCCGTTCGCGCAACGACCGCTGGCTCGGTGGTGTCTGCGGCGGCCTGGGCCGCGCTTCCGGCATGGAAGCGTGGATCTGGCGCCTGGTCTTCGTCCTGTTTACATTGACCTTCGGCTTCGGCGTGGTGATTTACCTTCTATTGTGGATTTTCGTACCAGACGAAGAGATTGGAATAACAAAACATGAGTACTAAACAATTTGACGTAGTTGTCATCGGTGCGGGCCCTGGCGGCTACATCGCCGCCATCCGCGCAGCCCAGCTGGGCTTTTCCGTCGCTTGCGTCGACGAGTGGTCGAACGCCAAGGGCGGCGCCGCGCCTGGCGGTACCTGCACCAACGTCGGCTGCATCCCCTCGAAAGCGCTGCTGCAATCGTCCGAGCATTTCGAACACGCGGGCCACAGCTTCGCCGAGCACGGCATCGACGTCGCCGGCCTGAAGCTGAACCTGGGCCAGATGCTCAAGCGCAAAGACACCGTCGTCAAGCAAAACAACGACGGCATCCTGTACCTGTTCAAGAAGAACAAGATCGCCTTCTTCCACGGCCGCGCCGCTTTCGCTGCCGCCGCCGCTGGCACGTATGAGATCAGCGTGACGGGCGCAGCCAACGAAACCCTGACGGCCAAGCATGTGGTTATCGCCACGGGTTCGAACGCACGCGAATTGCCTGGCGCACCATTCGACGAGAAACTGATCCTGTCGAACACGGGCGCACTGGCCATCGACGCCGTACCAGCCAAGCTGGGCGTCATCGGTGCCGGCGTGATCGGCCTGGAAATGGGCAGTGTCTGGCGCCGCCTGGGTTCCGACGTCACCGTGCTGGAAGGCCTGCCGGTCTTCCTGGGCGCCGTCGACGAGCAGATCGCTAAGGAAGCGTCGAAGCTGTTCATCAAGCAAGGCTTGAAGATCAACCTCGGTTGCAAGATCGGCGCCATCACGCCAGGCAAGAAAGACGTCACCGTGGAATTCGTGGACGCCAAGGGCGAAGCGCAAAAAGCCGTGTTCGACAAACTGATCATCTCGATCGGCCGTACGCCGAACACGAATGGCCTGGGTGCCGACAAGGTCGGCCTGCAGCTGGACGAACGCGGCTTCATCGCCGTCGACGGCGACTGCAAGACCAACTTGCCGAACGTGTGGGCGGTGGGCGACGTGGTGCGCGGCCCGATGCTGGCGCACAAGGCGGAAGAAGAAGGCGTTGCCGTGGCCGAGCGTATCGCCGGCCAGCACGGTCACACCAACTTCAACACGATTCCCTGGGTAATCTACACCTCGCCGGAAATCGCGTGGGTCGGCAAGACCGAGCAAACCCTGAAGGCCGAAGGCATCGCCTACAAGGCCGGCACCTTCCCGTTCATGGCCAATGGCCGTGCGCGCGCGCTGGGCGACACTTCGGGCATGGTGAAATTCCTGGCCGATGCGACCACCGATGAAATCCTCGGCGTGCACATCGTCGGCCCGATGGCGTCCGAACTGATTTCCGAAGCCGTCGTGGCGATGGAATTCAAGGCCTCGGCCGAAGACATCGCGCGCATCTGCCACGCGCACCCATCCTTGTCGGAAGCGACCAAGGAAGCGGCACTGGCCGTCGATAAGCGTACGCTGAACTTCTAAGCGCTACGGTACTTCGCAGCGGGCCGGCAAAGCAGTTTCTGCCTTGCCGGCCCGTTTGCGCTATGTCAAGAATCCCTGTTGAATCGAATCCCATGAACGTTGAAGAGTTTTACCAGCACGCGTTGCAGAAGCGTGATTTCAAGGCCGATGCCGCCCAGCGGCGCGCGGTCGACCGCCTGCAGCTGTGCTATGACGAGTGGGTGGCTTACAAGGGGCAGCGCTCGAGTACCTTCAAGCGCCTGCTGAACCGTCCTGCCGTACCGAAAGGCGTGTACATGTGGGGCGGGGTAGGGCGCGGCAAATCGTTCCTGATGGATAGTTTTTACTCGGTCGTGCCCCTGGTGCGCAAGACGCGATTGCACTTTCATGAATTCATGCGCGGCGTGCACCAGCAGCTCGATGAATTGAAAGGCGTGGCCGACCCGCTCGACGAGGTCGCCAAGCGTATCGCCAAGAAATACCGCCTGATCTGTTTTGATGAATTCCACGTCTCCGACATCGCCGACGCGATGATCCTGTACAACCTGCTGTCGGCCCTGTTCGCCAATGGCGTGTCCTTCATCATGACCTCGAATTACGACCCGGACCTGCTGTATCCGGACGGCTTGCACCGCGACCGCATGCTGCCGACCATCGCGCTGCTGAAGGACAAGCTCGACGTGATGAACGTCGATGCGGGCGTCGATTACCGTGGCCGCGCGCTGGAACAGGTGGAAAGTTACTACACGCCGCTGGGCGCCGCCACCGACAAGGCCCTGCGCGACGCCTACACGCGCATCGCCGAGACGGCCGATGAAGACGCGCGCATCCGCATCGAGAGCCGCGAAATCCATTGCCTGCGCCGCGCCGGCGGCATCATCTGGTTCGATTTCGCCACCCTGTGCGGCGGTCCCCGCTCACAAAATGATTACCTGGAAATCGCCAGCCGCTTCCATACGGTGATATTGTCCGGCATACCGGCCATGTCGGCGGCGCAGTCGTCCGAAGCGCGCCGCTTTACCTGGCTGATCGACGTGTTTTATGATCAAAAGGTCAAGTTGATCATGTCGGCCGAAGTGGCGCCCGAGCAGCTGTACACGAACGGCATGCTGGCCAACGAGTTTCACCGTACCGTTTCGCGTATCATCGAGATGCAATCGCGCGAATACATGGAAAAAGAACAGCGCGGCGCGGCCGACGCGATCGTTTGAGGCAGGGATAAGGCATATGATGGCAAATACACTATACAAGCTGGGCGCGGCGCTGGGCCTGGTCCTGGCATTGTCCGGCTGCGCGCACCAGGGTGCCGCGGCGTTGGATGAGGTCGGTGCACCGCAGGTGCCCGCCACCTTGTCGGTGGAAGAAGCGGACGCCAAGCTGAAGCAGTCAGCCAGCGAGCGCGAGGCGGCGGAAAATGAGTTTGCCGCGCGGGAACTGGAGTGCTACAACAAGTTTTTCGTGAATAACTGCCTCGACAAGGCCAAGGAAAAGCGCCGCCTGATCCTCGTGCGCCTGCGCGCCGTCGACGCGGAAGCGAATTACTTCAAGCGGGCCGAGTCCGTGCGCCTGCGCGATATCGACCTGGCCAGGACGCAGGAAAGTGCGCGCCTCGACGCCGAGCAGCGGGCTGCGGCCATGCCCAAGCCCGTGAAAGTGGTCATGCCCGAGCCGGCGCCGCCCAAGCCGGAAGGCAAGAGCGTTGCCGAGCGCGAGGCTGCGCAAGCGGCGAAGGTGGCGAAGCAGGCCGCTGCCGCCGCCGCCGAAGCGCCGCGCCGCGCAGCCCGCGAGGCAGACTATGCGCGCAAGCAGGCTGACGCCGTGGCGCGCCAGAAAAGAGTGGCGCAGCGCCTGGCCGAGCGCCAGGCCGAAGCGCAGGCCAAGGCTGCCAAGGCGGCTGCGGATGCTGCCAGCACGCCAGCAGCTGCCGGGCCTGTGCCGCCTGCCAAATAAGACCTGCGTGCGTGGGGCATGCCGGAAATGGCGTGCCCTAACGCGCGCGGCGGGTTAAACTATGCACTTGCCGGTGATGCCGGCGTCAATGGCTGCCTGCGTACGTTGCGCGCGCCTGTTACCAACACTGCCTGGAACGCAACACATGAGCGATGCACAGCATATAGAGCGGCGCCTGATTGAACTCAACGTGGAGCACCGTGACCTCGATGCCGTCATCGAGTTGCTGATACTCGATGGTCACCATGACGAGCTGCAGCTGCGCCGCCTGAAAAAGCGCAAATTGCAATTGAAGGATCACATCACCTTGCTGAAAATGCAGTTGGTGCCCGACGTTCCCGCCTGAGGGGCGCCAGTAGCGTCCAGTCCAGCCTTCACTTAAGTATATTTTGACCGATCACAATTTATTGCCAGTAAACCCAGAAGGCCAGCCTGCCGATCTGCCAGCCAGTCTGCCAGCCGAACCCCAGGCGGCCCCTGGCAAGCACGATGCCGACATCGAGCGCCTGTTCGGCGCGGGTGGTCCGCTCGGTCCCGCCGTAGGCAGCTACAAGCCGCGCCGTTCGCAAACGGAAATGGCCAAGGCCATCGCCCACGCCATCGACAGCCAGACCACCCTGATCGCCGAGGCGGGCACGGGCACCGGTAAAACCTTCGCCTACCTGGTGCCGGCCCTGATGTGGGGCGGCAAGACCATCGTATCTACCGGCACGAAGAACTTGCAGGACCAATTGTTCCTGCGCGATATCCCCTCCGTGCGCGCCGCGTTGCAGGCACCCGTCTCCGTCGCCCTGCTGAAGGGCCGCTCGAACTACGTCTGCCACTATCACCTGGAACGCACCTTGCAGAACGGGCGCATGACCTCGCGCGACGACGTGGGGCATTTGCGCGAAATCTCGCGCTTCATCAAGATGACCAGTTCGGGCGACAAGGCGGAACTGGCCAAGGTGCCGGAAAACGCCATGATCTGGAATCTGGTGACGTCCACGCGCGACACTTGCATGGGCGCCGAGTGCCAATATTACCAGGATTGCTTCGTCATGAAGGCCCGCAAGGAAGCCCAGCAGGCCGATGTGGTGGTGGTCAACCACCATCTGTTCTTTGCCGACGTGGCCCTGAAGGACACGGGCGTGGCGGAATTACTGCCTTCGGCCAATACCATCATCTTCGATGAGGCGCACCAGTTGCCCGATACGGCCACTTTGTTCTTTGGTAACACGGTGTCGACCTCGCAAATCCTGGAACTGTGCCGCGACGTGCTGGCCGAGGGCCTGGCGCACGCGCGCGGCATCGACTGGGCCAAGACGGTGACGGTGGTGGAAAAGGCGGCGCGCGACCTGCGTTTGACCTTCCCGCAGGATATCGTGCGCCTGTCCCTGCCGCAAATCGCCCCGTCGAGTGATTTCTTTCCGGCGCTGGACACCCTCAAGGATGAACTCGACGGCATGGTGGCCGTGCTGGAAACCCAGGCGGAACGGGCGGAAACGCTGGAACAGTGCCGCGTGCGCGGCGTCGAGCTGGCGCAGCAGCTGAGCGGCTGGAAGTTCGATCCGAAGGCCAAGGTAGCGGCCGGCGAAGAAGCCGTGTTCTGGGTGGAGGCGTTTTCCAGCTCCTTGCAGTTGCATAAGACACCATTGTCGATCGCGCCGATCTTCAACAACCAGCGCGAAGGCACGCCGCGCAGCTGGATTTTCACGTCCGCCACCCTGGCCGTGAAGAACGATTTCAAGCATTTTTCGGGACAGATGGGCTTGACGGGCGAACCGTCGCACACCTGGCCGAGCCCCTTCGACTATGGCCAGCAGGGCTTGCTGTTCGTGCCGCAAAACCTGCCGCAACCGAACTCGCTGGGCTACACGGATGCCGTCATCGACTGCGCCTTGCCCATCATCGAGGCGGCGGGTGGGCGCACCTTCTTCCTGTGCACCACCTTGCGCGCCGTCAAGCGCGCGGCCGAGCGCCTGGCCGACGAATTCAAGCAGCGGGGCTTGAACTACCCCCTGTTCGTGCAGGGTGACAAGGGCCGCACGGAATTACTCGATCAGTTCCGCGCCGCCGGGAATGGCGTGCTGATCGGCAGCCAGAGCTTCTGGGAAGGCGTCGACGTGCGCGGCGACGCTCTCTCTCTGGTGATCATCGACAAGCTGCCGTTCGCGCCGCCCGACGATCCCGTGCTGGCCGCGCGCATCGAAGTGATGGAAAAGCAGGGCAAGAACGGTTTCATGCACCATTCGTTGCCGGAAGCCATCATCAATCTGAAGCAGGGCGCAGGCCGCCTGATCCGTGACGAGGGCGACCGCGGCGTGCTGATGATCTGCGATCCGCGCCTCATTTCCAAGCCGTATGGCAAGCGCATCTGGCAAAGCCTGCCACCGTTCAAGCGCACGCGCGATACAAACGAAGTGGTGGAGTTCTTCCGCAACCTGCCCGCCAAGGGCGCTTAAGTCTTCGTTGCCGGCGCCAGTTGCGCGCCGGCATATTTCCCTTTGTTATCAAGATCATGGCGTTTTTGCGCCGTGTTTTCCTGCGCGCCAGTCATGCCAACAATGGGCGTGATCGCGCCAGTTTCTGGCTTTTTTTCGCATGTCCAGGACGCCAGACAAATCTTTGCGCCAGCGCAAACTGAGCTGTTACCGGGCGGTCTACAGTGAGCGCATGCCTTGCAGGATGAAGGCGCGGCATTGGCAGGGCCGCACGGGGAACAGGGGGGATGCCATGGAGATCCGCTACGGCTGTTTCTTGAGCTATGCACACGGCCAATATGCGTTCATGAACAAGTTCAAGAATGATCTCATCGAGGCGCTGGCTTGCTATCTGGAACCGCACCTCGACCGTGAAGAAGTGCTGTTCATCGACAGCGAGCAACTGGGCGGTGGCGACGATATCGACCTGCGCGTGGCGCGCGCCATGTGCCAGAGCGTCTGCATGATCGTGCTGTACACGCCCAAATATGAAGCGCATGGCTATACGCGGCGTGAATTTGCTGCCATGCAACTAATCGAACAGGAGCGGCGCGCCTGGTATGAGCTGCCCAGCCACCTGATCATCCCCATCATCATGACGCGCCATCCGGACGGCTTGCCGCCACAAATCACGGAGTCGGGGCTGTACGTCGATTTCTCCGGCTATACGCTGGCCAGCGGCGACCTGAAGTCGAATCCGCAATACCTGCCCGACATCGACCGCATCGTGCAGCGCATCGCCACGCATTACCACTTGCTCAAGCGGTCAACCCCGCCCGGCCACGATTGCAGCCGTTTCGTGTTGCCCGATATTCCACCGGAATGGCGCGCCATTCCGCCTCCCCACTTTCCGCGTTAATCACGTAAAAGGTCCTGTCATGGAATGCCAACGCCTCTCCCTGCCACCTTTGAGCGCCCCTGGCGAAGTCGTCACCTTCTATTCCTACAAGGGCGGTACCGGCCGTACCATGGCCCTGTCGAACATCGCCGTCCTGCTGGCGCGCCGTGAAAACGCCAGCGTGCCCGTGCTGATGCTGGACTGGGACATGGAAGCGCCGGGCCTGCACCATTATTTCGAGCAGCACGAGGAACGGCCGGGCGTGCTCGAGTTCTTCGAGGCGTGCCGCCAGCAGCTCGAGCGCATCAGCCTGGAAAATGGCGGCGGGCAGGCCCGGGGGCGCGAAGATGCCGGCTGCGACGATGCGGCGCTGGCGCAACGCGTGCTCGACGCCATCGACTGGCAGCAATACGTGGTGCGCGTCGACCAAGGCAGCCCGCTGTACCTGATGCGCGCGGGGCGTTTCGATGCCAGCTACAGCGAACGCCTGGCGCAGATGCGCTGGGATCAGCTGTTCGACACTTGCCCGGCCCTGTTCCGCTGCTTTGCCGATACCCTGGCCCAGCATTTCCGCTACGTGCTGGTCGATTCGCGCACGGGCCGCACGGACAGCGCCGGCATCTGCACCACCTTGCTGCCGAAAAAGCTGGTGGTGGTCTTCACGCCGAACCGGCAAAGCCTGGAAGGCGTCGATGCGCTCGTCACCCGGGCCATCGAGTACCGCCGCAGCCATGAAGACGAACAGCGTCCGCTGCTCGTCTACCCCTTGCCCTCGCGCATAGAAATGGGCGATGGTGCACAGCGGGCCGAGTGGCGGCGCGGCGACGCGCACAAGGGCATCGCCGGCTTCCAGCCCATGTTCGAGCGCCTGCTGCGCACTTCCTACGGTTTGCCGCAGGTTGCCCTCGACAGCTATTTCGACGAAGTCCAGCTGCAGCAGACGAAGACCTTTGCCTATGGCGAACAGCTGGCCGTGCGCATCGACCAGGGTGGCGACCGTTTTTCCCTCACGCGCACCTTCGAAGCCTTCTTGCACTGGATGACGGGTGGCTACTTTCCCTGGCAATCGAGCCGTGAAATCGCCTTGCTGGGCGCCATCAGCGAAGCGCGCCAGGCCTTGCTGCTGGAACCGGGCCGCGCCGTGGCCCTGCCGCTGGCGCGCGACCTGGCCCGCCTGGGCGAGCTGTACCGCAAGGACGGGCGCAGCGCGCAGGCGCTCGATGCATTTCGCCAGAGCGTCGAGATCCGCGTACGCCTGCTGGGCGAGGAGCATCCCGACAGCCTGGCGTGCAAGAGCGGCATGGCGCGCCTGCTGCGCCAGCTGGGCAAGCTCGATGAAGCGCGCTTCCTGGAAGAAGACGTGCTCGACGTGCGCGAGCGCGTGCTGGGCAGCGAGCATCCCGACACCCTGGCCGCCCGGGCCTGCCTGGCGCAAACGTTGTTGCTGCAGGGGGAAATGGCGGCGGCGCTGCTGTTGCGCGATACTGTGCTGGCAAGTTACGCGCGCCAGCTGGGCAGCGAGCATCCGCTGACCCTGGAAGCGATGGATGGCCGCGCCGCCACCTTGCTGCGCATGGGGCGGCTGGCGCAGGCGCAGCAAGTGCTGGGCACGGTGGTGGCGGCGCGCGAGCGCCTGTTTGGCGCCGAGCATGGCGATACCTTGCGCAGCAAGCTGGCCCTGGCGCAGGCGCTGGGGCGCGCAGGCGACCTGGAAGGCGCGCGGCGCCTGTTCGCTGCCGTGCTGCAGGTGCAGGAGCGGCGCCTGGGCAGCGACCATGCGGCCACCTTGGCCACGCGCGACTTGCTGGCCGATATCGTGGCCGGGCAGGGCGACTGGGCTGGCGCGCGCCAGCTGCACGAAGACCAGGTGGCGGCGCGCGAGCGCACGCACGGGCTCGACCATCCTGAAACTCTGATGAGCCAGCGCAAGCTGGCCGAGGCGCTGCTGCGGCGAGGCGAACTCGATGCGGCGCGCAGCGTGCAGGAGCAGGTGCTGGAAGTGCATGCACGCCTGCTGGGCGAAGACCACCTTGATACCTTGCACAGCAAGAAGCAATTGGCCGGTACCCTGCAGCAGCAGGGCGACAGCGAGGCGGCGCGCCTGCTGGAAGACGCGGTGCTCAGCGGCAGCGACCGGTTGCTGAATGCGCCCGTCACGGGGCATGCGGACAGCGTGCTGGACGGCGCCCGGCATTTGCAGGAAACCATCCTGGCCGGCCGCGCCAGCGGGCAGGACGTGGCCGAGCCGGACACCCTGGCCAGCATGATCTCGATGTTGCAAGGCATGATCGAGCGCGAACAGTATGCGCAGGCGGGCGAACTGGCCGAACATTTGAAGTCCGGTCTGCTGCGCCCGGGCGTGCCGGGCAAGCTGCGCAGGCGCGGCATGGCGCAGCTGAAAAGAATGTATAAATTGCAAGGCGACCTGAATGCCTTGCTGGCCTTGCAGGAGGATGAAGTGCAGGCGCTGGAAGGGGCGTTATCGGAAGCGCGCATCGAGCAGCGCTGACGCCTTGCGCCATGTCAGCGCGGCGACATAAATAATGCTGCCATTCGGCGCGTGGCACGCGCAGTGTTGGCATTGCTTCAGGTAAAATCTCGTTATGAGAATTCTTATCAGTAACGACGACGGTTACCTGGCGCCAGGCTTGGCGGCGCTGGCCGACGCGCTCGCGCCCATTGCGGAAATCGTCGTGGTGGCGCCCGACAGCAATCGTTCGGGCGCGTCCAATTCGCTGTCCCTGGACCGGCCCCTGTCCGTGCACAAGGCTGCCAACGGCTTTTATTTTGTCAACGGAACGCCCACCGACTGCGTGCACGTGGCGCTGACGGGCATGCTCATCGAGCGCCCCGACCTGGTGGTCTCCGGTATCAACAACGGCCCCAACATGGGCGACGACACCCTGTATTCGGGCACCGTGGCGGCCGCCACGGAGGGCTACTTGTTCGGCATTCCCGCCATTGCCTTTTCCCAGTCGCAATTCGGCTGGGCCAACCTGGACGCGGCCGCCCGCGTGGCGCGGGAAATCGTCGAGCGCCAGTTTGACGCCCTGCAGAAACCATATTTGCTGAATGTGAACATCCCCGCCATTCCATACGAACAATTGCAAGGCATGGCGGCCACGCGCCTGGGCAAGCGCCATTCGGCCGAGCCCGTGATCCGCGCGCTCGATCCCCGTGGCCGTGAAATCTTCTGGATCGGCCCCGCCGGCGCCGCCAAGGAAGGCGGGCCGGGCACGGACTTTTACGCCGTTGAACATGGACAAGTCTCGATCACGCCGCTGCAGATCGACCTGACCCATACCACCCAACTCGATGCACTGGCAAAAGGCCTGGCATGACCGCTCACTATGACTGACAAGCCGCGCACCTTCCCCCTTACCCTCGATTCGCTGGCCGGCAAGCCCGCCAGGCAGGGCGGGGGGCAGTCGCTGGCGCAGTCGCGCATTGCCACGCCGCAGACGGCGACGCAAAATGCGGCGCAAAATGCGGCCAGGGGAGGCGCGCCGTACCACGCTGCCACGCCGCCCATCGCACCGTCGCGGGCCCAGGCCATCGCCAATGAGCGGGCGCAGCCAGCGGTGCTGTCGCCGCCGCGGCAAAATCCGCTGGTGTCGGAGGCCGTACGCCGGGCCATGGTGGCGCGCATCGCGAAACAGGGCGTCAAGGACCAGGTGGTGCTCGATGCCATGCAAGCCGTGCCGCGCCATTTGTTCATGGACGAGGCGCTGGCGTCGCAGGCGTATATCGACGCCTCCTTGCCCATCGGCCATCACCAGACCATTTCGCAGCCGTACATCGTGGCGCGCATGATCGAAGTGATGCGCCAGGGCGGCAACTTGCAGCGCGTGCTGGAGATCGGCACGGGCTGCGGTTACCAGGCGACGGTGCTGTCGCTGGTGGCGAAAGAGGTGTATTCGATCGAGCGCATCCGGCCCCTGCACGAGCTGGCGAAGGCCAATCTGCGTCCGCTGCGCGTGTCAAATCTGCGCTTGCAGTACGGAGATGGTATGCTTGGCCTGCCGCAGGCGGCGCCCTTCGACGGGATCATCCTTGCCGCAGCCGGCCTGGAAGTCCCGCAAGCCTTGCTGGAACAGCTGGCGCCCGGCGGGCGTCTGGTTGCGCCGGTGGGGGCTAAATTGCAACACTTGCAACTCATTACCCGGGTGGGGAAAATGGAATGGACCAGCCAGACCCTGGAAGACTGCCATTTCGTGCCTTTGCGCCCGGGCACCATATGATCCCCGGATCAGCTGGAAGGCAGGACCTGAATATACATGCGAATGATTAAGAAAACGAATGATTAAGAAAAACAATGTACTCCTCTGCAGTCTTGCGCTGGCCGCCCTGTTGAGCGGTTGCGGCACCACGGGTGTCCAGGCACCCGTCGTGGAGCGCCATCCATCGGGCAGCAGCGCCGCCGCCAGCGATCCGCGCGACCGCGACCCGGCCTATTACACGGTCAAGCGCGGTGACACCCTGTTGCGCATCGCTCTGGAACACGGTCAGAATTACCGCGACCTGGTGGCCTGGAATGACTTGAGCAACCCGAACGACATCAAGGTCGACCAGGTATTGCGCGTGCTGCCGCCGAATGGCGACACGGGCGGTGCGCAAACATCGGCCATCGTCATGCCGCCGGTGACGGAAACCAAGCCGGCCGCACCCGTCGTGCCGAAGAAAACCGGCCCGCGCGGCGAGAAGCGCGCGTATTCCGACGCCACTCTGGCCGAATTGCGCGCCGATGGCGGCAGTGCCGACGCCAAGCCTGCGCCAGCGCCGGCAGCAGCTGTCGCCGCCGCACCGGCCGCCGCCGCGGCAGCCCCTGCCGCATCGGCGCCTGGCGACGAGAAGATCAGCTGGATGTGGCCGTCCGAAGGCAAGGTCATCGGCACTTTCGACGAAGGCAAGAACAAGGGCGTCGATATCGCGGGCAAGGCGGGCCAGCAGGTGGTGGCGGCCGGCGCGGGAAAAGTCATGTATGCCGGGAGCGGAATCCGTGGTTATGGTAATCTTGTCATCGTGAAGCACAGTAATAGTCTGTTGTCGGCTTATGCGCATAACCGCAGCATCCTGGTGAAGGAAGGGCAGAACGTCAACAAAGGCCAGGCCATCGCCGAAATGGGCGATTCCGATGCCGACCGCGTGAAGCTGCACTTTGAAATCCGCCAGCAGGGCAAGCCTGTCGACCCTTCGAAATTCCTGCCTAACCGTTAGGTAAAGCAATGACACACGCGCCGCACGATCAGCTGGACGATGAGCCGGAACTGCCGGAAGACGGGGCAGACGAAGTCGTGACGGACGATGCCGGCGAACTCGACGGTGTTGATGCCGTCGACGCGGGCGAGGGCGGCGAGGTGGCCAGCGTCAGCGTGCTGGTCGAAAGTGTCGATGAACTGAAAAAGGTGCTGGCGGCCGAGCTGTCGACCGATACCACGCAGCACTACCTGAACCAGATCGGCACGCGGCCATTGCTGACGGCGGTGCAAGAGGTGCATTACGCCACCCTGGCCAAGCAGGGCAATTTCGAGGCCCGGCAAACCATGATCGAGCACAATCTGCGCCTGGTCGTGTCGATCGCCAAGCATTACATCAACCGCGGCGTGGTCTTGCTCGACATGATCGAGGAGGGCAATATCGGCCTGATGCGGGCCATCGACAAGTTCGAGCCTGAACGCGGGTTCCGTTTTTCCACCTATGCCACCTGGTGGATACGCCAGAGCATCGAGCGCGCCATCATGAACCAGGCGCGCACGGTGCGCCTGCCCGTGCACATGGTGCGCGAACTGAACCAGATCCTGCGCGGCAAATACCACCTGGAAGCCCAGCACCACGATGGCAAGGATGCCACCGCGGAAGACATCGCCCACCTGGTGGGCCGTCCCGTGGAAGAGGTGCAGGATATCCTGGCCCTGTCCGAGCACGCCACTTCGCTCGACGCGCCGCTCGACAACGATCCGCAATCGTCGCTGATGGACATGCTGCCCGGCGCCAGCGAAGACAGCCCCGACGCGCGCGCGGAACACCATGAAATGACGGTGCTGGTGCGCGACTGGCTGACCAAGCTGCCCGACAAGCAGCGCGTGGTCATCATGCGCCGTTTCGGCCTGGACAACGACGATCCGGCCACGCTGGAAACCCTGGCTGAAGAAATGGGCGTGACGCGCGAACGCGTGCGCCAGATCCAGCAGGAAGCCCTGATTAAACTCAAACGTGCCATGGCGGCACGCGGCGTGGTGCGCGACTCGTTATTGTAAGACGCCCGCTCCCGGTAATTCCGGGGCCGCATCTGCTATCATACGCCCCGCTCGCGGCGCCTGACCTTTCCCCCATTCTTTCAAGTTCCAGCGCGGCCCTGCGTCCTGGCCCACTCTTACCTATTGATCGCTATGCAAGAAAATATCATCGAAATCAAATCGCTCGACATGGACGCCCGTGGCGTTGGCCATATTGAGAACGAAGACGGCTCGCCGGGCAAGGTCGTGTTTGTCGAAGGCGCATTGCCGGGCGAGCGCGTCAGCTTTGTGACGTACAAGAAAAAGAAGAACTGGGAAATGGCCCGCATGACGGTGCTGCACCGCGAATCGTCCATGCGCGTGACACCCAAGTGCAAGCATTTCGATAACTGCGGCGGCTGCTCGATGCAGCATCTGGAGCCGTCGGCGCAGGTGGCGATCAAGCAGCGCGTGCTGGAAGATAACTTGTGGCATATCGGCAAGGTGCGTCCGCAAAGCATCATGCGTCCCATGTATGGCCCGACCTGGGGCTACCGCTACCGCGCGCGCCTGTCCGTGCGCCACGTCAAGAAGAAGGATGCCGTGCTGGTGGGCTTCCATGAAAAGAAATCGGCCTTCGTTGCCGACATGGATAGCTGCGAAATCTTGCCACCGCACATATCCGCCATGCTGCTGCCGCTGCGTGGATTGATTGCTTCGCTGTCGATCTTCGAGCAGATGCCGCAGATCGAGCTGGCAGTCGGTGAAGACGTCACCGCCATGGTCTTGCGCATCATGGCGCCGTTGACGGCGGACGATGAAACGAAATTGAAAGCCTTTGCCGACGAGTACGGCGTGCAATGGTGGCTGCAGGTGAAAGGGCCGGAAACGGCCGTGCCGTTCTATCCGCTGGACAAGCAGTTGCACTACCTGCTGCCGGAATTCGGCGTCAAGATGCCGTTCAAGCCTGTCGATTTTACCCAGGTGAACCACCACATCAACCGCGTGCTGGTGTCGAAAGCCCTGCGTTTGCTGGAAGTGCAGCCGACCGACCGCGTGGCCGACCTGTTCTGTGGCCTGGGCAATTTCACCTTGCCGCTGGCCACGCAAGGCAGCGCAGTGGTGGGCATCGAAGGCAGCACCACCCTGACGGAGCGGGCGCTGGAAAACGCGCTGGCCAATGGCCTGGCGGAAAAAACCTCGTTCTCGACGCGCAACCTGTTCGAAGTCACGACGGACGACCTGATCGCCTTGGGCCGTTTTGATCGCATCCTCGTCGACCCGCCGCGCGATGGCGCCATGGCCCTGTGCCAGGCATTGGTCGGCCTGTCGCAAGTGCGTCCCGACCTGTTGCCGAAACGCATAGTGTACGTCTCGTGCAGCCCGTCGACCCTGGCGCGCGACGCCGGCATCCTGGCGCTGGAAGCGGGCTATGTGCTGAGCAAGGCGGGCGTGGTGAACATGTTCCCGCATACTTCGCACGTGGAATCCATGGCAGTGTTTGATTTGCCTCAATAAGTTTGCATAGCGCGGCGGGTGGCCAGGCAGGCACCCGCCGCCGCTGTATTGAATGGCACAGCAAGCTTCCCCAATACCAGTTGCAGCGTGTTATAAAACTGGTCTGTCTTTTCCCGATCCAGCGTCTTTTTGCATCCTCCCTCTGCCGTTTTTTCATTGTCCAGTAGGACAACACGCCGTTCGCCTGGGCCGCCGCGTTTTTTGCGCGAAGTGGTATTGCACACTTTGAGGCCACTTCAAAACCACTTGACCGCCTATTTTTTCAGCAGCATGCTGTTCTTGCAACTGCAAAAAACAAAATCACAGGGTAGCTTTTTATTGAAACAGAGTGGTATTTCCGCAAACCTGAACAGGAGACAGCGTGGAAAATTTAATACTCAAAAAAACAATCAGGAACATGATGGTATGTCTGGCCAGTGGTGGCGTGCTGGCGGCATGCGGTGGCGGTGGCGACGCCAGCGCACCGGGCGGCTCGCAATTGCTGGCGGCCAGCACGGTGGTCGCCTGCGTGCCATGGCAAGAGGGTGGCACCTATAACGCGGGCACGGTGGTCACATACCTGGGAGCCAATTACACGGCCCTGGTGACGCAGACCGACCACGTGGGCTCGGGCTGGAACCCCGTTTCCACGCCTAGCCTGTGGAGCGCGGGCGGCACGTGCGACGGCGGCACCACGCCGACCCCGACACCGACACCGACTCCCACGCCAACCCCGACGCCGACACCGACACCGACACCGACACCGACACCGAATCCAACCCCGACACCCACGCCGACGCCGACACCAACGCCTGCCGGCGGCACCTGCGCGCTGGCATGGGTGGCCGGCACGGCTTACAGCGCGGGCGCCACCGTCAGCTACGGCGGCACGAATTACCGCGCCAACTACTGGACGCAGGGCGACAACCCGTCGACCAGCAGCGGCGGCGCCGGCACGGGCAAGCCATGGACCAGCCTGGAGATCTGCAGCACCACGCCAACGCCGACACCGACCCCGACGCCGACACCGACACCGACACCGACACCGACACCGACCCCGACGCCGACCCCGACGCCAACGCCGACCCCAACGGGCCGCGAAGTGGGGTCGTACTTCGCACAGTGGGGCGTGTATGGCCGCGACTATGAGGTGGCGAACGTGCATTCCAGCGGCGTGGCCGACAAGCTGACCTTCATCAACTACGCTTTCGGCAACATCTATCCGAAAAATGGCGGCTACGAATGCGCCATGATCACCAAGACGGAACCGGGCGCGACGAATCCGAATTCGCCGGACGCGGGTACGGGCGGCGATGCCGAGGCCGACTACATCCGCACGCCGAAGCGCACCGTCGATGGCCAGGCCATCCCGTGGGACGCTCCATTGTCGGGCAACTTCCTGCAGCTGAAAAAGCTGAAGGCGGCGCACCCGAACCTCAAGTTGTTCATCTCGCTGGGCGGCTGGAGCTGGTCGAAGAATTTCTCCGTCGGCTCGGCCACGGACGCGCTGCGCAAGCAGATGGTGCGTTCCTGCATCGATATCTACATCAAGGGCAACTTGCCGGTGCAGGGCGGGCGCGGTGGCGCGGGCGCGGCGGCCAACATCTTTGATGGCATCGACATCGACTGGGAATACCCGGTCGGCGGCGGCCAGCCATACAACACGGTCAGCCCCAACGACAAGCGCAACTTCACCTTGTTGATGGCGGAATTCCGCAGCCAGCTCGATGCGCTCGGTGCCGCCAATGGCAAGCGCTACCTGTTGACGGCGGCCGTCGGTGCCGGCAAGGACAAGATCGACAACACGGAACCGGCCCTGTACTCGCAGTATATGGATTGGATCAACCTGATGACCTACGACTTCCACGGCGGATGGGAAAACAGCACCAACTTCAATGCCCAGTTGTTTGCCGACCCTGCCGATCCATCGACGGGCATGGCGCGCGAATACGTGGGTGACAAGGCGGTGCAGTACATGATTGCCGCCGGCGTGCCGCGCGACAAGCTGTTGCTGGGCATCCCGTTCTATGGCCGCGGCTGGACGGGCGTGGCGCCAGGACCGAACGGCGATGGCCTGTACCAGGTGGCCACGGGCACGGCGCCAGGCACCTACGAGTCGGGCATCGAGGACTATAAAATCCTCGTCGCCAAGACCGGCACGCGCTATTACCATCCCGTGACCAGGCAGCTGTACCTGTACACGGGCGCGGGTGGCCAGTGGTGGAGCTATGACGACCCGACCGTCATCGGCACCAAGGTGAAGTACGTGAAGGACCAGGGCTTGCGCGGCGCGTTCTCGTGGGAACTCGATGGCGACGCGAATGGCGTGCTGGCGACGGAGGTGTGGAAAGTACGGTAATGCGTCGTTAGGGTAGGGTGCGGCCGGACGGTGCATGCTGTCCGGCCGCTGATGCATATAAAAAGGAGACAGATAATGGCGGCCGTATCGACATTGGGAGCAAAACAGCTGGAGCAGAAGCAAGACCCGGAGCTGAGCCGCGAGTGGCGCAGCTGGATCGCGGAAAACCTCATGCTGGGCAGCCATCCGTCGGCGCTGATGCCGGTGCTGCAACAGGCCGGCATCGCGGAGCCGCTGGCGCGCCGAGAAATCGAACTGGCGTTGCATAGCCCGTATCTTGCCGGCGCCGTGCGCCTGTCGAACCGGCTGGCCAAGCGCGACTGGGTGATCGACATCCAGCGCAAGCTGAACCAGATGCGTTCGCCCGAGATACCGCGCCGCGACAAATTGACGGCGCAAGCGTTTCTGGAAGAATACTATTCCACCAATCAGCCCGTGATCATCACGGGCATGCTGGATGACTGGCCGGCGATCCGAAAATGGAGTTCGGCCTATTTTCGTGAACACTACGCGCAGCGCGAAGTGGAAGTACAGTTCGGCCGCGAAGCGGATGCCCAGTACGAAATGAACAGCGTGGCGCACAAGCGCAAGATGGCCTTTGGCGAATACGCCAGCCTGGTCGAGAGCAGCGGCACGACCAACGATTTCTATATGACGGCGAACAACAATTCGCAAAACCGGCAGGCGCTGCGCGAGCTGTGGGGCGATATCGGCCAGCTGCCCGAATACCTGAAGCAGGATGATGGCCCCACGGGATTCTTATGGTTTGGTCCGGCCGGCACCGTGACGCCGTTCCACCACGACTTGACGAACAACTTCATGGCGCAGGTAAAAGGGCGCAAGCGGCTGCGGATCATGGCCGCCTGCGAAGTGGCGCGCGTGTACAACCAGCGCCACTGTTTTACCCCCGTCGACGGGCGCGATATCGACCTGCGGCGCTATCCGCTGATGGCCGACGTGCAGGTGCGCGAATGCGTGCTGGCTCCGGGCGAAATCCTGTTTTTGCCCGTCGGCTGCTGGCATTTTGTCGAAGCGCTGGACATATCGATGACGGTGGCGTTTACCAACTTCAAATGGGATAACGATTTTTACAGCAAGTATCCGCCGAATCACGACTTTTGATTGTGGGTCTTACTTGCCGCGAACAGCCGCCTTACGGGCGGCTTTTTTCATTCTACGGTAGGTATATTGTATAAGATATTTCCATAAAATAATTTATTGAAATCATTTTGCAGCAATTATTTTGATATGAATGGCCATGATGTTTCATTATCCAGATGCGGATGAGGGGTAGATAATTTTATTGCTGGTGCGCCGCCGGGCCTCTGAGTGGACGTGCCGGCGCGCCAGCACCGACAACCATCTGGAGGCGGCAGGGCATGAACACGCAGCAAATGACACAATTACAGCAAGCACCAGCAGGTAGTACTGAACTCCAGCTCGACACGCGGCTGACCCGCGAAGCGGCCGAATTGCTGGCCAGGGCCGACATCCACCTGAATGGCCGCGCCGCCTGGGACATGCAGTTGCGCAAACCGGGCGTGCCGGAACGGGCCTTCGCCAGCGGCAACCTGGGCCTGGGCGAAGCGTACATGGATGGCGACTGGGATGCGAGCCAGCTCGACGAATTCTTTTGCCATCTGTTGCGCGCCAGGGTGGCCGACGACGTGCGCCCGATGCGCCTGCTCTTCCACGCGCTGACTGCGCGCCTGTTCAACTTGCAGACGGAACGCCGCGCGTGGATGGTGGGCAAGGAACACTATGACCTGGGCAACGCCTTCTATGCGGCCATGCTCGATCCGCGCATGACCTATACCTGCGGCTACTGGAAGGATGCGGCCAACCTGGCCGAGGCGCAGGAAGCCAAGCTCGATCTGATCTGCCGCAAGCTCAGGCTGGAGCCGGGCATGCGCGTGCTCGACATCGGCTGCGGCTGGGGCAGTTTCATGCGCTATGCGGCGGAAAAATACCAGGTGCAGTGCGTGGGCGTGACCATCTCGCAAGAGCAGGTCGCGTATGCGCGCGGCATGCCGGGCGGAGGCAAGCTGGACTTCCGCCTGCAGGATTACCGCGACACCGATGAAAAGTTCGACCGCATCGTCAGCATCGGCATGTTCGAGCACGTGGGGCATAAAAATCACCGTACCTTCATGGAAGTGGCGCACCGCTGCCTGGAAGACGACGGCCTGTTCCTGCTGCACACGATCGGCAAGAACAAGCGGCAATCCGCGTGCGACCCGTGGATCGACAAATACATCTTCCCGAATGGCGACTTGCCGTCGATCGGCCAGATCGGCGACGCCATGGACGATCTGTTTGTCGCTGAAGACTTGCATAACTTCGGCGCCGATTACGACAAGACCCTGATGGCCTGGCACGCCAATTTCGAGCAGGCCTGGCCGCGTTTTTCCGCCCAGCTGGGCGAGCGCTTCCACCGCATGTGGTCATACTATTTGCTGTCCTGCGCCGGTGCCTTCCGCGCGCGCGACTTGCAGCTGTGGCAATGGGTCTTGTCGAAGCAGGGCGTGCTGGGCGGCTACGAGCGTGTCAGTTGAGACGTGCGGCAGCTGATATCATGGATTGATGGATATCAATCAAGCGCGTACCTTCCTCGAAGTGGCTTCCTGCGGCAGCTTCATTATGGCGGCCGAACGCATGCACGTGACGCAAACTGCCGTCAGCGCCCGCATCCGCACGCTGGAACAGCAGTTGGGACGCCAGCTTTTCGTGCGCAACAAGGCGGGCGCCCGCCTGACCTCGGCCGGCGAGCGCTTCATGCGCCATGCGGCCACGCTGGTGCAGGTATGGGAGCGGGCGCGCCACCAGGTGGCCTTGCCGCCGGGGCGCGACGACGCCGTCAGCATTGGCTGCGAACTGAGCCTGTGGCAGCCGCTGCTTGGCGACTGGCTGATACGCATGAGCCGCGATTGCCCCGAGATCGCCTTGCGCGCGGAAGTCGACAGTCCTGCGCGCCTGCTCGACGCCGTGCATGACGGCTCGCTCGACCTGGCCGTGCTGTACAACCCGCCGCAGCGCCCGGGCCTGGCCAGCGAATTGCTGGCCGAGGAAAAGCTGGTGATGGTGACCACGCGCGCCGACGGGCAGATGCATGCCGATACGTATGTGTATGTGGACTGGGGGCCCAGCTTCGCGGCCAACCACCAGGCGACGTATCCGGAGCTGAGCAGCCCGCCCATCTCGATTTCGCTGGGGCCGCTGGCCCTCGTGTACCTGCTGGAAGTGGGTGGCGCCAGTTACTTTCGCATCGGCAGCGCGCAACCTTACCTCGATGCGGGCCTCTTGCACCGCGTGCGCGACGTGCCCGAATTCTCGCATTCGGCCTACGCCGTGTATGCGGCCCAGCGCGACAACCCGACCCTGGACCGCGCCCGCGCCTGCCTGCGCGAGGTGGCGGAGAAGAGCAAGTAGATACGGCAGACGTAAAAAAGCCGACCCGAGGGTCGGCTTTTATTTTCATATCCTAGCGCATAAGCGCAGCGCACAAAACGTTCAGGGCAAGGCGCGGTGCCGAAGACAGTACGACTAGTACGGCGAGGCACTGCAACGCCGCCCTGGGCGTTTTTTCGCTAGCGCTTAGTCGCGGCTGCCGCCAGCGAAACCTAAGAGCGACAACAGGCTGGTGAAGATGTTGTACACGTCCAGGTAGATGCGCAGGGTGGCCGAGATGTAGTTGGTCTCGCCGCCGTTGATGATTTGCTGCACGTCATACAGGATGTAGGCCGAGAAGATGGCGATGGCGACCATGGAGATCACGATCGACAGTGCCGACAGGCCCAGGAAGATGTTCGCCACCGATGCCAGGATCAGCACGATCACGCCGGCGAACAGCCATTTGCCCATGGCCGAGAAGTCGCGCTTCGACACCGTGGCGATCGTCGCCATCACGGCCAGGATGGTGGCCGTGCCGCCGAACGCTGTCATGATCAGCATGCCGCCGTTCGAGTAGCCGAGCGTGCGCGTCAGAATAGGCGTGAGCATCAGGCCCATGAAGAAGGTAAAGCCCAGCAGGACGGCAACGCCCAGGCCCGAGTTCTTGGTTTTCTCAATCGCGTACATGAAGCCGAATGCGACGGCCATGAAGATGATGAAACCCATGCCGCCGGTCAGCATCGGCAAGTGCATTTGCACGCCGATGAAGGCGCCCAGCACGGTCGGTATCATGGACAGTGCCAGCAGCCAGTAAGTGTTGCGCAAGACCTGATGGCGGACTTGCTGCATGCCCCCCGACAGGTCAAAGGTGCGTTGCATGTTCTGATTCATAGTGCCTCCGTGTTGTCAATTCAAATTACTGCTTTACCCAAGGATAGCATGAGGGCCGGAATTTGCCAAAAAAGCAGCTTAAGATTTCATTAAACTCAAGCGGCAGGGAAGCATGCCCCCTGTCTGTCTGGGTGATGTGGGGTGGAGTATGGTAAAATCAAAGGTTGATTGAGTTATCAATTTACCGTTTTAAACCTTACTTTTTATTGGAGTTTTCACACATGGCAATCGAACGCACCCTGTCGATCATCAAACCAGACGCAGTTGCAAAAAACGTAATCGGTCAAATCTACACCCGTTTTGAAAACGCTGGCCTGAAAATCGTTGCAGCACGCATGACCCAACTGTCGCGCGAACAAGCTGAAGGCTTCTACGCAGCGCACAAAGAACGCGGCTTCTTCAAAGATCTGGTCGACTTCATGGTTTCCGGTCCCGTCATGATCCAAGCCCTGGAAGGCGAAAACGCCGTTCTGGCCCACCGTGACCTGATGGGCGCGACCGATCCGAAGAAAGCAGAAAAAGGCACGATCCGCGCCGATTTCGCCGATTCGATCGACGCCAACGCCGTACACGGTTCCGACGCTGTCGAAGCTGCTAAAGTGGAAATCGCTTACTTCTTCCCAGAACTGAAGGCTTAATTGCCTTAGATAACGTTATTTCCTGGCGTTATCTGTGAAATAACTTATCACCCCCTGTTCCCGCTGCGCTGTGGAGTTTTCGCTCCGGATGCGCGCGGGGACGGATTTTTAGAATAGACATGATCATGAATACGACGACCCTCACCAACTTGCTGGACCTCGATCCCGCGCAACTCATCGCCTATTGCGCCGAGTTGGGAGAGAAACCGTTTCGTGCGAAACAATTGCAACGTTGGATACACCAGTTCGGCGCTTCCGATTTCGACGCCATGACGGACCTGGCCAAGTCGCTGCGTGACAAGCTGGCCACGCGCGCCGAAGTGCGCGCCCCGGCCATCATCAGCGACCACACGTCGACGGACGGCACGCGCAAGTGGCTGGTCGACGTGGGCAATGGCAATGCCGTGGAAACCGTGTTCATTCCGGAAGAAAACCGCGGCACCCTGTGCATCTCGACCCAGGCCGGCTGCGCCGTGAACTGCCGCTTCTGCTCGACGGGCAAGCAGGGCTTCAACCGCAACCTCAGCGTTGGCGAAATCATCGGCCAGCTGTGGATGGCGGAATTTGAATTGCGCCGCACCAAGGGCATTGAGCCTGGCCCGAAAGGCGAGCGCCAGATCACCAACGTGGTGATGATGGGCATGGGCGAGCCCCTGCTGAATTTTGAACCGACCGTCACGGCCCTGAAATTGATGCTCGACGATAATGCCTACGGCTTGTCGCGCCGCCGCGTGACCTTGTCGACCTCGGGCGTCGTACCGATGATGGACAAGCTGTCGCAGGAAGTGCCGGTGGCCCTGGCCGTCTCGCTGCACGCCTCGAACGATGCCTTGCGCGATGGTTTGATTCCACTGAACAAGAAATACCCGCTGAAGGAATTGATGGCGGCCTGCAAGCGCTACCTGGAATTCGCCCCACGCGATTTCATTACCTTCGAATACTGCATGCTCGATGGCGTCAACGACAGCGACGAGCACGCGCACGAACTGCTGGCGCTGGTGCAAGACCGTGAGTTCGGCGTGAACTGCAAGTTCAACCTGATCCCGTTCAATCCGTTTCCCGAGTCGGGCCTGTTCCGCTCGAAAAACCCGCGCATCAAGGCGTTTGCCCAGGTGCTGATGGATGGCGGCATCATCACCACCGTGCGCAAGACGCGCGGCGACGATATCGATGCGGCCTGCGGCCAGCTGGCCGGCGAAGTCAAGGATCGCACGCGGGTGCAGGAACGCATGGAAAAGATGACCGAGTATCAACAGAAATTCGGTGCCAATTTCGGCAAGATCGTGGAGATCCGCTCCTGATGCGGGGAAGCATGGCTTATCCTGGCGCACTTGCCGCGGCTGTTGTCAGCCTGGGCGTGCTGCTGGCCGGCTGTGCTTCCACCGCGGACAAGCAGCAAGCCGCATCGGTCGAGCAGCGCGCCGCCTTGCGCTTGCAGCTGGCCAGCGCCTATTATATGCAAGACCAGTTTGTGGTGGCGTTGGCCGAGGCAGAGCAGGCGGTGCAGCTGCTGCCGGACAACGCCCAGGTACGCGGCATGCGCGCCCTGATTTATGCTGCCCTGCGCCAACCTGTGGCTGCTGAAAAAGATTTTCTTTACGCATTGCGCCTGGCGCCCCACAATCCCGAGTTGAGCAATAATTATGGCCTGTTTCTGTGCCAGACCGGGCGAGCGGCGCAGTCGTTGACGTATTTTGATGCTGCATTGCAAGATGTCGCCTATGGCACGCCTGAACTGGCGCTGCATAATGCGGCGGCGTGCAGCCTGATCATGCAAGATTACCCGCGCGCCGCCAGCTACTGGCTCAAGGCGGAGCGCATCGCACCTGGCGCGGCAATCACGTATGCCGGTCTGGTGCGCGTGTATTACCAACAGCAAGACTACCGGCAAGCGGCTCATTACCTTGAGCGGCTCGGTAAAGTAGCGACAATGGAGAGCCAGGCGGCCGATGTGCTGTGGCTCGGGATCAAGGTGCAGCATAAGCTCGGGGATGCGGGTGCGGAAGCTGGCCTGGGGGCGCATTTGCGCAACCACCATTCCGGCTCCCCCGAATATGCTGCTTATCAAAATGGGGCGTTTGATGAGTGAGACAGGGATACCAATGAATTCAGAGTGGGCAGAAACGCCTCAGCAGCAGCCCCAGGGCAATCTTGCGTTGGCAGGCGCACAGTTGAAGGCACAGCGCGAAGCGCTGGGCTGGCCGGTGGAGCAGGTGGCCGACCAGCTCAAGCTGGCGACGCGCCAGGTGATCGCGCTGGAAGAGGGCGACATGGCGGCCTTGCCGAACCTGGCCGTGGTGCGCGGTTTCGTGCGCGCCTACGCCAAGGTGGTCAAGCTCGACGCGGCGCCGCTGGTAGCCATGATCGAAGTGCATCCGGCGCCGGCGCAAGACCCGGCTGTCGCGCCCGTGCGGCGTGAAATTTCCGCCACGTTTTCCGAATCGCGCTTCCCGTCGATGACGCAGCGCTCGTCGAACCAGACTCCCCTCTGGATCGCCGGCGCCGTGGCCGTCGTCGTGGCCGCCGCCTTTGGCGCGTATAAGCTCGGCTATGTGCCGGCCAGCCTGCTGTCTTCGCACGCGGAGAAAGAAACCGCGCATGCGGACGTGGGCCCCGTGGAAACGACGCTGATCAAGCCGGGCCAGGACTTGACGCCCGTGCAGTCGCCGTCCGTGCCGCTGATTTCCGTGCCGCCGCCGCCAGGCAACGATACGCAGACGGGCGCGCCTGCCGCCAACGCCGCGTCGACGCCGGTCGCCGCCGTGCCGCCAGCAGTGGCTCCGGCAACGACGCCAGCAGTAACGCCAGCGGCCACGGCCGCCGTTACGCCGCCCGCTGCCGCCGCTGCCGTGGGCGCGAATACGCTGGTGTTGAAGGTGGAGCAAGATTCCTGGGTGGAAATCCGCCGTCCAGGCAGCACGCCGCTGATTTCGCGCATGGTCAAGGCAGGCAGCACGGAAACGTTCGATATCGCGGGACCGGCCACCCTGGTGGTGGGCAAGCCGGGTGCCGTGCAGGCAACCTTGCGCGGTGCCAAGCTGGAGTTGCCGACCGTTGCCGGTGGCACGATTTCCCGTGTCAGCATCAAATAATTGCAGTAATCGTTCAAGCAAACTCAGAAGATAATATTATGGCTACCTCGAAAACAGCGATCGGCTCCGGTCCTTCCGGCCGCCGCGACAGCCGCAAGGTGCTGATCGCGCACGGCCAGCGCCAGATCTGGGTGGGCGGCGACGCCCCCGTGGTGGTGCAGTCGATGACGAACACGGATACGGCCGACGCCATCGGCACGGCGATCCAGATCAAGGAGCTGGCGCGTGCCGGTTCGGAACTGGTGCGCCTGACGGTGGACCGTCCGGAAGCGGCCGCCGCCGTGCCGTATATCCGCGAGCAGCTCGACAAGATGGACATCGACGTGCCGCTGGTGGGCGATTTTCACTATAACGGCCATACCCTGCTCAACGATTACCCCGATTGCGCGCGCGCGCTGTCGAAGTACCGCATCAATCCGGGCAACGTGGGCAAGGGCGCCAAGCGCGACACGCAATTTGCGCAAATGATCGAAGCGGCTTGCAAGTACGACAAGCCAGTGCGCATCGGTGTGAACTGGGGCAGCCTGGATCAAGCCTTACTTGCGCGCATCATGGATGAAAACGCGGGCCGCGCCGACCCATGGCCGGCGCAAGCCGTCATGTATGAAGCGCTGGTGACGTCGGCGATTGAAAACGCCGTGCGCGCCGAAGAGCTGGGCCTGGGGCGCGACAAGATCATCTTGTCGTGCAAGGTTTCTGGCGTGCAAGACCTGATCGCCGTGTACCGCGAACTGGCGCAGCGCTGCGACTATCCGCTGCACCTGGGCTTGACGGAAGCGGGCATGGGCAGCAAGGGCATCGTGGCGTCCACTGCGGCCCTGGCCGTGCTGCTGCAAGAGGGCATCGGCGACACCATCCGCATTTCGCTCACGCCCGAACCGGGCGGCGACCGCACGCGCGAAGTGATCGTCGGCCAGGAAATTTTGCAAACCATGGGCTTGCGCAAGTTCGCGCCCATGGTGATCGCCTGCCCGGGCTGCGGGCGCACGACGTCGACCACCTTCCAGGAACTGGCCGACAACATCCAGACGTATTTGCGCGAGCAGATGCCGGAGTGGAAGAAATCGTATCCGGGCGTGGAAGCGATGAACGTGGCCGTCATGGGCTGCATCGTCAACGGTCCCGGCGAATCGAAGCATGCCAACATCGGCATCAGCCTGCCCGGCACGGGCGAGTCGCCGGCCGCGCCCGTGTTTGTGGACGGCGAAAAAGTCATCACCCTGCGCGGCGAACGCATCGTCGAGGAATTCCAGGACATCGTCTTGAAGTATGTACAGAGTCACTATGGAAACACGGTTGCCGTCTGAGCCTGATCCGATAAAAAAGTAAAGAAGAACACTATGTCCGAAAATAAAAAAGCAGAAAAAATTACAGGCGTGAAAGGCATGAATGACGTGCTGCCCGCCGACGCCCCGCTGTGGGAGTTGTTTGAAAATACGGCGCAATCCGTGCTGCAAAGCTATGGCTTCCAGCAGATCCGCACGCCGATCGTGGAAGAAACGAAATTGTTCGCGCGCGCCATCGGCGCCGTGACCGATATCGTGGAAAAGGAAATGTACTCGTTCACCGATTCGATGAACGGCGACAACCTGACCCTGCGTCCTGAAGGCACGGCCGGCGTGGTGCGCGCCGTGGTCGAACACAACCTCGTCTACGAAGGCCCGAAACGCCTGTGGTACAAGGGCCAGATGTTCCGCCACGAGCGCCCGCAAAAGGGCCGCTACCGCCAGTTCCACCAGTTCGGCGTGGAAGCCATCGGCTTCACGGGCCCGGATATCGACGCCGAGATCATCATGCTGTCGCGCCGCCTGTGGGATGACCTGGGCCTGGAAGGCATCCGCCTGGAACTGAACTCGATCGGCGACGCGGACGAGCGCCTGCGCCACCGCGCCGACCTGATCGCCTACCTGGAAAGCCACAGCGAGCTGCTCGACGAAGAAGCCAAGCGCCGCCTGCACAGCAATCCGCTGCGCATCCTCGACACCAAGAATCCTGCCATGCAGGACCTGGTCAATGGCGCGCCGAAGCTGCTCGATTACCTGGGCGAGGAATCGCTGGCCCATTTCCACGGCGTGCAGAAGATCTTGAACCACAACAATATCCCGTTCACCATCAATCCACGCCTGGTGCGCGGCCTCGATTACTACAACCGCACGGTGTTCGAGTGGGTCAGCGACAAGCTGGGCGCGCAAGGCACGGTGTGCGCCGGTGGCCGCTATGACGGCATGGTGGAAATGTTCGGTGGCAAATCAACGCCGGCCGTCGGTTTCGGCATGGGCGTCGAACGCCTGGTGCTGCTGATGAAGGATGCGGCCGAGCCGGAAGCCCCGGCCCAGTGCGACGTGTATCTGGTGCACCAGGGCGAGCAGGCGGGCTTGCAAGCCTTCGTGCTGGCCGAGCGGATTCGTGATGCGGGCCTCGACGTTGTGCTACATTGCGCAGCGAGCAACGGTGGCGGCAGCTTCAAGACGCAAATGAAAAAGGCCGATGCCAGCGGCGCGGCGTTTGCCGTGATCATGGGCGACGATGAAATCGCCAATAACGTCGCCACGGTGAAAGCCATGCGCGAAGCCGATGCCGGCGCGCAGCAGAGCACGGTGCCGTTCGACGATGTCGTCGATTACGTGGTGGACCAGATCATCGGCGACCACGATTGCGGCCACGACCACGGTCCTGGCGGCCATGTGCATCACCACCATTGATTTGAAGTAAGACCGTACTACCCTCGATCAACTACTCATTAAAACTGACGACCCATGGCATACGATCACGAAGAACAAGAACAACTGGCAACCCTGAAGGCCTGGTGGCAGCGCAATGGCAATCTGACCTCCTGGGTCCTGATCGTGGCGCTGGCAGGCTATAGCGGCTGGGCTGGCTGGCAGTACTACCAGCGCACGCAGGCTGCGCAAGCGGGCCAGCTGTACGACGAATTGCAAAACGCCATCGCCGCCAAAGACACGGCCAAGGTGATGCGCGCGGCCGGCGACATGCAGTCGCGTTTCGGCGGCACGGCGTATGCGCAGATGAGCGCCCTGGCCGCGGCCAAGGTGGCGTTCGACGCGAATGACCTGAAAACGGCCAAGACCCAGCTGCAATGGGTAGCCGAGCACGGCACTGAAGAGTACAAGGCCATCGCCAAGCTGCGTCTGGCCGGTGTCCTGCTGGACGAAAAAGCCTACGATGAAGCGTTGAAAGTGCTGGCGACGGCTTCCGTGGCGCAATTTGCCGGCGCCGTGGCGGACCGCAAGGGCGACATCCTGGTGGCGCAAAACAAGCTGGCCGATGCGCGCACGGCCTACCTGGCCGCGATAGCCGCGACGGACAAGAACAATCCAGGCCGTCAACTGATCCAGGTCAAACTGGAAGCGATCGGCGGTACGGTGCCGGAAGACAAGGCCAAGGCTGACAAGGCCGCCGCCTGACAGGAACACTGATGGTGCGGCCGCGCGGCGTTGTGCGCCGCCTGCCTTGCCCTTACAAGTACAAGAAAAAGGTTGGATAACACTTATGCGTGTCACTGAAAAGCTGGTAGCTGCAAGTCTGTTGGCCCTGATGGCCGGTTGCTCGTCCTGGAACCCGTTCGCCTCGAAAGACCCGAAAGTCGAACCGGCCAAGCTGGTCGAGTTAAAATCGAGCATCGCCGTGCGCGACGCCTGGAAGTATTCGATCGGCAAGGCCGGCGTGTACGCGTTTACGCCTGCGCTGGCCGGCAACAGCCTGTACGTGGTCAATGCCGATGGCGCGCTGGCCCGCCTGGATGCGGCCAGCGGCCGTGAAACCTGGCGCGTCAAGGCCGGCAGCGACATCACGTCGAGCGCCGGCAGCGATGGCAGCGTGGTGGCCGTGGGCGCCGCCAAGGGCGTCGTGCTGGCGTTTGACGCCGATGGCAAGCAGCTGTGGAAGGCACAGGCGTCCAGCGAAGTATTGACGGCGCCCGTCGTGGGGCAGGGCGTGGTCGTGGTGCGCAGCGTGGACAACCGCATCGTCGGCTTCGATGCCAAGACGGGCGAGCGCAAGTGGACGGTGCAGCGCGCCACGCCGGCACTGACCCTGCGCAATGCGCCGGGCATGGTGCTGGGCGGCGCGAATGTCTATGTAGCCCAGCCGGGCGGCAAGCTGCTGGCACTGACGGCGGCCACCGGTGTGGTACGCTGGGAGATCGTCGTCAGCGAACCGCGCGGCGCCACCGAACTGGAGCGCGTCTCCGACATCGCCGGCACGCCGGTGGTGTTCGAGGGTGAAGTATGCGCCGTCACGTACCAGGGCAAGGCAGGCTGCTTCGATGCCGCCACGGGCGTGCCGCGCTGGACCAAGCCGTTCTCGTCCGATGTGGGCGTGGCCGTCGACCAGCGTTTCGTCTTTGCCGCCGACGGCCAGGGCGCCGTGGTGGCGTTCAGCCGCGAAGGCGGCCAGAGCGCCTGGAAGAATGAGGCGCTGGCGCGCCGCCGCCTGTCGACGCCGGCCTCTTTCGGCCGCAGCGTCGCCGTCGGTGACTATCAAGGTTATATCCACTTCCTGTCACGGGAAGATGGCGCATTAATAGGTCGTGTCAGCACCGATGGTAGCCCGATTGTTTCGGCTCCCGTTGTTGCCGGTTCGAATTTGATTTTTCAAACCCAATCAGGGACAGTGACCGCTCTCGCGGTCGAGTAATACAATGAAGCCGGTAATTGCACTAGTAGGTCGACCCAATGTTGGGAAATCGACTTTATTCAATCGTCTGACCCGCTCGCGCGATGCGCTGGTGGCGGATTTGCCTGGGTTGACGCGCGATCGTCACTATGGCGAAGGCCGTGTCGGCGAACGTCCCTTCCTGGTCATCGATACGGGTGGTTTCGAGCCCGTCGCCAAGGAAGGCATCATGCACCAGATGGCACTGCAGACCAAGCAGGCCGTGGCCGAGGCCGATGTGGTGGTGTTCATCGTGGACGGCCGTCAAGGCCTGACCCCGCATGACAAGACCATCGTCGACTTCCTGCGCAAGAGCGGTCGCCCGGTCTTGTTGGTTGTCAACAAAAGCGAAGGTATGCGCTACACGGCCGTCGTGTCCGAATTCTATGAATTGGGCATGGGCGATCCGTATGCGATTTCGTCGGCGCACGGTGACGGCGTCAACGACCTCGTCGAAGTGATGCTGGACCTGGCGTTCGCGCAGCGTCCGGATGAGCCTGAAGAGCTGGAAAAGACCGACCGCGGCATCAAGATCGCCCTCGTCGGTCGTCCGAACGTGGGCAAGTCGACCTTGATCAACACGCTGCTGGGTGAAGAGCGCGTGATCGCCTTCGACATGCCGGGCACGACGCGCGATTCGATCGAAATTCCGTTCGAGCGCGATGGCCAGCAATACACGCTGATCGACACGGCCGGTATCCGCCGCCGCGGCAAGGTATTTGAAGCGATCGAGAAATTCTCGGTGGTGAAAACCCTGCAGTCGATTTCCGAAGCCAACGTGGTGGTGCTGATGCTCGACGCGCAGCAGGATATTTCCGAGCAAGACGCGCATATCGCCGGCTTCATCCTGGAATCGGGCCGCGCGCTGGTGGTGGCCGTGAACAAATGGGATGGCTTGCAATCGCACGAACGCGACGAGATCAAGATCGATATCGACCGCAAGCTCGATTTCCTGTCGTTCGCGCAGATGCATTTCATTTCGGCGCTGAAGGGCACCAACATCGGTCCATTGATGAAGTCGCTCAACGCCGCGTATGCAGCCGCCATGTGCGACCTGTCGACGCCGAAGCTGACGCGCGCCCTGATCGAGGCCGTGGAGAAGCAGGAGCCGCGCCGCAAGGGCTCGATCCGTCCGAAGCTGCGCTACGCCCACCAGGGCGGCATGAACCCGCCGGTGATCGTGATTCACGGCAATGCGCTCGACGCCGTCGGCGATCCGTACAAGCGCTATCTGGAAAAACATTTCCGCGATACGTTTGCCTTGGTCGGCACGCCGCTGCGCATCGAATTGCGCACGGGTAAAAACCCGTTTGCACGCACGCCGAGCAAGTAATGAGTTCAGCGCTGGATTAAGTGCATATTAAGGCGCCGCGGAGATAATGCGGCGCCGACAACCATTCATGGCTGTTTGCACGGAAATAATAAAGTGTTAATGCGCCATGCGCGACAGCGATCGCGAAAACAGGTTACAGTAGCTATGACGCATCTTTCTTTCTTTGAAAGGTGTGAGAGCACTTGAAATCAAGCGAGTCGCCTCCAATTCTTACACAACAACATAAACAACGGAGCTGTTATGAGCAACAAAGGGCAACTGTTACAAGACCCATTCCTCAATGCATTACGCAAAGAGCATGTTCCTGTCTCGATCTACCTGGTCAATGGCATTAAATTGCAAGGCCATATCGAATCGTTCGATCAATATGTCGTATTGCTGCGCAATACGGTGACACAGATGGTGTACAAGCATGCCATCTCGACAGTGGTGCCGGCCCGTGCCGTCAATCTCAATATTGAATCTGAAGCGGAGTAAAGCGTTGAGCTTGAAGGCCCAGCGCCTTTCACCCTCCATCGCCCCCGTCCGCGCCAGCGGCGCTGATGCGTTTGCATCGGCGTCGGCGTCCGCCGCAACTTGTCTGATGCCATCATGCGCGCCGTACTAGTCGGGGTTGACTTCGGTCACAGCGACTTCGCCGCCAGCATGGAAGAACTCATGCTGTTGTCGCGTTCGGCTGGCGCGGACCCGATTTCCACCATCACGGCCAAGCGTTCCAGTCCCGATTCGGCGTATTTCGTCGGTAGCGGCAAGGCCGATGAAATTGGCGACATCGTCGTCAACGATGGCCTGGAAATCGTCATCTTCAACCATGCCCTTTCGCCGGCACAGCAGCGCAATCTGGAAAAGCGCCTGAATGTGCGGGTGCTCGACCGTACCAGCCTGATCCTCGACATCTTCGCGCAGCGCGCCAAGAGCCACGAGGGCAAGCTGCAAGTCGAGCTGGCCCAGTTGCAGCATCTGGCCACGCGCCTGATCCGCGGCTGGACCCACCTTGAGCGGCAAAAGGGCGGTATCGGCTTGCGCGGTCCCGGCGAGACGCAGCTCGAGACCGACCGCCGGCTGATCGGCGACCGTGTCAAGGCCTTGCGCGCGCGCCTGGAAAAGCTGCACAAGCAACGCGAAACGCAGCGCCGCGCGCGCGGCCGCAATCACACATTCTCGGTGTCCCTGGTCGGCTATACCAATGCCGGCAAGTCGACCCTGTTCAATGCTGTGACCAAGGCCGGCGTGTATGTCGCTGACCAGTTGTTCGCCACCCTCGACACCACCTCGCGCCGGGTTTACCTGGGCCAGGAAGTGGGCAATGTGGTGATCTCCGACACGGTCGGCTTCGTGCGCGAATTGCCGCATCAACTGGTGGCCGCTTTCCGCGCCACGCTCGAAGAAACCATCCATGCCGATTTGCTGTTGCACGTCGTCGACGCCGCGTCGCCGGTACGCATGGAGCAGATCGAACAGGTCAATCTGGTCTTGAAAGAGATTGGCGCCGATCACATTCCGCAAATCCTCGTGTGGAACAAGATCGACGCGGCCGGGCTGGAGCCTTCGGTGGAGCGCGACGAATATGCTACGATCAGTCGCGTCTTCGTCAGTGCGCAGAAGGGCAGCGGGCTTGACCTGCTGCGCGATGCGATAGTCGAAATGGCCAGGAAGGCGCCTGGTTCGGCACACCTGTATCAGAACGACGCAGCACCGCAGGAAGATCAGTTGGACGGTCAGTACGACCAGCACGATGGCGCCGCCCCGGACCAGGACGAAGAGCCTGGCGAGGACGATACGATTTCCACCCACTCCCAAGTCGGAACACGATAGTTATGCTTGTCTCCCTACTCAAAAAAACAGGCTTGAAGTTGTCCCTGAACGATCCCCGCTGGGGCAATCGCAAGGACGACGGCAAGAAAGCCCAAGAAGGCAAAAAGCCCGGCGAAGGTCCGCCGGACCTCGATCAGTTGTGGCGCGATTTCAATCAGCGCCTGAACGCCTTTTTCGGACAGAAGAACCGTCCCGACAACGGCGGCAACAACGGTGGCGGCAGCGGCCCGCGTCCTGACATGAAGGGCGCCGGCATCACCGCCGGCGTGGTCGGCGTGATCGCCGTCTTCATCTGGCTCGCCAGCGGCGCCTTCATCGTGCAAGAGGGCCAGAGCGGCGTGGTGCTGACGTTTGGCCAATACACGCGCACGGCGCCGGCCGGTCTCAACTGGCGCTGGCCGTATCCGTTCCAGACCGATGAAACCGTCAACGTGTCGCAGGTGCGCACGGTGGAAGTGGGTTATCGCACGTCGCTGCGCAACAAGCAGGCCAGCGAGTCGCTGATGCTGACGGACGATGAAAACATCATCGACATCCAGTTCGCGGTGCAGTACACCTTGAAAGATCCGGTGGAATGGCTGTTCAGCCTGCGTGACCAGGAAGACACCTTGCGCCAGGTCGCCGAGACGGCGATCCGCGAAGTGGTCGGCCGCAGCAAGATGGACTTCGTGCTGTATGAGGGCCGTGAAAAAGTGGCCTTCGACACGCAAAAATTGATGCAGCAGATTCTTGAAGATTACAAGGCTGGCGTGTTGATCAACAACGTGACGATGCAGGCGGTGCAGCCGCCGGAGCAGGTGCAAGCCGCCTTCGACGATGCCGTCAAGGCAGGCCAGGACCGTGAGCGCCAGAAGAATGAAGGTCAGGCCTACGCCAATGACGTCATTCCGAAAGCACGCGGCGCAGCATTCCGCCTGGTGCAGGAAGCCGAGGCCTACCGTGCCATGGTGACCGAGAACTCCGAAGGTAATGCGTCGCGCTTCAAGCAGGTGCTGGTCGAGTACCAGAAGGCGCCGGCCGTCACGCGCGACCGCATGTACCTGGAAACGATGCAGCAAGTGTTCAGCAGTGCCAGCAAGGTCATGGTTGACGCCAAGACGGGCAGCAATCTGCTGTATCTGCCGCTCGACAAGTTGATCGCCCAGCAGGCGGCGTCGGACGCCTCGGCCGCGGCAGCGCGCGCCGCAGCGGCCGCACCCGCCGCCAATACCGTAATGCCACAGGAAGCCATGCAGACAGTAGAAGTCAACCAGCGTCGCGACAGCCGCTCTTCGCGTGAACGGGAGAGCCGCTAATGAACCGTATCGTTGCCGCCCTGATCGCGGGCTTTATCGCGATCATGCTCTTGTCCTCGACGGTGTTTGTCGTCGATCAGCGTAAATACGCCATCGTCTTCGCCCTCGGTGAAGTCAAGGACGAGATCAGCAAGCCAGGCTTGTACTTCAAGCTGCCGCCGCCGTTCCAGAACGTCATCTACCTGGACAAGCGGATCCTGACGCTCGATACGCCGGAGCCGGAGCGCTTCATCACGGCCGAGAAGAAGAACATCCTCGTTGACGCGTATGTGAAGTGGCGCATCGTCAATCCGAAGACCTATTTCCGCAGCTTCGGCGGCGATGAAAGCCGCGCCCGCAACCGCATGTCGCAAATCGTCAAGGCCGCCCTGAACGATGAAATCACCAAGCGCACGGTGCGCGAAGTGATCTCTGGCGAGCGCGGCAAGGTGATGCAGGCGATCAAGGCCAAGGTGGCGGCCGAGGCCGAAGCCATCGGCGTGGGCATCGTCGACGTGCGCCTGAAACGCGTCGATTACGTCGAGCAGATCAACAACTCGGTGTATGAGCGCATGAAGTCCGAGCGCGTGCGCGTGGCCAACGAGCTGCGTTCGACCGGTTCGGCCGACTCCGAGAAAATCCGCGCCGACGCCGACAAGCAGCGCACGGTGATCCTGGCCGAAGCTTATCGCGAAGCCGAGAAGATCCGCGGCGAGGGCGATGCCAAGGCATCGCAGGTGTATGCGGAAGCGTTTGGCCGGAATCCGGAGTTCTACAAGTTTTACCGTAGCCTGGAAGCCTACCGCGCCACGTTCAAGGACAAGGGCGACGTGATGGTGGTCGATCCGAGTTCGGAATTCTTCAAGTACTTCAAGGGTAACGGCACGGCCGCTCCGTCCAGGAAGTAAGGCAGCATCAACACTGCACCTGGCCGCAAGGACGGGTGGCAGCAGCAGCGGGGCCGGCATTGACGCCGGCCCCGTTTTTTTGTGCCCGCCAAGCTGTTGCGGGAAGGCGTAAAATGCGGTGTTTTTAGGGCTGTGTGGCAGCTATTCGGAGAACTTGTCCCTAAAGGCCCGTGTTTTCGCGTAAAATATCAGGTTCGGCCTCTTGCCTGGCGCGCTCGCCGCTGCCTCGCATGATGCATTTTTTCAACTTTCTTCCGTATCTCGCTCCCTCATGCCGAATTGGCTTTTGCCCGAAAATATTGCCGATGTTCTGCCGTCGGAAGCGCGCAAGATCGAAGAGCTGCGCCGCCTCATGCTGGATAATTTCCGTTTGTACGGATATGAACTGGTGATGCCGCCGCTGCTCGAGTATCTGGAATCGCTGATGACCGGCGCTGGCAAGGATACCGACCTGCGCACCTTTAAACTGGTCGACCAGCTGTCGGGCCGCATGCTCGGCCTGCGTGCCGACATGACGACGCAGGTGGCGCGCATCGACGCGCACCTGCTGAACCGTGCCACCGTGACCCGCCTGTGCTATGCCGGCAGCGTGCTGCATACCCGTCCGTCGGGTCTGCACGCCACCCGCGAACCGCTGCAGATCGGCGCCGAAATTTATGGCCACGCCGGCCTGGAAGCGGATGCCGAAATCCAGGAACTGGCGCTCGCTTCGCTGGCACTGGCCGGTTTCGACTCTGTCCGCCTGGATTTGTCGCACGTCGGCCTGTTGCGCGCTATCATTGCGCAAGACGCCGCTGCCGTGCGCGACGAGGCTGCGCTGTACACCTTGCTGCGCGCGAAAGATGCGCCGGGCCTGCGCGCCCTGACCGCATCCTACGATGCCGTCACCCGCGATGCTCTGCTGGCCTTGCCGAACTTGTACGGCGACATCGACGTGCTGGCGCGTGCGCGCGCAGTGCTGCCGCCGCTGCCTGGCGTGCTGAAGGCGCTGGCCGAGCTGGCCGCGCTGGCCGCGACTGTGGAAACTAAGGCGCTGGGCCGCGCCGAAGTGGCGATCGATCTGGCCGACCTGCGCGGCTACCAATATGAAAGCGGCGCGATGTTTGCGCTGTATGTACCTGGCTTGCCGAACGCGGTTGCGCGCGGCGGCCGTTATGACCACGTCGGCGAAGCGTTCGGCCGGGCACGTCCCGCGACCGGCTTCTCGCTCGATTTGCGCGAACTGGCGCGCCTGTTGCCGACCGCGGAACGGAAGCATTCGATCCGCGCGCCGTGGGGCAGCGCGCCAGAATTGAAGGAAAAAATCGCCGAGTTGCGCAAGGCGGGCGAGGTCGTGATCCAAAGTATGCCGGGTCACAGTAATGAACAAGACGAGTTCGAGTGCGATCGCGTGCTGGTACTTGCCGATAATGGTAGTAGCTGGATTCTTAAAAACTTAGGTTGAGTGATGTCAAAGAAAATTATGGCAAAGAACGTCGTTGTCATCGGCACCCAATGGGGCGATGAGGGTAAAGGCAAGATCGTCGATTGGTTGACCGATCACGCCCAGGGTGTGGTGCGCTTCCAGGGCGGCCACAATGCAGGCCACACGCTGGTCATCGGCGGCGTCAAGACCGCGCTGCAACTGATCCCGTCGGGCATCATGCGTCCAGGCGTCGCCTGCTACATCGGTAACGGCGTGGTCGTTTCCGTGCCGGACGTGCTGCGCGAAATCGACAAGCTCGAAGCTGTGGGCGTCGAAGTCGCCTCGCGCCTGAAAGTGTCGGACGCGGCGCCCGTGATCCTGCCGTACCACACCGCGATCGACCTGGCGCGTGAAGCCAAGCGTGGCGATGCGAAGATCGGTACCACCGGCAAGGGCATCGGCCCGGCCTATGAAGACAAAGTGGCACGCCGCGCGATCCGTATCGCCGACCTGCTGAACGAGAAGCGCTTCGCTGAAAAGCTGGCGGAAAACCTCGATTACCACAACTTCGTGCTGGAAAACTATCTGAAGGCGCCGAAAGTCGACTATCAGAAGACCCTCGACGACGCGCTGGCCTATGTGCCGCGTCTGCGTCCGATGGTCACCGACGTGTCGAGCGCGTTGTACAAGGCGCACAAGGCCGGCGCGAACCTGCTGTTCGAAGGCGCGCAGGGTTCCCTGCTTGACGTCGACCACGGCACCTATCCGTTCGTCACCTCGTCGAATTGCGTGGCCGGCAATGCCGCCGCCGGTTCGGGTGTCGGTCCTGGCATGCTGCACTACATCATGGGCATCACCAAGGCTTACACGACGCGCGTCGGTTCCGGTCCGTTCCCTTCGGAACTGCCAACGGATGCGGGCGTCGGCCACCACCTGGCGCAAGTCGGCCATGAATTCGGCACCGTGACGGGCCGTGCCCGCCGCTGCGGCTGGTTCGACGCCGCCTTGCTGCGCCGCTCCGTGCAGATCAACGGTGTGACGGGCATGTGCCTGACCAAGCTGGACGTACTGGACGGTATCGAAACGCTGAAACTGTGCACCGGCTACACCATCGACGGCGTGGCGACGGACATCTTCCCATCGGGCGCTGAAGAAGCCGCACGTTGCGTACCGGTGTACGAAGAAATGCCAGGCTGGACGGAAAGCACGGTCGGCGCGAAATCGCTGGCGGCCTTGCCGGCGACGGCGCGCGCTTACATCAAGCGCATCGAAGAACTGGTCGGCGTACCGGTGGACATGGTTTCGACCGGTCCCGATCGTGAAGAAACGATCGTGCTGCGCCACCCATTCGAGTAAGCTGCTGGACACAATCCGCCGCAAGGCGGATTTTTTTAATCACGCTAATAATAAGATTTCACTATCATGACTACCCCACAATCGAACGATCAACATCTCTGGGTCAACTGGGAAGAGTATCACCGCCTGATCGAGCGCCTGGCGCTCAAGGTCTACGAATCGGGCTGGAAATTTGACCAGGTACTGTGCCTGGCGCGCGGCGGCGTGCGTCCCGGCGACGTATTCTCGCGCATTTTTGATTTGCCGCTGGCCATCCTGTCGACCAGTTCCTACCGCGAAGACGCGGGCACCGTGCGCGGCGACCTCGATATCGCCAAGTACATGACCATGACCAAGGGTCCGCTGGCCGGCCGCATCCTGCTGGTCGACGACCTGGCCGATTCCGGCGTCACGCTGGACAAGGTTACGCGTCACCTGAAGGAAAACTTCCCTGACGTGACCGAAGTCAAATCGGCTGTGATCTGGCTGAAAGGCTGCTCCGTCGTGCGTCCTGACTACTTCCTCGACGAACTGCCGCACAACCCTTGGATCCATCAGCCGTTCGAAGACTACGACGGCCTGCGTCCGCACCAGCTGGCGGCGTGGATCAAGAAGGGCGAAGCAGGCAAGTAATTGCGTGCACTCTTGCAAAAAAAAGACGATCATGTATCGTCTTTTTTTTCGTCCAAGGAAATGCGATGACCATACTGACGACGGCGCGCCTGCGCCTGGAACCGATTACCGAAAACCACTACGAGCGCATGCGTACGCTCAACACCGATCCCGAGGTGATGACGTATCTGAACGCGGGACAGCCCGAAGCGGAAGAGGACACGCGCGCCGCCGTTGCGCGGCTGGTGGGGCGCTGGGCCGAGTGGGGTTACTCCTGGTGGGCGCTGATCCGCCTCGATGACGGCGAGATGGTGGGTATGGCCTGCCTGCAGCACCTCGATGGCGACAAAAATAAACCGCATGAAATCGGCTGGCGCCTGGCGCGCACGGGCTGGGGGCAGGGCTATGCCAGCGAGGTGGCCGCCGCCATCGTCGCGCATGCCTTCGACGTCGTCGGCGCGCCCGAAGTGGTGGCCGTGGCGCACCCGGACAATGCCGCCTCGATCAAGGTCATGACGCGCCTGGGCATGCAATACGTGGGCATGGAACGCCATTACGACCTCGACAGCGTGGTGTACCGCTTGCCGCGTCCATGACGGCAACGCAGAAGCCCCTGAAGCTGGGCTGCAGCTACGGCGTGCGCTTTTCACCCGATGGCACGCGCCTGGCTGTGCTGGGCCGCGACCTGGTCCTGTGGGACGTGGCGGGAAGGCAGAAGCTGTGGCGCGGCAAATTCATCGCGCACATGTCGGGCATGGCCTTCTCGCCCGATGGCAGCCGGCTGGCCATCAAGAGCACGACGGGCCAGATGGCCGTGGTGGATGCGCAGGCGGGCCAGTTGCTGCTGAACTTACAGAACAAGAAGGATGGCGAAGGCTGCGGTCCCGCATGGTCGCCGTGCGGGCAGTATCTGGCCGACGGCGGCTGGGATGGTCGTCTGCGGATGCGCGCGGCGCAAACGGGCGAGACGCTCTTCACGCAGGAGCATCCGGGCGAGATGCTGCGGGGAGTCTATGCCATCGATGGCGGGCGGCGTTTGCTGCTCCAGCATGGCGTCAAATCGGTGGACGAGGGGCAGGTACAGCCGCCCGATTACTGCAGTGTGTGGGACTGGCCCTTGCAAGACGGCGGCGGGAGGGTGGTGCTGTCGCTGCCAGGCATGATGTCGTGCGCGCCGTCACCGGACGGGGAGTCTCTGGCCGTGCTGCACCACGCGGGCGGCACGCACTATCTGTCCGTGTACGCGCTGGCCGACGGCAGTTGTCTGGCCAAGGTGCCCGTGGAGGCGGGCGGCGGCACGGGCAACGCCTTGCGCTGGCTGCCAGACGGCAGCGCGCTGGGACGCATCGGCAAGGGCAAGCTGCTGTTCTACGGCTGGCCAGGGCTCAACGTCCTGGCACAAGAAGATTTTATATATCCCTGCGCGCTGGACTTTTTGCCTGGCTCGCCACTGGCCGCCATCGGCTCCTGGGAATCTGGCATGCTGATGGAGTTGAACCTTCACAAGGAAACCGCATGATCACCTGTTATTTGCGTTACATCATCGACCCGTATAAATTGCGGGAATTCGAAGCCTACGGCAAGTTGTGGATACCGCTGGTCGAACGATTCGGCGGCCAGCATCACGGCTATTTTTTGCCGTCCGAAGGCGCCAGCAACGTCGCGCTGGCCATGTTTTCGTTTCCCAGCCTGGCCCTGTACGAGCAGTACCGCGGCGACTCGATGCAGGACTCCGAGTGCCAGGCCGCCTTCCGCTACGCCGAAGAGACGCGCTGCATCGTCAGCTACGAGCGCAGTTTTTTCCGCCCCGTGTTTGGCTGAACATGGTTACTGGACACGGTCAATCGCGCTGCGGTGCGCCCAGCGGAAAGAGGTGGCGGTATGGGCGTGCTTCTTCCACCGCGCGGGCGAACGATGGACGGGCCAGCAGGCGCGCGCGGTAGGCGCGCAGCAGGGGCAGCGTTGCGGGAATCGGCTGCGTCCAATCCGCATAGAACAGCGACGGGGCGGCGGCGCAGTCGGCCAGGGTAAAGCCTACGCCGGCGGCCCACGTCTTGCCCGCCAGGCGGGTTTCCAGCCAGGCGTAGGCGAGGTCCAGCTTTTCGGCGGCAAACGCGCGGCCTTCCCGGGCCTTTGCCGCGTCGCCGCTCAGGGCCGCGCCGACGGCATGCTGTATGGGCGCCATGACGTGCAGGTCGAAATAGCGGTCGAGAAAACGCGCTTCCAGCGCCTGCATCGGGTCGTCCGGCAGCAGGCGCAGCGGGCCGGGATGGGCCAGTTGCAGGTACTCGATGATGATGCTGGTCTCGGCGACGTTGCGTTCTCCGTCCACCAGCAGCGGAAATTTGCGCAGCGGCCAGCGCTCCAGCCACTGCTGCAAGTGTTGCGGCATGTCCGGCGCCAGACAGCGGAAGTCGAAAGGTATGGCATTCTCGTACAGGGCGATGAGCACCTTTTGCGTGTACGATGAAAAGGGATGGCCATAGAGGATCAGCGACACGATGGGATCTCCTGTGCAAGGCTGGCAATACGCGCGTACTGTAACGATAGTGCAATGACAGGATCAATGCAAGCGATCCGGACCGTTCGTACGCCTGCCGCCACGCCTCAATCTTTGGCCTGGAACTCGCTGGCCGAGACGAACAGATCCCACGAAGCGATGAACAGGGCCGCCACCACGGGGCCGATGACGAAGCCGTTCAGGCCAAACAGGGCCATGCCACCCACGGTCGACAGCAGCACCACGTAGTCGGGCATCTTGGTGTCCTTGCCGACCAGGATGGGACGCAGCACGTTGTCGACCAGGCCGATGACGAAGACGCCGAAGGCGGCCAGGCCTGCGCCTTGCCAGATGGCGCCCGTGGCCAGGAAGTAGACGGCCACGGGTGCCCAGACGAGGGCGGCGCCGACGGCCGGCAGCAGCGACAGGAAAGCCATCAGTACGGCCCACAGCAGGGGGGCGGGCACGTCGAGGAACCAGAACGCCAGGCCGCCGAGGGCGCCCTGGGCGATCGCCACGAGGATGTTGCCCTTCACGGTGGCGCGGATCACCGTGGTGAAATTGGTGAACAGGCGCTGCTTGTACTTGCGGCTCAGCGGCACGGCGTCCTTGATGCGGGTCGACAGGGAGGAGCCATCGCGCATGAGGAAAAACAGCAGGTACAGCATGATGCACAGGCTGGTGAGGAATTCGAAGGTGTACAGGCCCACATTGATGGCTTTCAGCGCCACCACCTGGCTCACCTGCGTGGCGCCCTCGGCCAGCTTGTCCTGCAGGCTGGCCAGGCTGGTCAGGTTGAAGCGGTCGAGTAAATTGATCAGCCATTGCGGCAGCACCGCCATGATTTTATTGAAGAACATGGCGACCGTGATTTCGCCCGACCGTACCATCTCCACGACGCTGGCCGCCTGGTTCACCAGCGACACGGAAATGAGCGACAGCGGCAGGATCACGATGACGATGATGAGCAGCAAGGTCAGCAGCGACGCCAGGCCGGCACGGCCCTTGGTTTTCCGCAGCAGCCAGCGGTACACGGGCGCGAACAGGATCGCCAGGACGACGCCCCAGAAGATGGCGCCCGCATACGGCGCCAGTATCGTGCCGAAGCCGATGGTGACGATGCTCAGAAGGAGCAAGAATACTTTCTGGTGCAGCGTGAGCGTATGCATGGGCGGTAGCGCAATGATAAGAGTTGAGTTGTCTCATCATAAGCGAGGCCGCATGCCGCGTGCCATACAATTGTCGCTTTGGTAGTCTGTGGGCGAGCCCACCTGGCGCCGGCGGACCGGCAACGCGGTGGTGGCAATTCAAGTAAGCTGTCGTTCCAGGCATTCCATCCCCGGCTGCCTTTGATTTCTTTTGACTTCAGGAACGCGCGTGCTTGACCCCATTCACTTTTATGAACCTGCGCAGGGCCACGGCCTGCCGCACGATCCCTTCAACGCCATTGTGGGGCCGCGTCCGATCGGCTGGATCGCCACGCGCAGCAGCGCAGGCGTGCTCAATCTGGCGCCCTACAGTTTTTTCAATGCGTTCAATTACACGCCGCCGCTGATCGGTTTTTCCAGCGTCGGCCGCAAGGATACCTTGCGCAATATCGAGCAGACGGGTGAATTCGTGTGGAACCTGGCGACGCGTCCGCTGGCCGAATCGATGAACACCAGCTGCGCGCCGGCGCCGCCCGAGGTCGACGAATTCGCGCTGGCCGGCATGACGCCGGCCGCCCCGCGCATCGTCAAGGTGCCGCGCGTGGCCGAAAGTCCCGTATCCTTCGAATGCCGGCGCACGCAGATCATCGAGCTGCAAGGATTGAATGGGGACGGTGTCGGCAGCTGGCTGGTGCTGGGGGAAGTGGTGGGCGTGCATATCGCGCGCCATCTGCTCAAGGACGGCGTGTACGATACGGCCGCCGCCGCCCCCATCCTGCGCGGCGGCGGAGCGGCCGATTATTTTGAAATCGGTCCGGACAGCTTGTTCCAGATGCGCCGGCCAAGCTACCCCTGAACGGGAGCAGGCTATTTCTGCATGATGGGATCGCGCCCCAGGGTACGCGCCAATGCGCCGCCGTCGCCGCGCCAGAATTCGCGGTCGGCCAGGCGCACGCGTTCGGCCGCATGCTGCATGTGTTCCATGGCCGCCTGGCGCGCCCGCTGCGGGTCGCCGGCGGCGATCGCCTGCACGATTTTTTCGTGTTCGCGCCGCACTTCGATGGAAAAGTCCGTGCGCCGCGCTTCATTCGCGCGCGTCACCTTGACGGCAGAGCGGATCGGGTCGGCGAACATGGCGACGAATTTCGGCCAATAGGGGTTGCCCGTCGCCTCGGCGATGCACAGGTGCAGGCGCACGTCTTCTTCCACGCCGTCGACACCGGCCGCCACGGCTTCCTCGATGCGCCGCAGCGCGTGTTCGATATCGGCCAGCTGGCCCGGCGTGCGCCGCACGGCCGCCAGCGCGGCGATTTCAGCCTCCAGGCCTTGCCGCACCTCGATCAGGTTCAGCAGCGATTGCACGGATTGCTCCGTCAGCGCGTCGCCCCGTTCGCCCGTCTTCGCGCCATCCTGCGCGCACACGAAGGTGCCGCTGCCCTTGCGCGTAACGACGATGCCGTCCGCCTGCAGCAGGGCGATGGCTTCGCGCAGCACCGTGCGGCTCACGCCGAAGTGGCTGGCCATGGCTTGCTCCGATGGCAAACGCGTGCCGCCGGCCAGGCCATCGTGGTGGATCTGCTGGCGCAGCCGGGCCGCCACGCGCGCACCCAGGGTGCCGGTGGTGAAACTGCCTGCGGCGGGCTCCGGCGCGGGAAGGGTAAAGCTGAACGTGCGGTCCATCGGGTGCATCCTTGCGCTAACGGTTCTCATGGGGCTTGCCTGCTTGCCATTATATGGAATATACAGCTTGACACACACAAAACACACACATAATATACATCCATACAAATTTTAGACAAGTTGCCAGCCACCTCCGGTGGACCATAAAAACCCGGCACGGTCGATCCCCCAGCGATCAGGAGACAAGCATGGAAGTATCACAAGCATTGCCCGGGCAGCCGGCCGGCGCCGCCGCCAGCCAGAAAACCATCGACGACGCCGTCTACCGCAAGGTGACCTGGCGCATCATTCCCTTCCTCATGCTGTGCTACATCGTCGCTTATCTCGACCGTGTGAACGTGGGCTTCGCCAAGCTGCAAATGCTGGCCGACCTGCAGTTTTCCGAAACCGTGTACGGTCTGGGCGCGGGTGTGTTCTTCCTTGGCTACTTCCTGTTCGAAGTGCCCAGCAACGTGATGCTGCACAAGATCGGCGCGCGCGTGTGGATCGCCCGCATTATGATCACCTGGGCCATCATCTCGGGCGCCTTCATGTTCGTCACCACGCCGACCCAGTTCTACGTCATGCGCTTCCTGCTCGGCATCGCCGAGGCGGGCTTCTTTCCGGGCATCATCCTGTATCTGACCTACTGGTATCCATCCGAGCGCCGCGCGCGCATGGTGTGCACCTTCATGGCCGCCATTCCCGTGGCGGGTCTGATTGGCGGCCCGCTGTCGGGCTGGATCATGGAGACCTTCGCCGGCTGGCACGGTTATGCGGGCTGGCAGTGGATGTTCGTGCTTGAAGCGATTCCCGCCGCGCTGATGGGCGTGGCCGTGCTGCTGTATCTGGATAACAGCATCCGCGCCGCGAAGTGGCTGACGGAAGACGAAAAAGTCATCCTCGAGCAGCGTATCGCCACGGAAGCGCAGGGCAAGGTGTCGCACCCGTCGATCCGCGCCATGTTCGCCGACCCGCGCATCTGGGTCATGGCCCTGATTTATTTCTGCTGCGTGATGGGCCAGTATTCGCTGACCTTTTGGCTGCCCAGCCTGATCAAGGCGGCCGGTGTGACGGGCGTGCTCAATATCGGCCTGTTCACCGCGATTCCGTATTCGGTAGCCGTGGCGTCCATGATCCTGCTTGGCCGCAGCTCGGACAAGTACCGCGAACGCCGCTGGCACATGGCCATCCCGCTGGTGGTAGGCGCTGCCGCCATCGTCTGCAGCGCGCTGGCCGGCGCCCACAACACGGGCTGGGCCATCTTCTTCCTGACCATCGCCGCCGGTGGCATCCTGGCTGCCTCGCCCATGTTCTGGAGCTTGCCGACGGCCTTCCTCGGTGGCGTCTCGGCCGCTGCCGGCATCGCCGCCATCAATTCGGTGGGCAACCTGGCCGGTTTCGCGGCACCGTACATGATCGGCTCCATCAAGGACTTGACCCAGTCGACCGATATTGCCATCTACCTGCTGGCCGGCATCCTGGTGTTTGGCGCCTTCATCATCATGCGGGTGCCGGCCAAGCTCGTAAATAAATAATGGAGTAAATAATGACTGCAACAATCGAAAAAGTGGGCGTGATCGGCCTGGGCGCCATGGGCATGGGCATCGCCCAATCGCTGCTGCGCGTCGGTTTTGAAGTGCATGCCTGCGATGTGCGGCCCGAGACCATGCAAAAGCTGGTGGACCTGGGCGCCCATGCGGCGCAATCTCCGGCCGCGCTGGCGGCGCAGGTGCAAGCCTTGCTGATCGTCGTCGTCAATGCGCAGCAGACGGAAGCCGTGCTGTTTGGCGAACACGGTGCGGCCAGCGCCCTGGCACCGGGCAGCGTGGTCATCGCCTGTGCCACCGTGGCGCCGGAGTTTGCCGAAGCGCTCGGCGCGCGCCTGGCGGCCATGCGATTGCGTTTCATCGACGCGCCCATTTCAGGCGGCGCGGCCAAGGCGGCTGCTGGCGAAATGTCGGTGATGGCGGCCGGTGCGCCCGATGCGTTTGACGCCTGCGCCGGCGTTTTCGATGCCATCTGCGCCAAACTGTACCGTCTGGGCGAGCAGCCGGGGCAAGGTTCGAAGGTCAAGATGATCAACCAGTTGCTGGCCGGCGTGCACATTGCCGCCGCCGCCGAAGCTATGGCGCTGGGCCTGCGTGCCGGCTGCGATCCGGATGCCCTGTACGAAGTCATTTCGAACAGCGCCGGCAGTTCCTGGATGTTCCAGAACCGCGTGCCGCACATCCTGAAGGGTGACTACACGCCGCTGTCGGCCGTGAATATTTTTGTGAAAGACCTGGGCATCGTGCTCGATTACGCGAAAAAAAGCGTGTTTCCATTACCGCTGTCGGCCACGGCGCACCAGATGTTCATGCAGGCGTCGGCCGCCGGTTTTGGCGGCGAGGACGACTCCGCCGTCATCAAGCTTTTCCCTGGAATTACATTGCCAGCGAAAGCGTAAATGAATCAAGAAGGAACAATCATGACCGTACTAATGGGATGTATCGCCGACGACTTCACGGGTGGCACCGACCTGGCCGGCATGCTGGTCAAGGCCGGCATGCGCACGGTGCAATTGATCGGGGTGCCGCAAGGGCCGCCACCCGGCGATGTCGATGCCGTCGTCATCGCCCTCAAGTCGCGCACGAATGCACCTGAAGACGCGGTGGCCGAGTCGCTGGCCGCGCTGGCCTGGCTGCAGCAGGCCGGATGCCGCCAATTCTACTTCAAGTACTGCTCCACGTTCGACTCCACGCCGCGCGGCAATATCGGTCCCGTGGCCGAAGCGTTGATGCGGGCGCTCGACACGGACTTCACGATTGCTTGTCCCGCGTTCCCCGCGAATGGCCGCACTATCTACAAGGGCAACCTGTTCGTCGGCGACGTGCCGCTGGCCGAGTCAGGTATGCGCGACCATCCCTTGACGCCGATGATGGATTCCAACCTGGTGCGCGTGCTGCAGCAGCAGGTGCAAGCCAAGGTGGGCCTGGCCGATTTCTCCGTGGTGGAGAAGGGCGCCGCCGCCATCGCCCAGCGTTTTACGGACTTGCGCGGCCAGGGCTGCCATTTTGCTGTCGTCGATGCCGTCTCCAACCGCGACCTGGAAGCCATCGGCGCCGCCTGCGCCGACTTGAAACTGATTACGGGCGGCTCCGGCATTGCGCTGGGACTGCCGCAGAATTTCCGCCAGCGGGGCCAGTTGTCGCCATCGCCTGCGGGACAGGCAGGGCGCTTGCCGCCGGCCTCCGGATTTCGCGCCGTGATTTCAGGCAGCTGTTCGGTGGCCACGCAGCAGCAGGTGGCGCACCTGCGCGAGAGCGCACCGTCATTCCACGTCGACCCGCTGCAGCTTGCCGCGGGAGGCGAGGTGGTGGGCGCCGTGGTGGAGCATGCACTGGAATGGGCTGGCGCGCACCTGGCGCAAGGCCCTGTTTTGATCTATGCCACGGCCACGCCGGACGCCGTGCGCGCCGTGCAGGCACAGCTGGGCGTGGAGCGGGCCGGCGCCCTCGTCGAGGAAGCCCTGGCCGCCATCGCACAAGGGCTGGTGCGCCTCGGTGTGGGCCAGCTGATCGTCGCCGGCGGCGAAACCTCGGGCGCCGTCGTCAAGGCGCTGGGCGTGGCCGGTTTGCGCATCGGGCCAGAGATCGACCCCGGCGTGCCCTGGACGCAAGCCTTGCCGGCGCCGGGCGACGATGGCATGGCGCCTTTGGTGCTGGCACTCAAGTCCGGCAATTTCGGCACCGTGGATTTCTTCAGCAAGGCCTGGCAGGTGCTGGCATGAGCGCCGACGAATCGCGCCAGCGCGAGCAGATCGTCGATTTCGGCAAGTCCCTGTTCGAGCGGGGCCTGACGGCGGGCAGCAGCGGCAATCTGAGCGTGCGCCTGTCCGACGGCTGGCTGCTCACGCCCACAAATGCCAGCCTGGGGCGGCTCGATCCCGCGCAATTGTCCAAGCTGGACTGGGACGGCAACTTGATCAGCGGTGCGCCGCCGTCAAAAGAGGCATTTCTGCACCGCGCCATGTACGAAGAGCGCGGCAGCGCCGGCGCCATCGTGCATTTGCACTCGACGCATTCGGCGGCAGTGTCCTGCATGTGCGGCCTGAATCATGACGATTGCATCCCGCCGCTCACGCCATATTTTGTGATGAAGGTGGGGCGCTTGCCTCTCGTGCCTTACCACCGTCCGGGCGACCCGGCGCTGGCCGGCGCCATCGGCGCCATGGCGCGCAAGCACTCGGCCGTGCTGCTGGCCAATCACGGCCCCGTGGTCTCGGGCACCAGCCTGGAAGCGGCCGTGTACGCGGCCGAGGAACTGGAAGAGACGGCCAAGCTGTTCCTGCTGCTGCGCGATGTGCCCACGCGCCCGCTCGACGCGGAACAGATCGCGGACCTGAAACACACATTCAAACTCGACATATAAGAAATCCAGGAGATACGCATGCCCCGCTTTGCCGCCAATCTGACCATGATGTTCAATGAAGTGCCTTTCCCGCAGCGCTTTGCCGCCGCCGCGCAAGCGGGCTTCCAGGGTGTCGAATTTCTGTTTCCTTACGATTACGCGCCGCAGGAGGTAGCCGGCTGGCTGCGCGAGCACGGCTTGCAGAATGTGCTGTTCAACCTGCCGCCGGGCGACTGGGCGGCCGGCGAGCGTGGCATCGCCTCGCTGCCGGGCCGCGAAGCGGAATTCCGTGCCGGTGTGACGCGTGGCATCGAGTATGCGCTGGCACTGGGCACGCCACGCGTGCACATGATGGCGGGCCTGCTGCCCGTGGGCGCCGACCTCGCGCTGCACCGCGCCACCTACCTGGCCAATTTGAAGTACGCGGCGAAGGCCGTGGGCGAGCATGGCATTGAACTCTTGATCGAACCGATCAACTGGCGCGACATGCCCGGCTACTTCCTCGTCACGCAGGCGCAGGGCCATGCGCTGCGCCTGGAGTCGGACGCACCCAACGTCAAGGTGCAGATGGATTTTTACCACACGCAGATCGTCGAGGGCGATATCGCCATGACGTTCAAGAACAACTTCGACGGCATCGGCCACGTGCAGATCGCCAGCGTCCCGGCGCGCAATGAACCGGACGATGGCGAAGTCAATTACCCGTATCTGTATACCCTGCTGGATGACCTGGGCTATGGGGGCTGGATCGGCTGCGAATACCGTCCGCGCGGACGCACCGAGGATGGCCTGGGTTGGCTTGCCGCTTACAACAACAAACAAGGAGCATGAAAATGAAAGTACTCATTACCGGCGGCGCCGGTTTCCTGGGACAGCGCCTGGCGCGGCAGTTGCTGGCGCAAGGCCAGCTGACGGACAGCCATGGCCAATTGCAAACGATCAGTGAGCTGGTGCTGGTCGACGTGGTGGCCGCGCACGACTTCAACGATGCGCGCGTCAAGGTGGTCACGGGCGATATCGCTGACGGTGCCCTGATGCGCGCCACCATCAACACGCAGACCACTTCGATTTTCCACCTGGCCGCCATCGTCAGTGGCCAGGCGGAAGCTGATTTTGAACTGGGCATGCGCATCAACCTCGACGCTTCGCGTTTGCTGCTCGACGTCTGCCGCGAACTGGGGCACAAGCCGAAGGTCGTGTTTACCAGTTCCGTGGCCGTGTATGGCGGCAAGCTGCCGGACGTGGTGCAGGATACGACGGCCCTGAATCCCCAGTCGTCGTATGGCGCGCAAAAGGCCATCGGCGAATTGCTGCTCAACGATTATAGCCGCCGCGGCTTTGTCGACGGGCGCGTGCTGCGCCTGCCGACCATCAGCGTGCGTCCTGGCAAGCCGAACAAGGCGGCGTCGTCGTTCGCCAGCGGCATCATCCGCGAACCGTTGAACGGCGAGGCGGCCGTCTGTCCCGTGGCCACCGATCTGCGTCTGTGGCTGCTGTCGCCGCGTGGCGCCATCGCATCCCTGATCGCCGGCCACGAACTGGCAGGCGAGATGTTTGGCGCCAGCCGCACGGTGAATTTGCCAGGTTTGAGCGTGAGCGTGGGCGAGATGATCGCGGCACTTGAAGACGTGGCCGGCAGCGACGTGACGGCCCGTATCAGCTACGCGCCCGATCCCGCCATCGAGCGCATCGTGAAGAGCTGGCCTGGCGCCTGGGACACGGCCCGCGCCGAAGCGCTGGGCTTGACGGCCGATGTGGATTTCGCCAGCATCATCCGCGCCTACATGGACGACGTCAAGGCTGCCAGCTAGGCAGGCGTGGGCAGCTGCGAGCGGCGATAGTCGAACGGCGTGCTGCCCACCAGTTCCGCAAAACTGCGGCTGAAATGGGCCTGGTCAAAAAAGCCCAGTGCATGCGCCAGGCTGGCCAGGTCGGGCGCATCGGGCTGCGCCAGGCGCCAGATCGCCTCTTGCAGGCGGTAGCGCTGGATCACCCATTTCGGCGGCACGCCCACGTAGTTGGCGAACAGGCGCTGCAGCCTGCGTTCGCCGATGGCCATGTGCTCGCACAGCTGCTCCACGCTCGTGGGGCCGTGGTGGGCCGCCGCCGCAGCAGTCAAGCGGGCGGCCAGCAGGGCGGCCTCATCGACCTGCGGCAGTCTTGCCAGCAGCAGTGCCTGTGCTTGCGCCACCATGGCCGCATCGCCGGCTTGCTGCAGCACCAGCGCCTCGGCTTGCGCTGCCGGCATGCCCAGCAGCGCATCGGCCGCGATGGTCGTGTCGGTGAAGGTTGACAGTGGCTGCGTGATGAACGGGCGCAGGCCGCCTGGCGCGAAACGCACGCCCAATACTTTGCCGGCACCGATCAACGGCCGGTCAAAGGCGCCGCGCACCACGCCATGGATGGCGCTGCGCCCAAGGTCGAATACCAGGTGGGCGTTCGGGTAGGGCAGCACGCGCTGCGTCTCCGGCGCGCAGCCCCGCCGGTCCCATTCCACCACCCAGAAGTAGTCGACAAACGGCGCCAGCGCGGCAGCCGGTGGATAGGTTGCCAGGCGTATGCGGCGCGCCGCCGCCTGCGGGTCGACGATGCCTTTTGGCGCCTGGCCGCGCGCGGCGAGCAGATTCATCGTACTGTCGGTTTTATCCAATATTTGTCTCCTGCGCGGCCTTAAGCTGGCCCTCTCGCATTGATCGGAAGGGAATCATGAAATCACACAGTTTGTCGGGCCTGATGCTGGCCGCATGTTGTCTATTGGTGGCGCCAGCCGGCGCCGCCTTGTCTGCAGAGGGAGATCATCGCATGCACGCGCACGCTACGGGAAGTTTTAGCATCAGCATGACGCCGGCCACGGCGCCGCAGCGCGCGGGGCGCACGAGCTTGGGAAGGGTGCTGCTTGACAAGGTGTATGCGGGCGACCTGGTTGCCACTGCCACTGGGCAGATGCTCAATGGCGTGACGGACACCCAAGGCGCGGCCGGCTATGTCGCGATGGAAGCCATTGCAGGCGTGCTGCAGGGCAGGCAGGGCAGCTTCGTGGCGCAGCATGCGGGCACGATGGCCGACGGCAGGCAGGAGCTGAGCATCGTCATCGTGCCGCATTCCGGCACGGGGCAGCTGACGGGTATCAGCGGCACGCTGGCCATCCGCATTGAAAATGGCCAGCATTTCTACGACATCGATTACTCGCTGCCGGAGTAGGGGAAGGGACGGGGCAGGCGCTGGAAATCGCTTGACCTCCGTCGCACTTGTCTTTATATTTAGATGGTTATCTAATTAGGCGTTTGTCTCAATATGAGTGCCACCAACAGCGCCTTCAAGGCCATCGCCGATCCTGCGCGGCGCGAGATACTGCGGCTGCTGCGGACCGGTGAAATGACGGCCGGCGACCTGGCCGCCCGGTTTGAGATGAGCAAGCCGACCATGTCGCATCATTTTGCGGTGCTGGCGGATGCCGATCTGATCACGCGCCGGCGCGAAGGGCAGACCATCTGGTATGGCTTGAATACCACGGTGCTGCAGGACGTACTGGCCTGGATGCTGGACCTGACCGATACCGACCACAAGGAGAGCAAATGATGAAAGCGCGCTTTATCGCCCTGAGCCTGTTGATGATCGTGGCCGTCAGTGCGGCCACCCTGTATGCCTGGCCGCAGTTGCCGGAGGTGGTGGCCGTGCATTGGAATTACCGCGGCGAGGTGGACGGCTATGCGCCGCGCGCCGTGCTGTGGCTGCTCGGGCCGGGCCTGATGGCGTGCATGCTGATGCTGGCGCTCGTGCTGCCCTCGCTGTCGCCGCGCCGCTTCGAGGTGCAGCCGTTCGAGTCGACCTTCTACTACAGCTTCGGCGTCGTGCTGGGCCTGCTGGCGTATGTACATGGCCTGGTACTGGCCAGTGCCGCTGGCGTGGCGGTGCCCATCGGCCGGGCGGTACCGGCGGGCCTGTGCGTGATGCTGATCCTGGCAGGTAATCCCATGGGCAAGGTGCGGCGCAATTTTTATCTGGGTATCCGCACCCCGTGGACACTGGCCAGTGAGCGCGTCTGGTATGCCACGCACCGGCTGGCCGCCAGGCTGATGGTGGGCAGCGGCTTGCTGGGACTGGCCGCGCTGGCGTGTGGCGCACCGGGCTGGCTGCTGCTGGTGCTGGTGTTCGCCTGGGCGCCGCTGGCCATCCTGTACTCGCTGGTGCAGTACAAGCGGCTGGATAAAGATCAACTGGAAATGCACTGACAGGAGGGGGCGATGTTGCGATGGATGCTGGGAATGCTGGTCTTGATGGTGTGCTTGCCGGTACGCGCCGCCACCGGAGGTGAACAGGAGGTGGCGCTGGCGGTGGCTGGCGGCGTCTTGCATGGCACGCTGTCGATGCCGGATCGGCAAGGGAAAGTGCCAGTGGTGCTGCTGCATGCGGGCTCCGGTCCGACCGATCGCAATGGCAATAGCGCCATGCTGCCGGGCCAGAGTAATACGTTGCGCATGCTGGCCGACGCGCTGGCGCGCAATGGCATCGCTACGCTGCGCTATGACAAGCGCGGGATCGGCGCCAGTGCATCGGCGGGGCGACGCGAAGCCGACCTGCGCTTGGACGACTATATCGATGACGCCACTGCGTGGTTGCGTCAGTTGCGCGCCGACCCGCGCTTTACGAATGTGCTGATGGCCGGGCATAGCGAGGGGGCGCTGATCGCGATGGTGGCTTGCCAGAGAGCGCAGCTTGATGGCTGTGTGCTGATTGCCGGCGCCGGCAATGCGCTCGACGATATCCTGCGCGTGCAATTGAAGCCGCGTCTGCCGCCCGACCTGTATGCGCAAAACGAGCGCATCCTGCTGGCGCTTAAGCGGGGCGAGCGGGTAAGCGACGTGCCGCCGGCCTTGCTGGCGCTGTACCGGCCTTCGGTGCAGCCGTATCTGATTTCATCGCTGAAGGTCGATCCGCGCGCGGCGGTTGGCGCCTTGCGCATGCCGCTATTGATACTGCAGGGGACGACCGATTTGCAAGTGTCGGTGGCCGATGCGCAAGCCTTGTCGGCCGCCGCACCGGCGGCCAGACTGGTGATTGTGCCGGGCATGAACCATGTATTGAAAATGGTCAGTGGCGATTTGGCGCAGCAACTGCCGTCGTATGGCGATCCCGCGCTGCCGCTGGCGCCCGCGCTGGTCGACGCGGTGACGGCGTTTGTTCAGGAACGTTGAAAGCCGGCAGGTCGGGTCGCCGCGTAGGTCGGATTAGCGCTCCGCGCGTAATCCGACACCACCACCAGCGCCAACAATGTTGTCGGATTACGGCCCGCAGGGCCTAATCCGACCTACGCATGGCGTGGTATTCATTTTCCCAGTATCGACGCCACATTGTCCGTGCCCGGCGCGCCGAACAGCTGCTGCTTGAGGATGTGCAGCTGGTCGCGCACCTGCGCCGCCTTTTCGAACTCCAGGTTCTTGGCGTGGTCGAGCATCAGTTTTTCCAGGCGCTTGATTTCCTTGCTGACCTGTTTCTCGTTCATGGCTTCGAACTTCGCCGCTTCCTGCGCCACTTGCAGGTTGTCGCGCGCTTCCTGCGGGCTGTAGACGCCGTCGATCATTTCGCGGATCGATTTTTTCACGCCGATCGGGATGATGTTGTTGGCCGTATTGAAAGCGATCTGCTTGGCGCGGCGGCGCTCCGTCTCGTCGATGGCGCGGCGCATGGAGTCCGTGATGCGGTCGCCGTACAGGATCGCCGTGCCGTTCAGGTTACGCGCGGCGCGGCCGATGGTCTGGATCAGGCTGCGCTCGGAGCGCAAGAAGCCTTCCTTGTCCGCGTCGAGGATGGCGACCAGCGACACTTCCGGCAAGTCCAGGCCCTCGCGCAGCAGGTTGATCCCCACCAGCACGTCGAAGGTGCCCAGGCGCAGGTCGCGCAGGATTTCCACGCGCTCCACCGTTTCGATATCGCTGTGCAGGTAGCGCACCTTGATGCCATGGTCGCCCAGGTATTCCGTCAATTGCTCCGACATGCGCTTGGTGAGCGTGGTGACCAGCACGCGCTCGTCCTTCTTGATGCGCTCGACGATTTCCGACATCAGGTCGTCCACCTGCGTGCTGGCGGGGCGCACGATGATCTGCGGGTCGACCAGGCCCGTGGGGCGCACCACCTGTTCGACCACCTGGTCGGAATGGTTTTTTTCGTAGTCGCCCGGCGTGGCCGAGACGAACACCGTCTGGCGCATCTTTTGCTCGAATTCCTCGAATTTCAAGGGCCGGTTGTCCAGCGCCGACGGCAGGCGGAAGCCGTAGTCGACCAGGTTCGTCTTGCGCGAGCGGTCGCCGTTGTACATGGCGCTCAGCTGGCCCGTCAGCACGTGCGACTCGTCGAGGAACATCAGCGCGTCGGGCGGCAGATAGTCGACCAGGGTGGGCGGCGGTTCGCCCGGCAGCGCGCCGGACAGGTGGCGCGAGTAGTTTTCGATGCCCTTGGTGAAACCGATTTCGGCCATCATTTCCAGGTCGAAGCGCGTGCGCTGTTCCAGCCGCTGCTCTTCGATCAATTTATTTTCCTTGCGGAAGAAATCGAGGCGCTCGCGCAGCTCGTCCTTGATGGTTTCCACGGCGCGCAGCACGGTGGAGCGGGGCGTCACGTAGTGCGAACCCGGGTACACGGTGAAGCGGGGGATTTTTTGCCGCACGCGGCCCGTCAGCGGGTCGAACAGCTGGATCGATTCGATCTCGTCGTCGAACATTTCCAGGCGCACGGCCAGTTCCGCATGCTCGGCGGGGAAGATGTCGATGGTATCGCCGCGCACGCGGAAGGTGCCGCGGCCGAAGTCGACCTCGTTGCGCGTGTACTGCATCTGGATCAGGCGCGCGATGACGTCGCGCTGGCTGACTCTGTCTTTTACGCGCAACGTCAGGATCATCTGGTGGTATTCGTTGGGGTTACCGATACCGTAGATGGCCGAGACGGTGGCGACGATGATGACGTCGCGCCGCTCCATCAGCGACTTGGTGCACGACAAACGCATCTGTTCGATATGCTCGTTGATCGACGAGTCCTTTTCGATGAACAGGTCGCGCTGCGGCACGTAGGCTTCGGGCTGGTAGTAATCGTAGTAACTGACGAAGTATTCGACCGCATTTTGCGGGAAAAAGTCGCGGAACTCGCTGTACAGCTGCGCCGCCAGCGTCTTGTTGGGGGCGAAGACGATGGCGGGCCGGCCCATGCGCGCGATGACGTTGGCCATGGTGTAGGTCTTGCCCGAACCGGTCACGCCCAGCAGGGTCTGGAAGGCCAGTCCATCGGCAATTCCCTCGGATAACTGGGCGATCGCCGCCGGCTGATCACCGGCCGGAGAGAAGGGCTGGTGCAGCTTGAAGGGGGAATCCGGGAAAGAGATAATTGCGCTTTCCGCCTCGCTGGCGGTAGATAATTCGGGCATGTGAATCAGACCTTTGTTAGAATAGTGCTCTGCTGGCGGCCCTGGCGTTGTATTTTGGGGCGCTGTCTACAACTCCGCTGTGAACCTGCTTCCAATCGAATCCAATCTTATCATGACGAACCCAACTGTTTCTGCCAGTCTGTTTAGCGCCATCGAGATGGCCCCACGCGACCCGATCCTGGGCATCACCGAAGCATTTAACGCGGACCAGAATCCCGCCAAAATCAATCTGGGCGTTGGCGTCTATTATGACGACAACGGTAAAGTGCCTCTGTTAGCTTGCGTACGCAAGGCGGAAGCCATCCTGATCGAGCAGGCTTCGCCACGCACCTATCTGCCGATCGAAGGCCTGGCTGCCTACGACAAGGCGGTGCAAGAACTCGTATTTGGCGCCGATAGCGCCGTTATTCAAGAGCGCCGCGCCATCACCGTGCAAGCCATCGGCGGCACGGGTGCACTGAAGATCGGCGCCGACTTCCTGCAGCGCTTCGCGCCGGGTGCGCAAGTCTACATCAGCGACCCGAGCTGGGAAAACCACCGCGCGCTGTTCGAAAGCGCCGGTTTCGTCGTGAATAACTACACGTACTACGATGCCGCCACCCATGGCGTGAACTTCGACGGCATGCTGGCCAGCCTGAACGCCATGCCTGCGGGCTCCATCGTCGTGCTGCACGCCTGCTGCCACAACCCGACGGGCGCCGACCTGAGCGTGGCCCAGTGGGATCAGATCATCAGCGTGGTCACGTCGCGCGGCCTGGTGCCGTTCCTGGACATGGCTTATCAGGGCTTTGCCAACGGCATCGCCGAAGACGGCGCCGTGGTGCGCCGCTTCGCCGACGCGGGCGGCCCGCTGCTGGTATCGAACTCGTTCTCGAAATCGTTCTCGCTGTACGGTGAGCGCGTGGGCGCCCTGAGCGTCGTCGCATCGAGCGCCGAGGAAGCGTCCCGTCTGTTGTCGCAATTGAAACGCGTCGTGCGCACCAACTACTCGAACCCGCCAGTACACGGCGGCAAGGTGGTCGCCACCGTCCTGGCCACGCCGGAACTGCGCCAGCTGTGGGAAGAGGAGCTGGCCGGCATGCGCGTGCGCATCCGTGAAATGCGCAATGCCTTCGTGGAAAAACTGAAGGTCAAGGCGCCAGGCCACGACTTCGAATTCGTGCGCCAGCAAATCGGCATGTTCTCGTACTCGGGTCTCACCAAGGAACAAGTGGCGACCTTGCGCGAGCAATCGATCTACGCCGTCGACACGGGCCGTATCTGCGTGGCAGCGTTGAATTCGCGCAATATCGACATCGTCATTGACGCGATCGCCAAAGTGCTTTAAGATCTTGCTTCTTCGGCGCTGCATGCAAGTGTGGTGCTGATGGCAGTGGGAAGTCGGCGAAGGCCGTGTTTGTCGGGGTGCAGTATGAGTCTTGCAAATACGAAACAGCCGACATATAATATTGCCTCTTTTCCCTGATAGCTCAGTTGGTAGAGCGACGGACTGTTAATCCGCAGGTCCCTGGTTCGAGTCCAGGTCGGGGAGCCAGAATTCGGAAGGCCACGTTGAAAAACGTGGCCTTTTTTGTTTTTGCGGCGCCAGCGCAGGCGTCATGGCCGGCATAAGAATTTCCCTATGGAAATCTGGACAGCGCCAGATTTGGCCTATATAATACGGCCTCTTTTCCCTGATAGCTCAGTTGGTAGAGCGACGGACTGTTAATCCGCAGGTCCCTGGTTCGAGTCCAGGTCGGGGAGCCAGAATTCGGAAGGCCATGTTGAAAAACATGGCCTTTTTTGTTTTTCGCCGCAGCCCGTAGGGCCGGCCTGTGCGTGATCGCGTTTTGCGCTATCCTGAATGCATCACTTCAGGAGCCCCTTCCCATGACTTGTACCTCTGCCTTGCGCCATATCGTCCTGTGCGACTTCCTCGATGGCATCACCTCCGCCAAGCATGCCGAACTCGTCTACGAATTTTCCCAGCTGAAACACCGCATTCCCGGCGTGCGGCAATTTGAATGGGGGCCGAACGTCAGCCCGGAAGGCCTCGATGATGGCTTTACCGATTGCTTTACCCTGACCTTCGATGACGCCGGAGCGCGCGACGTGTATCTGACCCATCCGGCCCACCTGGCCTTTGTCGAGCAGCTCAAGCCATGGCTGGGCCGTGTGCTGGTATTTGACTACTATCCGCAAGAGCATCCCGGCTGACCGTCGTGCAAGGTGAGGCAGGAAAATACACCTTTTTCGGGGGAAATCTGGACAGCGTAAAATTTACCCTATAAAATGCGGCCTCTTTTCCCTGATAGCTCAGTTGGTAGAGCGACGGACTGTTAATCCGCAGGTCCCTGGTTCGAGTCCAGGTCGGGGAGCCAGAACATGCAGTAGCAGAAAGCCCAGCCTTGAACGGTTGGGCTTTTTGCGTTTCAGGGGCAGCGTGAGACGCCCGTGTCGCCTGCTCTTGATCCACCGCACAGATCGTCAGGCATCCGGCGATAGACTAAAGGGGCAAGGCGTTGGCGGGTCTGTCATCGCTTTCAACTTCGGGGAGAGGCTGACATGAATGAAGTCACAAGCGTCGGACTGGCAACGATCGTGCTCGTGCATGGCGGTTTTGTTGACGGATCGGGCTGGGAAGGGGTCTACCGGGTGCTGCGTAACGATGGCTGTCATGTTGCCATTGTGCAAAACTCAACGCTATCACTGGCGGACGACGTGGCCGCGACCCAGCGGGTCATCGCCGCAGTGCCGGGTCCCGTGGTCCTGGTAGGTCATTCGTATGGCGGTGCCGTGGTCACGCAAGCGGGGAACGACCCCAAGGTCAAGGCATTGGTTTACATCGCGGCGTTCGTGCCGGACCAGGGCGAGTCTGTCGATTCCTTGCTGAAGAATGCCCCGCCTGGCGCACCGCTGCCGCCAATCCTGCCTCCGCACGATGGTTTCCTGTTGCTCGACCAGAAAAAGTTTGCGGCTGCCTTCGCGGCCGATGTGCCCAAGGGTAAGACCAACTTCATGGCGGCATCGCAAGTGCCCTGGGGCCTGGCCGCCCTGACTGGCGTGGTCGAAACGCCAGCCTGGAGGAACAAGCCCAGCTGGTACCTGGTCGCGACCGGCGACAAGATGATTGCACCGGCGATGCAGCGCGAGATGGCCCAACGAGCGGGCTCGAAGGTGGTCGAAGTTGTCGGCAGCCATGCCATTTACATTTCGCAAGCCCATGCGGTGGCGTCGCTGATCCGCAAGGCCGCTGCGAGCATTGCCGACGACTAGGCCAGGCTACCGGACGTTGCATCAGGAATTGGCAGCCGCATCCAATGTCTTGATGATGGCTTCTTGAAACTTTGCCGGTTCATCCTGGTGTATCTGATGCCCGGAATGGTCAAAGAAAAACAGCCCCTTCCTTGGTGCCTTCAAGGCCTCGAAATACGCTTGCGTGATCCTGGTTGAGGTCTGGATATCGTTTTTGCCGACGAAGAAATACACGGGGCAGTCAACGCTCTTCAAGGTACTGGGCAGATCAATGTTCATGACCTCGTTCCAGACGGGCGACCAGGTTTTTGACCATTGCAGAAAGCCCGTCTTGAATCCCTCGCTCGTTGCAAATTCCTTGCCATCCTTGTAAAAAAGCCATTTTCTTAAGTAAAACATGCTTTCGTCACTGGCAAACGGGAAACTGATGCTGTCCAGTTCCCGGCTGGCGAGGGCATTGTCCCTGAAATGGGTTTTCAAGGCTTGCAGCAATTCCTTCTCGCTTTCCAGCTGGCTCACGACAGGATTCGACGCGAAGTAGGCATGCAGCAGTTCCGGGTGATGCTTGACGATGTCAAAGCCCAGTACGTTGCCCCAGGAACTGCCCAGCAAGTATATTTTGTCCTGCTTTAACTCCTTGCGCAGAAATTGGATGACTTGATACGTGTCCTGCTCCATCTGCCCGACGGACGGCTGAGTGGGGGAGGGATTCAGTTTCAAGGTTTTTCCGGCATCCCGCTGGTCCCATTGCACAATCGTAAATCTGCTTTTCAGGAGATTCGTAAAGGCATCCGCCCCCTTGATCATGGAGCTTCCCGGGCCGCCGGATAAAAACAGCAGGACGGGCTTGTTCGCGTCGTCCGTCCTGATTTCCACCACTTGCTTGATGCCGCCAATATTGGGTGTCAGGGTGGTGGTGACTTCCGCGGAAGCCGGTTTCGCTTCCGCCGTGGTTTGCGCCTGGCATGCGTAGAAGGGAATCAGGGCGGTCAAGAGCACTGCCAATGTCATTTTTTTTATCATGGTGTGAGGGTCAGTTTCAGGTTGCTTGTAAGGGCGGCGCATTGCACGCGGGGATTGCGCCGTAGTTGAACAGCTATCTATCGCATGGTCTTCAGCGGGTACGTCGACATGCCTCCTTGTCAGAGTTGGGTTTCATGGAAGTCATTGGCTTGCCCGCCATGCAGCCGCAACGCTTCCAGCGCCAGATAGCCCGGTTGCAATTGCGCGGCGATGGCGGCCAGGCCGTCTGCTGCTGGCACTGGCGGATCGCCGCGGTAGACGGTGCCGTATTTCGCATGCACACCGCCGCGCGCGCGCATCGCTTGCAACTGCGTCGCTGTAGTGGCGATGCCGAAGCGGGCCAATAAATCGCTGAAGAGGATGCCTGGCAATTGCTTGTAGTCAATTAACTGCAACTGGCCGGCAGCCGCATGGGGCAGGGCGGCGTTGAGCAGGCTGGCCAGCACCAGGCCCGTATAACCGTCGATATCGCCCGGCGCCAGTTGGTGCGCGGGCAGCGGCAGCTGTGCCGGGTGCAGCATGCCGGGCACCATTTGCGGCCCGCGCTGGCGCTGGTGCGAGGCGAGCACGGCCAGCGGTTCGCGGTAGACGAACAGGCAGGGCGTGCCGGGAAATGCTTGCCGCAGCAAGTCCAGGCTGTGGATGTGCCAGCAGTCGAACTTGATGATGAAGTGTGATTCTTCGCCGGAGCGGCGCTGGCCCAGTGCCAGGATGGCCTGGCGCAGCAGGGTGATGCTGGCCGCCGGGTCGCCGCTGTCGTGATGCAGGCGCAGCAGCGAGTCGATAACGGGCGGCTCGGACATGACTATGCATTGCGGCAAGGACGCCAGCAGCTGGCTCAGCAGGGTTGAGCCGCAGCGCGAGACGTGGAAGATGAAGGCGTCGGGCGCCAGGCAATCGCCGGGCGTCGCCAGCGCGGCCAGCGGCGTGCGGCAGACGCGGCGCTCCTCATGCGGCTGGCGCGTCAGCGTATTGACAAAGAAGGCGTCGCTGAAAGCCGTTTCTCCCAGCTCGCGCCAGCACATGGCAGCGTCCGCCAGCGCATCGCCGCGCTCCACGTACAGCGGATACCAGCCGCGCAGATCCATGCCCTCGTGCCACGGCACCGTCTCGCCCCTGGCCAGCAAGCGTTCCTGCTGGGCCAGGCCCGGTGCGGCGCTCACGGCGCGCTCCCGTCGGCCAAGGCGGCCAGCGTGGCCAATTCCCTGGCCAGTGCCAGGCTGGCAGGCGAGGGCGACAATCGCAGCTGGGCGATGACGGCCCGCACATTGCCATCGTGGATGCTGGGGTCGCCATACTTGTGGGCCGCTTTCGGCACGAAGCCGGCCGAGGCGAACAGCGCTTCGAGCCAGGCATTGCTGATGCAGTCGAGCACGAGGTGGATGCGCGGCGTCGTGCCTCTGTTGTGCACCGCGTGCAGGCAGCTGGCATCCATGTACCAGGCGTGCCCGGCCGTGAAGTGGACGGTTGCGCCATCGATGGTAAACAGCACCTGCGGTGAAGTGTGGATGGGGATGTGGATGCGGATCAAGCCATCGGCCAGCGACGTGCCGGCGTCGCGGTGCGCGCGGATGATGGCGCCCGGCGCCAGCGCCATCAGGCGCGCGGCGCGGATCTCGCATGCGAAGCTGGCGAGCACTTCGCGCAGGCGGGGGCAGCGCGCCAGTTGCGGCGTGTCTGCGTAGGCGGCGCCGTCGACGGGCATGATGTTGTCGGCTGCTCCGCCGGGCGAGCGCAGCGGTATGCAGCTCCAGCCCGTGTCATAGGCGCCCGTGTTGAAATGGCTGATCCATTCGCCGGCGGCGAACTGGTCGCTGTCGCTCTGCATGCGCGCCACGTCGAAGCGCAGCGGCAGTTGCAGCCAGGTGCTGGGGGTATGTTGCGCCGGCACTATGGCGCGCTCCATTCCAGTTGCTCCTGCACCTCGTTTTCCCCGCGCAGGCGAAAGCCCAGCCGCAGGTACAGTGCGCGCGCGGCGGCGTTGCCCTTGTTGACCGCAAGGTGGATCTGCCATTGCTCCGCAGCGGCTTGCGCCTGCAGGCCGCGCAGCACGGCGCTGCCGGCGCCCTTGCCTTGCGCGGCGGGCAGGATGGCGATGTCGACCAGGTGCAGCACCTGATCCTGGCGGTCCAGGATCAGGCGGCCGATGGGGATGTCGCCGTGCTGCAGCACCAGGTACACGGCGTGCGGATACGCCTGGCGGTAGCCGTGGCTTTGCATGCGCTGCTGCATGGCGATCAGCTGTTCGATGACGGCGGGCTCGGCCGGCATCTGGCGCAAGTCGCCGCGTGTGGAGCCGTACAGCGCGGCGGCAAAGCCTTCGTCGTCCTCGCACTGGACGCGCAACTGGTAGGGGGCGGGCAGGCTGGCGAGGGCGGAAAGCGGCAAGGCGTGCATCGGTGCTCCGGTAGGTGGTTGCGATGGCGGCAAATGAGCAGGCATGTATTTATTTGCTATGCTGCCAATTTTTCCGCGTACTTGCAATCATTTCAAGGAAGCCGCCATGCATTCTGTCTTTATCCCGTCTTGCCAGTGGAGTCTCGCATGAATCCGGCACGCGCGGAACTGGCCGCCATCGCGGCCGCGCTGTGCGACCCGCAGCGCTCCCTGGCCAGCCTGGTCGGTGAAACGGTGCAGCTGCGCCGGCTCGTCGAGCGCCATTCGCGCCTGCCCATGGACCGGCAGGACGGTTTGCGCGACGGCGAAAGCTTTCTTCCCAGCGGCTGGGCCATCTCGCCCGTGCAGGCGGGCCTGTGCGCGCGCGAGCCGTACCGCAGCGCCGCCATCATCCAGGGCCTGGCGCTGGCCGTGCGCGAGCGCCTGGAGGTGAGCGGTGGCCGGCCCGTGCGCGTGCTGTATGCGGGCTGCGGCCCGTTCGCCTTGCTTGCCCTGCCTGTGATGGCCGTGCTGGATGCGGACTTGGTGCAGTTTGTCATCCTCGACGTGCATGCCGAGACCCTGGCCTATGCGCGCGAACTGATTGCAAGCCTGGGCCTGGATAGCCATGTCACGGCATACATTTGCGCCGACGCGGCCGCCTACCGCATTGCTGGCGGCGCCATGCCGGCGTGATCGTCAGCGAAACCATGAATACGGCGCTGGGCAAGGAGCCGCAGGTGGCCATCCTGCGCAATCTGCACGCGCAAGCGCCTGCGGCGGCGCCGCTGCCGGCATCCGTCACCGTGCACCTGGGCCTGGACCGGCGCGCGCCGGATGCGCCGTGCACCGACTGGGGCCGCGTGTTTGCCCTCGATGGTGACGCCTTGCGCGCCTGGCAGGGCAGGCAGGACGAGCAGGGCGACAGTTTGCCGGCCGCCAGCATCCGCCTGCCTGACGTGCTGGGGCAGGCGCCGCGATTGCTGACGCGCATCCGCGTGCATGGCGACATCGTCCTGGGCGACCATGAGTGCAGCCTGAACCTGCCCCTGGCCTTGCCTGGCAAGCCCAACCTGGCCGGCGGCAGCGTGCTCGACTTCCGTTATCGCCTGGGCAGTCAGCCGGGACTGGCGTTTTGCCTGCGCAGAATGCCTGAATCCATACCGGAATTGCCCAGGGCAGTGTCTCAGTAGTAGTACTACATTGGCAGACTATTTACTTCTGTAGGATAATATGGAACCGGTTCCATCTATGCGCAAATGCAATGTAGCGCAATCATCGAAGTCAATAAAATAACAAGTCTTGCGGGAGTCTCATGAACCATCCAGGCACTGAACCATCTGCAACATCCGTTTCATCCCTTCCTCGCATCAGCCGCCGCCACGCCCTGATCGGCCTGGCCGCCTTGCTGGCGCAGGCAGGGTTCTGGAGCAATCCCCTGTCCGCCGCCATGCAGGCGCCGGCCAGCGCTCCGGCGCCCGGCCTGGTGCCCGTCACCATGCTGTTCTACACCTTGTCGCAAACCATCACGGGCCACCGCGATCTGTCCGCTGACACGGCGGCGCGCATCGAGCAAGCCATGCGCACGAACGTGCCCGGCTTCGCCGAGCGCTTGCCGCGGCTGGGCGCGCTGCTCGTCATGGGCCAGGAAGCGAAAGCCCTGCTGGCGGCCGCCACCGCTGCGGACGCCAGCTTGCGCGAGCTGGCGCTGGCCATCGTCGCCGCCTGGTACACGGGCACCGTCGCCGGCAATGCGGCGCAGGGCACGAAGTCCATCGTCGTCGCGTATGCGGAAGCGTTGATGTACCGCACGGTGGCCGATGGCCAGGTCGTGCCCACCTATTGCAACTACGGCCCCCTGTGGTGGCTGAAGGCGCCGCCGGCCGTGCGCGTCTCCGCGCCCGTGGCGCCCAAACCCATACCGGCCCCGGCCACTACCGGCACTCCCGAACCGAAAGGCAAGCAAGCAAAATGAAATCACCGCAATTCAAGAGTAATGGCGACGTTGTCGCCGATGTCGTTATCGTCGGCACCGGTGTCGTGGGCGCCATGATGGCCGACCAGCTGGCCGCCCAAGGCCATTCCGTGATCATGCTGGAAGCGGGCTTGCGCATCGAGCGGGGGCAAGCCGTGGAAAACTGGCGCAACATGCCGTTCGAGAACCGCGTCGGCTCCGACTTCCAGGGCCTGTATCCGCAGGCGGACAATGCGCCCGCGCCCCTGTATTTCCCAAAGAACAACTATGTGGAATTGTCCGGCCCCAGTGGCAGCAGTTTCCAGCAGGGTTATCTGCGCACGGTAGGCGGCACCACCTGGCACTGGGCCGCATCGTGCTGGCGCCATTTGCCGTCCGACATGCGCATGAAAAGCGATTACGGGGTAGGGCGCGACTGGGCCATTTCCTACGATGAGCTGGAACCGTACTATTGCCGCGCCGAGCAGGAAATGGGCGTGGCCGGCCCCAACGATCCGGCGCAGCAGTCGCCCAGCGAGCGCAGCAAACCGTATCCGATGGACATGGTGCCCTGGGGCTATGGCGACAAGCGCTTCGCCGAAGTGGTCAACCCGCACGGCTACCGCTCCGTGCCGATCCCGCAAGGGCGCTCGACGCGTCCATGGCAGGGCCGTCCCACTTGCTGCGGCAATAACAATTGCCAGCCAATTTGCCCCATCGGCGCCATGTACAACGGCATCCACCACGTGGAGCGGGCCGAGCTGAAAGGGGCGGGCGTGCTGGCCGAGGCCGTCGTCTACCGCATCGACACGGACCAGAACAACCGCGTCACCGCCGTGCACTGGTATGACGCGAAAAAACAGTCGCACATGGCGACGGGCAAGGCCTTCGTGATTGCCTGCAACGGCATCGAAACACCGCGTTTGCTGCTCTTGGCGGCGAATCAGAACAATCCGAACGGCATCGCCAACAGTTCGGACCAGGTCGGTCGCAACATGATGGACCACTCGGGTTTCCACTGTACCTTCCTCGCCAATGAGCCGATCTGGACGGGCCGTGGCCCGGCGCAGAGCAGCTGCCTGGTGGGACCGCGCGACGGCGCCTTCCGCGCGCAGTATTCGGCCAACAAGATGATCCTGAATAACATTACCAGGGTGGGACCTGCTACGCAGCAATCCTTGAAGCTGGGCCTGGTGGGCAAGGATCTCGACGATGAAATCCGCCGCCGCGCCGCGTTTGGCGTGGACTTGTCGATCAGCCTGGAACCGCTGCCCGAAGCGCACAACCGCTTGACCTTGAGCAAGACGCGCAAGGACCCGCTGGGCCTGGCCTGTCCCGACATTTATTATGACGTGGGCGACTACGTGCGCGCTGGCGCGAAGGCCGCGCATGCGCAGCTCGAACACATCGGCAAGCTGTTCGGCGCCGTGGAATTCCATATCACCGACAGCCTGAACGCCAACAACCACATCATGGGCGGCGTCATCATGGGTAGTAACCGTCTTGATTCCGTCGTCGACGGCAATTGCCGCGCCCACGATCATGCCAACCTGTGGCTGCCGGGCGGCGGCGCCATGCCGTCGGCCAGCGTCGTCAACACCACCCTCAGCATGGCCGCGCTCGGTTTGCGCGCGGCCGACGACATCGCCCGCACCCTGGCAAGGGAGGCCGCATGATGCGCCGTTTGTTACTGAGTCTGACGCTGGCGGCCGGTTTGCCGCTGGCCGCGTACGCTGTGCCACCGGTGCCACCGGCGCCACCCGTCACCCTCACGCCGGACCGCCCGGCCGCACCCGTGGCCGCCAAGCCCGATGCGCGCCTGGAGCGGGGCCGCTACCTGGCCATCGCGGCCGATTGCATGGCCTGCCATACGGCAGCAGGCGGCAAGCCGTATGCGGGTGGCTACGCCATCGATTCGCCGCTGGGCACGATTTATGCGACGAATATCACACCGTCGAAAAAAGGCGGCATCGGGCATTACAGCGAAGCGGATTTTGCGCGCGCGCTGCGCGACGGCGTGCGCGCCGATGGCAGCCATCTGTACCCTGCCATGCCTTACACCAGCTATGCGATGCTGACGGATGCGGACGTGGGCGACCTGTATTACTACTTCATGCAGGCCGTCCAGCCCGTCGACGAGCCGGCGCGCCAGACGGCGCTGCCATTCCCGTTCAATGTGCGCCTGTCCATGCTGGGCTGGAATACCTTGTTCCTCGACAATAAGCGCTTTGTGCCGGACCCGGCGAAAAGCGCGCAGATCAATCGCGGCGCCTACCTGGCCGAAGGCCTGGCGCACTGCAGCGCTTGCCATACGCCGCGCAACGCGCTGATGGCGGAAATCGGTAGCCAAACCCTGGCGGGCGCCGCCCTCGGCTCCTGGCATGCGCCCAACATCACGTCCGACAAGGTCAGCGGCATCGGCGCCTGGACGGACGGGGAAATCGCCGCCTACCTCAAAACAGGTCACGTGGAAGGCAAGGGGCAGGCGGCGGGCGGCATGGCCGAAGCCATCCAGAACAGCCTGCAATTTTTGCGCGACGACGACGTGGCCGCCATCGTGGCGTACTTGCGCACGGTGCCGGCCGTGCGCGCGCCGGGGCAGACCAGGGCCGCCTTCAGTTACGGCAGCGCCGCCAGCGAGGAAGCTGCGCTGCGCGGCATGGCCGGCTCCACCGAGCACCATTCGCTGAACAGCGGCGCGGTGCTGTTTTCCGGCTATTGCGCCAGCTGCCATTCGGCCAGCGGCGCCGGCAGCACGGGCCAGGCTTATCCCGCCCTGTTCAACAACACGGCAACGGGCGGCGCCACGCCGGCCAACCTGGTCTCGGCCATCCTGTTTGGCGTCGAGCGCAAGATCGAAGGGGAAGAACATGAAGCGTTCATGCCCCGTTTCGACCAGCGCTCCTACGTGCAGCCATTGACGGACGAGCAGATCGCTTCGATCGCCAATTACGTGCTGAAGCAGTATGGCAACCCGGACGTGTCGGTCACCCCCGCTTACGTGGCGCAGGCGCGCAGCGGTGGCGAGCAGCCCGTGCTGGCGCGCATGCAGCCCTTCATGCTGCCGGGCGGCATCGCGGGTATCTTGCTGCTGGTCGCGCTGTTTGTATGGTTGCGCCGGCGCCGCCAAGGCAAGGAATAAGCATCGGAGCCGTGGAGAATCGGCGGCGAATATGAACGTTGGGCGCAACTTGCAGTAAAATGCAGGCTGAAAAATGGTTACGAGCAATCGTAGCCATTTTTTATTCTGGTCCGATCCTGCTTTCGCTCATTTGAAAATTGACAATGTCTCATTCCCTGCATCACCAATTTTTGCGTTTCGCCGCCGTCGGCGCTTCCGGCACGGCCGTGCAATACAGCGTGCTGTGGGGCGGCGTGGAATGGGCCGGCATCAGCGCCGCCGCCGCTTCCGGCATCGGCTACATCATGGGTTCCGTCGTCAACTACCTCCTCAATTACTTTTTCACGTTTAAAAGCGACAAGGGCCATGGCGAGGCGGCGTCCAAGTATTTCACCTTGCTGGGCATAGGCTGGTGCATCAATACGGGCCTGATGTGGCTGCTGGTACACCAACTGGGCTGGTATTACTGGCTGGCGCAGGTGCTGGCGACGGGCATCGGGCTGGTCTGGAATTTTGCGGGCAGCCGCTGGTGGGCCTTCAAGCCTGCCAACGTACCGACCAAGTAAACAGTTGTTGCAAGAAAAAAAGATGCGCATGGGCCAAGACCCGGCGCGCGGTTTTACCAAAACAAGGGGTTAATCATGCAGTTCCTGGAACGCTATTTCAAACTGAAGGACAACGGGACCAATGTGCGCACGGAGCTGCTGGCCGGCCTGACCACGTTCCTGACGATGGCCTACATCATCTTCGTCAACCCGTCCATCCTCGGCGACGCGGGCATGCCGAAAGACGCCGTTTTCGTCGCCACCTGCCTGGCGGCCGCCATCGGCACCCTGATCATGGGCCTGTATGCGAACTACCCGATCGCGCTGGCGCCGGGCATGGGCCTGAATGCGTACTTCTCGTACACGGTGGTCAAGGGCATGGGCATGAGCTGGGAAGTGGCGCTGGGCGCCGTCTTCATTTCCGGCTGCCTGTTTATCCTCGTCAGCCTGTTCAAGGTGCGCGAGATGATCATCAACAGCATCCCGCCCGCGTTGCGCACGGCCATCACTGTCGGTATCGGCCTGTTCCTGGCCATCATTTCCCTGAAAAGCGCGGGCGTGGTGGTGTCGAACCCGGCCACCATCATCGCCCTGGGCGACTTGCACCAGGCGGCGCCCATCCTGGCCATCCTCGGTTTTTTCATCATCGTCGCGCTGGACCGCCTGAAAGTGCCGGGCGCCATCCTGATCGGCATTCTCACCATCACCGTCGCCAGCTTCTTCTTTGGCGGCAACCAGTTCAACGGCATCGTTTCCACGCCGCCCGCCATCGAGCCGACCCTGTTCAAGCTCGACATCATGGGCGCGCTGTCGATCGGCATCGTCAACGTCGTGCTGGTGTTTTTCCTGGTGGAATTGTTTGATGCGACGGGCACCCTGATGGGCGTGGCCAACCGTGCCGGCTTGTTAAAAGACGGCAAGATGGAACGCATGAACAAGGCCTTGCTGGCCGACAGCACGGCGATTGCCGCCGGCGCCTGCCTGGGTACGTCCAGCACGACGGCCTTCGTGGAAAGCGCGGCCGGCGTGCAAGCGGGTGGCCGCACGGGCTTGACGGCCGTGGCCGTCGCGCTGCTGTTCCTGGGCAGCCTGTTCTTCGCTCCGCTGGCGCACACGGTGCCGCCGTACGCGACGGCGCCCGCGCTGCTGTACGTCGCCTGCCTGATGCTGCGCGAACTGACCTTCATCGACTGGGATGACAGCACGGAAAGCATTCCAGCCGCCATCACGGCGCTGATGATGCCATTTACCTATTCGGTGGCCAGCGGCGTGGCGTTCGGCTTCATCACCTACGCTGTATTGAAACTGTTGACGGGCAAGGGCAAGCAAGTGTCGGTGGTGGCTTACATCATCGCCGCCATCTTCCTGTTCAAGTTTATCTACCTGGGCGAATAGCGAGGAGAGTAGGACAGGCATCGGCAAGCAGTTGCCGGCGCAATGACAAGGCCGCCCGTGCATCCGCAGGGGCGGCCTTTTTTGATGGGGCGGTTTACATCAGTAGCGCCGCGACCAGGTCTTTTTTGGCGTCGCCGGCACTGCCGTCGAAGCGCAAGGCCGCTTCCACATGCGTCAGGTGCTCGACCATCAGGCGCGCCGCCAGGTCCGCGTCACCGCTGCGCGCCGCCTCCAGAAAGCGGCCGTGTTCGTCATACGAGCAGGCTGCGGCGTGCCCGGACTGGTACAGCATGGTGATCAGCGAGCTGCGGCCCACCAGTTCGCGCACGATATCGCGCAGCACGGCGTTGCCGGCGATGTCGGCCAGCAAGATGTGGAAGTCGCCCAGCAGTTGCGAGCGCAGCGGCGTCGCTTGCGCCAGCGCCAGGCGCTCCGCTTTCAGGTGCCGCTCCAGCATCCGGTAGTCGGCGGGTTTGGCCCGCGCGACGAATTCGCGCGCCAGGGCCGCTTCGATGATGCGCCGCGCGGCGAAGATGTCGCGCGCTTCCGCTTCTGTGGGCTGGCTGACGAAGGCGCCCTTGTCGGGCACCATGCGGATCAGTTTGTCTTTGGACAGGATCAGCAGGGCGGCGCGGATCTTGGTGCGGCTGACGCCATACAGGCGGCTCAGCGCCTCTTCGCGCAGCCGCGTACCGGGCGGCAATTGGCGCGCCACGATGGCGGCCGCGATATGCTCGGCAATTTCCGCCGAGCTGTCGCCGCTGCCGGGCTTGTCCACCAGGGATGCGCTTGATTCTGTCATGTCGGGTGAGAGCAGTCAGCCAGGGGCAAGGGTGAGCCTTGCAAGCGCATGCTGGCGGCGCGGTGGTCGACGCCCCGCTGCCGGCATGCCGTTAGTGCCTTGCGTGTCGGCAAGGCCTGGCTATTCTACTATCTTGCGTGGCGCCGCGCAGACGGACCCAGCCACCTGGCAAGGCTTGTTCCCTGGCGGCGTATTTTGCTGGCCATGCAGATTGAAACTGGACATGCGAAATTTTGACGTATATAATTCGGCCTCCTTTCCCTGATAGCTCAGTTGGTAGAGCGACGGACTGTTAATCCGCAGGTCCCTGGTTCGAGTCCAGGTCGGGGAGCCAGAACAAGCAGTAGCAAAGGGCCACGTGGCAACACGTGGCCCTTTTGTTTTGCGCGCACAGTTTCCCGTTCACGCTTGCCCTCCCTTCAGTGTCTTAGCGACATACGCGGTGCCGCTCTGCTGGTGGCAGGGACACGCGCAGTGTTTCCCGGATCAGGGATCGACAAACACGTCGAAACGGACCTTGAGCGGGCTGCCCCACGAGATTTCCACCCAGGCCCGGAAGCCCCCGTTGTACGGCGCGATGTTGTACACGGCCATGCGGGCGGCGCCGATGAAACGGTCCTGGGCATTCGCGCCAAATTCGCTGATGTTGAGAAATACGCGGGAATTGGCTTTCACGTTGGCATTGGCGAAGTTGACCGAAGGATGCACGCCATTGGCGGTCCACGTGTAATAGGTGGTGAAGGCGGCGGGGCTCAGGTTCAAGTCCTGTGCGGCCGCGCCTTTGGCGCTTTTTCCTTCCTGCTCCGTCGGCAGATCGGTTTCTTCCAGTGCCAGGTTGCTACCGGTGCGATGTTCCACTTTCATTTCCATGATGTACTCCTGATCGATAGTTTGGACGCCGCACCTGTCGTCGTGCGGCAAGACGCCCTATCTGTTGCCGTGACGGCCAGTGTCACGTCCTGGCTGATAAGGTAGCCGCCTGCTCCATGCTGTTGGAGTAAGCCATTCTAGGTAAACGCGCGGGCAAAAAGCGCGCAAGGCCACCGGAAAAACGGCGCTAACTTGTGCTGGCGCAAACACCTTGCGGGCAAGGGGCAAGATCTTTTCCCGTAGGCTATTTTTATGGGGCCACCACGCATGCCGCGCAGGACAATGGCACAATAGGCGCAGCCGACCTGTCGATACGCAACCCGTTGCGAGCCTAGCCCATGCCGATACTGAACCTGAGTGCCGAAACCGATATCTATTACGAATTGATTGAAGGCGACCCCGCCAAGCCTTGCCTGGTATTCCTGCACGAGGGACTCGGCTGCTGTGCGATGTGGAAAGATTTTCCCGCGCAGCTATGCCAGGCGACGGGCTGCCGCGGCTTGCTGTATGACCGCCACGGCTATGGGCAATCGTCGCCGCTGGCGGCGCGCCGCCAGCTCCATTATTTGCACGACTACGCGTTGTGCGAGTTGCCGCAAGTGTTAGCCGCACTGCTGCCGGGACAGGACCATTTTCTCATCGGCCACTCCGATGGCGGCAGCATCGCCCTCATTTATGCGGCGCAGCAGCCACCGCGCTTGCGCGGCATCATCACCGAAGCGGCGCACGTGTTTGTCGAGGGCGTCACGCTCGATGGTATTCGCGTGGCGGACGCGGCGTTTGGCGCGGGCAAGCTGCGCGCGCTGGCGAAATACCATGGCGACAAGACGGAATCCATCTTCAAGGCCTGGTCGGATACCTGGCTCAGCTACGGTTTCCAGTTCTGGAACATCGAATACCTGCTGCCGTCCGTCGAATGTCCGGCGCTGGTGCTGCAGGGCAGCGAAGACCAGTACGGCAGCGCGGCCCAGGTCGACACGATCGTGGCGCAGGCCCTCAACGCCGTGCCCGCCATGGTCGAACAATGCGGGCATGCACCGCACCAGGAGCAGCCGCAGGCGTTGCTGGCGCTGATGGAAGGCTTTTTGCAAGGCCGCATGGACGCGGTCACTCACCCGAGAAACACGTGATAGCCCGCACGGGCGCTCAATGGCAGGCGGGATCGCTGTCCCAGCGGCCCGAGCAGATACGCGAGCGGCACAGCATACCTTCGATCAAGCCCAGCTGCTGACAGCGCCGCAACAGTTCCGCCGTTTCCTGTTCCTGCCTGCGCAGCACCACGTCGCGCACGGGTTTTGCCGTGCCTTCCTGCTGGTGCGCATGGGCCACCATTGCCGTCAGCAAGGCGACATCGCTGTCGCCGGGTGCTGCGGCCGGCCTCGGCCCCTGCGGGCGCGCGGGCGGTGCTGCCTTGCGTGGCGCGCTGGCGCGCGCGCTTGCCGTTGTGGCAGCGACCGCAGGCAAGGGCGGGGCCGCCGTATTGATGATGGTGGCCGCCTGCACTGTGTGCGGGGGCACAATGGGTGCGGATGGCGCCGGCGGTGCGGGCGCAGCCACAGTCACGGCCGTGGCGGGCGCTGGCGGCATGATGCTCGTGTCATCAGTGAGCATGGCCGTGATCAGCACCGCCAGGCACAGCGTGCCAGCGGCCCAGTGCCGCCAGCCGGGGCGCCAACGCAGGGCGGGCCTGGCCGCAGGCGCGGCGACGCCGTGTTCGAGCTGCGACAGGATGCCCTTGCCGTCGCTGTGCGCGCCAGCCGCGCCGGCCTTGCTCAGCAGGTCAGGACCGTGCGCCTGGCCATCCCCGGTTTTCAATAGAGACAAAATATCACCTCCGCAGTGGATCAAACTCGACTGACCTTGATGTAAACCGCGCTCATGCGGGCCACGGACGCCTACGATCTAGCGATACCGCCGGGAAATTGCTATCCGGCCTACGCCCATCCCTGTCACGGAGCGCCCCATGTTCGTCGCCCTGGTCCTGATGTATTTCCTGCTGGCCTGTTTTGCCTGCTGGCTGCTGCTGTTTCCCGGTGGTCGCGCCATCGTGCTGCACACGCTCGTCAACCTGGGTTGGCGCGTGCAGCGGCGCGCGCAGCATCTGAAAGGCGGCAGCGGCGCGCAGTGGCAGCGCATGCAACGGCACACGGGCTCGGGCATGACGCGCGCCTGGCAGCTGCTGTGGCGGCATCGTTGGCTGAGCCTGGCAGGCAGCGTGCTGGTCATCGTGCCGCCCCTGCTGGCGTGGTTGTCCAGCGACCGCATCGCCCTGCGTGGCTATGCCGACCGGCAACATGTCATCAACGACCAGGTCAGCGACTTGCTGAAAGGCGAACAGCTGGTGCCGCCTCCAACCTTGCCGCCGCTGCTGTTTTCCACGGCGGAAGTGACGCAGCTGCGCCCGCTGCTGGGCGGCGCCAGCCGCAACTGGCAATTGCTCGACCACGACTACGCGCAGCGTTTGCTGCTGGTCTTCAAGATCATGAAGGACGTGCATGGCTACGACATGGTATTGCTGGAAGGCTATCGCAGCCCCGCGCGCCAGGACCAGCTGGCGGCGGCGGGCCCGAACGTGACCAACGCCAGGGCGTTTCAAAGCTATCACCAGTATGGCCTGGCGGCCGATTGCGCATTCATGCATGAAGGAAAGCTCATCATTTCTGAAAAAAATGCCTGGGCCATGCGCGGCTACCGTTTATATGGCGTGACGGCCGAATCGGTGGGCCTGCGCTGGGGCGGGCGCTGGACCATGATGGATTTTGGCCACACGGAATTGCCGCAACCGCGCGTGCTGGGCAAGTAAGCCGCGCCAGCCATTCTAGCGCCGCGCCGCGCCATCATTTTCACCGCTGCAAGCTTACTTGCGCAGCGTCAATGGCACGCCAGCGCCTGCCGTGCGCTGGCGCCTGGTACTTGCCATATGTCAACAAAGGCGCGCCGTATTGCTGTCAGCATGGGTCGAATCCACCTTGCTTTGCGACCTCACCCTGGGCTCATCATGCTGCGACGAATCTGGTATTTCCTTTCCGACAGCCGCAATCTGACCATCCTCGGCTTCGTGGCGCTGGCCGTGTTCCTGTACCTGGGGGCCGAGGTGCTGGAAGTGGCGCTGATCTGGGCGCTGGCCTTGCTGTTGCTGGCCTTTGTCACCTGGCTGGGCTTGTGGCTGTGGCGCCGGCGCCGCGCGCGGCGCAATGCCCAGGCGCTGGGGCAAGCCATCCTCAACGAGGCCGAGATCGCCGCCGCGCAAGCGGCCTCGGCCTCGACGGCCAATAGCACCCAGCAGGGTGAAGTCGACGCGGTGCGCACGGGCATGCTGGCCGCCATCGAGACCATCAAGACGTCCAAGCTGGGCCTCAAATCGGGCGCCGCCGCCCTGTACGAATTGCCGTGGTACATGATCATCGGCAATCCGGCCGCCGGCAAGAGCAGCGCCATCCTGCATTCTGGCCTGCAATTCCCTTTCGCCGACGGCAAGGTCGTGCAAGGCGTGGGCGGCACGCGCAACTGCGACTGGTTTTTCACCACGGATGGCATCGTGCTCGATACGGCGGGACGTTATTCTGTCGTTGACGAGCATCGCGGCGAGTGGTTCGGCTTTCTCGACCTGCTGAAAAAATACCGGCGCAAGGCACCCATCAACGGCATCCTCATCGCCGTCAGCATCGCCGAACTGGGAGGCAACCCCGACGTGGGCATGCAACTGGCGCGCAGCCTGCGCAAGCGTGTGCAGGACGTCATCGAACGCCTGGAAGTGTTCGCACCCCTGTACATCGTGTTTACCAAGGCGGACCTGATCGCCGGCTTCACGGAGTTTTTTGCCGATGCCGAACGCAGCGAACGCGAGCGCGTCTGGGGCGCCACCATGCCTTACCAGCGCAAGCTGCCCACGGCGGACTTGCTGGCGTTCTTCGACCAGAGTTTCGATGAATTGCACGATGGCTTGACGGAGCTGAGCCTGGCCAACATGGCGCACCGGCAACGCAAGACGATGGCGCCCGGCGTATTTACTTTTCCGCTGGAATTTGCCGCCATCAAGCCGGCCCTGCGCGCCTTCATCGCCACCCTGTTCGAGGAAAACCCGTTCCAGTTCCAGCCCGTGTTCCGCGGCTTTTATTTCACCAGCGCGCTGCAGGAGGGCGAGCCCGTGAGTGCCTCTTCGCAGCAGGTGGCGCGCCGCTTCGACCTGGCCTTCGCGCCGGCCCCGGCCGCCGTGCCATCGGGCGCGCGCCAGCATGGCTATTTCCTGCTGGAGTTGTTCCGCAAGGTGATTTTTGCCGACAAGCACCTGGTGGCCAACTATGCCAACCGCGCCAAGCTGCGCTTCAAATATGCCGTGTTCTTTGCCGCCACGGTGTCGCTGGGTGCCTGCCTGGGCGGCTGGAGCTGGTCTTATCTGGGCAACCGGCAACTGGTGGCCAATGTCGAGGCCGATTTAAACAAAGTGGTGAAGCTGCAGGAGCGGCGCATGGACTTGCAGTCGCGCCTGGAAGCGCTGGAGATCTTGCAGGACCGCATTGAGCAGCTGGAGGCGTACCGCACGCAACGGCCGTGGTCCTTGCGCCTGGGCCTGTATCAGGGCGATTTACTTGAGCGCAAGCTGCGTGAGGAATATTTTGCCGGCGCGCGCCAGGTCATGCTGGACCCCGTGGCGGGCGCGCTGGAAGCCTTGCTGTTCGAAATGAACGCCAGCGCCGACCAGCTGCAGCCCACGGCGCGCACGCCGCAGACGCCAGCCGCCACCGTACCCGCCGCGCCGCGCAGCGTGCAGTACCAGGCTGCGTCGCCGACGAATGTGGAAGATGCCTACAACGCGCTGAAAACCTACCTGATGCTGGCCGATAAGACGCATGCCGAGAGCAGCCACCTGAACGACCAGATGACGCGCTTCTGGCGCGGCTGGCTGGAGGGTAACCGGGGCGCCATGCCGCGCGAGCAGATGATACGCAGCGCCGAACGGCTGCTGACGTTTTACCTGGCGCAGATCGGCGATCCGTCCTGGCCGCGCATCGAGCAGAAGCTGGCGCTGGTCGACCAGGCGCGCGAAAACCTGCGCCGCGTGGTGCGCGGCATGCCGGCGCGCGAGCGCGTGTATGCCGACATTCGCGCGCGCGCTTCGACGCGTTTTCCCGGCATGACGGTGGCGCGCATCGTCGGCGAACAGGATCAGGCGCTGCTGGCGGGCAGTTACGCCGTCTCCGGCGCCTTTACGCGCCAGGCGTGGGAAAAGTTCGTCGAGGGCGCGTTTCGCGACGCCGCCAACCGCGAGCTGCAAAGCGCCGACTGGGTGCTGAAAAGCGCCTCCACCGACGACCTGACCCTGGAAGGCAGCCCGGAGCAGATCGAGAAAAACCTGGTGGCCATGTACAAGACCGACTACGCGCGCGAGTGGCAGAAATTCGTGCAGGGCGTCGCTGTCGCCGACCTGAAAGGCTTTGACGGCGCCGTGCAGGCGATGAACCGCCTGGGCGACCCGCAGTCGTCGCCGATTGCCAAACTGCTGACGACCATTTACGAGGAAACCTCGTGGGATAACCCGGCGCTGCAGAATGCGCAATTGCGCAAGGCCGAGCGGGGCATCATCGCCTGGTTCAAGGAAACCGTGCTGCGCCGCGCGCCGTCGCCGCTGACGGCCAATCCGGGCCTGAATGCGCAGATCGACCCGGCCCGCCTGGATAAACCCATGGGCCCCGTGGGGCGCGAATTTGCCGGCGTGGGCAAGCTGGTGGCGGCCAGGGACAACAATGCTTCGCTGATGCGCGCCTATCTGGAAGCGCTGTCGAAACTGCGCAGTCGTTTGAATCAGTTGAAGAACCAGGGCGACGCGGGGCCGGGCGCGCGCCAGTTCATGCAGCAGACGCTGGAGGGTAGTGGTTCCGAACTGGCCGACACCCTGAAACTGGTCGACGAGCAGATGCTCACGGGGATGAGCGAGGCGCAAAAGCAGGCGATTCGTCCCATCCTCGTGCGCCCGCTGATGCAGACCTTTGCCGTCATCGTCGCGCCGGCGGAACTGGAGATCAACAAGACCTGGGCGGCGCAGGTATATGAACCGTTCCAGAAATCGCTGGCCAACAAGTATCCGTTCGCGCCCACGGCGCGCATCGAGGCGAGCAACCTGGAGATCGGCCAGTTCTTCGGCCCGGAAGGTCTGGTGGCGAAATTCGTCACGACGTCCATGGGACCATTGGTGGTGCGGCGCGGCGACGTGCTGGCACCGCGCACCTGGGCCGACATGGGCATCAGCCTGTCGCCGCAGGTGGTGGCGCGTTTTCCAGGCTGGATCGCGCCGCTGGGCGCGGGTGGCGTGGCGGCCACGTCGACGGCGGCGCAAACCGTGTTCCAGATCCAGCCGTCGCCCGCCCCGGGCACCCTGGAATACACGGTGGAGATCGACGGCCAGCAGCTGCGCTACCGCAACACGCCGGCGCAGTGGACGAACATGGTGCATCCCGGCCCGCAGGGCGCGTCCGGCGTCCAGGGCGCGCGCATCACGGCCGTCACCTTCGACGGGCGCACTGTGGAACTGTTTAACGAGCCGGGGCAATTCGGCCTGAAGCGCATGATCGATGCGGCGAGCAAAAAGCGCAAGGATGGCGGCGTGTTCGAACTGCGCTGGGCGCGCGGCGAGGTGGCCGTGGCGGTCGACCTGAAAATCACCAGCAGTGCGGAAACGACGGGCGCCGGTGCCGCCACGGCGTTGCAGGAGCGGGGCTTTCGCGGCATGCAGCTGCCCGAGACCATCGTCGGCACGCCGGGCGTGCCTGCCGCACCGGTGCCGACCATCGCCGCCGCGGCGGTGTCCGGGGTGATGCCATGATGCGCGCGGCGCAGCAGGTGCGCCTGGGGTACTTCGGCAAGATCCCCGCGCGCGGCGACTTTATCAAGGCTTGCGACAATCACGCGCTGGTGCAGCTGCTCGACGACTGGCTGGCGCAGGTCATGACTGCCCTGACGGTGGAACCGCGCTGGAAACTCAATTACGACGCCTTGCCGCCGCTGCGCTTTGCCTTTGTCGGCACGCGCAGCCGGCGCGCCATCGCCGGACGCCTGGAAGCGAGCAATGACCAGTCGCAGCGGCGCTTTCCCTTCATGGCCATGGGCGTGCTGGAAGTCGATGACGCCGAAGCCTTTGTCGCTTGCAGCCCGCTGGCGCTGGCGCCCCTGTGGCAACGCGTGGAGCAGCTCTCGCAAGGCATCGTGACCAGCGCCGAACCGGGGCCGGCGCTGCTGGCGCTGGCCGGCAACGTGGTCGAAGTCGAACCGGCCGCCCCATGCCACGCGGCGCGGCTGGCCGCCTTTTTGCAGGCGCAGACCGTGCACGGCTTGCAAACGATGCTCGCCTCGCCCGCGTTTCCGGTGACGGTGCGCGAATTGCTGCTGGGCCTGGGCCTGCTGCTGCAGCCGGTGCGCCAGAGCGGCTTGCCGCGCCTCGAGAAAAGCCTGGTGCTGCCGCTGCCGCACGAGGCACAGCTGCGCGAGCTGGTGGCCAGCTTCTGGCTGCACCTGATCGCGCCTTTCCTGCGCCAGGCCGATTTCGAACTGGCGCTGTTCTTTTCCCACCTCGACGAGGCGCCCGTGCTGGTGATCGGTTTTTGCGGCGCCGACCCGCACGGCTTGCGCGCGCTGATCGATCCGCAGGCTGGCAGCGAACGGCTGATCGTGTTCGACCAGCTCGACTGGGTTGACGAGCAGCTGGGAGACGCTGCGGCGCTGCGCCAGTTTTCCGCCTGCCTGCAGCAGGACCAGCTATCGCTGCGCTCGGCCTGCGCCATGTTTGCCGATACCTTTGCCTGAAGGATTGCGATGAAATCTCACATTTTCCTGCTGCCGCTGCTTGCCGCGGCCGTTCCCTGCCACGCGCAAGCGCCCCAGACGCCGATGCCGGGGCAGATCCTCGTCACGGGCACCCTGGCCGACGAGGCGGGCAAGGCGGCCGTGCTGGCCCGCCTGCGCGAACTGTATGGCGCCGAGCGCGTGGTCGACCAGATCGCCATCGGCAACGTGGCCGTGCCGGCCAACTGGAACGCCTACGTGCAAAAATTGATCGCGCCGAACCTGAAGCTTATTTCGCGGGGGCAGATCAGCATCGCCGGCAACAACGTCAGCGTGCGCGGCGAAGTGGCGAACGAGGCGCAGCGCCAGCAGATCGCCAGCGACATCGCCACCAGCCTCAATCCCACTTACACCGTCAACAACGGCTTGCGCGTCAAGGCGGCCGAGGCCGAGCAGGGTTTGCTCGATGCGGCGCTGGACAAGCGCATCATCGAGTTCGACAGCGGCAAGGTGTCCATCACGCCGGCCGGCCTGGCCATTCTCGACGAGATGGCGGCCGTCATGCTCAAGCTACGGGGACGCAAGGTGGAAGTGATCGGCCACACGGACGACACAGGTCTGCGCGCCAGCAATGTGGCCCTGAGCCAGGCGCGCGCCGAAGCCGTGCGCACCTACCTGGCCAGCAAGGGCATCGTGGCCGATTCGGTACTGGTGTCGGGCCAGGGACCGGACCGCCCCGTGGCCAGCAACGCCACGGCCGATGGCCGGGCGAGAAACCGGCGCATCGAGTTCCGCATTGCTCAATGAACCACGCGTAATGGGACATGCGCAATGATCAGGGTAATGTAATGGTCAGGTGCGCCGGGCGCGGCGCCAGCTTGACCAGGTCCGCATACGCGACCAGGGTCGTTTGCGTGCCGCGCGTCAGATGCGTTTTCAGGCCCAGGTAGGCGCAAATGGCCAGCAGGGCGAAAAAGCTCGACAGCGCCCACAGTGGCACGTCGCTGCCGCGCTTGTTGACCACCTGGTCGGGGCGTTCCGCGCGTGGCGCGAAGCCACGGCTCTTGCCCTTGATGTGGGCGATTTCATCGCCCAGGCGCGCCGTCAGGTAGCTGAGTTTCTCTCCACCGTCGATCGCATACTTGCCCTGGAATCCCAGTAATAAACACATGTGGAAAACCTGCAGCGCCTGCACGCGCATGGCGCCCTTGCCGCGCAAGGCGTCGAGGCGGTCGAAAAAATGTTCGCCCGCCAGCTGGTCGCCAAAGATCAGCAGCTGCAGCGGGCGCCTTTCCCACTGCTTGCGCAGGGTGAAAGGCGAGGCCAGGATGATTTCATCGACGGCCGCGCAGAATGCATACTTGGCCGCCTCGATATCGTCGCCATCGGCGCGGATCTTTTTCGCTTCGCGTTCGAAGTCGTCGAGGAAGGCCGTGATGCGGTCCATGAAGCTTTGCTCGTCGCCAGGCGCCGAACCGTGCTTCAGCATGAACAGCATGTAAAAGCCTTCGTGCATCAGGTCCAGCAGGGCGCTGCCGGCATGCCGGCTGTTGCCTGCAGGGGCGGCACCGCGTGGTCCCAGCAGGGAGGGCGCCGCGCGCCGTTCGATGAGCTGGCTCATGCCGTCACCGCGATCAGTTCCAGCTGCAGGTCGCGTATGCCGGCCGGCACGTACACGGAAATCGACTGCGCCTTGAGCATCTGCTCATACAGGGCGCCGCGGTTTTCAATCGCAAAATAATAGGTGTCCGGGCGCACGGGAATAGCCGCCGGCACTTGCGGCGCATGCGACAATTTGAGGCCGGGCATGGCCGCGAGCACGCATTTTTCCACGTCGTCGGGCGCACCCACTTTTACCCGCAGCGGGACTACATCCACCAGTTCGATGGCGGGCATGGCGGCGCGTATCGCCAGGTACAGGGTGGTGTGCTGGTCGATCTTGCCCGAATCGAGCTTGCCCAGGTAATACGACGGCTTGTCCTCCAGCAGGGCGATGGAAAAATACTTCGACGAGATGACGGTGTCGAGCAGTTCGCGGATGATCGCGTCGATGGCGTCGAAGCAGGCGCCCGGCTGCGCGTGGTCGTAGGCGGGCAGGCTGGCCAGGGTATAGTGCTTGGAGTAGCTGAGCAAGCCGCCCGCCAGGCCCAGCAGCGCCTCGTACAGGCGCTCCGGATGCAGGGCCGGATGGCGCACATAGTGCATCAGCGCGGCGGCGGCCGTGCTGACCGTGTGCAGCAGCCAGAACGAGGACACGTCACCGGAGCGAAATTCGATCACGTTGCGGCTCGGCTCGCGGTGGTGGCCGTGCAGCGCGCTCACCTTCGCCTGCAAGGCGTCGAGCAGGTGTTCCAGTACACCCTGCAGGCGCGGCGCGCCGGCGATCGCCAGGCTGGGCGCCATGAACGATGGCACGGGCTCGAAGCCGCCCGACACCGTGCGCCGCAGGGCGATCAGCGGCAGGCAGTCGTAGGAGCCGCGCGCCTCGCTGTCGGGAATCAGGCGCACGGTCTTCTTCAAGTACGCCACGTCGGCGACGGCGGACTCCGTAAACAGGTCGGGCGTGGCGCGCATGGCGTGCGCAAAGCGCGTGGTGGCAGGCGTGCCTGCCGTTGACGCCTGCGCCGTGTAATTCATGCCCTCGCGGTTGAGGATGGGCAGCGCCGCGTAGTACGTCACTTCCTGCACCGCCGGCGGCAGCGCTTCCAGATCCACCGGCGGGGGCAGGGTGTCGCTGCCCGGTGCGCCATCGCCCAGCGCCTCGAACACTTCGCCGTCGCGGAAGATCGCCGACAGGGCGTGCAGGCGCAGGGTGCCCGTCTGCAGCGCCGCCAGATCCCATTCCATGTGCGCCACGCCCCACAGGTAGGGATGCAGCGCACTGGCCGTGTGATGCAGGCGCGCTTCATGATACTGATCCTGGCGCTGGAAATGCTGCGGCCGCAGGAACAGGCCCTCTCCCCACAAGACTTTCGCTGCCATGCCCATCGCGTTTCTCCTTGTATGTGTGTCGTGCCCGTGTGCCTATTGGCAGCGCGGGGCCGACAGCGCGGCCATGCCGCTGACGCTCAGCGCGCAGGCATGCAGGCCGACGGTGATGCCGCTACGTTCCGCGTCGGCGGCGCCAAAGGTGGCGCGCCAGCGCTGCGTTGCCGGTGCGCGGAACAGGGCCACCACGCCGATGAAATACGCTTCCTTGCTGACTTTTTCCTGCACTTCGTAGCGCTGGCCCGGCACCAGCAGCACTTCCTTGACTTCCATCAGGTCGGCGCCCAGTGCGGCTTTTTCGCGCTGCGCGTCGAGGAAGCTGTCGTATGGGGCCTGCTCGAAGGCGGCGCTCTGGCGCAGTTTGTAGATGCGCGCCACCAGCGCCAGCGGCCGGCCTTCGGCATCGGTGTTGAGGCGCTGCGCCGCGTGCAGGCGGATGCTGACGTTGCGCGGCGGTTTTTGCGCGTCCGGCAGTTCGGGCGGCGGCTTGGCCACGCCGGCCATTTGCAGCGCCGCGTTGGCCAGGGTGCCGATGGCGCCGCCCGCGCAGCCGGCCAGCAGAAGGGCCTGCAGCAGTAGCGGGGTGGCGCGGACCAGGCGGCGGAGCGGGGCGTCAGATGGCATGGACGATCTTTGCAAAAATGGAGAGTGGAAATAAAAGTCTTGCAGTCATTTAAACGCATGTGCCAGCGGCCTGCTTGCGTTGGCGCAAAGTCCGCCTGCGATCAACGCAGTTCCTGCGCCAGATCAGGATTCATGCACCTGCACGGGGCTGTGATGTGGAACTTCTTCTTTGCTGATTAATCTCAATCTGGCAAAAAAATTGGCGATCAATAATGGCCTCCACCAAGGCGCCGCCCATCTTTCCCAGCGGTAGCGTCCTCCACGTGAAGGAATGCCCGATGAAGCCAGCCACCATGTTGCCCCGTATTGCCTGCCTCGCCAGCGCCTTGCTGCTGGCTGCCTGCGCCACGCCAGACCAGCCGGCGCCCACCAAACCTGCCGCGCCGACCCTGGCGCAAGTGATGAGCGACGCCGATGCGGCCGCGCGCGCCGGCCAGTACGAACGCGCCATGACCCTGCTCAAGGCCGGTGGCAGCAGCTACCCGGCCGACAAGGCACCGTGGCTGCAAATGGCGCAGATGAAGTTCGACCGCGGTCAGTACGGCGACGCCATCGGTCATGCGCTCGAAGCGCTGGAACGCGACCCGGATGACAAGGTCGCCAACAGCATCGTCGCCGTCAGCGGTTTGCGCCTGTCCGGCAAGGCGCTGGCAGACCTGTCGCGGCAAAACAATCTGAATGGTTCGCTGCGCTCGGAAGCGCAGGAGCTGGCCAAGCTGCTGCGCGCCAGCATCGGCGAAGACGTGCTGGTGCCGCCGGCCAAGCGTCCGCCGGCGGCCGGCAAGCGCGCTGCCACATCCGGCTCCGGCTCGCCGGCGGCGAAAGGCGCGGCGCAGCAAGGCAGCGCGGCCGACCCGTTCAGCGGCTTGAAATAAGCCAGCATCCCCACCATCCCCTTGCAAAGGAAGCGACATGCCCAAGTCCGACAGCGTGCAGAAACGCCTGAAGCAGATACGCGCGCCGCGCGTGCAAATGACCTATGACGTCGAGATTGGCGACGCGATTGAAAACAAGGAGCTGCCCTTCGTGGTCGGCGTACTGGGCGACTTTGGCGGCAATCCGGACAGCGAGAAAAAACGCCTGAAGGACCGCAAGTTCGTCGCCATCGACAGCGACAACTTCGACGAAGTGCTGGCCGGCGTGGAGCCGGTGGCGCGTTTCGCCGTGCCGAACCGCATCAGCGAGGCGGGCGGCACGTTCGCCGTCGACCTGCACTTCCGCTCGATGGATGACTTTCGCCCGGAATCGGTGGTGCGCCAGGTCGATCCCTTGCGCAAGCTGCTCGAGGCGCGCACCAAGCTGGCCGACTTGCGCAACAAGCTGGCCGGCAACGACAAGCTGGAAGATTTGCTGACGGAAGTGCTGAACAACACGGACAGCCTGGCCAGCCTGAAACCGCAGTTCCCTGCACAGGAGGATTGAGATGAGCGCCCAGGCAGAAGCCCCAGAAGCCCTCGCTGTATCCGCATCCGATGCCCCGGCCGCGACCGACTTGCTGGACCAGATCGTCGAGCAGAGCCGCGTCGCCAAATCCGGCGCCGAGCATGCGCGCGCGCGCGACCTGATCTCGGAACTGGTGGCGCAGGTGCTCGACGGCACGGTGCTGATGTCGACCAGCCTGTCGGCGACGCTGGACGCGCGCGTGGCGGAAATCGACCGCCTGATCTCCGCCCAGCTCAGCGAAATCATGCACGCGGAGCCGTTCCAGCAGCTCGAACAAAGCTGGACGGGGCTGCGCTACCTGGTCGGCAATTCCGATACGGGCACGCGCCTGCAGATCCGCATGTTCAACGCCACCAAGCGCGAACTGGTGAAGGATTTCCAGGCGGCGCTGGAATTCGACCAGAGCAGCATGTTCAAGAAGGTGTATGAAGAGGAATTCGGCACCTTCGGCGGCGCGCCGTTCGCCGCGCTGCTGGGCGACTTCGCCATCTCGCGCCAGCCGGAAGACATGTATTTCGTCGAGCAGATGTCGCACATCGCGGCCGCCGCGCACGCACCCTTCATCGCTTCGGCCGCGCCGGAACTGTTTGGCCTGGAAAGCTACGGCGACCTGGGCAAGCCGCGTGACCTGGCCAAGGTGTTCGACACCATCGAGTACGCGAAATGGAAAGCCTTCCGCGAATCCGAGGATGCGCGCTACGTGGGCCTGACCTTGCCTCGCTTCCTGGGCCGGCTGCCCTTCAATCCCGTCGATGGCACCACGGTTGAAGGTTTTAATTTTGTCGAGGAAGTCGACGGCAGCGACCATCACAAATACCTGTGGTGTAACGCCGCGTATGCGTTCGGCAGCAAGCTGACGCGCGCGTTTGCCGATTACGGCTGGTGCGCCGCCATCCGCGGCGTGGAGGGCGGCGGCCTGGTGGACGACCTGCCGACCCACACCTTCAAGACGGACGAGGGCGACGTGGCCCTGAAATGCCCGGCCGAAGTGGCGATCACCGACCGCCGCGAAAAGGAATTGTCGGACCTGGGCTTCATCTCGCTGGTGCACTGCAAAAACACGGCGTATGCGGCATTTTTCGGCGCGCAGTCGGCGCAGAAGAGCCGTAAGTACAACAGCGACGCGGCCAATGCGAATGCGGTGCTGTCGTCGCAGCTGCAGTACATCTTTGCTGTGTCGCGCATCGCCCACTACATGAAGGCCATGATGCGCGACAAGATCGGCAGCTTTGCCGCCGCCTCCAACGTGGAAGATTTTCTGAACCGCTGGCTGATGCAGTACGTGCTGCTCGACGATAACGCCAGCCAGGAGCAGAAGGCGCAGTTCCCCCTGCGCGAGGCGTCCGTGCAGGTGCATGAAGTGCCGGGCCGGCCCGGCGTGTACCGCGCCGTGTCGTTCCTGCGGCCGCACTTCCAGCTCGATGAATTATCCGTTTCGCTCCGACTGGTCGCGGAGTTGCCGAAGTCGACCAATTCATGAACCACCCATCTTTCAACCAGAGGAGCACACCATGGCAATCGATGTATATCTGCAGATAGACGGCATCAAGGGCGAGTCCACCGATGACAAGCACAAGGACTGGATCGAGTGCAAATCGGTCAGCTGGAGCGTCGAGCAGCCGAAGTCCGCCACCGCCTCGACGGGCGGCGGCCACACGGCCGAACGCTGCGAACACAAGGACATCGTCATCTCCAAGCTGGCCGACCTGGCCTCGCCGGTGCTGCTGCAGACCTGCTCGGCCGGCAAGACCATTCCCAAGGCGCGCTTCGAATTCATGCGCGCCGACGGCCAGGGTGAGCGCGTCAAGTACTTTGAAATCGAAATCGAGAATGTCTTGATCGGCGCCGTCACGCCGAACGTGGAAGAAGGCGACATCCTCGGTGAACACGTCGGCTTCAAGTTCTCGAAAGTGAAGTGGAAATACACGCAGCAAAAAGTGACGGGCGGCGCCGGCGGCAATACCTCGGGCGGCTGGGACCTGGCCGCGAACCGCGTGGCTTGATCCATGGTGCGCGGCGCGCGGCGGCCACCAACGCCCGCGCGTCGCGCCGACTTTTCAGGAGAGCGCATGGACAGTTATGTACCCGGCCTGTTCGATCGCCTGATGGGCGACGGCGGTGCGGCGGGCGGCGTGGCGGCGCGCCTGTCGCTGGAACAATTGAAGGATGCGGTGGCGCGTGACCTGGAAGAGCTGCTCAACACGCGCGTGGCCCTGCCGCCCGGCGCGCTGGACGCCTATCCGGAATGCGCGGCGTCCATCGTCAACTATGGCTTGATCGATTTCGCCGGCATGTGTTTGTCCAGCAGCGAAGACCGCGCCCGCATCTGCGCCGCGCTGAAGGCGGCCATCGAACGCCACGAACCGCGCCTGCGCAATGTGCGCGCCCGCCTGGAGCGCGAAGCGGGCAGCATCAACCGCGTCGGCTTCGTCATCAGCGGCACCCTGGCCGTGATGTCCGGTGGCGAGACGGTCAATTTCGACGCCGTGCTGCAGCCGTCGTCGCTGCGCTATTCGATCAACCGCAAGGGAGCCGCCGCATGAGCAATCATTTGAAAACCCTGATCGCCAAACTGAATGACACGGCGCGCACGGCCGCCACCCGCGCCGCCGGCATCTGCGTGGGACTGGGACAGTATGAAGTCGATATCGAACACCTGTTCCTGGCGCTGCTGGAACAGGAGCGCAGCGATTTCGTCACCATCGCGCGGCGCAGCGAAATCAGCCTGACGGCGCTGGAGGCGGACCTGCGCCGCGAGATCGGCGGCTTCCGGACGGGCAGCGCGCGCACGCCCGTGTTTTCACCCCATTTGCCGTTGCTGTTCGAGCACGCCTGGCTGATCGCCTCGCTCGATACGGCGCAGCCGGGACCCATCCGCAGCCGCCACCTGTTGCTGGCGCTGCTGACGGAGCCGGAACTGTCGCAGCTCGCGTACCGCGGCTCGAAGCTGTTCGCCCGCTTCAGCGTGGAGCAATTGAAGCACCATCCGGACAAGCTGACGGCGGGCTCCGCAGAGGAAAGCGCGGCCGTGCCGCAGTTTTCCGAGACACCCGACGATCCGCTTGCTACTTTGGCCAGCAAGACCCCGGCGCTGGACCAGTTCACCACCGACCTGACGCAGCTGGCGCGCGACGGCAAGCTCGATCCGGTGATCGGCCGCGAGGGCGAGATACGCCAGGCCGTCGACATCCTGCTGCGCCGGCGCCAGAACAATCCGATACTCACGGGCGAGGCGGGCGTGGGCAAGACGGCCGTGGTGGAAGGCCTGGCCTTGCGCATCGCCGCCGGCGACGTGCCCGAGGTGCTGCAGGGCGCGCACATCCACTCGCTCGACATGGGCTTGCTGCAGGCCGGTGCCAGCGTGAAGGGAGAATTTGAAAGCCGGCTGAAAAATGTCATCGATGAGGTGACGAAAAGCCCGCATCCCGCCATCCTCTTCATCGACGAGGCGCACACCATGATCGGCGCCGGTGGCCAGGCGGGGCAGAACGACGCGGCCAATTTGCTGAAACCGGCGCTGGCGCGCGGCGCCCTGCGCACCATTGCCGCCACCACCTGGAGCGAGTACAAAAAATACTTTGAAAAGGATGCGGCGCTGGCGCGGCGCTTCCAGGTGGTGAAGGTGGATGAGCCAAGCGAAGACATCGCCTGCGCCATGCTGCGCGCCATGGCGCCGCTGATGGAGCGCCATTTCGGCATCCGCGTGCGCGACGCCGCCATCGTCGAGGCGGTGCGCCTGTCGCACCGTTACATCAGCGGGCGCCAGTTGCCCGACAAGGCCATCAGCGTGCTCGATACGGCCTGCGCCAAGGTGGCGCTGGGCCAGCGCGCCACGCCGGCGCAGCTGGAAAACGCGCACCGGCGGCAGGAACGCATCGGCGCGGAAATCGCCGCCCTGACCCGCGAGGCCAGCGATGGCGAAGTGCCCGATAAAGCCGCCGCCGCGCGCTTGGCGCAGCTGCGGCGCGAACATGAGGAAGGACAGGCGGCGGTCGCGGCGCTGGCGCAACGCTGGGAGCGTGAAAAGGCGCTGGTGGCGCAGATCGGCGACTTGCGTGGGCAGCTGCGCGGCGAGCGGCCGGGCGAAGTCGGCGCGGCCCGCCTGCTGGCGCTGAAGGAGGAGCTGGCGGCCCTGCAGGGAGAAGCGCCGCTGTCGCCGCTGGAAGTCGATGCGCAGGTGGTGGCCGGCATCGTCGCCGGCTGGACCGGCATCCCGCTGGGGAAAATGCTCAAGGACGAGATCCGTACGGTGCTGACCCTGGACGGGGCGCTGCGCGAACGGGTGCTGGGACAGGACCACGTCATCGCGGCGGTGGCGCAGCGCGTGCGCACGGCACGCGCCAGTCTGGACGACCCGAACAAGCCGCAAGCCGTGTTCCTGTTCACGGGGCCGTCCGGCACGGGCAAGACGGAAACGGCGCTGGCGCTGGCCGACCTGCTGTATGGCGGCGAGCGCAAGCTCATTACCATCAACATGAGCGAATACCAGGAAGCGCACAGCGTGGCCGGCCTGAAAGGCTCGCCGCCCGGCTATGTCGGCTATGGCGAGGGCGGCGTGCTGACGGAAGCCGTGCGGCGCCAGCCCTACAGCGTGGTGCTGCTCGATGAAGCGGAAAAAGCCCACCCTGATGTGCTCGAACTGTTCTTCCAGGTCTTCGACAAGGGCGTGCTCGATGATGCGGAAGGGCGCGAAGTCGATTTTCGCAACACCATCATCATCGCTACCTCGAACCTGGGTTCGGGCGCCATGATGGCCGCCTGCCTGAACCGGGTTGCGCAAGACTTGCCCACGCCGGCTGCCCTGGAAGAACTGGTGCGCCCGCAACTGGTGGCGCATTTCAAGCCGGCCTTGCTGGGGCGCCTGAAGGTGCTGCCGTTCTATCCCCTGAGCGACGCGGTGCTGGCCGAGATCATCGCCCTGAAACTGGCGCATATCGGCGCGCGCATCGCGCGCAACCACCAGGCGCAGTTCAGCCACGACGCGGGCCTGGTCGACGCCGTTCTGGCGCGCTGCACCGAGGTCGACTCGGGCGCGCGCAATGTCGATCAAATTCTCAACGGCAGCCTGTTGCCAGCGATTGCCGAAGCGGTGCTGGCGCGCATGGCAGAAGGCGAGCCGATCGCCTCGATACGCGTCAGCGCCGGCAAGCAGGGGCAATTCAAGTACACGATCCGATAATCCACCTTCCGGAGAGCGCCATGTTCAACCTGGAGCAGTTGCTGCATCCCGTCAGCGCCGTCAGCCCATGCGGCGACGACATCACCTTCAGCCAGGAGCTCGACGCCATCGCGCGCGCGCGCCAGCACGATGACCCGAGCCTGGACCAGGGCGAGTGGGTGACGGCGCTGAAGGAAGCCGACTGGCCTTTCGTGGCGACGCGCTGCGAACAGCTGATCGCCGCGCGCAGCAAGGATTTGCGCGTGGCCGTGTGGCTGGCAGAGGCGCACGCGAAGACGCGCCACTTCCGTGGCCTCGGCGATGGCTACGCGCTGCTGGCCGGCCTGTGCGAGCGCTATTGGGAAGGCCTGTATCCGCCGGCGGAAGAGGGCGACCAGGAACAACGCATCGGCAATGTCTTCTGGCTGCTGTCGCGCACGCCGCAACTGCTGCGCCAGATCCCGCTGACCGAGGGCGCCGATGGCCTGTTTTCACTGCAGGATTTCGATGCGGCGCGCCAGCGCGCGGCGGCCAGCCTGGCGCAGGGCGCAGCGGAGCAGGGCTGGGGCGATACGCGCCACGACGACGCTGCGACCCTGGCGCAGATGGAAGCGGCGCGGCAAAGGAATACGCGCGCCTTTTCCGACGGCTTGCTGGCCGATGCGCAATACTGCATGCAGTCGCTGCTGGCGTTCGAACTCAGCGTCGACGCGCGTTTCGGAGCCGATGGCCCGAGTTTTCGCGCCGCGCGTGAAGCGCTGGAAAACGTCATTCATTTCATCGCGCCGCTGTCGCCCGGCGCGGACTTCGCTGATGCGTCGCCCGCCGCCGGCCAGGGCGCCGGCGGGGGCGGGGGCGTCATCGTGCAGCGCCAGCAGGCGCTGGCCCAACTGCGCCAGGTGGCCGATTTTTTCCGCCGAACGGAGCCGCACAGCCCCGTTGCCTACCTGGCCGACAAGGCCGCCAGCTGGGGCGAGCTGCCGCTGCACCTGTGGCTGCGCGCCGTCGTGAAGGACTCGGGCACGCTGGCGCAGCTCGACGAGATGCTGGGCACGAACAGCGCGAACGGATGATCGCTTGTCGCGCTTCCATGCTAATCTTTGGGCATGCCCAGAATGCCCATGTTGCCTGCCGCGCTATGCCTGTTCATCGCTGCCAGCGCGCAGGCCGGGACGGCGACGCCGCTGGTGATCTATGGCGACGACGATTATCCGCCGTACTCCTATGTCGAGAATGGCCAGCTGAAAGGCATCTACACGGAGATCGTGCGCGAAGCCGTGCAAGCGATGCCGCAGTATGCGGTGCAGCTGCGCCCCGTGCCCTGGAAACGGGGGCTGCTGATGCTGCAGACGGGCGAGGCCTTTGCCCTGTACCCGCCGTATTCGTGGCGCAGCGAACGGCCGTATGTGCGCTATTCCGTGCCGCTGCTGATGGAGCAGCTGGTGGTGCTGTGTAACCAGGACGTGCTGGCCAGGCGCGCGCTGCGGCAGTGGCCCGCCGATTACGGCGGCCTGCACATTGGCGTGAACGCGGGTTTCCTGCTTGGCGATGCGGCATTGACGGCGTCCTTGCGCGCCGAAAAAATCGTGCTTGACCCGGCCAAGGGCACGCGCACGAATCTGCTCAAGCTGATGCGCGGGCGCATCGATTGCTATGTCAGCGACCGCCTGTCGGCACAGTGGGAATTGCAGCGCATCGGGCGCGAGAGTCCGCCGGGCGCGCCGATGCAGGCGATCGAGGAAACGGCGCAGCTGGCCAGCCAGCAGGGCCACCTGGGCTTCACGGTGCGCCGGCCGGCCGCCTACCCCTATCGCGATGACTTTATCGAGCAATTCAATGCCGCCATCGTGCGCATGCAACATAGTGGCGCGATCCGCCGCATCGTCGACCAGGCATTATTACCCTGATTTTAGCTATGGAGAAGAGCATGAAAAAACTGTTGTTCCTGTTTGTGCTCGTGCTGGCCGGCTGTGTGGGCCGGCCCGAGAATATTCATCCCGTCAATCACTTTGACACGACCCGCTATCTGGGGAAGTGGTATGAGATCGCGCGCCTCGACCACTCGTTCGAACGGGGCCTGAGCCATGTGACGGCCGACTACAGCCTGCGCCAGGATGGCGGCCTGAAAGTACTCAATCGCGGCTACAAGGAGGCGGACGCGAAGTGGAAGGAAGCGGAAGGCAAGGCGTATTTCGTGGACAAGAAAGACGTGGGCTACCTGAAAGTGTCGTTCTTCGGCCCCTTCTATGGTTCCTACATTGTGTTTGACCTGGATCAGCAAGATTACAGCTACTCCATGATCAGCGGCCCCGACAAGTCATACTTGTGGTTGCTGTCGCGCACGCCCACCATGGACCCTGCCTTGCAGCAGCGCCTGGTTGAGAAAGCCCGGGGGCTGGGTTTCGATACGTCAAAATTGATCTATGTGAAGCAAAACTGACCATGCTTGCCTGCAGCCCGTTCGTGGCGGCATAGCGCCTTGCAATTGTTGCTTTTCTGCATGTTATTTCTTGCAATACCATCCTGATTCACTCACAATCTGCTCCAAAGTGGTGCGCTGCGGCGCGCCGCCATTCTGGCGACCTGGGTAGCGTTGCGTCGCCGCTCGTGATTGCCGCACGGCGGATGCCTGCTATATTGGTACGTAGCAGCAAGTCGGTTTCGTGGCGTCTGTGCATTGTTTTTTTCAGATAGGAATCACGCAATGAAAAACCTCAAAATCGGCGTACGCCTCGGTGGCGCTTTTGCCGCCGTCCTGCTGCTGTTGACGAGCCTGACCGTGGTGGGCATCGTGCAGATGCAAAGCGCCAGCAAGGAAACCGATGCACTGGTCAATGTCAAGGTGCGTAATGAGCGCCTGATCGGTGAATGGACCAAGGTCATCGAGGTGAATGCGGCGCGCACGGCGGCCGCCTGGAAAGTGGGCGATCCCGAACACCAGAAGCAGTTTGAACAGGAAATGGCGGTCTCGTCCGCCCGCGCCACGGAAATCCAGAACGCTATCGGCAAGAGCGAGCTGAACGCTGAAGAGCAGGCGTTGTACCAGGAAGTGCTGAGCACGCGCAAGGCGTACACGGAAGTGCGCAAGAATGTCTTCAAGGCCAAGAATGCGGGCGACCTGGAACTGGGCAAGCGCCTGTACGAAGGCGACATGGCCGCCAAGCGCGACATTTACCTGGCAGCGCTGAAGAAGCTGGAAGTGCTGGAAGCCAGATTGCTCGATGAAGCGGCCGCGCACATCCGTTCGCGCTATGAAAACGGCCGTTTGCTGCTGATCTCGCTGGGCGCGGTCGCCATCTTGCTGGGCATCGCCTGCGCCTACTGGATCACGCGCTCGATCACGCGTCCCATCACGCGCGCCGTCGAGGTGGCGGAAGCCGTTTCCGCCGGCGACCTGACCAGCCATATCGTGGTGGACAGCCGCGATGAAACGGGGCAGCTGATGCATGCGCTGAAAAACATGAACGATAAACTGGTCAGTATCGTCGGCCAGGTGCGCGTGGGCACCGAATCGATCAGCACGGCGTCGAGCGAAATTGCCGCCGGCAACCTGGACTTGTCATCGCGCACGGAAGAGCAGGCCAGCTCGCTGGAAGAGACGGCGTCTTCGATGGAAGAGCTGACCTCGACCGTGAAACGCAATGCCGACAATGCGCGCAGCGCGAATCAACTGGCCATCGACGCCTCGCAGATCGCCAGCAAGGGCGGCGTGGTGGTGTCGGAAGTGGTCAGCACCATGGGTTCGATCAACGATTCCTCGCGCAAGATTGTCGACATCATCAGCGTAATCGATGCCATCGCCTTCCAGACGAATATCCTGGCCCTGAACGCGGCCGTGGAAGCGGCCAGGGCTGGCGAGCAGGGCCGCGGTTTTGCCGTGGTGGCTTCCGAGGTGCGCAACCTGGCGCAGCGCTCCAGCGCGGCGGCCAAGGAAATCAAAGGCTTGATCGACGATTCCGTGCAAAAGGTCGAGGCCGGTTCGCAACTGGTGGACAAGGCGGGTCGCACCATGGACGAAATCGTGCAAAGCATCAGCCACGTGACGCAGATCATGAACCAGATCACCGATGCCAGCGATGAGCAGCGCGCAGGCATCGAACAAGTCAACCAGGCCATTGGTCAGATGGACCAGGTGACGCAGCAAAACGCGGCCCTCGTGGAAGAAGCCGCTGCGGCGGCTGAATCCATGCAGGAACAGGCAGCCAGGCTGGCCGACGTGGTGGGCGTGTTCAAGCTCGATGCCACGCAGCACTCTGTTTCCGCCAGTGGGGCCCCGTCTGTGAAAGCGCCTGCGCCGGTCAAAACTGTCATGCAAGCTGCCATGCGGCCCGCCGTGCGGCGTGCGCCGGCACCAGCCATGACTGCACCCGCGGCGGGCGTGGCGGCGCCGGCGGAAGCTGTGCGCGCACGCGCGCCGAAGGCGCCGGTGGCCTCCGGCGCCGACGAATGGGAAGAGTTTTAAGCGCAGATTCCCCGTGGCATGGCGCGGGCGCTACAATCGCGGCTTGAAGACAGCCGCGAACGCGCTCCGCCATGACCACCCGCCGTACCTCCAGTTCTACCTTCGCAACGTCCTCCCTGGCTGAAACCGCCAAACGCGCGCGCTGTCCAAGCTGTCTGCGCGCCGAAAGCAGCTGCATATGCCGCTGGATCGCCCCCGTTGCCCACGCAGTGGACGTGCTGATCCTGCAGCATCCGCTGGAAGTCCACAACGCCAAGGGCAGTGCCCGCTTGTTGCACCTGAGCCTGCCCAACAGCCGCATGCTGACGGGCGAGCAGTTTGCCCCCGATACGCTCGCCGCAGTGCTGGCCGACAAGCACAACGTGCTGTTGTACCCGGAGACGCCAGGCGACCGTTCGCTGGGCATCGCGCCGCCGCCAGCGCTCGACCCCGCCATCCTGCTCGATCCGGCCCGATTGCGGCTGGTGGTGCTGGACGCCACCTGGCGCAAGAGCCGCAAGATGCTGTACCTGAATCCCCAGTTGCAACAGCTGCCGCGCCTGCCCCTGCGCGACACGCCCGCTTCCCATTACCTGATCCGCAAGGCGCACGCGCCAGACCAGCTATCGACCCTGGAAGCGACCTGCTATGCCCTGATGCAGTTGGAGCAGGACGCGTCCCGCTTCGTTCCCCTGATCACGGCATTTGATGGCTTTGTCGCACAGCAGTTGAGTTATGTCATGCCGCATGGTGAAAAAGCGTGAAACGGCAGCACGCCAGCCCTTGATCTTGCCCGCACAGCGGCATAGTATACTGTACGTATATACAGTTAATGGGGCCGTTCATGAAAGCAATCATTCCAGAGCACGATGACAGCTTCGCCGGGCAAGCCATGTTGCCGCCGCAATCGCTGAAAGCCCTCAAGGGGCGCGGTGCCGTGTCGAACCTGCAAGGGCGCTACGAGGCGCATGCGCGCGCCGGTTTCGATGACGGCTGGAGCGTGGGCGGCCTGGATGGGGCGGAGGGGGAGGCGGCGCCGGGCTGGAAGACGCAGGTCAGCGATGAGCAGGCGCGCACCATCCTCACGCGCAATGCTTCGCCCGATTTGCCCTTCAATGTGTCGCTGAACCCGTACCGGGGCTGCGAACACGGCTGCATATATTGCTTTGCCCGTCCCACGCACAGCTATCTGGGCCTGTCGCCGGGCCTGGATTTCGAAAGCCGCATCTACGCCAAGGTGAATGCCCCCGACCTGTTGCGGCGCGAACTGGCCAAGCCGTCGTATGTGCCCGAACCGATCGCCCTGGGGGTCAATACCGATGCGTATCAGCCGTGCGAACGCGAACGGCAGCTGACGCGGCGCGTGCTGGAAGTGTTGCACGAGTGCGATCATCCCGTTGCGTTGATCACGAAATCGTCACTGATCGAACGCGACATCGACATTCTCGCGCCCATGGCGGCCAGGCGCCTGGCCGCCGTGGCCGTCACTGTCACCACGCTCGACCCCGCCATCGCGCGCACCCTGGAGCCGCGCGCGGCGGCCCCGGCGCGGCGCCTGCGTACCATCCGCACCTTGACGGAGGCGGGTATCCCCGTGGGCGTGAGCATCGCGCCCATCATTCCTTTCGTGACGGAGCCGGAAATCGAGCAGTTGCTCGAAGCCGTGCGCGACGCGGGCGCCATCCACGCCCATTACGTGGTGCTGCGCCTGCCGTGGGAAGTGAGCCCCTTGTTCCAGCAATGGCTGGAAGCGCACTTCCCGGAGCGGGCCCAGCGCGTGATGAACCGCGTGCGCGAAATGCGCGGCGGCAAGGATTACGATAGCGCGTTCGGCACGCGCATGCGGGGCGAGGGCGTGTGGGCGGACCTCATCCGCCAGCGCTTTGAAAAGGCCGTGCATCGGCTGGGGCTGCACGGCAAGGGCGGCCGCTTCAAGCAGCTCGATTGCACGCAGTTCCGCCGCCCGCTGGTGGTGCCGCCGTTGGGAGCCAGGGAAAAAGGGGGTAATGCGGGGCAGCTGGATTTGTTTTAAGTTAAACCGGCGTCAGCGCTGATGCCGCCGGGGTATGCTGCGGCGCTGTCCTGGGCAGCTGTCTGGAGCTGCGCCAGATGTTGCTCGATGGCAAAGACATGTGGATCGCTCTTGCCCAGCTCACGCAGGGCGTTGGCCAGGTGCAGCAGGTATTCGCTGTTCGGGCCGCTGGGTCCGTTTGAACGGGCGATTTGGCGCGCGATGTCGAGTTCCGGGGCGGCGCCGAGGAAGGCAGCGTTTTCCTCGTTGGCGATGTACACCAGGCCTTCGACCTTGCTGCCATCGTCGAAGGTGATGTCGGTGGCCAGGCGCAAATAGCCGTTCTTTTCGCGGTGGTCGAGGTGGGCGAAGACTTCGGGCGTGATCAGGTAAGCCATGCCGTCGCACACGGCGCCCGCCTGTGGCACGATGGTGGCGACCCGGCCCGGCGCCATCGGCGTGCCCCGATGATCGTGCGAGCCTTGCCAGAAGCGCCGCGTCCAGCCGGCGATGCTGGCGGGGCGCCGTTCGATATAGGGAAAGTCCGCCTTGTAGATCAGCGAGCCATAGCCGAACAGCCAGACCTGGTCGTGACCGTCGAATTTGTTCATGCGCTGGTTGATGGCGATGGTGGCGGCGTCGATGGGCGACAGGTCGTGCTGGTCAGGCTGGGTCATGGCGTTAGCGGCAAGGGGCGGTACCCTATTATAAAGCGGCGCCAGCGGGGCCGCCGGCCGGCGGTGCGTCGCGGGCGGCGGGGCCGCCCGCTCCCACGTTCCACTCGTGCGTCTCGACAAAGCGGAACAGGAAGGCCATGAAGCTCTCGGCGGCCGGCGACAGCGAACGCCCCGTCTTGGTGTAGACGAAAAAGCGCCGCGTCAGTTCCGGCTCGTGCAGGGCGCGCATGTGCAATTTGTATAGTTTGACCATCGGTTCCGCGTACGGCAGGCAGACCGTGATGCCCAGGTTGGCGCTGACCATGGCCAGCGCCGTCGTCATGAAGGTCACTTCGTTGTAGGGATTGAGCGACAGCTCGCGAAACGCGCCGTGCATGTCGCGCAGCAGGCGTTCCGTGAACTGGCCCTGCAGCGAGATGAAGGGGTAATCGCCCACGTCGGCCCAGGTGACGCGCTCTTTCTGCTGCAGCGGGTGCTGCTCGGGGAAGACCAGCACGAAGGGCATCTCGAACAGCACTTGCGCGGCGATTTCCGCCGTCGGGTCACGTTCGGGGCCGATGCCGAAATCGACTTCGCCGCTGAAGACGCGCGCCGACACATTTTCCACGGGGCAATCGACCAGGCGCAGCTGCACCTCCGGGTGCGCCTGGCGGTAGGCGGCGATCACTTCCGGCAGCAGGGTGCACGCCATCATCTGCGGCGCGGCGATGCGCACCATGCCCGTTTTCAGGGCCTTGCGCTGGGCGATGCCGGCCATGGCGCCATCGAGGTCCTCGATCATCTTTTCAAACAGCGGATACAGTTCACGGCCGATTTCCGACAGCTGCGTCTTGCGCGTGCTGCGCTCAACCACGCGCACGCCCAGCACGCTTTCCAGTTCCTTGATCAAGCCGCTCAAGGCCGATTGCGTCACGTGCAGGTATTCGGCGGCCAGGGTAAAACTGCCGGTCTTGGCCAGCGCCACGAAGGCGCGCATTTGCCGCAGGCTGGGACTCATAAGATAATCCGATAAATCAATGGTTAAAAATTGTTTGTATGATAGCTGTAACTCGATTCTAATGGTGAAAAGCTGAAAAACAGGCCAGCCATCGCGCCCCGGGCGCATCCATTGGAGACAAACACCATGAAGATCAAGCAAATCCACCACGTCGCCTACCGCTGCATCGACGCGAAGAAAACCGTCGAGTGGTACGTCAAGCATTTGAACATGAATTTCGTCCTCGCCATCGCCGAAGACCTGGTGCCGTCGACCAAGGCGCCGGACCCGTACATGCACGTCTTCCTCGACGCGGGCCATGGCAATGTACTGGCTTTCTTCGAGCTGCCGACGCAGCCGCCGATGGACCGCGACCGCAATACCCCGGCCTGGGTGCAGCACCTGGCGCTGGAAGTGGGCAGCATGGAAGAACTGCTGGCCGCCAAGGAGCGCCTGGTGGCCGCCGGCATCGAGGTGCTGGGCCCCGTCAACCACGCCATCTTCCAGTCGATTTATTTTTTCGACCCGAACGGTCACCGCCTGGAACTGGCGGCCAACGTGGGCACGCCCGAAATGATGGCCAAACTGGACGCCGTCAAATGGGAAATGCTGGAAGAATGGTCGCAGACGCGCCGCGCGCCGAAGCACGCCGCCTGGATGCATGCGCCGGCTGACGCCTGAGCGCCCCGGATCGATACTCTCTGAAACACACACCGAACAAGGAACACCATGAAACTCGCAACCCTGAAAAACGGCAGCCGCGACGGCGCCCTGATCCTCGTCAGCCGTGACCTGCGCCAGTACCAGCGCGTGGCCGCCATCGCCCCCACCTTGCAGGCGGCGCTCGACAACTGGGACGCCGTCGCGCCCAAGCTGGAACAGGCCTACGCCGACTTGAACGCGGGCCAGGCGCCGGACGCGCAGCCGTTTGATGCCAATCTGTGCCACTCGCCGCTGCCGCGCGCCTACCAGTGGGCCGACGGTTCCGCCTACATCAACCATGTGGAACTGGTGCGCAAGGCGCGCAACGCGGAAGTGCCGGCCTCGTTCTACACGGACCCGCTGATGTACCAGGGCGGCTCGGACAGTTTTATCGGCCCGCGCGACCCCATCTTCGCCCTGTCGGAAGAGTGGGGCATCGACCTGGAAGCGGAAGTGGCTGTCGTCACGGGTGACGTCGCCATGGGCGCCAGCGTGGACGATGCGGCGAAAGCGATTCGCCTGGTGATGCTGGTCAACGATGTCTCGCTGCGCAACCTGATCCCGGGCGAACTGGCCAAGGGTTTCGGTTTCTTCCAGTCGAAGGCGGCCAGCGCGTTTTCGCCCGTCGCCGTCACGCCCGATGAACTGGGAGCCGATTGGGCGGATAGCAAGCTGCATTTGCCGCTGCTGGTGGACTTGAACGACAAGCCGTTCGGCAAGCCGAATGCGGGCGAAGACATGACCTTCAATTTTGCGCAGCTGGTGGCGCATGCGGCGAAGACGCGCGAACTGGGCGCCGGCAGCATCGTCGGCTCGGGCACCGTGTCGAACAAGCAGGGCAATCTGTTCGGTTCCAGCATCGAGAACGGCGGTGTGGGCTATTGCTGCCTGGCCGAAGTGCGCATGTATGAAACCATCGAACACGGTGCACCGAAAACGGCGTACCTGAAGTTCGGCGACACGGTGCGCATCGAGATGCGCGACGCGGCCGGCGCCAGCATCTTCGGCAGCATCGAGCAGACGGTCGCGCTGTACGCCGGCCGCGCCTGAAAGGACGCCCCGCCATGAGCATGAAGTTGTACACCTATTTCCGCAGTTCGGCCGCCTACCGCGTGCGCATTGCCCTCAATTTGAAGGGCATCGCCTACGACAGCATCCCCGTGCATCTGCTGCAGGATGGCGGCCAGCAGTTGCTGCCGGCCTACCGTGCCGTGAATCCCTCGGCGCTGGTGCCGGCGCTCGATGACGATGGCGCCATCCTGACGCAGTCGCTGGCGATGCTCGAATACCTGGACGAAACGCGGCCAGCCGTGCCGCTGCTGCCGGGCGATGCGCTGGGACGCGCCCGCGTGCGCGCGCTGGCGCTGGCGATCGCCTGCGACGCGCATCCGCTGACGAATCTGCGCGTCCTGAAATACCTGAAAAATACCCTGGGCCTGTCGGACGAAGCCAAACAGGAGTGGTACCGCCACTGGATGGCCGAGGGACTGGCGGCCGTGGAGGCGCTGCTGGCGCAGGGCGACCCGGCCGGAGCTGGCCTGTTCTGCCATGGCGACAGCCCGACGATGGCCGATTGCTGCCTGGTGCCGCAAGTGTTCAATGCGCAGCGCTTTGCCATCGACCTGGCGCCATACCCGCGCGTGGCGCGCATCCACGCGCATTGCGCCGGCTTGCCGGCCTTTGCCGCCGCCCATCCGTCGCGGCAGCCTGACGCCGAATAGCCTTGATGCGGCGCAATACAAGAATCCCCGGCCTGGCAACAGACCGGGGATTTTTTATGCGTGCTTGATTTGGGGCAGTCAATGCCAGCTTGCCGGTAGGCTACAATTTGCGTTTGCCCAAATACTTCACGCCTCATGACCGCAATCACCGTTCCTGCCAGCATCACCGATGCCCTGTCCCTGGCGCACGCTTCCTGGCGTCCCATCCTGCTGCGCGGCTTGCAGGCCGTGATGGTGGCCGATCCCGCCTACCTGCCGGCGCTGGCCGTCGATGATTACCTGCCCACGCAGGGCCGGCTGTTCGCCGCCTTTGCCCTGCCGCTGGCGCAGGTGCGCTACGTACTGGTGGGCGAGGGGCCGTATCCGCGCGCCGATAGCGCCACGGGCGTGTGCTTCATGGATGGCGCCGTCGGCAGTCTGTGGTCGGCCACGGGGCTGTCGAAACCCGTCAACCGCGCCACCTCTCTGCGCAACTTCATGAAGATGCTGCTGGTGGCCGATGGCCAGTTGCAGGGCGGCGACACGTCCGGCGCCGCCATGGCGCCCGTGGCCGCCGCCGCACAGAAAGCCGGCAGCGGCGTGATCCAGACCCTGCCCGACTTGCAGCGCAAGATGACGGAGCAGGGCTTCTTGCTGCTCAACGCGGCGCTGGTGTTCCGTTCCCACGTGCCGCCCGTGCAGGATGCGCGCGGCTGGTTGCCTTTCCTGCAGGTGGTGCTGGAAGCGCTGGCGCAGCAGGGCGGGGCGGCCTTGCCGCAACTGGTGTTGTGGGGCAAGATAGCCGAGCTCATCAAACGCCTGCCGGTGGCGGCATCGTTGCCGCAGGTGACGGCGGAACATCCGTATAATCTGTCCTTTATCGGCAATCGTGACATGCAGGCCTTGTTTGGCCCGATGCAACTATTGCGTGCTTGAGCTTGAATCATCGCCTGTCTGGCGGAAGTGCGGGGAATATGCAAATCAGTAACGTGGAAGAATTGAAGGCGTGGATAGCGGCGGGCGGCGTGCCCGACTATCTGTATTTCTGGGGGCACACGCCGGCGCAGCCGCAGGTGCCCGACAAAAGTTGCTTCAGTCAGTGGTTTCCGTCGCCGTTCAGCCTCGCCGGCGTGACGTATGCGACGGCCGAGCACTACATGATGGCGCAAAAGGCGGCTCTGTTTGGCGATACGGCGGTGCAGGCGCGCATCGTGGCGGCCGGGCGGCCGTCGGAAGTGAAGAAGCTGGGGCGCGAAGTGGTGAACTTTGACGCCAGGGTATGGGAAGCGGCGCGCGCCGGCATCGTCTTCGATGGCAACTTTGCCAAGTTCTCGCAAAAGGCCGCGCTGCGCAAGTTTCTGCTGGGAACGGGCGAACGCGTCATCGTCGAAGCCAGTCCCGTCGACCGCATCTGGGGCGTGGGCCTGGCGTCGGACAATCCGCGCATCCTGGACCCCGCCACCTGGGACGGCTTGAACCTGTTGGGTTTTGAGCTGATGAAAGTGCGCAGCGCTCTGCGCGCCTGAGCCGTACTGTTGTTTTCCCGAAGCCGCCGCGCCTGGCGCGGCCGGCTATGCCCCTTCCAGCCCTGTGGTCATCGAGGGGCGCTCTGACAAACCCCGCCGAATTTGTTATACTTGACTAAATCATTCAACTACTCAGGGTTTGAGAAGTTGAAAAGCCGCAATATTTTAAACTAGTTATTGAACAGTTGAACCGAGGATGTATGCGTCTGACTACAAAAGGTCGTTTTGCCGTGACAGCGATGATTGATCTTGCCCTGCGCCAGGGCAAGGGACCGGTCACCTTGTCCGGCATCAGCCAGCGCCAGTCGATTTCCCTGTCCTACCTGGAACAGCTGTTTGGCAAGCTGCGCCGGCATGAGATCGTCGAATCGATCCGTGGTCCGGGCGGCGGCTACAGCCTGGCGCGCCGTGCCGACAAGGTGACGGTGGCCGACATCATCATCGCCGTCGATGAGCCGCTGGACGCCACGCAGTGCGGCGGCAAGGAACATTGCCACGGCGCCGACGCGGCCACGGGCGCGCGCTGCATGACGCATGAGCTGTGGTCCACGCTCAACGAAAAAATGGTCGATTATCTGGATTCTGTGTCCTTGCAGGACCTGGTCGACCAGCAGAGACAAAAGATTGCCGAGCAAAGCGTGATGGTGATGCACCGTAACCACGCCGCCCTCGGTTGATAAATACAAAATACTAAGTTGCTGATTGCATTGGAGTTATTGATGAACGCCCCTGAAAAAAACGTAGGCCAAGTGCACTTTGAAACCGCACCGCATTTCCCGATCTACATGGATTACTCGGCCACCACGCCGATCGACCCACGCGTCGCCGACAAGATGATTCCTTACCTGCGCGAGCAGTTCGGCAATCCGGCATCGCGCAGCCACATGTATGGCTGGACGGCGGAAAAAGCCGTGGAAGAGGCACGCGGCTACGTGGCGGCCCTGGTGAACGCCGATCCGCGCGAAATCATCTGGACTTCCGGCGCGACGGAAAGCAACAACCTGGCCATCAAGGGCGCGGCGCAGTTCTACAAGACCAAGGGCAAGCACATCATCACCGTCAAGACCGAGCATAAATCGGTGCTCGACACGGTGCGCGAACTGGAACGCATCGGCTTCGAAGCGACCTACCTGGAACCGCAGGACAACGGCCTGATCACCGTCGAGCAACTGGCCGCGGCCGTGCGCCCGGATACCATCCTCGTGTCGGTGATGTTGGTGAACAACGAAATCGGCGTGATCCAGCCGGTCGACGAAATCGGCGTGTTCTGCCGCTCGAAAGGCATCATCTTCCATTGCGACGCCGCGCAAGCGACGGGCAAGGTCGTCATCGACCTGCAAAAGACCAAGGTCGACCTGATGACCTTCACGGCGCACAAAACCTACGGCCCGAAAGGCGTGGGCGCCCTGTACGTCTGCCGCAAGCCGCGTGTGCGCCTGGAAGCGCAGATGCACGGTGGCGGCCATGAACGCGGTCTGCGCTCGGGCACCCTGCCGACGCACCAGATCGTCGGCATGGGCGAGAGCTTCCGCATCGCCAAGGAAGAAATGGACAGCGAAATCGGCCGCATCAAGGCTTTGCGCGACCGCCTGGCGAAGGGCTTGCAAGAGATCGAAGAAGTCTACATCAACGGCGACATGGAGCACCGCGTGCCGCACAACCTGAACGTGAGCTTCAACTACGTCGAAGGCGAGTCGCTGATCATGGCGATCAAGGATATCGCCGTGTCGTCCGGTTCGGCCTGCACCTCGGCCAGCCTGGAGCCATCGTACGTGCTGCGCGCCCTGGGCCGCAGCGACGAACTGGCGCACAGCTCGATCCGCTTCACCATCGGCCGCTTCTCGACCGAGGAAGACATCGACTTCGCCGTGAACCTGCTGAAATCGAAAGTACACAAATTGCGTGAGCTGTCGCCCCTGTGGGACATGTTCAAGGAAGGGATCGACATCAATTCGATCCAATGGGCGGCACACTAACCATCACGAAGGCTCCGCTCACGGGGCCGGCAAGAATATTAAAGGAGCATCAAAATGGCTTACTCGGACAAAGTACTCGATCACTACGAAAACCCGCGCAACGTGGGCGCTTTCGACAAGGGTGATGAAACCATCGGCACCGGCATGGTGGGCGCGCCCGCCTGCGGCGACGTGATGAAACTGCAGATCAAGGTCGGCGCCGATGGCCTGATCGAAGATGCGAAATTCAAGACCTATGGCTGCGGTTCGGCCATCGCGTCGAGCTCGTTGGTGACCGAATGGGTTAAAGGTAAAACCCTGGACCAGGCATTGGCCATCAAGAATACGCAGATCGCCGAAGAACTGGCCCTGCCACCAGTGAAAATCCACTGCTCCATCCTGGCGGAAGACGCCATCAAGGCGGCAGTGCTGGATTACCAGACCCGCCATCCAGTAGCAGCTTAAACGTTGGCAGCCCGCCCCAGCCGCAAGGCCGGGGCAGTTGCGGAGAAATACATGATCACACTGACCGAAAAAGCGGCGAAACACATCAACCGTTATATCGAACGGCGCGGCAAGGGCATGGGCTTGCGCTTTGGCGTGCGCACCACGGGCTGCTCGGGCCTGGCTTACAAGCTCGAATATGTCGATGAAGTGGCGGCCGAAGACAGCGTTTTTGAGTCGCACGGCGTGAAAGTCTTCGTCGACCCGAAAAGCCTGCCTTACATCGACGGCACGGAACTCGATTTCGCGCGCGAAGGCTTGAACGAAGGCTTCAAGTTCCACAATCCGAACGAAAAAGACGCCTGCGGCTGCGGCGAGTCCTTCAGGATTTAAACAGCTGGCAAGACCCCGGTCGGTGCGCTGTACCCATCGATTGCGGTACAGCGACCACCGACCATTATGCAAAATCACTTCGAATTATTCCAGTTGCCGGCGCAGTTCGGGCTCGACATGAGCGCGCTCGACTCCGCCTACCGCGACGTGCAGGGCAAGGTCCATCCGGACCGCTTCATCAACGCCAGCAGCGCTGAAAAGCGCGTGGCGATGCAATGGGCCACGCGTGCCAATGAAGCCTATCAAACCCTGAAAAGCCCGCAAAAGCGCGCGCAATACCTGTGCGAACTCAATGGCGTCGATTTGCAGACGGAATCGAACACGGCCATGCCCGTCAGCTTCCTGATGCAGCAGATGGAATGGCGCGAGGAACTGGGCGACGCGCGTGCCGGCAAGGATGCCGACGCGCTCGACGCCCTGGACCGCCAGTTGCGCGGTGAGCGCAAGGTCTTGCTGGCCCAGGTGGCGGCCCAGCTCGACGCGGGCGACTATGTGAATGCCGCGCAAAGCGTGCGCGCCCTGATGTTCCTCGACAAATTCGGCGAAGAAGTCCGTTTTGCCTACGAGGCCATGGAAGCCTGACCGGCCAAGCGCCAGTCTGGCGCGCGTCTTATAATGCGCGACAGGCATCAGCAGCACCACGCACAAAATTAATCGAGGCACGAATACAATGGCACTTCTGCAAATTTCCGAACCAGGCATGTCGACCGCGCCGCACCAGCACCGCCTGGCCGTCGGCATCGATCTGGGCACCACCAATTCCCTGGTCGCCACCGTGCGCAACAGCATTCCCGAGGTGCTCAACGACGAAGACGGGCGCTCCCTGCTGCCCTCCGTCGTGCGCTACCTGCCGAATGGCCATGCGAACATCGGCTACAAGGCCCTGTCCGCGCAAACCACCGACCCGAAGAACACCATCGTGTCCGTCAAGCGCTTCATGGGCCGCGGCCTGGCCGATATCGCCTACGCGGAAAACCTGCCCTACGACTTCCAGGATACGCCTGGCATGGTGCAGCTGAAAACCGTGGCCGGCGTGAAAAGCCCGGTTGAGGTGTCGGCGCAAATCCTCGCCACGCTGCGCCAGCGCGCGGAAGATTCCTTGGGCGACGACCTGGTCGGCGCCGTGATCACCGTGCCCGCCTACTTTGACGATGCGCAGCGCCAGGCGACGAAAGATGCGGCGCAACTGGCCGGCATCAATGTCTTGCGTCTGCTCAGCGAGCCGACGGCCGCCGCCATCGCGTATGGCCTCGACAATGCCTCCGAAGGCGTGTACGCCGTGTATGACCTCGGCGGCGGCACCTTCGACATCTCGATCCTGAAACTGAGCAAGGGTGTCTTCGAAGTGCTGTCCACGGGCGGCGACTCGGCCCTGGGCGGCGACGATTTCGACCGCCGCCTGTTCTGCTGGATCAGCGAGCACGCCAAGCTGGCGCCGCTGTCGGACGAAGACACGGCCATCCTGATGGTGAAAGCGCGCGAAATCAAGGAAACGCTGTCGACCAAGTCGGAAACGATGATCGATGCGGCCCTGAACTCGGGCGAAGAAATCCACCTGCGCATCACGGCGGCGGAATTTGCCGCCATGACTTCGCACCTGGTCGTGAAAACCATGAACGCCATCAAGAAAGCCTTGCGCGACGCGAACGTGGATGCGGACGACGTCGATGGCGTGGTGATGGTGGGCGGCGCCACGCGCATGCCGCACGTGCAGCGCGCCGTCAGCGAATTCTTCCACACGACGCCGCACGCGAATATCGACCCGGATAAAGTGGTGGCGCTGGGCGCGGCCATCCAGGCGAACTTGCTGGCGGGTAACCGCGCCGCCGGCGACGACTGGCTGCTGCTGGACGTGATTCCGCTCTCCCTGGGTATCGAAACCATGGGCGGCCTGGTGGAAAAGATCATCCCGCGCAATTCGACGATACCGTGCGCCCGTGCGCAGGAATTCACGACATTTAAAGATGGCCAGACGGCCCTGGCCGTGCACGTGCTGCAGGGCGAGCGCGAACTGGTGAGCGACTGCCGCTCGCTGGCGCGCTTCGAGCTGCGCGGCATTCCGCCGATGGTGGCGGGCGCCGCGCGCATCCGCATCACGTATCAGGTCGACGCGGATGGCTTGCTGTCCGTCTCGGCGCGCGAATTGCGCTCGGGCGTGGAAGCGTCGATCAGCGTCAAGCCGGCCTATGGCCTGGGCGACGACGACATCGCGCGCATGCTGCAGGAGTCCTACACCTCCGCCGACGTCGACATGGTGGCGCGCGCGCTGCGCGAAGAGCAGGTGGAAGCGGAACGCATTCTGCTGGCCACGCAGTCGGCGCTGGACGAAGACGGCGGCTTGCTCGACGATGTCGAACGGGTCACCGTGGATGGCCTGATGAACAAGGTGCGCGACGCCATTGCGCAATCGCAAAGCGGCGCCATCGACCACCAGGCATTAAAACTGGCGATCGAAGCGCTGGCCGACGGCACCGAGGATTTTGCCTCGCGCCGCATGGACCGCAGCGTGCGCACGGCCTTGACGGGTAAATCCCTGGACCAGGTCGTACAAGACTAATTGAACCGCGCGCCGCCGCGAGCATAGCCTGCGGCCGCGCTCCGAATGACAGACTGAAAGAAGAAACCATGCCACAAATCGTTATCCTGCCGCACGCCAAGCTTTGCCCGGACGGCGCCGTCATCGAAGCCCCGGCCGGCAAGTCCATCTGCGACATCCTGCTGGAAAACGACATCGACATCGAGCACGCCTGCGAAAAATCGTGCGCCTGCACCACCTGCCACGTGCTGGTGCGTGAAGGCATCGAATCGCTGAACGAAGCGACGGAACTGGAAGAAGACATGCTGGACAAGGCCTGGGGCCTGGAAGCCGTGTCGCGCCTGTCGTGCCAGTCCATCGTGGCCGACGCCGACCTCGTCGTCGAAATCCCGAAATACACGATCAACCAGGTCAGCGAAGGCAGTCACTAACATGAAATGGTCCGATATACACGCGATCGCCGAAGCGCTGTACGACGCGCATCCGGACATCGATCCCCTGACCGTGCGTTTCACCGACCTGCATAACTGGGTGGTGGAACTGGATGGCTTCGACGACGACCATACGCGCGGCGGCGAAAAAGTGCTCGAAGCGATACAGATGGCGTGGATCGATGAAGCGCGCTAAGGGCGCGGCAGCCGCCGCCACCGCAGTCGCCGCGCCGAAAGACGTCATCACGGCCGCCAGCAACATGCCCGAGATCAAGGATGGCCAGTCGGTCGCCTTGCTGCAGGAATTGCACATCCTGACGCGCGACGGCAAGATGAACCAGGACAGCCGTCGCAAGCTCAAGCAGGTGTATCACCTGACGCAGTTCATCGAGCCGCTGCTGCGCGAAGTGCAGCTCGATCACCCCGGCGTGTCCTTGGTCGACCACGGCGCCGGCAAGTCCTACCTGGGTTTCATTTTGTACGACCTGTTCTTCAAGAACGGCAACGATGGTTCGCACATCTACGGCATCGAGACGCGCGAAGAGCTGGTGCAGCGTTCGCAAGAGCTGGCGAAGAAGTTCAAGTTCCCCGGCATGTCGTTTTTACCCCTGTCCGTGGCCGAATCGACGGAATCGACCTTGCTGCCGCAGCAGATCGACATCGTCACGGCCTTGCATGCGTGCAACACGGCCACCGATGACGCGATCCACTTCGCCCTGAAGAAGAAGGCGAAATTCATGGTGCTGGTGCCCTGCTGCCAGGCGGAAGTGGCGTCCGTCTTGAAGAAGAACAAGGGCAAGAGCCTGGGCAAGAGTGCCTTGACGGAATTGTGGCGCCACCCGCTGCACACGCGCGAGTTCGGCAGCCAGATCACCAACGTGCTGCGTTGCCTGCAGCTGGAAGCGCATGGCTACCAGGTCAGCGTGACGGAGCTGGTGGGCTGGGAGCATTCGATGAAGAATGAACTGATCATCGCCAGTTATAAAAACTTGCCGCGCCAGCGTCCGACCGAGCGCCTGCAGGAAGTGCTGCAGACGCTGGGCCTGGAAGAGATGGGCCACCGTTTCTTTGCCGAGGAATTGGCCAAGGCCAGCGCGTAAGACTTCCGCATTGCCAAACGAGGGGAGGAGCGGGTCGGTTACAATACCGGCTTTCTCCTCCCTTGCTTTTTGCGCCTCCCCATGACCACACCAATAGAAATGCCCACCGTCCGCCTGGCCAAGCGCCTGTCTGAAGACGTGCCCTGCTCGCGCCGCGAGGCCGAGCTGTATATCGAGGGCGGCTGGGTCACGGTCGATGGCGTGCTGGTGGAAGAGTCGGGCGCGCGCGTGGCCGACAATCAGGCGGTGGTGCTGTTGCCGAACGCGACCCTCGACGAGATGCCGCCCGTGACGATTTTGCTGCACAAGCCGGCCGGGATCAACGGCGGCGTGGGCAGCGAAGGCAAGCCGGCCCTGGCCTGTTTGCGTCCCGAAGAGCTGTTCACCCCCGAAAACGTGCTGCCCAGCGCCGTCACGCGATTCCTCAAGCGCCACCTGATCGGCCTGACCATCACCAATCCGCTCGACACCATGGCGTCCGGCCTGCTGGTGTTTACGCAGGATTTCCGCGTCGCCCGCAAGCTGGTCGACGAAGCCAAAACGGTGGAGCAGGAATTCATCGTGGAAGTGTCGGGCGCCATCGCCGACAATGGCCTGGCGTTGCTGAATCACGGCTTGCCTTTCAATGGCAAGCCTTTGCCGCCGATCAAGGTCAGCTGGCAGAACGAGACGCGTTTGCGTTTTGCCCTGAAAAACGTGCAGCCAGGCCAGATCGCCCACATGTGCAAGATGGTGGGGCTGGACGTGGTCGCCATGAAGCGCTTGCGCATCGGGCGCATCCCGATGGGCGCCATGCCGTCAGGTCAGTGGCGCTATCTGCAGGGTTACGAACGATTCTAAAGTTGCGGCGCCACGATGGCGTGGCTTTCCGCAAAGCTTTTCCATAGCCGCTCAGCAATATTCAAGGCGATGGTATCGGCCTTCTCTTGCAGGGCCGGGTTGCCCATGCTCTCGGTCGTCGCAAAAAACAGGGTCAGCCAGCGGCGGAACATGCACGGCGTCAGGTGTTCCATTTTTGCGTGCTGGGCCAGTGGCTTGCCGTGGTAGCGCATGGTGCCGCGCAGCAAACCTGACCAGAAATCGACCAGTGTTGCCAGATGGGCATCCCAATCCTTGACCTCGGCGGCAAAGATGGGGCCCAGCATGGCGTCATCGCGCGCGGCCGCATAAAAGGTGTGAACGAGATGCTTGACGTCGTCTTCGCTGCAGACTTCCTCGCGGTAGGGCGCGAAGCGTGTGTGGGGGAGGGGGGCGGTATTATTCATGGCATGCCATGATCGCAGAGCCCCCGTGGCGCTTCAATGACCCAGGTCAAGCCGCGTAAAAACTCAGGCGGCGACTTTCTTCGACTTCTTCGCGGGGGCGGGCAATTGCACGATCTGCGTGCCCGCCAGCTTGTCGTGCAGGAATTGTCCATTGCCCGTGAACAGGGCCGTGGCCGACCAGGCCAGGATGCCCACGCCGATGGCGCCCAGGGCAGTCCAGTGTTGCAAATCGAATGCGTACGACACCAGCAGGGCCGGTAGCAGCCACATCCATGACAGGATGTAGCGGCAGGCGGCCACGCGCAGCGGCACGTGGGCGTGGCCCGCCAGCACGACTTTCAGGCGCCAGGTCTTCATGGCCAGCGTTTGCCCTTCGCGGCTCCACTGATGGATGAAATACGCGCCCATGATGAGGAAGGCCAGGCACTGGCGCATGTGTTCCGTCAACGGCGTATGCGCACCTTGCACGGCCAGCTCAAACAGCAGGAAAGGCAAGAACAGCACGGCCAGGGCCAGCAGCGACTCGTACACCATGGAAATCAGGCGGCGCTTGATCGTGGGATGGGAAGTGATGCTGGCGGCGGGCGTGCTATTGGTGCTATTTGGCATAGTTCGGCAGTGGGGCAGGCGTGGCAGGTGGCGTGACGGGCACGGTGGCGGGGGCCGCGGCAGGATCGGCGACGGGCACGCTTGCTGCTGCGGGAGCGGGCGGCAGGACGGGCGCGGCGACGGCAGGCGCTGCCGGCATGGCCGGTGGCACGATCACGGGCGGCTTGCTGGTATTCGAATTGATTGCAGGCACCTTGCCCAGCGGCTTTTTCGGCACCAGTTCCGTCGCCAGCTTTTTCTTTTGATCTTCCGGTAATTGCTGGTACTGCTCCCATTGCGCGGTTTTTTGACCAGGATCAATCTTCTTCGTGCGCGCATAGTTTTCGCGCACCAGGCTGCGCTGTGCCGGCGTCAGCTTGATCCACTCGCGCATGCGTTCATGCACGCGGGTTTGTTCGTCGGGCGACATGGAAGCAAAGCGGCTGGCGATATCGAGCCATTTCTGCTTGCGCAGCGGTTCGAGCTTGTTCCATTCGCCCGCCAGCGGCTGCAGGGCTTCCTGCTGCGCGTGCGACAGCTTGTTCCAGGCAGGGTTGTCGCTGGCCTTGGGCGGCGTGCCGCCTTTGCCGGCCGTGCGGGGCGAGCCGGGCTTGACGGCCGGGGCAGGTGCTACGGCAGTCACGGGCGCTGCCGCCACGGCAGTGGTCGTGGGTGCAGGATGTTGTTGCGCACCTACCCATGCGGCGCCAGCCAGGGCACAGGCGCCCAGGCCGATGCCGCCAGCCAGCCAGCCTTTGCGTACGCTCAAGCGTGCCATGCTTATTGCTCGCGTTTCGTCAGGTAGGCGTTGAAGCCATGGTCCATGTAGGCGGAGAGCGGCAATTCGTCCGACAGCACGGCGGCGTCGATTTCTGCCAGTTCGGCAATATGTTGTTCCTGCTCGAACTGATAGATGCCCACCAGGCCGCCGACCAGCAGCAGCAGCGGGATGATCACGCTCATGCGGCCCAGCCACGACAGCGGCTCGACAAACAGGCTGCTGGCGATGCCGGCGAACACGTCCTTGCGCACGGCAACGGCGGCGGGCGCGTCCGCCTTCTTGCGCGACAGGGCCAGCTTGCGTGCCGCTGCCAGGCGATCGGTGGCCGATGCGGGCAGGTCGTCGAGTTTTTCGTTCAGTGCATGGCGCACTTTGTAAGCGAAATTGAGATCGTCGGTGTTCATAATTTTATTCCCTTGGCTTTCAGCGATTCGGCGAGCGTGTGGGTAGCTCTAGAGCAATGTGTTTTCACGCTACCTTCGGAGCAACCCATCGCTTCCGCTGTTTCAGCCACATCCATGTCCTGCCAGTAACGCATGAGGAAGGCTTCGCGTTGACGTGACGGCAGTTTTTGTACCTCTGCATCAATCAAATCAAGCATTTGCGCGCGTTCGACCTGGTCGGCCGACGATTCGGCGGCGCTGCTGCCCTGTTCCGATTCATACGTGTCAAGTATATCAAAATCTTCATGCTCGTCGCCCGAGGGCTTCATGCCGGAGAAGAGGCTGACCCAGGTGTTGCGAACTTTTTCTCGGCGGAAATAATCAAGGATGGTGTTCTGCAAGATGCGCTGGAACAGCATCGGCAGCTCGGCGGCCGGCTTGTCGCCGTATTTTTCGGCCAGCTTGATCATGGCATCCTGCACGATGTCGAGTGCCGATTCTTCCTTGCGGACCGCGTAGGCGGCTTGCTTGAAAGCGCGCCGCTCGACATTTTCTAGAAAGTCGGATAATTCTTTGTCTGTTGCCATGCGGTATGGGGATCTTAGCGGCTGCGGGTGCGGTGGGCGAAATGGGGGCGGGTATGCTTTTTGCAACCCCGTGCATGCTAGCAAAAAATGTGCGTTTCCGCAGGGTTTTTGCACGTCGTGCGAGCAAAAATGCAGCGAGGCTGACATTTTCCTTGACCATAATGGTGCAACGCGATAACGTATGGGACGCTTTGAACACCCCAAAGCCCTATGGTCAGGTCGCGACCGGCACACAAGGCCATCCGCGGCAAGACGCGCTTTCATTTGTAGGCAGTTTGTTCTAACCCGTGCCACAAGCGCGAGCGGTTCGTACAGGCGCCACAGAAACTCCGGCCAAACGAGTTGCGTTAAGCGTTGTTTTGTAAGGTATCTATGGGTGCCCAAAGAAATTGCGTGACCGCATGAAAAGGGAAGCAGGAGCACTGTCGCGCACAGCGAACTTCGTCAGGAAAGAACATCCGATCAATCTCCAATGGACCTTGAAAGGAATGTTTCATGAATACCGAAGCAGCAGCAGGACCAATTACCGGCGCAGAAATTGTCGTGCGCTGTCTGGCTGAAGAGGGCGTCGAGCACGTCTTTGGATACCCGGGCGGAGCCGTACTCTACATCTACGACGCCATCTTCCAGCAAAACAAATTCCAGCATATCCTGGTACGCCACGAGCAGGCCGCGATCCACGCCGCCGATGCCTATTCGCGCAGCTCGAACAAAGTCGGTGTCGCCATCGTCACGTCCGGTCCGGGCGTCACGAATGCCGTCACGGGCCTGTCGACCGCGTACATGGACTCGATTCCCATGGTGGTGATCTCCGGCCAGGTGCCGAGCCACGCCATCGGGCAGGATGCGTTCCAGGAATGCGACACGGTCGGCATCACCCGCCCCGTGGTCAAGCACAACTTCCTCGTCAAGGACGTCAAGGACCTGGCAGCGACGATCAAGAAAGCCTTCTTCATCGCCCGTACCGGCCGTCCGGGACCCGTGCTGGTCGATATCCCCAAGGATATCAGCATGCACAAATGCCATTTCGACTATCCGAAGGAAGTCGAGATGCGTTCCTACCGTCCCGTCGACAAGGGGCACTCGGGCCAGATCCGCAAGGCCGTGCAGCTGTTGCTGCAAGCCGAACGCCCGATGATCTACACGGGCGGCGGCGTGATCCTGGCGAATGCGGCTCCCGAGCTGAACAAGCTGGTCGACCGCCTGGGTTTCCCGTGCACCAATACCTTGATGGGCCTGGGCGGCTACCGCGCCTCGAGCGAGCAGTATGTCGGCATGCCCGGCATGCACGGCACCTACGAAGCGAACATGGCGATGCAAAATTGCGACGTGCTGATCGCCATCGGCGCCCGTTTCGATGACCGCGTGATCGGCAACCCGAAACATTTCGCCTCGCATCCGCGCAAGATCATCCACGTGGACATCGATCCATCGTCGATTTCCAAGCGCGTCAAGGTCGATATCCCCATCGTCGGCAACGTCAAGGACGTGCTGATCGAGTTCCTCGCGCAGCTGGACGCGGCCGAAGCCAAGCCGAACGTCAATGCATTGAGTAACTGGTGGAAGCAGATCGCCGAATGGCGTGGCCGCGAATGCCTGAAGTACCCGACTTCCGACCTGGTCATCAAGCCGCAATCGGTGGTGGAAAAAGTGTTCCAGATCACCAAGGGCGACGCCTTCATCACGTCCGACGTGGGCCAGCACCAGATGTGGGCGGCGCAATACTATGGCTTCGACAAGCCGCGCCGCTGGATCAATTCCGGCGGCCTGGGCACCATGGGGGTCGGCTTGCCGTACGCCATGGGCGTGCAGATGGCCAATCCGGACGCCACCGTTGCCTGCATCACCGGCGAAGGCTCGATCCAGATGTGCATCCAGGAACTCGCCACGTGCAAGCAGTACCACCTGACGCCGAAGATCATCATGCTCAACAACCGTTTCCTCGGCATGGTGCGCCAGTGGCAGGAAATCGATTACGGTTCGCGTTATTCCGAGTCGTACATGGATTCGCTGCCCGACTTCGAAAGGCTGGCTGAAGCATACGGCCACGTGGGCATGAAAATTGAAAAACCGGGCGACGTCGACGGCGCCCTGAAAGAGGCGTTTGGCATGAAAGACAGGCTGGTATTCATGAATTTCATTACCGACCAGTCCGAAAACGTGTGGCCCATGGTGAAAGCCGGCAAAGGCCTGTCCGAAATGATGCTCGGTTCGGAGGATCTCTAATCATGCGCCATATTATTTCTGTCTTGCTGGAAAACGAAGCGGGTGCCCTGTCGCGCGTGGTGGGCCTGTTCTCGGCACGCGGCTACAACATCGAAACCTTGACGGTGGCGCCGACGGAAGACTCGACCCTGTCGCGCATGACCATCGTCACCAGCGGCTCGGACGATATCATCGAGCAGATCACCAAGCACCTGAATCGTCTGATTGAAGTGGTGAAGGTGGTTGACCTGACCGAAGGCCAGCATATCGAACGCGAGTTGATGCTGATCAAGGTCCGTGCCGTTGGCAAGGAGCGCGAGGAAATGAAGCGTACCGCCGATATCTTCCGTGGCCGCATCATCGATGTCACCGAAAAGACGTACACGATCGAACTGACCGGCAACAAGGTCAAGCTCGACGCGTTCATCGACTCGATCGACCGCGCCTCCATCCTGGAAACCGTCCGCACGGGTGGTTCCGGCATCGGCCGCGGCGAACGCATCCTCAAAGTATAAAAGTACACAGCAGCACTACGCGGCCCACGGGCCGCATTTAAAACAACAATGCATCATCAAATTATAGGAAATACCATGAAAGTTTTTTACGACAAAGACGCTGACCTCTCCTTGATCAAAGGCAAAAACGTTGCCATCATCGGCTACGGTTCGCAAGGCCACGCGCACGCGCAAAACCTGAACGATTCGGGCGTCAACGTCACCGTCGGCCTGCGCAAGGGCGGCGCTTCGTGGACCAAGGTCGAGCAAGCCGGCCTGAAAGTGGCGGAAGTCAACGACGCCGTGAAAGCGGCCGACGTCATCATGATCTTGCTGCCGGATGAAAACATCGCCCAGGTCTACAACGAAAACATCGCCCCGTTCGCGAAGCAGGGCGCCGTGCTGGCCTTCGCCCACGGCTTCAACGTGCATTACGGCCAAGTCGTGCCACGCGCCGACCTGGACGTGATCATGGTCGCACCGAAAGCCCCGGGCCATACCGTGCGCGCCACCTACACCCAGGGTGGCGGCGTGCCCCACCTGATCGCCGTGTACCAGGACAAATCGGGCATCGCCCGCGATATCGCCCTGTCGTACGCCTCGGCCAACGGTGGCGGCCGTGCCGGCATCATCGAAACGAATTTCCGTGAAGAAACCGAAACGGATTTGTTCGGCGAACAAGCCGTGCTGTGCGGCGGCGCCGTGGAACTGATCAAGGCCGGTTTCGAAACCCTGACGGAAGCCGGTTACGCTCCTGAAATGGCGTATTTCGAGTGCTTGCACGAACTGAAACTGATCGTCGACCTGATCTATGAAGGCGGCATCGCCAACATGAACTACTCGATCTCGAACAACGCCGAATACGGCGAATACGTGACCGGTCCTAAGGTTGTGACCTCGGCCACCAAGGATGCGATGCGTCAATGCCTGAAAGACATCCAAACGGGCGAATACGCGAAGAGCTTCATCCTGGAAAACAAGGCAGGCGCACCGACCCTGATCTCGCGCCGCCGCCTGACGTCCGAGCACCCGATCGAAGAAGTGGGCGCCAAACTGCGCGCCATGATGCCTTGGATCGCCAAGAACAAGATGGTTGACCAGTCGAAAAACTAAGCAGCTGTCGTTCCACGAAGAAGCCGGCGCAAGCCGGCTTTTTTTATTACAATCAGGGCCATTCAACCAAACCGTGAGCACCATGCTTGTTTTTTCTAAAGTTTTTGTCGGCAATCTGCATGTCGTCAAGCGCCCCGTCTCGGTTGCCATCAGCTGCTGGTTTCTGGTCATCGGTTCGCTGTCGGCGCTGGTGTCGGCTTACCTCGGCCGCAACGATCCCGCCATGCTGGCCGGAATGGGGCGCAGCGTGATTCCCGCCGAGGTGCAGTACGCGATTTTGATGTTTAGCATGGGCATTAACCTGGTGGCAGCGCTGGCCATGCTGCAAAGGCAGCGTGGCGCGCGCACTGTGTATCTGGTGTGGGGCGTGATCGACATTGCACTCTGCCTGGCGACCTTGCCGGTCAAAATGAACGTCTTGCCTGGCGCGCTCACGTTCGCCGTCATCTGCGCCTTGCTGTACAGTCCGAAATCGAATGCCTGGTTTTCGCCACGCAAGGCGGCCAACGATGCCTGCATGACGGCAGCTTGAGCACGGTTGTTTGAGCACGCACGTTTTTCGCTCGTCTCCTATATAATCCCGCCCTTCCTTTGCAGTTTCCTATGGACTGCATCTGTTTCGGTATCTGCCGACCGCAACGCGCATCACCGCTTTTGTCGCACGCCAGGCGCTAGTTATTTAGCCGCTTGCGCAAGTAGAAGGACCCCCCATGACTGACCGTATCACCGCCACGGCGCCCTCGCAGGCTGCTGTTGACTCTTCCATTCCCATCCTGGCCTTGCTGGCCCTGGCCATGACGGCGTTTCTTGCCCTCCTGTCGGAAACCTTGCCGGCCGGCTTGCTGCCGCAGATTGCCAAGGACCTCGGCATTTCCGAAGTCATGACGGGTCAGCTGGTGACCGTGTACGCCATCGGCTCCATCCTGACGGCGATTCCCCTGACGGCGCTCACCAGCACCTGGCGCCGGCGCAATGTCTTGTTGCTGGCCATCATCGGCTTCCTGATCTTCAATACGGCGACGGCCCTGGCGCCCAACTACACCGTCGCCCTGGTCGCGCGCTTCGTGACGGGCATGGCCGCCGGGCTGGCCTGGGGCTTGATGGCAGGCTATGCGCGCCGCATGGTGCGTCCCGAGCAGCAGGGCAGGGCGATGGCCATTGCCATGATCGGCACGCCGCTGGCCCTGTCGCTGGGCGTACCGCTGGGTACCCTGATGGGCGGCGTGCTGGGCTGGCGCAGCATCTTTGGCATCATGTCCGGCATGGCCGTGGTGCTGGTCGCGTGGGTGTTGCTGGTCGTGCCCGATTATCCGGGGCAAAAGAGTGGCGAACGGCTGTCGATACGCCAGGTGTTCGTGACGCCGGGCGTGCGGCCGATTCTGTTTGTGATCGTCGCCTGGATGCTGGCGCATAATATTTTATATACGTATATCGCACCGTTCCTGGCGCCGTCTGGCTTGCGCCCCCGCATCGACCTGGTGCTGCTCGTGTATGGCGTGGGTTCGCTGGCCGGCATCTGGCTGGTCAGCCAGCTGATCGACCGCTGGCTGCGCCCGCTCGTGCTGGGCTGCATCGCCGCCTTTGCCCTGGTGGTGGTGGCGCTGGGCCTGGCGATGGACTCCCCTATCGTCATCTATGTCAGCATGGCCATCTGGGGTATCACCTTCGGCGGCGCCGGCACCTTGCTGCAGACGGCGTCGGCGGACGCGGCCGGCGACGGCATGGATGTGGCGCAGGCGATGGTGGCGACCATCTGGAATGTGGCCATCGCGGGCGGCGGCCTGGCGGGCGGCATGCTGCTCGACGGCTATGGCGCGGCATCGTTCCCGTGGGCCATGCTGGCCTTGCTGCTGGTGGCGTTGACTATCGCCTGGTGCGCGCACCGCCACAGTTTCAAGCCGGGCCGGCGCAGCGGCGGCGCGGTCATAGGTCACTAACAACACTGTTATTTTGAATATCAATGTGTTGAAATGTGAGCAGATGTGACTGGGAAGCGCATTTTGTGAGGATTTGTTAATTTGCGCCACGGGAATGAACGAGGCGTTAGAATCTACACAGTTTGACAAGTTTCTCAGGCGAAAGGGATGGCAAAAGCGTCCCTTTCGCAGGCTGTCAGCCATATTAACTACCTAGGAGTACCCCCATGACCGTGATGAAATCCATCCTTGTTGCCGCCGCAGCCACCGTTGCCCTGAGCGCGCAAGCGCAAACCTTGCCAACTTCCGGCACCCTGGTGGTCGTCCCCGCATTTGGCGAAGTCAAGCATGTCAACGACCAGGTGGTCGCTACCCTGGCCGTCGAAGAACAGGACAAGGACAAGGCCGCCGCCGCGTCGAGAGTCAACCAGAAGATGAACAAGGGCATCGCCATCGTCAAGCAAGCCGACCCGTCGGCAGCGCTGAAATCGTACGGCTATTACACCTATCCCGTGTATCCGGAAGAGCGCCCATTGCCGGCTGGCGCCGTGGCCAAGCCACGTTTGCCGACGGCCTGGCGAGTCGGCCAGTACCTGGAAGTGACGACGGCCAACCTGGCGACCTTGCCAAAAACAGTATCGGCGGCGCAAGGCGTGCTGACCCTGAACGGCTTGAATTTTGGCCTGAAGCCGGAAACCATCCGCCTGCTGGATGACCAGCGTATCGCCGCCACGTACAAAAACCTCAATGAGCGCGTGGCCGCCATCGCCAAGGCCATGGGCCGCAACGTCTCCGACGCCGTGCTCGATACGGTGGACTTCGAAGGTTCGGGCAACTACGCCACGGAAAGCCGTCCTGCCGCCGCGCCGATGATGATGCGCAGCGCCAAGATGGCCGAAGACAGCAGTGTCGTCGCCGAGCCGAGCTTCGAACCGGGTGAAACGACGCTCGACATGCGTGTCGTCGGCAAGGTCAAGTTCAAGTAAGTGCGAGTAAGCTCGTCAACGTGGAAACATTTCCGCGTTAACATGTGTTAAAAAATCATGGGGCTGTTGGCCCCATGGTTGTTTTTGCCCCATTATTTTCCAGGAGAACACCATGACCGTCATGAAATCGCTGTTGGCTGCCGCCGTCGCTACCGTTGCCCTGGGCGCACACGCCCAGGCCTTGCCCACCTCTGGCACCCTCGTGGTGGTGCCCGCGAATGGTGAAGTGGTGCATGCGAACGACCAGGTGACCGTCACCCTGGCCATCGAAGAGCAGGACAAGGACAAGGCCGCCGCCGCCTCGCGCGTGAACCAGAAGATGAACCAGGGCGCGGCCATCGTCAAGAAAGCCGATCCGCAAGCCGTGCTGAAGACCCAGGGTTACTACACGTACGCCGTGTACCCGGAAACGGCGCCCTTGCCGCCGGGCGTCGTCGCCAAGCCACGCGTACCGACGGGCTGGCGAGTGGGCCAGTATCTGCAGGTGACGACGACGAATCTGGCCGCCTTGCCGAAAACAGTTTCCGCAGCGCAAGGCGTGCTGACCCTGAACCGTTTGAACTTCGGCCTGGCGCCCGCCACCATCCGCAAGCTCGACGACCAGCGCATCGCCGCCGCCTACAGGAACCTCAACGAGCGCGTGGCCGCCATCGCCGGCGCCATGGGCCGCAACGTCAATGACGCCGTGATCGACACCATCGATTTCGAAGGTTCGGGCAACTACGCGCAGCGCGCCAATATGGCTGGTGCACGCGCCATGAGCGCCGACTCCATGGGCTATGGCGGCAACCAGGTCGCCGAACCGAGCTTCGAGCCGGGCGAAACGACCCTCAACATGGGCCTGGTGGCCAAGATCAAGTTCAAATAATGTTTGAACAAGCGTCAATATTGCCAGCTTGACGCCGCCGCACTTTTCTTTGGCGGTGGCTCCTCTATAATGGCAACATCGGCAGGCGCATGCCGCGAGACGAATGCGCCTGCCATCTGGCACCGAATCCCCCGCAGCACACAAGATATGGAACAACATGGCAAACTTCCCCCGTCGTAGAGGCAAGAACGGCACTCCCGCAGTATCCAAAGCGTCCCGCTTCAGCAAATTCGTGCGACAGCCGGTGACCGATGGCACTGGCAAGAAAACCTTGCGCCGCCGCGGCATCTATCTGTTGCCGAACGCCTTCACGACGGCAGCCCTGTTTTGCGGCTTCTACGCCATCGTCATGGCCATGAACCAGAAATTCGAACACGCGGCCTGGGCCATCTTCATTGCCATGATCCTCGACGGCCTCGATGGCCGCATCGCGCGCCTGACGAATACGCAGAGCGAATTCGGCGCCCAGTACGACAGCCTGTCCGATATGGTGTCGTTCGGCGCTGCGCCCGCGCTGGTGATCTATGAATGGTCGCTGCGCGGCATGGGCAAGTTGGGCTGGCTGGCCGCCTTCGTGTATTGCGCCGGCGCCGCCTTGCGCCTGGCCCGCTTCAACACGAACATCGCCGTGGTCGACAAGCGCTTCTTCCAGGGCTTGCCCAGCCCGGCGGCGGCGGCCATGGTGGCCGGCTTCATCCTGCTGATGAACGACCTGGAATTTGCCGGCAACCAGCTGGCCTGGGTCTCGTGGACGATCGCCCTGTTCGCCGGCCTGACCATGGTCACGAATGTACCGTTCTACAGCTTCAAGGATGTGAATTTCCGCAAGTCCGTGCCCTTCATCGTGGTATTCCTGCTGGCATTGTTCTTCGCGCTCATTTCCATCGACCCGCCGAAAGTGCTGTTCCCGATTTTCGTCGCCTATGGCCTGTCCGGCTACGCCGTGTTTTTCTGGCGCATGGCGAAGGGCAAGCCCGTCAGCATCATCCAGACCGACCCCGAGCATTAATGCGCTGAGTCGGTAGCGTCGCCAGTTTTCAGCCAGCCAGGAGCAGCCATGAACACCAGCAACCGACTCATCATTTTTGACACCACCTTGCGCGACGGCGAGCAATCGCCGGGCGCCTCCATGACGCGCGAGGAAAAGCTGCGCATCGCCAAGCAGCTTGAGCGCATGAAGGTCGACGTGATCGAAGCGGGCTTCGCCGCCGCCTCGCAGGGCGATTTCGAGTCGATACGGGCGATTGCCGGTGCCGTGCGCGAGTCCACCATCTGCTCGCTGTCGCGCGCCAACGACCGCGACATCGCCCGCGCCGCCGAAGCGCTGCAGCCGGCCGAGCGCAAGCGCATCCACACTTTCATCGCCACCTCGCCCCTGCATATGCAGATGAAGCTGCGCATGACGCCCGAGCAAGTGCTTACGCAGGCGCAGAACGCCGTGCGCTACGCGCGCCAGTTCACGGACGACATCGAATTCAGCCCCGAAGACGGCAGCCGCTCGGACGAAGATTTCCTCTGCCGCGTGCTGGAAGCCGTGATCGCCGAGGGCGCCACCACCATCAATTTCCCCGATACGGTGGGCTACGCCGTGCCCGAGATTTTCGGCAATACCATCAAGCGTTTGCGCGAGCGCATCCCGAACTCGGATAAGGCCATCTGGTCCGTCCATTGTCATAACGATCTGGGCCTGGCCGTGGCCAATTCGCTGGCCGGCGTCATGATAGGCGGCGCGCGGCAGATCGAGTGTACCGTCAATGGTCTTGGCGAGCGGGCCGGCAACACGGCGCTGGAAGAGGTGGTGATGGCGCTGCGCACGCGCGCCGCGTATTACAACTTGACGGTGGGTATCGATACGACGCAAATCGTGGCGGCCTCCAAAATGGTGTCGCAGATCACGGGCTTTGCCGTGCAGCCGAACAAGGCCGTCGTGGGTGCGAACGCCTTTGCGCACGCGTCCGGCATCCACCAGGACGGCATTTTAAAGGCGCGCGAGACGTATGAAATCATGCGCGCCGAAGACGTGGGCTGGACCGCCAACAAGATCGTCCTGGGTAAATTGTCGGGCCGCAACGCCTTCAAGCAGCGGCTGCACGAGCTGGGCATCGCGCTGGAGTCGGAAGCGGAAGTCAACGCCGCCTTCCTGCGCTTCAAGGAACTGGCGGACCGGAAATCCGAGATTTTCGATGAAGACATCATGGCCCTCGTCAGCGAAGAGCAGCAGGCGCAGGAGAGTGAGCACTACCGTTTCATTTCCCTGGCGCAGCAATCGACGACGGGCGCCGTGCCGCACGCGCGCGTAGAGTTTCTCGTCGGCGGCGTGCAGCGCAGCTGCGAAGGGCGGGGCGATGGCCCCGTCGACGCCACCGTCAACGCGATCGAAAGCGCGGCCGCCAGCGGCGCGGAACTGGTCTTATTCTCCGTCAATGCCATCAGCACGGGCACGCAGTCGCAGGGCGAAGTGACGATGCGATTGTCGCGCGACGGACGCATCGTCAACGGCGTGGGCGCCGACCCCGACATCATCGTCGCGTCGGCCAAGGCGTATTTGTCGGCGCTCAACAAACTGCATGCCAAGGATGAGCGCATCGATCCCCAGCCATAAGGCTGTCTTCACCAGAAAAACCGGCGCTCTTCCTTGTCCGGATCGGGCCCGTTCATCATCATGCGCACGATGCCGTCGTGGTCGAAGTGCACGTGCATCATGGAATCCCACACGCCCGATTCCTTGTAGCGGTAGGACCAGACGTGCAGTTTCGGCAGAGACAGGTACGATGTTTCCGTCGGGCGGCCCAGGGTGTGCAGCACGTCTTGCTGGGTCGACATGCCCACCTTGATGCGGGCAAAGCCCGGCGTGTCGAGGACTTGCTCGTAAGAAATGAGTTTGTCGTCGGGGCCGAAGCGCGCCATATACGTGTACTGGCCGTACGGCCCCGTGGCGTATTCCAGTTCCGGGCCCGTGGCCAGCTGGTAGATGGCCGTAGGACGGCCCAGGCGCGCTTCCACGGCGGCGCGCGCTTCGCCTGGCTGGGGCGGAGGAACGTTCCAGCTGGCGCAGCCGGCCAGCGTGGCCAGCAGCACAGGCGTTGCTAATTTGAGCAGTTTTTTCATGTTTGTCCTCCTGAAATGCGGGAAAATCCTATCATGCGCCGAGAAAAGAGCGCACGGCAGGATACAGGCGGGCATTTTTCCGATATACTTGCGCGTCTGGTTGTAAGCATAGACCAGTATTTTAATAATCGTAGTTCACGGTGGATAGGGTTCAGACTCTGTGCACCGCATGTGAAAGGTTTATCATGACAGTAGAAAACATCAACAAAGCCGCTATCATCGCGGACAACGCACGTGGTCAAAACGACACCGGCTCCCCTGAAGTGCAAGTTGCACTGCTGACAGCTCGCATCAACGAACTGAACGGCCACTTCAAAGCCCACTCGAAAGATCACCACTCCCGCCGCGGCCTGATCATGATGGTCAACCGTCGTAAGAGCCTGTTGTCGTACCTGAAGTCGAAAGACGCTACCCGTTATCGCGACCTGATCGCTAAACTTGGTCTGCGCAAGTAATTTTTGCCGCACAAGGTTTATACAGAAATGCCTGCGCCAGTTCGCTGACGCGGGCATTTTGTCATTTGAATTCCGGATTTATGTCTGTAAGTAAAGTATTCTCTTACCGATATCATGTTTTAAAAGTAAAGTAGTAAAGGCGGCAACGGTTTTTCCACCGCCTGTGGTGAGGTGAACGACAGCCCCTGAAAATCTGTCGGCAATTAGAAAAGGGATACCCCATGTTTAACAAAGTTACGAAAACCTTCCAGTACGGTCAACATCAAGTGACCCTGGAAACCGGCGAAATCGCACGTCAGGCATCCGGCGCAGTGCTGGTGTCGATCGAAGATACCGTCGTGCTGGCAACGGTAGTGGCACGCAAAGATGCCAAACCAGGCCAGGATTTCTTCCCTTTGACGGTTGATTATGTTGAAAAAACCTATGCTGCCGGTAAAATCCCGGGCGGTTTTTTCAAGCGCGAAGGCCGTCCTTCCGAAAAAGAAACACTGACATCCCGTTTGATCGACCGTCCTATCCGTCCGCTGTTTCCGGAAGGCTACCTGAATGAAGTGCAAGTCATCATTCACGTGTTGTCGGTCAATCCTGAAATCGATCCGGACATCGCCGCCATGATCGGCGCATCGGCTGCCCTGTGCGTATCGGGCGTGCCTTTCAGCGGCCCTATCGGCGCTGCGCGCGTCGGTTACGCGAATGGCCAGTACATCCTGAACCCGACCGTCCAGCAACTGAAAACGTCGGAAATGGACCTGGTGGTCGCCGGTACCGAAACGGCCGTACTGATGGTCGAATCCGAAGCGAAACAACTGTCCGAAGAAATCATGCTGGGCGCCGTGGTCTTCGGCCACGACCAGATGAAAGTCGTCATCGACGCGATTCACGACCTGGTGCGTGACGGCGGCAAGCCGGAAGTGGAATGGGCGCCTGCGCCGAAAAACGAAGCACTGATCGCCCGCGTCGCGCATTTCGCCAACGCCAAGATCAATGACGCGTATCAAACCAAGGACAAGCAAGAGCGTACGGCCAAGCTGAAAGCGGCGACGTCGGAAGTGATCGCCGATCTGTCGGCTGAAGCCGCCGCCAACGGTGGCGCGTCCATCGACAGCGCCGAAGTGAACAACATCCTGTTCGACATCGAAGCGAAAATCGTGCGTACGCAAATCCTCGACGGCGAGCCACGCATCGACGGCCGCGACACGCGCACCGTGCGTCCGATCTCGATCCGCACCAGCGTGCTGCCACGCACCCACGGTTCGGCCCTGTTCACGCGCGGCGAAACGCAGGCGCTGGTCGTCGCTACCCTGGGCACCGCCCGCGACAGCCAGAAGATCGATGCGCTGATGGGCGAGTTCACCGATTCGTTCATGCTGCATTACAACATGCCTCCGTTCGCCACCGGCGAAACGGGCCGTGTCGGTACGCCAAAACGCCGCGAAATCGGCCACGGCCGCCTGGCCAAGCGCGCGCTGATCGCCGCCCTGCCAGCAGCTGAAGAGTTCAGCTACTCGGTGCGCCTGGTATCGGAAATCACGGAATCGAACGGTTCTTCGTCGATGGCTTCGGTGTGCGGTGGCTGCCTGGCACTGATGGACGCCGGCGTGCCGATGAAAGAACACGTGGCCGGTATCGCCATGGGCCTGATCAAGGAAGGCGGCAAGTTTGCCGTGCTGTCCGACATCCTGGGCGACGAAGATCACCTGGGCGACATGGACTTCAAGGTAGCCGGTACCCGCAACGGTATCACGGCGCTGCAGATGGACATCAAGATCATGGGCATCACCAAGGAAATCATGCAAGTGGCACTGGCGCAAGCCAAGGAAGGCCGCGAGCACATCCTGGGCGAAATGCAAAAAGCCATGCCGCACGTCAAAACCGAACTGTCCGATTTCGCACCGCGTCTGATCACCATCAAGATCAACCCGGAAAAAATCCGTGACGTGATCGGCAAGGGCGGCGCCGTGATTCGCGCGCTGACCGAAGAGACGGGCACCCAGATCGACATCAGCGACGAAGGCGTGGTCACCATCGCTTCCGTCGACGCCGCTGCCGGCCAGGAAGCCAAGCGCCGCATCGAAGAACTGACGGCCTCCGTCGAAGTGGGCAAGACCTACGAAGGCACCGTGCTGAAACTGCTGGACTTCGGCGCCATCGTGCAAGTCATGCCAGGCAAAGACGGCTTGCTGCACATCAGCCAGATCGCCAACGAACGCGTCAACGCCGTGGCCGATTACCTGAAAGAAGGCCAGCTGGTCCGCGTCAAAGTGCTGGAAACGGATGACCGCGGTCGTCTGAAACTGTCGATGAAAGCTGCTGAAGGCAACGAAGCGCCAGCCGCTTAATTTCCTTCAGGTTCGCCTGAGTGCGGCCTTGGCCGCATGCTCAACAACCGCCAGCGCGCAAGCCCTGGCGGTTTTTTTGCGCCGCGTTTGTGCTGCATCAAGGTAGATGCCGCTTTGCGCATCGGCCTTGATCCAGCTCGCATTGGCCAGTTGTACGCCTTGTAGATTCGGGAGGGGATCTTCCCCTGAACGAGTCTTCCAAGGAGATGCAGCATGCGCACATTCTGCGGGCTGGCCGCCGCCTTTCTGCTTGCCGTCGCGCCCGGCGTCCGGGCCCAGCTGGACAACGCGCCCATGCTGGTGCCGCTGCCCATTCCCATCGCCGCCGCATCCACGGCCATGCCGGCGCAGGATATCGACGCCTTGCGCGCCGTGCATGCACGCGAAATCAATGACCTCAGCACGTTCAAGACGGCGGGCTTGCAGCGCCCGGTGATCGACGGCTGGCTGGAGGGTGAGGACGGGCAGCAATTCCTGGCCCAGCTGCGCGCCGCCGATCCCGCCGCGCCGGCCGATACCATCTATGCGCGGGCCCTCGAACAGCTGGCGTCCGGCAATAAGTTGCCGACCGTCGGGCTGATCGATATTCCGCTCTACAAAGTAGTGCCGCACGGACAGAGCGTCTCGCCGTATTCGCCATACTTCACCACTATCGGGCAGTTGCAAGGCAGCGACGAGTGTGACTCGCTGGCAGACTGCTTCGGCTTGCCGCTCAGGAGCGAAGCGCCGCTGTATGATGTGTATATGGTCACGCCTAACGGGGCCGTGACGGTGTTTGTCAGCTCGGTGGCGCCGACCGAAGAGCTGGGCGGCCTGGTGCGGCGCAAGGGAGGTGCCTTGCAATACCTGTTGCCCAATCGCAAGCTGTGGTCGGCGCCCGTGCTGGTGGGCACCATCAAGAATTAGGAGTGAACATGGATCAGTCGCGCCTGCAAGCCTGTACTGCCGAACTGGAACAGTTGCTGGCGCGCCTGGCGCTCGTCGATGGGGAGGTGGCCGACTTGCGCAGCGCGGTCGAGCCGCTGCTGGCCCTGGCTGGCAGCGGCGCCTTGAGCGCACCCCTGCCATGGGGTGATATCCCCGGCGGGCGTTATTTTACGGAAGGCGGTTTGCGCCAGTACCCCGAGCTGGAACAGGCATTTGCCCGCTTCCGCATCGAGGCCACGGGCGGCGAATCGCCCGCCTTGCGCAAGCTGCGGGGCGAGATATAGTTAATGTATCGTCAATGTGAAGTTAATATAAGGTATCAATTGTTGTTTCTGGGTAATTGAGAGTCGGTATTGCTTGACGACAAAATCTTATTCCCGGACCATGGCGCATCCCTCCCGATTTCCCCTTTTTTATTGGATGCACCATGTTGTCCTCCCTTAAGGCGCGGCTGATCGCCATCGCCGTTTCCATCGTCGTGCTGGCCATGCTGGCCGTGGCCATCGCCAATTTCTTCACCACGCGCTCCAGCACCCTGGCCGCGCTCGACACGCAGATGCTGCAGTTGTCGCACAGCCATGCGGCGGCCATCGCCGAATGGCTGCGTTCCAAGCAGGCTGTCGTCGCTTCGCTCAAGCAGGGCGCCACGGCGGCCGATCCGCTGCCGGCCCTGAAGGCGGCCGAGCAGGCGGGCACGTTCGACATGGCGTATATCGGCTTTGCCGACAAGCATGCCGTCTTTTCGCAGGAGCGTCAGCGCGCCGCCGACTACGATCCCACGGCACGGCCCTGGTACAAGCTGGCGTCCGAAACTGGCGGCCCCGTCATCACGGCGCCGTATATCGGTGCCAGCACGGGCAAGCTGGTGGTGACGTTTGCCGAGCCGCTGGGCGGCAAGGGCAGCGTGACGGGCGTGATGGCGGCCGACGTGATGATGGATGCGGTGGTGCAAAACGTCGCCTCGATCAAGCCGACGGCGTCCAGCTACGGCTTTCTCGTCGATGGCGGCGGCAAGATCATCGCCCATCCTGACGGCAAGCTGACCCTGAAACCGCTGGCCGAGCTGGACCCGGGCCTGAGCGCGCAGGCGCTGGCCGATATTGAAAAGAGCGGCGACGGCGCCGCCATTCGCCTCGGCGAGCGTAACGGCATCTTGCATGTGAGTAAAGTGCCGGGCAGCGACTGGCTGCTGGCGACCGTGCTCGACCGCGCGGAAGCGACGCAAGCACTGAGCTCCATGCTGCGTGCCTCGGCCCTGACGGCCTTGCTGGTGCTGGTCCTGGCCGCCGCAGTATTGAGCGCGCTGGTGGCGCGCGCCCTGCGCCGCCTGGGCCTGGTGCGCGATGCAATGGAAGCGATCGCCACGGGCGACGGCGACCTGACCAGCCGCCTCGACGCGCAAGGCACGGACGAACTGGCGCAGATCGCCAAGGCCTTCAACTTGTTCGTCGAAAAGATCGCCACCGTGCTGGTGCAGATCCGCAGCATCAGCACCCTGGTGCGCAGCGAGTCGGCCGATATTGCCGCTGGCAACGCCGACCTGTCCTCGCGCACGGAAGCGCAGGCGGGCGCGCTGGAAGAAACAGCCAGTTCGATGGATGAACTGACCTCGACCGTCAAACAGAATGCGGAAAACGCGCATGCGGCCAACGAGCTGGCCATGTCCGCCTCGGAAGTGGCGGCCAAGGGCGGCCGCGTGGTGCAGCAGGTGGTGGGCACCATGGCCGGCATCCAGGAAAGCTCGCGCAAGATCGTCGACATCATCGGCGTCATCGACGGCATCGCTTTCCAGACGAATATCCTGGCCTTGAACGCGGCCGTCGAGGCGGCGCGCGCGGGCGAGCAGGGCAGGGGCTTTGCCGTGGTGGCGTCGGAAGTGCGCAACCTGGCGCAACGCTCCGCTGGCGCGGCGAAGGAAATCAAGGAGCTGATCGGCGACTCGGTGGAAAAAGTCGATGCGGGCGGGCGCCTCGTCAATGAGGCGGGCCAGACCATGGACCAGGTGGTGGCCTCGGTGCAGCAATTGACGACCATCATGAGCGAGATCACGGTGGCCAGCCGCGAACAGAGCGCCGGCATCGGCGAGATCAATACGGCCGTCACGCACATGGATACCATGACGCAGCAAAACGCGGCCCTCGTCGAGCAGGCCGCCGCTGCCGCGGAAAGCCTGCAGGAGCAGGCCGTGGACCTGGCACAGGCCGTCGGCATGTTCCGCCTCGGTGATGCGGGCCCTGCCGCAGCATCCGCACCCGTGACGCGCCTCAAGGCGAAGCCGGCCGCATCCGTACCACGTGCGCCGGCCCGTGCGTTGTCGGCGGCCAAGCCCGTCAAGGCGGCCAAGTCCGGCGCCGACGAGTGGGAAGAGTTTTAAGTTGCAAGCGTAGCGATCTGCGCGTTCATCCGCGTTTTTGTCAGGCCAGCCTGCCAAAAGCGCAGTTCGTCGCAATCGGCGTGTTGGCCGGGGGCGGTATGGCTATAGTGACACCATACCGCAAGCCCACTGCCAGATACCCGAGGAGTACCAACATGAACGTCGCTAAAAACATGGAAGTCATTGCCGTTACCGCCGCCATCTTGCTCGGCGCCAGCTGCTACGCCATCGCCCCGGCCGCCCCGGCCCTGCAAGTGGCCAGCTCCACGGCCACCGTGGCCGCGCCCGCGGGCAAGGCTGCCATGCACGTGGTGGTAGTCAAGGCCAAGCGCCTGAGCGCTACCGAAAAAGCCCGTTTCGCATAATTGATTGTCAGCAATTTTTGCTGCTGCTACAGTGGCAGCCAGTGGCAATGCGCGGGAGCCCCATGAGGGCGCCGCGACACATAAAAACAAGATACCGAGGATGCACTACATGAAAAAGATACTGCAACTGGCGCTGCTATTCCTGGCGACTTTTGGCCTGGTGCGCGGCGTGGCTGCCGAGACCCGCTTGCTGGAAATGCGCAACATCGACGCCCGCGTGGTACGCGTCAAGCTCGATGGTGTGATGGAAGTGCGCATTCGCCAGGGCAACGTGGCGTCCTTGAGCATCACGGCCGACAAGCGCTACATCGCCGATGTCAGTACGGCGCAAAGCGGCGACACCCTGCACATCGAGACGGAAGTGCGCGGCTTCAAGCTCGGCCCTTCGTCGATCCGCGCCGACCTGGTCTTGCCGAACTTGCGCGAATTGAGCTCGGAAGGCTTTGGCAGCACGGACATCACGGGTTTCAAGGGCGAGGAGCTGACCCTGTCGCTGGAAGGGGCGGGCAGCATCAAGCTGGTGGGCGACTACCGCAAGCTCAATGCCAGCCTGGGCGGCGTGGGCAGCATGCAGCTCTGGATCGGCAACAATGAGCGGGCCGAGTTGGACTTGCAGGGCGCCGGCTCGGTGGTGCTGGGCGGACGCGGGCGCATCCTGAAAGCCAGCCTGGGCGGCCTGGGCAGCCTGAATGCGCAGCAATTCGAAGCGGACGCCGTCAGCCTGGAATTGAGCGGCCTCGGCAATGCCACGGTGAATGCCCATACAAATGCCAAGCTGAACCTGAGTGGACTCGGTTCGGTGGTGGTGTACGGCAAGCCGGCCAACCGCGATGTCAGCGTCGAGGGCCTGGGCAAAGTTAGCTGGAAGTAAATGCATCCTGCCGCAGGCCTTCTGCAGGACAAGAATAAGTAGTCAGACCACATCCCATTCCGATGAAAAAACTGATCATTACATTACTCATGCTGTTGACGATACAGCTACCCGCGCGGGCTGGCTTCGCCGAAGGGGCCAGCGCCTACAACAACAAGAATTACGCGCTCGCCTACAAGGAAATCCTGCCACTGGCCAAGACCGGTAGCGCCGATGCCCAGCATTTGCTGGGCTTGATGTATTACATGGGACGGGGCTTGCCGCAGGATTACAAGCAAGCCATGTTCTGGCACCGCAAGGCGGCCGAGCAGGGCAAGGCTGATGCCCAGTACGTGGTGGGCGCCATGTATTACACGGGCAACGCCGTGCTGCAGGATCACAAGCAGGCCGTCGGCTGGTTCCGCAAGGCGGCCGAGCAGAACCATGCGGAGGCGCAGCAGGTGCTGGGCCTGATGTACCGCTATCACATGGGTGGCGTGCCGCAAGACAACGTCATCGCCTACATGCTGTGGAACCTGGCGGCCGCGAATGGCAACGCGAATGCGGCCGACCAGCGCGCCGCCGTCGTGCGCAAGATGACGCATGAGCAAGTCGAGGAAGGGCAAGCCCTGTCGGCCAAATGGAAGCCCGGCACGCCACTGCCGCGCCAGTCGAAGACGGGTGGTGCCTGACGGGTGAGGTGGCGGTCTGCAAGGGCTGGCGGCTTGGCGTACAATCGCCGTTTTCCCTTGAAAGAGTCCCGCCATGCGTGCAGTTGCCATCAGCCAGCCAGGTCCCGCCGACGTTTTGCAGATCGCCGAACGTCCCATGCCGCAATATAAGGCGGGTGAGTTGCTGATCAAGGTGCACGCGGCCGGCATCAACCGCCCTGACGTGCTGCAGCGCCTGGGCAAGTATGCGCCGCCCGCCGGCGCGTCCGACTTGCCGGGCCTGGAAGTGGCGGGCGAAGTCGTCGATGGCGATTTCACCAACACGACATTCAAGAAGGGCGACCTGGTCTGCGCGCTGGTGCAGGGTGGTGGCTATGCCGAATACTGCGCTGCGCCCGCCGGCCAGTGCCTGCCCTTGCCCAAAGGCTTGACGGCGCTGGAAGGCGCATCGCTGCCGGAAAACTTCTTTACCGTCTGGAGCAATGTGTTCGACCGCTGCGCGCTGCTTGAAGGCGAAACGTTGCTGGTGCAGGGCGGCACGTCCGGCATCGGCGTGGCGGCCATTCAATTGGCCGCTGCGCTCGGTCACCGCGTGTTCGCCACGGCCGGCAGCGATGAAAAGGCGCGCGCCTGCGAGGCGCTGGGCGCCGAACGGGGCATCAATTACCGCACGGAAGATTTCGTTGCCGTCGTCAAGGAATTGACTGATGGCAAAGGCGTCGACGTCATCCTCGACATGGTGGGCGGCGACTATCTGCCGCGCGAGATCGATTGCCTGGCCGACGACGGCCGCATCGGCCTGATCGCCGTGCAAGGCGGCACCAAGGCCACCCTGGACCTGGGGCAAGTGCTGCGCCGCCGCCTGAGTGTCAGCGGTTCCACCCTGCGTCCGCGCCCTGTCGCCTTCAAGGCTGCCATTGCGAACCACTTGCGCACGACCGTCTGGCCGCTGATCGAGGCGGGCAAGATCAAGCCCGTCATCTATCAGACTTTCCCGTTGGAGAAGGCGAACGAGGCGCATGCCTTGATGGAAGCGAGCACGCACGTGGGCAAGATCATGTTGCAAGTTGCCTGAAACGGGGGGCTGCCAGTTTGACCGGCATCGGTGCCGGGGTTAGAATGACGGGTTATTAAAATTTAGGCTACTATGCGTCGCAAACTCGTCGTCGGAAATTGGAAAATGAACGGCAGTCGCACCTCGAACGCGGTGTTATTGTCTGAAATAGTTGCTGGCCTGGCTGCCTCTGGCGCCGCCAGCGCCGTCTGTGTGCCCGCGCCATATCTGGCGCAGTGCCAGGCGCAATTGGCAGGCTCGCCTCTCGGCTGGGGTGCGCAAGATGTTTCCGCGCACGCCAGCGGTGCCTACACGGGAGAAATCTCGGTCGCCATGCTGCAGGATTTCGGCTGCGGCTATGTGGTGATCGGGCATTCCGAGCGCCGCGCCTACCACGGCGAGAGCGATGCGCAGGTGGCGGCCAAGACGGTTGCCGCGCTGGCGGCGGGCATTACGCCTATCGTCTGCATCGGCGAGACGCTGGCGCAGCGCGAAGCGGGTCAGACCGACGCGGTCGTGGCGCAGCAACTGGGTGCCGTGCTGGCGGCGATTTCCGCCGACGATGTGGCGAAACTGGTGCTGGCCTATGAGCCGGTCTGGGCCATCGGCACGGGCAAGACAGCCACGCCGCAAATGGCGCAGGACGTGCACCTGGTGTTGCGCGCGCAACTGGCGACAAAGAATGCGGTAGCGGCCGCCGGCGTGCAGATCCTGTACGGCGGCAGCATGAAGCCGGAGAACGCAAAAGAATTGATGGCGATGCCGGATATCGATGGCGGTCTGATCGGTGGGGCGGCATTGAAGGCGGCGGATTTCCTGGCGATTATTCACGCCGCTGATTGAATTAATTTAAACTAAGAATGGAATTGCAATGAACATGATGTTCAATCTGGTAGTGGTAGTACAGGTTATTTCGGCATTGTCGATTATCGCGCTGGTGTTGCTGCAGCACGGCAAGGGCGCCGACATGGGTGCCGCGTTTGGTTCGGGTGCCTCGGGCAGCCTGTTCGGTGCGACGGGTTCGTCGAACTTCATGTCGAAATCGACGGGCGTTGCCGCTGCGATCTTCTTCGGCGCCACCCTGGCCCTGTCGCTGATGGCCAACCAGCGTGCCACCACGGTGGGCGGCGGCGTGATGGATAAAGTCGTCAAGCCAGTGCCAGTCACCGGCGCGGGTGCGATCCCGACGGCGGTACCTGCTGCGGCTCCAGCGGCCAGCGCCCCAGCGGCGGCAGCCCCTGTTGCCAGCACCCCGGCAGGCGCGATTCCGAAGTAATTCAGTGTCACTGAGTAGTATCTCGATACCTCATCGAGATTAATTCTCATTACGGGCAGATTATTGCTCAATGTTTTGGCAGCGCGGCAGGAAAAAATCGTGACGCGCTGGAAGATGTAAAAATTTATCGTTTTTATCTGTGTTTTGATGCATTTGTGCATTAACTTTAGCGGCAAAGCAGAGTAGAATACGGGCCTTACCGCCGACGTGGTGAAATTGGTAGACACGCTATCTTGAGGGGGTAGTGGCGCAAGCTGTACGAGTTCGAGTCTCGTCGTCGGCACCAGAAATCAGAAGCCAGCAACGGCGCACGAGCCATGGCTCGTACAAAGTTGCTGGCTTTTTTTACGAGGATGTGTCGTTCGATCCTGGTCTTAGCTTTGATTGGGGTCGTGCGTTAGATACGCTGCAAATGATCGCAGCGTCCTCATTTAACCGATCGTTCAATATAAGCTTATCAATCGTGAACCTCGAAAATTACTTCCCCGTCCTGCTGTTCATTATTATCGGCCTTGGTGTCGGTATCGCTCCCCAGCTCCTGGGGCGCCTGTTAGGCCCTCACAAGCCTGACGCAGCAAAACTCTCCCCGTACGAATGTGGCTTTGAAGCATTCGAAGACGCGCGCATGAAATTTGATGTGCGCTACTATCTGGTCGCAATCCTGTTTATTTTGTTCGATCTGGAAACGGCATTCTTTTTCCCATGGGGCGTTGCAATGCGCGACCTGGGCTGGGCCGGTTTCGTCACGATGATGGTGTTCATCGCTGAATTCGTGGTCGGATTTTGGTACATTTGGAAGAAAGGTGCCCTTGACTGGGAATAAGCCATGGCTATTGAAGGCGTATTAAGCGAAGGTTTCATCACCACCTCGGCCGACAAGCTGATCAACTGGGCGCGCACCGGGTCTATGTTCCCGATGACGTTCGGTCTGGCCTGCTGTGCGGTCGAAATGATGCATGTGGGCGCAGCCCGCTACGATATGGACCGTTTCGGCGTCGTGTTTCGTCCGTCGCCGCGTCAGTCCGACGTCATGATCGTTGCCGGCACCCTGTGCAACAAGATGGCGCCGGCCTTGCGCAAGGTCTACGACCAGATGGCAGAGCCACGCTGGGTCATCTCGATGGGTTCCTGCGCCAATGGCGGCGGGTACTACCATTACTCCTATTCCGTGGTGCGCGGTTGCGACCGCATCGTGCCCGTCGACGTGTATGTGCCTGGCTGTCCTCCGACCGCTGAAGCCTTGCTGTACGGCATCATGCAGTTGCAGAACAAGATCAAGCGTACCAGCACGATCGCACGCTAACCGGGCCGCTTCAGATTATGACAACACATTTAGAAGTATTGCAAAACGCCCTCGGCACTGCCCTGGGCGATCGCGTTAGCACCACGGTTGCGCTGGGCGAAGTCACCCTGGTCGTCAAGGCCGGGGACTACCTGGCCGTGATGCAGACCTTGCGCGACGATCCGACCCTGCATTTCGAGCAATTGCTCGACCTGTGCGGTGTCGACTACTCGACCTATGGCGATGGTAGCTGGGATGGCCTGCGTTTCGCGGCCGTCTCGCACTTGCTGTCGGTCAAGCACAACTGGCGCGTGCGCGTGCGCGTGTTCGCGCCCAACGATGACATGCCGCTGCTGCCGTCCGTGGTGAACATCTGGCGTGCCGTCAACTGGTATGAGCGCGAAGCGTTCGACCTGCTGGGTATCCTCTTCGAAGGCCACAACGACTTGCGCCGCCTGCTGACCGACTATGGTTTCATCGGCCATCCGTTCCGCAAGGATTTCCCCGTCTCCGGCTATGTCGAGATGCGTTACGATCCGGAACAAAAGCGCGTGATTTACCAGCCCGTGACGATCGAGCCGCGGGAAAACGTGCCGCGCGTGATCCGCGAAGAACATTACGGGATGAAATAATGGCTGAGATTAAGAACTACACCCTGAACTTTGGGCCACAGCATCCGGCCGCGCACGGTGTGCTGCGCCTGGTGCTGGAGATGGATGGCGAAGTCATCCAGCGTGCCGACCCGCATATCGGCCTGCTGCACCGCGCCACCGAAAAGCTGGCCGAGCAAAAGACCTATCTGCAATCCGTGCCGTACATGGACCGTCTCGACTATGTGTCGATGATGTGCAATGAACATGCGTACGTGATGGCCATCGAAAAGATGCTGGGCCTGGAAGTGCCGCTGCGCGCGCAATACATTCGCGTCATGTTCGACGAGATGACGCGCATCCTGAATCATCTGATGTGGCTCGGCACCCACGCGCTGGACGTCGGCGCCATGGGCCCGTTCCTGTATTGCTTCCGCGACCGCGAAGATTTGTTCGACGCCTACGAGGCAGTCTCGGGCGCGCGCATGCACGCGGCCTACTACCGTCCGGGTGGCGTGTACCGCGACTTGCCGGATTCGATGCCGCAGCACAAGGCTTCGATCATCCGCAACGCCAAGGCGATTTCCAGGCTGAATGAAAACCGCCAGGGTTCCCTGCTGGACTTCATCGAAGACTTCGCGCGCCGTTTCCCGAATTCCGTGGATGAGTACGAAACGCTGCTGACCGATAACCGTATCTGGAAACAGCGTACCGTCGGCATCGGCGTCGTCTCGCCGGAAGATGCGCTGGCCATGGGCTTTACGGGCGCCATGCTGCGCGGCTCGGGCGTGCAGTGGGACTTGCGCAAGAAGCAGCCGTACGAAGTGTACGACCTGATGGATTTCGACATTCCTATCGGCACCAACGGCGATTGCTACGACCGCTACCTGGTCCGCGTGGAAGAGTTGCGCCAGTCGAACCGCATCATCAAGCAATGCGTGGAGTGGCTGCGCAACAATGAAGGTCCTGTCATGACCAGCAACCGCAAGGTGGCGCCTCCGGGCCGCGTCGACATGAAGACCAACATGGAATCCTTGATTCACCACTTCAAGCTGTTTACCGAAGGTTTCCACGTGCCGCCAGGCGAGGCCTACAGCGCCGTGGAACATCCGAAGGGCGAGTTCGGCGTGTACCTGGTGTCCGATGGTGCCAACAAGCCGTACCGCATGAAACTGCGCGCGCCAGACTACGCTCACTTGCAGTCGCTCGACGAGATGGCGCGTGGGCACATGCTTGCCGACGCCGTGACCATCATCGGGACGCAAGATATCGTGTTCGGCAGTATTGACCGCTAAGAGGCAAAAAGTATGTTGTTATCAGAGCAATGCTATAAGAAAATTGACCGCGAGCTGGCCAAGTACCCGGCCGACCAGCGTCAGTCGGCCGTGATGGCCGCGCTGGCCCATGCCCAGGATGAACTGGGCTGGCTGGCGCCGGACACCATGAAGGAACTGGCCGATTACATCGGTATGCCGGCGATTGCCGTGCAGGAAGTGGCCACGTTCTACAATATGTACAACGTCAAGCCCGTGGGCAAGCACAAGATCACCGTGTGCACCAACCTGCCATGCGCCCTGTCGGGCGGCGTGCGCGCTGCAGACTACCTGAAGCAGAAACTGGGCATCGATTTCCGCGAAACCACCGCCGATGGCCAGTTCACCCTGGTTGAAGGCGAGTGCATGGGTGCTTGCGGCGATGCGCCGGTCTTGCTGGTCAGTAATAAAACCATGTGCAGCTGGATGTCGAACGAGAAAATCGACGCCATGCTGGAGGAACTCAAGAAATGACGTCACTCCACAACCGCCATATCGATCCATTGATCCTGAAGGATCTGGATGGCAAGAACTGGCATTTGCAAGACTATGTGAACCGCGGCGGCTATAGCGCCCTGCGGCGTATCCTGGAAGAGAAAATCACGCCGGAACAGATCATCGCCGACCTCAAGGCTTCGTCCTTGCGCGGCCGTGGCGGCGCGGGTTTTCCTACCGGCTTGAAGTGGAGCTTCATGCCGCGCCAGTTCCCGGGTCAAAAATACCTCGTCTGCAATACAGATGAAGGCGAACCGGGCACTTTCAAGGACCGCGACATCATTCGTTACAATCCCCATGCGCTGATCGAAGGCATGGCCATTGGCGCTTATGCGATGGGTATCACCGTCGGCTACAACTATATCCACGGCGAAATCTGGGCCGAGTACGCCCGTTTCGAAGAAGCGCTGGACGAGGCGCGCGCCGCCGGTTTCCTGGGCGACAAGATCATGGGCAGCGAGTTCTCGTTCCAGTTGCATGCGCACCATGGTTATGGCGCCTACATCTGCGGCGAAGAAACGGCCCTGCTGGAATCCCTGGAAGGCAAGAAAGGCCAGCCGCGCTTCAAGCCGCCTTTCCCTGCCTCGTTTGGCCTGTACGGCAAGCCGACGACGATCAACAACACGGAAACCTTCGCGGCCGTGCCATTCGTGCTGAACATCGGCCCAGAGAAATATCTGGCGATGGGCAAGCCGAACAATGGCGGTTCGAAGATCTTCTCGATCTCGGGCGACGTGGAAAAACCGGGCAACTACGAAGTGCCGCTCGGCACGCCGTTCGCCAAACTGCTGGAACTGGCAGGTGGCATGCGCGGTGGCAAAAAGATCAAGGCCGTGATCCCTGGCGGCTCGTCCGCGCCGGTGATCCGCGGCGACATCATGATGCAGACCGACCTGGACTACGACTCGATCGCGAAAGCCGGTTCGATGTTGGGTTCGGGCGCCGTCATCGTGATGGACGAAACACGCTGCATGGTGAAGGCGCTGGAGCGCCTGTCCTACTTCTACTTTGAAGAATCGTGCGGCCAGTGTACGCCTTGCCGTGAAGGCACAGGCTGGATGTACCGCATGGTGCACCGCATCGAGCAGGGGCAGGGTCGTCCAGACGACCTGGACATGCTCAACTCGATCGCCGACAACATCCAGGGCCGCACCATTTGCGCGCTGGGCGATGCGGCTGCCATGCCGGTACGGGCCTTCATTAAGAATTTCCGTGAAGAATTTGAATATCATATCGAGCACAAGCATTGCTTAGTGCCCGCATATATCTAAGCTGCGTCAGGTAACGATCACCATGGTTGAAATCGAAATAGACGGCAAAAAAGTCGAAGTCCCTGCTGGTAGCATGGTGATGGACGCCGCCAACAAATTGGGAACCTACATTCCGCACTTCTGCTATCACAAGAAATTGTCGATCGCAGCGAACTGCCGCATGTGCCTGGTCGAAGTGGAAAAGGCTCCGAAGCCTTTGCCCGCTTGTGCGACCCCGGTCAGTGCCGGCATGATCGTGCGCTCCGCCAGCGATAAAGCTGTGCAGGCGCAAAAGTCGGTGATGGAATTCTTGCTGATTAACCACCCGCTCGATTGCCCGATCTGCGATCAGGGCGGCGAATGCCAGTTGCAAGACTTGGCAGTGGGCTACGGCAAGAGCGAATCGCGCTACAAGGAAGACAAGCGCGTGGTGCAGCCGAAGGAAGCCGGTCCGCTGGTGTCCATGCAGGAAATGTCGCGCTGCATCCAGTGCACCCGTTGCGTACGCTTTGGCCAGGAAGTGGCCGGCGTGATGGAGCTGGGCATGATCGGCCGCGGCGAACACTCGGAAATCGTGTCGTTTGTCGGCCAGACGGTCGACTCCGAACTGTCGGGCAACATGATCGACCTGTGCCCGGTCGGCGCACTGACCTCGAAGCCGTTCCGCTACAGCGCCCGTACGTGGGAATTGTCGCGCCGCAAATCGGTCAGCCCGCATGACGGCCTGGGCGCGAACCTGATCGTGCAAGTGAAAGCTGGCAAGGTCAAACGCGTATTGCCGCTGGAAAACGAAGCCGTCAACGAGTGCTGGATCTCGGACAAGGACCGTTTCTCGTACGAAGCGCTGGACAGTGCCGAACGCCTGACTTCCCCGATGCTGAAACAAGGCAACGAGTGGAAAGAAGTCGATTGGCAGACCGCGCTGGAATACGTGGCGCACGGTTTGAAAAATATCAAGCACGAGCATGGCGCTGACGCCATCGCCGCGCTGGCCACCCCGCATTCGACGGTCGAAGAGCTGGTCCTGCTGCAAAAAGTCGCCCACGGTCTCGGTTCCGAGAACGTCGACTTCCGCCTGCGCCAGACCGACTTCGCGCTCGACGCCAGTGTGAAACCATGGCTGGGCATGCCTATCAGCGAATTTGGCCAGATCAAGCGCGCCTTCGTCATCGGCTCGTTCCTGCGCAAGGATCACCCCTTGCTGGCCACGCGTTTGCGCGCGTCCGTCAAGGGCGGCGCCAAGCTGTCCATCCTGCACGCGTCCGACGATGATCAACTGATCAGCATCGCCAACAAGATGATCGTGGCACCAGGCGATTGGCTGGCGGCCTTGTCGGAAGTGCTCGTCGCTGTTGCCAAAGCCAAAGAAATCGCCGCGCCAGCCGGTTTTGAAGCAGTTGTCGCTTCGGACGTGGCTGTGGCTATCGCCGCCAGCCTGATGGCCGGCGACCATGGCGCGATTTTGCTGGGTAACGCGGCAACGCAACACCCGCAAGCGTCGCAATTGCACGCTGCCGCGCAATGGATCGCCGAGCAGACGGGCGCCAAGCTCGGTTACCTGACGGAAGCGGCCAACACGGTAGGCGCGCACCTGGTCGCCAAGCCGCGCGCCAACGTGCAAGCTGCCTTTGCCGTACCGAAGAAAGCTTACGTGCTGCTGCATGCCGAGCCGGAACTCGATGCCGCCAATCCACAAGCGGCCCGCGCCGCCCTGGATGGCGCCGACATGGTCGTGGCGATGTCGGCCTTCAAGCACGGCATGGATTACGCCGATGTCTTGCTGCCGATCGCTCCGTTCGCTGAAACCTCGGGTACCTTCGTCAACTGCGAAGGCCGCGCGCAAAGTTTCAACGGCACCGTCAAACCGCTGGCCGATACCCGTCCAGCCTGGAAAGTGCTGCGCGTCCTGGGCAACATCCTGGGCCTGGCCGGTTTCGACTACGACACCTCGGAAGCGATCCGCGACGAAGCGTTTGGCTTTGGTGTGACCGATCTGTCGGCACAGCTGAACAACAGCGCCAAGAACGCACCGGAAGCGGCAAGCTATGCACCGGCTTCGCCAGCGTTGCAACGCATCGCCGACGTGCCGATCTACTTCGCCGACGCGCTGGTACGCCGCTCCGAACCGCTGCTGCGCACGGTCGATGGCGCCGCGCCGCAAGCGCACCTGTCCCTGGCGCTGGCTGAAAAGCTGGGCATCAAGGCGGGCGACAAGGTCAAAGTGGCGCAAGGCTCCGGCAGCGCCATCCTGGTGGCGGCAATCCATGCCGGCCTGCCAGCCAATGTGGTCAAAGTGTCGGCGGCGCATGCCTCGACGGCTAGCCTGGGCGGCATGTTCGGTGACATCACAGTTGAAACAGCAGAGGGGAAAATCTGATGGCTCTGCCTGAATTTGTAAACGTCATCAACAGCAGCGGCCAGGATTTGCTGGGCGGCTCCTGGCCGTTCTTCTGGACCCTGATCAAGATCCTGTGCGTGCTGTTGCCGCTGATGGGCCTGGTTGCCTACCTGACCTTGTGGGAACGCAAGCTGATCGGCTGGATCCAGATCCGCGTCGGCCCGAACCGCGTCGGTCCATTGGGCTTGCTGCAGCCGATCGCCGATGCACTGAAACTCTTGTTCAAAGAGATCATCATCCCGTCCAAGGCCGCCAAGGGCCTGTTCGTGATCGGCCCGATCATGACCATCATGCCGGCCCTGGCCGCCTGGTCGGTCGTGCCATTCGGCCCGCAAGCCGTGCTGGCCAACGTCAACGCGGGCTTGCTGATGCTGCTGGCGATTACCTCGATGGAAGTCTACGGCATCATCATCGCCGGCTGGGCCTCGAACTCGAAGTACTCGTTCATGGGTGCCATGCGCGCTTCGGCACAGATGATTTCGTATGAAATCCCGATGGGCTTCGTGATGGTCATCGTGCTGATGGTCTCGGGCAGCCTGAACTTCATCGACATCGTCGGCGGCCAGCAAATCGGCTTCTTCGCCGACAAGGGCGTGAACTTCCTGTCGTGGAACTGGCTGCCGCTGCTGCCGATGTTCGTCATCTACCTGGTGTCGGGCCTGGCTGAAGCCAACCGTCACCCGTTCGACGTCGTCGAAGGCGAGTCGGAAATCGTTGCCGGCCACATGGTCGAGTACTCGGGCATGGCCTACGCCATGTTCATGCTGGCCGAATACGCCAACATGATCCTGATCGGCGCGCTGGCTTCGATCATGTTCCTCGGTGGCTGGTCCGCACCATTTGCTTTCCTTGAGTTCTGGGGTGGTTTCGGCGGCTTCTTCTGGCTGTTCGCCAAGACCTTCTTCATCGTCTCGGTGTTCATCTGGGTGCGCGGTACGTTCCCACGCTACCGTTATGACCAGATCATGCGCCTCGGCTGGAAAGTGTTTATCCCGTTGACGCTGGTCTACCTGGTCTTCGTCGCTGCCTGGATGCAGACATCCTGGAATATTTGGAAGTAAGAGAGTGCATACGAATGGATAAGGTAAAAGATTTCTTCAGCAGCCTCTTGTTAGGCGAGCTGATCAAGGGCATGGCGTTGACAGGCAAGTACATGTTTTCGCGCAAGATCACGGTGCAATTCCCGGAAGAGAAGACACCGATCTCGCCGCGTTTCCGTGGCTTGCACGCGCTGCGCCGCTACCCGAACGGCGAGGAACGTTGCATCGCCTGCAAACTGTGCGAAGCGGTTTGCCCGGCGATGGCCATCACGATCGAATCGGAACAGCGTGACGACGGTTCGCGCCGCACCACGCGTTACGATATTGACTTGACCAAGTGCATCTTCTGCGGTTTCTGCGAAGAGTCCTGCCCGGTCGATTCGATCGTCGAGACGCAAATCCTGGAATACCACGGCGAGAAACGCGGGGATTTGTATTACACGAAAGAGATGTTGCTGGCCGTGGGTGATCGTTATGAAAATGACATCGCCGCTGCGCGCGCCGCCGACGCACCTTATCGCTGATGGATGCGCCGTAGCCAATGGCTGCGGCGCGCCCCTCGTTCATCTGTACGTCTATTGGGTTTTTTATGGACTTTAAAACAATTTTGTTTTACGCCTTCGCGCTGATCTTGATTCTGGCAGCGACGCGCGTCATCACGGCCCGTAATCCGGTCCACGCAGTACTGTTTTTGGTACTGTCCTTCTTTTCCGCAGCGGGCATCTGGATGCTGCTGCAAGCTGAATTCCTGGCCATCGTGCTGGTATTGGTGTATGTCGGCGCCGTGATGGTGCTGTTCCTCTTCGTGGTCATGATGCTCGATATCAATATCGACCGCATGCGCGAAGGCTTCTGGGGCTACCTGCCACTGTCGGTGACGGTGGGCGTGATCATCGTGCTGGAAATGGCCGCCGTCCTGTGGCACGGTTTCCGCAACTTTACGCCTAGCATCGCTCCGGTGAACGTCAACCTGGGCGGCACCAAGGAACTGGGCCTGCTGATCTACACGGAATATGTGTTCGCCTTCGAGATCGCCGCCGTCGTGCTGCTGGTGGCCATCGTCGCCGCGGTTGCACTGACCCTGCGCAAACGCAAGGACACCAAGCACTTTGCTCCGGGCGATGCGGTGCGCGTCAAGCGCAACGACCGCCTGAAGATCATCAAGATGGACGCGGTCGTCGAGCGTCCTGCGGCTGAGCCGGAAGTTAAGGAGGCACCATGACATTATCGCTCACACATTTTCTGGTCCTGGGCGCGATCCTGTTCGCAATCTCGATCGTCGGTATTTTCCTGAACCGCAAGAACATCATCGTATTGCTGATGGCAATCGAATTGATGCTGCTGGCGGTGAATATGAATTTCATCGCGTTCTCCCATTTCATGGGCGACGCGGCCGGTCAGATCTTCGTTTTCTTCATCCTGACGGTTGCCGCCGCTGAGTCGGCTATCGGTCTGGCTATTCTGGTGGTGATGTTCCGTAATCTGGATACCATCAACGTCGAAGACCTGGACAGCCTCAAAGGCTGATGTTTTTCAGACTCGATCTCTCGAATAATAACGATTAAGGTTCATCATGGCGGGGCAACTCCTCAACCCTAACCTCCTTCTTGCCGTACCGCTGGCGCCGCTGGCCGGTGCCGCGATTGCAGGTTTGCTTGGCACCCAGTTCCTGGGTAATTTGGTCGGACGCAAGACGTCGCATACCGCGACGATCCTGGGCGTACTGATAGCGTTCATCCTGTCCGTGCAGACACTGCTGGCAGTGATGGATGGCGCGACATTCAATGGCACGATCTATAACTGGATGACGATCGGCACCCTGAAGATGGAAGTGGGCTTCCAGATCGATTCGCTGTCGGCGATGATGATGTGCGTGGTCACCTTCGTCTCCCTGATGGTGCACATCTACACGATCGGCTACATGAAGGACGACGAAGGCTACAACCGCTTCTTCGCCTACATCTCGCTGTTCACGTTCTCGATGCTGATGCTGGTCATGGCCAACAACTTCCTGCAACTGTTCTTCGGTTGGGAAGCCGTAGGCCTGGTCTCTTACCTGCTGATCGGTTTCTGGTACCAGCGTCCGACGGCCATCGTGGCCAACATGAAGGCGTTCCTGGTCAACCGCGTGGGCGACTTCGGCTTCATCCTGGGCATCGGCCTGCTGCTGGCGTATGGTCAATCGCTGGACTACCAAGAAATCTTCGCCAAGAAGGAAGCCTTGTCCGTCCTGACCCTGCCAGGTACCGACTGGGCCCTGCTGACCGTTGCCTGCATCTGCCTGTTCATCGGCGCGATGGGCAAATCGGCGCAGTTCCCGCTGCACGTGTGGCTGCCTGACTCGATGGAAGGTCCTACCCCGATCTCGGCACTGATTCACGCCGCGACGATGGTGACGGCCGGCATCTTCATGGTCTCGCGCATGTCGCCGCTGTTCGAACTGTCCGACACGGCACTGTCCTTCATCCTGGTGATCGGTTCCATCACGGCGCTGTTCATGGGTTTCCTGGGCATCATCCAGAACGACATCAAGCGCGTCGTCGCTTACTCGACCCTGTCGCAGCTCGGCTACATGACCGTGGCGCTCGGTTCGTCCGCATACTCGGTGGCCGTGTTCCACCTGATGACGCACGCATTCTTCAAGGCACTGCTGTTCCTGGGCGCCGGTTCCGTCATCATCGGCATGCACCATGACCAGGACATCCGCAACATGGGTGGCCTGCGCAAATACATGCCTATCACCTGGATCACTTCCCTGGTCGGTTCGCTGGCCCTGATCGGCACGCCGCTGTTCTCCGGTTTCTACTCGAAAGACAGCATCATCGAAGCCGTCGAAGCGACGCACATCTGGGGCGCTGGCTTTGCCCAGTTCGCCGTGCTGGCTGGCGTGTTCGTCACCGCCTTCTACTCGTTCCGCATGTATTTCCTCGTCTTCCACGGCAAGGAACGTTTCGGCCAGGCGCATGCGCACGGCCATGACGACCATCACGCGCCTGCGGCCAAGCATGATTCGGACGCGCACGATGAAGAAGACGAAGACGACCACGCGCACCACGGTCTGGAACCTGGCCAGAAGCCGCATGAATCCCCATTCGTCGTGTGGTTCCCGCTGGTGATGCTGGCGATCCCGTCGCTGCTGATCGGTTACCTGACGATCGGCCCGATGCTGCATGGCGATTTCTTCAAGGGCGTGATCTTCGTCGGCGAAAACCATCCAGCAATGGAAGAGTTGTCGCATGAATTCCACGGCGCAATGGCGATGGCGATCCACGGCCTGTCGACGGCACCGTTCTGGCTGGCATTGTCCGGCGTCGTGGCAGCCTACTACTGCTACATGGTCAACCCGCGTGTACCGGCCTGGTTCTTTGCCAAGTTCCACGCGATCCACACCCTGCTGGACAACAAGTACTACATGGACAAGTTCAATGAAGTCGTGTTCGCCGGCGGTGCCCGTTTGCTGGGTAATGGCCTGTGGAACTTCGGTGACAAGAAGCTGATCGACGGTTTCGTCGTCAATGGCAGCGCCAAGGTTGTCGCCTGGCTGTCCTCGCTGTCGCGAGTGTTGCAGACCGGCTACATCTATCACTATGCATTCGTGATGATCCTGGGCGTGCTGGGCTTCCTGATCTATTTCCTGCCATTCTGGCCCGCTAAGTAAGCTGACCTGATAAAAGAATACTGAGAACCATGATGCAGTCTACGATTTCTACACTACCTCCTTACCTGAGTCTGTCGATCTGGGTGCCGATCATTTGCGGCGTCCTGGTCCTGGCTCTTGGCCGTGACAGCAAAGCGGGCTTTACCCGCTGGCTGTCGCTGGCTGGCGCCGTGCTCAGCATGCTGTGCACCTTGCCGCTGATCCAGCATTTCGACAACGCCGCGCACGGCATGCAATTCGTCGAAAAAGCACCGTGGATTGAAACTTTCAATATCTGGTACTCGCTGGGTATCGATGGCCTGTCGCTGTGGTTCATTCCACTGACGGCGTTCATCACGGTCATCGTCGTCATTTCGGCCTGGCAAGTGATCGAGAAGCGCATCGCCCAGTACATGGGTGCCTTCTTGATTCTGTCGGGTCTGATGATCGGCGTGTTCTGCGCGCTGGACGGCTTGCTGTTCTACTTCTTCTTTGAAGCAACCCTGATCCCGATGTTCATCATCATCGGTATCTGGGGCGGTTCGAACCGCGTGTACGCGTCGTTCAAGTTCTTCCTGTACACCTTCTTCGGTTCGCTGCTGACCCTGGTTGCCATCATCTACCTGCGCAATGTGTCGGGTACCTTCGACATCCTGGCCTGGCATGCGTTCAAGCTGACGATGAACGAACAGATCTTCATCTTCCTGGCCTTCCTGATGGCGTTTGCCGTGAAAGTGCCGATGTTCCCGGTCCACACGTGGTTGCCGGACGTCCACGTGGAAGCGCCTACCGGTGGTTCCGCCGTGCTGGCCGCCATCATGCTGAAACTGGGCGCCTACGGCTTCCTGCGTTTTTCGCTGCCGATCACGCCGGACGCCAGCCACTACCTGTCGGGTTTCATGATCGCCTTGTCGCTGATCGCCGTCATCTACATCGGTCTGGTTGCCCTGGTGCAAACCGACATGAAAAAACTGGTCGCCTATTCGTCGATCGCGCACATGGGTTTTGTGACCCTGGGCTTCTTCATGTTCAACGACATTTCGGTGCAGGGCGGTATCGTGCAGATGGTCTCGCACGGCTTCATCTCCGCTGCGATGTTCCTGTGCATCGGCGTGCTGTATGACCGCATGCATACCCGCAACATCGCCGACTACGGCGGCGTCGTGAACCGCATGCCGAAATTTGCCGCCTTGTTCGTGCTGTTCTCGATGGCCAACTGCGGTTTGCCAGCGACTTCCGGCTTCGTCGGCGAGTTCATGGTGATCCTGGGTGCGGTGCAATACAACTTCTGGATCGGTCTGCTGGCTGCAACGGCACTGATCTGGGGCGCGGCGTACTCGCTGTGGATGGCCAAGCGCGTGGTGTTCGGCAAGATCAAGAACAAGCATGTGGCCGAATTGACCGACATCAACAAACGTGAATTCTTCATGCTTGCTGTGCTGGCCATCGCCGTGCTCGTGATGGGTCTGTACCCAGCCCCGTTCACCGACACGATGCAAACTTCGGTTGCCGACCTGCTGCAGCATGTCGCCATCAGCAAGTTGCCTTAAATAGAAGACCGATAACATGACTAATGCACCTAATCTGGTACCGCTGTACGCGGAAATCTTTCTGCTGATCGCCACGTCGGCGCTCTTGCTGATCGATATGTTCTTGCCTGCGGCGAAGCGTTCGATCACCTATGCGCTGTCCTTGCTGACCCTGGCCGGCTGCGCCTTGCTGACAGTGGGCGACTTCAACGCGGGCACCACCGTCTACACGTTCCACAACATGTTCGTGTCGGACCCGATGTCGCAGTTGCTGAAACTGTTCTCGTATGGCGCCGTGGCGCTGACCCTGATCTACTCGCGTGCCTATGCCACCGACCGCAGCATGCTGTCGGGCAACCTGGGCGGCGAGTTCTATGTGCTGGCCCTGTTTGCACTGCTGGGCCAGATGATCATGATCTCGGCCAACAACTTCCTGATCATCTACCTGGGTCTGGAACTGATGTCGCTGTCGCTGTATGCACTGATCGCTCTGCGCCGTGACAATGCCAAGGCCACGGAAGCGGCCATGAAATACTTCATCCTGGGCGCGCTGGCTTCCGGTTTCATGTTGTACGGTATCTCGATGCTGTACGGCGCCTCCGGCACGCTGGACCTGGGCGAACTGCGCGTGGCGCTGGAAAACGGCAAGACCAACGGCACCATCATGGTCTTCGGCCTGGTGTTCCTGGTCGCTGGCCTGGCCTTCAAACTGGGCGTCGTGCCATTCCACATGTGGGTGCCTGACGTGTATCAAGGTTCGCCAACAGCCGTGACCTTGCTGCTGGGCGGTGCGCCGAAACTGGCCGCGTTTGCCATCACCCTGCGTTTGCTGGGCGAGGGCTTGCTGCCGATGGCGCATGACTGGCAGCAAATGCTGCTGGTGCTGGCCGTGATGTCGCTGGCCATCGGTAACTTCACCGCCATCGCGCAAACGAACCTGAAGCGCATGTTGGCGTACTCGACCATCGCGCAAATGGGCTTCGTGCTGCTGGGTCTGCTGTCCGGCACCGTCGATGCGCCGAACAACACCCTGAACGCGGCTGGCGCAGCCACCGCCTACGGCGCCTCGATGTACTACGTCATCACCTACGTGTTCACCACGCTGGGTACCTTTGGCGTGATCATGTTGTTGGCACGTAATGGTTTCGAAGCAGAAGAACTGGCCGACTTCAAGGGCCTGGGCAAACGCAGCCCGATCTTCGCGCTGGTGATGACCCTGTTCATGTTCTCGCTGGCCGGCGTGCCGCCGCTGATGGGCTTCATGGCCAAGTATTCGGTGCTGGCCTCCGTGCTGGCCACGGGCCAGCTGTGGCTGACCATCGCCGCCGTGCTGTTCTCGCTGATCGGCGCCTTCTACTACCTGCGCGTCGTGAAGATGATGTGGTTCGACGAGCCGACGGACACCAACGCACTGGTCGTGCATGGCGACATGCGCGTGGTGCTGGCCCTGAACGGCGTGTTCGTCCTGGCCCTCGGTGTGATGCCTAACAGCATCCTGGCTGCCTGCGCGACCGCCATCACCAAGACCCTGGCGTCCTGACCGATGGATGTCACCGCCTCGAGCTGGCTGGTGATCGCCCTGGGTATCCTGGGCGCCAACCTGCCATTTCTGAATGAGAAACTGTTTGCCGCCGTGCCGCTGAAAAAAGCGGCGCAGGCAGAGCAGGGCTGGCGCAAGCCGCTGGCGCTGCGCCTGCTGGAGATGGTGATTCTGTATTTCATCGTCGGCGCCGTGGCGTTCGCGCTCGAAGCGCGCATCGGCAACGCTTTTCCGCAGACGTGGGAGTTTTACGCCATCACCGGTTGTCTGTTTCTGGTGCTGGCTTTTCCCGGCTTTGTCGGACGCTACTTGCGCAAGCGGCGCTAGCCCCATCGACCGAAAGCGGCGCCTCTGGCGCCGTTTTTTTTTATTGAGCATAATCAACGTATGGATACAGAACACATGGATATGAATTTAACTGAGACCAAAGTTGACGGCGAACTCGTCTACCAGGGCGGCTTCCTGCGAGTGCAGCGCGACCGGGTGACCCTGCCTGACGGCAAGATGACGGTGCGCGAATTCATTCTGCATCCGGGCGCCGTCGTCATCCTGCCGCTGCTCGACGATGGCACGGTGCTGATGGAACGCCAGTACCGCTATCCGCTGGACAGGGTCTTCATTGAATTCCCGGCCGGCAAGATCGATTCGGGAGAATCGCATCTGGCGTGCGCCCAGCGCGAGTTGCTGGAAGAAACGGGCTACACGGCCAGCGACTGGCAATTCGTCTCCACCATCCACAACGCCATCGCGTATTCCGATGAACACCTGGAACTGTTTCTGGCGCGCGGCCTGGTCGCCGGCGAGCGCCGTCTGGACGAGGGCGAGTTCCTGGAAACGTTTACGGCCACCGTGCCGCAGCTGCTCGACTGGGTCAAGGATGGCACGATCACCGACGTGAAAACCGTCATCGGCATCTTCTGGCTCGACAAGATCACCAGCGGCGCCTGGCAAGCGGCTTGATCTTGCGCCTGCGCCTGCCCATTTTCCTGCTGCTTGCCTGTGTCACCCTGGGTGCACAGGCGCAGGCGCGCACGCCGTTCCAGGTGCGCTGCGAAGACACGATCAGCAAGACGGTGTCCGTGCTGACGGCGCAGCAGAACGGCTACAGCATCGACACGCATCTGCCGTACAAGGCGCTGACCGTGATGAAGGGCACGGCGCGCGCGAATACCTGGGTGCTGGGCCTGACGAAGACCGAGTCGCAAGTGCAAATTGGCCTGGCCGGGCCCATGCTGCAAGATCCTGCCAGCGGCTATGAATGCGTGGCGCCGCAGATCACCGTGACCCTGACGTATGCGCCCGTGGTGATCTATATCGGCCGTGAATTTGCCCCGGGCACTTGCGCGTATGATGAGATACTCGCGCATGAACTGCGGCACATGAAGACCTATATGGAACATTTGCCGCGCGTGGAAAAGACCGTGCGCGCGGCGTTGGCCAGACGTTTCGAGGCGCGGCCCCTGTATGCGCCCAGCGGCACGGCCAAGGCGGCGCTGGCGCGCGAGATCGATACGGGCTGGTTGCCATACGTCAAGGCCGAGATGCGCAAGGTGGAAGTCTTGCAGGCCGCCATCGATTCGCCGCAGGAATATGCGCGCCTGGGCAAGGCGTGCAAGGGCGAAATCCAGAACATCCTGGCGGGCAAGGTACAGTCCGCCCAGCAGTGACAAGACAAGGAAGCGCATGACAGCAGCATCGAATCGTCCCCGTTATTTTGCGCTGATCCCCGCCGCCGGCGTGGGTGCGCGCATGGATGCGGGCAGTCCCAAGCAATATTTACCCATCGCCGGCAAACCCATGCTGCGCCACGCCGTGGATGCCTTTCTCGCCAGCCCGCTGATCGCGCATACCTACATTGTCGTCAGCGCCGAGGATGGCCTGATTGACACGGTCGTGCCCGAGCAAGGCGCAGGGGTTGGCATATCGGTGCTGCGCTGCGGCGGCGCCACGCGCATGGAAACGATCTTGAATGGCTTGCAGGCGCTGCACGGCAGCCTGTCCGCCCACGACCAGGTGCTGGTGCACGATGCGGCGCGGCCCGGCCTGACGCCGGCGCTGATCGCAAAGCTCATTACCGAAGTCGGTGAACATCCGGCCGGCGGCTTGCTGGCCTTGCCCGTGGTCGACACCGTCAAGCGGGCGGGGCCGGGCAGCCTGTCGGCGCAGACGGTGCCGCGCGACGGCCTGTGGCTGGCGCAGACGCCGCAAATGTTCAGCTATGCCTTGCTGCACCGGGCCTTGTCGCAAGCGCCCGATCCGCAAGCGATCACGGACGACGCCAGCGCCGTCGAAGCGCTGGGCCTGGCACCCAGGCTCATTGAGGGCCACCCGCGCAACCTGAAGGTAACCTTGCCGCGCGACATACACACGGCCGAGCTGTACTTGGCCCATCCTTGAATCCTGAACAGAAAGACCGCATGACGACCATCACCACTCCCGTACTGCCTTTCCGCATTGGCCAGGGCTATGACTGCCACGCGCTGGTGGAACACCGCGACCTGATCATCGGCGGCGTGAAGATTCCCCATCACCTGGGCCTGCTCGGCCATTCCGACGCGGACGTGCTGCTGCACGCGATTACCGACGCCATCTTCGGCGCCGCCGCCCTGGGCGACATCGGCCGCCATTTCCCCGACACGGATGCGCAATTCAAGGGCGCCGATTCGCGCACCCTGCTGCGCGAAGCCGTGCGCCGCGTGCAAGCCACCGGTTATATCATCGGCAATATCGACGCCACCATCATCGCCCAGCGCCCGAAAATGGCGCCGCACATCGCCGCCATGTGCGCCAACGTGGCCGAAGACCTGGGCGTGAGTGTGAGTCAGGTCAACATCAAGGCCAAGACGAATGAAAAGCTGGGCTACCTGGGCCGTGAAGAAGGCATCGCGGCCGAAGCCGTGGCCTTGCTGCTGCGCGCCTGAGCATATTCGGCAGCCCCTTTTTAATGATTCCTGAAAATTAATATTTCCAAAGTAAAATTTGGTGAAAATTTAACGTTATTGTCATGATAATATTTGTCCGCTTTTTCGGACGCGACAAGACGTCACCTTATAACCACGGGAAATATTGAGAGAACGGAATCATATGCGCAGTCGTATGCAAGGGCCAGTCGTGCGTTGGTTGGGCGTTGGGATGTTGGCCGTGGCCATGCTGGCCGGGTGCGGCGGTGGTGGCGGTGGCAGCGAAACTGCGGCGCCACCGCCCGTGGCGATCGTGCCGCAGGCTGCCATCCTGTTTGCCGGCGCCGTGTCGGCGGCGGCGGAAGGTGCCGATGCCATTGGCAGCATGGGCGGGCAGATTGAACTCGATGCCGGTAGCAGCAAGGATAGCGACGGCGGGACGCTGAGTTTTGCCTGGAGCATGGTCTCCAAACCTGCCGGCAGCGGCTTGAACATCGGCGCTGTCACGACCCCCAAACTGAACTTCCAGCCCGATGCCCTGGGCACCTATATCTTCAAGCTGCGCGTGACGAATAGCAAGGGCGGCTTTGCAGAAAAGAACGCCACCGTGCTGGTGAATAACCGGGTACCGAATGCGGTGGTGGTGGTCAATGCCACTTTTACGGCGCAAGCACTTGTCAAACCAGCCGTGAGTGTGTCGATGGGAGCCGGTATCGTTCTCGACGCCACCGGCAGCACTGACGCTGACGGTGACAAGGTCACCACCACGTGGGATTTGATCGAAAAACCGGCTGGCAGCACATCCAATTTGCGCGTTGTCGATCAGGTTGCCCGTTTCTCGCCCGATGTGCTGGGCCTGTATAAAATACGCGCCCGCGGTGCGGATGGCAAGGGCGCATATGCCGAAACGGTGTACCAGTTCGATGCTAATAATACGATGCCATCCGGCGTGATCCAAGGCACGGTCGCTGTCATCAGCCGTGAAAATCAAACAGTGCCCGTCGGCCAGCCGGTGGTGACCAGCGGCATCCTGAGTTATGACGACGGAGGCGGCAAACTCGCTTATGCATGGGCGGTTGACAGCCAGCCTGCCGGTTCCGTCGCCGTGATCGGGGCAGCAACGGCGGTAGTGCCGTCGTTCACGCCAGACGTGACCGGCGCGTATGTGCTGTCGATGACGGTCACCAGTGGCCGGCAAACGGCGGTGGCCTACCTGAAGCTCAATGTGATCGTCCCCACCTACAGTGTCGTGGCGTTGCCGTTCAGGCCTTTGGAGGCGCATTACAGCAAGGGAATGGACCGACTGATCGTGGTGACGCCCAATCCCGATAGCTTGAAAATCATTAATCCGGCCGATGGCACTTTCAGCAGCGTCAGTTTGCCTGCCGCCGTCAAGTCCTTCAGTCTGAGTGCAGACGGAAAACTGGCCGGCGTGTTGCATGAGGGGGCGGTCAGCCTGATTGATCTGGAAGCGGGGAAACTGCTGCGTTCGACCGGCACAGCCGGTTCGCAGACGGAAGTGTTCACGACCGACGCGGGCATTGTCTTTCTGTCCGGTCAATCCAAGGGATCGCTCAGAGAGCCTGTGTTGGAAGGGTTCAATGCGCGTACTGGCCAGCTTGTAGAGAAGAGCACCACGAGGGGAGGTTTCTATGGTGAAATGAGGGGTATCTTCGTGGCATCGCTGAACAAGGGACTCGTTACCATCAATGAGGAGCCACTGTTCCAGCCCTCGGCTTTTCTCGTTAATTCGCAGCAAGGCTATATCTTGCAAACCTCCTACTCTATTTTCATGCCGCATCCGATCCCGATGGCCGCGCCGTTTTTCTTGTCACCCAAGGAAGACCTGCTATTTACGGCAAGCGGTACATACTTCAACGCGGATACGCTGGTATACGTTGGTCGCTTTGCTCTGAGTAATACGAACAACGGCGTGTTGTCGATGAGCTATTCGCCCGTCAAGGCGGAGGCGCTGGTGATGGAGCGTGATGGCCTCGGCTATCTCGGCAGTGATCCGGCGTATCAAGCCAGCTACAAGCGTTTCACAGGAGATCTGTTGTTCCCTGCAGACGATGTCACCTTGCCGTACATCGGCGGCGAACCCAGCTACGGCATCGGCATCTTCCATACGGCCGCCGGTGACCCGGTGGCGCTGGTGCAGACGGGCGGCGCGCAGAAAAGCACGCAGCGCGCGAGGTACTATCTGGTGTATCGCTGATCGCATGAAAACGGCGGCGCGACCGCCGTGCAATCTGTGCTATTTTTAGAAGGCGGCGCGATGGCAAAGACCATCGCGGCCGCCTTTTTCATTGACGACACAGGAGAATTCCCGATGCCAACCATCAAGCGCACACGCCTTGCCACCGCACTGCTGCTGGGAGCCTTCGCGGCTTGCGCCATGCCCGCCCATGCCGAACTGCAAGCCACGGGCGAGCCGCCCGCCGCCAGACAGGGGTGGAAGGCCGAGACCGTCGCGCAGGGCGTGCGCCAGCCGTGGGGCATCGCCTGGCTGGATGAGGGGCGCGCGCTCGTCACCAGCAAGCAGGGCACTTTGCATTTGCTGAATGGCAAAAAATTCGAGGACGTGGCGCTGGAAGGCATGCCCAAGGTGTTTACGGGCGGGCAGGGCGGCTTGCTCGATATCGTCATTCACCCGCAGGATGCGGGCAAGGCCGCGCCAAGAGTCTACATGACGGTGTCGACGGGCAACAATGACGCCAACCGCACGACCCTGGTGCGCGGCGTGTTCGATGGCAAGAAGGTGACGGGCATCCAGACCCTGTTCAAGGTGGCCACGGACAAGAGCGGCGGCCAGCATTTCGGTTCTCGCCTGCTGTGGCTGCCGGACGGCACTTTGCTGATGAGCGTGGCCGACGGTGGCAATCCGCCGCTGCGCATAGGCGACCGCCTGGCGCGCGAGCAGGCGCAGAACCTGGCCACGCACCAGGGTTCCATCCTGCGCCTGACGGAAGACGGCAAGCCCGCGCCCGGCAATCCGCTGGCGGCCAAGGGCGCCTTGCCGGAAATCTGGTCATACGGCCACCGCAACGTGCAGGGTCTGGCGCTCGATCCCGTCTCGGGCCGCGTGTGGGCCACGGAACACGGTCCGTATGGCGGCGACGAGCTGAACCTGGTGGTGGCGGGCGGCAACTACGGCTGGCCCCTGCAAAGCTACGGCGCCGACTACACGACGCACGAACCCATCGGCAAGCATGAGGTGGCGGGCATGCTCAATCCGAGCGTGGCCTGGGTGCCGTCGCCGGCCCCGTCGGGGCTGGCCGTCTACACGGGCGACAAGATCGTCGCCTGGCGCGGCAGCATCTTCAGTGGCGGCCTGGCGGCCAAGGATATCCGCCGCATCGCCGTCGATGCGAACGGCAAGGTGACGGGGCAGGACCGCCTGGCCATCGGCGCGCGCGTGCGCGACGTGCGCCAGGGACCGGATGGCTATCTGTATGCGCTGACGGATGAAGACAATGGCCGCTTGCTGCGCATCGTGGCGCAGTAGCACGGCCGGCGCCCACTTCGCTTAAGATGGCGCCTTTACTTCATTCAAGGTGGCGGCATGGCCCGTGATACTTATGCATACCGGCACGTCGCCGTCGAATCGCGCGCGATTCATGGCCGCGTGGAAATCCGTCCCGTGCCAGGCCAGGCCTTTTCGCCCGAGCTGGCCGTGCAGTGCTCACGCCGCCTGGTCGACCTGCAACACTATCCGCTGGGCAGCCGCTTTTTACTGTTTGCCAAGCTGACGGACCGCTTGGGCGGCACGCCTTTCCTGTATGCATATCATGGCGACGTGGATGTGGTGATGACGCCGGCCGACGTGACGAAATTCCTCGGCGAATTTCGCCGCGGGCGCATCTGAACCGACTTCCCTGCTAGGCTTCGCAAGCCGCACCGGCGTCCGCCTTGGCGCTGGCTTGCGGCTTGCCAAAGATGGCGATCGTCAAGGCGCAGCCGAGGGCGAACACGCCGCCCACCACCATCGCGCTGGACACGCCCAGCCGGTCGACGGCCATGCCGCCGAGCAAGGCGCCGGACGCCAGCGACACTTGCACGATGGCAACGAACAGCGCGCTGCTGCCTTCCATCAAGTGTGGCGCGGCCTTGAACATCCACGTCTGCACGGCGATGGGCATGGCGCCGAAACCGAAACCCCAGACGGCCACCAGCAGCATCGCCGTCACCGAATGACTGCCGAGCGCGGCCAGCGCCAGGGTGGACAGGCCCAGCACGGCGCCCGTCAGCATCAGCGCTGCCCGTTCGTAGCGCCCCGCGGCCCAGCCGCCCACCAGGTTGCCGATGAAGCCGGAAGCGCCGTACACCAGCAGCATGGCGCTGACGGTGCCGGCGGCCAGGTGCGAAATCTGTGTGAGGAAGGGCGCGATATACGTGTAGGCGGCGAACTGGCCCGTGAACAGCATGGCCGTGGCGATCAGGCCCAGCCTGGCCTTGCGAATGCCGAAAATCATCGGCAACTGGCGCAGGCGGATGGCCTGTGTCGGTGGCAGCTTGGGCAACAGCAACAGCTGGCCGAGGAAGACCAGCACGGCAATGGCACTCGCTGCGCCGAAAGCGACCCGCCAGCCGACCAGCTCGCCCACCAGCGCACCGGCCGGCACGCCCGCCACCGTACCCAGCGAGACGCCGGCGAAGATGATGGACATGGCGCGCGACGCATGTTGCGGCGCCACCAGGCGCGGGCCGATGGCGCTGCCGATGGCCCAGAAGCCGCCCACGCCCACGCCCAGCATGGCGCGGCCCAGCAGTATCCAGGCATACGAGGGGGCCAGCGCCACCAGCAGGTTCGAAACGACCAGCAGGGCGGTGAGGGCCAGCAGCACGATGCGGCGGTCCAGGCGGCCCGAGCCGACGGTGACGAAGATGGCGGCAAACGCGGCAACGATGCCGGGCGTGGTGATCATCAGTCCCGCCTGGCCCTTGCTGATGGCCAGTTCGGCCGCCATGGCGGGCAGCAGGCCGACGGGCAGGAATTCGGACGTGACGAGGGCGAAGGCGCCGATGCCGACGGACAGAACAGCCAGCCACGGCGCCACGGTGGTATCGTTGTCAGTAGCGTTGGAAAGTGTTTGCATGTGAGGTTCCTGAAAAGCCGAGAGGTTTTTAACCGGTCGGTATATAATCAGGGCAGGCAGACAGTGTTGTCAATAATTTTTTACCAAACGGTATGAAACAAAATAAAAAAGAGCCAGCGGTCAAGGCGAAAACGGGCCGGCCACGCACTTTCGACGCGGACGAAGCGCTCGATTGCGCCATGAAAGTGTTCTGGGAAAAGGGCTATGAAGGCAGTTCCCTGCCGGAACTGACGAAAGCCATGGGCATGAACCGGCCCAGCCTGTATGCTGTCTTCGGCAACAAGGAACAGCTGTTCCACAAGGCGCTCGAACGCTACAGCGACACGCGCATGCAGTTTTTCGATGCGGCGCTGGAACAGCCAACGGCACGCCAGGTGGTGGAAGCCCTGTTGACGCAGTATGTCGATGCGCAAACCATGCCGGACGGCCCGCACGGCTGCATGGGCGTCAATGCCGCGCTCGCCTGCAGCGACGATGCCTTGCCGATCCGCGATGAATTGTTTGCGCGCCGGCTGCGCGGTGAAATCAAATTGCGCGACCGCTTGCGGCGCGCCAGGGAGGAGGGCGATTTACCGCCCGATTCCTGTCCCGAGCAGCAGGCGCGCTTTGTCGTGACTTTGTCGCAGGGCATGGCCATCCAGGCGGCGGCGGGTGTATCGCGCGAGCAACTGCAGCAGATGGTGGGCTTGCTGCTGCGCAATTGGCCGATGTAACTACCCGGTCGGGGCGATGGTCTTGGCCAGGTCGCTGGGCGCCTTGCGCCGCCAGGCGGCCGTCAGGGCGGCGGCCAGCATGTCCAGCTCGGCATCCGCCAGGCGCACCGTGATGCCGGCCAGGCGTTCGCCCCACCACAGCTTTTGACAGCCGGACGGCGTGATGACGGTGGCGATATGCGCCGCTTCCGCATCGAGCAGCACGTTGATGTGCTCGTCGTCGGGCAGGGTGGCAAAGATCTTCCCGCCCACGCGGAAGGCTGGACGGTCTTGGTGTTCTTCCTCGGTGGTGTCGGGAAACGACAGTGCCAGATAGCGTAGTTCTTCCAGGTCGACCATTTCCTCTTTCCCCCTCATCGGACAGATAGCTGCATGTATGCATTTTGCCATGCTGCTTCGCCCCGTGGTGCAGCGGCATGTGAAAAGAAATGCGCGCCACGCGACAGTGGCGGCCCCGTCTGTGGTGCCGCCGCGACATGCCACGCGCCGCCCGCTTGGGCGCGCAGCCCCGGCATCAGCTTGGCACATGGCACTTTTCAGCCGACAGGAAAGTGATTGTCAGAAAAATATCTTTAGTGGTTAAAAGAAAAATACTTTGCTTGTGTGGAATTTAAGATAGAATAGCTACAACGTCTTACCTGACCCGTCAACCGTCTGGCTTTGTCCCGGGAACCCGCCCCCTTTCCAGGACGCTTGCAGTGCCGCCATGGCACGCCGCAAGTCCGCGCTGTTACGCGGAAGTTACGCTCCCGACCGCTCTACTTGCAATGCCTAGCGCTATGCCGGAACGCCTCAATGCAGCGTGCGTTCGGCGCCAGCGCCCGCCTGCGGCACTCACTGAATATTTACTTATTGGATACCATCATGAAGAACTTGCCTAAAATCGCCCTGTCCCTGATCGCTGTCGGTGTGTTTGCCCACGCGAACGCCAGCACCATCACCGTGTCCACCGGTTTCTCGAACGCCAGCGCGCAAGCTTCCGCCGCCGCTTACCAGTCCGTGGTGAATACCGCCGTGGCTACGCCGGGCGCCGGTTATGGCACGACGACGATTGCCAGCTACAACAATGTCACGAATAGCGGCCTGTTCGGCAATGGTTCGAACATCGCCTTCAAGTCGGTGGTCAATTTTGGCGTCAGCGCAGCCGATGCGGGTGCCTGGAGCTTCCGTACCGGCGTCGATTTCGGCAAGGGCGGCGCCCTGTTCCTCGACGGCGTGGCGCTGGACTTCAAGAGCAACGACATGTGGTGGGCAGGCAACTACAACAATGGCAGCCAGTTCCTCAGCGGTTCGAGCTTGCTGGCGGCCGGCAACCATACTCTGAGCATCTATGGCCTGGAAAACTGCTGCGATGGCGGCCAGCAAGCGCAGTTCAAGGCGGGCAACAGCAATTTCACCAGCTTTTCCAGCACCGATGGCCTGGTCTCGGCCGTGCCAGAACCGACTACCTACGCCATGCTGCTGATCGGCCTGGGCCTGCTGGGCTTTACGGCGCGCCGCAAGCAGGAAGCCAAGTTCTAAGTTTGATCGCCGACATCCGCGCCTGAGGGCGCGCGATAAAAAGCCCGCCCGTCTGCAAGGACGCGGCGGGCTTTTTGCATGCGCGGTCTGCGTCGCTTACTCGTCGCCGTCGTCGTCCGCCTCGCCCCTGGCCGCCTTGCCTCGCTCGGCGTCGACGGCGCGCTGCAGGCCGGCCGCATCGCGGAAGAAAGCCTCCGTCGTGTGATCCGGGCTCAGGCGCAGAGCCGGCGGGTAGATCACCGACATGTAGGCCTCGTCGGCCAGGCGGCCGCTGATCTGCAGGTTGCTCAGCAAAATCAGGGTCGAGCCAAGGATGGCCAGCACGACGGCAACGAGGCCGAAGCGGCGCGGATGCTGGGGTTTGATCGTGCACAAATGGTAGTAGATCATGGCGCAGACGATGACGATGAACATATGCCGCCCGTAGCGCGTCAGCACTTCCAGCGACAGCGCATACGCCGCCACATTGCTGCCCAGTTCCCACACTTCCATGGCCAGCAAGCCGCAGCCGATGATGAACAGGTGGCGGCCGAAGCGCGCCACATGGCCGAACAGGCGGTTCGCCACGGCCCAGATCGACGCCCACACGAGGCCGCCGGCCAGCGCGTAGGCGATGATCATCAGGTAGGAAATCGGCTCGAAGGCGTCCGCATCACTGAGCCAGTTGCTGAAGGCGGCCGAGGCGCCGATCATGGCCAGACCGGCGACGGCGGGGCGCAAGCCTTCCCAGTCGTGCCTGGTGGTATCGCTCAATTCGGGCGCAACAGGCTGGTCGCTGGCGCGCACGCGCAGGCGCGTGTGGCCCAGGCGCACGATGCTGTTGCCGCTCAGGGCCACTTGCAGTTGCCGTTGGCCGCGGTGGATCACGCCATTCTGGCTGCCCAGGTCGCGCAGCAGCAGGCCGCCTGCGCCGTCGTCCTCGACGATGGCGTGGCGGGCGGCCGTATGCGCATCGTCGAGGATGAAGTCGTTGTCGTAGCCGCGCCCGATGCGGATCGGCAGGGAGTCGATGCGCTGGCGCTGCTGTACTTCGCCATTCTCGGCGAGGATTTCGATGTAATAGGGCGGCTTCATGGCTTGCGGCTGCTTTCCCGCGACAGCGCTTCGAGGAAGGTGCGCGTGACGCGCATGCCGTTGGCGTAGGACACGCCGCGCGCGTCGATGCGGCTTTGCAGGCTCATGAGTGGCTCATCGGTGCTGGCGGCCAGCAGGGCAAAGTCGTACAGGCCTGTAAACTTGCGGTAGGCGCGCACGCACAGGACGGCGCGCAGGGGCAGGGTCTTGTTTTTGACGAACTGTTCGGTGCAATGGGGGCCAGTCAAGTGCACGCTCTTGTAGCTGCCGAAACTTTCATTCTTGAACGAGGCGCTGGCCAGTTCGGAAAAGCGCAGCGCGCCCAGTTCGCTGCTGCGCAGGAATTCGTGGCGCATCGACACTTGCCCCGTCTGCAGGGCGCCGGAAATGAAGATGGCCGATTCCATGGCGCAGCTGGTGTTGTCGAGCATGTAGGGCTTGTCGGACTTCACGTTGGAGCGGCCCCAGCAGCGCATCTGGTCGGACTCGCGCACCGGCACGCGATACGGGCCCATGGCTTTCAGGCTCAATGGCGTGTCGAGCAGGCGCGCCAGCATCACTTCCTGGTGCGCCAGCAGCTGCGCCGTCACCAGCGGCTTGAAGTCTTTCGGCGCCTTGCCTTGCTGGGCCACCTTGGCCAGCAATTGCTGGGCATAGCGGGCCGGCACGAGAAAACTCACGAGTTCGCCATCGAGGCGTTTCGAGACGTTCACGCCGGCCACGTCACCGCTGGCCGTCACGCTGGGGCCGCCGCTCATGCCGGCATTGATCGGGCCCGTAAACATCAGCTGGTCGTAGAAGCTGCGCGTGACGACGCCGTTGTACGAGCCTTCCGAAATGGCGAAGCCCAAGTCCAGCGGATTGCCCATCGAATACAGGTACTGGCCCTGAGTCAGGGGCGCCAGCGGTTCCGGCATCTTGAAAAAGCCCGTGCCATGGCGGTTCACGCGCAGCACGGCCAAGTCGTGCAGCACGTCGACGGCCAGCAATTCCACATTGCCCCGCTGTCCACTCGTGTCGACCCATTCGCCCACATAGGTATCGGGGTCGAGCGCGAATTGCGACACGACGTGATAGTTGCTCACCACCAGGTCGCCCGTGCCGATCAAAAAGCCCGAGCCCACCGACGATTGCGTGCGGCCGTTTTTCAGCAGCACGCGCACTTGCAGGATGTCGGCGCGCGCGGCCGTGTACAGCTTTTGCGCAGCGGATGAGGGCGGCGGCAAGGTTGCATGTTCGGTGGCGGCGGGCGCGGCGGTGGCCGGTGGCGGCTTGGCGGGGGGCGTCGAGGCGGTGGGAGCCGCGTGGGCGCCTGTGACAGCGCACAGGCTGGCCAGCAAGCAGGCGAAGTTAGATAATTTCATGCATCCTTTGTGCGTGAGCAGGAGCGAGGCCGGCCCGGCGCCCAAGTGACGCGCCATTCCGCGCCAGCCCGGGCAATTACAGGGCGCCGTCTTCCAGCGCCGGCGCCGTTTCCGGCGTCATCATGTGACCGAGCTTGCTTTGCTTGGTGTTCAGATAATGCTGGTTGAAGGCGTTGCGGTTGACCAGTAGCGGCACCCGTTCGGCCACCGTGATGTCCAGCGCTTCCATGGCGGCGATCTTGCGCGGGTTGTTTGTCATCAAACGCAGGCTGTTGATGCCGAATTGCGCAAACATGGGTTTGCACAAGGTGTAGTTGCGCGCATCGGCCTTGAAGCCCAGCTGTTCATTCGCCTGCACCGTGTCGGCGCCTGCTTCTTGCAGGCGATAGGCGCGGATCTTGTTGATCAGGCCAATGCCGCGTCCTTCCTGGCGCAGATACAGCAAAATGCCGCGACCTTCCTCGGCGATGCGTTTCAAGGCGCCTTCGAGCTGGGCGCCGCAATCGCAGCGCTGGGAAAACAGCACGTCGCCCGTCAGGCACTCGGAATGCACGCGCGCCAGTACCGGTTCGCCGTTGCCGACATCGCCCAGCACCATGGCCAGATGTTCCTTGCCCGTGGCGTGTTCGACAAAGGCGTGCAGGGTGAACTGGGCCCACGGCGTCGGCAGTGCGCAGGAAGTCGTGTAATCCAATTCGCCTGTCGCCAGGAGGTCTGCGCCGCTTTGCATGGTTGTGCTCATATAGGTAATTGTCAAAAGAAAGGCGCGCCGCACCACTGCGGTGCCGGCGCGCCCTGTCATCATACCAAAAAGCAGGGGAAACCATTTCCCCTGGCTGAGATTTGAAGGCTGGAATGCCTGGTACTATCCCTCTAATTGCGGCCGGATCCGCCTTTTACAAGACGGCTGGCCTTGCCGAAGCCCCGTTTCACCAGCAGCCGCATGCCATGTAAGGCTAGGGCCGGCGCCCCTTATCGAGGCAGATCGAAGACCAGCACTTCGGCATCCTCGGCCTGCGTCAACGTCACTGCGGCCTCCTGGGTCAATTTCAGCGCATCGCCCGCTTTCAAGGGCGTGCCGTTGACCACCAGGCTGCCGCGGATCAGGTGCACATACGCAATGCGGCCTTCGTCCAGCGCATGTTCGGCTTGCTCGCCTTCCTGCAGGATGCTGGCGTAGATGGCCGCATCCTGGTGGATCAGCACGGAGCCCTGGCGCCCGTCGGAGGAGGCGATCAAACGCAGCTTGCCCCGTTTGCTTTCCGGCGTAAAATGTTTCTCTTCATAGCTGGGCGGAATGCCCGTCACGTTCGGCTGGATCCAGATCTGCAGGAAGTGCAAGCCATCCGTGGCGGAATGATTGAACTCGCTATGGCGCACGCCGCTGCCGGCGCTCATGCGCTGCACATCGCCGTAGTGCAGCACGGAACCGGTACCCATGCTGTCCTTGTGTTCCAGCGCGCCGTCGAGCACATACGAAATGATTTCCATGTCGCGATGGCCGTGCGTGCCGAAGCCCTGGCCTGGCGTCACGCGGTCTTCATTGATCACCAGCAAGGGGCCAAAACCCATGTGCAGCGGATCGTGGTAGCTGCCGAAGGAAAAGCTGTGGTGGGAATTGAGCCAGCCGTGGTTGGCGGCGCCGCGTTCTTCGCTATGACGAATCTGTAACATGGTGGACTCCGTTTCTATGAATGAATGTGCGATAATTTCGAAGGGCTGTTGCCTGGCGCTGCGCCGTGTTCTCTGCCCTTCGCTGTACGATGAACAAAGTATAGGCCCCTGTTCGGCGAAAGAAAAACGGAAAATCTTGCGAGCTATGATCGAAAAAATCGAATGTTAAGACTGAGCCTGGAAGCCTTGCAAATCGTCGACGCCATCGACCGCCGCGGATCGTTCTCGTCGGCCGGCAAGGAGTTGCATAAAGTGCCGTCCACCATTTCCTATACGGTGGCCAAGCTGGAAGAGGACCTGGGCGTGCAAGTGTTCCGGCGCAATGGGCCGAAAATCATGCTGACGGCGGCTGGCCAGGAATTGCTGAAAGAGGGCCGCTATCTGCTGAAGGCGGCGCAGGACCTCGAGCACCGCGTGCGCAGGGTGGCGTCCGGCTGGGAAACAGAGTTGTCCATCGGCATCGATTCCATGTTTTCCGCCCTGGCCCTGGCCGACGACGTGCGCGCCTTCTATGCAGTTGCGCAACAGACGCGCTTGCGCCTGTCGCAGGACACCCTGTCGGGCACCTGGGAAGCGTTGCTGGACCGCCGGGTCGACTTGCTGGTGGGCGCGCCCGGCGACGGGCCGGCTGGCGGCGGCTATATCGCGCAGCCGATCGGCATGCTCGACTTCGTCTTTGCCGTGGCACCCACGCATCCGCTGGCGCAGGTGGCGGAACCCTTGTCGCGCGGCCATTTGCAGCAGTACCGGGCCGTGGTGGTGGCCGACTCGGCGCGCCAGATGGCGCCGCGCACCGTGGGGCTGCTGCTGGGACAAGACGCCTTGAGCGTGCCGAGCATGCAGGTCAAGTTCGACTACCAGGTGCTGGGACTGGGCTTTGGCTTCCTGCCGGGACCGTGCGCGCGCGCCGCCATCGCGCGCGGCCAGCTGGTGGAAAAGGCCGTGGAAGAGCCAAAACCGTCGGAAACGTTTTACCTGGCGTGGAGAGTGGGCGAGGATGGCGCCGCGCTGCGCTGGTGGATGGCGCGCATGCGCGAACCGGATGTGTTTGCCCGCCTGGCGCAGCATCTGCCTGGCCATTCGGCGTAGGTCTTAAAATGTTGACATATGCCAACATTTTTAAGTTACCATATTCATAGTATTTCGACCGTCTTTCTGCTCCGACTTGCATGCCCCATAGTGGGATTTTGATGATTACACACACCGCAGCGCCCCTGATATGTTCCCCTGACCTGGCACGCGAGCGGGGTTGCCATGCTTGAGGCGAAGGTCGCGCTGTGCCTGCGCCTGGCCCAGGACGCCCGTGAACAGGCGGGGCCACAGCAGGCCGCCACCCTGGCGCGGCTGCAGGAAGAGCTGGAGCGGCTGCGCGGCGCCAGCCGGCCCGTGGTACGCGTGGCGCCCCCCGACGCCTTGCTGGAAATCGATCCCGATGGCTTTTTGATCGGCTGGAACCATGGCGCCGAACAGATGTTCGGCTATTCCGAACTGGAAGCGCTGGGCCAGCACATCCTGTTTTTGTATCCGGAAGACGACGCGGAAGCGAGCGTGCTGGAACTGCATTTCAAGCAGGGCGAGGTGGCCACCGATGTGCGCCGGCGCAAGAAGTCGGGCATGGTAACGTGGCTGCGCATGCATCGCCACGTGATCCACGACCAGGCGGGCAAGGCGTGCGGCATGGCCGTGCGCCTGTCGGCCATGAGCGAACCGCTGTCCGACGTGGACAAGGTGAGGTTGCACGCACGCATCATCGAAGACAGCGAGCAAGCCGTGCTGATCACGGACGCGGAAGAGCGCATCGTCTCCATCAACAGTTCGTTTTCCCGCATCACCGGCTATTCGCCGGCCGAAGCCATCGGCCGCACGCCGGATTTGTTGCGCTCGGGTGTGCACGACCCCGATTTCCGCGCCAAGGTGCGCGCCGCCATGCGCGGACACGGCTCCTGGCGCGGCGAAATCATCGGCAAGCGCAAGAATGGCGAACTGTTCCCGCAAGACGTCACCATCAGCGTCGTGCGCGACGAGTATGGCGAGATCAGCCATGTGTTTTCCCTGTTTTCCGATATCTCGGTGCACAAGGATGCCGAGGCGCGCATGCAGCGCATGGCCAATTACGACAGCCTGACGGGCTTGCCCAACCGCTGCCTGCTGAACCAGCTGGTGGGCCAGGGCCTGGCTGAAGCGAAACGGCAAGGCACGCATGGCGCGCTGATGGTCATCGACATCAGCCGCATCGGTTCCATCAGCGACACCCTGGGCCACGAAGTGGGCGACCAGCTGGTGATCGCCATCGGCCAGCTGTTCCGTGGCGCCTTGCGCGACGCGGATATCCTGGCGCGGGTCGACAACAGCAAGTTCGTCGTGGCCCTGCTGCATATCGAAAAGCGCGAACACGCGGCGAATGTGGCGCAAAAACTGCTCAACCTGTTGGAGGCGCCGATCAATATCGATGCGCACGCGCTGCACGTGGGCGCCAGCATCGGCATCACCGTGTATCCGGAAGACGGCCTGGAAGCGCCGGCCCTGTTCCGCTTTGCCGACGTGGCCGTGGCCAAGGCGGGGCAGACCATCGAATCGACCTTCCTGTTTTTCCGCGAAGACATGAACCGGCGGGCCAAGGAACATTTGCGCCTGGAAAGCGAAATGCGTCTGGCCTTGGGCGACAAGGAGCTGGAGTTGCATTACCAGCCGAAAGTGAGCCTGGCCAGCGGGCGCATCGTGGGCGCGGAAGCCTTGCTGCGCTGGAAGCATCCGATGCGCGGCATGGTCTCGCCCGGCCTCTTCATCCCCGTTGCCGAGGAAACCAGTTTGATTCTGGAACTGGGCACCTGGGTGCTGGACGAGGCTTGCCGCCAGATCCGCAACTGGGAAGACCGTGGTTTGCACATGCCGGCCATCGCCGTCAACCTGTCGGCGCGCCAGTTCGATGAACAGTTGCCGGCGCGCATAGCGGCCGTGCTGGAACGCTACCAGGTGCGGCCCGACCAGATCATGCTGGAAATCACGGAAAGCCTGTTGATGCGCGGCGCCGACAAGGTGATCGACATCATGAACCAGCTGGTGGCCATGGGCCTGGCGCTGGCGCTGGACGACTTCGGTACCGGCTATTCCAGCCTGGCCTACCTGAAGAAGTTTCCCATCAGCACCCTGAAAATCGACCGTTCGTTTGTCATCGGCTTGCCCTTCGAGGAAAACGATTGCGCCATCGCCCGTGCCATCGTCACCATGGCGCAGCAGCTGCGCCAGGAAATCGTCGCCGAAGGGGTGGAAACGGCCGAGCAGATGCGCTTCCTGCGCGAACTCGGTTGCGACCAGCTGCAAGGCTATCTGTTCAGTCCGGCCGTGCCGGCGGCGGAATTCGAAGTGATGCTGGGCGAGGGGCGGCAGCTGCGCCTGGAAACGGCGGCCGTTTAATCGTCGCCCAGCTTGACCTTTTCCAGCAGATAGTCGAGCATCACGCGCACCCGGGCTGGCACTTGCTGGCCCGGTCCCACGAAGACGGCGTGCACGAGTTCACGATCGCCCGGATTGTAGTCCTGCAGCACCTCTAGCAATTGACCTTGCGCAATATCGCGCTGTACATGCTGGCGCGAAAAGCGTCCCAGTCCCATACCCGCCAGCACCAGTTGGCGCATGCTTTCGCCATCGCTGACGCAGGTATTGCCCTGCGGCGCCACCTGCAACGTTCCGCCCGCGCCATCAAGGAAGGGCCAGGTTTCGTTCTGGCAGCGGAAGTTGAAGGCCAACAAATTGTGTTCGGATAATTCCTGCGGCGTGCGCGGCAGGCCGTGGCGCGCCACGTACGCCGGCGACGCCACCACGACCATCGCATCTTCGCCCAGTTTGCGCGCCACCAGGTTCGATTCCTTCAGCTTGCCTGTGCGGATGGCGATGTCGGTGCGGTCTTCCAGCAAGTCGACGATGGCGTCGCTGACGACGACGTCAAGCACGATGTCGGGATAGCGCTGGGCGAACTCGGGCAGGATGGGCAGCAGATGACGCACGCCGAACGGCACGAAGCAGTTGATGCGCAAGCGTCCGCGCGGCGCCGCGCCCTGCGCAGCTTCGCGCTCGGCGCCATCGATATCGTCGAGGATGCGCTTGCACTGGATAAAAAAGGCGTCGCCCTCGGGCGTGGTGTGCAACTGGCGCGTGCTGCGCTGGAGCAGGCGCGCGCCGAGCCGCGTTTCCAGTCGGCTGACGAGCTTGCTGACGGCCGATGGCGTCAAGGCCAGGCGACGCGCGGCGGCGGAAAAGGCGCCCGTTTCCACCACGGCCACGAAGACGCCCATCTCGAATGCGCGGTTGATGTCTTGCCTGGCCATTGTTGAATCCATTTCACAGGTGTTTCCATTATTAGAGTCTATATCAAAAGCGTTTGCATCGATACACTGGCCGGCTTGAACTATTTGTTGGAGCCATCATGACCACCGCAAGCCCTGTTCCCCCTCCAGCCAGCAGCATGCCGCCCGGCGTGCTGGCGCTGGCCGTCGGCGCCTTTGCCATCGGCGTCACCGAATTCATCGTCGTCGGCATCCTGCCCACCATCGCCAAGGATTTGCATATTTCCATCGAATCGGCCGGCTCCCTGGTCAGCCTGTATGCGCTGGCGCTGGCCATCGGCACGCCGCTGCTGGTCCTGCTGATGTCGCGCTTGCCGCGCAAGGCGGCCTTGCTGGGCCTGATGAGCGTTTTCCTCGCCGGTAACTTGCTGGCCGCCTTTTCCCATACGTTTGAATGGTTGCTGGTGGGGCGGGTCATCACGGCCGTGGCACACGGCACCTTCTTTGCCATCGGCGCCACCGTCGCCGCCAGCCTGGTCAGCAAGGCGCAGGCGGGCAGGGCGATTTCCGTGATGTTTGCGGGCCTGACCCTGGCCATGGTGATCGGCGTGCCGCTCGGCAGTTTCCTCGGCAATTTGATGGGCTGGCGCTTGCCGTTTTTTGCCGTCGTCGTGCTGGCCGCCGTGGGTCTGGGCGCCATGGCGCACTGGCTGCCGGCCGGCTTGCAGCAGGGCAAGGGCGGCAAGGCCATGACGCAGCTGGCGGCCCTGGGCAGCGGCCCCATCCTGACGATGATGGCTGTCACCACGTTTGGCTTTGGCAGCAGCTTTGCCGCCTTCACTTTTATTACGCCCATCCTGACGGATGTGACGGGCTTTTCCGCCACCATGGCCAGCGCGCTGCTGATCGTGTTCGGCATCGCCACCTTTGCCGGCAACCTGGCGGGCGGCTACCTGACCAGCCACCTGGGCTGGCAAAAAGCCTTGCGATTGATGCTGCTGTTGCTGGCCGTCACGCAAGCGGGTGTGGCCCTGAGCATCAGCTCGCCATGGATGATGACGGTGATGCTGTTCGTCTGGGGCGTGTTCGCCTTCGGCCTGTCGCCCGCCCTGCAGGCGGGCATGCTGGCCACGGCCGAGCGCTACACGCCGCACGCCGTCGATTTCGCCTCGGGCCTGAACATCTCGGCCTTTAACCTGGGCATCTCGTTCGGCTCCATGCTGGGCGCGCTGATGGTCTCGCGCCACCTGATGGCGTCGTCACCGTGGGCGGGCGTGGCCGCCGCCTTGCTGGCCCTGCTGCCGCTGGCGTGGCTGGCGCGCCGCAACCTGGCTGCCCACGTGGCGGGCGCGGCCGCGCACTGAACGCGGTCCGCCTTATTCCAGCAGGGCGGCAATCGACAGCGGCGTGCCGCTGGTGAGGACCTGGCCTCCGTCCGGGTGCGCACTGAAACGGTAGGCGAAGATGCGGAAACCGGCCACGGCGTCGCCGGGAAACGCGGGGCCCTCCTGCGCCGCCAGCGGGAGCGCCGCGCCTTCGCCGCCCTGGTAGCGCAGTTGCGCCGCCTCCGTCCTCGGATACGCAAACTGCACGCCGGCGCAGCGCTTGCCGTTCGCCCCGCCCGTGGAGCGCAGGTAGGCGAGCAGCTGTTCGCAGGCGGCGCGCAAGTCGGCCGCAGCATACACGCCATCGGGCCGCGTGACGATGGAGACCCAGGCGCTTGTGGTGATCTGCCCCGGCTTGCGGTTCCAGGTCAGCTCCGCATTGTCGTCATACGCGGCCTTGGAGAACGGGAAAACGGCGCGGCCCAGCGCATCGAGCGGCAGCGCCAGCTGCGCGCCCTTGCCGTGCAAGGTCAGGCGCAAGTCGCCCATGGATACGCTGGCGTCGCGCGGACGCAGGCGCAGATGGTTTTGCAGGAATTGCTTGGGCTTGCCGTACTTCTCGAACCAGATCATGTGGCGGTAGGCGTCGCGATACGCGGTCCAGTCGCTGCCTTCCTGTGCGCAGGCGAACGCGGGCAGCAGTGCCAGGCCGAGAAGCAGGGCTTTGAGCATGGCGCTTAAAACCGGTAACCGAGTCCGCTGGACCAGGTGATGACGTTGCGCCGTTCGATGAAGGGGCTGTGGGCCGGCCCGCTACCCAGCCGCGTGCCCGTCACGGTGCTGTTGAGCAGCCACTTGCTGCTCAGGGCCCAGTTCCAGTTGATGCCAGCATGGATGGAGGTGACGCCGCCGGCCGGGCGGTAGTCGCGCGCGCCGCCGGCGGCGAAGCTGACGGCGTACTGCTCGTCCATCACGGCGCCGCTGGCCAGCGACACGCCGGCCGATAAGATCACCGTATGATGGGCCGCCAGCGAGGGCAAGGTCTTTTGCAGGCCGACCTGGCCGCGCCAGCCGCGTGCGCTCGTGTCGTACAGCAAGTTCGACGTGACGCGCGCCGCGCCGCCCAGGTAATAGCCATAGAAACCGCCCACGTCGAGCGAGCCCTTGATGCGCCGCGTGCCGCGCAGGCGCCAGTCATCTTCCGGACCGCGCGCGTTGCTGGAGGCGAGCAGCGGGCCGTACTCCACGCCCGGCGTGGCCGACAGATGTATGCCTGCCACGCCGCTGGCAGAGACGAACACGCCGTTGCTCCACTGGACTTGCAGCAGCGGCCGCAGGACGGCGGCACGCGGCGCGCCATCATCCGTCGCGGAGCTGCCCGTGACAGCCGCTCCCACGTACATATCCCTGCTCCCGTCGGGCATCATCAGCGCGCTGGTGCTGCTGGCTTCCTCGGCCAGTGCCGGAGCACAGGCGGCCAGCAACAGCAGCAGGGGAGAAAAACGGGAAAAAAAACGGGGAGCGAACTTGTTCATGTATTCCTTTTAAAAGCCGAAGCGGACACCGAGCGCCAGGCGGTTCATCCTGCTATCGAATCCTTCGTATTTGACTGTCGGGGCGTGCTCCCATTCGAGCTGCAGCGCCACGTCCTTGTTGATCTGGTAGGCCACTCCCACGCTTGCGTACAGGCCGGTATTGTTCGCCGATTCACCGGGCGGCGCATTCTTGCCGTCAATGGTGAATTCGACGCGGCTGCGCGCCACGCCGGCCTTGCCGAACAGCGACCAGTTCTCGTCCAGGCGCCACGTGCCGCGCGCCGCCAGGTAGGCGGCGCTGGCGCGTACCTTGAGCTGGTAGCCGGGATCGAGGTCGAAACTGGTTGCGCCGCCGCTGGCGCGGTAGCCGCCTTCCAGGGCCCAGGCCGGCGTCAGCTCGTAGCCGGCGAAGACGCCGAAGGGTACCGCCTTGCCGCTGGCATCGCGCTGGCTCGTCGTGCCGCCAACGGCACGCAGGATCTTGCCGTCGGTAGCCGGGCTGACGTTGGCACCCACATACAGGCCTTCGGCATGGACCATCGAAGTGGCGGCGACGGCGAGCAGGGTGCTGCATACAAATTTTTTCATGTTCGGATTCTGGTTGAGGTAGGAGCCATGAATGTTAGGCAAACATCGTCCCGGAATCCGCCTGAGTTTGTCCTTGAATTGTCCGCAATTTGTAGGCCGCATTTGTATGAAAAGTGTACAAATGTGTACTTGATTGTCGAATGTGCCACTTTCGCGCCGCGCTCCACTACAATACGCCACAAAAATGGCGGCGCGGAGGGGCGATGCAAGGTGTCATGCTGGTGGAAGACGATGCGCGGCTGGCCGCGCTGGTCAAGGAATATCTGGAGCAATATGACTATGCGGTCGAGGTCGTCACGCGTGGCGACCAGGCCCTGGCGCGCTTCCGCGATCTCCAGCCTGACCTGGTCATACTCGACCTGACCTTGCCCGGCGTCGATGGCCTGGTGGTGTGCCGCCAGTTGCGCCAGCTCAGCGCCGTGCCGATCCTGATACTCACCGCGCGCGAAGACTCCTTCGACGAAGTCTCGGGCCTGGAGCAGGGCGCCGACGATTACGTGAACAAGCCGGTCCAGCCGCGCGTGCTGCTGGCCCGCCTGCGCGCACTGCAGCGGCGCGGCAGCGCGGCGGCCGGCAGCGACATCGTCATCGGCCAGATGCGCGTGTCGCGCGAGAACCGCGCCGTGCACTGGCGCGGGCAGGAAATCGCCATGAACAGTGCGGAATTCAAGCTGTTCGCGATCCTGGCCGACGCTGCAGGCAAGGTCATGTCGCGCAACGATATCCTCGTCAAGATGCGCGGCATCGAATTCGATGGCCTCGACCGCAGCATCGACAACTGCATCTCGCGCCTGCGCCGCAAGTTCGACGACGGCGGCGCCGAGCGCATCAAGACGGTGTGGGGCGAAGGCTATCTGCTCACGCCCTCCGCCTGGGAATGAGCCGTCTATTCTGGCGTTTCGCGCTGCTGGTGGTGCTGGCCATCGCGCTGGCCAGCTGCGTCATTTACTTCACCTTCAGCCTCCTGTTCGGCGATCCGCTCGAGCATATCGCGCGCGACCAGGCCGCCGGCCAGATCTTCCTGCTGGAGCAGTACATCGACCAGGCGCCCGCCGATGAATGGCTGCCGCGCCTGAACAAGGTGCGCGAAGTGTCGGACGTCACGCTGGAGCTGCAGCCCTTGTCCACCGTGCTGGCGGCGCTGCCGGCCGCCCGGCGCGCGCAGCTGTTGCAAGGCGCCGTGGTGATGGACGTGGGCGGCAAGGGCTTTTACCGCCGCGTGGACGGCACGGGCGCGCGCTATGCCGACAGCGAGGACGACGTGATCCACGCGCAGAACCTGCCCATCGACGTCGGCCAGGCGCTGCGCATGGAAACGATCCGTTTCGCCGTCATCGCCCTGTGCCTGCTGCTGCCGCTCGGGTGGTGGACGCGCGCACACGGCCGCAGCCTGGCGGCGCTGTCGCGCATGGCCGACGATTTCGGACGGGGCGACCTGGCGGCGCGGGCGCAGGTCGGCCCCGCATCGAGCATCGCGCCGCTGGCGGGCCGCATCAACGAGATGGCTGAGCGCATCGGCTCCCTGCTGGAGGCACGCCGGCATTTGCTGCTGTCGGTGTCGCACGAGCTGCGCACGCCGATCGCACGGCTGGAATTCGGCTTGGCGCTGCTGGCCGAACGGCATGCGGGTGATGACCCTGCCATGCGGCGCCGCATCGACGCCATGGACGTGGATGTCGAAGAATTGAAGACGCTGGTCAACGAACTGCTGGGCCTGATGCAGCTTGATCATGCGCAAGCCTTGCCGGGCCAGCCGTTCACCCTGGCGCCGCTGCTGCGCGCCTGCATGGCGGCGCATTTGCCGCGGCAAGTGGACGCCGGCATCGCCGACGACCTGGGCGAACTGCGCGGCGATCCCCGCCTGCTGGCGCGCGCCATCGGCAACCTGCTCGGGAATGCCGCCAAGTATGCCGTCGCGCGCATCGCGCTGTCGGCCGCGCGTGACGGCGAGGCGTTGCGCATCGTCATCGAGGATGACGGCCCCGGCATTCCTGCCGACCAGCGCGAACAGGTGTTCGCCCCGTTCTACCGCCTGGCCCGCGAGCAGGACCATGCGGCCGCCGGCCATGGCCTGGGACTGGCCATCGCCGCCCGGGCTGTCGCGCTGCACGGCGGCGCCATCACCATCGACGACTCGCCGCTGGGCGGCGCGCGCTTCACGATTTATATTCGGGCCTGAGCGCCGGCGCACCGCGTCTCTGGCGCTGCGCCATGTAGGAACTGCCCATTGACGCGGCCATGATCATGGCGATGGCCAGCCACTGCCCGGCACCCAGGCGCTCGTCGAGCAGGATGTACGCCAGCATGGCGGCCACGGCCGGTTCCATGCTGCTCATGATGCCGAACGCTTGCGGCGTCAGCCGCTTCAGGGCCACCATTTCCAGCGAGATCGGTATCGCGCTGGAAATGAGCGCTACCCCTAAGCCTACGCCCAGCACGACGGGCGAGAGCAGGGCGGCGCCGCTGTGCATCATGCCCACGGGCACGACCACCAGCGCGGCCATGGCCAGGCCCAGCGAGACGGAATGGCCCGCATGCAAATGGCTGGCGCGCTTGCCGAAGACGATGTACGAAGCCCAGCAGACGGCCGCGCCCAGGGCGAATAGCACGCCTGTGGGGTCGAGGTTGCTGACGTCGTGGCCCAGCGGCAGCAACAGCGCCAGTCCCGCCACGGCCAGGGCCACCCAGACGAAGTCGAGCGGGCGGCGCGAGGCCAGCAGCGCCACGGCCAGCGGGCCGGAAAATTCGATGGCCACGGCGATGCCGAACGGAATCGTGCGCAAGGCCATGTAGAAGCACAGGTTGGTCAAGCCCAGCGCGCCGCCGTACAGGGCCACCGTGCGCAGGTCGGCGCGGCTCAGCTGCCAGCGCCACGGGCGCCAGAACAGCAACAGCAGCAGGGCGGAAAAGCCCACGCGCACGGCCGTCGTGCCTTGCGCGCCGACCAGCGGGAACAGGCTGTGCTTGGCCCACGAGGTGCCCAGTCCCAGGCAGGTGACGGAGCCAAGGATGGCGAGCAGGGGAATCAGCGAGGAATAGCGGCGTAATGGCATGGTGATAAAAGGCTTGATATCGGAATGGTGAAAGTTTATTGTGTCTGCTCCGATATTTGCACTGCATTTTGACCTTCATGACGCAACTTTCGCTCACGCCTTCCCTTGCCCTCGATGCCTTCGACCTGGCGATCCTCGATATCTTGCAGCGCGACAACACGACTTCGCAGCGCGAAATCGCCCGGGCCGTGCATTTGTCCGCGCCGGCCGTGCAGCGGCGCATCCGCCGTCTGCGCGAAAGCGGGGTGATCCGTCAGGAAGTGGCCGTGCTCGACGCCAGTCGCCTGGGCCGCCCCTTGATACTCACGGTGGAAGTGCATCTGCACGACGAGCACCCGCTGCGCACGGCCGGCATGCGCGCGCGCATCATGGCCGAACCGGCCATCCAGCAGTGCTACGGCATCACGGGCGAGGCCGACTACCTGCTGGTCATTACCGCCAGCAGCATGGCCGAATATGAGGCGCTGACGGAGCGGCTGTTCGGCGGCGACGACAATATCCGGCGCTACCGCACCTCGGTGGCCCTGACTTGCCTCAAGATGGGCTTGCACGTGCCGCTGGGATAGCGCGATGAGCACCTCCGACACGCTGCAATCGACTGTGACGGCAGCCATGCCCGCCAGCCTGCGGGCCGCCGTGGCGGCTTATCAATGGACGCGCGACAGCGTCGGTGAGTCGGACGCTGCCGTCTACCGGCTGCGGGGCAGGGACGGTGCGCCGGACCTGTACCTGAAGCACGGCAGGGGTAGCGCCGCCGCCGACCTTGCCGATGAACTGGCGCGGCTGCGCTGGCTGGCGCCCTACCTGGCCGTGCCGGCCGTGGTCCAGTTCGCCTGCGTGGCAGACCCGGAGCAGGCATGGCTGCTGATGACGGCCATGCCAGGCACAACGGCGTCCGCCGTGCTGGAAGCGAACCCCGCACTGGGTCCCGTCATGGTCGACGCGCTGGCGGCCTTCCTGCGCCGCCTGCATGCGCTTCCCGTGAGCGACTGTCCGTACGACGCCGGCCAAGCCGTTCGGCTGCTCCAGGCGCGCCAGCGCATCGATGCTGGCCTGGTCGATGCCGACGATTTCGATGCCGGGCGCCAGGACTGGACGGCGGAACAGGTGTGGACGGCGCTGCAGGGCAATCTGCCCCGCGTGCCCGACCTCGTCGTCACGCATGGCGACTTCTCGCTGGAAAATATCGTGATGCACGAAGGCACCGTCGTCGCTTGCATCGACGTGGGACGGGCGGGCATAGCCGACCGCTACCAAGACCTGGCCATCGCATGGCGTGCTCTCGGTGAGTTGGACGCCGCGCTACAGCAAAGGTTTGTTGAGCAATATGGGCTCCTTGATATCGATCAAGGCAAGCTGCAGTTTCACTTGCTGCTCGACGAGCTGTTCTGAATCCGATCCAGCGGGTAGCCGCCGCCTGCGCTCTGGCATAATCAGCGGGGACGAATGTGGGAGCCGAATGATGGGGGAGCAAGAAAATGCGCATCTGCCTGAGCCCGGCCTTCTTGCTGCCTGGCTGGCCGCCCGTTCCATAATACGTGGCTTGGCGCTGCCCGTGCCCGATCAAGGCGGGTGGCGCGTCGAGACGGGCTTGCCCGGGGAAATCCGGCGCTACGTTTTTCCAGGGCCTGTTCCAGGCATCAGCGCGGTGGCGGCGTCGATTCACCGTCCGCATATCTTTATCAAGATGCGTGGTTCTGGGGAGCAATTGCTCAAGCTTTTACCGCCTCGATGGCAACTGCTCCCTGGCGGCTTTTTCATGATCCATGAAGGCAGTCTGCAGGCGCCAGCTGTGCCGGTCGGGTACCGGCTTGACGTGGCAACGTCGCAGGCTATCACGACGGCGCGTATTGTCACCGGCGACGGGACCGTTGCCGCCAGCGGCCATGCCGTGGAACATGCCGGCGTCTTTGTGTTTGACCGTATCGTCACCGAAGCCGCGCATCGACGCCGGGGATTGGGGCGAGCACTGATCGCCGCGCTGGCGGCCAGGCAGAGATCGGGCAGCGCGCGCCGGGTGCTGGTGGCAACCGAGGATGGCTTGAAACTGTATGCGAGCCTGGGCTGGCATATTCAATCACCGTATTCGACGGCAACGATCATTTAAGGTCGGGACAGGCGCGAAGAGACGGGAAGCGCAGTGTCGCCCACGCCAGCCTGTGCGCATGGCACAATGCGTGACCCGCACGCCACGTGCCACTCACCCCAGGACTTTCATGACCCGCGCCATCCTCGACGAAGCCCAGATCCATCCCGCCGCCCGCCCTTTGATCGGCAGCAAGCACCAGGACATCGTGCGCGAAGTGCGGGCGGCCATCGCCGCGCATCAGGTGGTGGTGGTTGGCATGGCGCTCAATCCGTTTCCGCGCAAGGCGCGCAAGATCCTCGACGTGCTGGGCACGCCCTACCAGTACCTGCAGTACGGCAGTTATTTGAACCAGTGGCATCGCCGCAATGCGCTGAAAATGTGGACGGGCTGGCCGACGTTCCCCATGATTTTTGTCAATGGCGTGCTCATCGGCGGGGCCAGTGAGCTGCAAACGCTGGTGGGAAATGGCGAGTTCAGCGCCATGCTGGCGAAGAAGGTGCGCCAGTTTTAAGACCTGCCTTACTTTCCTTACTCGCCCGGCCGCCACGGCGACTTGCGCGTGCGCAAGGGGTCGAGCAAGCCGCGCAAATCGTTATGGTCGAGCTCGTACATCAGCGCAATTAAACTGCCCAGTTCGCCCGAGGGGAAACCCTCGCGCGCGAACCAGCCCAGGTAGTGCCCCGGCAAGTCGGCCAGCAAGCGTCCCTGATATTTCCCATAGGGCATTTCGCGCGTGACCAGCAGCGCCAGTTTTTCTGAATTCATGGTGGTGACCCCGTGTTGATGCGGCCAGTGTAGCAGATCATTACATTGTTGATCTGTGCGCAACTATCTTCTGCCTGATGAGGTATTTTTAGAAACAAAGAAAACCCCGATACTGCATGCCACCATCATTTATCGGAGTTTGTCATGCCCATTGCCTTGCTCGCGCTGACCCTCAGCGCCTTTGCCATCGGAACCACCGAGTTTGTCATTGTCGGGCTGTTGCCCACCATCGCCGCCGACCTGGGCGTCAACCTGCCGTCGGCCGGCTTGCTGGTCAGCCTGTATGCGCTGGGCGTCGCCGTCGGCGCGCCCGTGCTGACTGCCTTGACGGGCAAGATCCCGCGCAAGACCTTGTTATTGTCGCTGATGATCTTGTTCACCCTGGGCAATTTGCTGGCCTGGAAATCGCCCGGCTACGAAACCCTCGTCATCGCCCGCATTCTGACGGGGCTGGCGCATGGCGTGTTCTTTTCCATCGGCTCGACCATCGCCACCTCGCTGGTGACTAAGGACAAGGCGGCCAGCGCGATTGCCATCATGTTTACGGGCTTGACCGTGGCCCTGGTGACGGGCGTGCCGCTGGGTACCTTCATCGGCCAGCATTTCGGCTGGCGCGAAACTTTCCTCGCCGTCTCGGCGCTGGGACTGGTCGCCTTTGTCGGCAGCCTGCTGTACGTGCCATCGACGATCGCCCACAGCAAGCCCGCTTCCTTGCTGCAGCAAGTGCAGGTGCTGGCCCAGCCGCGCCTGCTGCTGGTGTACGCCATGACGGCCGTCGGCTATGGCGGCTCCTTCATCGCCTTTACCTACCTGGCGCCGATCCTGCAGCAAGTGTCGGGTTTCAGCGCCGGCGCCGTGGGTGCGGTGATGCTCGTGTATGGCGTGTCCGTGGCCTTCGGCAATATCTGGGGCGGCAAGCTGGCCGACAAGCAGGGCCCGGTGCGTGCCCTGAAACTGATCTTCCTGCTGCTGGCAGCCGTTTTGCTGCTGTTGACCTTCACGGCGCCGCATCCCGTGCTGGTCGTCATCACCGTGCTGCTGTGGGGCGCCGTCGCCTTCGGGAACGTGGCTGGCCTGCAAGTGTACGTGGTGCAGCAAGCGGAACACTTCACGCCCCGCGCCGTGGACGTGGCCTCGGGCTTGAATATCGCCGCCTTCAACCTGGGCATCGCCGGCGGCGCTTGGGGCGGCGGCCTGATCGTCGAACACCTGGGCCTGGTGCACACGGGCTGGATCGGTGCCCTGGTCGTGCTCGGTGCATGCGGCTTGACGGCCCTGAGCGGCCGCCTGGATCGATTGAACCCGATCCCCGTGCGGGTTGCTGGCGAGAAATCGATGCATGCGACGGGTCAGTAACACCCCGGGCGTCCGCTTGCCCTTGCTTCCCGGAACAGCTTGCCTGTAATCAAGCTGAAATATTTGTCGTTTATGCTCCGGCCTCGTAATCAAGCTGGTCTGTCCCACGATATTTATTTATAACGGAAGAAACAAAAAATGTCGAATTACGCCCCTGAGTCCTCACGTCGCCGCCTGTTGCAACTGTTTGCCGGTGCCCCCATGCTGCCTTTGGCCGGCTTGACCGGTGTCAGCGCCTTTCTGTCCGGTTGTGGCGGCAGTTCGGATAAGGACTTGCCGCCGGTGACCCCGCCAGTCACGCCCACCGCGACGTTTACCACGGCGGAATTCACCGGTATGGCGGCGCCATTGGCGAGCGCGCCGGCCGCGCTGGCCACGACCACCGTCGGCTCCAAGCTCAAGGTCAATTTCAGCGATGGCAGCAGCAACAGCTATAACCTGGCGTACCAGCCTTTCTTCCTGACGGGCGACCGGGTGCCGGATGGCAAGGGCGGCACCGTGATTGCGGGCGCTTATTTCGACATCAAGAACCAGCCTATCATCGACAGTTCCGTGCCGGGCAAGGAGCGCCAGTTCTTCTCGGACTCGCCAGATGGCAGTTCGATGCTGACGCTTGCCAACGCCAGCGTGACCGGCGTCAAGGGCAAGCCTGTGTTTGCCGTGGTGCAGTTTGAATACAACTCGTTCAACCAGGCCGGCGCGTCCACCTATGGCACGCTGCCGTCGCCGATCGCCGTGCTGACCCTGGACCAGGACCAGAGCACCGGCAAGTTGTCGCTGGTGAAATACCACAATGTCGATACCTCGTCCGTCAAGGGCCTGTGGATTACCTGCGGCGCCAGCCTGTCGCCGTGGAACACCCATCTGTCGAGCGAAGAATATGAGCCCGATGCCTTCGACCAGGGCCTGGGTGGCCAGTCGCTGGCCGTGCTCAAGGAATTCAGCAAGAACGTCTTTGGCGATGCGGCTACCGCCAATGCGTATGACTACGGCCACTTGCCGGAAGTGTCGGTGAACCCGGACGGCACGGGCAGCATCAAGAAGCACTACTGCCTGGGCCGCTATTCGCGCGAACTGGTGCAGGTGATGCCGGACCAGCGCACCATCCTGGGTGGCGACGACTATACGAATGGCGGGCTGTTCATGTTCGTGGCCGACAAGGTCGCCGACCTGGCGGCAGGCGGCACCCTGTACGTCGCCAAATACACCACCCAGCTGACCGAGACCACCACCGGCAAGCTGCAATGGGTCAAGCTGGGCCATGCGACGCACGCCGAAATCAAGGCGCTGGTCGACGGCGGCATCAAGGCTACCGACATCATGGATTCGACCCTGGCCGATCCGTCCGACGCCAGCTACACGAAGATCGTCCTGAACAAGAAAACCGCCTGGGTCAGAGTCAAGGCCGGCCAGGAAAAGGCCGCCGCTTTCCTGGAAACCCACCGTTACGCCGCCCTCAAGGGTGGCAGCATGGCCTTTACCAAGAACGAAGGCACGACGGTCAACGCCAAGGATAAGATTGCCTACTCGGCGTATGCCAACATCCAGGACTCGATGGTCGAAGGCGGTGCGGGCTATGTGGCTGGCAACAACGTCAAGTTCAAGAAACTGGTGGCGGGCGGCGTTGTGTCGCACAAGCTTGCGGGCGGACAGAAGGATGACACGGGCGCGGCGATCGACAGCGAATGGGTGCCGAGCGAATCGACCCTGCTGATCGCAGGCGAGGACATCGCGGCCGATGGCCTGGGCAATACGGCCAATCCGGCCAAGATCGCCAGTCCAGACAACCTGAAGTTCTCGGAAAAACTGCGCACCCTGTTCATCGGCGAGGACAGCGGCAACCACCTGAACAACTTCCTGTGGGCGTATAACGTCGATACCAGGAAGCTGGAACGTTTGCTGTCCTGCCCGGCCGGCGCGGAATCGACGGGCCTGCATGCGGTCGATGAGATCAATGGCTGGACCTATGTGATGAGCAACTTCCAGCATCCGGGTGACGAGTGGAACCGCTTCCCCGGCCTGCCATCGGCGCTGAAGGATCAGATCAACATCCTCATCAACACCAACTACAACAGCAAGGCCAGTGGCGCTGTCGGCTATCTGACGGCGGAACTGGCGCAGGTCAAACTGTCGAAATGATGCGCGTGCGCTGATCCGGCTGCGGGCACGCAGGGCAGGGAGGCACAGGCCTTCCTTGCCCTGCGTGCGCGGCTGGGGACATGACTGCATGGCCTGGGCTTGAATGCCAAGTAACTTTCTGGCAGAAAACAGCAAAACGGGGGAAAATGGCGCTTCCCTTCCATTGGCGTCCCCTACCATGTCCGATACTGCAACTTCAGCGCTACGCCTGCGCACCGCTATCAATCCAAAACCGCTGGGCGTTGCGCTTGTGCTCATCGTGCTGGGTGCGTGGTATCTGGCGCTGACCGTCGGCGCCACCCAGTCCGCGCTGTACGTGGTGGGCGCCTTGCTCGGCATTACGCTGTATCACGCGGCCTTCGGCTTTACGTCCGCCTGGCGCGTCTTCATCGCCGATGGCCGCGGCGACGGCTTGCGCGCGCAAATGCTGATGCTGGCCGTCGGCGTGGCGCTGTTCTTCCCGGCATTGTCCGCCGGGACCCTGTTCGGCACGCCCGTCGCGGGCCTGGTGTCTCCCGCCGGCACCTCGGTCATCTTTGGCGCCTTCATCTTCGGCATCGGCATGCAGCTGGGCGGCGGCTGCGCCTCCGGCACCCTGTACACGGTGGGTGGCGGCAGCACGCGCATGCTCATCACGCTGGCCGCCTTCATCGTCGGCTCCGTGATCGGCACGGCGCACATGCCGTTCTGGACGGCGCTGCCGCAATTGAAACCCATTTCCCTCGTCACAAGCCTGGGCCTGGTACCCGCGCTGGCGCTGAACTGGATCGTCTTCGCGCTGATCGCCGGCATCACGGTCTTCGTTGAAAAGCGCCGCCATGGCAAGCTCGTCGCCACGCCGTTGCGCCCGGCGCAGTCGTCGCCCTGGCTGCACGGCCCCTGGCCGCTGGTGGCGGGCGCCGTCGCCCTCGTCGTGCTCAATTTCATCACCCTGGCGCTGTCGGGCAAGCCGTGGGGCGTGACGTCGGCGTTCGCCCTGTGGGGCGCCAAGGCCGCGTCCGTGATCGGCATCGACACGGCCAGCTGGGCCTACTGGTCGACCAAGGCGAACGCCGCCGCCCTGGCCGCGCCGTTGACGCAAGACAAGACCTCCGTGATGGATATCGGCATCGTCTTGGGCGCCATGCTGGCGGCGGCGCTGGCCGGCCGCTATGCGCCCGTGTGGCGCATCCCGCGCCGCTCGATCATCGCCGCCGTCGTCGGCGGCTTGCTGCTCGGTTACGGCGCGCGTCTGGCGTATGGCTGCAATATTGGCGCGTATTTCAGCGGCATCGTCTCGGGCAGCCTGCACGGCTGGCTGTGGCTGGTCTGCGCCTTCGTCGGCAACGTCGTCGGCACGCGCTTGCGTCCGTGGTTCGGCCTGGAAGTGGAGCGCGTGAAACCGTCCGGCTGCTGACACCGGCGTCAACAGGGGCTTTGCTGTATATTTCTGCCCCTGTTCCTCTTTGCCGCCAGCGTATCTCCCATGTCGCCCCTCATCCTGTTTGCCGTCGTCCTCGCGTATTTCCTGATCCTGCTGGGCGTGGCGTGGCGCACCTCGCGCCATGCCACCAATGACAGTTTTTTCATCGGCAACAAGGACAGCAACTGGATGCTGGTGGCTTTCGGCATGGTGGGCACGACCTTGACGGGCGTGACCTTCATCAGCGTGCCCGGCGCCGTGGGCGGCAACGGTTTCGGCTACGTCCAGCTGATGCTCGGCTATGTGCTCGGCTACCTGGCCATCACCTTCATCTTGCTGCCGCTGTACTACCGGCTGCAGCTCACATCGATTTACCGCTACCTGGAATGGCGCCTGGGACGGCGTGCCTACCAGAGCGGGGCGGCGTTTTTCATCGTCTCGCGCCTGCTGGGCGCCACGGCGCGGCTGTATCTGGTGGTCAATATCCTGCAAGCCACCATACTCGACAGCCTGGGCGTGCCGTTCTGGCTGACCTCGTGCGTCGTGCTGCTGCTGATCCTGCTCTACACGTACGAGGGCGGCGTGAAAACCATCGTCTGGACCGATACCCTGCAAACGGCGTGCATGCTGGCCGGACTGGTGATTTGCAGCGTGTTTTTACTGCGCGCAATGGACCTGTCCCTCATCGACAGCCTGGAGCGCATGCGCGCGCAGGGCCTCACGCGCATCTTCACCGTCGACCCGGACAGCCCCGCGTATGTGTGGAAGCACATTCTCGCCGGCATGTTCATCACGATTGCCATGACGGGCATGGACCAGGAAATGATGCAAAAGAACATTTCCGTGCGCACCTTGCGCGATTCGCAAAAGAACATGCTCAGCCTGACCGTGGTGCTCACCGGCGTGCTGCTGCTGTTCCTGTTTTTGGGCGGACTATTGCACCTGTATGCGCCGCTGGCCGGCGTGACGGCCACGGGGGATAAACTGTTCCCCGCCGTGGTGCTGGGTCACTTCCCCGCCGTGGTGCAGCTGATTTTCTTCATCGCCCTCATTTCCGCCCTGTTTCCCAGCGTGGATGGGGCGCTCACTGCCCTCACGTCCACTTTCTGCATCGATATCCTCGGCGTGCAGCGCAGGCCGGAGTTGACCCCGGTGGCGCAGATGCGCTGGCGCCGCCGTGTCCACCTGGGGTTTGCCGCACTGTTTTTGATCCTGATCATGGCCTTCAAGTGGCTGGACGACCCCAGCATGATAGGCGTGATCCTGAAGCTGGCCAGCTATACCTATGGTCCGCTGCTGGGCTTGTTCGCCTTCGGCCTGCTGAGCCGGCGCGGCGTGCGCGACCGCTGGGTGCCTTTGGTGGCCGTGGCGGGGCCGCTGCTGTGCGCGCTGATCGAAGCAGAGCAGGCGCGGCTGTTCGAGCATTACCGCATCGGCCTGGAATTGCTGATCCTGAATGGCGCCCTGGTGCTGGCCGGCCTGTTCCTCATTTCGACGCCTGTGCCAGTGCATGCCAAAGACGAGGTACAGTTGTCAAAATAAGACGATTCAGCCCGTTTTCAGTTATATTGGCTTCCTTTCGGTACATAACCCCACGGAGCATCAATGTCACTCAACCCCTTCCCGCCGCTGCGCCGCGGCTTTGGCGCATTCTGGCGCGCGCTGGACGCCACCCGCCGCGCGGTCATCAACCTGATTTTCCTGCTGATCGTCATCGCCATCCTGATCGCCATCTTTGGCGGCGGCGCCAAGCCCCTGGCGGAAAAGACCACCCTGGTGCTGGACTTGCAAGGCCCGCTGGTCGAGGAAGCCCCGGGCGGCGTGCGCGAGGCGGTGCTGGCCAATGTCAGTGGCGAAGTCAAGAAAAACGTGCAGTTGCGCGACGTGCTGGCGGTGCTCGACACGGCGTCCAAGGACAAGAACATTGGCTCCATGGTGATCCTGCTCGACGAGCTGCAGGGCGGCGGCCTGGCATCGCTGCGCGAAGTGGCGGCCGGCGTGGAACGTTTCCGCGCCACCGGCAAGAAAGTCACGGCCTGGGGTTCCAGCTACAACCAGCGCCAGTACCTGGTGGCGGCCAAGGCCGACGAGGTATTCCTGCACCCTATGGGCGGCGTCATGCTGGAAGGCTTTGGCCGCTACCGCAATTACTACCGCGACGCGCTCGACAAGGTGGGCGTGACGGTCAACCTGCTGAAAGTGGGCACGTACAAGAGCGCGGCCGAGCCTTTCATCGCCAACGGCCCGTCCGAAGCGGCGGCCGAAGCGGACCGCTACCTGAACAACGGCCTGTGGAGCACCTACACGACGGACGTGGAAAAGGCGCGCAAGCTGCCGGCCGGCGCCATCATGCAAACGATCGACAACCTGCCCGCCATGATGACGGCCGCAGGCGGCGACCTGGGCAAGCTGTCGCTCAATGGCAAGCTGGTCGACGGCCTGAAAACGCGCGATGAACTGCGCCAGTTCATGATGGCGCGCGGCGCCAAAAATACGGAAGGCACGAACTTCCGCCAGATCAATTACACGGACTACCTGGCACGCCTGCGACCCGTGCACATGGGCGACGCCGTCGGCGTGGTCATCGCCTCCGGTGAAATCGGCGACGGCATCGCGCCACCGGGCGCCATCGGCGGCCTGTCCACCTCGCGTCTGATCCGCCAGGCACGCGAAGACAAATCGATCAAGGCCATCGTGCTGCGCGTCGATTCGCCGGGCGGCAGCGCCTTCGGCTCGGAATTGATCCGCCGCGAACTGGAACTGACGCGCGCCGCCGGCAAGCCGGTGGTCGTCTCGATGGGCAACGTGGCCGCTTCGGGCGGTTACTGGATCAGCACCTCGTCCGATGAAGTGATCGCCGACGCGGCCACCATCACCGGTTCCATCGGCGTGTTCGCGATTCTGCCGACGGCCGACAAGGTGGTGGAAAAGCTGGGCATCCACACAGCCGGCTCGCCCACCACCTGGCTGGCCGACGCGGGCAACCCATTGCGTCCGCTCGACCCCCGCTTCGCCCAAGTGATCCAGGGTTCGATCAACCACGTGTATGGCGACTTCCTGAACCTGGCCGCCAAGGCGCGCAAGACGACGCCGGAAAAGATCAATGAAGTGGCGCAGGGCCGCGTCTGGACAGGCTTGCAGGCGAAAGAGCGCAACCTGGTCGACCGCATCGGCAGCTATGGCGATGCGCTGGCCTCGGCCGCCAAGCGCGCCAAGCTGGGCAGCGACTATCGCGTGACTTACCTGGAGCAGGAAACGTCGAACGTGGACCGTTTGATCGGCATGTTCGGTTCCAAGGCCATGGCCTCGCTGGGTCTGGGCGAGCACGTGAAGCTGGGCCTGGCCACGACGGGCTTGCCGGCCGACGCGGCGCTGGGCATGGCGCAGGACCTCTCCTGGCTGTCGGGCATCACGCGCGAACACAAACCGTTCATGGCCCTCACGCACTGCCTGTGCGAGGTACCACTCGGCGGCAAGTAAGCCCCACATCAACAACCTACCCAAGCCGGCTTCGCCCGGCTTGTTTTCTATGCAGAGCAGACTATGGCAAGCGACATGAATACACACACTGACACGGCCATCACCATCCGCCCCTGCGTCAAGGGCGATGAACAGGCGCTGGCGCTGGTGGGGCAAGCCACTTTTCTTGAAGCGTTCGCCGGCATCCTCGATGGCGCCGACGTCATCGCCCATTGCCAGCGCCAGCACGACGTGCAGCTGTACCGCGACTGGCTGGCGCTGCCGGCCATGCGGCTGTGGCTGGCCGAAGCCACGCCCGGCGGCGCGCCCGTCGGCTACCTGGTGCTCAGCCCCGCCGGCCTGCCGGTGGCCGACCCGCGCCCGAATGACCTGGAAATCAAGCGCATCTACCTGTTGCACCGCTTCCAGGGCCAGCGCGTGGGCCAGCACCTGATGCAGGCGGCGGTGAGCCAGGCGCGCGCCAGCGGGGCGGGAAGGGTGCTGCTGGGCGTGTATGCGGACAACCACGATGCGCTGGCGTTTTATGCGCGCTGCGGCTTTGCGCAGGTGGGCCGGCGCACCTTCCGCGTGGGCCGCACCGACTATCAGGATGTCATCCTCGGCATGACCTTGTAAGCGTAAACGGCCCGCGTGGCGCCAGGTCAAGGCCGATGGCGGGAGATTTGTAGCGAGTTTGTATCCGCATGCGAGTCGCCCGCGCACCGCTGGCGTCGGGGCGCACCGCCCCGCAAGCCTGATTTTTCCACCGTTCCCTCACAGCGCAGGCACGCCAGCCGGTCCTCCTGCCCCTCCCATGCCAGCCTGGCTGTGTGTAATTGTTTCAAGTAGAAATGAAACAGATACATGACTATGCTAGAGTCGTTTCACGCTAGGGAGCGATTTTTTTTCAGCTGATTTTCAGCTCTTGACTCCCCCGGCTGTGTACCGAAACAACCCCGAAAAACGGTCGTCCGGCCTGAGTGTGTTCCACCTCGGCCGGCGCCACAGACTCGCCGTGCCAGCGGCCTATACAAGGATAAGCGATGGATTCGCAGACAACACCCAACACCGCGCGGCGCAGCCGCCGTTCGAAAATCGTCGGCACGGTCATCGCGCTGGCCGTGATGGCTGCGCTGGGGGGCGGTGCCTGGTACCTGACCCACTCGGGCGCCAGCGCCCAGGGCGGCCCCGGCATGGGCGGCCCTGGCGGGCCAGGTGGCCCGGGCGGGCGCCGTGGCGGTCCATCGACCACCGTGGGCGTGGCCACGGCCGTGAAGTCCGACTTGCCCGTGGTGCTCGATGCGCTGGGCACGGTGACGGCCGCGTCCACCGTGACGGTGCGCCCGCAAGTGTCGGGCATTTTGAAGGAGCTGAAATTCAAGGAAGGCGGCATGGTCAAGGCGGGCCAGGTGGTCGCGCAGATCGACCCGGCGCAGTTCGAGATGGCGCTGATGCAGGCCACGGGCCAGCGCCAGCGCGATGAAGCGCAGCTGGAAAACGCGCGCCTGACCCTGAAGCGCTATCAAACCCTGCTGGGCCAGGATTCCATCGCGCGCCAGGATGTCGATACGCAGGCCGCATTGGTGAAACAGCTGGAAGGCACCGTCATGACGGACCGCGCCGCCGAAGGCACGGCCAGGCTGAACCTGGGTTATACAAAAGTGGTGTCGCCGATCAGCGGCCGCGCAGGCTTGAAAGTGGTCGATATCGGCAATCTGGTGAGCACCAGCGACGCGGGCGGCGTGGTGGTGGTGACGCAGCTGTCGCCCATCGACGTGCAGTTTTCCGTGCCTCAGGATAAAGTGCAGACCATCCAGGAGCGCTTGAATGCCGGCTCGGCCCTGGCAGCGCTGGCGCTGGATCGCACGCGCACGCACACGCTGGACAAGGGCGGCTTGAGCGCGCTGGACAACCAGGTCGACGTGCAGACGGGTACCGTGCGCGCCAAGGCCCGCTACGCGAACGACAAGATGGCCCTGTTCCCCAGCCAGTTCGTCAACGTGCGCCTGGAACTGGGCAATATCACGGGCGCCGTACTGGTGCCCGTCACGGCCCTGCGCCACAGTAACAACGGCGACTTCGTGTATGTGCTGAAAGCCGATAAAACCGTCACCGTGCGCATGGTCACGCGCGGTCAGGCCACCACCGACATGGTGGAAATTCGCGCCGGCCTGGAAGCGGGCGAACAAGTCATCACGGAAGGCGCCGACCGCCTGAAGGAAGGCGCGAAAGTCACGCTGGCGGGCGACAAGCCTGCCGGCGCGCGCGGTGCAGGCGCGGGCGGCGCAACGGGTGCGAACGGCGAACGCCGCCACCGCCGCCAGCAGGCTGAAGGCGCGGCCAGCGCATCGGCAGAGGCTTCCGCATCCGCGCCAGCCGCAGTGCCAGCTAGCGCGCCAGCGAAGGGCGCAGCGCAATGAGTCCATCGACTCCCTTCATCAAGCGCCCCGTCGCCACGGCGCTGCTGATGCTGGCCATCGTGCTGGCGGGGCTGGTCGGCTTCAAGTTCTTGCCGCTGGCCGCCTTGCCGCAGGTGGACTTCCCCACCATCCAGGTGCAGACCCTGTACCCGGGCGCCAGTCCCGAAGTCATGGGGCAGACCGTCACGGCGCCGCTGGAACGCCAGTTCGGGCAGATGTCGGGCCTGCAGCGCATGAGTTCCACCAGCGCGGCCGGCGTCTCCCTCATCACCCTGCAATTTACCCTGGGCCAGACGCTGGACGTGGCCGAGCAGGAAGTGCAGGCCGCCATCAACGCGGGCGGCTCGCTGCTGCCCACCGACTTGCCGGCGCCGCCCGTGTACGCGAAGATCAACCCGGCCGACGCGCCCGTGCTGACACTGGCGATTACCTCGGACACGATGCCGCTGACGCAGGTACAAAACATCGTCAACACGCGCCTGGCGCTGAAGATCAGCCAGGTCAATGGCGTGGGCCTGGTTTCGCTGTCGGGCGGCCAGCGTCCCGCCGTGCGCATCCAGGGCGACACCAAATTGCTGGCCTCGTACGGTCTGGGCCTCGACAGCCTGCGTACCGCCATCGCGGCGGCCAACGTCAACAGCGCGAAGGGCAGTTTCGATGGTCCCACGCGTTCGTTTACCATCAACGCCAACGATCAATTGGTGACGGCGGAAGACTACAAGCGCCTGATCATCACCTATAAGAACGGCGCGCCCGTGCGCCTGCTTGACGTGGCGAATGTCGTCGACAGCGCGGAAAACACGCGCCTGGGCGCCTGGTCAGGCAAGCGGCCGGCCATCATCCTGAACGTGCAGCGCCAGCCCGGCGCCAACGTCATCAAGACGGTCGACGCCATCAAGGCCCTGCTGCCGGACTTGCAGGCCAGCCTGCCGGCGGCCATGAAGCTCGATGTGCTGAGCGACCGCACCACGGGCATCCGCGCTTCCGTCGAACACGTGGAAATGGAACTGTTATTGTCCGTGCTGCTGGTGGTGCTGGTGATCTTCGCCTTCCTGCACAGCATGCGCGCCACCGTGATCGCCAGCCTGTCCGTGCCCATTTCCCTGATCGGCGCCTGCGGCGTCATGTATTTGCTCGGCTACAGCCTGAACAACCTCTCCTTGATGGCCTTGACGATCGCCACGGGTTTTGTCGTCGATGACGCCATCGTCATGATCGAAAATATCGCCCGCTACATCGAAGAGGGCGAAACGCCGATGGCGGCCGCCCTGAAGGGCGCGTCGCAGATCGGCTTTACCATCATCTCGCTGACGGTCTCGCTGATCGCCGTGCTGATTCCCCTGCTGTTCATGGGCGACGTGGTGGGCCGCTTGTTCCGCGAATTTGCCATGACCCTGGCCATCACGATTTTGATTTCCGCCGTCGTCTCGCTGACCCTGGTGCCGATGATGTCGGCGCGCTGGCTGAAGAGCCACGCCGATGAAAAAGTCAGCGCCACGGGCCAGCGCATCCAGGCCTTCCTCGACAAGGTGATCGTGCAATACGACCATGCGCTGGTGTGGGTCTTGAAACGCCAGGGACTGACCTTGCTGGTAGCCCTGGCCACCTTGCTGCTGACCGTCATCCTGTACATCACCATCCCGAAAGGCCTGTTCCCCACGCAGGACACGGGCCAGCTGCAGGCGCGCATCGAAACCTCGCAAGCCGTCTCGTACGAACGCATGGCCACCTTGCAGCAGGCCGCCGCCAGCGCGTTGCTGGAAGACCCCGCTGTCGATACCTTGAGTTCCCTCGTGGGCGTGGATGCGGCCAACAACACCATGCTGCATACGGGTAGCATGCTGATCAATCTCAAGCGTCCGCGCAGCGGCAGCCAGGATGAGATCATGGAACGCCTGCGCAACCGCGTGGCCAAGGTGGCTGGCGTGACGCTGTATCTGCAGCCGACGCAGGATCTGACCATCGATGCGGAGTCGGGCCCGACGCAGTACCGCGTCTCGCTGGAAGGGGCCGATACGGCCACCGTCACCGAGTGGGCCGGCAAGCTGGCGGCGCGCATGCGCGAGCAATCGCAGTTGCGCAACGTCGTCACGGACGCGGGCGCCACGGGCGCCGCCGTCACGGTGGCCATCGACCGCGACAGTGCCGCGCGCATGTCGGTGACCACGGCCACCGTCGACGACGCCTTATATAACGCCTTCGGCCAGCGCATCATCTCGACCATTTTCACGGAAACCAACCAGTACCGTGTGATCCTCGAAGCGCAGCCTGGCATCGTCACCACGCCGGCCGATCTGGCGGAACTGCAGGTGCGCACGGGTTCCGGCAAGTCGACGCCGCTGTCCGCGTTTGCCAGCGTCAGTGAAAAACAGGCGCCGCTGCAAATCACGCACGTGGCGCAATACCCCGCCACGACGCTGGGTTTCGATACGACGCAAGGCGTGGCGCTGGGCAGCGCCGTCGACGCCATCCGCCAGGCGGCGAAAGACATCGCCTTGCCGCCATCGGTGACATTGACGTTCCTCGGCGCGGCAGGCGCGTATGAAAATTCGCTGTCGAACCAGCTGTGGCTGATCCTGGCCGCCGTCGTCTGCGTGTATATCGTGCTGGGCGTGCTGTACGAAAGCTACATCCACCCGCTGACGATTCTGTCGACCTTGCCGTCGGCCGGCGTGGGCGCCTTGCTGGCGCTGATGATCTCCGGGCAGGACCTGGGCGTGATCGGCATCATCGGCATCATCCTCTTGATCGGCATCGTCAAGAAGAACGCCATCATGATGATCGACTTTGCCATCGAGGCCGAACGCGATGAAGGAAAGAGTCCGCAGGAAGCCATCCACCAGGCGGCGCTGCTGCGTTTCCGCCCGATCCTGATGACCACCCTGGCGGCCCTGTTCGCGGCCGTGCCGCTGATGCTGGGCTGGGGCGAGGGCGCCGAGTTGCGCCGTCCGCTGGGCCTGGCCATCTTCGGCGGCCTGATCGTCAGCCAGGTGCTGACCCTGTTTACCACGCCCGTCATCTACCTGGGCTTCGACCGCCTGGGCCAGCGTTTCGCGCCAAAGTCGCGGGGCGTGAGCCTGGACAAACCGGCCAATAACGCGGGGAGCGCCGCGTGAACCTGTCCGAACCGTTCGTCAAGCGCCCCATCGCCACCGTGCTGCTGACCATCGGCATCGCGCTGGCGGGCATCGGCGCCTTCTTCGTGCTGCCCGTCTCGCCGCTGCCGCAGGTCGACTATCCGACCATTTCCGTCAGCGCCAGCTTGCCCGGCGCCAGCCCCGCGACCATGGCCACCTCGGTGGCCACGCCGCTGGAGCGGCGCCTGGGCGTGATCTCGGGCGTGAACGAGATGACGTCGTCGTCGGGCACGGGTTCGGCGCGCATCAACCTGCAGTTCGACCTGAACCGCAAGATCGATTCGGCCGCGCGCGAAGTGCAGGCGGCCATTGCCGCCGCGCGCGTGGACTTGCCGGCCACCTTGCGCAGCAACCCCACCTACCGCAAGGCCAATCCATCCGACGCGCCCGTGATCATCCTGGCGCTGACCTCGAAAACGCGCACGCCGGGCCAGATCTACGATGCCGTGTCGAACCTGGTGCAGCAGAAGGTGGCACAGGTCAAAGGCGTGGGCGACGTGGAACTGGGCGGCGGCTCGCTGCCGGCCGTGCGCGTGGAATTGCTGCCCTATCAGCTCAATCACTATGCCGTGTCGATGGAAGACGTGCGCGCAGCCATCCAGGCCAGCAACGCCAACCGTCCCAAGGGGGCGATCTCCGGCGACGCGCGCAGCCTGCAAATCTATTCGGGCGCGGCGACGGCTTCGGGCGGGCGCTCAGCAAACGACTACCGCAGCCTGGTCGTGGCCTGGCGCGACGGCGCCGCCATCCGCCTCGACGACGTGGCCGACGTGGTCGACGGCGTGGAGAACAATAATACCCTGGGCCTGTTCAATGGCGACCCGGCCGTCATCGTGCTGATCACGCGCCAGCCGGGCGCCAACGTCATCGCCACGGTCGATGGCGTGCGCGCGCTGCTGCCGCAGCTGCAGGCGCAGCTGCCCGGCGACATCAAGCTGCAGGTGGCGTCCGATAGCACCAACTCCATCCGCTCGTCCCTGCACGAGATCGAATTCACGCTGATCCTGTCCATCGTGCTCGTCGTGCTGGTGGTCAGCGCCTTTTTGCGCAGCGTGCGCGCCACCATCATCCCGGCTGTCGCCACCATCGTTTCCTTGCTGGGCACCTTTGGCGTGATGTACATGCTGGGCTTTTCCCTGAACAACCTGTCGCTGATGGCGCTGACGGTGGCCACCGGCTTTGTCGTCGACGACGCCATCGTGGTGCTGGAAAACACGCAGCGCCACATCGAGGCCGGCATGGACCGTTTCAAGGCGGCCCTGCTGGGCGCGCGCGAAGTGGGTTTTACGGTACTGTCGATCAGCCTGTCGCTGGTGGCCGTCTTCATTCCGCTGCTGTTCATGGGCGGGCAGGTGGGGCGGCTGTTCCGCGAATTTGCCGTCACCTTGTCGGCTGCCGTGATGATTTCGCTGGTCATTTCTTTGACCACCACGCCGATGATGTGCGCCTGGCTGCTGAAAAGCGGCCAGCAGCACAAGCCGCCCGGCCTGGTCGCGCGCTGGTTCGAACGCGGTTTCGAGCGCATGCTGACAGTGTATGAACACTGCCTGGACTGGGCCCTGTCCAGCGCCGCTCTCGTGATGACGATCCTCGTGTTCGTCGTCGGCCTGAACGTGTATCTGTTCGCGGCCGCGCCCAAGGGCTTTTTCCCACAGCAGGACACGGGCCAGATCAATGGCGGCATGCGCGCCGATCAGAGCATCTCGTTCCAGGCCATGCAGAGTAAATTGCGCCAGCTGGTCGACATCATCAAGGACGATCCCGCCGTCGCCACCGTCGTGGGGTTCACTGGCGGCGGACGGGCAGGGGGCGGCTTCATGTTCATCGATCTGAAACCGGCCTCGCAGCGCACCGACAAGGGCCAGGCCGTGATCGCCCGTTTGCGCCCGCAGCTGGCCAAGGTGACGGGCATTTCGCTGTTCCTCAATCCCGTGCAGGATTTGCGCATGGGCGGGCGTTCCAGCAATTCGACGTACCAGTACACCCTGATCAGCGACAACCAGGCGGACCTGAAAAAATGGGCGGCGAAACTGGCCGACCAGATGAAGCTGCAGCCGGCCCTGATCGACGTCGACACGGACCAGGCGGAAAACGGCGTGGAAACCTTTGTCTCCATCGACAAGGACCGCGCCACGCAGCTGGGCGTACAGGTGCGCGACATCGACAATGCGCTGTACAACAGCTTCGGCCAGCGCCAGGTGGCGACCATCTACGATGAGCTGAATCAGTACCACGTGATCATGGAAGTGGCGCCGCGCTATGCGCAAAGCCCGGAAGCACTGCGCTCGGTGTATGTGCCGGCCTCCAACGCGGCCGGTGTCAGCACGACCACCAGCGTAGTCACTTCAGCCGTCACCGCGACGACGTCGAACACGACGGCGGCGCGCGATCCGTCCAGCGGCTCGGCCCTGTCCACGACCCTGGCGCACATGGTGCCGCTGTCCTCGTTCAGCAGCTTTGCGGAAAGCTCCACGGCCACGTCCATCAACCACCAGGGCGGGGAGCTGGCCACCACCGTGTCGTTCAACCTGGCCGACGGCTATCCGCTCAGCGACGGGCAGGCGGCCGTGGCCCAGGCGGAGTCGGAAATCGGCATGCCGGTGAATGTGCGCGGCAGCTTCCAGGGTTCGGCCAAGAGTGCGCAGGACAGCAACAAGGAGCAGCCGCTGCTGATCCTGGCGGCCATCGTGGTGATCTACATCGTGCTGGGCATCCTGTACGAAAGCCTGATCCACCCGATTACCGTGCTGTCGACTTTGCCGTCGGCCGGCGTGGGCGCCGTGCTGGCCTTGCTGCTGTTCCGCATGGAGTTTTCCATCATCGCCCTGATCGGCGTGTTCCTGTTGATCGGTATCGTCAAGAAAAATGCTATATTGATCATCGACTTCGCGCTGGAGGCCGAGCGTTCGCGCGGCTTGACAGCGGTGGAAGCGGTGCGCGAGGCATGTTTGCTGCGTTTCCGCCCCATTCTGATGACCACCCTGGCGGCGGCGCTTGGCGCCTTGCCGCTGGCGATCGGTTTCGGCGAGGGGTCGGAGCTACGCCAGCCCTTGGGGGTCGCCATCATCGGCGGCCTGATTGCCAGCCAGTTACTCACATTGCTGACCACCCCGGTGGTCTACATCCTGCTCGACAAGCTGCGCACGCGCGGCGCCGACGAGCAGCAATTGAGCCGCATTCCTGGGCCAGATAACCCGAGCACACAATCATGAAGCAAGTAAAACCTATCGTATCGACCGTCCCCGCACGCCACTTGCTGGCGCTGGCGGCTGCTGTTCTGCTGGCCGGCTGCGCCGTCAGTCCCGCGTATGAAACGCCGGCGGCCGCCGCGCCGCAAACGTTCAAGGAGGCGGCCGGCTGGCAGCCTGCCGCGCCGGCCGACACCCTGGAACGGGGTCCGTGGTGGACCCTGTTCGGCGATGCGCAGCTGAACCAGCTGGCCGACAGCATCGACATATCGAACCAGAATGTGGCCGCTGCCATCGCCGCGTACGAGCAGGCGCGCGCGCTGGTGCGCGAACAGCGCGCCTCGCTGTTCCCGACCGTGAACCTGACGGGCAGCGGCGCCCGCTCCGGCGGCGGGGGCGAGCAGCAGACGAACAACAACTTCAAGGCCGCCATCGGCGCCTCGTGGGAGCCGGACATTTGGGGCCGCCTGCGCGCGGGCGTATCGGGCGCCGACGCCAGTGCCGCAGCCAGCGCGGCGGACCTGGCAGCGGCGCGCCTGTCGGCGCAGGGCGAGCTGGCCATCAATTATTTTTCGCTGCGCCAGAGCGATGCGCAGATCGCGCTGCTGAACGCCACCATCGATGGCTACAAGCGCGTGCTCGAGATCACCGGCAACCGCTTCAACTCCGGCATCGCCGCCAGGTCCGACCTGCTGCAGGCGCAGACGCAGCTGGCCAATGCGCAGATCGATCTGTCCAGCCAGACGCGTGCCCGCGCGCAGCTGGAACACGCGATTGCCATCCTGTTGGGGAAGGCGCCGTCCGACTTCAGCCTGGCCGTGGCGCCGTGGACCCTGACCGTGCCCGAGGTGCCGCTGGGCGTGCCGTCGACCCTGCTGCAGCGCCGTCCCGACATCGCGGCCGCCGAGCGCAGGGTGGCCGTGGCCAACGAGCAGATCGGCATCGCCCGCTCCGCCTACTATCCGAGCCTGAACCTGACGGGTTCCTACGGTTCCGGCGCCAGCCGTGTCGGTGACCTGTTCAATGCTTCGTCGAGCCTGTGGTCGCTGGGCGTGTCGGCCGCGCAAACCCTGTTCAACGCGGGCGCCACCACGGCCAGCGTGGACGCGGCCAGGGCGGGGCATGCGGCGGCCGTGGCGCGCTACCGCCAGACGGTATTGAGTGCCTTTGGCGCCGTGGAAGACCAGTTGTCGGCCACGCGCGCGCTGGCCGAGCAGCTGGCCTTGCGCCAGCAGGCGTCGTCCGCCGCCGACCAGGTGGAGCAGCAGATGCTGAACCGTTACAACGCGGGCCAGGTCGGCTACACGGACGTGGTGACGGCGCAAGTGACGGCCCTGTCGGCGCGCCGTTCGCTGGTGCAGGCGCAGGCGGACCGCCAGACGACGGCCGTGGCCCTGATCCAGTCGCTGGGCGGCGGCTGGCATACGCCGCAGGCACAGTAGGGGGACGGGCTGGCGCAGGCTGAAAAACCTGCGCCAAATTCGCGTTTTGCCGTGCGCCTTGGGTGCTAGAATGCAAGATTATTCATCCGCCAGCCTGGCGCACGTGCCGTGGCTGCATTCTTGCCGACGATGACACGCAGCAAACACAGCAAAGCTCCAGCGCCTGAGGTGGCCGCCATCGATTTCCCCGTGGTGGCCATCGGCGCGTCGGCCGGTGGTCTCGACCCGATTATCGCTTTCCTGACGCATGTGTCGCCACAGAGCGGCATCGCCTATGTGGTGATCCAGCACCTGGATCCCACGCAAAAAGCCATGTTGCCGGAACTGCTGCAGCGCGCCACCAGCATCCCCGTCACAGAAATCACGCAGCGCGCCGCACTGCAGCCGAACCATATCTATGTGATCCCGTCCAATGCGGACCTGGGCCTGTCCAAGGGACACTTTGTGCTCAGCGAGCCGCTGCAGCTGCGTGGCCACCGCCTGCCCATCAATGCTTTCTTCGAAAGCCTGGCGGCCGAGCTGGGCGAACTGGCCGTGGGCGTGATTCTGTCCGGCATGGGCAGCGATGGCACGCGCGGCTTGCAGGCCATCAAGCAGGCCGGTGGCCTGACCCTGGCCCAGCATCCCGATACGGCCAAGTTCGACATGATGCCGCAAAGCGCGATTTCCGCCGACGCGGTGGACCTCGTCGATTTTCCCGACAAGATGCCGGAAAAGATCGTCAGTTACCTGTTTCGCAGCAGCTTTCTGGCGTTGCCGGGCAAGGAGCCGAGCGGACGCAATGCATTGCAGGAAATTGTCGCCTTGCTGTCCGAACATACGGGCAACAGTTTTTCAGACTACAAGATCAATACGGTGCTGCGCCGCATCGAGCGCCGCATGAGCTTGTACCAGATGACGTCGATGGAAGAGTACATTCCCTATCTGCGTAACAATCCTGCGGAAATCGACCTGCTGTTCAAGGAATTGCTGATCGGCGTGACGAATTTTTTCCGCGACGCGAAGGTGTGGGAGTACCTGAAGATGGTGGTTTTGCCGCAAATGCTGGCGGCCCACCCGGACGGGCGCGCTTTCAAGGCCTGGATACCGGCCTGTTCCACGGGCGAGGAAGCCTATTCGCTGGCCATGGTGTTCCATGAAGTGGTGGCCAGCAGCAACCCGCCGTCGAAATACAGCCTGCAGATTTTTGCCACCGACCTGTCGGCCGACGCCATCGACCGCGCGCGCCAGGGCCGTTTTCCATCAACGATCAGCAGCGAAGTGTCGACCGAGCGCCTGGAACGGTTTTTCTTGCAGGACAAGAACGACTACCTGGTCAGGAAAGAGATCCGCAACATGATCATCTTTGCCCAGCAAAACATCATTTCCGATCCACCGTTCACCAAGCTCGATATCCTGTGCTGCCGCAATCTGTTGATTTACCTCAATGCCAAGCTGCAACAGCGTTTGATTCCCCTGTTTCATTACGCCTTGAACCGCGATGGCGTTTTACTGTTGGGCAGTGCCGACACGCCGGGACATTTTTCCGAGCTGTTCGCGCCGCTGACCACATCGACCCGGCTGTACCGGCGCCTCGACAACCTGGCTCGCCAGCGCTTGCTGACGTACTTTCCCACGAAGGTGTCGTCGGCCACTCCTCCTCCCCCCAGCGACACGAGAGACGTCAGCATGCCCGGAAAAATCCAGTCCCATGTCGAGCAATTATTGCTCCAGAAATATTCGCCTGCGGCCGTGCTGCTGAACCAGGAGGGGGATATCCTGTACATCAACGGCCGCACGGGCGCCTTCCTGGAACCGGCGGCAGGCAAGGCCAACTGGAATATTCACGCGATGGCGCGCGAGGGCTTGCGCTACGAGCTGGCGGGCCTGATCACGCAGGCGCTGCAAAGCGACAGCCTGGTACGCCTGACAGGCCTGGTGTTCAAGGATCAAGCCGGACAGGCGCAGGGCGTGGACCTGACGGCGGAAGCCTTGCGCCAGCCCGAAGCGCTCTGCGGCATGGTCTTCGTCACGTTTGCCAGCGTGCCGCTGGCGGCGACGCCGCGCCGGGGCCGCTCGGCGAGCCCCAAGATGCTGGAGCTGGAGCAGCAGCTGATCCAGGCGCGCAATGAAATCCAGGCCGTGCGCGACGAAATGCAGACCTCGCGCGAAGAGCTCAAATCGGCCAACGAGGAATTGCAGTCGACCAATGAGGAACTGCAATCGGCGAACGAAGAGCTGACCACGTCGAAGGAAGAAATGCAGTCGTTGAACGAAGAACTGTACACGGTCAATGCGGAGCTGCAATCGAAGGTCGACGATTTGTCGCTCGTCAACAGCGACATGAAAAACCTGCTCAATAGTACCGATATCGCCACCATTTTCCTCGACAGCGAGCTGCGCATCCGCCGCTTCACGGCGCCGGCCACGCAAATCTACAAGCTGATCCAGACGGACTTGCGCCGCCCGCTCAGCGACATCGTCAACGACCTCGATTATCCGGGCCTGGAAGACGATGCGCTGGAAGTGATCCGCAGCCTGGTGTTTTGCGAGCGGCAAGTGGAAACCAAGACGGGACGCTGGTACAACGTGCGCATCATGCCGTACCGTACGGTGGAAAATGTGATCGATGGCGTGGTGGTGACCTTCATCAACATTACGGAATCGAAACTGCTGGAAGCCCAGTTGCGGCAAATCCAGTCCGGCGCCGCGGCAGACGGGAAAGCGGGAGAGAGCGCATCATGAGCGAACCATTCGACGCCGGGGGCGGGCCGGCCAAGTTGCGAGAGCAGGCCGAGCAATTGGCGGCGCAGCAGCGCCAGTCCGTAGCGCCGCCGCAGTCGAATGAAGAGGTGATGCGCCAGCTGCATGAGTTGCAGGTCAGCCAGATCGAGCTGGAAATGCAGAGTGCGGCCCTGGCCGAGCTGGAACAACTGAAGAATGAGTTTGAAAGCAGCCGCGACCGTTATGCGCAGCTGTATGAACAGGCGCCCGTCAGCTATTTTTCGCTGGCGCGCGAGGGCGTCATCACGCGTGTCAATGTGGCGGCCTGCGGCTTGTTGCAGCGCGACAAGAACCAGCTGCTGGGGCGGCGTTTCGAGCAATTCGTCGCGCCGCAGGCGCAGGGCGGCTTCCGCCGCTTCCTCGATGCCGTCTTTACCAGCGGCGCGCGCCAGGTGCTCGAAGCGCAACTGTTCGAAGGCGAAGCGGGCGGCATGGGCGGCATGGTGCGCATCGAGGCCAATTTCGACGCGGCCAGCGCCACGGCGCGCATGCTGGTGACGGACCTGGGCGACGAGCATGCGCGCGAATCGGCCTTGCGGCGCGCCTTCGTCATCCTCAACAGCATACGCGAAGGCGTGCTGGTGACGGACAGCGCCAACCGCATCATTTCCGTCAATCCCGCCTTCACCGCCATCACCGGTTACCAGGCGGAGGAAGCCATCGGGCGCGATCCGTCCTTCCTCGGCGGCGGCACGCATTTGCCGCATTTTTATGCAGCCATGTGGCGTAGCCTGCACCAGGATGGCAGCTGGTATGGCGAACTGGTGAACCGGCGCAAGAATGGCGAGCGCTTCGTCGAGTCGCTGTCGATCACACCCATGCGCAGCCAGGATGGCAGCATCAGCCACTTTGTCGGCGTGTTTTCCGATATCACGGAGCGCAAGCTGGCCGAAGCGGACTTGCGCGAACTGCACCGCGAACTGGACCAGCGCGTCATCGACCGTACGGCCGAGTTGCTGCGCGCCAACCAGCATCTGCAGCTGGAAGTGCAGCAGCGCGAGCGGGCACAGGAAGCCTTGCGCGATGCCGAGCGCTTCTTTCACGCCACCATCGATTCGCTGACGGACCGGGTGCTGGTGCTGGACCAGGCGGGCAGCGTCGTGCATGCCAACCAGGCGTGCCTGGCCTTCGTCGGGCACACGCCACGGCCGCTGCAGTACCTGGAATTCTGCGAGACGGACCCGCGCTGGCAGCGCAGCGCCGGACGCGAGCTGTCCGCCGGCATCCGCGCCGTGATTGCGGGCACGGCCGACACGTTTGCGCTCGAGTATGAATTTGCCACGCGCTCAGGCCCCCGCTGGTCGCAGGCCAGGATCAGCCGTTTCCTCGGCGAAGGGCCGCTGCGCGTGGTGGTGGCGCACACGGACATTACCGAGCGCAAGTTGATGGATAGCGCGTTGCGCCAGTCGCATGCGCAGCTGCGCCAGTTGGCGCTGCACCTGGAAACGGCCAAGGAAGACGAGCGCAAGCGCATTTCGCGCGATATCCACGATGAACTGGGGCAAAACCTGCTGGCGCTGCGCATCGATATTTCCATGCTCAGCGCGCGCACGGAAGGTTCCCATCCGCGCCTGCACCGCCGCGTTGGTGCCGTGCTCAGCAATGTCGACACCACCATCAAGAGCGTGCGTGGCATCATGAACGAGCTGCGTCCGATGGCGCTGGACCTGGGCTTGCAGGCTGCCATCGAATGGCAGGTGGGCGACTTCCGCAAGCGCAGCGGCGTCGCTTGCCGCCTGCTGATACGCGACGAGGCCCTGTTTGCCGCCATCGGCAGCCAGGTCGAGATCGTGCTGTTCCGCATCGTGCAGGAAGCGCTCAGCAACGTCATGCGCCATGCCCAGGCCAGCCAGGTCGAGATCGAGCTCAGTTCGGATGCCTGCGCCGTGTATGTGGTCATCAGCGACAACGGCATCGGCATCACGCCGCAACAGCAGCGCAAGAAGCAGTGCTTTGGCCTGATCGGCATTGCCGAGCGCGTGACGGCGCTGGGCGGCCACTTCGAGGTGGGCATGCCGGCCTCGGGCGCCGGTTGCCGTTTGTCCCTGCAGATTCCCTTGCCGGGAGCGGGGCGGCCGGCCGCCTGATACAGAAATTGCAATGCGTTAATTTTTGCCGACTCAGGCCCCTGTGACAGGCTATACTTTCGCCTGCTATTTATGGAGGGGCATATCTTGTTCAAAACAATCGTTTTACCAGTCGCCTTGTTGGGCGCGTTCGCCGGCGCACACGCCGACGAAGGGCAGTGGCAACCACACCAGCTGCCACAGCTGAAAGCCGACCTGAAACGGGTCGGCATCGAAATACCTGCGGAAAAACTGGCCGACCTGAGCAAGCATCCGATGAGCGCCATCGTCTCGCTGGGCGGCTGCTCGGCCGCTTTCGTCTCCGACGCGGGCCTGGTGGTGACGAACCACCATTGCGCGTATGGCGCCGTGCAGCGCAATTCCACGCCGGAACACAATTACATTACCAACGGCTTCCTGGCCAAGACGCGCGCTGGCGAGCTGCCGGGCGGTCCGAACAGCCTCGTGTATGTGACCGACAAGGTCGAGAACGTCAGCGAGCGCGTGCTGAAAGGCTTGACGGCCGACATGACGGGTCGCGCGCGCCACGAAGCGGTGGAAAAGCGCGTCAAGGACTTGATCGCCGAATGCGAAACGGACAAGATGTACCGCTGCTCCGTGCCCGCCTTCCACCGCGGCCTCGAGTACTATCGCATCCGCCAGATGATGATACGCGACGTGCGCCTGGTGTACGCGCCATCGGACAAGATCGGCAACTTCGGCGGCGACATCGACAACTACGAATGGCCGCGCCACACGGGCGACTACTCGTTCCTGCGCGCCTACGTGGGCAAGGATGGCCGTCCGGCCGACCCGTCGCCCGACAACGTGCCGTATAAATCGAAGGACTTCCTGGTGGTCTCGGCCGAAGGCTTGAAAGCCGGCGATGGCATTTTGCTGGCGGGCTACCCCGGCCGCACCAGCCGCTACAAGCTGCCGGCGGAAATCCGCTTCGCGCGCGATACGGCTTTCCCCCTGAAAGTATCCGAACTGCAAGCGGACCTGGCCGTGATGGCCGATGCGACGCAGGGTGACGCCGCCTCCGCCGTGCGCTATGCCAGCGTGGTGAAAAGCATCAACAACGTGCTGAAGAAAACCCAGGGCTTGCTCGACGGTTTTGCGCGCAAGGACATCGCCGCCATCAAGGACGTGCAGGATGCCGAATTCCGCGCCTGGTACGCCAAGCAGCCGAATGTGTCGGCTACCCTGCTGGCCGAACTGGACGCGGCGATCGCCAGCGACATGGCCCTCAGTGAAGAAGAGTTCGCCTGGTCCGTGGCCACCAACAGCGACTTGCTGAAAAGCGCGCGCACCGTCTACCGTTTGTCGCTGGAGCGCCAGAAAGCGGACGCCGAGCGCGAATCGGGCTTCCAGCAGCGCGACCTGGCCTTCATCAAGGCCCGGTTGGCGCGCCTGGAACAGTCGTATGTCAACCAGGTCGACCAGGCGCGTTTTGCGGCGGGCCTGAAGCGTTACGCGCAACTGGCGGCGAAGAGCCATCCGCAAGGCCTGGACGCGCTGCTGCCGGCGCCAGCGGCCGTGCCGGCCCTGTACCAGCAGACGCAACTGGCTGACACGGCCAAGCGCCTGGCCTGGCTGGAAAAGGACCAGGCCGCCGTGGCCCGCTCCGACGACGCCTTCATGCAGCTGGCCGTCAAGCTGCAGCCAGTGGAACTGGCGCTGGAAGAGCGCCGCAAGGAAATCGACGGCAACCTGGAGCGCGTGATTCCGCAATACATGCAAGCGGTGATCGCCTGGAAAAAGTCGCAAGGCAAGCCGGTGTATCCTGACGCCAACTCGACCCTGCGCGTTACCTACGGCACGGTATCGCCGTACTCGCCGCGCGATGGCATCACCAAGGGACCGTTCACGACCGTGGAAGGCATCGTCGAGAAAGTCACGGGCAAGGCCCCGTTCGAAGCGCCGCAAGGCTTGATCGACGCCGTCAAGCAAAAACGCTACGGCCAGTTCCACGACCCCGTGCTGGGCACGGTGCCAGTCAACTTCCTGACCAGCGCCGACACCACGGGCGGCAATTCCGGCTCGGCCGTGATGAACAAGCGTGGCGAACTGATCGGCCTGAACTTCGATTCGACGTATGAGTCGATCACCAAGGACTGGTACTTCGACACGGCCATCACGCGCGCCATCCATCTCGACATCCGCTACATGCTGTGGGTGATGAAGGAAGTGGACCACGCGGATAATTTGCTCCAGGAAATGACGATCAAGTATCCGAAAGCTGCCAAGAAGTAATTTTCGACGCTAAACAAGCCGCATCCGCCGTAAGGCCGATGCGGCTTTTTTACGTATGGGCAACTAGTTTGAGTTCCATCAATATGCCAGCGTTCACCATGGTTAGCATGGGCCTGGGGAACAAGTTTGAAGGGGGCAACATGAATGATGGCGAGCTGGCAGCCGATCTGGCGCGCCTTTTCGGAGCGAGCTGGAGAACCCAGGACAGCCGCTTGCTGCGCATGGAATTTCCGCGCGACGATGGCCCACCCGATACTGCGCTGCTGGTCAACAGTTTGCGGGCACACGAGGAAATGTCACGCGACTTCCGCTTCGACGTCGAACTGCTGTCCGACAATCTCCACGTTCCCCTGAGAGCGATGATGGGACGCATGGTCACGATTTCGATGGTGCGCGATGACGGCAGCTTGCGCCATTTTAATGGTTACGTCGGCGAATTTCGCTTGTTACGCAGCGATGGCGGTTTCGCGTTCTACCAGATGGTGCTGCAACCCTGGCTGGCGTTTTCCAGGCTGCGCATGGACAACGTCTCGTTCCACGAACGCACGGTCATCGATATCAGCGAAACGACCTTCGATCATTATTTGCAGCGCGACTGGCAAAACCGGCTGCATGAGGAAAAAGCGATATTAAGCTGCGCCAACCAGCATAATGAAACCGATTACAATCATCTGCACCGGCGCTGGGAAGACCAAGGTATTCATTACTGGTATGAACATCGCGCCGACGGTCATACGCTCTGTTTGGGCGACAATACCTGGCTGAGCGACAGCATCGATCCTGGCGACGGCGATGCCAGCGTAGCCGACGAGATGATGTTTCGCAGCGGCGCGGGCTCGCAGGAGGGCGACGGCATACGCGATTGGCAGGCAATACGGAAGATCGCTTCAGGCTCGCTCACGCTGGCCAGCTTCAACTACAAGCAGCCGTATGCCAGCCGCGCCAGCGGCTATGCGCTGCACCAGCAGGGCGACGTGTTTGCCCATGAACTGTATCAAAACACCGGCTATGGCTATGCCGACATGGGCGACGGCGAAGCGCTGGCGCAACGCCGCCTGGAGGGGCATAACTGCCAGGCGCAATACTTCGAAGCTGGCGGCAATCACCGCTGCGCCCAGGCCGGGCGCAGTTTCACGCTGGGCGGACACTTCAGCGGCAAGCAAGCCATGCCGGCCAGAGGTGAAGCGGCGCGCCCGGACATCGGCTCGCGCGAATACCTGATCCTGTCGGTCGATCATATCGCCAGCAACAATTACCAGGCAGGGATGGGCGCGAAGTCGCATTATGAAAACCGTTTCAGCTGCATCCGCAAGAGCATCCGCTGGTATCCGGGGCGGCAGTTCAACAGCACGCCTTGTGCCTTGCCCGGCGTGCAGACGGCGATCGTCACCGGGCCGGCAGGCGAAACCATCCATACCGACGCGCTGGGCCGGGTGAAGGTGCAATTTCACTGGGACCGGCTGGGCAAGTTCGACGCGGGCAGTTCGCCATGGATCCGGGTCATGACGCCATGGGCGGGCCAGGCGTTCGGCCAGATCGCGTTGCCGCGCATCGGCCAGGAAGTGCTGATCCAGTTTCTCGACGGCAATATCGACCGTCCCGTCATCGTAGGTGCGGTGTACAACGGCAAGCATGCGCCGCCGTGGAATTTGCCGGGGCAACGCGTACTGGGCGGCTGGCGCAGCGCCGAGCTGATGCCTGGCGGCGGCTACGGCGTGCGCGGCAACCAGTTGGTACTCGACGACACGCACCAGCACATCCAGGCGCAACTGAAAAGCGATCATCAGCACAGCCAATTGTCGCTCGGCTGCATCAGCCGCATCGAAGACGCCAGCGGGCGCAAGGATGCGCGTGGCGAAGGCTGGGAACTGGCGTCAGACGCCTGGGGCGTGGCGCGCGCCGGTCGCGGCATGTTGCTGACCACCGAAGCGCGCCCTGGCGCCGCCTCGCATATCAAGAGCATGGATGAAACCTTGCGCCGGTTGGCCGAGGCTGCTGAGCGGCACAAGGCGTTTGCCGCCCTGGCGCAGCATTACGGCGCGCAAGAAAGCGCCGCCCAGCAGGGTGCCGCCGCCGATGTGCTCAATGCCCAGCATGCCGCGATCAAGGGCGGTGCCGGCAGTGGCGAAAACGCATTTCCCGAACTATCGAAGCCACATCTGGTGCTGGCCAGTCCGGCCGGTATCGAAACGACGAGCGCGCAATCGACGCACATCGCCAGCGCCGAGCACACGGCGCTGACGACCGGGCGCGACCTGTCGCTGGCGGCCGGCGGCGGCCTGTTCGCCAGCATCGGCGCAGCGCTGCGCCTGTTCGTCCACAAGGCGGGCATGAAACTGATCGCCGCAGCTGGCCCGGTGCAGATTGCGGCGCAAACCGATGCGGTCGATATCGTCGCCAACAAGGTTCTGGAATTGATCAGCCAGGCTGACTGGGTGAATATTCGCGGCCGCAAAGGCGTGCGCCTGCATGGCGCCGATTGCATGCTTGAAATTAGCGACAAGGTACAGTTTTTTACCGCGTCGCCGACGCTGTTTCATGGAAACCTGGAACCGCTGGCGCCCAAGAACCGGCCGCAACCGGAGCTGGAACCGCCCATCGCGCCGGTAGCGGGGCAATTGCAGCATACGATACAGGCCCATGCGGATGGCGGCCTGTACGCCAATGTGCCGTACACGCTGTACAACGGGGAGACCGAAGTCGAGCAAGGCCTGACCGACGAATTCGGCCGCATCCTGATCGCGCACCAGGACGGCACGCCGCGCTACCGTGTCGTCCTTGGCAATGGCGAAGAGTTTTCATTGCAAGCGAGCGCACGCTTCGACCCGAACGCGGCGCCGGACGGCGAACACAAGCTGTCGAACCGCGGTTTGCGCGCGTTTGACGACACCGCCGATGGCCGCGGGGTTCAATGATTCACGACACTGACGGGAGAGCGCCATGCCGGAATCGAGCGGTCGCATCGAAACTACCCATATCGACGAAGTCGGACGCACTGCGACGAGTGCGCTCCAGTGGCTGCTGGAAAACCGCAACCTGAAGGGCAAGGCCAGCCACCCGATCACGCACAACAACAAGCTGACGCTGTTCATTTGCGGACAGGAGGGGTTCGCCGACATCGCCGCCGAGATCGCCAGGGCTAAACATTCGATCGACCTGTGCTGCTGGGGCTTCGACCCGGGCATGGAACTGGTGCGCGGCAACAGCGCCACCTGGCCGCGTGGCGACACGTTTGGCGACTTGCTGATCGACGCCACCTCGCGGCGTCACCTCAGGGTGCGCCTGCTGATCTGGTATGACCGGATCGGTTCGCCGATAGCGCGTACTATGCCGGGTTATTCGCACGGCACCTCGCCATGGAAAACCGGTGGACAGCGCTTTGAGAACATCAGCGCAAAAGCCAGCCTGGCGATGTTGCAGGAGGCAGTCAGGAAAAAACTTGTTTTAAGCAGTGCTTTCAGGGGCGATATCGTCCGGCCCGAGGATATCCCGATGCTGGCGCGTGAAGAATATTGCCACAGCTGGTATGCGGCCGCGCTCCATGGCTTGTTGGGGCGCCTGGAGATTCGCTTGCGGCACGGCGACAGCACCGCGATCAGCAAGAGTATCGCGTCGGAAATAAGCCAGCCGCACGGCTTGACGATGGGGGAAATCGAAAAACCTGGCATGCAATACCTGGGCACGCACCACCAGAAGCCGGTCCTGATCGATTTCGACCACGAAGAGGGGGCGAAGGCCGTCGGTTACGTGATGGGACTGAACTCGGTGACCGATTATTGGGACACGACGGCCCATCTGCTCGACGATACGCGCCGCGAACAGGGCGGCGTCAACGAGCGGCGCGAGTGTTTGCAGGGAATGGCCGCGGACGGCGGGTTCGCCACGCTGAAACCGTACCAGGATTACGCCTGCCGCATCGACGGCGGCCGTGCGCTCATCGCGCTGTACAACAATTTCGTGAAGGCATGGGACCGCGCTATCGACGACCGCACGCGTTCGGCTTCCACCGACTGTGTTAGCTGGGAGTTGCCATGTGGCAGCCCACCGGCGCGGCTGTTGCGCAAGGCCGAACCGGACGACTCCACCGTGCAGATCGTCCTGACCCAGCCCGAGGAACAAGACAAGACGATCAAGGAAACCTATTTTCGCGCGGTGACCCAGGCCAGCCTGGCGGCCGGCTACCTGTATGTGGAAAACCAGTATTTCCAGTATGAAGAATGGGCCCGGCACTTGCTGGCCGAGCGCAAGAAGGTGGTCGCCGCCTGGAAGGCCGGAAGCCTGAAAGCGGGCAAGACCATGCGTGATATGCCGATCATGCACGTGTTCATCGTCATCCCGGTGCCCGAACGGGCGCAGATGGTGCCGCGCACCCACGACACGCTGGCGGCGCTGGGGCAGCACGCTGGCATGACGGGCCAAAACACCATGATCGACGACTACAACAAGCGACCGAAAACCCGGCGTGTCAGAGGCGGATTCGGCATCACCAACGAGGTTGAAGTCAAATTGCCCGATGTGGTGCGGCACGCCAACGGCATCAATAAACCCGGCGTGATGACGCTCGAGAGCGAATTCGGGCTGAAGGTATCGGTGGCCATGCTCAATGTCAGCGCGTTTGACAATGACCGCTGGCGCTACCGTGAAATCTACATCCATTCCAAATTGATGCTGGTCGACGACGTGTTCATGACCTTGGGCAGCGCCAACCTGAACCAGCGCAGCATGGCCGTCGACAGCGAAATCAATATCGCCACCATCGACCGCCGCGTGGCCAGTGATTTGCGCAAGCGGGTGTGGCGCATGCATAGCGGGGGATTGGTCGATGGAGGGGGGGGGGACGAAGGCGGAGATTGTGTCGGCGTTCGGGAAATGGGTTGAATTGATGGGAGAAAATCGCGGCAGGAAAAAATCTGATTCTGCAAGTGCGGACCACAAGAAAATGACCGGATTTTTGCTTCCCTTGGAAGATAACCGTAGTTCAACGTTACGTTTGGGTTGAGCATGAAGAAGTATAAAAATTTCCCCCTTCCCCTGTCATTTTTTATCACGGCAGTTATCCTGAGTTTCTCTTTAGGCGCCTGCAAAATGTCGAACGACACGAAAGAAGTCTTGCCACGCAACCAAAGCCTGCCACTTTTCAATCCGCATGTCGCGGATTTTATCTGTGAAACCGAGGCGAGCAAGGTGCCACCCATCGATGCGCAAGCGGAGGACTGGTTTCTCGAAGCGCGCGCCATGGAAGACCCTGAAATTTTCGTGGAAGACCGCGATTACAAAAAAATCGTTGATCTGACGCGTCAAGCGGCAGAGCGATTGCACTGGAAGGCGATGCTCAATCTGGCCAGCTTGTATGTGGAAGGGCGCGATCCCTTGCATGGCGAGGAAGAAGCGGTGCAACTGGTTGAAAAGGCGATGCGACTCGGGATACCGGCGGCGTATGACCGGATGGGAACGTATTATGCGAATGGCACGGGTGTCAACGGCGACATCACGCGTGCCTATGCCTTCTGGCAAAAGGCAGCACAGATGGGTAATCCTCAAGCGATGGATTTTTTGTCAGATAAACTAAATGTGGGTCCTGCAAATGAAGGTGCAGGGTATTGGGCTAATATTCCTGTTGCAATAAAAATGATGGAATGTGCATTTTCACAAGGGTACGGACCAGTTGCATATAATTTATCTTACATGTATGCCTCCCCGAGAATGGCCTCAGGGAGAGTTAGCGGGCCGCGTACGCCAGAAACTAAAGCACTTGCTCTTAAAGTTCTACATGAGGGAGTAGCATTCGGCTGCGAAAAGTGCGCAAACAAACTGGAGATTGAGTTCGGAGATCCATTTAATCTTGCAACCATGTTGGCTCCTTACATTGATAAAGCGAGAGCGGAACGTTACGGCGTACTTAATCGTGAACTGGGATTCAATCCCAATGCGCGCTTTCCTAATCTGGACAAGGTATTGCCACTGCCCCCCGCCGATCTGCCGCCCTGGAATGGCGACAGGGATACCTTGCTGCATGCCGCCATGGGCGTGCGCCCACCGCCAGCCATCCCGAAGCCAAGCGCCGCCTCGCTTTCAAAAGAGCCATATTTCCTGGCCGCCGACTATGCGCTGCATCCCACCGGCGTGCACAGCGACGCGCCGACCGCGCCATTTTCCGCATACTGGCAACCCGCCGGTGGGCATGGTGTGACGGAACCGGCCCGGCTGTTGCGCAAAGGCGAAGAGTTCCGCCATTTCAGCGTGCTCGATGCCGCTGGCAAGAGCCGTTATGGCCCCGTGACGTGGGAACAGTGCCTGACGATACGGCATAACCATGGGGCAGTGGAACCGCGCGCGGTGCACGGCTTGCTGCGCGAGGTGGCGCGGCCCGAGCCATGGTTGAGCTGTGCTTGCGGGCAAGCCTGTCCGGTCAGCGGCGTCTGGCAACCGTGGGTAGCGGCCGACCATCCGCTGCAGGCCATCGTCAACCAGTACTGGCGCCAGGCCTGGCTGACCCAAGGCGCGCCGTTCCCGCGACCACGCCGCGACTGGCTGCTCGATTTGCCTGACGACGAGGTGACGTGGCATTTGATGGATGTATCTCTTCCTGATATCGGATAGGGCGGCGCGGCAGCGATGGAGCACACAATGTATAGGAATCAATACGCATCGCTTATCGTCCTGTGCTGCCTGTTTGCATGCAAAATGCCAAACGACAAAGTCCTGCCACGGAACCAAAGCCTGCCACTTTTCAATCCGCATGTCGCGGATTTTATCTGTGAAACTGAGGCGAGCAAGGTGCCGCCCATCGATGCGCAAGCGGAGGACTGGTTTCTCGAAGCACGCGTCTTGGAAGATCCTGAAATTTTCGTGGAAGACCGCGATTATAAAAAAATCGCCGATCTGACGCGTCAAGCGGCAGAGCGGTTGCACTGGAAGGCGATGCTCAATCTGGCCAGCTTGTATGTGGAAGGGCGCGATCCCTTGCATGGAGAGGAAGAAGCGGTGCAACTGGTGGAAAAGGCGATGCGGCTGGGCATACCTGCGGCTTATGACCGAATGGGGACGTATTATGCGAATAGCACCGGCGTTGACGGCGACATCACTCGCGCTTATGCCTTCTGGCAAAAGGCGGCGCAAATGGGCAACCCCCAAGCGCTGGGTTTTTTAGGAGAAAAACTAACCGCAGGAAAAGACTATCCTGGTGCCGAAATGTGGGGTAATATTCCAGTGGCAATCAAGATGATGGAGTGCGCGCTGGGGCAGGGATATGGCCCGTCCGCATATGATTTATCTTATTTATATGTTGTATTAAGAACGCCTGACGGCACGTCTGATGGGGAAAGAACAACTGAAACCAAAGAACGTGCTTTGCAAGTATTACATACCGGAGTAAGGCTGGGCTGCGAGAAATGCGCAAACAAACTCACGATTGAATTCGGCGATCCGTTTGATCTTGCAAATATGCTGGTTCCGTATATTGATAAGGCGCGAGCGGAACGTTACGGCGTACTTAGTCGTGCCCTCGGCTTCAACCCCAATCGCCGCTTCCCCAACCTCGATAAAATCTTGCCATTGCCACCGGCCGATCTGCCGCCCTGGGATGGTCAACGAAAGAGCTTGCTCGACGCCGCCATGGGTGTCCGCCCGCCGCCAGCCATCCCGCAGGCAAGCGCCGCCTCGCTGTTACAAAAACCGTATTTCCTGGCAGCCGACTATGCGCTGCGTCCCACCGGCTTGCACAGCGATGCGCCGACTGCGCCATTTTCCGCATACTGGCAACCCGCCGCTGGGCAAGGTTTGACGGAGCCGGCCCGGCTGTTTCGCAAAGGCGAAGAGTTCCGCCATTTCAGCGTGCTCGATACCGCTGGCAAGAGCCGTTACGGCGCGGTGACGTGGGAGCAGTGCCTGACGATACGGCACAACCATGGGGCAGTGGAACCGCGCGCGGTGCACGGCTTGCTGCGTGAGGTGGCGCGGCCCGAGCCATGGTTGAGCTGTGCTTGCGGACAAGCCTGTCCGGTCAGCGGCGTCTGGCAACCGTGGGTAGCGGCCGACCATCCGCTGCAGGCCATCGTCAACCAGTACTGGCGCCAGGCCTGGCTGACCCAGGGCGCGCCGTTCCCGCGACCACGCCGCGACTGGCTGCTCGATTTGCCTGACGACGAGGTGACGTGGCATTTGATGGATAGGTCCCTTCCTGAAATCGGATAGGGCGGCGCACCAGGCGCGGACTTTCCAGCAGCACAAAGATGAAGGAAAATTGATCGGCATGTAAGGTATCCAGGCCAATCGGGCATACACTATGCGCGGGATCCATGGACTTCACGCAGCTAAAAAAGTGATGAAAATGAAAGTTGTCAGGCTGTTTGCCATTCTCGCTATCTTGCTGGCGCTGCCTGGCCAGGCGCTCGGCGAATCGCTCAAGATTGCCACCATTCTCGGCCCACCATGGGGATTCATGGGGCATGACGGCCAGCCCACCGGCATGATGTACGAAATCGGCAATCGCATCGCGGAAGTTGCCGGGCTGCGCTATACCAATTCCCTTGTCCCTTATCCCAGAACCGCCGCCGATATTGAAAACGGGAGCGCCGACATGACCATACGCTTCGGCAACGATCAAATGACGCGCGGCGCCGTGCCGGCAGGCGTCGTCGTGTCCATGCCTGTCATCCTCGTGGGCCCATCGGGCAAGCACTACAGCAAGCTGAGCGAATTGCGCGGCAAGACCGTCGGCGTGGTACGCACCAGCAAGTATGTGGAGCAATTTGACACCGACAATGCGATCCAGAAGTATCCCGTCAATGACTATGTCACCATGGCAAAAATGTTGGCAAAGCGACGTTTGGACGCGGGAGTGGGATCCAGTCTGGGCCTGTTTTACGGCGCGTACATGGCCGGCGTGAAACCGGAAGACATAGGTGTTCCGCTCGTCCTGGGTAGCAACGATTTCATTTTGTTTGTTTCCAAGAAAACCGCAAAGCCGGAAACGACTCGGGCACTGAGACAGGCGCTCGATAAGCTCTCGGCTAGCGGCGAGATCAAACAGATCATGAGCAAGTACAGCAAGTCCTTCAGTCTGCCACAGAGATAAACCGTCCCCAGGCGCCCATGCGAGCACGGCACACGTGCTGCCGTCTGCCGCACGGGCAGTGCCACGTATAATTGCTTTTACCATTTACCGCTATTCTTTTTCGACAGGCCCCCATGCCCCAGACTCCCGATTTGCCGCCGGATTGGCACGCATTTGAAACGGCCTATGACGTTGAAGCAACCTGGTTCAGGCTGGCCAGCGCCTCGCTGGTGCTGCTGGGCGCGTCCGCTTTCAAGGATCAGGCATTTACAGCCTTTGCCTTCAACGCCGTATCGTTCCCCTCCCTTTCGCTGAGCTTTGACACCGCTCCCGATAACCGGCAGCGCGCTGACTATCCTCCGGACTGGTCGAACGAGTGCATGGAAGCCGATGTGCCGGAAATCGGCCAGCTGTGGGAGGAGGGGTATGCAAGGATCGAAGGCGCGCTGAGCGAGCTGATCGACGCTGCCAATGACGAATTGCTCTGCGCCATCGAAGAGGGCTATCTGCACAGTCTCAGGAAAACCATGGTGCGGCTGGAAGCGAGCCGTGCTTTCGAGCAGATCAAGACGTGCGCGCGATTCTGGACCGTGGTCACGCAAATCGATGCCGATACGGATGAAGAGGAGCGCCTGCTCGAGCAAGTGCGCCAGGGCCTTCTGGCGTGAGCGCTATATCAAGGCTTGCCATGCGCGGACTTCCTCGTCCGTAAGTACTGGCCCCCAGCCGCCACGCAGCGCCGCATCGTGCTGCACATAGTGCGCAAGCTGCGGCACGGCCACGTCGTGCAGGACGCAGATGGCAAAGACGGCTTCCAGTTGCCGCCGGCTGGCCGGCAGGTCGTCGCCATGCCAGGTACAGGCGCTCGTTTCCAGCACATGCTGAACAAGTTCCTGCAGCACGCCGAGCAGGTGCCCGGGAAGTGCCAGGCGCAGGTCGTCCGGCCAGGGGTCGCCCATGCCCGTCACAGGCAGGGAAGCAAAGCCCCGTTCCCAGGCAGAAAAATCCCCAGGCCCGAGCTGCGCCACCTTCCACACGTGCACGGCGAACGCGGACAGCGCGCGATGGTGAATGTCAAAGCGCTGGCAGAAGCGTTGCAGACACGTGACGGCAAGGCATTGCCTGGCGGTCACCGAGAGCGCGTCTATCGATAGATTGTGCATGAATCATTCGTTCCTGAAGCTGGCGCCTGCCGATCACTGAGTCAATTTGACTTGATTGCGATTGCCCCGCCTGGCAAGGCAGCCTGCCGCAGCGCCTCCACCGGCAACTGAAAAAAGCGCGGCACCATCGCTGGCGACAGCTCGTCGCCGCTGTCCGCCATGGCCAGGCGCCCGCTCAGCAGCAGCATCACGTAGCCGTGGCCCAGCGACCAGCCGGCGCTGGCGGCGGCCTTGTCCCAGCGCGCATCGAGGCCCGCTTCGCGCACGGCCGCGCCGGCCGTCTGCAGCACATATTGGAAGCACGCTTGCGCCGCTTGCTGCAGGGCGGGGAACTGGCGCACGTCCTGGTGCTCGAACATCAGCCGGTAGTGGGCAGGCGCGGCCAGGGCGAATTCGATGTATTGCTGGCCCAGCAGCTGAAAACGCTGCTCGGCGGGCAGGCTGTCCGGTGGCGGCAGTTCTGCCTCCCATTTGGCGATCAGGCTGGCGAAGCCGGCCGCCGCCACCTCGGCCAGCAAGGCTTCCTTGCTGGGGAAGTGGCGGTACACGGCGGCGATCGATACGCCCACCGTGCGCGCCAGTTCGCGCAGCGACAGGGCGGCGTCGTGCTGCTGCGCCAGTTGCGCGATGGCGGTGGCGACCAGGGTGTCGCGCAAGTTGCCGTGATGATAGGTGCTCGTTGTTGTCATTCTATGTTATCGCTGTTCACATTGTCGTGTATGATGGCCATGTTATCACTGAACACATGGAGAGCACATGCAAGAGATGAACATCGCCGTCCGCGCCGTGGCCTTGCCACCCGGCGCCAGCATCGCCCCCTTGTACCCGGGCAGCAACCTGGCCGATGCGTATGCCGTCGACTTGCCGACTGCACAGGCGCGCCAGATGGACATGGAAAGCCTGGCGCGCCAGCTGCTGGGCAGCCAGCCGGGCTGGGCGCGCAAGCTGATGGTGCTGCGCGACGCCATCGTGGCGCGCTTCGGCATCCGGACGGCAAAGCAGATGGAAGCCAAGCCAGGCAAACGCATCGGCATCTTCCGCATCTTTGCCGTCAGCGACGACGAAATCATCGTGGGCGAGGATGACAGCCACCTCGATTTCCGCATCTCGGTGCTGCGCCAGCGCGACACGGGGCGGCATGGCCACGTGACCGTGGCCAGCGTCGTGCATTGCCACAACTGGGTGGGACGCGCCTACATCCTGCTGATCCGGCCTTTCCACAAGCTGATCGTGCAGCGTTCGCTGGCGCGCGCCGCCAAGGGTGGCTTTGCCTGAGGGGACGGAGCAGGGAAGGGCGTGACGGCGCGGGCAATCTTGCTTATTCATGGCCGGTATTGCATACTGCGCCACCAGCCTCATCACGATTCCCATGAACGATACGCTTCTCCTGCTGGGTTTTGCCACCACGCCGCTTGAACTGATTTCCTTTGTCCTGGCACTGACAACCGTTGCGCTGAACATCCGCCAGAACCACTGGGCGTGGCTGTTCGCCATCATTTCTTCGGCCGCCTACGGTTTCGTCTTTTTCGAGTCGCGCCTGTATGGCGACATGGCCTTGCAACTGCTGTTCATCAGCGTCTCGTTCTGGGGCTGGTACCAGTGGCTGCATCCGGCCAGCGGCGGCAAGATCCTGCCCGTCACGCGCCTCGATAGCCGCGGCTGGCTGGCCTGCGCCGCGGGCTGGCTGATCGGTTTCCTGCTGATTGCCTGGCTGCTGACGACGACGGACACGGACGTGCCGCATGCGGATGGTTTCCTCACGGCAGGTAGCCTGGTCGGGCAATTCCTGTTGTCGCGCAAGAAGCTGGAAAACTGGATCGCCTGGATCGTCGTCGACGTGCTGTATGTCTGGCTGTACCTGCACAAGGGCCTGACCCTGACGGCCGTGCTGTATGGCTTCTTCGTCGTGATGGCCATCATCGGCTTGCTGGCGTGGAGAAAGTCGGCCCCGGCCGCACCCGATGCGATGGTCCTCAAGTGATGGAGCCTTGCGTGCGCGTGGCGATCCTGGGCGCGGAATCGTCGGGCAAGTCGACCCTGGCGGCCGCCCTGGCCGAGTGCTACGGCACCGTCTGGGTACCGGAATACTTGCGCGAATTCGTGGCAACCCAGGGCAGGGTGCCCGTCGCGGCCGACCAGTATGGTATTGCGCGTACGCAAGTCGAACGCGAAGCGGCAGCCGCCGCGCAAGCGCGTCACTTCCTGTTTTGCGACACCACGCCCTTGATGACGGCCGTCTACAGCCGCCATTATTTTGATGGTGCCGACGCGCAGCTGGCGGCGCTGGCCGATGCCACGCAGTACGATGTGACGTTGGTGACAGCACCCGACAGCCCGTGGGTGGCCGACGGCTTGCAACGCGAGTCGGAAGCGGTGCGCCAGCTGATCTACCGCTACCTGCTCGACGAGCTCGACGCGCGCGGCATCGTCTACCACGTGCTGCGCGACAGCCTGGAGGCGCGCCTGGAACAGGCGGCGCCTTTGCTGCTGCAGGCGCTCGCTGCGGCGCCTGCCATTTCCCTCAATTAAAAGTCAAACTGCGCCGACACCTTGAAAGTCCGGCTGGCGCCCGGATACAGATAACCATCCGATTCCGGCGTCACGTCGCGCCAGTAGAACTTGTCGGCCACGTTGTTGACGGCGGCGCGCAGCACGGCTGTCTTGCCGGCGATGCGCGTGGCCCAGGCGGCACCCAGGTTGAACACGTGGTACGACGGCACGAAGGTCGTGTTGTTGTATTCAAACGCTTTCTTGCCCGCATATTCCCAGCTGCCATTCACGCTCAAGCCCGCCACCTGCTGCACGGCATAGTCCGCATGCACGGCCGCCTTGAAGGCGGGCACGTTCGGTACGCGCTTGCCGTCGAGCGATGCTTCGCCCGTGTTCGATTGCTGGCTGTTCAGGGCCGTCAGCGAGACACCCAGGTTCAGGTCGCGGGTCGCCTTGCCTTGCGCCGATAATTCCAGGCCACGGTGCTGCGCCTGGCCTGCACGCACGAAGTAGCCGGCCGCATTCTGGAATTCCAGGCCCTTGCGGATCTGGAACAGGCTGGCCGCCAGCATGAAGTCCGGCGTCAGGTCGGCTTTGACGCCGAACTCGATCTGCTTCGAACGGCTGGGTGTCAGCTCTTCGTTGGCATTCATCGCCTTGCGGTCGGCCGTGCCGCCATGTTCCATGCCCTGCGAATAGGCCGCATACACGGAGACATTGTCGAGCGGGGTGTAGACGAGCGAGACGTTGGGCAGCAGGAAGTCGTGCCTGGCGCGGATTTCCTTGTCGGCCTTCAAGACATACTGGTAGCCGTCGACGTCGATATGACGCAAGCCACCGTGCAGCTTCCAGTTTTGGGCCAGGCTGACGATATCCTGCACGAAGACGGAGTTTTCCGTGTCCTTGCGCACCAGGCGTACGGGACCCGTGACGCCGGGCGACGTGCCGACGATTTGCGGCTGGTAGATGTTGCTCACGCCCACCCAGTCGTACACGTACAGGCCGGCGCGGTCCTTGCGGCGGAAGGTGGAAACGCCGGCCGTGAATTCATGGCGCAGGGCACCGGTGGCGAACTTGCCCTGGATCATGGCTTGTGCGCTCAGGGGCTTTTTCGTCTCGCCCAGGCTGCGGTAGTCATACACGTCATAGTCGCCATTGCCGCAGAAGCCCGGGTACAGGTCCTGTCCGCTGCAGCCGTACGGGAAGGCCGTGTAGTCATCGCGCTTGAACGAGTGCTGGTTGGCCGACAGGGTGGCGTGCCAGTCGTCGTTGAACGCGTACTGGAAGCGCAGGCCGATATTGCTGGTGACGGTTTCCACGGGGCGAGTCCATGGCTGGCGGTTGAGCATGGCGTCGGCGCTGATGCCGGTCGGCAAGGTGGTGTTATTCAGCAACTGGAAGCCGGGCGCCGTCGCCTGCGCCTTGTCCTGGTAATCGGCGTCCAGTTGCAGCAGGGCTTGCGGCGAAATCTGCCAGTCGAAGGCGCCGGAAATGAACTTGCGGTTGCCGTCCGCACCCTTGATGTAGGAGCGCAGGCGCTCGGCCGCCACGTTGACGCGGTAGCCGAAGCGCGTGTCTTCCAGGCGGCCGCCCAGGTCGACGGCGCCGTACAGGGTGCCCCGTTCGCGCGTTTCCACGGTGACGGTGCGCAATGGCGCGGCGGTGGGGCGCTTGACGATGAAGTCGATCACGCCGCCCGGTGCGGCCACGCCTGCCTGCAAGCCGGCCAGGCCCTTCAGGACTTCGATGCGCTCCTTGTTTTCCAGCGGAATTTGCGTGTCGCCAGGAATGGCCACGCCATCCTTGCGGTAACTGGAATTGTTATCGAGCTTGAAGCCACGGATGGAAAATTGCTCCGCATAGCCGACGGCGTTGTAGGCGTCGTTGATGCTGGTGTCGAGCTTGACGGCATCGCTGAGATTGCGGATCTGTAAATCCTGCATGTCTTTTTGCGAAATGACGGTGACGGATGCGGGTGTCTGCAGCAGCGGCGCGTCCGAAAAACCGCCCACGGAGGCGCGCTTGGCGGCCGGTGCCTTGCTGGCCGTGACGACGACTTCGGCCATGCTTGGCGTATCGGCCGGCGCTTCGGCGGTGTCATTTGCGGCCAGGGCGGGCGCGGCAAACGCGTGCAGGATGGCCAGGGTCAGAACGGAAATAGATAAATTCGGTGTGGACATAGATTGCTCGTGGTTCAAGCCGCGTCTGGGAAAGAGCACGGCAGGCTGCTTGTTCGGCTGGCGCCAACGCAGGAGCTATCAAAGGAGGGAGGTACTTTGCGCTTTCCTTCGCTGGCATTATCCAGATCAGGTACGAAGGGTATCTCTCACCCGGATGACTGCTCCAGGACCCCTAGCGAAATGACAGCTTAGCATGAAGCACGGCCAGCTGTCCCGCTGGCTGACCGTTTTACAACAGTGTGGTGCGAATCTACAAACTGAGTTCGAGCACCTTGCGGCTGACGGCGGGCGTCACTTCGCGCTGTTCGCCCAGCGCCGTCATGCCGTGCGCTTCCAGGGCAGCGACGACGGCGTCCACGCTGGCATGGTTCAGGCCGTAGTCGGCCAGGCGCGTCTTGACGCCCATGTGGCGGAAGAAGAATTCCGTGCGCGCGATGGCTGCCTCGATGCGGCCATCCTCGTCGCCGCCGTCGAGGCCCCACACGCGGGCCGCGTATTGCAGCAGCTTGGCGCGCTTGGCCTGCTTGCGCACGCGCAGCATGCTGGGCAGGATGATGGCCAGGGTTTGCGCATGATCGAGCTCGTACAGGGCCGTCAATTCGTGGCCGATGGCGTGCGTGGACCAGTCTTGCGGCACGCCCACGCCGATCAGGCCGTTCAAGGCCAGGGTGGCGCTCCACATCACGTTGGCGCGCACGTCGTAGTCGTCCGGCTGCGACAGGGCTTTCGGACCTTCCTCGATCAGGGTCAATAAAATGCCTTCGGCGAAGCGGTCCTGCACGGACGCGTTCACGGGGGTGGTCAGGTACTGTTCCATCACATGCGCGAATGCATCGACGACGCCATTGCCTACCTGGCGCAGCGGCAAGGTGAACGTTTTCGACGGGTCCAGCACGGAAAATTTAGGATATACCTTGCGGCTCATGAACGAGCGCTTTTCCTGCGTGGCCTTGCGCGTGATTACGGCCGAACCATTCATTTCGGAACCCGTGGCCGGTAACGTCAGGACGGTACCGAAGGGCAGGGCGGCCTCGACGATCTTGCCGCCTTTCGCCAGGATGTCCCACGCCTCGCCCTCATGCAGGGCGGCGGCGGCAATGAACTTGGTACCATCGACCACGGAGCCGCCGCCGACGGCCAGCAGGAAATCGATGCGCTCGCTTTTCACGAGGGCCACGGCCTGCATCAGGGTTTCGTAGCTGGGATTGGGTTCGATGCCAGCAAATTCCAGCACCGTGTGGCCGGCCAGCGCCGCCCTGACTTCATCGTAGACGCCGTTGCGCTTGATGCTGCCGCCGCCGTAGGTCATCAGGACCCGCGCCTGCGGCGGGATCAGGCCGGCGATGGCGGCGATCTGGCCCTGGCCGAAGAGGATTTGCGTCGGATTGTAAAAGTCGAAATTGAACATGGGACTCCTGCCGCTGAGGTTTAGGCTGTTGCTGAGCCATGATTATGGCCGAACGGGTGGAAACGTGTCGTGGACGCTTGAGCTTTTCGCCCGCGCGGTGGAGAATGCAGCCGATGTCACCACCACGCGAAAAGGAATGCGCATGACCACCGTCCCACTGGAAGAATCGGGCTTGCCGGCCACGGCACTCGACATGCACCGCGCCATCGGCGCCACCATCGCCGCGCTGCAGGCGCTGGACCTGAACAGCCAGCGTTTCGAGGCGTGCACGGACCCGGAATTGCGCCGCGTGCTCGCGCATGCGGGCGACACCAGCCGCAAGGAAGCGGCCATGCTGCTCGAATGGATGCGCCGCCGCGACGCGCGGCTGGATGCGGCCATGAAGGAAGCGCTGTTCAAGGCGGGGCCGATTGTTGCCCAGTATCACTATGACGAGAAAATAGTGTAACTATTGGTTTGTTGCTGTGGCGTACCATGCGCCACATAGCCCTTGCTTCGCGTAGACTGTGCCCCGAACACGATTTTGGGGGAGTTTGCAGAAATGAAATCATTACCATACCGGGAAGGCAGCTGGTTTGCTGTGCCCTTGCCGGGCGGCGGCTATGCCGCCGGCGTGGTGGCGCGCCGCGCGCCTGCCGGGCGCATCATGCTGGCGTATATGTTCGGGCCGAAGCGCGACAGCCTGCCTGCGCTGGAAGAACTGGAAGGCTTGCAGCCGGAACAGGCCGTGCGCCGCCTGCGCACGGGCGACATGGCCCTGCTCAACGAGCGCTGGCCCCTGCTGGGCGACAGCCTCCACTGGGAGCGCGATGCCTGGCCCATGCCGGCCTTTATCCGTCGCAATGAATCGCTGCAGCGCGCCTGGCGCGCCAGCTATGCGGATGCCGACCCTGCCAAGCTGAACCGAGAGGAATCGATCCCCTTCGATACGCCGGGCATGGAAAGCGATTCCCTCTACGGCTACGGGGCGACAGAATTGTTGATGAATAAATTGCTGGCGCCGGAGCAGGCGTCGGTTTAATCACCGGGAGGGCAGGCCCGACGGGACTGGCCCCCGGTGTGTTACCTTACACCGCTGGCAAGCTGATCTGAAACGCCAGGCCGCCGCCTTCGCGGTTGCGCACCTGCAATTCGGCGCCATGGCGCAGCAGCACGCGGTCGACGATGGCCAGGCCCAGGCCGGCACCGTTGGCTTGCCCGCGCGCCGTGTCGAGGCGGGTGAACGGTTTCATCAGTTGCTCGATCTTTTCCGCCGGCACGCCTGTGCCGTGGTCTTGCACCTCGATAATCACCTTTTTCGCGCCGTGGCTGGTGCGCACATGGCAGGCGATATCGATTTCCGTCAGGTCGCTGTCCGGCGTCTTGCCATAGCGGCGCGCATTCTCGATCAGGTTGTTCAGCACGCGGCGCAAGTCGGTGGGGTTGCCCATCGCATGCGCGCCTTCCGCAATGGTGGCGTTGATCTTCACGTCCGGCAGGCGCATCGCTTCGCGCGTCATGTCGAGCAGCAAGCCGCTCAGGTCCACGTCCGTAAAGCTCGACGTTTCCGTCGGCTTGGCATAGTCGAGGAACTGGCCGATGATGGCGTCCATTTGCCCGATATCGGACTGGATGCCTTCGCGTGCCTCGTCCGACAGGTTGGCCATTTCCACTTCCAGCTGCATGCGCGCCAGCGGCGTGCGCAAGTCGTGCGAAATGCCTGCCAAAATCACGGCGCGGTCCGATTCCACCTGTTTTAAATCATCGACCATCTGGTTGAAGCTGCGGTTCGCCTCGATGATTTCGATCGGGCCTTTTTCCGGCAGCGGCGCCGGTTGCTTGCCCTTGGCGATGTCGCGCGCGGCCGCCGTCAAGCGCGACAGCGGTAAATTGATCAGGCTGGAAATGATGGCCGCGCCCAGCAGGGACAGCAGGGACACCAGGCTGGCCCAGCCCAGCCACTGGAAGCCCGTCAAGCCGCGCAGGCGCTCGCGGTCCAGCATCAGCCAGTACTCGTCGTCATCGATCTTGAAGCTGACCCAGAAACCGGCCACGCCGTTGACGCGCGCGGAAAAGCGCGTGTCCTTGCCCAGCTTGGCTTTCACCTGCGCCTCGATCTCGGGCATCAGGTAATTGTCGGGCGGCGGCTCGATGCGGTCGTCCTCTTCCAGCGAGAAGATGCGGATGCCTTCATTGCTGACGAGGTCGAACAGCAGCTCGCGCCGCAGCTCGGGTGCCGAGTGCGTCAATGCCGCATGCGTGATGGTGACGACGGAAATGATCTGGGCGGAAATCTGCTGCGCCTGCGGCTCGCGCTGGATGACGGAAATCATGCCGATCCAGGTGATCATGCTGACCGTGGTCAAGGTGCCGAGCAGCAAAAAGGTGCGCCAGAACAGGCCGCTTTTCAGCCGCGCCAGGCTGATATCGGGAACAAGCTTCATCATGCCTCGCCTGCGATCAGCGCGGCTGTCCGTCCGGGATGAAAACGTAGCCCAGGCCCCACACGGTCTGGATGAACAGCGGGCTCGATGGATCGGGTTCGATCAGTTTACGCAGGCGCGAGATTTGCACGTCCAGGCTGCGGTCGAACACTTCGTACTCGCGGCCGCGCGCCAGTTCCATCAGTTTTTCGCGCGACAGCGGCTGGCGCGCATGGCGGGCAAATACTTTCAACACGGAAAACTCGCCTGTTGTCAGTGGCACCGTTTCGCCATTCTTTTTCAATGTGCGCGTGCCCAGGTCCAGCACGAAGTCGCCGAATTCGAAGGTTTGCGGTGTTTCCGAAGGTGCGCCCGGGATTTCATCGGGACCCTTGCGGCGCAGCACGGCGCCGATGCGGGCCACCAGTTCGCGCGGGTTGAACGGTTTCGGCAGGTAGTCGTCGGCGCCCATTTCCAGGCCCACGATACGGTCCACGTCTTCGCCCTTGGCCGTCAGCATGATGATCGGCGTCTGGTCGCCCGCGCCGCGCAGGCGGCGGCAGATCGACAGGCCGTCTTCGCCGGGCAGCATCAAATCGAGCACCAGCAAGTCGTAGCGTTCGCGCAGCCACAGCTTGTTCATGGCCGTCGCGCTCTCTGCCGTGAAGACATTGAAACCCTGTTCAGTCAGGTAGCGGCGCAGCAGGTCGCGCAGGCGCACATCGTCATCGACCACCATGATTTTTGCCTGGTGGCCGTGGATTGATTGCGTAGGCGTGTTGCTGCCGGATGTGGAGGTTGTGGTCATTTAATGTGTCGTGTTATCTTATATTAGTTGCTATAGTAACGCCTCGCGCGGCGTCGGCAAGGGGGTATGGCGACCCATTACAAAGTGTTACAAACTTTACCCAATTACTCTTACTGCACCGTGTAAAGCATCATACACTGGGGCCACAGTGGAAATCAGCTTTAAGTTTATACGGCATCGCGGAAGAGGAACTCAATGAATATCTTTACTAAAAAAATTCACACCGCTCCCAGCGCAGCTATTGCCGCACGTACGACTGTGCTGTCCGCATTCGCCGTTTGCTGCGTGTTTGCCGCCAGCCTGGCGCTGGCACAAAACCAGCCGCCGCCACGCCGTGACGACCAGCCGCAAGTGCAGGCCCAGCGTTATGAGCAGGTACAGCGCAGCAATAGCAATAGCAATAGCAATGATACGCGACTGCGCGAACAGCGTGACGCACGCAGCTTCGACACGCGTGCCGAAGAGCAGCGTCGCGCCAGCGAAGGCGCCGACGCCTCGCGCCGCACGGGCCGCATGACGCCCGACGAGCGGCGCGACCTGCGCCGCCAGATCAACGAAGTGGGCCAGGACATCTATTCCAACCCGCCGCGCCGCTAGGTAGCGCGCACCCCATCCGACAGGGCCATCTCGCAAGACATGGCCCTGTTGGCATCTGGCAAGCACATTTTTGCCGAGTCAGGCACACCGCCACGCCCCGTGATATTGTTCTAGTGCACTGAAACAATTCTCTGAATGTGTTGCCGGGGGAGGCAAGGCGTGAGCGACGACGACACACCCGTTCCTGAGGCGGTCCCCGCAGGCGGCTTGCCGCGCGGCCTGGTCCAGCGCGACGAGGGCGTGTGTCTGGACCTGTCGCTGGCGCCCGCGCAGTTGCGCGCCGCCGTCGACCAGCTGTTCCAGTCGGGGCAGCTGCTGGCCGGTCTCGACTACGCTTTGTTCCTGCTGACTCTGTTCCATGCCCCCGCGCCCCGCGCCGCGCCCAAGAGCGACGCCTTGCTGCGCATTGCCGCTCGCGTGGCGCCATTCCCGCCCCAGCGCCGTGCGCTGTATAAACAAATCAAGATCCGTGGCGACAGCGCCGAGTTCTACTTTGAAGCGCTGTCGCCTGACGCGGATGGCCAGGTGCCGGCGCGCCGCGAGTTTGACGAACTGGTGGCTGACCTGTGGTGCAAGGGCGTGCGCTATGGCATCGATGGCGCGGCCGTGCGCGCCATTCTCGGCAGCGGCAAGGCCGAGCGCATCACGGTTGCGCGCGCGCTGCCGCCGCAGCCGGGCCGCGACGCGCAACTGGTCGAAGTGTCGCAAGGCATCCACCGCGACGATGCGCCGCGCGAACGCGCCAATGGCCGCCTGGATTTGCTCAGTTTCAAGAACCGTTTTCCGCAAGTGAAAAAACACGCGCGCCTGCTGCGGCTGCTGCCCGGTGCGCCCGGCTTGCCCGGCTACGACCTGGACGGTACGCTGCTGCCACCGCCCGCACCGCTGGAGCTGGACCCGGCGGCGGTGGCAGGGGCGGGCACGGCGGTCGAACGCTTCAGCGATGGCGATTACGTGGTGGCCACCCAGGATGGCTATGTGAATGTCGATGCGCACGGCAAGCTCTCCATCGAAAACAAGATCGTCAGCCGCGAAGGCGTCAGCAGCCGTACCACGGGCAATTTGAAGTTGCGCGCCGCGTACGAGGAATATGGCGACGTGCAGGAGCAGCGCCAGCTCGACGGCAGCGATATCACCATCCATGGCGACGTGTACGGCCATCTGCACTCGCATGGCGGGCTGATATGGCTACAGCGCAATCTGGTGGGCGGCACAGCGTTCAATGAACACGGCGACGTGCGCGTCGAGGGGGTCGCCTCCGGTTCCGTGTTGCAGGCGCTGAGCGGCGAAGTCCACGTGAAGCGCGCGGAAAGCTGCGTCATCGCCGGCACGCGCGTGGTGATCGAGCATGCCAGCAATTGCGAGATCATCGCCGACGAGGTCGTCATCGAGCTGGCCGAAGGCTGCGCCGTGGCGGCACGCACCATCCGCATTGGCAGCGCCGGTCCCCGCAAGCAGGTGGAGATGTTGCTGTTCCCGCTGGTGCCCGATTTGAGCGCGCTGGACCAACAGATCGCGGAAAGCCTGGCAAAGGCCGCGCACTACCAGCAACTGCAGCACAAGCGCCAGCAGGAAATCGATGCCATTGCGCAATTGCCAGAAGTGCGCAACTACCTGACCCTGGCGGGCCAGCTGCGGCGCGGCGAGCTGCAGCTGCAGCCGGTGCAGCAATTGCAGTACGACAAGCTCGCGGTGCGCATCGCTCCCGTATTGAAGGAAGTGGCGCGCCTGCGCGTGGAAGTGAATCAGTCGGAAATCCTGCAGGCGCAAATGCTGGCCCTGGTGGCGCAAGTGCGCCAGCAGCGCCAGGCGACGGCCGGCCAGTCGCGCTGCAGCCTGGGATTGGTCGACGGTGAAACGGCCGTGCGCGCCATGGTCGTGCCACCCGGGCCGGCCAAGGTCTACGACCGGCCGCCGAAGGAGATCAAGGCGCTGTTGCGCAGCGCCACGCCGGCCACGCAGAGCGTGTTTGCGGACAGCACAGGCAGCCTGGAGTGGACTTACCAGCCGCCACCCTGATCAGTCGATCACCTTGCCACGTGATTGCTTGAGGACGCTGTGCGTGCTCTTGCTGTCGAGGCGGCGCCGCTGCGAGCTGCGCGTGGGCTTGGTGGCGCGCCGCACGGCGGGCAGGAAGGTGACGCTGTCGATGATTTCCTGCAAGCGCCGCAAGGCTTCTTCCTTGTTCTGCTCCTGGCTGCGCGACTGCTGCGCCTTGAGCACCAGCACGCCATCCTTGCTGATGCGGCTGTCGCGCAGGGCCAGCAGCCGCTCCTTGTACGCTTCCGGCAGCGACGAAGCGGCGATGGGGAAGCGCAAATGGATGGCGCTGGACACCTTGTTGACATTCTGCCCGCCGGGCCCCTGGGCGCGGATGGCGGAAAATTCAACTTCAGCGGGATTGACGAGGTGTTGCATGGCCTGCCTGTGGGGAAACGATGGGGGTATTGTAAGGGAAGATGGCTGCGCCGGCGCAAGCCAGGGCAGTGAGAGTACGCATGCCTTCCGGGAAAGTTGATGTTTCTCAACGCCGCTAGCGGTGATGCTGGTTAGCATGGGGCCAACGTTGCGCCACTGCGCATCCTGGCAGCGCTTACCGGATGAAAGGAACACCATGCAGCCCACGACGACGCCTGGCGCCGCAGCAACGGCGGAACACAGCACCGCGCAATACCTGACGCAGTACTTGAGCTTCCGGCTGGGCGGCCTGGAATACGGCCTCGATTACCGCTGCGTGCGGGAATTGCGCCCGCTGAAGGAACTCGACCGCTTTTCTTCGGAAGGGGAGGTGCTGCGCAGCGTGGCCGTCTCGCGCGGCGTGATCATCCCCATCGTCGACATGCGCGCCGCGTTCGGCAGCGCCCAGGGTACGCCCGACCCGTCCACCGACGTGATCATCTTGCAGCTGAGTAATGGCGTGATGGGCATGGTGGTCGATGGCGTCACCGACATCGTCAGCCTGGCCGCCAGCGACATCGCCGCCGTGCCCGGCCTGGGCGCGGCGGAAGCCGATTATCTGCTGGGCCTGGGCACGCTGGCGGGACGCAGATTGATCCTCGTCGACATCGACCGCCTGATGGCCATCCGCAGTCCCAGTCCCATGCAGGCAGCCTGAAAAAAAGACGACCCGGAGGTCGTCTTTTGTCGTTGCCTGATTAACCGAGCTTTTCCAGCTGATCTTGCAAATCGAGCCATTCCGCTTCCAGCTGCGCCAGGTCCTTGGTGAAGAAGGTCTGGTCGGCCAGCAATTGCTTCAGCTTGGCCTTGTTGGCGGCGTCATAGATGGTCGGCTCGCCCAGCTTGGCTTCCGTTTCCGCCTTTTGCGCGTTGCGCTTGGCGATTTGCTCTTCCTGGCGCTTGATCTTGTTTTCGATCGGCTTGCGCAGGGCGGCGGCCTTCTGGCGGTCTTCCGCTTCCTGGCGCTTGTCGCGCACGGGTGCGGCAGGGGCGGCGGCCGCTACCGCTACTGGTGAGACGACAGGGAAGTCTGTCTTGTTGGCCTTGCCGGCGGCCGGCAGCACGTCCGTGCCCTTGCCCAGCTTGGTCTTGAACAGCCAATCCTTGTAATCGTCCAAGTCGCCGTCGAACGGTTGCAGCTTGCCGTCGGCCACGATGATGAATTCGTCGGTGGTGGCCCGCAGCAAATGGCGATCATGGGAAACGACGACCAGGGTGCCTTCGAACTGCGCCAGCGCTTCCGTCAGCGCTTCGCGCGTTTCCAGATCCAGATGGTTGGTCGGTTCATCGAGCAGCAGCAGGTTCGGACGCTGCCAGACGATCAGGGCCAGCGCCAAACGGGCTTTTTCGCCGCCCGAAAATGGGGCGATCGAGGCGGTGACCATGTTGCCGGGGAAGTTGAAGCCGCCCAGGAAGTTGCGCAGTTCCTGCTCGCGCACGGTAGGGGCGATCTTCGACAGATGCCACAGTGGCGATTCGTCGTGGCGCAGCATTTCCACCTGGTGCTGGGCGAAGTAGCCGATGTTGAGGCCCTTGCCCATGGTGGCGTCGCCCGTCAGCGGCATCAGTTCGCCGGCGATGGTCTTGATCAGCGTCGATTTGCCGGCGCCGTTCTGGCCCAGCAAGCCGATGCGCTGGCCGATCTGCAGCGAAAACTTGATGCCGTTGACGATGGTTTTATGCGTGATTTCGCCCGTCGCTTCGTTTTCGATCTTGTAGCCCGCGTCGACGTCTTCCATCACCATCAGCGGGTTCGGCGCGGAGAGTGGCTCGCGGAATTCGAACGAGAATTCGGCGGCGGCGCGCAATGGCGCCAGCTCTTCCATCTTCGCCAGCGCCTTCATGCGGCTTTGCGCCTGGCGCGCCTTCGAGGCTTGCGCCTTGAAGCGGTTCACGAACGATTCCAGGTGGGCACGCTTGCGCTGTTGCTTTTCCAGCGCGCCGGCGGCCAGGATCATCTGCGCCGCGCGTTGGCGCTCGAAGCTCGAATAGTTGCCCGAGTAGCGTTTCAGCTTGCGTTCGTCGATATGCACGACCACGTTGACCACTTCATCGAGGAAGTCGCGGTCATGGGAAATGATCAGCAAGGTGCCGGCGTAGCGCTTGAGCCAGTCTTCCAGCCAGATGATGGCGTCCAGATCCAAGTGGTTGGTCGGTTCATCGAGCAGCAGCAGGTCGGACGGGCACATCAGCGCTTGCGCCAGGTTCAGGCGCATGCGCCAGCCACCGGAGAAGCTGGCGACCGGTTGTTGCATCTGGTCCAGGGTGAAGCCCAGACCCAGCAGCAATTGCTCGCCGCGCGACTGCACCGTGTAGGCGTCGGCATCGGCCAGCGCGCTGTACATGTTGCCGATGGCGATGCCGTTTTCCGTGCTTTCCGGTTGCGACTCGAGATGCGCCAGCTCCGCTTCCAGTTTGCGCAGGGTGATGTCGCCATCGATCGCGTAGTCGAGCGCGGCACGGTCCAGCGGCGGCGTTTCCTGCGCCACGTAAGCCACGCGCCATTTGGCCGGGAAATCGATCTCGCCCTGGTCAGGGTGCAATTCGCCACGCATCATGGCGAACAGGCTCGATTTGCCCGCGCCATTGGCGCCGATCAGGCCGATCTTGTCGCCCGGATTGAGGGTGACATCGACTTGTTCGAGCAACGGTTTGATGCCGCGCATCAGGCTTACTTGTAGGAAACGTATCATTTTTTTCTTTGCGTTTTAACCCAAAGGCGCAAACCTGGGGTCGGACCCTGAGGGTCCGACCCCGGCATTTGCAGTTGGGTTGAGTGAGGTAGTGCGTTTGTCAATTAACCCAGCTTCAACTGCTCGGCCGTCAGCAGGAATACCATGTCGTCGCCGGCGCTGGTCGTCAGCCAGGTCAGGCCCAGCTCGCCGAAGGCCGCTTCCGCGTAGGCGCGTTCGTTGCCGATTTCAATCATCAGGATGCCGTCGTCCGTCAGGCGTTCGGCCGCGCCGGCGATGATCTTGCGCACCAGGTCCATGCCGTCGCTGCCGCCGTCGAGGGCGATTTGCGGTTCGGCCAGGTATTCCTGGGGCAGCGTGCCCATCGACGCGGAATTCACGTACGGCGGGTTGCTGATGATCAAATCATATTTCTTGGCCGGCACGTTGGTGTACAGGTCCGATTCGATCAGCTTGACTCTGTCTTGCAATTTGTATGTGTCGACGTTGCGCTTGGCGACGGCCAGCGCGTCGGCGGAAATGTCCACCGCATCGACGCTGGCGTTGGGGAAGGCGTCGGCCATCATGATGGATAGGCAACCCGAGCCGGTGCACAGTTCCAGGATGTTTTCCACCGCTTCCGGTTCCGCCACCCATGGCGAGAAGTATTCAGGGATCAGCTCGGCGATGAAGGAGCGGGGCACGATCACGCGCTCGTCCACGTAGAAGTTATACGTGCCCAGCCAGCCTTCCTTGGTGATGTAGGCGGCCGGCACGCGGTCGATGCTGCGGCGGTCGATGACCGTCATGACGCTGGCGATTTCCGACGGCAGCAATTTGGCGTCGAGAAACGGTTCGAGCTTGTCGAGCGGCAACTTCAAGGTGTGCAGGATCAGATAGGCCGCTTCGTCGAACGCTTCGGCGCTGCCGTGGCCGAAAAACAGCTTGGCGGTATTAAAACGGGTAACGGCGTAGCGCAGTAGGTCGCGTGGCGTGGAAAACGGGTTCGGGGTCATGGCATTCTCGAAAAGACGGTGTTCTGGCCCGCCGTGACGGGCCTCGGTATTCTGGTTCAGACGGGCAGCAAATGCTCCAGCGTGCGCCGGTAAATATTCTTCAGGGGATCGATGTGGCGTAGTTCGATGTGCTCGTCGATCTTGTGAATACTGGCATTGGGCGGCCCGAATTCTATCACTTGGGGGCAGATTTGCGCGATAAACCGGCCATCCGAGGTGCCGCCCGTGGTCGACAGCTCCGTCGTGATGCCCGTTTCCGCGTGGATCGCGGACGACAGCGCATCGGAGAGGGTGCCGCGCGGCGTGAGGAAGGGCAGGCCGCTCAGGGTCCACTGCATATCGTATTGCAAGTCATGCCGGTCGAGGATGGCATGCACGCGCGCTTGCAGGCTTTCCGCCGTGCTGGCCGTGGAAAAGCGGAAATTGAAATCGATCACCATGTCGCCGGGAATCACGTTGTTGGCGCCCGTGCCCGCGTTGATGTTCGACATTTGCCACGATGTGGGCAGGTAATACTCGTTGCCTGCATCCCATTTTTCCTCGACCAGGTCGGCCAGCGCCTGCGCCGCTTCATGGATCGGGTTTTTTGCCAGGTGCGGGTAGGCGATATGGCCTTGCACGCCCTTGATCGTCAAGCGGCCCGACAGCGAACCGCGGCGGCCATTCTTGATCATGTCGCCCAGCTGCGCGCTCGACGTCGGTTCGCCCACCAGGCAATAGTTGATCTGCTCGCCACGCGCCTTCAATTTGTCGCAGACGATGACGGTGCCGTCCGTGGCCGGGCCTTCCTCGTCGCTGGTGATCAGGAAGGCAATCGAGCCCGTGTGGTTGGGCGTGGCGGCGATGAATTCCTCGCAAGCGACCACCATGGCGGCGATCGAGGTCTTCATGTCGGCCGCGCCACGACCGTACAGCTTGCCGTCGCGCTGCGTGGGGATGAACGGCTGCGAGCGCCATTGCTCGACGGGGCCGGTGGGCACCACGTCCGTATGGCCGGCAAAGACGAACACGGGGGAAGTGGTGCCACGGCGTGCCCACAGATTGGTGACGTCGTTCGACTGGATCGTCTCGCAGACAAAGCCCAGCGGCGTGAGGATGTCGATCAGGTGCTGCTGGCAGCCCTTGTCATCGGGCGTGACCGAAGACAGGGCGATCAGTTTTTCGGTCAGGGCGAGGGTTTTGGAGGTGGTCATGGTGTAGAGCGGGGTGCTTCTGTCTAAGTAAAAATTACAGCCCGAAAATGGCTGCGTACTGTGCATCTGAAAACGCCACGCTGAACTTGCCATCCTTGTCCAGCACGGGGCGCTTGATGATGGATGGGTTTTCCAGCATCAGCTCCAGGGCGCTGGCCGCATCGGTGATCGATGCTTTGCGCTCGTCGGACAGGGCGCGCCAGGTCGTGCCTTTCCTGTTGACCAGCATATCCCACGGCAATTGCTGCAGCCACGCTTGCACGGTGGCACGTTCCAGGCCCTGCTTCTTGAAGTCGTGGAAGGTGAAGTCGAGTTGTTGCGCAGCCAGCCAGGTGCGGGCCTTTTTGACGGTATCGCAATTGGGGATACCGTAGAGTGTAATGGTCGTCATGGGTAGGGCCAAGGGGGAATGAATGCGGTTCGCTTGATCGCGGCGCTTGCGCCAGGGAAAAATGCGATGGTAGCCGCCATTATACAGTCGATGCGCAGTCGATGCGGCAGTGCAACACGGTTGCATGTTCCGGGCAGTTCAGGGCCAGGCGCCGCGGATGCCCAGTTGAGTGGCCACCTGGCCGAAGTCCGGATGGACCGATAGCGGTGTGGCGGATGCCATCGCCAACTTGGGCGCGGCGCGGTGGAACAGCACAACGGCCGTTTCATCATTCTTGTGGCGCGACATGTAGAGCATGCCATCTACCTCATCCGGATGCGCATGAATGGCGGCCGACCAGGCTTTGGTGGTTTGATACGACGATGTGCCGCTGAGTCCCGCGTGACCTCCCAGCTTCCTGAGGGCCGCACCCGTCAAGTCGGCCAGGACGAGCGTTTCTCCCGTGAGCCGTATGACAAAGCGCGCCTGTATCACGGTCAGGCCGACGATGAAGTGGTTGCGGATAGGCTTGCGGTCATGTAGCAAGGTTTCGGCAAGGGCCACGGCCAGCGACGCGCCCAGGTAGCAGGTGCCGAAGCGGGCCGCCGCTTGCGAGTGGGGATCGTCGAAGCGATAGGTGTTCGCCCTGCCAAAATAGGGTTCGCCCGTGGCGTGGCCGGAAACCCGGCACAAGGCGGCGGGATCGCAGCGCACCGTCTTTAGCGCTGCGGGCAGTTGTGGCAGGCGGGGCAGGCGCAAGATTGCCACGGTCGCGGTGCTATTCGTCAGCGCAGGCGCGGGCGGCTGCCATCACGGCATCGAGTTTGCCTTTGGCCAAGGCTTCCAGCGGCGACTTGCCGCCCAGCGACAGGCGCGGGATGGTAAAAAAATCCCATTTGGCGGCGCCCGGCAAGTCGCCGAGGATTTTGCTGATTTTTTCCAGGGTGTGGCGGTCGTGGCGGGGATCGGCGAAAAATGCCGGATAGACATATTCACCCGAAGCGCCGCGCAGGGCGAACAGGCGTCTGGCTTTGAGTGCAGCACTGAGTGCCTGCGGCGTGACTTTCAGTCGGGCGCGCAATTCGGCGCCAGACAGCAAGCTGTGCGAGGCCAGGTCTTTTTCACGCTGCTGCCGTTCCTGTTCTTCCAGGTTGCGCATGAATTGCAGGGTGCTGACGTGGCCTGTCTGTGCGTCGTTGTCTGAATCCAGGTTCAGTTCGCGCTCGGCCACGATATCGAGGTCGCGCCGCATTTGCGCCAGCAGCGCGGGGCGGTCGTCGCGCGGCACGGCGTCGAGCAGCGATGCATAGGCTTCCTGGAAAGTGTCTTGTGCAATGTTGAAACGCCAGCCAGTGGCGCTGGCAGCGAGCGTTTCCGCCAGTTGCCTGGTCAGCAAGGACACGGTTGGAGCGTGCGCGGCCTCGGTGGCTGCCTCATCAATTGTGCTGGTGTTGCCATTGCCGGCAGGGCGCCGTGTGTTTGATGTGTTCGACATGGCCAATTCCTTGTAATGCATGTTTCAGCATAGGACACGAAGTCAAACAAAGCAAACAAAGCAAGGAAATTAAATCCATCCGCCTTGATGCAGCACAAACCTGCTGCCTTGTTTCTTACACGGGCCGTGGCGCCGCCTTGCCTGTCTCCGCCGGACCGAAATGCAGGCCCAGTCGCAAGGCCAGGGCACGCAGGGCGCCGCCTTCCTGCTGGTGCAGGGCCAGCGCGATGTGGCCGTCCGGGCGCACCAGGTAGGCCGCATCGCGGCCCAGGCCGGCCAGTTTGGCGGCGACATTGAACGTGTAGCAATGCACGGGCAGTTTCAGTACGCGCGCTTCGTCGAGCAGTTCGGGCGCCGGCTCGCCATAGATGTGCAATTGCCAATCCATGCTGCGCAGGGCCGTGAAATTGTCTTGCGTGCCGTCGGAGAACCACGGCAGGCGGTCGCCGCCGCGCAGGTACTCCGCATGGCCGGCGGACAGGGCGCTGTCTTCATAGCTGATCTCGATTTGCGACACGGTCTTGAAGAGCAAACGGCGCGCCCGTTCGAAGCCCGAGAGGAAGGGCAGCGCGTGCGGCACCAGCCAGCGCCGCAGGAATTGCCCGGCCATGCCTTGCGCGACGATGGCCTGGAAGGCGCGGTCGGTGGTGGCGACGAGTTTGCGGGCAAACACGATGCGCTCGCTTTCATAGGTGTCGAGCAAGGCGTCGTTGCTCTGGCCGTGCAGCTTTTGCGCCAGTTTCCAGGCCAGGTTGACGGCGTCGCCCAGGCCCGTGTTCATGCCCTGGCCGCCCACGGGGCTGTGCAGATGGGCCGCGTCGCCGAGGATGAAGCAGCGCCGCGCGCGGAACTGCGCCGCCACGCGGTGGTGCACTTTATACGTGGAAAACCAGTTCACGTGCTCGACCTGGATGCCCAGCAGGCTTTCCACGTCGCCGCGCACATCGTCAAACACGGGCGCGGGCGCGCCATCGGGGCGGTCGGGCAGGATGCCGATCAGGCGCTGCATGCCGCTGGTGCGCACGGGCAGCATCAGGGCGAAAGAGTTCGCGCCCAGGTGGGCGTGCAAATCCGTATTCTTGCCGGCCACTTGCGCATCGGCAACATAGTACAGGTGGTCGTAGGTACCGCCGGAAAAGTCGACACCGGCGATTTCGCGGACCTTGCTGCGAGCGCCGTCGCAGCCGCAGATATAGTCAAACGTACAATATTGTCGCTCATCATCCTTGAGCAGGATGGCTTGCACTTCGCTATCGTCCTGCGTCCACAGGTCCAGCGCCACATTCCATTCCACATGCACGCCGGCCGCCGCCAGCTTGCTGACAAGAAAGCGTTCATGCTCGTCTTGCGGCAGGCTCAGCACGAAAGGGTAGGGGCTCAGCCCTTCGCCGATCTCGCCCAGCGCCAGTTTCACCAGCTCCTCGCCGCCTTCATGGATGTGCATGGCATTGATCTTGATGCCCAGGCTGACGAGCTCATCGGCAAAGCCCAGCTGCTGGTAAAACTCCAGCGTGCGCGCATGCACGGCCATGGCCCGCGACGCCTGGCCCGGACCGCTGTTCTTGTCGATGATGCGGCAATCGACGCCATGGCGCGCCAGGCGCAGGGCAAGCATGAGGCCGGTAGGACCGGCGCCGACGATCAATACGGGAGGAGTATTCATGCCATCCAGTATAGGACAGGATGAGAAGCGGGGGCGGGACGATTGAAGTTGTGTTCTGGAAATGAAAATGTCCCGCCGGGGCGGGACATTCAGCGTGCTACGTGCGCCTTGCGGCGCCGCTATCAGATACCGCGCAGCAGTTCGTTGATACCTGTTTTTGCGCGGGTTTTTGCATCCACGCGCTTGACGATGACGGCGCAGTACAGCGAGTACTTGCCGTCTTCCGAAGGCAGGTTGCCCGAGACCACGACGGAGCCGGCCGGCACGCGGCCATAAGTCACTTCGCCCGTGGCACGGTCGTAGATCTTGGTCGACTGGCCGATGTACACGCCCATCGAGATGACCGAGTTTTCTTCGACGATCACGCCTTCGACGATTTCCGAGCGGGCGCCGATGAAGCAGTTGTCTTCGATGATGGTCGGGTTCGCTTGCATCGGTTCCAGCACGCCGCCGATGCCGACGCCGCCGGACAGGTGGACGTTCTTGCCGATCTGGGCGCAGGAGCCGACGGTGGCCCAGGTGTCGACCATGGCGCCTTCATCGACGTAGGCGCCGATGTTGACGTAGGACGGCATCAGCACGACGTTCTTGGCGATGAAGCTGCCGCGGCGGGCAACGGCTGGCGGCACCACGCGGAAACCGCCTTTGGCGAAGTCTTCTGCCGTGTAGTTGGCGAACTTGGTCGGCACCTTGTCGTAGAACTGCATCGTGCCATCGGATGGCAGGACGACGTTGTCTTCCAGGCGGAACGACAGCAGCACGGCTTTCTTGACCCACTGGTTGACGACCCAGTCGCCGGAGGTTTTTTCCGCCACGCGGATGCTGCCGTTGTCCAGGCCATTGATGACGTGGGAGACGGCGTCGCGCAGTTCGGCCGTGCCATTGCGCGGATTGATCTCGGCGCGGTTTTCCCAGGCCTGGTCGATGATGGTTTGCAGTTGTTGGCTCATGATGATGTCTTATTAATTAGTGAGTTGATGCGGATGCGGAAAGCTGCTGGCAGAATTTTACTATGCGCAATGCGGCTTCCAGCCCTTCGGCCGTTTCGGCCACCAGGGCCATGCGGATGCGGTTGCGGCCCGGATTGATGCCGTGCGCGTCGCGCGCCAGGTAGCTGCCAGGCAATACCGTGACATTATATTCGGCGTACAGGCGTTGCGCGAATTCGGTGTCGGACAGTCCCGTGCGGCTGACGTCTGCCCACAGGTAGAAGCCGGCGTCCGGCAATTGCACGTCCATCACCGCTTGCAGCAGCGGCGTGATGGCGTCGAACTTGGCGCGGTACTTGGCGCGATTTTCCTCGACATGGGTTTCGTCGTTCCAGGCCGCGACGGAGGCCGCCTGCACGGCGGGGCTCATGGCGCCGCCGTGGTAGGTTCGGTAGAGCAGGAATTTTTTCAGTACTTCCGCGTCGCCGGCGACAAAGCCCGAGCGCATGCCGGGCACGTTCGAGCGCTTCGACAGGCTGGAAAACACCACCAGGCGCGCATATGGGCGCTCGATCGTGGACAGGCCCAGCATGTGCGCCGCCTGCAGCGCGCCCAGCGGGGGCGTGTCGCCGTGGTAAATTTCGGAATAGCATTCGTCGGCGGCGATGACGAAATCATAGCGCTCGGACAGGGCGAACAGGTGTTCCCAGTCTGTCAGGGTCAGCACGGCGCCCGTCGGGTTGCCGGGCGAACACAGGAACAGCAGCCTGACTTTTTCCCAAATATGGTCGGGCACGCTGTCATAGTCGCAGCCGAAATTGCGCGCCGGATCGGAATTGACGAAATACGGTTCGGCGCCGGCCAGGTAGGCCGCGCCTTCATAGATCTGGTAAAACGGATTCGGGCTGATCACGAGCGAGCCGGCCGACGGATCGATCACCGTTTGCGCCAGCGCAAACAGCGCTTCGCGCGAACCATTCACGGGCAGGATTTGCGTGGCAGGATTGAGCTTGGGGATGCCATAGCGGCGCTCCAGCCAGCCGGCGATGGCGGTACGCAAGGCTTCCGAACCGATGGTGGTCGGATAGCTGGCCAGGCCATGGATGTTGTCGGTCAATGCCTGCTCGATGAAGGTCGGCGTCGGGTGCTTGGGTTCGCCCATGCCCAGGCTGATGGGCGCATACTCGGGGTTGACCGTCACGCCGGCAAACAGCTGGCGCAGCTTTTCGAATGGATATGGTTGCAGTTTGGCAAGAAGTGGATTCACGGAGCGGACCAGGGCAAGAGTGGAAAGGCGATGTTGCTGAGCGATGTTGCTTGGTAATTTTGCTTAGTAATGGCTGAACGGGCTGAACGATTGCTTGGCACGGCAGACTTGATACCGGTCAAATAATTAGCTGCGTCTTTCATTATAGCCGTCCTCGCGGGCCCGCTGTGCAAGCCGCATCGGCCTGATCGCTGTACGGCTGCTCCAGGCTGGCCGCAGCGGGGAGTGCCGCGCCATGGCGCGGCAAGGTAAAATACGCCATGCCTACCTTACTTCCCACCCTGCTTGCTATTGAAACTTCGTCCGAACTCGCCTCTTGCGCCTTGCTGCGCGGCGATGTCGTCCTGTCCCGCGCCTCGTCGGGCGTGCGCACGCATTCCCAGTCGATCTTGCCGATGGTGCAGGAATTGCTGGGCGAAGCGGGCGTGACCCTGGCCGATGTCGACGCCATCGCCTACGGCTCCGGCCCCGGCTCGTTTACGGGCGTGCGCACGGCTTGCGGCATCGCCCAAGGCCTGGCCTACGGCGCCAATCTGCCCGTCGTGCCCGTCGTCACGCTCGACGCCATGGCGCTCGCCTGCCACCAGCAGCATGGCGCGCAACACATCGTGACCATGCTCGACGCCCGCATGGGTGAAGTGTACTGGGCGCAATATGACTATCAAAATGGCTTGCAAGCCGTCCTGCCGCCGGCCCTGAGCGCGCCGGCGGGCGTGGCGCCGCAAGGCGATGTGGCTGGCTGCGGCAACGGCTTTACGGCCTACGCCGAAGCGCTGGCCGCGCTGCCGTGCGCCGCCACGGCCGACGCCGCCATCATGCCGCACGCCGTGCAGGTGGCGCAGCTGGCGCGCATCGCCTTTGCGGCCGGTCAATTCGTGACGGCGGCCGAGGCGCAGCCTTTGTATTTGCGCAACAAGATTGCCTATACGAGCGCGGAACGGCACGACATGCAACTGGCCAAGGCCGCTGCGGAGTCCGCGCAATGAGCGTAGCGGGCCCGGTTCAGGACAGCGCGGCAGACTGGGACTTGCTGCGGCTTGATTATCAGCCGATGCGTGAGGCGGACCTGGCTGAGGTGCTGGCGCTGGAACAGCGCGTGTATCCGCATCCCTGGACGCACGGCAACTTCGTCGATTCGCTCAAGAGCGGCTACCCGGCCTGGGTGCTGCGTGACGTGGACGGCACCCTGCTCGGTTACTTTTTGCTGATGCTGGTCGTCGACGAGGCGCACCTGCTGAACGTGGCCGTCGAAGGCGCCATCCAGGGCCAGGGACTGGGCCGCTTCCTGCTGCAGCAGTCCTGCGCCTGCGCGCGCCAGCTGGGCATGGAATCGATGCTGCTGGAAGTGCGCCCGTCGAACGTGCGCGCGCTCGATATTTACCAGCGCTATGGATTTGAACAGATCGGCCGGCGCAAGGGATACTATCCGGCCAGCAACTCGCAACGTGAGGACGCCATCGTGATGCGTTATACCTTATGAGCCGCAGCGCCGTTTTCCTCGATGAAATGGGCGTCGGCCCCCTGTGGCGCTTGCGCCAGGGTGCCGCGCCCGAGGTCGTTGATATTGTCGTCGAAGCTTCCCTGGAGATGGACGTCGCCGTGGCGGCGCCCGTGGCCGAAGCCGTTGAAGCCGTGACCGCAGTGGTCACTGAGGTGGTCGCCGAGGTGCAGGCCGAAACACCTGTCGCCGTTGCCGCTACGCCAGCTCCTGCCGCCGAGTCGGATGACACGGCCTGGTTCGACGATGCGCCCGCGCCGCCACCGGCCAGGCAGCTGAGTGACGCCGATATCGCCGCCCTCGACTGGGATGGCTTGACGGCCGCCGTCGCCAAATGCGCGCGCTGCGACTTGTGCAAGACGCGCAAGGGCGTCGTCATGGGCCGTGGCGACCGCCAGGGAGCCTGGCTGATGTTGGCCAGCAGCCCCTCGCGCGCGGAAGAACGCGAAGGGCGCGCCTTGCCGGGCGAGCAGGGCAAATTGCTCGACAATATGCTCAAAGCCATCGACCTCGATGCGGGCCGCGATGTCTATATTACGCACTTGCTGAAATGCCGTCCGCTCGACGAGGCGGGCCAGGAGCGCTTGCCCACCGAATTGGAGTCCGCCGCCTGCCGCCCGTATTTCGAGCGCGAACTGGCCCTGCTGCAGCCGCGAACCATTGTCACCCTGGGTTCGATGGCCGCAGCCGGCATCAATCCCGGTGAAAAACCCGTGCGCGGCAAGGTGCGTCAGCTGGGCAGTGCGTCCGTCGTGGCCACCTTCCACCCGGAAATGTTGCTGCAGGACGAGACGGGCAAGGCCAAGGCGCGCGCCTGGGCCGACCTGTGCCTGGCGAAAAGCACGCACGGTGGTTGATACGGCTGTCGCAACCTTTCAGGCCCGCTTCGAGCGCCGCTGGGGGCATTTGACGCACCCCCGCGTGCGGGCGCTGGCCTGGCTGCTCGACTCGCCCGACTTGCTGGATCCGGCCGGCGCCCACTGGGGCGGGCGCATCGCCAGCTTGCCTCCCGTCACGCCTGCCGTGGCGGCCTGGCTGGGGGCGCTGCAAGATGATCCGTCGCCGCTCGATGCGGCGTTGGGGCCGAAATTTTATTCCCGCCTGGGCCTGTACGCTGAAAAGCTGCTGGCCTTTTATTTTGAGCAGCGTGGGGTATTGCAAGCACATGGCTTGCAAGTGCAGGTGAACCGCAACGACACGGTGGGCGAGTTCGATTTCCTGCTGCGTGACGGGAATGAGCTGTTGCACTGGGAATTTGCCACCAAGTTCTACCTGCTGGAAGGCGCACCCGATCCCGGTGTCTTCAACCACTTGATCGGCCCCAACCTGGCCGACACCTTGGGCTTGAAGATGCGCAAGATTCTCGACAAGCAACTCGCCTTGTCTCGCCACCCGGCTGCGCAAAGCCTGCTGGCGCAGCCCGTGCGCGCGGCGCAGGCGCTGGTCAAGGGCTGGCTGTTTTATGCTCCGGGCACCATGCCCGGCATGGACGGTATTTCCCCGGAACATGGACACGGCTTCTGGTGCACGCCAACACAATTGTCGGCGCAGCGCTATGTCGTGCTGCCGCGATTGCAATGGCTGGCGCCGTTCAAGGGGCGCGAGGTGGCAGTGCTGGACGTCGATACCTTGCGCGCGCAGTTGTCTGATCTGGCGCAACCGGTGATGGTCGCCACGGTGGACAATGTCGAAGGCTGGGAAGTGGAGCGCACGCGCGGTTTTGTCGTGCCCCATGACTGGACGGAGCAGGCTGCCGCGCGGCGGCTGGCTGGCGCGCTGCCGATTTAAGCCACTCAACCCCAAACGACATCCGGGGTCAGACCCTGAGGGTCTGACCCCAGCCCTTGCTTGGGTTTAGTGTTTATGCTCGCCGATCAAGGACAGACTGTCGTGTTCCAGCTGGTTCAGCTTGTGCCGGCGCATGATCATGTACATGGTGCCGGCGACGAACAGGCCGAACAGGGTGATGATGATATTGAGCGGCAGGTGCAGGCGGATCATGATGGAATATACGGCCAGCATGGTGAGAATTGACAGGTTTTCATTGAAGTTCTGCACGGCGATGGAATGGCCCGCGCTCATCAGGACGTGGCCGCGGTGTTGCAGCAGGGCATTCATTGGCACGACGAAGAAGCCGGACAGGGCGCCGATCAGTATCAGCAGCGGGTAGGCGATCCACACGGAGTGCACTTGCGTCATCATCATGACGATCACGCCCATGGCGATGCCCAGCGGAATGACGGTCAGCGATTTGCGCAGCGGAATGAAGCGTGCCGACAGCACGGCGCCAGCGGCCACGCCGATGGCGACCACGCCCACCAGGCTGGTCGCCTTGTCGAACGGCATGTTCAGCGACTGCTTGGCCCATTCCAGCACGATCAGTTGCAAGGTGGCGCCAGCGCCCCAGAACAGGGTCGTCACGGCCAAGGTGATCTGGCCCAGCTTGTCTTTCCACAGGATGGAATAGCAATTGGCAAAATCGGTGATCAGTTTGATAGGATTGCGTTCCTGATGCGGATACACGCAGCCCGTATCGGGAATCTTCAGGTTGGCCAGGGTCGCCAGCACATAAATGCCGACCACCACGCACAAGGCCGCTTCCGTCTTGTTGGCGATGCCCGTATCGATCAGCGGGATGTCGATCGACAGCAGCATGTCGGACACGTGGCCGCTGACAAGCGCGCCGCCCATGACGGTGCCGAGGATGATGGAGGTGACGGTCAAGCCTTCAATCCAGCCATTCGCCGCCACGAGCTTTTCCGGCGGCAGCAGTTCCGTCAGGATGCCGTACTTGGCGGGCGAATACACGGCCGCGCCGAAACCGACGACGGCGTAGGCCAGCAGCGGGTGTACATGGAAGAAGACGAGGGCGCAGCCGAAGATCTTGACCATGTTGGCGATGAACATGACCTTGCCTTTCGGCAATGCATCCGCGAAGGCGCCGACAAAAGCGGCCAACAGCACGTAAAACAGCACGAACGACAATTTGAGCAGCGGCGTGATCCACGCCGGGGATTTCATGGACACCAATAAATCGACGGCGACAAAAAAGAGGGCGTTATCTGCCAGCGAGGAAAAGAACTGCGCCGCCATGATGGTATAAAAACCACGATTCATTCTGGATTGCCTGAAATCATATCTGGCTTGCTTTATACCACGAAAAAACGGCAAACCCCAAGTTTGGGCGGGGTCGCTTTGCATAGTCTTGCCTAAGCGAAGCTTAATTTTTCTGCCGTAGAAAAATACACATACATGTGAGCATTTTGTAAATGATGTCCCCTGCACACGATCATGGGCGTCTGCAGTGTCCGCTTACTGTGCATCCGGTAAAATACGGCTTTCCCACCCGCCGTGAACGACGCATATGCCCAGGCCCCTCATCGCCACCATCCATCTGGATGCCATGCAACAGAATCTGGCGCGCGCGCGTGCCTGCGCCCGCGGCGCCAAGGTGTGGGCCGTCGTCAAGGCGAATGCCTATGGCCACGGCCTGGAACGGGCCATGCGGGGCTTTGCTGACGCCGATGGCCTGGCGCTGGTCGAGGTCGATTACGCCGTGCGCTTGCGCGACCTGGGCTGGACCAAGTCCATCTTGCTGCTGGAAGGCTTTTTCGACGCCAGCGATTTGCCGGTCATGGCGCAATATGGCTTGAATGGCAGCGTACATTGCGAAGAACAGATCGCCATGCTGGCAGCGGCGCGCTTGCCGCACGCCATCGACGTGCACCTGAAAATGAATACGGGCATGAACCGCCTGGGCTTTACGCCAGATGCCGTGGCGGCTGCGTATGCGCGCCTGCGCGCCATGCCGCATATCGGCACGATCACCCTGATGACGCATTTCGCCAATGCGGACGAGGCGGCGCCCACGCGCTTGCCGCTGGCCCAGCAGATGCTGCGTTTTGAAGCGGGCGTGGCCAGCATAGGTGCGGCCGGCGAAGGCACGGCCTTGCCGCGCAGCCTGTGCAATTCGGCCGGCTTGCTGCTGCACCAGCTGGACAGCGACTGGGTGCGCCCCGGCATCATGCTGTATGGCGGCACGCCCAGCGGCGCTCCCGGCGGCACGTCGGCGCAGGCGTTCGGCTTGCTGCCCACGATGACCTTGCGCAGCAGCATCATCGGCATCCAGAATATCGCCGCCGGCGAAGTGGTGGGCTACGGCAGCCGCTACGAAGCGGCCGGCAATATCAAGGTGGGCGTGGTGGCGTGCGGCTATGCGGATGGCTATCCGCGCCATGCGCCCGAAGGCACGCCCGTGCTGGTCGACGGCGTGCGCACGGGGCTCATCGGCAGGGTGTCGATGGACATGCTGATGGTCGACCTGACGCAGGTGCCCGGCGCCAGGGTTGGCAGCAGCGTCACCTTGTGGGGCCAGGGCATGCCGATCGACGAAGTGGCGCTGGCAGCCGGCACCATCGGCTACGAGCTGATGTGCGCACTGGCGCCGCGCGTACCGGTGAACGAAGCGTAGGGTGACGCGGAAGCGCGGTTTGTATATACTGTATATATAACCAGCTGTTTCATTTTACCTGAGCAAAGTACACCATGGCAAAAGTCAAGACCATCTATACCTGCAGCGATTGCGGCGCCATCAGTAATAAATGGATGGGGCAATGCACCTCGTGCAACCAGTGGAACACCATGGTGGAAACCCTGCCCGAAACGGGCGGCAACAACCGCTATTCGAACCCGCAGCACATGTCGCTGGCGCAGACGGCGCCCGTGCTGTCGCTCGACGATATCGACGCCATCGACGTGCCCCGCTTCGGCACGGGTATCGAGGAATTCGACCGCGTGCTGGGCGGCGGCATGGTGGCGGGCGGCGTGGTGCTGATCGGCGGCGATCCCGGCATCGGCAAGTCGACCCTGCTGCTGCAGGCGCTGGCGAACATGTCGCACCACAAGCGCGTGCTGTATGTCAGTGGTGAAGAGTCCGGTGCGCAGATCGCCCTGCGCGCCAAGCGTCTCGTCATTGATGCCAAGGAACTCAAATTGCAGGCGGAGATCCAGCTGGAAAAAATCCTCGGCACCCTGGCCGACCTGAAGCCGGAAGTGGTGGTGATCGATTCGATCCAGACCGTGTATTCGGACGCGCTCAGCTCGGCGCCCGGTTCCGTGGCGCAAGTGCGCGAATGCGCGGCGCAGCTGACGCGGGCAGCCAAGCAGACGGGCGTGACCATCATCCTGGTGGGTCACGTGACGAAAGAGGGCGCGCTGGCCGGCCCCCGCGTGCTCGAACACATCGTCGACACGGTGCTGTATTTCGAGGGCGACGCCCATTCCAGTTTCCGTCTGGTGCGCGCCATCAAGAACCGTTTCGGCGCAGTCAACGAACTGGGTGTGTTCGCCATGACGGAAAAGGGCTTGAAGGGCGTGTCGAACCCGTCCGCCCTGTTCCTGTCGCAGCACGACAATCAGGTGCCCGGTTCCTGCGTGATGGTGACGCAGGAAGGCACGCGCCCGCTGCTGGTGGAAATCCAGGCCCTGGTCGATACCAGCCACTTGCCGAATGCGCGCCGTCTGTCTGTCGGCCTGGAACAGAACCGCCTGGCCATGCTGCTGGCCGTGGCGCACCGCCACGCGGGCATCGCCGCGTTTGACCAGGACGTCTTCATCAATGCCGTCGGCGGCGTCAAAATTACGGAACCGGCGGCCGATCTGGCCGTGTTGCTGGCGATTAACTCGTCGATGCGCAACAAACCCTTGCCGCGGGGACTCGTGGTGTTTGGCGAAGTGGGCCTGGCCGGCGAAATCCGCCCTGCGCCACGGGGCCAGGAACGCTTGCGCGAAGCGGCCAAGCTGGGCTTTACCCTGGCCGTGGTGCCCAAGTCCAACCTGCCCAAGCAAGCGATCGAAGGCCTCAAGGTCATCGGCGTCGAGCGTATCGACGAGGCGTTCAACAAACTGCGCGATCTGGAGTAAGAACACCGAACCAAACCTGCTGCGCGTCGCGCTTTGCGGCCGGCGATGCTCACCGTACTAAAGTACGGTTGCGCTTCTCGGCCACAAATCACTGCCGCTCGTTACGGTTTTGTTCGGTGTTCCAGGGCTCAACTTGGTATGGTGTAAATGCCAAGCTTGAGACAAGTCAAACGGAATTTCCGTTTAGAACTATAATATTTGTCCGATGGATTCGCGCAGCGAGTTCGCATCGACAATGCATAGCTAGAGAAGCGGAATACAGTGTCAGTTGAGCAAAGGCAGGGCGCACGCAAGATATTGCGTGCCAAGGCAATGTTGGTAATGGATGGCGCGGGGCCTGTGGCGGCGCGCACCCTCGATGTGGGGCCGGGCGGCATGGCGGCCGTCATCGCGGAACCGGTGCCGACAGGCAAGCAGGGCAAGGTGCTGTTCGAGTTGTTTTACGATGGCTCGACACACATTATCGAGGCGCGCGTGTCCGTCTCACACTGCATTTTCAGCAGTGCAGGTTTCAAGGTGGGACTCACTTTCCTTCAGCTGGACATGGCTGTCAGCAGCGCCATTTCGAAATTCATGCGCTGAGGCACGTCCGGGAAGTGCTGCCGGTGAAATGCGCTAAAATGGTGCATATGGGTTTGCAGTCAGGAAAAACTTGTTCTGTTCGCTGTTTTGATATTCCGGTAATACTGCATAATTATCAACCAGAAGAGGGACCTTGCCGCGCCACGCGCGCTTGATGTCCGTTTCCAGCGCAGCGCGCGGTCATGACCTGAACCGTGTGCCATGACCTTACACCCGACGGGAATGCCTACCATGTTTAATTCGACCATCAACAGCAGGGCTTACACCAACAACACGCAACAGACGACGCAGGGCAATATCTCGGCCGATGTGTATGCGAAGGTGGAGCGCCAGATGCAGTCGCAGAACACGGGCGTCGTCAAGCTCAACGCCAGCCTGGCGCGCGATCAGGCCAAATTCTCGGGCCTGGGCCAGTTGCAATCGGCGCTGGCGAAATTCCAGACCGTGGCCAAGAACATGGCCGGCAGCGGCCTGGCCACGGCGGCCACGTCGAGCACCAAGGATGTGTTGAGCGCCACCACCACCGACAAGGCTGTCAGCGGCAGCCACGAAATGAACATCAAGCAGCTGGCGCAGGGGCAGACCCTGCTCAGCGGCGCGCAAAAGTCCTCGAGCGCGGCAATCGGCACGGGCGCGCCGGCGCTGGTCAAAATCGAAGTGGGCGGCACGGACGGCAAGCAATTCACGCCCGGCAGCGGCAAGATCATTTCGCTGACGATTGACAGCAGCAACAATAGCCTCGATGGCATCGCCGCCGCGCTGAAGCAGCAGGGCATCGACGCCAGCGTGGTGAAGGGCCCGGATGGCTATTCGCTGGCCCTGAACGGCAAGAGCGGCGCCGACAGCAGCATGCGCATCAGCGTGTCCGGCGACGCGGCCGTCAGCAACCTGCTCAGCTATGCGCCCGGTGCCGGCAAGGGCCTGCAGCAGACGGCCGCCGCGCAGGATGCGCTGCTCACCGTCGACGGCAAGGACATCAAGAGCGCCACGAATACCCTGACGACTGCCGTCGCGGGCGCCACCATCGAATTGAAGAAAACAGGCACGACGGACCTCGTCATCGCCAAGGACAGCAGCCAGATCGCCAGCAACGTGGCCAGCTTCGTCACGGCCTACAATGAACTCAACAGCAAGCTGCAGAGCCTGCAGCAGGGCGATTTGAAGTCCGACACGGCCCTGGGCCAGGTGCGCTCGCAGATGGAGCAAGTGCTGCGCACGGCCAGCACGGGCGTGCCCGCTTCCATCCTGGGCAGCGCTGGCGTGACCCTGGGCAAGAGCGGAGAGCTGGTACTCGACGATAAAAAACTCAAGGCCGCCATCGCCGCCGATCCGGACGCCGTCAGCAAGCTGTTTACGAATAACGGCAAGGGCGTGGCGGACCAGTTTTCCAGCAAGATCGGTGAACTGACGGGCGAAACGAGCATCATCCGCAAGGAAGTGCAATCGGTGGGCAAGGACATCACCACCTTGACCAACAAGAAAGCTGTGCTGGCCAAGGCATTGACGGCGCAGGCGCAGGCGCTGGTGAAGGCGTATTCGGCCCAGGAACAGATGGGTACTAACTCGGCCTTGCCGGGTTACACCGGCAAAAACTCTTTATTTGACTTCATGGCTTAAGGCCCGGCGCGCTCGCGTCCTGCCTAGCCCCTGTCGCCCTGCGCAAAGAAGGCCGATGGCGAACTGCCGAAGGTCTTCTTGAACATGGCGGAAAAGGCCGACTGGCTGGCGTAGCCCAGTTCTTCGGCCACCTGCGACAGCGGCACGCCGCGCGCGATCAGGGGCGCCGCGTGCGCCAGGCGCACCTGCTGGCGCCACTGGCCAAAACTCATGCCCAATTCCCGTTCGAACAGCCGCGCCAGGGTACGCTCCGAGGCGCCGACCTGCTGCGCCCAGTGTTCCAGCGTCTGGTTCAAGCCGGGCTTGTCGATCAGGCTGTCGCACAGGGTCTTCAGGCGCTTGTCGCTGGGCAAGGGCACACGGATGGGACGCGTGTCCGAGCGTTTCAGCTCGTCGAGTATCAGTTCGGCCAGCAGCGCCTCGCGCGCCGGTTCCTGGCCCGGGTCCAGTTGCTCCAGCGCCATGATCAACTGGCGCAGCAAGTTCGACACTTCCAGCACCTTGCAGTCGCTGCCCGCGAACGGCGCGCGCGCGGCATGGATGCACAGGGGGCGCAAGCGGGTTTTTTCCAGTATCGTGACGGCATGCTCCACGTTCGGCGCGATCCAGATGGCGCGCATGGGCGGCAGCACCCAGCTGCTGTTGTTGGCGGTAATGCGCAGCACGCCTTCGAGCGCCATGGTGACCTGGCCCCAGGGGTGGCGGTGCGGTAATAAAAATTCATCGGGTTGCAGGTCGCGTGCGACCATGGTCACGGGGATGGTCGCACTGGGCGCCTCCCTTGGCGGACACATACGGGTATGGTGGAGGATAGGTACACCCATCAGCTTGGCCTTAATTCGATAAATTATGTCGTTCTGTCGGAAAACAGACGATGGTATTTTGCATACACTTGAGCTTCACCAGTATAAGACATGGTATGACATGATAACAACTAACTCGGCAACAGACTTACCACCGCAGTCACCGCCAACCTTGCGCAGCGACGCGCGCGTCATCGCCCTGGTGGGCCTGGCGCATGGCATTTCGCACTTCTACCACCTGATCCTCGCGGCCCTGTTCGTCTGGCTGAAGCCCGCCTTCGGCCTGTCGTATGCGGAACTGGGCTTGCTGATGACGGTGTTTTTCATCATTTCGGGCGTGGGGCAGGCGCTGGCCGGCTTTGTCGTCGACCGTTTCGGTGCCCGTGCCGTGCTGTTTTCCGGCATTTTTCTGCTGGGCGTGTCGGCGCTGGCCCTGTCCACCGCGCACAGCTATGCGGCGCTGATGCTGGGCGCCATGCTGGCCGGCATGGGTAACAGCGTGTTCCATCCGGCCGACTATACGATCCTCAACCAGCGCGTCTCGGCGGCCCGCGTGGCCTACGGTTTTTCCGTGCATGGCATCAGCGGCAACATCGGCTGGGCCCTGGCGCCCCTGTTCATGACGTATGTTGCCACCCAGTATGACTGGAGAATCGCGCTGCAGTGCGCGGCCGTGCTGCCGTTTGGCGTGCTGCTGATCCTGTTTTTGAACCGCCACGCCATCCGTCCCGAGCCGTTGAAAAAGGCCGTGCCGGGCCAGGCGGGCGGCGGCGAAGGCACGCTGGACTTTTTGCGTTTGCCGGCCGTGTGGATGTGTTTTGCCTTCTTCTTCATTACCGCCATCGCCCTGGGGGGCATCCAGAGCTTTGCCAGCGTGGCGCTGGTCAAGCTGTACGGCATGAGCCTGGCGCTGGCCACCAGCGCCTACACGGCCTACATGCTGGCCTCGGCCGTGGGCATGCTGGCCGGCGGCGTGGTGGGCGCGCGCAGCAAGCAGCCGGACCGCAACGTGGCGATCGCCTTTTCCGCCGCCGCGCTGCTGGCCGTGCTGCTGGCCATGGCCGTCGTGCCGGCCTGGGGCGCGGTGCTGCTGATGGGCGCCATCGGCCTGACGTCGGGCGTGGCGGGACCATCGCGCGACCTGATGATACGCGCGGCGGCACCGAAGAATGCCACGGGGCGCGTGTATGGCGTCGTGTATTCGGGCCTCGACAGCGGCCTGGCCGTGGGGCCCCTGTTCTTTGGCGCGCTGATGGATGGCGACCATCCGGCCTTGCTGTTTGTCTTCATCGGCGTATTCCAGGCGCTGGCGATTGCCACGGCCGTGGGCGTGGGCGGTAAAACACGCGCCGCGGCGCTGCAAAAGGCATAGAATCGTTGCCATCTGCCACTCAAGGAGTTCCCATGACCTTTGCCACCACCGATCTGTGCGACGACCATGCGGCCATGCTGGACGATGGCACCCTGGCCGTGCTGCCGCCCCTGTACCGCGCTTTCGGCCAGCGCGTGCGCTTCAGCGGCCCGGCCACCACCTTGCAAGTGTTCGAAGACAATGCCCTCGTGCGCAGCACCCTGGAAACGCCGGGCCACGGCCATGTGCTGGTGATCGATGGCGGCGGCAGTCTGCGCCGCGCGCTGGTGGGCGGCCAGCTGGGCGTGCTGGCCGAAAGCAACGGCTGGGCCGGCATCGTCGTCGATGGCTGCATCCGTGACAGCGAGGAAATCAATGTCTGCCAGATCGGCGTACGCGCGCTGGCCACGCATCCGCGCAAGAGCAACAAGACGGGCGCCGGCCAGCGCGACGTGCGCGTGCAGCTCAGCGGCGTGGCCGTGCATCCGGGCGACTGGATCTACGCCGATGCGGACGGCATCCTGGTGGCGCGGCAGGAACTCGATTGAACTATTCTCCGCCGGGAGGGGAGTGCGCCAGAAGACGTTGCATATTGTCCACGTTAAATATTTTTTTGCAAAGTTCTTTGATTTTTATCATTGCTGAGATATGATTTCACTTAAGGTAACTTTAATATCAACAAGGCAAGGAAATCAGCTCATGAAAATCGCCACCATCGCGGCAGTTGTCGCTCTGTTTGCAGCAGGCACCGCCAGCGCCAGTCCCGTCAACCTGATCACGAACGGCAATTTTGAAGCAGTCGCTTCCGGCTACACCTTCGACAGCGGTTTTAAAGTCATCGACAGCGGTTCGTCGGCCTTAACGGGCTGGACCGTGGGCGCCAGTTCCGTCGACCTGATCCGCAATGCCTACAATGCCATCAATGGCTACAGCATCGATATGCTGGGCACACCTGGTCCGGGTTTCCTCTCGCAAAGTTTCAGTGTCGTTGCCGGCCAGACGTATAACCTGAGCTTTGACATGGCGCGCAATTCCGGCGGCCCCGCAGGCCAGGGCGTGGCGGTCAGCTTCGGTGGCGTGGCAGGCAATTTCTACTCGACGGCTGCCGCTTCGAACACCTTGTACAGCAATACCCTGAGCTTCACGGCTGCCACCACCGGCTTGGCGACCCTGTCGTTTGCCAGCGCCGCCAAGGCCGGCACGCCATTCGACAAATACTCGGGCGCCGTGATCGACAACGTGTCCGTGATGGCCGCCGTGCCGGAACCGGAAACCTACGCCATGCTGCTCGCTGGCCTGGGCCTGATGGGTTTCCTGCGCCGCCGCAAGGCCGCCAAGTAAGCCTGGTTGTGTCCGAGATCAAACCGCCTGCTGCCATGCACAGGCGGTTTTTTTACGCCAGGTTGAGTTGCGCTGCATCGGCCTCTCCCCGTAACGGACACGCCGCCGCCTCCGGCTCCAGCCGTCGCGCCAATTCGCCGCGCAACTGCGTCAATCCCGCGATGCGCGCATCGATTTCACCCAGCTTGCGCGCCAGCGCCGCACGCAGCAGTTCCGCCGTGGCGGGATCGCCGGCGGCCGCCAGCAGCGGCATGTCCGCTTCGATTTCGGCCAGCGTAAAGCCCAGCTGCTGCGCCGTGCGCAGGTAGCGCAGCCAGTCGGCCGCCTCGGGCGGGTAGTCGCGGTAGCCATTCGCGCCGCGCCGCGCGCGCAGCAAGCCCCGCTTTTCATAAAAGCGCAGGGTATCGCGGCTCAAGCCCGTCGCCTGCGCCATCTCGCCGATCTGCATGGGTTGTCTTTCATAAAATGCTTGACCATGGAGTGTACTCCAGCCTTGATCATGGACACTTTCCATCGACAGGAGTTGCCATGTTGTCCGTTTCCGCTTTCCGCCGCCTGGTGCGCGCCAGCGCCATTTATGATGTGCTCATGACGGCCCCGTTTACCACGCCGTGGACGTTTTTGCTCCTGCGCGAGCACTTGAGCGCCCTCAACGTGGGTCTGGGCGGCGTGCCGCTGCCCGTTTTCGGACCGTTTCATCTGCTCATCAGCAGCTTGTTTGGCAGCGTGGTGATGGTCTGGTCGGTGCTGCGCATGCTGAACCCGCAGCCGCGCTTCGGCCGCTATGACGCGGCGGCGCGCTACCTGTTTTCCACCTGGATGGCGTGGGCGCTGCTGGTCACGGGCCAGCCCGTGCTTTGGCTGTTCATCGTGCCGGAACTTGCCTGGGGCCTGGCGCAAAGCCTGACATTGCACTCCGGCGTAGGCGCGCGGGAAGGGGCGCCGCACGAATCGCTGTTGAGATGACGATAACGAAATGCAATAATGGCCGTGCTCGCAGTGCAGCAATGACTGCAATGAACGACTATTTAGGGAATAACTATGCAGCAGGATGCCGCAGGAAAAAACATGGCGTTGCTCGATCCGGTGGTGGCGCCGCGCATCGCGGTGACGCGCCTGGTGACGGGCCTGCTGCAAGGCTTGTTGCTGTACTGGCTGTACAGCACGGCGCAAGACAAGGTGTGGCCCGCCACGGAAGCCTACCTGCTGGGCCCATTGATGCTGATCAGCCTGCTGTTGCCCATTTTGCTGGTCTCCAGCCTGGGCCATATGCCGGCGAAGCGCATCGGCCTGTGGATGGCGGGTGCTGCCGCCGTGCTGGCCGTGCTGGCCTGGCATGACGTGGCGCGCGGCGCGGAACACGTGATCTGGGGCAATTACAAGCCGGGCGCGCCGCTGCGCGTCATTTCCGCCCAGCTGTTCGGTTTTTGCGTGGTCGGTTTCTATATCGCCCACGCGCTGGTGCTGGCCAGCGCCCAGGATGGCCAGCGCATCGCCCGCTATCCCACGTATTTTGAAATCGCCTGGAAGCTGGGCATCCAGCTGCTGTTTTCCCTGCTGTTCGTGCTGGGCCTGTGGCTGGTGCTGTGGCTGGGCGGGCAGTTGTTCCTGCTGATCAAGCTCAGTTTCCTGAAAAAGTTGCTGGGCCAGGCCTGGTTCGTGATTCCCGTCATCTGCTTTGCATTCTCGTTCGCCATCCATATCACCGACGTGCGCCCATCCATCGTGCGCGGCATCCGCACCTTGCTGCTGGTGCTGTTGTCGTGGCTGATGCCGATCGCCGCCGTGCTCGTCTCCGGTTTCCTGCTGACCCTGCCATTCATCGGCTTCGAGCGCCTGTGGGCCACGCGCCATGCGGCATCCGTGCTGCTGGGCATGGCCGGCGTGCTGGTGGTGCTGATCAATGCCGCCTTCCAGAATGGCGAAGTGGGCCATGGCGTGGCGCGCGGCATCCGCCTGGGCACGCGCCTGGCCTGTCTGCTGCTGCCGTGGGTGGTGGGCATCGCCATCTATGCACTGACCCTGCGCGTGATGTCGCATGGCTGGACGGCCGACCGCCTGATCGCCGCCGCCTGCCTGCTGGTTGCCACCTGCTACGCCGCCGGCTACGCCTGGGCGGCCAGCAAGTATGGCGACTGGCTGCACCTGATCGCCAATGTCAACGTGGCCACCGCCTTTGTCACCCTGCTGGTGCTGTTCGCGCTGTTCTCGCCGCTGGCGGACCCGGCGCGCATCTCCGTGGCCAGCCAGATGGCGCGCCTGGACAGCGGTAAAGTGAGCGTGGACAAGTTCGATTTCGAATACCTGCGCTTCCAGGGCGCGCGCTATGGCCAGGCGGCCCTGCAGGAATTGACGAAACGCACGACGGGGCCGGATGCGGCCATCGTGCGGGCCCGCGCCGAGGCCATGCTCAAGCGCCAGAACCGCCTCGACGAGACGGGCGCGCTGAGCGACGTGTCGATCAACCTGACCCTGCGCCCGGCCACGGCGAAATTGCCGGACAGTTTCCTGCGCCAGGACTGGACACAAGTGAGCCCGGCCTGGCGCCTGCCCGCCTGCTTGAAGCGGGCAGGGCCACAGTGCGACGCCTACCTGCTCGATTTTGACGGCGATGGCAAAGAGGACGTGCTGCTGATCAGCAATGACCCGCGCGCCTCGTCGGTGTTGCTGGCGGAAAAGGAAGACGGCAGCTGGACTGCGCGCGGGCAAATCCCCATGGACGCCCTGCGCTGCAAGCCGCTGCGCGAGAAATTGCAGGCGGGCGAGTTCCAGCTGGTGCCGCCGAAAGTGCGCGAGCTGGAAGTCGATGGCCAGCGCGTGCCGATGACTTTATATACGCCAGAGGACGAGGTCAGCTGCCCGGATGAGACGGCGCCAGGCCAGTAAATGGCAGGGAGAAGACTTGGCGCGGCTGATAAACCCTCTTGCTTGCCATGAAGGCAGTAACTTTGCGCGTTCAGTTATTTCGACCGTCCGCTGGCAGCCAGAAGCACACGGTCGTGTAAACATGCGAGATGCAGCGCATTAAAGTCATTCATCAGCTGAGTAGGATTAGCAATGCAAGAGGAATCAAAAGAAGAACTTCGCCGGATCTTGCAGGGAGTCTTTGGCAGCCAAAATCTCCATAGTGAGCTTCCATCAAAGGAGTTTTACGCGAGACTAAGCGTTGTGGGGCGTCCTGACGTATGGTTACTGATCTACGGCGACTACATGGATTTCTCTTATACGGAAAATTCTTCACCGGTCTCACTCATCACCGACGTTTTTGCAGTACTTCAGCCTGCACAGATCATCGATTGGTCGCCCGGCCGGCTGGCATGTGTTCAGTACAAGTCAGCTGACCCTGACATGCTATTTCAAGCGATCGATGCATTACTAAAGAAACTTTATGGACTTACCGACTACAAACTCGCTGGCTCCCTAGAAACGTTTGGATGCGCGTAAGTTTGTGGGGAAGATCCATTATTTGGTGGTAACAATCGGCCAGGAGCGGCCATTGCGAACCACACCCAAGAAAGGATTCAGATGGCTGCTGACGTAGCTTTCGTCGAAGGACCACTCAAGTTCCAGCTTTGGTTTTCAGAAGTAGACCCGATAGATCCTGGCGTCCAGGTCCGGCTTGAAGTTGAGTATTCAAGCGGTAGCCAGAGTTTCAACTGGACTGCCGAGCACCTTTGGTTTGAGTATGACGCCCTCGTTCAATTCGAAAGTGAACTCCGTGACGGCGGCGGTGCGGGACTGCATGATATGAGCGAGTACCCAATACTTCACTTCGAACGGCATTCATCTCAGGAGTATCTAACGATCAATCCTCGTTCGGAAAGGCAGTCACAAGATGGCGACAGCATCGCAATTCGTCTGAAGATCAATGCCGGGTCAATGCTTGCGCTGCATTCTGCGCTCAACAAGTTCGGCAAATGGTGGTGACGCGATTACGTCTGCTTTGGGGCAGAACCTGGCAACGACGGGAATCGGCCAAAAGCAGCTGCTCAAGGTAACACTTAAATTTAGTCTTTTTCACACAAGGAACAACGGATGAACGAGGTTTGGATATTTTCCGGCTCCGGAGGGAAATTCGCATCAGGAGTCTTCTCAGATAAAGACCAGGCCATTCTGTGGATAGAATCAAAAAAATTGACAGGCGTTTTAACAAAATATCCAGTGAACTTTGGGATGTACGACTGGGCAATTAAGAATGACTTCTTTACACCGATGAAGGAGCACGAATTTACTCCGGAATTTGAACAGAGATTTACATGCGCTAGCCAAGAGCACTACCATTTTGAAGATGGAATTCGTGGCTAGAAATGTTAGTGCTCATCGTGAACAAAAAAACATGCATATGGCACTTTTTTGGTCCCAACCTTTGCCGAAACTGGATGCGGAAAACTTGGGGTAGTAAATGCCCCCGGAAAATGTGCGGGTGAATTTCAGATTCAGCTAACCGAACTTCCGCTTAGGGGCGGAACCTGCCACTGAACCATAGGTAATGTAATGTCCATCGCAAGCAAAGGAAGCCGTCGAATTATTGTCGATTTTATATCATATCGATGGTCAGTCAGGCGGCGACCAACATACATACAGGCCCAGGCGAGGACTGGTTTGTCTTTTTCCGTTGAATCTGAAAGCGATGGCCGAACCACGCTCCTGGTGAAAACAGATATTGCACGGCCGGATAATTGGCTGGGTTTTGACGCGCGTGCCATTACTCCCTCAGTCGTGGAGCACGCTATTCGGCAAGCATTGACGCAAGGATGGTATCCCACCCAATGCGGAAGCGCTTTTGAACTTACAATTAGACTCGCCTGAACCCAATTTGCAATCCACCAAGAAACTGCAATGAGCTGTGCAGTGTGACGATGGTGGACGGTGAAGTCCGCAATAATCGTGGTAGTCGCCCGTTTCGGGGCCGCTCAAGTTGTTGGCCGGAGGCAATCGGCCAGAAGCTTTCATGACAGACTGTATTGCGTCAATCCGTTGTCGAGCCAAGCTGCTTGCCGGCAGCCTTCATTGCGTGTTCAACAAAGCTGATCCTGAACGACAGCAGCAAGGCAGCAGCGGCGAATCCTGCGGCGAGCCAGAGGTTGGAGCAGAGGCCCAGCCCGTCGACGGCCTGTCCACCGGCCCATGCCCCGAGCGCAATGGCAACATTGAATACGCCCACATACAGCGCGGCGACTATCTCCACGGCCCGGGGCGCCGCCTTCATCATCAAGGTCATCAGGCCGACCGATACACCACCGTAGGCTAGTCCCCAGGCCAGCAACACCACGCCGCCGCCGATGCTGGAGTCGCCGACCGCCAGGAAGAGTAGCGGCGTGAGCAGCAAGCCACTCGAGATAGCGATGATGGTGGGCGCCGTGCGCCGCACCGCAACGGCACCGGCCAGGAAGTTTCCAATGATGCCTGCGAAGCCATAGAAAAACAGCAGTGCGCCCAGCCATTGCGCATCAAACCCCGACACTGACAGCAACAACGGACGCACAAAGGTGAAGGCCACGAAATGGCTCGTCACCAGCAACAGGGTCAGAAGCAGCCCCGCTTGCAATTGCCGGTTGCGCAATTGCTTGCCGAATTGGCGCAAGGTCGCCGAACCGGCAGCGGGCAGGGCAGGAATGACAGCCAGATGCAGCGCCAGTACCAGGCCGCTAAACAGCGCCATGGCGCCAAAGGCCCAGCGCCATCCTGCAAAGTCGCCGATTTGTGCGCCAAGCGGTACGCCCAGCACAGAAGCGATCGCTACTCCGCCGAAGATAATCGACGTTGCCAGACCGATTGAGGGAGCAGGAACAAGGCGGGAAGCCAGGCCACCGGCAATGGCCCAGATTCCGCCCATGCAAAAACCGACGAGTACACGTGCAGCCAGCATCCACGCCATGTTTTGTGCCAATGCCGAGGCAATGTTCGCGATCACTAACAGACTCAGCAAACCACAGAGAATTTTGCGCCGGTCCAGGCTTCCCGATGCGATCACCAGCAGCGGAGCGAACAAGGCCGCCAGTATTGCTGGCAGCGAGATCATCAGGCCGGCGGTTCCGGTGGAGGTGTCCAGCGTGTCAGCAATCGGCGTCAACAGGCCGACCGGGAGCATTTCCGTCGTCACGACCGAGAAGGTGGCCATGCCTATGGCGGTGACCGCCAGCCACGGGTGACGGACAGCGGTTTCTGTTGCGGCGCAGGGAGACGTACTCATGGGTCATATCCTTCATTCGATCATGCGATAAATGGTTTGTGCTGGCATGCCCAGCTTGCAATGGAGACACGTCACAGTGATAATACATACATCACGTATGAATAAGTATATATTCATACGCACTGTATGTAAACAATCATGCGCTACGTATGTAAGGAGAAAGCAATGGTTCGCCGCACCCGTGCCGAAATGGAAGAAACCCGTGCATCGTTGCTGGCCACTGCTCGCAAAGTGTTCAGCGAGCGCGGTTATGCCGACACATCAATGGATGACCTCACCGCGCAGGCAGGGCTGACGCGTGGTGCGCTGTATCACCACTTTGGCGACAAGCAGGGCTTGCTGCTCGCGGTGGTGGAACAGATCGACGCGGAAATGGATGACCGCCTGCGAACCATCTCCGAAAGCGCCGACGATCTGTGGGACGGTTTTCGCAGTCGCTGCCGTGCCTATCTGGAGATGGCCCTGGAGCCGGAAATTCAGCGCATCGTCTTGCGCGATGCCAGGGCGGTCCTGGGTGGTGCCTCACCAGACTCGCAGCGCCATTGCGTCGCGTCGATGCAGGGCATTATCCAGGAGCTGATTCAGCAAGGCATCGTGGCTGACGCCAGCCCACGGGCACTGGCTTCGCTGATTTACGGCAGTCTGGCAGAAGCGGCGTTCTGGATCGCAGACGGTGACGAAGGCACGGCGCGATTGATCGAGGGAGTTGCTGCCTTGGAATTGCTACTACGCGGGCTGTTGCTTAACAGGTCTTCGTGAAACGTTACAAGGTCATCGCGCCAAGCTTGCATGCATGCCATCGATCACGTGCCCGTCACTTTTATTGATATATTAGATAGAGGAACGTTTTTTTCGCCAGCGTGTCAATTTTGTGTGCCTCACCCGTCACAGGGGTGACGCACCGGTTGCCCATTCCACCGAACCCAGGGAAGCGCCATGAACAAACAGATCATCCTCAACCTGCCCGTGAAGGACCTGGATACATCCAAGGCCTTCTTTTCCGCTCTCGGCTTTTCCTTCAATCACCGCTTCAGCGGCGAGAGCGCGGCGTTCATGAACATCGTCGACGACACCATTCAGGCCATGCTGACGACGGAACCGTTCTTCCAGTCCCTGATCGACAAGCCGGTGGCGAATGCCAGGCAAGCCAATGAAGTCGTCATTTGCCTCAGTTGCGAAAGCCGGGAAGAGGTGGACAGCCTGATCGCCAAGGCAGCTGCCGCTGGTGGCCGCATACCGCATCCGCCCGAGGACCATGGCTTCATGTATGACCAAGGCTTCGAGGATATCGATGGACATCTGTGGAACCTGGTATGGACGGCGCCGGAAGCCTGACGCGCCGGGCAAGTGAAACTGGCCGTATCAGTTCTTCGTGCGCACCTGGCGCACGTGGTTTTCCAGTTCGCTGAACGAGGGGCGTTCCGTGGCGGAAATGACCTTGCGGCCGAATTCCACGGCCAGCGCTGGCGCATAGCCGTTCAGGCTGGCCAGCAGGGTCACCTTTACGCACTGGTACATCTTTGCCGTTTCATGGTGCTTGCGGCGCAGCAAGCTGGCCAGCGGGGCGATGAAGCCGTAGGCCAGCAAGATGCCGATGAAGGTGCCCACCAGCGCCTGCGCGATCAGCACGCCCAGCTCGGCCGGCGGCAAGCCGACGGACGCCATGGTATGCACCACGCCCATCACGGCGGCCACGATGCCGAAGGCGGGCATGGCGTCGGCCAGCTGCGAAATCGTCTGGATCGGCATTTCCGCATCTTCATGGTGCGTCTCGATCTCGTTATCCATCAGGTTTTCGATCTGGTAAGCGTCCATATTGCCCGACACCATCAGGCGCAAATAATCGGTGATGAATTCCAGGATGTGCTCGTCGCCGAGCGTGTACGGATATTTCACGAAGATGGCGCTGCGGTAGGGATCGTCGATATCATCCTCGACCGACATCAAGCCTTCCTTGCGGATCTTGCTGAGGATTTCATACATCAGTCCCATCAGTTCCATATAGCGCGCTTTCGTGTACTGCGAACCGTGGAACAGGGTGGGCAGGGCGGCGAACGTGGCGCGGATGGCCTTGGCGTCGTTGCCGACAAAGAAGGTGCCCAGCGCGGCGCCGCCGATCATCAGCAGTTCCAGCGGCTGGAACAGGGCCGCCAGGTGGCCGCCCTGCATGGCGAAGCCGCCGAAGACGGAAAACAGCACGACGAGAAATCCGAGGATGACTAGCAAAACTTACTCCTTCATAATATTGCCATATCGCAATATTGTAGTTTAACCTGATTCCGCCGCCGTGGCCGCTTCCGGCTGCAACTGCTGGCCGAGAAAATTGATAAAAGCGCGCACTTTGGCGGGCAACTGGTGGCGGCTCGGGTAGCAGGCGTACAGGTTGGCAGGCGCCCGTGACATATCGCGGCGGGCCTGGGAGGCAATGAGTCGTCCCCGGACCTGGTCGGCATCGGCTTCGAGGGCAAAGCGAACCTGTCTGCGGAGATGTGCGCCTTGAGCGGGCAGTAACCGCTATTCGCTGCGCTGCCAGAAGCGCAGCCGGTTGCCGAACGGGTCCGCCACTTCCAGGATGCGGCCCCAGTCCTCGTCGCGGATGCCGGGCCGCGCATACGGGTAATCCCTGGCCTGCAGCTCCGCGTGCAGGGCGGCGACGTCGTCGACGGGGATCAGCAGCGCCGCACCGGGCGTGGCGTCGCCGTAATGTTCGGACAGGTGCAGCACCAGCTCGCCCCGCGTCACCTGCAGGTACAGCGGCGCGGTGGGCACGAAGCGGTGTTCCCAGTCCAGGGTAAAACCGAGGAAATCGAGGTAGAACTCACGCGCTTTTTCTTCGGAAAAGCTGCGCAGGATGGGAATGGGAGCATGCATGGCGGCGCTTTCAATATGGTGGCGATCCCGCCATTCTAGCCTCAGGCCGGCGCTTGCCGTTTGATCCGCGCGGCGGAACTGATCTTCTCCCAGCGGAACAGCCACATGATGATCAGCTTGGTCGTGGCGCTGACGCAGGCCAGCAGCAGCAGGGGCCAGCCGGTTTTCAGCCCCATGACGCAGGCAAAGAAGATGGTGCTGATATCCATCGCCAGGATGAACTGGCTCATTTTCAGCGACACGGCGCCCGTCTTGCCCGAGCGCCAGATCAATCGGATCTGGTGCGCATAGCCCTGCGCCAGCAGCACGGTGACGGCGACGATCAGGCTTTGCGAGATTACGCGTTTCTCGTCGGTGAAGGTGGGGCCGAACGCCAGCCCCGCCACCCCCGCGCACAGCAGCAGCGCGCAGGCCAGCAGCGCATTGCGTGATGCCAGGCTGCGGCGGTCACGGTCGATTTCATACAGGATGGCCAGCGCGATCAGCGAAGCGATCAAGCGGGGCCAGACGATGTAATGGTTGAACGGCGTGATCGAATAGCCGTAGACGAAGAACGCGCAATACGCAAGGAAGCTGACGCTGAACTGGTTGAGCGACAGGATGTCCGTCGTCTGGCCGGCGCCGACCCTGGCGTCGTGCTTGCGCTGCCAGATCTTTTGCAGTTGTGACCACAGGCCGTACAAGCTGACGACGATGAAGAGGGAGTTGAGGCTGCCCGCGAGGGCGTAGAGCGTTTGATGCTGCAAAGTGTCACCTGAATGTTGTTGTGCTTGTTATAGTTGTTGCTCTGCTGCGATGGATGCGGCCTGATTGGCCGGCCCTGCGCCAACAAGGATGCGTGCCTCGGCGGCGGCAATCTTGATGCTCAGGTCACTCATGAAAATCAACGCGAGATCCGTGCAGCCTTGGCTCGCCTCATGCGATGCGACGCCGTCCATGTCATCGCGCATGGCATTCCACATGAAGCCGATGGAGGACAGGCATTTCTCCCCGTCAACATGCTCATCTTCGCCGGATTCCCGGATTTTCAGCACCTGCACGCCTGCGCACACCAGTGTCAGCGCCGGGGGCATGGATGGCCTGACCCAGTCGCCGGCACTGCGTACCCAATGCAGTTGCAGCTGCCGTGCAGCGATGCGGTAGTCGATCTGCGTGAATTCGTAATCGTTGTGCAGGTCAAGTTCTTGCCCTTCAAGCAAGATTTTAGTTAAACCTTTGACGATGGAAAAACCATGGAGTTGCATACGCAGGCAGAATTGATTGCAAAAGAAATCATTATGCCATCCAAATAACATCGTGGCCTGTCCCAAGATAGGCAGGCACGCCCGAAATACTGGCACATCGTCACTTGCCCCTATAATTGAGGCATGACTTTCTTATCACTGCGTGCCCGCTCCGTGCTGGCCACCCTCGGCAAAATGGCCGTTTCCCTGATTCTTCTGTTGACTGCACTGTGGGGCGCGCTGGCGCTGTGGTACCAGCTGTCCGGCGGCACGGCCGCGCAAGCCATCGGCGCGCTGCTGTGGGGCGCGCTGGGCGTGGCCAGCGTCGTGCTGTGGTGGACGCGCGGCGATGTGCGCGTGCTGCTGCCGTATGCGGCCGGTTTTATCCTGCTGCTCCTGTGGTGGAGTCTGATTACGCCGAAACAGCAGCGCGTGTGGGCCGACGACGTGGCGCGCAATGTCACGGGCACGGTGACGGGCAATCGCGTCACGCTGGACAATGTGCGCAATTTCGACTGGCGCAGCGACGATGACTACACGGTCAAGTGGGAGCAGCGCAGCTACGACCTCGACGAGCTGCGCACGGTGGACACGGCGCTGTCGTACTGGACGGGCCCTTACATCGCGCATACCTTGATTTCCTTCGGTTTTGCCGACGGGCGCTTTTTGACGTTTTCCATCGAGATCCGCAAGGAAAAGGGCGAGAGCTTTTCCGCCATCGGCGGCTTCTTCAAGCATTTCGAGATGAGCCTGATCGCCGCCGACGAGCGCGACATCCTGCGCGTGCGCACGAATGCGCGCGGCGAGGACATGCATCTGTACCGCGTGATGATGCCGAAAGCGGCCATGCGCTCGCTGTTCCTGGCCTACCTGGACGAAGCGCAGGCGCTGAAGGCCAAGCCGCAGTTCTACAACACCCTGACGGCCAACTGCACCACCATCGTCTTCGAGATGGTGCGCCGCATCGTGCCGGGCCTGCCGTTCGACTACCGGCTGATGGCCTCGGGCTACCTGGACCGCTATCTGTTCGACGTCAAGGGCCTGGTGCCCGGCCAGAGCTTCCAGCAGCTGCGTACAGGGGGCCACGTCACGGCGCGCGCGCGGGCGGCGAATGACGACGCGGACTTTTCGCATGCGATCCGCCGCGGCATGCCGGGCTACGATGAAACGGGCCATCCGACGCTGCAAATGCCACGCCAGTAGCGGTCTGCCTTATACTGTCGCAATTCCGACCGGCCGCCTTTCGCGGCCGGTCTCACTTTACGAATAAAGAAGGCCCGCTATGCCATTTTCCTCACTGGGTCTGATTCCCGCCCTGGTCCGTGCCGTCGACAAGGCCGGCTATGCCGCGCCGACGGCCATCCAGGCGGCCGCCATTCCCGCCATCTTGCGCGGCAGTGACGTGCTGGGCGCGGCGCAGACGGGTTCCGGCAAGACGGCCGCCTACGCGCTGCCGCTGCTGCAGGCGCTGATGGCGCCCGTTTCCGGCCCGCGCCAGGTGCGCGCGCTGATCCTCGTGCCCACGCGCGAGCTGGCGGCGCAGGTGGGACAGACGGTGCACGCGCTGGCCAAGCCGCTGCCGATCAAACTGAAGATTTCCGTGCTGTTCGGCGGCGTCTCGATCAATCCGCAGATGATGGACTTGCGCGGCGGCGCCGATATCGTCGTCGCCACGCCGGGCCGCTTGCTGGACCTGGTGCGGCAAAATGCCGTGAAACTGGGCGGCGTGTCGCTGTGCGTGCTGGATGAAGCGGACCGTTTGCTCGACATGGGTTTTAGCGAAGAAATCAACGCCATCCTGGCGCTGCTGCCGGGCAAGCGGCAAAACCTGTTCTTTTCCGCCACCTTCCCCGACAGCGTGCAGGCGCTGGCCGACAGCCTGCTCAAGGAGCCCGTGCGCATCGAAGTGGCGTCCGAACCGCAGGACAAGCCCGACATCGTGCAGCGCGCCATCACGGTCGACGTGCCGCGCCGCACGCAGCTGCTGCGCTACCTGATCCTGCAGCAGCAGTGGGATCGGGTGCTGGTGTTCGTCGCCACCAAGTACGCGGCCGAACACGTGGCCGACAAGCTGCAGCGCGCGGGCCTGCATGTGGGCGCCTTCCACGGCGAATTCAGCCAGGGCACGCGCAGTCAGCTGCTGGCCGACTTCAAGGCGGGGCGCTTGCAGGTGCTGGTCGCCACCGACGTGGCCGCGCGCGGCATCGACATCGCCGGCTTGCCGGCCGTCGTCAATTACGACTTGCCCCGTTCGGCCGTCGACTACACGCACCGCATCGGCCGCACGGGCCGCGCCGGCGAAAGCGGCACGGCCATCAGTTTCGTCACGGCCGATACGGAAGCGCATTTCCGCCTGATCGAAAACCGCAACGACTTGCGCATCGTGCGCGAAGTGGTGGCTGGTTTCGAACCGACGGAACTGCCCGCGCCCGTGCATCCCGTTACCGATACGGTGAACGGCGGCGTGAAGGGCGCGCGCAAAAGCAAAAAGGATAAATTGCGCGAAGCGGCTGCCAAAGCGGCGGGGGGCAATTAAATCGGCCTTATGTGCGCTGGCCGCTTGAACGGCCAGGTTTCCCGGATTAAGATTGTGTTTCTATAAGGCAAGGGGATGGGAATGCACATGACATTCATCACACGCGCGGGCGCACTGGCTTGCGCGCTGGCGCTGGCCGGTTGCGCCGGCATGGGCGGGAGCGGTGACAAGCCCGATGGCACGAACGGCATGCAGATGCCGGGCAAAGCGCCGGCCGATGCGGCCGTGGCGGCCACCTGGTACAACCCGCCCAGTGAATTTCCCGGCATTTGCCTGACCCAGTTCACGGATGGCAGCCTGCGTTTCGACGGCGGCTTCGCTTTCTTTAACCCGGGCCGCTGGGCGTATGATGCGGCCACGTCCGAACTGCGCCTGCAGCTGGCGCCGACGCCCTCGCTGGAGCTGTCCCACGCGCAAATCGTGCAGCACCAGAATCTGCTGCGCATCGAGGCGGACAAGAATACGCTGGTCTATGGCGTGAAAGCCGACACCAAGGCCATCGGCCTGGGCGGCTTTGTGTTTTACCGCGACACGCCTTGCCCGGCGCGGCGCGGATAAGTGCCGGATAAGTGCGGGATTAGTGTCATACGGGAATATTTAGTCGTATAATTTCAGCGCAAGCTGATTGCCGCGCAAGATGATGCCGCGCGGCAGATTCCCGCTCCAGGCAAGCTTCCATATCGCCGTGGCGATGAGAGGATGATCCGATGGATTTGCACGACGAGCATGGTATGCCGGGTACCGCGGTGCTGGCGGCTGACGCCGTACAGCAGCCTGCGGCGCAGCGGCGCACCTTGCTGCTGGTCGATGACGAGCCGAATATCCTCGCTTCCCTCAAGCGCCTGCTGCGGCGCGATGGCTACCATATCCTCACGGCCAACAGCGGCCAGGAAGGACTGGACGTGCTGGCCAGCAATGTGGTCGACGTGATCGTGTCGGACCAGCGCATGCCCGGCATGCTGGGCGCCGACTTCCTGCGCAAGGCCAAGCTGCTGTGTCCGCAAACCATCCGTATCATGTTGTCGGGCTATACCGAGTTGCAGGCCGTCACGGACGCCGTCAACGAGGGCGCCATCTTCAAGTTCCTCACCAAGCCCTGGGAAGACCATCAGCTGCGCGAGCATATCGCCGAAGCCTTTCGCCTGAAGGGCATCGACGACGACAATGTGCGCCTGAATGCGCAGTTGCGCGACGCCAACCAGGCGCTGGCGGCGGCCAATGCCGCCATGCAGGCGCTGGTGAGCCAGCAGCAGCACCAGATCAGCCGCGATGAAGTCAGCCTGGGCATCGCGCGCGAAGTGCTGCAATTTCTGCCGCTGCCCGTGATCGGGCTCGACGATGAAGGCATGATCGCCTTCATCAACGCGGCGGCAGCCAATCTGTTCGAGCGGGGCGCGGCCCTGCTGGGCAACGAGGCGGCGCTGGTCTTGCCGCAACTGTTCGACGGGCAGGACACGCCCCGCCTGGCCGCCATCGACGGCCAGCCGTATGTCGTGGCAATCCATCCGATGGGCTTGCATTCGCGCTCGCGCGGCAGCCTGGTCACCCTGAGTCGTCATGGAGTGGATACATGAGTGAAAGCGGACGCGAGATTTCCATGGAGCAGGCACAGGAAGGCATGGTGCTGGCGCAGGCGTTGAGTGACGCCAGCGGCGCCGTGCTGCTGGCCCGGGGCGCCACCCTGACGGCGGCCAGCCTGACAGCCTTGCGCAGGCGCAATGTGGAGCGCTGCCATGTTGTCATGGACGAGGCGCCGGACCCCGCCGCACAGGCGCATGCGGAGCAGGAACGCTTGCGCCGGCTGGAACGGCTGGCCGTACTGTTTCGCGCCACGCCGCCCGATTCCGCCGGGGCGGAACTGCTGGCGCTGCTGCAGCGCTACCGGCAAGGGGGCGCGGCATGACACGGCTCAGTTTTGAACATATCATCCGCCAGATACAGGAACTGCCTTCGCTGCCGGTGGTGGTGCTGGAGCTGCTGTCGAGCATGGACCAGGACGATACGGACGTGCATGTGCTGGCGCAAAAGATCGAGCTGGACCAGGCCCTGGCGGCAAAGACCTTGCGCATCGCCAACTCCTCGTTCTACGGCATGCAATCGAAGGTCACCAGCATTCCGCAAGCCGTTTCCGTGCTGGGCTTTCACAGCATCCGCACCGTCGTCACGGCCTGCGCCCTGACGGGCAGCTTCGCGCCGGTGGCCGGCGGCTTCGATTTCAAGGCGTTCTGGCGCCACTCGCTGGCCACGGCCATCGCCGCGCGCCTGCTGGCGCCGCACCTGCACGTCAATCCCGAGACGGCGTTCACGGCCGGCCTGCTGCACGACCTGGGCACCCTGGTGCTGGTGACGCGTTTCCCTGCCGAGCACGCGCTCGTGCGCAGCTACCGCCAGACGCATGACTGCCAGATGGCCGAGGCGGAACTGGCCGTCATCGGCATCGATCACGCGCAAGTGGGCAGCGCCCTGGCCGCCTACTGGAAGTTTCCCGAGGCGATACAGCAGGCGGTGGCCGACCACCACGCCATCGACCGCCTGGAGGCGGGCGGCTTGCCGCTGGTCGTGCACATGGCCAATGCCGTCGCCCTGGCGCTCGACCTGGCCGGCGTCGACGATGCGCTGGTGCCGGCCCTGTCCCCGATGGGCTGGCGCAGCGTCGCGCTGGACGAGCAGGCCTGGCTGGCGCTGCTGGGGCAAACTGAACACACCTTCGATGAAATGTCGCGGATCATGCTGGCATGAACAAGAAAGAGGCCATGGAAACAGACCCAGGAAAGGCACTGCCCGCCACGCCGGAACGCCGCCAGGGCGACACCATCGCGCTATCGGCGTTTTTCGACGGCCATCCCGTGGCCACCTTCGCCATCGATACGGAGCATGTGGTGACGCACTGGAACAGCGCCTGTGAACAGTTGCTGGGCTTTACAGCCGCCGAGATGGTCGGCACGCGCGACCACTGGAAGGCGTTTTATCCGCAGCCGCGCGCCTGTCTGGCCGACCTGCTGGTGGCCGACGATATCGCGCTCGGTGAAAATGACCTTTACCTTGGCAAGCTCAAGCGCTCCCCCGTGATTCCCGGCGCCTTCGAGGCCGAGGATTTCTTTGCCGATATCGGCCCCGACGGCCACTGGCTGCATTTTACGGCGGCACCCCTGCGCGACCGCCAGGGACGTCTGGTGGGCGCCATCGAAACCCTGCGCGATGTGAGCGAACGGCGCCTGGCCGAACTGGCGCTGCGCAAGGCGCACGACAACCTGGAACACCTGGTGGCCAAGCGCACGGCCCAGCTGGCCGAAATGAACGAGCGCCTGGCCGACGATATCCGCCAGCGCCAGATCGCCGATCTGGAATTGCGCGAGCGTAACCTGGCCCTGACGGAATTGAACAGCAAGCTGTCGCTGGCCCAGCAAAAGCTGCTGCAGTCGGAAAAGCTGGCCTCGATCGGCCAGCTGGCCGCCGGCGTGGCGCACGAGATCAACAATCCCATCGGCTATGTATTTTCGAATGTCGGCACGCTGGAAGGCTACCTGGACGACCTGTTCAGCATGCTCGACGCCTACGAGGAAGCCGAGCCGGCCGTCGCCGACGCCGTGGTGGCGGCGCGCCTGCGCGCGCTGCGCGAGCAGATCGACCTGGACTTCCTGCGCACCGATATACCGATGCTGATGGGCGAGTCGAAGGAAGGCATTTCGCGCGTGCGCCGCATCGTGCAGGACCTGAAGGATTTTTCGCGCACGGATGCGCACCAGGAGTGGGTCTGGGCCGACCTGCGCCAGGGCATCGATACCACGCTCAATATCGTGAATAACGAGGTCAAGTACAAGGCCGACGTGGTGCGCGAATATGGTGACATTCCCGATATCGAATGCCAGCCTTCCGAACTGAACCAGGTGATCATGAACCTGGTCGTCAACGCGGCCCACGCCATGGGCGAGGAGCACGGACGCATCACCTTGCGCACGGGCAGCGACAACGCCACGGAAGTGTGGATCGAGGTCGAGGATACGGGCGGCGGCATCGCACCCGAACACCTGTCGCGCATCTTCGATCCGTTCTTTACCACCAAGGCCGTCGGCAAGGGCACGGGGCTGGGCCTGTCGCTGGCCTACACCACGGTGCAGAAACACCACGGCCGCATCGACGTGCGCAGCATCATCGGCCGCGGCACCACCTTCCGCATCACCTTGCCCGTGCGCCAGGCGCAGGCCGTGGCACCATGACCGAACAGGACAGCATGAGCACCAGTACCAGCGCCAGCACCGCGGCCGCGCCGCCGACCATCCTGTGCGTCGACGACGAACCGAATATCCTCTCGTCGCTGCGGCGGCTGTTCCGCCCGCACGGCTACCGCGTGCTGACGGCCGACGGCGGTGCGGCGGGCCTGGCCCTGCTCGAGAGCGAGACGGTGGACCTGGTCATCTCTGACATGCGCATGCCGCAGATGGATGGCGCGCAATTCCTGGCCCAGGTGCGCCAGCGCTGGCCCGGCACCATACGCTTGCTGCTGACGGGCTATGCCGATATCCAGTCCATCCTCGACGCCATCAACCAGGGCGAAATCTACCGCTACGTGACCAAGCCGTGGGATGAGAACGATATCGTGCTGGTGGTGCGACACGCGCTGGAACGGCGCGCGCTGGAACAGGAAAAACTGCGCCTGGAAGCGTTGACGGCCAGCCAGAACGTGCAGCTGCAGGCGCTCAACGCCAGCCTGGAAGCGAAGGTGGCCACGCGCACGCAGCAGCTGAAACAGTCGCACGACGAGGTGCAGGCGGCCAATGAGCGCCTGAAGGCCACGTTCGTGACGACGATCAAGGTGTTTTCCAACCTGATCGAGATGCGCGGCGGCAAGCTCGTCGGCCATGCGCGGCGGGTGGCGGAGCTGTCGCGCAAGCTGGCGCAGGCGCTGGGCCTGGAAGGGCAGGAGGCGCGCGACGTGTTCATCGCGGCCCTGCTCAAGGATATCGGCAAGCTCAGCTTGAGTGACGATGTATTGGAACTGCCGGCCAGCGCCTGGACGGGCGAGCAGCTGGCCGCGTTCCGCAAGCATCCGCTGCGCGCCGAACAATTATTGATGGCGCTCGACGAGTTGCGCGCCGTCTCCGTCATCCTGCGCTCGCAGCTGGAGCGTTTCGACGGCGGCGGCTTTCCCGATGGCATGGTGGGCCTGGCCATTCCCATGGGCGCGCGCATCCTGGCGCTGGCGTCCGACTACGACGGCTTGCAGATCGGCGCCATGGTGCAGCGCAGCCTGCGCGCCGACGAAGCCCGCACCCTGATCTACGACAGCGTCGGCAAGCGCTACGACCCGGCCGTGGTGGCCGCTTTCCGCAGCATCATGGAAGAGACGGAGCCGCCGGCGCGCGACCTGACCGTGCTGTCAGGCCAGCTGGAACCGGGCATGACGCTGTCGCGCGACCTGATCAGCCGCGATGGCCTGATGCTGCTGGCGGCCGAACACGTGCTGACGGCCCGCGTGATTGCCCAGTTGCTCGATTTCGAAGGCAAGAATGGCGGGCGCCTGAGCATCCGCGTGTACGCGCCCGTCAAGGAAGCCTAGGCGTTCGTGGCGGTGGGCGGCTGCAGCGGCAGGTGCACGGTAAAGCGCGTGCCCTGGCCCACTTCGGACGCCACCTCGATGCGCCCGCCATGCTTGTTGACGATGCCGTACGACAGCGACAGCCCCAGGCCCGTGCCGCTGCCCACCGCCTTGGTGGTAAAGAATGGCTCGAAGATGCGGTTCAGGTGCTCCGGTGGGATGCCGGCGCCCGTGTCGCCGATTTCCACCCACACCCAGTCGCCCGCGTGGCCCGTGCGGATGCTGATCACGCCGTCGCTGCTGATGGCCTGGCCCGCGTTGACGAGCAGGTTCATGAACACCTGGTTCAGCTGCGACGCCAGGCACAGTATCGGCGGCAGTTCGCCATACTGTTTCTCGATGCGCGCCTTGTATTTCAATTCGTTGGCGACGATATTGAGGGTGCTGTCCAGGCCCGCGTGCAGGCTGGCCACTTGCCAGTCCGTCTCGCCCACATGGGAAAAATCCTTCAGCGCCTGCACGATATCGCGCACGCGCTTCAAGCCATCCATCGATTCGCGCACCAGGTCCACCATGTCGTCCTGCAGGAAGGCCAGGTCGGCCTGCGCGCGCACCTCGGCCACGCGTGCGGCCAGGGCAGGGCCGTCGAGTGTCTCGCGCATCGCCGCTTCATATTGCCCGATCACGCCGAACAGGGTGCCGACATAGCCTTGCAGCGAACTCATGTTGGAATTGACGAAGCCGATCGGGTTGTTGATTTCATGCGCGATGCCGGCCGCCAGCTGGCCGATGGAGGCCATCTTTTCCGATTGCAGCAGCTGGTCGTGCGCTTCCTGCAACTTGCTGATCAGTAGTTGCTGTTCTTCGCCGCGCGCCTGCAGCATCGCTTCCATGCGCTTGCGTTCCGTGATGTCCGTCAGCGAGCCGATCACCTCGAACGGCACGCCATGCTCGTCGCGCACCAGACGCAGGCTGTCGTGCATCCACAGATAGCTGCCGTCGCGCACGCGGAAACGGTATTCATAGGCGCGCGCGCCTTCGACGAAGATCTGTGCCAGGCTGGAAAAAATACCGGGCGCATCGTCGGGGTGGATGTGGTCGAACCAGAAGTTGGGGTCGGCCACCATTTCCTCGGGCGGGTAGCCCAGCACATTCAAGGCATTGTTGCTGACAAAGGTCATCTTGAAGTCGCCGCTGGGCACGGTGCAATAGATGATGGAGGGCGTATTGTCGAGCAGGTATTGCAGGCGTACGGCCGTGGCGGCCGGCGTGCCATCGCCAGGTGGCCCCTCGCCGTGCTTGCCGGCCTCGGGGTTGGAAAAGTCGAAATCCTCGAACTGCATCGTCACACCTCGCTGCCTGCACCGCATTGCCGTCATCCTGGCTTGATTATGCCTGATTCTGCCTGCTCTGGGTCCATCATCGGCACGCTCAGGGGGCCAGTGGCTGCTCGACGATCGCCATGCGCCGCGCAATGCGCTGCGCCGCTTGCGTGTCGCCCGCCTGTTCGGCGCGCAGGCGCTGCACGCCCAGCCACGCCAGCAGCGGGCGGCGCCAGCCCTGGTCCGAGGCGGTGGCCACGGCCGTGTCGAGCAGCTCCGGCGTGGCGCGGCCCGAGCGCAGCAGCACGCCGGCCGCCACCAGCTGCGACAGCGGATCTTTGATGGTCGCCACGGCGCTGGCGGCGGCAATGTCGGCGCCGGCACCGGCTGGCGCGCGCTGCGCTTGCGGCAGCAGGGCGATGTCGGACGCTTGCGCCTTGCCGGCCAGGTAAGCCGCATACGCGCGGTCGGCGTCATTCGCGTCCGCTTGCAGGGCGTCGAAGCCGGCACAGTCATCGAAGGCCAGGCTGGCCACGCGCGCGGCGCAACGCAGCAGTTCAATGCGTGCCACGAGCTCGAGCTTGCCCGTGCCGGCCACCTGGCTGCGGGCGCGGCGGAATTCCGTCTGTTCGACCAGGGCGTTGCCATTCAGATAGGCGGCCTGGAAGCGCTCGACGGAACTTTGCGCATTCATTTTCCAGTCCGGCACGGGTGGGCCGCTGGAACAGGCGGCAAGCGCTGCCATGGCCAGGGCAGACAGGAGGAGTTTGATATTTCTCATGGCAGTTTGATCTCCGGATTGCGCTTGAACGGCCATTTGCGGTTGATTTCATTGACCAGCTGTTCGACCTTGCGCAGATTGCTTTCCACGTCCGCGCGCAGCGGGCCCAGGTCGGCTGTCGCCGCCCTGGCGTTGGCGCCCACGGCTTGCGCCTCGACCAGCACGGCATCGACTTTTTTCAGGCTGTTGCGGGTGTCGGCCAGCAGCGCGTTCAGCTGCACGATGGTGGCCTGCGCATCCGTCATCACGCCCTTGTCGCCAAACACGCGCGTGTCGGCATTGGCCACCAGGCCATCCGTGCGGCGCGCCAGCTGGTCCGCCGTGACCAATAAGGCGTTGGCTCGCTCGACCAGCAGGCGCGACTGTTTGTCGTCGCCCGTCAGCAAGCCCATGGCGCCGCCCGGGCCGCTCAGCTTGCCGGTCACGGCCTGCACATTGCGCAGGGTACCGTCGAGCGGAGAATCGGTGCCCGTCAGGCTGCCCAGGTTGTTCAGCAAGTCTTTCGCGGCGGCCAGCAGGCGGGGGATTTCCGCCGCCATATCGCCCACCAGCAAGTCGCGCGTGGCGTCGTCGGGCAGCGGCGGGTCCGTCAGGATGCCGCTGTAGGCGCGCAGCTTGGCGCCGCCGACGATGCCACGCTCCAGCGTGAAGATGGAACTGCTGCGCAGCCAGTGCGCGTCTTTGCGCGGCACGTCGATGATGACGCGCGCGCGCCCGTCCGGCGCCAGTTCGATGCGCTGCACGCGGCCGATGGGAAAGCCGGAAAAGGTCAGGTCGGCGCCCACGCCCACACCGTCCGAATCGTCGGCCGTCAGCACCAGCGTTTGCGTGGCTTCGAAGGCGCCGCGCGCATACATCAGGTAGACGACGGAACCGACCACCAGCACGAACATGAAGACGAGCAGGATGGCCGCCTTCAGTTCGGCGTGGCGCACGGGCGGTGGGGCGGGCAGCACGGAATCTTGCGTGAGACCGGCGGGCGCCGTGACGTCGACCTGGTCGGGATTGGGTGGCTGGCTCTGGCTCATGGATTCTGGCTCTCGTATGGGTGGTTCGGGGATCGCTGGCGGTGGCGGCGGGGCATCAGTAGTAATTGCCCATCAGCGAAGCCACTTCGATCAGCAGGATGACGGAAAACAGGCGCAGCATTTCGGACAGGCCGTGCGCGGCCCATAGCCGGTTGCGCCGGCCGTGCGGCTCTTCCGGATAGTATGAGGAGGCCAGCGGGATCAGGGCCACGGCAAAGCTGAAGAAGATGACTTTGAGCATCAGGATCAGGGCCACGGCCGGATTGAAGATTTGCCCCACGACGCGCGTGTAGCCTTGCAGCGCCCACGGCGTAAAACCGTAGATGGTGACATACGCGAGGATCAGCGAGGTGACGCAGCTGACGATGGCCAGCATCCACACGGCGAAGATGCCCGACATGACGCGCGGAAAGTACTCGCGGCGCAGCAGGTCGACGCCCTGGCGCTGCATGGTGTCGAGCATGCCGGAAGAGCGCATTTGCGCGAACGCAATGCCGTCGGGCAGGGTCAGGCGCAGGGCCACGAACAGGGCGGCCGTCAGCGGTATCAGTTCCAGCACCAGCACGCGCACCACCATTTCCAGCGCATAGCGCGACAGGCCATAGCTTTGCGCGCTGACGACGACGATGCGTATCAGCACCAGGCTGACCAGCGCGCAGGCCACGCTGAACCACACGAGATTGGGCGCCGTGTTCGTCACCAGACGGTGCGCGAGGATGGGGCGGTTGTCGCGGTTGTAGCTGGACGGCGACAGGGCCAGCGAAAACACGAGGGTGGCGAAATGCAGCATGCGCCACCAGCTGACCAGCCAGGCCATGGTGGCCCGGTGCAGGCGGCGCAGGCTGATGATGAGGGAGACGGAGAGGGTCATCATGGCATCTTAACATTGGATGCGTTCGATACGAGCGATTGTCCAGTCGTGCAGCCGTGCGCGCGTGGCCCGCTATTGGCCGGCCACGCTGGCAATGATGGCATCGGCCGCCGCCCGCACGCGTGCCGAACGGTTCAGGTCCGCGTGCATGACCAGCCACACGTCGTAGCTTTCCGCCCGCTCGGGCCAGATGCGCACCAGTTGCGGGTCGATGTCGCCCAGGTGGGTGGCCAGCTCGGCCACGCCCAGGCCCGCGCGCGTGGCTTCCTGCAGCATCGCCGCCGAGTTCACTTCCATGGCGACCCGGGCGTTGGCGACGGATTCGCCGGCGATTTTTTCCCCGTGACGGGGCGTCACGGAATGGTGGTAGATGACGATGTCGTGCCCGGCCAGCGCCGTGCCGCGCACGGGCTCGCCCCGTTGCGCCAGATAGCTGGTTGAGGCATACAGGCCCAGGCTGCGCTTGACGAGGTGGCGCGAGATCAGGTCCGGGTCGGTGGGGCGCACGCCGCGCACGGCCAGGTCCGCCTCGCGCCGCGTCAGGCTGGCCAGCGCGGGCGCCACGTTGAGCACGATGCGGATGTCCGGGTGGGCCGCGTGCAGCTGCTGCATGGCGCGGATGACGAAATGGCTGGCCATGGTGTCGGTGGTGGCCACGCGGACCAGGCCGCTTAACCGGTTGTCGACGCCCTGCATCTCGCGTTGCAGTTTGTCGGCCGCCCGCTCCATCGCTTCGGCCGCCGTCAGCGCCAGTTCGCCGGCCGGCGTGGGCACGTAGCCTGACGGCGTGCGCAGGAACAGCGTGGCGCCCAGCGAGCTTTCCAGCGCGGCCAGGCGGCGCCCGCAAGTGGCCTGGTCGATGCGCAGCAGGGCGGCCGCGCCGCGCAGGGTGCCGGCCCGGCCGATGGCCAGAAAGATGCGCGCGTTGTCCCAGTCCATGAGTGCTTTTCGTTGAATGTTTGTGATGCATTTTTGCATCAAGATGCCGATTTTATGCCTGTTTACTGCATCGTGCAACGCTCGCATAATGGCTGCCCCCTGTCCCTGCAAGGAAATAGCATGTCTGTCACCACCCCGCGCCACCGCAACGGCTTGATCCTGCTGACCCTGGCCTTCGGCTTCGTCATGGCCATGCTCGACGTCACGGCCGTCAACGTGGCCCTGTCCGATATCGCGCTGGACTTGCGTATCCCGCTGACGGGCCTGGTGTGGGTGGTCGACGGCTACACCTTGACGTTTGCCGCGCTGCTGCTGGCCGGCGGCGCGCTGGCCGACCGCTACGGGCCGAAAGCCGTGTACCAGGGCGGCCTGGGCATCTTTATCCTCGGCTCGGTGTTGTGCGGTGTCGCGCCAGACGGGCATTTTTTGACGGCGGCGCGCTTGCTGCAGGGCGCGGGCGCGGCCTTGTTCATGCCCAGTTCGCTCAGCCTGCTGACGCACAGCTTCGACGACGAGCGCGAACGCACGCGCATGCTGGGCGCCTGGTCGGCGCTGGTGGGCGTGGCTGGCGCTTCCGGCCCCCTGATCGGTGGCATTCTCGTGCACCAGTTCGGCTGGCGCAGCGTGTTCTGGGTGAACGTGCCGCTGGGCGTGCTGGCCATCGTCATGGCGCAGCTGTTGCTGGCCGCGCCGGCGCGCCAGCCGCGCGATTTATCCATGTTTAGTCATGCGCTCGGTGTGGCGGCGCTGGCCGGTTTAAGTTTTGTCTTGATCGAAGGCCCCGTGCTGGGCTGGCTGTCGCCCGGCGTGCTGGCGGCGGGGGCCTTGACGCTGCTGTCAGCCTGGCAGTTGCTGCGGCGCGAACGCAGCGGCAGCCATCCGCTGTTGCCGCGTGAACTGTTTCACAGCAGCAGCTTTGGCGCGGCCAATGGCGTGGGTTTCTTGATCAATTTCTGCGTGTTCGGCCAGCTGTTTTTATTGAGCCTGTTCCTGCAGCAGTCGGGCGGCGCCGATGCACTGCAGTCGGGCTTGCGATTGCTGCCGATGATGGCAGCCTATACGGTGGGGAACTTCATGGCAGGCGGTATCGCGGCGCGCCATGGCACGCGCTTGCCCATGCTGGCGGGCTTGCTGGTGGGGGCCGTGATGGCCTTGCTGCTGATGGGCTTGCGCCCGGGCACGCCGTATGGCTGGCTGGCGCTGGGCACGGCCGTCATGAACGTGGCCATCGGCATCGCCATTCCCGCCATGACGGCCACCGTGATGCGGGTGGCCGGCAAGCGGCATGCGAACAGCGCGGCGGCGGCCCTGAATGCCAACCGGCAGATCGGCGCGCTGGTGGGCGTGGCCCTGATCGGCAGCATCCTGCACATGGTGCAGGACTGGTCGCTGCGCTTGCCGCTGGCCTATGCGACGATTGCCGTCGCGTATGGCCTGGCGGCGGGCCTCGTCTACCGGCACGTGCATTTGCCGAAGGCCGTGGCCGCTGCCTGAAGCAGGCTTACTGTCCGCGCGTGCTGCGCCATTCCACCAGTTCTTCGATGGTCAGGATTGGCATGCCATGCAATTCGGCGAAGCGTTCGATATCGTCGCCGCGCATCATGCTGCCGTCCGGGTTCATCAGTTCGCACAGCACGGCCGCCGGGTTCAGGCCCGCCATGCGCGACAGGTCGACCGAGCCTTCCGTGTGGCCACGGCGTTCCAGCACGCCACCGGGCGCGGCGCGCAGGGGGAACACGTGGCCGGGGCGCACCAGGTCGGCCGGCTTGGCGTTCGGCGCGATGGCGGCGCGGATGGTGGTGACCCGGTCGGCGGCCGATACGCCCGTCGTGACGCCGTCGCGCGCCTCGATGGAGACCGTGAACGGCGTGCCGTAGCGGCTGCCGTTGTCGGGCGACATGGGCGGCAATTCCAGCGCGCTGACGACGTCCGTCGGCAGGCACAGGCAGACGATGCCGCTGCATTCGCGGATCAGCAGGGCCATGGTTTCGTGCGTGAGTTTCTCGGCAGACAGGATCAGGTCGGCTTCGTTTTCACGGTCGAAATCGTCGAGCAGGATGACTGGAATGCCGGCGCGCATGGCGGCCAGGGCGGATTGAATGCGACCTTCCAGGTCGTTGGAAAGCAGGGTATAGCTGTTGACTAACATGGTGAAACGCTCCTCGCATAGGCGAAAAACGCTGCAGGGCAAGCGAATAGACGCAACTGGCCGCATCGCCGGAGCGACGGGACATTACACTACTGCACATCTTCTTTCATCCGGACTATACCGTCGGCTCTGGAGTCACACCAGATCTGCTGACCCTGCCAAACGACGTTTGACAGGCGCTCGCGGGCTTGACCGTTGCCGGTCTTACCGCCGGTGGGGAATCGCACCCCGCCCCGAAGACGTCGTTGTGCCGGTCCACATGACCGGCGGCAATACTTTAGCACAATTGAAAAAAAGGGGGCAGGGCACTGTTGAGTTTGTCATTCGGCAAAGTTGCCTGGGGAAAGCGGTTTTTCCTAAGCTGTTTTTAATGGCGGAAAGACGATTTCAGTGTAAGGTATGCCTACTGAATCTTACCGTTGAGAATACATGAAGCTGAGTAAATTACGCCTGATCTCGGGCGCTGTCTTGCTGGCGTGCGCCTGCATGGCCCAGGCAGAAATCCGTTTGACCGATCCCCTGCCGCTGGCACCAGAAGTGACCGTAGGAAAATTGCCGAATGGCTTGACCTACTACATCAAGAAAAATGCCCGTCCCGCCCAGAAAGTGGAATTGCGTCTGGTGGTGAAAGCCGGCTCCATCCTGGAAGATGACGACCAGCAAGGCCTGGCGCATTTCACGGAACACATGGCCTTCAATGGCTCCACGCATTTCAAGCGCAATGAGCTCATTTCCTATTTGCAATCGATCGGCGTGAAGTTCGGCGCCGACCTGAACGCCTACACGAGTTTCGATGAAACCGTGTACGTGCTGCCGATTCCGACGAACAAGAAGGAAAACCTGGAAAAGGGTTTTCTCGTGCTGGAAGACTGGGCGCATGGCTTGAAATTCAATCCGGCCGACATCAACAGCGAGCGCGGCATCGTGCTGGAAGAGGCGCGCCTGGGCAAGGGCGCCAGCGACCGCATGAACAAGGTGCTGTATCCGAAGCTGCTGAACGGTTCGCGCTATGCGCAGCGCATGCCGATCGGCAAGGAATCCGTCTTGAAAACGTTCAAGCCGGAAGCCATCAAGCGTTTCTACAAGGATTGGTACCGGCCCGACCTGATGGCCGTGATGGTGGTCGGCGATGTGGAGCCGAGCCAGGCTGAAAAGCTGATCCAGCAGCATTTCGGCAAACTGAAAAACCCCGCGAAACCCCGGCCGCGACTGTATGCGGAAGTGCCGCAGCGCTCGCAGACGGAAGCGCTGGTGATCACGGACAAGGAAGCGCCGGACGACACCGTCTTCATCCGCTACCCGATCCGCGCCGCGCAGGAACCCGTCACCATTGCCGACTACCGCCGCCAGATGATCGAAAACCTGTATGGCCAGATGCTCAGCGCGCGCATGCAGGAATTGACGCAGCAGGCGAACCCGCCCTTCATCCAGGGCGGCAGCAGCATGGGCAAGCTGGTGCGTGGCTACGAATCGTTCAGCGCGTATGCCTTGCTGGGCAAGGGCGGCGTGCAACCGGCCGTCGATGCGCTGGTGCAGGAAGATGAACGGGCGCGCCGCTTCGGTTTCAGCCAGGATGAGCTGGACCGCGCGCGCAAGAACATGCTGCGCAATTACGAGCGCGCGCATAGCGAACGCGACAAGTCCGATTCCTCCGGTTTCGTGGCCGAGTATTCGCGTAACTTCCTGGAGCAGGAAGCCATTCCCGGCATCGCCAATGAATTGCTGTACGCGCAGGAACTCTTGCCACAGGTGACCTTGCAGGAAATCAACGAGACGGTGGCCAGGGTGATTCCCGACCAGCAAAAGAAACTCGTCGTCTTCATGGGCGCCGAACCGAAACCGGGCGCCAGCGTCCCGACGCAGCAGCAATTGCTCGACGCCGTGGCGCAAGCCGAGCGGCAAAAGGTTGAGCCGCGCACGGAAAAAGTGCTGGCCAGCAAGCTGATGGACGGCCCACCGGCCGGCGGCAGCATCGTCGCTGAAAAGCTCAATAGCGCCATCGGCGTGACGGAACTGACCCTGGGCAATGGCGTGCGCGTGCTGCTGAAACCGACGGACTTCAAGAATGACCAGGTATTGATGGGCTCGACGCGTTTCGGCGGCCAGTCGCTGTTTGGCGACGCCGATATCTATAACGCCCGCTATGCCAGCGCCGTGGTCGGCAGCATGGGCTTGAAGGACCTGGCGCCGCTGGACTTGCAAAAGGTGTTGGCCGGCAAGACGGTCAATGTGGGCGCTTCGCTGGGTGAACTGAGCGAAGGCTTTGGCGGCTCGGCCAGCAGCGCCGACGTGGAAGCCATGCTGCAACTGGTGACCCTGTATTTCCATGACGTGCGCAAGGATGCGGGCCTGTACCAATCCTTCATCGGCAAGCAGCAGGACCTGGCGAAAAACAGCATGGCGCAACCGGAAGCCGTATTTTACGATGCCATCCAGCACGCCATGTTTGGCGACAACCCGCGCGTCGATGGCGTGCCGCGCCCGGCCGATTTCGACAAGGTGGGCCTGGAGCGCTCGCTGGACATCTTCCGCCAGCGCTTTTCCAGCGCGCGCGACATGACCTTCATCTTCACGGGCAGCTTCGAGCTCGAGAAGATCAAGCCCCTGATCGCCAGCTACCTGGGCACCTTGCCCGTGGCCGAGGTGCCGCACGCCTACCGCGACGTGGGCATGCGCCCGGTGGCAGGGATCGTCAAGAAGGATATCTACATGGGCAGCGAGCCCAAAAGCATGATTTCCATCACCTTCAATGGTGACGTGGCGTATTCGGACGAGCAAAAGCTGACCTTGCAAGCGCTGGGCGAGGTGTTGAACCTGAAAGTCATCGAAGTGCTGCGCGAAAAGATGAGCATGATCTATGGCGGCGGCTTCGAAACGTCCATGGGCCAGCATCCGTATGGCCATTATTCGGTGGCGCTGAACTTGCCGACGGGGCCGGAAAACGTGGACAAGGTGATCGCCGCCGCGTTTGCCGAAATCAACAAGATGAAGATGGAAGGGCCGTCCGTGGCCGACCTGGAAAAGGTCAAGCTGAACTGGATCACCCGCCAGCAGAAATCCTTGCGGGAAAATAATTACTGGATGAACCAACTGATGGGTTCGGTGACGCAGGGGCGCGATCCCGCGCAGATCCTGCGCTACGAGCAGCGCGTGCGCGCCATCACGCCGCAAGCCGTCAAACAGGCGGCGCAGCGCTACCTGGACATGCACAATTACGTGCAGGTGGTGCTGTATCCGGAACGTAAAAACGTTGCTTCTAAGTAATTTTCATTGTTGTATTGCAGGGGCGGCAGGGCGGCGAAGCTGTTAAACTGCAGCTGAGGAATGTGATCGCAATTTAACAAGCAAGGACATACGATGGCTAAGAAAGAAGAACTCGATCCGGAAACCCTGGAATTGATCAACTGGTGTATCGAGGTTGAAGGCTTCCTCGTGGCCGGCGGCGCCACCGTGGCACAGGCGCAAGACCACATCGAAGAGCAGGTCGAGTGGTTTACCGACCAGTTCTACGACGGCTTGACGCCGGAAGAGGCGGCCAAGGAAGCGCTGGCGTGATGCGCCAGTAACAAGCGAGCAGTAACAAAGCGGGCGGTGCCTGCCGGGCGTCAGCCTGGTAGCGCCGCCCGCTTTGCGTTTGCAAAAAGATTTCCATCAGGAAATTGTTTATAATTCCATGCTTTATTTCTACTCAGGCTCCCATGACACTCCGTTCGCGCATTCTTCTATTGTGTTTCAGCACCTTGCTCGGCATCGTCCTCATCGCTTCATTCTCCCTGTATTCCTTGCGCCAGACCATGATGGCTGAAAGGGTGGCGCAATTGACGGTGCTGGTGGAGTTGGCCAATGCATCGGTGGAAAAGGCGTATGCGCTGGAACAGTCGGGCAAGCTCACGCGTGAACAGGCCCAGCAGCAGGCCAAGCTGGCCATCGGCAGCTTCGTCAAGGACGAGATGTATTACTTTGTACGTGATTTCAGTACCGACTTGCTGTACGTGCATCCGAATCCCGCGCGCATCGGCACGCCGCAAAAGAATATGCGGCAGGCGGGCGACCGCTACCGGGCAGCGCTGGCCAACAGCCGCATCGGCCTGGTGCAGGCGGACGGCACGCGTCCCGGCGTGAAAGACCCCGTGGCGAAGATGTATGCGGTGGTGAAATTTGCGCCCTGGGACTGGCTGATCGGCACGGGCACCTACATCGATGACATCAACCACGAGTTCTGGGCCCAGGCCGGCGTGCTGCTGGCCATCGGCGGCGCGCTGATGCTGGTGGTGGGCGGCCTGGCGGCCCTGATGCTGCGCCGTATCCTGGCCCAGCTGGGCGGCGAACCCGACTATGCAGCCGCCATCGTGGCGCAGATCGCCAAGGGCGACCTCACCACGCACATCGACACGCGCCCCGGCGACACGGACAGCCTGCTGATGGCGATCAAGGCCATGCGCGACAACCTGGCGCACCTGGTGAGCCAGGTGCGCAACGATGCGGATGCCATTTCCACGGCGTCGGGCGAGATCGCCTCGGGCAACCACGACCTGTCGGCGCGCACGGAACAGCAGGCGGGATCGCTGGAAGAAACGGCCTCGACCATGGAAGAGATGACCTCGACGGTACGCCAGAATGCGGACAATGCGCGCCAGGCCAACCAGCTGGCCATTTCTGCCTCGCAAGTAGCGACCCAGGCGGGCGGCGTGGTGAGCCAGGTGGTCGAGACCATGGGTGCCATCAATGCCTCGTCGAAAAAGATCGGCGACATCATCGCCGTCATCGACGGCATCGCCTTCCAGACGAACATCCTGGCCTTGAATGCGGCCGTGGAAGCGGCGCGCGCGGGCGAGCAGGGGCGTGGCTTCGCCGTCGTCGCCAGCGAGGTGCGCAATCTGGCGCAGCGTTCGGCTGCCGCCGCCAAGGAAATCAAGCAATTGATCGACAGTTCCGCCGAGCAAGTAGGCGCCGGTGAAAAACTCGTGGCGCTGGCGGGCGAGACGATGGAAAAAGTCGTTTCCAGCGTACAGCATGTGACCGATATCGTGGCCGAAATTTCCTCGGCCAGCGCGGAGCAGAGCGCCGGCATCGAGCAGATCAATCAGGCCATCGTCGAGATGGATAACATGACGCAGCAAAACTCGGCCCTGGTCGAGCAGGCGTCGGCGGCGGCGCAGGCCATGAACGAGCAGGCGGCCGGTCTGGCGCAGATCGTCAGCGTGTTCAAGGTCGGTGCAGTGGCGCCGGCAGCGGCAGCGCTACAGCGCAGCGTGCCTGCGGCGCGACGCCTGGCGCGCTAAGCGGTTTTTCTGTCATGCAGGGAACTTATCCCTGGCTCACCTGTCCAAACTTTTTCGTCCGCAAGGGACGCACAGAGAGGTGAGCATGACAGACGGTTTTTCGTATCACGCGGCATTTGCCCGCAACCTGGGCTGGGTCACGCAGGCGGAGCAGGACAGCTTGCGCGGCAAGCGCGTGGCCATTGCCGGCATGGGCGGCGTGGGTGGCGTGCATTTGCTGACCCTGGCGCGGCTGGGCATCGGCGCTTTTCACATCGCCGATTTCGACACTTTCGATATCGCCAACTTCAACCGCCAGGCCGGCGCCATGATGTCCACCCTGGGCCAGCCCAAGGTCGCCGTGCTGGCGCAGATGGCGATGGACATCAATCCCGAACTTGAGATTAAACAATTTCCTGACGGCATACACGACAGCAACCTGGCGGAGTTTTTTGCCGGTGTCGACCTGTATGTGGACGGCCTGGATTTCTTTGCCTTTCCCGCGCGCCAGGCCACCTTCGCCACGTGCGCGCGCCTGGGCATCCCCGCCATCACGGCCGCGCCGTTGGGCATGGGCACGGCCGTGCTCAGCTTCATGCCCGGCGGCATGACGTTCGAAGAGTATTTTGGCTGGGGCGACTTGCCCGAGGAAGAAAAAGCCCTGCGCTTTCTCGTCGGGCTGGCGCCGGCGGGCTTGCACGGCCCCTACCTGGTCGACCCGTCGGCCATCAACCTGAAGGAGCGGCGCGGACCGTCGACCATCATGGGTTGCCAGTTGTGCGCGGGCGCGGCCGCCACCGAGGCGCTGAAAATACTCTTGAAGCGCGGCAAGGTGATGGCGGCGCCGCACGGCATGCATTTCGACGCCTACCGCAACAAGCTCGTGCGTACCTGGCGTCCCGGCGGCAACCGTCATCCGCTGCAACGCCTGACGATGGCCATCATCCAGCGGCGCCGCGCGGCGCAGGGGACATGATGGCACAAGCACCGCTGATCGCGCAGATCGATTCTGTGCTGGAAAACATTCTCGAGCAGGCGCGCTGGGCACCCAGCGGCGACAACACGCAGCCGTGGCGTTTTGAAGTCGTGGACCCGCGCCATGTCGTCGTGCATGGCTTCGATACGCGCAGCCACTGCGTGTACGACCTCGACGGCCATCCCAGCCAGCTGTCGCTGGGCGCCCTGCTCGAAAGCATGGCGCTGGCGGCCAGCAGCCATGGCTTGCGCCTGGAAGCGCGCCGGCACGGCGGCTTGCCCGACACCTTGCCCACGTTTGACGTGCGCTTTGTCGACAGCCCCGGCATGCTGCCCGACCCGCTGGCGGCCTTCCTGCCGCAGCGCAGCGTGCAGCGGCGACGGCTCAGCACGCGCCGCCTGCGCGCCAGCGAAAAGGCGGCGCTGGCGGCCAGCTTGCCGCCCGGCTACAGCGTGCAGTGGTTCGAAGGCTGGCGCCTGCGCCTGGCCTGCGCTCGCCTGATGTTCAACAATGCGAAGCTGCGCCTGACCATGCCCGAAGCGCACAAGGTACACCGTGACGTCATCGAGTGGGGTGCGCGCTTCAGCGCTGACCGCATCCCGGAACAGGCGCTCGGTGTCGACCCGATGACGGCGCGGCTGATGCGCTGGGTCATGCACAGCTGGCGCCGCGTGGATTTTTTCAATACCTGGCTGGGAGGCACCATTGCCCCGCGTCTGCAGATGGACTTGCTGCCGGGACTGTATTGCGCCGCGCATTTCGTGCTGCTGGCCGAGGTGCCGCCGCGTCACATCGACGATTACGTGGCGGCGGGCCGGGCCATGCAGCGCTTCTGGCTGACGGCCACGCAGCTGGGCCTGCAGTTACAGCCGGAACTGACGCCGCTGATCTTCGCCCGTTATGTGCGTGAACGGCGGGCCTTTTCGCGCACCGACGGCATGCTGGAGATGGCGCAGGAACTGGCGGCGCAATGCCAGGCCGTGCTGGGTGCGGTGGCGTTTGATCGGGCCGTGTTCCTTGGCCGCATCGGCGCCGGCCCGGCGGCCCAGGCGCGCTCCTTGCGCCGGCCGCTGCACGACTTGCTGGTGGCGCCGGTCAACGGGAGGACGCCTGTGTGAACGGCATGCGTTTGCCGGTTGCCGCAAAAAAAGCCGCTGAGGACATCAGCGGCTTTCAGATGGGATGATCGCATGTCAAGCCTGGCGCTGCCCGCCTTGCTGGCGGCGCGCAGTCATGCCCAGGCCAAACAGGCCGATACCGAGCAGGGCGATGGTGCCTGGTTCAGGTACAGCGGCCTGGAATAACTCCAGGCCGCCACCGTCGGCCATCGCGATGAAACTGTTGGTCAGGCTGCCGCCGATGAAGCTGTTCGTATTCCCGCTGAGGGACTCCAGCGGGAAAAACGGGTTGGGGTTGACGAAGAACAACTGTCCTTGCGGCGTCAATGTGGCGTTAAGCAAGGCCTTGAAGTCGCCCTGGGCCAGGCCGGCGAAAATGTGTGCTTCGCCCACGTCGAGCGTGTAGGTCACGATCGCATAGTCATCCCCGGAGACGCCACCCACATTCACCGGCGAGCCGGCGACGTTACTGACCGACAGTGACGTGTCCTGGTTGGGGTCGATGTACAAGGTCATGGTCAGGGTTTGAAAGCTGGCGTGGATCCCGCCAGCCAGAGAATCGGACTGGCCGGTGATGGTGAACAGGCCATAAATGCCATAGCCGTTGAGGGCGTTCAGTTGCGATGGAACGCTGCCACCAGTGGGACTGCCGAAAGCGGCCTTGCTCAGAAAGCCTGTTTGAGTGAAGGGATCGTTGCCGCCGCCTAAACCGCCAACGATGGTTTGTTCGACGCGCGCGTGATATTCAAAGCTGATGCGGTCGGCCACCACCAGATTGGCTGCGGTGCCGGGGACGGAACCTTCATTGACGGTAAACAAAGGACCAGCGAGTGCGGGAGCGCTGATCAGCGCGGCGCCGATGGTGGCCGCGGAGAGAGCGAGACGCAGGAATGAGGACAGCGTTTTCATGGCATTTCCTTCAGCGTGAGGGTGGATCGGACCAGGTCACTGTGGCGGCTGCCTCAGATAACCTCATACGCCCTTGAAGCAGAATTCGTACCATGTAATATTTGTCTTTGAATTCAAGAGCTTATAAAAACAGGCTTGTGCTTGTGTAAAAAAAATCGACGTTTTACCCGGCCCATGGCGCGGCTCGCGGGCGCCAGTCTTTCCTGTCATCGGCTAGAGTGGGGCAAAGGAGGTCGCCATGCAACTGCCATCCCGTCGTGCCCCGCTGCGTGCGCACAGCACGCCTGAACCGGATATCCCGCCGCCGCCCGAAGGCGATCCGCTGACGCCGCCGCCGGAAAAGCCGCCGCACACGGACCCCGTGCCCGTCGAGGAACCGGCGCCACCGCCGCCACCCGTCAAGATGGGCTGAGAGCAAGTCGTCGCACGCCTGAGCGCACCAGCGCGCACCTGAGCGGCGAGGCCACTGCCGCGCGCTGTTTATTTCTGGTCGGAAATGGATTGCGCGGGCGGCGGGGCCATCACGCCAATTAAACAACAAAAATGCCAATAAACATTGCTGAGTGGATACAAATCAAGCGCTAACTGCTGTGTGTCATGTGGCCGTCACGATTCTGTTCTTATAATGAGACATCATAAAAATTCTTGTACAGGAGACCATCATGGGCAATTCCTTGCATAACAAAATCTACCTGGGCCGGCGCCCTGTGATCAGCAGCAAAAACCTCGCAGCGCTGGCCCTGGCGGGCGCCGTGGCTGGCTGCGGCCTGGCATGGCTGCTGCTGCGCAGCTACAAATAAGCGCACTTCACGCGCATTTTCAGTACGCCATCCATGGGGTGGGCGGCGACTGAATTACGTTGCCTGTTGCCGTTGCGCAGCGGGGCGCGTACCATGGGGGCCGAACACCTGGCCTTTTATGGAAAAGTAATGAAGAACGAGAAATTAACAACCGATGAATATGACGCGCTGGAGCAAGTTGCACGCGGCATCAAGACCGAGCGCCCCAGTGCTTGCGTTGCCCGCAATGCCAAGCGCCTGTCCGGCCTGAAGCTGCTCAGCTATGCACGCGATGGCCGTTTGTCCATCACCGAGAAAGCACAACAGCTGCTGTTCCTGCGCCGCTGCATCATGGGGCTGCGCGCCGTCGCCGCCGATCCGCTGACCAGGCTGGAATCGGACGTGGCCTATTTCCTGGGCAAGAAAGCCCACATCGTGGCGCGCGCGGAAGGCGAGGGCCACGACATTTCCGACAAGGGCCGCGACTCGCTGGCCGATATCGATACCCTGGGCCTGTAAGGTCTGCACCGGCCCCTGGGGCCGGTTTTCACATCCCCACTCTTTTTCTTATTTCCCCCTTGGAGAACACTTTGGACAGCGCGATGAACTGGTCGGCCCACGAACTGACGATGACGGTCCTGATGACGCCCGATATGGCCAACTTTTCCGGCAACGTGCACGGCGGCACCATCCTGAAATACCTCGACAGCGTCGCCTACGCCTGCGCCAGCCGCTATTCGGGCAGCTATGTGGTGACCTTGTCGGTGGACCAGGTGATGTTCTTGCAGCCTATCCACGTGGGTGAACTGGTGACGTTCCTCGCCTCGATCAATTACACGGGCACGACCTCGATGGAAGTGGGCATCCGCGTGGTGACGGAAAACATCCAGCAGCGCCTGGTGCGCCACGCTAACAGCTGCTATTTCACGATGGTGGCCGTGGATGCCAACCGCAAGCCCGTGGCCGTGCCGCCGCTGGTGCTGGAAACGCCGGAGCAGCAGGTGCGCTTCGAGCAAGCCAAGCTGCGCAAGCTGTCGCGCCAGAAGGTGTCGAAGAAATAAATGCGGCGGACATAAAAAAACGGCCACCAGAGCGATCTGGTGGCCGTTTTTTTATTGCCTGCCGCCTGCTGGCGGCATGGTGCCGTGATTAACGGTCGCCGTAGCTGCGGCGTGCGCCGTCGGTGCTGCGCGGGTTGGAACCCTTGTAGCCGCCGCCGGTGCTAGGTGCGCCATCTTTGCGTGGTGCGCCTGGCTTGCTGAACGTGCGTTGCGCCGGCTTCGCGCCGCCACGGTTGTCGCCTGGTTTCCAGCCGCCTGGACGGGCGCTCGAACGTGGTGCCGACGCCGTTTTCTTAGGCTCGAAACCTTCGATGACATTGACCGGGATCAATTGCTTGGTGAAGCGTTCGATGCGCTTGACGTTCATGCCTTCAGCGTGGTTCACCAGCGAGATGGCCAGGCCATTGCGGCCAGCGCGGCCGGTACGACCGATGCGGTGGACGTAGTCTTCCGGGAACTTCGGCAGATCGTAGTTGAACACGTGGGTGATCGTCGGTACGTCGATACCGCGGGCGGCAACGTCGGTGGCGACCAGTACTTTGACCTGGCCACGGCGCATGCCGTCCAGGGTGCGGTTACGCGCGCCCTGATGCATGTCGCCGTGCAAGGCGGCAGCGGAGAAACCGGCGATGTTCAGACGGTCGGCGATGGTGTCGGCGTCGCGCTTGGTGGCGGTAAACACAACAGCCTGGTCCAGGGTTTCGTCGCGCAGCAGGTGGTCCAGCAGGCGATTCTTGTGCGACAGATCGTCGACGAAGTGGACGCGCTGGGTGATGTTTTCATGCTTGTTCGACGAACCGGCGATCTGGATGACCAGCGGGTTTTTCGTGATGCGGCGGGCCATGTTGCCAACCACGCCGTCCAGCGTTGCCGAGAACAGCATGGTTTGACGGCCTTCTGGCGTCGCGTCCACGATTTTTTCGATGTCGTCGATGAAACCCATGTCCAGCATGCGGTCGGCTTCATCCAGCACCAGGATTTCCAGTTGCGAGAAGTCGATCTTGCCCGAGTCCATGTGGTCGATCAGACGGCCAGGGGTGGCGACCAGAATCTCAGGATTCTTGGCCAGCAATTGCATCTGTTTAGGGTAAGGCATGCCACCCAGGATCGACACAGCCTTGATGCGGCGGATGCCGGTGCTGTACTTGTCGGTGTTGGTGGTCACTTGCAGGGCCAGTTCGCGCGTTGGCGTCAGCACCAGCATTTTTGGCTGGGCAGCCTTGAAGCGTGGACGCTCGCCGCGGGCGCGCGATGCTTGCATTTCCTGGTTCGGCGTCTTGCTGGCGGCGCTTTGTTCGGCGCTGGCCAGTTTGTGCAGCGACGGCAGCATGAAAGCTGCGGTCTTGCCCGAACCGGTCTGCGACGAGACCAGCAGGTCACGGCCTTCGATCGCGGCTGGAATCGCTTGCGACTGTACCGCGGTTGGCGCGGTGTAGCCCGATTCGGTCAGAGCGGCGATGATGGACGGATGCAGGCCTAAGGATTCAAATGTCATTCTTTTCTTTCGTAAAAATCAGCGTTCTTGCAAAAAGCAGAACGCAAAATAGCAACGCCAACCAAAACGAAATGACTCAACTAGAAAGAAATTTCGGCACAAAAGCTTTGCGCCGGGACGGTGTCAGGTGCGACACACAAGGCGGGAGGGCTTTATAAGCGGCATCCTGTGGATGCGCTAAGGCTTGCGAAGCTGCTAAGTTTGTAATTGCATGTTACTGCGGTGTTGCCATCGCTTCAAGCGAACATATTGCAGCGCACAACGACACTATACCGTATTTGCCGCCGTTTTGCACGGCCTAAATGGGAAGAAACGACAGTCCTACCACGTTTTGAACATGTTTCCTATGTGAAATCAGTAAAAATACGTAGTTTTCCTTGATTTAATTGAGCATGGCCACGATGTCGGCGGGCAGTTGGGGTGCCTGTGCCGTTTCCCTGGCCAGGTTGATTTGCCGGGTGACCTGCGCCAGTTCGGCCAGGCCGGGTTCCAGTTGATATGTTCCCTTGGCATGCAGCCATGCCAGTACGTCGGCCAGATGCCAGATGCTGGCGCTGCCCTCATGCACGGGCACGGGGAAGCTGTGGCGGTGCTTGTTCATCAACTTGTGCAGGTTTTGCCGGGACAGGCCCAGTACCTGCGCCACGTCGGTCAGGCCCACGAAGTCGGGCGCGGCCTCGACCAGCTCGGCCTCGGGCACGATGGCTTTCACATCGGCCAGGGCGCTCAGCAGCGCTTCGTTGGCATTGCTGGCCTCGCGCGTGAATTCCAGCGCCAGGCGTCCCGCTTGCCCGATGCCAGCCAGGGCATCGTCGCAGCCGCCACTGCCCAGGCGCTCGGCCAGCGCATCGAGGTCGGTTTCATGGTCGGGCAGGCGGTATTTGAGGGTGAAGATGTAATCCATGATGGCTACCCCTTGGATTTGCGTTGCATGCAGTCGTGCATCAGTTTATTGACAGTACAATTATCGACCACCCGCCGTATCGCCCGCGCGTGGTTGCCCGGGTTTTTCGGCGTGCTCCAGATGCAGGCGATGCAGAATTCGCCGCAGCGGCAGCCGGCATCGTTGTACGGGCAATAGATCTTGCCCCAGGCATGGCTACCACCCACTTCCACTCTCCAGCCCTGGCTTTCCGCGTGGCGCAGCGCCGCTTCGATTTCTTTCTTGGGATGCGAGGAGCGCGCCATGTGATGTCTCCAATGTATGTCAACATTTCTCGGTTGTCAAGTGACAACCGAGAAATATCGACCATCACTGCATTACTCTACTTCGGGATTGACGGCCATCACTTGCGAAAAGCCGCCATCGACGTAAGTAATCTCGCCCGTGATACCCGACGCGAGGTCGGACAGCAGGAAGGCGGCCGTGTTGCCGACTTCCTCGATGGTGACGTTGCGGCGCAGCGGGGCGTGTTCCGCCACAAAGCCCAGCAGTTTACTGAAATCCTTGATGCCGGTGGCGGCCAGGGTCTTGATGGGGCCGGCGGAAATGCCGTTGGCGCGGATGCCGCGCGGGCCCAGCGATTCGGCCAGGTAGCGCACGGACGCTTCCAGCGAAGCCTTGGCCAGGCCCATGGTGTTGTAATAGGGTACGGCGCGCACGGCGCCCAGGTAAGTCAGGGTCAGGACCGAGGCGCCCGGATGCAGCAGGGGTAGCGCGGCCTTGGCCATGGCAGGAAAACTGTAGGCGGAAATATCGTGCGCGATGCGGAAGCTGTCGCGCGACAGGCCGTCGAGAAAGTCGCCGGCGATCGCCTCGCGCGGCGCAAAGCCGATGGCGTGCACCAGGCCGTCCAAATGTTCCCAATGCTGCGCCAGGTCGCTGAAGACGGCGCTGATCTGTTCATCGCTGGACACGTCGCAGTCGAAGACCAGTTCGCTGCCGAATTCGGCCGCAAATTCCGTGATGCGTTCCTTGAAGCGCTCGCCCACATAGGTGAAGGCGAGGGTCGCGCCTTCGCGGTGGCAAGCCTTGGCGATGCCGTAGGCGATGGAGCGGTTCGACAACAGGCCCGTGATGAGGATTTTTTTGCCTTGCAAGAAAGCCATGACGACTCCTGTCTGGGTGGGGTGGGCGGATGTGCAACCGGCCGCGACAGCAAAGCTGTGGCGGCCGGCGAGGTAGCGCTATACAGATCAGACGATCAGTGACGGGCCTTGGCGCGACTGTTGCCGCCGCCGCGCTGGATGCGCGGTTTCACCAGGGAAATTGGCGCGGCTTGCACCTTGCCGCCCTTGGCGGCGCGGCGCAGTGCCTTGGCGGCCCGTTCCGGACGGTCCGCTTCCAGCAGCATGGTGGCGCTGTCGGCGATTTCCTGGGTGATGTCCTTGTTCATCGTGGCCGAAGTCTTCGGCACGAGGATGGTGGAGCCGGCGCGCAGGCTGGTGCGTTGGGGAATGTTGTTGGCCTGGCGCAGCACGTCGGCCGTGGTGCCGAATTTCGACGCCAGGGTTTCGATGCGTTCGCGCGCATTGGTGATCTTGTGCGTGGTCCAGCTCGACAAGGCATGGCCCCATTGCGCCAGGTTGGTGGTGAACTTGGCGGCGTTTTCTTGCGGCAACAGAATCTTGGTCTTTTCGCCGCCGATGATGACGGGGCGGTTAAATTGCGGATTCAGGGCCTTGAATTCATCCATCGACAGTTCGGCCAGCTGTGCGGCGACGGTGATGTCGATGTCGCTGGTCTTGTCGATGGCCGTGAAGTACGGCTGGTTGTCGACCACGGGCAGGGTCAGGCCGAACTGGGCCGGATTGGCGATGATGTTTTTCACCGCTTGCAGCTTGGGTACGTAGTTGCGTGTTTCGGCCGGCATCAGGTCGGCCAGGCTTTCGAAGTCGGTCGGTTTGCCCAGCGCCTGGTTTTTCTTGATGGCGCGCTGCACCGAGCCTTCGCCCCAGTTGTAGGCGGCCAGTGCCAGTTGCCAGTCGCCAAACATGTCATACAGGCGCTGCAGATACGTCAGGGCCGCGTCGGTCGAGGCCAGCACACCGCGGCGCTCGTCCTTGAACATGTTTTGCTTGAGGTTGAAATCGCGTCCCGTGGCAGGCACGAATTGCCACATGCCGGCCGCATTGGCGCTGGAGAAGGCCTGCGGGTTGAAGGCGGACTCGATGAACGGCAGCAAGGCCAGCTCCGTCGGCATGCCGCGCTTTTCCAGTTCCTGTACCACGTGGAAGATGTAGCGCGAGGCGCGCGCCGTGGTGCGGGCGATGTAGTCGGGGCGGGTGGCGTACCAGTTGACGTGGTTGGCCACCAGCTGGTTGTTGATATCGGGAATTGCATAGCCGCTGCGGATGCGGCCCCAGACGTCGGCTTCGCGCAGCGGATCGGAATTGTCGCTGAGGTTTTTCAGCAGACGGTCGGTCTTTTGCAGGCGGTTATCGAGGGTGGGGAGTTTCGCCGTGACCTGGGCGGTCATCGGGATCAGGGCCGGTGCGGTGGCGGCGGCGACTGGCGCGTTATCGCTCTCAACACCGGCTTCGTACGCCTGGCTGAGGGCGGGCGCAAGCGCCAGGGCCAACGCCGCCAGGACGGTAGATTTAAAGGAGTTTTCGTGCATAGTGTTCCATTGTTGTCGTCGGAGAAACATCGGACAGACCCATGATCAAGCTGCGAGTGTACGTATATCCACATGCTGGAGTCAAGAATTATGTCAGCATGATGACAGGAAATACGCGGCAATAAGTGGGAAACGGCTGGGTTTCCATTCGTAGATGCTGTCATTATTGCAAATTTAATTTGCCCGATGCGTGATTCGGCCGCTGTTATAGCATACATGGCGAGGACGATGGCGCAAGCCTGGCAGCCGTTCAGTATGAGACTGCGCAAAGAGTGCGTACAATTTGGCTTTGGCCGGCCATTGGGCTGCCGGCCGCCATATTGATAGAGAGTCATGCATATGAACACCCCGCCGCGCCACGACGACGACAACGCCGTCATCATCGCCAATACCGTTGCCTGGCTGGAAAAGGCCGTGATCGGCCTGAACCTGTGCCCGTTCGCCAAGGCCGTGCACGTCAAGAAGCAGATCCGCTATGTGGTGTGCGAATCGGGCAATCCGGAAGATTTGCTGGCGATGCTGATGGACGAGCTGCAAACCCTGGCCGACACGGACCCCGAGCAGATCGACACGACCTTGCTGATTCATCCGTACACCTTGACCGATTTCCTCGACTACAACGAGTTTCTCGATGTGGCCGACGCGGCCGTGGAAGACATGCACCTGGCTGGCGAACTGCAAGTGGCCAGCTTCCATCCGAACTACCAATTTGCCGAGACGTTCGAGGACGACATCAGCAACTACACCAACCGCTCGCCCTATCCGACCTTGCACCTGCTGCGCGAAGACAGCATAGCGCGCGCCGTCGAGGCGTTCCCGGAAGCGTCGGACATCTTTGACAAGAATATCGCCACGCTGGAAGCGCTGGGCACCGAAGGCTGGGAAAAGCTCGGCTTGCCGAAGGTATCCTGATGGCTGACAAGGAATTGCCGCCCCGTCCCGATACGCCCTGCGTGGCGGTCTGCTCGACCACCTTCGACGAAATCTGCCGTGGCTGCGGCCGTAGCGTGGTGGAAGTGGCCCACTGGGTGTCGATGACGGATGAAGAGAAGGAAGTGGTGTGGGTGCGGATTCTTTCTCAAGGGTATCCGCGCCGGAATACTTGATTTAACCCAACTGCAACTGCTGGGGTCAGACCCCCTCACATGTCAGCGATGACTTTTGTGTGGACGGCATTGAGGATCTGACCCCGGTACTGTTGACGCTAGCGATTAATAGCTACCGATAAAATCCTTCTTGCCGACTTCGATACCATTGTGGCGCAGGATGTCGTACGCCGTCGTCGCGTGGAAGAAGAAGTGCGGCAGCGCGTAGTGGAACAGATACGTCTGGCCCGTGAAGTGCTTGGTCTTTTCGCCGCTGCCGGTGGTGATGGCGCGCGTTTCGCTGCCGTCGATGTCCGCTTGCGGCAGGCTTTCCAGGAAGGCGATGGTTTTCACGATGCGCGCTTTCAGTTCCGCAAAGCTCTGTTCGCTGTCTTCATACGGTGGCACGGCCACGCCGGCCAGGCGCGCGCCGCAGCCCTTGGCGAAGTCGGTGGCGATCTGGATCTGGCGCACGAAGGGCAGCATGTCCGGGAACAAACGGAATTGCAGCAGGGCGTTCGGGTCGATTTTCTTGTCTTGTGCGTGCGTTTCCGCCTTGTCCAGGATGGCGGCCAGGCTGCCCAGGATCTGTTTAAAGACGGGGATGGAAGCGGAGTAGATGGAGAAGGTCATGATGGTTCCTCGAGGTAAAGTGGCGCGATGATAGCAAGCTGCGCGTTTTTCTGCTGGCGCTGGCCCGGCGCGCCGGTCCGCGTGTGGTTTTTCAGCCCAGTGTATATGGCATGAGGTTGCCGTTGGCGCGTGTTTATTGGTGACTTCCCCCGCTTTTTCCATGCATAATTGCTCTTGAAAAAGTTTCTTCCCGCCTTATCACCCGGATCCCCTGTAAAGTTCCATGACCGCCTGCCTGATCCCTGTTGCCCTGTTGCCGCATGTTTAATTCGCCCTATCAGCGCCTGCGCGCCAGCCTGCGTGTGCTGTACGGCTCGTCGATCTATGGCGCCTTGCTGCTGGTGGTGTTTGGCGGCCTGGTCGTGCCCGCCATCTTCGGCAGCTATCTGCTGGTCGGCGTGCATGAACGCCAGTCGGCGCGCACCAGCCTGAACGAAGCCTTGCAGCGCAATGCCGACATCCTGGCGCTGGGCATGCAGGAATCGCTGTGGAACATGAATGCGGAATCGGCCCATTCGCTGGTCGAGTCGGTGATGCGCGACCGCGCCGTGCTGCTGGTGAAGGTGCTGGGGCAGGGCGACACGGAATTCATCCGCCTGCAGGCGCCGCAGCGGCCCGTGGGCAATCTGTACCGCGCCGAGCGCGACATTCTCGTGCGCGGCGAGCGCATCGGCCACGTCGTCGTCGAGATGGACGATGCGCGCAGCCAGCAGGAGCTGCGCGAAAAGCAGAGATCGTATATTTTCGTGTTGGGCGCACAGCTGGCCGTGTCGATGGCGCTGATCGTGCTGTTCCTGAACCGCCGCCTGTTGAAACCCCTGCGCCGCCTGACGCGCTTTTCCGACCGCCTGTCGCACGGCGATTTTGACACGCCGCTGGCCTCGCACAGCAATGACGAGCTGGGTCGCCTGACGGCCCAGCTCGAGCAAATGCGCGCGGCCATCCGCCAGCTGTTCGAGGATGTGGGACAGCGCGAAGAGCGTTTCCGCACCATCGTCACGCAAGTGCCGGGCGCCGTCTTCCGCTACCGGCCCGATGGCCCCATCGATTTCGTCAGCGATGCCATCGAAGACATCGCCGGCTATTCGGCGCGCCAGTTCATGCGCGGCAGCACGCACGCCTGGGCCGACCTGATCTGCCCGGAAGACCGCCGCGAGCACCGCCGCGCCGTGCGCCAGGCGGTGCATGAGGTGCGACCGTATGCGCTGGAATACCGCATCATCGACGCCTTCGGCATCGAGCGCTGGGTAGCCGAGAATGGCCAGCCGCAGGCGGGTGAGCAGGGCGTCGTCTGGGTCGATGGCATCATTGCCGACATCAGCCAGCGCAAGCACCACGAGATGCGCATCGAGGCGCTGCTGACGGAGCAGAGCGCCATCCTCGACAATGTGATGTTCGGCGTGATGTTCGTGCGCCACCGCCGCATCATTTCCGTCAACCGCCGCTGCGAGGAGCTGTTCGGCTACGCTCACGGCGAAATGACGGGCTGTTCGACCGCCATCGTCTTCCCCTCGCACTTCGAGTTCGAGGCGGCGGGCGAGCGCCAGTATCCGGCCCTGGCGGCTGGCGGCGACTTCAGCGAGGAGCGCCACTACCTGCGCCAGGACGGCAGCCAGTTCTGGGCCCTGGTCAGCGGTTGCGCGCTCGATCCGCTGCACCCCAACGACGGCAGCATCTGGGTGTATGCCGACATCACCTCGCGCAAGGAAGCCGAGGAAAAGCTGCGCCTGTCGGCCACCGTGCTGGAACATATCGCCGATGGCGTGATGGTGGTCGATCCCGCCGGCATCATCGTCGCCGTCAACCCGGCCTTCACGCAGATTACGGGTTACCATGAAGCCGAGGCGCTGGGACGGCACTCGTCGCTGACGCGTTCGCAGCGCCACGACGCGGCGTTTTACGACGCCATGTGGCACGAGCTGAAGGCCAGCGGTTTCTGGCGCGGCGAGATCTGGCACCAGCGAAAGAACGGCGACATCTACCTGGAGTGGCTGACCATCAGCGCCGTGCGCGACACGCATGGCGTCACCACGCATTATGTGGGCGTGTTCAGCGATATCACCCTGCTCAAGGAATCGCAGGAAAAGCTCGACCACATGGCGCACCACGATCCGCTGACGGCGCTGCCGAACCGCCTGCTGTTCCACGACCGCCTGCAGCACGCCCTGCTGCGCGCCGCGCGCGACCAGGAGCAGCTGGCCATCCTGTTCATCGACCTGGACCGCTTCAAGAATGTCAACGATACGCTGGGCCACCATATCGGCGATGAATTGCTGCAAAAGGTGGCCAGCCAGCTGGCGGCCCGCCTGCGCGAGGGCGACACCCTGGCGCGCCTGGGCGGCGACGAATTCATCGTGCTGCTCGAGCGCGTCGATGGCGAGTACGGCGCCACGCAGGTGGCGGAGAAGCTGATGACCATGTTCGAGCAGCCGTTTACGGTGGCCGACCATGAATTGTTCGTCACGTGCAGCGTGGGCATCAGCCTGTATCCGGATGACGCGCTGGACTTGAACATGCTGATCCGCAATGCCGACGTGGCCATGTACCAGGCCAAGGCGCGCGGGCGCAACGGCTACCGCTTCTATGCGCCGTCGATGACGGGCGAAGGTGTCGAGCGCCTGCGCCTGGAAACCTTCCTGCGCCGCTCGCTGGAAAAGAACGAGATGTTCCTGAATTACCAGCCGCAGGTGGAAATCGACACGGGCCGCCTGGTCGGCGTCGAGGCGCTGGTGCGCTGGAACCACCCGGAACTGGGCCTGGTGCCGCCAGTGCGCTTCATCCCGCTGGCCGAGGACAGCGGTTTCATCAACCAGCTGGGCAAATGGGTGCTCGACGAAGCGTGCCGCCAGATGATGCGCTGGCAGGCGCAGGGCTTGCGCGTACCGAAGATGGCCGTCAACCTGTCCGTGAAACAGTTCGAGCGGGGCAGCATCGCCGGCATGGTGGCCGATATTTTGAAGGAAACGGGCCTGGAGCCGCAGCGCCTGCAGCTGGAAGTGACGGAATCGGTCATCATGAACACGGGCGACGCGCTCGGTTTCATCAACGATCTGCACGCCATCGGCGTGGGGCTGGCCATCGACGACTTCGGCACCGGTTACTCCTCGCTTGCCTACCTGAAGCAGCTGCCCGTGCAGACCTTGAAGATCGACCGCTCCTTCATCAAGGATATCTCGACGGACGTCAATGATGAAGCGATCGCGATTGCCATCATCCAGCTGGGCAAGAGCATGCACTTGTCGGTGATCGCCGAGGGCGTGGAGACGGAAGAGCAGGCCGCTTTCCTGCTGCGCCATGGCTGCAAGCTGGCGCAAGGTTATTTTTATAGCCGCCCGGTGCTGGCGCAGGATATGCTGGAGCGCTGGCTCGACCCGCTGGATCGTCCACTAACTAATTAAAGGGTATCCCATGGCCGGAGAAAAAAACACGTCGCGTCGCCGTTTCCTGCTCGGTGGCCTTGGCCTCGGCGTGGCCGGCGTGGGCGCCCTGGTGCTGGGCTGGGGCGTGCTGCCGCCGCGCCAGCGCCTGCACGGCAGCGTGCCGCTGCCGCTCCAGGATGGCGCCGTGGCGCTGAACGGTTGGCTGGCTATTCAAGCCGACGGCAGTGTCCTCCTGGCCATGCCGCGCAGCGAGATGGGGCAGGGCGTGCATACGGCCTTGCCGATGCTGGTGGCCGAGGAGCTCGACGTACCCCTGGCCAGCGTCAAATTGATCCAGGCGCCGATGGATAAAATCTTCGGCAATGTGGCCATGCTCAAGGATAGCCTGCCGTTCCACCCTGACGACCATGGCCGCGTCAAGGCGCTGGCGCAATGGACGGTGGCCAAGGCGGCGCGCGAACTGGGCGTGATCGTCACGGGCGGCTCGTCCAGCGTGAAGGATGGCTGGGGGCCCATGCGCGAGGCGGGGGCGTCCGCGCGCGCCATGCTGGTGGCCGCCGCCGCCGCGCAGTGGCAGGTGCCGGCCGCGCAATGCCGCACGCAGGAGGGTGACGTGCTGCACCCGGATGGCCGGCGCGCCAGCTACGCCAGCCTGGCGCAGCGCGCCGCCGCCATCGATCCGGGCACGCCCGTGCTGAAACTGCCCAAGGATTTCAAGCTGATCGGCCAGCCGGCGCCGCGCCGCGACACGCCGTCGAAAGTCAATGGCAGCGCGCGCTTCGGCATCGATGCGCGCCCGCCCGGCATGCTGTACGCGGCCCTGCAGCTGCCGCCGCGCCTGGGCGAGACCCTGGGGTCGTTCGATGCGGCGCCCATCCTGGCCATGCCTGGCGTGAAAAAGGTGGCGGACCTGACGCCGGTACTGGGCAAGCGCGGCGTGTCCTGCGTGGCCGTGGTGGCCGACACGTACTGGCGCGCGAAGACGGCGGCCGCGGCGCTGGCCGTGCAGTGGACGGCGGGGCCGCAGGCAGGTTTGTCCAGCGAGAGCGTCTTTGCCGAATTCTCCCGCCTGCTCGATGGCGACGCGGGTTTTACCTATTATTCCAGCGGCGAGGTCGAAGGCACGGTCGCGCAGGGTTTGCGGCAGGTTACCGCCGAGTACCGCGCGCCGTTCCTCGCGCACGCCGCCATGGAACCCGTCAACTGCACCGCGCAGGTGAAAAATGGCAAGGTGATGCTGTGGGTCTCGACGCAGGCACCCGGCATCGCCGTCGACGTGGCGGCGAAAGTGGCTGGCGTCGACGCGAAGGATGTGACGATCGAGGTGCTGCTGCTCGGTGGCGGTTTCGGCCGCCGCCTGGAAGTGGATATGGTCGCGCAAGCCGTGGCCATCGCGCTGCAGTGCGATGGCGCACCGGTGCAGCTGGTGTGGACGCGCGAGCAGGACACGCAGCACGATATGTACCGTCCCGCCGCGCTGGCCCGCTTTGCGGCACGCCTCGACGAGCACGGCCGCATCGCATCCTGGGATAATAAATCCGTCAGTGGTTCCATCACGCATCAGTTTTTGCAGCGCAACTTCGGCTTGCCTGGCGCGGGGCCGGACAAGACCACGGCCGAAGGCGAATTCGACATGCCGTATGAAATCGCCAACCAGCGCATCGCCCACGTGATCGCCGACAGCCCCGTTCCCATCGGCTACTGGCGCTCCGTGGGGCATTCGCACAATGCCTTCTTCAAGGAAAGTTTTATCGATGAGCTGGCGCATGCGGCCGGGCAGGACGGCATCGCTTTCCGCCGCGCCATGCTATTGAAACATCCGCGCCACCTGGCCGTGCTCGATGCGGCAGTCGCCAGGGCGGGCAGTCCTCCGCCCGGCCATGCGCACGGCGTGGCCTTGCACCAGTCGTTCGGCAGTATCGTCGCGCAAGTGGCGCAGGTCTCCGTGGAAAACGGCGAGATCCGCGTGCAGCGCGTGGTGTGCGCCATCGATTGTGGCATCGCCGTCAATCCGAACATCATTGCCCAGCAGATGGAGTCGGCCGTGCTGTTCGGCCTGTCGGCGGCGCTGGGCGGCGAGATCACCTTCAAGGATGGCAAAGTCGAGCAGAGCAATTTCCACGACTATCCCGTGTTGCGCATGGGCCAGACGCCCGAGGTGGAAACCATCATCATCGCCAGCGCGGAACACCCTGAAGGCGTGGGTGAGCCCGGTACGCCGCCGATTGCGCCGGCCGTGGCCAACGCCGTGTTCAGTTTGACGGGAAAACGGCTGCGCAGCCTGCCGCTGCGCCTCGCTTGAGGTGGCTCAGGCCAGGGTGGCGGCCAGCATGTTGCGCAGATTGCAGTCGCGCTGCCAGTCGCGCCGCTCCTGCGTGCTGCTGGCCAGTGCCGCCAGTTCGTCCCCGCTGAGCGCCTGCTGCGCCTGCACCATGCGGTGCGCCAGGCCGCCGTCGGGCAGCACCGTGCCGAAGAAGGCGACATGGTCCTCGCGCTGTATCAACAGCGTGGGGAAGTTGTCGATGTCGAGGTCGCCCACCACGTCGGCCTGGTCTTCGATGTCGATCCAGACGAAGACGGTGTCCGGGTGGCGCGCGGCCAGTTCCTCGAACGTGGCGCGGTAGCTGCCGCAGGTGCCGCACCACAGCGCGCACAGGCAGGCCACGGTCCAGTGCGGGCCGGCCAGGGCTGCCGCGACGTCGGCGCGGTTATCGGTCGTGAGGGTCAGGCTGTGCATGCTCGTATCTATATAGTGGGGCGGATGGGCGCGTGGCGCCCGATGCGCGTATTCTACCGCGCCCGGCTCCCGCGGTCCTGAGAATGCATGAGCTTGTTTATCGGTGTTTTTTGATGCGATCCCCCTTTCTGGTGGATAATGCTGATAATTGCGCGCTGATTACGCTGGTCCATGCTGTTTCCTGGCCCCGCAGCCTGACCCCCTCCAGTCTGTTTTCATGCCCTGCCCGGTGTCAGCGCTCCCGCCTTTGTTTATTTTTATTATGGAATTAGCCAGCTTATGTTGAGTTACCGCCACGCCTTTCACGCGGGTAATCACGCCGATGTGTTGAAGCATTATGTGCAGATTCAGTTGTTGCAATATCTGAATCAAAAAGATACCGCCTATAGTTATATCGATACCCACTCCGGCGCGGGCGTGTATGCGCTCGACGGTGGTTATGCCGCGAAAAACGCGGAATACGAAACGGGCATCGCGCCCCTGTGGGACCGCACGGACTTGCCGGCCTCGCTGGCCGAGTACATGAAGTTGATCAAGGAAATGAATCCGAGCGGCAAGATGCGCTACTACCCGGGTTCGCCGTACTGCGCCGACAAGGTGAGCCGCGAGCAAGACCGTCTGCGCCTGTTCGAGCTGCATCCTGCCGATGCAAAAATTCTGGCTGATAACTTCCGCAAGGTCGAGGCGCATGCGCTGGCCCAGGGCGAGCGTCCGACCGTGCGCGGCAAGCGCGTGCTCATCACCAAGGCCGACGGCTTCCAGAGCCTGAAAGCTCTGCTGCCGCCGCCATCGCGCCGCGCGCTGGTGCTGATCGACCCGCCATATGAAGACAAGATGGATTACCGCAAGGTCAAGGACACGCTGGCCGACGCCCTCGTGCGCTTTCCGTCGGGCATCTACGCCGTCTGGTACCCGGTGCTGCAGCGCATGGAATCGCGCCAGTTCGCCGACAAGCTCAAACAACTGCCCAGCTCGGACTGGCTGCACGTGACCCTGACGGTCAACACGCCGTCGCCGGACGGCTTCGGCTTGCACAGCAGCGGCATGTTCATTTTGAACCCGCCGTACACGCTGGAGCCGATGTTGCGCGAAGTCATGCCGTACCTGGTCAAGGTGCTGGGGCGCGACGATGGCGCGAAGTTCGTATTGGAAACGGGCAAGGGCGGACAGAAAAACACGGGTACCCGCCGAGTCTGAGGACCCCTGACCAAACCTACTGCGCGTCGGTATAGGCGGCCTGCGATGCTCACCGTACTAAAGTACGGTTGCGCTTCTTAGCCACCTCTCCCTTCCGCTCGCTACGGTTTTGTCAGGTGTCGTAACTATCGTAGTTGAGCAAAGTAAACGCCACGACAAATATGTTCGTGGCGTTTGTCGTTTACTGTCCCAACAACAAGAACACGGTCGGTTTCTTGTGGAAGTCCGGGGCCTTGCCGGCGGCCAATTGTTTCTTCCACTGCGCGCCATTCCACGTTTGCACGCTTTCCGTGTCCAGGCTCAGGTCGGTGGCGACGCAGATCAGGGTGGAAGGCGCGCATTGCGCCACCAGCGCTTCGAGCATGGCGGCGTTGCGGTACGGCGTTTCGATAAACAGCTGGGTCTGCTTTTCATTGCGTGACCGGCTTTCCAGTTCCTTGATGCGCTTGGCGCGCAGGGCCGCATCGGTGGGCAGGTAGCCGTTGAAGGCAAAGCTCTGGCCATTCAAGCCGCTGGCCATCACGGCCAGCAGGATCGACGACGGGCCCACCAGCGGGCGCACTTTAATGCCGTGCTGATGCGCCAGGCGCACGAGGTCGGCGCCGGGGTCGGCCACGGCGGGCACGCCCGCTTCCGAGACGAGACCCGCATCGCGTCCCGCCAGCAAGGGCGCCAGCAAGCCGGCCAGCGCTTGCGCCGGGGTATTGACGTTGAGTTCGGAAATCGTGATTTCCTGCAGCGGCTTGGCCAGCGGATGCTGGTTGCCGATCAATTTCAGGAAGGCGCGCGCCGTCTTGGCGTTTTCCGCAACGAAATAATCGAGCTGCGAGGTGATCTGCCGCACCTGCTCTGGAATGATGTGGGAGAGCGGGTCGATGGCGCCATCGGACAGGCCGAGGTGGTTGGGGATCAGGTACAGGGTGCCGGTCATGGGTTTTAGTCAGTCATGTTAGTACCCCAACGTCAAACTGCCGGGGTCAGACCCGTCGGGTCTGACCCCAGATGTTGCCGTTAGGGGTATTTTAAATTTTAAAAAACGCCACGCCCGCCTTGCGCAGCATGCCCGTCAGGGCGATCAGCGGCAAGCCGGTGAGGGCGGTGGGGTCGGTGGTGGCGATGCGTTCGAGCAGGGCGATGCCCAGGCCCTCGTTCTTGGCGCTGCCGGCGCAATCATATGGTTGCTCGATGCGCAGGTAGGCGTCCAGCTCGGCATCGGGCAAATCGCGCACGGTGACGCGGGTCTGGATGTCTTCCACTTGCGCCACGGGCGGATTCTGGCGACCGTCGAGCAGACACAGGGCCGTATGGAACACGGTCTGGCGCCCGCGCATGGTTTGCAGCTGCTGCAGGGCGTAGTCATGGTTGCCCGGCTTGCCGATCTGCGCGCCGTCCAGAGTGGCGACCTGGTCGGAGCCGATGACGAGGCTGCCAGGGTAGCGGTCGAGCACGGCCTGCGCCTTGGCCTGGGCCAGGCGCAGGGCCGTGGCGCTGGGGCTTTCGCCTGGCAGGGGGCTTTCGTCGAGATCGGGCACGGCCACCTCGAAAGGCAGGCGCAGGCGTTGCAGCAATTCCTTGCGGTAGGTCGAACTCGATGCAAGAATCAAGCGCAATGGGGCGGAAGTTGGTATCATTCGGTAGTGGATGGCGGCCGGCATGGCCGCGCTGGTCGATGTCAGTGGAATTTCACGTGGTTCCAGGGCGCGGAGCCCATAACTGAGGCTCCATGCGGCATGACGGTGTTGATGAAGTTGTCATGTTTATGGCAAAGATTGCGTCAAAAAAGATGCTTAGCCTTTGACTCGGTGCTCAAAACCCTGTTATTATCGCAGGTTTTCCGGGGAAATTTTCTACCAATGAATGCTTTTGTGATCGACGCCTTTGATTTTTGTCGTATCAGCGGGAGCCGCGAGGGTGTAACTCCTGTCGCTGAAATGACCCGGTTGACCAAGGATTGTGCAGATGCTTCCGGCGACATCGCCTGGAAGATCGTCGGCGGCACCAGCAAACTGGGCTACCCGCAACTGACCTTGTCGGTCAACGGCACCGTTCAGCTGGTTTGCCAGCGCTGCCTGACTCCGTATGCTTACGCAATTGATTCGACGACCACTCTGATGCTGGGCAAGGATGACGAGCAGGCGGACGAGATCGAAGAAATCATCAACGATGAATCGATCGACGTGATCGTCGGCAGTCGCAGCATGGATGCCGCGGCCCTGATCGAAGATGAAGCCTTGCTGGCCCTGCCGCAGGTACCCAAACACGACGTCTGCCCCGATACGGCGCAGCTCGATGCTCTCAAGACTGAAAAGCAGTCGCCGTTTGCGGCACTGAAGGACTTGAAGCCAGAATAAAGCGGTAAAGGGGTTTTCCCCATCAAAGAACGTGTCAAACGCGTGTAGTAATCGAGTATGGCAAGTGTAGTGAAATGTAATTGTAATAAACGATGTCGGTCCGGACTATTTTCGGGTAGTCTTTGCCGCTGGGATACTCGATTCGCATGTATTTGCCAATCGATTGTGCTAAAATTTTAGAACTTATGTATTAGGAGTCATCATGGCAGTTCAACAGAACAAGAAAACCCCTTCCAAGCGCGGCATGCACCGTTCGCACGACTTCCTGGTCGCGCCGCAATTGAGCGTCGAGCCAGTTACCGGCGAAACACACCTGCGTCACCATATCAGCCCTAACGGCTTCTATCGTGGCCGTAAAGTGTTGAAGACCAAAAACGACGAGTAATCGACGTTTTTGTTGGGTAAGATGAAAGCGGTGTTGCGTGGTTATTCGGCGTGGCGCCGCTTCTTCTTTTTTATCGGCTGCAATTCATCTTGCGCACCCGTCATTTTGAATCACGCTGTCCAGGTCTGTGCATGACATGCTGCGCCCTGCATATGCTCCAGTCCGATTCACATCTTGCCGCACGCCCGCAGCGGTATTGAATCAACACAAATGACAATCAAAATTTCTATCGACTGCATGGGCGGAGATCATGGTCCCTCAGTCACTATCCCTGCAGCAATTTCCTTCGTAAAACATGAGCCTGAAGCCGAACTGATCCTTGTTGGATTGGAAGACGTGATCCGTGCCGAACTGAAAAAACATAAAGCCGACACGCATCCGCGCCTGTCGGTATTGCATGCCTCCGAACAAGTTACCATGGACGATCCCCTGGAAGTGGCCCTGCGCCGCAAGAAGGATTCCTCCATGCGCGTGGCCATCGAACAGGTCAAGAGCGGCGCGGCGCAAGCCTCCGTTTCCGCCGGTAATACGGCAGCCCTGATGGCCGTGTCGCGCTATGTCTTGAAAACCATGTCCGGCGTCGACCGCCCGGCCATCTGCAGCATCTTGCCGAATCAAAAGAACGGCCCGACCTACATGCTGGACCTGGGTGCCAACGTCGATTGCGAGCCGCATCACTTGCACCAGTTCGCCATCATGGGTTCCGTGCTGGTGTCCGCCATGGAAGGCATAGCACGCCCGACGATCGGCTTGCTGAACGTGGGTACGGAAGATATCAAGGGCAATGAAGTGGTGAAACTCACCTCGAAGCTGTTGCAGGCCGACCACGAGCGTGGCGCGCTGAACTTCTACGGCAACGTGGAAGGCAACGATATCTTCAAGGGCACGACCGATATCGTCGTCTGCGACGGTTTTGTCGGCAATGTCACCCTGAAAGCCATCGAAGGTCTGGCGCGCCTCATGAAGGATGTGCTCACCACCGAATTCAAGCGCAACCCGATCACCATGCTGGGAGCGCTGATCGCCCGCGGCGCCCTGAAAGCCATCGGCAACCGCCTGAATCCATCGCGTTACAACGGCGCCAGCCTGCTGGGCTTGCGTGGCCTCGTCTTCAAGAGCCATGGCAGCGCCGATGCCTATTCGTTTGAATGGGCCTTGCGCCGCGCCTTTGACGCGGCAAAAAATGACGTGCAAGCACAGCTGGCCAGCCTGATCGCCGAGCTGATGCCGCGCACGCCAGTACCGGACGAACCTACTTCAACAAGCTCTACCATTTAGTGGACGGGTACTTGCATGACTGTTTTTAGCAAAACTTACAGCAAAATTATCGGCACCGGCAGCTACTTGCCGGAGAAGCGCGTCACCAACCAGGATTTGACCGAACAGCTCGCCGCCAAGGGCATCGAGACCTCGGATGAGTGGATCTTCTCGCGCAGCGGTATCTCGGCGCGCCATTACGCGGCACCAATGCAAAACTCCTCGGACCTGGGTGTGGAAGCGGCCAAAAAAGCCCTGGAGATGGCGGGCCTGAGCGGCAACGACCTGGACCTGATCATCGTCGCCAGCTCGACCCCCGATTTCTTCGGCAGCTTCCCCAGCACCGCCTGCATCGTGCAGAGCAAGCTGGGCATCACGAACAACTGCGCCGCCGTCGACGTGCAAGCCGTCTGCAGCGGCTTCGTGTATGCGGTGGCCACGGCCGACAGCTTCATCCAGTCGGGCATGCATAAAAACGTGCTGGTGATCGGCGCCGAAGTGTTTTCGCGCATCCTCAATTTCGACGACCGCGGCACTTGCGTGCTGTTCGGTGATGGCGCCGGCGCCATCGTCATGACGGCCTCCACCGAGCCGGGCATCCTGGCCACCAAGCTGCACGCGGACGGCCGCCATTCGAACATCTTGAGCGTACCGGGCAGTCTGGCTGGCGGCGCGCTGGCCGGCAGTGCCTTCCTGTACATGGATGGCCCGGCCGTGTTCAAGCTGGCCGTCTCCGTGCTGGAAAAGGTTGCGCACGAAGCATTGGCGCACGCCAACATGACTTCGGACCAGATCGACTGGCTGATCCCGCACCAGGCGAACATCCGCATCATGAACAGCACGGCCAAGAAACTCGGCCTGCCTTTGGAAAAGATGGTCGTCACCGTCGACCAGCATGGCAACACCTCGGCCGCGTCGATCCCGCTGGCGCTCGACATCGCCGTGCGCGACGGCCGCGTCAAGAAGGGCGACAACGTCATGATGGAAGGCGTTGGCGGCGGCTTTACCTGGGGCGCCGTGCTGGCGCGCATGTAATCCCGCAACACTATTAAAAAAACGGAGTCGACATGACACAATTTGCATTTGTTTTCCCAGGCCAAGGCTCGCAAGCGATTGCGATGCTCGACGGTTTCGCCGGCAACCCCGTGGTGGCGCAAACCGTGGCCGAAGCGTCGGACGCCCTGCAATTTGACCTGGGCAAGCTGATCGCCGAAGGTCCGAAGGAAGAACTGGATCTCACCACCAACACGCAACCCGTGATGCTGACGGCGGCCGTGGCCTTTTACCGCGCCTGGCTGGCGGCCGGCGGCCCCGTGCCGAACGTCGTGGCCGGCCATAGTCTCGGCGAATACTCGGCGCTGGTCGCCGCCGGCGTCATCTCGTTCAAGGATGCCGTGCCGCTCGTGCGTTTCCGCGCGCAAGCGATGCAGGAAGCCGTGCCCGTGGGGCAGGGCACGATGGCTGTCGTGCTGGGCCTGTCGGACGACGACGTGCGCGCCGCCTGTGCGGAAGCGACGGCGGAAAACCCGGCCCTGGTGGTCGAGCCTGTCAATTTCAATGCACCTGCGCAAGTGGTCATCGCCGGCCATACGGCGGCCGTCGAGCGCGCCTGCGAACTGGCCAAGGCCAAGGGCGCCAAGCGCGCCATGAAGCTGCCCGTCTCGGCGCCATTCCACTCGTCGCTGCTGAAGCCGGCATCGGACCGCTTGCGCGAGTACATGGGCGGCCTGACGTTCGCCGCGCCGCAGATCGCGCTGATCAACAACGTCGACGTGGCCATCGTCAACGATGTCGACGGCATCAAGGATGCGCTGGTGCGCCAGGCGGCGAGCCCCGTGCGCTGGGTGGAAACGATGCAGAAAGTGGCGGCCGACGGTATCACGCAAGTGATCGAATGCGGTCCGGGCAAGGTCCTGATGGGCCTGGCCAAGCGCATCGATCCCGTGCTGGTGGGCGACGCCATCGTCGACCAGGCCTCGCTGGAACGCATTTTGACGCAGCTCAAATAAACATCAGATTGCGGCAGCCTGCCTGTCGCACTTGCTTTAAAGGATACTCATGAATTTAGCAAATCAAGTCGTGCTGGTCACGGGCGCCTCGCGCGGCATCGGCCGCGCCATCGCCACCGAACTGGGCAAGCAGGGCGCCACCGTGGTCGGCACCGCCACCTCGGAAAGCGGCGCGCAAGCCATCACCGATTACCTGGCCGCCGCAGGCGTGGCGGGCAAGGGCCTGGTGCTGAACGTGACCGATGCGGCGCGCTGCGCGGCCGTCGTCGATGAGGTGCAGAAAACCTACGGCAGCCTGTCGATCCTCGTCAACAATGCGGGCATCACGCAAGACCAGCTGGCCATGCGCATGAAGGACGACGAGTGGGATAGCGTGATTTCCACCAACCTGTCGGCCGTCGGCCGCCTGTCGCGCGCCGTATTGCGCGGCATGATGAAAGCCAAGGCTGGGCGTATCATCAATATCACGTCGGTGGTGGCTTCGTCGGGCAATCCGGGGCAAATGAATTACGCGGCGGCCAAGGCCGGCGTGGAAGGCATGAGCCGTGCCCTGGCGCGCGAAATCGGCAGCCGCAACATTACCGTGAACTGCATCGCCCCCGGCTTCATCGATACCGATATGACCAAGGCCCTGAGCGAAGAGCAGCACGCGGCCCTGTTGACGCAAATTCCCCTGTCCCGCCTGGGCAAGCCGGAAGACGTGGCAGCGGCGGTGGCCTTTCTGGCCTCGCCGCAAGCGGCGTATATCACGGGCACGACCCTGCACGTGAACGGCGGAATGTACATGAATTGATGTGAAAGGTAGACAGGGCGGGCGTTTGTGGCATGATTCAACGGTCGTTTTTGTCTATAATCGCATCTTTTAGCAGCAGCTTCGGTCGAATTAGCAGCAGACACCGAAATTAGTATTCGGACGCGCAAACCTGATAAAATGCGCGCACTTTCCGTAACACACACTTTGGAGCCATAACATGTCGGATATCGAACAACGCGTTAAGAAAATCGTCGCTGAGCAACTGGGCGTTGCAGAAGCAGACATCAAAATCGAATCCTCCTTCGTCGACGATCTCGGCGCCGATTCCCTGGACACCGTGGAACTGGTCATGGCCCTGGAAGACGAATTCGAAATGGAAATCCCTGACGAACAAGCTGAAAAAATCACCACCGTGCAACAGGCGATCGACTACGCCACCGCACACGTCAAGGCCTAAGCCTGTTTGACCGACTTCAGGAGAATCGCTTGAGCCGTTCTAAAAACCGTCGTGTTGTTGTAACCGGCCTGGGCTGTGTTTCACCTGTCGGCAATACTATTGCCGAGGCGTGGAGCGCAATTACCGAAGGTAAATCCGGCATTGCCACGATTACCAAGTTTGATGCATTGCCCTTCACCACGCATTTTGCCGGTGAAGTCAAAGGTTTCAATATCGAAGAGTACATCTCCGGTAAGGAAGCCCGCCACATGGATACCTTTATCCATTACGGCATGGCTGCAGGCATCCAGGCGATGCAGGACTCCGGTCTGGAAGTGACCGAGGAAAACGCCGAGCGCATCGGCGTGATCATCGGTTCCGGTATCGGTGGCTTGCCGCTGATCGAGGAAACCAAATCCGAGTACGAAAAGCGCGGTCCGCGCCGTATCTCGCCATTTTTCGTGCCTGCCTCGATCATTAACATGATTTCTGGCAATCTTTCGATCAAATATGGTCTGAAGGGTCCGAACCTGGCGATCGTGACGGCGTGTACCACCGGTTTGCACAGCATCGGCGCTGCCGCGCGCATGATCGAGTACGGCGATGCCGACGTCATGATTGCCGGCGGTGCTGAATCGACCGTGTCGCCGCTGGGCCTGGGCGGTTTCGCCTCGGCACGTGCCTTGTCGACCCGCAACGACGATCCGGCAACGGCATCGCGTCCATGGGATACCGACCGCGACGGCTTCGTGCTGGGCGAGGGTGCTGGCGTCATGGTGCTGGAAGAGTACGAGCACGCGGTGGCCCGTGGTGCCAAGATCTATGCCGAAGTGCATGGTTTCGGGATGAGCGCAGATGCTTATCACATGACCTCGCCGCTGGAAGATGGTAGCGGCGGCAGCAAATCGGTGATCGCGGCCCTCAACAACGCAGGCTTGAACCCGGATCAGATTCAGTACCTGAACGCGCACGGCACGTCGACCCCGCAAGGCGACGTGGCGGAAGTGATGGGCATCAAACGCACCTTCGGCGAGCATGCCAAGCATATGGTCGTCAACTCGACGAAGTCGATGACGGGCCATTTGCTGGGCGGTGCGGGCGGTCTGGAAGCGGTGTTTACGGTCCTGGCATTGCACCATCAGGTGTCGCCACCGACCATCAACATCTTCAACCAGGATCCCGCTTGCGATCTCGATTTCTGTGCCAACACGGCGCGGGATATGAAGATCGATTATGCAGTGAAGAATTCGTTCGGCTTCGGCGGAACGAATGGCACGCTGATTTTCGGTAAAGCGAAATAAGCAGGAACTTTCAAGCGCTCACTACGGTCAAACCGTAGTGAGCGCTGATTCGGTGCCAACGTTCGTTGGTGCCTGAATTTGCCCGGCATGGTGCTGGCGCGCCTGATGTTTTTCCCTTTGAGTTGGCACTATGTCGATCGCGGTAGCGGCTGTCATTCGCACGCCTGTCTGTTTGCGCCTGCTGCAAGCGGTGCTGGGGCTGTGCGCGGTGCTGGCCGCCTGGCCTTTGAGCGGCGCGTGGCACGTTGCGGCCCTGTCTGGCTCTGGCCCCGGCCCCGGCCAGCTGGTGGGCGGCTATGCGCTGGGCTGGCCCGGTGCACTATCGAGTGCGGCTGGCGGCGTGTTTTTGCTGGCTTTGCTGCGCCAGCGCAGAAAGCCGCAGGTGCTTGATATTTCGCCGGTCGGCCAGTTGCGGCTGGCGGTATATCTGGAGCATGGCGGGGCGCCGTCCGGCGCGGGGCCGTTGGTGCCGCCTGTGCTGCGCCTGTTGCCGGGCTCGACCCTGTGGCCATCGCTGCTGGTGCTGTGCCTGGCCGATGCCGCGGGGCGGCGCACGCAGGTGCTGGCGCAGCGTGGCAGCGCTTGCGCCGCCTTCCGCCCGCTGGCCGTGGCGTGCCGGGCCATCGCGGCGCGCAGTGGGGAAGAATAAAAGTGGGGCGAACACTGAACTTCTTGCAGCGGGCCAACTCTATATCCATACAGGCGCCCACGCTGCATGCGAACAGGGACATCGGGCGTGAGGACAGAGCGCGAGTATGATCAGTTGCTGGTCGAGCGGGTGCAGGCTGGCGACAAACGGGCATTCGATGTGCTGGTATCGAAATATCAGCGCCGCTTGATGCGCCTGGTGTCGCGACTTGTGCATGACCCGGCGGAGGCCGAAGATGTGGTGCAGGAAACCTTTATCAAGGCATACCGGGCGCTGCGCCATTTTCGCGGCGATGCCGCCTTTTATACCTGGTTGTATCGCATCGGCATCAATACGGCCAAGAATTATCTCGTCACGCAGGGGCGGCGCGCCGCCACGTCCAGCGATGCCGACGCCGAGCAGGCGGAGTCCTTCGATGACGGCAATAAATTGCGTGACAACAATACGCCCGAATCGGTGCTGGCCAGCAAGCAGATTGCCGCCACAGTCAACGCGGCCATGGAGGTGCTGCCCATCGAGCTGCGCACGGCCATCGTGCTGCGCGAGATCGAGGGCCTCAGCTATGAGGAGATCTCGGAGATCATGGCGTGCCCCATCGGCACCGTGCGCAGCCGTATTTTTCGCGCGCGCGAAGTGATCGCAGAGAAATTGAAACCGTTGTTGGATATGCCGATTGACAAGCGCTGGTAATCTGGGGAGTATGAGGTTGGCATGGCTGTGCCCGGTTTCGCACCGACCCTCTTGAAATGGCAGGACCCATCATGGATACGCATACACGATTGCACGAGACGATTTCCGCCCTGGCCGATGGCGAGCTGGCGGCGAGCGAACTCGAACTGGCTTTTGCCGCCCTCGACACGGATGATGGGCGGCAAGCCTGGGATGCCTATCGCCTGATCGGCGACGTGCTGCGCTCGGAGCAGTGCGGCCACGCACTGAGCGCCCAATTCGACGCGCGCCTGACGAGCCGCCTGGCCGCCGAGGCGGCGCCTGATGTGCCGGCTGTCCACGCGGAACCCTTGTTGCCCATCGTGCCGCCCGTCGCTGCCGAGCCGCTGGAAGCGGGACCGCTGGCGCAACGCTAGCGGCATCTTATGTCAGGCGGGTCTTGACCCTTCACCTGCTCCAGGCCCTCTTGACACTGGACTTCGCTACGATTGACACTGTGTGCAGGCAATATCTTGCTTTTGCGATATATTGTTGCTGCCATGCGCACTACCAGGTGTAGTTGCCCCCGGGATTCCGTCATGACGCCCAATCATGCACGCAGGCAATCGCCGATCCGCGTTTTGATCCGTTTATATACTCGAAAAGATCCTTTCCATGAAAAAAAACATGTGTGTCGCCAGCAAGTCGTTTTCAGTGAAGACGCTTTCCGCCTTATTGTTCGGTACGGCTGGCGTCTTTTTCGCCCCGACCATGCTGGGTCTGGCGCCACAGGCGCAGGCCGCCGTGCCGGCAGTGAAACTGCCTGATTTCTCGGACCTGGTCGACGCCGTCGGCCCGGCCGTGGTGAATATCCGCACCACCGAGCGCCTGAAGATGGCTGCGCCCGGCGCGGGCGGGCAGGATGAGCAGGAAATGCAGGAATTCCTGCGCCGCTTCTTTGGAGGCGCCATGCCGACGCCGCGTCAGCAGGCACCGCGCGGCGGTCGTCGCGCCGTGCCGCAGGAGCAGGAAGTGCAGCGCGGTGTCGGTTCCGGTTTCATTATCTCGGCCGATGGTTACGTGCTGAGCAATGCCCACGTGGTCGACGGCGCCGACGAAGTCTACGTGACCCTGACGGACAAGCGCGAATTCAAGGCCAAGGTCATCGGCGCCGATGCGCGCACCGACGTGGCCCTGCTGAAAATCGAGGGCGCCAACCTGCCGCGCCTGACCATCGGTGACTCGAACAAGATCCGCGTGGGCGAGTGGGTGATCGCCATCGGCTCGCCATTCAACCTGGAAAACACGGTGACGGCCGGCATCATTTCCGCCAAATCCCGCGACACGGGCGACTACTTGCCGCTGATTCAGAGCGACGTGGCGGTCAACCCTGGCAACTCGGGCGGTCCCCTGATCAATATGCGCGGCGAGGTGATCGGCATCAATTCGCAGATCGCCACCTTGTCCGGCGCCTACAATGGCATTTCATTTGCCGTGCCCATCGATGAAGCCATGCGCGTGGGCGAGCAGCTGAAAAAGACGGGTAAAGTGGTGCGCGGCCGTATCGGCGTGCAGATCGGCGAAGTGAGCAAGGATGTGGCGCAATCGTTGGGCTTGCCCAACGCCAAGGGCGCGCAAGTGTCGATGGTGGAAGAGGGCGGCCCGGCCGACAAGGCGGGCATCAAGCCGGGCGACATCATCCTGAAATTCAATGGCGCGCCCATCGAGCGTTCGTCCGACCTGCCGCGCCTGGTGGGCGGCGCCGCCGTCAACGGCAAGGCCACGGTCACCGTCTGGCGCAAGGGCGCGCAGCAGGATATTGCTGTCACCGTCGTCGAACTGGAAGCCGAGAAAACGGCCAAGAAGGGCGCCAGGGAACCGGAAGCGCAAGCCGTCAATGCACTGGGCCTGAAGGTCAGCGACGTGCCGGCCGCGAAGAAGCAGGAGCTGAAGATCGACGCGGGTGTGCTGGTCGACGACGCCGATGGCGTGGCGGCCTTGGCCGGCCTGCAGCCTGGCGATGTGATCTTGCAATTGAACAACGTTGCTGTGAAAGATGCCAAACAGTTCAATGCCCTGGTGGCCAAGCTCGATCCGAAGAAGTCGTCGGCCGTGCTGGTGCGCCGTGGCGATGTGGCGCTATTCGTTTCGCTGCGTCCGTCGGCGAAGTAAAATTGGGGGGGGGGCAGTCCCTGCGGGATCGGAATTCAAGCCACTGGCTTGAATTCCCCCGTCGGGTCTAGGCGTCCCCGTCTGACCCCAGCCTTCTTTTGCTCCGCCACTAAAATATGCACTTCACCCTCTATTCCCGCAGTTATTGCCATTTATGCCAGGATATGCTCGATGCCTTGCTCCTGCTGCAGCCGCCTGACAAGCCGTTTACGGTGGACGTGATCGATATCGATGCGTCGCCCGATGCGAGCTTGCTAGCCCGCTTCGATGAGCTGGTGCCGGTGCTGTTTGGCGACCTGGCCCAACCCGAGCTATGCCATTATTTTCTGGACGAGGCCGCCGTCCGGCGCTGTCTGGCGTAGCTTAAATGCCAATATTGACACTGCATTGCAGCATTCCGCTGCTGGAAACAGCTGAAAATGTCGGCTTGCCCGCTGCCGGCCTCTGAAAGACGGGCTTTCCGCTCTGAAATCCGGTAAAATGGGGAGGTCGAAAAAGCTACTGTCCGAGGCAGCAGCTTCTGTCGCTTCAAAAGCGCTCGCCTGGGCATGCAGATGTCCTGCTCGGAGCGCTTTTTTCATCATGAGTGGGGCGCCTGGTTTTGGCCCTGTTTGGCCCGGACATGATCCCCTTGATTCCTGTTAAAGCAGTGTTGTCACTCGCACATATATTAGTTAATGAATAACATACGCAACTTCTCCATCATCGCCCATATTGACCACGGTAAATCGACCCTGGCTGACCGCATCATTCAATTGTGCGGCGGCTTGTCCGACCGCGAGATGGAGGCGCAGGTGCTCGATTCGATGGATCTGGAGCGCGAGCGCGGCATTACCATCAAGGCGCAAACGGCGGCCCTGCACTACAAGGCGCGCAATGGCCAGATCTACAACCTGAACCTGATCGATACGCCAGGCCACGTCGACTTCAGCTATGAGGTGTCGCGCTCGCTGTCGGCGTGCGAAGGTGCGCTGCTGGTGGTTGACGCGTCGCAAGGCGTGGAAGCGCAAACGGTCGCCAACTGCTACACGGCGCTGGATCTGGGCGTGGAAGTGGTGCCCGTCCTGAACAAGATCGACTTGCCGAACGCGGACCCTCCGAACGCCATTGCCGAGATCGAAGACGTGATCGGTATCGACGCGGCCGACGCCGTGCATTGCTCGGCCAAGACGGGCCTCGGCGTGCTGGACGTGCTCGAGCAACTGATCGTCAAGGTGCCGCCACCGAAAGGCGACCCCGATGCGCCGCTGCAGGCGCTGATCGTCGACTCCTGGTATGACGCCTATGTGGGCGTGGTCATGCTGGTGCGCGTGGTCAACGGTACCCTGAAACCGAAAGACAAGATCCGCCTGATGGCCACCGATTCGGTGCAGCTGGTGGAAGATATCGGCGTATTTTCGCCCCGTTCGCAATCGTTGCCGCAATTGTCGGCAGGCCAGGTGGGCTTCATCATCGCCGGCATCAAGGAATTGAAAGCGGCGAAAGTGGGCGATACCGTCACCCTGGTCAGCCGTCCTGCCGCCGCGCCATTGCCGGGCTTCAAGGAAGTGCAGCCGCAAGTGTTCGCCGGCCTGTTCCCGGTCGAAGCGAACCAGTACGACGCGCTGCGCGACTCGCTGGAAAAGCTGAAACTGAACGACGCGGCCCTGATGTACGAGCCGGAAGTGTCGCAGGCGCTGGGCTTCGGCTTCCGCTGCGGCTTCCTGGGCTTGCTGCACATGGAAATCGTGCAGGAGCGCCTTGAACGCGAATTCGACATGGACCTGATCACCACGGCGCCCACCGTGGTGTACGAAGTGATCCAGCGCGACGGCACCATGATCAACGTCGACAATCCATCGAAGATGCCCGATCCGTCGCGCATCGAGGAAGTGCGCGAGCCTATCGTCACGGTCAATCTGTACATGCCACAGGAATATGTGGGCTCCGTGATTACCCTGTGTATCGGCAAGCGCGGCATTCAGATGGACATGAGCTACCACGGCCGCCAGGTCAAGCTGGTCTACGAAATGCCGATGGCCGAGATCGTGCTGGACTTCTTCGATCGCCTGAAATCGACGTCGCGCGGCTATGCCTCGATGGATTACGAGTTCAAGGAATACCGCGCGGCCGACGTGGTCAAGGTCGACATGCTGATCAACAGCGAAAAAGTCGATGCGCTGGCCATCATCGTCCACCGTTCGAACAGCCAGTACCGTGGCCGCCAGGTGGCCGCCAAGATGCGTGAACTGATCCCGCGCCAGATGTTCGACGTGGCCATCCAGGCGACCATCGGCGCCAACATCATTTCGCGCGAGAACGTGAAAGCCTTGCGCAAGAACGTGCTGGCCAAGTGCTATGGCGGCGACATCAGCCGCAAGAAAAAATTGCTGGAAAAACAAAAAGCGGGTAAGAAGCGCATGAAGCAAGTGGGTTCCGTGGAGATCCCGCAAGAGGCATTCCTGGCAATTTTACAAGTGGATGGTTGATCAATGAACCTGCAAGTGATTTTAGGAAACTTCGCTTTAATCCTGTTCGTGCTGATGGTGTTGACGGGCCTGGTCTGGTGCCTGGATGTATTTTATCTGTCCAAGCAACGCCGCAAGGCGGCCGACCTTGCCCTGGCCGAGTTCGACGCGCGCCAGTCCAAGCTGGCCGCCGAGGGCATCAAGTCCGATGCGGGCGGCAGCCGCGCGACCATCGAGGCAGCGCTGTTGCGCCAGCCGACCTGGGTCGAGTATTCGGGTAGTTTCTTCCCCGTCATCGCCCTGGTGTTCTGCCTGCGCTCGTTCCTGTACGAGCCATTCAAGATCCCGTCGAGCTCGATGGTGCCGACCTTGCTGGTGGGCGATCTGATTCTGGTTAACAAGTTCACCTATGGCATTCGTTTGCCGATCGTCAACAAGCGTATCATTGAAGTCAACGATCCGCAGCGCGGCGACGTGATGGTGTTCAAGTACCCGAAAGATATGTCGCAAGACTACATCAAGCGCGTGATCGGCGTACCCGGTGATAAAATCACCTATGAAAACAAGCGCTTGACGGTCAACGGCAAGGAAGTGCAGTACACCCCGCTGGACGACTACCTCGATGACGAAAGCACGGTGTACCACAAGCAACTGGAAGAAAATCTGACGGGCGTGAGCCACCGCATCCTCAACGATGAGCCTGCTCCTACGTTGAACTTGCGCGAAGTGAAGGATTTCCCGCACAAGGATGCGTGCAACTACAACGAAGATGGTTTTACGTGTGTGGTGCCACAAGGCAATTACTTCATGATGGGCGATAACCGCGACAATAGCGCGGACAGCCGCTACTGGGGCTTCGTGCCGAACGAGAACATCGTCGGCAAGGCTTTCCTGGTGTGGATGAACTTCAGCAACCCGAAACGCGTGGGCGGCATCCACTAGGCCGCTCCTATGGCTGCCGCGCCGACTCCCCGCGCGGCGGCCAGCCGAATTACTCAGATGATACAGAAACAACAATGAATCTTCAGCTATTGCAAACCCGTTTAGGCTATACGTTCCAGGATGCTGGCCTGTTGCAGCAAGCCTTGACGCATCGTAGCCACAGCAGTTTGCATAATGAGCGGCTGGAATTCCTGGGCGACTCCATTCTCAACTGCGTGGTCGCTTCCATCCTGTATGAACGCTTCAAGACCATCGACGAGGGCGATTTGTCGCGCTTGCGCGCGAATTTGGTGAAACAGCAGTCGCTGTATGAAATCGCGCAAAAGCTGGAGTTGTCGCAATTCCTGCGCCTGGGCGAAGGCGAGTTGAAGTCGGGCGGTTTCCGCCGTCCCTCGATCCTCGCCGATACCCTGGAAGCCTTGCTGGGCGCCATCTTCCTCGATACGGGCTTCGATGCGGCCAGCACGGTGATCCGCGCCTTCTACATTCCCATCCTCGACTCGGTCGATCCGCAAACCCTGGGCAAGGATGCCAAGACCCTGCTGCAGGAGTTTTTGCAAAGCAAGAAAATTTCGCTGCCACAGTACAACGTGGTGGCCACCCATGGCGCCGCCCACAGCCAGGAATTCGAGATCGAATGCCTGGTACCGAAATTGAATATCCAGGTCTACGGCCGTGGCGGAAGCCGCCGCGCCGGTGAGCAAGCCGCCGCCAAACTGGCGCTGGACGTGGCCGAGCAGGCGCTGTTGAAGTCGCCTGCCGCCAGCCGCAAGCCGAAACCGCGCGCCGCCCAGCTCAAGCTGGCCGGCATTGCCACCATCCAGAGCGACGACGCGCAAGCTCCTGCAGCCCCGGCGATCGCCGCTCACACTAAACAGAATCGACACTAGCATGACAGCCACCAAAATGCCCGACAACTTCCGCTGTGGCTATATCGCCATCGTGGGCCGCCCCAATGTGGGCAAATCGACCCTGATGAACGTGCTGATCGGCGCGAAGGTCAGCATCACTTCGCGCAAGGCGCAAACCACGCGCCACCGCATCACGGGTATCCAGACGGTGCCGGATGCGCAGTTCATCTACGTCGACACGCCTGGCTTCCAGACGCGCCACTCGAACGCGCTGAACAAGACGCTGAACAAGACCGTCACCAACACCCTGATTTCCTCGGACGTCATCCTGTACGTGATCGAGGCGGGCACCTTCGGCCCGGCCGACCAGCAAGTGATGGATTTGCTGCCGAAGGAAGTGCCATGCATCCTCGTCATCAACAAATCCGACCGCGTCAAGGACAAGGCTGTCTTGCTGCCGTTTGCGCAAAAGATCGCCGCCATGCGCGACTTTGCCGCCATCGTGCCCGTCTCCGCCAAGCTGCATTTCCAGCTGGAAGGCTTGCAGAACGAAATCAAGCGTTTCCTGCCGGAAAACCAGCCCATCTTTGGCCCGGACGACATCACGGACCGCAGCGAAAAATTCCTCGCCTCGGAAATCGTGCGCGAAAAACTCTTCCGCTTCGTGGGCGACGAACTGCCGTACACGAGCACCGTGCTGATCGAGAAATTCGAGCAGGAAGGCGATCTGCGCCGCGTGTTCGCCGCCATCCTGGTCGAGCGCGATACACATAAATCCATGATCATCGGCAACAAGGGCGCGCGCCTGAAGGAAGTCTCCACCCAGGCCCGCCTGGATATGGAAAAGCTGTTCGGCGGTCCCGTGTACCTGGAAATCTGGGTCAAGGTCAAGTCGGGCTGGGCCGACAACGAGGCGGGCTTGCGCGCCTACGGCTACGAGTAATCCGCAACCCGGGGGCGACGCTACACGCATGAGCACCACCACGCCAGCGCAGCCTGACATCGCGCCAGCTTCATCTGCTGTCTCCGCATCTGTTCCCGCGCCGGTGGCCATTGCGCCGCCGGCCGCACCTTCCGCACCGCCTCCAAGGCGCAGCCGTCCGCCCGCGCGCGACGGCCGCATCACGGGCCAGCCCGCCTTCGTGTTGCACAGCTACCCGCATAAAGAAACCAGCCTCATCGTCGACGTGTTTACGCGCGAGTACGGCCGCATCGCGCTCGTCGCCAAGGGCGCCAAGCGGCCCCATTCGCAGTTGCGCGGCGTGCTGCAGACGTTTCAACCACTGCAAGCGGGCTGGACGGGCAAATCCGAACTGCGCATCTTGACGGGCGCCGAATGGGTGGGCGGCATGTTGCCGCTGGAAAAGACGGCCCTGCTGTGCGGCTTCTATCTGAACGAATTGTTGGTCAAACTGCTGGCGCGCGACGACCCGCATCCTGTCCTGTTCGACCACTACGTTGCCACCTTGAATCAGCTGGCGCACAATGAACCGCCGCCCATCGTGCTGCGCAAGTTCGAGCGCGCGCTGCTCAAGGAAACGGGCGTGGCGGCCGACCTGACGCGCTGCACCGGCACGCGCCAGGCCGTCGAGGCGGGGCAGGTGTACGTGGTCGACCCGGAACGGGGACCGCGCCCGGCGCGCGCCAGCGATGCCTGGCCGAAGATCACGGGCAAGACCCTGCTCGACATGGAGCGCGAAGATTATCTCGATGTGGCCACGCAGGCGCAAAGCAAGCTGCTGATGCGCTTTTTGCTGGCCCATCAACTGGGGGGCGCCACCTTGAACACGCGCCAGATACTGATCGATTTAATGCAGCTGTAGTTATTGGGTGACTGCGGCACACTATGGATACCACTTTATGAGCTTTTTGCAGCCTTCCGGCCCCGTCATCGACCTGGGCGTCAATATCGACCACGTGGCCACCTTGCGCAATGCGCGCGGCACCGCTTATCCGGACCCGATCCGCGCGGCCCTGCTGGCCGAACAGGCGGGCGCCGACGCCATCACCCTGCATTTACGCGAAGACCGCCGCCACATCAAGGATGCGGACGTGATCGCCATCGCGCCGCAATTGCTCACGCGCATGAACCTGGAAGCGGCCGTGACGGCCGAGATGATCGACTTCGCCTGCCGCATCAAGCCGGCGGACGTCTGCCTGGTGCCGGAAAAACGCACGGAAGTGACCACCGAAGGTGGCCTGGACGTGGTGCGCTATTTCAAGGAAGTGCAGGCGGCCGTCCAGCAGCTGCAAGGCGAGGGCATCCGCGTCAGCCTGTTCATCGACGCCGACGAGCAACAGATCGCCGCCGCCGCCGAACTCGGCGCACCCGTGATCGAGCTGCACACGGGCCGCTACGCCGATACGCAAGGCGCCGAGCAACTGGCCGAGCTGGAGCGCATCAAGGCGGGCGTGCTGTTCGGCGTGGGCCGGGGCTTGAAGGTCAATGCGGGCCACGGTTTGCATTACACCAATGTGCAGGCGATCGCCGCCATTTCCGACATTACAGAACTGAACATCGGCCATGCCATCGTCGCGCATGCCGTGTTCGTCGGCTGGGAAAACGCCGTGCGCGAAATGAAGGCCATCATGGTGGCTGCGCGCCTGGGCAGCAAAGCATAAGGGATAGGACTAGCCCATGATCTACGGCATCGGCACCGACATTTGCAAGATCCCCCGCATCGAGGCGGCGCTGGCGCGCCATGGCGAGCGTTTCGCGCAGAAAATACTGGGGCCGCAGGAGATGGAGAAATTCCGCGCCCGCAGTGCGAAAAACGCCGTGCGCGGCGTGCGCTTTCTCGCCACCCGCTTCGCGGCCAAGGAGGCGTTCTCCAAGGCTATCGGCCTGGGCTTGCGCATGCCGATGACGTGGCCTGCCGCGCAGATGCTGAATCATCCCAGCGGCAAACCGATGATCGTCTGCAGCGGCGTGCTGGCGGACTTCATGGCAGCAAACCGGCTGAGCGCGCAAGTGACCATCAGCGATGAAGAAGAATACGCGGTCGCGTTCGTGATCGTCGAGCAAGCAGCGCAAGAATGAGCCAGCAATGACCGAAGCAAGCCCAGAGCCATCCTTGGCGGAAACGCCACCCGACCCCCGCGCGCAAGTGCTGGCCACCGTCGCCAAGCTGCCGAATTTGCCCGGCGTGTACCGCTATTTCGACGCCGCCGACAAGGTGTTGTACGTTGGCAAGGCGCGCGACCTGAAAAAGCGCGTTTCCAGCTATTTCCAGAAAAACCTGGCCAGCCCTCGCATCGCCATGATGGTCGAGCGCATCGCGCGCCTGGAAACCACCGTCACGCACAGCGAAGCGGAAGCCTTGATCCTGGAAAACAACCTGATCAAGGCGCTGCAACCGCGCTACAACATCCTGTTCCGCGACGACAAGTCCTACCCCTACCTGAAAATCACGAACGGCGACGCGCCGCGCATGGTGTATTACCGGGGTGCGGTGGACAAGAAAAGCCAGTATTTCGGGCCGTTCCCCAGTTCCTGGGCCGTCAAGGAATCGATGCAGATCCTGCAAAAGGTGTTCCTCATCCGCACCTGCGAGGACAGCGTCTACGCCAACCGCACGCGGCCCTGCCTGCTGCACCAGATCGGCCGCTGCAGCGCGCCGTGCGTGGACCTGATCAGCAAGGAAGACTATAAAAACGACGTGGAAAACGCGGCGCGTTTCCTGCGCGGGCGCCAGAGCGAAGTGATGGCGGACCTGGAAAAGAAGATGCACGCCTTTGCCGCCGAACTGAAATTCGAGCAGGCGGTGGTGGTGCGCAACCAGATCGCCTCGCTGTCGCGCGTGCTGCACCAGCAAAGCATGGAAACGACGGGCGACGCCGATGTCGACATCCTCGCCGTGCTGGTGCAGGGCGGGCGCGCCTGCGTCAACCTGGCCATGGTGCGCGGCGGGCGCCACCTGGGCGACCGTGCCTACTTCCCCAGCCAGCTCAGCGATGCGGCGGCGATTGCCGAAGAGCCCATCGAGGTGGAGGTGCTGGCCGCCTTCCTGGCGCAGCACTACACGGAAAAATTCATCCCCGGCACCCTGATCCTGAATATCGAATTCGACCAGCCGGCCCTGATGGTGGCGCTGATGGAGCAGTGCGGCCACCGCATCAACCTGATCTTTCAGCCGCAGGGGCAGCGCCGCCAGTGGCTGGAGATGGCGCAGAAGGGCGCCGAGATTTCGCTGGCCAGATTGTTGTCCGAGCAGGGTTCGCAGCAGTCGCGCACGCGCGCGCTGGCCGAAGCGCTGCGCCTGGAGGCGGAAGACCTCGACAGCCTGCGCGTGGAGTGTTTCGACATCAGCCACACGCAGGGCGAAGCGACGCAGGCCTCGTGCGTGGTATTTCACCACCACGCCATGCAGAACGGCGAATACCGGCGCTACAACATCAACGACATCACGCCCGGCGACGATTACGCGGCCATGCGCCAGGTCCTGATGCGCCGCTATGAAAAGGTGGCGAATGGCGATGGCGTGATGCCTGACGTGGTGCTGATCGACGGCGGCAAGGGGCAGATTGAGATGGCGCGCCAGGTGTTTGCCGAGCTGGGACTCGATATCAGCTTGATTGTCGGCGTGGCCAAGGGAGAAGGGCGCAAGGTGGGCCTGGAAACCCTGCTGTTCGTCGACGGCCGCGCGGCGCAGGAACTGGGCAAGGAATCGGCGGCGCTGATGCTGATCGCGCAGATCCGCGACGAGGCGCACCGCTTCGCCATCACCGGCATGCGCGCCAAGCGCGCCAAGACGCGCCAGACCTCGCGCCTGGAAGAGATAGAAGGCATCGGCGCCAAGCGCCGCCAGAAACTGCTGTCGCGCTTTGGCGGTTTGCGCGGCGTGGTCGATGCCAGTGTCGAAGATCTGATGTCGGTGGAGGGGATTTCCACTCAACTGGCAGAAGAGATTTACAAGCAGTTGCACTAATGACTGGATGGCCTGGTCCGGTGCCGCGGCAACCGGACTAGGCTAATACCCTGGGGCCATGTAGACTAAGTAATCCTCAGGAAATTATTGTGAATTTATGACGAACAGAACCGGATGCTATGCAAGGCGCCCACTGCGACGCAGTGCGAGCACTGCTAGCAGCGGGTAAGCCTCGTCGGCCACCTTGCAGAGCGCCGGTTATGGAAGTCAGAAATCACAATAATTTATTGGGGGTTACTTAGGTGGCGCTTCTTCACGCTTTCTTCATGTTCAATTTACCCGTCGGCCGATTGCTTCCTTATGCCTTTTAATATTCCCATTCTTTTGACCTGGCTGCGCGTGGCCCTGATCCCGCTTGTCGTCGGCGTGTTTTACCTGCCGCCGTCGATGCTGTTGCATGGCGACCAGAACCTGGTTGCCACTCTGGTCTTCATTGTTGCCGCCGTCACCGACTGGTTCGATGGTTTCCTCGCGCGGCGCTGGAACCAGACCTCGGCCTTCGGCGCCTTCCTCGACCCGGTCGCTGACAAGCTGATGGTGGCGGGCGCCTTGCTGGTGCTGGTACAGCTGGACCGTGTCAATGCCGTGCTGGCCTTCATCATCATCGGCCGCGAAATCACCATTTCCGCCTTGCGCGAATGGATGGCGCAGATCGGCGCATCGAAATCGGTGGCCGTCAGTTCGATCGGCAAGATCAAGACGGCCGCGCAAATGACGGCCATTCCCTTGTTGCTGTACCACGAAGTGATCTTTGGCGCGATCGATACGCACGTGTGGGGCGAACGCCTGCTGTGGATCGCCTGCGTGCTGACGGTGTGGTCGATGTTCTATTATTTGCGCTTGGCATGGCCCTTGATCAAGGAAAAGGCCGGCAACTTGCATTGAAGTATTCAGCCCAAACGCAGGAGCTGGGGTCAGACCCGACGGGTCTGACCCCAAATATTTTGCAAAACACCAGATATTGCCCGTTGACAGCCCCTGTAATCCATCTATAATGCTGGCCTGTTGTTGATGACGCGGGAGTAGCTCAGTTGGTAGAGCGCAACCTTGCCAAGGTTGAGGTCGAGAGTTCGAGCCTCTTCTCCCGCTCCAGTTTTCTGGATCGTGTCATAGGTAAAAACAGCAGATGCAGTAAAAAGTAGTACTGGCGATGTAGTAGAGCTTCTGATACAATGTTGTCCACTGCGGGAGTAGCTCAGTTGGTAGAGCGCAACCTTGCCAAGGTTGAGGTCGAGAGTTCGAGACTCTTCTCCCGCTCCAGTGAATACTGGATCAGCAGTAAAGCAGCTCTGGTAAACGGTAGCAAAAAGCAGTAAAATAGCGGTTCGTATGCGGGAGTAGCTCAGTTGGTAGAGCGCAACCTTGCCAAGGTTGAGGTCGAGAGTTCGAGACTCTTCTCCCGCTCCAGCGAAAGCTGGAGGCAGTACAGTAAGATGGTTGTAGCAGAAAATAGAAGCTCCAATGCGGGAGTAGCTCAGTTGGTAGAGCGCAACCTTGCCAAGGTTGAGGTCGAGAGTTCGAGACTCTTCTCCCGCTCCAGAATTCTAAAGGGAAGCTAAGCTGGCTTCCTTTTTTTATCCGCCTCAAAGCAGTCATGCGGCGTGATTAAGCGGTAAACAAGCTCCAATGCGGGAGTAGCTCAGTTGGTAGAGCGCAACCTTGCCAAGGTTGAGGTCGAGAGTTCGAGACTCTTCTCCCGCTCCAGTTTTCAAGGTGGGCCGCAAGGCGCATCCAAGCAGTTCCTCTGGCGAGGTAGCAAAGAGGTTATGCAGCGGCCTGCAAAGCCGTTTAGACGGGTTCGATTCCCGTCCTCGCCTCCAGATGAAAAAAAATAGCCCACTTTCGAGTGGGCTATTTTTTTGCCTGTACGCTACGTCATTCTTCATGCCGCAGACATCAATACGGCTTGCCGGTCGCCGTCGATGTGCTGCACCGGCAAGTCTACCCAGCTGCGCCAAGGCTCGCCTGCGCGAGCAACATTCCTCCATTCTCGCTGGCGACTGTGCGCGCTCATCAACTGCCGTGCGTCCTGCGGCGCCAGTATCCCATCCCATCCCATCCCATCCATCCTGAAGCAAAACCCGGTCAACTCAGTATCGGGCAGCCCTGGCCCGGAGATTTATGAACATTTGATGACATATGACAGGCGGAACACACCTTGCTCGTCTAGGTAGGGCAGTACGGTAACAGATAGCCGTTGCGAGATACGCCGGCCCAGCGCCGCAATACGGGGCAACCGTTTGATTTTGAGGTGAATGGAAGATGCGTGAGATGAAGAAACGAGGTAACGGCGCGCCGCAGGCGCCCGCGACCGCCTTGAGCCTGCTGTGCCTGGCCATGCTGGCGTTGCCGGGCATGGCGCGCGCCCAGGACGCCGTCCCGTCGGCCGCTCCTGTGGCCGCGCCGGAACGGCAGGTGACGATCGAGGAATACCTGGTGCGCGGCAATACCGTGCTCGATGCGCGCGCCATCGAAGAGGCGGTCACGCCGTTCCTGGGGCCGGGCCGCACTCTGAAGGACGTGGAAGGGGCGCGCGACGCCTTGGTCGCCGCCTATCAGGCGCGCGGCTACCAGTCCGTCTACGTCGACTTGCCCGAGCAGCAGGTGGAGCAGGGCGTGGTGGTGCTGCAGGTCAGCGAAACCAAGGTGGGGCGTTTGCGCGTGGTCGGTGCGCAATACAACTCGCCGCTCGACGTGCGCCAGCAAGTGCCGGCCCTGACGGAAGGCAAGGTGCCCGACTTTACCCAGGCGCAAGTGGAACTGACGGCCCTGAACCGCGGACCCAAGCGCCAGGTGATGCCGCTGGTCAAGCAGGGCAGCCTGCCCGGCACCATGGACGTGGACTTGAAAGTGGACGACAGCAGCCCGTGGCGCGCCAGCGTCGGCCTGAACAACGATTACAGCGCCGATACGAAGAAGCTGCGTACCAGCATGTCGCTGGGCCACGACAACCTGTGGCAGCTGGGCCATAGCGCCACCCTCAGCTTTTTCGGCACGCCGGGCGACCTGAACCAGACCAAGGTCTGGTCCGCCTCGTATGTGGCACCGATCGGCACGCAGGGCTGGAGCGTGGAAGCGACCGGCTACCAGTCGAACAGCAACGTGGCCAGCACGGGCGGTACCAGCGTGCTGGGCAAGGGCCATGCGCTGGGCATGAAAGTCAACTACACAGTGCCCAACAGCGGCATCTGGTGGCACAGTTTTTCTGCCGGTATCGATTTCAAGGATAACCAGGAAGCGCTCAAGCTCAATGGCGCGGGCAGCAGCATTCCGCTCAAGTATGTGCCCCTGAGCGTGTCGTATAACGGCTTTGCGCAGACGGAGACGGCGACCTATGGCCTGGGCCTGTCGCTGGTGGCCGGCACGCGCGCCTCGTTCGGCTATGGCAGCGACAGCGCGGCCTACGACAACAAGCGTTACAAGGCCTCGCCCAGCTTCCTCGTCCTGAAGGGCGACGCCAACGCCACGTACACCCTGGGCAGCGGCGCGCAGCTGTACGGCAAGCTGGCGGGCCAGCTGGCCGATGCGGCGCTGGTGTCGGGCGAGCAGATGGCCGCTGGCGGTGCCAATTCCGTGCGCGGCTATCTGTCGGCCGAAGCGACGGGCGACTACGGCGTGTCCGGCAGCGTCGAATGGCGCACGCCCCAGCTGACGTATTTCAGCCGCCTGGAAAACTGGCGCCTGTACGCGTTTGCCGATGGCGCGCGCCTGCGCCTGCGCGATCCGATGATCGAGCAGAAAGACCTGTTCGGCCTGGCGTCCGTGGGCGTGGGCAGCAGCTTCCAGTTGCTGCGCTACCTGAATGGCCGCATCGACTTTGCTTACCCGCTGCGCGATGGCCCGCGCACGCACAAACACGTGCGCCGCATCAATTTCAACCTGTCGGCCAGCTACTGACGGCCCAGCTCACCAGCACTGCACTTTTTTAGACTTTTCTTCGGAGAATCACTGTCATGCAACGTTTTCTTTTTCTGCTCACGATCCTGGGCACGCTCGTTCCCGGCCTGGCGCACGCCTGGTGGCAGCCCGACTGGGCTTACCGCAAACCCGTCACCGTCGACGCCGGCCCGAAGGCTGGCGCCGTGGGCGGCGATCCCGGCCGCATTCCCGTGCTGCTGCGCTTGCATTCGGGTAATTTCAACTTTGAAGGCGTCAGCGACAGCGGCGCCGACCTGCGCTTCTTGGCGGGCGACGACAAGACGGTACTGAACCACCAGATCGAGCAATTCAACCCGCTCTTGGGCATCGCCCTGATCTGGGTCGACGTGCCGGCCCTGACGGCCGGTACGCCGCAAAAATTGTGGATGTACTACGGCAATCCGAAGGCGCCCGCGTCCGGCAACGGCCAGCGCATCTTCGATCCCGACTACAGCCTGGTGTACCACTTCGCCGAGCCGGGCGTGCCCTCGCGCGACAGCACCGCCTACGGCAACCATGCCCAGACGGCCGTGCCGGCGCTGGACGGTTCCGTCATCGGTGCCGGCGCCCGCCTGGGCACGGCGCCCCTGATGCTGCCCGCCTCGCCTTCGCTGGCGCTGGCCGCCGCTGCGCCATTTACCTTCTCGGCCTGGGTCCGCCCGGACAGCCTGGGCGCGCAGCAAGTGCTGTATGCACGCCGCGACGGCGCCAATGAATTGCTGATCGGTATCGATCAGGGCGTGCCCTTCGTGCAGGTGAATGGCCAGCGCAGCAAGCCCGGCCAGCCGATCCAGGCGGCGCAATGGTCGCACCTGGCGGTCAAGGCCGACAAGAACAACGTGGCCCTGTATGTGGGCGGCCGTCCTGCCGTCTCGCTGGCCACCACCTTGCCGGCGTTGACGACTGCCGCCTCGGTGGGCGCCGATGCGCCGCCGGTCGCCACCGGCGCCGCCACCCTGGCCAACTTCACGGGCGCCATCGACGAGCTGCGCCTGTCGCGCACGGCCCGTCCCGATGCGCTGCTGCTGGCCGATGCCGTTTCGCAAGGTTCCGAATCGCGCCTGGCCGTGTTTGGCCCAGATGAACAGCAGGCCGGCAAAAGCCATTTCGGCTTCATCATCGCCGCCATGCCGCTCGACGCCTGGATCGTCGTGGGTCTGTTGGGCCTGATGATGGTCTTGTCGTGGATCATCATGATCGGCAAGGGCCGCAGCTATGGCGCCATCGCGCGCGCGAATGCGCAATTCATGCAATCCTTCCACGAAGCGGCGGGCGCGCCGCTCGACCACCTGGCGCGCAACGGCAAGCTGAGCGCTTCCGTGAAGACCGATTCCTCGCTGTGGCGTTTGTATGACGTGGCCATCGACGAAATGCGCCGCCGCCACGACCGTGGCTACGACCTGAACGCCGTCTCCAACGCCACCATCGGCGCCATCCGCGCCGCCATGGATGGCGTGATGGTGCGCGAAAGCGAGCGCATGTCGAAACGCATGATCTGGCTCTCCACCACCATCGAAGGCGCGCCGTATGTCGGCCTGTTCGGCACCGTGATCGGCATCATGCTGGTGTTCGTCGTGGCGGCCATGGCCGGCGCCGTGGACATCAACTCGGTGGCGCCGGGCATGGCG